>CAVQVX010000001.1:407500-5696626 GCA_963717275.1 uncultured Holophagaceae bacterium
CCGCCAGGCACATCAGAACCTACATCGCGACAGGCCGGCAGAAGCACGGCACCAAGGCTGCGACCCATGCGAAGAATGGCAAGACCGGGAGTCTGGCCGCCATGCGGGACCGATTGAAGCGCGGGGGCTGGCGCAGCCCTTACCGATTGCGCAAGCAGGTGGTCGAGCCAGTGTTCGGCCAGATCAAGCAAGCCATGGGCTTCCGCCAGTTTCTGCTGAGGGGCCTCGCCAAGGTCAAGGCCGAGTGGCAGCTTGTCTGCACCGCGCACAACCTCCTGAAACTCGCGAGGGCCACTTCCTGAAGCCTGGGGGCCTGAATCAGGGTATCAGAGGCCCTATATCGGCTTTCCGATCACTTTGCCGGCGCCTACCGGTACTTTTGCCCTCCGTTTTTCAGGGAACGGCCTGACCTGGAGCGACGAAGGAGCGGAAGGTCAGAACGTTCCCTGAAAAACGACCCTGGCAAAAATCCGGGACACGGATCAATACGTAGACGGGCTCCTAGCTGGGTCCCAGAACAAGAGGGGTGCGGCTCCGGCCGCACCCCGCCTCATCCATCCGGCCATTCAGGACGGTTTCACTTGCCCTTCAGGCTGGCCTGGAGCCAGCAGTTGCTTTTGCCGGCCAGCAGGGTTTCGAACTCCCCCTGCACCCCATCGGGAAGGCACTGCACACACTCGTCGTAATCGCAGCATACCGCACAGGCCCGCTTGTAAGCCTGGAAGCCCTTCAGTTCGATGTCGGCGCTGAGGAAGCCCTCCCTGGCAGGCTCGCGGCGCATCAGGTCGGTGCTCAGGTACTTCTTGTTGTCGTCGGCGAACACGGTGACCACGATGGCGTCCGGGCCCATCTCCTCCAGGACCATGAGGGCGCCGAGCAGGTTGGCGCCGCTGGAGATGCCCACGCCGAGGCCAAGTTGGCTGGCCAGCTTCTGGGCCATCACGATGGCATCGCCGTCATCCACGGAAATGATCCGGTCCAGGTGGTCCAGTTTCATGATGGCCGGGATGAATTCGTCGGAAATGCCTTGGATCCTATGTTTCCCGACCTTGCAGCCGGTGGTGAGGGTGGGCGAGTTGGCGGGCTCGAGGGGGTGTACCTTGACGGCCGGATGCATCTCCTTCAGGTAGTTGCCCACGCCCATGATGGTGCCGCCGGTGCCGACGCCGGCGATGAAGGCGTCCGGTTTGAGGCCCATGCTGCGCAGCTGCCACCAGATCTCGGGCCCGGTGGTGGTGGCGTGCGCCTCGCAGTTGTCCTCATTGGCGAACTGCCTTGGCAGGAAGCAGGCGGGGTTGGCGGCGGCGAAAGCCTCGGACAGGGCGATGCTGCCCAGGAAGCCGCCCTCCTCCCGGCTGACCAGGCGGATGTCGGCGCCCAGGCTGCGGATGAGATCCTTGCGCTCCTGGCTCATCCAGTCCGGCATGAAGATCGTGACAGGATGGCCCATGGCCCTGCCCAACGCCGAAAAGGAAATGCCGGTATTGCCGCTGGTGGCCTCGGCGATGGGGGCGCCGGCCGCCAGCACGCCGCGCTCGTAGCCCTTGCGCAGGATGTGCAGCGCCATGCGGTCCTTGATGCTGCCGGTCATGTTGAGGTTCTCGGCCTTTGCGTAGATCCGCCTGGGTTTGCCCTTGTATTCCAGGTCAATCCCCACGAGCGGGGTGTTGCCGACCAGGTTGCGCAGTTGGCGCAGGCGGTTGTTGGTGGCTTCGAGCATGTCGATCTCCTCCGTCTACTTCTTGTTCCTTTGCATATCGGCAATTTCGCGCACCCCCTGAATGGCCGCGTCGATGTGCGCCTCGGTGTTGAAGGGGCCGATACCGAAGCGCACCGCGCCGTGCAGTTTGTCGGTGCCCAGGTGCTCATGCACCATGGGGGTGCAGTGCAGCCCGGTGCGGCAGGCGACGTTGTAGTCCACGTCCAGCATGGTGCCGGTGTCCATGGCCTCCAGGCCGTCGACGTTGAAGGAGAGCACGCTGATGCGCTCCTTGCCCGCCACGTCCTCCGCGCAGTACAGGGTGACGCCTTCGATGGGGCGCAGGCCGTCGCGCAGGCGGGTCCAGAGGGCCATTTCGTGCCGGTGGATGGCATCGATGCCGAACTTCTCCACCCACTTCACCCCGGCGTTCAGGCCCGAGATGCCCAGCAGGTTGGGAGTGCCATATTCCATCCGGTAAGGATACTCGTCCAGGTGCTGACGCTGGGCGCTCTTGACGCCGGTGCCGCCGGCCCGGGTGCGGTTGATCTCGACCCCCTCCCGGACGTACATCCCGCCGATGCCCATGGGGCCCATCAGGCTCTTGTGGCCGGTGAAGCAGATGACGTCCGCGCCCAGTTCATCCAGCTTCACCGGAACCATGCCGGCGGTCTGGCTGACGTCCACGATCAGGTGGATGCCCCTTTCGCGGCAGACCTTGCCGACGGTGGCCACGTCCTGCACCGTGCCGATGACGTTGGAGCCGTGGTTCATGACCACCGTAGTGGTGTTGGCCTTGAAGCGGGCGATGATCTCCTGGGGGTCCACCCAGCCCTGGGCGTCGAAATCGACCCAGTCCACCTCGACCCCCTCCTGTTCCAGCTTCCACAGGGGGCGCAGCGTGGCGTTATGCTCCACGTGGGTGGTCACCACATGGTCGCCTGCGTTGATCAGCCCGAAAATGGCCAGGTTCAGGGCGTCGGTCGAGTTGGCGCTGAACACCAGGCGGTTGGCTTCGGTGCCTCCGAAAAAGCGGCAAAGCAGCTTGCGCGTCTCGTCCACCAGACTGCCTGCCGCCAGGCAGAGATCGAAGCCGCTGCGGCCCGGGTTCACGCCGTGGTTGCGGTAGAAGGAGTCCATGAAGACGTAGACATCTTCGGGCTTGGGGAACGATGTGGCGCCGTTATCGAGGTAGATCAGCCCTTCGCGGGCCGGCTCGTCCAGGGTCAGGTATGGGGAAGGTGCGGTGACTGTCATGGGATGCCTCGAAAGGGGGTCAGGAAACCAATGCGTCCGCCACCATCTCGGCGACGGTCTTGATCTGGACGTTGAGCTTGTATTCCTTGTTCAGCTCCGAGAGCTGGTCGATGCAGTTGTGGCATGGCGCGACCACCACCCGGGCGCCGGAGTCCTTGATCTGCTGGGCCTTCATGCCTCCGGACTGGATCCGCCTCTGCTTGTAGCGCGCCATGGCCAGCTGGCCGCCGCCCCCGCCGCAGCAGAAATTGTGCTCGCGGTTGGGGGTCATCTCGGTGAAGGTGGTCACCGCCTTGCGCAGCACCCGGCGCTGGGCTTCGCAGATGCCGCCGTGTCGCACCAGGTTGCAAGGGTCGTGCAAGGTCACCGGAACCGTGTTCTTCGCGGGGTCCAGCTTGATCCGGCCGTCCCGCACGTATTCGTCCATCAGTTCCAGGATGCTCTTCACCTCGAACGGGTAGCTCCGTTTCAGCCACTCCGGGCCTTCCCAGCGGGCCGCCCCGAACCCGTGGCCGCATTCGCCGATCACCAGGGTCTCGCAGCCCAGGCGGGCCATGGCGTCCACCAGGTTCTGCGTGATCGCCCCGGCCTGCTCGTCGTTGCAGTTGAACAGACCGTAATTGGTCAGGTCCCAGCCGTTGTCCGAGGCCAGGGTCCAGTCCTCCTTGGCCGCCCAGAACACCTTGGCGCTGGCCTGCAGGGAGAGCGGGAAGAATTTCGGCTCGCGCGGGTTGACCGTGAACAGGATCCTGGCGCCCTGCTTGTCCAGGGGAAGCTTGGCTTCGGGGTCGCCGGTCTCCATCTGCAGCTCTTCTTCGATCCACTGCACGGTCTCGACCCAGTCGTTCTTGGTCATGGCCATGTTGTTGCCGTGCTTCAGGGAATTGTCGACCGTCGCCTGCAGATCGGAAGGCACCAAGCCCATGGCGCCCAGCGCGGCGCGGGCCGCGCGGAACAGCTTGGGCATGGCGATCCCGACGGTGCAGTTGACCGAACAGCGCCCGCACAGGCTGCACCGCCCGAACACCGCGTCCACCCAGGCCCTGGCCATCTCCCGGTCGAGCGGCTTGGCGCCCACCAGGCCCGGCGCCAGGCGCCCCATGGTGGTGAAGTTGGCCTTGAACACCGAGGCGATCAGGTCCAGCTTGCGGGCCGGGACGTTCTCCAGGGTGGGGTCCATGCGGTGGTAGTGGCAGGAATCGGCGCAGAGGCCGCAGTGCACGCAGCTGTTCAGGTACGAGGCCTCGACCTCCTTCAGCTTGCCGCGGAAGACCTCCAGGCCGCGCTGGAAGTCGGCCTCGCCGAGGGCCTGGAGGCGCGCTTCGAGTTCGTCGAGTTCAGGCATGGAAGCTCCCGCCGGGTGGGAAGGTTCCGCGCCGGCCGAAGAACGCGCCGAAGTGGTACCGGGTGGTGAAGAAGAAAAGGCAGTGGCGGATCTTGCCCAGAGGCGCGTAGACCATCAGGAGCACGGCCTCGGCCAGCCAGGCGCCGCCGAGGGCGGCGCCGGATGCGGCGCCGCAGGCCAGCAGGGCGAAGGCGGTGCTCAGCAGGTTCGAGACGTAGTCATCGGGACAGGACAGGCCGCGCAGTTCCCGGTGCAGGACGCGCTTGACCAGCAGCGCCGCCCCGGCCAGCCCGCCGGCCAGGGTGAGCAGGCGCGCCAGGACCAGCGCCAGTCCCGCGGGCCGGATGCCGGCCAGTTCCATCAGAAGCAGTCCCAGCGCCGTGATCACCCCGGCGTGGAACACCATGCCCGCCGCGTAGGACGGCAGGTTCATCATGACGCTTTCCTTTGCCCAGGGCGCCATCCCGCTGGTGAAAGCGTAGCGGGCGCCACGACCGGGATCGCCTGCGGGTTTCGAATGCAGGGTGGCCTTGCCGTACGACTTGGCCTTGAGATGCAGCGCGGTCAGGGCCAGGATGGCCCAGGCCAGCGCGAGCAGGACTGCCAGGTGGAGGGGCGGCATGGGCTACACGCAGCCGTCGGGCTTGGGCAGACCGGCCAGCTTGCAGGCGCCCTTGGCGGGACCGCTGGGAAACAGCTCGTAGATGCGCTTCAGCGGCACCCCGGTGGACTTGCACATGGAGCGCACCATGGGCGCGCTGTCGGTCTCCAGGAAGTGTCCGCGAATGAAGCGCAGCACCGCCCAGTGGTCGTCCGTAAGGGTGTCCAGACCTTCCTCGGCCTTGGCCAGGACCACGGCCAGGTCCTCGCTCCACAGGGATGGGTCCTGCAGGAAGCCCTCCTCGTTCAGTTGCACATCCTGACCGTTGAACACAATGCAGCCCATGAAGCCTCCAAAGGGATATACCATCTTGTTCGTATAATTCCGGGGATTGTGTGCATGACAATGTGGTTTCCTGACCTCTCCAGATCAAGCCAGCCCACCTACCTGGCCATCGCCGACGCGATCGGCGAGGCGGTCCGGCTGGGCCATTTGCGCCCGGGCGACGCCCTGCCCACCCACCGCCTGCTGGCCGATCTGGTGGGCGCCAATGTCAGCACCATCACCCGGGCCTACCGGGAGGCGGCGCGCCGCCGCCTGGTGGGCGGGGAGGTCGGGCGGGGCACCTTCGTGCTGGGGGTCGCTTCCGAGGCCGCCCTGTTCGCCCTGCAGCACAAGCCCGAAGGCGGGGTGATCGACCTTTCCCTCAACATGCCGCCGGTGCCGGCGCGCGACCAGGACCTGGCCAAGGCGGTGAGCCGCATGGACCCGGTCCAGGCGGCCCGCTGCCTGCACTACCCCAGCCCGGACGAGGTCCTGGTGCACCGCCAGGCCGCCCGGAACTGGCTGCGCCGGCGCTTCGAGCCCGACCCGGAGGGGCTGCTGGTCTGCGCCGGGGCCCAGCACGCCATGGACACCGCCATCAGCCTGTTCCCGGAGCAGGAGGAACTGGCCTGCGAGGCCCTGGTCTACCCCGGGCTGAAGGCGGCCGCCCGGCACTGGCAGCGCCGCCTCCACCCGCTGGCCATGGACGACCAGGGGCTCCTGCCGGCGGCGCTGGAAGCGGCCTTCCGGGGCGGGCTGCGCCTGGCCGTGGTTTCGCCCAGCCTGCACAACCCCACCACCGCCACCATGGGCCTGGAGCGGCGCCGGCGCATCGTCGAGATCGCCCGCAAGTGGGACGCCACCCTGGTGGAGGAGGACGTCTACGGCCTGCTCCAGGAGAACCCCCTGCCGCCCCTGGCCAGCCTTGCGCCGGAGCGGGTGCTCTACCTCACCGGGCTGTCCAAGACCGTCGCGCCCGGCCTGCGCATCGGCTACCTGGTGCTCCCTTCGGGGCTGCGCGAGCGCATGCGCGAAGCCGAAGCGCACACCACCTGGTACGTTTCGGCCCTGGCCATGGCCCTGGCCACCCGCTGGCTGAACGACGGCACCGCCTGGCGCCGGCTGCTGGCCCAGCGGCGCGAATTGGCCGCCCGCCACCGCCTGTGCCAGGAACGCCTGCAGGGGTTCTCCTGGCGCGGCGAGCCCCACTGCCCGCACGTGTGGCTGCCGGCGCCGCCGGGCGGGTCCGCGGCCTTCGCCAGGCGCGCCCTGGCGGCCGGCGTGGTGGTGGTGCCGTCCAGCGTCCTGGCCGCGGGCCGGCACGCCGCGCCGGACGGGATCCGCATCTCCATCGGCGCGGCGCCCGACCGGAGGACCCTGGCCGAAGGGCTGGACCGGCTTGCCAGGCTTCAGTAGAGGTGGCAGGAGGTGTAATGTCCCGGCGCCACTTCCTTGCGCTCCGGGTAGGCCTCCCGGCAGCGCTCCGTGGCGCGCGCGCAGCGCGGGTGGAAATGGCAGCCCCTGGGCGGGTTGATCGGCGAAGGCAGATCGCCGTTGACCGTGCTGCGGGTGCCGCGCTGACTGGGGTCCATCACCGGGGAGGCCTCGAACAGGGCCTGGGTGTACGGATGCAGGCGCCTGGCCACCAGGTCGCGCTTGGGCGCGTCCTCCACGATCCGGCCCAGGTACATGACCAGGATGCGGTCGGAGATGAATTCCACCACCGACAGGTCGTGGGCGATGAAGATGTAGGTGAGGCCGTGGGCCTGCTGCAGGTCCAGCAGAAGGTTGATGATCTGGGCCTGGATCGACACGTCCAGGGCCGAGACGGCCTCGTCGCAGATCACCAGTTCCGGGTTCAGGGCCAGGGCCCGGGCGATGCCCACCCGTTGCCGCTGGCCGCCGGAGAACTGGTGCGGGTAGCGGTTCCGGTAGCGCACGTCCAGTCCCACCTCACGCATCAGCTCGTCCACCCGCGCCGAGCGCCCGGCACCGTTGCCGAGGCCGTGGATGACCAGGGGCTGCCCGATGATGGAGGCGGCGCTGCGCCTGGGGTTCAGGGACGAGAACGGGTCCTGGAAGATCATCTGCATCTTGCGCCGGGCCGCCTTCAGGTCACCGCCGCCCATGGTGAAGAGGTCGGCTCCGTCGAGCACGGCGCGGCCCGCCGTCGGCTCGTAGAGGCGCAGCAGGGTCTTGCCCAGAGTGGATTTGCCGCAGCCTGATTCGCCCACCACGCCCAGGGTCTCGCCCCGGGCCAGGTCGAAGGATACGCCGTCTACCGCCTTGAGGACGCCGCCGTCCTTGAGGTTGAAATGCATGGCCACGTCGCGGGCCTCGAGCAGGGTGTCCATCGGGCTCCTCATCAGACGGCCGGGATCGAAATCTGGGGGAAGTGGCACCAGACAGAATGACCGCCGGACACGGCCCGCTCATCGGGGAAGCGCTCACGGCAAACCTCCTGGGCGAATGCGCAGCGGTTCTCGAACGGGCAGCCCTCCCCCAGCCCGGCCAGGTTGGGCACCGATCCGGGGATGGATTCCAGGCGGACCGCATCCCGGTATTTCGGGTTGGACGGAATCGAATTGAGCAGCCCCCGGGTATAGGGATGGCAGGGGCTGGCGAGCAGTTCGGGGGTGGGCGCGGCCTCCACCTTGCGCCCGGCGTAGAGCACGGCGACATCGTCCGCCATTTCCGCCACCACCCCCATGTTATGGGTGATCAGCAGGATGCTTACGCCGACGCGGCGCTGCAGGTCGCGCAGCAGGTCCAGGATCTGGGCCTGGATGGTGACGTCCAGGGCCGTGGTGGGCTCATCGGCGATGAGCAGCCCCGGGTCGGGCGAAGCCAGGGCCATGGCGATCATCACCCGCTGGCGCATGCCCCCGGACAACTGGTGGGGGTAGTCGTCCACCCGCGCGGAAGGCGCCGGGATGCCCACCAGGCCCAGCAGCTCGATGGCCTTCCTGCGGGCCTCGCGCGGCTTCATGCCCTCGTGGCAGGTGAACACTTCGCCGATCTGCCGGCCGATCTTGAACACCGGGTTGAGGGAGGTCATGGGCTCCTGGAAGATCATGGAGATTCGCCGGCCGCGGATGGCGCGCATCTCGGCTTCGCTCAGGGCCAGCAGGTCCCTGCCCTCGAAGCGGATCTGGCCGGAGACGATCTTCCCGGGCGGGCTCGCCACCAGGCGCATGATGGAAAGGGAGGCGACCGACTTGCCGCAGCCCGACTCGCCCACCAGGCAGAGGGTCCGGCCCTTCTGCACCGAGAACGACACGCCGTTGACCGCCCGGACGATCCCTTTCTGGGTGTAGAAGTAGGTGTGGAGGTTGTCCACGGAGAGCACGCTGCCGTTCACGGTCATGACTCCCTACTCCTTCATCCGGGGATCGAGCACATCCCGAAGGCCGTCGCCGAGCAGGTTGAAGCCCAGCACGGCGAAAAGGATGGCGAGCCCGGGAAACGTGATCACCCACCATGCGGTGGAAATGTATTCTTTGCCGCTGGACACCATGAAACCCCACTCGGGGGTCGGGGGCTGGGCGCCCAGTCCCAGGAAGGAAAGCCCGGCGGCCGAGATGATGGCGCCGGCGTATGCCAGGGTGGCCTGGACGATGAGCGGCGCGACGCAGTTGGGCAGGATGGCGGAGAACACCAGGCGCAGGTGCGAAGCCCCCAGCGAGCGTTCCGCCGTCACGTAGTCCATCTCCTTCTCAGCCAGCACCGCGGCGCGCACGATCCGGGCGATGGAGGGGATGCCGATGACGCCGATGGCGATCATGGCGTTCTGCAGCGAGGGGCCCAGGGCGGCGCAGATGACGATGGCGAGGAGGATGGACGGAAAGGCCATCATGATGTCGATGACACGCATGATCAGGATGTCCGCCACGCCGCCGAAGTAGCCCGAAAGGAGGCCGATCACCCCGCCCACGGTGATGGATATGGAGACCGAGATGGCCCCCACCAGCAGGGAGATGCGCGCGCCGAACAGGATCCGGGAAAGGATGTCCCGGCCCAGGTCGTCCGTGCCCAGCAGGTAGCCGCTGTGCAGGGGGCGGGTGAGTTGGGCGTCCAGATGCTGGGCGACGGGATCATGGGGAGACAGCACGGCCGCCAGCGTGGCCAGCACGAAGAAGGCGACCACGATCGCCAGGCCGAGCACCGCGGAGCGGTTCTGCTTGAACTGGACCCACTTCTCGTACGTCGGAGAATGGTCCTGGATCAGGGTTTCTGCCATGGCCTAGTACCGGATTCGGGGGTTGACGTACGCGTAGAGCACGTCCACCAGGAGGTTGATGAGGATGAAAGCCACCGAGACGAAGGCGACGCCGCCCTGCACCGCCAGGTAGTCCCGGGACAGCACCGCGGTGTAGAGCCAGTTGCCGATGCCCGGCCAGGCGAAGATGGTCTCGGTGAGCACCGCCCCGGCCATGTTGTAGCCGAACTCGATGCCGATGATGGTGATGACCGGGAGCAGGGCGTTGCGGAAGGCGTGGCTCCAGATCACCGAGCGCTCCGGAAGCCCCTTGGCCCGGGCGGTGCGGATGTAGTCCTGGCCCATGATCTCCAGCATGGCCGAGCGGGTGACCCGGGCGATCACCGCCAGCGGGATCGTGGCCAGGGCCACGGCCGGCAGCACGATGTGGTGCAGGGCTGAAAAGAAGTAGCTGGTGTCATGCTCCTTGAAAATGTAGATGAAGCCGTCGAGGGTGAAGAAGCCGGTGATCGGCGTCATGAGCATGCGCCCGTCGAGCCGGCCTCCGGTGGGGAACAGGTTGAGGTTCACCGCGAAGACGATGATGAGGACGAGCCCCAGCCAGAAGATGGGCACCGACACCCCGATGAGGGAGCCGATCATGGCCACGAAGTCCGCCAGGCTGTTGCGCCGGGTCGCGGCCACCACCCCCGCCAGGATCCCCAGCACCGATGCGATGACGATGGAGACCAGGGACAGTTCCACTGTCGCAGGGAACCGGGTGAGGATCTCCCGGGCCACCGGATCCCCGGTCTTGTAAGACTTGCCCAGGTCCAGACGCAGCACCTTGCCCATGTAGAGCAGGTACTGTTCCGACTTGGGGCGGTCGAGCCCCCATTCCGCCCGCAGTTCGTGCACGGCATCCGGTGTCGCCCGTTCGCCGAGCATGAGCCGGGCCGGGTCGCCCGGCGACAGGAAACGCAGGAAGAACACCAGGGTGATGACGCCCAGAATGGTCGGGACAACCAGGAGGAAGCGCTTGGCTAGGTAGTGGCCCATTCATGCCTCGGAGCGGTGTGACGCCGCACGCCCGCTGGCAGGCGAGAATGCGGCGCCGTGAAGGTCTGACAGTCCCTACTTGTTCATCCATACGGTGGCGAAACTCATCTTGCCCGTGGGGTAGGTGATCCAGCCCTCCACTTTCACGTTCATGGGTCGATATTCCACGCCCCGGGCCAAGGTGCACACGGGGGCGCCCTCCATGAGGATCCGTTCGGCCTTGGCGTAGAGCTTGGAACGCTCGGGGATGCCGGCCACCATCTTGGCCCTGGTCACCAGATCCACGTATTCCTGGTTCTTCCAGCGCGCGGAGTTGTTGTATCCGGCGGTGAACAAGTTGAACAGGTAGTCATCGGGATCCGCTTCGCCGGTCCAGCCTGTCATGCACACGTCGAACTTGCCCGCGTCCACGTTGTCCCAGTAGGTGCCCATGTCGAAGGTCTGCAGGTTGGCCTCGAAGCCCACCTCCTTCAGCTGCGCCTGCAGGATCTCGGCGATCCGCTTGCCGCTGGGGTTGTAGGGGCGCCAGGCGGGGAGATAGATGATGTTGATCCTGATGGGGGTGGGAACGCCGGAGCCCTTGACCAGGGCCTTGGCCTTGGCCAGGTTGAAATCGTAGCCCGGAACGGATTTATCGAAGCCCCAGACCAGGTCGGGCAAGGGCATCTTGAGGGGGACGCCGGTCTTGCCGTAGACCGAGTCCAGGATCTCCTTCTTGTTCACGGCGTAGTTGAAGGCCTGGCGCAGTTTCCTGTCGACGAAGGGCCCGGTTTCGCAGTTCAGGCACAGGTAGCCCATGGAGGCGATGTCGCCCCGCACCAGCTTGAGGTTGGGATCGGCCTCGATGGTCTTCATGCCTTCGGGTCCCACCGGGTCCATGATGTCGGCCTCGCCCTTCTTGAGCGCCAGGATGCGGGCCTGCTCATCCGGGAACACCTTGAAGATGATCCCGGCCAGGTGCGCCTTAGGGCCCCAGTAGCCTTCGAACCGTTTGAGCGCCACGTGGTTGTCCTTCTGCCATTCCACGAACTGGAAGGGGCCGGTGCCTACGGGATGGTTCTTGAATTCAGGACCCAGCCTCATCGCGGCGGTGGGCGAAACGATGCCGGTGAAGTAGAGGGTGAAGTTGTAGAGCACCGTGGTGTCGGGCTTGTTGAGCAGGATCTTCACGGTCATGTCGTCCACCTTGACGATGTCCTTGATGATGCCGGGATCCTTGTCGGTGGCCGACCAGCCCTTGGAACTCCAGTACTTCCAGGGTCCGTACTGGTTGAACGGCATGTTCTTGTCATTCTGGCGCTTGAGCGAGAAGACCACCGCGTCGGCGTTCATGGGCGTGCCGTCGTGGAACTTCACCCCATGCCGCAGTTTGAAGGTCAGCTCAAGGTTGTCCTTGGAGAAGGCGTAGCCGGTGGCCAGGCAGGGCACGATCTCGGTGGTGCCGGGCTTGTAGGTGAGGAGCGATTCGAAGATCTGGGACACGACCATGGACGAATTGCCTTCGTCCACCCTGCCCGGATCCAGGCTCAGCGCGTCCTTGGACTTGCCGAAAACGAGCATTCCGCCGTCCTTGGGCACCGCCGCGGGCAGGGCCAGGGCCCCCGCCACCAGGACGCAGATCGCGGCCATTCGTTTAAGATTCATAGCACCTCCCGAAGGGAAAAAGGGTACGCATGCCCACATGGCTTGCAAAGACGCAGCGGATCCTGAGCATGGCTATCATTGGATGTGGCCAACGCCTACCAGCAATCCAGATGCCATTTCATATTTTCCAGGGCAGTGCGGATGGACCACCGGTTTACCCAGGCGGCGGCCTTTGAATGGCTATCCAATTTGAACCATTAACCAATTTATTATGACCCATTAGCCATTAACAAGGCTGCCCACTGACCAGTCCCGCCTCGGTCAACCGCAACCCGACCCGCCCCCTTCCCATGTGCACCAGGCCTCGGGTGGCCAGGCCCTCGAGGATCCGGCGCACCTGCTGTTCGGAAAGCGGAAAACCATGCTCCTTGGCGAGGCCCGCCAAGGTCTTCCGCCCGATCAGCCGGTTTTCACCGTTGAACTGCCGGATGGCGCCGATGATGAACGCGAGCAGCGCATCATCCGGCGCTTTCGCCAGGGGGGTCTCCCGCAGCAGGTCCTCGGAAAGCACGGAACGGTCGATGCGGTCCTTTTCGCAGATGGCAAGGATGTACTCGACATTGTTCTCAAGCTCCCGCACATTGCCGGGCCAATCATATTCACAGAGCAGGACCCTGGCCTCATCCGCCAAGGCCAGCTCAAACCCGTTTTTTTGCATGATGAAATGATTGAACAGGGGGAGGATATCCTCCCTCCGGGCGCGCAGTGGAGGAATATGGATATAGAGCTTTTTCAGGCGGTAGTACAGGTCCTCCCGGAAGCTGCCCCGCTGGACCATGGCGGCCAGATCCTTGTTGCTGGCCGCCACCACCCGCACGTCCACCGGAATGTTCTTCACCCCGCCGACCCTCAGCACCTCCTTTTCCTGCAGCACGCGCAGCAGGCGGGACTGGATCTTGGGGGAAACGTCGCCGATTTCATCAAGGAACAGGGTGCCCTGGTTGGCCAGTTCGAACAGACCTACCTTGCCGCCCTTCTTGGCGCCGGTGAACGCCCCTTCTTCGTAGCCGAACAGTTCGCTCTCGATGAGTTCATCCGGCAGGGCCGAGAAATTGACGGCCAGGAAGGGCCCCTGCTTTCGTTTGGAAGCATTGTGCACCGCACTGGCGAAGATCTCCTTGCCGGTGCCGCTTTCACCATGGATCAGGATGCTGTAGTCGCTTTCGGCCAGCTTCCGCCCCTTGACGATCAAGTCTTTCATGATCTTCGATTGATGGACCAGATTATTGAATGTGTATTTGGCTATGTGCCCCTGTCTTTTCAACTCCACCTTGAGCCGGTTTTCCATGTTGATCCGTTCCCGCACATTCTTGATGGTGAGCATGCAGGATCCGGCCAGTGCCCGCTGGATCTTTGAGAAAAGGTAGGTGGAATCCCCCACCTGGAGGATGTGGTTCTCCAGGGAATCCTCGCAAAGGAACGCATGCAGCTTCCTGTCCTGGCTCCGGGCCCCCTCGAAGACGTTGGCGCCTTCGCCCAACCCCAGGATCCGGGAGGCGATGCTGTTGATCAGTTCGATGGTGCCGTCCTGGGCGTAGGCCAGAATGCCATCATTGACACTATTGATGACCTTGAGCAGGAAACCGTTCAAGGACTTCAGGTTTTCGTGCTTGATATGCAGTTCCTTGCCCAGCGAGATGATCTTGCTCATGTACTTGGCGGAGATCATGTGGATCTTTTCATGGATCCTCTCATCAGCCATGTCGAGGAACTGCACGATCTCGATGATGGTGGCGATATCCAGAATGCGTGGGCCGATGTCTATCACATGGTCGGGATGGCCCGGGATCAGGCTTGTCTCCCCAGGAGTGATGATAAAATCGAATTTATTCACGTCGATATTGCAGCCTGGGTACCAGGCCTGGTATTCATGATCGGAAAACCCGATTTTCTTCAACAGCTCCATGACCTCGTCGGCGCTCTGCCGGGCGTCATTGACGATCAGCAGGCGGCTGTGCTCCGAAAGGGAATACAGCTTGTCCAGGTGGGCGAAATTCAGGGTCCGCTTGGCCACGATCACCGTGCAGGTGGGGTCTATGAAATCCTTGCAATCGTTGATGATCAGCCTCGAGGTGAGCAGCACCAGGGCGTTGGCGATCCGCGGCAGCGGCTCCACGTCCATGGCGAAGGCTTCCAGCGCAACGCTGGGGCCGAAAAGGTCCTGCAGCTGGGCCACCAGTTCCCGCCGGGTCGCCAATCCGCCCGAAATCACCACAAGCCGTTTCATGGGTCCACCTCGCCCGCCACCGCCATTTTCCATTTGGCTCATCATTTGCTTCATGAAGATGATAAGTGAAACGGAGGCCTTCAATTGATCAAGATCATTAAGAGCTGCAATATTTATGCCCCTGAACCGATCGGCGTGAAGGACATCTTGATCTTCGGCAGCCAGATTGTGCTTTTGGCCGATGCCATCGACCCGCCCTTTGCCGGGCAGGTCCCGGCCGAGGTCGTCAATGCCCACGGCCTCCTTGCGTTTCCAGGATTCATCGATGGCCACGTGCACCTCGCCGGCGGGGGCGGTGAAGGCGGCTTCCATACCCGCACCCCGGAAATCGCCCTGTCCAGCCTGGTGCGGGGCGGCATCACCTCGGTCATCGGCTGCCTGGGCACCGACAGCCTCACCCGCAGCCTGGAAGGTCTTTACGCCAAGGCCAAGGGGCTGGAAGCGGAAGGGATAACCGCCCGCATCCTCACCGGTTCCTATCGGGTGCCCATCGTCACCCTCACCGGCGACCCCATGAAGGACCTCGTCCTCATCGATCTGGTGGTGGGCGCAGGGGAGATCGCCCTGTCCGACCACCGCTCCGCCCAGCCTACCTTGGAGGAACTGCGCCGGCTGGCCGCGGATATCCGGGTGGGCGCCATCCTTTCCGGAAAAGCCGGCGTGATCAACCTCCATCTGGGCGACGGCCCTGGCGGCCTGGGCCTGCTCCGGGAGATCATCGCCACGACCGAGATCCCCCGTTCCCAGTTCCTGCCCACTCACATCAACCGGAACGAGCGGCTGCTCGACGAAGGCATCAAGTATGCCCTGGCCGGCGGATTCATCGATCTCACCGCCGCCCCCGAACCCAGGCAGGCAGCCGGAGACATCAGCGCCTGCGCCGCGCTGGCGCGTTGCCTGGAACGCGGAGTGCCGGCGGAACGGATCGCGCTCTCCTCCGACGGTCAAGGCAGCCTGCCGGTCTACGGCCCGAGCGGGCAGTTGGAGCGGCTGGACGTGGGCTCAGTGGGTTCGCTGTTCCGGGAAATCCGGGACGCCGTGGTGGACCTGGGCGTCCCCCTGGCAACCGCCCTCCAGGTGATCACCCGCAGCCCCGCCGAGATCTACCGGCTGGAGGGCAAGGGCAGGATCCAGCCCGGCTTCGACGCGGACCTGGTGCTGGTGGACCCGGACACGTTCGGCCTGGACACGGTGATCGCCAAGGGCAGGACCATGATGCTCCATACGCGGCTCCTGGCCCGCGGGGCCTTCGAACGGGCTTCCAATCCGGCCGCCGGCTGCCCATAGTAGGCTCTCGGCGACATGGCAGGTTTCCCGTTCCGGAGGTATCCATGAAGAACATCACTGTGCTCGGCGCCGGGAGGGTCGGCGCCACCATGGCCCTGGATCTCGCCCGGGAGGGCGAATTCCTGGTGACCGTGGCGGACGTTTCCGAGCAGGCCCTGGGCCGGCTTTCAGCCCGGGGCGTCCAGGGGAAGGTGCGCGACCTGGCCTCGCCGGAGGCGGTGAAGGAGGCGGTGGCCGGCGCGGACATGGTGGTGGGCGCCGTTCCGGGCTTCATGGGCTTCCGCACCATGGAAGCAGTCCTGCAGGCCGGCAAGCCCATGGTGGACATCTCCTTCTTCGAGGAGGACCCGTTCCTCCTGGACGAACTGGCGCGGGAGCGCGGCCTCACCGCCATCGTCGACTGCGGCGTGGCCCCGGGGTGCGACAACCTCATCCTGGGCGCCATGGAGCGGGAACTGGACAGCGTGACCCGGTTCGAGTGCCTGGTGGGGGGGCTGCCAGTGGTGCGCACCTGGCCCTTCGAATACAAGGCGGGGTTTTCGCCTCTGGACGTGCTGGAGGAATACACCCGCCCGGCCCGCTACGTGGCCCATGGCGAGGTGGTGGTGCTGCCCGCGCTGTCCGAACCGGAGCTGATCGACTTCCCCGGGGTCGGCACCCTGGAGGCGTTCAACACCGACGGGCTGCGCACCCTGCTGCACACGGTGGCGGCCCCTTTCAAGAAGGAGAAGACCCTACGCTACCCCGGCCACATCGAGAAGATGCGCATGCTGAGGGAAGCGGGCTTTTTCGGGCGCGCGCCGATCCGGGTGGGGGACGCCCTGGTCGCCCCCATGGACCTCACCACGCAACTGCTCTTTCCGCTCTGGAAGATGGACGAGGGCGAGGAGGACTTCACCCTCATGCGGGTCGAGATCGCCGGCCTGAAGGATGGCCGGCCCCGGCGGCGGCGCTTCGACCTGCTGGACCGCTACGACCGGGAGACCCGCACCACCTCCATGGCCCGCACCACCGGATACACCTGCGCGGCCGCGGTGCGCATGGTCGCTTCCGGCCTGTACCGGCGCAAGGGCATCTCGCCGCCGGAGTTTGTCGGGCGGGAACCCGGATGCTGGGCCTTCATTCGCGCGGAACTGGAACGGCGCGGCGTGGTATTCGTTGAGACCCAGGCCTAGGAGAGCCCATGCCCAGCGCGACCGAACGAATCCTGCTGCCCGCCAACGCCCCCGGCACCGAGCGCTCCCTGCTTGTGCACCGGTTCGGCCGGGCCGGGGCCCGGCCCAAGGTCTACATCCAGGCCGCCCTGCACGCCGACGAGATCCCGGGCCTGCTGGTGGCGCAGCACCTGCTGCTGGGCCTGGAGCGGGCCCTGGAGGAGGACCGGATCCTCGGGGAGGTGATCGTGGTCCCCGTGGCCAACCCCATCGGCCTGGCCCAGCAGATGGGCGGTCGCCTGCTGGGCCGGCACGACTTCGGCAACTACGTGAACTTCAACCGGGAATTCCCCGATCTGTCCGGCCCCGCCATGGACCACCTGGAAGGCCGCCTCGGCGCCGATCCCCAGGCGAACGTCGCGGCCATCCGGTCCGCCCTCGCCCTGGCCCTGCACGACCAGCCAGCGGTGGGCGAGACCGAGTCCCTCAAGCGGATCCTGCTGGGGATGGCCCTGGACGCGGACCTGGTGTTCGATCTGCACTGCGACAGCGAAGCGCTGCCGCACGTCTACGCTTCCACCTGGCAGGCCGATGACGCCGCGGCGCTGGGGGCGGACCTTTCGGCCCGGGCCGTGCTGCTGGACCTGCCCGAGGGCACCGGGGGCCTGTCCTTCGACGAGGCCTGCCACGGTCCCTGGTGGAAGCTGCGCGAGCGGCTGCCCGGGGTGCCGGTGCCGCTGGCGTGCTTCGCGGTGACGGTGGAGCACCGCGGCCAGGCCGACGTGACCGATCCCCTGGCCGCCTCCGATGCCGCGTCCCTGCTGCGTTTCCTCCAGCGGCGCGGGGTCGTCCAGGGCGAACCGGGACCCATCCCGGAGCCCAGGTGCGCGCCCACCGCCCTGGACGCCGTGGATGTCCTGGTGGCGCCGGTGGCGGGGATCGTGGTCTACCACAGGGAAGTGGGCGACACGGTGGCGGCGGGCGATCTCATCGCGGAGATCGTGTCGCCCCTGGCCGAGCCCTGGGGCGCGGCGCGGACCCCCGTGCGCTGTGCCACCAGCGGCCTGATGTTCAGCCATGCCATCGGCCGCATGCTGCGGCCCGGGCAGAAGTTCTGCAAGATCGCCGGTGAGGTGGCGCTGGAGTACCGGCGCAAGGGCAAGCTGCTGAGCGACTGATCCGGTTCCTGAACGCTGCGCTCCCCGGACGCGAAAAGCCCCGCAACGCGAGTTGCGGGGCTTTGGTTTTAACGTCGCGGCGACCTACTTTTCCACCTGTGTGCCAGGAAGTATCATCGGCCCTCTGGAGCTTAACTGCCGTGTTCGGGATGGGAACGGGTGTGACCTCCAGGGTAAAGCCACGACGAAGGGGACAAAAACGAAGGGTGTCAAAAGGCGTCCAGGGCACTCCCAAGTGCTTGCCTGAATGTGGTTGATTGATGAAAAGTCAAGTCGATGGACCCATTAGTATCGCTCAGCTCAACGCGTTGCCGCGCTTACACATGCGACCTATCAACGTGGTGGTCTACCACGAGTCTCATGGGGAGATCTCATCTTGAGGGGTGTTTCGCGCTTAGATGCTTTCAGCGCTTCTCACTTCCCGACATAGCTACCCAGCATTGCATTTGGAAACACAACTGGAACACCAGAGGTCAGTCCATCCCGGTCCTCTCGTACTAAGGACAGGTCCTCTCAAATCTCCTGCGCCCACACTAGATAGGGACCGAACTGTCTCGCGACGTTCTGAACCCAACTCACGTACCGCTATTGATCGGCGAACAGCCGAACCCTTGGGACCTGCTTCAGCCCCAGGATGCGATGAGTCGACATCGAGGTGCCAAACCTTGCCGTCGATATGAACTCTTGGGCAAGATCAGCCTGTTATCCCCGGCGTACCTTTTATCCGTTGAGCGATGGCCCTTCCATGCGGAACCACCGGATCACTATGACCTGCTTTCGCATCTGCTCGACGTGTGTGTCTCGCAGTTAAGCTCCCTTATACCATTGCGCTCTGCGGCTGATTTCCAAACAGCCTGAGGGAACCTTTGCACGCCTCCGTTACTCTTTAGGAGGCGACCGCCCCAGTCAAACTACCCGCCAGACACTGTCTTCCACCCGGATGACGGGCGCGAGTTAGAGATCAGCATTGCGCAGGGAGGTATCTCAACGGTGACTCCACCGACCCTGACGAGCCAGTTTCAAAGTCTCCCTCCTATCCTGCACAGCACAATGCCAACCTCAATGTCTAGATGTAGTAAAGGTGCACGGGGTCTTTCCGTCTAAGTGCGGGTAACCGGCATCTTCACCGGTGCTACAAGTTCGCTGAGTCTCTGCTGGAGACAGTTTCCAGATCGTTACGCCATTCGTGCAGGTCGGAACTTACCCGACAAGGAATTTCGCTACCTTAGGACCGTTATAGTTACGGCCGCCGTTCACCGGGGCTTAAATTCGCAGCTTCGCTTGCGCTGACCGCTCCTCTTGACCTTCCGGCACCGGGCAGGCGTCAGCCCCTATACCTCCTCTTTGGAGTTTGCAGAGACCTGTGTTTTTGTTAAACAGTCGCCTGGAACATTTATGTGCCACCGCATCGGGCTGTGAACCCTACCGCGGTACCCCTTCTCCCGAAGTTACGGGGTTAATTTGCCGAGTTCCTTCAGCAGAGTTCTCTCAAACGCCTGAGGATTCTCTCCTCGACTACCTGTGTCGGTTTGCGGTACGGTCACACGCGGCTCTCCTTAGCAGCTTTTCTCGGCAGTGTGGGATCATGGCTTTTCGTCACGGATCTCGGGCTCGTGACCACCGGACTTCCCTGGCGATCACCCTTGAAACGTTTCACAGGACATTCCATAGCCCTGCGCCACTACCCTCCTGCGTCCCTGCATCGTACAAACGAGCCGCACATGGTGCGGGAATATTAACCAGCTTTCCATCGCCTACCCCTTTCGGGCTCAGCTTAGGGACCGACTAACCCAACGCGGATTGACCTTGCGTTGGAAACCTTAGTCTTACGGCGGACGGGGTTCTCACCCGTCTTTACGCTACTTATGCCGACAGAGTCTCTTCCCATGTCTCCAGCTGTCCTTGCGGTCAACCTTCACAGACGTAGGGAATGCTCCCCTACCACAGAGTCCACTCAAGGACACGTTCGCAGCTTCGGGTACTATGCTTGAGCCCCGTTGAATTGTCGGCACGGACCCGCTTGACCAGTGAGCTATTACGCTTTCTTTAAAGGATAGCTGCTTCTAAGCTAACCTCCTGGCTGTCTAAGCACATCCACATCCTTTTCCACTTAGCATAGATTTTGGGACCTTAGCTGGCGATCTGGGTTCTTTCCCTTTTGACTACGGATCTTATCACCCGCAGTCTGACTGCCGGACTTCACGGCGTGCCATTCGAAGATTGGTTGGATTCAGTAAGCTGGTAAGCCCCCTAGTCCATTCAGGTCTCTACCTGCACGACGAAACATCCGACGCTAGCCCTAAAGCTATTTCGGGGAGAACGAGCTATCACGGAATTTGATTGGCCTTTCACCCCTAGCCTCAACTCATCCAAGCGGTTTTCAACCCACACTGGTTCGGACCTCCATTCGGTGTCACCCGAACTTCATCCTGGTCAAGGCTAGATCATCCCGTTTCGCGTCTATTCCCAGCGACTATTCGCCCTATTCAGACTCGGTTTCCCTACGGCACCGCCTCATCGGCTTCGCCTCGCCACTGAAAATAACTAGCCGGCTCATTATGCAAAAGGCACGCGGTTCCACCGGATATACCATGGTGGTTCCACTGCTTGTAGATTGACGGTTTCAGGTTCTATTTCACTCCCCTCATCGGGGTTCTTTTCGCCTTTCCCTCACGGTACTGGTTCACTATCGGTCTGATGGACCTATTTAGCCTTACGGCATGGTCGCCGCAAATTCCAGCAAGATTTCTCGTGTCCCGCTGTACTTGGGAACACCAACCAGAGGCGAAGCGGCTTTCGCGTACGGGGCTATCACCCGCTATGGCCGGCTTTTCCAAACCGTTCCACTAGCCGTTCGCTTTGTAACTCTGCACCAGTCATGCGTGACTGGCCTGTGGGTCCCACGACCCCCCCCACGCAACGCTCGCATGCTTACACGTAGGAGGTTTGGGCTGGTCCGGGTTCGCTCGCCGCTACTTCCGGAATCACTATTGTTTTCTTTTCCTGTGGGTACTGAGATGGTTCACTTCCCCACGTTCGCCTCCAAAGACCTATGAATTCAGTCTATGGATTGCCAGGCTTTCACCTGACAGGGTTTCCCCATTCGGACATTCCCGGATCAATGTTCGCGTGCAACTCCCCGGGACTTTTCGCAGCTTACCACGTCCTTCATCGCGGCCATCAGCCAAGGCATTCACCGTCAACCCTTAATCACTTGACTTTTCATCAATGAACGACATCGATGACAAGTTTCTCGAGAGTTTGTTACTTTGGTTCCTCCACTGTTGAGCAGTGGATTCACCCGCCTTTACAGCCCACCGAATCCTCAAACTCGGTGGATCACCCTTCTATTTTCGTTCTTCGACTGTCAAAGAAAATCATTCAGCCCTTGAGCTGAGGTCAAAAGCACGGGTGCTTTTCAACTCAGATCAACGTGTTCCGAAGTGGTGGGCCTAGGTGGATTCGAACCACCGACCTCACGCTTATCAGGCGTGCGCTCTAACCAGACTGAGCTATAGGCCCTATGGTCTTTTCGACTCGGCTGAGCGGATGGTGGACCCGACCGGGTTCGAACCGACGACCTCCTGGATGCAAACCAGGCGCTCTCCCAGCTGAGCTACGGGCCCCATGTGTCCATGGACGCCAAAGCGCACTTCCCAAGAACCTCGGGACCACCCGGGGCGGCTTGGAAAGCCGGATAAATTCAGGGCCACGAGGGCCCAGCGAACAGGAATGTTGACCATTGGCCGCTCGAAGAGCGGCGCTCCTTAGAAAGGAGGTGATCCAGCCACAGGTTCTCCTACAGCTACCTTGTTACGACTTCACCCCAATCACCAAGTTCACCATTGAGACCTGACCCCTTGCGGTTATCTCAGCCTCTTCAAGTGCTCCCGGCTTTCGTGATGTGACGGGCGGTGTGTACAAGGCCCGGGAACGTATTCACCGTATCATTCTGATACACGATTACTAGCGATTCCACCTTCATGCGGTCGAGTTGCAGACCGCAATCCGAACTGAGGCAGACTTTCTCCGATTAGCTCCATCTCGCGACTTTGCAACGGTTTGTATCTGCCATTGTAGCACGTGTGTAGCCCTGGACATAAGGGCCATGAGGACTTGACATCATCCCCGCCTTCCTCCCGGTTAACCCGGGCAGTCCTGCTAGAGTTCCCGCCATGACGCGCTGGCAACTAACAGTAAGGGTTGCGCTCGTTGCGGGACTTAACCCAACATCTCACGACACGAGCTGACGACAGCCATGCAGCACCTCTGCAGCAGTTCTTGCGAAAAGGCACATCTCTGCACCGGTCCACTGCAGTTCAAGCCCAGGTAAGGTTCTTCGCGTTGCGTCGAATTAAACCACATGCTCCACCGCTTGTGCGGGCCCCCGTCAATTCCTTTGAGTTTCAGCCTTGCGACCGTACTCCCCAGGCGGAACACTTATCGCGTTAGCTACGGCACGGCAGGGGTCAACTCCCGCCACACCAAGTGTTCATCGTTTACAGCGTGGACTACCAGGGTATCTAATCCTGTTTGCTACCCACACTTTCGCGCCTCAGCGTCAGTTACTGTCCAGGTGGCCGCCTTCGCCACTGGTATTCCTCCACATCTCTACGCATTTCACCGCTACACGTGGAATTCTACCACCCTCTCCAGTACTCCAGCGTTCCAGTCTGGGATGCAGTTCCCAGGTTAAGCCCGGGGATTGCACATCCCACTTAAAACACCGCCTACGCGCCCTTTACGCCCAATAATTCCGAATAACGCTTGCCCCCTCTGTATTACCGCGGCTGCTGGCACAGAGTTAGCCGGGGCTTCCTCTCCGGGTACCGTCAAGCCCAGGACCTGTTCAATCCCGAACCTTCGTCCCCGACGACAGGGTTTTACGATCCGAAGACCTTCATCACCCACGCGGCGTTGCTGCGTCAGGCTTTCGCCCATTGCGCAAAATTCCCCACTGCTGCCTCCCGTAGGAGTCTGGACCGTGTCTCAGTTCCAGTGTGGCCGATCACCCTCTCAGGCCGGCTACTGATCGTCGCCTTGGTAGGCCATTACCCCACCAACTAGCTAATCAGACGCAGAACCCTCTCCTTGCCCCAGGCCTTGCGGTCCCCAGGTTTCACCATTGCCATCCCAGGCAAAGGTCTCATGCGGTATTACCACTCCTTTCGGAGCGTTATTCCCCACAAAGAGGTAGGTTTTCCACGCGTTACTCACCCGTCTGCCATGCACCTTGCGGCACATCCGACTTGCATGTGTTAGGCACGCCGCCAGCGTTCATTCTGAGCCAGGATCAAACTCTCATGTTTAATCTCTTAAGCTCTCCCGATCCGACCCCTCACGGGGAAGGACGGTTGTTCGCTTGGTTTCTTCCTCGGACTCAGCATTCCCATTCTCTTTATCCGGCTTTCAAAGACGCCCGGAACGGTCAAGGCCTGCCCTCACGGGCCTGCCCGCTTTCCTTCCGACCACCACAACCTCGATCGCGGCGGAAGATCAGGTTACTACGCCATCACCTGAACACAAGCGCTTTTTTTCAGAAATGCTCCGGGGCGTGCCGGCGCGCCCGCCGCCCCCGTGGGATGGAGCTATGATGGCCCTTGGCGCAGGTTCGCGAGGGGGTCGGCGGGACATGGACATCGACGTGATCGGAGCCGGGCTCGCGGGAGCGGAAGCGGCCTGGCAGTTGGCTCGGCGCGGACACCTCGTGCGCCTGCGTGAGATGCGCCCAGGCCACATGACGCCCGCGCACCAGACCGACCGCGCCGCCGAAATGGTCTGCTCCAACTCCTTCAAGAGCGACGACCCGAACAGCGCCACGGGCATCCTCAAGGCCGAGCTCAGGACCATGGATTCGCTCATCCTGGCCTGCGCCGAGGCGACCCGGGTGCCCGCCGGCAATTCCCTGGCGGTGGACCGCTTCGCCTTCGCGGACAAGGTCACCGCGGAACTGCGCGGCCATCCGGCCATCCAGTGGGTCGAGGACATGGCCGTCCGGCCCGAGCCCGGCCGCGCCACCCTGGTGGCCACCGGGCCGCTCACCGCGGAGCCGCTGGCGCAGTGGCTGGCCGAGGCCTGCGGTTCCGAGCGCCTGTTCTTCTTCGACGCCATCGCGCCCATCGTGGAGCGGGATTCCATCGACACCTCGGTCGCGTTCATGGCCGCGCGCTACGCCAAGGGCGACCCCGATTTCTGCAACTGCCCCCTGGACCGGACCGCCTACGAAACCTTCGTGGACGCCCTGCTGGCCGCGCCCCGGGCCGAGCTGCACGATTTCGACACGCCCTATTTCGAGGCCTGCCTGCCCATCGAGGTCATGGCCGACCGCGGCCGGGAAACCCTGCGCCACGGGCCCATGAAGCCGGTCGGGCTGGACGATCCGCGCACCGGGCGCTACCCCCACGCGGTCGTGCAGCTGCGCCAGGACAACCTGGCCGGCGACCACTTCAACATGGTGGGCTTCCAGACCCGCCTCAAATGGGGCGCCCAGCAGGAGGTGTTCCGGCTCATCCCGGGGCTCGAGCGGGCCGAGTTCGTGCGCCTGGGCAGCATCCACCGCAACACCTACGTCAAGGCCCCGCAGGTGCTGGACGCCACGCTGGCGGTGCGGCGGGTGCCGGGGCTCTGGATCGCCGGCCAGCTGAGCGGGGTGGAGGGCTACCTGGAATCCGCCGCCAGCGGGCTGGCCGCGGCCCTGGCCATGCACCGCGCGGCGTCCGGGCTGGCGCCGGCCCCGCTGCCCCGGGAGACCATGCTGGGCGCGCTGCTGCACTACCTGGCCCACGCCTCGGCCAAGGATTTCTGCCCGACCAACGCCATGCTCGGATTGCTCCCGCCGCTCGCGGACGGGCTGCTGGACCACCGGGCCTTGAAGCGCGCCGGCGGCGTGCGCGGGCTCAAGGCGGCCAAGGGTGAACAGCACCGGGCGCGGGCCCTGGCGGCCCTGGAGGATTTCCTGGGCCGGGTCGGCCGGCCATGAAGCGCTTCCTCCTGATCGCCGGCCTGCTGCTCGTGGTCCTGGGCCTGGGCGGGGCGTCCTGGTGGATGCTCCGGCGCCAGCCTTCCACCGCGCCCCAGGACGACCAGGGCAGCGCCTTCACCATGGAGGCCAGCGGCGCCGGCCGGCTGGTCAAGTTCCTGGACGCCCAGACGCCGCTGCGCGCCTTCCGCTGGCTGCCGCCCCTGCCGGGCGGCGTGCTGGCGGCCCAGGTGCTGAGCCAGAACGACCGCCAGCGGGTGGCGCTGCTCCGCGACGGCCCGGCCCAGGACCTGCTGCTGGTGCCGCGGCCGGAAGCGGTCAGCGAGGGCTTCTGGCGCTTCGCCGCCCTGCGCGCGGCCGCCTTGGCGCCGGGCGGGATGCTGGTCCTGCTCTACCAGCAGGGCGACCCCTCCGGGCAGGAAGCGCCCCTGGCCCTGGGCCTGGACGTGGCCAGCCAGCAGGTGCTCTGGTCCTGCCGGGGCGATTTCGCGCGGCTGGCGCTGACGCCCGGGATGGAGGCCGTCTACCTGTTCGGCGGCAAGGGGCCGGTCCAGCGGGTCGCCCTGACCCCGCCCGGCGCGCCGCATCCCGCGCCCACGGCCATCGAGCTTCCCCCCGAGATCAGGCAACTGGACGATCTGCTGCCCACCGGTCCGGCCACCTTCCTGGTGAGCCATCCCGAAGGCCTCTCCGCCTACCACCCCCAGGACGGCTGGAGCCACTTCGCCGCCCCCGCGGAACCCGGCGTGGCCTGCCAGGACTTCCGCTCATCGCTCACCCGGGACGGGAAAAGCGTCTGGTGGCAGCCGGCCCCCGGCCGGATGGTGAAGCTGCAGCCCGACGGCAGCCCGGGGGAGGCCTGGCAGGGAACGCTCCCGGCCGACGACCCCCTGGCCCGGGATGCCCAGCTGCTGCGGGCGCTGGGCGCGGATCCGGACGGGGCCGTCTGGTTCGACCTCGCCAGGCCCTTGCCCCAGGCCCAGGCCGCGGACCCGGCGGATCCCGCGGCGGACTGGGGCGCCTACGCGGCGGCCGGACTGGACCGGGTCTACCGCTGGAATCCGGCCCGGGGCACGCTGGAGCGCGCTTCGTGGCCCAAGGCCTGGGCCGCGCTGAACCCGCCCGACGCGGTCCGCGCGCCGGCGCCGGGCCAGGCGCTCGTCCCCGCGGCAGGGACCCTGCTGGCAGAGGGGACCGGGTGCGCCTGGTGGCTGCCGCTGCGCGCCCTGACCCTGGAGAAGCTCCAGTCTCAGCCGATGTAGTCGAACAGGTTCTTGGTGTTGGCCATGGACATGGCGTTGAGGCTGGCCTGTTCGGCCACGCTCTCCTGGTTCAGGTTGGTGATGGCGGTGGGGTAGTCCACCGCTTCGAGGGTGCTCTGCTGGGCCTGCAGGTTGGTGGTGAAATCGTTCATGCCGTTCTGCAGGGTGGTGACGCTGTTCTGCAGGCCGCCCACGGCGGTCTGGGCCTGCTCGATCCGCTGGCTGATGGTCGTGAGGTTGTTGGTGGCGGTCTGCAGGGCGGCCGTGTTGCCGCTGTTCAAGGCGTCCCGCACGGCCGTGACCTGGGCCATCAGATCGGTGGCCGAACCCTGCCCGCTGGGACCGAAGAACAGGGAATTGCCGGGGATGTTGGTGGCGATGGTGGTGCTCGCGCCCACGTTCAGGCTGATGATCCCGCTGTTGCCGTTGTAGGTGACGCTGTTGGGCGTCGTCGATGTGTCGTTGGTGAACGGCACCGTGGTGGTGGCGGTGCCGGAGAACAGGTAGGTCCCGTTCTGCTCGGTGTTGCCCAGGGCGATCAGGGCGGTGCGGATGGCGTCCACCTGGGTGCCGTCCGCGGCCTGGGCGGTGGGGTCGGTGCTGCTGCCCAGCCCGTTCGTGGCCAGGCCCAGCACCTGGGTGATATCCGAAATCATGCTGCTGAGGACGGTGGAGGTGCTCGACAGCTGGTTGGCGGCGGTGGCCCCCTGGGCCACATACTGGTTGTTCAGGTCGATGGTGTCCTGGTAGTTCATGGCCTCGGCGCTGGCGGTGGGGTTGTCGCCGATGTTGACGTTCTGCTCGCCCGTGGTCAGCTGCAGGACCGTATTCGAATACTGCTGTTTAATACGTTGCAGATCCAGCATCGCCTGGGCACTGTTCATGACGTTGGGCACTCGGATTGAGGACATGGGTCATCTCCCGTTCGGGTTCGATCAGGTACCGGATGCCGCGCTCACGGCGGTCATGAGCGAATTGGTAAGCTGGCTGATCGTGGCGATGAACTGGGCCGCGGCCTGGTAGCCCTGCTGGAAGGACAGCAGCTGGGCCGCCTGCTGGTCCAGGTCGACCCCGGAGACGCTGGACACCTGGGTCTGCAGCGCCGTGGTGAGGTTCTGCTGGTTGGTGGTGGTGGTGGTGAGGGACTGGGTCTCGTTGCCGACCGCGTTGATCAGGCCGGTCACCACCGTGCTGAACGGGCCGGAGCTGAAGGTCCCGGTGCCGGTGGTGTCGACGGTGTTGTTGGCGGTCTGCAGGTTGGCCATCTTCAGGGCGTTGCTGTTGTCCCCGGCGACGCCCGTGGTGCCCGAGGCGGCGATCAGGCCCGGATCGCTCACCACGGCCGGGTTCACCTGGAGGCTGTTGATGATCCCCGAATAGTTCGGCAGGCCGGTGACGGGGTTGGTGTCGACCAGGCCGGTGGTGGTGTTCATGCCGCCGGTGAAGAACAGGGTGCCGGTGGTGCTGGCCCCGGTGGTGGCGTTCGGCAGGCTGTAGCCGGCCATGTTGACCTGGTTGACCTGGCCCGCGAGGCTGCCGGCGAGCTGGTTCAGCTGGGTCTGGTAGCCGGCGATGGTGTTGTCCCGGAGGTCCATGGCGCCCCCCAGGGTCCCGCCGTTGATGTTGTCGGTGACGTTGGTGGAAATGCTGCCGCTCTGCACGAACACCTGCAGGTTGTTGCCCGCGGCGGCGGATGGCGCGGTGGTCATCTGGTAGGCTGTCTGACCGCTGACCAGGGTGGCGGCGCCGGTGTCCAGGGTGATCTGGTATTCGTTATCGCTGTTGGTGGAGAC
This sequence comes from uncultured Holophagaceae bacterium, assembly GCA_963717275.1. Lineage (GTDB taxonomy): Bacteria > Acidobacteriota > Holophagae > Holophagales > Holophagaceae > Mesoterricola. The sequence continues at coordinate 435,508 of CAVQVX010000001.1, forward strand.
CTGGATGCCCACCAGGTTGGCCAGCTGGTCGGTGAGTTCCTGGCGCTGGTCGATGGCGTCGTTGTCGGTCGTCGGATCGACCGACTGGGAGATCTGCTTGTTGAGGGCGGCGATCTGGCCGGTGAGGGTGTTGATCTCGGGCACGGTCGAGCCGATCTGCTGGTTGAGGGCGCTCGATCTCGTTGGTGAGCGTGGTGCTGGCGCCCTGGAACTCGGTGAGCATCGTCTGGGCCATGCCCACCACGTTCTGGCGCAGCGACACGTCGGTGGGATTGCCGGACAGGGTCTGGATGCTGGAGAAGAAGTTCTCGATCTGGGTGTTGAGCCCGGTGGTGCCGTCGTCGGTGAAGGCGGAGGAGATGGCCTGCAGCCCGTTGGACCGGGTCTCGGCCCCGCCCTGGGCGGAGAGGGACTGGGTCAGCTGCAGGTTCAGGTACTGGTTCCGGAGGGCCTGCACGCTGTCGACGGTCGAGCCGGTGCCGAACTGGAGGTTGCCGAACTCCGCGGTCGGGTTGGTGGTGATCACCGCCGACTGCTGGCTGTAATCGGGCGTGTTCACATTGGAGATGTTCTGGCCGATGACCGCACATGGCCTCCTGGGCCACCTGCAGGCCGGTCAGCCCGATGCCCAAGACTAGACGTCAGACTGGACATGGTTGGCTCCTAGACTCTGGTTCCGGGCCGGGATGAGATGGTGGCCGGCAGGCATGGGCCGCCCCGGGCCGCGTAGGTGGCGCCCGGGTTCAGGCGCTGCAGGGTGGCCCGCAGCGGCGCGTGCAGCCCATTGATCAGGAATTTGATGCCTGCGAGCTTGCGCTTGAGCCAGAGCACTTCTTCCCGGTTCTTGGGCCAGTCGATCACTTCGGTCCAGCGGATCTGTTGAGCAGCGGCAGGGGATCCTCGGCGGCCATGATCCTGCGCTCCAGGTCGTCGAGCAGGGCAGGCAGCGAGTGCAGCATGGAACACCTCCGTGGCATTCATGCGCAAACGCCATACCAATCGCTCAGGCCAGGAAATCCATATGGGCCTCGGCAGGATTTGCCTGTAGCTTCCGGGGCATCTTCGGCCTCCGCGCCCTCGCCCTTGCGTCCCGAACCCTGGTGCCCCTCGTTCTGGCGGCCGCCCTGGCGCTCTTCGGCCCTCAGGCCTTCGGACAGGGGAATGGTGGGGACCGACACCTGGTCCTCGGCCATCCGGTTCAGCAGGGCCTGCCGCTGGCCCGCGTCGCGCTGGAGCAGCCCGCTCACCTCCGAGGACGTCTTCACCGCCTCGGCGTTGATGGTCTGGAACATCTGGCGCTGGGTGACGGGGCGTGATCATGGCTTCACATCATTCAGCCGTGCGCGGCCGGTGGCGTATGTTCCCGCATCAGCCCTTCGGCCACGGCCTCGGCGGTCGGGGTTGTAGTCGTCGGAGTCGATCTTGGCCTTGATGGCCTCGACCTTGTCCGTGCGGATGTCCGGGATCTTGGCCAGTTCCGCCTTGGCCACGGCGATGAACTGGGCGCTGCCGGAAACGCTCAGGGCGTCGTCCTGGACGGTCTGCGGCTGGGAGGTGCCGGAGGGCTGGACGTTTTCCGCGGGCTTGGCCGCGGTGGTCCCCGGGGTGGCGCCGACGCCGCTGGTCTTGCCCGAAACCTTCATGAACTCACCTCTTCAGTACAGGTATCGGCAAAGCCTCGTGACAAGTCAAGCCCTGTTCTTCATTTGACCGTCGGGGAGTCCCATTTCGCCGCCAGGATCTGGCTGAGGCCCCAGCCTTTGCCGGCCCGATGGCCGCCTTGGCGCTCACGGCCTGGTCGAGCAGGTACTCATAGGTGCTGCGGGCCATCCCGTCGTCGCCGAACAGGCCGGAAGGCTGCACGGTCTGGCGCATCTGCTGGAACATGTAGGCCATCAGCATGCCCTCGAACTGCCTGGCGGCTTCCAGCGGTGCCGGGCTTGCCCGCGGCGCTGGGCCTGGGCAACGATTTCCTGGGGGGCCTGGCAGGGCCGGGAGCGACGCTCACAGGATCCTCAGCTCCGCGTTGAGGGCGCCGGCGTCCTTGATGGCCTGGAGGATGGCGATCATGTCCCTGGGCGTGGTGCCGATGCTGTTGAGCATCTCCGCCAGCCGGCCCACGGTGATGCCGGGCTCGATGCTGAGGGTCTTCATCTTCTCCTCCTCCACCTTCACGTCCTTCTGCTCGGCGACGGCGGTCTTGCCCTTGCTCAGCGGGGCGGGCTGGCTGACCATGGGCCTGGCGGTGACCTGGATGGCCAGGCCGCCCTGGACGATGCTCACGGCGCCGATCCGCACTTCGGCCCCCATGACGACGGTGCCGGTCTTCTCGTTCACCACCACCCGCGCCTTGTTCTGCAGCTGGATGGGCAGGTTCTCCAGGCGCGCCACCATCTCCACCAGGCGGCCCTGGAATTCGGCCGGAATGGCCACTTCCACCGTGCGCGAATCCAGGGCCCGGGCCGCGGGCTCCCCCAGTTCCTGGTTGATGGCGTGCACCACCCGCACCGCGGTGGTGAAATCCTCCTCCTGCAGGCTGTAGCGCAGGGCCTTGCGGTCATTGAAGCTGCCCGGCACCTCGCGCTCCACCACGCCGCCGTCGGGGATGCGCCCGGCGGTGGGGTGGTTCTTCACCGCCGAGGCGCCGCCCGCCTGGGCGGAGAACCCGCCCACCAGCAGCGGCCCCTGGGCCACCGCGTAGACCTGGGTGTCGGGGCCCTGGAGCGCCGCCATGAGCAGGGTGCCGCCGGCCAGGGACGCGGCGTCCCCGGTCGAGCTCACGGTCACGTCGATGCGCTGGCCGGGCCGGGAGAAGGCCGGCAGCTCGGCGGTGACCATCACCGAGGCCACGTTCTTGACCTGCACGGCCGAGGGGGAGATGTTCACGCCCTGCCGGGCCAGCAGGTTGGCGAGGCTCTGGGAGGTGAACTTGGCCTGGGTGGTGTCGCCGGTGCCCTTGAGCCCGACCACCAGGCCGTAGCCCATCAGCATGTTGCCGCGCACGCCCTGGAGATCGGCCACTTCGCGCAGCCGGACTTCGAGCTTGGTCTCTTTGGTGTCCAGCGCGGCGCCGCCGAACAGGCACATCGGCCGACAGGAACAGGATCGCGAGCCGCATGGCGTCCACCCTAGAAAGGCCAGATGAAATTGAGGAGCCGGCTGATGTAGCCGGGCTTGGTGGTCTCGTCGACCACGCCCTTGCCGCCGTAGCCCACCTTCAGCTCCGCCACCTGGCTGGAGGCGATGCTGTTGTTCACGTCCAGCATGTGCCGGTTGCACCATGCCGGCCACGTACAGCCGCTGCGGTCTCGTTGTTGAGCTGGATGTCCCGGTAGCCCTCGAAGACCAGGTTGCCGTTGCCCAGCACCTTCACCACCCGGGCGGTGATGGTGGTGGTGAACGCGGCGCTCCGGTCGGTGTTGCCGGCCCCCTTGTAGGTGTTGGTGTTGGCGGTGGTGGGCGTGGCGGCGGCGGCGGAGCCGCCGCCGAACCCGAGGGTGGCGATCCGGCTCAGCAGGCCGGTGCGCGTTGTAGGAGTTGGCCCCGGCCCGGCTGGTGGCCAGGTCGCCCTTGAGGGTGGCGGTGGTGGCTTCGGTGACGCGGATGGTCACCAGGTCGTTGAGCCGGCGGGCGCGCAGATCGGACATCATCAGCCGGTCCTGCCAGAGCGAGCCGTCGGACAGGGGGGTCTGGCTGACGCCCTCCTGGTAGGGGATCTTGGGCTGCTTGTCCCGTTCGGGATCGTGGGCCGCGGGCATGGAGCAGCCCAGGACCACCAACCCCAAGGCTATGGGCAAAATATACCGCATGGGATGCCTCCACTCCGTGTTCAGAGCAGGGGCCGTGCCAGTTCTAGCGCAGGGCCATCAGCACCCGGTCGTGCCCGGCCAGGTCCTTGTGCACTAGGCAGTTGCGCCAGCCCGCGGCCTTGGCCCGGGCCTGCAGTTCCTCGCCCTGCCCGCTGCCGATCTCCAGCACGCAGGCCGGGCGCCATGCGGGCGTGGGCCTGGCCCAGGAGTGCCGGGCCAGGGCCAGGCCGCGGTCGCCGGCGAACAGGGCGCTTCTCGGCTCGAAGGCCAGTTCCCGCTGCAGGGTCGGCTCGTCGGCGGGATCCACGTAGGGCGGGTTGGACACCACCAGGCCGAGCGGGTCGGGCACCGCGTCCAGCAGGTCGCCCGCTGGAAGCGGACCTTGGCGCCCATCTGGGCGGCGTTGGCCCGGGCCACGGCCAGGGCGCCCGGGCTGAGGTCGGTGGCCGCCACCTCCCAGTCGGTCTCCAGGGCCATGGACACGGCCAGGATGCCGGTGCCGGTGCCGATGTCGGCAGGCGTGCAGCACCTTCAGCCGGCGCCCCACCTCCAGGGCGGCCTCCAGCACCAGTTCGGTTTCGGGCCGGGGGATCAGGGTGGCGGGGGTCACCTGGAAACGCCGGCCGCGGAACCGGGCCCAGCCCAGGATGTAGGCCCAGGGCTCGCCCAGGCGGCGCCGGTCGAGCCAGGCCGCGATCCGCGCGGCCTGCCTCGGGCGGGACCGGGTCGGCGCCGTGGGCGGCCAGCCAGGCCCGGGACAGGCCCAGGCCGTCCTCCAGCCAGACCCGGCTTTCGGCGCGGGCCTCCTCCGGCTCCAGGAACCCGGCCAGTTCCCCGGCCAGGTCGCGGCCGAGCTTGGCGTAGCTGGTCATCTACTTGGGGCCATCAGCTCCTTGGCCCGGTCCTGGCTGGCGCTGGCGACCTCCTCGTGCAGGCTGCCGCCGTGGCTGTCCATGGTGACCACCAGGGGGAAGTCCTCCACCTCGATCACCCAGAACGCTTCGGGGCTGCCGAACTCCTCCAGCATCTTGACGTCGACCACCCGCTTGACCCGCTCGGCCAGGAGCGCGCCGGCGCCGCCGGTGGCGTGGAAGTAGCAGGCGCCGACCTTGGCCAGGGCGTCGGAGGTCTTCTTGCCCATGCCGCCCTTGCCGATGACCCCGCGCACGGTGTAGGTCTCCAGCACGTCCGCCTGGTAGGGCTCTTCCCGGATGCTGGTGGTGGGGCCGGCCGAGACGAAGGACCAGTGGCCGTCCTCGTGGTGCGCCACCACCGGGCCGCAGTGGTAGATCACGGCCTCGTGCAGCAGCGGCTTGAGCCACTCGGGCTTCTTCTCCACCATGAACTTGTGGCCGATGTCCCGGGACAGGACCACGCGGCCGCTGAGGAGGATTTCGTCGCCGACCTTCAGGTCGCGGATGACGGCTTCGGAGATGGGGGTGGTGATGCGTTTCATGGCTGCTCCCGGGTCGGTTTATGGTCAGCTGAAGGAGGGCCGGCCGGCGGCGTCCAGGGTCAGCGTGTTGCGCCGGGACGACCAGCACATGTAGCTGATGCTCACGAAGAAGCTGGCGGGGTGGCGGAACATCTCGGCCGCCAGCACGCCCAGCACGGTGGTCTGGCCGCCGTAGCCCATGGGGCCGATGCCCAGGGTGTTCAGGTCGTCGGTGAGCTGGCGCTCGAAGGCGTCCAGCTTGGGATCGGGGTTGGGCGTGCCCAGCTTGCGCAGGATCACTTCCTTGCTCTTCTCGAAGCCGGTGACCCGGTCGCCGCCGATGGCCACGCCCAGGATGCCCGGCGAGCAGCCCTGGCCCTGGGCCTTGGTGACGGCGTCGATGACGCACTTGCGCACGCCGGCCAGGTCGCGGCCGGCGCCGATGGCCACGTCCGGCAGGCGGTACTGGGCGCCGACGTTCTCGCAGCCGCCGCCCTTGAGCATGATCGAGACCTCGATGCCCGGGCTCCTCCCGCTCCTCGAAGTGGATCACCGGGTGGCCTTCGCCGAAGGGGTCCATGTTGTTGCCCGGGTTCCTGCCGCTGAGCGACTCGACGCAGTTGGGGCGCAGCCAGGAGCGGCTCGGTGCACTCGCGCACCGCGGCCCGGATCTGCTCCTTGCACCAGGCGCTGGGAGACGCCGAAGGGGTGGCGCACCCAGAAGATCACCGTGCCGGTGTCCTGGCACAGGGGCGCGACGTGGTCGTCGGCCAGCTGGATGTTCTCCAGCATGGTGTCCAGGGTGTTGGCGGCGCGGGAGCCCTCGGCCTCGCCGTTGCGGCTGGCCACCAGGGCTTCGATGATGTCCTGGGGCATCCGGCTGGTGGTGCGGCGGATCAGCTCGGTCACCGGCAGGGTGAGGTCGAGGGTCTTGGGCTGGCTCAGGTCGGCCTTCCAGCCCTTGGGAAGGACCGACTTGGCTTCCACGGTCGCCATCGGCGTGAGGTCGGGCATCGGGCAGGAAGGCATGGAACCCCCAGAATGGATGTCCTATAGGTTCAGTCCGAATTCCGAAAATGACAAGATCCTGTCAAGTGAAGCTCAGTTCGCCCAGGCCCGGCACAGGGCGGTGGTGAGGTTCAGCAGCGGGCGTGGCGCTGCGGGAGATGGCCTGGCCCTTGAGGTCCAGGTCGGTCTGGTTGACCAGGGCTGAGCAGGCGCAGGGCGCCCTCGGGGCCGATCCGGCCCAGCACCCGGCCGTAGCCGTCCAGCAGGAAGTCCTGGCGCGGGCCCAGGCCCAGGGCCGCGACCAGCTCGGCGCGGCCCTTCAGGCCCAGCCGGCGGGCCTCGGCCAGCCGGCACAGGCGCTCCACCTCGCGCCGGGCCTGGCCCAGCAGCGCCAGCGGCGCCGCCGCTGGAGGGGTCGTCCTCCAGGGCCAGGCGCAGGGCCTGCAGGGCCGGGGCGATCTGGCCGCCCTGCCAGGCCTTGGTCCAGGCGAAGACGTTCTGCTCGCCCAGGCGGAAGGTGGCCTGGTCCACCAGGTCCAGGCTCACGGCCCGGTCCTCGGCCAGCAGCTCCAGCACTTCCAGGGTCCGGCGCAGGATGCCGGGATTGCCGCCCAGCCGCGCGGCGATGCGCTGGGCCACGCCCGGGTCCAGCCGCAGGCCCATGGCGCGAGGCCGCGCCCTCCACCCAGGCCGCGGCCTCCTTCTCTTCCAGGGCGCCCACCTTCAGCACCCGGCCCTGCTGGCCCCAGTCGCTGAAGGGCCTGGCGCCCAGGATCCGGCCGGGGCCGGCGGACAGGGCGCCCCGGGCCACCAGCAGCAGCCGGGTGCCGGGCAGCGGGCGCCTGCAGGGCCTGCTTCACCGCCGGCGGCAGTTCCTTGGCCTTCTCCAGCAGGTTGTCGGCCTGGGGCACCAGCACCACCCGGTCCGCCCCCAGGGGGGCCGATTCGCACAGGGCGTTCAGCACCTCCGGCCAGGGGCAGCCTTCGGCGCAGACGGTGAAGGAGAACACCTCCCACTCGGGGTCCACGTGGACCGCCTTCCAGGCCGCCACCGCCGCCGCGCGGCCGTCGCTGTCCTCGCCGTGCAGCAGGGCGTAGCGGGCGTCCAGCCAGGGCTGGGGAAGCGCCACTCAGTCACTCCCTTCCAGCAGCTGGGTCAGGAAGCTCTCCGCGAAATCGTCGGCCAGGGTGCCCAGCACGCGCAGTTCCTGGTTGTCGAAGCTGGCGAAGTTCTGGTCCACCCGGTACTGGTTGGAGAAGGTCAGCCGCGGCCGGGCGACGATCACGTCGCCGGTGACCCCGTCCAGCAGCTGCACCGAGGCCGTCACCAGCACCTCCAGCCGGCTGGCGCTGCCGGCGGAGCCCGGGTTGGCGGCGGTGCCCAGGGACAGCCCCAGGGGCCGCACCTCGTAGCTCTCCAGGGTGGCCTGGAGCACCCAGCGGGAGCTGGCGCGTGGGCGGCACCAGCTTCCAGGGCGAGGCCGCCACGATGCGGTTCTCCAGGGCCTTGCGGAACAGCTCCTCGGCCCCCAGCTTGGGCGTGTGGTTCTCGAAGCTGCCGATCCGGACGGTCTCGCCCTTCACCAGCCAGGCCGCCACCCGGGGGCGGTTGTCCAGCCGGTGGTAGCCGCAACCCGCGCCAGGAGCAGGGCGCCGAGCGCCAGCGCCAGGCGCGAGCCGGGTCATGGCCCGCTTCAGGGGTTGTAGATGCCGACATAGGGGAGGTTGCGGTGCAGCCCCTCCAGGTCGAGGCCGTAGCCCACGACGAAATGGTCCTCGATGGCGAAGCCGACGTAGTCCACCGGCACCTGCACCCGGCGCCGGCTGGGCTTGTCCAGCAGGGTGACGATGCGCAGGCTGGCCGGGTCCCGGTCCAGGAGCAGGTGGCGCACCTTGAACAGGGTGAGGCCGGTGTCGACGATGTCCTCGATCACCAGCGCGTGCCGGCCGCGGATGGACTTGTCGACGTCGAAGATGATCTTGACCTCCCCGGTGCTTTCCAGGCCGTCGCCGTAGCTGGCCACGCGCATGAAGTTGACGTCCAGGTCCAGGTCGATGGCCCGGGTGAGGTCGGCGAAGAAGGGGTAGACGCCGTTCAGCAGCCCGATCACCACCAGGTCCTTGCCGGCATAATCCGCCGTGATCTGGGCCCCCAGCTCCTGCACCCGCTTCTGGATCTGTGCTTCGGACAACAGCGGGTAGATGCGGCTCGCGCGACTTGACCATGGCATTCTCCGATTCTCTTCATATCATTCAACCCTAGGGGGGGCCTCCGGGTCTACCTTGCAGAAGGCGGAGCGCGCTTTCTCTTGTCGTTTTCCCAGCGAGCCCATGATGATAGCCCTTTCCATTGCCCCCTACGACGAGAAGTTGATGGAGCCGACGGCCAGCGAATCCCCCTACCATGGGCCTGAGGTGGAGGCCTGGGTGGAGGCGGCCGCGGCCGGAGACCAGGCCGCCTTCGGCTGCCTGGTGGAGCGCTTCCAGCGCGACGTCTACGGCAAGGCCTTTTCCATCCTCAAGAACCACCTGGACGCCGACGACGTGGTCCAGGAGACCTTCCTCCGGGTGTTCCGGGCCCTGCCGGGCTTCCGCTTCGAATCGTCCTTCCGCACCTGGCTGATCACCATCACCACCCGCCAGGCGCTGAATTTCCTCACCCGCAAGCGGAGCAACCACGAAAGCCTGGACCCCCAGGAGGACGGCCCCGAGCACCTGGCCCTGCGGGTGGAGGGCAACCAGATGACCGCGCTGCTGGACATGGAGTCCCGGCGCATGCTGCGCGAGGCCCTGCCCCGCCTGCCCGAGCGCCAGCGCCAGGCGCTCCTGCTGAAGATCACCAGGGATTGGAAGTACGAAGACATCGCGCGGGAAATGAACATCTCGGTCGGCAGCGTCAAGGCCCACATCTTCCACGCCATCCAGAATCTTTCCCAGCTGGTGAAAGGAGGCCGGCCATGAAGGCAGCGTTCCCCCCCATCCCGGAAGCCTGCCTCCAGGCCCTGGCCGACATCGAACGGGACCCGCTGGACCTGCCGGCCGCCGCCGAGGCCCACGTGGAGCACTGCCGGGGCTGCTCTGAAACCCGGATCGCCTGGCTGGCCCAGCAGGACGCCGAGGCCCAGGCTCCGGCCGGCTATTTCGACCGGCTGCCGGACCGGGTCCTCAGCAAGCTGCCCTCCGGCCCGCGCCGGCTCCGTCCGCATGTGGCCCTGTGGGCCCTGGCCGCGGCGCTCCTGCTGGCGGTGGGCTCCGGCGGCTTCTGGGCCGGGCAGGCCAACCGGACCCCCGGTTGAGGAAGCCACCCTGGCGCCGGTCAACGTCGACGTCCAGGACCCCCTTCCGGACACTCCCTTCCAGGAGGGAGAGGATGACTACGCCCAGCTGCCCAACCTCACCCCCGAACAGGCCCAGCAGATCATCGAGCGGGTGAGCAGCGCGGACGACCGCCCCTGAAGCCTTGGAGATGTCAATGTACAGGCCCCTGCTGATGTTCGCCTTCACCGCCGTGCTTACGGCACAGCAGGAGCCCCCCTCCGGGCCGCCTGCGGGCAGGGCCGCCGCCGAGGGCCACATCCTGGCCCAGTTCTACCAGCTGCGCGTCGCGCGCATCCAGGCGTCCCTGGGCCTGCCGGAAGACCGGGCCAGGGCCATGGCCGAGCGCTGGGGCCGCTGGGACCGCGACCTCATGGAGCGGGGGCGGCAGATGATGCTGCTGCGCGCCCAGTTCAACCAGGTCCTGCTGGGCGCCGGCTCCGAGGACGACAAGTGCGCCAAGGTCAGGCCCCTGGTGGACCAGTTCCTGGAGCTGCGCCAGCAGCAGGAGGACGCCAAGCACCGGTTCGAGGCGGAAATCCTCAAGTCGCTCACCCCGGCCCAGCAGGCCCGGATGATCATCCTGGTGGAGGACATCCAGGGCCGGATCCGGGAGACCCTGCGCGAGGCCCGGCGGAACGGCGGCCAGAAGTTCTAGTTGGCGTTCATGCCCGACTGTGGGATGCTGGATGTTTGGGCCAGGTCCGGCAGGCGCAGTGAAGCCCCTTCGATCCGGCAAGCGCCCCGGGAGCCAACTTGACCTTTGATACCTTCGCAGCCCTCGGCTGCTCCGAGCCGTTTCTGGGTGCCCTCCAGCGGCGCGGCTTCCACACCCCCACCCTGGTCCAGGCGGAAAGCTTCCAGCCGGGCCTGGAAGGCCGCGACCTGCTGGTGCAGAGCCGCACCGGGTCCGGCAAGACCCTGGCCTTCGGCCTGCCGCTCATGCACCGCCTCACCGAGGAGAAGCGGCCCCAGGCGATCATCCTCACCCCGACACGGGAACTGGCCCAGCAGGTGGGCGAAGAGCTCATGAGCGTCATGCCCCGGCTGGAGGTCGCCCTGCTGGTGGGCGGCCTGGGCTACGCGCCCCAGCTCAAGGCGCTGAAATACGGCGCGCGGGTCGTGGTGGGCACGCCGGGCCGGGTGCAGGACCACCTGGACCGCGGCACCCTGGACCTCGCCGGGGTCGCCATGGTGGTGCTGGACGAGTGCGACGAGATGCTCAACATGGGCTTCCTGGAGGACGTGGAGAAGATCCTATCGGGCGTGCCGCCGGGCCCCCAGACCTACCTGTTCTCGGCCACCCTGCCCGCCCCCATCGCCAGCCTGGCCAAGCGCTTCCTGAAGAACCCGCACCGCATCAACCACAGCCAGGCCGAAGGCACCTCCCAGCACGCCGACATCGAGCACACCCCCTGCCTGGTGGCCGACCACCTGCACACCAAGGCGCTCGTGAACTTCCTCCTGGCGGACGACCCCACCTCGGCCCTCATCTTCACCAAGATGAAGGTCACCACCGAGACCGTGGCCCAGTCCCTGCGCGACGCCGGCCTGTCCGCCGACTGCCTGCACGGCGACCTGAGCCAGCAGACCCGCAACCGCATCCTCGGCCTGTTCAAGGAAGGCAAGCTGCGCTTCCTGGTGGCCACCGACGTGGCCGCCCGCGGCATCGACGTGGAGGCCATGCCGCTGGTGGTGCACATGGGCATCCCCACCCAGATGGAGAGCTACATCCACCGTTCCGGCCGCACCGGCCGGGCCGGCGCCAAGGGCGCTTCGCTGGCCCTGGTGAACTTCAAGGAATCCCGGATCCTGCTGGCCTGGAGCCGGCGCGGCGGCTTGAAGCTGGAATGGCGCGCGGTGCCCAGCCAGGCCGAGATCCGGGAAACCCGGGCGCGCAAGCTGGCCGAGCGGATCGCGGCCGTGGATTCCCCTTTGCACCTGGAAGCGGCGAACCGGATGCTGGCCGAGCGGGAGGCGCCGGCACTGGTGGCGGCCTTGCTGTCGATGATCGAAGGCAAGGCGCCGGACGGGTACGATATTCCTGATTCACCCAAGCAGGAATATTCGAGTGAAAAGCGGCCCTTCAAGCCCAGGCCGGGTGAGAAGGCGGGCTGGGTGCCGGGGTCGAAGCCCCCTTATCGCAAGGATGAACGTCCCGCCAAGCCGTGGCAGGACAAGGGCGCCAAGAAGCCTTACGCGCCCAAGCGCAAGTGGGACACTGAAGTCCCAGCGTTCCCAAAGAAAAAAGCATGATATTGCCTTTACATTACCGATAACATCATTTAACCCGATTTTTCTTTATCCTATTTCATCCCCGTTCATCCCCGTTCATCCCCGGCAAATTCAATCACTTCATGCTGCCGGGGTCTCCGGGAGTATCAGAAATTTTGTGTTTGGGCGGGTTTCATCGGGGCTTGATCTCCAGGTTCAAGGCTGCGGCCGATCGAAGTGCTGGGGGTAGAGAATCGCGAAGTGGTTCAGGGCTTCCCTCCAGCCGTGGACTATCTTGTGCCAGTTCTTGGTCTGGTTCCTCAGCACCAAGTAGATCAGCTTCGTGGCCGCCTGGTCATTGGGGAAATGCCCCCTGGCCTTGAGGATCTTGCGCAGCCTGGCATTCAGACTCTCGATCGCGTTGGTGGTGTAGACCAGCTTCCGGACTGGCTCCGGGTAGGACATGAATGGGATCACCTGGTCCCAGGCCCGGCGCCAGAGACGGACGATGGGCGGGTATTTCTTCCCGAAAGGCCCGGCTTCGAAGGCATCCAGGCACTGCATAGCCGCCTCGGCGTTGATGGCCTTGTAGATCCCCTTGAGTTCGTGGACCACCGGTGTCCGATCCTTGAAATTACAGTATTCCATGCTGTTCCGAAGGAGGTGGACGATGCAGTTCTGGATCTCTGTCTGCGGGAACACCGCCTGGATCGCCTCAGGGAAGCCCTTCAGCCCGTCCACCACCGCCAGCAGGATGGTCTCTACACCGCGGCTCTGGAGCTCCGTAACGACCCCGCGCCAGAACTTCGCCCCCTCCGTCTGCTCGATCCACAGCCCCAGGACCTCCCGGGTGCCATCGCGCCTTATGGCAAGGGCCAAGTAGATGGCCTTGTTCATCACGGTGCCCTCGTCCCGGATCTTTACCCGCAGCGCGTCCAGGAACAGGACCGGATACAGCTTGTCCAAGGGCCTGACTTGCCAAGCCTTCACCTCCTCCATGACGGCACTGGTCACTTCGCTGATCAGGTCTGGCGAGACCTCGGCTCCGTACTGCTCCTCCAGGAATGCCTGGATCTCCCGTACGGTCATTCCCCGGGCTGTACATGGCCACAATCTTCTGGTCAAACCCATCGAAACGCCGCTGACCCTTCGGAATGATCTGAGGCTCAAAGGTGCCTTCACGATCCCGTGGCACCTCGATCTCCACAGGGCCGTCTTCTCCTATCAGAGTCTTTTTGGACGATCCGTTGCGGTGGTTGCTTGCCTTTTTGCCGGCACGATCGCCCTTCTCATAGCCAAGGTGATTCGTAAGCTCTGCATCCATTGCCGTTTCTACCAACGCCTTGGTGAGCTGCTTCAGAATCCCTTCCGGGCCCATCAGGTCCTCGGGCTTTTCGTAGCCCTTCAACAGCTCTTTTAGGATTTCGGGTGTGATAGCCATGCTCCATGCTCCTGCAGGAAGTGGCCCACACACAAAATTTCTGACAGGCTCGGGTCTCCCTCCGAAGCTGAACCCCCTGCGCCGACCCACACCGGCCAGTTTTCGCCGGGGATGAACGGGGATGAGACAACATGTATGTGCCGGCCCACCCAGAACGGGTCGGCACTCGGGTGATCTGGGGGCTCTGCCCCCAGACCCCTGGGATTTATCGCCTCCAGCCCAGAAACCCTGAGGAGAACAGCCTGACCGGTCGCGAAAGGGCCGGTTACAACCGGCCCACTTTGTTTCCGGGCCCGAGTCGGCGCTCGGGTCGCATCCCTGCGGAGCCCTGTCTTCCGCTCGGCTGCCCCAAGGATGCAATTTCACCCCTTCCAAGGCAACCCTTCATCGGCCATGAAAGGGCCTGCCCTGGTCAACCGTCGCGGATTAAGCTTCGTGCGGAACACGCGGCCCAGAGCCGTAATTGAGGAGGGCAGGCCATGGGAGTTTACAGCAAGTACGTCGGCATGGATGTCCACAAAGAAACGATCGCCGTCTCGGTGGCAGACGGCATCGGCGGGGAGCCGCGCTATCTGGGTGAGATCCGCAATCGCCCGGAAGCGGTGGCGAAGCTGGTCCGGCAGTTGAAGAAGGAGGGGGTCCGTCTCCTCTTCGGCTACGAAGCCGGCCCCTGCGGGTACGAACTGTACCGCCAGTTGCGGTCCTTGGGGCAGGACTGCCAAGTGGTGGCCCCATCGCTCACCCCGCGAAAGGTGGGGGACCGCATCAAAACGGACCGGCGGGATAGCCTGACCCTGGCCCGGCTGCTTAGGGCCGGGGAGCTCACGGCAATCTGCATCCCGGATCCGTCCCAGGAAGCCTTGCGTGACCTGACCCGGGCGAGGGAAGACCTGAAGCGGATGCAAAAACAGGCTCGGCAACGCTTGCTGTCCTTCCTGCTGCGCCATGGGAAGCGTTTTTCCGGCAAATCCCACTGGACCCAAGCGCACTTTCGCTGGCTCGAGACGGTGAAGTTCGAACACCCGGTCCAACAGATCGTGTTCCAAGAATATGTCGACCTGGTCCAGGCGCTGACCAAGCGGGTCGCGCTCCTCGATGACCAGATCGTGGAGCATGCTGCCCATTCCGCGTTCACCCCAATGATCACGGCATACTCAGCCCTGCGCGGAATCGACCGCCTGGCGGCGACCACCCTGGCGGCAGAGATTGGCGACCCGAGGCGATTCCCGAGCGCTCCCCAGATGTGGTCGTATTTGGGCTTGACCCCCAGTGAGCATTCCAGCGGTCCCAGCCGCTCCCGGGGGCCCATCACCAAGACCGGCAACGGCCACGTGCGCCGGCTTCTCGTGGAAGCGGCCTGGAGCTATCGCCACCCAGCTCGAAAGACGGCGATTCTGCAACGGCGAGCTGAAAAGGCAACCGAAGCGGTCCAAAAGCTCGCTTGGGCCGCCCAAATACGTCTGTGTGGCCGTTACCGATATCTGACTGGGCGAGGCAAGGTGGTCAACAAGGTCTGCACCGCTGTCGCCCGCGAGTTGGTCGGTTTCATCTGGGCAATCGGCCAAACCCTACCCGCTCTCCAGCCCAGCACCTAGAGTGCCGGCCAAGGTGTAGGGATCAACGCAGTGCGTGAGCAGCAGAACGGACCCCGGTGGGAGAACCCTCGGCCCCGTTTTGTCGGCTGGCCGGCAACGACCAGATCCACGCCATAAGCGCGAGGCAGCTCCCCGACGAATCGATTGTCATGCCGGTAACCAACCCGCGAATATCAAACTGATCAACCGTCGAATAGCCGCCCGTTCTGCTCCCCACGCACTGCCCGGACAAAAAGTGTCCTCACCCCCTTGACGGGCACATACATATCAACGGGGATGAAGGGGATAAAAGAATATATTCTATATTTAATCCAGTCATCTACAGGTTTACCCGGTAAACCACGAAGCCGGATTTCTCGGCGACCCGGTCATACAGCTTCATCGCCGTGGCATTGCTCTCATGGGTCTGCCAGGTACAGCCGCTGCGCCCCCCCGGCCCTGGCCCGCTCCGCCACCAGCGCGTGCACCGGCTCATGCCCGTCGAAAAAGCGCGCCCAGGTGGTGCGGACCACCTCGCCGGCCAACGCGGTCGGCCCGACCCGGCCGTAGAAGGCGTTGTAGCCGTCCCACAATTCCTTCCAGCCCGCGAAATCCCCGGGCTCCACCGGGCGGACGGCCATCACGGCGCCACCGCCTCGGCATGCTTCTTTTCGCCCACCGCCTTGTAGTCGTAGGTGGGATAGAACTCCGTGCGGTAGCCGCCCCAGGCGGAGTCCTCCACGGCCTGGTTCACTTCGCGAAGCCGCCCGGCAGGCACCCGCAGGGTCACGACCTGCCCGATGCCCATCATCACATACCACGACACCACTTCCACCCCCGCCGGCGGGAAGGCCTTGTAGAAGCCCTGTTCCTTCAACTGCTCATTGATTTTCGCCAAAGGCTTCGATTGGTCGTGCTTCAGGAAGATGGTCAGAAGAAAACTGCCATCGCCCGTTTGTGATGAAGGATTCGTTTGAGGCGGCGCGGCGCAAAGCGCCCCCGCCAGTACCCGCTCCGTAGATCCACAAGCCAAGTCCGCGCATCCAGGCCTCCTCGATGATCTCTCATTATGCAGCGATCCGATTTCCCCCTTGGCAAGACCCGGCTTTTGACCGAAGCTTGACGTTCACCGGATCCTTGTCAGTTCCATAGCGCGAAATCCAGAAAGGTGGAGGGACGGGCCCTGTGAAACCTTGGCAACCTGCGCGAGCGTGGTGCCAATTCCTGCCTGCGGCACGCGCCGCGGGAAAGATGTCGAGCTGATCAGAGCTGACAGGCGGGGCCCATGCGCAGGAACGACTCAGGTCCGCAAGGAGTCCCCATGCCCGTCAAGATCCCAGACACCCTTCCCGCCACCGGCATCCTGGAAAGCGAGAACATCTTCGTCATGGGCGAGGACCGGGCCCTGCACCAGGACATCAGGCCGCTGCGCATCGCCATCCTCAACCTCATGCCCACCAAGATCAACACCGAGACCCAGCTGCTGAGGCTGCTGGGCAACAGTCCCCTCCAGGTGGAGATCGAGCTGCTGCACATGGATTCCCACGAATCCAGGAACACCCCGGCCGAGCACCTGCTGGAGCACTACTCCACCTTCTCGGACATCCGCGACCAGTCCCTCGACGGCCTGATCATCACCGGCGCGCCGGTGGAGACCCTGCCCTTCGAGGAGGTGGACTACTGGGACGAACTGTGCGAAGTGATGGACTGGGCCCGCACCAGCGTCACCTCCACCTTCTACATCTGCTGGGGCGCCCAGGCCGGGCTGCACCACTACTACGGCATCCCGAAGTACCCCCTGGCCGAGAAGATGTCCGGCGTCTTCGCGCACCATCTGAATGTGCGCAACGAGCGGCTGGCGCGCGGCTTCGACGACGTCTTCCAGGCGCCCCACTCGCGCCACACCGAGATCCGGCGCGAGGACATCCTGGCCAACCCGGACCTGGTGCTCCTTTCGGAATCGGAGGAGGCCGGCGTCTACATCGTCATGTCCGCCGACCGCCGGCACATCTTCGTCACCGGCCACTCGGAGTACGATCCCCTGACCCTGCGCGACGAGTACGAGCGGGACCGGGCCAAGGACCTGCCCATCGCCATCCCCAGGAACTACTTCCCCGACGACGACCCCGGCCGCCCGCCGATGGTGCGCTGGCGCGGCCACGCCAACCTGCTCTACTCCAACTGGCTGAACTACTATGTCTACCAGGAGACCCCCTACGACCTGAAGCAGATCCGGGCGGCCCATGACCGGGGAACCTGTCCTAAATAAATAACACATACTCCATGAAGAGCGTGCGGTCGCCCAGCCGGCACCGTCACCCGGACTGGAGGAATGGCCTTGACCTTGAAAATGAACCGGATCCAGGCATGGATGGCAGCGCCGCTTCTGGCTTTCGCCCTGGCCGGATGGCCCGCCATGGCCTTGCCCACACTGACCCCCGCCGCGGGAAAGGGGTGGGACGATGTGGTCGGCAGCTCGGCGTGCCGCCGGATTCGACGCCTATGGGCCGGATCGGCCCATGTTCCCGGGCCTTCCCTGCCTGAACACCCCAGGTGCCCTCCATGTGTTCGGCAGGTTCCTGGTCATCGCGGACACCGGCAACCACGTCGTCCGGGTCCTCGATCTGGACTCCCGCATCCTCACCACCCTGGTCGGCGATCCTTCCCAGGCCCGGGAGGCCCGGCCCGGCGCGCTGCGCGCCTTCAGCCCCGGGAGTTCCCCGGAGGCCTGCGCCGCCGTCCCCTGCCCCACCGCGCTGGCGGTCGACGCCGATGGCCAGTGCCTGGTTGAATCCGGAGCCGCCCTCTTCCGCTTCGACCTGGCCGATGCGGCGGCCCTCCTGCCGCGATCCGAATCGAAGGCGCCGGCCGGTCACTGAAACGGGCGGGCGCACCCGGGAACCTCAGATCCCCATGGCCCACCTATGAACAATGCGTCGCCTGCTCGCCGCGATGGGGAGATCCGGCGCATGCCACGGAGGTGATGCCTTGTTCAAACACATGCTCCTGCCCCTCGCGTTCGGTTGCGCCCTGGCGCCCGGGTTGGCCGCCAATGATGTCCACGTGGCGGTGGTCACCAGACTGGATGGCGAAAGCTTCCAGCGGCTCATCGGCCGGGTGCCCCTGGAGGTG
This sequence comes from uncultured Holophagaceae bacterium, assembly GCA_963717275.1. GTDB lineage: Bacteria > Acidobacteriota > Holophagae > Holophagales > Holophagaceae > Mesoterricola. The sequence continues at coordinate 453,436 of CAVQVX010000001.1, forward strand.
CTCAACGAACCGGACCAGGACGGCAACACGCCGTTGATGGTGGCAGCCCTCGACGGCAATCTGGATGCCGTCACGCGGCTCCTGGGCAAGGACGTGGACGCCCGCGTCACCAACCGACAAGGCGCGGACGCGCTCACCCTGGTCGCCCTGCGAATCAAGGCTTCCAGCGGGAAGATGGCGAGCGCCGATGCCGCGGAAAGGTTTAACAATCTTCTGAGAATCGATCAGGCCATTGAGACTTATCTCAAGGAAGAGGGCAAGGCCATCCTGCACGCCGGTGCCCTCCTGGTGGATGAATATTTTGTGATCGGTGGACCCTCCTCAGCATCTCCCGAAAGGAAAGACCCCCTATAACCCAGCCCCCTGCAACGGCGGCATCAGGAGGACGGCCCGCCGTAGGCCCGCTCCACCTTCGCCACCCGGATCTCGTAGTGCTCGTACCACGTGCGCCGGCCCAGCTGCTGGGCGGCCAAATGCTCCAGGTCCGCCTTCCACCTGGCGATGGCCTGCTCGGACGCCCAGTAAGAGACGGTGATGCCGAACCCGTCTTCGCCCCGGGTGCTCTCCACCCCCAGGAAACCCTCCTGGCGCCCGGCCAATTCCTCCATCCGCCGCGCCGTTTCGGCGTAGCCCCGGTCGCCCGGGGTGCGCATGGAGGAGAAGATCACGGCGTAATAGGGCGGTTCCGGGGTGTGCGCGAACATGGTCAATCCTTGAGGAGGCTTCGGTAGGTCGCCAGGTCCTGGGGCAGGAAGCAGCAGAACAGCACTTCTTCCAGGCCGCTGCCCGCTTCGAGGTGGGCGGCGACCGCGGCGGTCGCGACCTGCGCGGCGAGGTCGCCCGGGTAGCCGTAGATGCCGGTGCTGATGCAGGGAAAGGCGATGCTCCGGAGCTCCCGCCCTTCGGCGAGCGTCAGGGCGTTCCGGTAGCAGGACGCCAGCAGGTCCGGCTCGCCGCTGCCCCCGCCCCGCCATACCGGCCCGACGGCATGGATGACGTACCGGGCCGGCAGCCGGTAGCCCCCGGTGAGCTTGGCCTGCCCGGTGGCGCAGCCGCCCAGCTTCCGGCACGCTTCCAGCAACCCGGGCCCCGCCGCCCGGTGGATGGCCCCGTCCACCCCGCCGCCGCCAAGAAGCGAGGCGTTCGCGGCGTTGACGATGGCGTCCACCTTCAGGGTGGTGATGTCGGCCAGGAGCGCGCGGACGGAGACGGCCATGGCGCTTCAGGCGGCGCGCCGGGAGCGCCGCACCAGGGACTGCACCAGCAGCGCCAGGGGCGGCAGGATGAAGACGGAGAAGCCATGCACCTTGCTGAACCAGTAGACCTGGCGCGTGGTCTCCAGGTACGCCTGGTGCCGCCCCCACAGGAAGTACCGGCCCTGCTCGACCTTCCCGTTGAGCGCATCGCCGCCGATGGCCAGCGAGATGCCCGCGAACAGGAGGAAATTGGCGACCGCCAGGACCAGCGCGGGACTGCTGAGCCTGGACCAGTCCATGGTGAGCTTCATGGGAACCTGTGAGAGAAGGGGCCTGGGCCGCCGGTGCCTACCCAGGGTATCAGATCCTCCCTTCACCCCATCTGCCTGGCCTCGACCAGTTTCAGGGCCTGCGCGGCGTTCCGGTGCAGCTTGGCGTGCACTTCCACAAGCGCCTTGTATTCCGGATGGGCGGTAGAGTGTTCATTTTATTGTTGCCCGGATGACTCATTGAAGGGCGGCCCTTTCAGTTCGACCGTGTTGCCTTCAGGATCCTGGACGTAGATCGAGGGACCCTCCCCTTCGGCGCCGTAGCGCGATTCCACCGTCCCGGCCCGGATGCCGTGTGCTGCCAGGGCCGTCCGGATCTCGGCCTCGATGAACGGATCGACTCGGAAACAGAGGTGGTCCAGGTTCCGCCCGCCGGGGCCGGGTGGTGCCCCGCCCGCCGCCCCGAGCGGGCCCGAAACGGGGACCAGGTCGACCATGGACCTGCCGGCCCGCAGCTGGACCAGGCCGATCCCGTCCTGCCTCCGCTCGACGGCACACCCCAGCACGTCGCGGTAGAACCCCAGCATCCGCTCCAGGTCCAGCACGCGCAGGACCAGGTGGTCGATTTCACGGATCCGGATCATGGGGACGCTCGGCGGGCCAGCCCAGTGTAGGGCCGGGCGGAGACAAAAGCCAACGGGGAACCCACGAAAGCCTTCCGGCTCGCAGGAGTATGATCGTCCCATGCACCTCTCCGTTCGGGCCTTCCGCAGACTGGTGGACGAGGCGCTGGCCCTGGTGCCGGCGGAATTCCAGCCCTACCTGAAGGGGGTGCCGGTGCTCATCGAGGACTGGGCCCCGGATGAACTGCTGGACGCGCTGGGCGTCCCGGAGGATGACACCCTCTACGGGCTTTATTCGGGACCCGCGCTCACCGAAGGCCCCCTGGAGCCCGGCGAACTGCCGCCGCGCATCACCATCTACCGGGCGCCGCTGCTGGAGGATTGCCGGGACGAGGCCGAACTGCGCGACGAGATCGTCACCACGGTCCTGCATGAGCTCGCCCACCACTTCGGCATCGGCGAGGAGCGCCTGAAGGAGCTCGGCTGGGATTGATCAGACCAGGCCCAGGTCCTGCGTTCCCGCTTTGGGGAACACGCGCTCCATCCGGGCCTCGCCGAGCCCGTAGAGCCGGCGGAAGAGCCCGCCCAGCAGGGCGCGGTACTCGTTCAGCACCGGGAAATCGCGGTCCTGGAACAGGTTTTCCCGGGTAACGGCCACCTGTTCGCCGGCGACGCGCCGGCCCTTCAGGGTGCCCCCCAGCACCCAGATCACGTTGCCGTGGCCGTGGTCGGTGCCGCGCGTGCCGTTCTCCCGGAAGGTGCGGCCGAACTCCGAAAGCACCACCACGACCGTGCGGTCCCAGGCCGGGCCCAGCTCCCCGGCGCAGGCGGCGAGGCCCCGGCCCAGGCTCTTGAGGTTGGCGGCCAGGACCTGGGCCTGGTTCACATGGGTGTCCCAGCCGCCCACGTCGATGAAGCCCAGGCCGAAGCGCTCGCGCAGCATCCGCCCCATGCGCCGGGCCTCGAGCTCGAAGCCCCTGGTGGAGATGGCGTCGCGGCTGGCCTCGTTCTGCTCCCGCGCGAAATCGCGCGCCACGTCCTTGCGCAGCTGCAGCCCCTCCAGCACGCTGGCCTCCAGGGGATGGCCGCGGTACATGCCCGCCAGGATGGCCATCTGGCGGTCGTCGAACACCGCCTTGCCGAACTGTTTCAGGGAGACGTTCGGCACCGTGAGGCCGCCCTTCATGGCCAGCGGCAGGCCGTCGGTGAAGGCGATGGGATTGGCGTCGCCCAGCACTTCCGCCAGCCGGTTGAGGAAGCCGCTGCCGTAGTCCCTGGGTCCGTCCAGGGGTTCGCCGGCCTCCATGCTGTCCTGGGTCTCGAAGTGGCTGCGGGACAGGTCGTGGGTGCCGGCGAAGGGCACGAAGGCGGCCTGGCCCCGTTCCCACAGGGGCAGGATGGAATCCTTCAGGGCCGGGTGCAGGCCCCAGGCGTCATCCAGCCGGATGGCCGCCGAACCGTCGGCGGGATCGGGGCGGGGAATGGCCAGGAGCGGGCGGGCCTCAAAGTAGAACCGGCTCGAATGGGGCACCAGCAGGTTCGCCCCGTCATAGCCGCCCCGGAGGAAGACCACCAGGCACTTGGCATCGGCGGCCGGCACGGCGTAGAGCCTGACGCCTCGCGCCGCCAGGGCGCCGAGGCCCAGGCCGGACATGAAGGTGCGCCGTCGCATGGGATTCTCCTCAACGAACCATGAAATCAGGGGAGGCCAGCAGGAACGTGTTCCACTCCTGCTGGGAACTGGCCCGGTCCAGGGCCTGGCGGGTCGGTGTCGAGAGCGTCGCCTCCAGGGCCTCCCAGTACAGGCGCGCGGACAGCTGCGGGAAGCCGGTGGTGCCGGTGGGCTTGCCATCGTCGCCGTCGAACAGGCCGGCGTTGCCGCCGCCGATGGCGCGGGCGATCTCGAAGCGCTTGGCCATCTGGCCGGGGCTGGACCAGGCCTGCCCGGTCAGCGGGTAGCCGTCCGGCGTGAGGTGCCCGTACAAAGGCTCGCCCAGGGCGTTGAGCCAGCCGAGCACCGGCTTCATGTTGAGCGGGCGCTTGCCGTCGTAGGCCAGGCGCAGGGCCGAGACCACGAAGTGCATGGGGTCCTTGAAGGCGCCGCCCAGGCTTTGCCGGAACGGGCGGGAGGCGAACAGCACCCGCAGCACCGCCGGGATGTCGCCCCGCGAGCGCTGGAATGCTCCGGCCATGGCGGCCAGCAGGGCCTTGGGCGGCTCCTGGCCGAGCCAGTAGAGCGCCAGCTTCCGGCTCACGAACCGGGCGGTGGCGGGTTGCCCGGCGAGCAGGTCGACCACCCGTTCCACCTCGCCGAAACCTTCGCCCGGGATGGCCGTGCCCAGCAAGGTCTTGCCGCCGAAATCATGCCGGGCGGGATTGAACTCGAAAGCCCCGGAGCGGCGGTAGAGCGGACTCCACTCGGGTTTCAGGCGGGGCGCCGGCCCCGGGTTCACCCCGGCCCCGGTGAGCACCCGGGCCAGCTCCTGCACATCCTGCTGGCGGTAGCCGCCGTCGACCCCCAGGGTGTGCAGTTCCAGCAGCTCCCGGGCAAGGTTCTCGTTGATGCGCCCCTTGGCGCTCTGGGCATTGTCGAGGTAGACCAGCATGGCCGGGTGGGACAGGATGGCCAGGACCAGGTCCCGAAACCGCCCGAGGGCGTATGGCCGGATGGCGCGCTCTTCGTAGTCCGCGACGGTCCAGCGCAGGTTGCCCTTCCCCTGGAAGACATTGAAATGGTTGAGCCAGAACCAGACCATCTGCTCCTGCAACTGGGCCGGGGACCACAGGGCCCGCAGGAGGTGCCGCCGCGCGGCTTCCGCCGCGGCCTGGTTGGCGGCCTGGTTCTGCTCCTGGCGGGCCTGCTGGCGGGCATCGTCATCCGGCAGGGCCTGGATGCGCTGGTTCTCGGCCTGGGCCTCGGCCAGCAACTCCTGCCCGGACTTCCGGGCCAGGTCGAGGCCGTCGATGGCCGTCCGCACCTCGGCCGGGACGGCAAGCCGGTCCGGTTTCAGCTGCTCATCCAGGAACCGCTGGCGCCCCAGCAGCCGGTAGCGCTCCAGAGTGGCGCTGTCGATCCCGTAGGTGATCCGGTTCAGCCAGCGCACGTCCTCCGCCGTGAGCGGCGCCCGCGCGCCGGCGGCGAAGGCCGGGGCGCAGGCCAGGACCCCGAGCAGCAGCAGGCGCGGAAGGAACCACGGTGCGCGGGCCTGGCATCCCCGACCTCCGGTCATGGCGCCTCCTGATGTTTTCAATAGATGACGCGAGCTCTCGGGACGTTTAGGCCCCGGGGAACCTTGGGCCGGATATTGCCACCTTCAAGTGGGAAAAGCCAGGTTCCACCGGCGTCCGGCCGCAGCGGGGAACCGGAGGCTTGAACCCTCTTCGAAAGGGAACGCCATGCTTTGCCTCCTCCTCCTCTTCCCTCTGTTCCTGGCCTTTTCCATGGCCGGCGTCCTCGCATGGGACCCCTACCCGCACTACCACTGCGTGCCCCGGCAGCACTATTACTGTGTGCCCGGAGCGCGGGTCCAGCCCGTCATGCTCCCGCCCACTGCACCCGCGAAAAGCGAACCCAGGTGACTACTCCCGCGCCAGCCGTTGCTTGCCTTCGGCGGTGAACTTCCACCAGGGCATGGCCGCGCCCCCGTCCAGGAAGTGCTTGACGGAGAGCAGGGTGTAGAAGACGCAGGGGTCGTGCCGATGGCCCATGACGCGGGCAAGCTCCTGGAAGACCGCCAGCGGGTCGCGTTCCGCCAGCTGGCTGGGCGCGTGGATGCCGATCGACCGGAGGTCTCCGGCGATGGCCTTGCCGATGTTCGGCAAGTCGGTCAGCAGCTTGGCCCGGGAAGGGGGGAGGCGCTGGGCCATGGCTGCGTTCAGCGCGGCCGAACGGCCCCTGGGGACGCTCAGGGTGCGCCAGGACGCCCCGGCCAGGTGCTTCGCGAGGAAGACAATCTGCCCGGCATGGTAGGCGTAGTGGGTCAGCTGGCGGTTGATGGCCTCCACGACCGAATGGGGTTGCGCGCGAATCAGGACGGTGCGGTCCAGATCGGCTTCGGTCAGGCCTTCCAGGGTCTGGAACAGGCAGGACCAGCCCCTGCCCCACCGGTCCAGGAGCGCCTCCCGCCCGAGGCCGCCGGGATCCTCGAACTCGGCGTCCCGGTCCCGGCCGGGTTTTTCGCCGTCGCTGGTCAGGAAATCGGTCCAGCGGGACAGGAGGTTGCCCGACAGGTGCAGCATCAGGGTGACGATGCTGTTGCATCCGGGGTCGAGCCTCCGGTTCCAGCTTTCGAACGGCACCTGGCCGAAGGCCCCCTCGCACTGGCTCCGGGTTTCCCGGAAGCGCCTGATGGCGTCGGCCAAATAGATGGAACCATCCATGGGTCCCTCCCCTTGCATCTACAAGGTAGGCCTCCGGCCGGGGCGCGGGAACCGGGCGCCCGGCGATTCCATGGCACCATGGACCCATGCCCGCCCTGCCCGTTTCGCTGCGTCCCCTGCGCAACCGCAATTTCCGCCTGTTCTGCATGGGCCAGGGCATCTCCCTGATCGGCACCTGGATGCAGATGATCGCCCTGAACTGGCTGGTCTACCGCATGACCGGCCGGGCCCCCATGCTGGGGTTGATGGCCTTCTGCAGCCTGATCCCGCTGCTCATCCTGGCTCCGGCCGGCGGCCTGCTGGCGGACCGGGTGCCCGCCCGGCGCATCCTGGTCACGACCCAGACCGTGGCCATGGCGCTGGCGCTGACGTTGGCCGCCGTGACCCTGGCCGGGCACGTGCGCCTGTGGCAGCTCTTCCTGCCGGCCCTGCTGCTGGGTTGCGCCAACGCCTTCGACAGCCCCGCCCGGCAGGTGTTCGTCGCGCAGACCGTGCCCCGGCCCGAACTCATGAACGCGGTGGCCCTGAACGCCTCCCTGGCGATGGGAGCCAGCATCGCCGGCCCGGCCCTGGCCGGGGTCCTGGTGGCCGCCCTGGGCGAAGGGTGGTGCTTCTTCCTGAACGGCATCAGCTATGCGGCCGTGATTGCCGGGCTCCTGGCCATGCGCTTTCCCCCCGGAGCGCCTTCGGCCGCCCTTCCCGGGGCCCGGTTCCGGGCGGGACGCCTGCTGGAAGGCTTCGCCATGGTCCGGCACGCCCTGCCCATCCGCAGCCTGCTGCTCCTGCTCGCCCTGGTCGTCCTGCTCGGAGCGCCCTATTCGGTCCTGATGCCCCTGTTCGTGGACCAGGTCTTCCACGGCCAGTCGCGCACCTTCGGCCTGCTCATGGGCACCTCCGGGGCCGGCGCCCTGGCCGGGACCCTGACCCTGGCCTGCCGCCCCCATTCCAGGGGGCTCGGCCGCTGGGTCGCGGCCACGTCGGTGGGCCTCGGCCTGGCCCTGATCGGTTTCGCCTGCTCCCGTTCCCTGTTCTGCTCCATCCCGCTCCTCCTGCTCGTGGGTTTCACCTTCATGCTGCAGGTGGCCAGCACCAACACCCTGATCCAGATGCTCGTCCCCGACGCCTTCCGGGGCCGGGTGCTGTCCATCTACGCCATGGCCTTCGGCGCCATGATCCCCCTGGGCGGCCTGGGCGCGGGCCTGCTGGCGCACCGCCTCGGCGCCCCGCTCACCGTGGCCCTGGGCGGCATCGGCTGCGTGGCCTGCGGCGGCGCTTTCAGCCTGAACCTGGGCGCCTGGCGCCAGGGGGCCGCGGCCATGCTCCAGGCGGCCGAAAGGACGCCGGCGCCGCCCGCTTTCCATTGAATTACCCTTATTGGCGGGAGGATGTATGCACACCCATCTGGACCGCCTTTACGACCACCTGGGTTGGGCCGACCGCCTGCTGTTGGAGGCCCTCGAAAACGCCGGCGCCCCTTCCGAACCGGTGCTCCGGCTGCTTGCGCACCTGTTCAGCGCGGAACGCATCTGGCTGAAGCGCCTGCGCAACGAGGACACGTCCACGGAAGTCGTCTGGCCGGCGTTTTCGCTGGCCCAGTGCCGGTCCGTGGCGGAAGCCTCCCTGGCCGGGTTCCGCGAGGTTCTGGGAACCGCCACCGGAGAGCGGCTGGCCGGATCGATCTCCTATCGGACCACCAAGGGCCAGCCCATGGAGACCGTCATGGAGGACATCCTGATCCATGTGGCCCTGCACGGGGCCTACCACCGGGGGCAGATCGCCGCCCTGCTCCGGCGCGAAGGCCAGGAGCCGCCGACCACCGACTACATCGCCTTCGCCCGGGCTAAAGGATCCGGGTCATGAAGACGCTGTTCGGGTCCTCCACATACCCGTCGAAGGGCATGCAGGTGGTGAATCCGGAGCTTTCATACAGGCGGCGGGCCGGCGCGAAGGCGTCCTGGGAACCGGTCTCCAGGCTTACCCGCGCGTAGCCGCGCCCCCGCGCCTCCTCCAGGATGTGGTCGAGCATGGCCCGGGCCACCCCCTGGCGCCGGTGCGCCTCGGCCGTGCGCATGGACTTCACCTCGCCGTGGTCGGGGGCGAGTTCCTTCAGCGCGCCGCATCCCAGCAATTCGCCTTCCGACCAGACCGTCCAGAAGAAGGCACCCTTCGCCGCTTGCGCTGGTAAGGAAAAGAAGGAAAATGTAAGGACGAAGGAATGGAGGTGCGTGGTGATCCCCAAGTCCACCCTGACAAGCAAAGGGCAAGTCACGATCCCCCTGGCCATCCGCGAAGCGCTCGGCCTGAGCGCCGGAACGCAATTGAGTTTCGAGCTGACTGGCGGGGAACTCCGGGTCCGCGCCATCAGCAGGAAGACTTGGCCCGAACTTTGGAGCATCGCAGCAGGTGCCCCTCGGCCACCCAAGCCAGTCGACATCAGCGCGGCCATCCAGGCCGCCGTGAGGGAGCGGTCTGACAAATGATAGGAGTGGACACCAATATCCTTGTCCGGGCGATCCTTGGAGATGATCCCAAACAGTCCCCCCTTGCGCGCAGTGCCATTGAGAACGCCAGGGATATCGTAGTGCCCATCACCGTGTTGATTGAACTGGCCTGGGTGTTGAAATCGGTCGGCTGGACCCGCCTCCAGATCCATCAAGCCCTCACCACGCTTGCCCAGCAGCCGACCGTTCACCTGGACCGCGCGGTAGAAGTCCAAGCAGCATTGGACCACTTCAAGGCTGGCCCGGCAGATTTCGCGGATTATCTGGCACTTCACCAGGCGAGATCGCTCGGCACAAGGAAGTTGCTGACCTTCGATCGCAAGTTGGCAAAGACAGTTGGTGCAGAGCGTTTGCAATAGGATCGGGTGGGTCGCTGGAACCGCGAGGCTATCCGCCCATCCGTGGCCAGGTCCACCCCGCCAATGCCGCGCCCCCATGACCACTCCCATCTACGGGTTGGTCTCCTCCGCCCTGACCGCCTCCCTCCCCTGCCCCGCCACCGGCGCCGGGGGCGGGGGCGGGGGCGGGACGTTGGCTCCCCATGTCCGGCGGTCCACCGGCTGGGTCCGGGCCTTCTCCCGGGCTTCCCGCACCGCGGCGATGACGTCGTTGGTGCTGGGGGCCTTGGGGGCGGTGCCGGGCTTGAAGGCCAGGCGCACCAGGTCGGTGGGCTGGGTGGCGCTGGTGGCGACCAGGCCGGTGTAGCGGTCCACCTCGGCCCATTCCATGCCGTCCGGCACGGGGAATTCCTCCTTGGCGGTGTTCGGCAGGGCGACCTTCATGAAGTCGATCCAGATGGGCAGGGCCACCTTGGCGCCGTCCGCGCCCTTGAAGATGGTCTTCTTGGCGTCCAGGCCGACCCACACGCCGCAGGTGATGTGGGTGGAAAAGCCCACGTACCAGGCGTCGGTGTGGTCGTCGGTGGTGCCGGTCTTGCCGGCCAGGGGCCAGCCCAGCTCGTTGGAACGGGCGCCGGTGCCGCGCTGGGCGACGCCCTGCAGGCACTGGATCAGCTGGTAGTTGCTCATGGGATCCACCACCTGGTCGCCCGGGACGCCGTCGTGGGTCTCCAGCACCTTGCCGGAACGGTCGACGATCTTCTTGATCAGGAAGGGCGGCGGGGCCTGCCGGCCGCCGTCGGCGAAGGTGGCGTAGCCGCGCACCATGTCCTTGAGGGTGAGGTCGGAGGCGCCCAGGGCGAGGCTGGGATAGGGGATGATCTTGCCGCCCACCCCGGCGTTGCGGGCGAAGGCGATGACGTTGTCGATGCCGGTGGCCTCGAGGGTGCGCACGGCCGGAACGTTGCGGGAATCGCGGATGGCTTCCCAGATCGGGATGGGGCCCCAGAAATCCCGTTCGTAGTTCTTCGGCTCGTAGGTGGTCAGGTCCATGGTGAACCGGGTGGGGATGTCCTCCACCATGGTGGCGGGGGTCTTGCCCTCGGTGAAGGCGGCCCCGTAGACGAAGGCCTTCATGGTGGACCCCACCTGGCGCTCGGCCTGGAAGGAGCGGTTGAACTTGGAGCGCTTGAAATCGTAGCCGCCGACCATGGCGCGGATCTCGCCGGTCTGGGGCTCCACGGCCAGCAGGGCGCCTTCCACCTCCGGCTCCTGGTCCAGCTCCAGCCGGGTGGGGACGCCGTCCTCCCCGGCGGCCTTGACCATCGAACAGCGGCTCGGCGCCGCGCGGGAGCATGGCGCGCACGCCCTTGCCGGCCCAGCCGAAGGCGGAGTCGGGCACGGTCAGCAGCGCCTTGCCGATGCGCACCTGGGCGCCGCCCGGGCCCCAGCCCAGGATGATGCCGCGCACCGGGTCGCCCTCCTGGAAGAAGCGGTTCCAGCCCGGCAGGCTGGCGCTGTCGGGGGTGGCGACTGAACGGCACGCCCTCCTTGCGGAAGCCCCGGCGCCGGTCCACGGCGCGCAGGCCTTGGCGCACGGCGTCGTTGGCGGCGGTCTGCCAGACCGAGTCGATGGTGGTGGTCACCTCCAGGCCGCCTTCCAGCACCCGGTCGCGGCCGTACTTCTCGTAGAGGTACTTGCGCACTTCCTCCACCGGGTAGGGGGCGACCGCCTCCTCCTGGGCGTTCTCCCGGGCCAGCCGGATGGGCCGGTCCATCAGGGTCCTGGCGTCGCTCTCCTTCAGGTAGCCCTCCGCGACCATGCGCCGGAGCACGTGGTCGCGCCGGGCCTTGGCCGCCGCCCGGGCCTTGCGGGTCGGGGTTGTAGGGGTTGTACCAGTTGGGGTTCTGGACCAGGCCCGGCGAGCAGGGCGCACTCCTCCACCGCCAGCTGGGGGGCGCTCTTGCCGAAGTAGTACTGGGCCGCCGCCTCGATCCCGTAGCGGCCGCCGCCGAAGTAGACCTCGTTGGCGTACTGCTCGAAGATCTGCTTCTTGGTGTAGGCCTTCTCCAGCTTGCGGGCCAGGATGATCTCCTTGAGCTTGCGGTCCAGGCGGCGCTGGCGCTTGGCGGTGACCGTGCGCACCAGCTGCATGGTGAGGGTGGAGGCGCCCTTCCCGGCGCTGGCCGAAGCTGGTGATGAAGTTGAATCCGGCGCGCAGGATGCCCCGGGCCGAGATGCCGCCGTGGTTCATGAAGTCGGCGTCCTCGGTGGCGATGACCGCGCCCGACGAAGGCGCGCGGGATGTCGCCGAACGGGATGACCACCCGGTTCTCCTCGGCGAATACGCCGATCACGTCGCCGTTGCGGTCCAGCACCTTGGTGACGGTCTTGGGCACCCGCAGGGCGAAGTAGGTCAGGAAGCTGTCCACGTCCCGGGACATCACCGACCAGGCCACGGCCAGCGCCAGCGCCCCCGCCCCGGCCAGCGCCAGGAAGCTCCAGAAGATCCAGCGCAGGGATTTGCGCCGGTGGACGGTTTTCCGCGGGTTGTTCGTCTTGATTGCCATGCTCCCAGGTTAACCTAAGGACATGGCCCGACCCACCCTTGTCATTGTCGCGAAATCCAGGTCCAACTGGCTCTCCAACGCGCTCCGGGAAACGGTGCCGCCGTTCCTGGAGCGGGGCTGGCGGGTGGTGGCCCACCCCAAGATCCGCAATGCCTGGCTTGCGGCCGGGCTCGCGGCCGAAGCGTTCTCCGGGGACCCGCTCTACGGCTCGGAAACGGAGGTGCCGGAGCTCTGCCTGGCCCTGGGCGGGGACGGCACCCTGCTCACCGCCGCCCGCCACGCCGGGGTGCGCGGCACGCCGCTCCTGGGCATCAACCTGGGTTCCCTGGGCTTCCTCACCTCGCATCCCGTCGGAGCAGGCCGCGGCGGTGATCGAGGCCTTCTTCGAGGGCAGCTTCACGCGCGGAGACCCGCTCCATGCTCGACACCCGGGTGGTGCGGGGCGGCGAAGTCCTGCCCGGGCGCCCGGTGCTCAACGACGCCGTGCTGGTCAAGGGCCTGGCGGCGCGGATGATGGAATTCCGGGTCCAGGTCGACGGCGGCGACGCCGCCCACCTGCGAGGCCGACGGCCTGATCGTGGCCACCCCCACCGGCTCCACCGCCTATTCCCTCTCCGCCGGCGGCCCGATCCTGCACCCGGCCCTGGACGCCCTGGTGATCTCCGCCATCTGCCCGCACTCGCTCACCCTGCGCCCCATCGTCGTGCCCGGCCACCTGCCGGTGGCCATCACCCTGGTGCACGCCGAGGACGCCCACCTGACCCTGGACGGCCAGGTGGATCTGGGCCTGCTCTCCGGCGACCGGGTGGAATTCCAGAAGTCCGGGCAGACCATCACCCTGCTGCAGGACTCCAACTTCTCCTTCTTCCGCCTCCTCCAGGAAAAGCTGCACTGGTCGGATCGATAGGGTTTCTTGGGCGTCCGTCGTTCCGCCCGTCGCGCCTTGCGGTCGGCTTCGGGTTCCGGGTTCTTGCGCCGACCCACTGGCGCGTGGTCTGCTTGCAACGTCCTCGCTGCGCTGCGGGCGATGCAAGCGGCCACGCTGCTCCTTCCCCCCGGGGCCGAGTCGATTCGTCTTCGTTTCATTGAACAAAATTCAGGACAGCCATCCTGGGACCTGGTCATTCCAGGGAGCGGCGTCCTCGCCCCCATGCCGCCAACCGAAGGAACCCCACCCCGGGTGGGGAAGGACAGCGTGAGACCTTGGCGCACGCGCAGGAGGCGAAGCCGACGAGCATGCGGCAAGGCTCTCACGCACCGGTGGGTCGGCGCAAAAACCCGGAACCCGAAGCTAGAGTCCGCCCCGCAGGTTGGCGCAGGTCCAGAGGGCGCCCTCCTTTTCCCGCAGGAGGGCCACCAGTCGGCCCTGGTGCAGGGCGCGCACGGGCGCTTCGGGGTCGGGGAAGCCTTCGGGGAGGGCCCAGCGCGGCTCCAGGAGGGTTCCCAGGGGCACCGGCCGGCCGTGCAGCAGATGGTCGGCCTCGGCGTCGTCCAGGATCCGGGACGGGCACCAGGGGATCAGGTCCTCGCCCTGCACCAGGGTGCGCCCGCCGGGTCCCGGATCGCTCCAGGGGCCGATGGCGGTGCGGGTCAGGGCGGACAGGTGGGCGGGGCAGCCCAGGGCCCGGCCCAGGTCCCGGGCGAGGGCGCGCACGTAGTAGCCGCCCCGGCAGGTGAGCCGCAGGAGCGAAGCGCGCGGCAGGTCGTGGCCGACCCATTCGGCCCGGTGCAGGTAGACCCTCGAGGGCGCCAGGTCTACGGCCTCGCCCCGGTGGGCCTTCTTGTAGGCGGCTTCGCCGTCGATCTTCTTGGCGCAGGTGGCCGGGGGGACCTGCCCGGTCCAGCCCAGGAAGGGGGCCAGGGCGCCCGCCAGGTCGCGCTCGGACGGCGCGGGGCCTTCGGCCACCACCAGGCCGCCGTGGTCGCAGGTGTCGGTCTCCGCGCCCCAGGCCACCCGCGCGAGGTAGGTCTTGGGCAGCGGGTGCATGAGTTCCATGAGCCGGGTGGCCTGGCCCGCCAGCACCAGCAGCAGGCCGTCGGCGAACGGGTCGAGGGTGCCGCCGTGGCCCAGGGCCATCTTCTTCAGGCCCAGTTCCCAGGCCTCGTGCTTGAAGCCGCGCACGACGTCGAAGCTGCTGGCGCCCACGTCCTTGTGCGCCAGGTAGAGGCCAGGGTTCAAGATCTCCTCCGGCTGGGCCGGCCGCGCCGCCTCTTCTTCCTTGATCCGGGCGAAGAGCGCCTCGATCTTGTTGCCCTGCTCCAGGGTGCCGTCCGGGAAGAACTGCAGTTCGGGCACCCGGCGCATCTTCAGGTGCTTGGCCAGGTGGCTGCGCAGGAAGCCCGAGGCCCGGCCCAGGGCCTTGCGGCGAGCGGTCGGTCTGGGCCTCGTCGCCCAGGACGGTGTAGTAGACCCGCGCGAGGCTCCGGTCGCCGGTGAGGCGCACGGCGGTGAGGGTGAGGAAGCCCAGGTCGGGATCCCTCAGCTCGCGCTGGATGAGCGTGGACAGCATGAAGTGGACTTGGTCTTCCAGTTGTTCGGGGCGCAGCATGGTTCGGTTCCTGTCGCAGTCCAACAGTGTAACCGCGCCTTCGTGAGAGGATGGCCGGGGAAAAGGGGCTCACGCCGTGGACGAATGGTTCGAGGACTGGTTCGATAGGGACTACGCCGCCATCTACGGGCACCGGGACGGGCGCGAGGCGGAGGCGGCGGTGGCCATGGCGCTGGCCGCGGCGCCGCAACTGGCCTCGGGGCCGGTGCTGGACCTGGGCTGCGGCAGCGGCCGCCACCTGGCCGTCGCTGCGCCGGAGCAACCGAGCTGGCCTTCGGCCTGGACCTCTCCCGCGACCTGCTGGCCCTGGCGCCGCCCGGGCTGCGGCCCTGGCTGCTGCGCGGGGACATGCGCCGGCTGCCGGTGCGCCCGGGGCACCTTGGCGGGCATCTGCATGTGGTTCACCCCGTTCGGCTATTTCTCCGACCCGGAGAACCGGGCGCTGCTGCGCAGCCTGCGCGAACTGCTGCGTCCGGGCGGCGTGCTGGTGCTGGACTACCTGAACGCGCCGTTCGTGCGCGCGCAGCTGGTGCCCGAGGACGTGGCGGTGCACGGCGCCATCCGGGTGCGCAGCCGGCGCGCCCTGGAAGGCGACCGGCTGGTGAAGCGGATGACCCTCACCCACCTGGACACCGGCGCCGAGCGCGAGGCGCTGGAATCGGTGCGCCTCTACGAGCCCGCTGAGCTGCGCGCCATGGCGCGCGGACTGCGGATTCACCCTGGCGCGGGAGGCCGGCGACTACCAGGGCGCGGATTTTGACCAGGAGCACTCGGCCCGGTGGATCGGATTCCTCGACTCCCAAGATGGATACCATGCTGACCAGGAGGAGACCATGAGCTTCAGGACCTTGCGGGACATCGACGTCAAAGGGCACCGGGTCTTCCTGCGCGCCGACCTCAACGTGCCGCTGCAGAACGGCGCCATCTCCGACACCACCCGGATCCGCGAAACCCTGCCCACCCTGCGCCACCTGCTGGAAGGCGGCGCCTCGGTGGTGCTCTGCTCGCACCTGGGCCGGCCCAAGGGCGCGGGCTTCGAGGCGGAGTTCAGCCTGGCCCCGGTGGCCGCGTGGCTCAAGGCCGAGGGGCTGGACGTGCGCCTGGCCAGCGGCGTGGCGGGGCCCGCGGTGGAGGCCGAGGCGGCCGCCCTGCGGCCCGGCCAGGTGCTGCTCCTGGAGAACGTGCGGTTCGAGAAGGGCGAGACGAAGAACGACCCCGAATTCGCCAAGGCCCTGGCCCGCCTGGCGGACACCTACGTCGACGACGCCTTCGGCTCCGCGCACCGCGCCCACGCCTCGGTGAGCGGGATGGTGCCGGACTTCGCCCCGGGGCGCGCGGTGGCGGGCTTCCTGATGGAAAAAGAACTCAAGGCCCTGGGCAAGGTCATGGACAACCCCGAGCGGCCGCTGCTGGCCATCATGGGCGGGTCCAAGGTCTCGGACAAGATCGGCATCATCCGCCATTTCTTCGGCAAGGCCGACGCCATCCTCATCGGCGGCGCCATGAGCTTCACCTTCCTCAAGGCCATGGGCGTCGCCATCGGCAACAGCCGGTGCGAAGAGGACAAGCTGGACCTGGCCAACGCCCTGCGCCGCGAGGCCGAGGCGGCCGGGACCCGGCTGCTGCTGCCCCTGGACCACCTGGTGGCGGCCAAGGTGGACGCCGACGCCGAGTGCGCCATCACCCAGGACCAGGCCGTGCCCGAGGGCAAGATGGGCCTGGACATCGGCCCCGAGACCGTGGCCGTCTACACCGAGGAGATCCGCAAGAGCCGCACCATCCTGTGGAACGGCCCCATGGGCGTGTTCGAGCTGGACCCGTTCGCCAGCGGCACCCTCACCCTGGCCGAGGAGATGGCCGACGCGGCCGACCGCGGCGCCTTCGTGCTGGTGGGCGGCGGCGACAGCGTCACCGCCGCCGCCAAGGCCGGCGTCACCGCGCGCCTGGGCCACATCTCCACCGGCGGCGGCGCCAGCCTGGAATTCCTCAGCGGCATGGAGCTCCCCGGCGTCGCCGCGCTGCAGATCAAACAGGAGACTTCCCGATGAAAATGGTCGTCGCCAACTGGAAGATGAACCACCTGCGCCAGGACGCCCTGGACTTCTGCCGGCAGGTCGCGGCCGGCCTACCGGCCCGCGCCCGGGGTGATGGCGGCCATCGCCCCGCCCTTCACCCTGCTGGAGACCGTGGCCCAGGCCCTGGGCGGGCTCATGCCGGTCTATGGCCAGAACGCCCATGCCGAGCCCAAGGGGGCCTACACCGGCGAGGTGTCCATGGCCCAGCTCAAGGACGCCGGATGCTCCGGCGTCCTGCTGGGGCACAGCGAGCGCCGGCAGTACTTCCATGAGACCGAGGCGACCCTGGTGCCCAAGCTGCGCGCCGCCATGGCCCAGGGCCTGCTGCCCATGCTCTGCGTCGGCGAGACCCTGGCCCAGCGGGACGGCGGCGCCACCCTGGACGTGCTGCGGACCCAGCTGGCGATCCTCTCCCGGATCGGCCCCGGCCCCCTGGCCCTGGCCTACGAGCCGGTGTGGGCCATCGGCACGGGCCGCCGGGCCGAAGCCGGCCAGATCGCCGAGGTGCACGGCTTCATCCGCACGCAGCTGGAAACCCTGCTCGGCGCGCCGGGCCGGACCACGCCGATCCTCTACGGCGGCAGCGTCACCCCGGAAAACTTCGCCGAGATCCTGGGCATCCCGGACGTGGCCGGGGGACTCGTCGGCGGGGCCAGCCTGGAGGCGGGCAAGTTCCTGACCCTGGTCGCCCAGGCCCAGGCAGCCTAGGGCGGCCTAGACTGGTTTTACTGCGGCGTCCGTTGTTCCGGGCGTCGCGCCTTGCGGTCGGCTTCGGGTTCGGGGACTTTGCGCCGACCCACTGGCGCGTGGTCCGCTTGCAACGTCCTCGCTGCGCTGCGGGCGATGCAAGCGGCCACGCTGCTCCTTCCCCCCAGGGACGAGTCGATTCATCTTCGTTTCTTTGAACAAATTTCAGAACAACGATCCTGGGACCCTGGGCATTCCAGCGAGAGGCCTCCCCGCCCCCATGCCGCCAACCGAAGGGACCCCCACCCCAGGCGGGGAAGGTCTGCGTGAGACCTTGGCGCACGCGCAGGAGGCGAAGCCGACGAGCATGCGGCAAGGCTCTCACGCACCGCTGGGTCGGCGCACCCGCACGGAACCCGCAGCCAACCGCAAGGCACGACGGTCGGAACAACGGGCGCCCCAGTCATGCTAGAGAGCATCCCGTTCCATCCTCCGGACCGCGAGGATGCGCAATTCCTTGGGATGGATTTCATACAGGATCCGGAACGGTTCCCGCAGGACCTCGCGCACGGCGGGGTCATGCAATTCCGGCACCATGCGCGCCGATTCGGGGAACGCGCGGACCTTTTCCAGGGCTCCCTGGATCTCCAGGCGAATCCGGTGCGCGGCTTCCGGGTTGAACTGGGCGATATAGGAAAGGCTTTCGTCCAAAGCATCCAGGGCGAACCGGGACCAGCGGACGGCGAGCGGGTGCTTCACCACTTGGCGAGCCTTTTCATGGCCTCCTCGTGGCTCACCACGTCGCCCTGGTCGAACGCCTGGCGCCCGCGGGCGACCGCGTCCCGGATCTCGGCTTCATGGATCCACCTGGCCACCACTTGGGAAGGGGTCTGCCTGCCGCGGGTGGCAAGGGATTTGAGGGTT
The DNA here is from genome assembly GCA_963717275.1 of uncultured Holophagaceae bacterium. Lineage (GTDB taxonomy): Bacteria > Acidobacteriota > Holophagae > Holophagales > Holophagaceae > Mesoterricola. The sequence continues at coordinate 471,549 of CAVQVX010000001.1, forward strand.
CCGGCCAGTTCGGGGGGGAGGAACAGGGCGACCTTGACCGTTTCCTCCTGGAACGCCTTCACCCGGCCACCCTTCCGGACCGGATGCGGGGTTTCGGGCGACGGATCGGCGCGATACTCGAGGACCGGCTCGGCCACCTGGTCCCTGTCGCCGGGAGGTTCGGGAAAGGGGTGGGCCTTGCGTGGCATGGAAACGACTCCTCTGGCTAGACTGACAAGTTAGGCATATTGGACCAACTTGTCAATACTAGCGGAACCGGTTGATCAGCGCCTCGAACGCCCCGATCAGGTCCACGCCCCCGCTTTGCGCCGCCGGCTGTTCGGCCCAGGCGCCCGAAGGCAGGTCGGCCTTCGGCATCCGGCGCTGCTCCTGCTCTTCCTGGATCTGCCTGGCGTGGCTCTTCTCCAGCCCGCCGCCTTCGATGAACTCCAGCACCTGTCTCAGCTCGTCCCGTTCGAACTACAGCCCGTGGTCCTTGCAGACGTCCAGCACCACGCCGGAGATGCGGCCGTAGTTGACGCGGTTCATCAGCTTGCGCGCACTGGGGGCAGGGCCGGTAGTGGACCTCGGCCAGGTGCACCGCGGCCCTGGGCCCTGCGCCGGGCAGGGCGCCCAGCACCTCGCCCCGCTCGGCCCGGTCGGCGGCGATCTGCTCGAAGTTGTGCTGCCCCACCCAGACCCCGCCGCAGGCCCGGCACTGGTCCAGGCTCACGCCGCCCACCGAGGTGGCCACCAGGCGCGGCCCGGCAGCCCGGGCAGGCCAGCGCCGTGGCGCCGGCCTCGGCCCGCTGGATGGCGGCGCCGCAGCGGGGGCAGTGGCTGGCATGGATGCCGACCATGCCGAAGCATTTCGGGCACGCCAGGGTGGCCAGCTGGCTGCCGCAGTAGGGGCAGCGAACGTCGTTCTCCCCTACGGCGGCCCCGCAGGATTGGCAGTGCAGCGTCTTGGCTTCCATGGCCCTGGATGATAGCGCCGAACCGCTATCATGGGAACCGGAGGCGGGCATGCTCATCCTGATGGAGCAGAGGGCGACCCCGGAACAGGTCCAGGCGGTGATGGCGGTGCTGGAAGGGGCCGGCATCCGCGGCTACCTCCAGGAATCGCCGGTGGCCACCAGCATCCTGGCCCCCCAGGCCTCCCAGGCGCTGAAGGCCGACCGGATCGAGCCCATGGGCGGGGTCAGCCGGGTGGTGCCGATCACTTCGCCCGTTCAAGCTGGCCTCGGCCGACGGCGCCCCGGGGCGCACCGTGGTGGAGGTGCGGGGGGTGGCGGTGGGCGGCCGGGAACTGGCGGTCATGGCCGGGCCCCTGCGGGGTGGAAAGCCGGGAGCAGCTGTTCACGGTGGCGCGCTACGTGGCCGAAAGCGGGGTCAGGCTGCTGCGCGCCGGCGCCTTCAAGCCGCGCACCAGCCCCTACGCCTTCCAGGGCATGGGCACGGAAGCGCTGAGACTGCTGGAGGAGGCGCGCCGGGAATTCGACCTGGGCATCGTCACCGAGGCCACCGAGGTGGAGACCTTCGACGAGGTGGAGCGGACCGCCGACCTGATCCAGCTGGGCGCCCGCAACATGCAGAACTTCGCCCTGCTCAGGCGCGCCGGGCGCTCGGAAAAGCCCGTCCTGCTCAAGCGGGGGCCCGCCGCCACCCTGGAGGAGTGGCTGTTCGCCGCCGAGTACGTCCTTTCCGAAGGCAACCGCAACGTCATCCTGTGCGAGCGGGGCATCCGCACCTGGAGCCAGCATGCGCGCAACACCCTGGACGTGAGCGTGATCCCGGCCGCCCGCCTGCTGACCCACCTCCCCGTGATCGCCGACCCCAGCCACGCCACCGGCCGCCGCGACCTGGTCATCCCCTGCGCCCGGGCCGCGGTGGCCGCCGGCGCCGACGGCCTGATCGTGGAGACCCACTGCTCGCCGGACCACGCCCTCAGCGACGGCCCCCAGGCCCTCCTGCCCTCCGACTTCTTCCAGCTGGCGACCCAGGTCCGCCGCATCCGCGAGGTGCTGGCGGAGGAATGGCCGGTCTACTAGGAGCCTGACTACGTATTAGAAGGCCCCGCGACGACGTTTGGAGGCCCGATTGTCGTGCGCAAGGCCCGCAGGAGGATGTTAATGCATCCTTCAAGGGACTTGCACACGAGAAGCGGGCCTCCAGACGTCGCCCTTCGGGTGATGGCAGCGGCCACGGCAATCCCGCGTTACGCTCGGCGAACGATTATCCAAATCGCTCACCTCGCGTGCCTTGTCTTGCCATGGCCGGTGCCATCATCGCGGGGCCTTCTAATACGTAGTCAGGCTCCTAGGCCGTTGTTCCGCCGGTCGCGCCGACCCACCGTCGCGTGAACGCCTAGGGTCGGCTTCGGCGGCTGCGCCGCCTCCAGGCGACCCTAGCCCGGGTTCCGCACGAAAGTCACTAACCAGCTTTGTTTCCAATCCCGATGGCCGAAATTAGTCCCTATCGGGCGGGATTCGAGGTGGGTCAGACCCAGGTCCTAATCGGCTTCATAGGGTCGCCCGGGATGCCCAGGAGTCGGTAGATCTCCCTGGGCCGCTGCTCGGGGATGCTGCCGCGGCGGATGGCGATTTTCCGGCCATCTGCCGTGGGCATGACCACGGTCGCGATGTGATGGGTACTGAGTTCCTGGCGCAGGGTTTCCCAACTCGTGTGGTCCCCCGCGCCCTGGAGGAGATGTTCGATGGCGGCCTGGAGGTGGTAGGCCAGGACGCATAGAAAAATGTGGGTCTCCACCCGGGTCTCCTTGCGGTGGTAGACCGGCCGCAGGTCCAGCGTCCCCTTGAGGTCGCGGAAGGCCGCCTCCACCCGGGAGAGCACCATGTAGGTTCTCCAGATCTCCTCCGCCTCCAGATCCGTGCGCGAGGTCTTCAGAAAATAGGCGCCGTCCAATTCCTGCGCCCTGGTCCGCAGGGCCTCTTTTACCGGCCAGACCAGGAGGCCGTCCTGGCGCTCCATGGCGTAGTAGCGGGCCGCCCGTGGATAGCGTTCACGCAGCCTGCCAACACGTTCGAACAGGTCCGCATCGGTCAGGGGATGCTCTTTCTCCAGGCCCTGGCGCACCCGCTCACCCAGTTTCTCCAGGTCTTTCAGCAGCCGCTTCTCCTGCCGTTCCCGGATGGCCCGATCCTTCTCGGCCCGGGCCGGGCTCAGGCACAACAGGTAGGCCAGCCCGTCCTGCTCGATCCGCTTGATCTGGATCGGCAACTTCATGGCGCTCGGCTCCAACTCGCACCAGCCTTCCAACTGCTCGAACTCGCCGAGCAGCGGCCCGCGCTGGTTCTGGAACCCGGCCACCAGGTAGTGATACTTCCGGGAGCGGACCAGGTCCAGGTTCTTCCGGCTGGCAAAGCCGCGGTCCATGACCACCGTCAGCCCACCTTCAATGCCTGTGCGCTGTTCCAGGGCATCCAGCATGGCTCCCACAGTGGTTCCATCGATGGTGGCTCCATCGTAGATCTCATGGCCGATGGGGAAACCATCGCCGTCCAGCATCAGGCTCATCGCCACCTGCTTGCAGTCGGTGCGCATCTGTTTGTTGTGCCCACGCTTGGCCTTGGGCGTTGCCTCCATCTGGCCTTCGAAGTGGGTGTTGGTCAGATCGTAGAGCAGCAATTGACCTTGCAGATTGAACAGCGATTTCTCCCGGGCGTGGAGTTCCCGCTCGATCTCGACCCGCTTGTCGTGCAGCGTGTCCAGATTCCGATAGAACTTATCCTCGTTGAGCTTCGATGGATCGGTCGCAAGCACGTCGGCGATGGCCACTCGGCCCGCCCAGTCCACCATGGCCAACTCCGAGGCCGGCTGGATCAGCCGGTTCAAGGTCATCACCTCAGTCAACTGCCGCGCCTGGATCGACAGCCCCACGGCCTTCAGCACGGCATCCAGTTCCAGCCGTTCCCAAATCTGATGGCCCACATGGAGCGGCCCCACCTCCCGGATGTCCTGGATCTGCACGCCGGAGGTCTTCACCGGCACGACCTCGGGCACGGCGGTCTCGCCTACCAGCGGCTCCTCGGCTGCCACTTCCACTTGGCTTTGCTTGGCCTGCCGGGTACGGACTCGGCGCACCGCATCCTCGACCCGGGGATCCGGGAACAGCGAGGGCTGGCCGCCCAGCGCAGCTTGGATCCGATCAGCGAGATCGAGCCACTCTTCCTTGGGGCCCGGGTCCATGTGGCCGAGGTTGCAGATCACCTTGTGCCGGGGTCCGACCGGCGTGTTCACCGATTCAACCAGCAGGTGGTTGACGTAGGTCTTTTCCCCATACTTGGCGACCGTACGCTTGATGAACATCGTGATACTAATATCGGTCACAACGAAGCGGTGTCAATAACTATAGAAAATAATTTAGTGCCTAAAACGGCACTTTGAAAAATGCTCTACTGAAAACATTGGGCCTACCGTGCTCCGGTAGGCCCAATTGGGGACGTGCGTACGGAACTTGGGCTAGGGTTCACGCTGGTCCTTCCTGGGCGTTGGTCATTGGCTTCGTCTCCTGTCCCTGGAACGGACAATGAACCGCGCGCCAAGGGTCCAGGCACGGGAAGGCCAGCGTGAGACCTTGCGGCGCCCGCAGGAGGCGCAGCCGACGAGGACGCCGCAAGGATCTCACGCGACGGTGGGGCGGCGCGATGGGCGGAACTACCGGGCTCGCACCTGCTGGCGCAACGACAGAAGGAGCGAAAGCCCCAGCAGGATGGCGCCGCAGACGATGAAGCTGTCGGCCAGGTTGAAGGTCCAGTAGTGCCAGCCCCAGAAGACGAAGTCGAGGAAGTCGACCACCGAGCCGTGGCGGGCCCGGTCCAGGCCGTTGCCCAGGGCGCCGCCCAGGATGAGGCCCAGGGCGCAGCGCTGCAGCGTTCCGGCCGCGGGCTTCAGGAACTCCCAGCCGAAGTAGCCCAGCGCGGCGACTCCGGCCAGGCCGAAGACCACCGTGCGCACCGCGGGCGGCGCGCCGCTCATGGCGCCGAAGATGGCGCCCGGGTTGTAGCTCATGGTGAGGTTGAAGAACCCGGGGATGACCGGTCGCGATTCGTACAGGGGAATGGCCGCCTGGATCCAGGCCTTGGAGGCCCAGTCCAGGACCAGCGCCGCTGCGGGCAGCAGGATCCAGCTCAGGCGGGAACCTTTCATGCCTGGGCCCGGAAGACATCCCAGCAGCGCGGGCAGAGGTCGGCATCCTCGCCCCGGCCCGCGCCGCCCTTGTGGTTCCAGCAGCGCGGGCACTTCACGCCGGCGTGGCTGGACACCTCCACCTGGAGGTCGGGGCCGGGCTCCAGGGCCAGGCCGGAGACCACCAGGAGGTCCTCGGGGGATTCGCCCAGGCGCCCGAGCAGGAGGCTGTCGGCCTCGGGCAGGATCAGCCGGACTGCGGCGTCCAGGCTGGTGCCGATGGTCTTGGCGGCGCGGTGCGGCTCCATGGCCCCCTGCACCGCTTCGCGGATCGCCCAGAAGCGCTCCCAGTCCGCGGGCGCGGCATCCGGACGGCCTTCGGGGTAGCGCTGCTCGAACACGTGGCCCTCGGCCCCGGGGATGTTCTCCCACACCTCGTCGGCGGTGAAGCTGAGCACCGGGGCCAGCAGCACGGCCAGCCCCTGGGCCAGCTTCCAGCACACCGTGCGGCAGCTCCTGCGCCGGGCGGAATCCGCGCCGTCGCAGTAGAGCCGGTCCTTGATGATCTCGAAGTAGCGCCCGGATAGGTCCAGCTGGCAGAAGCCGTGGAGGGACTGGGCGACGTCCAGGTACTGGTAGTTCCGGTAGGAATCGGTCACCCGCCCGGCGAGGCGGCCGAAGCTGTCCCATACCCAGCGGTCCAGCGGCGCCCACTGGCTTTCGGGCACCTGGTCCCGGGCCGGGTCGAAATCGGCCAGGGCGCCCAGGAGGAAGCGCAGGGTGTTGCGGATCTTGCGGTAGGCGTCGGCCGAGCGCTCCAGGATCTCCTTGGAGATGCGCACATCGTCGTTGTAGTCCACGCTGGCGGTCCACCAGCGCAGGATGTCGGCGCCCATGGTCTTCAGGATCTCTTCGGGGGTGACCACGTTGCCCATGCTCTTGGACATCTTCTGGCCTTTGCCGTCCAGCACGAAGCCGTGGGTGACCACGGTGCTCGTAGGGCTTCTCCCCGGCGGCGGCCAGGTTGAACAGGAGCGAGGAGTGGAACCAGCCCCGGTGCTGGTCGGAGCCTTCCAGGTAGATGAAGTTGCCGTAGTCGTCCGGGCGCAGCTGGGAATGGGTCACGCACACCACTTCGGCGCTCACCCCGGAATCGATCCAGACGTCCAGGATGTCGGTCTCCTTCTGGAACTCGCGCCCGGAGCACTTGGCGCAGACGGCGTCGGCCGGGCTTGAGCTGCTCCAGCGGCAGCTCGGCCCAGGCCTCCACCCCGCCTTCGGCGATGGCCTGCGGCGGCCTTCTCGAAGATCTCGGCCCGCACCAGCGGCTCGCCGCATTCGCTGCAGCGCAGCACGGTGATGGGCGAGCCCCAGGCGCGCTGGCGCGAGATGCACCAGTCGGGGCGGCCGGCGATCATGGCGTAGATGCGGTTGCGGCCCTGGGCCGGGCACCCACTGGGTGCCGTCCACGCCCTCCAGGCCCAGTTCGCGCAGGGTCTTGCCCTTGCCGTGGAGCTCGTCGTCCATGGTGATGAACCACTGCTCGGTGGCCCGGAAGAAGATCGGGGTCTTGGTGCGCCAGCAGTGCGGGTAGCTGTGCACCAGCTTCTCCTCGTGCAGCAGCGCGCCGAGGCGCGCAGCCGGTCCACCACCAGGGGGTTGCAGTCGAAGATGTTGCGGCCTTCGAGCTCCGGGTCGTTGACCGCCGGGGTGTAGCGCCCGTCCGGTCCCACCAGCTGCAGCAGGCCCAGGTGGTGCGCCAGGTTGAAGTCGTCCACGCCGTGGTCGGGGGCGGTGTGCACCAGCCCGGTGCCGGCGTCGGCGGTGACGTAGTCGGCCAGCAGCACCGGGGATTCCCGGTCGAGCCAGCAGTGCCGGGCCTTGAGGCTCTGGAAGGCCAGGCCCCGGCGGATCTCCCGGGTGTGCAGCGGCACGCCCAGGTCCTTCTGGAACGTCTCCAGCAGGGGCACGGCGACCACGTAGTAGCGGTCGGCCGGCCTTGACCACGGCGTACTCCATGTCGGGGTGCATGGCGATGGCGAGGTTGGCCGGCAGGGTCCAGGGGGTGGTGGTCCAGATCGGGAGCCACAGCGGCGTGGGCAGGTTCATGCGCACGGGCTTCGGCGTCGGCCACCGGGAAGGCCACGGTGATGGCCGGGCTGGTGCGGTCGGCGTACTCCACCTCGGCCTCGGCCAGGGCGGTGCGGGCGCCGTAGCTCCAGTGCACCACCTTGAGCTTGCGGGTCACCGCCCCGCATTCGAACAGCTTGCCCAGCAGGCGCACCACGGTCGGCCTCGTACTTGGGCGCCATGGTGATGTAGGGCTCGTTCCAGGTGCCCAGCACCCCCAGGCGCTGGAAGCCCTGGCTCTGGGCGTCGATCCATTTCTGGGCGTAGGTGCGGCAGCGGGCCAGGAATTCGGTGCGGCTCATCTCCCGGCGCTTGGGCCCCAGGTCCTTTTCCACCGCGTGCTCGATTGGCAGCCCGTGGCAGTCCCACCCGGGCACGTAGGGCGACTCGAAGCCGTCCAGCCAGAGCGACTTCACCACCATGTCCTTGAGGATCTTGTTCATGGCGTGGCCCATGTGGATGGCCCCGTTGGCGTAGGGCGGGCCGTCGTGCAGGATCCTCCGGCCCTTGCCGTCGCCCGCGGCGTTTTCCGCCCGGCGCCTGGCCTCGACCCGCTCATAGACGTTGTCGGCCTTCCAGCTTCTCCACCCGCTTGGGTTCCCGCTGGGGCAGGTCCGCCTTCATGGGGAAATCGGTCCGGGGGAGGAAGATGGAATAGCGTTTCTTGGCCGGTTCGCCCATGGCGCCCTCGTGCGCAGAGGGGATCCACCCGAGGATCCCGTGGTTGGAAACCCCTAGTCTAACCTGGATTCCAGACCGGATCACTGCGTAAAGTCGACCTTCATGATCGCATCGTCAATGGTGGTGTAGATGTTGCCTGTGACGGGGTCCACCGCGATCCCCCAGGGCGGCGGGATCTCGGCCGGCAGCGGGCCGGGCGCGCTGCCGCTGCTGCCGGGAGTTCCCACCACGGTGGTGACGACGCCCGCGGGCGTGATCTCGCAGACGGTGCTGCTGCCGTTGTAGGTCACGAACAGGTTGCCGGAGGCGTCCAGGGCGATGGCGCTGGGCGCATCGAGCTGGGCCGCGGTGCCGGTCCCGTCCGCGCTTCCGGGCCGGCCCGCCATTCCCGCCAGCGCGCTCACCTGGCCGTCGACCAGGGTCATCACCGTCGCGTTGCCCGGATCCGCCAAATAGATGGTGGAGCCGTCCGCGGCCAGCGCCACCGCCGCCGGGGCGACAAAGGCCTCGGACAGGGTGCTCACCGTGCCGTCGGGCTGGATGCGGCGGATGGCGTGATTGCCCTGGTCGGCCACCAGCACGTTGCCGGCTCCGTCCACCGCCAGCGCGACCGGGCGGTTGAAAAGCGCGCCCGCGGGGCCTTCGCCGGTGCTGTCGGCCATGCCGGAGGCCCCGTCCTGCCCGGCCAGGAGGCTCACGAGGCCCTCCGGCGTGATCCGGAGCACGGTGTTGGCGCCGGCGTCGGCCACCAGCACGTTGCCTTGCCCGTCCAGCGCCAGCCCGGCCGGCGAATTGAAGGGCGCGCTGGCGAGGGTGCTCACCATGCCGGTCGGCGCCACCTGGCGGATGGCGGCGTTGCCCTGGTCGGCGACGTAGAGCGTGCCGTTGGCGGGATTCAGCACCAGCCCGCGCGGGCGGCGGAATTCCCCGGAGGGCCCATTGCTGGAGCCTTCGCTCCCGGCCTGCCCGGAAAGGGTGCTCACGGTGCCGTCCGGGGCGATGGCGCGCACGGTGGCGTTGCCGGTGTCGGCGACCACCAGGTTGCCGTTGGCTGCGAGCGCCACGCCCTGGGGCAGGTTGAACCGGGCCGGCGCGTTGCCGCTGCCGGGGTCCCCGGGGGTGCCGGCCAGGAGGGCCACGCTGGCGTCGTCCAGCGTGATCCTGCACACGGCGCTGTTGCCGGTGTCGGCCACATACAGGACCCCGTTCACGGCGTCCAGCGCCAGGCCCTGGGGATTCCTGAAGCCGGCCGCGCTGTCGTCCAACGTGGTCACCGAATCGTCATCCAGGCTCACCACGCGGATGCTGTTGTTCCCGGCGTCGGCCACGTAGAGCGCGGGCGGTTCGGCCTGGCTGTCCAAGGCCAGGCCGGCCGGGGCGTTGAACTGGGCCTGCGCGGGCGGGCCATCCTGGCTGCCGGGGTTGTCCGCCTGGCCGGCCAGGATCGAGACGGCGCTGCCGTCGGTGGGGACCCGGCGGATCGTGGAACTGCCGGTGTCCGCGACGTAGACGAGGTTGTTGCCGTTCGCGTCCTGGCCCAGCGCGACCGCGGTGGGGTTGTTCAGGCCGGTGGCCAGGGTGGACACGGCGCCGCCAGGGGTGACCAGGCGGATGGAGCCGTTGCCCGAATCGGCCACCACCAGGTTGCCGGAGGGATCCACGGCCACCCCCATGGGCAGGTTGAACCGGGCCTCGTCGCCCTGGCCGTCCGCGCTGCCGGGCTCGCCCTCCTCCCCGGCCAGGGTGCTGACCGTGCCCGTCGGGGTCGATCCTGCGGATGGTGTGGCTGTGGGTGTCGGCCACCAGGAAATGGCCGGCCGAATCCTGGGCCACCCCGGTCGGGTCGACGAAGCGCGCGGCGGTGCCGTCGGCGCTGCCTTCGCCCGAAGGCACCCCGGCAAGGGCCGCCAGGCTGCCCACCCACACCTTGGCCTGGGCGGTCGCCTCTTTGCCGGCGGCGTTGGTCACGGTGAGGGTGAAGACGGTGGTGCGCTCGAGCGTGCCGGTGGGAACCGAGGCCTGGCTGTCCACCGCGCCCACCCCGTTGTCCACGGTCGCCGTGGCGCCCGGCCCGGCCTGGAACACCGCGGTCAGCTGGGTGGAGGTGCCGGTGCCGATGATCGCGGCCCCGGCGGAGAACTGCTGGATGACCGGCAGCGGCACCACGGTGACCATGGCTTCCAGGGAGGTGGATTCGCCGTTGCCGGCGGTGACCGTGAGGGTGTAGGTGGTGGTGGCCGCCGGGGTGACTTCCAGGCTGGTTTCGCCCGGGCTGAGCGTCTGGTCGGGCGCGCCCGGGCTGGAGAGCACCGCGGTCCCGCCCGAGAAGCCGAAGGCCAGCACGGAGCTGCCACCCTCGGTGAGGGTGGGCGGATCGGCGCTGAAGCTGGTCGCCTCGGGGCCGCCCAGGGGGAAGCTGAGGGGGGTCGAAGTGGCGGACTTGCCCGCGGCGTTGGTGACGGTGCAGGAGAGGGTCAGGACGCCGAAGGCCGCGGTGTCGAAGGTGACGGTGGGCTCGTTGGCCCCGGCCGTGATGGTCCCGCCCTCGGGGTCGAGGCTCCACTGGTAGGTGCAGCCCGCCTGGGGCGTCACCGAGGCCGTGAGCCCGGTCTGGCCCGGCCCCACCGTTGCCGGCGGCTGGATCACCGGCTCCGTGGGCGCCGGCGCCACCGTGACCGTCACCTGGCTCTGGGCCGGGGGGGCCGAGGCGGCGCTGACCACCAGGGTGTAGGTGGTGCTGACCGGCGGCTGGACCGTCACGGGCAGGCCGGCCACGACCGGCCCCACGCCCTGGTTGATCACGCCGGCGCCGCCGGTGAACTGGGCGGTCAGGGTGGTGCTGTCGCCGGCGCCGATGAGGCTCTTGGCGGCGGTGAAGCTGGTGATGGCCGGCGGGGGCAGTTCCGGCTGGGTGATGCCGCCGCAGCGGACCGCCAGGACCAGGGCCAGTGCGGCCGGCACGGGGGACAGTTTGCGAAGGACCATGGAGAATCTCAACCTCATCAGCCAAATTAATAGCTAATATTAAGATCTCCGGCCGACTCCGCAAGGGGCTAACCTCTAGTCGACCCGGTAATGGCAGCCGCGCGACACCGGGTTCTGGATGGCGGCCTTCAGGATCAGCCGGGCGCAGATGATGCCGTTGCGCAGTTCCAGCAGGCTGCGCGACAGCGGCGCCTCCTGGTAGAAGGCCTCGATCCGGTGGTAGAGGTAGCCCATGTCGCCGCGGCCGCGCTGCAGGCGCGCCCGGGTGCGGATGATGCCGGCGTAGTTCCACAGGGTGCTGCGGATGCTGGTCCAGTCCTGCTCGATCAGCAGCGGGTCCGGCACCCGGCCGACGTCGGCGTGCTTCCACGGTTCCAGGGCGGCGGCGTCGGGCATGGGCGCGACGCGGCAGTCCGCCACCGCCACCTCGCCGGCCCGGTAGCCCCACACCAGGCCTTCCAGCAGGGAGGTGGAGGCCAGGCGGTTGGCGCCATGCAGCCCGGTGCAGGAGACTTCGCCCACGGCGAACAGGCCCGGCAGGCTGGTGCGGCCATCCAGGTCCACGTTCACCCCGCCGCAGAAATAGTGCGCGGCGGGCACCACCGGGATCAGCTGGCTCGACGGGCTCGAGGCCGGCCTCGCGGCAGGTGGCCATGACGGTGGGGAAGCGCGCGTCCAGGTCCAGCCTGGCCTTGAGCGGCGCCAGGTCCAGGTACATGCAGACCTCGCCCGATGAGCGCCATCTCCTGGAAGATGGCCCGGCTCACCACGTCGCGCGGCGCCAGCTCCATGCCTTCGGGCGCGTACCGGGCCATGAAGCGCTCCCCGCCGCGGTTCACCAGGTGCGCCCCCTCCCCGCGCAGGGCCTCGGTCAGCAGGGTGCGCGGCTTGCCCGGCACGAACAGGGTGGTGGGGTGGAACTGCATGTACTCGCAGTTGACGATCCGGGCGTTGGCCCGGTAGGCGGCGGCCAGGCCGTCGCCGGTGGCCGAGGCGGGGTTGCTGGTGTGCAGGTAGAGGTAGCCCAGGCCGCCGGTGGCGAGCACGGTGCGCTTGGCCAGGCACACGCGCACCTGGCCGCCGGGCTCGAGCACGTAGGCGCCGTGGACCTGGATGGGGTCGTAGACCGCCCGAGGGTCCCGGCTGTGGTGCGGCACGGTGAGCAGGTCCACCAGGGAGCGGCCCTCCAGCACCCGGATGCGCGGGATTGGCCTGCACCTTTTCCGTGAGAGCCTTCTGGATGGCCTTGCCGGTGGCGTCCTTGACGTGGTAGATGCGCCGGGCGCTGTGGGCCGCCTCGGCGGTGGGCTCCGGGTCCAGGCCGCCGGTGTGGTCGAAGGGGACCCCCAGGGTCTTCCACAGGAAGTCCCGGCACAGGCGCGGACCCTGGCCGGGCCAGCTGGGCCACCGCCTCGGGCCGGCACAGGCCGGCGCCGGCGGCCTCGATGTCGGCCGCCAGCAGTTCGGGCGAATCGCCCGCCTCCGGCGGCGCCAGGCCGATGATCCCGCCCTGGGCGTAGCGGGTGTTGGAGATGCCCAGAGGATCCTTGACCGCCACCACCACGTCGGCGCCCAGCTCGGCGGCGCGCAGCGCGGCGCTGCACCCGGCGATGCCGCCGCCCAGGACCAGAACGTCGCACTTGATCATGTCAACTCCCATGTGGGCCTGGCCAGCGCCCAGAGGGGGTCGAGCTCCATGGCCCCGTCGTAGCGCTCCAGCCAGGCCATGCGCTCGGCCGCGGCTGCCGCGGCCCCGGCGCAGCGCGACGGTGCCCCAGGGCGTGGCCAGCGCGCCCGCCGAGCCGTTCGAGCGCCGGCAGGGCGTCCTCCCAGAGGCTGATCATCCCGCCGGCGTTGTGCAGCTGCATGTGATGGAAGCCACCGGCCAGCAGGATCAGGCCCTGCAGCCCGTCCTTCAGCCCGTCCGCGGCCCTCGAGCCAGAGCGGCTCCAGGGCGTCATGGCACTCGTGGAACAGGGCCGAGTTGAACAGCGCCGCGCCGCACGCCAGCGGGTAGCGCGCGTCCTCCGGCTGCCCGAGCAGGGCCAGCAGGGCCACGCCCAGGCGCAGGCTCACCAGGGGTGCCAGGGGGTCCCAGATGCGGTGCGGCACCCAGCCCCGGCTGCCCCGGTCGGCGGTGTTGGGCAGCAGTTCCATGGCCCGGGCGCAGGCCGCCGCGGGGTCGCGCTGGCCCAGGACCTCCAGGGTGGAGGCGGCGGCCGGGCCAGCAGCTCCGGCTCGGGGACGCCGTCCGGGTGCGCCTCGCGCAGCCTGGGGGCGCCCAGCACCATGGGCCAGACCAGCAGCGCCCGGTCGGCCGGGGCGCGCAGCGCCGCCTCCAGCCTGGCCCCCATGAACTTCAGGACCGGGAGGGGGAGCTTGGGCTGGCGCTGCCAGAACACGGGGGCTAGGGGGGCACAGCTCATGCCGACAGTCTGCCACCTTCAGGTGAAGTTGCGTTCCGACAGGCTGATGAATTCCAGCGCGAAGTCGTCCAGCTCGGTCTGCCACACGCTTCAGCTGGCCCTGGAAGAAGTTGTAGGCCATGAGGGCCGGGATGGCCGCCACCAGGCCGATGGCGGTGGCCACCAGGGCCTCGGAGATGCCCGGCGCCACGGTGGCGAGGCTGGCGTTGCCGGTTGCGCCGATGCCCCGGAACGCGTCGATGATGCCCCACACCGTGCCGAACAGGCCGATGAAGGGGCTCACCGCGGCGATGGTGGCGAGGATGCCCAGGTCGCTCTCCATGCGCCCCATCTCCACCACCGAGGCCCGCTGCAGGCTGCGCTCCACCGCCTCCATGCTCTTGATCTGCGCCTTGGCGCCCGGGTGCGCAGGGCCGCAGCTGGTAGGTCACCTCGGAGTAGCCGGCGGTGAACAGCCCGAGCAGCGGGCTCGCGTTGTATTCGCCGGTCGAGGCCTTGAGCTCGCGCCAGTCGGTGGCGCGCCGGAAGACGGCCCGGAACCGGTCGGTGACGCCGCGGCTGCGGGTGAGCAGGGTGGCCTTCTGGAAGATGACCAGCCAGCTCAGCACGGAGAACGCCGCCGAGCAGCAGGAGCACCGCCTTCGCCACCATGCCGCTGTGCAGGACCACTTCCCACAGATTGACGCCCTGCCCGTCGATCATCGCGAACTCAAGCATGCTTCCTCCCGGAGCCAATTCTATCAAGCCTCGCGGTTGCGCGCAAGGGGCGGATATACTGCTTGGAATATTGCCGTCCTCAATCTTCACAGAAACCAAGGGCGGAACGCGAGGGCTACAATCATGCACGTTCTAGTGATCGGTTCAGGGTACGTGGGCCTCGTGGCCGCGGTGGGTTTCGCGGAGGCGGGTCACAAGGTGCTCGGGATCGACGTCGACGTCGCCAAGATCGAGAAGCTGAGGCAGGGCGTCTCGCCCATCTACGAGCCCGGCCTGGAGGAATGGCTGGCGCGGCACCAGGCTTCGGGCCAGCTCAGCTTCAGCCTCGACCTCAGGGACGGCATCCGGGAGGCCGACGCCGCCTTCATCTGCGTGGGCACCCCGCAGAGCGAGGACGGCAGCGCCGACCTGCAGTACGTGCTCAAGGTGGCGGAGCAGATCGGCGCGGCCATGGCGCTCCGCCCCGGCGACGCCAAGCCGCTCGTGGTGGTCGACAAGAGCACCGTGCCGGTGGGCACCGCGGCCCGGGTGGGGGCGGCCATCGCGGCCCATACCGACCGCGCCTTCGAAGTGGTCTCCAACCCCGAGTTCCTTCGGGAAGGCTGCGCCATCGACGATTTCGTGCGGCCGGACCGGGTGGTGGTGGGGTGCCGCAGCGAGCATGCCGAGGCGGTGATGAAGGAGCTCTACGGCAAGTTCCTGGCGGCCAGCGGCGGGCTCTGGCTGCGCATGGACCCGCCCAGCGCCGAACTGACCAAGTACGCCGCCAACGCCATGCTGGCCCTGCGCATCAGCTTCATCAACGAGATCGCCGGCCTGTGCGAGAGGGTCGGGGCCGACGTGCAGTGCGTCCGGGACGGCATCGGCAGCGACCACCGGATCGGCAGGTACTTCCTGAACCCGGGCCCGGGGTTCGGCGGCAGCTGCTTCCCCAAGGACCTCCAGGCCCTGCTCAAGGTCGGCCGGGAGAACGGCCAGCCGTTGCGCGCCCTGGAAGCCACGGTGGAGGCCAACCGCCACCAGAAGCAGGTGATCGCCTTGAAGGTGAAGCAGCTACTTCAAGTGCAGGGCGGGCGTGCCCGCGCCCGCTGGCCGGCCGCAGGTTCGCCCTGTGGGGACTGGCGTTCAAGGCCCACACCGACGACATCCGGGAAGCCATGGCGCTGGAGCTGATCGATTCGCCTCACCGCCCTGGGGGCCGAACTGGTGGTGCACGACTTCGAGGCCATGCCCAACGTCCGCGCCAGGGTGGGTGACGCGGTCCGCTACGCCGAGGATCCCATGTCCGCCTGCGAAGGCGCCGACGCCCTGCTCATCGCCACCGAATGGCCCCAGTACGCCAAGGCCGACCTGCGCGAGGTGGCGGCCCGGCTCAAGGCGAAGCTGATGTTCGACGGCCGGAACCTTTTCCAGCCGGAGGCCATGAAGGCAGATGGGTGGACCTACCATTCCATCGGCCGCATGCCGGTGGGACCCGGCTCCAACCCCGCCGTCATTTCAGGATCCTGACCCCCATCCGATCGAGGAGCGCACCATGGGAAATCTCGGCTTCCGAGACTGGAACCCGGCCCGATGACGGCCTCCGAGAACGCCCAGATGAGCTTCTGGGAGCACCTGCACGAACTGCGGGTGCGCCTGATCCGAAGCCTGATCATCCTCGTGGGGATGTTCGCCTTCACCTACGCCTTCCGCTTCCGGCTCATGACCTGGGCGCAAAAGCCCTTCATGGAGGTCTACCGGGCCCAGGCCATCCAGCAGGCCCAGGCCCTGCACCAGGCGGCGCCCACCGTGTTCGAGCCGTTCGCCTACACCAGCCTCACCGAGCCGTTCTTCTCCCTGATGCGGCTCTCGCTCTGGGCCGCGGTGTTCCTGGCCGCGCCCCTGCTGTTCCACCAGGTGTGGTGCTTCATCAGGCCCGGGCTGTACGCCAAGGAGCGGCGCCTGGCCATCCCCTTCGTGCTGGCCACCACCGGCTGCTTCCTGGCCGGCGCCGCCTTCGCCTACCTGAACGCGTTCAAGTTCCTGGGCGACATCCTGTTCAAGGAGGCGCTGAACGCCGGGCTGCGCACCAACCTGCACCTGGAGGACTACCTGGACCTCTTCATCTACACGGTGCTGGGCACCGGCGTGATGTTCGAACTGCCGGTGCTGGTCTATTTCCTCGCCAAGTTCCGCCTGGTCACCGCCCGCTGGATGCTCAAGTACTGGCGCCACGCCACCATCGTCATCCTTTTCGTCAGCGCCTTCCTGACCCCCGGCGACGTGGTGGTCACCACCATCTTCTTCAGCGTGGTGCTGCTGGGCCTGTATTTCCTCTCCATCCTGGTGGCCTGGGTGGCCGCCCCGCGCACGCCGCGGGCGGAAGGCTAGTCCCGCCCAGTCGCGCCGACCCACCGTCGCGTGAACACCTTGGATCGTCCTCGTCGGCTGCGCCTCCTGCGGGCGATCCAAGGGTTCACGCTGGGCCTTCCCGGGCATTGATTTTTGGATCCGCCTCTTGTCCCTGGAACACACAATGAACCGCGAACCGGGGGTCCAGGCACGGGAAGACCAGCGCGAGACCTTGCGGCGCCCGCAGGAGGCGCAGCCGACGAGGACGCCGCAAGGCTCTCACGCGACGGTGGGTCGGCGCGATGAGGGGAACAACGGACCCCCCGGAAGGGTTACGGATGCGGCCCCGGCAGCGGGTCCTGGTAGCGGGTGAAGTCCGGGATGGCGGTGCGGGCAGGCTCCAGGCGCACGCCCAGGGACTTCGCCAGGCCCAGGCCGCCGTCTGCGGGGCTGGCCATGCGGAAGGCCCAGGTCTGCCGGACGCGGGTCTCAGGGTCGTCGCCCACGGGCAGTTCGGTGCGGCGCAGGCTGGCCAGGCCCTGGTTGAACGAGGCGCGGTCGAGCGGCACGTAGGCGACCAGGGGGGCCGCGAGCAGGACCACGACCAGGGGCCAGAACAGGGGCGACGGGCCCTTCGGGACCGCGGCCTCCCGCTCCTGCTCCTTGGGCAGGCTCCAGTCGGGCGCACGCTGCGCCTGGGCGTCGGGCGAGACCTCCAGGAGCCCCATCTCCAGCAGGTCGGCGATCGATCTTGTAGGTGTCCAGCTCATCGTAGCGGCTGACCTGGAGCACGTTCTGGATGCTGGAGGGCTCGTTGAAGTAGGTGAGGGTCTTTTCCTGCTCGTGGGTGAGGCCGGATCCTCCGGCATGCACCTGGGCGCCGCCTTCGAGCACCGCCGAAAGGTCCTGGTCGAGGTCGAGCTGGAGCATCTTGCCGGCCGCGGTCTTGGTCAGGGGCACCCTGGTGTCGGGCAGCCGGCGCTGGACCTCGGGCCACTCGTCCATGATCCGGGCCGCTTCCATGAGCACCGTGTCCACGGGGATCGGCGGGAAGTTCTCCCGGTCCAGGTCCAGGGGCACGATCGAATCGAACCGGTAGTCCCCCTCCACCCAGCGGAAGGTCCGGTTGATGATGGACATGGCCTGGTTGAACAGGGCGTCCTGCAGGTCCTGGGGGGTCACCCGGCCCGATTCCAGCAGCAGGGTCCCCATGCGCTTCAGGGTCTGCCGCTGGTGCTGGATCATGGCCAGCAGCTCCTCCCCGGACAGCCGCCCCAGGCGCACCAGCAGGGCCCCGACCCGGTCCTCCATGGGCACCTGGTTGGAGTCGCAGCCGACGATCTCGCCCTGGTCGAAAAAGATCTTCACGAACTCCTGGGACCTCGGACAGCACCAGGGTGCCGCTCTTGCCCTGGGTCTTGATCATGTTGAACAGCGAAAACAGGTCGAAATCCCGCAGGGAGCCTTCAAGCGCCATCTTCCACCTCCTTTCAGGACCGCCGCGGCAGGAGTTTCAGCCAGGACCGCAGGCAGCAGGATGGCCAGCAGCGTCAGGCCCACCGGCAGCCAGGTGGAGGCGGGATCGGCAAGGATCTCGCCGGGGTAGCGCACCGAGCGCCCGGTGGCCAGCACGAGCCCCAGGGCGAAGCAGAAGAAACCGTACTCGGCGCACCCCACCCAGGTGGCGCCGACGAAGCAATGGTCGGCCCCGGGCAGGAACACCACGAACAGCCGGTGCAGCCAGCGCTGGGACCTCTGGAAGGACGCCACCTCATCCACCTTGCGCTTGCGGCTGCCGCCGTGCAGGCCGTCCTTCAGGACGAACAGGTGGTGGCACTTGGAGCAGACGCAGGTGTCGGGGCTGTCGGTGGTGTGGAACGGGTCGCCGCACCGGGTGCACTGGGAGGGGTGCGACTCGTTGACGCTCGCGCGCAGCCGCAGCCAGATGGCCAGGGCCGCCAGCAGCGGCAGCAGGAAGTTGTACAGCAGGGGCAGGTCCTTCCGGCCCAGGCCGGCGGCGCCCGCCGGCCGGGCCCTTGCCGGCCGAAAGCGCCAGGATCCGCCCGGGGGTGTCGGGCAGCGGCACGGGGAAGGTGCGCTGCTCCTTCATGGACTGGTTGGCCACCACCATCCGGTTGTACGCCTCCGGCGCGGCGCGGCGGGCCTCCTCCTGCTTGCCGGCGCCCAGGGCGCTGTCCATCTGCTTGAAGGCCACCACGCTCTGGTTCAGCAGGATTTCCGCCGAACCGGGCGCCAGGGGGGCCGCTTCGTCGAAGCACGCCTTGGCCCCGGCCAGGTCGCCCTGCTGGAACCGCGCCACGCCCAGGTTGTTCAGCACCGCCGGACGATCCTCCTGCCCGGACGCCAGGCCCTTGAACGTGGCCTCGGCCCTGCCCCACTCCTGGAGCTGGAGCTGCCGCCAGCCGGTGAGGAATTCACGGTCCCGGGGCGCCAGCGCCGCCCACGCCCGGGGGTCCACCGGCACAGGCTGGGGCTGCAGCTGCAGGGCCACGATGCTCGGCCGGGGCTGGCTGGAGGCCAGCGGCTCGACCATGCCCAGGGCCGGGTGCACCAGCTGCAGCAGCACGATGAACAGGGTCGCCCGGGCCTCCCTGGGCAGGAGGAACGGCGAGAGCAGCCAGAGCCACAGCATGGCCACGACGCTCGGGTCCAGCCCGATGAGCACGGGGAACGTGACCAGCAGGGCGCCCAGCAGGGCCGCCACATGGTTGTTCAGGCCCCGGCGGCGCAGGGGCTCCTCCCACAGGTAGCGGAACACCCGGCGGTAGCGCATGGCCAGGGCGAGGGCCCAGCCCCAGAGCAGGAGGGTGGCCATGAGGCGCAGCCAGGCCAGGTGTTGCACCGCCCACAGCCAGCGCTGCAGCGGGTGGGCGAGGCGCATTCGGGTGAGGTCCAGCACGTCGGCCAGGCTCCACAGGTAGCCATGCAGGCCCTGCTGGCGCATCAGGATCACCCGGGTGCCCAGCAGGGTCGGGCTGCCGGGCGCCCAGACGTCCAGCGCCTGGACCACCTGCAGCCCGACCTCGGGCCGGCCCTGATCGCCCATCTGGCGCGCGAAGACGGCCATGGCTTCCACCAGCGGCCGCACATCCAAGGTTCCGTACGTGCGGCGCAGCAGTTCGACCTCCTGCACTGCCGTCTGGATGCCGGCTTGATCGCCAGCCCGGAAGGCGGCCTTGAGGCGCTCCGCCCGGTGGCTCAAGGCCACGGCAGGCGCCCATTCTGCACCGGCCGGCGGAGCGGCTGACCCGAGCGCGCAGGCCGCCACCGCGGCCAGGAGGAGCATCCGGAAGAACGCAAGCAAAGGCGCGTTCCGACCCGACGCGGGGTCCAGGCCGGGATTGACCCGCCATGGGACCGCAGCAATCATGTTGCCTCCGTCTGTTTCCCGAAGACTATCATAATTTCGATCCGCCGCGCGGCGGGCTTCCGCCCGGGCTGCGCCGCCGTGTCGCCCCCGGGCGGGCCATGGTAGCCTTTTACGGCAGCCCGGTGCCGGCACCGGCTGCCAGGGTTTATTTTTTATTTATCACGAAGGGCAACCATGGCGACAGAAAGCTACCCGGTGGCATCAGGGCCGATGGCGCGATCCGATCGGCAGACCACCCTGGTGCGTCACCGATCAAATGAAGTGATCATCGGCGGATCCACCCCCATCGTCGTCCAGTCCATGACCAACACCGACACCGCGGACGTGGCCGCCACGGTCACCCAGGTGCGCGACCTGGCCCTGGCCGGCTCCGAACTGGTGCGGGTCACGGTCAACACGCCCGCCGCCGCCGCCGCGCTGCCGCGCATCCGCGAGCGGCTCGACGCCCTTGGGGTGGAGGTCCCGCTGATCGGGGACTTCCACTACAACGGCCACAAGCTCCTGAGCGACTACCCGGACTGCGCCGGTGCGCTGTCCAAGTACCGGATCAATCCCGGCAACGTCGGCCAGGGCGAGAAGCACGACAGCCAGTTCGCCCGGATCGTGGAGACCGCCTGCCGCCACGGCAAGCCGGTGCGGATCGGGGTCAACTGGGGCAGCCTCGACCAGGACCTGCTCGCCCGGATCATGGACGAGAACAGCCGGCGGGCCGAGCCCTGGAGCGCGCGGGCGATCATGTACGAGGCCCTGGTCACGTCGGCCCTGGACAGCGCCCGGAGTGCCGAGGCCGTCGGCCTGGGCGCCGACCGGATCATCCTTTCCTGCAAGGTGTCGGGGGTCCAGGACCTGATCGCGGTGTACCGGGAGCTGGCGCGCCGCTGCCGCTACGCCCTGCACCTGGGGCTCACCGAGGCGGGCATGGGCAGCAAGGGCATCGTCGCCTCCACCGCGGCCCTTGCGGTGCTGCTGCAGGAGGGCATCGGCGACACCATAAGGGTCTCGCTCACCCCCGAGCCGGGCGGCGACCGCACCCGGGAGGTGGTGGTCGCCCAGGAGATCCTGCAGACCATGGGCCTGCGCAAGTTCGCGCCGATGGTGGTGGCCTGCCCCGGCTGCGGCCGGACCACCTCGACCGTGTTCCAGCAGCTGGCCGACCGGATCCAGGGCTACCTGCGCGAGCAGATGCCGGCGTGGAAGGCCCAGTATCCCGGGGTCGAGGCCATGACCGTCGCGGTGATGGGCTGCGTCGTCAACGGCCCCGGCGAATCCAAGCACGCCAACATCGGCATCAGCCTGCCCGGCACCGGCGAGACCCCGGCCGCGCCGGTGTTCGTGGACGGGGTGAAGACCGTCACCCTGCGCGGCGAGCGGATCGCCGAGGAGTTCCAGGCGATCGTGCTGGACTACATCAAGGGCCGCTACGGGGCACGGGCCTGACATGCGCATCGCGGTGCTTTCCGACATCCACGGCAACCTCCCGGCGCTGGAGGCGGTCCTGCGGGACATGCGCGACCGGGGGGCGGACGCGGTGGTCAACCTGGGGGACAGCCTGTCCGGCCCGCTCCTGCCCCGGGAGACGGCGCAGTTCCTCATGGCCCGGGGCTGGCCCACCATCGCCGGCAACCACGAGCGCCAGATCCTGACGCAGGGCCCGGCCGAATGGGGCCCGTCCGACGCCTACGCGCACTCCCGGCTGGCCCCGGCGGAGCTGGAATGGATCGGGGCCCAGCCGCCCACCCTGGCTTTCAACGCCGACGTGTTCATGTGCCACGGTACGCCGGACAGCGACCTGGACAGCCTGCTGGACATCATCGAGCCCGCGGGCATGCGCGCCGCCAGCGCCCGGGAGGTTGACGCCCGGCTGGGCGGGGTGCGCGCCCCGGTCGTGCTGTGCGGGCACACCCACATGCCCAGGTCGGTGCGTTCCAGCTCCGGCCAGCTGATCGTGAACCCGGGCAGCGTGGGGCTGCCGGCCCTGGTGACCACCGTGCCCCACGCCGTCCGGGTCGAGACCGGATCGCCCGACGCCCGCTACGCCCTCATCGACCGGCGCGCCGGGGGCTGGGTGGCGGCCCTGCTGTCGGTGCCCTACGAATACGGGCCCATGGCCGAACTGGCCCGATCCAGGAACCGCCCCGACTGGGCCTGCGCCCTGCGCTCGGGATACATGGATTAGTTTCGCCGCAGCGTCCCTTGTTCCGCCCGTCGCGCCTTGCGGTCGGTCTCGGGTTCCGTTATTTCGCGCCGACCCACTGGTGCGTGGTCCGCTTGCAACGTCCTCGCTGCGCTGCGGGCGATGCAAGCGGCCACGCTGCTCCTTCCCCCCAGGGACGAATCGATTCGTCTTCGTTTCATTGAACAAAATTCCAAGCAACCATCCCGGGACCCTGGGCATTCCAGGGAGCGGCCGCCTCGCCCCCATGGCGCCAACCGAAGGAACCCCCACCCCAGGCGGGGAAGGACAGCGTGAGACCTTGGCGCACGCGCAGGAGGCGAAGCCGACGAGCATGCGGCAAGGCTCTCACGCACCGGTGGGCCGGCGCACCGCCCCGGAACCCGAAACCAACCGCAGGGCACGCCGGCCGGAACAACGGACGCCTTCAGTGCAAAGGTATCCGCACCCGGATCGCCGTGCCCTCGCCTTCGTTGGCGATGGCGATCTCGCCGTGGTAGACCGCCAGCAGCTGCTTGCAGCCCGCAAGGCCCTCCCCCGGGCTCCGGGTGCCGATCATCACGGTCTGGTGCAGCCCCGAGAAGGGCTCGAAGGCCTGCGCCAGCTCGCTGGGCAGGATCGGGCCGCCCTCGTCGCGCAGTTCCAGGATGAAGTCCTCGCCCTCGCGCACGGAGCGCACGGACAGGGTGGCGGTGGGGGTCGGCCCGCCCACGGCGTGCTGCACCACGTGCATCAGGGTCGCGGCGAAATCGTTGTAGACGCCGTGGATCAAGGGCGTGGCCGCGGTCAGCTCCTGGGACAGCGCCACGTGGGCCGGGATCACCCCCTCCACCTGCAGCAGGCCCAGCTCCTGCTGGACCAGGTCGTGCAGGTCCAGCCACTCGGGGATCGCCGGCCCGCCCCGGCCCACCCGCCGCAGGAGCGCCTTGAGCAGGCTGTCGATCCGGAACACCGCTTCGCGGATCTCGGCCAGGGCCCTGGGCTGCGCCTCGTGCATGGCGGCCCTGTCCTCGCGCTCCCCCGGCGCCATCAGCCTGTCCAGCAGCTGGCTTTGCCGGTGCAGGCTGGCCACCGGCGCCTCCAGCCGCTGGGCGATCTTGAAGATGAGGTCGCCCAGCAGCTCCTGGCGGTCCCGGCGGTTCAGCACCTCCTTGGCGTTCTGCAGGTCCTGGTAGGCGCTTTCGATCTTCTCGTAGCTCGCGGCGAGGGCCCGGGTGCTGTTGTTGAGCGTGGCGATCAGCTCGGCGTTCTCCAGGCTCACCAGGGCGATGCTGGCGTGCAGGCTGACCATCTCCAGTTCTGCCGGCAGCAGCCGCTGTTCGGCCGGCCGCGTCACGATCCAGAACCCGAACAGCTCGGGATCCGTCTGGTGGTCGCGCAGCGAAAGCAGGCAGACTTCCGAAGCGGAAGACCAGAAACCCAATCCCAGCCCCTCGTCCCACACCCGCGTGCTCCGCAGGCTCTCGCCCCGGAGCGGGCCGCCCTGGGGCAGGGCGCGCGAGCGCAGCACGAACGGATGGTCCAGGGGCAGGACGGGCGTGGGATCGAAGCCGGCGCCGCTCCAGCGCAGCCCTTCGAAATAGCCCCCGCTGGGGTGGATCCGGTAGGCCCAGAGGCCGGTGGCCCGGACCTCGGCCCGCACCTCGCCCAGCACCCTCTGCAGCAGCACGCGCGGGTCGTGCTCGGTGAGGATGCTCTGGCTGAGCGCCAGCAGCCTGGCCAGGCTGCGGTTCCTGGATTCCAGGGCCTCCTGGACCGCCACCAGCTTGCGGTTGGCGTCCTGGGCCTCCTTCAGCTGGGCCTCAAGGTGTTCCAGCACGTGCCGGTTGAGGTCCTGCAGGGCCGCCTTCTCCTGGGACTGCTCGAGGAATTCGCGCGCCCCGCCCAGGTACGCGCTCACCTGGCCGACGAAGGTGAAGGGGTCCAGGGGCTTGGGGATGAACCCGTCGCAGCCCGCGACCAGCGCGGTCTCCCGGTCGCGCTTGAGGGTCTTGGCGGTGAGCGCCACCAGGGGGATGGCCTTCAGCTCGGGGTTCTGCCGGAACTTGGTGGCCACTTCGAAGCCGGACAGGCCGGGCAGGTTGATGTCGAGCAGGACCAGGTCGGGACGGAGCGCCAGGGCCATTTCAAAGCCGCGCGTGCCGTCGCTGGCCCAGTGCATCTCGAAGCCGGCCTGGCTCAGGAGGCGCTGGACCAGGCGCCAGTTCACCGGGTTGTCCTCGATGCACAGGATCCTTGCGGGCTTGGGGGTCATGGAACGGCTTCCTCGATGAGGGGCATCTCCACCGTGAAGGTGCTGCCCCGGCCTTTTTCGCTTTCCACGGTAATCTGTCCGTTCATCATTGTCATGAGGCGCTGGGAAAGGGCAAGGCCCAGGCCGGTGCCGCCGAAGCGCCGGGTGATGCTGCCGTCCACCTGCTGGAAGGGTTTGAACAGCCGGCCCATCTCCTCCGGGGTCATGCCGATGCCCTGGTCGGAGATGCGCACCCGCAGCCGGCCGCCCACCCGCAGGGCCTCCATGGCCACTTCGCCCGCCTCGGTGAACTTGATGGCGTTGCCCAGCAGGTTGGTGATCACCTGCTTGAACCGGACCGGGTCGCCCAGCACCCGGGCGCTCCAGGGCGGAGCCTCGTAGGTGAAGCGGATCGGCCGGTCGAGGATCAGCCCGGCGGTGAGCGCCGCCACCTCGTCCAGCACCGGGACCGGATCCATGGTGGAGAGCTCCAGCTCGAACCGGCCCGCCTCGATCTTGGACAGGTCGAGGATCGAATCGATCATGCCCAGCAGGCTGCGGCCGTTCTGGTGGATGATCTGGAGATCGTCCCGGATGTCGTCGGGCAGCCGGCCCGGGGCCTCGAGCAGGAGCAGGCCCGAAAACCCGATCACGGCGTTGAGCGGGGTGCGCAGCTCGTGGCTCATGTTGGCCAGGAACTCGTCCTTGATCCGGTCCAGCTCCTGCAGGCGCTGCAGGCTCACGCTGAGGCTCCGGTTGACCTCGGTGAGCTCCAGGGTCTTGTCGCGCACCTTCTCTTCCAGGGTGCCCGCCCAGGCGGCCAGCTCCTCCCGGGACTGCTCCAGGCCCCGGGTGCGGTCCTGCACCAGCTGCTCCAGGTTGGCCCGGATCTCCTCCAGCTCCCAGATGGTCTCCATGAGCTGGCGCGTGCGCTCCTGCACCCGGGATTCCAGCAGCCGGTTCTGGCGTTCGATCTCGTCCCTGGAGACCCGCAGCTTGCTGGTCATCACCTCGAAGCTGCGGCCCAGGTCCTCCAGCTCGTCGTGGGAGCGCACCCGCACCGACAGGCCCTCGAAATTGCCCTGGGCGACCCGCTGGGCGGCGGTGGTGAGCGCCACCACGGGCCGGATGTAGAGGTTGGCCAGGTAGACCGCGGCGGCGATGCCGAGAGCCATGGCCACCACCCCCACCCAGATGCCGCGGTCGAGGTTGTCGCTGGCCAGCCGGCGGATCTCCTCGGTGGAAAAGCCCAGGATGAGGGTGCCGCGCGCTTCGGAATCGTCCAGGTAGGAGATCGGCGCGATCACCACCAGGGTGTCGCCCCGGGAACGGGTCACGGGGTGCTCCACCATCTTCTCGGCCGCGAACGCCTTGGCCCAGGCGGGGGCGGACGGGGTGGCGTCCACCACGCGTCCGCCGGGCGCCGACACCACGCTGAAGCGGAACGCGGGGATGCGCTTCACCCCCTTGAGGATGCGCTGGATCTCGGCCTGCTGCCCGGTCTCGAGGGGCGGGGCCAGGGCGAAGCTGGCGGCCTCGGCCACCTGGCGCGCGCTCATCTCGGCCTGCGCGCGGAAGCGCCGCTCGACCTGCCTGGGATAGTAGGCCACGTTGAACAGCGCGAAGCCGATCACCAGGACGGCGATCACCGCGCTCAGCTTGGTCTTGATGGAAACCCGGAACATTGCAAGCAGTGTAGCCTCATGCGGGCCGGAACAAGTGGAATACGGCGGCGCCGTAGCGGCGCGCCTCGATCCGCTCCAGGCCCGCCTGGTCCGGCAGGTCCGTGGGGTGGCCGGCCTCCCACACCAGGACCCCGTCCGGACGCAGCCACGGCGCCGATCCTGGGCGCCATGGCCTGCCAGAGCTGGAGGCTCGGCCTCGTAGGGCGGATCGGCGAAGACCACGGCCTGGGGCGCGAAGGCGTCCGCGGGCAGGCGCCGGGCGTCCCTGGCCAGGATGCGCAGGTCCGGCGCCCCGGGCGTTCCGGCCGAGGCAGGCCAGGGCCGCCGGGTCGCGCTCCACGCAGGCCACGGGCCCGTAGCCGCGGGACCAGGCCTCCAGGGCCACCGCCCCGGTGCCGGCGAACAGGTCCAGGAACGGCCCCCGGGGCCAGCGCTGGAGGATGGAGAACAGCGCCTCCCGGGCCCGGTCGGCGGTGGGGCGCACCCCTTCCCCGGGCGCCAGCAGGCGCCGCCCCTTGAGGCTGCCGGCGATGATTCTCAACGGTCAGACGGCCCAGCGCATCAGGGCGCCGCCCCAGGTGAAGCCGGCGCCGAAGGCGGCGAACACCACCAGGTCGCCCTTCTTGAGCTTGCCCGCCTCCAGGGACTGGTGCAGGGCGGTGGGCAGGGTGGCGGAGGTGGTGTTGGCGAATTCGCCGATGTTGCTGGCCATGCGCTCCGGGGGCAGCTCCAGGCGCTTGGCGGCGGCGTCCATGATGCGCACGTTGGCCTGGTGCGGCACGAACAGGGCCAGCTCGTCGGTGGAGACCCGGTTGCGGTCCAGCATGAGCCGGCTCACCTCGGCCATGTCGCGCACGGCGCGCTTGTAGACCTCCTTGCCGTCCTGGCGGATGTAGTGCATCCCGGCGGCCACGGTCTCTGCGGTGGAGGGGTGCAGCGAGCCGCCGCCCGGCATGCACAGGAACGGGGCGCCGGAACCGTCGATGCTGTGCTCGTAGTCCAGGATGCCGTAGCCGTCCTCGACCTGCTCCAGGATCACCGCGCCCGCGCCGTCGCCGAACAGCACGGCGGTGTTGCGGTCGCTCTTGTCCATGATGGAGGTCATGACGTCGGCGCCCACCACGGCCACCCGCTTCATTCCGCCCCCGGCGATGAGGGCGGCCCCGGTGGTGAGGGCGAACAGGAAGCTGGAGCAGGCCGCGTTCAGGTCGAAGCCGAAGCACCGGCCGGCGCCGACCTTCTGCTGGACCAGGGCGGCGGTGCAGGGGAAGAACATGTCGGGGGTGACGGTGGCGACGATGATGGCGTCCAGCTCGTCGGGCTGCATGCCCCGGCGCTCCAGGGCCATCTTCAGCGCCCCGGCGCCCAGGTCGGAGGAGCCGGTGCCGGGTTCGACCCAGCGACGGGTCCGGATGCCGGTGCGGGTCAGGATCCACTCGTCGCTGGTGTCCACCAGGTTGGCAAGGTCGGTGTTGGTGACGATGCGGTCGGGGTAGAACTGGCCGGTGGCCGTGATCCCCACTGGAAGGGCAAGCCGTTGTTTCAAAGGTACCTCCGAGGAAAGGGTGCCGGGCGGAACCCCTGATTGTGAAGGAAACCGGTAAACATTTCCACGGATGAGTTCCCGTGAAGCCGCCGGGGCACGGGTGCCTTGCTATGATCAAACCCGAAGGCCATGCCGCACCCTCGCCGTCCTGCCGTCCCGCTACCAGGCTTCCCGCTTCCCGGGCAAGCCCCTGGCCCTCATCGCGGGGCGGCCGATGATCCAGTGGGCCTGGGAAGCCGCCCGGGACGCCGCCGGGGTGGACGCGGTGCTGGTGGCCACCGACGATGCCCGGATCAAGGCTGCGGTGGAGGGGTTCGGCGGCCGGGTGGCCATGACCGATCCGGCCCTGCCTTCCGGCACCGACCGGGTGGCGGCGGCGGTGGCGGCCGAGGGCAGCGGCTTCGACCTGGTGCTGAACCTCCAGGGCGACGAGCCCGCCATGCACCCCGAGACCATCGCCGCGGTGGTCGCGCTGATGCGCGCCCGACCCGGAGCTGCCCATGGGCACGGCCGCCTGCCCCTTCGGCTCCGCCGAGGAACTGTTCAACCCCAACGCCGTCAAGGTGGTGACGGACGACGCAGGGCCGGGCCCTCTACTTCAGCCGCAGCCCCATCCCCTACATCCGCAACAGCCATGTGTTCCAGGCCGATTTCCGCCCCTGGCTGCGCCCGGAGCAGCTGGCCCTGTTCCAGCGCCACCTGGGCATCTACGCCTACCGCCCCGAAGCCCTGCGCCGGTTCACCCAGCTGCCGCCGCACCCCCTGGAGCGGCTGGAGATGCTCGAGCAGCTGCGGGCCCTGGCGGCACGGCATGGCCATCGGCGTGGCCCGCACCCCCCACCTGAGCCTGGGCGTGGACGTCCCCGCCGACGTTCCGGCGGTGGAGGCGGTGCTGTCGTCTCGCCGGTAGCGATGCCGAAGCGTCCGTCGTTCCGCCCTTCGCGCCGACCCACCGGCGCGTGAACACCTTGAATCGTCCTCGTCGGCTGCGCCTCCTGCGGGCGATCCAAGGGTTCACGCTGGGCCTTCCTGGGCATTGAGTTTCGGATTCGTCTCTTGTCCCTGGGACCGACAATGAACCCCTGCCATCGAGTCCAGGCACGGGAAGACCAGCGTGAGACCTTGCAGCGCCCGCAGGAGGCGCAGCCGACGAGGACGCTGCAAGGATCTCACGCGACGGTGGGTCGGCGCGAAGGGCGGAACCGCGGACGCCGACGCCGCCCTAGACGGGTTCCGCCACCGCCGCCCGGGCGCGGCTGCTGTCCAGCAGGAACAGGCCGGCCACGCTGGCCAGGCCGATCAGGAGGCCGCCGTACCAGATGGCGTGCGGGCTGATGCGGTCGTTCAGCACGCCGCCCACCACCGGCGCCACCGCCCGCGCCAGGCCCCAGGTCATCCAGTAGACGCTCATGTAGCGGCCGCGAAGATCGATGGGCGCGCGGTTGGCTACATAGGCCGTCCCCGTGGGCACGACGATCAGTTCACCGGTGGAGAAGATCACCATGCTCACCCAGAATCCCCAGAAGGAACTCATCAGGGCCACGCTGCCCACGCCCACCGCGTAGACCAGCATCCCGAGGGTGACCATGGCCAGCGGCCGGTGCCGGTGGGTGATCCGGGTGACGTAGTACCTGGACGAGCACGCACATCAGCGCGTTGGTGATGGGCAGCCAGCTGTACAGGTGCTCGGGGAACTGGAAGTTCTGCTTGGTGTAGACCGCCAGCAGGGTCCACAGCATCAGGGGCGCGATCATGCCCAGGGTGACGAGCAGGAAGAAGGCCATGAACCGGCCGTCCCGGAGCACCTGTCCGTAGCCCCCGTCGGCGACCCGGCCCATGGCGGGCCGGCCCTCCCGGGGCAGGGTCTCGCGCACGCACGCCAGCAGGAACAAGCCATAGCCGCACATCACCAGCGACGCGCCATGGAAGGCCAGGGGGTACGACCGGGAAACCAGGAAACCGCCCAGGGCAGGCCCCAGGGCGATGCCGACGTTGCTGAAGGTGCGCGTGATGGAATAGGCGAAGGCGCGCTGGGCGGGGGGCACCAGATCGGCCATCATCACGTCGGCGCCCACCGAATAGAACGGCTGGGATGCGGACAGGATGGTCATCGGGACCAGGAACCCCAGGTAGCTCCGGGCCTGGCTCATGAGGAGCCAGGCCAGGGCCTGGGCCACCTGGGCGAAGATCATGACCGGCTTCCGGCCGAGCCGGTCGGCGATCGCCCCGGCGAAGAACGTGGCGCCCAGCCCCGTGGCCGAGGCGATGGTGATCAGGGTGGCCACGGGCGCGAGGCGCAGGCCGAGGGTCCTGCTGATGTAGATGAACTGGAACGGCCAGACCAGACTGGACCCGGCGTTGCTGACCAGGCCGCCGAAGGCGATCAGCCAGAATTGGCGGGGAAAGTCGTGGTATATGGCGGACAGTCGACGGAGCAAGGGCAGGGCCGGGGTCGGGGGTTGCCTCTACGATAGCCGAACCTCAGCCCAGGCATGCGATCAGGGCGCAGACGGCGCCGATGGTCACCACGCCGAACCTGCGGAACGGCGGGCTTCCGACCTGGATCGGATTCCAGTCCTCCGGTCGCGCACGGAACGATTTTGGCGCTTTGCGGGGCGCTGACGACCGGTTTTCCGAATTGAATTTCAGCGTCCTGAAAAGGGCCAGGTCGATGCTGGGCTGGATGGCCGTGATCCATATCCACCCATAGCAAAAGGAAAGGAGGATCTTCAGCCATTCGGGTTCCGGGGTGAGGACGTGGCGCCACAGCCACACCGGCGCGATCGCCAGGCCGATGCAGGCCAGGAAGGTGGCCAGGGTGACGTTCCTGAAGGTCGAACTGGACACCCCGAACCAGCGCTCCGAACCGGTATGCCTTTCATCCCGGCTGACGTTGAAATAATGGGAATAGGCGTCCACCAGGGACTGCCCGGCGCCCGCCGGCCGCCGGGCCACCACTTTTTCGTACAGGCTCTTGTCCAGCGCGTTCAGGAACTGGAAGGCGGTCTCCCGCTCGCCGCAGCGCACCACCATGCCCCTGGCCACCACCGCGAATCCGCTGTGGCCGTCGGCGAGGGAGATCGCCAGGTCGCAGGGATGGCCCACCGGGAGGGGGGAGGCGGGCACCAGCAGAAGCCCGCCCATGCTGACGTTCACGGCCAGCGCCCGGTCCACCGCCCGGCCATCGCTGCGCACCTGGACCCAGTTGTCGATGGAGGTCCGTTTGAATTCGCGATGCTCATCGAGGGTGTTCACCATTTGCCTCTATCCAATGGCCGACCTCACGCCAAGGGTGCCGGAACGCGTCAAACAGACATGACGGCTGGCTCTGTCCACAACCATACGAACGAACCCAGGTCGATTCTAGGAGGGCCGATTTCCACGTCAAGGACGGATTGCAGGCTTGCGCATCCGGCTGCCCGAGTGGGTTGGCGGTCTCGCGGTGACGATTCCTGAACGGAGCTAATTGTGCCATTAAAGCAACGCAAGGGGCATTGGGCCTGCCCGCCGCTTCCCCGTCCCTGCCCCCGTCCCGGGGACGGGCCGCCAGAGCCCGGGTTGGCCCGATCCCGGTCATCAGTGTTGAGAACCGGGTCCGGTCGCCTCGGACGGGGGGTGGCATGGGCCGGCAAGGGCATGGGAGGCCCTCCGGGGAACCCGGCGGGGCCCCCGGAAATGGCCCGAAGCGCGCTCTGGGCGCTCCCTTGGGGCCGTGGCGTTACGTAGAGTTAATATATACCTAGAGTGACCCCCTCCTGCCGCGAATGGGAATCGAAGCTTGTTTTTGATTCAAGCTGTATTATTTTAATGTTTATGTTGAAATATAGGGTTTAGGCCCGATCGGGCTATTTCCCTATATTATGCGGTCGGATCCTATTACAAATTAATTAACACCATTCAGGATACCGAGCCAATGGCGGCGCCGTTTCCCCCCGTCCCTATCCAAAAAATGACGCAGGATTTTTACTAAAAATAACTTTCCCTTCGGGCTGTTCATGGTAACGTCAACCCGCGAATCAAAGCCAGGAGCCAAGTAACCACAATGGACCAATCAGAAAGAACCGTTCAACCGCTATCGATCTTCCGACCCAACGTCGCCACCTGGCGCCAAGGCGTGAAGCACGTCTCGGATGCCCTGCTCGCCGGGATGGCGTGGATGGTGGCAGAGTGGTTGTGGTTCGAACCCCAACGAAGCCTTATAAATCTGACCCTGTGGACGGTCTGCGCCTGCGTGGTCGGGTCCATTTTCCACTTGACGAGTCCTCTATATCGGCTCGTGGGCATCCGCGATATCATCCGCATCGGTTTCGGGACGGTCACGCTGATGTTGCTGGCGCTGGCCCTGAAGTTCCTGCCCCTGGGCCAGGCCAGCGGCTACCAGGTGCCGAACGAGGCCATCTTCGCGAGCCTGCTCACCGGCATGGCCTGGGCCACCCTGCGGATCGGCCGGCGCTCCTATTTCGAAGCCCGCTTCAAGGGCGCCAACCCGCCGCTCAGGCCGGCGGGGACCCTACACCGCACCCTGCTGGTGGGCGCGGGCGCCGCGGGTTCCATGGTGATGCAGGAGCTGCGGCTCCATCCCGAACTGGGCTACCGGATCGAGGGGTTCATCGACGACTCGCCTGAGAAGCGCGGGGCGCGCATCAACGGGATCCGGGTCCTCGGAAACACGGCGGAGATCGCAACGGTGGTGGCGAAGTACGGGATCACCCATGCCGTGCTGGCCATGCCCACCGCCCCGGGCCAGACGATCCGCGCGCTGATGGAGGAATTCCAGCGGCTGCAGGTCAAGGTCAGGACCGTCCCCGGCATCTTCAACCTGCTCGGGGCCCGGACCTGGAAGCCGGACATCCAGGCGATCTCCATCGAAGACGTGCTGCGGCGCGAGCCGGTGCAGCTCGATCACGGCGCTTTGAGCGAAGCGGTGGACGGCAAGGTGGTGCTCATCACCGGCGCGGGCGGCTCCATCGGCAGCGAACTGACCCGGCAGATGGCCGAACTGCAGCCGAAGCTGCTGGTGCTGGTCGGCCGCGGCGAAAACAGCCTCTGGCAGATCCAGCGGGAGCTCCTGGCCGTCTTCCCGACCCAGCAGTTCGCCCTGGAGCTCATGGATATCCGCAACCGGCACGGGCTGAGGGAGATCTTCGAGCGCTACCGGCCCGACGTCGTGCTCCACGCCGCGGCCCACAAGCATGTCCCCTTCCTCGAAGTCCACCCGCTCGAGGCGGTGGAGAACAACATCTTCGGCACGCTGAACGTCATGGAGGCGGCCCGTGATTTCGGCGCAAAGAAGATCGTCAACATCTCCACAGACAAGGCCGTCAACCCCACCAACGTGCTCGGCGCCTCCAAGCGGATCGCCGAATGCATCGTCCTCGACATGGCCGAAAAGGCGGGCGCCGAGGCCCGGTTCGTCAGCGTCAGGTTCGGCAATGTCCTGGGCAGCCGGGGCAGCGTGGTGCCGATCTTCAAGGAGCAGATCGAGAAGGGCGGCCCCCTGACCGTGACCCACCCCGCCATGACGCGCTATTTCATGACCGTTCCGGAAGCCAGCCAGTTGGTGATCCAGGCCGCGCTGTTCGGAGACACCGGCCGGGTCTACGTCCTGAACATGGGCAAGCCGGTCAAGATCATCGATCTGGCCCTGGACATGGCGCGCTTCTCAGGGCTCACCCCGGGGCGCGACATCAAGATCGAATTTGTCGGCCTCCGGCCAGGAGAGAAGATCGAGGAAGAGTTGTTCATGGAAGAAGAGCGCAGCCAGACCCGGGTGCATCCCAAGCTCATGGAGACCGTTCCCAAGCGCATCCCGGCCGACCGCCTGGAGGGGATGCTGGAGTCCTTCCGGGCGGCCATGCAACTGCCCTTCGAGGAGCGCCAGCCTGAACTGGTGCGACTGCTCAAGGAATTCGTCCCGACCTACCGTCCATCCCTCCTCGGGGTGGGCCGCTTCGGCGGGCACGTGCGCGACCGGCGCAAGGAATTCCAGCCCTTCCCCCATGAAGAGCAACGGCACCGCGAGCCCTAGAGCCGATGCCGGACCCATCCCTCCCCCTTCGTACAGGTGCATTGATGACCGCGGAACCGAGCTTTGCCAGTTCGATCAAGGCCCCATGGCCTTTTTACGCCGAAGACGAGTGCGAGGCGGCGGCCGGCGTGCTGCGCAAAGGTCAGGTGAACTACTGGACGGGCGATGAGTGCCGGCAGTTCGAGCGCGAATTCGCCGCCGCGAGCGGCTGCTCCCACGCCGTGGCCCTGATGAACGGGACGGTGGCCCTGGAGGCGGCCCTGCTGGCCCTGGGCATCCAGCCGGGCTCGGAGGTGGTGACCACCCCCAGGACCTTCATCGCTTCGGCCAGCGCGGCCGTGGCCCGGGGCTGCGTCCCGGTCCTGGCCGACGTCGACCGGGATTCCGGCAACGTCACCGCGTCATCCATCGCCCGGGTGCTCACCCCGCGCACCGCGGCGATCATCGTCGTGCACCTTGCGGGCTGGCCCTGCGACATGGATCCCATCATGGAACTGGCCGAACGGCATGGGCTCAAGGTCATCGAGGACTGCGCCCAGGCCACCGGCGCGAGCTACAAGGGCCGGCCGGTAGGCTCCATCGGCCACGCCGGGGCCTTCTCCTTCTGCCAGGACAAGATCATCACCACCGCCGGCGAGGGCGGCATGCTGACCACCAGGGACCCGGCGGTCTGGCGTTCCACCTGGGAATACAAGGACCACGGCAAGAGCTGGGATGCCGTCTACGCGACCGACCACCACCCCGGCTACCGATGGCTCCACGAATCCTTCGGCACCAACTGGCGGATGACCGAGATCCAGGCGGCCATCGGCCGGATCCAGCTGGGCAAACTGCCGGAATGGGGCCGGGCCCGCCGCGCCCGGATGGATCGTCTGTTCGATCGGCTGTCCGACATCCCCGCGCTGCGCATCCCGCGCGCGCCCGCGCACATGCAGCACGCCGCCTACAAGGCCTACACCTATATCCAGCCCGGGATGCTCAACCCCGGCTGGACCCGGAACCGGATCATGACCGAGATCGAACGGGCCGGGGTGCCCTGCCAGAGCGGCAGCTGCAGCGAGATCTACCGCGAGAAGGCCTTCCAGTCCGCCGGCTGGGGCCCCGCCGAAGCGCTGCCGACGGCCCACGAACTGGGCGAGACCAGCCTGATGTTCCTCGTCCACCCCACCCTCGCCCTGGACGACATGGACGAATGCGCGGCCCGCATCCGGAAGGTCCTGGAGGCCGCGACCCGCTAGTTTCACCGGGGCGTCCGTGGTTCCGCCCGTCGCGCCTTGCGGTCGGCTTCGGGTTCCCGGGCCTCGCGCCGACCCACGGGTGCGTGATCCGCTTGGCCCCTCCTCGCTTCGCTGCGGGGGGTCCAAGCGATCACGCTGCTCCTTCCCCCCAGGGCCGAGTCCATTCGTCTTCGTTTCATTGAACAAAATTCCAAGCAACCATCATGGGACCCTGGTCATTCCAGGGAGCGGCCCCCTCGCCCCCATGCCGCCAACCGAAGGAACCCCAAGCCAACCGCAAGGCACGACGGACTAGGAGCCCAGTGCCGCCAGGATGTCCCTGGCCAGAAGGGACAGGGAGGGGTCGCGCGCCCCCATCACCAGGACGAGGTCGCCGGGCCGGGCCGCTTCGGCCAGCGCCGCGACCAGCGCCTCCCGGGACGGCGCGAAGCAGGCCTGCACCCCGTGCGCCGCGATCTCGGCCGCCACCTCGGCCGACGAGATGTCCCGGGTGGCGCTGCCCCCGGCATAGAAGATGTCCAGCAGCCACAGGCAGTCCTGGGGGGCGAGCGCCGCCTTGAACGCCGCGACGAAATCCGCCCGCAGGAAGCGCATGGGGCCGTAGCCGTGGGGCTGGAACACCGCCAGCACACGGCCGGCACGCAGGTGGGCGGTGCGGATGGAGGCGGCGACCTTGGCCGGGTTGTGCCCGAAGTCGTCCACCACCTCCACGCCCCTCGCCGAACCCAGCACCTGGAACCGCCGGGCCACCCCCAGGAAGCGCGAAAGCGGCGCCACCATGGCCTCCAGCGGCACCTGGACCGCCCGGCAGACCGCGATGGCGGCCAGGGCGTTCTCCACATTGTGACGCCCCGGCACGTTCAGGCGGAACCGCGTGCCGTCCACCCGGAAGCTGGAACCGTCCGCGCCTTCAGACACCTCTTCCGCCCGCACCCGGGCGCCGGGGCCGAACCCGAAGACGGTGGCGCCGGCGGCCAGGGGGGCGAGGTTGTCCGCTTCGCCCGCCACCACGCCTTCCCGGGCCCGGGCCCTGAAGACCGCGAACATCCCCGCCACCTCCTCCATCTCCTTGTGGTCCCGCTGCAGGTTCAGGACCGCCGCCACGGCCGGGCGATAGAGCACCAGGGAGCCGTCGCTCTCGTCCGCCTCCACCACCAGCAGGTCGGAGGCGCCGGCCCAGGCGTTGCCCCACAGTCCCTCGCGCTGCAGCGCCACCAGTTCGCCGCCGGTGATCACGGAAGGGTCCAGGCCGGCCGCGCGCAGGATCTCGAACACCATGGCGACGGTGGTGGACTTGCCGCTGGTGCCGGCGATGGCCAGGGTGCGGCGTTCCGCCACGAAGTGGGCCAGCAGTTCCGACCGGTGCAGCAGCGGCACGCCGAGCCGGCGGGCCTCCCGGATATCGGGCACCTGCTCCTCCACCGCCGTGGAATAGACCAGCCCCGCGCAGTCGCCGCCCACGCCGGCGCCGTCCTGGGCGAACAGCCTCACGCCGGCCCGCGCCAGCAGTTCCCGGCCCGCGCCGTTGCGGCCCTGGTCGAAGCTGCGGTCGCTGCCGCTGGCGCAACCGCCGCGCTGCGCCAGGTACTGGGCCAGGGCGCTCATACCGCTGCCGGCAACCCCCGCGAAGTGCAGCCGTCCCAGGGCCCCGGTCCCCTCCGCCACCAGGACCGGGTCGCCCTCCCGCACCCGGTCGAACAGGTCGATCACGTCCGCGCACGCCATGCGCACGCAGCCGTGGGAGACGGGCGTGCCGAGCCGCTCGGGGTGATTGGTGCCGTGGATGTAGATGGTGCGCTCCAGGGAATCGCAGCCTGGACCCCGGTTCACGCCCGGCTGCAGTCCGTCCAGGGTGAGGATGCGGGCGAGGATGAGGTCGTCCTCGAGGGCCTCGGAGGACCACCGTTCCCCCGTCGCCACCCGGTCGCGGAACACGGTCCCGGCCTGCGCGCCGTCGCCGATCCTGGCATGGATCCTGTGCCAGCCCGGCGGCGTGCGCAGCGAACCGTCTGCGCCGCCGATGCCGTTCAGAGCGGTGGAGACCCGGTACGAAGCCGCCAGCGCTCCATCGGCGAGCAGGGCCAGGACCTGCCGCCCCGCGTCCACCACCAGGAACCGGGAGGGCAGGTCGCGCCCCAGACCGGGCGACGCCAGGGCCAGGGCGCGGTATTGAACGGCGGAGATGGGGTCGGCGAAGGGCATGGCTTGAGTATAGATGAGCCCTGGATCCGGCGCCCGCCGGGTCCCTGCCGCTCCAGATGTAAAAATTCGAAATTAGGAATGGCTAGACGCCATTAAAATCCTACATTTAACGAGAACGACCAAGAGAACTGACGGCTGAAGGTGCCTGGCCCAGGGATGTTTGACCAACCGGGAGGTTCGCATGGAGAAGAGGCATGATTCGCGCGTGGCGGGCAGAATCCCCTGCAAGGCCCGCTTCCAGCTCGAAGGCAAGTCCTTCACCAACATCCCGGTCGTCAACCTGGGATCGCACGGCTGCTGCCTGATCATCCCCGAACCTGCCGTCAACCGGTTCAACGCGAGGCCGGTGCTGGAATCCTGGAAGCTGGTCCATCCCAGCCTGCCCAAGCAGGCCATCCGGGCCAAGGTGGTGTGGTGCCGCCATCTCGGGAAGGTCAAATCCGGTTTCCTCGAGGCCGGCATCCAGTTCCTGGACGTCCCGGCCGGCTACAGCATGGAGCTGGACCGCTTCCTCATCTCCCTGATGCAGCCCGCGCCCACCATGCCGGCCTGAGACATCCGATACGGAGTCTGATGCGTCGTTCGCCTCCAGTCCAGTATAGTCAGGTATGCCCCTGATGATTCTGGTTCCAGCCGCCTGCAGGGACGGAGGCCTTCATGCTCATCACGCTCCTCGGACTTGGCAGGATGGGACATCCCATGGCCCGCATCCTCATCGCCGCGGGCCACCAGGTCACGCTCTACGACCGCAACCGGGCGCGCTCCGCGGCCCTGGCGGGCGGCAACGCCAAGGTCGCCGAAACCGTGTCGGAAGCGGTGAAGGGGACCCGGGTGGCCCTCACCATGGTCTCCGACGATCAGGCCGAACGTGAGCTCACCTTCAGTGCAGGCGGCCTGCTGGAGCGCATGGACCCCGGAGCGATCCATCTCTGCATGAGCACCATCAGCCCGGATACCTCCCGGGCGCTGGCCGCCGCCCATGAGGAGGCGCGGCAGGGCTACGTGGCCGCGCCGGTGCTGGGCAACCCGGCGGCTGCCGCAGCCCACCGCCTCTGGGTCCTGGCGGCCGGCCCCGAAATCCAGGTGAACCGCTGCCTCCCGCTGCTGGAACCCCTGAGCCAGGGCATCACCCGGGTGGGCACCCAGCCCGCCCTGGCGCACGCGCTGAAACTGGGAGCCAACGCCCTCGCCGTCACTCTGGTGGAAGCCTTGTCCGAGGTCCTGGCCTTCGGTCAGAGAGCGGGCTACCCGCCTGGCCAGTATCTGCAGATCCTGAACGGCAAGTGGTTCAAGTCCCCCCTGATGGACGCCCTGGGCGGTTTCATCGTGCGCGGCGACCACGAGCCCGCCGACCAGGCGCTGGATCTCGCCGCCAGGGACATGGAAACCCTCATCGAGGCGGCCTCGGCCCTGGAGATCGGGATGCCCATCGTCGCGACGATGCTGCAGCAGTTGCGCCAGGCCCGGGAGCGCGGGCTCGGCGCGCTTGACATCACGGCCCTCGCGCTGCTCCACGGCCGGGATGCGGACCCGGCGCAGCCCACCGGTCCGATACCCCGGCCCGCCCCGGAACCCCCAGCCGCCATCGAGCCCGAGCCTGCTCCGGAACCCGAACCCGAGCCCAAGCCCGAACCCGAGCCCGAGCCCGCTCGGGAGCGATCCGACCTGCTCCCGGCGGAAGAAGCCACCTACCCGGCTCAGGGCGAGGAGGGGACGGTGATGCTGGACCTTTGGCGCACGACCCACTTCGAGTGGGCCGGGGGGACCGTGTGGGCCTGGGTGAACGGGCGGCGCTACCCGACCTTCTGGCACACCCTGGACGACGTGGAGGGGGCCCTGGGGCTGGTCCGGCTGGTGCGCATCCAGCGCAGGATCCTGCTGAGCCCCCACGCCATCGTGACGGTCAGTGCGCGCTTCGGGGGGAGGGGTAACGTTTCGGTGGCGGGCGGGGTGAACCTGTCCGTCTCCCGGTCGGGCATGCGCCTCCTCAAATACCTGCTGGGCTGGTGATCAGTTTCCGCCCGCATTCCCGCTTTCAGTGTTGTCGGCCACCGTCACGCCGCTGCCGGACTGGTTGTCGATCCCCTTGCCGCCATTCCCGGTGACCGTATTGAAGGTGCAGCTGGAGGCGGTGACGGTGTTGAGCAGGATGCCGTCGGATTTGCAGCCGGTCACGCTGTTGCCAGAGACGGTGACGTTCTGGATGCCGTTGGTGCCGCGCAGCATGATGCCGTAGCCGGGATAGCCGGCGAAGTCGCCGCTGCCCGCGTAGATGCCGGACACGCTGTTGTTCAGGATGCTGACCGGACCGGCGCCGTTCTGCGCCCCGATGCCGTAGTCGCCGCAGTTGGAGACGGTGTTGAAGGCGTAAGTCATGTTGGTGAAGGTGGCGCTGTCGCCGACGTCATCGGGGCCCGACTGGATGCCGCCGCCGACGTTGCCTGAGATTGCGCAGTTGAAGATCCAGAAATTGTTCGGCGCCTGGCCGTTGATCGGCTCGCAGTCGATGCCGTTGGCAGGGTTGGTGCTGGTCTGGTTGGAGAAGGTGCAGTCGCGCACGATCAGCCCGTCGCAGCCGTCAGGGCTCATGCCGTTGCGCCCGTTGGCGGTGCAGGTGACGCCGTAGATCAGCACGTTGCTGACGGCCAAGCTCGCGGTGGGGTAGCCGTTGATGTAGATTCCGTCGGCGCCGGCATTCTGCGAGGTGAAGCCGGCGAGCACGATGTTGCTGCCGCCCCAGAAGCCGACGTTCGCGTTGTTGCCGTTGCCGACCTCGCTCTTGTTGCCGTCCAGCACGCCCGGTCCGACCAGGTTCATGTTGCTGCCGGCGCTGAACATCACCATGTACGACGTGCCCGGCGCGCCGGACATCGACTTGAGCATGGAACCCGCGTCCAGCTGCAGGGTGACGTTGGGCATGACGAGCAGCCCCACTTCGTCCATCTGATAGGCGAGGTTGATCATGTAGGTTCCGGCCGGCACTTCGGCCACCCCGCCGCCGGCCTCGTAGGCCGCATTGATGGCGTTCTGGATGGCCGCGGTGTCGTCGCTTGCGCCGTTCCCGGTGGCACCATAGTTTTTTACGTTGTAAATGTTATTCGGGTTGATGACGGTGTAGGCGGTGTTCGCCACGGACACGGCGGCCGAGGCTGACTTGGTGGCGTCGGCCGCACTGACGGCGGTCACGGTGTGGCTGCCGGTGCCGGCCGGAGCCTTGTAGAGCGCCGTGTTGTTGCCCGGGCCGGTCGTGATGGTGCCGACCGAGGCATTCCCGTTGGCGATGCCGTCCACCATCCAGGCTGACCCCGGTGCTGCCGGTGCCGGTCACGGTCGCGGTGAACAGCATGGAGCCGGACACGTTGACCGTGCTGGAGCCGGGATAGGCCAGGCTGACCGCGCCCGAGCTGGTGGAGGCCTGCACGGTGACCACGGTGGTCGAACTGGCCGAGGGATTGGCCACGCTGGTGGCGGTCACGGTGTGGCTGCCGGCGGCGGCGGGCGCCGTGTAGGTGACGCTGTCGCCGCTGCCGGTGACGGTGCCGACGCTGGCGTTGCCGCCCGCCACGCCGTCCACGGTCCAGGTGACCGCGGTGTTGCTGCTGCCGGAAACCGTGGCGGTGATGGCGACCGTTCCCGAGGGGGTGATGGTGACGCTGGCCGGGTTGCTGGTGATGGTGATGGCCGGGGCCAGGACCGCCACGGCGGCGCTGGCGCTCTTGGTGGCGTCGGCCGCGCTTGTGGCCACGATGGTGTGATGGCCGCCGACGGCGGGCGCAGTGTAGGTGACGCTGTCGCCGCTCCCGCTGATGGTTCCGGCGCTGGCGCTGCCCCCTGCCGTGCCGTCCACGGTCCAGGCGACCGCGGTGTTGCCGGTGCCGGTGACCGTGGCGGTGATGGCCGCGCTGGCGCCGGTGGAGAGGCTGATCGAACTGGGGCTGACCGACACGGCCACCGAGGGGTTGCCTGAGGGCTGGACGGTGACGACGGTGGTTGCGGACTGGGTGGCTTCGGCCTCGCTCGTGGCCACGATGCTGTGGCTGCCGGCCGCGGGCGCGGTATAGGTGATGCTGGAGCCGGTTCCAGTGATGGTGCCCACGGTGGGGTTGCCGTTGGCGACACCGTCCACGGACCAGGCGACCGCGATGTCGCTGGTGCCGGAAACCGTGGCGGTGATGTTGACCGTGCCCAGGGGGTCGACGGTGGCAGAGGCGGGAGCGCTGGTGACCAAGATCGTCGGACTCAGCCCGGTGGCCGGGGTGGTAGGTGCCGTGGCGGTCCCTCCCCCCCCACAGCCGTTCAGCAGGCCGAGCGCGCCCAAGGCCAAGCCCAGCGCCGCAGTGCAGACGAGGTTCAGCCAGGACTGGGCATGACGGTGCGTCGATCGGACGTGCAGCAATGCGATCACTGGTTTGCCTTTCAGCAACCTGAATGCCCGCCGCGCTGGCAGATCTTCAGGTTTCGTGGCCTGGGTCCCGTCTTTGCGGTTCGGACTGCCGGTAATGGCTTTGATTTGGGATCTTCAACCCTCTTTGTCCCTGTGGAACTTCTGGATGACTCGGTGCGGTCAGTATCCTTAATCAGCCCTGAAATGCCAAGTCAATTATCATTTTTTCCCTATCTTGATCCTTTCAAGGTCTGCATGGAAGCAGGCCTCGGCAACCGCGATGGACCCGTCCGGAACGCCTCCGGCCAGTTCCACCGACGCCTCATGAGGCATCGGGATGGGA
Organism: uncultured Holophagaceae bacterium; assembly: GCA_963717275.1. Taxonomy (GTDB): domain Bacteria; phylum Acidobacteriota; class Holophagae; order Holophagales; family Holophagaceae; genus Mesoterricola. The sequence continues at coordinate 513,169 of CAVQVX010000001.1, forward strand.
CTGGCCGGGCGTAGGGTCTCCTGGCTGGATCAGTTGCCGCCGGTGTTGCCGCTTTCGGTGTTGTCGGCCACCGTCACGCCGCTGCCGGACTGGTTGTAGATCCCTTCGCCGCCGTTGTTGGTGACCGTGTTGTAGGTGCAGGTGGAAGCGGAGGTGGAGTTGAGCAGGATGCCATCGCTGGTGCAGCCGCTCACGGTGTTGCCCGAAACGGTGACGTTCGAGATGCCGTTGCTGCCGCGCAGCATGATGCCGTAGCCGGGGTAGCAGGCCATGACGCCGGTGGCGGTGTAGATGCCGCTGACGTTGTTGTTCAGGATCTGCACCGGGCCGGTGCCGTCCTGGGCCTCGATGCCGTAGTTGCCGCAGTTGGTCACGGTGTTGAAGGCGTAGGTCATGTTGGTGAAGGTGGCGTTGTCGCCGCTGTCGTCCGGCCCGGACTGCAGCCCGCCGCCCGTGTTGCCCGTGAACGTGCAGTTGAAGATGCTGTAGTTGTTCGGTTTCTGGCTGTTGATCGGCTCGCAGTCGATGCCGTTGCCGGGGTTGCTGCTGGACTGGTTGGAGAAGGTGCAGTCCCGCACGATCAGCCCGTTGGGGCCCTCGGGGCTCATGCCGTTGCGTCCGTTGGCGGTGCAGGTGACGCCGTAGATCAGCACGTTGGTGACCGGAGCCTCCACGCCCGCACCGGCGGGATAGCCGTCGATGTAGATGCCGTCCTGGCCCGCGTTCTGGGAGGTGAAGCCGGCGAGCACGATGTTGCTGCCGCCCCAGAAGCCGATGTTCTCGTTGTCGCCCAGTCCGACCGCGCTCTTGTTGCCGTCCAGCACGCCCGGGCCGACCAGGTTCATGTTGCTGCCGCCGTTGAACATCACCATGTAGGAAGTGCCCGGCGCGCCGGATTTGGTCTTGAGCGTGGCTCCGGAATCCAGCTGCAGGGTCACGTTGGACTGCATCAGCAGGCCGATCTCGCCCGACTGGTAGGCGCAGTTGATCATGTAGGTCCCGGCCGGCACTTCGACCAGCCCGCCGCCGGCGGCGGAGGCCGCGTTGATGGCGTTCTGGATCGCCGCGGTGTCGTCGCTGCTGCCGTTCCCGGTGGCACCGTAGGTCTTGACGTTGTAGTTGCTGGTCGGGTTGGTCACCGTGTAGGCGGTGGCCGCCACCGTCACCGCCACCGAGGCGGCGGTGCCGCCGGCCGCGCTGACCGCGGACACGGTGTGGCTGCCGGTCGCGGCCGGAGCCTTGTAGAGCACCGTATCGTTGCCGGTGCCGGTGGTGATGGTGCCGACCGTGGCGTTGCCGTTGGCGACGCCGTCCACCGTCCAGTTGACGCCGGCGGTCGTGGTGCCGGTCACGGTCGCGGTGAACAGCATGGAGCCGGACACGTTGACCGTGCTGGAGCCGGGATAGGCCAGGGCGACCTTGGCCGAGCCGGAAGCGGCCTGCACGGTGACCGCGGTGGAGGCGCTGGAGGCGGTGCTGGCCGCGCTGGTGGCGGTCACGGTGTGGCTGCCGGCGGCGGCGGGCGCGGTGTAGGTGACGCTGTCGCCGGTGCCGGTGATGGTGCCGACCGTGGCGCTGCCGTTGGCGACGCCGTCCACGGTCCAGGTGACCGCGGTGTTGCTGCTGCCGGAAACCGTGGCGGTGATGGCGACGGTGCCGGAAGGCGCGACGGTGGCGCTGGCGGGATTGTCGGTGACGGTGACGGCCGGAGCCAGGACACTGACGGCGGCGCTGGCGCTCATGGCGGTGTTGGCCGCGCTGGTGGCGGTCACGGTGTGGCTGCCGGCGGCGGCGGGCGCCGTGTAGGTGATGCTGCTGCCGGATCCGGTGATGGTGCCGACGCTGGCGCTGCCGCCCGCGACGCCGTCCACGGCCCAGGTGACCGCGGTGTTGCTGCTGCCGGTGACCGTGGCGGCGATAGTCGCAGTCGCGCCGGTATTGAGGCTGACCGTGGCCGGGCTCACCGACACGGCCACCGGTGCCGGGGTCTGGACCGGGGCCTGGACGGTGACGGCGGTGGAAGCGCTGGCGGAGGTGCTGGCCGCGCTGGTGGCGGTCACGGTATGGCTGCCGGCGGCGGCGGGCGCCGTGTAGGTGACGCTGTCGCCGCTCCCGCTGACGCTGCCGACGCTGGCGTTGCCGCCCGCCACGCCATCCACGGTCCAGGTGACGGCGGTGTTGCTGCTGCCGGCGACCGTGGCGGTGATGGCGACCGTGCCCAGGGGGCTGACGGTGGCGGTGTCGGGAGCGTTGGTGACGGTGACCGAGGCGGTCACGACGCTGACGGCGGTAGCGGCGCTCCTGCTGCCGTCGGCCGCGCTGGTGGCGGTCACGGTGTGGCTGCCGGCGATGACGGGCGCGGTATAGGTGACGGTGGTCCCGGTCCCGGTGATGGTGCCGACGGCGGTGTTGCCGTTGGCGATCCCGTCCACGAACCAGAACACGCTCGCATTGGTGGTTCCGGACACCTGGGCCGTAAGCTGCACGGAGGCTCCGGGCGGAAGCGAGGCGATGCCGGGCGTGACGACCACCTGGACCGGGGTGGAACTCGCGGCGGGCGCCGCTGCGGCCCCTGCCCCGCCGCAGCCGGTCAGCAGGCCGAGCCCCGCGCCGGCCAGGGCAAGCCCCATGGCCGCGGTGCAGACGGGATTCAGCCAGGACAAGCCATGGCGTTGCAGGGATCGGACAAACAGGTTTGCAGACATGGATCTCCCCCTCCGACGCCTGGGGACCTGCCACAAGGCGTGGATATCGGTAAATTCGGCAAGGCAATTCAGGGCGGGCTAGGCTGCTGGCAATTGCTTCAGGGCTGTGTTTTTCGACCCTTGCCATCCACACGAAAGGATTGGATGAGCGGGTGAATAAAGTATCAGGCATTTACCCTAGAACTGCCAAGTCATTTTCATCACACTTCACAGAAAAGCCTTGATCTATATAGGTTTTGATAGGATTCAAAGCCGCTAAGTTGCGTCTATGGAGTAAAACCTCAAACAACTATAAATTTGCCGTAATCATGAATTTTTGTATTAAATTGACTTTTTAATTATTTGTGCCTGTTTTTACCATATACCTTTTTTGCAAGGCAACCTGTTTTTTGTTGTTCGGCGACCCCATCTGTTGTGGGTATTGAAAAGACCAATACCGGGGTGGCGGTTGGCAATTGCGGCGCCCCGGCATGGCCGGTCTCGTCACCATCTCAGCTTGTATTCGGCCAGCAGTGCGGGTTTCCGTAACCCGGATGGAGTCATCCATGGCAGGACCGGCCGACGCCACCCTTCGTCTCAACGGGCTCCGCGGTAGGACAGGCCGGCCGGTAAATCATGCTTTTTTGCAATAGCCATGCTCAACCTTTTTAGCACTAACCAACCATCGATATGAACATCACGTAAAAAGTCGGCGATCGGACAAGAAGGGGCCAACGGGGCAGGTCCCCATTGTTTTTCCGGGTTCTGGTAGGTCGGATCAGGCATTCGCGCCGACCGTCCAGAACCCGGAATCCCTTCTTGCCCGATCAGCCGCGTTCAGGCCGGATCAGTTGCCGCCGGAATTGCCGCTTTCGGTGTTGTTGGCCACCGTCACGCCGCTGCCGGACTGGTTGTAGATCCCCTCGCCGCCGTTGTTGGTGACCGTGTTGTAGGTGCAGGTGGAAGCGGAGGTGGAGTTGAGCAGGATGCCATCGCTGGTGCAGCCGCTCACGGTGTTGCCCGAAACGGTGACGTTCGAGATGCCGTTGCTGCCGCGCAGCATGATGCCGTAGCCGGGGTAGCAGGCCATGACGCCGGTGGCGGTGTAGATGCCGCTGACGTTGTTGTTCAGGATCTGCACCGGGCCGGTGCCGTCCTGGGCCTCGATGCCGTAGTTGCCGCAGTTGGTCACGGTGTTGAAGGCGTAGGTCATGTTGGTGAAGGTGGCGTTGTCGCCGCTGTCGTCCGGCCCGGACTGCAGCCCGCCGCCGGTGTTGCCCGTGAACGTGCAGTTGAAGATGCTGTAGTTGTTCGGTTTCTGGTTGTTGATCGGCTCGCAGTCGATGCCGTTGCCGGGGTTGCTGCTGGACTGGTTGGAGAAGGTGCAGTCCCGCACGATCAGCCCGTTGGGGCCCTCGGGGCTCATGCCGTTGCGTCCGTTGGTGGTGCAGGTGACGCCGTAGATCAGCACGTTGGTGACCGGAGCCTCGATATCCCGCGCTGTAATAGCCGTCGATGTAGATGCCGTCCTGGCCCGCGTTCTGGGAGGTGAAGCCGGCGAGCACGATGTTGCTGCCGCCCCAGAAGCCGATGTTCTCGTTGTCGCCCAGTCCGACCGCGCTCTTGTTGCCGTCCAGCACGCCCGGGCCGACCAGGTTCATGTTGCTGCCGCCGTTGAACATCACCATGTAGGACGTGCCCGGCGCGCCGGATTTGGTCTTGAGCGTGGCTCCGGAATCCAGCTGCAGGGTCACGTTGGACTGCATCAGCAGGCCGATCTCGCCCGACTGGTAGGCGCAGTTGATCATGTAGGTCCCGGCCGGCACTTCGACCAGCCCGCCGCCGGCGGCGGAGGCCGCGTTGATGGCGTTCTGGATCGCCGCGGTGTCGTCGCTGCTGCCGTTCCCGGTGGCACCGTAGGTCTTGACGTTGTAGTTGCTGGTCGGGTTGGTCACCGTGTAGGCGGTGGCCGCCACCGTCACCGCCACCGAGGCGGCGGTGCCGCCGGCCGCGCTGACCGCGGACACGGTGTGGCTGCCGGTCGCGGCCGGAGCCTTGTAGAGCACCGTATCGTTGCCGGTGCCGGTGGTGATGGTGCCGACCGTGGCGTTGCCGTTGGCGACGCCGTCCACCGTCCAGTTGACGCCGGCGGTGGTGGTGCCGGTCACGGTCGCGGTGAACAGCATGGAGCCGGACACGTTGACCGTGCTGGAGCCGGGATAGGCCAGGGCGACCTTGGCCGAGCCGGAAGCGGCCTGCACGGTGACCGCGGTGGAGGCGCTGGAGGCGGTGCTGGCCGCACTGGTGGCCTTCACGGTGTGGCTGCCGGCGGCGGCGGGCGCGGTGTAGGTGACGCTGTCGCCGCTCCCGGTGATGGTGCCGACCGTGGCGCTGCCGTTGGCGACGCCGTCCACCGTCCAGGTGACCGCGGTGTTGCTGCTGCCGCCGACCGTGGCGGTGATGGCGACGGTGCCGGAAGGCGCGACGGTGGCGCTGGCAGGGTTGTTGCTGACGGTGACGGCCGGGGCCACGACGGTCACGGCGGCGCTGGCGCTCTTGGCGGTGTTGGCCGCGCTGGTGGCGGTCACGGTGTGGCTGCCGGCGGTGGCGGGCGCGGTGTAGGTGACGCTGTCGCCGGTGCCGCTGAGGGTGCCGACGCTGGCGCTGCCGCCCGCGACGCCGTCCACGGTCCAGGTCACGGCGGTGTTGCTGCTGCCGGTGACCGTGGCGGCGAGGGTCGTGGTGGCGCCGGTATTGAGGCTGACCGTGGCCGGACTCAGTGCCACGGCCACGGTCGCCGCGGCCTGCACGGTGACGACGGCGGAAGCGCTGGCGGAGGTGCTGGCCGCGCTGGTGGCGGTCACGGTGTGGCTGCCGGCCGCGGCGGGCGCGGTGTAGGTGACGCTGTCGCCGGACCCGGTGATGGTGCCGACGGTGGCGTTGCCGCCCGCCACGCCGTCCACGGCCCAGGTGACGGCGGTGTTGCTGCTGCCGGTGACCGTGGCGGTGAGGGCCGCGGTGGCGCCGGCGGTGACGCTGGCCGTGCCCGGGCTCAGCGACACGGCCACTGCGGCCGGGACCTGGACGGTGACGGTCGCGGAGGCGAACTTGGTGCTGTCGGCCGCGCTGGTGGCCTTGATGGTGTGGCTGCCGGCCGCGGACGGGGCCGTGTAGGTGGCGCTGCCGCCGCTGCCGGTGAGGGTGCCGACGCTGGCGCTGCCGCCGGACACGCCGTCCACAGTCCAGGCGACGGCGGTGTTGCTGCTGCCCGTGACTGTGGCGGTGAGGGCCGCGCTGGCGCCTGCGGCGACGCTGACCGCGCTTGGATTCAGCGACACGGCCACCGGGGCCGCCGGAGTCTGCGGCCCCGTGACCGTGACCGTGGCGGAAGCGGACTTGGTATTATTGAAGTCACTGGTGGCGGTCACGATATGGGTGCCGGGCGTGAGGGGCGCGTAGTAAGTCACAGTCTGGTACAGCCCCGGAATGGTCCCCGTCGTGGAATTGCCTTGCCAGACCCCATCCACCGACCATGAGATGTTTTCGTTCGCTGAGGCGTACGAGGCCGAGGCGGTGAAGCTGAGGGTTCCGCCCGTCGCGACTGTCGCCGAACCGGGCGTCAGGGTGACGGTGCACAAGTTGTAGTTTGATGTCCTCCTGGATCGTGCCTGCAGAGAGGCGCCGCCCACCAGGGATAGTGCCAGAGTCGTTACGAAGATATTGTTGAGACAAGGCCTAAAAAGTTGGCCCAAACCTTTGGGTGTGATGGAAAAATCGCGCATACCGCCCCTATGCCCAGGCCCGCGGAGTGGTCGCGATGCACGTAGGCCAATGGAAGTTGGTTCTGAAGACCCTTGACGTTGACAGGGTCCAGACATGGATATTGGTTGTGGTGAGCGACCCGACCTCTCCACCTGGATTGATTGGAGGATCAGGTAAATTAAGTATCGGGTTCCTGGGGAAAAAATCAAAGCCAATTTTTTTGCGAATCCATCATTCACCTTGAAAAACATGGGTTTGTCGCAAGCCATCTTCAACTAAGCACTGTAATTGTAATAGAATCAAAGTGTATTATAAATAATTTACAATGGCCTGATTGTAAAACGTGGTTCAGCATCGGATGCGGGAAGGATATTTTCCCATGCACCCTCCATGGGCCGCGGCCATGGGTACTTAGAGTTTGTCTCGGTAGGCACGTGCGGCCGTGCGCGGGCCCCGTAGATGGTGGCCAGGCCTGCATTCCCGCGTTCGGGCCGGATCACCGGGCCGAGCCGGGGCGCCCCGCCCGGCGAGGATCGTCCAGAGCCGGAATACGGCTCCCTCGGCAAGGGCTTGTGCTGACGTCCCTGCCCTGTGCCCCGCCACTCGGCCAGCCATGTTTCAGCGGCGACGCCCACCCAGGTCGGGAAAGGTGGCCCCCTCCGGGGATCGGGTGGAGGGGGTTCTGCTGCGGCGGTCGGCTTGGCCCCGGCAGCAGAAGGTTCATGGAGTTCTGATTGATATCTTGAAAAAATGGCTTCTTCTCTTATATTTGCCGAGAGGCTGGGTCCAGAGCTTATGGGATGCATGCATTGTCCACGTTGTGTGCAACTGGGAAATATAATTGTTGACGTCTGGAGTCGCCCATTGATCGGGCCCTGGCGGGAAGATGATAAGCGCCAAGGCGTGGAGACCCTCAGCGCCGGTTTCGCCAGCACCATCCGAAACTCCCCCCGGGCTCCCGCCTCGAATCCGCCCCGGAGCCCCTGGAACCCAGGCAAGGATCGCCACCCTCCTGAACACCCCGCTCAAAACCAACATAGGCTGATGCAAGGGCTCATCACGGCTTAGAATACTTAACTTTTCATGGCTGGAGAGGCCGATGGCGGATCTGTTCAATGTCCTGGTGTTCCCGGCGGGCGGGATCAATGCCGTGGAATTGCATGATTCCCTGGCAACCTCCGTCACCATCCAGGTATTCGGAGCAACTTCCATAGATACAAATTGTTCATTTATTTTTGAGCGGTATGCCCGCGACCTTCCCATGATCCATGACCCCACCTTCCTGGCAGCCTTCAACGAACTGATCGAGAAATGGCGCATCGATCTGATCCTGTCGACCCACGATGAGGTCGCGGCGTATCTTGCTGAACATCAGGACCGGATCAAGGCGAAACTGGTCCAGCCCGATGCCAGGACCACGGCGATCTGCCAGGACAAGCAGAAGACCTACGACCTGTTCGCCGATTGCCGCTTCGTGCCGAAAACATACCCCGAAGCCCGGGCGGTCCGCTACCCCGCTTTCGCCAAACCGAGGATGGGCGCGGGCGGGGTCGGATCCATGAAGATCGAGACCCCGGAGCAATTGGCCCTGGTCCGGTTCGAACAATGCGTCGTGGCCGAATTCCTTCCGGGCGAGGAATACACCGTTGATTGCCTGACGGACCGGAATGGCGTGCTGGTGGTGGTGGCTCCGCGTTCCCGGGACCGTCTCCTGGGCGGTGTGGCGGTCCACTGCGAGGAACGCGAACTCACGGGCGATATCGCCGCCATGGCCGCGGAGATCAATTCCCGTCTGCGCTTCCGGGGCCTCTGGTATTTCCAGATCAAGCGGGACCGTGAGGGTCTGTTCAAGCTGATGGAAATCTGCGCGCGCAATGCCGGCGGCATGTGCTTCACCCGCGCCACCGGTCGCAACCTGGCGCTCATGAGCGTGTACGTCGCCCTGGGACGGGATGTCGAGGCATTGAAGAATCCCTGCCGGGTGGTCATGGACCGGACCCTGGTCAGCCGGTACCGGATCGATTACGACTACGACAAGGTCTACACGGACTTCGACGACACGGTCATCGTCCGCGGCAAGGTGAACCTGATGATGATGATGTTCCTCTACCAGTGCCGCAACGCCGGGATCCCGGTGCACCTGATCACCAAGCACGCCAAGGCCATCGAGGATACCCTCGGCCGGTTCGGCATCAGCCGGGAATTGTTCGCCGACATCATCCATCTCGGCCTGGAGGACCGGAAGGCCGATTGCATCGACCCCAGGAAGGCCATATTCATCGACAATGCCTTCCAGGAACGCAAGGCAGTCTACGAAACCCTGAAGATCCCCGTCTTCGACGTGGACATGGTGGAGGTACTGCTGGACTGGCGCACCTGACCGGTCGCGCCCGGCCGAGCGCAAGGAGCGTGCCCTTCAAGCCACGTCGCGGGAAGAAGGAAGGGCGGGATCGGGGCCGCTGAGCGGGCAGGGCATCGGATCGCCAACGGGCCGGTCCTCCCCCGCTCTGCGGTAGGCCGGGAAATACCCGTCGACGGCGGCGTCCCCCGCCAGCTCCCGGTAGACCTCCGGCATGAGGACCATCCGGAAGGTCTTGAAACGGCTCCGATCGGTCGAGAAACCGCGCTTGAAGTAGGCCAGTGAATCATCGGTGCAACCCACCCCGCCGCCAATATGGAAGGTTTTGACGCCCTGGCTTTTGCCGTAGTCGCGCATGTGCATCACGAGGAGTTTGGCGGGGCTCTCCCTGAGGAACTCCGTGGCGTTGGCGGCCAGGTGGAATTGCATCAGGCCTTTGATGATGGTGAATATCCCCCCCGCTGCGGCAGCGCCGGTGGGATCCATCACCATTCCAAGGTGGACCCAGTGGCCGAGGCACTCCTTCAGGTCATTGAAATACGACGCGTCAAAACAGTAACAGCCGTCAGCCGCCAGCCGGCCCATCGTCTCGCGGTAGATGCGGACAAAATCAGGCATGCGTTCCCAGCCATCCACTTCCACCCTGAATCCCTTCGCCAGCAGTTGCCGCGCCACGGCCCGGTGGGAGGCCCTGGTCTGCCGATCCAATTCCTCCAAGGGTCGCTCGAGGTCGAGGAAGATCGTTTCTCCGTGGTCGACCAGGGTGCCGACCCGTTCGAACGGGTCGGACGGCACGCCAAGGAGAGGATGCAGACGGAAGAACGAGGTGACGATTCCTTCCCTTGCGCCGGCCATGCCGAAGGCGCGCAGGAAGGCTTCGATCTGGTCCGGGGAGGGCTCTCCGCGGAACAAAGGTGTCGAATAACCGTAGGGACTGAGCACATCACGCCACGGGGTCCCTGGGATATCCCGCAGCACCAGCGGCACGAACATGCCGGCCCCGTCTTCCTCGGCCAGGAAAGCCGTGGGTTTCCCTCCCTCGTACCGGGCCGAGAGTTCGACATAGCCCGGCAGGTGATAAAAATCGTATGTTACGCTGCCGAGGAAGGCCTGCCATAGGGGGTTCGAGGGTGCCAGAAACTCGGTGTGCATGACCCATCCCCACAATTCAACGAGCCATTTTTTGATTAGTAAATCATATAAAAATGAATTGATTTATAGTCTATGCAAAACCCAACCATAAAGATAAACTTTCTCTTTTATCCAACAAGGTGGCTGCCCGGTTTTTTCAAGCCCCCCGTCAACAGGGGCGCCCCTTTCAGTCCGGCACCGGGCGGGGCTGGCCACGCCATGCTCGCGGTCGGAACCCAATCCAGGTGGCAGTTCCCTGACGTGCCCGGGACCGCCCCGGCCCGCGCGGTCATGACCGGGAGTCCAGGCGTCAGGGAGGCTTGCCGACCTCCTCGGCACCCATAAACGGCTACTTTTTATCCACGGAACCTATGGTGAAAATTTCATTGGCGCCCTGGATGAGTCTGCCGTATGTTTCGCCTGAAATACCCCGTTATTGTTGGGGTGATGGCCGTTAATAAATCTCGGGGAAGGATTTGCCAGCGCCTTCAGGGTTCCGGGGCGCTGGGTCGGCGCGCCATGCTCTCCATCTTCCCGAAAAGGTCCGGCACCTGGATGCTTCCGCCTCTCGATCCGCCCCTGTCCCTTCCCCGATCGTCGCGCCCCCCCAGCGAAGGGTGGGGAGACTGCTGGGAGCATGGCTCCGAGTACCATGCCCTGTTCGCACGCCGGGGCAGCCCGGCCCATCCTTGGCAGACCGGTGGCGTTTTCTACGGATCGGGGCGGGACGCGCTCAGGGCGCTGATGACTGACGGCAGGGACCATCGCGGCTGGCGCCGGATGTGGATTCCGAGCTTCTTCTGCCAGGAGGTGGTGGGCTCCATCCTCCGTCAAGGATTGGAGATCCTTCCGTACCGGGCCGGGCCGGAAGAGCCGCGGCCCGAATGGTCCGACCTCCCGTTGCGGCAGGGCGACGCGGTGCTCCGGGTCAACCTCTTCGGCCTCCAGACCTTGCCCAGCCTGGAAGGGCGAAGGCAGAACGGCGTCGAGTTCATTGACGACCATACCCATGATCCATGGTCTTCCAGCGCCTGGCACAGCGACGCGGACTGGTGCGTCGCTTCGCTGCGCAAGACGGTTCCGGTGCCGGACGGGGGCGTGGCCTGGTCGCCCAGCGGCAGGCAGCTCCCGCCCTGCCCTGAACTCACCACTGAGCGGCGTCTGGCCTCAGTCATGAAACTTGCCGCCATGGCCATCAAGGATTGCTACCTCAGGGGAGCCGATGTGGAAAAGGACCTGTTCCGGTCCCTTGCCGTCCAGGGCGAGGCCGGCATCGGCGAGGGGCCGCCCTCCGCGATGGCCCCCTGGTCCAGGACGATCATGAGCACCATGCCTCTCGCGGAATGGCGCCAGACGCGCAGGGACAACCACCGCACTCTGGCGACGGCCCTGGCCGGACTGCCGGGGGCGCGGATTCTCAGCCCGGCGGATGAAACGGCCTGCCCCTTTTTCCTCGTCCTGGTATTCCACCGGCCTGAAATGCGGGACCGGGTCAAGCAGGGGCTTGTGGCCGAGCGCATCTACCCTGGGTCGCATTGGCCCATGGATCCCCCAGCCATCCAGGGAATCCCTGAAGACCACCTGGATCTGAGCCGGCGGATCATGACCCTGCACTGCGATCTGCGCTACCGGGCGGAGGACATGCGTCGGGTGGCCTCGGCCGTCTGGAAAACCGTGGAGGGCGCGAAGCCCCCAAGCCTTTCATAAGCCGGGCCAAGGGAACGACCCAAAAACACAGGTCCCATTCCTCATCTACTTCATAGGCTTCGAAGCCATAAATAAATTTAAAATATTCCCTCAAGAAATCACAAATGCAAATTATTTATTTTTTCCTATTCGATGCTTGCAATACAAAGTCTTGTTCAACCTGAATTTTCGGTCATAATTTGGTTGACAACAAATAAATCAACACTTAGGTTTTCAACCAGCAAGCATCCACCCGCTTCCTGCCCAGCATGATTTTCCAGAGGCACCATGCACCGCTCAAACCCATCCTTTTTGCCGTCACTCCGTTGGCTGACGGGCTCGTTTGCCGGGATCGCCATTCGGGCAGCGGCAGGATGACCCTTCGCGCGAACGCGGCAGGCATCGGCACCCACACAAGCCACTTCCCCTTTTCAGGAGGCTCTTCATGCGCATCGTCGTCGTCGGTCTGGGCTATGTGGGCCTGCCCCTGGCCCTCGAACTCGCCAAGCACTTCCCCGGAACCCTGGGATTCGACGTCAACCAGCTCCGGGTCAAGGAACTGCGGGACGGCAATGACCGCACCAACGAGGTGAGCCCGGAGGCGCTGCGCGCCACCTCCCTGACCATCACCTCGGATCTCAAGAGCCTGCGCGGCTCGGAGTTCTTCATCGTCGCCGTGCCCACCCCGGTCGACGACTGGAACCGCCCCGACCTCACGCCCGTGCTCAAGGCCAGCGAAACGGTCGGAAGCGTGCTGGGCAAGGGCGCCATCGTCGTCTACGAGTCGACCGTGTTCCCCGGCGTCACCGAGGACATCTGCGGCCCGATCCTGGAGAAGCACTCGGACCTGCGCTGCGGGATCGATTTCAAGCTCGGCTACTCCCCCGAGCGCATCAATCCGGGCGACAAGGTGCACACGGTCGACCGCATCGTCAAGGTGGTCTCCGGCCAGGACGAGGCGGCGCTCGAGATCATCGCCAAGGTGTATGCGACCATCATCCCCGCGGGCATCCACCGGGCGTCCTCCATCAAGGTCGCGGAGACCGCCAAGGTGATCGAGAACACCCAGCGCGACATCAACATCGCGCTGATGAACGAATTGGCCATCATCTGCGACAAGGTGGGCATCCGCACCTGCGAAGTGCTGGCGGCGGCGCGCACCAAGTGGAACTTCCTGCCGTTCACGCCGGGGCTGGTGGGCGGCCACTGCATCGGCGTCGACCCGTACTACCTCACCACCAAGGCCGAGGAACTGGGCTACCACCCCCAGGTCATCCTGGCCGGACGGCGGATCAACGACAGCATGGGCGCCTATATCGCCCAGAAGCTGGTCAAGCTTCTGATCCAGCAGCAGATCCAGGTGAAGAAGGCCAGGGTCGGCATCCTCGGCCTGACCTTCAAGGAGGACGTGCACGACATCCGCAACAGCAAGGTCCCGGACATCGCCCATGAGCTGAACCAGTTCGGCATCCAGCCGCTGGTCCACGACCCGATGGCCGATCCGGAGGAGACCTACCAGGAATACGGCCTCCGGCTCTCGCCCATGGAGGCGTTCCGGGACCTGGACGCGGTGGTCTACGCGGTGGACCACGCCCGCTTCCGGGCCGGCGGGGTGGATACCCTGCTCGCCTGCCTCAACCCCAAGGCGGTGGTCGTGGACGTGAAGTCGGCCTTCGCAACCCAGCCCTTCCCCCAGGGCGTGACCTACTGGAGCCTGTGACCCATGAAACTGGATTCCGTGATGGACGACCTGCGGTCATCCCCCAAGACCTGGCTGGTGACGGGGGTTGCCGGCTTCATCGGCTCCAACCTGCTCCAGACCCTCCTGGAGGCCGGCCAGAAGGTCAAGGGCCTGGACAATTTCTCCACCGGCCACCAGGAGAACCTGGACGAGGTGGAGGCCGAGGTCGGTCCCGCCGCCTGGCGGCGGTTCGCCTTCCGCAGGGGCGACGTGCGCGACCTGGGCGAGTGCCGCGCGGCGTGCGAGGGGGTGGACTACGTCCTGCATGAGGCCGCCCTGGGCTCGGTGCCCCGGTCGATTCTCGACCCGATCGCCACCCACGAGACCAACATCAGCGGCTTCCTGAACATGCTGGTGGCGGCGCGGGACCAGGGGGTCGCCCGGTTCGTCTATGCCGCCTCCAGTGCCACCTACGGCGACCACCCCGGCCTGCCCAAGCGCGAGGAGCTCATCGGCGAGCCGCTATCGCCGTACGCGGTGACCAAGCTGGTGAACGAGCTCTATGCCAGGGTGTTCGCCCGCAACTACGGGATGCCGAGCATCGGCCTGCGCTACTTCAACGTCTTCGGCCGGCGCCAGGATCCCGAGGGGCCCTATGCGGCCGTGATCCCGCTCTGGATCAGCCGCATGCTGCGCGGATCGGCCTGCACCATCAACGGGGACGGCGAGACCAGCCGGGATTTCTGCTACGTGCAGAACGTGGTCCAGGCCAACCTGCTGGCCGCCACCGCCGATAGGCCCGAAGCGGTCAACCAGGTCTACAACGTGGCCCTGGGCGGCCGCACCACGCTCAACCAGCTGCACGACCTGCTCCGGGCCGGGCTGGCCGGGACCATCCCCTCGGTGGCCGGGCTCCGGCCCGTCTACGGCCCGTTCCGGGACGGCGACGTCGTCCATTCCCAGGCCGACATCTCCAAGGCGGCGCGGCTCCTGGGCTATGAGCCCCAGTACCGACATCCGCCGGGGGCTGGAGGAGGCCCTGGCCTGGTACTGCGGCCACCTTTCGTGAAGATCGCCGTGCTGGGCGGCTACGCCCAATCCCTGACGAAGTTCCGCGGCTCCATGCTCCAGGCCATGGTGGCCGGGGGGCACGACGTGGTCGCGCTGGCCCCGCGCGAGGACCGGTCGCTGGGCCAGGACGTGGACCCCGACTGGGTGGCCCACCGCCTCGCCGACATGGGGGTGCGCTTCCAGCCGGTGCCCCTGGGCCGGACCGGGCTCAACCCGCTGGCCGACCTGCGCTCCGTCCGGGCGCTGGCAGGGGTCTTCCGGGAGCTCCGGCCGGACCTGCTGCTGAGCTACACCGTCAAGCCGGTGATCTACGGCAGCCTGGCCGCAGCCTGGGCCGGGGTGCCGCACCGCTACGCCATGATCACCGGGATGGGTTCCGCCCTGGAGGGCCGGGGCCTCAAGGGCGGGCTGCTGGCGGCCCTGGTCAAGCGGATGTACCGCGCGGGCCTGGCGAAGACCGAGGGGGTGTTCTTTCAGAACCCCGACAACCTCGCCTTCTTCAAGGCCAACCGACTCCTGGCCCCCGGCTGCCGGATCACCATGATCAACGGCTCCGGCGTCGACCTGGACCAGTACCCCCCGAGCCCCATGCCCGAAGGGCCGGCCACCTTCCTCATGGTGGCCCGGCTGGGACGGGACAAGGGGGTGCTCGAGTTCGCAGAGGCGGCGCGCCTGGTCAAGGCCCGCCACCCCGAGGTCCGGTGCGTGCTGGTGGGCCCTTTCGATTCCAACCTCGCCGCCCTGCCCCGGGACCAGGTGGACCGGTGGGTGCGGGAGGGGACCCTGGACTACCGGGGCGCCACCCAGGACGTGCGCCCCTACCTGGCCGCCGCCCACGTGTTCGTGCTGCCCAGCTACGGCGAGGGCACGCCGCGCTCGGTGCTGGAGGCCATGGCCTCCGGCCGGGCGGTGATCACCACCGATGCGCCCGGCTGCAAGGAGACCGTCCTGGAAGGCCGGACCGGGTTCCTGGTGCCGGTGCGGGATGCTGCCGCCCTGGCCGAGGCCATGGTACGCTTTGCCCGGGATCCGGACCTGGCCGCTCGGATGGGCGCCAGCGGGAGGGAATATGCCGTGGCCAAGTACGATGTGCACAAGGTCAACCACGTCATCCTGGAGGCGCTGGGGCTGCATTCCTAGCCTCGCCGCCGTGGCGGGCGCGCTCCTGCTGGCCGGATGCGGCGGTGGCGCGGGCAGCCCGGGCCAGCCGGCCCCGGGCACCGGCGCGGGCAGCCCGGGCCAGCCGCCGGCTGCGGCCTGCGCCCCTCCGGCGGCAACCTCCAGCCTGACCGCCAGCGTCAGGGATCCTGCCTATGGAGCCCGGGGCGACGGAGTCACCGACGATACGGCGGCGATCCAGGCCGCCGTGGATGCGGTGGCCGGCACCGGCGGCACCCTCACCGTCCCTGAAGGCACCTACAGGGTGAACGCGGTGACTTCCATCCAGATCGGCGGGGCCATGACCCTGCAGTTCTCGGCCGGCGCCGTGCTCCAGGCCATCCCCAACTCGGCCGGCACCTACAGCGTGATCACCGTGCAGGGCGCCAGCGGCGTGAACATCCTGGGCGGCACCCTGCAGGGCGACTACGGCAACCCGGTCACGCACACCGGAACCACCGGGGAGTGGGGGATGGGCCTGTCGATCTCCGGTTCGAGCCAGGTGGCCGTGGTGGGGGTCACCGTTCAGGACTGCTGGGGCGACGGGTTCTATCTGGAAAACGGGTCCAGCGGCATCACGGTCTGTTCCGTCCAGGCGGCGCACAACAGGCGCAACGGCATGAGCATCGTCAGCGCCGACACGGTCGTGGTCCGCGATTCCCTGTTCACGGGCTCCGGCGGGACCCTGCCCGGGGACGGCATCGACATCGAACCGAACCCCACCGAGACCGTGAACCAGGTGACCATCACCGGGTGCACCCTCAGCGGCAACGCCGGCGACGGCATCGCCGACGGCGTGCCGGTGGCCTACACCGGCGCCGCCTCCATCACCGCCGTGACGATCAGCGGCAACGCCATCTCCGGCAACGGCACCAGTACGCCCGGTTCCAGCGGGATCGACGTGTCCAACGTCAGCGGCCACCTGGTCACCGGCAACACGATCACCGGCAACACCGGCGACGGCATCCTGCTGGAGCAGTACGCCACCGGGACGACCGTCACCGGCAACACGGTCACCGGCAACACCGGCAACGGCATCCTGGACGCGGTGGGCGGCAACCTGATCAGCGGCAATTCGGATTCCGGGAACGGCGCTACGCCTTGACCGGATCCGGCAGGCTCCGGGTGGCCAGCGCGCGGAACAGGGCCTCCCATTCGTCCACCACCCGCTCGTTCTCGTAGCGGGCGCGGATCCGCGCGGCGCCCTGGGCGCCCATGGCCAGGCGGGCTTCACTTTGCAGGGCCATCAGCGCAAGCATCCGCTCGGCCATCCTTCCTGGATCCCCCGGCGGCACCACCCACCCGGAAACCCCATCCTCCACCAGTTCCCGCACGTCGCCCACGTCGGTGGCCACCACCGGCAGGCCGGCGGCCATGGCCTCCATCACGGCGTTCGGCAGCCCCTCCCATGCGGACGACAGCACATACCCGTCCGCGGCGTTCAGGATGGCCGGCACGTCCTGGCGCGCGCCCAGGAAGGTCGCCACCTCTTCCAGACGCAGCCCTGCGGCCTGGCGCCGCAGCGCCTCGGCACCGTAGATCCCGGGCCCGGTCTTCAGCACCCCGGTGAAATCGGCGCCCACGACCCGCACCTTGAACCCGGGAGCGGCATCCGCGCAGCGCGCCACGGCCTCCAGGAGGGTGGGATAGTCCTTGGCCGGGCGAAGGTTGCCCACAGCCACCCAGAGGAATTCCCGGTCCCCGACGCCCAGCTCGGCGCGCATCCGCGCGCGCGTCGGTTCGCCGGAGAACGGTTCCAGCAGCATGCCGTTGGGAATGACCAGGGTCTTGGCCGGGGTGAGGATCCGGCCGGCCACCATGGAGCGGGCCGCGGCCTTGGAATTGGCCACGGTCCTGGCGATGAGGGGCTCGGTAAAGCGGTAGAAGCAGCGGCGCGCGGCGGAACGGATGTGGGTGGTGCCCATCGCCGAGATGATGGTGGGCACGAAGGCGATCCGGCCGCAGACTCGGCCGAAGGCGTCGGCGGGGAAATTGAACGTGACCATGAGCGTGGGTCGCCACCGGCGCAGCTGCCGGACCATCGACAGCGCGGTGCGCCAGGGAATCCGGGCGCGGGCGTCGGGGCACTGCGCCAAGGGGATGCCGGCGGCCCCGACCTCATCCAGGAAGGCAGCGGAGGGCATCATGGTGAGGATCCCCACGTCCCATCCGCGCCGGCGCAGGGTGGTGGCGATGCGCACCAGCTGGGTCTCGGCGCCCCCGCGCTCCAGGGAGGTGGTCAGGAAGGCGATGTCCATCATTCCCCCTTGAGGAGGCCCAGCAGGGCCTCCTGGGAATGCCGGGCCAGGGCCTGGCAGCTGAAGCGTTCGCAGATGCGCGCGCGGGCCGCCTGCGCCCGCTCCAGGCACGCCTGCGGGGATTCCGCCAGAAGGGCCAGCGCCGCCCCGGCCAGGGCCTGGTCGTCCGCCACCGCGGTGACGCAGCCGGTCTCGCCGATCAGCAGGCCGGCATCGCCCACCCGGGTCGCCACGCAGGGCACGCCGCAGGCCATGGCCTCGCCCACCGCGTTGGGGAAGCCCTCCCGGAGGGAGGACAGGATGAGCAGGGACAGCGCGTTGTAGGCGGCGGCCATGTCGTCGCAATGGCCTGCCCAGTGCACCCGGCCGTCGATGCCCAGGTCCCGGGCCAGGGCCTTCAGGCGTGCGGCATAGTCCTCCGGGCCGGCCCCGACGCAGACGAAATGGGCCTCGGGAAGCACCTGGCCGACCCGGGCCGCGGCGCGCAGGAAGGTGGGATGGTCCTTCACCGGGTCGAGCCGCCCGACGATCCCCAGGAGCGGCGCCTGCGCCGGCACGCCCCAGGCCGCGCGAAGCCGCGCCCCGGCGCTTGCGTCGGGCCGGAACCGCCCGGTGTCGAAGCCGTTGGGGATCACCAGGGTGCCGCGCGCGCGCATCCCCAGGGCCTGGTGGCTGGAGCGGCCGGCCTGGGAGTTGAAGATCACCAGGTCCACGTAGCGGGCGAACCAGAGCGTGGCCTTGAATAGCGCCTGCCCCGGGCCGCTGAGCCGTTCCGTCACCGAGGTGGCCCGGATGCCCCAGACCAGGCGCTTGCGCAGCGGCGCCCCGACCAGCAGGGCCGGCAGGTTGCCGTCCAGGTAGCCGTGCAGGATCTCCGGGTCGGTCCGCAGCACCAGGGCCAGCAGGCGCGGCAGCGCGACCAGGTAGCCGGCGGGCCCGCGCCGCTTGTGCAGGCTGTGCAGGCGCACGTGGGGCAGCCGGGCCACCTCGGGGGTCAGGTCGCCGCCCAGGCAATCGGCGGGGTCGTAGAACACCACCAGGTGGATCTCGAACCGGTCCGGGTCCATGTGCGCGACCAGTTCGCACAGCTGGCGCTCCGCGCCGTGGGCCACCAGGGACGGGATGAGGAACATGACGCGGGTCTTTGCGGGCATGGGCGGGTTCCGGTGGCTTGGGGGGTCAGTGCCGTTTCCGGCGGTGCCAGCGGGTGAGGCCCCGGCGCAAAAGGCCCACCAGGCGGTCCGCCTGCGAACGCCGGCGCCGGCCCATGGCCACCGCCTCCTGCAGCGAGATCATGCGCGGCGCAAGGCGGCGCAGGCGCCGGCGGAAGTCCTCCAGGCCGCGGGCGGTGATGCCGTTGATGTGGTAGCAGAAGGTCCAGACTCCCCAGGGCATGGCCCGCATCCGGGCGAACTGCTGGGGCACCCAGATCGCGCCGGTGGGGTCCTGGAAGGGCCGGATGGCCTGGCCGTCGCTGATGGTCGAAAGGCCCAGCGCCTTGAGCGCCAGGAGGGTCGCGCCGTCGAAGGAATGGGCCGGGGCGATCCAGGCGTCGGCGCGCACCCCTTCGCTGGCGAAGAGGTCGAGGCCCTGGCGCAGCTTGTCGAGCTGCTGCGGGAACGGCAGGCCGGCGAATTCGCTGTAGGGGTTCAGGCGCAGGATTCCGGATTCGTGGTTCACGTAGGTGTGCTGCCAGCCGTGCAGGCCGATGGCCCAGCCCCTGGACTGCCAGCCGCGCACCCGCTCCCAGAACGCCGCCGCGGGCTCGGACACCATGAGCTGGCGGTCGCGGTTGTCGGGAACGACGGCCAGGAGCGGCTTGACGCCGTGCTCCACCAGCATCGCCTCGATCGGCTCCCACGCCGCCCAGTCCATGGTCGGACAGACATCGTCGAAACGCAGGATATAACGGCCCCCCAGCAGGTTCATGCGCGGCTCCTCTTGACGGCACGGGCGAGGCGCGGGCGCAGGCCGTGGTTCCAGTTGCCTTCGTACCAGGCCCTGAGGCGGTCCCCCAGGGACGCCCGGCGGTCCCCGTAGCGTTCCCTCACGGCGGCCAGGTCGGTCAGCCTGGGCGCGTATTGATCGAGGGACCGGATGAACCGGTCCAGATCCTCGGGCGTCCAGGGGTTGGAGTGGCAGCAGACCGTCCAGAGCCCGGCCGGCCTCGGGATGAACTCCCAGAGCTGCTGGGGCACCCAGAGCATCCTTCCCGCCTCGCTGAAGGGCCTGCGCCAGAACCCGTCGCTGATCACCGGGACCCCCAGTTCCACCAGCAGGTCGACCGTGGTGCGGTCGAAGGAGTGCGCGGGCGCGACCCAGGCATCGGCACGCACCCCCTCGCGGGCGAAGATCGCCAGGCCCTTGAGCAGCTTGTCCTCCTGCACCAGCCGCGGCAGCCCGGCGAATTCGCTCTGCGGGTTCAGCCCGATGATGCCCGGGTCGCGGTTCACGTAGACGTGCTGGTAGCCGTGCAGGGCGATGGTCCAGCCCAGGGCCTGCCAGCCCCGCACCCGGTCCCAGAAGTCGGCCCGGGCCGGCCCGGCGTCCAGCTTGGGATCCCGGTTGTCCGGCACCACCGCCAGGATCGGGCGCACGCCCAGGTACACCAGCCGGGCTTCGACGGCATCCCAGTTGCTCCAGTTCATGGTCGGGCAGATGTCGTCGAACCGCAGCAGGTAGAGGCTGTCACTCATGCCAGGGCGCTCCGGACGGGTGTCAAACAGGGAAGGATGGATTGGAAAACCAGGTTCAGCATAGGAGGAAACAGGCAGCACGGCAAGCTTTCCGGCCGCATGCGGTCAGGGCGGGAGGCGGTTGCCGGCCACGCTGTTGCCGCTGACTTCGATGCCGGAGCAGCGTCTGGAATAGATGCCGTGGCCGCCGTTGCGCTGCACCCGGTTGCCCTGGATCCGGTTGTCCGCGCAGGCTTCCAGGAGGATCCCGTCGTCGCCGTTGAGGCTGACCAGGTTGTCCGCCACCACGCACTGCTCCGCCTTGCGCCGCAGGTAGATCCCCTGGCCGGCGTTGCCGGCGACCACGTTCGCGGTGACCCGGGTGGCGGGGCAGTTGGAGACCCTGATCGCCGCCTTCAGGGCGCCGCCGGCCGGGTCCTGCCCGTTGTCGCTGAAGCCGCAGCGCTCCACCACGACCTGGTCCGACACGGCCTGGCCCACGTCGGCGTCGCCCACCCCGGTCTCCAGGCCGCCGCCGGCATTGCCGCTGAACAGGCAGCCGGAAACCAGGGCATGGCGCACGGCTTCCGAGGCGTTGGGCTCGATGTCCAGCCCGTCCTCGGGCGCCGTTCCCCGGGAATCCCGGAATTCCGAAGCGCGCACCACCAGCCCGTCGCAGCCGGTGGCCGACAGGCCGTTGCGCCTGTTGTGCCCGGCCAGGACGCCGCAGAAGGTCACCTGGGACGAATGCCCGGACACGTAGAACCCGTCGCCCCAGCATTCACGGGCCTGCACCCGGGTCACCGTCACCCGGGCCGAATCCTGGATCCACATCCCCATCCCCCATTCGCCGTCGGAGCCCTGGTGCGCGCCGCGCTCGCCCAGCAGGGTGCCGCCGGTGACGGCCACGTCGCTGGCGCCGACCACCGAGACGATGGCGTAGCTCCCGGCGCCGTTGGGAATGGCCTTGAGCACCGCGCCCGGGGCCAGCGCCAGGGTCATCCGGCTGGCCAGCAGCAGGCCGCGCCCGCCGTTGCGGGTCGCGTCCACGAGGTAGGTGCCGCCCGGCACGCGCACCGTGCCGCCGGTCCCGGCCACCGCGCGGATGGCCTTCTGGATGGCCTCGGTGTCGTCGGCCAGGCCGTCGCCCCTGGCGCCGAAGGCCGGGGCCCTGACGTCGACCCCGGGCGAGGCCTGCTCCGGCGCGGCCTGCTCCGGCCCGCACGGCGTCAGGTACCGTGACCACCGCGCGCAGGGCCTGTCCGGCCCCGATGCCGACCAGGAGGTGGCTTCCGGGTTCGAGGGGGGCCTTGTAGCTCACTTTCCCCGCCTGGGCGCGCACCGTCCCGACCGCCGCCGAGCCGCCTTCGACGCCGTCCACCGACCAGGCCAGGGCCTCGGCTCCCTCGGCCCGGAAGGCCTGGACCGTGCCGGGTGCCAGCAGGGCCGCCCTGGGCTCGAGCCGGGTGGCGCTGAACCCCTGCAGCAGGGCCGACCCGGTTTCGCCCGGCAGGGCCGGGGGCCTGACCGCCTTGGCCCCGCAGGCCAGCAACAGGCCGGCGAGCCCGGTGGCCACCCCGCGCCAGCGCGGCCGCGCCGTGCCGGCCACTAGCCCACCTCCACCGGGGCGTCGGGCCCTTTCCGGGTCAGGAACAGCTTCTCGTTCTTCTCGGACCTGGAGATGACCTCGATTTCGATGTCCGCGTGCGCGCCGAACAGTTTTTCCAGCCGCCCCGGAGGCGGCAGCACATGGCCGATCTTGATCCCCAGGTAGGCGTTGATCCAGATGCGCAGCGGAAAGCCGCCCGGCACGCGCTTCATGTAGTTGTCGATGTAGGCGGATCCGCCCGGCCGGATCAGGCGGTGGAAGATCCTGGCGAAGTTGAAATCATTGGTGCAGTAGAACCAGCAGATCCGGTTGAACACGAAATCGAACGGCTCATCCGCGTATTTGGCAGCCTCCTCGAGGTAGCCCAGTTCGAACCGGATGTCCGCCCCGATGGCGCCCGCCTTGTCCCGGGCCAGGTTGAGGTAGTTCCTGCTCACGTCGTGCCAGACCACCCGCGCCCCGCGCCTGGCGAACTCGAACGAGTACCTGCCCGGGCCCGGCGCCCAGGTCCAGCACGCGCTTGCCCCTGAACCCCCCCAGGCGCGCTTCCAGATCGTCCACCAGCCCGAGGTTGATGTTCGCCCATTCATGTTCGGCATAGGTCCGGGCGTGCTCCGAGGGCACCGGGTCGAACCCGCCGGCCACCGGCCGGAGCTTCATCAGAAGGCCATTGATCATGGCTCACCTCCATCAGCGAAGCGCTCCCCGGCCAGGGCCGGCGACGTGGCCAGCAGGAACATCAGGGGATAGCCGATCCACCCTGGGAAATCCGTGACCATGTTGTGGTTGAAATTGGAAAAGACCAGAAGGACAAAGCAAAGGGCGAACATCATTTGGCGCGCCGAGGGGGTCAGGGGGGCGCGCCAGATGGCACGCAACTGGAACAGGATCACCGCCAGGAAGGACAGGAAACCGACGACGCCCGCGTCAATGAGGATCGCCAGGTAGAGGTTGTGCGGCCCGACGATGGGGAAGCCCGGACGGGGCGTCACCTCCACCGATTCGCCGCCGTAAAAGGTGTAGAGCCCGTACCCGTACCAGGGCTCCTGGGGTACCATCTTCATCCATTCCTTCAGCACCGTGAGCCTGGATTCGCCGCCGGGGCCGCTGGTCTTCGACTCGGAGATGTCGGTCACCCGGGACAGGGAGGAGCTTTCCGATATCAGGCCGGCCATGCTTTTCCCGCTGGCCTCGAAGACGGCGAACAGCGCCACGCCCGCCACCAGGGCGGCCACGAGCGCCCTCAGCCTGACCTTGCGGCTGGCGGCGAAGGCCAGGTAGATCAGCGCCAGGGCCACCGCGATATAGGTGGCGGTGCGGCTTTCGGTGAGGTAGATGATGGCCAGCCCGCAGGCCTGCCCGATCCGCGCCTGGATCGGCGACGCCCAATGCGAGAGGACCAGGATCAGCAGCGACACCAGCCCAGCCACGTTGGCGTTGCCCCACATGCCGGCGAAGCGGTCGGACTCGACATCCACGTTCAGGGCCGAGAGGAAGGGCTGGGACTGGTATTCGGGCCACCACATGAGCAGCAGGGTGATGGCCAGGTTGACCACCAGCACCCACTGCGCCGCCGTGGCGAACACCCGGAGGCGCCCCGGGCTGCTGGTCACCACTGCCACGGCCGCGGTGATGGAGGCGAACCGGAAGGCGAGCCGGTAGGCTTCGGTGAAGATAGGGTAGCCCGCGGCCATGAAGCCCCAGCAGATGTAGAAGGCCATCCAAAGCACCAGCGGCAGGACGGGCCGCAGCAGCCGCCTGAGGGGCAGCCGCATCCACAGGCTGGCGACCAGGGCCCACAGCACGATCCACACGCAGTACCCGGCAGTCTGGCCGAAGAAAACGATGAAGGGCGGGATCACCCCCCCGAGCATGGCGCACAGGATGAGGGTCAGGATCCACATGCGCAGCTCCACCCAGTCTTGGGCGGTGGGTATCGGCAGGGAGCTGATCATGGGATGGCGGCCTTCGGGTTCGAGCCTTGGGTGGGGATGCGGAGGGTGGCAGGAGGGGGTCGGATCAGAGTCTACCGCGAGGCCCGGCGCAGGGCCTCTTCCCAAAGCGCAAGGACCCGTTCCAGGCTGAACCGCTCGGCCACCTCCGGCGCCCGGCTCGCCAGCCGGGCCCGCTCAGCGGGAGCCGCCATCAGATCGGCCATGGCCCGGGCCAGGCCGGGCACATCCAAGGGCGGTACCAGCACGCCGTCCACGCCGGGGCGGATCAATTCCGACGGGCCGCTGGCGCAATCGAAGCTGACCACCGGCAGCCCGCAGGCCATGGCTTCGGCCAGGGCGTTGGGAAAGCCTTCGGTCCTGGAGGGAAGCACGAACAGGTCGGCCTCCAGGAGCCTTTCACCCGCCTGGGCCGTGCTTCCGGGCAGTTGGGCCCGGCCCTCAAGCCCGAGAACGCGGATCTGGGCGGCCAGTTCGGCCCGGTCCGGCCCTTCGCCGTAGATTACCAGGTCCCATAGGGGAAATTCCGCGGCGATCCGGGCGAAGGCGGCGATCAGCAGGTCGTGGCCCTTGACCCGGCGCAGGCTGCCGAGGGTGACCACGCGGAACCGGCCGTCCCTGGATCCCGCCCGGCCTCCGGCGGGCGCGGCCAGGACGGGGTTGGGGATGACCATCCCCTTGGCCCGGAGCCGGGGCGGGAAGTAGCCGAGGGCGTGCCGGCTCTGCACCACCAGCCCGTGCGACCAGGGATAGGTGAGGCGGCGCAGGGCCGTCCAGGCCGGGCCGATGGACCGACCGTGCGGATCGGTGCGCTCCGACACCAGGGTGGGGATCCCGAGGCCGCGGGTGGCCAGCAGGCACTTCACGTTGAGGGTGTCCAAAAAGGACACGACCAGGTCAGGATGGAGGCTCCGGATCGCGCGCCGCAGCTGCGCAAGCCGGCCGAAGTTGCGCCACAGGGCCTGCAGCAGGTTGCCGGAGGCGCCCTGCAGCCCCAGCGGCACCCAGCACACGGCCGGGTGCAGGGGGTAGAGGGAGGGGCGCCGGCCATCGTCCGCGGTCAGGATGGTCACCTGGCGCCCCATGGCCACCCATGCGCTTGACAGGTTGGCGGCGACCCGGGCGGCGCCGCCGCCGCCCAGTTCGTCGAGCAGGAGGGTGATGGTCCGCGTCCCCGTCACGGCACTGCCGCCTCCGCCCTCGCCGGGCTGCCCTGCCAGGCCTGGAACATCAGCAGCCGCCACAACAGGTCCAAGTGGTTCCGGGTACCGCGCTGGTGCTCGTCCCAGCACGCCGCCACCCGGGTCGCATCCAGCAGGCCCGCCTGGCGGATGCCGGCCGGATCGAGCAGGTCGCCGGCCCAATCGCGCAGAGGCCCGCGCAGCCAGGCGGCGATGGGCACGCTGAACCCATGCTTGGGACGGTCGACCAGTCCGGCCGGAAGGTGCCGCTTGAGCACCTGGCGCAGCACCCACTTGCCCTGGCCGTCGCGGATCTTGACCCGGGTCGGCAGCCGCCAGGCCAGTGCAATCAGGTCGAGGTCGAGGTACGGCACCCGCCCCTCCAGGCTCACCGCCATGGTGGCCCGGTCGATCTTGGTGAGGTATTCGTCCGGCAGCATCATCAGCGTATCCAGGAACATGAAGGACTCGGCGAGGCTCCGGGGCCGGTCCAGCGCCAGCGGCTGGCTCAGCAGGTAGGGCGGATTGCGCTCGGACAGCAGCAGGCGGTCGCCGCGCCCGATCAGGTCCGCCACGTTCTCACGGTAGTAGGAGACCGAATCCCGGAACTGGTAGTTCCGCGCCCGGAAGTGGCAGGCTTCGCCGGCGTAGCCGGCGGCCCTGCCGGGCACATGGCGGAGCACCCAGCCGATGGAGGCCAGGCCCCCGCCGATGGCCGTGCGCAGACTGGGCGGCAGGCGCAGGGCCCGGGCCAGCCGGCCCTCCTCGGCGGACAGATGGAAGCTGTAGCCGCCGAACACCTCGTCGCCGCCGTCGCCGGACAGGCTGACGATGACCTGCTCCCGCGCCAGTCGCGAGACCAGGCACGTGGGCAGCGAGGCTGTATCGGCCATGGGCTCGTCATAGATGTCCGGGATACGAGGGATAAGGTCCAGGGCGTCCCGGGCGGTGACCGAGCCGCTCGGAATGGTCGGTGCCTAGATGCCGCGCGACGGCGCGGGCGATGTCGGCCTCGTTGAAGCCATCCTCCTCGAAGGCGATGCTGAAGGTCTTGACCGGGCGCGAGCTCTGCGCCTGCATCAGGGCCACGGCGAGGGAGGAATCGATGCCCCCGGACAAGAAGGCGCCCAGCGGCACGTCGGCGACCATCTGCAGCCCGACGCTTCGGCGCAGGGCCGCCTCCACCGCGTCCACCGCTTCCTCGTCGCTGCCCAGGAACGGATCGGCCAAGCCCCTTGCGGCCACCTCCTCGAGCGACCAGAACCGGCGCTGCTGCCCGGCATCCCCTGGGCTCGGACAGGGTCAGCAGGCACCCTGGGCGGCAGCTTGCGGATCCCGCGGAAGATGCTGTACGGGCAAGGCACATAGCCATGTCGGAAATACAGGGAAAGGCCGTCCGGATCGAGTTCTCCCGGCGAACTCGGGGTGGGCCTGCAGGGCCTTGAGTTCGGAGCCCCATAGCAGGGTGCGGCCGGCCAGGCCCAGGTAGAGCGGCTTGATGCCCAGCGGGTCGCGCATCAGGTGCAGCCGGCGTTCCCGGGTGTCCCAGCAGACGATGACGAACATGCCGTTGAAGCGCCCGACGGCCTCCTCCACCCCCCAGTGCTCGAAGGCGGCCAGGATCACCTCGGTGTCGGAGGGGCCCCGGAAGCTGGCCCCATGGGCTTCCAGGCTGCCGGCGCAGGTCCTGGAAATTGTAGACCTCGCCGTTGAAGGTGATGATGGTAGCGTCCGCTGGCGGAGGCCTTGGGCTGGTGCCCTTCGGCGCTCAGGTCGAGGATGGCCAGGCGGCGGAAGCCTAGGCCGAGCCCGCACTGGGGGTCGACCCAATGGCCGCCGTCATCGGGTCCGCGCAGGACCAGGGTGTCGGTCATCCGCCGCACCCGGGCTTCCAGCTGCTCAGCGGGCAGCGTCGCTCCATGCCAGCAACCGGCCAATCCGCACATGGCTACCCCCTTTCAGAGAGATCGCGCCCCCGCAGAAGCTGGCGGGTGCCGCGGTAGGCGAACAGGATGAGCACGGGCACCAGCACGGCGCTGGTGATCCAGCGGTTGTAGTGCGAGTATTCGAGCACGAGCCGGCAGGCGCCGAAGGCCGCCAGGGCGATCGCCAGTTCCCGGCCCAGCCGGAGCAGGGTCTGCACCACCGGGCCCTTCACCAGGCTGAGCATCCAGGCGAAGTAGATCAGCATGAACACCGCGCTGGTGGCGCCGAACAGCCACATGGCCAGGAGGTCGCTGCGGTAGTGGATGCCCACGAGCAGGGATGCTGTGCGCAGCGCCATGAGCACGATCTGGAACACGAAGCTGGTGCGCTGGCGGTTGAACACCAGGGGCAGCGCCTCAAGCGGATTGACCAGGAAGTTGCACAGCACCCACGGGGCCAGGGCGGCGGCGTACAGCCCGGCCCGGTCCCACTGGGCCCCGAACACCAGGACGAACAGCCATTGCCCGAACAGCCCCAGGAATACCGAGAAGAACACGTTGACCCCGGCGATGCTGTCGATGAGCCGGGTGGTGAGCCTGGCCAGGGTGCCTTCCAGCTGCGCCTGCTTGGCGCGGGAATAGAACACCGGGGTGATGGCGCCGCTGACCAGGATGATCGGCAGGAACAGCACCCGCTGGGTCAGGGAGAAATAGCCGGTGTAGGCGTTGCCGAAGCCCCGGGTGAGCAGGAGCACGGGAATGAGGCCGCTGAAGGTGTTCAGCAGGGTCGACCAGGTGGTGTAGAGGGGATACCTGTAGAAGCGGCGCGCGGCGTTTTCGATGCCTTTCAGGGAAACCTTCGGCCACAGGCTCCGGAACCGGGGGAAGCTGAGCCGGCCGTAGGCGTACAGGACGTACAGGAGCGACACCAGGGAGCCGATGATGAGGCCTTTCACTCCAAAGTGCAGGAAGCCGAGGGTGACGGTGACGCCGGAGGTCAGCAGCCCCTGGGTGATCTGGATCAGGGACAGCTTCGGGAAATTCCGCTCGCGCATGGCCCAGCGCTGGAAGGTCTGGCTCAGCGCCGTACCGGCGATCCCCACCGGCAGGAACCACAGGAACTGCATGAACCGGATATCGTCCTTGGACAGCACGTGGCTCACCAGCGCGGGCGCGCCGAAGGTGGCCAGGGCGAGAAGCAAGGTCCAGCCCGCGATGAGCAGGAAGCACAGGACCACCATGTTCATGGCTTCGGCATCATCCTCGATGATGGCCAGGGACATCTCGTATTGCAGCGTGCAGACCACGCTGACGGAGGTGAACAGCGAACCGAACAGCGACAGCGTCCCGTAGTCGATGGGCTTGTAGAGCCGCGAATTGATCGGCCCCACCAGCACGCTCAGGACCTGGGCGATGAAGGCGCTGCCGCTGACCGCAAGCACGTGGCTCGCGAAGGAGGTGCCGGTGAAGATCCCCCGCACGCGCGCATTCAGGGCAGCTACGGCGTTCATGCCTTGTAGCTGTAATGGTAGGAGTACCTGGTAGCGCGATCCGCTGGTGGCCAACACGGTCGTCTGCACGTCGTTGAAGACGCAGCCCAGGAGCCGCACGCCCGCGTGCTCAAGGATCTTCTGGCAGGTGCGGAGCTCATCGATGGAGTGCCGGCCGAACCGGGCCACCAGCAGGACGGTGCCCACCTTGGAGCCCATGATCGTGGGGTCGGTGACCGCCAGCACCGGCGGCGCGTCGATGATCACATACTGGTACTCGGCCTTGGCCGTCTCCAGGAACTTGTCGAACTGTTCCGACATCAGCAGCTCGGAGGGATTGGGCGGAAGCA
The DNA here is from genome assembly GCA_963717275.1 of uncultured Holophagaceae bacterium. Lineage (GTDB taxonomy): Bacteria > Acidobacteriota > Holophagae > Holophagales > Holophagaceae > Mesoterricola. The sequence continues at coordinate 542,141 of CAVQVX010000001.1, forward strand.
GCCCGGTGGTCAGGAGGTCGAGGTCCGGGATTCCGCTCGGCTGGATCGCCGCGGAGAAGGAGGTCCGGCGGGTGAGCACGTCGCCGAATCCGTTGGCCCGGGTCTTCAACCCGAAGTAGTGGTGCATGTCGCCCTTGCGCAGGTCGCCGTCGACCAGCAGCACGCGCGCCCCGGACTGCGCCAGGAGCGCTGCGAAGTTGATGCTGACGAACGATTTGCCGATGTTTGGGGCGGGCCCGGTGACCATCACCACGTTGTCGGCGGCATCCTTGATGGCGAAATTGAGGACGGTGCGCAGGCCGCGCAGGGCTTCGGTGGCGAGCTCGTCGGGATCCCCCACCGCCATCACGTACAGTCCGTCATGGTGCTTGTTCATGTTCTTGTATTGCCGCTCCTGGGCATCGCTGTGGGGGATGGTGACCACCACCGGCAGGCCCAGCTTGGCCTCGATGACGCGCGGGTCCTTCACGCCGCTCCACAGCATGCGCTTGACCTTGGCCAGGCCGAAGCCGACCAGCAGCCCGAGGAAGCCGAAGATGGCGATCTGCATGGAGGGCTTGGCCCCCAGGGGATCGAGGCTCGGGGTGGCGCGGTCCACCAGGTCGTAGCTGCCCACGTCCCCGGCCATGGAGAACTGCAGTTCCTGGATGTTGTTCAGCAGGGTGGTGTAGACTTCCTGGTTCTCGGCGACCTCGCGGTTCAGCCGCACCACCATCTGCTGGGTCCCCGGCAGCGACCGCGCCTTGGACTCCAGGTGGGAAACGTCGCCCTGGAGCTTGCGGATCTGGGTGTTGAGGGTGGTCACCACGTCCGCGGTGGGCTGGTAGGTCCGGAGCAGTTCCTCGCGCTTCTGCTGGAGCGTCGTGATCTCGGAGTTGAGGGCGGCGCTCTGGGTCACCACCCCTTCGGCTTCCTTGCTCAGGTCCACGGAGCCGGTGCTGCTCCGGAACTGGTTCAGGCGCGATTCCGATTCGTCCAGCTTGGCCTTGAGCACCGGCAGCTTGGCCTGCAGGATGGCCAGGGTCTGGGCCGCCTCGCCGCCCTTCTTCTCCACCTTGTGGCGGATGTACTGGCTCACGATCTCGTTGAGGATGGCCGCGGCCTGGACCGAGTCCGCACCCTTGTAGGTGAGGCCGATCACGTTGGTGCCCTTGCCCCGCTCGATCGCCGAGAAGTTCAAGCGCAGCGCCTGGATGGCGGAGCTCATGGGCGTGCGCGAAAGGTCGAAGCGCTGGCCCGGCTTGCCGCGCAGGGAGCGCACGGTGAGCATGGCCCGGGTCCCCAGGTAGGTGCCGATCACCGTATCGCCGGGTCTGCCGTTCCCCAGGAGGGCGCCGGTCGGGTCGGTCCACTGGAAGCTGCCGTCGCCCTGGAGGGTCAGGCTGAAACGGGCCCCCCGCGCGGCCGACTGCACCACGAAGGACTGGATGGAGATGGCCGGCGCGGCGGGGTTGTCGCGCATCAGGGCCTTGCCCACCACCGGCAGGACATGGGGCCTGGCGACCAGGTCCAGGTCCAGGGCTTCGACCGTCCGCCCCAGCACGAGGTTGCTCCTGAGGATCTCGATCTCGGCCTGGGCGTCGGAACTTTCGGTGAGCAGGCTGCCCACCTTGTTGAAGTCCTGGGAGGAGCGATCTTTTTTCGTCTGGACCTGTAGCAGCGCCTCCACCTGGTACACCGGCGTCTCCACCCACACGTAGAACGCGCCAAGGCCGAGGAACAGGATGAGACAGCCCAGGATCAGGTAGCGGCCCTCCCATAGGCCGTCAAGCCAGGCTCCCAGTTCCAGCTCCTCGCCCGCCGGCGCCGGGACGCCCGGGGCTCCATGCGGGTCCGGGAGCTCGCGCCGGCCGAGTTCACTGCGGGGGGGCGTCATACGGTGGTTCATGCCGACCTTCGCTTGCAATGGAGTTGCTGGACCCAGTCCGACACGCACTGGTCGATGGCCTCGAAGGCGGCCTGGAAGGCCTCCGGGCCGCGCTGGTAGGGGTCGACGATCGTCATCGGGCCGGGCCGCCGCCAGTGCCCCAGCAGGAACACCCGTCCCTGCACCACGGGCACCACCGCGCAGCACATCGTCACCTGCGCCTGGTCCATCACCAGGATGAGGTCGGCCGACAGGGCCATGGCCCGGGTCAGCTGGCGGCTCCGGTGGCCCGAGATGTCCAGGTTCCTCCCGGCCATGAGGCGGACCGCCTCCGGTTCGGGGGGATTGCCCTCCCGGGCCGCGAGGCCGGCCGAAGCGACCCGGATCCCGGGCGCCAGGGCGTCGCGCAGCAGCCCCTCGGCGATCGGGCTTCGGCAGATGTTGCCTTCGCACACGACCAGGATGGAACGGCAGGGCTTGGTGGAATGCATGGGGAATCCGGGAGCTGGGGGTGGGTGGATCAATAGGCCTTCTTGAGATAATTTACTTCCGCGGCAGCGGAGGCGCCGCTGGTGATCGCGGAGACGGTCGGGAGGATGAGGTTCATGACCCGGCTGAACCGGACCAGGGTGCCGGCATCCACGTATACGACGTCGCGCGGGTTCAGGGCGAAGCGGTCCGCGAGGATCATGGCGGTGGGGTTGCGCGCGTCAAGGTGATAGACATCCACCGCGTTGGCGGCCTGCCCCTGGCGGATCACGTAGATCGAGTGCGCATCGGCGCTGGTTCCGAGGATGCCGCCCGAGTCCGAAAGCGCCTTGGCCAGGGAGAGCGTCCCGTGGGTCATGGGCAGGGTGCCCGCCTTGGTCACCTCGCCGAGCATGTAGACCGGCGACTCCAGGTAGTTGGGCACCTGCAGGGAGTCTCCCTCCTTCAGGTAGATCTTGCCGATCCGGCTGCCCTGGGTCATGAGGGTCTGGAAATCGAGGGTCCAGGTCTTGCTGCCGCGGGTGAGCAGCAGGCGGCTGTCGTCCGCCGTGGGCAGGAACCCGCCGGAGCGGTTGATCGCCTCGGCCAGGGTGAACGGCACGTCGGTGACGGTGTAGACCCCGGGCGACTTGACCTCGCCGGTCACGAACACCTTCTGCGAGCGGTACGCCAGCACCTTCAAATCCACCTGGGGCGCCTTGAGGATCTTGGCCAGATTGTCGGTAAGCCGCGCCCGCGCCTCGGTGATCGTCATGCCCTGGACCCGGAACCGGCCCACGAAGGGGAAGTACATGTAGCCATCCTCGTCCACCACCAGGCCCGAACCGTTGTCGGTGCGGTACTGTCCGAGCGCCAGGGTGATCTCGGGGTGATCCCACACCGTGGCCAGGAGGATGTCCTGGGGGCCAATGAGGTAGGGCAGCGGACGATCCATGATTAGTTCAGACAGGTCGCCGGGCTCGGCGTTGGCTTTCTGGTTTCTCAGGGCGTCCCCGTCGAGCCGCCGCAGGGTCACCCGGAGACCTCCCATGTCCATGGTGGTCGGGTGGTTGGAAGACCTCACATCCAGCTTCATGCCCGGCGAGGCGCAGGCCACGCACAGGAGTGTGGCCAAACCGATGGCGGAGCCTTTCATCCGGATGGAGGCAGGGAACCTTGAAACCAACGGCTGGATCATGGGCATCGTGATCTCCAAATGGAAACGGTGGCCGGCACCTTAGCTACGGCAAGGCTCGGACTGGGGAGCCGGAAACGCGGGCAGCCCGCGGGATGTCCTGCGGCCCCGAACCGGCCCAATCCTGCGCGGCGAGGGGAAGTGACAACGGAAGAAGATTTTGCTGCGGGGTGGTTTGCCCCTGCCTTGGCGGCCGGAAGCATGGGCGCCCGATCTGCGAATGGTTTCAAGCCCTTTATAATGCCTAAATTTTCCGAGTGCCCCATGCTGGATTACTCACTCCTGAAAGGATTGCTTCCGGCTGACAGTATCAGAAACATAAGGAAACCCAAGAAAAAGGTATGAAAATTCATTTAAAAATTTTTGATATCGGGCAAATGACGTATATCAAGGTGCCACGGGAATCAGCCCTTGACCCACGCCCGCACCAGCTGCTCGAAGCGCTCGCCCCGGCGCTCGAAATTCTCGAACTGGTCGAAGCTGGCGCAGGCCGGGCTGAGCAGCACCTGGTCGCCGGGCCGGGCCAGGCCCAGGGCGCGGGCGACCGCCTCGTCGAAGGGCTGGACCGTGTCGTGCGGCAGCGTGCCCAGGTCGCGCTCCAGCTGCGGGATGGCCTCGCCCAGGAACACCAGCCGCCTCAGCTTGCCTTCCAGCGCCGCGCGCAGCGGGCCGTAGCCGGTGCCCTTGTCCTGGCCGCCCAGGAGCAGCACCAGCGGCCCCGGCAGGGCCCGCACGGCGGTGAGGGTGGCGTCCAGGTTGGTGCCCTTGGAATCGTTGTAGGCCTTGACGCCGTCCCGCTCGCCGCACAGGACCATGCGGTGGGCGAGGCCCGGATAGCTGCGCAGGCCGGCCCTGATGCCTTCCAGGTCGGCCCCGCCGTGGCGGGCCAGCACGGCCGCCGCCAGGGCGTTCTCCACGTTGTGGTCGCCCGGGACCCGCAGCTGGGCGCGCGGGACCAGGGGGTGCTCGCCGAATTCGTCCTTGAGCCACAGGGTGCCGTGCTCGTCGCACCAGGCGCCCGGCCCTTCCGGGCAGTCCCAGCCGAACCTCGCGCTCCGCCCGCGGCCCGGGGCGATGGCCTCGAAGGTCGGATCGGCCATGGGCGTGAGGCGCAGATCGGCCTCGGTCTGGTGCTGGAAGATCCGCACCTTGGCCGCCCGGTAGGCCTCCATGGTGCCGTGCCGGGCCAGGTGGTCGGGGGTGAGGTTCAGCGCGGCCGCGGCTTCCGCGTGGAAATCGCGGACCGTCTCCAGCTGGTAGCTGGAGCATTCCAGCGCGAACCGGGTGCCGGGCCCGGTCCCGGCCATGGCGGTGATCAGCGGGGTGCCCAGGTTGCCGCAGGCCACCGCCGGCAGGTCCGCGGCCTTCAGCAGGTGCGCCGTGAGGTCGGTGGTGGTGCTCTTGCCGTTGGTGCCGGTGACCGCGAGGATCAGGGCGCCGTCGGCGCGCTCGCGCAGGTGGCGGTGGGCCAGCTCCAGCTCGCCGATGACGGAGATGCCGCGGGCCGAGGCCTCCCGGGCGAAGGGGCTTCCGGGAGGCACCACGGGGCTGAGCACCACTTCGTCGCACCCGTCCAGCAGGGTGAGCGGATGGCCGCCCCACACCCCCGGCACCGACAGTTCGCTCAGCCGCGCCGCCGCCCGGGGCTCGGGTTCCGGCCGGAGGTCGGTCACCACCACGTCCTTCCCCGCCCTGGCCAGGAACTCCGCCGCACCCAGCCCCGAACGCCCCGCCCCCACCACGATGATCCGGCCCATGTGATCTCCCGATGCTCCCAGTCTACCTGGACGGCCGGATTGCGATCAGAATGACCAGGGAGGCTCGGCTCGCCCATGAACGAAACCATTCTCCACAGCATCCTCGACGGAAAGCGCCTGGCGATCACCTACGCCCAGCCCATCCTCGGCCTGAAGGCCGGCGATATCCGCGCGCAGGAGATGCTCACCCGCTTCGCCGGGCCCGACGGGCAGATGCATGCGGTGGGCCGTCTGCTGGATGACCGCACCCTCTCTTCCGAGCTCCGGGTGCGCCTGGACCTGGCGTGCGTCGGAGCGGTGTTCGCCGCCCTGGCCCGGCACCCCATCACCGAGCACCTGCTCTTCGTCAACCTCAGCCCCCTGACCCTGGAGCACCCGGACTTCTGGCAGCACATCCAGGCATGGGTCTGGGACCTGCCCATCCCGCCCCACCGCATCGTCATGGAGCTCAACGAGACCGGCCCCTTCATGCCCGACCTCGACAGCATGGAGGGCTTCGCCCGGCGCCTGCGCGAGATCGGCCTGCGGGTGGCCGTGGGCGGCCTGGGCTCGGGCGTCGCCTCGCTTTCGCACATGGCCCGGCTGGGCCCGGACTTCATCAAGGTCGACCCCAGCCTGGTGCGCGAGGTGCACCGGCGCCCGTACCAGGCCGCCCTGCTCAACGCCCTGGCGCGCTTCGCCGAGCAGATGCGGGTGGGCTACATCGCCGAGGGCATCGAGACGGTGGAGGAACTGCGCGCCGTGATCGACGCCGACGTGCCCTGGGGCCAGGGCTTCGTCTTCGGCCGCCCCGAGCCGCTGGAACTGCCCGCGTAGTCTCCCGTCGTGTCCCGGACCCCCGCCCTGTCCGCTCCTATGGGTCGCTGGCGCGACCCTACGAAGCGCAGGACCAGGCCACCTTCGTCCGTGTTCCTTCGCGAGTCGTCCCCCGGTGAGGAACACGACCCATTCTTCCATGACGTTTTTTCAGCTTCGTAGGGTCGCGCCAGCGACCCATAGGAGCGGTCAGGGCCTGGTATCGGGACCCGGCTACCGCAGCTTGAGGGAGCTGAGGGCCAGCACGCAGCAGACGATCGCGGTGATCCAGAGGCGGATCACCACCTTGGTCTCCTTCAGGCCGCCCAGCTCCATGTGGTGGTGGAAAGGGGCCATGCGGAAGATGCGCTTGCCGCCGCGCAGCTTGAAGCTGCCCACCTGGAGGATGACGCTGAACGCCTCCAGCACGAACAGGCCGCCGGCGATCACCAGCAGCAGCTCCTGCTTGATCATGACCGCCGCCGTGCCCAGGGCGCCGCCCAGGGCCAGGGAACCGGTGTCGCCCATGAACACTTCGGCCGGGTGCGCGTTGTACCACAGGAAGCCCAGCGAGGCCCCGCCCATGGCCGCCATGAACACGGTCAGCTCGGCGCCCCCGGGCACGTGCGGCACCATGAGGTAGCCGGCGATCTTGGCGTGGCCGGCCACGTAGGCCAGGATCGCGAAGGTGGTGGCGACGATCAGGGTGCCGCCCACCGCCAGCCCGTCCAGGCCGTCGGTGAGGTTGACGGCGTTGCTGGTGCCCACCATGACCAGCCAGATCCAGGGCACCAGGAAGATGCCCACGTGCGGCGTGAAGTTCTTGAAGAACGGCACCGACAGCTGCTCGGTGTAGGCGCCGCGCAGGTTGAAGTGCAGGATCAGCCAGGCCACCAGCAGGGTGATGGCGGTGAGCAGCAGCATCTTCTGCCAGCTGCGCAGGCCCAGGTTCTGCTTGCGCATGAGCTTCCTGGCGTCGTCGAAGGCGCCCACCGCGCCGAAGCCCACCAGGGAGACCAGGGCCACCCAGATGCCTCCGCTGGACAGGTCGCACCAGAGGAGGGTGGAGACCACGATGGCGCCGACGATCATGGCCGCCGCCCATGGTGGGCGTGCCGGCCTTGACCTGGTGGTTCTCGGGGCCGCACGTCGAGGATGGGCTGGTTCATCTTGAGCCGGGTCAGGGTGCGGATGATCATGGGCCCGAACAGGAGGGACAGCACCATGGCCGAGGCCGCGGCCATGGCCGCCCGGAAGGTCACGTAGCGGAAGACGCGAGATGCCGGGGATGGATTCGCGCAGGGGATAAAAGAGCCAAGGAATCATAAGAATCCACTATAGATTAAACAAGATCGTTTCGTTTTTTTCCTAGCGACACCAGGACGTTTCAGTCCCCCGGCCCCTTGGGGCCGGACCCAGGTGGTCGAGCAGCCACGCCACGGCCCGGGCGGCGTTCCAGTACAGGCTGCCCTTGACCAGGATCCGCGCCCCGGGGGGGATGGCGCCCAGGCCGGCGGGATCGTCGCGCATCGCCTCGAACCCGGGATAGGCGCTGGCCCCTGGGCCGAAGCCCTCGGCCAGGGCCCGGGCGTCGTCCCCGTAGACCAGCACCCGGTCGATGCCCAGGCGTTTCAGCCCTTCCCCGGTCTCCCGGTGCAGGCTGGCGGCGGCCGGGCCCAGTTCGCGCATGCAGCCCAGCACCGCGACCCTGGGGCCACCCTCCAGGGTCTGCAGGGTTTCCGCGCAGGCGAGGATGGATTCCTTGACGGCGTTGTAGCTTTCGTCCAGGAGCCAGCCGCCCCCGCGCAGGGGGTGCAGCCGGCCGCGGCCGGGCAGCGGTTCCGCCGCGCCCAGCCCGGCGGCCACGGCCTCCGGGGCGAAGCCGGCCAGGATGGCCAGGGCGCCCGCCAGGGCCGCGTTGCGCACGTGGTGCGCGCCGCGCAGGCGCAGGCGCACCGGGACGCTGCCGCCGGGGTGGCGCAGGTTGAACGCCTCGCCGTGCAGGCCCCGGGACCGCTCGTCCTCCCAGCCGAAGGCGGCGCCCGGGCCGACCGGCACCGCCCGGGCCCGGGCCCAGGGCTGCAGCGCCACCCACCGGCACCAGGGGTCGTCGGCCAGGTGCACCCAGAGCCCGCCGGGCGGCAGGGCCTGCCACCAGCTCGCCCTTGGCGCGCGCGATGCCCTGCTGGCCGTCGGGGAAGAACTCCATGTGCACGCTGCCGATGTTGGTGACGAGGCCGAAATCCGGCGGGGCGATCTCGGTGAGCCGGCGGATCTCGCCCGGGGTGCTCATGCCCATCTCCAGCACCGACGCTGTCCAGGCCCCCGGGCAGGGTGGCCAGGGCTTCGGGCAGGCCGAAGGTGTTGTTGCGGTTGCCCGGGGTCTTCCAGCCGCCGGTGGCGCCGGCCAGCAGCTCCTTGGTGCTGGTCTTGCCCACGGAGCCGGTGATGGCCAGCACCACCCGGGGGCGGAAGGCCGCCAGCCGGGCCTGGCCCCAGCGCTGCAGCGCGGCCAGGGTGTCCGGGACGATGAGCTGGGGCACGTCCAGCGGCAGGCCGTGGTCCACCAGCAGGGCCGACGGCGCCCTTGGCCACCGCCTCGGCGGCGAAGTCGTGGCCGTCCCGCTGGCCGCGGATGGCCACGAAGCCGTCGCCGGGGCGGAGGGTGCGGGTGTCCATGGACAGGGCCGCCGGGCGCCACGCGCGCCGTCGCCCTGGAGGGTCCCGCCCACGCGCCGCCCGCGCCTCCCTGAGGGTCCAGACCGCTCATCGGCCGCCTCCACCGCCCAGGGGCGGGGGACCGGCCGGCCCTGGAGGGCCGCCTCCACCGCGGCGCGGTCGCTGTAGGGATGCTTGACCCCCATCACGTCCTGGTACGGCTCGTGGCCCTTGCCGGCCAGCAGCAGCAGGTCGCCGGGGCGGCAGTCGGCGACGGCCGCGGCCACCGCCAGGGCCCGGTCGGTGATCCGGTGGTAGCGGCGCCGGGTCGCGGCGCAGGGCTTCGGGGATGCCCTGGGCGCCGTCGTCCATGATCGGCTCGGGGTCCTCGAAGCGGGTGTTGTCGGAGGTGTGCCAGACGACGTCGGCGCCCGCGGCCACGGCCCCGGCCATGATCGGGCGCTTGCTGCGGTCGCGGCCGCCGCCGCAGCCGAACAGCACGTGCAGCCGGCCCCCGGGCGGCAGCAGGCGCCGGCCCTCGGCCAGCAGCTTCTCCAGGGCGTCGGGGGTGTGGGCGTAGTCCACCATGACGCCGAAGGGCTGGCCGCAGTCCACCCGGTCCAGCCGGCCCGGGCGCGCCGGTGAGCCGCGGGCACCGCGCGCAGCAGGCGCTCCAGGTCGAAGCCGGCCTCGGCCAGGGCGGCCAGGGCCGCCAGCAGGTTGTAGGCGTTGAAGCGGCCCAGCAGCGGGCTGTCGCACGTCCCAGGCGCCGCCCGGGCGCCGTGAGCCGGAAGCGGGTGCCGGTGGGGCTCAGGGCCAGGCCCGGTGACGCGGTAGTCGGCGGGCCGCTCCAGGGCGTAGGAGCGCAGGCCCGCCGCGCTTCGCAGGAGCCGCCGGCCGTAGGGGTCGTCGCCGTTGGCCAGGCCGCGCCCGCACTGCCTGGAACAGGCGGGCCTTGGCCTGGAAGTAGGCTCTCCATGGTCCCGGTGGAAGTCCAGGTGGTCCTGGGTGAGGTTGGTGAACAGGCCGACCCTGAAGCGGGCGCCGTGCACCCGGGCCAGCATCAGGCTGTGGCTGGAGACCTCCACGCGCCGAGGCCACGTCGCCGGCGTCCGCGCGAGGCCTTCAGCCAGCGGTAGAACACCGGGCTTTCCGGGGTGGTGCAGCACGGCCTCGCTCCTCCCGGTCGCCGGCGGCGTTCAGCACGCTGCCCATGAGCCCGCAGCCCTGGCCGGAAGCGCGCAGCAGCTGGCGGATGAGGGTGGTGGTGGTGGTCTTGCCGTTGGTGCCGGTGACGCCGATGAGGGCCAGGGCGCGGTCCGGCTCGCGGTAGAGCTTGCGGGCCAGCAGGGCCATGGTGGCGCGGCCGTCGCCCAGGCCGGGCGAAGGCGCACCCGGCAGCGTCCAGGTCGCGGTCGCACGAGGATCGCGCGCGGCGCCCTGGGCCAGCGCCGCCGGCACGAAATCGGCGCCGTCCCTGGTGCTCGCCCTTGAGGGCGACGAAGGCCCAGCCCGGCTTCGCCTCGCGGCTGTCGCAGGTGATGTCGGTCACCTCCGCCGCGCCCGCAAGCGGCCGCGAAGCCCCGTGCACGTCCTCGCCCCGCATCCAGTCGCTGAACTTCATGGCGCCCCCACTTTGATCTTCACCACGGCCTGCGGCTCCAGCGGCGGCCCCGGCCGGCGGGCTCTGGTCCTGCACCCGCAGTCACGCCCGGGCCCGCCGTGGCCCGGCCCGTCCAGCTCCGGCACCCCGCCGGCCAGCACCACCCGGTGGATGGCGGACTTCAGGGTGAGCCCCTTCAGGTCGGGCACCTTGCCGACCTCCACGTGGACCACCGCCTCGTCGTTCTCGCTCACCGGCCAGTCCCGCAGGCCCAGCTTCAGGTCCGGCTCGGGGTCGCTGTCCCGCGCCGGACAGCCGGTAGCGCATGATCGCGTCGCCGACCTTCTTGAACAGCGGCGCCGCCACGCTGCCGCCCTCCAGGTCCCCGGCGGGGTCGTCCAGCATGAACAGGATGCCGGTACTGGGGCTTGTCGGCGGGGAAGAAGCCCATGAAGGAGGCGTAGTGCCGCTTGGGATCATACTTCCCGTTGATGAGCTTGCGGGCGGTGCCGGTCTTGCCGAAGGCCTCCACGTCGCCGTCCAGCTTGGCCCGCCTGGCGGTGCCGTTGGTGATGACCCCCTTGAGGGCCTCGCGCATCATGGCCGAGGTCTCCTCGCTGATCACCTGGTCCTTGACCTTGGGCTTGAATTCCTGGAGCATCGCGCCCTGGTCGTTGAAGATCTTCTGCACGATGTAGGGCTGCATGAGCCGGCCGCCGTTGGCCAGGGCGCAGCCGGCCATGAGGATCTGCAGGGGCGAGACCGACAGGCCGTAGCCGTAGCACATGGTCTGCTGGGTGGTGTTGCTCCAGCGGTCCGGGGCCAGCAGGCGGCCCGAGGTCTCGCCCGGGGAAGTTGAGCCCGGTGGGTTCGCCGAAGCCGAACTTGCGCAGGAACTGGTAGTGCACCGCCGGGTCGAGCCGCAGGCCGATCTTGGCGGCGCCGATGTTGGAGCTCTGCCAGAGCACCTCCTCGAAGGTGAGCACGCCGTTGCGGTGGTCGTCGGTGATCAGGGCGCCGTTGTGCATCCAGCGGCCGCCCTCGCAGTTGATCAGCTCGCCCAGGTGCACCTTGCGCTCCTCCAGGGCGATGGAGGCGGTGAAGATCTTCATGGTGGAGCCCGGGCTCGTAGCTGTCCTCCACCGGGTGCACCTTGCGCGCGGCCTTCTGGCGGTCCATGGTCCTGCCGGTACTCCTCCTTGTCGGCGGCGGACCATTCCGACTCGCTGCGGTTCATGAACTTCTTCGGCAGGATGTGGTTCGGGTCGAAGGTGGGGCGTGCCGGCCATGGCCAGGATCTCGCCGGTGAAGGGGTCCACCACCACGGCGTAGGCGGTGGCGGGGTGGCTCGCTTGCATCGCCCTCCTCCAGGGCGTCCTCCACGATGTGCTGGATGGTGGCGTCCAGGGTGAGCTGCAGGGTGGAGCCGTTCACCGGGATCTTGGCGAAGTTCTCCTGCAGGATCAGCAGGCGCCCCTTGGCGTCCCGGGGCGCGATCAGCTCGCCGGGCTGGCCCGCCAGCTGCTCGTCGAAGGTCTTCTCGATGCCCAGCTGGCCGACCCCGTCGATGTTGGTGAAGCCGACGATCTGGCAGGCCAGGCTGCCCCTGGGGATACTGGCGCTTGCTCTCCGGCAGGAAATCCACGCCGTCCAGCTTGAGCGCGCGGATGGCGGCGGCCTTGGCGCGGCGCAGCTGCCGCTCGATCCAGACGAAGGGCTTCTTGCGCAGCAGCTTCTCCAGCACCGACGGCCGCGGCGCCTCCAGCAGCGGCGCGAGCTGGGTCGGCCACCTTCTGGGCGGACTCCCGGTCCGGGTCGCCCCAGCTGCGCACGGAGTCGCCCTTGCCGGCCCGGTAGTCCGGGTAGAAGGCCGGCGGCGTGCAGAACAGGCTCTCCACCTTCAGGGAGATGGCCAGGGACCCGCCCCGGCGGTCGCGCAGTTCGCCCCGGATCGGCTCGATGGGCACCACCACCGTGTGCTGGTGCTCGGCCCGGGTGCGGTAGTGGGCGTGCTCCACCACCTGCAGCCAGACCAGGCGCAGCAGGATCATCAGCACCCAGACCAGCATGCCGGCCAGGATCCAGGGCAGCCGCGCCGCCGAGCAGGTCCTGGGGCTCCGGCCTGCCCAGCAGGCGCCGGGGCGGGTGCGGACTGCTTAGCACGTTGATGATCGCCACGACGACTCCGCCTTCTATCGTAGCCCAAGTGCGCCGGCCGCTGTCAGCGCTCGGCGAGCCGGGCCCCGGGCAGGTGCTCCTCGAGCCATTCCTGGGCGTAGACCAGCATCCGGTCCTCGTGGTACTTGAACCAGCGCTCGCGCAGGGACGGGAAGTCGCAGAGGGTGTCCTTGAAGCAGCGGAACGGCCTGGGCAGGCGCAGGGCCCGGGACAGGGCCCGGCAGCCTTCGCCCTCGGGCAGCTCGTCCACGAAATCCTCCATGATCTGGAAGGATTCCCAGGAATCCATGGGCTGGATGTCCAGGAAGCGGTCCGGGTCGTCCCAGTCCTCGTCCTCCGGCATGCCGGTGACCTCCTCGGAGCCGGCGAAGACCACCTCCCCCGACTCCAGGTCCAGCAGCCAGGAAGCCTCGTCCATGTGGCTTTCCAGGGCCTCGGCCAGATCGCCGGGGTTGATGCGGAGATGATCGTAGGTGACCATGGCAGGGGCCTCCCCGGCAGAGGCTAGCACCGCGAAAAGCGGGATGCCACCTCTTGTTTCACCGGGTCGCGCCTGCCGGGGCGGGCGCTGCGCCGGGGGCCGGGCCCGGAATCGGCGTCGGGGTCAGCGCCGGGGTTGGCGCCGGGGTTGGGGCTTCCGGCGGCCGCCCGGGCTCGGTGCCCAGGACGAACAGCTCTTCGCGCCGGTTCGGGTCGCCCTCCGCGGCCAGGCCGCCGGTGGCCGGGTCGATGCCGACGGCCACCACGGTGTCGGGCCTGGGGAAGTCGTCCGGCGGCGCCCCGGCCAGGGCCCTGGCCATGAAGCGCTCCCAGATGGGGGCGGCCACCAGGCCGCCGGTGAAGCCCCTGCCCCCGGTCCTGGGCTGGTCCCAGCCGACCCAGACCCCGGTGACCATCCGGGGCGTGTAGCCGATGAACCAGGCGTCGCGGAAATCGTCGGTGGTGCCGGTCTTGCCGGCGCAGGGACGGCCCTGGCTGAACTTCTTCAGGTTCTTGGCGGTGCCGTAGGTGAGCACGTCCTTGAGCATCTCGGTGGTGATGTAGGCGGCCGCGGGGGTCATGGCCGGCGCTGCGTCCGGCGCGGCACCGGCGCGGCGGCCTCGGTCCAGGCGCGGGACCTGCGGTCGTAGCACCCGGAGGATGGTGCGCGCCTGCGGCCCGCGGTGCCGCCGGTGGCCAGGGGGGTGTAGGCCTGGACCAGGTCGTTCAGGGTGACCTCGTCGGTGCCCAGGGCCAGGGAGAGTCCGTTCTGGGCGTGCAGCGGCAGCCCCAGCGCGGGAGGCGAAGTCGACGAAGTAGGGCACCCCGATGGCGTCCAGCAGCTTCACCGTGACGACGTTGTCGGAGTGGGCCAGGGCCTGGCGCAGGGACATGTCGCCGAACTGCTCGCCGCCGTAGTTCTGCGGCTTCCAGACCTGGCCGTTGCCCCAGCGGTAGGCCACCGGCGCGTCGTTCCAGATGCTGGCGGCGGTGATGCCCTTCTCCAGGGCCGCGGCGTAGATCAGCGGCTTGATGGCCGATCCGGTCTGGCGCCTGGAATCGAAGGCGCGGTTGATGGCGTTCTGGCCGCCGTCGACCCCGCCCACCGCGGCCAGCACGTCGCCCGAGGCCGGGTCCATGCAGACGAGCGCCCCCTGCAGGTCGGGCGCGACCCGCCGGACCCCGTCGCGCAGGGCCTGCTCCGCCTGCGCTGCAGGTGCAGGTCCAGGGCGGCGGTCACGTCCAGCCCGCCCTGCTCCACCGCGTCGGGGCCGTAGCGCTCCACCAGCTGGTCCCGGACCTGGGCCAGGTAGTACGGCGCCTCCCCCGGCCCCTGGACCCTGGCCGGATGGGTCCGGTAGACCTGGCTCTGCCGGGCGGTGATGATCTTGAGGTCGACCAGGCGCTTGAGCACCACGTCCCGCCGCGCGGCCACGTCGGCGGGCTTGCCCAGCGGGTTGTAGCGGCCCGGGTTCTTGGGCACGCCGGCCAGCATCAGGCACTCGCCGTCGTTCAGCTCCTCGGCGCTCTTGTTGAAGTAGAGCCGGGCCGCCTGGGCGATGCCCATGGCCCCGTTGCCGTAGTAGATCTCGTTGAAGTACATCTCCAGGATCTGGCGCTTGGTGTACTTCTTCTCGAACTCGATGGCCATGCGGGCCTCCTTGACCTTGCGGTCGATGGAGACCTCGCGGGCTGAGGAACTTGTTCTTGATCAGCTGCTGGGTGATGGTGGAGCCGCCTTCGGCCATCCGCCCCTTGACCACGTCCTTCACCATGGCCCGCGCGATGCCGCGGATGTCGATGCCGCCGTGCTCGTAGAAGCGGGCGTCCTCGACCGCCAGCAGGGCCTGCTGCAGGAAGGCCGGGATCCGGTCGATGGGCACCCAGTAGCGCTTCTGCGGCAGGATCCGCCCGACGAAATGCCCCTCGTGGTCGTTCACGATGATGGCGCCGATCCCGGCGGGCTGGATCGGGTAGCTGGCGATGCTGTCCTGGGCCGCCGCCGGGACGAAGCCCGGCATGGCCAGGAGCGTTGCCAGGAGTGCCCCGCGAAAAGGTGTTGTGACATGGATCCTGATCGCGGGACTCAAGGCTGGGGCACTCCTTCCATCAGGCCCCGCGGCGCGGGGTCCTCAAGTCCATTCTACTGGATTCCGAGGCTGGCCCCGTCGGGCTGGAGTCTGGCCAGGCGCTGGTCCTCCCGCGTGTAGACCTTGGGCACCAGGTGGCTCTGCTTGCGCGGCAGCAGCCCGGCCTTGTCGGCGTAGGCCTGGATCTCCTCGTCGCGCTGGAAGCGCGAGCGCTCCAGCAGCAGGGTGCGGCGGACCTCCTCCTCCTGGCGGATCTGGTCGCGGATCTCGCTCATCTCGTAGCTCAGGCGGGTGTGCTGGATCTTGAGGTAGGCCATGGAGCCCATGGGCAGGGCCAGGGCGAAGACCAGCAGGAGCATCCGGAGTACGCCCTCGCCCTCCACCTGGCGCTGGGGGTAGGCCGTGGGTCGCTGGACGTAGAGCTTGGCGTTCATGGCGTGGTCCTGGGGTTGGGGGGGTCTTCAAGGCGTTCCCCGATCCGCAGCCGGGCGGAACGGGAGGGAGGGTTGGCCGCGGCCTCGGCCTCGCCCGCCTTCAGCCCGCCGGCGTGGATCAGCCGGAGGCGGCGGGGCAGCGGTTCGGGGGCGGTGCGGCCGGGGCCGTCGTAGATGCCGGCGAGCCGGCGCAGGGTCTGCTTGGCGATGCGGTCTTCCAGGCTGTGGAAGGAGATGACGCCGATGCGCCCGCCGGGCTTCAGGGCGAGGGCGGCCCGGGCGACGGCGTTGGCCAGCCGGGCCAGTTCGCCGTTCACGGCGATGCGGATGGCCTGGAAGGTGCGGGTGGCGGGGTCGATCTGGTTCTTGCGCCGGGCCACCTCCCGGGGCAGCACGGTGTAGATCGGCCGCGGCCAGGTCCAGGGTGGTGCGCAGGGTCCCGGCCTCCAGGGAGCGCAGGATGGCCCGGGCGATGGGTCGCGAGGCCCGCTCCTCGCCGTAGGCGTAGAGGGCGTCGGCCAGGGTGGTCGTCGGTCTGGGCGGCCAGCCACTCCAGGGCGGTCAGGCCCGAATCCGGGTCCATGCGCATGTCCAGGGGCCCTTCGGCCTGGAAGCTGAAGCCGCGCACCGGGTCCTTGAGCTGGAGGCTGGAGACGCCCAGGTCCATGAGGGCCACGTCCAGGCCTTCCGGGCGCCTGCCGGTGCATCCAGGCCTGGAAGCCGGGGTCGTCCCAGATGTCCTCGTAGGTGCCGGCTATGATGCTGAGCCGGGCGTCGCCGCCCAGGCGGGCCCTGGCCCGCTCCCGGGCCCTGGGGTCGCGGTCGACGCCGAGGTAGCGGGTGCCGGCGTCGGCCCGGGCCAGGATGGCCTCCGCGTGGCCGCCCAGGCCCAGGGTGAGGTCCAGCACCCTTCCGGCGGGGGGCACGGGAAGGTTGTCCAGCACCTCCTGGAGCAGGACCGGGACATGGATGGTCACGGGCGGCCACGGTCACGATCCCCAGTTCCGCGAGCGCGGCCAGGTCGTCGGTGGTGAGCGGCTCGGCGCTCATCCGGCGCTCGAAGGCGGCGCGGTTCCAGATGGCCAGGTGGTCCATCTGGCCGAGGATGGCCACTTCGCCGGTGAGGCTCGGCGGCCTCGCGCAGGATCGGCGGGATCACGAAGCGGCCCTGGGCGTCGGGCTCCACTTCGGACCCGTAGTAGGCGGTCACCTCCAGGAAGCGGCGCTTGGCGGGGTTGGTGCCGGGCACCAGGGCCAGCCGGGCCTCGATCGCCTCCCACACCGCCAGCGGGTAGAGCCGGGCGCCCCTGCCGTCCAGGGAGGTGAGGTAGTGGCGCAGGCCCCCCCCGCCTTCGCCGGTGGCGAAGGCTTCGAGGTCGGCCTTGAAGGTGGTGGGGAGTTTCAACCGCCCCTTTTCATCCACCGTGGCCGGTGCGTTGCCGCGCAGTCGCAGCACCTGAACCGCCTTTCCAAAAGATCCGCCCCGGGATCGGGGAGAACCAGCCTATCGCCCACTTATTGCCATTTCAATCCACTTTGATCCACTGAGTTCCACTCACAAGTGTAGAAATGGTTTGTAAGCTAACAAGCAGGAAGTAAAGCGAAATGTTAGGGATGGGATTTTTGGGGGAATCGAATCGTTTCCCTTATTTCTGAAAGAAGTTTTAATGAATGAACGATCCTTTATGGCGAAATTAAAACGAGCTTTCTCCTTGCAGGGGGAAAAAAGGACGGGAGAAAGACTGTTTCCCCCCTTTCCAGGCGGCCTGGAACCTATTAAGAACCTGCCTTGGTAGGGTCCCCTGAAAGGCTGGTCACTTCGCCCGACCCGTCGCCCTGGCGGACCCGGCCAACTGAATTTTGACGCAGAGGCCGCCGAGGAGCCGAGTTCACAGAGAGGGCGCCGACCCACTCCGCACAAGCCCTGGCCCGCTATCGCGGGCCGCAGCGCTGACGCGCTGCCCCTTCATGGGCGGCGGGCAGCTTGCATGCATAGCCCGCGTCTGCCCGCCGCCCATGAAGGGTAACGGGCTTGTGCTTACCTTCGGGTCCCACCCAGACCCTACCTATGGCAGCCAGTCCAGGGACAGTTCTGACGGTTTCTCGGGGAACCTGCCCTGATCATCTGCCGCGTCTCGTGGACCGGCGCCGTTCCCGCCCCGCCTCACGCCTCCGGCCCGATCTGCGTCCCCCGGGGCAGCAGGGTGTTCTTGGGGATCACCACGATGCCGTCCTGCACCACGTAGTGGCCCGCGTCCAGTTCGGTGCCGCGCGGGAACGGCCTGATCGTCACGTCCGCGCCGATGCAGACGTTCTTGTCCAGGATCGCGCCCTCGATCCGGCAGCCGGGCCCCACGCCGAGCGGGGCCTCGTGGTGCCTGGACTCGTAGTAGTCGCTGCCCATCACGATGGTGTCCTTGATCCGGGTGCCGCTGCCGATCCGGCTGCGCACCCCCACGATGGAATGGGTGATGTCCGCCTCGTCGATGACGCAGCCCTCCGAAAGCAGCACGCCGGTGAACCTGCACCCGGAGCAGATGGACCCGGGCAGGAAGCGGGCGTGGGTGTAGATCGGGCGCCGGGCGTCGAACAGGTTGAAGGCCGCGCCCGGCTGGACCAGGTCGAGGTTGGCTTCGAAGAACGAGCGGATGGTGCCGATGTCCTGCCAGTAGCCATCGAAGTCGAACCCGCACACGGTCATGGATTCGATGCTGTGCGGAATCACCTGGTGCCCGAAATCGTCGAAATCCGGATGCCGGGTGAGCAGGTCCACCAGCGCGCCGGTGTTGAACAGGTAGATGCCCATGGAGCCGAGGAAGGGGCGCTCCGGGTCGTCCCGGCTGACCATTTTCGCCTGGGCCTCGGCCGTCTTCGGCTTTTCCACGAAGGAACGGATCCGCCCGTCGGGCGTGCGCTTCAGGATGCCGAAGCGGTCCGCCTCGTCCTTGGCGACGGGCTGCACCGCCACGGTGATGTCGGCGCCGTGGTCGCGGTGGAAGGCCACCATGGGGGCGTAGTCCATCTGGTAGAGGTGGTCGCCGGCCAGGATGAGCACATGCTCCGCCCCCGAGGCCTCGATCTGCAGGAGCTGCTTCCGGATGGCGTCGGCGGTGCCCTGGTACCAGCCTTCGCTGGTGGGCGTCTGCTGGGCCGCCAGGATGTGCACCCAGCCGGAATGGAACAGGTCGAACGAATAGCTGTCGGCGATGTGGCGGTGCAGCGAGACCGAGTTGAACTGGGTCAGCACCTCCATCCGGAAGATCCCCGAGTTGATGCAGTTGCTCAGGGGAATGTCGATGAGGCGGTACTTCCCGGCGATCGGCACGGCCGGCTTGGAGCGCTGCCGGGTCAGCGGGTACAGGCGCGTGCCGCGCCCGCCGCCGAGAATGACCGCCAGAACGTTGTTGAGATCGGGCATGGGAGATCCTTTATGAGCAGGGGTGGACGGCCGGGCCTTTCGGCGGTCGCAAGCTATCAGGATAGGGTGGTTCTATGCGAGTAAAGGACACCTGCCGCATTTTGTCGAGAAGTTACCCACTTCCAGCCGATAGCCGGGACAATGGGGGGGATGCCATCCGGAGTCCAGATGCCCAAGGCCAGTGGCGACCTGTCCCAGCAAATGACCACCCCCTGGACCGCCTTCGTCCTCGCGGTGGGCGGCGGCGTCATGCTCGGCCTGGCCTCGGACATGGCGTTCCGGCTGGCCGGGGCGATCGTCACCGTCATGGGCGGCATCCTGCTGGCCATGCGCACCTGGCAGCACCGCACCACCATGGCCCAGGTGCTGGCCGTGATCCCGGTGGCGGACAAGGGCGACTCCCTGCTGCGCGAACTGCCGAAGGTCTGGACCGCCCTGGAGGAGGAGAACCAGCTGCTGCGCTCCAAGGCCGAGACCGAGAACCAGGTCCGCAGGCAGATCCTGGCCCACCTGAACGCCGGCATGCTGCTCCTGGACCAGGAGCGCAGCCTGCGCCTGTTCAATCCGGCCGCCCGGCTCCTGCTCGGCTCCAGCAGCAGCCTGGCCCTGGGCAACCCGGTGGTGGCGGCGTTCCGCGAGCCGGAGAGCCTGCGCAACATCGACCTGGCCTGCTCGGGCGGACCGGTGGAGTGGGTCCTCCAGCGCAACCCCAGGATCCTGCGCATGCGCGCGATCCCGTTCGAGACCCCGCTGCAGGCGTCAAAGCTGCCGTGGGTGCTGGTGACCGTGGACGACATCACCCGCGAGGAGGCGCTGGAGACCACCCGGCAGAAGTTCATCGCCAACGCCAGCCACGAGCTGAAGACCCCGGTCACCGGCATCCGCATCGCGGTGGAGAACCTCCAGGAGGGCAGCCTGGTGCTGCCCGAGGGGGAATCCAGCCTGCGCATCATCCTCCGGGCCGTGGACAAGATGACCATGCTGCTGGAGGACATCTCCGAGCTGTCCCGGATCGAGACCGGGGCCCTGCGCCTGGAGCCGACCCTCCTGCACATGCGCGCCTTCATGGCCGAGGCGCTGGAGAACATCCAGCCCCAGTCCGAAACCTCCAACGTGGCCATCGACCTGGACCTGCCCGGCGACCTGGAGCACGTCGTCTTCAGGGCCGACCCCCTGCGCCTGGTGCAGCTGCTGGACAACCTGCTGTCCAATGCGGTCAAGTTCAGCCCGGCCGGATCGAGGGTGGACCTGCGGGTGCGCCGGGACGGGCCCTGGCTGGTCTGGTCGGTGTCGGACCAGCGGGCCCGGCATCTCCGAAACCGACGCCAAGCGCATCTTCGAACGCTTCTACCGGGCGCCCAGCGTGCGCCGCATCCCCGGCACCGGCCTCGGCCTTGCCATCGTCAAGCACCTGGCGGTGCTGATGCACGGCGAGGTGGACCTGCAGACCGAACCGGGCCGCGGCTCCACATTCATCTTCCGCCTGCCCGCGGCCGAAAGGGAATAGAGGCCCCATGCAACGTCCCGCCATGACCCCCCACCCGGCAACCGGATCGTCCACTACGTGGGCGACCGGCTGCGTTTCACCCTGGAGCGCCCGCAGCAGGAAGGCTGCCGGGCCATGCTGCGCACCAACCTGACCCGTGCGGCCCGGGCCCGGGAGGAGACCATCGGCCTGTCGGGCGCCGCCTCCAGCGGGCCGCGCAGCTTCGCCGGCGCCGCCTGGCGCGACCTGCCGCTGGTCGAGGGCGAAGGCCGCTGGGAGCTGGACCTGCCGCTCACGGAAGTGGGCTACTTCCGCGCCAAGGCCTACTACCTGGACGCCCAGGGCCGGCAGCACTGGCCGGACGGCGACGACGTGGGCATCTCGGTGCACCCCGACCACCTGCGCACCGGCAACAGCATCTACTGCGCCTTCCCGCGCATGTTCGGCGCCGTCGAGGTCCGAGCGCACCACCCGCCAGCCTGCCCTGGACGAGCAGCTGGCCAGCCTGGACCAGCGCGGCTTCACCGTGATCCCGCCCTCGGGCAAGCTGCGCGAGCTGACCGGCTGCGTGCCGCACATCCTCGGCCGCCTGGGCTGCCGCATCCTGCACCTGCTGCCGCTGGGGCCCACGCCCACCACCTTCGCCCGCTTCGGCCGGTTCGGCAGCCCCTACGCCCAGCAGGACCTGGCCGGCATCGATCCGGCCCTGGTGGACTTCGACGAGCGCACCACCGGCGTGGAGCAGTTCCAGGAGCTGGCCCACGCGGTGCACCTGCGCGGCGGGCTGATCTTCCTGGACATCGTGGTGAACCACACCGGCTGGGGCTCGCGCCTGATGGAGGAGCGCCCGGGCTGGTTCAAGCGCAACCCGGACGGCACCTTCCACAGCCCCGGCGCCTGGGGCGTGACCTGGGGCGACCTGGTGGAGCTGGACAACCGCGTGCCCGAGCTGTGGGAGGTGGTGGCCGAATCCCTGCTCACCTGGTGCCGGCGCGGCGTGGACGGGTTCCGCTGCGACGCCGGCTACATGGTGCCCCTGCCGGCCTGGCAGTACATCGTGGCCCGGGTGCGCCAGGAGTTCCCCGACTGCACCTTCCTGCTGGAAGGGCTGGGCGGGGCCTGGGAGGCCACCGAGGCGCTGCTCACCGAAGGCGGCATGCAGTGGGCCTATTCGGAACTGTTCCAGAACTACGGCCCGCGCGAAGTGTCCGGCTACCTGGACCACGCCCTCCGCCAGGGCCGGCGCATGGGCCCCCTGGTGCACTACAGCGAGACCCACGACAACGAGCGCCTGGCCGGCGAAGTCCAGCGGCCTGGTCGCTGCTGCGCAACCGCCTGTGCGCCCTCACCAGCCAGTGCGGCGCCTTCGGCTTCACCGGCGGGGTGGAATGGCTGGCCACGGAGCGGATCGAAGTGCACCAGGCGCGGGGCCTGGCCTGGGGCGCCCCGGACAACCTGGTGGACGGACCTGGGCCGGCTCAACCGCCTGCTCTCGAGCCACCCCTGCTTCTTCGACGGGGCCGCGCCTGGAGCGCCTGAGCGCCGACGATTCGCCGGTGCTGGCGCTGGCGCCGGCGCTCCTGGGACGGCCGCGACCAGTGCCTGGTGCTGGTGAACCTGGGCATGGAGAGCCGGGACTGGAGCCTGGACGGCGCCCGCTGGGCGGCCCTGGGCGGCCCCGCCCTGGACCTCCTGGGCCAGACCGCGCCCCGGATGCGCGCCCTGGCCGACGGCGGCCGGGTGTTCACCCTGCTGCCCTGGGCCGCCCACTGCCTGTCCGGCCAGGCCGAACCGGCGGGCCTGGAGGGCGAGCCGTACCGGGCCCGGCGGGCCCAGGCGGCCTGGGCCTACCAGGCCCTGGCCACCGTCCTGCCCCAGGAGGACCTGGGCCCGGCCGACTGGGAGGCGCTGGGCGCCCTGGCCGCCGTGGATCCCGCCGCCTTCCTGGTCGGCGCTGTCGGTGCTGGACCCCGGGCGGCCCGCGCCGACCTGCTGGCGCGCGCTGCGCGCGGCCAGGCCGGGCTACCCGCGGGTGGTGCGCTGGGGCCTGCGCGACCTGGGCCGGGTGCTGCCCCTGCCGCCCGGGCACTGGCTGCTGATCCGCGACGAGGCGCCGTTCGCGGCCTCGCTGGCCATGCCCGGCCAGCGCCGGCTGCACCTGCGCTCCATCCCGGTGGCGCGACGGCTTCGCCGCCGCGCTGCCGCCGGCGGCGCTGGAGCCGCGCCGGCCCGGTGGAGGCGGAGATCGTGCTGGAGCGCTTCAAGGACGCCCGCAATCCTTCGCCCGGGCGGATCCGGCTGCTGGCCCCGATCCCGGAATACGCCCGCCACGCCCTGGACGGCCTCTGCCTGCTCACCAACGGCCGGGGCGGCATGGCCCGGGTGCACGCCGACCTGGGCGCGGTGAGCTCCAAGTACGACTGCCTGCTGGGCGCCAACCTGCACCCGGACAGCCCCCTGCGACCGGCACGTGCTGGCCAAGCCGCATCCGGGCCTGGGCCAACGCCGACGGCTTCATCACCGCCCTGGGCCGGGACAACCTGGTGCATTTCGAGCCGGGCCCTCCGGGCCGCTGGATCTTCGTGGTGCCCGCCGGGCGACGGGCGCACGGGTCCAGGTGGAACTCACCCTGGATCTGCTGCCGGAGCGCAACACCGTGGTGGCCCGCTTCCAGCGCCTGCGGCCCGCCGCCCTTCGGCGCGGACCTGCCCGGACGACCGGGCGGTGAGCCTCACCGTGCGCCTGGACCTGGAGGACCGCGGCTTCCACGCCGAGACCCAGGCCAACCCGGGCGCCGACCATCATTTCCGCGACGCACACCGGGGACCTGGAGGACCGTCCCGGCTTCCTCTTCCAGCCCGCCGGGGACCGGCGCCTGCAGGCCTGGGCCGACGCCGGCAGCTGGCACGCCGCACCCGGAATGGAGCATCGGCCTGCCGCACCCGGTGGAGGCCTCCCGGGGCATGACCGGCCAGGGCGACGCCTGGAGCCCGGGCTGGTTCGAACTGCCGCTGGTGCGCGGCCGCTGCCGTCACCCTCACCGCCTGCGCCGACCCCGAACTGCCGCCCGTCCAGGAGGTGAAGCGGTTCGCCCAGATCCGGGCCGAGGCCCTGAAGGAGATCGAAGCGCCGCACGCCGGTGCCGACAGCTTCGGCCGCCAGCTGGCCGTCGCGGCATCCGCCTTCCTGGCCCAGGCGCGGAACCGGCGCCACGGTCATCGCCGGCTACCCCTGGTTCCTGGACTGGGGCCGGGACACCTTCATCGCCGCCCGGGGCCTGCTGGCCGGCGGCATGGCCGCCCAGGTGCGGGAGATCCTGCTCACCTTCGCCGCGGTTCGAGGACCGCGGCACCCTGCCCAACGCCCTCAACGGCGACTCCACCGCCGACCGGGACACCTCCGACGCTCCGCTCTGGTTCGCCCTGGCGGTGGAAGAGGCCGCGGCGGCCGGACCCCGGGCTGTACCGGGCGGACGCGGGCGGGCGCACCCTGGCGGCAGTGCTCGGCTCCATCGCCTCGGGCTACCTGGGGCGGCACCCCCAACGGCATCCGGGTGGACCCCGAGTCGGGCCTGGTGTGGAGCCCCCCGCACTTCACCTGGATGGACACCAACTACCCGGCCGGCACCCCCCGGGAAGGCTACCCGGTGGAGATCCAGGCCCTGTGGATCCGCCTGCTGCGCCAGCTGGAGCGCCTGGACGGGCCGGCCCCTGGGGCGCCTGGGCGGACCGGGCCTCGGCGTCCCTGGACCTGTTCTGGGACGAGCGCCTGGACTGCTTCCAGGACCTCCTGGCCGGCGCCCGCGGGCTGCCCCGCCCGCGCGGCCCGGCCCGACGGCCTGCTGCGCCCCAACCAGGTGTTCCTGGTGAGCCTGGGGCTGGTGCAGGGCGACCGGGCCCGGCGCGCGGTCGCCGCCGTGCGCCGCTACCTGCTGGTGCCCGGCGCCCTGCGCAGCCTGGCGCCGCTGCCGGCGCCGGAGCCCCTGGCCGTCCGCGGCCCCGGGGGCCACCTGCTCAACGACCCGCTGCACCCCTACTGGGGCCGCTACGAAGGGGACGAGGACACCCGGCGCAAGCCGGCCTACCACAACGGCACCGCCTGGGTCTGGCTGCTGCCGGCGTTCTGCGAGGCCCTGGCCCGGGCCTGGGACTTCCAGCCCGAGGCCGTGGCCGCGGCCCGGGCCTACCTGGGCTCCCTGGACGGCCTGCTGGCCACCGGCTGCGTGGGCCAGCTGCCGGAGATCCTGGACGGCGACGCGCCCCATGCCCAGCGCGGCTGCGACGCCCAGGCCTGGAGCGTCACCGAGGCGCTGCGGGTGTGGCTGATGCTGGGGGCGGCGGGGACGGTGGGCTGATCGGCTCCCCTGGATTCAGGAGCATACGGTTCTTCACGGATCCGAATGAAGGCCTCGTCCCGCACCAACGATGGCCGGCCACTCACGAAAAGCCCGGGTCAGGTGGTCTAAGGCCGTTTCTACATGGTCATCCAGGCAGTTCGAGGCAAAGAACCTATCGCCGAGGAGGCCGGGGAGCCGAGGATCGCCGAATCCGCCGGAACAGAGGTCGGCAAAATCGCCCGGATACGTAGTACAAAGGAAGCATTCCCCGGATCCCCATGCCCGCCGCCGCTTCCTTCCCCTTCGATGTCCAGGCCTTCCTCAAGGGCGACTGCGGGGACCCGGGCGCCTGCTTCGGCCTGCGGGCGCTGCCCGAGGGGCTGGCCGTGCGCGCCTTCCTGCCCCGGGCCGCGCGGGTGGAACTGCTGCGACGGCGCCACGGCGGCGAAGCCGCTGGCCACCATGAAGCATGACCCACCCGGAAGGGGTGTTCGAGGCCCTGCTGCCCGGCCTGGCCCAGCCCGTTCCCGTACCGCTTCCGGGTGCACGGCTGGGGCGAGCCCGATGGAAATGGAGGACCCCTACCGGTTCGGCTCCGCCCTGGGCGAACTGGACGTCTACCTCATGGCCGAAGGCACCCACCTGCGCCTCTACGAGAAGCTGGGCGCCCACCCGGCGGTGCGGGACGGCGTGGCCGGGGTGGAGTTCGCGGTGTGGGCGCCCAACGCCCGGCGGGTGAGCGTGGTGGGCCAGTTCAACAACTGGGACGGCCGGCGCCACCTCATGCGCCGGTTCTCGTCCTCCGGGGTGTGGGAGCTGTTCGTGCCCGGCATGGCCCCCGGCGACCTCTACAAGTTCGAGCTCAAGAGCGCCGACGGCCGGCTGCTGCCGCTCAAGGCCGACCCGTTCGCCTTCCGCTGCGAGCACGCCCCCGGCACCGCCTCGGTGGTCGCACGGGAGCCGGACCACGCCTGGGGCGACGGCGGCTGGATGGCGGAGCGCTGGCGCGCAACCGCCACGACGCCCCCATCAGCCTCTACGAGGTGCACCTGGGCTCCTGGCGGCGGCGCGACGACGGCGGCTTCCTCAGCTACCTGGAGCTGGCCGACCAGCTCATCCCCTACGCCCAGTCCATGGGCTTCACCCACCTGCAGCTGCTGCCGGTGAGCGAGCACCCCTTCTACGGTTCCTGGGGCTACCAGCCGCTGGGCATGTTCGCCCCCACCAACCGCTACGGCTCGCCCGACGACTTCATGGCCTTCGTCGACCGCTGCCACCAGGCGGGCCTGGGCGTGCTGCTGGACTGGGTGCCGGCGCACTTCCCATCGGACGCCCACGGCCTGGCCGAATTCGACGGCACCCACCTCTACGAGCACGCCGACCCGCGCAAGGGCCGGCACATGGACTGGGGCACGCTGATCTACAACTACGGCCGCACCGAAGTGCAGAACTTCCTCATCGCCAACGCCGTCTTCTGGCTGGACCGGTTCCACGTGGACGGGCTGCGGGTGGACGCGGTGGCCTCCATGCTCTACCTGGACTACAGCCGCAAGGCCGGCCAGTGGCTGCCCAACCGCGTACGGCGGCCGGGAGAACCTGGAGGCGGTGGCCTTCCTGCGCCGGCTCAACGAGGTGCTCTACGCCCACTTCCCCGACACCCTCACGGTGGCCGAGGAGTCCACCGCCTGGCCCATGGTCTCGCGCCCCACCAGCGTCGGGCGGCCTGGGCTTCGGCTTCAAGTGGAACATGGGCTGGATGCACGACACCCTGGCCTACCTGGGCCGCAACATGCTGTTCCGCAAGCACCACCAGGGCGAGATCACCTTCAGCATGCTCTACAACGACGCCGAGAACTTCGTCCTGCCGCTGTCCCACGACGAGGTGGTGCACGGCAAGAAGTCCCTGCTCTGGCGCATGCCCGGCACCCGCTGGGAGCAGTTCGCCAACCTGCGCCTGCTGTTCGCCTACCAGTTCGTCCACCCGGGCAAGAAGCTGCTGTTCATGGGCGGCGAGTTCGGCCAGGACAGCGAATGGGACCACAACCAGGCGCTGGACTGGGAGCCTGCTCCAGTTCGCCGAGCACCAGGGCGTGCGCGCCCTGGTGGGCGACCTCAACGCCCTCTACCGCCGGGTGCCCGCCCTGCACCAGCAGGACTGCGCGCCCGGACGGCTTCCAGTGGATCGACAGCGACGGACAGCAAGAACTGCATCCTGGCCCTGCTCCGGCGCGCCGCCGACGGCTCGTTCGTGGTGGCCGTGCTGAACTTCACGGCCAACCCGCTATCCGGCTACCGGGTCGGCGTGCCGGTGGCCGGGGCGCTACGAGGAAGCCTTCAATTCCGATGCCGGCCGCTACGGCGGCCAGAACATCGGCAACGACGGCGCGGTCGCCGACCACCCCGGTGCCCATGCACGGCTTCGCGCAGTCGCTGGCCCTCACCCTGCCCCCCCTGGCGGCGGTTTTTTTCAGGCCTCCGGCCTAGCTGCGGCTATGCTATGCAACCTTCACCCTCACGCCAAGGACTGACCCGATGGACACCCTGCAATCCAAGCTCAAGAAGCCTCACCCGCAACCTGTGGTGGACCTGGCGGCCCGAAGTGCGGGCCATCTTCCGCGACCTGGACATGGAGATCTACCGCAAGGCCCACCGCAACCCGGTGCGGGTCATCAAGGAGGTCACCCCGGCCTTCGCTGGAGCAGCGCGCCGAGGAGGTGGACATCCTCACCCGCACCGACCGCGCCCTGCGCCAGCTGCACGAGTACCTGCACCCGCTCACCACCTGGGGCATGGTCCACGCCGGCACCCTGCTGTCCCGCCCGGTGGCCTATTTCTGCGCCGAGTTCGGCATCCACGAATCGATCCCCATCTACTCCGGCGGCCTGGGCATCCTGGCCGGGGACCACCTGAAGGGCGCCTCCAACCTGGGCGTGCCCCTGGTGGGGGTCGGCCTGCTCTACCACCGCGGCTACACCACCCAGGTGCTGGACGACAGCTTCTGGCAGCACGACGTGAGCGAGCCGTTCGATTCCAACGACCTGCCCCTGGATCCGGCCCTGGGCCCGGACGGCCTGCCGGTGCGGGTGGCGGTGGAGCTGCCCGGCCGCAAGGTCTGGGCCAAGGTGTGGGAGGCCCACGTGGGCCGGATCCGGCTGATCCTGCTGGACACCCGCGACGACGCCAACTCCGACGAGGACAAGGCCCTGGCGGCCTCGCTCTACGGCGGCGACCAGCGCATGCGCATCCAGCAGGAGCTGCTCCTGGGCGTGGGCGGCTCCCGGGCCCTGCGCGCGCTGGGCATCACCCCCAGCGTCTACCACCTCAACGAGGGCCACTCGGCCTTCGCCATCCTGGAACGGGCGCGGCACCGGGTGGAGCAGGACAGCATGGACCCCTGGGTCGCCCTGCGGCGAGGCCGCCGCCGGCACGGTGTTCACCACCCACACCCCGGTGGAGGCCGGCCATGACCGCTTCCCAGCGGGCCTGGCCGAGGAGCACCTGCGCCCGCTGGCCGAAGGGCTCAAGCTGCGCATCCACGACGTGCTGGGCCTGGGCCGGATCGACCCGGGCGACCACGGCTCGCCCTTCCTGCCCACCGTGCTGGCCCTGAAGCACTGCCGGCGCGCCAACGGCGTCTCGGCCCTGCACGGCACCGTGTCCCGCTCCATGTGGCAGTGCCTGTGGCCGGACCGTTCCGTGCACGACGTGCCCATCGGCCACATCACCAACGGCGTGCACGTGCCGTCCTGGCTTTCCTCGGAGCTGAACGTGCTGCTCCAGACCCACCTCGGGGTGAACTGGCAGGAAGGCATCGTCCGGCCCGACCTCTGGATCAAGGTGGCCGCCATCGACCCGGCCGAGATCTGGGAGATCAAGAAGGTGCTCAAGGTGCGCATGATCCGCCTGGTGCGCGAGCGGGTCGCGGCCATGCGCGAGCGGGTCGGCCTGCCGGTGCAGGATCCCCCGCCGCTGGACCCGGACGCCCTCACCATCGGCTTCGCCCGGCGCTTCGTGCCCTACAAGCGGCCCGACCTGCTGTTCTCCGACCTGGACCGGCTGGACCGCCTGGTGAACAACCCCGAGCGCCCGGTGAACCTGATCTTCGCCGGCCGCTCCCACCCGGCGGACGGCCCGGGCAAGGCGCTGATCCAGAAGGTCGGCCTGCTCACCCAGGACCCGCGCTTCGCCAACCGGATCGTGTTCGTGGAGAACTACAACATCCACGTGGGCCGCAACCTCTACCAGGGCGTCGACGCCTGGCTGAACAACCCCCGGCGCCCGCTGGAGGCCTGCGGCACCAGCGGCATGAAGGTGGTCATGAACGGCGGCCTGCACATCTCCGCCCTGGACGGCTGGTGGGCGGAGGCCTACGACGGCGAGAACGGCTTCGCCATCGGCAACGGCGAGATCCACGTCTCCGACGAGGTGCAGGACCGGCGCGACGCCGACGCCCTGTTCCGCCTGCTGGAGGAGAAGGTCGTCCCGCTCTACTACAACCAGGACTCCAACGGCGTGCCCAGGCACTGGGTGCACGCCATCAAGCGCTCCATGCGCACCCTGGCCTGGCGCTTCAACGCCGACCGGATGGTCATGGACTACGTGCGGCACTGCTACCTGCCGGCGGCGGTGGCGGCGTCGTGCCAGATGCCGACGGCCTGAGGGGGGGCGAACAGGAAATGCCATGAAATCTCGGAGTCTGACTCCGAGATTTCATGACTGACGCCGCAGGTAGAGCCGCTTCTCCGAGGCCTGGAATCCGTTGCGCAGGTAGAGGGCGTCCGCGGTGCTGGTGTAGAGGTAGACGGAATCCACGCCGCGGCAGGCCTCCAGCAGCCGGTCCAGGATGGCCTGGCCGATGCCCCGGCGCTGGTGCCCGGGATCCACCGCCATGTTGTTGATGTAGGCAAGGGTGGCGCCGTCGGTGAGCAGGCGGCCGAAACCGACCAGCCGGCCGGCTTCGCGCGCCGTGACGTAGGTGGTCGATCCGGCGATGATGCGCTCCAGCTTTGCCGGCGCATACGGGCCCCAGCCCACCGACGCCAGCAGGGCGCCCAGTTCCCCGGCATGCAGTGCGCCAGAAAGGGCGTATTGAATGGTCGATTCCATGAGCCCATGGTTGCACACTTGAAACCGGAGAATCACACCATGTTCAGCCGCCCCAGCCGCCTCAAGGACATCCCCGGCATCGGCGTGGACCGCCTGGGCAACGCCGCGGACGCCATGGCCGACCCCGGCATCCTGCGCCTGGAGAACCTGGACACCGACCTGCGCCCCTGGCCCGGCGCCCTGGCCGAGACGAGGCGCGCCGTGGACGACGACGCGGCCAACAGCTACCTGCCCTTCCTGGGCCAGGACCGGCTGCGCCAGGCCGCCAGCGCCCACGTTTCGCGCATGAGCGGGGTCGACTACGACTGGCGGCGCTGCGTCATCAGCGCCGGCGGGCTGTCCGGCATCCTCAACGTCCTGCTGGCCACCCTGGATCCCGGCGACGAGGTGGTGCTCACCGACCCCATCTACGCCGGGCTGCTGAACCGGGTGCGCCTGGCCGGGTGCGTGCCGCGCCTGGCAAGGCTGGTGCCGGGGGCGGACGGCTGGCGGCTCGACCTGGACGCCTTCCGGGCCGCCGTGTCCGGGCCGAAGGTGAAGGCGGTGCTGATGATGAGCCCTTCCATGCCCACCGGCTGCGTGCTGACCGCCGGGGAGTGGGCCGAGATCGCCTCGGCGTGCGTGGCGCGCGATCTGCTCATGATCTACGACGCCGCCATGGAGCGGATCCTGTTCGACGGCCGGCGGGTGCTGCACCCCGCCTCGCTGCCCGGCATGGCCGAGCGCACCGTGACCATCGGCGCGGCCTCCAAGGAGCTGCGTATGATCGGCTGGCGCGTGGGCTGGGTGGTGGGCCCGGAGCCGCTCATGGGCGACATCGGCCTGGTGGGCATGGCCAACGTGGTCTGCCAGGTGGGCATCGGCATGGGCGGCGTGGCGGCGGCGCTGGAGGCGCCCGAGGCCGACGTGGCCGGGGCCGTGGCGGAATGGCAGAGGCGGCGCGACCTGCTCCTGGCCGAACTGGACGGCTTCAGCCTGGTCCCGGCCCACGGCGGCTGGTCGATGCTGCTGGACTGCGCGCCGCTGGGCCTGACCGGGGAGCAGGCCTCGGCCCTGCTGCTGCCCAGGGCCCGGATCGCCGCGACCCCCATGGGCGGCTGGGGTTCCCCCGACACCGCCCGCTACCTGCGCTTCGTCTACGCCAACGAGCCCTGCGAAAGGCTGCGCGGCATGGGCGAGCGGGTGCGCGAGGCGCTCTAGTCGCGCCTTTCGGTCGGTTTCGGGTTCCAGGTCCGCGCGCCGACCCACTGGCGCGTGATCCGCTTGGCCCCTCCTCGCTTCGCTGCGGGGGGGCCAAGCGGTCACGCTGCTCCTTCCCCCCAGGGCCAAGTCGATTCGTCTTCGTTTCAAGGAACAAAATTCAAAACAACCATCCCGGGACCCTGGGCATTCCATGGAGCAGTCTTCTCGCCCCCATGCCGCCAACCGAAGGAACCCCCACCCCAGGCGGGGAAGGACAGCGTGAGACCTTGGCGCACGCGCAGGAGGCGAAGCCGACGAGCATGTGGCAAGGCTCTCACGCACCGGTGGGTCGGCGCAAAGACCCGGAACCCGAAGCCGACCGCAGGGCACGACGGGCGGGACAACGGACGTCGCAGTCCATCTAGATGCGGCTGTACAGATCCAGGTATTCCCGGGCCGAAGCCGCCCAGCCGAAATCCTGGGCCATGGCGTGGCGCTGGATCCGGGTCCAGGCTTTGGGGTCCCGCCGGTAGAGCTGGCAGGCCCGGCCGATGGTCTCGCCCAGGATCCAGGAGGTGGGCTCGGTGAACACGAAGCCGGTGGCGGTACTGTCCATCATGGAATGCGCGTTGGCGTCCACCACCGTGTCGGCCAGCCCGCCGGTGCGCCGCACCAGCGGCAGGGCGCCGTAGCGCAGGGCGTAGAGCTGGGTCAGCCCGCAGGGTTCCTGGCGCGAGGGCACCAGCACCACGTCGGCGCCGGCCAGGATGCGGTGCGCCAGGCCTTCGTCGAACCCCGCAGCGAAGGCCACCCGCCCGGGATGGGCTTCGCTCGCGGCCTGGAAGCCGGCCTCCAGCTCCGGGTCGCCGGTGCCCAGCACCAGCAGCTGGGCGTCCAGCTGGACCAGGTAGGCGATGTTCTCCAGCACCAGGTCCAGGCCCTTCTGTCCGGCCAGCCGGCTGATGACCGCGAACAGCGGCGCTTCCGGCGCCTCCGCCAGGCCCATGGCGCGCTGGAGCAGGTTCTTGTTGATCTTCCTGCCGGACAGCCGCCTGGCGTCGTAGTGCAGGTCCAGGTGCGGGCTCGTCGCGGGGTTCCACACCGCATAGTCGACCCCGTTGAGGATGCCCGAGAGATCCCGGGCCCGGTGCGCCAGCAGCCCGTCCATGCCCCACCCGGCCTCAGGCCGCTGGATCTCGGCGGCGTAGGTCGGGCTCACGGTGGTGATCCGGTCGGCGTAGGCGATGCCCGCCTTCAGGAAGTTGACCTGGCCGTAGAACTCCAGCCCGCCAGGATGGAAGCTGGACGAGGGCAGTTCGAGCGCGGGCAGCACGGCGGCCGGATAGATGCCCTGGTAGGCCAGGTTGTGGATGGTCATCACGGTCCCGGGGCGCGGCCCGCCGGACAGGGCCAGGCGGGCCGGCACCAGGGCCGCCTGCCAGTCGTGGGCCTGCACCACCTCGGGCCGCCAGCCCCGGGCGTCGCCGTCCAGGGCCAGCCGGGCCGCGGCCCAGGAGAAGGCCCCGAACTTGGCGAAGCTGTCCCCGGACTCTTCGTAGGGCCCCCCGGGGCGGTCGAACAGGGCCGGGCAGTCCAGCAGGTAGACCGGCACGTCCGCGGCGCCCAGGCCGCGCAGCAGGCGCGCCGGCCCGAGCCCCATCAGGTCCGGCAGGTCCCCGGCGGGCTGCAGGCCGCGGATGCCGCCCAGCAGGGCGGGGAACCCGGGGGCCAGCACCCGCGCGTCGGCGCCCAGGGCGCGCTGGGCCGCGGGCAGCGCCCCCAGCACATCGGCCAGCCCCCCCACCTTCACGTAGGGGAAGATCTCGGTGGTCACATGCAGAATGCGCATCGGTCAACCCCAATTCCGCTCACTGTCATCCGATGTCCAATACTAGCCGAAGTTCTTTCCAGAGCAGGGCGTCGTCCAGCGCGTTCATGCACGGCATGCCCGGAACCGCGCACTGCCACTGCATGCACTCCAGGCAGGGCAGGTCGGTCCGGCGCACCACGCGCACGCGGGGGCCCCAGGGCGCCGAATGGCGCGGCCGGGTGGGGCCGAACACGGAAAGGGTGGGAATGCCGCTGCCGGCGGAGATGTGCGCCAGGCCGGAATCCATGCCCACAAGCCCCCGGGCGCCGGCGATCCAGGCGGCGGATTCGGCCAGTCCCGCCGGTCCGGTGCAGTCCACGGCCTGCGGCAGGAGCGCCCGGATCTCCGCGGCCAGGCTTTCGTCCACCGGCCCCGCGCCCAGGACCAGGGGGGTCAGCCCCGCCTCCAGCAGGCGCGCGCCCAGGGCCGCGAACGAGGCCACCGACAGGCGCTTGTTCACGCAGTTGGCGCCAGGCGCCAGCACCACGTAGCCGCCCAATCCCAGTTCGGCGCGTCGGGCGGCCACCGCCGCCAGCGCCTCGGCCCGGGGCCGGAACGGCCGGAACGGGCCGGGGTCGAGCCCGGGGAAGGCGCTCGCCACCACGGCGGCGTAGCGCTCGACGAAGGGCGTGTCCTGCTTGTAGAAGGCGATGCTGTGGCTGTAGAACAGCCGGGCCCCGCCGTCGCCGCAGCCCAGGCGCAGGGGCACCCGGGCCAGGAAGGCGGCCAGCATCGGCCGGTGGCTCTTGGGGAAGTTGATGACCGAGGCCGGGCGGTGCGCCCGCAGCAGGCCGGCGGCCTTGATCGGGCTGTATTTCCGCTCCGGGTCCGGCACCGCCGCCGCATAGTCGGAACTTCCGGCGAACAGGTCCACCACCCAGCCGGGGCCCCAGGCCACCAGCGGCAGGCCGGCGGCGCGCAGCGGCGCGATGGCCGCGTGGATCATCATGGCGTCGCCGAAGAACCGGGGGAACCGGATCCAGTGCGCGCCCGGGGGCGGCGGCGCGCCCATCAGGCGTGCACCCCCGGCGCCTCGCGGCCGGTCTTGTGGACGTATTCGAGGTAGGAGCCCGGGTAGAGCAGCGGCCCCTCGTGCTCCGCCCCGCCCAGTTCCAGCACCCGGCTGGCCAGCCCGCGCAGGAAGGTGCGGTCGTGGGAGACGAACAGCATGGTGCCCTCGAAGTCCTTCAGGGCCTCGATCAGCATCTCCTTGGTGGCCAGGTCCAGATGGTTGGTGGGCTCGTCCAGGATCAGGAAGTTGGGCGGATCGAAGAGCATCAGCGCCATCACCAGCCGCGACTTCTCGCCGCCGGAGAGGGCGCGGACCCGCTTGTCCACGTCGTCGCCCTGGAACTGGAAGGCGCCCAGCAGGTTGCGCACCACGCCCAGCCCCTCCATGGGGAAGTCCTTCTGCACCTGCTCCAGCACGGTGAGTTCCGGGTCCAGCAGGTCCAGGGACTGCTGGGCGAAGTAGCCCACCCGCAGGCTGGCCCCCAGGCGCACGCTGCCGGCGTCCGGCTCCACCACGCCCGGCCACCATCTTCAGCAGGGTGGACTTGCCGGCGCCGTTCTTGCCCATGACGCACCAGCGCTCGCCGCGCCGCATGTGGAAGTCGAAGCCGTCGTACAGGACCCGCCGGCCGTAGCGCCTTGCAGACGCCTTCGAGCATGAGCCACGTCGTCGCCCGAGCGCATGGGGATGCGGAAGTCCCACTTCACCACCCTGCGCCTGCGCGGCAGTTCGATCCGCTCGATCTTGTCCAGGGCCTTGACCCGGCTCTGCACCTGGGCCGCCTTGGCGGCGTGGGTGGAGAACCGCTCGATGAAGCGCTGCTCCTTGGCCAGCTTGGCCTGCTGGCGGGCGTAGGCGGCCTCCTGGTTGGTCTCCCGGGCCTGGCGCTCGCGCCACGTAGAAGTCGTAGTCGCCCGAATAGGTGACGATGTCGCCGCCGTCGATCTCGATGACCTTGGTGACGATCCGGTTCATGAAGTCGCGGTCGTGGGAGGTCATCAGCAGGGTGGACGGCACGGTCTTGAGGAAGTCTCCAGCCACAGGATCGATTCGATGTCCAGGTGGTTGGTGGGCTCGTCCAGCAGCAGCACGTCGAACTTGCCCAGCAGCACCTTGGCCATGGCCACGCGCATCTTCCAGCCGCCGGAGAGGGCGCCCACGTCGCCGTCCACCTGGTCGTCCTCGAAGCCCAGGCCCCCCAGGCAGGCCCTGGCCCGCGCCTCCAGCTCGTAGCCGCCCAGGTGCTGGTACTCCTCCTGCACGTGGCCGAAGCGCTCCAGGATCGCCTCCAGCTCATCGGCCCGGCCGGGATCGGCCAGGGCGTGCTCCAGGTCCGTCAGCTCGTGGTGCAGGTCGCCCAGGCGGCCGCTGCCGGCGATGGCCTCGTCCAGCACCGAGCGCCCCGCCATCTCGTCCACCTCCTGGCGGAAGTAGCCCACGGTCAGTTTCTTCGGCATGCTCACGGTGCCGTCGTCCGGGTGCTCCTCGCCCACGATCATGCGGAACACGGTGGACTTGCCCGGCGCCGTTGGGACCCACCAGGCCGACCTTTTCGCCGGGGTTGAGCTGGAAGCCCGCGTCGATGAACAGGATCTGCTTGCCGTACTGCTTGCTCACATCGGAAAACGCGATCATGGCTCTCCGACGGGTCTGGTTTCAGGCATCAAGCGTTCCCCCATGCACCCCGCCAGATTAGCACGGCTAGGCCAGCAGCCTCTCGAGCACGGCGTAGCTGCGCGGCTCGCCCAGTTCGCGCCGGAGGCGGTCGCGCAGGACCCGGGTCACCGCCCGGGCCGCGTCGCCGCCGTCGGGGTCGGGGGCCTCCTCGGCGGGAAGCGTGCGCAGCAGGCGCAGGTGCTCGCGCACGCCGGGCGGAAAGGCCTCGCGCGGGTCCACCGGGGTGCAGGCGGCGCAGCGCCACCCGTGCTCTTCGCTGAGCAGCACCAGCGGCGCTTCGCCGTTGCCGCACTGGCCGCACAGGCGCGGGTGCGGCAGCACGCCCAGGCAGTGCAGCACCCAGTGCTCGGCGTAGGCCAGGATGGCCTTGGCCCGGTCCGGCGCGGCCTTCAGGGCGCGGGCGCAGGCCGAGAGCAGGCGGAACAGGCGCGGGTCCTCCACGCCCTCCCTTGCCACCCGGTCGAAGATGTCGGCCAGGCAGGCCACCACCAGATTGGATTCCAGGTGGCCCAGCACCATGGGCGAATGCACCAGTTCGCAGCGGGTCACGCGGCGCACCTCCACCTGCTCCTTGCCGAAGAAGCCGACGTTCACCAGGCCCAGCGGCTCGAAGTTGGACACCCACTTGGCCGAGGGCTGCTTGGCGCCCCGGGCCAGGCCCACCAGGCGCTCGCCGTGCTCGGTGAGGAACGACACCACCAGCCCGCCCTCCTGGAAGGGCGTGGGCCGAAGCACGATGGCCGCGTGGGTGCGAAGCATGTTGAACAGTTTGCACGAAAAGGAGGGCCGGCGGAGGGCGCCGGAAAAACCGGTACAATGGCGACGGAGCCCCCCATGAAGCATGCCTCCCGATTCCTTCTCGCCCTGGCCCTCCTGGCCTCGCTGCCGGCCCCGGCCCAGGAGAAGCAGGTCTCGCGGATCTGGATGGCGGGCCAGGAAGCCGGCAGTTCCACCGACACCCGGTACACCGACGCCGCCGGCGTGCACCTGGAGACCCGCGAGGTGAACCGCCTGGAGCGGATGGGCACGGTGATCCAGTTCGACGTGGAAGAGCAGGCCCTGAAGCGCCCCGACGGCAGCATGCAGTTCAGCTGGACCCTCTCCATGTCCCAGGAGCCCCAGGAGGGCAAGGCCTCATGGTCGCCCCGGGAACCCGGGCAGCTCAAATTGACCTTCAGCCAGGGCCCGCCCAGGACCCTGGACATCCCCCCGGGCGCGGTGATCTGGCCGGGCGATCTGGACGATGGCCTGAAGGCGGCGGCCAGATCGGTCAAGCCGGTCAAGATCAAATATTTCGCCTTCCCCACCCAGCAGTGGGGCGAGGTCGACATCCAGCCCCAGGGGCCGGCGCCCCTGCCGGGCTTTCCCGACACGGTGCGCTTCAAGGGCCGGTCCTCGGAAGGCAGCATGGTGGAGGACGTGGACCTGTGGCTTTCGCCCACCCAGGGCGAGGTCAAGCACATGGGCGCCATGGCCGGGATCCCGGTGCTCATCCAGCGGACCGAACTGCCCGCGCCGGGCCCGGACACGGGCCCCGGCCTCTTCGCGCGCACCCTCAAGGTCCTGCCCCCGCACCCCTTCCTGCTCTGGCTGCCGGAGGTCAAGGTGCGCTGGACCGGAAAGACGGTCCCCGACCTGGCCGAGGACGCCCAGCAGAAGCGCCTGGGGCCGGGACTGTTCCTGCTGAAGCGGGCCGAGCCGCCGAGCGCGGCGGAGGCGGCGGAAGCGCCGGTGCAGGGCCGCCCGTCGCCCCAGGACGCCCCCTACCTCGCCGCCACCCCCCTGGTGCAGTTCAACGACCCGGTGTTCGACGGGCTGGTGCGGCGCCTGAACGCCCCCGCGGGCGCCAGCCGGTGGCAGCTGGCCCGGCTCGTCACCAGCTTCGTCTACGACTGGATCCAGGACAAGAACTACTCCGTGGGCTTCGCCTCGGCCCAGGAAGTCGCCCGGAACCCCGTGGGCGCCTGCGCCCAGCACGGAGTGCTGGCGGTGGCCCTGCTGCAGGCGGCTCGGGCGTGCCGGCCCGGGCCGCCACCGGCTGGATCGCCCTGGGCGACACCCTGGGCGTGCACTTCTGGGTGGAGGTGGAGTGCGGCGGGCGCTGGATCCCGGTGGACCCCACCTTCGACCAGGCGCCGGCCTCCGCCTACCGGCTGAAGCTGATGACCTCGGACCTGGCCGATCTGGGCAACGTGGGTTCGGGCAGCCCCGGCACCGACTACCTCGAGGGCGCCTGGGAGCCCGAAGGCCCCTGGACCGCCGACGTGCGGCCCCAGGGCGACACCGTCTCCGCCCCGGACGGCCTCACCCTGCGCGTGCCCGGCGCCCGCTGGCGGCTGGACGGCGGCCGCCTGAGCCTGCTCTGGGGCGACCCGCACCGGGTGGAGGCGGTGCCCCCGCCGGCCCCGGCCCAGCGCGCCGACGCCCGCCGCCTGATGGGCCCGGCGCACCGGCGCCAGGGCTGGTGGCAGCCGCGCACCAGCCAGCTCTGGATCGACCTGGGCGGCGGCAGGTGGATCCAGGTGGACGCGATCAGCCAGTCCCAGGCCTCGCGCCTGCTGGACGCGCTGGAGGCGGCGCAAGGGCCGGAGGCCAAGGCGGCCTGATCACTCCAGGTAGCGCTCCGCCAGCTTGCGGGTGAAGTAGAGCCCCGCCCCGCTTGCCACGGCGCTCAGCACCACCGCGGTGGTGATGCCGACGAACATGCCCAGCCACCAGCCCACCCATCCGAAGACGGTCATGCCGAGGAAGCCGAGCATGCCCTTCATGCCCATGGCTAGTACTGGATCACTTTCATCGTGTTGGTGGTGCCGGTCTTCCAGAGCGGCAGGCCGAGCGTCATCACCACCTTGTCGCCCGCGGAGAGGCCGTACGCCTCCTGCAGCGAGGTCTCCACCGATTCCACCATTGCGTCGGCGGTCTCCACCTTGGGCATCAGCAGGGCCTGCACCCCGCGCATCAGGCCCATGCGGCGCGCGTTGGCCAGGTCGGTGGTGGCCCCCAACACCGGCATGTCCGCGGCCAGGCGCGAGACCATGCGCGCGCTGCCGCCGCCTTCGGTGAACACCACGAGCAGGCGCGCGCCGATGTCCTGGGCCGTGCGGCAGGCGGCGAACGCCACCGCGACGTCGGTGCGGCTGGAAAGCCTGGGCGCCAGCGAATCCTCCAGCCGGCCCAGGCGCGGATGGTAGTGCGCGTCGGCGTCCTCGGCGATCCGGCCGAGCCAGCGAATGGCTTCCACCGGGTGCTTGCCCACGGCGCTTTCGGCGCTCAGCATCAC
The DNA here is from genome assembly GCA_963717275.1 of uncultured Holophagaceae bacterium. Lineage (GTDB taxonomy): Bacteria > Acidobacteriota > Holophagae > Holophagales > Holophagaceae > Mesoterricola. The sequence goes on from CAVQVX010000001.1 coordinate 581,033, forward strand.
CGCGTCGGTGCCGTCCCAGATGGCGTTGGCCACGTCGGACGCCTCGGCCCGGGTGGGCTGCGCGCTCTCGATCATGCTCTCCAGCATCTGGGTGGCGGTGATCACCGGCTTGAGCGCCTGCCGGGCCATCCTGATGATCCGCTTCTGCAGGGCGGGAACCCGCTCCACGCCCAGCTCCACGCCCAGGTCGCCGCGGGCCACCATCACGCCCCAGGAGACGTCCAGGATCTCCTCCAGGTTCTCCAGCGCCTGGGGGTGCTCGATCTTGGAGATGATGGGCTGCCGGCCGCCCATCTCGCAGATCAGCCCGTCCAGCGCGCGCACGTCGGAGGCCCGGCGCACGAAGCTCTGGGCGAACAGGTCCACGCCGTGCTCCACGCCCCAGCGGATGTCCACCAGGTCCTTGGGCGTGAGCGGATCGAAGGCCACGTCCAGGCCGATCGGGTGCACGCCCTTGCGCGCCTTCAGCAGCCCGCCCACGGTGACCCTGGCGCCGCACCAGGCCGGGCCGGACCTCGGTCACCACCACTTCCAGGTTGCCGTCGTCCAGCACCCAGCGCTGCCCGGCGCCGGCGCCCAGGAACAGTTCCGGGTGCGGCAGCGGCACCGCCCAGGCCAGGCCCGCGGGGGCCGCGGCGCCGGCGGGGATGAAGGCGCCCTCGGCTGCCCTCGGCCAGCTCCAGCGGGGCCTCCAGCATCCCCACGCGCCACTTGGGCCCCTGCAGATCGAGCAGCACCGGGATCCTGCCGGCCGATCCCCTGGGAGATGCGCCGGATGTCATCGAGGGCCGCCGCGCGGGAATCCAGGTCGCCGTGGCTGGCGTTGAGCCGGACGGCATCGGCGACTTCGAGCGCCTCGCGCAGGCGGGCAGCATCCGCAAGAGCCGGTCCCATGGTGATGAGAATCTTGGTCTTGCGCACGAATTCCTCCGGTCTGTCCACAGGTATTCCACAGGGTTTTCCGCAGAAAGGGAAGCAATATCGCCGTAAAATCGCCTGTGCACGGGCCTCCGCTGGTGTTAAGTTCTTGGGCTATCCAGTGGAGTCCGATGCGATGCGCAAGTTGATGGAGGACCTCATCGCTGAATTGGTGCGCAACGAGATCCCCCTGGACCTGGCCAAGCGGGAGCTGGAGCGGATCTACCTGGAGCAGGTGCTGGCCGCCAACAACGGCAACCAGAGCGCCGCCGCGCGCAAGCTGGGGATCCACCGGAACACCTTGTCCAAGAAGCTGGAACCGCTCCTGGACGCCATGCGGTATCCTGGGATCAACTGCTGAGGCGGAGCGTCCCTCCGGGAAGCGGCCCGCTTCCGAATGGGGGATGACCAGATGACCAAGATCGGGATCAACGGGTTTGGACGTATCGGCCGGATGGTGTTCCGGGCCGCGGTGAAGCACTTCCCCGACCTGGAGATCGTCGGCATCAACGATCTCCTCGACCCGGCCTACCTGGCCTACATGCTGCAGTACGACTCCGTGCACGGGCGCTTCCAGGGCGAATGCGCGGTCGACGGCAGCACCCTCATCGTCAATGGCCGGAAGATCCGCCTCACGGCCGAGCGCGACCCGGCCAACCTCAAGTGGGACGAGGTGGGCGCCGACATCGTGGTGGAGTCCACCGGCCTCTTCCTGGACCAAGGCACCGCCAGCGCGCACCTGAAGGCGGGCGCCCGGCGGGTCATCCTCAGCGCCCCCTCCAAGGACGACACCCCCATGTTCGTCTACGGCGTCAACCACGAGAGCTACGCGGGCCAGGAGATCATCTCCAACGCCAGCTGCACCACCAACTGCCTGGCGCCGGTGGCCAAGGTGCTGCACGACGGGTTCGGCATCAAGCGCGGCCTCATGACCACCGTGCACGCCGCCACCGCCACCCAGAAGACCGTGGACGGCCCTTCCATGAAGGACTGGCGCGGCGGCCGGGGCATCCTGGAGAACATCATCCCCAGCTCCACCGGCGCGGCCAAGGCGGTCGGCAAGGTGATCCCCTCCCTCAACAAGAAGCTCACCGGCATGGCGTTCCGGGTGCCCACCTCCGACGTCTCGGTGGTCGACCTCACCTGCGAGCTGGAAAGGGCCGCCACCTTCGAGCAGGTCTGCGCCGCCATGAAGAGCGCCGCCGAAGGCCCGCTCAAGGGCGTGCTGGCCTACACCGAGGACAAGGTGGTCTCCACCGACTTCCGGGGCGAAAGCTGCACCTCGGTGTTCGACGAGGACGCCAGCATCATGCTCGACCCCACCTTCCTGAAGGTGGTGGCCTGGTACGACAACGAGTGGGGCTACTCCAACAAGGTGCTGGAAATGGTCCGGGTCCTGGCCAAGTAGGATGCAGGTGGCCATCAACGGGCTGGGGCGCGTCGGGCGCCAGGTCCTCCGTCAGCTCCAGCGCGTCCCGGGGCTGGAGCTGGTGGCCGTCAACGACCTGGCCGAGCCCGGTACGCTCGCCCACCTGGTGAAGCACGACAGCGTCCACGGCCGGGCCGGCTTCAGCGTCGGCCACGACGACCGCGCCCTCCTGCTGGACGGGCGGCGGGTGCCGCTGTACCGCGAACCGGAGCCGGAGCGCGTGCCCTTCGGCCAGCTGGGCGCGCGCGTGGTGCTGGAATGCACCGGGCGCTTCACCGCCCGGGCCGGGGCTGCCCGCCACCTGCGCGACGGCGTGGCCCGGGTGGTCATCGGCGCCCCCTCCGGGGACGCCGACCAGACCGTGATCATGGGCGTGAATGACGACCGGCTTGACGACCGCCCGGTCATCAGCGCCGCCTGCGCCACCAGCCATGCCCTGGCCCACCTGCTGCAGGTGCTCGACGGGCGCTTCGGGGTGCGCGCGGGACTGGCCACGGCGGTGGAGAGCTACGGCAACGACCAGCGCATCCTCGACCTGCCGCACCCGGACCTGCGCATGGCCCGGGCCGCCCCATGAGCATGATCCCCGCCCCGAGCGAAGCCGCCGGCTGCGTCCAGCGCGGTGCTGCCGGCCCTGGCCGGGAGCCTGGAGGTGCAGGCCATCCGCGTGCCCACGCCGGACGTGAGCCTGGTGGACCTTTCCGTCACCCTGGAGCGGGAGGCCGCGCTCGAGACCGTGCACGAAGCCTTCCGGGCCGCGGCCGTGGGGCACCCCGGAATGCTGGAAGTGCTGACCGAGCCCCTGGTGAGCGTCGACCTGCGCGGCGAACGGGCCAGCTGCCTGCTGGACCCCTTCCTCACCCGGATCATGGCGCCCCGGTTCATCAAGGTGTTCGGCTGGTACGACAACGAAGCCGCCTACGCCGCCCGGCTGGTGGACCTGTGCCAGAGCCTCGCGGGAGCGCGCCCGTGATCGCCATCAACGGCCTCGGACGGATCGGCCGGCTCGCGGTGCGCCGGTTCGCCCTGACCCGCCCGCACCGCCTGTGCGCCCTCAACGACACCGCCGACCTCGAGACCGTCGTGCACCTGCTCCGGTTCGACTCGGTGCACGGCGACGACCACCCCCCGGTGGCCGGCGTGCGCCGGGACGGCCAGGACTACATCCGCATGCAGGGCCGCGAGTACCCGCTGTTCCACGAGCCCGACCCGGCCCTGATCCCGTTCTCCCGGTGCGGCGCCCGGCTGGTGGTGGAAGCCTCCGGGCGCTTCACCGCCCGCGCCGCGGCCGCCCGCCACCTGCAGGGCCAGGTCACCCACGTGGTGATCTCGGCGCCCAGCCCGGACGCCGACTTCACCGTGATCCACCCGTTCAACGGGCACCTGCTGGACCCGGCGCGCCACCAGGTGATCTCCAACGCCAGCTGCACCGCCCACGCCACCGCGCCGATGCTGGACGTGCTGCGAGGAGGCCTTCGGCTTCGAGGCCGCCGGCATGAGCACAGTGCACGTGGTGACCAACGACCAGCGCATCCTGGACATGCCGCACAAGGACCCGCGGCGCGCCCGGGCCGCGTTCATGAGCATCATCCCCACCACCAGCAGCGCCTTCGGCGCCCTGCACAGGGCCATGGCGCTCCCGCCCGGGTTCGACGGCTGGGCCCTGCGGGTGCCGTGCATGAGCGTGAACCTGGTGGACCTCACGGTGGTGCTGGAGCGGGACGCCACCCCGGCGGACATCGGGGACGCCTTCCGGTCGGCGGCCCGGGGCCGCCTGCGCGGCATCGTCGGCATCGCCCTGGACGAGCTGGTGAGCCACGATTTCATCGGCCGCGAGGAAAGCGTGGTGATGGACCTGCGCCTGACCCGGGTGGTGGGCGGCCGGATGGTGAAGGTGTTCGGCTGGCACGACAACGAGGTCGGCTACGCGGCCCGCCTCTGCGACCTGGTGGACCTGCTGGACGTCGACCCGGACGCCCAGGTGCCCGCGCTCTAGCCTCATCCATGTCCCGGACCCACGCCCTGTCCGCTCCTATGGGTCGCTGGCGCGACCCTACGAAGCTGGAAAATCAGGGATGGATGGGCCGAGTTCCTCACCACGGGGCCGACTCCCGAAGGTGAAACACGGACGATGGTGGTTCTACCCCGCGCTTCGTAGGGTCGCGCCAGCGACCCATAGGAGCGGACAGGGCGCCTCGGGGGAACCCGCAGCTCGACGCGGACGAGTCCTACGGCTGCTTCGCCTGCGGGGGCGCCACGGACACGGGCTGGCCGTCCTCCAGGGAGTCCGACGGGTTGACCACGATGCGGTCGGCGGGCGAGACGCCGCCGAGGATCTCCAGGGTGGTGCCGTAGTCGCGGCCGATGCTGATGGGGCGGAGCACAACCTTGCCGTCGGCGCCCACCACCGCGACCCGCGGGCCCTCGGCCCGGAACAGCATGGTGTTGACCGGGATGGTGACCTTGTCCACGCCCGAGCCGACCGCGAAGTGCACTTCGCCGAAGGAACCGGGCAGCAGGCGCCCGTCCTTGTTGGGGAGGTCCACCTCGGTGAGCAGGGTGCGGGTGGCGGGGTCGATGGCCTCGGCGGTGCGCGCCACCACGCCCGGTGAAGGTCTGGCCGGGGAATTCCTGCAGGGTGACGGTGGCCTTGGCGCCGACCTTGATGAAGGGAGCGTAGGCCTGCGGCACGCTGGAGAAGACCCGGAGCGGATCGACCCGGGCCAGGTCGAACAGCTCGCGCCCGGCGGCTCCGGATCCTGCATTGATGAGCGCGCCCGCATCCACGTTGCGCCGGGTGAGGACGCCCGCGAACGGCGCGTAGATCTTCTTGAATCCTTCGAGCTGTTCCAGGCGGCTCACATTGGCGTCGGCCGCGGCCAGGTTGGCCTGGGCCTGGCGGTAGCCGCTCGCCTGCTGGTCGTTTTCCTGCTCCGAGACCGAGTTGCTCTTCAGCAGCTTCTGCCAACGGTCGGCGCTGATCTTCGCCAGGTCCATGCTGGGCCAGCGACCTGCTGGCGCGACGGCCCGGGCCTGGGCCAGCTCCTGGTCCACTTCAGGGGTGTCGATCTCCGCCAGCAGTTCGCCCTTGGCCACCCGGCTGCCGATGTCCCGGTTCCAGCGCAGCAGGTAGCCGCTGGTGCGGGCATAGATGGGAGATTCCTCGAAGGCCTGCAGCGAGCCCGGCAGGACCAGTTCCTCATCGGGGCTTTCCCGGGTGGGGTTCACCACGGCGACGGTCGGCACCGAATCCCGCTCCGTGGTCCTGGCCAGGGTCCGGGCGTGGATGACCTGGCCGGTGATGGCCAGTCCCCGCCGCGACCAGCAGCACCAGGAGGGAGAGGCCCACGAAGGTCAGGGCCTTGCGCGGCGGCGCGGGCGGCAGCTCGGGCGGGCAGCTCGATCCCCGGCGCCGCATGGCGGGCGTGCTGCTGGATCGCCTCGATCTCCAGGTCCCGCTCGATCTTGCGGGTCCTGACATAGTGCTCATGGGCCGACTCGGCCCCATGCGGCTGCCCGGGGCCCTTGTCATCAGGCTGCAAAGGCGATCTGCTTTCTTCACTCACGCTCAACCCCTTGTTCCGATTGCGCCCGCCTGGCTTCCCGGCGGCCGTGGAAAATGGTGAATACGCTCGGCACGAAGAACAGGGTGGCGACCGTGGCGAACAGCAGCCCGCCGATCACCGCCCGGCCCAGCGGCGCGTTCTGCTCGCCCCCTTCGCCGAAGCCGAGGGCCATGGGCACCATGCCGATGATCATGGCCAGGGCCGTCATCAGCACCGGGCGCATGCGGGTGTAGCCGGCGGAGACGGCGGCCTGCATGGCGGGGAGCCCCTCGTCCATCTGCTCCCGGGCGAAGCTCACCATCAGGATGGAATTGGCGGTGGCCACGCCCATGCACATGACCGAGCCCGTCAGCGAAGGCACGCTCAGGGTCGTGCGGGTCAGCAGCAGGAACCAGCAGATGCCCGCCAGGGCCCCCGGCAGCGCCGTGATGATGATGAAGGGGTCGAGCCAGGACTGGAAGTTGACGACGATGAGCAGGTAGACCAGGACGATGGCGCCGACCAGGCCGATCCCCAGGCCGACGAAGGAGGAGCGCATGGTCGCCGCCTGGCCGCGCACCACGATGGTGGTGCCGCGCGGCAGGTGGCCCTGGTAGGTCCTGAGGACGGCGTCGGTGGCCTTGGCCACGGACCCCAGGTCGCGGTCCTGGGTGCTGGCGTAGACGTCGATCACCGGGGCGACGTTCCAGTGGCTCACCGAGGCCGGCAGCACCGTCGGGCTCACCTGCACCAGGTTGCCCAGCAGCTGCGGGCCCTGCTGGGAGTTCACCGGGATGGCCATCAGGTCCTGCATGGAGGTCATGCGGTACTGCGGGGACTGCACGGCCATCTGGTAGGTGACCTCGTTCCTCGGGTTCAGCCAGAAGTTCGGCGCGGTCTGGAAGCTGCCGCTCAGGGACACCAGCACGCTCTGGGCCACGTTCTGGGCCGTGAGGCCCACCTGGCCGACCCGGGTGCGGTCGATCTCCATGTGCAGCGCCGGCAGCGGAAAGCTGCTGCTGCACGTGCACGTCGGCGGTGCCGGGGATGTGCCGCATCTGGTTGGCGATCTGCTGGGCGATCTGGTAGTTGCTGTGCGATGTCGGCGCCGATGACCTGCACGTCGATGGGCGCGGGCAGCCCGAAGTTCAGGATCTGGGTGACGATGTCGGCGGGCTGGAAGAAGAACTCCACCCCGGGGAAGCGCCGCGGCAGCACCTCGCGCAGGTGCCGGGTCAGGTCGGCGGTGGGCGTGTGGTGCTCCGGGTCCAGGGCGATGAGGATCTCGGCGTCGGCGCGTGCCGATGGTGCCGCTGGTGCTGTAGGACTGGTTGATGCCGGAATTGGGCAGGCCGATGTTGTCCAGGATCGTCTCCAGCTGCCCCTTGGGGATCTCCTCCCGCAGCGCGGCTTCCACCTGGTCGCAGAGCCGCGCGGTCTCCTCCACCCGCAGGCCGGGGCGGGCGCGCACGTGCAGGCGCAGCTGGCCGGCGTCCACCTGCGGGAAGAAGTCCTGCCCGAGGAAGAAGAACAGGCCCAGGGAAAGGACGCAGAAGGCCAGGAAGCACTGCACGAAGAGGCCGCGGTGCTCGATGGTGGTCTCCAGCAGCTGCTCGTAGCCGCGGCGGAACGCCTCGAACCTGCGCTCGAAGCCGCGCTGGAACCGGCCCAGGCGCCGACCTGGGCGCCTCCGCCCGGTGCTCGTGCCCGCGCATGATGTACATCACCAGGGTCGGGATCAGGGTGCGCGACAGGAAGTAGCTGGCCAGCATGGCGAAGCTCACCGCCTCGGCCAGGGGCACGAACAGGTAGCGCGCCACGCCCGTCAGGAAGAACATGGGCACGAACACGATGCAGATGCAGAGCGTGGAGACGAAGGCGGGCACGGCGATCTGCTGGGCGCCGTCCAGGATGGCCTGCTTCATTTCCTTGCCCATGGCCAGGTTGCGCTCGATGTTCTCGATCTCCACCGTGGCGTCGTCCACCAGGATGCCCACCGCCAGGGCCAGGCCGCCCAGGGTCATGATGTTGATGGTCTGCCCGATCATGCCCAGCAGGATGATGGACACGAAGATGGACAGCGGGATGGAGATGGAGATGACGACCGTGGGGCGCCAGTCGCCCAGGAACAGCAGGATCATGACGGCCGTCAGGACGGCCGCGATCAGGCGCCTCCTTCAGCACGCCCTCGATGGAGGCCCGCACGAACAGGGACTGGTCGAACAGGGCGGTGATCTTCAGGCTCGGCGGCAGGGCCTGGGCCGCCTTGGCGACGATGTCCTTGACCCCGGCCACGACCTGCCAGGGTGGAGGCGTTGCCGTTCTTGTAGATCGACATCAGCGCGCCGCGGTCGCCGTCGGCCCGCACGATGTTGGTCTGGGGCGAGAAGCCGTCGCGGACGTGCGCCACGTCGCGCATGTAGAGGGTGGAGCCGTTGACGGTCTTCACCGGCAGGTCGTTGAGCTCCGGCGATGGTCTGCGGCGTGCCGTTCATCTCGACGTTGTATTCCAGCGCGCCCAGCTTGACCGTGCCGCTGGGCAGGATCAGGTTCTGGGCGTTGACGGCGTTGACGATGTCCACGGGCTGGAGCCCGTAGGCCTGGAGCTTCTTCAGGTCCAGGTCCACCTGGATCTGGCGGACCTTGCCGCCGTAGGGGAAGGGCGTGGCGGCGCCCGGGACGGTGGCCAGGTAGTTGCGCAGGAAGTTCTGGCCGAGGTCGAACAGCTCCTGCTCCGGCAGGGTCTTGCTGCTCAGCCCCAGCTGGATGATGGGCGTGGTGGAGGCGTTGTAGGAGATGATCAGGGGCGGCGTCGTGCCCGGGCGGCAGGCCGCGCACGGTGGTCTGGGCGATGGCGGTGATCTGGGCGATGGCGCCCTGCACGTCGGTGCCCGGGCGGAAGAACACCTTGATGATGCCCAGGCCGGCACCGACTGGGATTCGATGTGCTCGATGTCGTTGACGGTCGTGGTGATGCCGCGTTCCGAATTGGCCACGATGCGGTCGGCCATGTCCTGGGGCGACATGCCCGTGTAGAACCAGATCACGGAGACCACGGGGATGTTGATGTCCGGGAAGATGTCCGTGGGGGTGCGCAGGACCGTGGTCACCATGCCGATCATAATGAGCAAGCGCCATCACGATGAACGTATAGGGACGTCTGAGCGCTAAGGCAACAATCCACATCGACCCGGTCCCGCCTCAGAAGTGCAATGGAAAAAAGAAATACACCGGCCCGTGAAAAGAACCCCGGGCACCGATAGCCCTAACTCATACTAATCAGATATTTTTCTCGGAGAAAGATGTGAAGCGCCTGATCCCACCCCTCCTGCTCGTCCTCGTCGGCTGCAAGGTGGGCCCCACCTACCAGCGTCCGCAGGTGGAGGTCGTCGCGCAGTTCCGCGACCAGGCCAAGGCCGAGGCGGCCTCGCTTCGCGGACCAGCCCTGGTGGGAGGTGTTCAGCGATCCGGTCCTGAAGGACCTCATCGGACAGGCCCTGGAGCACAACTACGACGTGCGCACGGCGGTGCAGCGGGTGGCGGAGTACCGGGCCCGGGCCGGCATCGAGCGCAGCGACTACTATCCCGGCATCGACCTGGGCGCCGGCCTACACCCGCGGCCGCAATTCCGACTACGTGCCCGGCGGCGGGGTCACCGGCAGCTGCATCAGCGCCCAGGCCTCGTTCTCGTGGGAGCTGGACCTCTGGGGCCGGCTGCGCCGGCTGAACGAGGCCGCCCTGGCCCAGTACCTGGCCTCCCAGGACACCCGCCGCGGCGTCTACCTGGCCACCGCGGCCCAGGTGGCCCAGGCCTATTTCGAGCTGCGGGAGCTGGACGCCCGGCTGGACATCGCCCGGTCCAACGTCAAGGCCTTCCAGGAGACCTACGACCTGTTCAACCGCCGCTTCCAGGGCGGCGCGGCTTCGGCCCTGGAGACCGCCCGGGCCAGGCCGCCCTGGGCGACGCCGAGGGGCTCGTCCCCGACCTGGAGCGCCAGATCGAGGCCCAGGAGAACCTGCTCTCCTTCCTGGTGGGGCGCAGCCCCGGGCCCATCCCCAGGGGCCTCGGCCTGGAGGCCCAGCCCCTGCCCCCGCGGATTCCCGCCGGGCTGCCCTCGGTCCTGCTGGAGCGGCGCCCCGACGTGCGCGAGGCGGAGCAGCGAGCTGGTCGCCGCCAACGCCCTGGTGGGCGTGGCCCAGGCCGACTACTTCCCCACCCTCAGCCTCACCGGCCTCCTGGGCGGCATACTCCCACGAGGTCGACGAGCTGTTCGGCCGGGGCAAGGAATGGTCCCTCGGGCCCGGTGGTCAACTTCGCCCCGCTGCAGGGCTCGCGGCTGCAGTACCAGAAGGCCGCGGCGGTGGCCCAGTGGGAGCAGGCCAGGACCCACTACGAGGCCACCGTCACCGGGTCCTTCCGGGAAGTGGCCACCCTGCTCACGGCCTACCAGAAGCTGGCCGAACTGGAGGCCCTGCGCGCCCGCACCGTGACCGCCCACCAGGAGTCGGTGCGCCAGGCCACCCTGCGCTACTCCAGCGGGCTGGCCACCTACTTCGAGGTGCTGGAGGCCCAGCAGGAGCTCTTCCCGGCCCAGATCAGCCTGGCCCAGGCGCGACTGGCCAGGCTGGTCACCATGGTGCAGCTCTACAAGGCCCTGGGCGGCGGCTGGAACCTGAAGGACCCGGGCGACCCGGGGTCCTGGTCGGCGCCCAAGGGCTGAAGCGCCAGGGCCTGCACCAGCTCGGCGCAGGGCGTGGGCGCCAGCGGCTGGCGCGGCCCGCCGGGGGCCCAGCCGTACAGGAATTCCGCGGCGGGGCCGCAGGTGCGGCCCTGGCAGCGGCCCATGCCGCACCTGGCGTGGAGGCGCGCGTCGCGCCCGCGCGTGAAGCCCTGGACGCCGCCCACGGCCACATCCTCGCAGCGGCACAGGATCGTGCCCGGTTCGGCCAGCAGGCGCAGTTCGGGGCGCAGGGCGTAGGCCGCGTCCAGGGCGCGGCCCCAGGCCCGGGCGCGCTCCGCGGCGGGCGCCAGCCGGCGCGCGGCGTCCGCGCGCCCCGCCGCGGCGAGGCCCGCCACCCGGCCTTCGGCCAGGGCCTTGTCGGCGCCGCCGACGCCGGTGGCTTCGCCGGCGGCGAAGACCCCGGCGACCGAGGTCTCCTGCAGGGAGTCCACCGCCACCAGTCCGGCGTCCAGGGCGCAACCCAGCATCTGGGCCAGGTCCAGGTTGGGCACCAGGCCGAAGCCGCAGGCCAGGAGATCGGCCTCCAGCACCCTCCCGCCCAGGTGCACCCGCTCCAGCCGGTCCCGGCCCTCCGCCCGGGTCACCCAGGCGCCGGTGCGCAGGGGCAGGGCGATGAACGGCAGCGCCTGGGCCAGGAGCCGGGGCCGCGCCAGCATGCCGGAAGCCAGGGCCGCGAGCGCGCGGGCCGGAGCCTGCTCCGCCACCGCCAGCAGCCTCGCGCCCCTGGCCCGCAGGTGGGCGGCCACCGCCAGCAGCAGCGGGCCGCTGCCGGCCACCACCACCCGCATGCCGCGCACCTCCAGGCCGCCCTTCACCAGGGCCTGCAGGCCGCCGGCGCCCAGCACCCCGGGCAGGGTCCAGCCGGGAAAGGGCAGGAAGCGCTCCCGGGCGCCGGTGGCGAGCACCAGCCGGTCGTACGCGGGCACCTCGACCCCGTCCGGGCCGGAGAGGCCCAGCCGGCCCGGGCCCGGGGCGGTGATCACCCGCCGGCCCAGGCGCAGCTCTACGGCGCTTTGGCGCAGGGCCCGGAACAGGCGCCCGGCCGCCAGCCCGGCCTTGCCGTGCCACTGCCCGCGCCAGATCTGGCCGCCGGGCTCCGGCAGGGCGTCCACCAGGGTCACCGCGCAGCCGGCCCCGGCGGCCTCCAGCGCCGCCGCGATCCCCGCGGGCCCGGCGCCCACCACCAGGACGCGCGGGGATTCAGCCACGGCGCACCTCCATGCCCTCCACGGCGCGCGTGAGGCAGGCCAGCGCCTCGCGCCCGTCGATCCGGACCTGGCACTCGAAGCACTGGCCCATGCCGCAAAGCGGCCCCCTGGGCGCGCCGGAGAGGCTCCGGCCGGCCACCGGCGGGCAGCCCAGGGCCGCCGCCACCAGGGCGCCCTCGGGCAGGTCCACGGCCACGCCGTCCACCTTGATCCTAGGCATCGTTCAGCTCCGGGAAGCGGGCCGGCAGGTACGGCGCCGGATCGATCGGCGCGCTCCGGCCCAGGATGGCGCAGGCGATCAGTTCGGCGGTGGCGGGGGCGGTGGTGATGCCCAGGCCCTCGTGGCCGCAGGCCAGGTAGAGCGCAGGGCGCCCGGGCACGGGGCCGATGAGCGGGCGGTGGTCCAGGGACGTGGGGCGGAACCCGGTCCAGGCGCGCAGCACCGGCACGCGGGCCAGCCCCGGCACGAATTCCAGGGCCAGCGCGAGCATGCGCCGGAGCATCTCCGGGCGCAGGTCCGGCTGCTCGTCGCCATACTGCCGGCACGAGCCCAGCAGCAGCTGGCCGTTGGGCCGCGGCTGCAGGTTGAAGGCCACGCTGTCGCCGGTGCTGGCGTGGGCGGAGCCGACGTAGCCCAGCTCCACCAGCTGGTGGCGCAGGAAGCCCGGGGTGCGCGCGGTGATGGCCAGGTGGCCCTTGCGCCGCACCAGGGGCAGGCCGGGCAGCAGGTCCCGGGAGGCGCTGCCGGCGGCCAGCACCACCCGCCCCCCGCGCACCAGGCTGCCGTCGCGCAGGCGCACGCCGGCCGGCTCCAGGGACGCGGCCGGGGCCCCGGTGCGGATCTCCGCCCCGAGCCGCCGGGCCTCCTGCGCCGCCAGCCGGGCCGCGGCCGGAGGATAGATCACCGAATCGCCCGGCACCAGCATGCCGCCCCGGATGTCCGGGCCCAGGCAGGGCTCGGCTTCGCGGACGGCCCGGGCGTCCAGCATCCCGGCCGGGATCCCGCAGGCGCGGTAGGCCTCGCAGCGGGGCGCCACCGCTTCCAGCTCCCGCTCCTCCCGGGCCACCCACAGGGTGCCGCACGGGTCCAGCTCCAGGGCGGGGCCCAGGCGCGGGGCCCATTCGCGCCAGCGCGCCTGGCCCAGGCGGCACAGCGCCAGTTCCTCCCCCGACCCGTCCAGGGCCACGAGGTGCCCCATGGCGGCCGCGGTGGCGACCCCGCCCAGGCCCTCGGCCTCCAGCAGGGTCACCCGGCAGCCGGCCTCGGCCAGGACCAGGGCGCAGGCGGCCCCCACCACCCCGCCGCCGACGATGACCGCGTCCGGGATCACGCGGGGATGCCGAAGGCGAACGGATCGTCGGCGCCCAGGATCAGGGTGGCTTCGGCGGTCACGTGGGCCCGGCCCTGGATGTGCGGCAGCAGGATCCCGTCCTCCCGCGCCATCCAGCCGCTGAAGACCGACCCGATCAGGCTTTCCTGGCGCCACACCTGGCCTTCCGCCAGGCCGCCGTCCTCCAGCAGGCAGGCCAGCCTGGCCGAGGTGCCGGTGCCGCAGGGGCTGCGGTCCCACGCCACGCCCGGGCAGAGCACGAAGCCCCGGCCCTGGTTGGCCGGATCCAGCGCCGGCCCGGTGAGCTCCACGTGGTCGATCTCGGCGCCGGCGTCGCCCGTGACGCCCGCCCGCGCCAGGGCGGCGCGGATGGCCAGGCCGGCCTCCAGCAAGCGCTGGAGGTTGCCCGGGACCACCTCGAGCCCGTGGTCCTCCACCAGGAAGAACCAGTTGCCGCCCCAGGCCACGTCGCCATGCACCAGCCCCAGGCCCGGCACCGCCAGTTCCACCTGCCTGCGGGTGCGCCGGGAGGCCACGTTGGTCACCACCACGCTGCCGTCCGCCAGCAGCTCCGCCGCCACCACGCCCACCGGGGTGTCGATGCGCAGGCGGCCCGGGGCGATCCGGCCCAGGTGGCGCAGGGTCTCCACCACGCCGATGCTGCCGTGCCCGCACATGCCGAGGGTCCCCACGTGGTTGAAGAAGATCAGGCCCAGATCGCAGCCCGGGCGGTGGGGCGGCACCAGCAGGGCGCCCACCACGGCTTCCGAGGCCCGGGGTTCCGAGACCACCGCCCGGCGCCAGCCGTCGTGCTCCGCCGCCAGGCGTGCGCGCCGCAGGTCCAGGGGGCCCCGGCCCAGGTCCGGCCCGCCTTCCAGCACCACCCGGGTGGGCTCTCCGCCGGTGTGGCTGTCGATGACCTGGACCCGGTGGCGCTGCAGCATGGGACGCCCTTTCAGCTGGATTCCATCCTGGCACCCGTCATGCGACTGAGTCTTGTGCGCTTTCGCCGCGATCGCCGATGAAATGAAACAAATTCCCAGTATATTTCAGGCATGCCACCGCGCCGACCGTCGGGCCTCGACGCCCTCCTGCCCCACCTCGGCAGCCTCGCCTTCGTGGAGGAACTGTTCGACCGGGTGCGCGACGCCGTGTTCACCGTGAAGGACCCGGACGGGCGCTACCTGGCCATGAGCCTGAGCGGCGTGGAGCGCTGCGGCCTTGCCGGGCGCGAGGCGGCCATCGGCAGGACCGCCCACGACCTTTGGCCCCCCGACATGGCCCGGCGCTACGCAGAGCAGGACGCCCGGGTGCTGCGCACCGGACGGCCTCTGGTGGACTCCCTCGACCTCACCCTCTACCCCGACCGCCGCCCGGGCTGGTGCCTCACCCAGAAGCTGCCCCTGCGCGACGGCGCGGGCCGGGTGGTGGCCCTGGCCTGCCTCAGCACCGACCTGCCCGAGCCCAGCCGCGCCGGCCACATCGACGCGCCCTTCGCCGCCGCCGTGGAGCACATCCACCAGCATTTCGCCGAGGGCCTGCGCCTGGAGGACCTGGCCGCCCTGGCCGGCCTTTCCGGCGGGCAGTTCGAGCGGCGCATGAAGAAGGTGTTCCAGTTGAGCCCGGTGCAGTACGTGATGAAGGTGCGCATCCAGGCCGCGGCCGACGCCCTGGCCGATACCGCCCGGCCCATCGCCGAGATCGCCGCGGAAGTGGGCTTCTGCGACCAGGCGGCGCTGAACCGGCACTTCAAGCAGGTGGCGGGCCTGAGCCCGGCAGCCTACAGGCGCTGGGCGAAGGGCTAGGCCGTTATTCCGCCGGTCGCGCCGACCCACCGTCGCGTGAACGCCTAGGGTCGGCTTCGGCGGCTGCGCCGCCTCCAGGCGACCCTAGGGTTCACGCTGGGCCTTCCTGGGCATTGCTTTTCGGATTCGTCTCTTGTCCCTGGAACGCGCGATGAACCGCGGGCGCGTGCGTTTCATTGAACAAAATTCAAAAACAACCATCCTGGGACCCTGGTCATTCCATGGAGCGGCGTCCTCGCCCCCGTGCCGCCAACCGAAGGAACCCCCAACCCAGGCGGGGAAGGACAGCGTGAGACCTTGGCGCACGCGCAGGAGGCGAAGCCGACGAGCATGCGGCAAGGCTCTCACGCACCGGTGGGTCGGCGCACCCGCGCGGAACCCGAAGTCAACCGCAGGGCACGCCGGGCGGAACAACGGACGCCGCACCTAGTCCATCGGGATCCTGGATTTGTTCAGTTCCAGCCACTGGTCGAAGGACAGCAGTTCCGGGTTGACCGAACGGGCGAAGGCCGGGTCCCGGGCGGCGCAGAATGCCTCGGCGAAATCCCGGTTGTACTGGAACATGTTGCCCAGGTCGTCGGCGCCCGGGAAGCCGAAGGTCCGGTAGATCTCCGGCGGCACGTAGCGGTACGCGATCTCCCGGCCCAGGGCGGCGGAGAGCGAGGCGGCCATGGCCTCGCCAGTCAGGTGCTCCCCGGCGACGCCCACGGTCCTGCCGACCATGTCCTCGCCCCGCTTGAAGATCCCGTAGGCGCACTTGCCGATGTCCTCGACGCCGATGCCCGGCAGCTTGCGCTCCGCCATGGGCAGGACGAAGGCGAGCCTGCCGTCCTCGCCCTTCTGCGGCCCCATGCCGAAGTGGATCAGGTTCTCCCAGTAGAACGAGGTGAGCAGGAAGGTGGTGGGGACCTCCGCCTGCCGGAAGAGGACGTCGGCGCTGCCCTTGGCGTCGAAGTGGGGAACCTTGTAGTGCTCCTTGAGGGTGGGCATCCGGTCGTCGTCGAGGGGCACCAGGAGGCGGGTGTCCTCCAGGGTGGACCAGATCACGTGGCGCAGACCGGCGCTGCGGGCGGCCTGCGCCATGTTCTTCGCCTGGGCCAGTTCCCGCTCGGGCGAGAAGTGCTCCCAGAAATTGGTGACGCAGTAGGCGCACCGGGCCCCCGCGAAGGCCTTGGCCAGGCTGGCGGCCTCGTCGAGGTCGGCCCCGACCACTTCCGCCCCCAGCTTCCGGAGCGCCTCGGCCTTGGCCTCCTCGGGCTTTCGGGTGAGGGCCCGCACCGCGAAGCGGCCGTGCGGGTCCGCCAGCGCCGCCCGCACCAGCCCGCCCCCCTGGGCTCCGGTCGCTCCGACGACGGCGATGATGTCTTTTGCCATGGCGATTCTCCTTCTCGGACGGTGGCGACTTGACGGACTTGGGCGTGAGGACGGTGGCTGGAGACGGAGCCCCTGAGACATAAAAGATGGGAAATTTTAATCAAGCTGCCAGTAAAAAAACGTCAGACCCCCGGAAGGGGTCTGACGTTTTTTGCGGGATGGCAAGGGGGCGCCCGATCCGTTGGAGGCCGCCCCCGTCTTTTCAGAATCCGATGGCCTTGCCGTCGGCGTTGCGGGGATCGCTGGCCCCCAGAAGGAGGCCCTTCTCCCAGTCGACCCCGATGGTCTCGCCGTCACCCTGGTAGGGCGAACCCCAGGGAGTGCCCTCCTTGAGCTTGTAGCCCATTTCGGTGAGCTTGGCCATGGTGTCGGGGGACATGCCGTAGCGCTCGTAGAAGAAGAAGTCGGGCATCCACTGGTTGTGGAAGCGCGGGTATTCCACCGCCTGCATCACCGGCATCTTGTGGTCGATGACGTTGGTGACGATTTCCAGGACGGTGTTGATGATGGTCGATCCGCCCGGGGACCCGGTGACCAGGATGACCTTGCCGTCCTTGGAGACGATGGTGGGCGACATGGACGAAAGGGGACGCTTGCCGGGCACGATGGCGTTGGCCTCGCTCTGCAGCAGCCCGTAGAGGTTCGGCACCCCGACCTTGGCGGTGAAGTCGTCCATCTCGTTGTTCAGCAGGAAGCCGGCGCCGGGGATGGTCACCCGGGAGCCGAACCAGTCGTTGATGGTGTAGGTGTTGCTGACCGCGTTCCCGGCCTTGTCCACCACGCTGAACTGGGTGGTCTCATGGGATTCGGCCGCCGGCACGAACTTGAAGGGGCCCTGCCCCGGCTTGATCAGGCTGGCCTGGGTGGCCTTGTACGGGTCGAAGTCGGTCATGCGCTCCTTGAGGTAGTCCGGAGCGAGCAGCTTGGAGACGGCGACCTGGACGAAGTCGGCGTCGCCCATGTACTCGGCGCGGTCCCGGAAGGCCCGCTTCTGGGCTTCGGCGAACAGATGGAACTTGGCCGCCGAGCCGGGCCCCATGGCGCCCACGTCGTAGGGCTCGATCATCTTCAGGATCTGGGAAATGACGATGCCCCCGGAGCTGGGCGGCGGCATGGTGGTGATGTCGTAGCCCCGGTACTTGGTGCGCAGGGGCTCGCGCTCGGTGGGCTTGTAGCCCTTCATGTCCTCCAGGGCGATGCTGCCGCCATGGCTGGCCATGGCATCGGCGATCAGGTGGGCGGTCCTGCCCTCATAGAAATCGCGCGGGTCCGCGGCGATGCGGTCGAGGGTGGCGCCCAGGTCCTTCTGGCTCCAGACCTGCCCCACCTCGAAGCCCTTGCCGTCGTTGAGGAAGATCTTCTTCGATTCGGGGTAGCGGCCCAGGTTGGCCTGGTCGTCCTTGAATGCCGCGATCAGCCCCTGGGTCAGGGGGAAGCCGTTGGTGGCGAGCCCGGCCGCGGGCGCGACCAGGTCGGCCCACTTCAGCTTGCCGGAGCCGTACTTTTGGTAGGCCATGTAGAAGCCAGCCACCGTGCCGGGAACGCCGCCAGCCTTCCAGCCGAGCACCGAGGACCCTTCGCCCTCGATGACCTTCCCGGAGGCATCGAGATACATGTCCCGGGTGGCCGCCTTGGGCGCCCGCTCCCGGTAGTCGATGACGGTGTCCTTGCCCGCGGCGGTGTGGATGACCATGAATCCGCCGCCGCCGATGTTCCCGGCCTGGGGGAAGACCACCGCCAGCGCCAGCCCGGTGGCGATGGCGGCATCCACGGCATTGCCGCCCTTCTTCAGGATGTCCACCCCGACCTGGGAAGCCAGGTCCTGGGAACTGACCACGATACCGTTCTTCGCTTCGACCGGGGCGCGTTGCGCCACCCCGGGCGAGGCCATGACCAGGGCACTGGCCAGGGTCAACCACTTCGCAAAGCCGGCTGATCGAGTCAACCGGAATAATCCGGGTTGAATCATGCGCACCTCCGTTGAGTTGGTTTTGATTACAAATTGATTATACGCTCTGGATCCTGGGGACTTTTCCCCTCAGCGATAATCATGCCATTTCAATTGGTAAATTATCGAGAACCCCAAACAACGGCTTCCACCCTCTGGATGGAGCGAAACCTGAAGAGATCCATGGTAAAAATCCTGCCGGTCGCCCTGGCCTTCGGCCCCGGTAAAACCGATCAGGACGGAAAACCCAGGTGAAGTGGGTATCATTGGGACCAATAAGGTCACCTGATCAACCCAATTGGCACCCATTCGCAGGGTCGGCATGAAACGCATCACGTTGATGACCAAACCGGACGCCGCAGGTCTGGCCTCGTTCCTGGGCCGCAACCTCAAGGAGGTCCTGGGCGGATGTGTGGATATCCAGGATTTCTATGGAGAAACCCAGACGCCCGCCGGCGTGCTGGATGCGGACATCGTGCTGGTCATGCTCAGGGACCAGATCGCCGATCTCGGCCAGATGATGCCGGAGCTCCGGCGGTTCCTGGTGGTCCACCGGACCCTCCGCAAGAGCGAACTCTACCGTCTCTTCGCCATTCCCGAGGGGACCCGGGTGCTGGTGGTGAACGACCACCCGGTGACCACCATGGAGACGGTCGCGCTCATGCACGAACTGGAGATCAACCACCTCCAGTTCGTGCCCTTCAGGGAAGGGCACGACTACCCGGACATCGATGTCGCCGTCACCCCGGCCGAGCGGGACTGCGTCCCCGGGCACATCCGCACCGTCATCAACGTGGGCCACCGCTGCATCGACATTTCCACCTTCCTCGAGATCATCAACCGCCTGGGCATCGCCGATCCTGAAGTGACGCGGCGATTGCTGCGCTATTCCGAGACCATCGTCACCCTGGACCGCGGCATCGACCTGCAATTCAAGGAACTGGTGATGCGGAACAACGAGCTGGACACGGTGATCAACCTCACCCACGAGGGCCTCCTCCTCCTGAATCCCGTGGGCAGGATCGCGGTCCACAACCGGGCCCTGGGCGAGATGCTGAACCTGCGCAGGAACCTCCAGGGGGCGTCCATCTCGGAACTTCCGCCGGAAATCCGGGCCCTGCTGGAACAGGAGCACTGCAACGAATGGCGGGTGGATTGCCAGGGCCGCTCCCTGGTGGTGAGCCGGCAGAAGGTCGAGCACCTGGGCCTGCCCGCCGGCCAGGTACTTCAACTTCCACGAAGTGACCTACACCCGGCAGCTGGAACAGAGCCTCAACCGGAGCCTCCGGGAGAAGGGGCAGATCGCCCGCTACTGCTTCAAGGACGTGCTCACCCGTTCCCCCCGGATGATCCAGTGCATCGACCTGGCCCGGCGCATGGCCCTGTCGGACTTCACCGTGCTCATCATCGGCGAAAGCGGCACCGGCAAGGAACTCATGGCCCAATCCATCCACACCGAGTCTTCCCGGGGCAGGCAGCCGTTCGTGGCGGTCAACTGCGCCGCCGTGCCCGAGCAGCTGCTGGAGAGCGAGCTGTTCGGCTACACCGGGGGCTCCTTCACCGGGGCCCTGAAGGAAGGAAAGGAAGGGCTGTTCGAGCAGGCCAACAACGGCACCGTGTTCCTGGACGAGATCGGCGACATGCCGCTGATGCTGCAGGCGAAGCTGTTGCGGGTGCTGCAGGAGCACCAGATCGTGCGGGTGGGCTCGAACAAGGTGATCGACGTGAACATCCGGGTCATCGCGGCCACCAACTGCAACCTTCGCGAACGGGTGCGGGACGGCCGCTTCCGCGAGGATCTCTACTACCGGCTCAACGCCCTGCCCCTGGAGGTGCCGCCCCTGCGGGAGCGGCCGGATGACATCTTCCCCCTGCTGGAGCACTTCCTGGGCGAAAAACAGCGCTTCGGCCTGTCCGTCACCGAACCGGCCCGTTCGGTGCTCCAGGACTACTCCTGGCCGGGCAACATCCGGGAATTGAACAACGTGGCCATCTACATCGCCTTCCTGGGGGGCGACGTGGTGGACGCGGACTCCCTGCCGAAATACCTGTTCCAGGAGATCCTTTCCTTCGAGCGGGAGCAGGAGGCCCTGGTGCCCCACGGCGGGCTGGACCGGGCCCGGGCCGTCCTCAAGGTCCTGGCGGAATCGGCCAAGGGCGCGGGCCGCAGGCGGATCCGGGAGAGACTGGCAAGCCGGGGCCCGGCGCCCACGGAAGCGGAGATCCGAACCCTTCTGGGGCAGCTCAACGAATTGGGCTTGGTGCGGTCAGAGGTGGGGCGCCATGGATCCGAGCTGACCTCCCGGGGGCGGCTGTTCCTGAAAAGCCTCCCCTGACCGATCCCGCTACACCCGCTCGAACACCGTGGCGATCCCCTGGCCCAGCCCGATGCACATGGTCGCCACCCCGGTCCGGCGGTCGCCGGCGCGCATCTGGTGCAGCAGGGTGGTGCTGATGCGGGCGCCGGAACAGCCCAGGGGATGTCCCAGGGCGATGGCGCCGCCGTTGAGGTTGACCTTGGCGTCCAGCTGCTCCAGCAGGCCGAGGTCCTTCAGCACCGGCAGGGACTGGGCGGCGAAGGCCTCGTTGAGCTCCCACTGGTCGATGTCCTGGATGGCCATGCCGGCCCGGCCCAGGGCCTTGTGCACGGCCGGCACCGGCCCGTAGCCCATGAGGGCGGGATCCACGCCGATCGTGGCCATGGCCTTGATCCGGGCCATGGGGGCCAGGCCCAGGGCCCGGGCCCGCTCCATGGACATCACCAGCAGCGCGGAGGCGCCGTCGGAGATGGCCGAGGCAGTTGCCGGCGGTGATGGTGCCGCGCCGTGGGGTCGAAGGCGGGCTTGAGCGCGGCCAGCGCCTCCAGGCTGGCGTCGGCGCGGATCACCTCGTCGTGGTCGAACACCGCCGAGAAGCCGTTCTCGTCGTGGCCCTGCACCGGCACGATCTCGTCCTTGAACCGGCCCTCGGCCATGGCGGCGTAGGCGCGCTGGTGGGAGCGCAGGGCGAACCGGTCCTGGGCGGCCCGGTCGATGCGGTGCAGCTTGGCCAGCGCCTCGGCCGTGAGCCCCATCATGCCCGAGGCCCGGGCCACGTGCTTGCTGAGGGCCGGATTGGGGTCCAGCCCATGGGTCATGGGCAGGTGGCCCATGTGCTCCACCCCGCCCACCACGAACACCTCGCCGTTGCCGGTCATGATCGCCATGGCCGCCGCGTGCAGGGCGCTCATGGAGGAGCCGCACAGCCGGTTGATGGTCTGGGCGCCCGGCGGTGTGCGGGACGGCGGTCAGCAGCGAGGCGAACCGGGCGATGTTGAAGCCCTGCTCCAGGGTCTGCTGCACGCAGCCCCAGATGACGTCCTCCACCTCGGCCGGGTCGACCTTGGGGTTGCGCTCCAGCAGTGCGTTGATCATGGCCGCGGACAGGGTCTCGGCGCGGACGTGGCGGAACATGCCGCCCTTGGACCGGCCCATGGGCGAGCGGACGGCATCGATGACGACGGCCTCTTGCATCACTTCTCCTTGTGGAAGGTCGCGCCTGACTGGGCGAGCCGGAGCATCTGGTCGGTGGGCTGGTAGAGCCGGCCCAGGGACCGGTAGCGCTCCGCCGTCTGGCACAGGGCGCGCAGCCCCACGGCGTCGGCGTAGCGCAGGGCGCCGCCGCGGAACGGCGGGAAGCCCAGGCCGTAGACCAGGCCCAGGTCCAGCTCCACCGGGGTGCCGACGATCCCGTCCTCCAGGCAGCGTGAGGATTCGATGATCATCGGCAGCATCATCCGGTCGACGATGTCGGCGTCGGCGACCTCGGGGCCCTCCCGCGGCGCCAGGTCCCGGACGATGGCCTCGGCCGCGGGGTCCGGCTCCTTCTTCGGAACGCCCTTGCGGTCCGGGACGTAGGCGTAGAACCCCTTGCCGTTCTTCTGGCCGAAGCGTTTCGCCTCGAACATGGCCTCGACGGCGGTGCGGCCCTCGTGGGCCATGCGGTCCGGGTAGGCTTCGGCCATGACCGCGCCGGCGTGGCGCGCCGTGTCGATGCCGACCACGTCCAGCAGGTAGGCGGGCCCCATGGGCCAGCCGAAGCGC
Source organism: uncultured Holophagaceae bacterium (assembly GCA_963717275.1). Taxonomy (GTDB): domain Bacteria; phylum Acidobacteriota; class Holophagae; order Holophagales; family Holophagaceae; genus Mesoterricola. The sequence goes on from CAVQVX010000001.1 coordinate 603,415, forward strand.
TCCATCACCTGGTCGATGCGCCGGTAGCCCACGCCGTCGGCCACCAGCCGCTGGAACCCGGCGAGGTAGGGGAACAGGATCCGGTTGATCAGGAAGCCGGGGCAGTCGTTGACGACGATGGGGGTCTTGCCCATGGCCAGGGCGTAGCCCACGGCGGTGGCCACGGCGCGTTCGCCGGACAGCCGGCCGCGGATCACCTCCACCAGCGGCATCCGGTGCACCGGGTTGAAGAAGTGCATGCCGCAGAAGTTCTCCGGGCGCGGCCAGGGCCTCGGCCAGGCGGGTGATGGAGATGGTGGAGGTGTTGCTGGCGAGGATCGCCTCCGGGCGCACCTGGGCTTCCACCTCGGCCAGCACCGCGCGCTTCACCTGCTCGTTCTCCACCACCGCCTCCACCGCCAGGTCCACGGCCCGGAAATCGCCGTAGGCCAGGGTGGGCCGGATCCGGTTGAGCGCCTCCGCCATCGCCGCCGGAGCCCAGCCTGCCCCGCTCGACCCGCTTCACCAGCAGCTTGTCCGCCTCGGCCAGGCCCAGCGCCAGCGCCTCCTCCTGCGATGTCCTTCATGACGATCGGGGTGCCCTTGCACCGCGGACTGGTAGGCGATGCCGCCGCCCATGATGCCCGCGCCCAGCACCGCGGCCTCATGCACCGGGCTGCCGGCCTTGGCCGCTTGCTTGGCGATGCGGGCGACCTGGCGATCGCCCAGGAAGATGGTCACCAGGTTGAAGGCGGTCGGGGTCCTGGCCATCCTGGCGAAGCCCGCGGCCTCGATCGCCAGCGCCTCGTCCCGGCCCAGCCCGGCGCCCTTCTGCATGGCGTCGATGGCCGCCAGCGGGGCCGGGTAGTTGGGGCCCGCCTTCGAGGCCGACGAACGCCTTGGCCGACTCGAACGCCATCATGGCCTCGGCGGCGTTCAGCTTGAGCGGCGAGACCTTCTCCAGCCTGCGCGGCGCGCCAGTCCCGGCGCCCGGCCATGGCCTGGCCCAGCAGGTCCAGGGCGGCCGCGCGCACCTGTTCCGGGGCGACCACCGCGTCCACGACGCCCAGCCGCAGCGCGGCGTCCGCGCCGTACTGCTCGCCGGCGGCGATCCACTCGATGGCGTTGTCGGCGCCCGGCCAGGCGCGACAGGCGCACCGTGCCGCCCCAGCCCGGGGAAGATGCCGAGCTTGGTCTCGGGGACGCCGATGCGGGTGCCTTCGGCCATGACCCGGTAGCTGGTGGCGAGGGCGAACTCCAGCCCGCCGCCGAAGGCGAAGCCGTTGATGGCGGTGACGGTGGGGAAGTCGAAGTCCTCGATGGCGCAGAACAGCCGGTCCACCCCGAGCAGCCAGGCGGTCAGCTGTTCCTCGGGCACCTTGAAGTAGCTCCAGGAATTCGGTGACGTCGGCGCCCACCACGAAGCAGTCCTTGGCGCTGGTCACCAGCAGCCCGCGCAGCCCGGCCTCGCGCCTGGAGCAGCGCCACCACCTCGGCCAGTTCGGCCAGGGTGGCCCGGTTGAACTTGTTGACGGAGTCCTCCGCCAGGTCGAGCCGCAGTTCGGCGATGCCGTCCTCCAGCAGGAAACATTGCATGCACTTGCCTTCGAATCTCATCGGCTGGGCGCTCCTATGGGTGGCTGAGAAAGGGTCAGAAGCATCGGCCAGCACAATAGCACGGATGGAAAAAAGTGGGATCTTCGAATTTCCCGCAGGGCGTCCATCACCCCCTTGCCGGGATCCGGATCAAGTCTTACTCTTACCGGTAAGAGGTGAACATCGTGCGGATCACATCCAAAGGGCAGGTCACGATCCCGATCGAAATCAGGGAAAAGGCGGGCCTGCTGCCCAATTCGGAAGTGGTGTTCGAATTCGACGGCACCTCCGTGCGCATCCTGCCGGCCCCGTTCCAGGGCAAGGAAAGCCGGGGCAGTCTCCTGCTCCGCGGTCTCAAGGGCAGCGCCACCGTCAGGCTGACCACGGACCAGATCATGGCCGCGACCCGCGGCTGATGGACCCCATCCTGGTAGATTCCAACATCATCCTGGACCTGGCCACCCAGGATCCGGTCTGGGCCGGGCGTTCGGGCGACTTGCTGGCCAGGGAAGCGGAAACAGCCACGCTGGTCATCAACCCGATCATTTTCGCCGAAGTGTCCGTGGGCTACGCCAAGGTGGAGGAACTCGAGGCGGCCCTGCCCGCCTCCCTGTTCAGGCGGGAGGCGTTGCCCTGGGAGGCGGCATTCCTGGCGGGAAAATGTTTCCTGGCCTACCGCCGACGGGGCGGGAAGCGGACCTCCACGCTGCCCGACTTCTTCATCGGCGCCCATGCCGCACTGGCCGGGTACCGCCTGCTCACGAGGGATGCGGCAAGGTACCGGACCTATTTCCCTGCTCTGGAGATTCTCACTCCCTGATTTTGGAGGGTGCCTGTAAAAAAAAATAATATGTTCGATATTATTGAATAATACTATTGTTTGAGTTGTTTTAATAAACATGGATGCCGTTTTCAGAGTCAATGCTGTGGTTAACCCAAGAAAAGCACTTTAACGCAGAGTTCGCCGAGGAGCAGAGTTCACCGAGAACTGAATAGTCAGATGGCAAGAGGCTCCGACCCACTCGCCGCATGGCCCTCAAGGCCCCGCCGAAGGCGGGGTCCCTGGGCTTTGCCCAGGGAGTTCGGAAGGCAGGCCCCCCCAAATGCACATGGGGTTTCCGCTGGACCCACGCGCTACCGGAATGCCATGTGCATTTGGGGGGGCCTGCCTTCCGAACCCTGGAGGGCCATGCTTGCCGCACACAAGGGTGGTGGTAACCGTTCAGTTACCCCGCTCTCCTTATGGCGTATTGAACTAAGAGCGCTTACTGCCTTTTTCGGCGATCCTCGGCATCTTCGGCGCCTCGGCGATAAGCTTTTTCAGACCCCTTACTGCGCATCTACTATTCGCGCCGCATGAGTTAAGAAACTGCCTATCGCCGAGGCGCCGAAGATGCCGAGGATCGCCGAAAAAACAATCCATTCCAAGCCAAGACCTATCAGCACGGAGACCCCCTGAACGGTTACTGGTGGTGCAGCTCTGTGGACTCTGATCCTCGGTGCACTCTGTGTCTGGTCTTTTTCTTCAATTCGCCAAGTCGATAAACTGTGATATTTATGCAAACATTTTAGTCAGCAACTGATAGCGACCCATATATTATTTCCACGGGTAATTGGTTACTTAACGATCATTTTCTAATTTATTAGGTTATTTTAACGACCTTCCAGGTCTCCACCCCGGTGAGCCGCTCCAGCACCGCCCGCACCACCGCCTCCCCCGGCTCGCCCCAGGTGCGCACCTCCGCGCGCCCCGGCCCGGGCAGCCGGACCACCTGCACCGAGGCCCCGCCCGGGAAATCCGGATGACCCGCCAAGGGGCGCGCCAGGCTGGCCAGATCCAGCTCCGCCAGCCAGCCTTCCGGCAGCGGCGCGCTGCGCGCCCCCGGCACCAGCGCCCCCACCTCCCGGGGCTGCAGGAGCACCAGGTGCTGCCCGCCGCCCGCCTCGCCCCGCCAGGGCAGGAACGGCGGCAGGGCGCCGAAGCCGATCCCGCCCTTGCGCCGTTCCGGCCATGCGCGCAGTTCCCCCAGGCCCGCGGCGTCCGCGGCGTCCATGGCCAGGCGCGCCAGGTCCGGACGCTCCGGAGGCAGCCAGGGGGCGATGGGGAATGCAGGTGACTTCATGGACCCATTATAGATAGGCTGGACGCATGACATCTTCGCCCTGTCCCCTGGTGGCAACCGGTCAACAGATCGGCGCGGGATGGACCCCGGCGCTGTCCGTGGTGAAGGCCGTGGCGGCCCTGGCCGAGGCGGAACGCCTGGGCGGGCGGGCCGTGTACTGGCTGGCCGACGAGGACCACGACCGGCTGGAGGTGGCCGCCACCGTGGGGTTCCAGGGCGAGCGCCTGGTGCGCCACCGGTTCCGCTTCGAAGCGCCCGACCAGACCGCCGCCGGCTGGCTGCCCTGGACCGCGGTCCAGCAGCGCGAGGCCGAGGCCCTGTGGGGCCCGCTGCCCGAGCCCTCGGCCCCGACCCTGCGCGGCCACGCCCTGGCCCTGGGCGCGCCGCTGTGGCGGCGCGGCATCCAGCCCTTCTCGCCCACCGACCCGGCCGTGCGCGCGCCGATCCAGGGCGAACTGGAGCGCTGGCGCGCCCTGGACCTGGAGCGCGGGCTGATCCTCCAGGCCGAGCGCCTGGAGCGGTCCGGGACCGGCATCGCCCCTGGACCCCCGGGAGCAGGCCGCCTGGTTCGCCCTGGATCCCCGCACCGGGCGCCGGCAGCGGCTGGAGCCGGGCCGGCCCTGCCCCGCGGGCTGCTGGCTGAGCCCGGGCGCCGCCCTGCGCCCGCTGATGCAGTCCCTGCTGCTGCCCGGCCTGAGCGCGGCGGTGCTGGGCCCGGCGGAACGGGCCTACTGGCGCCTGACCGAACCGCTCTGGGAGCGGGTCGGGCTGGAGCCGCCGCGCATCGTCGCCCGGCCCTCGGTCTATGTCCTGCCGCCCGGGGCCCGGCCTGGCCGCAGGCCAGCTGGATGCCCTGCGCGATGGCCGCTGGGAGGCCTTCGGCGGCGCTCCCCCAACGCTGCCCAGCGCCGCACTCCGGGGCCTGGCCCCCGGCCCCGGCTGGAGCCCGGCCCTGGCCGGGCGCTTCCTGCGCGAACTGGAGCGGACCGGCCAGCGCCTGCAGAAGCTCGACCGCCGCCTGCGGCGCGACCTGGCCGCCCGGGCCCTGGGCCGCGACCCCGAGCGCCTGCGCCAGGCGCTGTTCCCCCTGGGCCGGCCCCAGGAGCGGGTGGTCCCGGGCCTCTTCTGGCTGCGCGACGAGGCGCTCCTGGACCGGATGCGGGCCGCCCTGGACGATGGCGCCACGCTGGCGCTGCTGGAGCAACCATGAACGAAAAGCTCGATCTGCTGGTCATCGGCGCCCATCCGGACGACGCCGAGGTGCACGTGGGCGGCATCCTCGCCCTGGCGGCGCGCAACGGCCTGCGCTGCGCCATCCTGGACCTCACCTCCGGCGACATGGGCACCCGCGGCACCGCCGGAGACCCGCCGGGCCGAGGCCGCGGCTTCGGCGGCCATCCTGGGCGCGGGGCGGATCATCCTGGACCTGCCCGACGCCCGCTTCGACGAAGGCGAGGCCAACCGCCTGAAACTGATGGCCCAGATCCGCGCGCTCCGGCCGGACGTGCTGATCCTGCCCGCCCCGGAGGACCGCCACCCCGACCACCGGCGCGCGTTCCGCCTGGGCAAGGACGCGGCCTACTATTCGGGCCTCAGGAACTACCCCTGCCCGGGCGAGCCCTGGCGGCCCGCGGCGGTGGCCTGGGTGGGCGGCGAGACCCCCGGCGCGCCCGACCTGGTGGTGGACGTGTCCGCGGTCTGGGACCAGCGCATGGCCGCCTTCGACGCCTTCGGCAGCCAGTTCACGGCCGACCCGTCCCAGCCCCCCACCCGCATCTCCGACCCGGCCTTCCGGCGCGGGGTGGAGGGGCGGGCCATGCACTGGGGTTCGCTGATCCTGGCGCCGTGGGCCGAGGCGCTGTGGACCGAGCGGCCGGTGCCGCCCGCCCTGCTCGCCCTGCTCGGCAGGCTGCAGTGAACCGGTTCGAGGCCACCTGGCTGGCCGACGGCCCGAGGCGACGGGGTGCGCTCCGCCAAGGTCCTGGTGGCCTGCTCCGGCGGCGGCGACTCGGTGGCGCTGCTGGCCTTCCTCTGGGCGGTGCGCCGCAGCCTGGGCCTGGAACTGGTGGTGGCCCACGCCCAGCACGGGCTGCGCCCGGAAGCGGAAGGGGAGGCCGAGCTGGTGCGCCGCCTCTGCCGGTCGGCCGACCTGGACCTGGTGGAAGCCGGACTGGACGTGCGCGCCCACGCCGAGACCGCCGGCCTGGGCCTCGAGACCGCGGCCCGGGAGCTGCGCTGGGCCTGGCTGCGCGCCATGGCCGAAGCGGAGGGGGCCGCGGCGGTGGCCACCGGGCACACCCTGGACGACCACACCGAGACCGTCCTGGTGCGCCTGGCCCGGGGCGGCGGCGCCGGCTGCCTCACCCCCCTGCCGCCCGGTCCAGGGCCTGCGCTGGTCGCCCCTGGTCCGGACCCGGCGCGCCGAGCTGAGGGCCTACCTGCGCGCAGAAACGCCTCCCCTGGATGGAGGACGCCTCCAACCTGGAGCCGTTCACCCCGCGCAACCGCTGGCGCCAGCTGCTGGAACCCATGCGCGCCGAGGCTCCGGCCCTGGACGCGCACCTCTGGGAGACCCACCTCCAGGTGGCCGAACTGGCCGCCTTCCGGGACCGGCAGGTGGCATCCTGGCGCGGCGCCCGCTGGGACCTGGCCCCGGACGGGATCGGGCCCGGCCCTGCTCCTGGGCGGACCTGGACCGAACCCGAGCTGCGCTGGGCCCTGGAGGCCGCCGCCAGGGAGCCTGCGGCTGGCCCCGGGAGCCGGACCTGCTGCGCGGACCTCGCGGCCTGGATGCTGCCCCACCTGCGGCACAGGCCCGGGAAGGAAAAGGCATGGGGCGGGTGGCGCCTGCGCCCCTCCTGCGAAAAAACCGGCGGGCCGGGACATGGCGCGCGGTCCGGCGAGGGTCTACTATTGCCATGGTCTTTGATCCGGGAGCTTGGCCCATGACTCAGCCCGACCATCCAAAGTCAGGAACCCGATCGCCCGAACTGGTTAGACTGGAATGGAATGGAAAGGGGACATCCCCCCTGGAGGCAACTTGAATTCGATGATGAAGAGCGCGCTGGTCTGGATCGGGATCATCGTGCTGGTCCTATTGGCGCTCAAGCAGATACCCCAGAACTCCAAAGTCAACGAGATCCCGTTCTCCACTTTCTACACCGAAGGCGTCGAGGGCAAGTACCGCAGCGTGACCCTGACCGGCCAGGACGTGGAGGGAACCTACAAGACCGCCATCAAGGGACCCAAGGGCGAGCAGATCGACCGCTTCAAGACGGTGGCCCCGCCCATGCAGGACCTGGGCAAGTCGATCCTCAGCTGGAAGCAGGAAGGCCAGCTGGACGAATTCCGGGCGGCCAAGCCCAGCGAGAACAACTTCATGTACATGCTCGTCTTCTGGGGCCCGCTGCTGGTCTTCGTGGTGCTCTGGTTCGTGTTCATGCGCCAGGCCCAGATGGGCGGCAACAAGGCCCTCAGCTTCGGCAAGGCCCGGGCCCGCGGGCTGAACACCTCGGCCCGCCGGGTGACCTTCGCCGACGTCGCCGGCTGCGACGAGGCCAAGGAGGAGCTGCAGGAGATCGTCGAGTTCCTCAAGGACCCCGCCAAGTTCGTCAAGCTGGGCGGCAAGATCCCCAAGGGCGTCCTGCTCATGGGCCCTCCGGGCACCGGCAAGACCCTCCTGGCCCGGGCCATCTCCGGCGAGGCCAAGGTGCAGTTCTTCTCCATCTCGGGCTCCGACTTCGTCGAGATGTTCGTCGGCGTGGGCGCCTCGCGGGTGCGCGACCTGTTCGAGCAGGGCAAGAAGAACGCCCCCTGCATCATCTTCATCGACGAGATCGACGCCGTGGGCCGGCACCGCGGCGCCGGGCCTGGGCGGCGGCCACGACGAGCGCGAGCAGACCCTCAACCAGCTGCTGGTGGAGATGGACGGGTTCGAAGGCAACGAGGGGGTCATCCTGATCGCCGCCACCAACCGCCCCGACGTGCTGGACCCCGCCCTGCTGCGCCCCGGCCGCTTCGACCGCCGCGTGGTGGTGGACCGCCCCGACCTGCAAGGGCCGGTTCGAGATCCTCAAGGTGCACACCGCCGACAAGATCCCCCTCTCGCCCGACGTGGACCTGGAGGTGATCGCCCGCGGCACCCCCGGCTTCGCCGGCGCCGACCTGGCCAACCTCTGCAACGAGGCCGCCCTGTACGCCGCCCGCACCAGCAAGAAGTGGGTCGAGATGATCGACTTCGAGCAGGCCAAGGACAAGGTCTTCATGGGCACCGAGCGCAAGAGCATGGTCATGAGCGACGAGGACAAGCGCGACACCGCCTACCACGAGGCCGGGCCACGCCGTGGTGGCCGCCACCATCCCCGGGGCCGACCCGGTGCACAAGGTCACCATCATCCCCCGCGGCCGGGCCCTGGGCGTCACCTGGCAGCTGCCCGAGCGGGACCGCTACTCCGCCACCCGCGAGCACATGGAAGGCGAGATCGCCATCCTCATGGGCGGCCGCGTGGCCGAGGAGACCTTCTTCGACCGGCTCTCCACCGGCGCCGCCAACGACATCGAGCGGGCCACCTCCATCGCCCGGCGCATGGTCTGCGACTACGGCATGAGCGAGAAGCTCGGGCCCCCTCAGCTTCGGCCAGGGCGAGCACGAGATCTTCCTGGGCAAGGACTTCAGCCAGCGCCGGGACTTCTCCGACGACACCGCCCGGGTCATCGACGCCGAGGTGCACGCCATCGTCATGCGCAACTACCAGCGGGCCAAGACCATCATCCAGCGAGAAGCGGGAGATCCTGGCCGGCCTGGCCGAGGCCCTGCTGGTGCGCGAGACCCTGGACGCCAACGACGTGATGCTGCTCATGAAGGGCCAGATGCTGCCGCCCAAGCCCGCCGCCGCCGAGGCCCCCGCCAAGCCCGTGGACACCCCGCCCGATTCCGCCGGGCTCAACCCCGCCCTCAGCCCCGCCTGAGCCCCGGCCGCCCGCCATGTGGCGGACCGGACTCGGGCCCGATCGGCCTGCGGACGCCGCTGTTCCTGGGGATCCTCAACGTGACCCCGGATTCCATGAGCGACGGCGGCCGCTTCCTGGAGCCGGAAGCGGCCCTGGCCCAGGCCCGGCGCCTGGTGGACCGGGGCGCGGCGGTCCTGGACCTGGGGGCGGAGAGCACCCGCCCCGGCGCCGGCTCCGGTCTCCCCGGAGACCGAATGGGCGCGGCATGGAGCCGGTGCTGGCCGCCCTGCGCGCCGCACCTGCCGCCCGTCCCCCTGAGCCTGGACACCCGCCGGCCCGAGGTGGCCGCCCGTGGCCTCCGGGCCGGCGCCGCGGCCATCAACGACGTCACCGGCTTCCTGGATCCGGAAATGCTGCGGATCGCCCGCGAGTCGCGACTGCGGCCTCATCGCCATGCGCAGCCGCATGGCCGGCGGCGCCCTCGTCATGCCCGCCCTACGACCGGCCGCGCCCCGGGCCAGCCGGCGGCGGCCATCGGGGAACTGGCCGCCGTGCGCGACCGGCTCCTCGGCGCCGGCATCGCACCCGGAGCGGATCCTGCTGGACCCCGGCTTCGGCTTCGGCACCCCTTCGCCGGCGACCTGGCCCTCTGGGAGGCCCTGCCCCGCCTGCCCGAAGCCCTGGACTGGCCGGTGGAGCGGTTCTGCATCGGGATCTCGCGCAAGCGCTTCCTGGCCTGGCGGGCCGGCACCCCCGCGCTGCCCGCCGGACCAGCGCGACCGCCTGACCGCGCCAGGCCCACCGGGAGGCCATGGCCATGGGCTACCGGGTGTTCCGGACCCATTCCCTGGAGCCCTTCGGCGAATAGTGTTGGATAATGGGACAATCCGCCACCTCAGAAGGATCGCCCATGGACCTGAAGTATTTCGGCACCGACGGAATTCGCGGGCGCGCCTACGCCTCGCCCCTGACCCTGGAAGAGGCCGGCCGCTGGGGCCAGGCCTGGGCCCAGGTGGCCCGGCGCCAGGGGCATCGAGGAACTGGTCATCGGCTGGGATCCCCGGCTCAGCTCCGAACCCCTGGCCGAGGCCTTCGTGGCCGGCCTGGAGCGGCCGGCTGCGGCTCTGCGTGCTGGGCCTGGTGCCCACCCCGGCCGTGGCCTACGCCGCCGCGACCCGGCCCGGGGCCTGGGGCCTGATGCATCAGCGCCAGCCACAACCCGCCCGAGGACAACGGCATCAAGGGCTTCGACGGCAAGGGCGAAAAGCTCTCCGAAGAGGACGAGGCCGCCGTGGAGGCGGTGTTCGAGACCCTGCCCGCCGCGCCCGGCCGCGCCCGGCGCGCTGGCCGTCCAGGAGCGACGTCAGCGACGGCCTACATCCGGCCACCTGGGCGGCCTGGACCTGCCCGCCGGGCTCAGCCTCGTGGTGGACTGCGCCCACGGCGCCACCGCCCCCTGGGCCCCCCTGCTGTTCCGGGGCGCGGGGGTCCACTGGCTGGGCGTGCCGGCCGACGGCGCGCGGATCAACGTCGGCGTCGGCTCCACCCACCTGGACGCGGCTGGCCGCCAAGGTCAGGGAGCGTGGGCGCCAGCCTGGGCGTCGCCTTCGACGGCGACGGCGACCGCTGCCTCATGGTGGACGGCGACGGCGACCTGGTGGACGGCGACCAGCTGCTCTGGCTGCTGGCCCAGGACCTGCACCGCGACCGGCCGGCCCCTGCCGGGCGTGGTGGGCACGGTCATGAGCAACGGCGGCCTGGAGGAGGCGCTGGGCGCCCTGGGCATCCCCTTCGTGCGCACCCCGGTGGGCGACAAGCACATGCTGCGCGAACTGGGCCGGCGCGGCTGGGACCTGGCCGCCGAAGCCTCCGGGCACCTCGTGCAGAAGCACGTGGGCCCCTCCGGCGACGGCATGGCCACCGCCCTGGCCGCCCTGGCGCGCCCTGCTGCGGCGCGGCCCGCCGCGAGCGCTGGTACTGGCGGTTCCAGCCCTGGCCCCTGCGCCTGGTGAACATCCTGGCCGGCGACCGCCGCCCGGTGGAGGACTGCCCGCGCCTGTCGGCCGCCATCCGCAGCCTGGAGGCCGGCCACGGGGCGGCCCTGCGCATGGTGATCCGGTGGTCCGGCACCGAGCCCAAGCTGCGGCTCATGGTGGAGGCCAGGGAGACCGGCCTCATGGACCAGGCCCTGGAGCACCTCGGAACTCGCCGCCCGGGCGGATCTTGCCCTGAGCATTAGCTGCTAGACTGTCTGAGAGCATCCCTGTATTCCTGCTCCAGGAGTCACCCGTGCCAGCTCGCCTCGGCGTGAACATCGACCATGTGGCAACCCTCCGGCAGGCCCGGGGCACCCATGAACCCGAGCCCGTGGCCGCCGCCCTCCTGGCCCAGAGCGCCGGGGCCCACGGCATCACCATCCACCTGCGCGCCGACCGCCGGCACATCCAGGAGCGGGACGCGCGCCTGCTCAAGGAAGTCCTGGCCATCCCCCTGAACATCGAGTGCGCCGCCACCGCCGACGGCCTGGAGGCGGTGGTCCCGGTCAAGCCCGCCTGGGTGACCCTGGTGCCGGAGACCCGGGAGGAGCCCACCACCCAGGGCGGCCTGGACGTGCTGTTCCTGCACGCCCACCTGCGCCAGACCATCCGCGAGCTGCACGCCTCGCAGATCCGGGTGAGCCTGTTCGTGGACCCCCAGCCCGACCAGCTGAAGATGGCCGCCAAGCTGGAGGCCGACGCGGTGGAGTTCAACACCGGCATCTACGCCGACCTCGCCCCCGGGGCCGATCCCGGCGGCCGAGCTGGGCCGGCTGCGCGAGGCGGCCCGGCTCGGCTCCAGGCTGGGCCTGAAGGTCCTGGCCGGGCACGGCCTCACCCTGCAGAACGTGGGCCCCGTCGCCGCCATCCCGGAGATCGAGGAGCTCAACATCGGCCACAGCATCGTCGGCCGGGCGGTCCTGGTGGGCATGGAGCGGGCGGTGCGGGAGATGCTCGCGGCTCACCCGCGAAGGACTCGCGTGAGGGAGCGCTGATGTCGACCCTGCGCGGCAAGCTGCAGAGCATCTCCCTGGTGGACGTGCTGCAGCTGCTCCACGCGAACCGCAAGACCGGCGAGCTGCTGGTCACCCGGGGCAAGCAGAACGGCGTGCTGTACGTCCAGAACGGCGAGGTGGTGCACGCCGAGACCGCCAAGGCCCAGGGCGAATCCGCCGCCTTCGACATCCTGGAGTGGGACCAGGGCGGCTTCGAGTTCGTCACCACCCAGGTCAAGGCGCCCGCCACCATCAAGCGCTCCGTGCCCGACCTGCTCATGGAGGCGGCCCGCACCACCGATTCCCGCAAGCACCTCTCGGGCATCTTCCCCGACCTGAACCTGGTGCCCTGGCCCACCCTCAAGGAGCCCCACGCTCACCCGGGACCTGCGGATCTTCGCCGAGGACCGGCCGGCGCTGGCCTTCCTGGACGGCTACCGCACCTTCTCCGAAGATCATCATCGACTCCGGGCTGGGCGACGTGAGCGTGCTGCAGGTGTGCGCCACCCTCCAGGCGGCGGGCCGGCTGAGCCTGCTCAAGCCCACCGTGAACGTCTGGCGGTGGCCGCCGCCAAGACCGGCTTGTTCCGGAAGGCCGAGCAGGTGAAGGTGGCCAAGGCCCACGAGGCCCACTGGCTGGCCATGGGCCCCTACGGCGCCGCCCCCATCGGCCGCGTGCGCATCGTCTGGCCGCGGGGCTCCGCCCTGGCCCCGGTGCAGTTCGTCAAGGGCATGGGCGATCAGACGATTGGTATTCCAAGGGAACTTATGCAATCGTGGGAATTGCCCGAAGGAATCTTCGTAGGCATCCGCCCCGCACTCTGACCACTGACCACCTCATTGGGGGAACCCCATGGAACCCGAGGAATCCGTTTCCACGATGGAATCCGGACAGCAGGAAGAACTCCAGCCCGAAACCCTGCTCAAGGAATTCAGGGAGCGCAGCGAAGCCCTGGACGGCCGCCTGGACACCCTGAAGGAGCTGATCGAGCTGATCCGCGGCGAACTGCACGCACGGCTCGCCAGCAGAGCCTCTCGCGCCTGGCCCAGGCCGCGGACGACATGGCCAACGGCCGGGTCTTCCAGCAGATCGACATCCAGGCCAAGGGCGAGCTGGGGGCCCTGGTGACCAGCATCAACGCCACCCTGATGAACCTCCAGCAGCTGGACACCTCGGTGAAGCACCAGAGCACCCAGGTGCCGGAGCTGGCGGCCCAGCTGGACGCCATCACCGCCGACACCGAAGCGGCCACCCAGACCGTCATGAACCGGCTGGACACCCTCATGGCCGCCAGCGACCAGGCCAGCGCCGCGGTGAAGGCCGCCGCCAAGGCCATGCAGGCCAGCCAGGAGGCCCAGGCCGCCTTCCATGCCCAGATGGACGGCTTCCTCGCCCGCGCCGGCGAGGGCGCCGAACCCATCCAGCTGGCCCAGGAGATCCTGGAGTTCCTCTTCGCCCACCAGCTGACCCCGCCGCCCGCCGCCGGCGGACCTGGACCCCTGCCTGGCCCCGCTGCACGCCGTGTCGGACGAAGCCTTCGAGATCCTCAACACCCTCCAGTTCCAGGACATCACCCGGCAGAAGGTGGAGAAGGTGGTGCTCCTGCTCAAGCAGTTCAAGGAGGGCCTCAACCGCCTGCTGGACATCTTCCACATCAACGACGGCGAGAGCGCCGAGGCCAGGGCCGACGGCGGCGAGGAGGTCTTCGAGAAGCGCGTCATCGCCACCCAGGAGCACATCTTCGAGACCACCCTGGAGGCGGACGGCAGGAAGCAGTCCGTGGACGACATCATCGCCCAGTTCAAGAACAACCGGGCCTGACCGGCGCAGGCGGGGAGACGCATGCGGAACGCGTTCATCACGGTCCTGGCGGGCACCTTGCTGCTCGCCGCGCCGGCCATGGCGCACGACGACCTGTTCGGCGGCCAGATCGCCTTGAGCCAGCCGAAGGGCGACCTGGGCGGCGGCAAATGGCTCCGGGGCCGGACGGGCGCCTCCGCGGGCGGGCACGCGCTGTTCGACCTGGGCGACGGCAACACCCTCTGCGCGAGGGGAGACGCGACCTTCTTCCCCAACGGCCAGGTGAACCTGATCGACAGCGGTGAGAATGACATGCTCTATGCCCAGGACGCCAAGGCCCGGGTGCTGGCCGTTTCGCTCGACTACGGCTACTACTTCTTCGGCCGGCCCACCGAGGGGGCCTACTTCCTGCTGGGACTGGGCTGGGCCTGGCTGACCCTGGACAGCGCCCAGCAGGCCGCCGGCGGCGTCGGCCCCCCCTTGCCGGCATGGCCCGCCAGCCAGCGCGCCGACGCCCTCCAGTACGACGCGGGCGTGGGCTGGCGCTTCGCCCCCCACCTGGCCAGCGAGCTGCGTTTCACCCAGAGCACCTTCCGCAGCCTGGCCGTTGAGGGCACCTACTGCAAGTCGCCGACGTTCAGCTTGGCCCTGATGATGGATTTCTAACACCGCTGGATTTTCGCCAGACGAAGCGCCCGTACGGGGTAAAAGCGTCCGTAAACGGAGCAGGCTCTGCAATGGTTGCTGGATGGCGGGGCGGGCGTCATGACGGATCCATCTCGACCCACTCAATGATTGATGACTGCTTTTTCCAGCAGAACGAGACGAATCGGTAAATCGATCTAAACTAATTTTAACGCTGAGGAAGCAGAGGCGCTGAGGGCGCCGAGCCGCACCAACCATCACCCGGAGAGCATGGGCCCCCATGGTTTTGGCGAGGGGGGCCGCATGAAACGTGCTCGCGTGTTTGCTGCGGCCCCCCTCGCCAAAACTTCCTGGGCTACGCCCCGGAACCCCGCCGCAGGCGGGGCTGGGGACCCATGCGGCGACAGCTCGGAACTTGAGTGATAAAGGTTGGCTCTGTGCCCTCAGCGCCTCTGCTCCCTCAGCGTTGAATTTCTTTTGACTGAACTTGCTGCTGCAATGGGATCCTCGGCAGCAAGAACCAAGAATTGAAGCAATCGACAGGGGTTGCAATGTAACCGTTATTAAAATAAACGTAACCGTTCAGGGGGTCTCCGTGCTGATAAGTCTTGGCTTGGAATGGGTTGTTTTTTTCGGCGATCCTCGGTTCCTTCGGCGCCTCGGCGATAGGCAGTTTCTTAACCCACGCGGCGCGAATCGTAGATGCGCAGTAAGGGGTCTGAAAAAGCTTATCGCCGAGGCGCCGAAGATGCCGAGGATCGCCGAGAAAGGCAGTAAGCGCTCTTGGTTCAATACACCATAAGGAAAGCGGGGTAACTGAACGGTTACAAATAAACTTAGACTAGGATCCCGCCGCATACCCGGTGCTGAAGGCCGCCTGCAGGTTGTAGCCTCCCACCGGCCCGTCGACGTCCAGCAGTTCCCCGCAGACCCGCAGGTTGTCCCAGCCCTTCAGCGCCATGGTCGCGGGATCCACCGCCTCCAGGCGCACCCCGCCGGCGCACACCTCGCCCCGCTCCAGGTCCACCGCCCCCGGTTCGCCCAGCGGGAAGGCGCGGACCAGGGCCAGCAGCGCCTTGCGCCCGGCCCGGGGCAGGTCCTTCAGGCGCTGGTCCTCGGGCAGGCCCGCCAGGCCCAGGGCCGGCCCGCACAGCCGCTCGGGCAGCCAGCGCTGCAGCCAGGTGCGCGCCGCCAGGTGCGGGTTGCCGGCCTGCTCGGCGCAGCAGTTCGGCCTCCAGCCCGGCCTCGCCCTCGGCGCCCAGGGCGTAGCTGAGCCAGGCCGCGCCGGCCCGCCGGGCCGCCTCGACCGCTCCGGCTCAGTTCCAGCGCCGCCGGGCCGGAGACGCCCGCGCGGGTGAACAGGATGTCCCCGGCATGGGCGGCCAGCAGCCTGCCCTCCCGGCCCGGCCCTCAGCCCCAGCACCCCGTCGCGCAGGGCCACCCCCTCCCAGGCGGGCCGCGCGCGTTGCCGAGCGGGATGGGGGCCAGGGCCGGGAACCAGGGCGCCACCGGCACCCCCAGCGCCTCCAGCCAGCCCAGGCCTTCGCCGCGGGTGCCGGTGCGCGGGTAGCTGGCGCCGCCGGTGGCCAGGATGAACCGGTCCGCCTCCAGCCGTTCGCCGTCGGCCAGCACCAGGGCCTCCAGCCGGGGCCGCGCCGCCCTCCAGGGCCGGCCACCCGCGCGCCCAGGCGCACCCTCACCCCGGAGCGCCGCACCAGCGCCTCGAAGGCCGCGGTCACCAGCGCGGCGGAGCCCGGGCCGGTCCAGCGGGAAGACCCGCCCGTTGTCCCGGGCCAGGGTGGCCACCCCTTCCCGGCCAGCAGGTCCAGCACCTCCGTCGTTGCTGAAGGCGTGCAGCCCGGGACGCAGGAAGCGCGCCTGGGCCGGGGGAACGGCCGCAGCAGCTCCGGCCACGGTGCCGGCGTGGGTGATGTTGCACTTGCCGCCGCCGCTGATGCAGGATCTTCATGCCCAGGCGCGGCGTTGGCCTCCAGCAGGGTGACCGCGTGGCCCAGCGTGGCCGCCCGCCAGGCCGCGAGCATGCCCGGCCGCCCCGCCCCCCGCCACCACGATCCGCAGCGGGTCCGCGGGCGGGCGGAGGGGGCGTGGCCATGGCAGGTATCTTCGCACGCCGCGTCCATGATGGGGCACCGGATGTCGATTCATGGAGCAGCCCATGCGCACCACCCTCAGTCGGCATCCTCATGGGCTCCAAGTCCGACTGGGCCACCATGCAGGAGACCGCCCGCACCCTGCAGGCCCTGCAGATCCCCTTCGAGGCCCACGTGGCCTCGGCCCACCGGACCCCGGACAAGGTGCTGGCCTACTGCGAGAGCGCCGAGGCGCGCGGGCTCAAGGTGATCATCGCCGCCGCCGGCGGGGCCGCCCACCTGGCCGGGGTCTGCGCCGGCCAGACCCTGCTTCCGGTGCTGGGCGTGCCCATGAAGCGGCTGGGCCCTGGACGGCATGGATTCCCTCCTGGCCACGGTGCAGATGCCCGCCGGCATCCCCGTGGGCACCCTGGCCATCGGCAAGGCCGGCGCGGTGAACGCCGCCCTCCTGGCCGCCGCCATCCTGGCCCTGGCGGACCCGCGGCTGCGCGCGCGGCTGCGAGGCGTTCCGCCAGGCCCAGACCGAAAAGGCCCTGGCCGACGATGAACTGGCCTTTTGAATGGTAGGCTTGGACATCATGGCCGAAACCGGCTTCAGCCTCCCCCGACCCGCCCAGATCCGGCGCCTGGGCCATGTGCTCTACGCCGCCGGGCTGCGCATGCAGCAGGCCATGGCCGCCTACGTCGCCCCGGGCGACCAGCCCCGACCAGATCCTGGTGCTGGAGCACAACCCGGTGTTCACCCTGGGCCGCAACGCCAGCCGCCAGGACATCCACGTCGCCGACCCGTTCCTGCGAGGAGCGCGGGGTGGAGGTCTTCGAGACCGACCGGGGCGGCCAGGTCACCTACCACGGCCCCGGCCAGATCGTCGTCTACCCCATCTGCAACCTGAAGGGCGGCCGGGAGGACGTGGGGCGCCTGGTGCGCGGCCTGGAGGAGGCCATGATCCGCACCGCGGCCGATTTCGGCGTGGCCGCCCAGCGCCTGCAGGGCTTCCCCGGCGTCTGGGTGGAGACCCCGCGGGGCCTGGAGAAGCTGGGCGCGCTGGGCCTGCACCTGCAACCGCTGGATCACCACCCACGGCATCGCCTTCAACGTCGCCCCGGACCTGGCCCACTTCCGCTGGATCACCCCCTGCGGCATCACCGACAAGGGGGTCTGCTCGCTCAAGTCCCTGCTGGGCGACGCCGCCCCCACCTGGGACCAGGCCGCCGACCGCCTCCAGGCCCACCTGGCCGCGACCTGCTGGCGCTGGCCGCCCAGCCGGTCAAGCCGCCCAGCCGCAGCGTCTCCGCCCTCACCTGGCGACGCGGGCGCGAGCGGCCCGGAACTGCTGGTCATGCTGCGCACCCCCGATCAGGGCCTCTGGTGGTCCAGCGTCACCGGCATGATCGAGCCCGGGGAGACCCCCGAAGCCGCCGCCCACCGGGAGCTGATGGAGGAGACCGGCCTGACCGGGACCCTGCGCGCCGCTGGACTTCACCCACCGTTCTGGATGGACCCCAGCATCCTCGGCTTCCCCGCGGGCGAGCCCCGGTTCAACACCGAGATCTGCTTCCAGGTGGAGGTGGCCGCGGACGCCCGGGTGGACCTGGCGCTGGACGAGCACTCCGAATACCGCTGGTGCGGCTTCGAAGAGGCGCGCGAACTCATGATGTGGGAAGGCTCCAAGGCCGCGCTGGCGCTGCTCGCCCGGAACCTCGGGTAAACCTTCCTTGCACGTGCAAGCTCTGTTGTCAAAAGGCTCTATCCCCAGGGCCGGGAATTTCAACGGCTGATGAATTTTTTCTTGTCCTCACCCAGATAGGCGTTCATTCTTTTCCGGGTGGAACCGGCCGGGCCAGAGCCTTCCCCGGGCGGCAATCCGATCTGATCCTCAAGGAGTGGTAATGCTTCGAGCCTCCATGGTCCCCATGCTTCTGGTCTGCTGCGGACTCGCCGCCCAGGCGCCCGCCGCCGGGGAGGCCAAGCGCCTCAGCCTGAGGGAAGCCCTCCAGATCTCCCTGCAGTACAACCTCCAGGTGGACATCGCCCAGCAGGCCCGGGAGGCGACCCGGGCCGGGATCCCCATCGCCCAGGGCCCCTTCGACTGGAACCTGAGCGCCACCCTCCAGGCGCAGCGCCTGGACGGCGCCTCGGACCTGCTCACCGCGGGCAAGACCAGCGCCTACGCCGACACCACGTTCACCACCACCAACCGCTCCCTCCAGGTCGACCTGAACAAGAACTTCGACTGGGGCGGCAAGATCGACTTCAACTACTACCCCACGTACAGCTACGCCACGGGCACCTACCTGAACACCCCGACCCCGGGGGTGAACCTGCCCTGGACCCCCACCGCGACCCCCTACACCGGCACCTTCACCACCACCTACACCCAGAGCCTGCTGCAGAGCCTGGGCACGGAAGTGACCACCGCGCCGGTGGTGATCGCCCAGAAGAACGCCGAATCCGCCGACTACACCTTCCAGCTGGCGATCATCAACCTGGTCGCCGCCACCGAGACCCAGTACTGGGCCGTCGTCGGCGCCGAAAAGAACCTGGAGAACTACCAGATCAGCCTCAAGCTGGCCAACCAGCAGCTGAGCGAGAACAAGGTGCGGCTGCAGGTGGGGACCATGGCGCCGCTCGACGTCACCGCGGCGGAAGCCCAGGTGGCCCAGGCGGAGCAGAACATCATCGCGGGCCAGGCGGCCCTGGACAACGCCAAGGACGCCCTGATCCGCGCCCTCTACCCCAACGCCGAGCGCCCTGCCGGGCTGGAGCTCACCGACGAGCCCAACCTCGGCCACATCCAGACCGACGAGGCCGCGGCGGTGAAGATGGCCCTGGAGCGCCGGGTGGAGATCAAGGCCGCCAAGATCACCAAGGACGTCAACGACCTGGGCCTGGCGGTGGCCAGGAACAAGGTGCTGCCCCAGCTCAACGCCTTCGTGGCCTACAACGGCTCGGCCAACAACTACGGCACCTTCGGTCCGGTGAACAGCGACCTTTCGGGCGCCACCTACCCGGGCTACACCGTCGGGCTGAAGTTCGCCGTGCCCATCCAGAACCGCGCCGCCAAGGGCAACCTGGCCGCGGCCCGGGCCAACCTGCGCGGCGCGGAACTGAGCCTGCGCGACCTGGAGCTGAGCATCACCCTCGCCGTGCGCCAGGCGGTGCGCAACATCGACGCCACCGAGAAGGGCGTCAAGGCCGCCGAGAAGACCCGCTATCCTGCAGGAGCAGACCCTCGACGCCGAGCAGCAAGAAATTCGAGAACGGCATGTCCACCAACTTCAACGTCCTGCAGGACATGACCAACCTGGACGCGGCCCGCAGCGCCGAGACCCAGGCCCAGATCGACTACGCCACCGCGGTCACCGCGCTGGAGCAGGCGGTGGGCAACCTCCTGCAGGCCCGGAACTTCAACATCAAGTAGGTTCCGGCAGGTCCGCGGGCAGGTCGACGTCCTCGGCGCCGCCGGGGAAAGGCACCAGCAAAGCGTCCTCCAGCAGCCCGCGGGCGCCCCGGTCGCCGCGCAGCTCCAGCAGCTGACGGAAGCACCGGGCCGGGAAGACGGCCGGCGTGCCCCGGGCGCCGGCGTAGGCGCAGGCGATGACCTTTCCCGGCTCGGCTCGCTGGACATCCAACAGGCGCCCCACCAGGGTGGCGTCCACCGCCACCTGGTCGCAGACCAGGAACATCACGGCCTCGGCCCCCTCCGGCAGGGCCCGGATCCCGGCCCGGATGGAGGCGGCCATGCCCTCCTCCCAGGCGTCGTTGCGCACCAGCGTCACCGGCAGGCCCTCCAGGTTGGCCGCCATCTCCCCGGCCCTGCAGCCGACCACCACCAGCACCGGCGCGCAGCCCGCCAGGGCGGCCCGTACCGTGCGCCGCAGCAGGGATTCGCCGCCGAGGAGCACCAGCTGCTTGGGCCGGCCCAGCCGGCGCGAGGCCCCCGCGGCCAGGATGACGGCCGGGATGCTCATGGCCGCAACGGCTCCAGCCCGACGCCGAGCCTCCCGGAAGGCCATTCGAAGCACCGCCAGGCCGGCGCTCCGTCCCGGCGCACCGCGTCGCAGGCGCGCTGCAGTTCCAGCGAGAACCGGCCGTCCATGGGCAGCAGGCCGTGGTGGCGCTCGTCATAGGCGAACCGGTCGGCCACCGCGTAGGGGATGTCCCCCGCCACGCTGCCCACCGTGGCGAGCACGCAGGTCTCCCCGCGCCGCAGCACCTGGGCGCAGTAATGCATCCAGGGCGGCAGCCTGCCGGGAAGCATCGGCTCCACCAGCAGTCCGCTGTCCAGCATCATGGGCCGGCCGGCCGCCAGCACCGCCCGGACCGCCCGCTCCAGTTCCGTTTCCGGCACGCCGGCGGCGGGCGCCAGGATCCGCCTGCGGCCTTCCCCCTTCAGGGGCGTCGCCAGCGCCACCGGGGCGGCGATCCCCTGCAGTTGCCCGATGATGTCCAGCAGGTCGGCCATGGCTCCACGGTGACAGCAAAGGCCCTTTCAGGACACCCTTTGCGGGTGGTCCGGGAACGGGTATTCCATGTGCCGCGCCGTGGCCCGGGCCACGGCTTCGCCCTGGCTGCGCTGCACGATCTTCAGCGCCAGGTCGATGCCCGCGGCGATGCCGGCCGAAGTCATGATCCTGCCGGCGTCCACCACCTGGGCCTCGGGGTCCACCCGGACGCCGGGGCAGGTCTGCCGGAGCAGGTCCAGGGCCTGCCGGTGGGTGGTGGCGCGCAGGCCGTCCAGGAGGCCCGCCGTGCCCAGCACCAGGGCGCCGGTGCAGACCGAGGCCACCAGGGCGCAACGGGCCGCCCGGGCGCGCACGAAGTCGAGCATGGCGGGGTTGTGCATCTCCCGGCGAGTGCCCTGGCCGCCCGGCACCAGGAGGATGTCCAGTTCCGGGCAGGTCTGGAAGGAAACCATGGGCTGGACGCGCATGCCGCCGGCGGTGGTGACCGCATCCAGGGTCTCGGCCACCAGGATGACCTCGAAGGGCGAAGGCTGGGCGCGCCTTTGCGCCTCGTCCAGCCGCGCCACCGAGAAGACCTCGAATGGGCCGCAGAAGTCGAGCACCTCGACGTCGTTGAACAGGACAATGCCGATCCTTTCGGGTTCCATGCGGGGCCTCCCCTTCCATTGTCACCGCAGCCCGAGCAGGCCGCCGATTTCCCTGCTCCTGGCCTTCGCAACCCCCGCTTCACCGGCGAATTCCGACCAACGCGCCACGGCGGCCCGCACCTCATCCATGATCACCATGGCTTCGGCCCTGGAGATGTCCCTGGCGCCGGCCGCCTTCAGGATGTCGCCGGATCCCGGCGCCTTTCCCTCGCCCGCCACGGTCATCGAATGTTCGCCGCCCGGCCCCGGGTTGAACGAGACGTCGAAGGTCGGCGACAAGCCCCATTCTCCGGTGCCGTCGTCCATCAAATAGGCGAAGTTCTTGACGTGGTCGTCGCGGTTGTGGGCGGCCACGTTGAACGCCATGCAGCGCATCGCCTTCAGGACCTCGCCGTGGTCCCGGGTGAGCACCGAAGTCACCCGCAGCAGGTCCAGGTAGTCGCACGAAGGGATCCGGAAATCTGACTGGATGAGGTTGCCGAAGGAATGGAAGTGGAGCCGCCGGGCCCCGATCCGGTCGAATCGCTTGACCCCGAAATAGCGCCCTCCCCCCGGGGTCCCGAACAGGCGGGTGCGGGGCATTTCCAGGCCTGCCGCCTTGGCCATGAGCGAGTAGGCGTACTCCACCGGACCTGCGTCAGCGTCCTCCTCCCCGGAAGGGAACTTCACCAGCCAGTGCTCGAACCCCGGAGGCAATTCGTCGGCGCCCGAAAGGAGCCCCTCCCCCTGGGCCTTGAATCCCACCAGCACCTTGGGCCGGGCTCCGCCCGGGGAACCCCCGGCGCGCAGCAGTTGCGGAAGCACCTCGATGCTCCGCCCGGAGATGAGCTCCTGGCTCTGCCGCGCCAGGGCCTCCAGATCGAAGGGCCCCCCGCCGTCCGGCCCGGCCTGCGCGGGCGGGTGGTAGGTCAGCGCCCCCATGGTCCGGACACCAAGCCAGGCCAGGCGATCGAGGCAGCCCAGGGTGGCGGGGTCCCTTCCCAACCTTCGGAAATGCCGGTCCATGAGCAGCAGGCCCCAGCCGTCGGGGAGCGAGTCGCTGAAAAGGCCCGGCAGCGGGCCGAACTGCCGGTCCCTATGCTCGAACAGCCCGCTCTTGAAAGGCAGCCGGAAAGGCGACAGGTTCAGCCCGGTCTTCAGCCACTCCCCGAGGTACTCGAAGTAGACCCGCCCCTCGTGCTCAAGCAGTTGCCCCACCTGGCGCCCCTGGAAATGGACCTCCAGGGTCTTCACAGCCGACCTCTTTTCCGGGCCGGACGGGCGAGGCGAGCCTGCAGTTCGGCCAGTGTGGCCGCCTCGGTCGGCTGGAGTGCTTCGGTGAAGTCCCCCAGCCGCCCCATGGCGAACGCCACCCGGAGCACCAGGTCGAGCGAGGCGGCGCCTGTTGTTTCAAACCGTTTGAGCGAGGCGGCGGAAATGCCCGCCCGACGCGCCAAGGTCGACCGCGTCCAGGAAGCGGACAGGCGAAGCGCCTTGGCCCGCTCCGCCAAGGACCTGGCGGCTTCGAAGGGGGTTTGCAGGGACAACAAGGGGGCATCCATACAATGGATATTATAATAACTTTAAAATCAAATTCAATAGCATAAAAGTTAAAATATTATCCCTAATAAACAGAGTCCCCCGGTGTCTGGCGGAAACGGTCCCCGACTCTGGCACGCCCGTCGCACATCCAGGCCGTGGTGTCGGGAGTCCGTCGTGTCGCTGAAACGTCTGATCTTGCTGGGAGCCGTGCTGGCCTTGGGTTTCGGGGCCATGGCCCAGGCGCCCCCCTCCGCCGCGCCCACCCCCGCCGAGAAGGAACTGCAGGCACCCCTGAGTCTGGATGACGGTAAACCGACGCAGGCGGCCTCGGCCCCGGCCCCGGGACCCTCGCCCTGGCGCGCCCTGGGTTCCCTGGTCCTGGTGGCGGGGCTGGCGGGGGGCGGGCTGTGGGCCTTCCGCAAGTGGGGCGCCAACCGGCTGCCGGGCAGCGGCGGCACCCGGCTCAAGGTGGAGGAGACCCTGGCCCTGGGCGACCGGCGCTTCGTCTCGATCCTGAAGGCGGATGAGGAGCGCTTCCTCATCGCCCTGAGCCCCCAGGGGGTGACGCTCATGGCCCGGCTCGATTCGGTGGAGGCGGCCGGGCCGGCCGGGTTCGACCAGTCCCTGGAGCGCCAGGTGAACCTCACCACCCCCATGCCCATGCGCGACGTGGAGGCCATGCTGAAGCGGGGACAGCCATGAGCCGCATCATCCGGCTGCTGCCGATCCTGCTCCTGCTGGCCTGCGCCGGCGCGGCCCTGCACGCCCAGCAGGCCCCGGCCGCCCTGCCCTCGGTGACCATCGACTTCGGCAAGACGCCCCAGGGCCCGGCCCTCAGCTCCACCCTGCAGGCGGTGCTGCTGCTCACGGTGCTGACCCTCGCCCCGACCATCCTGCTCACCACCACCTGCTTCACCCGGATCATCATCGTCCTGGGCTTCGTGCGCCAGGGCATGGGCACCGCCCAGACCCCGTCCAACCAGGTGCTGATCAGCCTGGCGCTGGTGCTTTCGTTCTTCGTCATGGCGCCGGTGGGCCGGGAGATCAACACGACCGTGCTGCAGCCGCTCAACCGCAACGAGCTGACGGTGGACCAGGCCATGACCAAGGCCGCCGCGCCGCTTGAAGGTGTTCATGCTCAAGCACACCCGCAAGCGGGACATCTCGCTGTTCCTGGCCATCGCCAAGGCCCCCGCGCCCCAGACCAAGGCCGACCTCGGTCTTGGAGATCCTCATGCCGGCCTTCCTCATTTCCGAGCTCAAGACCGCCTTCGAGATCGGCTTCATGATCTTCCTGCCGTTCCTGATCGTCGACATGGTGGTGGCCTCGATCCTGCTCAGCATGGGCATGATGATGCTGCCGCCGGTGGTCATCTCGCTGCCCTTCAAGATCCTGCTGTTCGTCCTGGTGGACGGCTGGTACCTCATCATCGGCTCCCTGGTGCGGGGTTATTCATGAACGAACTCATCATCATCGATATGGCGCGGGAGGCGCTGAAGACCGCCCTGTACGTGGCGGCCCCGGCCCTGCTGGTGTCCATGATCGTCGGCCTGTCGGTCTCCATCTTCCAGGTGGTGACCAGCCTCCAGGACCAGACCGTGGCCTTCGTGCCCAAGGTGGTGGCGGTGATGCTGGTGGTGGTGCTGAGCTTCCCCTGGATGATGCGCCTCCTGGTCGGCTTCACCGCGCACATGTTCACCGACTTCAATTTCGTCGTCCAGCGGCTGAACTGACGCCGATGTCGTCCATGCTCCTCAACCCCGCCCTGTGGGCCTTCAGCCAGGTCAAGGTGCTGATCTGGCTGCTGGTCCTGGTGCGCATGACCGGGCTGCTGGCGACCATGCCGGGTTTCGGCCAGACCCGCATCCCGCTGCTGATCCGGGTGGCGCTGGTGGTGCTGATGGCGCTGGTGCTGGCCCCGGTGGTGCCGCCGCCCGGCGCAGCTGCCCGACGGGATCTACGCGCTCACCGGCGTCATCCTCACCGAGCTCGCGGCCGGGATGATCATGGGCCTTTGCGTGGCCCTGCATCGATCGACATCGTGGCCTTCGCCGGCCAGCTCATGGACACCCAGATGGGCTTCGCCTTCGTCCAGTTCCTGGACCCGGTGAGCGCCCACCCGGTCTCGGTCTCCGGCTCGCTGCTGACCCAGCTGACGATGCTCTTCATCCTGGTCTCGGGCCTGCACCACCAGATGATCATGGCCCTGGTGGAGAGCTACCGCATCCTGCCCATCGGCCAGGGCCTGCCGCTGAAGCCCCTGGCCCTGGTGGCCCAGATGGGCCTGATCATGCTGCGCGGCTTCCAGCTGGCCTTCCCGGTCATGCTCACCCTCTTCCTGATCGACGTGATGGAAGGCATCTCGGGCAAGTTCATGCCCCAGCTCCAGCTGATCCAGCTGAGCTTCCCCATCAAGATCGCCGTGGGGCTCACCGTGCTCGGCTTCGTGCTGCGCGAACTGCCGGCCTGGCTCCTCCCCCTGCTGGAGGACGCCCCCCGGACCGCCCTCCGCTTCCTGTCGTGACCCATGGCTGATCCATCAAAAACCGAGAAAGCGACACCCAAACGAAGGCAGAAGGCCCGGTCCGAGGGCTCCGTCCTGAAGGTGGCCGACCTGGACGCCACCGTCCTGCTCTGGGGCAACCTGTTCATGTTCGCCGCCATGGGCGCCTCCACCATGGCCCTCATGGCCAAGGCCACGGCCTATTTCCTGAGCAAATCCTGCGACGCCGGATACGTCACCGCGGGCAACCTGCAGTCGCTGGCCGTGGACATCGTCTCCATCCTGGCCCGGATCCTCCTGCCCTTCCTGGCCGCCAACTGGCTGATCGCCCTGGGCAACCAGCTGCTCCAGCACGGCTTCCACCTGGAAATGAAGCCGCTCCTGCCGAAGTTCACCAAGCTCAACCCGGCTTCGGGTTTCAGCCGGCTGTTCTCCCTACGGTCCGTGGTGGAACTCCTGAAGAGCCTGGCGAAGTTCGCCATCATCGCCTGGATGGCCTACGCGGTCCTGGTCCCCCGGATGCCGACCATCCTCTCCACGATGAACCTCTCCATGAACCAGGCCATGGGCTACATGGAGGCGACCCTGTTCGTGCTCTACCGGAACATCATGCTGGTCATGCTGGTGCTCGCCGGGGGCGACTTCCTGTTCCAGCGCTTCAACTTCGAGAAAGGCATGCGCATGACCAAGCAGGAGGTCAAGGACGAGCAGCGCGACGCCGAAGGCAACCCGGAGATCAAGAGCCGGCAGAAGTCCATCCTCATGGCCAGCGCCATGCGCCGGATCCTCACCCACGTGCCCAAGGCGTCGGTGGTCATCACCAACCCCACCCACTTCGCCGTGGCCCTGCGCTACGAGCCGGGAAGCGCCGCCCCGGTGCTGGTGGCCAAGGGGGTGGACCACCTTGCCCTGAAGATCCGGGAAAGGGCCCAGGTGTCCGGGGTGGTCATCGTGGAGAATCCGCCCCTGGCCCGGGCGATCTACCACAATGTCGCCCTCGACCGTCCGATCCCCTCCGACCTGTACCAGGCCGTGGCGCAGGTGCTGGCCTACGTGTACCACCTGAAACGCGGCGCGGCTTAGAAAAAAGCATTGGCCAAAGCGCGATGCCGGCCGAAACATTAGATGTGATCCCAGGTGAAACGCCCGTGGCACCTCCCATCATCCCCTCCCATCTGCCCCCGCAACGCCTCCTCCTGGTGGACGACGATCCCCTGCTCCTGGATACCTTGCGCGAACTGCTGGACAGCGAAGGGTTCCAGGTGACCTGCACCGGCTCCGGGGGGGAGGCGGAAGCGCTCCTGCATGGCGCCCTGCCGCCCTTCGAGCTGGTGCTCACCGACCTGGTCATGCCGGGCAGGTCCGGCATGGACGTCCTGCGCACCGCCCTGGCGTGCAACCCCAGCTGCACCGTCCTGGTGCTGAGCGGGTACGGCACCCTGCGCGAGGCCACCGAGGCCATGGACGTGGGCGCCTACGGCCTGGTGAGCAAGCCGCTCCAGCTGGAGGCGTTCCGCCAGACCCTGCGGCGGATCGT
The DNA here is from genome assembly GCA_963717275.1 of uncultured Holophagaceae bacterium. Classification (GTDB taxonomy): domain Bacteria; phylum Acidobacteriota; class Holophagae; order Holophagales; family Holophagaceae; genus Mesoterricola. Next base: position 630,327 of record CAVQVX010000001.1, read on the forward strand.
GGAGCGCACCCACCTGATCATGGAACGGGACGCCCTCAGGGCCCAGGTGCGCGACCTGACCCGGCGGGTGGAGACCATGGAGACCATCCAGGGCCGGATGGAGATGCTGGCCCAGGCGATCACCCCGGAGACCGAGCCGAACCGCCGCGACCTGAAGGAACTGCAGGATCTCGCCACCCTGCACACCCGGGGCCAGCTCACCGACGGGGAATTCGAAGTGGCCAAGAAGTCCCTTCTGTCAAAATGGTTGTCGTGAAGACCCTGCTCCTCGCCGCCCTGCTGCTGGCGCCCCCGGCGCCGGCCCAGCAGCCGCCGCCCAGGCCCACCGACGCCCAGATCGGCGAGCCCTGGCCCGGTCGGCCATGGCCTCGAACGACCCGGCCGTCCTGGCCGACGTGCTCAGGCGCCTGGAAGTGCACCACTTCAAGTCGAGCCTCGCCCCCGAGCGGGAGCGCGTGCTGGGCGTCCAGGGCCTGCTGGAGGACCGGCTGGGCAGGACCTCGCAGGCCGCCGCCACCTTCCACAAGCTGGAGCAGGGCTGGCCGCGGTCCCCCTACCTGGCCGAGGGCCAGGTGATCATGGCCGAGGCGGCGGCCGAGCACAAGCGCTACCAGGAGGCGGAATCCCGCCTGCACAAGGCGCTGGACGCCGACCTGCCGGCCGAATCCCAGCGCCGCAGCCAGGAGCTGCTGCTGTGGATGCCTGGCCGAGCAGGGCCGGTCGCTGGAAGGCGGGCCCATCGTCAAGGCCCTGCGCCCCCCGGGCAACAGCCAGGCCCAGCGAGAAGGGCCTGGTGGGCATGATGGAGGCCCAGTGCGCGACCCAGGACAAGGCCGGGGCCGAGGCCACCCTCAAGGACTACCACCAGTTCTTCCCCGGCGGGACCCTGACCGCGCGCATGGACCTGGACTGGGCCAAGCTCCAGGGCGCCACCGGCGACGCCCAGGGGGCGGCCCGGAGCTTCCAGGCCCTGATCCAGGCCAGCCCCGCGGCGAACGAGGCCGACGAGGCCCGGCTGGCGCTGGCGACCCTGCTCACCGACGGCAAGCTGCACGAGCAAGGACGCCGAAGCCTTCCCCCCGGCCGAAACCCTCCTGGCCGGCCTGAAGAAGGGCGCCCTGAAGGAGGGCTCGAGCCGCCAGGCGCTCCTGGTCAAGGTCCGGATCGCCCTCAAGGAGGGCCACTGGCAGGACGCGCTGGCCGACGTCGAGCAGTTCCGCGCCACCCGCCCGCCGCCGCAGGACCGCCTTGCGGCCGACGCCCTGCGCGCCGAGGCGATGCGCAAGTGGGCCCAGGAGCTGCTGGACCAGCACCAGGCGGCCGCGATCCTGCCCTTCCTGGACGCCGAGGGCATCCGCTGCCTCACCCCGGCCCAGCGCCTGGGCCTGACCCGGCGCCTGGCGCTGTCCGGGCTGCCCGAGGCCGGCCAGGCCATCATGGCGCTGGCCCCGCCCGCGGAGCGGCCGGCCCTGGTCAAGGCGGCCCTGGAAGGGACCAGCTCGACCGCCAACCCCCGGGCCGCCCTGGACCTCCTGCCCGGCAAGGCTGAAACCCCTCAGGAAAGCCTGATGCGGGCCCAGGCCGAACTCGCCCTGCACGACTGGGCCGCCGCCCGCGCCGCCCTGGCCCGGGCCAGCGCCGGCCCCGAGCGCATCCAGGCCCTGCTGACCTACCTGAACCGGCCGCCCGGGACCGGGGAGACCGCGGCAGCTCGGATCAGGGAAGTGGACGGCCTGGCTGGCCCGGGCCCCGGAAAAGGGCCCCGACCGGGAGCCACTGGCCATTCTCGACGCCGACCTACGGGTGCGCGGCGGCGATTGGCAAGGCGCCCTGGCCCGCTACCCCCAGGACCCCCAGCCCGCCGGACCGGGGCTGGGTGGTGCTCATGCGCGCCACCTGCCAGGCCCGCCTGGGCCAGACCGGACCGGCCCGGGCGACCCTGAAGCAGGCGGGGGACGATCCCTCCTACAAGACCGAACGCCAAGCCCTGGCCAGGAAACTCGGCTCACCTTGATCAACGGGTCTGCCAACCTTCCTGGACTGCCTGAGTTTTTCTCCGCGATCCTCCGCGAGACCTCCGCGCCTCAGCGTCTGAATTGGATCTAGGCTGTGTCGGCGCAAAGATTACAATGCGCAACCAGACCCAAAATCCAATTGGAACGCGGAGGCGCGGAGGTCTCGCGGAGGATCGCGGAGAAAAAAAGCTTTGATTGCCTCAAGACGGTATTGGGTCGTTATCATTCCGCCCGGGGTTCGTCTTCATCCAGGTAGCCCGGGTCTTCCAGTTCCACCAGTTCCCCGGCAGCCAGCCGCGCCCGCTGGTCCTCGCTCAGCACCACCTCCGCCCAGCGCGGGTCGTTCGTCGAATTGAAGAAACGGCTGGAGGCCTCGCCGGCCTCATAGGCTTCCCGGCTGGGCCACAGGTGGACCCAGCCGATCTGGTTGACGCGGGCGTAGACGATCAGGGCACCTCACTTCCGATAATACGCCTGGATGCCCGTCGACCACGGCCCGCGCGTACTGCTCCCGGAAGGCCGGGTCCCTCAGGTTGCCCGGCGTCCTCGCGGTTGGTGAGGTTCAGCACCTCCAGCAGCACCTTGGTGGCGGCGCTGCTGTAGCGGATCACGGCCGGGATGAAGCTCTTGCCGCCGCGCAGGACCACGTTGCGGATGGGCCGGTTCTCGTGGGTGGGGATGCCGGCCTGCTGCAGCGCGCGCAGCAGGCTCTCGGCGAACAGCCGGCTGCGGGCCTCGCCCTGGAGCCGCTCGCGCGGGGCTGAAGCTGACCCGGGCGCCGTCGGCCAGCTCCTTCACCGGCACGGTGCGGGCCGCGCGGCAGCGCGGAACGCCGCCGGCACGCCCACGGCCCCGGGCACGTAGACCATGGTGCCCCGGGCCGAGGGGTGCAGGCTGTCGGCGTGGAAGCTGATGAACAGGGTCTTCCTGGAGTCGCCCGTGCGGTCGAACGCGGCGAACAGGTGGTTGGCCAGCACCCAGCGCAGGTGCACGCTCACCGCCATGGGGCTCTCCCCGTCGTTGGCGAAGGGCGGGGTGGTGAGGATCTCGGCGTCGTCGCTGGGGGCGCCGATCCGCTCGCGGGTGTTGAAGCCCAGGCTGGGGTAGACGGATGGTGCAGGAGACCGCGGCCTCGGTGTCCTGCTCCAGCAGCCGGCGCACCCGCATGGTGATGTCGTAGACGTAGTCCGATTCCCACACGCCGTTGGCCATGGCGCCCTTGTCGATGCCGCCGTGGCCGGCGTCCAGCACGATGCGGACGCCCTTGAGCCGGGCGCCCGGCGGCCACCCGCGGGATGCGCCGCACCTCGGCCCGCACCTCGCGCTCCTCGGCCAGGGCCACCGTGCCCTCGGGCTGGAACGGGCTGGCCAGGGCCTCCACCGGGATCTTCACCAGCTGGCCGGGCTGGATGCTCCGCACGTCGGCGATGCCGCTGCGCTGGGCGATCTCCTGGGCCAGTTCGTTCACGCCCTGGGGGTCCACCTGGTCGGTGTAGCGCATCACCACGCTGGAGTAGAGCGCCTCGCCCTTGCGCAGGTGGTAGGCGGCGTACTTGCCCTGCCCTGTCCTGCTCGAAGGCGAGCAGGGCCCGGAACGCCGCCACCCGGGCCTCGTCGTCCAGGCCGGTCCTCCGGCGCGCCGGCCTGGCCTGGCGCCTGGGTCTCGCCGCCCAGGTCCGCCGACAGCAGGACCTTGGGCATCACCCAGAAGATCGCCCGCCAGCAGCTTTTCAGGGTTGGACGGGTTGGCCGCCTGGAGCCGGTCGTAGTGCTGGCCGTGGCCCATGAACAGCGAGGCCATGAGCCACACCGACTCCAGTTCCGGCCAGCGCACCCGGTGCAGCACCTGCTCCGCCTCCCAGCTGTCCCTGGGGAACAGGGCGCGCCAGGGCCCAGCGCTTGCCCTCGGGGCTGAGGTCCTTGAAGGCCGCCCAGGGAACCGCCGCGCCCCCGGGCGGGATGGTCCGGACAGGAAGGCCGCCGGGCAGGCCCTCGGTCTGCACCTGCACGCCCTGCCTGAACGCCAGCCGGATCCGGGCCGAACCGCCGCCCGGCAGCGGCGCCCTCACTTCGGCCGCGGGGGGACCGGCACGGTGGGGGCCGCCTTGACCGCGGCGCGGGCTCGCCCAGGCCCCGCCAGGACGGCGGCCCCGCCAGGACGGCTGGCACGGCCAGGGCGATCAGCGAGGCTGTTCAGCCCTGCCATGGCAGGTCGTCGGCGACGGCCCCCACCAGTCCCTCGAGGCCCTGGCGCAGCCAGGCCCGCATGGCCTCCTGGAGTTCATCCGGATCCTGGGTGCGGGCCTCGAGGAAGGCCTCGAACCGGCGTTCCAGGTGGGTCATGCCTTCCTCCAGCAGGAACAGCCGGTCCGCCACCCGCCCCTGGTTGTCCTTGGACTGGGTGGGCGGCAGCTTGAGCGTGCTGATCTCCAGCCCCGCGGCGCCCAGGGTGAAGGTCCATTCCATGTCCCCGGACAGCAGCCGGACCTTGGCCTTGGCCGGGCGCATGCCCCGGGACAGGGCCTCGAAGGCCTCCCGGCTTTCGGCCGGGTTGCCCTTGCGCAGGCTCAGCTCCTTGACGTCGCCCCGCTCGGTGACCAGCTGCACCGCGTCGTCCACGAAGCAGGCCGACTGGTCCCCCTCCAGCCCGCTGGTGCCGCCCTCGGCGAGCCCTCGCATCCACAGCCAGAGGAGGAACTCCTCGCCCGAGGAAGCGGCCTTGTTCAACGAGTTCCATCGGCTTCATGCGGTCTCCAGGGTCAGGTCGAAGGGATCGAGCGCCATGAGGGACTCCACCGGGATCTGCGGCAGCAGGCGCCCGGCCAGGAGCAGGGGAGCCAGGGGCTGCAGTTCGCAGCCGAACGACTTGATGAACAGGCCGATGAGGGCCGATTGGGTGCGGGTGGCGGAGGCCGTGGTCCAGAGCATGCCGCCCTTGAGGTCCCAGGCCACTTCGGACACCCGCGGGGTGGGCAGCACCTTGCGCAGCAGGTCGGCCTTCACCTCGTCCTGGAGCGAGATGCGCGCCTCCTTGCCGACGAAGGCCAGGTCCTTCTCCTTCTGCAGGCTCTGCAGCTTCAGGTCCACCTGGGCCTTGAGCAGGGCGGCGGGCACCTTGCGGGTGTCCATGCGCAGGCCGAAGATGGCGAAGCGGTCCTGGGTGACCCACTCCGCCTCGGGCGGGGTGATCAGCAGGTTGCGCCAGTCGCACCAGCCCAGCCGCTCCTCCTCCAGGCCGTCCTCGAAGGGGCGGAAGGCGTCCTGGCGCAGGCCCTCCAGCAGATCGGCCTCGGTGGGGACCGGCCCGAGCACCAGGAAGCGCCGGAGCGAAAGGGTGCCTTGCAGAAGACTCATGATTTTCTCCCCAGGATGCGTCCGAGCCGGTGCAGCAGGCGCTGCGACTCCGCCGGCGCCGGCGGCGTCGGCTCCACCACCCGGATCGCCTCGCCGGCCACCGGCAAGGGGAAGGCGGGATCGGCCAGTTCAAGCAGCAGCGCGGTGACGTTGTCCCGGCCGCCCTTCGCCAGGGCCTCCTGCAGCATCTGCTCGAGGGTCTGCTGGGCGGGCAGGCCCTGGGCCAGGATCTGCTCCAGGCGCGCGTCCGCCAGTTCCCCGGTGAGCCCGTCCGTGCACAGCAGCAGCCGGTCGCCCCGGCGCAGGGTCGCCTTGCCCAGGGCGACCCGCACGGATCCGGGCCGCCCAGGGCCTGGGTGATCACGCTGCGCTGGGGGTGGTGCCGCGGCCTGCTCGGGGGTGAGGCTGCCCTGGTTGATCATCTCCCGCACCAGGGTCTGGTCCTCGGTGAGCAGCACCATCCTGTCGGCGCGGAACAGGTAGGCCCGGCTGTCGCCCACCTGGGCGATGTAGGCGTGGCCGTTCCAGATCACCGCCGCGGTGAGGGTGGAGCCCATGCCCCGGGAGGCGCGTTCCGCGTCCGCGTAGCGCGCCACCGCGCTGGAGGCGGCCTCGGCGGCGTGCTTGAGCGCCCGCAGGAGGTCGGCCTCCACCGCCTTGGCGGCGGGAAACCGGCCCCAGTGTCCGAACAGGTTCACCGCCAGGGAGGCCAGCCCCTCCCGCGAGGCGATCTCGCCCGAGGCCGCCCCGCCCATGCCGTCGGCCACCGCGGCGAGGATGCCGGTCTGGCGGATCGGCGAATGCGGGCGCAGGCCGTTCACCAGGGGCTCCTCGCCGTCCAGGGCACTCACCAGGTAGGCGTCCTCGTTGTTCTTGCGGACCCGGCCTGGATGGGTGATGGCGGCGTAATCGATGAGCATTGGCGAGGGATTCCAGCGAGCGGCGATGGATGTTTGACCGGGGTTCAGGCCGGTTGTGGGGAAAATCCATGGTACCAGCATCCGCCGTCGCGCGGCGGCGGCAGGATACACTGGGGTGTGGCATCTTCTGCCGTGTCATGGAGATCCCCATCGGCGGAAAATCGGCTGGCGCATTGATTGGAGACCTTGCATGACCACCCAGGCAAAGCCCTCCGCCCGGATCCACGGGGTGGCGGTCGCAGGCGAAACCGGCATCGTGGTCCCGCCCCTCACGCCGCTGCCAGACGGGCATCGCCGCGGTGGGCCTGGTGCTTCTGCTCTGGCTTGCCTATAGAATCGGAAAGGTGATCCTGAGCCTCGTGGCCGGACTGCTTTTTCTCGGCCTCATGGTTTTCGGCATCTGGTACCTTTTCATCAGGTAGATTTCATCCCCCCACCCAGGAGCAAGCATGGCTGCCATCTCGTGTCCCAACTGCGGCGCTGACCTCACCGCCCCCCAGAGCGTGCGCATCGCCGAATACCATTTCGGCCGGCTGGAAAAGGCCGACCAGACCCCCATGGAAGGGCCCGGGTTCAAGTACCACTTCGAGCAGCCCGACACCTACACCATCCTCTGCAACACCTGCAAGCGCCTCGTGCGCACCTTGCCGATCGGCAGGTAGCGCCTTCCAGCGATGGGACAGGGCCCCGCTCAGGGGCCCTGTTTCTTTGCCCGGAGGTCCTCCCGGTTGACTTCAGGTCCCGCGGGAGTGCGCCGACCCACCGGTGCGTGAGAGCCTTGCCGCATCCTCGTCGGCTTCGCCTCCTGCGCGTGCGCCAAGGTCTCACGCTGTCCTTCCCCGCCTGGGGTGGGGGTTCCTTCGGTTGGCGGCATGGGGGCGAGGAGACCGGTCCCTGGAATGCCCAGCGTCCCGGGATGGTTGCTTTGAAGCTTGTTCAATGAAACGAAGACGAATCGACTCGGCCCTGGGGGAAGGACCAGCGTGACCGCTTGGCCCCCCCGCAGCGAAGCGAGGAGGGGCCAAGCGGATCACGCGCCAGTGGGTCGGCGCAAGAACCCGGAACCCGAAGCCGCCCGGAAGGCGCGACGGCCGGGACCACGGACGCACAAGTGAAACTAGTTCTTGAGGATGCGCGGGGTGATGAAGACCAGGAGCTCGTCGTTGCTGTCGCTGGTCGGTCTTGTTGCGGAACAGGAAGCCGATGAGCGGCAGCTTGGACAGGAAGGGCACGCCTGTGAGCTGCGTGCTGTTGGTGTTCTTGTAGACGCCGCCCATGATGGCGGTTCCGCCGTCCTTCACCAGCACCTGGGTCTCGATCAGCTTCTGGGTGATGGTGGGGGTGCCGGCCACCTCCTGGGCGAAGTCGGCGTCGGCCTTCTCCACATGGATGTCCATGAGGATGGTGCCGTCGTTGGTGATCTGCGGGGTGACCTCCAGGGACAGGTTGGCGTCGGCGAACGACACGGTGATGGCGCCGGTGGTGACCCCGGCCTGCTGGGCGGGATAGGGGATCTTCTGGCCGGAGAGGACCTTGGCCTTCTTGTTGTTCTGGGTCACGACCTTGGGCGAGGAGACGATCTTGACCACGCCCTCGGTTTCCAGGGCCTGCAGGATCACGTTGACGCTCATGCGGTTGCTGAGGAAGGACAGCCAGAACTGGCCGGCCGGGCCCTGGATGTCGGTGACGCCCGCCTGGCCCGGGGAGAAGCCGACGGCCGCGCCGTTGCCGCCGTTGCTGCTGCAGGTTGTTGATGCTGTTCCAGGACGGGCCGTTGGTGGAGGCCCAGGGGACGGCGGTGCCGGTGCTGCCGGGGAGGGTGATGGCGGTCGAACCGCTGTTGGCGGTGGGCCACTGGACGCCGAACGCCTGTTGCCAGTTCTTGGTGGCTTCCACCACCCGGGCCTCGATCTGCACCTGCTGGATCTGCACGTCCAGCTGGGCGATGAGGTCGTCGATCAGGGGCAGGTTGCGGGGCAGGTCGGTGATGATGAGCGTGTTGGTGCGCTCGTCGATGATGAGGCTGCCCCGCTTGGTGAGGACCTTGTCCAGGATCGCCTTGGCCTCGGTGGCCTTGGCGAAGGAGAGCGGACGGGTGATGCTCTGGGTGTCGCCGGCGAGGGCCTTGGCGTCGTCCAGGCGCTTGCGGTCCTCCTCCTCCTTCTGCAGCTTCTCCACCTTGGCCACGCGGATGATGCCGTTGCTGATCTCCTTGCCCAGGCCGGCGTGCTTGAGGATCACGTCCAGCACCTGGTCCCAGGGGGTGTCGGTGAACTTGAAGGTGTAGATGCCCTGGACGTCCTGGTCGACGATCAGGTTCAGGTGGGCGGTGTCGGCGATGATGCGCAGGAAGCTGGTGAGGTCGGTGCCCACCACGTCGATGGTCATGCGGGCGCCGGTGTAGCGCTCGCCGGTGTCGCCGAGGGTCCGGCCGCCGCGGGCTTCCCTCGGCCGGGGGGCCGGGGCGGCCTGGGTGGAGTTGTCCTGGGCCGCGCCGGGCACGGCGGGCAGCAGGGCCTTGACCGCCAGCGCGGGAAGGGCCTGGAACGGTGCGTTCAGGGAAGGCAGCGGAGCCAGCGGAGCCTTGGCGGCGGCAGGCTGGGCCTGCGGCGCCGTGGCCGGCGGCAATGCGGCGACGGCGGGGGCCGGGGCCGGGATCGGCGGCAATGCGGTGACGGCGGAGGCCGGGGCCGGCGGCAATGCGGCGACGGCGGGGGCCGGGGCCGGGATCGGCGGCAATGCGGCGATGGCGGGAGCCGGGGCCGGCGGCAATGCGGCGACGGCGGGGGCCGGGGCCGGGATCGGCGGCAATGCGGCGACGGCGGGAGCCGGGGCCGGGATCGGCGGCAATGCGGCGACGGCGGGAGCCGGCGCGGGTTCGGGTTCGGCAGCCGCGGCGACGGCCGGGGTCGGCACGGGCTCGGGCACTGCGGCGACGGCCGGGACCGGCTCGGGCACGGCGGCGACGGCGGGGGCCGCCTCGGCCACCGGTTCGGGTGCGGCCGCCGCGACGGTCGCCTGCGGTCCGGCCGGAAGGGCCGGGGCCAGGCGGGCCATCACCGGGCCCTGGCCCGGGTTCAGCGCGATGGTGACGCCTTCGGGACCGGCGCTCACCTCAGCCTGGGTGCCGGGGACGACCTCCAGCACCACGCGGGTCGGCCGAGGCTTCACCGAGAACTGGGCGATGCGCCAGCCGAGGACCTGGGGGCTGGCGAGCCCCTGCACGGCCTTCCGGGTCAGCCCCGCCCCGCGGTTCACGTCGGGCAGGTCCACCACGACCCGGGTGGGATTGGCCAGCACCTGCAGCCTGGGAGCGCCCTGGTAGCCGGGTATGGCCAGCTGCAGACGTACGCCTTCGCCGGGAGCGGGCAGAAAGGCCGCGCCCTTCAGCGTTGAGATCGGGCTGGGAGCCACGGCGTCCGGGGCGGCTCCCTGGAGAGATCCGGATTGGATCCCCGCCAGAACGACGCCCCCCGCCACCAGCAAGGAACACAGGCGAGCATTCATCGTTTAGCCTCCTCGCGCTTGTAGATTTTGACGACTGTACGATAGATCCTGGTATTGGTCGCGCTGGGATCCCACTGGTGGAACGTGGCGGACTTCTCGTCGATCGCCACCAGCACCCCGTCCCGGAACTTGAAGCCGATGGGCAGCAGGCGGGTCGCGCCGCGCGCGTCGGTGACGACCGCCATGGTCTTGCCCCCGGAGACGACCCGGCCCTTGACGGCGATGTCGTCGACCAGATCGCCCTTGTTGCTCTGCTCGGCATCGGTGGGGGCGGCGAAGGGATCGCGCACCAGGGTGGGGCGATAGGGAACGGCGTTGGTCACCAGCAGTTCATCGGTATTGATCTCCGAGGCCGCCGACTGCGCCGGCACGGCCACCGACGGGGCGGTGCTGCCCTGCGGCGGGGGCGCGCCCTGGGCACCCAGTTGAAGGCCGAGCGCCAGGGCTGCGAGCAATGGAAAGACGCGTGGCATAGGGGCTCAGTCTCCTTGGTCTTTCTTCTGGGCGGGCGCCGCTGCCGCAGGTCGGGGAGCCCCCGCCGCGGGCGCGGGAGCCGGCTTGGCCGGGTTGTAGACGAAGGCGCTGATCTTGCAGGACGCATTGAGCGGGTAGAGCGGGTTGCCCACCGCCCGGGTCATGCTCAGGTCGGTGATGTTGATGATCTTGCCGAACCCGGAGACCAGCGAGGTGAACTGGCCGAGGGTGTGGTAGCCGGCCCGGAACGCGAACTGCACGGGATATTCGGTGTAGTATTCCTTTGTCCACCGGCGCCATCAGGGAGAAGGAGACCTGCTCGATGCCGGCGGCGTCGGCCAGCTTCTTGATCCGGTAGGGCAGTTCGCCCCGGTCGGCGTCGGTGGGCATGATGCGGATCAGCTCCTCGATGACCTTCTCCTGCTCGGCCACCTCGGCCTTGAGCTTCTCGTAGATGTCCTTGAGGGCGTAGCCCCGGTCCACGTCGGCCTTGAGGGCCACGTTGGCGGTCCGCAGGGCCGCCAGGTCATCCCGCTTGCCGCCGAGCAGGAAATAGACGAGGACCAGGATGAGCAGGCCGGATATGCCGCCGATAAGGATCTGTTTCTGCAGTTGCGAATTCATGGGCGCCTCAGGCGGAATTCTTCAGATCGCAGGAAATGGTGAATTCAACCGTGCGATCCTTCTTGTTCGCCGCCGGATAGTTCACGTTCTGGAACCACTTGCTCTGCTCCAGGAGCCGGCTGCGGAACTGGTTGATGGCCTCGAAGCTGCTGCTTTCGCCCTTGATGCTGATGCTCAGCCCCTTCTGGGTGATCTCCTTGAACCAGACGTCATCCGGCAGGCAGTTGGCCAGCTCCTCCATGAGGTGCACGGGAAGCTGCTGGTTGACCTTGAGCGCCAGCATGACCTCCTTCTTCTTCGGCCAGGGCGTCCTTCTGGGCCCGGAAGGTCTTTTCCAGCTGGATGTATTTCTCCAGTTCCTTCTTCTTGGCGTGGAGCTCGACCTGCTCGCGCTGGGCCGCCTCCACCTTGCCGTTGAGGAAGACGTAGTAGACGCCCCCCAGGGAGGCGAGGACCAGGCCCAGGATCACGCCCGCGACGGGGAAGCTGGAGCGCCCGGCCCCTTCGGCATCCGCGATAGACCTGCACGGTTTCCGGCTTTTCCGTCTTCTTGCCGCCGACCTGGGCGAGGGTGTCGCCCAGCAGGTTGATCTTGATCATCGGTCCCCCACTTGGCGCAAAGCCAATCCAACCGCCACGGCGGCGGTGCAGCCGATGTCGCGCACCACTGCGGGATCCACGCTCCGTTCATCCATCTCGACCGACTGGAACGGGTCGAGCCGGTCCACCGGAACCCGCAGCCGCTCCCCGAGGATGTCCGGGAGATGGACCACCTTGGCGCTGCCGCCGGAAAGGAGCACGCGATCCAGGCGGTCCACCTTGAAACTGGAACGGAAGAAATCGATGGTCCGGCCCAGTTCGTCGGCGAAGCTGTCGGAAATGGCCGAAAGGGACGGCTCCACCTCTTCGGGCGTGCGGCCCTCGGCCGCGACCCCTTCCTTGAGCTGTTCCGCCGCCTCCCGGCGAGATGCCCCAGTCCTCCATGAGCTTGTCGGTGAAACGGTGGCCGCCCCAGGCGATATCGCGCCAGAACAGCGACTTCCGGCCCACGAGCATGGTCAGGTTGGTGAACTGGGCGCCGATGTTCACCAGGGCCACCACCTCGTCGCGGGCGCCTTCGCCGGCGGTGATCTCGTAGAGGTTCTGGATGGCGAACACGTCCACGTCGACCAGCACCGGCTTGGCGCCGGCCATGGCCACGCAGCTGAGGTAGGCCTCGATCTTGTCCTTGCGGCAGGCCACCAGCACCACGTCCATGTTGCCGTCGGCGGGGCGTTCCTCCAGCACCGCGAAGTCCAGGGCGTAGGCGTCCAGGCCCTGGCCCGCCGGGAAGAAGCTCTCCGCCTCCCAGCGCACCGATTCGGCCAGTTCGGCCGGGCTCATGAGCGGAAATGTCACTTTTTTGACCATCACCTGCTGGCCCGCCACCGAGATGGCCACGTCCCTGGCCTTGATCTTCTGCTCGGCCAGGACCTGGCGGATGGCGGTGGCCACCGCGTTGCTGTCCATGATGTCGCCCTCGACGATGGCGTCGAAGGGCAGGACCGCCATGCCCAGCTTCTGCAGCCGGTAGCGCTGGCTCCCGCCCTTGCCGCTGATCTGCAGTTCACAGACCTTCACGGAACTGGAGCCGATATCCAGGCCTACCAGCTGCTTTTTTTTACTGCCGAAAAGACCCACCGGGAGCCTCGCATATGAAGATAGGGCGATTCAGTCTAGCGTTCTGTTTTCACTGGTCAACCTAGTTCTTGATCATATCTTAATTCATTCCGGGTCGAAAGCGATGAGAACGACAGTAATATTATCCTCCCCACCGTTTTCCATGGCCTTGGCAGATGAGTTTTTCCGCAGCGGCATCCATGTCCGGGGCCTGCTGGACGATTTCCCAGATAGCTCTGTCCTGAACCATTCCTGACAGTCCATCGGAGCATAGCAAAATGCGATCCAATTCCTTGACTTGGATTTCCTGAACCGACACATCCAGGTCGCCGCCGTTGCCCAGGGCCTGGGTGATCACGTTGCGGAACGGGTGGTGGCGCGCCTCGTCCGGGGTCAGGATGCCGTTGGCCACCTGCTCGGCCACCCAGGAATGGTCCCGGGTGATCTGTCGGATCCCTGACGGATTCAGCAGGTAGGCCCGGCTGTCGCCCACGTGGACGAGGGTGGCCCGGTCGCCCTGGACCAGGCAGGCCACCACCGTGGAGCCCATGGACTCCCGCTCCGGGTTGACCTGGATGTCGGTCAGGATGCCCTGGTCCGCCAGCAGCAGGGCCGCCTTGAGCCGGTTGCCGTCATAGGTCAGGCCGACCTCGTACTCCACCGGCCAGGTGCGTTCCCGCTCTGCGGTGTGGGGATGAAGTCGCCGATCTTCTCCACCACGATCCGGCTCGCCACCTCGCCGGCGGCGTGGCCGCCCAGCCCATCGGCCACCACGAACAGCCCCAGGTCGGGCTCCACGAGGAAATTGTCCTCGTTGTGCTTGCGCACGCAGCCCACTTCCGTCCGTCCGGCCACCAGGATCCGCATGCTCAACCCCTCTTCATGATCCGATGGATCGCATCCCTGGCATTGGCCACCAGCATGGCCCACTGCTCGCCCAGCCCCGGCTTTTCCGATGGCTTGGCTTCTTGCCCGCCCCGGCCGCGGGCGAGAAGATCGGATGGTTGGGCGCCAGGTTGTGCACGATGTTCCAGAGCCGGCTGGCCCGGGCGTGCATGCCCAGGTTCTGGAAGGTCGTGGCCAGCAGGATGGTCGGATTCCACGTCCTTGGGATTGAGCCGCAGGGCCGTTCTCCAGGGCCCGCACCTGGGGCCGCTTGTCGCCCTTCGTGGCATCCAGCACCTTGCCGTGCAGGGCGTGGAACTCGGCGTGCTCGCTGTCCATGCGGATGGCGTACTGGATCAGGCCCAGGGCTCCGTTCCGGGGCCCTGCGCCTCGAACGCCGCCTTGGCGTCCCTGTACCAGTCCTCCGCGGTCTTGGCTGGCCGCGGGACGCGCCTCGGACGGGCTGTCCAGCTGGATCGGCGCGGTGGGACGGGGCCGGTGGGCGGCGCGGACCGGGCGCTCCTCCCGGGCCGGGCGCGTCCTTGAGCATGTTATAGGCCTCGGCCAGCATTCGGAAGCGGTGCTCCGCCTCGACCTTGGCCGTGCCCGTGTAGCGGTCCGGGTGCCATTTTTTCGCCATGCCCGTGGTAAGCGGCCTTGATCTCGTCCGGCGAAGCGCCCGCCGGTATTTCCAAGACTTCGTATGGGTTCATCGGAGATCCATGGCGTACGGATGATTCAATTATCGGCAGGAAGTCGTCTACTGAGATATTACCCTAATTCCGACCATGAAACGGATCATTCCTCGGACCAGGCTGCGGCGTCGCCCGCTTTCTCCCGGACCGCGATTGATGGCACACTCAAGGCTTGAAACTGGGAGCAGGGCATGGGCTCGGGTCCTTTGACGGCTTGGCGGGAGGGCTTGGCGGCGGGGGACCTGTCCGCCGAGTTCCTGGCGCTACGCCGCCATGGACCGCATGGACCGCCTGGACGGCGGGCTCAACGCCATCGTCCACCGCGACCGTGGGGCGACCCTGCGGGCGGCCCGGGCGGCCGACGCCCGCCTGGCCCGGGGCGAGCGCGGACCGGTGCTGGGCATCCCGGTGGTGTTCAAGGACAACCTGCACTGGAAGGGCGCGCCGGTGGGCAACGGCTCCCGGATCATGGGCGGCTACCGGGCCCCCTACAACGCCACGGTGGTGCGACCGGCTGCTGGAGGCCGGGGCGGTGCCCGTGGCCAAGGCCAACATGGACGAGTTCGCCATGGGCTCCAGCGGCGAATACAGCGCCTTCGGCCCGACCCGCAATCCCTGGGACCCCGCCCGGGTCCCCGGCGGCAGTTCCTCCGGCTCGGTGGTGGCCGTGGCGGCGGGCTACGCGCCCTTCGCCCTGGGCTCGGACACCGGCGGTTCGGTCCGGCTGCCGGGCAGCTTCTGCAACGTCACCGCCCTGCGGCCCACCTACGGCGTCGCTGAGCCGCTACGGCGTCACCGCCATGGCCTCGTCCCTGGACCAGGTGGGCCCGGTGGCGGGCAGCGCCCAGGACCTGGCCGCCGGATTCTCGGTCATGGCCGGGCCGCGACCCGCTGGACGCCACCAGCATCGACCTGCCGGATGCCGGAGCGGCTGGCCGACGCTGCGGCCGGCGGGCCTCAAGGGGCTGCGCGTGGGCCTGCCCCGGGAGTACTTCGGCGAGGGCATCGATCCCGGCGTGCGCGCCGTCCTGGACGCGGCCCTGGCGGCCCTGGCGGGCCAGGGGGCCGAACTGGTGGAGCTCAGCCTGCCCCACACCGCCTACGCCATCGACACCTACTACCTGATCAACATGTCCGAGGTCTCCAGCAACCTGGCCCGGTTCGACGGCATGCGCTACGGCGCGCGCGAGCCCGGGGCCAGCCTCGAGGCCATGGTCGCCGACACCCGGGACCAGGGCTTCGGCCCCGAGGCCAAGCGGCGCATCCTGCTGGGCGCCTTCTGCCTTTCCAAGGGCTACTACGACGCCTTCTACCTCAAGGCCCAGAAGACCCGCACCCTCATCGCCCGGGATTTCCGGGAGGCCTTCGGCAAGGTGGACCTGCTGGCCACCCCGCGTGAGCCCCACCACCGCCTTGCGCCTCGGCGCCAAGACCACCGATCCCCTGGCCATGTACCTGGCCGACGTGTTCACCGTCACCCCCTCCCTGGCCGCCCTGCCCGCCCTGTCCCTGCCCGCCGGCTTCTGCGGCGGACATGCCGGTGGGCCTCCAGCTCGATCGGACCGTCCCGCCGCGACGTCCAGCTGCTGGAGGCGGCCCACGCCTTCCAGCAGATCACCGGCCACCACCGCCGCGCTCCACCCATCCTCTAGGAGACCCACATGGCTTTCGACGTCGTCATGCCCCAGATGGGGGAGTCCATCACCGAGGCCACCATCCTCAAGTGGCACCGCCAGGTGGGGGAGGCCATCGGCAAGGACGAGACCCTCTACGAGATCTCCACCGACAAGGTGGACGCCGAGATCCCCGCGCCCATCGCCGGCACCCTGCTGGAGATCCTGGTGGAGGCCAACGCCACGGTGCCGGTGGGCACGGTGGTGGCCCGGCATCGGCGCCGCGGGCGAGAAGCCGGCGGCCGCGCCCCGTCCGGCCGCCCAGGCCGCGCCGGCCACGCCGGCCACGCCAGCCGCTCCGGTCGCGCCGGCCGCGCCGCCTCGCCAGGCCCGACCGGCCAGCCGCGGCCACGCCCGCGAACCCCGCACCCGACGGCGACTCCCTGGAGGAGCGGCTCAAGACCCGGTCCAGCCCGCTGGTGCGGCGCATGGCCGAGGAGCACGGCGTCGACCTGGCGCGCCGTCCGGGGCACCGGCCTCATGGGCCGGGTGACCAAGGAGGACATGGAGGCCTACCTCGCCAGCCGCGCCCCGCGCCCGCCTCGCCGCGCGCCCAGCGCCCGCCCCCGCCCCGCGCCGCGCGCCCGCCCCGGCGCGCCCCGCGGCCGCGCCGGGCGAGCGGGTCAGGGTCGAGCCCATGAGCCGCATGCGCAAGCTGATCAGCGACAACATGGTCGCCTCCAAGCACACCAGCGCCCACGTGTACACGGTGTTCGAGATGGACATGAGCAACGTGTCCCGGCTGCGCAACCGGCACCGCGCCGGCCTTCGAGGCAGGCCTACGGCACCAAGCTCAGCTTCATGCCCTTCACCCTGATGGCCGTCGGCCAAGGCCCTGCGCGCCTTCCCCGTGGTCAACGCCGCGCTGGACGGCGACAACATCGTCTACAAGCTGGACATCAACCTGGGCGTCGCGGTGGCCCTGGACTGGGGCCTCATCGTCCCGGTGATCCGCGAACGCCGACCAGCTGAACCTGGCCGGCCTGGCCCGGGCCGTCAACGACCTGGCCGCCCGGGCCCGCGCCAAGCAGCTCAAGCCCGAGGAGATCCAGGACGGCACCTTCACCATCACCAACCCCGGCTCGTTCGGCGAGACCTTCGGCCTGCCGGTCATCAACCAGCCCCAGGTGGCCATCATGGGCATGGGCGCGGTGAAGAAGCGCGCCGTGGTGGTGACCGACGCCAACGGCCAGGACAGCCATCGCCATCCGGGAGACCATGTTCAGCGGCCTGAGCTTCGATCACCGCCTGATCGACGGCGCCACCGCCGACCTGTTCATGGCTGCGGTGAAGAAGGAGCTGGAGACCTCCAGCTTCGGCCTGGAATAGACGAAAAGCGCCCACCGCGAGGTGGGCGCCTTCTGAAAGGTGGTCCGGCTCCTGGGCCTCAGGCTACTTGGCGACCCACTTCTTGCCTTCTTCGGTCAGGTTGTCCTTGGTGCCGGGCAGCTTGGTGTGGCAGGTCCATGCACTTGGTGATCTTGGGGTCCTTGGCCTTGGCTTCCGCCATGATCTTGGCGGTGGCCGAGGCGAAGGGGGCCACGGACAGCAGCAGGGCGGCGGCGAGGAGAGTGGTGACGCTTCATGGGATACCTCCAGGGGATGAAATCAAAGTGTAGTAGAAGAAGACCCCGGTGTCATATATATTTTATTCATTAACCATGCCTTCCACGATGACCGGATCGCTCTGCTCCTGCAGGTGCGGGGTGCCGGAAAAGTCGATGAAATGGCCCGAGCGCCGGGCCTTGGTCTCCAGGTAGAAGCGGTTGTGCGGATTGGGAGGCAGCAGGTGCGGCAGCCGCCGGTCCACCTTGACCCCGTACTTCTCCAGCTGGGTGATCTTGTCGGGGTTGTTGGTCATCAGCTGGATCGAGCCGATGCCCAGGCTGTGCAGCATGTGCGCCGCCACGGCGTAGTCCCGCTCGTCGTCCCGGAAGCCAAGCGCCTCGTTGGCCTCCACCGTGTCCAGGCCGCGGTCCTGCAGGCCGTAGGCGCGGATCTTGTTGGCCAGGCCGATGCCGCGGCCCTCCTGGCGCAGGTAGAGCACCGCCCCGCGCTCCAGCGCGCCGATGCGCACCAGGGCCGTCTCCAGCTGGTCCCGGCAGTCGCAGCGCAGCGACCCCAGCACGTCCCCGGTCAGGCACTCCGAGTGCACCCGGGTCGGCACCGCTTCGGCGCCCACCACGTCGCCGTGGACAATGGCGATGTGGTCCTTCTGGTCCCGGTTGTTCCAGAAGGCCACGACCCGGAAATCCCCGAACCGGCTTGGCAGCCTGGCCACCCCGACGATGCGCACGCACACCCGGTCCGGCCCGAATCCCGGGCATTCGTGCTCGCGGTCGCGTTCCACCAGGTCGTTCAGCCTCGCGTCGATGGGGTTCATGCGCGCTCCTTCCTCAGGGATGCGGCCAGCCTCTCGCCCGAAAGCCAGGCGGCCTGGACGCCGCCGCCGGGGGCGAACAGGTCGCCGGCCAGGCCCAGGGTCTGGCCTTCGCCCAGGGTGATCCGCATCGGGGCCGCCAGCTCGCAGGAACGGTCCACCCGGGCATGGCGCCACCGGTGCGGGTAGGTCCACAGCGGCCTGAGCGCCCAGGGGCCCAGCACCGCGCCCGCCGCCTCGATCAGCTCCGGGGACCATTCCACCATGGGCTGGTCCAGCCGCGCCCGGGACCAGCGGGGCCGGGCCTGGCAGACCAGGGTGAGGAAGCGCGGGTCGCGGCGCTTGGCCGAATCATGGGCGATGAGCTGCAGGACGTCGGACGGGTCCGGGTAGAGCAGGTCCCAGGGCAGTTCCCGCCCAGGCGGGTAGCCGGCGATCACGGTGAGCGAAGGCACGCTGAAGAACATGCCGAGCAGCGCCCGCGCGCTGTCCAGCTCCGGCGCGGCCGGCAGGGTGTCCAGCAGGGCCCGGGTCTCCTCCAGGGCCAGCGCCAGCACCAGGTCGCGGCAGCGGAACACCGACCCGTCCGCGCAGTCGAGCGCGAACCCGGCGCCTTCCGCCCGGATCCGCGTCACGTTCGCCTGCTGCCGGATGTCCAGGCCCGCGGCCAGGTGCTTGGGGAAGACGTTCATGCCCTCGGCGAAGGCGAAGCGGCGGGTGGAAGGCTCCAGGGCCCCGGGCTGGCACGGCTGGCCGTCGCCCTCCACCCGCGCCGGCCAGCCCTCCACCAGGGTGACCCCCGGCACCTCCTCCAGGGCGGCCAGGAAGCCCGGGTCCCGGCCGTGGAAGAACATCGGCCCCACGTCCGCCGGCTGCCCCTCGAAGCGCCGGGTGGCGCACCGCCCGCCGACCCTGCGCGCCCGGTCCAGCACCAGCACCCCGCGCCCGGCCCGGTCCAGGGCGCGGGCGCAGGCCAACCCCGCCACGCCCGCCCCGACGACAATCGTGTCCTGTGGCATCCAGCCTCCGAGGATGGGGGCGGAGCCCAACCGGACTCCCCCCTCCGCTATAGCACGTTTTCAGCCCGGCATGGCCCGGAACAGTGTGAGCACGGCCACTTCCCCCGCCCCGCCCCGGGCCAGGGCCTGGGCGCAGCGCAGCAGGGTGGTGCCGGTGGTCCAGACGTCGTCCACCAGCAGGACCGTCTCGCCGCCCAGGCGGCCGCGGCGCAGGGCCACGGCGCCGGCCGGCAGCCGGCGCCGGCGCCCTTCGCTCTGGCCGGCCTGGGCCGGGGCGAACCAGGCCTTGCGCAGCAGCCGGCACCACGGCCTGCGGAGACGCCGGGCGAACAGGGCCGCGGCCTCCTCGGCCAGGTCGAAGCCGCGGATCCAGCGCCGAACCGCGGCGGTGGGGGCGCTGCACACCAGGTCGGCCGCGTCGGCGAACCCGGGCAGCGGCGCGAGCGCCGCCCGCTCCAGCAGGGCCGCCTTCCAGCCCCGTTCGCCGCGCTTGATGCCCGGCACCAGCAGCGCACCCAGCGCGGGGCGCCCGGCGCGGTAGGTCCACAGCGCGTCGCCCCGGACCCACGCCAGCGGCTCCGGGCAGGCCTCGCCCGCGCCGTGGGGCAGCGCGCAGCGCGGGCAGCGTTCCTCCGGCAGCGGCGCCAGACCCTCCCAGCACCGGCCGCAAAGCCCCGCCCGGCAGGCGCCGGCCAGGGGCCCCAGGCAGCCGCGGCAGCGGATCAGGGAGGCGGGGATCATCCCCATCCGATGCCGGCCCCGGCCGAAGGGTGACAAACCATGGGCCGGGCTTGCCACGGCACTCAGGGCAACGACTTAGGGCTGCTTCTTCCGATCTGACCCGGTTCATCGCGCCCCGATGCATGGGGCCCGGCTTGGTTCCATCCTAGCGTGAAAGCCCCGGGCGGCCTGGGGCCGGATGTGCCGCGCCGGGCGGCGCCTGCGATTAAACTCCTTAATTTCAAAGGCATTTTGCGGATCGCGAAAAAAACGCTCCGGGTTCCCCTTGACGCCCCTACATCTTGGGGTGATCCTTTCACTCCAGCACAACCCATAGATGTCCCGATGGTCACCTCTGGGCCAGCCACGTGGTTTGTCTGGAGGCTGGGCTACCCGTTCCGACCCGTTGAGGAAACCATGAAGATCACCCGCTTCTTTACCAAATCCGGCAGCGATCCCCTCGCGGGCATCCCCTTCGTCGCCCGCACCAGCCGGATCACCAAGCTGGACGGCACGGTGGTGTTCGAGGCCAAGGACGTGATGGTGCCCGAAAGCTGGTCCCAGGTGGCGGTGGACATCCTGGCCCAGAAGTACTTCCGCAGGAAGGGCATCGACGCCGCCAGGGGAACGGCGAGCGGGACGCCCGCCAGGTGTTCCACCGGCTGGCCGGATGCTGGCGGCACTGGGGCGAGCAGTCACGGCTACTTCAGCAGCCCCGAGGACGCCCAGGCCTTCTACGACGAACTGGTGTACATGCTGGCCAACCAGATGTGCGCGCCCAACAGCCCGCAGTGGTTCAACACCGGCCTGCACTACGCCTACGGCATCTCCGGCCCGGCCCAGGGGCACAGCTACGTGGACCCCGCGACCGGGCGGGTGGAGCACTCCACCTCCGCCTACGAGCGGCCCCAGCCCCACGCCTGCTTCATCCAGAGCGTCGAGGACGACCTGGTGAACCCGGGCGGGATCATGGACCTGTGGACCCGGGAGGCCCGCATCTTCAAGTACGGCAGCGGCACCGGCACCAACTTCTCCAAGGTGCGGGGCGCCGACGAGGCCCTCTCCGGCGGCGGCCGCTCCTCCGGGCTCATGTCGTTCCTGGCGGTGGGCGACCGGGCGGCGGGCGCCATCAAGTCCGGCGGCACCACCCGCCGGGCCGCCAAGATGGTCTGCCTGGACCTGGACCACCCCGACATGGAGGCCTTCATCGACTGGAAGGTCAACGAGGAGCGCAAGGTGGCCATGCTGGCCGCCGGGCAGCCTCGTCCTGAACAGGCACTGGAACGCCCTGTGCGAGGCGGTGGAAGGCTCCACCACCCGCGACAGCCAACCCCAAGACCAACGAGAAGCTGCGCAAGGCCCTGGCCAGGGCCAAGGCCGAGGGGGTGGCCTCGGCCTTCCTGTCCCAGGCCATGAGCCGGCTCGCCCAGGGCGACTTCAGCCGGGACCTGAAGGCCTACGACACCACCTGGGACGGCGAAGGCTACGTCACCGTGGGCGGCATGAACTCCAACAACTCCATCCGGGTGCCGGACAGCTTCATGCGCGCCCTGGAGCAGGACGGCGCCTGGTACCTGGAGCGGCGCACCGACGGCAAGGTGCACAAGACGGTCAAGGCCCGCGAGCTCTGGGACCGCATCAACCGCGCCGCCTGGGCCTGCGCCGACCCCGGGATCCAGTTCGACACCACCATCAACGACTGGCACACCTGCCCCGCCGACGGCCCGATCAACGCCAGCAACCCGTGCTCCGAGTACATGTTCCTGGACGACACCGCCTGCAACCTGGCCTCGCTGAACCTCTGCGCCTTCCTCACCCCCGACGGCGGCTTCGACCTGGCCGGCTACCGCCACGGCATCCGGCTCTGGACGATGGTGCTGGAGATCTCGGTGCTCATGGCGCAGTTCCCCTCCGAGCGGATCGCCGAGCTGTCCTACGAATTCCGCACCCTGGGCCTGGGCTACGCCAACCTGGGCTCCATGCTCATGCGCCTGGGCATCCCCTACGACAGCGAGGCCGGCACCCAGTGGTGCGCCGCCCTCACCGCCATCCTCACCGGCGACGCCTACGCCGCCAGCGCCGAGATGGCCGCCGAGCTGGGCCCCTTCCCCGGCTACGCGCGCAACCGCGAGCACATGCTGCGGGTGGTGCGCAACCACCGGCGCGCCGCCTACGCCGCGCCCGCCGCGGAATACGAGCAGCTCTCCATCGTGCCCCAGGGCCTGCGCGGCACCGGCCTGCCCAAGTCCATCCTGGACGCCGCCCGGGAGAGCTGGGACCGGGCCCTGGCCCTGGGCGAAGCGCACGGCTACCGCAACGCCCAGGTCTCGGTGCTGGCCCCCACCGGCACCATCGGCCTGCTCATGGACTGCGACACCACCGGCGTGGAGCCCGACTTCGCCCTGGTCAAGTTCAAGAAGCTGGCCGGCGGCGGCTACTTCAAGCTGGTCAACCGGGCCATCCCCGAGGCCCTGATGCGCCTGGGCTACGACCCCGGGCCAGATCCAGCGACATCGAGCGCTACGTGGTGGGCTGGCTGGAGATCACCGACCAGACCCCGGGCATCCCGCGCTCCGCGTTCCTGGCCAAGGGCTGGACCGGCCAGGAGCTGGAGGCCATGGAGCAGAAGCTGCCCACCGCCTTCGACCCGGCCTACGTGGTGCCGGTGGACCGGCTCAAGCAGGACTTCGGCGAGGAGGCCACCGCCCAGTTCCTGGACGCCCTGGCCGGCTCCATGACCATGGAAGGCGCGCCCCACCTGCAGCGACGAGCACCTGCCGATCTTCGACTGCGCCAACCGCTGCGGGCGCAAGGGCCAGCGCTACATCGCGCCCATGGGCCACATCCGCATGATGGGCGCGGCCCAGCCGTTCCTCAGCGGGGCCATCAGCAAGACCATCAACCTGCCGGCCCAGGCCACCGTCGCCGAGATCGGCGAGATCTACAAGGCCTCCTGGCAGTACATGATCAAGGCGGTCGCGCTCTACCGGGACGGCAGCAAGATGAGCCAGGCCATGGCCACCAACCTGGACCTGCTGGAGGGCATCGACACCCTGCTGGACGACGAGGCCCCCAAGGTGGAGAAGGTGGCGGCGGTGGCCCAGAACCTGGTGCGCACCTACCGCAAGAAGCTGCCCAACCGGCGCGGCGGCTACACCCAGGCGGCCACCATCGGCGGCACCAAGCTCTACCTGCGCACCGGCGAATACGAGGACGGCACCCTCGGCGAGATCTTCCTGGACATCCACCGGGAGGGCGCCGGCTTCCGGGCCGTGCTCAACTGCTTCGCCATCGCCGTCTCCATGGGGCTGCAGCACGGCGTGCCGCTGGAGGAGTTCTGCGAGGCCTTCCTGTTCACCCGGTTCGAGCCCAACGGCATGGTCCAGGGCAGCGACACGGTGAAGTTCTCCACCAGCCTCATCGACTTCGTGTTCCGGGAGCTGGCCATCAGCTACCTGGGCCGGTTCGAGCTGGCCCAGGTGGAGCCCGAGCAGCTCATGCAGCTCACCGGCGGCAACAAGAAGCCCGAAAGCCAGGGCCAGTCCCTCGCGCCGCTGGCCGCCGGCGGCATGACCCCGCTGTTCCCGGAAGGCGAGACCGCCTCCATGGTCCCGACCTCCGCCCTGGCCCCGGCCGGCGCCGGCCACGGCCACGCCGCCCCGGCCGCCGCCGCGCGTCCCAGATCGCCTTCACGACCGCCCGGCAGAAGGGCTACACCGGCGACCCCTGCCCCGAATGCGGCCACCTGACCATGGTGCGCAACGGCGCCTGCCTGAAGTGCCAGACCTGCGGCGCCACGACCGGGTGCAGCTAGCGTCCGTTGTTCCGACCGTCGCGCCTTGCGGTCGGCTTCGGGTTCCGGGGTCTTGCGCCGACCCACTGGCGCGTGATCCGCTTGCAACGTCCTTCGCTTCGCTGCGGGCGATGCAAGCGGCCACGCAGCCCCTTCCCCCCAGGGCCGAGCCGATTCGTCTTCGTTTCAATGAACAAAATTCAAAACAACCATCCTGGGACCCTGGTCATTCCAGGAGCGGTCTCCCCGCCCCCATGCCGCCAACCGAAGGAACCCCAAACCCAGGCGGGGAAGGACAGCGTGAGACCTTGGCGCACGCACAGGAGGCGAAGCCGACGAGCATGCGGCAAGGCTCTCACGCACCGGTGGGTCGGCGCACCCTCACGGAACCTGAAGCCAACCGCAGTGAACGATGAGGGGTCCAGGGACAGGCTCGGGTCCGACCCTTGAAATCTCGAAGGTACGGGATTGTAAATTCGGGCGGGAATGTTCAGGGTCTTTGAGCCCCACGGCAAGCAAGCGACCCTTTCCCGGAGAACCCATGCTCAGCACCTGGTTCAGCAACCTCGCCGTCAAGCGCAAGATCTCCCTCCTGGTGGGATTCTTCTCGCTGGTCCTGATCTGCCATGGTGGTCCTGGCCAACCTGGAGGTGCGGCAACGCCCAGGCGCGCACGGAGGCCATGTACCAACGACAGCCTGCTGCCCACCGGGGACCTGACGATGGTGCGCACCTCCCTGCTGCGCGCCCTGGTGCTGGCCAACAACCACCTGCGCGCGTCCAGTCCCGGAGGCGGCGGCGGCGATCGAAGGGGACATGAACAAGATGGACGAGAACTTCGACGCGGCCTGGTCCCGCTACGAGAAATCGTTCCATTCGGAGGTGGCCCGCACGCGTCGGCCCCCAGTACCACGACATTGCCCTGGAGCAGCGCCGCATCCGCCGTGAGATCCTGCTGCCCCTCTCCAGGAAGGGCGACCTGGCCGGGGCCAGGAAGGTCCTGGCGGAACAGATCGACGCCACCGACCAGCCAACTCGGCCCGCTGGGCGCACAGCTGGTGAAGGACAACGCGCAGCAGGCCGCCGACCGCCCTGGTCGTGGGCAAGACCGCCTACTGGCGCGGCATGATCGGCGGCATCCTGTTCTCCGTCCTGGGCATCCTCGGCGCGTCCCTGGTGGGCTGGTCGTGATCAAGGGCATCCACGGACCGCTGAACGACTTCGGCCAGGTGCTGGGCCGGGTGGCCCAGGGCGACCTGACCGCCCGGGCCACCATCGACCGCAAGGACGAGTTCGGCGACGCTGGGGCGGAACCTCAACACCATGGTGGCGACCTGCGGACGGTCCTGCAGGGCGTGCGCGGCAGCGTGGAGGGGGTCGCCAGCGGCGCCACCGAGCTGCGCGCCTCGGCCGAGCAGATGGCCGCCACCTCCGCCGGCATCTCCAACATCTCCGGCAGCATGCGCACGCGGCAGCGAGCGCATGGCGGCGGCGGTGACGGAGCTTTCGGCCTCCATCGACGAGGTGAACCTGGGCGCCCAGGCTTCCCTGGAGCGCCTGGAAAAGGCCCTGGAACTCACCGGCAGGGGCCAGGAGGCGGGCGCCAGCACGCGCGCGGCCATGGTGCAGATCTCCGGCACCGCCGGGCAGATCTCCCAGGCGGTGAACGTGATCGAAGAGATCGCCAACCAGACCAACCTGCTGTCCCTGAACGCGGCCATCGAGGCGGCCAAGGCCGGCGAGCACGGCAAGGGCTTCTCGGTGGTGGCCGAGGAGGTGCGCAAGCTGGCCGAGCGCAGCGGCAGTTCCGCCAAGCAGGTGGCCCTGCTGATCAACGCGGCCCGGGAGGCGGTGGAGAAGGGCGAAAGCACCGTCGGCACCACCGTGGCCACCCTGGAGGCGATCCGCGCCGGCCTGGACGAGTTCGCCGGCCAGACCCGGCGGGTGGCCAGCGCCACCGTGGAACAGGCCCGGGCCGGCGCGGACGTGGCCCGGCAGGTGGAGGCCGGCTCCCAGGAGGCCTTCACCGTCGCCACCGCCATCGCCCAGATGAACGTGGCCAACCAGGAAGTTGCCCGCACCGCCGCCGACCTGACCCGCCTGTCGGACACCCTCCAACGGCAGGTGGCGCGCTTCAGCCTTTAGCGTCCGTGGTCCCGCCCGTCGCGCCTTGCGGTCGGCTTCGGGTTCCGGGTTCTTGCGCCGACCCACTGGCGCGTGGTCCGCTTGCAACGTCCTCGCTGCGCTGCGGGCGATGCAAGCGGCCACGCTGCTCCTTCCCCCAGGGCCGAGTCGATTCGTCTTCGTTTCATTGAACAAAATTCAGGACAGCCATCTTGGGACCTGGTCATTCCAGTGAGCGGCGTCCCCGCCCCCATGCCGCCAACCGAAGGAACCCCAACCCCAGGCGGGGAAGGACAGCGTGAGACCTTGGCGCACGCGCAGGAGGCGAAGCCGACGAGCATGCGGCAAGGCTCTCACGCACCGGTGGGTCGGCGCACCCGCACGGAACCCCAAGCCAACCGCAAGCCACCACGGGCGGAACCACGGACGCTAGTCCCAGGGGAAGCGGTAGTCCAGGCCGTACCAGGCGCGCAGGGTTTCCATGTCCTTCCGCAGCGCCGCGGGCACCGGGCAGCCGCGGGTCCTGGCGGTATTCCCAGGCAAGATGTTCCTTTTCCCCGGCCGGTGTAGATCCGCTCCTCGCCCGGAGCCTTCCGGCTGGCGCGCAGGTCGCGCATGATGTTGCCGGCGATCTCCTTGAACCGGTCCAGCTCGATGAACTCGGCCACGTCGATGGCCAGGAAGAAGTGCCCCAGGGGATACGGGATCTTCCGGCCCTGCTCGTCGAAGCCGTTCAGCATCTTCAGGTAGGCGCCATCCTGGAGGGCGGCGCAGAGCACCTCGACCACCGTGGCGTAGCCGTAGCCCTTGTAGCCGGCGCCCAGTCTCGCCCAGGCCGCCCAGGGGGGTGAGCGCGGCCCGGTCCTTGGTGAGGTCGATGAGGACCTGGCCGGTGTCGGTGCGGTCGCGGCCCTCCAGGTCGATGACCCAGCCCGGACGGCAGGGCTCTTGCCCATGCGCGCGTAGGATTCGATCTTGCCGCGCTGGCTGACCGAGGTGGCGCAGTCCAGGATGAACGGGAACGCTTCGTCGGTGGGCAGGCCGATGGTGAGCGGGTTGGTGCCCAGCATGTTCTCCACGCCCAGGGTGGGGGCGATGGAGGGGCGGGCGTTGGTGCCGGTGATGCCGATCATGCCGGCCCGGGTGGCCATCAGCGCGTAGTATCCGGCGATGCCGTAGTGGGTGGAGTTGCGCACCGCGGTCATGCCCATGCCGTGGGCCCTGGCCTTGGCGATGGCCAGTGTCCATGGCCTGCCGGGCCACCACGTGGCCCATGCCGTTGTGCCCGTCCAGCACCGCGACGGTCTTGCGCTCGCGCACGATCTCCACCCGGGTCACCGGGTCCAGGATGCCGTCCCGGATGCGGTCGATGTAGATCGGCTTGAGCCGGCCGATGCCGTGGGAATCGATGCCGCGCTTGTCGGATTCGATCAGCACCTCGGCGACGATCCCGGCGTCGGCGGCGGGCACGCCCGCGGCCACCAGCGAATCCTTCATGAATTTTTCAAGAAAATCGAAATCCAACCAGACACAGTCCTTGTACTGCTTGTCGAAAACCTCGAACAGGGTCATGAGGGCATCCTTTATGGAATGGATCATTCCATCCTCGCGCCATTGCCCGGGGCGCTCAAGGCCTTGAGAACGTAAATTGAATGATCATTGCGCGTAACCGATTTCGGGACCGAACACTCCCGGCTGCCCGGCCAGCTGGAAGCGCACCGCGGGGATCCCGTCCGCGATGGCCAGATCCGGCAGGCCGTCGCCGTTGAAGTCGCCGATGGCGACGGAGGTGGGTCCGGTGAAGCCCGGATAGAGGGTGGGACTGGAAAACGTCCCGGCCGGCGGGCCGGGCTGCTGGAAGAACACCGAGACGCTGCCCGGCGAGCCTTGCAGCCCGTAGTTGGCCACGACGATGTCCGGGCGGCCGTCGCCGTTCAGGTCGCCCACCGCCAGCGCCGTGGAGCGGTAGTCGCCCACGTTGTAGCTGGCCAGGGGCAGGAAGCCGCCCGGGTTGGCCGGATCGTGCAGCAGGACGCCGAGCCCCTGGGTGGTGGGCGCCGAACCGGTGCCGTAATCGGCGACGACCAGGTCGGGCACGCCGCCGGTCAGGGACGCCGCGCTCACCGCCACCGGGTAGCTGCCGGCGGGGTAGTCCACGTGGGGCAGGAAGCTGCCGGGGTTGGCCGGGTCCTGCAGCAGGACCGAAACCAGGTTGCCCGTGGTGGCCACCACCAGGTCGGTCAGGCCGTTCCCCCTCAGGTCGGCCATGGCCACCGAGGTGGGCACGCCGCCCACGGTCAGCGACACCGGCGCGCCGTAGGAGCCCGGGCTGGCTCCCTGGAAGAACACCAGCAGATCGCTGCCGCCGTCCGCGGCCACGGCGACGTCGGCGCCGCCGGCCACGGTCAGGGCGCCCACCGCGGCGCCACCCGGGTAGCGCGAGCCCAGCTGCAGCGTGACCGGGGCCTGGAAGGTGCCCGCGACCGTCCCGGGCAGCAGCACCGAAACCGTGTAGGCCGGGTTGAGCCCCGCTCCGTTCGGCTGGTTGATCACCACCGCCACGCCCGCCGGGCCCGATGGGGAGGTGAACGCCAGGCTGCCCGGGTTGGGTCCGGCGGCAGAGCGCAGGGGCGGCTGGAAGCCGCCGGGCCGGGTGGGGTCCTGCAGCCGCACCGACACGAAGCCGTTGCCGCCCCAGGCCGGCTGGTTGGCGGACGCCAGGTCGACCTTGCCGTCGCCGTTGAGGTCCACGGCGGCCACTGCGTTCGTGAAGGTGGAGGGGTAGGCCGGATAATCGTTTCGGTAGCACCCCACCAGCCCCGCCGCCAGCACCGCGCCGGCCGACAGGGAAAGCCACCGTTCAAACCCAGGACGCCTTTCCATACCGGTATCCCCCATACAAGTATGATGCAGAGCCTTAGCCCGGGTTCCGCACGAAAGTCACTAACCAGCTTTGTTTCCAATCCCGATGGCCGAAATTAGTCCCTATCGGGCGGGATTCGAGGTGGGTCAGACCCAGGTCCTAATCGGCTTCATAGGGTCGCCCGGGATGCCCAGGAGTCGGTAGATCTCCCTGGGCCGCTGCTCGGGGATGCTGCCGCGGCGGATGGCGATTTTCCGGCCATCTGCCGTGGGCATGACCACGGTCGCGATGTGATGGGTATTGAGTTCCTGGCGCAGGGTTTCCCAACTCGTGTGGTCCCCCGCGCCCTGGAGGAGATGTTCGATGGCGGCCTGGAGGTGGTAGGCCAGGACGCATAGAAAAATGTGGGTCTCCACCCGGGTCTCCTTGCGGTGGTAGACCGGCCGCAGGTCCAGCGTCCCCTTGAGGTCGCGGAAGGCCGCCTCCACCCGGGAGAGCACCATGTAGGTTCTCCAGATCTCCTCCGCCTCCAGATCCGTGCGCGAGGTCTTCAGAAAATAGGCGCCGTCCAATTCCTGCGCCCTGGTCCGCAGGGCCTCTTTTACCGGCCAGACCAGGAGGCCGTCCTGGCGCTCCATGGCGTAGTAGCGGGCCGCCCGTGGATAGCGTTCACGCAGCCTGCCAACACGTTCGAACAGGTCCGCATCGGTCAGGGGATGCTCTTTCTCCAGGCCCTGGCGCACCCGCTCACCCAGTTTCTCCAGGTCTTTCAGCAGCCGCTTCTCCTGCCGTTCCCGGATGGCCCGATCCTTCTCGGCCCGGGCCGGGCTCAGGCACAACAGGTAGGCCAGCCCGTCCTGCTCGATCCGCTTGATCTGGATCGGCAACTTCATGGCGCTCGGCTCCAACTCGCACCAGCCTTCCAACTGCTCGAACTCGCCGAGCAGCGGCCCGCGCTGGTTCTGGAACCCGGCCACCAGGTAGTGATACTTCCGGGAGCGGACCAGGTCCAGGTTCTTCCGGCTGGCAAAGCCGCGGTCCATGACCACCGTCAGCCCACCTTCAATGCCTGTGCGCTGTTCCAGGGCATCCAGCATGGCTCCCACAGTGGTTCCATCGATGGTGGCTCCATCGTAGATCTCATGGCCGATGGGGAAACCATCGCCGTCCAGCATCAGGCTCATCGCCACCTGCTTGCAGTCGGTGCGCATCTGTTTGTTGTGCCCACGCTTGGCCTTGGGCGTTGCCTCCATCTGGCCTTCGAAGTGGGTGTTGGTCAGATCGTAGAGCAGCAATTGACCTTGCAGATTGAACAGCGATTTCTCCCGGGCGTGGAGTTCCCGCTCGATCTCGACCCGCTTGTCGTGCAGCGTGTCCAGATTCCGATAGAACTTATCCTCGTTGAGCTTCGATGGATCGGTCGCAAGCACGTCGGCGATGGCCACTCGGCCCGCCCAGTCCACCATGGCCAACTCCGAGGCCGGCTGGATCAGCCGGTTCAAGGTCATCACCTCAGTCAACTGCCGCGCCTGGATCGACAGCCCCACGGCCTTCAGCACGGCATCCAGTTCCAGCCGTTCCCAAATCTGATGGCCCACATGGAGCGGCCCCACCTCCCGGATGTCCTGGATCTGCACGCCGGAGGTCTTCACCGGCACGACCTCGGGCACGGCGGTCTCGCCTACCAGCGGCTCCTCGGCTGCCACTTCCACTTGGCTTTGCTTGGCCTGCCGGGTACGGACTCGGCGCACCGCATCCTCGACCCGGGGATCCGGGAACAGCGAGGGCTGGCCGCCCAGCGCAGCTTGGATCCGATCAGCGAGATCGAGCCACTCTTCCTTGGGGCCCGGGTCCATGTGGCCGAGGTTGCAGATCACCTTGTGCCGGGGTCCGACCGGCGTGTTCACCGATTCAACCAGCAGGTGGTTGACGTAGGTCTTTTCCCCATACTTGGCGACCGTACGCTTGATGAACATCGTGATACTAATATCGGTCACAACGAAGCGGTGTCAATAACTATAGAAAATAATTTAGTGCCTAAAACGGCACTTTGAAAAATGCTCTACTGAAAACATTGGGCCTACCGTGCTCCGGTAGGCCCAATTGGGGACGTGCGTACGGAACTTGGGTTAGATGCGGGCAGCCGCCCAAGGTTTAGGGAGCGTTGCGGAACCCGCCGCCCGTGGGGGGACCGCGCGCTCGCACTGCTCGCTCTCCGTCCCCCCGCACCCCCACGCCCCGCCCGGTCATGGTTTCCAGGGAAACTGTTATTTCCATGAGAGTTCACTTGGGGCGGCCCTCAACCCGTGGCAAACTCCTAGAGCAGACACTGCCCAGGCGCGGAGCCTAATTTGCCCATGACCAACGCCATCACTATCTTCACCACCTGCGGCAGCGAGGAGACGGCCCTCACCATCGCGGCGGCCGTGGTGGACCAGGGGTTCGCGGCCTGCGTGAACATCTTCCCCGCTATAAAGAGTTACTACTACTACAAGGGAGGCACTCACCTCGACGAAGAGGTGATGCTGATGATCAAGACCACCCGGGAGCATTTCGCCACGGTCTCCCAGGTCATCACCGAACTGCATACCTACGAGGTTCCCGAGATCCTGATGATCCCGGTGGAATCCTGTTCCGAAGGCTACCTGGAGTGGATCGAGCATTCGGTCTCCAGGGAAGGCTGAACACCCCCTTCAACCCCGTGGACAAGAGACGGATCCAATACCCGATGCCCGGGAAGGCCCGGCGTGAACCCTTGGACCGAAGGGCCAAGGCGTTCACGCAGCGGTGGGTCGGCGCGCCGGGCGGAACCCGTACGCCTCAGCCGGCGTCGGGATCCTCCTGGACCAGCAGGTAGCCTTGGCCGCGCAGGGTCTGGAGCTTGCGGGGGGATTCCGGGTCGTCCCCCAGCAGGCGGCGGAGCCGGCCGATGAAGATGTCCACCGTCCGGGTCTCGACGTCCGGAGCGTAGCCCCACACCTCCACCAGCAGTTCCCGGCGGCCGACCACCTGGTTCCGCTTGCGCCACAGGTGCAGGAGCAGAAGCAGTTCCCGTTCGGTCAGGAAGGTCGCCGTCCCGTTCCGCTCCAGGACCGATTGGGCGGGGCGGAGCACACAGGCGCCCAGGTCGATGGCCGGCGGGAAGGCTTCCTGGTACCACTCCCCGCGCCGCAGCATGCCGCGCACGCGCAGGATCAGTTCGTCCAGGTTGAAGGGCTTGGTGAGGTAGTCGTCGGCCCCCAGGCTGAGCCCCGTGATGCGGTCCTCGTCCGCCGCGCAGGCGGTCAGGACCAGAACCGGAAGCCGGACGTCCCTGCGCTTGACCTCCTGGAGCAGCTGGAACCCGCTCACGTCCGGCAGCATCACGTCCAGGACCACGAGATCGGGCGGGCCGGCGGCAAGCGCGCGGCGGGCCTCGGCGCCCGTGGCGGCCCAGGCCACCTCATGGCCCTCCAGTTCGAAATTCAGCCGCAGGCCCTTGGCCAGTTGAGGCTCGTCCTCCACCAGCAGGATGCGCTTCTTCATGGGTGCCTCCCGCCGTCCTCGTCCAGGGGCAGGGCCACCTGGAAGCAGCTGCCCACGCCCGGGCACTCCACCCAGACCTGGCCGCCGTGGGCCTTCACCAGACTGGCCACGATGAAGAGCCCCAGGCCCGTGCCGCGCCCCTGGGCGGCCTTGGCGCGGTAGAACAGGCGGAAGACCTTGTCCCTCTCCTTCGGCGGGATCCCCGGCCCGTCGTCCGCCACCGTCACCAGGGCGAGGCGGTTCTGCCGGGTCAGGGAGACCCGGATGTGCACGCCGGGCGGGCAGTGGCCGAGGGCGTTGTCCACCAGGTTGTCCAGGATCTTCTCCATCATGGCGGGGTCGGCCTGGACCGGCGGGGCCTGCAGCGGACCGATGTGCAGGAAGCCTCCGCTCCTGGCCACCAGGTCGCGCTTGCGCTCCAGGTAGCCCCGCGAGGAATTCGCCGAGATCCAGGGGATGCGCCTCGATCCGCAGCTTGCGCCGCTCCAGCCGGGAGGCCGTGAGGACGCCCTCGATGCTGGTCTCCAGGCGGCCCAGTTCCCGCCAGGGCGGTCTCGAGGCAATCCCGGGCCTGTCTCCGGGCTGAGTTCCCGCTTCAGCACCGTCTCGACGTTGAGCTTCACCGAGGCCAGGGGCGAGCGCAGGTCGTGGCTCACGCGGGAGACGAAGTCCTTGACCACCCGGCTCTGGGCGGCCTGGTGGGCGAAGTGGATGACCAGGATGTTCACGCCGAAAATGATCAGCGCCAGGAAGGCCAGGCCCCAGCCGAACAGGCCCAGGCCGGGGGATCCCGGGTGCGCGCGTAGGCCAGGATCCAGAACAGCAGCACCATGGCCCAGGCCATCTGCACGGCGACGATCCAGAACAGCCGGCCGAAGCTGATCCGGACCCACAGCCTTATGAAGTCCTTGAACATGCGACCCGTCCAGTCCCTGTCGGCGGAAGCTGTCCTGATTTTACAGTTCTTTTGCCGAAGGGCCATGGGGACCGGATCCATCCTTGCCTGGGGGCGGACATGGGCAAGCGCATTCTCCTGACTTCGGTATTCGGTCCTTTCGGCGTGGATGACGCCTGGGGCAGGAAGGAGAACATCATGGAGCTGTTCCACAACCAGATCACCAAGGCCCAGGGGATGGCGTCGCTGCGGATCCACCACCGCTCGTTCGGGCTGTACTTCCTGGCCGCCAACGTGGAAAGCCCGGTCCAGGTGCTGGACTTCCCCAGCCGGCGCGGCTTCATCCGGGCCCTCGAACGCGAGCCGTTCGATATCGTCGGCATCAGTTTCATCGTTCCCAATTTCCTCAAGGCCCAGGAGATGGCCCGCCTGGTGCGCAGGCTCCAGCCCGCGGCGGAGATCATCCTGGGGGGCCACGGGGCCGCCATCGAAGGGGTGGAACAGCTCATCCCGTGCGACCACGTGGTCAGGGGCGAGGGCATCCGCTGGCTCCGGCAGCACCTGGGCGAGGACCCGGACCGGCCCGTGGTGCATCCCTCGATCCCCTCCTCGGACCGCAAGCGGGTCTTCGGCATCCCCTTCTCCGGCAAGGGCGCCCTGCTGGTGCCCGGGGTGGGCTGCGTGAACGGCTGCCGGTTCTGCGCCACCTCCCATTTCTTCGGCAAGGCCTACACGCCCTTCTTCGAAACCGGGGCCGAACTGTTCCGCAACGCCTGCCGCATCGCCAGGGACCTGGGCACCGAGGATTTCTTCATCATGGATGAGAACTTCTTCAAGCAGGAGGGGCGCGCCCGGGAGCTGCTCGCGCTGATGGAATACCACCGGCGGCCCTTCCGGTTCGGCCTGTTCTCCTCCGCCGAGGCGATCGAAAGCTTCGGCGTGGAGAACATGGTGCGCCTGGGGGTGGATTTCGTCTGGATCGGGGCGGAGTCCAGGCGGGAGACCTACGCCAAGAACGCAGGGCGCGACCTTCCCGGCCTGGTCCGGAGCCTGCGCGACCACGGCATCCTCGTGCTCGCCTCCGGCATCCTGTTCCTGGAGCACCACACCCGGGAGAACATCCAGGACGACATCGACTTCATGATCGAACTGGAAGCGGACATGACGCAGTTCATGATGTTCACCGCCATGCCCGTGACGGCCCTGTACCAGGAGCTCAAGGCCAAGGGCCTGCTCGACTTCGACCTGCCCTACGAGGAGTGGCACGGCCAGCACAACCTCAACTGGCGGCACCCCGGGTTCGGTTCGGAGGAGGCCCGGCGCGTGCTGAACGACGCCTTCCGCCAGGAATACGACCGGAATTCCGCGTCCATCGTGCGCCTCGCGCAAACGGCGCTGCGTGGGCTCGCCACCCTGGAAGAACCCGCCCGGACGGACCCGTGGCTGGCCATCCGGCGCGGCCAGATCCTCGCCTATGCCAGGCAGGTGCGCCTGCTGCTGCCGACCTTCGCAGGCTTCGCGCACAACCCCCTGGAACGGCGGCGCATCGCGGAGCTCCGCTCAGCCTTCCGGACGATCCTGGGGCCCATGCCCCTGGGTTCCCGGTTGCTTTCCATGGTCGCTCCGGGCGGTGGCGGGCATCCAGGCGGTCCGGGCGGCGCTGTCCGGGAACATGCGCCAGCCCAGCGCGCGGCTCACCCGGTACCGCTGGCCCGGGCGGGAACCGGGCCTGTGGGCCCGGCTCAGGCAGCAGGCCGAATCCTGGCCGGGGTGCCTGTCTATCTGGCCAATGCGCTGGCAAAGACGAAGCTCACCCGGTCCCTTGCGGCGGGGATGAGCTTTTCCAGCTCGGCCACGGTTTCGGGGTAGATGTGGCCGATGGCCAGGACCTGGCCGTCCTTCCGGGCCAGGGCCAGGGCCCGCTGCCACTGCGCGGCGATGGCGGCGGCGTCCCGGTCGTCGTCCAGGAACACCTTGCGCCGGACGCAGGGCACGGCCAGGTCCCGCGCCACCTCGAAGGCCACGGAATCCTTTTCGGTGCGGCTGTCCACGAAGAAGCACTGCCTGCCCTTGATCTCCTCCAGCACCCAGGTCATGCGCGCCTGGTCGGGGGTGATGCGCGAGCCCATGTGGTTGTTGACGCCCTTGCGGAACGGGATGTCGGCCAGCGCCTTGCGCACCCGCGCGCGCACCTGGGCCTCGGTGAGGTCGTACATGATCGCGTCGGGGCCCGGATCCTTGCCCGGCCCGGGGTAGCCCCGGGGCTCCATGGGCAGGTGCAGCATCACTTCCTTGCCCTTGCCGTGGGCGATCTCGGCGCTCTGCCGGGTGAATTCCTGGTAGGGCAGCACCGCCACGTCGAACGGGACGGGCTGGGCGCACAGCCGGGTCACCAGTTCCGGGGCGGCGTAGCCCAGGTCGTCGATCACCAGGGCGAAGCGGGGCATCCCGGAGGGCTTTTCGGGGGCCGGGGGCCTGGGCGGCTCGGCCGGGGGCGCCTCGGCCGCAGGCGCCTTCGCGGCGGGCGGCTCGGCCGGGGGCGCCTCGGCGGGCGCGGTCCTGTTCTTGTCCCGCCTGGGCGCGGGGCGCGCGGGCGCCTGCTCCTCTTCGCCGGGCAGCCGGCCCCGGAGGCTGCCCCGGAGGCCGCGGCAGCCCCGGTAGCTGAACAGCAGCCCGACCCCGATGCCCACAAGGAACATGAGGATGGCCCAGCCCGCCAGCCTGGGGGTGGAGGTGCGGCGGGGTTGGCGGCCGGCCATGGGCTCAGGCCGCAGTCTTGGTCTTGACCTTGGCGTCCAGGATCTCGAGGATCTTGGGCAGCGGGTCGTCCTCGGGCTTGGTCCCCTTGACCGCATGGTCATCCGGGCGGACGGCCTTGATCACGTGGTCCGGGACGACGCCGAATCCCAGCGGTTCGGCCTTCGGGCCGGCCTTGTCCTTGACCGCATCCTGGGCCTTCAGGGCTTCGGGCTTTTCCGCGCCCGCCCCGAGGAACTCGCCGCCGGCGCCCAGCCAGCGCTTGTTCACCACTTCGGCGGCGCCGCCCTGCCTGAGCAGGAAACGCGTGCGCTCCACCCCCAGGCCGTAGGTGCGCTCGCCGAACACGGGCACGGACTGCTTCTTCAGGGCCGACGAGAAGGCTTCGGCGGGGCCCAGGGTGTAGTTGCCCTGCAGCACGGCCAGCTGTTCGAAGGGAGGCAGGCCGGCCGGGACGATGGCGACGGGCACCGGCGGCTTGCCGGTCTCCTCGACGGTGGCCAGGGGCCCGGGGCCCACGAACAGGCCGGCCACCTGGGCGGCTTCCGCCAGGGTGCCGCCGGCGCATCCGCGCAGATCGATGACGAGCGGCAGCTTGTGGTCGAGGCCCGGCAGCAGGCGCCTGAGTTCGGCGGCCCGGCCGGGGCCGAGGTCGGCCAGGGCCAGCACGGTGGCGCGCGGCTCCTTGCGCACCGCCACCGGCGGCGCCACGATCAGTTCGCGCTTCACCGACACCTGCTTCAGGTCGCCGTTGGCGGCGACGTAGCGCAGGAGGGAAAGCTCGGAGCCCACCGGACCACGCAGCCGGCGCTCGAGGGTCCAGGCGCTCATGGGCCCGATGGAATCGCCGTCCAGCTTGCGCAACATGTCGCTCACCTGGAACCCGGCCTTGGCCGCCGGGCTGCCGGGCACCACCGCCACCACCTGGGCGTAGATCTGGCGCTTGACCACCGTGATGCCGATGCCCGCGGGCCCCGGATCGGGCAGGTGCAGGTCGTCGGGGGTCAGGTAGGCGTTGAGCGGGTGGGCCCGCTCCAGCACGCCCTGGATGCCGCCGTCGATGACCTTTTCCATGTCCGGCTTGTCGACGTAGTTGTCCCGCACCAGGGCGAGCACGTCCTGGATGTCGGACAGCCCGGCCAGCGGATCCTGGGAGGGCGCCTGCGGGCCGGCCTGGGCGGCGATCCGCGGCGCGTCGTGGACCGGCTGGAACATCACCGGGTAGGTGAAGGCGGCTACCAGGGGAAATGTCAGGAGGGAAAGCCAGGAACGCTGGTGCATGCCCCTAGTGTAGGCCATCCTCGGCCGGCCTGGACAACGCAATTATGCCTTCATGCAACGGGTAAGGTCGTCCAGGCAGGTGGCCACCGCCCGGTTGGCTTCGGGCCGGGCCAGGGCCGCCAGCCGCCCCGGGTCGCCCATGAGCCGGCCCGCCGCCTCCAGCAGCGCCCCGGCCAGGTCCGGCCCCTGGGGCAGCAGCACCGCCCGCCCTTCGTCGACCATGGCCTGGGCGTTCATGGTCTGGTGGTCCCCGGCGCTGCCGGGCAGGGGCACCATGAGGGCCGGCCGGCCGCAGGCCTTGAGTTCCGCGCAGGTGCTGGCGCCTGAGCGGGTCAGCACCAGGCTGGCGGCCTCCAGCTCCCGGTCCATGGCCTCCAGGAAGGGGGCGACCCGGTGCCTCGGGTGGAGCGCGCCGGCGGCCGCGGCCGGGTACCCGGCCGGGCCGGTCTGGTGCAGCAGGTCCCACTGCGGGTGGCGCTCCAGCAGTTCCGGCGCCGCCGCCAGCACCGCCGCGTTGAGCGCCCGGGCCCCGCCGCTGCCGCCCAGCACCAGCAGGCGCCGGGGCGGCTGCAGCCGGTCCAGGGGGCTGAATGCGCGCAGGAAGGCCGAGCGCACCGGGGTCCCGGCCAGGACGCAGCGCGCCCCGGGCAGGCGCCCGCGCACCGCCTCCATGCCGCACCAGACGCCGGCGGCGCCCGGGGCCAGCAGCTTCACCAGCAGGCCCGGCTCGGCGTTGGATTCGTGCAGGAAGTAGGGGATGCCGAGGGCGCGCGCCGCCAGCAGGGCCGGGCCCGAGCCGTAGCCGCCGGTGGCCAGCACCGCCCAGGGCCGGTCGCGCTTCCAGAGGGCCTTGAGGCGGGCGCGCGCCGCCGCCAGCTTCAGGGCGGAGCGGATGGCCCGCCAGGGGGAGCGCCCGACGAACCCTTCCACGTCCATCAGCAGGTGCGGCCACCCGCTCGCGGGCAGCAGCCGGCCCTCGATGCCGCGCCGGGCGCCGACGAAGGCCACCGGCCGGTCCGGCCAGCGGGCCCGGGCCCCCTCCGCCAGGGCCACGGCGGGGAAATAGTGCCCCCCCGTGCCGCCCCCGGTCAGCACCAGACTTCCGGCAAACAGGTGTCCGTCCATGCCGTCCATCCTACTGTGAGGTCCGCAATCCTTTGCGGACAGACCGCGGGCGGGACGATAGAATCGGGATCATGCCGCACCGCGAGGGCGGTCCTCTATTGTTGCCCGGAGAGTTCATGAAGATTCTTGTCGCCCTGAAGCAGGTGCCCGACACCGAGACCAAGATCAAGCTGGGACCCGATGGCAAGTCCTTGGATCTCGGGGACGTGAAGTGGATCACCAGCCCCTATGACGAGTACGCCCTGGAAGAGGCCCTGCGCCTGAAGGAATCCCGGGACGCGGAGGTGACGGCGGTCTCGGTCGGCAACGACAAGGCCCGGGCCGTGCTGCAGAACGCCCTGGCCCTGGGCGTGCAGAACGCGGTGCTGGTGCGCTCCGAGCAGATCGGCGACCCCATGGCCATCGCCCGGGTCCTGGCCGGATACGCCCGGGGCAAGGGCTTCGACCTGATCTTTCTCGGCAACAAGGGCTTCGGCGGCGACAACGCCTCGGTCGGGCCCATGCTCGCCGAGCTCCTGGGCATCGCCCAGGCCAACGTGGTGACCAGGCTGGAGGTGCTCGAGGGCA
Organism: uncultured Holophagaceae bacterium; assembly: GCA_963717275.1. Classification (GTDB taxonomy): domain Bacteria; phylum Acidobacteriota; class Holophagae; order Holophagales; family Holophagaceae; genus Mesoterricola. The sequence continues at coordinate 669,181 of CAVQVX010000001.1, forward strand.
CGCTTCCGCGCCGAGCGCGAAGGCGACGCCGGCACCGAGATCCTGGAAGGCACCCTGCCGGCGGTGATCACCGCCCAGCGCGGCCTGAACGAGCCCCGCTACGCCAACCTCAAGGGCATCATGGCCGCCAAGAAGAAGACCATCGAGGAGGTGGAGGGCGTCCCCGCCGAGCCCCTGGTGGCCGTGGTCGGCCTGGCCCTGCCCCCCGCCCGGCCCGAGGGCCGCAGGCTGGAAGGCGACCCGGCCGCCCAGGCCGCGGCCCTGCTGGGCCTGCTGCGCGACGAAGCCAAGGTCCTGTAGAACGTTTCAAGCGATCGCCCAACGATAGAGGTCAAAATGATCCTGGTTTACTGTGAATTGAAGGACGGCGGCGTCCGCAAGCCCTCCCTGGAGGCCCTGTCCGAAGCGCGCCGGCTGGCCGACGGCGCCGGGCTCGCGGTGGGCGCCCTGTTCGTGGGCGCGTACTGCGCGGGCGCCGAGGCGGCCGCCCAGTACGGCGCCGACGAGATCCTCAAGGTCGAGGCCCCCAGCCTCGCCGCCTATTCCAGCGACGGCTACGCCCAGGCCATCGCCGACGCGGTCAAGGCCAAGGGCGCCACCGTGCTGCTGGGCGCCGCCACCTCCGCCGGCAAGGACGTCCTGCCGCGCGCCGCGGCCCGGCTGGAGGCGGGCTACGCCGCCGACGTGACCGGCCTGGCCTTGGCGGCCGGCAAGCTCAGCTGCACCCGCCCGGTGTACGCGGGCAAGGCGTTCGCCGAGGACGGCTTCCAGAGCCCGATCCAGGTGGCCACCACCCGCCCCAACGTCTTCGCCGCCAGCGTCAGCCCCAGGGCCGGCGAGGTGAGTCCCTGCCGGCCCCGGCCGGCGGCTTCCTGGCCGTGGTCAAGGAGATCCTGGCCAAGGGCGGCGGCAAGCAGGACCTCACCGAGGCCAACGTGATCGTTTCCGGCGGCCGCGGCATGAAGGACGGCGCCAACTTCCAGATCCTGGAGGAGCTGGCCGACGGCGCTGGGCGGGGTGGTGGGCGCCTCCCGGGCCGCGGTGGACGCCGGCTGGGGCATCCCGCACAGCATGCAGGTGGGCCAGACCGGCAAGGTGGTGAGCCCCACCCTGTACATCGCCTGCGGCATCAGCGGCGCCATCCAGCACGTGGCCGGCATGAGCGGCTCCAAGGTGATCGTGGCCATCAACAAGGATCCCGAGGCGCCCATCTTCAAGCTGGCCACCTACGGAATCGTGGGCGATCTTTTCCAAGTGGTTCCAGAGCTCACCAAGGCCGCGAGGGCCATGGGGCTAGGCAAGTAGATTTCGGACCAAACCAGTCCTGGCATCTTCGGGCAACAGAGGTAACCTTTCATACAAGAACTGACAACTCATGTATGAAGGAGGGTATATGAATGCCCTGACCTTGGTCTTCGTGGCGCTGTGCGTGTTCGCCATCGCCTACCGGTTCTACGGCCTTTGGATCGCCTCCAAGGTGCTCGGGCTGCGTTCCGACCGGCCGACCCCTGCGGACACCATGGCCGACGGCGTCGACTACGTGAAGACCAACAAGTTCGTGGTCTTCGGGCACCACTTCGCCGCCATCGCGGCGGCCGGGCCGCTGCTCGGCCCGGTGCTGGCGGCCCAGTTCGGCTTCCTGCCCGGGGCCCTCTGGATCATCATCGGCTGCGTCATGGGCGGCGCCGTGCACGACATGGTGGTGCTGTTCGCCTCGGTCAGGCACAAGGGCCAGAGCCTGGCCACCATCGCCGCCAAGGAGGTCGACACCGTCGCCGGCAAGACCGCGGGCGTCGCCGTCATGTTCATCCTGCTGCTCACCCTGGCGGGCCTGTCCCTGGCGGTGGTGAACAGCCTGTTCCAGAGCCCCTGGGGCACCTTCATCGTGTTCGCCACCATGCCCATCGCCTTCCTCATGGGCCTCTACCTGCACGTCTGGCGCGAAGGCGACGTGGCCGGCGCCAGCATCCTGGGCGTGGTCCTGCTGCTGCTCGCCGTCCTGGCCGGCCCGTACGTGGCGCACAACCCGACACTGGCCGCCATGTTCACCCTGAGCCGCAAGACCATCGCCCTGGCCATCCCGGTCTACGGCTTCCTGGCCTCGGTGCTGCCGGTGTGGCTGCTGCTCTGCCCGCGGGACTACCTGTCCACCTACCTCAAGATCGGCACCATCGGCCTGCTGGTGCTGGGCATCTTCTACGTCCATCCCGACCCTGCAGATGCCGGCCATCACCCAGTTCTACCACGGCGGCGGGCCGGTGATCCCCGGGGCCGCCATGCCGTTCCTGTTCATCACCATCGCCTGCGGGGCGGTGTCGGGCTTCCACGCGGTGATCGCCACCGGCACCACGCCCAAGATGATCCCCAACGAGAAGAACGTCCTGTTCGTGGGCTACGGCGCCATGCTGACCGAAGGCGTGGTGGCCATGATGGCCCTGATCGCCGCCTGCGTGCTGGTGCCTTCCGACTACTTCGCCATCAACGCCGCGCCCGCGGTGTTCGCCAAGCTGGGCATGGCCACGGTGCACCTGCCCGACCTGGCCCGCGCGGTGGGCGAGAACGTCCAGGGCCGGCCCGGCGGCGCGGTCTCCCTGGCGGTGGGCATGGCCTACATCTTCGGCGCCATCCCCCTGTTCAAGAACCTCATGGGCTACTGGTACCACTTCGCCATCATGTTCGAGGCCGTGTTCATCCTCACCGCCGTGGACACCGGCACCCGGGTCGGGCGCTTCTTCCTGCAGGAGATGCTCGGCGCGGTCTGGCCGAAGTTCGCCCAGCAGCGCTGGTGGCCGGGCATCTTCATCACCTCGGGCATCTTCACCGCCGCCTGGGGCTACCTGGTCTACACCGGGGACATCGGCACCATCTGGCCGCTGTTCGGCATGAGCAACCAGCTGCTGGCGGCCTGCGGCCTGATCGTCTGCACCACCATGCTGATCCGCATGGGCAAGGCCCGCTACGCCTGGTGCACCGCCGTGCCCGGGCTGTTCATGGCCTTCATCACCTTCTGGGCGGGCTACCTGAACATCGTCGACAACTACCTGCCCGCCAAGCACTACCTCCTGGCGGTGCTGGCGGTCATCATCATGGTTCTGATGGCCATCGTCTTCATCCAGACCCTGCGCCGCTGGGGCCAGCTGCTCCGCATCCACACGACCGTCCGCAACAACTGGGGCGAGCCTGTGCTGCTGGACGTCGAGGAATAGGCCAGGTCCGTCGGGCCTTGCGGTCGGCTCCGGGTTCCGGGCTTATGCGCCGACCCATTGGTGCGTGGTCCGCTTGCATCGTCCTTCGCTTCGCTGCGGGCGATGCAAGCGGCCACGCTGATCCTTCCCCCAGGGACGAGTCGATTCGTCTTCGCTTCATTGAACAAATCCCAGAACAACCATCCTGGGACCCTGGTCAATACAGGTAGCGGCGTCCTCGCCCCCATGCCGCCAACCGAAGGAACCCCCACCCCAGGCGGGGAAGGTCTGCGTGAGACCTTGGCGCACGCGCAGGAGGCGAAGCCGACGAGCATGCGGCAAGGCTCTCACGCACCGGTGGGTCGGCGCATAAGCCCGGAACCCGAAGCCAACCCCAGGGCACGACGGACGCTACAGTCCTCAGCCCACGCGCGAAAAGCCTTCCTCTTCCAGGAAGGCTTCGGCGTCCTCCACGTCGCCGAAGCGGGCGATCACCTCCACCCCTTCGCGCATGTCGCCGTCGGCCCGGTCCAGGCTGTTGAAGCCTTCGCGGATGATGCAGGAGCCGCCCACCTCGTCCAGGGCCAGCGCACCAGTTCCCAGGTCACCCCGTGCTCGTCGCGCCAGACCTCCACCTTCATGCTCATAGGGCGGGCTTCTCGAAGAACAGCACCACCATGCCGAAGCCCACCCGGTCGCCCGGCTTGAGCTCCCGGGTGTCGCCCGGCGCCAGGCGGTCGCCCTTGATGTAGGTGCCGTTGGCCACCCCGTTCTCCTCCACCAGGAAGTAGCGCCCGTGCTCGCACAGGATCCGCGCGTGGCGCCGGGAGACGCTCAGCTGCGGGTCCTCCTCGGTGAGGTCGATGTCGGGATGGATGCCGGTGTTGGGATCGAAGCGGCCGACCAGGGCCCCGTGGGACAGGATCTTGAACTTGCTTGCCGGAGATGACCGACACCAGGCTGGCCGAGAGGTCGTGGCTGTGGGCGCGGAAGCCGCGCGAGCCGCCCTCCTCCACCTTGGCCGCCAGTTCGCGGTTGCGCTGGGCCAGGCGCTGCATCATCTTCACCGACACTTCGGGGTTCTGCCGGATCATGCGCAGGAAGGTGCCCCGGGAGATGGCCACCACCTCCGAATCCTCCAGCGCCACGGCGGTGTGGAACCTGGGAATCGGCTCCAGCAGGCTGCCCTCGCCGAAGAAGTCGCCCTTGGCCAGCTCCTCGGCCCAGTCCCCCTGCGGCTCGGAGCCCACGTACATGCGGATCCGGCCCGACAGGATGACGTACATCTGCTGGGCCATGTCGCCCTTGCGATAGACCACCTCGCCTTCCTTGAAGGAAAGCTTGCTCTGGCCAATAAAGCTCGAATCGGACATGGGCGTACCGGAAAGAGACTTAAAGATAGCCTGCTAACGGTCCCGGAAGGAACTCCGGGATTTACATCTATGCTAGGCATGTACCTTTTCCGCTGGCTCCTGGCGCCCCTGGCGCCCCTCTACGGGCTGGCGGTGCGCCTGCGCAACCGGGCCTTCGACCGGCACCCGGAGCGTTCCGCCCAGGTGCCGGTGCCGGTGGTCTCGGTGGGCAACCTCAGCACCGGCGGCACCGGCAAGACCCCGGTCACCCTGTACCTGGTCCAGGCCATGGAACAGGCGGGACGGCGCGCGGCCGTGGTGTCCCGGGGCTACGGCGGCCGCCGGGCCCTGGATCCCATGGCCGTGGAACCCGGGTCCAGACCCCGCCCAGACCGGGGACGAGCCCCTGATGATGGCCCGGCGCCTGGGCCCCGGCCGGGTGGTGGTGGGCCGCAAGCGCTACCACGCGGCCCTGCGCGCCCTGGCCCTGGCGCCCGCGCCGGACCTGCTGATCATGGACGACGGCTTCCAGCACCGGGCCCTGCAGGCGGGACGTGGACCTGCTGCTGCTGGACGGCGTGCGCCGCTGGGGCAACGGCCGCATGCTGCCCCTGGGCGATCTGCGCGAACCCATGGCCAGCGCCGCCCGGGCCTCGTGCCTGGTGGTGACCCGGGGCAGCCGGGCCGACCGCGCCAAGGTGCTGGACTGGTGGCGCCGCTGGGGCTCCGGCGGCCCGGTGTTCTGGCTGGATTTCAGCATCGGCGCCCTGCGCCGGTTCGGCACCGGCGAGACCCTGGAACTGCCGGCGCCGCCCCGGGCCCCCTGTTCGCCTTCTGCGGCCTGGGCCACCCGGAGAGCCTTCTACGCCGATCTCCTGGTGGCGGGCCTGCCCTGGACCGGCACCTGGAGCCTGCCGCGACCACCAGGCTCCCGACCCCGCGCCTCCTGCAGCGCCTCCAGGACGCCGCCCGGGCCTCGGGCGCCGAGGGCCTGGTGTGCACCGAAAAGGACGCGGTGAAGCTGGACCCGGCCTTGTCCCTCAGCCTTCCGCTGTGGGTGGCGGAGCAGCGGGTGACGGGCGGCGAAGCGCTGGCGGCGTGGCTGCTGCAGCAGCTGGGCTGGAGCGCAGCTCCTCCCGGGCCAGCAGGACCACCGCCGCCACGATGAGCACGCCGCCGCCCACCCGGGCCACCGTGAGCGGTTCGCCCAGCAGGGCCGCGGCCAGGCCCAGGGTGCACATCGGCTCCACCGTGGAGTAGACCGACGCCCGCACCGGCCCCACCCGCTCCAGCCCTTTGAAGAAGAACAGGATCGCCAGCACCGTGCTGACCAGCGCCACCGCCAGCACCCACCCCCACCCGGCCACGGACGCCGGCAGGTGCAGCCCCTTCGCGGCGGCCAGGCCCGCGAAGATGAGCGTGGCGGCGCTGGTGATCACCGCGGTGGAGGCGGTGGGGCTGACGGCGACGGGGATGCGGCTGCCGGTGAGGATGTAGGCGGAGTAGATCCCCGCCGCGAGCAGGGCCAGGGCGATGCCCAGGGGCTTGCCGTCCCCGGCCCGGCCGATGGTGAGCGCGCTCCCGGCCAGGGCGATCGCCACCGCGGCCACCTGGACCCAGGAGAGGCGGTGGCCGAACACGATGCGCGCCAGGATCGCCACCAGCGCCGGGTAGAGGTAGAGCAGGAGGGACACCAGCCCCACCGAGGCCATGGTGATGGCGTAGAAATAGCAGAACGCCTGCCCGGCGTAGCCCAGCGCCCCCATCGCCACCAGCACGGCCAGCACCCGGCCGCGGGGCAGCGCCAGCCCCTCGCGCGCGAACAGGCCCCACATGCAGGCCGAGGCGATGGCGAAGCGCAGCAGCAGGAGGCTCGGCACATCGATCCCGGAGGCGAAGGCCATGCGCGCGAAGATCGGCATGCAGCCGAAGCAGAGGCCCGAAGCGACGACGTACAGGATTCCGCCCAGGGCCCCCCCGGTCCCGCGCCGGCGGAAGACCTCAGCCCCAAGTTCAGGTTCGGGTTCAGGTTCCCGCGTCATTGCGCTTCTCCAGGGATCCGCCGCGGCAAGGATGGCGGCCGCGGCGCCCGGGTCCCAGTGTAGCGTCAAACTGGCGCTGGCATTCCGCGGCGCGGTCCTGTAGCATGGACCCAGCCTTCGCGGGCGTAATTCAGTGGTAGAATGTCAGCTTCCCAAGCTGAACGTCGACGGTTCGATCCCGTTCGCCCGCTCCAAATGAAAACAAAAGGGTTGTGAGTGAAACCCAAGCGTTTTAAGACCCCCAGGAATGGGGGTCTTCAGGTTTTATGCCACACATGACGCTCGCTGCTACCTACTGGAGACCTCGAAAGGTGTGGCATACAGGGCATCCGTGGCATAAAGGCTGATCGGGGTCGAGGGTGTGGCACAACTCATGAGGCCGGAACTCAATCCAGTTGCCGGTTCCAGCGGATCCATCTGAGGCATCATTGGCAGGAAGGCCAAAAGCTACTGACCCTGAGACTCTATCCTTCGCAGCCGGGGGAGGGCAATCAGTGGGTGGACACTTGGTTGGCCTCACGCCTGCCCATGGCATCGCCGTAGACAAACTTGATCAGCGCCTTCAGGGTGTCATTGCAGCCCTTGAAGACCACCCGGTTCGCCAACTCACGCCCGTAGACCAGCACAAGATTCCCGATGAAGGCGTTCATCCAAGACTGGGTCGCATTCCGGACCCCCGTGAAATCCAACTCGATGCGTTCTTCACCATCTAGGATCCGGGCCTCTACTGTTTGGCGAAGATCCAGAGCATGTCGAGCGTCCGCAAAAAACGCCCCACCCTCTGGAAGGGATTCAGAGGGTGAACTGTGGGTGGCTGTTTGAATTTTGATGAGGCACATGGTGCGGTCTCACTCGAAATGTAGATCATCTTGGCGATTTGCCAAGCCTCGTTGGTTGAGCGCTTCGTTTAGCAAAGATCCCAGTTCCATCCCCCCAGGGGAAAACCGAAGGGACACGAGGGTCCCGGGGAAAGGACATTGTAACGTCCAAAAGCGGGTCCGGCGGCCATTAATAAATAATGCGGTGGTCCCGCTGGCCAGAAGAAACCGCCCTGGAGCCTCTTTGGCAAGGAACGAGAGCGTGAACAAGCCATTCCCTGAATTTTCGCGGGCTCCATAGCCGGGGGCTCCGGCCCAATCCTTTCCAGAAGTATTGGGACGGATGGCAAGTTCAAGAGCTTCCTGGTCGCCGATGCCCTGAAAGGCTGGGTTCCCTGAAAGCCCCTCTTTGATCCCTATCCCCCAGTCCCCGATTGCAAATTCAACAGTGTGGTCCTCGGTATATGCCTGGGCCATCACAACCCCTGGTCTACCAGCATGTTGGCGGACATTCGCGGTGAGTTCGCCCAGGATGTATTCGAAAAGCTTTTCGACGCTGGGGTCGCTTTGTCCCATGACCTTGGCGATTCGAGAACACAGGCCAGAGCTGGCCTGGGGAGTCATGGAGGGCCTGATGATCTGCAATTCTGTAAATCGATCACCTGGGGGATGCCGGCGCATGGAAGTGGATTCCGGCCAGCCAAGGAGGCTGTGGAGACCCATCCGTTGGACATAGGGCTCAACAGCGAGCGCAAGGATCAAATGCTCGGGCTGGGCCTCAGTCCGCATGGCCTTCACGGCCAAGGTGATCATTCCGGACGGTTCGACCCAGGTGAGGCCAGAGCCATCCAGTTCCCATGGCTCTCCGGTCTTCGGCGGCTCGCAACCTTCCCAGCAGGGGAGATTCGGCCATCTCGCTTTCCCACTGGCGATGAGCTTTTTCATGTTTGTCCCACAAAGTAGTTTGACCTGGATCGCCCTGCCCAGATCGCAGGACGTGGAGAAGAATGATCCCGACAACAATAACTGCAGGAGGAACAGCAATGCCGAGCACCACCAGCATCCTCGACGACTACCGCCGGATCCGCTCCATCCAGCGGCGGCTCGGAACCCTGGCCACCGACAAGATCTCCAAGCCCGCCATTGTCTCGGAAGCCAAGCTGCTCGGCCTATGGCAGCACGGGGGATTGGCCCTGGAATCCGACGAAGAATTGAACGTTCTCCTCGACCACCTGATCCAGGATGGGCATGGTGGACCCACCACGCCAATGGAGCGGATCACCGCCAGCGAACTAGAACCCCTTGGTCCTGAAGGCCACGCTGTGCATGCCGCTGTCGCCAAGGCGCGGCTTAACGTCTACGTCCTAGCGGAACGTCGCCCTGGTTTGGGCTGGCTGCTTGAGGACATCTGGACGCATCAAAGGCGACTGATTGTGGACGAGACCCTGAGCGAGCAGGACCAACTGGAGGACGCCATCGCCGTGGTGCGGTTGGTGGACATGGGCGAGTGGAGCTTCAGCACCGGCCTCCAAGGATCTACGTACGGCCAAGAGCACATGAAGACCTTGGAGGCCCTGCTGCTGACCAGCCCCCTGATGGAAATCGCTCCGACGAAGTTCCATCCCGACTCCTTCACCCGGGCGCAGAACCTCATGTGGTCCAGGAGCATTCTGCGGTCCTGGCTCCGGCCTGGGAGTGTGAAGTTGGTGACCATTCCCATTGAGGTGAGCAGGAAGACGACGAAGGCTCCCAAGCGGCGGTGAGCCGTGCGGCTGGCGGGCTGACCCAGGAAACCGACGGGGAATCCCCGGGGTGGGGCCGGAGACAACGCTTGGAGCCAAGTCCTGGTCGATGGTGCCGATCGCCGCCGGGACGATCCATGACCGGCCTCATAACCCTTTGAGACCGCTTCCCAAGCTGAACGTCGACGGTTCGATCCCGTTCGCCCGCTCCAATGGAAAAGCCCCGAAAGGGGCTTTTTTGCGGAGACAAAATTTACACAGTCTTTCCTTTTGGCCGCAAGGAAGCGATAGCTGCCTCCAATTCAGCGCAGGGGATTGGCAACCGTTCCGCTTCCGACCTGATTCTTTTGGCCCAGCTGGAGCCTCGGGAAATGGCATCCTCGGCAGCCAAGGTGAGATTGCCGGGCCATTCGCGCTCTAGATGGGACATGAGGAGTGCCGATTGGAGGCGGTCCTTGTCGGCTTTCAGGGCGGATTGCGGTCCGCGGTTGCTGGCCACCAGGAGTTTGTGGACTGCGAAACGCGCGGGTTCCGGCACCCTGACGAGGACCGCCAGGTTGCCGACAATCACGGCATCCATCGTCCTTTCCAGCAGGTAATCCATGAATGGCAGGGGCTGCGCATAGGCGCCCAGCCTGGGAATTTCGATGGGATTGTCCAGGTTGGCCCCCATGGTGGCGGTCACCAGATCGATGCGCCAATCGGCCCCAGGAATGTTGTAGCTGGTGGCCTTGAACTCCTGGTGCTTCATTGACAGGTGCAGGCTCGGCACAAAGCCCATTTCCAGCGCTTCGATGACGCGGGGAATGCTGGCCATCGTCTGGGGGGTTTGAGGGATGCCCAGGTCGATCCGCTTGGCGTAGGCGCTGAAATCGATGTCGGTGGTCTTGAGACCGGATGGCCAGCGGACCCCCAGGCTGTTTCCGATGGCTGCAAAGGCGTGGGTCCCGACAAGGATCCCGCCCAGCCGAAAGACCCCGGCCTCGGCGAACCCACGGATGATCCGCGTCGAATCCGTGTCGGTGATGATCAGGTCCCCGCCCCTGAGCATCGCGGACAGCCGCCTGATCCGATCGGCGCGCGCCTGCGCATCCGGACGCCCATCCTGGTAGGACTTCATGATGGCGCGGGTCTTGTCGTCGTCCGGCCCGATGTAGAAATCCTTCACGTTGGACCCGACGCCTCCGGTGGTTCGAAAATACCAGTAGACGGCATCCCCCCGTTCCCGGGCCGTGAAACGCCCCTTGAGGTCTGAAAAGGACTTGGCGAACTCGGCGGTCCGCATGTGCTCCAGGAGTTCCGCCAGGAGGGTCTGGGTCTCCATTGACAGGCGGGAGACCCGCATGTTCGCCGGCGCAGGTTCGCGAGTCCCGGCGGCTGGCGGACCTTCCCTGGATGTCGTGCCGTCCCCCCTGTAACGCTTCGGCCCATTGTCCGGCACGGCCACCCCCCGGTATTTGCCACAAGTTCTTCAGGCTGTTTATGGCAATCCAAATCTTGGTCCATTGCCACAAAAAAGCAATGCGTATTGTGGCAATCAAAAATGGATTGACAGTCCATTTTTTGATGCGATCGTGGGGCATCCCACAATAGGAGTCCGACGATGCTCAAGAAACTCCTTCTGTTCGTTGTGTTCTGCGCCCTGGGCTCGCTGGCCCCGGCCGCCCGGGCCCAGGATGCCACGGCCGCCGTGACCACTGCCGTCGAAAAGCTGCGGGTGGCCATGGTCACTCCGAACGAGGCGGCGCTGAAAGCGCTGGTGGCGGATGACCTGAGCTACGGTCATTCCGATGGCCACCTCAATACCAAGGACGTTTTCATCTCCGACCTGATGACGGGCGTCTCGCACTTCCTGAGCATTGAGCTCACCGAGCAGACCGTCCGCGTGGTCGGCGATTGCGCCATCGTGCGCCACATCCTGTCCGGCGCCACCCACGACCAGGGCAAGCCCGAGGGGACGGTCAAGCTGAAGGTGCTGATGGTCTGGCAGAACCAGGGCGGCGAATGGAAACTGCTGGCACGCCAGGCGGTGCGGATCTGACCGGTCATCCTGTCGCCAGGGGCGTCCAAATGGATCGCGGGGCTGAAGGTCCGACCGTGGTTCGCAACCGCTTTTATGCTGGAATCATCCTGCTGGGAAGCACCCTGGGCCTGTTCATTGCGTTATGCCTGGCCATCCTGGCCCTGGCCAGCTTGTTCCCGCTGAAGCAGTTGACGGCCCAGAGGGGTGTGGACGCCCTGCTCTGGGCGGCCTTTTCCGCCTACGGCGCCTTGATGGGGATTTCCTGGTGGGGCCGGGGACGGAGGATGGCCTTCTACTCGGCCCGTCTCGATGAGCGCGGTGTGGACTTTCACCTGGGGACCCGCCGGCATCCGGATACCTGTTTCTTTCCCTGGGCCGAGATCAGCGCGGTCAGGCACGAACGCAGGGGCATTGCCCACTATTTCATGGTTCTCGGCAGGGACGGGAGTTCGGTGGAGTTCTCGTCCTACGCGTTTGCCCGCCCGAAGCGGCTGGCCCGCCTCATCGCCGAACACGCGGGCCAGAGCATCCAGGAAGCCTGACCCGGGGCTTTGCCTCGGGTTCGTGTCCGGCACAACCTGTTTGCATCCCCTTGCCGCCGTTGTAACCCCGGGGTAGTCCCATCTCCCCATGGAGATCCTGGCGGTTGAACCCGAAGCTGACCGTGCGGCGCAGGCGGCGTTCCCGGTTTCCGGGCAGATCCCCCCATGGCTCCACATCTACACCCAGAACGTGTTCGGTCTGCCCTTCACCCTCCGGTCCAGGCGGTTCCGGGCGCTCTGCGAGCAGATCCGCGAACTGGGCCCGGACGTGGCCTTCCTCCAGGAAGTGCTGTTCGCCGAAGACGCCAGGCGCTTCCGGATCGAGGGCTACCACGCCGCCTTCGTGCCGAACGGCCCGTTCAACCGCGGCGGCCTCCTCACGCTTTCCAGGGTCCCCTTGAGCCGGGTGCGGTTCCGCCCGTTCCGCGCCCAGGGGGCCTGGCACAATCTCCAGCTATCCGACCGCCTGCTGGGCAAGGGCTGGCTCGAGGCTGAGGCGCGCGATTGGGGCATGACCCTGGTGAACACCCACCTGGTCTCCACCTACCAGGAATCCCGCGGGTTCGTGCTCGACCTGGAGCAGGGCTCCCAATTGGCGCAGGTGCTCGGCGAGGTGGCCCGCCGGGGCCCCCTGGTCCTGGCGGGCGACTTCAACTTCACGGAAGGCACGCCCTTCCACTCCCTGGCCGAAAGCTTCCTGGAGGACGTCGCCCGGGGCCTCCACCCGCAGCCCATGGCCCATCTGCAACCCAAGCTCGACCACATTTTCGTGGGCGGCCTCGGCAGGACCGAAGCGCACGCCCGGTGGGTGGTCCCGGGAACGCTGGCCCGGGCCGGGCGCAGCATCTCCCTTTCGGACCACGCGGGCGTGTCGGTGCGCCTGGCCCTGGGCTGCGCGGAGGCCTAGATGGATCTGACCCTCCAGAAGACGCTGTTCAGGCTCTCCAGCGCCCTCACCGGACCTTTCCCCCGGGCCGGGGCGCGCCTGCTGGACGCGGCCCTGGTGCCGCTCCTGGCCCATCCGTGGCTCGAGGCCGGCTTCCGGCGCCACAACCGCGGCGTGCTGGACCGCCTTGGCGCGCCGCGCAAGGTCCTCGTGCTGGCCGATGTGCACCTGGGCGACGCGGTCATGCTCATGGGCCTGGTCCAGGCGGTCCGGGACTTCCTTCCTGGGGCGGAAGTGCACTACGTGGTTTCGCGCGCCGCCGGGCCCTTCCTGCATGGCCACCCCGACGTGACCCGTCTGTGGCCCCTCTACACGGGATCGCCGCTTCCTTCCGGAAGCGACCTGGATGCCGTGGGCGGACTGATCTCTGGCGGCGGCTTCGACCTGGTGGTGAATGCCTGCCCCTCTTTCGTGCCGGGGCGGCCCCTGCCGGAAGGGCGAGCGGTGCTCGATTTCATGACCCATGCGCCGCACCTCCTGCGCAACGAACGCGAACCGGGGGAACCGAACCACTTCCTGTTCCAGAGTCACCGGTTCCTGGCGGACCTGTTCCGGGAACGCTGGCCGGCGCATCGGCCGATCGAGGTCCGCGGCGCCCGGATCTTCCTGGAGGACCGGGCGGTGGACGCGGCCGACGCCTTCGCGGACCTGGGGCGGGCCCACCCGGCCGAACCCTGGGTGCTGCTCAACCCGGACGGCGCCTCGCCCTACACGAGACCGCCCGAAGCCTTTCTCGCGCCCATGCTGCGGCGGATCGTCGCCGGCGGGGCCTTCGTCTTGGTCGGGGAGGGCCACACCGACGCCGGCGTGGGCCTCCGGCTTCAGGACGGCCTCCCGCCGCCCCTGCGCGCCCGGACCTTGACCGTCCCCGCCGCCCTCCCCGCGGACGCCTACGCGGCCCTCCTGGACCGGGTGGATGTCTTCGTGTCCGGCGACACCGGGCCCCTGCACTGGGGCGCGGCGCGCAAGATCTCGCGCACCGGCGGCCGCCGGTTCTGGAACCACACGACCGTCATGTCCCTGTTCGGCGCCACCCCGGCGCGCATGTCGGGCTACGACAGCGCGCGACCGGGCTTCCTGGCCGCGTGGCAGGAGGCGCCTTCGGCGGCTTTCCTCGCCCATGCGCCATGCCGGAACATCACCTGCCTCAACAAGCTGCACAAGACCTGCCGGGTCGCCCAGTGCTTCGAGGGCTGTTCGCCCCTGGCCATCGCGGACGAGGTCCTGGCCCGCCTCGCTCAGATCGAGGCGGCAGGCACCGCCCATCCCATGCGCTTCGTGGCCTGAGGCCGCAATCCCGGACCTCCGGGCGCCTGCGCACGACCGTGGAGGAGGAGGGAGGAAATTTCCCTTGCGCTTGCTATCCATGGGAGGCATGCTACCCATAAATTAAATATCCACACCCACGGCACGAGACGGGAGAGCCACCAGCAGTCGGCGATTCCGTCTGTTTTCATTTATTCAATCCCCAGTCATTCCGGTTTGACCCCTTCGAATTGGAGACCGAATTGATTCCTCCCCAGGCCGTGCAGCTCCTCCTCGTCATCGCCGTCAGCGCCCTGATCGGCATCGGCCTGAGGGAATACTACGAACGGGAGCAGAAGTACGACACCTTCGGCACCGTCCGGACCTTCATCTTCTTCGGGCTGCTCGGGTACGTGCTCTACCTGGTCCCCGTTCCCGCCCACGCCGCCTTCCTGCTCGGCCTTGCGTGCATCGCGCCGTTCCTGCTGGCCTACTACTACCACAAGGTGCGCCAGCACAAGAGCCACGGCATGATCGGGGTGATCATCGCCTTCCTGACCTATTCCATGGCGCCCGCGGCGATCAATGAACCCCACTGGTTCCTCATCGGCATCGCCGTCTGCATTCTCCTGGTGCTGCATTCCAAGGGCCGGATCCGCCAGATCACCAACCGTCTGGAAACGGGGGAAGTGGTCACCCTGTGCAAGTTCCTGGCGATCGCCGTGGTGATCCTGCCGCTGATCCCGGCGGTCCCGCCCACGCTGGGCCTGGTGGGGCACATCTTCGGGGTCCTGCCGGTGACGCCGCGGCAGATCTGGCTGGCGGTGGTGGTCACCACGGCCATTTCCTACCTGGGCTATGTCTTCCAGACCTACCTGTTCCCCAGGAAGGGCATGCTGCTCACGGGCCTGGTCGGCGGCCTCTATTCCAGCACCATGGCGACCCTGGTGCTGGCCAAGCGGACCCGCTGCCTGGAAGGCCATTCCGGAGAGGCCGCCGCCGCCATCCTGCTGACCACGCCCACCATGTACCTGCGCATGCTGCTCATCGTGGTCGCCTTCAATCCCATGGCGGGCCTCCGGCTGGTCCCGCCTTTCCTGGTCCTCTCCGCGCTGGCGGCAGGCTACGGCTGGTGGATCGGCCACCGGGAAGCCGAGGCCGCCCTCATCCCCGGCGATGGCGCCGAGGAATCGGTCGTGCGGGTCAAGGACCGGAACCCCCTGGAGCTCAATGCGGCCTTCCTGTTCGCGTTCATGTTCATTTCGGTGGCCCTGATCACCAAGTACGTCCTGCTCATCTGGCACTCGGCGGGCCTGCGGATGCTGTCGTTCATGGTGGGCGCCTCGGACATCGTGCCTTTCGTGGTCTCGATCCTGCAGGGCAACCTGGGCCTCGCCGAACCGCAGATCCTGCATGCCATCCTCATCGCGACCGGCAGCAACAACCTGATGAAGGCGGTCTACGTCTACGCCTTCGGCAACCGGCGCACCGCCGGGCTCACCGCCATCGGCATGGCGGCGACCGCCGTCCTCTCGTTCGTGTACGTCGTAGTGGTCTGACAGCCCGGGGTGTATGATGGCCCCCTCGAATCCAGCATGGGAGAGCCCTTCTTGGACCACAGCGAACCGGAGTCATGGGAGCAGCGGCTCGCGCGCAACCGCGTGATACCGGCCATCAAGGACGAAACGGCCCTGAGGCGGGCGCTGCACTCCCAGTGCGACATCCTGTTCCTGATGTACGGCGACATCCTCTCGCTGGACGGCCTGGTCACCACGATCATCAGGAGCGGCAGGAAGCCTTTCGTGCACCTGGACATGATCGCCGGCCTGGCCAACAACACCGTGGTGCTGGACTATTTCCACCGCCACTTCAGGCGCGGGTGCGGCGTCATCACCACCAAGAGCAACATGGCGAAGAAGGCCCTGGAACTGGGCATCACGGTGGTCCAGCGCTACTTCATGCTGGACAGCTTCTCGGTCGAATCCGCGGTGGAGGGCATCCGCAAGACGCGACCGGACGCCATCGAGATCATGCCGGGCATCCTGCCGCGGGTCATCGCCCACCTCAGCCGGCAGACCGACGTGCCCATCATCGCCGGCGGCCTCATCCAGGCTGAGGCCGACGTCGAGAAGATCCTGGCCAGCGGCGCCATCGCCACCTCCGCCAGCCGGTGCGAGCTTTGGCCGGGCGGCCTGGGCCATGCGCCCCTGCCCCGCGCCGGGGACTGAAAAACGCTTGTCTTCGCCATGGCGCGCGGGCACTCTGAGGCTCAATTGAATATCTGACGCGACGGCACGAGACGGGAGAGCCAGGGGTGGCTGGTTTTCTTTTTTCCGGGTGCACGTGATGGACGATCGGCGGGGAACGGAACGCGATGGCATGGACCGGAGGCATCGGCTGGATTCGTTGATGCAGGCCGGCCCTTTCGACCTGGTCGTGATCGGCATGGGGGCGACGGGCTGCGGCGTCGCGGTGGATGCCGCCAGCCGGCGCCTGAAGGTGGCGCTGATCGACAAGCACGATATCGCGGAAGGGACCAGCAGCCGCAGCACCAAGATGGTCCACGGCGGCGTGCGCTACCTGGAGTTGGCGGTGAAGCGGCTGGACCGCGCCCAGTACCAGCTGGTCAGGGAGGGCCTTTCCGAGCGGGGGATCATCCTCAGGAACGCCCCCCACCTGGCCAACCCGCTGGCCCTGGTCACGCCGCTCTACTCGTGGCTGGAGATCCCCTACATCTATGCCGGGCTTCGCCTGTATGATCTGCTGGCGGGCTCCAGGGGGCTCGGCCCCAGCCGGGTCATCAGCCGCTCCGAAGCGCTCCGGCGCTTCCCCATGCTCAAGCGGGAGGGGCTGAAGGCCGGCGTGGTGTATTACGACGCCCAGTTCAACGATGCGCGCATGGCCGTGAGCCTGGCCCTGACCGCCCGGGAGCACGGTGCCATGGTCGCCAACCACCTGGCCGCCGTCGCCCTGGAGAAGGCCGGCGGCAGGCTTTGCGGCGTCCGGGTGCGCGACGCGCTGGGCGGCGCGGAATTCACGCTCCAGGCCAGAGGGGTCGTCAACGCCGCCGGCCCCTTCGCCGACGCCGTCCGGCGCATGGATGAGGCCGGAGCGCCCCCTGTCCTCAGCGCCTCATCGGGCGTCCACATCGTCCTGCCCGCGCGTTTCGTCCCACCCGCCACCGGCCTGATGATCCCCAGGACCGAGGACGGGCGGGTGCTGTTCATCCTGCCCTGGCAGGGCCATGCCCTGATCGGCACGACCGACAACCCGGCCGAAGTGGTCGACCATCCCCGGGCCGAGGAGGCGGAAATCGAGTATTTTCTGCATCACCTCAACAGGTATTTCGATGTCGACGTGCGCCGCGGCGATGTCCTGTCGGTATGGTCGGGCCTGCGCCCTCTCATCCGGGACCCGGACACCCGGAGCACCTCCAGGCTGGTGCGCGAGCACCTGGTCCAGGCCAGCGCCTCGGGTCTGCTGACTGTGGCCGGCGGCAAATGGACGTCCTACCGCAGGATGGCCGAAGAGACCGTGGACACGGCCGTCGACCTGTTCCGCCTCCGCCCTGCGTGCGCCTGCCGGACGGAGAACCTGCGGGTCTTCGGCGCGGAGCAGTTCGATCCCGCCGCCGAAGCGGCCCTGGTCGAGCGCCGCGGCCTGCCCGCGGATGTCGCGAACCACCTGCACCACGCCTTCGGCGACCAGGCGCATCGGGTCGCCGACCTGGCCGACGCCGGCCTTCGGGCGCGCCTGCATCCGGCGCATCCCTACCTCGAGGCCGAGGTCATCTACTGCGCCCGCCATGAATGGGCCGAACGCGCCTCGGATGTCCTGGCCCGGCGGCTGCCGCTGGCCCTGCTCGACCAGGCCGCGGCCAGGGCGGCCTTGCCGCGGGTGGTGGAACTGATGGCGGCCGAGCACGGTTGGGACCCGCAGCGTTGCGCAGCGGAAACCTCCATCGGCCTGCAGCGCCTGACGGTCGTCTAGCTGAGGCGTCCGTGGTCCCGCCCCTCGCGCCTGGCGGTCAGGTTCGGGTTCCGGGTTCTTGCGCCGACCCACTGGCGCGTGGTCCGCTTGCAACGTCCTCGCTCCGCTGCGGGCGATGCAAGCGGCCACGCTGCTCCTTCCCCCCAGGGACGAATCGATTCGTCTTCGTTTCAATGGACAAAATTCAGAGCAACCATCCCGGGACCCTGGGCATTCCAGTGAGCGGCCTCCCCGCCCCCATGCCGCCAACCGAAGGAACCCCCACGCCAGGCGGGGAAGGACAGCGTGAGACCTTGGCGCACGCGCAGGAGGCGAAGCCGACGAGCATGCGGCAAGGCTCTCACGCACCGGTGGGTCGGCGCACCCGCACGGAACCCGACCCCGACCGGAAGGACCGACGGCCGGAACCACGCTCGCCGCAGTCATGCTAGTGGAACAAGACCTTGGTCTTCTGGACGGTCTCGAGCACGCCCCAGGCGAGCGGGATGCCCACCCAGAGCCAGTCCAGCATCATGGCCCATGCGGATTGCTTCGGTTTCCCTTCCATGTCGCCTCCAGGGTCAGGCCGCGGCCCGGTGGGTCTGGAACCGGGCCTCGACCGCGGTGATCAGCTGGTTGCTCACGAAGCCGAGCACCAGCAGGCCCGCCATCAGGTACATCGTCGACGAATAGGCCTGGGCCGGGGGGGTGCCGTGGCCGATCTGGTATTCCCGGATGTAGTTCACCAGCACCGGGCCCGCAAGCCCCGCGGCGGCCCAGGCCGTGAGCAGCCGGCCGTGGATGGCGCTGACCTGGTCGGTGCCGAAGATGTCCCGCAGGTAGGCCGGGATGGTGGCGAAGCCGCCCCCGTACATCGAGATGATCACTCCGTAGGCGGCCACGAACAGCGCCACGCTGCCCATGCGCCCGGTGGCGGGGGTGCACGCGTAGAGCGCCGCGCCCAGGGCGAAATAGATGGCGTAGGTGAGTTTGCGTCCAAGGTAATCGGAGGCGGAGGACCACAGGAAGCGACCGCCCATGTTGAAGATGCTCAGCAGGCCCACGAACCCGCCCGCCGCCACGGCGCTGATGCGGCCCTTGAACATCTCCTGGATCATGGGCGAAGCCTGGCCCAGCACCCCGATGCCGGCGGTCACGTTGAGGAACAGCACCAGCCACATGTAGTAGAACTGCCGCGTGCGCAGGGCGTCGTCCGCGCTGACGTTGCCCGTGGTGACCAGCTTCTGGGGCCGGGCCGGCGCGACATAGCCTTCGGGCATCCAGCCTGCGGGCGGCACCCGCACGGTGAGCACGCCGAGCATCATGAAGGCGAAGTAGACCAGGCCCATCACCAGGAAGGTCTGCCACACCCCCATGGAGGCGGCCGACCGGAAATGGGCCATGAGGCCCACCGCCAGGGGGGAGCCGATCATGGCGCCGCCGCCGAAGCCCATGATGGCCAAGCCCGTGGCCATGCCCGGGCGGTCCGGGAACCAGGTGATGAGGGTCTTCACCGGGGACACGTAGCCCAGCCCCAGCCCGATCCCGCCCAGCACGCCGTAGCCCAGGTAGACGATGGCGATGTCGTGCAGCGCCACGCCCAGGGCCGCCAGCAGGAACCCCCCGGAGAAGCACGCGGCCGAGGCCAGCATCGCCTTGCGCGGCCCGGCCCGTTCCACCCACTTCCCGCCGAAGGCGGCGGAAAGGCCGAGGGTCAGGATGGCGAAGCTGAAGATCCACCCCAGGGTGGTGAGCTTCCAGTCATCCGGGGCCGAACGGGTGATCCCCACCAGCCTCGACATCGGCAGGTTGAAGACGCTGAAGGCATAGACCTGCCCGATGGCCAGGTGGATGGACAGGGCGGCCGGCGGCACCAGCCACCGGTTGAAGCCCGGCCCGGCCACAGTCCGTTCGCGATCCAGGAACCGGAACATGGGGACCCTCCTTATGGGTTTTTTGTCAATCGGGAGATTGAGTCTCCCTCTCAGTCAAAAATGGCATAATCTCTTTAGTTGGAGATTGCAAGGGAAAAATGAAAATTGAAAATTTCATTAACGATCCGAAATGAGCCCCGCCGTCGCCCACGTCCCGATCCAGTGCGTCCGCGGTGAGGACCGGGTGGAACTCATGGATGACCTCGCGGTCGAAGAGCCGCTGGAGATCCAGCTGGACCATTGGGGCCCGCGCGGGCCGGAGCGGCGCAGCCTGTCCATCACCATGCGCACCCCGGGGCACGACGAGGAGCTGGCGCTGGGCTTCCTCTGGAGCGAGGGCATCCTGCGCGACCCGGAAGACCTGGGCACGGTGCGCGCACCCGCATCCCCCTGCCGCGGCAACCTGGTCCGGGTGGCGCTGCGCGAGCACGTCGTGGTGGACCTGCCGCGCCTGGAACGGCACTTCTACACCACCTCCAGCTGCGGCGTCTGCGGCAAGGCCTCCATCCAGGCGCTCCGGACCCTCTGCGCCTTCCCGCCCGGGCCGGAATCGCCTCCCTGGATCCCGGCCGGCCTGCTGCACCGACTGCCCGAAAAGCTGCGGGCCGCCCAAAAGGTGTTCGAGACCACCGGAGGCCTGCACGCCTCCGCCCTGTTCGACCGCGAGGGCAGGTGCCTGGTCCTGCGCGAAGACGTCGGTCGGCACAACGCCCTGGACAAGGTCATCGGCCGGGCCCTGCTGGACGGCGAGCTGCCCCTTCGCGAGCGGCTCCTGGTGGTGAGCGGGCGGGCCAGTTTCGAGCTGGTGCAGAAGGCGTCCATGGCCGGCCTGCCCTTCCTGGGCGCGGTGGGCGCGCCCTCCAGCCTCGCGGTGGACCTGGCCCGGGAGGCGGGGATGACCCTGGTGGGCTGGATGCGCGACGGGCGCTTCAGCGTCTACACCGGATCCTGGCGGCTCACCTGACAGACGGGAGGTGCCATGGCCGATCGGCCCGAATTGGTTCCAAAGGAGGCGGCGGCGCCCGGGGTGACGGGCCCGCCCGCGGTGTCCGGCGGCCTGCCGGCGATCCTGTCGGCCACCCGCCACGCCCTGGTCGAAATGGGCCCCTTCCGGGCCGCCAGGGAACTGGCCAAGGTGAACCAGCGCGGCGGATTCGACTGCCCGGGCTGCGCCTGGCCGGACCCCGACGACCGGCGCGAGCTGGTGGGGTTCTGCGAAAACGGCGCCAAGGCCGTGGCCGAGGAGGCCACCACCCGGCGCCTGACGGCGGACTTCTTCGCCCGGCACTCGGTCCGTGAACTGGCCGGGTGGTCCGATCACGATCTGGGCAAGGCGGGCCGGCTGACCCGGCCGATGCTGCTGGATGCGGACGCCAGCCACTACCGGCCGGTGACCTGGGAGGCCGCCTTCGAGTTGCTGGCCGAGGAACTGCGCGCCCTGCCCGCCGCCGACGGCGCGGTGTTCTACACCTCGGGACGCACCAGCAACGAGGCCGCCTTCGTCTACCAGCTGTTCGTGCGGATGTTCGGCACCAACAACCTGCCGGACTGCTCCAACATGTGCCACGAATCCAGCGGCCTTGCGCTGCGCGAGGTGCTGGGCAGCGGCAAGGGTTCGGTGACCCTGGAGGACTTTCGGCATGCCGACTGCATCCTGCTGATCGGCCAGAACCCGGGCACCAACCATCCGCGCATGCTCGCCACCCTCCAGGAAGCGGCCCGGCGCGGAGCCTCGATCATCAGCCTCAACCCGCTGCTGGAGACCGGCGTCAAGGCCTTCATCCATCCCCAGAAATTCTGGACCTGGCTGGGCAACGGCACCCCCATCGCCACCCTGCACCTGCCGGTGGCGGTGAACGGCGACATCGCCGCCCTGAAAGGGCTCATGAAAGAGATGCTGGAGGCTGAGGAGCGCGCGCCCGGAACCGTCTTCGACCATGGCTTCATCGCGGCCCACACCGAGGGCTACGAGGCCCTCGTTGAGGATCTGCGCCGCACGCCCTGGGAAGAGATCACGTCGGCATCGGGCCTGGAGCGGGAGCGCCTGCGGGCGGCCGCGGCCCTGCTGATGGCGTCCGGGGCCACCATCGCCTGCTGGGCCATGGGCCTCACCCAGCAGACCCATGCCGTGGCCTGCATCCAGGAGGTGGTGAACCTGCTCCTGCTCCGGGGCCAGCTGGGGCGCCCGGGCGCCGGCGTCTGCCCGGTGCGCGGGCACAGCAATGTCCAGGGCGACCGCACCATGGGCATCTTCGAACGGCCGTCGGGCGCGTTCCTGGACGCCCTGGGGCGCGCCTTCAGGTTCGAACCGCCGCGCCGCCCGGGCTTCGATACGGTGGAGGCCATCCGCGCCATGCATGACGGCAGGGTCGGGGTGTTCTTCGCCCTGGGCGGCAACTTCCTCTCCGCCACCCCCGACACCGCCTTCACCGCCGATGCCCTGCGCCGCACCCGGCTCACCGCCCACGTCTCCACCAAGCTCAACCGCTCCCACCTGGTCACCGGCCTGCGGGCGCTCATCCTGCCCTGCCTGGGCCGCACCGAGATCGACCTCCGGGGCGGCGCCGAGCAGCGGGTCAGCGTGGAGAACTCCATGGGCTTCGTGCACGCCTCCCAGGGCAACCTGACCCCGGGTTCCGAGCACCTGCGGAGCGAAGTGGCCATCGTCGCCGGGCTGGCCCAGGCGGCCCTGCGCGGCCGGACGGACCTGCCGCCGGTGGACTGGCAGGCACTCGCCGACGACTACGACCGCATCCGCGACCTGATCGAGCAGGTGGTCCCCGGGTTCGAGCACTTCAACCAGCGCCTGCGCCAGGGCGGCTTCCACCTGCCGCACCCGGTGCGCGACCAGCGCCGCTTCGAGACCCCGAGCGGCAAGGCCGGGTTCACCGTGCACCCCATCCCCAGGCTGGAACTGCCCGAAGGCAGCCTGCTGCTCATGACCCTGCGCAGCCACGACCAGTTCAACACCACCATCTACGGCCTGAACGACCGCTACCGGGGCGTCACCAAGGGGCGCCGGGTCGTCTTCGTGAACGAGGCGGACCTGGAGCGCCGCGGCCTGCTGCCCGGCCAGCGGGTGGACATCACCAGCCACTTCCAGGGCGAGACGCGCCGGGCCGAGGGGTTCCTGACCGTGCCCTACGCCATCCCGGAGGGCTGCGCCGCGGCCTATTTCCCCGAAGCCAACGTGCTGGTGCCCATCGGCAGCGTCGCCGCGAGAAGCAACACCCCGACCTTCAAGAGCCTGGTGGTGACGCTGGCGCCAAGCTAGATTGACCGCGGCGTCCGTTGTTCCGCCCGTCGTGCCCTGCGGTCGGCTTCGGGGTTCCGGGTTTTTGCGCCGACCCACCGGCGCGTGATGCGCTTGGCCCCTCCTCGCTCCGCTGCGGGGGGGCCAAGCGATCACGCCGCTCCTTCCCCCCAGGGCCGAGTCGATTCGTCTTCGTTTCAATGAACAAAAATAAAAAAAACCCTCTCGGGACCCTGGGCATTCCAGGGATCCGCCTCCCTGCACCCATGCCGCCAACCGAAGGAACCCCCACCCCAGGCGGGGAAGGACAGCGTGAGACCTTGGCGCACCCGCAGGAGGCGAAGCCGACGAGGATGCGCCAAGGCTCTCACGCACCGGTGGGTCGGCGCACCGCCCCGGAACCCGAAGCCAAGTGCAAGCGGCGTTCCCAGGGCGGGACCCCATCGCTTTCCTTATTTCCAAAATAGGCAATCAAGTTTCATAACCCGGGTCGCGCCCACCGGCATGGGAAAGTATCTCACTCCACAGATATCCGTATTTGAACGTCACCCCACCTCAACAGCCCAGCGGACTGCGTTGGGCTCCGTTTTCCGGAGGCAGCATGGTCCCTGTGGCCAGTCCCGCACCCCAAAAAGAGAAAGTGCCAATCTACAAGGTCCTGTACGTGCAGGTGCTTTGCGCCATCGTCATCGGCGGGCTGCTGGGGTGGCTGTCCCCCACCATCGCCACCAACGACTGGATCAAGGCCATGGGCGACGGCTTCATCAAGCTGATCAAGATGGTCATCGCGCCGATCATCTTCTGCACCGTGGTCTCCGGCATCGCCCATGTGCAGAGCGCCAAGACCGTGGGCCGCATCGGGATGAAGGCCCTGCTGTATTTCGAGATCGTCTCCACCTTCGCGCTGGTGATCGGCGTGGTCGTGGGCAACGTGCTGCACCCCGGCCTCAACTTCGGCGGCAAGGCGCCCGACGCGGCGTCGGTGGCCCAGTTCGCCAAGGCGGCGCACGAGATGAAGTCGGTGGACTTCTTCCTCAACATCATCCCCGACAGCGTCGTCGGCGGCTTCGCCCGGGGCGACATCCTGCAGGTGCTGCTGTTCTCCATCCTGTTCGGCCTGGCCCTCATGCACCTGGGCGACAAGACCAAGGGCCTTCGCTCGATGATCGACGACCTGTCCCAGGGCGTCTTCGGCGTCATCGGCCTGGTCATGAAGGCCGCCCCGATCGGCGCCTTCGGCGCCATGGCCTACACCGTCGGCAAGTACGGCCCCTCGGCACTGGGCAACCTGCTCGGCCTGATCGCCACCTTCTACCTGACCTCGGCCCTGTTCGTGATCGTCATCCTGGGCATCATCGCCCGCATCATCGGCTTCAACATCTTCCGCTACCTCGGCTACATCAAGGACGAGCTGCTGATCGTGCTCGGCACCAGCTCCTCGGAAAGCGCCCTGCCCCAGCTCATGCGCAAGATGGAAGCGATGGGCTGCTCGAAGCCCGTGGTCGGCCTGGTGGTGCCCACCGGGTATTCGTTCAACCTCGACGGCACCAACATCTACATGAGCCTGGCGACCATCTTCATCGCCCAGGCGCTGGGCTTCCACCTGGGCCTGCGCGAGCAGCTGGCCATCATCCTGGTGGCGATGCTCACCTCCAAGGGCGCCTCCGGCGTCTCCGGAGCGGGCTTCGTCACCCTCGCCGCGACCCTGTCGGTGGTGAACCCGGCGCTCGTCCCCGGCATGGCCATCGTGCTCGGGATCGACAAGTTCATGAGCGAATGCCGCGCCCTCACCAACATCACCGGCAACGGCGTCGCCTGCGCCTTCGTGTCCTGGTGGGAAGGCGAGCTGGACCGGCACAAGCTGCATGACGTCATCGGCGGAAGGGATTTCGCAGCCCCGGCCGCCACCGAGCAGGAAGTCTGAAGCCAGCGCAAGCACCGTCCAGCCCTCCCGCCCGGGAGGGCTGGATGCGTCAAGGGGATGGGTGGTATGCTCGGCCAGTTAAGTAAATGAATCATAGCCAATGCTTTGGGGGCTTCCGGATTGATTCGAGTGCTGCTGGTCGAGGATGATCCCATGGTGGCGGAACTCAACCGCCACTACGTGAATCGCGTCGAGGGATTCGAGATCGTGGCCTCGGTGAGCGGCGCGGTCGACGCGCAGACCGTCCTCGCCGAGCGCAAGGTCGACCTGATCCTCCTGGACATCTTCATGGCCGGGCAGAGCGGGGTCGACCTGCTCGCCGACATCCGCGCCCGGGCCCTGGACGTGGACGTCATCTTCGTGACCGCCGCCCGCGACACCCGGACCATCGGCCGGGCGCTGAAACTGGGCGCGGTGGACTACCTCATCAAGCCCTTCGAGTTCGAGCGGCTCAAGCAGGCCCTGGAGACCTACCGGGAGACCCACCGCCGGATGAGCGAGGCCTTGCCCGTGAGCCAGACGGAACTGGACATGTTCCTGGGCCGGGGCGGCAAGGGCGCCCGGGAGGGGCAGACCCTGCCCAAGGGCCTCGACCGGATCACCCTGCAGCGGGTCTGCCGGGCGATCTTCGATTGGCCCGCCGAGACCCCCTGGTTCACCTGCGAGGAGATCTCGGGCCCGGTGGGCATCTCCCGGGTCTCCGTGCGCAAATACTGCGAATTCCTGTGCGGCCTCAAGGTGCTGAAGATGGAACACGGCTACGGCTCCGTGGGCCGGCCGATCCACCGCTTCACCCTGCAGAAGGCCTACCAGGAAGAGGCGTGGCGCTTCCTGAAAGAGCCGGATCCCCGGGGTTCCTGATGAGACCCGGATGGTTCCGGTTGCGCAGCCCCATCTCCGCCGTGCTTTCGCTGCTGGGGCTGGCCACCGCCCTGGCCATGGTGATCGCCTACCGCATGGGCGTCCGGGGCACGGCGGAGAACCGCCCGGTCCAGGGCCTGGTGACCCGGATCGACGACGCCGTCTTTCCCAACCGCCAGGTCGACCTGAAGTCGCTGACCCGGTCCGAAGAGATCATCCGGGTGGCGACGGGGCAGAGCCGCCCGGACAACCCCGGCGTCAGCCTGGTCCTGGAAACGGCGCGGCGCATCTTCGACGCGGAGCTGGTCTACGTCCAGGACAGGGCCGGCGTGGTGGTCTCCTGCACCCAGTACGAGGGCGGCAAGACCCTCACGGGCAACAGCTATGCCTTCCGGCCGTATTTCGTCTCGGCCCTGCGGGGCAGGGAGTCGGTCTACCCGGCCATGGGCGTGACCACCCGCCAGCGCGGCCTGTACTTCAGCACCCCCATCGCCCCGGACGGCCGGGGCGTCGTGGGGGTGCTGGTGGTCAAGGCCAGCCTGGAGGGGATCGACGCCATCCTGGCGGCGGCCGCGCAGCCGGTCTTCCTGGTGTCGCCCGACGGCGTCGTCTTCGCCTCCAACCGGAAGGACCTGCTGTTCCATTTCGTGAAGCCGATGAACGCGGCGGAGCTGGAACGGATCAGGGCCAGCCAGCAGTTCGCCGACCAGGAGCTCCTGCCCCTGCCCAACCTGTTCGAGGACAAGCCCAGCGTGCAGTTCCAGGGCGAGCGCTGGACCGTCTCCCGGCGCCCGGTCCTGTCCGACTGGACCCTGGTGGCCCTGGCCAGGGGCGCCCCCGCCTACGTCATCACCAAGAACATCGTCGTCACCGTGACCGGCGCGCTGGTGGCGATGCTGGTCATCATCGTGGCGCTCGCCTACGTCATCCGCGCCCGGGAGAAGGCCGAGGCCGCGCTGCGCCGCAGCGAGGAGCACCTGGAGGAGCTGGTCGAGCGCAGGACCACCGAGCTGCGCGAAGCCAAGGAGATGGCGGAAGCCGCGACGGAAGCCAAGAGCACCTTCCTGGCCAGCATGAGCCACGAGCTGCGCACCCCCCTGAACGCCATCCTCGGCTACGCCCAGCTCCTGACCCGCCGGGTCGCCGACCCGGAAAGCCGGGACAACCTCCAGCGCATCCACCGCGCCGGCGAGCACCTCCTGGGCCTCATCAACCACGTCCTCTCCCTCTCCAAGATCGAGGCCGGCAAGCTCACCCTGGATTTCCAGCCGTTCTCCACCGAGCTGTTCTTCAAGTCGATCGAGGACCTGACGCGCATCCGGGCCGTGGCCAAGGGGCTGGATTTCCACCTGAAGGTGCAAAAGCCCTTTCCCGAAGCCCTGGTGGGCGACTCCCTGAAGCTGCGCCAGGTGCTGGTCAACCTCCTGGGCAACGCCATGAAGTTCACCCGGCAGGGCAGCGTGGGCCTGCGGGTCGAGCGCAGCGGCCCCATGGTCCGCTTCGCGGTCCAGGACACCGGTCCCGGGATGAGCGCCGAGGAGGTAGGCAAGCTGTTCCAGGCCTTCCAGCAGACCCAGTCGGGGCGCGAGGCCGCCGAGGGCACGGGCCTGGGGCTGCACATCAGCCAGGCCATGGTCCGCCTCATGGGGGGCGTCATCGAGGTGGAAAGCGAGCCGGGCCTGGGCAGCGTGTTCCGCTTCGAGATCCCCATGGCCGAGGACGCGGTCCCCGAGGCCGCCTCCGGCCAGCCGTCGCTGGAACTGCTGGCGGACCACCCCTCCCTCCGCATGCTGGTGGTGGACGACGTGGAGGACAACCGCACCCTCCTGGTGCGGATGCTGACGGCCATGGGCATGGAGGTGCGCGAAGCCGAGGACGGGCCGACCGCCCTGGCCCTGTGGGAAGCCTGGCAGCCCCACGCGCTGTGGATGGACCTGCGCATGCCGGGCATGGACGGCAGCGAGGCGGCGCGCCGCCTGAGGGCCCGGGAAGCGGAGCTGGGGCGCCCCAGGACGGTGGTCATCGCCCTGACCGCCAGCGTCCTCGACATGGAACGGGACCTCCTGCAGGAAAGCCGCTTCGACGGCCTGATGGCCAAGCCCTTCCCGGAAAGCGAGCTGATGGACATGCTGCACCGGCACTGCGGCCTGGGCATCGCGCGCTCGGCTCCGGCGCCCCCGGCGCTCACCGAGGCGGAGATGACCGTGCGGGTCGAGGGGCTGGACGGCCCCTGGGTCCGGGCCTTCGACCAGGCGCTGCTGGTGGGCGACCGGGCCGAGGCCCAGGAGCTGCTCGGGCTCATCCCCGACCGCGCCCTGGCCGAATGCTTCTTCCAGCAGCTGAAGGAATTCCAGTTCGAGGCGCTGCGCCGGGTGATCGCCTCGGGGAGGTCCCATGCCTGACAAGGAACCCGTGGAGCAGATCCTCCTGGTGGACGACAACCCGGCGAACCTGGGGCTGCTGGAACAGGTGCTGCGCGAGCGCGGGTTCCGGATCCGCAGCGCCCTTTCCGGCCCGCTCGCCCTGGAGTCGGCCAAGGCGGTGCCGCCCGACCTGATGATCCTGGACATCTCCATGCCCGAGATGGACGGGTTCGAGCTGTGCCGGCTCATGAAGCTGGACGAACGGCTCCAGAACATCCCGATCATCTTCATCAGCGCCCTGACCAACGTCCCCGACAAGGTGAAGGCGTTCAAGGCGGGGGGCGCGGACTACGTGACCAAGCCGTTCCATTCCGAGGAGATCATCGCCCGGGTGGACTACCAGATCCAGCTCCGGCGCCTGCGCAAGCAGCTGGCCGAGCAGGTCTCGGGCATGCGCCTCTACGCGGAGGCGCTGCGGGCGCAGACGCACGAGTTCATGAACAAGCTCCACGTGATCCTCGGCCTGATCCACATGGGCGAATACGACCGGCTCGCCAGCTTCATCACGGGGATCACCGGCCGGCTGCAGGATGAGCTCGGGCAGGTGGTGCCCCGGGTCAAGGACCCGATGATCGCGGGATTCCTGCTGGCCCGCTCCAGCGCCGCCCGGGAGCAGAACATCACCATGGCGCTTTCGGAGGCGTCCCTGGTGCCGCTCTGCGCCGACGAGGCGGTGGCCCACGACCTCATCACCATCCTGGGCAACCTGCTGGAGAACGCGGTGGAGGCGATCGGGGCCTCGCCCCGGCGCGAAATCCGGGTGGACCTGCAGCATGACGAGGGCATTCTGCACCTCGCGGTGGCGGACACCGGCCCCGGGATCCCGCCGGCGGCCCGGGAGCGGCTGTTCGAGCGGGGCTTCAGCACCAAGGGCGGGGATCGCGGATTCGGGCTCCACCATGCCTCCCGGCGCTGCGCGGCGCTGGGCGGCCAGCTGGCGGCGGCGGACCGCGAAGGCGGCGGCACGGTGTTCAGCGCGTCCATCCGCTACCCGGAGGCGGATCCGGACTGAAACTCCGGGTCATCCGATCAGAAATGGCTATGATGTTGCTGGACCCAGCCATGTTGGCGTCCCAAGCCCGGAGCCGTCCCAATGAAATTCTCTTCTCGCGCCATCTATGGATTGCGGGCCATGCTCGCCTTGGCCAGGACCCACGGACGGGGCTCCACCTTCCTCAAGGACATCGTCGAACGGGAAGGCCTTCCGGGCACCTACCTTGAACAGCTCATGGTTCCTCTCAGGAAGTCCGGCATCGTGCTCGCCGTGCGCGGGGCCAGGGGCGGCTACACGCTGGCGCGCAACCCGGCGGAGATCACCGTCCTGTCGATCCTGGAGGCCCTCGAGGGCCCCCTGGTCCTGGCGGAATGCCCCGCGGGGTCGGCCTGCTGCAGCCATCCCGAGGCCTGCGCCCTGCAGGAGCTCTGGGCCGAAGGCAGCCGCGCGCTGAACCAGATCTACGACGGCATCTCCCTGGCCGCGCTGCTGGAGCGCCAGCGCGCCAGGGAATCCGACCCCGCGCTCAACTACAGCATCTGACCCGAGGGGTGCTCCATGAGCGTGCTGCTCATCGCCGCCAACACCGAACGCATGAACATGGTGCCCCTGCCCTACGGCCTTGGCCTGGTGGCCGCCGCCCTGCGCCAGGCGGGGCACGAAGCGGTCCTCCTGGACCTCATGGACAGCCCGGACCCGGCAGCCTCGGTGCGCCAGGCCATCCGGGCCGCCTTGCCCGAGCTGATCGGCATCTCCATCCGCAACATCGACGACCAGAACGAGCAGGAACCGCGCTTCCTGCTGGAGAAGGTGCGCCCGGTCGTGGCGGCCTGCCGGGAATCATGCCCGGCGCCCATCGTGCTGGGCGGCCCGGGCTACAGCATCTTTCCAAGGGCGGCCCTGGCCTACCTCGGCGCGGACTACGGCATCCGGGGCGACGGCGAAGGCGCCTTCCCCGCCCTGCTGGAATGCCTGCGCCAGGGCCGGGATCCGCGCGGGATTCCCGGGGTGCAGGCGGCGGGGGCGGAGGAGGACGCCGCGCCGGCCGCGGTCCAGGACCTGGACCTGTTCCCGGCCTGGTTCCCGGCCCTGGAGCCGGCCAGCCCGGGCGAAGACTTCTGGGTCCCGGTGCAAAGCCGGCGCGGCTGCCCCAACGACTGCTCCTACTGCGCCACCTCCAGCATCCAGGGGCGGAACCTGCGCTTCCGCTCCCCCAGGCGGGTGGTGGAGGTCATCGCCGGGCTGTCGGCCAAAGGATTTCGCCGCTTCTACTTCGTGGACAACTCCTTCAACATCCCCGAGCGCACCGCGCTCGAACTGTGCCGCGGACTCCGGGAACTGGCGCCGCCGGTGCAGTGGCGCTGCATCCTGTACCCGCAGGCGGTGCGGGAGGAGCTGGTGCGGGCCATGGCCGGGGCCGGCTGCGTGGAGGTGAGCCTGGGGTTCGAAAGCGGCTCGCCCGCGATCCTGCGGGAGATGAACAAGCGCTACACCCCCGAGGAGGTCCGGCAGACCTCGGACCTGCTGGCCCGGCACGGCATCCGGCGCATGGGCTTCCTGCTCCTGGGCGGCCCGCTCGAAACCCGGGAGACGGTGGAGGAGAGCCTCGCCTTCGCGCGCTCCCTGCATCTGGAGGCCCTGAGGGTGACCGTGGGCATCCGCATCTACCCGGGCACCGCCCTGGAACGCCGGGCCCGGGAGGAAGGCGTCATCGCCGGAACGGACCTCCTGCGCCCGGGCTTCTACCTGGCCCCGGGACTCGCGCCCTGGATCCACGAGCGGGTCAAAGCCGAAGGTTTCTAGCAACAGTCCAGGTCCGCCGGAGAAGCCCGTGAGCAGTCAGTTCCACCTCCTGGGAGAACGCCGCTTCCGGCCCTTCTTCGTCGTGTCGTTCCTGGGCGCCTTCAACGACAATGCCTTCAAGACCGCCTTCGTCACCCTGGTCACCTTCCGCGCCGGGCAGCTCACCCGCATGGACCCCCGGACCCTGGCCACCCTCCTGCCGGGCCTGTTCATCCTGCCCTTCTTCCTGTTCTCGGCCACCAGCGGCCAGATCGCCGACAAGCTGGAGAAGTCGCTCCTGACCCGCTGGGTGAAGCTGTTCGAGATCGCCGTCATGCTGCTGGCCGCCTGGGGCTTCCTGGCCAGCCTGCTCTGGCCGCTGCTGGGCGCGCTCATTCTCATGGGCGTGCATTCCACCCTGTTCGGCCCGGTGAAATACGCCTACCTGCCCCAGCACCTCGCCCAGAGCGAACTGGTGGGCGGCAACGGCATGATGGAGATGGGGACCTTCGTGGCCATCCTGCTGGGCGAGGTGCTGGGCGCGGCCCTGGCCGCCATGCCGGGCGGCGGCCTCGTCACCTCCGTCACCCTGGTGGGCATCGCCGTGCTGGGCTACCTCGCCAGCCGCGGGGTCCCGCACTCGCCCGCCGCCGATCCGGGTCTGCGCGTGAACTGGAACATCGCCCTGGAGACCTGGCGCAACCTGCGCTTCGCCAGGACCAACCGGGTGGTCTGGCTGTCGCTCATGGGCATCTCCTGGTTCTGGTTCTTCGGCGCCACCCTCCTGGCGCAGTTCCCGGCCTATTCCCGGGAGGTCCTGGGCGGCGATGCGACCGTGTTCATCTTGCTGCTCACGCTGTTCTCGTTCGGCATCGGCCTGGGCTCGCTGCTGTGCGAAAGGCTTTCCGGGCGCCGGGTGGAGCTCGGCCTGGTGCCGCTGGGCGCGCTCGGCCTGACCCTGTTCGGCGCCGACCTGGCGCTGGCCAGCCCGGTTCACACGGCGGGGGCGATGCACTTCACCGCCTTCCTCGCCATGGCCGCGCACTGGCGGCTGATGGCGGACATCGTGCTGACCGGGCTGTTCGGCGGCTTCTTCATCGTGCCGCTCTACGCCCTGATCCAGACCCGCGCCGACAAGAGCCGCCAGTCGCGGATCATCGCCGCCAACAACATCCTGAACGCCCTGTTCATGGTGGTTTCGGCCGTCGTCTCCATGCTCCTGTTCCGGGCCGGGTGCAGCATCCCGCAGCTGTTCCTGGCCACGGCCCTGTTCAACGCGGTGGTGGCGGCCTGGCTCATGGCCCTGGTGCCGGAATTCCTGGCGCGCTTCCTGTCCTGGACCCTGGTGCGCACCTTCTGCCGCCTGGAGCGGGAGCACCTCGAGCGCATCCCCGAGGAGGGCGCCGCCCTGCTGGTGAGCAACCGCGTGAGCGCCGTGGACGTGCTGCTGATCCTGGCGGCCAGCCCGCGGCCGATCCGGTTCGTGCTCGAGCGGCGCCTTTTCGCCGTCCCGGTGCTGGGCTTCCTCCTGCGCCGGATGCGGGCGATCCCCGCGGACGCCGGGCGCGCCGAGTTCGACCGGGCCTTCCGGGAGGGCGACCTGGTGGCCATCTTCCCCGAGGGCCGGCGCACCCCGGACGGCGCGCCGGGCGAGTTCGACGCGGGACTGGTGGAACGGGTGGAGCGGGCCCGGGTGCCGGTCCTGCCCATCGGGCTGGGCGGGTCCGCCGGCCGGCGCGCGGGGGCGCTGCCGGCGCGGGTCTCCCTCCGGGTCGGCGCGCCGCTCGGGCCGGAGGGCCTGCCGGGGTCGCTCAGGGCCGGGATCCAGGCACTGATGTAGCGCTTTTCACCAGGGAACCTGGCGGCCCAGGTAGTCGAGGTACTGGAGGCCGGCCTTCCCCGCTTGCGCGTCCATGGTGTCGGCCAGGTTCGGGATGCTCTCCGCGATGCTCAGGCGTGCCTGGGGCCCGCCCATGTCGGTGCGCACCCATCCCGGGGCCATGAGCAGCAGCGTGCGCCGGTCATGGGCGTGGCGGGCCGCGAAGCTGCGCATGAAAGTGTTCAGCGCGGCCTTGCTGCCGCGGTAGACCTCGTAGCCCCCGTTGGTGTTGTTGGAGACGCTGCCCTGGCCGGAGGACATGACGGCGATCGTGCCGTCCGGCGCGACGAGATCCTGCAGCGTCTCGATGACGCGCATCGGGCTCAGGGCGTTCGTCACCATCACCCGCACGAACTCATCGGTCGAAACGTCCGCGACCGTTTCCCGGTCGTCGTTCTTGACCCCGGCGTTGACGAACAGCATGTCGAACCGTCGCTCGGCCAGGCGCGCGCGCAGCGCGGCGACCTGATCCGGATGGACGATGTCGACCGTCTCGATCGCGAGCCGCCCGCCCGCGCCCGCCGCCAGTGGGTGCAGGCCGGATCGGCTCCCCGCGCGCTCGGTGGCGACCACCTGCCAGCCGCGCCCGAGGTACTCCCCGGCCAGGGCCAGCCCGAGGCCGCGGGATGCGCCGATGAGCAGCAG
Source organism: uncultured Holophagaceae bacterium (assembly GCA_963717275.1). Taxonomy (GTDB): domain Bacteria; phylum Acidobacteriota; class Holophagae; order Holophagales; family Holophagaceae; genus Mesoterricola. The sequence goes on from CAVQVX010000001.1 coordinate 702,740, forward strand.
GTTCCTGGGAATCGGCGGGTGCGGCATGTTGACCCCCCTTCATGAAGTCAGGTCCGACATCCCCCAGGATGCTCCCATGCCCGGGGCGATCGCCTTCTTTGTCCAGCCACGATAAGAGATGTTGACTCAATTTCAATTCATTTTATGCTCTGGCGTCATTATCCATCCCAGGAGGCCGCCCATGAGCACCCGAGTCGACGAAATCTCGGATGGCATCTTCCGCATCAGCACCCCGGTGCCCATCCCCGCCATTCCGGGCGGCTTCACCTTCAACCAGATCCTCATCCGGGACGAGGCGCCCCTGCTGTTCCACACCGGCCTGCGCGGCCTGTTCGAGGCCACCCGCTCCGCCATCGAAACCGTGCTGCCGGTCTCATCCATCCGCTACCTGGGCTATTCCCACTTCGAGGCGGACGAGTGCGGGGCCATGAACGCCTTCCTGGCGCTGGCCCCCGGCGCGGTGCCGCTGTGCGGCCGCGTGGGCGCCATGGTGAACATGGGCGACACGGCTGACCGGCCGCCCCGGGCCCTCGCGGACGGCGAGGAACTGGACCTGGGGCGGCACCGGATCCGCTGGATCGATACGCCCCACGTGCCCCACGGCTGGGATGCCGGACTGATCTGGGAATCCGCCACCCGGACCCTCCTGTGCAGCGACCTGTTCACCCAGCCCGGGATGGAACTCCCCCCCGCCACCGAAGGCGACATCCTCGGCCCCAGCGAGGCCATGCGCCCGGGGGCGGGATACTTCTCGTGCCTGGACAAGGCCCGCGCCACCCTTGGGCGCCTGGCGGAACTCCGGCCCGGGACCCTGGCGACCATGCACGGCAGTTCCTTCCGCGGCGACGGCGCCGCCCTGCTCCGGGCACTGGCCGCCGCGCTTTCGAAACCGGAGGACGGCCACCCTTGACAAGCCCGGTCGACAGGTAGAAAGTCCAAGCATTCTCGACGCCCTACCGCCCGGCCGGCAGGCTCGGCGGAAGGATCCGGGAGGTGCCCATGGCGCGAACCACCTCGTTCACCCTGAACGGCAAGGCCGTCCAGGTCACCGCCGACCCGGGGCGCATGCTGGTCTGGGTGCTCAGGCACAACCTCGGCCTCACCGGCACCAAGGTCGGCTGCGCGGCCGGCCTGTGCGGCGCCTGCACCGTGCTGGTGGACGACGAGCCGGTGTTCTCCTGCTCCACCCCCCTGGGCGACGTGGCCGGCAAATCGGTGCTCACCATCGAAGGCCTGGCCAAGGACGGCGCCCTGCATCCGGTCCAGCGCGCCTTCCAGGAACACAACGCCTTCCAGTGCGGCTACTGCACCCCCGGCATGATCCTCACCGCCTATGCCCTGCTGAAGAAGAAGCCGCACGCCACCCGGACCGAGATCCTCGAAGGCCTGGAAGGCAACCTGTGCCGCTGCGGCGCCCACGTGCGGATCGTGGCCGCGGTGGAGGCGGCGGGCAAGGCATGGGAGGTGCGCTGTGAAACGGCGCGACTTCCTCAAGGCGACCGGGGTCACCGGGCTGTTCGTCCTGTTCCGCGCCTCGCTCCAGGCCGCGCCCCAGCTGGTCCCCAGCCGGCCCCCGGGCTATCCCGCGGACCTGAACGCCTACCTTCACATCGGCCCGGACGGCCTGGTGGGCTGCTACGTCGGCAAGGTGGAGATGGGACAGGGCAACATGACCTCCCTGGCCATGGTGGCGGCGGAGGAGCTGGATGTGCCCCTGGACCGGGTGGACATGCTCATGGGCGACACCGACCTCTGCCCCTGGGACGGCGGCACGGGCGGTTCGCTCAGCATCTGGCAGTTCGGCCCGGTGCTGCGCGGGGCCGCCGCCGAGGCCCGGGCCGTGCTGCGTGCAGATGGCCGGCGAGCGCCTGCAGGTCCCGGCGGACCGGCTCGAGGTGAAGGCCGGGGTGGTTTCCGTCAAGGGCGAGCCCTCCAGGCGGGTGAGCTACGGCGAACTGGTCCAGGGCAAGCGCATCGAACGCCACCTGGCGGACGCGAAGCCCAAGCCGGTCTCGGCCTATACCCTGGTGGGCACCCCGGCCCCGCGCAAGGACGCGCTGGACAAGGTCACCGGCGCCGCCCGCTTCAGCGCCGACCAGGGACTGCCCGGCACCCTGCACGCGTGCATCGTGCGGCCCCCGGCCCACGGCGCCCGGCTCAAGAGCGCGGACACCTCGGCGGCGGAGCGCGTGCCGGGCGTGCGCGTGGTGCGCGACGGCGACCTGGTGGCGGTGCTGCACGCGTTCCCGGACGAGGCGCGCAAGGCCCTGGCCCTGGTCAAGGCCACCTTCGACGGCACGCCGCGGTCCCTGGACGACCGCACCGTCTACCCCTACCTGGCCGACAAGGCGGCCGAAGGCAAGCCGGGGGTCGTCGGAAGGCGACCTGAAGGCCGCCGAGGCCCGCGCCGCCGACGTGGTGGCGGCGGACTACCTCAACGCCTACGTGGCCCACGCCGCCATCGAACCGCACTCCGCGGTGGCCCAGTGGAAGGACGGCCGGATGACCGTATGGGCCGGGGTCCAGGCCCCGTTCCGGGTGAAGGCCCAGGTGGCCGAGGCGCTCAGGCTGCCGGCCCAGAAGGTGCGCATCATCACGCCGCACATCGGCGGCGCCTTCGGCGGCAAGGCCATGGGCCCCCAGGCGGTGGAAGCCGCGCGGCTGGCCATGAAGGCCGGCGCGCCGGTCCAGGTGGTCTGGGACCGCCGGGAGGAGTTCTTCCTGGACACCTTCCGCCCCGCGGCGGTGGTGAAGCTGCGCTCGGGCCTGGATCCGGACGGGCGCATCGCCTTCTGGGACTGCCAGGTGTCCGGCACCAGCGACCGCGAGGCCGAGATCGGCTACGCCTGGCCGGCCAAGCGCATCACCTCCACCGGCGATTCGGGCGATATCGGCACCAGCGGCGCCGGCCTGCACCCCTTCCCCACCGGCGCCTGGCGGGCCCCCGGCGGCCAACACCAACGTGTTCGCCCGGGAGTCGCACATGGACATCCTGGCCGCCAGGGCCAAGGTCGACCCGCTGGCGTTCCGCCTGCGACACCTCACCGACCCGCGGGTGATCGGGGTGCTGCGTACGGCGGCGGAGAAGTTCGGCTGGACCGCCGGCGCCGCCCCTTCCGGGCGCGGCGTGGGCGTGGCCTGCGGCTCCTGGCGCGGCACCATCGTCGCCGACCATGGCCGAGGTGGTCGGTGGACCGCGCCACCGGCCAGGTGCAGGTGAAGCGGGTGGTCCAGGCCCAGGACATGGGCCTGGTCATCAACCCCGATGGCGCCCGCCAGCAGATGGAGGGGGCCATCACCATGGGCCTGGGCTACGCCCTCAGCGAAGGCATCCGGTTCAAGGACGGCAGGATCCTGGACGAGAACTTCGACACCTACACCCTGCCCCGGTTCTCCTGGCTGCCGGCCATCGAGACCGTCCTGGTCGCCAACCCGGACCTGCAGGCCCAGGGCGGCGGCGAGCCGCCGATCGTCTGCATGGGCGCGGTCATCGCCAACGCGATCTTCGACGCCGTGGGGGCGCGGCTCTTCGAACTGCCCATGACCCCGCCGCGCATTCTCGAAGCCCTGAAGAAGGCTTAGTTTTTGTGCGAGGTCCGTTGTTCCGCCCGTCGCGCCTTGCGGTCGGCTTCGGGTTCCGGATTCTTGCGCCGACCCACTGTTGCGTGATTCGCTTGGCCCCTCCTCGCTCCGCTGCGGGGGGGCCAAGCGATCACGCTGGTCCTTCCCCCCAGGGACGAGTTGATTCGTCTTCGTTTCAATGAACAAAAATTCAAAACAACCATCCTGGGACCCTGGGCGTTCCGGGGAGCGGTCTCCTCGCCCCCATGCCGCCAACCGAAGGAACCCCAAACCCAGGCGGGGAAGGACAGCGTGAGACCTTGGCGCACGCGCAGGAGGCGAAGCCGACGAGCATGGGGCAAGGCTCTCACGCACCGGTGGGTCGGCGCACCCGCGCGGAACCCGAAGACGACCGCAAGGCACGACGGGCGGGACAACGGTCGACACCGTCAACCTATCCCCAGCAGGCGGGATCCACACCGGCCAGGGGGTCTTCCCTCCGCCACCGGCTGGCGTCGAAGCGCAGGCCGGTGACGCCGTCGGCCTCGGACGAGACGAGCCAGAGCAGCGGCGGCACGATGATCTCGGGGCTGAGCAGGCCGGCCCGGAGGCTTCCGGGAAGCCGGCCGGGATCATGCCGGTGAGGGTGGCGCCGCCGGGCAGGAGGGCGTTGACCGTGACGCCGGTGCCGCGCAGGTCGGCCGCCCAGATGGCGGTCTCGGATTCCAGCGCCGCCTTGGAAGGGCCGTAGGGCGAAAACCCCTGGCGGCGCATGGTGGCCTGGTTCATGGAGATGTTGACGATGCGGCCCCAGCCCGCCTCCAGCAGGTGCGGCGTCGCCGCCTGGGCCATGAGGAAGGGGCCGTTGACGTTGGTGTCCACCACCAGGCGCCAGACGGCGGGCCGCACCTCCCAGAACCGGGTCGGCTCGGTCATGAACGAATCGCTGACGAACTTCATGCCGCGTCCGGCGTTGTTCACCAGGATGTCCAGCCGCCCGAACCGCTCCAGGGTTTCCGCCACCACCCGCCGGGCATCCGTCTCCTGGGTCACGTCCGCCACCAGCGCCATGATGCGGCCCCCGCCCAGGGCCGCTGTGGCTTCCACCTCGGCCCCCTCCCGCGCTGCGGTCGCCACCACCCGCGCCCCGGCCCGGGCCAGGCCCAGCGCCATGGCCCGGCCCAGCCCGCGCCCGGCCCCCGTCACGATCGCCACCCTCTGATCCATGTTCCGTCCTCCCTTCAATGCGCCAGGACCGACGCGTCCCTGGCCTCCGGCCGGGGCCGGCGCATCAGCAGCACCAGCGGCACGGTGCAGATGAACAGGATGCCCAGCAGGTAGAACACCTCGATAAAGCTCATCAGGGTGGCCTGCTGCTGCACCCGCCCGTAGAGCGACGCCAGCGCCTGGCGCGCGGCCGTCGTCGGATCGGAGCCGTGGCGGATGAACATGGCCTGGGCCTGGTCCAGCATCTCCCGCGAGCGCGACACGGACATGGCGTCCGCCAGGTGGGTCTGGTGGAACTGCGCCCGGCGCGCCATGAGGGTCGTCACGAACGAGATTCCCATGCTCGAGCCGATGTTGCGCGTCACGCTGAACAGGCTGGTGGCGTAGGGCGTGTCCTGCCTGGGGATCACCTCCATGGTGAGCAGGGTCAGGGGCACGAACAGGAACGCCTGGCCCACGCCCTGGTTGATCTGGTGCCCGAGGATGTTCCAGGTGCCCGACTCCAGGTTCATGCCCGAGTAGCCGAAGAAGGCCAGGCTGGCCATGACCATGCCGAACACCAGCATCAGCCGGGCGTCCCAGTGCCGGCCCAGCAGGAATCCCACCAGGGGCAGGGCCGCCGCCGTGGCCAGGCCGCGCGGGCTGGTCCATAGCCCCGCGGTCTGGGCGTTCCAGCCGAGCAGCTCCTGCATGAACAGCGGCAGCGATACCAGGCTGCCGTACAGCACGAAACCCAGCACCGTCACGATGACGATGCCCGCGGTGAAGGAGCGGTATTTGAACAGGGACAGCTTGACCAGCGGATTATCGGTGGTGCATTCGCGGATCACGAAGGCGGTCAGCATGACCGCGGCGGTGACGGCGAGGGTGATGATGAACCTGGAATTGAACCAGTCTTCCTCCTGCCCCTTGTCCAGCATGATCTGCAGCGCGCCCATGCCCACGACCAGCATGGCCATGCCCCAGGCGTCGAAGCGCATGGCGCCGCGCCGGATGTAGTGGGGGTCGGTGACGTAGAGCGAGATCATGGCCAGGCTGAAGATCCCGATCGGCAGGTTGATGTAGAACACCCAGCGCCAGGAGTAGTTCTGGGTGATCCAGCCGCCCAGGGTCGGGCCCAGCACGGGCGAGGCGACGATGCCCAGGCTCCAGAGCGCCATGGCCTTGCCGCGCTGCTCGGGCGGGAATTCCTCCAGCAGCACCGCCTGGGACATCGGCTGCAGGCCGCCGCCGGTGACGCCCTGCATGACCCGGAAAAAGATCAGCCAGGGCAGGCTCGGGGCCAGGCCGCAGAGCACGCTGGAGACCGTGAACCCGGTCACCACGGTCATCAGCAGGCGCCTGCGCCCGAAGTAGTTGGACAGCCATCCGGAGATGGGCAGGATGATGGCGTTGGCCACCAGGTACGAGGTGAGCACCCAGGTGGCCTCGTCCACCGTGGCCGAAAGGCTTCCGGAGATGTGCGGCAGGCTCACGTTCACCACCGAAGTGTCCAGCACCTCCATGGTGGCGCTGGCCATCACGGCGATCGCCACCAGCCATCTCCTCGCTTCCGGACGTGCCAGGACGGGATCAGCCACGGTCAGGCGCCCCCCGCATGATTATTTCACGAAAGCCAGGGTTGACAAGCGCACCGGGCTGGTGGAGCTTGCAACGTCCACGCTGCGGGCGATGCAAGCGGCCACGCTGCCCCTTCCCCCCAGGGCCGAGTCGATTCGTCTTCGTTTCAATGAACAAGATTCAAAAACAACCACCTTGGGACCCTGGGCATTCCAGGGAGCGGCCTCCCCGCCCCGTGCCGCCAACCGAAGGAACCCCAAACCCAGGCGGGGAAGGACAGCGTGAGACCTTGGCGCACGCGCAGGAGGCGAAGCCGACGAGCATGCGGCAAGGCTCTCACGCACCGGTGGGTCGGCGCAAAGGCCCGGCACCCGAAGGCGACCGGAAGGCCCCCAGCCCCAGGCCCGACAGGAGGCAGACCGCGCCGGCGGCCTGGATCGTCGGCGGGATGCCGATGCGGCTGGCCAGCCAGCCCGCGGCGAACCCGCCCATGGGCGTGAGGCCCTGGAAGATCCAGACGTACATCGAGACCACCCGGCCCCGCAGCCCGGGCGGGGCCGTGGTCTGCAGGTAGGCGTTGCTGGTGGAGAACTGGATGGAGGACATGAAGCCGATGACCATCATGCACGCGGTCGCCAGGGGCAGGCCCCGGGCCGCGCCCAGGCCCAGCAGGCTGAGCCCCAGGCCGCACAGGGTGAGGAAGTTCACCACGTGCGCGTAGCGCGCCGTGGACGCCCCGGCCGACACCAGGGCGCCCAGGATCGCCCCCACCCCGGCCCCCGCCAGGAGCCGGCCGTAGCCCTGGGATCCGGTGCCCAGGATGTCCCGCGCCAGCGCGGGGGTGAGGGTGTTGGCGGCCAGGCCGATGGAGGTGGTCATGGCGATGGCGAGCATGACCCGGCGCACGGCGACGGTGCGCCAGGCGTAGCGCATGCCGGCGGCGATGGCGTCGACCATGGAGTCCCTTCCGGGCGGCGGCTGCGCCGCCGGGGCGACCCGGATCATGATCAGCGTGGCCAGCACGGCCACGTAGCTGGCCGCGTTCAGGGCGAAGCAGAGGCCCTCGCCCAGCCGGGCGATGAGGATGCCCGCCAGGAACGGGCCCACCATGCGCGCCGAGTTGAACGCCGCCGAATTCAGCGACACCGCGCTCTGCAGGTCCTCGGGCCCCACCAGGTCCATCTGGAAGGTCTGGCGCACGGTCATGTCCATGGAATCGACGCTGCCCTGCAGGAAGGCCAGGGCGAGGATGTGGCCGACCCGGATCGCCCCGGAAAGGGCGAGCCAGGCCAGCACCGTGGCCAGCACCAGGCTGGCGCCCTGGGTGAGGATCACCAGCCTGCGCCGGGGCCAGAGGTCGGCCCAGTGCCCGGCCATGGGGGCGATCACCAGGGACGGCCCGAACCGGGCGACGGTGAGCAGGCCCAGGACCAGCGGCGAGTGGGTCAGCCGGTAGATCAGCCAGGACTGGGCGGTCATCTGCATCCAGGTGCCGATCACGCTGATCCCCTGCCCCGCCCAGAACAGCTGGAAATTCCGGTGCCGGAAGGCCCGGAAGGCATCGCGCAGGCTCCCCTTGGCGGGCTTCACCGGAGCGCGGACGGCCGGACCCTCGCTCATTCGAAGGCGCGGGCCGGGATCAGCCGCCTGAAATCCGGCGTCAGGGGGAAGCGCAGCACTTCGGCGTTACCGCCGTCCGTCTCCTCCCATTCCACCGCGAACTCCTCCTGGGCGGCCAGCCCCAGGTCGGCGCAGGCGGCCAGGTCGATGCGGATCCTGGCGTGGCCGTCCACCTGGAGGTAGTGCTCCGCCCCGGCCGGATCGTGCCCGGCCCGGACCGTGGTGAGGGATACGTGTTTCTGGCTCACGCCCAGCCTCCGGAGGGTTTGCTGGAAGCGTATCAGGACGGGCGGCGGATGCCTTGCGCTGGCCCCCCGAAATCATTCAATATCGGTGCAACGGAAAAGCCTTGAAGATACTCCGAGGGGAGGCGCCATGCCGCAACGCGAACAACCCGGGATCCTGGCGGAGCGGATCGGCTTCAGCCCGGCCCTTTTCAAGTTCCTGCGCGAACTCAGGCAGAACAACGAGCGCGAGTGGTTCCAGGCCAACAGGGAGCGCTACGAGGCCGACGTGAAGGTGCCCATGAGCCTGTTCATCGCGGCCTTCGCCGACCCGCTGGAGCGGGTCAGCAGGCATTTCCTGGCCGATCCCCGGGGCAACGGCGGCTCCATGTTCCGGATCAACCGGGACACCCGCTTCTCGTCCAACAAGGACCCCTACAAGACCAACGTGGGCGCCCAGTTCCGGCACCGCCAGTGCACCCGCGACGTGCACTCGCCCGGGTTCTACCTGCACCTGGAACCGGGCGGCTGCTTCGCCAGCGCCGGATCGTGGCACCCCGACCCCGACGCCCTGCGCAGGATCCGGGAGCGCATCGTCTCCCACACCCGGGCCTGGAAGGCCCTGCAGGCGGGCGGACTGGAGGTGGCGGGCGAGGCGCTCAAGCGCGTGCCCGCCGGCTTCGACCCCGCCCACCCCTGCGCCGAGGATCTCAAGCTGAAGGACTTCTACACCCACACGCCCCTCACCGAGCGCGAGGTGTGCGCGCCGGAGTTCCTGGAGCAGTTCGCCGGCATCTGCCAGCGCAACGCGCCGCTGGTGGCGTTCCTGTCCAAGGCGCTGGACCTGCCCTGGTAGTGCGGCAGACCTTCGAGGCTCCCCGGGATCCGTTCATGGGGTGAGATCCATAATGTTCTCTTGTAGAGTTGAAGGGGGAGACCCCCAATCAAAGGCCGCTAAAAAAATGGATATCATATGAATGCATACTTTGCATGGGTGAGGGCACACCCGGTCCTCTCCGCGCTGATCCAGTTCGGTGTGCTGGGTTCCTCGGGTGAATTCATCGCCACCTGGATCCAGGCCCGCAAGGGCGACTGGCCCTTCACCTTTGGCGAATCCCTGCTGAAGATTCCCGCCTGGGGCATCCTGGGCGTGGTGGTGAAGGTGGGCTTCACCGGAATGAAAGGCTTCGACCACGCGCTCCTGGACGCGCGGTTCCTGCCGGCCTGTTTCGGATCCGGCCTGGGCTGGGCCTTCGGCCTCTCTTTCTGGACCAACCTGATGTGGGGCCCGCTGATCATGGTCTTCCACCGCATCGAAGACAATCTGATTCTCCGGACATGGAACTTCAAGGGAATCGAAAAGGCCTTCTGGACCTTGGGGTATTTCTGGCTTCCCGCCCACACCGTCACCTTCCTCCTGCCCGTCGAAGCCCAGATCGGGCTCGCGGCCCTGTGGGGAATGGTGCTGGGCGTCATCCTCGGGCTCTGCAGGGGAGGTGCGGCCAAAGGGAGGCACTGACGATGATCCGGCGGGCCCCGGGTCCTTGCGCCGACCCATCGGTGCGTGATCCGCTTGAATCGTCCTCGCTGCGCTCCGGGCGCTTCAAGCGAACACGCTGCTCCTTCCCCCCAGAGACGAGTTGATTCGTCTTCGTTTCAATGAACAAAAATTCAAAACAACCATCCTGAGACCCTGGGCGTTCCAGGGAGCGGTCTCCTCGCCCCCATGCCGCCAACCGAAGGAACCCCAAACCCAGGCGGGGAAGGCCAGCGTGAGACCTTGGCGCACGCGCAGGAGGCGAAGCCGACGAGCATGCGGCAAGGCTCTCACGCACCGGTGGGTCGGCGCACCGCCCCGGCACCTGAACCCAACCGCAAGGCGCGATGGCCGGAACAACGGACGCCGCAGTCGTGTCATGGCGTCAGCACCAGCCGGTGGACCGTCGGCCCCGGCAGGAAGGGCCCCGGCCGGCCCGCCACCCAGTCCAGGTGGCCGTCGGCGTAGTTGGGCGACAGCGGGTGGCCGCTCTGCCCGCAGGGCATCATGAAGTAGCCGTCGGCCTCGTGCCCGGGGGAAACGGCCAGGCGCTCCGAGGCGCCGAACTCCCGGTCCTGCACCCTCGGCATCATGGCGTCGCCGGGGATGGGCAGGGTCGGCATGTCCAGCCAGCGGCCCAGGAACGGCAAGGCCTTGGACAGGTGGTGCTGGATCCGGGGCGAATTGAGCCGGCCCCAGGTGCACTGGGCCAGGGTGGAGCCGTCCCTGGTGAGCCGCTTGACGACTTCGTCCACCGCCGCCAGCAGCTGGCCGTCCCAGTCCCTGAAGCGGGGGTCGAGCAGGTTCGCGGGCCGCTGGGTCACCAGCGCCCACAGCGGGCCTTCGCTCTGGCCCACGAAGCCGACCCTGAAGCGGGGCTCGTCGGTGAGCCGGTAGGCCCCGGCGAACGCGGCGGACACCTGCTCCTGCAGCACCAGCCGGAACCCGCGCACGATCCGGTAGCCGGCCGAATCGACCGCGGCGCGCCCGCCCCAGGCTTCGGCCAGCCGTTTCACTTCGGCCCGCCTGGGGTCGCCCGCCACCGCCTGCGGGGTCAGGGTGCTGAGCAGCAGCTGCTGCCACCGGGCGAGGAACAGGGCCCGGTCGTCCAGCTGCACCGGAAGCATGTCGCGCTCCCGGGCCGGGCCCAGCGCGGACAGGTCGTCACGGATCTGCCGGGCCCGCGCGCCCAGGTCGTAGCCGCCGTCGCCCACCCTGGCGAGCATCGCCCCGTCCACCACCCGGGCGTTGGCGGTCCAGATCTGGCCGCCGGGCGGGTCCTTGATCCTCGGGTAGGCCTCCGGCGCGAGCCAGCCGTCCCACCTGCAGGATCCGTCGGCCCAGGAGACCGGGATCCGGCCGTCGAAGCCCACCCGCACCGGGATGCGCCCCATGATGGTCCAGCCGATGTGCCCGGCCGCGTCGGCGCATACGAAATTCTGGCCCGGGATGCCCGCGCGGTTCGCCACAGCCATGGCCTCGTCCAGGCTGCCCGCCGTCTCCAGCCCGCCCGAGCGGAAGTCCACCGCCCCGGGGTCGTGCGCCACCCAGCGCAGGGCCCGCCTGCGGCCCTTGTGGTCGGTGTCGACCACCGGCCCCCAGATGGTCTCCAGGATGTCCAGCGGATCGTCCTTGGCCCCCCGCACCCGGATGGTCTCGCGCACGTGGGTGAAGCGGCGCGGCCCGGAGGGGGTCAGGTAGCTGTCGTCATCCCCCCGCGGCTGCTCCAGGATCACCAGGTCGCGGAAGTCCCCGTAGCTGTTGGTGAAGCCCCAGGCCACCCGGCCGTTGCTGCCCACCGCCACCGCTCCGGTGCCGGGCAGGGTCACCCCGGTGACGGCGCCCCCGGGCCAGACCAGCGACGCGCGGTACCAGGTGTTGGGCACCGCGATGGCCAGGTGCATGTCGTTGGCCAGGATGGCCCGGCCGTCACGGGTGCGCGTGCCGGCCAGTGCCCAGTTGTTGCTGCCGACGGCCGTATCGGGTTCGGCCTGGGCCGCGGGCGCCGGACCTCCCAGGCTGGGGCTGGCCTCCCAGCTTGCGCAGGTCGCACACCTCGGGCCCCGGGACCGGCGGCTGGCGCCGGGGCGCGCCCACCAGCGGCGCGTCCCATTCGGTCCCGTCCGGCGCCAGGAAGGCATAGAGCGCGGGCGGCAGGGCGTCGTGCATGTAGCCCAGGCGCGACTGCCGCTGGCCGGGGTCCTCCTGCAGGAGGATGAACATCGAAAGCAGGCAGAGCGCCGAGTCCTCGGCCAGCCAGGGTTCCGGCGCCTGGCGCAGCAGCAGGTACTCGAACGGCCTCGCGCGGAGCGCCCCGAGCCCGGCGTTGACGCCCTCCGCGTAGGCCTCCAGCAGGGCCCGGTCCGCGGGCGCGGCGGCCCGCACCACCGCGCGGGCGACCTCGCGGAAGCGGTGGATCCGGTACTGCCGGTCGTACTTCAGCACCGCCGGCCCCATCAGCGCCGCCAGTTCGCCCGCGGCGAGCCTGCGCTGCAGGTCCATCTGGAAGAAGCGCTCCTGGGCGTGGACGAAGCCCAGGCCCCTGGCGACGTCCAGCCGGCTGGAGGCGCGGATGGTGGGCACGCCGCGGGCGTCCCGCTCGATGCTGACCCGCGCGCCCAGCCCGGGCAGGGCGCGCGCCCCGTCCAGCTGGGCGAGGCTGGCGCGCAGGGCCCAGCGCGCCCAGAGCCCGCAGGCCAGAAGCAGGACCGCCAGCAGGGCCCCGGCGGCCCGCAAGCCGATCCCGCGGCTGCCGGCCCCGGCGCGCATCAGCCCACGGGAACCGGCGCCAGGGTGATCAGGGGCGAATTGATCTCGACGTTGACCCCTTCTTCCGCGTGGATCTGCTCGATGGTCCCGGCCACGGGGGCCGGGTACTCGTTCTGCATCTTCATGGCCTCGAGGATCAGGATGGGCTGGCCCTCCTCCACCACCTCGCCCGGCTGGACCAGCAGCTTGAGCACCTTGCCCGGCATGAGCGCCGATACCAGCCCGCAGGCGCCCTTCTTGCCCCGGGCCATGGCGGCCGCCAGCAGGATCTTGTGCGGGTCCTGCAGGGTGAAGTCGTAGGCGCCGTCGTAGAGGCTGGCGCGGAAGCCGTGCAGGTCCGGGTCGATGTTGCGGATGCGGTCGATGTTCACGCCCACGGAATGGCCGTTCATGATGATGGAGTAGCTGGTGGGCTCGACCTTCATGATGTCGAAGGGGAACTCCTCGCCGTCCCAGATCATGACGGTCTTGCCGCCGCGGCGGTGGATTTCGAGCTCGTGGGTTTCGTCGGCGATGACTAGGGTGCGCTTCATGGTCTCTTCCGTTGTGCTGCGGTTCACAGCCGGTTGAACTTGCCGAGGGAGCGCCAGTTCTCGCCCCCGTGTTCGCACTCGTCCGCGCGCGCGGGCTGCTGGGCCCGGCGCTCCTCCAGCTCCAGTTCGTCGAACAGGGCGGCGGCCACGGCGAATTTCAGGTTGGGGCCCAGCTTCTTCTGCTTCCACCAGGAGTGGTCCAGCATCCCGGTGTGCAGATCGCCCTTGCAGGAACGGCTTGTGCTCCAGCAGGGCCTTGTGGAAGGCCACGTTGTTGCGCACCCCGCCCACCCGGTACTCGCTCAGGGCGGAGTGCATGCGCTCCAGCGCCTCCGTCCGGGTCTGGCCCCAGGTGGAGAGCTTGGACAGCAGCGGCGCGTAGAAGGGCGACAGCGTCCCAGCCGGTGTAGACGCCGTTGTCGTCGCGCAGCCGGTGCCCCGCGGGGGTGCGCAGGTAGATGATCCGGCCGGAGCTGGGGGCGAAGTCGCGGTCCGGGTCCTCGGCGTTGATGCGGCACTGGATGGCGTGGCCCCACATGGGGATCTGGTCCTGGGCCAGGGGCAGCTTCTCGCCCCGGGCGATCTGGATCTGCCACTTGACCAGGTCCTGGCCGGTGATCCACTCGGTGACGGCGTGCCCGCCCTGGATCCGGCAGGTCATCTCCAGGAAGTAGAAGTGGCCTTCGCCGTCCAGGAGGAATTCCACGGTGCCCAGGCCCACGTAGCCCACCTTGCGGGCGATGGCCACCGCGGCCTCGCCCATGGCCCGGCGCTGCTCGGGGTTGAGCGAGACCGAAGGGGCCTCGTCGGCCACCTGCTGGAACCGGCGCTGCACCGAGCCTTCCCGCTCCCACAGGTAGACGTAGTTGCCGTGGCTGTCCCCGGCGATCTGGATGTCGATGTGGCGGGGGTGGATCAGCGCCTTCTCCAGGTAGACCCGCTCGTCCCAGAAGGAGAACAGGGCGTCGCCCTTCACCCGAGGCAGGGCCCGGCGCAGTTCGCCCGGGGACTTGACCAGGCGCATGCCCTTGCCGTCCCGGCCCGCCACCGGCTTGAGCATCAGCGGGAAGCCGAGCTTCTTGGCCTCGGCCATCAGGTCCTCGTCGTCCAGGGTCTCGTGGATGCCCGGCAGCACCGGGCAGCCCACGCTGCTGGCGATCTCCCGGGCGGTGATCTTGGCGTTCATCTTCTCCAGCACCTCGGCGCTGGGTCCGATCCAGGTGAGCCCGGCCTCCTGGAACTTGCGCACCGCCTCGGGGTCCTCGCTCAGGAAGCCGTAGCCGGGGTGGACCGCGTCGGCGCCGGTCTTGCTTGCAAGCGTCGATGAGCTTGTCCACCCGCAGGTAGCTCTCCCGGGAGGGGGTCGGCCCGATCGGGTAGGAAAACACGGCCAGCCGGACGTGCATGGATCCGCGGTCGGAGTCCGAATACACGGCCACGGTGGGGATGTCGATCTCCCGGCAGGTGCGCATGATCCGGCAGGCGATGTCCCCCCGGTTGGCAATGAGCAATTTGGTCACGGGCATGGCGCTCCTCGAGGATGGCCCCTCCCAGGAGGGAAATGGGGTCATCATGGGAAGGTGCGACCCTCCAGCCTACCAAACCTGATTCGTGCGTCTACAATCTCGCTGTTTCTGGGCCTGGTGGCCCTCGGCTGCGGCCGCAAGGGCGACCCGATGCCCCAGCCGCGGGCGGCGCCGGCGGCCTGCACCGCCCGGTGGGTCGAAAGCCGGATCCTGGAAGTGCGCCTGCCCGACCCGCGATGCCCGGGGGGTGCGCCTGGTGGGCCTGGAGAAGGTGCGCATCTATTACCTTCCTTTGGGCTATGCCCGGCCCGAACGGCGAGCGAGGTGCTGGCCCGGGGCCAGGTGGTGCTGGAGCGGCGCGGCCCGAACCTGCCCAGCCCGGGCGGCACCCTGCGCCTGGACCTGAAGCAGATCGGGCGCGGCCCCGGGTGGCTGGTGGCGGTGGCCCTGCGGGTGGGCGACGTGATCGGGGCGCCCAGCGAACCGGTGCCCTGGCTGGACCCGAACTTCTGACGGCATCCTAGGCGCGTCCCGGCTTGCCGGCCAGGCGGCGCATGAAGCCCAACTGCCCCAGGTGGTAGGCCTCGTGCCAGGTCATGAAGCGGATGGCGCCGCCCGCGGTGTCCGTTCCGTCCGGCAGGGTCCGTCCGTACGGCCTGGCCAGGTCGGCCGCGCCGACCGCCTCCCAACGGCCCGCCATGGCCGCCTGGGAAGCGTGGAAGGACGCGACCAGGAGCCGGGGATCCAGGTCGGCAGGCACGTCGGCGCTGGAGGTGCCGCGGACGAAGGCCGCCTCCCAGGGCAGCGCTCCAGGTTCCGCGCCGAGCAGGGCGGCCACCTGGTGCCGGTAGACCGCCAGGTGCCCGGTGATCCAGCGGGCGGTGTGCCCGTTGGCGTCGGCCACCTGCCAGTCGGCGTCGGTGAAATCACCCACCAGCGCATCCAGGAATCGGTCCGCCATGGCGTAGGTCATGGCAGTGACGGACAGTTCGGGAATCATGGACACCTCCTATTGTTTGCCGCCCAGCCAGTCGCCCCACCAGCGCACCACCGCCTGGGCCAGGCGGTCCTTGGGCAGCGGCCCCAGCGGCTCGCACTGGCCCGAGGCGGTGATGGGGATCAGGGTGTTGGCCTGCAGGCCGAAGGCCTTGCCGTCGCCGATGTCGTTCACCAGGATGCCGTCCAGGTGCTTCATGTGCAGCTTGGCGGTGGCGTTGGGCACGTGCGCTTCGCTTTCGGCGGCGAACCCCAGCAGCCACTGGTCGCGGCTGCGGCTGGCGGAGAGCGTGGCCAGGACGTCCGGCGTGCGCACCAGGACCAGGGTTTCGGGCCCCTCGCCCTTCTTCACCTTTTCCGGGGCGCAGGTCTGGGGGCGCTGGTCGGCCACCGCCGCCGCGGCCACCAGGCCGTCCTGGGTCGGCCACAGCTCCTGGCTGGCCTCGAGCATCTGCTGGGCGCTGCGCACCCGCACCGTGCGCACGCCCCAGGGCGCCGGCAGGTCGCCGCCCAGCACCAGGCTGACCATGGCCCCGGCGTTGCGGAAGGCCCGGGCCAGTTCGATCCCCATGGCGCCGGAGGAGCGGTTGGTGAGGGTGCGCACCGGGTCCAGGTCCTCCTGGGTGGGGCCGGCGGTGATCAGGACGGCGCGGCCCTGCAGGGCCGGATGGGCGGGTCCGGCCAGGGCGTCGACGGCGTCGGCGATGTCGCCCACTTCCGCCAGCCGGCCGGCGCCCTCTTCGCCGCAGGCCAGCATGCCTTCCGCCGGCTCCACCACCGTGTGCCCGAATCCCTTGAGCCGGGCGACGTTGGCCTGCACCGCCGGGTGCGCCCACATGGCCTTGTTCATGGCCGGGGCCCACAGCACCTTGGCGGTGGTGGCCAGCAGGAGGGTGGAGAGCAGGTCGTTGGCCAGGCCGCCCGCGGTCTTGCCCATGATGTCCGCCGTGGCCGGCGCCACCGCCACCACATCGGCCCAGCGGGCCAGGTCCACGTGCTCGATGACCGGGTTGGGGCGCCATTCGTGGTATTCCGGGTTGGCGCCGAAACAGGGCTGGCCGGTGAGGGAGGCGAGGGTCAGCGGGGTGATGAACCTGGAGCCGGCGTCGGTGAGGCAGCAGCGCACCACGTGGCCGCGCTTGACCAGCAGCCGGGCCAGTTCGGCCGCCCGGTAGGCGGCGATGCCGCCGGTGATGCCGACCAGGATATTCATGGGAACCCTCCACCACCATACTAACCCTGGAAAAGCCGGGGTTTCCTTGTTACACTTGCTTCCTTCGAGGGCAATCCATGACCCAGCGCACTGTTGTACACATCCCGGAAGAAATCGCGAACAAGTACCGCTTCGTGGTGATCACCGGCAAACGTTGCGAGCAGCTGCAACGCGGCGCCTACCCGAAGGTGGAGGTCCAGGTCCCCATGAACAAGCTGGGGCAGCCCCAGGAAGCCCCCCGCCTCGCCTCCTTCTGGGCCCAGGTGGCCATCAAGGAAGTGGAGGAGGGCCGCATCGCCTTCGAGGAGCCGGAAGTGATCACCCTGGACTACACCACGGAAATCCCCATCTCGGTGGAATAGCCGGGGGCCGGAACGGGATCGGGGGCCACCGCGCGGTGGCCCCCGGTCTTGTACGCCCTTGACGCCCTGCCGACCTGCCGAGGGGTGGATCCCAGCATGACTGTGGCGTCCGTTGTCCCGGCCGTCGCGCCTGACGGTCGCCTTCGGGTCCCGGGCGGGTGCGCCGACCCACCGGTGCGTGAGGGCCTTCCCCTGACCTTCCAGGCGCTTTCATGCAATATGGGAGCAGGAGGAACCATGCCCCTGCTGGAAGCCCGACAGGTGTGCCGGCGCTACGACACCCGCTGGGTGCTGAAGGACGTGGACCTCAGCGTCTCCCCCGGCGAGCGGGTGGCGCTGCTGGGGCCTTCCGGATGCGGCAAGACCACCCTGCTCAACCTGCTGGGCGGCCTGGACCGGCCCGACCGGGGCGCGGTGCTGTTCCGCGGCGAGGCCCTGGCCGGGGCGGGCCCGCGGCGGCTGGCCCGGCTGCGCCGGGAATCCCTGGGCACCGTGTTCCAGCTGTTCCACCTGATCCCCACCCTCACCGCCCGGGAGAACGTCGAACTGCCCCTGCAGCTGCTGGACTGGCCCAGGGCAAGGCTGGCCGCGCGGGTGGCGGAACTGCTGGAGGCGGTCGGCCTCGCGGCCCGGGCCGGGGCCTGGCCGCGCGAGCTGTCCGGCGGCGAGATGCAGCGGGTGGCCGTGGCCCGGGCGCTGGCGGCCAGCCCGGCCCTGCTGCTGGCCGACGAGCCCACCGGCAACCTGGACAGCGCCAGCGGGGACGCGGTGCTGGCGCTGCTCTCGGACCTGACCGAACGGTCCGGCACGGCGCTGGTGCTGGTCACCCATTCCCCGGCGGCGGCGGCCATCTGCCACCGGATCGAGCACATGAAGGACGGCCGGATCCAGGGGCGGGAGCCTTGAACACGAGCCTCCACCACCGGCTCGTCTGGCGCGCCCTGGGCCGGGAGCCGGGCCGGGCGCTCCTGGTGGCGCTGGCCGTGGCCCTGGGGGTCGCGGTCTACCTCTCCATCCGGCTGGCGGACCGGGCGGCGGTGGCCAGCTTCGAAGGCTTCACCCGGGGGATCGGCACCGGGGCCGACCTGATCGTGCGGGCCGAGGTCGGGCCCATGCAGGAGAGCGGCCTGTTCCAGCTGGACGCCCTGAGGCGGGACGCCTGGATCCGCCCGGTGCTGGAGGGCAGCTTCACCAGCGCTTCCGGGCTGGAGACGTTCCAGGTGCTCGGCACCGACCTGGTGGTCCTCGGCACCGGCCTGGTAGGTCCCGGCACCGACCTGGTTGGCCTGGGCGACGTATCCGCCCGGGTGCTCGAGGACCCGGACGCGGTGCTGGTGTCCCCGGCCCTGGCCCGGAGCGTGCGGGTCGGCGACCCGCTGCCGGGCCTGGTGGACGGCCGGGTGGTGCGGCTGCGGGTGGCCGGCATCCTCCCGGACGACCCCGGGCGGCCGCCGGTGCAGCGCAACCTCCTGGTCATGGACCTGCCCGCCGCCCAGCGCCTGTTCCGGCGCCCGGGCCAGCTGGACCGGCTGGACCTGGGCTGGCTGCCGGGGCGGGACGGCGCCGCCGTCCAGGCCCGGGCCGCCGCCGCCCTGCCCCCGGGCTGGATCCTGGAGGCCCCGGAGCAGCGCGCCGCCAGCGCCCGGGCCATGAGCGCGGCGTTCCGGCTGAACCTCACCGTGCTCTCCCTGGTGGCCCTGGCGGTGGGCGCCTACCTCCTGTTCCAGGGCTTCGACGCCGCGGTGAACCGCCGGCGCGAGACCTGGGCCCTGCTCCAGGCGCTGGGCTGCCCCGGGCGGCGCATCCTGGCCCTGGTGCTGCTGGAGGCGGCGCTGCTGGGGGCGCTGGGCAGCCTGCTCGGGCTGGCCCTGGGCTGGGCCATGGCCCAGGGCGCCGTGCGCCTCGTGGCCCGCACCATGGCCGCCCTGTACGGCGCCGCCTCGGCGCGCGAGGCGGCCTTCCAGGGCCGGGAAGCGGCCGCTCGCCTGGGCTGCCGGCACCCTCACCTGCCTGGCGGCGGCCTGGCTGCCGGCGCGACGCGCCGCGGCCACCCCGCCGGTGCAGCTCCTGGCCCGGGGGGCCGAGGCCCGGCCCATGCGCTGGGCGCCCGCGGCCCTGGGCGGCCTGCTGCTGCTGGGCGCCGGGATGGCCCTGGCGTTCCTGCCCGACCTGCCCGCCGGAACCCTCTGGCACGCCTATGCCGGCGCCGTCCTGGTGCTCTTCGGCGGCAGCCTGGCCACGCTGGCGCTGCTGCCGCTGCTGGGGGCGCCCGGGCGGATGCGCCGGGCGCCCTGGGCCCTGCGCCTCTGCCTGCGCCCGCTGTGCCGCCCCACCGGGCGCCACGGCTTCGCCGCCGCGGCCCTGTCCGTGGCGGTGGGCATGACGGTGGGCATGGGCGTGATGGTGCGCAGCTTCGAAGGCCACCGTGCGCGGCTGGATCGGCGATACGCTGCGGGCCGACCTCTACGTGGCCCCCCTGGGCTCCGGCGGCGCCGCAGCTGCGCCACCGGATCCCGGATGACGCCTGCCGAGCCCTGGCGGCCGACCCCGCCGTGGCGGCGCTGGACCGCTACCAGACGATCCCCTTCGCCTTCCGCGGACAGCAGAGCAGCCTGGCCACCTTCGATCTCGCCGTGACCGCCAGCCGCGGCCACCTCGCGCTGATCCAGGGCGGCGCGAGCAGCGAGGTGCTGGGCCGCGTGCACCGGGACGGCCTGGCCGACCCGGGGGCCGTGGCCAGCGAAAGCTTCGCCCGCCGGTTCCGGCTGCGGGTGGGCGACCGGGTCGACCTGCCCGGGCACCCGGTGACCCTGCGCGGAGTCTACGCCGACTTCGGCAACGAGCGCGGCAGCCTGATCCTGGACCGCCCCGTGTTTCTGGCCTGGTTCAGGGACGACCGGGCCGCCAGCCTGGCCCTGTACCTGAAGCCCGGTTCCGACCCCGCGGCCGTGGCCCGGCGCCTGGCCCGGCAGTGGCCCGGGCTGCAGATC
This sequence comes from uncultured Holophagaceae bacterium, assembly GCA_963717275.1. Lineage (GTDB taxonomy): Bacteria > Acidobacteriota > Holophagae > Holophagales > Holophagaceae > Mesoterricola. The sequence continues at coordinate 722,858 of CAVQVX010000001.1, forward strand.
CGGGCCAACGCCGAATTGCGCGAACGGGTCCTGCGGATCTTCCGCCAGACCTTCGCCATCACCTACGCCCTGGAGGTCATCGGCCTGGTCGTGGCCCTGGCCGGGCTGGCCCAGTCCCTGGCCGGGCTGGCCCTGGCCCGCCGGGGCGACATCTGGACCCTGCGCGCCCTGGGCGCCGGAAGCCGGGCCGTCACCGCCGTGCTGCTGGGGGAGGGCCTGGGCATCGCCCTGGCCGGGTGCGCCGGGCGGCCTGGGCCTGGGCCTGCTGCTTTCGCGCATCCTGGTGCGGGTGCTCAACCCCCAGGCGTTCGGCTGGACCCTCAGCTACCGCCTGCCCTGGGGCTTCCTGGGCGGGCTGGTGGCCGCCTGCCTGCTGCTGGCGGCTGGCACCCTGCTGCCCATCGCACGCTGGGCTGCGCGCCTGGCCGCGGACCGCCAGACCGAGGAGGGTGCCGTTTGAACCCGTTCCTGGCCCCCCTGCTCGGCCCTGGCGCTCGTTGCAGCCGTTCCGCACCGCGCAGCCGGGCTACGCCTTCCAGTTCCCCAGGGACCACGGCGCCCACCCCGAATTCGCCATCGAATGGTGGTACTTCACCGGCCACCTCTGGAGCGCGGACGGCCGGCGCTACGGCTACCAGCTGACCTTCTTCCGCCGGTCCCTGGCCGGCACGGGCTGGACCGGCAGCCCCGACTGGCGCACCGACCAGATCCTGCTGGCCCACGCCGCCCTCACCGACGTGGCCGGAGGCCGCTTCCGGATGGAGGAGCGGCTCAACCGGGAAGGCATCCCCGCCGGCGCCGCCAGCGGCCGCCTGGACCTGCGCGACGCCTCCTGGAGCGCGCGCATGGACGGAACCATCCACCTCAGCTTCTCGGTGGCCGAAGCCTCCCTGGAACTGGACCTCGCCCCTTCGACCCCCCCGGTGATCTTCGGCGCGGACGGCGTCACCCGCAAGGGCGCCGAGCCCTCCGCCGCCAGCCACTACCTCACCTTCCCGCGCCTGGCCAGCACCGGCCGGCTGCGCCGCCCCGGCCAGGAGCTGGAGCTGCGAGGCACCTCCTGGATGGACCACGAGTTCAGCTCCAGCCAGCTCTCGCCCGGGCCAGGTGGGCTGGGATTGGGCCGGCATCCAGCTGCGCGACGGCCGCAGCCTGATGGTCTACCGCCTGCGCGGCGAAGGCGGCGCCCAGGATCCCTGCTCGACCCTCACCGAAGTGGCTCCGGACGGTCGCATCCTGAGGGTCACCAAGGACTTCCAGCTGACCGGCGGATCCTGGCGGGCCCCCTCCGGCGCCGCCTATCCGCTGCCCCTGAAGCTGAGCGCCTGGGGCGAAGCCTGGACCCTGGAGCCCCTGGTGGCGGACCAGGAGCTGCGCACCCGCCTGGGCGCGCGCATCACCTACTGGGAAGGGGCCTGCCGGGTGCGCGACGCGCGGGGCGCCGAAACCGGGGACGCCTACGTCGAACTGACCGGCTATGCGCACAGCATGCAAGGGCGTTTCTGATCGCAAATCATCCTGTCAAGGAGCCAGATGTTGGATAGCATAAGCTTTGCGGACGACCGCTTGCACGTTTCGAGGAAAAAGGAGGCAGGAGCATGCGCCCATACCCGTATCTACCCCTGATGCTGATGGTGCCGGCCATCACCGCCCAGGCCCAGGTCAGCGTCAGCATCGGCCTGCCCCACCTGAACATCGGCATCAACCTGGGCGGCATGCCGCAGACTGGCCCCGGTGCCCAATTCGCCGGCCTACTACGCCCCAGGACTGGACTACAACTACTTCTTCTACGACGGCATGTACTGGGTCTTCAAGGACGACAACTGGTACGCGAGCCAGTGGTACAACGGCCCTTGGGCTGCGGTCCACCCCGAGGCCGTGCCCGACTTCGTGCTGCAGATCCCGGTCGCCTACTACCGCCGTCCGCCCGCGTATTTCAGGGGCTGGCAGCGGGAGGCGCCGCCGCGCTGGGGCGATCATTGGGGCGGGGACTGGGCGCAGCGCCGCCCCGGATGGAACCGCGCGGCCCAGCGTCCGGCGCCGGCCCCCCTGCCCACCTATCAGAAGGATTTCCGCGGCGCGAAGTATCCGGCCCCGGAGCAGCAGCACCAGATCCACACCCAGAACTACTCATACAAACCCCAGGAAAGGGTCGTGCAGGACCACTACGCGGCCCAGGAAGCGCATCGCAAGCCCTGATATGACTGTGGGGGGACCGCGCGCTCGCGCTGCTCGCTCTCCGTCCCCCCACACCCCCACTCCATGCCCGGGCAAAGCCCGGACATGGAGTCTGCCATGTGCCGGAGGGGGGACCGCGCGCTCGCGCTGCTCGCTCTCCGTCCCCCCACACCCCCACTCCATGCCCGGGCAAAGCCCGGACATGGAGTCTGCCATGTGCCGGAGGGGGGACCGCGCGCTCGCGCTGCTCGCTCTCCGTCCCCCCACACCCCCACTCCATGCCCGGGCAAAGCCTGGACATGGAGTCTGCCATGCATGGTGGTTGCTGAACGGCCGCGCCTTCCCGTAGAGTCATGTGAGGAATCCATGTCTGGAGGTGGGTGATTGGCCCGTTGCGGTAGCGAGATCCTGCGCGATGAACTGGGGAAGGGCGCCAACCCCGAAGTGTGGATCCGCTTCCCCCGGCTCCTCGGGGACGTGGTCTTCGCCCTGCCCTTCTTCGGCAGCCTGCAGCGGGAATGGAACCGGGTGGCGCTGGAGGCGGGCGCGCGGCTCAGGTGGATCGCCGTGGGGCACGCTTCCGGCGCCGCCCTGTTCAGCGAGGCCGATCCGCGGCTGGTGGCCGAGAACCTGGTGGAATCGGGCGGCCAGGCCAAGCCGGACCCCTGGCACCTGCTGCACCGCTGGCGCAGGCAGCGCCCGGTGGCGGTCATCAACCTCAGCCAGAGCGTCCGGCTGGCCCTGGGCGCCTACATGGCGCGGGTGCCCATCCGGGCCGGGGACGTGAACAACCACCTGGGCTTCCTCTACCACTATCCCTTCACCTACCGGGATCTGCCGATCCCCGTCGTCGAGCGGTTCCGCCGGCTCCTGGACCTGCTCACCGGCAAGGACGAGCTGCGCTGGCTGCCCCTCACCCCGGACCTGTTCGGCGGCGCCAAGGGCCGGGACAAGCTCATGGAGGCCGGCTGGCGGGGCGAGCCGTACGTGACCCTGGGCTTCGGCACCCGCGGCGACGCCAAGCGCTGGTTCCCGGAGGAGCGCACCTGGCCCGCCATGGCGCGGCTGCTGCGCGACCGGGGCTTCGGCGCGGTGTGGCTGGGCGGCCCGGACGACCGGGAACTGGGCCGCACCCTGGCGGCGGCGGCGCCCGGCAGCTACGACCTGACCGGGCTGACCACCATCCCCGAGGCCTGCGCCCTCCAGCACGGCGCCGCCGGCAACATCGCCCTGGACACCGGCCTGGTCCACACCGCCGCGGCCACCGGCCGGCCCACGGTGATGGTCAACGGCTTCTCCCCCGAGCATCTGATCAACCCGCTGGGGCCCTTGGCGCTCTCCGTGCGCGGCCCCTTCCTGGACATGGCGGAGCCCCCCGCCGGCCTCTCCGGGCACCCGGGCTCCACCGCCCACCGCATCGCGCCGGAGCGCGTCATGGCCGTGCTGGAGGTGCTGATGGCGGAGGATCGGCAGGCGCGCCCGGCGCTCATTTCAACACCCGATGAATTTTGAGCTTGCGCGACCCGGCGGAGAGACCATAATTCAACAGCCGTTGAAAAGGAATCCCCTTGCCCACCCCCGAAGCTCCCCGCATCCGCGGCCCCAAGGCCGTCCGGGTCAACCCGCAGGTACTGCTGGAGGCCGCGCTGGCGGTGTTCGCCCGGGACGGACTGCAGGCCTCCAGCCTGCGCGCCATCGCCCGCCAGGCGGGCTGTGATCCCGCACTGATCTACTATCATTTCAAGAACAAGGAAGACATGCTGCGAGCCCTGGTGGAGGCCCGGCTGCGGCCCGTGGTGGAGCAGCTGGGCCGGCTGGCCAGCCTTGAGGACGCCCGTTCCACCGCCGAGAAATGCTGGGCCATCCAGACCATCTTCCGCGACCACCTGCAGGAGAGCGCCGGCTTCCGTTCCCTGGTGCGGGGCGAGATGGTGCGCGGAGCCGCCGGCATCCGGGCGGACCTGGCCGAGCGCATGACCGCGGCGGCCCGGTGGATCCGCTCGATCCTCGAGGAGGGGATGCGCCGGGGCGACCTGCGCGCCGACCTCGACCCGGTCCTGGTCGCCTTCTTCATGGTCCGGATGGAGTTCGAGATCATTGACCTGGGCCCGTCGGTGTTCCTCTCCATCGCCGGGATCGCGCCCGAGCGGGCCCTGCCCGCGGCCGAGCGGGCCTGGTTCGAACTGTTCTGGCGCGGCGTGGCCACCCGTCCGACGGAAACCCTGGCGTTCCTGCCGAATCCGTAAACGAATGTTGCAACACTAATAAAAAGATGAAAAATTCGGGAACATTCCCCCCGGTCCGGGCATCCATACATTCAACCCGCTCTCAGGAGGACGCATGCGCATCGAACCCGATAACGCCCCTCCCCCCGCCCAGCCGCAGCCTGCCAAGGAAGGTCCCGCCACGCGCCGGGAAGCCTCCGTCCCGCGAGGCCGATCGAAGGACTGGGCCCGGAATCCGGAAAAGGACCCCATCGACTACGACGACGGGGCCTGGATGTAGGTGGCGGGATGGCCGGGCCCCGCACGCTATACTGGTGCCGGAGACGCCATGCCCGCCTTGAGCCTTCCCCTGGAACGATACATCACCGATCCCCGCCTGCTGCCCCTGGCGGACAAGGTGCGACGGGAGGAGCGGCTCAGCTTCGAGGACGGCCTGCTGCTCTACGAAAGCCCCGACCTCACCGGCATCGGCGCCATGGCCCACACGGTGCGCCTGCGCCGGCACGGCCTGAAGACCTACTACGTGGTCAGCCGGCGCCTGTCCTACACCAACATCTGCTACACCCACTGCCAGTTCTGCGCCTTCCAGGCCAAGCCGGGCGATCCCAAGGCCTACGTGCTCTCGGCGGAGGACATCGTCCGGGAGATGGAGAAGCCGGAAAACCACGGCGTGCGCGAACTGCACATGGTGGCGGGGCACTACCCCAAGCTGAAGATCGACTATTTCGAGGACCTGTTCCGCTCGCTCAAGCGCCGGTTCCCCGACCTCCACCTGAAGGTGTTCACCATGGTGGAGATGGACTACTACGCCCGGGCCTCGGGCATCTCCGTCGAGGCCTTCCTGGACCGCTGCGTGGCGGCGGGGCTGGAAAGCTGCCCGGGCGGCGGGGCCGAGATCTTCGACGAGGAGATCTGCGCGCCAAGATCTGCATCGGCAAGAAGGACGCCAACGTCTGGCTGGACGTGGCCGAGCTCTGCCACCGCAAGGGCATCCCCACCAACTGCACCATGCTCTACGGCCACATCGAACAGCCCCGGCACCGGGTGGACCACCTGCTGCGCCTGCGCGCCCTGCAGGACCGCACCGGCGGGTTCCTGGCCTACATCCCCCTGGCCTACCAGATCGAGGACAACGAGCTGGGCCGCCAGTACCAGATCCACGAGACCACCGGCCACCAGGACCTGCGGGAGGTGGCCGTGGCCCGCCTGCTGCTGGACAACGTGCCGCACATCAAGGCCTACTGGGTGATGATCGGCGAAGGCCTGGCCCAGGTCGGCCTCAACTACGGCGCGGACGACCTGGACGGCACCATCATCGAGGAGAGCATCGCCCACGACGCCGGCGCCACCACCCCCCAGGCCCTTTCCAAGGGCGAACTCGAGCGCCTCATCACCGAAGCCGGGTTCGAACCGCTGGAGCGGGACAACCTCTATAAAATATACACTTGAACATGGACAGCAAAGAGCGGCTGAGAGAGCGCTACAAAGCCCTGCGCGACGCCGGCCCGGACGAGGCGCGCGCGGCCTGGTCCCGCGCGGCCTGTGCCCATGTGGCGGCCTTCTGCGCCGGGCGCGGCATCGCGCGGGTGGGCGCCTTCGGCCGGTTCGGCTCGGAGGTGGACCTGACGCCGCTGGCTGCGGAGCACCCGGCCCTGACGCTCTACTACCCGCGGATAACGGGGCGCAACCCGCCCCGGCTGGCCTGGGGCACGCCGCCCCTGGCGCCCGGCACCTGGGGCCTGCTGGAGCCGGTCTCGGCCCCCCATGCCCTGCCGCCGGTCCAGCTGCTCCTGGTGCCGGGCCTGGCCTTCGCCGCCGACGGCCACCGCCTGGGCTACGGCCGGGGCTTCTACGACGCCGTGCTGGCCGCCCTGCCGGCGGAGGTGGTGACCCTTGCGGTGGGTTTCGAATTGCAGCGCTGCCCCCACCTTCCCTCCGGCCCCACGGACCGACCCGTCCAAGGCCTCGCCACGGAGGCCGGCATTACTTGGTTCCAGCCTGCAGACCTTTCTGAATAGCGGAACCGTCCCGACCGATTCTGGTGTCTCGGTTACTTCAAGTAAAGAACTCGTACGCCGAGCCCGCCGAGACGCCGAGGACACCGAGCTGCACCAGCCATCATCCGGAGAGCATGGGCCCCCAAGGTTTTGGCGAGGGGGGCCGCAGCAAACACGCCAGCGCGTTTCATGCGGCCCCCCTCGCCAAAACTTCCGGGGCAAAGCCCCGGAACCCCGCCGTAGGCGGGGCTGGAGGCCCATGCGGCGACAACTCGGAACACGGGGCATGGATGTTGGCTCAGCGAACCCAGCTCCTCGGCGTGCTCGGCGTAATATTGTTTTGGCTAAAGTTACCGAAGAGTTGGGGTAATCGATAACGAGAACCATAAATTCATTCAAATGAGGTGTACTGTAATGATTCCGGTATTGTGATCGACCTGCAAGCTACCGGAGATCCTTCCCGAGCCCTGCCATGGCCTTCGTCAGGTCCGGGATTTTGTGCTGGATCAAGTCCCACAGGATGGGATCGTCCAACCCAAAATAGGCGTGGGCCAGGATATCCCTGAGCCCGGCCATGCGCCGCCAGTCGATCATCGGGTGCTGTTGCCGGAAAGGCTCCGGCACATGTTTGGTGGCCTCGCCGATCAATTCGAGATTTCGGAGCACTGCGTCGTAGGTCCGCTCATCCGCCAGGAAGGAATCAAAATCCATGCCTTCCGTATAGGCAACAACCTTGGCTGCACAAATGGAAATGTCCTGAAGGTAAAGCGCTACATCACGCGACACGGACAGCATCCCGTACGATTTCGGGCCGCAGGAACCGTTTCAGGGCTCGGCGTGTGACCAGGTCCACCTGGATTCCCAGCAGGTCTTCAAGAAAGAACTTGAGATCCATGAACCGGTCAAAGGATGGAGAACCTGTGAACTCGACCAGGAAATCCACATCGCTGTCCTCCCGTGCCTCGTCGCGAGCCACACTGCCAAACAAATACAACTCGCCAACCCCCATGGCAAGGAGGATCTCTTTTTGGGATTGGAGCTGGGCAATGACCTCAGATCGTCGCATACCGACAAGGATACGCCTGATTTGCCCCCTTGCGACCGACACCGCCTGGCATCCACTGGCAATGAACCGCGGCCCAGGGATCCTGGCACAGGAAGCCCAGCGTGAACCCTTGGGTCGCCTGGAGGCGGCGCAGCCGCCGAAGCCGACCCAAGGTGTTCACGCACCGGTGGGTCGGCGCGACGACCGGAACCCCGGACCTCACCCCTTGGTATGGGAGGCCTTCGCGTGCGCCATGGGCCTGAAGGCCTGGAGGTTCTCCTGGATGTAGGCGTCGAGGGTGCGGGGCGGCTGGCTGGTGATGCGCTCCACCGTGTCCAGGCACAGGGCGGTCGCGCCGTTGGCCTTGAACATGTGGTAGAGCGTGATCATCCCTTCCGCCAGCCAGGACGACATGCCCATGCCCAGCATCGACTGCAGCGCCGCCCCGTCGGGCACGTTGACGTAGGCGATGTGGCGGCCCACGGCGTTGCTGAGGCGCTCGGCCACGTCCGCGTAGGTGAGCGATTCGGGCCCGGTGATCTCGTAGACGCGGTTGGGCGGCCCCTGGGTGGTGAGCGCGGTCCCGGCCACCGCGGCGATGTCCCGGGTGTCCACCCATGGCATGCGGGCGTCGCCGGCCGGGGCGTACAGGGTGCTCTCCTTGGCCACGGTGGGCCCCATGAAGGCCACCAGGTTCTGCATGAATACGGTGGGGCGCAGGAGGGTCCAGGGAATGCCCGAATCCTCCAGCTGGGCCTCGCAGCGGCCGTGGCAGCGGGTCAGGGCGGAGGAGGCCCAGGGATTGGCGCCCATGGCCGATACCCGGACCACGTGCTGCACGCCCTTGGTCTTGCAGGCCTTCAGGAAGTCCCCTTCCATGCGCACGATGTCCGGCTGCGGCGTGGTGAGCAGGAAGACCTGCTTGACCCCGGTCAGGGCGTCCAGGTAGCTGCCGGACCGCTCGAAATCGCCGTGGGCGACCTTGATGCCGGTGCCGTCGAAGGCCTTCTCCGCATCGCGCGAGCGAACCATCACCTTGAATTCGCGCTTGCGGGAGGTGAGGTACTGCACCAGTTCCCTGCCGATCTTGCCGGTGGCGCCAGTGAGCAGAATCATACGTTCTCCTTATTCCACAGGCCTGCAGCCCTCCCCGAAGGGAATACTGCGGCGGTTTGACGGCAGCGCCCCGCGGGCGAGACGCCCCTTCCGGGCCTGCTCCCGATAGCGGACAAGCGAAGGAAAATTAAGTTCCGGACGGCTTTTGTCAAGAATTTTTCAATATCAGCCCAGCTTCAGGATGCTGTCCCCGCCGGGGTACTCCTCCGTGGTGCTTTCCCGCATCTTCTGCAGCACCTGCACCAGCACCCGGATCCGCTCGACCATCTCCATCACCTTGGCCAGCTTGGGCTCCTCGGGGTACTTGCGGATCAGGAGCTCCACCTGCATGGAGATCACCGCCAGGGGGTTGTTGATCTCGTGCTTGAGGGTGCCGGCCATCTGGCGCAGGGAGTCCAGGCGCTCCACCGCCCGGGCCTTGCGCTGCAGCTCCTCGTGGCCCTTGAGCACCTGCAGCCGGTGGTGCAGGGTCTCCCAGCGGAAACCGTCGGGCAGGCAATCGGTGGCGCCGCGCGGCCAGCAGTTGCGGGTAGAGCTCGTCCGGGCGCCCGCACCACCAGGATCGGCACGGTGGCGAAGAGCGGGTTGCGCCGGTAGGCCTCGGCGCAGGCCACGCAGTCGGAGGTGCCCTTGGCGTCGATCACCAGGTAGCTGAGCGGCGGCACCGGGGTGTGCGGCGGCTCCTCCTCCAGCGGCAGCAGGGTCAGGTCGCCGGCGGCGGCGACGCTTTCGAACAGCCACATCAGCTCGAACTCTTCGGTCACCAGGCCCATCAGCGGGCGGCTGGCGGGCTCCGGGGCGTGGTCGACCTGCTTGGCGAACACCAGGGACAGGGCCTGGTCGTTCCAGCGCCAGACGATCCCGGTCTCCTGCAGGGTATGGAAGGTCCAGGGGTCGGGCGTGGGGATGGGCATGCCGCCCGGGAACTGCAGGCGCAGGGTCCAGGTGGCGGGCTGCTCCTGCCAGTCGCCGCTGCACCGCGGCGCCCTCCGGCACCTGCATGAGGAGCGGCTCCACCAGCCCCAGCAGCGCCTGGGCGCGCCAGGCTCCCGGCCGCCCAGATGGTGCCCCGGGGCACTTCCTCCAGCTTCAGGGCGATGTTGCGGATCTTCAGCAGGTCGCGCCAGGCGGGCTCCACCGCGGCCTGGAGGGCGCCCAGGCTGGTGGACACCGGGGTCTCCACCGGCACTTCCAGGAGGGTCTCCTGCAGGCCCGAGCCCACCAGGAACTGCAGGCGCTCCGCCTGGTGCCTGAGGATGGCCGCGCGGTCGCCGTAGCCGCTTTCGGCGTAGCTCTGGATCCAGCGCAGGCTGGAGCCCATGGTGCCCAGCAGCTCCGCGGTGCGGGTGAGGGTCCGCTCGTAGCGCGCCTTCAGCCGCAGGTACTCGCCCTGGGCGTCGGCCTGGCCCATGGCGCGCTGGGCCAGCTGGATGTGGCGCAGGCCCAGCGCGCCCTGGCGCACGAAGGTCTGCAGCAGGACCAGGTCGAACCGGGTGAAGGGCTCGCCCTCCCGGGAGCGGTCCAGGTAGAGCACGCCCTGGACGGTCCGGTCCAGGATCCATGGGCGCGCACATCACCGCGCCCCGGTGCATCTCCACCAGGCTCTCGCCGCCGAAGCGGGGGTCGATCAGCGGCGCGTTGCTCAGCACCGCCGTCCGGTGCTCCAGGACGTAGTCCACCACCGAGTGGGAAAGGCCCTGGCGGTCCTCCAGGTCGCCGATCCGGTGCAGGCTGCGCCAGCCCCCGCCCGGGTCGGCCATCACCACGAAGCCGCGGTCGGCCTTGAGCAGTTCCAGGGCCTCGGTGAGGATGCGCGCGGAACATGGCGTTGGCGCTGCCCTCCTCCAGCAGGGACTCGGTGGAGCGGTGCAGCAGTTCCAGCGCCTGCATGAGCAGCCTGGCGTCGTCGGAGCTGGGCGGTTCGCTGAACAGGTCGCCGACCCCTTCGAGGAAGTTCACGCCGTCCAGGCCCGGAAAGCCGTCGGTGTAGGTCAGCGTCCAGTCGCCCAGGCGCAGGGCCTGGCCGTCGAGCAGGCCGGCTTCGCCGCCCGGCGCCAGGGCGCACCCGGCCACCGCGATCCCGTTGCTGGGAATCCAGGTCGCGCACCCGCCAGGTCCCGTCGATGCCGGGTCACCAGGGCATGGGCCGGGACACGCTGGGGTCCTGGGGCATGGCCACCGGGCAGAGCACCGGGTCCCGGCCCAGCTGGCAGTCCCCGGTCAGGGCATGCCGGCGCAGCACATCGCCTTCGAACCAAGACAGAAAGGGCACCCCCGCCTCCGGCGTTTCCAGTGGATCCCAAGAAATCAGAACATCCCCGAGAGGATAGCATTCAATTCCTCATGGCAGAGGGTACTGGGTGGCACGCGTGCGGCTGGCCCGGTAGACCAGCACGGTCTTGCCCAGGGTGCGCACCACCTCCAGGCCGGGAACGGCGGCGGCGAGCTGGGCGGCCACCCCGTCCAGCTCCTCCGGGCTGTTCTGGTTCAGCCTGATCTTCATCAGCTCGAGGCTGTCCAGCATCACGTCCAGTTCCGCGCCCAGGGCCGGGGTGAGGCCGGATTTGCCGATGTGGACGTGGGCCTTGAGGGGATGGGCCTGGGCTTTGAGGAACTGGCGTTGGCGGGGGGTCAGCATGGCGGGTCTCTTTCCTGGGGGCGGGCGGCGGGGCCGGCCGGTAGGCCTATGCCATACTCTATCCCATGGTCTTGATTTTCCCCACCGTCCGCCGCCATGGCTAGATCCGCGCGGCCCACCTTCGCCCACCGGCTGCAGTACGGCCTGTTCCTGGCCGTGGAATGGCTGGCCGGCTTCCTGAGCTGGCGGCTCTCCTGGACGCTGGGCCGCGCCGTGGGGCGGCTGTTCTACCGGATCGACGCCCGGCACCGCCGGGTGGTGCGGGACAACCTGCGCTCGACCGACCTCGGCCTGTCCGACGCGGCCATCCGGGACCTGTCGCTGGCGTGCTTCGAGCACTTCGGCGCGCTGCTCTTCACCACCCTGCGGCTCATGCGCACCTCCCCGGACGATGTCCGCCGGATCACCCGGATCGAAGGGCGCGGAGCACCTGGAAGCCGCCTTCCGGGACGGCAAGGGCGTGATCGGCCTCACCGCGCACATCGGCAACTGGGAACTGGCGGGCCTGGCCCTGGGGCTGCAGGGCCGCAAGCTGGCCGGGGTCGGCCGGGAGCTGGACAACCCCCTGCTGGAGGCGCGCCTGAAGCGCTTCCGCATGAGGTTCGGCAATTCCATCATCCCCAAGAGCGGCGGGGTGCGCGGCGCCATCAAGGGCCTGAAGGAGGGTCAGCTGGTCGGGTTCCTGCTGGACCAGGACGCCCTGGCCAGCGGCGTCTTCGTGCGCTTCCTGGGCCGGTGGGCGAGCACCTTCCCTACCGCCGCCAGCCTCGCGGTGCACTATGGCTTCGCGATCCTGCCGGTCTCCAGCCGGGTCGACCCGGACGGCACCCTCACCGTCACCGTCCACCCGCCGTTCCGGGCCCCGGACACCGGGGACCTGCAGCGGGACACCTGGGCCGCCACCCAGCGGATGACCGCCTGGATCGAAACCTGGGTGCGCGCCAACCCCACCCAGTGGTTCTGGATGCACCGCCGCTTCAAGACCCAGCCGGGGCCCGGGGAGCCCCCGCTGCCGCCGCCGGACTGGCTGGAAGCGTCCGACCCGGCATCCATCGCCGGGAATCCCTGACGCGGCCGTCCTCAGTCCAGGCGCTGGCGCCAGGCCTGTTCGAACATGGCCTGCACCCCCTCGGGACCCAGGTGCCGCGCCACCAGCTCCGAGGCGTTGCCGGCGATGCGGCGCGCCAGCTCCGGTTCGGCCCGCAGCCGCGCGACGATGCCGCCGAGGCTGTGACGGTCCGCCACCAGGCAGTTCCCGCCATCCACCAGGAGGTGATGCCAGCACTCCTCCCAGGCGGGTTCGAACAGGATCGGCACCCCCCCGAGGGTGCCGCAATGGAGGTAGCGGTCCCACGAGGTGCTGTGGCCGTCGCAATCCACCAGGAACCGGTGGCGGTTCAGTTCCGCGAGGGGCAGCGGCCGGTGCACCAGGCCCTCGTCGAGGAGCTGCCGGGCCTCGGCACCGGTGAACTGCACCAGCCTTGAGAACCGGCAGTCGGCCCCCGGGATGGCCCGGGCGGCGCGGCACAGGGCGACGCGGGCGTTCCGCTCGAGGAGGGCCACCCCCGTGTCGACGCCGCGGAAATAGACCGTGTCCGTCTTCCTTTCCCAGGGGAGGGCCCTGGGCAGGTGCCCGGTGCCTTCCATCAGGTTCGGGCAGGGCAGCAGGGGCCGCCGGGTGCCGCGCAGGCGGGCGAAGGCGAACACCGCCTCGGGCATCTGCTCGGGACAGTTGTCACCGATGTTGACCGGCACCAGGTCGAACCGGATGGCCGGATCGCGCTGGACCATGGTCCACATGGCCCGGGCCAGCGCCCGCCAGCGGGACGCCGGGGCGGAGACGCTGCGTTCGGCCTCGAAGGTCAGGCAGATCCGGTCGCCCCAGAGCGCGCGGTCATAGGAAAACCAGACCACGTCCTCCCGGCCCGGCAGCCCGGGTTCGGCGATGGGCTGGACCCGCACGGCCACGGGAACGTGGCCCCAGGCCCTGAACGCCTTCCCGGGGCTGCCCAGCCAGTAGCCGAGCCGCCGGTGCCCCCACCGGGAATACGGGATGAAGGCGTGCTCCAAGGCCATGGCCCGCACGGGCTAGGCGCGCCAGGGCGCCAGCCCCTGGGCCGAAGCCCGGTCCACCGTGGCGCCGTCCTTCACCCAGGCGAAGTAGTCCCGGAGCGGCAGCGGGAAGCGCTCCTGGGCCTGCAGGGCCTGCCACTGCTCGCGGGCGCCGCGGTAGCCGTAGTACTGTTCCTTGAAGGCCGCCTGGGCGGGCAGCACGTAGGCCAGGTGCGTGAAGACGAGGCCGCGGGCCTCGGTGACCGCGTGGGGGAAGGCGTCGAGCCTTTCCAGGCGGACCTTCGGCCCCTTTCCCAGGAGCCGGCGCGCCCGTGCCAGGAGCACCTGCCAGCGGTCCCCGAGCATGGGCGGCTCGTGGCTGATCCAGCGGTCGCCGGGGCGGAAGCGCCACACCCGCAGCCATTCGTAGCGGCTGTTGTTGCCGTAGGTGTCCCGGCTGGACAGCACCAGTTCCGGGCCGACATAGAAGTGGCACCAGAAGAAGGCGGCGCGCCTGTCCGGTTCTTCCTCGAACAGCCGCCGGCATTCCACGATCTGCGCCGCGGTCCAGTATTCGTCCGCGTCCACCTGCCAGAGCAGGCAGGGTTCGCGCAGGCCGGCCAGGGGGGCGTTCACCATCTCCAGCTTGCCGTCCCAGAACGCGCCGCCGGGCTTGCGGTAGACCGTGACCTCGGAGGGGTGGTCCCGCCGCAGGGCGTCCAGGTACTCGCGGGTGCCGTCGTTGCTCAGGCCCCCGGTGTGCCAGGCGGCGTTGATGCGCGCGCCGTTGGCCAGGCTCCAGGCCGTGTCGTGGCGCAGTTCCGCCACCCCCTCGATGATGTGCCAGTGCCAGCGGAAGGGCAGCTGCCGGAAGATCTCCAGGTGGTGCCGGATGAACGGTTCGCCGTTGAGGACGATGGTGAAGAAATGGATGGCCGGTTCAGAGGCCATTGGCCAGCACCCCGCGGAAATAGGCGATGGTCTGTCCCAGCCCCTCCTCCAGCGGCACCACCGGCTCCCAGTTCAGCACGGCCCTGGCCAGGGTGATGTCGGGCTGGCGCTGCTTCGGGTCGTCCTCCGGCAGGGGCTTGAACACCGTCCTGGAGGTCGATCCCGATATCCGGATGATCCGTTCCGCCAGTTCGACCATGGGGATCTCCACCGGGTTGCCGACGTTCACGGGCCCGCAGGTCCCGGTCTGCTCCATCATCCCCACCATGCCCCGGATCAGGTCGTCCACGAAGCAGAAGGAGCGCGTCTGGGAGCCGTCGCCGTACAGGGTGATGTCCTGGCCCTGGAGCGCCTGCATGATGAAGTTGCTCACCACCCGGCCGTCGGCGGGATGCATCCGGGGACCGTAGGTGTTGAAGATGCGCATCACCCGGATATCGATGGCGTACTGGCGCTGGTAGCTGAAGAACAGGCTCTCCGCGCACCGCTTGCCCTCGTCGTAGCAGCTGCGCAGGCCGATCGGGTTCACGTTGCCCCAGTAGCCCTCGGTCTGGGGGTGCACCGAGGGATCGCCGTACACTTCGGAGGTGGAGGACTGCAGTACCCGGGCGCCGTTGTGCCGGGCCAGTTCCAGCATGTTGATGGCGCCCTGGACGCAGGTCTTGATGGTCGCCACGGGATCCTTCTGGTAGTGCACCGGCGAGGCCGGGCAGGCCAGGTTGTAGATCCGGTCCACCTCCAGGCTCAGGGGGGCGGTCACGTCGTGGCGGATCAGCTCGAAATTGGGTTCCGCCAGGAGGTCGGCGATGTTGCTGCGGAAGCCGGTGAACAGGTTGTCCAGGCACAGGACATCATGCCCCTGCCGGACCAGGGTCTTGCAGAGGTGGGAGCCGAGGAATCCCGCTCCGCCGGTCACCAGGATGCGTTTGTGCGTCGTCATCCCCGCAGTCTACATCGGATTGCGCCCTCGGCCCAGTTCAGCGCCGGGCCGGCCAGCGGAAGGCGAGGTCGCTGTACCAGGCGAAGGCGTTGGCGGTCCGTCCCACGGCGTATTCCACCGCGCCCTGGCGCTGCCAGGAGGCGCCCAGCTTGAGGCTGGTGATCGCGTTCAGCTTCCAGTCGACGGTCTGCTCCAGGCCGGTGAGGCGGTCCTTGCCGGGGGTCTGGCCGGGGTAGTCGAGCAGCCAGTCCGCCAGGTTGTCCCGAAAGGGGCGGAAGCCGCGGGTGAGCCAGGTGCCGAGGGTCAGGCGGCTGGTGACATCCCACTCCACCTTCGCGGTGGAGTTGATCAACTCCCCCCCCATGGAGTCGCCAAGGGGATCGCCGTAGTAGTAGAAGCCCGTCAGGTAGATTTCGTGGGCGAAGGGGCGGTGGGTGCCGACGCTGTTGACCCCGGCGTAGTATTCCAGCCCGGCCCGCACCCCGTCCCAGTCCGCGAGGATGCCCACGGTGTCGTTGGGCTCGGCCAGGCTGGGGAGGGTGTAGCGGGAATTCTGGTTCCACAAGGCCCCGAGGTTGGGGCTGATGAAGACGTTGTCGACGTCCTTGGCGATGTCCTTGGCCCCGTAACGCACAGGGTCCTTGAGGAAGACCCCCACCGGCCAGACCATGGCCTTGCTGCCCCGGCTCACGTACAGATGGACCTTTTCGGCCGCCAGGGCCCGGGCCAGCACCGGGGCCTGCAGCCGGAAGCCGACGTCGGCTTCGGATGCGCTGACGACGTTGATGACCTTGGGGGGGGTGGGGGTCGGGTTGGTGAAATCGGTGTTGGCCTCGGCCAGGGTGTCCTTGAGGCCGGTCATGGCCGTGAGGTAGTTGCCAAGGTTGTAGCCCGAGGTCAGCCCCCGGCCGTTCAGGGTCCCGGACCAGAGGTCGAGGTAGTTGAGGTAGAGTTCCATCAGCGGCCCGAACTCCGCCTTGGCCCGGTAGCCCATCAGCAGCGGGGCCTCGGGGTTGCCCAGGGTCGAGATGGCCCGGCTCCTCCAGGACGCGTCCTGGACGGAGGTGGAAAGCACCGGATGGTTCTCCATGCGGCCCACGAAGCCTTCGAACCCCCAGGTGCCGAGCGGCACCGGCCCGATGTGCAGATCCGCCATGGGCGTCACGATCCGGACCCGGGGAAAGGGCCGGTCCGCCTCGCCCAGCAGGTATCCTCCATGCAGCCCGAACCCCCAGACCAGGGGCTCCTGTTCGAAGCCGCCCTGCCAGCCGCTGTCGCCCTGGTACCACAGGTGGCTCCGGTAGAGGGTGAGAAAGGCCTGGCCGTCGGGGCTCCGGTCGCCCAGCACTTCGGCTGCGAAATCCCAGTGGTTCCACCGGTACCCGGCCTCCAGGTGGAAGCCGCCGCCGGTCAGGCTGTTGCCCAGTCCCAGGGAATCGGTCAGGGAAAGCGCCTGCCCGTGGTGGTCCCCGGCCCAGAGGCCCGCGCCGTACCAGGCGCCCGGGCCGGGCTGGCCGGGCTGGCCGGGCTGGCCGGGCTGATCGTAGCCCAGCGGACGGTTCTGGTTCCACCCCGGCGGCGCCTGGGCGGACAGCGGCAGCAAGGCGAGGGAAACGGGGAACCCCCATTTCAAGAATGTCAGTTTTCTTAAAAATGGCATAAAGCGATATCCCATACCCAGGGTTTGAGCATGAGGACAGTGTAGCGGCGCAAAGCGTCCAGGCCAGCCTTTACACCCGGGTCCAGACGATGCGGCCGGACAGGCCGGGCTCCTGCCGGGGTATCGGGCCCCCGGGCGGAAAGGGGCCCGGGACCGCCGGGCAGTACAGCCTCGGCAGCTCCGAAGGCCCGTCGTACGCCTCCCGCATGGCACGGGCCAGGACGCCGGGCGGGACATCGGTGACGCAATGGGCGCGGGAATAAAGGCAGTTCCAGCCGCATCCGTAGCAGTCCAGGGGCAGGCAGGCCGCGCTGGTACCGCGCTGGTACGGCGCGAACCGGCCGAAGTGGCCGCCCCCCAGGAGGACGGCCTGGGGGGTGCCCACGGCCGCGGCCAGGTGCATGAGCCCCGTCTCCGCGCCGACCGCGAGCCGGCAGGAGGCCAGCACGGCGGCGCTCTGGCGCAGGCTGGCGGCACCGCTCAGGTTGCGGCCGGTCCCCGCGAAACCGTCCAGGGCCGCCTGGTTCGCGGCGTAGTCCTCGGCCGACCCCAGCGCCACCACCTGGACCTCCCCGGGCCGGAAGGCCAGCGCCAGCGCCGCGCCGTAGTGGCGGTAGTGCCGCACCTGCTTCTGGGCGCCGGTGAACAGGGCGACGGTGCGCCGCGGATCCAGGCCGTTGGCCTGGAACCACGCGCGCGCGAAGGCCAGGTCCTCCTGGGAAAGCCAGACCCGGGGCAGGTAGCCCTCCGCACCCAGCCCGAGCCGCTCCATGAAGCTCCGGTTGCGCTCGATCTCCAGCCCGAGGCCGGCGGGGTCGAACACGTGGGTGTAGAAGCGCTCGGCCAGGCGCAGCTTCCAGGGCTCGGCGCGCTCCGCGTCGCCGCGCCAGGCGCAGCGGATCCGGGCCCGGGAGGCCAGGGTGAGCGCGTCGGTCAAGGTCTCCCGGGAGTGCACCCCGTTCAGGGCCAGGTCGGCCCCCAGGGCGCGCACCCGCTGCAGCACCTGGGCGCGGTAGCCCCGCTCCCGGCGGAAGCGGCGGCGCTGGAAGGCCAGGGTGGACGCCACGAAGGGGCAGGCCCCGTAGAGCTCGGCCAGGTGCTCCTGGCAGACCACGTGGAGCGCGGCGCCGGGAAAGGCCTCCCCGAGGATGCGCAGCTGGTCCATGGCCAGCACCGCGTCGCCGATGGCGTCCGTGCGCACCCAGAGGATGCGGCGCACTTCGGCCGGATCCAGCCGGGGCGGGGCGGAGGCGGGCTCGCCGCAGAGCCCCGGGGCCGGGCGGTGGCTGGAGACCAGCCACTGAAGGAGGTGCAGGAGCCTCATGAGGACCAGGCCCGGCCGGCCCCGGCGGCGCCGGGCACCACCCAGACGCAGGCGCCCGCCGGCTCCAGGTTCGCCCGCAACGGCGGCCAGGCGGCACCCGCCGGATCCAGGATGCCGGCCACCGGCAGGCCGCCCAGGGCCTCGGCCCCGTAGGCCAGGTAGGCCGCCATGGCCCCGCCGCCGCGCAGGTAGAGCGGCCCTTCCGGCCGCTCCGTCAGGAAGGGCACCAGCAGGCCGCACATCACCTGCCCGGGCAGCCGCTTCAGCGGATGGTCCAGCGGGGGCAGCCCGCGCAGCATCCAGCCCAGGGACTCCCCCCAGCCGCGCCGCGCCCGGGGCACGATCAGGGCGCCGCCCCTGGGCAGTTCCGCCCGCACCGGCAGACCCAGCAGTTCTCCCTGCGCGCCGTCGACGAACCCCGCCACCGGCCGGCCCAGCCGGAAACAGGCCCAGGCCAGCCAGAAGCTGTCGGGCCCGAGTCCCTGGACCCAGGGCTGGACCGGGGCGGCGACGCTCTCCAGGATGCGCGCCGCCCGCGCCTGGGCCATCCGCGCGGCCCGGGCCACGTGGCCCAGGGCGCGCCGTTCCGCGCCTTCGAAGGGGTCCGGGAGCGCCCGGGCGGCCCGCAGGCGTTCCCCGTAGGCCTGGACGACGCTCCGGAAGATGGCCTGCTGGACCCGGCCCAGGCCGCTGGACAGGAACCTGGACCCGCCGTGCACCCGGTACTCCATCTGCGGCGCATGGATGTGCACCCGCGGCCCCAGGGCGTCCGCGCGCAGCACGAACAGCACGTCGTCGGCCAGGTCGCTGGTGGAGAACCCGCCCAGCCGGCGCGCCAGTTCCAGGGTGGCCGCGAACGGCACGCCGATGGTGTCCACCGAGAACAGCCGCCCGAGCGGAAAGGGATCCGGGCGCCTGCGCAGCTTGCTGCGCAGCCCGGCTTCGGTGATCTCCCAGTAGTCGCACACCGCCAGGGCCAGGGGATGGGCCGAAAGGGCCGCGCGGTGGCTGCGCACGAAACTGGGCAGCAGCCGGTTGTCCGTGTGGATGTAAGAGAAATGCTCGCCCTTGGCCCGCTCCAGCATCCAGTTGAGACAGGTGCCGGGATCCATCCGGGCGGGTTCGTGGACGAAGTGGATCCGGTCATCCAGGTAGGCCGCCATGACCTGGGGCGTCTCGTCGGAGGAATTGTCGAGGATCCACAGCTCCCAGTCCGGATCGTCCTGGCGCAGGACGCTGTCCACGGCCTCGCCGATGAACCGGGCCTGGTTGTACGAGGGCATCAGCAGGGAAAATGTCATGAGGTTTCCTGGGGGCGGAGCCTTGGGATTGGAACGATCACCTTACCGGCCAGCAGCGGTCGGAGTCCCAGGTCAGGTGGTTGAAGGTTCTCAGGTGAAGCAGGTACACCAGCAGCTGATCCATGCGGTTGAGCAGCTGGCGCAGCAGCCTGGGCGGCCGGCCGGCCTTGAAGCGGTCGGCGATGCCAGGGATCTTCTGCGCGACGAAGGGGTTGCGCTGGACGAGGTCGAAGGCCAGATCCATGTGACCGTAGTTGACGAGGAGCAGGACGTACTTGCACACCTGATCCTGCGAAAGGCCTTCCAGCCTGTCTTCCCGGCGCCCGAAGAGGGCGTCGCCGAACAGCAGCTGGCCCCGGGACGGGCCCCGATAGACCTGTTCCTTCTGGCCGAACACGCGGTTGAGGTAGAGCAGCTCGAAACCCTGCGCCACCATGTGGGCGAAGATCTGGTCGAACCGGGCCTGCCCCTGGTACATCTCGGCGAACTCCACCTCCACCTCCACCATGCTCGCCGAGCGCAGCACCGAGCCGGCGCCCTGGAGGATGCCCAGTTCGGTGCCCTGGGTGTCCAGCTTGACCAGGTCCGGAGCAGCGTGCGCTCCGCCCTGGTAGTGGTCGTCCAGGGTGGTCGCCTCGAGGCGGAACTGCTTCTCGACGCCGAAGCCCTCCCCGCCGTACAGCGCCTTGAACCGGGGCCCCGGCTCCAGGCTGGAGCTCTCCCCCGGCTTGTGGAACAGGTTGAACGTCACGGGCCCGGGCTTTTCCCCGATGAACCTGGGGAACAGCCGCCTGCTCGCGTAGGGATGCGCCGTCTTCTCCATCCGGGCGCACTCCTCGGCGTCCGCGTCGAAGGCGTGGTACTCCATGTAGGGGAACAGGGTCAGCAGTTCCTTGGGGGCTTCGCCCCGGCAGCCGACGTCGGTGACCACCAGCGGATGCGCCTTGAGGAAGGCCTCCTCGTCGGCGCGCAGGCGGATCATCCAGTTCAGGTTGTAGGGCAGTTCCGCGAAAAGGTGGTACTTGCCGCCCAGCAGGGCCGCCGCCAGTGGATAGCGCTTATGCATTCAGTCCTCCAGACTTGATGATCGACCGGTGTGGGCAATGCACATTGCCCAATGTTCATTGCCCAATGCCCATTGCCCAATGTCCAATGTCCAATGTCCAATGGCGGGGAATCCCATTCTACCCATGGTCCCGCTGCAAGCGGGCGACCTCCGCGGCCAGGACCTCCCACCGGCGGGCCCGCAGCTGCTCGGCGTCCAGCAGTTCGCCGGAGGGCCCGACCCGGTGGGCCAGGAGGGCGACGCACAGGCCGTCCTCGCGGCCGGAAGAACAGGGCCGGGCCGGTGAACCCCAGGTGGAACCAGAAGGGCGACGGCTCACCCGGGCGGCTCCGCCAGGGCCGGCGCGGGCGGGCTCAGCGTGGTCGCGTTCTGCACCAGCAGGTGCAGCCCGCCGATCCCGGGCGGAAGCGCCGCCAGCAGCTGGCCGAACCGCCCCGGCCCGGTCAGGGCCCGCTGCAGCCCCAGGCCCCAGCGCGAGCCATCGGCGCCGCGGGCGGCATCCACCGCCATGCGCGCGGGCAGCGCCCGAAGCCAGCCAGCGCCGAAGGGCCGCGCGCAGCACCGGAGGCGAGGCGGCGAAACCCGCGTGCCCGCGCATGCCGGCCCGGGCGTTGGCGTCGTTGGGCAGGTAGGGGTCGCGCGCCGGGAAGGCCAGGGCCGGCTCCGCCAGCCGCCACATCTCGGCGTCCGGACCCTGGGGCGCGAACGGCGGCGCGCTTGGCCAGGGCGCCGCGGCCAGCCCGGAGCTCTCCGCGCCCAGCACGGCGAACGGCCGCCCGGTTTCCAGTTCCAGCAGTTCGGCCAGGAGCCGGTAGCCCAGGTCGGAATACAGGCTGACGCCGGGCGTGCCGGCCTGCAGCTTGGGGTGCGCGCCGGCCGGGAAGCCCCGCTCCAGCTGGCGCGCCAGCGGTTCCCCGGTGAAGGGCAGCCAGGGCGGAAGGCCGGCCGAATGGGACAGCAGCTGGCGCACCGTGAGCGGCCCGGGCCGCCGCTCGAAGCCCAGCTGGGCGCGCCGGTCCAGGTCGAGGTCCAGTTTCGCCAGGGCCAGCGGCGCCGTCACCAGCGGCTTGGC
The DNA here is from genome assembly GCA_963717275.1 of uncultured Holophagaceae bacterium. Taxonomy (GTDB): domain Bacteria; phylum Acidobacteriota; class Holophagae; order Holophagales; family Holophagaceae; genus Mesoterricola. Next base: position 744,423 of record CAVQVX010000001.1, read on the forward strand.
GAGGGAGGCGAGGTCGAACCAGGGCACCGGCACGGGGGGTCCCGGCATCAGGCCCGGATTTCGAGGTTGGCCAGGCTTTCCGCCACGGAAACCTGGACCAGGTGCGCCACCTCCATGGCGGAAAAGGCGTCCTGCCAGGTCACGACGTCTTCGCCCAGGCCCAGGCAGGCCTGGTAGAACGCCTCCAGCTCCAGCTTCAGCGGCTCGCCTTCGACGATCTCCACCACCTCCTGGCGCACCGCGGGCCCGCCGGGCTCCATGGCCAGGCGCAGCACCTCCAGCTTCTGGGCGGCGAAATCAAGGCTGGCGTACGCGTTGGCGCCGAAGGCGCGGAGCACCCGCTCCTTCTTGCGGGCCACCCGGCTGGCGGTGACGGTGGCGAAGGCGCCGCCTTCGAACTTGAGCCGGGCGTTCACCAGGTCGGCGTACTTGGTCAGGATGGGCACGCCCACCGCCTCCACCGAGACCACCTTGCGCCCGATCAGGGCCAGCAGCAGGTCCAGGTCGTGGATCATCACGTCCATGATCACGTCCACTTCCATGGAGCGCATGGGAAAGGGCGAGACCCGGATGGCTTCGGCGAAGTGCGGCTTGATCCCCAGGGCGCGCAGGGCGGTGACCGCCGGGTTGAAGCGCTCCAGGTGCCCGACCGCGGCCACCAGGCCCGGGTTCCCGGCCCGCGCCCGGGCCAGCGCCTCCAGCAGGCCGCGGCCTTCGTCCTGGGTGGCGGCCAGGGGCTTCTCCATGATCACGTGCCTGCCCGCGGCCAGCACCTCCAGGCCCAGGGCGTGGTGGAACCCGGTGGGGGCGGCGATCTGCACCGCGTCCACCCGGCCCAGCACCTGGCCCAGCTCCGGGACCCAGGCGGTGCCGAACTTGCCGGCGATCTCCCGGCCGCGCGGTTCGGCGGGGTCCACCACCGCCACCAGCTCGGTGGCGTCCGAAGCCGCGGCGATGCGCGCATGATGCTGCCCCAGGCTGCCCACTCCCACCACCGCCACCCGCAATTTCGACATGTCCGCTCCCATCGTTGAATTGACTACGTTGTAGGGTCCAGGTACCCGGCCAGGGCCTCGGGGTAGAGCCGCATTTCCTGTTCGTAGACCCGCTGCTGCAGGGTTTCCGGCGTGTCTCCGGGCAGCACCGGCACCCGCGCCTGGGCCAGGATCCGCCCGTGGTCGTAGAGGTTGTCCACGAGGTGCACGGTGCAGCCCGGATTCCGCCACGCCCGCCGCCAGCACGGCCCGGTGCACGTGCGCGCCCCACATCCCGGCCCCGCCGAAGGCCGGCAGCAGACCGGGATGGATGTTGAGGATCCGCCCCTCCCAGCGCGGCGGCACTGCCAGCTTCTTCAGCCAGCCGCACAGGGCGATCACCCCGGCCCCGGCCGCCTCGGCCTGGTCGTAGCACGCTTGCGAAAAGGCCGCGTCGTCCGGGTGCGCCGAACGAAGCACCACCCGCACCGGCACGCCCTCGGCCGCCAGGGCCGCGATCCCGCCGGCCCTGGGCGTGGACGCCAGCCCCAGCACCACCCGGGCCGGGACCCGTCCCGTCCTGCAGGCCCGCAGGAGATTCAAGGCATTGCCCCCGGTGCCTGAAAAGAAGAGCGCCAAGCTTTCCATGGACTTATCATCTCAGCCTCGGCCTCCCGCCGGAACTCAAGATTCCCGCCCACCTCGGATGAATGCCCTTTCTTTGGGAACCACGGGAGCAGAACGATTGATATGATTCAAAGGAGCCCCGGCCTTCCCCCCCTGCCCCAGCTCCCGGAGGGTTTCATGAAGTTCACCAGCCAGATCGAGGACAGCACAGGCACGGTCAAGCTTGAGGGTCGCTTCACCTTCGAGACGCACCCCGCCTTCAAGTCCTGCACCCAGAGCCTCCTGGACGCGGGCAGGCTGGCGCGGGTGGTGCTCGACATGGAAGGCGTGACCTACATGGACGCCAGTTCCCTGGGCATGATCCTGCTGCTGCGGGAAGCCACCGAAGCGCGCAGCATGACCCTGGCGCTGATGCGGCCCTCCGCCTCGGTGCGCCGGCTGCTGGAGATCGTCCAGTTCGAGCGGATCTTCGAGATCATGGCCTGATGCTGGACCCCATCGAGATCAGCGCGGCGGTGCGGGTGCCCGCGGCGGCGCTGCAGATGAAGGCGGTGCGTTCCGGCGGCCCGGGCGGCCAGAACGTCAACAAGGTCTCTTCCAAGATCGAGCTGCGGGTGGATCTGGCGCTCATCGAGGGCCTGGACGAAGGCTCGCTGGACCGGTTGCGCCAACGGGTGCGCAACCAGCTGGATGCCGAGGGACGCTGGCTGCTCACCAGTTCCCTGACCCGGGACCAGTCGGCCAACCTGGAAGACGCCCGGGCCAAAGTTTCCAAAGCCGTGCGGGAAGCCATGGTCGCCCCCATCCCCAGGCGGCCGACCAGGCCCACCCACGGCAGCAGCCTGCGCCGGGTGGCGGCCAAGAAGATCGCCGGCGCGCGCAAGCAGGCGCGTGGGACCAAGGATTGGGAATAGGGAAGGCCCGCTTTAATTCCCATCCAGGTATGTGGGCATGTTGCGCTGCTGGGTCAGCAGGGCCTTCAAGGCGTCGCCGGCGTCGCTCTGGGGGTTCTGCCGGCGCCTGCTCGGGCCCTCCACCAGTTCGTTCGGGTCGTAGTGCACGCTCTTCAGCACGTCGTCCATGTTCTCGCCCTGGATGATCAGCTGGACCTTGAAGTCCTCGTCGTCGTTCACCACCACGTGGGCCTCGGTGGGCGCGCCGAACAGGTTGTGGCGCATGCCCAGGATGTCCTGGTAGGCGCCGGTGAGGAAGAAGGCCAGGTAGTACGGCTCGCCCGATTTCGGCTCGTGCAGCGGGATCTCGTCCTTCACGTCCTTGAGGTCGATGAACTTCTCCATCTTGCCGTCGCTGTCGCAGGTGATGTCGCACAAGGTGGCCTGCAGGGTGGGCCGCTCCTTGAGCCTGTGGATGGGCATCACCGGGAACAGCTGGTCGATGGCCCAGTGGTCGGGCATGCACTGGAACACGCTGAAATTGGCGATCAGCTTGTCGGCCAGGGACTTGCTCAGGTCCTGGAACTCCTCCGGGATGTACTTCAGGCTCTTGTAGCTGAAGATGCGGGAAAGCTTGCGGCACACCTCCCAGAACAGGATCTCGCCCTTGGCCCGGTCGTCCAGGGACAGGTAGCCCAGGTTGAACAGGGTGATCAGCTCGTCCTTCTGGGTGATGGCGTCGTGGTACATCTCGGCGAAGTTCTTCACCGAGATGTTGTCCCGGGTGTAGGCCAGCTCCTTCAGCACCTGGGGCTCGGCCCCGGAGAGCTCCACCCGGTACTTGGTGTGGGTGGTGTCGATCAGGCCGATGATGTCGACGATCACCACCTCGTGGAAGGCGGTGACGGCGCGGCCCGATTCGCTCAGCAGGGTCGGCACCGGCACCTGCTCCTGGGTGCAGACGTCCTTGGTGGTGTAGACCACGTCCGAGGCGTACTCTTCCACGGTGTAGTTCATGGAGGAGCTGAAGGTGGTGCGCGAGCCGTCGTAGTCCACGCCCAGGCCGCCGCCCACGTTGAGGTACTTCAGGGGCACGCCGCGCTTGACCAGCTTGGAGTACATCCTCGACGCCTCCTTCATCGCGGTCTTCACCCTGCGGATGTCGGTGATCTGGCTGCCGATGTGGAAATGCAGCTCCTGCAGGGAGTCCAGCAGGCCCTTGCGCTCCAGGGTCTCCACCGCCTCCAGCAGTTCCTGGGTGTTCAGGCCGAACTTGGAGTGGTCGCCGGCCGAGCTCTCCCACTTGCCGCTGCCCACGGCGTTGAGCTTGAAGCGCAGGCCCAGCAGGGGCTCCACCTTCAGATCCTTGGCCACCTTGAGGATGAGCGGCAGCTCGGTCATCTTTTCCACGGTGATCAGCACGTTGCGCCCGGCCTTGCGCGCCAGCAGCGCCATCCTGATGAAGGTCTCGTCCTTGTAGCCGTTGCAGGTGACCAGGGCGTCCGGGTGCAGGTTCATGCTGAGGGCGATCATCAGCTCCGGCTTGGAGCCGGCTTCAAGCCCGTAGCGGTATTTGAAGCCGGACTTCACGATCTGGTCGACCACTTCCTTCATCTGGTTGCACTTGACCGGGTAGACGCCCTGGTAGCCGCCGTCGTACTCGTATTCCCTGATGGCCTTGTGGAAGGCCTCGTTCAGCTCGGTGACCCGGGCCGCGAGGATCTGCGGAAAGCGCAGGATCAGCGGGGTGTCGGCGCCCTTCTTGCGCAGGTGCTGGACGATCTCGAAAACATCGCAGCTGAGGTTCTCGTCCCGGGTCGGATGCACTTCCAGATGCCCCTTGCTGTTCACCCCGAAGAAGCCGTAGCCCCATTCTTTGACGCCGTACATCGCCACGGCGTCCTGGACGGTGAAGTTCTTGATGGCCATGGATGTGTTCTCCGGATCCGACTCACAGAAGCCACGGTATAGGAAAAAGGCGCTCGATAAACTACAAAACTTTGATGTTGCCCGGAACTTTACTCAAAAGGAACCCCGGATTCGCAGGACCGTCGCAAGCCAGTGGCGGTGCCTGACCCGGCGCAGGGCCGTTCCGCGGGTGAGGCTCTGCCAGCGGCCCACCCCCATCGCGGGCCTGTGGAGCCGGCTGGGTGTGCAGCGGGCTGGTCCCGCCCCACAGCGCGGGGTCGCCCCAGAGCGGGGCCCGGTTCCAGGGGCAGACCTCCTGGCAGAGGTCGCACCCCGCCGCCCAGCCGCTCAGGGCCAGTGCCCGCAGCACCGGGGCCGGCGGCTCCGCCTCGGTCTCCACGGTGTAGGTGGTCAGGCACAGGCCGGGGTCGAGCCGGAACGGCGCCAGGGCTCCGGTGGGGCAGGCCGCCAGGCACCGGGTGCAGATGGCCGCAGTGTTCGGCGCCGGGGCGGTCGGGAGGCAGCGCCCGGTCCAGCAGGAGCACGCCCAGGAAGCCCCAGGAGCCGCCCCTGCCCCCTTGCCAGGGCGATCAGCAGGGTGTGCTTGCCCTGCCAGCCCAGCCCCGCCCGCGCCGCCAGCTGGCGTTCCATGAGCGGCGCGGTGTCGACGCAGACCCGGCCCCGCAGCCCCGGCTCGAGCTCCTGGGCCTTGGCCAGCAGGGCCTTGAGCCGCGGCTTCAGGATCCGGTGGTAGTCGGGCCCCCACAGGTAGCGGCTGAGCTTGAGCGAATCGGGCGCCGCGCCCGGGACGGCCTCCGGCCGGGCGTAGGGGAAGAAGCCCACCAGGGCCGTGGCCGCCCCCGGCATCACCCGGGCCGGATCCAGCAGCGCTTCCGGCCTGAGGTAGGGAAGCAGGGCGGCGCCTTCCTGGGCGAACCACGCCTCCAGGCGGGCCCGCTCGGCGTGGAACGGCTCGCAGGAGGCGAACCCCACCCGGGCGAATCCCTGGGCCAGGGCCGCCCGGGCCAGCCATTGCTTGAAGCTTTCCGCTGCCGCGCGATCCAAAGGTCCTAAACTCCATTCATGGATATCCTGACCCTGGAGCTCTTCGAAGTCACGGTCTCCGAGGCCCTGCGGGAGATCAGCCGGGCCCTGGAGGCGCATCCCGGCCATGCCCCTGCGGATCCTGCTGGGCGGCGACCCGATGCTCCACCACAACGTCCAGCGCTTCCTCGAGCGCCTGGGGCGTCCGGCGCGGCTGCGCGAGGACGGGGCGGCCTGGCGCATCGACGTGGCGGGTCCCCCCGGCGGCCCCCTGCCCCGGTCCGGGCCGTCCCGGCCCCCGCCGTGCCCCGCTGCCGGCGCCACGGCCCCCGGGCCATGCGCCCGCTGCTCCTGACCCGCTCCCGCCTGGGCCAGGGCGCCAGCGACAGCGGCCGGCGCCTCCTGCTGGGCCTGCTGCGCGAACTGGACCCCTCGGTGCCCTGGGTCGGCCTGGCCCTGGAAGCCATGGAACTGCTGGAGGACCCCCAGGCCAGGGCCGCTGCTGGAGCGCTCCAGGCCCGCGGCACCCCGGTCCGGGTCTCCCGGGAAAGCCAGCTGTTCACCGCTGGAGCCCGCCGCCTTCGAGATCATGGAGGACTCCCAGTGGCAGCGCCTGGCCGGCCGGGGCGAACTCACCATCCTCTGAATTCCGGCCCGATCCGCCTCCCATGTTTCACCGCCGGAGCCGGGCCTCGGAGCCGCTAGACTGGAAGCACCACCATCGGACTGCCGCAGTCCCTCAGCCAGAATTCCCGATGAACCTGCCGAACTATTTGAGTCTTGCCCGGATCCTGATGGTGCCCATCCTCGTGGTGGTGCTCCTGACCAGGGTCACCAACCACGAGATCATCGGGGTGCTGCGTGTTCTGGGTGGCCAGCCTCACGGACCTGCTGGACGGCTACCTGGCGCGGCGCTGGAAGCAGGTGACCACCCTGGGCAAGCTGCTGGACCCGCTGGCGGACAAGCTGCTCGTCATGGGCGCCCTGATCTCCCTGGTGGAGCTGGACCTGGCGCCGGCCTGGATGACCTTCATCATCCTCGGCCGGGAGATGGCCGTCACCGGTCTGCGCGGCATCGCCAGCGAGGAGGGCATCACCATCTCCGCCGAACGTCTGGGCAAGTGGAAGCTGGGCGCCCAGATCGCGGCCATCTCCTGCCTGATCCTGGGACCCAAGCTGGACGCCTGGCTCTACGAATGGACCCACCTGGACATCTTCCGCTTCTTCATCCGGCTGCCCAGGCCGTTCAGCTTCTTCTGGGGCATGGGCATGCTCCTGCTCTGGCTGGCCATGATCCTGTCGGTCTGGAGCGCCGGCTCCTACTTCCGCACCTTCTGGCGCAGGCTGGGCCCCAGCATCCTCACCGCCAAGGGCCGGCTCACCGGCGCCGGGGAGCGGGCCGGAGACCCGAAATGACCAGGCCCCAGGGAACCCAAGGCCCGGTCGTGGGAGGATCCATGGTCCGCCGGTACCTCCTGGCAGGGTTCTTCACCCTGCTGCCGGCCGCGGTGACCTTCTGGGTCCTCCGGGCCATCTTCGACGCCCTGGTGGGGATCTTCGAGGGGCCCGGCCACCTGGCTGTCCCGCAGCCTGGGCCTGCCCGAACCCGCCCTACTGGGAGCTGGCCCTGGTCTCCGGCGTGGCCACCCTCTGCTGCTGTTCCTGGTGGGCGCCCTGGTGGGCAACTTCATCGGCGTCCAGCTGCTGAGCTGGCTGGACGAACTGGTGATGCACGTGCCGGTGGTGAAGGGCATCTACGGCGCCACCAAGCAGCTCATGAACGCCATCCAGAGCGGCCAGGGCGGCAGCTTCAAGGACGTGGTCATGGTCGAGTGGCCCCAGCCGGGCTCCTACACCCTGGGCTTCGTGGCCCACCGGAACTGCGCCTGGGCCACCCTGCCGGAGGCCGAGGAGCTCATCGCCGTCTACATCCCCACCTCCCCCAACCCCACCTCCGGCTACGTCGATCATGCTGGAGCCAGCAAGGTCCGGCCCATGAACGTGACCCCCGAGGAGGCGCTCACCTGGGCCATCTCCGGCGGGGTGGTGGCCCCCTCGACCGGAACGGCACCAGGCCATGACCCGGTCCGGTCCGCTTGCCGGCAAGACCATCCTGGTCACCGGGGCGGGCTCGGGCATCGGCCGGGCCTCGGCCCGGCGTTCCAGCGCCCTGGGCGCCGACCTGGTGCTGGCCGGGCGGCGTCCGGAGGCGCTGCGCGAGACCCTGCCCGGGGCGCTCCGCTGTCGCCCTGGACCACGCCGACGACGCGCGCGGTGGCGGCCTTCGCCCGGGACTGCCCGCCTCTGGACGGCATGTTCCTGTGCGCCGGGGAACTGCTCACCGGCAGCGTGGAGGGCACCGCGGCCGCGGACTTTCGACCGCATGATCGCCGCCAACCTGCGCGGCCCCTGGCTCCTGTGCCACCACCTGGGCCCGCGCCTGCGGGACGGCGCCAGCGTGCGTGCTGGTCGGCTCCAACATCGGCATCCGCGCCATCCCCGACTCCGCCGCCTATTCCGTGGCCAAGGCCGGGGTGCACATGCTGGCCCAGGTGCTGGCCCTGGAGTGGGCCGGCCGGGGCATCCGCTGCAACGCCATCGCCCCGGGCCCGGTGCGCACCGCCATGGTCGACCGGCGCCTGGCCGCGGCCGCGGACCCCGCGGCCGCCCTGGCCGCCCTGGCGCAGGGTGAACCCCATGGGCCGGCTGGGCCGGGAGGAGGAGATCGCCGCCCTGGCGGCGCACCTGCTGGGGGACGACAGCCGCTGGACCACCGGAGCCGTGATCCCCATCGACGGCGGGGCTGACGCGGCCTACCCCTTGGCGTAGATCTCCATCACCGCCCGCAGCAGCTGCACCGCCTCTTCCCTGGGCCGCTGGAAGGCGTTGCGCCCCATGATGCTGCCGAAGGCGCCGCCGGCGGCGATCTCCGTGACCTCCTTCAGCAGGTCCTCGCGTGCCCTTGGCCTCGCCGCCGGAGAAGATCACGATGCGCCGGCCGTTGAAGGCGCTCTGCACCACGTGCTGGATGCGCTCCCTGAGCGTGGCGGTGGGGATGGCGTACTTCTCGTAGACCTTCTTCGCCTCGGCCTGCTCCAGGAAGTCCTTGGGCGGCTTCACCTTGATGATGTGGGCGCCGAGCTGGGCGGCGATCTGGGCGGCGTAGGCCACCACGTCCAGGGCGGTCTCGCCCTCCTTGCTGAGGCCGGAGCCGCGCGGGTAGGCCCAGACCACCGTGGGCAGGCCCACCTGCCTGGCCTCCAGGATCAGCGCGCGCAGGGCCTCGAACTGGACGTTGCGCGCGCCGCTGCCCGGATAGATGGTGTAGCCGATGGCGGCGCAGCCCAGGCGCAGGGCGTCGGCCACCGAGCCGGTGACCGCCGAGCAGGGCTCCTGCCCCTTGGTCAGGCTGTCGCTGTTGTTCAGCTTGAGGATCAGCGGGATGTCCCCGGCGAAATCGCCCGGCCACCGCCTCCAGGAAGCCCAGGGGCGCCGCGTAGGCGTTGCAGCCCGCCTCGATGGCCAGCTGGACGTGGTAGCGCGGGATCGTAGCCCGGCGGGTTGGGCGCGAAGCTGCGCGCGGGCCCGTGCTCGAAGCCCTGGTCCACCGGCAGGATCACGAACTTGCCGGTGCCGGCCAGCCTCCCGGTGTTCATCAGGCGGGCGAGGTTGGCTCTTGACCCCGGGGTTTTCCGATCCGTACCAGGAAAGGATTTCCTTCACGCGGGCGGTGCTCATGTCGATACCCCCTTGGAATATTTCACCCAATGGTAACTCCGGAGGCAAGCCGATATGGCAAGATGGCCGTGGTGTTGATAGGTTTAAAGCTGCACTCAGCCGAGAGGACATCCCATGCCGGTCGTCAATCCCCACCAATACGTCAAGATGCTCGAGCGGGCCAGGCAGGAGAAGTACGCCTACCCCGCCTTCAACGTCACCTCCACCGAGACCGCCAACGCGGTCCTGCTCGGGCCTCAAGACCGCCAAGGCCGACGGCATCATCCAGGTGTCCACCGGCGGGGCCGAGTTCATCTCCGGCCTGGGCGTCAAGAGCATGGCCCAGGGCGGCATCGCCCTGGCCGAGTTCGTGCACCAGATGGCCGCCAACTACGAGATCAACGTCGCCCTGCACACCGACCACTGCCATCCCAAGTACCTGGAAAGCTTCGTGCTGCCCCTGATCGAAGAGACCGAGCGGCGGCGCGCCGCGGGCCTGCCCAACCTCTACAACGCGCACATGTTCGACGGCTCGGAACTGCCCCTGGGCGAGAACATCCGCCGTTCCGCCGAACTGCTGAAGCGCTGCGCCGCCAGCGAGATCGTCCTGGAAGTGGAGATCGGCGTGGTGGGCGGCGAAGAGGACGGGCACGACACCAGCGGCGTGGGCAAGGAGAAGCTCTACACCACCCCCGAGGACATGGTGGCGGTGCACCAGGCCCTCTCCCCCATCGGCCGCTACCTGCTGGCCGCCACCTTCGGCAACGTGCACGGCGTCTACAAGCCGGGCAACGTGGTGCTCAAGCCCGAGATCCTCAAGGACGGCCAGGACGCCATCCGGGCCGCCTGCCAGGGCGCGACCGCGGCGCTGGTGTTCCACGGCGGCTCCGGCTCCAGCCTCCAGGAGATCCACGAGACCCTGGACTACGGCGTGATCAAGATGAACGTCGATACCGACACCCAGTACACCTTCACCCGCGCCATCGCCGACCACTTCTTCAAGAACTACGACGGCGTGCTCAAGATCGACGGCGAGGTGGGCAACAAGAAGGCCTACGATCCGCGCTCCTACATGAAGAAGGCCGAGCAGGGCATGGCCGACCGGGTGCTGCGCGCCTGCCAGGACCTGCGCTGCGCCGGCAGGACCATGGGCGCGATCTAGTCGGCGCCTTTCCGACGGACCGGCCTGCGCCGCGGATGGGGACAGGGCCATGCCAGCCGAAGCCATTCCGCCGGCACGAGGGGCAGCGGGGCGCGACCCGCCGCCGGGCGCGCGCGGCGGCGCCTGCGCAGGACGGGGCGCACCCGCCACCCTGCGGACCAGGACGGCCGCCGGGGGCACCGGGCCGGCGCCGGAGGGTTGAGCGGGTTGACGAACCCGCGCGTGAAAGGCCGCGCGTACATGGAGTGCCTCCTGATTGTGGCCAAAGCTCCGCCCATGGTCCTGCCCCCCCCTTCCCGGCCTGCGTGCGGCCGAACGTCCCTGCCGAAAACGTTTCTAATATAAAGTTCTCATTTAGACATGCAAGCACGACGCAGGTTTTTTTTGCGGCCTGGACTCGATATCGTTTTAACATGGGGCCTGAGGTCGCCCATGCCGCTGCACACCCTCCCCGCCAACTCCCGGCTCTGGCTGCTGGCCTTCGAACCGCTCCCGGACCAGGCCACCGAAACCCGGCTGCGCCGCGGGCTGGAGGAGATCCTCGCCCAGTGGCGGCACAAGGGGCAGGTCTACCAGGGCGAGGGGCGTGCTCCTGGAGCCCCAGCTGATCGCCGTGGCCGAGCCCAGCCTGGCCACCCAGCCCTCCGGTTGCGCCATCGACGGCATGCTGCGCAAGGTGCACCGCCTGGTGGAGCAGCTGCGGCTGAACCCGGTGGATCCCGGGTCCAGCATCCTGGTCCGCCTCGATGGCCGGCTGGTGGCCATCCCCAAGGCCGAGATCCAGGCGCGCCTGGGCGACGGCACCCTGGCAGCGGGCACCCCGGTGCTCGACCTCTCCCTGTACAGCCTCCAGGACCTTCGTTCCGGCCGGCTGGAGGCGCCCCTGGCCGACACCTGGGTGGGCCGGAAGTTCAAGGAGACACGGTGGCCGTATGACGCGGAAACGGGCGGCCTGAGGGCCGCCCGTTCCTGGTCGTTACGTCAGTTTAAAGCTTGACGACGTTGGTCGCCTGGGGGCCCTTCTGGCCCTGGCCGGTGTCGAAGCTGACACGCTGGTTCTCGTCCAGGGTCTTGAAGCCGCTGCCCTGGATCGCGGTGTGGTGGACGAAGAGATCAGCCCCACCCCCATCGGGGGTGATGAAACCGAAACCCTTTTCGGCGTTGAACCACTTGACGGTGCCTTGCTGTGCCATGACTTAATCCTGCTATATCGTCTGGAAGTATTCGATGCAATGACATTCCCCAGACACAGGCCGTCAAAGCTTATTCGTGATGGCCGCCCGAAGCGGGTCACGTTATCAGGATGACTGGAACGCCTCCGGAAGTCTCAAAGATTTTGAAAATTTTTCGCGCCGGCGGGAGGACCTACCCGAGCAGCGAGAAGCTGCTGGAGGAGGTCGAACTGCCGCCGCCGAGGGCGGCCAGCAGCGGGTCCGAGGACTGGCCGCCGAGCAGGGAGCTGATCAGGGATGAGGTGGAGCTGCCGCTGGAACTGGATCCGCTGCCCAGGCCCAAGGCGGTCAGCAGGCTGCTGGCCGAGCTGACCGCTCCGCTGGAGCTGTAGGTCGCCGCGCTGCCCTGGAGCCCGGTCAGCAGGCTGGAGAGGCTTCCGGGGTTCTCCTTGAAATAGGCCTGCACCTGGCTCAGGTCGCCCTGGTCGCCGGCCGTGTCTTTGCCCGACAGGAGGTTGCTCAGGGCCTTGACGACGCTGGCCGGCGCCTGGGTGCTCTGCTGCGAGGCCTGGGCGCTGGACAGCACCTCCTCCAGCACCGAAGGCGGAAGAGAACTGTCGGCCTGGCTGTTGGACCCCGAGAGCAGCTGCTGGAGGACCAGGCTGGCGATGTTCTGGGTGCTGCCGGCGGCATTGGTGGTGACGCTCATGGAACCCTCCCTGGGCAGCCTTTGCAGGCTGGAAGGGTCCTGTGCAAGATTGACGCCAATCTACCGGGACGCCAGCTCCAGGGCTCCCATGGCACAGCGTCGGCGCGCCCTCCCGGATGCCAGGCAGGCCTTGGCATAGATCAACGCCGGCAGCGGGGGGAAAAGGAACGCGGAGAAGACCCAGTGCAAGGGCTTGCCGAGCCGGCGCAGCGCCAGCGCGCTGAACACGGTCGTGGCCGCCACCAGGGCCGGCAGGAGCACCAGCATGGCGTCCTGCAGCCAGAACCATCCGGGGAGCGAAAACGCCAGGGCGAACACGAGGGTGGCGGCGAACTGGAGCGGCAGCGCGACCAGCGCCCCGGCAAACGCGAAGTGGTTGGATCTCATGACCTTCCTCCAGGATTTGAACTATGATTGGCTATCCGGTGCGCATTCCCTGTATAAAAAAACCATATAGACTTTCGAGGCGTCCCCATGCCCGACTACCCTTCCATCCTCGTTCTCGACATGCACACCGGCGGCGAACCCGTGCGGGTGATCCGCGGAGGCTATCCCCCGGTCCTGGGCGCCACCATCCTGGAAAAGCGCCGCTACGCCAGGGAGCACCTGGACCACCTGCGCCGGATGCTCATGTTCGAGCCGCGCGGACACTACGACATGTACGGCGCCCTGCTGGTCCCGCCGACCCTGCCCGGGGCCGACCTGGCGGTGCTGTTCATGCACAACGAAGGCTACAGCACCATGTGCGGCCACGCCACCATCGCCCTGGGGCGCTATGCGGTGGACCAGGGCCTGGTGCCCAAGGTGGAGCCGGTGACCGAGGTGGGCATCGAGTGCCCCTGCGGGCTGGTCCGGGCCTTCGTGGAAGTGGTCGGCGGCCGGGCCGGGCGGGTCAGCTTCCACAGCGTGCCGGCGTTCCTGCTGGCCGGCCAGGTGCAGGTGGAGGTGCCCGGCCATGGCAGGGTGGCCACCGACGTCAGCTACGGCGGCGCCTTCTATGCCCTGGCCGATGCCGGGGCCTTCGGCCTGGACGTGCGCGCGAGCCGCACCCGGGACCTGGTGGACGCCGCCAACCTGCTCACGGCGGCCGTGAACGCCCGGATGAAGATGGTCCACCCGCTGGAACCGGACCTGGGCTTCCTCTACGGCAGCATCCTCACGGACGGCCGGGAGCGGCCGGCGGATGGGCCTTCGGCCAACATCTGCGTGTTCGCGGACGCCGAGGTGGACCGCAGCCCCACGGGGTCGGGCGTCACCGCCCGCATGGCCGCCAGATACCAGCGCGGCCTCCTGGGCCAGGGCGAAGTCTGTGAATTCGAAAGCGTGACCCGCGCGCGCTTCACCGGCGAAGTGGTGGGCACGGCCCAGTGCGGCGCCCAGCCGGCGGTCACGGTTTGCGTGGGCGGCGAAGCGCACTATACCGGCGAAGCGCGCTTCTGGCTCGAGCCGGGCGACGCCATCGGGCAGGGCTTCCTGCTCAGGTGAGGGGTTTTAAGTTGTTTTCCGCGATCAATGCGCTTCCAATGGCGGGTGAAGGAAACCTTCCTGAATGAACAGACCGGCCCCGGACCCGACCCTGATCCTGTGCGTGGAGGACGATGCCGTCAGCCGCGCGCTCCTGGCCAAGATCCTCCAGGAGCGTTTCCCCAACCTCCTGGTGGCCAAGGACGGCGCCGAGGGCCTGGACCTGTTCCTGCGCCACCGCCCGGCCCTGGTCATCACCGACATCCTCATGCCCGGACTGGACGGCATCCAGATGGCCCGCGCCATCAGGGCGCAAGGCCCCAACACCGGCATCATCGTGCTCACCAGCCGGGACGATTCCGGGCACATGCTCTCGGCGGTCGAGACCGGGGTCACCGACTATGTGCTCAAGCCCCTGGTCCCCGAGCGGATCTTCGCCGCCATCGCCAAGTTCCAGCGGGTCGGCGCGCTGGAGGCGGAACTGCGGGGCGCCAAGGAGCGGATGGAGACCATGCTGGAGAGCATCGGCGACGCCTTCTTCGCCCTGGACGGCGAGGGCCGCATCAGCTACCTCAACCACCGGGCCGAGGAGCACTTCCATCTCTCCGGCCGGAGCCTGCCGGGCGAACCCTTCCTGGACCTCTTCCCGGAGTACCTGCCTGACCGGGCGGTCTTCCAGGAGGCCATGGCCGGCCACGGGATCCGCACCTTCGAGCACTACACCGCCCGGTCCGGGCGCTGGCACGAGGCGCGCGTCTTCCCTCTCGGCGGCGGCGTCTCGGTCTACCTGAGGGACATCACCGAGACCAAGCAGGCCGAGGCGAAGATCCGGACGCTCGCCTTCTACGACAAGCTCACCGGCCTGCCCAACCGCACCCTCCTGCTGGAGCGGATCGAGCACGCCATCCAGATCAGGCGGCGCTCCCGGGAACGCTGCGCGGTCCTGTTCATCGACCTGGACGCGTTCAAGAACATCAACGATTCCATGGGCCACGAGGCCGGCGACGAAGTGCTGAAGGAAGTGGCCAGGAGGCTGTGCGCCAGCATCCGCCAATCGGACACCGCGGCCCGCCTGGGCGGCGACGAGTTCGTCGTCCTGCTGGAGGGCTTCGACCACCTCGACAACATCCACGCCGTCACCAACCGCATCCTGCTGGGCCTGGCCCAGGAGATGCGCCTGGGCGCCACCAGCCTCGGCGTCACCGCCAGCATCGGCATCAGCTTTTTCCCCGAGGACGGCGAAACCGTGGAGGACCTCCTGAAGGCCGCCGACACCGCGATGTACCTACGGCAAGAAGCGCGGCCGGAACACCTACCAGTTCTACCGCAAGGAGATGAACGCCGGCACCCGGCACTTCCTCCTCATGGGCCACGCCCTGCGCCAGGCGGCGGAGCAGCAGGAGTTCATCCTGCACTACCAGCCCCAGTACGCCCTGGAATCGCGCGCCCTCATCGGCTTCGAAGCCCTGGTGCGCTGGCGCCACCCCGACCTGGGCCTCATCCCGCCCGCCGAATTCCTCCCGCTGGCCGAAGACAGCGGCTTCATCAGCCAGCTGGGCGAATGGATCTTCCGCCAGGCCTGCCACCAGGGCCGCCTCTGGCTGGACCAGAACCAGGGCCCGCTGCGCATGGCCGTCAAGCTGACCGGCCGGCAATTCTGGCAGGAGAACCTGGTCGACCGGCTGCGCCAGGCCCTGGTTGACAGCGGATTGCCGCCCTCCTGCCTGGAACTGGAGATCGCCGAAAGCCACCTGACCGCCCAACCCGATCTCGCCAGCACCCGGCTGCGCGAACTGGCCGCCCTGGGCGCCAGGCTGGCCATCGACCATTTCGGCGCCGGCGCCACCTCCCTGTCCGCGCTGCGGCATTATCCCGTCCACAGCCTCAAGCTCGACCGGAGCCTGGTCCATGGGATCGGCGCCGGCGGCGATGGCCTCGTGCGGGCCGTCATCGACCTCGCGCACAGCCTGGGCCTCGCCGCCACGGCCGAGGCCATCGAGACCCGGGAGCAGCTTGACTTCCTGGTCCGCCAGGGCTGCGATTCCGGCCAGGGCTTCCTCTTCAGCCCGGCCGTGGCGGAGCAGACCCTGGCCTGCCTGCTGAACGGGAAGCCGGAGATGGCCTGAGGGCGGGTCCCGGGGGGATCCGCTTCGAGCGGGTCCGTCAGATCAGCCCGCTGCGCACGGCGAACGCCGCGAGCGCGCTGGATTTGTGCACCCCGAGCTTGAGCATCAGGTGGGCCAGGTGGGTGTTGACGGTCTTGGCGCTGATCCCGAGCCCCTGGCCGGTCTCATGGGCCGGCAGCCCCCGGCCGATGCAGACCAGGACCTCGCGTTCCCGGTCCGTCAGGGTCCCGAGCCGCTGCCGTTCCCCGGGGGTGAGGGCGTCGGCGCGGACCTGGGCGCTGCGCAGCCGCCGGGCGCAGGCCACCAGGGCGTATTCCAGGCGGTCCATGGGGATCGGCTTCACGACGTAGTGGTCGATGCCGAGGTCGAGCGCCCGGGCCAGGTAGTCCTGGTCCTCGAAGGCGGTGGTGACGATGACCAGGACCGCGGGGTGGCTCCGCCGGATCTCCTGGGCCATGGCCAGGCCGTCCATCCTCGGCATCCGGATGTCGGTGACGATGATCTGCGCCCCGCTCTCCCGGAACACGGCCAGCCCCTCCAGCCCGTCGGCGGCGGTGAGGAGGGTTCCCACCCGGCGGCCGAGGAAGACGGCGGTCAGCTCCCGCGTCTCGGGTTCGTCCTCCACGTACAGGACGGTGGAGCGCATCAGCACCTCCGCGTCCTGGGCTTCACCGATCATGGCCGTGCTCCTGGAAGTGGCAGGAAACCCGGAAAGGCCGGGCGCCGCCGCCCCGGCCCGGAGGGGTCTATTTTTTCTGGACCTTCCCCATTATATGCGGATCGATCCTAGAGCGTAACGGTCGTGCCGGCCTTGCCGGCGATCGCCGCCGCCAGGTGCTCGGGGTCGGTGATGATGGCGCTAGCGCCCGCCGCCTTCCAGGAAGTCCACCACGGCCTGGATCTTGGGCAGCATGCTGCCGGGCTTGAAGTGGCCTTCGCCGATGTACTGCTTGGCTTCGGCGAGGGTCATGGTCGCGAGCTCCTTCTGGTCCGGCTTGCCGAAGTTCAGGCAGACCTTCTCCACGGCGGTGGAGATGATCAGCACCTCGGCCTTCAGCTGGCGCGCCATCAGGCTCGAAGCCAGGTCCTTGTCGATCACCGCCGCGACGCCGGAGAGCTCGCCGCGTTCATCCTCCACCACGGCGATGCCGCCGCCGCCCCCGGCCACCACCACGAAGCCGGCGTCCAGCAGGCGCTTGACCGCGTCCAGTTCCAGGATCTCCTTGGGCCTGGGCGAGGCCACCACCCGCCGCCAGCCGCGGCCCGAATCCTCCACCAGGGCCCAGCCGTCCTTGACCCGGTGCGCTTCGGCCTGGTCCTGGGACATGAACGAGCCGATGGGCTTGTTGGGCTTCTGCAGGGCCGGGTCGTTCTTGTCCACCAGCACCTGGGTCACCACGGTGACCGCGCTGCGGCCGCACCCCGCGGCGCTGGAACTCGTTGTGCATGGCCCGCTGCAGCTGGTAGCCCAGGGCGCCCTGGGTGTCCGCCACGCAGGAATCCAGCGGCACCATGTGCAGCTCGGGCGCCGCGAGCTCGGAGCGGCGCAGGATGAACCCCACCTGGGGGCCGTTGCCGTGGGTCACCACCAGGCGCAGATCCTCCTCCTTGAGCATGGAGGCGATGTGCACGCAGGTCTGGGCGGCGGCGTCGGTACTGGTCGCTCACGGACTGGTGTCCACTGTCGGAGATGAGGGAATTGCCCCCGATGGCGATTACCACCGTCTTGGCCATGGCAGACTCCTGAAAGAAAAAATTTTACTCCACATAGAAAATTTTTTTCAACTCGATTTTTTATTTTTTGCAAATAGAGGATACACACATCCCAAATGCCCTACGACCCGATGGAAGTGAATGACGGACAGAGGAAAAAAAAATCATAGTGCCATTCTCATCATTTTCCTGGACTTCTGGGTAAGCCAGTTTACGCTCCCTCAAACCCAAGGAGATACCCATGCCCTCGAAAACGGCGCAGCAAATTCTCGCTGACCCGGAATTCCTGAAACTGATGCGCCAGAAGAACACCATCACGGTCGTCCTGACCATCGTGGAACTGGTGCTGTACTTCGGTTTCATCGCCCTGATCGCCTACAACAAGCCGTTCCTGGCCATCAGGTTGAGCGAAGGATCCTCCATCACCATCGGGATCCCCATCGCGGTGGGGGTGATCTTCCTTTCATGGGTCCTTACCGGCATCTACATCTTTTGGGCCAACAGCAGGTATGACGGCATGGTGAAGAGCGTCAAGACGCGGATGGGGAGGTAGCCATGAAGGCGGCCGCACATTCCATCATCGGCACCCTGAGTCCCCTGGCCATCAGCTTCTTCATGCTGTTCGTGGCGGTAACCCTGTGCATCACCTACTGGGCCGCCCGGAGGACCAAGAACGCCGCCCAGTTCTATGCCGCGGGCGGCGGCATCACCGGCTTCCAGAACGGCCTCGCCCTGGCCGGCGATTACATGAGCGCGGCCTCCTTCCTGGGCATCGCCGGCCTGGTGGCGCTCAAGGGCTACGACGGCCTGATCTATTCCGTTGGCTGGCTGGTCGGCTGGCCCCTGGTAATGTTCCTCATCTCCGAGCCCCTGCGCAACCTCGGCAAGTACACCTTCTCCGACGTGGTGGCGTTCCGGCTCAAGCAGCGGCCGATCAAGACCGCCGCCGCCATCGGCTCCCTGGTCACGGTCATCTTCTACATGACGGCCCAGATGGTCGGCGCCGGCACCCTGATCAAGCTCATGTTCAACCTGCCCTACTCCTCGGCCCTGTACCTGGTCGGCACCCTGATCATCCTCTATGTCCTTTTCGGCGGCATGCTGGCCACCACCTGGGTGCAGATCATCAAGGCCGTCCTCCTGCTGGGCGGCGCCACCGTCCTGGTGCTGCTCTGCATGAACCAGTTCGATTGGAGCTACCCCAGGCTGTTCTCCCAGGCCGCCAAGATGTACACCGGCAAGTTCCTGGAACCGGGCGGGCTGATCACCAACCCCCTGGACGCCTTCTCCCTGGGCCTCGCGCTGATGTTCGGCACCGCCGGCCTGCCCCACGTCCTGATGCGGTTCTACACCGTGCCTGATGCCCAGCAGGCCCGCAAGTCGGTGTTCTACGCCACCGGCTTCATCGGCTACTTCTACATCCTCACCGTCACCATCGGCTTCGGCGCGGCGGTTCTGGTCGGCAACGGCTTCATCACCTCCATCAACGCCGGCGGCAACATGTCCGCCATGGCCTTGGCCGAGCACCTGGGCGGCGGCGTCTTCCTCGGCTTCCTGGCCGCGGTGGCCTTCGCCACCATCCTCGCGGTGGTTGCCGGCCTGACCCTCGCCGGGGCCAGCGCCCTGTCGCACGACCTCTACGTGGGCGTGTTCCGCCACGGCAAGGCCAACGAGAAGGAGGAGATGAAGGTGGCCAAGTTCGCCACCGTCGGCCTGGGGATCATCGCGATCCTGATGGGTCTCATCTTCCAGAAACTCAATGTCGCGTTCATGGTGGGCTTGGCCTTCGCCGTGGCCTCCAGCGCCAACTTCCCGGCGCTGGTCATGTCCATCATGTGGAAGCGCTTCACCACCGCGGGCGCGGTGGCCAGCATCTACACCGGGCTGATCCTGGCCGTCACCCTGATCTGCCTGTCGCCCACCGTGTTCGAGGACGTGTTCCAGGCCAGCGGCATGGCCGCCAAGAACGGCGCGACCGCCACCGTGACCCGCCTCAACGGCTACGCCAAGGATCCGGCCAAGTCCCTGGCCGAACTCAAGCCCAAGGTCGACGCCCTTGCCGCGGACCTGGCCAGCGGCACCCTCGACCCCATCGTGGTCCCGGCCAAGGCCCGGGCGCTCAAGATCATGCAGGGCGACCTGAACCTGCTCCAGAACAACGGCCTCGCCGCGGCCCTGGCCGCCGCCCAGGCCGCCAAGTCCGTCGCGGACGGCAACGTGACCAAGGCCCCCTTCCCCATGAAGAACCCCGGCGTCTTCTCCATCGGCGCCGCCTTCCTGGTGGGCATCCTGGTCTCGCTGATGAAGCGGGAGGAGAAGGCCGAGGCGATGTTCGAGTCGGAGAAGGTCCGCACCTTCGTCGGCATCGGCGCCGAAGGATCGGCCAGCCACTGAACGGCCTGGCGGTCGGATTCGGGTTCCGGGTTCTTGCGCCGACCCACTGGCGCGTGATCCGCTTGGCCCCTCCTCGCTTCGCTGCGGGGGGGCCAAGCGATCACGCTGCTCCTTCCCCCCAGGGCCGAGTCGATTCGTCTTCGTTTCGATGAACAAAAATCAAAAAACCCTCTTGGGACCCTGGGCATTCCAGGGAGCCGCCTCCCCGCCCCATGCCGCCAACCGTAGGAACCCCCACCCCAGGCGGGGAAGGACAGCGTGAGACCTTGGCGCACGCGCAGGAGGCGAAGCCGACGAGCATGCGGCAAGGCTCTCACGCACCGGTGGGTCGGCGCACCCGCCCGGAACCCGAAACCAACCGCAAGGCTCGACGGGCGCCACGGTCATGCTAGAAATGCACGTTTCCGCCAGGCGCGAGCAGGTTCTCCGCCTGGCGCCGGGGATCGCCCACCCGGAGCAGGCCCGCCAGCCGGGTCACCCCGGCCTCCGCCAGCAGCGGCAGGAAGCGCTGGAACAGCTGGGCGGTGACGATGGCGTCGCCCAGCGCCGTGTGCGCCTGCTCGACCGGGATGCCGAAGCTTTCGGCCAGCTTGAACAGGCTGAGCCCGCCAAGCGGCAGGGAAAAGGCCGGGTGCTCCGGCTGCCGGTGGCGCAGCCAGCCGTACAGCGCCAGGGTGTCCACCCGCGGATGGTCCAGCGGCGCGCCGGTCAGGCGCCGGGCCTCGCGGTCGAGGAAGGCCAGGTCGATGTCCAGGCAATGGCCCACCAGGACCGAACCGGCGCAGTATTCCAGGAAGGCCATCAGCACCGTGTCGATGGGCGGCTTGGCTTCCACCTGGGACGGGGTGATCCCGTGGATCACCACGCTGCGGCCGTCCAGGAGCGGACCCGGGTTCACCAGTTCGTGGAACGCGCCGCCCACCGCCAGGCGGCCGCCGTGCATGCGCACCGAGCCGATGGAGACGATGGCGTCCCTGCGCTCGTCCAGTCCCGTGAGCTCGGTGTCGAGCACGGTGAAGCGGGCTTCCTGGATCTCCAGGTCCGGCCCGCCCCGGCCCCAGATGCGCGACAACCGCCCCAACAGCCCCATGCGTGCCCCGTCAGATGATGAAGGTCTTGAAACGCTCCATGAGCTGGTCCTGGATCCGCAGGATCAGGCGGAAGATGTTCTTGAGCGATTTCCGTTCCAGGTGGCTCAGCGTCTCGAGGCGGATGAAGTTGTCGATGGCCTTGCCGGATTCCATCTGCCGGTACTGGTGGTGGATCCGGAGCAGGCTGATGAACTCCAGGGCGTATTCCAGTTCGTCGATCTGGTCGGAGATGATCGTGTCACCGCCGCGCAGGGCCTCCAGCCGCTCCCAGGTGGACGAGGCGCGCACCCCGTGCTCCAGCGCGAACAGCCGGCCGATGTCCACCAGCGGGGCCACGCCCTTGATCTTGAGGTTCAGGCCGTCCTTGTGCTCGCCGCCGCGCTCCACCGCCACCGAGCCGAAGAAGCCGATGGGCGGACGGTTCTTCACCAGCATGTTGGCCAGGAACCCCAGGAAGATCGGGTGCTCGGGGATCAGCCGGTCCAGCTGCCCGCGCAGTTCCCAGGCCAGCGCCGCGTTCCCGTGCAGCGGCCTGAGATCGAAGAACACCAGGGACTTGAGCACCGCCTCGGGGGTCGGCTGGGAGATCCAGTCGGCGAAGTGGTTCTGCCAGACCGAAAGCGGCTGGCACCACTGGGGGTTGCTGGCCATGTACCCGGCCGGGCAGGCTTCGAAGCCGCATTGAACCAGCCCGTCGCGCATGGCCTCCGAGAACCGGCGGAAGTATTCCGCGGCCGCGGCCGCTTCGGGCGGCGGCGGGTCTTCGTAGACCAGGGCGTTGTCCTGGTCGGTGCGGAAGGTCTGCTCCTTGCGCCCCTCGCTGCCCAGCGCCAGCCAGCAGTACGGGACCGGCGGCGGCCCCAGCCCGCGCTCGGTGATCTCGATGACCTTGCGCACCACCCGGTCGTTGAGTTCGGAAATGATCCGGACGATGTTGGCCGCCCGGGCCCCTTCCCGCAGCAGCCCGCCGATGATGGTCAGGGCCTTGCGGGACACCGGGGCAAGCCCCTCCAGCCGCGTCTGGCGCTCGATGTCCTCGGAGAAGGCCAGCGGGCTCCGGCCCTGCAGCACCATGAAATCGTGGTTGCTGACCATCCCCTGCAGCACCCCGTCCCGGGTCACCGCCACGTGGTGGATGTTGCCCTGGAGCATGCGCAGCACCACCTCGAAGCAGGGGTCCTTTTCGTCCATGGTGACCACCGGCTGGCTCATGATGAGGCCCACCGGGGCTTCGATGTCCGCCCCCAGGGCCACCACCTTGGAGCGGAAATCCGAGTCGGTGACGATGCCGAGTGGCTCTCCGCCCGGGCCCAGCACCAGCGCCGCGCTCTGGCGGGCGTCGGCCATGCGCAGCGCCACCTGCCGGATGGCCTCCCCCGGCTCCGCGGTGACGGCGGCGGGGCGGTAGATCTCCTTGAGCTGGGCGGTGAACAGGAGGTGGTCGCTGCTGCCCAGGAAGAGGCTCTTGCCCTGCATCTCCCGGGAGGTCATGTCCACGTACTTGGTGAGGTGGAACTGCAGCAGGTATTCGGTCACGGCGGGGTTGCCGGCCATGAGCTCGTGCAGCCGGGCCTTGGGCAGAAGGTAGCAGATGGTGTCCTGCAGGGCGACGATGCTGGTCTTCTGGTTCCCGCCCATGAGCGAGACCAGGCCGAAGGTCTCGCCGCGCTCCCGGTAGTCCACCAGGACCTCTTCGCCGCCGCCCTTGGGCCGCATGGTGATCTTGACCGCCCCCATCTGGATGATCGGCAGCGACTCGCTCACCGGCCCGTCCTGGCGCAGGATCTCGGTGCCCTTGGGGTAGAACACCAGGGTCAGGTGCTCGGCCAGCGCGCGCAACTGGGAGCCTTCCAGGAACTGGAACGGCGGGACCTGGGCCAGGAACCGGACTGCCTCTTCGACCAGCATCGCCCCACCTCGACCGGATGGACAACCTTACCACCAAGCCGCACCGGATCGACGGGAGCTGCGGATATACTCAAGCCTCCGCCCCCTCACGCCCATGGACCTCAGACGCCTGATCTACTTCTGCACGATCGTCGAGCACGGACAGATCAGCCGCGCGGCCCGCGCCCTGAACATCTCCCAGCCGCCCCTCAGCCAGCGCCTCAAGGAGCTGGAGGACGAGCTGGGGGTGCAGCTGATCCAGCGCGAAGGCCACGTCTGGCAGGTCACCGAATCCGGGCGGGTGCTCTATGAGCGCGCCCGCATGGTGCTCGACAGCCTCACCGAGATCCCCGCCGAGGTCAAGAACGTCGCCGACGGTTTTTCGGGCCGGGTGCACATCGGCGTCTCCACCACCTGCCTGTCCAAGTTCCTGGCGGTGGTGCCCGACCTCGTCGCGCGCTTCCCCAAGCTCCAGTGCAGGCTCTACGTGAGCGACAGCGGCGCGCTGGAGCGCCACATCAAGAGCCGGGACCTGGATTTCGCGGTGCTGTTCCTGCCCACCCGCGAGGACGTCTTCACCCTCGACCTGCTTCCCCCCGACCGCTTCGCGGTGGTGTTCCCGCCCGGCCTGGAGCCCGACCCGGTGCCGCCGGCCATCCGGCTCGAGGACCTGCGCGAGGTGCCCCTGGTCCTCACGCGCCGCTGGGAAGGCGGCGGAACCTACGAATACCTGATGCGGGCCTTCCAGAAACGCGGCATCGCCCCCCGCGTCGTGCTGGACAGCCCCGACATCCGGGCCATGCTCAACTGCCTCGAGGCCGGATTGCGGGGCGCCGCGCTGGTGCCGAGCTCCGAGATCCCCCTGCGCATGCGCGCGGGTTTCACCATCCGGCCCCTTGACCTGCCGGGCCTCTCCGTGCAGCCGGCGCTCATCCACCTCAAGGACCGCTATCTCACCTCCGCCGCCCGGGCGGTCATCGCCTCCATCCTCCAGGCCGCCACCATATCAGCAGGCGATGCTGGCCAGTCGTAAATGATATTTTTCATGACCTCCGGGTCGGGATAACCATGGGTATCCCTTCCCTGGAGGTTACCCATGACGCCACCCCTGACCCTCGCCACCCAGGTGCACGACCTGCGGTCTGCCCTGGACCTGCTGGAACAGCACCCCGGCCAGCTGGTCCAGACCAGCGTCGAGGTGGACCCCCACGCCGAGCTCTCCGGCGTCTACCGCTACGTGGGCGCCGGCGGCACCGTCATGCGCCCGACCAAAATGGGCCCGGCCATGGTGTTCAACAAAATCAAGGGCTACCAGAGCGCCCGGGTGGCCATCGGCCTGCTGGCGGACCGCAAGCGGGTCGCCCTCCTGCTGGGCACCACCTCGGAACGGCTCGGCTTCCACCTGTGCGCCGCCCTCAACAACCCCGTCGCGCCGGTCATGGTCGCCACCGCCCCCTGCCAGGAAGTGGTCCACCTGGCCAGCGAACCCGGGTTCGACATCCTCAAGCTGATCCCCGCCCCCACCAACACGGTGGAGGACTCCGGCCCGTTCATCACCATGGGCCTCTGCTACGGCGCCGACCCGGAAACCGGGGAGGAGGACGTGACCATCCACCGCCTGTGCATCCAGGGGCCGGATGAGATTTCCATGATGCTCGTGCCCGGCCGGCACCTGGACGCATTCCGCATCAAGGCCGAGCAGGCCGGCAAGCCCCAGCCCATCTCCATCAGCATCGGCCTGGATCCCGCGGTGTACATCGCCTCCTGCTTCGAAGCCCCCTCCACGCCGCTGGGCTTCAACGAAGTCACGATCGCCGGCGCCCTTCGCGGCAAGCCGGTGGAGCTGGTCCAGTGCCTGACGGTCAAGGCCAAGGCCATCGCCAACGCGGAGATCGTCATCGAAGGCGAACTGCTGCCGGGCGTGCGGGTGGTGGAGGACAAGAACACCCACACCGGCAAGGCCATGCCCGAATTCCCCGGCTACAACGGCCCGGCCCACCCGGCCCTGCCCGTCATCAAGGTCAAGGCCATCACCCACCGGGTGAACCCGATCATGCAGACCGTGATCGGCCCCAGCGAAGAGCACGTCAACCTGGCCGGCATCCCCACCGAAGCCAGCATCCTCACCATGGTCGGCAAGGCCCTGCCGGGCCTCCTGCAGAACGTCTACGCGCACCCCTCGGGCGGCGGCAAGTACCTCGCCGTGCTCCAGGTGAAGAAGGCCGTGCCGTTCGACGAAGGGCGCCAGCGCCAGGCCGCCCTGCTGGCCTTCTCGGCCTTCTCCGAACTCAAGCACGTGATCCTGGTGGACGAGGACGTGGACCCGTTCGACACCAACGACGTGCTGTGGGCCATGACCACCCGGTTCCAGGCCGACGCCGACCTCATCCCCATCCCCGGCGTGCGCTGCCACCCCCTGGATCCCTCCCAGTGCCCCGAGATGAGCCCCTCCATCCGCAGCAAGGGCATCACCACCAAGGCCATCTTCGACTGCACCGTGCCGTTCGAGCTCAAGGACAAGTTCCAGCGCGCCCAGTTCAAGGAAGTGGACTGCGAGCGTTTCCTCAAAGGCTGATCCTTCAAACCCTCAATCCCTTAGGAGCAAACATGATCGGCCCATTCGTGAACGGCGCTTCGGTCGTCGTCGGCAGCGTCTCAGGAGCCTTCCTGGGCGACAAGATCAGCGAGAACCTGCGCACCAAGATGCCCCTGGTGTTCGGCCTGGCCTCCATGGGCCTGGGCATCGCCATGGTGGTGAAGGTCAAGTACCTCCCGGCGGTGATCCTCGCCCTGCTGGTGGGCACGCTGATCGGCGAACTGATCCACCTCGAGAGCTGGGTGCAGAAGATCGCGGCCCGGACCAAGCGCTTCATCGAGTCCTTCGCCAAGCCGCCCGAAGGCCTCACCCAGGATCAGTTCCTG
Organism: uncultured Holophagaceae bacterium; assembly: GCA_963717275.1. Classification (GTDB taxonomy): domain Bacteria; phylum Acidobacteriota; class Holophagae; order Holophagales; family Holophagaceae; genus Mesoterricola. The sequence goes on from CAVQVX010000001.1 coordinate 770,226, forward strand.
GAGAAGTTCGTGGCCATCCTGGTGCTGTTCTGCGCCAGCGGCACCGGCATCTTCGGCGCCATGAACGAAGGGATGACCGGCGACTATTCGCTGCTGATCGTGAAGTCGTTCCTGGACCTCTTCACCGCGGCGATCTTCGCCACGGCGCTGGGCTACACGGTGGCCACCCTGGCCGTGCCCCAGCTGGTCATCCAGGCCTCCCTGTTCTTCCTGGCCGTGAAGATCCTGCCCCTGACCACCCCGGCCATGATCGCCGACTTCTCCGCCTGCGGCGGCCTCATCATGGTCGCCACCGGCCTGCGCATCGCCGGGATCAAGCCGTTCGCGGTGGCCAACATGCTCCCCGCCCTGTTCATCGCCATGCCGATCTCGGCGATGTGGGTGCACTTCTTCGTCCATTAGGTTTCATGGGATCATTCCCGGGGGGGCACACATGACCACACCCAACCGCCTGGTGGTGGGCATCAGCGGCGCCAGCGGCGCCATCCTGGGCATCGAGCTGCTCCAGGCCATGCGCCACCACCCCGACTGGGAGACCCACCTGGTGGTGAGCAACGGCGGCAGGCGCACCCTCGCCCTCGAGACCGACTGGTCCATGGACGCCGTCAAGGCCCTGGCCACCCGCTTCCACCCCATCGAGGACGTGGGCGCGCTGGTGGCCAGCGGCACCTTCAAGACCCGCGGCATGGTGGTGGTCCCCTGCAGCATGAAGACCGTGGCCGGGGTCGCCACGGGCTATTCCGACAACCTGCTGCTGCGGGCCGCCGACGTGGTGCTCAAGGAACGGCGCCGCCTGGTCCTGGTGGCCCGGGAAACCCCCCTGAGCCCGGTGCACCTGCGCAACTTGCAGGCCTGCTCGGACCTGGGCGCGGTGATCCTGCCCCCGATGCTCACCTTCTACAACAAGCCCCAGGCCATCCAGGACATGACCCGGCACATCATCGGCAAGATCATGGACGTGTTCGACCTGGAGCTTCCCGATTTCAAGAGGTGGGGCGACTAGGATTCTCTTTTCCGGATGCCCGTGTGGGACTTGAACTCGTCCTCCACCTGCTCCACGTCCTGCGCGTTGTAGAAGACCAGGTTGCGCAGGTGCTCGAAGCTGTCCAGGCCGAGGATCTTGGTGAACACGAAGGCCATGCCGTCCGGCAGGTGCGCCACCACGTTGCCCTGCACCTGGATCTCCGCCTCGCCGTCCACGAGGATGATGGAGATCTCGCACTCGGCGCCCTTGGGCAGCCGCTCGGCGCACTGGATGGACATGCCCTTCATGCTGAGCGAATGGGTCTGGGAAGCGGACAGGGTGGTGCCGGCGGACTTGATCACGGTGCGCGCCGCCACCAGCACCCTGGTGAATTCCCTTTGGTTGGAGCGTTCGGAGGTCATCGAGGCGGCCCTTTGCCACCCAATCTACCATTCAATCCGGCGCGGCGCGCGCACGCATCTTTTTTCTCGCCTCCCCCCGCGCTCCATGCCATCGTGCTGCATGTGGTTTTCCAAGGCCAAAGCCGAGCCGAAGCCGGCCTTCTTCGTCTGGTCCGAAGCGGATCATTCGGTCGGCGTGAAGGTTTTCGACGAGGAGCACCAGCGCCTGACCGCGATGATGAGCCAGATCCATGACGCCCTGCTGGAGGAGCATGACCGCCTCCGGGCCCTACAGCTCATGGAGCGGCTGGTCCAGGAAACGCGCGCCCACTTCGCCCACGAAGAGCGCTCCATGGAGGAGGCGCAGTACCCTGACCTGGAGGCGCACGCGGCCGAGCACGCGGCCTTGATCACCCGGGCCCAGGACATGCTCCGCCAGTTCCGCATGGGCTCCGTGAGCGCCATGATGTTCCCCGCCTTCCTCCGGGACTGGCTCGTCCCGCACATCCAGCTGTTCGACCGCAAGTACTCGGCCGCCCTGCGCCGCAAGGGGCTAAGATAGCCACTTGGCGATGGTCGCCGGGAGCAGGATGAAGTCCACCGGCTTGGTGACGAAGTCGTCCATGCCCGCCGCGAGGCAGTGGTCCCGGTCGCCTTCGAAAGCCCCCGCGGTCAGGGCCACGATGGGCAGGCGCGGCGCGCCGCGCTCCCGCTCCCAGGCCCGGATCCGCTCGGTGGCCTCGAACCCGCTCATGACCGGCATCTGGCAATCCATGAGGACCAGGTCGGCCGCCTCGCCCCCGGTGACGGCGGCGCAGGCCTCGAGCCCGTTCTCGACGCTGCGCACCTCGTAGCCCCGCTTGGCCAACAGCGCTTCGATCACCTTGCGGTTGGTGGGGTTGTCCTCCACCAGCAGGATCCGGCGGCGGGCAGGCGCGGCGGCCTCTTCGGGCCCGGCGGCCAGGTTTGGCGCCAGCGCCGCCGGCTGGTCCGGCGCCAAGGCGCAGCGGGCCTGGAACCAGAACCGGGACCCGGAGCCCGGGGCCGATTCCATCCCCACCTCGCCGCCCATCAGCCGCGCCAGGCTGCGCACGATGGAAAGGCCCAGGCCGGTGCCGGCGTAGGGCCGGGTGGTGGAGCTGTCCAGCTGCAGGAAAGGCTGGAACAGCTGCCCGCGCAGCTCCTCCTTGACCCCGATGCCGGTGTCGGTCACCGAGAACTCAAGCAGCGCCATGGCGCCGTCCTTTTCCCGCTCGGCGGCCTCGATCCGGATGCCGCCGCGGTCGGTGAACTTGATGGCGTTGTTGACCAGGTTGGCGAGCATCTGGCGCAGGCGGGTGGGATCGCCCAGGTACTCCTGCGCCGGTCCCGACCAGCGCGCCTCGAGAGAAAGCCCCTTGCGCCCTGCCATCTCCGCGAACAGCGCGGCGATCTCCTTGACCAGCCGGCCCGGCGCGAAGCGGACGTGGGAGAGTTCCATCCGCCCGGCTTCGACCTTGGACAGGTCCAGGATGTCGTTGATGAGGGTGAGCAGGGTGTTGCCCGAATCCAGGATGGTGCGGGCGTAGTCCCGGCGCACCGCCGGAGCCAGGTCGTCCGGCAGCAGCAGCTCGGCCATGCCCAGCACGCCGTTGAGGGGCGTGCGGATCTCGTGGCTCATGGTGGCGAGGAACTGACTCTTGGCCACGCTGGCAGCCTCTGCGGCGGCCTTGGCCTGGGCCAGTTCGGCCAGCTGCGCGCTCAGCGCCGCGCGCGCCTGCGCCATGTGCCGGATGTAGGTCACGGTCGCCAGGGCGCAGCCGATCACCGCCGAGCCCAGCAGCGCCAGCAGCGCGAACAGCCACGGCTGATCCTGCTCCAGCACGACGATGCCCGGGACGGGCTCGACCACGTTCACCGACAGGTCGTCGTCGGCGACCTCCCGGGCGGCGAACAGCACCGGGACGGCGCCGCCGTTGAAGCGCCTCAGCTGCGGGTGGCGCGGATCGTTCCAGGGCCCGATGGCCAGCGGGTCGAAGCGGGAGCGCAGGTAGCGGGCGTTCTGCTGCTGCGGGCTGAGCCGGCCCACCCCGCCCCCGGGCAGGACCCGGTACTCCAGGTCCTTGTCCTGGGCCAGGATCACGACCCCGTAGGGATCGGCGAGGAAGGCCCCGGTCCGGCCGATCCAGGTGTTCAGGGCGGGCAGGTCGACCTTGCCGGCGATGACCCCCAGCACCTTGCCGTCCTCGACCACCGGGGCGGAGAAGAACAGGCCCGGGATGAGCGACCTCCGGCCGACCGCGAACTGGCGCCCGAACCGGCCCGCCATGGCCTGGCGGAAGTAGTCCCGGTCCTCGTAGAGGGCGCCCTTGAAGCTGTCGGGCTTCCGGTAGTTGCTGGCGCCGATGCAGTACCCGCGCGGATTGATGAGCCAGATCACGCTCAGCGCCTGGATGTCCGCCACAGCGCGCTCCAGCTGCTGGTCCACCCGGCCCAGGGCCGCGTCGCCCGGGGGTGCCCCCATGACGTCGCTGAAGCGCGTGAGCACCTGGCGGATCTCCTGGGTGCGCCCGATGGCCGCCGGGATGCCGTGCAGCAGCTTCAGGCTGTTGGCCAGCCCTTCCGAGGTCCCGTCGAGGTGCTGTTGCAGGCGGTCCCCGCCCTCGGCCAGGGCCACCTCGACGCGATTGGCGGTCAGGTGGGCGGCGATGACCCAGGCGGCGACCAGCCATACGGCCGCGGCCAGGATCCCGGCCAGCAGCACCCTCGGCCCGCCGAACCACCTGTATGCTTGTCCCACGGGCTTGTTCTGCATGGTCCTCGAAGGCCCCAGACGATACCACCTGACTGGATTTACAATGCCTTGAGGTTATCACCATTCCGCGGGGCGGCCGCGATGAGTCCCCGCGCCAGCGCCCGGATGCCGAATTCGAAGCCCCGCTCCAGGGTTCCCGCGCACGGCAGCGCCTCCCTCAGGTGGGGGAAGGGGTTGTCCGGAAGGGCGGCCAGGGTGTCGGCCAATCCCTGGGCGTGGGTCCCGGCGTCCGCGGAGGCGGCCATCCCCGCCGCCCCGCGCACCGCCGCGGCGATCGCGTTCATGCCGGCCAGGGCCTGCTCCGGGGCCAATCCGCAGCCGCGCAGGATCCCCAGCAGCAGTTCCACCGGACGCAGCGCGACCAGGGTGGACGGGCCGCGGGCGAGCACGATCGGCAGGGCGTTGCGGTGGGCCAGCATGGCGTCCCGGTAGGCCCGCGCGGCACCGAGGATGCGCTCCTCGGGCGGATCCTCCGGGTGGTCGACGCCCAGGTCGATCTCGGCCATGACCGCTTCGACGAGGGCGTCCAGCAGCGCCTCCTTGTTCGGCAGGTGGTAGTAGACCGCCATCGGGTCGACCCCCAGGGCCGCCCCCAGGCGGCGCATGGAAAGCGCCTTGAGCCCGTCGCGGTCGACCAGCCCGAGGGCGGCCCGGACGATGCGCTCCCGCGTGAGCGGGCCTTCGCGCGGCGCCCGCGCCGGCTTGGGGGTCTCGGCTGGCTCGGGGATCGGCACCGGCGGGCTCCTGCGGGAAAGGACTTGACAGGGCAATTCTACACTGTAGATTTACTCTACAAAGTAGAAATCGAGGAGGCGCCATGCGCATCACCCTTTTCAACGGCGACCCGGACCCGGGTTCGCCCTTCCAGGCCTATGTCCGGGAGGTCGCCGCGCACCTGGAGGCGTCCGGCCACGCGGTCACCACCTTCGCTTTGCGCGAGCTGAACCTGAAAGGCTGCCGCGGCTGCTGGGGCTGCTGGGTGCGCACCCCGGGCGAATGCGTCCAGAACGACGACAGCGCGCGGCTGTTGCGGGCCGCCATCGGCAGCGGGCTGCTGCTGCTGGCCTCGCCGGTGGCGATGGGCTTCACCAGCGCCCTGCTCAAGCGCGCCATGGACCAGATGATCCCGCTGGTGCATCCGCACCTGGTGGTCCAGGACGGCGAGGTGCACCACCGCGCCCGCTACGCCCGCTACCCCGCCCTGGGCCTGCTGCTGGCGCCCGGCCCCGACACCGACGCCGAAGATCTGGAGATCACCGCGGACATGTGGTCGCGCCTGGCCCGCAACCTCAAGTTCCCCACCTTCACCACCGCGGTCGCCGACCGCCCCGCCGCGGAGGTGGCCCATGCGCTCACTGCTGCTGCTTGACGGCTCGCCGCGCGGGCCGCGCTCCAATTCCATGAAGATGCTCGCCCGGGTGGCCGAAGGCTGGGAGCACGCCGGCGGGGCGCCGCCCGAGGTGCTGCACCTGGCCCATCCGGCCGGATTCGAGCGGGCGGCGGCGGCCTTCTTCGAGGCCGACGCAGTGCTCCTGGGCATGCCGCTCTACACCGACGCCATGCCGGGGCTGGTCATGGCCTTCATCGAGGCGCTGGCGCCGCGCATGGGCTCGGCCAGCCCCCTGCTCGGCTTCCTGGTGCAGTCCGGGTTCCCCGAAGCGCTGCACTCGCGCCCGCTGGAGCGCTACCTGGAAAAGCTCGCCCGGCGGCTGGGCTCGCCCTATGCCGGCACCATCGTGCGCGGCTCGGGCGAATCGCTGCAGGCCAGGCCGGAGCGGACCAACGGCAAGCTGTGGGCGCGCCTTCGCCTTCTGGGCGGGCAGCTCGCCCGGGATGGCCGCTTCGGCGCCGAGGCCCTGCGCGCCGTAGCGGGCGTCGAGCGCCTGGCGCCCGTCGCCGCGGCCCTGCTGTCGCTGGCCTTCAGGCTGCCGCTCGCCCAGTTCTACTGGAACCGTCAATTGAAACGCAACGGCGCCTGGGAGCGCAGGTTCGCGGCGCCTTATTTGTAACTGTTTTTTCCATTCATGTTACATAAATTTGGCTGGTGATTGCCACTTCATGGGCTAGACTCATGTCAAAGGCTACCCCATGAATGAAAAGCCCCTGCCCTTCCCTCCACGCAAACGGATCGCCCTGGTCGCCCACGACAACAAGAAGCGGGACCTGCTGGAATGGGCCGAATTCAACCGCGAGATGCTCTGCAAGCACGACCTGGTTGCCACCGGGACCACCGGCGCCCTGCTGGAGGCGGCGCTCGACACCGATGTGCTCAAGCTCCAGAGCGGCCCGCTCGGGGGAGACCAGCAGATCGGCGCGAAGGTGGCCGAGGGCCAGATCGATTTCATCATCTTCTTCTGGGACCCCCTGGAACCCCAGCCGCACGACCCCGACGTGAAGGCGCTGCTGCGCATCGCGGTGGTCTGGAACGTGCCGGTGGCCTGCAACCGCGCCTCGGCCGACTTCATGATCTCCTCGCCCCTGATGAACTCAACGTACGAGCGCATCATGCCCGACTTCGAGCCGCACCGGCAGCGCTTCACCCACGGGCTGGAAATCTAAGGATTCTGGGTCGTCCGTTGTCCCGCCCGTCGTGCCTTGCGGTCGGCTTCGGGTTCCCGGTTCTTGCGCCGACCCACCGGCGCGTGATCCGCTTGGCCCCTCCTCGCTTCGCTGCGGGGGGGCCAAGCGGTCACGCTGCTCCTTCCCCCCAGGGCCGAGTCGATTCGTCTTCGTTTCACTGAACAAAATTCAAAACAACCACCTTGGGATCCTGGCCTTTCTGGGGAGCCGCCACCTCGCCCCCATGCCGCCAACCGAAGGAACCCCAAACCCAGGCGGGGAAGGACAGCGTGAGACCTTGGCGCACGCGCAGGAGGCGAAGCCGACGAGCATGCGGCAAGGCTCTCACGCACCGGTGGGTCGGCGCAAAACCCCGGAACCCGAACCCGACCGAAAGGCACGACGGGCGGGACAACGGACGCTGCAGCAGGGCTACAGCATCATTCCCCCGCCGCCGGCGGACAGGTACTGCCCGGTGAGGTAGCCGGCTTCGCTGGACGCCACCAGGGCGATGATGCCGGCCACGTCCTCCGGCTGGCCGATCCGGCCCAGGGGCAGGTGGCTGCCCGCCGCGGCCTTGGCGGCTTCGGGGATGAAGGCGGTGGCGTCGGTCTCGGTGAGCCCGGGGGCCACCACGTTCACCCGGATGCCGTGCGGGCCCAGTTCCAGGGCGAGCGACTTCATGAAGCCGTCCAGGCCCGACTTGGCGGTGGTGTGGGCGGAAAAGCCCGGGCCCGGCTGGCGCGACAGGCCGCTGCTCACGGCGATGATGCAGCCGTTCTTGCGCCGGATCATCCCGGGGACGGCGGCCCGGCAAGGATGGAAGGCCGAGGCGAGCTCGCCCAGCAGCTTCTGCTGGAAGCCCTCCCAGGGCATCTCGGTGAAGGGCGCCATGGGAAAGCTCATGTTGGCGTTGAGCACCAGGGTGTCGATCGGCCCGAGGGCCGCCTCGGCCTTGGCGAACAGCACCTCCACCTGGGACGGGTCCCGCACGTCCGCCTGGATGGCCACGGCCCTGCCGCCCGCCGCGGTGATGGCGGCCACCACCGCGCTGGCGGCGGGCTCGTTCCGGGCGTAGTTGACCACCACGGCGGCCCCGTGCCCGGCCAGCCGGCGCGCCGTGGCCGCGCCGATGCCCCGGCCCGCGCCGGTGACGAGAATGGTGCGTCCCTGAAGCAGCATGGATCGCCTCCTACAGAACCTTCGATGACTGGGGGATGTTCAGCGAGACCAGCACCAGGTCGTCATTGCCGGTGTTCTCGTAGGCATGCTGCACGCCGGCGTCGATTTGCGCCACCAGGCCCGGGCGTGCTTCCGACCGCTCGCCGCCGATCCAGACCGCCCCCTGGCCGCTGAGGAAATAGAACAGGTGGGCATAGGCGTCCACATGCGGCGAGAACCGCCCGCCCGGCACCACCCGGGTCAGCACGACCTTCAGGGGTCCATCCAGCATGGCCCGGCCCGTGATGCCGGAGGTCACCTCCGGGCGGACGGGTTTCCATTCAAGCGAGGCGAGGTCGAAAACGGCGTTCATGGTCAACTCCTCGGCGACTGCTCTTGAATATCGCAGCAAAGCCGGGGCATGGGGTGCCGAACTTGCGCGACGCCCGCCCCCGGGCACCGGGGGCTTCCTTTGCGCATAAAATGGAATACATTTATGCGCATAGGAGCTGCTCGTGCCTTCCCCAGTGCCCGATCCCATGCGCAGGCGACCCGCCAACCTCACCCTTGCCCCGGACCGTCTCCGCTTCGGGCAAAGGTACGCCGAAGCCAACCATACCTCTCTCTCCCAGGTTGTGGAGAGGCTCCTCGGTGCCCTGGAACAAACCTTGAACATGGAGGCCGAACCGGCCGCCAAGGATCCGCTGGATGGTCTTCTGGCCGGCTGGCCGACCCTGGACAAGAAGGACCTTCGGCGAGCCCAGCATGAGGCCAGGCTGCGGTGAATGCCCTGGGCAAACCGCCCTGCCTTTTGGACATCGACATTGTCCTGGACTATCTCCAGCAAAGGGAGCCTTGGTACCCCCTGGCGAAGGCCCTGTTCCTGGCCGAAGGTCAGGAGAAAGTGGTCCTCTATATTTCGGCCAACACCGTCGCGACCATCCATTTCCTCATCCGCAGGAAGGATTCCAGGAAGAAGGCGCTGGCCAAGATCGAGATGCTGCTCGGAAGGTTGCGGATCGCCGACGTGACCGGCGCCGTCATCGCGCGGGCCCTCAAGTTGGGGTTGGACGACCTCGAGGACGCGATCCAGGCGAGCGCAGCCATGGAATCCGGGATCCCGGTTCTGGTTACGCGAGACACCAAGGATTACGGGCGCATGGAGTCCTTGCAGGTGCTCCCGCCGGAGATCGCCCTGGCCGCCATCAAGTTGCAGGTTCCACGGATCCGTGAGCCAATTCTTCCCCGATGACCGGTCTTCCCGGCAAAGTGTCGAGTTTCGGTGACTTCGGCTAAAAAACTGTTAACGCCGAGTTAGCCGAGACGCCGAGGACACCGAGTTGCACCAACCATCCTCCGGAGAGCATGGGCCCCCAAGGTTTTGGCGAGGGGGGCCGCATGAAACACGCTGGCGTGTTTGCTGCGGCCCCCCTCGCCAAAACTTCCTGGGCGATGCCCAGGAACCCCGCCGCAGGCGGGGCTGGGGACCCATGCGGCGACAACTCGGAACATGGGGCATGGATGTTGGCTCAGCGAACTCGGCTCCTCGGTGTGCTCGGCGTTATTATTATTTTAGCTAAACTTATGTAAGCGCATGTATGGGCGGAATCGAGAGCCACAAATTGTATTCAAAATGGAAAAACGAACCAAATTAATAAAATGTACATAAGTAAATGGACATGAATACAAGGGCACCGATTCCCGATGCCGAATGGCCCTTGCCAGCTGCAGCCCACGCTTGACAGGGGGCCCATGGCTCCTATCATTTGCCAGTGCAAGATTCCTATTCTTATCTGAGAATAGTTAAAAATTAATGGTTTTTATTGACAGGAAATCCCCATGACCATCACCATCCTTTCTTTGCTTGTCTGCCCGCTTCTCGCCGCCCCGCAACCCAAGGCCATCCATGCGGCCGGCCAGGTGGCCCCGCAGGTCATGCCCGGCAGCTACCGGAACGCGGACCCCGAATCGCCCGACGTCGTCGAGGCCAGGGACGCGATCCAGAGCCGCCTGGCCCAGCTCACCATCGAGAAGGTCAACGCGGCCTACGTCCAGGTCGTGGCGGGAACCAACTACAAACTGGTCTGCGACGTGCAGGACACCACCGGCCCCGCCGTCTGGCAGTTCGTGGTGTGGCACCGGCTGAACGGCGAGTGGGACCTCACGTCCGCGGAAAAGCTCTCATCCCGCTAGTCCTGCTGTGGCGTCCGGCTTGGCCCCAGGAGGGTTGTCAGGAGGGCAAGGTGCAAGGAAGCGGCCGCAGGGCGATGTGGATTCATCGTTCAAGGCCGGTGACGCGGCAGATTGCCCTCCTGGCGGCCCTCATGGGGTCGAGGCGGACGCCACAGCAGGACCGGTAACAGGCGACTGGCCGCGCGCATGGGCCTATCCTTGGGGCAAAGGACGCGCCCATGAGCCAGCCCGAACCCAGCCCCCTCCCGATCCTTCCCGGTCCCCATGGCAACCTCAAGCGGGTTGAGCATTACGCCTTGTACATGCTCAACAGCATGGCGGCCGGCGGCAGCCCCGGCCTCTCCGACAGCGACATCGACTACGCCATCGACGTGGCGGAGCGCCTGGCCAAGAAGCTGGTGGAACGCGGCCACATCAAGCCCCACGAGTGATCAGGGCAGCGGCACCGGGACGGTGGGGGCGCCCCAGATCTCCCGCGCGTATTCGCGCACGGTGCGGTCGATGGAGAAGCGGCCCATGCCGGCGGTGTTGAGGATGGACCGGCGCGCCCATTCCGCGGGCCGGGCGTAGACCTCCGAAGCGCGCGCCTGGGTCTCCACGTACGAGGCGTAGTCCGCGCAGTGGAAATAGCTGTCCGATTCCAGCAGGTTCCGGGCGATGTCGTGGAAGGCGCCGCCGTCCAGGCCGGCGATGGTGTCGATGGCCCGGCGCAGTTCCGGGTCGCGCGCCGCCCAGGCCCCGGGGTCGTAGCCGTCGCGCAGGGTCCGGATGCCTTCGGCGGTGTGGCCGAAGATGAAGATGTTCGCTTCGCCCACCTCGTCCCGGATCTCGATGTTGGCCCCGTCCAGGGTGCCGATGGTGAGCGCCCCGTTGAGCGCCGCCTTCATGTTGCCGGTGCCCGAGGCCTCGGTGCCGGCGGTCGAGATCTGCTCGGACAGTTCGCAGGCCGGGAAGATCAGCTCGGCAGGCCGAGACCCGGTAGTTGGGCAGGAAGGTCAGGCGCAGCCGCTCCCGCGCGCGCGGATCGGCCTGGATCGCCGCCGACAGGGAGAGGGCGAGCCGGATGGTCTGCTTGGCCACCCAGTAGGACGGGGCGGCCTTGCCGCCGATGATCACGTTGCGCGGCGCCCCGGCATCCAGCCCGTCCCGGAGCCGGTTCCACAGGGTCGCCACGTGCATCAGGTTCAGCAGCTGCCGCTTGTACTCGTGGATGCGCTTGACCTGCACGTCGAACAGGAAGGCCGGCTGCAGCTCGCACTGGTCTGGCGCCGGCCCAGGCGGCCAGGGCCGCCTTGTTGGCGCGCTTCACCCGGGTCCAGGCCTCCTGGAAGCCGGCGTCCCCGGCCAGCGGGGTGAGCCGGCGCAGCTCGTCCAGGTCGCGGGTCCAGCCTTCGCCGATGGCCTCGCTGACCAGCGCCGCCAGCCCCGGGTTGCACTTGAGCAGCCAGCGCCGCGGGGTGATGCCGTTGGTCTTGTTGTTGATGCGCCCGGGAAAGAGCTGGTCCAGCTCGGCGAAGGTGGACGCCCTGAGGATGTCCGTGTGCAGCTGGGCCACGCCGTTGACCGAATGGCTGCCGACGATGGCCAGGTGCGCCATGCGCACGCCGCGGCCCTCGTCGACGATGGCCAGGCGGGCCAGATCTTGCCGTCGTCGAAGGGGTAGCGCTCGCGCACGGTCCTGCGGAAGCGCCGGTCGATCTCCTCGACGATCTCCAGGTGGCGCGGCAGCAGGCGCCGCCAGAGGTCCACCGGCCACACCTCCAGCGCCTCGGGCAGGATGGTGTGGTTGGTGTAGGCGCACACCTTCTGGGTCAGGGCCCAGGCCGGGTCCCAGTCCAGGCCTTCCTGGTCGACCAGGACCCGCATCAGCTCCGGCACGGCCAGGGACGGGTGGGTGTCGTTGAGCTGCACGGCCACCTTGTCCGGCAGCTCCTCCCAGCGCCAGGACGGGCGCTTCTTGAAGCGGCGGACCACGTCCTGCAGCGTCGCCGACACGAAGAAGTACTGCTGCTTGAGGCGCAGCTCCTGGCCGGCGCTGCGGTCGTCGGCGGGGTAGAGCACCTTGGAGATGTTCTCCGACTGGGTCTTGTCCTGCACCGCCTGGATGTACTCGCCCGAATTGAAGGAGGCCAGGTCGAACTCGCGGCTGGACTTGGCCGCCCACAGCCGGAGCGTGTTGACGGTGCCGTTGCGGAACCCGGCCACCGGCGTGTCGTAGGCCATCGCCCACACGTCCTGGGTGTCCAGCCAGTCCACCCGGTAGCGCCCGTCCGGGTCGTGGCGGCCCTGGGTGCGGCCGTAGAACCGCACCGGGAAGATGGCGTCGGGCCGCTGGATCTCCCAGGGGTTGCCGTAGCGCAGCCAGCCGTCGGGGTACTCCACCTGGCCGCCGTCGGCCACCTTCTGCAGGAAGATCCCGTACTCGTAGCGGATGCCGTAGCCGTAGAAGGGCAGCTCCAGGGTGGCCGCGGCGTCCAGGATGCAGGCCGCGAGCCGGCCCAGCCCGCCGTTGCCGAGCCCCGCGTCCCATTCCTGCTCGGCCACGTCCTCCAGGCGCAGCCCCATCTCCGCCATGGCCCGCGCGTAGGCGTCCTGCGCCCCCAGGTTCAGGATGTTGTGCACGAGGGAGCGGCCCATGAGGAATTCCAGCGACAGGTAGTAGGTCCGCTTCACGTCCTGGCGGTAGTAGGTGTTCTGGGTCTTGAACCAGCGCTCCATCAGGCGGTCCCGCACCGCCCGGGCCAGGGCCTGGTAGACGTCGAAATCGCGCGCGGTGTGCTGGTCGTGGGCGACCGAGTACATCAGCCGCTGGGCGAAGGCCTGGATGATGCCCTGGACGTCGAGCGTGCCGGGCCTGGGCTGGGGTAGCTTGCGCATCGGGTCACCTGGGGGTTCTGGTTCCAGCTTACAAGCTTCTGTCTTTGGAAAGGATCGGGATTGATGCCCGCATCGGGTCCATGTCAAGCTGCCTACGTGGCAAACCCCCCAGCAAAGGATGGCAATCCGGCTGCATCCCCGACGCCCAGGCCGGAACCGGCGGCGAGCGAGGCCCTTGCCGCGTCTCCGGGCAGCCAGGAGGCCGCCAGGATCGCGCAGAAGGCCAGGGTCCTCCAGGGGCAGGTCCTGCAGGACACCCTCTCCGAACTGTGCGACCGCAAGCAGTCCTTCGTGCTGACCACGCCCTACCATTCCTTCGACTCCCGCTTCATCGAGCTCTCCGGGAGGGACGTGCTGGTGCGCGCCACCATGAGCCAGGCCGTGGTCCAGGGCGTCCTGAACCATTACCCGCTGTACATGCGCTTCCCGTGGGACCTGACCACCTACGGGGGGCAGACCCGGGTGCTCGGCTACGAGAGTGACGAGAAGGCCCGGAACCTGCGGATCCTGATGCCCGCCTCGGTCGCCATCGACAGTTCCAGGAGCTCCTACCGGGTCGAGCGGGTCGGCCGCTGCACCGGGGCCGTGAGCAGCCCGGAGCTGACCCTGATCCGGGTCACCCTCGACAACATCTCCACCGGCGGGCTGCGCGTGTTCTGCCTGGAGCCGCTGCCGCCCGGGGCCTTCCAGTACGGGCGCGTGGTGGACGTCTCCGTCTCCCTGGAGAACGGGCCGCAGATAAAGGCGCCGGCGCGGATCTGCCACGCCGACGGCCAGTCCATGGGCCTGTGCTTCGCCCCGCCCCTGGCCGGAGCGGCCCTGGAAAGCCTGGCCCAGTGGATCCTGCCGCGCATGGAGGAGGACCAGCGGCGCTGGGACAACCGCCTGGCCCTGCGCGCCCTGTCCGAGCGCAACGCCCAGGCCAAGGCGGCGCCCGCGGGCGTCCTGCTCGTCTCCAGCGACTGCCCGGCCCGGGCGGCGGTGGCGTCGGCGCTGGCCGCCATCCAGCCGCTCACCACCGTGCCGCCCGCCCTGGCCGCGCTCAAGGACGCCCTCAGCTTCACCCCGCCGCACCTGCTGGTCATCGTCGCCAGCGGCCAGGCCGATGATACCCACCGGCTGCGGGTGATGCTGGACGCCGTCGCCCCCGCCTGCCCCATCGTCGTGGTCGCCGCCGGCGCCGACCCGGAGCGCGCCCGGACCCTGGCCGTGGAGATCAAGGCCGCGCGCTTCGTGGATGCCAGGCTGCTGCACCCGGTCATCTTCCTCAGGCTGGTACAGGGGCTGATCCGCAAGCACTGGGATATCGGGAGCTGAGCGGCCCGAGCCTGGGTGGGGCCTGGGTGGGGGTTTGGATGGGGGTCAGGTGGGATTCAGCACGTCCCTGCCCTGGGCGGCCCGCTCGACCCAGGCTGCCATGCAATCCAGGCTGACCGGGCTGAGGTGGTGCTCCAGGCCCTCGCCGTCCACGGCCGCGACCTCGGGCGGCACCCCCAGCATTTCCAGGAAGGCGACCACCAGCCGGTGCCGGGCCCGGCAGGCCTCGCCCAGGGCCCTTCCGGCCGGGGTGAGCAGGATGCCCTGGTCGCCGTCCCGGATGAGCGTCCCGTTGCGCACCAGGCGCTCCAGGGCGCGCAGCACGGTGACGTGGCTCACCCCCAGCCCCCGCGCCAGGTCCGCGGGCCGCACACTGCCTTCCTGCTCCAGTTCGAGCACCAGTTCCGCATAGTCCTCGGCCATCTCCCGGGCATGGTCCTGCCGCACCCGGACGAACCGGCCCGCGGTCCCCGCCTTGGTTCTCAGTGCCTTGCTGTGCTCGACCACCGTTCAATCTCCGCCGGATCTGAGAAGATACCATTTTGCCGCTTGACAGAGTGGTAGCCTTGGCTACATTTTGTTGTAGCCAAGGCTACTGATTGGGAGATCCTGTGAGCGAGAATGCCCTGAACCTCGGATCCTCCATGCTTCCCGGCAGCCCCGACGGAGGCCTCACCCATGAGGATTTTCTCCGTGCCCACGAGCGCCTGAAGGTCCTCAAGGCCCGCGCTGCGAAAAATTCGCTGCGGCTGCTTTGGCTGCTGGCCGGCCCGGGCGTGCTCGTCATGCTGGGCGAGAACGACGGCCCCAGCATGGTTTCCTACGCCACCACCGGCGCGACGTACGGGATCGGCTTCTTCGTGCCGTTCATCCTGCTCACCTTCCTGATGGCGTATGTGGTGCAGGAGATGACGGTGCGGGTCGGGGTGGCGACCCACCGGGGGCATTCCGAACTGATCTTCCAGCGCTTCGGCCCCTTCTGGGGCTACTTCGCCATGGCCGACCTGGTGTTCGGCAACGTGCTGACCCTGGTCACCGAGTTCATCGCGATCCAGGCCGGCGGCCTCTATTTCGGCGTGCGGCCCTGGCTGTCGGTCGCCATCGGGGCCGCCCTGGTGTTCGGCTCGATGGCCTTCCGGCGCTACATGACCTGGGAGCGCGCCGTGATGGGCCTGGCCGCGTTCAACCTCCTGTTCGTGCCCGCGGCCCTGCTGGCGCACCCCGACGGCGCGGCCCTGGGCCACGCGCTCGCCGCCTGGGGCCCGTTGTCGGGCGGCTTCAACAAGGTGTTCCTGACCCTGGTGCTCGCCAACATCGGCGCGACCGTGACCCCGTGGATGATCTTCTTCCAGCAGAGCGCCGTGGTGGACAAGGGCATGACCAAGGCAGACGTGCCGCAGGGACGGCTGGAGACCGGCATCGGCGCGGTGCTCGCCGCCGCGGCCGCCATCGCCACCGTGGTGGCCGCGGCGCCGCTGTTCGCCGCGCACGTGGACGTCTCGAAATTCGCCAGCGGCGCCGACTTCGCCTCCGCCCTGCGCCCGCTGCTCGGCACCACCGGCGCCACCCTGTTCGCGCTCGGCATCCTGGAGGCGGGCCTGGTCGCCGCCATGACCATATCCACCAGTTCCTCCTATTCGCTGGCCGAGACGGTGTCGGCCCGGCACAGCCTCAACCTCAACTTCACCACCGGCCGGCTGTTCTACGGCACCGCGATCGGCTCGACCCTGCTTGCCGGCGCGAT
The DNA here is from genome assembly GCA_963717275.1 of uncultured Holophagaceae bacterium. Classification (GTDB taxonomy): domain Bacteria; phylum Acidobacteriota; class Holophagae; order Holophagales; family Holophagaceae; genus Mesoterricola. The sequence goes on from CAVQVX010000001.1 coordinate 786,236, forward strand.
CGTGCTGATCCCGGGCGCGCCCCTCCTCGCCATGACCCTCACGGTCAACGTGATCGCCACCCTGCTGATGGCGCCGGCCCTGCTGCTGCTGCTGCTGCTCGCCAACGACCGGGAGATCATGGGCGACCTGGCCAATGGCCGGCTGGCCAACTTCGCCGGGGGGACCATCGTCGTCGCCATCGCCGCGGTCGGCGCGCTCTACGGCCTGATCACCGCCTTCCCCTCCCTGCTCTAGGAGACCTCCGATGCAATACGATCCAGCCCTGATGAGCGCGCTCGAACCCGACCAGCTGGCGTCCGCCACCATGCGCCCGCTGCCCCGGAGGAAGCTGGGCAGGGGGGCCCTGAGCCTCCTGATCATGCTGCGGGCCTACGTGGCCGTCGCCATTCCGATCGTCGCCTATGCCTTCATCCATGCGCTGCTGACGCCGCAATAGCGGCGGTCACGCGCCTGGGAGGGGCGGAAGCGGGCCCTGGCCGCGCAGCCAGGCGTGGTCGGCCAGGGCGAGCATTTCCCGGTCCCCCCGGCTGTCGCCGTACGCGGTACTGCACCCGCGGCTGACCGCCGCCGAACCACTGGCGCAGGCGTACGGCCTTTTCCGGCCCCCAGCAGTTCGGGCGGGCCAGGCGGCCCGAGAAGGTCTCGCCAAGGAACTCCAGTTCCGTGGCCAGCAAGGCGTCGAAGCCGGCCTGGGCGCACCAGTCATTGAGGTAGAGCGTGGGCGAGGCGCTGACCAGGACCAGTTGGTGGCCCAGACGCTGGTGCTCCCGGATGCGCGCGGTCATTTCGGGACGGACCAGGGCCGGCAGGCCGCTTGCCACATAGGACCGCGCCAGCGCTTCCAGCTCCGTCCGGTGCATGCCGCCGATGGTCGCCTCCAGGAACCGCGCCTTGGCTGAACCCCGGTCGCACAGGCGGGTCCACGCGCCGAGGAGCCACGGGGCCGACCGCGCCACGCCCGCGGCGAAGCGCCGGCTGCCGAGCGCGAAGCGGATGAAGTCCTTCAGGGAATCCGACGTGGTGATGGTGCCGTCGAAGTCGAAGGCGGCGACGATCCGTCCGTTCCGGCCGGGCGGATCCGGAGCGGGGGTTTGCGAGGTGGGTTCTGCCATGCCTCCATCATGCCCGAACGCCGGGAGCCCTTCCGCCCATCCCTGCCGGCGGCGGTCCGTCCCCCGATCGGGCCCGTTCGTCGCATGCCGCTCGCCCGCCGGAAACCCGGATCCGAAACTGGGCTTGCGCTGCCGGCCACCTTCGGCTTTCCAGGGAACCCCCATGAGCACAGCCCTTTTCGAGCTTTCCGACATCCACCGGCATTACGCCCTGGGCCAGACGACCGTGAAGGCCCTGCGCGGGGTCGACCTCGCCGTCGCGCGCGGCGAATCGGTCGCCATCTGGGGGCCGTCGGGCAGCGGCAAATCGACCCTGCTCAACCTCCTGGGACTGATCGACGCGCCCGACCAGGGCACCCTGCGCTTCGACGGGGAGGACGTGCACGGCCTCTCCGATGACGCCCTGACCGATCAGAGGAGCCGCAGGATCGGCTTCGTGTTCCAGGGCTTCAACCTCGTCCCGGTGCTCAGCGCGCTGGAGAACGTCATGCTGCCCCTGCAGATCCAGGGGATCAAGGGAGGCCGCGCGCGGGCCCGGACCGGGGAGTGGCTGGCCCGGGTGGGCCTGGAGGCCTTCGCCCGGCACCGCCCCGACCAGCTCTCCGGCGGCCAGCGCCAGCGGGTGGCCATCGCCCGCGCCCTGGTGACCGGCCCGGAGCTGGTGCTCGCCGACGAGCCCACCGCCAACCTGGATTCCGAGAACAGCCGCGCCGTGATCGACCTGCTGCAGCGGTTGAACCAGGAAACCGGCGTCACCTGCGTGTTCTCCACCCACGACCCGCGCCTGCTGGAGCATGTCCCGCGGCACGTGCAGCTGGTGGATGGGCGCGTCCAGTCCGACCGCGCGCCGGAGGCACGGCCATGAACGCCCTGAAGCTGGGAATCCGCAACCTGAGGCGCAACGCCCGCCGCAGCCTGACCACCCTGCTCAGCATCGCCTTCGGCTTCGCGGCCGTGGCCCTGTTCTCCGGCTACACCCGGGAGGTCTACCGGGGGCTGACCGAGCAGGCGGTGCACGGGGAGCTGATCGGCCACCTGACCCTGGCCAGACGCGGCATGAAGCTGCAGGGACGCCTGCACCCGGAGCGCTACCTGCTGCGCCCGGAAGAGATCGCCAGAATCGAAGGCATCGTCCGGGAGCAGTGCCCCCAGGCGCTCATCGCGCCCCGGCTGGACCTCTCCGGGCTCGCCTCCAACGGCCGCGTGAGCACCATCTTCCTGGCCGACGGCGTGGCCGCGGAGGACATGAAGGCCCTGCGCGGCCCCCGCCCCGGCACCGGCGCCCTCTCGGCCGACGCCCCCCAGGGCGTCACCATGGCCCGCGGGCTGGCCACGCTCCTGGGCCTGAAGGACGGCGACGACGCTTCGCTGCTGGCGAGCACCCTGCACGGCCAGGCCAACGCGGCGGACGCCACCGTGATCAACACCTACGGCACCGGCAACGCGGGCCTGGAGGACAAGGCGATGTTCGTGCCGCTGGCCATGGCCCAGTCGCTCTACGACGCGCCCGGGCGCGCCGACCGGCTCACCGTCCTGCTGCCGGACATCGCCCGGACCGACAGCCGCCCGGGCGCGGCTGGGGCGGGCCTTCCAGGCCGCCGGCCTGGACCTGGAGATCAGCACCTGGCGCGAGCTCTCCGTCTTCTACCGGCAGGTGAAGGGCATGTTCGACATGATCTTCAGTTTCATCCTGGCGATCGTGCTGACCATCGTGGTCATGAGCGTCGCCAACGCCATGGGCATGAGCGTGGTGGAGCGCACCCGCGAGATCGGCACCCTGCGCGCCATCGGACTGAGGCGGGCCGGCGTGGTCCGGCTGTTCGTCACCGAAGCCCTGCTCCTGGTCGGCCTGGGCTGCCTGGCCGGGATGGCCCTGACCCTCCTGGTGCGGGCCGGGGTGAACGCCGCCGGCCTCTCCTACATCCCGCCCAACGCCACCGACCGGGTCCTGCTCCTGGTGGGCCTGGACGGCGCAAGGATGCTGTCCACCTCCGGGCTGCTGGGCCTGCTGGGCCTGGTCGCCGCGTTCTTCCCGGCCCGGCGCGCCGCGCGCCGGCCGGTCACCGAATCCCTCGCCCACGTGTGAGAGGTCTGCCATGCGCCTCCTGTCCTGCCTGACCCTTTGCGCCGCCCTCGCCGCGGCCCCCGACCCGGCCCAGCTGCTCAGGCGATCCGACCAGGCCCGCGGCGGCGGCCTGCCGGGGCTGGTCTGGGAGGTCCGCTCCAGCAACAGCGGCAGCCAGGCCAACGAGGACGATCCCCCCATGCGCCTGCTGATCAAGGCGGCCGACGACGCCAGCCTGGCCGAGACCCTGGAGCCCATGCGCAGCAAGGGCGCGCGCATGCTGCAGGTGCAGCGCAACATGTGGCTCACCAGGCCGGGGCTCAAGAAGCCCGTGGCGATCTCCCCGCGGCAGAGGCTCACGGGACAGGCCGCCATCGGCGACATCGCCGCCACCAACTATGCCCGCGACTACCGTGCGACGTTCGTCCGCGAGGACAGCGTGAACGGCGAGCGCTGCTTCCTCCTGCAGCTCAGCGCCAACACCCGGCAGGCCACCTACGACCGGGTGCTCTACTGGATCTCGGCCGCGCGCGGCACCGGCGTCCAGGCCGAATTCCAGTCGCTGTCCGGCAAGAAACTGAAGTCGGCGCAGTTCGAATACGGCAACCGCATCGAGCTCCAGGGCAGGGCCATGCCCTTCGTCAGCCGCATGGTGATCGCCGACGCCCTCACCGACGCCAGGACCACCCTCGACTACAGCCACGTCGTGGTCAAGGCGGTGCCGGCCTCGGAATTCGACGTGGGCCAGCTCCAGTGAAGGCCCGGATCCCGCTGCTCCTCCTGGCCCTCGCCGTCCGGGCCGCGGCCGGGGATCCCTTCAGGCCCTCGGGCAACGCCGAGCTCTGGGCCTACGGCACCGCCACGGACCGGGTCGACGACAGCCCGCTCAACCCCGCCAACCGGGTGGCGCTCCTGCCCGACCCCCAGTGGACCGGCGACGCGCGGATCAACCTGCGCCTGACCCGGGACGGCCTCGAGATCGTCGCGCGCCCGCGGGTGCTCGAGCAGCACGACCCGGGCCAGGGCGGCGTCCCCGATGTGAACCAGGCCTACCTGGCGCAAGCCTTCGCGCGCATCCAGCTGGACCCCGCGCTGACTTTCACCGGCGGGCGCGAACTGCTCACCTGGGGTCCCGGCAACTTCCGGTCCCCCAGCAACCCGCTCTACTTCGACGCGGGCCGCAGCGAACCCCTGCGCGACGTGCCGGGCGTCGACCTGGCGCGCCTCGCCTATACCCGCGGTCCGCTCACCCTGATGGTCGCCCGGGAGCTGGACGCGGGCCACCTGGACCGCGCGGTGACGCCGCAGCCCGTCAGCATCGGCAAGCTGGACCTGCGCGGCCGGGATTCGCTGTTCAGCGCCATCGTCGCCAGCCCGGTGTGGGGCGCTCCGTTCTACGGGGCCTACGCCCAGGCCACCCTGGGCGAAGCCTGGCTGGCCTATGGCGAGTTCGGCTCGGGCCGGCGCCAGCAGGCCCTGACGGTCAGTCCGCCGCCGCAGGAGCCGCCGTTCACGGCGCAGGCCCCGTCGCCCCGGGAGAGCACCGTCCTGCTGGGCGCTTCCTACACCCTGCACAACGGCCAGAGCGTCGGCCTGGAATGGCTGGGCGATGGCCACGGCTACTCGAAGCAGGGCGAGAACCAGTACTTCGCCCGCGCCGCCCGCACCGCCGGCCAATACCTGGCCGCGCCCGGCGCGCCAGCGGCGGCCCAGCAGCTGGCCGCCCTGGGCCAGGCCATCAGCCAGGCCCCGGCCCTGTTGGGCAGGAACTACGGATCCCTCCTCTGGCAAAGCAACCCGCAGGAGACCGGCCACTACTGGCGCCTGATGTGGACCTCCAATCTCCAGGACCGCAGCAGCCAGATCCTCGCCTACGGCGAAAAAAGCCTATCCGGCCGCTTCACCGCCTTCGCCGCCCTGACCCGCAACCTCGGCGGAGCGGGCTCAGATTTCGCCAGCCTGTTCAGCGTCTCGCTGACGCTGGGCGTCAAATGTTTCATTTTATGACTAGCAACCGTTGCGGAGCTTGCTCCGCTTACGGTTGCTTGTGCCCAGCACGGGCGCATCGATTTGCCGAAATCCAGCGGTGCTAGAATGGCCTCCCGATGATCGACCTTCCCGAACCCACCCCATGGCGCACCACCGGCACGCAGGGGCTGCTGGATCCGCGGCGACGGGTGATCCAGTACCTGGTGGTGTTCGCCGCCAACGCCCTGATCGGCCTGCTGCTGACGGTGGTCGGGTTCGGCGGCCCCCTCTGGGTGAACCTGGCCTACTCCCAGTGCATCGGGCTCAGCATCTTCAGCCTGATCTGCGCGGCGTTCGCCCTCACGAGACGGGGCAGCGCGGCGCGCCTGGCGCTGATCCTCGCGGCCATCGCCCTGGGCGGCGTCATCGGCCAGATCCTCGGCAACCTGGCGACCCGATCGGGCCCCCACCTGCTGAACGAGTACTTCCTCAAATCCGAATTCATCGGCTTGTTCTTCGGCGGGCTGGGCGCCACCGCCTTCTTCCTCATGGAGCGCTACCATGATCTGGAAGCCGAGCTGCGCGCCCGGGAGGTGCAGCGGCTGGAGGCCGAGAAGCGCGGGGTCGAGGCCCGCCTGAAGCTGCTGCAGGCGCAGATCGAACCGCATTTCCTGTTCAACACCCTGGCCAACCTGGCCGGCCTGATTGAATCGGACCCCAAGCTGGCCAGCCGCCTGCTGGAAGCCCTGAACCGCTACCTGCGGGCCAGCCTGCAGCGCACCCGGGCCGAAGGCGGGACCCTGGGCCAGGAACTGGACCTGATGGAAGCCTACCTGGAAGTGTTCCGGATCCGCCTGGGCCCGCGGCTCGAATACCGCATCAGCGCGCAAGCGCCCGAGCGCGGCCTGGCGTTCCCGCCCATGCTGCTCCAGCCCCTGGTGGAAAACGCCGTCCGCCACGGGATCGAGCCCCGGGTCGAAGGCGGGCGCGTGCTCATCTCCGCCGCCCGCCGCGGCGACGCCCTGGAACTGACCGTGCGCGACACCGGCTGCGGGCTGGACGAAGCCGCCGGCGGCGGGTTCGGCCTGGACAACGTGCGCTCGCGTCTGGCCGCCCTGTTCGGCGACGCCGGCACCCTGGAGATCCTGGAGCCCCCGGGCGGCGGGGTCCTGGCCACCCTGAGGATGCCCGCATGACCACGCGCCCCACCGCCCTCCTGGCCGACGACGAGCCGCACCTGGTGGCCCACCTGGCCCAGCGCCTGGCCGCGCTCTGGCCGGACCTGGAGATCGTCGCCGGCGCCGGCAACGGCATCGAGGCCCTGGAACGCATCCAGGCCCTCCGGCCCGACGTGGCCTTCCTGGACATCCGCATGCCCGGGCTGACCGGACTGGAAGTGGCCGCGCGGCTCACCGTGCCCTGCCGGCTGGTGTTCGTCACCGCTTTCGACCAGTTCGCGGTGGAAGCCTTCGAACGCGAGGCGGTCGACTACCTGCTCAAGCCGGTCGACGACCGGCGCCTGGGCCGGACCCTGGCGCGCCTGCGCGCCAGCCTGGCGGCGGCCCCGGCGCTGCCGGAGGAGGCCCTGCTGGAGCGGCTGCGCGCGGTGCTCGCGCCGATGCCCGCGCCCCTGCGCTGGATCAGGGCCCAGGCTGGCCAGGCCATCCGCCTGGTGGGCGTGGACGAGATCTGCTATTTCCAGGCCAGCGAAAAATACACCACCGTCGTCACCCGCGACGCCGAACTCCTGATCCGCATCCCCATCAAGGACCTGGCCGGGCAGCTGGACCCCGGCCAGTTCTGGCAGATCCACCGCAGCACCCTGGTCAACGTGCGCCAGATCGCCGCCGCCAAGCACGACCCCATGGGCCGGCTGACCCTGCACCTGAAGCAGCGCCCGGAGACGCTGCCGGTGAGCCGGGGCTATGCGCACCTGTTCCGGCAGATGTGAGGCCGGAGCCTGCCATCCGGCGTCTGGTTCCTTTTGTGGCACGGGCCCTCTTGACTCGGTATATACCATAGGTGTATACATTGCCATGGAGGATGACGTGACCATTCCCAAATCAGAGCCGCTGGAATTGACCGTTTTCAAGTCCGGCCATTCTGCCGCCCTCCGGTTGCCCAAGTCGCTCGGGTTTGAACCTGGCGAGCGGGTGGTGGCCTACCGGGACGGAGAGGCCTTGGTGCTGAGACATGCCGATGCCATGGGCTGGCCCCTGGGCTATTTTGAAAGCTGGGAGGCTTCCGGCATCGAACTCCCCGAGCGCCCCCCGGCGGGCAGCCGTGATGAACGGGACGCGCGGTTGTTTGGCGACAAGGGAAGCATTTGATGACCCGCTTCCTGCTCGACTCCAATGTCTGCATGGCCTGCCTGCGCCGAAAACCGTGGGCCTTGCAGGCGCTTGCCCGTGTCCCGCTGCTTTCCGTGGCTGTCTCGTCCATCACCGTCGGAGAACTCCTGCTCGGAACCCACCTGGCCGGGGACCCAGGCCGGGAGGCAGCCAAGGTGGAGGCCTTCCTGCGCCCCATCCGGGTCATGCCGTTCGGCAGGGAGGAGGCCTTTCAATGGGCGAAGCTCGATGCCGGACTGCGCAAACAAGGAAATCGCATCGAGACTGAAGATGCCATCATCGCGGCCACGGCGATGGCGTCAGGGATGACCCTTGTCACGGGAAATGCCAAGCATTTCGGGAGAGTCAAGGGGTTGAAGACCGTCGATTGGGAGTTGCGGCCTCCTCCGGGCTGATCGGACCAGAATGTCAACGGGTCATCCACGACCTGGAGTTCAGGGTGCAGAAGGCCGCCGGGCATTCTGATCCGAAGAGCATACACAAAATGCCTGAGGGCCGCCCTGGGCATGGCCCCGAATGTTAAAAAAAATACCTTCTGATCATTTCTTCAACTTCAGTTCGCGGGGGGACCGGCCGATAATGCACATAAGGTAACCGGAGCTCTGCCTGGCCGGCGCTACCCGACCTTTTGGACACCAGGGTTTCCATTCGGTATCCGGCTCCACCCCGAACCAGGGAGCGCCCATGGCCGCCTTGCATGGTTGGATCGGCACGCAGGTCCGTCGTCCGCAAATTCCTGGCCTCCCGCCGCAACCCTGAGGAGGACGCCATGCTCCTGGGCAACGGCTGGAAGCGCTGCATCACCCTTCTGCTGGCGGGCGCGGCCCTGGGCCTGGCCGCCCAGGCCAGGCCCCTGCCGCGGGCTCACGGCATCATGGCGCCGGAACCGGTGCTGTTCAAGCGCTGGGAACTGCGTCGCCGGCTGGCGCCCCAGGCCGCCCACGCCAGGATCCGGCCCAGACCCCAGGCCGAGGCCCTTTCCGCCGCGCCGACCGGCGCCGCGCCGGCTTCGTTCTCCCTGCTCGCGAGCGTTCCCGACGCCGCCCTGCGTGACCAGGGCGACTGCGGCAGCTGCTGGGTCTGGGCCTCGACGGCCCTGGCCGAAGTGGCGCTGGACGCCCAGTACGGCATCCAGGACCGGCTTTCCATCCAGTATTTCCAGTCCGGCAACCAGGACACGCCGGCCTGCTGGGGCGGCGACCTGACCGAATTCTGCGACTGGTACAACAACAACCAGCAGGTGCCGCCCAACCCGAACCCCGGCATCCTGGTGCCCTGGTCCAACCCCCAGGGCGCCTATGCGGACGGCGCGGAGGCGTTCTACCAGCTCAACAGCACGGTGCCCCCCGGCGGCGTGGGGCTGCGTCCGAACTATTCCGGCCTGACCCTGGCGCACCAGACCCTGGACGAAGGAGACCCCGCCCTCACCCAGGCCCAGGCCATCGCCGACATCCAGGCGGCCCTGCTGGGCGACCAGGCGGTCGGGTTCTCCTTCTTCACCAACTTCGGCGCTTCCGACGGGTTCGACGCCTTCTGGAGCGGCCAGCCGGAAACCGCCCTCTGGATCAACGACTACGAAGGGGTCACAGTGCCCTGGCCCTACGACGGCTGGGGCGGGCACATGGTGACCATCGTCGGCTGGGACGCCAGCGACCCGAATCCCGCCAACGACTACTGGATCGTCCTGAACCAGTGGGGCACCACCCCGACCCGCCCGGACGGGTGCTTCCGCATGCCCATGTACATGAACTACGCCGCCACCTACACCATGGTGGACGCCTACGGCAATGTCTATGACGAGACCTGCTACGGCTTCGAGACGCTCACCCTGGCCACCGCGATGGGCGCCTCCCCCGCCGGCCCCGCCGCCGTCGCCGCCGGAACCCTGCCGCTGCCCGCCGGCCCCGTTCCGGCCGGGGGTGTCCTGACCCTCGAACCGGCCATCACCGCCGGGTCGCCGCCCTTCACCTACCAGTGGCTGTTGGACCAGGGACAGGGCCTCAAGCCGGTGGCCGGCGCCACCAGCGCCGCCCTGTCCCTGCCCGACGGCGCGGTCCCCGGCTACGGGGTCCTGGACGCCGCCTGGGACGGCGTCAACGTCGCCCTGACCATCACCAACGCCAGCGGCTCCGCACAGCTCGGGCCCGCCACCCTGCACGTGGCGGGCGCCGCCCAGAACCCCGACAGTGGCTTCGAAAGCGGCCCCGGCAGCGGCGCGTGGATCTGGAGCGACAGCCAGAACGCCAGCCCCATCATCCAGGGCCAGCCCACCCTCGGCGGGACCTGGGCCGCCGAGGTCGGAGGCGCCGGGGTCCCGCTCGGCAGTTCCGGAACCCTGACCTCGGCCCTGGTCACCCTGCCGGCGGACCCGTCGGTTCCGGTGCTCGCCACCTATTTCCTCTGCCTTTCCAGCAGTGAATTCCAGACGCTGGTGCGGGCCACCTGCACCCTGCAGGTGGTGGGCCCGGCCGGCAACGTCCTCCAGGTGCTCAAGACCCACACCGACCTGGACGTGGACCACCTGTCCTACCTGCCGGAGAGCTTCGACATCACCGCCCTCAACCAGGGCGGCACCCAGGTCGCCCTGCAGGCGGTCTGGTCCGACCCGGACGGACTCAGCCTGTTCCTGCTGGACGACGCCCAGATCGTCACCGGCGCCGGCGCCGCCGTGCGTCCCACCGTGACCGGCTTCACCCCGACGGAGGGCCCGTACGGCACCACCGTGACCCTCACCGGCACCCACCTCACCGGGGCCAGCCTGGTGGTGTTCGGCCGTGACCATGCCCTGTCATGGACCGTGGACAGCGACACCCAGATCACCGCGGTGGTGCCCTGGGACGGCGCCACCGGCCCGATCACGGTCACCACGCCCGCCGGGACCGCTTCCAGCCGTTCCTCCTTCTTCATGGCGCCCCTCTTCCTCACCGATCCCAACTGCCTGGTCGGCGCCTGGAACTACGGCCGGGTCGACGAGATGACCCCCAACAGCGGCGCGCCGCAGGACGTCATCCAGCTCGCAGGATTCAATTTCACCGGCGCCACCGGCGTCGTCTTCGGCGGCGGGGCCCCGGCGACCCGGTTCACGGTGGTCAACAATTCGCTGATCACCGTGACCGTGCCCGCCGGCGCCACCAGCGACGCCATCGACGTGGTCGGCCCGGGCGGCACGGCGAGGACCAACGGCGCCTTCACCCTCGTGACCCCGTCCGCGCCCTCCCTGTCCCTGGCCGCCCCGGCCGCGGCCAATCCGGCGGCCACGGTCACCCTCACCGGTTCCGGCCTCGCCACCGTCAACCGGGTCACCTTCAACGGGGTGGCCGCGACCTCCTTCAGCATGGTCAACAACACCACCCTCACCGCGGTGGTGCCCTTCGGCGCCGGCACCGGACCCATCGTGGTCGGCAACCCGGTCGGCTCCGCTTCCATCGCCTTCACCGTCCTGCCGCCCACCCTGTTCAGCATCAGTTCCAACGGCGTCACCTACCCGGGAACCAGCATCAACATCCACGGCAACGGTCTCCAGGATGCCACCAGCCTGACCATCGGCGGCCTGGCGGTGCCCGTCACCATCCTCAGCGACACCGTCGTCAGCACGGTCATCCCCGCGAACCTCCGGCCGCTGGCACCCGTCCCCGTCGTCCTGGTTTCCCCGGAAGGGACCAGCGCGCCGTTCCCGCTCAACGTCTATGTTCCGCAGCCGGCGTTGACCAGCTTCGCCCCGGCCGCGGGCACACCGGGGTCCATGGTCACCTGCACCGGCCAATATTTCACCCATGCCACCGCGGTCTCCGTCGGCGGGGTTCCCGTCGCCGCGTTCCAGGTCGTCAGCGACGCCCAGCTCACCTTCGTGGTGCCGAGCGCCGCGGTGACCGGAAACGTGGTGATCCTCACCGCCTTCGGCGCCGGAACCTGCGCCGCCCCGTTCACGGTCCAGCCGGCGGCGCCGCCGGTGCAGGTGGCCATCAACCAGGCGCCGGACAACCTCCTGGAAGGCGTCACCTTCAGCTTCACCGCCAGCGTCACCGGCACCGCCGCCGCGACCGTCACCTGGTCCGTCGCGGAGGGCGCAGCGGGCGGCGCCATCAGCGCTTCCGGCCAGTACACCGCCCCGCCCGCCAGCGGGGTGTACCACATCACGGCCACCAGCACGGCGGATCCGACCGCTTCCGCCACCGTCGAGGTGCCGGTCCACCCCGCCAACCTGGCCCCCGGCGGCGGCCGGCCCACCGTGCTGGACCTGGCCTACTTCATGGGCGCCATGGGCTCCAAGGCGGGCGACAGCAACTACAACCCCCTCGCCGACCTCAACGGCGACGGCGTGATCGACGATAACGACCTGGCCCTGTTCCTGGGCGCGCTCTGAGGGGTTGACCATGATCCGAAAGCTGACCTCCCTTGGCGCGACCCTTTCCGCGGGCCTCGCGGGGCTGCTCCTGTGCGGATGCGGCGGAGGCGCATCATCCTCGGTATCCGGCCCGTCCACTCCGACCAGCACCGCCTACGCCACCGCCCTCACCTACAGCAACCCGCCCGCCGGCGGCTATTCGCTCCAGGCGGAGCCGGCCAGCAACGGCACCGCGCACCTGGTGCTGGACCTGGTGGGGCCGGCCGGGACCGTGGCCCAGGGGGTCTCGTGCTTCCTCACCGCCGACCCCGCCGACGTCGCCTGGGCCCCGGGCAGCGGTTCCGCCTACGCCACCGCGGGGACCGTGTTCAACCTCGGCCCCGCGCCGCAGGCCTTTTTCAGCAAGGTCTCCGGCAGCGGCGAGCTGCAGGTGGGGATCTACCAGAAGGCCGGCACCGCCACCTTCGCCGGAGCGGCCCTGCTGAGCGTGGCCCTGGACCTGAACCCCGGCGCGGTGCCGGCGGGCAGCCCGGTGCCGCTGGCCCCCACCCCAGGCACCCAGGCGGTCTACCTGGACGGCACCGGGACCGTGCGGCCCTTCCCTGCGGCCATCGCCGTGGGAACGCTGACGGCGACCGGGAACTGATCCCTCACGGGGTCTTGGCCATCTTTTCCCGCATCTTCTTGCCCAGGTCTTCCACCGCGTAGCCGGCCGGCAGGGCGAACGTGGAAGGCTCGATGGGGCCGGTTTCGACCTTGGTGGCCAGGGTGGCGACGTCCATGCCCATCAGGCCGGTCATGTGGGTCTTCAGCGGTATGCCCTTGACCTTGGCCATCTCCTCGTAGAGGCGCTTGTAGGTGGCGCCCATGGGCCCCGACTGGGCGAACTGGGCGGCGCGGGCCTTCATCATCTGGGCATAGGCGGAGTCGGCCATGGGCGGCTTCAGGGCCGGGTCTGCGCTCAGTTCCATGACCAGCTTGCCCACGGTGATCCGCCAGGCCTGGCAATCGTGTCCGACGATCTGCTCGTTGGCCAGCTTGGTCACCTGCACCGCGTTCGGATCACCGAACACGGTCGCCATCATGGGGTTGGCGCCCGCCTTGCCGGATTTGCCCATGGCGTCCATGGCCGCCAGGGCGTCGTCGAAGCTCATCTTGCCGATGGTCTTCTTCGGATGGTTGATGGTGTAGGTGATCCCCTGCTTGAAGTCCACCAGCAAGTCCTGCCGGGTCTCCACCGTCCGGCTCAGCATGAAGCTGGAACTGTAGTAGTGGATCTCGGTCGCGGGGCTGGCGGACCCGCCCAGGCCCTTCCTGGTCGAGGTGAAGGTGAGGGTGAGGTCGGAGGCGGCGAGCGCACCGGCAAGCAGCACGGCCGCCACGGCGTGGACCAAGCGCAATCTCATGGGGGCCTCCTGGTGATGGCAGTGAGCAAGGTTATTCCCGTTCCGCCGGTTTTTCACCCACTGGATCCCGTGCGGACTGATTTATTTTTCGTCGCTGGGCGGCCCGCCGGAACCCGGCAGCAAGGTGCGCGAAAAAAAATGGGGCGACCACGGCCGGTTTCGTCATAATGTAAAAACGTATCTTTTAAGTCAAGATTAAGGCAAACCAAGCCTGACAGGATCACCCCCGGGGGATTCGATGACATTGAATCTGACTTCAAGGTTCCTCCTTCCGGTCGGCGTGGCCCTGGCGCTGGTCATGGCCCTGGTGACATGGGCGGTCACGGCGGCCCAGACGGCCAGGGCCGAGAAGGCCTTCGAGGATCAACTGACGACCCTCGCGACCACTTCGCGCTTCATGATCCATTCGGCGAGTGCTGATTATTGCCAAAGCCATGGCATGGAATTCCACAGGGTCCTGCCCGGGGAGATCACGGGGTCGGGGCCGGCCGCCGAATTTGAACGGGATTCGATGCGGCGTTTCCTGCAGGATCCGGGCCTGCCGTACCGTTCGATCCGCTACCAGGGTGCCGACGGCACCCCCTTCATGTATGTCCTGGCCCCCGCCCAGATCCAGGAGGCGTGCGCCAACTGCCACGCCGCCAACGGCATGGACGCCTTCAAGGAAAGGCGGATCGGCGATATCGTGGCGGCCTTCGGGGTATCCGTCTCCACCGCCGGACTGCATCGGAGCGTGGCGCACATGCGCCTTCTGGCCGTCCTGATCGGCCTGGCGGTACTGGCGGTCATCGGCCTGATCGTGGCCTTCTTCGTGCGCCGGAACATCCTGTCGCCCCTCGCCGCGCTTTCCGGCTCCATCGCCCGGATGGCGCACGGCGACCTCACGGTGCGGGCGCCCGTCCAGCGGCAGGATGAGATCGGCCGGCTCGCAGGCACCTTCAACAAGATGGTCGGTGAACTGAACCAGGCCCTGCAGGAAGTTGAGCAGGCCTCGGCGCGGGTGGCTTCGGGCAGCGTCCAGCTGGCCGCCAGCGCCGAGGAGATGTCCCGCACGGTGGATGAAACGGCGCGGGTCGGCGAAGGGCTGCAGGAGGCCGGCCGGCAGGTCCAGGGGAGCTTAAGGAAGCTGGACGCCAACGTGGCCGACATGGGCGGCCACGCCCAGCTCACCGGAGCCGAGTCCGAACAGGCCGTGCAGGATACGGTGCGCGGGAGCGAAGCCGGCGCCGGAGCGGGACGGGAGATGCTGGAAATCCGCGATGCCACCGGCAGGATCGTCAAGGCGGTCCAGGTCATCCAGGAAATCGCCAACCAGACCAACCTCCTGTCCCTGAACGCCGCCATCGAGGCGGCCAAGGCCGGGGCGCACGGCAAGGGCTTCTCGGTGGTCGCCGACGAGGTGCGCAAACTGGCCGAACGCAGCGCCCAGGCCGCCCGGGAGATCGAGCAGATCATCCAGCGGACCCAGGAGGCGGTGGCCGGCGGGGTGGCCAGCGTGGGCGAGACCAAGGGGCGCCTGGAGGCCATCGGCAAGCGCATCGCCGAGGTCTCCGGGCGCATCAGGGAGATCGGCAGCCTGAGCCTGGAGCAGGCCAGGACCAGCCGGGAGGTGGGCCAGATGATGGACCACACCGCCTCGCGCCTGGACCAGAACGCCGCCGCCACCCAGCAGCTCGCCTCCACCGTCCAGGAGATCACCCTGACCGCCGAGGATCTCGCCAAGGTGGCCGACGGCCTGAAGGACATCGTCAAGGGCTTCACCCTGCGCGCGGCGACGTAAGCGTCCGTGGTTCCACCCGTCGCGCCTTGCGGTCGGCTTCGGGTTCCGGATCTTTGCGCCGACCCACCGGTGCGTGGCCCGCTTGCAACGTCCTCGCTGCGCTGCGGGCGATGCAAGCGGCCACGTTGCCCCTTCCCCCATGGACGAGTCGATTCGTCTTCGTTTCATTGAACAAGATTCAAAGCAACCATCCTGGGACCCTGGGCATTCCAGGGAGCGGCCACCTCGCCCCCATGCCGCCAACCGAAGGAACCCCCACCCCAGGCGGGGAAGGACAGCGTGAGACCTTGGCGCACGCGCAGGAGGCGAAGCCGACGAGCATGCGGCAAGGCTCTCACGCACCAGTGGGTCGGCGCACCCGCACGGAACCCTAAGCCAACCGCAGGGCACGACGGGCGGAACAACGGACGCCACCGTCATGGCAGAAAAGGGGGCCGGCAGAGCGCCGGCCCCCTTCACTTTTCCGCGGACCGGACGTTCAGAAGGTCACGGCGCTCTTGAGGCTGGTCACGGCCGTGCTGTTCAGGCGGAGCTGGTCACTGCATCGTGTAGTTCAATTGGGCTGGGCTGTCGAGCCCCGCGCCCGGAGCGTAGGGGTTGCCTCCCGAGAGGGTGCCGGCCTTGATGACTTCGCCGAGGTAGACGCTGGTCACCCCGCCGATCGTGAGCTGGTAGAAGGTGACGTAGGCCGGCGTGGTCCGGTAGAGGGTCGGACCGTTGGGGCGCTGGACGCTCGCCGTGTAGGTGGGCACGCCATTGATGGTGGCGATGCTGCCGTTGGCCAGGGTGTAGGTGAGGTTGTCGGAACTGACGTGGATGCCCGCGGTCGCGGTGATGGCGGCGGCCAGGGTGGTGTTGTCCGCGGCGGGCAGGGGCGTGAGGCTGGCGGTCTGGGCGGTCGCGAAATCGAAGACGAAATAGGTGTCGTTCACGAAAGTGGACGTGAATTTCTCGTAGGCCGCCCCCGCAGTCCAGGTGGCGGCCGGATTCACCAGCGGGGCCGCGTTGTAGAACAGCGGGCTGAAATAATTGACGAAATCCGAAGGGGCCGCGTTCACCGCCCCGGTCAGGGACACCATGGAATAGCCGGAATTGACGTAGGTGGCGAGGGTGGTGGATCCGCTCACGTCCATCAGCTGGACCTGGACGCCGCCGGTGATCCCGGCCACCGCTCCGGAAGGATAGCTGAAGCGCCTGATCCAGGAGGGCCCTGAGCTCAGGTAGATGGTGCCGTTGACCAGGTAGCGGTCCGGAACGTAGCCGGAGGGGATGGGGACGGTGGCGATGTCGGCAAGGGCCGAGCTGGTGACCTGCTGGGCGCCTGTGGACGGTGAGGCCGTCAGTTGGGCGGTGTTGTAGTCGAGGTAGTCGGTGCCTGACACCGCGGCGCCCGTGTAGGGCAGGACGTAATAGCATTCGTTGGAGGAGGCGGGAGCCAGCGAGAAGCCCTCGAAGACCGACTGGTCGGCGCTCAGGGTCGGAGCGGCGGGAGTCGTGGTGCCGCCGCCGCCCCCGCCGCCGCCGCAGGCAGTCACCAGGGCGATCGCGGAAACCGCGGTCAGGAGTTTTGCCATGGAACTCATGCCATCCCCCTCGATCTGGGCTGCGGCTGACGCAGCCGGTTGAGTGGGCCGGGAGGCGAAAAGGCCTCCGGGCGACGAAACGCCCGCCAGCCACCACGGCCGATGGGCGCAACAGCCATGCAATCCGGATTTTTCGACGTGCCGGCAAGCGAGCGTGCCTGAACCTTGCAACCAGCAACACGACTTGGGGAACAGCTCTGGATTCAGCCTTGAAGTGAAATAACGAAGAAAATATAGGCCGTGTCATTTATTTTTCCAGGAAGAAAAAAATGCACCTCTCCCTGACCTTGCCTTTTTATCTTGAACACCGGGTCTGGGCGAGCGGATGGGCAAGAGGACCCGTCGTTCGGCCCCGGTTGCATCCCGGTTCAGCTTTCCGGCGCCTTCAGGCCGGATGCACCTCGTGGCTGCCGTGGCCGCCGGTGGTGCCGAAATCCTCCAGGCAGATCATGGCCGTATAGGCCACGTGCGATTTTTCCACGACCCATACCAGGTGGCAGATTTCCCGGATCCGGTAGATCTCGCCGCCAAGGGGCGGAGCCTGCCCGGGGTGGAAGCTCCGGCCGTCGAACAGGTCCCCCACCGCCATCGACGGCAGGGGAGAGGTGGATTCGAAAGTCATGACCGGGTCGTTCGCAAAGGACTTTGCGTAGACTTCGAGGCGGAAATGGACGGGCAGGGGGTCCATGGTTTTCTCCTCATGTGATCAAGTCGTGGCTTCAACCGTAACCGACGTTCTCCGTCATGGCCGAGGACCATTCAAAGCCGGTGCTGCCAGTCTGACAGATTGTTTTATTCCCGGTCACCCCTTCCGTTTGCCAAATGTTGCGAGCGCGCGAGCCGGCGCGGCCATCCCGCCGGATCAGGCGTTGACCAAAGCGTCCATGGCCGCCTGGACACCACCGGTCTTGTGCGGCACGCCGGCCGCCCGGAGCCCCATCTCCGCGCCCGCGAGGGTCCCCATCAGCATGAGGTCGTTGAAATCTCCCAGGTGGCCGATGCGGAAGATGGTCCCCTTCACCTTGCCCAGCCCCGAGCCGAACGAGATGTCGTACTTCTCCAGCGCGACCTTGCGGAAATGGTCGGCGTCGTGCCCCTGGGGCATGACCACCGCCGTCAGGGAACTGGAGTATTCGCGCGGGTCCAGCGCGAGGATCTCCAGGCCCCAGGCGCGCACGGCGGCCCGGGTCGCCTCGCCGTGCCGGCGGTGCCGGGTGAACACCGCCTGCAGGCCTTCCTCCCGCAGCATGGCGATGGCTTCGCGCAGGCCGTACAGCAGGTTGGTCGCCGGGGTGTAGGGGAAGAACCCGCCGGCGTTGGCCTTCAGCATCTCCTCCCAGTCCCAGTAGGATTTCGGGGTGCGGCAGGACCTGCCCGCCGCGAGCGCCTTGGCGGAAACGGCGTTGAACCCGAGGCCGGGCGGCAGCATCAGCCCCTTCTGGGAGCCCGAGACCGTGACGTCGACCCCCCACTCTCCGTGCCGGTAGTCGGTGCAGCCCAGGGAAGAGACGGTGTCGACCATCAGCAGGGCGGGATGGCCCGCGGCGTCCATGGCCTTGCGGATCTCCGGGATGCGGCTGGTGACGCCGGTCGAGGTCTCGTTGTGGACGACCATCACCGCGCGGATCGCGTGTTCGCGATCCTCGGCCAGCCGGGCTTCGAGCCGTTCCGGGTCGACCCCGTGACGCCAGTCGCCGGCGACGAACTCCACCTCCACGCCCCAGCGGCGGGCCATGGCCTGCCACAGCGTGGCGAACTGCCCCGTCTCGAAGGCCAGGACCTTGTCCCCGGGCGAAAGGACGTTGACGATGGCCGCCTCCCAGGCCCCCGTGCCGGAGCCGGGGTAGACGATCACCGGGTCCGTCGTCTGGAAGATGGCGCGGCAGCCCTCCAGCACTTCCTTCCCGAGGCCGGCGAACTCGGCGCTGCGATGGTCGATGACGGGCCGGTCCATGGCGCGCAGGATGCGGTCCGGCACGTTGGTGGGACCGGGGATCTGCAGGAAATGACGGCCGGGGCGATGGCTCATGGGGCTCTCCTACGGGTTGTGCTGAATTGCATCCGCTCGTACGTATATGATTACATCCTAAGCCCATCGACAGATCGAACCCATTTCTCCCGGATCCAATCAGCGCCAACCAAGGAAGGTTCGCCCATGCGGCCCCGCATCTTCAAAGCCACGAACATCGTCCTCGGGCTGCTCTGCCTGATGTACCTGCTCACCTACCTCGACCGCGTGAACATCAGCACCGCCATCGCGTCGAACGAATTCATCCGGGAGATCCCCCTGAGCAAGGTGCAGATGGGGCTGGTCTTCTCGGCCTTCGCCTATCCCTACCTGCTGTTCCAGGTCTTCGGCGGATGGATCGCCGACAAGGTCGGACCGCGCAAGTCGCTGCTCCTGTGCGGTCTCATCTGGTCCGGCGCGACCTTCGCGACCGGGCTCGTGCACGGCATGGTCAGCCTCCTCGCGGCCCGGGTCATCCTCGGGTTCGGCGAGGGCGCGACCTTCCCGACCGCCACCCGGGCGATGTCCTACTGGACCCCGAAGGGCAAGCGCGGCTTCGCCCAGGGCCTCACCCACGCCTTTTCCCGCCTGGGCAACTCCCTGGCGCCATGGCTGGTCGCCCTCATCATCGTCTCCATCTCCTGGCGCGCCTCCTTCCTCATCGTCGGCCTCGTCGGCATCCTCTGGGCCCTGGTCTGGGGCTTCTACTACCGGGATGACCCGAAGGGCCACCCGGCCATGACCGCCGGGGAGCTCATGATGCTGCCGCCCTACGTCGAGAAGAAGTCGGCCCCGGTGAAGGTGCCCTGGAGACGCCTGGTCCCGCGCATGGCGCCGGTGACGGTGGTGTATTTCTGCTACGGATGGATGCTCTGGCTCTTCCTCGGCTGGATCCCTTCCTTCTTCAAGGGGCAGTTCCACCTCGACCTGAAGACCTCGGCCCTGTTCGCGTCGGGCGTCTTCATTTCGGGCGTGGTCGGGGACATCCTGGGCGGGTTCGTCAGCGACAGGCTGTATGCCAGGACCCACGACCTCAGGTTCGCCCGGTGCACCATGGTCGCCGTGATGATGACCCTCAGCGGCGCGGCGCTCGTCCCCATCCTGCTGACCCGGAACGTCAACATCGTCGCGCTCTCCCTGAGCGCAGGCTTCTTCTTCGCGGAGATGACCATCGGCCCCATGTGGGCCATCCCGATGGACATCGCCCCCAAGTTCTCGGGCACCGCCAGCGCCCTGATGAACATCGGCTCGGCCTCGGCGGCGATCGTTTCGCCGGTGATCGGCGGCTACCTCATCCAGAAGACCGGCAGCTGGATGCTGCCGTTCGTCGTTTCGCTCGGCATCATCCTCGTCGGCGCGGCCCTCACGTTCACGATGCATCCCGAGCGGCCCTTCAAGGACGAAGGGGACACGCCGCCCGCGGGCACCCCCGCGCCGTCCCCGGCGGCAGGCTGACCTCCCGGCTCAAGGAACCCCCATGCACACTCCGGAAACCCACGCGCAGGCGCTCACCTACGAAGGCGCCACCACCATCGGGACCCACATCATCCCGGAAGCGGCCCGGCTGTTCGCGGCCCGGACCGGCCTCTCCTTCGGCGCCATCGGCGGCGCCGGCGCCGACGCGGGCTTCAGGGCCGCGGTGGAGGGCCGGGCCACCTTCGGCGGGGTCGCCCGCGAACTGACCGCGCAGGAGAAGGCCCAGGTCGCCGGCCAGGTCGTGATCGGCTACGACGTCATGGGCGTCTTCGTGCACGGGGCCCTTCCCGTCAAGGCCCTCACCCGCGCCCAGCTGAAGGAGATCTTCAGCGGCCGCGCGCAGAACTGGAGTTTGTTCAAGGGGCCGGACCGGCCCATCACGGTGTACAGCGAACGGCTTTCCGGCGGCCGCGCGACGGTCAAGGCATTCCAGTCCATGGTGCTCGGCAATGAGCCCTACGGCCCGGTCAGGGAACTGGACGACGCCACCGATTGCATCCGGGAGGTGGCCCAGGATCCCGGCGGCATCACCGCCGCTTCCATGTCCTTCGCCGTGCCGGGCGTCGCCGCCCTGGCGATCGACAGCGCGGCGCCGACCCTTGCCGCGGTCCAGGGCGGAACCTACCCGCTCAAGCGCCCGCTGATCCTCGTGACCCGGGACCTCCCCGGCGGCGCCGCCAAGGCCTTCCTGGATTTCATGCTCACCCCGGCGGCGCAGGCCATCGTCGGCAAGCTCTTCGTCCCCGCGCGGTAGCTGGATTCACTGCGGCGTCCGTGTTCCGCCCGTCGCGCCTTGCGGTCGGCTTCGGGTTCCGGTTCTTTGCGCCGACCCACTGTTGCGTGGTCCGCTTGCAACGTCCTCGCTGCGCTGCGGGCGATGCAAGCGGCCACGCTGCCCCTTCCCCCCAGGGCCGAGTCGATTCGTCTTCGTTTCACTGAACAAAATTCAAAGCAACCACCCCGGGACCCTGGGCATTCCAGTGAGCAGCCTCCTCGCCCCCATGCCGCCAACCGAAGGAACCCCAAACCCAGGCGGGGAAGGACAGCGTGAGACCTTGCCGCACGCGCAGGAGGCGAAGCCGACGAGCATGCGGCAAGGCTCTCACGCACCAGTGGGTCGGCGCACCCGCACGGAACCCGAAGCCGACCGTCAGGCGCGACGCCCGGGACAACGGACGCCGCAATCATGCTAGACGTGCAGCCTTTCGAGGTCCGCGAGCAATCCAGGCCCGGCCGGCTCCCATCCCAGCCTTCTGCGCGTCCACTCGCTGGAGGCGGGCATGTCGTGCCCGGCGAACAGGGCGAGCCAGCCGAAGAAGGCCTGGGCTTCTTCCGGGGCGATGGATCGCACCGGCAGGTTCAGGCGCCGGCCCAGGGTTTGCGCAATGTCGCGCATCGCCACGCCTTCCTCCGCGACCGCGTGATACCTGGCGTTCGGCTCGGCCCTTTCGATCGCCAGCCGGTAGAGGCGGGCCACGTCGAGGACGTGCGCCGCCGGCCAGCGGTTGTGTCCGTCGCCGACATAGGCGCACACGCCCTTTTCGCGAAACATCGCGATCGCCGGCGTGACGAGCCCCTGCTTGACCGGGTCGTGGACTTGCGGGAGCCGCACGACCGACACCTTGACCCCGTCCGCGGCGACGGCGGCGGCAGCCTCTTCCGAAGCGGCGCGGGGGATCAGGTCGGAGCCGATGGTCGCACCGTCTTCCCTGGCCAGCTGACCGGGCGCGGTATTCGCGATCGCGGTCCCGGAGGTCACGACCAGCGGCCGGCCCGAGCCGGCAAGGAACGATCCGAGCGCCTTGATCACCCGGCGATCGTCTTCGCAGTTCGCCGCGAATTTGGAGAAGTCGTGGTTGAAGGCCAGGTGGATGATGCCGTCCGATCGGTCGGCACCTGCCTTGAGGCTGTCCAGGTCCTCCAGCGACCCGCGATGGACCTCGGCGCCCGCGGCCGCCAGACCCGGCGCCGTCGCGTCCGAGCGGCACAGTCCCACCACCTGGTGGCCCGCCGCGACCAGTTCCCTGACCACCGCGGAGCCGATGAATCCGGCCGCACCCGTAACAAAAACGCGCATAGGCCTACCTCCCGGTTCCCCAGGAGACCAATTTCGCCCCTCAACCCGCGCTTGTAAAGGCGTACCCGCCGGCGGCGACGATCGCACCGAACTTCCATGGAGCCTCCGGAACCGATCCGCGCGATCGCCTCCTGGGCATGGCGGGGACAGGTGTAAAAAATTGGAAAGTTTCAGATTTATCAAGCTATTTCGTTGGGATTTTGACCAAAAAGCTTTATACATTCGGAACCATGTTCCCGATGGTTCCGGCAACCGCGCACCGCTTTGGACGTGCAGGATGGAGATCTCCAGGCAGGGTTTGAAAGCCAGCTTCTGGATCGTGTTCGGAGTGATCCTCTGCACGGGGATGTTCATCCTGCTCAACCTGGTCCAGATGCGGCTTGACGCCAGCCGGGTGATCCACACCCGCGAGGTGCTCCAGACCCTTCAGGCAACCCTGTCCCAACTGGCGGATGCCGAAGTCGGCGAGCAGGGCTATCTGCTGTCCGGTGACCGCCGTTTCCTGGGACCTTACGTGGATGGATTGGCCAGGATTTCGGACGACCTCAAGCGCCTGCGGGCTCTGGTCGAAGACAACCCACGCCAGGAACTGCGCCTTGACGGTCTGGAACAGGAGGTCCACGCCAAGTTCGATCTCATGGCCGAAATGGTGAAATTGAAGGAGCAGGATCCGTCGTCCGGGCGTTGGACAGCCCTGCTTGGCCAGGCCAGGGCGGACATGGACATCATCCACGACCAGATGGCCGCCATGGACCAGGAAGAACAGACCCTGCTCAGGGCGCGGACCGACCATTTCTGGACCACGGTCTGGACCGCCGTCGGCGCCGGGCTCCTGGCCGTCATCCTGGGCGTGGCGGGCACCCTGGTCCTTCTGCAGCTGGTGCTGCGGAACCTGAATGTGCGCGACGATTTGGAAAGGGAAGCAGAGCGCCACCGGCAGTGGCTTCAGGTGACCCTGCACAGCATCGGCGACGGCCTGATCACCACCGACCTGGATGGCCGGGTGACCATCCTGAACCCGGTCGCCGAGCAGTTGACCGGCTGGAGCGCCAATGAAGCGATCGGCCAGCCGCTGGAACGAGTCTTCCAAATCATCAACGAGGAAACCGGCAAGCCGGCCGACAATCCCGTGTGGCGTGTCCTGCGCGAAGGCATCGTGCTGGGGTTGGTCAACCACACCGCCCTTGTCCACACTTCCGGCCGGGTTACGCCTATCCAGGACAGTGCGGCACCGATCCGCGATGCCGATGGGAAGATCGTAGGGACGGTGCTGGTGTTCAACGATGTCACCGAAAAGCGCAAAGCCGAGGTCAATCTGGCCCAGAGCGAACTGCGCTTCCGGAAGCTGACGGAACTCTCCCCCATTGCTGTCTGGGTCAACCGCAGCGACCGCATTGAACTGGCCAACCCCGAAGCCTGCCGATTGATGGGAGCCAATGGCCTGGACCAACTGGAGGGAAGGAGCATCTTCGACATCTGGCATCCGGATTCCCACGAAAAGGTCCGGGCGCGGCTCAGGGCGGGGATGGGCGGCCACATCGTCCAGCGGTCCGAGGAGACCATCATTCGGTTGGACGGCAGCGTGCGCATCATGGAGGTCTCCTCGGCCCCCTTTGAGGATGCCAATGGCTTCGCCCTCCAGTGCGTGCTCATGGACGTCACCGAACGCAACCAGGCCGAACTGGCCTTGAGGGAAAGTGAAGAACGGTTCCGCCGCCTGTTCGATACCGCCCCGGTGCCCTATGCGTTGTTCCACAAGAGCGGGCCTACCCTGGCGGTCAACCGGCGGTTCCAGGAGACCTTTGGTTACGATCTGGCCGAAATCCCCACCATCCTGGAATGGTGGCGCCGGGCCTACCCGGACCCGGCTATTTTCCGGGAATCCGCAGACTACTGGGAGGGCATCTCCGCCCAGGCTGCGGAGGGACATCCTTCAGTCATGCTCAGCGGCAGGCGGCAGATCACCTGCAAGGACGGAACCGTGCGCTCGGTGGAGGTTTCCGGCCTCCTGCAGCAGGACCAGGTTCTGACCACGTTCTTCGATCTGACGGACCGTCTTCGGGAGGAGGAGGATCGACGCAAGGTTGAGGAGCGGATGGTCCAGGCCCAGCGACTTGAGGCCCTGGGGGTCCTGGTGGCCGGGGTCGCCCACAATTTCAACAACATCCTGGCCATCATCATGGGCACCGCGTCGATGCAGGAGCACTTGGCGAAGGATCCCTCCCAGCTGGAAGCGCTCCGGATCATCGACACGGCCTGCCAACGGGGGAGGGGCCTGGTGCGATCACTGACCCATTTCGCACGACCCTCCGTACCGAATCAGGTCCCTATCGAAATGGGGGCATTCATCGGCGAGCTGCGACTGCTGTTGGGGAACACAGCCAGGAAGAACATTTCGATCGTCGAGGTTTTGTTGGAGGAACCTGCCTGGATCCTTGGTGATCCGGGCAGTTTCAGTTCGGCCCTCATGAACCTTTGCCTCAACAGCCTGGATGCCATGCCGCATGGCGGCACGCTTACCCTGAGGACGGTCATCCTGCCGGGGGACATGGTTGAAGTTTCGGTCGAAGATACCGGCGAAGGCATGGCCCCTGAGATCCTGGCACGGGTGACAGAGCCGTTCTTCACCACCAAAGCCGTGGACAAGGGCACTGGCCTGGGATTGAGCATCACTCATGGCGTCATCAAGGCTCATGGGGGGACCATGGAAATTGCCAGCAGGCGGGGCCAGGGCACCCAGGTGAAGGTTCGGGTCCCACGGCACTCTGCCCTGACCGGGGAACCAACCAGCCTCCCGCCCGAGCGGGCTCTTGGGTTTTCAAAGGTTCTTGTGGTGGATGACGAGGAAGAGGTAAGAACCATGCTGGCGCGGATGTTGACGATGGCTGGGGCGGGTCATGTGAAAACCGTCGCTTCAGGCCTTGAAGCGCTGGAGAGCCTCGATTCCGGTGACATTCCGGACCTGATCATTCTGGACTACAACATGCCCGGCCTGGATGGCACCCAGACCACGGCGCTGATCCGATCCAGCCACAGGGATATACCAATAATAATTTCCTCCGGCGTGCCCGATCTGGAAGGACGGGATGGGTTCAACCAGGAAAAGGTGGGGGTCATTTCAAAGCCCTTCACCTTGGAAGAAATCCGCAAGAAGCTGGCCGAATTGAGGGTTGGCACGGGTTAGGTTGGCTGGGATGCCGCTCGCCACAGCAAGGGGCAGCAGGAAATAGGTATCCCCTTGTTGATATAAATACTAATAATAATTTAGTATTTTCATGGATTTTAAAAATTATTGACCGATATTGTATGACATCGAATGGGGTTCAATGCCCTGCCCGATGGTAGCGATTTAACAGATCCTGGAACCCGGAGTCGAAAATGGAAAAGATTCTGGTCGTTGATGATGAAGAAATCATGAGAGACATGGTGGCCATGGTCGTCGCGGAGATGGGGTTCGAGGTCGCCAAGGCCGTGGACGGGGTGGATGCCCTGGAACAATTCCAGGCTCAGAACGAACCATTCTGCATCGTGGTCATGGATATTCGCATGCCCCGGATGGATGGAATCGAGGCGACCCAAAAAATAAAAGAAATCAATCCAACGACCAAGGTCGTGCTGATCAGTGGGAACGACCGGGCCCCCGCCGGGACGATGGCTGACGCGTTCCTTCCCAAACCATTCAGGGTTAATGAGCTTTTCCAAGTGATCAACGCCGTTCATGGGAACGGAAGCTTTGCCCCGTGGATGGCGACTGGGTGACCGTGATCGCGTATGACTGACAGGCCCGGATGGCGCCGGGAGATTTTCCGTCATCGGCACTGCCAGGACCCGCCCGCCCGGCGCACCGACCGGGGGTCAGGAAACGCCGCCAGCGGCCCGCTGGACGTAGTTCTGAAGGCCCATGCGCCCGACCAGCCCCAGTTCCGTTTCGAGCCAGTCCACATGGCCTTCTTCGCTGTCCAGGATGTCCTTGAGCAATCCGCGGCTCACGAAGTCCTGGATGGACTCGGCGTAGACGATGGCCTCGCGGAGATCCTTCATGGCGTCCGTTTCGACCGCCAGGTCCGCCACCAGCATCTCCTCAGGGTTTTCGCCGATCCGCAGTTTATTCAGCTCCTGCATGGCAGGCAGGCCCTCGAGGAAAAGGATCCGCTCCACCAGCATGTCGGCGTGTTTCATCTCGTCGATCGATTCGTGGTATTCCTTCTCGCCAAGTTCCTTGAGGCCCCAGTTCCGCAGCATCCGGCCGTGAAGGAAATACTGGCTGATGGCCGTGAGTTCGTTGCGGAGGATCCGGTTGAGGAATTGGAGCATGGTCGCGTCGCCGAGCACGGTTGACTCCTTTGGAGATGGGCCCCCAGGATAGTCCCCGGGAAGTGTCCAGATCAACCTTGGAATTCAGCCCGCAAAGGCCGTGCGGGGCATTCCCCAGGCGGGAACACAGCCCCCGCGGCAAGTCCATGCGGTCTGCCCTTCCCCTTCAGGAGTCATTTCCTCGCCCGCATACATTTTTTCGACCGCTGCCTCCATGGAAGCCTGGCACCGCCGGCAGCCGGGACGAAGCCCCAGGACCTGGAATGCCTCCTCGGCATCCTTCGCGCCGCCCGTTTCCACGGCCCAGCGCAGCTTTCCATCGGTGATGCCCGTGCAGACACAAAGGATCATGAATCGACCTCGTTATCTTCAATATATCGATTTTGATATTGATTCTCAAGCTCATTGTTTGTGACCTCGGGCACATCCGTCCCAAGGGTGTTCCCGGCCGAGCCATCATCGCTGGTTCCAGATCGCCGCCCCACTCCGGGCGGCGATGCAGCGGCAGTTGCCCACACGCTTCAGCGAGGAGGCAAGAAAAAGGTCCAATTGAATTTGGGGGGACAGGTGAAATTTGGCCAATCTGCTTTCCCCTGTACGGGTTTTCCCCCGACAGACAGACCTTGGTCAGGATGCGAAACTCAAATTCGGCGGTTTTCGAAAGGACGGCTTATGGGTGAGAGAGTCAAGGTCCTGGTGGTGGACGATACAGCGTTTCATACCAATTTGCCGTCAAACGTAGAGTATTCAGGCCGCCGATTCAGTAATCCAAGGGAACGCCACCATGGAACGGAGAATCTCTGGGGATTCGTGGAGACGGCGGAGGCTTGTTTCCACGAGGTCCATCACCCTGTCCAGGTCAGGGAGCACCTGGTTCCGGATGTCGTTCTCGCGGATATATTCCCAGACATGCTCAGCTGGGTTCAGTTCCGGGCTGTAGGGTGGAAGCGACAGCAGGGTCATGTTCGCTGGGACAACGAGGTCGTTGGCTTTGTGCCATCCGGCGCCATCGAGCAGCATGACGCAGTGGTCATTGGGGAACTGTGCTGACGAATGGGCCAAGAAGATCGACATCAGCTTGGCGTCCACCCACGGCAGGATCATGGACGTCATCTGACCGTCCTGGGGGCAAACGGCCACGTAGGCGTATACGTATTCTCGGACGACCTGACTGCCAACCGATGGACGCAAAGGCATGGGTGCCCAGCAACTGCGGCCATCGCTGATTCGGCCGAAGCGTCCTTCATCCTGGAACAGAAGCCGCAGTGGCGTTCCTTTTGGAAGGCCAGCAACTATGGTTTGGAGCTTTTCTGGGAGTTTTTTTTAAAGGCCGCAGCAGCGGCGGGGTTCTGCTTCACATGGCGGGGACGAGGCGCCAGCTTTCGCCACTCGTGGCGGTGGAGAAGTTTGTAGACATAGTCCAGGGATACCTCCTGACCAAGACGCTGGCAGAGGGCCGGGTGCAGGTGTTTGGCTGTGAGAATGTCCCCACCCTCGGCGCGAGCCAACTGTTGGCTCAGGAATTCCCGTTCCTCATCAGGCGTCATCAACCCCCAGCGTCTCCCTCCACGCCCCTGCCGGTCCAGGCCGGCTGGCCCGAGGGTGTTGTACTCACCAATCCATTTCCAGATCGACTGGGTCGAGACCAGGAGCAGTTCCGCGATGCTATGGGCCGGTAACTTCCCGGAGTGCGTGAGCCAGACGGCTAGACGCCGCTGGTAGGCCGTCTTGTCTGGTGCCTCCTTGACCCACTCCATGAGTTGGTCCGTCGTGAACCAAGGTGTTAGTTCAGATGGCGTCCTCATGAATCCCCTCCTGAGAGAGAGGATACATTACTCTATGTTTGACGTCAAATTGGTATCACAGCAATTTCCTGAGGATGTTCCTGACCACCAAGGGTTATGAAGTGACCGTGGCCACGGACGGGGTGTTGGGTCTGGCGGCGGCCAAGCAGGAATCCTTCAAGCTCGTTTTCAGCGATATCGAAATGCCAAATATGAATGGCATCGAGCTGCTCAGGGCTATCAAGCGCCTGCCCGCTTACCGGGCCACCCCTGTGATCCTGCTATCAACTTTGGACACCGAAGACATGAAGCGGAAGGCAAGCTCGCTCGGAGCCTTCCATTACATGATCAAGCCGTTCAGCGCTCCGAAGATGGAGGAGTTGTTCGCCAAGCTGGGAGCATGATGCTCAATACTGGCCATTTCGAGGACCTGCTCGAGCACCTGGAGAGGGATGTCCTCCATATCGACCGAACTGGCGACGTCTCCCTCGTCCATATCTTGTTCCGGAATGTCCACAATTTGAAGAGCAGCGCCGCCCAGGCTGGCCTTGCCACAGTCGCCAGCCATGTGCACGCGCTTGAGGACGTCATGGACCAGGTCCGCCGGGGCCGGATGCCATGGACAACCGGATGTTATGACCACGTGACCCAGGTGATCGACCTGGTGCGGCTCGCTATCCGATCAGGAACGCTTGAGCCTGGCATGGAGCCAGGTGGCGGTTTCATCTCGCCGGAGTCGCAACGGGAAAGAGCAGAAGGATCGTTGCCGCACCCCCAGGAGCCCTGGGGGATGACTTTGGCCCCGCAGGAGGTCGCTGCTTGTCATCTCGCCGCGTCTATCGGACTTGGCGTATACCGGGTCGAAAAGCTTTTCAGGCAGGGCTTGACCGAGGAAACCTTCCTATCCCTGCCTATCATGGATGACATCAGGGAATTGGGCAGGCTGATCGCAATCAGCCCTTCGTGGGAAAGCTACAGCCAGGGGCCGGAAGAACAGGTGGTGAAGTTCCTGTTCGCCTCGCCCCGGCATGCAGAGGAATTGTCGGAGGTGATGTTTGATCCGCTCATCGTGCTCCGGGCGCCCACCAAGACCAGCAAGGAGCGGTTGCGCTTCCTGGTCATCGAGGACGATCCGATTACCGGCACGCTGATGCAACACATTTTGGGGCAGCATGGTGATGCGGTGCATTGCACGACAGGGCGGGAGGCTTTGGCCGCTTTCTGTGCGGGTCTGGACGAGGGGGATCCATTCGACCTGGCAACCCTGGACCTGGCGCTCCCGGACCTCAGCGGCGACTCCGTGCTCCAAGAGATCCGCGAAGAGGAGTTCCGCCGCGGCATCCACGGCCAGACCGATCGGTGCCAAGTCATCATCAACACCGCCAAGGACGACCTTGACCAGATGATCGGGAGTCTGCGCCATGACCCGGACGGATACCTCATAAAGCCTATCAACATGGATCTGGTCGTCGAGAAGATCAACACCCTCAAGGCCGAGCGCATCGGCAGTGGCGAAAGGCACCCGTGCCGATAACAGCGAAGACCAATACGCCAAGCACATTGTAGATGTCATAGCCTATCCCGGCGATGGGGGAACGCTTGCCACTCTTCTAACCCCTCCAGTGGATCATAGAAACAATCGCAACAGTCTGGTTGCCCAATAAGGAGATGGCGATGCCCATTATGGGATGGAATGCTACCTGGGAAACCGGGGATGCAATCGTTGACAGCCAGCATAAGCAATTGTTTCAGCAATTAGAGCGGCTGAACTCAGCTGTCACGGCGGGCAAGGGGGATGGGGAGACAGAGCGCACACTCATGCTTATGGGGGAATATGTTGAGACCCACTTCAGGGACGAAGAAAGTCTCATGCGAAAGTCGGGATACGGAGGCCTCGCCCGGCACATGGAAACCCATGTTGCCATGGGGAATCAGGTGGATTCGCTGATTCAGGCTTACCTGAAGGATCACCCGCCTACCCCAGAGGCCGTCCTGGTTTTTCTCGGAGCTTGGCTAAAGGAACATTTGAATGGAGAGGACCGAAAGCTGGCGGAACATTTGCGGGGAAATAGTGAATGGCCAAGTCCCTCTACCATATGATCGCGCTCTTCACCTGAAAAATCGCAGTTGCGGCTGCACCTTTATCATAACGGGTTCGCGATCACCCACTGACGCAACTCCTTCATCCCTGCCAGGCCCAGCTTGATCTGGATGCGGGCGAAGTAGCTCTCCACGGTGCGCGGGCTCACCTCCATCTCCTCAGCGATGCCGGAGGCAGAAAACCCGTGGCTGAGCAGGCTGTATACCTGCTGTTCATGAGCGCTGAGCCTATCAAAACACTTCCTGGCCTCTGCCGCTTGGATCCAGTTCCGTTCGGCGATTGGACTGAGGTAGCGGGTGCCCGCGAGGCACGAGCGGATGGCGCTGGTGATCACTTCGTAGGTTTCGCTCTTGGTCAGGTAACCCATCGCTCCAGCCCGCAGGGCGTGGTCGATGTGCGCGGCATCCTCGAACATCGAATAGACCAGCAGGGGAAGACGTGGCATCTCCCGGGTCAGGCGCCTTACCAGGTCCAGACCATCCTCGCCGCCCAGGGAAAGGTCGATCATAACCAGGTCGGCCATGGCCAGGGTGGTGTCGCGTAGGGCGGCAGCGATGGAGCCCACCTCAGCGCAGACTTCCAGGCCTTCCTTCTCCACCATATGGCGTAACCCCATCCGCACCACTGGATGGTCTTCCACGATCAAAACCTGGGGTTTTATTCGCTCGCTCATTGTTTTCTCGATTTTTAATTCATTTTCCCCTTGTACGGGCAGACCCGTACGCCGAATGCCTCTACTATGCGATAACTGTTCCGCAATCGGTATCTACAGGTTGACATTTTCCTCAGGCAAAAAAGTTCCAACCGCAACCAGTTGATGGCGCGATAGGTTGAAAAGATTATAAACGGGTCGCGATTTGGATCGGAGTCCCATCTTTGAATATGCAAAAGACCGCCAAGTCTGAAGATTGTCCGGGTCCGGGTGCCCCCTGAAAGCAGGCGACGGCCATCGTGGTAAAGTCCAGGCTTTTACTGTTGCGGGTGTCCCTATGTATTGCATCGAGTGGTGGTTCCTCAGGGACTCGGACCCTGGACCCTCTGATGAAGAGTCGTTCTCCCCGTGGCCGCAAACACACCTGTAGTGCGGGTTAGCGCGAACACAATGGGTCGCTGTACACCCGGCGTACACGCCACCTAAACGGCTGCCGCCCCCGCCAGAACCTGCCAGTCCTGTCGGACGTGCCACGCCGTCGCAAAGGATCCGCAGGTCCGCCGCGCGAGTTCCGACGCCGACAGGGTCGAATCTCCGTCCAGTTCCGCCCACATATCCGCACGATAGGTGGGCCCAAGCAGGATGCGCCGGCGGTATGCCGAATGCAAGCGCGCCAGTTGCACCGGGGTGAGCACGTCGGAGGGACGATCACGCAGGATTCCGGCAGGAACCCGGAGCGGCCCTCCTTTGAACCTCGGGTCCTCCCCGGAACGGTGGATGTGGAAGGCCGTGCCGACTCCCAGGAGGTCAACAGTGGGCCCCTGGTACGCTCTCGCAAGGCGCGCGAACCTCCGGTCCTTGACGAGCCACACGGCCACACTGCTCCAGAACAGCCTCACCTTGACGTCTGGATGCCCCAGAACCAGGTGGGTCAGCCGGTCAACGTTGATGCGGGCCGAATGAACATCCAGCCATGTCATCAGCACCGACAGGACCCGGAAATCCTCCTGGTCCATCCCGACGGCGGAGGCCGCCAGGATCGTGTCCTCGATATTTGGATGGGAAGCCGCCCGGGCGGCGAAATTCATTCCGATCCCCACCATGGCGGAGGTGAGGTTTTCGGCCGTAAGAGGCACGAGGGAACCCCGGTTGCGCTTATAAGCCATGGCCGCACCTCTTCCCCAGGTCCTCCAGGGTCGCCTGCACGTGCGCAGGCCATTCCGGATTGGCATCCTGTCGGAGTTTGGTCAAAAGGAAATCGCTGCGGCCTGGGGCCCACAGTCGAATGGCCCTCCCCAAGTAGACAGCCTGCAGGCGCGTCCGCCAGCCCTCCGGAAGGAGGGGACCGAGCTGGGATGGCCCGTTGTTCAGCCAATCTTCGTGAAGAACCACGCCTGTGCCCGACAACTCAGTCGCGAACACCTTTGCCGCTTCCAGAAGGGGCAGTGGAAGGTCCGGCTCGATAATGTCCCAATCCCTGGTCTCCCTTGCAATGATTCCAAGCAGGGCCAGGGCGGCCCCACCGACCAGGACCGCCTCCAGGCTGAGGTTCTGCTTGACCAGGAATTTGTCAAATAATGGAATAATTGCAGTTGATTTCATGAGGAACCTCAACGAGCCCCGGTTTGTATCAGTATAAGTGATACCAAAGAAAACAACAGCCCTTTCGCCGAATCCGTGTCCAGTGCCCTCTCATGTGTCCATCCGGGCGTACCGACCGGTCATCCGCGACGCGCGCCCCCCTCACAGGATCCACCGCTGGAATCTGACGCCACTGCCAGGCAACCTGGCAGATCTCGGAACCGAGGTTCGAATTTCAGGGCTCCGCGGCGACGCAGGCAGGATGCAGGATGAAATGGAACGGGGTTAGCAGCTCTCACTGCTAACCCCTTGTATCGAGTGGTGGTTCCTCAGGGACTCGAACCCTGGACCCTCTGATTAAGAGTTAGAAGGAAACTGATCCATGGGTATCCACTCCTGATCAATGCAATAGCATAAATAGCATAAATACCTTTATTTGAATCACTATAAGAAATATATGGACGCGCATGGAATTCGCGCTAGAGTGTCACCAGGGTGTCATAGCACCCTACGGCAGGAGGACATATGGCGCAGAAAATCACCGAGCGCTTGGCTGACCGGGTGAAGGCAACTGCTTCCGTACAGCGGATCTGGGACATGGAGGTTCCCGGCTTCGGCCTAAGGGTCACCCCCACCGGAGTCAAGAGCTTCGTCTTCCAATTCACCAGGGCCGACAAAACGAAGGTCCAGGGAACCATCGGCACCTACCCTTCCTGGCAAGTGGAGCAGGCCCGGGAAGAGGCCCGCAGGCTCCGAAAGCTTCATGAGGACGGGAAAGACGCTAAGGCCGACCTCAAAGAAAAGCGCAACCAGAAGACCTTCAAGGCCCTGGTGGAGGCCTGGCGTGAGGATGAAAAGCCGAACCTGCGTACGCATTCCCAGGTCTGTTATGAGTCCCTGCTCAAGAAAATGGCCAAGGCCCTGCCCGGCATTGAATCCCGTCTGGTGCCAGACCTCAGCCTGAGTGATGTGAAGCGGATCCACAAAACGATCGTTGCGGAAGGGCATGCCATCACAGCGAACCGGGTCGTGACGCTGCTAAGCATCCTCATGAACCTCGCCGAACGGGAGGGATGGCGGCCAAGGGGCACCAACCCAGTGTCCCTCTTCGCCAATTCAACGGAATCGCCAAGGGATCGCGTCCTGAGCACCCAGGAATTGGCTGACTTCGGCTCGGCCCTGTCCAAACTGGAAGCCACGCAGAAGCTCGATCCGCGTATAGGAGATGTGCTCCGCTTTCTTCTGTTCAGCGGCCTGCGAAAGGCCGAGGCCTTGAACCTGCGATGGGAGGACATCGACCAGGAGCGGGGTACCATGACTTTCAAGACCCACAAGACCAGCCAAAAGGCTGGGACCAAGGTGCTGCCGCTTAATTCGCACTTGAAGGCTATCCTGGCCCGCAGAAGCAAAGACAGTCTGTCCGGCTATGTTTTCCCCGGATTCTTCCGTCGGGTGAAGCTTGAGGGCAAGGACGGCCAGGGCAAGGGCAAGGGCAAGAAGGAGACTACGGCACCGACCACAGGCCCCCTGTCCAGTCCCAAGAGCGCTTGGGCAAGAGTGACCGAGAAGGCTGGGCTCGGCAGGCTGGACTGGGACGGCTGAAGACAAGGAGTTCGTGCCCGACTGCGTGATCCACGACCTGCGCAGAACGTTCAACTCAACCTGCGCGGAACTGGACTACCCGCCGCAGGTCTTTGATACCCTCCTGGGACACAAGTTGCCCGGCGTTACCGGCATATACACCCGCATGAGCGCCAACGGCATCCTGGCCGAAGCAAGCCAAGCCACCGCTGACTGGCTCGCCGCCGCCCTGGGGGGCAAGAACCCGAAAGCCGGGGAGAAGGTTCCGAGCCAGGAAACGAAGAACGCGTAACTGATCCGATCTGTCAGGTGAACTGGGGGCCATGCCCCTAGCCATGAACCTGCCCATGGAGAACATCGTAAACTTGTCCATCAAGAAGGCCTGAAGCAACCACCCCTTCCCCGTGGGTAAATTGCACCCAACCTATACCGAACTCAAGCCTGACCCTGGGTGGGGTATCTAACGCGATCTCTGCCACCCAGGATTGATCGCTCAAGCGGCCCCCATTTGGGTTTCCGCAACGATTCCGACCAGGTGCTCTGCAGCCTCCCGAGGCATGCCGGCGTCAAATTCCAGGATCCCCGCACGCTCCTCCCGGAGGGCTTTGGCACCTTCTAGGGGCAAGCCAGCACACAAGGACTCCAGCGCTGCATCCCAGGGGAGAGCAGTATCAAAACGCTCCTGCCCCCTCCGGGATGCAATGGGCTCTGCCAGGAACCGATCAAGCCAGCTCATCATTCCTCCAGGTGCCTTCAAATTGGGAGTTCCAGGTGTTCCGGTGTTCCTTCCCAAGGAAACCCAGTAGTGGTGCCACTCTATGTGGAACACCCCCCCCAGGGGTGGGAGGGTGTTCTGTGTTCCAGGGAGGGGGTTCCCGGAGTGGGGCGGAGTTCAGGCAGTCTTCGCTTCAAACGCTGTCAGACCGCTAGCGCGTATCACGTGGTAGCGGGCCTTCACGTGGCCTGGGAACTTTAGCGACTGGGCAGATTTCCCGCCGGCGCCAGGTTCTAAGATTCCGGCTTCTATGCATGCACGGGCCACACTGGCACCATTGAATCCCTGGGTTGCTTCGGCCCATCCATCCGTAGTCAGGAAATGATCCCAACCGTCAATATCCTTAGATCGCTTCCGTGTCCCGGCGCGGTTGGGGATGAAATGGTCGGAGGCTACATCTTCATCAAATCGACACATGCTGTTGCGCTCAAGGAAGGCCACCACGGCGGCGACACCTCGGGCATCCTCTGAAGCGCCTGCGTGGCCCCGCTGGTTAAGCCATGCATTGAAGCACACGCCTGCGGCCCTCATCGCTTCACCTTCGGGCCAAGGTAGGATACCCATGCTTATGCCCAGTTCTCCAGCAACCGCTACAAGGGCGAAACGATTTGCGACACGGCGAACCTGACCGCCAGCATGCGGGGGCAGGAATTGGGTGATCCAATCCGATTCCATGGTCTTCAGCTTGCCTACCACTTCGCCACGACGAATCAATGATTCAGATAGGTTGCCCAGGTAGATGCGGATGGCGTGTCCATAGTGTTCGCTGGCTTGAGCTTTGATGTGCTCTGAAAGCTCCCCACCCCCGGGGAACCCATGCAGGGTCGGGAGCAATCCTGAATCAGGGCAGGGTATGTCAACCAAACGCACTTCTTGACCAGCCCTTGCCCTCGGTTGCTTACCATCTTCAGATACCTTGTCCTGAAGGGAAATCTCCCCACTGCTTAGAACAATGAGCTTCCATTGGCGCGTGATGCGGTTTCCGCCATCCTTGTTCATCCTGGTCTTGGCGCACCCGTTTGCCAGCATGTAGGCATCCTGTCCGGCTTCTTTGGGATCGCTTGGGACAATTCATCCAGAACGAGGAATCCATCGTTGTGCGATGCTGCAGTGCCTTCTAGGAGCCTGTCCAAGTTAAGCACCCGGGTCCCGACCGTCGCCCCGTTCGTCGTCGCCGGCAAGGCCGGCGCCAACGGGAAAGCAACGAAGGCCGACGTTCGACGGTGTTCGCACGCTGGCCCTTCGTAGCGGCTGGTGACAGGTTGTGGGGCCGGGCTCTCCAGGTACGGCCTGGGGCCCAAGGGGCCCGACCCGAGGGGGGGCTTGGTTCCTTGCGAGGCGCGCCGACCGTTCAGTTTGGGGGCGTTTCGCGCGTACCAGAAAGATCCGGGGAATCCTCGCGCCAAAGCTAATGTTGGGCCGAGCGTGTACGATAAGAGAAGTATGACCAAGCGATTCCGGCCCTGGGACCCCAAACAGAAGTGGCTGTTGCCACCCGAGATCACCGAATTCATTCCCGAGGGGCATCCCGCCCATTTCGTGCGGGACCTCGTGGTCGAGGAACTGGACCTCAGCGCCATCCTCGGTTCCTACGTGGAAGACAAAGGTTTTCCGCCGTTCCACCCGGCGATGATGACCGGTCTCCTGCTTTATGCCTACACCCAGGGCGTGTTCTCCTCCCGGAAAATCGCCAAGGCCTGCATCGAGAGGATGGATTTCGCGGCGGTGACCGGGTTCCAGAAACCGGATTTCCGGACCATCAGCCTGTTCCGCAAGCGGCACCTGGCCGCTCTGGGCGGTTTGTTTCAGCAGGTGCTCATGTTGTGCCGGCAGGCCGGGCTGGTGGCCTTGGGGCACGTGGCCTTGGATGGGACTAAGGTCAAGGCTAATGCGAGCAAGCACAAGGCCATGAGCTACGACCGGATGGTGAAGGCCGATAACGAGTTCGCCGAGGTGGTGAAGGGCTGGCTGGACCAAGCGGAGATCACCGATCTGGGCGAGGATTACCGGTTCCGGAACCGCCAGGGCGATGAGTTGCCGGCCTGGGTGGCGAACAAGGTGGAGCGGATGAAGAAGATCCGGGAAGCCAAGGCGGCCCTGGAGCAGGAGGCCATCACCAAGGCCAAGGAAGACGAGAACAAACCCAAGAAGAAGGCCAAGCGCAAGAAGCAGGATGATGATGAGGATCCGCCCGGGCCGCCTGAGCCTCCGAAACCCGAGCCCAAGGCCCAGCGCAATTTCACCGATCCGGAAAGCCGGATCATGCCCACCAAGAACGGCTTCGAACAGTGCTACAACGCCCAGGCCGGGGTGGACGCCAAAGCCCAGGTGATCGTGTCCTGCGACGTCGTGAACACCAACGCCGATTGCCCCCAGTTGCTGGCCATGGTGGATCAGGTTCGGGCCAACCTGGGCCGGAAACCCGACGTCTGCTCAGCGGATGCTGGCTACTGTTCTGAGGCCAACCTGGAAGGCATGGCCGCCAGGCACATCAGAACCTACATCGCGACAGGCCGGCAGAAGCACGGCACCAAGGCTGCGACCCATGCGAAGAATGGCAAGACCGGGAGTCTGGTGGCCGCCATGCGGGACCGATTGAAGCGCGGGGGCTGGCGCAGCCCTTACCGATTGCGCAAGCAGGTGGTCGAGCCAGTGTTCGGCCAGATCAAGCAAGCCATGGGCTTCCGCCAGTTTCTGCTGAGGGGCCTCGCCAAGGTCAAGGCCGAGTGGCAGCTTGTCTGCACCGCGCACAACCTCCTGAAACTCGCGAGGGCCACTTCCTGAAGCCTGGGGGCCTGAATCAGGGTATCAGAGGCCCTATATCGGCTTTCCGATCACTTTGCCGGCGCCTACCGGTACTTTTGCCCTCCGTTTTTCAGGGAACGGTCTGACCTGGAGCGACGAAGGAGCGGAAGGTCAGAACGTTCCCTGAAAAACGACCCTGGCAAAAATCCGGGACACGGATCAATACGTAGACGGGCTCCTAGACCGTTCGACGTTCCTCTCCACGTTGGAAGGGGCATCGGGTTCTGCCAGATCGAAAGGCCAGCCACCAAGGCAGTGCTTTTCCCTTGGCTTGATTGACCCTGAAGGTTGAATCCACCGCCCCTATCTGGGCAAAGGAGCTCCAGAAGGGGGCCTGCAAATGCACAGGCCATGCCGAATGCTAGGTGAGGGTTCCCTACAGCGAACTTGGCCACCCCATCTTGCCAGCCCTTCAGGCTGCCATTGGTAGCTTTGCTTCGGGCTCCTGGAACTGCACCAGAGAAACGCACTGCTTCTTTCAATCCTCCGATAGTTTCTCCAGTAGGGAGGACAAAAGAGCCGTCATTCCACCCCAGGCGATCAACTAGACGCACTCGGCAGGAAATGAATAGACGAGCCAGGCTCAGGAATTGGACAAATCCCTTCCGGGCTGTGGGTTCAGTCGACGCTACAAATCCGCCTTGGGCCAAAAGGCGGGCCAGTTCTGGTCCTTCCCCGCTTAGCCATTCAAAAGGGATAGTTGCAGCATGTGGTACTTCATCCGGGTCCTTCCAGGTGATGGACATTCGCCAACTGTCTGATTCCCCATTCCGCACCAATTCGGGCAAGGCAAACGGTTGAGTGAGCCACAAATGCTCGGAGACCCTCGGATTGATTGATTTCACCAGGTATAACCCACGCTCATTCCATTCAAAGCCAGGAACATCTGGGTGGATCAAATGCGTTGCCTCCGATTCAATTAGTTGCATCAAGTTGGCCTCCGCGTTGGTTTCAGGCAGGGCAGCATGGCGTGGCTGGTCGCCATGGAAGGCGCACCCCCAATCGGGACTGGCTAGCGCTGAGCGGAGGGCATCCGAAACCTTGTGCTTCAGTTCCCCGACCGTCCAGGGAGGCAAACATCGCTCATTGAACCTTTCCCACAGCAAGGTCACGGCTTCATCTTCGGTAAGTGCAAACCGGGTAATCACCTTCAAGGCAGCCTTGAATGCATCCCCACTTCCATCCTTCAACTGGATTGAGGGAGGCACGGTATCCAGATATGCAGCTGCACGGGCCATCACATCCGGGCGGTTCAACGGGCGCAGTGCAGTTGCCGTTTCCCGGTAGGGTTGATCCTTGGCAAAGTTGGATTCAGCGATTGGGAAGGTGGTTCGAACCTCATCCCTGTTCCATCGGGGGCCACCTGCAATCACCAGTTCCACCAAACGTGGTTCACCCTTCCGATGCAAAAACCCGGGGAGGCGCATTACGCGGGAAACGTCGCACACCTTGGGATCAGCGCCGAATCGAGCAAGGGCGGCCTGAATCCCCCTCAATTCAGCTTCATGTTCACTCCGGTGGGAATCGCTTTCGCAGGGCAGTGGCTTGTGGAAAAGCCAGGACGGATGCCACCCGCCTGGAGTTCCCACGACCATGGTTGGGGCCAAGGGCAGATCATCCAGGCCAAAGGGTTCTGAATCGTCCTTTAAATCGATGTCGGCCCAATGGCCGCGAAGGGCGATCACGTTACCCTTCTTCCTCCCCGTTAGGTCAGTGGTGTTCACTGTGACGAATATCCCAGCCCCGGCGATGTTAATGCGTTCCAGTTCCTTCCAGCATTCACTGAGGCTCCCGTGGAGGAGTCTGGTCATTTCAGGGCGGCATACCCCGTTGGGCTTCTCGTCATCAAAGGTTTG
Organism: uncultured Holophagaceae bacterium; assembly: GCA_963717275.1. Lineage (GTDB taxonomy): Bacteria > Acidobacteriota > Holophagae > Holophagales > Holophagaceae > Mesoterricola. Next base: position 825,857 of record CAVQVX010000001.1, read on the forward strand.
AAAAGTCAAAGGGATTGCCCCCGCCTGCGCTTCGGTACAACCCAGCAGGGCTGCCAGATAGGGCAGGGTGTGAAGTTGAATTGAATCTGAATACATCGTCAAATCGCATCCTTTCTGGGAAAAATCATTATGGCCATCGGTTTCCTTACGCCTATGAAGCCAACTGGCCATTGCGCAAGAGAGTCTTAAAGGCTGCATATTCTGCAACCTCGATGAGGCGACGAGATCCGGCCTTGATGAATTTCAGCAACCCAGCAGTCATGTAATTGTAGATTTGACTTCGACTTAGACCTGTCTTAATCACAACTTGGGCCACGGAATAGAAGTCGGGTTCTACAACGGGTCGACCGATCTTGGAGGCTTCGGGGTTCTGGGTGTTGTTCTTGGTCATTTTTTGGGTTCCTCTTGTGCACACGCACATATATATTGTACGAATGGAAAGTATAGTTGGGTAATATAATGCAATATCTACTTATAGTAGAGTTGATCGTTTTGACCCTAGGATAATTCAATTTAACGATTTAAACTTAATCTTTTCAAAACTTGGATAAGCATTGGAAATCCAGTTGTGGGGAAACCAGGCTACGCAATTAAATAACATTGTGACTTTAGTCACATTTATTACAGAATTAGTAATATATCGATCCGTCAATTGACGGGCAAAACCTAGGCAAAAATGTAAGCTATGGGCAATTTTTGCCCGCAAACTAAATATCAATCCCCCCAATAGCTGGACACTGCGGGAAACGGATTCAATCGCCGAAACATGGAGCCTAGAACCGGCAAACGGGAAGAGCTCCAGCAATCTCCCAGTTGCGTTAGAGGCATGGGAATCCTGCCAGTCGAAAATTTAAGTGTTATAACATCATATTTTGGTGTCATGTCCCAATCTCATTCGTGAAGTTACCAGGGCGTTTGGATCCCTATATTGGAAATATCACTATTCAAAAAAGATAAGAGGCTCCAGGACGTGTCCAGCGGTTCAAGGTGGTCAGTCCATAGCCGAAGGCTTTTGAATGGGCAACATCAATCCAATCCACCACGACGAATTGATAGGGGATTGACTTGAACGGCAGCCTGCATGGGGTTTGTAGGAATGACCGGCAGTCCCTGACGGCTCCATTCGTAATGCCGATGACTTGGCCGGCATCAGATTCGGTTATGGTTTGCGTCCCTTGCGCCCTCGGTCTTCGCAGAACCGCCGCAATTCCTCCGGCCCCCCTTTCCGGCGACAGTATCCGCAGCCGAATTCGTTGGACTCCGTCGAAATCGTGATCCAGTGTTGTCCCCCGCACGGGCAGTTGGCCATCCATGCCGTCGTGTTCTGGCCCGCAGGCCTGAGATTACCGCAAGCCAAGGCGGCTTCGAGGATCGGCGAGGTCTTGGCAAGTTCCTTGGCCAAGGCCTCATCCCGATTCCATTCGAGTTTCAAGTGGAAGGTGGACACAACCCATTCAAGATCCTCCACAGACAGCAGGCCCGCGACGTACGGCCCAGCCGCCGCCGCATAGTGGAGGCGGGACTGCAGCAATGCCTCGAACAATTCCATGGCTGCACGCTGGTGGTTGCACAGCCCTTCGCCTGCCACCACCAACCACCCGCCCTGGTCACTGGCTAGGTCCTGCAAACGGATGAGTTGATCCAGGTGCGCCGCACCCCTGGGTTCCATCTCCCAGAGTTCCCATTTCTCCGGTCCCCCAGACAGGAAAAGCGCCTGGGAGATCGTGTCAATTCCCACATCTAGTTCATAACTGCCCACAAAAATGGCGGTGCCGGCCCCCGAATTGGGTGCGGGCTGCTTCCTCCAGGGATCCATGCGGGTGATCTGTAATCCGGACTCAGGCTTCATCGTCGTCCTCCTCTTCTTCCAGGCCGTGGAGGTAGCTTTCGCAAAGCTCCTCGTAATGTGCTTCCAGCTGTGGATAGAAGTCGGATCGCACCGTGATGAACCCTTGCAGATGTTTCAGATTAGATCCGCACGCCACCTTCCTCTTCAGGACATCAAGGACCAACCCGGTGCCGTCCGGTTTCGCCGTGTCTAGGAGATGGATCATTTCCCCCATCGTCAGCGGGAGCCGGGACCACTTGGGGTGCACCTGGTACTCGCCGACATATTCGTCCACGATCCGGTAACGGATAAGGCCATCCTTCCCCAGTCGTGCTCGGACCGCAGTGACGTCGCCGGTGGCGGATTGCAGGGCCACCCGGGCGATCTCCACCTCTCCCCGCCGGTAGCTGGGAAGGTATTCCCCGCCCACGCACATGGGGTCGATGTTCCAGAGGGAGTCGCGCACCTCGGGTTCCAGTTCCGGCCGTAACATCTCCGCCGGCGGGAAGTCGCCGGAGTGGGATTCCAGGGCCTCCTGGATCAGCCGGTGCCGGACTTCGCCCAGGATATTGCCGAGGATGGCGTGGCGCAGCCCTTCATCAGGCCAATAGGTGGCGGGACGGTAGGCCTGATCCAGCCCAGGGAGGGATGAGGGGGATAGAGGGGTCATCATTGCCTCCTTTTCAGGTTGTTTCCTGCGCATGGGATCTATCGATCCTTGGCACCGTGGCAGCTTGCTCGGTTGCCGGACCCCTAGCGGGGGCCACTCTTCATGTCGATCCCACTCTATTCCCGAGATTTGCAACGTCAAGCTTTTTGCCGCCAGGGGAGATGGATAGGCGCTATAAATGCTTCCCAATTTGATGGGTTCAACTTCCCGAAAAGAAAAGAGCCTCCAGGAGACGTTTAGAATGCCCAGGTGGCAGTGGAGCAGGGTCAATTGCCTCCTGAGGCCTCCTATATGCATTCTGCACCCGGCAATGCCAGAAGGGGGATGAGGCCCGGGCTGTGGAGGGGAGATAGCCCATACCGGCCGGCATAGAATCCAGTGATAAAAATGGTGGGGCCGTGCCAACTCAGGAAGAAACAGAGGCCTTGGTGGAGCACTTGGAGGATGTCCTGCAGCACCTGGCCTATGAGAACAACGTCCAACCGGGCTCATGTTGTGCCTGCTTGCAAGATGTGGACACCCAGGGCCACCCCCCCTGCATCATCTCAATGGCTTTGATCGCCATTGAGGAGTGGCGGAGTACGCGGAACTGCCTCTGACCTCCGCACTATCCGGAGTTTTCATTGTGTGGCTCTGGTGCATCAGGCTCGAAATTCCTGCGAAGCCACCGGCTCTCTCAGTTCACGTGGCCAAAGCGCGGGGGACGAAATGATATCCAATACGATCAGGACGTTCTCGTGGACATCCTCAATGCCACCGATCATCAAGGCAGTCTGGAGCACGAGCAACTTCTCAGAGACGTGCATGCTCACCTCCTTGAGTGGGAGGTGCACATGCTAATCCCGATGAGGGCAATATTATTCAAGATTTTCCTGATTTCACGTCCATCAGGCCCTTTAGCCCTGAAGTGCACCCTGGATGGCGCGGCCGATCCGCTCGAGGGTGAAGGGCTTCAGCACGGCCTCCCTGGCGCCTAGTTTCAGGGTCCGCTGGATGTCCTCGGTCTCGGCATACCCGCTGGCGATGATGGCCTTCTGCCCAGGCCATCGCTGCAGGATGCCCTCATAGGTCTCCCGTCCGCCCATCCCCGGTTCCATGGTCATGTCGAGAATCAGGAGGTCGAAGCGCTCCTGCTGGGCCAAAGCAACCGCCTCTTCCCCAGACGCAGCGAAGTTCGCCCGGTAGCCCAGGCGATCCAGCAGCAGGGAAAGAATCTCCCGCAGTTCGGGCTCATCATCCACCACCAGGATGTGTTCGCCATGACCCTTCAATTCCTGGATCGTGGCAGGTGACCCGAGGTCGCGGACCGGTTCGCAGGTGCCGGGGAATAAGAGCTCGAAGGAGGTACCCTCCGGGCCGCTCCGCAAATCGATGAACCCATCATTGTCCTTGACGGTGTGCCAGACCACCATCAGGCCCAAACCCGTTCCGGAGCGTCCCAGGATCTTCTTGGTGAAGAACGGTTCGAAGACGCGGCCCAGATCCGCCTCTGAAATCCCGGTGCCGGAATCCTCGACCTTGAGCACGACGTAGTTGCCAGCCGGGATCGTCTCGTAGCCCGCGTGGGGATGTTCCAGGACGCGATTCTCGGTTGTGATGGTTAAGTGACCCGCCCCCTCGATGGAGTCCATGGCATTGGCCACGAGGTTCATCACGGCCTTGCTCAATTGGGCCTGGGAACACAGGATGTTCTGTACATGCGGATCCAGGGCCTTCCGAACCTCGACCAGGGGATGCATGTTGGCCTGCCGCTGGTATTCAGGGGATTCCAAAAATTTCCCCACTACTCCGTTGATCTCGAGGATCTGCGCCTCGTGGCGCCCTCCCCGGGACGCAGCCAGGAGATCAGCCACCGCCGCCGCTGCGCGCTGGCCAGCCTCCTTGATCAGCACGATCGGTCGCCGCATGGGGCTTTCTGGCGGTAGATTCACGAGCAGGAGATCCGGATACATGACCAATCCGGACAGGATGTTGTTGAGATCGTGGGCCATTCCCCCCGCCAAGATTCCCAGCGCCTCCATTTTTCGCATCCGGAGCACATGCTCTTGAAGGACGCGGTTCTCATCCTCAGCCCGGACCCGGGATTCGATCATCGCGTTGGCGGAGTGGGCTAGGCTCACAAATTCCGAGAAGTGGAGGAGGGACTCATCGATGGTGCTGGATTGGGTCGCAGCGCGCTCGAAGAAATCTGAAAAAGCCGTAAACCCACGGCGGGTCCAGCGCGAGAAAAGGCTCGCCACCACTGCAATCACGGCGCCGATCCCTAGCAGGAGCCCCACAATGCCCAGAAATCGCGTCCGAACGGCCCGTTTGAGGGCCAACCGGCGCGCTTCGATTACTGTCTCCACCTGGTCCAGATAGACCCCCGCTCCCACCATCCATTGCCATTTTGGGTATCCCTTGATGAAGGAGACCTTGGGCGACGGTTCGGTGCGGGAAAGTTTGTTCCAGGCGTAATGGATGAATCCGCCTTCCGGCTTTTGGCAGGCGTGCCGTTCCTCCTGGATCACCTTGACGCCATTGGGATCGGTGAGATCCCAGAGATTCTGAGGCTCCATCACGCGACGTCCGTCCATGATGAGCGGTTTCCCATCGTAGGTATTGACGAACACATAACCTTCAGGGCCAAAACGAACCTGGCTGATGCGAGTGAGCAACTCCTCCTGCTGGTCCTTTTCGAAATCGTCAAGATACTCCCCTGTGCCTATGTACCAGCCCAAGGGCTCTAACCGTTTGATGAAGGTCATCTTGGGATAGATCATCTTGCTGGAAGCTCCGGGTTTGCGCCAATAGTCGAAGACAAATCCCTCGGGTTGCTTTTTCAAAAGCTGGATTTCGTCGCGGATGACGAAGTTGTTTTTAGCGTCTTTCAGGCCGAGCAGGTTGGTGTCCTCAAACTCTGGTGACACCGGGTAGAGCTTCTCGACACCCTGGAGGGTGACCATGAAGATATAGCCCCGCCCATCGTTGAACCGAATGGGCCGGAGGGCTTCCTTGACCACCCGTTCCAGCGCTATCCGGGACATTTTCCCCCCCTCCGCCCCGATCAGGTGGCTAGCGATGGCATGGGCTTCATAGACACGCATTTTCAAGGAGGCTCGCAGGTTCTCCTCCATCTTGGAATTTCTGTATTGGATGTCGTCCAGGACCCTTTCCACCTCGTTGCGGATCGTGGCTTCCTGCTCCTCGATGTAATCTTGGCGCAACGCCTTGGATTCGCGGCTGAACCTCGCATATTCCCCGCTTAGCCAGAGACCCCCCACAAGGAGGATCGTGAACCCGGCGATCGCGCAGACGGTTACCAGGAAGGTGGCGGAAATGCCGATCGGTTTGCTAAATCGCATGTGTCCTTCTGCTATGCCCTATCTGTGACAGGCACCAGTGTCTCACCGCCACCTCAAGCGGCAAGGAGGACGTGGCGAAACTGGAAGCAAGTTTCCAGCCCAGTGTGAGGATCCTGGACCTCCGCGGGCATCCCCCTGCTTCATCTCAATGGCTCTGATCGCCATTGAGGAATGGCGCGAGTAGAAGGGAAGCCGGGCTAGGTGAAGGTCATCTCCTCTTGCTATTGACCTGGGACAAGGAATCCAAGAAAAAATCTGTCCGGCATTCTGGGCAGAGCCCTCGTAAATATCGGCCCCCGTAAACTGTTCTACGGTCAGGCATCCAGGTTGTGCCCACCTTGATTTGTTCGCACCAGCCACACTGCAGCGGAACCGCAACCCGCTTCGTAGCTTTGAATTTCAAAGCCATTGTTTCTCCCATAGGTAAAAAAAGCCCCCAGGTATGGGGGCTGTTAATGCGGGACACTGCCCGCTTCTTGTTCTACTACAAGGGGAGTATCGATTCTTTCCTGGTTAAGTCAATGCCCACCTTGCACATATTTTGCAGCACATCAGGGATGCTTTGGCCTACACAACGAATTCGGAACTGGTGTTGAAGTTCCCCACAATGATTGTGGAATTCTACGAACAAGCAAGGTAGCCCCGCCCCAAGCACAAGGCTAGCGCGATAGAACAATGCTGAGTGCGATGGATACCAGAATCACCAAAAACAGCCAGCGCCAGAGGGGCGGAACATGATGGCGGTTCCGCATGCGAGGTCCGTTATCCTCAAGCGCCTGCAACATGAACTCCTCTTCGGAAACGTTGAGAGGCTGGGAGGAGGATGGGAAGATCGGATCCACAGCCTGCCCCAGGATGACGTTACGGTAGGCATCCTGGGGCAGGCTGGCTTGGTCTGGCGGTTCGGCATCCGGTTCTGGAGTGCCGGGCGTGGAGTTTGCGAGTAATTCCGGGTTCGGATGGGCAACCATGGTGCGCCTCCATCCATCCCAATTATCGGTTACACAGGATTTCGCGCCTGGAATTACTCATAGAATCAAGATTTAGTTTCCACCACTGCCTGCGCTGGGTGCAGACGGCGAAGGCCAAAAGAGGTGTGGTGCTGAACGGGTAGCGAAAACGCAAATGCACCGTTGCTTATGTCGCGAAATAACCGAACCTTCCATTCTGGTTTTCGCAAGGTGTTGGGTCATGACTGACAAGCGGATCGCGCCAAAGACCATGCACTGCAGCTGGTGTTCTCGGATTCACTCTGGAAAGGCATGGTTGCCCGAGCGTAGAAGGATCCAACCCGAAAGATATTCAAATTGTATCTGTCAGAGGTGCAGGTCTTTCTACCTCCAGGGATTCGACATCGAAGGCTATAACCGCTGGTGTCGGAATGGGTTTGAATGACCCGAACTAATGGCAGTGCGTCCCTTTACCCAAATTGATGTATCCGGTTAACCCCCGCCACGGGTATGGCTCGCAGAACCCAGCAGCAAACCAATGACCGGCCTACCTTGCGCTGCTGGCTGCTCCTGGAGAGCGTGATGCCGATCTGCTTGGACAGAATCGCCTGCACCAGAGTCACCTCCAGGGCCTGCCTCCACGAGCCGGACAGGCCGGGAAAGCCGGTTTTCAAACCGCGGCGGTGGGGCATGGGTGCTCCTGTCCGCTGGCTGTGTAAGACCGGGCCTCACCCCTGCTTGTTGCGCTCCAGGATGAACAGGTCGGCCATTTGGAATGCTAGGATGCAGATCCTTTCGCGATCCTTTGCTTGGGCAGAGCCGTCCCCAACGATGCCTTCAGCCCCAAGCCCAGTCGGGTAGAGAGAGCTCAAAATCCCATTTAAAACCGAAAGGGCGATCTCCTCACGGTTGAGCACCTTTTCTTCCATGGCAACCTCCATGCCTCACTTGGCAGGTTGTCACCACGATACATGGGAAAACTCCCGCCGGACGATCCGACGGGGGCCGGCGAAGAATCCCTGCATCCACTGGAGTCCGCCATGAGAACCCAGGAAGAAACAGAGGCCTTGGTGGAGCACTTGGAGGATGTCCTGCAGCACCTGGCCTATGAGAACAACGTCCCATCGGGCTCATGCTCCGCCCGCCTGGAGGACGTGGACAACCGGGGCCACCTCCCCCACTGCATCACCTCAATGGCTTTGATTGCCATTGAGGAGTGGCGGGAGCATGTAGTCATGCTCCAGACCTCCGAGCAGGTGGACGTGACGATCCGAAGCGTGATGAATGGCGGGAGTATGTGGTAGATCTCAATGTTGAAAAAACAATGGCCGTGCTTTATTGAGCGCCTATTATTTCCTATATACCTACAAGGGAAGGCGCGTCTATGAGAGATTTAAGGAAAGCTCTCATGTCGGCTCGTTGTGATTGGTGCCACCGAATCTGGACAGGAAAGGAATGGTTGTCGGAACGTAGACCTGAGGGGTATGAGATATACAACCACGGCATTTGCAACGAATGTATGGCAACCCATTTTTCTGGGACTCTAGGTAAAGGTCAGATGAATATCCCGCACTTAAGGTTTGGGCCAATCAAGCATGGCCATTAAAGCCCCCACCCCGAATTTATCCCAGCTTCCGCAACAGCCAGGCACAACCTGGGTGAAGCATTAAATGATGTTTTCAACTAACAAACTTAAAATGACTCTCCGCTCTTCTATTGCCACTGCGACTGCTGGGCCGTATATTGCGCTGCAATTTCTGTTTTCATAGCGTCCATAAGTGCTGAAATGGACGTCGCCTCAAGTTGGGTAGCCATCCACCTACTGGAACATGGAGGTGTTCTATGAAGGGTCGGATGTTGGTCGGATTTTGTCTAAGTCTTGGTTGCTTGGCCGCCCAGGCGCCACCGCCTGCCCCGGTTCATGCGAAAGATCCGCCGATTGTCCAGGGGGTAACCCGGGCGCCATCGGGCCTATGGGAGACCAAGTTGAAAATTGGCCCCTGCACTTTCGAGATGGTGCAAGTGCCTGCCGGGAGCTTCCAGATGGGGACGGACGCCAAAGACATCGGCTGGCTCGAAAAAACTGTTCTTCGCCCCGTTCATTCCGTAACCATCACCCGACCCTTCCTGATGGCGAAATATCCAGTCACCGTGGCCCAGTTCCGGGCCTTCTTGAATGCCAGTGGCTACCTGATGGAGTTGAAGCAGGGAAAGGCGTATGTGGGCCAACAAACAGCGGTATATGTGGGCCAAACCCAAAAGGAGGCGTTTCCGGGCCAAGGCAACGAGTGGGCATTCAAGGACAAGGTCAACTGGCGTAACCCCGGCTTCGAACATGAGTTCTGGGATGATAAGGAACAAAACTGGTTATACAAGGATGATCGCAGCCGGAGCGACCCATCCCTGGCCCAGAAGGTTAGTTGCCCTGTGGTCTGTGTTAGTTGGGACGATGCCCAGGCCTTTGTCAAATGGCTGAACGCCAAAGGCGGAGAGGTAATCTTTCGCCTCCCAACAGAAGCGGAATGGGAATATGCCTGTCGGGCAGGTACCACAGGTGAAACCTATAGCTCCCTTGATGCCATTGCTTGGCATTGGAAGAACAGTTTGGGCCACACCCACCCCGTAGGTCAGAAACAGCCCAACGCCTTTGGGCTCTATGACATGCTGGGAAATGCGTGGCAATGGTGCCAAGACAGGTGTGAAAAACTCAATACCAGCCCATCCCAGGACCCCCAAGGCCCCAACTTTGGCATACTGCGGGTGATGCGGGGCGGTTCTTGGTTCAACGGTGACTTGACCATTCGGGCGGCCGCCCGTGACGACGATGAAACGAACCACCACCAAAACAACCTGGGGTTCAGGGTGGTTGCTGTTGCGCGGACTCAATGACCCTACGAGGCAACTGGCAAAAGCCTATGCTTTCCGGGCTTTCAATTCCCCATCCCCGTGCTTCAGCCCGATGGCAGTTCCCAAACAACCTTCCGATCCCGGAAGACCGTGGCAAGTGGCTAGGCTTCCAGGATCCCCTTCCAAGAGGAGGTATCAACATGTCCGCGCCCAGCGCAAGTGCCAGGCTTCTGTTCTCCCTTGCCAACGTCTGCATCCTTTGTCCTGCCCCCGCCCTTCAGGCGCAGGCGCAGGCGCAGAAGGAGATGCCCATCACTACCTCCTCCGAGGAAGCCCTGGCCCTTTTCTACCAGGGCCGGAACTTATCTGAGAACTCTGAAGACGACGCTGCGCGCGTGGTCCTCGACCAGGCGGTCACCAAGGATCCGTCCTTCGCCATGGCCCACCGCCTCCTGGCCGCCATCCTTGGTGGCAGTGGTGACGATAAAGCCGCACGGGAGCACTTGGATAAGGCCTTGGCGCAGATGGACAAGCTGAACCCCGGGGAGAAACTCTGGCTGGCCTCCACCCGGGCAGGGATGGACGCCAACTACGTGGAATTAGTCCGCCGCGATGAGGAATTGGCAAGGATGTTCCCCGGCGACAAGCATGTCCTGTATATGACGGGCCAAGCCTTCCGTCGGGTGAAGAAGGACTACCCCGAGGCATACGCTTACTATCATCAGGCCCTGGCCCTGGATCCCGCCTTCGCGCCGGCCCTCAACGGGCTCGGTTACGTCTGTGTGAACATGGGTAAGTACGAGGAGGCCGACAAGGCCTTCCAGGACCAAATCAAAGCTCTGCCTGGTAGGCCTAACCCCCACGACTCCTACGCGGAGTTCCTTCTGGGCAGGGGCCGCTATGACGAAGCCATCGCTCAGAGCCAGCAGTCGCTGGACGCTGATCCCGCTTTCCTGTGGTCCTATGAACATATCGGCGACAGCTATGTGTTCAAGGGTGAGCGACCCGCAGAAGGCGTGGTGGCGCGTCAACCTCAAGATCATGCGGGCGAATATCCTCACGGGCGTCCACGCTTTCGACTCCGCCAACGCATTGCTGGTAGAGGTGGCGGGTGCACCTGAAGTGACCCGGGACCAGTCCTTGGCGAGAGAGTTGGAAGCCGGCCAGGGCTTCCTGGCCCTTGAGCGGATGCAGCCTGCCGAAGCACTCGCCCACTTCACCAAAGCGGACCCGTTGGACCCTTACCTGTGGCTCAAACAGGCCCAGGCCTGGACTCAGAAGGGCGACCTCGCCAAGGCCGCAGAATGGAATGCGAAAATCGCTGCCTGCAATGACAATTCAATGGGGCTCGCCCTGATCCGGAGCAAGATCGCCCAGTAGCCCAGGGATTACGTCTCGTCGCCTCCAGAACCGCAGCTCAGCGACGTATGCAATGCGTTTTACGGGGAGGAGTGGGTTAGGCGGCTACGTTTCCACTACTGCCGCCTTCTCGCTTGTCCTGGCGCGAGTTATTCGGTGCCACCTTTGACCTTCACCCCCGCCTCCATGGCCTCACCCCTCAATCGTGCTGCCCCCATAGCTGGGCAGCAGTGCCTTAGGAGCCCCTGTAAGCGATTCGGACTACCCATTACCCACACAGAACCATTCGACGCGTTTTGGAGCCTCCTATCTTTTTCGCTGGAGCTATGGCGGAGCCCGTCCTCAGCCCATTGCCCAGCCCTTCCTTCTTGGTGGAAACCAGGAGTCTGTGGACGTTGGGGAGCGCGTAGCCGCCGATGAGGGCCAGGAACAGGGCCACTGGAATCATGGCCGTGCCGAAGACTTTCCCGGCCAATGAACCGAAAAATGAGGGGGAGGTTTGGGTAGACATTCGGAACCTCCAAGTGGATTAAGTTGTCAAAGGGTAGAAAAAGGATCGAGGATGTCTATTTAAATTTTCAAGGGTGGTTCCGAAGGGCAAAACTAGCTGGTCTCAGGAAGGACGGGACGGCGGCGACCAGGGCTCCTTGTTGCCCTTGCTCATTGTGTTTCCACAGGTTCCTTGAGACCACCGGCGCTATGCATTCCCGGTCGTGCACGTCTGCCGGAAACCTACGAGAGTCCAGATGCCCAGAATTCCATCGATCGGTCAGTAAGGATTGGGTTGACGTCCTCCCGGGATTTCATCGGAGTACACAGACAAGCCTGGAACCGATCCCCCACCCATTTTCTTTGTGGTCCCCATGGGGCGGCCCCAGCCCATGGCGGCGGCGGAATGGAGCATTGGCCACCAGTGGCACATCTCCTGTTACGCGACCCGACCGCGGCAGGGAAATCCCTCTACCCTGCGCCACACGATCGTGCTGGCCCTATAGGTGGTCAGCAATGTCCTAGGAGGCTCTTTAAGAGTTTCGGCCAGGAGATCCTACTCGCCGGCCAGGTCGTGCAGAGCCACAAGAACGGGTTGGTGATGAGCGCCCCGCTGGCATCGGGATCCCCAACCTGGTGGCGAACCAGAGCAGCGGTGGCGGAGGGCAAAGCAGTGAAGATAGGCCAATCCCTGGGGTTCTGCTGGTGCCAGTGGGCGTGGCATGGCTGCTGAGGCTACTGGGTTGAGCATTCCACCGGTGACCCTGCGCTGAGGCTTCCAAATAGAATCCTGCCACTGCTGGGTCCAGAATCTCTATCAACCGAATTACACCCTGGTTAGACTTCCAGCCAAGGATTAGGTTATTGTCAAAGGGAAGCAAGGCCGTATTCCACTTTCGACGGCGCTCATCATTGCTGACCGGCTATGTGCCGAAGTCAGCCTAGTGCGACTGCTGGGATGGCCATGGCTGAATCCACATCCCAGGTGGGGAACTTCGCCACCAGTCCTGAAATTGATGTGGATGTCAAAGCATCCATGGGGGTGCCACAAATAATGTGCAGCCGAGATCTTGATTCAAGATCTCAAAAACCGATACTTAGCCATTGAGGATCCACCAGAAGCGGGCAATGTCCCGCCAGAATCGCCCCCATACTTGGGGGCTTTCCTTTAAAACCCACCCACAAAGGGAGTTGCCATGGGTGAGCAGTTGAAGGACTTAAAGCGGGTCTCCGTTGCGCGGCAATGTGTTAGTTGTGGTTGGATCAAGGATGGCGACTGCTGGCGGCCTGATCGACGCGAAACCAAGGATTATCTATACTCACACGGCATTTGCCCAGGATGCAGGGATAGCTATTACTTAGAATGAAATGGCTTACACTTACCTAAGTGAATGGGTGGAAGGAATCGGCGTCGGCATGTGGTTTTCCAAACCCAAAAACGAACCGAAGCCGGCCTTCTTCATCTGGTCGGAGCAAGATCATTCGGTCGGGGTGGTCCAGTTCGACGATGAGCACCGGCAGCTCGCCGCCATGATGACGCGGATCCACGAGGTCCTGGTCGAGGAGCACAACAGCCTCGTGGCCGTGATGCTCATGGGAAGGCTGGTGCAGGAGACGCGTCTCCATTTCACCCACGAAGAGGACGCCATGAAGGAGGCGCACTTCCCGGATTTGGACGCCCATGCCGCTGAACACGAGGCTCTGATCGCCCAGGCTGAGAATCTGCTCCACCAGTACACCATTGGCTCCATGAGCGTCACAATGTTGCCTAACTTTCTCCGGGACTGGCTCATTCCCCACATGCAGAACTACGACCGCAAATATGCCGCTACCCTGCGTCGCCAGGGGCTAAAATAGCCACTTGGCGATGGTGGCTGGGAGGGCCATCGGTGTTTCCGTCTCTTCTTGGGTTCGCATTGACGCCTCCAGAAGATGGGGATTTTACGCTGGCTGAGTGGGGCTTTCTCTGCCTGGTTGCCCGCGCATCGTTCCCGAGTACTAGTTACCGGGAGCTGGATGCATTTAGGAGACCTCAGGAAGCATTCGGCCCCATTCCGCTGCCGCCCGTATATTTCAAACGCCTCATAGAGGTCCCTATCGTTTTACCGAAAACGCATCAGGATAAACTTTCATGCAACAGCTATGGCTGGATAGGGTACCAAAGATCATTTGCCCATACCCGTTCATGTTTATTCAATCTCTTTGCCAAGATTTTATGATCACGTGCTGTTAACAAACTTCAGCATCCCAATTTCTACAAATGGTCACTGTAGAGCCAGATGGGTTAGGTTTAGCCGTTGCGATCTAATCTAAATCATTAAGTGATTGGGCTATCAGAATTATTTGCAGAATTATTATCGCCTATTCCTAAGATCCCAACTCGAAGTTGGAGGCCAAGGGATCTCATGACCTTTAAAACAGTCATAAATTCTGGGTTACCAGCTTTAGAGAATGCTTTGTAAAGCCCCTCCCTGGTGATGCCAGTATCTTTAGCAAGTTGAGTCATACCTCTGGCTTTGGCGATGTCACCCAATGCCACACGGATTAAACTTCCATCTCCGGGGTCTTCCTCAAAACAGGCTTCAAGGTACAATACCCAATCCTGTTCTTTCTTGAGATGTTCAACAACGTCCCATTTGTGCAATTTGATATTCATACTCATTCTCCTAAGCTTCCTTAGCCAGCTCCCGCGCAGTCCTGACGTCCCGGTCTTGGGTGCACTTATTGCCACCCAGCAGGACAATGATCTGATCAGATCCGCGCTGAATGTAATAGACCCTATATCCAGGCCGGCGATGGATCCGCATCTCGTAAATCCCTTCCACCACGTGGTGGCAATCACCGAGATTGCCAGTTTCAGCCATTCGGATCCGAGCCTGAATCCTGGCCTTGACCCGGCAGTCATGGAGGTTGGCCAGCCGAGCGTCGAAGAGTTCGGAGGTAAAAACCCTGTTCATGTCCTGAAGTGTAACCCATGGGTAACACAATGTGAACCTTGGATTACAATTCTTGGAAAATAGTCTATGGATTCTCCTGCGCCGCAACTAATGGATTGCCGCCCTACAAAAGACTGAAACCTGGACTCATTCGTGTTTGTTGACACCCCACACCGAATGGTCCGCAGTACAGCCATACGCCTGTAATCAGTCCCCGCCCTTCCGACGGTGGTCCCCATGGCCCCCGGCCCGCTAGTGGAGGAACGAAGGAACATGTGTTAATTGGTTGGTAATGCCCTAGGATGCCCTATAAGCGTTTCGGCCAGCCCACTGCACACCCAAAACCCTTCGACGCGTCCTAGAGGCTCCTATCTTTTCCCCTGGAGCCTTGCCAGATGCCACTGGTCGGCCCGTTGCCCGGGGCAAGTCTGCCTGGTTGGAAGGTCGTTGACCAGCATCGCCATCTGCAGGGATGAGATCGATTGCAGGAGCAATGCCAGAGCATTGACGCCATTTGGTTGACGTCCTCCCTGGATTTCAGCGGAGTACGCAGACAGGTGTGAACCGGATCCCCCACCCCATCCTTGATGGTCCCCATGGGGCCGCCTTTACTGATGGTGGAGGGGGAAGAGGACGATTTGCTACCAGATGCAGATCTCCTGGTGCGCGTCCCGGCCTGAATGCCTGTCGCCAGGCCTTGGAGAGAATGGCGGGGAGGGGGCAAGCCAGGGAAGGAAAAAACATCAATCAATAGAAGAGAACACCATGGGAACACCTTAAGGAACACCTATAGGTGTTCTTCTAAAAACAAGTATTGATGCGGGTTTCAGGGTTCGGAACACCTGGAACACCAGATAGGGACCAGGCTTTGGCCTCCGCTATCTTCAGCCGACCACCTTTGGGCTGTACCATCAACCCAATCGAAGGCATCACGATGCGAAAGCGTCGGCCTTGGCCGATGGAGGAAGCCCCATCCTGGAGGCTCCCAAGCCCCATCCTGGAGGCTCCCAAGCCTCAGCTGGGACCATCCGGGGGGGGGGATAACCAACTCCCACATTTATCGCAACGGGCAGCATGGGATTCCGCATTCCAGTGGTTGATGATCTCCGCATCGGTTAGGCCTGCGAAACCCTCCAAGCTAACTGAGCACGGGAATAGCATCCTCGGAGGTCGCGCCTGCCATCCTCCAGTGGGAGAAATCCTTATGCTGGTTGGTATTTTACCGTCAAAAAGATACAGATCGATCCACCCGCCTCCAACCACATGCAGGGTCGTGTGTTCCGCCGAATGGTGTCACCAGGGTGTCATGACATGGAAAGGGGTCAGATGATTGCTCATCTAACCCCTGTGTTTTCTGGTGGTTCCTCAGGGACTCGAACCCTGGACCCTCTGATTAAGAGTCAGATGCTCTAACCAGCTGAGCTAAGGAACCGACTCGGAAGTATTTAGTCTACCCTCCCCACCCCGCGGGTCAAGGGAAAATTGAAGCCCGCAAACCCGGCCGAACCCTAGTCCAGCCCATGATCCATGTTCATCGCCCTGCGCACTTCCTTGAGCGTCGCGATGGCCTCCTCGCGCGAACGGGCGACGCCGCGGCGCAGGACGTCGGTGACGTAGGCGGGATCCTGGGCGAAGCGGGTGCGGCGCTCGCGCATGGGGGCCAGATGGGCGTTCAGGGCGTCGGTGAGCTCGGCCTTGAGCTTGCCGCCGCCGCCGGCGCCGATCCGGGCGGCGATGGCCTCGGGGGCCTCGCCGCTGCAGATGCCGATGAGGCGCAACAGGTTGGCCACTTCGGGGCGGCCCTGGGGGTCGTAGGTGATGTGGCGGTCGGCGTCGGTCTTGGCTCCCTTGACCACCTTGGCCGTCTCGTCCGCGGTCATCTTGAGCATGATGGCGTTGTTCCGGCTCTTGCTCATCTTCTGGCCGTCGGTGCCCAGCACCATGGGCAGGTCGCTGAGCAGGGCGTCGGGCACGGGGAAGACGGGGGCCTCGGGGGCGAACCGGTCGTTGAAGCGGCGCGCGATCTTGCGCGTGAGCTCCAGGTGCGGAAGCTGGTCCCGGCCCACCGGCACGACGTTGCCCTTGCAGTGCAGGATGTCGGCGGCCTGGTGCATGGGGTAGGTGTACATCAGGGCGTTCACCTGGCGCAGGCCGGCGGCCTTGATCTCCTCCTTCACCGTGGGGTTGCGGTCCAGTTCGGCGGTGGTGACCAGCGACATGAAGGGCAGCAGCAGCTGGTTCAGCTCGGGGATGTGGCTGTGGCTGAAGAAGAAGGTGCGGCCGTTCTCCGGGTCCAGGCCGGAAGCCAGGTAGTCCAGGATCACTTCGTGCACGTTGGCGCCCACGGCCTCGGCGGTGTCGCGGTCGGTGAGCACCTGGTAGTCGGCGATGACGATGAAGGTGGTGGCGCCCAGGTCCTGGATCCGCACCCGGTTGGCCAGGGTGCCGAACAGGTGGCCGATGTGCAGGGGGCCGGTGGGGCGCTCGCCGGTGAGGACCCGGTACTTCCCCGGGTGCTTGGGCAGGTCCTCCCAGATGGCCTGGCTGCGCCGCGCGGCCTCCCGGAAGGTGGCGGATTCCTGCTCGAGGTCCTCGCCGTTCACTTCGAATTTCTCTTCCATGTCTCTCAGGCTCCAATGATGATGCGGGCGATGGGTTCCAGCACGGCTTGCATGAGCAGGAAGGTCGGGAGCAACAGCCAGCGCAGCACCCCGACGTACATCAGCAGCATGAGCCCGAGGAACCAGAACCGGTTGTAGCGGAAGGCGTTGTAGCGGTACTGCAGGTGGTCGGGCAGGAACCCGCCCAGGACGCCGGCCCCGTCCAGCGGGCCCAGGGGGATCAGGTTGAAGGCGGCCAGCAGGATGTTCAGCCGCACCAGCGCCCCGCCCAGGCCCAGGAGCAGCACCTGGCCGGCGCCCAGGCCCATCGACATGAGGGCCTCCGGGCCCTGGAAGGCGCCGACGTAGAGGCTCCAGCGGTGGCCCAGGCTGGGCGCCATCAGGCGCACGGCCAGGGCGGTGACGACCATGAAAAGCACGGAAAGGATGATGTTGGACAGGGGCCCGGCCATGGCGATCATGGCGGCCGAGACCTTCATCTGGAAGCGCCGGGTGAGCCGGGCCGGGTTGAAAATCACCGGCTTGGCCCAGCCGATGAAGAAGCCGCCGAAGAGGAGGCCCAGGAGGGGGAACAGCACGGTGCCGATGGGATCGATGTGCGCCAGCGGGTTGAGCGTCATGCGGCCCATGCGCGCGGCGGTGTCGTCGTCCAGCAGGTAGGCGGCGGTGGCGTGCGAGGCCTCGTGCACGCTCAGGGAGAAGAGCAGCGCCACGAAGGAGATGAGGACGGTCGGAATGGACGTATGGAACAAGGCTGGCTCCAGCTGGAACCCTTATCCTAACCTTAGAGTCCGGCCGGCGCCCGTGTTTCAAGGACGATTCCGCGCCGTCTCAATGATGGGGCGGAAACCGGGCATTACGGGATATGCTGATATTTCCATCCCGGAGGCCTGATGCATCTCAAGGCGAATTCCCCCGCAGTCGCCCACCACGGGATGACGGTGATCGGATTCAACTGGATCGGCGGGAAGGAGCTGGAGGGGGATCTCCCTTCCTTCGACGCCCGGTCCGCCGTGGACAGCCGGGATACCGTCGGCATCTTCCCCGAGTGCGGGGAGCGCGACGTGGAGAAGGCCGCCAAGGCGGCGGCCCTGGCCTTCCGGACCTGGCGCGACGTGCCCGGACCGGAGCGGGCCGCCGCGATCGGCCGGATCGGGGAGCACCTGGCCAGCCACAAGGAGAAGCTGGCCGCGGTGATCACCCGGGAAGTGGGCAAGCCGCCCCGCGAGGCCCTGGCCGAAGTGCAGGAGACCATCGACCTCTGCCGCTACTTCCAGGGCGAGGGGCAGCTCCGGCCGGACCGGGCGGATCCGCACAGCCAGCGCCGGCCCCTGGGGGTCTGCGCGATCCTGGCCGGCAACAGCTCGCCCCTGGCCGCCCCCTGCTGGAAGCTGATGCCGGCCCTGCTCTACGGCAACACCGTGGTCTGGAAGCCTTCGGTGAACGCCCCCACCACCGCCTACCTCCTGGTCCGCTGCATGATGGACGCCGGCCTCCCGCCCGGGGTGGTGAACGTGGTGAACGGCAAGGGCCGCGCCGGCTGCGGCAAGTTCTTCGTGGCGGGCATCGACAAGGGGTTCTACCAGAAGTTCAGCTTCACCGGCTCCACCGCCGCGGGCCGGGTCATCGGCGAGATGGCCGGGCGCAACCTGATGGTGCCGAGCCTGGAACTGGGCGGCAAGAACGCCATGATCGTCATGCCCGACTGCGACCTGGACCGGGCGGTGCGGGCGGCCCTGCACGGCGCCTTCGGCTGCGCCGGCCAGCGGCGCACCTCGCTCGGCAACCTGGTGCTGCACCGGGACCTGGCGGCGGCCTTCAAGGCCCGGTTCCTGCCAGGCCGTGGAGGAACTGGAGATCGGCAACCCGGTCACCGACCCGGAGGTCGTGCTACGGCCCCATGATCAACGCCCGCTTCGCCAAGAGCTTCGAGGAGCACTGGGCCATGGGCCGGGAGGACGGCGCCAGGCTCCTGGCCGGCGGCGCCCGGTGGACCGAGGAGAACCGCACCGCGCGGGTCAAGGGATTCATCGGCAAGGGCTTCTACATGCAGCCCTGCGTCTGGGACGAGGTGGCGCCTTCGATGCGGCTGTTCCAGACCGAGGTGTTCGGCCCCACGGTGAACCTCTCCACGGTGGACAGCTTCGAGGCGGCCATGGCCCACGCCAACGGCACCCCGTACGGCCTGGCCAGCTCGATCCACACCGAGAACCGCGACTGGATCGAGCGCTTCAAGCGCGAAAGCACCTCGGCGCTGTGCTCCATCAACGACGCCAGGGGTGCCGAACTGCACCTGCCCTTCGGCGGCAACGGCTGGAGCGGCAACGGCGCCTTGGAGACCGGCCGGCGCATGGAGGCGGGCTACACCCGCTGGCACGCCGTCTACGACAGCGCCGAGGGCGCCCCCTGCGCCCGGGTCGCGGAAAGCGCCGGAGCCTGCCATTATGATCCCAGCAACTGGGATCGGCTCTGACGCCGGTTCATTGAAAGGTGGAGGGTCCAAAACATGTGCGGCATCCTGGCAATCCTGGGCATCGACCCCGCCCGCTCCAATCCCGAAGAACTGCGCAAGCAGGCCCTGGTCATGGCCAAGCAGCTGCGCCACCGCGGCCCGGACTGGAGCGGGATCTTCAGCGACGGCAACGCCATCCTGGCCCACGAGCGGCTCTCCATCGTCGACGTGGAGCACGGCGCCCAGCCGCTGCTCGACACGGTCAACGGCAACGCCCTGACCGTCAACGGCGAGATCTACAACCACAAGGCCCTGCGCGCGGGCCTGACCCGGTCCCACGATTTCCAGACCTTCTCCGACTGCGAGGTGATCCTCTACCTCTACGACGAAGGTTCGCCCATGGAGTGGCTGAACCGGATGAACGGGATCTTCGCGTTCGTGATCTACGATCCGCGCAACGCCACCTTCATGATCGCCCGTGACCCGATCGGCGTGGTGCCGCTCTACGTGGGCTGGGACCGCCAGGAGAACCTCTACGCCGCCTCCGAGATGAAGGCGCTGGTGGGGCACTGCGAGCGCATCCAGGAGTTCCCTCCGGGATGCTTCTACCTGGGCCACGAGCCGGAAAAGGGCTTCCAGCGCTACTACCAGCCGAACTGGGCGGAGCCGGGCTTCTACCCTGAGACCCCGTACGACCCGGGCGCGCTGCGCAAGGCCCTGGAGGACGCGGTGCACCGCCAGCTGATGTGCGACGTGCCCTACGGCCTGCTGATCTCCGGCGGGGTGGACTCCTCCCTGGTCGCCGCCATCGCCGCGCGCTACCGGGAGAAGCGGGTGGAGGAGGACGACCAGTCCCCGGCCTGGTGGCCGCAGATCCACAGCTTCGCGGTGGGGCTGAAGGGCGCCCCCGACCTGGCCCCGGCGCGCAAGGTGGCGGACTACATCGGCGCCATCCACCACGAGATCCACTTCACCGTGCAGGAGGGCCTGGACGCCCTGTCGGACGTGATCTACCACCTGGAGAGCTTCGACGTCACCACGGTCCGCGCCTCCACGCCCATGTATCTGCTGATGCGGAAGATCCACGCCATGGGCATCAAGATGGTGCTGTCCGGGGAGGGGGCCGACGAGATCTTCGGCGGCTACCTCTACTTCCACAAGGCCCCGGACGGGCGCGAACTGCACGACGAGACCGTGCGCAAGCTGGACAAGCTGCACCTGTACGACTGCCTGCGCGCCAACAAGAGCAGCGCCGCCTGGAGCGTCGAGGCGCGGGTGCCGTTCCTGGACCGGGAGTTCCTGGACGTGGCCATGAACATGGACCCCGTCGGCCAAGCTGCCGCGCAACGCCGCCCACCCCAAGCCGATCGAGAAGTTCGTGCTGCGCAACGCGTTCCGCGGCTACATCCCGGACGAGATCCTGTGGCGCCAGAAGGAGCAGTTCTCCGACGGCGTGGGCTACAGCTGGATCAACTCCCTGAAGGCCACCGCCGAGAAGGAGATCACCGACGGCATGATGCGCGGCGCCGCCGAGCGGTTCCCGGTGAAGACCCCGGAGACCAAGGAAGCCTACCTCTACCGCCAGCTGTTCGAGACCCACTTCCCCCAGGCCACCGCCATCAACTGCGTGCCCTTCGAGCGCAGCGTGGCCTGCTCCACCGAGACCGCCCTGAAGTGGGACGCGGCCTTCCAGAAGATGGTCGACCCCTCCGGTCGCGCCGTCATGGACGTCCACGACGTGGCCTACTAGAAATCCATGGAACATCGTGACCGCGGACGGCAGCTGGGAAAGCCTGGAAGCCCACCTCGCGGAGAAGCATGGCGCCGTGATCACCCACGGCATCTGCCCGGAATGCCGACCGGCGTTCATGGAAGACATTCCCCAGAAAAATCTCGTTTGAGGCAGCCACGGACGGCGCCCGGAGCTTCAGCGCCCCCATCCGTCCGAAGGGACGGGCCACTGGCGTTAGGATAAAGCCATGCGATCCCACCCTGCCCTCTCCCTCCTGGCCGCCTCCGCCCTGGTCGCGGCCCCCGACCCGCCGGTGCGCGTGGCCCTGGACACCCAGGCGCTGGAATGGACCATCAGCCTGGAAGGGGGCGGCGCGGTCGAGGACCTCCAGGGCCGGCCCCTGCTGCGCCTGAAGGACGGCGAGAAGCTGCGCATCTGGTGGGACAGCAAGGGCGAGGCGGATCCCACGGACGAGTACCGGGTGCAGGTGGGCCCGCCCCTGCCGCTGAAGGAGGCCGACGCCCTGGTGCAGAAACTCAAGGCCCTGGGCGAGCAGCCGGAGCAAGCTGGCGGTGCCCGACGGCGGCACCTGGCGGGTGGTGATCGGGCCATTTCGCCGGAGCGCGCCGAGGCCGAGCCGCTGCTGGAGCAAGCTGGGCGCCTCGGGCTACCAGGAGCTCTGGGTCGCCACCGAGAAGCGCAAGGGCAAGCCCATGAACGGCCGCGCCCTGTACGCGGTCACCGAGCGCTACGAGCGGCGCCCCCTGCCCAACGCCGGCGTGCGCCTGGCGCCCGAGCGCGGAATTGACCACCCTGGCCGGCAAGGGCCGCTACCGGGGCCGGGTGGAGATCTTCCCCAACCGCCAGGGCCGGCTCACCGTGGTCAACACCCTGGACCTGGAGACCTACCTGCGCGGCGTGGTGCCCAGGGAGATGGGCGCCTGGGAGTTCCCGGCCATCGAGGCGCTCAAGGCCCAGGCGGTGGCCGCGCGCACCTACGCCTACGTCAACCTGGGCAAGCGGGCCAAGGAGGGCTTCGATCTGGTGGATACCGTGGCGGACCAGGTGTACGGCGGCCGGGACGGTGAGCAGGCGCTCACCGACCGGGCCGTGGCGGAGACCGCCGGGCTGATCGCCACCTACGGCGGCAAGCCGATCCAGGCGCTCTTCATGGCCAACGCCGGGGGCGCCACCATCGACAACACCTTCGTGTTCGGCAACGCCACCCCCTATCTCAAGGGCGTGTCCAGCTATGCCGCCGAACCCCATGACCCTGCCGTTCAAGGGCGTCGTGCAGCGACCGGCGGCGACACCTGGCTCAGCTGGGAGATCCTCCGGCTGGCGGGCAGCGGGATGCTGCCGGCCGGCTACCTGGAGAGCGCGCGCATGAACCAGCCCATGCGGGCAGCCGATCTGCGCCCGGTGCTGGAGGCCGTGGCCCAGCACCTCGAGCGGCCGCAGCCGGAGCCGGCGCGCGGGAACGGCCCCGGGCTCTATCTCTGGATGGCCCGCAGCCTGGGCTTCCAGGACGTGGTGGAGGGCATGGAGCGGCCCCAGGACGCGGCCTACCTGCTGGGGGACGCGCTGCCCGATCCCGCGGACCAGCCGCTGGCGTCGTTCCTCACCCGGCGCGCCCTGGTGCCGCCCTCGGCCTGGCGCAACCCCGCCCCCAGCCTGGCCCAGGGCCTGCAGGTGCTGGGCCGGCTCTGGCAGGAGCTGGAGCCGGCGGCGTTCCAGGAGGGCACCCTGCTGCGGCGACGGCCAGGTGCGGGTGAAGAACGGCGGCCCCGGGCCGCTGCCAGCTGACCGCCCAGCACCTGCTGGCGGAGGAGGCGCCCGGCGGCATCCCTGCGCCTGGTGGGCGCGAGCGACATCCAGGTGGGCGACCGGGTCAAGTGGCTGCCCGGCCCCGACGGCTCGCCCATCCTGGTGCGCCGCCTGGACCCGACGGCGCCTCCCTGGACCGCTACAACCCGATGGCCCACTGGAAGGTGGAGTGAAGGAGGCCGACCTGCTGGAAAGCCTGGGCAGCCGGGCCGGGGTGCACGGCCTGCGCGACCTCCTGGTCACCTACAACGACCAGGGCCGGGCGCTCGAAATGGTGGTGACGGACGACCGCGGCCGGCCGCACCGGTTCAGCGGCATGCGCATCCGCGGCCTGCTCGGGCTCAAGGACAACGTGTTCCGGTTCATCGTGCTGGGCCAGCCCCCCGACCGGCGCTGGATCATCTACGGCCGGGGCTGGGGCCACGGCGTGGGCATGGACCAGACCGGCGCCTACGGCCTGGCCCTGGAAGGGGCCAGCTACGACTCGATCCTGAAGCACTACTACCAGGGCATCCAGATCACCCCCATCGGAAACTGACCCCTTGCCGATCTACCGCCTGAACCAGCGCCCGGTCTTTCCGGACCCCCGCAGGGCCGATCCGGACGGCCTGCTGGCGGTGGGCGGCGACCTCGCCCCGGCCCGCGTGCTCCTGAGCCTACCGGCAGGGCATCTTCCCCTGGTACGGCGAGGATTCGCCCGATCCTATGGTGGTCGCCCCCGGAGCGCGCCCTCATCCTCCCCGGGACCGAGCGGCTTTCCCGGCGCACCCAGCGGGCGCTGCGCCGGCTGGACTTCCAGGTGCGGCGGGACACCTGCTTCGCGGCGGTGATCGAGCGCTGCGCGGGCGTCCCGCGCCCGGGCCAGGACGGCACCTGGATCACGCCGGAGATGGTGCGGGCCTATACCGGCCCTGCACCGGGAAGGCTACGCCCACAGCTTCGAGGCGTTCCGGGACGGGCGGCTGGTGGGGGGGCTGTACGGGCTCTCGCTGGGGGCGGCGTTCTTCGGCGAAAGCATGTTCAGCCTGGAGGACTACGCGTCCAGGGCGGCCTTCGCCGAACTGTGCCGGACCGCCTGGGGCTGGGGCTTCCAGTTCATCGACGGGCAGCTGCCCAACCCCAACCTGGCCGACCTGGGGGCGCAAGTGGTGAGCCGGGAGGACTTCCTGGTCAGGCTTGGGGCGGCGCTGGAGCAGCCCACCCGGCGTGGCACCTGGGCCGGGTGATGACCATCGACATCCATTCCGTCATTTATCATGACAAACGACGGCCTTCCCGTCATTTATCATGACAAGCTGAGTCCATCCATGGAATTCCAGGCGCCCCCCTCCCCCCCAGTGGCCCTACCCTGCCCGGGGCCCCCTGCCGTCGACCGGCTGTTGCCACCAGGCGGCCCTTCCCGGCCTGCCCGGGCTCTGGGACCTGGAGGCGGTAGCCGGCCTGGCCCTGGATGAACCCGCCATCGCCCTCGGCCAGGCCTTCGGCCGGGGCGGGGTGCTGCGGGCCGGGCCGGTGGTGCTGCGGCCCGTACCGGCGCGGCGGCCTGGTGCGCCATGTGAACGCCCGGCTCTACGCGGGTGCCGAGCGCTTCCGGCGGGAGTTCCGGGTCCACCGGGCCCTGTGGGCCGCCGGCCTGCCCACGGTGGAGCCGCTGGGCTGGGCCTGCCGGCGCCGGCCTGTGGGGCTGGGAGGGCGTGTTCCTCACCCGCTTCGCCCAGGCGCTGCCCTGGCCCCGGGCCTGGCGCGAGCCCGGGGTGCTGCCCCAGCTGCGCACCCTGCTGGAGGCCCTGTGCGCCTGGGGCCTGCTCGCCCCGGACCTCAACGCCACCAATGTCCTGGTGGAGCCCTCCGGCGCCATCCTGACCCTGGACTGGGACCGGGCCCGGTGGGTATCCGATGAGAATCTCATGGCGCGCTACCGTGAACGCCTGCTCCGCAGCCTGCTGAAGCTGGGCGCCCCGCCGGAGATCATCCAGAACGCCTGACCCGCCGGTCCGGCGCCCAGAAAAAATACACGGAAGTCCTTTTTTCTCGATCCGTCCGATCCTACGGGCGGAATTGCGTTTATCATCTGATGCTCATGTCAATTTAGGAGACAACCCCATGGGTCTGCTGGAAAAATCGAGGGACCTCGGCAGGCTGGCCTTCTGCGCCGGCGACAACTGGATCACCATCCTGGGGGTCATCCTCACCACCGGCGCCGGGTTCACCCAGGTGTGGTCCTGGTTCCTGGAACTGGCCAGCCCGCACCGGGTGCACCCCTACGTGGGCATGCGTGCTGTTCATGGTCCTGCCCATGTTCTTCATCCTGGGCCTGCTGCTGATCCCGGTGGGCATCCTGCTGCGCCGGCGCAAGCTAAGGCTGGCCGGGCACCTGCCCGCGGAGGCGCCGAAGATCGACCTGGCCGCCCCGCACATCCGCAGGGTGCTGTGTGTTCGTGGGCGCGGCCACCCTGGTCAACATCGTCCTCATGGGCACCGCCACCATCAAGGGCGTGGACTACATGGACTCCAGCAGGTTCTGCGGGCTCACCTGCCACACCCCCATGATCACCGAGTACCGGGCCTACACGGATTCGCCCCACTCCCGGGTGGGCTGCGCCCAGTGCCACATCGGGCCCGGCACCGAGTCCTTCATGCGGGCCAAGCTGGCCGGGGTGCGCCAGGTGTTCGGCGTGGTGTTCAACAACTACTCCCGGCCCATCCCCAGCCCGGTGGAGAGCCTGCGCCCGGCCCGGGAGACCTGCGAGGCCTGCCACTGGCCGCAGAAGTTCACCGGCGACAAGATCCTGGTCCGCACCCACTACGCCGAGGACGCCGCCAGCACCCCCTCCACCACCGTGCTCATGCTGAAGATCGGCGGCCTGAACGGCGCCAGTCCAACACCGGCATCCACGGCCGCCACCTGGACGCCAAGTCCGCGCATCACCTACCTGGCCGGCGACGCCCAGCGCCAGAGCATCGCCAAGGTCGACCTACCGCGACGACAAGGGCCAGATCGTGGAGTACGTCTCCACCGACGTCAAGCCCGCCCCCGAGATCCGCCCACATCCAGGCGCGCCAGATGGACTGCGTGGACTGCCACAACCGGCCCACCCACGCCTTCGAGATGCCGGACGTGGCCGTGGACCGGCTCATCACCGAGGGCCGGATCAGCCGCGACCTGCCCTTCGTCAAGAAGCAGGCCGTGGAGATCCTCAAGGCCGACTACAGGACCCAGGACGCAGGCCGCCGCCGCAGATCCCCGAGGCCCTGGCGGACTACTACAAGGCCAGCTACCCCGACGTCTACAAGCAGAAGCGGGCCCTGGTGGACGCCGCCGGCCAGGCCGTCAAGGACGCCTACCTGCGCAACGTCTCCCCCGAGATGAAGCTCACCTGGGGCACCCACCCCAACCACATCGGGCCACCAGGACGGCGGCGGCTGCTTCCGCTGCCACGACGGCAGCCACGCCACCAAGGACGGCAAGGCGCATCGCCAGCGACTGCGACACCTGCCACGTGATCCTGGCCCAGGACGAAAAGGATCCCAAGATCCTCAAGGACGCTCGGCATCAGCTTGAACTGACCCCCTTCGGCCTATGCTGGAACGATGCAGCGCGTCACCGCCCCCTGCTCGTTCCGGTTCCGGGAGAAGGCCTCGGTCTTCCTGACCGAGCTGCACCCCGCCGACGGCCCCGAGGCGCGGGCGGAGATCCTGGCCCGGCTGCGCAAGCGCGACTTCGACGCCAGCCACCACTGCTCCGCCTGGCGCGAGGCCGGGCGGCGCCCAGGGCGCCGACGACGACGGCGAGCCCTCCGGCACCGCCGGGCCGCCCATGCTGCGGGTGCTGGAGGGGGAGGGCCTGGTGGACGTGCTGGCGGTGTGCATCCGCTGGTTCGGCGGCACCAGGCTGGGCACCGGCGGGCCTGGTGCGGGCCTACACCGAAGGGGTCCAGGGGGCCGTGGCCGAGGCCCGGGCCCAGGGCCTGCTGGAGGAGGTGCGGGCTGGCGCCAGGGCTCGCTGACGGTGCCGCCCGAGCGGGCGCACCTGCCCTTCGCGGTCCTGGGCGCCTTTCCCGAGGCGGAGATCCTGGGCCAGGAGTTCGGCCCGGAGGGCGCCACCCTGCGCTTCCGCCTGCCCCCGGACGGCGGCGCCGGCGCTGGAGGCCGCCTGGCGGGAGCGCAGCCGGGGGGGAGGGGTGGACTGGGATTAACTCAAATGCCATCGGTACAAGCCGAGAATGATTTCCCTCTGCGTTCCTCAGCGAGATCTCCGCGACTCCGCGTCCAATTGGATCATTCATGCTGTAGCGCACTGCCCCTTCGCGCCGTCAGATCAAAGATCCAATTGGACGCGGAGTCGCGGAGATCTCGCTGAGGAACGCGGAGAAAAGCATGGATGGCTTGTACAAACGGGTATGGGCGTTAGATCAATTCAGCCCATTCACCTCGCCCACCGTCAGGTTCTCCAGCCCCGCCCCCGTGCGCACCGCCAGCCGCCCATCCTCCAGCCAGCCGGCGCAGACCCCTTCGCCCCCCTCCCAGCGGATCGCATCGCCCGGCCCCGGGCCAGCGGAAGGCCGGCTCGCGCTGGGTGTCCAGGTCCTCCCAGGCGGCCAGGATCTCCAGGGCCAGGGCTTCGGCGTCGGGCATGGCCGCCGAGGGAGGCGCCAGGTCGGCCAGGCAGGCCGGAGGGATGGGCCGGCCGGGGATCACCGGGGCGCTCGCCAGGTTCACCCCCACGCCCAGCAGCACCCGGTCGCCCTTCACCTGGCCGATGATGCCGCCCAGCTTCACCAGGCGGCCCCCAGATGCCAGGCCACCAGGTCGTTGGGCCACTTCAGCCCCAGCGACCCGGCCCAGGGCTCCAGGGCCTCGGCCACGGCGCCCATGGCCCGCTGCAGCACCAGGCCCGGGGCCACGGCGCGGCGCCGGCAGCGCCGCGGACAGCCACAGGCCGGCGCCGGGAGCGCTCTCCCAGCGGTTGCCGCGCTGCCCGCGCCCGGCCAGCTGGCAATCGGCCAGCACCGCGCAGAAGCCCAGTTCCGGGTGGCGCTCCAGGAAGTCCTGGGTGGAGTCCACCTGCCGCAGGCGGATCAGGTCGACGGGCATGCCAGCGGCTTGCGGTTCTTCAGCCAGAGGATGCGCAGGCCTTCCAGGGTGAGGTCGACGGCGATGTCCTGGATGTACCGGCTGGCGGGGGCGATGACCTTGGCCAGGCCGCCGGTGGCCACCACCTGGGAGCCCGGGTAGGCCTCCAGCAGCCGCGCCAGGATGCCGTCCACCATGCCCACGTAGCCGTAGAAGAGGCCGGACTGCATGGCCTGGACCGTGCTCTTGCCCACCAGACGCTCGGGCTCGGCGATCTCCACCCTGGGCAGGCGCGAGGCGCGCTGGAACAGGGCCTCGGCGCTGATCTTGAGCCCGGGGCAGATGATCCCGCCCAGGTACTCCTTGCGGTCGTTGACGATGTCGAAGGTGGTGGCGGTGCCGAAATCCACCGCGATCAGCGGCGCGCCGTAGAGCTCCAGCCCGGCCACGGCGTTGACGATGCGGTCCGCGCCCAGTTCCAGCGGGTTGTCCAGCAGCACCTTGAGCCCGGTCTTGATGCCCGGCTCGATCCACAGCGGCTCCACCTGGAAGTAGGTGCGCAGCCAGCCGTCCAGCACCGGGTGCAGCGGCGGCACGACGCTGGAGATGACCACCTGGCCGATGTCCGCGGGCGAGATGCCCCGGTGAGCCAGCATGCCCAGGCTGGACAGGCCGTACTCGTCCACCGTGCGCTCCCGGCTGGTGGCCATGCGCCAGGAGGCGCCCAGGGGCGCGCGCGGCCCCTGGTCCAGATCGTAGATGCCCATCACGATGTTGGTGTTGCCCACATCCACGGCCAGCAGAAGGCTCATACGCGCTCCAGCTACAGGATGGCCGCAGCGCGGGCCGCGCAGACTTCAACCGTAGCCGCTCGGCTCTCTTCCAGCGCGGTCTGGGCCTCTTCCCATTCGGTCATGGCGTAGGCCAGGTCGGTCTCCAGGTCCTTCTGGGCGTCCAGCCTGGCGCTGAAGGCCTGCCAGTCGCCGGGGTCCTGGCCGGCCAGTTCCTGGCCGATGGCGGCCAGCTTCTGCTCCAGCTCCGCCACCTGGGCCTCGGCGTCCTTGACCTTGCGCTCCCAGCGCTTGACGGTCTTCTGCTGGTCCCGGTCGATGGCTGGGGCCTGCGGCGGGCCTGGCCGGCGCCTGGGCTGGGCGCGGGCCTGGGCCGGCGGGCCTTGCGCGGAGCCTCGTGCCGGCTCGGGCTTCGTGCTCCGGTTCCGGCTCGGGCTCCTGGCCCACGTCCAGGTCGACCCAGGCCTGGTTGTCCTCGTAGCCGCCTTCCTTGAACTCGGCCCGGCTCTCGTGGATGCGCAGCAGGCTGTCGGCCACCCGGCCCAGCAGGTAGCGGTCGTGGGTCACCAGCACCACCGCGCCGGTGAAGCTGAGGATGGTGTCCTCCATGGCCTCCATGGAGTGGATGTCCATGTGGTTGGTGGGCTCGTCCAGCAGCAGCAGGTTCACCCCCTCGCGGATCAGGGTGGCCACCGAGAGGCGCGCCCGCTCGCCGCCGGACAGCACGGTGACCGGCTTGTCCACCTCGTCGCCGCGGAACTGGAACTTGGCCAGGAAGCCCAGCACGTCCTGCTTGGGCGCCATGGGCACGACCGCCTGGATCTGCTGGAAGACGGTGTTGCGCGGGTCCAGGTTGCGGTGGTGCTGGTCGAAGTAGCCCAGCTTCACCTGGCTGCCCAGGCGGGCGCCGCCGGTGATGAACGTCGATCTCGCCGGTGATGGCCTTGAGCAGGGTGGACTTGCCGGTGCCGTTCAGGCCGACGATGGCCAGCTTCTGGCCGCGCTTGACCTGGAAGTGCTCCAGGGGCTCGAACAGGGCCTTGCCGTCCCAGCCCACGGTGACCTTGTCCAGCACCAGGGCGGTGTCGCCGCTGCGCTGGGTCTCGGGGAAGGAGAACTTGATCCGGCGGCGGTCCTTGAGCGGCTTGTCCAGGCGCTGCCAGCTTGCCCAGGTGGGTGCGCCGGCCCCGGGCCATCTTGGTGTTCTGGCCGGCGATGTTGCGCCGGATGTACTCTTCCTGCTTCTTGATGTAGTCCTGCTGGCGCTCGAAGTGGCGCTCGGCGATCTCCAGCTCCTGCTCCTTCTTCTCCATGAAGTCGGTGTAGTTGCCTTCGTAGGACCGGGAGCGGCCCAGCTCGATCTCCAGGATGCTGGTGGCGATCCGGTCCAGGAAGTAGCGGTCGTGGCTGATGACGGCCACGGCGGCCTGGGTGTCGTTGATGAACGACTCCAGCCAGCGCAGGGAGGGCAGGTCCAGGTGGTTGGTGGGCTCGTCCAGCAGCAGCAGGTCCTGGCCCTGGAGGATGGCCTTGGCCAGCATCACCCGGCACTTCTGCCCGCCGGACAGCTCCATGACCTTGTGCTCCAGCTGCTCGGGGCTGAAGCCCAGGGCGAACAGGATGCCCTCGGCCCGGGCCCGGATGGTGAACCCGTCCAGCCGCTCGAACTGCTCCTGGACCGTCTGGTAGCGGGCCATGATGGTCTCCAGGTCCTCGCCCGGGCTCGGCCATGCGGTGCTCCAGCTCGTGCATCTCGTGCCGGGTGGCCTCCACGTCGCCGAAGGCGGACAGGGTCTCCTCCAGCACCGTGCCGTGGGTGCTGGGCACCAGGTCCTGGGCGTAGTGGCCCATGCGGATGCCGCGCTCGGCGGTGGGCCGCACCACCGTGCCGCCGTCCAGCTCCAGTTCGCCCAGCAGCACCTTGAAGATGGTGCTCTTGCCGGCGCCGTTGCGGCCGATGACGCCCCAGCACTCGTCCTCCTGGAGCGCCCAGGTGACGTCCTTGAGCACATCGTGGGGGCCGAAGCTGAGGTTGGCGTGGTTCAGGCTGGCGAGCATGGGTTTGTGCCGGTTATGAAAGAAGAAACGAGGCCACCGGACGGTGGCCTCGTGTTTTGGTGGAGCTAAGCGGGATCGAACCGCTGACCTCTTGCATGCCATGCAAGCGCTCTCCCAGCTGAGCTATAGCCCCGGGGGAAGCAATTAGAATGCCACGCGGGGGGCCCGGGCGCAAGCGACAATTTGCGCGCGCGAGGCCCTCAGCGCTTCAGCTTGAGCCGCTGGCCCACCTGGATGGCGCCCCTGCGCAGCTTGTTCCATTTGCGCAGATCCTTGACCTCCAGCCCATAGCGCTCGGCGATGGCGAACAGGGTTTCGCCGCGCTTGACCACATGGTAGGCGGGCCGGATCTCGGCCGCGGGGATCCTGGGCGGCGGCCTTCACCGCGGGGCGCACGGCGGCGGCCGGCGCTTCGCGCCGGCCGCGGGTTCCGCGGCCCGGGGCGGGCTCGTCCCGGGCCGGCTCCAGGGGCGCTCCCGGCGCCGGAGGGCGGGATGGCCGGCAGGTTCTCCAGGGGCTGGTCCTCGATGATCTGGGCGCGCTCGACCTTGGAGCGCAGGTCGCGGTCGTCGATGGGGGTGGCGGGCGGCGGCGGGACCTGGATCACCCGGCCCGGCCCGGAACTGGGCCTTGGTGATGCCGTTGGCGTCCAGCAGGTCCTCGACGCTCAGGTTGAACCGGGCGGCGACCCGGGCCAGCGCTGTCGCCCTTGCGGATCCTGTAGGGCTTGAAGTCCAGGCGCTGGTTGGCCGGGATCCGGGCCAGGGCGCGGGCGGTGGCGCCGCTCTGCCCGGGGGGGACGCGCAGCGTGTAGTGGCCGGGCGGGGTGGTGGCCCGGAGCAGTTCGGGGTTCAGCTCCTTCAGGGCGTCCACGTCGGTGTCGGCGTAGCGGGCCAGAACGGCCAGGCTGGTCATGCGGTCCACGTCCACGGTCTCGTAGGCGTAGGGCGGCAGCTGCTCGATCCTTGAAGCCCGTAGCGCTCCGGGAAACGGCCCACCAGGATGGCGGCGCACAGCTCGGGCACGTAGTTCTTGGTCTGGTTGCGCAGCCAGCGGCTGCGGTACATGTCCCAGAAGTTGCGGGTGCCGAGGTTGAGGATGGCCCGCTCGGTGGTGAGGGGGCCGGCGTTGTAGCCCACCAGGGCCAGGTACCAGTCGCCGGAGATTTCGTAGAGCCGGCGCAGGTAGCGGGCGGCGGCGCGGGTGGCCTTGACCGGGTCGCGCCGCTCCTCCACCCAGGCGTTGCCGCCCAGGCCGTAGATCCGGCCGGTGGAGCGCATGAACTGCCACATGCCCACGGCCTTGGCGTAGCTGCGGGCGGAATTGATGTAGCCCGACTCGATCACCGCCAGGTAGGCCAGGTCCTGGGGGATGCGCTCCTCGGCGAAGATCTGGCGCACCATCGGGCAGGTACTGGCTGGCCCGGGACAGGGTCCGCTCCATGAAGCCGCGCTTGTCGGTGGTGAACAGCGTGGACCCAGGCCAGCACCTTGTCGTTGAGGTCGATGGGGAAGTCGAACACCGCCCCCGCCTCGGCGCCCTTCACCTGTTCCAGCTCGGTGCGCAGACTCGTCCGGGACAGGGGCGCCACCTCGACCGCCTCCTTGAGGCCGGGATCGGGCATGGCCGGCACCTCCTCGGTGTCGGGCAGGTGCTGCTGCAGTTCATCGAGCCGGGTCATGCAGGGCCGCCACTTCGGGCAGCTTCAGGGTCTCCTCGGGCCAGTCGGCCATGAGGGCTTCGGCCATCGTCGGACCAGTGACTGGGCGCCGTCCCAGTCCTTCTCCTCGAGCGCCTTTTCGCCGGATTCGATGAGGGTCCTGAGCCGGTTGACCTCCGCCGGCTTCGGGCCGGGCGGGTGGGCCGGCGGGATCTTGATGTACTGCTGATGGACCGGGGGCGGCGGCTGCGTGGTTGTCGGTGCGGTCGGCTCATTGGCTGCCGGCGCCCGGATCCCGCCGCCCCGGATCCCGCCGCCGCGAGGGCGGCCAGGAGGGTGGTGGTCCGGCTCCAGCGGCCGCCCCTGGTCCAGAATCCCACTCAGTGGCTCTCTTCGCTGACCAGGGCCTCGTAGGCCGCGGCGTCCAGCAGGTCGGCGGGCAGCGGGCCGGCCAGCTTGATCTTGACCATCCAGCCCTTGCCGAAGGCGTCCTCGTTGACGAACTCGGGGTGGGCCTCCAGCTCCGCGTTCACGGCCAGGATCTCGCCGGCGGAGGGCATGAAGATCTCGGAGACGGTCTTCACCGATTCCACCGTGCCGAACTCGTCGCCGGCCTCGAAGGCGGCGCCCACTTCCGGCAGGTCCACGAACACCACGTCGCCCAGGGCTTCCTGGGCGTAGCTGGTGATGCCCGACCAGGGCGGTGCCGTCGCCCAGGGGCTTGATGAATTCGTGGTTCTTCGTGTACTTCAGGTCGGACGGATACATGGAGCCTCCAACGGAAAGACTGTTCCGGCCCCGGCGGGGCCGCAAGGGGTTGAGGGAAAGGGAGCGACTTTCACAAGAAGGTCTTGAGCGCCTTCCGGGCGGTGCGATCGGGCCGGACGTCCGTCGCGATCAGCACCTGGATGGCGCGCTTGGCGTCCCTGATCTCCACGGCGGTGCCGGGCGCGAGCCGGGGCCCGACCTTGACGAAGCCGCAGCTGAGGCCCTTGATGGCCATCCCTGCCGGCTTGTCCGGGGACGCGATGCTGTAGATCCGGCCTTCGTGCCGGCCGATGGCCATGTCGGTGACGCAGGTCAGGACGCTCCCGATCTCCTTGCCGTCCAGGTAGACCCTGGCGTCGTGGGCGTCCACCTTGCGCAGGTCGTGGCCGACGAAGGTCAGGGTGTAGGGCGCGTCAGCCGCCTTTTCGAGCGCCGCGGAGCCGAGGAAGCGCCTTCGTGAAGCCCTGGCCTTCGGCCGTGAACGGCAGCGCGAAGGGCCAGGGGTTGTGGATGCAGGGCCAGTCCCCGATGTCCTGGTGCGACAGCGGCAGCACGGCGCCGGCGCGCAGCGAGTCGCGGGCCGCGAGGCCGCAGGGGATCAGGCCGGAGTCCGCTCCGGCCGCCATGATCGCGTCCCACAGCTTCACGGTCTGGGCCCGCTCCACGAACAGTTCGAAGCCCACCTCGCCGGTGTAGCCCGAACGCGAGACCAGGATCGGGGTGCCGTCCAGCAGCCGGGCCTGGCCGGCCAGGCTCGAGGCCGGGTCGAAGTGGCCCTTGGCCGAGAAGTAGGGCAGCTTGTCGAACACCGCCCCGGGGTTCTCCAGGACCTTGGCCATGATCCTGATGGCGGCCGGGCCCTGGATGTCGATCTTGCCGAGCTGGTCGGTCAGGTCGACGACCTTCACGTCGCGCCCCCGCGCCTGTCCGGCGAGGTGCCGGGCGATGGGCCCGCCCATGCCGGCGTTGACCTCGACCATGAACTCGCCGTCCTTGATCTTGTAGACGATGCTGTCGTCGATGGCGTGGCCGTGCTCATCGAGGAACACGCCGTAGACGCACTTGCCGTCGGTCAGCGGCGCGCCGTCCTTGCCCACGCAGGCGTCCAGGTCGCGGGTGAAGCACCACTGCAGCAGGTCGTACGCGTCCTGCCCGAACACGCGCAGGGTGGCCATGTGGCTGGTGTCGAACAGGCCGGCCTGGGACACCACCGCGAGATGCTCGTTGCGGGCGCTGGCGTACCAGACCGGCATGAGGTAGTCGCCGAATTCCACCATGTTGGCGCCGTGGGCCTTGTGCCAGTCGAACAGGGGGGTCTGCTTCTTCGCTTCGGTCATGGGTGCTCCAGAAATTATTAAAGTTAGGCTCAATGACAGGCTGTGTTTCATTTTGACCGGCCCGACCCGGCAACGGAAGGGCCATCTCGCCGCGCACCCAAGGGAGCAGGCCGGGCAGGCTCCAGGCCAGGGACCAGAGGCCGTCCGGCCCCGGTTCGGCGCCGCAGGGAGACGGCCATCGGCAGGATCGCCACGCCGCCGGCGGCGGCCCGGTCCAGTTCCAGGGCGTAGGCCGGATCGATCTCCCGGGCCGCGTCGAACGGCCGGACGTCCGCCGCGCTGCACGAAGAACACGATCGCCGCCCGGTGCCCCAGGCGCACCATGGCCCGCAGTTCGCGCAGGTGCTTGGCCCCGCGCAGGGTCACGGCGTCGGGGAAGCGGGCCCCCTGCCCCGACCCGCAGGGTGGCGTTCTTCACCTCGATGTAGACGCAGCGGTCCCGGCGCGTCCCGGGCCAGGACGTCGATGCGGCTGCGCTCGTCGCCGTACTTCTGCTCGGTGCGCACGGCGCTGAGGCCGGGCAGCCCGGGCAGGCGGTCCTGGCGCGCCGCTTCCGCCACCACCCGGTTGGGCATGCCGGTCTCCACCCCCACCCAGGCGCCGTCGCGGCGGCAGGCCAGCCAGGTGAACCGGAGCTTGCGCTCGGGGTTGGCGGCTGGGTTCCAGCAGGACCAGGTCGCCGGGCTCCCAGCAGGTGGCCATGGTGCCGGTGTTGGTGCAGTGGGCCGTCACCACCTCGCCGCCGGGCAGTTCCACGTCGGCCAGGAAGCGCTTGTAGCGCCGGAGGATGACGCCCGGCACCAGGCCGGCCCGGCTCAGCAGGGGCACCGGTGCGCCCGGGTGTTGCCGCCCTGGTCCATGGTCAGCCTCCGAGATCCTTCAGGATGCGCTCCACCGCCTCGGCCAGGTCCTCGGCCACCAGGTCGGCCAGGGCGCCGTCCACCTGGCGCGCCGTAGCCGGTGCGCACCAGGGCCACCCGGCACCCGGCGTTGCGCCCGGCGCCCAGGTCCAGGTCCTTGTCGCCGATCATCCAGGACCGGGCGAGGTCGACGCCGTGCTCCTTCGCGGCCCGCAGGAGCATGCCGGGATTGGGCTTGCGGTCGGGGTGGTCGGGGTGCGCGTATTCCCCCAGCCCCTTCTTGTGGTGCGGGGCGGCGTAGACCCCGTCCATGTGCGCCCCGGCCTCGGCCAGCAGGGCCGCGATGCGCTCCATGACCGCCTGGAAATCGGCCCAGCCGTAGCTGCCCCGGCCGATGCCGGCCTGGTTGGTCACCACCAGCACCGGGATGCCCTCGGCGTTGAGCCGGGCCACGGCGGCCCCGGCGCCGGGGATGAGCACCACGTCCTCGGGGCGGCAGAGGTAGCCCACCTCCTCGTTGAGGGTGCCGTCGCGGTCGAGGAAGACGCGGCCGCGCGTCACTGCAGTTCTTTCACCAGGGACAGGGCGGACTGGCAGAGCCGGCGCACCCCGGGCACCAGGTCCATGGTGGCCAGCGCCTTCTCGCCGACCCACTGGGCCCCTTCGGGCGGGGCGGGCAGCTGGTCCTCGGCGGCCCGGGTGCGCAGCAGGTGCGAGAGGTAGAGCCGCTGCTGGTTCTCCAGGCCCTCCAGCCGGAGCAGCCAGGGGGTCGGCAGGCGGGAGGTGCGCTCGTCGAACACCACGGGCAGCCGGGAGGGGTCGTGGAACCGGAACGGGATCTTCCAGGTGGTGTCGATCAGCGCCTGCAGCAGGGCCGGGGGCAGGTAGCCCGGGGACCAGGGCACCTGGGGCGGCATGAGCAGGCCCCGGTGCGGCGAATGGGCCGAGGGCACCAGCAGGATGAAGGGCACGGCCGAACCGTGCACCAGCACCCCCTCGATGAAGGTCGTCAGGTAGACCGGACCCTCCGCCATCGCGCTACCTCCCGCCCTGGGCTTCCAGTTCCTTCATCATGCGGTCCCGGGCGGCGGCGACATGCGGCCACCATCTCTTCGGGCTTGA
Organism: uncultured Holophagaceae bacterium; assembly: GCA_963717275.1. Taxonomy (GTDB): domain Bacteria; phylum Acidobacteriota; class Holophagae; order Holophagales; family Holophagaceae; genus Mesoterricola. The sequence goes on from CAVQVX010000001.1 coordinate 862,581, forward strand.
ACTTCTGCACTTCCTTGGTGCGGCGGTCGCGCAGTTCCACCACGCCGTCCTTGAGGCCCCGGGAGCCGACCATGGCGCGCAGGGGGAAGCCCAGCAGGTCGGCGTCCTTGAACTTGGCGCCCGGGCTCAGGCCTTCGCGGTCGTCGTGCAGCACCTCGAAGCCGGCGGCCTCCAGCTCGCGCTCCATCCGGTCGGCCACTTCGCGCACCTGCCCGTTGGCGGGGTCGAGGTCCAGCAGGTGCACCTGGTACGGGGCGATCGGCCAGGGCCAGATGATGCCGTCGGCGTCGTAGTTCTGCTCGATGGCGGCGGCCACGGTGCGACCGATGCCGATGCCGTAGCAGCCCATGACCATGGGGTTCTCCTTGCCGTGCTCGTCCAGGTAGACGCAGTTCATCGACTTGGAGTACTTGGTGCCCAGCTTGAACACCTGGCCCACCTCGATGCCGCGGAAGGCCTGGTAGTGGCCCTGGCCGCAGCGCGGGCAGAGGTCGCCTTCGCTCGCCATGCGCAGGTCGAGGTACCTCGGCGTTGGGCAGGTCGCGCCCGGGGTCGAAGCCGAAGTGATGGCCGTCGGTCACGTTGGCGCCGCAGGTGAGGTTGTTGGCGCCTTCCAGCGCCTTGTCCACCAGGTAGACCACCGCGTCCGGGGTCGCTGCGCTGCAGTTGCCAGTGGCGGGTGCCTTCCTTGGCCACCGGGCCCAGGAAGCCGCTCTGGGCGCCGGTGAAGTCCTCGGCGTCGGCCATGGGCTGCAGGTCCACCGCGCCCAGGGCGTTCTTGACCTTGACCGGGTTCATCTCGTGGTCGCCGCGCAGGATCACCGCCACCGCCAGTCGCCGGGTGACGTGGCCGTCGGCGTCCTTGCCCACCACCAGGTCGGCGTCCATCCAGTAGACCTTGGAGGTCTGGTGCAGCGGCATGCCGTCGTGCTCGGCGTCCACGAACGCCGCGGCCTGCTCGGCCATGGCGAAGATGGCGGGGGTCTTGAAGTGGGCGGGCCTGAGGGCCATGGCCGGGCCGTGGTCGACCGGAGGGATGCGCGGCGCTTCGGTCTTTTCCACGTTGGAGGTGTAGTCGCAGTGGTCGCAGGAAAGGATGGCGTCCTCGCCGGAACCGGCCAGCACGTGGAACTCGTGGGTGAAGCTGCCGCCGATGGCGCCGCTGTCGGCCTCCACCGAGCGGAACTTCACGCCCAGCCGGGCGAAGATGCGCGTGTAGGCGTTGTACATGGCCCAGTACGACCGGTCCGCGGCGGCGTCGTCCACGTCGAACGAGTAGGCGTCCTTCATGATGAATTCCCGGCCCCGCATGAGGCCGAAGCGGGGCCGGATCTCATCCCGGAACTTGGTCTGGATCTGGTAGAGATTCATGGGCAGCTGCTTGTAGCTGCTGACATTGCGCCGGACGATATCGGTAATGACTTCTTCGTGGGTGGGTCCCAGGCAGAAGTCGGCGTCCTTGCGGTCCTTGAAGCGCAGAAGTTCCTTGCCGTAGAAGCTCCAGCGGCCGGATTCCTGCCACAGCTCGGCTGGCTGGACGGTTGGCATCAGCAGCTCCTGGCAGCCGTCCTTGGCCAGTTCCTCGCGCACGATCTCCTCGAACTTGCGGATGCTGCGGAAGGCCAGCGGCAGGTAGTCGTAGATGCCGGCGGCCAGCTTCTGGATCATGCCGGCGCGCATCATCAGCTGCTGGCTGATCACGTCGGCGTCCCGGGGCACTTCCCGGAGGGTGTGGATCAACAGTCTGGTTTGTTTCATCTTCGGTTCTTTCCTGGGGAGGGCCGGGACGGCGGTCGGGGTTATGAAAGCATGGACTGGACGAGCTGGCTGGCGGCCTTGCCGTCGATAGGCGGCGCCGTGCCTGGCCTGAAGGGCCTTCATGACGGCGCCCATGTCCTTGCGGCTCTGGGCGCCGGAGGACTGGATGGCTTCGCGCACGGCGGCTTCGAGCTGGACTCCCTCCAGCATGGCGGGGAGGAATTCCTTGAGCACCTCGATCTCGGCCTGCTCCACCGCCGCCCGGTCGGGGAATCCGGCGGCGCTGAACTGCGCCACGCTGTCCTCGCGGCTCTTCACCAGGCGCTTGAACACGGCAACGGCTTCGGCGTCGCCCAGGACCCCCTGGGGGCCCAGGCCCCTTGGCCACGGCCTCGTTCTTGTAGGCGGCCAGGGCCATGCGCAGCACCATGGTGCGGGCGGTGTCCCTGGCCAGCATCGCGGCCTTCAATTCGGCTTGCAAACGGTCCAGCATGGTCTTCTCCGGTCCAGCACCAGCTTTATCCTGCCCTTGAAAGTCGTTATCATCAATCAGTTGTGGAAAAAATCAGGTTATTCTGGACAGGACCGATGAAATAATGAGGAAGTCATCAAGGGGGCATATTCCACTATGAACGTCGCATTCATAAATCCTTTCATTGAATCCACCTTGCGCAGCCTGGACATGATGGCCGGGATCCAGGCGGAAAAGGCCGGGCTCGAGCTGAAGGAAGACCTCATCACCACCTACGACGTATCAGCGATCATCGGCCTCACCGGCGAGACCTCCGGATCCATCATCATCAGCATGCCCGAGCAGCTGGCCTGCAAGATCGCCTCCAACATGCTCATGGAGGAGATCGCCACCATGAACAAGAACGTCGAGGACGCCATCGGCGAGATCGGCAACATCGTGGTGGGCGACGCCCGCCGGGCGCTGATCCAGGACGGCCATTCGCTCAACATCTCCATCCCCACCGTGGTCATCGGCGTCGGCCACAAGATCAGCCGCTCCGGCGACGTGCCCTGCATCGCCATCCCGTTCACCACGCCCTTTCGGTGCCTTCGAGGTGAACGTCGGGCTGCGGGAGAACTGAACCACCGGGGGTCGCCGTGGCCAGAGTTCCTGCCACGGTGAATCCAGCAAAAGAACTTGTACACAGAGTTCGCCGGGGAGCCGAGGCCGCTGAGAACTGACGGGTCAGCGGGCAAAAGGCTCCGACCCACCCGCCGCATGGCCCTCAAGGCCCCGCCGAAGGCGGGGTCCCTGGGCTACGCCCAGGGAGTTCGGAAGGCAGGCCCCCCCAGATGCACATGGGGTTTCCTATGCACCCAGGCGCTACCGATATGCCCATGTGCATCTGGGGGGGCCTGCCTTCCGAACCCAGGAGGGCCATGCTTGCCGAACACAATGGTGGTGCAGCTCTGCGGACTCGGCTCCTCGGTGTGCTCTGCGTCTGGTCTTTTTCTTAAAGTCGCCAAGCCAATGGATTTTGGGACTCCCGCAGACCCTTGAGTCAGTCACTGGATGAGGGCAATCCCAATCCAGGCCAAACTGCCGGCGAAGGTTGCCTCGAAATTCCGCGTCAGGCGCCGCTCCTGACCGCCCACCTCAGCTTGGCGCTGGACGAGCGCGGATTGTCATGCCGCTCCTGCGCCGAAGGGCGGATCGGCTCGGGAGCGACGCGCTGGTAGAGCCCGTCCCGCAGCCCGGCCTGGAAGGCCTTCTTCACCCGCCGGTCCTCGCCCGAGTGGAAGGTGAGGATGGCCGCCCTGCCCTCCGGGCTTCAGGGCCGCGGGCAGCTGGGCCAGGAACTGGTCCAGCGCGGACAGTTCGTCGTTCACGGCGATGCGCAGGGCCTGGAAGGTGCGCTGCAGCGGGCCGCGCGGATCCTCTTCCGGGATCCAGGGCCGCAGCGCACCAGCGCGGCCAGCTGGCGGGTGGTCTGCACCGGCTGGCCGTGCAGGGCCGCGGCGATGGCCTCGGCGCGGGGCTCGTCGGACAGCTCCGCGAGCAGTTCCGCCAGCGCCTCCCGGGACAGGGTGGCCAGCAGCGCCGAGGCGGGCCGGCCCCGGTTGGGGTTCAGGCGCAGGTCCAGGGGACCGTCGGCCTTGTAGGTGAAGCCCCGGGCCGGATTGTCGATCTGCATGGAGGAGACGCCCAGGTCGGCCAGGATGAAGTCCAGCGGCCCGCCGGCTTCGGCCAGCAGCCTCGCCAGCCCCGCGAAATTCATGCGGCGCAGCACCAGGACGTCCTCCGTCGAAGCCCAGGGCGCGCAGCCGGGCCTCGGTGCGGGGCAGTTCCAGGGGGTCCACGTCGATGCCGTACAGGCGCCCGCCGGGCAGCAGGCGCGCCAGGATCTCCTGGGCGTGCCCGCCGTAGCCCAGGGTGGCGTCCAGGCCCACCTCACCGGGTCTCGGGTCCAGCGCGTCCAGGATCTCGCGCACGCAGATGGGCCGGTGGGTGCCCGCGGGCGTGTGGCCGCGCTCGCGCACCTTCTCCAGCTCGCGGCATGGCGCGCGGGATCCAGCTCCTTGTACTTTTCCTGGAAGGCCCGGGGGTGGGTGCCCCGGTAGCGCACCCTGCGCCCGGGCCGGGGAGGGGTCCATGGCCATGGGCCCGAGGGTGCCGCGGTTCAGACCTTGTCGAACTTGATGACTTCCACCGGGCAGCCCGCGGCGGCGGCTTCGATGGCCGCTTCCAGGGAGGTCTGGAACTCCTCCTTGAGCTCGGCCATCTCCTCGCGGTTCTCGGTCTCCAGGCCATCGACCCGCACATCGGCCTTGATCACGCAGGTGGTGTCGGTCACCAGGAAGACGTCGGGGCACTCCGCTTCGCAGGCGTTGCAGACGATGCAGCCTTCTTCGATCCAAACCTTGGTGATGGCCATGAATGTTCTCCTTTTGCGGCATGGGACGGGCCCGTTGCCGGCACCCTTCAACGCTAGCACCGGCGTGGCCCGGCGACCAAGCCGAGAATGTGCCCGGCAGGGTGGTATCGTGGTAGCTGGAGGATCGATGTGAAGCTATCGGAACTGGAGATCATCCGCCGCATCCGGGAGACCTTTCCCGGCGGGGCGGAGCTGACGGACGACTGCGGCGCGCTGCCGCCGCCGCCGCCCGGGCAGCAGCTCCTGGTGACCACCGACCTGATGGAGGAGGGCCAGCACTTCCGCCTGGACTGGCACCCGCCCGCCCTGCTGGGGCGCAAGCTGCTCATGGTGAACCTCTCGGACCTGGACGCCAGCGGCGCCACGCGCCACCGGCTTCACCCTCACCCTGGCCCTGGGCCGGGACCTGGACCCGCTCTGGCTGGAAGGCTTCCTGGACGGCCTGGCGGCGCGCGGCCCGGGAGGCCGGGGTGCCGGTGCATCGGCGGCGACACGGTGGGCCGGGCCAGCGGGCTGGGCCTGGGCATCACCGCCTTCGGCACGGCGCGGCGCTGGCTGCGGCGGGACGCCGTGGTCCCGGGCGACCGGCTGTTCGTGGACCAGGAACTGGGGGCGAGCCTGCGCGGGCTGCGCAAGCTCATGGCCGGGCAGCGCTGGGATCCGCACCGGCCCGGATCCGGACCTGGCGGCCCACCTGGACCCCAGCCCGAACCTCGGCCTGGGCCCGCGGCTGGCCGCGATCCCCGAGGTGCACGCCTGCATCGACATCTCCGACGGGCTCAGCCGGGACCTGCGCAACCTGGCCCGGGCCGCGGGGCTCAGCGTGGTCCTGGACCCCGGCCTCGGGCCGGACAGCCATCGAAGGCGGCGAGGACTACGCGCGCTGCTTCTCGTCCTCCCTGCCCCGGGAGGAGCTGCAGCGGATCCTGGGCATCTCCCTCATACCGGTGGGGTTGGCCGTGGAGCGAGCGGAGGCGCCGCTTCTCCACTATGATGGAGGGAGGCTGCGGCCCTATCCGGACCGCGGCTTCGATCACTTCGCCGACTCTGACCGCCTGGAGCAACCCCGAACCATGACCGAAGAACAGGCCCCGACCTCCCTGAAGGCCTATTTCAAGGGCGGGTTCCGGCAGCACATCAAGAGCTGCATCCTGCACCCGGAACTGACCCCGGAGCAGGTGGCGCTCAGCTTCGCCATCGGCTTCTCCCTGGCCTGGAACCCCTTCATCGGCCTGCACACCCTGGCCGTCCTGCTCCTGTGCTTCCTATTCCAAGCGGCTGCACCGGCCGCTGATGCTCCTGGCCTGCTTCATCAACAACCCCTGGACCATGGTGCCCATGGCCTCGTTGAGCGGCCTGGTGGGCAACGTGCTCATGGGGCGCGGCGCCTGCCCCGACTTCAGCGGCGTCCGCTGGGACACGGATCGGCTGGCGCAGCTTCGTCAGCCACGAAGGGTTTCGACACATGTACATCATGCTCAAGCCGATCCTGGGCCCGTACCTGGTGGGCGGCCTGGTGCTCAGCGCCCTGGCCCTGCCCGTGGGCTACTACGCCATGCTCCTGCTCACCCGCCATCTGCGCCGGCATGCAACCTGCCATACTGCCGGGCATCCACTTCCACAAAACCCGCTACGATAAGCCCAGCAAGCCAGAATAGGAGTCCCCCATGGACATGCGCTTCCTCATGAAGCAGGCGCAGCAGATGCAGACCAAGCTGCAGGAGGCCCAGAAGGCCCTGCGCGCCGAAGGCACCGCCGGCGGCGCCATGGTCAAGGTGACCCTGAACGGCGCCAAGGAGCTGATGGCGCATCTCCGTCGCCAAGGAGGCCATGGACCCCGAGGACCCCAGCATGCTGGAGGACCTGATCATGGCCGCCTTCAAGGACGCCTCGGCCAAGGCCGACGAGGCCATGGCCAAGGTCACCGGCGAGCCTCGGCGGGGGCCTGAACATCCCCGGCCTGGGTTTCTGACCCCGTGAAGCTGCCGGATTCCCTGGAAGCCGTGGTCAACGCCTTCCAGAAGCTGCCCGGGGTCGGCTCGCAAGTCGGCCCAGCGCATGGCCCTGCATCTGCTGAAGGAGGGTCCGGCGGCCATGGAGCACCTGGGCGACCTGCTGCGGGCGCGCGGCGCGTTCGGTGGGCTTCTGCGAGATCTGCGGCGCCTTCACCGACCGCCCGGTCTGCGCCATCTGCTCCGACCCGGAGCGGGACAACGGCACCCTGGTGGTGCTGGCCGAGGCCAGCAACGTGCTCAGCTTCGAGCGCTCCGGGCATTTCCGGGGGCGCTACCACGTGCTGGGCGGCCTCATCTCCCCGCTCAAGGGCATCGGCCCCGACCAGCTCAAGGTGCGCGAACTGCTCAGGCGGCTGGAGGACTCGCGGATCACGGGAGATCGTCCTGGCCACCAACCCCACCCTGGACGGCGAGGCCACGGCGGCCTGGCTGGCCCGGATCCTGGAGCCGCTGGGCCTGCGCACCACCCGGATCGGCCTGGGCCTGCCCATCGGCAGCGACCTGGAGTACGCGGACGACCTCACCCTGGACCGGGCCATGGACGGGCGCAGGCCGGTCTAGGGCGTTTCAGCCGGGCTTCAGCCGCCGCTTCAGGTCGGCAATGATCTGGTCCTTCTGTTCGAGGACCTTGTCCTTTTCTTCGAGCGCCTTGTCCTTCGCCTCGATGACCCGGTCCTTTTCCTCGAGGGCCTGGGCGGCCATCCGGGCCTGATCCTGGAAGGCGGCCACCACATCGTCCTCCACGTCCATGCCGTCCCGGATGTCCTTCTCTGCGCCGGCCCGCAAGAGCCGTCGCAGCACGTCCCGGTATCGTTCCGGAAAGTTCTCCTCCAGGATGTCCAGCAGGTGCGGATCCGAACGGAACGCCTGGCCCTGGTCGAACACGGCCAGGAGTTGTTCCAGGTCGGTCCGCCGCCGGCCTTTCAGGCGGTTGATCTGCACCACGATGGAATCGTGGGTCAGGGCTTCCACGAAAGGATCGGCGATGTGCACTTCGTCCCCAGTGGCCACGTCCTGATAGTGCCGGTTGACCTTTAGCACCGGCACATCGATCCCCTCCAGCCCTTCCCCCAGAAAATAGATGGTCAGCAGGGGCAGCGCCTGCTGCCGGCCCGCGGAATCCGTGTAGACGTTTTCCGGGTTGCAGTAGTTCGAGCCCAGGTAGCGCCGGAACCGCTGGACGTCCCAGGCGTTGTTGGCCTTTTGGATCTCGATCAGGACCAGCTTGGGGCTCCCGTCCTCAAGCCGCATGGTGGCGGCGAAGTCCATGCGCAGGACCAGCCATTCGGAGCCATCCGGATGCTCCATCGGCTGGCGCACCTCGGTCGGCCGGAACGCCAGTTCCAGGACCTCCTTCCCGAGCAGGGCCGAGAGCATGAGCCTGGCCACCCTCTCGTCGTCGAGCAGGTATTTGAAAACCACGTCGTAGATGGGATTGGCGATGCGCACGGGTGAGACAGCTCCTGGGCGGAGTGTAGCGTTGCCCGGGCCTCGGCCTCCACGGAAGGGCTCATCGGCTTGGCAAAAAAGGTCGCGCGAAGGGCAGGACCTTCAGCGTCGCCTGAGCTCCAGGTTCGCACCCCGTGCGTTGAGCCATTGGAGGGCCAGCGTCAGATCCAGTCCGGCTCCGCCGCAGCGGCTAGAAGGCCGAAGCCTCCTTGCGGCAGCAGGTGTCCTCCAGGCTGACGGGCACCAGGTTGACCGTGTTGACGATGTCCAGCTCCGTGCCGACCTTGGCGGCGCAGGACCGGCAAAGGGGGACCACGCAGACCTGCTCCGGTTCCGTCTCCCTGCATACCAGCCCGCCGACCTCCGGCTTGCCGTCGCAGCCCAGGACCATGCAGAAGTTCGCCTTCTGCCGGCTGAAGTTGTCCCAGTGCTGCAGCCAGCTTCCGCACCGGCAGCCCGCATTCGGGGTCTCCAACAGCTTCTTGACGCGCATATGGACCTCCCTTCCATGAACAAACTATCGCCACCCCGGGCAGGCGATGCCATTGGGCAGTTCCTGTCATCCGCGAGATGAGAGACGCATCAGGGAATGCCCTAGTAGAAAGATTCCAAAATAACATTGCATAAAGCCTCCAATGGCCTACGCTTATAGGTAGGTCATCGGAGGTGTTATGGGACGCAACCCCATACGGGCCAAGTTGGTTCTCGATGCGGAGGCCAGGTCCAAACTTGCAAGCATTGCGAAATCCAGGACCGAAGGGCAGGCGCGCATCGAGAGGGCCAAGGTCCTGCTGGCTTACCACGCTGGGGAGCGTGTGACGGCCTTGGCCCAAACCTTCCAGACGAATCGCCCAAAGATCGAGCGGATCCTCAACCGGGCGCTTGAAATGGGTGCCCTGGCTTCGCTGGAAGACCGTCCCGGGCGAGGGCGCAAACCTGAGATCACTGCCGAAGCGCGTGCCTGGCTCATGGCTGTCGCCTGCACGAAGCCCGTCGATCTGGGCTATCCGGAAGAACTCTGGGCAACCCGGACCTTGGCGCTCCACGCCCGAAAGCACGGACCTGAAGCCGGTCATCCCTGCTTGGCCATGCTCGGGCGGGGGACCGTCTCCAAGCTGCTCACCGGCGCCGAGCTTCGGCCCCACAAGATCGAATACTACCTGGAGCGGCGCGACCCCGAGTTCGACACCAAGATGGCCCAGATCCTGATGGTCTACCGTGAGGTCCAAATCCTACAGGATAAGCTCCAAAGTGGCGACAAGGCCGAGACGGATGAGGGCCAGTTGATGGCGGTATTGTCCCTGGACGAGAAGCCAGGGATCCAGGCCATTGGCAAGGTAGCACCAGACCTTCCTCCCGTGCCGGGGAAGCACCCCTGCAATGGCCGGGACTACGAATACAAACGCCATGGCACCTTGAGCCTCCTGGCAGGCCTGGACCTGCTGACAGGGAAGGTCCACGCCTGCATCGAAGAGCGCCATCGCAGTCTGGAATTCACCAAGCTGCTCGAGCAGATCCACCAGGCCTACAGCGCGGAAACCCGCATTCTCATTGTGTTGGACAACCATTCAGCCCACATCTCGAAGGAGACCCAGGCCTACCTCAAGACGCGGCCCAACCGCTTCGAGTTCGTGTTCACGCCCAAGCACGGATCCTGGCTGAACCTCGTGGAAGTCTTTTTCGCCAAGATGACCAAGACCATCCTCAGGGGAATCCGGGTGGCCTCGAAGGCCGAACTGAAGGCCCGGATCATGCGCTACCTCCAGGACCTCAATGCCGATCCGGTCGTTTTCAGGTGGCGCTACAAGATCGAAGAAGAGTGTGTTTCATAGTCGTATCTATTCTTTTATCAGCTTTTATCCTCGTTCATCCGCGTTCATCCCCGGCTAACCTGCGCTGGATTTACCCGAAAGCTGCCTACTGGACGTCCTTCACATCCAGCTCTACATCCCCGGTCACCGCCGCACGGGTCATCCCCAACCTCCGGACCTGAATCTTTGCCCTCCCGAAGTTGACCAGCAGGCAGGTCACCAGCCCGGTCCCCCTCATGTAATTGAGGCACTGCGCCACATCCGCATTACCAAGCGCGGAAAGAGCCTGTCAGAAATTTTGTGTGTGGGCCACTTCCTGCAGGAGCATGGAGCATGGCTATCACACCCGAAATCCTAAAAGAGCTGTTGAAGGGCTACGAAAAGCCCGAGGACCTGATGGGCCCGGAAGGGATTCTGAAGCAGCTCACCAAGGCGTTGGTAGAAACGGCAATGGATGCAGAGCTTACGAATCACCTTGGCTATGAGAAGGGCGATCGTGCCGGCAAAAAGGCAAGCAACCACCGCAACGGATCGTCCAAAAAGACTCTGATAGGAGAAGACGGCCCTGTGGAGATCGAGGTGCCACGGGATCGTGAAGGCACCTTTGAGCCTCAGATCATTCCGAAGGGTCAGCGGCGTTTCGATGGGTTTGACCAGAAGATTGTGGCCATGTACGCCCGGGGAATGACCGTACGGGAGATCCAGGCATTCCTGGAGGAGCAGTACGGAGCCGAGGTCTCGCCAGACCTGATCAGCGAAGTGACCAGTGCCGTCATGGAGGAGGTGAAGGCTTGGCAAGTCAGGCCCTTGGACAAGCTGTATCCGGTCCTGTTCCTGGACGCGCTGCGGGTAAAGATCCGGGACGAGGGCACCGTGATGAACAAGGCCATCTACTTGGCCCTTGCCATAAGGCGCGATGGCACCCGGGAGGTCCTGGGGCTGTGGATCGAGCAGACGGAGGGGGCGAAGTTCTGGCGCGGGGTCGTTACGGAGCTCCAGAGCCGCGGTGTAGAGACCATCCTGCTGGCGGTGGTGGACGGGCTGAAGGGCTTCCCTGAGGCGATCCAGGCGGTGTTCCCGCAGACAGAGATCCAGAACTGCATCGTCCACCTCCTTCGGAACAGCATGGAATACTGTAATTTCAAGGATCGGACACCGGTGGTCCACGAACTCAAGGGGATCTACAAGGCCATCAACGCCGAGGCGGCTATGCAGTGCCTGGATGCCTTCGAAGCCGGGCCTTTCGGGAAGAAATACCCGCCCATCGTCCGTCTCTGGCGCCGGGCCTGGGACCAGGTGATCCCATTCATGTCCTACCCGGAGCCAGTCCGGAAGCTGGTCTACACCACCAACGCGATCGAGAGTCTGAATGCCAGGCTGCGCAAGATCCTCAAGGCCAGGGGGCATTTCCCCAATGACCAGGCGGCCACGAAGCTGATCTACTTGGTGCTGAGGAACCAGACCAAGAACTGGCACAAGATAGTCCACGGCTGGAGGGAAGCCCTGAACCACTTCGCGATTCTCTACCCCCAGCACTTCGATCGGCCGCAGCCTTGAACCTGGAGATCAAGCCCCGATGAAACCCGCCCAAACACAAAATTTCTGATACTCCCCGCGGAAACGGCCTTCACCTCTACGAGGACACGACCTTCCACGAGGAGGTCGGCTTCATAATTCCCGACATTGACGCCATCGTAGAAAACCTCGATGCCCTGCTGCTGAACCACATTGACCTTGGCTTTCCACAGTTCATGGGCAAGCGCATTCTCGTAGACCTTTTCCAGGAAACCTGGGCCCAGTTCGTTGGCCACCCGGAAGCAACAGCCGATGATAAGTTCGGTGAGTGGATCCTGGATGGCCATGGCGTTCTCCCCTGTTCATATCTGCCGGCGCACCCGTAGAAAGTTCAGCCGGGGATGAACACGGATGAACGGGGATGGAAAAAGGGATAAAAGATGAAATGACTTAACCAAGCCGGTCTGGCACGGCTGATGGTTGGAACCCAAAAGCAATGTTATTTAAGAATCGATCTACTAGTCTTCCAGGTTGACCAGGCCTTCCTTGATCGCGTACCGGGTCAGGCCGGCCACGCTGTTGATGTGCAGCTTTTCCATGATGTGCTGACGGTGGGTCTCGATGGTCTTGGGGCTGAGGTGGAGCTCGGCGGCGATGACCTTGGCCGAGCCGCCCTTGGACAGCATGCCCAGCACCAGCCGCTCCTGGCGGGTGAGGCTGGAGGCCCCCCTGGCGGCGCCGAGGGTGGAACCGCGCACCGCTTCGTCGGCCACGTGGGCCGCCAGGCCAGGGCTCAGGAACGAGAAGTTGGCCTGAACCACCCGGATCGCCTGGGCCAGGTCCTCCCGGACGCAGTCCTTGAGCAGGTAGCCGGTGGCGCCGGCCCGGAGCATCTCCAGCACGTACTGGCTGTCGGCGTGCATGGACAGGGCGACCACCTTGGTGGCGGGCAGTTCCTTGAGGATGCGCCGGGTGGCCGCGATGCCGTTCAGCCTGGGCATGGCGATGTCCATCACCACCACGTCCGGGCGGGTCTCCAGGCATGCCGCCACCGCCGCCTCGCCGTCCGCGGCCTCCCCCACCACCTCGAGGTCGGCGCACTGCTCGAGCAGCGAGCGCAGCCCGGCCCGGGTCAGGCTCTGGTCCTCGGCCAGCAGGATGCGGATGCGCCGTTCCGGCCCGGCCATGGCGATCTGCACCTTGGGCAGCTGCTTTTCCGCCTTGTCGCGGTCCAGCAGGGGCGCGTGCAGCAGCACCCGGGTGCCCTGCCCCGGGGCCGACATGACCTCCATGCGGGTGCCCAGGTGGGCCATGCGCTCCCGGACGCTGAACAGGCCCATGCCATAGGTGCCGTGGCGCATGGCGCGGTACAGGGCCAGGTCGAAGCCCACGCCGTCGTCGACCACCTCCAGGCAAAGCTCCCCGCCCTCCACCTTGGCCGTCACCCGCGCCATGCTGGCGCGCGAGTGCTTGCCCACGTTGGTCAGCAGCTCGCGCACCGCCTGGAACAGCACGATGCGCAGGTCGTCGGTGAGCGGCTTGGGCTTGAGGTCGTCGAAGAACTGCCCGGCGATGCCGAAATTGGCGCGCAGCTGGTGCACCAGCCATTCCAGCGCGGCGCACAGGCCCAGCTCGTGCAGCACCGGCGGGCTCAGCTCGAAGGTGAGGTTGCGCGAGGACTGGATGGTCCGCTCCAGCAGCGCCAGGCTCTCCAGCAGCTCCTTGTCCTGGGAGGTCTGCGCCAGCAGCCCCAGCTTGAACTTGATGGCGGCCAGGTTCTGGCCGATCTGGTCGTGCAGCTCCTGGGCGATCTGGCGCCGTTCGCGCTCGCTGGCCAGCGCCAGCTCCGAAGCCAGGGAACGCAGCTGGGCCTGGTACTCGGTGATCCGCTCCTTGGCGCGGTAGTGCGCCACCACGGCCCCGGCCCGCTCGGCGATGCTGTCGATCAGGTGCCGCTCCTCGGGCAGGAAGGGCTCCCCGCTCTGGGACGGCACCGGCTCCGGGTAGCCCACCTCGACGATGCCGATGGCCTCGCCCTGCTTGCGGATCTCGCTGGACTGGGTGGAGACGCAGCGCGAGATGTCGCCGGTGGCGTACTCGTCGTCGAACACCCGGATCCGCGCCACCGCCAATTCGGGGAACTGCCAGGCGGGGGGCAGCAGCTTGACCATCTCCCGGAAGAACTCCTGGAAGGTCAGGTCATCCCCCTCCCGCAGGCGCGAGATCCCGTACAGGCAGGCCAGCTCCTTGGCCCGCTCGCCGAGCTCCCAGCTGCGCCGGCGCAGTTCGGCCTCGGTGCTCTCCACCCGCGCAGGTGGAAGTTTGCTCCGTCCGTCCTTGACTGTGTCCGCCATGGTTCGGCCCCGGGCTTCAGGTTACCACCGCACGGTCAGGCGGCTGCCGCCTTCCGGGCGCAACGAGATGTCCAGGTCCGCGCCCTGGGCGTTGAGCCACTTGAGGGCCAGCGGCAGGCCAAGGCCGGTCCCGTCGGGGCGGCCGCTTTCGAAGGGCTTGAGCATCCGGGCCGCGGACTCGGGATCCAGCCCCGGCCCCTCGTCCAGGATCTCCAGAAGCCCCTCGGCCACCAGCACCCGCACCTGTCCCCCCGGCGGGGTGGCCTGGGCGGCGTTCTCCAGCAGGTTCACCAGCGCCTGGTGCAGCAGCATGGGATCGGCGCAGGCCGCGCCCGCGCCGGCCACGCTCAGGGTGCGGCCCCGCAGGGCCGGGCGCCGGCGCAGTTCGGCCGCCGCCTGGTCCGCGGCCTCCTCCAGCCGCAAGTCCTCGCAATGGGGCTCCAGGGGCTTGGCCCACTGCAGGAAACGCTGCGCCAGGCGCTCCAGGGCGTCGGTCTCCTCCAGGATGCCCTCGGCCGGGCCCAGCTGGCCGGCCCGCCGGAGCAGCTGGCCGTGGCCCTTGAGCACCGCCAGGCCGTTCTTCAGCTGGTGCGCCACGCCGGCGGTCATCTCGCCCAGGTCGGCGAACCGCTCGCGCAGCTGCCGGCGCCGCTCCTCCTGCTCCCATTCGGTGATGTCCTCGAACTCGAGCAGCGCGCCCACCATGTCCGGCGCATCGATCCGGCGCAGCCGCCAGCGCCGCCCCGGCGCCGTGCAAAGCCAGGCCGGGCCCGGGCGGCCGCCCGAGCGCGTCCAGCATCCAGGGGAAGGGTTCCAGCACGAACCGGGCGTCCAGGCCGATCACCCCGGGCTTCACGCCCAGCAGCGCCCGCCCGGGCGCGTTGAGCGCGGCCAGCCGCTGGCGCTGGTCCACCCACAGGATGCCCGAGGGCAGCGCGTCCAGCAGCCGCTCGTGGACCGTGCGCAGCTCGCCCAGGGAGGCCGCCAGCTGGCCCCGCTCGTGCAGGCTCTGGGACACGGCGCCCAGCAGCAGTTCCTCGGATTCGGCCCCCGTGCGCGGCCGCAGCCGCAGCCAGCGGCCGATGAAGATCAGGACGCCGGCGATCACGATGCCCAGCGGCAGGCCGAGCATGATCCAGACGGATGCGGGGCTGGGGTGGGTCACCCCGGCATTATACGCTCAGGACGCGGAGGGAGGCGGTGGCTTCCGGCCCGCGCTGCGGGCCGCGCATGCCCTCCTTGCGGCCTTCCATCAGGGCCGCCATTCTCCCGCTGTCCCGGGTCCAGCACCGCGCGCGTCTCCAGGCGCAGGGTCCGGGCCTCCATCAGCTGCTCGAAGGCCAGTTCGGTCATGTTGCGGTGCAGCGCCTGGAGGCCCTCGGCGCTGGTTTCGGGCCGGTCCAGGGCGTCGAAGAAGGCCCGGCGGGCATCCGCGGCGGCCCTGCCCCTGGCGGCCATGACGGGATGGAGCCTGGCGGTGATCGCGCGGATCCTGGCTTTCTGGTCGTCGGTGAGCTTGAGGCGTTCCGCCATCCGCCCCTGGGTCCAGTCGTGGCGCCGCGATCTGCGGCGCCGGCGCGTCCTGGGCCAGGGCGGGAAGGGAGCCCGCCCCCAGCGCGAGGGCGAAGCCGAGCACGGAAGGGGACTGGAAGAGGCTCATGGAAAGATCCTTGGGTTGTCGAGCGGCTGCTCCCCGAATTTGACCCGGCCGGAGTGGTGAAGTTTACCTAAAGATTTTCCTCGATGCGCTGGCACAGCGTGCGCAGGATCTTGATCCGGCCGAAATACTTGTCCTCGCTCTCCACCAGGGTCCAGGGGGCGATCTCGGTGCTGGTGCGGTCCAGCATGGCGCAGATGGCTGCCTCGTAGGCGTCCCATTTCTCGCGGTTGCGCCAGTCCTCGTCGGTGATCTTGAAGCGCTTGAAGGGGCTCGTCCTGGCGCTCCTCGAAGCGCCTGAGCTGCTCCTCCTGGCTGATGCTGAGCCAGAACTTGCCAGGATGATGCCGCCGCTGTCGACGATCTGCTCCTCGAAGTCGTTGATCTCGCCGTAGGCCCGCATCCAGTCGGCCTCGGCGCAGAAGCCCTCCACCCGCTCCACCAGCACCCGGCCGTACCAGCTGCGGTCGAAGATGGCGATCCGGCCCCTGCGCGGCAGGTTGCGCCAGAAGCGCCAGAGGTAGGGCTGGGCCCGCTCCTCCTCGGTGGGCGCGGCGATGGGGGTGATGTGGCAGAGGCGGGCGTCGATGGCCTGGGTGATGCGGCGGATGGCCGCCGCCCTTGCCGGCGGCGTCCACCCCCTCGAACACCAGCACCACGTTGTGGTCCTGGAAGGCCTTGTGGCGGGTCAGCAGGTTGAGCCTGCCCTGGTACTTCTCCAGCTCGCCGCTCGTAGTCGGCCTTGTCCAGCTTCTGGCTCAGGTCCAGGGTCTTCAGGATGTTCAGGCCGTCCAGGCTGGGCAGCGGCGGCGGGGACCTGGGCGACCTCGGGCGCGCGGCTGCGGGCGGTCCAGGCGCTGGCGCAGGTGCTCCAGCAGGGTCTTGCCCACGGTCAGCTTCTGGTAGCGGGGGTCGCACCGCCTCCACCTGGATCCAGGGGGCCGCGGCGGTGCTGGTGGGCGCAGGGCCCGTTCGGCTGACCTCCTGGAAGGTGTCGTACATCTCGAAGTGCTTCCAGTCCCGCTCGGTGACCCGCCAGCGGGTGAGGGGATCGCCTTCCAGCTTCTTCAGGCGCTTCTTCTGGGCCTCCCTGGACAGGTGCATCCAGAACTTCAGGACCAGCGCCCCTTCGTCGATGAGCATCTGCTCGAAGCGCCGCACCTCCTCCAGGGCCTGGTCCAGCTTGGGGTTCTTGATGCGGCCGTAGGCCCGCTCGAAGATCGGCCAGGCGTACCAGCTGCCGTCGAAGATGCCGATGCGCCCCTTGGGCGGCAGCTGGCGCCAGAAGCGCCACATGTGCGGGCGCTCCAGTTCCTCGTCGGAAGGGTCGCGTGGTGCCGTGGGTCTGGATGTAGCGGGGGTCCATCCACTCGTTGAGGGTGTTGACGGTGGCGCTCTTGCCGGCGCCGTCCAGGCCGGCGATGAGGATGATCACCGGGAACTTTCGCTGGCTGCTCCAGGTCGAACTGGGCGTTCAGCAGGGCCTCCCGCAGGGCCGGGCACCTCCTGGTCGTAGACGGCCTTGTCGACGCAATGGCCGAGTTCGGCGGATTCGAACATGGCGGCTCCCATGAATTTGTACAGTGATCCTAGGCCGGACCGGCGGGTTCGGGAAGCTCCCAGGAATCGAAACGGCGCAGCAGGAGCAGGCCCGGCACGGCCAGGGCGATGCAGACGCCGAAGAACACCGGCCAGCCCAGGGCCGAGGCCAGCACCCCGGCGGGGCTGGCGAACACGCACCCGGGCCACGGCCGAAAGGCTGGTGAGCAGGGCGAACTGGGTGGCGGTGCTCCTGAGGTCGCAGCAGCGCTGGATCAGCACCAGGTAGGCGACGCGTGCCCATGGCGAAGATGGAGTTCTCCACGGCGATGGTCAGCGAGCAGCAGGGCGTGGTTCCTGCCCAGCATGGCCAGGGCCACGTGGCCGGTCATGGAGACCATCTGCAGCAGCCCGAACAGCCAGAGCGAGCGGATCAGGCTCATGCGCGCTCATGAGCAGGCCGCCCAGCAGGCCGCCCCCGATCAGGCAGGCCATGCCCACGACCTTGGTGGCCAGGCCGATCTCGGTCTTGGTGAAGCCCATGGTCCAGGAGGAAGGGCACGTTGAGCGACACGCAGAGGTTGTCGCCCAGCTTGTAGAGCAGGATGAAGGCCAGCACCTCCAGGGCGCGCTTGCGCCGCAGGAATTCGGCGAACGGCTCGCACCACCGCTTCCCGCAGGGTCCTGGGGGCGCGCCAGGCCTTCGGGCTCGGGCGCCAGGAAGGTGGCCACGGCCCCGGGCACCAGGCCCAGGGCCATGATCAGGTAGACCGTGCGCCAGGGCAGGCGGTCCGCCAGGATCAGCGCCAGCGCCCCGGCGAACACCATGCCCAGCCGGTAGCCGGTGATGTGCAGGGAGGTGCCCGGACCCAGTCAGCTTGCCGGGCAGGAGCTCGGTGCGGTAGGCGTCCACGTTGATGTCGGCGCTGGCGCTGGCGAAGGCCACGACCAGGGCGAGCAGGGCCACCATGCGCAGGTGGGCGCCGGGGTCCGACCGGGCCAGCAGGGCCAGCAGCGCCATGAGGCCGATGAAGGTGAGCAGGATCCAGCCCCGGCGCCGGCCCAGGAAGGGCGGCCGGTAGCGGTCCATGAGCGGCGACCACAGGAATTTCAGGGTGTAGGGCAGGCCCGCCAGGGCGAACAGGCCGATGGTGTTCAGGTCGACCCCGGCGCTCGCGCATCCAGGCCTGGAGGGTGGACTGGGTGAGGATCAGCGGCACGCCCGAGGCGAAGCCCAGGATGCCCACCGCGGTGAGCACGGGCAGACGGCGGCGCTGGGCAGAACGCTTCCATGCCTCTCAGGATGCCAGCAAACGCCCGTCCGTTCTCAGGCCTTCAGGTCCAGCGCGGTTCCCAGAGGTCTTGTCCTGCACCTGCAGGACCTTGAGGTTGGCCTGGTAGGCGATGGCCCTGGGTGTCGAGGTTGACCGCCTCGGTGCCCAGGTCCACGTTGGAGCCGCCGGGGGCCAGGGGCGCCTGGCTCCGCTGCACCGCCGCGCCCGCCACCCCGCCCTGGGGCAGGGTCGGCCTGCGCCAGGCTCTGCGCCCGGTATCCGGAGCTGTTGAGGTTGGCGATGTTGTTGGCGGCGAGGGCGATGCTCTGGCCCGCGGCCTGCAGTCCGGTGAGGCTCGCCGATATTCCATCCATGGCCGCACGCTCCCTTGGGCTCAAGGATAGGTCGATTTTGCAACCTCAAGCGCTACACGAACCACTGGCTGCCGCTCTGGAAGACGCGGGTCTTGCGCGGCCTTCTCCTGGTGCCGCCGCACCGCCAGGTCGATGAGCCGGGAAAGCAGCTCCGGGTAGGGCACGCCGCTGGCCTCCATCAGCTTGGGGTACATGCAGATGCTGGTGAAGCCCGGGATGAGGTTGATCTCGTTGAGGAACAGCCGGCCGGTGTCCCGGTCCAGGAAGAAGTCCACCCGGGCCATGCCGTAGGCGTCCAGGGCCCGGAAGGCGGCCACCGCGTAGCGGCTGACGAGGTTGGCCATGCCTTCGGGCAGTTCCGCCGGGATCCGGGCGGTGCTCTTGCCGTCGATGTACTTGTCCTTGAAATCGTAGAACTCGCCCGGCCACCATGATCTCGCCCGGCACGCTCACGAACGGGTCGTCCCCGCCCAGCACCGCCACTTCCAGTTCCCGGGCGCGCAGCCCCTGCTCCACCAGCACCCGCCGGTCGTAGCGGAAGGCCCGGTCCAGGGCGGCCGGGCAGGTCCTCGGCGCGACGGATCTTCTCGATGCCGATGCTGGAGCCCAGGTTGGCCGGCTTGACGAACACCGGCAGGCCCAGCGCCTCGAGGCCGCGCAGGACGGCAGCGGGCGTCCTTGCGCCAGCGTCTCCTCGGTGAGCCCCCGGTAGGGCACCACCGGCAGCCCTTCGGACTCCCAGATGCGCTTGGTGATCCACTTGTCCAGGGCGGCGGCCATGGCCAGGAGGCCGGCGCCGGTGTAGGGCCGGTGCAGGGGCTCCAGGTAGCCCTGGATCTGCCCGTCCTCGCCGCCGGCGCCGTGGATGGCGTTGAAGAACACGTCGGGCAGCGGGGTCGATCTCGGCGCCCCGCTCCAGGGGCAGGAACGGGTGCTCGCCGCGCGCGGGCAGTTCGCCCGCGGCCAGGCGCGCCAGGGGATCGCCGTTCATGACCCAGACGCCGTTGCGGGCGATGCCCATGGGGCGCACTTCGAAGCGGGCCGGGTCCAGGTGGGTGGCGATGCTGCGGGCGGAGACGATGCTCACTTCGTGCTCGGGGCTTTCGCCGCCGAACAGGAGACCGACGGAAAGACGGGGATCGTTCATTGGGAAAGTCTAAGGCTTCACCGCAAATTTTTCTGCCTAAACCCGCAAAGGCCCGCCTTGCCGCATTAGACTGAGGTCTCCACCTGCCGCGGGAGTTCCTTTGCGCGTTGCCATCTATCCCGGTTCCTTCGACCCCGTCACCCTGGGCCATCTGGGATCTGATCCAGCGCGCCGAGAGGCTGGTGGACCGCCTGGTCGTGGCGGTCCTGCACAACCCCTCCAAGACCTGCGCCTTTTCCGTGGCCGAGCGGGTGGACTTCCTGCGCGAACTGATGGACGGCGCCCCCACGTGGAGATCGCCACCTTCAACGGCCTGCTGGTGGATTACGCCAAGCAGCAGGGCGCCCACTTCATCGTGCGCGGGGTGCGGGCCTTTTCCGACTTCGAGTACGAGTTCCAGATGGCCCTCATGAACCGCAAGCTCGCCCCGGACCTGGAGACGGTGTTCCTCATGCCCAAGGAGGAATACAGCGTCGTGAGCAGCCGGATCGTGCGGGAGGTGGGCGCCATGGGCGGCGACATCTCCGGGCTGGTGCCGGAGAAGCTGGTGGAGCGCATCGCCGCCCGGCTGCAGAATCCCGCGCAGCTGGGCTGAGGCTCAGCTGGCGGGAACCGGCACCGGGTCGCTGGAGCCGAAAGCGGATTGCACGCTGAGGGTGGCGCCGGCGGCGGCGGCCGCCGGGACGGTCACTTTCACGATGGCGTCGCTGACGGGGTTGAGGATGGCTGCGGGCACCGCAGCCCCGTTCAGGAGGACGGCGGCGGAGCCGGTCAGGCAGGTGCCGGTGAGGGTCAGCACCTGGTTGCCGGCTCCGTCCACGGGGCCCGGGGTGACGGTATTGACGACGGGGCGGCCGAGTTCCAGGAGCATCTGCACGCCATGGGAGGCCGACAGGTTCCGAGACAGGGCTCCGGCCAGTTCCTGGACGGTATGGACGGTCGGGGTCAATGCATTGAGCACAACCTGGTCCGCGTCGTTGAACAGCAGATGCAGGGTCACCGCGGCCCTGCCCACCTGGGGCCTGGGGCCGGTGTTGTCTGGTGCGGGCGGAAGCGGGGGGAGTTCACGCACCAGGCTCCACAGGCCGGTGCTGCGGTTCAAGTCGAAGCCACCCATGGGCTCGGTGTTGCCGGAGGCGATGACGGCTCCCTCGACGTTGACGCCCGGCCCGTGGGTGGAGATGCCGAAATTGAAGAGCACCCCCTGGTTGTTGCCGGAAATGGTGACGCCGGGATCAGCCTCGAAAATCCCGCCCTGGAGGTTGTGAAGGGTGTAGAAGACGCCGGTGTAGGGAGCGTCGGGATCCGTCCAATAGTGCGGGCGGAAGAGATAGACACCGTAGTTCCCTGTCGCTCCGTCGTACTGGTAGTCCTGGCTGGCCACGAAGATGTCGACATGGTCCGCATCGAGGTTCAGGTTCGCGAGTTGGGTCCTGATGGAAGCGGGCAGCACTTCGAAGAATGGGGCGGTGGGAAGCTGCAGGTTCAGGCTGAATCGGGTGGCGAAATGGCCAGGACGGTTGCCATCAGTGGGCGGCTCCTCGGGAAGATTGACTCCGCCCGGATTGTAGGCATGGAAAACCGGCGCCTGAGGCAGGCCGATGTCGTACATCGCGGCCCGCCTCCGGGTCGGGTAGTTCAGCCAGGTTTCCTCCCCGAAAAGGCCAGGCTGCGCAACGAGGGGCTGGGGGAGTACCGCCCGTCGCGACGGCGAAAGGATGAAGCCCGGGCTCATGGCCGGCGTCCCGCTGGCGGACGTGGTCACGCCGATCGTCCCACTCGCCTGGGCGTCATCCGGCACCCGCACCCGGATCCGGGTGTCGCTGTCCACATCGTACCGGGCCGGGTCCAGGGACTGGCCCGCGTAGGTGATTCCGGTGGCCCCGGTGAAGCCGCTGCCGGCCACGGTGACCTCGGTGCCGGGCACGCCCTGGGGCGGGTTGATGCCGGTGATCACCGGACCCGCGGCGGCCGGGGGGGGAACGGTGAGGTCGCCTCCGGGCACCGGGAGCGGTCCGCCGGCGGTGAGCAGGGTCATCGGGCCGGTGACCGCGCCGGCCGGCACGGGCACGGTGAGGGTGGCGCTGTCCGGGGACACCGTGATCGCAGTGCTGGTCGCCGGGCCGGCAAATGAAACCCCGGTGGCCAGGTTCAGGTTGGCGCCGGCGAGGGTCACGGTCAGGACGCCGCCGGCCGTGGCCGAGGAGAAGCCGGAGAGCGCGAGCGCCGGGGACTGGACGGTGAAGGCGCCGCCGGGCACGGGGATGGAACTGCCGGCGATCTGCAGCGCCACCGGCCCCGTGGCCGCCCCCGGCGGAACCACCACGGCCAGGCTCGAACCGTCCGGGGCCGGCGCCGGCGCCGACACGGCGGCGACGCCGCCGAAGGTCACGCCGGCGACCTGCCCCAGCCCGGAGCCGGTGATGGTCACCAGCGTCCCTTCGGGCCCCTGGCCCGGATTGAAGCCCGCGGCCGTGAGCGCCACAGGGATGACCGTGACGACGGCGGGGGCCGAGGAGACCGCGCCGTGGTTCGTTTCCACCGTGACGGGGCCGGTGACGGCCGTGGCGGGCACCTGGACCGCGATCTGGGTGTCCGTGCCGGAGGGGACCGGGGCGGCCGCGCCGGTGCCGGGGTTGGCGGTGGCAAACAGCACCTGGGTGGCTCCGGTGAACCCGGAACCGGTGAGGGTGAGGCTTTGGCCCGGAGTGACGGTATCGGGAGTGACAGCGGACAAGGTCGGCGGCAGGGTCACCGTGAAGTCCCCGTTGGAGGAGCCGGGACCCGCGGGGTTGGTCACCGTGACCAGGCACGGGCCGCCCGCGGCCCCGGCGGGCACCAGGATGCTGAGGGCGGTGTCGTCCTGCACCTGGAGCGTCGACGGGTCGGCCTGCACCCCGCCGAACGACACTCCGGTGGCGGTGCTGAAGCCCGTCCCGGCCAGGGTGACCCGGGTTCCCGGGGCTCCCGCCTGGGGCGTGAACTGCGTCACCGCCGGCAGCGCGGGCAGCGCCAGGACGGTGAAGGCCGGGGGTTGGGGCTGGTCCCCGCGGGCGTGACGACCGTGACGGGGGCGGAGCCGGGAAGGGCGTTGGGGGGCACGGTGGCGGTGATGGTGGTGTCGCTGACGACGGTGAACGTCAGGGCCTGGGCCGTGCCGAAGTTGACCTGGGTCGCCCCGGTGAAGCCCGTCCCCTGGAGGGTCACCACCTGCCCCGGGTATCGGCCGGGGACGTCGAGGGACTGGACCTGGGGGGCCTGGGCCGCGCTCCCCGAGCCGCCCCCGGAGTTGTTGCAAGCCGGAGCGCAGGCCAGGCCGAGCAGGGCGAGCGAAAGCAGGCCGCCCCGAAGGCGGCTCCGCTTCCGGGGATGGGCCGGGAACCGGGGAGAAGGTTTGGCGGAAGCCATGGGATGCCATCCAAAAATGAAATAAATATTTTTATCTACACATGACCCGAACCAGCGAGATCCGTTGGATGCGGCCTAGCCTCAAGAAAGCGTATATCGAGACGATTCGATTTCCAGTAAAAAAATTAATTGTTAATTACAACTTTAAATTCAAACAGAACCATCCTCCACCTTCGCCCAACCCGCCCGAGGTTCGCGGATGGAGTGCCGGATGTGGAAGGGGGGCTATTCGGCCGTGACCTTCTCCGCGTCCATCTGGTAGATGGAGCAGAGGAAGGTGCCTTCCCAGCGTTCGCGCACGTGCAGGCGGCCCACCACCGTCACCGGGGTGTCCATGAGCACCTTGGTGGGGGTGCTGATCTTGAGCACCTCGACCACCTCGTGCAGTTCCGGCGGGATGCCGAAACAGCAGGTGTTCTGGGTGCGCATCAGCATGAACTCGGTGACCAGGCGGTTGTGGATGCGCACGGGCAGCATGAAGCCGGTGATCGCCACCTCCTTGCCGTCCAGGCCGCGGATCGATCCGGGCACATAGTTGAGCACGTGGCCCGGCTTGGCCTTGAAGATGGCGTCGGGCAGGTGGAACCCGGCCAGCACCTTGAAGGAGGTCGGCTGCGGCGCCCCCGGAACCTGGGGGGTGGCGGCGGCCAGGGCCGTGGCGGCGAGCAGCATCCGGGCAAAAGCGCACTTCATGGTTACCAGGATAGGCCCTGCCCGGTCACCCGGCCAGTGAATTGGCGATCCTTCCCTTGGCAATTGGGCTACCCTGGATCCAATCCCAGGCAGGAACCAACATGGATGAATCCAACGTACCTCCGGTCACCTTTGGCGAAGCCGAGTACATGATGGAGTTCCCCCTGCCCTGCCCGCACTGCCGCGGGCAGATCAGTTCGGTGGTGATCGTGCGCCTGCTGCGCGGCCGGGTCAATTTCGTATCCTCCCTCCCCAGGCGCGGCCACGTGGTGGCATGCCCGCTCTGCCAGGGGATCCTGTCGGTGGAACTGGGCGGGATATGAGTTCAGGAGATCTCGGCCAGCTTCAGGCGGGCCTGCTCCTGCCTGAGCCAGGCCATCTGCGGCCCGCTGAGGCCGCGCTGGATCGCCCTTTCCGCGGCCTCCCGGCACTGGGCCAGCAGCTGGCGGTCGCGCACCAGGTCCGCGGCCTGGAACTGGGGCAGGCCGGCCTGGCGGGTGCCGAAGAACTCGCCCGGGCCGCGCAGCTCCAGGTCCTTCTGGGCGATGCGGAAGCCGTCCTGGGTCTGCACGAGGACCTGCAGCCGGTCGGTTTCGCTTGCCGAGAGCATCAGGAAGTGGCTGCGGGCATCGCCCCGGCCGACCCGGCCGCGCAGCTGGTGCAGCTGGCTCAGGCCGAAGCGCTCGGCGTGGTCCACCACCATGACCGTGGCGTTGGGCACGTCCACGCCCACTTCGATCACGGTGGTGGCCAGGAGGATCCGGGCCCGGCCCGAGACGAAGGCCTCCATGCGCTCGGCCATGGCGTCGGCCTTGAGCCGGCCGTGCACCACGGCGAGCTCCCGCTCCGGGAACTGGGCGCGCAGCAGGGCCTCCATGGCCTGGATGTCCCGCAGGGGCACCTTGCCCTCGTCCTGGGGGTCGATGGCCGGGCTCACCACGAAGGCCTGGTGCCCGGCGTTCAGCTCCCGCTCCACGCACCGCCCAGGCGCGCTCGGCCTCGCGCCGGGTCCACCAGCCGGGTGGCGATGGGCTGGCGCCCCGGGGGCAGCTCGTCCAGCACCGACTGCTCCAGGTCGCCGAACAGGGCGAGGGCCAGGGAGCGCGGGATGGGGGTGGCGCTCATCACCAGCCAGTGCGGGTCCAGGCCCTTCTCCTTGAGCGCCTCGCGCTGGCGCACGCCGAACCGGTGCTGCTCGTCCACCACCACCAGCTGCAGCCGAGCGAAGCTCACCGCCTCCTGGAACAGGGCGTGGGTGCCGATGATGTAGGACGCTTCGCCCGAGGCGATGCGGGCCAGGGCCTGGCGCTTCTCGGCCGCCTTCATGGGCCCCAGCAGCAGCTCGCATGCCTCCGCGCGCGCCCTTCAGCAGCTGCTGGACGGTGGCGGCGTGCTGCCGGGCCAGGACTTCGGTGGGCACCAGCAGCGCCGCCTGGCCGCCGGTCTCGGCCACCATGGCCATGGCCAGGAAGGCCACCAGGGTCTTGCCGCTGCCCACGTCGCCCTGGAGCAGGCGGTGCATGACCCGGCCCGGAGGTGAGGTCCGCCACGATCTCCCGGAACGCCTTGCGCTGGGCGCCGGTGAGGCGGAACGGCAGGTAGTCCTTGAGCCGCTCGCGCAGTTCCGGCGTGGTGGGCACGGCCTGGCCGGGGCGGGCCAGGCGCCCGGCCCGGCGCAGGGCGACGCCCAGGGCGAAGGCGAACAGCTCCTCGCTGGCCAGGCGCCGGTGGGCCGGGGTGGCGTGGGCCTCCAGTCCGGCCGGGTCGCTGTCGTCCGGGGGCTGGTGCAGCAGGCGCAGGGCGGCCAGGGTGCCGGGCACATCCCGGGTCAGTTCCGCCGGCAGCCATTCCTCGGGCTCCGCCGCCCGGGCCAGGGCCTCCTGCACCAGCCGCTGGCGGGCGCGGCCCATGACCGGGCCCAGCTTGCGGTAGAGCGGCAGGAAGCGGCGCACCCAGAGGTTGTCCTCGTCGCCGCCCCGGCCCAGGAACTCGAACGCGGGCCCGCGCATCTCCAGCCCGAGCCGGCCCGGAGGCGAGCGGCCCGAAGGCCAGCACCCGGTCGCCGGGCCGGAACTGCCGGGCCAGATAGGGCTGGTTGAACCAGACCAGGCGCAGGCTGCCGGTGGCGTCGGTGATGAGGGCCTCGGTGAGGCTCATGCGCTGCACCCGGGTGGTGCTCTGGCGCAGATCCTGGAGGGTGCCCGAGCACGGTGACGATCTCCCGCTCGCCAGGATCCATGCGGGGTCCGGGCGGAACGCCAGTTCGCCGATCGGCCGCAGGCTGCCGCGGTCCACGTAGCGGTGCGGCAGGGACCAGAGCAGGTCCTTGAGGGTGAGGATCCCGGCGGCGTCGAAGGCCTCCGCGTACACCGGCCCCACCCCGCGCAGGGCGGTGACCTTGGCCGTGAGGGGGAACCGTGGCAGCGCGTCGGCCATGGCGCCTACCCCATGTCGGAGTCGGTGGTGCGCTCCAGCTCGCGGTAGCGGGCGTACTCGCCCTCGAAGTAGAGGGCGACGGCGCCGGTGGGGCCGTTGCGGTGCTTGGCCAGGAGCAGCTCGGCGCTGCGGTCCTCCTCGTCGCCCTCCAGGACCGCCTTCATTTTCCGGTGGATGAACATGACAATATCTGCGTCCTGCTCGATGGCGCCGGAATCGCGCAGGTCCGACAGCTGCGGCCGGCCGCCCTGGCGGTGCTCCACCTCGCGGTTGAGCTGGCTGAGCACCACCACCGGGATGCCCTGTGGTCCTTGGCCAGCAGCTTGAAGCCGCGGCTGATCTCGCCGATGCGCACGGCCTCGCTCTGCTTGGCGGCCCGGGACGATTCGGGGCTGGTCATGAGCTGCAGGTAGTCGACGATCAGCAGGTCCAGCTTCTGGTTGGACGCGGGACAGGTGGCGGTCCACCATGGCGGTGATCTCGCGCACGGTGATGCCGGCCTGGTCGTTGATGTAGATGGGCATCTCCAGCAGCGCGTCGCGGCGAGCGCAGCAGGCGGGCCTGGATCTCCTCGTCGAAGGTGCCGGCCTGGACCGCCTTCATGTTGATGGAGCTGTGGGCGGAGAGCAGGCGGGTGAACACCTCCTCCTTGGACATCTCCAGGGAGAAGAAGGCCGCGTGGGCCTGGTGGTACTGGGCGGACGCGCAGCAGCCAGTTGAGGGCCAGGGCGGTCTTGCCGATGCCGGGCCGGGCGGCCAGGATGATCAGGTTGCCGGGCTGGAAGCCCTGGGTGATGGCGTCCAGGCGGCTGAAGCCGACCTTGAGGCCGGTGGAGCCGCGGCCCTCCAGCCGGTCCAGCAGCGCCTCCATGGTGTCCCGGGCCACGTCGCCGATGTGCTCCAGGCCCCGGCGCTGCTGGCCCTGGGCCAGGCGGAACAGGTCGACGGCCGGCCTGCTCCACCAGGGTGTCCGGCGGCGCCTCCTCCTCCGCGGCCTGGCGCACCAGCTGGGCGCCCAGCCGGATCAGCTGGCGCAGCTTGCGCTTGCGCACCAGCAGGTCGGCCAGCACCTGGGGCCGGCCCACCTCCTCGGCGCTGAGCAGCTCCACCAGCCCGGTGTAGCCGCCCACCCGGGACAGGTCCCCGGCCTGGTCCAGGGCGTCCTTGAGGGTGAGCGAGTTGACCTCCACCTGGGCTTCCACCAGGGCGCGCAGGGCCTTGAACACCGCCCGGTGGGCCGGGTGGACGAAGTCCTCCTCGGTGAGGGCTGAAGACCGATCTCGGCGGCGGCCAGCTCCGCGCCCGCCGCGCAGCAGGTGGCCAGCAGGGCGCGCTCGGCCTCGATGTCTTCTGGAAGACGTTCGGGAAGCCATTCGTTCATGGATCAGTCAGGGCCGGGGTTGTGTAGCCGTTGCCCGTCACGTCCACGAAGATCGGGTTGGTGACGGCGATGGGGTAGATGCTCCTCATGATAGCGTTCCAGGTGGCCCAGAGGGCCTGGTTCGCAGGGGTGATGGTGGGGCCGGCGAGGGGCACGCCGGCCTCCACCACGACCCAGGCGTCCTTGCCGGCGCGGGCAGTGGTCAGGGGGAAGGTGCCGGTGGAAAGCCGGCGGTCGGTGCCGGACGGGGTCAGGGCGGAAGGGCTGATGGTCTCGTCGACCAGGCTGCCGTTGACGATCACCCGGATCTCGTCCACGGGCATCCAGGGCGTCGTCCAGAGGTTGATGGCGAGGGTGACGTTCTGCACCGGGCCGGGCACCAGCCGGCCGGGGCCGGCGTCGCCGACGCTCACGTCCAGGAACGGGCCGGTGGAGGCCACCGCCGCGCCGGACTGCAGCGCCGCCAGCACGCCGGAAAGGTCGGGCACCGGCACATCGGCACTGTTGAGGGGAGCGGTCGGGGTTGGCCTTCAGGTAGGTGCGGGCCAGGCCCACCGGGGTGTCGAGCTGAATTGGCGCCGAGGACAGGCCCAGGGCCTTGGTGAAGCCGGTCGGGCCCTGCAGGTTCAGCAGGCCGAACCAGTCGGACCGGACCTGGAGGAATTCGCTGAACCAGGTCTGGGGGGTGCCGGAAGCCAGGCTCGCCGCGTCAGCAGTTCCAGGGCGTCGAAGGCGCCGTTGGTGGTGCCGAGGGAGAGCGCGATCCGAGGCGGTCCACCAGGCGACTGACGGCGTTCCGCGGCTGGGTGGGCGCGCCCTGCAGGGTGAACAGCCCCTGCGGGCCCCGGGGCCGGTGCACCACGTTGTACTGGCCCTGGGCCTGGGCCAGGAAATCGGCCAGGGTCCAGTTCGTGCTCGGCAGCGCCCCGCCCAGGGGGGCGTTGGTGGCCGGCTGGGTGAACAGGGCGGTGGCCGTGCCGTAGCCGTTCAGGACCGAGGTGCGCCCGCCCACCACGAACGGATCCTGGCCGTAGGGCATGCCCGCGGGCCGGTTGATGGCGCTGAGGCTGGCGGGGATCATGTTGGGCTGCAGCAGGGTCGAGCCGAATTCGGCCCGGAAGTCGCTGTAGAGGGAGGGCGCGTCGACCTGGATGTCCTGCTCGGTGTGGCCCACCACCTGGACCCCGTTGGCCATGGCGGAAGCCAGCTTCTCTCCGGGAAGGTAGCCGCCGGTGGTGGCCTGGCCGGGGCCGGGCACGTCGAAGCTGGTCCAGCTGGGCGGCAGCCCCATGGGATTGACGGTGAACGTGTGGCTGGTCTCGCTCTGGCCCTCGAATACGCTGAAGGTCAGGGTCTCCAGCTGCGAGAGCGGGCCGCGCTGGCCGTAGGCGGCATAGGTGCCGCCGTTGGCGAGCCAGGCGAACTCGGATGTCTGGAAGCGGCAGAACCCGGTGCCGAACATCTCGTTGCCGGCCCGGTACTGGTGCTGCCCCGGGATGGGCCCCGGGCCGGGCTGGGGCTGCAGGGTGACGGGGTCGTAGTACATCGCCAGGGTGCGCATGCGGCGCATGACCGGATTCTGGTTGGCCAGGTCGGTGCGCAGGAAGGTCATGCGCAGGGGCTGCAGGTTGCCCACCGGCGAACCCGCTTCGCGGGTGGTGAAATAGTGCATGGAATAAGCGTTGCCGGTGATGGGGCCGACCGCGTTCGGATCGCCGGCGACGGCCGCGGCCACGGGGCTGAGGTTGTCCTGGGAGTTGACCAGGAAGGTCTGGCCCTTCTGGATCCAGATCGGCCCGATCGTGCCCGCCTGGTTATGGCCGCTGATGCTGTTCACCGTGTTCAGGTTCTGGAACAGGGTGCGGACCTGCCGGTAGGTCTGGCCCTGGTCCACGCTGGTCAGCACCATCCGGTAGATGCCCACCGGCAGCAGGACCGACAGGGTCGAGGGGGCCATGAGGGTCTGCGAGGTGAGGTTCTCGTTCGGTTCGAACCATTCCACCCGCTGCACCTGCCATACGTCGCCGGGGGACACCGCCGGCGGGGTGACCGCCGTCAGGTTGCGCTCGATGCGCACCTCGGTGGCCACCGGCCCCTGCCGCTGGGACAGGCCGGACAGGGTGAAGGTGAGGAACCCCAGATCCTGCACCGACGGCCGGATGGTCGGGTCGCCGTAGCGGGCGGAGTCCATGAGGTTGAACAGGCCGTTGGCCGCATCCGGGAAATTGGCCGGCAGGATCAGCCCGCCGACGATGTTGGTGGCGATGCTGGTGCCGCCGATGATGTACAGGCGGCGATCGTAGGTCAGGCTGGCCCCGGGCGCGAGGCCGCCGGCCGGCTGCGGCAGGCTTCCCGCCACCAGGCGGAAGGGGACGACCGGGCGCAGGTTGCTGTCGATGGTGAGCAGGTCCTGCGGATCGGCGGCCACCAGCAGGCGGTCCGCGTCCACCGGCAGGATGCCCAGGCTGCAATGCGAATCCAGGGTGTTGGCGCCCGGCTCCCGGTCCATGAGGCCGACCATGGACGCCTGGACGCTGGTCGCGATGGGGTTGGTGAAGTCGCTGCCGGGGATCTGCACCCCCCACTGCGAGGCTTCGGGAAGCGCGTTGCCCTGGTAGTCGTAGGTGGCGGGGATGTTGAAGGAGTAGCCGCCGCCCTGCTGGACGAGGCAGTCGCCGATGGTCTGGATGGGCAGGCTGGCGCCGGTGCCGTTGGTGACGGTGGTGGAGACGGTGATGAACCGGTCGAGCAGGGAGAGCGTGAAGGTGGCGCTGGCGGTGACGCCCTGAATGCGCACCCCGGGTCGAATCCAGCACGCCGCCGGTCATGGTGATGCTGGCCTGGTCGCCCGAATTGACGGGCTGGTACTGGTCCCACACCAGCTGCTGGGCCGGGTCCTGGTTCACCACCTGGGTGAGCCGGTTCATGGCGTTGCCGGGCGTGTCCACCCGGTTGTAGCTGTTGTCCAGGGTGAGGTAGCCGGCGTCGATGATGCTCCCGCCCGAGGCGGCGCCGGCGATGGGCGTTCGCACCGGGTCCCCGTAGACGGTGTCGTCCAGCGCCACCTGGATGAAGTCGTTGCCGATGTAGAGGTTGCCCGACCCGCCCTTGACCTTCAGGCCCACCACCTTGTCGCCCCCGACGGCGGGCAGCACCTCGGCCGCCACGGGGCTGCGCTGCAGGCCGGTGGCCCGGAAGCAGCCCATCCCCGCCAGGGTCGCCATGGTCAGGACCAGCATGAGCAGGCGCTTCGGCGGCGCCATACCGAACTCGGCGCGGCCGTGGGTCCGGAACAGGTGTTGGGCAGTATTATGATTCATCTATACTCACTCACAATGAACCCAAGTCAGGGTAAGGGTCTATGCTAACCCGGATGCGACTTTCTGCCCCAGTTACTCTTTTGAAGGCCTTGCGGCCCCGCTGGTGGGTCGTGTGCGGTCTGCTGCTCATCTTGGATATGCTTTGGGTTTTCACAAAATTCCCTGAGGCCAGCCACGACCGCGTCTTTTCGGTCGAGTCGCTGCCCGTGTCCGGGGCTCCGGTGCTGATCCTGGGGGCCGGGGTCATGCGCGACCGGGAACCGACCCAGGTGCTGCAGTCCCGGCTCGACACCGGACTGGACCTGTTTCGGCGGGGCAAGGGCAGCTGGTTCCTGGTGTCCGGCGACAACCGCGCGGCCAATTACAACGAACCCCAGGCCATGCGCCGCTGGCTGCTGAAGCGCGGCGTCCCGCCGGAGCGCGTGATCAGCGACTTCGCCGGCCGGCGCACCTACGACAGCCTGAAGCGGGCCCAGGCCGTGTTCGGGGTCACGCGGGTGATCGTGGTCACTTCCGACTTCCACCTGGCCCGCGCCCTGTTCCTCGCCCGGCACCTGGGGCTCGACGCCTACGGCGTGCCCGCCAGCACCGAAGACATGTCCCGGCGCCAGCGGGTGGTGCTCTGGCTGCGGGAGTACGTGGCCCGCCACCTGGCCGCCTGGGACGCCTGGTTCCCCCCCTCGACCATGCTCGGCCCGCGCGAAAGGACGCCGGATGACAAGGCGCTGAGCTAGCCCAAGTTCCGTACGCACGTCCCCAATTGGGCCTACCGGAGCACGGTAGGCCCAATGTTTTCAGTAGAGCATTTTTCAAAGTGCCGTTTTAGGCACTAAATTATTTTCTATAGTTATTGACACCGCTTCGTTGTGACCGATATTAGTATCACGATGTTCATCAAGCGTACGGTCGCCAAGTATGGGGAAAAGACCTACGTCAACCACCTGCTGGTTGAATCGGTGAACACGCCGGTCGGACCCCGGCACAAGGTGATCTGCAACCTCGGCCACATGGACCCGGGCCCCAAGGAAGAGTGGCTCGATCTCGCTGATCGGATCCAAGCTGCGCTGGGCGGCCAGCCCTCGCTGTTCCCGGATCCCCGGGTCGAGGATGCGGTGCGCCGAGTCCGTACCCGGCAGGCCAAGCAAAGCCAAGTGGAAGTGGCAGCCGAGGAGCCGCTGGTAGGCGAGACCGCCGTGCCCGAGGTCGTGCCGGTGAAGACCTCCGGCGTGCAGATCCAGGACATCCGGGAGGTGGGGCCGCTCCATGTGGGCCATCAGATTTGGGAACGGCTGGAACTAGATGCCGTGCTGAAGGCCGTGGGGCTGTCGATCCAGGCGCGGCAGTTGACTGAGGTGATGACCTTGAACCGGCTGATCCAGCCGGCCTCGGAGTTGGCCATGGTGGACTGGGCGGGCCGAGTGGCCATCGCCGACGTGCTTGCGACCGATCCATCGAAGCTCAACGAGGATAAGTTCTATCGGAATCTGGACACGCTGCACGACAAGCGGGTCGAGATCGAGCGGGAACTCCACGCCCGGGAGAAATCGCTGTTCAATCTGCAAGGTCAATTGCTGCTCTACGATCTGACCAACACCCACTTCGAAGGCCAGATGGAGGCAACGCCCAAGGCCAAGCGTGGGCACAACAAACAGATGCGCACCGACTGCAAGCAGGTGGCGATGAGCCTGATGCTGGACGGCGATGGTTTCCCCATCGGCCATGAGATCTACGATGGAGCCACCATCGATGGAACCACTGTGGGAGCCATGCTGGATGCCCTGGAACAGCGCACAGGCATTGAAGGTGGGCTGACGGTGGTCATGGACCGCGGCTTTGCCAGCCGGAAGAACCTGGACCTGGTCCGCTCGCGGAAGTATCACTACCTGGTGGCCGGGTTCCAGAACCAGCGCGGGCCGCTGCTCGGCGAGTTCGAGCAGTTGGAAGGCTGGTGCGAGTTGGAGCCGAGCGCCATGAAGTTGCCGATCCAGATCAAGCGGATCGAGCAGGACGGGCTGGCCTACCTGTTGTGCCTGAGCCCGGCCCGGGCCGAGAAGGATCGGGCCATCCGGGAACGGCAGGAGAAGCGGCTGCTGAAAGACCTGGAGAAACTGGGTGAGCGGGTGCGCCAGGGCCTGGAGAAAGAGCATCCCCTGACCGATGCGGACCTGTTCGAACGTGTTGGCAGGCTGCGTGAACGCTATCCACGGGCGGCCCGCTACTACGCCATGGAGCGCCAGGACGGCCTCCTGGTCTGGCCGGTGAAAGAGGCCCTGCGGACCAGGGCGCAGGAATTGGACGGCGCCTATTTTCTGAAGACCTCGCGCACGGATCTGGAGGCGGAGGAGATCTGGAGAACCTACATGGTGCTCTCCCGGGTGGAGGCGGCCTTCCGCGACCTCAAGGGGACGCTGGACCTGCGGCCGGTCTACCACCGCAAGGAGACCCGGGTGGAGACCCACATTTTTCTATGCGTCCTGGCCTACCACCTCCAGGCCGCCATCGAACATCTCCTCCAGGGCGCGGGGGACCACACGAGTTGGGAAACCCTGCGCCAGGAACTCAGTACCCATCACATCGCGACCGTGGTCATGCCCACGGCAGATGGCCGGAAAATCGCCATCCGCCGCGGCAGCATCCCCGAGCAGCGGCCCAGGGAGATCTACCGACTCCTGGGCATCCCGGGCGACCCTATGAAGCCGATTAGGACCTGGGTCTGACCCACCTCGAATCCCGCCCGATAGGGACTAATTTCGGCCATCGGGATTGGAAACAAAGCTGGTTAGTGACTTTCGTGCGGAACCCGGGCTAGTCGCACTGCGACGTCCGATGTCCCGCCCGTCGCGCCTTGCGGTCGGTTTCGGGTTCCGGGTCTTTGCGCCGACCCACCGGCGCGTGATCCGCTTGCAACGTCCTCGCTGCGCTCCGGGCGATGCAAGCGGCCACGCTGCTCCTTCCCCCCAGGGCCGAGTCCATTCGTCTTCGTTTCATTGAACAAAAATTCAAACAACAATCTTGGGACCCTGGGCATTCCAGGAAGCGGCCACCTCGCCCCCATGCCGCCAACCGAAGGAACCCCCAACCCATGCGGGGAAGGTCTGCGTGAGACCTTGGCGCACGCGCAGGAGGCGAAGCCGACGAGCATGCGGCAAGGCTCTCACGCACCGGTGGGTCGGCGCACCCCCACGGAACCCGCCGCCAACCGCCAGGCCCGACGCCCGGAACAACGGACGCGACAGTCACGCTAGATTTCCAGCATGGCTTTCAGCGCGCGGTAGTCGGTCTTGCCCGTGCCCAGCACGGGGATCTGCTCGATCTGGCGCACCAGGCGCACGTTGTGGATGGGGCTGAAGCCCGCCTCGCGGATGGCGGCGTTGGCCTCCTCCCGGGCGATGGGGCGGATGGTGAACAGCACCAGTTCCGCCCGTGCTTCCAGTTCCAGCGCTTCCAGCGCCAGCGGCACGGCCTCGTCCTCGGGACGCCCGAAGCGGCTCATGCAGCGCCTCCTCCACCGCCGGCAGGCTGACCATCTCGCCGCCCATCTTGACGAAGCGCTTCAGCCGCCCGGCGAACACCAGGTTGCCCGCCGGGATCCTCGCGCACCAGGTCGCCGGTGCGGTACCAGGACTCCCCTTCGAAGGCCACGAACGGCTGCGGTCCCCGGAACCCAGGTAGCCGCCGAACACGCTGGGGCCCCGCAGCAGGAGCATGCCGATCTCGCCGCGCGGCACCCGTTTCCGCTCCTCCAGGTCCACCACGGCGGTGGCCAGCGACGGCAGCGGCCGTCCCCACCGTGCCGCGCACCGCCGAGGCCTCGCGGTTGCCGGAGACCACCGGCGAGCACTCGGTGATGCCGTAGCCTTCCAGGATCCGCATGCCCGGCCAGCGCACGGCGATGGTGGCGAACAGGGCGTCCGGGCACTTCTCGGCGCCGGTGATGACGTAGCGCAGGGACTTCAGCTCCGGGTCCCGGGCGGCCCGGACGATGCCGGCCAGGAAGGTGGGGGTGCCCACCAGGAGGGTCGCGCCGTAGCCCTCGATGTGCCGGGCCAGGACCCCGCCGTCGGTGGGCACGGGGTGAGTAGACCGCGCTGCATGCCCGAGCAGAGCGGCAGCAGCATGGTGCAGGTGAGCCCGAAGGAGTGGAACGGCGGCAGCATGCCCGAGGATCCGGTCCTCCGGCAGGAAGCGCGTATTCCCCCGCCAGGTCGCGGATGTTGGCGAGGATGTTGGCGTGGGTGAGCGGCACCGCCTTGGGCAGGTTCTCGCTGCCGCTGGTGAACAGCACCACGGCGGTCCCGGCGACCGGCTGGCGCAGCTCGCGCCAGGACATCCAGGCCTTGAGCAGGGCCCTGAGCTTGGCCGCCCCGGAAAGCCCGCGCGCGACCCGCTCCAGCGGCAGCAGGCGGTCCTCCAGCTGCCCCAGGTCCATGCCCTGGGACTGGATCCGGGCCACCACCTTCTCCGAGGTGAGCACCCGCTTCACCCCCAGCAGGTCCAGGCCGTGGACCATGTTCTTCATGCCGGTGCTCCAGTTCACCATGACCGGGATCTTGCCGGCGAAGGCCACGGCCAGGTAGAGCACCGCGGCCCCGCTTGATGCCGGCAGCATGATGCCCACATAGGGGCCTTCGATGGCCTGGATCGCCGGCCTCAGGGCCAGGACGGAGGTGATGATGCCGCGGTAGGTCCTGCAGCCGCCCATCTGGTCGGCCAGGGCGACCCGGCCGGGGCCGCGCGCGGCCTGGGCCAGGAACACCTCGGTCAGGGTCGCGCCCCTCCGGCACCAGCACCGCCGGCCGGTCCGCGCCGAACCAGTCGGAAGGCACCGGCTTCAGCGGCGCGCCGCCGGGGTCGACCGACTTGCCGCAGGCCGCCAGGAGCACGTCGCCCACGGTGCGCAGCGATTCCGGGTCGCTCACCGGGTGGGCGAATTCCTGCTCGATCCAGAACTGCAGTTCCAGCCGCATGAGGCTGTCCATGCCCAGGTCCCGGGCCAGTTCGGCGTCGTCCCCAAGCCCGCCGCGCCCGGTCATGCGCTCCAGCTGGGCCAGCACCTGCTCCCGGGTGGCCCGGGGCACTTCGGCCAGATCGCCCGCCAGCCGGACCTGGGGCGGATCGGGCAGGGTCCGGCGGCCTCCGGCCTCCCAGAGCGTGTGCGGCACGTGCAGGGCCGGCCGGGCGCCATCGTTGTAGAAGGCCTCCAGGCGCCGGTTGAGCGCCTCCCGCCCGGAACGCACCGGCAGGTCCGCGGGTTCGGCCAGTTCCACCGTGACCTCGCGCCGGGGCGCGAAGAAGATGAAGCTGGCCAGCAGGTCCCATCCGGAGCGGACCAGCGCGCGCAGGAAATCGGGCGGGCCCAGGACCCGGCTGAACCGGCTGCCCCACAGCCCCCGGGTCCGGACCAGCACCACCCGCGTCCCCGGCGCCAGCCTCAGGATGGTCTCCACCGCGCTGTTGCCGCCCAGTTCCTCCAGCCTGCTGGAAGCGAGATGGCCGCCCGGATACAGCACCAGGTTGCCGCCCCCGGCAAGCAGGTCGGCGCAATCCTGGATGGCCCGCTCCACCTCCTGGCGCCCGGCCGCGCCGTAGCGGCCCAGGTCCGGCATGGGCAGGGCGCCGAACCGGCGGGTGAGCCAGCCCAGCACAGGCATTGAGATGCGGTCCTTGTCCGCCAGGGAGGACGGCGCGAAGCGGCCGTAAAGCTGGCTGATGACGATCACCGGGTCGATCAGGGCCGGGTGGTTGGGCAGGAACAGGATCCCGCCCCTGCCGCGGGCGGCCACGGGCGCGATCCCGCTGACCCGGGTCCGGTACCTGAGGCGCAGCGCGCAGCGCACCAGCCCCATCAGGAGGGATGCGGTCCAGCCAGGGCGCATCTACAGGTCGATCTCCCCGACGCCCAATTCCTCGGCCGAGTCTTCGCCGGCGTCCTTGATGGCGGGCGAAACGTCGAGATCGTCTTCAATGCCAAGCATTTCGCTGGATGAGGCGTAGATCTGCGCCACGGTCTGCTTGCGCGTCTCCAGGGTCTGGATCAGCGTCTGCACCCGCTTGATCTCGTCGTTGAGCCGCTGCCATTCCTCCAGGATGGTGGCGTTCATCTGGGCCACTTCCAGCCGGCAGCGATCCCGCGCCTGACGGTAGAAATCCTGCTGATCCTGATTGAGATCCATGGGTGCTCCAGATGGGTGGGTGGGGATGCCGGGGCCGTGAATGATGGGTTGTTCCCAGGATAACGCCATCTGGCAAATTCTGCCCCAATTGGTGCGGCCGCTTCTGCCGCGTGCCGCCCTCGCCGGCGCCGGACGCGCCCTTATCCCATTTCGCGCTCGTAACCGTTCAGTTACCCCGCTCTCCTTATGGCGTATTGAACCAAGAGCGCTTACTGGCTTTATCGGCGATCCTCGGCATCTTCGGCGCCTCGGCGATAAGCTTTTTCAGACCCCTTACTGCGCATCTACTATTCGCGCCGCGTGAGTTAAGAAACTGCCTATCGCCGAGGCGCCGCGGGGACCGAGGATCGCCGAAAAAAACAATCCATTCCAAGCCAAGACCTATCAGCACGGAGACCCCCTGAACGGTTACTCGCGCTCCACCCGAAAGGGTTCCTCGCCCGTCGCGGAGCCCTGGTCCAAGCCCGCCCCCATGGGCGATACGTGTGCCCTCTGCCTATATGAGTAAGATGTATTGTGTTTATTTTTTTATTCACCACTTTTTTTCAAAAATATTTCATTTCAAATTAAATTTTCTTTGTATTTAATTTCTATGACTTGTTTCAACTTATTTATCCATGTTTCTTGTTAAAGAGATATTATGAATTTATATACACTGCTATATTTTTTTGATTTCCTTTTTTTATCCCGCCTCTTTGACAAATCGCCAGGAATCCCGGATGTTGGATGCCTCTCTGCACAGTGCACGGAGACGATCCTTCACTCTCATTGTTTGGAGCAGACATGCGTTGTCAAAATCCGGTCGGCCTGGCCGAAATGACCGATCTCGAACTTGAATTCGTTTCCGGATCGGGCATCCTCCCCTTTGATCCGAACCGGGCGGCACCCGGCATGGGCGGAGAGGTGCACGGCACTTTTTCGGGGCCGCCGTTGAAAGGCGAATTCGGCGCCAGCTACACCGGACCACGCGGGGGCATGCTCGGCGGGACCGTGGCATGCGACGGCCGGGACTGGATGGCCGGGATCACCGGCGGCATGCGTTCGCGCTCAGGGAATTTCAACGTCACAGGATCGGCCTATTCCAACGGGCATGACTGGGGCGTCCAAGGAACCTTTGTCCTCAGGTTTTAACTAGACCCTGAGCGCCATCCTCCGCAATGGTCGTTCCACGGCTGCAATCCGTGGAACGCCTGCAAAAGGGTTTAACGGTTGAACAGGACATCCCGGAACACCCACACAGCCAGGATCACGGCGAGGCAGAAGGCGGCCACCAGCCACAGGCTGACGCCCTGCCGCGCGACCTCGGGCGGGGGAGCCTGGCGCGGGACCCAGTGGGCCCGCTCAGGCGGCGCCGGGGCAGGCGTCTCGTCCAGCATCAGGACGAGATTCGGGGCGGGGGCGGGTCCATCCGGTTCGACTTCGGCGGGCGGAGCCGGGGCCGCCTCGGGGGCAGGCCCGGGGGCAGGTTCGGGGGGATCGCTGACCGGCGGGTAGCGGGCCGCCAGCAGGGCCTCCGTTTCTTCCCGGGTGCCCTTCAGCACGGTGTTCACGTATTCGGCCAGATCGTGTTCGGTCGGCTCGTTGCCCTGGCTGGCGCAGGAGGGCCTTCAGATCCCGCTCCAGCAGGCGCGCGGAGGCGTAGCGCTGGTCCACCTCCCGCTGCAGGGTCCGGCTGACGATGCCGGCCATTTCCCGGGAGATGGCCGGGTTGACCGCACGGAGGTCCATCACCTTGCCCAGCCGGACCTTTTCCAGCACCCCCAGTTCCGAATCCGCCTGGAAGCACCGTTCGCCGGTGAGCAGTTCGGCCAGGACCAGGCCGAGGGAGTAGATGTCGGAACGGCTGTCCAACGGTTCGCCAAGCGCCTGCTCCGGACTCATGTAGAGCAGCTTGCCCTTCAGGGCGCCCACCTGGGTCTGGGAGGTCTTGGTGGCCGCCTTGGCGATGCCGAAATCCACCAGCTTCACCGCTCCTTCATAGGAGATCAGGATGTTCTGCGGGCTGATGTCGCGGTGGACGAGCTTGAGTTCCTTGTCATCGATGGCGCGCTTGCGGTGGGCGTAGTCCAGGGCGCTGGCCACCTTCATGGTGACCGTGGCGGCCAGCACTTCCGGCATGGGGATCCCGTAGTCCCGGATCTTGCGCAGCAGGCTGCGCAGGTCGCGGCCGTCCACGAACTCCATGGCGATGTAGTAGAACCCGCTCGCCTTGCCCAGGTCATAGATCTGCACGATGTTGGGATGGCTCAGCTGGGCCGCCAGCTTGGCCTCGTCGATGAACATCCGGACGAACTCGTCGTTGTCCGACAGGTGGGGCAGGATGCGCTTGATGGCGACGATCTTCTCGAAATTGTGGACCCCGCGCTGGCGCGCCTTGAACAGTTCGGCCATGCCGCCGACGGCCACTTTTTCCAGCAGGTTGTAATTGCCGAACTGTTCCAGGACGGCTTCCGGCTCGGACGCCGCGACTGGAGGCGGGGGCCCGGCGGGAGCGGGCGCGATAGGCGCCGGCTCCCCGGGCAAGGTCCCCGCGTCTTCGCCTCCCGCGTCCGGCAGGAGGACTGGGACCGCACGGGCGGTGGGCGGGATCGGGGAGGAGGCGGGCGGGATCGGGGAGGAGCTGGCTGGCGGCGTGCGCGGGGCGGGCGCAATCGCGCCGGTGCCCTCCAGATCGCTGAGGATGTCGCCGAACAGGTCTTCGGCCGTGAACTTGGGCACCGTCCTGGCGGATGCCTCGAGCAGCCTGCGCAGGAGCCCCGACCAGGCCGGCGGGGCCGCCTCCCGCTCCAGGCGGGTCAGCGGATCCAGGCTGGCCGGGTCGAACCATCCGGGGTCCTGCCAGGCCGCGCCCAGGGCCACCAGCGGCAGGCGCGGATTGCGTTCGCGCAGGGCCTGCAGCATGGGGATCACGCGCCGGTTGACGGTGCCCGGGTCGAACAGGCCGAGATCGGGCAGGACGTCCTGGTCCAGGTCGGCTTCCGCGCTGGAGGAGTCCACCCATGTCAGGTTCCAGCCCTGGGCCTCGAGTTCCTGAACCAGATCCGGCGTGCGGAAACCATCTCCATCCAATATCAGCAGGGCGGAACGTTTCATGATGCCTCAGGGGTTGGAAGATTGTATCCCCTCTATCGCCTTTGCGGGCATCGCCGGCGGCCCGCTCCCGTTATATGGATCAATGCTGGCAACGGCGGCAGAATCAGGATAACCTGGGGGATGGCCCTGATTCCGGCGACGGAAAATCCCGGGCGAATCCCAGGCGAAAGGAGGTGTCCCCCACATGCCACTGGTGAAAATCAAGGAAGACGAGACTTTCGAAAACGCTCTGCGCCGCTTCAAGCGGAAATGCGAAAAGTCCGGCATCCTCAGCGAACTGAAGAAGCGCCAGCACTACGAGAAGCCCAGCGCCAAGCGCAAGCGCAAGATGCTTGCCGCCCGCAAGAAGACCCTCAAACGCCTCGCCCAGGAGCGGAGATTGATGGGCTGACGCCCGCCTGATCCGATACGATGGAAAGGCCCGCTTCGCGGGCCTTTTTGCTGCCATGAGACCTGCCGACCCCATTCCCGCCAGCGAACTGGAAGCCATCGAGTTTCCCACCCTCACCGCCCTGATCGCGCGCGGAGCGCGCACCCGCCTGGGCCGCGAGGCGATGTCCGGGCTTTCGCCCTGGGACGGGCTGCGCGGGCTGCGCCGCCTGCGCCAGCTGGAGCTGGGCCCGCTGTGGGCTGCCGACCCGGCCGCGCTGCCGGTGGTGCCGTTCGACGAGGCCATGGACGAGGTGCTGAACCCCATGGGCTGGCCCCTGCCGGAGCACTGGCGCCAGCTGCGCGAAGGCCTGCGCTCGGTGGCGGCGCTCCTGCGCTCGGTGGCGGGCCTGGCCTGGCCCGAGGGCCAGCCGGCGCCCCAGGGCACCGAGCTGGGCATCGACCGGCTCCAGGTGACGGCAGAGCTGCTGCCCGACCCCATGCCCCTGGCCGACCTGCTGGCCCGCAGCTTCACCGAGGACGGCCAGCTGGACCCCATGAAGGTGCCCGGCCTGGCCGAACTCTACCGGGCCCGCTCGCGCTGCTTCCAGGCGGTCCAGGGCCGCCTGCAGAAGATCCTGCGCGACTTCCCCGAGGCGTTCCAGGAGACCACCGTGGTCGAGCGCAACGGGCGCCAGTGCCTGGCGGTGCGCGCCGAGCGCCGCAGCATGGTGCCCGGGCTGGTGCTGGACCGCTCCAGCAGCGGCGCCACCGTGTTCCTGGAACCGTTCGAGGCGGTCCAGCAGAACAACGATTTCGTCGAGGCCGACCAGGACTACACCCAGGCGGTGCACGCCTTCCTGCGCGACCTGCTCGAGCGGCTGCGCGCGCGCCGGTTCGATTTCGAGCGCTGGCAAAGGTTCCAGGCGGACGCCGACGAGGGCCTGGCCCTGCTGCGCTGGGCGGCCCAGTGCGACGGCACCCTGCCCGATCTCGGCCAGGACCGCCTGCGCCTGCTGGACGCGCGCCACCCCCTGCTCATGCCCGGCGTCCGCGCCGCCCTGGACCTGGAGCCGCTCGACCACGACGCCGTGCCGCTCACCCTGGAACTGGACCGGGAGCGGCCGGGGGTGGTCATCTCCGGCTCCAACACCGGCGGCAAGACCGTGGTCCTCAAGACCGTCGGCCTGCTCACGGCCCTGGCCCGCTCCGGCTGCGCCATCCCGGCCCGGGCCGGGACCGAGGTGCCCGAGCTGTCCAGCCTGCACGCCGACATCGGCGACCACCAGACCCTGGTCGGCAGCCTCTCCACCTTCTCGAGCCACATCCTGCACCTGAAGGAGATCATCGGCCATGCCCGCGGCGGCGGGCTGGTGCTGCTGGACGAACTGGGCACGGGCACCGATCCGAAGGAAGGCGCCGCCCTGGGCATCGCCCTGCTCCAGGCCCTCAGCCGGCGCCAGTGCTGGGTGCTCTGCTCCACCCACCTGGGCGAGATCAGCCAGTGGGCCCTGCGCCACCCGAAGTTCCAGAACGCCTCGGTGCAGTTCGACGAGGAGCGCCTCGCCCCCACCTACCGGCTGCTGGTGGGCATGCCGGGCCAGAGCCGGGCCCTCACCATCGCCGCCAAGCTGGGCCTGCCCCCCTTCATCCTGGAGCACGCGGAGAAGGTGCTGGGCCGGCGCGAGCAGGACTGGCGCGAGTTCCTGCGCCAGCTGGAGGCCGACCGCCTGCGGGTGCTGGAGGAGGCCGCCGCGCTCGAGCAGCGCTCCGCCCTGCTGGAGAAGGACCGCCGGATCCTGGCCCGCCGGGAGGAGGCGCTGCGCGCCCAGCAGGACGCGTTCCAGCGCGAATCCCGGGAGAAGGTGCAGCGGGTGCTCGATTTCCTCGACCACGAGGCGAAGCGCCTGGTGAAGGAGCTGAAGGCGCAGCAGAAGGCCGCGGAACCGGAAAACCCCGACCGGATCGGCACCGAAGCCCGCGAGCGGATCCGCACCATGGAGCAGATCGCCCGGGCCGAGCTCGGCGCCGACCGGCCCCGCCCGGCCGCCGAGATCCCCCAGCTCAAGGAAGGCGGCTTCGCCCGCCACCGCGGCCTGGGCATGGAGGGCCGGGTCACCGCCATCAAGGGCGACCGGGTCACCCTGCAGACCCTCCAGGGCCGCCGCCTGGAGGCCCGGATCGGCGAACTGGAGCCGGTGTTCCGGGGCGACCTGGGCCCGGCCCCCAAAGGCCAGGTGCGGCTGCGCGTCGGCACCGACGTCCCCGAGTCGGAGATCAACCTCATCGGCCGCGCCTCGGACGACGTCGACACCGAGATCCACCGCTTCGTGGAAAGCTCCATCTCCGCCGGCCAGAAGTTCATCCGGGTGGTGCACGGCCACGGCACCGGCCGGCTCAAGGCCGCCGTTCGCGCCGCCCTGAAGGGCCACCCCGGCATCGCCCGGGTGGAGGACGCCCCCCAGAACCAGGGCGGCGCCGGCGCCACGCTGATAACCTTGCGCTAGGCCGCGTCCCGGTCTTCGTCTCCGGACCGCTGGCGCGGTCCGTCGACGACGGGATTCGCAGGGATCAGGCGAACCTGTTCCACCTTCGCCGGCGGCCACGACCCCGGGCGCGTGTCCGGGACCCGCATCTACACAAGAAACGTCCCGGCCGTTCCCGCGCCGGCGATCAGGACCAGCCCGAACATCAGCCGGCGCTTGAACCCGGCGTCCGCCGCCATCCTCGCCACCAGCGGGATGTTGATCAGGATGCTCACCACGCTGGAGATGAGGATGCCGTTCACCCCAATCCGCACCGACAGCTCTCCCTGGCTGACGAGGGTGGCCGCGGAGGCGATGGACGAGCCGCTCGAGACCAGCCCGCCCATGGCGCTGACGAGGTAGAAGCTGGCCGCGCCGGCATGCCGCTGCGCCAGCGCGCCGAGCACGTTGAGCACCAGGAAGACCGCGCCGAACTGCAGGGCCGCGGTGAGGCTGAACGGGGACTCCAGGGACAGGGCGCGCGGGTGGTCCGCCTTCTCCGGCTCCGGGTGCAGCCTCCAGAGCAGGCCGCTGGCCAGGAGCATCAGGCCCATGGGCACCGCGCACCGGGGCGCCGCGGCCCGGGCCAGCATGGCGACCACCAGGGCGTTGCGCAGCGCCATGGCGCCGGTGGCGAGCATCAGGCCGCGGTAGGCCACCGGCATCAGCGCGGCCCCGTTCTCGCGCAGGCGCGAGACCAGCTCCACCACCACCTTGCGGCTGTTGACCAGGCCGCCGAAGAAGGCGGTGATCTCCATGCCGCGCGGGCCCAGCAGGCGCATCAGGATGTAGTTGACGAAGCCGAGCGCGGCGATGATCACCACGCTGATCCAGTTGGACCGGGGATCGATCAGGCGCCAGGGATCCACCGGATGGTCCGGCAGCACCGGCAGCACGATCACCGACAGGATCGCCAGCAGGATGGCGGCGCGGATCTCCTTCTCGGTGATGCCGTGGGCGAAGCCGGTCAGGGGCTTCTTCCAGGCCAGGAGCGCCGCGGCGAACACCCCCGCGGCCACCGGGGTGAACAGGTGCCCCAGCCCGCACAGCACGCCGCATACCGCGACGATCGGCAGCGCGACCGAAGTGGTCAGCACCAGCTTGGCCCGCACCGACCATTCGCGCCAGTTCATGATCACGATGAACACGGCGACCAGGCCCAGCATGATGGCCGGGAGCGGATGGCCCACGAGCCCCGAGAGGCACCCCAGCAGGGCGGTCAGCGCGAAGGTGCGCACCCCGACCTTGCCGTTCAGCTCGCGTTCCAGCCCGATGAA
The DNA here is from genome assembly GCA_963717275.1 of uncultured Holophagaceae bacterium. Taxonomy (GTDB): domain Bacteria; phylum Acidobacteriota; class Holophagae; order Holophagales; family Holophagaceae; genus Mesoterricola. The sequence continues at coordinate 907,037 of CAVQVX010000001.1, forward strand.
CACGCCGATGGCGATGGCGAGGGTGAGCCGGCCCAGGACCGGCACGAAGGGCCAGGCCTGCACGGCGATGGCGGAAGCGGGATTTTCAAGGGCGCTGATCAAGGGGTCGACACCGAAATCCCCTAACCTACCAGGAACGGTCCGAAACCCGGTGGAATTCGTCCCGGACTGGGCGCACCCTGGATCATGTCCTTTTTTTCCAGGAGCCGGCCATGCGCTTCCTTCTCATCGCCTCCCTCCCCTGCCTGCTCGCCGCCCAGGAGACCGTCACCACCCGCGCCGACCAGCAGGCCCTGGCGGTGACCATCTACAACGGCAACCTGGCCCTGGTGCGCGACCAGCGCGAGGTGCGGCTGCCCAGGGGCGAGCTGGAGCTGGCCTTCCAGGAGGTCGCCGCCCTGATCCGCCCGGAGACGGCGCTCCTGCGCGATCTGAGCGACCCGAAGGGCTTCTGGATCAACGAGCAGAACTTCGACTTCGACCTGCTGAGCCCGCAGAAGCTGCTGGAGAAGTACGTGGGGCGCAAGGTGACCGTGGTGACCCAGGTGCCCAATCCCGACGGGCCGGGCGCTTCTGACCGGCGCGAGGAGGCCGAGGTGCTGGCCGCCAACGGCGGCGTGGTGCTCAAGTTCCCGGACCGGATCGAGACGGCCGCCCCCGGCCGGATCGTCTACCCCGGCGTCCCCGGCAACCTGAGGGCTCGGCCCACCCTGGTGCTGAGCCTGCATTCGGCCGCCGAGCGGGCGCAGAAGCTGGAGCTCACCTACCTCACCGGCGGCCTCACCTGGCAGGCGGATTACGTGGCCAATCTGGCCCCGGGCGAGCAGGCCCTCGACCTGGCCGGCTGGGTCACCCTCACCAACCAGAGCGGCGCCGCGTACCCCGCCGCCACCCTCCAGCTGGTGGCCGGCGACGTGCACCGGGTCGAGCCCCGGGCGCGGGCGCTGGCGGCCGCCCCGGTGCTGGGCAAGGCCCTGGGCGAAGGCAGCCAGATGAAGGAGGAGGGCCTGTTCGAATACCACCTCTACACCCTGGAACGGCCCACCACCCTCAAGGAGAACCAGACCAAGCAGGTGGCCCTGCTGACCGCGCGCGACGTGCCGGTGCGCAAGGATTACGTGCTCGCCGGGGCGGACTGGTATTACCGCGAGCGCGCCGCCGACCTGGGCGGCAGGCTGAAGGTGGGCGTGTTCGTCTCCTTCGACAACCGCGCGGAGGCCAACCTGGGCATGGCCCTGCCCAAGGGGGTGGTGCGGGTCTACAAGCGCGACAGCGCCGGCCGGCCCCAGTTCGTCGGCGAGGACGCCATCGACCACACCCCGAAGAACGAGAAGGTCCGGCTCCGGCTGGGCGACGCCTTCGACGTCACCGCCCGGCGCCGGCAGACCGACTTCAAGAGCCTGGGCGCCCAGGGCCAGTACCGCTATGCCTTCGAGACCGCCTTCCAGATCGACCTGCAGAACGCCAAGCAGGAGCCGGTCACCGTCTCCGTGCGGGAACCCCTGCAGGGCGATTGGGAGATCACCCAGAACAGCCTCCCGTTCACCAAGGAAAACGCGGGCACGGCGACCTTCCTGGTCCCGGTGCCGGCCGGGGGGAGCGCCAGCCTGACGTACCGCGCCCGGGTGCGCTGGTGAGGGTCCCGGATTTTCAGAGTCCAGGCTCCGAAAAAAGCGTTGTGACTAAAGTCAACGCGTTACCGATGGAACGCGAATAGGCTAGTCCGGTGGTCGCCCTGCGGCGTGTCTTGTTTCACGACCTGCCAGGACACTTGCCGAGCGCCACGGTGTGGACGAGCTGGGGGAACCCGTTGACTGTCCGGTGCGCCGAAATGGCCGCTGCGAACGTTCAGCAGACTTCCTCCCGGGTTTCACAAAAAGCTTTGCCATAATTCGATTGTTTTTTATCGATATAAAATTCACGAATTAACCCCATTGTTTTCAGTCACCAACCTGCGATTCAGGGAGTCCTCGATGGCAAATCCGGTAAGCGAATTCTACCAGGCCCTGGCCGGGCGGGCATCGAAGGCCCTGGAGGCCGGCGGCAGCGCCAGCAAGATCCAGATCCAGATCGGATCCGCCACCTGCGAGCACGCGGCGGGGTCCCTGGAGGCCCTGGACGAGTTCCGCAAGCACATCCAGTCCTCCGGCCGGGACGACATCGTCATCCACCAGACCGGCTGCACCGGACGCTGCAGCAAGGAGCCCATCGTCGGCATCACCGTGCCGGGCAAGATGCCGGTGAAGTACGAGCGGGTGACCCGCGACCTGGCCCACAAGATCTTCGCCAGCCACGTCCAGCGCGGGATCCCCCTGGTCGAGAACGCCCTGGACGGCTCCCTGGACCACCAGGCGGCCCGCGAGTTCGTGTTCTGCCAGGGCCTGCGCTGCTCCAGGATGCACAACCTGCGCGACCAGTTCGAGCACAAGCTCAGGGTCGCCGGGGTGGCGCCCGAGGCGGCCAAGACCGGGACCGTGCGCTGCTTCGGCGCCTGCAGCGAAGAGACCGAAGGCCATTGCAGCCACGTGCTGGTCCGGCCCGACAAGGTGGTCTACCGGATCACCGGGGAAGCCGACCTGGACGAGATCATCGCCAGCCACGTGCAGGGCGGGGTGCCGGTGGAGCGCCTCATCCTCCACTCCAAGCCCATCACCCAGGACTTCTACGACCTCTACGGCGACGTCAGCTTCTTCAACCACCAGACCCGCGTCGCCATGCGCAAGAGCGGCATCGTCGACCCGGAGAGCCTGGACGAGTACATGCGCCACGGCGGCTTCAAGGCGCTGACCAAGGTGCTGGTGCGCAACGATCCCCAGTGGGTCACCGGCGAAGTGCTCAACGCGCGGCTGCGCGGGCGCGGCGGCGGCGGCTACCTCACCGGCAAGAAGTGGCAGATGACCGCGGCCCAGGCCGAGACGACCCGCTACCTCATCTGCAACGGCGACGAGGGCGACCCGGGCGCGTTCATGGACCGCGGCATGCTCGAGTCCGACCCCTTCAGCGTGGTCGAAGGCATGATCATCGGCGCCTTCGCGATCGGCGCATGCAAGGGCTTCTACTACATCCGCGCCGAGTACCCGCTGGCCATCAAGCGCATCCAGAACGCCCTGGACAAGTGCCGCGCGGCGGGCCTCCTGGGCGAGAACATCATGGGCAGCGGATGGTCCTTCGACATGGAGATCCGCCTGGGCGCCGGCGCCTTCGTCTGCGGCGAGGAGACCGCGCTGATCCGCTCCATCGAGGGCGAGCGCGGCCAGCCCAAGGTCCGCCCGCCCTACCCGGCGGTGCGCGGCCTGTGGGGCAAGCCGACCTGCATCAACAACGTCGAGACCTTCGCCAACATCACCGCGATCATCAACTTCGGCGGCGACTGGTTCGCCCAGGTGGGCACCCCGGAAAGCGGCGGGACGAAAGTCTTCGCCCTGGCCGGCAACGTCAAGCACACCGGCCTGGTGGAAGTGCCCCTGGGCACCCCGCTGCGCAAGGTGGTGTTCGACATCGGCGGCGGCGTGCTGGGCGACCGCGCGCTCAAGGCGATCCAGACCGGAGGCCCCGCCGGCGGCTTCATCCCGGCCTGCGACGCCGACATGGAAGTGGACTTCGGCCCCCTGGCCCGGGCCGGCTCGATCATGGGCTCGGGCGGCATGATCGTGCTGAGCGAAGACGACTGCATGGTGGACCTCTCGAAGTTCTACCTGGCCTTTACCCAGGAGGAGTCCTGCGGCAAGTGCACCCCCTGCCGGGAAGGCACGACGCGCATGCTGGAGATCCTGAACAAGATCACCTCCGGCAAGGCCGTGCTGGCCGACCTGGACAAGCTCGAGCGCCTGGCCCGGCTCTGCCAGCAGACGGCCCTGTGCGGCCTGGGCCGCGCGGCGCCCAACCCGATCCTCAGCTCGCTCAAGCACTTCCGCGACGAGTATCTCGAGCACATCGTGCAGAAGAGCTGCCGCTCCAAGAAGTGCGTGTCGCTGATCCGCTACGAGATCAACCCCGAAAGCTGCATCGGGTGCACGGTCTGTGCCCGCAACTGCCCGGTGGAGTGCATCACCGGCACCCGCAAGGAAGCCCACGTCATCGACCAGGAGCGCTGCGTGAAGTGCGGCCAGTGCTTCGAAGTCTGCCGGTTCGACGCTGTCGAACGTGTCTAACTCTCTGACCCAGGATGAACCGATGACGACCATGATCAACCTCACCATCGACCAGGAGCCCGTCCAGGTGCCCGCGGGGACCACGGTCCTCAAGGCCGCCGAGAAGCTGGGCATCCACATTCCGCGCCTGTGCTACCACCCCAACCTGAGCCTGGAAGGCGCCTGCCGCGTCTGCGTGGTGCAGGTGGAGGGCTTCAACCACTTCCTCACCGCCTGCGGCCAGGAAGTCTGGGAGGGGATGGAGATCCAGACCAACTCCCCGCAGATCCGCCAGGCCCGGCGCGACATCGTCGAACTGCTGCTCGACAACCACCCCACGGACTGCCAGACCTGCGACCGCGACGGCCAGTGCGAGCTGCAGAAGCAGGCCTACCGCCTGGGCATCCGCGAGAGGCTGTTCGAGGGCAAGCGCAAGATCTACCCGGTGGACGACTCCAGCGCGTCGGTGGTGCGCACCCCCGAGAAGTGCATCCTCTGCGGCCGCTGCGTGCGGGTCTGCGAAGAGGTCCAGGGCGTGCACAACCTGAGCCAGCACGGCCGCGGCTTCGAGACCGTGGTCGGCCCGGCCAACCTTGCGCACATGGACCACTCGGCCTGCATCATGTGCGGACAGTGCATCAACGTCTGCCCCACCGCGGCATTCCTGGAGAAGGACCACACCGAGCGGGTCTGGGAAGCGCTGTCCCTGCCGCGCGGGATCAAGCACATCGTGGTGCAGCCGGCGCCCTCGATCCGGGCCGCCATCGGCGAGTGCTTCGGCATGCCCATCGGCACGCCGGTCACCGGCAAGCTGGTCACGGCCCTGCGCCGCCTGGGCTTCGACGCGGTGTTCGACACCAACTTCGGCGCCGACCTCACCATCATCGAAGAGGCCCACGAGTTCCTGCGCCGGATGGGCGGCGAGGGCCAGCTGCCCCTGCTCACCTCCTGCTCGCCGGGCTGGGTGAACTTCCTGGAGAAGTTCTACCCCGAGATGATCCCCTACACCTCCACCTGCAAGTCCCCCATGAGCATGCTTTCCACCCTCATGAAGACCTACTACGCGGAGAAGAAGGGGCTCAAGCCGGAAGAGGTCTACGTGGTCGCCATCATGCCCTGCGTGGCCAAGAAGTACGAGGCCTCGCGGCCCGAGCACGCCATGGAGGACGGCACCCCGTACACCGACGCCGTGCTCACCACCCGCGAACTGGCCTGGATGATCAAGTCCTACGGCATCGATTTCAATAACCTGCCGGACGGCGAATTCGACCGGCCGCTGGGCATCTCCTCCGGGGCCGCCGACATCTTCGGCGCCACCGGCGGCGTGATGGAGGCCGCGCTGCGCACCGCGGCGGTGAAGCTCACCGGCCAGGAGCTGGGCCCGCTGGTGTTCGAGGAGGTCCGGGGCGTCACCGGGCTGAAGGAAGCCACCATCAACATCGCCGGGACCGACGTCAACATCGCCGTCTCCAACGGCCTGACCAACGCCAAGGTGATCCTGGACAAGATCAAGCAAGGCGGGAAGCAGTACCACCTGGTGGAGATCATGGCCTGCCCCGGCGGATGCGTCGCCGGCGGCGGCCAGCCCTACCCGCCCATGGACATGGACGTGCTCGACCCGCAGCTGCCGCTGCTGCGCGCCAAGGCCCTCTACAAGATCGACACCGACAAGCAGCTGCGGCGTTCCCACGAGAATCCGGCCATCGAGCACCTCTACCAGGAATTCCTGGGCGAGCCCAACGGCGAGAAGGCCCACCACCTGCTCCACACTCACTACCAAGCCAGCATGCCCAGGGGGATCCGGTGAGCACCACAATGACAACCGACAACTGGACGGAGATCAAGGCCGCCGCGGAAGCCGCCCTGCCCGCCGCGGTGGTGGACTTCATCAACAGCCGCAAGGGCACCGAGCACTCCGAAAGCCACCTGATCGCCATCCTGCACATGGTGCAGAACGCCTCCGGCTACCTCTCCAAGGAGCAGATGGACGCGGTGGCCCAGCTGGCCCAGATCCCGCTCGCCAAGGTCACCGGGGTGGCCACGTTCTACCACTACTTCCGGCTCCACCCGAGGGGCAAGCACATGATCAACGTGTGCCTGGGCACCGCCTGCTACGTGAAGGGCGCCGACAAGATCAGCCAGCGCCTGATGAGCGACCTGGGCATCCAGTTCGGCGAGACCACCAAGGACGGCATGTTCTCGCTGGAATCCACCCGCTGCCTGGGCACCTGCGGCCTGGCGCCGGTGGTGATGGTGGACGACCAAGTCCACGGCCCGATCGCCCCCGGCGACATCGCCACCCTGCTGGACAAGTACACCCAGAAGAAGAAGACCACCATCAAGCCGCCGGTCACGGCCTGACCCGCACCGCCACCTCGGCCTGGGCGGAAACGCCCTCGCCGGTGACGCATACGATGACCATCCTGGCCTCCCCGGGCTGGGTGAACCAGCCGCTGCGGATCGTCGCCTCCGGGCCCGGGGCCAGTACGCCTTCGGCCTGGAGACGCATCTCGCCGTCCGGTTCCACGTAATCGACCCGGAACTGGCAGGTGCCGAGGTCCTGCTCCACCCGCAGCGGCAAGGTGACGGCCTCGTCCACCACCGCCTCCAGGGCCGGACCGGGGTGCGTCAGGTCCACCCCCCGGCGGCCGCCCAGGGCGTGATGGATGTCGGCCAGGCAGCGCCCGGAAGTGGTGTACAGGCTGGGCTCGCCCCCGCCTTCCGGCACCGGCGGGCCCGTCACCGTCCAGGGGCCCTCCAGGGCGCCATAGCGCTCGTCCAGGGTCCCCACGCCATCCCGCACCAGGCCCCAGCGCGTGGCGCAAAGGCCCGGGTCGCCCGCCAGGGTCCCCATGCTGCGCGCGTCGAGGCTGACCATGCGCACCGCGTTGTTGCCGTGGTCGGCGATGCATATGCCGTCCCGGGCGCAAAAGATCCCGGTGGGATCGTTCAGGCAGGGCTGGGTCGCCGCTTCACCGGTCGCGACGTCCCGGAACCCCGGCGCGTCCACCACCCCCAGCAGGGTGCGCACCTGGCCCCCCCCCGGCAGGGAGACCTGGCGCAGGGCGTGGCCGTCCAGCACGAACAGGAGCGCCAGCCGCGGGTGCAGGCACAGGCCCTTCAGGTCGGTGAAGCGGGCCGGGCTGTCCGAGCTGCCGGCCTCGCCCGGGCTCCCCGCCAGGGTGGTCACGGCGCCGTCGGGCTGGATGACCCGGATCACCCGGTTGCCGCGGTCGGCGACGTAGACCCGGCCCTCGGCGTCAGCCGCGACGCCCTGCGGGTCGTTGAAGGCGGCATGGGTCGGGAAGGCCGAATCCCGGCAGCCCGCGCGCCCCGGCGTGCCCGCCAGGGTGCCCACCTTGCCGCCCGGGGCCACGGTCCGGATCACGTGGTTGCCGCTGTCGGCCACCACGGCCTCCTCGGATCGCAGGCTGAACGGCACGCCGCCGGGGATGCGGCGCAGGGTCACGTGGGTGGGCGAATGGAACAGCGGCTGCTGGGTGGCCAGGCCTCCCATCGCGGCGCCCATCCGTTCCAGCAGGGTGGGCGAATCCCTGTGCCCGGCCTCACCCGGCTGGCCGCACAATGTGGCCACCTCGCCGTCGGCGGTCACGGTGCGCAGCACGTGGCTCGCGCGATCGGTCACCAGCAGGATCGGTTTGGAACGGCTGCAGTGGAACCACCGCAACAGGTGGGCCAGCCCGAACGGCTCCTGGAACCGGGCGGCCCGGCCCAGGCCGTCCCGGTGCCCCCCGGGGGCCGTCTCGTTGCCGCACAAGGGCAGCACGCCGCGCACGTCCACCGGGTGCTTGAAGGATGTGCTGCGCCACGTCCCGGGGCTCCCGGCGCTCCGCTTGACGGCTTCGATGAGCAGGGGGCCGGTCCGTCCGCGCAGGACCACTTCCGTGCCGTTGACATCTTCCAGGTCCCTGCGGACCCATTCGCCGCCCTCCCGGTAGGTGATGCGCACCCCGTCGACCGGTTCCAGGAGCGGCACGACGATCGGACACGGAATGCCGAAGCCCGTCAGCAAACGCTCCTGGTAGTGCGGGTGGGGGGGGCTCTCGATCATCCGCGCCCCGGGCAGCGGGCGCCTGCCTGTCTCCGGATCCCAATAGGGCAGGCCCGACCCGCAGGGCGGCGCGTCCAGCCCCTCGCCCACCAGCACGACCAGTTCCGCGGGCAGCGGCAGCACCAGGACCGAGGCTTCCCCCGCCACGGCCGGATCGGAGCGCAGCTCCGCCCGCACCCGCGCCGCCCCCGGGCCGGCCGGGGCCCGGTAGAGCCCGGTGCCCTCGTCGATCGCGCCCTCGCCGCGGAGGATGCTCCAGCGCCACCCCCCGGCGGGCTGCGCCCCGTCCAGGGTCGCGCTGAACGCGCAGACGGCGCCGGTTTCGACGCCGGTCCAGAAGGGGGTCACCCGCACGCCGGCCAGGGCCCAGGCCTGAACGAGCAGGAGGACGAGGGGAAGCCTGAGCATGCGAAACCTCCGGAGGACCCCCAAGGAGTGCCGGATCGCGCAGGGAGGTTCCGCCCCAGGAAAAGCGACCGGATCGGTAAATATATGCTATTTTCATGATTAACCTCACCCGGGCATCGCTCAGCCAGATCAATCCTTTGGGAACGCGTATGTTGAAACCCCTGGACACCCGCCACCTCGCCAGGCTCGCCAGCCAGTACGGAACCCCCCTCTGGGTCTACGATGCCGCGCTCATCCGCGAGCGCATCGACCAGCTGCGCGCCTTCGACGTGATCCGCTTCGCCCAGAAGGCATGTTCCAACATCAATATCCTCAGAATGATGCGCGAACAGGGGGTGCGCGTGGACGCGGTCTCCGAAGGCGAACTGGAGCGCGCCCTGGCCGCCGGCTACAGCCCCGCGGGGGATCCCCCCGGCGTGGTGCTCACCGCCGACCTGCTGGACGCCAGGGGCCTGGAACGGGCGGCGGCGCTGGACGTGGAGGTCAACACCGGGTCCATCGACATGCTGGACCAGGTGGGCCGGGCGCACCCCGGCCACCGGGTCTGGTTCCGGGTCAACCCCGGCTTCGGCCACGGCCACAGCCAGAAGACCAACACCGGCGGCGAGAACAGCAAGCACGGCATCTGGCACACCGACCTGCCGGAGGCGCTGGAGGTGGTGCGCCGGCACGGCATGAAGCTGGTGGGCATCCACATGCACATCGGCTCCGGGGTGGATTACGGCCACCTGGAGCAGGTGTGCGACGCCATGGCCGGCACGGTGCTGTCCCTGGGCCACGACATCGAGGCCATCTCCACCGGCGGCGGGCTCTCCATCCCGTACCAGGAGCACGAGCCGCGGGTGGACACCGGCCACTACTTCCGGATCTGGGATGCCGCCCGGCAGCGCATCGCCCGGGCCCTGGGGCACCCGGTGCGCATGGAGATCGAGCCGGGGCGCTTCCTCGTGGCCGAAGCCGGCCTCCTGGTATCCGAAGTGCGGGTGGTGAAGGAGATGGGCAGCAACCACTTCGTCCTGGTGGATGCCGGATTCAACGACCTCATGCGCCCGGCCCTGTACCGGGAGCTTCCACGGCATCAGCGTGTTCCGCCGGGATGGAGGGCTGCCCGGACCGGCGGCCCGGCCCACCGTGGTGGCCGGGCCGCTGTGCGAATCCGGCGACGTCTTCACCCAGCACGAGGGCGGCCTGGTCCAGCCGCGCCCGCTGCCTCCGGCCCGGGTGGGGGACTTCCTGGTGTTCCATGACGCCGGCGCCTATGGCGCTTCCATGTCCTCCAACTTCAACAGCCGGCCCCTGGTGCCGGAGGTCCTGGTGGACGGCGGCACGGACCGGCTGATCCGCCGGCGCCAGACCATCCAGGAACTGCTGGCGCTGGAAAGCTGACCTACAGGTCGACAGACCTTGCGGGGTACGGTAAGGTGGTTCATCTGATCTGGAGTCGCCGGTTTGCTGAGCCGTACGCTGAGGAATTTCCTGCTGTCTGCCTGCCTGGGAGCGGTCCTGCCGCTCTCCGCCCAGACCGCGGAGCCGCAGCCGGCACCGGACGCCGGGCAGGTCTCGACCCTCCTGGACAAGGCCAAGGCCCTGCTTGGCGTGCACTACCGCTGGGGCGGGGTGACGCCCAAGGGCTTCGACTGCTCGGGCTTCGTCCGCTACGTGTTCGGTTCCATGGGCATCGACCTGGACCGCACCTCCGGGTCCCAGGCCAAGCAGGGCGATCCCATCGACCTGGCCCACATCCAGCCCGGAGACCTGCTGTTCTTCAGCACCCGGGGCATGCGCAAGGGCGTCAGCCACGTGGGCATCTACCTGGGCGAAGGGCAGTTCATCCACGCCAGCAACTGGGGCGGCCCGGGCAGGCGCGGCGTCAAGCTGGGCGAACTGGCCAGCGACTATTTTTCCGAACGCCTCGTGGCGATCAGGCGGGTGATCACCCAGCTCAATCCCGATCCGAAAACGCCCTAGATTTCAACTGAGGGGGGACCCCCCACCCGAAGCCCGGGCATCGAGTGGTACGATGGTTCACCATGACCCGACCGCCCGGATGGAAATCGTTCCTGGCCCGCCTGCGGCGGCTGCCGCTGCGCCTGCGCAAGGCGCTGCGCGGCGGCACCGAGGGCCTGCACCCCAGCAAGCAGAAGGGGGCCGGCCTCACCTTCGTGGAGAACCGCCCCTACGTGCCCGGGGATGACCCCCGGGCCATCAACTGGCCGCTCACCGCCCGCACCGGCGAACCCATCGTCAAGTGCTTCGAATCCAGCCGCGAGCTGATCCTGTGGCTGGTGGTGGACCCTTCGCCGTCCATGTTCCTGGGCGACCCGGTCAGCCCGATCCGCTGGGCCCTGGAGATCTGCGCCGCCGCCCAGGCCACCACCTGGGCCGGCAAGGACCGGCTGGGCCTGCTGGTGCCCGGCGACGAGCGCAGCCCGCAGCCTGCGCCTGGCCCCGAGGCGCGGCCGGGTGCCGGGCCTGCACCTGCTGGAGGCCCTGGCCAGCCTGGGCCCGGCCATCCCCACCCCGGCCGCCTGGCAGCAGGCCCTGGGCCACTGGGGCGAGCGCGGCCACGGCCACCGGCTGTGGATCCTCAGCAACGGCGCCGGCCTGCAGGGCCTGGCCGAGCTGGTCAAGCCCATCGCCGCGCGCCACCGGGTGGTGTGGTTCCGGCCCGAGCAGCCGCGCCTCAGGCACCTGCCCAACTGGCCGGACCCGGGCTTCCCGGCGGCGGTGGAGCGCCAGACCTGGAACATCATGGAAGACCCGGTGACCCGCCTGGGCATCTGGCTCAAGGGCGGCGGCGCGTGACCCCTCCCGTCTGGACGGTTCCGGGAGAGCTGCCCATGGGCCGCCTGTCCACCCTCGAATTGCGCCAGCCCGACCCCGCCCTGGCGCCGCCGCCCCGGCCCGGCGAAGATCGCCTGGGCGCACTGGCGGTGCGCCGGGTGGAACCCCTTGGCGACGGCCGCGGCTGGCGCATCACGGTGCAGCCCCTGGCCCCGGGCATCATCACGGTGCCGGCCATGGACCTGGGCGACGGCAACCCCGCGCCCGAACTGCGGGTCACCGTGCCGCGCTCCGCCGCCTATGGCGCGCCCTGGATGGGGGTCGGCGGCGGCGACCTGGACCGGCTGGCGGCCCTGCCCTTCCCCTGGGCCTGGACCCTGCCCTTGCTGGCGCCCGCGGTCCTGCTGGCCTGGTTCCTGTCCCGGCGCCTGAAGCGCGGCGCCGCGGCGCGCAGGCGCCGGGCGGCCCGGAAGGCCTTCATCCGCCACTGGCCGAAGGCCGGCGACCGCCCCGCCCTGGACGCCGCCCACGCCACCGGCCGGGCCCTGCTGGCGGCCCACTTCGGCCCGGAAGCGCTCAGCTGGGGCCCCGCCGCCCTGCGCGCCCGCGGCCTGGAGCCCTGGGCGGCCTGGAACCGCGGCCTGGACGCCGCGCGGTTTTCCGGGGCGGACCCTGCCCTGCCGCCCGTGGGCGCCCTGCTCGCCGCGCTGGAGGGCCGATGACCCCCGCCCTGCGCTACCCCCTCATGCTGCTGCTGCTCGTGCCGGGCCTGTGGTTCTCGCTGCGCACCAGCTACCGCTGGGGCATCCCCAGTTCCCGCCCGTCCGGGCGCATGGAACGCTGGTCGGCCCGCTGGCTGCCCTCCCTGGTGCTGGCGCTGCTGGTGCTGGCGGCATCCGGCCCCGAGTGGCGCAGCATCGTCAAGGGCCGGGCGCCGGCGGTGGACATCGTCCTGGTGCTGGACGGCTCCAGTTCCATGCGGGCCATGGACGACGGCCGGGAAAGCCGCTGGGACGCCGCCCGGCGGCTGATCATGCGCTTCATCGCCGGCCGCCCCGACGACCGCTTCGCCCTCATCGTGTTCAGCGCCCACCCGGTCACCCTCAGCCCCCTCACCGCCGACCACGCCCGGCTCTGGCACATCCTGGAGCACCTCCAGATCGACAGCCCGGACGACGGCACCGCCATCGGCAGCGCCCTCATGACCGCCGTAGCCCGGCTGCGCGACAGCACGGCCCGGAGCCGGGTCATCCTCCTGCTCACCGACGGCGCCAAGAACCGCGGACGGGTGTTGCCGATGGAGGCGGCTGGGGAAGCGCGCGACCAGGGCATGAAGGTCTTCACGGTGGCCCTGGGCAGCGGCGGGGAGAGCCTCTACCCGCTGGCGGGCGGCGGCTTCGCCTGGCTCAAGGTGGACACCGACCCGGAAACCCTGAAACGCATCGCCTCAGCCACCGGCGGCGAGGCCTTCCAGGCGAACGACCCCGCCGGCCTGGCCCGCAGCATGGCCGCCATCAACCGGCTGGAGACCACCCTCCTGCCGGTGGACCCGCCCACCGAAGGCCACCCGGCGGGCCACTGGCTGCTGCTGGCGGCCGCGCTGCTGGCGCTGCCCCTGGCCATGGACCTGGCGCGCAAGCGCGGCCGGCGGCGCCCCGCCTGGCTGGGGCCGCCATGATCCCGCCTTCACCCACCCGCTGCTCCTGTGGCCTGCCGCCGGCCTGGCCCTGCTGGCCCTGGCCCTGGGCCTGCGGGCCCAGCTGGCGCCCGGCCTGGGGGTGCGGGTGGTGGGCCAGCGCCCCCTGCTCCAGGGCCTGGGGCTGGCCCTGGTGCTGGGCGGAGCCGGCCTGGGCCTGGCCGAGCCGCGCTGGGGAGCCATCGAAGCGCCCCGGCTCACCGTGCACGTGGTGCTGGACGCCACCCGCTCCATGCTGGTGCCCGATTGCGCCGGGATCTCCCGCTGGCAGGCCGCCACCGGCACCCTGGAGCGCCTGTGGTCCGGGCCCAACCCGGGCGTGCGCTTCAGCCTGCAGCTGCTCACCGGCGACGCGGTCCCGCTGATGCCGCCGGGCGAGGACCAGGCCCTGCTGCGCGAGGCCATGAAGGCGGTCGAGCCGGGCGCCATCGGCTCCCCCGGCACCGCCCTCGGCTACGGCCTGACCCAGGCCGCGGCCATGGCCTCCCCCGGGGACCCGGCCATCCTGCTGCTGCTGAGCGACGGCGAGGAGACCGTGGAAGCCGAGGCCGCCGCCCGGGTCCGGGCCGGGGCCGCCCTCCGTTCGGCGCACCTGGCGCTCTACGCCATCGCCTTCGGCCAGCCCCAAAGCCAGCCGGTGCCGGGGGCGCCAGGCCTGTCCAGCACGGCCCGGCCCGATCTGCTGGAGGATCTGGCCCGGCGCACCGGCGGGCGGGTGCTCCGGCCCGGCGAGGACCCCGCCGCACTGTTCCAGGCCCTGGCCCGGGGCCGGGAACCCATGCCCCTGGCCCGCTCCCTCGTCCCCGCCCATCCCGAATGGGGCGCCTGGCTGGCCCTGGCCGGCCTCGCCCTGTGGCTGCTGGCGGCGGGCAAGCCCATGCGCGCCTGGCGCCCGGTCCTGGGCCTGGCCCTGGTCCTGGGCCTGGCCCGCCCGGCCCGGGCGGACCTGCCCCTGCCCCAGGCCGTCCAGGCCTGGGCCGCCCAGCACGCCCTGGCCCGGGGCGACCTCGCCGCCGCCCGGCGCTGGCGGCCCGCCGGCGGATCCCCCAGCCACCGCCTGCTGGCCGCGCAGATCGATCTGCGCTCCGGAGCCTTCCAGGGAGCCCTGGACACCCTCGCTCCCCTCACCGGGCCGTCGGCCCCCAGCCCCCCGCCTCCCTGGCGTGCCCCGGCGCTCCTCATGGCGGCCCGGGCGTGGATGGAACTGCGCAAGCCGGAAGCCGCGCGCCCCCTGCTGGAGCGGATCCTGCTTGAGCAGCCGGGCCACCCGGAAGCCACCCACGACCTGCAGACCCTGCTGAAGGACTCGCCTCCGCCGCCCCCCGCCCCCCCCAAGCCGCCTCCGCCCCGGCCCAGCCTGGGAGCCAGCCAGGACGAAGTGGAGGGTCTCAGGGAGCGCCTGCCCGCCAAGACCCGCCCGCCGGCCGGGGTGAAGGACATCTGAGAACTTTTCCTCCCGGGGGCTTGCGAAGGGCTTGGGAATCTCTATTTTTATTTTTAGTTTATAATTTTCTCCTTCCAGGAGAGGGTGATGCAAAAGACAATCCGATGGGGGTGGCTGTGGGCCATCCTGGCCGTGGGCTGCGCCCAGGCACTTCCCGCCGAGGACCTGGACGCCCCCGAGGTCTGCCGCTACGGCATCCGGCTGCTGTCCACCCTGCCCCGGCAGGACTTCCGCGACATCAGCGGCAGGAGCGGACTGGGGGGCGGGGTGTTCGCCGAAACCGACCTCGGCGCCGGCAACGTCCTGGAGACCCGGCTCGATTTCATCCGCTATCCCCAGACCAACCGGCCCAACGCGACCCTGATCCCGGCCTACACCGTCCCCGACCCGCTGAGCCTCCAGTCCAATTCGGCCTCGCTGGGCGTGGACCTGCGCCATACCTTGCCATTCCATGGAATGCAGCGGTTCTACGGGAGCGTCGGAGCCTTCGGCATCCGCTACGAATTCGACAGCGCCGGAGCCAGCGACGTGGTCAACGCCAACGGCATCCCGCTCCCCGGCATCGTCGACACCAAGCAGAAGACCTCCATCAAGCTGGGCCTGGCCGTGGGCCTGGGCTTCCGGATCAACGACCACCTGGCCCTGAGCGGGCGCTACACCACCGTCGGCATCGACGGCGTCACCTTCGCAACTCTGGAAACCGGGATCAGCTACCGGTTCTAGGCTTACTGCGGCGACCGTTGTTCCGCCCGTCGTGCCCTGGGGTTGGCTTCAGGTTCCGGGGCGGTGCGCCGGCCCACCGGTGCGTGAGAGCCTTGCCGCAGCCTCGTCGGCTTCGCCTCCTGCGGGTGCGCCAAGGTCTCACGCTGTCCCTTCCCCGCCTGGGTTGGGGGTTCCTTCGGTTGGCGGCATGGGGGCGGGGAGACCGCTCCCTGGAATGCCCAGGGTCCCATTAGGGTAGTTTTGAATTTTTGTTCATCGAAACGAAGACGAATCGGCTCGTCCCTGGGGGGAAGGAGCAGCGTGGCCGCTTGCATCGCCCGGAGCGCAGCGAGGACGTTGCAAGCGGACCACGCGCCGGTGGGTCGGCGCGCCGGTCGGGACAGCGTACGCAGCAACCGCCCTAATACCGGAACACGATCCCGAACCCGAAGCCGGTTCGATCCAGGGTGATGTCCAGGTCGTCCTTGATCGATCCGTCCGGCACGCGGAAGCGCTCGGAATCCACGAAGGCCCTCAGCCCCAGCCAGGACACCGGGAAATAGCGCAGGTCCGCGCCCATCCGGGTGTAGGTGGCGCCCTTGTAGGTCAGGAAGTGGAACAGCCCGCGCCCCACCAGGCGGTCGTCCAGGGCGGTGAAGCCCAGGGAGGGGCCCACCTGGGGCACCGGCAGGTTGACCCGGTAGTTCGCCGCCGCCGTGATCCCGGAGAAGGCGCTGGTCCCGGTGGCGTCCAGCTTGAGCGCGGTGTTGCGCACGCCCAGGTCCACCCCCAGCCAGGTCCCGGGGCCGGGCCAGGATGCGCGTGGTCCAGTTGAAGCTCGTGTTGGTCGCCTGGACGCTGGAATTGACCTGCGTGTTCAGCTGGAACGTCTCGCCCTGGATGGTGACCGGCTGGCTCACCCGGTTGCTGCCCGTGTAGTCCTGGCGGTCGATGGAGAACTCGAGCCCGAACCGCGGCCCCTGGTACTCCAGGCCGGCGCCGGTCCAGGTCCTGGACCGGCCGAGGCCCAGGTCGTTGCCCAGGTCCACGTTGATGGGCTCGTCGTTCGAGACCCCATTGAAGTGCCCCGTCAGGGACGGCATGAACTGGTGCACGTCGAAATACCAGTGCCGTTCGGCGCCCTGGGCGCAAAGCGGCAGGGCGGTGAGCAGGGCCAGAAGATGACGCATGGAAGGCTCCGGAATTCAGTTGCCGCCGAGGCTGATGGTCTTCCCGCCGAGCGTCACGTTGCCGCACCCGGCGTTGAACGCGGCGGTGACCTCGTCGTTGCCGCCCGGGCTGGTGAGCGAAAGCGTGAGCGTGCCGCTGGACGGATAGCTGCATGCCCCGGGCCCGGACCGGATGAAGGCGAGGGGCGCGCCGGGAGCGATGTCGCATGAGATGATGGCGCCGTTGGCGCCAGCCAGCTGGTAGCTGCCGGACATGGCGCTGCCGGACGGATTGCCCAGATCCGCCGCGAGGTTTGGGGTGAAGCTGTAGGTCTTGTTGTTGGCTGGGTTGGAACTGTCCGTGAAGACGGCCCGGATCGGCGCCGCAGCGTCGGCCAGGACCACGTTGGCCGAACCGCCGGCCAGGGTGACCTTCTGGCTGCCCGTGTAGGTCCAGGTCTGGGCGGCGCCGCCGGCCAGAGTGGTGGTGGAGGCGAGGTTGAACGTTTCGATGAAGGCCGGCCCGCCGCTGACCGTGACCGTTCCGGTCAGGGTCCCGCCGCTGGCGGACACGGTGTTGTAGGTGAAGGTGGAACTGGCGCCGGCGCTGCCGAGGGTGACCCCGGCGGGCGGGTTGCCGCCCTGGATCTGGTCCGGCCGGAGCAGCTCCAGGTCCAGGAAGGTGAGCACGGCCGCCCCCGCCGGGGCGCTGCGGATGGAGGCCGGGTCGGTGCCGCTCACCGAAACGCTCCCGCCGTTTCCTCCGCACGCGAGCAGGGCCACCAGGCCCGATGAAGCAAGGGCGAAGCCGATGCGCATGCACGCCTCCGGTGCAGTCCGGCCCGACCATTCGGGCAGAAAGCGACTGCGGTCCGGAAATTATAATTAACTCATTGACTTTTTGCCATCCTTTTTTTCAGAATCGCGCCACGATCCCGAATCCCGTGCCCTTGCGGTCGAGCAGGATGTCCAGGTTGTCCTTGATCGAGTTATCGGGCACACGGAAATGTTCATCATCAAAGAAGGCCCGAACCCCCAGCCAGGAGATGGGGAAGAAGCGCAGGTCCACCCCCGTGTGGATGTAGTTGGCCCCCTTGTAGGCCAGCACATGGACCATCCCCTTGGCCACCAGCCGGCCGTCGAAGGCGACGATGCCCAGGGAGGGCCCCACCTGGGGAATGGGCAGCGTGATCTTGTAGTCCGCGGCGGCGTTGACCCCGGTGAAGGGTTCCACGCCCGTGGCGTCGAGCTGCAGCTGGGTAGCCCGGGCGCCGAGATCCAGCCCCGCCCAGAAATGCGGCCAGGTCACGGCGCGGATGGTCCAGTTCAGGGTGTTGTTGGTGGCCTTCAGGCTGGAGGTGACCAGGGTGCTGGCGGCGAAGGTCTGGCCGTTGATGGTGATGGCCCGCGAGATCTTGTTGGTCCCTGCGTAGTCCTGCTCGTCCCGGGAGAGTTCCAGCCCGAACCGGGTGCCCTGGTACTCCGCCCCGTAGCCGATCTTGGTCTTGTCCTTTTCCAGCGCCAGATCGTTCTGGAGATCGACATCGATCGGCTGGTTGTTGGAAATCCCGTCGAAATGCCCGGTCATGGTCGGCGTGAACCGATGCACATCCAGGTACCAGTGGCTTTCCACACCCTGCGCGAAGGCCGGCAACGCGGCCAGCAGAACCACCCCTGCCATGGGAAGACGCATGGAATCTCCTTAAAAGGTTTCGTTCGCGATCGTCACTGGCCCAGGTTGAGGCTGGCCCCGCCGAGGGTCACCTCGCCGCAGGTGGAATTGAACACCACGGTGGTGCTGTCCGTGAACGCCGGGCTGACCTGGTCCAGGGCCAGGGCCATCGTGCCGCTGATCGGGTAGCTGCAGGGGGGGGTGGCCTGGGTGTCCCAGACCAGGGGCGGGGCGAGGGTGACGGTGACGGATTCGACCCCGGGGCGGTTGACCTCGAAGCTGCCCACGAGCGAAACCGCCTGGAGGCTGGACCAGTTTACCGAAAGGCTGCTGGAGAACTGGTAGACAACGGGTGCGGCCGTGCCGGAAGTGTATGTCGCAGCGATGTAAGGGAGGGGGGTCGTCACGAGAGCGGTGGATGTGGCGGGGGTGACGGCGACCGTCTGGGTTCCGATGTAGGTCCAGTTCCAGGCAGGGGAGGGCACGCCGGCCATGGTCGGGGTCACGGTCAGGTTAAAGGTCTCGGTGTAGGTCAGGGTGGTCGTGCCGGTCACCGCGACCTGGATGGTGCCGTTGATGTACCCGCCGTTGGCCGCCTTGCAGTTGGTGAAGGTCAGCACGCCGGGGGAGGCCGCGGGCGTCGCCTCGGCCCCGGACTTGGCCAAGGACGCCGCGGGGACATTGGAGGTGACGCCGGTGGGGAATCCGGAACCTGTGGTCAGTTCGTCCGGCCGGACCAGCTGCAGGTCCATGAACACCGTGGTGGCCACCCCGGCCGGGGCAGCCAGGATGGAGGTCGAGCTGGTGCCGTTCACCGAAGAACTGCCGGACGCCCCGCCGCAGGAAACCAGCCCCAGGGCCGCCAGGCAACACCATCCATAACCGAATTTCATGGCAACCTCCGGGACGAAGCCCCGCGGGCAGGCGGGGCGCTATCCAATATGGAACGTATCGGACGACTCAAGCCGCCCCATGAGGGGGCACTTCACGCATTCCGGCCTACCGCTTCGCCGCCGTCCCGATCCAGGCGGCGAACTGCTGGGGCGGCAGGTAACCCTGCTGCCGGGCCACCTCCCTGCCGTCTGCGGCCAGGATGAGCAGGGTGGGAAAGACATCGACCCGGAACTGGCTTTCGATGGCATGGTCCCGGGTGGGCTTGCCGGCGGCGTCCTGGGTCTCCAGGTGCAGGGGCACCACCCGGGACAGGGCCGCCTGGCCCGCCGGGCTGGGGAAGGTTTCGGCCTGGAGCTTCTTGCACCAGGAGCACCAGCCGGTGGAAACGTCCAGGAAGATCAGTTTGTTCTCGCGCGTGGCCCGCTGCTGGGCGGCGGCGAGGCTGGTCTCCCATTGCACGGGGGCTGCGGCAAGGGTGCCGGCGACCAGCAGAATGACGGCAAGGACCTTCATGCGGGACTCCTTCCAGGTCCAGTTTACGTCCGAATTTGCATGGGCGCCGGGAACCGTTCAACATGAAGCATGGCCATGACCAGCACCACCACCATCCGGGTCCGCTACGCCGAGACCGACGCCATGGGCATCGTCCACCACGCGGTCTACCCGGTATGGATGGAGCTGGGCCGCTCCGATCTCCTGCGCCAGGCCGGCCAGGGCTACGCGGACTGGGAGGCCCAGGGGGTGTTCATCGCCGTGGCCGAACTGCGGGTGAAGTACCGGGCCCCCGCCCGCTACGACGAGCAGGTGACCATCCGCAGCCTGGGTCAAGGAGGCGGGCCGGCGCAAGATCGTCTTCGGCTACGAAGTGACCCGGGACGAGGTGCGCCTGGCCGAAGGCGAGACCGTCCACCTGGTCATGGGCCCCGACGGGCGCCACCGCGACCCTCCCCGAAGCCATGCTGGCCCTGGTGAACAGTGCTTTGTAAATGCCCCGGATTGGTGTTTAGCTTTAGGCATGAGCGACCTACGCACCCATCTCCCTGCACAACACCCTCACCCGCTCGGTGGACCCGGTGACGCCGCTCGTCCCGGGCGTGATCTCCCTCTACACCTGCGGCCCGACCGTCTACAACTTCGCCCACATCGGCAACCTGAAGACCTACCTGTTCCAGGACCTGCTCAAGCGCGACCTTCCTGGCCGCCGGCTACCAGGTGCGCCACTGCATGAACATCACCGACGTGGAGGACAAGATCATCCGCGACTCCCAGGCGGACGCTGCCGGCCGATGCCGGCAACGCCGAGCGCCACGCGGCCATGAAGGCCCTCACCGACCGCTACACCGCCGTCTTCCTGGAGGACCTGGCGCACCTGGGCATCCTGCCGCCCACCTACACGCCCAAGGCCACCGAGTACATCCCCGACATGATCCGGCTGATCCAGGCGCTGGAGACGCGCGGCCTGGCCTATACCCGGGACGGCAGCGTCTACTACCGCATCGCCGGCCTGCCCCAGTACGGCCGCCTGGCCCGGCTGGACCGGGACGGCATGAAGCCGGGCGCCTCGGTGGACGCCGACGAGTACGAGCGGGACTCCATGCAGGACTTCGTCCTGTGGAAGGCCGCCAAGCCCGGGGAGCCCTGGTGGGACAGCCCCTGGGGCCCGGGCCGGCCCGGCTGGCACATCGAGTGCTCGGCCATGGGCATCGCGCTGCTGGGCGAGCGCATGGACATCCACAGCGGCGGCGTCGACCTGGTCTTCCCCCACCACGAGAACGAGATCGCCCAGAGCGAGGGCTGCCTGGGCCACACCTGGGTCAACACCTGGGTGCACGGCGAGTTCCTGCTGGTGGACGGCGAAAAGATGTCCAAGAGCCTGGGCAACTTCTACACCCTGCGCGACCTCCAGGCCAAGGGCTACGACCCCAGGGCCTTCCGCTTCACCATCCAGAGCAACCACTACCGCAAGGTGCTGAACTTCTCCTTCGACGGGCTCAGGGCCGCCGAGCAGGCCCTGAAGCGCATCCGCCTGTTCCGCAAGCGCATGGAGGAGGACGGCGCTGGCCGGCCAGGGCGAATGGAAGGCCGCCATCGAGCCCCTGGCCCGGGTCCGGGCGGCCCGGGAGGCCTTCTGGGCCGCCCTGGCCGACGACCTGAACACCCCCGAGGCCCTGGCCGCCCTGTTCACCCTCATCACCGACCTCAACGCCCAGGACGACCGGATCGCCCTCACCCGGGCCGAGCGGGACGCCGGCCCTGGCCTTCCTGGACGAGACCGACGCCGTCTTCGCCTGCTGGCCCCACGAGGAGGTGGAGACCGACGCCGAGGTGGAAGGCCCTGATCGAGCGGCGCAAGGCCGCCAAGGCCGCGCGCGACTGGGCCGAGGCGGACCGGGTGCGGGACCGGCTGAAGGCCATGGGGATCGTCCTGGAGGACCGCAAGGACGGCAGCGTCACCTGGCGTCGAGGCTAGCCAGCCACCGTTTCCGGGGACAGCCCCTCCAGGCAGTCCCGCCGCTGGCACAGCCGCTCCCGGCAGGGCGAGCACTCGATGCCCGGTGCGCAGGACCCGCCCGGCCCCGGCGGGCAGGCCCGCCACCACCGGATCCGAGCCGCCGAACAGGCCCGGCACCGGCACGCCCAGCAGCACCGCCAGGTGCAGCAGGCCGGTGTCCGGCGCGATCACCCGGTCGGCCTGGCGCAGGGCCGAGGCCAGGGTCCACAGGTCGCTCTCGGGCAGCGCCGCCACCCCGGTGGCGTCCGGCAGCCAGGCGCGCAGCTCCGCCTCCTCGGGGCCCAGCGACCAGCGCAGCTGGAACCGGCCCTTCAGCCTATCGGCCAGGGCGATCCAATGGCGCAGCGGCCAGCGCTTGATCGCGCCCCGGGCGCGAGGCGCCCGGCACCAGCACCAGCCTGCGGCCCGCCGCGCGGTCCCACACCGCGGCCGGGTCCGGCAGCGGAACGTCCTTCAGGGCGGGGCGGAACCGGCCCAGCCCGGCGACGCCCCGGCTGGCGCCGAACGCCTCGGCCAGCCCCAGGGCCTGGTCGTAGCGGGTCTGGCGGCGCGGACGCGAGCGGGCGGGTCTGAAGAGGCGCGGCCCCCTCCCGGGTCGCGCCGTCGCCCCAGCGCTCGGGGATGCCGCGCCAGCCGCGGGCATCAGCGCCGACTTGAGGATGCCGTGGAAGTCCAGGGAGACGTCGCGCCGCGCACCAGCGCCGGCCGCCCGCCGCAACTCGCCCAGGGCGGACCAGGGCCGGCCCAGCGCCCGGCGCGCCACCGCGCACCGGCTCCAGCCAGGGCATGGGCTCCAGCAGGAAGGCGTGGCGGTCCTCCACCACCGCCTGGAACCGGGCCTCCGGGAAGGCCTCGCCGCAGGTTCGCCCAGGCGGGCAGCACGCGGAGGATGTCACCCAGGGCGGAAAGGCGGAGCAGAGCGATGCGCATGCTTCCATACTATCCCTTCTCACCCCCCAGGGCCATTCCCCGATAGGCTTGTGCCATGGTCAGAAACAAGCAGCCTCCGTCCCCGATCCTCGGCATTCACCGGGCGCAAGCGCCAGGAGGGGAGACCGGGCCGGCCCGCGCCGCCCCAGCGCGCTTCCGGCCCGCAGCCGCCGGCTTCGCCGGGCTACCGCAATTCCGAGACCTTCGAGGCCACCTACCTGGGCCACCCGGAAGGGGCCGGTGGGCTTCCTGCGCCCGGTCGGCGCGCAGAAGCGCGCAGGGGCTCGACCTCCTGGTGGACTGGCGCGAAGGGCCACGGCGCCATCCACGGCGACCGGGTGCTGGCCGAGATGACCGGCCTGACCTTCGACGGCCGGCCCCGGGCCCGGGTGATGCAAGGTGCTCTCGCGCAACCCCGACCCGATCCCCGCCCACCTGCAGAAGCAGGCCTGGGGCTGGAGCGCGGTGCCGCTGGAGCCCCGGCTCTCCCAGATCGTCACCGTGCCCGCCAGCGACCTGGCCCAGGACGGCGACCTGGTGAGCATCCTGCTCGACCCCGACCCCGCCGCCCAGCAGATCCGCGGCCGGGTGGTGGCCCGCCTGGGCCGGCTCACCGACCTCAAGATCGAGAACAAGCTCACCGCCGCCCTGTTCAACCTGCGCACCGAATTCCCCGACGCGGTGATGGAGCAGCTGGCCCCCTTCCCCACCGTCATCCCACCCGAGTGGATCCAGGGCCGGGAGGACCTGCGCGATCTCCTCACGGTCACCGTGGACCCGCCCACCGCCAAGGACTTCGACGACGCCATCAGCCTGGAGCCCTTGCCCCGGAACGAAGGCGGCGGCTGGATCCTGGGCGTGCACATCGCCGACGTCAGCCACTACGTGGCCGACGGCAGCCCCCTGGACCAGGAGGCCCTGAAGCGCGGCACCTCGGTCTACTTCCCGGACCAGTGCATCCCCATGCTGCCGGAGCGGCTCTCGGGCGAACTGTGCAGCCTCCAGGAGGGCGTGGACCGGCTCACCATGACCGCCTGGATCACCCTGTCGCCCGAGCTGGAGGTGGTGGAGACCCGCCTGTGCGAAACCGTCATCCGCTCGCGCAGGCGGCTCAGCTACGACCAGGTGAAGGAGGCCTGCATGGACCAGGCCAGGCCCGCTGCGGGAGGCCCTGGGCGAGGAGGCCTGCGCCATGCTGGAGGAGGCCCTGCGGGTCTCGCGCAGCCTCACCCGGATCCGCCTGGGCCGCGGCGCCCTGAACCTCGACAGCGAGGAGACGGAGTTCATCTTCGACGCCGAGGGCCGCCCGGTGGACGCCCGCCGCTACGCCCACCACGACGCCCACCGCATGATCGAGGAGTTCATGCTGCTGGCCAACGAGGCCGTGGCGCGCTTCTTCACCCGCAGGAAGATCCCCACCATCTACCGGATCCACGACAACCCCGACCCCACGAAGCTGGAGGCGTTCAAGGAGGTGGCCAGCGCCTTCGGCCTGCTGCGCGCCTACGACGAGCCCACCCCCGAAGTGCTCAACGCCCTGCTGGACAAGATCCGCGGCGGCCCCCTGGAGGCCATGCTCAACACCCTGCTGGTGCGCAGCCTGAAGCGGGCCGAGTACAGCGCCGACAACATCGGCCACTCGGGACTCGCGCTGGAGGACTACCTGCACTTCACCAGCCCGATCCGGCGCTACCCCGACCTGGTGGTGCACCGGCTGCTGCGCTCGGTGCTGCACGGCGAGCGCCTGCCCGACGGGCTGCACAGCCAGCTGGCGGTGGTGGCCAAGAGCTGCAGCGACACCGAGCAGACCGCCACCGAAGCCGAGCGCGAAAACGACCGCTGGAAGACCTGCCTCATCATGAAGACCAAGATCGGCCACCGCTTCGACGGGCGGATCCAGGGCTTCTCGCTCAAGGTGGCCTTCATCCGCCTGGACGCGCCGTTCGTGGAAGTGGGCGTCCCGCTGGGGGCGCTGGGCGGCAGCTTCACCGTCGACCCGAACCGCACCAAGGCCGTGGGCCAGGGCGCCAACGTGGTGCTGTCCATCGGCGACAAGGTGAAGGTGGAGATCACCGGGGTGGACGAGGACCTGCGGCGGGTCTCGGCCTGGGTGGTGGAGGCCGCCGCCCAGGACGGCAAGGGCAAGAGCCGCAGCTTCGTGCCCAGCCTCGCCGCACCGGCTTCCCTGCGCGAGGCCGACTTCGTGCCCGATGCGCGCCGGCCGGCCAGGCCGACGCGGGCATCACGTGCGCCGGCCGAGCCCGCCAGGGCTCGTACGCCGGGCGAGCCCGGGAAGGGACGCACCCCGCGCGCGCCCGCCACCGGGCGTCCCCCTGCGCGCGCCAAGCTCCCCAAGGGCAGCGTGCGCACCGGCCGGCCCAAGAGCTCCGGGGTGACCGGATTCGGCAAGCCCCAGGCCAAGCGCAAGAAAGGCTGACCGCCTTGCTTCCGGCCCCCGCCCCCTCGGTCTGCCTCGGCGTGGACCCCGGCTCCCTGGCCTGCGGCTGGGCGGTGGTCTCGCGCCTGGGCTCGCGCATGGAGCTGCTGGCTTCCGGAGTCATCCGTTCGCCCCGGGGGTCCGATTTCGACCAGCGGGTGCTGGGCATCCACCGGCAGCTGAGCGAAGTGATCGAGCGCCACGCCCCCCAGTTCATGGCGGTCGAGTCCCCATTCGTGGAAAAGAACGCCGCCACCGCCATCAAGCTGGGCCAGATCCGCGGCGGCATCCTGCTCACCGCCGGCCTGCACGGCCTGCCCGTGGGCGACTACAACCCCATGCAGGTGAAGAAGGCGGTCAGCGGCTACGGCTGGGCCGACAAGACCCAGGTGGGCAAGATGGTCATGGTGATCCTCAACCTCAAGACCGCCCTCCCCGCCGACGCCGCCGACGCCGCCGCCGTGGCCATCGGGCACCTTCTCAGTACCCGGAGGGCGTGAGATCCCGGATGAGGTCATGCCTGATTCAAATTTTTAATACATAAATCAAATAAAAAAAACACTTAAAAAATTTACCATGATAAAATTTATTCCATTGGAAGGCTTGAAAATATGCCATCATATGGCATATTTTCACCATGATTCAGCGACACTTGACCCCCCTGGTTGCCGAGGCTTTGACCGACACCCCCGTCGTGCTTCTGATGGGGCCACGCCAGGCCGGAAAGAGCACCCTGGCCAAGGCATTACTGGACGCCAACCCCGGAGGACAATACGCCACCCTCGATGACCCGGCTGTGCGCAGGGCGGCGGAAATGGACCCGGGGGGCTTCGTGGCCCAGAGGCGCGGCCTCACGGTTCTGGACGAGATCCAGTTGGCTCCCCAGCTCTTCCGCGCCATCAAGCTCGAGGTGGACCAGGATCGGCGGCCGGGCCGTTTTCTTCTGACCGGATCGGCCAATGTGCTGGTGCTGCCCGTGCTTTCCGAATCCCTGGCGGGGCGCATGGAAGTCGTGACCCTGGACGGCCTTTCCCAGAGTGAAATCCGCGGCCTTGACGCCAACCGGGTTGACCGTTTGTTCGAAAATGAACCCATGGTCCCGCAAACCTTGGAACTCGACCGCGAGGCCCTGATCGCCGCCATCCTGGCCGGCGGATTTCCCGAAGCCCGGGAGCGCGCCCCGGGACGCAGGCGCAGCCAATGGTTCGGGAGTTATCTCCAGACGCTGCTCCAGCGGGACATCCGGGAATTGTCCCAGATCGAGGGGATCACCCAGCTCCCGCGCATCCTTGAGCTGGTCGCGACCCGCTCGGCGGGGCTCCTCAACCTCGCCGAGCTCTCCCGCACCCTTGCCCTCCCCATCAATACCCTCAAGCGCTACCTGAACCTCCTGGAAGCCATTTTCGTCCTGACCACCCTGCCCGCCTGGAGCAGCCATCTGGGCAAGCGACTGGTGAAGGCGCCCAAGCTCATGCTCCGGGACAGTGGGCTCATGGCGCATCTGCTGGGGGCCGACCAGGGGCGGCTGCAGCGGGATCCGGAACTCCTGGGGGGACTGCTGGAGACCTTCGTGGCGGGAGAGGTGCGCAAACTTCTGGGCTGGTCCCGAACCCGGGCGCAGCTGTTCCACTACCGCACCCTCCCGGGCCAGGAGGTGGATCTCCTGCTGGAGCGGGCCGACGGGCTGGTGGTGGGCCTGGAAGTGAAGGCCAGCTCCAGCATCCAACCCAGGGACTTCAAGGGGCTGCGGCACCTGTCCGAGACCCTCGGGCCATCTTTCCATCGCGGGGTCTTGCTCTATACGGGCAGCGAAATCCTGCCTTTCGGCCCCGGGATGTGGGCCATGCCGGTTTCGGCGCTTTGGCAGTGAGACTCTGGGGAAGCGGGTGGCCACCGCCCTCCCGGGCTGAGACCGCTGAGACCTTGGTGGGCGGATGATCTTGGGCTAGACTGAAGCCAGCCGCCGGCGTGGCGAAATGGCAGACGCGACAGACTCAAAATCTGTTCTCAGCGATGGGGTGTCGGTTCGAGTCCGACCGCCGGTACCAAGGCTATCAGCCACCTTCACGGGTGGCCGTTTTCCTGGCTCCGCATCAGAAAAGATCCGAGCCCGCCTTCTTTTCCTCCCTGGCCTCCGGCGCAGACAGGGCCGGCGCCGCTTCGGCCTTGGCCGTTCCCGGTTCAATGATCCGGGACGTGTCCGTGGCGCCCGCCTTCACGGCCGCTATCCACTTCACCGCGTCCATGACCGGCTCCCAGAACTGATGGATGAAGAGGTCCTCTCCCCCGGACCAGGCGAGGGGTTCAATCCCGACCCGCGAGGCGATGCCCGCCACCTTGAGGCCCTCTTTCGTGTTGAAGAACAGAGGACCGCCGCTGTCACCTTCGGTGATGAGCGCCTGGTCGGGATGCGACCGGAACCGGAGCGGCCGGGCGCCATCGAGGTGCCTGACTTCGCTTTCCTCATGGGTCATCGCGAATTGGAGGCGGTTGGGGTGGCCGCCCTTGGCG
Source organism: uncultured Holophagaceae bacterium (assembly GCA_963717275.1). Lineage (GTDB taxonomy): Bacteria > Acidobacteriota > Holophagae > Holophagales > Holophagaceae > Mesoterricola. The sequence goes on from CAVQVX010000001.1 coordinate 934,398, forward strand.
GCCCCGGATTTGACCAACTGGTCCGAAACGCGCGACATGTGCAGGAATCCCGTGCGGCCCATCCATTCCTCGAACGTGACCCGGGTCTTTCCGCCATGGATGGTGAAGAGGCGGTGGGATACGGGACTCGCATGGGTGCCGAACAGCCCGAACCCGGCGATTTCCCCTTCCAGGAGCGGCTTCCTGTACCCGGTGCCCTGGTACAGAACGGCGGGCTTGACGCCCATCTTTTCAAGGGCCTCCCCGCCGATCGCCGCATCGAATTCAAGAATGGCCAGGTCCTTGCTGGCCCCAGGCGCATGGGGGTCTGCCGGATGCACCACCTTCCTGTTCGCAAAGATGTTGATGGCCTCTTCACTTCGCATGGCCGGCCCGAAGCTGATCACGATCTCCTTCAGCGGCTTGGGCAGCTTGTCGCCCGTGTGGCCCGCGGTCAGCACGAGGCCCTTCTTGCCATCGTCGCTGAGGCCCAGATAGACGCCCGTGGCCGTGGTCTGGGCTTCATGGGTGTCAGTGCAGAGGATGCCCACCACGCAGGTGTGCCGGGCGCCCATCTTGTGGGCCCGGGCCTGGAGGGCTGCCGTCGCTTCGGGATCCGCGCCGGCCTGGATGATGATGGCGTGGGCCGGCGCGAGGCCGCCGAGCCCCAGGGTGAGCATCTGGACCCAGCCAAGGGCCCGGCATAGCAGATGGTGCTTGAACGTGGACATCGATTTTCCCGAAAAAGGAGCCCAGACAATGGGGCTATTGCGATGGAACCCGACGGCAAGACTGGGCCGGCCAGCGGCCGCCCATGATCAATCTGCCGTTGCCGCCCCGAAGGTTCCGTCCCCGCCTTGTTTTACTGTGGCGTCCGTTGTTCCGACCGTCGTGACCAGGCGCGCCAGCGTGTCACCAGCTTCGGACAATCCAGAGCCGGGTCGAGCTTGACGTTGCCTTTCGTGATCCGGGCAGCGGCGCCGGGCACCAGTGTCTTGTGGCTAGAAGATGGCATGCGCGAACCCAGGTACTGCGACGAGGATACACCCAGGCGGTTGAGGTGGTTTGTACCGATGGTATAGGAACCAGGCCCCATCAGGTCCGGGAAGAGCCGGATCCGGAGCGGTTCCAGGGCATGCGTGCCAGCATGAGGCCCATGCCGCACGTGTCCGTGATCCCAGCGAACACGAGCCCGGCGCCTACGAATGCGCACACCAGCAGGAAGCCGGGTCGCATGAAAAACCCGAGAGCCGTGCCAAGCAGCACCAGGGATCCGGCGGCGATTCGCACCTGCCGTTCGAGCGAAATGGCCTTGGGTCCCCGGATGACCGGAAGGCCAGCCTGCACGCACGCCAAGGTCCCCCCCTCCACGTTGATCACGTTGCCGACGCCGGCGGTGCGAAGCATGGCGCAGGCCTGGCGGCCGCGACCGCCGGACTGGCAGATGACATAGAGAGGCTGGTCCCGGGATTGGCGTTCCCCGGCCACGACCTTCGGGTCGAGCCGGTCCAAGGGCATGTTTCGCGCAACTGCCAGATGCACCTCCCGGAACTCGGGGGGCGTGCGCACGTCCAACACGTCCAGGCTCCTGCCGGCTCCCAGGAGCACACCCAGGTCGGTCGGGGGAATGCTGGCTTCGATCAGGTTCATCACCATTTTGGGCATCCCGGCATGTGGACCTTGTATGTGGGTGAATCCTGAAGCCATTCTAGCGAACAATTTTGGCCAGCAAGGAGTGCAGATATTCGAACCCCGGAGACGGGGCATGGGGTGTCTGCAGTCGTGAATATATATCTTTTATGTGGGCCTCCAGAGTCTCCAATGGGCTCGGCAATGGGTCGAGTGCAGTGCCGACGGCCCATCCCGTTTTTTTACCCATAGACCCCAGGGCTGGTAACAATAATTGGCCGCCCTGATGCCATCCGATCGGCGTTAAGCTGGTCGCCGCGCTGCCGAGCGCGGCCATGAGCCGCCATGACAAGGAGGGAGTCCATGCCCAAGATCAAAGTCAACGACATCAGCATGAACTACGACCAGCAGGGTGCGGGGGAACCCCTGATCCTCATCCCCTACCTGGCCGCGGACTATGCGTGCTACGCCTTCCAGGTGGCGGAGTTCGCCAAGCATTTCACCTGCATCTCCCTCGATCTGCGCGGAATGGGAGCCTCCGACCACCCCGCCGGAGTCTACAGCACCGAGCTGTTCGCGGACGATGTGGCCGCGTTCATGGAAGTCATGGGCATCGCCAAGGCCCATGTCTTCGGCCTGTCCCTGGGCGCCGCCGTCGGCCTCTGGCTGGCCGCCAAACATCCCCGGAACGTCAAGTCGCTCTCCGCGGTCAGCGCGTGGACCCGGACCGACCCCTTCCTGGAAACCGTGGTCAGAGGCTGGCAGGCGATGGCCAAGGGCCTGGGCAGCGTGCCGGAGATGGTCATCCAGGGCATTTTCCCATGGTGCTTCACCCCTGAAATGTATGCCGAAAAGACCGACACCATCCAGTCCCTGGCGGCCTTCGTCCGGAGCCGGCCGGAACTGCCCATGGCCACTTTCCTCCAGCAATCCGCGGCCGTGCTCGCCCACGACGTGGAAGCGCAGCTGGGACGGATCAGCGCTCCCACCCAGATCACCTTCGGCCGCCACGACCTGGTGACCTCGACCCGGTTCGCGGACCGCCTGACCGGCGCGATCCGGGGATCCGAACTGCAGATCTTCGAGGATTGTGCCCACGCCCCGATCTATGAGCAGATCGAGGCCTTCAACCAGAAGACCCTGGCCTTCCTGCAGCGCCATGCGGGGTGATGGCTGGGTTGAGGGTGGCGGCCGTGGTTCCGGCCGTCGCGCCTTGCGGTTGGATTCGGGTTCCGCGCGGGTGCGCCGGCCCACCGGTGCGTGAGAGCCTTGCCGCAGCCTCGTCGGCTTCGCCTCCTGCGGGTGCGGCAAGGTCTCACGCTGTCCTTCCCCGCCTGGGGTGGGGGTTCCTTCGGTTGGCGGCACGGGGGCGAGGAAGCCGGTCCCTGGAATGCCCAGGGTCCCGGGATGGTTTTTCTGAATTTTGTTCAATGAAACGAAGACGGATCGACTCGTCCCTTGGGGAAGGGGCAGCGTGGCCGCTTGCATCGCCCGCAGCGCAGCGAGGACGTTGCAAGCGGACCACGCAACGGTGGGTCGGCGCGAGAACCCGGAACCCGAAGCCGACCGAAAGGTGCGCGAGCGGTGTGCCTTCCCCGGAGGTCGTGACCGCGACCGGATTTTTCCGGCATGAGTGCCCCTGGCGTCCCACACTTTAGACCTGGATGCCGTTGGGTGGCCGGGTTCCTTGGTTGGGTCGTGCAGGAGGGAATGATGAGGATTGCAACAAAGGCGCCCCTCCACGCCCAGGCCGCGTGGATCGGCGCGCTCGCCCTGGGGTTGGGCTGCGCCGTGGGCCCGAGCTTCGTGCCGCCCGCGCCGCCCACGTCCGGGCAGTACGGTGCCGAGCCCCTGCCGCCCGGGACCGGGTCGGCCCAGGGCGTCGCCCAGACCTTCGTCCCGGGCGGCCCGGTCGCGGAACAATGGTGGACCGGGTTCGGCAGCCCGGAACTCGACGACCGGGTGGGCCGGGCGCTGCAGCAGAGCCCCACCGTGGCCATGGCCCGGGCCGCGCTGACCCAGGCGCAGGAGAACGTGCGCGCCGCGAACGGCGGACGCTGGCCCGCCGTGAATCTCCAGGGTGGGGTCACCCGGGAGAACATCAGCCCGACCGGGGAGGCCGTGTCACCCTACACGATCTACAACGCCTCGGTAACCGTCGCCTACACCCTGGACCTGTTCGGCGCGGTGCGCCGCGGCATCGAGTTCCAGCAGACCCTGGCCGAGCAGCAGCTCTGGATGCTCCAGGGCGCCAAGCTCACCCTGGCCGCCAACGTCGTGACCGCCAGCATCCGTGAAGCCGGGCTGCGCGCCCAGCTGCAAGCGGCCGAGGAGGTGCTGGAACTGTTCCGCAAACAGGAGAACCTGATCCGCAGGGCGGTCGAGCTGGGCGCCAAGGGCCCGGCCGACCTCCTTTCGGCCCAGGCCAACGTGGCCTCGGCGCAGACCGTGCTGCCCGGGCTGCGCCAGCAGCTGGCCGCCCTGAGCGACCAGCTCCATGTCTACCTGGGCCGCTTCCCCGCCGAGGGCGGCCTGGGTCCGCTGGAGCTGGAAGCCCTCACCCTGCCCCGGGAGCTGCCGGTGAGCCTGCCCTCCACCCTGGTGCGCCGCAGGCCGGACGTCATGATCGCCGAGGCCCAGCTGCACGGGGCCACCGCCCAGCTGGGCCTGGCCGAAGCCAACCTGTTCCCCAGCCTCACCCTGAGCGGGTCGTACGGGGTGGCGGCGGTCCAGGGCTATCCCAGCATGACCCTCTGGAGCGCCGGGCTGAACCTGCTCCAGCCGGTGTTCGCCGGCGGCACCCTGCAGGCCCGCAAGCGCGCCGCCGCCGCGGGGCTGGACGTGACGGTGGCCGGCTACCGGTCCACCGTGCTGAACGCCTTCGGCAACGTGGCGGACGCCCTGAACGCCCTGCAGGCCGACGCCGACACGCTCCAGGCCCAGGTCCAGGCGGAACAGTCCGCCGCCCGCTCGCGCACCCTGGTCGAGTCCCAGGTACCCGCGACGGGGCGGCCAGCTACCTGCAGCTGCTGGACGCCACCCGGCTCTGGCAGCAGGCGCGGTCCGGGCTGATCCAGGCCCAGACCGCGCGCCTCGCCGACACCGCCGCGCTATACGCGGCCCTCGGGGGCGGCTGGAACTCCAGTCAGCCATAGTGTCCCGCCCGTCGTGCCTTGCGGTGGGATGCGGGTTCCGGGTTCTCGCGCCGACCCACGGGTGCGTGGTCCGCTTGCAACGTCCTCGCTGCGCTGCGGGCGATGCAAGCGGCCACGCTGCCCCTTCCCCCCAGGGACGAGTCGATTCGTCTTCGTTTCATTGAACAAGCTTCAAAGCAACCATCCCGGGACCCTGGGCATTCCAGGGAGGGGTCTCCTCGCCCCCATGGCGCCAACCGAAGGAACCCCCACTCCAGGCGGGGAAGGACAGCGTGAGACCTTGGCGCACGCGCAGGAGGCGAAGCCGACGAGCATGCGGCAAGGCTCTCACGCACCGGTGGGTCGGCGCGCCCGCACGGAACCCCCAACCAACCGCCAGGCGCGACGCTCACGCCCTGATCACCGCCCAGGTGAAGGCCGTGCTGCTGGCCCACCGGGGCACGCGCATGCTCGCCACCCACGTGAGGACCGACCGGGGCACCGTCACCCTCCGGGGCGAAGCCAGGCACCCCGCGGAAAAGGATCTGGTCGTGCGGCTGACCTCGGATGTCCGGGGGGTGCGGCGGGTCAGGAACCTGATGACGGTCGCCCCCTGATCACTCCGGACGCGCGCTGAAGTATCCTCTATGCATGGACGAGACCCTCCTGCATCCCGGACTCGCGGCGGCGCTGGCGCGCTACGGCATGGCCCACCGCGCCATCGCGTGCGATCCGGTCTATGCCGACACCGCGGCTTTCTGCGAGCACTACGCCTTCCCGCCCGGCCAGTCCGCCAACACCATCGTCGTGGCCTCCAAGACCGACCCGGTGCGCTACGCCGCCTGCCTCGTGCTGCCCACGACCCGGCTTGACGTCAACAAGTGCGTGCGCCAGCTGATGGGCTGCAAACTGTCCTTCGCCTCGGCCGAGCAGACCCTGGCGCTCACCGGCATGGAGATCGGCGGCGTGGTGGCCATCGGCCTCCCCGAGGACGTTCCGGTGTTCATCGACGAAGCCGTCTTCGCGCTGCCCGAGGTCCTGATGGGCGGCGGCAACCGGTCCAGCAAGCTCGTGCTCGGCCCGCGGGAGCTGCTCAGGATGCCCCAGGCGCGGCGGGTCCAGGGGCTGGGGCTGGCCCATCCGTGAGGCGGCTCGCGGCGCGATGGGAGGACACGGGGAGGCGCGCCGGGCGCCGCGGCGAGGCGAATTCGACGCCCTCGGACCGGAGGTAGCGGTACATCGCGAAGTTGATCGCCTGCTGGATGTCCATGTACAGGTTCTGGTCCGGCGCCAGGACGAAATAGACCACCTCGAAGAGAAAGCCGCGCTCGGTGAATTCCTTGAGGTGGGCCCGGTCGAACCGGGTCATGGCGCGCGACTCGATGATGCGCCTGATCGCCTCCGGGATGCGCTCCAGCGGGTCGGGCCCGGTCTCGAAGGCCACGCTGATGGTGAAGGCCACCCGGCGGTCGGTCATCCGCTTGAAGTTCCGGATGCGGCTCTTGAGCAGGTCGGCGTTGGCGAAGATGATCTGCTCCCCTGACAGGCTGCGGACCCGGGTGGTCTTGAGCCCGACGTATTCCACCACGCCCAGGTACTCCTCCACCACGATGAAGTCCCCCACGATGAAGGGCTTGTCCAGGGTGATGGAAAGCGACGCGAACAGGTCCCCGAGGATGTTCTGCACCGCCAGGGCCGCGGCGATGCCGCCGATGCCCAGGCTCGCCAGGATCGTGGTGATGTTGATGCCCAGTACGCTCAAGGCGGCGAGCAGGGCCAGGGACCATAGCGCCAGGCGCAGGAGGAAGGTCACCACCGAGGCGCGCGCGGCCGCGGCCCGGTCCTGGGCGTCCTTGAACGGAGCCTCCAACCAGAACCCGACGGTGAGGTTGCCCCAGAGCGCGGCCTGCAGGAGCAGGGCCATGGGCCCGAGCAGCAGGAGCAGCCTGGCGGGCCTGGGCGGCAGCGTCGGGATCTGGGAGGCGAGGGCGATGGAGATGGCGCCGAGGAACAGCGCATGGGTCCGCCCGGTGATCGCCGTGAGGTAGCGTTCCAGCAGGGCGTCCTTCCAGCGCCGCGGTCCGGCGAGGTAGCGCAGGGCGGCCAGGCGCGCCAGAAGGAGGCCGCCGGTCAGCCCCAGGGCCAGGATCGAGGTGAAGGCCCACACGGCCACCGTATTTCCGTAGACCACGTCATTGAGGTGGAGCATTTTCGACCCCCTCCCGATTGGGTGGGGAGGAAGCCGGAAAGATTCCTGGACGCCCGGTCAGGCTTTCCTGGAACCCCCGAACAGCTTCCTGACCTTGTCGAAGACCGCGTCCCTGCCGCTCGCCGGGGCGGGCGCCGCGGGTGCGTCCGTGGCGTCCATGTCCACGTCCGGCGGGACGGGATAGGTCGCATCCAGTCCCAGGACCCGGCGGTAGCAGGTGGCCGCGTTGGCCTCGAAGCCCTTGCGGTGGTACAGCTCGCCCATCAGGGCCCAGGGTGCGGCGGCCTTGGGGCGCAGGTCGGCGGCCTGCTGGAGGGCGTCGATGGCCCGGGTCGACCAGGCCGGATTGGCCAGGCGCAATTGCCCCAGCATGAACCATGCTTCATAGGCAAAATCCCCTTCGAGCCCCAGCTGCACGGCCTGCTCGAGCGTGCGGATGGCTTCCACCGTGCGATCCATGTGGACCTGCTGCTTCGCCTGCGTGAGGAGGACCCTGGCCCTGGCCGGGCCCGTCAGGATGGGCGGCGGCGGCAGTGCCGGCGGCGCCTCATCGAAGGGGCTCGGCTCCTTGGGCACCTGCGCCTTGGGGGCCAGTTCGATGGCGGGCTGCCGGGGGCCCGGTGCGGCCTCGCGGCTGGCCGCGGCCGGAGGCGGAGCCGGCTTCTGGGCCGGCGCGGCTTGCGGGGCCGGATCGCGGCGCGCGGCGCGCGGATCGGCGGCCGGCAGTCGCGGAATCTCGGACCGGGAGAAAGGATCGGGCCGGCCCGTCATGCCCGGAGGCGGCGCGGCCGGAGGCCTGGGGGATCTCGGGGCCGGGGCTTCCCTCGCACTGGGCGGCTGGTGGGCCGCGGCGGGAGCCTGGAGCCGGGGGCGCCGGTCCGGTTCGGGCTCCGGATCAAATTCCAGGATCTCCAGTTCCAGGTTGCCGAGGTCCATGTCGAGGGGGGGGTCCTGGGCCAGCCGGGCCCCGGAGGGCTGGGCGGGGCGGTGGATGGCCTCCCGGAACGCCGCGCCGGTAAGGCTGCGCAAGGCACCCCCGGTCAGCGTCAAGGCTCCGAGCGCCCACAGGATCGCAATCAGCCGGCCCGCCTCTTCCCGGTCGAGATCGCTGAGGGAAGAGAAGGTTTCGAAGCTGATGGGGTCGGCCCCCAGGAAGGAGAGGGCGTAGGCGGTGTTCGGCGTGAGGGGGAGATCGCCGAGGCGGTCGAGCAGATCCCTGGGGGCCTCCCAGCGCCAGGCCGTTTCGGCTTCCAGGGCGAGCAGGAGATCGGTCAGGTAGTGGGCCTCCTGGAAGGTGTGCCAGACGAAATTCCGGTAGGGCAGCTTGAGGTCGAGTTCCTTGTCCAGGTCGAGCCCCGGCGGCGTCGGGCTCCAGGTGCCGTGGAGGACCGGATGCTCCAGGGCGTGGACCATGATCTGCTCCTGCAGCGCCTGGAATTGGGCATCCCGCTCCTGGAGGCTCATGAATCCGGATTGGATGGCCTTTTCGCCGATCTGGCTGGACGCCTTGTCGGCCAGGATGCCGTTGAGCGACGGGAGGTCCAGGATTCCCTGCCGGAGCAGCAGGCTGCCGAATTTTTCGCCCGCGACTTCGCTTTCGAGATGGACCAGCTCGCCCCTGCTGAAGTAGAGGCGCCGGACCCCGTCGTTCTGCTCCAGGGCGAGTTCGCCGTCAGCCTTTTCCTGGCGCAGCAGCCCTATCAGGATGGGCAGGGTCTTGATCGGAAGTTCCATGCGACGAGCGACTCCTGGGTGGATGCAAGCATGCCACAAATTTGGGATGTGCCTCCAATCAATACCGATGCGATGATCCAGGTTGGCCTTACGGGCAACCGGCCATTTGGGCAGCTGTTGTTGGATGGAAGTATACTCGAAACCATAAGTCATTGCGGGTGCAAACCAATGGTGATCAGGCAGAGCAGGGTGCCGGCGGCCGGCCTCAAGGGAAGGCCGGGAAAGGGCATGCGCGCCCTGGGCGATCTGCTGCGCACGCAGGACCCGGATCCCTTTTCGCTGTTCGACGCGAGCCTGGAACTCCTGATGCGCCACTTCATGGTCGACCACGCGATGATCGCCAAGATGTCCCAGGGCAAGCTGGACACGTTCTGGTGGATGCAGGCCGGCGCCGGCGCCGAGGAGCCCCTGGAACTGCACCAGGGCCTGCATCTTTGCGAACGGGTCATGGAGGAGCCGGAGGGCTGCCTGGCCCTGGGCACGGTGTTCCCTTCCGAAGGCGGACCCTGGCTGCGCTCTTTCGCCGGCGTGATCGTGCGCCAGCTGGGCGTGCCGGTGGGCACGCTGGCGGTGCTGCACAGCCATCCTTTCGTCTTCGCCCAGGAAGACCTGGAGTTCCTCCAGTCGGTCGCCGGATTGGTCGGCCGGGTGCTGGAACTGGAGAACCTGAAATTCGAGCTCCAGAACGCCCAGGATTCCCTGGAGCTTTCCGCCGCCGTGGTGCAGGACAGCGCGCTGGAAAGCCGCACCAGCGGGCTGCCCAACGCCCGCTTCCTGGACGTGTGGATCAAGGGCAACCTGCACCACGGCCGGCGCTACAAGGAAAGCCTCAGCCTCGCCCTGTGGGAGCTGCGCGAGGACGCCCCCAGGGCGGCGCTGCGCGCGTTCAGCCAGGGACTGCGCGGCAACGACCTGCTGGTGGAACTGGCCCCGCACCGGTTCCTGCTGCTCATGCCCATGACCCTGCCGGAGGGGGCGGAGGTGGTCCTCGCCCGGCTCCAGGCGGACCTGGGCCATCCGCCCATGGGCGCGACCCTCTGGATGCCCGACCGGGACGACCTGATGCTGCGCGGCGCCCTTCTGCGCGCCGGCCAGGCCCTGAAGGAGGCGGCCCGGGAAGGCTCGGGCCTGCGCTGGAAACTGCCGGCCCTGGTGACCCTGGACCGCCCCTCAGGGGAGCGTCCCGCCTCCGATCCCGGCCTCGCCGAGGGCCTTCTCGAGCGCGTCCCGCTCATGGCCCGGCGGCTCCAGGGCTAGGGCCTTCCGGATGGCCTCGCGGCTTTCCGGGGTGCCCAGGGCGCCCAGCGCGCGCAGGGCGCAGACGCGCGCCGGAAGCGGCTCCCGGGCATCCCGGAAGAAGCCTTTCCTGCGCGCCAGCACCTCGGCGAGATCCGGAATGATGGAGCTGGAGCCCAGGTGGCCCAGCACCTCCAGGGCCTTCTCGCGCACCTTGTCCTGCTCGGAGCGGTTCCGGCCCTTGCCGGGCTTGAGCAGCTGCAGGAGGGCCGGGACCGCGTTCCGGACCTTGAGCTCATCCAGGAAGTACATCACCTCCAGTTGCAGGTCGGGGCCTGCGGATGCCAGGAGGCGGGTCAGGGCGGTCTCCGCCGCCCGGCCGCCGATGCGGCCCAGGGCGCGCACCGCGGTCAGCCGGACCCGACCGTCGGGGTGGTCCAGGAAGGGTTCCAATTGGGGCGCCCGCTCAGGACCGGCCACCTCCGCCAGCATCAGGAGGGAGTTGCGGATCACGAACCATTCACCGGACTTCAGGGCCTCCAGCAGGGGCCCTTCCGCCAGATGGCCGCAGGAGCGCAGGCATTCGATGATCCGGCCGCGGCGGCCGCGGTCATGTTCCTGGGCGAGCCGTTCCACCAGATGCGCGGCGGCCGGTGGGCCCAGCAGGGCGAAGGAGGGGTGGATCTGCTCGGCCGCCGCCGCCCGCTCCAGAAGGAACATCCGGGCGAGCAGCTGGTCCATCCGTTCCGCCGTGCCGAGGCGCTTGAGCAGGTCCAAGGTGGCCTGTGCCTTCCAATCCACGGAGCGGTTTTCCTCCTCCTCCAGGTCCTGCAGCACCGTGAACTGGGCGGCCGCCTCGGACGCCCTGCCGGATTCCATGAGGAACCATAGGAGGTGCTCCATGGCGGCGGAGAGCGTCGCGAGCACCTCGGGGCTCTTCTCCCGGCCGTAGGCGTGGGTGAGTATCGAGGCCACGTCGTCCATGGCGGCGGGAGGCATTCCGGGAATCCGCACCCAGCCTGCGATGGTCTCGAAGGCCCGGGCCGTGGCCTGGCGCCTGGCCACGGCCGGCACCACCAGCCCGGTGGCGAAATGACGCACCAGCCGGAGGAACTCCTGGGTCTGCCCGGCCTCGAGCAGTTCGCGCAGGAAGGCCAGGACCTTCTCCGCGGGCAGTTCGAAGATGCGCTCGCCCTTGAGCAGCTCCCGGATGCGCTCCTCCACCGGGCGGCTCTCCCAGTTCAGGATGCTCACCAGCTCCTCCAGCTGTTCGCTGGACATGCCTCCGCGCCTCAGGGCCTCGGCGGCCTGGCTGACCCAGTCCTGGGCGTTCGCGACGATTTTCTTGAGCTGGGTCGTGGCCCCGGCCACTTCCCGGGGCTCCAGGGAGCCTTGCGCGAAAGCGCTGGCGAGGGTGGGCGCCGCCATGGTCCCGGCCAGCCGGCTGAACAAACCGCGCAGCGGCCCGGGTCGCAAGTCCGCGCTGCCCATGAGCACGCTGAGCCGCTGCGCGGGTTCCATCGAGGTCACGGCCCGGGTGAGCATGCCCTGGGTGTTGGGGGTCATGCCCTGGCGGTCCAGTCCCATGCTTTCCAGGTAGTCGGGCAGGCCGCCCACATCGGCGGGGGCGCCGGAGCTCCCGGCCAGGGAAGCCAGGAAGGCCTGCAGGTTCTCCACCGCCGCGGTCGGACCCCGGCCCGCAGCGGTGCCCCCCGGGCCCGGGCCGCCGCCGGTTTCGCCGCCGGGCCGGGCGATGCCGGCCCCCCCCTTCCCGGATCCGCCGCCGGGTCCAGCCGCGCCGCCGCCGGGTCCGCCCGTTCCAGGCCCGCCCGCCCCAGGCCCGCCGCCTGGCCCGCCAGTCCCAGGCCCTCCGCCCGGTCCGCCAGTCCCAGGCCCTCCAGCACCGGACCCGGCGCCGCGGCCGCCGGCCCCGCCTCGCGGCCCATCACCGGGGCCGGCCCCGCTGCCGCCCCGCGCCGCGGCGTCAATGAGGGCCTGGAGCATCTCCCCGTTTTCGGTCGCATCCTCAAGACGGGCGGGCACGATCCGGATGTGCTCCACCTGGTGTTCTTCGAGATGCTTCTTGGCGCCGCCGCCGGCCATAAGTTGCCCGGGCTTCATGCTCAACATGGTGAGGAAGGTGCCCAGTTCCTGGCCGGTGATGCCCGGGTACAGCACCAGGATGCGGATGGCGCGCTCTTCCAGCAGGCGCGCCAGGGTGCGCAAAGGGAGCTGGTCGATGTCCTCCATCTGCTTGTCGAGGAACAGCCGGTCATGCAGGGCGCCGATCTGGATCTCATTCCGCCCTTCCATGAATTGGCGCGTGATCTCCTCCAGGGAGGTCATGAACTCCCGATGCCGGGGATGACCCGGCGCGTAGAGTTGGAACGCCTTGATCGCCCGCAGCAAGGTTTGGGTAAAAATCAATATGGATGCCATCAGGACGCCCCGGGGTTGGAATCATTGATTTAACTCGGATCGGAACCCACAGGTTACTTCAAATGGCACGGCAAATTGACTCGAATCCGGGAGGGGTCGGGATTCACCCTCGTCCCGCCGCGGTGGCCCGGGCCTGCCGTGCGCCCCAGCGCCCGGCAGGACGCAAAGATATTGGGATTGATGTGGATTTTTCCGCGTTCGGGGATACCCTTTGGTGTCTTCTTCAGGAGTTCCCATGCTCGCCTTCGCCCTCGTCCTCGCCATCACCCAGGCCCCGGCCCCGCCGCCCGCTCCCGCCTGGACCGCCACCACCCTGGAAGCCGCCGCCACGGAAGCCAACAAGAAGGTCCTGGCCGAGGCCAAGCCCCTCACCATCACGGGCGAGGTGGTGGACGTCTCCTGCTACACCCAGCTGGGCAAGCGCGGGGAAGCGCACAAGGCCTGCGGCTCCATGTGCGTGCTGAACGGAGCGCCGGTGGGCATCGTCACCGCGGACAACACCCTGTACATCCTGATGCCCGAGCCGCACCATCCCAGGCGCGATGGGAAAGCTAGCATCGCCAAGGAATATGCAGCGAAAATGGCCTCCACGGTGACCGTCTCCGGCATGGCCTCGGAGTACGGCGGCATCCACACGCTCTTCATCGCCCCGGCCGCTGACTAGTCCTGGAGCGCCGTCTCGGTGCGGCGCAGTTCGGCGCCGGCGGCCTGCACCTCTATCTCCACACGGCGGTTGCGGGCGCGCCCTTCGGGGGTGGCGTTGCTTTCGATGGGCTGGTCCGGGCCGAACCCCGCGGTGCGGATCCGGTCGGCGGGGAGGCCCTCTTCCCGCAGCACCCGGGCCACGGCCTCGGCCCGTTGCAGGGACAGCGCCAGGTTGTGCAGGCGCCGGCCGGTCCCTGAGGTATGCCCGGAAACCAGGATCCGGTAGGTCCCAGGGAACGCCTTCAGGGTGCCGGCGACCCTGCGCACCGCGGCGGCGCCCGCCTCGGGCAGGACCGCGCTGTCGTCGGCGAAATGAAGCATGGCCTGGTCCAGCACGATCCTGTGCGGGGCAGGTGGCGTGCCGTCGGCGACCGTCGCGCTCGCATAGGAGGCGCTGGGGTTCAGCTGCGCGGCGACCTGGGCGCAGTACCCGCCCTGGCCGCCGCACCCCGCCTGCCAGGCGAGGGTCGCTACCATGAGGACGGGGAACAGGAGTCTTGGGGAGCGGAGTGCCGGCATGGAAGCGTTGTCACCTGAGTAATAATAATTAATTTTTTTATCGAGACCATGGCGCAAATTCGAGAAAATTATTAAATATTTAATAAAATATTATTAATATTGTGAAGAACAGGACCTGAACCTTATGATTCACCAGGGGACCGGTGATGGAAGCGCGGCTGGAGCAGTGGGCGGGCAGGCTCGGCTACCGGGCCGCCATGGGGCCGGGAAGCCTGCTGGTGGACGTGCACCGGGAGATCCAGGGCCGGAAGGACGCCGGCGCGTTCGACCCGGAGTTCGCCCGGATCGAGCTGGGCTGGTTGGAGGAAACGCCGGAACCGCTGGATGCGGCTGGCCGTTCGCTGATCGTGGTGGCCGTCCCCCGGCCCGCGCATACCGTGACCTTCACCCTCCCCGGCGGCCCGGTCCAGGCGCGCGTCCCCCCGGGCAAGGTGGAGCGCGCCCAGACCATCGACCGGGTGAAGGGCGAACTGCAGCAGGCCTTCCCCGCCCTGGCGGACAGCCTCCGGCTCATCAGCACCGGGAGCAAGCTCCTAGCCGGCAGGCTCGGCCTGATCGCCTACGGGCGCAACAACCTCTCCTACATCGAAGGCGTCGGCAGCTTCCACCAGTTGATGGTGTTCAGCGCGGACGCCCGCCAGGCGCCCTGCGATCCGCGCGCTCCGCGCGAACCGGCGCAGATGGAAGGCTGCCCCGACTGCGGCTTCTGCCGGGACCAGTGCCCCACCGGCGCCATCCCCGATGACCGCTTCACCCTCCGGGGCGAGCGCTGCATGGACTTTTTCAACGAATCCGACATCCCGTGGCCCGCATGGCTCCCCGCCGGTGCGCACAATTGCCTCGTCGGCTGCCTCATCTGCCAGGAGTGCTGCCCGGAGAACGCCGGGCTGCTGCGGGTGGAGGACTCCGGCGTGGTCTTCGACGCCGAGGAGACCGCCGCCCTGTGCGGGCCCGCGCCCCGGCCCGAGGTCCAGGCCTCCCTCCAGGCCAAGCTCGAGGCGCTGGACCTGCTGAAGTTCCTGCCGGTGCTCGGGCGCAACCTCAGGGCGTTGATGGCGGTCTGAAACCCCGCCGGGCATCGCGCCACTCCTGCAGCAGGTCCGCGAAAGGAGCAGCGCCGATGCCCCGTTCTCCGCTGATGCGCAAACTGGTTTTATTCCTGGGCTTGTCGGCCGCGGCCGGGGCCCAGGTGGCGGTCTGCCCGCGGGCCGCGACCCTCCTTTCGGGGCGGACCTGCGCCTTCCGGGTCCGGCTGGCCGGCGAGCGGCCCCCGGACCCGCCGGCCGCGCCCGATCCGGGCCCGTACACCTTCCTGCCGCCCGGGGACTGGACCTGGTCCGTCGAGGACGGGGTGGGCCACCTGGACGAGGCCACGGGCGTCTACACCGCCCCGCCGGTGCACGATCCGTGCAACGTGAGGATCCGCGCCAGCCACCGGCACATCCCCGACCTGGGCGCCGAGGCCCTCCTGGTGGTGCTGCCCAGCGAGCCCTTCGCCGTGGTGGAGAAGGTCATGGGGCCGGACTGGCTCGAGCCGGTGAGCGCGGAACCGCCCTTCCTGCCTCCGGAGGGCCCCTCGCCGGCATCCGCGCGCGAGGTCCCGGCGTGCCCCGATGTGCTGCCCCCGCCCTTTGACCACTGCGCCGGGGTCGGCATTCCCTTCACCCTCAGGTGGCCGCACCTGCCGGCGGCCGAATGGCAGCGGCTCCAGGTCGGCGCCGGCATGGACCTGGTGGAGAAGGACGTCACGGGCAACGCCGAGGAACTGCAACTCTGGAGCGGCCAGGCGAACTTCACCGTGCAGGCGTTGCGCCGGGGCCCGGGGTCCGGGTGGCGGCGCCACGTGCAGACGGGATCCATCCACCATCGCGGCCTGCACGTCCTCGCCGGCAGCGCCTGCGCCCCTCCCGGGCACCAGGACGGGGCGGGGATTTCGGCACGCTTCCAGGCTCCCCTTGGCCTGGCTGTGGTGCCGCGCCCGGGCGCGGCCCGGGATGAATGCCTGGTCAGCGACCCCGGAAGCCACGTGCTCCGCCTGGTGTCCGAGTCGGGCGCGGTCGCCACCGCCTTCGGCAGCCCCGGCCGGCCCGGACACCAGGACACCGATCAGGGCTGCGTGCAGACCCTGGCCGGGGCCCTGGGGTTCGGGCGGACACCGGCCGGGCCCCTCTTCAACGGGCCGACCTTCCTGGCCATGTCGGAACGCGCGTTTCCGCCGCGGGCCGGCAGGTGGACCGGCTACGTGGCCGACAGCGGGAACCACTGCATCCGCCTCGTCCATTCCAGCGGGGCGGTGCGGACCCTGGCGGGCGACCCGGGCCGGGCGGGCCACCGGGACCGGAGCTACTGGCTGGGCCGCGGCCCCCTGTTCAGCGATCCCCGGGGACTGGCCGAAGATCCGGGCGACGGCCTTCTCTACGTGGCGGACCGCGGCAACCACGCCATCCGCTGGGTGGATCCCGGCGCCTGGCCGGTACGGGCGGCGACCCTGGCCGGCAGCCCGGGACAGTCGGGAAGCGTGGACGGCACGGGGCGCGCCGCGCGCTTCAAGGACCTGCGCGGGCTGGCCTGCCCGCCCCGGACCGAAGGGCCCACCAGCCTCTTCGTGGTCGACGGCCACGCCATCCGCCGCATCCTGGCCCCGGGAGGCGAGGTGAGCACCGTGCTCGGCAGGGTGGACACCCCGGGCTTCGCGGACATCCTGGCCGCCACCCCCCCGCCCCGGCGCCGCGCGGCCGTGCGCGAACCGTGCCTGCGCGACCCCTGCGGCCTCTGCGCCTGCAACGCGAACAGGCTGCTGATCGCCGACGCCGGCAACCACAGTTTGCGGGTGTTCGACTTCGCCGAGAACACCCTGTCGACCCTGGTGGGCGATCCCGGCCTGGACGAAGACCGCCCGGGCCTCGTCCGCGACGGCCTGGAGCCGCCCCTGGATCCGCGCTTCGCGGCCCTTTCGTCCCCCCGGATGATCGCGATCCGGGACGACACCTGCCTGGTCACCTCCGGCCCCTGCCTGTACAAGCTCAAGCCGAACGCATCGCCCCGGGACAGCCTGTTCATGGTGGAGGCGCTCTGCGACCCCGCGCGCGCGCACGAGCCGTGCCCGCTGACCTTCGAAGCGCGCGTCCTGGACCGCCAGCTGACGCCGAGCGCCCGGGTCGTCCACTACACGGCCGATTTCATCGAGCCCGACGGCACCCTCGCGGCGACCCTCGCCGGCAGGGCCGATGCCTGGAGCGCCACGACGGTCCAGGGCGGGTTCTCCCAGCCCGGACAAGGCCGGGTGGTGCTGCGGTGCGTGACCGACCAGGGGGTTTCCAGGGGGGTCCAGCTGGCGGTCGAGGTCCGCTGAGCCTGCTATCCTGGGCATGCCAACCCGGGGGGTCCCATGCGGATTGATGCCATGAACTGGAACCAGGTCGAGGCATATCTCCGGAATGACGACCGCGCCGTGGTGCCGCTGGGGTCCACGGAGCAGCACGGGCTGCTGAGCCTGCACGTGGACAGCATCCTGTCCGAGCGGGTGGCGGTGGAGGCCGCCGAGCCGCTCGGGGTGCCGGTCTTCCCGGTGCTGTCGTGTACGGCATCACGCCCTACTTCATGGCCTACCCGGGCACGGTGTCCCTGCGCATGGCGACCTACGGCGCGATCATCCGCGACGTGCTCGACTCCCTGGGCCGGCACGGGTTCAGGCGCATCCTGCTGTGCAACGGGCACGGCGGCAACGGGCCCGCCCAGACCGTCGCGGTGGAGTGGATGGGCGACCACCCCGGCACGACGGTGCGCTTCCACAACTGGTGGAACGCCCCGAAGACCTGGGCGCGGGTCCAGGCCATCGACCCGCTGGCTTCGCACGCCTCCTGGATGGAGAACTTCCCATGGACCCGCCTGCCCGGGGTGGAGATGCCCGGCTCGCAGAAGCCCATGGTCGACCTGGAGCGCCTGCGCACGCTCGATCCGGCAGGGGTGCGCGCCCATGTGGGCGACGGCAACTACGGCGGGCGCTACGTCCGCCCCGACGCTGAGATGCTGGCCATCTGGCAGGTGGCGGTGGCCGAGACGCGGGAACTGATCCAATTCTGAGGGAGACCCCATGCACCCACTGGCCGGCAAGCCCGCCCCCAAATCGATCCTGGCCGACATCCCGGCCCTGGTGAGCGCCTACTACACCCTCCATCCCGATCCCGAGGACCCGCGCTGCCTGGTCAGTTTCGGCACCTCGGGGCACCGCGGCCGGGCCTTCGACGGCACCTTCAACGAGGACCACATCCTGGCCGTCGTGCAGGCCATCTGCCTGTACCGGCGCCAGGCCGGGCATCACCGGGCCGCTCTTCCTCGGCAAGGACACCCACGCCCTCTCCGAGCCCGCCCAGAGCACCGCCCTGGAGGTGCTGGCGGCCAACGGCGTGGAGACCATGGCGGCGCCGGCCGGCGCCTTCACCCCGACCCCCGCCGTCTCCCACGCCATCCTCGGCCTGGAACCGGGGCCGCACCGCGGGACCTGGCCGACGGCATCGTCATCACCCCCTCGCACAACCCGCCCGACAACGGCGGCATCAAGTACAACCCGCCCAACGGCGGTCCCGCCGACACCGACATCACCGACTGGGTGGCCCGGGAGGCCAACGCGCTGCTCAAGGCCGGCAACCGCGAGGTCAGGCGCGTGCCCCTACGCGCGCGCCCTGCGAGGCCGCCTGCGTCCACACCTTCGACTTCGTCACCCCGTACGTGGAGGACCTGGGCCAGGTCATCGACCTGGACGCCATCCGCGCCTCGGGCCTGCGCCTGGGCGCCGACGCCCTGGGCGGCGCCGGCCTGGGCTACTGGGAGCCCATCGCCCGGCGCTACGGCCTGCAGATCGAGGTGCTCAACGGCCACTACGACCCCACCTTCGGCTTCATGTGCGTGGACAAGGACGGCAAGATCCGCATGGACTGCTCCTCGCCCCAGGCCATGGCCGGCCTGGTGGCGCTCAAGGACCAGCTACGACATCGCCTTCGGCAACGACCCCGACTTCGACCGCCACGGCATCGTCTGCCCCAGCGCCGGCCTGATGAACCCCAACCACTACCTGGCCGTGGCCATCCAGTACCTGTTCCGGACCCGCTCCTGGCGCCCCGACGCCGCCATCGGCAAGACCCTGGTGAGCAGCTCCATGATCGACCGGGTGGGCGCCGCCCTGGGCCGGCGGGTGGCCGAGGTGCCGGTGGGCTTCAAGTGGTTCGTGCCGGGCCTGGTGGACGGCTCCTTCGGCTTCGGCGGCGAGGAGAGCGCCGGCGCCTCCTTCCTGCGCAGGGACGGCACGGTGTGGACCACCGACAAGGACGGCATCATCCTGTGCCTGCTCGCCGCCGAGATCACCGCCGCCACCGGCAAGGACCCGGGCGTGCACTACCGGGAGCTGACCGGGCGCTTCGGCGCGCCGCTCTACGAGCGCATCGACGCCCCCGCCAACGCCGCCCAGCGCAGCGTCCTGGCGCGCCTCTCGCCCGGAGCAGGTCGCCGCCGCCACCCTCGCCGGCGAGCCGATCCTGGCCAAGCTGACCCGGGCGCCGGGCAACGGCGCCGCCATCGGCGGGCTGAAGGTCATCACCGAGAACGGCTGGTTCGCCGCGCGGCCTTCGGGCACCGAGGACGTCTACAAGATCTACGCGGAGAGCTTCAAGGGCCAGGCGCACCTGGACGCCCTGCAGCAGCGAGGCCCGGGCGATCGTCGCCGCCGCCTTCGCCGCCGCCGGAGTCTAGAACGCCTGTGGTGGGACCGCGCGCTCGCGCTGCTCGCTCTCCGTCCCCCCACACCCCCACTCCCTGCCCGGGCGAAGCCCGGGCAGGGAGTCGTTGCATCTATACTTCTACTGGCATCGGGTCCGGGCTGCGCTCCACGTGCCCGGTCATGGCCGACCCGGCGTTGCGCGGCAGGCGCGCGCAGACCGGCGAAGCCATGAACGAGATCGCCGTCACCCCCAGGAAGGCCACGGAGAAGTCCGCCAGGTGCGGCTGGTGGTGCCGGGCGAGGACCATGGAAAGCCCGAGCACGCCCGCCGACACGCAGATGCCGGTGGACAGCATCAGCTGCTGGAAGGTGGCGTAGAAGCTGGTGGCCGAACTCATGCGCGCCTTGGGGACATCCACGTAGGCGACGGTGTTGAGCGCGGTGAACTGCAGCGACTGGAAGAACCCGCCCACGGCCAGGGTGACGTTGATCATCATCAGCGGCCAGCTCGGCCGGAAGGCGGCGCAGACGGCCAGGAAGGCGGTGGCGATCAGCCCGTTCCACACGAGGGTGGTGCGGAACCCGTAGCGGCGCAGGATCGGCGCGGTCACGGTCTTCATCAGGAACGAGCCCAGGGCGGTGGAGAAGGTGATCAGCCCGCTGCGCGCGGCGGAAAAGCCGAAGCCCAGCTGCATCATCATCGGCAGCAGGAACGGCAGGGCGCCGCCGGTGATGCGGGTGAGGGAGCCGCTGACGACCGAGATGCCGAAGGTCGGGACCTTCATCAGCCGGAAGTCCAGGATCGGGTTGAGCGCCCATTTGGCGTGGCGCATGTAGGCGAACCCGGTCGCCAGGCCCACCGCCAGGATCAGCCCGGTGGTCCGGGTCGATTCGCCGCCGCCCCGGCTGGCCATCTCCAGGCCGTACATGAGGCAGGAGAGGGAGATCGACGAGAGGAAGAACCCGCGCAGATCGAACAGCCCGGGGTCCGGCTCGCGCACGTCCTCGATGAACACCGTGGCCAGGTAGATGCCGAGGATGCCGAACGGCACGTTGATGTAGAAGATCCAGCGCCAGGACAGGTAGGTGACGATGAATCCCCCGAGCGGCGGCCCCATCACCGGCCCGAGCAGGGCGGGCACGGTGAACCAGGACATGGCCGAGACCATGTCCTTCCAGGCCACCGTGCGCAGCAGCACCAGCCTTCCCACCGGCACCATCATGGCCCCGCCGATGCCCTGGAACAGCCGCGCCGCCACCAGGAACCCGAGGCTCCCCGACTGCCCGCACAGCATCGAGCCCACCGTGAACACCGCGATGGCCAGGCGGAAGATCCGGCGCGCCCCGAAGCGGTCGGCGAAGTACCCGCTGGCCGGGATGAACAGGGCCAGGCCGAGCATGTAGGAGGTGAGCGCCGCGCTCATGTACAGCGGCGAGACATGGAAGCTGCGGGCCATGGTGGGCAGCGCGGTGGACAGGACGGTGGAATCCAGCTGCTCCATGAACAAGGCGCTGGCGATGATGAGGGCGGTGGTGCGGAAGCTGTGCCTGGGTGCCGGGGCGGACGGCCCGGACCGCAGCCGCCCGTGCCGGATGTTATGCGCCACCGATACCGGGCGGCCGGGACCCGGATGCGCCAGATGCCTGAAGCGGCCGGCCACCCGTGAAGAAGACACCAACATTGTCATAGCAATAACAATACCGGAGTTTCTCCGCGGGCCAAGGTGGCGGCCCTGGTCCTTCTGTGATCAAATTTACAAAACATAAGCCAAAGGCCGCGGTCATGAAGGCTTGGGTCGCATTCCTCACAGTCGCCCTGGTCTGGGGTTCCTATTTCTTCGCCATCGCCCTGGCCATCGAAAGCTTCACCCCGTTCGGCCTGGTCGCCACCCGCTACCTGGCCGGCGGGGCCCTGGCCCTGCTGCTGAGCCGGGCCATGGGGGAGGAGCGGCCCCGGCGCGCGGATCTGCCCCACCTCATGCTGCAGGGCTTCCTCCTGCTCACCGCCGCCAGCGCCCTGGTGTCCTGGGCCGAGGGGCGGCTCAGCAGCGGCACCGCCGCCGTGCTGTGCTCCACCACGCCCCTGTTCTACGCGCTCATGGGCCGGGAGCGCCTGGACCGGCGCGTCTGGGCCGGGCTGCTGATCGGCCTTTGCGGCGTGGCCCTGCTGATCTTCGCCGGTTCAGGCAGCCAGACCCTCAGCTTCCTGGGCGGCGCCGCCGTGATGCTGGCGGTTTTCCTGTGGGCCTACGGCACCCTGCACGGCCGGCGCCACGTGCGCGGCCGGGGGCTGTTCGGCCAGGTGGGGGTGCAGATGATCACCGGCGGCATCCTGGGGCTGGCGGCCATCCCCTTCACCGGCGGCCTCCTGCACGCGCCGCTCAGCTGGCGGGCCGGCCTGGCCGCGGCCTACATGGCCGTGCTGGTCGACCTGGCCGGCTTCAGCGCCTTCGTCTACATCTCCAAGGTCTGGCCGCCCACCAAGATGAGCGCCTATGTCTACATCAACCCGGTGGTGGCGGTGCTCCTGGGCTGCCTCGTGCTGGGCGAGCCCTTCACCGGGCGGACGGCCCTGGGCATGGCGGTGGTGCTGGCGGGGGTTGCCCTGCTGCAGATGCCGCGGCCCGCGGCCTCCGCGCTATAGCTTCCAGCCCCGCCGTTCAGGCGGGGAGCATCCAGGGATAATCCGGGTTGTGCACGCCGGAGAGCGATGACTGGGCGACCGGCTTCGCCTTCTTCGCCTTCTTGGCCATGGGTTTATGGGTCTGCACTTTCTTGGTGGCTTCCTTTTTCACCGGGGTCTTGGTTTCCTGCGCGAAAGCAGGGCTGATGAGGGCGGCGACGATGAGCGCAACAGCGATCTTGTTCATTTCATCCTCCATGCACCACCGGTCGTTGCAAGGGGTGGCGCCCAGAATGAAGCAACGACCTTGCCAACGCCCGAAACCCGCGCCGCCCCTGGAATCAGCCGGGATCCGGGCGGGATCCAGGGCATTTTTCCTTCCATCCATGGGCATTCCTCCCGATCCAGGGGCCCGCCGCTGGTTACAATCATCTCCTTCGCCGGCCCGGCGCGGGCAGCCTCCCCAACGCATAAGGAAACCCCATGATCACCACCCCCAGCGGCTTGAAGTACGTGGACAGCGCCGAAGGCTCCGGCCCCTGCCCCGGCAAGGGCCAGACCTGCGTGATGCACTATACCGGCTGGCTGTCCGAGGCCGGAAGCCCCGGCCAGAAGTTCGACAGCTCCGTGGACCGGGGCAGGCCCTTTTCCTTCACCCTCGGCGTCGGCCAGGTCATCAAGGGCTGGGACGAAGGGGTCGCCAGCATGAAGAAGGGCGGCAAGCGCACGCTCCATATCCCCGCCGCCCTCGGCTACGGTTCCCGGGGGGCGGGCGGCGTGATCCCCGGCAACGCCGATCTCATTTTCGAGGTGGAACTGCTGGACTTCAAATGACCGCCCGGGGCGGGCCGGTTCCCGACCCCTGGCGGGCCTACCGGCACATGCGCAGGCGCATGCTCTGGGTCGGTTCCGGCGCAATGCTTGTGCTGGCCTTGAGCTTCCTGCCGGCCAGGAAGCTGCACTCGGCGAAACCGGTCCTGGCGGCGTTCTTCCTGTCCACCGGCGCCACCCTCTGGTCGGCCCTGGCGGTCGCGTCCTTTCCCTGTCCCCGCTGCGGCAAGCCCTTCACCCATGACGAGATGACCCGGAACGAATTCACCCGCGAGTGCGTTCACTGCCAGCTGCCCAAGTGGTCCGTTCCGAATTGACGTTTTCTTGACCTGTCGGGTGGATTTCCACATCTTTCCCTGATGCCCTTTCCGCCCATAATGGCGCGCAGGCGAGGCCAGCCGGATGGAGCCATCCTGGCGGTCCGCATGATCCCCTGATGGGATGATGGAGAATGATATGAATAACGATCAGGAAAAATTAATGAAGCCTGTGCCGAGAATCCCCAAGGCCGAAGCCATCGCGCAGATCATTCGTCAGATCAGCGACCTCAAGGCCCAGTTGGAGGCCTCAAAGGCGCAGTTGAAGGCAGCGGTGAGCCCGGGGAAATACGCCCTGAACTTCCAGGTCAACGCGCTCAAGAAGCAGATCCACGCCTGCCAGCTGCGGATGGAGCGGGTCAGGAAGGACCCCAAGGCGGACGTCATCTGGCCGGATCAGCTCAGCGCCTGAGCGTCCGGGTCAGCGCCGGGGCCGATCACTCCGGAGCGGGCCTGGGCGCCTCCCGGCCCTTCTTCAGGGCCTGGAGGGCAGCCAGGAGACCTTCGCCGTCGGGCCCGAGGAAATCCTCGAAGACCCATCTCCCGCTTTCCTTGACGACCACCGCGATGACCGTGGGATCCTTCAGCTTCCTGCCGTCCCGGACCCCGTGGACCTTCACCAGGAAACGGTCGCCGGTCGCCTGGATCTCCCCGAGGACGTATTTCCGTTCCGGATCCTGGGTGTCGAGAAAGGGATCCCAGTCGATGCCCACGATCTCATCCGGGGAATGGCGGGCGGCTTCGGAATCCTCCTTCAATGCCTTCAAGAGCTTTGGGCTGAACAGAGCCGCCTTCTCCCTCAGGGCCACGTCCGAGGCGGGCTCGGCACGCTCCCTTTGCATCAAGGGTACATACCACTTGTAGAAGCCGTCCACCATCCGCCGCACCGATTCCCGGTCAGCGCTGCCCTGCCCCCAGATCGGTAGTGCGAGGAGGAGGGAAACGAGCAGGAGCGTTTTCCGGAACATGGGAGCGCCCCTCACGAACCCATTACCCGTTCGTTGATGACCATCCAAAGGGTGCCAAAGGGGTCGCGCAGGACCCCGAAACGGTTTGCGAAAAAAGTCTCATCCATGGCCATCAGGACGTCGCCGCCCTTCGAAAGCGCGGCATAGATCCGCTCCGCCTCCTCGATGCTGTCCACACTCAACGACAGGTAGGCGCTTCGCATCGGCTTCTGGACCCCCGGAGGCATGTCGGCCCCGAGCAGTTCGGTACCGGCCAGGGCCAGGCGGGCGTGCAGGACGCTGTCCAGCAGCTCAGGAGGCACGCTGGCGTGATCGGGCGCTTCGCCGCGGGTCATGATCATGGTGATCCGCCCGCCCAGATGCTTTTCATAAAAGCGGAAAGCCTCCGCGCAATTGCCGTCGAAGTTCAGGTACGTGTTCAGTTTCATGTCTGGCCTCCGCCCATCACTCGATCGTCTTGGAAACCCGGTCCAGGAACCGGCCCGCGGCCGTGAGAAAGTCTGGACCCCACTCATGCCCGCCCTCGAAACGGACGGCCTCGGCCTTGGCCCCCAGCGATTCGAGGGTGGCCTGGTCCTTCTCGAACTGGGGACCGGTGTAGTACGCGTCCTGCTCGCCGCGCCCGAGCAGGACCGGGGGCAGGACCAGGATCCGGGCCCGGGCCACGTCCTCCGGCAGGTCACCCCCCAGCACGACCAGGCCGTGGCAGGGCCCGCAGCGGGCCGCGGCGCGCCAGGCCATGGCCGCCCCCTGGGAGAAGCCGGCGAAGACCAGCCTGCCGTTCCCCCGCGCCGCCCGCAGTTCGGCCACCACGCGCTGCACGTAGGAGACGTTGTCCTCGATGGCCGGGTCCCGGTCCAGGCTCGTCATCCAGGAGCCCACCACCTCCCGGGCCTTCGCGTTGTAGAAACGATGGAGGGCCTGGACGGCCACCAGGGTCCAACTCCCGGCGCCGGGAATGCGGCGCAGATCCTCCAGCAGGTGCTCGGCCCGCTGCCCGTAGCCGTGGAAACCCACCAGGAGTGGGGCTTCCGGCCCGGGGGGCGGGCTCCACCAGGTAGCGGCCCGTGGTGGCGGTGCTGAGAAGATGGGTCTCGGTCATGGCGTCCCATTCTGACATGCGGCCAGGGAGATTGTGCCTTCATACCCAGGTTGGCCAGCCTCAAGGCGCCGATGCGGCGTTGACGCTGACATCGAGGTCGCGGATCAGGCCGTCGCGGAGGTCATAGATCCAGCCATGGATGGCAAGCGGCTGGCCCCGCCGCCAGGCCTGGGCCACGGTCGGGAGGCTGCGCAGGACGCGGACCTGGTCCATGACGTTCAGTTCGCAAAGACGCTGCCAGCGCGCGCCGTCATCCGGGAGCGCCTCCAGTTCCCGCGCGTGGGCCTGCCGGAGCGTGCGGATGGGGGCGATCCATCCTTCGAGCGGGTCGTCCGCGGGAGGCCCGAAGGCGGCCTGGATGCCCCCGCAGCGGTAATGGCCCGACACGATGATGTGCGAAACCCGCAGGACGTCCACGGCATATTGAAGGACCGACAGGCAGTTCGGATCATCCTGCCGGACGATGTTGGCGATGTTGCGGTGGACGAAAAGCTCGCCCGGAATCAGGCCGACGATTTCGTTCGCGGGTACCCGGCTGTCGGCACAGCCGATCCAGAGGTATTCAGGTTTCTGGATGGCGCAGAGGCGTTGGAAGAACTCGGGGTCGCTGCGGGTCTGGCGCAGAGCCCAGGCCCGGTTGTTGGCGAAAAGTCGGGGGAGGAAGCGCATGGGTGACGGCCTGGATGGCGGGAGATCCCGGTGACCCGAACGCCTCTGGCCGAGGCGGAAGTCGCGGAGCAGGGTCGCACCCGTGCGCCCAGGAGGTCAACAGCCGATAATGGCATGGAGGTTCGAAAGGTGCCGCGATGCTCACAATCCTATGGGTCACCTCCTCCATCCTGGTCACCGGCATGCAGAGATTCCCGGGCGGCGGGCCCGGTCCGGCCAGTTCCAATGCCGATTCGTTCACTGCCCCGAGGGTCAACCTTTCCACCCGGGAGCAGGTCGACCACATGTGGGGCAAACCCGCCAGCGAAAGGGTCGAGAAGGACCATGCCATCTGCGCCTGGCCGCGGGGCGGCAAGACCGTCATCCTCACCTTCAACACCAGGCTGGACCTCCTGGTGGACATGAAGGTCGTAAAGAAGGCAGGCGGCAAGCCGGCGTCCTGACGGAAGCCGCGCCGGGAATGCGACCCTCGTGCGGAAATACAACCTGTTCGTCCTGGAGGTCGTCAAAACCTGGATCGAGGCCCCATCATGAAGACCCTTGGAATCATCGGCGGACTCAGCTGGTTCTCCACGGCCGTCTACTACAAGACGATCAACGAACTGGTCCAGGAACGGCTGGGCGGGTCCCATTCGGCCAGGTTGATCCTGTATTCCGTCGACTTCGACGAATTCAAGACCCTCCAGGAGCGGGGCGACTGGGGCGGAACCGAAGCCCTGCTGGTCGGCATCGCCCGCCGCCTGGAGCAGGCCGGCGCGGAGGGCCTGGTCATGGCGAGCAACACGCCGCACATGGTCGCGGACGGGATCAGGCGGAACATCGGGATTCCCCTGATCCATGTCGCCGAGGAGACCGCCCGGGAAATCGTCCGCCGAAAGATGGCGACCGTCGGCCTGCTCGGGACCCGATTCACCATGGAACAGTCCTTTTTCAAGGAAAAGCTGGCGCAGCAGGCCATCACAGCCGTGATTCCGGAACCGGATGACAGGGAATTCCTTCATTCCGCCATTTTCGCGGAACTGACGAAGGGCATCTTCAAGGCGGACACGAAGGCGCGGCTGGTCGGGATCATCGAATCGCTGCGGCGCCAAGGCGCCGAAGGCATCGTCTTCGGCTGCACGGAGATCGGCCTGATGCTGGGCAGCGCCGACAGCCCCCTGCCCATTCTCGACACGACCGCAATCCACGCCGCGGCCGCGGTCGACTTCGCCATCACGCCCCGGTGAGCTTCAGGCTGAGGGTGCGCAGGCGCTCCCGGGCCGCGGCGTCGTACGCCTGGGCGATGGCCCGGGCCGGACGCAGCCCATCGAAATACTGGCCGGTGGTGCCAGCCAGATGCTCGTCCAGGACCAGGCGCAGGATGGCTTCGGCCCCTTCCTCCACGGTGCTGGCGGGGGCGATGCCGGCCGACCGGACCATGGCGGTGTCCATGAAGGTGGCCGGGTGCAGGCTGTTCACCGTCACCCCGGCGGCGCGGAGCTGTTCGGCCAGGTCGAAGGTGAACATCACCTGGGCCAGCTTGCTCCGGCGGTAGGCGCGGATGCCGCTGTAGTCCCGGGCCAGCATGGGATCGGCGAAATCCAGCGTTTCCTGGCCGGCCGAGGCGACGTTGACGATCCGCGCCGGCCGCGAGGCCTGCAGCAGCGGCAGCAGGAGCCGGGTCAGCAGGAACCCGGCGAGGTAGTTCACCGCAAAGCGCAGTTCGTGCCCGTCCCCGCTCAGTTCCCGGGTCCCGCCCGGGGCTCCGAAGCCGATCCCGGCGTTGTTCACTAGCACGTCCAGCCGCGGGTGATCGCGTTGGACCGCCGCCGCCAGGGCCCGGACCTCGTCCAGGACGGAAAAGTCGGCCCGGTAGAACTGCCCGGAGCCGCCCGCCCGCCGGATGGCGTCCAGCACCTGGCCGGCCCGGGCCTCGTTCCGCCCGTGCACCAGCACCTGGGCGCCTGTCGCGCCAAGCCGTTCGGCCACACAGCGCCCGACTCCGTCGGTGGCCCCCGTGAGCAACACCGTGAACTTCTCACCGGCCTTCGGCCGGAAAGCAAAGGACTGGTCAGGATGCTGCATGGCTGCCCTCCCGGTGCTCGGCGGGTGTCAGCTTACCTGAACGGTTCCCTTCGATGGAATGACCGGATTTCCGGATCTGGCCCGCCATGCCCCGATAAGGGAACATGTCCACCCCCGCGAACACAATCAGGGCGACCCGCGGCCGCCAAGCGCCTTCCCTATCTGCTTATTTAATAAGGCCTATCCAAACCGCATAAATTGGCATGTCCGATGCTTCTTAGTTGATAAATCCATCGAATGTGTTCATGCCCACAATCCCCCAAAGGACGATCCAATGTCGAACGCCAATCCCGAACTGTTGTTCTTTGCCTACCTTGTCATCGTGGTGGCGTTATGCCCCATCTGCGAAATGGTGACGAACCGGCTCTCCCATAAGTAACCCGGCGTTCGCCCCAACGGGCATCCAGGAACCGGCGCCAGCCGAGACCGTGGCGGTGGGCAGGGCTACGTCCTGATGGACCCGCCCCATTGAATGACAAGGCCACCGAGAACGATGATGGCCAGGCCCAGCCAGGTCGTGCCCGGCACACTCTCATGGAAGACCAGCCGCCCGGCCAGAACGCTCACGGCGGCGAAGATGGCCACATACACCCCAAGGAGTCTGGAAAAATCCCAGGGAATGGTGTTGACCACGATCCCATAGGTTCCCAGCATGGCGAAGCCCAGGGCCATGAAGGTGAGACCCCCGCCACGCATGCCTTTGCGCACCATCGCATCGCCGCCGACCTCCAGCACGGCCGCAGCCAGAAAGACAAGCCAGGCGATGACCGGGAGTTTCATGCCTCATGCTATCGGCCTATCCCGGTGCCTGCGAGGAAAGAAGGGACTCCAACCCGAGATGAAGATGACCGTTACTTGGTGTTTATATAATAAACAATGTTAAATAAAACAAAGGGCACGACAATGAAAAGGCCGAAGGCACTGGCCGCTTTCAAAAAGCGAATGCAATTTTTCGCATTCGGCTCGATTTTCAGGATTCGAAGCACGGGCCAGGTGCTACCCGATTTCTGCATCCTTGCGTACGAGGATTCGGACCAGCCGCCCCATATGTTCATCCCCCAGCCGAATCCTGCAGCCACGGTGCCGAGTGCGAGAATGATTAGGCCCAGGTAATTGTGTTTGACCATGGATGATGCACGCCATGAGGGGGAAAGGGGGGCGGTCGCAGTGAACGGGGGTGATGGAGATATCATCGCACCACCCTGGTTTTTCCGTGCCGGCAGAAATCCCCCGCCCTTCCCCGGGCGCCTGGATCCAGGCAGGTCGTCCGTGCCATGTCGGACCTGGGCTCCAGGCATCCTGCCCAACTCCAATCATGATTTTCCCGGGCGAACCTGCCCAAGCCGGAAAAGGATCCCAGCAGCGATGAGCAGGGCAATGCCCGTGAAGAAAAAAATGACATGATGCAGCGCGCTTGACGGGATCAATGTCTGAGAGCACTGGATCCAGTGGAGGAAAGGGAACCTTCCAGGGCCCGCCCCCCGGACCTGATCCATCGGACAAGGTCGGGACCGCAGCTGTCCAGGACCGCAAGGAGGAGAACGAAACCGGCCAGGGCGATCATTCCAATGGCAAACAACACCGGAAGCCAGAACGCGAAATTCATTTCAAACTCCTTCTCGGGAAAGGGCAAAGCCGTTTTGCCCTCAACCCAAGAATCGTTCCGGCCCGGTCAAGAAGATGACAGGAATAGTCTCCAATGAATCAATAAAGTGTAAAGACCCGCAAAGACCCCGTGCGGGGTCAGGAAACGGGGACCGGGTTCGCGCAATCCGGACCCACGACGGTGTTCCAGGGGGCAACCCGCCAGCGCATGACAATTCCATTGAGGACGTAGGGATCGTTCTGTGCGAATGCCTCGGGGATCCCCGGCGAATCGCACTTGAACAACAGAAGCGCGCTTTCGACGGGATCACCGATGGCGCCGCCCAGGATCAACTCGCCCCTGGCCACGGCCTGTCTCGCCACCTTGAGGTGGGCGCCCCGAAATTCGGCGCGACGCGCCATGTAGTCAGGTGCGGTTTCATAAATCAGAAGGTAATGCATGGAACACCTCAGGTTGAAACGTCACAATCCACCGTGAAACCGACCGAACGAATGGGCGAGCATGACCGACATGACCAGGATGCCAGCACCGAGAATGGCCACGTGCCGGGTCCGGCGCAGATCGAACGTCCCCACCCGGCAGACAAGGATGTATCCGACAGCAAGGTTGAACAGGCCCCAAAAGACATTAACCATTGAGGATGAAAGGCCAACCCCTGGCGGTGACGCAAAGGGGCTTTGAAAGGCGCTGCCCGATACGCCATTGACGAAATGGGGGATCGCGTTCGCAAGGAATGCGCCGGCGAAGAAATACGAAATGTAATGGTACCAACGCATGGTCGTTTCCTTCTTGGGAGCCCGGCCATTCTCCCGCCGGTGGCCGTACGATGCAAGGCAAGCACCGCGGCCTTGACGGCCGGCCGGGAAAAGGGTAAAACTACAACCTGTGAGGTGCTAGTTTGAATCGATCCCTGTACGGAGCCGGCGCCGAATACGCGCTGCACTCGCTGCTGATCCTCGCCGGCCGGCCGGATCCGGCCAGCGTGCGGGATCTCGCCAGCTTCCAGAAGATCCCCGAGCGGTTCCTGGCCAAACTGTTCACCCGGATGAAGCGGGCCGGGCTGGTCCGGGGGCTTGAGGGCATCTCCGGCGGCTTTGTCCTGGCCGTCCCGGCGGAACGGATCCGGGTGATGGACGTGCTCGCAGCGGTGGATCCGGACCGGACCCTGTTCGCCTGCGACGAGATCCGACGCCAGTGCGCCCTGTACGGCCCCGAGCCGCCCGAGTGGGCCACCTCCGGGCGGTGCCGCATCCACGCATTCATGATCGAGGCGGAGCAGGCCCTGCACGCGTTCCTGGGGTCCAGGACGTTGGCGGACCTGGCCGGGGAGTACGTCGACAAAGCGCCCAAGTCCTTCCTGAAGGACACGGGCACCTGGTTCCGGCAGCGCAAGGCCGGCCGCAGCGAAGCGCGGGTTGGCCGTCCAGCCGCGTCGAAACAACCATCCTAGGAGAACGACATGGAAATACCGGAAACGCTGCTGGAAGTCCTGAAGCACGACGGGGTGGTGGCGATCGCCACCCTCGGCCCTGAAGGTCAGCATATGGTTAACACATGGAACAGCTACATTCGCGTGTCGGAGGACGGCAGGCTGCTGATCCCGGCCGGGTACATGCAGCGGACCGAGGCCAACATCGCCTTCGACCCCAAGGTGCTGATCACCCTGGGCAGCATCAAGGTCCCCGGCCAGCATGGCCCCGGCACCGGATTCCTGATCAAGGGCACGGCATCCTTCATCACCTCGGGCCCCGATTTCGATGCCCTGAAGGCGAGGTTCGCCTGGGCCCGGGCGACGCTGGCCGTCACCATCGACTCCGCCACCCAGACCCTGTAGCCCCCCATCCCACCATCCCCCAAGGAGGCATCATGCCCACCGAAACCCCGACCCTGTTCACCGCAGCCACCATGGCCAAGCAGCTAGGCGTCTCCGACGCCAAGGTCAAGAAGGCCATCACTGAGCTGAGCCTGGTGCCCGCGTCCAGGAAGGGCTGCTGCACCTACTACACGCCCGAGGACCTGTCCAAGCTCAAGGCCGTGCTCAGCTAGGAACTTCAGGGGCCGGTGGCTCGCAGGTCGACGTCGCCTCGTTCTGATCGTTCACACTGGCATACAAGTGGAAGGCGCAGTCGGGTCCAACCAGCCGTTTCGCGGCTTCCAAGGGCAACCGGACCCCTCCGCGCAGAACGATCCTGCGGTAGAGGTAGCGAAGTCGAATTTCCTCCGGCACATTTCCCATCAACGCCATTGTGGCACCCGAGGCCGGAACGGCAAGGCCATCGATCGCCTGGCGTCAATCCGCGGAAGGCGGAATGGCTCCGCTCCAGGCCGTGCCCCTATACTGGTCAGCCACCCAGGCAGCCTGGAGCGTCCCTTGAGCCAAAAATTTTTCCAGCTATCCGAAGCGCACATCAGGTTCATCGGCCAGCAGAGGCTGTTCTTCGTCGGCACCGCCACGGCCGACAGCCGGGTGAATGTTTCGCCGAAGGGCATGGATTCCCTGGTCATCCTGGACAGCACCCGGATCGCCTGGCTGAACCTCACCGGCAGCGGCAATGAGACCTCCGCCCATATCCAGCAGAACCCCCGCATGACCCTGATGTTCTGCGCCTTCGAGGGCCCGCCGATGATCCTGCGGCTGTATGGCGCGGCAAAGGTCATCCACCGCAAGGATCGCGAATGGAATGAACTGTACCCGCTGTTCAAGCCGCTGCCCGGCGCGCGCCAGCTGTTCGACCTGACCCTGGACCTGGTGCAGACCTCCTGCGGCATGGCGGTCCCCTGCTTCTCGCCCGCCGGGGACCGGGAAATGCTCAAGGACTGGGCCGCCCGGAAGGGAGAAGACGGCCTGAAGCGCTACTGGGAGGAGAAGAACCAGCTGAGCATCAACGGTCTTCCCACTCATATCGTGACCAGGAACGGGTAGCTGGACGGCTTGTGGCGTCAGGATGGCGGCCGGTTGGATTTTTTGCGGATTTGAATGGTTTTGACGACTTCCGCGCAAATCACCCCGGTGGCGTCCGCCAGAGGAATCGTATAGCTGCGTTCGATCTTGGATTGGCTGAGCAGGAGAGCATGAATATCGGCGAGTTCGGCATCCTCGACCTGGAAGGTTGCGTAGACGGTGCCTCTGCCTGGTTTGATGAAACGGATGGTTGCCGCCTTGTCCCACACCACGTAATCGGGCCCAAGCAGGTGGATGAGCATGATCATGTACATGGGGTCCACGGCACCAAAGAGGCTCCCGCCGAAGAGGGTGCCGACGTAGTTGCGGGTCAACCAGCCGAGTGGCAGCCTCACCCGCATTTCCCGCCAATCATCGGCAATAAAGGTCACCCAGCCACCCGTGCCGCGGTAGCAGGGCCAGAAGTTCAACATCCAGCGAAAGGCCTTGGGTCCAATTCTGTCCTTCATCACCCCACCGCCTTGTTCAGATCAGGCGCCATCCTTCGACCACCAGGCGCTTGTAGCCAAGGAATCGGCTGACTCCGATGGTCAACAAGGTGTCGTCGGAAAAGCCGCGGGGCACCCGCACCAGCACATCCTGGAGGGTCCTTTCCTCATATTTCGCTCCGTCGCGCGGCACGCCAAAGCGCACCATCGGACATTCCCGGAGGCTGAAGCAGCACGCGCTCACCACCTTCGGAACCTCCAGGAAGATGGGCTCCCGCTTCACACGGATGAATTCCAGCGCCTCCTGGGTTATTTTCAGCATGCTCAATTTTATCAGGAACTCTGGTAGCCGGATTGGCGCGTTTGTTCCCGGATGGGTATAGGGTTGTGACCGCCCACTGGATGAGTTGGAAACGGAGGAACAGGCCATGACGACCAGGAAGAAGACCCCACCGCGAACCATGACCAGGGAAGCGTTCCTTGCCGAGAGTGGCCCCGGCGAACCTTTGGAAGTCGTCAAGGCGCGTCAACTGGAAGACGCTCGATGGGCGGAGCGAGCCTTTGCCGGGGAGGAACCCCTTGGGCCACGCATTCGGATTCAGCGTGGAAGGCCCAAGAATGGTGAGGAACCAGCCGAGACCGTGGTGAAGGCAATCAGGCTGCCTGTGCATCTGCTTGAGAGTCTTCAGGCACAAGCTAAAGCCCAGGGGCTTTCCCTCAATGCCTTGCTTCAAATGGCCGCTGCGGAATACCTCCACCATCACCGTGGGGCATGAGAACGGCCCCCCACGCACTTCACTTCTTCATTTTGCTTGGGGCTGCAGCGGGCTTCTTGGGATCGGCGAGCCTGCTGGCCGGGTCACCGCCGCGGGAAGTGGCGCCATGCGCGAATGGCTCGGACGCCGGTTGTAACTGCGGAGCGTGACCTTGGCGGGATCAAAACCACCGGTGGACCCGTCGCTGGTATTCAGCGTACTCGGCACCAAACTTTGACCTCAGTTCCCGCTCTTCGGGGATGATCTGGAACCGCGTGATGAAGCCGATGAACAGGAGGGGGCCAAGGATCGCCCACGGAACCGCCAGGTATGCGGCCCAACCCAGGAGCACGGCACTCAGGCCCAGATACATGGGATTGCGGGTGTAACGATATACCCCGCCCGTGACCAGCGAGGAAGCCCTCTCGGGTTTCATGGGATTGGTGGTCGTCCTGGCTTTCAGAAAGGCCAGCTCGCCCAGCACGGCGGCGGCGATGCCAAGGATGGCCAGGACCCTCGCGATCCCGATGCGCAGTCCGGCGTTGACCGGCAGGGCCGCGGCGTTCCGGGCCGCCGCCCACATCGCCGCCCCGAGGAGCATTGCGACGACCGGGGGAGGGATCTTGTGCTCCAACGCGCGCATGGTCCTGGGCCGAACCGGGCTCACAGCCCCGTCAACGGGATCCGCCTGCCCCGCCCGAACGCCCAGGGGCTCACCTTGAGCGAGAACGGCAGCTGCCGCCGCTTGAATTCGGAGTTGCGCAGCAGGTTGAAGATGCGCGGCAGGGCGGCCCGGGCCTGGGCCAGGGCCTGGCCTTCCAGCACGCAGGCGAGGTCGTCGTGCAGGGTCTCCTCCTCGCGCCGCGCCTCCAGCAGGGTGCCGAGGACGGCGTCCAGCTGGGCATAGGGCATCAGGCTGGCCTCGTCGGTCTGGTCGGGGCGCAATTCCGCGGTGGGCCGGCGCTCCAGGATGCCCTTGGGGATGGCCGGGCCCAGTTCCCGGGCCAGGGCGAACACCCGGGCCTTGAGGCAGTCGCCCAGGATGCCGAAGGCGCCGATGCCGTCGCCATACAGGGTGAAGTAGCCGGTGGCGGCTTCGCTCTTGTTGCCGGTGTTCAGCACGGCGACCCGGCTGCTTCCGAGCATCCGGTGCACGGCGGGCTCGGAGGTGGCGGCCATGAGCATCATGCCCCGGCAGCGGCTCTGGAAGTTCTCGTCGGTGAGGCCGAAGGCCCGCTCCGGGAAGGCCGCTTCCAGGGCCTGGACGGCGCCGGCGAAGGGCAGCTCGGCGTCCAGCTGGAGGAAGCGGATGCCCAGCACCCCGGCCTGCTCCCGGGCCAGGGCGAGGCTCTCCGCGCTGGTGTAGCGGGTGGGCAGGGCGATGCCCAGGACCCGCCCGGGGCCCAGGTTCTCGGCCGCCATGGCGGCCACCACCGAGCTGTCGATGCCGCCCGAAAGGCCCACCACCACGGCCTCCAGGCCCTGCTTGCCGAGGTTCTCCCGCAGGCCCATGCCGAGGGCCTTGCGCAGCCAGAAGGGCTCGGCGGGCTCCTCCGGCCAGGGGGCGCCGCCGCCCCGGGTCTCCACCAGCACCACGCCGTCCTGGAAGAACGCGTCCCGCTGCCAGGTGCCGTCGGGATGGGCCAGGCCGGAACCGCCGTCGAAGGTGAGCCAGCTCTCCGAACCCACCCGGGCGGCGAAGGCGATGGGGATGCCGTGCAGGGCCGTGTGGCCCTGGAGCAGGCGCCGGCGCAGGGCGAGCTTGCTGGGGGCGGCCCAGGGGGCGCTGCGCCCGGGCGGCAGGAAGCTGCCCAGGTGGCCGGGGCTGGCGGAGGCGTTGAGGATCAGGGTCACGCCCCGGGCCGCCAGCTCGGCGATGGGGTCGAAGGGGTAGCGGATGGGCCCCGGGCAGAAGTCGGGGTTGGCCCAGAGGTCCTCGCAGATGGAAAGGCCGATCCGCTCGCCCCGGAACGCCACCAGCGGCTGCTCCGCCGGGTCGGCCTCGAAGTACCGGCTTTCGTCGAACACGTCGTACATCGGCAGGATGCGCTTGTGCGTGACGGCCCGCACGGCGCCGTTCTCGCACCACTGGAGCTCGTTCCACAGCCGGCCCGAGGGCGCCGGGCTGCAGGTGCCCAGCACCAGGGGGACCGGGCCGCTGAGGGCGCACAGGCGCGCGGCCTCGGCGCAGACCCGGCGGCGCAGCGCCCCCTCCCACAGGCGGTCCTCGGCCAGGTAGCCCACCACCGCCAGTTCCGGCGTGATCACCAGTTCCGCGCCCAGGCCGAGCGCCTCTCCGTAGGCGGCCTCGATGGCCCTGCCGTTGGCTTCGGGGTCGGCGATGTGGGAGTTGAGCTGGAGCAGGGCGATGCGCATGCTCCTAGCTTATTCCGGATCCTCCGGCCAGGGGGAGGGTTCGCCGATGCCCCAGCGGCGCTGGTACCAGACCCGCTCCAGGCACAGGCCGTGCGGCGGCGCAGTGATGCCCGCCCGGCGCCGGTCCCGGGCGGCGAGGATGCCGGGCAGGTCGGCGGCGCGGATGCGCCCCTTGCCGACCTCCACCAGCGTGCCGGACATGATCCGCACCATGTGCATGAGGAAGCGGTTGCCTTCGAACACCAGGTCCAGCGCGGCTCCGTCCTCCTCCAGCCCGATCCGGTAGACCTTGCGGTGCGGCGACAGGGCCGCGCATTCGCTGTGCCGGAAGCTGGAGAAGTCGTGGCTCGCCCACCAGGTGCGCCGCCGCCTCGGCCATGGCGGCCCGGTCCAGCGGCTCGGCCCCGGGCACGTGCCAGCGCCGCAGGTGCTGGAACGGGTCCGCGGCGGGACCCTCCTGGATCCGGTAGACGTAGCGCTTGGCCACGGCGTGGGCCCGGGGGAAGAAGCCTTCGGGCGCCGGCTGCGCCGCCATCACCCGCGCATCCCACGGCAGGTGCGCGTTGATCGCGGCCAGCAGGCGGTAGGGATCCCACGCCCGGGCCATCAGCACCAGCACGCCCTGCGCGCGGGCGTGCACGCCGGCGTCGGTGCGGCCGGTGCCGGCGGGCATGGGGGCCTCCGGGTCGAAGGCCCGAAGCGCCTGCCACAGGTCCCGCTGGACGCTGCGCAGGCTGGTCTGGATCTGCCAGCCGTAGAAACCGGTGCCGACGTAGGCCACGCGCAGGAAGTAGGGGATCGCCATGCGTCCATTCTACGCCCCCGCCCGTCCTGGAGGGGGGCCGCGGGCCCGATGGCCGGTTCCACTGGGCTTTCCGCCCGCGGCCCTGGCTGAAACCAATATGGGACAGTCGTTTCAACATTTCCACGGGACGCGAGGGGTGATGGGGAGCCGATCCGGAGGCCGGCGGCCGGGCTAAAAGTGCGAGGGCAGCCATTCTCCAAAAAAAAAATATCGGAAAGCCTTGACGGCTATAGATCCCAGGCCTAACCTGCAGGTAGTTAAGTTGAAGTCTAGAATCCATAAGGGTTTCGGAGTAATAATCTCTTGAAAACCGAGTGTCGGTGGGAGTCCCCAAATCACCACCCACCGTTTTCATTCCACCGGGGATACAATTCCCCTTTTCGGAGGTTTCCATGAACAAAGCCGAACTGATCAGCGCCATCGCTGAGAAGTCTGACATCAACAAGTCCAAGGCCGCCGCGGCCCTGGATACCACGATCGCCAGCATCTCCGCCGCCCTGCGCGCCGGCGACAAGGTGACCCTGGTCGGCTTCGGGACGTTCTCCGTCGCCACCCGCGGACCCCGCACGGGCCGCAACCCCCGCGACGGGTCGAAGATCAAGATCGCCGCCAAGAAGGTCGCCAAGTTCAAGCCCGGCAAGAAGCTGGCTGACGACGTCAACGGCAAGGGCGGCAAGAAGAAGAAGTAGCTCTCCCTGCAAGACGGCCTTCCCCCGGGCGGCCCGCAACAGCGGGCCGCCCGCCGTTTACCGACCCTCCGAGCCTCCGAGCCTCCGACCGAAATGAAATAATTAATTGTTGCTTGGGCGGGAAACCGGAAACGACCTGGGCGGCTTCCCTCAGCCCTATTTCTCTCCCGAAAATACCGGCGGCCCTCGATTCCACCCTCCGCCGCCCATTCAGGCGGCTGTCGCCTCCGCGCGCCTTCCGATAGGATGGATGATGTCGATCCGAACGATCCACATCAATTCCAGGGAGGCGTTGCCTTGAAGAAGAAGATCCTGATGGCGGTGGTTGCCCTGGTTGCCCTTTGCCTTCTCGGCGGCGGCGGGTTCTTCGGCTACCGGTGGTGGGCCAGGCACAAGGCGGCCAAGGCCGCGGCCGCGGCTCAGGCTGCGGCCGCCCAGCCCGCGCCCCAGGACGACGACGACGAGGACGAACCCGCCTCGGGCGGCGGCGGAAGGGGCCGCGGGCCCGGCGGTGCTGCAGCTGACCCGGCTGATCGTGAACCTGGATTCGCAGCACAAGAACGCCTTCCTCAAGTGCGACATCCACATCCTGTTCCGCGACCCGGACCTGGGCAAGGCTCGCCACCAGCGACAAGCCCACCCCGGAGAACAGCGATGATCCGCGCCATCGTCCTGGAGGCGCTCTCCGGAAAGTCGGTGGACGTGGCCTCCGACGTGGAGACCCGCGAATCGATCCGCCAGGAGATCAAGGACAAGCTCAACGAGAAGTTCGCCAACCACCGCTCCAAGGAGGCCCTGGAGAAGGCGAAGAAGACCGGCAAGCCGCTCAAGCCCCCCATCCGGGACGTCCTGGTCGTGGATTGGGCCATCCAGCAATAACTCCTTGCATTTGGCACGGCTGTTGCCGATAGGATCGTATGCGTCCGTTCCTTGACGGACGGCCCACCCCGGGGAAGGCCTCTGATGGCGAAGCGAACCGACCGCCTGGACACTGACCGCGTGCTCACCTTCGAATCGGTGATCGCGGATTTCATGCCGTTCATCGACAACCGCTTCAGGCTGGAGATCCAGCTGGGCAGCGCCACCATGACCATCCGCGACCTGCTCGACCTGGACGTGGGCTCCCTGGTGGAGCTCAAGAAGAGCGCCGGCGAGCCCATGGACGTGCTCTGCAAGGGCCGGGCGGTGATGCGCGGCGAGGTGACGGTGCTGGAGGATTCCCTGGGCCTGCGGATCGTGGAGATCATCGACCCGCGCCGCAAGGTTTGACCTTGGCCGCGGGCGCTCCGGCATCCCAGGGGTCCGTTCCCGTGGCCCTCTGCCTCGGCGGCATGGACCCGTCCGGGGGGGCGGGGCTGCTGCGCGACGTCATGACCCTGGCGGCGCTCGGGGTCCACCCGATGGCAGTGTGCACCGCGGACACCGTGCAGAACGGCCTGGCCTGCGAAAGCATCCGTCCCCCCGCGGATCCCCTGCCCGCCCTGGAGGCCCTGGCTCCGCACCTGGCGGGCCGCCTGGGGCGTCAAGCTGGGACTGTGCGACCTGGACGAGCGCACCTTCGCGGCCCTGTCGGCCCGGGTGGCCGCGCTGGCGCCGGCCGTGCGCATCTGGGACCCGGTCCAGGCCCCCACCGCGGGGGTGGGCCTGCACTCGGCGGCGCGGCTGCGCGCCATGGCCGGGGCGCTGCTGGGCGCCGGCGGCTGGGTGGTGTGCCCCAACCTGCCGGAGGCCGCGGCGCTCGCCGGCGCCGGCTCCGGCCATGCGGACCTGGCCCGGCCCTTCCTGGACCTGGGCGCGCAGGCGGTGTGGCTCAAGGGCGGCCACGGCCCGGACCCGGAGGTGGAGGACTTCTGGATCACCCCGGGCTCGGTGCTGAGCCTGGGGCGCTCGCCGCGCCTGCCCGGGGAGCGCCGCGGCACCGGCTGCACCCTGGCCTCGGCCTGGCTGGCCTGGCGCCTGCGCGGGCTGCCCGGGCCGGACGCGGCGGCGGCGGCGGCGCGCTTCCTGCGCGAACGCTGGGAGCCGCCCGGTGCGGCCCGGAGGCTTCGGCCGGCCCTGCTTCGCTCCGGGGGCGCCATGAAGCTCCAGGAAGGCACGCGGCTTCCTGGTGCGCTGCGGGACCGACGCGCCCTTCGCCGGCTGGCTGGGGGCGCGCCAACTGGACGCGGGCGTGTCGATCCCCGCGGCGCCCTGGGAGGCGCTGCGCACCCTGGCGGACCTGGCCCGGATCATGCCCGGCGGCCTCGCCCTGCTCTGGGACGCGCCCCCGGCGTGGATCGCCGAGCTGGCCCCGGACGTGCGGGCCGGCTTCCTGAAAGGACTGGGCCACCCGCCCGGGCTCACCCTGCACGTGCGCGACCAGGCGTTCGGGGCCCTGCTCCTGGAACCCGCCGCCGTCTGGCACCACGCCCCCGGGCCGCCCACCGGCGCCCTGGGCCTGGCCTGGCGCCAGGGCTGGCTGGGCTGGGTGCCGGAGGCCGGGACCGGTGGTCCGTGCCGGGCCTGGGCGCCGCCGGCCGGGACGGCCTCGAGGTGGGCGCGGGCTTTCTCTGGGGCGAGGCGCTGCTGCCCCTGGGCGCCCTGGAGCACCTGGATCCGGCCGAACTGGCCGCGGTGCTGGCCGAACTCCAGGGCCAGGCGGAGCAGGGCCTCAGCCTGCGCATCGGCGCGGAGGCCTGGCCGGCGCGCTTCCCCTTCCAGCGCCGGCGCACCGGATGGCGGGTGGCCTTCCTGGGCGGCCGGGAGTTCCAGCTGGCCGGCGGTTCATGGGACCGGGCGGCGGCCCGGGCCGGGGACCTGGCCCGGCACCTGGAGGGGGCCCTGCGCTGTCCGATCCACCTCGCCGCCTCCGGCGACCTGGCGGCGGCCCAGCGGCTGGGCCAGCAGGCCATGTGGGAGGGCCTGCCCTGGCGCAACGCCCTGCCCCTGCCGCCGGCTCCGCCCTGCTTCACCCCGGGGCTGGGGGCGGACCCGCGCGAGCCGAGCCCGCTGGAGTCCCGCTGCGCCTTCCCCGCGCCCATGGCCGGCGCGCTGGGCGAAATCCCGGCCGTCCCGCTGCGCGTGCCCGGCGTGCCCATGGAAGGGGCCGTGGCTGCGTTCCTGGCGGGGCTGGAGCACGTGCCCGCCATCCGCTGGCTGCCGCCGGACCTGGCGCCCCCGGGGCCCTTCCTGCCGGGCCTGCCCTGGGCGCCGGCGCGGTCCTTCCCGCCCCTGGCCGATCCCGCCCAGGTGCTGCAGCCTTCCCTGTTCGACCTGATCTAGACTCCATGTCAGGGCTTGATGGTCGGGAACGCGCCGGTGCCGGTGGGTCGATAGAAGGCCGCCGTCACTTCCGCCCCCAGCATGAAGATGGCGCAGCTGTAGTAGAGGAAGACCAGCGCCGCCATGGCGCTGCCCAGGGAGCCGTACAGGATGCCCCAGGTGGGGGTGTGCTTCAGGTAGTAGCCGAAGCCGATCTTGGCCACGCCCCAGAGCAGCGAGCACACCACCGCGCCCAGGAAGGCGTGGCGGAAGCGCACGTGGCGCCTGGGCAGGTGCTGCAGCACCAGGGTGACCAGGGCCAGGCCGATGACCGGCGGCAGCAGGTGCACCACCCGCATGCTGGCCATGGGCGTCCGGGACAGCAGGGCCCAGTTGAACAGCACCGCCAGCAGGGTGACCAGGCCCATCAGGATCCCCACCACCACGGCCAGGCGGCGCAGCAGCGGATACCTGCGGGTCTGCCGGTGCACCTTGATGCGCAGGCCGAAGATGTGCGAAAGCGAGCGGTCCAGCTGGTTCACGCCCCAGTGGGCGCCGACCAGGAGCACCACCCAGCTCGATCCGATCCCGCCGATCTGCCGGGAGTTCTTGATGATGTCGGCGATGAAGCCCCT
This sequence comes from uncultured Holophagaceae bacterium, assembly GCA_963717275.1. Lineage (GTDB taxonomy): Bacteria > Acidobacteriota > Holophagae > Holophagales > Holophagaceae > Mesoterricola. Next base: position 975,765 of record CAVQVX010000001.1, read on the forward strand.
GGGCAGGTAGGGGTACAGCTCGAAGATGGCGCGCTGCAGGCCCGGAGCTGTAGGCGCCGCTGCCCAGCATCAGCCACCAGCAGCTTGAAGAACAGCGTGGTCAGGGGGATCAGCGAGATGGTCAGGAAGAAGCTGATGCTGGCGGCGTAGGTGAAGCAGTCGTCCTGGTGGTACTTGCGCAGGACCTGGAGGACGAAGGCCCCGGCCCGCCCCAGTCCAGGGAAGGCGCGCCCGAGCCGCGCGCCGAGGCCATCCAGGCGGTCGACGGCGGAGATGCTCATCTCCTTGAGCGACCTCCCGTCCCCGCTCATCCGCTCAGAACCGCACCGGGTTCCGGGGCAGGATGTACATCACCCAGGCGAGGATCAGGCCGATGCCGAGCAGCCCCGCGGCGTACTTGATGATGCTGTTGCGGGTCCGGTCCGGCCGGGTGGTGGGGGTGAGCAGGCCGAGGATCAGGGAGATGCCCGAGCCCATCAGGAAGAACTGGATGACATGGCTGCTGATGAATTTCACGGATGGCGCCTATCAGGAAGGGGGGGAGCCGGAGGGGACCCTCCGGAAAGCGTATCAGCCTGTCATTCAATTCGCACGGATCCCAGCAGATCGAGCCAGGTCTTCAGCACCAGCGCGGTGGCCCCCCACAGGGGCGCCGTGGGCAGTTCCAGCCGCGGGATCCCCAGGACCGTCCCCCGCAGCTCCAGGTTCTGGATGCTCCATGGTGCCGCCAGGAGCCCGTCCAGGGGCAGCAGCAGCACGTCCTGGATCTCCGAGCCGAGCTGGAAGCGCGGTTCCGGCGCCTCCCAGCGCAGGAATACCGGGGTGAAGCGGGTGCGCGCCTTGGCCACCCCGTCGGGGAAGCAGCCCAGCTCCCAGAGGTCGCCGGTGACCCCCAGCTCCTCCGCCAGCTCGCGCCGGGCGGTGGCGGGCAGGTCCCGGTCGAACGGCTCCGCCATGCCGCCGGGGAAGGCCAGCTCGCCGCCGTGCTGGGGCGCGCTCTGCGCCGCGCTGCACCAGCACCACCTCCCGCGCGCCGTCCGGCCCGCCCCAGAGCAGCACCGCCACCGCGGCCCGGCGCGGTGATTCGGCCACCCGGTGGGCCAGCAGGTGCGGGTGCTCCCAGCGCTGGCAGATGCGCAGGCTCGCCTCCACCCGGGCCCAGGGGACGGGCCCGCCGGCCGGCCGGGATCCAGCGGGTCTAGTGGATGTTGCCAAAGTAGGATCCCCTCACCCGTTCCACCGTGAAGACGCCCTTCAGCTTGCGCAGGGTGCTCATGAGCTCGACCAGCTGGTCGCGGTCCTTCACCCGCAGGGCCATGTAGAAGATGCCGCCGCCCTCGTCGGTGGTGCTGCCGCTGAACCGCTGCAGGCTGTAGCCGGCGTGCTGCACGGCGGTGGAGATGGCGCCCACCATGCCCGGGCCGGTCCTCGGTGTTCACCACCAGCTCGGCGTTGAAGACGGTCTTGCCGGACTTGCCCCAGCCCACGCTCACCAGGCGCTCGGGATTGGGCGCCGAGGCGCTCAGGTGCGGGCAGTTGGCCCGGTGGATGGAGATGCCCCGGCCGCGGGTGGTGTAGCCGACGATCTCGTCGCCCCAGATCGGCTTGCAGCAGCTGGCCAGCACGTAGAGGATGCCCACGTTGTCGTCCACCAGCACGGTGTCGTGGCCCACCGCCGGCGCCTTCTCCTCCTTGCACCTTGTGGGTCTCGGGGATCAGCGGGTCCAGCAGGCGGCGCGGGCTGGTGCGGTTGAACCCGACCGAGGCGTAGAAGGCGTCCCAGGTGGGCAGCTTCAGCTCCTTGAGCCGGGTCTCCATGGCCGCGTGCACCTCGGGCGAATCCAGGCGGATGCCCAGCGCCCGGGCCTCCCGCTCCAGCCGCTCCTTGCCGGAGACGATGGCGTGGGCCCGCTCCTCCTCGCGGATGAACAGCTGGATCTTGGTCTTGGCGCCGGCCGAGGTGACGATGGAGAGCCAGTCCCGGCTGGGCTTGTGGTCGGCCCGGGTGAACACCTCCACCCGGTCGCCGTTCTTCAGGATGTGCCGCAGCGGCACCATGCGCCCGTTGACCTTGGCGCCCACGCAGTGGTGGCCCACCTCGGTGTGGATGGAGTAGGCGAAGTCGATGGGGGTGGCGTTCTCCGGCAGGGAGCGCAGGTCGCCCTTGCGGGGTGAACACCTGGATCCGCTGGAAGCTCAGCTCGCCCTTGAGGTTGGCCACCAGCTCCCGGCTGTCCCGGGACTCCTGGTGCAGCTCCACCATGCGGCGCAGGAACGAGGTCTGGTTGATCTCCTGCTTGTTGGCGATCCGGCCGTCCTTGTAGGTCCAGTGGGCGGCGATGCCCGCCTCGGCGTGCTCGTTCATCTCCCGGGTGCGGAACTGCACCTCGAAGGATTCGCCCGAAGGCATCAGCACGCTGGTGTGGATGCTCTGGTAGCCGTTGTCCTTGGGCAGGCTGATGTAGTCCTTGAACCGCCCCGGGATCGGCTTGTAGAGGGCGTGCACCAGGCCCAGCGCGGTGTAGCAGGAGGCCCGGTCCGGGCAGATGATCCGGTAGGCCAGCCAGTCGTGGATGTCCTCCAGGCTCTTCTCCTGGACGCCCATCTTCTTCCAGATGCCGTAGAGGTGCTTGACCCGGAAGTAGATCTCCGCGTCGATGCCCTGGGCCCGGAGCGCCGACTGCAGGGTCTTCTTGATCTCCTCCACCATGGGGGCGCTCTTCCTGCGCTTGAGGTCGATGATCCGGCGCATCTCGGCGTAGCGCTCCGGCTCGAGGTTGGCGAAGGCCAGGTCCTCCAGCTCGGCCCGCACCGAGCCCATGCCCAGGCGGTTGGCCAGGGGCGCGTAGAGCTCCATGGTCTCGTGGGCGATGCGCCGGCGCTTCTCCTCGCGCATGGAGGCCAGGGTGCGCATGTTGTGCAGCCGGTCGGCCAGCTTCACCAGCAGGACCCGCACGTCCTTGCCCATGGCCACCAGCAGCTTGCGCACGTTCTCGGCGTTCAGCAGGGTGCGGTCGGTGAAGTCCAGCTTGGACATCTTGGTGAGGCCGTCGACGATCTCGGCGGTCTCCTCGCCGAACTGCGCGGCGGACCTCCTCGTTGGTCATGAGGGTGTCCTCCACGGTGTCGTGGAGCAGGCCGCAGGCCACGCTCACCGCGTCCAGCCGCCACTCCGCCAGGGATTCGGCCACGGCCAGGGGATGGAAGAAGTAGGGCTCCCCGCTCTTGCGCCGCTGGTTGGCGTGCATGGCCTTGCCCAGCCTTGAAGGCCTTGTCCAGCAGGGCCGCGTCGCCGTTGGGGTGGTGCTGCAGGAAGGTGGTCGCGCACCTTCTGGTAGGCGCCCTCCAGGGTCAGGCAATGGTCCGGACCGGAGGCGATGTCTCCCCCTCCTTGAGGACCATTCCCTTATGCTTCCCGCCATCGGTCATACATCGAGTGTGCGGCAGGCGGCCGGATCGCGCCAGATGGACTTGGACTATCATTGGGGGCATGAGCCCGCCGCCCTCCTGCCCCTGGAAGAAGCCCTGCAGCGCCTCGCCGGCGCCTTCCCGCCCGCCGGCGACCGAGCGCGGTCCTGGCCGACCGGGACGATCCGGCCCTGGACCGCAGCACCATGGACGGCGCCGCCATGCGCAGCGCCGACGGCGCCGCGCCGCGCTCGGTCGCTGGGCACCCTCTACGCGGGCGATCCGCCCGGACCGGTTCCGGCTGGGCCCGGGCACCTGCGTGCGGATCATGACCGGGGCCTGCCTGCCCGGCGGGGGCCGACACGGTGGTGCCGGTGGAGGACCTGCAGGAGGACGGACGGCCGGCTGAGTGCCCCTGGAAGCCCCCCCGGCCGGGCAATGCATCCGCCGCCGGGGCGACCAGGCCCTGGCCGGGGCGCTGCTGCTGCCGGCCGGGAACGCCCGCGCAACGCCGCCCGGGCCGGGCTGCGGGCCCAGGTGGGCCTGGCCGCGCAGCCCCTGGCGCGGGTGCGGGTGGGCATCGCCCCCACCGGCGACGAGATCGTGGACCGGCCCGCCCCGCACCAGATCCGCGACTCCAACGGGCCCATGCTGGCCGCCCTGGCCCATGCCCTGGGCGCCGAGGTGCGCCTGCTGCCGCCCATCCCCGACGACCCCGAGCGCGCTGCAGGCCTTCCTGGGCGACCCTGGGCGACCTGGAGATCCTGGTCACCTCCGGCGGCGTCTCGGCCGGCGAAAAGGACCACCTGCCCAGGGTCCTGGAGGCCATGGGCGCCCGGGTGCTGTTCCACAGGATCCGCCTGAAGCCCGGCAAGCCGATGCTCGCGGCCATCCTGGGCCGGCGGGTGGTCCTGGGGCTGCCCGGCAACCCGGTCTCCTCCTACCTCAACGCCCTGCTGTTCCTGCCGGTGGCCATGGCCGGCCTGCGCGGGGGCGTCCCGGCGCCGGACCCCTGGAAGGCCGGCCACCTGGAGGCCGCCGTGGCCAACCCCGGCGACCGCCCCCTGCTGCACCCCTGCATCCTGCGCGGGGGACCGGCTCCAGCCCCTGGATTCCAGGGGCTCGGCCGACCTGGTCCGGCTGGCCCAGGCGGACGCCTGCGCCTGGATCGCCGAAGGCGGGAGCGAGGCGGGGCCGGTGCGCTACCTGGACCTGTTGTAGTTCAGCTGGAAGCGCGCCGGTCCCCCATCCTGCGGTCGCCCATCCTGCGGTCATCCTCCCGGCGGTCCATGGTCCTCCGGTCATTGACCATCTCGGGCATGCCCTCGACCCGCACCGATTCGAACAGGTCCTCGTTGTTGATCCGGTCGAGGACCATGCCCTCGAGCTCGGATTCGCGGACGAGGGACATGGAGGCCAGGGAGATCCGGGTGCTCTTGAGCTGGCCCTTGTAGGTCGGGTTGGTGGCGCTCAACTGCTTGAACAGCTCGATTTGCCGGCGAGCATGCTCGAGCGCGCGGGTGTAGTCGGACCCTCTGAGCATGGGACACCCTCAGTGAACGCAAATATGAGTCGTCAAAGGAAACGCGCATTGATAAAAACAAAAAAAACGGGCAAGGGGCGACGCTCCTTTTCCAGGCTCCGGGCTTCTCCAAAACGCACGAGCCACCCGATCATTTTGAATGCATCCGTGGCCATTTGAATATTTATGTTATCTACAATCAATAACTTAAAAATGGCCCAAGGTGTGCAATGGAATATCCGGCGGAAGAAGAAGGTCATCACCACCCTGACCCGAACCCGCCGATCCAGCACCCTCACCCAGGAGCCAAAGTGAATAAGACCCTAACGATCCTCATCCTAGGCAGCGCCCTTGCCTTGTCCGCCCAGGAAGTCCGGTTCGGCGTCCAGGGCGCCTTGTCCCTGCCCACCAGCGACCTCTCCGACAACGCCGACGCGGGCGTGCAGGTGGGTGCCCACGCGAGGTGGGATTTCACCGGCGGGCATGGGGTGATGGCCCGGACCGACCTGACCTTCTACGGCCAGAACCAGGGCGTCAACGTGAACGGCCTGGCCTTCGCCGCCGACTACACCTACCACTTCGAGCGCCGCCAGAGGGGCCTGTACGCCCTCGCCGGCCTGAACGAGCAGAACTACCACACCTCGTTCCAGGGCTATTCCCGCAACGACAGCGGCCTGGGCTTCGACATCGGCGCCGGCTACGACCTTGACCGGCACATGGGCCTGCAGGCCCGCTACACCAGCAACAGCTTCAGCGACATGACGTACTCGGCGCTCAACCTGGGCGTCACCTACACCTTCTGAGCCGGCTGGCGCCACCTTTCCTGGAGGACATCATGTCCATCTTCACGTTCATTCTCGGCCTGGGCATCGGCTTCGGCGCGGGCACCGGCATCTGGCGCACCATCCTGGCCAGGATCGGAGCCGCCGCCACCGCCGCCGCAGCCTCGCACCGTTTCTCCAAGTTCGTTCCGGCCCCGGTCAACTGCAGGGAAAAGAAAGACTGAACGGGAGATGGCGACAGGAAGGGAAGAGGGCCCTGGATCAGGGCCCTCTTTCCTGCAGTTTGGAAATCTCATCCCATCCCAGCATTCCCTGCCGGTGGCTCCGGGATCGTTCGTTCGGGTCCCCGGGCATGGCGCCGCCCCGACTCGGGTTCCCCGGCTAGGCGCCGACCCACACTTTCGCTTCGGACTTTCCGTCCTCGCAAGCTGCGGGCGGAAAGTCCGAAGCGTTTGCCGTCCTCCAAACGACTGAACACTGGTCCGCGTCATTTCGACGGCTCTCACCCGGCAATACAGCGATTCAGACATCGGTCGAGATAGCACCGCGTGAACAGGCGGGATCATTGGGTGTCCACCCGGGCAACAGTGGCCTTTGAGATAACCCAAACCAGAGTCTAGCCGTTCAGAGGACGGCAATCGCTTCGGACTTTCCGCCCGCAGCTTGCGAGGACGGAAAGTCCGAAGCGAAAGTGTGGGTCGGCGCCTGGCGGGGGGACCCGAGTTGGGGCGGCGCCAGGACGGGGACCCGGACGAACGATCCCGGAGCCACCGGCAGGGAATGCTGGGACGGGATGAAATATCCAAACTGCAGACCTTGCCGGTCAGTTCGGGTAGGTGAAGATGATGTTGACCCGGCGGTTTTCCTGCTCGCCTTCGACGCTGGTGTTGTAGGCGACGCGGCGCTTGTCGCCGAATCCCCGGGTGGTCATCCGGTCCCGGCTGATCCCCAGCTTTTCGGCCAGGTAGTCCACCACGTTCCGGGCCCGGAGCACGGAGATGGCCATGGCCTTGGCCGGGGTCGTCTGGAGGTTGCCGGTGTGCCCTTCCACCGTGGCGGTGACAGCTGGATTGGCGTTCATGAAGTCCGCCACCCTGCGCAGCTGGCCATCGTATTCAGGCTTGATGGCGGCTTCGTTCTGGTCGAAATCGATGTAGAGGGCCATGGTCATCCGGGCGGAGGCCACGTTGAGCCCCTGCACGTCGGTCACGCAGGCGACGATGGCATCGACCCGGCGGTTCCTGCGTTTCCCTTCGTCTGTGGCGTTGTCGGCGATGGGCCGGGTGTCCGCGTAGCCCACCGCCGACAGCCGGGCGCGGTCGATGTGCAGGTCGGAGACCAGGTAGTCCACCACGTTGTCCGCCCGGCTCTGGGACAGCTTCATGTTGTGTTCGCGCGTCCCCACGTTGTCGCTGTGGCCTTCGATGATGGCCGTGGTGTCGGGGTAGCGGGTGAGGTAGGTGCCGAGGACGGCGAGCTTCTCCTTGTCTTCCTTGCGGATGTCCTCCGTGTCGATGGTGAACTCGAGATCGAGGATGGTGCAGTACCTCCTGGGTGGCTGCCTTGACCGGCACCACCACCAGCACCGGGGCTTCCTCGGCGACGGGAGGAGGCTGGACGACGGGGGACGCCTCCGCCACCGGGGCGGAGGCCGGCGCATGGCGGCCGAACCGGGCCACCAGGCCCACCGAGTAGCATATCGATGTCGCCCTTGTTGCCGACGGCGTCATTGATCCGGTAGCGTTCCGCCTCCACCCGCATCCCCACCGTCCGGGTGATGTCGTACTGCAGGCCGCCGCCGAACTTGTAGCTGAGGGCGCTCTTGCTGGGGCTGGGATCCTGCACCTGGACGAAACCGGTGCCGCTGAACGAATCCTTGGCCTGGGCGTAGATGGCCCCGGCCCTGACGAACGCCGAGAACCGGTTCGTGATGGGAAGACTGAACACGGGGTCCAGGTTGAGGCCCTGGACCTTGATATCGCCGTTCAGGGTTCCGGCCGGCACGGTGGTCGCCTTGTATCCGAACTGCCCGATGTTGAAATAGCCGCCCTCCAGGCTGAAGGTGCGGTTGAACTCATAGCCGGCGAAGGCCTTGAAGCCGGTGTCCTGGTCGTTGTCCTGGATGGAGGTGCTGCCGAACCCCTGCCCCAGCACCGCGCTGTTGATCCGGGCGTCGTCGATCCTGGCCTTGGACCGGCCGATGTCGGCACCGGCGTACCAGCCGGTTTCCTGGGCCCGGGCGAAGGGGCCGGCGATGAGCGCGAGCGCGGTGAGGCCGAGCAGCCTTGTACTTGTTCCGAATCTCATGACTTTCTCCTGGTGGGGATGGGGTTCTACTTGGGCGGGGACGTTGACGGTGGTGTCCTGCAGGGCGACGGTGCCCGCGGTGGTGGCGCCGGCCAGGATCCGGCCGTCGATCGTCGCGCCCGTCGCTGCGGTGACATTGCGGCCGGCGAGGATGTTGCCGTTGAAGACCGTGCCCACGCCTACCGTCGCATCCAGGGCGCAAGCCCAGAACACGTTCTTGGCCTGGGCGCCGTTGGCCAGGGAGACGTTGGCGCCGATGTTCGTGGTCAGTGCAGAGCCGATCTGGAACACCCAGACGGCGTTGGCGTTGCCGCCGGCGTCCAGGACCAGGGAGGTCGCGACCAGCATCGTGCTGCCGGAGGTGTAGGTCCCCGGGGGCATCCCCAGCGGATACAGCGCGCCCAGATCGGCGCCTCCGGCGATGGTGGTTCCCGGCGGAAGGGCCGCGGCGGTGTTGTAGGCGGCCAGCAGGTCCAGCTTGGCCTGGGCGGAGATCGCGTCGTTGACGTCGATGATGCCGTTCACGATGCCGGGAGGGAACCCGGTGATGGAGGTGCCCGGCTGGAGCGCCACGTTGCCGTTGATCACGGTGAGTCCGGTGCTGGTGATGGCGGAGGTCGACAGGATCCCGATGGCGCTTGCGGAACCGAGGTTCACGGAGCCGGGCGCGAGGATCGCGCCGGTGGTGAAGGTCCACGGGTTTGCCACCGGCCCGGCCGCCAGGGCGTCGCCCGCCAGGTCAGCGGCCCCGGTGATGGTCACCGTGTAGCTGGTGCTGGCCGTGAGGTTGGCGAAGGGAGTGAAGGTGGCGACCATGGCCGCCGGGTTGAAGGTGACCTGCCCGGGAATGGGCTGCCCCTGGGGCAGGCCGGTGGTCTGCACCTTGAACGTGGCGGTGGAAAGGGTCGACGGGTCCATGGCTGTGCTGAAGGTGGCGTCGACGGAACTGTTCAGCGCCACGCCGTTGGCCAGGTTGCCGGGGAAGGTGCGGGTGATGGCGGGGGCCGTGGCGGTGGAGGACCCGGTGGTGAAGGTCCACACATAGTTGCTGGCCGCGGGCAGAGGCGCGGCGTTGCCCGCCAGCTGGTTGCCGGAGAGGTCCGTGGCGGCGGTGGTGAGGGTGGCGGTGTAGGTTGTGTTGTCGGCCAGTGCGGCCGAGGGCTTGAAGATGGCGGTCCGGCCGCTGCCCGAGTAGGCCACGGTGCCTCCGGGAGACACGCCGGGAAGAGGCGTCGTCAGGGTGAAACTGGCCGCGGTGATCGTCGCGGGGTCCATGTCCGTGGTGAAGGTCGCGGTGACGGCCGCGTTGACGGCGACCCCGGTGGTGGGACCCGGAAGGGTCGTGGCCGGAACCGTGAGCGTCACCCGTGGGCGGGTCAGGTCAGGCCCGGCACCGGTGGTGAATGACCACACGTAGTCGGAAGGGTCGGGCGGAAGGGCCTGGTCGCCCTCCAGGGGAGCGCCCACCCCGTTGGTGGCGGCGATGGTGAGGGTGGCGGTGTAGGTCGTAGTGGCCGCCAGCGTCGCGGCGGGGGTGAAGATCGCGATGCCGTCGGCATAGGCCACGCCGCCGGGCACGGCCGCCCCGCCGGGACCGGTCACCCTGAAGCTGGTGCCGTTGATCGTGGCGGGGTCCATGCTCTGGGTGAACGCCGCGGTGATGGCCGAATTCGTCGGCAACCCTGCGGTCGGCCCCGGGAGGGTGGTGGCCGGGATGGTGAGGGTCACCTGGGGACCGGGGGCGTCCATGACCGCGCTGCCATTCCCGCCCAGGATCGGGTCCCGGTTTCCTCGACATCCGGCAGCAGAAGCTGCCAGCAGCACAGCCATGGACCAAGCCATGATTTTGGGGTGACGACCAAACCTGTTCAAGTTAGCTCCTTATTGCGGGTTGACGGGACACGGACTGGATGAGGGCGGTGGGCAGGATGCTGCGGGCTCCGTCAAGGCTGAGCCACGCCGATGGACGAACGGGGCCTTCGGCCGATGGAAGGGATGGATCGGGGACACCAGGGCAACCCGGCCGGACCCGTCATCCGGAATGCCTGGCCGAGGCTTTTACGGACCTATCCCTTCCATGGATTCACTCGGTCCACGCAAGAAAGCAGTTATTGCGCCAATACGGTAAGCCAAATTATTTAAATAATAAGGTTGAGCATGGACATTCCCGGCACCCGGCATGCCCTCAGAATGAGTGATAACTTATCCATTTCGGCCAGATCCGTTCCGCGTGCGCCAGGACGTGCGGAACCCATGCGCACTGCTCGCTTTGACGCCTCGTGACTCCGGACCTGGATGCACCGAGCGCCCCGGTAGGGGTTATCTACTCATATTGATTGGGTGGTCCATCATTTTGCCGGGCCCGGGCATCGCTGGGAAACAGGGGGACGAGCCCTCCGCGATGTTTCCGGCTTCGCCAGGATGGGCTTCAACCCCGCTCCATGGGCCCATCAGCGCTGACTCTGCCTTTGAGGCGATCGGGGCCGACGGGTCCTTGGAGAGGGTGTGGCTCGAAATGTGCATTTCCCACCCAAATGAAGAACCGTCTTACGAGGTGCATGAACATGGACATTCCCGGTTTCTCCGCAGGGCGCCCAAGGCCGCGCTGGGTCAAGCGCAGCTTCGTTTCCCTGGCATTGGCGTTCGGGGCCGCCGGCTGCTTCGGCCAGGCCCCTCCGGCCCAGGATCCTGCCCCGGCGCCGGCCTACCAGCCGGAATCCGCCGTGCAGTTGCAGCAGGCGGTGGCGCCGCTCGCGTTGTATCCCGATCCCCTGGTGGCGCAGATCCTCGCGGCTTCCACCTTTCCCGAGCAGGTGGTCGAGGCCGACCGCTTCGTGCAGGCGCATCCTGACCTGAAGGGAGCGGCCCTGGGCGCGGCGGTGGACCCGAAACCCTGGGACCCGAGCGTCAAGGCCCTCACCGCCTTCCCGTCCGTGCTCGGCAACATGGACAAGAACCTCGCCTGGACCTCGGCGCTCGGGGACGCCTACTACAACCAACCCCAGGACGTGATGGACGCGGTGCAGGCGATGCGCCGGCGCGCGCAGACGGCCGGCAGCCTCAGGACCACCCCCCAGCAGGTCGTGACCACCCAGGGTCCGGCCATCACCATCCAGCCGGAAAACCCCGACATGGTCTATGTCCCAGCCTATGACCCCTGGGCGGATTACGGCGTGCCCGTCGCGGCGTGGCCGGGCTGGTACCAGTACCCCGGCATCTGGTTCGGCGGCCCCAACCTCTCGTTCGGCATCGGCTTCGGCATCGGTTTCTTCGGCGGCTTCTCCTGGGGGTTCCCTCATTGGGGCTTCGATTGGCGGAACCGGAGCGTCATGTACAACAACAACAGGTATTATTCCCGGAGCAACACGTTCTACAACCGCAGCAGGTTCTACCGTGGCGGAGCCCGCCCCGGCGCCGGCGCGGGGCGCGGCCCATCCGGCCGCGCTCCCGGCAACGCCGCCAGGCCGTTCAACGGCAATCCGCGTGCTGCGCGGGGATTCGCCGAGGCCCGCGGCCAGAGCGGCGTGCACTCCAGCGCGTTCAGTGGATACCAGCACGGCGGGGACGCCAGGGGCTTTTCCGCCCGAGGCAGCGCCAGCATGGGAAGGGCACCCGCGCGCAGCGGCGGCATGGGCCGGCCGGCCGGACACGGCGGCGGCAGGCGTAATCCATGAAGTCCTTCCAGGTTCCAAGGTGCAGGAAACATTCAAGTACGGAGCGTGATCAGATGCCTCACACCCAGCGGAATTCCAGCAGAGGCCATTGGGCCGATCTTTCCAGGCCAACCGTCTTCGCCATCCTCCTGGCAGCGGTCCTGCCGGCCCATGCCCTGGCCCAGCAGAAGGGCCAGAGGACCTTCGCTTCCCCGGAGGAAGCGGGCAGCGCTCTGGTCAAGGCGGCGAAGGACAACGACGAAAAGGCGCTGGTCGACATCCTCGGGCCTGATGGCAGGCGATTGGTCTCCAGCGGAGACGAAACCGAGGATGCCCGGGACCGCGCCCAGTTCGTGGAAAGCTACCAGGAAATGCACCGGCTGGTGAAAGAGCCGGACGGGACCACCACCCTCTATGTCGGCGCGAGGAACTGGCCCACGCCCATCCCCCTCGTGAGCAATGGACCTTCCTGGTACTTCGAGACCGAGGCGGGCCGGAAGGAAATCCTGTTCCGGCGCATCGGCCGGAATGAAGCCTCGACCATCCACGTCTGCCGGGAACTGGTGGCGGCGCAGAAGGAATACCGCTCCACCCATGACGGCCGCTACGCCCAGGTCATCTTCAGCGACGCGGACCAGCACAACGGCCTCTACTGGAAGACCGCCGACCGCGAACCCCAGAGCCCCATCGGGCCCCTAGTGGCCTGGGCCGAGGCCCGGGCAGGCGGCAGCACGCCCGCCGGCGCCGCGACACCCTACCTCGGATACCACTACCGCATTCTGACCCGTCAGGGACACGCGGCCCCGGGCGGCGCCCGAAGCTACCTGGCGGGCGGCGCCATGACCTGGGGCTTTGCCTTCGTGGCCTATCCGGCCGCCTACCGGTCATCGGGGGTCATGACCTTCATCGTCGACTCGTCCGGCGTGGTCTACGAAAAGGACCTCGGCAGCCGGACCTGGATCCTCGCCCTGGCGATGAAGGACTTCAACCCCGGCCCCGGCTGGAAACGGGCGGAGGGGCAGCAGGAGGAACCGGCCGACGAGCCCCATCCCTGACTCCGAAGTGTTGCCAAGAGAGGACTGGACGAGGCCGGCCGGCGGAGCGACCCTTGCACTCGGGACGGGGATCCTCCACCCCATCCGTGCCGGAGAGCCGTCCTCCTTCATCCGCACCCCATTGCGGTGACCGGGTTCCGGAAACATGGCTTCAACGGGCATTCCCCGAAAACGCCCTCGGGGTGGAGTCGACATGACCGATTCGTCCCTTGCTCCTCTGACCGAGTTCTTCGGACCCAATGCGGGGTATGCCTACGAAAAGCTCGTCCAGTATCGCCAGGCCCCGGATTCGGTGGAGGAAAGCTGGCGCAGGCTCTTCGAGGGCATGGGGGATGTTCCGCCCGGACCGGCGCCCGGCCCCGCTGCACCCGTCCCCAAGGCGCCGGCCCATGAGCTCCGCCCCGGGGAGGAGGCCCTCCCCATCACCGGCCATGCCGCCGCCATCGCCCGCAACATGGAAGCCTCCCTCGGGATCCCCGCCGCCACATCGTCCCGGGTGATCCCCGTGAACGTGATGGAGGAGAACCGGCGCATCCTCAACCGCCACCAGGAGGTCATGGGGCGCGGAAAGATCTCCCTGACCCATCTCGTGGCCTGGGCCATCGTCCGCGCCCTGGAAAAGCATCCCCTGCTGAACGACGCCTACGCTGAAATGGAGGGCCGCCCGGTGCGGATCCACAAGGCCGGGGTCAACCTGGGCATCGCGGTGGACGTCGCGCGCGCGGACGGCACCCGGTCCCTGCTGGTCCCCAATATCAAGGCCGCCGGAAGCCTGGATTTCAATGCCTTCCTCGGCGCCTTCGACAGCCTGGTGGTCAAGGCGAGGGCGGGCGCCCTCGAGCCTGATGCCTTCTTCGGGACCTCCATAACCCTCACCAACCCCGGGACCCTGGGCACCACCGCCTCGACCCCGCGCCTCCTGAAGGGCCAGGGCGCCATCATCGCCACGGGAGCCATGGGGCATCCGGCGCAACTGTCGGCCATGCCCGACGCCTCCCTGGCGGAATTGGGGATCGCCCATGTGATGAACGTGTCCGCCACCTATGACCACCGGATCATCCAGGGCGCCGAATCGGGATCCTTCCTGGCCACGCTCCAGGACCTTCTCCTGGGCGCGGATGGTTTCTACCAGCGGGTCTTCGCCGACCTCAAGGTGCCCCACCGACCCCTGCTCTGGGAGCGCGACAGCAGCCCGCCGCCGTTCGGCAGCCGGAGCGGCCCGCTGCACGAAAAGCAGGCGCGAATCCTGACCCTCATCAACTTCTACCGGGTCCGCGGGCATCTGGTGGCCGACCTGGACCCGCTCTTCTCCGGCGTGGCCCGGGACCATGAGGAACTGGATCCGGCCAGCTTCGGCTACACGCTGTGGGACCTGGACCGGACCTTCTTCACCAGCGGCCTGGGCGGGACCGAGGAGGCCACCCTCCGGCAGATCCTCGAGGTCCTGCGCCAGACCTATTGCGGCAAGATCGGCGCCGAGTTCATGCACATCCAGGACCCTGAGCAGAAGCGCTGGTTCATGGACCGCATGGAAGCGACCCGGAACCGGGCCGCGCTCACTTCGGACGACCGCCGCCAGATCCTCGCCAAGCTGGTGGAGGCGGAGGTGTTCGAAAAGGCCCTGCACACCCGTTACGTGGGCCACAAGCGGTTCTCCCTGGAGGGCGGCGAAGCGGTGATCCCGCTCCTGGACCGCCTGCTGGATCGAGCCTCCGGAACGGGCGTCGAGGAGGCGGTCCTGGGCATGTCCCACCGGGGGCGCCTGACCGTGCTGGCCTGCACCGTCGGCAAACCCCTGGCCAGGATCTTCGCCGAGTTCGAGGACGCGGTGGATCCGGATTCCATCCACGGTTCCGGCGACGTCAAATACCACCTGGGCGCCGCAGGCACCCACCGGTCCAGGGACGGGCGGATCGTCCGCCTGACCTTGGCCCCCAACCCGAGCCACCTGGAAGCCGTCGATCCGGTCGTGGAAGGCATGGTGCTGGCCCGGCAGCGGCGGGAAGGCGACATCGGCCACGACCGGGTCCTGCCGGTGCTCCTGCACGGGGACGCCGCCTTCGCGGGCCAGGGCGTCGTGGCCGAGACCTTCAACATGTCCCAGCTCCACGGCTACCACACGGGCGGAACCATCCACCTGGTGGTGAACAACCAGATCGGCTTCACGGCCAATCCGCGCGAAACCCGTTCCTCGCCCTACTGCACCGACACCGCCAAGGGCATCCAGGCGCCCGTCTTCCATGTGAACGGCGACAGCCCCGATGCGGTCGCGCAGGTGGTGGACCTCGCCGTGGAATACCGCCAGCGGTTCCACCGGGATGTCGTCATCGACCTGGTCTGCTACCGCCGGTACGGGCACAACGAAGGCGACGAGCCGAGCTATACCCAGCCCATCCTGTACCAGAAGATCAAGGAGCACCCGGCCGTGGCCCACATCTACGGCGACCAGCTGCTCCGGGAGGGATCCCTGTCGCCCGGCGAGCGGGATGCGATCTGGAGCGCGGCCAGGGAGCGGCTGGAGAAGGCCGTCCCGCCGCCGGAAGCCGCGGAGGCGATCGGCGCCGGAGGCGGCCTTCCGGCGACCCGGCCGGAAGCGGCCGGGCCCGGCGCCTCCGAACGGCTCGACCGCCTTTCGGCCATCGTCCGGGCATGCTCCACCGTGCCGGAGGACTTCGAGCTCCACCCGAAACTCCAGCCCCTGATGCGGCGCAGGGCGGCCTACCTGGAGGAGGCCCCCGGCCTGGACTGGGCGGGCGCGGAGCTGCTGGCCTTCGGAATGTGCCTGCTGGATGGCATCCCGGTGCGGCTATCGGGCCAGGATTCGGGCCGGGGGACCTTCAGCCAGCGGCACGCGGTCCTCGCGGATCATCGGACGGGCCGCGAGTGGATTCCCCTGAACACCCTCGCCCCCGGGCAGGCGCCTTTCGAGGTGCTGGACAGCCTTCTTTCCGAGAATGCCGTGATGGGGTTCGAATACGGCTATTCCGTCGCGGACCCGTCCACCCTGGTGCTGTGGGAGGCCCAGTTCGGCGACTTCGCCAACGGCGCCCAGATCATCATCGACCAGTTCCTTTCGGGCTCGCAGCAGAAGTGGAACCAGGCCAGCGGCCTGGTGCTCCTCCTGCCCCACGGGCAGGAAGGCCAGGGGCCGGAGCATTCTTCGGCCCGCCTGGAGCGTTTCCTCACCCTCTGCGCGGAGGACAACCTCCGGGTCGCCAATCCCACGACCCCGGCCCAGTATTATCACCTCCTGCGCCGCCAGGCCACGGATCCCGTGCGCAAGCCCCTGGTCGTCATGAGTCCGAAGAGCCTGCTGAGGAATCCGCACGTGGTTTCCTCCATCGCGGACCTGGTGGACGGGTCCTTCAAGCCCGTCCTCGAGGACGGGCGCTTCAGCGCGGCGCGCGACCGGGGCGCGGTCCGCCGCGTGCTCCTGGCGAACGGCAAGGTGGCCCATGACCTGCTGGCGGCAAGGGCCGGGCGCGAGGGCTCCCAGGTGGCCATCCTCAGGCTGGAGCAGCTCTACCCGTTCCCCGCGGCCGAGCTGGAAGAGGCTTTGGCCGCCTACCCCCCCGACGCGGAACGGGTCTTCGTGCAGGAGGAACCGCGCAACATGGGGGCCTGGCGCTTCGTGCGGGAGCAGTTCCTGGACGCCAGGGCGGGCCCCCTCCAGCATCCCATCCGCTATGTCGGCCGGCGGGAGCTCGCCAGCCCGGCCCCGGGGTCCCTCCGCGTCTTCAGGCAGGAGCAGGAAGCCCTGGTGGCCCGCGCCCTGGATCCAGCCTCTGCGGTCCCATGACCGAACGGCCCGCGCCGATTGAAGCGAAAGCCCGGGCAGCGCCGCACGTGGTCGTGGTGGGGGCGGGCTTCGGGGGCCTGCAGGCGGCCAAGGCCCTGGGCCGGGCTCCGGTGCGGCTGACGGTGGTGGACCAGCGCAACCACCATCTCTTTCAGCCGCTGCTGTACCAGGTGGCGTCCGCGACCCTTTCGCCGGCCGATATCGCCGCTCCCATCCGCCAGATCCTGAAACGCCAGACCCGCACCGAGGTGCTGCTGGCCGAGGTGAGCGCCGTGGACCTGGATTCCCGGAAGGTGCGCTTCGCGGATGGCGCTGAACTCGGCTACGACTTCCTCCTGCTCGCCACGGGCGCGAGCCACTCCTATTTCGGCCGGGACGCCTGGGCCCGGCACGCGCCCGGCCTGAAATCCCTGGAGGATGCCTGCGAGATCCGCCGGCGCTTCCTGCTCACCTTCGAACAGGCGGAGCGCGAGCCGGATCCTGGGGAGCGCCGGGCGCTCCTCACCTACGTGGTGGTGGGGGGCGGCGCCACCGGCGTGGAACTGGCCGGCACGCTCAAGGAGATCGCGTCCAGGACCCTGCCCCGGGAGTTCCGCCACATCTCGACCGAGCGGGCCCGGGTGATCCTGGTGGAGGCCGGCCCGCGCATCCTCCCCGCCTTCGGCGAGGACCTTTCCGGGAAAGCCGAGGCGGCCCTGCGCAGGCTGGGCGTGGAAGTGCGCGTGGGCGTGGCGGTGGCGGGGGTGGACGCCGGCGGCGTGGACCTGGGGGGCGAACGGATCCATGCCCGGACCGTGCTGTGGGCCGCCGGGGTCGCCGCCTCGCGCCTGGGGCGCACCCTGGGGGTTCCCCTGGACCGGGCCGGCCGGGTCATCGTGGGCAGCGACCTCTCCGTGCCCGGGCACCCGGAGGCCTTCGTCATCGGCGACCTGGCATCCTTCTCCCACGGGGACGGGACACCCCTGCCCGGGGTGGCGCCGGTGGCCGTGCAGCAAGGCAGGGCGGCCGCCCGGAACATCCTGGCCACCCTGGCCGGAGTGCGCCGGGAGCCCTTCGAGTACCGCGACCGCGGCAGCATGGCCACCATCGGGCGGGGCAACGCCGTGGCCCGGGTGGGCCCCTTCCGTTTCAGCGGCACCCTGGCCTGGCTGGCCTGGCTGTTCATCCACCTCCTCGAACTGGTGGGATTCCAGAACCGGGTGGCGGTCTTCCTGAACTGGTGCGGGGCGTACATCACCACCCAGCGGAGGGCGAGGCTGATCCTGAAGCAGTGCCCGCGCCCCGGACCCGGCGACGGACCGGAGCACGGCGGCGAACGGCCGGGCTGAACGGATGCCGGGGCGCCTGGACTTGGGTCAAGTCTAGGCGCCATCGAACGCATCGATGTAAGGGTGGTGTTAAGTTTCTGGCGGAGAGTGGGCCATGGGTCCAGGTCGGCATTTTTTCATTTTCATCTCTTTTCATCCCCGCTCATCCCCGGCTGAAATTCCTTTTGCCGGAGTGGGTCGGCGCTCCGGACCGTCTTCAGGGTTGAGCCCGGGAGTATCAGAAATTTTGTGTTTGGGCGGGTTTCATCGGGGCTTGATCTCCAGGTTCAAGGCTGCGGCCGATCGAAGTGCTGGGGGTAGAGAATCGCGAAGTGGTTCAGGGCTTCCCTCCAGCCGTGGACTATCTTGTGCCAGTTCTTGGTCTGGTTCCTCAGCACCAAGTAGATCAGCTTCGTGGCCGCCTGGTCATTGGGGAAATGCCCCCTGGCCTTGAGGATCTTGCGCAGCCTGGCATTCAGACTCTCGATCGCGTTGGTGGTGTAGACCAGCTTCCGGACTGGCTCCGGGTAGGACATGAATGGGATCACCTGGTCCCAGGCCCGGCGCCAGAGACGGACGATGGGCGGGTATTTCTTCCCGAAAGGCCCGGCTTCGAAGGCATCCAGGCACTGCATAGCCGCCTCGGCGTTGATGGCCTTGTAGATCCCCTTGAGTTCGTGGACCACCGGTGTCCGATCCTTGAAATTACAGTATTCCATGCTGTTCCGAAGGAGGTGGACGATGCAGTTCTGGATCTCTGTCTGCGGGAACACCGCCTGGATCGCCTCAGGGAAGCCCTTCAGCCCGTCCACCACCGCCAGCAGGATGGTCTCTACACCGCGGCTCTGGAGCTCCGTAACGACCCCGCGCCAGAACTTCGCCCCCTCCGTCTGCTCGATCCACAGCCCCAGGACCTCCCGGGTGCCATCGCGCCTTATGGCAAGGGCCAAGTAGATGGCCTTGTTCATCACGGTGCCCTCGTCCCGGATCTTTACCCGCAGCGCGTCCAGGAACAGGACCGGATACAGCTTGTCCAAGGGCCTGACTTGCCAAGCCTTCACCTCCTCCATGACGGCACTGGTCACTTCGCTGATCAGGTCTGGCGAGACCTCGGCTCCGTACTGCTCCTCCAGGAATGCCTGGATCTCCCGTACGGTCATTCCCCGGGCGTACATGGCCACGATCTTCTGGTCAAACCCATCGAAACGCCGCTGACCCTTCGGAATGATCTGAGGCTCAAAGGTGCCTTCACGATCCCGTGGCACCTCGATCTCCACAGGGCCGTCTTCTCCTATCAGAGTCTTTTTGGACGATCCGTTGCGGTGGTTGCTTGCCTTTTTGCCGGCACGATCGCCCTTCTCATAGCCAAGGTGATTCGTAAGCTCTGCATCCATTGCCGTTTCTACCAACGCCTTGGTGAGCTGCTTCAGAATCCCTTCCGGGCCCATCAGGTCCTCGGGCTTTTCGTAGCCCTTCAACAGCTCTTTTAGGATTTCGGGTGTGATAGCCATGCTCCATGCTCCTGCAGGAAGTGGCCCACACACAAAATTTCTGACAGGCTTCTGAGCCCCGGCAGCTTTTAGCGATAGTTTAAGCCGGGGATGAACGGGAATGGACGGGGATGAAGAAGGATAATGACGGAATAGTCTTTCCATCTCCACGCTAGGCGCAGGGGAGTGATGGCTGGCCTTTTTAGGCGCACTCCTTTGCACCGGGTGCGGCCACCTGAGCCGCCCGCACCGAGCACCCTTTGATCAGAGCGGCCTCGCTTCCTTGAACCTGATCCATCCCCTCTTGGCGACATACCTCATGAACTTCACGATCCGCGCCACGGCCGCGTCAAGGTCGTCTCCCGTCTTCTCGCCCTGGAGGCGGGCGATCTCCAGGATGCTTCGGTTTCCGTCCATGCCGAGCCATGCCGAGGAGGACAGTTCGTCCAGTTGGATGTCCGAAATGGCCTTTCGGTTGACCAGCCTGGCCATCAGCTTCTTGATCGGGTTGCTCTCCAGTTCCAGGACGACATTGCCCGCCTCCGTCACCCGGAACCTGTGGTGCTTTATTTCAGGAACGTAGAGGACGAAATTATATTTGTCCTTGGTGTGATCCTGCGGGTTCATTGTGTCCTCGCCTTTCGCAGGGAGTACCAGGTACACCCAGACGCCCAGCAGCACGAACATGACCAGGGACAGCAGGCTGTTCTTGGCCATGGCCGGAAGCACCTTGACCCCGAAGGCGATGTTGATCTGCAGGGCGGCGAACAGCCCTACCACGATGCCCATCAGGGCATCTCCGGCCACGATGCCCGACGCAAGCAGGATGCCCTTATCGGCAGCCTCCTCGTTGGAGGACTTCTTCGCCTGACGCTCGACCAGGTTCCTGATGATGCCGCCGGCGAACACCGCGGCGGTCAGGCCGATGGGAAGGTAGATGCCCAGGGCCACGGCGAGGATCGGAACATCCGCCAGGAAGCAGAACAGAGCCAGCGCCACACCCACGGCGACCAGGGTCCACGGCAGCTGGGCGGTCATGATGCCCTGCACGATCATCTTCATGAGCGTCGCCTGGGGTGCGGGAACGGCCTGGCTGCCGATTCCATAGGCCTTGTTCATCAGCATCAAGGTGCCCGCCGCGGCGATGGACGCCACCGCGAGGGCGATGAACATGCCGGCCTGGACGTTCCGGGGATTGCCGCCGATGATGAAGGTCGTCTTGAGGCTCTGCGCCGTACCGCCCGCCACGGCGATGGCGATGCAGGCGACTCCGCCGATCATGAGCGCCCTGGTCATGCCGTGGCTGCCGGTATTGCCCATGAGCTTCAGGACGGTAGTGACGATGAGCAGCGCCGCGATGGTCATGCCCGACACGGGATTGTTGGATGCGCCGATCAGGCCGACCATCCGGCCGGATACGACCGCGAAGAAGAAGCTGAACGCCACGGCCATGATCCCGCCGATCAGGCCGCCGCCCACGACCGGCACCAGCCACACCAGGAGGAAGCCCAATACGGCCGTCCCGATGACCCAAGTGAGCGGTGCCTCATGGTTCATCCGCGTCACCTTGCCGGCGGCGCCTTTGCCCATTCCTCCGGCAGCCTGCTTGAAACTGCTGATGAGGGTGGGAAGCGACCGGATCAGCGAGATGAAACCCCCGGCCGCGACCGCACCGGCGCCGACATACCTGATGTAATTGGACCAGATCGCGTTCGCGTCCATTTGCGCGACCAGGACCTTGGAAGGGTAGAGCGGGGTCGGCATTCCGGAACCGAACAGCTTCAGCAAAGGGATCAGCCCAAGCCAGGCGACGACGGAACCGGCGAACATCAGCGATGAGGTCTTGGTACCGACGATGAAGCCCACACCCATGAGCGAAGCGATCGTATCGACGCTGACAATGGTCCCTTCGTAGGATTTGATGGTGTAGGAAGCTTCCTCGCTCCAGACCGAAAATCCTCCGGCGAGCAGCTTGAAGGCGGCTCCGACGCTCATGCCCATGATGATGGTCCTGAATCCTCCTCCACCTTCGGTCCCCGTCACCAGGATCTCCGCGGCGGCCATCGACTCAGGGTAGATGAGCGTGCCGTGTTCCTCCACGATGAGATACCGCCTCACCGGGGTGATGAAGAAGACGCCCATGAGGCCGCCGATCACCGTCACGATGACGATCGTCAGGATGCTCAGGCCGAACCCCAGGAGGATCAGGGCGGGGAGCACGAAGATGATGCCGCCCGCGATGGACTCGCCCATGGCGGCCAGCGACGCGACCACGTTCGCTTCCAGGATGTTGTTCCGCTTGAACAGGTTCCTCAGGAGGCCGATGGCGAGGATCGCGCCGGGGATGCCCGCGGAGATGGTCATGCCGACCTTGAGGCCAAGGTAGGTATTGGCCGCGGCGAACAGGAGCGCGAACAGGATCCCCAGGATGATGGAATACCCGGTGATTTCGGGCATCACCTCAGTGGTGGGAACATAGGGCACATAGTCGCTCCCCTGGCAGCCGCCGTAGGAGTTCTTGGACAGCCCGGACTTCTCCACCTCAGCTTTCATGGTCGTCTCCCCTTATTGCAATTTCGCAAGGACCGCGGTCAGGAATTTCCACGTGTTGGCCACCGACTTGATGCTCAGGTGCTCCTCGGGGGTATGCACGTTGTAGAGGTTCGGGCCGAAGCTGATCATGTCCGTCTTCGGCAATTTCACCCCGAGCAGGCCGCATTCAAGCCCTGCGTGGATGGACTTGATCCGGGGCGCGCTGCCGAACACGTCCTGGTAGACGCCGGCGCACAGTTCCCGGATCCTGGAATCCGCCCGGTACTGCCAGGCGGGATACGCGCCGGTCCTTGTGCTCTTGGCGCCGGCCAGGCCCGCCAGGATCTCCACCCTGCGGGCAAGGTTCTCCCGGATCGAATCGACGCAGCTCCTGATCATGGCGATCAGCTTGATGGACTCGCCCGACTGCTCGAGCACGCCGAGGTTCAGGCTGCTTTCCACGAGCCCCTCCAGGTCCCTGCTCATGGACTGGACCCCGTTGGGGGCGACCACGAGCAGGTCGATGAGCCTGTCCGTGGAAGCGCGGTCCAGCTGGCGCGCGGTCTTGTCGCCGGCGACCATGACCACGCTGATGTCCGGATCCGCGCTGGCGAACTCCTTTTTCAGGTCCTTGGACAGGCCATCCACGATGGCCTTGATCCGGATGAGCACCTCCGCCTGCGCCGTGATGGTCACCTGCGCTTCGCGGGGGATCGCATTGGATTTCGCGCCTCCCGACAGCGAAACGATGGCGAACGCCCCCGCCGCCCGGGCTGCGTCGAGGATTCGGCCCAGAAGCTTGATCCCGTTCGCCCGTTGCTGGATGATCTCGATCCCCGAATGCCCTCCCTTCAGGCCTGAGACCTCGATGCGCAGCGTGTTGCCTACAGTCGGCTCCCATCGGGTGGCGAATTCGCACTCGACACTGACTCCGCCCGCGCAGCTGACGAAGAACACCCCTTCTTCCTCGGAATCGACATTCAGCAGCGTTTCCCCGGTGAGATGGTCGGCCTTGAGGGCATGGGCCCCGTCCATGCCGGTCTCTTCGCTGGTGGTGATGAGCAGTTCGATCGGCGGGTGGGGGATGTCCTTGCTGTCCAGGATGGCCAGGCCGCATGCCACGGCGATGCCGTCATCCCCGCCGAGGGTGGTGCCGTCCGCCCGCAGGAAGTCTCCCTCGATCTTCAGGACCAGCGGATCCGTGGAAAAATCGTGCCTGGACCCCTTGGCCTTCTCGCAGACCATGTCCATGTGCCCCTGGATGATCACGGCGGGCGAATGCTCATATCCCGCGGTTCCAGGCTTCCGGATGATCACGTTCAGGGCTTTGTCCTGGAAGGCTTCAAGCTTCCTCTGCCTGGCGAAATCCACCAGGAAGTCGCTCACCTGCTTTTCGTTGCCCGAACCCCTCGGGATCCGGGTAAGTTCTTCAAAAAAATGGAAAACCTCTTTGGGTTCCAATGGTTCCAGCATCTTCTTTCTCCCAAAAAATAAATTAAATATTTCTAATACAAACCAGATTTGCAATTGTCAGTCCAATCATCAACATGCATTAATATCAATATTTAACCAAAAATTAATTCAAACGATGTCATTATCTTATTCATAATGATCGAGTGCCCTTTCAAATTGAAAGAGAGCAAGCCGGCGACCCGGATCTGCAGGCACCATCCCGGTCCAAAATCCCCAGGCCCCGCATGAAACGTTAGGGTGGCGCGAATCCTGCATGAACCATTCGCAAAACCATGGAGCCCTAAACCGCAGTGGATGACCAGGAGCCCGCACATGCGCAACCGTATCGAGAAGGATTTCATCGGAGAGCGGGAGATTCCCGACAACATCTACTACGGCGTACAGACGCTGAGGGGTATCGAGAATTTCCACATCACGGGCGTGCCGGTCTCCTCCGAGCCGTTCTTCATCCAGGCCTTCGGCTACGTGAAGAAGGCGGCGGCCTTGGCCAACATGGAACTCGGCGTGCTTCCGGCCGACGTGGCGGACGCCATCGTCCATGGCTGCGACCGGATCATCGCCGGCGAGTTCCTCGACCAGTTCCCCACGGACATGATCCAAGGCGGCGCCGGCACCAGCACCAACATGAACGTCAACGAGGTCATCGCCAACCTGGCCCTGGAACACCTCGGGCGCCCCAAGGGCGACTACCAGCGGGTGGACCCCCACGACCACGTGAACTGCTCCCAGTCCACCAACGATGCCTTCCCCACGGCCTTCCGCATCGCCCTCATCAACCGGCTCGGCAGCTACTCCCAGGCCCTGGCCCTGCTGCGCGACGCTTTTCGCGCCAAGGGGAAGGAGTTCTCCAAGGTGCTGAAGATGGGCCGGACCCATCTGCAGGACGCGGTGCCCATGTCCATGGGGGGGGAATTCCACGGCTTCGCCACCAACCTGGACGAGGAACTCGCCCGCATCGATGAGGCCAAGGGGCTGCTGACCGAAGTGAACATGGGCGCCACGGCCATTGGGACCTCCCTCAACGCCCCGCAGGGATATCCCCGGGAGGTCGTGCGGCATCTCCGCGCCCTCACGGGGATCGACCTCACGCTCTCCCCGGACTTGGTGGAAGCCACCTCCGACGAGGGCGCCTATGTCCAGCTCTCCAGCGTCCTCAAGCGCACGGCGGTGAAGCTGTCCAAGATCTGCAATGACCTGCGCCTGCTGGCCTCGGGCCCCCGCTGCGGCTTCAGCGAGATCAACCTGCCCCAGTTGCAGCCGGGCTCGTCCATCATGCCCGGCAAGGTCAACCCCGTGATTCCCGAAGTGGTGAACCAGGCCACCTTCTATGTCATCGGCGCCGACCTGACGATCACCCTGGCCGCCTCCGCGGGGCAACTCCAGCTCAACGTGATGGAGCCCGTGCTGGTCTTTGCCCTGTTCACATCCATAAAGACCATGGAGAACGCCGTCAGGACCCTGCGGGACAAGTGCGTCATCGGCATCACCGCCAACCCGGCGCGCACCCGCGACATGGTCCTCGGCAGCCTGGGCATCGTCACCCTGCTGAGCCCGATCCTCGGCTACACGCAATGCACCGAGATCGCCCGGGAGGGCTTCGCCCATGACAAGTCGATCCACCAGATCGCCGTCCTGGAAAGGAAGCTGATCACCCAGGAGAAGTGGGATGAGCTTTTCTCCATCGAGAACCTGATCAACCCCACCTTCGTTCAAGGATCGCCCAATTTGAAACAATGATCAGGAAAGGGCCTCCGCCGCGTCCAGGGCCGCATCCACGGCCTGCTGGAAGGCGGCGGGGGATTCGGCGCTGGTGGGGGTCACCCGGACGATCTCGATGACCTGCGGGGAATGGTGGACGTACAGGAGGCGGAAGGGGCTGCGGCCGCCCTCCAGGCGCATTTCGAAGACGCGGCCGTCGGTGTTCTTGACGAGCTTGGTGCGCCGGTTGTGGAGGTCGATGCCATCGCTCCTGAGCATGGCCAGCGCGTGCTCGATCGCTTCATCGGTGTCGCAGTCCAGTTTGTCCCGCTGCTTTTCGGCCGCCTCGCTCCAGAGGTCGGTGGTGATGGCGGGGCGCGCTCCCGCGCCGGCGCCGGCGCCACGCGCCGCCGGGACCGCCGGCGCCTCCTGCCGTACCTCCGTTTCCGCCGCCTCCCGCCCGGCGGCGCGTTTCTGCTCCGCTTCGAAGTGGCGCTGCAGCCGCGCCGCGGCCGCCTCGACTTCGGTTTCCCGCCGCTCCAACTCATCCCGTTCGGCCTGGCGCTCCGCGGCCTCCGCCTCGGCGGACCGGTCCGGCACCCGGGCGGCTGCCTGTTCCAGGCGTTCCCGCTGCCACTCCGCCCGTGCCCGCTCCCGCGCCAGCTTGCGCTCGGCCCGGCGTTCCGACCGTTCCGCGGCGCGCCGCTCCTCCCGCTCCGCCGCCGCGTCCGCTTCTTCGCGCTCCCGGGCCGCCCGCTCAACCCGCGCCCGCTCCGCCTCCGCCGCCCGGTCACGCCCGGCGCGCTCGGCTTCCGCAGCCCGGTCCAGCTTGGCCGTCACGGCCGCCTCGGCGCGCTGGGCGCTCCGGCTGTCCCCATCCGGATCGTAGGCGCGGCGGGCGGCCATGCCCTCCTTCGCGGCCTCCAGCCGCATCACCGCGGGGGACGGCGGGACCGCCACGCCCGCGCCCGGAATCACGGCCGGCAGGGGCAGCCCCATCGCCAGCCTGGTCTCGACATATTGCGTGGCGACTGCGACCTTGCCTCCGTAGCGCCTGGGATCCACGGGGATTTCCCGCCTGACGCGCTCCACCTCGGGCGGCGGCATCGGTGCCCCGGGATCGGCGGTGGACACCCCCGGAGGAAATTCCCCTAATGCCTTGCGCCATTTCCGCCAAGGCTGCGTCTCCTGTTCCTTCGCATGGGCTTCCACCATGCCTCGCAGAAACGCGGCCTTGACCAGGTTGAGGTCCGGCGCCTGCCCTGCCCCTGGGGTGAGGCCCGTCGGACCGGCCGAGGACGCCTTCACCTGGCCCATCAGTGCCAGCGCCAGGCGGGCCGAGGTCCCGAGTTCATCCACAAGGGTTCTCATCCTGGAGGCCTCGAGGCGCTCAAGGGTGGCGAACGCAGATCCCAGGCTCGCCTCGCGGGCGGGACCCTTCCGCATCTTGAGGGCCTTGGCGTACTCCCCCATCAAGGCCCCCAGCTTTGCGTCGTATACGAATTTCGCGGTCAGGCGATCCTCCCACACCTTCCCGGCCAAGGTCCGAAGCTCCTGAACATCTTCCGGCGTGCAGTTCACAAGCATGCCTTCCGCCTGGGCGAAGACTTTGGGAAGCATTTTCCTTGCCCGGATCCGCATCTCCTTGAGCTGAGCCATGTCCTCGGCGGCCCGCTTGGCCACCGCCGCCGTGGCGGCAGCTTTGGCCTTGGCCTCATCCCCGGCCACATCCTTGGCCTCGCGGGGCGGCATGGCTGCCAGAGCGCCGGCCGCCAGGAAAAGGAGGCCCGCCCGGAAGGCCAGGATCCGATAGGGGATTGAGCGAAATGTTGTCATTGTCATATAAAATTCCAGGTCGTTCATGCGGGAAAGCGCTGCGCCTTCCCGGTCTGACTATTTAATGCGTAATTTATTTCATGGGTTCCCGAATCCCTTCACCCACCAGAGGCAGGACCGCCCCCCGGCGCTGTTCGTCGAGTATCCGGATCGTTTGGTGTGGGGCGAGAGCGACAGCCCCGACTCGTGGACGCCCCATTTCGTGATGACGGATATAGCCTTCACCGTCCAGGATGGGCGAGCGCGCTGCACCTAGCGTCCCATGGGCATGACCTTCAAGGGGCTGGGGACGGGAAACTGGATGCACGAACGGGACCGATTCTGGGCCCTGAAACTCGAAATCAATAAATACCATGCCGAATTCTGCGGACCGGTGGGTGTGGCGCATGGCCCCCGGCACCCCCGAAGCGGCATCGGCCGCGCCGATTGAACTGAGCGCCGACCGGAGCAGGCTCACCCTCGGGTCCACCCCGGATTGGAGCGCCTGGACCCCGGTCGCGCAAGCGGCAAGCCACGCTCCCCTGATCGCCCCTGCCCCCGAGGCCTTCGCGGCCGGCCTCCCGGGTTCCGGCGCCGGCGCGTCTGCGGCGGTCATGCCGGGCCCTTCCCCCGTACCGGGCAGCAGCCCCTTGCGCACACCCACCTCCGGGGACCGGAGCCTGTCCAGCGACCTCCCCTCCGGCGATCCGGCCTCCCCCCACGCCAGGGCCATGGACATCCGGGAGAGCCCCGCGGGTCCGCCCGCCGCGAGCCCCGTCCCCGGGCATCAGATCGAACATCCCGGGACCCCCGATGGCGCCGTGACGACGCTCTGACTCGGATGGGCCAGGCTTTCCGCGCTCACGTTTCCGCTTGCGGTCGAGCAACCTTCCGAATAGGGGCAGCCAGGCAACCCAAGGAAAAAGCCCTTGAAATTCAAGGGCTTTTTATTGCTGTTGGCGGAGAGAGGGGGATTCGAACCCCCGGTACTGGTTTACCCAATACATTCGCTTAGCAGGCGAACCCGTTCGGCCACTCCGGCATCTCTCCAGGGGGCTTTTCAGCATAGCCTCCGCCCGGTTCCAAGACAAGGACTCTTGCTCGCCTCCGTCCCCGGCAAATTGATCCGGAGCAAACCGCAACGCTCCTGCTACCATTCGGCGTCCCCCCACCATCGGAGCCGCCCGTTTGGTCCAGACCATCGCCGAGCTGTTCTACGAGACCCTGAAGTTCGACCTGCCGGACGCCTTCGCGGCCAAGGTGGACGGGGCCTACCGGCCCATCTCGCACCGGGAGCTGCGGGACCGGGTGGAGCGGCTGGCCCTGGCCCTGCACGCCCGGGGCCTGCGCTGCGGGGACCGGCTGGCGATCCTGTGCGGAAAACCGCCCGGAATGGGCCATGGCGGATTTCGCCTGCGCGCTGCTCGGGCTGGTGAGCGTGCCCATCTACCACACCCTCACCGCCGACCAGACCGCCTACATCATCCAGGACAGCGGCGCCCGCTG
The DNA here is from genome assembly GCA_963717275.1 of uncultured Holophagaceae bacterium. Taxonomy (GTDB): domain Bacteria; phylum Acidobacteriota; class Holophagae; order Holophagales; family Holophagaceae; genus Mesoterricola. The sequence goes on from CAVQVX010000001.1 coordinate 1,004,112, forward strand.
GCTCCTGGTCTCCAACCCCGCCCAGCTGGCCAAGGTGCGCCCGGCCCTGGACCGGCTGCCGGACCTGGAGACCCTGGTCGCTCCTGGACGGGGACGGACCAGGCCGCCGGAGACTGCACCGGCAGGGAGCTGGGTCACCTGGGCCCGGCTGCAGCGCGAAGGCGAGGCCCTGGAAGGGCGCCGGGGCCGAGGTGCGGGGCTGGGCCGCGGAGCGCCGGCCGGAGGACCTGCTCACCCTGATCTACACCTCGGGCACCACCGGCGAGCCCAAGGGCGCCATGCTCACCCACGGCAACCTCGCCAGCAACCTCACCGCGACCGATCGAGGTGGCCATCCTGGCCCTGCGCCCGGTGCGCGGCGACCGCTGCCTGAGCGTGCTGCCGCTGTCCGCACATCTTCGAGCGCACCGGCGGGCACTACGCGATGTTCCAGCTGGGCGTCGCCATCTACTACGCCGAAAGCCTGATCTCCATGCCCCAGAACCTGCTGGAGGTGCGCCCGGCGGTGCTCATGGCGGTGCCGCGGATCTTCGAGAAGATCTACGCCAAGGTGCGCGACGCGGTGACCTCGGGCGGCCTGGCCGCAGCGCATGGTGTTCCGCTGGGCCACCGCCACCTGCCACCGGGTGGTGCGCCACCTCTACCTGGACCGGCGCCCGCCGGTCCTGCTGCACCTGGCCTGGCAGCTGGCGGACCGCATCCTGCTCGTCCAAGGTGCGGGCCAAGACCGGCGGGCGAGCTGCGCTTCTGCGTCACCGGCGGGGCCGGCCTGAACCCCACGCATCATGGAGTTCTTCTGGGCCATGGGCGTGCCCATCTACGAAGGCTACGGCCTCACCGAGACCAGCCCGATCCTCACCCTCAACCGCCTGGGCCGGGTGCGCCCGGGCTACGTCGGCCAGCCCATCCTGAAGACCTGGAACGGCAGGCCCTTCCTCAAGCTGGCCGAGGACGGCGAGATCCTCTGCCAGGGCCCCAACGTCATGCGGGGCTACTGGAAGCAGGAGGCGGCCACCCGGGAGGTGTTCGACGAGGAGGGCTATTTCCGCACCGGCGACGTGGGCGAGATGGACGCCCAGGGCCGGGTCAAGATCACCGACCGCAAGAAGGAGATCATCGTCACCAACGGCGGCAAGAACGTGGCGCCCCGCAGCCCATCGAGAACGACCTGCGCGAGGACTACTACATCGAGCAGGCGATCGTGGTGGGCGACCGCCGCAACCACCTGGCGGCGCTCATCGTGCCCCACTTCCCCGCCCTGCGCGCCTGGTGCGAGCGCAAGTCCCTGGCGTTCAAGGACGACGCCGAGATGGTGGCGCACCCCAGGGTGGTGGCCAAGCTCATGACCCGGGTCAACCACGTGAACGCCAAGCTGCCGGCCTACGAGCGCATCCGGCGCATCGCCCTGCTGTCCCAGGAACTGACCCCGGCGAGCGGCCTGCTGACCCCCTCGCTCAAGCTCAAGCGCCGGGCCGTGAACGAGGCCTTCAAGGACGTCATCGAAGGGCTATACCGCACGGGCGGATAGGTCATCCAGCAGCGCCTGCCGGGTCGCGGCCTCCAGGGCCGCCTCGCCGGACAGTTCCGGCAGGTCCGAGACCAGCGCCGACCGGCGTGCCCGTGCCCACCGCGAACTTCAGGAACTGCACCGAAGAGAGCTTGTCCTCGCTCATCTGCTCCTGGTCGAAGCTGGCCTTGACCCGGGTGCCGTCGGCAAGGCGCATGAAGATGTGGTCGGGCAGGTCGCGCCAGCGGCGCAGCAGTCCGGGCCGGTCCTTCTCCTCGGGGATCTCGATCAGCAGGGTGCAGCCCAGTTCGCCCTCGCCGCCCAGCACCGCGTTGTAGGTGTCCAGCTCGTGGCGGATGTCGGACTCCCGCACCATCTGCTCGACCCGCACCATCTCCAGCACCTGGTAGCGGATGGTCTCCAGGTTCTCGAACAGGAAGGTGAGGTGCTCGCCCAGGTGCACCCGGCGCAGGGCCTTGGCGGCCATGGCCGAGGCGCGGATGGCCTCGCGCCGCTCGCCATAGGTGACGAAATCGAGGATGTCCTTGCGTTCCAGGCGGGCCATGGCGCGACCTTCAGACAGGGTTGGGGAAGCCGTCCCGGCGGTAGGCGCGGGCCAGGATGGTCATGGGGTGCAGGGCCTTGCGCCCGGCGTGCTGCTCGAACTGGATGGCCGCCAGGGGGCATTCGGTGGCCCAGACCTGGGCCGCGGCCGCCTCCATGCCGGCGAAGGCCTTGCCGCCGATCCGCCTGGAGGCCTCGAAGCTCTCCGACTTCATGGCGTAGGTGCCGTCGTGGCCGCAGCACTCCAGCACCGAGACGATCGATGACGCCGGGGATCTTGCGCAGCAGGTCGCGGCCCTTGAAGCCCACCGACTGGGCGCGCAGGTGGCAGGGCGCGTGGTAGGCCACCGGGCCGGGGCTGGAAAGGAATTCCCAGTTCGGCCCGCGGCTCGTTGCGGATGGACCAGAGGTACTCGCCCGGGTCCCGCACCGCCGCGCCAGCATCCGCGCCCGCTCCCGGTCGGCGCCCTCGAGCAGCTCCGGATATTCCCGGCGCAGCATCATGGAGCAGGTGGGGTTGATGACGAGCACCTTGGAGCCCGCCTCCACGTGCGGCATGAGCGCGTCCAGGTTGGCCTTGGCCTGCCGGCGCAGGGCTGTCCAGGTCGCCGTGCTCCCAGGCCGGCATGCCGCAGCACTGCAGGCCGCGCACGCAGCCGGCGCCGCACGCCGTTGTGCTCCAGCACCTCCAGGGTGTCCTTGCCGATCTGGGGCTCGTTGTTCTGCACGAAGCAGGTCTGGAACAGCACCGCCTCGAGCCCGGGCCGCTCGGCCATGCGCGCCGCTCTTTTCGGCCCAGGCCTCGAAGGTGGCGCTGGCGAAATCCGGCAGGTGCGCCTGGGGGTGCACGCCCAGCACCTTGTCCATGAACCAGCGGTGCAGGGTGACCCGGTTCATGGTGTTGGCCAGGCCGAAGCTGGCCCGGGCCATGCGCCCGGCCAGGTCCGGGTCGCCCAGGACCCGGTCGCGCAGGCTGCCCCCCTGGCGCTTGCGCCGGACGGCCTGGTGGCGGTGCACCAGCCGGGGGAAGTCCAGGGCGAAGGCGTGGCCCTCCCGGGGCGTGTACGGGCACTGCACTTCGCACAGCTTGCACTGGAAGCAGGCGTCCATCACGCTGTCGCGCTCCTCCGCGGAGAGGGCGCGCACATCGCCGTGGTGCCTGTCGTCCAGCAGCGCGAACAGGCTGGGGAAGGCGTCGCAGTACTTGAAGCACATGCGGCAGCCATGGCAGATCTCGAAGACCCGGTCCACCTCCTGCGTGCAGCAGCGCCTCGTCCCAGTAGCGCGGATCGGCGGGGTCGTAGACGGTGGCCGGCCCCGCGAGGTAGCTGATGCGCTCGCCCGGGGTGGTGGGCGCGCGTCCGGGGTCGCCGGTGACTTCGTGGTCCGCCATGGCGCAGCTCCGCGCTACGAGATGCTGTCGAGCATCTTCTGGAAGCGTCCGGCGTGGCTCTTCTCGGCCTTGGCCAGGGTCTCGAACCAGTCGGCGATCTCGGCGAAGCCCTCTTCCCGGGCGTTCTTGGCCATGCCGGGATACATGTCGGTGTACTCGTGGGTCTCGCCGGCGATGGCGGCCTTGAGGTTGAGCGACGGTGTCGCCGATGGGCAGGCCGGTGGCGGGGTCGCCCACGCTCTTCAGGTAGTCCAGGTGGCCGTGGGCGTGGCCGGTCTCGCCGTCGGCGGTCTCCTTGAAGTTGCCCGCCACTTCGGGGTAGCCCTCGATGTCGGCCACCTTGGCGAAGAACAGGTAGCGGCGGTTGGCCTGGGATTCGCCCGCGAAGGCGTCCTTCAGGTTCTGGTGGGTCTTGGTGCCTTTCAGGTTGGGCATGGTGCGCTCCTTGTAAGCAACCCCATCATAGACTCGGCGGTGCCGGATTTATGATACATCCTCGTAATCAATTCGATAGGCCCATCCTATCAGTTTTCCTTCGAATCCCTTGACGGCCCGATCGCATCTGTCATGCTCCGGAGCCATGCCGCGCCCTTCGGACCTCACCTTCCGCCAGCTGGAGTACCTGGTCGCCCTGGCCGACACCCTGGGCTTCCATCGGGCCGCGGAGCGCGCCCACGTCTCCCAGCCCGCCCTGAGCGCGCAGATCCGGCAGGCCGAGGCGATCCTGGGCGTGCAGCTGTTCGAGCGCAACCAGCGCCGGGTGCTGCTGACCGCCGCCGGGGCGACGGTGGTGGCCCGGGCCCGGCGGGTGCTGCGCGAGGCCGAGGACCTGCTGGCCTCGGCGCGGCTGCACGCCGACCCGTTCCAGGGCAGCTGGCGGCTGGGCCTGATCCCCACCGTCGCCCCCTACCTGCTGCCGGAGATCCTGCCCGGCATCCGCCTGGCCCACCCCGAACTGCGCCTGCTGCTGCGCGAGGAGCGCACCCCGGTGCTGGTGCGGGAGCTGCAGACGGGCGCCATGGACGCCGCGATCCTGGCCGAGGTGCCCGACCTGGGCGACCTGGTGCGGCTGCCGCTGGCCGAGGACCCGTTCCTGCTGGCGGCGCCCCGGGACCATCCCCTGGCGCGCAAGCGCCGGATCGCCCTGGCCGACCTGGACCAGTGCGCGCTGCTGCTGCTGGAGGACGGCCACTGCCTGCGCGGCCAGGCCCTGGCGGTCTGCGCCCAGGGCGGGGCGCGGGAGGCGGATTTCCGGGCTTCCAGCCTGCCCACCCTGATGCAGATGGTGGCCGGGGGCATGGGCGTCACCCTGCTGCCCGCGCTCTGCGCGGCCATGGAGGGCAGCCGGGCTTCCCTCGCGCTGCGGCCCTTCGCCCGGCCCGCGCCGGGGCGCCGGCTGGTGCTGGCCTGGCGCGCCGGATCGGCCCTGGGCGCGGCCCTGGAAACCTTCGCCGGGGAACTGCGGGCCGCCTGGCCCTAGCCCTTTGGCTGGCTGGAACCGCGCTCCACCAGGTCGCCCCGCAGCACCAGCTGGCGCACGGCCTTGTCCGGCTCGGCGATGCGCTGCAGCAGGAGGCCGATGGCCTCCCGGCCCATCTCGTAGGTGGGCTGGGCGATCACGGTGAGGCCCGGGTCCACCAGCCGGGTCCAGGGCAGGTCGTCGAAACCCGCCAGCGCCACCTCCCCCGGCACCGCGAGGCCCGACTCGCGCAGGGCCTCGACGATGCCGAGCAGGACCAGGCCGCTGCTGGCGACGAGGGCGTCCGGGCGCGGCGCGCGCTGCAGGGCCGCGGCCGCCGCGGCGCGGGCCTGCTCCACCCGGGGCTTGATCCCCTCCGCCCGGCACGGCAGGCCGCGCGCGGCCATGGCGGCCCGGTGCCCTTCCAGCCGCTGGCGGCCGGTGGCGCTTTCGGCGCCGTAGAGGAACAGCGGGCTGAGGTGGCCGTTGGCCAGGAGGTGCTCGGTGAGCCGGCTGGCGGCGTCGAAGTTGTCCAGCAGCACCGCGTCGGCGGCGATGCCGCGCTCGTAGCGGTCGATCAGCACCACGGGGAAGCCGTAGTCCTCGGCCTTGAAGCGCGAAAGCAGCGCCAGCGACGGGGAGAGGATCACCCCGCTCACGTTCTCGTCGCGCATGAGGGTGAGGCAGGCGGCCTCGCGCTCCGGGTCCTCGTCGGTGTTGCACAGGATCACGCTCAGCTGGTGGCTGAACGCAACGTCCTCCACCGCCCGGCTCACCTCGGTGAAGAAGGCGTTGCGGATGTCGGACACCACCAGGCCGATGGTGGAGGAATGGCGCGAGCGCAGCCGGCGCGCCGCCAGGTCGGGCCGGTAGCCCAGGGCCTTGACCGCCTCCAGCACCTTTTCCCGCGCCGCTTCGCTGACCGCGGCCCCGCCGCCCAGCACCCGCGAGACCGTGGCCACTGAAACGCCCGCCTGTTTCGCGACATCCTTGATGTTGACCAATGCGAACCTCCGGCGTCGGGCTGGTGAAGTCGATTACATCAGAATTACAACATGCTTTGTTGAAAAATAAAGAATAAACGCCGAGATGAAATTTTCTTGAAAATGATCTTGCGAAGTTTTATGTAATCGATTACATTTTATCTGCGCCCACGAACGATCGAACGGCGAGCCCGGGTGGTGAACGAACGCCGCCGGGCGTTTCCGGCTCAATAATGATGCAGCAAACCCAGGGGGAGGCGATTTCGATGGAAACGATTTCATCAGCCTGCGTGAAGCTGGACGCCCAGGTCACCAGCAAGACCGAAGCCATCTGCCTGGCGGGGAAGCTGCTGGCGCAAGCCGGCTACATCACCCCCCAATACGTGGACAGCCTGCTCAGGCGCGAGGAGGTGGCGAACACCTTCCTGGGCGCGGGGGTGGCCATTCCCCACGGCATGGTCGAGGACCGCCGGCACGTCCTGCACACCGGGATCGCCGTGGTGCAGGTGCGCGGCGGGGTCGACTGGCAGGACGGCCAAAGGGCCAGCCTGGTGGTGGCCATCGCCGCCCAGTCCGACGAGCACATCACCATCATCCGCCGCTTGGCCCGGCTGATGCAGCGGCCGGGGAGCATCGAGCTGCTGGCCGGCACCGACGACCCGGCGCTGATCATCGGCACCCTGGCGGGCGGCTCCGAGCCCGCCGCGCCCGCCCCGGAGCCCCAGGAATGGCCGGCCGACGCCCTCACGACCTGGACCCTGGACTACCCCAACGGGCTCCACGCCCGCCCCGCGACCCGCTGGGTGGAAACCGCCCGGCGGTTCCAGTGCGAAGTGCGGATCTACAAGGACGGCCAGTTCGCCGACGCCAAGGCGCTCACCGGGCTGCTGGCGCTGGGCATCACCCGCGGGACCGCCCTGCGTGTCGCCGCGCGCGGCGCGGATGCGCGCCGGGCCCTGGACGCCATGATGGAAACCCTCGCGGCCCTGTCCGCCGACGAGAAGGCACAGGCCGAGCGGGCCCGCAGCAACGCCCTGGCCGCGCGGCGCAGCGTCCCCGACTGGCTCCCGGCCGGCAGCCCGCAGACGGTCTACGGTCTGGGCGCCAGCCCGGGCCTGGCGACCGGCGTCCTGGTGCGCCACCAGGGCGCCCATTTCGATATCCCCGACACCCCCGGCGACGTGGTCGCCGACGCCGAGGCGCTGGAGGCGGCGGTCTTCAGCGTGACCAGGGAACTCGCGCAGCTCGAGGGCGAAACCCGCCAGCGCCTGGGCGAAGCCGAGGCGGCGATCTTCGCCGCCCACCGGGAACTGCTCAACGACGCCGACCTGATCCGCGATGCCATGGCCAACCTGCTGCGCGGACACGGCCCGGCCTGGGCCTGGAAGCACGCACAACAGGCCCGGGTGGAGCAGCTCCAGGGCCTGGCCGATCCCCTGCTCGCGGCGCGCGCCCTGGACCTGCGGGACGTGGGCGAACGGGTGCTGGCCTCCCTGCTGGGGGTCGAACGGCAACGGCTGCTGCTCGACCAGCCGAGCATCCTGGTGGCCGAGGACCTCACCCCGTCCGACACCCTGCGCCTGGATATGCGTTTCGTGGCCGGCCTCGCGGTCTGCGCCGGCGGCCCCACCTCCCATACCGCCATCCTGGCGCGCACCCTGGGCCTGCCCGCGGTGGTGGCGGCCGGCAGCGCGCTGCTGGCGGCCCCGAACGGCCAGCCGGCCGTGCTGGATGGCAGCCTGGGCGCCGTCTATCTGGATGTTTCCGCTTCGGACCGCGCGGGCGCCGAAGCGGTGGTGGCCCAGCAGTGCCAGGACCGCCAGGCCCTGCGCGCGAACCGCATGCTCCCGGCCGTCACCCTGGACGGGCACCGGGTGGAGATCTGCGCCAACGTCGCCAGCGCCGGCCAGGCCGCGGCCGCCCTGGAAGCGGGGGCCGAAGGCGTGGGCCTCATGCGCACCGAGTTCCTGTTCCTGGAGCGGGACACCGCCCCGGACGAGGAGGAGCAGTACCGGGCCTACCGCGACATGGCCGAAGTGATGGCCGGTCGCCCCCTGACCATCCGCGCCCTGGACATCGGCGGGGACAAGCAGGTGCCCTACCTCAACCTCCCCGCCGAGCAGAACCCCTTCCTGGGGGTGCGCGGGGCCCGGCTCCTGCTGGAGCGCCAGGACCTGCTCTACGCCCAGCTGCGCGCGCTCTACCGCGCCGCCGCGCACGGCCCGATCCGGATCATGTTCCCGATGGTCACCCACCTGAGCGAGATCGAGGCCCTGCGCGCGCACTGCGAAAGGGCCCGGGCCCAGGTCGGCGGACCGCGCCTGGAGCTGGGCATCATGGTGGAGGTGCCGGCGGTGGCGCTGCTGGCCGAGCAGTTCGCCCCGCTGGTGGACTTCTTCTCGGTGGGCACCAACGACCTCACCCAGTACACCCTGGCCATCGACCGCCAGCATCCGGCCCTGGCCGCCCAGGCCGACAGCCTGCACCCGGCGGTGCTCGGGCTCATCGCCCGCACGATCGAGGCCGCCAGGCGGCACGGCACCCGGGTGGGGGTGTGCGGCGGGCTCGCCGGCGAACCGCTCGGGGCGCGCATCCTGGCCGGGCTGGAAGTGGACGAGCTGTCCATGAGCGCCCAGGACGTGGCCGCGGTCAAGGCGGCCCTGCGGGCGGAAACCTTCCCCGCGCTGCAGGCCCTGGCCCAGCGCGCCCTGGCGGTCGGCAGCGCCGACGAGGTGCATGGGCTATGAGCGCAACCAACGCAAGCGACCGTCCCCAGGTGCTCGCCGTCTCGCTGAACCCGGCCCTGGACCACACCATCGAAGTCGAGCGCCTGTGCCCGGGCGAAGTCAACCGCGCCACCCGGATGCTCGCGCAGGTGGGCGGCAAGGGCCTCAACGTCGCCTCGTGCCTCGCCGATTTCGGGGTCCGCACGGCGGTGACCGGCCTGCTGGGCAGCGAGAACGCCGATCTGTTCGAGGCGCTGTTCCGGGCCAAGGGCATCGCCGACCGGTGCCTGCGCCTGGACGGCCCGACCCGGGTCAACACCAAGCTGGTGGACCGCGCCACGGGCCGGACCACCGACATCAACATGCCCGGCCCGCAACTGGCGCCCGAAGCCAGGCTGGCCCTGCTGGAAAGCCTCATGGCCTGCATCGACGGTGTCATGGACACGGTGCGCTGGGTGGTCCTGGCCGGCAGCCTGCCCCCGGGCTGGCCGGACGACACCTACCTGCGGCTGGCGCTGCACGCGCGCCGCCGCGGGGCCAGGGTGGCGCTGGACGCCAGCGGCCCGGCCCTCGCCGCCGGCCTCGGGGCCGCTCCCGACCTCATCAAGCCGAACCGGGCCGAGCTGGCCGAACTGACCGGGCGCGCCCTGGGCGATCTGGCCGCCGTGGCGCAAGCCGCCCGCGCGCTGATGACCGCGGACGGGCCCGGGATCGTGGTCGTGTCCATGGGCGGCGACGGCGCCCTGTTCATGGATGGCAGGGAAGCCCTGCTGGCCCACCCGCCCAAGGTCGACCTGCTCAGCACGGTCGGCGCGGGCGACGCCATGGTCGCCGGGATGGTCGCGGCCCAGGCCGCCGGCCTCCCCCTCGCCGACAGCGCCCGCCTCGCCACCGCCTTCGCCGCCGCCAAGCTGGCGCGGCTCGGCCCCCACCTGCCCGCGCCCGAGTCGGTGCGGGCCCTCGCCGGCACCATCAGGATCACCCCCCTGCCCTGAGGAGGCACACCATGTCGCGAATCGCAGCTGTCACCGCGTGCCCCACCGGGGTCGCCCACACCCTGCTGGCCGCCGAGGCCCTGGAGCAGGCGGCGGCGCGTTCCGGGCACACCATCAAGGTGGAGACCCAGGGTTCCCTGGGGATCCGCAACGTCCTCCTGGACGACGACATCGCCTTGGCCGAAGCGGTGATCGTGGCGGCCGACGTCAAGGTCGACACCGGGCGCTTCCGGGGCAAGCCCCTGCTGGAGGTCGGCTGCGACGCCGCGATCCGCACGCCCGAGGCGATCCTGGCCCGCGCCCTGGGCCTGGTCCCCGCGCCCGGCGCCCAAGGCCGCCAGGGCCAGCCCGAGGTGGTCGCCGTCACCTCGTGCCCCACCGGCATCGCCCACACCTTCATGGCCGCCGAAGGCCTGGAGACGGGCGCCAGGGCCCTCGGGCGCACCATCAGGGTCGAGACCCAGGGTTCGGTGGGCGCCCAGAACGCCCTCACCGCCGGCGAGATCGCCGGGGCCGAGGTGGTGCTCATCGCCGCCGACACCAAGGTCGACAAGTCCCGCTTCCTGGGCAAGCGGGTCTACAAGACTTCGACCAACGCCGCCATCAGCGACGGCTCCGGGGCGCTGCGCACGGGCCCTGGCCGAGGCCCGGGAGCTGACCGCGGCGGAAGGCGCCCAGGCCGCACGGCCCCAGGCCGCCGCCAAGGGCCCGGTCTACAAGCACCTGATGACCGGCGTCTCGCACATGCTGCCGTTCGTCATCGCCGGCGGCCTGCTGATCGCGCTGGGCTTCGCCCTGGGCGGCATCTACGTGTTCGACGACGCGCACAAGGGCACCCTGGGCTGGACCCTCTTCACCATCGGCGCCAAGAGCGGGTTCGCCCTGATGGTGCCGATCCTGGCCGGCTTCATCGCCCACTCCATCGCCGACCGGCCCGGGCTCGCCCCGGGCATGATCGGCGGCATGATCGCCGCCTCCATCGGCGCGGGGTTCCTGGGCGGCATCGCCGCGGGCTTCCTGGCGGGCTATTCGGTGCAGTGGCTCAACCGGCACATCCGCCTGGGGCGCAACCTGGACGGGCTGAAACCGGTGCTGATCCTGCCCCTGGCGGGCACCCTCATCGTCGGCCTGCTGATGTTCTATGTGGTGGGCCGGCCCGTGGCGCTGGCGCTTTCTGCCATCACCGCCTGGCTGCAGGGACTGCAGGGTTCCAGCGCCATCCTGCTGGGCCTCCTGCTCGGGTCCATGATGGCCTTCGACATGGGCGGCCCGGTCAACAAGGCGGCCTACGCCTTCTCCACCGGGCTCATCGCCAGCCAGGTCTACGGGCCCATGGCGGCGGTGATGGCCGCGGGCATGACCGCGCCCCTGGCCGTGGCGCTGGCCACGGTTCTGTTCAGGAACCGCTTCACCAAAGACGAGCGCGAGGCCGGCAAGGCCACCGCCGTCCTCGGCATCGCCTTCATCACCGAGGGCGCCATCCCCTTCGCCGCCAAGGACCCGTTCCGGGTGATCCCTTCACTGATGCTCGGTTCCGCCGTGGCGGGGGCGATCTCCATGGTCGCCGGCTGCCAGTTGCGGGTGCCCCACGGCGGCGTGTTCGTGCTGCCCATTCCCAACGCCGTCCTGCACCTGGGCGCCTACCTGGCGGCCATCGCCGCCGGCACCGTGCTCAGCGCCCTGGCCATCGGCGCGCTCAAGCGCCCGCTGCATCCGGACCTGGACGAAACCGGCCGGCCATGACCATAATGCATTCCCACCAGCCGGGGGAGACACGTGATGGCCTTCTTCAAGATCCCCCCGATCGTGCGCAACGGCTGGCCAAGCGGCGCCGGCGACTTCGATTTCCTCGAGGGAGAGTGGCTGATCCATCATCGGCGGCTCCGGGAACGGTTGGCGGGATCGACCGACTGGGATGAGTTCGAAACCCCCTTCGTGATGCAGGCCATCCTCGGAGGTCTCGGCAACATCAACCAATGCCGCACGGTCGGCGAGCCCTTCTTCGAGGGCGTTTCCTTGCGGCTGTTCAATCTTGACGACGGGCTCTGGCGCATCTACTGGATGGACAGCAACGGAGCAAAATTGTTTCCCCCTGTCGTGGGTTCCTTCGATGGGCCGCATGGATTATTCATGGGTGAGGACAACCATGATGGGTGTCCGGTCCTCGTCCAGTTCCACTGGGACCGCCAGGACCCTGACCGGCCGGTCTGGCGGCAGGCCTTCTCGGCGGATGGCGGCCAGTCCTGGGAAACGAATTGGTATATGTATTTCCGGCGGCCAGATGCCAGCTGAAATGGGATGCTATTGATTGTGGATATCACCATAGGGCATTGCTAAGCTCCAGCTATGGCAAGGCATCGGTTTCAACTCTGGCGCGCCTGGCAAGTCTGGGGAGCCTGCCTGCTCGCTTTGCTGCTCACGGCCTGCGGCGGCGGTGGACCGGGCGTGTCGAGCCCGCCTCTGGGCCAGGAGGTCGACCTCAGCCTGGCTTCCCAACAGACCCAGATGACCTATTCCATCAGTGTCTACCTGCCGTATTCCTATGCCACCCGGACCCCGCCCATGCCGGTGATGTATGCCATGGACAGCGAATACCGGTACAGCACCCTGGTCAGCGCCATCCAGCAGACCGGAAATGACGTGGTGCTGGTGAACGTGGCAGCGATGAGCCCGTCACGGCGCTGGATGGATTTCACCATGCCCGGAGCCGCGGCCTACGATCGCTTCCTGACCCAGGAACTGGTTCCATTCATCGAGCCGCACTACAGGGTCGATGGCACGCGGCGCATGTTGAGCGGCCATTCCCTGAGCGGGGAGTTCGTCATGTACGCGCTCTTTCTCGACGACCCCCACAACCGTCCGTTCTGGGCCTACATCTCCGAGGAAGGGCCGTTCTGGTATGACGCCGACGAAAACCTTTCCACCGCGCTTCCGGACACCGCCATCACCGCGGAACAGGGCTACGACAGCAGCGGCCAGCTCCCGCTGAACCTGGTGATGGCCGGGGATTCCACGGCGAACCTGCCCTACGTGGAAAACGTCTATACGCAGATCACGACCCGCGGCTACCAGGGCCTCAATGCCACCCTCTTCACCTATCGTCTCGGCCACGTGGCCATGGATGGCCCGGCGACCGTCGCGGCTCTGACGTTCCTGCTCAAGACCCCTTAGGACGGTGCGGGATGGGCCACCACTACTTGATCGGCTCCCAGGTCCAGCGATAGACCAGGGCATTTCCCTTCCCGGTATCGATTGGATCGGTAGTGTTGATGAACCGGTCCCCGTCCATCTGGGGGTGGGTCTTCAGATCGTGACCCCTCAGGTTCGGCCATAGGCTCCCCAGTATGTGACTGGTGGAAACGGCAGTAGCCGGATCGTAAGTGTAGGTTCCATAGTCGGCGTAGTTGCCGAGGACAACGGCCAGCTTGTCCTTCTTGCTTGCCTCAGGGAAGTAGTCCCCGGACCATTGGGGACGAGGGTCTCGCATGACCTGGAGGGCGTAGTAACCAGCCGACAGGTCGATGAGTTGCCCGGTCGGTTGGGCTCCCATCCATTTCCCCTCCTTCGGTTCCGGCTTGCCGTCCGGCGTGAGCACCTCCACGCTGACCAGTGAATAGACTTGCCCCTTGGGCTCCACGTTCAGGCGCTTCCACTCCATCCTTTCCTCGAAAGGGTAGTTATGCCAGGATCGTGGTTGCGATGTGAATAGTTTATCCCCAGATACCTTAAATCTCATCATGTCATCGATGCCCACCCTATTGGGCCAGAGGGCCGCCTGAAGGTGGAACGTCACCATCTGGCCGTCGACCGAGTAGGTGCCAAATTGGGCGTCGTAGCCGACGGCGGCCTGGAGTTTCTCATTGTCGGCGGCTAGCGGCAGGATGCCCGGAGTCTTCTGGACCGGAGGGTGATCGCTCAAGATCTGCCGCGAATGGACTCCGGACGGAAGGCATATAAGCGTTCCAGTCGGATTCGGTCCAAAAGGGAGGTCGATATGCCGTTTGCCCTGACCATATACTCCCATGCCAACTAACTGCCAAACCCCCACCAGGGGGTTGGTTGGGTTTGTTTCACCCTGGGCCTCCGCTGGGGCTGTGGCCAGGAAACCAGCGGTTGCGAAGGCAAGGAAATTACGTTTGCTGTTCATCTTTATCCCCCAGATCCCAGGGTAATAAGAAAGGTCCTCCCATGATTCCCCCGGGAAAAGTTCAGGGAGACAAGTTTTTGGGAATTTGCTAGCAGGAATAGGATCCTATACCGGCCCGCTGCACACTTGAAATTGCAAGGAACTCAACTTTTTATGCAGCGAAACCCATCCCAGTACCTATGGACACCATGAACACAGATATTTCAAGATGTTGGCACCCCCACCAGATCACTCGGAAGGGGCAATGTTTATTCCCTACTTTGCTGGTTCAAAGACGTACATATAGATTGGGATTGCACTGCCTGACATTCCTATTGGAATACCCCAACATTCAAAAATGAAACCGTTTTCTGTTGTGGTGATCATCCAATAGCGGGCCGGTTCTATTCCCCCCTCACAATCGCCGGTCACTCTATTCTTGCAATTAATAAAATATCTTCCATTGCCTTCATTCGTAGCGCCGAAATGATTATTCCTTAAACCTACATTACCTCCGGGAAGCCTCCCCCATTCTTCAATATATAATTTTTTATCATCCCATTCCCAAATCTCAAAATTTTCCCAATGAGCAAAACTGGGTTTTCGAGTTGCTTTTACAACATTAAGGCCATTGACTAGCGTTACATCTGCGGTCCAATTGATTCCATTATCATGCACATAATATGAGTATACCTTTGCAGCATAATGGCCCGGCTTGACCTGATCCCCCCATGCACTCGAAGAGAGGACCCATGCCATCAAGGGATAGATGTAATAATTCCTCATGAATTTCCCTGGTCGACGCTACATTAACTCATTTATCTCACCGCTTCAACTCGATTTTTTCCTCGAACACCACCCTGTTCCATTATATGAATTGCAATCTTCACGACCCCCTGGCCGGAGCCACTCCCGCCTGAGACCCCTCATCTGCCTTTGGGTTCCAGACTTCTCAGTCGCTGTGTATCGGGTCAAGGCAGATATCGCGCTACGAGGAATTTGGTTACACCGCCGGTGGTGGCCAACCCGCCGCACACCAGGTTGCCGTCGCTCTGGGTGGCCAGGCGCCAGAAACAACTGCTGTCAGCCCCGAGCGGCGAGACTGTGTAGCCTTCGGTGCCGAAAGTGGTGTCCAGGGCGCCAGCGGGAGTGAACCGCGCCAGGGTGCACTGGCGATTGGTGTAGCTGTTGCCGCTAGCCCCTATGGCCACCACGTTGCCGTTGGCCTGGATTCCCAGATCGTCGAAGTGACCGAAATAGACTTCCGGGGCTGCTCCGTCGAGCGTGATCACCGTACCTCCGGAGCCGAAGCCCGTGTCCAGTGTGCCGCTGGCGGTGTAACGGGCCAGAGCGAAGTTGGAGGGGGCAATTCGATACTGGGCGGCGGTGGAGAACTCGCAGGAGCAAACGGTATTGGCATACCCGGCTGCCAGAATCTTGCCATCACCCTGGAGGGCGAGTGCCCAGTCTTCGCTATCATATTGTCCCATGGTGATGGCGGAGGAACTGAAGGTGGTGTCCAGGGACCCGTCGGTGTTGTAACGAATCAACCCGAACTTCCAAATATAGGAGTTGGTGTCCACGATGGGGCCGGCGACCAGCAGTTTGCCATCAGCCTGGATCACTAGGCGCCAAACCCAACTATATGACCCCAAACTCGCGGTCACGATGCCGCCGGTGCCGAAGGTGGTGTCCAGCGACCCGTCGGTGTTGTACCGGGCAAGGGTATACTGCCAGGACGAGTCCAAGGCGGTTTGGTAACCGGCGGCCACCAGTTTGCCGTCTCCCTGGAGGCCCAGGGCCAGAATTTCATTGTCGGCGCCCGGCATGGTCGTGGTCACGATGCCGCCGGTGCCGAAGGTCGTGTCCAGGGACCCGTCGGTGTTGTAGCGGACCAAGGCGAACTGGTTGCCGCTGCCGTTGGCGGCGTACCCGGCAGCCACCAGCTTTCCGTCACCCTGAATGACGACGTCATAGGCCATGCAGTCGCCACTCACGATTCTCGTGGTCACGATCCCCCCCTTGCCGAAGGTCGTGTCCAGGGACCCGTCGGTATTGTAGCGGACCAGGGCGAACTGGTTGACCCCAGCGCTGACCTGGCTCTGTCCGGCGGCCACGATCTTGCCGTCGCTCTGGAGCTTCAAAGAATTGATCTCATCATCACTGGTGCCGATGGCGGTGACCACGGCGCCCTTGGCGCCGAAGGTGGTGTCCGGGGTGCCGTGCGTCGAGGTAGTGGTTAGCACGGGGCCGCCGCCTCCACCTCCACCGCCGCAGGCGATGAGCAGGCCCAGGCCGAGGGCAGCAGCCGGAAGCGCGGACAGGGTTCGCATGGATTTCCCTCCAACAGAAAGCCCGGAGTAAACTCAAGTCCCTCAAACTCCCGGGGAAAGCCCAAGGGACACATTTGCCGGATAGATCGACTCGACGAGAACCGGCTCTGGGCCGGGCCATTGCTGGAGCCCCAAAAGCCCCTGGTATCCAAGCCGGTCCAGTTCCTCGAACAGGTGGAGGTCTTCGAGCACCCGTTCCCAGGCCGGGCTTTCTCCAGGACGGCTGCCCACCTGGATATGCCCGATCCGCGCCAGATGATTGCGCAGGATTGCCAGCGGGTATTCATTCTCCCGCTGGGCAGGGTGGAGGTTCAAATTGAGGAAGACGTTCGGTTCATCCACCATGTCCAAAAGCGCCAGCGCCTGTTCAATGCGGTCGAGGAAATAGCCCGGCAGGTCACAGGAATTGATCGTTTCCACCATCAGCCTCAACCCGAAAGCGGCCAGCGATCGGGCGGCAAACTTCACGTTGGCAACCAGGGTGTCCATGTGGCGGGTGTCGTCGTACCGGGCGACCCGCTTCCCCGCCAGACAATTCAGGTTGGCCACACCAAGGCTCAAGGCATATTCCACCCCCCTGGGGAGCATGGTCCGGAATTCGTCCACCAGTCCGGGATCAGCGGCAATGCCTCGGTCGCCCCGTCCCCAGTCGCCGCAATGCAGGTTGAACATCGCCTGGCGCAGATCGTAATGGTCCAGTTGGCGCTTCAGCACGAATGGCGGATAGCCGTACGGGAACGGGTATTCCACCCATGAGAAACCCGCTTCCCGGGCCAAGGCGAACCGCTCCAGGAATGGGACTTCTGTGAACATCGTGGTCAGGCTTGCGGCGAGGATCGGCACAGCTCAATTCCTCCGGTCGTGAATGCATCCCCCTTGAACGGGATGATGCTAAGTGATGGGAAATGAACTCAAATATTCAGTCGTGAATTTGATAAGACGCAGGACCGCTGAGGACGACCATCCCTGAGTTGGGAATGGGCAAGTCCTGGAGCGGGGCAAGGCGATAATCCTTGATATCGCCCTCAATGGTCACCCAGAGAGTGCCCGAGGTGCATCGGATCTGATTGCCCTTCGATCTCTTGATCACCTCAGTTTTCCCTTCGGGAATGTAGCCAGATCGGCGGGTATTTCTGTAAAGTGCGAACATGAGTTGCTCCCCTTGTTTGGGGCACCCCCGGCCAGCCTGGCCCGGGGCCAGATCAGAAAAGGGTGGGGAATCCGGCGCGAACAATACTCCGTTCCGTCCCTATCCCAATGTGTTCATCGAACGACCATCACTGGGCAGGGGGCACGGTTCATCACCTTCTGGCCATGGTGCCAAGGCACCTCCTGGGCCAGGATCTCCCGATGGCCGTTGCCCATCAGGATCAAGTCGCTGCCGCGCACCTGGGCGACCTTCAGAATGGCATCCTCCGCAGGCCCCTCCAGCACCTCGGTCTGGATCTCGCCGGGAATGGCTCCGACCTCCTTCAGGAGTGAGTTGACCACCGCTTCGGCCTTGCTTTGGCGCGTCGCAGTCTCCTCCTCATAGCTCAGTTCACCCAGGAACGTCGGAACTGGATGATACGTTACGGTAATGCAAAGGCTGGACGATTTCATCAATCGGGCAGTCTCCCCCGCCATCTTGGCGGCATTCCTGGCGTGGCCTAAGTCCTCAGCGGCAAGCAATATATGTTGGAACATCGCTCCTCCCTTTTGCGGGAACCGGGAAATCAAGTGCATGGTTGATCGCTTCCTTGGATGGTATTGCCCTGCATTTTGGTTGCCTCAAAGTTCGAGGTTTTTCTCCTGACCTATGCGGCCTGACCACCGGGTCGTCGGAGAGATTTGACTTGGCATCCGCGGTGATCTGCTCGCAAAAGGTGGGCATCATTTTTGGATAGGATCTAAGGAACAGTGAATGTTGAAGCCATGCTGGCGCTCACCTGGAAATTGATGTCCTGCTTGAAAGTCGAGTCCGCCAACTGCACCTGGCAGTCATAATTTCCTGGAGTGATGTTGGCGAAGCTCAGCGAAGCACCATTGGCGATGGTTCCCGTCAGCAGGTTGGACCCCCAGACAGTCTCCGGGTGAGGCGCGATCCATACTCCAGTGATGTTCTGCCCCGAGGCGTTTAGGATCTCCACAGACCCGGCGGTGTTGGTGAGGATGGTCGCATTTTCTCCTGAATTGCCGACCCAAATGATGTAAAGGGAGTTGGGTAAGAAGTTTTTAGACTGGCCGTCGGACCACCACGCAAGGCCAGTGTACGAAGAGGAATCAATGGAAACACTGAAGAGGTTTTTCGTGGCATCGATCAGGGAAATAGTGCCATTAAAATTGTCGATATTAAAGAATCCTTCTTCAGTAATGATAACGTTTGTTATTGCATTGTTGGAGCTATTTTGAGTATACGTTCCTGCAAGCGATGAAATTGCGACTGGACGATCATAAAGTGGATCAAATGTGAGTGAAATGGAGCCTATATCCGATATTTGGTCATTCCAGTTGCCATTGTAACTAGTGTATGGCTTAATATTACCATTATTCCAGATCGCAGTCCAAGGTTCACTCATGGCCCACCAATAAGCTGGTCCACTTCCAGTACAATCTGAATCCGTGCCGGCCAATTGAATAGAGCCGACTATCGCATTCTGAATATCGCCCGCTATGGCGTTCTGGGAATATACAAGGTAACCTGAATCATTTGAGGCAGCATAGGTTATCCAGTTTGTGTAATATTCATCATAAATACTGCCAAACCAAATTCCTCCGGCATTGTTGAGAGGTGCGGTTTGGATTGGGGGTGTGGATGATCCACCTCCTCCGCCACCTCCACAAGCAAGGAGACCAATGCAAAGACACAGCCCTGCCCAAAGCCGAACCTTCATGGATCCCCTCCTGCCTCCAGCAAGGGGTTGGACTTTACCGGAACGGCCCATGAAACCGCTTACGGCACAGGGTGCAAGGTCGAAAGACATCACCAGGGAAGTTGGGTCCTGCGGCAGGACCTGGGGGGCATGGAGGGTGTATGGAGACGTTCTCATGAATGACTCCGCTGGAAGTGAGCCGCGTGAAGGCTGGATCGGAACGCGTCCAATTTCGGGTCCCACCCTGCCCATGACAACTTAATTTGGTCTTAACCTCATCTCAGGCGTGCCTTAACCTCATCTCAGGCATGTCTTACCTTGGTTTATCAAATAATAAATAATTATTTAATTAAAAATATTACAATTCGGGTCTAAAATCAATTCCCACCTCGATCCCAGCCATGAATCCCCTTCTTCAGGCCACTCCCCGGCGCTACCGGTTCGGCGCCTTTGAAGCGGACACCCACTCCGCGGAGCTTCGCCTGAACGGGGAGATCGTTCCCATCCAGGACGTGCCGTTCCGGTTCCTGGTGGCCCTGCTGGAGCGCCCGGGAGAGGTGGTGGCCCGCGAGCAACTCCGGGAACGGATCTGGGCCCCGGACCTGCACCTGGATTTCGAGAAATCCCTGGACACGGCGGCCTTCAAACTGCGCCAGGCCATCGGCGATTCCGCGAGAAACCCACATTACGTGGAGACCCTTCCGGGAAAAGGATTCCGGTTCCTGGGTGAAGTTCTTGCGGAAACAGTCGCCCCGGCCGTCCCGCCTCAGCGGGAACCGCCCCTGTTTTCGGCCTTCAGCGCCATTGCCCGGCACTGGCGCATTTCCGTTCCAGCCTCGGCCCTGATTCTGGCCATGGTTTCCGTGCTTGCATGGCGCTTGGTCCATGAATCCCGGGTCCGCTGGGCCCTGACCGTTGCCCTGCCCGAGGCGGCCCGTTTCATCGAACAGGACCGGATCCATTCCGCCTTCCGCCTGGCCAAGCAGGCGGAGCGCTACGTGCCCGAGGCCCCCCAGATCAAGGCCCTGCGACGGGATTTCTTGATCCCGGTGACGATCCGGACCACCCCCGCCGGCGCCCAGGTCTTCATCAAGGACTACCTGGATACGGACGGGGCATGGGAACTGCTGGGCCGCACGCCCCTGGAATCTGTACCTGTGCCCAACGGTGATCTGCAATGGCGGATCATCCTGCCAGGCCATGTCCCCATCGAATCCGCGTTCACGCCCCATCGTTCCCCTCGGTCGGAATGGATCCTGGACCCCCTCGGCAGCGTGCCTGACGGAATGGTCCATGTGCGGGTCCGGGGCTTCGGCTTCGGGAGCAGCGCGCCGGATCCCCGGATGGCCGACTACTGGATCGACAAGTACGACGTGACCAACCGGGATTTCAAGACCTTCATCGACCGCGGCGGCTATGGGGACCCGCGCTACTGGCACCATCCGTTCGTCCGGGGCGGCCAGACCCTCTCCTGGGCAGCGGCCCTCGCCCAATTCCGGGATACCACCGGCAGGCCCGGCCCCGCGACCTGGGAACTGGGGACCTATCCCGAGGGGCAGGCGGACTTTCCGGTGACCGGGATCAGCTGGTATGAAGCGGCCGCCTATGCCAGTTTCGCCGGCAAGGAACTGCCGACGGTCGCTCATTGGCGCTATGCGGCGGGCTACGGTGCCTACGCGAGCATCCTCCAGCTCAGCAATTTCAGCGGCAAAGGCATGGCCAGGGTCGGGGCCTACCACGGGCTCGGGCCGTTCGGCACCTACGACATGGCCGGAAACGCGAAACAGTGGTGCCTGAACGCGGTGGGGGAGAAGCGCTTCATCCTCGGTGGTGCCTGGAATGAACAGCCCTATATGTTCCTGGAGACCGACGCGATGGATCCGTTTGCCCGCTCGGCCAACTTTGGGTTCCGCTGCGTGAAATACCAGGAGCCCCCGGCGGTGGCGTTGCTCGGTCCGATCGAACATGTGGAACGGGATTACAGCCGGGAGAAGCCGGTGGGCGACGACGTGTTCCACATCTATCAGCACCTCTACGGATACGAGCGCTACGACCTGGACGCCAAGGTGCTCGCGGTCGATGCCTCCATGACAGCCTGGCGCATGGAAACAGTCAGTTTCCGCGCCGCCTATGGCAACGAACGGGTGACGGCCTACCTGTTCCTGCCTGACAACGCGAAACCTCCGTTCCAGACTGTCGTCTACTTTCCGGGCTCGACCGCTCTCTGGCTACCCTCCAGCAACACCCTGGAGTTCAGGAACATCGATTTCCTGGTCCGCAGTGGGCGGGCGGTCCTCTACCCCGTTTACCAGGGAACTTATGAACGTCGAATCCCAGGTGGCATTGGGCCTAACGGTTTATCCAATCTGGGCCTCGTCATCGAGGAGGCCAAGGACCTGAGGTGTTCCCTCGATTACCTTGAAACGCGGCCGGACATCGACCGGGAGCGCCTGGCCTACTTCGGGCTCAGCCAGGGCGCCCGCCTCGGGCCGGTTTTCACGGCCCTGGAGAAACGTTTCAAGGCCAGCCTTCTGTTCTACGGAGGGCTTGCCACATCCCCGGAGCAGCCGGAGTTCGACCCGCTGAATTTCGCGCCGCGGGTGTCGGTGCCGACCCTGATGGTGAACGGCCGCTACGATTTCACTTATCCTCTGGAATCAACGCAACTGCCGCTGTTCCATTTGCTGGGCACGGCGACCAGGGACAAGCGCCACGCCGTGTTTGAAGGAGGGCAAGTGCCTGGCAATTGGCAGGGCCAGATGAAGGAGGCCCTCGACTGGCTGGACCACTACCTGGGCCCCCCAGCGAGTCCGGTGCCCTCCCCGTAGAGGTTCTCCAAAGCCCGGATGAACGTACGGATGCCCCCACCTGTTCGATCAGCCGGAGGGAATGAAATCACCACCTATTTAATGGTTTAAACCACCTATATGTTGGTTTGAATGTCCACCAATCCATTTTGACTGGATCACCTGTTGCTCCTTGTGGGACACCCCAGCTTTCCCAGATAAAACCATCTTCGTTGGCTATGATTTTCCAGTAATGGTTGGGATCCTTTCCTCCATCACAATCGCCCAATTCCCTATTTTTACAATTGATGATATATTTCCCATCATCGTATCTCGCACCATACTTTTTAATATAGGACGATCCCGGTCCTCCCCCCATGCCCGCCATGCCTATATTTTTGTTTTGTTCTATAAGTTGAAAAGTATTTTCGTTCCATATCCATTGTTCAGTATATATTGACATTACAATGGCGTTTTCAAGTTCTGCATTGGCAATATTGTACCCTTTTTCAAATTTTACAGTTACCCTCCACTCTCTTCCATTTCTGTCTGGTTGAATGGATGATTGTATCCCAACATACAGTCCAGGCTTGACTGGATCCCCCCAAATGTCCGCGGTGAGAATGAGGGCCATCAAGGTGCAACCAATGACCTTTTTCATATAACTTCCTTTGACCGATCATGGTGATTGACCTTATGGGTTGATTTCATACAAGCCCCCTTTTCCGTTACCCTGTAATGACTGCCCACGAGACGTTGAAGGAAACAGCAGCCCGGGTGCATACCCGGTAACCTGAATCGTTAGAGGCAATGGGGCACCTCCATCTTCCGGTAAGTGGATGGCACCTTCCTTTCTTATGGCAACGCCCATCTCAGCACTTGAACGAAGCCGCTCCGCGGCAGGGTGATCAGCGTCCGTCCAGCCCGGTCGCCCAATAAGGTTTGCAGAATCTCCGGCTTGCAGTCTCCTTGAATACGGCGGTGTTACAGCACCAGCCCCATGTTCAAGGAGAACTGCAATGACAGTCAGTGTATCCGTGTCCCGGTTCGCCGGCGACCTGCGGATGGCGAATCGCGCCGTCCGCACCATCGAGACTTACGTCTCCTCCGTCCGGCGGTTCGAGGAATACCTCGGGCAGGACCCGGCCGACGCCAGCCAGGAAGCGGTCCGCCGCTGGGTGGACTACCTCCGTGGCCAGGCGGTCGGTGGCTCTCGGCTCGGGCAGCATTATGCGGCCCTGAAATTCCTTTTTGCCCGGACCCTGGGACAGCCGGAGAAGGTGGCCTGGATCACCATCCCCAAGGCCAAGGCTCCTCTGCCGTCGATTCTGGGCCGGCCGGAGATCCAGCGGCTCCTGGACGGGTTCACCACCGCCAAGTACCGCATGTTCTTCACCCTGATCTACGCCACCGGCCTGCGGATCACCGAGGCCAGCCTGCTGGAGACCAGGGACATTGACGCCATGCTGAAGGTCATCCACGTTCGCAACGGTAAGGGCGGCAAGGAGCGGATGGTGCCCATGGACGCCAAGCTCTATGGGCTGTTGCGCGCCTACTACAAGCATGAGCAGCCGCCGAAGCCCTGGCTGTTCGCCTCCAAGTCGGGCCATCCCATCTGCCTGGACACAGCCCGCCGCGCCTTGCTCTGCGCGGCAGCCGCCTCCGGCATCGGCAAGATCGTGGGCCCGCACATGCTCCGCCACGCCTTTGCCACCCACCTGCTGGAGAACGGCGAAGACCTGCGCCGGATCCAGGTGGTCCTGGGCCACGGCAGCATCCGGTCCACCCAGATCTATACCCAGGTCTCCTCCAGCCAGATCGCCGCCATCCGTAGTCCGTTGGAGGACCTGCCGGATTGAGGCGTGGGGCCCCGGCCCCGGTTCGACATCGGCGAGATCGTTCGCAAGCACCGCCCCGCCCTCGAGGCCAAGCATCGCCTTGCCCCGGGGCAGAAGAAGGTGCTGACCGCGATCAGCCGTTGCCGGACCGCCGCCCTCGGCGGTCACAAGCTGGTCTGCGAGCATGGCGACTATGAGCGGATCGCCTATAACTCCTGCCGAGACCGGCACTGCCCGAAGTGCCAAGCCCTGGCCCAGGAGAAGTGGATCGCCGCGCGCAGTCGGCGGATCCTGGCCATCGGCCACTTCCACGTGGTGTTCACCCTGCCGGCGGAACTGCGGGCTTTGGCCCGGCGCCACCCGGCCGTGGTCTACCAGGCCATGCTGCGCGCCGTCGCCGACACCCTCCTGGAACTGGGCAGGACCCGCAAGGGGCTGACCTTCGGCTTGACCCTGATCCTGCACACCTGGACCCGGGAACTGGCCTTCCATCCCCATGTCCACGTGCTGGTCAGCGCCGGTGGCCTTGCCCTGGATGGCGGCAGTTTCATCCATCTCAGGCACCGCTACCTGTTCCCGCTGGACATGCTGGGCAAGGTGTTTCGCGGCAAGGTCCTGGCTGCGCTGGGGACTGGTCGGGATGCGGGCAAGTTCCCTGAATGGACGGAGGCCGATTACGCCCGACTGATCGCCCAGGTGAAGCACAAGCGCTGGATCGCCTACGTCAAGAAGCCGTTCCGCAAGTCCAGCCACGTGCTCCAGTATTTGGGTCGCTACACGCACCGGGTGGGCATGGCCAACTCCCGGTTGGTGGAGGAAACGGATGAGCAGGTGACCTTCCGCACCAAGCATGGCCGCACCGCCACCCTGGAACCGGTGGAGTTCCTCTACCGCCTGGTCCAGCACGTGCTGCCGCCAGGGTTCCGGAAAATCCGCCACGCCGGCCTCTATGCATCCGCCCAGCCAGGGGGCCTCCTGAACCGGGCCCGGCAGGCCCTGGGCGAGACCAAAACCAAAGCTCCGACATCTCCGGTGACGTGGTTGGAGCAGGAAATGCGCGCCTGCCCGGTTTGCGGCGGCATGCTCCACCGGATCCGGTTGGAACCCACCGCCCCCCGGGCTCCTCCTGAAACGGACACACCATGCTGACCGTTCCCACAACGACCAGGCAGTATCGCCGCAACCTGCCGTCAGGACAGGTCGGGAGGGTCATGCTCCTGCACAGGATCGGAACCATCAACGTCCGGATCGTCTGGGACATTTGCGGCCCAAGCGTCGCCAAACGGCCTCTCCGGCTCCGTTCCCAGCCCCCGACCGAGCCCGATTTGCCCATAGCAGCCTGATCGCGCCGGCCCCTACCGCTCCGGGCCTGTTCAAGACCGTAAATCGGGTCGCGCGTCATCGCGCCGACCCAGCCGAGCGTTCGCCCTGTGCGGACCCGATTTACTAACTATTATGGACGCTATGAGTGCAGATATAGCATCACAATGTACGGCCCGAGGGTCATCAAAGCAATAGACGAGTAGAAGATCATCTATATAATATTAATTGAAAACTTCACTTAATATAGAATCTCCGCCGAGGTGGGTTTGGCGCCGCTGGTTTCCGGGCCGAGCGACGCGGTCCAAGCCAACCGGAGTTCCCCGTTCACACAGAGCACTCTCGATCTTTGCTTCCCTCGGTTCCTGGTCAGGATCGACCCTGCCGGAGAAACACGGTTCCTCGCTGTTCCGGGTGGGTAACGCCTGCTGATGATGGCTTGGAAAAGGTTGAGCTTTCGGCAGGCGTGCCCGCCGGTGCCTGCCGAAACGGAAAGCATCTATTCGGGATAATAAGTCTTAAATGTCTGCCACTTGCCGTCCTTGACGGTCACGATGTTGATGTGCGGGTCGCGGGGGTCGTGAGTGGCGGGATCCATCGTCAGGCGACCGGTGAACACCGGTACATCCTTCATGGTCTCCAGTGCTTCCCTCATGACCATCGGGTCGATCTTTCCGGTTTTCTTCAGTGAGGCCCCGGCCGCGTACTCCATCGCCATGAACGCGTCCAGCGTGTAATAGGCGCCGACATCGCACTTGAGGTTGTGCGCCTGCTTGAAATGCGCGTTGAAGTCCGCGAACCTCGGGTCTTCGGTGTTGAACCCGCTGGTCAGAAAGCTGCCTTCCAGCTGCTTGCCGGCCATGGAGAGCAGGTCGTTGACCGCCCAGCCGTCCGGCCCCAGGTATTGGAATTTCAAGCCCATGGACTCGGCCTGCTGCACCGAGCGGGAAACGTCCTTGACCTCCCCTGTGGCGATGACCAGGCAGTCGGGTTCAGCCTTGGCCACGCTGGAGAGCTTGGGCTTGAAGTCTTCGGTGCCATAGCTGAAGCCTTCCTTGGCCACCACCTGACCGCCCAGCCTGGTGAACTCGGCCTCGAAGTACCTGAGGATGGTCGCCGGGTAGGGATAGTCATTGCCGAAAATGAACGCGGCCTTGCGCTTGCCCAGGTCCTTGAAGGCGAAATCGGCCAGGATGGCGGCCTGGCAGGAATCGGTGAAGCAGGCCCGGAACATGTAGGGTTTGATGCTGCCGTCCTTGGTCTGGGTGACCAGGGGGCCGCTGGCGGTCGTGGCAAAGATGGGCACCCTGGCGGCCTCGGCGATGGTCCCAAGGCCTGAAGCTCCCGCCGAAGACTGGATGCCGATAATGCAGTCCACATGGTCCTGTTCGATCAGCTTCCTGGCGCCCACGACCACATTGCTGGGCACGTCCTTGGTGTCGTACGGGATCACCCGGACCTTCACGCCCTGGATCCCGCCCTTGGCGTTGATCTCCTTCACCCGGTCGTCCAGGGCAAGCTTGGCCGTCCATGTGAAGTTGTTGCTGGGATCACACAGGTTGCAGATGTAGCCGAGCTTGAGTTCATCCGCCGTCTGCGCATGCATGGGATTGGCCAGCGCGGCCCCCAGCAATAGGCTCAAGAATTGCACCTGCTTCCGGAGCGGAAGAAACCTGACCATGGCAACCTCCTTGTGTCCCAAGGCTGAGGGGGAAGCCTCCCGGTGCTCCCTTGGGTAAAGACCGAGGGACGTCATGAAATGAAAGGGAAATTTCATTTTAAATGAATGCCATCGCAAAATGGCATGGCGGTGTTGCCAGAATCAGGGGCGCAGTGAGACCTGATAGGATGATGAAGCTCTGAGAAGCAACATTGGCAATGGTGCCTGTCGGAGGGCTGGGCCCCAGGCGGTCTCAGCGGCGATTGCCTGCAGGCTGTCCGAAAGGTCAGGCTCTTCCTCGATTAAGTCCACTTGATCAGGGCTTACTTCGCCCCTTATCCGGGTCTTACCAATCTGTTGGGAGACATGAGCTGGTGGGCGTTCTTATTGAATAATCGATTGCTGGGACTACAATGGGCTCGCCCAAACCCATGGATGTGTCCTCCATCCCCCATGCCCCCCCCAGGCGCTACCGCTTTGGCGCCTTCGAGGCGGATGCCCGGACTTCGGAACTCCGTCTGAACGGGGAGGCCGTCCCCATCCAGGACGTGCCTTTCCGGTTCCTGGTGGCGCTCCTGGAACGCCCCGGGGAGATGGTGACCCGGGAGCAGCTCAGGGAATGGATCTGGCCTCCGGACCTGCATCTGGACTTCGAGAAGTCCCTGGACTCTGCGGCCTTCAAACTGCGCCACGCCCTCGGTGATTCCGCGAGAAATCCACAGTACGTGGAGACCCTTCCAGGAAAAGGATTCCGGTTCCTGGGGAAGGTTCTTGCGGAAACGGCCGCCCCGGCCGTCCCGCCTCCGCGGGAATCGCCCCTGATTTCGGCTTTCCGCGCCATGGTCCAGCACTGGCGCATTTCCATCCCTGTCTCGGCCCTGATCCTTGCCATGGTTTCCGGGCTTGCATGGCGTTTGGTCCATGAATCCCGGGTCCGCTGGGCCCTGACCGTTGCCCTGCCCGAGATGACCCGTCTCATCGAACAGCAACGGATTCACGCCGCCTTCCGCCTGGCCCGGCAGGCGGAGCGCTACGTGCCCGAGGCTCCCCAGATCAAGGCCCTGCGCCGGGATTTCTTGATCCCGGTGACCATCCGGACCATACCCGCCGGCGCCCAGGTCTTCATCAAGGACTACGTGGATATGGACGGGGCGTGGGAACTGTTGGGCCGCACGCCCCTGGAATCCGTACCTGTGCCCAGCGGTGACCTGCAATGGCGGATCATCCTGCCAGGCTATGCCCTCATCGACTCCGCGTTCACGCCCCATCTTTCCCCTCGGTCGGAACTGGTCCTGGATCCCCTCGGCAGCGTGCCTGGGGGAATGGTCCATGTGCGGGTCCCAGCGTTCCTCTTCCACCCCGGGCCAATGAGCACTCTCCTGGTCGACTACTGGATTGACAAGTTCGACGTAACCAACCGGGAGTTCAAGACCTTCATCGACCATGGCGGCTACGGGGACCCGCGCTACTGGCAACATCCGTTCGCCCGGGGCGGCCAGACCCTCTCCTGGGAAGAGGCCCTGGCCCAATTCCGGGATACCACCGGCAGACCCGGCCCTGCTACCTGGGAACTGGGGACCTACCCCGAGGGGCAGGCCGACTTTCCGGTGACCGGGGTCAGCTGGTACGAAGCGGCCGCCTACGCCAGCTTTGCCGGCAAGGAACTGCCGACGGTCCCGCATTGGCGCTATGCGGCGGGTTATGCTTTGTACACGAACTGCCTCCAGCTCAGCAATTTCAGCGGCAAAGGCATGGCCAGGGTCGGAGCCTTCCACGGGCTCGGGCCGTTCGGCACCTACGACATGGCCGGAAACGCAAAGCAGTGGTGCCTGAACGCGGTGGGGGAGAAGCGCTACATCCTTGGCGGAGCCTGGAATGAAACGGCCGCCATGTTCGTAGATCCCGATGCGAGGGATCCGTTCGACCGCTCGGCCACCTTTGGTTTCCGCTGCGTGAAATACCAGAAGCCCCCGGCGATGAAGCTGCTCGGCCCGTACGAATGGCTTCAGCGGGATTACACCAGGGAGAAACCGGTGGGCGACGACGTGTTCCACATCTATCAGCGGCTCTACAGGTACGAGCCCTTCGACCTGGACGCCAAGGTGGTCGCCGTGGATGCCTCCAAACCCAATTGGCGCATGGAAACAGTCAGTTTCCGCGCCGCCTATGGCAACGAACGGGTGACGGCCTACCTTTTCCTGCCCAACAACGCGAAACCGCCGTTCCAGACTGTGGTCTTCTTTCCGAGCGGGACCGATTTTGGATTGGAATCGAGCCAAACCCTAGATTTAAAATTCATCGAATTCTTGATCCGCAGCGGGCGAGCGCTCCTTTACCCTGTTTACCAAGGTACTTATGAACGTAAAATTAGAAGGCGTTGGACGTTCGACGGTTTATCGGGTCTGAACATCATCATCCAGGATGCCAAGGATCTTAAGTGTTCCCTCGATTACCTCGAAACGCGGCCGGACATCGACCGCGAGCGCTTGGCCTTCTTTGGGTTGGGCCGTGGCGCCTGGTGGGGGCCGATTTTCACGGCCGTCGAGCAACGATTCAAGGCCAGCATTTTGTTCTACGGGGGGCTTGCCCCCTTTAAGCTGCAGCCAGAGTCCGACCCGCTGAATTTCGCGCCCAGGGTGTTGGTGCCAACCCTGATGGTGAACGGCCGGGACGATTTCATCTTTCCTCAGGAAACATCGCAAATGCCGTTGTTTCATTTGCTGGGCACGGTCGCCAGGGACAAGCGCCACGTCGTGTTTGAAGGCGGGTTCATGCCTGGCCATTGGCAGGGCCAAGTGAAGGAAGCCCTCGACTGGCTGGACCACTACCTGGGTCCCCCAGCGGGTCCAGGGCCCTCCCCATAGCAGTCCGGCGCAACCCGGATGGCACCCTCGCGCATTGAATTCAATGGTTTGGCAACACTTTTGGCGGAGGGCGAGGGATTCGAACCCCCGGACCCTTGCAGGTCGGCTGATTTCAAGTCAGCTGGATTAAACCACTCTCCCAGCCCTCCACGATTTTCGATGATGCCATGCGGCAGCGGGGCCGTCCATTCCGCCGGTGCCCTTGCCAGCGCCCTGGAAGGGCCGTTATCATTGGAAATGGATTGAATGCGCCGCCTGCCTGGCATGGCGCGCGGGCATCGGGGTGAGGTTGGAGCGGCTGGGGGGTTCGTGCCCAGGTGGTCCCGGCCCGTCAGTCGCATGTCGTGGAAAGCCGCCCCGCCTGATCGACGAATTTGAAAGGAACCAAGCATGAGCATCGCCTTCCTCGGCCGGCGACTCCGGACCGAGCTGTACGCCCCCGTCTTCCGGCGCGCCTGGCCCGTGTGGGTCGGGGCCGTGGCTCTGGCCCTGGCCAATCTCTTCATGTTCATGTACGCCCGGGCCATCGGCGTCTTCCCCCAGATGTCCATGTGGGGCGCGTCCGTGCTCAACGCCGCCGGCATCAAGGTGGACGCTCCGTTCCCGGCCTACCCGCTCACCCCGGTGCTCAAGGACACGCACAGCATGATCTGCTTCGGGATCCTGTTCGGCGCCGGCATCTCGGCCCTGCTCGCGGAGGAGTTCAAGTTCCGCACCGAGGACTGGCGCAGCTATGTCGTGGCGGCCCTCGGAGGGGCCCTCATGGGCTTCGGGACCGTGACCATGCCGCCCTGCAACGTGGGGGGCTTCTATTCGGCGACCATGTCCCTGTCCCTCAGCGGGCCGCTCACGGTCCTGGGCCTCCTGCCGGGCGCCTGGGTCGGCGGGCTCCTGCTCCAGTACCAGACCCGACGCGCCGTGGACGCCTTCTCCTTCGAGGCCCTGGAGGCCGGCACGGCCGCGCGGGTGCGGGCACCCTCGAGACAGCCGTACGTGGCCGTCCTGGCGGCGCTCGCCCTGGCGGCCGCGGCGGCGCTGTATGCCCTGGCCGGCCTCACCCGGTGCGCCGGCCTGCTGCTGTTCGGGGCCCTGTTCGGCACCATCTTCCAGCGCTCCCGGCTCTGCTTCACCTCCGCCTTCCGGGAGATCTTCATCAGCCGCAACGGCACGACCATGAAGTGGGTCCTGCTGAGCGTGGCCATCGGCACCGTGGGCATGTCCCTGCTCAAGGCCCGGGGCTACCAGCCCATGTCCTTCATTCTGCCCGTGGGCGTGCACACGGTGGTGGGCGCGTTCATCTTCGGCATCGGCATGGCCATCGCGGGAGGCTGCGGCATCGGCATCCTGTGGCGGGCGGCGGAAGGGTACACCCGGGCCTGGGTCGCCATTCTCGCAGGCATGCTCACGGCGGGGAGCTGGGTGCTGATCTATGGTCACCATGTGGGCGAAGGCTGGCTCTACGGCGCTCCGGTCTCCCTGGGCCAGAAGTTCGGCTGGTTCTGGGGCACCGTGCTGGTCCTGGGGTTCCTGGCGGCATTCTACCTTTTCATTCTATGGATCGAGGCAGGCAGGCATGAGAACGCTCAAAGCCATTAGGGTCGAGGACAACCACTTCGAAGTGGACATGCGGGGCTGGGTCTGCCCCTTCCCCAAATATGCCGTGGTCGGCCTGGTGGGGAAACTGCCCGCGTCGGGGCGCCTGGACCTGCTGGTGGACTGCCCCTCGGCCCCCGAGGACGTGCCCGGGGTCGTGGCTGGCGTGGGCAGCGCGGTGACGGGCATCGAAACCCTGGCTCCCGGTGAATGGCGCATCAAGATCCGGAAGTGAAGTCAGCGGTCGGTGGCCGGCAAACCGGAAAAGACCGGCTTGCGCTTCTGCATGAAGGCCAGCTTGCCTTCGTAGTAGTCCGGGCTCTGGTAGACCGTCCGGCGCAGGCCCTGGATGCGTTCCTGGGTCTCCGGGCTCATGGAGTAGGAGTTGCCCAGCACCCGCAGCTGCTCCTTGAGGACCTTGATGGCCAGCGGGGAGTTGTCCAGGATCTTCGAGACCAGGCTCATCACGCGGGCTTCCAGTTCCTCCGCCGGCACCAGGTGGTTGAGCAGGCCCAGTTCCAGGGCCCGGGAGGCGCTGATCGGCTGGGCCGTGAAGAACATCTCCTTGACGATGTGCATGGGCATGGCGCCGATGAAGCGCATGAGGCCGGTGGTGGTGTAGGGCACGCCCAGCTTGGCGGGGGTGATGGCGAAGGTGGTGCTGGGGGTGCCGACGGCCATGTCGCAGGTGACCGCCAGGTCGCAGGCGCCGCCCCATACGCTGCCTTCGATCATGGCGATGACGGGGACGGGACAGTTCTGCACCGCCCGCAGGGCCACGGCCAGGTCGTCGTTGTAGCCCAGGGGATCGATGCCCGGATCGGGCAGTTCGTGGATGTCGAACCCGGCGCTCCAGACCTTGCTGCCCGTCGGGGCGCGCAGGATGATGGCCCGGGCCTGGTCCTCCACCATGGTGCGGATGGACAGCTCGATGCCGTTGAGCATGGCTTCGGAAAGGCAGTTCCTGTGCGCAACGTTGTTCAGCGTGATGATGCCGATCCCGTCATTCAGTTCCGTCAGTACCTGGCCCATTCAACCTCCTGAAACAAGCAAGTGAGCCTTCAGGATATCCTGTTCACCAGGCTGAAGAATTCCCGGTCGGCCCTGAGCATATGGGTGGAGACCACGTCGTGGGCGAGGAACTGGATGAGCCGGCCGATCGACAGGGACCCGGCCCGGAAGGCGCATCCCAGTTCCCGGGCCTGGTCCAGCAGCCCGACATGCAGTTCCCTGTGGCCGGCGAGCCCGGGGAAGCCCAGGTCGGCCAGGACCGCTTCCTCATCCTTGAAATGCTGGACGACCTCGTCCAGCAGCCTCGAAACACACTCCTGGATCTCCTCCACGGGACGGCTCGACAGGACGGAGTCGATGAGGTCGTTGGCGAGCTGGAACAGATGCTCGTGCTGGGCGTCGATGAGCGGGTGACGACAGCAATAGGTTCCGCTCCATACCAGTTTCAGGAAGGATCCTTCCAGGTGCTCGGTGGCCGGGCAGGCGGCATTCCGGCCAGGGTCGGCCTCGACCCGGTTCCGGCCTTCTCCCTTGGCCCGGTACATGGCCCGGTCGGCCCGATCCAGCCACTCATGCAAGGAGTTGGCCGGCAGGTATTCGGCCACCCCCAGGCTGGCGGTGACCTGGCCGACGCCCGTGAACGTGTGCCCGGCCAGGTGGGATCGGACCCGTTCGGCGAGCGCCGTGGCGCTTGAAAGGCCGGTGTTCGGCATCAGGACGAGGAACTCCTCGCCTCCCCAGCGCGCGAGGGAATCCGAAAGGCGGATGGCGCCGCGGATGCAGGAGGCCATTTCCCGAAGGACCTGGTCTCCCGCCGCGTGGCCGAAGGTGTCGTTGATCCGCTTGAAGTGATCGATGTCGAGGAAGAGGAGGGAGAGCGGGTGTCCGTACCGGGAGGAACGGTGGATCTCCCCTTCCACCGCCTCCTCGAAATGCCTCCGGTTCCATGCGCCGGTCAGCATGTCGGTGCTCGCCATCTGTTCAAGGGACCGGAACCATTCCTCATCGAACAGGAAGTGGTGTTCGGCATGGCTTTCCAGGAACGCAAGGATCGATTCGAGCTCCCCCCGTTCCCGGCCGGACTTCAAGGCGGCATCCAGCCGATGGATGATGTCCACCATGGCCTTGCGCTGGGCTTCGAAATCCGGCTGGCCTGGCTGCGGGTTCAGGTCCTGGTCGCTCATGCCCTCGTCCTTTCGGAAGCCCTGCTCGATGGGTCCAACCCGTCAATCCGTGCCCGACTCCATCCCGGACCGCTGCTGGGCGGCTTCAACACCGTGCGGCGTGCCCAATTCGCCCGCCGTGATCGCCTTGGCCTTGCCGGTATCCAGCACCCCGATCAGGGTGGACACGGCGCCCGCCCACCAGGCCGATGTGGGCATACTGCTCCAGCCGGGTGCGGGAATCGGCGATGTCCAGGTTGCGCATGGTCAGCTGGCCGATGCGGTCGGTCGGACCGAAGGCGGCGTCCTCGACCCGCTCCATCGACAGCTTCTCGGGATGGTAGGACAGGGCGGGGCCGCGGGTGTCCAGGATCGTGTAGTCCTCGCCGCGGCGCAGGCGGAGCGAGTACTTCGCCGGTGACGGCCGAACCGACCCAGCGCTGGATCGATTCGCGCAGCATCAGGGACTGCGGGTCCAGCCAGCGCCCTTCGTACAGCAGCCGGCCGAGCTTGCGGCCCTCGTTGTGGTAGTTGGCCACGGTGTCCTCGTTGTGGATCGCGTTGAGCAGCCGCTCGTAGGCGATGTGCAGCAGGGCCATGCCCGGGGCCTCGTAGATGCCGCGGCTCTTGGCCTCGATGATGCGGTTCTCGATCTGGTCGGACATGCCCAGCCCGTGGCGGCCGCCGATGCTGTTGGCCTCCCGCACCAGGTCCACTGCGGAAGCGAAGGAGCGCCCGTTGATCCCTACCGGGCGGCCCTGCTCGAAGGTCACGGTGACGTCCTCGGCGGGCGATGGCGAGCGATGGGTCCCAGTGCGCCACGCCCATGATGGGCTCCACGATGGTCATGCCGACGTTCAGGTTCTCCAGCTGCTTGGCCTCGTGGGTGGCGCCCCAGATGTTCGCGTCGGTGCTGTAGGCCTTCTCCTTGGCGTCGCGGTAGGGCAGCTTGCGCTCGGCCAGCCACTGGCTCATCTCCGCGCGGCCGCCCAGTT
This sequence comes from uncultured Holophagaceae bacterium, assembly GCA_963717275.1. GTDB lineage: Bacteria > Acidobacteriota > Holophagae > Holophagales > Holophagaceae > Mesoterricola. Next base: position 1,038,280 of record CAVQVX010000001.1, read on the forward strand.
CGCGCACGAAATCCTCATCCAGCCACGGCTTGTAGATCCGCAGGTGCGGGTTGGCCAGCAGGCCGTAGCGGTAGAAGCGCTCGATGTCGTTGCCCTTGTAGGTGGAACCGTCGCCCCAGATCTGGACGTCGTCCTCCTTCATCGCCCGGACCAGCATGGTGCCCGCCACCGCGCGCCCCAGCGGGGTCGTGTTGAAGTAGGTGCGCCCGGCGCTCCGGATGTGGAAGGCGCCGCAGATCAGGGCGCCCAGGCCCTCCTCCACCAGGACCGCGGTGCAGTCCACTAGGCGCGCGATCTCCGCGCCATACGCCCTGGCCCGGCCGGGAATGCCGGAGATGTCCGTCTCGTCGTACTGGCCCAGGTCGGCGGTGTAGGTGCAGGGAATGGCCCCCTTCTCGCGCATCCACGCCACGGCCACCGAGGTGTCCAGGCCGCCGGAGAAGGCGAGCCCGACCCGCTGTCCGATGGGGAGTTTCATCAACACTTTAGGCATAACGGCAATCCTTTGTGAGGGAAGGGTTTGGGCGGCCGCGCGGGATCGCGGCCCCATGGGGCGTTTCCATTGAATTATGACGTGATACCATGCCCGTCGGGGTGAAACCCAAGTATTGCGAACCCTTTTAATGAACCATCTTTGTCCGTTATCACAGATGCCCATCCGAACGCCACCCCCCTTCATCCTGGTCCGGGCGCCCGAACCCCCGGGCATGGTGGCCCGCAGCGCCGCCATGCGCCGGCTGGTCGACCTGGCCTGGCGGGTGGCCCAGGTGGATTCCACCGTGCTCATCAGCGGCGAAAGCGGCACCGGCAAGGAGCGGGTGGCCGGACTGGTGCACCGGGCGTCGGCCCGCGCCCCGGGACCCTTCATCGCGGTCAACTGCGGCGCCATCACCGAGACCCTGCTGGAGAGCGAGCTGTTCGGGCACGCCAGGGGCGCGTTCACCGGCGCGCTGCACGAGCGCCTGGGCCTGTTCGAGGCGGCCAACGGCGGCACCCTGCTGCTGGACGAAGTGGGCGACATCTCTCCGGCGATGCAGGTCAAGCTGCTGCGCGTGCTCCAGGAGCGCGAGGTCCGCCGGGTCGGCGAAAGCGCCGCCCGGGCCATCGACGTCCGGGTCATCGCCGCCACCAACCGGGATCTGGCCCGGGAGATCGCCGAAGGCCGGTTCCGCCTGGACCTCTACTACCGCCTGAACGTGGTGGAGCTGCCCGTGCCGCCGCTGCGCCAGCGCCGGGAGGACATCCCGGCCCTGGCCCGGATCCTGCTCGCGGACGCCGCCTTCCGGCTGCGCCGGCCGGCGCCGGAACTGTCGCCCAGGGCCGCCGACCAGCTGCTGCGCTATCCCTGGCCGGGCAACGTGCGCGAACTGGAGAACGCCATGGAGCGGGCGGTGGCCCTGTCCCGGAGCAGCCGCGCCGAGCTGGAGGACCTGCCCGACGAAGTCCGGCAGTCCCTCCCGAGGCCGCTCCTGGGTTCGCCGGTGCAGCGCCTCGAGGCCGTCGAGCGGGAATACATCCTGGCCGTGCTTGAGCTCAACGCCGGCCACCAGGGGCGCACCGCGGAACAGCTGGGGATCGGCTCCGCGACCCTCTACCGCAAGCTCAAAGCCTACGGCGTCACGCGGGGTACCTGCATCCGGAAGCAGGCCTAGTTTCGGCGTCCGTTGTCCCGCCCGTCGTGCCTTGCGGTCGGCTTCGGGTTCCGGGTCTTTGCTCCGACCCACCGGTGCGTGGTCCGCTTGCAACGTCCTCGCTGCGCTGCGGGCGATGCAAGCGGCCACGCTGCTCCTTCCCCCATGGACGAGTCGATTCGTCTTCGTTTCATTGAACAAGATTCAAAGCAACCATCCTGGGACCCTGGGCATTCCAGGGAGCGGCCACTTCGCCCCCATGCCGCCAACCGGAGGAACCCCAAACCCAGGCGGGGAAGGGCAGCGTGAGACCTTGGCGCACGCGCAGGAGGCGAAGCCGACGAGCATGCGGCAAGGCTCTCACGCACCGGTGGGCCGGCGCACCCGCCCGGAACCCGAAACCAACCGCAGGCCACGACGGACGCTAGAGCGCTCTTTTCGCGAAAACCCTGGCCGCGGCCTGCACCTGGTGCAGGTCGTCGCTGCTCCAGGCGCTGGGCGGGCGCTTTTCCTGGAGCGCCTCGGCCAGCATGGCGGAGATGGCCTGCCAGGCCTCCCGGGCGTCCAGTTCGACGGCCTCCAGGGCCACCACCAGGCGATGCCTCAGGGCCCAGGGGTTGCGGCCGTTCCAGGCCTGGCGGACCTGGTCCAGGAGCATCGGCCCGGCGTCGGGCCCGAGCGCGCCCGGGGCCGACGCCAGGGCCTCCACGGCGATCGCGTGGAGCACGGCGGCCTTGAGCTCGTCCGCCTTGGCGCACAGGGCCCGGGCCGCCCGCGCCGAGCCCATGTCGCGCAGCGCCGAGGCGATGGCGCACTGGAGGCGGGAGCTCTGGCCCGAATGGAGCATCTCCAGCAGCGGCTCGACCGCCATCTCCGCGCCCACCGCGCCCAGCGCCTCGACCAGCTGCACGACCAGGTCCTCGCGGCTGGCCTCCTTCAGCAGGGCCAGCAGGTCGGGCACCAGGTTGCGGAACCGGTTTTCGGCCACCAGACTCAGCCCCAGCTGGAATTCGGCCGCATCCCCGGAGTGCAGCAGGTCGCTCGCGAGATCCTCGGCATCCGGCAGCCGGCCCACGAAATGGCGGGCCCGGTCGGCGATGTCGGCGAGGGGGTCGCGGCAGGCGAGGAGCAGGGCCGGCTCCAGCGCCGGATCGGACCGCAGCCCGAGCACCTCCAGGGCTGCCGCACGCTGGGCCGCGTCCGGGCCGCCGAGGATGAGCGTGAGCACCTCCATGTCCCCGGCGGGCGCCAGCCGGGCGATGGCGCGGCTCAGGCCCTCGCGCCCGGTCTGCCCGCGATAGGCCTGCAGGAGCAGGTCCAGCACCTCCCGCGCCTCGGCCTGCCCCCGGGCCGCCATCTCCGCCAGCCCCTCGGCCGCCGCGTCGACGGCGAACCCCAGGCGCCGGGCGCGCAGGTGCATGGCCTCCGACCCCTGCTGCAGCAAGCTGCCCAGCTGGCTGGACCGGCCTTCCTGGGTGGCCGCCAGCACCTCCCGGTAGAACCCGCGCACCGGATCCTCCGGTCCCGCCTCCAGCGCCGCCAGGGCCGCCCCGGCCGCGTCGAAGGCGGCCGCCTGGGGCAGCGTGCGGAACTCCGCCATGGCCTCCTTGAGCCGCCGGTCGCCGAGCAGCTCCAGGTGGCTTTCCAGGAAGAGGGCCTTGAGCGCCTGGGCGGCCTCGGGAGTCCGGACCCGGACCATCAGGTTGAGGGCATGGCGGTAGACCAGCAGGTCCGGGTGCTGGATCAGCGTCATGAGGGCCTCGAGGCTGGCGCCGTCCACCAGCCCCATCAGGCGCTGGGCCGCCTCGTTGGCCACGCCGGCGTTGGCGCTGCCCTGCAGGAGCCGGCTGAAATAATGGTGGAAGGCCTCCTCGGGATCGGTCTCGCTGAGCACCTCGGCCAGGGTCTGGTTGAACGGCTCCCCCTGGCGCATGCCGTTCAGCTCGCGCAGCGCCTCCAGCGCCGCCCCGGTGCCTATGCGGCCCAGGGCGCGCACCCCGGTCACGAAGATCCCGTGGTCCGGTTCGTAGCGCAGGAGCCGCTGGAGGATCTCCACCCAGCCGGGCCAGGGATAGTAGAAGCTGGCTTCCATGGCCAGCCGACGCAGGGCGCTGGGCGCCCGGGAGCCCGGCAGGCGCGCGTCGAGCTCGGCGATGGCCTCCGGGCCGGCTTCCAGGATGCCTTGGAAGAAGGCCAGCTGGTGCGACCGCTCCTCGCCGTCCAGGTGGTCCAGGAGGACCCGCAGCTGGTCGAGGGGGCCGGATGCCATGGTCAGCTACCCCACATGGGCGTGGGCCTCCACGTGATCCCGGATCAGCTGCTTCACGAACGGGGTGATCATGTTGAACTCGATCCCGGCCAAGACATAGCCGCTGGTCTTGCCCGGCACCTTGCCCAGCATGCGCACCACGATGGCGCCCAGGGGCACGCACGGGAGGTCCGGGTGGAGCAGGAAGAACTCCTCCAGCAGCGAGCCCGTGTCGAGGTCCCGGGCGTCCCCCATCTGGATCTCCAGGCCGCATCCCCCGGCGCTCAGGTTGACCAGCCTGGCGCCGGTCAGGTGCCGTTCCCGGAACCGGAAGCTGACCTGGTAGGGACCGCCCGTCGTGCTCAACCGGATGTCGCGCCGGCGTTCGGAACCCATCGCCCCCACTCCCTGCTCCCCGGCAGGCGCAAGCCTGTCACCCCCATTGTTCCAGGGCGGCGCGGAGCGCGGCGTAAACATTTCGCGCTGTGGCCGGGTGCCATGAGCAGTCTATGGCTGGCGTGCCGCCATGATCATGGTGGCGCGCTGGACATGCATCCTGGCGAGGGTTTCCGCCCGCTCCCCGTCCCCCGCCGCGACCGCATCGATGAGTGCCCGAAGTTCAGCGAGCGTCGATTCGATCATCGCCTCGTCCCGCGGCAGGAGCGCGCTGATGTGGCCGTGGTGCAGGTTGTCGTGCACGGTCTGGAGGAAGAAGTGGTGCAGCGGGTTGCCGCCGATCCCGGCCAGGGCCAGGTGGATCTCCTTGTCCAGCTCCATGACCGCCTCCCAGCGCCCGGGCCCCGGAGCCGCCGCCGCCTCGGCCCTGGCCAGCAGGCCGCCCAGCCGCTCCACCTCGTCGGGGCCGGCCTTTTCCGCCGCCCGGCGGGCCAGCAGGCCTTCCAGGTCCTGGCGGAATTCCGAGATGTCGCCCATGGTGACGCGATGGGAGCGGACGAACAGCCCGAGGCTTTCGCTCATCGGCCCGGCGTTGATCTCCTTGACGAAGATGCCGCCCTTGCGGCCCTTGCGGATCTCCACCAGGCCCTTCTGCTCCAGCACCCGCAGGCCCTCGCGCAGGGTGTTGCGGCTGACCTCGAGCAGGCCCTGCAGTTCCCGTTCGGAGGGCAGCCGCTCGCCCACCGGCCAGTTGCCGCGCAGGATGGCCTGCTCCAGCTGGCGGATGATCTGCCCGGATGCGCGCACCTTGCGCGCCCGGGTTATGACCGCCGTGGCCGGATCGGGAATCCCGGCGCCGGAGGCTGCATTTCGATCCGCCATGAAGCCACCCCAGGCTTCAAAGTGTAGCCTAATGCCCCTGCCCTCCGCCGAGGTAGGCTTTGACGATGTTCTCGTCCTGGCGCAGGGTCGCGCCGTCGCCTTCGATGACGATCTTCCCGGTCTCCAGCACGTAGCCGTAGTCGGCCATCTTCAGGGCGACCTTGGCGTTCTGCTCCACCAGCAGGATGGTGGTGCCCTGCTCGTTCAGGTGGCGGATGATCTGCATGATCGCCTGGACCAGGAACGGCGCCAGGCCCATGGAGGGCTCGTCCAGCAGCATGAGCCGGGGGTTGGTCATCAGCGCCCGGCCCATGGCCAGCATCTGCTGCTCGCCGCCCGACAGCAGCCCCGAATCCTGGTTGCGCCGCTCGTAGAGGCGCGGGAACAGGTCGAACACGGCCTTGCGGCGCCGGGCCAGCTCCTCGCGGTTCTTGTGGTCCACGAAGCCGCCCAGGTCCAGGTTCTCGTTCACCGTCATGCCCTTGAAGATGCGCCGGCCCTCCGGGGAATGGATCAGGCCCATGCGCACGATGTCGTGGGCGGGAGTCGCGGTGATGTCCTTGCCCAGGAACGTGATCCTGCCTTCGGTGGGGCGGATCAGCCCGGAGATCGTCTTCAGGGTGGTGCTCTTGCCGGCGCCGTTGGCGCCCAGCAGGGTGACGATCTGGCCCTGCCTGACCGTGAAGCTGATCCCCTTGATCGCGTGGATCTTGCCGTAGTAGGTCTGCATGCCGTCGATCTGGAGCAGCGTCTCACTCATCTCAGTGGCTCTCCTCGTCTTCCCTGCCCAGGTAGGCCTCGATCACCTTGGGGTCGTTCTGCACGTCCTGGCAATTGCCCTCGGCGATCTTGCGGCCGTAGTCGATCACGATCACCTTCTCGGAGATCTTCATGATCATGGCCATGTCATGGTCGATCATGAAGATGGTGATCCTGAGCTCTTCCCGGATGCGCCGGATGAGATCGATGAACCGGCTTTTCTCCTCGAAGTTCAGCCCCGCCGCCGGCTCGTCGAAAAGCAGCAGCTTGGGCTGGGTGGCCAGGGCCCGGGCCCACTCCACCCGGCGCTGGTCGCCGTAGGCCAGGGTGGTCGCCCGGCGGTCCTTGTGGTGCAGGATGCCGACGAAATCCAGGCACTCCTCGGCGGTCCTGAGGATCCTGGCCTCCTCGTGGCGCTGGCGCGGGCTGCGCAGGATGGCGCCCAGGCCGCCCTCGTGGGTGCGGCAGTGCATCCCGGACATGACGTTCTCCAGGACGCTCAGCGACCTGAACAGCCGGAGGTTCTGGAAGGTGCGGGCCATGCCGCTGCGGGTGATCTGGTGCGGGCTGTGCTTCACCACGGACTTGCCGAAGAACCGGATGTCCCCGGAGTTGGCCTGGTAGAACCCGGTCAGGCAGTTGAAGATGGACGTCTTGCCGGCGCCGTTGGGGCCGATCAGGCTGACGATGCTGCCCTCCTCCACGTCGAAGCTGAGCTCGTTGATGACCTCGAGGCCGCCGAAGCGGAGGGTCAGGTCCTGGACTTCCAGAATGGCCACGGTCTCCTCCTCAATGCCGGCGTTCAGGCCAGATGCCCTGGGGCCTGAACACCATCATCAGGATCAGGATCACCCCGAAGACCAGCATGCGCAGCGGGCCGATGGAGCGGAACACCTCGGGGAACAGCACCATCACCAGGGCGCCCACCACCATGCCGGCGATCTTGCCCATGCCGCCCAGCACCATGGCCACCACGATCATCAGCGACTGCAGGAAGGTGAACGAGTCGGGCGAGATCGCGGTCATCTTGGCGGCGAAGAAGCACCCCGCCAGGCCCGCGAACATGGCGCCCATGATGTAGGCCGAGAGCTTGATCAGCGACTTGGGGATGCCCATGGCCTCGGCCACGTCCTCGTCGTCGCGCACGTACTTCCAGGCCCGGCCCAGCCGGGAATGCTCCAGCCGGTGGCTCACCACCAGGGCCAGGATCGCCATGACCAGGAAGATGTAGTAGTAGTGGATGATCTGGTTCAGCTCGACGCCGAAGAAGGTCGGGCGCCTGATCCCGATCAGGCCGCTGGGCCCGCCGGTGATGGATTTCAGGTTGCGCGCCAGGATGCGGATGATCTCGCCGGCGCCCAGGGTGACGATGGCCAGGTAGTCGCTGCGCAGGCGCAGGGTCGGCGCGCCGATCATCACCCCCACCGCCGCCGCCAGGGCCAGGGCGGGCGGGATGGCCAGCCAAAAGTTCCAGCCGAACTGCGAGGTCAGCACGCCCGAAGTGTAGGCGCCGATGGCGAAGAAGGCCGCGTAGCCCAGGTCCAGCAGCCCGGCGTAGCCCGCGACGATGTTCAGCCCCAGGCACAGGACCACGTAGAGGAACGAGTTGGTGAAGATCTCCAGCACGTAGTTGTTGCAGGACCCGGGGCATGATGATGGCCACCAGGAACAGGGCGGCCAGCACGGCGTAGCGGTAGGGGCGGTAGTCCATCAGCTCGAAGAGGCGGTCCTCGAAGCCGGCGAATCCGGTGCGGCGAGGCAGCGGGGCCGTCGAATCGGTGGCCATGGCTACATCCTCTCGATGGTGGTCCGGCCCAGCAGGCCGTTGGGTTTGAACACCAGCACCAGGATCAGGATCCCGAACGAGAACACGTCCTTCCACTGCGAGCCGATCCAGGGGATCTGGGTGCCGAAGGATTCCAGGGTGCCCAGCAGCAGGCCGCCGAGCATGGCCCCGGGCAGGATGCCGATGCCGCCCAGCACGGCCGCGGTGAAGGCCTTGAGGCCGATGATGAAGCCCATGAAGAAGTGGATCGAGCCGTAGTAGGTGCCGGCCATGACGCCGGCGGCGGCGGCCAGGGCCGAGCCCACGAAGAAGGTCAGGGCGATGATCTTGTTCACGTCGATCCCCATCAGCCGGCACACCTCCATGTCGATGGAGATGGCGCGCATGGCCTTGCCCCAGATGGTCTTGTTGACGAACAGGGTCATGCCGACCATCAGCGCGGCGGTGGCGACCACCAGGACGATCTGGGTGTAGCTGAAGTGGATGGGCCCGTAGTCGATGCCTTCGAAGCCGAGCCCGGTGTCGAAGGCCAGGTACTGGCCGTTGGTGATGGCCATCACGGTGTTGAACAGCACCAGGGAGACGCCCAGGGCGGTGATCATGATGGACAGGCGCGGCGCGCTCAGCATCGGCCGGTAGGCCACGCGCTGGATGATCACCCCCAGGCAGCCGGTGGCGATCATGGAGAGCAGGATGGCCACGGCGATCCCCAGCCAGCCGTTGCCGATGACCCCCGTGAGCAGCGACAGGATGGCGAAGCCGATGAAGGCGCCGACCATGAAGATGTCGCCGTGGGCGAAATTCAGCAGCTTGATGATCCCGTAGACCATGGAGTAGCCGATGGCCACCAGGGCGTAGAAGGACCCGAGCACCAGGCTGTTGGCCAGCTGCTGGGCGATGATGTCGAAGATGCTCACCGGTTGACACCCCTTTCCGATTGCGGCCAGGGTCCGCGCCCTGCCCGGACGCGGACCCGCGATCATCACGCTGGCGGCACTGCCCCCCGGGGTGCCTGGGCGGCGCCCCGGGGGTTGGAGCGGACTACTTCACGAGGGCCCACTTCGCGTCCTTGACTTCCAGGACCACGAAGTTGGAATGGGCCAGGTTGTTCTTGTCGTCGAAGCTGATGGGGCCGGAGATTCCGGGGAAGTTCTTGCTCGCCTTGATGGCGGCGGTCAGCTTCTTCTTGTCGGTGGAGCCGGCGCGCTTGAGGGAATCGGCCAGCAGGTACATGGCGTCATAGGAGAGCGCGGAGTAGGGCCCCGGGTCCTGCTTGTAGGCGGCCTTGTACTTCTCCACGAAGGCCTTGCCCTTGGGCAGGAATTCCGGCAGCGGGTTGGCCATGGCGAAGGTGCCTTCGGTGGCCTTGCCGCCGATCTTGATCAGCTCGATGTCGGTGGAGCCGTCGCCCACGGTGATCTTGCCGCGGTAGCCGCCCTGGCGCAGCTGCTTGATGAGCAGGGCGCCGTCGGCGAAGTAGGCGGTCCAGAAGATCATGTCGGGGTTGGCGGACTTCAGCTTGGTGACCAGGGCGGACATGTCCTGCTCGCCCTTGGCGACCATCTCGTAGGTGGCGATCTGCCCGCCGGCGGCCGTCCACTTGGTGCGGGTCAGGCTGGCCAGATCCTCGGAGTAGCCGTCACCCTCGTTGACGATGGCCAGCCGCTTGACGCCCTGCTTCTTGAACAGGTCCATGGCGGTGTCCACCTGGTAGGTGGCCAGGGCGTTGATCAGGAAGGTGTTGCCAGGGTTCAGGCCGCTGAACTTGCTGGAGTTGGCCGCGCTGACGATGAACGGGATGCCCGCGTCGGCGTAGATCTTCAAGGTCGGCAGGGTGGCGCCGGAGCAGTAGCCGCCCAGCACCGCCGTCACGTCGCTGGAGGTCAGCTTGCTGGCCGCCGCCGTGGCCATCTGGGGATCGCAGCCGTCGTCGGCGACGAGGGTGACGAACTTCTGGCCCAGGACACCGCCCTTGGCGTTCAGCTCATCGGCCGCCAGCTTGATGGCGTTCTGCATGTTGATGCCGTAGGCGGCTTCGGATCCGCTGGTGGGCACCATGATTCCCACCTTGATCTCGGCCCGCGCGGGACCGGCCAGGATGAACGAGCACGCAACCGCAGTCAGGATCAGGTTTTTTTTGTCCATGGGAGTTCTCCTGGCAGCCATGTTTGTTGGATCCAAGCTGGATGTCAATGTTAAAATTGCTTTCCAGCCTTATTTCAGGTAAATCGTTGTCTGGGATCCAGCAAAGATCCTCTTGGCTACCGTGCTCCCCGCATCGGCACTATAATTCCGGATGGTGGCATGCGGGAGGAGCGGCCCGGGCGGGCCGCCTTTGATCCAGAGGCCGGGAGCCAGGAAAAAGCAGGGAAAAAAACCATGAACAACCGCCTCAACGACATTCTGGATGTGCGCAGGGATTCCGCGGACCCGGAAAGCCAGACCGAACAGGCCTACAACCTGATCGAGGAGATGATCGTCACGCTGGACCTGCCCCCGGGGGCGTCGGTGTCGGAGTCCACCCTGAGCGCCCGGACCGGCATCGGCAGGACCCCCATCCGGATGGCGCTCAAGCGCCTCGAGCACCATGGCCTGATCACCAGCCTGCCGCGCAAGGGCGTGTTCATCCGGCAGTTGAAGGTGGAGGACGAACTCGCCATCCTCGAGATCCGCCGCCCGGTGGAACGGATGCTTGCCTGCAAGGCCGCGCGCGTGGCCACCAAGGCCCAGCGGGACAACCTGCGCTTCTGCGTGGACTGCATGGTGCAGGCCGCCATCGCCGGCGACGTGCACCGCTACCTGCATTTCGACCAGGAGTGCGACCGCATCATCTACGAGAACTCGCGCAACCCCTTCGCCATCGATTTCGTCGCCCTGCTCTACGTGCATTCCCGGCGCTTCTGGGTGGCCTACAGCAAGGAGACGGACTGGGTGACCATCGCCCACCTGCACTCGGACCTGATGAACGCCGTGGCGGACGGCGACGAGGCCCGCACGGCCGCAGCCTCGGACGCCCTCATCGACTACCTGGAACAGTTCTGCCGGTCGGTCATGGGCTTCGCCTAAGAGCCTGAGAAAAAATAACTGTTCTCAAGGGCCTGCGACGGTGGTTATCGTTTATCGGATCCCACTTGGATCCAAATGGAATTCTATAATTTATTCGTGATGGACCCCATGAAACAGACCAGCATCTTCAATCATGTACTCGGGCCCGTCATGCGCGGGCCGTCCAGCTCGCACACCGCCGGCGCCTTCCACATCGCCAGCCAGGTGCGGTCCATGCTGGGCGGCACCCCTTCGCGCGCGGTCTGCGCCTTCGATCCCGGCGGCTCCTACGCCCGGACCTACGCCCAGCAGGGCGCGGACCGGGCCTTCGCGATGGGACTGATGGGGCGCCCGCTCACCGACGGGGCCTTCTTCGATGCCCTGGAACTGGCGCCCGGGGCGGGCCTGGACCTGCGCTTCGAGGTGCGCGCCATCCCCGCGGCCGACCACCCCAACATGGTGGATATCGAGGCCACCGGCCCGGACGGGTTCAGGCTGGACCTGCTGGCCCGGTCCACCGGCGGCGGCGATTTCGAGATCGCATCCCTGCGCAGGTGGCCCATCCTGTTCAACGGCTGCGGCTACGACCTGGCCGTGGAGACCGACCCGCAGGGCCTGGCCGGGGTGCTGGAGGCGGTCCGGCAGGGCGGCGCCCTGCTCGCGGCCCCGGCCGTGCAGGAGCGGGACGGTTCGGCCCTGGTGGCGGCGACCCGGTCCGAGGACGGCAGCGGGCTGCTGGCCCTGCTGCGCAGGATGCCCAGGGTGCGCTGGGCGGTGCAGGCCGAGCCGGTCTATTTCGTCCAGACCGGGACCCAGCTGTTCCAGAGCGCGCGCGCCATGGTGGACCTGGCGGAGAGGCGGGGCGTCTCCCTGGGCGAACTGGCGCTGCAGTCCGAGACCCGCCTGCTGGGCATGGACCCGGCCCGGGCCCGGGACGAGATGCTGCGCCGCTACGACGTCATGGACGCGGCCGTGCGGACCGGCCTGGACCCGGCCTTCCAGGGCATGCAGCTGCTGGAGGCCAGCGCCGGGCGGGTGTTCCAGGCCGAAGCTCGGGGCGTCCTGTCCCTGGGCGGGCCGCACCTGCGGGCCGCGGCCAGGGCCATGGCGGTCATGCACGTCAACGGCGCCATGGGCGTGGTCTGCGCCGCCCCCACCGGCGGGGCCGCCGGCACCCTGCCGGGGACCCTGGCGACCCTGGCCGAGGAGCGCGGCCTGGACCGCGCGGCCATCGCCCGGGCCATGTTCGCCGCCGGCGCCATCGGCGTCGTCGTGGCCCAGCGCGCCACGTTCGCCGCCGAAGTGGCCGGCTGCCAGGTGGAGATCGGCGCCGCCGGCGCCATGGCCGCGGCCGCCGTGGTGGAGGCCATGGGCGGCAGCGCGGCCCAGGCCTGCCATGCCGCGGCCATCGCCTTCCAGAACACCATGGGCTCGGTGTGCGACCCGGTGCAAGGCATGGTGGAGATCCCCTGCCATACCCGCAACGCCGTGGCGGCCGCCAACGCCTTCCTGTGCGCGGACCTGGTGCTGGGCGGCTACGCCAACCCGGTGCCGCTGGACGAGACCATCGACGCGGTCTACGACGTGGGCCGGATGCTGCCCGCCGAACTGCGCTGCACGGCCAGGGGCGGCCTCGCCCTCGCCCCCTCCGCCCGGGCGATCCCGGCCAGGAGCCCCTGCGCGGGCTGCCGCCCATGATCCGCGTGCTGCTCCAGCCCCTCGGCCCCCTGCAGGAGGCCTTCGGCGCGCCGGAGTTCCAGTACGAGCTGCCCGACGGCGCCAGCCTGGGCGACCTGCTGGACCGCATCGGCGCCGAGCACGGGGAGCGCCTGGCGGCCATCTGGAACGCGCGCGAGCGCCGGTTCCGCGGACCGGTGGTGATCATGTCCGGAACCCGGGTGGTCAAGGACCGCGCCACCCCGCTCAGGGACCGGCAGACATTGAGCTTGTACAAGGCGGTCGTGGGCGGTTGACCCGGGAGGCGTTGTGGCTGACGACATGAAGGGCTTCACCGGCAGGCAGCTGCGCATCCGGCTCGACACCCGGGAGAGCCGGATCGAGCCGGTGGACCGGGAGGCGGTGCGCAAGTTCCTGGGCGGCACCGGCTATGCCTGCAAGCTGCTGTGCGACGAGACGGCGCCCGGCCTGGACCCGCTGGGCCCCGACAGCAAGCTGGTGTTCGCCACCGGCCCGCTGTGCTCGAACACCGTGCCGGGCGGCGGCAGCGTGGAACTCTGCTTCAAGTCCCCGCTCACCGGCGGCTGGGGCGAATCCCGCGCGGGCAGCGACTTCGGGCCCGACCTGCGGCGGGCCGGCTTCGACCACCTCATCGTCGAGGGCCGGGCCGACGCCCCGGTCTACCTGGTCATCCGGGACGACGAGGTCTCGTTCCACCCCGCGGCGCACCTGGCCGGCAGGACCGTGGGCGAGAAGATCGCCCTGGTCGCCGCCGAACTGCCTCCGGGACGGTTCACCATCGGCGCCATCGGCCCCGCCGGCGAGCGCCTGGTGAAGTACGCCAGCGTCATGTTCGGCGACCGCGCCGCCGGCAGGGGCGGCGCCGGCGCCGTCATGGGCTCCAAGAACCTGCTGGCCGTCGCCGTCACGGGCAGCGGCAAGGTGGAGCCGGCCGATCCGGAGGGGTTCAAGGCGGCCCTGTTCGGGGCCATCCGGACCCTGCGGGAAAGCCCCACCACCGCGGCGTTCCACGAGCACGGCACCATGGGCGACTACGCCGGCAACGACGAGAAGGGCGACTTCCCCACCCGGAACTGGCAGTCCAACGCCTGGGGCAGGGGCGCCGAGCTGTTCGACCGCTACGAGGCGGAGAACTACGTCAAGCCCTACCCCTGCTACCGCGGCTGCCACATCGCCTGCGCGCGCAAGGCCCAGGTGGCTTCCGGCCCCTACCGGACGCCGCTCCACGGCGGCGCCGAGTACCAGTCGATCGCCTGCTTCACCGCCTACGTGCTGAACGAGGACATGGACGCCGCGGTGCACTGCGCCTACCTCTGCAACCAGTACGGGCTGGACACCATCTCGGCCGGATCCACCATCGCCTTCGCCATGGAGTGCGCCGAGAAGGGCATCCTGACCCCGGAGCAGCTGGGCGGCCTGGACCTCAGCTGGGGCAACGCGGCCGTGCTGCCGGAACTGCTGAGGCTGATCGCCCACCGGGAGGGCGTCGGCGACCTGCTGGCGGACGGCGTGCGCATCGCGGCCAGTCGCCTGGGCCGGGGCGCCGAAGCCTTCGCCGTGCACGTCAAGGGCATGGAGGGCCCGGCCCACGACGGCCGCTCCGGCAAGGCCCTGGCGCTCAGCTACGGCACCGGCAACCGGGGCATGTGCCACATCCACCCCGTGGAGGCCATGGCCTGGGACAGCGGCAAGATGGACTGGGGCCTGCAGAGGTACGGCCTGCCGGACCCCCAGGGGGTGGAGCGCTGGGACGAGGCGGGCAAGGCTCCGGCCCTGAAGCTGCTGCAGGACGGCCTGAACCTGCCGGAGATCCTCTGCACCTGCAAGTTCTTCATGTATGCCGGGATCACCATCGACCACTGGGCGGAGCTGCTTTCGGGCATCACCGGCCGGGCCACCTCCGGCGCGGACCTGCTGGCGGTGGCGGAGCGCGTCTATACCCTGCAGCGCCTGTTCAACCTCCGGGAAGGCTTCACCGCCGCCGACGACCAGCTCCCCGAACGGGTCAAGGCGGTGCCGGCCTCCGGCCGCTACCGGGACGAGCCGGCCTGCGGCATCACCGGCTACGACGCCATGCTCCGGGAATACTACCTGGCCCGGGGCTGGGACCCCCTGACCGGGGTCCCCACCGAATCCACCCTGCAACGCCTGCAGCTCACCCAGGAGAAGCCATGACCGTCTTTCGCGGCGTCTACGTCGTCAACGTCACTCCCTTCACGGCCGACCGGAAGGTGGACTACCCGGGCCTGGTCAAGAACATCCACTGGCTGGTGGAGCAGGGCGCCCAGGGCCTGATCCCCCTGGGCTCGACCGGCGAGTTCGCCAGCCTGGACGACGCCGACAAGCGCAAGGTGGTCGACACGGTCATGGCGGCGGCCGGCGGCAAGGTGCCGGTGATGGTCGGCGTGGCGGCGGAGACCACCGAGAAGACCATCGAGAACGCGCACATGGCCGAGCGCGCCGGCGCCTCCAGCATCCTCGTGCTGCCGCCCTGGTACTACACCCCGGACCAGGACGAGATCTTCGAGCACTACCGGCGGATCAGCGACGCCTGCGCGCTGCCGATCATGATCTACAACAACCCCTTCACCTCGAAGGTGGACATCCAGGCCGCCACCGTGGAGCGTCTGGCCCGGCTCGAGCACGTCAAGGGCATCAAGGAGAGCACCGGCGAGATCCGGCGCATCACCGAGATCCGCACCCGCACCGACGACGGCATCACCATCTTCTGCGGCTGGGAGGACATGGCCTACGAATCCTTCCAGGCCGGCGCCACCGGCTGGGTCTGCGTGATCGGCAACATCCTGCCCAAGGCCGCGGTGCAGCTGTTCGACCTGGTGGTGGAGCGCAAGGACTTTGCGGCCGGCTGGAAGCTGTACGAGCGCATGCTGCCGATGCTGCGCTACCTGGAGTACGCCGGCAAGACCCAGAAGGCGCTCAAGTACGTGCTGGACGGCATGGGCCTGGCGGGCGGCGCCTGCAGCAGCCCGAAGCTGCCGCTGGACGACGCGTCCAAGGCCCAGGTGGATGCGCTGATACGGGATTTCCGCGAGGCGAAGTAGATCTGCTGCGGCGTCCGTCGTTCCGCCCGTCGAGCCTTGCGGTCGGCTTCGGGTTCCGGGTCCTTGCGCCGACCCACGGGTGCGTGGTCCGCTTGCAACGTCCTCGCTGCGCTGCGGGCGATGCAAGCGGCCACGCTGCTCCTTCCCCCCAGGGCCGAGTCGATTCGTCTTCGTCACCTTGAACAAATTTCAGGACAACCATCCCGGGACCCTGGGCATTCCAGGGAACGGTCTCCCCGCCCCCATGCCGCCAACCGAAGGAACCCCCACCCCAGGCGGGGAAGGACAGCGTGAGACCTTGGCGCACGCGCAGGAGGCGAAGCCGACGAGCATGCGGCAAGGCTCTCACGCAACGGTGGTTCGGCGCAAAAACCCGGAACCCGAAGCTAGCCCCCTACCTGCACCTCGATGCCCCGCCCCTCCATGAACCCCCTGGCCCAGGCCATCCGGTCCGGGCCGAAGGCGGGGCTGCCGGCCATGCGGTAGCTGCGCCCCAGGCGCCGGTACTTGGGCTCGCCCAGGCGGTGGTAGGGCAGCAGGTCGACCCGGTGCGCGCCCGGCAGGGACAGGACGAAATCGGCCGCGGCGGCGAGGTTGGCGCGGTCGTCGTTGACCCCGGGGACCAGCGGCAGGCGGAACACCACGGCATGCCCGCCCTCGGCCAGGAGCCGGGCGTTCTCGAGGATCTGCTCGTTGCTCCGGCCCGTGAGGCGCAGGTGCTCGGCGGGGTCCATGTGCTTGAGGTCGTACAGGAACAGGTCGACGTCGCCGGCCAGGTCGGCCAGGTGGTGCCAGGGCACCGCGCCGCAGGTCTCCACCGCCGCGTGCCGGCCCTTCTCCACGCGCTTGTAGCGCGCCAGGAGTTCGGCCGCGAATTCCGGCTGGGCCAGGGGCTCGCCGCCGGACAAGGTCAGGCCGCCGCCCGATCCTTCGAAATAGAGGGCGTCCTTCATCACCTCGCGCAGCACCTCCTCCGCGCCCATCCAGCGTCCCATCAGGGCGAGCGCCTCGCCCGGGCACCGCCCGGCGCAGTCCCCGCAGAGGTCGCAGGCGTCCGGGTCCAGCCGCCCGGGGCCGGCCAGGGCGCCCCGGGGGCAGGAGGGCGCGCACAGGCCGCAGTCCAGGCAGCGCTCGCCCAGCCAGAGCAGGTCGGGCCGCGCCTCGTGCGACTCGGGGTTGCAGCACCACAGGCAGCGCAGCGGGCAGCCCTTGAAGAAGACCGTCGTGCGCAGGCCCGGGCCGTCGTGGATGGAATAGGGTCGGATGTCGAAGATGAGGCCCTGGCTCGCCACCTCAGACCCCGTGTTCGGCGCGCGAAAGGATCTCCTCCTGGATCTCCCGGGAGAGCAGCACGAAGTAGTCGGAGTAGCCGGCCACCCGGATCAGCAGGTTGCGATGCTCTTCCGGCCGTTCCATGGCCTCCAGCAGGAGCTTGCGGTCGACGATGTTGAACTGCATGTGGAAGCCGCCCTGGGCGAAGTAGCCGCGGATGAGCGCCGCCAGCTTGTGCAGGTCGCGGTCCTCGCGCACCGTCTGCGGGTTGATCCTGACGTTGAGCAGGGTGCCGTTGGTGCGGGCGTGGTCGAGCTTGGCCACGGAGCGGGTGGCGGCGGTGGGGCCCTTGCGGTCGTGGCCCTGCACCGGGCTGACGCCCTCGGACAGCCAGGCCCGGGCCCGGCGCCCGTCCGGGGTGGCGCCGGTGAGGGCGCCCAGGGCGATGTGGCTGGTGGTGGGCAGCATGTCCACCCAGTAGCGGGCGCCCTGGTTGTCGACGTGGCGCTCCACCGCGTTGCAGAAGATGTCCTGGGCCAGCACCGCCAGCCAATCGGCGCGGTTGTCGTCGTTGCCGTAGTGCGGGGTCTTGTTGACCAGGCGGCTGCGCAGCAGCTCGGCGCCCTCCCAGTCGCGGTCCAGCGCGTCCTGCAGTTCCGCCAGGGTGACGGTGCCGTCCTCGAACACGTGCTTGCGGATGGCCGACAGGGCGTCGGCCACCGTGCCCACCGCCACCGCGCTCATGGTGGCGATCTTGTAGTGCGAGCCGCCGGCATGCCAGTCGAGGGCGTCGCGCACGCAGTCGTCCACCACCGCCGAGGTGAACGGCACCGGGCAGCAGCGCGCGTAGATGTCGCGCACGGTGTCGTCGTAGCGCACCTTGAGCGCGACGAAATGCTCGACCTGGTTGCGGAACGCCTCCACCAGCTGCCCGAAGCCGGCGAAGGCCCGTCCGGTGCGCAGGCCCAGCACCTCGCCGGTGATCCGGTCGACCCCGTCGTTGAGGGCGAGTTCCAGCGCCTTGGCCAGGTTGAAGTAGCCCGACGAGGCCATGCGGTCCTTGCCGTCGCAGTGGGCGGCGACGCAGCCGTTCAGGCTGCTGGCGCGGGCGTCGCCGAGGGTCTTGCCGCGGTTGACCATGCCCAGCACCATGGCGTCGGCGTTGAACATGGCCGGCATCCCGGTGCCCAGGCGCAACACCTCGCAGCAGCGCAGCAGGAACTTGGGCTGGGTGCACGAGGCGATCTGGGCCGAAAGACCGGGCTGGGGCAGCAGGGTGTGTTCGAGGGCCTCCAGGCACATGTAGGAAAGGTCGTTCACCGCGTCCCGGCCCTGGCGGGTGAGCCCGCCGATGTTGAGGTTCTGGAATTCGGGGTAGGAGCTGGAGGTGTCGGACTCGCCCGAATCCTTGGCCAGGGTGATCTCGTCCAGCTTGACCCACAGCAGGTCCAGCAGCTCCTGCGCCTGGTCCTGGGTGAGTTCGCCGGAATCGATGCTGGCGCGGTAGTACGGGTAGAGGTACTGGTCGAACCGGCCCGGGCCGAAGGCGTGGCCGTCGGTTTCCAGGTTGAGCATGAGCTGGGTCATCCAGAACGACTGCAGGGCCTCCTGGAAGGTTCGGGCGGGCTGGGCGGGCACGCGCGCCAGCACGGCGGCGGTGCGCTCCAGCTCGGCCCGGCGCGCGGGGTCCGCCTCCATCGCGGCCAGGCGCAGGGCCTCCTTGGCATGGCGCCGGGCCAGGAGCATCCCGGCTTCGCAGGCCATGATCACCGATTCCAGGAACTGGCGCTTGGGCGTGAAATCCAGCGCCTGGTAGTCGAGCCTGGCGAGGGAGGCCTGCACCTCCGAGATGATGCCCTCCAGGCCGTGGGTCAGCACCTTCCCGTAGCCGGCGTTGATGTGGCCGATGGTGCGCGAGCGCCAGTAGTTGTAGATCACGCCGCGCTCGTCGGCCTTCCAGGTCTCGGCCGGCACCGCTTCCATGATGCGGTCGCTGACCTGGCGCCCCTTCCAGTACGGGAACACGTCCGCACGCAGCACCGCCTTGGTCCGCTCGCTCACCTGGAACGGCGTGTTGGACCGGGTGGCCAGGTGCTCGAGGTCGCGCTCCACCCAGTCGCAGCTCACTTCGGGGAACACCGGCGAACCGCGCGGGGTGAGGGTCTTCATCCCGATGATCAGTTCCCCCTCCTGGATCTTCACCGGGTGCTCGGCGCAGATGCGCAGGAGCATCAGGCCCCGCCGGGTGGCCAGCGGCAGCCCTTCGGATTCCCGGTAGCTCAGGGTGACCGAGACCGCCCGCTCCGGATGCAGCTCGGCCGGGGTGGCGCGGTTGCGCTCGACCCCGAGCAGGACCCGGGCTGTGGCTCCGGCCTTGGGCGTGCCGGCGGCGGAAGGCCGTTCGAGGCTGACCGGTTCCATGGCGCACCTCCCAGAATGGGGTTTAATTTGGTCCTACCATTATACAGCCAGCCGGGCGGATGGAAAACGGGCCAGCCCGGATTTTTCTAGGGGGCCGTCCGGCACCCGGCAGCGGCCGAACTTTTCTCCGCCCGCCCGCAGATTATCCTTGAACGCCCGGACGGACCGCTACAATCGTCCCACGCTTCACGGAGGGTCCCATGCAGCTCAGCGCTCGGAATGTCCTCAAAGGACGCGTCACCCAGGTCACCCACGGCGCCGTGGAATCGGAAATCGTCATCCAGCTCGCCCCCGGAATCGAGATCGTCTCCACCATCACCAAGGCCTCGGCCGAACGGATGAAGCTCAAGCCCGGGGATAACGCCACCGCCATCATCAAGGCTTCCAACGTCATCGTGGGCGTGGATTAGCCTGCCTCCACCCTGGCCAGGAAGGCCGGCAGGAGGTCCAGGGCGCGCGCGTAGTCGTAGTTCTCGATACGCGCCTTCATCGGCGCCAGTTCCGCCAGCAGCGGGCTGCCCTTGAGCAGGGCGGCCACCCGGGCCAGGTTCTGCCCGGCCCTGGCGTCGTCCTCCCGCAGGTCCTGATCCAGCGCCGCGAGCGCGGCCGCCAGGGCCGCCCGGTCCAGCGGCGCCGCACCGGTGGAAGGCTCCTCGCCGGGCAGCGAGGCGAGGCCCACTTCGAGTTCTCGCACATGCCTTTCCAGCCGTCCCAGCGGCTCCGGCCAGGCGTCGGGGTCCTCGCCCTGGAGCACCCGCTCCAGGTCCCGGGCGGCGGCGGCGATGGCCTGGGCGCCCAGGTTCAGGGCGGCCCCCTTCAGGGAATGGGCGTGGCTCTGGGCGGTCGGGCGGTCGCTCCGCGCCAGGGCGGCATGCAGACCGGCCAGGTGCTCCGCCTGCCCCGCCCCGAACCGCCGCAGCAGCGTCAGGTAGGTCTCCGGGTCGAGGTCGAGGCGGGCCATGGCGGCGGCGCTGTCCACCCCGCGGACGGCAAGGGCGCCGCCGCGCTGCCCCGGCTCCACGGCCCAGCCGCCCAGGGTGCGCACCAGCAGGGCCGGATCGATGGGCTTCAGGATGTAGTCGTCCATGCCGGCCGCCTGCACCTGCTCGCGCGCGCCGGCCACCGACTCGGCGGTGAGGGCGAGGATCGGCAGGCGCGCCCAGCGGGGATTCCCGCGGATCTGGCGGGCCGCCTCCAGCCCGCCCATGTCCGGCATGTGCAGGTCCATGAGGACCGCGTCGAAGGTCCGTTCCCGGAGGCGATCCAGGGCTTCCCGGCCGTTGCCCGCCAGGGTCACCTCGGCCCCCGCCCGGCGCAGGATCTCCTTGGCCAGCTGCCGGTTCAGGTCGTTGTCCTCGGCCACCAGCACCCGCATCCCGAGCAGCGGGCGCGCCCCGGACGGGCGGGCCGGGGCGGACCGGGCCGGCTGGGCCGGCGCGGCCTCCCGCAGCGTCAGGACCAGGGCGAAGGTGCTGCCCTGCCCGGGCCGGCTGGACACTTCGATATCCCCTTCCATGAGGTCCATCAGCCGGCGTGAAATGGCCAGGCCCAGTCCGGTGCCGCCGAACCGGCGGGTGGTCGAGCCGTCGGCCTGGCTGAAGGGCTGGAACAGGCCGCCCACCTCCTCCTCCGTCATGCCGATGCCGGTGTCGCTCACCTCGATGCGCAGCCGGACCCGGCCCTGGCCGCGCTCCAGCAGGCGCGCCGAGATCGTCACCAGGCCGGCCTCGGTGAACTTCACGGCGTTGCTGCCCAGGTTCAGCAGCGCCTGGCCCAGGCGCAGGGGATCGCCCAGCACCAGCGGCGGAAGCAGGGGGTCCAGGTCCACGGACAACCGCAGGCCCTTTTCCCCGGCCCGGTGCGAAAGGATGGCGGCCAGGTTGCCCACGGTCTCGCGCAGATCGAACGGGACGGCCTCCAGGTCCACCCGGCCCGCCTCGATCTTGGAGAAGTCCAGGATGTCGCTGATGATGCCGTGCAGGTGCTCGGCCGCGACCCCCGCCTTGTCCAGGAACTCCTTCTGCTGGGGGGTGAGGCCGGTGTCCTGGAGCAGGTGGATGAATCCCAGCACCGCGTTGAGCGGGGTGCGGATCTCGTGGCTCATGTTGGCCAGGAACGCGCTCTTGGCGTGGTTGGCCGCGTCCGCGGCGTTCTTGGCCTCCTTCAGGGCCTGCTCGGTGCGCATCAGTTCGGTCACGTCCTCCTTCACCGCCACGTAGCAGATCGTCCGGCCCTTTTCATCGAAAACCGGGGCGATGGTCGCGTTCTCCCAGAACAGTTCGCCGTTCTTCTTGCGGTTGTGGAACTTCCCGCGCCAGACCCGGCCGGCCTTGATGGTCTTCCAGAGGTCCCGGTAGAAGGCCTCCCCGTGCATGCCCGACTTGAGCATCCGGGCGTTCATGCCCACCGTCTCCTGGGCGGTGTAGCCGGTGAGCGCCGTGAAGGCGGCGTTGACGTACTGGATGGTCCCGTCCGGCCCGGTGACCAGCACCGTGGCCGGGCTCTGCTCCAGGGCCATGCGCAGTCTGCGGATCTCCTTGTCGGCCTCCTCCCGGCTCCGGCCCTCGCGCAGCCGGAGCAGGTTCCTGGCCAGCAGCTTGCGCGGAGCCCGCGGCACGGCCTCAGTCCTTGAACGCGGCCGTGACCGCCAGGATGTCGGGAAGCCGGGCCAGGAAGGCCTGCACGCAGCGGGGCTCGAAATGGCTCCCCGATCCCCGGATCAGCTCGGCCACGGCCGCTTCCACGGACCAGGCGGGCTTGTACGGGCGCACGCTGGTGAGGGCGTCGAACACGTCGGCCACCGCCACCACCCGCCCCCAGACGGGGATGGCCTCCCCGCTCAGGCCGCGCGGGTAGCCGCTGCCGTCCCACTTCTCGTGGTGGGTGAGCGCCACCTCCGCCGCCATGTTCAGCAGGGGGGTCGGGTGGCTGCCGATGATGCCGTGGCCGATCTCCGGATGCCGGCGCATGATCGCCCACTCCTCGGCGTCCAGCTTGCCGGGCTTGAGCAGCACCCGGTCGGGGATGCCGATTTTGCCGATGTCGTGCATGGGCGCGGCCTGCAGCAGGGTCTCGGCGTCCCGGGCGTGCATGCCCAGTTCCAGGGCGATGATCTGGCTGGCATGGCTCATGCGGATGACGTGCATGCCGGTCTCGTTGTCCCGGTACTCGGCCGCCCGGCCCAGGCGCTGGATGATCTCCAGGCGGGTCGCCTGCAGTTCCCGGGTGCGCTCCCGCACCTTGGCTTCCAGGGCCCGGTTCTGGTCGTGCAGCGCCAGGTGCGTGCGCACCCGCGCCCGCACCCGGGGCGCGCTGATGGGCTTGGTGATGTAGTCCACGCAGCCCAGGTCGAAGCCCCTCTGCTCGTCCTCGGCGGCCTCCTTGGCGGTGATGAACAGGACCGGGGTGTCCCGGGTGGCCGGGTCCGCCTTGAGCCGCCGGATCACTTCATAGCCGTCCATATCCGGCATCATGATGTCCAGCAGGATCAGGTCCGGGCCGTCCTCCTGGGCGGCGATCTCCAGGGCCCGGGCGCCGTTGGAGGCCACCTTGACCCGGTACGCCGGCGACAGGATGCCTTGCAGGATGTCGATGTTGCCAGGCGTATCATCCACGACCAGGATGGTGGCGAGCGGCGTGGCTGGATCGGACAAGGGACCCTCCGGAGGATGAATCTATCACTCCTATCGGGCGGGGCCGGTGAATTCTTCAAGTTTCTGGCCAAGTCCGGGGCGCTTCGCGGGGCCCGCCATGGCGGCAAGTCGGTGTGGCCAGGAAAGGTGGCCGGACAGGATGAGTCCAAAAAATAGTGCAGTCCATTTCAATCCTTATCAGATCTGACCGCCTGAACTCCAGATCGCATAAAGCACCGCAACCACGAAACCGCATACCCCGAGCAGCAAACCAATTTCCATATCCATTTATCTGCCTCCTGCCATCAGATGTGCGTCCTGCCGGATAGGGGTTCCAGTCCTTTTTCAATGGGACCGGCCGGGGGGTCCTTTGGAACTTTTCCGGGAGGGTCGGCATCCTATAATGAAGATGCCCCTCTGAGGTTCCGCTCCTCGTTTGAGGGTCACTCCTGTGCTTCGCAACCACGGAGAGTCCTGTTCTCCACTCGGCCCGACCATCCTGGGCAGGCCTTCCTCGATCGATGGGCGGGACCCTTCCGCCCTTGCCTCATCCGATCCCAATGTGGCCGGGACCCATGACGAAAAAAACATTCTGGTCTGACCCCTACTGCCAAAGGCACGATTCCTTCATCACTTCCGTCCAGGGGGCGGATGTCACCTTGGACTCCACGATCTTTTTCGCCTTTGCCGGCGGGCAGGAGAGCGACCATGGGACGATCCAGGGCCTCCCGGTCCTGGCTGCTTGCAGGAATGGGCTGGAAATCGTGTACACCCTGGCTCCGGATCATGGGCTGAGCCCTGGCCGGCAGGTCACCACCGAGATCGATTGGGCGAGACGCTACCGGTTGATGCGGCTCCATTTTGCCGCGGAACTGGTGCTGGAGCTGTTCAACAGGGAGCTCAAAGGAATCGACAAGGTCGGGGCCCATATCGCCGAGAACAAGGCCCGGATCGATTTCGCCTGGGACCGAAGCATCGCGCCGTTGTTGCCGAAATTCGCCGAAGACGCGAACAGGATCATCCGCTCCGACCTGGAGATCAGGACGGGTTTCGATGACGAGCCCAACGAGCGGCGATATTGGGAAATCGAAGGGCTTTCCCGGGTTCCGTGCGGCGGCACCCACGTCCGGCGTACGGGGGAGATCGGGCCGATCCGGCTGAAACGTGACAACATCGGGAAAGGGAAGGAGCGGGTCGAGATCTACCTCGTTGAATGAACCTCGGAAACCTGGCCTTCCCCTACCCCAACCCATCCCACCCCTCCGCCGCCCGGAAACTGTGGAACCGGTCCCGGCCGAGGATGATGTGGTCATTCAGCGGCACCCCCAGGGAATCCCCGGCGCTGCGCAGGCGCCGGGTGAGGTGGATGTCCGGGTGGCTGGGCGTGGGATCGCCGGAAGGATGGTTGTGGAAGGCCACGGCGGCGCTGGCGCCGAAGCGGAGGGCCTCCCTGTAGAATTCTCGCGGTCCGATCAGGGTGGCGTGGCTGGTGCCCTGGCTGAGGATCCGCTCCGCCAGCAGCTCGCCCTTGATGTTCAGCGCCAGCAGGCCGAAGCGTTCCTCGGTCCATCCCTGGCAGCGCGGCAGCAGGTAGGCGCCGCAAGCCTGGGGAGAGTTGACCCGCGGCCGCCCGCCCCCGCGCAGTCCGCGCCGGCACAGTTCCTGGGCGGCCCACAGCTGGCAGGCCCGGGCCGGGCCGATGCCGGGGAGGGCGATCCAGTCCCCCGGTCCCTGCAGCATCATCCCGGCCAGGCCGCCGCATCGGGTGAGCAGTTCCTGGGCGGCCTCCACCGCGCTGAGACCGCGCCGGCCGGCGCCCCACAGGAGCGCGAGCAGGTCGGCGTCGCTCAGCTCCTCGCCCCGGCCGGCCAGCAGACGCTCACGGGGACGCTGGTCGGGGGATAGGTCCATGATGCGCAAAGTCAGCTCCTTTCCCATTGCCGAAGCCGGCGGCGCCAGCGCAGCAGGGTGAGCTGGCCCTGATCGGAAAGGCGCAGGCAGACGGCGTCGCGTCCATCGGTGAGGAACCAGGCGGTGGCCTCGGCGGTGCGGGCGGGGGTCACAGTGATGCAGGGGTGGGCCTGGCCGGTGAGGTGGGCCTGGGCGGTCCTGCCCATCCCGGGAGGCAGGGGGATGCCGGAATGGGGGAGGCCCCAGCGCACCCCCCGGGGCAGCTTCAAAGGCAGAACGTCGGCGCCTTCACGCGGACGCCCGCGGCGCACCGGGGCCGGACCGGCCAGGGCCACCCGCACGGGGCAGCCCCGGAAGCGCGCCAGCTGGAAGGCCTGCTCCACACAGGCCCTGAGTTCGCCCTGGACGGCGGTGAGGGCCATGCTGCCCGGATCCAGGCGCACGGCCATGACGCACAGGATGGCGATGACGGCCAGGACCACTTGCAACTCCAGGAGGCTGAAGCCGGCGCCGACCCGCCTCGCGCTCACGGGCCCGGGCCCTCCACGGTGATGTACGGCTGCAGGCGGAGAAAGGTCTTTTCGCCGATGCCCTTGACGTTCATGAGGTCCTCGGGCCGCTGGAACGGGCCGTTGGCCTCGCGGTAGGCGATGATCCGCTCGGCGGTCCTGGGACCCACCCGGGGCAGTTGCATGAGCTCCGTCGCGGTGGCGGTGTTGATGTTGACGGGGCGCTCCGGGGGGCGGCGCGGGGCGCCCGCCAGCAGCCCGGACAGGGCGAAGGCGAGGAGGAGGGTTCTGAGCAGGCGTGAAGGGGAGATCGGCATGACCGGAACCGCATCAAGTCCCATGCCGCCGCGCAAGGATTGCGGAGGCCGCCCTTGCTCGGCCCGATGGGCCCGGGCCCGTCACCTATTCCTTACACCGATCCGCCAGGCCATATGGATTGTTTGCCCTGCTGGGGCTTGGCCTTGAAAGTTAACGATGACGACACGGAATTCCCCATGACACTTTCCGGCCTCGCCGATATCCAATAAGAAGAGAAGCGGGGCAGACCGTCCTTCAGGTCGGAAAGCCCGTGCCTGGCTTTCGCGCAAGAGCCGCGTGGGGGCTGCTTTTGCTCTCAGCAACGAAGAAGGGACCCTCAGGCGTCCGGATCCTCCTGCCGGGACGCGGCCATGGACTTGCGCCGCTTGCCCAGCGTGGGCGCGGGCTCCCGGCGCCGTTCCAGCTCCCGCTGGGTCCGCTCCAGTTGCGCGGCCAGGCATTGTTCGTCGGGGAGCAAGGTCTGGTATTCCGCGGCGAGGACCTTGTTCTGGAGGTTGTCCAGGGCGTAGCGGGCCATGCCGGCCCCTTTGGCGGCGCAGAGGATGAGGCCCACGGGCGGGTTCTCGCCCTCGCACATCCAGTGCGCGCGGGCGTAGTTCAGATAGAGGTGCATCTGGCCGGCGTCGGCGTGGGTGAACTCCCCCACTTTCAGATCGACGACCACCAGGCACTTCAGCCGCCGGTGGAAGAACAGCAGGTCCACACGGAACCAGGTGTCATCGATGCGCAAACGACGCTGCCGACCGACGAAGGCAAAGTCGTCGCCCAGTTCGAGGAGGAACTCCGCGAGGTGGCGGATGAGGGCTTCCTCCAACTCCGACTCGGAGTATTCGTCTTTGAGGCCCAGGAACTCCAGGACAAAGGGATCCCGCACAGCCTCGTCCGGGGTCAAGGCATCGCCGGGCTTGGCCTGTTCCTCCCGTTGCAGGAGGGCGGCCTGGTTCCGGGAAAGCAGGGCCCGTTCGTAGAACTGGCTGTTGACGTGGCGGTCCAGTTGGCGGACCGACCAGCCTCCGCGCAGGACCTCGGCTTCGTAGAAGGCACGGGCTTCCGGTTTCCGAACCGAAAGCAGGCGGACGTAGGCCGACCAGGGGAGCGGGAATCGCCCGGCCAGGGCGGCGAGGTCCGGGATTGCCATCAAATCGCTGTTTTTAAAAGACTTGGATGAATTCGCAGACAGTGTCTGCGGAATGGGCCAGCATAAATAGAACTGCCGCATTTGCTCAAGGTTGCGTTCGGAGAACCCGCGTCCGAAGCGGCGGGTCAGGTCCTTGGCCAGGCGCGGGATCAGCACTTTCCCATAGGCAGCCCGTTCCGCGCCTTCCTGGTCCGCCTCCACGACGCGCCGCCCGATCTCCCAGTAGGTGGCCGTCATCCGGGAGTTGACGCTGCGGGCGGCGGCGGTCCGGGCCGCCTCCATGAGGGCAACGATGCCCGCCTGGATGTCCTGATAGGTGGCGGAAAGCATGGGGCTGGCGCCCATGGATTCAGTGGCTCGCGGTGGCGGTGTTGACGGGGCGCTCCGGGGGGCGGCGCGGGGCGCCCGCCAGCAGCCCGGACAGGGCGAAGGCGAGGAGGATGGTTCTGAGCAGGCGTGAAGGGGAGATCGGCATGACCGGAACCGCATCAAGTCCCATGCCGCCGCGCAAGGATTGCGGAGGCCGCCCTTGCCCGGCCCGATGGGCCCGGGCCCGTCACCTTTTCCTTACACCGATCCGCCAGGCTATCCGGATTCTTTGCCTTGCTGGGGCTTGGCCTTGAAAGTTAACGATGACGCCACGGGAATTACTCATGACACTTTCCGGGCTCGTCGATATCTTAGAAGGGGCTGAGGTTGTAATGAACTTATGATTAAAAAAGTCAGCAAGTCCGACCTCAAGCTGGGGATGTTCATCCACGACCTCAACTGCGGGTGGATGGATCACAATTTCCTTCGCAACAGCTTCATGCTGCGCAAGGAAAGCGACCTGGACAAGATCCTCGAGAGCCGGATCACCGAGGTCTACATCGACACCATCAAGGGCATCGACTGCAGTTTCGCCCCGACCCAGACGGAAGTGGAGGCCGACCTCTCGGCGCGGATGCTGGCGCTGCCCAGCCCGGCGCCCGCGCCCCCGCAGCAGACCACCTACGCCGAGGAACTGGGCTTCGCCAAGCAGATCCAGAAGGAAGCGAGCCAGGTGATCCACTCGGTGCTGGGCGACGTGCGCCTGGGAAAGCAGATCCAGGTGGAGCGGCTGCAGCCGGTGGTGGGCCAGATCACCGATTCCATCCTGCGCAACCAGGGCACCCTGATGAGCCTGTGCCGGATCCGCGAAGGGGACACGTACACGTTCCAGCACTCGGTGAGCGTCTGCACGCTGCTGGTGACCTTCTGCCGCTTCATGGAGATGGGCCAGGAGATCATCCTCGAGGCGGGCATGGGCGGCATGCTGCACGACATCGGCAAGATGCGCGTGCCCGACCACATCCTCAACAAGCCGGACAAGCTCACGGACCCGGAATTCGCCATCATGAAGGGCCATGTGGTCCTGGGCCTGGAGGCCCTGCGCCAGACGCCGGGAATCTCCAGGACCGTCATCCAGGTGGCCGGGGAGCACCACGAACGGTTCGCGGGCTCGGGCTACCCGGAAGGGATCATGGGCGCCGAGATCTCCACCCTGGGGCGCATGGCGGCGATCGTCGACGTCTACGACGCGATCACCTCGAACCGCATCTACCACAAGGGCATGGAGCCGCCGGCGGCGCTCACCAAGCTGTTCGAGTGGAGCGAGCAGCACTTCGACCCGGAAATGGTGCAGCACTTCATCCAGGCCATCGGCATCTACCCGGTGGGATCGCTGGTGCAGCTGGACAGCCGGCGGCTCGCGGTGGTGATGGAGCAGAGCACGCAGGGGCTGCTGTTCCCGGTGGTGCGCGTGGTCTTCGACCTGCAGCGCGGCCGCGCGATCCCCCCGAAGGACCTGGACCTGAGCTCCCCGGCCAGCGGCGGCGACGCCATCGTGCGCAATGTGGACCCGGACGAATGGGGCCTCAAGCCGTTCGAATACCTGCTGATGACCCTGTAGAAAAGGCGCCCCCGGAGGGGCGCCTCGAAAACGGGAACGTGCGGACTCAGCCGTTCTTCTTGACGAAGGTTTCCATGAATTCGACCAGGGTCTGGACGTTCTCGACCGTGACGGCGTTGTAGGTGGAGGCGCGGATCCCGCCCACGTCGCGGTAGCCCTTGAGGCCGACCATGTTGGCCTTCTTGGCTTCGCTCACGAAAGCGGCGGTCAGCTCCTCGGTGGGGAGGAAGAAGTCCACGTTCATGAGGGAGCGGTCGGCCTTCTCGGTGACGAAGGGCTTGTAGAAGCCCGCGTGCTTGTCGATGCAGCCGTAGAGCAGCTCGCCCTTCTTGCGGTTGTTGGCTTCGATCGCCTTCAGGCCGCCGATGGACTTGTTGTAGGCCAGCACGTTGCGCAGGATGTAGATGCCGAAGCAGGGCGGGGTGTTGTAGAGGCTGTTCTTCTCGGCGTGGATCTTGTAGCGCAGGTAGCTGGGCAGGTCCTGGGCTTCGGCCTTCTCCAGGAACTCGTCGGACACGATGGTCAGGGTGACGCCGGAGGGGCCGAGGTTCTTCTGGGCGCCGGCGTAGATCATGCCGAACTTCGAGACGTCGAAGGGGCGCCACATGATGTCCGAGGACATGTCGCAGACGTAGGGGATGCCGCCGGTTTCGGGGAAGTCCTGCCACTGGGTGCCTTCGACGGTGTTGTTGGAAGTGAAGTGCACGAAGGCGGAATCCGGATGGATGGTGATCTCGGAGGCCTTGGGCAGCCGGCTGTAGTTCGCCGACTTGGACGACCCGGCCAGGCGCACGCGCTCCTCGCCGCCCACCAGCTTGGCTTCCTTGTAGGCCTTCTCCGCCCAGTTGCCGGTGTTGATGTAGTCGGCCTTGAGGGGGCCGCGCAGGTAGTTGAGGGGGATCATGCCGAAGGACAGGTGGGCGCCGCCCTGGAGCAGGATCACCTTGTAGTTGGCGGGGATGTTCAGCAGCTCGCGGGTGAGCGCCAGGGCCTCCTCGTGCACCGCGTCGTATTCCTTGGCGCGGTGGCTGATCTCCATGACCGACATGCCGGTGCCGGCGAAGTCCAGGAGCTCCTCCTTGGCCCGCTCGAGGGCGGGGAGCGGCAGACCGGCGGGGCCGGCGTAGAAGTTGATCGTGCGCTTGCTCATAGGTGCCTCCTAGACTTTGAAACGCGAAAGGATTTCCACCACGGTGTCGCCGATGCGCAGCAGGTTCTCCTTGCTGCTGGCGCCCAGGTGCGGAGCCATGAAGACGTTGGGGGCGGACAGCAGCGGGCATTCGGGCGCGGGCGGGTCGCTGAACCACACGTCCGTGCCGTAGGCGCGCACCTTGCCGGCCTTCAGGGCCTCGGCCAGGTCCTCTTCCACCACCACCTTGCCGCGCCCGGTGTTGATGACGATGACGCCGTCCTTCATCCTGGCGAAGACGTCCTTCTTGAACATGCCCTTGGTCTGGTCGGTGAGCGGGGTGTGGATGCTGATGACGTCGGCCTGGGCCAGCACTTCGTCCAGGGTCTTCAGCTCGGCCACGGGGTGCGACTTGAGGAAGGGGTCGTAGGCGATCACCTTCATGCCGAAGCCGAGGGCCCGCTTGGCCACTTCGGAGGCGATGGCGCCGGCGCCGATCAGGCCCAGGGTCTTCTGGAACAGTTCGGTGCGCTTCAGCTCGTTCTTGAGGAACTTGCCTTCCTTCATGCCCATGTGCGCCTCGATCAGGCGCGCCGGGATGGCCACCATGAACGCCATGGCCATCTCCGCCACGGACACGCTGGAGGCGGCGGCGGTGTTCATCACTTCGATGCCCTTGGCCTTGCAGGCGGGCTGGTCGACGTTGTCCAGGCCGACGCCGCCGCGGATGACCAGCTTGAGCTTCGGAGCCTGGTCGACCATCTCCTTGGTGACCTTGGTCTTGGAACGGATGAGCAGGATCTGGGCGGTGCCCAGTTCGGCCATGTCGGAGGTCACCTCGCCGAACTTCTCCAGCCGCTTGGGCAGGGAAGCGTCGAATGCGTCTGCGATCAGGATCTTCATGGTTCATCTCCTCGGGTAAGGGGGCTGGGCGGAATCAATCCTGGTAGGTGCGCACCAGCAGGCCGGAACGGAGCTTGGGCTCGAACCAGGTGGACTTGGGCGGCATGATCTGGCCGGCGTCGGCCACCGACATGAGCTGTTCCAGGGAGGTGGGGAACAGCGCGAAGGCGACCTTGTAGCCGCCCTGCACGCGCCGCTCCAGTTCGTCCATGCCGCGGATGCCGCCGATGAAGTCGATGCGGGTGTCGGTGCGCGGATCCTGGATGCCGAGGATCGGCGCGAGCAGGTTCTCCTGGAGGATGCAGACGTCCAGGCTGCGCACCGGGTCGTCGGCGGGGAAGGAGCCGGGCCTGGCGGTGAGGGAGTACCACTTGCCGTCCAGGTACATCCCGAAGCTGGCCGGGGCCGAGGGGCTGCGCTGCGCGGACGGGGCGACGGTGAACTTCTCCCCCACGGCGGCCAGGAAGGCTTCGGAGGAAAGGCCGTTCAGGTCCTTCACGATCCGGTTGTAGTCCATGATCTTCAGCTGGTTGTGCGGGAACACCACGGCCATGAAGCTCTCGAACGGCTCGTCGCCCGTGGGTTCGGCGGTGGCCGCCCTGCGCGCCTGGCCGTAGCGGATGGCGGCGGCGGTGCGGTGGTGGCCGTCGGCGATGTAGAGGGCCGGCACGGCGTCGAACAGGTGGTTCAGGGTGTAGATGTGGGTCTCTTCGGAAACGATCCAGACCGTGTGGCCGATGCCGTCGTCGGTCACCACGTCGTAGACCGGCGCGGTGGCGCGGATCTTGTCCACCAGCGAATCGATGTAGGGCACGGCGCGGTAGGCCAGGAACACCGGCTCGGCGTTGGCGGCCTGCTCGGTGACGTGGCGGGTGCGGTCGTCCTCCTTGTCCTTGCGGGTGTACTCGTGGCGCTTGATCGCGCCCTCCTCGTACTCCTTGACCGAGCACAGGCCCACCAGGCCGGCCTGGACGTGGTCGCCCATGCGCTGCTGGTAGATGTAGAGGCAGGGGGTGGTCTCCTGGAACAGGGTGCCGGTCTGGATCAGCCGGTGCAGGTTCTCCACGCCCTTGGCGTAGACGGCGTCCGCGTGGATGTCCGTGCCCTCGGGAAGGTCGATTTCGGGACGGCCCACATGCAGGAACGAGTGGGGGTTGCCGGCGGCGAGCTGGCGCGCCTCTTCGGTGTTGATGACATCGTAGGGCACCGACGCCACCTGGCCCGCCAGCTCCGGCTTGGGCCGGAACGCCTTGAATGGTTTGAGTTGTGACATGGGAACCGTCCCTTCGGATTTGAAAAGGTTGGGGGGTGACTGGACGCGTCGGTGATCAGGCAGGATTCCGGTCGATGACAATCGTTTTCTTGTGCAAGTTTATTGTCGCGTCCATGAATTGTATGCTCTAATTCTTGGCCTATTGTGCACATTTGTTTCGCGAAGGAACCCCGTGGCGCAATCCAAGACGACAACCAACGCAGATCTGGACAGTTTCGACCGGGCCATCCTCGGCATCCTGCAGCGCGACAACGGGACCTCCCAGCGCGCCATCGGCGCGGCGGTCAATCTTTCGGCGCCGGCGGTGCAGCGGCGCATCCGGCGGCTGGAGGAGAGCGGGGTGATCCGGGCCAACGTCGCGCTGATCGACCCCGAAAAGGTCGGCCGGGCCATCACCCTCGTCGTCGACGTGGAACTGGTGAGCGAGCGCACCGAGCTGATCGACGCCGCCAAGCACAGCTTCGCCGAGGCGCCCGAGGTCCAGCAGTGCTATTTCGTCACCGGCCAGGCCGACTTCGTCCTGGTCATGACGGTGGCCACCATGGCCGACTACGAGGCCCTGGCCCGCCGCCTCTTCCACTCCAACGAAAACGTCAAGCGCTTCCGCACCCTCGTGACCATGGACCGCGTCAAGGTAGGGCTCGAACTGCCGATCTAGGTACGGGTCCCTCCAATCGCCCTGGTCGCTCCTCCGGGTCGCTGGCGCGACCCCTCGAAGCGGGAAAAGATGATGGATCGTTCCTTCGGCGGTGTTTCACCTTCGGGGGGCCGTCCCGGACCGGCACGCATCGTTTCCCGGCTGGTGTCTTGCCAAGGCACACGACCGGGATAGGCCCGACGCGTGGTTCTCCCGCTTCGAAGGGCCGCGCCAGCGACCCTGAGGAGCGAACAGGGCGCGGGTTCGGGACACGGATCACAGCCTGCGGTGCACCCCTTCGCCGAAGAGGGGGACCAGGTGGGAGGCGTCGTTGAGGCGGACCACCTGGAGGTGGTCGGGGGCGGGGCCTTCCAGGAGGTTGAGGCAGGTCGAGGCCTGGCGGAAGGTCCAGACCCGGGACAGGGGCAGGCCCAGGATGCGGCACAGGAGGGCCCGGTTGACGGCGTCGTGGGTGACGAGGAGGACGGCCTCCTCGCCCTCGAGGCCGGCGCAGGCCTCCAGGAACGCCGGCCAGGCCCGGTCGTCCACGTCCCGGAACGACTCGCCGCCGGGCAGCTGGACCTGGTCGGGGGTCTCCCGCCAGGCCCGCAGGAGGGCGGGATGGGCGGCCCGGATGTCTTCCTGGACCATGCCCTCCCACTGGCCGTGGGAAATTTCCATTAGACGATCATCGTAAGTGAGGAGCCCGGCCCGGTCGCCCAGGGCCAGTTCCGCGGTCTGCCGGGCCCGCAGCAGCGGGGAGGCCACGGCCCGCCGGATGGGCTGGGCGGCCAGGCGCTGGCCCAGGGCCAGGGCCTGGGCCCGCCCGGCGGCGGAAAGGGGGATGTCGTGGCCCTGCCCCTGGCAGCGGCCTTCGACGTTCCACTGGGTTTCACCGTGGCGGGCCAGGAGGATGCGCATGGGGATCAGCCTTGCCAGGAATCCAGGGGCCTGGGCTGGTCATGGGCCTTCAGGTCGCGCTGCATGGCGGCCTGGAGCAGGACCTCCGTGACCGGGAGGTCGATGGAAGGCTGGATCCGGCAGGTGCCGACGAATTCCACCCGGGCGCCGTCCCAGGCGAGCATCCGGTAGGCGGCCGGCAGGCCCTCCTCGCGCTCGCAGGCGGCGTGGACCAGTTCGCCGTCCTTGACGTAGAGGTAGCCGACCGCCGCCTGGGAGTGGACGGTGAGGGTGGCGGTCCTGCGCTCCCAGTTGAGCAGCTGGAGCAGGCTGGAGAGGCCGAGGCCCTGCACGATGCCCTGGGGCAAGCGGCGTGGCGGCGGCGCGGATCTCCTCCATCAGCGTGGAAAGCTTGATCGGCTTGGCCAGGATGCGCAGGGCGCCCAGCTCCACGGCGCGGCTCAGCTGGTCCGGCTCGGCGACGGCGGTGAGCACGATCACCGGCAGGGAGGGGTACTGCTCGCCCAGGATCGCCAGCAGGCCGTAGCCGTCCAGGATCGGCATGTTGAGGTCGGTCACCACCACGTCCACCGGGTTGGACTGGAGCAGGCCCAGCGCCTCCACGCCGTTCTGCGCCGCCAGGAGCCTGAAGTCCTTCAGCCCGCGCAGCCCCGCCATGTGGAAGCGCAGGGTCGCGGGCTCGTCCTCCACCAGGAGCACGGCCTTGGTGGTCGGATGGGAAGGAGCGGGGTCGGACACTCTGGGCATGTAGGGGATTCCTTATGCCATCGTAACCATTCTAGCGAAGTCTCGCCTCGACCGATTCCAGCCCCTTGGGGACCTTGCGCGGGGGCCTGGGTTCCAGGCCGATGATCCGGCCGGCCTCCTCCCGGTCGCCGGGGTGGGCCGCCATCCAGGCCTCGGCCCAGGGCGGCATCGTCGCGTCCTCGTAGTCCCGCACCTTGCGCAGGCAGCTCACCAGGGACTGGATCACGGCCTCGCGCTCGGTCCCGGGCCTGGAGCGGGCGCTGGCCTTCGAAGATCGGCAGGGCGAAGTAGGCCCGCAGGGTGGCCTCGGCCGGCTTGCCCCAGACCGCGTAGGTGCGGTCCTCGGGCCCGCCCACGGGCTTGACGTCGAGGTTCTCGCCGTACAGGTAGTAGAACACCGCCTCGCCGTCGCTCCAGTTGCGCAGGACCCCGAACGCGCCGTCCAGGAGGAAGTCCTGCAGCTCCAGGTCCACCGGCTTGTCCGAGCGGAAGTCCCAGGGGCCGGCGTGGGCGCCGGCGACGGCTGGGGTAGCCCACCTCGGTGATCATCACCGGGCGCCCGAACCGGGCCTGGAGCGTGCGCGCCTTGTTGACGATCCACCACCAGGCGTCGCGCACCTGTTCCGGGCTCGGGCGGGCTTCGTGCTTGGCGATGGGGTCGTAGGTGTTCATCCCGATCACGTCCAGGCAGTCGCCGAAGGTGAAGCTGTCGTGGCTGTCGAAGTTGACGCTGTAGGTGAGCTTGCCCTTGAACACCCGGCGCACCGCCGCGCGCCAGCGCGCGCCAGCGGTCGGGGAAGCGGTGGGTGCTGGCCATCTCGGTGCCCAGGCTGTACCACTCCACGCCTTCCTCCTGGGCGATGCCGCGCCAGGTGCACGTTGAAGTCGGTGTAGTTGCGCCACCAGAGGTCCCAGTCGGAGGGCTCGATGTTGCCGCGCCACCACTTCTCGTTTTCCGCCTCGTCGCGCAGGTTGATGGTGGGGAAGAACATCACCCGCAGCTGGCGCTCCCGGGCCTCGCGGAAGGTGCGGCGCAGCGCCGCGTCGGTGGGGCTGCTGGTGGGGTGCCGGCGGATCTCGTTGCTCGTCCCCGTCTCCATCCGGTAGATGGCCTGGAGGCTCACGCAGGTGGCCCCGGTGCCCTGGATCCGGTCCAGCTCGTGCCGGTAGTCGTAGTCGGGCAGCCCGGCGTACAGGCCCAGCACCATGCCCCTGGGCTGGGGCACCAGCTTGTGCCGCTGCCTGCCGCGGATGAAGAGCGAGGGTCAGGGGCAGGGCCAGCAGGGCCGCGATGGCGAGAAGCTTCTTCAACGGCACTCCCTATCCCGCCCGTTTCACGTGCACCTGGAGGATCCGCGGCCCCTCCATCCGGTGCACGGTGAGCCGGGCGCCCGGGATGTCCAGGACCTCCTGCGGGACCGGTACGTGCCCCAGGGTGGCCATGACCAGGCCGGCCACGGTGTCGAACCCGTCGCGCGGGCAGTCCAGGCCCAGGTGCTCTTCCAGGTCCTCCACGTGGACCTGGCCGCTCACCATGAACTCGCCCGCGCCGATCTCCTGGATGTCCGTCTGCATTTCGTGCTCGTCCTGGATCTCGCCGAACACCTCCTCCAGCAGGTCCTCCAGGGAGACCAGGCCGGACAGGCTGCCGTACTCGTCCACCACCATGGCCAGCTGGGTGCGGGTGCGCTGCAGCTCCCGCAGCAGCTGGAGGATGCTCTTGCTCTCGGGCACGAAGCAGGCCGGCTTGACCAGGTCCCCGAGCTCCGCGCCGGCGGCCGGGGCCAGCTGCATGAGGTCCTTGAGCAGCAGGATGCCGACGATGGTGTCGATGGTCTCCCGGTAGACCGGCATGCGCGAATGCCGGCCTTCGCGGAAGGCCTCCCAGGCCTCGGCCAGGGTGGCGCCCTCGGGGATGCCGTGGATCAGCGTGCGCGGCGTCATCACCTCGCGCACCACGGTGTCGCCGAACCCCACCACGTTGCGGATCAGCTCCCGGTCCTCCTCCTCCAGGATGCCTTCGGCCTCGCCCTCCTCCAGCAGGGCGTTGACGCCCTCGTCATGGTCCTCTTCGTGCTCGGCCTCCCGGGCGCGGTCCTGGCTCTCGCGCCGGCGCTCCACGAAGCGCGCCAGGGGCGCCACCAGGGGCGCCAGGACCGGGTGCGCCGGGCCGTAGAAGGGGAACAGGCGCATGACCCACTTGCCGGGATCGCTGGCGGTGACCAGGGTGGGCAGCACCAGGTCCAGGGTCCAGATGTAGACCAGGGTGATCCCCGCCAGGGTCCAGCCGCCGCCCGGGACCAGGGTCCGCAGCGGCCAGGCCAGGCTCAGCAGCAGCACCAGCAGGGTCTGGTTCCAGAGCGAGAGGCCCAGGCCGAGGGCATGGGGCCGGGCCAGCAGCTCGGCCAGCCGGGGATCGCCCACCGCCTCCTCCTCCAGCAGCCGGCGCCGCTGCAGGGACGGCAGCAGGTGGAAGGCCTCCAGCAGGGCCGCCATCAGGGCCCGGTAGAGCAGGACGAGCACGATGCCGGCCACCAGCCAGGTCGATGGGTCGCTACTCGCAGGTTCGGTCACCGGTCGATATTAGCAGGCCTGGGCTCCCCCTTTGAGGCGGAGTTTCTCCCGGACGCCCTCCTCGGGGTCCCGGCTCAGGCCGTCGGGGGTCGGGGGCAGGCCCTTGCGGGCCCGGGCCGCGTTGAGGAAGGCGTAGGGTTCCGTGGCCAGTTCGGGGCTGCGCCGGAAATGGTGGTAGGTGATCCAGCCGCCGGCCAGGAACCAGACGCCGAAGGCCATGAGCGCGGCCCGCTGCAGCCGCCGGGCGCGCTGCGGGTCCCGGCGCATCCGCTGCCACCAGACGGCGGCCGCCAGGCTGGCGGCGATCACGGCGGCGGTGAGGGCGAGGGTGCCGGTCCAGCCCAGGCCGTACCACTCCCAGCCGGCGCGGGTCCGGACCGGCGCGGCCAGCAGCAGCCCGAAGATCAGGTTCAGGTGCAGCATGTAGACCAGCAGCGATTCGCGCGCTGGCGGCCTTGACCAGGTTGGGGCCCGGCCAGCGCGCCCCGCGCAGCCTCGATCCAGCCCAGGGCGCTGCCCGGCCAGGCAGACCACCCCCAGGCGCTGGGCGATGCTGGGCAGGGTGGTGTTGTGCAGCCGGCCCAGTTCGCTCGCGGGCCAGGAGCCGTCCAGCAGCCAGGTGTTGGCGTAGGCGCTGCCCCAAAGCCCCAGCAGGAGGCCGAGGGCGGCCAGGGCCAGCAGCCAGCGCCCCTCGCTCCAGCGCGCCCGCCCGGCACTGGGCCAGGACCCGGAAATGCCGGTAGAGCACCCCCAGCACCGAGCCGAACGCGGCGAAGGCGAACCAGGGCACCAGCGGAAACAGGGCGGTGACGCCCCGGTCGGTGTTGCCGTTGACCAGGCCGCGCAGGGGCAGCCACCAGCCGTCCGCCACCCCCGGGCGCCAGAGGGCGGGAGCGGCCAGGGCCACCGCCGCGGCCAGGGCCAGCGCCGCCCCGGCGTAGGCCATGGGCCGCCGGATCAGCCGGGCCAGCCCCTGCAGGATCAGCAGGGAGAACACGATGCACTGCAGCACGTCGATCTTGAACAGTTCCCGGTACTTCTGCGGCGTGCCCAGCACGGTCCACTCGGCGAGGGTCAGGCCCGGGGCGTGCAGCAGGTAGGCGCAGACCAGGATGAAGCCCAGGCGCCTGGCGGTGGGGGCGAAGGGGCGCAGGCTGCCGTCGGGCCGGAAGGTGGAGAGGGCCAGGCTGTAGCCGGCGCACATGATGAAGCTGGGCGCCACCAGGCCGTTCAGGAACTGCAGCCAGCCGGGGATCAGGCCCTGGTGCAGCCAGACGTTGACGCAGTGCACCTCGATCATCACCACACCGCCCAGCCGCGGATCAGGTCGAGCCAGTCGCAGCGGCGGGAGGGGGTGAGGTCGTTCCAGGCAGGCGGGCGCATCCAAGGAGACTGCCCGAACTCAGGCCGGATGTCACTTGCGCTTTGCCGGTCTCTGCGCCGCGCACCACCAGCACGTCGCAGGGGGCGTGCTTCACCACCCGCGCCGCGGTGCTGCCGAACAGCAGCCGCTCGATCCCGCTGTGCCCCACCTGGGCCACCACCAGCAGGCTTTCGGCGTCGGCCAGGGCCACCAGCTCCTCGGCCGGGCTGCCCCATTTCACCTCGATGGCGCAGTCGGGGAGGCTGTCGGTCCACTGCCGGAGGTGGTCCCTGGCGTGGTCTTCCATGGCCTGCAGCCAGGCCGGGTCCGGCAGGGCGATCTGCGCCTCGGGCAGCATGGGCGCGGGCGGCTGCAGCACGTGCACCACCAGCAGCGGCTTCTCCAGCTTCCTGGCCCAGGCCGCGGCCTGGCTCAGCGCGCCCCGGGACGCCTCCGAGAAATCGATGCCGACGATCACGCGGTTGATCATGGCGCGGCCTCCTCTGGGAGAGAGCAATTACAACATAAACCCGTCTCGGGTCCACGGCCAGGAACTCCGGGGAGCTGCGGCCGGGGGATTATTCGCCGCCCGGTTCAGC
The DNA here is from genome assembly GCA_963717275.1 of uncultured Holophagaceae bacterium. GTDB lineage: Bacteria > Acidobacteriota > Holophagae > Holophagales > Holophagaceae > Mesoterricola. Next base: position 1,077,064 of record CAVQVX010000001.1, read on the forward strand.
CACCAGCCGGCGCGCCACCTTCCAGGCGCCGCCGGCCAGCCTGCCCAGGCCGCGGGCCAGGGCCTCCCGGCTGCAGCCCAGTTCTTCGGCCCAGAGGTCCACGGGCAGCTCGCCGCCGGCGGGGTGCGCGGCGGTCCAAGCCGTCCAGCGTTGGCCCAGCGCCGCCGGGTCCGGCTCCTGGCGGTCCATCCAGTTCCGCTCCTGGGGCCGGTTCGGCTGGTAGAAGGCTGCCTGGCGCAGGGACTCCGGCAGGAACGCCTGGGGCCTGGCATAGTCCATGTGCGAATAGAAGTAGCCCTCGCCCTTGCCCGCGGCCCGGCTGGTGGAGGTGTGGGCGTCGGCCAGGCTGTCGGGGATGGCGGCGTCCGGAGCGGCCAGGGCGGCGTCGATGGCCACCACCGTGGCGTTGCTCTTGGGCGCGTTGGCCACGTAGAGGACGGCCTGCGCCAGGGGGATGCGGGCCTCGGGCCAGCCGATCTGCTCCGCGGCCCGGCTCGCCGCCTCGGCCAGCAGGAAGGCCTGGGGGTCGGCGTTGCCCACGTCCTCGGCGGCGCACACCAGGAGTCGCCGGGCGATGAAGCGGGGATCCTCGCCGCCCCGGATCATGCGCGACAGGTAGTAGAGCGCGGCGTCCGGGTCGGAGCCGCGCAGGCTCTTCTGGAAGGCGCTGGCCAGGTCGTAGTGGCCGTCGGCGCGGTCGTACAGGATGCGCCCGCCCAGGGCGTCCCTCAGCCCGGCCAGTTCGCGCTCCCCGGCCGGAAGGTTGAGCCAGGTCTCCAGGCCGGCCAGGGCGGTGCGCAGGTCGCCGCCGGCCCACTGGGACAGCCACTCCAGGACGCCAGGGGGCGGGTCCTCCGCGGGCCGCTCCCGGGCCCAGGCCCGGTCCAGCACCTGGCGGATCGCCTCGGGCGCCAGCGGGCGCAGGTTGATGAGCTGGCAGCGGCTGCGCAGGGCCGGGTTGAGGTAGAAGGCCGGGTTCTCGGTGGTGGCCCCCACCAGGATCGCCTCGCCCCGCTCCAGCGGCGGCAGCAGGATGTCCTGCTGGGCCCGGTTGAAGCGGTGGATCTCATCCAGGAACAGGACCGGCGGCACCGACCGGAACAGCGGCTGCGCGGCCTTGTCGGCGAGGAACTTCTTGAGCTCGGCCGCGGACCCGCTGGCCCCCGAGAACTCCAGGAACTCGTGCCCGGTGGCCTGGGCGAGGATGCGCGCCAGGGTGGTCTTGCCGGTGCCGGGCGGCCCCCACAGCACCATGGACGGCAGCCGGCCGCCGGCGGTGAGCCGGGTCAGGGCGCCCCGGGGCCCGAGCAGGTGCGTCTGGCCCACCACCTCCTCCAGGCGCGTGGGGCGCATGCGTTCGGCGAGGGGCACGTGGGAATCGTTCATCCGTATCAGATTAGCGCAAAGCCCTTGGCGCCCGGCGGGGCCCCAGGCGAAGATAGGGGAATGGATCAAGCCCAGAACCCCGGCCGCGCCCCCAGCCTTCCCGAAGCGCCCCGGCCCCTGCTCCGCTGGCTCCGGGCCAACCGGGTGCCCCTGCTGTTCGCCCTGGTCGTGCTGCTGATGGTGCCCATGCCGCGACCTGTGGGCGCCGGACGAGCCGGATTTCGCCCAGTGCGTGCGCGAGATGCGCGAGCGCGGCAGCTGGCTCCTGCCCTACCTCAACGGCCAGCCCTATTCCGAAAAGCCCATCCTGTTCTACTGGCTGATGAAGGGCTCCGCCATCTGCTTCGAGCGGATCACCGGCGGCGCAGGCTTCGTCAACGGCATCTCGGCCTGGGCCCTGCGCCTGCCCTCGGCCCTGTCGGCGATCGCCTTCATGTTCGGCTTGCGCGCCTGGGCGGCCCGGTTCCTGGAGCGCGACCTGGCCGAGCCGGCCGCCATGGTCCTGGCCACGGTGTCCATCTGGGTCTGGCAGGCCCAGGCGATCCAGATCGACATGGTGTTCGCCGCGCTGCTGGCCGGGAGCTGGCTGGCGTGGCTGGGCGGCTACCTGCTGCTGCGCGGCCACGCCGGGCCGGCCGCTCGAAGAGCGCCGGTTCTTCCTGGGCAGCTATGCCGCGCTGGCCCTGGCCTTCCTGGCCAAGGGGCCGCTGGCGCTGCGCCCTCACCGGGCCGCTCTGGCTGGCCTTCCTGGCCTGGCAGCGGGACCTCGGCGCCGTCCGGCGGGTCCGGGCCGGCCAGGGGCTGCTGCTCGGGGCGCTCATCATCCTGCCCTGGTACGTGGCCGCGGGCGTGCGGGGCGGCGCCGCCTACGCCTACGAGATGGTCGTGCACCAGAACCTGGAAAGGGCGCTGCACGCCTGGGACCACATCCAGCCGCCCTGGAAGTACGTGGAATACCTCGCCGGCGATTTCTTCCCGTGGACCCTGCTGCTGCCGTCCCTGGCGCTCTTCCTGCGCCGCTCCGGCGCGCACCGCCAGGCCTCTGGCCGCTTCCTGATGCTGGCGGTGGCCGTGCCCTTCCTCCTGCTGAGCTGCTCCCAGAGCAAGCAGGGCAAGTACCTGCTCATGGTCGTACCCGTTCCTGGCCCTGCTGACCGGCCGCCCTGCTCCGCGTCGCCGGGAGCGGGGCGCCCGGCGCCCGGCGCCTGGGCGGCCTGCTCGCGGCCGGGATCGGCCTGCCCGCCCTGGCCCTGACCGCGGTGGCCTGGTTCGGCGCCGGCGGCCCCCGCCTCCAGGCCCAGCTCCAGCCCTTCCTCGGGCCCGCTCCGGCTGGACGCCGCCATCCTCCTGCTGGGCGCCGCCGCCATCTCCGCCCGGGCCTGGGCCGGGCCGGGGCGCTTCCTGGTGCGGGAAGCTGCCCTGGCCCTGGGGCTGGTGTTCCTGGTGCTCGGGCACCTGGGGCTTCCGCCTCCTGGATCCCCTGAAGGGCTACCGGAACTGGACCGCGGCCGTGCAGCCGCTCATCGCCGGCCGACAGGTCTATTATCTGGCAGACTATCCGCAGCGGAGTCATGGTCTACACCGACCACCTCATGCCGGAACTGCGCTCCCGCGCCGAACTGGAGCGGGTCCTGGGCCCCGAGCAGCGCCTGGTCGCCATGGACCGGGAATGGGACACCGACGCCTGGGGCATGGACGCCCGGGCCCGGGACCAGTTCGAAGTGCTTCTGCGGATGCCCGTGGGCGGAGGCGAGGCGCTCCTGCTGCGCCGGCGCCCCGCTCCCGCCACCGCCCCCTGACCGGAATCCTGGAGTCCCGATGAGCCCCTACCTGAAAGCCCTGCCCCTGATCCTCACCGGCGTGCTGCTGAACGCCTTCGCCCAGATCGCCATGAAGAAGGGGCTGAACGCGGTGGGCGGCATGACCTGGGACCTGTCCTCCCTCTGGCGCCTGGGCCTGAACCCCTGGACCCTGGCGTGCTTCGGCTGCTACGCCGTGAGCATCGTGCTCTGGGCCGGGGCCCTGAACCTGGTGGAGGTGAATTACGCCTACCCCTTCCTGGCCCTGGGTTCCTGGCCAACGCCCTCATGTGCCGGGCCATCCTCGGCGAAAGCATTCCTGCCCATGCGCTGGGCGGCCCTGGCCCTTATCATCCTGGGAGTGGCCCTCCAGGCGTTCACCGGGGCACCGCGTCACCTGTCATGAAAAAATCCAACCCAACGGACCGGCATGAGACTCCATGAAACCCGACGGTTCCCCCAAGGCGCTCCCCATCGATTGGCCCCTGCCCGGCCACGAGCCCAAGGATATCCGCATCCTGGTGGTGGACGACCAGGAGATCGTCCGGGTGGCCCTGCTCAGGATCCTGCGCATGCACGGCTTCACCTGCTGGGAGGCGGCCGACGGCCGCCAGTGCCTGGCGGCTCATGGAGCGGGAACGGGTCGACCTGGTTCTGTGCGACATCCAGATGCCCGGCATGGACGGACTGTCCCTGGTGAAGGCGCTGGCCCACCGGATCCCGGAGATCGCCATCGTCATGGTGAGCTCCATGGACAACGCCGAGATGGCCATGGAATGCCTGCGCTACGGCGCCTACGGCTACGTCCTGAAGCCGTTCAAGACCAACGACATCCTCATCGCGGTGGCCAACGGGCTGCGCCGGCGCATGCTGGAGCTGGAATACCAGGACCGCGAGGCGCTCCTGGCCCGGCGCGTGCTGGAGCAGACCCTGCTGATCCGGGCCTCCCGGGAGGAGGTGGCGCTGCGGCTCATCTCCGCCTCCGAGCACCGGGACAACGAGACCGGGGCCCACGTCCGGCGCATCGGCCTCTACGCCGCCGAGATGGGCCGGGTGCTGGGCTGGGACCAGGATGAGGTGGAGTGCATCCGCGTCGGCCGCGCCCATGCATGACATCGGCAAGATCGGCGTGCCGGACCGGATCCTGCAGAAGGGCGGGTCGCTCACCGAGGAGGAGTGGATCATCATGAAGACCCACACCACCATGGGCGCCAACATCCTGAGGGATTCCAAGGTGCCCTTCATCCAGATGGGGGCGCGCATCGCCGACTGCCACCACGAGAAATGGGACGGATCGGGCTACCCGCGCGGGATGCGCGGCGAGGAGATCCCCATCGAGGCCCGGATCACCTGCCTGGTGGACGTCTACGACGCCCTGATCAGCCGCCGGGTCTACAAGCGCCCCTGGCGCGAGGAGGAAGTGCTGGGCTACATCCACACCGCCAGCGGGCGCCTGTTCGACCCCAGCCTGGTCGGCAGCTTCTTCGACCATTTCACCACCTTCAAGGCGATCCAGGAGCAGCATCCGGACCGCTTCGCCCGGAGCGAACTTCCCGACCAGGAGCCTTACCGGATTGTTTAAGCTACTATTTTGAAACGGTTTAGGAGACGCTCTTGGGCGTGATCATCGCCATCGTCAGCGCCGCGGCCATCGAACTGGTCTGGCGCAGCCTTGGCCGCCGCACCCCGGTGTACCGGCGCCACCTGGCCATCTTCGCGCTCCTGGCGCTGCTCGCCGGGGCGCTGGAACTGCCCGGCTCCCGGATGCGCTGGCTGGCCGACCTGGCCGGGGCGGTGCTGGGGCTGGCGGCGACCAGCCTGCCTCTGCTTTGCGCCCGCATCCCCGGGCTGGGCTGGCGGCGGGGAACGGCGCGCCGGCCCGATCCCGGGGCGCCGCTCATCCTGGTGGCCGACCCGCACTGGAGCGGCGCGCTCACCGGCCTGGACGCGGCCCGAGCCGCCCACCCCGAAGCGGACTGGCTGTTCCTGGGCGATGTGTTCGACGTGTGGGTGGGCGTCCCGGGGATGGACGGCGAGCTTGAGCGGGCGTTCCTGGCCTGGGTGGAGGCGACCCGCCGGGACGGCCGCTGGGTCGGCCTGTGGCTGGGCAACCGGGAGTACTTCCTGGACTCCCTGGCGGGCCGGTTCGACCTCATGGGCGAGGGCACCGGGGGCATGCTGGAAGGCGAAGCCCTGGCATGGGAGCACGGCGACCTGGTCAATGTGGCCGACTGGCGCTACCGGCTCTGGAACCTGGTCTCGCGCAGCGGCCCGGTGTGGCTGCTCGCGCGGATCCTGCCGCGGGCCGCCGCCCATGCCCTGGCCGGGCGCCTGCAGCGCGCCCTGCACACCAGCAACCGCGCCTACAAGCTGGCCTTCCCGCGCCAGGCGTTCGCCGCCGCCGCTGCGGAGCGGGCCGGCATGACCTTCATCACCGGCCATTTCCACAGCCACGAGGCCGAGGGCAACGGGATCGCGCTGCCCTGGGCCCATGAAGGCGAATTCATGGTATGGCACGGCGGCGCCATCAAACCGCTCGCGGCCCTGGGGCGGGCGAAGGTAGAATAGACGCCCATCCGCCTTGGGAACCGGCAACTTGTTGATTTTCCGCCAAGGGGGGGCCGATAGGATTGCTATCCTGGGGCAATGATGGACACCAACCGAATCCTGATCGTGGACGACGAACCTGATTTCCGGACCCTGCTGGTGGAGGCCCTGGGCAGCATGGGCTATTCCCCCGAAGGGGCGGAGACGGCCGAGGCCGCCATCGAGATGGCCAAGGCCCGGCACTACGCCATCATCTTCACCGACCTCAACATGCCCGGCGGCCTCTCCGGCCTGGACCTGATCAACACCGTCCAGGAGATCGACCCCAGGACCTTCTGCATCCTCATGACCGGATACGCCACCACCGAGTCGGCGATCCAGGCCCTCAAGCGCGGGGCCTACGACTTCATCCAGAAGCCGTTCAAGCTGGCCGAACTGGACGCCAGCCTGGTGCGGGCCCTGAACCACTACAAGTCCCTGCGCGACAACGAGGCCTACCAGAACCGGCTGGAGGAGATGGTCCAGGAGCGCACCCAGGAGATCCTCAAGCTCAAGGAGGACATCGAGAAGCTGTTCGAAGGCTTCGTCAACGCCGCCGTGAACGCCATTGAAGCCCGGGACCCTTCCACCTCGGGCCATTCCGGACGGGTGGCGGTGCTCACCGTGGGCCTGGCCGAAGCGGTCAACCGCACCCCCGACGGCCCCTACGGCGTGATCAGCTTCAGCGACCCGCAGCTGCGGGAGATCCGCTACGCCAGCCTGCTCCACGACTTCGGCAAGGTCGGGGTGCGCGAGCAGGTGCTGGTCAAGGCCCGCAAGCTCGAGCCGGAGCGCCTGGAGCGGATCCTGCAGCGGCTCTACCAGCGCGACCTGGAGGCGGTCAACGCGCGGATCCTGGAGGCCTGGAGCAAGGGCGAGCCGTACGACCCCGGCTACGCCAGCGTGCTGATGGCCGCGCACCGGGTGGAGCGCGAGCGCATCGCCGACCTGGTGCTGCGCTGCAACGAGCCCCGGGTGCTGACCCAGGAGGTGGTGGAGGCCATGGACGAACTGGAGGAGCTCGGGCTTCCGGCACTGGGCGGAAGGCGAGTCGCGGATCCTGGAAGGCGCCGACATCGCCGCCCTGCGCATCCCCAAGGGCAGCCTTCAACGAGGAGGAGCGCGACGAGATCAACAGCCACGTGCAGAAGACCTACAACTTCCTCAGCAAGATCCCCTGGACCGGCGCCCTGTCCGGGGTGGCCGACATCGCCTACGCCCACCACGAGCGCCTGAACGGCATGGGCTACCCCAGGAAGCTGAAGTCCGAGGCCGATCCCCCCGCAGAGCAAGCTCATGGCCATCTGCGACGTGCACGACGCCCTGGTGGCCGCCGACCGGCCCTACAAGGCCGCCGTGAGCATCCCGCGCAGCCTGGAGATCCTCGAGGACGAGACCAAGGCCGGCCTGCTGGACCGGGGCGTGCTGGACATCTTCCTTGAGGCCAAGATCTACGAATTGACCAAGGACATGCTCAACGTCGGGACGGTCAGCCGATGATGCCCGACCCGATCCTCCTGGTGGACGACGAGGACGACCTCCGGGGCAACCTCAAGGAGGCGCTCACCCTGGACGGCTACCGGGTGGAGGACGCCGCCGGACGCCGACGGCGGCGCTCGCGCTCATGGCCGAGCGGCACTACCCGGTGGTGCTCACCGACCTGAACATGCCCGGCGGGCCCAGCGGCTTCCAGCTGATCGAGGCGGTGAAGGCCAGCGACCCGCTCACCCTCTGCGTGGTGATCACCGGCTTCGCCTCCATGGAGACGGCGATCCAGGCGGTGAAGTACGGCGCCTACGATTTCGTCCAGAAGCCGTTCAAGCTGGCCGAGATCGAAGCGGTGCTGGACCGGGCCCTGGACCACGCCGCCGTGCTCAGGCCAGCTCACCGACTACCAGAAGGACCTGGAAGGCCGGGTCATGGCCCGGGTCAGCGAGCTCAACCAGTTTCATCAGGAAGTATTGAAACTGAACGATCTGCTGGTGGCCTCCCAGGGCGAGGTGAGCGAGGGGCCGATCCTGGAGCCGTTCCTGGCCCACCTGCGGGCCCGGTTCGACCCGGCCGTCTGCCTGGCCCTGGCGCCCACCGCCGACGACGGCTGGGAGGTGCTGGGCGGGGCGGACGCCGGCCCCTGGGAGGGCGCCTGCGCCCTGCCGCCCTCGCAGCTGCGCGCCCCGGTGGAATGGGAGTGGCGCGACGGGCTGCCCCGAGGGCCACCTGATCCCCCTGCGCAGCGGCGACCTGCTGCTCGGCGCCATCTGCCTGGGCTTCCAGGAGCGCAACGCCTTCCAGCCGGAGGACCCGGCCTTCGTCCTGTGGCGCCGCCAGCTGGAGGCGGCCCTGCACGGGCTGCGCCGCACCCGCGACCTGCGTGGGCGCCGAGCGCTCCAAGGCCGGCCCCCTGCCCTGATGGCCGATCCCCGCACCTGCTGCTCTGGAACGGGGTCTTCGGCCTGGACGCCGCGGCGGTCCGGCAGGCCTACGCCCCCGGCGGGGTGGTGCTGTTCGGGCGCAACCTGGACCCCGACCCCGCCTCCGGCCCGGCCCGATGCGCGGCCCTGGTCCGGGGGCTCCAGGCCCGCTGGGGCGCGGCCGCGCCCCTGGCGGTGGCGATGGACCAGGAAGGCGGCGCCGTTTCCCGCCTGCGCCCCTGGGTGGGCCCGACCCCGGCCCTGCGCGACCTGTGGCGTGGAGGCGGAACCGACGCCTGCCGGCGCTGGGGCGCCCGCTGGGGTCGCGGCCTGGCCCTGCTGGGCTGCAACGTGGATTTCGCCCCGGTGGCGGACCTCTGGGCTCCGGGTTCCGCCATGGGCGACCGCTGCGCCGGCGCCGAGCCCCTGGAGGCGGCCGCCGGCGGCCGGCGCCTTGCTGTCCGGTCTGGAGAGCGCCGGCGTGCGCGGCTGCCTCAAGCACTTCCCCGGCCTGGGCGGCACCGCCCTGGACAGCCATCTGGGCCTGCCCGGGCGGGACGACCCGGGCGGGCCCCACGCCCTGCCGTTCCGCCTGCTGGCCCACTCCGACCGCCTGGTCATGGTGGCGCACCTGCTGCTCCCCGGCTCCGGCGGTCTGCCGGCCAGCCTGAGCCGGCCCATGGTCGCCGACAACCCCTGGGGCGTCCAGGCCCGGTGGCTGCCGGACGACCTGGAGATGGGCGGCTGCCAGGGCTGGGACTGGCCGGAGCGGGTGCGGTTGTGCCTGGACGCCGGGCATCAGGCCCTGTTGGTCTGCCAGAGTGAGGAAGGAATCGAGGCCTGCGCGCGGGTCGCGGAGCAGTTGCCGGAGGCACTTTGGCGCCCGGCGGTGGAGCGGTTCATGACGCTGCGCGCGGCGCTCCCGGCGCCACCGGCGGCGTTCGACCAGGCGGCGTGGGATGAATGGGTGAGCGAGTTTCAGCACCTGAACCTATGACACTTCCTCCCATTCATCCCTGCTCGTCCCAAATTCAAACATCGGGTTTTGCACCAGAACGATCGACTGGACCCTGGGTGCAGGCATGGGTTTGGCAGGCACGGGCGCCGGGGGCACATATGGCCCAGGAGGGTTGGTGGGCGGCATTCCGGGCAATGGATGAACTGGCGCCGGCCCAGAGGGCGGGAAGACCGGCTGATCGATGCCTGGAGGGGGCCATCCAGGTGCTGGAGGCCGTGGCAACCAGGGTGGCTGGGGCAAATGGGGTAGGCCTGGAGGCAAGGGCCAATCCGGAGGCTGGGGTGGCCAGCCAGGTATCGCAGGAGGTGGCGGCACCCGGGGCCAGATCGGTGGCCCAGGCGCATGGGGGGGCGGAGGAGGAAGCTTCGGAGGCCACCCCGGGATGGGTGGTGGTGGCGGGATTTGGGGTCTCACTGGCGCCCCAAGCGGGAACCCCGGCATTCCTCCCTTGAGTCCACCCTGAAACCAGGCGATTGGATGGTCGGCAGCCATCGCGGGGTTGGACTCAAGGAGAAAAGTCAGCTTATGAGCAGGTGCCCTTTCGCCGGACCCCGGTACTCCGATCCTCAATGGCACAAACGCCATATTGCCAATCATCTTCGACAGGGTTATCCGGGCTGGGCGCGCTGCGGGAGCCAGGCGTGGGCCCGGCCGCCCAGGTCAGGCACAGGCTTCGGCCTGGATGACCGATCTCCCGAAGGACTGTCGGTGCAAAGGATTGGGTCCCACTCTGTCCGGGATGGAGGATGCTCGCAGCCTTCCCGTAGGCGAAACGGAAGTAGGCTCCGGAGCGATCATCCCGCACCATGCTTACTTGAAGATTTCTGCGGAAAGAATCGGTGGCAGAATCTCCAGACCCGACTGCGGTATGGAACCCGCCCACGAAGGTGCCAACAGGGGTTTGAAATTCCGGTCGAGCCAGGGCGATGACGGAATAGGACTGAGGATTCTGCATCCCTTCGTACGTCACGCGAAGGCGCGCGAGAGTATTTCGAAAGGCGAAGATCGGGGCTTCAGGGTGAAGGGATGAAAGGGCATCATCCAAGGCGATGGTTGGCGATACCGGTGCTAACCCATCCAAGGCCACCCGCACCTTCAGCGCGTGCCAGGTAGCGTCATAATCCACACCATTTTCACCATAGGTGAAGGTCACCGCCTCGCCGGAAGCATTTCGAATGGAGGCGAGCAAATAATGCGCATTGCCAACGTCCTTTCCGGCCCCTGCCTCCCTTTCTTCCGAGTAGCTGAACTCGTAGGCGGTCTGTCCTCGGATCACCAGGAACCCGGAAGGAACCATCCACCGAATGGGGTTGCCTTTCCCATCCACCCCGGAAAGGGTCCGCGGGGGGAATCCGGCCTCATGGCACAGTCCCAGCAGGAAAGCTCCGCCGGTCCCTGACATGACGCAAGGCGGCCCTGAAGCAGTTCCGATGGGATGGGGGAGGAATCCCCGGTCCATCCTGGCGTCGTAACCAAAACGCTCCTGCAACGCCCTCGGTTCGATTGCGCCGGGGAGGCTTCCACCGATGCCGCCACGGGTGCCGTCGGGATAGGTCCAAGTGACTGCCGCCAGTTCGGCTGGATCGTTGTTCACGCCGCTGGCCACCAGTTTCCAGTCGAGCGTCCCTGGGGTCAGTGCGAATCCGCTGGTCGCCAGCAGGGCGGGTGCGGAATCCACCCCGCCATGAGAGGAAGGCAACGCTGCCAAGCCCACCAGGGGAGCGAACCTTCCCACCAGCATGGGGTCGTAACGCAGGCTGGCATCGCCGATGCCCGGCCCCAGCGGAATGCCCAGGCATGCCGCCCCGGAATCAGCCTCAACGTTTAAAATTCCCTCCAAGATGGTGGAGCAGGGCTCTGGTTGATCGCTGGGGCTCACCCCTTTCTGGGCGAGAGCAACCCTGGAGACTGCACCTAGCATTAAGGCGAGCACCAGCAACCTTGAAGCTGAAAACAACTTGATGCCATCTGAAATTTTGATGCATATTTTAAACATGATATTTCCCTCAATTTACAAAGTTTTTCCGCCCATCTTAGTGAGAGCGAATGGCCATTGCAGCCACGAATAGGTATAGATGATCTGTGATACATCGCAAGCAAGCAGCATATTTAACAGAATGTGGAAGTACCTATTTCAAAATATTTACATAAATTGAATGCGTAAAAATTTATTTAATTTAAAAGTTATAAAATTTTGGTTAATTTGTTTGTTAATTAATTAAATTCAAATTTTTTAAGGGCCATATCCATACAATTCCTTCAACTATGCTAATCACCCAGTATGAAATTAAATTTCCCTAATAGTTAATTAATCGCTATTGTAATAATAGTTTAATCACCTTTGCACTCCATTCTTGCCCTAGTAGGACGATTCGTAAATAACATTGCTTTTGGGTTCCAACCATCAGCCATGCCAGACCTGCATGTTTAAGTCCTTTTGGTTTTTATCAATTTTTTCATCCCCGTTCATCCTTGTTCATCCCCGAGCCTGTCAGAAATTTTGTGTGTGGGCCACTTCCTGCAGGAGCATGGAGCATGGCTATCACACCCGAAATCCTAAAAGAGCTGTTGAAGGGCTACGAAAAGCCCGAGGACCTGATGGGCCCGGAAGGGATTCTGAAGCAGCTCACCAAGGCGTTGGTAGAAACGGCAATGGATGCAGAGCTTACGAATCACCTTGGCTATGAGAAGGGCGATCGTGCCGGCAAAAAGGCAAGCAACCACCGCAACGGATCGTCCAAAAAGACTCTGATAGGAGAAGACGGCCCTGTGGAGATCGAGGTGCCACGGGATCGTGAAGGCACCTTTGAGCCTCAGATCATTCCGAAGGGTCAGCGGCGTTTCGATGGGTTTGACCAGAAGATCGTGGCCATGTACGCCCGGGGAATGACCGTACGGGAGATCCAGGCATTCCTGGAGGAGCAGTACGGAGCCGAGGTCTCGCCAGACCTGATCAGCGAAGTGACCAGTGCCGTCATGGAGGAGGTGAAGGCTTGGCAAGTCAGGCCCTTGGACAAGCTGTATCCGGTCCTGTTCCTGGACGCGCTGCGGGTAAAGATCCGGGACGAGGGCACCGTGATGAACAAGGCCATCTACTTGGCCCTTGCCATAAGGCGCGATGGCACCCGGGAGGTCCTGGGGCTGTGGATCGAGCAGACGGAGGGGGCGAAGTTCTGGCGCGGGGTCGTTACGGAGCTCCAGAGCCGCGGTGTAGAGACCATCCTGCTGGCGGTGGTGGACGGGCTGAAGGGCTTCCCTGAGGCGATCCAGGCGGTGTTCCCGCAGACAGAGATCCAGAACTGCATCGTCCACCTCCTTCGGAACAGCATGGAATACTGTAATTTCAAGGATCGGACACCGGTGGTCCACGAACTCAAGGGGATCTACAAGGCCATCAACGCCGAGGCGGCTATGCAGTGCCTGGATGCCTTCGAAGCCGGGCCTTTCGGGAAGAAATACCCGCCCATCGTCCGTCTCTGGCGCCGGGCCTGGGACCAGGTGATCCCATTCATGTCCTACCCGGAGCCAGTCCGGAAGCTGGTCTACACCACCAACGCGATCGAGAGTCTGAATGCCAGGCTGCGCAAGATCCTCAAGGCCAGGGGGCATTTCCCCAATGACCAGGCGGCCACGAAGCTGATCTACTTGGTGCTGAGGAACCAGACCAAGAACTGGCACAAGATAGTCCACGGCTGGAGGGAAGCCCTGAACCACTTCGCGATTCTCTACCCCCAGCACTTCGATCGGCCGCAGCCTTGAACCTGGAGATCAAGCCCCGATGAAACCCGCCCAAACACAAAATTTCTGATACTCCCTCATCCCCGGCTGAACCTTCTACGGGTGCGCCGGCAGATATGGACGGGGGGAACGCCATGGCCATCCAGGATCCACTCACCGAACTCATCATCGGCTGTTGCTTCCGGGTGGCCAACGAACTGGGCCCGGGTTTTCTGGAAAAAGTCTACGAGAATGCACTTGCCTATGAACTGCGGAAAACCAAGGTCAATGCGGTCCAGCAGCAGGGCATCGAGGTTTTCTACGATGGGGTCAGTGTCGGGAATGATGAAGCCGACCTTCTCGTGGAAGGCCACGTCCTCGTGGAGGTGAAGGCCGCCTCCGCGCTGGGCAATGCTGATGTGGCCCAGTGCCTCAATGACATGAGGGGGACCAGGCTGGCGACCTGCCTCCTGGTCAACTTCGAGAGAGCGAAGATCCAGGTCCGGAGGTTGGGGATGACTCGTGCGGCCGCGACCGGGGAAGTGGAACTGGAAGTGAAGGACGTCCAGTAGCCAGCTTTCCGGTATGGCCAGCGCAGGTTAGCCGGGGATGAACACGGATGAACGAGGATAAAAGCTGATAAAAAAAGACATGCCTATGAAACAGACTCTTCTTCGACCTTGTGGCGCCACCTGAAAACCACTGGATCGGCATTGAGGTCCTGGAGGTAGCGCATGATCCGGGCCTTCAGTTCGGCCTTCGAGGCCACCCGGATCCCCCTGAGGATGGTCTTGGTCATCTTGGCGAAAAAGACTTCCACCAGATTCAGCCAGGACCCGTGCTTGGGCGTGAACACGAACTCGAAGCGGTTGGGCCGCGTCTTGAGGTAGGCTTGGGTTTCCTTCGAGACATGGGGCCAGTATGACGCCAAAGCCCGTTTCAGCAGCATCTGCGCGGAGGTTGCAGCCACGGGAACCGAAGTCATCGTTTCCCGCCATGGCAAACCCGTCGTCCGGATCATCCCCTTCGAGCCTGCGCGGGGATTCGTGTTCGGCTCCGCCAAAGGGCGGTTCACGGTCCCTGATGATTTCGACGCCCCCTGCCCGGAGATCCAGCGCCTGTTCGGGGTCGAGCCTTGAGCGTCCTGCTGGATACTCACATCTCCCTCTGGAGCCTCCTCGACGATCCGAACCTGAGCGCCCAGGCCATCGTTGAACCCCTGCACCTCATCACCCATGACGAAGCCCTGAGGGGTTATCCGGCCAGCATTCCATTTCGTGTAGCCTGCCCGTCAAAAAAGCCACCCGAACCACCGCCGGTTCCTGGCCACGATCCAGTACCCCAGTTCCACCCCCCACACCATGGGCGGATAGCCGAGCACCCTGGCCCACCCGCCCATCCCGGTATGCTCCAGCACGAACAGCACCGCCCGGCCGCCCCGCAGGATCCGCCCGTCGCTGCGCACCACGTGCACGGCCCGCCCGCACGCGGTGAACAGTTCCGGCGTCATGGGCGGCGCGGGCGCCTCCCAATAGGGCATGAAGGTGAACCGCCCGGCCCGGTCGCGCGCCCCGGCCCAGGCCGCGGCGCGCCGGCAGAGCCCGCAGGCGCCGTCGAACAGGATGAGGTGGCGGTCGGCCATGGCCATGCGCCTTCGTTGAAAATGCCAACCCGGGATGAATCGTGGCTGGGTTCCCCAAGTTTCTCAGCTATCCTTAACCTAGCCAGGAGAACCCATGATCCAAGCCTATTATCCGCCCATTGTCATCGAGGAAACCCCGCGCGGCGAGCGGAACTACGACATCTACTCGCGGCTGCTGAAGGACAACATCATCTTCATGGGCACCGCCATCGACGACTCGGTGGCCAACGCCATCGTGGCCCAGATGCTCTTCCTCGAAAGCGAGGACCCGGACAAGGACATCCAGATCTACATCAACAGCCCCGGGGGCAGCGTCACCGCGGGCCTGGCCATCTACGACACGATGCAGTTCGTCAAGAACGACATCGTCACCTACTGCATCGGCCAGGCCGCGAGCATGGGCGCCCACCTCCTGGCGGCCGGCACCAAGGGCAAGCGCTTCGCCCTGCCCAGCGCCCGCATCATGATCCACCAGCCCTCCGGCGGCGCCCAGGGGCAGGCCTCGGACATCGAGATCTCCTACAAGGAGATCCAGCGCCTGAAGGAGAGCCTGGCGGGGGCCCTGGCCAAGCACACCGGCCAGAACATCAAGAAGGTCAGCAAGGACATGGACCGGGATTTCTACATGAGCGCCGAAGAGGCCCTGGAATACGGCATCATCGACAAGGTGCTCTCCGAGCGCCCGGCCTAGGCCGTGCAGCCGCTCGTCTTCGAGCACCTGCGCCGGCTCCCCCGGCACCATCCCGGACAGCCCGTGCAGGACCCGGGCGCCGCCGGCCTCATCTGGCTGGCCGACAACGGCAACCCCTGGGGCCCCTCCCAGGCGGTGCGCGACCGGGTCCTCCTGGCGGTGACCCAGGATGAGCTCAGGCGCTATCCGCCCGACGGCCTGCCGCTGCGCGCGGCCATCGCCGCCCGCCTCGGGGTGGAGGCCGCCCAGGTCATCCTGGGCAACGGCAGCCGCGAAATCATCGGCATCGCCGCCCGGGCCATGCTCATGGACGGCGGCAGCGGCCTGGCGTTCCGGCACAGCTTCGCCGCCTTCGGCCAGGCCGTGCAGACCGCCGGGGGCCGCTTCATCGAATGCCACGCCACCGATGTGGAGGCGGACGCGGCGCACCTGCTCGCGGCGGTGCAGCCGGACACGCGCATCGTCTACCTGGGCCATCCCAACAACCCCACCGGCACGCTGCTGGAACGGGACGCCCTGGCCCACCTGGCCGGCGCCCTGCGCGGCGACATCCTGCTGGTGGTGGACCAGGCCTACGCCGAGTACGCCGATCCGGAACGCTACCCGTCCGCCGCCGCGCACCTGGGCCGGCGCGCCAACCTGCTGGTGCTTCAGACCTTCTCCAAGATCCACGGGCTGGCCGGGCTGCGCATCGGCTACGGCATCACCACGCCGGAACTGGCCGAACTGCTCGAGCGGGTGCGCAGCCCCTTCAACACCAACCACCTGGCGCAGGCGGCGGCCGAGGCGGCGATCGCCGACGAGGCGTTCGAGGCCTTCTCCCGGGCCAGCAACCGGGTGGCCCGGATCGCCTTCCGGGCCGAGGCGGAACGGCACCGCTGCCGGGTGTCGGGCCAGGCGGGCAACTTCATGCTCATGGAGACCGTCTTCCCCGCCCAGGAGCTGTACCGGGACCTTCTGCGGGCCGGGCTAGCGGTCTGCCCGCTGGAAGGCTACGGCCTGCCCAACCACGTGCGGGTGGCCATGGGCAAGCCCGGGGACATGGAACAGTTCTGGAAGGCGGCCGGGCCGATCCTGGACAACCTGGGCTGCGGTTGCTCCTGAAGCCTGCGCGCCCTACCATCAGGAACGCGGGAGAGCCATGGCGGACCAGGTACAGCATCGCGAGCGACCACCTCCAGGCCACGGTGAAGACCCATGGGGCTGAGCTCTGCCGCCTGGCCAGCGGCGCCGGCGTCGAGCTGCTGTGGGACGGCGACCCCGCCGTGTGGGGCCGCCAGGCCCCGATCCTGTTCCCGGTGGTGGGGGCCCTCAAAGGCGGACGGCTGGTGCACCAGGGGTGCTCCTACCCCATGCCCAGGCACGGCTTCGCCCGGGACCTCGAGTTCCGCATGGTGCGCCTCACCGGGCATTCCTGCACCCTCAGGCTCAGCGACGACGCGGCCACCCGGGCCATGTACCCCTTCCCGTTCCAGCTGGACGTGGGCATGTGCATCACCGGGCCGGAACTGGCGGTGAGCTTCGAACTGCACAACCCCGGCGACGACGCCCTCCCCGCCAGCTTCGGCGCGCACCCGGCGTTCCGCTGGCCGCTGCTGCCCGGCCTGCCCCGCGCGGAGCACTGGCTGGAATTCGAAAAGCCCGAAACCGGCCCGCTGCCCATGCTGGACCCCGACGGCCTGCTCGGGGACCCGGTCCGGGATTGCCCCCTGCGCGGGCGCGTGCTGCACCTGGAGGACGCCCTGTTCGAACAGGACGCCCTGGTGTTCAGGCCCGTCATGAGCCGGGCCGTGCGCTACGCCGCGCCCGGCGCGCCCGGTCTGGAAGTGGGCTGGGAAGGCTTCCAGCAGCTGGGGGTGTGGACCCGGCCCGGCGCCGGCTTCCTCTGCATCGAGCCCTGGCGCGGCTACGCCAGCCCGGCGGGGTTCGACGGCGAGTTCGCCGCGAAGCCGGGGATCTTCCTCGTCAGCCCCGGCGCCACCGTCTCCGCCCGGTTCTCCGTGAAACTGCTCCCGCCCGAAATCGAACCGGGTCTGAGATTCTCATGAACCGGATCAAGGCAGGCAAGCAGGAAGGCCGGGGGGCTCCCATCGAGGATCCCCAGGTCATGCAGGATGCCCTCCAGGTGCTGTTCGAGACCGAAACGGAGTTCTTCATCAAGGTGGAAGGCGCCGCCACCCTTCCCTACGCCTCGCGGGTGCAGCAGCTGCAGACCGGCGAAGGGCGCTTCACGCTCAAGCTGGTGCGTCCGCTGCCGCACGAGATGCTGTCCGGGGCGCCGTTCAGGATGGTCTTCGCGGTCGAGGACCTGCGCTTCGAGGCGCTCATCAGTTTCCTGGGCCGGGAAGGCTACCTGCAGTACAGCTTCAATCTCCCCACCTGCCTGTTCCAGGCCGACCGGCGCCAGCACAAGCGCTACCCTTTCCGGCCGCGGGAGAACGCCTACGCCATCGCCCAGGACGCCGGGATCCCGGGGATCGGCGTGGCCGGCCCGCTGGTGAACATCAGCATGGGCGGGATGGCGCTGCGCATGGACCGCGCCCTGCGCATGGACGACGGGGTGCGGGTCCCGGTGACCTCGGCGCTGTTCGAACGGGGCCGGGGATTCCCCCGCTTCAGGGTCCAGGACCTGCCGCTGCTGCACCTGCTGGAAGGCCGGGCGATCAGCGCCCACGCCACCGAGCGCGGTTCCGAAGTGCTGCTGGGCCTGGCCTTCACCGGCATGGGCCTGGAGGAGGAGGCCGGGCTGGCGCGCTGCCTGGCCTTCCGGGAGAAGATGGGCCGGGGCGGGCAGCCGCGTTCGGACGGGGCCGCCCCGGCCCGGAGCGCCCGCGCCCGGACCGACGAGCCGGACCCGGGCGACCCGGAACCGGCCCAGCCGCCCGCGGAGATCACCGTGCTGCTCCGGCTCCGGCGCCGGACCACCCGGGTGGTCCTGGTCATGGCCGAGGGCCCGGTGCGCCGGGGCATCGAGGAACTGCTCCGGCAGGAGGGCTACCACCGGCTGGAGACCGTGGAGAGCCTGGAGCAGCTGCGCCCGCTGTGCCAGGCCGGCCAGCGCCGGGCCCTGCCGGGCCTGGTCCTGGCCGACCTGGCCCTGGCCCGCAGCGGCGACGCCGAGCCGCTGGCGGCGGCGCGGATCATCGAGAACCGGATCGCCGAGATGGGCGACCCGGCGACGGCCATCCTGTGCGAAGAGGTGGACCCGACCCTTCTGCTGGGCAAGGAGGCCCGCACGCGCTTCCTGCCCTACCTGCCAGGCCAGGGAGGCAGCTGGGTGGAGACCCTGGATAGCATGCTCCCCTGAAAATTAAATTATTATATTTACTCCATGTGGGAGGCCCAGATGAGCCCCTCAGACATCCCCGGCCGCTTCCAGAACCCAGCCTACGCCCTGCTGCGCATGGTCAGCGGCCTCAACCTGGCCAGCCACGGCTCCCAGAAGCTGTTCGGCCTTTTCGGCGGCCGTCTGGCCTCTTTTCCCAGCCAGGTACTGGCTGGGCGGCCTCATCGAATTGAGCTGCGGCCTGGCCATAGCCCTGGGCTGGGGCGCGCGCTGGGCGGCCTTCCTGGCCAGCGGCACCATGGCCGTGGCCTATTTCCAGTTCCACTGGAAGCTGCAGGCCGGGGCGATGTTCATGCCGGTGGTGAACAAGGGCGAACTGGCCCTGGTCTACTGTTTCCTGTTCCTCTTCTTCTTCACCCGGGGCAACGGCCACTGGTGCCTCGGCCGGCGCAGCTGATCACTTCACCGGCGCCACCTTCACCGGCGGCCCCTCGCCGGCGGCGCGCAGCATCGCGTCCTGGATGCGGTTGCCGCCGCCCCTGAGGATGGGGTCCGAGGCGTCCTTGGCCAGCAGGATGCCGCCCCGGGCGTTGCGGTGCACCACGCACTCCTCCAGCGTCACCTCGGCGTCCTCGAACAGCAGGATGCCGGTGTCCCGGCCGTCGCGCAGGTCGCAGCGCACCAGCAGCAGGCTGCCGCCGGCCTCCACCTTGGCGCCGGTCCTGGCGTTGCCGAAGATCTCGCAGCCCTCCAGCACGCCCCGGCCCCCGTTGCCGCACACCACGCCGAAGGACAGCCCGTCGAACACCCTGCAGCCCTTCATCTGGACCGTCGCCCCTTGCCGGACCAGCACCGCCGGTTCGCCGTTCTCCTTCAGTTCGCACTGGTCCAGGGTGAGCAGGCCGGCGCCCACCACCGCCGCGCCCAGGCCGGCGTTGCCCGCCACCCGGCAGCCCTGCAGTCGCGCCACCGCCCCCGCCACGGCATGCACCGCGCAGAAGGCGTGCCCGCCCAGGTCGCAGTCGTCCAGGGCGGCCTGGCCGTGTTCCAGCACCAGCACCCCGACCGATCGCTCCCCGTGACCCGGCAGCGGACCAGGGTCGAGCCGGGCATCGGCTTCCACCTCCAGGCCGCCCGCCTCCTGGCCGGACACCTGGCAATCCTCCAGGTTCCCCTGGGCGCCCGGAAGCAGTTCGACCCCAAGCGCCCCGGCGTTCTGGATGGCGCAACCGGTCGCCACGGCCCGGGCCCCGGGAGCCACGCGCAGGCCGGACCGGCCTTTCCCGGCGATCACGCACCCTTCCAGGCGCACGGAGGCATTCGGCTCGACCAGCACCCCGCCCGGCCCCGATCCGCGCAGGGTGCAGGCGCGGAGCACCGGAGAGCCCGTCCCGCTGATCCGCACGGCCGGCCCCGACGCGGAGGCGAATTCGCAGCCCTCCGCCAGCGCCTCGCCCTGGACCGCCAGCAGCGCCGGGGCGCCGTCCTCATCCAGGCACTGCACCTGAAGGTTGCCGAGGCGCACCCCGGACGCCTGGAGGCTGAGGCAGGGCCCCTTGGCGCTTTCGATGACCACCTCCAGGGGGCCGCCCTCGCCGATGATCGTCCACCGGCCGGTCCACCACCAGGGATTCCCGGTAGACCCCGGGCATCACCAGGATCCGGGCCCCGGGGGCTCGGCCTGGCGCAGCGCCACGCGCAGGCTCATGCACTGGCCCTTGCCGTTCTTGGCCACCACCAGGGTCTGGCCCTCGGCCCGGGCCGCCGCGGCCCTGGACCGGCGCCTCCGGGGGCGCGGCCGACGCACGCGCGGATGGCCGCGGCCATGGCGTCGGCGGTGGCGAAGCGCATCCTCCGGCAGCTTGGCCAGGGCCCGGTCCACCACCTCCAGGATGGCCGGGGTTGACCGCCTGCGCCTCCTCGGGCAGGAACGGCGCCGGCGGCTGCCGGAGGATGGCGGTGAGCACCGAGGTGGCGGTCTCGCCGGTGAACGGGCGCCGGCCGCCGGAGATGATCTCGTAGAGGATCACGCCCATGGCGAAGATGTCGGAGGCGGGACCGGCCTTGCCCGAATCCAGGTACTCGGGCGCCATGTAGTTCACCGTGCCCATCCAGTTGCCCTGCTGGGTGAGGTCGGAGTGGCCCACCAGGGCCACGCCGAAGTCCATCAGCTTGGCCACGGGGCGCTTGCCGGCCCTGCTCACCAGGATGTTGGAGGGCTTGATGTCCCGGTGCACGATGCCCGCCTCGTGGGCGTAGGCCAGGCCGTCGCAGGCCTGGGCCAGCAGCTCCAGCAGCTCGGTCTGGGCCGGGCGGGACCTGGATCAGGCTGTCCAGGCCTCCCCCTCCACGTACTCCATGGCCATGTAGTAGAGCCCCTCGTCCTCGCCGAACTCGAACACGGTGACCACGTTGGGATGGTTCAGGGAGCCTGCGGCCCGGGCCTCGCGCTCGAACCGCGCGGTGGCCTCCGCCCCGAAGGCCGAGCCCAGGCGGATGGTCTTCACCGCCACCTCCCGGCCCAGGACCGGGTCCCGGCCCAGGAACACCTTGCCCATCGCCCCCTGGCCCAGCAGGCGGAGGATCTCGAACTTGCCGATCTTTTCCCGCATCCGGACCCCTCGGGCGTTGCTTACCCGCAGCTTAGCGCATCTGGATGCCCATGGCGTCCAGCCTGGCGATCCGCTTGGCCACGGGTGGATGGGTGGAGAACAGGGCGAAAAGGCCGCCGCCGCGCAGCGGGTTGATGATCATCATGTGCGCCGTGGCCGGCTCGGCGTCGCGCATGGGGCTTGGCTGGTTGAAGCCTTCGATCCGCTTCAGGGCCGAGGCCAGCTGATCGGGCCGGCCGGTGAGGTGGGCCGAATAGTCGTCCGCCTCGTACTCCCGCGACCGGCTCACGGCCATCTGCAGCAGCAGGGCGGCGATCGGGCCCCAGGATCATCACCAGGATGGCGGCGAACGGGTTGCCGCCTTCGCGGTCGTCCCGGGGCCGGAAGAAGAAGGCCAGGCGCGACAGCAGCATGATCGCCTGGGCCAGGACCGCGCAGATGCTGCCGATCAGGATGTCCCGGTGCTTGACGTGGCCCAGCTCGTGGGCCAGCACCGCCCTCCAGCTCCTGGCCGGGACAGGGTGCCCAGGATGCCTTCGGTGACCGCCACCACCGCGTGGTCCGGGTCGCGCCCGGTGGCGAAGGCGTTGGGGGTCGCGTCCGGGATGATCGCCACCCTCGGCATGGGCAGGCCGGCCCGCTGGGCGAGGTTGGCGACGATGGCGCAGAGCTCCGGCGCCTGGGCGGCGTCCACCAGCTGGGCCCGGTAGGCCGCGAGCACGATCCGGTCGGAAAAGAAGTAGCTGACCCCGTTCAGGACGATGCTGAGGATCAGGGCCAGGACCACCCCGGACTGGCCGTAGAGCGCGTCGCCGATCAACACCAGCAGGCCGGTCATGGCCATGATGAGAATGAAAGTCTTGATGCCGTTCATGGAGAACTCCCCGAACAATATTAACCCGGAGAAGCCGCTATCCTGGAACCCAGCGGAACAAGGAGACCCCATGCAGATGAGCGGCATTCCCTTCGGCACCACCGACTGGTCCCAGATCCCGGCCACCGAGCATCTGGGCACCACCGGCATGGCCTTCTGGCGCACCCGCGAGTTCGGCGGGATCCGGGTGCGCATGGTGGAGTACACCCCCGGCTACTGCGCCGACCACTGGTGCGCCAAGGGACACATCCTGCTCTGCCTGGAAGGCGAGCTGCACACGGAGCTCGAGGATGGGCGCAGCTTCGTCCTGACGCCCGGCACCAGCTACCAGGTCGCCGACCACGCCGAACCGCACCGCTCGTCCACCGCCGGCGGCGCCAAGCTCTTCATCGTCGACTGATGCGCCGCCTGTTCGTTCCCGCCGGGGCGCTCCTCGCGGCGCTCGCCGCCTGCCATTCCCCAGCGCCCGCCCCCGCCCCCGCCCCCGCCGCGCAGGCCCCGCAGCAGCCCCAGTTCACCTACGGCTCCTGGACCACGGTCTCCCGCCTCGTGCGCGAAGGCAAGGTGATCCAGACGGTTTCGGGCCACAACGGGTTCAGCGTGATCCTGACCGACCACACCTGGGTGCACCTGGTGGCCAAGCCCGGCGACCCCCTGCCCAAGAACCCCCGGGAGTACGTCTACCGGCACGCCCCGAACGCGGCGATGATCCGCCATACCAACGAGTAGCTCAGTTCGACCGTTTCACCACCACCAGGGTCACGTCGTCCTTGAAGCCGCCGCCCTCCATGTGCGCGAAGGTGCGGGTGAGCAGCGCCTCGAACAGCTCGTCGGCCGAGGCCCGGGGCCGCGCGCGCACCACCTCCACCAGGGCTTCGTCGCCCAGTTCCTCGCCGGCGGCGTTCTCCGCCTCCACCAGGCCGTCGGTGAAGATCACCAGGGTGTCCCCCGGGTGCATGGTGGCCCGGCCCTCGGCGAAGGTCGGCGCCGGGCAGCAGCCCCACCATGGGGCCGGTGGGCAGTGAGCCGGCGCCAGGGGCGGCCGTCCGCCGGCACCAGCAGCGGCGGGTTGTGCCCGCCGTTGACGTAGCGCAGGTCGCCGGTGGCGGGGTTGAGGCTGCCCACGAACAGGGTGGCGTAGCGGTTCCGGTCGCGCACCTCGTTCATGCGGGCGTTCAGCCGCCGGGCCAGTTCGCCCCAGTCCGCCACCCGCAGGTCGGCCATGGCCCGCAGGAAGGCCGACAGCTGGGTCATCATCAGCGAGGCGGGCAGGCCCTTGCCGGAGATGTCGCCCACCGCCAGGTGCAGCCGCGGGCTGCGGTCCAGGTCCGAGGCCATCCAGAGGTCGTAGAGGTCCCCGCCCACGGCCTGGTAGGGCAGGTTGGCGGCGGCGCACTGCCAGCCGGGCGGCTCGGGCAGGCGCTTGGGCAGGATCCGGCGCTGGATGTTCCGGGCCAGCTCCAGGTCCTTCTCCAGCTTCACCGCCTGGATCCGGCTTTCCCGCAGCTCCCGGCTGGTCAGCTGGGAGCAGGTGATGTTCAGCAGGGTCTGGAAGAACAGCTCGTCGTCCTCGCTCAGGGTGCCGTCGCCGGGGGTCGGCGGCGTAGACGAAGCCGTGGCTGTGGTCCAGGTCGCGCAGCTCCGAGGCGTGCACCAGCGCCGTGGTCCGCCACCAGCGGCGTGCAGGGCGTCGCCGGAGAGGGCGGGCGGCAGCGGCCCCAGCCCGCGGCTGTGCAGTCACCCGGCCGGCGGGGTCCACCACCAGCAGGCGCTGGATGTTGAACTCGCCGGCCAGGGTGTCGCCCATGAGCCGGAGCAGGTCCTGGGCGGTCTCCCCCTCGCCCAGGGTGCGGGTCAGGTCGAAGAGGGTGCTGAGCCGGGAGATCTGCAGGGCCAGCGCCCGGTTCTGGTCGCTGCGGTTCGCTTCCAGCCGGCGCCAGGCCAGGAGCGGCGCGGAGATGGACAGCAGCAGGACCAGGGCGTCGGGCACCTTGGGGGTGCGCACCACCAGGTGCCCGTAGCAGTCCTCGCCGAACACCCAGGGCAGGCTGGACCAGCCCGGGCCCGGGGTGGGTGGGGAAGGCCGGGGCGTTGCCGCGCAGGAACAGCCAGCGGCTGCCGTACCAGAGCCCGCCCTGGGCGGCCTTGGCGATGCCCAGGGCGGTGACCCCCACGAGGTGGACGAGCGCCTCCTCGGTCGCCTGGTCCGGGAAAGGTCTCCAGGAAGTCGATGATCGGCAGGAGCTCCTGGGTCCCCTCGGGGATCCGCATGGACAGGTCGCGCAGGCGCTGGAACGAGGCGTCGGGGTCCGGGGGCGCCGGCGCCGGGCTCGGCGGCGGCTTCACACCACGCGCTTGATCATGCAGCACTCGCTGCCCCCGCCGGTTTCGCTGTATCGGATCTCGTCCATGAACCGGCTCATCAGCAGCAGCCCCAGGCCGCCCTTGCGGGGGTGCTTCACGTATTCCCGGGGGTCGGGCAGCACCACTTCGTTCTCGCGGATGGCCCGGCCGTTGTGGTGGATGTGCACCTCCAGCGACTGGGGCAGGAAGCGCAGCTCGATGTCCACCAGGTGGTCCGCCTCGCTGCCGTAGGCGTGGACGATCACGTTGGTCACCGCCTCGTCCACGGCGATGGAGACCTTGGCCGAGGTGGCGTCGTCCATGCCGGCCACCATGGAGGCGCGCTTGGCCATGCCGGTCACCAGGTTCAGGTAGCGGGTCTGGCTGGGGATGACCAGCCGGAAGGACTCGGGTTCAGCCGGCGCCGCGCACTCAGAGGTTCCCGTTCAGGCACTGCAAGGCTTCGGCTTCGCTGGCGAACACCCGGTAGAGCTGGGTGAAGCCCAGGGTGTCGAAGATTTCGAAGACGTTCTTCTGGAGGCTGCAGAGCAGGATGTCGCCGCCGTTCTCCCGGACCGTCTCGATCAGCCCCATGATGGCCCCGAGGCCGGCCGAGCTGATGTAGTTCAGCAGCCTGCAGTCCAGCAGGATGGTGTACCTGCCCTCGCGCACCAGGCCTTCCAGGGCCGCCTCGAACTGCCGGACCGTGTGGGCGTTGATGAAGCCTTCCGGCCTCAGCACCGCCACACCGTCCACTTCGCGGACCTGGATCAAAAGATCAGCCATCCGCACGCTCCAAGCACCTCGCTGAATCCTATCGCCCTCATGAAAGAATTGCCAGCAGCCGGTCCAACTTGGGCAATTCGGGTAGAATCACTTCAAATCCCGAGACCGCGATGGACGAAGCCAATCAAGCTGCCCTGAAGACTCTGCTGCAAGAGTGGATCAATGACCGGCAACCTGGCCCTGCGGGACCAGGTGCTGTCAGCGTGGCGCGAGGCCCAGGACCGGCTGGTTCCCGACGACGCCATGGTGCAGCGGATCCTGGCCATGGCCGTGCCGGCGCCCGCGCCGGAGCCGGCCCCGGAGCCCGCGCCCTCGACCGACGCCGACCTGGCCGCGGGGCTGGACCTGCTGGCCCAGGCCGCCACCCAGGGCGAAGTGCTCAAGCATCTGCTGGACGGCATCATGCGGTTCGGCCGGCGCAGCGCGCTGTTCGTGATCAAGCAGGGCATCGCCAGCCTCTACGCCCACCGCGGGTTCGACTCGGACCACCCCAAGCTGGGCGCCCCGGTGGTGCCGCCGCCCGAACTGGAGCGGCTCATGCAGGGCCAGGCGGCCCTGATCGCGGAGCCGGGCCCCGCCTACCAGGCCCTGCTGGGTCCGCTCAGCCGGACCCCGGGCGGCGCGCTGCGGATCCTCCCGCTGCACCTGCGCCGCAAGACGGTGGCGCTGCTCCTGGCGGACAGCGGCCCCGAGCCCGCCCTGCCCTACCCCAGCCACCTGCGCGCGGTCGCCCTGGCCGCGGAAGTCCGTCTGGCCTACCTGGCCGGCGCCAGGGAGGAGGAGCGGGCCGCCCAGACCGAAGCCCCCCCGTCGGTCATGACCCAGCGCATCCCCGACCCCATCTCCGAAACCGCTCCGGCGGCCCTGGACCCCATGGTCAGGGTCAACGCCGAGCGCAGCGCCCGGGTGCTGGTGGGCGACATCGAACTCTACTTCCCGGCCAAGGTCGCCCAGGGCCAGACCCTCGGCAATCTTTACTCCGCCATGAGAGACGAATTGGACCGGAGCCGGGCATCCTTCGTGGAGCGCTACGGGGCGGAGCTGGAGAGCCAGCACCAGATTTTCTACAAGACCGTTGTCCAGCAGCTATGCGCGTGGGAACCCGCAGCGGCTCGGACCGGCTCCCTGGGCGGGCCGATAAGGCCGGACCGCCATGGAAAAAACATTTTGCCATCCTGATGACAACAGCCTGGAAACATGGTAAATCCTTGATCCTTTGACGGGATTGAGGGAGCCATGGCGAATTTGGGTAAAAAGTGGACATGTTTCAGCTGCTCGGCGAAGTTCTACGACTTCACCAAACCGGAGGCCCTGTGCCCCAAGTGCGGCGCCAACCAGAAGGAGGCCCCGGCCAAGCCCAAGGCCGTGAAGAAGGAGAAGGTGGTGCTCCAGATCGACGATGATTTCGTGCCGGAAGTGGATGCCGAAGCCGCCGCCGACGACGGCCTGGAGGAAAGCCTGGGCATCTCCGGGGCCCGCGCCGAAGGCGTGGATCCGGGGGACCTGCAGATGGACGATTACGACGAGTGAGCTTGCCGCCGATGCGCGCGACGGCCACGATCGACCGCCACACCCACCTCGAGGGCAGCCTGGATGCGGCGTGGGTGCGCCGGCAGGCCGAGGCGGAGGGATCGAGGCCCCCGTCGGCGCTGGAGGCGCTCTGGCGCCACGAGACGGTGCCTTTTGAGCGTTTCATCAAGGCGTTCTTCTTCAGCTGCGGCTTCCTGCGCAGCGCCGCGGCGGTTCGCTCGGCCGTCCAGGCGGCGGTTGGGCGGCTGCCCGGACCCGACGGGCGGCCCCGGGGCATCGACCTGTGGGTGTCTCCGCACCTCCTGGTGAAACAGGCCCGGTTCATCACGCTGGAGGCCCTTTGGCGGGGACTGGACGAAGGCATCGCCGATGCCCGCCGCCAAGGCGTGGCGGTCACCGTCATCATCGACGCCGTCAACCATTTCGGGGCGGAGCACGGCCACGAAGTGCTGGACCTGGTGCTGGGCGGCCGGCCCGCATGGGTGACCGGCTTTTCCACCGGCGGCCTGGAAGGCGTCCCGTTCAGGGACTGGGCGCCGGTGTTCGACCGGGCGCGCAAGGCCGGCCTGCGGCTCGCCGCCCACGCCGGCGAGAACGGACCCGCGGCCAACGTGCGGGAAGCGATCCTGGAGGCCGGGGTGGAGCGCATCGTCCACGGCGTGGCCGCCGCCGCCCACCCCGATGTCGTGGAGCTGCTGGTGGAGCGCCGGATCCCGGTGGACATCTGCATCTCCTCGAACCGGGCCCTGGTGCCCGGCCTGGGCGACCACCCGCTGCCGGCCCTGCTCAGGGCCGGGGTGCGCTGCGCCCTGGGCACCGACGACCCCGGGATCATCCCGTGCACGCTGCCCGGGGAATGGGCGCAGGCCCGCGCCCTGGGCCTCACCGGGGCCGAAATGGACGCCCTCGTGCGCAACGCCGAAACCGACGCCTGGTGCCTGCGTTAATGGCGCGTGAATTCCGGGCTCTTTCATGGCAAAATAGCGGTTTCGTAGTGCGCCCGTAGCTCAGCTGGATAGAGCATCAGGCTTCGAACCTGAGGGTCGGGCGTTCGAGTCGCTCCGGGCGCACCACGAAGAGCAGCACGAGGCATTGCGAATGTGGCGGAACTGGTAGACGCACTGGATTTAGGTTCCAGCGGTTCACACCGTGCGGGTTCGAGTCCCGCCATTCGCACCACCTGACACAGCTTCTCCTTTTCCAACTCGCAGCAGGAGCACCCCATGCAGTCCAGCCTCACCCACCACACCGCCACGCGGAAATCCCTGGAAGTCATCGTTCCCGCGTCGGAGGTCACAGCTGAGTTCAGCAAGGTGATCGCCAAGCTGACGCCCAAGGTCAAGATTCCCGGCTTCCGCCCCGGCAAGGCCCCGAAGGCGGTCCTGCTTTCCCGCTACGACCGGGAGATCCAGTCCGAGGTGGCCGAAGCCCTGGTCGAGAAGCACTTCCTGGAAGCCGCCACCGCCGCGGGCACCCAGCCCATCTCCCGGCCCGCCCTGGAGAAGGTCGAGCTGAAGGAGGGCGCCGACGGCATGTTCAAGGCGCTGTTCGACGTGGCCCCCCAGGTGACCCTGCCCGAGTACAAGGGCATCACCGTGGTCAAGAAGAAGCGGATCATCGACGACGTCGCCGTGGCCGAGCAGCTGGAGGCCATGCGCAACGAGGCCGCCAAGTTCATCCCGGTGGACGACGCGGGAGCGGCGCTCGGCCACTACGTCACCCTGGACATCAAGGTCAAGCCCCAGGGCATGAAGGCCATGGACTACAAGGAACAGGTGATCCAGCTGGCCGAAGGCCGCCCGTTCGACGCCGAGATCCTCGGCATGCGGGTGGACGAATCCCGCAAGTTCTCCATCACCATCCCCGAAGGCGACGCCAACCGCGCCATGGCCGGCAAGCCGATCGCCTATGAAGTCACCATGAAAGATTTGCGGGTTCGGGAAGTGCCCGAGCTGAACGACGACTTCGCCAAGGACCTCGGCCCCCACGCCGGCCTGGACGATCTGAAGGTGTTCGTGCGCAAGCAGCTGGAGACCACCGCCGACGAGGACGCCAGCGCCCGGGCGCACCAGGCCATCCTGGAAGACTTCCTGGACCTCGCGCCGTTCGAGGTGCCCGCCTCCATGGTGGCCCTGCAGCTGAACGACTACTGCCAGGAGTTCGGCGAGATGGTGGCGCGCCAGGGGGTCGACCCCAAGAAGATCAACTGGGAGGCCTACCGACAGAGCCGCACCCGCGACGCCGAGCGGGCGGTGCGTTCCGGATACCTGCTGCAGGCCATCGGCAACCGCGAGGACATCCAGGTGAGCGACGAGGAGGTGGACGCGGAGATCCGCTCGTTCATGGAGGAGCGCAAGGTCCAGCAGCCCTTCGAGACCTTCAAGAAGCAGCTGGAGCAGAACGGCGCCACCAACGAGATCAAGGGACGGGTGCGCACCGACAAGATCTTCAACCACATCCTCGGCCAGGCCAGCGTCACCGAGGAGCTGCTGGACCGGGAGGCCTACGCGGCCCTGGTGGAACTGGAACGGCGGCGCGAATCCGGCGCCCCCGCGGCCCGGTTCGACGCCGGCGGCGTGGAGGGCGGCGACCTGGAGCACCAGGAGGGCGGCGCCCCGGACGCCGTGGTGGCGGCCGAAGGCCACGTGCACGGCCCCGACTGCGACCATGACCACTGAACCGGAAGCCGTCCCCGCGAGGATCGGCGTCGTCACCATCTCGGACCGGGCCAGCTCGGGGGTCTACGAGGACCTGGGCGGCCCGGCCATCCGGGCGGCCCTGGAAGCCTACCTCGCCAGCCCCTGGGAGCCGGTCTGCCGGCTGATCCCGGACGAGCAGGACCTGATCGAGGCCACCCTCAAGGCGCTGTGCGACGAGGACGGCTGCTGCCTGGTGCTCACCACCGGCGGCACCGGCCCCAGCCCGAGGGACGTCACCCCCGAGGCCACCCGGGCGGTGTGCGGGCGCGTCCTGGACGGCTTCGGCGAGCGCATGCGCGCCGTCTCCCTGCAGTACGTGCCCACGGCGATCCTGTCCCGGCAGATCGCCGGCCTGCGCGACAGCGCCCTGATCGTCAACCTGCCGGGCCGGCCCAAGGCCATCCGGGAATGCCTGGACGCGGTGTTCCCGGCCATCCCATACTGCCTGGAGCTGGCCGGCGGGCCTTCGCTGCAGACGGACGAGAACGTTATCAAGGCGTTCCGGCCCAAGGGATAGGAGAGAGCTGCGCTTCGCCTCGGACCCGGAGCTGGCGGCCCGGGTGGCCGAGGCGCTGGACGAGCACCTCGGCGCCGGGCAGATCAAGCGGCGCATCCAGGCCTGGCGGGCCGACACCTTCCGGGTCTGACTATTTGCCTGGCAGCGTGATGAACGTCCTGCCGGTCTCCGCGCGGTCGAAATTGTCCGTCTGCACCTGGCTCCGGAAGTTCGAGCTGATGTCGAAGGCCGTGGGGGTATTCCGTCCGATGATCTTGTTCTTCAGCTGCTTGATGTTGGCCGTATAGCTGGAGGATCCGGCGGTGAACTTGAGGGTCAGCGCCACTCCGCCCTTCTCCGGGTAGACCGCCATGTAGGTGGGCACGTCCGCCGGCAACTGGTATTTGTCGCCCAGCTGCTTCATCTCCTTGACCAGCCTGGTGTATCCGCCCAGGCCCGGGCTGGGCGGCTGCTTGTCGAAGACCGGTTTCTTCTCGATGGTGTAGAGCTTCACCTTGCCCACCTTGAACAGCCTGTCGCCGTAGGAGAGGGTGCAGGACTTGCCGGCCGGGTCGATCCTGGACAGGGGCAGCAGGGCGCGGTTCTCGTTGGCCTCCTGCACGCCCAGGGTGGTCGCCAGGGCGTCCGCGTTGGCTTCCAGCCCCGGAGGGGCGTTGTCGATGATCGCCGCCCTGATCTTGTCCTTGGCCATGTCATTGATCGACCTGGGCATGCCGGCGTCGATCCAGATGAAGGCGGTGGGGATGGCCACCATCGCCCCGCCCACGTGCCCGGTGCCGACGCCGCCCACCGCCATCTCGACGATGCCGATGGGCCTGAGGCCCTGCTTCGTCCAGTCGTCGAACATGGCCTTGGTGCCGCTGAAGCGCACGGTCTTGTCATAGGGGTCGTGCACCAGGAGCACCGGCGCGGTGGGCTTCCAGCCGCCCACCAGGGTGTTGGCCTCGAACAGCTTGTTCAGGGCGCTGTTGGGGTCGTCGATGTTCTTCTTCACCCAGTCTTCGTTCAGGATGGAGCGGGCTGGCACCGCCTTGTCCTTGCTGCCGGTGAGCCGGGCCTGGATCAGGGGGGTGATGGCGTCGCCGCCCAGCACCCCGCCCAGCCATTCGGCGGCGCTGCCGGAAGCGTCCTTCTTCAGGAGGGCCGGGTTGATGGCCTTGTCGAACGACACCAGGGAGGGCGCGATGTCCTGCCAGGCGGCCACGAAGTAGGCGGGGATGTAGGGCCGGTCGTAGGCGGCCTTCGGGTCGGCCAGGAGGCTTCGGGTGGCCTGGGCGAAATCGAACGGAGCGCCCATGCAGGCCGTGCCGGTGAGCTTGATGTCCGAGCAGGCGGGGTTGGTGGCCAGTTCCTTCACCGCCGCCATGGAGATGTAGCCGCCTTCGGAGTAGCCGACGATGTAGACCTCGCCATCCCAGATGTAGTTGACGTCATCGAAGACGCGCCTGCCGTTCAGCTCGCCCAGGGCAGCCCGGATCATGTCCACGAGGCAGGTGCCGGTGGTCTTGCCGTAGCAGTACGCGTGCTTCCTGGGCGAAGGGTCGGCGCCCATCCCGTCCCCGTCCGGCATGGCCACCGCGAAGCCGCACAGTTCGGCCGCCAGCGCCCCGAGCATCGTCTCGTCGCCCTTGTTGTAGTAGGCGGTGTACCTCCTGCGGGTCTCGGTGGCGTGCTGGTAGATCACCAGCGGCACCTCCCTGGGCGGGTCGGTGGGCTTGCGGCTGGGCAGGAAGATCCGGCCGGAATAGGTCCGCTCGGCCCCGGAGGCGTCCACCGAGGCGTAGCGCATCCGGCGCGAAGGCACGAGGGCGGCGGCGTGCTCCTGGATCATCTGCTGGAAGACCGCCATGGGGCTGAGTTGCATGAATTTTTCGTTGCCGTTGCCAAGGTCCTCTTTGACCTTCTTCTTGTATTGCTCATTCAATTCCTTCACCGGCATCAGTTCCAGGTCACCCAGTTCCAGGAGGGTGCCGGGGGCCGCGGCGCGGCAGGGGCTTGGCCAGGGGGCGAGAAGGCTGGCCAGGAGGATCAGGGAGGTTCCAAGTGTGAGTTTGAAGGGCATGGATTCACCGTGGGGTTACACTGGATGAATCATGCATCTTTATAAAAAATAAACAATACATGCTTTGACACATTTTCCCATCGGCAGCAGCACCTTGTCGCCGGACGCTGTCGCAATACCGCAAGTACAAGCCGAGATTGGTTTTCCTCAGCGTTCCTCAGCGAGATCTCCGATGGCCTACGCTTATAGGTAGATCATCGGAGGTGTTATGGGACGCAACCCCATACGGGCCAAGTTGGTTCTCGATGCGGAGGCCAGGTCCGAACTTGAAAGCATTGCGAAATCCAGGACCGAAGGGCAGGCGCGCATCTAGATAGAAGCCCCGGCAGCATGCCCCCGGTGCCGGCGCACGATCCAGTCCACCACCTCGTCCAGCCCCATGCCGCTGGAGTCCAGTTCCACCGCGTCCTCGGCCCTGCGCAGGGGCGAGACGGCCCGGGTGGAATCGGCCAGGTCCCTGCGCTGCAGGTCGGCGGCCACCTCGTCCAGGGGCAGCGGCACGCCCTTGTCGGCCAGTTCCTTGTAGCGCCGCCCGGCCCGGGCCTCGCGGCTGGCGGTGAGGAAGACCTTGCAGCAGGCGTCCGGGAACACCACGGTGCCGATGTCCCGGCCGTCCACCACCCAGCCACCCTGGGCGCCGATCCTTCGCTGCTGGTCCACCAGCACTTCGCGCACCTGGGCGTCGGCCGAGACCGGCGTCACCATGAGGGTGATCTCCGGGGTCCGGATGGCTTCGCTCACGTCCTCGCCGTCCAGGAATTCGCGGCTGCCGCGCTGCTCGATGCGCAGGCGCGCCAGCACCCGCGACAGGCCCGGCCGGTCGTCCAGGGCCACCCCCGCCCTCCGCAGGGCCAGCGCGGTGGCGCGGTACATTGCCCCGGTGTCCAGGTAGTCCCAGCCCAGATCCTGGGCCACCCGCCTGGCCGTGGTGGATTTGCCCACGCCCGAGGGGCCGTCGATGGCGATGATGGAAAGCTTGGACATGGGGCCCCTCTGGTGGTGAAGACCATTTTCATTCTGATGCGCGAAAGCCCATCCGGCCAGGGCCGGATGGGATCCTGATAATTCTGTGGCATCGTTCTTGACTATTCGATGATGCAGAGCACCTGGCGCATTTCCACGTTGTCGCCCTGCTTGACGTTCATCTGGGTGATCCGGCCCGCGGTCTTGGCCTGCAGGTCGTTCTGCATCTTCATGGCCTCGAGGATGATGACGGTTTCGCCCACTTCCACGGGGTCGCCCTCCTTCTTGAGGATCTTGAGGATGAGGCCCGGCATGACGGCGGTGAGCGCCCCGGCCTCATCGGCCGCGGCGTGGGTGGCCTTGCGCACCCGGCCGGCAGTCCTGGGCTCTTCGAGGCCGATCGGCCTCGATGGCGTAGGCGATCCCGTCCACCTCGGCCGTGCCTGCGCCGAGCTTGACGCTGTGCGGGTTGCCGCCGATGAGCGATCTGGTGCTCCTTGCGTTCGCAGGAGAACTCCACGCCGTTGACGACCATCATGCCGTCGCGCCGCTCCAGTTCGTAGGCCTGGCCTTCCAGCATGAGCTTGAACTTGTTGTTGGCCATGCTCACCACCCCCTCTGGACGCCCGCGCTGGCGGCCATCTTCCACATGGAGCCCCCCTGGGCCGGCCCCGCGGCCGCGGCAGGCTTGGCTTCCTTGCCGCTGGCCTGCTGGAACAGGGCCTCGCCGATGGCGGCGGCCACTTCCTCCTTGCCGCCCAGACCCTGCTTGCGCCGGAGCAGGAAGGGCTTGGCGATCTGCGGGAACAGGGCAGTAGGACATGACGTCCTCGTCGCTCTGGGCCAGGTCGCCGATCTCCTTCTTGGCGGCCTCCCAGCCCGGGGCCAGCATGTCGGCGGGCCGGCAGGTGATCGGCTCCTCGTCGCCGATGGCCATCTTCTGGATCATCGGATCCATGGGCGCCGGCGGCTTGCCGTAGTAGCCGCGGAAGTACTGCTTCACTTCCTCGGGGATCACCTTGTAGCGCTCGCCCAGCAGGACGTTCAGGGTGGCCTGGGTGCCGACGATCTGGCTGGAGGGCGTGACCAGGGGCGGGTAGCCCATGTCCTTGCGCACCCTGGGGATCTCGTCCAGCACGTCGTAGTACTTGTCCATGGCCCCCTGCTGGCGCAGCTGGCCCACCAGGTTGGAGAGCATGCCGCCCGGCACCTGGAACTGCAGCACGTTCACGTCGACCGGCGGCACGCCGGCCTCGAAGCTCGCGTACTTCTTGCGCACCTCGGTCATCTTGCCGGGCGATGTCGGCCAGCTTGCCCAGGTCCAGGCCGGTGTCCCGGGGCTGGCCCTTGAGGGCGGCCACCAGGGTCTCGGTGGGCGGCTGGGAGGTGGACATGGCCATGGCCGAGATGGCGCAGTCGCACCACGTCCACCCCGGCCTCGGCGGCCTTGATCAGGGCGGCGGTGCCGAAGCCCGGAGGTGTAGTGGGTGTGCAGCTGCACCGGCAGGCCCACCTCCTCCTTCAGCGCCTTGACCAGGCTGTAGGCGATGTAGGGGCTGATCAGGCCGGCCATGTCCTTGACGCAGATGGAATCGGCGCCCATGGACTTCATGTCCTGGGCCATCTGCACGAAGGCGGCGTCGGTGTGCACCGGGCTGATGGTGTAGGAGATGGTCCCCTGCACGTGGCCGCCCACCGCGCTTGGCGACGCTCATGCACTTCTCCATGTTGCGCAGGTCGTTGAGGGCGTCGAAGATGCGGAACACGTCGATGCCGTTCTTCTGGGCCAGCACGATGAACTTCTCGACGATGTCGTCGGGGTAGTGCTTGTAGCCCAGCACGTTCTGGCCGCGCAGGAGCATCTGCAGGCGGGTCCTGGGCAGGGCCTTGCGCAGGGCGCGCAGGCGCTCCCAGGGGTCCTCGCCCAGGAACCGGATGGCGGTGTCGAAGGTGGCGCCGCCCCAGACTTCCAGGGACCAGTAGCCGATCTCGTCCAGGGCCGGGCAGAACGGCAGCATGTCCTCGGTGCGCATGCGCGTGGCGAGCAGGCTCTGGTGCGCGTCCCGCAGGAGGGTTTCGCAGATCATCAAAGGTTTCGGCGGCCATGTCTGCCTACTCCACTTCGGACGGGTGGGGGAACATTTCCTTGGGCTTCACCATCAGCACCAGGGCGCCTTCCAGGGATTCCGAGGAGTGGGTGGTGTAGGCGCGCACCACGGTGCTCTCCCCCTTCTTCAGGACGATGGGGGCGGCGTTCTTGAAGCGGATGGTGATCTCCCCCTCCAGCACCAGGTACAGCTCGTCCAGGATGTGCCGGTGGAAGGGGTAGGACCTCCTTGAAGTTCATGACATAGGCGGCGTGGTCGTTCACCTGCCCCAGTTCCAGGTGGCTGTACGGGGTGGTGAGGTGGCGTGGCGAGTTCGGCGATGCTGGTCTTGTTTCCCATGGGTTCTCCCTCGCCTCACAAAGGCATGGTGCTGTGCTTGCGGGGCGGGTTGGTGTCGCGCTTGTTGCGGGTGATCTTCAGCGCCTCGATCAGCCGGGTGCGGGTGTCGGCGGGGTCGATCACGTCGTCCAGGTAGCCGCGGCGAGGCGGCCACGAACGGGTTGGCGAACTTGTCCTTGTAGAGCTCGATCAGCTCGGCGCGCTTGGCGACGGGGTCGGCGGCCTCGGTGATCTCCTTGCGGAAGATGATGTTCACCGCGCCGTCGGGACCCATGACGGCGATCTCGCCGGTGGGCCAGGAGACGTTGTAGTCGCCGCGGATGTGCTTGGAGCTCATCACGTCGTAGGCGCCGCCGTAGGCCTTGCGGGTGATCACGGTGAGCTTGGGCACGGTGGCCTCGCAGTAGGCGTAGAGCAGCTTGGCGCCGTGCAGGATGATGCCGCCGTGCTCCTGGTCGACCCCGGGCATGAAGCCGGGCACGTCCACGAAGGTGATCAGCGGGATGTTGAAGGCGTCGCAGAAGCGCACGAAGCGGGCGCCCTTGAGCGAGGCCTTGATGTCCAGCACCCCGGCCAGCACCATGGGCTGGTTGGCCACGATGCCCACGGTGTGGCCGTCCATGCGGGCGAAGCCGACGATCATGTTGCCCGCGTAGCCCGCGTGCACTTCCAGGAACTCGCCGTTGTCCACCACGTTGCCGATGACCTCGTGCATGTCGTAGGCCTTGCGCGGATCGTCCGGGACCAGGGTCGTTGAGGGACTCCTCGCGCGCGGTTGGGATCGTCGCCGGTGTCGACCCGGGGCGCGTCCTCCATGTTGTTGCTGGGCAGGTAGCCCAGCAGGGTGCGGATGGTGGCCAGGGCGTCGGCCTCGTCCTCGGCGGCGAAGTGGGCCACGCCGCTCTTGGTGGCGTGGATGGTGGCGCCGCCCAGGTCGTCCATGGAGACGTCCTCGTGGGTGACGGTCTTCACCACGTCCGGGCCGGTGATGAACATGTGGCTGGTCTTCTTCACCATGAGGATGAAGTCGGTGAGCGCGGGGCTGTAGACCGCGCCGCCGGCGCAGGGGCCGAGGATGGCGCTGATCTGCGGCACCACGCCCGAAGCCAGGGTGTTGCGCAGGAAGATGTCGGCGTAGGCGCCCAGGCTGACCACGCCCTCCTGGATGCGGGCGCCGCCGCTGTCGTTGAGGCCCACCACCGGCACCCCGTTCTTCACGGCCAGGTCCATCACCTTGCAGATCTTCTCGGCGTGCACTTCGCCCAGGGAGCCGCCCAGGACGGTGAAGTCCTGGCTGAACAGGTAGACCGGACGGCCCTCCACCGTGGCCCAGCCGGTGACCACGCTGTCGCCCAGGAAGTGCTTCCTGTCCATGTGGAAATCGTGGGTGCGGTGGGTGACGAAGGCGTCCAGCTCCCGGAACGAGCCCTTGTCCACCAGCGCCTCGATCCGCTCCCGGGCAGTCATCTTGCCCTTGGCGTGCTGGGCCTCGATGCGGTCGGCGCCTCCGCCAAGGAAGGCATCCTTGCGCAGTTTCAGCAGCATTTCCTTCTTCGCCTTGGTGTCCATCCAGCGTCCTCCTGGGATCCGGTTGTTCGGTTGGGGAAGGCCCATCCACAGATGACCTGGGCCTCCACTCAAGGTTATAAATACCTGCACCATTCCTATTGTAGATATCTTTGTCAAGAATACTCGCCCATCCGTGATAAATGGCACAAGGGAACCCGGTGAGCGTTGCCATGATCGGACCTGGCGGCCCTCCCCAGAATGGCGCCAGCAGCTGAAAAAGCCAACACGCTGCATCGAGTATGCCTTACGATTGGTAGCCGGCATTTGCCCAGGAGCGCTTCTGTGAGTCACCCATACAATCACTTCGTCGACGAATTCGCGCGTCTGCAAGATGAGGTCCGCAAGGCGCCCCTGGGCGGCCTGCCGCCGGCGCCGGCGCCCAGGCTGCTGGACAACGCGCCGCGGGCCCTGGTGTTCGCGCCGCACCCGGACGACGAAAGCATCCAGGCCGGGCTGCCGCTTCGCCTGCGCCGGGAGCTGAGCTTCCGGGTCTCGGCCGTGGCCGTGACCCAGGGCAGCCGGATCGACCGCCAGGCCGCGCGGCTCGAGGAGATGCGCGGAGCCTGCCATTTCCTGGGCTTCGAGCTGATCACCACCCGCCCCAACGGGCTGAGCCATGTCAGCCTGCGGACCCGGGAGATGAAGCCCGGCGCCTGGGAGGACATGGTGGCCACCGTCGCCCAGATCATCGCCTACCACCGCGCCTCGGTGCTCTTCGTGCCGCACGACCAGGACCAGCACAGCCACCCACATCGGCACCCACCACCTGGTCCTGGACGCCCTGCGCAGCCTGGGCCCGAACTTCCGCTGCAAGATGGTGGAGACCGAGTACTGGCGGCGCCATGGACGACCCCAACCTGATGATCGAATCCAGCGCCGCCGATGTGGCCGACCTGGTGGCGGCGGTCTCCTTCCACCGGGGCGAAGTGGCGCGCAACCCCTACCACCTGTCCATGCCCTCGTGGATGTCGGACAACGTGCGCCGCGGCAGCGAACTGGTGGGGGCCATGGGCGCGGCCTCCCCGGACTTCCACTTCGCCACCCTGTACCGGCTGCGCGAGTGGGCCCACGGCGGCTTCGCCCCCTGCCTGAAGGCCCCGCGCCTCGTCCCGGTCGGCCCGGTGCTGGAGGAGATCTTCAAGCGGGAGATCGTCCCGGCATCCTGAGCAAGAAACGGATTGAGCGGGGAGGGCCGATCCCCGAACCTTGAGGGCAGGAGGGAAGCTCATGTCCCAGAGCGATTTCAGCCGAGTGGCCCAGGCGATCCGGTTCCTCTGCGCCAGGGCGCGGGAGCAGCCGACCCTGGCCGAAGTGGCGGCCCAGGCGGGCGTCAGCGAATTCCACTTCCAGCGCATGTTCCAGAAGTGGGCCGGGATCAGCCCCAAGCGCTTCCTCCAGTTCCTCACCCTGCGGCGAGGCCAGGGAGCTGCTGCTGGAATCCCGGTCGGTCCTGGAGACCAGCCTGGAACTTGGGCTGTCCAGCCCGAGCCGGCTGCACGACCTGTTCGTCAGCGTCGAGCGCATGACCCCGGGCCAGTTCAAGGAGCGGGCCGAGGGCCTCACCCTGCTCTGGGCGGTGGCGGAGACGCCGTTCGGCCCGGCCCTCATGGCCGCCCTGGATGGGCGCCTGTGCGCGCTTTCGTTCCTGGCCGGAGGCGACCCCGCCGAGGCCCTGGACGAACTGCGGGAGCGCTGGCCGCGGGCCCGGTTCCAGCAGGACCGGGCGGCGCTGCAGCCGTTCGTGGATGCGCTGGAGAGCCGGCTCCGGGGCGACCCGCCGCGGCCCCTGTCCCTGGCCCTCAAGGGCACCCCGTTCCAGCTCCGGGTCTGGGAAGCGCTGCTGCGCATCCCGGAAGGCCGGGTGCTGGCCTACGGCGACCTGGCCCGGCAGCTGGGCGAGCCCGGCGCGAGCCGGGCCGTCGGCACCGCCATCGGCCAGAACCCCGTGGGCTACCTGATCCCCTGCCACCGGGTGATCCAGGCTTCCGGAGCGCTGGGAGGCTACCACTGGGGAACCGAGCGCAAACGTGCAATCCTGGCGCTTGAGCGGGCGCGACACGGGCAGGCCGGAGTGGCCTGAGTAAAGGTACGGGTCCCTTCATTTCGCCCTGTTCGCTTCTATGGGTCGCTGGCGCGACCCTACGAAGCGGGAATTTGAATGGCAGGATCGTTTTTGTTCGTGTTTGCACTTGTGGAGGTTCAGCCTGACTCGGTTTGGGATAGAGTTTCCCATTCTTTCAGGGGGATTGATGGCGCTGGAATCGTGCCCAGGCAGTCTCTTGCACAAAACTTGCAGATAAAGGCAAGAGGGCGGTTCGTCCCGTTCATGGTCAGTCGCAGCGGCGATTTGGGATCGGGCGTCGCGCGGAGGGTGAATCGGGGGCTGTTTTTCATCGGGAAGATGATCCTTGGGCGGCTTGGAACTTTCGGGAAACCGAAAAGGATCGAAATGGTATGGCCTTCCACCGTTCGCAGGGTCACCTCGGGTTCGCAGGGAGGCAGCAGCGAAGACGAAAGTCCTGCGGAATGGATTTGATTTCTGTGGATGTCGCGATGATTTGGTTTTCTGCACCATGGACAGCGCCAATGCACAACCGGTTTGATTCTTCCTGAAGAAGATTGAATCCACTCACGCAGGTGGCTTTCAAAGAAACAAGCTGATAATTCGGCTACGTATTCTCCAGGCTCAATATTTTCTTGGAATTCATAGTCGTTGATTTTCTGTGCCCATACGCAGGACTTGCAAATCCCTGACCAGGGATGGTTCATTTGAACTGGCTTCCATGATCGTGGGCTCCGGAGCACTTGCCTTGCTTCCACTTCGATCAATGGATGGTTCAATTTGCCGGCTTTCGCAGCATCGACAGCATGCGTCACAACCACCTCAATGCCAAGAATTGGAAGTCCCTTATTGGAAAGGAGCACATCCGGTTTAAGCCCATCGGGATTTGACTTTTCAACCTCGACTTGGTCAAACTCCAGCTCCGCAAGGCTAAGCCAAGCTTCGCGACTGCAATGGCCATGCAAGTTCCTGGCTATGAATCGACTGTAACCAGCGCATGGGACCCTGAACTTGGGGACTCCCCTCTTGAACCCGGCCAAATGCCTTTCGACAAGATGGGCAATAAATTTCTTTACACCATAATGAAGAACCGTTTCAACAGAGCAGAATGTCTGGCTCTGGTGTGCGAAATGCGGTGATCTTATTTCGCCATTCCTGAGGATGAGGCGGGTCCCGCACCCAGGGCATTTGTATTTGACCGTGCGCCTGGCCTGTCGAGCGAGCACAAGTTTCCCGTCAGGCGTTTCACCCACAGGTGCCTTGAACTCGCTTTCCCTGGAATCTTCAGCCCCTTCCTCGCCCCGATGACCCAAACGATCTTCCAAAAGACCGGAATGGGATCTGTCTGTTCTGGTCTCGATCATGCCCCCTGTATCCAAAGCCCATACCTCTTTGATGCCGAGGTCCGAAGAAAGTCACTCGGCAAAGAGACAACGCGCAGGTGCAACACGGCCCCACCCTCCCCACCGCCATCCGCTCCGTAGGGTCGCAAAGCGACCCATAGGAGCGACCAGGGCGGCGGACCGGAACACGAGCCCTGGTTCTAGCCCATCATCCCCGCCAGCAAGTCCACCGCGGTGCCGCGCAGGATGGTTTCGAAGCTGAAATTGAACAGGGCCATGTCCGGGTCCTTGAGGACGGCGCACACCGCCGCGGGGCGGGCGGACATGAGCTGGCTGCCGATCACCAGGCCGTGGAAGCGGATCAGGTAGAGCGGACCCTTGCCCGCGGCCAGTCCCGGCAGGACCCGCTCCAGGCGCCGGCCTACCTGGGTCACGCCGGCCTGCAGGAACTGGGCGAAGGCGCGCGCCTCGGCCTCGGGGACGTTGCGCTCCAGCACCCCGTGCAGCAGGGCCTGCAGGCCCGGCAGGAGCGGGTGGCGCATCAGCTCGCATACCAGGTCCCCGGCCACGGAAGTCGGATCGGCGCCGGCCGGGGTGCCGTCCAGGAGTTCCCCCGCCTGCTCGAACCAGGCCCCCATTTCCGCCTGCAGCATGGCCAGGAACAGGGCCTCCTTGGTCGAAAAATAAAGGTAGAGCGTGCCCTTGCCCAGGCCCATGCGCAGGGCCAGGTCGGTCATGCGCAGTTCCGGATAGGGAATCTCCCGAAACAGCTGGAGCGCACCGGCGAGGATGGCCTGGCGCCGGGACTCCTTTTCATCGGGACGATAGGCACGGCGCATGGGAGGCTCGCTTTCGCTTACTATAGTGACTTGCGGTCAATGGGATCAGGCGGCAAGGGGTAATATACCGCACGCGGCCAAGTCGTTTTGTCAATGTGAACGGTTCTCGAAGGCAATCCGGGCTCCGGTCTTGAGCTCAAATCGGTAAAGGAGTTTTTCTCATGCCCCATTGTCGGCGCCTCACCCTCCCCGTTTCCAGCCTGGCGCTCCTGCTCGCCCTGGCCGCGGCGCCCCAGGCCTCGGCTTCGGGCTTCCAGCTCAGGGACCAGAGCGGCAGCGGCCAGGGCAATGCCTATGCCGGCGTCAGCGCCGGCGGTTCGGACATCAGCACCATGTTCTTCAACCCCGCGACCCTCACCCGGTACACGGGCAACCAGCTGCAGTTCGGCCTCACCGAGGTCATGCCCGACGCGAAGCTGGGCGGCGGGGTCGCCAGCCGCTCCGGCGGCGCGGGCCCCATCTCCGGCTCCACCTCCACCGGCAACATCGCCAAGAGCGACACCCTGCCCACCCTCTACGGCCTGTGGAGCCTGGACGAGGATCTCAAGCTGGGCCTTTCGGTGAACGTGCCGTTCGGCCTCACCACCGAGTACGACCCGTCCTGGGCGGGCCGCTACAGGGCCGTCAAGTCGCACCTGGAGACCCTGGACATCACGCCGACCATCGCCTACCGCATGGACCCGTCCTGGTCCATCGGCGCCGGCCTGCGTGGTCCGGCGGGCCAGGGCCGAATTCAGTTCGGGCGTCGATATCGGCTACCAGGGCTCGGCACTGCTCCAGTCGCTCAACGTGGCCAACCCCGGGTTCGCCCCCGGCGCCCAGGACGGCCGCGTCGACGTCAACGGCAGCGGCATCGCCTACGGCACCAAGCTGGGCCTGACCTTCGACCCCACCGCCTCCTTCCACATGGGCCTCGGCTACCAGTCCGAAGTCCGGGAGACCGTCAAGGGCACGGCCGTATTCAGCGTTCCCGGCAGCGTGCCGCCGCTCGTGGGCAGCCTGCTCGCGCAGGGCGGGGTGGCCGCCTCGGCGGGGCTGGCGCTCACCAACGGGGCGACCAACACCCCCGTTTCCGCCCTGATCATCTTCCCCTCCACGCTCTCCCTGGGCATGACCTGGGATATGACCGGCGCCGTCACCCTGGCCGCGGAGATCGCCCAGACCCGGTGGTCCACCTTCAAGGAACTGCGCATCAAGTTCGCCGACCCCGCCACCCAGCCCGACGCGGTCACCACGGAGAACTGGAAGAACTCCATGTTCTACGCCCTGGGCGCCACCTGGCATCCGGGCAAGGTCTGGACCTACCGGGCGGGCCTGGCCCTGGACACGACCCCCGTGCCGAACGCCACGCGCACCCCGATGATCCCCGACTCGGACCGCACCTGGGTCTCGTTCGGCGCGAGCTACCAGATCAACAAGGCCTGGAGCCTGGACGCGGGCTACAGCCACCTGTTCTGCAGGAACGCCACGGTCGGCCTCCAGGGAGGCTCCAATCCCCTCGCCCAGACCCAGTTCTACGGCGGCAACCTGAGCGGCACCTACAAGAACAGCATCGACGTGCTGGCCGTGGCGGCGCGCTGCCGGTTCTGATCAGGCCCGCAGGCTGGCCAGCGCCGCGGCGCGGGCCGCCAGCGAACCCGCCTTGCCCTGGAACAGCTTTCCCGAACCGCCGCCCCGGGCCGTCAGCAGGGCGGCGACCGCCTTGCCCCGGGCCGCCGTATCCAGGGGCGACGCCTCGCCGGAGGCCAGGAGGAAGAAGCACTGACCGTCCAGGGTGGCGGTGAGGAAGGCGGTCTTGCCCGGCGCCCGGGCCACC
This sequence comes from uncultured Holophagaceae bacterium, assembly GCA_963717275.1. GTDB lineage: Bacteria > Acidobacteriota > Holophagae > Holophagales > Holophagaceae > Mesoterricola. The sequence continues at coordinate 1,120,062 of CAVQVX010000001.1, forward strand.
ACCTGGCGAGCGGCGCGCTGCAGGAAGGCGGCGTCCTTGCCTTCGAAATGGTGCTCCACCACCGCTTCCGGCTGGCCGGCGAGGGAGGCCGCCAGCGCCTCGGCCAGTTCGTCCTCCACCAGCCGGACCCGCTTCTCCAGGTCGCGCAGCTGCTCGAGCCGGGCCGTGGCCGCGCTGGCCAGGGCCGCGTCGGGCACGCCCAGCAGGGCGCGCAGCGCGGCGTTGCGCTGCTCGTGGGCGGCCATCCGGGCGCCGGGCGCGCCCGCCGGCGACGTAGAACAGCCGGGTGCCGCCCCGCACCGGTTCGGTGCCCAGCAGGCAAGGCGACTCCAGTTCGGCGGTGGATCGCAGGTGGGTGCCGCCGCAGGTGTTCAGGTCCAGGCCCTGGATCGCCACCAGCCGCACGTCCCCCTGGAAGCCCTCGGGCAGCCCGCGGGAGCGCACGTTCAGGCCGGGCAGCTCCGCCGTGGTCACCCGCCGGCAGGTCACCGGGCGGGCCCGCCGGATCTCCGCGGCCACGTCCTCCTCCAGCCGGCGCAGCTCCGCCTCGGACACCCGCGCGGCGTCCAGCTTCGATGTCGCAGACCGCCTCGCCCAGGTGGAAGGCCGTGGTCTCCCAGCCGAACCGGTCCTGGGCCACGGCCGTGAGCAGGTGCTGGCCGGTGTGCTGCTGCATGTGGTCGAAGCGGCGCGGCCAGTCCAGGCAGGACCTGCGCCGGCCCCCGGCGGACGGCGCCGGCCAGGTAGTGGCGCACCTCCCCGGCCCGCTTCTGCACGTCCAGCACGGCCACGGCTCCCAGGAAGCCGTGGTCGGGAGGCTGGCCGCCCCCCTCGGGGTACAGGATGGAATCGGCCAGCACCGCATAGGGCCGGCCGCCGTCCTCTCCGGCCCGCAGCACCCGGGTCTCCAGCTCGGTCAGGTAGGGTTCGCGTTCGTAGGCAGGAAGTTCGCTCATGGGGGCAGCGTAGCACAGGACACCGTGACCGGGCTTCGCCCGGGCAGGGTGCGGGGGTGTGGGGGACGGAGAGCGAGCAGCGCGAGCGCGCGGTCCCCCCACAGACATATCAGCTAGGCTGTATCCAGGAGCGCGCATGGCCCGACGTCTGGAACCCGTGAAGAAGACCCTGAAGGAGATCCTGGAGGACCTCCAGGCCGGGTACCGGGAGGCGGCCATCGCCGGCCCGGTCCCGGCCCTCAAGGACCTCACCCGGACCATGGAGGGCCAGCACAGCCTGCCCAACGCGGCCAAGGCCGCGGCCTTCGACCTGCTGGCCGAGACCCGGGCCCAGCTCCAGGACTGGCCCGGGGTGGAGGAGGCGCTGCAGGGATTCCTGAAGCACCTGCCGGACCTGGAGGAGGCCCTGGGCCACGGCTACCGCAAGGCCCTGGAAGCCACCACCGCCCTGGAGCGGGGGGTGCAGGCCCGCAGCGAGACCGGGGATTTCGCCGGCGCCCTGGAACTCTGCGAGAAGGCGCTGGAACTGGAGCTGGGGGCCCACTGGCACGCCAAGCGGGACAGCCTGCACTGGGCGCGCTAAGGTCGTCGCCCGTGTCCCAGACCCACGCCCTGTCCGCTCCTACGGGTCGCTGGCGCGACCCTGCGAAGCGGGAAGAAACTTCAGGAAAGAATGGGTCGAGTTCCTTACCAGCGGCCGACTCCCGAAGGTGAAACACCGACGAAGGTGGTTTTATCCTGCGCTTCGTAGGGTCGCGCCAGCGACCCATAGGAGCGGACGGGAGGGACCCGCACTCTTGCGCTAGAGGACCCCGCGCCGCCTCTGGTCCAGTTCGATCGAGTCGTAGAGCGCCTGGAAGTTGCCTTCGCCGAAGCCCATGTTGCCGCGGCGCTGGATGATCTCGAAGAACAGCGGCCCGATCTGGTCCTCGCTGAAGATCTGCAGCAGGTAGCCGGTGGCGTCGCCGTCCACCTGGATGCCCAGCTCCTCGCAGCTCCTCCAGGTCCTCGGTGACCCTGTAGCCGCCCTGCTCGATGCGCCCGGGCAGCAGCTCGTAGTAGGTGTCGGGCACCTTGAGGAAGGTGATGCCCTGGGCCGACAGCACCCGGATGGTCTCCTGGATGTTGTTGGTGGACATGGCGATGTGCTGGACGCCCTGGCCCTGGTGGCGCGCCACGAACTCCTGGATCTGGCTCTTGGCGTCGGTGGGCTCGTTGATGGGGATGATCACGCGGTTGTTGGCGCTCTGCACCACCTTGGAGCGCAGGCCGGTGCCCAGCTGGCCGTGGATGTCGAAGGTGCGGGTCACCGCGAAGCCGAACACCCGCTCGTAGAAGCCCACCAGGTCGTCCATCTGGCCGGGGCCGACGTTGTTGGTGAGGTGGTCCGCCCGCACCAGGCCCGGGCGCGCACAGCGGCAGGCCGGGGTCGGGCTTCAGGAAGGGCCAGAACGCGCCGGGTTCGCCGCGCCGCTCCACCAGGTAGTTCAGCACGTCGCCCACGCCCTTGATGGCGGCGAACTCAGGGTGCCGGCGCCGGGCCGGTGGGTCTCCGGCTCCACCATCACCTTGGCCCCGCGCCTGCCGGGCCACGGGCCAGGGCGGCGTCCAGGTCCTCCACCTGGAAGTTGAGGGCGCAGACCCCTCGCCGTGGGCCTGGTAGTAGCGGCCGGCCCGGTGGGTGTCGTCCGCCTCCAGGATGAGCACGTCCATGCGGTTCTGGCGCAGGTGCACCAGCCTGCCCCAGGGCGCCTTGCCCGATGCCACCCGGGCGAAGCCCAGGCGCCGGTAGAGCGGTTCCAGCCGGTCGAGGGTGCCGGTCATCTGGAAATGGTCGATGCGTTCCAGCCCGAGGGGATTTCCGGCGACCGCCCCATGATCCGACCGGGTCGAGGGAAAATGTTGGTTTGGGCATCCACTCGCCTCCGCGCAAAGATCTGTCAGCAACCGGGGAGCATAACAGATCCATGGCGGATTGAGACCGGATCGCGAAATTCTTTTCGCGGCCGGCTACACTTTCAGCCGACCCACCGGGGTGACCCCATGCGCATGACCAACGAAACGCCCCTGTTCCCGCTCCGGAAGGGCGATCGCCGCCGCCAGGCCCACGTGGACCTGCCCGCGGGCACCTTCGAGGAGGAATTCGCCCGCCAGGGCTTCTTCGGCCGGACCACCCACCTCTACCGGCGCCACCCGGTCACCTCCTGGACCCGCATCGAAGGGCCGCTGCGCCCGCACAGCTACGACCTGAACCGGCTGGACCTGGGCCAGGGCCTGGATGACTCCCGGTTCGGCAGCCGGGAGCCGGCCTACAGCCCGGTCTGCTTCCTGCACAACGAGGACGTGGCCCTGCACTGGGTGGCGCCCCGGACCATGGATTTCTTCTACCGCAATGCGGACGGTGATGATGTTTATTTCATCCATTCCGGCGGCGGCCGGCTGGAACTGCACCTTCGGCGTCCTGGACTACGCCCAGGGCGACTACCTGGTGATCCCGCGCGGCACCACCTACCGGTTCCTGCCCGACGGCCAGGCCCAGCGCTACCTGCTCATCGAAAGCGCCGGCGAGATCACCATGCCGGACCGCAACCAGCTGGGCCCCCACGCCCAGTTCGACCCGGCCATGATCGACACCCCCGAGCTGGCAGCCCGCGGCGGCGGACGACGGCGCGCGAGTGGGCCGTGCACATCAAGCGCCAGCGGCGAGATCACCAAGGTGTTCTACCCCTTCAACCCCAACGACGCGGTGGGCTGGAAGGGCGACCTCACGGTCTGGCGGATCAACGTCAAGGACATCCGGCCGGTGGTCAGCCCCCGCTACCACCTGCCGCCCAGCGCCCACAGCACCTTCCTGGGCCGGAACATGGTCATCTGCTCGTTCCTGCCCCGCCCCTTCGAGGAGGAGGCCGGGGCCATGCGGGTGCCCTTCTACCACTCCAACATCGACTTCGACGAGGTGCTGTTCTATTCCTCCGGCCACTTCTTCAGCCGGGAGGGGATCGGCCCGGGGATGGTCACCTGGCACCCCCAGGGCATCCACCACGGCCCCCACCCCAAGGCCATCGCCGCCTCGCGCCTGAAGGACCGCACCGACGAGGTGGCGGTGATGGTGGACACCAGCCGGCCCCTGCGCGCCACCGCCGCCGCGGCCGCGGTGGAGAACCCGGACTACTGGGGAAGCTGGCGCTGAGCCCAAGAGGATGAGAGAATGGCTGTCCCGTTGGCGCCCGGCGGGCGCGGAGGTGCACCTTTGAACCGGAATTTCCTGTCAGGTCTCGCGATCGGCGTCTTCGTCGGGTTCCTCGCCGGCTATTTCGTCGGGGCCGGCCATTCCAACGATGAAGCCCCCGCCATCGCCGCAGGCGCCGCGCCTGCGGGAGCCCCCATGCCGCCCCCGATGCCGCCCGGGCCGCCGCGCCCGAACCCCATGGAGTACCAGGAGCGGATCGCCGGCCAACCAGAAGATCGTGGCCGCCGACCCCAGGAACGTGCAGGCCTGGATCGCCCTGGGCAACGACTACTTCGACCTGCAGCAGGCGCAGAGCGCCGGTGGACGCCTACGCCAAGGCCCTGGCCCTGAAGCCCGGACAACCCCGACGTGCTCACCGACCAGGGCGTCATGTACCGCCAGCTCGGAGCGATCGACAAGGCCATCGCCGACTTCCAGAAGGCCGGCAGGATCAACCCCAGGCACCTGCAGAGCTGGTTCAACCTCGGCATCGTCTACGCCCAGGACAAGAAGGACAACGCCGCCGCCGCCAAGGCCTGGAACAAGGTCATCGAGATCGACCCCTGCCAGCCCCCAGGCCGCCCAGGCCCGCCAATTCATCGCTGCAGCCAAATAGCGGCATCCGGGTTCCGCCCCACCGCCCCGACCGCCGCCGTCGGTTCGCTGACGCGAACCGCCAGCGACGAACCGAAGCCTTGAGCCCAATGCCAGTGTTCCACACACCCCTGAGTGTGAAACAGCGACCTCGGTCGCCCGCGCGCCAACGGTCGGAGGCCTTGACCGGAGCGACGCAGGAGCGCAGGTCAAGGAACCCGACCGGACGGGACACGGACCTCAGGCGTGGTGGAAGACCTGCTTGAGGTACGCCAGGTAGGTGGGGTCCTCGCAGAGGGTCTTGCCCGGGGTGTCGGACAGCTTGGCCACCGGCTGGCCGCCGCAGGAGACCATCTTCATCACGATGTTCAGGGGCCGGTGCGGGGTGTCGTTGGTGAGGTGGGTGCCGATGCCGAAGGTGGCCGGGATCCGGTCCTGGAAGTGCCGGTGGATGGCGAAGGCCCGGGCCAGGTCGAGCCCGTCGGAAAAGACCAGGCGCTTGGTGCGCGGATCGATGCGCAGCTTGCGGTAGTGGGCGATGGCCTGCTCGCCCCATGCGATGGGGTCGCCCGAATCGTGGCGCAGGCCGTCGAACAGCTTGGCGAAGTAGAGGTCGAAGTCGGCCAGGAAGGCCGCCATGCCCACCGTGTCGGTGAGGGCGATGCCCAGGTCGCCCCGGTACTCCTGCACCCAGGCTTCCAGCGCCGCCTTCTGGAAATCCCGCAGGCGCGAGCCGAAGGCCTGGTACGCCTGCAGGTACTCGTGCGCCATGGTGCCCGCCGGCACCAGCCCGAGCTTGCGCGCCAGGTGCACGTTGGAGGTGCCGCGGAAGTGCTCGGGCAGTTCGCGCGCGAAGGTGGCGACCACCTCCTCCTGCCACGGCCCGGAATACCGGCGGCGCAGCCCGAAATCCATGAACAGGAAGGGGAAGCCGGTGGCGTCCTCGGCCAGGTGCTCCTTGATCATCCGGACCTTGTGGTGGAGCCGGGCCCGGGCGGCCTCCAGGATGTGCGGCCCGGCCGGCATCCGCCGGTAGAACAGCTCGTTCACCACGTAGAGCACGAAGACTTCGAAGCCCATCACGTGGGCGATGGGCCCGGCCGCCTTGATGGCCAGCTGGCCGTCCTCCACCGCGACCTGGATGAAGCGGCGCTGGAAGCGGAAGATGGACAGGAAGTCCACGAAATCGCTTTTGATGAAGCGCAGCCCGCGCAGGTAGTCCAGTTCCCCCTGGGTGAAGGCGAGGGTGCAGAGGTGGTCCAGCTGGGCCTCGATGTCCTCCTTGAGCTCCGCCAGGGGATACTCGGGCTCGTCGCGGCAGACGAAGGCGTACTCGGCGTGGGCCCCGGGATGGCTGTGCAGCAGGGCCTGCCACATGGTGAACTTGTAGAGGTCGTTCTCCAGCAGGCTGGCGACGACGGGCGGTGCGGATCCGTTGGGCACGATGCTTCCTTCTCGTTGCCTCTGATTCTGGCAGATCACGCCCGGTTGTCGCCGCATCCGCAGAAACGGCCGCGCAATCCCTGGCGGAACTTCTCCCGCTCCTCGGGCGTCATGCGCTCCCAGCGCTGGATCATGCGCCGGCGCCGGTGGAAGCCGTGGCCGTGGCGGTGGAAGCCGCCGAACAGCAGGCGCGCCAGGATCAGCAGGCCCAGGGCCTGCCAGAAGTGGAGCGGGCGCAGGCCGAACAGGGACGGCATTAGGCCGTTCCACAGGGCCATGACGATGGCGCCCAGGGCGGCCGCGCCCAGCACGACCAGGGCGATGATGCCCGCGCCCTTGCACAGGCGCGAACCTCGGGTGGAACAGGGCTCAGACATGGACGTACTCCTCGTAGATCGCCCGCAGGCGTTGGCGCAGGTGCAGCACCGCGTAGTGTTTTCGTGAAAGCAGGGTGTTCAGGGGGATGCCCGTGCGGGCGGAAAGATCCTTGAAGCTGATCCCCTCCAGTTCGTGGGCGACGAACACCGCCCGCTGGTCCTCCGGCAATTCCTCCAGGGCCGCGTCCAGTTCCTCCGTCAGCACCCGGCGCGCGTAGGCCGCTTCGGGACCGGCATCCTTTGAAGGCAGCCACTCCTCCAGCACGGGCGCCTCCTCGTCCAGCACCCGCTCGAACGGGTCCGGGTGCCGGGAACGCCTGCGGAACAGGTCGGTGATGCGGTTCCGGGCCACCCGGAACATCCAGGCGCCGGCCTGCCTCAGGGGCGTCATCATGCGCTGCGCCTCGATGAATTCGTAGAACACGTCCTGAAGCACGTCCTCCGCGTCGGCCTCGTCGGGCACCCATTTCCGGATGAAGTTCCGCAGCCTGGACTGTTCGCGTCCGATGGTCTCGGTGATCTGTCGATCCTGCTCGGACATCCAGGTGGTTTCCAGGGCTTCCTCCTTCTACCCCTGAAGACGGGCCGGCGCCTCGGATATTTTGCCCGGGCGCAAAAAGAAACCTCCCGGGACGCACAGGGCACTCATCGGTTATGGTCGACCTCTGACCGCACCGCTCCCGGGAAGCCCCCATGCCCAAACCTCCGAGCCCACCCCCCCCGGCAATGCTGGCGCCCTGGAAGGGTCCTTTCGGGGGCGTCCCGCCCTGGGACAAGGTGGCGCCGGCGGCCTTCCCGGCCGCCTTCGAGCGGGCCATGGCGGCCCAGCGCAGGGAGATCGCCCGGATCACCGGCAACCCGCACGCCCCCACCTTCGCCAATACCATCGCGGCCCTGGAACGCTCCGGCCGGATGCTCGAGCGGGTCTGCGCCCTGTTCGAAGTCCACGCCGGCACCCTCAAGCTGGGCGAGATGGCGCGCATCGAGCAGGAGGTCAGGCCGCGCCTGGCCGCCTTCGCCGACGAGATCATCCAGGACCCGGTGCTGTTCCAGCGCATCCGGACCGCCTATGCGGCGCCCGGCAGGGTCCGCCTGGACCCGCAGCGCCAGCGGCTCGCCTGGCACACCCACACCCGGTTCGTGCGCTGCGGGGCCGGGCTGGACGGCCCCGGCAAGCGGCGCATCCAGGCCATCAACCAGCGGCTGGCCGAGCTGTTCACCCGCTTCGGCCAGAACGTCCTGGAGGAGGAGACCCGCCAGTTCACCGTCATCGAGCGGGAGGCGGACCTGGCCGGGCTGCCCGAAGGGTTCCGTGACGCGGCCGCCCGGGCCGCGGCGGCCCGGGACCTGCCCGGCCGGTGGCTGATCGCCAACACCCGCTCGGCGGTGGAGCCGTTCCTGGCCCTGGCCGAGCACCGGGGCCTGCGCGAAAAGGTGTGGCGCACCTTCGTGGGGCGCTGCGACAACGGCGGCCCCACCGACAACAAGGCCCTGATCCCCGAGATCCTCGGCCTGCGCTTTGAGCGGGCCCGGCTGCTGGGCTACCCCACCCACGCCCACTGGTCCCTGGAACCGACCATGGCGAAGACCCCCGAGCGCGCGCTGGCGCTCATGGAGGCCGTGTGGAAGCCGGCCGCCGCGAAGGTCCGGGCCGAGGTGGCCGAGATGCGGGACGGCGCCGGCGCTCCGGCGCCCATCGCCCCCTGGGACTACCGCTTCTACATGGAGCGCCTGAAGCGGAGCAGGCACCGGCTCGACCTGGCCGGGCTGGCGCCCTACCTGCAGCTGGGCCGGCTGCGCGACGCCATGTTCTGGGCCGCGGGCCGGCTCTACGGGCTCACCTTCGACCCGGTCCGGGGCCTGCCGCTGCAGCACCCCGACGTCTCGGTCTGGGCGGTGCGGGACGCCCGGGGCCGGCACGCGGGGCTCTGGTACTTCGATCCGTTCGCCCGGCCCGGCAAGACCTCCGGCGCCTGGATGAGCAACTACCGGCGCCAGGAGCCGGGCGTGGCGCCGATCGTCTCCAACAACGCCAACTTCGTGCGCGGCGAGCCCGGTTCGGAAGCGCTGATCTCCTGGGACGACGCCGTCACCCTGTTCCACGAGTTCGGCCACGCCCTGCACGGCCTGCTGTCCCAAACGCGCCACGCCGACCTGTCGGGCACCGCGGTGCCCTGCGACTTCGTGGAGTTCCCCTCCCAGCTCAACGAGCACTGGCTGCAGACCCCGGAGCTGCTGGAGCGCTTCGCCCTGCACCACATCACAGGGCGTCCCGTGGAGCGCGCGACGATCGAGGCGCTGCAGCGCGCCGCCACGTTCAACCAGGGTTTCCAGACCCTGGAGTACCTGGCTTCGGCGATGCTCGACATGAAGTTCCACCTGGCCGGGGACCGGCCCATCGACCCCGCCGCCTTCGAGCGCGAGGAGCTTGCCCGGCTGGGCATGCCCGAAGAGATCGCCATGCGCCACCGTCCGACCCATTTCAGCCACATCTTCTCCTGCGACGACTACGCCGCCGGCTACTACGCCTACCTCTGGGCCGACGCCCTCACCGCCGACGCCTGGGAGGCCTTCCAGGAGGCCGGCGGGCCCTGGGATCCCGCCGTGGCCGAGCGGCTGAGGCGGGAGGTCCTATCCGTGGGCAACACGGTGGACCAGGCCGAGGCCTTCCGGGCCTTCCGCGGGCGCGACGTGGACACCGCCGCGCTCATGCGCAAGCGCGGCTTCCCGGATTGAACGAGGAGCGACCCCGATGCCCTGGCACCCGCCCGAACCCGTCCATCCCCACGACTGGCGCCGCCGCGCCGAAGACCTGCTGGCCAAGGGGGAGGGGCCCGACCCGCCCGCGGTCGAGTCCGCCCGGCTGGTGCACGAACTGCGGGTGCACCAGCTGGAACTGGAGATGCAGAACGAGGCGCTGAACGAGGCCCGCCTGATCGCCGAGGCCGGCTGGGAGCGCTTCCGGGAACTCTACGAAGGCTCGCCGGCCGGCCTCTTCTCGGTGGACGGAAGGGGCGCGCTGCTGGAGGTCAACCCCGTCGGCGCGCACCTGCTGGGGGCGGGCCGGGAACTGCCGCCGAACCCGCTGTTCGGCCAGTTCCTGAACGGCGCCGACCGGGTCCGTTTCGCCGACTTCCTGCTGCGCGGGCTGGAGGGCGCGAGCAATCCCCCCTGCGAGCTGAACCTCCCCGGAGGCCGGGTGTGCCTGCGCAGCGCCGCCTCCGCCGACGGGCGGGTGCTTCAGATGGTCGCCATGGAGCTCAGCGGACTCTGATTCCGACCAGCCGCCAGGCCTCCGCCAGGTCGCCGCCGGCCAGGGCCCGCTGGATGGCCCGTTCCAGCCCCGGCGCATCCTCCGGGTCGCCGTCCCGGCGCTCCGCGCGCGCCAGGTCGGGCAGTTCGGCGCTGTGGGCCAGGAGGCCCAGGTCGTTGCCGGTGAGGATCCGGCTGGACCGGAGCGGCCCGGGCAGGCCGTCCAGGCCGATGGGCCGGCCCGCCGCCTTGGCCAGCTGGAACAGGGCCGGGCCCGAAGCACGGGTGTACCAGGAACCGCCGTTGCGCCCCACCAGGTCCAGGCGCCCCGGGTCCAGGGCGTCGCCTTCGAAACAGTCCTCCCGCGCGTGGAAGGCCAGCACCTCGCCCACCAGCAGCGACCCCGACCCGGGGCCGGCGGCCAGTTCCACCACCTGGCGCAGGCGGCACTCCATCTGGAAGGGCGATTCCGCCACCAGGTCGGGCCCCACCCGCAGGGCCTTCAGGGGAGTGAAGCCGGCCTTGACGAACTCGTCCACCTCCTCCGGGTATTCGGCGCTGGCGAGGTTCATCTGCTGGACCATGGCGTGGCTCACGGTGGCGATGACGAACTCGCCGGTGGCGACGGCGTTGAGGTAGGTGTGCTTGACCGTGCCGTCCCGGCCCCGGCGGTTGGGGGCGAAGGCGACCATGGGCGGGTTGGCGCCGAACACGTTGAAGAAGCTGAACGGGGCCAGGTTGCGCGCGCCGGAGGGGGCGCGGGTGCTGGCCAGGGCGATGGGCCGGGGGCCCACGCCGCCGGTGAGCAGGGCGAGGGTCTGGATGGGGTCCATCCCTTCGGGCAGGATCGTGCGCAGCGCCATGGCTAGTCCGTGTCCGCGGGCCGCGGTCCCCGGGCCACCAGGGTGAACGGCAGGTCGGTTTCCGGGCCGCGCACCACGGTGTTCTCCAGGCGGCCGAGCCCCGCCACGGCCATGGCGACCACGTCGCCCGCCTGGAGCCACAGGTCGTCGGTGATCCCGGACCCGTTCAGTTCCAGCAGGCAGCCGGTGCCCACCGTGCCGCTGCCCAGCACCTCGCCCGGGGCCACCCGCGCCCCGTAGGCGCAGCGCTGCAGGATCTGGGCGAAGGTCCAGTTCATGGTGGCGGCGTCGCCGTCGCTGAGCCGCGCGCCGTTCACCGAGCAGGTCATGCGCGCCCGCAGCACCCGGCCCCCGGGCGAGGGCTCCAGGGGCAGCTCGTCCGGGGTGACCAGCCAGGGTCCCAGCGAGGTGGCGAAGTCCTTGCCCTTGCAGGGCCCCAGGGACAGCTTCATCTCCTCCGTCTGGAGGGCGCGGGCGCTCCAGTCGTTCATGATCATGAAGCCGAAGATGGCCGCGTCGGCCTCGGCCAGGGTGCAGTTGAAGAGCGGCCGGCCGGTGACGACGGCCACCTCCAGTTCGTAGTCCAGCCGGCGCAGGTGGTGCTCCTGCACGGCCACCGGGCCGGGCCCGAGCACCGCCTGGTGGTTGGTGAAGTAGGTGACCGGGAACAGGTCGAACTCCGGGATCATCTCCACGCCGCGGTTGCGCCGGGCGGTGGCCACGTGCTGGCGGAAGGCGTAGCCGTCGCGCATGGCCACGGGGCGCGGCACCGGCGCCAGCAGGGTGACGCCGGCGGGATCCAGGAAGGGGCCGGCCTGGGACCTGGCCAGAGATCGGGCGTGGGGCATCAGCTCGTCCTGGCGCCGGACCAGGGTCAGCATGTCCACCGCCAGGCGCGGGTCGGCCGCGTGGAAGTCGAGGATGCGGCCATCGGCCATGACCGCGCCGATGCGCTCCTGGCCGTCGCGTAGAAAGCTCACCAGCTTCATCGGCATCTCCCTGGGGCGGCCCGGACCGCCGGGTGATGGTACCGCTTTTTCCCCCTGGCGCATCCGGGGGAATGGGAATATTGTGTTTTCCAACATCACCCGCTCCCCTTTTTTCAAATCCTTTTTCAAACCGGTTTCCAGACCCCTATTCAGAGGAACCCCCATGCAAGAAGCCGCCCCTTCCCCCCTGCGGGAGATCGTCCAGCCTTTCATCGGCCTCATGCGCGCGCCCCAGGCGCTCTGGGCGGTGTACCTCAGCACCCTGATGGAAGGCTTCGTCTACTTCGGGATGCTCATCTACCTGGCGATGTACTTCAACGAGTACGCCGGCCTGTCCGATCTGCGCGCGGGCTGGATGGTGGGCACGCTCACCTCGGGCATCACCCTCAGCATGCTGTTCTTCGGCGGCAGTGCCGACCGCCTGGGCCTGCGCCGGGCGATCCTCCTGGCGCTTTCCCTGATGCTGGTGGGCCGGGCGCTGCTGGCCCTGGCGCCGGGCCTGGGCCTGGCCGGGGGCGGGCTGCTGACCCCGTTCGTCGCCCTCGCCCTGGGCGGCATCCTTCTGGTGGTACTGGGCTACGGCATCTACGTGCCGGCGGGCTACGCCGCCGTGCGCCAGTTCACCACCCCGGCCACCGCCAACATGGGGTTCGCCATGCTCTACGCGGTCATGAACCTGGGCGCCTGGCTGCCCACGTTCATGGCGCCGATCCGCCGGCACTACCGGATCAGCGGCGCCTTCACGTTCTATGCGCTCACCACCGCCGCGGGGCTGCTCCTGTCCGCCCTGCTCCTGAGCCGGAAGGCCATGGCCGCCGCCTCGGCGGGCGCCGCGCCGCCCGCCGAAGCCCCGGATGCGGAGAAGGCCGCGCAGCAGGGCGCCCCGGCCGGCCTCGGCCCCTGGCTGCGCAACCACCCCCTGGCCGACCTGAAGTTCGCCTGCTTCATCTTCTGCCTGGTGCCGGTGCAGACCCTGTTCGCCTACAACTGGCTGGTTTTGCCCCAGTACGTGAACCGGGCCTTCGCCGGCAGCTGGGTGGGCGCGCAGTTCGAGGCGGCCACCAGCCTGAACGCCCTCCTGATCTTCATCCTGTGCCCCATGGTGGCCGCCGTCACCGTGCGCACACGGGTCTACACCATGATGATCGTCGGCACCGCCGTCATGGCGGCGCCCACCTTCATCCTGGCGCTGGGGCCGACGGTGCCCGGCCTGCTCGGCTTCATCGTCCTCATGACCATCGGCGAGGCCATCTGGCAGCCGCGCTTCCTGCAGTACGCCGCCGAGCTGGCCCCGGAAGGGCGCACCGGCGCCTACATGGGCGTGGCGCAGTTCCCCTGGTTCCTCACCAAGATGCTGGTGCCGGTCTATTCCGGCGCCGCCCTGGCCCGCTGGTGCCCGGACCCGGCCAAGGGCCCGTTGGACACCCGGACCATGTGGCTGGTGTTCGGCACGGTGGCGATGCTCACCTCGGTCCTGCTGATCGCCGCCAAGGGGTGGCTGGGCAAGGACTTCAAGGAGCAGGTGGCGGCCGATTGAGGCGCCGGCTACCCTTGGGGCCATGGACATCCTGCGGATCGCGGCCTTCTCGGACGGAAGTGCCGGCGGCAACCCCGCCGGGGTGCTCATCGCCGGAGAGCATCCCGGCGCCGCGGACATGCAGCGCATCGCGGCGGAAGTGGGCTATTCCGAGACCGCCTTCGCCGCCCCCTGCCCCGGCGGCTGGCGGGTGCGCTATTTCTCCCCGGAATCCGAAGTGCCCTTCTGCGGCCACGCCACCATCGCCCTGGGCGCGGCCCTGGCGCTCCGGCACGGCGACGGGGTCTTCCCGCTGAAGCTGAACGGAGCCGACATCACCGTCGAGGGCCGCCGGGACGGCACCACCCTTTCCGCCGCGCTGCAGTCCCCGCCGACCCGCAGCGCGCCGGCGGACCGCCGGCTGGTCGGCGACGCGCTGGCCCTGCTGGGCTATGCCGCCGGAGACCTGGACCCGAGGATCCCGCCCGCCCTCGCCCACGGCGGCGCCGACCACCTGGTGCTGGCGCTGCGGACCCGGGCCCTGCTGGCCGCCATGGCCTACGACCTGGACCAGGGCCGCACCCTGATGAACCGGGCGGGCCTGGTGACCATCCACCTGGCCTATGCCGAAACGAACACCCTGTTCCACACCCGCGACCCGTTCGCCTCCGGCGGCGTCTACGAGGACCCCGCCACCGGCGCCGCCACCGCCGCCTTCGCCGGCTACCTGCGCGACCTCCAGTGGCCGCACGGGGGCGCGATCGACCTGGTCCAGGGCGAGGACATGGGCATGCGCTCAAGGCTCCGGGCGGAGATCGCGCCGGCGCCGGGGAGTTCGGTCCGGGTGTCGGGGACCGCGCGCATCATGGGCTGAGCTTGCCAATTGTCGGCAAAACGCCTACATTCTCCTTCAGAGGTGTTCCATGCGCACCCTCAGCCTGAGGGATTTCCAACAACATGGGGTGGCGAGCCTGCCGCCAGGGGCCGCCGCGGACCCCTTGCTGCTCTCGGGCCGCCATGATCAGTTCTTTCTGGTGCCGGTCTGCGGGGAGGATGTGGGCCGGCAGGACGAGGCCCTGCGCCAGGCGCTGGCCATTCTGAGCATCCGCCAAACCCAGCTTAAGGCCCGCGAGGCCGGCCTGGACCAGATGTCCATGGCCGACATTGAGGCGGAGATCCGGGCGGCGCGGGCCGAGCGCCGGTCCCGGAAAGCCGGGAAGTGAACCGCAGCCTCGTGCTGGACACCAACATCCTCGTGAGTGCCGGCATCCATCTGGATGGCCCGCCGGGACTCCTGGTGCAGGCCATCCTTTTTCGGGAAGTGGCCCTTTTCACCTGCCCCGGAGTGGTGGAGGAGTACTGGGACGTTCTCACCCGCAAGAAATTCGCCCGGTTGGGCTTCCCCCCACCCTGGTTCCAGCCCCTGCTTGACGAGGCCCGCCACCAGGCCGCCGACCCGGATCCCTGGCCACTGGCTGGGCCCGATCCTGATGATCTGGTTTTCCTGGCCCTCGCCCGGAGCACCGGAGCCTCCCTGATCACAGGCAATCTGGCCGATTTTCCCGAGGCGATCTGCCGGGGTGTCGAGGTGCTGGGACCAAGGGAATGCCTGGATAGGTTGACTGCCGGACATCCATAGGACCGCGGATCTGGCGGGCGCTGAAAAGCCGGATCAGAACCCGGTCAGAAGCAGATCCATGGCCTGGAGGATCTCCCCCCTGGCCGCCGCGAGATCGCCCACCGCAGGCCCCAGCGCCGACCGGGGCACGCCCGCCAGTTCCGGCACCATGGCGACCAGTGTCTCCTCCTGGAAGCGCAGCACCGGCGTGAGCCTGGCCATGGGCCTGGGACCGGAAGGCTGCAGGCGGTACAGGGGCACCACCGCCCGGGTGGCCAGGACCGACAGCAGATCCGCCTGCACGTCGAGCAGGTAGGGCACCTCCGCCCGGGTTCTGGCGTTGCCGTTCCGGTGCACCGCGAACTGGCCCATCAGAACGCCCGCAGGCCGTCGCTGAACACGCCCTCCTCGGCCACGCGCAGGTTGTAGGCCTGGATCGCGCCGTCGTTCTCTTCCAGCCAGCGCCGGGCCAGACGCTCCCGCACCGCTCCGGCCAGCGCCTCCTCGGCGACGGCCGACAGGTTGATGCCCAGGTCCTTGCCGAGCTTCAGCAGTTCAATGTTGAGGCTCAGGTTGACCGGCCGCTTGGGGCCGTCTTTCGGATACAGGTCGAGCGTGGCGGCCATGGGTGTCCCAGACAACGATTCACATTCAGGATGCGCATCCTCAATGCGCCTGTCAAGGGCACACGACCCTACCAGGGCAGCTTGTCCAGATCCACGTTGCCGCCCGACAGGATCACCCCCACCTTCAGCCCGGTGAGATCGAACTTGCGCTCCCAGAGCAGCGCCACCGGCACCGCCGAGGACGGCTCGATCACCAGCTTGGCCCGCTCCCACACGAACTTCATGGCCGCCACGATGCCCGCTTCGCTCACCGTGACGATGCGCTCCACCCGCTCCTGGATGATGGGATAGGTCAGGTCGCCCAGGGAGGTGAGCAGGCCGTCGGCGATGGTCCTGGGGTGTTCCGAGGGGAGGATGCGCCCGGCCGCCAGGGAGCGGCAGGCGTCGTCGGCCAGTTCGGGCTCGGCGGCGATGACCCGGATGGCCGGCAGCAGGCCCTTGGCGGCGATGGCGGTGCCGCTCAGGAGGCCGCCGCCCCCCACGGGGGCCAGCACCACGTCCAGGTCCGGGCATTCCTCCAGCAGTTCCAGCGCCGCGGTGCCCGCCCCGGCGATGACCCGGGCGTTGTTGTAGGGGTGCACGACGGCCGCCCCGGTGCGGGCCACCACCTCCGCCTGGGTGGCTTCACGGGCGGCCAGGGTCGGTTCGCAGAAGGTGATCTGCCCGCCGTAGCCGGCCACCGCGGCCTTCTTGACCGCGGGCGCGCTGGTCGGCATCACGATGTGCGCCGGCACGCCGCGCAGGCGCGCGGCCAGGGCCAGGGCCTGGGCGTGGTTGCCCGAGGAATGGCACACCACCCCGCGCGCCGCCTCCTCGTCGCTGAGGGAGAACACGGCGTTGCAGGCGCCGCGGAACTTGAACGCGCCCACCCGCTGCAGGTTCTCGCACTTGAGGAACACCCGCGCGCCCACCTGGAGGTCCAGGCTGGCGCAGGTGAATACCGGCGTGCGGTGCGCATAGGGGCGGATCCGTTCCGCCGCCGCGCGGATGTCTGCCAGGGTCGGGACCATGCTGCCTCCAAGGGAGACAGTGTAACAAGCGGCCATGCGATAATGGCCGCCAGGAGCCGCCATGGACCCGACGCACGCCGCGGGCGCCGCCGCTGAAAGAGCCAACAGCATCACCCACGGCCTGGGCGCCGTGCTGAGCGTGCTGGCCCTGGTGCTGCTGACCGTTTCGGCCTCGCTGCGCGGCAGCGCCCGGCACGTGGTGGGCTGCGCCGTCTTCGGCGCCACCCTGGTGGCTCTCTACACCCTGTCGACCCTCTACCACGCCCTGCGCAGCCCGCGGGCCAAGCGGATCTTCCACATCCTCGACCACTCCGCCATCTACCTGCTGATCGCCGGCACCTACACCCCCTTCTGCCTGTCCACCCTGCGCGGCGCCTGGGGCTGGAGCCTGCTGGGGGTGGTCTGGGGCCTGGCGGCGCTCGGGGTGTCGCTGAAGACCGTTTTCACCGGCCGGTTCGGGGCGCTTTCCACCGCGGTCTACCTGGCCATGGGCTGGATGGTGATGGTGGCGGCCCTGCCCCTGTGGCGCGCCCTGCACCGGGGCGGCCTGGAATGGCTGCTGGCCGGCGGCGCCTGCTACACGGCCGGGGTCGCCTTCTACGCCTGGCACCGGCTGAAATTCCACCACGCCGTCTGGCACCTGTTCGTGCTGGCGGGCAGCCTTTGCCATGTGGTGGCGGTCCTTCTGTTCGTGATCCCCCGATGATCCCCGTGGAATGCCTGCCCGGTTCGGCCCGGTGGGGCGGCTCGCTGGAAAGCCTGCTGCGCCACCCCGGGCCCCTCTGGCTTTGCGGCGAGAGCGGCACCGGGGTCACCAGCCTCGCCGCCTGGATGGCCGGGCAGCGCGGCGGCGGCCTGCTGGACGACGCCGAAAGCCTGGATCCCGCCGCCCTGGCGGCCTGGATCACCGGGCACCCGCAAGGGGTGCTGGCCTCGCACCTGGACCCGGGCGAGCGGTCCGTGGCCGAGGCCGCCGCACGCTGCCTGCCGCTCCGCCTGGCGTCCCTGCAGGACGACCCGGCCGGCGTGGCGCGCTGCCTCGAGGCCATGGCCGCCGAAGAGGGCATCCAGGGCCCGCTGCCGCCCAGCCCTGGGCGCCCTGCCCTGCCCCGGCAACCTGAGGGGCCTGCGCAACCGCCTGGTGCGTTGGAAGCTGCTGGGCCAGCTGCCCGAGGAGCCGGCGCCGGCGCCGGGGCTGCCCCTGGAATCCGAGGACCTCGCCGCCAACCTGCACGTGCTGGAGCGGATGCTGCTGCACCGGGCGCTGCGGCGCAGCTACGGCAACCGGGTGGAGGCCGCGGGCCGGCTCGGGGTGAGCCGGCGCCACCTGTACCTGCTCATCGCCCGGCACGGCGACCCGGTGCGCGGCGAACTGCCCGTCAGTCCCGGACCCAAACGCCTCATCAAGAAGCGGTAAAATTTGCAGCATCCCAGGCTTCAGCCGATAAGCTGGAAGGACTGATTGATAGGGTGCAAACATGGCAAATCCCCTGAGGGTGCTGGTGGTGGATGACGATCCCGGGATGCGGGAGGGCATGGCCATGAGCCTGAAGCGGGCGGGCTTCGTGACCGAGCAGGCGCGCAGCGGCGAGGACGCCCTGCGCCTGACCCGTCCGGGCGCCTTCGACGCGGTGGTGACCGACCTGCGCATGACCGGCATGGACGGGCTGCAGCTCACCGCCCGGCTCAAGGCCCTGGACACCAGCCTGCCGGTGCTGCTGGTCACCGCCTTCGGCAGCCTGGACACCGCGCGCGAAGCCATGCGCCTGGGCGCCTTCGACTACCTGTCCAAGCCATTCAGCCCCGACGAGCTGGTCCAGGCGGTGCGCAAGGCCATCCGCAGCGACGGCCGGCTCAAGGCCGAGGAGCCCGGCGAAGCGCCGGTGATCCTCACCCAGGACCCGGTGCTGGCCGAGACCCTGGCCCTGGCCCGGCGCGCCGCCGACAGCCGCGCCACCATCCTCATCCAGGCCGAAAGCGGCACCGGCAAGGAACTGCTGGCCAAGCTCATCCACGCCGCCAGCCCGCGGCGCAAGGCCGCGTTCGTCGCCATCAACTGCGCCGCCATCCCCGAGAACCTGCTGGAATCCGAACTGTTCGGCTTCGAGAAGGGCGCCTTCACCGGCGCCACCAGCGCCAAGCCCGGCCGCTTCGAGCAGGCCGACGGCGGCACCCTGGTGCTGGACGAGATCGGCGAACTGCCCCTGGCCCTCCAGGGCAAGCTGCTGCGGGCCATCCAGGAGCGCACCGTGGACCGCCTGGGCGGCAACCGTCCGATCGCGGTGGACGTGCGGATCATCGCCCTCACCAACCGCGACCTCGTCACCGAAGTGAAGGAAGGCCGGTTCCGCGAGGACCTCTACTACCGGCTCAACGTGATCCCCCTGCGCCTGCCGCCCCTGCGCGAGCGCACCGCCGACCTGGACCTGCTGGCCCTGCACTTCGCCGAGCGCTACGCCCGGGACAACGACCGCCCCACCCCCAAGCTCGCCCCCAGCTTCCAGGCCGCCCTCACCCGGCACCCCTGGCCCGGCAACATCCGCGAACTGGAGAACGCCATCCAGCGCTGCGTCGTGCTCAACCCCGACAGCCGGCTCACCGTCAGGGACCTGGCCTGGCTGCTGGATCCGGCCCAGATGGAGGGCCTGCCCGAGGACCGGCCGGAGCAGGCCGAAGCCCGGCCCCAGGCCATCCCTGCCATGGCCCTGGCCCCGGAGCCCGCGCAGGGCGCCCGGATCCAGGTGGCGGACCCGCGCGTGCCGCTCCAGGACGTGCCGCTGGGCACCCTGGTGGCGCTGCCCCTGGGCCTGAGCCTGCCGGAACTGGAGCGGTTCTGGCTGCTGTCGACCCTGTCCGCGCTGGAGGGCAACCGCACCCACTGCTCCCAGAAGCTCGACATCGCCCTGCGCACGGTGCGCAACAAGATCAACGAGTACCGGGCGGACGGGTTCGAAATCCCCAGCAGCGGCCACGGGCGGGAGGACTGAACTGCCGTGACACCGGCGAAACCTCACCATGGCCCCGCCAACCTGGTGGAGGAGGTCCGCCGGATCGAAAACGGGGACCGACAGGGCCTATTCAAATGAACGACTACGGCACAACGACCGTATTGTTAACGTAATTCGACACCCAGATGTTGGTTCCATCGAAGGCCACCCCGTCCGGGCCACTGAGGTTGGCGGTGATGTAGGCGCCGTTGCTTACGTTCACGACCTGGGAGCCGGAAGTCCATTCCAGATTGCCGTTCGCGCTCAGGATTTCAAACGTGAGGTCATAGGGGCCGTTGGCCGGCTCGTTGCCAATCTTCAGCGAACCTTCATAAACCAAGGTCGGCAGTGCGACGCTTTGGGTCGCCTGGGCCATGGCGACCTGGGCGCAGGTGCCAGCCACAAGCGCGGCCAGAGTGGTGGTGAAAAGGGATCGATTCACAGTGCTCCCCTGTCCCTGTGCGGGTGGATGGTGATTGAAAAACAGTAACCGTTCATTTACCCCGCTCTCCTTATCGCATATTGAACCAAGGGCGCTTACTGCCTTTCTCGGCGATCCTCGGCATCTTCGGCGCCTCGGCGATAAGCTTTTTCAAACCCCTTACTGCGCATCTACTATTCGCGCCGGGTGAGTTAAGAAACTGCCTATCGCCGAGGCGCCGATGCAACCGAGGATCGCCGAGGAAAACAATCCATTCCAAGCCAAGACCCATCATCATGGGGACCCCCTGAACGGTTACGAAAAATAAAGTTGGTGCAGACCACATCCAGCAGGCTGGAAATGGCAAGGCTTGGCCGCGGACGCCTCGGAGGCCTATGCACCGGGTTGATGTGCTACCATATTAATAGTCAAAAATACCCATAACGCAAAGGAATTTGAAAAAAAATATGTAATTATAATTTTAAATATTATATTGTGTAATTAAAAATGAAATTTTTTAAAACTATCATCCGTGTTGGATTCCAACGTTCCCGGGAGCCGGATCATGGCCGGGCGCATCCTCTCCTGCGTATCTGACCCACGCGACCCGGGCCGCGAGCCCCGCCCGGTTGAAGATCGCCAGCCAGCGCTCCTGCTCCGGCCGCAGGGCGTCCCCGGGTCCCTTGACCTCCCACAGCATGCATTCCCCTTCCCGGTGCAGGAACAGATCCGGAAAGCCGCTGCGCCAGGCCGAAGGGTTGGGCGCCATGGCGCGCAGCACCGCCAGCAGCGCCGGCTGGGGCAGCGCGCCCAGGGCCGCCTCCAGGTGCTCCGGCGGCAGGGCGCGCCAGTTCACGAACGCGTTGGCGACCCCGCGCTTGCCCCCGGCCACGGCGCGGATCAGGCGGGCCGCGGCGCCGGGCGGCTCCAGTTCGCGCAGGCGCGCCTCGATGGCCTCGCGCCGCCGGGCGAAGAAGGCCGGGTCGCGCAGATCGGCGGGGGCGGACTGGAAGCGGTGCTGGAAGGCGCCCGGCACCGGGGCGAACAGCACGTCCCAGAAGGCCAGGCCGAACAGGGCGTTCCAGAGCGTGTTCTCGGTGTGGAACCCGGACCACCCGGCGGCGGACGCGAGGGCCGCCCGTTCCACCGAACCCGAAGGGTGGCGGGGCACCTCCAGGCGCAGCGCGGGCGGAGGGGGGTCCGGGGGATGCTCCGCGACCCAGCGGGCCGCGCCCGGATCGCGCCGGGCCAGGCGCTGCAGGATCCGGCGGGCGGCGCGCTCCTCGGCGCAGTCGGCGGGGCCCGCCGCCATGGCCAGGGCGACCTCCGCCGCCTCCGGCAGGCGCGCCTGGGCCATGAGGATGCGCGCCGTGCGCTCCCGGGCCGGCGGCAGCGCGCAGCGCCGGAAGCACTCCAGGGCGGTGGCGGAATCGCCGCGCCGCTCCCATTCCCGGCCCACGTCGCCCAGCAGGCGGTGGTAGCGGCGCTGGGGCCGGATGCCGGGGTACTGCTCCATGGCCAGCAGGTCCCGGGTGAGGAACGCCAGGTCCTGGCCCCCCTCGAAGGCCGCGCGCAGGTCGTCCAGGGCGAACAGCACGTCCACCTCGCGCCGGCTCCCGAACAGCCGGCAGGCGGGATCGACCGGGTAGGCTTCAAAGCGCACCTGCCCCAGTTCGGCCAGCACGAAGTCGGTAAGGTCCTGCTCGCCGTTGCCGAAGAACAGCATGAACAGGAGGCGCGCCCACGCCGCCACCACCGGGGCGACGGCGGGTGCCGCGGCGCGGATCCGGTCCCCGTGCACTCCCGCCAGGACCCGGTCCGCCAGGATGTCCCTGGATTCGGCCCGGCGGAAAGGCAGACCGGCTTCGCGCAGCAGGTCTTCCAGCTCGTCCTTGCGCAGCAGCGCCACCAGGTCAGCCGCTTCGGCAGCCTCGGTTCCGGCGCAGAAGCCACGATCGATCAGGGTCGCCAAGGCGCCCGGCAGGTCCGTCACCTCCGCATAGCGCAACCCGTCCACGCGGAACCACGGCCCCCGGCGGGTGAGCATGCGCACCAGGATCCGCCGGGCTTCGGAAGGCAGGTCCAGGAACGCCTCCACCCGGGCCAGTTCATCGGGCAGCAGCAGGTCCCCGTAGCGCTCCCGCACGTCCTGGAGGACGCACTGGAAGTTGACGAGGTAGTAGGGTTCCTCCATCACCCTATCCTAGACTCCATGTCCGGGCTCCGCCCGGTCAGGGAGTGGGGGTGTGAGGGGACAGGGAGCGAGCAGAGCGAGCGCGCGGTCCCACCCCAGGAGGATCAAGCCTTGCGGATGAAGGTCCGGTGCAGTATTCCTTCCCGGCCGCACCACACCTGCATTCCCGCCGAGCGGAACACTTCCAGCAGCGGTTCGGGGCGGAACGGGCTGAGCAGCGCCACGATCTCGCCCGGGCCGGCCCCCGCCACCGCCTGGCGCACCCGCTCCAGGGGGTGCTCCCCGGCGGCCATGAGGGCGGCCACGTCCAGGTCCAGGATCACCTTGCCCGGCTCGCACCCATCCGGCCGTTCGTCGATTCCGCTCATCGCCCCTCCTGGACGTCGTCGTACTGGAGCAGCCGGCGCTCGCCCTTCAGGGCGCGCAGGCGGGTGAGGTCCTGGGTCACCTCGAGGGTGCCGAGGTAGGCGCCGGCCTCGTCCTTGACCGCGAAGTAGCGGATATGGACGAACTTCCCGCCCATCTCGATCCAGAATTCGGCGACGCTCTCCCGGCCCGCCCTGAAATCGGCCAGAATCTTTTCGACGATGGCCATGCTCTTGGGCGGGTGGCAGTTCTGCACCGCCCGGCCGATGATGGCGCGGCTGCGCGCGAACACCCGGTCCGGCCCTTCGCTGAAGAAGGCGACCCGGTCCTCGGCGTCCACGAAGGTGAGGTCCACGGGCAGGCTGTTGAAGAGGCCCAGCAGCTGCTCGAAGGCGAGGGCTCCGCTGGGGAACTGCACCGCCTTCCCGGCCGGGAGGCGCAGCGGGTCTTCGGGCAGCCTGGCCCGGGGCGGGGCGTAGCCCGCTTCGGGGGCCACCAGGCACCACCGGTAGTCCGGGCCCTGGGCCCAGATCTCGCCCCATTCATCCTCGGTGAAGAGGCCGAGCGCCATGGGGAACAGGATGTTCTCCTCCTTGTAGATCATGGATTCCAGGGCGGCGAGGGCCGGCTCCAGGATCGACCCGGCGACGATCTTCAGCTCCGCGCCGCACAGGCTCTCTTCGCGCAACGCGCCGAGCGCCCCCTTGAGCTGGGCGCGCACCTCGTCGTCCTTGCCCCACATGACCTTGGAAGGCCCGGTGTTGCCGTGCCGCTCCAGCACCGTGAAGACCAGGTGCTCCTTGCGGGCGTAGTGCCGGTCCACGTCCATCAGCGGATTGGCCGCCTCCAGCAGCGCCAGGCGCTCGCCTGCCGGCGTGCCCTGGTCCGGCAGCGCCGCCACGGCGCCGGCGCGGGCCCGGACCCCGGCGATCGCCGCCTCCAGGGCCCGGTTCTCGCGCCGGAAGGTGTCCACCGGGTGGCCCGGGGCCAGGGGCTTGGGCGCCCGGGGCCTGGCCATGACGTCCTTGAGCACGTCGGCGTGCAGATCGCACATGGAGCGCACCTGCTCGGAGGAAAGGCCATCCGCCATGAGCTGCTGCTCCATGGCCGCGATCTCACTGGCGTCCACGTCCGCCACCAGGCTGCTTCAGCTGGTCGCGCACCGCCTCGGGGGCCTCGCCCCGGTGCAGGTGCAGGATGACCTCCTTGAGGGTCCTGATCCGGATTTCCTGGTTGTTGATAAGTTCACTCATGGGTTCCTTCCCGGGGCCTTGCCCGTGAGACAATATCCGACCACTCCGGTCGACATTCCTTGACCGGGATCAAGGCAATGACATTCCCGGCAGAGGATCTCCTGACCCGAAGATCCATAAATTTCCGCAAGGCCTTGATTTCGATCAAGGTCTTCTGTTTCGCCGACATCCATCCTTGGAAACGTCGGCATCGAGGGAACCATGGGCATGCTCGCCAGACTCGAATTGGAACCGCGGCCCCTGCTGCGCGCGGCCGCCGCCACCGGCGCCCTGTGCGGCGTCGTCGCCCTGGGCAGCCGCGGCGGGCGCTGGATTGACCCGGCCCTGCTGGGCTACCTCATCGCCTCCGTGTTCGCCTGCTTCGGCGTGGCCTACCGCTATTTCACCTGGCTGGAGCGGCCCGGCCACGGCGATGTACTGGCGCTGGACCCTGCGCGCCTTCCTCAGCCCGCGCAGCTTCACCCTGCTGCCCCGCATCGCGCTGCGCCTGCTGGACCAGATGTTCCTGCAGCGCTTCATCGGCAAGCGCTCCATCAAGCGCTGGGGCGCCCACGCCTGCATCGCCTGGGGCTGCATGCTGGCCTTCGCCGTGACCTTCCCGCTGGTGTTCGGCTGGGCCCGCTTCACCAGCGCCGGGGCCGACGGCACCCGCTACCAGGCCTGGCTGTTCGGCTTCCCCGCCGGCAGCTTCCCGCTGGATTCGCCCCAGGCCTGGCATCACCTTCCACATCCTGGACCTGGCCGCCGTCATGGTCGCTCGCCGGCTGCGCCCTGGCCTTCCTGCGCCGCTCCCGGGACGAGGGCGACAGCGCCACCCAGCGCTTCGACCTGGACATCCTGCCGCTGCTGCTGCTCATCGCGGTCTCCGTCACCGGCCTGCTGCTCACCGCCTCCGAAACCTGGCTGCAGGGGCGCAATTTCGGCACCCTCGCCTTCATCCACGAGATGACGGTCATCCTCATGCTGCTGTTCCTGCCCTTCGGCAAGCTGTTCCACATCGTCCAGCGGCCGGCCCAGGCCGGGCGTGGCCCGCTACAAGGCCGAAGGCGAGGCCATGGGCGCTGCTGCCCTGCAGGGCCTGCCGCAC
Organism: uncultured Holophagaceae bacterium; assembly: GCA_963717275.1. Lineage (GTDB taxonomy): Bacteria > Acidobacteriota > Holophagae > Holophagales > Holophagaceae > Mesoterricola. Next base: position 1,144,843 of record CAVQVX010000001.1, read on the forward strand.
CCCCTTCATCCGGGCCAACCAGCGCGCGCGACCTGGAGCGGCTCTGGCGCGAGCTGGACCTGGACGGCGCCCGCCACGGCACGGCGCCCACCACCTGGACCTCTGCCCCCGCTGCAAGCGCCGCCTGCTGCTGAAGGCCCACGACCTGCGGCTGCACGGCGCCTTCGACCCCTTCGCCGACGTGCCGCTGCCCGTGGAACCCCTCGCCGACCCCATCAGTTTCCGGAGCTGACCATGGCCCGACTGCCCCAGACTCCCGCGGAACTGAAGCGCCCAGTTCGGCCCCCACCTGAACCTGGCCCCGCCCGGGGGCTGGGACGCCCAGGATGCGCCCGACCGGCTGGTGGAGACCCACTGCTGCTTCTGCGGCCAGCAGTGCGGCATCAAGCTGAAGGTCAAGGACAACGCCGTGATCGGCTTCGAGCCCTGGGAGGACGTTCCCCTTCAACCAGGGCAAGCTCTGCCCCAAGGGCGTGAAGCGCTACCTCCAGGGCAGCCACCCGGACCGGCTGCTGCACGCGATGAAGCGCACCGACTCCGGCTTCGCGCCCATGGACTGGAACGAGGCCATGGAGCGCACCGTCGGCCGAGATCCAGCGCATCCAGGAGCGCTACGGCAAGGACGCCTTCGCCCTGCTTTCCGGGGTCAGCCTCAGCAACGAGAAGAGCTACCTGGCCGGCAAGTTCGCCCGCCTGGGCCTGGGCACGAAGAACCTCGACTACAACGGCCGGCTCTGCATGGTGAGCGCCGGGGCCGGCAACAAGAAGGCCTTCGGCGTGGACCGCGCCGCCAATGCCTGGGCCGACATCCTGGAGCGCCGACGTGATCTGGGTCGCCGGCGCCAACGTGGCGGAGTGCGCCCCCATCACCACCGACTACATCTGGCGCGCCCGGGACCGGGGCGCCAGGCTGATCGTGGTGGACCCGCGCATCACGCCCCTGGGCCGCACCGCCACCTGGCCCTGCCCCTGAAGCCCGGCACCGACTGCGCCCTCACCAACGGCATCCTGCACCTGCTGGACAAGTGGGACCTCATCGACCGCGACTTCGTGCGCGACCACACCAGCGGCCTGGAGGCAGGCCCTGGAGGCCGCCCGGGACTGCACGCCGGAATGGGCCAGCGCCGTCACCGGCCTGCCGGCGGCCGCCATCGAGAAGGCCGCGCGCATGTGGGGCGAGGCGAAGACCAGCTTCCTCATGCACGCCCGGGGCATCGAGCACCAGTCCAAGGGCGTGGAGAACGTCAGCTCCTGCATCAACATGGTGCTGGCCACCGGGCGCATCGGCCGGCCCGACTGCGGCTACGCCACCATCACGGGACAGGGCAACGGCCAGGGCGGGCGCGAGCACGGCCACAAGTGCGACCAGCTGCCCGGGCAACCGGGACATCGAGAACCCCGAGCACCGCGAGTACATCTGCTCGGTGTGGGGCTGCGAGGACGCGGAGCTGCCGCGGCAAGGGCCTCAGCGCCCAGGAGATCATGAACGCCATCCACGAAGGCGAGATCAAGGGCCTGCTCTGCCTCTGCTTCAACCCGCTGGTGAGCCTGCCCGACGCCGGCTTCACCCGGGAGGCCCTGGAGAAGCTGGAGTTCTTCGTGTCCTTCGACTTCTTCCTGTCGGAAACGGCCCAGCACGCGGACATCGTGTTCCCCTCCGCCCTGCACGAGGAGGACGAAGGCACCGCCACCAGCGCCGAGGGCCGGGTGATCCGCCTGCGCAAGGCGGTGGAGCCCCCGGGCGAGGCCCGGCCGGACTGGCAGATCATGGTGGAGCTGGCCCGGCGCCTGGGGCGCGGCCGCTTCTTCGACCACTTCACCTCGCCCCGGGCCATCTTCGAGGAGCTGCGGGTCGCCTCCAAGGGCGGCACCGCCGACTACGCCGGCATCACCTACGAGAAGATCGAAGCCAACATGGGCATCTTCTGGCCCTGCCCCACCGAGGACCACCCGGGCACCCCGCGGCTGTTCGAAGGGGGCCGGTTCTTCCATCCCGACGGCCGGGCCCGGTTCATCCCCACCCCCTGGCGCCCGCCCATGGAGGTCGTGGACGCCGAGTACCCGGTCTGGCTCACCACCGGCCGGGTGGTGTTCCACTACCTCTCCGGCACCCAGACCCGGCGCATCGGCTTCCTGGTGGAGCAGTGCCCGCACCCCTACGTGGAGATCCACCCGCGCCTGGCCGAGCGCTGCGGCATCGGCGAAGGCGACGCCGTGGCCGTGGCCACCCGGCGCGGCGAGCTGGTGCTGCCGGCCAAGCTGGTCACCACGATCCGTCCCGACACGGTGTTCATCCCGTACCACTGGCCGGGCCCGCTCTCGGCCAACCTCCTCACGGCGCGGCACCTGGACCCGGTGAGCAGGATCCCCGAGTTCAAGGTGAGCGCCTGCCGGCTGACCCGCACCACCCCCGACCGCTTCCCGCCCGAACTGCTGGAACTGCAGGCGCATGGCCGCCGCGGCCTCCAGCCTGCAGGGCCACATGCCGGAAAAGGTGATGTGATGGTGAGCGCGGAGTACGGCTTCTTCATCGACCCCCAGCGCTGCATCGGCTGCCGCTCGTGCGTGGCGTCCTGCGCCGAGTGCGGCACCCACCGCGGCCATTCCATGATCCACCTGGACGAGCTGGACCGGCTGGCCTCCACCCAGACCGGCCCCACCGTCTGCATGCACTGCGAGGACCCCATCTGCGCCATGTCCTGCCCGGCCGACGCCATCAAGCGCAGCGAGGACGGGGTGGTTCACGCCAGCCAGAAGCCGCGCTGCATCGGCCTGCCAGAACTGCGAGCTGTCCTGCCCGTTCGGCGTGCCCATCGTGTTCTCCGGCCTGGAGCAGATGCTCAAGTGCGACCTCTGCTACGACCGCACCTCCATGGGCCAGCGGCCCATGTGCGCCACCGTCTGCCCCAGCCAGGCGCTGCTGTTCGCGCCCCGGCACGAGGTGGCCGCCATGCGCGCCAGCCGGCCGCTGCGCGAATTCCAGATCGGCGCCCTGCTCGTGAAGACGCGCAACGCCATCATGGTGCCCGACCCGGAGACGCCGCTGAATCTCGACGCGGACCTGCTTTGCGACGGAGGCTTCTGATGCCCGGCTGGAAAACCCTGTTCCCCGTGGACCTGGCCGAGGAGGGCCGGCTCTCCCGGCGGGAGTTCGGCCGCTTCATGGCCCTGGTGGCGGCCGGCTTCACCGCCGGCATCGCCTGGCTGGAGCTGCGCAGGAAGCCCCTGGACGGCGCGCCGGGCGCGGCGCCCAGCGAGATGAAGGTCTGCCGCGCGCAGGACCTGGCCCCCGGCAACAGCTTCCTGTTCACCTACCGGGACGCCCAGGACCGCTGCGTGCTGATCCACACCGCCAAGGGCGAATGGCGGGCCTACCGCCAGTCCTGCACCCACCTGGGCTGCGCGGTGCGCTGGGACGGCCGGGGCCTGCAGTGCCCCTGCCACAACGGATACTTCGAAGTGGAGCAGGGCTTCCCCACCCAGGGCCCGCCCACCCGGCCCCTGTCGCGCCTCGACCTGGAGCTGCGCGCCGACGGCTGGGTGTGGATCCGCGGCGACCTGCCCAAGCCCGGGAGGCGGCGCGCATGAAGCCCCGCCAACCTCACCGGGGCGGCCATGGCCGTCATCCTGCTGATCGTGCTGATCCAGGCCTACCTGTTCGAAACCGTGCTGGAGGCCGTGCTGGACGGCCAGCGCGGGCAGCTGCCGGGGGCGCTGGCGGTGTCGGCCCTCTTTTCCGCCGTAGCCCTCTACCTCGCGTTCAAGGCCCCAGGCCTCGATGAAAGACGCTGACCTCCAAGGAGACCCCATGCCCCGCATCACCGATTGGCGCCCCGAAGATCCCGTCGCATGGAGCGGCGGCCAGTCCCGCACCGCCTGGCGCAACCTGGCCGTGTCCGTCCCGGCCCTGCTGGCGGCCTTCGCGGTGTGGATGTTCTGGAGCATCCTGGCCGTGCGCATGAAGGACGCCGGGTTCCCCTTCACCCCCGCCCAGCTGTTCACCCTGATCAGCATCGCCGGCCTTTCGGGCGCCACCCTGCGCATCCCCAGCTCCTTCCTGGTGACCCTGGCCGGCGGCCGCAACACCGTGGCCGTCACCACCGCCCTGCTGGTCATCCCGGCGCTGGGCGCCGGCATCGCCCTGCAGGACACCCGCACCAGCTTCACCACCTTCGCCGTGCTGGCGACGCTGTCGGGCATCGGCGGCGGCAACTTCGCCTCCAGCATGGCCAACATCCCGGGGTTCTTCCCCAGGCGCATCGCCGGCACGCGCCCTGGGCCTCAACGGCGGCCTGGGCAACCTGGGGGTGAGCGTCATGCAGTTCCTGATCCCGGCGGTGATCGGCACGGCCATGTTCGGCACGCTGGCCGGCGCGCCGCGGATCACCTCGGCCGGCAAGGCCCTCTACCTGGCCAACGGCGCCCTGGTCTGGGTGCCCATCGTCGCGCTGCTGGCGGTGCTGGCCTGGTTCTTCATGGACAACCTGCCCGGCCAGGACAGCGAGCCCCTGGGCCTGGCCATCCTCAAGATCCTCGGCCTGCACATCCTGGGCCTGGCCGTGAGCGCCGTGGCGGTGGCCCTGCTGCTGGGCTTCAAGCTGGGCCTGCTGGCCCAGGTGGGCGTGCTGCTCGCGCACCATCGTGCTCTCCCTGGGCCTGCTGCGCCTGATCCCCGGCCGGATCCGCGGGCGCCTCGCCAGCGACTTCAAGATGTTCAACGACAAGAACACCTGGGTGCTGACCGTGCTCTACCTGGGCACCTTCGGCAGCTTCATCGGCTTCAGCGGCGCCCTGCCCCTGCTCATCAACGTGGTGTTCGGCAAGCTTCCCGGCGGAATGGTGAACACCCACGCGCCCAAGGCCATGGCCTACGCCTGGCTGGGGCCCCTGGTGGGCAGCCTGTTCCGCCCGGTGGGCGGCTGGATGGCGGACCGCTGGAAGGGCGCCCGGATCGCCCAGCTTTCCTTCCTGCTCATGGGCGCCGGCGCCCTGGGCGTGGCCCACTACGTCAAGCTGGCCCAGGCCGCCCCGGCGCCCGAAGCGTTCTTCCCGGCGTTCCTGGGCCTGTTCCTGGTGCTGTTCGTGGCCACCGGCCTGGGCAACGGCGCCGTGTTCCAGATGGTGCCCCACGCCGTCGCCCCCGGCATGGCCCCGCCCACCGTCGGCTGGATATCGGCCATCGCCGCCTACGGCAGCTTCCTGGTGCCGGCGGTGTTCAAGCTGCAGGTGGACGCGGGCGTGCCGGAGATGGCGCTCTACCTGTTCACCGGATACTACGTGCTGTGCCTGGCGCTGAACGGATGGCGCTTCGTCCGGGTGCAGCCGGGGACGCGGGCCGTGCTGGGCGTGGCCGGCCAATAGATGTCGGGGCTCTCAAAAGCGGAAGTGCGTCAATCGCCGACGGCGTCGAGATCCAGCAATCCCTCCGGCGGATCCAGGTCGATCCGGCGCGCCGCGAGGTCCACCTGGAACCAGGCCTTGATGTAGGGGATGTCGCGCTGCCCGCGGCGGCCGGGGCGCAGGTCGTGCATGACGACCATATCGTAGCCCATGGGGGTGGGCTCCAGGCGGAGCACTTCGCCCACCTTGGCCCCGGCGACGTAGACCGCGCATCCTGCCCATTCGTGGCGGTAGCTTTCGCCCTCGGCCAGCGGCGCCAGCGGATCGGCGGTCCACAGCGCCCAGCCCTTGTAGGGTTCGGAGGCGGTGCGGTCGGGGAGTTCCTCGAACGCGACGCAGGCCCGGTCCTGGTGCCAGCGGAAGGTGCGCAGGCGCACGGCGCGGGCCGGGGGCTCGGCGGCATCCCGGCCCTCCAGGTCCAGGGACGGCGGGGCCAGCACCAGGGTGCCCAGCGCCGCCAGCTTTTCCGGATCGTCCATGAGTTCGTGCAGCAGGAACTCGCCCTTGAGCCCCTGGATCTTGGCCAGATGCCCCAGCAGGAGCATGTCAGACGGCCCCGGGGGCGGCGGCGCGCGGCGCCTCGTCGCCGTCGTACAGCTCCAGGTTCACGATGTTCAGCCCGGCCTTTTCGCCGGCCGCCTTCGCCAGGGTGCGCAGGGAGGAGATCATGCGCCCGCTCTTGCCGATGATCCGGCCGCGGTCCTTGGGATCGGCGTAGATCAGCACGTCGACCTTGCGGCCTTCGGCCTTCACCTCCACCTGAGGGCCTCGGGCGCGTCCAGCATGGGGGTCAGGACATCGATCAGGAAGGCTTCCAAGTCCATGATGGCTCCTCGGAATGTCTATGACCGAACCAGGCCGGACCTGGGCCCGGCCTGGAGGGATGGCGCAGGCGCTACTGCAGGATCGCGTTCTTCTTGAACAGCTCCAGCACGGTCTTGGAGGGCTGGGCGCCCTTGGCGATCCAGGCCTTGGCCTTGTCGGCGTCGATCCGGACGGTCTCGCCGGCGGTGGCGATGGGGTTCACGAAACCGAGGATCTCGATGGCGCGGCCGGTGGGGATGCGGTCGTTCTCGGAAACGACGATGTGGTAGAAGGGCCGCTTCTTGGCGCCGTTCCTGGCGAGACGGATGGAAAGCATCGGGGACTCCTTGGTGTTGAAAAAGAGGGTAGGCGGGGCTAGAGGGAGAAGGGCGGCTTGCCCATTCCCTGCATGTTCTGCATGCTCTGCATGCGCTTCATGAACGACGGGTTGTTCATCTGGGTCATCATCTTCTTCATTTCCAGAAACTGCTTGAGCAGCTGGTTCACCTCGTGCACCGGGCGGCCGCTGCCGGCGGCGATCCGCCGCTTGCGCTTGCCGTCCAGCAGGTTGTGGTTCTGGCGCTCCTTGGGGGTCATGGAGTTGAGGATGGCCTCCAGGTGCTTGACCCGCTTGTCGGTGACCGCGGTCTCCAGCTGCTGCTTCATCTGGCCCATGCCCGGGCAGCATCCCGAGGATCTTCTGCATGCTGCCCAGCTTCTGGATCTGCTGCATCTGGCGAGCGCATGTCCTCCAGGCGTGAACTGGTTCTTCACCATGCCGCCGGGCCATGCCCTCGGCCTCCTTCTCGTCGATCTTGTCCTTGGCCTGCTCGATGAGGGTGAGCATGTCGCCCATGCCCAGGATCCGCTGGGCCATGCGGTCGGGGTGGAAGCGCTCGAAATCGTCCAGCTTTTCGCCGTTGCCCACGAACTTGACGGGCTGTGCCGGTGATGTGCCGGATGCTGAAGGCGGCGCCGCCCCGGGTGTCGCCGTCGGCCTTGGTGAGGATCACCCCGGTGATGGCCAGCTTCTCGTGGAAGGCCCCGGCCGAGCGCACCGCGTCCTGGCCGGTCATGGCGTCGGCCACGAACAGGATCTCGGTGGGGGCGCAGGCGGCCTTGATCCGGACCAGCTCGTCCATCAGCGATCTCGTCAAGGTGCAGGCGCCCGGCGGTATCCAGGATCACCACGTCCCAGCCCTTCTGGACGGCTTCCTGCACGGCCGACCGGCAGATGGCCACGGGGTCCCGGGAATCGGTGCGGAAGCTGGGCACCCCGGCGTCCCGGGCCACCACGTGCAGCTGCTCGATGGCGGCCGGGCGGTTCACGTCGGCCGGCACCAGCAGGGGGAAGTGCCCGTTCTTCTTCAGGTACTTGCCCAGCTTGCCGCAGGTGGTGGTCTTGCCCGAGCCCTGCAGGCCGACCATCATCACCACCGTGGGGGGCTTCGGGGCCAGCTCCAGGGGCCGTTCCGGGGCCTCCCCGCCCATGATGGCGGTGAGCTCCTGGTAGACCACGTCGATGAACTGCTGGGCCGGATTGAGCCCCTGCAGCACCTCGGTGCCCAGCGCCTTCTCCTTGACCCGCTGCAGGAAGGCCTTGGCCACCTGCACGTGCACGTCCGCTTCCAGCAGCGCCATGCGCACTTCCCGGAGCGCGTCCTCGATGTTGCGCTCGGTAAGCTTGGCCTGGCCCCGCAAGGACTTCATCGCGCGGGTGAGTTTATCGGTGAGGGTATCGAACATGGGTTCCGGTGGCAGGCGGAGCCATCCCAGGTTGGGATGAACCCATGATCTTACCGCTAAAAAACGCCAAGCCTCAATCGAAAAGGAACAGCCCGCCGCTGTGGCTATAGTGTGACCGGAGGGGTCAACCATGTCCGAACGCGCGGCCAACCGGCTCATCCACGCCACCAGCCCCTACCTGCTGCAGCACGCCCACAACCCGGTGGCCTGGCAGCCCTGGGACGCCCAGGCCCTGGAGCAGGCCCGCGCGCGAGGACCAAGCCGATCTTCCTGAGCATCGGCTACAGCGCCTGCCACTGGTGCCACGTCATGGAGCGGGAATCGTTCGAGGACGAGGCGGTGGCCCGGATGCTGAACGCCCACTTCGTGCCCATCAAGGTGGACCGGGAGGAGCGCCCGGACCTGGACGAGCTGTACATGGCCGCCGTGCAGGCCATCACCGGCCGCGGCGGCTGGCCCATGAGCGTCTGGCTCACCCCGGAGCTGAAGCCGTTCTACGGCGGCACCTACTTCCCGCCCACGGCCCGCTACGGCATGCCCGGCTTCGGCCAGGTGCTGGACGGGGTCGGCCGGGCCTGGCGCGAGCGGCGCGCCGAGGTGGAGGTGGATGCCGGACAGCTGCTGGAGATGCCTCGCCCGGCAGGCCCGGGTGCGGCCGGGGACCGAGCCCTGCCCGGCCCGGAGCTGTTCGAGGCGGCGCTGGAGCAGCTGCGCGCGGAACTTCGACCCGCGCTGGGGCGGCTTCGGCCCCGCGCCCAAGTTCCCCCAGGCCATGGCGGTGGAACTGATCCTGCGGCCGGGGCGGCCCGGCGGACCGGGCCATGGCCGGAGCGCACCCTGGACGCCATGGCCGAAGGCGGCATGTTCGACCACCTGGGCGGCGGCTTCGCCCGCTACAGCGTGGACGAGAAGTGGCTGGTCCCGCACTTCGAGAAGATGCTCTACGACAACGCCCAGCTGGCCACCTGCTACCTGGGCGCCTTCCAGGCCACCGGCGAGCGCGCGCTACGCCGCCGTCGCCCGGGAGACCCTGGACTACCTGCTGCGCGACCTGCGCGACCCGGCCGGCGGCTTCCACTCCAGCGAGGACGCCGACAGCGAGGGGGACGAAGGCCGGTTCTACGTGTTCACCCCGGCCGAGGTCGAGGCGGCGCTGGGGGCCGCGGACGGCGCCCGGTTCTGCCGGGCCTACGGCGTCACCGCCGAGGGCAACTTCGAGCACGGCGCCAGCGTGCTGCACCGGTTCGCCGCTCCTGACGCGGATCTCAGGGGCATGGACGACCTGCGCGCCCGGCTGCGCGCGCGCCGGGACGCCCGGGTGCGCCCGGGCAAGGACGACAAGGTGCTCGCCGCCTGGAACGGCCTGGCCCTGGGCGCCCTCGCCCGCGGCTTCCAGGTGCTGGGCGAGGCGCGCTACCTGGAGGCCGCCCTGGCCCTGGCCGGCTTCCTGAAGCGGGAGATGGGCCCTGGGCGCGCCCTGCTGCGCAGCTGGCGCCAGGGCCGGGGCGCCGTCGACGGCTTCCTGGAGGACTACGGCGCGGTGGCCTGCGGGCTGGTGGATCTCTACGAAGCCTGCTTCGACCCGGCCTGGCTGCGCTGGGCGGAGGAACTGGCCGGCACCATGCGCGGGCGGTTCGAGGATCCCGGCCAGGGCTTTTTCGGCAGCCCGGACACCCCGGACCTGCTGTTCCGGCAGAAGCCCTTCTATGACGGCGCGCTGCCCTCCGGCAACACCCTGGCGGCCCGGGCCCTGCTGCGCCTGGACGGGCACCTGGAACGGCCCGGCTTCCGGGACAGCGCCGAAGGCATCCTGCGCTGCGCCGCGCCGCTCATGCGCCAGGCGCCGACCGGGTTCCTGGGCATGCTCTCGGCGCTGGACCTGGCGCAGGCGCCGATGTCGGTGGCGATCACCGGCGACCCCCGGGACCCCGCCACCCGGGCCCTGCTGGCCGCGGCACGCCGACCGTACCGGCCCACGCTGGCCCTGACCCTGGTGGCGGCCGACCCGGACCTGCCCCTGCACCGGGACCGGGGGCCCGCCGGGCGGCCCGCGGCCTTCCTGTGCCGGGGCCGCGCCTGCGCCCCGCCGGAAACCGACCCCGCGGCGCTGGAGCGGGCCTTGCGGGCCTGACCTTAGGCGTGAATGCATAAATTAATTATTTATTTAAATGCAATCACTGAAAATTTGACTCTTATGCTCATAAATAAAAATTATATAACATGCGGCGACGGACGGCTTACCATTCGGGTGTTCAGGCGTTGCTTTCAGGGCGGGTTTTCATCCCCCCTGGGATCGAACGCCTCCCCGGATTCCCGCCGTGGCCGAAACCTTTCCCCAACCTCCCTGGCTCGAGGCGCAAGGTCGCAAGGAGGGGCGCTACGTCATCGGCCCGCTCCTGGGCCACGGCGCCATGGGCGACGTGCACGAAGCCTGGGACACCATCCTGGCCCGGCCGGTGGCCCTGAAGATCCTCAAGCACCTCGAACCCGCGGCCATGATCCGCTTCATGCACGAGGCCCAGCTGCATGCGCGCCTGGACATCCCAAACATATGTCGAATTTATGACGTGGATGCCGACAACGGGACGCCGCGCATCGCCATGCAGCTGGTGCGCGGCCCCACGCTCGAGGACGCCTGCCAGGACCTCCGGCTGGAAGAGCTGCTGCGCATCATGATCGTGGTGGCGGACGCCACCCACGGCGCCCACCAGGCTGAACCTCATCCACCGGGACATCAAGCCCTCCAACATCCTTTTGCAGTGGAGCGGGAGCGCCGGCTGGGTCCCGTACCTGTGCGATTTCGGGCTGGCCATGGCCATGGACGGCCCGACCCTGACCCAGCCCCTCGCCCTCACCGGCACCCCCGCCTACATGGCGCCGGAGCAGGTGCGCGGCGACCGCTCCCTGGTGGGGCCGCCCACCGACGTCTACGGCCTCGGCAGCACGCTGTACTTCACCCTGGTGGGCCGGCCGCCCTGCGTCACCACCACCACGGCCGAGATGCTGCGGGTGAAGCGCGAACGCCGGTTCCCCTCCCCGCGCGAACTGGAGCCGGAGATCCCGCCGGCGCTGGAGACCGTCCTGTACCGGTGCCTGGAGCCGGCCCCCGAGGACCGCTACCCCACCGCCGCCAATCTCGCGCAGGCGCTCAGGGGCGTGCTGGCCGCGCTGGAAGGCGCGCCTGCGCCGGGGTTCGGGCTCAAGGACCGGCTCCTGGGCTGGGCGCGCCGGCGCAGGCGCCTGCTGGCCGCGCTGAGCGCCGGAACCTGCCTGGCGGCCACCGCGCCGGTCCTGGCCTGCTACATGCGGCGCCAGCACATCCGCGAGGGCGAGGTGGCCCAGACCATCGCCCTGGAGTCCCGGAACCTCGACCAGGGCATCCGCAACGAGCGCATGCTGCCCGTGCACGACCTGCGCCCCGCCGACGCCCGCGCCCGGGAGCGCATGGCGGCCCTGCGGGCCAGCACCGGCGCGCTCGGGCCATGGGCCGTCGGGCCGGCGGCCTTCGCCCTGGGCCGCGCCCATTTCCTGCTGGGCGATATCTCCGCGGCCCGGGCCGAGCTGGACCGGGCCCGGGCCGCCGGCTTCCAGACGCCCGAGGCGGCGTTCCTGCTGGCCCAGGTCGAGCAGGAGACGCACCAGTCCCTGGCGGCGCAGGCCGCTTTCCAGGGCGGGCCGGAGCCGGCCCAGGCCCGGGAGGCCTCCGCCCTGGCCGGGCGATTCCTCGAGCAGGCCAGGCTGCAGACCGGCCACCCCCGGGAGTTCGCCGAGGCGCTCGGGGACCAGCTGCGCGGCAACCTGCTCCAGGCCGCCCGGGAAGCCCGCGCCGCGCTGCAGGCCAACCCCTGGCACCTGGAGTCCGCCGTCCTGGGTTCCCAGTGCCTGGCGCGGCTGGCCAGGGAGCGCCTGGACGCGGGCGACGCCGACGGCGCCCGGGCCCGCTGCCAGGAGGCCCTGGACATGGCCCGGGAGGCGCTGGCCCGGGGCCAGAGCGAGCCGCGCCTCTACCACGCCGCCTGCACCGCCGCCCTGGGCCTGGCCACCCTCGCCCTGGAGCGCGGCACCCTGACCCCGGCCGGCCTGGCCGGCCTGGAGCATGACGCCGGCCAGGCGCTCCTGCTCGATCCCGGCAACCAGGACGCCCAGACCGACTGGCTCCAGGTCCGCGCCCTGGACGCCATGCGCCTGCTCGGCCTGGGCCGGGACCCGCGCCCGGTGCTGGACGAGGCCCTGCGCTTCTACTGGACCCGCACCCGGGAGCCGCGCGGCCTGGACCTGCGGGTGGACCACATGGTGCTCTACTGGCTCCAGGCGGAGGCGGATTCCGCGCGGGGCGGGGACCCCGGCCCCGCCCTCGCCGAAGCCCTGAAGGACCCGGGCCGCGCCGTCGACCGCTGGCGCGACTACCAGGGCGACCTGCTGAACCTCAAGGCCCGGCTCGAGGCGGCCCGGGGCCAGGACCCCCGGCCCACCGTGGAGGCCGTGACGGCCCGGTTCGCCCCCCCGGGCCCGCCCCCGGCCGGAAGCCGGTGCGAGATCGCCGCCAAGGCCTTGCTGATCCGGGCCGAATGGGAGATGGGCAACCGGATCGACGCCATGGACAGCATCGCCCGCGCCCAGGCCCTGCTCAAGCCGGCCCTGGAATCCCAGCCGCCCTCCGCCGCCGCCCATGCCCTCCAGGGACTCAGCGAAGTGCTGGAGGCGAGGAGCCGGCCAGAGCGGCGCAAGATCCTCATCGCCCGCGCCGACGAGAACCTGCATGCCTCCCTCCGGCTCAACCCGGCCGACCGGGACTTGGCCCGCCTGCGCGCCCTGATGTCGCGCCCATGAAAAAGACCCCGGGATCCCCTTGTGGACCCCGCCCCCGCGGCCTATGTTTCCCCTTGGGTAGACACAGCGTCTTCACGACCCAACCTTCGGGGCTACCTATCGCTTAGCCCCTTCCCCAGGAGCGGAGTTCCGGAATCCCCATCCTGGCGAGACCCCAGCAGAACAGGCACCCCCTTTGGGGTGCCTTTTTGTTGGACCGCCCGTAAATGCCAAGCCGGCGGCTTACGGCCAAAGGCCATTTACCGAATCATTACTTATTTGGTAATGAAAAACCTTGCAACCCGCGGCGCGCGCCGGTAGCCTGAATTTTCCGAACAATGGACCATCTTCCTGGAGGCCTCATGGCTGCTTTCGTAACCCTGCCCGCACCTGATTTCAAGGCCAACGCCTTGGTGAACGGCCAGTTCGTCAACGACTTCACGCTTTCCCAGTTCGCGGGCAAGAAGGTGGTGCTGTTCTTCTACCCGCTCGACTTCACCTTCGTCTGCCCGACCGAGATCCTGGCCTTCTCCGACGCCATCGAGGAGTTCAAGGCGCGCAACGCCCAGGTGATCGGCGTCTCGGTGGATTCCCACTTCAGCCACTTCGCCTGGGCCAGCCAGGACCGCAAGGAAGGCGGCATCAAGGGCGTCAGCTTCCCCCTGGTCTCCGACCTGAACAAGACCATCGCCGCCGACTACGGCGTCCTGCTCCCGGCCGGCATCGCCCTGCGCGGCCTGTTCATCGTCAACGAGAAGGGCATCCTGAAGCACATCACCGTCAACGACAACAGCCTGGGCCGCAACGTCGAGGAGGTGCTGCGCGTGCTGGACGCGGTGGACTTCTCGGAAAAGCACGGCGAGGTCTGCCCGGCCAACTGGAAGAAGGGCGAAAAGGCCATGAAGGCCACCAACGACGGCCTGAAGGCCTACGTCGCCTCGCGCTGAGCCCGCCCGGCCGGCCAGGGAAGGGCGCCCCCGGGGCGCCCCTTTTTTGCAAAAAACCCGCACGCCATCCGTCCACAGTGACTTTTTTCCCGTCCCGGACTACCATGGCCGCGAGGTGCCACCATGTCCAAACCACCCCGCCGGGTCGTCATCCTCGGAGCCGCGGGCCGCGATTTCCACAACTTCAACACGGTCTTCCGGGACGATCCCGAATGCCAGGTGGTGGCCTTCACCGCCACCCAGATCCCCGGCATCGACGACCGCCGCTACCCGGCCGCGCTGGCCGGCGCGCTCTACCCCGAGGGCATCCCCATCGTGCCCGAGCAGGACCTGCCCGAGCTGATCCGCCGCGAGCGGCCCGACGTGGCGGTGTTCTCCTACTCCGACGTGACCTTCGACCACGTGGGCCACCTGGCCAGCCTCTGCGTCGCCCGGGGCGTGGACTTCCAGCTGCTGGGCGCGGACCGGACCATGCTCCGCGCCCGGATCCCGGTGGTGGGCGTCACCGCCGTGCGCACCGGCTGCGGCAAGAGCCAGACCACCCGCGCCATCTCGCTCATCCTCAAGCGCCTGGGCAAGAAGGCGGTGGTCGTGCGGCACCCCATGCCGTACGGCGACCTGGCCGCCCAGGCCTGCCAGCGCTTCCAGGACTACGCCGACCTGGACCTGCACCGCTGCACCATCGAGGAGCGGGAGGAGTTCGAGCCCCACATCGAAAACGGCTTCGTGGTCTACGCCGGGGTCGACTACGGGCGGATCCTCGAGGCGGCGCAGGCGGAGGCCGAGGTGATCCTGTGGGACGGCGGCAACAACGACCTGCCCTTCTACGCCTGCGACCTGCACATCTGCCTGGCGGACCCGCTCCGGGCCGGCCACGAGGTGCGCTACCACCCCGGCGAAGCCAATTTCCGCCGGGCCGACGTCATCATCATCAACAAGTGCGATTCGGCCCTGGACTCCGACATCGCCTCGATCGAGGCCAACGCCGCCCGGCTGAACCCGAAGGCCGCGGTGCTGCGCGCCGACTCCCCGGTGACCTGCGAGCGGGGCGCCCAGGTGGCCGGCAAGAGGGTGCTGGTGATCGAGGACGGCCCCACCCTCACCCACGGCTCCATGAGCATCGGCGCCGGGGTGGTGGCCGCGCGCGCCTGCGGCGCGGCCGCCATCGTCGACCCGAGCCCCTTCGCCGTGGCCTCCATCGCCGGGGTCTACGCGCAGTACCCCAACGCCCGGGGCATCCTGCCGGCCATGGGCTACGGCGCCGACCAGGTCGCCGACCTCCAGGCCACCATCGAGGCCACCCCCTGCGACCTGGTGCTTTCGGCCACTCCCATCGACCTCACCCGGGTGCTCAAGGTGGGCAAGCCCATGCTCCGGGTGGCCTACTCCCTGGCCGAACAGAAGCCGGGGGTGCTGGCCGCGCTGGTGGCGGCGGCCGTCAAAGGCTGACGACGCCGCCCTGGAGCAGGAGGCCGGCGATCTCGTACATGTTGGTGACCCGCCCCACCGCCAGGGAATCCTTGAGCTCGTAGAACTCCAGGCAGGTACCGCAGGCCAGCACCTCCACCCCCTGGTCCGCCAGGCGGCGCAGGTTGACCAGGGAATCGGAGCCGTCCACCGCCAGCCGCACGCCGCCGTTCATGAGGATGATCCGCGCGGGCAGGGTCTCGCCTTCGGTGAGGCTGTAGAGGAAGCCGCGCATGAGCAGGGCCGCCAGCTGCTCGTCGCCGCGCCCGATGCCGGCCGAGGCGATCAGCACGGTGGCGGGGGCGGCGGCGCCGGGTGAGGCGGGGGCGGGCGCCGAGGCGGCGAACACCCGGGCCTCGGCCTTGGGCGAAAGGGCGTCCGGCCGGATGAGGATGCGGCTCACCGGCCCGTCCTCCACCACCGATTCCACCGCGCAGTTGGCGTATTCGGCGAACCGGACCACGTTCTCCCGGGACGACGGATCGTCCACCGACACCTCCAGGAGGTCGAAGCCGCCCTCGGACAGGGCCTTGCGGGTGAGGATGACCGGCAGGGGGCAGGCCTGGCCGCGGGCGTCCAGGGTTCTACGGATATCGCTCATAGTTCTTCACCTTTCTGGAAGCGTGGCGGCTTTCGGCGACCCGCCACAGGTCCCGCGCGCCGCAGGAACGGAGCGCCGGCGCCGCATCCTCCCCGGCCAGGAGGCAGAACCCGCAGTCGCTGCGGATCTGGCGCGGCACCGGGATCAGCTCCACTTCGATGCCGGCGCCCTTGAGGGTCTGCTCGGCGAGCAGCGCCGCCTGGCTGGAGGGGAAGGTCGCGATCAGGTCCACTAGAAGATGACCTCCAGGGTGTCGCCGGGGCCGCCGCTGGCGCCCACGATGCAGGCGTCCACCCCGGCGGCGCGCAGGGCGGCCAGGGCCGCCTGCGCTTCGCCTTCGGGCAGCGCCGCCAGCAGGCCGCCGGAGGTCTGCGGGTCGAAAAGGACGTCCAGGGCGATGGCCGGCACCGCGGCCCCGTTGCGGATGCAGCGCAGGCGCCCGGCCCGGTTGCGCCGCGCCCCTTCGGGCACCAGGCCCATCGCCGCGTAGTCCAGCACGTCCGGCAGCAGCGGCAGGTCCCGGTAGTGCAGGCTCAGGCCGCAGGGGGCGCCCGCGACCATCTCGGCGGCGTGGCCGGCCAGCCCGAAGCCGGTGACGTCGGTGCAGGCCATGACCGGGAAGTCCCCCAGCACCCGCGCCGCCACCCGGTTCAGGGTGGCCATGGACAGGTGGGAGGCCGCCTGCGCCTCGGGCGAGGCGCAGGCGGCGCGCACGGCCATGTTCACCAGCCCGGTGCCGATCCGCTTGGTCAGGATGAGGCTGGCGCCCGGCCGCAGGGTGTTGTTGCGCCAGGCCCTGGCCGGGTCCACCAGGCCGGTGACGGCGTAGCCCAGCTTGGGTTCGGGGTCTTCCACGCTGTGCCCGCCCAGGAGGGCGCAGCCGGCCTCGACCAGCGCTTCCAGGCCGCCCGCCAGCATGGCCTTGAGCGGCTCGATGCCGAGGGTGCCCAGGGGGTGGCAGACCAGGGCCAGGGCGGTGATGGGGCGGGCGTTCATGGCGTACAGGTCGGACAGGGCGTTGGCCGCGGCGATGCGGCCGAAGAGGCCGGGGTCGTCCACGATCGGCGGGAAGAAATCCACCGTCTGCACCAGCGCCAGGTCCGGGCCCAGGCGGAACAGGCCGGCGTCCTCGGCCCCCGAGAAGTCGGCCAGCAGGTCCGGGTAGGCGGGCTGGACCAGGCCGCATAGGGCCGCGTCCAGCACGCCGGGGCCGAGCTTGGCGCCGCAGCCGGAGAACCGGGTGAACTGGGTCAGGGCGGGCGCTTCGCTCATGTGAGCAGGCTCTCCATGACCGCCAGCGCCGCGTCGATCTCCGCCCCGGTGGTGAAGCAGCCCGGGGAGAAGCGCAGGGTGCCGCCTGGGAAGGTGCCGATGCTCTTGTGGGCGCGCGGCGCGCACTGCAGCCCGACCCGGGTGGCGATGTCGCGCCGGTCCAGTTCCAGCGCCAGCTCGCCCAGGTCGCGGCCCTCGACGGTGATGGAGACCACCGGCCCGCGCGGGGTTCCGGGCGGCGGCCCCGGCGCGGCCACCCCGGGCAGCGCCAGCAGCCCGCGCAGCAGGCGGTCGGTGAGCGCCGCCTCCCGGGCCCGGATCCGCTCGATCCCTTCGCCCGCCAGCCACTGCGCCGAGGCCAGCAGCCCGGCCAGCCCGACCACGTTGGCCGTGCCCGCCTCCAGGCGGTCCGGCATGAAATCCGGCTGGGTTTCGCTTTCCGAGGCGCTGCCGGTGCCGCCGCGCACCAGCGGCGCGGGCTCGAACCCGTCCTGCGCCACCAGCCCGCCGGTGCCGGTGGGCCCCAGCAGCCCCTTGTGCCCGGTGAAGCAGATCAGCGGCACGTCCAGGCCCGCCAGCGGCAGGTGCCCGGCGGCCTGCGCCGCGTCGAGGCACAGGGGCACTCCGGCGGCCCGGCAGCGCTCGGCGATGTCGCCCACGTCGGGCAGGCAGCCGGTGACGTTGCAGGCCGCGGTGAGCACCATCAGGTCGGGGCGCTCGCGCAGGACCGAGCGCAGGGTGCCCGCGTCGGGCCTTCCGCTGGCGTCGAAGGGAACCATGAGCAGCCGCACCCAGCGCGCCGCCTCCAGGTAGCGCAGGGGCCGCATGACCGAGTTGTGCTCCAGGGAGCTGACCGCCACGCAGCCGCCGGAAGGCACCCGGCCCAGGATCGCCAGGTTGAGCGCCTCGGTGGCGTTCTTGGTGAAGACCAGCCGGCGCGCGTCGCGCTGGCCGAACAGGGAGGCGCAGGCTTCCCGGGCCTGGAAGACGACCCGGCTGGCCTCCCGCGCGAGCGAATGGCTGGAGCGCCCCGGGTTGCCGCCCGCCTCCAGCATGGCGCGCGCCATGGCCTCGGCCACGCCGGGCGCCTTGGGGTGGCTGGTGGCTGCGTTGTCCAGGTAGATCATCGGCGACCTCCCAGCATGAGCACCGCCTCGACCACGCCGCCGGCGATGGCCATGGCCTTGTCCGAGATGGTGAAACAGTGTTCCCGGCGGCCCCTGGGATCCACGTCGGCCACCTTCAGGCCGGCATGGGCCTGGTAGCCTGGCCGGATCAGGCCGCGCAGCACGCCGCCGACCCCGGCCGGCACCGTGACCCGCCCCTCGGCGTTGATGAGGGCCAGGATGGGCTCCCCGGCCTGGACCAGGTCGCCGATGCGCTTCAGGTTGGCCACCACCCCCGCGGCCGGCGCGTGCACGACCCGCTCCCGGCCCACCCCGGCCACCAGGCCCGGCTCGCCGGTGTCCGGCTCGGCCCGGCCCGAGCGCAGCACGCGTCCCAGGTCGTGGCCGCGGTTGGTCTCCACCACCGCGTCGGCGTCCACCCCGGCCTCGAAGCCCGGGCCGAGCGCCACCACCACCTCGGCCATGCCGATGCGGGTGCCGAGGTTGCGCTTGGCGATGATGGCGTCCACCAGGGCCAGGGGCCGCAGCAGCGGCAGCACGGCGCATCCGGGATCCTCCAGCAGCGGCACCGGTCCGGGGCGCTCCAGCATGGCCTTGAGCTCGTCGGCCGAACCGGCCCGCACGGCCCGGACCCCCTCCACTTCGGCCCGTCCCTCGTACATCGCCTCGGAAAGGCACACCGTGCGCCGGATGGCGCTGGGCTGGGCGGTCTCCAGCGCCGCCACCCGGAACCCGGCCCGCACCAGGCGCACGATGACGCCGGTGGCCAGATCGCCGGCGCCGCGCACCACCACGAGTTCTCCGCTGACCAGGCCCATGTCGGGGTATCTCCGTCTCCACTCTACTGCGTTTGGGCCGATGCCAGGACCCGCGCGGCCGGATCGGGCTCGCGCAGGCAGCAGACCAGGACCAGGTCGGCGGCCACCGGGCCGCGGGCTTCCAGCATTTTGAGCAGGGCTTCCGGCGCGGTCCGGCACCGGTCGGCCTGGTTCAGCACCAGCACCCTTGCGGCCCCGGCGGGGGCGCCCTTGAACAGTCCCCGGGGCGACCGGGTGAGGGCCGCGATGTGCTCCGGCCCGATCGGCTCCCCCGGGGCGCATCCGGTCGCCTCGGCGAACAGCCCCGGCCGGTGCACGGTCCTTTCGTCCATGGGCCGGCCCAGGCAGGCCAGGCCGACCAGCCCCAGGACCAGGTCGGCCCCGGGCGGCACCACCGGCTCGTGCTCCGCCGGGGCCTTGACGGGGAGCCGCCTGGCGCCGTCCGCCTCGACCAGGACGTAGTCCCAGGCCCGGCGCAGCCCGGCGACGCGCGAGGGGTGGACGCCCTGGAGCTTGCCCTCGCCCGGCAGCGCCCGGGCCGCGAGCAGGACGCGCCGGCCCGGCCCCGGCCGCGGGCCCGGGTCCCAGGGTTCGGGCCCCCCGGGCGCGCCGAGGGATGGATCCAGCACCAGCTCGTCGTAAGGCCGCCCCGGTTCCAGGCGGGGATCGAACAGGTGGGTGGTCGTGGTCATGAGCGCGCCCGACGGGCAGCCCCCGGCCAGTTCCCCGGCCAGCCCGAACAGCGCGCTGGTCTTGCCGCCGGCGCCCACCAGGGCGATCACGGCGCCGGAAGGGTCGGCCAGGAGCGACAGGAGCCGGCCGGCCAGGTTCATCGGCGTCTCAGGCCCGGCGCCCGTCGAGCGCGCGGCGCAGGCCCGGCAGGGTGCCGGCGTTGCGGCGCACCGCCACCAGTTCGGCCAGGATCGCCAGCGCCAGCTCCTCGGGCGTCTCCGCGCCGATGTCCAGGCCGATGGGCGCCCAGAGCCCGGCCACCTTGGCCGGGTCGAAGCCCTCCTGGAGCACCTGGTCGATGATCAGGCGGGCCTTGCGCGCGCTGCCCATGAAGCCGGCGTAGCGGTACGGGCGCTTGAGCACGGCGCGCACGCAGGCCAGGTCGGACTGGTGGCCGCGGGTGAGGATCACGGCGTAGGTCGCGGCGTCGAACGGGTACTCGGCCACCGCCTGCTCGAAGCCGGCCGTCACGGTGCGCACCTCCCCGGGGAAGCGCCCCGGGGCGAGGAACTCGGGCCGGTCGTCCACCACGGTGACCGCGAATCCGAGGGCGGGGGCGAGTCGGGCCACCGCCCGGGCCACGTGGCCGCCGCCCAGGAGCACCAGCTTCTCCTCCGGATCGACCGGGTCGTGGAAGATCCCCGCCTCCGGGTCGAACCGGGCCCCGCCGTCCCGCTCCTCCAGGGTCACCGACACCCGCGCGGGGCCGGGGGCCGTGCCCTGGATGCGCTTGGCGAACACCACCCGCTCGCCCCGCGCCAGCCGCTCCAGCGCGGCGCGGTAGGGGGCGCGGTCCTCCAGCAGCTCGATCAGCATGGTGCTGGTGCCGCCGCAGACCATGTCCGCGCCGGTGATGTCGTCGCCCGTCATCTGCACCTGGAGCAGGGCGCTGGCGCCGCCGGCGAGGCACTGCCGGCAGGCCTCCAGCGCCCGGGCCTCGCCCTTGCCGCCGCCGACGGTGCCCATGACGCCCGCCTCGCCCACCAGCATCTTGCTCCCGGGGTGCCGGGGGGAGGAGCCCTTCACGTCGATGATGGTCGCCAGGGCCATGCCCGCGCGGCTTTCGCAGATCGCCTTGACCAGTTCAATGCCCATGCCCGACCCTCACTTCTTGCGGCTGTAGGGGGTCCCGGGAAGCGGCAGCCGGGTGCGGAACACCCCGTCCCGGCGGAAGTACGCCCCGGCGACGGCGGGCGCGGTGGGGATCGTGGTGATCTCGCCCACGCCCTTGGCGCCGAAGGCTACGCCGCTCGGCCTGGACTTCACCAGGATGCTGGTGACGGGGGGCACCTGGGTGGCGCGCCACAGGCCCAGCGTCCCGTACTTGGCCAGCGGCTCGCCGTCCTTCAGCGGGTAGTCCTCGGTCAGGGCGTAGCCCAGCCCCATGACCACGCCGCCCTCGATCTGCGCCTCCACGTTGGTGGGGTTCACGGCCCGGCCCACGTCGTGGGCGGCGATGACCTGCTCGATCCTGCCGGCCGGGTCCAGCAGCACCACCTGGGTGGCGTAGGAGTACGCCACGTGGCTCACCGGGTTGGGCTTGTCCGAACCGAAGGGATCGGTGACGCCGGAGTATTCGGCGTAGTATTCGCGCCCTTCCAGGGCCGCGAACGCCATGGTCTCCAGGTCGTGCGCCAGGTCCAGCGCCGCCAGCCGCGCGGCTTCGCCGTTGAACACGGTCTGCCGGGAGGCGGTGGTGGTGCCGCCGTCGGGGGTCGTGGCGGTGTCGGGCCGCGCCACTTCGATCAGCTCCCAGGGGATGCCGGCGGTCTCCGACACGAACTGCACCAGGACCGAGGCCAGGCCCTGGCCGATGCAGGCCGCGCTGGTGTAGACCCCGACCTTGCCGTGCTCCACCTTGAGCTTCACCCGGCCCACGTCGGACAGGCCCACGCCGATGCCGGCGTTCTTCATGCAGCAGGCGATGCCCGCGTCGGGCCGGCTTTCGAACACGTCCTTCACCGCGAGCAGGGTCTCCTTGAGGGCGGTGTCGGGATCGGCGATCTGGCCGTTGGGCAGCACGTCCCCGGCCTCGACGGCGTTGCGGAAGCGGAACTCCCAGGGGGAGAGGCCCACCTGGGCCGCCAGGTCGTTCAGGCAGCATTCCATCCCGAAGCAGGACTGGGTCACCCCGAAGCCGCGGAAGGCCCCCGCCGGCGGGTTGTTGGTGTAGACCGCCCGGCCCAGGATGGAGACGTTGGCGATCCTGTAGGGGCCGGCCGCGTGGGTGCAGGCGCGCTGCAGCACCGGGCCGCCCAGGGAGGCGTAGGCGCCGGTGTCCGACAGCAGGCTCGCCTTCATGGCGGTGAGCCGGCCCTGGGCGTCACAGGCCACGGTGAAGTCCATCTCCATGGCGTGGCGCTTGGGGTGCACCCGGATGCTCTCCTGGCGGTCCAGGGTGAGCTTGACCGGGACCTTGGCGATCCAGGCCAGCAGGGCCGCGTGGTGCTGGACCGAGAGGTCCTCCTTGCCGCCGAAGCCGCCGCCGACCAGCTTGCTGACCACCTTCACCTGGTCCTTGGGCACCCCCAGCACCCCGACGATGCCGTGGTGGTCGTCATAGATGCTCTGGGTGCCGGTGTAGACCGTCAGGGTGCCGTCCGCTTCGGGCACCGCCAGCGCGCTTTCCGGCTCCAGGAAGGCGTGCTCGGTGGGCGGAGTGCTGTAGACGTGGTGGGAGACGAAGGGCGCGGCGGCGATGGCCGCGTCCGCGTCGCCCCGGGAGAGCACGGTGCGGGCCAGCAGGTTGCCCTTGGGATGCAGCCTGGGCGCGTCTTCGCGCAGCGCCGCCTCGGGCGTGGTCAGGGGCGGCAGCTCCTCGGTACTCCAGCCGGATCCTGGCCGCGGCCGCCTTGGCCTGGTCGCGGGTCCCGGCGGCCACCAGGGCCAGGGCGTCGCCCACGTACCGGGTCTCCTCGCCCACGGCGATCATGGCCGGCCAGTCGTGCACGATGTGGCCCTGGAAGCGCTCGCCGGGCACGTCCCCGGCCGTGAGCACCAGCACCACGCCGGGCATGGCCTCGGCCTCGGAGGTGTCGATGGCCAGCACCCGCACCCGCGGCTTGGGCGCGCGCAGCGCCGCGCCGTGGAGCATGCCGGGCACGAACATGTCGTTCACGTATTCGCCGGTGCCCAGCACCTTGCCCCGGGCGTCCGGGCGCGGCATGCGGTCGCCGACCCCGTAGGATCCGGGCGCGGGGACCGGCACCGGCAGGTCTTCGCGCAGCACCTTGGCGGCGCGCAGCACGGCCTGCTCGATCTTGGCGTAGCCGGTGCAGCGGCAGATGTTGCCGTTGAGCGCCTTCTTCACGTCGGCCGGCTGCGGGTCCGGGTTGGCGTCCAGCAGCCCCTTGGCGCTGATCACCATGCCGGGGATGCAGAAGCCGCACTGGACCGCGCCGGCGTTGGCGAACGTCCACGAGTAGACGTCGTGCTCGCGCTGCGACAGCCCCTCCAGGGTGGTGACCTTGCGCCCGGCCAGCTTGGCGGTGGTGAACAGGCAGGCCCGGCTGGCCTTGCCGTCCACCAGGACCATGCAGGCGCCGCAGGCCCCCTCGGAGCATCCGTCCTTGACCGAGGTGAGCCGCAGCTCGTCCCGGAGGAAGTCCAGGAGGTTCATGTCCTGGTCGGTTGCGTATTCCTTGCCGTTGATCGGTAGCGTGAACATAAGTCTACGGCCTCTCAAGCGAGTGAAAAATCGATCTAGACGTTCCGTTCTGGGCGAGCCCGGGGCTCTTCGCTTCAAGTATACCGATCCTTCTAATAAATTCCCGCCCCAGAAAGGGTTGCGGGTTGATAAAATTTCTATTAATCGATTATTTCAGACAGGATTCCCTGTTCCGGCGCGAACGCTCCGGATAATCTCGAAGAACGATGAACATATTGCATGCAGCAACCATCATGGCGGCCTCCTTCACCGCGGGGGCCATCAACTCCATCGCCGGCGGCGGCACCCTGGTGAGTTTCCCGGCCCTCCTGGGAGTCGGGCTGACCGGCCAGCAGGCCAACGTCACCAGCACCCTGGCCCTCTGGCCCGGTTCGATCGGCGGCTTCTACGGCCACCGGGAAGACCTGGCCGGGACCCGCGCCTTCGCCATGCGCCTGGTGCCGCCCTCGATCTTCGGCGCCCTGGCCGGCGCCATCCTCATGCTGGCGACGCCGAACACCATGTTCGACAAGCTGATCCCCTGGCTGATCCTCACCGCCACCCTGCTCATGGCCGCCAACGAGCCGATCAGCAAGTTCATCCAGAACGTGCACGGCCACGAACGCACCGCCGGCTGGTGGGCCGGCGCCATCGCCTTCCAGTTCCTGGTGGGGGTCTACGGCGGCTACTTCGGCGCCGGCATCGGCATCCTCATGCTGGCCGCGCTGAGCCTGCTGGGGCTCAAGGACATCCACCAGATGAACGGGCTGAAGAACTTCCTGGCGCTCTCGATCAACGGCGTGGCCATCGTGTCCTTCATCGCCTGGGAATACCTCTTCCATTCCCACTTCATCGTCTGGTGGATGGTGCTGATGATGGCCCTCACCGCCGGCCTGGGCGGCCTGTTCGGCTCGCACATGGCGCACCGGGTGGGCCGGCGCACCGTGCGGACGCTGGTGATCGGCGTCGGGTTCGTCCTGGCCGGATGGTACTTCTACAAGATGCACGGGGGATGAATCCCGGGCCCGACCCGAGCGCATGGAGGCCCCGGTTCCGGGGCCTTCTTTTTTATGTTGTTCTCATTGAATACTCTATCCCTTTGACCCTTCGCCGGCGGCCTGATACCCGCCTTGGATCATCCCAGAAAGCCCGGTAAACAAGCTTATGGACTACCGGGAAGGAAGAGCGGGAGAGGACCGGTCAGGCCCGAGCCTTATCCCGAACAGTGCGGTACGCCATAACCGAAAAGGATACCGATCGATAGTTTCTTTGATTTCAAATGAATTTAAATAAAATCTGTTTTTTCAATGATATCATCGGTACTTAAATATTCCAATGCTAAACCAAAATAAAGCGATGAAATTGTCATCTAAGCAACCGATCCAAAGCAGGCGGTTCGCCTTGAGCCCCGGGGCTCGGCTGTTCTCTCCTGAAACCCACTTACCGGGCATCATTCCAGCCCAGTTGGGCCTGTTTGACCCGACTTCGATGATTTCAAATTAAAAATGAGATGCATTCTCATAGATTGAAAAATATGAAGAATGGACAAAATTTTTTTGTCTATTTCAATTTAGAAACCCCTTCGGGACAAGAAATTTTGCCCCCGATTTCCGACATTCAAGTGGGTAAGAAAAATAAATAAATATCTTATTTTTGAATAGAATTGGACGTCATCCATTAGCCCATTCCCGGCCATGGCCCTCTTCCCGTACATCCCTGCCGGCACAGCTGAAGAAGGTTCTGCCGGGGATGGAAAGCAATACCGCCAGTGCAAGCCAAGAATATTTTTCCTCAGCGTTCCTCAGCGAGATCTCTGCGACTCCGCGTTTCAATTGGATCTTTGATCTGACGGCGCGAAGGGGCGATGCGCTACAGCATGAGTGATCCAATTGAAACGCGGAGTCGCAGAGATCTCGCTGAGGAACGCTGAGAAAAGGATAGATGTCTTGTACCGACCTTGTTGGGATGAAAAAGCACCCTACTTTTTCAAGACCTTTTCCGCGGCATCAAAGATCTTCTGATACCCCGTGCACCGGCAAAGGTGCCCCGAGAGTTCGCGCCGGATCTCGGCCTCGGTGAACGTGCGCCCGCTGTCCAGCAGGGCGGTGGTGGAAAGCACCAGGCCCGGGGTGCAGAAGCCGCACTGGATCGCCCCCTCCTCGACGAACGCCATGCTGCACTTCGGACAGTTCCCCGTCCTTCTCGATGCCCTCGATGGTGGTGACGGTCTTGCCGTTGGCCCACATCGCCAGGTAGATGCAGGAGTTGACCGGCGTGCCGTCCACCAGCACCGTGCAGGCGCCGCACTCGCCCACGGCGCAGCCCTGCTTGACGCCGGTGAACTGCAGGCGGTTGCGCAGCACGTCCAGCAGGGTCTCGCGGATGTCCACGGCGAATTCGACGGCCTTGCCGTTGACGGTGAAGGCGAGCTTCCTCAAGGTCTCGACGCCTGCGACGTTGCTGTTAAGCATGGCTTCCTCCCGCGCGCTTGGCCGATTCCAGCACGGCCCGTTCAGTCAGCACTTCAACCAGGTGCTCCCGGTAGTCCTTGGATGCGCGCCAGGAGGTCCGGGCCTTGGTGGCCTTCACCGCCAGCTTGCCGATCTCCATGCAGGTGGCCACGGTGACCGGGCGCCCCTTGCCGTAGGCTTCGGCCTCGGCGCAGCGGATCGGCACGGGGGCGGCGACGCCCAGGCCGATGCGCAGGTCCTCGAAGACGCCGTCCTTGACCCGGCAGATCACCGAGACGCCCAGGGTGGCGATGTCCATGGCCTTGCGCATGGCGAACTTGATGTAGTGGCCGCCGGTGCCCTGGTAGCTGGAGCGGGGGATGAGGATGGCGGTGAGCAGTTCGCCCGGCCTCAGGTGCACCTTGCCGGGCCCGGCGTAGAACTCGTGGATCGGGATGATCCGCTCGCCCTCGACGCTTTCCAGCCTGAGCAGGGCGTCCAGGGCGAACAGGGTGGAGGCGCTGTCGCCCGAAACGGCGCCGTTGCAGATGTTGCCGCCGATGGTGGCGACGTTGCGGATCTGCGGCCCGCCCATGGAGACCGCGGCCTCGGCCAGGCTCGGCAGGTGCCTGCGGATGATCGGGTCGCTGAAGATCCTGCTGAAGGGCGCGGTGGCGCCGACCACGATGGTGCCGTCGTCGCGCATGCTGATGCTTTCCAGCGCCTTGATGTTGCGCAGGCTCAGCAGCTGGGACCAGCCCTCGCCGCCGTGCTGCATGCGGATCAGCACATCGGTGCCGCCGGCGACGATCCGCAGGCCGGCGTTGGCGTGCAGCATTTCCACCGCGGCTTCAAGCGTTTCAGGCTCTTGCAGAACTGAGATGTTGAACATCTTTCTCGCTCCTCTCGCTCGTCAGTCCCATTTCCTTGAATTTCTCGAACACGACCTGGGGATACAGGGGGATCTTGTGGAAGGCCACGCCGGTGGCGTCCAGCACGGCGTTGCGCAGGGCCGGGGCGGGCGAGATCACCGGGCATTCGCCCAGCGACTTGGACCCGAAGGATCCCGGCGGCGTCGTGCGTCTCCACGAAGGCGGCGTTGATCTTCGGGGTGTCCAGGATGGTCGGCAGCTTGTAGTCGAGCAGGTTGTTGTTGAGCGGCTTGCCGGTGCCCGGGTCGAACAGCATCTGCTCCAGCAGCGCCGCGCCCAGGGCCATGCTGACGCCGCCGTGCACCTGGCCCTCGGCCAGCTTGGGGTTGATGATCACTCCGGAGTCATGCACGTTGTAGAGTTCGAGCACCTCGATCTTGCCGGTCTGGGTGTCCACTTCGACCGCCATGAAGGTGACCCCGTAGGACATGGCGTTGATCCGCACGTTGGCCGAGACGTCGCTCTTGATGGGGTCGGCGTAGATCCGGTCGTAGTAGGAGTCCATGGCGATGTCTTCCAGGGAGCACAGGGGCCGGCCCAGGGCCTTCTCGACGATCCGGCAATCGCGGATGTCGAGCTCTTCCGGGGCCAGGCCGCACTTGCGCGCGGCGATGGCCAGCACCTGGTCCCGCGCCTCCAGCGCGGCCTTGCGCACGGCGATGCCGGTGATGAAGGTCTGCCGGGAGGCGTAGGCGCCGGTGTCGAAGGGGGTGATGTCGGTGTCCTGCACGGTGACCACGTTGACCATGTCCAGGGGGAGGCCCAGCACCTCGGCGGTGATCTGGGCGAACACGGTGTCCGATGCCCTGGCCGATCTCCGTCGCCCCGACCTGGAGCGTGACGGAGCCGTCCTGGTGCATGACGATGCGGGCGCCGGCGAGTTCCAGGCCCACCGGGTGGGTGCCGGAGGCGTAGCTGAAGCAGGCCATGCCCAGGCCGCGCCTCAGGTGGCCGGTCTGGCCGGCGTACTCCTTCTTCTTTTCGTCCCACCTGATCAGGGCCTTGCCCTTCTCGATGCACTGGGGGATGCCGAAGGAGCGCACCACGTTCTTCGTGAGGGGGTCCTGGTGGCCTTCGGAGATCAGGTTCATCCGCCGGAACTCGATGGGGTCGAGCTTCAGCTCCCGGGCGATGTCCTCCAGCAGGCTCTCCAGGGCGAAGAACATCTGGGGCACGCCGTAGCCGCGCATGGCGCCGGCCACCGGCAGGTTGGTGTAGACGGTCTTCGGCTCGAACTTGAAGCTGCGGAAATGGTAAAGGGGCCGGAACTTGGAACCCGACGACATGGCGATGGAGTGGCCGTGGGAGGCGTAGGCGCCGGTGTTGCTCAGGAGCTTGACCTCGATGCCGTGCAGCTTGCCCGAGTTCGAGGCGGCGATGCGCAGGTGGATCTTCATGGCGTGGCGGGTGCGGGAGTCGATGAAGACCTCTTCGCGGGTGAAGGTGAGGCGCACCGGCCGGCCGTGCACGGCCAGGCTCATGGCCGCCACCAGCGGCTCGATCACCACGTCCTGCTTGGCGCCGAACCCGCCGCCGATGTACGGCTTGATCACCTGCACCTTGCCCCAGCGCAGCCCGAGCGCCTGCGCCACGATGCGCCGGACGATGTGCGGGATCTGGGTGGAGGAGTTGATGACGATGCGCCCGTGCGTGTCGACGAAGGCGAAGGCGGTCTGGTTCTCCAGGTGGCAGTGCTGGACGATGCTGGTCTCGTATTCGCCTTCGAACACCCGCTCGGCCGAGGCCATCTCCGCCTCGATGTCGCCGTACTGGGTGCCGAAGGAGCTGACGATGTTGTCGGGCCGCTCGGCGTGCAGCACCGGGGCGCCTTCCTTCATGGCGTCCTCGGGGGTCAGCACGAAGGGCAGCACCTCGTATTCCACCTCGATCAGGTGCAGCGCCTTTTCCGCGGTGAGCAGGTCGACCGCCACCACCGCCGCCACCGCGTCGCCCACGAACCGGGCCTTGTCGGTGAGGATCAGGCGGTCGGCCACGTCCCGGTGGGCCACGTCCAGCGACCAGGGGTGCCCGGCCGTGGGGAACTTGATCGCGGGCAGGTCCCTGGCGGTGAGCACCGCCTCGACCCCGGGCAGGGCCAGGGCCTTGCCGGCGTCGATGCGCTTGACCAGGGCATGGGCGTGCGGGCTGCGCAGGACCTTGCCCACCAGCATGTCCCGCTCGAAGAAGTCCTCGGAGTAGCGGGCCCTGCCGGTGACCTTTTCGACTGCGTCCAGGCGCTGGACGCTTTTGCCCACAACGTTCAATTTCATGGTGCACCTCGATCGGCTGAAGCCGCCCATGCCGCCCCGGCCGTGAACTTGTTGAGAAATCCTTCGCGCCGCCTGCCGGCAGGTACCTCGCTCGGGACCAAGCCAAGATCCGCTGATGATCCATTATGGAAGGCTGTTTTTGTTAATTCAATTTTTATTCATGGGTAGGCACTTTTTTTCCATGGATTCAGTCTCATGCTCAAATTCTAGGTCAAAACGCGGTCCGGATCCGACCATTTGGCCAGCTTTTCGCGCAGCGCCCGGGTGGAATAGGGCTTGCTCAGGAAGTCGTCCATGCCCGCCTCCATGCACCGGGCCACGTCGTCGCTGGTGGCGTTGGCGGTGAGGGCGACGATGGGCAGGCGGGCCAGGGACAGTTCCGCCTCCCGCCGGCGGATGCGCCGGGTAGCTTCGAAGCCGTCCATATCCGGCATCATGCAGTCCATGAGCACCAGGTCGAAGCGGCCCCGGGCCGCAGCGGCCTCGGCTTCGATGCCGTCGCCGGCCAATTCGAACGTGCAGCCCAGCCGGGTCAGCAGGGTGCCGGCCAGCTTCTGGTTCACCACGTTGTCCTCCGCCAGCAGCACGTGGATGGACCGGGTCGGGCCAGCCCCGGGAGCCTCCTGGGCCTCCGGGACCTCCGGAGCGGCCTCGGCCAGGGGGAAGCCGGCCTCGATGGAGAACTCCGAACCCGCGCCGGGCCGGCTCTCCACGCCGATCTGCCCGCCCATGAGCTCCACCAGGCTGCGGCTGATGGCCAGCCCCAGCCCGGTGCCGCCGTAGCGGCGGGTGATGGTGCCGTCGGCCTGGGTGAAGGGCGCGAACAGCTTATCCCGGTCGGCCGGGCTGATGCCGATGCCGGTGTCGCGCACCGCGAAGCGCAGCCGGGCCTGCCCGGCGCCGGCGGAGCGGCAGTCCACCCGCACCGCCACGCCGCCGCTTTCCGTGAACTTGATGGCGTTGCTGATGAAATTGGACACCACCTGGCGCAGCCGCACCGGGTCGCCCAGGACCGATCCGGGGACATCCGGGGCGACGGCGGTGTCGAGCCGGAGCCCCTTCCTGCGGCAGTTCTCGGCGTAGAGGGAGGCCAGGTCGGCCACCAGGGCCCCGGGGCTGAAGGGCACGCTCTCCAGGCGCATCATGCCCGCCTCGATCTTGGAGAAGTCCAGCACCTCGTCGATGATGGCCATGAGCTGGCGCCCGGAGCTGAGCACGGTCTGCACGTATTCGCGCTGCTCGGGGTCGAGGCGGGTGTGGAGCAGCAGCTCGGACATCCCCAGCACGCCGTTCATGGGGGTGCGAATCTCGTGGCTCATGGTGGCCAGGAAGGCGGACTTGGCGGCGTTGGCCGCTTCGGCCTGGCGCTTGAGCTCCAGGGTGGCGGCCAGGTCGGACTCCCGGCGCCGGATCGCCCGCACCAGCACCGCCATGGCCGCCATGAGCAGGAGGGCGCTGGCGCCGGCCATGGCCGCGATCACTTTCACCGAGTGGCGCCAGTTGGCCAGGAAGAAGTCCTCGGTGACGGTGAGGTTGACGATCAGCGGGAAGCGCTCCACCACCCGCACCGCGCCCAGCCGGGCCTCGGGGCGGCCTTCGGAGGACTGCCTGGGGTCGTCGGTGTAGACCACCCCCTCGCGCCGGCCCTCCTTGCCGACGACGCGGTAGGTGGACCCGGTCAGGTTGCGCTGGCCGATCAGGCTCTCCTCGCGCGGCCAGCGGGTCAGCACGGTGAAGTCGTCGCGGTAGAGCGCCACCGAAGCCCCCTCGCCCAGGCTGGTGCCGAAGCGCTCGTAGAAGTCGGTGAACACGTCCACCGACAGGCCCACCAGCACCAGGCCCAGGAACTGGCCGCGCGAGCCCCTGAGCCGTCGGCTGATGTAGAACACCCACTTGCCGTTGCCCTTGTTGCGCACCGGCGCGCTGATGAAATCGCCCAGGCTGGGGTCCTTCAGGTGGGCCTGGAAGTAGTCGCGGTCGGCCAGGTTGATGGGCGGGACCGGGTAGCCGCGGCTGAAGCTGATGACGTCGCCCCGGTCGGAGACGATGCTGGCCACGTCCACCTGGGGCAGGTTCTGGATCTGGTCCCGGAGCATCTGGTGGGTTTCGGCCCCGCCCAGGCGCCGGGCCAGTTCGGCGGGATCCTCGATCCCGGCGGCGCGGACCCGCTCGGCGATGCCGTCCAGCACCAGGTAGGCGGTGGTCATGTTCTGGAAGGCGTGGTCGGCGATGATGAGCGAATGGCTGGCCAGCTGCCTTTTCCACACGTCGGTCTCCTGCCGGCGCAGGATCTCGCTGGAGGCCGCGGCGGCCCCCAGCACCAGCAGGATGAGCAGGACGCCCATCGCCAGGGCCAGGCGGCTGGTCCGCAGCCTCAGGCGCGGGGCCGGGGGAGGCGTTCCGGAGCGCAAACGGGGCGCCGCTATCTCACGTAGGGGATGGTCAGGGGCCCGTAGGGCAGCACGGCCACGGCCGGGCCGTAGCGCTCGATCAGCCCGCCGAGGCTCCGCTCCAGGTCGGGCAGCGGGGTGAACTTGGCCTGGGCCACCGTGGCGTCATCCAGGGTCGAGTAGAGGTAGCAGTCGGCCTTGAGCTGGATGATGGCCTGCACCTGGACCTGCCACTGGTCGAACATGCTGAAGGCCGGATCCTCGATCATCGCCAGGAGTTCCTGCGGGGTTTCGCGCATGCGCAGGATCTTGGCGTAGTTGCCGTGGTTGGGCACGCCGTCGGAGCACTCCGAGGCGGCCGACGATGGCCCCGCCCTGGCGCACGATCTGCGCGGCGGCGCTCATGCCCTTGACGGTCTGGTAGAGGTTCTGGTCCAGGGGGTATCCGGAGTTGGTGGTGACCACCACGTCGAACGGCCGGTCCACCGCGTACATGGCGCTCTCCTTGACGAAGGAGCATCCGGCCCGGTGCGCCTCGATGACGTCGCCGGCGTAGACGCTGGTGATCTCCTTGGCCCCGTTCAGGGTCACGTTCAGCATGAACTGGGGCCGGGCCATCAGGCAGTTCTGGGTGGCGGCGTCCTGCAGGATGTTGCCCTCCAGCAGGCCCCAGGTGGTCCTGGGGTGGCCGATCATGACGGCATTGTGGAAGTCGAGGATGGTCCTGATCCCGGCGATGCCGGGGTTGATGCCCTTGGGGCCGCCCGAGAAGCCGGCGAAGAAGTGCGGCTCGATGAACCCGGTGACGATGCGGAAATCCGACTCCACGTAGGTCTTGTTGAGCCAGATCTCGGACCCGTAGGTGTTGGTGCCGACGTGGACCAGCTTCGCGTCGTCGAAGGCGTCGTGGTTCTCGATCCGCACCGAGTCGACGATGTCCCGGCCGAGCATCTGGATCAGCTCCTCCCGGGTGTTGGCCCGGTGGCTGCCGACCCCGTTGATGATCACGAAATTGGCCAGCGGCACGTGGTCCAGCTCGTTGATCAGCCAGGGCACCAGCTTCTCGTTGGGGGTGGGCCGGGTGATGTCGGAGATGACGATGGCGACCCGGTCCGAGGCCTTGACCATGGCCTTGAGCGGGGGCGTGCCGGTGGGCGCGCGCA
The DNA here is from genome assembly GCA_963717275.1 of uncultured Holophagaceae bacterium. Lineage (GTDB taxonomy): Bacteria > Acidobacteriota > Holophagae > Holophagales > Holophagaceae > Mesoterricola. The sequence goes on from CAVQVX010000001.1 coordinate 1,177,417, forward strand.
GGGCGGCCGTCACCGCCCCGCGTTCGTCGGCCAGGCCCGGCAGGTGCCGGGGCGCGATCACGTGGGCGCCGTCCGGGACGGCGAGGTCAAGCCCGGTTTTGCCATAGGCCAGCGCGACGGTTTTCATGGGGCCTCCCCCTCCATGATACGCAGGCCCGGGGACCTGGCGGCGGATTACCGCCCTGGTGATGATAGGATCGAATTCCCCACCCTCAGGAGGCCCCCGATGGCCCTGCAAGGCGATCTGCCCACCGCCCCCCGCTGCCTGGCGCCCCTGGCGGAGATCGCCCCGGCCAGTTTCGAGATGCCGCCGGGGGCCTGCGACACCCATTGCCACGTCGTCTCCGACCGGCCCGGCTTCCCGATGGTGCCGACCCGCATCTACACCCCGCCGCCGGCGCCCGGGGCGCGCTACCTCGCCCATCTGGCCGCGCTCGGCTGCACCCGGGGGGTGCTGGTCCAGATCAGCGTCTACGGCACCGACAACCGCTACCTGCTGGAGGTGCTCCGGGCGCACCCGGACCGGCTGCGCGGGGTGGCGGTGGTCGGGCCGGAGGTGACCGACCGGGAGCTGGAGGAGCTGCACGCAGCCGGCGTGCGCGGGCTGCGCATCAACATATCGTTCCCGGGCGGCGGGCTCAGCTTCGACGCCATGGAGACCCTGGCCCGGCGCATCGCGCCGCTGGGCTGGCACATGCAGTTCCTGTTCGACGGCCGCGAGCTGCCCGCGCTGCTGCCGCGCATGCGCAAGCTGCCCTGCCCCGGCGCCATCGACCACATGGGCCACATGCCGGCCGCCCTGGGGCTGCGCCACCCGGCCTTCCTGGCCATGCGCGAGCTGGTCGCGGAGCACGGCTGGTGGGTGAAGCTCTCCGGCGCCTACCGCCTGGCCGACGACTGGGAGCACTGCCCGGAAATGACCCCGCTGGCCCGGGCCCTGGTCGAGGCCGCGCCGGACCGCATGGTCTGGGGCAGCGACTGGCCGCACGTGGCCATGGCCCGCATGCCCGACACCGGGCTGCTGCGCAACCTGCTGCCGGACTGGGTCCCCGACCCGCGGCTGCGCCGGCGCATCCTGGTGGACAACCCGGCCCGGCTATACGATTTTTGACATCCTGAGCTCGTCCATGAAGGCCGCCGACAGGCCCGGCACCGATTCGCCCAGGCAGCGGTCGATGGCCAGGGTCTGGGCGGCGCAGGCCGGCAGCAGGAAATTGCCGATGCGGCCCCGGTTGTCCTTGTGCACGGGGTGGCTGCCCAGTTCCAGGCGCAGCTCCCGGCCGAGCCGGGCCAGGGCGGCCCGGGCCGGGCCGGGGATGCGCGCCAGCGAGAGGGGGAAGCGCAGCACCAGCCAGCGCTTGAGGTTGAAGCCGTCGGAAGCCACCGCCCACCACCAGTAGCCCAGGGAGCTGCACAGCAGGGCGAACACCGTGTCGGCCTCCTCTTCGCTCGCGCAGGCGAAGCGCGCCAGGCGCGCCGGGCGCGCGTTCCGGCCGCGCCGGTCGAAGCTGGCGGGGAGCTCGCGCCAGGCCGGAAACCAGTTGTAGGCGCTGCCGCCGACGAACACCGCGGCGCCGGCCCGGGCCGGCTCCAGGTCCGCGCCCAGCGGCGGGCCGGCCGCGACCAGGCCCCGCAGCGCATCGGCCTGGGCCTGGCTGGACACCTTGGGGATGCCGGGCCCGATGTCCAGCTCGAGGCGGGCGTAGTGCAGCGTGGCGAACAGGTGGCCCCGGGCGCGGGCGCTCCAGCGCACGAGGCCGGTGGTGGCGGACTGGTGCGCCCGGGCGCCCGGGGGGCGCACGCAGAGGGCCAGGGTGCAGCGGGTGCGCACCCCCCGGCCGAACAGGGCGTTGGGGGTGCGGTCGAAGTGCGACCACAGCCAGAGGCCCGGCTCCACCGAGATCAGGCGGCGCACGGCTTCGAACCCGGGGTCGGTGGAGCAGGCCGCCGCCAGCGGCAGCACCAGCCCCAGGTGGCCGCCGGGCTTCAGCAGCTGCAGGCAGCGTTCCACCGCCAGGGTGGCCAGGCTTTCGTCGGCGCTCCAGCGCGGGCGCGCGCTCCGGTAGGCGGCGCGCAGCGCCGGGCGGTCGGCGTCCCTGGGGATGGCGCCGAAGGGCGGGTTGCCGAGGATCACGTCGAACGCCGGGGCGCCCGGGAAGGCCTCGCGCCAGGGGAACGCCCCGGGGCCTTCCAGCAGGGCGTCGCCCACCCGCAGGTTGGCCGCCTCCGCGCCCAGCCTGGCGCGGCAGCGCTCCACCGCCTCGGGGCGGATGTCCACCCCATGCAGGGTGTGCCGCAAAATCCAGCCGCGCCCCAGGCCCGCGCCTCCACCCGGACCGGCCGGGGGGGCCGGACAGCCCAGCCTGGGCCAGCCGGGCCCGGCAGGCGGTGTGGAGCGGCTCCAGCACCTCGGCCGCGGCCGCAAGGCAGGCCCCGGAGCCGCAGGTGGGGTCCAGCACGGTGAGCCCGGCCAGGGCGCGCCCGAAGGCCAGAGCCGGTTCCAGGGGCAGTCCCTCCAGCACGTCCAGGGCCAGCCGGCCCAGGTCGAGGTTGGCCAGGACCAGGTCGCCGATGCCCAGCTCCGCCGGGCCCGCCAGCAGGTCCAGCAGACCGGCGCAGCGCCGGCGCCGGGCGGCGGTGCCGGCCCAGGTCTCTCCGGGCAGGGCCAGGGCCGGGTCCGCGGGCCGGGCGGGATCCCCGTCCGGCAGCCCGAGGTGCAGGCCGTGCTTCTGCTCCGGGCGCAGGTAGCGGGCCGGGTCGCCGCGCAGGGCCTGGCGCAGGTCGCCCTCGAGCGGGGCCAGCAGGAGCGGCAGGATGGTGTTGCCGGCCAGGTGGGCGGCGACGTCCGCCGGGGTCTCAAAAGCGCCCAGCCCCTGGGGATCCCTGGCGATACGACTGACCGCGGGCACGACCGGCGCTACCTCCCGACCGTATCTTCCGCCGGCGGCCCCAGGAAGCGCCAGGGTTTTTCCCGGAAGGCCGACCACAGCATCCGGCGCAGGCCTTCCCGGCCGGCCCTGTCCACGCCCCGGGCGCCGATCGCCGTGCGCAGGGCCAGGGCGAAGGAGACGCCGAAGTTGGCCACGCCGATCCCGGCGATCCCGGCCAGGCCCCAGGCGAGCCCCTTCCAGGGCGCGGGACCGGGGGCGGCGAACGCCTGGGCCGCGCAGAGCGCCAGGGAGGCCGCGGAGAGGGTCACGTGGCGCACCTCCACCGGCAGCCCCATGAAGGCGAACGCCACCGGCATGAAGCCCAGCAGGAAGCCCAGGACCACGTAGCCGCACACTCCGCCCAGGTGGCGCCGGGCCAGGCGGCCCGCGGCGGCTGCCCGTTCCGGCCCCAGCCAGTAGACCAGCCGGGGATGCCCGGCGAGGGCCTCGGGCAGGCGCCGGAAGGCGCTCCAGTTGGCCGCCCAGCCCGCGGCGAGGCTGGACATCCACAGGAACACCCCGGTGAGGGCGGCGAACGGCAGGGTCCAGCTGCGCAGGAGGTGCAGGCCGCGCAGGCTGTGCGCGGCGCCGTCCGGGTCCAGCAGCGGCCGGCCGGTGAGCTTCTGCCAGGCCAGGCCCAGCAGCAGGGCGGCCGGGACGGTCCACAGGACGTTGCCGAGGGTGGCCATGAACTGGGAACGGGCGATGCCCGCCACCAGGTCGACCATGTCCTTGCCGGGCAGGCGCTGCTCCAGGGCTCCGGCCAGGCTGGCGGCGGTCATGGCCGGCTGCTTGGAGGCCAGGGTGAAGCCGGCGAACTGCATGATCACGAAGCTGGCGGTGTAGTTGCCGGCGAAGGCCAGACCGGCGATCATCGGCGCCATGGCGGCGGCGGCGATGCCGTACTTCAGGGCGGCGGTGAAGGCGGTGAGCACGCCGCCCCAGGATGCGGACCAGAAGGTCCCGATCCACTCGGCCCGGGTGTCGGCGATGTAGTGCTCCCCGGTGCGGCCGGTGTGCTCGACCACCTTGCGCGCCAGGCGCCGGGTGGTGGCGTGCAGCAGGCCGCCGAAGCTCCGGTGCTCGGCCTGCTGGCGCACCAGGGTGGCCGCGAAGGCTTGGCCGTCCAGCTGCCCGCTTGCAAGCGCCGCCAGCTCCTCCATGCGGACCAGGTGCGCTTCCAGCAGGTCCAGCCGGTACACCAGTTCCGACGAAATGCCGTGGGTTTCCAGGTGTTCCAGGGCGGCCCGCAGGCGGTCCCGGCAGGCGCCCAGGAGGGCCGGCCAGGCCGCGGGTTCGCCCCGGCGCATGGCGGCCACCGCCTCGGGCAGGCGCACGAAGGGGGAGTCCAGTTCGCGCTCGGAGGGGGCCAGGCCGACCAGGTCCCGGGCCAGGCCCAGGGCGGTGGCCCGGTAGGCCAGGAGCTGGGCGGCGTCCCACAGGGCCTCCGGAGGCAGGGCCAGCAGGTCGCGCCAGGGCGCGGCGGCCTCCGGCGCCAGGGCGGCGATCCAATCGGCGGCCTCGGCCGGCAGGGCCAGGCGCTCCAGCAGGGCGGACAGGTCGGCTTCGGGGTCCAGCCGGGGCACGAAGCGCTCCACCATCCGGTGCAGCACCTCGCGCAGGAAGGCGGTGTGGGCGGGCAGTCCGGTGTCCGCCAGCAGCCGGACCGCGCTGGTGTGGGTCCATACGGCGCGGATCCGCCCGCGCCATTCCGGCCCGCGGGGGTGCTCCCGGAGTTCGGCGGCCAGGGCCTCCAGCCGCGCGTCGCGGTCCCGGGCCGGCCCCTCCGCCAGCCAGCGCAGCACCCCTTCGAACCAGGCTTCGTCGGCGCCCGGGGCATTGAGGGCCAGGTACAGCGTCGGCGTCATCATCCGGGCCATCTTAACCAGGAAACGCCGCTGCCATCTACTCGCGCAGGGCCTGGCAGAACGCCCGGACGGCCTCGCAGGCCCGGCCGAGGGACTGGTCATCCAATGCGTAGGAAAGGCGCAGGTAGGGACCGAGGCCGAAGGCGCTCCCCTGGACAGTCGCGACGCCGGCCTCGTCCAGCAAGGCGTTGACCACATCCTCATCGCATTCCAGCCGGGTGCCGGCCGGGGTGGTCCTGCCGATCAGGCCTTCGCAGGACGGAAACGCATAGAACGCGCCCTGGGGCGTCGCGCATTGAAGTCCAGGCGCCTGGTTGAGCAGGGTCACGACCCGATCGCGGCGGCGCTGGAAGGCGGCACGGGCGAACGGGATGAAATCCTGGGGCCCGGTGAGCGCCGCCAGCGCCGCGTGCTGGGAGATGGTGCAGGCGCCGGAGGTCTGCTGCCCCTGGAGCTTCTCCATCGCTTCGATCAGCCACCGCGGGCCGGCACCGTAGCCGATGCGCCAGCCCGTCATGGCGTAGGCCTTGGAGACCCCGTTCACGGTCAGCACCCTCTCCCGCAGCCGGGGCTCCACCTGGGAAAGGGTATGGAAGGCGAGGCCATCGAACACCAGGTGTTCATAGATGTCGTCGGACAGCACCATGACCTGGGGATGGGCGAGCAGGACTTCAGCCAGCGCCTGGAGTTCCTCCTGGCCATAGACCGCCCCGGTCGGGTTGGATGGGGAATTCAGGATCAGCCAGCGGGTGCGTGGTGCGATGGCGGACCGCAGCGCTTCCGGAGTGAGCTTGAAGCCCGTGCCGGCTCCGCACGTCACGACGGTCGCCTTGCCGCCGCAAAGGTGCACCATTTCCGGATAGCTCACCCAGTAGGGCGAAGGCACGATCACCTCGTCACCCTCGTTGAGGGTGGCCGCGAGCGCATTGAAGATGACCTGCTTGCCGCCGTTGCAGATCAGGGTGTCGCGCCAGTCCACGTCCAGGCCGTTTTCCCGCTGGAACTTGGCGGCCACCGCCTCGCGCAGCTGGCGCATCCCGGCGACCTGGGTGTAGCGGGTGAAACCCGCGTTGATCGCCGCGATGCCGGCCTCCCGGACATGCGCCGGCGTGTCGAAATCGGGTTCCCCGACGGACAGCGAAAGGATGCGGGCCCCGGACGCCCGCAGGGCCGCGACCCGGTCAACGACCTTGCACGTGGCGGAAGGCCGGGCACTTGCCAGAAAGCGGTTCAGCATGGCGGCATCTCCTGTCGTCGCGGCCGGGCCCCTCGCCGGGAAAGCCCAGGCAGATCCATGGTGGGGCGTACTGGGTCAACGTGATGTTCTTCCGGAACGGAAGAGATCTTCCCGTGGAAGCTTTGATATGTATATTTTGATTTTTTAATTTGGGACGAGAAAGACAAGGCGAGGCTTCTTCTTGTCTGCCACTGTGAGCAAGAGTCTGTGAACACCATCCGCATCATTTCCGCGCGCCGGGCTACCAATCGGGAGAGCGCCTTCTATGGAGGCGATTAGCCGTGAAAACTGAATACGATCTTTCCAAAATGCAGTCGCGCAGGAACCCCTACGCATCGAAGCTCAAAAAACCAGTCACCATGCGCCTTTCTGAGGAAGTTGTAAACTACTTCAAGGATATGGCAATAGAGGCCGGTGTCCCTTACCAGAGCCTCATCAACCTGTATCTTCGTGACTGCGTGGCCCAGCATCGGAAGATCAAGATTGCCTGGCAGGCCAAGCCCAACCCACGCGTCTAATCACGTCGCGCCGCGAGTGCCCAGCCGGGGCGCCGACCCACCGATGGGCACAGGTCGCTGCATGCTGCGTGAGCGGACTCCGGCGTCGGCAGAAGGAAACCCGTTGTCTGGAATCTTTCCCCCGGGCAGGCGAAAGGGAGCACCCATGATGGGTGCTCCCTTGTATGATTGGTCGGGGCGAGAAGATTCGAACTTCCGACCTCTCGGTCCCGAACCGAGCGCTCTACCAGGCTGAGCCACGCCCCGACGAAGATTGAAGCTTACCTCATCCCGGCTTCCGGGTCCACCCCCCTTTGCCCTGCTCGCGCAAAAGGTCGAGGACCTGCTTCAGGGGATCGGCCCGCGGGCGGGCGGGACCGGGCGGTTTCAGGCTCGGGCGGATCGCAGGGGACGATCTCCAGGCCGCTGGAACGGGAGCTGCCACATCCGCTCCAGGCGCTCGCGCAGCTGGGGCCAGATGGTTTCGGCGGACTGGCGCAGGCTGGGGATGATCTCGGGATGCCAGCAGCCCACCACGAGGATGCCCCGGTGGGCCCGGAGCAGGCGGGTCTGGTTGACCAGGGTGGGCCCCACCACCAGCAGCCAGGCCCTGCGGATGCGGGCCTCGGCGCGGGCCTCGGCCAGGGCGGCGCGGCCGGGGCCCGCAGCCAGGGCGCTGAGCGGAACCAGGCCGCCGCCGGCCCGGGGCCTCATTCAATCCAGCGGGCCGGGGGCAGGTCGCTGCAGGCGCGCTCGTCGTTGAAGAGGACCGGGGTGGCCAGCACCGGCACCATCCTGCCGGCGCCGTCGTCGTAGAGCGTCTGGATCAGCTGGTGGACCTGGCCCGGCCTGGCGGAACAGCACGTCGTCGACGCTGCGCACCCGGCTGGCGGGGATGGCGTTGGCGTCGCAGAAGGCGGTGGCCTCCTCCACCGTGCGCCGGCGGAAGTGCGCCTCCAGGACCCGCACCAGCCGGTCCCGGTCGCGCACCCGGCCGCGGTTGGTGCGCCAGGCCGGCTCCGCCTCCAGGTCGATGCCGGCCCACAGCGCCAGCACCTCGAACTGGCGGTCGCTGCCCACGCCGATGGCGGCCTCGCCGTCGCTGCAGGGGAAGGTCTGGTAGGGGACGATCTGGGGGTGGGCGTTGCCCAGGCGCTCCGGGGCGTTGCCGGTCATGAGCGCGCCCGCGCCCACGTTCACCAGGCCCGCCAGGGCCACCTCCATGAGCGGCACTTCGATGTGGAGGGCGTCGCCGGTGCGCTCCCGGTGCAGCAGCGCGGCCTGGATGCCGTTGGCGGTGTAGAGCGCGGCCATCACGTCGGCCAGGGCCACGTCCGACCTTCATGGGACGGCCTTCGGGCTCGCCGGTGATGGACATCCAGCCGCTTTCGGCCTGGATGATGAAATCGTAGCCGGGGCGGCGGCAGGCCGGCACGTCCGAGGCGAAGCCGCGGATCGAGGCCACGATCAGCTTGGGGTGCAGCAGCGTGGATCCGCTCCCAGGTGAAGCCCAGGTCCTCCGCGGAATCCGGCAGGAAGTTCTCCACCAGGACGTCGGAGCGGTCCATGAGGCCGGCCAGGCACTCGCGGTCGGCCGGATCGCGCAGGTCCATCCGGATCGAGCGCTTGCCGCGGTTGGCGCACCGGAAGTAGGCGCTCTCGCCCTGGTCGCCCTGGTCGAACGGCGGGCCCCAGCCGCGGGTGGGGTCGCCGGTGGGAGGCTCGATCTTCAGGACATCGGCGCCGAAGTCGGCCAGCATCTGGGTGGCGAAGGGTCCGGCGAGAATGCGGGACAGGTCCAGGATCTTGAAGTGACCGAGCGGCTTGGCCAAGGCGTCTGTTCCTCAGGGGAGAGTCTTAAGGATACGCTGGATCGACAAGGCCCTGCGGCCTTCCGTGACGACCAGCACGCCGTGCAGCTGGAGGTCCCCTTCGGCCACCTCGAACCGGTCCCCCTTGGCCTTGAGGAACCGGCTGAGGCTGTTCTCCTTCTTCATGCCGATCACCCCTTCGTACGGGCCCACCATGCCGATGTCGGTGACATAGGCGGTGCCCCCGGGCAGCACCTTGGCGTCCAGGGTCGGCACGTGGGTGTGGGTGCCCGCCACCGCCGCCACCCGCCCGTCCAGGTACCAGCCCATGGCCTGGGCCTCGCTGGTGGCCTCGGCGTGCATGTCCACCAGGACCAGGTCGGCCCGCTCCCGGGCCAGGAGGGCGTCGGCGCACCGGAACGGGTCGTCGCAGACGGGCATGTGCACCCGCCCCATCAGGTTGATGACCAGGACCTCCAGGCCCCCGGGCGTGTGCAGCTTGACGTGGCCGTGCGCCCGGGGTGCCCGGCGGGTAGTTGGCCGGGCGCAGCAGCCGGGGCTCCTTCTGGAATAGGGCGACATGTCCTTCACGTCGAAGGCGTGGTTGCCGGTGGTGATCACGTCGACCCCGAGCTCGTCCAGCCACTCCCGGGCGATGCGTTCGGTGATGCCGTTGCCGTGGGCGGCGTTCTCGCCGTTGACCACGACGAAGTCCAGGGCCAGCTCGCGCCGCAGCGCCGGCACGTGGGCCTCCACCAGCCTCCGCCCCGGCTCCCCCACGACGTCGCCCAGGATGAGAATTCGCATGGCCACCCACTCTACCAGCCCGCCGCCGCCCGCCGCAAAACGGGCATATTTGAGTTTTTCCAGGCACTCGCCGCAACTGGCCGCACTGTTCCTGTGTCTGTTACCCTCTCCGCCTGGCCCGCTGTTAACCCCTGCTAGGCTTTTCTTGATCGAGTCCGCGCATGCCCAACTATTTTCGCCTGCTCCTCCCCTTGCTCCTGGCGGCCGTGCTGGGCGCCCAGGCCCCGGCCACCATGTCCGTGCAGGAGATCCGGCCGGGCATGAAGGGCCAGGGGCGGACCGTGTTCGCGGGCGGCAAGATCGACCGTTTCGATTTCGAGGTGCTGGGCGTCCAGCGCAACCTGCAGCCGGGCCGCAGCCTGATCATGGTCCGGGCCAGCGGCGGGCCCCTGGCGCGAGACCGGCATCATGCAGGGCATGAGCGGATCGCCCTGCTACATCGACGGCAAGCTGATCGGGGCCCTGGCCATCGCCTTCCCGTTCGAGAAGGAGCCCATCGGCGGCGTCACCCCCATCGGCGAGATGCTGGACCAGCTCCGGGACCTGCCCGAACTGCCGCCCAGCCGCACCCCGCTCATCCTGCCCAAGCTGAGCCCCCCGACCGTGCTCAAGAGCGCCCTCACCGGGCACATGATCCCCATGGCCGAGCTCATGGGCGGGCGCCGCCGGCGGCCGGCGGAGGGCAGCATCCCCATGCCGCTTTCCGGCGTCGGACCTGTCCCCCGAGGCCCGGGCCTTCTGGACCGGCACGCCCGGTCACGCTTCATGGCCGGCCGGCCGTCCGGGGCCGGCGGCGGCGAGGCCAGCCCGCTGGAGCCCGGGGGCATGGTCGCCATCAACCTGGTCCAGGGCGACATGACCATGTCCGGGGCCGGCACCATCACCTACGTCTCCGGCAAGAAGGTCATGCTGTTCGGCCACCCGCTGTTCAACCTGGGCGAAGCTGGACCTGCCCCTGTGGTCGGCCACCGTGGCCGGCTCCATGCCCAGCTACCAGAGCTCCTTCAAGCTGGCCGCGCCGGTGGCGCCGGTCGGCGCCCTGCGCCTGGACCGCAGCTCGGGCGTGGCCGGCCTGCTGGGGGCCGAGGCGCACATGGTGCCCCTGCGCATCGGCCTGAACCTGGGCGGCAAGCGGATCCTGAACTTCAGGTACGAGCTCATGGACCACCCGATCATCACGCCCAACCTGGCCGCCACCGTGCTGGCCCAGACCATCACCACCTACGTGCGCGGCCAGGGCTTCCAGAGCCTGGCCCTGCAGGGCAACATCAAGCTGGCCGGGCCAGCCCGCCGTGGAGATCGAGAACATGGTGGCCGACCTCAACGCCAACCGCATCGCCGGCTACCTGGGCGCGATCCTCCAGTTCATCACCCTGAACCCCTTCGAGCGGCCCGGTGATCGAAGGCATCTCGCTCACCGTCAAGGCCGAGGAGCGGCTGGACCTGACCGCCATCGCCGTCGGTGCGCACCCTCAAGGCGCGGGTGAAGCGGGGCGAGTCGCTGCCGGTGCTGGTCACCCTGCAGAACATCCAGGGCGTGCGGGAGACCACCACCTTCAACCTGTGTCGTGCCGCCCAGCGCCAGGCTGGGCCAGGCCACCCTCATGGTCGGGCGACGGCTTCAGCCTCATCAGCGCCGACCCGGACGAGCGCGTCGGTGGAGATGAACAGCCTGCCCGACATGCTGCGGCTGCTGAACGGCGGCCATGAAGAACAACCACGTCTACGGCCTGCTGGTGCAGACCACGCCGGGCCTGGGCCTGCGCGGCAGCCGGATCGAGGGGGTGCCGCCCTCCATCAGCAGCCTGCTGGGCAGCGACGGCGACGCCAGCGGCAACCGCCTGCAGCGCCAGATCATCAGCCGCGGGGTGCTGCCGCTGGAGCGGGAAGTGCGAGGCCTGGTCAGCCATGGAACTGGAAATCGAATAGGACGAAGGGGAACCCTGCCGATGAAGAATCACCAAGACCCTCCTGGCGCTGCCTGTTCGCCGCGGCGACCTGGCCCGGGCCGAGCAGCCCTCGGCCAGCTTCGCCACCTTCAACGACTGGACCACCTCGGACTTCAAGGGGGTGCGCATCGACGCCGACGGCCGGCTGCGCCTGGGTCCCAACCTGCGCCGCGTGGCCCAGCTGCCCGAGGGGGTGGTGTGGGCCGCGGTGTCCGACGGCGCCGGCGGCGCCTACCTCAGCGCCGGCAACGAAGGCAGGCTGTTCCACTACGTCGCCGGCGCGATGAAGCCGCTGATCCAGGTCAAGGGCGGCATCGTGTTCGCCATGGCGCGGCTGGGCCAGGACCTGGTCGTGGCGCCCAGCGGCGAGGGCAAGCTGTTCCGGGTCACCGCCGGCCGGGCGAAGTCAAGCCGTTCGCCGACATCGACGCCAAGCTGGTGTGGGCCCTGGCCGTGGACGGCAACGAAGTGCTGGTGGCCGGCGGCGGCGAGCGCGGCGCGACCCTCATCCTGGCCCGGGAAGGCGGCAGCCGCAAGCTGGCCGACCTGCCCGAGGAGACCGCCTTCACCTGCCTGGCCGCCGACGGCCGGGGCGGCTGCTACCTGGGCTCCCACGGCCGCGGCCTGCTGCTGCACTACACCGGCGTGCGCACCGGGGACCGCATGGAGACCCTCATGGCCACGGGCTTCGAGGAGGTGCGCGCCCTGGCCGTGGACGACGGCCAGGTCTACGTCGGCGCCACCAACGGCCTGTCCGGCAAGTTCAGCTCCGGCGTCCTGGAGCACCGGGAGGGCTACCTGGCCGAGGTCGGCACCGGCCCCCGGTCGGCGGTGATCCGCCTGGACGCGGACCGGGTGCCCCAGACCCTCTGGCAGACCGGCCAGAGCCAGATCTTCGCGCTGACCGTCTGGAACGGCCAGCTGCTGGTGGGCACCGGCAACCGCTCCCGGCTGTTCGCCATCCCCCTCGCCGAGACGGCCCGCGCCCTCAGCCCGTTCAGCGCCCTGGACGACCTGGGCACGGCCCAGGCCACGGCCTTCCTGCACGTGGGCACCGACCTCCTGGTGGTGGGCTCCAACCCGGCCGAGCTGCACCTGCTGGGCGAGGCCCAGGCCACCGAAGGCACCATCGACAGCCGCATCCTCAAGGGCGCTCCCATGGCCGACTGGGGCCGGGCCTACCTGGAGGCCGACACCCCCTCCGGCACCAGCGTCACCCTCCAGGCCCGCACCGGCGCGACCGAAATCCCCGACGGCACCTGGATCGCCCTGGACCCCGCCGCTTCGCAGCGGCGAGCGCCCCGTCCTGCCTCCGGCCCGGTTCGCCCAGTTCCGGCTCAAGCTGGCCAGCACCCGGGGCGGCGCCACGCCCGCCGTGGAGAGCGTGGTCCTGCACTGGGCCAACCGCAACCTGGCCCCGGTCTGGGAGGGGGTGGACATCATGCCCCCGGGCGTGGTGATCACCCGCAACGCGCCCGCCCGACGACATCGGCATCGAGCGGGTGCCCCTGGAGGCCCAGAAGCTGATCCCGGCCCTGGCCTACGCCGGCGGCGAGAAGCACAGCTTCCGCCGGGGCGCCCAGGCCTTCGGGTTCCGGGTCTCCGACCCCGGCGGCGACCAGCTGCAGTTCCGCATCCGCCTGCTGCCCGAGACCGGCGCGCCCATCGAGCTGGAGAAAGCCTGGAAGGAGAAGTTCTTCACCTTCGACACGCTGGTGGTGCCCGACGGCAGGTACCGCCTGGAGGTCACCGCCTCGGACGCCCCCAGCCAGCCCTTCAACCTCGTCCTGAGCGCCGTCTGGCGCACCCCCGCGTTCATCGTCGACCACACCCCCCCGGTCATCTCCGCCCTGAGCGCCGTGCCCGAGGGCGACGGCGTCCGGATCAGGTTCCAGGCCCGCGACGAGACCGCCATGCTCAAGGAGGCCGCCGTCTCCGCGGACGGCAGCGCATGGCTCGAGCTGGCGCCCGAGGACGGGCTGTTCGACGCCCGGGAGAAGACCTTCAACGTCCTGGTCCCGCGCGCCCAGGTCAAGGGCGGCCGGGTGCTGGTGCGGGTCACCGACGCCACCAACAACGAGCAGACCGCCTCCGCCGCCATCGGGCCGGTCAAGAAGTAGTCAGCCCAGCGCCTGCTGCACGACCTCCTTCAGCATCTGGAAGGTGTAGGGCTTCTGCAGGAAGCCCGAGAGGTCGCCGTGGGGGAAGTCCTTGGCCACGTCCATCTCGTTGTAGCCGCTGCACAGCACGATCTTCAGGCCCGGGTCCCGGGCGCGCATCAGATGGAAGGCCTCCCGGCCGTCCATGCGCGGCATGGTGAGGTCCATGAGCACCAGGGCGAATTCGCCCGGGGTGGCCTGCAGCAGCTCCATCGCCTCCAGCCCGTCCCGGGCCGGGACCACCTTGAAGTCCATGGCGCCGAGCAGCTCCGCGGTCGCTTCGAGGATGTCCGGCTCGTCGTCCACCAGCAGGATGCTGCCGGAGCCGACGGCGTGCCGCGCGGCCTGGGCGGCGGGAGCCGGCGGCTCGGCCCCGGTCGCGCCGGCCGGGAAGTAGAGTTTGAACGAGGAGCCCTCGCCCTCCCGCGAGCGGATCCGGATGCCGGCGCTGTGCCCCTTGAGGATGCCCAGCATGGCCGAAAGCCCGAGGCCGCGCCCGGAGAACTTGGTGGTGAAGAACGGGTCGAACAGCCGCCTGCGGGTCTCCGGGCTCATGCCGCAGCCGGTGTCGGCCACTTCCAGGGTGACGTAGGGCCCCGGGAGCAGGGTCCAGCCGTGGCTCTCCACCTGCTCGTGGGGCGCCGCCAGGAACTCCGTCCCGGTGGTCAGGGTGATGGTCCCGTCCCTGTCGCCGATGGATTCGGAGGCGTTGGTCACCAGGTTCATGATCACCTGCTGCAGCTGCGCGCCGTCGGCCTCGATCGGCGGCAGGTCGGGCTGGAACCGGTATTCCAGGGCGACCCGCTTGGAGATGGACACCTCCAGCAGGTGCGGCATCTCCTCGGCGATCTGGTTGAGGCTCAGCTGGCGCACCACCAGCCGCCCCTTGCCCGAGTAGGCCAGCATCTGGTGGGTCAGGTCCGAGGCCCGCTTCAGGATCTTTTCGATCTTGGTGAAGAACGGGGCGGCGCCCGGCTCGGGCCGCAGGTTCATCTGGGCCAGCTCCAGGTTGCCGCCGATGGCGGAGAGCAGGTTGTTGAAGTCGTGGGCGATGCCCCCGGCCAGGACGCCCAGGCTCTCCAGCTTCTGGGACTGGCGGAACGCCTCCTCCGCGTTGCGCCGGCCGGTGACGTCCTGGACGGTGCCGTGCAGGCGCAGCGGCGCGCCGTCCGCGTCCCGCTCCACCTCCAGGAGCGAGTGGAAGAACCGGAGCGAACCGTCCGCCAGCACGGCCCTGAATTCCGTGGGCGGCACCTGCCGGCCCAGCCGCAGCCGGCGCAGGCAGCGGCCGAAGGCGGGGCGGTCGTCGGGGTGGGTGCGCGCCATGATGGTCCTGAGGGAAGGCGACACCGATGCCGGCGCACAGCCCATGATCCGGAACATCTGGTCGGACCACTGCACATCGCCGGTGGCGAGATCCCACTCCCAGTTGCCGATCTCGGCCAGGGCCTGGGCCTTGGCCAGGCTCTCCCGGCTCTTCGCCAGGTCGCGCTCCATGCGCCGGAGGGACTGCTCGCTGGCCCGGGCGGCCTCCACCGCCCGGGCCAGCGCCGCGTTGCGCCGCCGGACCTGCCGGCACATGGACCAGGCCGCGATCAGGCCCGCCGCCGCCACCAGCAGGCCGATCCCGACCCCGGCCAGGGCGGTGGCGGGCATGGCCGCGGCCGCGGGCATGAGGCCGTCGGCCGCGCCCGGAGCTGACGCGCCCGCCAGCGCGGCAGCGAAAGTGCCGGCCCGCGGCAGGCGCTGGATCCCTGCCCGGGCGGATAGCCTCGAGATGTGCATGCCTTGACCCGATTTCAATAGGACTCCCGTCCATGGTAGCGGGAGCGCCGCCCCCGTTGTGCAGTTTGAATTCATAAAAATTGAAATCCCTACCAGATGGCAATCACCGCCAGATCGCACGGCCCGTCGGCCCCACGGACCCGGCCGCCGCCCCCGTCGATTTTCAGCAGTTCGCCTCGAGCCAGTTCGCCCATCCCATCCAGCTTCGCCGCGCCGGCGCAGCAGTACAGCAGCAGCACCGGGGCCTCCGGCAGCGGCGCCGGGTCCGGCCCGGCGCGCAGCAGGGTCAGGTCGTGGCGCGCCTCGGCGCGCCTGGACATGACGTTGAAGTCCCGGCAGGCGCCGCCCAGGAGCCGGCCGCGGGTCTCCCATTCGCCCTTGAAGCGCACCGGCACCAGCGGGCCCGGAAGCGTGGCGCGGCCGTGGGGGCCGTGGTCCAGTTCCAGCCCGTCCCCTTCCAGCAGCATCAGGGTGCGGTCGAACCCGGGGAAGCTGGAGAAGGGCCCGGACTGCGCCACCGCGGCCGTGCTGATGCGCCAGCGGAACCCCGCCTCCAGGGTCGCCCCGGGCGGATCGATGAGCAGTTCCGTGGTGAACCCGAGGCCGTTCTTCCAGGGCATGGTCCGGTAATCGTCGGGTCCCAGCTTGCGCATCACCGCAGGTTCAGGTCGAACGGCATGCGCGCGTAGACGCCGCGGGGATCGTTGAGCGCCTGGATGGCGCCCAGCGCCTCCTGGAAGCGGCCGCGCAATTCGGCCGCGGGTCCCAGGGATTCGCTGTAGCTGTGGTCGTCGCCGCCGTAGAGCAGGTGGAACAGCCGCTCGGCCAGGGAGCGCGGCTCGCCCGGGCGGTCCACCCGGTAGTCCCCCTCGACCTTCGCCGCCTTGGCGGCGTAGCGCACGGCGTCCTCGATGCCGCCCAATTCGTCCACCAGGCCCAGCTTCTGCGCCTGCTGCCCGGACCACACCCGGCCCTGGGCGATCTCGTTCACCCGGTCCCGGGGCAGGTTGCGGCTGGCGGAGACGCGGGTGAGGAACTGGTCGTAGATGTCGTCCACCTGGGCCTGGATCCGGCCCAGCTCGAACTCGGTCTTGGGCCGGGTGATGGTGGTGAGGTCGGCCAGCTTCGCGGTCTGGACGCTGTCCCAGCTGACGCCGTGCTCGGCGGCGAGCTTCTTCACGTTGGGCAGCAGGCCGAAGACCCCGATGGAGCCGGTGATGGTGTTGGGCTCGGCGAAGATCCGGTCGCCGTAGGTGGAGATCCAGTAGCCGCCCGAGGCGGCCACGTAGCCCATGGACACCACCACCGGCTTGGTCTTGCGCGCCACGATGATCTCCCGCTGGATCAGCTCCGAGGCCAGGGCGCTGCCGCCCGGGCTGTTGACCCGCAGCACGATGGCCTTCACCTCGGGGTCCAGCCTGAGCTGGCGCAGTTCGCTGCTCAGCCGCTCGCCGCCCACCTGGCCCATGTGGCCGGAACCGTCCACGATCTCCCCTTCGGCGAACGCCAGGGCGATGCGGTTGCGGCTGTGGCCCGGGACCGGCAGGTGCATGTACGTTTCCATGTCCACCTGGGGGAAGTCCAGGTCGGAGGGCTTGCGCCCGGACAGGCCCTTGAGCTCGTCCAGCACCTGGTCCGGGGTGGCCAGCCGGTCCACCAGCCCCGCCTGCCTGGCCTCGGCCGCGCTCAGGATGCCGCGCGCATCGGCCATGGACTGGATGTCCGCCGGCGCCAGGTGCCGGTCCGCGGCGACGGAAGCCTTCCATTCGTCCCAGATGTCGCCCAGCAGGCTGGTCAGCTGTTCCCGGTTCTCGTCGCTCATCTTGTCCAGGACATAGGGCTCCACCGCGCTCTTGTACTTGCCCACCCGGGTCACCTGCACCTCGACTCCGTACTTGCGCAGGGCGGCGGCGAAGAACATGGGCTCGGCCGAAAGGCCGGTCATGTCCATTTCGCCCGAGGGGTTCATGCAGAGCTCGCCGGCGCCCGCGCAGAGGTAGTACTCCTTGCGGTTCCAGATGTGGTTGTAGGCGATCACCGGCTTGCCCGATTCCTTCCTGAACCTCTGGATGGCCTCGCGCAGTTCCTTCAGCGCCGCCGGACCCGAGGCGTAGCCCCGCGACTCCACGTTGCCGGTGAGGTAGAGCGCGCTGATCACCTTGTCATGGGAGGCCTTGTCCAGGGCCTGGAGCACCCCGGCCAGGGGCAGGGCCGGCTCTTCCGCCCCGCCCACCGCGCGCTGCACCAGTCCCGCCGGGCTGGCGTCCTGCACCGTTTCGGGGAAGCTGGTGGACAGGTTCAGCACCAGCACGCTGCGCGGCGCCACCACCGGCTTGCCCGTGCCCATGGCGGCCGCGATGGCCACGACCAGACCCAGACCGCCGACCACGAACAGCACCAGCGCCGCCAGCGACGCCAGCAATGATCGCAAAAAATCCTTCATCGAGTGCCCCCAGACGAACCCCATGATGGCACAACCCAAATACGACTCATGTGGTAAACTATGGCCTCGAGGGAGCTCCGAATGGCCAACTATCCTGAATTCCAAGTCGCCCCCATGCGCGAGGAGCTGGTGCAAGCCGGTTTCACCCAGCTCATGAGCCCCGGAGAGGTGGACCAGGCCCTCAACCGTCCCGGCACCACCCTCCTGGTGGTCAATTCCGTCTGCGGCTGCGCCGCCGCCGGCGCGCGGCCCGGCGTGATCCAGGCCGTGCGCGGCCGTGGGCTGCGCTTCGACCACCTGGTCACCGTCTTCGCCGGCATGGAAACCGAAGCCACCCAGCGGGCCCGCACCTACTTCGAAGGCGCCGCGCCCAGTTCGCCCCAGGCGGCCATCTTCAAGGACGGCCGGCTGGTGCACCTCATGAGCCGCAACGCCTTCCTGGAGCGCACCCCCGAAGCCATCGCCCAGGAACTGATCGCGGCGGCCGAGTCGGCGGGGATCCCAGCCTAATTAAATGCAATAATTGAGGAATGCCCTGGCGCTTCCTCCTTGCCCTGACCGCCCTGCCCCTTGTCGCCCAGGATCTCCCGCCGTCGTTCATCGCCGCGCCGGTGGTGGTGGATCTGGCCCAGCTGTTCGGCGCCGCCGAGCGCGCCACCCCCAAGGTGCCGCCGGGCGTCGAGACCTGGATCAACCTGCCCGGCCCGGCGCTGGGCGGCGCCAGCTACCGCTACAACCTCTACCGGGATCCGCTGGACATCCAGCTGTCGGGCAACCGCCTGCAGGTGCGCACCACGGTCAACTACTGGCTGCAGGTGGGCGTGCGCATGCAGGGCTGGATCAAGGGCGTGGCTTCCTGCGGCGTCGCGCCACAGCCCTTCCGCCGGGCGCGCCTGGGGCTCCAGGCCGAAGTGGCTCTGAAGCCCGACTGGTCCCTGGATCTCAGGATCACGCCCGAAGACCCGCAGATGGTGGATCCCTGCCAGGTGACCCCCCTGGGCGTCGACATCACCGCCAAGGTGCTGGCCGGAATGAAGGATGCCCTGGTCAAGGCGGCCCAGGGCATGGAGGCGCAACTGCGCGACAGCACCCTGCTCCGGGAGAAGGTCGGGAACGCCTGGCTTCTGGCCCAGCAGCCGATGGAACTGAGCCCCGGCGTCCAGCTGATGCTGAACCCCGAGCGGGTGCGCCTCTCCCCCTGGCAGAGCGAAGGCAACAGCCTGACCATCACCCCCGAGATCGAGGTGCGCCCCACCCTCACCCTGGGCCCGGCACCGGTGGTGCCTTACCGCCCCCTTCCCCCGCTCGACCTGTCGCCCGACCCCATCCAGTCGGGATTCCGCCTGCGGGTGGAAGCCGACCTGGGCTACGCCCAGGCCACCGAGCAGCTGACCCGGCAGGTGGTGGGCCAGCGCTTCGAAACCGACAAGGGCACCTTCGAGGTGCAGAGCGTCGCCGTGCGCGGCGCGGGCGGCAAGGTGCTGCTGGAGGTCGGACTGAAGGGCCGGGTGGACGGCACGCTCACCCTGGCCGGCACCCCCCGCTTCGACCCCGAAACCGGCACCATCCGGCTGGACGGCCTGGACTACACCCTGGAAAGCCGCAGCTGGATCACCCGGCTGGGGGTGTGGATGTTCCGCTCCTCCCTGCGCCAGACCCTCAGCGACAAGTGCAACTGGTTCATGGACAAGAGCTTCCAGGACCTGCGCGCCCAGGCCCAGGCCGGCCTCAACCGCGACCTGGGCCCCGCCCTGGCCCTCAGCGGCACCCTGGAAGGCTTCACCCTGGACCGGATCCAGGTGCTGGACGACAGGCTCGGCCTGGTGGCGCTGCTGGACGGGCAGATGCGGATCGCGCTGAAGCCGGGGCTGTGAGGTGCATCGGAAGCGCGCCCGCGGTGGAGGCTGGTATTATTTCCGATGGGCTTTGGGAGGCTTCGATGGGGATGGATGGATTCCCGGAATCGGACTGGAAGCAATTGCGCAAGGTCTATGACGCGGCCTTCATCCGCTTCTGCGAGACATCGTTGAAGAAGGCAAAGGCAATCATTGAAGATGGTTCTTTATCCCCTCAGGACAGGTATGATAAGTTAAGCAATTATTTGAAAAGTAACCGGAAGGACCTGAATTCCATTTTCTACACTTTTAATTTTAGCCACTCAAATGCAATCATGGTTCTTATCACATTGTTTAATTGGAAACAAATCACACAGGAAGAGTTGAGTCTTTTTACTGCCAAAACCCAGGCAAGGGTGGGTGGCAACGATGATTGGCTGTGACAAGCAGAAATTTGTTACCTGTTTTTTATCCTTCTTCATCCCCGTTCATCCCCTTCATCCCCGGCTAAATGAACAGACTAATAATACCGGAGCCTACCTCCGAAGCTGGACCCAGGCGCCCCTACCCACCCCATCAAGAACCAGCCGGGGATGAAGGGGATGAACGGGGATGAAGAAGGATAATAATCTATATACAAAGATTTTTTGTCCATCAGAACCTGACCACGAAAAGGACTCGGCCGCCCATCAAGCACATTCGCACCCTGACACCGTGCCTCGAATGACCCCAAAGAGTCCGTGAATCCCCGCCTCCGTTCAAGTCGTCACGACCTGTTGTGGCCACCGCCACTTCGCCGCGCTTGGGCCCCAGCAGCTCGAACGGGATGTCGGTCATCACCCCGGTGCCGTCGCCGGTGATCTGGTCGGCGCCGCAGGCTCCGCGGTGCTCCATGCAGCCCAGGGCGGTGATGGCCTCGCGCAGGTCGGCGTGGGAGCGGGTTCCGGTGCGGGAAGCCACGAACCCCACGCCGCACGCGTCCCGTTCCTGGTTCGCCTGGTCACCCAAGAGGCCTGCGCTGGGTTGCCACGGCATGGACGACCTCCCGGAGGACCATCTTCGAACCTTTTCGGGTCGCAGGAGAAGAATAGATAAATTAATAAATCCAACGGAATCAAACAATTCTATTTCGCATCAGCAGATCCAGCCATTCTATCGTTTGACAAATTTGTTGCCAAATAACAAAAAACAGACAATTTTGTCATATGCCCGCCCCCGACGATCCCCTTCTCCTGACCGCCCTCCTGGACGTGAGCCACGCCCTGGCCGCCAAGGACATCCGCACCGCCATGCCCCGGGTGCTGGAGATCCTCGCGGACGCCTTCGGCGCCGTGGGCGGCGCCATCGCCCTGCTGGACGCCGGCACCGGGGCGCTCGGCATCGAAGCCTCCTTCGGGCTGCCCAAGTCCGCGGAAGCGGTCCACTACCGCCCCGGCGAAGGCATCACCGGGCGGGTGTTCCAGAGCGGCAAGGCGATCGTGGTGCCCAAGGTGGGCGAGGAGCCGCTGTTCCTGGACCGCACCCGGGTGCGGCGCCGGCGCCGGGCCGGCCAGGAGATGAGCTTCCTCTGCCTGCCGCTGTTCCTGGACGGGCGCCCTTCGGGCACCCTGGCGCTGGTGGTGCCGTACCTGCCGGACCGGGACATCCCGCGCGACACCAAGCTGCTGCAGATCGCCGCATCCATGGTGGGCCTGGCCATGAAGGTGGCCCAGCTGGTGGCCGCCGACCGCCAGCGCCTGCTGGACGAGAACCAGCTGCTGCGCCACGAATTGCGCGAGCGCTACGAGCTGCGCAACCTGGTCGGCAACAGCCACGCCATGGGCCAGGTGTTCGAGCAGGTGGCCCAGGCCGCGCCGGCCAACACCACTGTGCTGATCCGCGGCGAATCGGGCACCGGCAAGGAGCTGGTGGCCCGGGCCATCCACTACAACTCGCCGCGCGCGGAAAAACCCTTCATCAAGGTCAGCTGCGGCGCCCTGCCGGAGACCCTGATCGAATCCGAACTGTTCGGGGTCGAGGCCGGCGCCTACACCGACGCCCGCCAGGCGCGCGCCGGGCGGTTCGAGCTGGCCCACGGCGGCACGCTGTTCCTGGACGAGATCGGCGAGCTCTCCCTGGCCACCCAGGTGAAGCTGCTGCGGGTGCTGCAGGAGCGGGAATTCGAGCGCCTGGGCGGCGGCGCGCCGATCAAGGTGGACGTGCGGGTGGTGGCCGCCACCCACCGGGACCTGGAAGCGGCCATCCTGGACAAGACCTTCCGGGAGGACCTGTACTACCGCTTCAACGTGTTCGAAGTGTTCCTGCCGCCCCTGCGCGAGCGCAAGACCGACATCCTGCTGCTGGCCGACCACTTCGTGGAGAAGTACACCGTCGCCCACGGCCGCGACGTGCGCCGCATCTCCAATTCGGCCATCGACATGCTCATGGCGTACCACTGGCCGGGCAACGTGCGCGAACTGGAGAACTGCATGGAGCGGGCCGTGCTGGTGTGCGAAGGCGGGGTCATCCACGCCCACCACCTGCCGCCCACCCTGCAGACCGCCGAGGCCTCAGGCACCTTCCTGGCCACCCCGTTCGAGGAGGCGGTGGCCGCCTTCGAGCGGGACCTGCTGCAGGACGCCCTCAAGTCGGCCCGGGGCAACCGGGCCCGGGCGGCGCGGCTGCTGCAGACCACCGAGCGGATCTTCAACTACAAGGTGCGCAAGTACGGGATCCGGAGCGAAGGCTTTGCCCAGCCCTGAGCGCATGGGGAAACCCAGTTGATACAAAAATGTTATTTTTCCATGTTAGTGATACATTTTTGTCATAGGTCACATATGGGCCTCTTCAAGAAGGCCCGCAACCCCAGTGAAAGTCCGGGCGATGGCAAGGGGCTGCCATCCGGGAGGGCTGAGACTCAATCAGGATTATTACAAAATTGTCTTATTTTTCAGAAATACATACAAATTTGTCCAAGCTGAAAACGTGCTCGAAACCCTATTGTTTTTTTTAATTGTACAAATAAAAAGAGTTAATTTTTTGGTGACCAAGACATCACGCAATGGCACAGCCCATGCAAAGCATCCATGTCCAACATGTACGGGAGGACGTCATGGCTACGGTGGAATGGAGTGAACTGCTGAGGTGGGTGCCTTGCGCGCCACAGGGGGACTCCGACCCGAATGGGCAGACCACGGACCGCCAGGACGTCGCCGTCGCCACTGCGGATGAAGGCCGCCGGGCGGTGGCCGCTTCCCGGGGATGATGGAGTTAAACCATTTGAATACAGTATTTTATCCTTTTCCCATCCCCGTCCATCCCCGTTCATCCCCGGCTGGCTCAGCCGTCTGGTTTCGACGGGGATTGGCTCCGAAGCCGAAACCCAGTCGCGAATACCCATTCCATCCAACCAACTGGCCGGGGATGAACGGGGATAAAGAAGGATATAAAAAATAGACAATCACCATTGGGCAGCCGGATACTCTCATGGGTATCCGGCTGTTTTTATGATCCAGCCCATTTTGCAAAACCATGCCAATATCCTACATTATTGTCATTTTAATTTACCAATGCTACATTTTTGTCACCCTTTTTGCGGGTCGATGGCTGAATGGATTTGAATTTAACTAAATTAATTTCAATAATTGATATCAAAATTATCACCCCCGTGAAAGATTGGCACGGCTCCTGCGGACGGAAATCCATCGCGCCCAGACCGGATACCCGGAACCGGCGACCGATGGCCTTTCCCACCCTCACCTGGAGTTGTCATGGCGACCGCACCCCCACCCCCCGCTCTGAAGAAGACCCTGGGCCTCACCGGCGTAACGGTTAACGCCATGGCCCTGATCGCGCCCGGCGCGTTCCTGTGGATCACCATGCAGGTCCAGGCCTCCAACACCGGGGGCGACACCGACATGTGGACCGGCATCGTCGCCGCCCTGGTCGTCGCCTTCCTCACCGCCCTGGCGTTCGCGGAACTGGCGCGGCGCTACCCGGAGGCGGGCGCCGGCGGATCCTACTACTTCGCCGAGAAGGCGTTCCTGGACCGGGAACAGGCCGGCCACCGGCGCTTCTCCCGCATGGCCAAGTTCGCCACCGGCTGGGCCGCCCACCTGTTCTACTGGGTCTACCCCGGCGTGATGGTCGCCATGATGGCCACCCTCGTGACCTACATCCTGTCGCAGTTCAACATCAATGCGCCCATGGCGGTGCAGGTGCTGATCGCGGTGGCGTTCTCGGTGCTCGTGGGCTTCATCGCCATCCGCGGCATCACCGGCTCGACCAACCTCGCCATCGCCATCAACGTCATCCAGCTGGTTTCGCTGGTGGGCTTCAGCGTGCTGGCGATCATGTTCCGGCTGAAGAACCCGCTGCACGCCACCCAGTGGGCGCACCCGCACGCCATGTCCATCGTGTTCCCGCACAGCCTGGGCGCGATGCTGTTCCAGTCCACCATCGCCATGCTGATCCTGGTGGGCTTCGAATCCTCCACGTCGCTCGCCGGCGAAGCCAAGAACCCCAAGAAGGACATTCCCCGCGGCGTCATCCTCTCGCTGGTGATCCAGGGCGTGTTCGCCTACCTGCTTGAGTACTTCGCCGCCAACTACGCGGTCAGCGAAAAGCTGGTGAACATCGCGGCCGACGGCACCCGCACCACCGGCATGGCGGCCGTGGCCGCCTCCGGCGCCCCCATCGGCGACATGATCCGCCAGATCGGCGACGCCATGCTCGGCGGCAACGGCTTCATGCTCATGATCGTGGTGGCCGCCACCGTGGCCCTGGCCGTGCTTGGCACCACCCTGGCGGCCATGAACACCGCCGTGCGCATCAGCTTCGCCATGGCCCAGGACAAGGAGATGCCCAGCGTGATGGGCGCGCTCCACGGCAAGCACGCCACCCCGCACATGGGCGTCTGGCTCCTGGTCGGGGTCTCCGCCATCCTCGGCGCCGTGGGCGTCTACAACGTCACCGCCCTCACGGGCATCACCCTGGCCTCCAACATCGGCACCTTCATCCTCTACGGGCTGATCTGCGCCCTGACCTTCGTCGCCTTCGCCGGACAGAGCGAATTCCACAGCGGCAAGCACGCCATCGTCCCGCTGCTCGGGCTGCTCGGGAACCTGGCCCTGCTGGTGGGCATCGTCGTCATCGGGCTCAAGACCCCCGGGGTGTCCGCCAACGCCACCCGGTTCGCGCTCTGGATGACCGCGGCCTGGGGCGCGGTGAGCGTGGTCTACCTGCTGGTGAACAGCAGGGCCCAGAAGCGGGCGCTGCTGCCCATGGAAGTGAGCGACCCTTCTTGATCCCGAGGGGAGGAGGGCAACCTCCTCCCCTTTCCGCCAGGAAGCGTCGATGCCAGATGAACAGCCCGACATAGAGGCCCATGGCCTGACCGATACCGGCCTGGTGCGGCAGGACAACCAGGATGCCCTCCGGTTCTGCCCCGCCGATGCCGACCTCACCGGCCGGCACGGCCACCTGTACGGCATCGCCGACGGCATGGGCGGCTTCGCCCACGGCGGCATCGCCAGCACGCTCGCCCTGGAGATCCTGTTCAAGACCTTCTACGCGCACCAGGGCACGCCGTCCCAGCGGCTCAGGCAGGGCCTCCAGGACGCCAACCTCGGCGTCCACCAGATGGCCAACCGGATGGGGGCGGGGCGCATGGGGACGACCCTGACGGCGGTCCACCTCGCCGGCCGCGCCCTGCACGTGGCGCACATCGGCGACAGCCGCGCCTACCTGCTGCGGGACCGCACCGCGACCTGCCTGACCCAGGACCACACCCGGGTCGGCGAACTGGTGCGCATGCGCCTGCTCGCGCCCGAGAAGGTGCGCGGGCACCAGCAGCGCTCGGTGCTCAACAAGTGCCTCGGGCTGGAGCTGTTCGTGCAGCCCGATATCTTCGCCTGCCCGGTGCGGGAGGGGGACCGGATCGTCCTGTGCACGGACGGCGTCTGGGGCGTCATCGAGGACCAGGAATTCGCCGACCTGGCCGAGGCCCGGCCGGACCTGGAAAGCTTCAACCAGGCGGTGCTCGACGAGGCCATCCGCCGGGGCAGCGACGACAACCTGTCCCTGCTCACCCTGCATTTCAACACCCTGGCCGGCGCCCCCCTGGCGAGCGGAACGCCGTCGGCCATGGGCCTTTGGCTGCGCAAGATGTTCCGCATATGAAGCCGTTACGCAAAACCCCCTTATACTGCCAGCATCGGAATCCAACCGAACGTTCCCTCCGCAAGTCCTGAGACCGTCCCATGTTCCAGATCGGCGACCAGTTTGACCACTTTCAGATCCGCGCCCACCTCGCCCAGGGCGGGATGAGCGACATCTATCGCGCCTACGATTTCCTGAGCGGCAGGGAGGTCGTCCTCAAGATCCCCAACCGCGCCTCCATCGGCGATCCGGCCCAGTACGAGCGCTTCCAGCGCGAGCTGGAAGTCATGCGCACCCTCGACCACCCGGCCATCCAGAAGGGGGTGGGCTCCGGCCAGTTCGACGCCACGCCCTACCTGGTGACCGGGCTCATCACCGGGGAATCCATGCGCGCCCTGGTCGAGCGCCGCGCGCCGATGCCCGCCGAGGAGGCCGTCGCGCTCATCCGCAAGATCGCCGACGGCCTCGCCCACTGCCACGACAACGACATCATCCACCGCGACATCAAGCCCGAGAACATCCTGATCACCCCCGACGGCGACCCGGTCATCCTGGATTTCGGCCTCGCGCTCACCCGGCACGCGTTCCGGGTGACCTACGCCAACCTCACCGGGGCGGCCGGCACGCCGGACTACATGGCGCCGGAACAGATCGAAGGCCAGCGCGGCGACCGGCGCACCGACGTCTATGCGGTGGGCACCATGCTGTTCGAGCTGCTCGCCGGCCGCCTCCCCTTCGAAGGGCGACAACCAGATGGCGGTCATGGCCCTGCACCTCCAGGGCAACGTCCCCCGGCTGGACCGCCTGGGCAGGGACATCCCCGCCCCCCTGGCGGCGGCCGTGGCCCGGGCCATGCAGCGCGACCCCGAGCAGCGCTGTCCCGACATGCGCGCCCTGGTCGAGCGACCTGGACCATCCGGAGAGCGTCGACCTGTCGATCCTGGACCGGGTGCCCCCGGCCGCCGGCAAGACGCCCTTCTGGCGTTCGCAGATCTTCGTTTCGGTCCTGATGGGATTGGTGGTATTGCTACTCTTGGCCGTGCTCGGATTCGGCCTGCAGGCCGTGCACAGATGAAACAGCCGCCCCAGACCCCCGAAGAGATCCTGGCCCTGGTCCAGGAGAACCGGATCCGCTTCATCGACCTGCAGTTCACGGACGTGGGCGGCGCGGTGAAGAACGTGACGATCCCGGTGCCGGAGCTGATGGCGACGCTCAACCACGGCATCTGGTTCGACGGTTCCTCGATCGAGGGGTTCGCCCGCATCGCCGAAAGCGACATGCACCTGGTGCCCGACCTGGACACCTTCGCCGTGCTGCCCTGGCTTTCCGGGGACGAAGCGACCGCCCGGCTCATCTGCAACGTGTTCACCCCCGACCACCAGCCGTTCCCGGGCGATCCCCGGGCCGTGCTCGCCGGCGTGCTCAAGCAGGCCGCGCAGATGGGCTTCAACTACCACGTCGGGCCCGAGATGGAGTTCTTCCTGCTGCGCCCGGACGGGGAGAGCGGACTCGTCCCGCCGCGCCCGGTGGACAGCGCCAGCTATTTCGACCAGCCCACCAGCATGGTGGCCACGGGCCTGTGGCGGCAGATGACCGAGACACTCGCCGCCTTCGGCATCGAGGCCGAGGCGATGCACCACGAGATCGCCCCCGGCCAGCACGAGATGGACTTCCGCTTTGCCCAGGCCCTCAGGACCGCCGACAACATCATCACCTTCCGCGTAGTGGTGAAGACCCTGGCCCAGCAGAAGGGCCTGTACGCCACCTTCATGCCCAAGCCCATCCGCGGCATCGCCGGCAGCGGCATGCACATCCACCAGAGCCTCTCCTACATGGCCAACGGCTCCAACGCCTTTTCCGACCCGGGCGACAGCCACGGCCTCTCCACCATCGCCAAGCGTTTCATGGCAGGGCAGCTGCTGCACGCCCGGGGCATGTGCGCCGTGCTGGCGCCGCTGGTGAACTCCTACAAGCGCCTGGGCGGCTACGAGGCGCCCGTCTTCATCAGCTGGGGCCGGATCAACCGTTCCGCCCTCATCCGGATCCCCCGCTCCCACGCGCCCTCTTCCACCCGGATCGAGCTGCGCTGCCCCGACCCCAGCTGCAACCCGTACCTGGCGCTGGCGGTGATGCTCGCGGCCGGGCTGGACGGGATCCGGCGCGAACTGCCGGTGCCGGAGTCGAGCGAAGAGAACCTCTTCCTGCAGCCCGGCCCCGAGCGCCGCACCGCCCTGAACGTGCTGCCGGGCTCCCTGGCCGAGGCGATCGAGGCGCTGGAGGCCGACCCGGTCATCCGCGAGGCCCTGGGGCACCACCTGTGCGACCGGTTCATTTCGGCCAAGCGGCTGGAGTGGGAGGACTACCGGCTTGAGGTGACGCCGTGGGAGCTGGAGAAGTACCTTTCGGCCTATTGAGCGTCTGGGGAAGTCATTTTCTTCAGAACGCCAACACCTTGCGCATCCCTTCCAGCACCTTCTCGGTATTGGGCAGGATGGCCCGCTCCAGGATCCGGTTGAACCCCACCGGCGTGAACGCCGACCCCACCCGGCCCACCGGGGCGTCCAGCCAGGGGAAGCATTCCTGGCCGACCTGCGCCGCCACTTCGCCGCCGAAGCCGCCGAACACCTTGTCCTCGTGCACCACCAGCGCGCGGTGGGTCTTGCGCACGCTGGCGAAGATGGTCTCCGTGTCCAGGGGATTGAGGCTGCGCAGGTCCACCACCTCGACGCCCACCCCCTCGGCCTCCAGCTTGCGCGCGGCGTCCAGGGCGAAATGCACGGGGGTGCCGTAGGCCAGCACGGTCAACCGGGTGCCCTCGCGCCGGATCCGCGCACGGCCGAACGGCACGGCGAATTCGGGCGGGCAGTAGCCCTTGGCCTGGGCGGAGTTGTACAGGAACTTGGGCTCCAGGAAGAGGCTCACCCCGCGCGAGCGCAGGCAGGTGCGCAGGAGCCCGGCGGCGTCGTCGGCGAAGGACGGCACCACCACCCTCATGCCGGGGATGCTGGTGAGCCAGGCTTCGATGTTCTGGCTGTGGTACAGGCCGCCGCCGATGTAGCCGCCGCTGGCCAGGCGGATGGTGATGTTGGGCGAGTACTGCCCCTTGGTCCGCCAGTACTCGTGGGAAAGCTCGATCAGCTGCTCGGCGGCGGGCCAGAAGTAGTCGGCGAACTCGGCCCCCTCCACCACCACCCGGATCTTCGGGTCGAAGCGCGAAAAGCCGTCGGCGGTGCCGGTGATGAAGTCTTCGGCGATCGGCCCGTTGAACACCCGCCGGCGCCCGAACTCCTGCTGCATGCCCTTGGTGACGTTGAAGATGCCGCCCTTGTCCTTGTGCGCGACGTCCTGGCCCCAGATGTAGGTGTCGGGGTTGCGCCGGAACTCCTCCTTGAGGGTCTCGTTGATGGCGGTGAGCATGCTCACCGGCGCCCCGCTGCCGCTGGGCAGGCCGTCCGGGAACTCCCCGGAGACCCAGGGCTCCGGCACCAGGAATTCGTGGATGCTGGCCGGATCGGGGTTGGCCGCCTTGAGCGCGGCGTCGGAGGCCTCGTTGTACTCGGCCAGGTTGCGCGCTGCTCGATCTCGGCCAGCTCCGCTTCGGCCACGCCCTCGGCCAGGCAGCGGGCGCGGAAGCGCGGCAGGGGGTCCTGGGCGCGGGCCTCGGCCAGCTCCTCGGGCGAACGGTAGAGCTCGTGCTTGTCGCTGTTGGAATGGCTGCCGATGCGCACGCAGTGGGCGTAGACCATGGCCGGCCCGGCCCCGGTGCGCACGTAGGCCAGGGCCTCGTCCATCGCCCGCATGGAATCGAGCGGGTCCTTGCCGTCGCACTTGATGATCCGCAGGTTGAGGAAGCCGCGGAAGTTGTCGCACACGTCGGCGTTGGCGGTCTGGTCGGACTTGGGCACGGCGATGCCGAAGCCGTTGTCCTGGAGCACGAACACCACCGGGACCCGCTCCAGGTTGGCGCCGTTGATCGCCTCGTAGACGTAGCCCTCGGAGGCGCTGCTTTCGCCCTGGCTGCAGAACACGATCGCGTCGGAGCCGTACGCCTTGACCGCCCGGCCCAGGCCCACGGCGTGCAGGGTGTGGTTGCCGGTGCAGCTGGAGACGTTCTGGATGTTGATGGCGGGCTTGGCGAAGTGGTTGGACATGTGCCGGCCGCCGCCGGCGACGTCGCCGTCCTTGGAGATGCCGTTGAGGATGATCTCCAGGGGGGTGAGGCCGGCCGCCAGGCAGGTGAGCAGGTCCCGGTAGTACGGGAACAGGAAATCGTGGCCGGCCCTGAAGCTGAGTCCCAGCGCCAGCTGGATGCCGTCGTGGCCGGCGCAGGGGGCGTGGTAGGACCAGCCGATGGCCTGCTTGAGGTAGTTGGGCGCCTTGTCGTCCAGGACCCGGCCCATGTGCATGAGTGCGGAACCAGTGCTTGAGGGTTTCCCGGTCCGGGGCCGGCGTTCCGGCCGCCGGCGCCTGGGCGGCTTCAGCGAGGTTCACGTTGTTGACATCCATCTGTGTTGTCCTTCCGGTGCGGAAATTTCACCATGGGTCCGACTCGCCCAGGATGTTCGCGCGGCTGGGCTTCAGCAGCGTCCAGGCCACGCCTCCATCATCCGCCTCCGGCGCATCGGCTTCCAGCCCCGGCGGAACGGCCAGCCTGGGCGCGGCGGATGGCGGGCTGGAGGGTCGCGGCGTCGCGGTCGGGGTTGAGCAGGGGGTTCCACAGGGTGGCGCCCATGGCCTTGACCCCGAGCGTCGTCCGGGCCCGCTGCAGGACCAGGTCGGCGCCCGGCCCGCTGGGTGCGCGGAAGCACGAGCAGGAACCGGTCCCGGCCCAGGTCCACCAGCAGGTCCACCCCCCTCAGGGAACCGGCCAGGCGCGCCATGAGCCTGCCCCGGTCGGGCGCGGGCGGCTGGGTCCAGACGGCCAGGGCGATGACCTCGCGCCGGCGGCGGGCCTCCTTGAGATGGGACTTGCACCAGACATCCAGGTAGCGCTGGGTGGGCAGGCCGGAGCGGGCGTCCTCCAACGCGTGGTCCTCGATCACCGCGGCGGTGAGGTCCATGACCTCCCGGGCCTGGAACAGCCCGGCCTTCAAGGCCTCCAGCTCCATGGCCTGGCTGAACAGGAAGGCCATGACCCGCACCAGGGCCACATCGGCGGGCCGCCAGGCCCGCGGCGCGTCGCTCTGCACCGACAGGACCCCCGTGGCCTTCGCCGAATCCCGGAGCTCGGCGCCGAGGTAGGCCCGGACCTTCAGCACGCGCCATCCTGAATGGCGGGACCATTCGGGGTCGGCCTCGGCGTCGCCGATCGCCAGGGTGGGGCCGGCCCCGCCCAGCACGAGGGGGCAGAAATTCAGGTTGGGGTCGTGGGAGAAGGGCGGGAAGAGCCCGCCCTCGCCGTCGGCGCACCAAAGGCTGTCCAGGCGCCCATCGCCCAGCGTCGCCACCATGGCCCGGTCCACCCCCAGCTGACGCACGAGGAGGCCGAGCCCCTGGTCGAACAGCTCCTCGGGGTGGGCCAAGGTGCCGGCCACCAGGGACTCCAGGGCCTGGAGGTGGCCATCGCCCGGGGCGGCTTCAGGCAAGGAGCCTCCCGCTGGCGGGCCGGATGTTGTCAAAGCGCACAATGTTCCCCCGAGTGGCGGCCATGGACTCCTCAGTATATAAGTTAGCGTTCCCGGGCGCATGGCAACGGAAAATTCTAGTAGCTGATCACCCGGATCGAAGGATCGACCTCGTCCTGGAGCATGGATTCGATGTACCTGAGGGTGCCCGTGGTGGAGCTGGGGCAGGATCCGCAGGCGCCGTGGTAGCTGATCTGCAGGGTGTTGCCCTCGAAGGAGATGATCTCCAGCCCGCCGCCGTCCCCGGCCAGGCCGGGCCGGATGCGCTCGTCCAGCAGGGCGTTGATCCGGTCCAGCTTCTCGTCCTCGTCGAGACCGGCCGCGCCGGGCAGCGGGGTGCCGTCCACCGCTTCCATCTCCAGGTCCTCGATGGCCTCGCAGATGGGGTCGATGAGACCGGTCCACTCGGCGTTGGCGTCCTTGTTCACGGTCACGAACCGGTCCATGTAGAACACCGAGGTCACCGGCCCCAGGGCGAAGATGCGCGGAGCCCAGGGGATCGCCCACGGCCGCGGCGAAATCCCTGAAGGAGCGGGTCCCGGAGCGCAGGATGGGCCGCTGCACGATGAACTTCAGGGCATCGGGATTGGGCGTGGGCTCGATGTTGACGACCTTGGGCATGACCTGCACCTCTCGGTTGAATAGTTTACCTAAAATGTCGGATTTGCTCCAGAAGCCAATCGCGGGGCCGGCTCGCTTTGGAGCGGCGAGAATGGGCCGGAGGTGAAATGGATGATCCAAAGCCAACAAGAAGCCTGCGTCGCCGCGGCCCTGGCCGGAGGGCAGGTGCTCCTGCGCCACTTCCGCCGGCTGGACCCGGCCCTGGTGGCCGAGAAATCCAAGAACGACCTGGTCAGCCAGGCCGACCGGGACAGCGAGGCCGTCATCAAGGCCGAACTGGACGGCCGGTTTCCGGGCTACCGCTTCCTGGGCGAGGAAGGCGGGCGCCTCCGGCGGCGCCCTCGGGCCGCGCTGGATCGTGGATCCCCTGGACGGCACGCTGAACTTCGTCCAGGGCTTCCCCCACTGGTGCGTGTCGGTGGCGCTGTGGGACGACCTGGGCGGAGTGGCGGGATGCATCCACGACCCGCTGCGCGGCGACCTCTTCGTGGCGGCGCGCGGGCGCGGGGCCAGCTGGAACGGCAAGCCCATGGCGGTCTCCCGCCAGCCCGGACTGGACGGGGCCTTCCTCGCCACCGGCTTCGCCTGGCAGCTTGAGGAGCGTTATCCGGCCTACAACCGGGCGCTCTCGGCGGTGTTCCCGCGGGCCAAGGGCATCCGCCGGGCCGGCTCGGCGGCCCTGGACCTGGCCCACACCGCCGCCGGCATCTACGACGGCTTTTTCGAACTGGGGCTGAAGCCCTGGGACATCGCCGCCGGGGCGATCCTGGTGCGCGAGGCCGGCGGCGTCGTCACCGACTGGCGGGGCGGCGGGGGCTGGATGGAGTCCGGCAACCTGGTGGCCGGCAACCCCGAGGTCGGAAGGGAATTGGCGATCACCCTCAATCCTTGAGGTACTTGTCCAGCACGCCCTGGATGGCCCGGCGGGACAGCGCGTGGTAGCCCGCAGCGGCCTGGGCGAAGATCTCCCGGGCCAGGGCGCGGGTGCCGGCATGCTGGCCCAGCGCCCCGTAGAGCGGGCGCAGGTACTTCATGCGGCCCGACCCGGGCGAGCACCTCCCGGATCCGGCCGTAGGCGGGCGCGTATTCCGAGGCCGCGGCGACGGTCAGCCACTCCACCAGGATCTCGTAGTTGCCGCGGGCGGTGAGGCCCAGCTCGCGGTCCAGCCACGCGCAATCCCCGGGGCTCAGCGCGCGCGGCAGGTTCTGCAGGTAGACCAGCATCTCGTCGGGGCTCCATGCGGCCACGGCCTCCCGTTCCGGGCGCGCGCCGCGCTCCCAGCCCTGGGCGAGGCCGGTGATCCCGTCCAGCCTGGCGGAGCGGAACACCGGCGCGCCGGCGGGCATCCCGGGTTCATGCAGCCAGGCCCGGGCGTCCACCGCGGCGAGGACGCCGGGCAGGCGCTCCTCGGCGAAGGCGCAGAACTGCTCGGTGGTGATGGAGGTGAAGCGGAAGCGCTTCATGTAGGCGCGCAGGAAGCCCAGGAAGGCATCCTCGCCCGCCGCGCGCTCCAGCGCGGCCACCAGGCGCGCGCCCTTCTCGTAGGGGATGCTGGAGAAGGCGTCGTCCGGGTCCACCCCTTCCAGGTGGGTGCGCAGCAGGGTGAGCTGGGGCTGGTCGCCGAAGCGCTCCATGGATTCGTCCAGGGCCTTCTGGCCGATGGCCCAGGCCGCCGCGGCGGCCTCCTCGCCGTGGATGGCCCGGAGGATGCGCCGCTCGGCCCACACCGTGAAGCCCTCGTTGAGCCAGAAGTGCTCGGCGGTGGCGTTGGTCACCAGGTTGCCGGTCCAGGAATGGGCCAGCTCGTGGGCCACCACGTCCACCAGGGAGCGGTCCCCGGCCAGCAGGGTCGGGGTGAGGAAGGTCATGCGCGGGTTCTCCATGCCGCCGTACGGGAAGGACGGCGGCAGCACCAGCATGTCGTAGCGTTCCCAGTCGTACGGTCCGAACAGGCCCTCGGCCCTGAGGATCATCTCCTCCACCCCGGCGAATTCCCAGGCGGCCCGGCCGACGGTGGCGGGCTCCGCCCACACCCGGGAGCGCGGGCTCAGGTCCCGGCTCTCCAGCTCGCCCACCGCCAGGGCCAGCAGGTAGGAGGGGATCGGCTGGGGCATGCGGAAGTGGAAGGTCCGGGTGCCGGGGACCGGCCCCGGCCCGCGCCGGCGGGCCCGGCCGACATGACCGCGGTGAGCCCCTCGGGCACCACCACCTCGGCCTCGTAGCTCACCCGGGCCACGGCGCTGTCCTGGCAGGGCACCAGGGTGCGGGCGTGGATGGCCTGGCACTGGCTGAACAGGAAGGGGTGGCGCCGGCCCTCGGTCTGGGCCGGCTCCAGCCACTGCAGGCCCGAAGCCTCGGGCGAGGTCTCGTAGGCGATGCTGACGCCGTGGGTGGCCTCGGGCAGTTCCAGGCGCAGGCGCCGGCCCAGGATCGGCTGCCCGGGGCCCAGCTCCCAGGGCACGTCGGCCCCGGTCAGGGTCACCCAGACCCGGTGGATGGCCAGGCCCCCGGTGTCCAGGTCCATCACCCCGGCCACCGGCCGGGGGAACATCAGGGTCGCCTCGCCGCTCACGATGCGGCTGTCGAAGTCGACCATCAGGCGCAGATGCCACCGGTTCGCGCGGGGCTGGAGGTCGTCGAAATGGGAATGGGGGTCGATGCGGGCCATGGTCTGCCTTTCCCGGCCATTATCCACGGCGGCCCGGGTTATTGGTAATAATGGGCCATGCTGCCGCCCGTGCCCCCCGCCCAGATCCAGGCCGCCCCCGAGCGCGCCATGAGCTTTCCCGGCTTCAACCAGTTCCCGCTTTCCGGCAGCGTGCTCCCGGCCCGGGGCCTGTCCTGGTTCGCCGTGCTCGTTCCGGATTCCGGCCCGCTGGACCGGGACTGGGCGCAGCCCATGCTGCCCGGCAACCACGGCGGGCGCGACCTGGCCCAGTGGCTGCGCGGCCTGGGCGTGGGCTCGCTGCGCTACGACAAGCGCATCCACGGCAGCCGGGATCCGCGCCTGGACAGTTCCCTTGACGCCCAGGCGGGCGACCTGCGGGCGGCCCTCTCCGCCGCCCGCAAGCTGCCCGAAGCCCAGGGCCGCAGGATGCTGGTGCTGGGCCACGGCGAAGGGGCCCTGCTCGCCCTGATGGACGCCCAGGACGCCGACGCCCTGCTGCTGGTGGGCATGCCCCCCTCGACCATGGCCAGGAGCATCGAGGCCCAGCTCGAGGCCCCAGCTGCCGCCCGGCACCGCCGCCCCCAACCTTCACTACCTGGAAGCGGTGTTCCAGGCCATCCGCGAGCGCCGCCCGCCCCCGGCAGCCGGACCCGAAGTGCTTCCGGCCATGGAGCGCCTGGGCATCGGGCTGATGGCCCCCGAGACCCTGGACTTCGTGCGCGCCACCCTGGACCTGGACCCCTGGGCCCTGGCCGCCCGGGCCGCCGCCCCGGTGGCCCTGGTGTGGGGCGACCGGGACATCCAGGCGCGCAAGCCCGGCAAGATCCCCGGGGATTTCCGCGGCACGGTGCTGGACATCCCCGAGGCCAACCACCTGCTCAAGCGCGAAACGCGCCCCGCGGCCACCCTGAACGGCGCCTCGGCCCTGTCCGGCTACGGCGACGAGGTGCCCCTGGCCGACCTGAGCCCGGTGGCCGCCTGGATCAAGGGGCTGCCCTGAGACACGCCCTGATATCCGCTTCTAATGGAACGGGTTGACGATTTCGAGCGTTCCCAGGCGGAAGCCGGATTGCAGGTCTTCGCTGAACAGGACCGAACAGCGCGCGATCAGCGCGGCCTGGATGATCAGGGCATCCCGGAAGGAAAACCCGTGGTGCCCCTGCAGATCGATGGCGGCCAGTAGATCCGTGGCGTCCAACCGGACCCATTCGAGCCGGGACAGCAGTTCGACCTTCCGGCGCGCGTCTTCCCGGGAAACCCCCAGTTTCCGGGTGGCGGTCACGAAGTATTCCTGGAGGACCTGGATCGAGATGACGCCGGCCGATTCGGCGAAGGCGCGCTCCAGGAGCGAAAGGGCGACCGTCTGCTTGGAGGGAGCGTCCAGGTCCAATTCTTCCTCAATGACCGATCTTCCCGGCAAGGTGGTGAGTTTCGGTGACTTCGGCTAAAAAACTGGATACGCCGAGTGAGCCGAGAAGCCGAGGACACCGAGCTGCACCAACCATCATCCGGAGAGCATGGGCCCCCAAGGTTTTGGCGAGGGGGGCCGCAGCAAACACGCCAGCGCGTTCCATGCGGCCCCCCTCGCCAAAACTTCCGGGGCTGCGCCCCGGAACCCCGCCGCAGGCGGGGCTGGGGACCCATGCGGCGACAATTCGGAACATGGGTCATGAATTTTGGCTCAGCGAACTCGGCTCCTCGGTGTGCTCGGCGTTAATATTATTTTAGCTAAACTTACGAAAGCGTTGGGATGAGCGGAAACGAGCACCATAAATTCAATTAACCGTGGTATACCCTGATGATTCTGGTATCACGATCGACCCACGCTAGAACTCGACGCTGCGAGGCGACACCGGCAGCGATTCGTCTCCCTGGGCGTCCACCGTGGCCACGGCGAAGACGTCGGTGTCGGTGCCGATGCCCGGGACCACCTGGCTTTCGCACTTGGGGACGCCGCGGTTCTGCTGCCACTGGACCCCGTCCAGGCGCCGGCGGTAGAGGACGATGCCGACGATCCGGGGATCCTCGGGCAGGTTCCACCAGAGCTTCGCGTCGGCGGTGCCGCAGCCGCCCAGGCCGACGTTCTGGGGCGCGGACGGCGCGTACGACAGGGTGCGGAACCCGGCCACCAGCATCCGGGTGATCCGCGCGCAGTACCCGGCGTCGAAATAGCTCGGGGTGTCGCCGTAGTGCTTGCCGGGGCCGGGCGCCTTGACCAGGTTCAGCCGGTCGTAGGGGTCCACCAGCTCGGTGACCCGCACCCCGGGAAACCCTTCCCGGTTGAATGCGGCCTGCTCGCCGTCGCGGCCCAGCCGGTCCCGGCGCAGCATCACCAGGCAGTCGAGCCCCTCCACGTAGCGGTCGCCGGCGCGCTTCAGGTAGCGGGCCAGTTCGCGCCCGGCGCCGTCGTTCTCGGTGCCGAGCAGTTCGCGCACCTTGCGCTGGCCCGCGCTCTCCTCCGCCGGTACGCCGTCCGAGAAGAGGCGCATGGCGCCGCCGCCCACCTGCTTCCCGTCCGGCCCGACCGTGTTGCCCACGCAATCCACCGCCACCATGCCGATGACGTCGATCCCGTCGGCCTTGAGCCGGCTCACCAGGCGCGCGCTGCCCAGGCAGCCCTGGGCGCCGCCGGCGGTGGCGGCGAAGTAGACGCTCACGGCCGGCCGGGTCGCGCCCAGCACGGTGGCCATCTCCATCAGCGCGGCCACGCCGCTGGCGTTGTCCACCGCCCCGGGAGCGTCGGCTTCGGCGTTCATGACGTCCACGGCCCGGCTGTCGTAGTGGGCCGCCACCACCAGGGCCTCCCGCACCCGGGCCGGATCGGTGCCCGGCAGCACCACCCCCAGGTTGACCAGGTCCGCCGCCTTGGGCAGCAGCGGGCCCGGCCCGGCGCGGAAGGCGTCCCAGAAGTCCACCAGGCGCGAGCCCGGCAGCCGGGTCAGCGCCCGCATCTCCCCGTCCAGCCAAGTCCGCGCGGCGCCGATCCCGCGCCGTTCGGAAAGCGGGTCGGAAAGGGTGTGGCGGGTGCCGAAGCTGGCGAGCCGGTCCACGGTCCGGCTGATCCTGGAGGCCTGCACCAGGCCGGCCAGTTCGCGC
Source organism: uncultured Holophagaceae bacterium (assembly GCA_963717275.1). Lineage (GTDB taxonomy): Bacteria > Acidobacteriota > Holophagae > Holophagales > Holophagaceae > Mesoterricola. Next base: position 1,214,887 of record CAVQVX010000001.1, read on the forward strand.
GGGCCCGGCTCCTGGGCCGCGAGGGCCGCGGCCAGCATGGGGGCGAGGGTCAGGGCGAGACCAAGGCGGGCGATGAGGCGCATGGGACCTCCGGATGCCACCATCTTCACACAGCCTGCCCACCCCGGATGGTAGACTCGGAATTTGATTCTCGACGGAGCACGCATGTTTTCACTCGAAGGCAAGATCGCCCTCATCACCGGCGCCAGCCAGGGCATCGGCGAAACCATCGCCCGCCAGCTGGCCAGTCAGGGGGCCTTCGCCGTCTGCGCCTCGCTGGCGTCCACCGAAGGCGACCTGCAGAAGGTGGTCGCCGCCATCCGGGCCGACGGCGGCCAGGCCGACTACGTCCTGCTGGACATGCGCGACGGGGAGAGCGTCCGGGCGGCGGTGAACACCGTGCTCGAACGCCACGGCGCGCTGCACATCCTGGTGAACAACGCCGGCATCACCAAGGACAAGCTCATGATCCAGATGAAGGAGGAGGAGTTCGAGCTGGTGCTCGACATCAACCTCAAGGGCGCCTGGCTGGCCACCCAGGCCGCCGCCAGGCCCATGATGAAGCAGCGCTGGGGCCGGGTGATCAACATCGCCTCGGTGGTGGGCCAGATGGGCAACGCCGGCCAGAGCAACTACGTGGCCTCCAAGGCCGGCCTGATCGGCCTCACCAAGACCGTGGCCCGGGAGTTCGCCAGCCGCAACGTCACCTGCAACGCCGTCGCCCCGGGCTACATCGCCACCGCCATGACCGAGGTGCTGAGCGAGGAGGTGAAGGCCGGGTTCACCTCCCAGATCCCCCTGGGCCGCATGGGCACCGCGACGGACGTGGCCAACGCCGTGCTGTTCCTGGCTTCGGAAGAGGCCGGCTACATGACCGGGCAGGTGCTCTCGGTCAACGGCGGCATGCTGATGCCCTGACGGCCCGAGCTACTCCAGGGCGGCCCGCCGGCTGCCGTCCAGCCACTGCAGTTCCACCTGGGCCGGGGCCTGGGCCGCGCGGGTGACCGCGCGCCCCTCCAGGTCGCGCACCAGCGCGAAGCCGCGTTCCAGCGGGCCGCGCGGATCTGTGGCGCCGAGCCTGGCGCCCAGGAGTTCCAGGCGGTGGGCGCGCGCGCCCAGGAGCGCGTCCAGGGCCGGGCCCATGCGGCGGCGCGCCTCGATCGCGCGGGACGGCTCGGCCAGCCGGGCGCAGGCGTGCAGGAGGCGCTGGCGCAGCAGGTCCATGCGGCCCGAGGCCTGGTCCAGGCGCCGCTGGGGGTGGGCCAGGTGCAGGCGCTGGGACAGGGCGAGCAGGCGCTCGCCCCCCGGAGCCGCGCAGCGCAGCAGCCGGTGGCGCAGGGCGGCGATGCGCTCGGCGCCCCGGTCCAGGCGGTCCGGCAGCGCGCGCATGCCCCTGCTGTCCGCCAGGAGGTTGAGGGTGCTCTCCAGGCCGCGCAGGCGCCAGGCCATGCGCGCCGCCAGCGCCTCCTGGCTCCGGCGCAGCTCGCTCTGCAGCTGGCGCCGGTCGGGGGTGGCCAGTTCCGCGGCCTGGCTGGGGGTGGCGGCGCGCAGGTCCGCGGCCAGGTCCACCAGGGTGGTGTCGATCTCGTGGCCCACGCCGGTGACCACCGGCAGCCGGCAGTGCGCCACCGCCCGCACCAGGGCCGGGTCGTTGAACGCCCAGAGGTCCTCGATGCTCCCGCCGCCGCGCACCAGGAGGACCGCCTCGCAGCCCCAGAAGGGATCCTGGACCTCCTGCAGGGCCAGCAGGTTCTCCGGCACGGCGCGCTCGCCCTGGGCCGCCGCCGGGGCGATCAGCAGGTCGATCCCCGGCGCGCGCCGCCCGGTGACCTCCACCACGTCGCGCAGCGCCGCCCCGCCCAGCGCCGCCACCACGCCGATCCGCCGCGGGAAGCGCGGCAGCTTGCGCCTGGGCCGGTCGAACAGCCCTTCACCGCGCAGTTCCGCCTCCAGCTGGCGCAGCCTGGCCTGCAGATCCCCGGCCCCCGCCAGCTGGCAGCGGGTGACCGCCAGGGTGAGGGTGCCGCCGGCCACGTACAGGTTCAGGGCCCCGTGCACCTGCACCCGTTCGCCATCCCGCGGGGCGTGGCCGACGAGGCGCTGCTGGCTGGCCCAGACCGCGCACTGCAGGGCCGCCCCCTCGTCCTTGAGGGTGAAGTACCAGTGCCGCCCGGACCCGCGGAAGTTGGACACCTCCCCCACCACCCACACCTGCGGGAAGGCCGGCTCCAGCCGGGCCTTGACCTGCTCCAGCAGGCGCTTGACCGAGACCGGCGCGTCCATCAGCCCGCGGCCCGCCGCAGGGCGTCCCAGAGCCGCTCCACGTCGGCGCGCCCGGAGGCCTCGCTGCCGATGGAGACCCGGATCATCTGGACGCCCTTCAGCACCGCCGGGGTGAGGTAGAACTGCCCCGACTTGTTGATCCGCTCGGCGATGGCCAGGTTGTGGCGGGCGAGGCCAGCCTCGTCCTCCATGCCCGCGGGGCGGTGGCGCAGGCAGACGGTCTGCAGCGGCACCGGCGCCAGCCGCTCCCAGTCCGGGGCCCGGTCCACCTCGGCCATGAGCCACTGGGCATGGGCCAGGTCGCGCCGCATCCGGGCCTGGAGGCCCCGCACGCCCTGGTCGCGGATCAGGAACCACAGCTTGAGGGCGCGGAAGCGCCGGCCCAGGGGGATGCCCCAGTCGCGCAGGTTCTTCACCTCGCCGTCGTGCTCGGTGCGCAGGTAGCTGGGGTTGGTGCTCATCACCCGGATCAGGTGCTCGGGGTCGCGCACGAAGTAGGCGCTCAGGTCGAAGCCCGTGCCCAGCCACTTGTGCGGGTTGAGCACGAGCGAATCGGCCTGCCCGACGCCCTCCCACATCCAGCGGCACTCCGGGCAGACCATGGCGGACCCGGCCAGGGCCGCGTCCACGTGCAGCCAGATGCCGTGGCGCCCTGCCAGTTCGGCCATGCCCGCGAGCGGGTCCAGGGCCGTGGTGGCGGTGGTGCCCACCGCCGCCACCATGGCGCAGGGCCGGCGCCCCGCCGCCAGGTCCTCCCCGATGGCCGCTTCCAGGAGGTCCAGGCGCAGCGCGTGGTCCCGGTCGGTGGCGACCAGGCGCAGGTTCTCCCGGCCGAACCCGGCCAGCAGGGCCGCCTTGCCCACCGAACTGTGCGCCTGGTCCGAGGCGTAGACCACCATGGGCGCCTCCTCCGCCTGCATCCCGCCCCGGTTCTGGCCGAACGCGCCGGTGCGCTCCCGGGCGCAAAGCAGCGCGCAGAAGGTCGAGGTGCTGGCGGTGTCCTGGATGACCCCGGTGAAGCCGGCGTCCAGACCCAGCATCTGGCGCAGCCAGTCCATGACCACCTCTTCCACCTCGGTGGCGGCCGGGCTGGTCTGCCAGCTCATGGCCTGGGCCCCCAGGCCGCTGCAGGCCATGTCGGCCAGGACCGAAGACAGGCTGGCGTTGGCCGGGAAGTAGGCGAAGAAGCCGGGGTGGCACCAGTGCGTGATCCCGGGCAGCACCACCCGGTCCAGGTCGGCCAGGATGCCCTCCAGCCCTTCCCCGGCCTCCGGCGGGGTCGCGGGCAGCAGGCGCTTCACGTCCCCGGGGGCGACCTGGCTCATGACCGGCAGCCCGGCCATGCGCTCGCGGTACGAAGCGATCCACTCGACCATCCCGTGGCCAAGCCGGCGGAATTCATGCGTGTCCATGACACCCATTCTTCACACTTCCACCCCGCTGGCTAGTTCGGATGAATTTCACATTTTTACTTCCCAAGATCGGGACCTTTTGGGATAGTGGCTTCCCACCCATGAACCCAAGAGGAAAAACATGCCCAACCCAGCGGCCCACACCTGGAATTTCTTCCGCGCCGGAGGTTTCAACCAAGTCAAGCTCGAAACCGGGGCGGACCTGGCCAACCTCGACCAGCTCGACCCCAAGCTGTGGGTCGCCCTGGCCTGCCCCGCCCACGGCCTGGAGTTCGACGAACGCACGCTGGAGCTGATCGACACCGACCATGACGGCCGGATCCGGGCGCCGGAGGTGATCGCCGCCGCCAGGTGGGCCGCGGGCCTCCTGAAGCGCCCCGACGACCTCATCCGCGGGTCCGCCTCCCTGGCCCTGGCCGCCATCGACGACAGCAACGCCGAAGGCGCCCGGGTGCTGGCCTCCGCCCGGCAGACCCTGGCCGACCTGGGCAAGGCCGACGCCGACAGCATCAGCCTCGAGGACACCGCCGACACCGTGAAGATCTTCGCCGCCAAACGGTTCAACGGCGACGGCATCATCCCGGCCGACGCCGCCGAGGATCCCGCGCTCCAGGCCGTCATCGCCGACATCATCGCCTGCTTGGGCCCATCGACCGACCGCAGCGGGGCCCCGGGCATCGACCAGGCGAAGGCCGACGCGTTCTTCGCGGAGGCCCGGGCCTTCGACGCCTGGTGGCGCGCCGCCGAAGGCGACCCGGACCTGCTGCCGCTGGGCCCGGGCACCGCCGCGGGCTACGCCGCGCTCACGGCCATCCGGGCCAAGGTGGACGACTTCTTCACCCGCTGCCGCCTGGCGGCGTTCGATCCGCGCGCCCTGGGCGCCCTGAACCGGCAGGAGAGCGAATACCTGGAACTGGCCGCCCGGGACCTGTCGGGGTCGGCCGCGGAGGTGGCGGGCTTCCCGCTGGCGCGCATCGAGCCGGGCCGGGCGCTGCCGCTGGGGGACGGCCTGAACCCGGCCTGGAGCGGGGCCGTGGCGGCCCTGCGCGCCTCAGCGGTGGAGCCGCTTCTGGGCGACCGGGAGGCGCTGTCCGAGGCGGACTGGCAGCGGCTGGCCGCCGCCTTCGCCGGGCACGAGCGCTGGCTGGCCGAGCGGGCCGGGGCCGGGGTCGAGCCGCTCGGCCTGGCGCGGGTGCGCGAGATCCTCGCCGGCGACAGCCAGGACGCCGTCACCGCGCTCATCGCCCGGGACCAGGCGCTGGAGCCCGAGGCCAGCGCCATCGAGGCGGTGGAGAGGCTGATCCGCTACCACCGGGACTTGCACAAGCTGTGCCTCAATTTCGTCAGCTTCAAGACATTCTACGAGCGCGCCGAGCCCTCCATCTTCCAGGCCGGCACCCTGTACCTGGACCAGCGCAGCTGCGAACTGACCCTGCCGGTGGAGAGCCCCGCCCGCCACGCCGCCATGGCCGGCCTGGCCGGGGCCTACCTGGCGTACTGCGAATGCGCGCGCCCGGGCACCGGGGAGAAGCGCACCATCGTCGCCGTGTTCTCCCAGGGCGGCGACGACAACCTGATGGTCGGGCGCAACGGCGTCTTCTTCGACCGCAAGGGCCTCGACTACGACGCCACCATCGTCAAGATCGTCTCCAACCCCATCAGCCTGCGCCAGGCCTTCTGGGCGCCCTACAGGAAGCTGGTGCGCCTCATCGAGCAGCAGATCGCCAAGCGCGCCGCCGCCGCCGACGCGGGCAGCCAGGCGCACCTGGCCAAGGCCGCCGAGGGCGCCGCGGCCGGCGCCCCGCCCAAGAAGGAGGAGAAGAAGGTCGACGTGGGCACCGTGGCGGCCATGGGCGTGGCGGTCGGCGCGTTCGGCACCGCCCTGGCCTACTTCCTGGGCCTGTTCAAGGGCATCGCCGCCTGGCAGGTGCCGCTGCTGGTCGCCGGGCTGATGCTGCTGATCTCCCTGCCTTCGGTGGTGCTCGCCTTCATGCAGCTGCGCAAGCGCAACCTCGGCCCCATCCTCGACGCCAACGGCTGGGCGGTGAACGCCAAGGCCCGGATCAACGTGCCCTTCGGCACCAGCCTGACCGGCATCGCCAAACTGCCCCGGGGCTCCAGGGTGGACGCGGGCGACAAGTTCGCGGAGAAGGCCTCGGTGTGGCCCAAGGTGCTGCTGGCGCTGTTCCTGCTGTGGTGGCTCCAGTCCTACCTGAACGAGGCCGGCTGGCTCTACCGCTGGACCGGCGGCCGCTGCGGCCGGCCGCCGGTGGCGGTAGGCAAGCCTTGAGAATTTCACTTTTTGCATGTGGCAACTTGTGTATACTAGGAAATTCAATGCCGCAACACAGGAGCCGCCATGAAAAACCTCATCCGATCCACCACCCTGGCCCTTCTGGCCATTCCGCTGGCCGCCCAGGCCCCCCGGTACTGGGTGGGCGTGCAGGGCGGCTATGACTGGCAGGGGACCGATTCCAGGAACGCCAAGAACAACGGCATCCTCGGCGTGACCGCCGGGACCTGGTGCACCGACCGCTGGGGCGGCGACGTGTCCGTCCTGGGCACCCAGCTCAAGTCAAAGATCAACAGCAGCAGCGCCGACGAATACCATGGGGACGTGTCGGCCCTGCTGAACCTGTCGCCGACCCTGGGTACCGTGGTTCCCTACCTGCGCCTTGGCGTGGGGGGCACCCAGGTGGGCAGCCCCTTCTCCCTGAGCCCGAACACCACCGTCCGCTTCAACGAAACCGGCGGCGTCGGCCTCCAGTTCCTTCCCCAGGGGGGTTTCCTGCTGGGCCTCGAAGGCCGGGCTGTGCATATCGAGACGCGGACTTCCTACACCGAGTACCTGGGCCTGGTGACCCTGGGCTTCCGCTGGGGCGCCCCGGCCGCCATGCCCGTGGCCGCCCAACCCGCTCCCGCCCCCGCCCCCATCCCGCCGCCTCCTCCGGCACCCGTGCCCGAGCCCGCGCCGGCTCCCGCGCCCGCTCCGGCTCCCGAGCCCGCCCCCGCCCCCGCGCCCGTGGTGGTCGCCCCGGCGCCCCAGCCTCCGCCGCCCGCGAAGATCGTCCTGGATGAGGCCGTGCTGCACTTCGCCAACGGCAAGAGCGTGATTCCCGCCGAAGGCGTCACCGCCATCCAGAAGGTCGCGGACAGCCTCAAGGCCTACCACGGCGATTACACCCTGGTGGTGACCGGCTACACCAGCTCCGTGGGCACGCCCGCCTTCAACAAGGCCCTGAGCAAGCGGCGCGCCGATGCCGTGGCCAAGGTCCTGGTGGACAACGGCATTCCCGCCGGCGCCATCCAGACCGTGGGCGCCGGCCCCGACAACCCGATCGCCGACAACAAGACCAAGGCCGGCCAGGCCAGGAACCGCCGGGTCGAGATCGACGTGAAGGCCGCCGGCGTGGAGTCCCAGAAAATCGAGACCAGCGCCACCGAGTAGCCGGGCGCTTTCGATCCCCGCGTCAAGGACCCTCCGGGCGCCAGCCCGGGGGGTCTTTCCGGCCATGGGATGGTAAAATCCATGGGCAGATCTTTCCGGCCTGGTGCATACCGGCGACGCACCGGAGGATGGCCGGATCGAGCGCCCTTTCCTGGAGGTCAGCCATGGGGAATCGCCTTCCTTGCGCCCTTTCCTTCCTCACCGCCACTTGCCTGATCGGTTCCCAGATCGTCTGCGGCCATAAGCCCGGCGCAGCCACAGGGACCGCCGCCCCCGAGGCGGCCGCGCCCACGCCCCAGGACCAGCCCAAGGCCCCGGACGCCAAACCGGCGGCCACAGCTGCCGCCCAGCCGGCCGCCACACCGGCCAATGCCCCGCCGACCGCCGCCCCTCCCGCCGCGGCCGCCGCCCCGAAAACCGCCACCTTGACCGTTCCCGCCAAGACCCGCCTCAGCGTCGCCCTTGCCCATGACCTGGCCACGGACAAGCAGAAGCCCGGCGACACCTGGCAGGGGACCCTCGTCCACGAAGTCACCGTGGGCGGCCAGGTGGCCTGGCCCAAGGGAACGCCCGTCAAGGGCGTGGTCACGCAGAGCGACCCGGCGGGAAGGCTGAAGGGCGGTCAGGGCGGGCTGGGGATCCGCCTTTCCGCAGTGGGAGGGAACGACGTGGCGGCGGACACCTACCTGGTGGCCGGCGACAAGCGCGGCGGGCGTGACGCCAAGTTCATCGGCGGCACCGCCGCCCTGGGCGCCCTGGTGGGCATCCTCACCAGCAGGGGGCACCAGGCCGACCACGCCCTGGGCGGCGCCGCCATCGGAGCCGCGGCCGGAACCGGCGCGGCCGCCGCCACGGCCGACACGGTCATCCGGATTCCCGCCACCAAGGTGGTCGCCTTCACCCTCGAACGGCCGGAAAAGGTGGTCCTGAGGTGAAGGATTCCCCTGTCGAGCCGCGGGGCTGGCCTCGGCGACCTGGGAGGGCCTGCATGCGCGGGGCGTCGCAGGGGAGCGCCTCCCATGTTGCCAATGGCTCGGGGCCTGCGGTAGGATGGTCGGGTCCTGCCGGCGCAAGGTGAGCGGCAGGATTCCCGGCATCCGTAGCTCAGTTGGATAGAGCGTTGGCCTCCGAAGCCAAAGGTCGCGCGTTCGAGTCGCGCCGGTTGCACCAATGGAAAACCCTGAAACCTAATCAACACCGTGGTTTCGGGGGCTTTCCTTGTCTGCCAAAGGACCATGGACACCCGCGAGTGAGCCTCTATTCTAACCGTTTTCAGAAGTCCGGGCACAACATAGACACAACTCAATTTCTTCGGGAGCCCAGTATTCATGGGCATTGGCAAGGGGACCTCGTTACCTGCAATCGTGCATTGGGCAAATATTTTCGTAGGGGACATGTCCTTTCGAACCGACTTCGATTTGATTCCTGTAGAGCCAGTTCCAATAGCCCAGCAGGTAAAGATCCATCAAGGGTCCAAGGAGGAGGGACTCCCTAGTAGTCGATCACGTCTTTTGTCCCCATCGCCTTTGTCGGGTCGTCTACTTGTGCCTTTGTCGCACAGCTTGCACAGTAGCGCCTGTGGAACTTCTTTCTGGTTGATTCTGCGACCTCTCGAGCTGTCATTTGGAACTAGGACCCATCAGCCCTCATTTTCGTAAACCCTTTAATCTCGGACCCACAACCCTGGCACTTGAGGAAGGCTTTCTCGGCTTCCTGATCTTCCAACTCCCTCAGGCGCACAGACAGCCCCTCGCGATACTTGGAGTCGTAGAGTTCAGCAGCCACGCCCAGCTTGGTGGCAGCGACCTTGATGCTATCGGTAGCAGCAGATTTGTATGGATCGTTTACCATCTTCCCGCTCTTGCCAATGAGGATGTCAGCGGAGCCCTATCCAGAAGTGGTGGTCCTCCTGCCGGACATCCATTCGATCTTCAAGATTGTTTCCACGTTGATGTTGGACTCGGTGGCGACCACCTGTGCTGTCTCGATTGAAAGCCCCGTGCCCAGCACGTCCAGCAGGCGCTGCTGAATCGTGTAGCCTTCGTAATAGGAAAGTTCAGCCCCTCCCTGAGTGCGGGTTTTGACCTCAGTGATGGGAAAGGGAACCCGGAGGGCTTCGAGTTGTTCGGCGTCTGAGCGGTAAAGAGATGAGGTGGTGGACTGCATAAAGTCTCCAGAGGAAACGGGGGTGCCATGGGCAACAGAGAATTTTGTTTGAAATGGATGTGGCTATCGTGACCATCGTGCTTCGCACCGATTGGTCAAAATGGGGCTGGGTTCCAAAGTCTTCCCAGCCCCACAAGAGCACTTAGATCAACGCCAGGATTAGATCCGGTCCTGGACCTTGATGGCACTGAGACACTCATGAACGAGATCCCGGTATTCAAGCAAATCTTTTACCCGGCGGACCTTATTCACGAAGTATCGGAACAGAAGGGTGGTTTCGTGCCGGGGTTCCTCGGTCAGCCAAGCGCGGTCCAATTCCATCTGGTTGCAGATTTCATTGAACAGCAACACTGAGTGGTCAAGGGAGCCGAGGTCGCCACCCCTGTCAGGGTAGTTGTCGCTGGTTTCGGTGAGAGTGATAGAAGGGGAGGTGGGCTGCATAATTTCTCCGAAGAGGTTGGGGGTGCCGGTCGGCATCCCGGGGTATGCAGTTCGTTACCACCTCGAAATTCGATTCCGATTCACTCCGGGTTGAGCCAGTTCACGCCGATGCAACCACACTCAAGAATGGATGGGACTCGCCCACCATCCTGAAAAGTGCAGAAGACGCCCTCCTTGTATTCAGCCTCAATGAGCCGGGTCTTGCGCCAACGCTTCAGCAGGGTTTTCACAGCCTTGAGATTGGCGGCTTCATCCCCAATGACTAGGGTGAGGTTGTCGGCAAGGTTTGCTACGGTTGCATCCTCGCTGAAGAAGTCCAGTGCCTCCTCCGCAAAAATCCGCTCAAGCTCATCATCAGAGAAGCCACCCGCCTTGAGGCGTGCCTCATCTGGCTTTAGAAACGTATTCCAGTAGAGGATGTCCACCACTGTGCCAGGGTCGATACCCTGCTCTGCTGCCCTCATGGCGATGGCTTTCTCCACTTCAGGAGAAACGGTGTAGGTCTTTCGGACCCAGGATCGGGCTGGACGCGCCATGGTGGACTCCTGAAAATAGGATACCGCGTAATAACGCTTTTTGTTGGTCTGGTTTGCAACAAGCAGGTTCGGGGTTCGACTCCCGAAGCCCTTCCAGGGTTGGTAACAACTCTGTAGGTAGCGGACCAATTCCGCTTTGGAGAACCACATGCAAAGACCAATATCCAAGGAACGCACCACCACCCAGAAGGGCGATGCCCAATCCACCAAGCCCAAGGCTCCCGCCGAGCCGCCGTTGTGGGTCCGGGCGACAGGACGGCGGAAGACCCGCATCAAGAAGGCACGTTTCTACCTTGGGAAAGCCGCCTGGGCTCCCTCGACCGTGGAGGACCTTCAGAAAGCCCTCTTGGTCATCACTTGTAACCTCCGCCTCTACCATCAACTCCCAATCGACCTATCTGTTGCGCTGGTGATGGAGCTTTTCAATCCTCGGTGCAGGGACCAGGAGGGGAATCCCAATCAATTGACCCCTCAGGAAGTTGCCGCCAAATACCAACAGGCTGGAGCGGCTGGGATGTTTCCGACTCTTGGAGTCTCTGACCCGAAGGCTAAGCAGAAGATCGTTGTTCAAGACCTTGAGAAGGAAGTCAAGAAATTCATTAAGAAGTTCACGGAAGCAGGGGGTTGTTGCCCTCCATCAGACCTCAGAGAAGCCTTCATCGCCTTCCGTGGTGGTGTTGAGATCAATCCAACAGCCTTCGGTCGGGCAGTTTTTGCAGCTACCGGTATTCGGACCAGCACCCCTTTCGGTAAGCGGGTTTATCGAGGGTTCCATATTCTAGAGACAGGTTCAGGGTTTGCAAAATTCCTTGTATCACAAGGGGAAGCGGCATAGTCATGCATAATCTAGAGACAGGTTCAGGGTTAATTGTATATATAACAACATAGGAGCCCCCATCGTTGCCTGACACGCCATCCAGCAGGATGGCTGGCAGCGTGAGGGACTCCGTTGCATATATATAAGTTGCGTTCTTCCATCACCCACTACAGATTGAGCTTCCGAGCGGAGCGCCAGCGGGAGCCGAGGAAGCGAATGCGTTGAAAAATACCATCAGAAGGGTTGGTTGATTATAAAACCAGAAATGTGATATTATAACTGGTATGATTCAATTTGTTTTATATACACCTCCCATTTTTTCGTTTTGCCATTTACCACCCTGATCTCTCCTGAACTGATACGCTGTGAAATTCTGGTAAACATTGGGAGATGGATATGCAAATATATCTGCCTTGATGATGCCAAAATTTTCACGCGTCGGACAAATCATCTGAAACAACTCTTCAGCTTCTTCCGTTTGGATTGTTGGATTTTTATCGCTGACAAACTGAACAAGGAATGAATCATCACCCATCGGTGCTGCATTGCCATCATTACGACCAAAGGTTAATCGCATATCTAGAACCACCAGTTTCCTTCCTGATGGGCACATTTGGATTCTGACTGGATTTGGCGGTGCTGAACAACTGCAAAGCAAGAGGGTAGCCAAAAGGATCAGAAACATAGTTTTTATTTTTCCCTCCGAAAGGAACCTCGCTTTGGATTGAAGACACATTATGTTTTAACAAAATAGTAATCAATCTACGGAATAGAGGCGGATGGTTGTGTTTTTTTAAGGAAATTAAGGCGTTCCTCGGCTCCCCGATGACCGGCTTGGCTTGCCTTTTGATACCAATAGGCTGCCTTAACTGCATCCTTGGGCACCCCTCTACCCAATTCATAGGCATATCCCAAATACACTTGAGCCACAGGATCACCTTGATCCGAAGCTTTAGAAAACCAGTAAAGAGAACGAAGATCATTTTGTTTAATTATCCCACGACCACAGCTATAAGAATATCCAAGTAGTAATTGAGCGTGGCGATTTCCTAAGACTGCAAATGTTAGCATGTATTCTTCTTGCCAAAAGAGGAGATTGAAAATAAATAAAAAAGTAATCAAGAATAAGGACCACCGTATTTGGCTTGATTCATGTTTCAGTTTTTTTATCACCCAACCGATGAATATGGTTAAAAAAAATGCCAGCAAGCCAACACAAAAGACTATCACTGCTCCAAAGCCAGAAATAAAAGTACTTTTGAGCCAGTCCCAGTTCATTTATAGCCTCCATTGCATGCCCGATCGCGCCAAATCGTGTTGAGATTCGTGAGGAGGAGACATATATGCTGTGAGTCTTCATACCCATGTTCGCATTACTCTCAAGCGCATGCAATTCATCGATGCGATGCCAGGCTTCTTTTTCGCGAAGGATGTATCGCCACCCCGGATTTGGAAGTCGTCATGTTCGAGGTTGGTCATCTTGCATGCGGTCATGGTAGAGAGAACCTACAGGGCGGCTGCCAGCGAAGCATGGGGGGTATGAATCAACATGACCAACTTACTGGGAGATTTCATGATGGACCAGATTGAAGACGGCAAAGCACTTGATGGCAACCATCCAGGCAATCCGGATGTAATTGGTGGTTGGACATACCGGAAGGCTGTTGCTGCGGCTCAGAGCCTCCTGGAGGGCTTCCTGGTCATCCTCCAGCAGGTTGGGCACCTGGGCGGGGCATCGGAGATTGGAAGATCAAGCATGCCTAATTCCATTCTTTTGGAAATGCATGAGCTAGACATACATCCCTAATCAACACCTGAGCCGCTGCTGCTGGCTCTCAAGCACGGCGGACCCTGAAGGTTGCGGTAGGACAGTTCAAGGTCCGTGGACCCCGCCAATCCATCCATGGAAGCCAACGGCTCACCCTGGGGCATCCTGGGAGCCTGCATCGTCAAGCAGGTGTTGATTCTGGGTCTTCCAGGATTCAAGAAACAAACACGCTTGAATAGATATATAGATGCCTAAATTCGAGTGAACTTTATTGAATAACTCCATTAGCTTTAAGGTCTGTAAGCAAGGTAAGCACTATTTTCTCCACCATCCTCTCTCGCCCGTCCCTTGGTAATAAATCTCCAGGTTCAGGAATACCTGTGTAATTTATGGGTGTTGTTTCAAAATCAAATTCATAGGACCTGGAAGCTTTGTTACCCGAATGGTCATCATAGGAAGCATTCACTTCATATTTATCAGTCCAGGTCCACGGGTAGGGCGCCATTGCCTTGAGTCCATTAGCCAACCTACTACCTTTTTGGGAATAATCGATGTCAATTGTCAGCAATGGCTCCATATCTGATCCGCTAGTGCTTATGGTTGAAAATAGACGAGATGCCCTAAGATATAAGATCATATTGTCCTGAAACTTAGCATTGTCCTCTGGTCTAACAGAGTTTTTTCGATGGGTCATATTTGCATGGAGAATAACGGGTCGACTATTTGCTACACCAAGATTATCATATGATACATTTTTTAAACGGTAATCTATGTGGCTGACGTATGTAGGGGGTATGCATCCAACCTGGACCAAGAAAAGGAAAGGTAAAATGCACGTTCGTGCCCATATAGGGAAACTTTTTGATAGCATAAACACTCCTTAACCATGACCTCTGGAAGCTTGACTACCATCTGCAGGGCAATCCCCTACTGATGGAGGACTGTTGAGAAATGCCAAACAGTTGCATTGTATTACAATACCGATTCTTGGGGTTCATTTACCCCAGGAACCGCTCCAAGGACTCAGGCAGGGCAGACCCCCACCCGAGTCCCACGAAGCATGTAGTGCGCTTAGACCGCTGTGGCTGGGGTGCTGGGCGGATCAACGGAGAGCCCCCGGTGCCTCGCAAGCCCCTCCTGCGCCTCGATATACCCCCACACCGCGGCATGGAATTTTTATTGGGTTGGCTTCATTGGGAATCTCGCCCAAGTGCTATCATAACCCGCTGCGGGAATGAGAAGCATTACCCCTGCACTACCGCCATGCCTATGCACGACAAGAGCATTGTTAACATGAATGAGGTCGATGGTTGATGACTCATAAGCGACCATATTATCCCCACTCCCATTTCCGCGCTGATGTAGCATCAGCATACCTTTCTCACATTTAAACTGTCCCTTACTTCGTTCAAAAGACCATGTTTTTGATGCTCCTTCTCCCGTAGCAGTGACAGTCAAAATGTCATCACCAGATAAAGTTAGTTCAACGGACTGTGCTTCACCAAGCTCCTTCCATGTCGATTCCCATTCCCTGTGTTTGGTTGGATCATGGTTAATGTTGTAATTAAGTATGTTGGCAAGTACAACACGATTGCCCTTCGGGTCCTTCCCGATGTTTTCATATAATCCGGATATTTGAGGGCAACCACTTTGATTGGCATCTTGCTGGTTCGGATTCCATGAATCCGGATGGCGTTGGAAATGCACACAGCTACATATAACAGATAGCATTACTAGGGTGATCAGAGTGTTTCGCATCGTCCCTCGCTCTGGCGATAAACGGCTGTTAGGGAATTTGTCATAACATTGTCGCACGAAAGATGCACGGTTGAGGACTCTGGTAAGGCAGGACCCCACCCGAGTCCTACGAAGCCTGTCATGCGCTCAGATCGCAACCTGGGGCGCTGGGCGGATCTACGGAAAGTCCCAGGTGCCTCCCAAGCCCCTCCTGGAATACCTGATGGTGAAAAGGAACCCTGGAGCCCAATACACCTCGGGACGCCAATGGCTCAACATACGGCATCCTGGCAGCCCGCATGGTCCAGCGGGTGTTGATTGCCGGTTCTTCCTGGTCCCAATAAATGGATGTTTCTGGTTCGGGCGGTGTTCAACGATCTGTCCCAAGGAAACAGAAGGGGTGATTCATCTACAGATCATTACGTTCGGAGAATGTCCTCCGCCGAAAGGAAGTTGATCGATTGCTGAAGATCAAGTATCGTCATTCTGGCGTTCTGCGTATTTTACGCGATACACTTTTCGCAGAATCATAGGTTGTGCCTGCACCGATAGACGCACTTCTTCTCTATTGGACACTGTTTGTTGGCTTTTAAGGAAACGTGATGAATCGAAGAAGACTCATCCCCCTATGCGCGGCAATCGCGTTATCCACTGGTTGCGTACCAATCAGGCAATACGATTACCATTTAAACGTTGAGCAGTCAGAAAACAATGAAAAGATCTGGCGTGATAACATGTCAACAATTTATTTTGAATATCACCAAATTTGGCTATCAATAATTGTTACTCCTTCTATCATCCAATTTGGAATAAACGTCCCTGAAAATCAGGTTATCCAGCTAAGTTGTCGCACAATTGAAATCAGCACAAAGGATCAATTCGGAAAACCAATGGAAGAAAAATTGGACCTTGTCCCGATCCAAATAAATTATAAATATATGATTCCAATTGGTCGACTAATTAATTACTATGATAATGAGTATGAGAAACCCAAGCCATCAGAGAATTTCGGTATTCTTACTGGTGGTACAAGGATTTTTAACTACCCGTTGAATAAAAATTTTGTATGTCACAAGGGCTATTTTTTCAATGTACAATATGGCATACCTCAAAAGTCTAAGGGTACATTAAGATTGCCTGCTATGGTCATTAATGGACAGCCTTTTCCAGGTCCCACCATAACGTTCCTAGAGAAAAAGGAATGGGTACTACAGCCAATTAACGGTAACTAACTTACCTAACCCAGAGTTCGACTCTGGACACTGCCCCTTTGGTCGTTGCTACCTCCCCGTAGAAGCGACCCGTGAACTCAGGCAGGGCAGAACCCCACCGAAGTCCCACGAAGCATGTAGCGCGCTTAGGTGGTTGTGGCTGGGGTGCTGGGAGGTTCCACCATGAGTCCCAGGCACCTCCTAAGACCCTCCTCGGCTTCCTGGTGATGACAAGGAACCCTCAGGGCTCCAATCCAAGTTGCCCTAAAAAACCTTTACAAATTTTTCATCGTCAACGCAAAGCTACCGTTAGGCTGGCTTGCAGCATCGCAAAATCCTATGAATCCCAAGGCTCAGCCGAGGCTGTGCTATCTGATGGGTGAACCAAGCATCCTCTGAAGCTTCTACGCCAACCATCTCAGTCCCGGCTTTGAACCTAGTGATTTTTCGAAGAACCAGCGCAAGGCTTGGACCCACCATAGCAGCCTTGTGACATCTCACAAACGATCCATGAAGCCATGCCCAGCCCTGGCACCGATGGACTCTCCCCAGGTCGCAGGAAACCAGGGAGAGCCTTTGGAGGACTACGCGAAGCCGAGTCTCTGGCTGAGGACATCCTGAGCCTTCCTCTTCGCGTCCAAGCTGGATTCTACGTAAATCATCGTAGTGGAGATGTCTTTGTGACCAAGCAGTTCCTTGATTTCTGTAATGGGTGTCCCTGCCTCGGCATGGAGAGATGCAAAGGTAGCCCGTAATCGATGCTGTGTGACATTTCCCAACCCAAGCTCCTGGCAAACCCGTTGAAGCACCTTCTTGACGAATTGGGCGCGGTGAGGATTTCCATCCTCCGCCGGGAAAACCCATTCGCTGATGGTCTTCGGCATGGCATGAATCATGTTCCAAAGCCAATCGGGAACGGGCACAACCCGGATATCCCGCGACTTTGCTTTGCCCACGGCATACGTTTTCTGCTCAGGATTGAACCAATCCCACCGAAGCCCCATGGCTTCACTTTCTCTGAGCCCCAAGCCCACCATCGCCCCGATGATCACTACTACATGAGGGTTGCGAGATGAACGCTCCACAGCGGACAGGAACTCTTGAACCCGTCTGGCTGGCACAATGGCGCGGGGTTTCTTCTGGACCCGAAGCCTGGCAAGCGTGAAGGGCACCTTTGGCACGTAGTTGGTGCGCACCCCATAGTTGAAGATCGCCTTGAGGGTGCGCATCGTGTTGTTGGCGTAGGTTCCTGAACAACCTTTCTCCAGCATGGTTGACCGAATGCTCATGGCTTCCTGAGTGGTCACCCTGGACAATAGAAGCCCCCCTACATTGGGCAGAACCCAAAGACGCAAAGAGCATTCCGCGCTCACCCAATGCCCCTTTGAAAAGGTGGACTGGTGGACGTTCAGCCACTCCTGGACAAGGTCCTTGACCGTAAGGGTCCTCGTGGGGCGTTTGCTTTGCCCGGTCAGAAGCTCTTTCCGCTTTTCCTCAAGGATGATCCGGGCAGTGTTCAAGTCCGTTGACCGGGTGGACCCGTGAAGCCTTTCCCCGTTGACCTTCAAACTGAAGTGCCAGTATCGCCCGATCTTCTTGAGCCCAGGATGACTGCCTGACATTTAAATCCTCCGCGAGAGCGGCGGATATCCATTGGAGGTTTGAAGACATGGGCACAACATGGACACAACCCATGCGCGCCAAGGTGCTGAAAGCCTTGTAGGATAAGGAGAAAATAAGGTTACCCTTTATCCTCCGAAGCCAAAGGTCGCGCGTTCGAGTCGCGCCGGTTGCACCAATGGAAAACCCCCGCGGATCATAGGCGGGGGTTGCTTTTGCCGGCATGACTCTATCCGTGAATTCCAGTCATGACCCCGGAAGCATCGTCGGTCGATCCAGGGAAGGTGGGCTCCTGCCCGCAGCCAAACCCATGTATGCTGACCAGCATTGGGAGCGGAGCGCCGGCACTGGATCGTCGAAGCAGTAGACCGCGTCCCCCCGGACCTTGCGCAGACCGGAGCCGCATGTCCTGAGGCTCATCTCCCTGCGCGCGAGCTCAACCAGGCTGTCGGGGATTTCCCGGGCCAGATCCACCCAGCGGACCCCGTCGATCTGGCGAACGCCTCCAATCGGCTCGCCCAGGGCGTCCGAGCATGCGAGGACGCGTCCTGGTATACGCCGCAGGTGTAGAAGGCGTCGTCCTCCCCCGGCACGATCTCCTGGAGGATGAGGGTCCGCAGATGCGGGCCCTCTCGTAGACGGAAGCCAGGTCGGCGGCAGCCCGCTCCAGTTCCTCGGGTCCGTGCACGTTGGCGGTCACCGGGATGTCGACCCCGGCTTTCACGGCCGCCTCCTTGGACGAGTCTGGTTTCTCATGCCTGAGCAGAATGTCAGGTTAATTTGCAGGCACCCTCTAAATCTTGAACCGGTCCACCGCGTGCACCAGGGCCTCCGCGATTTCATCCAGATGCTTCACTGCGCCCTTGATCTCCAGGGTGGTGGCAGACATTTGCGTGCTCGCGCTGGCGTTCCGGGCGGCCTCCGCGGCGCTCTGCTCGATCTGCTCCGCGGCTTCGCGGCCGGTTCGGGTCTGTTCCTGGGTCGCCTGACTTATGACGGCCAGCATCTCCCGTAAAGCCGTGGTCTGCTCGCGGATGCTGCGCAAGGCATCGGAGGCTGCCTGCACCTTGGCGGTGCCTTCATGGACGGACACCTGGCTGGTCTGGATGAGTTGACCAATCTCCCTGGCGGCGCTCCCGGAGCGTTCGGCCAGCTTGCGTACTTCGTCCGCCACAACGGAGAACCCCCGGCCCATTTCACCAGCCTTGGCCGCCTCGATGGCTGCGTTCAGGCTGAGCAGGTTGGTTTGGCGTGCGATCTCCTGGATGACTATCACGGCGGTGGCGATGGCCTGGCTCGATCCCCGGATCTGCGTCATGGTGGCCACTGTGGCGGTGCCTGCTTGTTCGCCAGTATCGGTAGCCACCACCGATCCCGCGGCCTTGCCCTCGCAGTGGTGGACCTGTTGCGCCACCTCGCTGATGGAAGCCGACAGCTCTGTGGTTGCCGATGAGAGGCGTTCCGCCGTCATCTTCTGGATCTCGGCGTTCCGGGAAACCTCCTGGGAGGCAGCGGCGATTTCCGCGGTCGAGGTCGCGAGCTGGCCGGTCGCGCTGGCGATGTGGCTGGTGTTCTCCCGGATGCCGCGCACGATATTCCGGAACTGGCCGACCATCCCGTTGAGCGTCGTGCCTACCTGGGCGATCTCCGTACTGCCGGATACGGGAAATTCAACCCGGAGATCTCCTTCGGCTACGAGTTGCATTTCCTGGCCGAAGCCCTCGAGGGGCCGGGTGACTTGGGTTCGGATCACGAAGCCCAAACCCAGTACCAGGGTCATCAGGCCCGCCAGGGAAAGCCCCGCCGTGACGGCATTCTGGAAGTGCATGGCGCCCCAGTCCGCACTCACATCCTGCACCGTCACCATGGTGCCCAGGATGGGCTGGTTCGGGTCATGGCAGCCTTCACACCGCTTCTCGTTTGCTACCGTCCTGACCTGGAGGAAGCTCTGCCTGCCTTCCAGACTCGCCAGCCGGGAAGCTTCGGTATCTTTTTCAACGGCAGCGGTCACCATCTGCCGCATGTCCGCGTCGGCCTCCCGGGAGGTCAGGCTGGATCCCAAAGCCCCTTCGCGGGTGGTGAACTTCACCTTCCCGTCCCGGTCGGTGAGATACAGGGTCAGGTCCTTGTTGAGATCCCGGGCTTTGCGGAAGACTTGGCGCATCTCGTCGCCATCCCCCCGGAGCATGGTGCCGTCCATGGCCAGGGCCAGCATGCCGGAAGCGTTCCTGCCAACCTGCGCGATCCGTGCCTTGGCCGACTGACGCTGCCATACGAAGCTGACCAGAAAAAGCACCGCAAAGACCAGAAGGGTGATGCCCGTGGCGAGCCCGAGCACTTTTTTACCTATGGAATGGTTTCCCCTCTTTTCATGCATGGAATTTCTCCCGAAGTCTGTGGGTGTGAATCCTTTCTGGCATGGGTTTAAATAGATTATTACCATATTTGTCACTGACAAGAAAAAATCATCAATCATTAAAATTACTTAGACAAACTGCAGCGCAGCCGCCCACGCAGTGATGGGGCATCGCTTGGGATCCCGTGCCATACTTACATCGTATCGAATCGCAATTCGGGAAGCGCAGGTGTGATTCATGGCAGTTCACGTGGAGGGTTCAGCGTTCGCCCCTGTGCATTCCATTCCAATCACCTTTTACTTCAGCCATGATCGCGTTCAAATCAGCAATGTGGTAAGCTGAACCAGATTATTATATGTTCATTTCATCAACTTCTGGCGAACCCACCATGCCTAACATTGCAGTCATTGATGACAGCGCCGGAGCAAGGCGATTCATGGCCGCTGCACTCACCAGCCGTGGGCACGAGGTCCAGGAACTTGAACCCACATGTCTTTTCAAGGTCCTGAGCGCCTTGCACGATGCCCCGCCCGACCTGATGGTCACGGACCTCATGATGCCAGGCTGCCCCGGCCAGACCCTCATCCGCGCCTGCCGGGAGGATGCGCACCTGAAGCACCTGAGGATCCTGCTCCTCACCGCCCATGCGGATGAAAGGATCGCCCGTTTCATCCAGTCGATGGGCAACATCCATTACCTCGCAAAACCGGTCTCCCCGACCGTTTTGCAGACCTGCGTGGACCAGCTCCTGGATCAGAACGCGGAAACCAACCTGGCCTGGTCCATCGCCTGCGACGGGGTGGTCGCGGTCGTGGACGACAGCCAGATGAGCCGGGCCTTTCACGCCGCCTGCCTGCGCAAGCAGGGTTTCCGGCCGGTCCAGGTCGAGCCCACGGATCTCCTGGAGACCGTGGTCGCCCTGGAGGCGGTCCATCCGGACCTGCTGCTGGTGGATTTCCTGATGCCCCATTTTCGCGGGGACGCCTTGATCCGCGCCATCCGGGGACGGGAATCGCTCCGGAACGTTCCGGTGCTGGTCATCACGGCCAGCCGGTCCGATGACGTCATCAACCAGTTGCTCCCCATCGGCGATGTGGCTGTCGCATTCAAGCCCATTTCGCCGGAAGACCTGGTGATCCATGTGCGGTCCATCATCGGCCAAGGGGTCGTGCCGCAGATGTCACCGGAAGGGGCTGAGGGGCCCGCTGATACGAGCTCTTGACGACAGGCCGGTCATTGCCTGGCGCCACCCAGGCGCTCGATCTCCGCCAGGTTCATGGCGATTCTGATCTTCATCTCCTCAGCCACCAGGGCGTCGCCTTCCCGGGTGGCAAGCTGAGCCAGGGCCCGCAAACCCTCATTGAGGTTTTCAAGTTCACAAATGGTTTCGTTCTTTAGTGTCAATTTATACATTCATATCATCTCCATTCTGGGAATCCGGCATTGAATCAGCCACCCACGCAGGCAGGAATGCCTCTGAGCCGATCCGTTGCAGATCTCCGTGAGCATTGACCGTGCCATCGAACCTGCAGCCGTCGTCCATTTACAATCATCATTTAGATGTGACAGAAGGGATGCGGACTGTTCCATTCCAGGAATGAGTTCCAGTTCCGGAACAGGGTGGCCGCTCGCCTGCATCCCGTCGGAATTTCTCCTCGGCCACCCCTTGACCATGCCGGACACACCCGCGGATGCTGTTTTCGCGCCCCTTCCCTTGCCACTCTTTGAATATTTTTATTTAAGTATTCCTCCTTCGTGTGTAATGTATTGGGCATACCCTCAGACATCCGGAAATTCGAGGCAAACCTCACCCCACCGGTCCTTTGGATCAAGGAGGCATCTTGAGAGATCGTCGTCGTGCCCAGATTCCGCTTAAAGGAGCAGGGTTCGTTTCCGATCGCCGGAAGCTCTGGATGGAACGGCGCAAACACCACGGCATCTTCCGGATCATGTATATCGACCTTCCGGATTTCTGGAGCCGGTTCGTGATGGGGACATTCAATTGAGCTGGCACCGTCGGGTCAGGGGCTAGCTAGCCCAAGTTCCGCACGTCCGTCCCCAATTGGGCCTACCGGCACATGGTAGGCCCAATGTTTGCAATTAGGGATTTGCGAATATAATAAAATAGTGGCTAAAAAAACTTACTAATACCCTTGTTTTTTAACTAATTTGACGCATATTAGTCTTGCCATGTTCATCAAGCGATCCATTTCCAAGCAAGGTGGCAAGACCTACGTCAGCCACGTGCTCGTGGAGTCGGTGCTGACGCCCGCTGGGCCGCGGCACAAGACCATCTGCAACCTGGGGAAGATGGATCCCGGCCCCAAGGAAGACTGGCTTCTGCTGGCTGAGCGCATCCAGATGGCCCTGGGCGGCCAAGCCTCACTGTTCCCGGATCCTCGGGTGGACCAGGCGGTGGCGAAGATCCGTGAGCGCCAAGCCAAGGCCAGCCCTGCTGAATTGGAAGAACCGCTCACTGGAGAAGTCGCCGTACCGGACGTGGTGCCGGTGAAGACCTCGGGCGTCAAATGCCAGGATCTCCGGAAAGTGGGTCCGCTCCATGTGGGCCATCAGATATGGCAGCGCCTGCAGATGGAGGCGGTCCTGAAGGCAGTGGGCATCTCGGCGCCGGCGCGCAAGTTGACGGAGGTGATGACCCTGAATCGCCTGGTCAGCCCCTGCTCAGAGCTGGCCATGGTGGGCTGGTCCAGGCGGGAGGCGGTCAACGATGTCCTCGGCGTGGATGCCGAGCAGCTGAACGAGGACAAGTTCTACCGGAACATGGACAGGCTCCACGGGCACCGGATGGAAATCGAGCGGGAACTGTATGCGCGGGAAAAGTCCCTGTTCAATCTCGAAGGCTCACTGGTGCTCTACGACCTGACCAACACCTACTTCGAAGGCCAGGCGGCCCGGAACCCGAAGGCGATGCGGGGCCATAGCAAGGAAATGCGGACGGACTGCAAGCTGGTGGCCATGGGGCTGATGCTGGACGCGGACGGTTTTCCCATCGGGCACGAGGTCTTTGCCGGGAACACCATCGACGGCAATACGGTGGAGGCCATGCTCGATGGTCTGGAAGCCCGGACCGGGCGCGAGGGCGGCTCCACGGTGGTCATGGACCGGGGGTTCGCCAGCGAGGACAACCTGAAGCTGGTCCGGAGTCGGCATTACGATTACCTGATGGCCGGCTTCCAGCAGCAACGGAATGCACTGCTGAAGGACTTCGAGGACCTGGAGGGCTGGGAGGCGATCCAGCCCAGCGCCAACAAGGTGCCGGTCCAGATCAAGCGGATCGAGAAGGGCGACGAGGTGTTCCTTTTGTGCGTGAGCCCGGCCAGGGCGGAGAAGGAGCGGGCCATCCGGGAACGCCAGGAGAAAAAATTGGTGAAGGACCTGGAGGCGCTGGTCAAGGCCGTGGCAAAGGCCCTGGAGCAGGGCGAGCCCATTGGGGACAAGGAACTGGGCGAGCGGATCGGCAGACTGCGGGAACGCTATCCAAGGGCCGGGCGGTATTACCTGGTGGACCGCAAGGAGGGGATCCTGGAATGGACACTGAAAGTCGAGCAGCGGGCCCGGGCCGAGGAACTGGACGGGGCCTATTTCCTGCGGACCAGCCGGAAAGGCATGGGGCCGGAGGAAATCTGGCGAACCTACATCGCCCTCACTCGGATCGAGTCCGCGTTCCGGGATTTGAAGGGAACGCTGGATATGCGCCCGGTCTACCACCAGAAGGAAATCCGGGTGGAGACCCATGTTTTTCTGGCGGTCCTGGCCTTCCACCTCCAAGCAGTCATCGAGCGGACTTTGAAGGAAGCGGGAGACCATACGTGCTGGGAGACCGTGCGGGAAGAGCTCAGCACCCACCATGTGGTCACCACGCTCCTGCCTACCGCCGACGGCAAGACCCTGGCGATCCGCAGAGGCAGTGTCCCCGACCGGAGGGTCGGGGAAATCTACCGCCATCTGAACCTGGATCCCGAGCCCATGACCCCGATCAGGACCTGGCTCTGAGCCCGTTCTGGAACCCCTCGAAATAGTGGCTAAAACGAGGTGTCGGGATTGACAATAAAGGATGTTAGAGACTTTCGTGCGGAACTTGGGCTAGAGCCAATACCGTTCATTTAAGTATTGACATGGTTTCCAAACTGCCTATTTTTATAGGCGGGCACAACTATGGCCAGGACGGTAGCCAAACTGGAAGGTGGGAGCAGGATCTCCGACTACATCACCCTCGGGGTGGTGGCGAGGATGTTCCCTCCGGAGCGCATCGAGGAAGTGCTAAAGCGGACTCATAAGACGAGCGTTCGCAACCGGGACCTCCCTGCCCACGTCGTGATCTACTATGTCATTGCCTTGGCACTGTTTACGCAAGCATCCACGCGCGAAGTCCTGCGCTGCCTGCTGGAAGGGGTCCAATGGCTGATGGGAACGGGTACCCAGATCAAGGTGGCTGGGAAGTCCGGGATTTCCCAGGCCCGATCCCGACTTGGATGGGAGGCACTTCAACTGCTGCATGACGAAGTTGTTCACCCCGTCGCCACGGAATCCACACAGGGCGCTTGGTTTCGGCATTGGCGACTGGTCAGCATCGACGGCAGCACCTTGGATATCCCCGATGAACCCGAGAACGAGGCGGCCTTTGGGCGTCCCAGCGCGAGCAGGGGGACGAGCGCGTTCCCGCAAATCCGGTTCGCTTCCCTTGTCGAAAGTGGCACCCATGTTCTGTTCGGGACCCGCATGGGCCCAATCACGACACATGAATCTGTGCTTGCGAGGGAGGTGCTGCCCTTCCTGAGGAAGGGCATGCTATGCCTTGCAGACCGCGGCTTCTATAGCTTCACCCTTTGGCAAGAAGCCCAGGCGACCGGAGCTGATCTGTTATGGCGTATCAAATCCACAAATAAATTTGTGCGGGAGCAAGAACTCGAAGATGGCTCCTTCCTCACAACCATCCATGCTTACAGGCAAAAGCGCAAACTGCAGGATGTGAGCTTGAAGATCAGGGTGGTGGAATACGAACTGGATGGCCGAGTCCCGGCCCCTAGCCAGCCACCTGATGAGGACCAACTCTACCGCTTGGTCACGACCATCCTTGACCCGAAACAGGCGCCAGCAAAGGATTTGGCTGCCCTCTACCATGAGCGCTGGGAAATTGAATCCGCTTTCGACGAGTTGAAGACCCACCTACGAGGTCGCCAGACTCTGCTGCGCAGCCGGACCCCGGACCTGGTCCGGCAGGAATTCTATGGCCTTGTGATGGCCCACTTTGCGGTCCGAGGACTGATGCATGAAGCGGCGCTTCGAGGAGGAGTGGATCCAGACTGCTTATCGTTCATACATGCAGTCCGCGTGGTCCGCAGGAAGTTGCCGCTGGTAGCGGCTCTCCCCCCCTCGGGCAAGGCGCGCATTTCACGAAGCCGTGCTGCTGGAAATCCTGGATGAACGGGTCAGTTCAAGCCGCACTCGACAGAATCCAAGAGGCGTGAAGCGGAAGATGTGCAACTGGCATCTCCGCCCGCGTACGGTTGTATGCAACCGGCGCTATGTGCCAGATGTTAGAGTGGTGTACCCAAAGTGAACGGTATTGGGGCTAGAGCAGGCTCAGGAACGAAGCCTGTGCCGGGTCCTTGGCCACGAACCGGCGGATCCATTCCTGCCCCGATGGGCAGGCCACCGAAGCGCCGAAGAGCTCGGCATCGTTGCGCAGCCCGGGGTTGAAGCCGTTGGCGTAGCCGAAGGCCAGCGCCCGGATGGCATAGGCGGCGGCACAGGCGCGGGCGGCTTCCAGGTCCCCGGGGTCGGGGGCGGGCCCGGTCGCGGCGAGCGCTCGCACGCGGGGGTCGGCCAGCAGCGCCTGGAGTTCTTCGCGCTGGGCGGCGGCCATGGCGTCCCAGGACCGGCGCGGCGTCGGCCGCCGGCCGTCGGCGAAGGCCTTGGCCGCCTGGTAGGCGGCGACCAGGCCGGTGGCGGACGGCGCCACGGCATCGACCAGGCCGATCGCCAGTGCCTCGCGCGCCCCGATGGGCTCGCCGTTGACAGTCATCTCCAGGGCCCTGCGCGGGCCGACGAGACGTGGCAGGCGCTGCATGCCGCCATAGCCCGGGAAGATCCCCAGCTTGATCTCCGGCTGGCCGATGGCCGCGTTCTCCGTCGCCACCCGGTGGTGGGCCGCCATGGCCAGTTCGTTGCCGCCGCCCAGGGCAAACCCGTCGATGAGCGCCACCACCGGAATCGCCAGATCCTCCAACCGGGAGAAGAGTCCGCTGAAGGCCAGGGCGACGGCTTGCACCCGGCCCGCGTCCGCGCCGAGGAATTCGGTCACGTCGGCCCCGGCGACGAAGGCGCGCCCGGCGCCGCGGATGACCAGGGCGCGGATGGTCCGGCCGGCGACCCCGCCGTGGTCCCGGAGGTCAGCCAGCAGTCCGGTCAGGTTGCCCAGCAGTTCGGCGTTCAGGGCGTTCAGGGCGTCGGGGCGGGAAAGCGTCAGGATGCCCACGCCGTCGGCCAGGTGCAGGTCGAGGTGGCGCCCCGCCGCGGGGTCCGGGCGCAGCAGGGGCTCGCCCAGGAAGCGGTTCTCGCAGTCGGCGATGCTGCGGCCGGGCTGATCCAGCCTGGACCAGCGCGACCCCCTTGGGCTTGCTCATCGTGCCGTCGAGCATCTTCTGCTGGAGGGCGGGCAGTTCCTCCAGGCTGACCGCGTCCAGGTCGCCCGGCTCCATGGCCAGCAGGCGCCCCTCGAGCAGGCGCATGACATCCCGGGCCTGGGCGGATCGATACATGTGCGAACCGAGGATGGAGCGGTCGAAAGGCCCCCGGGCGACCACGAAGCCGCTGGGCATCGCGTCGTGCTCGTCGTAATCGCGCAGCAGGAAGGTGCTGAAATGCAGGGTGCTCTGGTCGCAGCGCTCGACGATGAAATCAGGGCTCAGGCGCGGGCCGAAGACTCCCCAGACCGCGCTCCCCAGGGCACGCGCGGGCTTCATGAAGCGTTCCGCGTAGGCCGGGTTGGGCCTGCCCTCTTCGGTCAGGGGGTCGGGCATGTCGCCGGGCAGCGCGAACCGGTCGCGGTCGATCACCCTGGATTCGGGAATGCCCATCCGCGCCAGTTCGGCCAGACCCTGCGGATCCGTCCCGCGGGAAACGATGAAGCACAGTTCCGCGCGCCGCTCCAGCGCGGCCCTGGCGAAATCGAGCGCGTAGGCGTCCGCGCCCCAGACCAGCCCGCGGCGCCCGGGCGGCAGGCCGATTTCCGCGAAGATATCCCTGGGCGGCCGGTTCCGGAAGCAGATCTGCTTCTGCCGCATCCAGACCCAGCGGGCATCCAGCACGAACCGGCGCCCGCCGTAGAAGAACGTCTCCTTGTATTCGCCCTTCACGCCGCCGCCGGTCGCGCCGAAGAAGGCGAGGCGGCCGCCTTCGGCCAGGGCCGACACCAGCAGCGGGAAGGTGCGACCGCCGGTGTGTTCGAAGATGCCGTCCACCAGCCGGCCGCCGTTGGATTCGCGCACGGCCTGGCGGAAAGGCTCGGTGCGCCGGCGCCAGGCCTGTTCGTCCTGGCCCTCCGGAATCACGCCGAACGCCTCGGGGTCGATGGTCCGCCGGTCGATGAAGGCATCGGCCATGCCGCGCGCGATCAGCTCCCCGCCGAGCCCCGGATTCGAGCCCATGAGAATGACCCGCGCTCCCAGCGCCTTGGCGATCTGGGCGCCGGCGAAGCTGGTGCCCTTGCCTCCCCCCATGACCAGCACGGCGTCGCCGGGCCCGGTGCGCAGGCGCTCGACCACCGCCCGGTAGGCGGTGCCGAAGGTCAGCAGGAGGGCCGCCCACTGCCCGGGGCTGCCGCCTTTCAGGGACTCGGGAACGGGAATGGCGCGCTCCTGGTCCACCAGGACGAATTGGGCATTGAATCCGTCATGGGTCTCGTAGCCGCGGATCGCGCCGCGGCTGGTCCAGGCGTCGAGGATCACCGCCTGCCCCACCTTGAGCCCCCTCACCGCCGCACCGGCATCCACCACGATCCCCAGGGCATCGCTGCCCGGCACGTGCAGCGCGGCCGGGTCGCCCTTGGCGAACACCGGCACCGGCAGCCCGAGGCTGGCGAAATTGGTGTTGAAATTGGGCCCCGTGGCCAGCACCGCCACCAGCACCCTGCCGCCGTCCTCCGGCTGGCAGCGCGGGCGGGGCACCTGCGCCAGCCGCAGGCAGCTTTGCGGCGGGCCATAGTGGTCGCGCCGGATGACCAGGGCATCCATGCATTCGGGCAGCTCCGCCGCGAGCTGCGGAAGAACCCCCATCGGCCATTTCGCAACGGTCGGAGTCACCATGCCGATCCCTCCTTGGATGGTCGGTTGAACTGTCATCCCTGCCACGGAGGGATCATCCCACGGACTTAGGTGGTGCGCGACTTCAAGGATTCCTTGAGGAATCCCGCCCGGCACGTCGGGCAGATGCCATGGGAATACGGGATATCCCCCGGCAGGCGGCGGTCCAGCCCCCAGGTGCCGCCGATCTGGATGCGGCCGCACCAGGCGCAGCGTGGAGTCGGGCCCATCCGCCTTGTGTCTTCCCACCGCTCACCCACGGCCTGACTCCATCTTTCACGACTTTCAGGGACGCAGTCCCGGGCATTGGGACTTGTTGGCAAGGTAGTGCCAGCTGTTGAGGCTATCTCACCATCCTAGTGTCTGTTTTTTCTTGTTCACGTCAATGCCGGCCATGGCCTATTTTGTTCCAGCCTCGAATGCCGGGTGGTCCGCCCCGGGTTCTGGGCACACTGGAGTATCATCTTAGCAATAAGGCGCTCAATTTTTATTGACCACCCATCAGGCTCTGGAGGGCCCCAGATGTCCAAGGAAAACCAGACCACGATCCACTGGCTCGCCACTGCCGAAGAACACACCTACCAGGCAGCTGAATCCTACCTCAGCCTCATCTACCCCGCGGACCGGACGGCTGAAATGGTCGCGCAGCTCAGGCAGGCCGCCGTCGTGCAGTTCAAGGCCAAGGACAT
The DNA here is from genome assembly GCA_963717275.1 of uncultured Holophagaceae bacterium. Classification (GTDB taxonomy): domain Bacteria; phylum Acidobacteriota; class Holophagae; order Holophagales; family Holophagaceae; genus Mesoterricola. The sequence continues at coordinate 1,243,696 of CAVQVX010000001.1, forward strand.
TTTCCGGGCGTCCCGGCTTGGCCTGCTCGAGAAGAGCAATTCACACGTGCAGAAGGACGTCGACAAGATCACGAAGGGCGTGCAGCTCTCGCCCCTGCTCCTGGTGCGGGACGGGCAGAACGGCCAGGTGGTGATCGCGGACGGCTACCACCGCATGTGCGCCATCTACGGGTTCGACGAGGACGCCTGGATCTGCTGCCAGATCATCTGAGATACCGTGTAGGCATTGAACCAAGGCCTGGAGACATTCCAATGAGCCACTCGGACGACCCGCTCCGCAGATTGATCGGAATCAAGATCCGGGAACGGGCGGCAGCCCGCGCCGCGCGCCTGGCCGAAGCGGTCAGGAAGGTGGAGACCCACTTGGGAGCGCGCGTGATGGATGCGCTCAACCAGGCCGCGGAGCCGATCTGGGAATTCCGCGACGGGCAGGCGGAAAGGCGTTTTTTCCATGCCGGAGACACGTTCTTGCTGGTGGTCTACGGGAGCAACGAGCTGTCCCCCTCGGCCCAGGTGGAACTCCACCTGAGTGCCAGGGACCTGCGTGACGAGGATTGCCACAAGCGGGCCGACATCAGTGAAGCGAATGAGGATTGGTTCATCGATAGCCTGCAATTCATATGCGAGGAAGCAAGCAGCATCCGGAAACGTTAGACACCATCACCGGGCTTCGCCCGGGCAGGGTGTGGGGGTGTGGGGGGACGGAGAGCGGGCAGCGCGAGCGCGCGGTGCCCCTCAGGGCCCGGGCAGGCTGAAGGTGAACTCGGCGCCGGCGCCGGGCCGCGCCTGCGCCTGGAGCACACCGCCGTGGCGCTTGACCACGCGCCAGGCCGTGGCCAGGCCGATGCCCAGGCCGGGGTATTCGTCCTGCCGGTGCAGCCTCTGGAAGGGCTCGAACAGCTTCGCCGCGTAGGCCATGTCGAAGCCCGCCCCATTGTCGGCGACCGTGAACTGGCCCGGCCGGCCGGCGCCCCGGAGCGCGATCCGGGGCTGCTTGGCTTGTGCGCTGAACTTCCAGGCGTTGCCCAGCAGGTTGCGCAGCAGGGCTTCCAGCAGTTGGCCATCGCCCCAGGCCTGCAGCCCTTCCGCCACATCCCAGACGACCTGGCGACCCGGTTCCCCCGCCTCCAGTTCCTCCCGGATCCGGGCGGCCATGGCGGACAGATCCACCCACTGCCGCTGCAGGTCCGCGCGGGTGGTCCGGCTCAAGTGGAGCAGGCCGTCGATGAGGTCGGACATGCGCACGGTGGCCTTGAGGATGTGGTCCAGGTCGTGCTGCCCGGCCTCCCCCAGGCGCGGGCCCAGGTCTTCGATCAGCGCCTGGCTGAACCCGGCGATGGCCCGCAGGGGCGAGCGCAGGTCGTGGGAGACGGCGTAGGAGAAGCTCTCCAGCTCCGCGTTGGCCGCCTGGAGCTCGGCCGTGCGTTCCTGCACCCGCAGTTCGAGGCTTGCATTGAGCGTGCGGATCTCCACGAGGGCGGCTTCCAGCCTGGCCCGGGCCTGGCGGACCTCCATTTCCGCCTGCTTGCGCTCGGTGATGGTCTCGAACAGGGCGATGAATTCCCCCGGGGCGGGGCAGTAGACGTTCAGCGAAAACCAGATGCCCAGGCCCTGCACGAACGAGTCCAGGTGCTCGGGCATGCCGGTGCGGGCGACGCGCCCGTAGGTTTCGAACAGCTCCGGGCTGCTGTCCCGGATGCCGGGGATGACCTCGCTGACCCTGCGCCCGGCCACATCCGAAAGGCCGGTCAGAAGCGCGAAGGCCGGATTGACCTCCAGGTATTCGAAATCCACCGGGTCATCGCCTTCGAAAAGCATCCGGCAGCGCGCGAAGCCCGCCGGCATGTTCTCGAACATGGACCGGTAGCGCGCCTCGGCCCGGGCCTCGATGGCGCGCAGGAGGCCAGGCAGCGTGTCCGGGTCGCCCGGGCAGGGGATCAGAGGTCCGGAATCCGGGCCTGCCGACTGCCCGGATCTTGGATCGTTGTCGGCCATCGACTCAACCTCCCCCGGCGACCTTGGCGAAAGCCACCTGTAGGCTTATCGGCCGATTTCCTGAAGCATTCAATGTATTGTTAGCAGGATAGCGGACCTGTATTAGGCATCAGTGACTGAATATTTTTTTTTCGAGGGCCAAAAAACTTTTTGCTACCATCCGGCATGTCTAGTGTTTACGTCCACCGCTCGGGGAACGGCCCGGCAGGCCCGACCCTCATCGCGAACATGGAGGATGCCATGGCCGTCCAGAAGCAGGAACCCGTCCCCGCCGACGCGGTGGTCACGCGCAACTGGGCCGAAGGCGGCGAAGGCGTTGCCGACCTGGCCCGGGCGGTGGCCAGGGCCGCCGAGGGTGAGTCCCCCTGCAAGCCGGGCTACCTCGGCATGGACATCGACGTGGAAACGGGCAGGATCCATGGCCTGTCCTGACCTGGACGGATCCCGGGACCGGCTGGACGGCGGTCCCGCCCGGGGCCTGGCCGGCACGGCCATCATCCTGGCCGGCGGGCGCAGCCGGCGCATGGGCCGGCCCAAGGCCGCGCTGCCGTTCGGCGACGAGACCCTGCTGCGGCGCCTGGTGCGGATCTACCGCGGCTGGTTCGGCGAAGTGCTGGTGGCGGCGGCTCCCGGCCAGGATCTGCCGGAGGCCCCCGCCCCGGTGCTGCGCGACGCCGTCGAGGGCCTCGGCCCTCTCGCGGGCATCTCCAGCGGCCTTCGGGCGGCCGGCTTCGAAGCCTGCTTCGTCACCTCCTGCGACCATCCCTTCCCGGACCGGCGCGTGGTGGACGCCCTCATGGCCGGCCTCCTCCAAGCGGATGCCTGCGTGGCGCGCTGGGAGGACCGCCTGCAGCCGACCTTCGCCGCCTACCGGCGCGGCCTGGCCGGCCTGTGCGAAGCCCAGCTCGCCGCCGGAGAGCTGGCCCCGGTGCGGCTGTACGACAAGGTCCGCACCCGCATCCTGGAGCCCGCCGAACTCATCGCCCTGGAGCCGGAGGGGCTTTCCATGCTGGACGTGAACGATCCGGAAACCTACCTCCGGGCCCTGGAGCGGCTGGCGCGCCGCGAGCCCTGAAGCTATTCCTTGAAGACCCGGACCCGGCGTGGGAGCCTAGCGGAAAAGGGGCGAGCCATGGACAGGCGGATCTTCTTCAACGGCGATTTTCACGCCGAAACCGAGAAGCTGCTGAGCATTCAGGACCGCGGCCTGTGCTTCGCCGACGGGCTGTTCGAGGTGATCCGCTGCGCCGGGGGCAGGTTCCTGCTGTTCAGCCAGCACCTCCAGCGGATGCGGGAGAGCAGCGAATTCCTGCGCATGGAATTCCCCTACGGCAACGAGGACCTGCTGGCCGCCGGCAGGGAGCTGGCCCGCAGCAACGACATCCGCGACGGCGAGCTGTACCTGGAGCTGACCCGGGGCGAAGCGCCGCGCTACCATACCTTCCCCCAGGGCGTGCGGCCCAACTTCTTCATGGTGCTCAACCCCCTGCGCCGGATGCCGGAGGGCTGCTGGTCCATGGGCGTGGCCACCGTCACCTTCAAGGACATCCGCTGGGGCTACTGCCACATCAAGTCCATCAACCTGCTGCCCAACGTCCTCGGCAAGCAGTTCGCCAAGGAGCACGGCGCCTTCGAGGCCCTGTTCTACCGCGAGGACGCCATGGGCAGGTACCTCACCGAAGGCCCCAGTTCGACCCTCTTCGCGATCAAGGGCGGCGTCCTGTTCACCCCGGAGCTGGACAACATCCTGCCCGGAACCACGCGCAAGCACGTCATCGCGCTGGCAAGGCGCGACGGCATCGAAGTGCGGGAAGGCCGGCTCTACCTCGATACCTTCCTGGCGGCGGACGAGGCCTTCATCGCCAGCACCATTTCGGAAGTGATGCCGGTCATCCGGGTCGACGACACCGTGCTTTCCAGCGGCCGCAAGGGGCCCATGACCGACCGCCTGCAGCAGCTGTACGAGGCGTTCAAAAGGGACCATCTGGAGTAGCCGGCCTTCCAGCGGGGGGGAGCGTGGCGCCCGGCCATGCGGCGATGGCCCCGGTCATGGCTTGACAAATTTTTTTTATAATTAAATTATTTAATGACGCGTGAAACAGGGTGCACATGGCCTTAAAGGATATTAAATCAATAATTTTTTCCTTCGGCCTTGCGGCCCTGATCACCCTCCCAGGCTGCCGGCCCCCCGCCCCCCGGACGCCCGAACCCGCGCCCGCCCAGGCCCCGGCCGCGCCGCCCGAGCCCAGGCTCATGACCTGGCGGGTGGCCGGTGCGCACCTGGAGGACATCTTCGCGGAAATACCCAACAGCTCCATCGAAGACTTCCGCAACGCCACGCCCGAGCGGGAGCGCATCAGGGTGAACGCCGCGCAGGGCGAGGAGGGCGCCAAGGAGAAGAACGCCCACGTCTACGGGGAGCCCTCGGGCCTGGCCACCGACCTCATCCTGCGCCGGCTGCGGGTGGACGAGCACGACGTGCTCTACGACCTGGGCTGCGGCCGGGCCTTCTTCCTCATGCAGGCCTTGCTGACCACGCCGATCCGGAAGGCGGTGGGGGCGGAACTGGCGACCTCCCGCATCGACATCGCCAGGCTCGCGCGCCAGAAGATGCTGGACCGGGGCCTGCTGCAGGGCAAGGTCCTGGACCTGCGCGAGGAGGACATCGCCGATACCGAACTCGGCGACGCCACGGTGGTCTTCATGGATTCCGTGTTCTTTTCGGACAAGCTGCTGTACACCGTGGCCCAGCACATGGCCCGGGCCAGGAACATGCGCGCCGTGGTCATGATCACCAAGGGGCTGCCGGCCAATCCCTGGTTCGAACTGGAGGGCAAGGAGCGCCTGAAGATGAGCTGGAGCCCGCGGTTCGGCTCGGAGGTCCTGTTCTTCAGGCGCACCGCGGCTCCGGCAGACTAGGTTGTCCCGCCCGTCGTGCCTTGCGGTCGGGTTCGGGTCCCAGGTTCGCGCGCCGACCCACTTGTGCGTGGTCCGCTTGCAACGTCCTCGCTGCGCTGCGGGCGACGCAAGCGGCCACGCTGCCCCTTCCCCGCAGGGACGAGTCGATCCGTCTTCGTTTCAATGAACAAAATACAAAACAACCACCTTGGGACCCTGGGCATTCCAGGGAGCCGCATCCTCCCCCCCATGCCGCCAACCGAAGGAACCCCCACCCCAGGCGGGGAAGGACAGCGTGAGACCTTGGCGCACGCGCAGGAGGCGAAGCCGACGAGCATGCGGCAAGGCTCTCACGCACCGGTGGGTCGGCGCACCCGCACGGAACCCGAAGCCACCCGCAAGCCAGGACGGACGCCGAAGTCGATCCAGGCTAACGACCCGGCGTCAGGGCCTTCTGCATGATCTCGTCGAACTGTCGGCGCTGGTAGGGCTTGGGCAGGAACCCGGCCAGCCCGCGGCCGGCGAAATCGCTCACCGCGTCGCTTTCGCTGAACCCGCTGGTGAGCACCACCGGCACCGTCGGGGTCGATCTCGCGCATGCGCAGGAAGGCCTCCCGGCCGTCCATGCGCGGCATGGTCAGGTCCATCAGCACGAGGCTGAACTCGCCCTTGCGCTGCTGGAAGATGGCCACCGCCTCCTCGCCGTCGGAGGCCTCCACCACATGGAAGCCCAGGTGGGTGCCCATGGCCCGGGCCACGGCCCGGGCGTCGGTCTCGTCGTCCACCACCAGCAGGGTGCCCCGGCCGCGCCACGGCGGCGGCCTCGGCTGGACGCCTGTCGGCGCCCGGCCGGGTCGGCGGCGGGCAGGAACACCTTCATGGAGGTGCCCTTGCCCGGCTCGCTGTAGACCTTGAGCCCGCCGCCGTGGCTGCGCACGATGCCCAGCAGGGCGGACAGCCCCAGGCCCCGGCCGGTGAACTTGGTGGTGAAGAACGGGTCGAAGATCCGGGCGATCACCTCGGGGGTCATGCCGCAGCCGGTGTCGCTCACCTCCAGGGTCACGTAGCGCCCGGGGTTGAGGCCCACGGGCAGGGAGGTGGCGGTGATGTAGGTCTTCTCCACCATCAGCTCGCCGGTGCGCAGGGTGATGGAGCCGTTGGCCCCTTCGGGGATGGCCTCCGAGGCGTTGGTCACCAGGTTCATGACCACCTGCTGCATCTGGGTGGGGTCGGCCATGATCTCCGGCAGCACCGGCGCCAGGTCGTAGCGGATCAGCGCCTTCTTGGAGAGGGACACCGAGAGCAGCTCGGTCATCTCCTGCACCAGGCGGTTCAGGTCCACCCGGCACGATGGACACCTTGCCCTTGCCGGCGTAGGCCAGCATCTGCCGGGACAGGTCCGCGGCGCGCATGGTGGCCTTCTCGATCTGGTCCAGGTAGGGCAGGGCCGGGCTTTCCTGGGGCAGCACCATGGAGGCCAGGTTGCAGTTGCCCAGGATGCTGGTGAGCAGGTTGTTGAAGTCGTGGGCGATGCCCCCGGCCAGGACGCCCAGGCTCTCCAGCTTCTGGGACTGGCGGATGGACTCCTCGGCCACCTTGCGCTCGGTGATGTCGGCGCGGATGGCCACGAACTGCACCGGCTTGCCGTCGGCGCCCAGGAAGGGCACGATGGTGGTGTCCACCCAGTAGAAGGTGCCGTCCTTGGCCCGGTTGCGGATCTCCCCCTTCCAGACCCGGCCCGCCAGGATGGTTCCCCACAGGTTGGCGAAGAACGACTTGGGATGGTGGCGGCTGTTGATGATGCGGTGGTCCTTGCCGAGCAGCTCCTCCCGGCTGGTACTTGGAGATGGCGCAGAACTTGTCGTTGACGTAGGTGATCCTGCCCAGGGCGTCGGTGACGGCGACGATGGCGTGCTCGTCCAGGGCCCGCTTGAAGGCCTCCAGTTCCTCCACCGCCGCCAGCTTTCTCCGCGTGGTCCTTGCGGTCCAGGAACTCCCGGGCCATGGCCGACCACGCGTTCGCGCTGGGCGACCAGGCGAACTTCCACATGAGGTGGACCGGGTTGCCGTCCTTGTTCACGCAGCGCGCATCGGTGCTGGCAAGCACGCCTTCGCGCGCCGCCTCGGTGAGCTCGCGCACCCGCAGCCGGTCGTCGGGGTGGATGAAATCGAGGAAATTCAGGCCCAGGAGCTCTTCGGGTGAGAATCCCCAGAGCTTGTAGCAGTCCTTGGAGATGTCCAGGAACTGCCCGTCGGGACCGATGGCGAAGAAGATGCCCTGGTCCTCGGCCACGATCTTGTTGAACAAGGCTTGTGCTCCAAGCACTTCCGTATAATTGTCCGCAGGTGATCCGTTGCGTTTGGGCATGCAGCACCCTCCCGGAATGAATATGACAGTTTCCAACAATAAGAATGAGTCCAATTCTCCAAAATAAAATTCAAGACCCAGGAAACAGGGAAGATATTGCCCACCCCGGGCGACCTGCTAACCTTGGGCAGCATCTTGCCCATCCATCCCGCCTGGAGCCGCTCATGAAACGACTTTGCGCCATCGCCTGTTCCGCCTTCGCCGGGGCCTCCCTGTGGGCCGGCGGCTATTCGGTGGGATTGCAGACCGGCTTCGAGGTCGGCGCCCATGGCGTCGTGGCGCCCCGGCTGGAATACCTGAGGCTCACCGACTCCTCCTCCGTGGCCGGACCTTTCGGCAGCTCGATCGGCCTTTCCGCCACGGTCAACTGCTTCGCCCTGGGGGCCGACTACGACTACTTCCTTGGCGATGACACCGACCGGGGCTTCTACCTCCTGGGCGGCCTGGGCGTGGCCAGGGCCAACATCGAGGTCACCGGCTCCGGCGCCGGGAGTTCCGCCAGCACCACCAGCCAGCAGACGGTGCTCTACCCGGAAGGCGGCGCCGGCTACATGTTCACCCCGCACATCGGGCTCGAAGTGCTGTACAAGGCCCTGTCCTTCAAGGACGTGAACGTGCTGGTGGCCGGCACCCCGGTGGGCTACAGCTTCACGGGCAGCCTGGAAGCCGCCCTGGTGGTCCGGTTCTGATCCTGCCGTCCGGAGTTTCTAGTATCCTTTGAAGATGGATACCATCGCCAAGCGCTACTTCACCTATAACGAGATCCACCGTACCGTGGCCGCCTTGGCCGCGACCATCCAGGCCAGCGGCTTCGAGCCGGACGTGACCGTGGCCATCGGCACCGGCGGCTTCATCCCGGCGCGGATCCTCAAGACCTTCCTCAAGAAACCGATCCTCACCGTGGGGGTGAAGCTCTACGGCGAGGACAACAAGATGGGCGAGGGGCCCGAAAAGGTCCAGTGGATCGACGAGGTGGAGCGCAAGCTCAGGGGCCGCAGGGTGCTGCTCATCGACGAGGTGGACGACAGCCGCACCACCCTCGCCTACTGCCTGCGCGAACTGCTCGGCCATCAGCCCGCCGAGATCGGGGTCGCGGTGCTGCACTGCAAGGACAAGCCCAAGCGCGCGGAGTTCCCCGCCGACGTGAAGCGCTACTGGGTGGGCCAGCACCTGGAGGACATCTGGGTGGTGTACCCATGGGACGCCGAGGACATCGACCAGCACGAAGCCAGCGCCCGGTCCGTCGGTCCCCTGGCAAAATAGCTGAGTTAGCATTACATTGCGGATCTGAGTGGCACCAAGGACCCACCCCATGACCCAACCCACCTGGCATCGCGTCATCGCCCGCTACCGGAACGGCCTCGTGCTGAAGGGCCATGTCACCGATTTCGTGCCCGCCCGGGGCCATTTCCATCTGCTCCCGGCCGACAGCTGCCCCGGCACCAAGCCCCTCCAGGTCCACCTGGAAGAGCTGAAGGGGGTGTTCTTCGTGCGCCACCTGGACGGCAACCCCTTCCACACCGAGCGCAACGCCTTTGATCCCTTCAACATCACGCCGGGCCGCAAGACCCGGGTGGTGTTCAAGGACGGTGAAGTGATGATGGGGCTCACCCACAACTACCACCCGGAGCGCTTCGGCTTCTTCCTGCTGCCGGCGGACCAGCGCTCCAACAACGAGCGCTGCTTCGTGGTGGCGGCCGCGACCGACGAGGTCTCCCTACTTTGAGTGTTCCAGCATGAGCGAGAGGTCCTCCCGCAGGCTCTGCAGGTCCTCTTCGTGCTCCACCTCCTGGGTGAGGATGGTCAGGGCGATGTTGTAGGTGACCATGTCCTTGTCCTTGGTCACGTCCATGATGTGCTTGTAGGTGCTGATGGCGCACTGCTCGCCGTCGATGTTCTGGTCGAGGATGGTCCCCACGAACGGATCGGTGGGCGCGTCATACTTGCAGGGGCTCAGGGCGAACCACTGCAGCGGGTCGGGCACCGGGGTGCCGCCCAGCTGGATGATTCGGCCGGCCAGCAGCACGGCGTGGCCGAGCTCCTCGGTGGCGTGCAGGTTGAGTTCCGCGGCCACGGCGTCCTTCATGGGCCCCTTGAGCACCTTGGCGCCGAGCCAGGTCCTGGTAGTAGGCCAGCCATTCGCTGGCGAAGGCGGCGTTGAGCAGCTTCAGCAGCTCGTCCACATCCATGGCCAGGCCGACAATTTCCCTGCCGCGCGTTCCCATACAAACCCCCTTTTGAAGTGATGTCCCATGGAACACCCGATGGAATGGGTGCGTCAAGCCCGCGTTGCGGTTCCACGTTGTGACCGACTCCCATGAGGGGCCTTGGCGCCGCTTGCTACAATTCCCACGTCCAGAGGGGAAATCATGTTCGATATCGAGGGGTCCTTCGACCAGCCAGCTGCTCGCCAGCGGCAAGCCCAGGCCGACCATCATGTTCCCGGAAGCCCAGGACCCGCGCATCATCGAGGCGGCCTGCCACCTCACCCGCTTCGCCCGGCCGGTGTTCCTGGCCTCGGAGGCGGAAGTGCGCGAAGTGGTCGGCCCGACTCCCTGCCTGGCCTGGACCCCAACCGCCTGGAGTTCGCCCTGGCCGAAAGCGCCTTCGTGGACATCCCCCAGCACCCCGAACTGGTGGACGAGTTCGCCCAGGTGCATATCCAGAACAGCCTCGAGGACGGCAGGGCGGTGAGCCTGGCCGAGGCCCGGGAATTCGCCTCCAACCCGGTGAATTTCGGCATCCTGGCCGTGGCCCAGGGCCACGCGCGACACCGTGGTGGGCGGCGCCGCCTCCAGCGAGAACCATTCTTCCGGCCCATGGTGCGCATGCTCGCGGCCCAGGAGGACTGCTGCGAAGCGGGCGTGTTCGTGCTGCCCGACGAGCACCCGACAAGTGTTCGCCCAGAACATCGTGGTGTTCGGCGACGTGGGCGTGAACGCCACCATGACCCCCGAAGATGCTGGCCAAGGTGGCCGTGGGCACCTGCGCCATCGCCCGGGACCTCATCCCCGAGGACGTGCTGCCGCACATCCACGGCGCCATCGTCTCCCACTCCAACCGCGGCTCGGACGAGGGCCCCTCGCCCGCCCTGGTGCGCGCGGCCACCCAGCTGGTGCCGGCGCTCCTGGAGGAGCGCATCCGCCCGGGGCGAGCGCTACCGCTCCATCAGCATCCAGGGCGAGGTCAAGGTGAGCGTCGCCCTCTCCAGGCGCTCGGCCACCTACTACCAGCCCGGCCAGGACGTGCCCTGGCCCGGGGCGGCCAACGTGATCATCTGCCCCAACCTCGACATGGGCAGCATGCTCTACCACCTCTATTCCATCCGCTTCCCCGACGCCAAGAAGTTCCCGGTCATGTTCGGCCTGCGCTTCAAGGGCGTGGACCTGGCCATGGACTGCACCCCCGAGGACATCCGCCTGGCGGTGAAGGCCTCGGTGCTGCGCATGTACCAGCTACGGCGCCTGGCAGGAGACGCCCAAGGACACCTTCTTCCGCCGCTACCGGGTGCTGGCCATCAACCCCGGCTCCACCTCCACCAAGATCGCCGTCTTCGAGGGCGACCAGGAGCGCTTCACCCAGGAGCTGCAGCACTCCGCCGAGGAGCTCCAGCCCTTCGAGGGCAGGCCCGTCACCGCCCAGTTCGCCTTCCGCAAGGACGTGATCCTGGCCTTCCTGGCCCGCAACGGCCTGACCGGTGGCGAGCCTGGACGCGGTGTCCGGCCGCGGCGGCGTGCTCTGGCCCGTGGCCCACGGCACCTACACGGTGAACGAAACCATGGCCCAGGACCTGCTGGCGGGGGTCCAGGGCGACCACGCCTCCAACCTGGGCGGCCTGATCGCCCGGGAACTGGTGGCCGGCACCGGCACGCCCGCCTTCATCGTCGACCCGGTGGTGGTGGACGAGGTGCCCGAGCGGGCCAAGATCACCGGCTTCAAGGCCATCCGGCGCAAGGTGATCAGCCACGCGCTCAACCAGATCGCCACCGCCCGGCGCTACGCCGAGGAGCAGCAGACCTTCTACGAGCGGATCAACGTGATCGTGGCGCACATGGGCGGCGGCATCTCCATCGGCGCCCACCGCCGGGGCCACTACCTGGACGTGAACAACGCCCTGGACGGCGAAGGCCCGTTCACCCCCCAGCGCTCCGGCTCGCTGCCGGTGGGCCAGCTCATCGACCTCTGCTTCTCCGGCCAGTACACCAAGGACGAGCTCAAGAAGCTCAACAAGGGCCGGGGCGGCCTGATCGACCTGCTGGGCACCGCCGATCTGCGCGACCTGGAGCAGCGCTACCTGGCGGGCGAGGCCGAGGTGGTGCTGGTGATGGACGCCATGGCCTACCAGATCGCCAAGTGGATCGCCTCCCTGCTGCCCGCCTTCGAAGGCGAGAAGGTCGACCAGATCCTGCTCACCGGCGGCATGGCCCGCTGCCGGCCCACGGTGGACTTCATCCGAGCGCTCGGTGTCCGCCATGGGCTGCGGCGTCACCGTCTACCCCGGCGAGAACGAGATGTTCGCCCTGGCCAAGGGCGCCCTGCGGGTGCTGTCGGGCAAGGAAGTGCCCAGGGTCTACGCCGGGCGCGCCAAATAGCGCTTCAAAGGCGCCGCGCGGCCCGTTACCTTGGATGATCCGAAAGCCTAGGAGAAGCGATGACCCAGCTGCCGATCACGAACCTGGAAGCGATCCTGCCGTTCCGCGAGGGGGAGCGCCACCTGCTGCCCCTGGTCGACCTGCACGGCCAGGCCAAGGTCACCGTGGCCGCGCTTTCCGCCGGCGTGACCATCCCGCCGCACGCCATGCACTGCGAGGCGGTGCTGCTCGTGCTTTCGGGCACGATCGAATTCAAGATCGGCGAAAACTGGAAGCGCGTGGAAACCGGGCAGTTCCTCAGCATCCCCGGGGGGGTCAACCACTCGGTGCGGGCGGTGGAAGCGGCCCGGTTCCTGGTGGTTCAATCCTTCATGGGAGCGCCGAACCAGGTCCGTTGAGCCTCAGGAAGACCTGAACGCCTACAGAAATGATTTCGCCGTCAATGCGGCCAGGGTGATGGAGTAGAGCTTGGTCAGCACGCTGTCGCCGCGGGATGACAGGATGCACGGCGCCTGGGCGCCGGCGACCATCGCCGCCATTTCGCAGCCGCACAGCTTGCTGCTGGTCTTGTAGAACACGTTGCCGGCGTCGATGTTGGGGAACACCAGGCAGTCCGCGTCCCCGGCCACCGGCCCGCCCACGCCCTTGGTGGCGGCGGACTCCGCGTCGATGGCCACGTCCAGGGCCATGGGGCCGTCCACGAAGGCGCCCTTGATCTGCCCGCGCTCGGCCATCTTGGCCAGGATCGCGGCGTCCACCGTGGCCTGGATCTTGGGCAGCACCTGCTCGGTGGCGGCGATCACGGCCACCTTGGGCCTGGCGATGCCCAGGGCGTGCGCCACGTCGATGCAGTAGGTGGCGATGGCGATCTTCTCCTTCAGCTCGGGGTAGGGCAGCACCGCCACGTCGCCGCAGATGAGCAGCTTGGGATAGCGGGCGTGCTCGATGACCGAGACGTGGGACAGGATCGCGCCCGGCGCCATCAGCCCGGCCTCCTTGTTCAGGATGGCCCGCATGTACTTGTCGGTGCTCACCAGGCCCTTCATCAGGATCTGGCATTCGCCCGAGCGCACCAGGGCCACCGCCCGGGCCGCGGCCTTGCCGTCCGCCGGTTCGTGCACGATGGCGAACCGGGCCGGGTCGATGCCCAGTTCCCCGCACTTCTGCCGGATGACGGCCTCGTCGCCCACCAGGGTCGCTTCGACGATGCCCCGCCGCACGGCGTCGTGCACCGCCTCGATGGTGTGGGCGTCGTTGGCGAAGGCGGCGGCCAGGCGCTTTTTCGGCTTGGACTGCACGGCTTCGAGCATCTGTTCGAGACGGCTGATGGACATCTTGTTCCCCTGGACATGTCGGTGAACGGCCATTCTACCAGGGGCCCCCGGCCGCTCCGGGCGCGGTTGTGATGGCGGTCAACCGGCTACAATCGCCCAGGAGGTCGCCGCATGGCCCAACCACTGGCAGTGATCGTAGGGGCCGGGCCCGGCATCGGCATGGCGGCGGCCCGCCGGTTCCACCGGGGCGGGTTCCGGGTGGCGGTGCTTTCCCGGCCCGCGGACCCGCTGGAGGCGTTCCGGGCTGACCTGCCCTCCGGGCTGGTGCTGGGCGCCGACCTGGCCCTGGAGGGCGCCCTGGCGGCGGCCCTGGCGCAGGTGGAAACCTGGGGCGGCGCCCCGGAGGTGCTGGTCTGCAACGCCTCCGCCGGCGCCCAGGGTCCCGCCGCGGAGGTGGATCCGGTCCGGCTCATGGCCGATTTCCGGGTGAGCGTGGGCTCGGCCCTGGAAGCCTGCCGGTGGGCCCTGCCCGCCATGCGCCGGGCCGGCCGGGGCACCCTGCTGTTCACCGGCGGCGGCCTGGCCCTGGCCCCCAAGCCGGGGCTGGCCTCCGCCTGCCTGGGCAAGGCCGCGCTGCGCAGCCTGGCCCTCTCGCTGGCCGGGGAACTGGCGCCTGAAGGCATCCACGCCGCCACCGTCACCGTCCGCGGCTTCGTCCAGCCGGGCACGTCCCTGTCCCCCGACCTGGTTGCAGAAACATTCTGGGAATTACACTTACAAAAAATGGATCTTTGGCAGGCCGAACGCAACCTTCCCTAGATAATAAATAGTTCAATCGAAAGCAAGTTCCTGGACGGCTGCCAGGATCCCCTCATCCCCCGGCCAATGCGACTAGAATGAGGAACGAGATACCGGACCAGCCAATGCCCAGGTCGACTTCCCCCAAGATATTGGACAGTTCAAGCAATACGGGCACCAAGACCCGGACTCACCTGCGCCTGAGTCCCCCGGTGCTCTGGAAGGTCATCCTGCACAACGACGACTACACCACCCAGGAGTTCGTCGTCTGGATCCTGGAGAGCGTTTTCCGCAAGAGCGAACCGGAGGCGGTGCGCATCATGCTGGAGGTGCACCGCAAGGGCAAGGGGCTGGCGGGCATCTACCCGTTCGACATCGCCGACACCAAGGCGTCCCAGGTAAAGGCCATGGCCGAAGCCAAGGAATACCCCCTGCTCTGCACCCTCGAGCCGGAGGCTTAGTTTGGCAGCCCCGGAGGAGTAGAACGATGCCACCCCCCACCCCCGCCCTCACCGCCGCCCTCAACCGGTGCATCCAGCACGCCTTCACCCTGGCGCGGGATGCCCGCCACGAGTACCTCACCCTGGAGCACCTGCTGCTGGCCCTGCAGGACGACCCTTCCGTGGTGGCCGCCGTCAGCGCCTGCGGCGGCGATTCCGGCCGGCTGCGCCGGGAGCTGGAGGCGTTCCTGGACCAGCGCATGGAAACCCTTCCCGGCTCCATCCCGGCCAACCCCATGCCCACCCATGGCTTCAACCGGGTCATCGAGAGGGCCATCCTGCACACCATCTCCAGCGAGCGCCCCGAGGTGAGCAGCGGCGCCGTGCTGGTCTCGCTGCTCCAGGAAAAGGAAAGCCAGGCCGGCTACCTGCTCAAGCGCCAGGGCGTCAACCGGCTGCCCCTGCTCAAGCACCTCGCCCACGGCGGCGCCGAAGTGGGGCCGAACCTGGGCGGCGCCCCCAAGGAGGCGCCCGAAAGCTCCGAGGAGGCCGAGCCCCCGGCCAAGGACCCCCTGAAGGCCTACGCGGTCGACCTGGTGGCGCGGGCGGAGGAAGGCGGCATCGATCCCCTCATCGGCCGTGAAGCGGAACTGGAGCGGGTCATCCACGTGCTGTGCCGGCGCCGCAAGAACAACCCCCTGCTGGTGGGCGAGACCGGCGTGGGCAAGACCGCCATCGCCGAGGGCCTGGCCCTGCGCCTGCGCGACGGCCAGGTGCCTGACGCGCTCAAGGGCGCCCCCCTGTTCTCGCTGGACATGGGCGCGCTCCTGGCCGGCACCCGCTACCGGGGCGACTTCGAGGAGCGGGTGAAGGCCGTGCTGGAGGCCCTGGCCCAGCACCCCGGAGCCCTGCTGTTCATCGACGAGATCCATACCCTGGTGGGCGCCGGCGCCGTGAACGGCGGCTCCATGGACGCCTCCAACCTGCTCAAGCCGGTGCTGGCCCGGGGCGAACTGCGCTGCATCGGCGCCACCACCTACCAGGACCTCAAGTCCTCCCTGGACCGGGACCGGCCCCTGGCGCGCCGCTTCCAGAAGATCGACGTGGCCGAGCCCAGCGAGGCCGACAGCATCGCCATCCTCAAGGGCCTGCGCTCGCACTACGAGGCCCACCACGAGGTGAAATATCTCGGATGCGGCCCTGGAGGCGGCGGTGCGCCTTTCGGCCCGGCACATCCGCGACCTGCTGCTGCCCGACAAGGCCATCGACGTGCTGGACGAGGCCGGCGCGGCCCAGCAGCTGCTGCCCGCCAGGCAGCGCAAGAAGGTCATCGGCGTGACCGAGGTGGAGGCGGTGGTGGCGCGCATGGCGCGGGTGCCGGTGCACGCCGTGACCGACGACGACCGGGACAAGCTGGCCCACCTGGAGGACGGGCCTGAAGGGCGTGCTGTTCGGCCAGGACCCGGCGGTGGAGACGGTCTGCTCGGCCATCAAGCTGTCCCGGTCCGGCCTGCGCGGCTCGGAGCGGCCGGTGGGCTCGTTCCTGTTCGCCGGCCCCACCGGGGTGGGCAAGACCGAACTGGCCAAGCAGCTGGCCCGGATCCTGGGGATCGAGTTCATCCGCTTCGACATGTCCGAGTACATGGAGAAGCACGCCGTGAGCCGGCTGATCGGCGCCCCTCCGGGCTACGTCGGCTTCGAGGACGGCGGCCTGCTGGTCGACGCCGTGCGCAAGAACCCCCACGCCGTGCTGCTGCTGGACGAGATCGAGAAGGCCCATCCGGACATCTACGCCATCCTGCTGCAGGTGATGGACCACGCCACCCTCACCGACAACCACGGGCGCAAGGCCGACTTCCGCCACGTGGCGCTGATCCTGACCACCAACGCCGGCGCGCGCAACCTGAGCGCGCGCCGGGTGGGCTTCAGTTCGACCGGCCCGGTCACCTCGGCCCGGGGCGCCATCGAGAAGGCCTTCACCCCCGAATTCCGCAACCGCCTGGACGCCATCGTCACCTTCGCGCCCCTGGCCCGGCCGGAGATCCTCAAGGTGGTGGACAAGAACCTGAAGGAACTGGAGGCCCATGCTGGCCGAGAAGGGAGTGACCCTGCAGGTCTCGCAGCCGGCCCGGGAATGGCTGGCGGACAAGGGCTACGAGCCGGCGTTCGGCGCCCGGCCCATGGCCCGGGTGGTGGAGCAGCACCTGAAGAAGCCGCTGGCGGACGCGATCCTGTTCGGGGCATTGAAGGACGGCGGGACGGCGAAGGTGGAGCGCAAGGGGGATGGGCTGGGGATCAGCGCGAAGGCGAAATAGGCCGAGCCCGGGTCGATTTCCCCTTATTCGAAGGGTCCCTTTAATTTCATTAAAGATTTCATCTGGCTACACTTTCGTGCATGACCAGCCGTGTCAATCGCTCACGCCTTCGAACCGCCTGGGTCGTGGCGGTGCTGGTGGATGGCCTGCAGATCATCACCTCACCCGCGGAATTGACCGGGCCCCTGGCGTGGCTGCTCGATGCCGGGGTGGACCTGGTCACCATGGTCGTCATGATTTCCCTTGTGGGATTCCACTGGGCCTTCCTCCCTTCCTTCGTGAATAAGCTCCTGCCCTTTGCCGACCTCGCACCCACATGGACCCTGGCCCTGTTCATCGCGACCCGGGACCTCCGCAAGTTGAAACCGTCGGATCAGGCTTGACGGATCGAACTGCAACTGGAATCAACACTCCCAAGCCCATACACCCATTCCACCTACGGGGCGGCAAGGGCTGCCTCCCCCGTCTCGACCGGATACCCCTTGCCCGCCCAATCCTGCGGGAAGCTCTTCGGGAGGACCAGCACCTGCACCTGCCGGTAACCCGCGTCCCAGGCGATGCGAAACGCGGTGCGGATGTTGGGGCAGTCGGCCCAGGGACAGCAGCCGCAGTACAGGACCACCTTCCGGTCCCTGGGAAGGCGTTGCAACGCACGGCGGAGGCCCTGGGCGCCCTCGGGTTCCGAGGCCGGCCCGGTGGGCCGGGCGCCGACGATATGGCTGTTCAGGTAAAGCACATGAAAACCCACGTAGAGCACCACCGGCCGTTCTCCGGCGGGCGATGCCAACACCTTGGCGAGGGCTTCCGGCCGGATCTCCTGGCTGGCCTGCCAGGGGTCCGGGATCGGGTTCGCGGCGCGCCCCGGCGTCGTGCTGCAAACCAGCGCCGGGACCGCCAGGATCCCGGTCACCAGTGAAAGCCTTTGGTTTCCCTTTGCTACGATGATTCTTCCGGACTTCCTCAGCATCCTTCACCTCGATACCGCGACGCGCGGTCCGGCGCCTGCCCAAGCCCGAAATGATAGCCCAGAACCTGCCCCTGTCCCAGCGGTCCAACACGGTTGTCAGGGCGCCAGCCCGGCATATGCTTACCATGACGAAGCCGCCCGATGACTGTATGACCTGAAACCAAGGGAGATGCCCAACCGATACCCGGAGTGGCCATGCTCTTCCATCTGGCTGCCATCGCTGTTCTCCTGGTGCACCTGGCGTTCATCCTGTTCCTCCTGTTCGGCGCCGTGCTGGTGGTGAAATGGAACTGGCTGGCGGTGTTCCAGCTTTCCGCGGCCGCCTGGGGCATCTTCATCGAATTGGCCGGGCGGGTCTGCCCGCTCACCACCTGGGAGAACAACCTGCTTGCCATGGCCGGCGAGGCCCGGTATTCCGGCGGGTTCATCGAACACTACCTGCTGAAGATCATCTACCCGGGTGATCTCACCCAGGACATCCGGTTCACCCTCGCCGCCCTGGTGGTTGCCGTCAATGCCGGAATCTACGGCTGGCTCTGCTTCCTCAAGCTCCGTCGCGGGCGCCGTCTGGGCGGTCCTCAATGACAACGGAACCTTCGCCGCCGCGGCCGGCGCCCAGGGGTCAGGACTCCTCAGCCACGAGCGGTTTCCACCGCATCGTCACATACCGGAATATCAGGCTGGTATACCCCGCTGGCTTGCCCTGGAACTGAACCCCCGTCCGGAAAACGTTGCCCTGGAGACCGCCACCCTGGTCCAGCCAGATGACCTGAGCCATGATGCACTTCCGGGGCAGGCTTGCACCCAGGAGCTGCCAATCCTTCAGGAGCGGGCGCTCCATCAGGAGGCCAGCCAGGTGCGCGGGCGCATGAATACAACATCCGTTGATCCCAATGTTGACAATCGGGATGGCTTCATGGCACTGCCCGCCCAATCGAAATCGCACCCTGCCGGGGGGATTGACAGGCACGCGAGGGTGGAGCCGTTGATCCATTCTGAGCCTCCCGGTCATCATCGATTCGCTATCGGCCCCTGCCCCAGACAACTCGTCCCTCAAGCCCATTATAGAAATTCTCAGCGCTCCGGCTTGCAAAGTTGGATGGAGTCCGGTCGGGATTGAAGCGCCTCATCCAGTCGGCCAGGGCCGGGTTCTCAAGGTGATCGACGATCTCTGCCAGTACCGGGGATTTTTCGTCCTGGCCCAACTTGAATCGAGCATCCACCGAAAGGATCGTCGCGCGAAACCCGATGACGGATTTGCGAAGCAGGCTGTACCGAGGTCCCATATTCGCCGTGCTCCACGGTTCGGCCCGGGCCGCTTCCATGTGCGCAACCAGCCGCTCCAGGGCACGGTCGGTGAGTTGCTCGTCAAACGTCACATCTGCCAGGATCTTCACGATCGCAAAGTTCCAGGTGGGTGCCCAGGTCTTGTCACTGACCAGCCCAGGCGAGATATAGCCTTGCGGTCCTTGGAACAGGAACAGGGCGCGAGGTTTCTCGACCAGCCCCTGGAAATGCGCGCTGGATTTCGGCAGGTGCCCGGTCAGGCTCACCGGGCGCCCCGTTTCATCGCGATCCAGCAGGATCGGCATGACCGTGATCGCAGTATCCATTTCACCCGAAACGATCCAGGCGAGTGGATAGGCGGCGATGAGATCGGCGACGTCGGCGTCGGTCCAGGAATCGAAGACGGTATTCATGATGAGGGTTCCTCCTGGTTGTTCGTCATTTGCCAGCCATGCTTGCGGCAAGCCAAGCCGAGGCATCATCCAGCGCGCGCGATGCCAGGGTGGAAATGCTGACCGCTTCCAGGAAGCCGTGGGTCGCGCCCCGGTATGCCTCGACCCTGGTCTTCACCCCCGCCGCGCCGAGCCGGTCGGCCAGCAGCCGGTTTTCATCGGCCAGGATGTCGCATTCCGGGATGCAAAGAAAGGTGGGCGGCAACCCTTCCAGATCGGCTCGCAACGGTCTCGCCAGTGATGAAGGTTCGCCCTCGGCTCCACCAAGATAGCCGGCCCAGAACTCTTTCATTTCCTGGGCTGTCAGCAGGTAGTTCTCGCCGTCATAGCGTGCGCAGGACGGACGGGATTCGGTGTCGTAGGCTCCGTAATTAAGCAGCATCGCGCCGAGGATGGAATTCCCGGCATCGCGAAGCATCAAACCCGTAGAGAGGGCAAGATTGGCCCCTGCGGAATCCCCGCCAATGGCGATCCTCCGCACGTCCAGGCCATGCCGGGCACCCTGCCCGGCAAGCCATGAAACCACGGTGGTAATCTCTTCAAGCGCACGGGGGAAAGGGAATTCAGGGGCGAGACTGTAACCGACGCCCACCACTGCCAAGCCGCTACGGTGGGCATATTCACGCATCAACCGATCATGCGTATCTAGGCTGAACAAGCTCCAGCCGCCCCCATGCAGATAGACCAAGACAGCGAGCGGAGCGCTCCGTGAAGGCATGTAAAGGCGGATGGGTACGTCAAAGGGTCCCACTTGGAGGTCGCAAGTCCTGGCCATGACCGGGCCGTTTGCCGTCCAAGGGCGGCGCACGGTCTCGGCTATGGCGCGGCGCATGGGCCATCCGGGTGAACCGCCAGGCGAGAGGCGCGCATAGTCGGCCATGATCTGGCGCTGGAATTGACGAATATCAGGATCAACATCGTCTTCAGTCTTAAAGGTCAAATCACCCATGCTGTCCCTATCGATCTCGAAGGTGCTCAATCGCAAGCAAGTATGAGTCCCCTTGGCCTCCATCGACTATCGAGGACGGGCCAAATGGGTTTGAGCCGAGGCCAAATTCAGGGCTTTGCAGGGTCTGAAATATGGGGATCCGGGAAACTGGTAGAATTTCTTCAAGATGAAAATCCCGAAATCATCGCAAAACGGCCAGATCAAACCCATCCAAACCTTTGAGCGTTCTCCCTGCCCGGTCATCGGGCTGGCCGACGAATACCGCCCCGGTTTCACGGATCCCACGCATAGCCATCAGCGCTCCCAACTCTTGTACGCCTCGAAGGGCGTGATGTCCGTGAATGTGCCCTCTGCCCAATACTGCATACCACCGCAACGGGCGCTCTGGATCCCTGCCGGCACGCCCCATGAGGTTTCCTGCCGGGGGGAGGTGTCGCTCCGCACCCTCTACTTCGATGCCTCAACCGGTCTGCAGGACCTCCATTGCCATGTGCTCGAAACGTCGTCGTTCCTGAGGGCGCTCATCCTGGAGGTGGTCTCATTCGCCGCGAACGATAGCCGATCCCCAAGAGAAACCAGCATCTCAGATCTCCTGATCGATGAAATCAGATCAATGCCTTCAGCGCCTTTCCGGGTGCCGATGCCGGAGGATCCGCGGTTGTTGCGTCCGTGTCGGGCTTTCCTGGCAAACCCGGCAGATAACCGCGATCTCGATGCCTGGGCAGCGTTTGGCGGTATGGGGCGGCGTACGTTCACCCGGCTGTTCAAGACAACGACGGGCTTCGGGTTTGGCGCCTGGAGACAGCAGGCCCGGCTCATGGAGGCGCTTGCCCTCCTCGCATCGGGGTACCCCATCGCGGAGGTCGCCTACGCGCTCGGCTACGAGAGTCCGAGCGCGTTCACCGCCATGTTCCATCGATTCTTTGGGCTGCCTCCCAGCAGATACCGCCTGTCTGCGGATGAACGATCTGTCCCGGCAGGCCGGTCAATCGGTTCGTGAGAAGGCATCGAGCGAATCGCGAAGTTCCTTGAGGCTGAAGGGCTTGGGGAGCAGCGACACCGGCTGGTGGGCCTCCATGAGCCTTTGCACGCCCGGATCGGGGCGGCCGGTGGTGAGGATGACCGGCATGGCGGGGCGCAGGGCCCGAAGCCTGGGCAGGGTGCCGATTCCGCCCAGGCCGGGCATGTTCACGTCAAGGATGACCCCGTCGGGATCCAGCCCGGACTCGATCCGCTCCAGGGCCTCTTCGCCGCAGCGGGCCTGGGTGACGCGGTGTCCGAGCACGCCCAGGAGCTCGGTGAGGGAACTCAGGACCAGTTCGTCGTCGTCCACGAGAAGCACGCTGAGGGCGGCCTGGGCGCGCGCCTGCGGAGGCTCCGGGGCGGGTGCGGATTCCAGGGGCCGCGCGCACGCCGGGAAGCGCATCGTCACGCGGGTGCCCTGCCCCGGTTCGCTCTGGATCTCGATCCGGCCCAGGTGGGCCTTCACGGTGCTGTAGGCCATCGAAAGGCCCAGGCCGGTCCCCTTGCCGTGCTCCTTGGTCGTGAAGAAGGGGTCCATCGCCTTCTCCAGGGTCGCCCTGGGCATCCCGGTCCCGTTGTCCTGGACCACCACCTCGATCCAGTCCCGGCCGGCATTCCGGGTGTGGAGGGCGAGCGTGCCCTGGCCTGGCATGGCATCGACGGCATTCAGGCAGAGGTTCATGACCGTGTGGCTCAGGGCGCCCGCATCCCCGCGCATGGTCCTCAGATCGGCCGCAAGATCCTTCCGGATGCAGATCCTGGACAGCGTCGTCCGTTCCAGGAGCGCGGCCGCTTCCTGGATGATCCCGTTCATGTCCAGTTCCTGTTCTTCCGCCGGGCTCTTGCGGGCCAGCCCCAGAAGGCTCTTGACCATCTTCCCGCCTCGTTCCGCCGCCTTGATGATCGCCGCGAAAGAAGACCTGTCATCCAGGGTTCCGGGCCGGGCCGCCAGGCTGGCCGAAGCCACGGCCAGGATGGCGCCCAGGACATTGTTCATGTCGTGGGCGACGCCTCCCGCCAGACTGCCCAGGCTTTCCATCTTTTGGGATTGCATCAGCTGGGTTTCGAGATAGCGCTGCTGGCGCTCCGCATCCTTGCGTTCGGTGATGTCGTGCAGGACCCCGAACACCACCCGGCGGTCCGGTTCGTACTCGGCCATGGAATGGATATCACGCAGTTGGCCATCCCTTTGGCGTCTGATCCGGAACTCGACATTGTAGGGCTCCTGGCGCTCGATCAGTTCCGACAGGGCCCGGTCCAGCATCTCCCGGTATTCGGGCAGAGGCAGGCTCTGGATGTCCGCAAGGGTCCAAGCGTCATCCTCCACCCCGTAGATCCCACGCGCGCCCGGTGAGCCGTGCATTTTCATTTCCTTCAGGTCCAGTTCCCAATTGCCGAAGCTGGCCACTTTCTCGGCCCGCTGCAGCCGGGCCCGGCTGTCGCGCAGGATCTGCTCGGCCCCCTTGCGTTCGGTGATGTCCGTGAACGTCCGGACGAAGCCTCTTCCAGGCATGGGGTTATGAGCCAGCAGACACCAGCGGGGCGCCCCCCCGATCAGCTGGGAAAACTCGAATTCGAACGGATCCGTCATGTCCAGCTGAGCGATGGCATGGTCCAGCATCTGCTGGTCCTGGCCGGTGACCTCCGCCCATATCTTGACCAGCTGCCGGAAATCGGCCCCCACCTGCACGGCGCCGACGGGAAGCTGCAGAATCTCTATGAATGGTCTGTTGAAGGCAAGAACCTGGTAGTCCCGGCCCACCACCACCATGCCCTGGGTGATGTGCTCCATGACAATGTCCAGGACCTCCGCCTGGCGGTTGAAGTGGCTATGGTCAAACGACTTGTTTGTTAAGGCAACGGGCTCCGCCACGGCTGTCTCCAATCGGCAGTTCGACGCTCTACCCCGGATGGTCGGTCCTTCGGATAGAACCAAGTGTACAGCCTGAGATCATCGCGATGTTCCTCATCGACAAAAAACGGCAATCCCGGCCGGCCCGGGAATGGCTTTCGGTCGCCATCCTTTTTCATCCACCCCCCTACCGCGGGGAGAGGATTCGGATTAACTTTTCGACTGGCTCCAGGGTCCGCTGCGCGGAAAGGGAGCCCATTCGTTCACCCGCCCGCTCCAACCAGCGGTCGGAGGCCTTTACCCACCCATGAGGAGAACCGCCATGGACAGCAGCACCCAGGAAATCCTGATCGGCAAGTGGCACGAGTTGAAAGGCAAGGCCCGTCAGCAGTGGGGCAAGCTCACGGACGACGACATCACCCAGGTGAACGGCAGGATGGAAGAGCTGGTGGGCTTGCTGCAGCAGCGCTACGGCTACGACAAGGCCAAGGCCAAGGCCGAAATCAACCGGTGGCTGGAAGAGCACAACCCCCTTCGCTGAAAGGGCCCCCGGGGCCGTCACGGGAGCATGGATGGCCGCGTGCTGCCCGACTACGGCTACGAGGGCGGCGGCAGGGTTGCATCAGGAACCTGAAAGGCACTACCGTCAGCAGGGAGCGGATCAAGCATGACGGCCTGGCAGCCCTACCTTTCGCACCTGAAGGCCCTGGAACAGGCGGATGCCCGTCTGGCCGGGGCTCCGGACGACATCGAGGCCCGCTTCGACCGCGCGCGGATGCTCACCCTGCTGGGCCGGACCGAACCGGCGAAGCAGGAGTACCTCCAGATCCTCCGGCGCGCCCCCGGCCATTTCGGCGCGCTCAACAACCTCGGCGCCCTGCTCGTCGAAACCGGCTACCGCACCGCCGCGCGCACCGCCTATGCCGAGGCGGTGGCGCGCCACCCCGACCAGCCCATGGCCCGCGTCAACCTGGCCAACCTGCTGCGCGAGCAGGGCGAAGGAGAGGCCGCCCGCGGCCATTACCAGGCCGCCCTGGACCTGGCCCCCGATCACCCGGAAGCGCACCAGGGACTCGCCCTGCTGCTGCTGGAAGCCGGAGAGGAGGAGGCCGCACGGGCGCACCAGCGGGCAGGGTTCAAGGACCGCGCGGAGAGGGTCCTGCCCTACCTGGGCAGCGCCGAACCCGTGCCGGTGCTCCTGCTCGTTTCCGCCGCCCGGGGCAACGCGCCGTTCCAGGCCCTGCTCGACCCCGAGGTCTTCCTGGTGACAGTGATCGTGGCGGAGTTTTTCGACGGGGCCCGGCCCCTGCCGCCGCACCGCCTGGTGGTCAACGCCATCGGCGACGCCGACCTCTGCGCCGAGGCGCTCCGGTCCGCCTGCGGGATCATCGCCCGCTCCCAGGCCCCGGTGCTGAACGCGCCGGCGGCGGTCCTGGCCACGGGGCGCGCCGACAACGCCGCCCGCCTCGGCGCCATCCCCGGCGTCGTGGCCCCGGCCACGCTGGACGTGGACCGGGCCAGACTCTCCGGGCCGGATGCCGCCGCCGTGCTCGCGCGCCTTGGCTTCACCTATCCTCTGCTGGTGCGTGCGCCCGGCTACCATGCCGGCCTGCATTTCCACCGGGTCGCCGACGCGGCCGAATTGCCGGCGGCCATCGCCAGCCTGCCCGGAACCCGGGTTTCCCTGATCCAGTACCTCGACGCCCGGGGGGCCGACGGCAAGGCCCGCAAATACCGGGTGATGCTGGTCGGCGGCCAGCCCCATCCCGCCCACGCCGCCATTTCCAGCCACTGGAAGATCCACTATTTCAGCGCCGACATGGCCGACCAGCCCGGGCACCGGGCCGAGGACGCGGCGTTCCTCCAGGACATGGAGGCCGTCCTCGGCGGGCGCGCCGTCCGGGCCCTGCGGGACATGGGCTCCGCGCTCGCGCTGGACTACGTGGGCATCGACTTCGGCCTGGACCGGGAAGGCAGCGTGCTTCTGTTCGAAGCCAACGCGGCGATGACCATCCACCCGCCGGGCCCGGACGCTCGCTGGGACTACCGGCGCGAGCCGGTGGAGCGCATCCTGCGAGCGACCCGGCGGCTGCTGGCCTCGAAGGCCGGCATCCTCTGAGCCTTGTGCGAAAAGAGGGGGAGATCTACACTTTCTCCCCGCAGACGCGGGCGCGGAGGTCACCCGGTGCGTTTCACGTATGGTTTCACCCCCCTGGGAACCGGGATCGTGATGATCGCCGGCCTGGCCGCCCAGGACCCCAACCCGCGGTCGGTGCCAGAGAGCCTTCTTCCTCCGGTGGACCAGGTGCTGGCTTTCGAACTGCGCGCCGTCGGCGTGCAGATCTACCAATGCCGTGCCACCAAGGAGGATCCCGCGAAGTATGAGTGGGCCTTCGTGGCGCCCCAGGCCGATCTGTTCGACGCCGCCGGCGAGCGGGTCGGCACCCACTACGGCGGCCCCACGTGGGAGGGCCTCGACGGCAGCAAGGTCGTCGGCGAGGTGAGGGCGAAGGACACCAGCCGATCGGCGGGTTCCATCCCCTGGCTGCTGCTGGACGCCAAATCCTCCTCGGGCGACGGCCGGTTCGGCCGCATCAAGAGCATCCAGCGCCTGTACACCTCCGGCGGCGCGGCGCCCGATGGGGGAGCCGGCCCGGACCAGGCGGGAAAGGAGATCCGGGTGCCCTACAAGGCCACCTATGCGTTCTATGCGGCCAGGCCCTGAACCCATCCCCGACGCCGGCGAGATTACCCGCAGGCAACCTGGCGGCCAATGCGCTGACCGGATCGCCCGCGAGACCAACTATTGATCCGGGGTGATCGCCCGGGCAAATTGGGTCAACTTCACATTGATCTCGTCCATGGTGAAGGGTTTTGAGATGACGCCGACCTTGGGCTGGTTGAGGATGGACCATGATTCGATATCCGGTTGCCCAGAGGAGAAGAGAATCGGCAGATCCGGGTATAGCTCGCGCACCTTCGCCATCAATTGGACTCCCGTCATGCCAGGCATGTTCTGGTCCAGGATGATGAGGTCGGGGGGTTCCCCCGAAAGGAGTTCCTCAAGGGCTTCTTCACCGCTTTTTGCAGTTTTCACTTCCCCGACACCTGCCTTCCCGAGCATCCGGGTCATCAGGAACCGAACGTCTTCCTCGTCATCCACGAAAAGCAGTTTCCTGAGTTTAAGGTGCAATGCAGGCTCACGGGCTGTTTCAACAGAGATCGGAGCCGGGACCCTTGGAACCCTGATCTTCACAGTGGTGCCTTGGCCTGGCTGACTGGCAATGTCGATGGTGCCTCCATGCGCCTTGATCACCCCATACGTCATGCTCAGCCCCAAACCGGTGCCTTTGTTTTCGACCTTGGTGGTGAAGAAAGGGGCCCGTCGCTATTTCGTGTGGGTAACCGGCGTTATAGGCCGGCCGGGATTCCAGCGCAGGGCTGATGGGTTAGGGGCCAGGGAATCCCTTTCGGCCTGACTGGGTTTCCTGGAAAGAAGGGGCCTGAGAAGATGGTCCCATGGACACCAAAGTACTCTTCACCATGGCGCTGGGCCTTCAGGCCCCTTGGGAGGTCACGGACCTCCAGTTCAACGAGGAGGCCCACCGGCTGGACATCCTCATAGATTTCAAACGGGGAGCGGACTTCCCTTGCCCCGTCTGCGGCCAGTCTTGCAAGGTCCACGACACCGAGGAGAAGACCTGGCGGCACATGAACTTCTTCCAGTACGCCACCTACCTGACGGCCCGGGTTCCCCGCTGCAAGTGCGACAAGGATGGGGTCAAGCAGGTGCAGGTGCCTTGGGCGCGGCCGGGGTCCGGGTTCACGCTGATGTTCGAAGCCCTGCTGATGGTACTGGTTCGCTCGATGACGGTGTCCGAAGCGGCCAGGCTGGTTGGGGAGCACGACACGAGGATCTGGCGGTTGATCAACTACCACGTGGAGGATGCCCGATCCCGGGTGGACATGTCGGAGGTATCCCGGGTTGGGATCGACGAGACCGGGGCCAAGCGGGGCCAGAAGTACATCACCCTGGTGGTGGACATGGAGGCGAAGCAGCTCCTGTTCGGGGTGGAAGGCCGGGACCAGGAGACCCTGAAGGCGTTCAAAGCGGACCTGGTGGGCCACGGCGGCGACCCGGCGAAGATCACCGAGGCCAGCGTGGACATGTCGCCGGCCTTCATCAAGGGCCTGGGGGACCACTTCCCGAACGCCAAGCTGACGTTTGACCGGTTCCACGTCATGAACCTGCTGGGCGAGGCCGTGGACGAGGTGCGCCGCCGGGAGGTCAAGGAGTATCCGGAACTCAAGCAGTCCCGCTACGTCTGGCTGAAGAACCCCTCGAACCTCAGTGCCCGCCAGGCAAAGATGCTGAAGGCTTTGCGGAACGCCAACCTGAACACGGCCGAGGCCTACCGGATGCGGTGCACGCTCCAGGACTTCTACGAGCAGGCCAACCCCCATGCGGCCAAGCTGTTCCTGGACGAGTGGATCGCCATGGTCCTGGCCTCGGGGATCGAGCCCATGGTCAAGGTGGCCCAGACCCTGCAGGCCCACGCTGAGGGCGTGCTCCGCTGGTTCAGGAGTGGGCTTTCCAACGGGTTCCTGGAAGGCCTGAACTCCCTCATCAAGGCCGCCAAGGCCAAGGCGAGAGGCTACCGGAAGATCCGGAGCCTCATCACGGTCGCCTACCTCATCGCGGGGAAGCTGAAGTTCAACGTGGCGGAACTGTGGCCCTCACCGCCCAAGGAGAAGCCCACCGCCAGGGAACCGGTTCCCTTCCGTCCCAACCCCGTCCTCTGCTGACCCGAGGGCCCACCAGGCCCGGAACCCCATCTGCCGGAGCCTGAGCCAGGAGGTCCCCCTTCCCGGCACCCAGCAAGGCTGGCGCAGGCTCTGCCTGCCCAACCCTTTCACCTGCCGTCGCCGTCGCCCATCGGCCCCCCCGCACAAAGCGGGGGCCGATGAGGCGACCGCAAGCGATTCGCCGCCTCCCTGCGGTCAGTAACACATCAAGGCGCCGAGACCCTCCGCGGGCACCTTCGTGGCCAGGGGCGTGATGCAGCGAAGCGGAGGCACGACCCTGGCGAGGGTGAGCCGGTCGAGATGACCGGGTGACCCGGGCAAAAGCCCTGGTTATAACCCTGGTTTACCCACACGATTCAGCGAAGAGCCAAGAAAGGTTCCATCACCTTCGCAAGTATGTCATGGGCGATACCTTCACCATCGTCCTCCACGGATACTTCAACCCAATTCCCTTTCAGGATGCTGGTCTCGAATGTCAAAGTGCCGCCATTGGGCATTGCATCTATCGAGTTAATGGAAAGGTTCAGAAGTGCATGGTTAAATGTTCCAGCATCCCCGTTGATCCACAAAGGTTCATCAACAAAGGTTTCAATGATCTTGATACGATTACTGGTCGTATTTTCCAGAAGGGTGCAAAGCTCCTGGATGAGCATGTGCAACTCAAAAGGAGCTTGGTTCGAAATCGTAGGTTTCGCGAATTGAACAAGGGATCTTACGACATCTCTGCCACGTGCACAAGCCCTGCCGATTGTCTTGTAAGCTTTCACATCCGAGGGGTCGATTGCGCTCTGTTCACGTAAAGACGCAGTACCCATTATAATAGCTAAAACATTATTGATATTGTGGGAAACTCCTGCCACCAGGGCGCCAAGACTCTCCATTTTATGGGCCTGTTGCAGTTGAGCTCCAAGGAGGCGGTCGTGTTCCTCTTTCCGTTTGAGTTCAGTAATATCTGTGACCATTGAAATCAGCATATGCTGCTTACCGACTGAAACCGTCTCCCCGGAGAATAGACAGGGGATCATTTGCCCACTCCTGGCGTACATCTCAAGTTCGATATTTTTTGCAGAACCTTTTGATTCAACAATATTTATAAGTTTTTCACGGTCATTCGGTCTGACAATGCCGAGTTCGGTTGTGTTTTTCCCAATAAGTTCTCCACGGGTGAACCCCAAGGTTTGGCAGTACAGGTCATTGACATCGATAAGCTGGCCATTGTCCATGAGGCTTAGAGCAGCCAAAAGTGGCGCAGAACGAAAGGTTTTGGAAAACTTTTCTTCAGAGGCCAGCAAAGCCTCCTCCATCTGTTTACGCTTCGATATATCTCGAGTGATGGAAAGGATGTAAGGCTCTCCCAGAACCTCAATCAGTGAAGAGGAAATGATCGCGTCAAAGATGTCTCCATTTTTTCGTTTCATAAGGGTCAAAAATTCTTTCACTTCACCACTTTTTTTCAATCTGGCAATGAATCGATCCCGATCCTCTATGTTCGCCCACAAGTCAAGATCTCCGGGAAGCGGAGAATGACCGAGGAGCTCCTCTCGGGAATAACCAAATATTTTTTCGTGGCTCAAATTGACTTCCAGGAAGCGATTGCTTCCCAGGTGGGTGAGATTGATCGCATCCGGACTCAGGTGGTAAACCTTTGTAAACTTTCCCTCTGAATCACGCAGCGCTTCCTCATTCCTTTTGCGTTTAGTTATGTCCTGAATGCACCCATACAATCTCACAATCCTGCCCCGCACCATTTCAGTACAGCCCATGGTATTAACCCAGATTCGATGGCCCTTGGCGGTGATCATCTCCAGGTCGAGTTCATAGCTGCATCCATCCTCCAGCAATTTTCGGAAGGCTTCCCGGATGACAGGCTTGGCTTCCGGAACATAAAAGCCGATGGCAGACTCCATTGAAGGAGAATATTCCGCCGGATTGCATTCGTGGATCCTGAAGGTCTCCTCAGTCCAATGGTGGAGACCGGTCTCCATATCAATCTCCCATCCGCCGACCTTGGCGAGGGATTGGGATTCCCGGAGAATACGGTCCAGGCGCTCCATCTCCTGCCCTGGCGGGCGGGAAGTCCGGAAGCCGGCAGGCTCACCTTGCTCAGGAAGGCTCATTTCTTGCTCCATGGCCATTCACGCCCTGTTCAGTTTCAACTCAACGGCAATCAATGGCCACGGATTCGTTTCAGTCGGGTATGGTAAAAAATTTACCATCCTTGGTCAGGCCAAACCTAACCTTGCCATGATCTTCCGCGGGTTGTTACCAACTTCATGGAGGAAGGGATAACTGGGCCGCTACAGGCCTGTCCGAACCCCACTGTCCAGGACCTCCCGCATCACCCCCCTGGCCGCAGCCGTCAGATAGCGGTCCGGAAGATTGATGATGGCTGGCTGGATGCCATCCAGGATTCCATCAATTCTGCGGACCTGGTACCGCTCATGGAAGGTCTTGGGAATCTGATTGAACGCCATGATGGCCGCTGCCCGCACCCCTTCGTCAAGGGCTCCCAGGATCACGCTGAGGTTCGGGCTGTCCAGGAGGATGCGCGGCGCGATTCCCTGCCTCTGGAATTCCTTGCGCAACTGGGCGAACAACCTCCCGCCGGACCAGCGCCTCTGCAGCAGCAGCGGGACATCCTGCAGAGCCTTGACCCCGAAGGTCCCATCGGCCGGCGCCTGGATCAGATCGTTTGGGTACACGGCGTAGAAATGGTCCATCGAGAGAGGTTGAACGTCGAATATATCCTTCTGGGTAGGCAGCAGAACGAGCGCGAAGTCAAGGGTCCTGGCCTCGACGCGTTCTTCGAGGGTCGTGCTGTCAGCCACGAACACGCGGAACTGCAGCGAAGGGAATTGGGTGACAAGGCTCGGCAGGACTTTGGTGAAGTAGGAAGTGAAGGAGATCGAAACCCCAACGAGGATTTGGCCGGTAAGGCCTTCCGCGGCGTTTCGGACCTCCGTCGGGATCTCGGTGAACAGGTCCAGCCCCTTGCGCGCCCGCTCGTACAGCACCCTCCCAGCTTCCGTAACCTGCCAGGACTGCCCCTTCCGGTTGATGAGTTCCACACCCAGTTCGTCCTCCAACTCCTTGAGGCAACGGCTCAAGGGCGGCTGGGAGGTGTTCAGGATCTTCGCGGCGCGACTGATCTGCCCCTGCTCGACGATCGTGCAATAAAAAATGAGCCGTCTCGTATCCATCTTCCTGCTCCGCGTCGGGATCAATGGATAAGAGTTGCTACGATCTGTCGAATCTCCTGTTGAAGGAAGAACCGGTTCCATTCGACAATCTGGGCCTTGCCGATTGCTTCGCCGAGAGCGGCAACTATTTCGGCCTGATCGACAAGCAGGGGTTTTCGGCGGCGAAGATCGCCGAAGCGGCCGAACGGCTGCTTCGAAAACCGGCGAAGTCGAAGGGTTGCTTTGGCGCCTAGGGCAGTTCGACCGACAATGCACAAGGGCGGCGCACCGCTGGGCGACGCCAAGATCAATGAGGTGAGGGCATGAAGGTTGACAAGGATTTCGATTTTCTTGTGCGGGCTGCCGCAGTTCCTCCGGGTGAATCCGGCGTCATGCTGTCCGTTACGCCGGAGGAAGCCGGTTGGAAGACGCTGGGGTTCATGGCGCGCCGCCTGGTGCCAGGCGACGTCTGGAAGGGATCGACGGTCGATCATGAAGCCATCCTCGTCGTCCTGGGCGGTACGTTGACCCTCGACTGGGGCGAAGGCCCGCGATCGATGGGCAAGCGCGAAAATGTATTCGCGGGGGCTCCCTGCACGGCCTACCTGCCCTGCGGCCTGTTGTACGAGGTCCGTGCGGAGACCGTGGTCGAGTTCGCCGAGGCGCGCTGTGCATCCAGGATGCGGTTGAAACCGCGGATCATCCCCGCGGCCGAAGTGGGCAACGAGATTCGCGGTGGAGGGCCGACCACCCGGCAAATCCATCGCATCATCCGCCCCGAAGCCGAAGCCGACAAGCTGATGACCAACGAGGTCTACACTCCGGGAGGCAACTGGTCCAGCTATCCGCCGCACAAGCACGAAACGCAGAATCTCCCCGCCGAATGCGACCTGGACGAGATCTACTACTTCCGCGTGGACCACCCTGAAGGATTCGCGTTCCTCCGCGTCTACGACAGCGCAGGCAGATACGACTCCACCGCGACCATCCGCGACGGCGATCTTGGGATCCTGAGGCAGGGCTACCACATGGTGGCGGCGCCTCCGGGCTACAACGTCTATTACCTTGCCGTCCTGGCGGGTGCGTCGCGCAATCTCGCGGCCAGCACTGATCCGCGCTACGACCACCTGAAATCGGCCTGGTCCACGCCCGACCCGCGCATGCCTTTGGTCAGGAACTGACTGACATGCGGATCGGATGCGCGCTACCCCTGGCAAAGGGCCTCGAGGAGCCGCTGGAACACGCGCAACTGCTGGGCTCCATGGGCTATGACTATGTGGAGCTGCCGGTTTCCGGATTCGACCTCACGGGGCCTGACGGGACCCGGGCCGCGATGCGATGCGTCGCGTCGACGGCGATCCCGACGGCGGTGCTGTCATCGTTGATGCCGGTCTCGCTCCGTGTCACCGGTCCTGACGTCAACGAGGACCGGGTGAAGACCTATCTCAGCCGGGCCGCCGAGGTCTGTCACGCGGCCGGCGCAGGGGTGGCCGTGTTCGGCTCAGCCCGGTCGCGAAACGTGCCTGAGGGATGGAGCCGCGAGGTCGCGCACGACCAGCTCGTCACCGCCTTCACCTGGGCGGCGGACGCTTTCGCGGGATCCGGGACCGTCGTCGCCATCGAGGCGCAGAACGTCAAGGAGGCCAATATCATCCGGTTCCTCGACGAAGCCGTCAGCTATGCCAGGGAGGTGGACCGCCCGGAGATCAAGGTGATGGTCGATTTCTATCATCTGGATGAGGAAGCCACGCCGTTGACCGACATCTCACGTTTCGGCGAATGGATCCGCCACGTCCAGACCGCTGACACCGGGCGAAACCATCCGGGATCAGGGAACTACGACTATGCTTCGTTCGCTGGACAGCTCCGCATCATCGGTTACGACGAAACCGTATCGGTAGAGTTGATGAAGCCCCTCACTCGCGACATGATGCGTGAGTCGCTGGATTTCCTGCGCGGGATCTGGCCGGCGTCCTTGAGCACCGTGCAGCCGACCCCCCGGGTCGATACAATGGAATGATCAAGGCAAGCACATCGGTGGGGGTTTCGATATGTGGAAGACCAGCGTCGTCGTGGCTCCGGAAACCGCCGTCAACGCGCCGGCTCCGCTGAAGGGAAGCCTCGAGGATACGATCGGGCGGGCCAGCGCGATCGGCTTCGACGCCGTCCAGTTCACCATCAACCGCCCATCCGAATTCGATCTGGAAACCGCCCTGGCGGAGATGCGGATCCACCGGATGAAGGCCTCGGCGATCGCCACCGGCGGGGCCTACTCCATCGACGGCATCAGCCTGGGCCACAAGGATGAAGCCAGGCGCTGCGCCGCCGTCGCCCGCATGAAGGAGCATATCGATCTGGCCGGGGAGCTGGGAGGCGCTGACGTGGTCATCGGGCTGATCAGAGGCACCTACGCCGATTGCGACAGCAGGGACCAGTACATGGGCCAATACCGCAACAGCCTGCACGAGTGCATCGCCTACGCGGAAAGCCGGCGGATCCGGATCGTCCACGAAGCCATTGGGCGCCTGGACAGCGACGTGCTGAAAACGATCCGGGAGAACATCGTCTTCATCAACGAATTCGCCTCGCCCCAGTTCCGCCTGCAGCTCGACACCCACCACATGGATCTGGAAGAGACCGATTTCTATGGGGCCGTCCTGGAAGCGGACGGGCTGGTCGCCCAGGTCGACATTTCAGACGTCAAAAGGACCCCTCCGGACGGAAAGCACTTCGCTTTTCCGAAGCTGATCGACGCCCTGAAAAAGATCGATTTCCGGGATCATCTGGTCTTCGAGTTCAAGACAGCCGGAAACGGGATCGCCGAAGCGACGGCGGGCCTTCGATACATCCAGTCGCTCTATTAAGTGGTTGTCTGCAAATTAACTTAACTTTCTGCCCAAGCATGAGAAACCAGACTCGTCCAAGGAGGCGGACGGACAAGGCCGGCTATTATACTAGCCCACATCCTGTTGCTGGTTCAAAGGTTTGGGGAAGCATCAGCTTGAATTTGCAGATTGCTCCAAATTCCCTTCTCAGCGACCCTCTGCGAGCCCCCAGCGCCTCCGCGTCCAAGTGGTTGCTGAAGTGGGTCGGCGCCTATCGTCATTGACGAGCCCGCCGACTCACACCACCAGTCAATTGGACGCGGAGGCGCTGAGGGCTCGCAGAGAATCACAGAGAACCGCTGAATTTTGCCCTGGGACGAATCGGTTAATTTGCAGACACAACCTAAGCTGAAACTCGCCGATAATCAGGGATTGTTATTCCCTATTGGCTCGGATGGCCCTCACCAATACCTGGGATGTTGCAATCGTGGCCTGCGCGGGTAATACCTTACCCATCAGAATGCGGTGCACCTCATCGTCGATATCCGCACAAGCATCGGAGGCGACGATGATCTGGTAATCCATGTCTGCGGCCCATCTCACGGTTGAGAGGACGCAACCACTGGTGGAGATACCGAACATCAAAAGTGTGGTGATCCGTTTGGCACGAAGAATGGATTCCAGATCGGTGGTGGAGAAGGCTCCCGTGCGGCGTTTGGTGACCACAATGTCTCCGGGCTGGGGAGCAATCCGCGTATGGATTTCCGCTCCCAGGGATCCCTCGCGCAAACGCCCGGACTCCCTGATGACGCTGAAGCGTTTGTTCTGAGCACTGACCTCGGGGTAGCCCGTGCGAAATCTCACGACCACGTAGATGACCTGGACGTGGGCTTCCCGGGCACGCCTCAGGATCGAATGCGCTTTGTCAAGAAGGGGTTTTCGGGCCTGCTCCGGCATCATGCTCACGATGTCGTTCTGGTAGTCCATGATCAGCACCGCGGTTTGCCCGAAGTGGATCGTGAGTTCTTGCGCTCCTCGAGGCCTGGGTACCTTCATCTTTGGGTTTTGGGCTTCAACCATCGCCTGATCTCCGTTGGACTCGGACTTCCAAAAGCCTCGCCTTCGGCGCCAAACGACGCTCTCACCTCCTCACGATTTCAGCGGCAGCCGGGGACCCACCGAATCCGCGAGGAGGAGAAAGCATGCGATCAGCTGAACCGGGGCCTGGTTCTCAGGCCCCGGTCCAAGCCGGTGGATCTACCACTGATACATGCAGCCGAGCTGCACGCCGGTGATCTTGCGGCCGTTGACGTCGTTGGCGGCGGTGAAGTTGGGCGAGAGGCCCGCGGAAGCCGCCTGGGTGAAGCCGGCGCCCGCGTCGTTCTTGATCACGTCATACATCAGGTAGGTGTGGGTGTCCTTGAACACGTCGTAGAAGGCGCCGACCGAGTAGCCGTGGGCGTTCTTCACGTGGTTGGTGATGTCCCGGATCCAGCCGTACAGGGCGCCGACATTCAGCCTGTCGGTGATGACGTAGCTGGCGGATCCCTGATAGATGTTGTAGTAGGTGTTGATGTCGGCGAGGCTGCCGTTGTTCAGCGTTCCGGCGTTGCTGTTCGCGGTCACGCCGGTGTTGCCCAGGGGCGAACCGCCGTTGAACAGGACGACGCCGGTGCCGCCGGTGCCGCTGTAGGTGTTGCCGTTGTTGTTCGAGTGCACGGCAGCCAACCAGACCAGCCCGTGGCCGTAATCGTAGTTCACGTAGGGGTTCAGATACACGACGTTGGTCCCGATCTTGGGCGGGGCGGCGCTGGTGCCACCCGCCGGCGGCTCGGCGACGATTTCCATGTAGCCGGCCGTGAAGGGGCCCTTCTTGTAGTCCGCCATGAGCTGGTAGACACACTGGTTGCCGATGTTCGCGATGTTCCCGTTGACCGAGTTGGTCGTGGTCACGCCGGCGAGGCTGTTGGCGATCGCATAGTGGGCCTGGATGGTGAAGCCATAGAAACGGCGGGAGAGGAAGGAGACGTCGTTGTCGTAGCGCGAGGGCACGCCGAAGAGGTTGATGACGCCGCCGAGGTTGCGGGCCGCGAAGTCGATCTCGCCGCCGAGCTGCTGGATGGTGGTGTTCTGCCGGCCGATGCGGAATTCGCCGATCGGCGTCAGGACGCCGAACCAGGCCTGCCGGTCAAACAGGCGGCCACTGTAGACGGAACCGGTGCCCCCAGTGGGCTGCCCGGCGGTATCGGCGCTCTTGCCGTTGAGCGTGTTGAAGCCGCTCTCGACCGTGAACTTCATCTCGTAGCCCGGGGCGACGGGCTTGACGCCCTTGATGCCCCAGCGGCTGCGCAGGATGGCGCCGTCTTCGAACGCGTTGATCGTATGGCCCGAAGAGCTCGTCATGTGGTTCGCGTAGACGTCGAAGTCGCCGTAGAGGGTGAAGGTGACGCCCTTGATGGTGGCGCTCAGGGGGCCCGTGGCGGTCTGGGAGGGGTCCCCAGGCTTGTACGGATTGGCCGGCGTGGTCCACGGCCTCCAGGTGTTGGGCGTGGCCGCAGCCAGGGTCGCGGCCGCGTTCGGGGTCGTCGCGTCGGCAGCCTCCTTCTTCTTCAGCTGGTCGACCTGGGCGCTCAGCGCCTGGACTTTGGCGGTCAGGTCGTCGATATCGGACGCTTTCGCAACCTGGGGCAAAGCTACGGACAACAGGCCGGCGGCCATAAGCACGGCCGGTATTTTTTCACAACGATTCATTTTGGCTCCTTAGTTTTATGATGATGGACCGAAAATCCGGTCCGGTTGGAATGTGCAGCCAGGCAACCCGCGTTTCGCATGGCTGTCTTTACGGCCGAATCGGTTTGACGGTGCATCCCCTCCTTTCGATGTCGCGATGGACCCGATGTCGCACTGCTGTGACCCGGACCTGAAAAGCGTGGAATGGCCCTCTGGTCGTTGAGAAGCCGGCACGATGCCTTCCTGCCGGGTCCTGCATGGCAGGGCTTGGACGGGAAGGCGGCCTATGACGGCATGAACCGGCCTGGATGCAGCCGCACACAACCCAGGATTCAAGATTCAAGAGAAATGGAATAGGGTTTTTTACCACCGAACCCAGGGTGCAGAAAATACTTTATACGTATGGGTGATATACCAATTCGGTATGTTCGGCGGCTTCCTCATGGCCACCGCATTGCACCTTTTTTGCGCTCTGCTCACTTCAAATTCGATCCCTGGTCAGCCCGGCCATGTGAAATATCCGATCAAGCGCAGTGCCGACCTCGGCAAAGATTTTCCACAGGTCGGGGCCAACTTCACAGAGGAAGGCGTTCGTCGCCCATCTCCAGCCCCCAAACACGCTATCATCCGGCCTGACCGGATGGGCCCCGGAGGCCGGGTTTTGACCTACCTTTGGTACCGTCCGGGAACTCCGCCCCGGACCATTCAGAATCCCATCCTTTCAGAGGTCCCATTGAAACCGCTCGGCTGTTGTTCAACCCTGGTCGTCTGCCTGGCGCTGGCCTGCGGGGGCGCCAACGGGCCCAGCTTCAACGTCGCGCCGGAAACCCGCACCGCGGTGGTGGGCGACCAGCTCCACCTCACCGCCAGCGCCAACGTGGACCTGAACGGCGACCTGGAGTGGGAGGTGGAGGAGCCCTACGGCGGCGGCCTGCGCAACAGCCAGGGGGAAACCACCGTCTACTTCGCCCCGGAGACCGCCGGCACCTACCACGTGACGCTGCGGGCAGTCCGGGCCGACGGGCGCAAGCTCAAGGAGACCTTCGCCATCCAGGTGCTGCCGATCCTCGTGGTGGAGCCGGCCAGCGCCCAGGTGGCCCAGGGCGGCACGCTGACCTTCGCCGTCTCCGTCAAGGGGCTGGGCCGGAACACGGTGAAATGGTCGGTGGACGAGCCGGGCGGCGGCGAGATCGACCAGGACGGGCGCTACCTGGCCCCGGCCAGGGCCGGCACCTACCACGTGACGGCGGTCTCCACCCTGGACCCCCAGGCCAGCGCCAGGGCCACCGTGGTCGTCAACGGTTGAGAGGGCCCGCCGCACAAGGGATGATCATGCCCATGACCCCCCCAGCCAAGCAGCGCGGCCCCTGGCCGGCCGAACTGGCGCGGCGCGGCGGGATGATCCTGCGCGAGGCCTCGGCCGCCTTCATCCGCAACTCCGACCTGCGCCAGGCCTCGTCCCTGGCCTTCTACAGCACGCTGGCCCTGATCCCCGCCATGCTCCTGCTGACCTACCTGCTGAGCGTGGCGATCGGCTCCTCCCAGGCGGCCATGGCCAAGACCTCCGAGCTGATCGGCCAGCTGATCCCGCGCTCGGGCGATGTGGTGCTGGCCGAGGTGGCCACCCTGGCCAGCCACCCCAAGACCGCCGGCACCCTGAACCTCCTGGTCTTCACGTGGAGCCTCACGCCGCTGGTGTCGAGCCTGCGGGAAAGCGTCGACCTCATGTTCAAGCGGCGCAACCTGAGGACCCTCCTGGCCGCCAAGGCCCTGGACCTGCTCACCGGGATGGCCTTCATCATGGGCCTGGCCGCCCTGGCCGGGGCGGGCCTGGCGCTGAAGTTCCTGGCGCGGTTCTCCGTGGACATCCGCCCGCCGGTCTCGCTCGCCTTCACCCTGCCCTTCACCCTGACGGTGCTGCTGGTCGGGGGGGTGCTGTACGCCTTCACCCCGAAGGTGCGCAAATCCCACCTGCTGGCCGGGGCGCTCACCACCGCGGCGCTCTGGTTCGTGCTCCGCCCCGCCTTCACCCTCTTCCTCACCCACGACCCCGGCTACGGGTTCGCCTTCGGCTCGTTCAAATCGATCTTCATCGTCGTCATCTGGATCTACTACTCCATGGCGGCCCTGCTGTTCGGCGCCGAGGTGGTCGCCATCCTGCACCGCAAGGAGACGGTTATCATTAAGCGGCTCATGGACGGCCAAGGCAAGGTGCCGTTCCAGGGCGACACCCGGCTGCTGCTGGAGGCCCCGACCGGCTGGCAGTTCTTCCAGCAGGGCGATCCGGGCGAGGCCATGTTCTTCGTGCTGGAAGGGACCGTCGGCGTCCGCCGGGACGGACGCCAGATCGCCACGATCGGCAAGGCCGGATACTTCGGGGAAATGAGCTTCCTGCTGGGCATGGCCCGCTCGGCCACCGTGGTGGCGCTGGAACCCTGCCGCTGCGTGATCATCCACGGCCACAACTTCGAATCCCTGCTGGCGGAGTTCCCGGAGATCGTCAAGGAGCTGATGGTGCAATTGGCCTACCGCCTGACTGCGGAAAAGACGGATAATTTATCAAATGAGGTCAAGCCGGTTCCTTGACCTTCTGGAGCAGCCACTGTGCCCTCCCCGCCCGCACCCCTCTTCCCCATCGTCGGCATCGGCGCCTCGGCGGGCGGGCTGGAAGCGCTGGAGAAGTTCCTGGCCCGGGTGCCGCCGGGCTCGGGGCTGGCCTTCGTGGTCGTCCAGCACCTGGACCCCACGGTGGAGGACATGCTGCCCGAACTCCTGCAGCGCATCACCGCCATGACCGTGCTCCAGGCCCGCGACCACATGCGCGTCAGCCCCAACTGCGTCTACGTGATCCCGCCCAACAAGGACCTGGCCCTGCGCTGCGGGCAGCTGCGCCTGACGGCGCCCGGAGCCGCCCGGGGCCTGCGCCTGCCCATCGACTTCTTCCTGCGCTCGCTGGCAGCGGAGCGGGGCGAGCAGAGCATCGGGGTGATCCTTTCCGGCATGGGCTCCGACGGCTGCCTGGGCCTGCGCGCGATCAAGGAGCAGGGCGGCCTGTGCCTGGCCCAGGACCCCGCCGGCGCCCGCTTCGCCAGCATGCCCCAGGCCGCCGTCGACACCGCCCTGGTGGACCTGGTGGGCCCGCCGGAAGAGCTGCCCCGGATGATCCTCGACATGCTCCAGCGCAGCCGCAGCTTCAGCGCCCCCACCCCGGCCGCGGCCGACCCCGACGACCAGGCCCTAGGCCAGGTGGCCGCGCTGCTCCGGGCCCGCACCGGGCACGAGTTCTCCCTCTACAAGCGCAACACCGTGATGCGCCGCATCGACCGCCGCATGGGGGTGCACCAGGTCGCCGCCCTGGCGGACTACGTCCGCTACCTGGAGGCCAATCCGGCCGAGGTGGACCTGCTGTTCCGGGAGCTGCTGATCGGGGTCACCAGCTTCTTCCGGGATCCGGCGCTGTGGGAGGTGCTGGGCCAGGAAGTGCTGCCCGCGCTGTGCGCCGGCCGACCCGCGGGGTCGGTGCTGCGCGCCTGGGTGCCCGGATGCTCCACCGGAGAGGAGGCCTATGGACTGGCCATCCTGTTCCGGGAAGCCCTGGCCCGGGCCCGGCCGGCCCGGGACCTGCAGCCTGCAGATCTTCGCCACCGACCTGGACCGGGACGCCATCGACCGGGCCCGGCGCGGGCTGTTCAAGCCCAACATCGCCGCCGACGTGTCCGCCGAGCGCCTGAGCCGGTTCTTCGTGGCCGAGGAGGGCGGGTTCCGGGTGCGCCAGGAGATCCGGGAGATGGTGGTGTTCGCCACCCAGAACCTCATCATGGACCCCCCGTTCACCCGGCTCGACCTGCTCAGCTGCCGCAACCTGCTGATCTACCTGCACGCCGGAGCTGCAGAAGCGGATCATGCGGCTGTTCCACTACAGCCTGGTGCCCGGCGGCGTCCTGTGCCTGGGCAGTTCGGAAAGCATCGGCGCCATGACCGACCATGTTCTCTCCCTGGCCCGGCAAGCACCGGCTGTTCCGGCGCAGCGACGCCCGGCTGCCGATCCAGGCCTTGACCTTCCCCCCCGCCCTCGCCGGCGCGCCCCAGGGCGAACCGAAGGAGCCCAAGATGACCGATCCCTCCGCCAACCTCGCCTCCCTGGCGGACCAGGTCCTGCTCCAGCAGTTCGCCCCGCCGGCGGTCCTGGTCAACGAGGCGGGCGACATCCTGTACATCAGCGGCCACACCGGCAAGTACCTGGAGCCGGCCGCCGGCAAGGCCAACTGGAACCTCTTCGCCATGGCCCGGGAGGGCCTGCGCCTGGAACTGGGCAGCGCCCTGCACCGGGCGGCGCGCCAGGACGAGCCGGTGACCGCCCACGACCTCCGGGTGGGCGCCGACGGCGGCACCGCGATGGTGACGCTCACCGCGCAGCGGGTGAAGGCGCCCGGCCTGCTCCAGGGGCCTGATCATGGTGGTGTTCCGCGACCAGCCGGAACCGCCGCCGCGCAAGGGCGCCGGAGGCAGCCGCCCGGATCCGGCAGATGCAGCTGGAACTGCTGCAGAGCCGGGAGGCGCTGCACGACCTGCAGCAGGAGATGCAGACCTCCCAGGAGGAACTCAAGTCCGCCAACGAGGAACTGCAGTCCACCAACGAGGAGCTGCAGTCCACCAACGAGGAGCTGACCACCTCCAAGGAGGAGCTGCAGTCCCTGAACGAGGAGCTCCAGACCATCAACGCCGAGCAGCAGGCGCGCATGGAGGAACTGGCCCGGACCAGCAGCGACATGAAGAACCTGCTGGACAGCACCGACATCACCACCGTGTTCCTGGACCAGGAGCTCAGGGTGGCGCGCTTCACCTCCGGGGCCAGCCGGCTGTTCCAGCTCCTGCCCGGGGACGTGGGCCGGCCGCTCACCGACATCACCTCCTCCCTGGACTACCCCGGGCTGCCCGGGGACGCCCGGGAGGTGCTGCGCACCCTGGCGGCCAAGGAGCGCAGCGTCACCACCCGGGACGGGCACTGGTATTCGGTGCGGATCATGCCCTACCGCAGCCACGACGAGCGCATCGAAGGCCTGGTGTTCACCTTCACCGACACCACCGCGGCCAAGGTGATGGAGCAGGACCTGCGGGCCACCGCCGGCCAGCTCCAGGACCTGCTGAACCGCCTGACCGCCGGATACGCCCTGTGCTCCGCCATCGCCGGCCCCGCCGGCGCGGCGGTGGACGGCCGCCTGCTGCAGTCCAACCGGGCCTTCCGCCGCATGCTCGCCCCCGGCGCCGCGCCGGCCACCCTGCTGGAAGCCCTTCCGGAGCTGCGGCCGGTGCTCCAGGCGGCCCTGGCCCGAACCCCCATGAGCGGGGAGCCCAGCCTGTTCGAACGGCCCCTGCGCCTGGGCGCGGCGAGCTTCGAACTGGTCACCTATCGCCCGGCGCCGGACCAGTTCGTATGCATTTTCGGCGACATCAAGGGATCCGGGGGGGAATCGGGGAGGCTGTTCGGGGCCTCCGGCAACCGAGGCGGCCATGCCGACGCCTGAACGGGGTACCCGGAAGGCCGTGCCCCGGCGCCTGGCCGGCGAGCGCCGGAATCCCCCCGGCAACCTCGAGGACACCCGGCGGATCCTCCAGGAACTC
The DNA here is from genome assembly GCA_963717275.1 of uncultured Holophagaceae bacterium. Classification (GTDB taxonomy): domain Bacteria; phylum Acidobacteriota; class Holophagae; order Holophagales; family Holophagaceae; genus Mesoterricola. The sequence goes on from CAVQVX010000001.1 coordinate 1,286,068, forward strand.
GAGCTCCAGAGGATCGAACTGGAGATGCAGAGCGAAGAGCTGCAGCGGGCCAGGGAGGAGGTCAAGCAGGCCTGGGGCCAGATCGACCAGCGGGTCGCGGCCGGCCGGTTGGAGGAGATGCTGTTCGGCGCGGGCGGGGACGAAGCCAGGCCCAAAGGCCAGCCGCTCGGCCGGATGGAGCTGGCCGCACAGGGCACCCTGTTCCTGGAGGAGGTGGGCGCCCTGCCGGAGCGGGCCCAGGGCCGGCTGCTGGAGGCCATCCAGCGGCTGGGCCGGGTGGGCCCGGGCGGCGCCCGGCCCGAGGTGCGGTTCATCGCCGCCAGCAACCGCGACCTGTCGGCGGCGGTGGCCGAAGGCCGGTTCCGGGCGGATCTCTTCGTCTGCCTGGGCGCCTGCACCATCACCGTCCCGCCGCTGCGCCGGCACCGGGAGGACATCCCGGTCCTGGCCGCCGCCTACGTCGCCAGGTTCAACCGCTCCCTGGGCAAGGCCGTCACGACCATCCCCGACCCGGTGCTGGAGCGGCTGATGGCCATGGACTGGCCCGGCAACCTGCGGGAACTGGCCGCGGTCCTGGAACGGGCCGTGATCACCAGCGCCGGGCCGGTCCTGGAACTCCGCTGAAGGACAGGGGCAAGGAAGATCAGGGACAGGGAATGCCCAGGGCGGCGAGGACCTCCCGGTAGGCTTGGGGCACCGGGGCCTGGAAATCCAGGCGCCGGCCGTCGGCCGGGTGGTTGAGAGAAAGCTTCCAGGCGTGCAGCATGGGGTGCGGGCAGGGGAAGCTGCGCTTGCCCGCGTCGAGCCATGAGGGGGCGCCGCCGTAGAGCGGGTCGCCCAGGATGGGCGCGCCCAGGTGGGACAGGTGCAGCCGGATCTGGTGGGTCCGCCCGGTGAGCAGTTCGCACTCCACCAGGGCGAGGCCGCAGGCGGAGGCCAGCAGCTTCACCCGGGTCTGGGACGGGCGGCCGTTCGCGGACACCGCCATCTTCAGGCGGTCCACCCGGTGCCGGGCGATGGGCTGGTCCACCAGGAGGGAACCCACGACGGGCAGCTTGCGCGACAGGCGCACCAGGGCCAGGTAGCGCTTCTCCACCGTGCGCTCCTTGAACTGGACCTGGAGCGCCTGCTGGCTGCCCACGTCCTTGGCCATGGCCAGGCAGCCGGTGGTGTAGCGGTCCAGGCGGTGCACCAGGCCCGGGCCAGATGGGGGCCGGGATTTCGTCCTCCTCGTCCTCGCCGTCCTCCGGCGCGGCGACGATCTCCGGGGCGCGCACGCGCCCCAGGAGGGCGTTCAGCACGGTGCCGGAGGGGTGCCCGGGCCCCGGATGCACCACCATGCCGGCGGGCTTGTCCACGATCCACAGGTGGCTGTCCTCGAACAGGGTGGGCAGGTCCAGGGTTTCGGGCAGGAGGTGCAGGGCGGGCGGGGCCGGGTCGGGCAGTTCGGTCTCCACCGTGGCGCCGGCGCGGATGCGGGTGCCGGCCTTCAGCACCACCAGGCCGTTCACCCGCACGTGGCCGGAGCGCACCCAGGCGTCCCAGCGGGAGCGGTTGACCTCCGGGTGGCTGTCGGCCAGGAAGCGGTCCAGGCGCGGCGCGCCGTCCGGCAGGAAGTGGCTGACCGCGCCGCTCAAGCCGCCACCGCCGTGCGGGCGCGGCGGCTGAACCACATCAGGAGGCCGCAACCGAACAGGACGAACAGGCAGCTGGTGGCCCTCCCCGTGGACAACCAGGGGATGTTCAGCAGGAAGCCGCGGTCCAGGTCGCCCCGCCAGTGTTCGGTCAGCATCCGGCCGAACCCCTCCAGGATGAAGTAGCAGGCCCGAGACCTGCCCGCTGAAGCGCCGGTGCTTGCGGAACACCAGCAGGATGACCATGATCAGGGCGTTGGTCAGGAAGGTGTAGATCTGCACCGGGTGCAGGGGGATTTCCAGCGGGGTGCCGGAGAGGAAATGGGCGTTGGGGTCGGTGAAGGTGACCGCCCAGGGCAGGCTGCAGGCGGTGCCGTAGCAGCAGCCTGCGGAAAAGCAGCCCAGGCGCCCGACGGCCTGGCCCAGGGCCACGGCCGGGGTCAGGCAGTCCAGGGTGGGCGCCAGCGGCAGCTTCAGGCGCTTCACCCGCCAGAAAAAGGCCGCGGTGGCGCCGATGATGCCGCCGTGGATGGCCCCCCCGGCCCGCAGGTAGCCCAGGTCGAACACATCCCTGAAGGCCACGCCGCTGGACAGGTCGACGATCACCATCAGCAGCTTGGAGCCGATCACCCCGGCCAGGAGCAGGGTGATGGCCAGGTCCGAGACGTGCTCCGGCGGGATCCCCTCCTGCCGGGCCAGGCGCTGGGCCAGCACCAGGGCCAGGAAGAAGCCGGCGGTGAGCAGCAGGCCGTACGTCCCGATGGGGAAACTGCCGATCTTGAAAAGAATGGGGTGCATATCCGTCCTTGCGGGGCCGTCGGTCCTCCGGATGGGGGGACCGGCCACACCCAAGGTTACTTCACCTGGAGGTCATTGCCTAAGGGCTTCCCAGGCCAGGGCGGCGTAGAGCCGGGCGGCGCGCTCCACCTGCGCCAGGGAGACCTGCTCCTCGGGCGAGTGGGCCATCTCCAGCCGGCCGGGGCCGCAGACCACGGCCAGGGCGCCGGCGGCCTGGAACACCGCGGCGTCGGAATGGGAGCGGAACACGCTGGGCTGCGGGTCCAGGCCGGTGGCGGCCATGGCGCGCCAGAACGGGGCCAGGGCGGGGTCCAGGGGGGAGTTGTCGAAGCCCATGGAGCTGAAGGTGACGGCGGAGGCCAGGCCGCACAGGGGGTGCCCGGACAGGGCGGCCACGCGCGCCGACTCCAGGGCGGCGGAGACGGCCGCGGGGTCGACCTCCGGCCGCCAGTGCACGTCGATCATGGCCGTGCAGCCGGCGGGCACCACGAACAGGGTGCTGCCCCCCTGGATCTCCCTCGGGTTGGCCACCACCAGCCCGTTCAGGCCGGGCGCCAGCAGGGCGTCGAAGATGGCCAGGATCCACGTGAGCATGGCGTGGATGGCGTTGGCGCCGAATTCGGGCACGGCGGCGTGGGCCCGGCTGCCCTGGGCGGTGAGCTGGCACTCCATGTAGCCGTTGTGGGAGACGCAGGGCAGCAGGTCGGTGGGCTCGCCGACCACCACCAGCGGGGCGCGCACCGTCTCGATCAGGGCCAGCGCCCCGTCGCCGTATTCCTCCTCGCCCACCACCAGGCCCAGGCAGAGGCCCCTGGCCAGCCCGGCCCCGGAGCGGGACAGGGCTATCAGCGCCTCCACCATGGCCGCGCACCCGCCCTTCATGTCCGCCGCGCCCAGGCCGCGCAGCACGTCGCCGTCGACGGTGGGCGGATGGAACCCGTGCACCGCCTCGATGGTGTCGATGTGGCCGACCCAGAGCATGGCCGGGGGTTGCGGCCCCAGCCGCACCAGCAGGTTGTGGCGCGGCCCGGCGCCGTGCCCGGAGCGCACCGGCAGCCATTCCACCGCCAGGCCGGCCTCCTCCAGGCGCGCGGCGAACACCTTGGCGGCCGGCGCCTCGGCGTAGGAGGGGCTGTAGACCCCCACCGCGTCCAGCAGCAGGGAGCGCAGCCGGTCCGGTTCCAGGCGGTCCCAGACCGGGCTAGTCATTCTCGTCTCCATCGGGGGCGTAGTTGGGCCGGGTGGGGGTGGCCGGCTTGCGCCGGGTCGCGGCGCCGCGGGACGGACGCCGGTGGCGCAGGTAGTCCGGGTCGTGGGTGAGGTTGCGCGACAGGAACAGGTGCGGGGTCTCCTGGCCGAAGCCCTGGCTGCGGAAAAAGGCCAGGGCCGGCTCGTTCTCGGCGTCGGTGTCGACCATGATCATGCGCGCCCCGAGCTTGATGAACAGGTCGGTCATGGCCGCGAAAAGGCGCGCGGCGACGCCCTTGCGCGCCACGTCGGGATCGACCCCCAGCCAGAGCAGGTAGCCGTAGGTCCAGGCGCTCATTCGCTTTTCCAGCAGGGTGCCCAGGGCGAAGCCCACCACCGCCTCGTCCAGCTCCGCCACCAGGCAGGTTTCGCTGTCGGAGGCGAAGTGCACCGCCAGTTCGTACTCGTCCCAGGTGCGGTAGAGCGCCGGCCACTTGTCGGCGGGGAACAGGCGCTCGCCCAGGGCGAAGATGGCGGGCAGGTCCTGGAGGGTCATCTCCCGGATCACGACGTCCTTGACGGTGGGGCGGGCTTTGGGTTTGCTTGGGCTGGCCATGGCGACTTCCATGAAAGGGAAGCTCCAGTATACCGGGTCGTGGCGCCCCCGCTGGATCGGCTGGGATTAAATCGACTACCCCATCGCTTCCAGGGTCGCCCCGGTCACCTGGCTGCGCAGCGATGGGATGCCGCCGCCGGGCCCGGGCGTCAGCGCCATGATCTTCAGGTCCACGCGCTCGCCCAGGTCCTCCAGTTCGCTTTCCACCTGCCGCTTCGAAGCCTCCAGCGGCTCCGGGTGCTCGGCCCACACCCGCACCTGCAGCCCCGCCGGGCCCTTGGCGATGCCCACCCGGGTCTCGCCGAGGTTGGTGAAGGACATGCCCAGCAGCACGCGCCTGGTCTCCGGGGTGGACGATTTCGGCTGGCGCGGGTCGCGGTCGGATTCCACCCACATCTGCAGGGGGTGCTGGGGCGACCAGGGCAGCGGGAGTTCGTAGAAGGCGGTGCCCTCCTTGGCCTGGGCGGCGTGGAAGGCGGCGCCCTGGGGGCTGACGGTCGGGTCGTTCAGGACCTTGATTCCGGCCTTGATCCAGGCCTCCCAGGTGGCCGGCGCCTCGGCCGGGGCCCCGGCGCGCTCGGACGGCGCCTGCTGCTGGACCTGACCGGAAGCGGCGGAGCCCTGGGACGCCGGCCGGGCGGTCGCGGCGCCTTCGGCCAGGGGCTTGAACCACTGGACCAGGCCTTCGGCCTGGGGCGCGGGCAGTTCGGGGTGGCGCTCCACCGCGGCCTGGAAGCGCGCCAGCGGATCGGACGCCGGCGCCTGGCGCGGGCCGGACGGAGCGGGCGCGCCCAGCCACGTCTCCAGGGTCGTGGCCACGGTGGCCTGGGCAGCGGACGGCGGCAGCTCCAGGACGGTCTTGAGGGCGGCCAGCAAGGACGGCGGCAGGGCGTCCACGGCGGCCTCGACGGCCGCCGGGTCCGGCGCGGCCTGGGCGCCCGCCGCGGACGCGGCCGGCGCGCTCTCCGGGGCGGTCTCCGGGACGGTCGGGTCCGGGGTCAGCGCCTGGTTCAACTCGGCCAGTTCGGCCAGCCCGGGCGGCGGCTCGGCATTCGCGAGGCTGGCCTGGAGCTGGGCGGCCTCGCCCTGCAGCAGCGGGGCGAGGATGGCCGGCGCGGCGGGGGGCGTGGCCTGCAGGGTCTGCAGCCGGAGCGGGGCGTCCGCGGCGGCGCCGGTCGGGACCCGGACCAGCAGCTGGGTGCCGTCCGGATAGGGCAGCTGGCCCTGGGCCGTCACCACCTGGCCGGAAGGCAGGGCCAGGCTGCACGCTCCCGTCCGGCCTGGGCCAGCAGGAACATGGACACGTCCTGCCCGGCCAGGGCCAGCAGGGCCGGCACCGGGGCCGCGGTCGGGGCCTGGGCCTGGGACGCGGACTGGATGGCGTTCAGCAGGGAGGCGACGGCGGCCGGCACGGCGTCCATGGTCAGATCTGGAAATGCCTGCGCAGGATCCCGGCCATGTCCTGGAGCGGCGCCACCTGGTCCACGCAGCCGCGCTCGAAGGCGGCCCTGGGCATGCCGTAGACGATGCAGGACTCCTCGGCCTCGGCCAGGGTGTGCGCGCCCTTGGCCTTGAGCGAGACCATGCCGCGGGTGCCGTCGGAGCCCATGCCGGTGAGGATCATGGCCAGCACCTGGCGGTTGTTGTTGTCGGCGATGCTCTGGAACAGCACGTCCACGCTGGGCCGGTGCAGGCTGGTGGAGGGCTCCGCGCTCAGCTCGATGACGCCGGTGGCGCCGCGCTGGCGGTAGAGCATGTGCTGGCCGCCGGGGGCGATGTAGACGCAGCCCGGCAGGGCGGTGTCGCCGTGCGCGGCCTCGCGCACCTCCACCTGGCAGATGCCGTTGAGCCGCTCGGCGAAGGCCTTGGTGAAGGTGCCGGGCATGTGCTGGACGATCAGGCAGGGCACCGGCAGGGTCCTGGGCAGGGCCGGCAGGAGGTCCTGGAGGGCCTTGGGCCCGCCGGTGGAGCAGCCGATGGCCAGCAGTTCGGCCCGCGGCCCGGCCAGGGCGCCCAGGCGCGCCACGGCCTGGGCGGCGGCGGCGTCTGGAAGGCGGGGGCCGGGGCCGGCACCGGCTGGCCGGGTTGCGTCAGGTGGGACGGCGGCGGCAGGGGTCCGCGCGCCTTGCGGAAGCGCGGGCTGCGCGCCAGCTTGCGCACCTTCTCCTGGAGGTCCTGCTGGATCTGCAGGATGCTGGCGCTGGCCAGGCTGGTCTCCTTGGGGATGAAGTCGAGCGCGCCCAGGGCCAGGGCCTCCAGGGTGGCCTGCGCCCCCTCCTGGGTGAGGCTGGAGACCATCAGCACCGCCCGGGGCATCTCGGCCATGATCCGCTTGAGGCAGCCCAGGCCGTCCAGCCGGGGCATCTCGATGTCGAGGGTGACGATGTCGGGGTTGCAGCTGGGGGATCTTCTCCAGGGCGTCCAGGCCGTCCCGGGCCGAGCCGACCACCTCGATGTCGGGCGCCTGGAGCATGCGCTCCAGGGCCTTCCTCATGAAGGGGCTGTCGTCCACGACCATGACGCGAATGGGGTCCATGATTCATTCCTGAAAAACGAGCTTGACGAAGGTGATGGCGTGTTCCAGCTCATCGTCGATGCCGAAGGTGAGCCGTTCCTCGTCCAGGGCGTCGCCCTGGGCGCCTTTGAAGACGGTCCTGAACGCGGGCAGGTCTCCCAGCACGAAGGCCAGGCCCTCGTCGGCCGGGCTGTTGGGGATCCGGGTCCGCACCAGCAGGTCCGAGAGCTGGATCAGGCAGGTGAGGAAATCGTCCGCCCGGCTCGTGGTGGTCGTGGATGGCGGCCGACCATGGCGGGCGGGAAGTTCCACTGGGACGGCGACCATGGCGCCCACGTCGGCGTGGGTGACCCCCAGGATGGCGCGTTCGGCCTCCAGGCACACCTCGCCCCGGGCCATGGCCTCCACCACCGGTCCGTATTCGTCGGCGAAGCACTGGTCCAGGGCGATCTTGCCGATGTCGTGCAGCAGGCCGGCCAGGTAGGCGGTCTCCAGCAGGGCGTCCTGCCCGACCAGCCCGCAGATGCCCTTGGCCACCAGCCCCACCGCCACCGAGTGCTGCCAGAGCAGGACCGGGTCCAGGTGGCTGCCGCCGCGGATGGAGCGGATGATGGCGGCCGACTGGCCCAGGTGGAAGATCGTTTCGAAGCCCAGGCGCATCACCACGCTGCGCAGGTCCATCACCCGGTCGTCGCGGACGTACATCACCGAATTGGCCAGGCGCAGCAAGGCGGCGGAAAGCGCCGGATCCTGCGCCAGGATGCCCAGGACCCGGTCCACCGTGCAGCGGTCGTCGCCCACCGCCTTGCCCAGGGCCATGACGGTCGTGGGCATGCTGGGGAGGGTCTTCACCCGTTGGCGGACGAGGTCGGAAGTGATCATGGTCAGAAGTCCCGGATGAGGTCCTTGTCGGCCTCCAGCGCCTCGACCACGCCCAGGCGGTGGGCGTCCAGGGCCTCGGGCGTCAGGTTCAGGATGGCCATGGCCTGCCGGGTGGACTCCTGCAGGGATTCGGGCTTGCCGATGCCGACGCCGCGGTCCAGGGCCAGCTGGTTGCCCAGGGCCACGAAGGCGGTGAGGGCCTGGTCCTCCCCCGGCGCGTGGGCCGGGTCGTGGTGCCAGCGCACGGTGGTCTCCAGGCTGCGCGCCAGGTTCCAGGAGCGGATGATCGCTTCGCCCACCATGGTGTGGTCGAAGCCGAACAGTTCCAGCTCGGCTTCCATGCCGTCGTGGCCCTCGTTGTAGATGCCCTGCGACCAGGGCGCCGTAGCGTTCGGGGAACTTGAGCCCCATCACGGCCTTGCCGATGTCGTGCATGAGCCCGCCGAGGAACGCCTCCTCCACCCGCGGGCTGCGGAAGGCCCGGCGTAGGCCCGGGCGGAGAGGGCGGTGATCAGGGCGTGCTCCCACAGCAGGCGCTCCTGCAGCCCGGTGCCGCCGCGGCTGTAGAGGTTCCTGGCGCTGGAGGCGATGACGATGCTCTTGATGGTGGAGAAGCCCAGGGTCATGATCGCCTGGGTGAGCGTCGCACCTCCCGCACCATGCCGAACATGGCGGAGTTGGCGATCTTGAGGATCTGCGCCGCGAGCGCCTGGTCCGTGGCGATGACCCGCTGCAGCTCATCGGTGGTGGAATCGGGGTCGGCGGCCAGGCGCAGCACCTGGGCGGCCACCTGCGGCAGGGGCGGCAGGTCGCCGAGGTTCGCGATGAGTTCCTGGGGTGTTATGGGCATTTGACGCTCCTATACCTGATCACGTTTGCGATAGCCCATGGCCTTGCTGAAATGCATGAGGTCGAATCCGACGTTGAAAGCGTGGATGGATTCCGAGTGGCCCACAAGGAGAAACGACTGGGGAAAGAGCAGCGTCGTGGAACCCCTTGATGACCTTGGCCTTGACCGGCATCGTCGAAATAGATGAGCACATTCCGGCAGAAGATCACGTCGAAGCTTCCCAGGGTCCGGTAGTTGCCGTAGTCCACCAGGTTGAAGTTGCGGAAGTTGATCAGTTGCTTGAGCTCGGGCTTGACCTGGAAGCTGTCCGGGCCCAGCTGGGTGAAGTGCTGCCTGACCTGGGCCGGGGTGAGGTTGCGCAGGGTGTAGCTGCCGTAGCAGCCTTCCCGGGCCAGGCCCAGGACCTTTTCGCTGATGTCGGTGGCGACGATCTCCACCGTCATGCCCCGCAGCAGGCCGTCCCTGGCCTCCTGGCAGATCATGGCCAGGGTGAACGGCTCCTCGCCCGAAGAGCAGGCCGCGGACCAGATGCGCAGCCGGCTGGCGCCCCTGGCCCTGGCCAGGGCGGCCGCCTCGGGCAGCACGATGCGCTGGAAGGCCTCGATCTGGGGCGGATTGCGCCAGAAGCTGGTCTCGTTGGTGGTGATCTCGTTGAACAGCTGCTTGAGCTCGTCCCGTCCCTGGGCGCCCTGCAGCATGCCCCAGGTAGTCGCGGTAGCTGCCCAGGCTGACTTCCTGCAGGCGGCGGTTCAGGCGGTTCTCCAGGAAATACTGCTTGGACTCGCTGAAGAAGATCCCGGTGCGGCCGTAGATGAACTCCCGGATGGACAGGAAGTCCTGGAGACTCATGGTCTGGTTGGGGAGCGGTCCGGTCATGGAGGTTCCTTGAAACGGAATCGGCTGGAACTGCCCGAGACGTTAGGGCGTGTCGACACGCCCTAACCCAGATGATGGATACTTCCTTCCAAAATGACCACTGCAAAGGCCATGCCGGCGTCATGACTGACGCTGCCGTGGAGCCGGTCGATGCCCCGGGCCGCGAGCATGGCCGCCAGCTCGTCCTCGGCCCAGAGGCGCCCGTTGAGGAACCGCAGCTGCTTCCAGGACCACCCGTCCAGCCCGATGCCCAGCGCCTTGCCGAACGCCTCGCGCAGGGCCCAGCGCCCCGCCAGCCTCTCGGGCAGGCGCTGCGGTTGCCGGCCAGCAGGTAGTCCGCCTCATCCCCGTGCAGGACCCGCCGGGCGGCCTTTTCGCCGAACCGGTCAAGCAGATGTTCCCAGCGCGCGGCCGGGCAGATGTCGGTGCCCATGCCGGCGATCAAAGCGGTATCTCCCGGTCGGGGCTTTCAGGGGGGTTTTGTTCCGTTTCCATGGGATATACAGACTCCTTCCTTATATTACGCGTAGTTGTGACCCCGTGCACTGGATGGGGATCTAATACTTCTGCCGTGAAGCAATCCCTTTGGACATCAACACCTGTCGGCCCAGTGGCTTGAGGAGCGTGCGAATGGCTCAGCTTAAAGAAAGACCGAAACCTTTCCTGCTGCCGGATTACTGCAAGGGATGCGGCAGGTGCATCAGCGCCTGCGCGAAGGGCTGCATCACCCTCGGCGAAGAGATCGATTCCGCCACCGGCTACGTCCCGGTCAGGCTCAACCTGGAAAACTGCAACGGCTGCGGCCTGTGCATGGACGCCTGCCCCGAGCCCTACGGCCTGCGCGAGACCCCCGCGGACGTCGACTTCGAACTGCAGGATCCCGCCAAGCTGTTCGGCGGCAAGCACAGCACCGCCCCCGCGGCCGTGGACATCCCCGCGGTCCGGGTGCCCCTGCCCCGCACCGAGCCCCTGGTGATCAAGGGCAACTACGCCAGCGCCATCGGCGCCCTGCTGGCCGGCTGCCGGCACGTCTTCGGCTACCCCATCACCCCCTCCACCGAAGGCGCCGAGCTGATGGCGAAGCTGCTGCCCAAGCTGGACGGCTGCTTCCTCCAGGCGGTCTCCGAAGTGGCCACGGTGAACCACATGTACGGCTCCGGCGGCGCCGGGCGGCCCTGCATGACCTTCACCTCGTCGCCCGGGCTTCAGCCTGATGCTGGAAGGCATCTCCTACATGATCGGCGCCGAGGTGCCGGGCGTCTTCGTCAACATCATGCGCGGCGGCCCGGGCCTGGGCAACATCGCCCCCGAGCAGGCCGACGTCAAGCTGGCCTGCCGCGGCCTGGGCCACGGCAACACCCACGCCATCACCCTCATGCCCAGCACCCCCCAGGAAATGCTCGACCTGACCATGCTGGCCTTCGAACTGACCTTCAAGTACCGCAGCCCGGTGGTGCTCCTGGGCGACGGCTACCTGGGCCAGATGACCGGCAAGGTCGGCGCTGCCCGACGCCATGATCAAGCCCGGCATCCCCACGTGGGCGGTGAACGGCGACGCCCAGCACCGGGGCAACCTGATCAATTCCATCTTCCTGAGCGAAGCGGACCTGGAAACCCACAACATCTACCTGAACGACAAGTACCGGCAGATGGCGGAAAACGAAGCCCGCTCGCGAGACCTTCATGGCCGACGACGCCGAGGTCCTCATCATCGCCACCAACACCCCGGCCCGGGCCTCCAAGGGCGCCGTGCAGGACCTGCGCAACCAGGGCATCAAGGCCGGCCTGTTCCGCCCCATCACCGTGTGGCCGTTCCCGGTCAGGCAGCTGGTCCAGGTGCTGCCCCAGGTCAAGCGCATCGTCGTGGTCGAGGCCAGCAACGGCCAGCTCGAGGACGAGATCCGCCTCGCCCTCAGCAACGCCGGCTACCACAACCTCCCCACCATCTCCTCGGTCCGGCACTTCGGCGGCATGCTGCCCCAGCAGACCGAAGTGGTGGCCCACATCCAAGCGACCCTGGCCAAGGAGGCCCGCTAATGTCCGTCTTCTACGACAAGTTTCTCCGGCACAACGAAGGCCAGGGCCTCAAGGGCAACTCCACCCACTACTGCCCCGGCTGCGGCCACGGGCTCGCGCACAAGTACCTGGCCGAAGCCATCGAGGAACTGGGCATCCAGGACAACACCATCCTGATCTCCCCGGTGGGCTGCTCGGTATTCGCCTACTACTACTTCGACGTGGGCAACTCCCAGGCCGCCCACGGCCGGGCCGCGGCGGTGGCCCTCGGGCACAAGCTGTCCAACCCCGAAGCCAACGTCATCAGCTACCAGGGCGACGGCGACCTGGCCTCCATCGGCCTGGCCGAAACGGTCGCGGCCGCCCAGCTGGGCGCCCCGATCACGGTCATCTTCATCAACAACGCCATCTACGGCATGACCGGCGGGCAGATGGCGCCCACCACCCTGATGGGCCAGCAGACCGCCACCAGCCCGGACGGCCGCAGCCTGTTCAACGGCATGCCCATGCGCATGGCCGAGCTGATCGCCGGCCTGGACGGCCCCATCTACGTGGAGCGGGTCGCCCTGTTCGACGCCAAGAACCGGCGGCTGGCCAAGAAGGCCATCAAGAAGGCGGTGCAGAACCAGGTGGAGAACCGCGGCTACTCCTTCGTGGAAGTGCTGGCCGAGTGCCCCACCCACCTGAAGATGAGCCCCGAGGAGACCGAGAAGTGGGTCAAGGAGTGCATGGTCCCCATCTTCCCCCTGGGCGTGAAGAAGGACCTGCAGCCCGAGCCCTGGTGCAAGCGCGCCCGAGCCGAGCTTCGAGGCCGCCAGGCTGCTGAAGGCCGTGGGCGCCACCACGCGAGGCCGCCGGCGCGCCACTGCAAGAGCTTCCCCGCCCACCTCAACCCCACCGACATCTCCCTGAAGCTGGCCGGCTCCGGCGGCGACGGCGCCCAGACCGCCGCCATGCTCATCGCCAAGGCCGCCATCAACGAGGGCTTCGACGCCACCCACATCCCCAGCTACGGCCCGGAGAGCCGGGGCGGCACGAGCTACGCCGACGTGCACGTGGCCAAGGACGAGGTGCTCAACCCCGCCAGCCCGCACCCGGACATCCTCATCGCCTTCAACGCCCCCAGCCTCGCCAAGTTCGGCCCCACCGTGAACAAGGGCGGCACCATCATCTACGACAGCTCCATCGTCAAGGAAGTCCCCGCGGGCCTCGACCCCTCGGTCAAGCTGGTGGGCGTGCCCTTCACCGAGATCGCCGTGGACCTGGGCAAGGCCGTGGTGAAGAACATCGTGGCCCTGGGCGCCCTGCAGGCCGCCACCGGACATCTTCCCCAAGGAGACCCTGATCGGCCGCCGTGCGCCAGATGCCCTGAAGGACAAGTGCGCCCTGATCCCCCTCAACGAGCAGGCCTATCGCCTGGGGCATCAAGGCGGCCGAAGAACTGACCCAGTAGGCTCCGCCCCGCAAGGCAAACGACCGGCCCACCCGCTTTCCTGGGGTGGGCCGATGATTTCCAGGGTGGTGGCATTCCGAGGATAATGGCTCCATGGAGCCGTCCATGTCCGAGCGACCGATCACCCTCACCGTCACCCCGGCCGAGTACCGGATGATCACCACCCTGCGGGACATGGCCGAAAGCCCCCTGCGCGACCGGGTGCACCGGCTGCTGGAGGATCTCCTGGCCTTCGCCCGCAACCCCCGGTGCAGCGAATTCCAGGCCGACGGCGCCCCCTGCAGCAACCCCGCAGGCCGACTGCGACCAGTGCCGGATCGTCACCGGCATGCTCGACACCCTCAGCCGGGGCATCCCCGCGGCCGGCCGGCAGGATTTTCCGGAAAATTGAGCTAAAGCCGCGGTCCGATCCGGTCGATGAGGGGACTGACGGTTATGCACGCGCATTCCCCGGAGGTCGCAATGCCAGCAGCCAGCAGCGTCAACCATGCCACCGGCTCTTCGGCCGCCCAGAGCCTGCAGCAGATGCAGGCCCAGCAGATGAAGCAGGCCCAGAAGCAGTTGGAAATGCCGATCATGCCCAAACCTGGCGAGGCCAAGCCGACCATGGCTTCACCCGGCGAGGCCAAGTCGGGGTCCTCCCAAACGCTGGGCGGGAACCTCGACATCAAGGCCTAGTGTAGGCCGATCGGAATAGCGGAACCGTGTCGACCCACCCGAGGTTTTCCTTTTCAGGCCCTGGGTTGGGGCCCAATTCGTGGGTTCGGTAACTGCTGCTAAAAAAAATATACGCAGAGGAAGCAGAGGCGCTGAGGACGCAGAGCGTGCTTCGCGAGGCAAAGCGCCGCCCCACCCCGCCCAGGCCCTGCTCGCTGCGCTCGCCGAAGCTCTGCGAGCTTCGCGTCCAATGGGTAGGCGGCCCTCCACATGCAAGCATGTGGCTGGCCGCCCACCCATTGGCCGTGACGAGCCTGGGCTCAACAACCTGTCCGTAGTCTTGGCTCCAGTGAAGGGCTTGGGGTTGGCGTTATGGCGGGCGAGGTATTCGTGGATGGCCGCCTCCAACTCGTCGACGCTGCGGAAGACCCCCCTACGGACACGATTCTCGGAAATGTCTCGGAATAGTCGTTTCACCATATTGAGCCAGGATCCGCTGGTTGGTGTGAAGTGGACGTGAACGCGCCTGTGCGTAGCCAGCCAAGCCCGCACCTCCTCCGTCTTGTGGGTAGCGTAGTTGTCGCAAATGATATGAATTTCTTTGTCCTTGGCCACCAACTGGTAGATCTGCTTGAGAAACTTCAACCATTCCTGATGCCGGTGCTTTTGCATGGTGTCGGCAATCACCGTCCCATCCAGCGTGTTCTGGGGGTTTGAGGTAGAGACCCACGATGTCCTCGACCTTTTCGGCGAAGTGCGGATCATTGCTCACCTTGAAGGTCCGAACCAGATGAGGCTTGAGCCCGTTCGCCTTCCAGATCTTCCACACGGCAAAGGTGCTAAGCCCGGAGGCCTCGGCCATCTTGCTCAAGGACCAGTGCGTAGCGTTGTGGGGCTTCTCCTGGGTGGTCATCCGGACGATTTCGGCCCTGCGTTCCGCTGTGATGACCGGCCTCCGACCACGTCCCGGTGCATCATGCAGGATGCTCTGGCAGCCCAACTCCAGGAACCGGTCTCGCCACCGCCGGACGGTATTGAAACCTACCTGGAGTTGCTTGGCCGCAGGGCGAATTCCGGCTCCTTCCGCCAGCAGGAGCAGAATCCGGGCCCGCTCCCTCAGTCGGGCCTGGATGGTCCTTCCCTTGGCCCACGCCTCGAGTTGATTGCGTTCTTCGGATGTCAAAGGCAGGGCATCGGCTTTCCGCATCCCATCCTCCCCATCTTTGAGATGCGAAATATCGCCAATAGTTACAGTAATTAACTACAGGAAAGATACGGATTGCATCTGGCTGACGGAAACCGAAAGGGCCATGGGCTGGCGGACATGGAACCCGAACGCAGCGGAGATGCTCCGCATGAAAAGCCCTGGCCCGTCACGTCCAATGGGTGGGCGGCCAGCCACATGCTTGCATGTGGAGGGCCGCCTGCCCATTGGACGCGAAGCTCGCAGAGCTTCGGCGAGCGCAGCGAGCAGGGCCTGGGCGGGGTGGGGCGGAGCCTTCACTCGCGAAGCCCGCTCTGCGTCCTCAGCGCCTCTGCTTCCTCTGCGTATATGTCTTTTTACCTGAATTTGCCAGGGTGTTGGGATGGGCGAAGAATGATGGTTCCGGATCCCTGGCAACCGGAGTGGGTCGAGATGCTTCCGCCATTACGATCGGCCTACACTACCGCCTTCCTACCGTACGGCTGCGCGCAGGGCGTCGACCTTGTCGGTGCGCTCCCAGCTGAAGCCTTCCCGGCCGAAGTGGCCGTAGGCGGCGGTGGGGCGGTAGATGGGGCGGCGCAGGTCGCAGGGTCTCGATCATGGCCTTGGGGGTGCAGCTGAACACTTCGCGCACGGCCTTGACGATCTGCGCGTCGGCCACCGAGCCGGTGCCGAAGGTGTCCACGGCGATGGACACCGGCTCCGCCACGCCGATGGCGTAGGCCAGCTGGATCTCGCAGCGCCGGGCCAGGCCCGCGGCGACGATGTTCTTGGCGATGTAGCGGCCCATGTAGGCCGCGGAACGGTCCACCTTGGAGGGATCCTTGCCGGAGAAGGCCCCGCCGCCGTGGTGGCCGCTGCCGCCGTAGGAATCGACGATGATCTTGCGGCCGGTGAGGCCGGTGTCGCCCATGGGCCCGCCGATGACGAAGCGGCCGGTGGGGTTCACGTGGTAGATGGTGTCCTTGTCCAGGTACTCGGCGGGCAGGGCGGCCTGGATCACCTCGCGGATGATCCGTTCGCGGATCTCGGCGTTGCTGGCGGATTCGGCATGCTGGGTGGAGATCACCACGGTGTGGATCCGGGCCACCTTCTCGCCGTCGAACTCGACGGTCACCTGGGACTTGCCGTCCGGGCGCAGCCAGTCGATCTGGCCGCTCTTGCGCACCTCGGCCAGCCTGCGGGTCAGGGCGTGGGCGAAGTGCAGCGGGGCGGGCATCAGTTCGGGCGTCTCCGCGGTGGCGTAGCCGAACATCAGGCCCTGGTCCCCGGCCCCGCCGGTGTTCACGCCCATGGCGATATCCGGGCTCTGCTGGTCCAGGGTCACCACCACCGCGCAGGTGTTGCAGTCGAAGCCCTTGGAGCTGTGGTCGTAGCCGATGCCGCGCACCGTCTCCCGGGCCAGCTGGGCCACCGGGATGTAGCACTCGGTGGTGATCTCCCCGGCCACCACGATGAGCCCGGTGGTGACCAGGGTCTCGCAGGCCACGCGGCTGTTGGGGTCGCCGGTGAGGGCCGCGTCCAGCACGGCGTCGGAGATCTGGTCGGCGATCTTGTCGGGATGTCCTTCCGTCACGCATTCGGAGGTGAACAGGCTGCGATTGTCTGCGACCATTGCGGGCCCTCCGGGAACGATGTTACCAGACCGCCCGGATCGGGAAAGGCACAGAACCGCGACCTTCCTTGGCTAGCCGCGGCCCGGGCCGGTATCGTTAGATAGGCCGGATGGGATCCGATCACCATTTTTCCCTGGAGTCGCCGATGGATATCCAGACGGATATTCCGGTATCTTCCTGCGGTGCCATGACCGTGGCCATGCTGATCCTGGCTCCCGCCTGCAGGCGGTCCGGGGAGGACAAGGAGATCAAGGACCTGTCCCAGAAGGCCGCCGAACTGGACAAGCTGAGCCAGCAGGCCAACACCGCCGGCGCCGAGCAGACCCGCAAGCTGAAGGAGGCCGGCGTCAACGACGTGCGGCCCAACGCCGCCACCCTGCAGCTCACCGAGGAGCAGAAGCCGCCCTCGAGGCGCGCATCAAGGCGGAGAAGAACAGCTCCTACCAGGCCCTGCTGCAGGAAGTCCTGGACAAGGACAAGGAGATCAAGGACCTCAACGAGCAAGATCGCCCGGCTGCGCGCCGGTGCTGCCCAGGCCCGACGTGGCCAGGGAGAACGACAGCCACTACGGCCTGGCCATGCGCTTCCTGCGCAAGAAGGGCGTGCCGGAGGAGAAGGCCAAGGAGCTCATCAGCCCGGGTGCTGATCATGGACAAGCTGGCGCCCGGCTTCGAGGTCTACCACTTCTACAACAACGGCGTCTACGGGTCCTGGGTCGCCCAGGGCAAGGCCGCCATCACCCCCACCGAGCTCCAGGCCGAGGAGAAGGCCAAGATCGAAGGCGAGCGCGACGCCGCCAACGAGAAGAGCGCCAAGCTGCAGGAGGACCTGGACGCGACCTGACCGCCCAGAAGGCCAAGATCACCGCCGACATCGACGCCCTGCAGAGTCGAGAAGACCAACATGATCAAGGAGATGGAGAGCCTCTCCGCCAGCCAACGAGGCGCAGAAGGCCAAGCTGAACTCCCTCCACTACGTGGTGGGCAACCGCAAGACCCTGGAGAAGGAGGGCGTCATCGTGGTGCCGGTGTTCGCCAAGGACCGCGCCGGCGACCAACTGGAGCGACGGCGTCTTCACCCAGTCCGTGGACCTGCGCTCCGCGGACACCATCACCCTCACCGCCGCCGAGGCGGGCCTGCAGAAGATCGCCAAGGTCAGCGTGATCCCGGGCTCCCTCGAGCAGGACAAGCACTACTCCGTGACCATCAGCGAGGACCAGGCCAGCGCCACCGTGAAGCTCCTGGTCAAGGACCGCTTCCGCAACGAGAAGGTCGTCTTCGCCCTGTCCGATTGAACCAGGCTGTTCCTCCCGCGGCGTCCGTGGCCCCGCCCGTCGTTCCCTTACGCTCGGCTTCGGGTTCCGGGCCTTTGCGCCGACCCACCGGCGCGTGATCCGCTTGGCCCCTCCTCGCTCCGCTGCGGGGGGGCCAAGCGATCACGCTGGTCCTTCCCCCCAGGGCCGAGTCGGTTCGTCTTCGTTTCATTGAACAAGATTCAAAGAAATCATCATGGGACCCTGGGCATTCCAGGGAGCGGCCTCCTCGCCCCCATGCCGCCAACCGAAGGAACCCCCACCCCAGGCGGGGAAGGACAGCGTGAGACCTTGGCGCACGCGGAGGAGGCGAAGCCGACGAGCATGCGGCAAGGCTCTCACGCACCGGTGGGTCGGCGCACCCGCACGGAACCTGAATCCGACCACAAGCTAGTTTATTTGTTTGATCCTGTTGGGGCCTTCCGGCTGGGGGCCTCCGCCCCGGCCCAGGAAGATCCATTCCAGCACGGTCGCCACCACGCTGGACACCAGGGCGCCGAAGAAGCCCGCCCAGAAGCCGGAGACGCGGAAGGCCAGGCCGATGTTGCCGGCGATCCAGCCGGCGAACCAGAACACGAGGCCGTTGATGAACAGGGTCAGGCAGCCGAAACTGCAGGCCATGGGCACGATGGCGATGAATTTCAGCAGCAGGCCCAGGGTGGCGTTGAGCGCGCCGAGCAGCACCGCCACCGCCAGCAGGTCGAGGAAGGGGCCATGCTGGATCCCGGGCACGAGGCTGGAGGCCACGAGCAGGCCGACGGCGGAGAACAGGAATCGAAGCAGCACCCGCACGGCGAATCTCCCTGCCCCATGATGCCATGATCCGTACGCGCGACAGCCGCCCGATGGGCGGCTGCCGCGGGTTCAGCCGGGATCAGTTGGCGGGGTTGGCGCTGGCGGCGATGGCGGCGTCCAGCTTGTCCAGGGCGTGCGTCGAGGGACTGCTCGCCCTGGGCGATCTCCTTCTTGATCTGGGCCTGGGCGGCGCTGGACATGGCGCGGTCCATGGTGTCCTTGGTCATGACCACGAACACGTAGAGGCTGCCGTCGGTCGGGTCGGCCCAGAAGGCCCGGGTGCTGGTGCCGGCCAGTTCCTGGTCCACCAGCTGCCGGGTGACGTTCTCGATCACCCGGTTCATCACGTCGTTCTTGATCGGCTTCTTGGTGCCGTCGGCGGCGGCGGTGGTGACCTGCTGGTTGAGCTGCGAGAACATGTTCTGGACCCGCACCTTCAGCTTGCCGGCCAGCTTGGTGCGGGCGTCGGCGATGGCGACGGTGCGCTGCAGGGACTTGTCGCCCATGGGATTGGGCTGGGCGATGCCGACCGCGGCCAGGCCATCGGGAATCTCTTCGTTGTCGATCCAGGAGGGGGCGTTCTTGGCCTGGGTGGAGGTGACCGGAGCCGTGGCAGGACCTTTCGAACCGCAGCCGACGAGCCCGGCCAGGACCAGGCCCAGGGGTAGGATGAGTGAGGATCGCATGGTGGCTCCTTAGGGATGGACAAGGTGCAGACAGATTAAAGCAGAACGGGTGCTTCCCACCCAATAAAAGAAAGGCCGGCACGGGACCGGGGAATGGAGCCGCCCCACGCCTACCCTAATAATTTATAACTTTGTCCAGCCAGATATCAACTGGCATTTCAAGTCTTATTGACCTCCACAAGCTTCAGGATTGACTGCGGATCCGTTGTCCCGCCCCTTGTGCCTTGCGGTCGGCTTCGGGTTCCGGGTTCTTGCGCCGACCCACCGGCGCGTGGTCCGCTTGCAACGTCCTCGCTGCGCTGCGGGCGATGCAAGCGGCCACGCTGCTCCTTCCCCCCGGGGACGAGTCGATTCGTCTTCGTTTCAATGAACAAAATTCAAAAACAACCATCCTGGGACCCTGGTCATTCCATGGAGCGGCGTCCTCGCCCCCATGCCGCCAACCGAAGGAACCCCAAACCCAGGCGGGGAAGGACAGCGTGAGACCTTGGCGCACGCGCAGGAGGCGAAGCCGACGAGCATGCGGCAAGGCTCTCACGCACCGGTGGGTCGGCGCACCCGCACGGAACCCGAAAGCGACCCTCAGGCGC
The DNA here is from genome assembly GCA_963717275.1 of uncultured Holophagaceae bacterium. Classification (GTDB taxonomy): domain Bacteria; phylum Acidobacteriota; class Holophagae; order Holophagales; family Holophagaceae; genus Mesoterricola. Next base: position 1,305,757 of record CAVQVX010000001.1, read on the forward strand.
GACGGCCGGGACCACGGACGCGGCACTCAAGCTAGAGTCCCTCAGACACCTTGGTCATGACCTCCGCCGACAGCACGGCGTCGGGCGACTTGGCCTTATGGAGCCTGCTCTCCTCGATCATGACCGACTTGAAGGAGGGCACCTTGAGCATTTTCCCGGTGCTGACGCCGTTGGCCGCGGCCCGGGTCAGGGCCCGGTCGAACTCCTGCGGGTTGTGGGCACGGTACAGGGACGCGAGGTAGTTGCCCTGCAGTTCGACGCTGGTCGGCTGGGCCTGGACCAGGGGCCTGAGCAGGATGGAGGCCTGCCGGGGATCGGTTTCGATCAGCCTGGCGATGTTCTTGAGGGGGTCCTCGGGCGCCGGCGGCGGGCTGGGCGGCTCGGGGCTCGCGGCGGGCGCGGCCGGCGTTGCCGCGGCGGAGGGCGCTGCCGCGGCGGCCACAACCTTGGGCGCTTCCCTGGGCTTGGCGGGCGGGACGGGAAGCGGGGCCGCGGCGGGTGCGGGCGCAGGAGCGGGAGCCGGCGCGACGGCGGGGACGGGGGCGGGGTCGGCCGGAGCCAAGGCGGCGGCCGGCGCGGGCTCCGGCGGCCGGGTCCTGCCGCGCCAGGCCATGAACCCGCCGCCCGCGGCCAGCAGGAGCACGGCGGCGCCCGCGGCGTAGCGCCCGGTCCGGCGCCGGGGCGCGGCCGCCGGCGCCGGCGCCGGTATCAGCGTGGTGCGGTCGGCTTCCGCCGGGCGTTCGGCCAGGGTCGGCGCGGCGGGGGCGTGGGGAGCGGTGGCGGCCGCCAGCAGCTCCCGCCTGAGCAGGGAGGTGGCTTCCTCCAGCATGCCCGAGAAGGTGGGGTCCTTGCAGGCCCGGAGCGCCTTGGCCAGGTCCTCCGCGGACTGGAAGCGGCTGCCGGGCTCCTTGGCCAGTGCCTTGTCCAGCACCAGGCGGATGGCGGGGCTGATGCCCTGGGTGGCCTCCATCTCCAGCGGCGCGGGGTTGTCGGACACGATCTTGAACAGGATGGTGGTGGTGTTGTCGCCGGCGAACGGCTTGCGCCCGGCCAGGCACTCGTAGAGCATCACCCCCACCGCGAACAGGTCAGACTGGGCCGTGGCATGTCCTTCGCGGATGTATTCGGGCGCCATGTAGTTCACGGTGCCCATGACGATGCCGGTCGCGGTCATGTCGCTGTCCTGCACGCGGGCGATCCCGAAGTCCATCACCTTGGCCAGGAGGTCCTTGCCGTCCCGCATCACGCGGATGTTGGCCGGCTTGATGTCCCGGTGGATGATGCCGTTGCGGTGCGCGTGGGCGAGCCCGTCGCACACCTGCGCCAGCACCTCCAGGAACTCGGACGCGCTGAGGCCTTTCCTGCGGATGAGATCCTCCAGGTCGTCGCCCTTCACGTACTCCATGACCAGGTAGAACATCTGGTCGTCCTTGTCGAAATCGAAGATCGTGACCAGGTTGGGGTGGTGGAGCTGGCCGGCCGCCACGGCCTCCCGGCGGAACCGGCCCTCGGCCTCCTCGCCCTTCGCGGCGGAAGGCAGGATGGTCTTGATCGCCACTTCCCGGTCCATGGTCGGATGGTGCGCCAGGTACACCTCGCCCATGGCCCCCTGCCCCAGGGTGCGCAGAATGTCATACTTGCCGATCCGCTTGGGCATGTTCACTCGCAATGGCCTGCCCATGATTGTATCTCGACCCGCCGAACGCGATCCTCCCTCTTCTGCCGGGACCGGGAATGGGAGAGAATCGAGCACCCGCTTCGTTCCTTATTCCCACCCAGAGGTTCCCATGCCCGATTTCGAAGCCTACTCCATCGTCAAGTGGCTGCACGTCATCGCCGTCGCCCTGGGCGGCGGGTCGGCCATGATCATCCTGGTCCTGGTGGGGTTCGAGGAAAGCCGGGAGGACCTCAAGGGCCTGACCTCGATCCTGTGGAAGCGCACCACGGCGTGGGCCTTCCGCCTGGCCGTGGTGTTCGGGATCGTGCTCCTGGTGATGCGCGTGCGCATGGGCGACCAGCCCTTCGCGGCCAGGTACCTGCACCTCAAGCTGGTCCTGGTGCTCCTCCTGCTGGTGTGCTCCGAACTCAGCGGCAAGGCCCTGTCCCGTTCCCGGCGCGGGGCGGCCCTGCTGGCCTTCCTCCTGTTCCTCATGGCCACCTTCGTGACGGTCAACCGTGACGCCTTCGGCACGGTGAAGCGCGCCTCCGCCTTCGGCACCTTGAGCGGCAATGTCCAGCAGGGGAACTAACGCACCGCTGCCCGCAGGTAGCTGGGGTCGTCCTCCGTGGGATTGTAGGCCCCCAGAACGGGGAAGCCCACCGGCCCTGCGGCCCGGGTGTGGCCCCAGCCGCGGGCGTAGCGCCGGAGCTTCTGCAGATCCAGGATGCGCACGGCGGGGAACATGTTCCGGATCAGGCCCAGGTCGGCCAGCAGGCGCAACGCGCGGCTGAACGCCTCCCGGCTGGCGCCGATGCGCTGGGCCGAGTCCTCCTGGGTCTCCTGGAACTCCACCAGGCAGCGCTCGGGGTTTCGGCCCTGGTATTCCAGGATGAGCTCGGCGACGCGCTCGGGCACGCTGTGCAGGCTCAGGGTCTCCACCAGGGCGAGGAGGTGGCGCACCCTGGCGGCGAGGTGCAGGTTCAGCCACTCCGCCACCGCCGGACTGCGGCCGGCCAGGAGCCGGAGTTCCGCGGGCTGGATCACCCAGCATTCCGATTCGACCAGGGCTTCCGCCCCGGAAGCCGCCGCGCCCCCGTCGAACGCCTCGTCCACCCCGCAGCAGGCGCCCGGCTGGAGGAAGTCGATCACCTGGAACTTGCCTCTGCCGTCGGTCTGGAACACCTTGAGCGCGCCCTTGGCCAGCACCAGCACCCCGGGCATGGCCTCGCCCTGGGCGAACACCGCGTCGCCGCCGGCGTAGCGGCGGAGTTCGCCCAGAGCGAGCAGTTCCTTGCCTTCGGCCGCGGGGAGTCCAGCGGGGAAGTCGATCTTGCCCAGGGTCATAACGGCTTGCTTCATGCGGGGTGCTCCAACATTCCTGCCGTTAGCGGTGAGATGAAGGTTCGGGACAGTTTTCGCCCATGGCCGGCCGGGGAAGCGCGGAGGGCCAGGGGCGCTGGTTCCCTTCCGCCCCACGGGTTCTCGCGAAGTCAAGCGAACAGGTACGATGGGAAATGCTACCAGTTCCCCCATGGAAGAAGTTTCCGACTTTCACACTCATTTGGACCCTTTTTGACTATTGTTCAAATTAAATTGATGAGTCATTCTGCTTTATGCGTCAATTTTGAAAGAACCTTCCATGCCGACCGAACTGGACGCCATCGATCTCAAGATGCTCCGCTTTCTGCAGAAGAATGGGCGGCTCAGCAACGCCCAGCTGGCCCAGATGGTGGATGTCAGCCCGGCCACCTGCCACCGGCGCACCCAGCGCCTGTTCGCGGACGGCCACATCAAGGGCGTGCGCGCCCTGGTGGCGCCGGACAAGGTGCACCGGGGCGCCCTGGTCATGGTGGGCGTGGTGCTGGACCGCTCCACCCCCGACAGCTTCGCCCAGTTCGAGGCCTCGGTGGCCAAGCTGCGCTTCGTCCAGGACTGCCACCTGGTGGCAGGCGATTTCGACTATTTCCTGAAGCTGCGGGTGGAGGAGATGGACGCCTTCAACCGGATCCACGGCACCCAGCTGATCTCCCTGCCGGGGGTGAGGCACACCCGCACCTTCTTCGTGATGAAGGAGGTCATCGACAACGCGCCATTAGATTTCTAGAGTTATGCCCTGGGCCAGTTCGACCTTGCCGCTGAAGTTGATGGCGCTGGTCTGCCGGCGCATGTACGCCTTCCATGCGTCGGAGCCGCTCTCCCGGCCTCCGCCGGTCTCCTTCTCGCCGCCGAAGGCGCCGCCGATCTCGGCGCCGCTGGTGCCGGCGTTGACGTTGGCGATGCCGCAGTCGCTGCCGGCGGCCGAGAGGAACAGCTCGGCCTCCAGCAGGTCGTCGCTGATGATGGCGCTGGAGAGGCCCTGGGGCACGTCGTTCTGGATCCGGATGGCCTCTTCGAGGGTGCGGTACTTGATCAGGTAGAGCACCGGCGCGAAGGTCTCCTCCCGGGTCATGGGCAGGTCGGCCGGCACCTCGGCCAGGCACGGGCGTGACGTAGCATCCGCCGGCGTGGGGCAGGCGCTCGCCGCCCAGGAGGATGCGCCCGCCCTGGGCCTTGATGGTCTCGATGGCCGCCATGAGGGTCGTCCACGGCGGCCGGTGTCCACCAGCGGGCCCATGAGGTTGCGGTTCTCCCGGGGGTCGCCGATCCGGGTCCGGCCGTACATCCCGCACAGGCGCGCCACGAAGGCGTCGTAGACGGACTCGTGGATGATCACCCGGCGGGTGGAGGTGCAGCGCTGCCCGGAGGTGCCGATGGCGCCGAAGTAGACGGAGGCGCAGGGCGATCTCCAGGTTGGCCTTCCCGCTGACGATGACCGCGCCGTTGCCGCCCAGTTCCAGGATGTGCCGGCCGAAGCGCTCCTGCACCAGTCCGGCCCACGTGGCGCCCGCCGGGCACCGAGCCGGTGTAGGAGACCAGCGCGACCCGCGGATCCCGGTTGATCAGGTCGCCGATCTCGCTGCCCTTGCCGACGGCCAGGCTGCAGATGGCCGGATCGAAGCCGAACCCGGCGCAGGACCCGCTCGGCGATGCGGGTGCAGGCGATGGCGGCGAGCGGGGTCTTGCTGGAGGGCTTCCAGAGCACGGTGTCGCCGCACACCAGGGCGATGGCGGCGTTCCAGCTCCAGACCGCCACGGGGAAGTTGAAGGCGGTGATCACCCCCACCACCCCCAGGGGCAGCCACTGCTCCTGCAGCCGGTGCTGGCGCCGCTCGCTGGGCATGGTGCGGCCGTACAGCTGGCGCGACAGGCCCACGGCGAAGTCGCAGATGTCGATCATCTCCTGGACCTCGCCCAGCCCCTCGCGCAGCGTCTTGCCCATCTCCAGGGTCACCAGCTCGGCGAGGGATTCCTTGTGCCGGCGCAGCTCGTCGCCCAGCGCCTTGACCACCTCGCCGCGCTTGGGCGCGGGCACCAGGCGCCAGGCGGCGAAGGCGCGGTGGCATCCGGCGAGCACCTGCTCGAATCCGGCCGGGTCGACGTTGGCCACCGTGGCTAGGGGTTCCCCGTCCACCGGCGAGACCACCCGTTGCGGCGAGCCGCCGCCCAGCCATTCCCCGTTGAAGCCGCCGAGGTTCGATTCCTGGATGCCGAGCTTGCCGAGGACCGGGTTCATGGGAGCTCCTTCTGCTTGAGTTATACGTTTTTTGATACCGACTCTCAAACTCATTCCGTTCACCTGAGATATGAGTATCATTCATGGATATGGCGAATCAGCTTGACCTTCATCAATTACGCGCCTTCCACGCCCTGGGCCTCACCGGCAGCTTCACCGGCGCCGCCCGGCGCCTCAACCTCACCCAGTCCGCCATCAGCCACGCCATCACCAAGCTGGAGGCCAGCTGCGACAACTCCCTGGTGGATCGCCGGGCGCGGGAGCTGCGCCTGACCGAGGCGGGCGCCCGGCTGTGGCAGGCCTGCGAGCAGGTGTTCGCCACCCTGGAGTCCGCCGGCGAAAGACCTGGAGGGCCCCGGAGCGGCGGGCCGGCTGCGGCTGGGCGCCACGGTGGAGTTCGGCAGCAGCATCCTCATGCGCCACATCCAGCCCTTCCTGGCGGCCAACCCCGGCCTGGAGCTCGATTTCACCCTGAGCCACGACCTGCTGGCGCCCCTCCTGCGGGATGACCTGGACCTCGTCATCGATTGCCGGGAGCACTTCCTGCCGGAGCTGGACAAGCAGCCCCTGTTCCGGGAGACCTACCTGGTGGCCGGCTCCCCGGCGTTCCAGGCGGAACGCGGCATCCAGGACGCCCGGGACCTGGGGCCCTGCCCCATCCTGTCCCTGGACAAGGCCGGGGCCTGGTGGCACCGGTTCCTGCTGGCCCTGCCCGAAGCGGACCGCCCCGAGTTCACCCGGATCATCGAGGTGGACCACGTCCGGGCCATGATCAACGCCGGCGCCGCGGGCCTGGGCGCCCTGCTGGCGCCCACCTACAGCGTCCTGAAGGAGCTGGAGCGGGGCGACCTGGTGCCGCTGCTGCCCGGGGTGCGGCCGGTGGAGGACCGGTTCTGCGTCTACCAGAAGAAGCTCAAGGCCGGGCTGCGCCGGCACCGGCTGCTCACCGCTTACCTGAGGACCCTCAGCCCGGCGGAGTTCGGCATCTAGCCCAGCGCGGCCAGGGTCCGCTCCGCCAGGCAGCGGATGAACGCGGGGTGCACCCCCGGCGCCGGCAGCCGGCGGTAGCTGCGCACCCTGGCCTTCATGGCCACTTCCCGGAACAGGATGTCCAGCTCGTGCAGGGTCTCGATGTGCTCGCTGACGAAGCTCACCGGCAGCACGATGACGTCCCTGCCGGAAAGGGTCTTCAGGACGCCGCCCAGTTCCGGCTCCAGCCACTTGATGGGCCCCACCTTGCTCTGGTAGGCCAGCCGGGTGCCGCCGGGGACGGGGCCCAGGCGCCCGCGCAGCGCCTCCACGGTGGCGACGATCTCGCGCTGGTAGGGGTCGCCCTGGGCGATGGCCCTGGCCGGCAGGCTGTGGGCGCTGAACACCACGGTGGCCTCCGGCATCTCGCGCAGCGCCGCGATCAGGGGCTCGGCGAGGCTGTCCAGGTACTGCGGGTCGGTGGCGTAGTGCAGCACGCCGGGCAGCAGCTCCAGGCCGGCGGCGAGGGCCTCCCGGCCGAGCTCCGACAGGCTGGACCCGGTGGTGCCGCGGCAGTCGTGGGGATACAGGGTGACCGGCAGCAGCCGGCGGACGCCCTGGGCCCTGAGGGCGCGCATCATCCCGGCGGCCCGCGGCGCGGCGTAGCGGAACACGATCTTCACCGGCTCGCTGCGCCCCGCTTCGCGCAGGGCCCGGCGCAGGGCGGCGGCCTGGGCCGCGGTTTCGCGCAGGATCGGGCTGCCGCCGCCGATCTCCTGGTAGCGGCCGCGCACTTCCCTGGCCCGGCCCCTGGACAGCAGGGTGGCGTAGAACGGCTGCAGGAACCGGGGCCCCGGGAACTTGACGATCTCCTCGTCGGCGAACAGCTTGTACATGAACGGCTCGACGTCGGCCTGGCGCAGCGGCCCACCGAGGTTGAGCAGCAGGACGGCCGTCGCGGTCACACCGTTCTCGAGAACTTGGTGGTGGCGGAGAGCTTCTTCAGGTAGGCGTCGAACGGCTGCACCAGGTTGCGCACGAAGCGCCGGCCCAGGGGGGTGATGAAGACCCCTTCGGGCTTCACCCGCACGGTGCCGTATTCCTCTTCGGCCCGGAGCTCCTCCAGGGCCTCGGCGAACAGCCGAGGGCCGTCCACGCCGTAGCGCCGGGCCAGGGCGTCCCAGCGCAGCTCGAAGGTGCCCATGAGCTCGTGGATCAGCCAGCGCCGCATGAGGTCGTCGTCGTTGAGCCTGTGGCCCTTGTGGACGGCGAAATGGCCGCCGCCGACCATGCGCTCCCACCGGGTGAGGATCTTCTCGTTCTGGGAGTAGACCCCGGCCACGTTGGAGATGGCGCTGGGGCCGAAGCCGAGCAGGTCGGAGCCGGCCGCCACCGCGTAGCCCATGAAGTTGCGGATCAGGCGGCCTTCCTTGACGGCCTTGGCCATCTCGTCGTCGGGCCGGGCGAAGTGGTCCATGCCGATGGCCACGTAGCCGTGCTTTTCCAGGATGTCCACGGCCAGCAGGAGCAGCTCCAGGCGCAGCTCGGGCGGCGGCAGGGTTTCGGTCGGGATGGTGCGCTGGTGCGCCAGCATGCTGGGCAGATAGGCGAAGCCGTAGATGGCCATGCGGTCCGGGGCCAGCTCCAGGGTGCTTTCCAGGGTGTGCCGGAAGGTGGCCATGGTCTGCCCGGGCAGGCCGTAGACCAGGTCCAGGTTGACGCCGGTGAAGCCGAGCTGGCGCGCCTGCTTGACCGTGGTGAGGGTCTGGTCCCAGGTCTGGCCGCGGGTGATCAGCGCCTGCACGTCCTCGTCCAGGTCCTGCACGCCGAACGAGACCCGGTTGAAGCCCAGGTCGCGCAGGGCCGGCAGCTGGTCGGGTTCCAGGAAGGTGGGGTCCACCTCGATGGAGACCTCGGCCCCCGGCAGCAGCGGGAAGCGCTCGGTGATCAGCTTGAAGGTGCGGACCAGCTCGGGCACCTTGAGGTAGGTGGGGGTGCCGCCGCCCCAGTGCAGCTGGATGGCCTTGCGCCGGGTGGGCAGCCGGCTGGCCCACAGCTCCACCTCCGCCTCCAGGGACTGCAGGAACTTTTCGACCGGAGCGTAGGTGGGGCTGACCACCACGTTGCAGCCGCAGTAGGAGCAGCGCCGCTTGCAGAAGGGCAGATGGGCATACAGGGAGAAGGGCGCCGGGTCCTGGTCGGCCCGCGCCAGGGCCTCCTCGACCTGGGTTTCAGGGAAGCCGTCGGACCACACGGGCGGCATGGGGTAGCCGGTGTAGCGGGGGCCGGGGCGGTCGTAATGCTTGACCAGTTCCTGCAGTGACAAGGCCATCGGGGACTGCCTCCAGACTGAAGATGATGCGCTAACTCTTGACCGCGTCAATGACGGCGCCGAGCACGTCCGGATCGGTCTCCGGCAGCAGGCCATGGCCCAGGTTGAACACGTGGGCCTGCCCTTTCATGGTCTCGACGATGGCCCGGGCCTTGCGGCAGGCGGTCTCCCTGCCGGCCAGGAGCGCGGTGGGGTCCAGGTTGCCCTGCAGCACCTTGTGCGGGAAGGCCTGGCGCGCCTCGGCCATGGGCACCTGCCAGGACACCGCCAGCCCCTCGCAGGACAGCCGATCCAGGCAGGCGGGCAGGATGCCCCGGGGGAAGTAGAGCCGGGGCGCGCCGGACACCTGGGTGAGGGTGCGCTGGGCGGCCGGAAGGGCAAACGTTTCATAATCTTCCCGGTCCAGTTCCCCGGCCCAGGTATCGAACAGCTGCACGCCCTGGGCGCCGGCGCCGATGTGCCGGTTCAGCAGAAGGGCCGAAACGTCGGCCAGGCGGTCCAGCCACAGGCGCGCCCCGGCCGGCTCCCGGTGCAGGTAGGCCTTGGCCCGGGTCCAGTTCTTGCTCCCCTTGCCTTCCATGCCGTAGGCGAAGAGGGTCCAGGGGGCGCCGGCGAAGCCGAGCAGCGCCTGGTGTTCCGGGAGGGCGGCGCGCACCTTGCGCAGGGCCGCCTGCACCGGCTCGAACACCCGCTCGTCCAGGGGGCCGGCAGGGTCCAGCTGGTCCAGGGTGCGGGTGAGCCGGGGGCCGCCTTCGGGGATGACCACCCCGCAGCCCAGGGCGTCCAGGACCACCAGGATGTCGGAGAAGATGATGGCGGCGTCCAGCCTGGGGAAGCGGCGCACCGGCTGCAGGGTCACCTCGGCGGCCAGGTCGGGGTCGTAGAGCAGGTCCTCGAACGTGGCCTTTTCCCGGATGGCCCGGTATTCGGGCAGGAAGCGCCCGGCCTGGCGCATGAACCAGACCGGAGGCGTGGGCAGGACTTCGCCGTTCAGGGCGCGGACGAGGGGAGCGGTCATGGGCGGGCTTTCAGGAGAAAAAGGTTCAGTCGCGCAATTTGGCCGACACCACGCCGACGGCGCGCTCGAAGTGGGCCAGTTCCTCGTCGCCGTGGGCGGCGGACAGGAAGGCCACCTCGAAGCCCGAGGGCGGCAGGTAGACGCCCTCCTCCAGCATGAGACCGTGCATGCGGTTGAACTTGGCGATGGCGCCGCTTTCGACCCGGTCGGCGCGCTTGACCCCCTGCTGGAACAGCGGCCAGAGCAGGCTGCCCACCCGCGGCGCGTGCAGGCCGGGGATCTTCTCGAAGGCGGCGGCCCAGCGGGCGCCCTTGGCTTCCAGGTCCCGGTAGAGGTTGGGGGTGAGCCGCTCCAGGGTGGCCAGGCCCGCGGCCATGGCCACGGGATTGCCGCTCAGCGTGCCGGCCTGGTAGACCGGGCCGTCCGGGGAGATCACCGCCATGATGTCCTTGCGCCCGCCGTAGAGGCCCACCGGCATGCCGCCGCCGATGATCTTGCCGTAGGTGACCAGGTCGGGGGTGATGCCGAACCGTTCGGCGGCGCCGCCCGGGGCGACCCGGAAGCCGCTGATCACTTCGTCGAAGATCAGCACGGCGCCGTGCCTGCTGCACAGTTCACGCAGGCGCTGGAGGAAGCTGAGGTCCTGCACCAGCAGGCCGTTGTTGGCGGGGATCGGCTCGATGATGGCGGCGGCGATCCCGGATCCCATCTGCGCGAAGGCCTGTTCCAGCGCCTCCAGGTCGTCCAGGGGCAGCACGGTGGTGAGGTCGGCGAAGGCCTTGGGCACGCCGGCGCTGGAAGGCTCGCCGAAGGTCACCAGGCCGGAGCCCGCCTTCACCAGCATGCCGTCGCTGTGGCCGTGGTAGCAGCCCTCGAACTTGACCACCCGGTCGCGCCCGGTGAAGCCGCGGGCGGCGCGCAGGGCCGACATCACCGCCTCGGTGCCCGAGGACACGAAGCGCATCTTCTCCACGAACGGCACCAGGGTCTTGATGCGCCGGGCCAGGGTGATCTCCCGGCGCGACGGGGCGCCGAAGGTCAGCCCCTCGTCCATGGCCTCGCGGGCCGCGGCGATCACTTCGGGCACGGCGTGGCCCAGGATCAGCGGTCCCCAGGACATGCAGAGGTCCACGTAGCGGCGGCCCGCCTCGTCCTCGAAGCGGGCGCCCCAGGCCTTGCGGAAGAACCTGGGCGTGCCGCCCACGGCGCGGAAGGCCCGCACGGGGCTGGAGACGCCGCCCGGGAAATGGGTGAGGGCTTCCTGGAACAGGGTGTCGTTGGCGTTTTCCATGGTGTCAGATCCAGTGCTTTTGGAGGGCTTCGCGAGCCGCGTAGGTGACGATCCAGTCCGCGCCTGCGCGGCGGATGGCGAGGAGGTGCTCCCGGAACAGGTTGGCTTCGTCCACCCAGCCCAGCCGGGCGGCCGCCTTGACGGTGCTGTATTCGCTCGAGGTGTGGTAGGCGGCGATGGGGCAGAGGCTGCGTTCGCGCAGGCGCCAGATGAGGTCGAGGTTGGGCAGGGCCGGCTTGACCATGAGGGCGTCGGCGCCTTCCTCGATGTCCAGCAGGGCGTCGCGCAGGCCCTTCCCTGGCGTTGCGCGGGTCCATCTGGTAGCTGCGCCGGTCGCCGAACTTGGGCGAGGAGTCGGCGGCCTCGCGGAAGGGGCCGTAGTAGGCGCCGGCGTGCTTGATGGCGTAGCTGAGGATCCCCACGCCGGGGTGGCCGGCCTGTTCCAGGGCCTCGCGCATGGCCCGGATCCGGCCGTCCATCATGTCGGAGGGGGCCACGATGTCGGCGCCGGCCTCGGCGTGGGCCACGGCCATGCGCGCCAGGGTGGCGCACGCTGGCGTCGTTGACGATCACCGGCCCTTCGTTGACCCCGCAGTGGCCGGTGTCGGTGTAGGCGCAGAGGCACACGTCGGTCATCACCACCAGGTCCGCGCCGAAGGTCTCCTTGAGGGCCCTGACGGTCATGGGGATGATGCCGGCGGGGTCGAAGGCGGCGGCGGCGTCCGGGGACTTGTCCTCGTGCCCGGGCACGCCGAACAGCAGCGCGGTGCGGATGCCCAGCTTCAGGTCGGCCTCCACCTGCCTCAGGGTGGCCTGGATGCCGTTGCGGCTGATGCCGGGCAGGCTGCGTGATTTCGGTCGAGCCCTCCCGGGGCTGGATGAAGTGGCCCTGGATCAGGTGCCGGGGCAGAAGGTCGGTCTCGGCGGCCAGGTCGCGGATGGCGGCGGTCGCCCGGAGGCGGCGGGATCGGATCAGCATGGGACTCCTCACAGGTTGGAAGAGCAGCCGCCGCAGGGCGGAGGCTTCGGGCTCGCACCAGCCATCCACAGGATACCCTGACTTGGAGGAAAGCCCGCCGGGTCCGTTCGCCCCAGGCCAGGCGCATTCATGGCGCCCGAACGGGGCCCCAGCAGTTCGGCCTGGAGCGGGCTCAGGGCCAGCACGGCCTCCAGCTCGGGCATGGGCGGCGCCGGCTCGACCGGGCCTTCCCGGTGGGTGATCCAGGGCAGCAGGCGCCAGGGGGTGCCTTCGGCGGCCTGCTCCAGGTGTTCGCGCGCTGCGTTCGGCCCGGGCCAGCAGGAAGCGTCCGCCCCGGGGGAAGCCGGTCCTTCAGCAGGTCGAACAGGCCCTTCGGCCCTGGGCGAGGCGCTCACCCGCACCTCCCGGCCGGATGGCAGGGCGCGCAGGGCCCGCGCGGTGGCCTCGCCCTGGGCGAGGCAGGGCACGCCCTCCGGCAGCAGGGCCAGGCGCGCGGCGGCGGGGCTCAGCACGAGCACCGCGTCCGGGCTGGCCACGGGCGGCGCGGCCAGGGTGGCGGTCCATGGCGGTGAGGAAGAGCGGCACCGGCTCCCAGCCGGCGGCGCGGACGGCCTCGGCACAGCGCGTCGTCGAGGGCGCGGGCCAGGCCCAGCCGCTTCACAGTCCCAGACCCCTCAGCACTTCGGCCACCAGGGCGGCGTCGTCGGCGCCCCGGGCGTCGGCCCAGCGCAGCCCGCCCGCGAGCGGCGTAGCCCGCCCGCAGGCGGATGGCGCCGTCCGGCAGGGCTTGCGCCAGGGCGCCCAGGGGCTGCTGGCAGCCGCCGCCGATGCCGGCCAGGACGGCCCGTTCCAGGGTCACCAGGCGCAGGGTGGGCGGGTGGTGGAAGCCGCGCCAGCGCCTCGATCAGGGCCTCGTCGCCGGCGCGGGCCTCCACCAGCAGGGCGCCCTGGGCCGGCGCGGGCAGCAGTTCGGAGGGGGCGAAGGGGCGCACCTCGAGCCCGGCGAGGTCCAGGCCCAGGCGCCGGACCCCGGCCGCGGCCAGGATGGTGCCGTGCAGCGGCTCGCCGCGCAGTTCGCCGTCCCGGACCCGCTGCACCCGGGTGGGCACGTTGCCGCGGATCCAGGTGAAGCGGGCCTTCGGCAGGGCCGCGCCGAGGAAGCGCAGGCGGCGCTCGGAGCTGGTGCCGATGACCGGGTGCTCCGGGCGCGCCCGGGCGCATCAGCAGCAGGTCGGCGGAGTCCTCGCGCTCGGGCACGCAGGCGGTGACGATCCCCGCGGGGCGCTCCAGGGAGACGTCCTTGAAGGAGTGGATGAGCATGTCCACGTCGCCGGCCAGCAGGGAGTCCTCCAGCTCCCTGGTGAAGAAGCCGGTGCCGGTCTCCTTGCCCAGGGGCCCGGCCAGCCACTTGTCGCCGTGGGTGGTGAAGCGCTTCCAGTCGATGACGTGCCCGGCCGCGCGCAGGAAGGCCACCAGGGCCTCCGACTGCTGCACGGCGAGCTGGGATCCCCGGGTTCCTAGGACGATTTTCATGGGTGCGCCGACTCTGCTTAACGCGTTTCCAGGGCGGGTTCGCGCTGGAGGTTGAGGGCCCGGAACGCCAGGGTGCGGCCCCGCTTGAGCAGGGCTTCCAGGGCCTCGAGCTGGGCCGGGTCCAGGCTCGCCGAGCACGCTGCCGGGGGCGACGGCTTCGGCCTCCATGGCCTCCCAGGCGTCGGTGAGGCGCTCCTGGGCGGTGCGGTTGGCGAACTTCTGGATGCGCTGCTCGGCCCGCTTGCGCAGCCGCTCCACCGCGCCGACGATGAAGGGCTCGGCCAGCTTGGCGGCGTCGTGGCGCTTGAGCTTGGTGTTCTCGGTCTCGGCCAGGAAGATAGGAAAGGTCCACCCGGGTGACCCAGGGGACGTTGTCCAGTTCCGGCTCGGAATCGTACGGCAGGGCCAGGTCCACCAGCTTGACCGGAGGCCGCTTGAGCCGGGACCAGTTGTCGAAGGTGAACAGGGGCGAATTGCTGGCGGTGGCCGAGACCACCGCGTCGAAGCCGGCGGGATCCATCTGCAGCTGGGCCAGGGGCACCAGGGGCAGGCCGAACACCTCGGCCTTGGCCAGGGTGCGGTTGGACATGGTGATCTGGAAGCCGCGCTCGGGCAGCCGCTGGGCCAGGTAGCGGCTCATGGGGCCGACCCCGACGATGGCCACCCGGGAGCCGGGGGCGAGGGTGTTCTCCAGGTGGCGCAGGGCCGCGGTGGCGACGCTGGCGCTGCCGTCGTCCAGGCCGATGCGGGTGCGCAGGCGCTGGGCCTCGCGCAGGATGTCGTCCAGGGCGGCGGAGGCCTCCTGCCCGGCGGTGCGGGTCTCCTTGGCGGTGGCGAGGGCCTGGCGCATCTGGCCCACCACCTCGCGGTCGCCCAGGTTGGCGCTGTTCAGGCCGGTGGCCACTTCCAGCAGGTGGCGCCAGGCGGCCTCGCCCTGGAAGCAGTCGATCTCCGGGCCGAAGCCCAGGGTGGTGCCGTCCCCGCCCCAGAACATCCAGATGACCCGCTGGCAGGTGGCCATGAATACCAGCTCGCAGGCGTCGGAGATGCGGCGCCAGAGCAGCAGGTGGTCCGCGAGGTGTGCGCGCACCACGTTTCGGGCCACCACCTCGGGCTCGTGCCTGGGGATGTGATAGGTGTAGAGGACAGGATCCATGGGCCGCCGTCTTAGTTCGTCTAAGAGATCAGGGTATCTTAAATAATTGAACGGGCCGAGATGGAAATTCTCAACCCGTTTTTTTCCACGGCCTCCCTGGTGGGCCGGTATTGCATCGGATTTGCAAGTCTACAGTCAAGTTGCGGACTTGGAAATCCGAAACTTCGTCGAGGCGAACATTCCAAGAAATGATGGCCGTCACATACCCTCTTTTTCCGCGGCGTCCAGCGCCGCCAGCAGGGCCAGGGCCACCGCGTGCGGCCCTTCGGACTCCATGCCGGGCACCGCCAGGCGGGTGCGGATCTGGCCCACGAACACGCCGGCGGCGTAGGCGGCGGTGAAGACGCGCCGGGCCAGGCCCTCGTGCAGTTCGCGGAACTGGGGCGCGCCGAAGGGGTTGGCGAAATAGCTGCCGGTCAGGCCGGTCGAACTGGTGGTGCCCTTGGACATGGCGCGTCCGGCGGAGAACACCTCCAGGGCGGACTCGAGGTCCGGGAAGCGCTCCAGCACCTCCCGGCCCTCGCCCAGCGGCTCGTAATTGTTGGCGTAGAGCAGGAAGTCCACCGGGTATCCGGCCAGCACCTCGTGCAGGGTGGTGACCGGCAGCACCACCCGGGCGTTCACCTTCTGGGGGCTCATGAAGATGGCCCGGTCCATGGTGCCGAAGGCGTAGCCCAGCTGCAGGTCGTCCAGCCGCACGAAGGCGCCTGTTTCGGTGCCGTAGCCGAGGATCCGGCCTTCGCTGGAGATCCGCAGCGAGCCCATGTCGTCGGCGACGATGCGCATCTCCCGGATCCGCTCGGCGCCCAGGGTGCGGAAGGCCTCCAGGGACTCGGACTTGCCGGTGGCGGTGTCGCCGATGATCAGGACCGAGGCGGTGCGCCCGCTGCGCAGCTGGATCCTCACCATGGCGCCGTGGAAGGGCAGCCGGCCCTGCTTGAGCATGGCGATGTTGTGCAGGGTGAGGGCCATCTTCTTCAGGTAGCCGAAGTAGCCGAAGCGCGGTTCCAGGGGCACGGCGCCCACCAGGAGGCCGGAGGGGTCTTCGAAGAATACGGTGGGCACCGCGCCGAACTCGGCCATGGCGGCCGGGGGTGCGCCATAGACGAACACGGCGTCGGGCCCGGCGGCGATCTGCCGGTCGGTGGCCATGGGGAACAGGTTGGCCAGGGCGCACCCCTGGCCGACGAACTGCAGGTGGAAGTACAGGAAGATCACCATCGGGCCCACCTGGGCCGGGTAGCAGAGCCACTCCTCGCGCCGGAGGTGGAGGCCCAGGACCGGATTGCGCTCCACCGCCCTGAAGCTGCCGGTGCGGGTGTTGCTGGGCGGGTCCAGGATCATCGGCGGGTCGATCCAGACCTGGCGGATGAAGGGGATGCCGCCCAGCACTTCGCGCAGGTCGGGCGGCATGGGGCTGGCCTTGGGGGCGGCGATGAAGCCCGCGTTGCATCCGGCCGGGACCTGGCGGTAGACGCGCGGGTGGTCGCCGCTGACGTTCTCGCAGAAGTCGCGGTACAGGCTGCGCACCAGCTGGGTGAACGCCTCGATGCTGGCGTTGAAGGCGCGGTACGGGCGCTGGCCCGACCCGGCCGGGGCGGTTTCGGTGGACAGCACCATGTAACGATCATAGGAGCGCCAATAGTCGTAGAACGCCTCGACGAACTCCAGCAGCGCCATTCGCCGCTGGGGCGCCAGGAAGTCCACCGCGTGGGGCAGGCGCAGGGCGGCCTCCTCCAGCGGCTGGTCGACGATGGCGGCGAACATCTGCTGCCACTGGCGCACGTCGAGCGCGGCCGCCCCGTGCTGGTCCATCTGCTCCAGCACCGGGTGGTCGGTGGCGCGCAGGTGGTCCAGGAAGGAGCCCAGGAAGCCCAGGAAGAACTCGCTGTCCACCAGCTCCGCCGCGGTGCCGCACATGCCGCCGGGGGTCTGGAACACGACCTGCTTGCCATAGATCTGAAGCGACTTGCCGGTCATGGCGCCCCCTTTGCGGAATGGAATCCACCATTATGCGCGGAATCCCGCTAAAGCAATTGGCTGAGCAGGGTCAGGGCGGGAACCACCCGGGGCCGTGCGGCCTGGAAGCAGTCGGCAGCTTCGAAGGGCAGGTCCAGGACGGCCTGGAAGGCGTGGGGGGCGCCGGTCTGGGACTGGAAGTGGGCGAGGGACGGGGCGAGGCGCGTGTCGCCGGTCTTGACCTCCACCAGGAACCAGGGGTTCCGGTCCTTCACGACCAGGAAATCCACCTCCCGCTTGTCCTTGTCCCGCAGGTAACGCAGTTCGAATTCGCCCAGGCCCAGGTCCGTCCAGCCTTCCACCGCCTTGAGCAGGTGGCAGGCCACCAGGGTCTCCGCCCGGGCGCCCCCGTCGCCGACACCGCTCCAGTCCCGGAGGAACCACTTGGGTTCCTTGCGCAAGGCCCGGGCCACATTCGAGGACCATGGCCGCACCAGGAATCCGAAATGCAGGCGTGCCAGAAGGTCCACCCAGTTCTTCACCGTCACCTGGGTCACGCCCAGTTCGACGGCCAGGTTGGCGTATATCAGCTGTTGGCCGCTGCGTTCGGCCAGGATGCGAATCAGGGTTTCCAGGGTCCCCAGCTCCTGGACATGGGTGACTTCACGCAGATCCTCGCGGGCCAGCTGGTCCTGCCGCAGGGAGGCCCAGCGTCGGGTGAAGCGGGGGTCCCGGCGCAGGAACGGCTCCGGGAATCCCCCATGGACCCGCAGCGCATCCCAGTCCGCGGGCTCGATCGCCACGGGCGGACGGATCGCATCCCGGGGAAGGTCCACCCGCACGCATTCGGCCACCGACCAGGGATGCATCCGGTAGAGCAGGTAGCGGCCCATCAGACTGTCGCCGCCGCGCCTGAACACATCCAGGCGGGAACTGCCGGTCACCACCATGCGCGCCCGGTCGCCGTAGGTGTCGAAAAAGCCCTTGAGCAGCACCTTCCATTTGGGGAACTTGTGCAGCTCGTCCAGCACCGCCACGGGCGGTTCCGCCCGCAGGCGATCCAGTTCCAGCCGATGCGCCAGCGCGGCCGGCCCACGCAACAGGATGCGCCGGTCGTCCATGTTGTCCCAGTTGAGGTAGAGATCCCCTGCTTCCCGGCAGACGGTGGTCTTGCCCACCTGGCGTGGTCCACTGACCAGAGCCATCTGCCGGTTGCGCAGGAGGTGGTCGTGCAGCAGAGTCGCATAAAGGCGAGGCCGGTTGCCCATGGTGACCATAATATAGGTTGCTATAGTTGAGTCAAGACTATTCTAGCGTCTCATATAGAATGGTCGCCTCATTCAGGGCCGCCCGCCCAGCCTGATCCGCACCTTCATCCGCCCGGACGCGTCCACCGCCAGCACCTCCCAGCGCAGCGGCCCGTCCCGTCCCCGAAGCCTTCTCCCCCGGCCCCAGGTTGAAAGCCGCTCCGTCCAGCTGCCAGCGTCCCCAGGGGTAGCAGGGGGGCGGCGGCTCGGACGGCCCCGGGGTGGGCGTTCACCACCCGCACCGGGCCGCGGAACATGCGGGAGACGGCGTAGCCTTCCACCACGGCCAGCCGGGACGGGTCGACCCGGGCCACGACCAGGCCTTCGTAGCCGGGGCCCCAGCGGTCGCCCGTGCGGCCCCGGTCGAAGCCCCAGGGCCGGCGCACGTTGAACTCCCAGAACCGGCCCTTGCCGCGGCGGTCGGGCACCAGCACGCGCTGGGGCAGGTCCCGGGGCGCCCGCTCCAGGGGATCGATCCAGCCCTCCCAGGCCCGGGCGACCTCGAGGGTGGTCACGGTGTCGCGGAACCGGCCGCGGTACCAGAGCTCGGCCCGGGTCCAGCCCATGGGCTGGGCCGGGCTGTAGCCGGTGTCCTCCTGCCAGGGGCCCTGGTCGGGTGTGCTCGCGGTCCCAGCCCTGGAACTGCCCGGCGTCCATGATGTCCCAGCGGCCGGCGGTGAGCGGGTGGCGGTCGTCCATGTAGAGGTCGCCCACCTTGCACTCGCCCATCGCGTGCAGGCCCTCGTGGACGATGTTGCCCAGCGGCGTCTCCTCGGTGAAGAACACAGCGGCCAGAACCGTCCCGGCTGCCAGGGCAGAGGCATGAGGTAGGTGATGGCCGCGAGGTGCCCTGGGGTCGGCGGTGATGGTGCGGGACGGGCCCGGGGGGACGATCCACAGGTGGTCGGGCTTGCCGTCGGGGCCGGGGGCGCCGGTGCGGTCATTCACCCGGTCGAAGGGCTTGAGGTCCATGCCCCTGATCCGCTCCAGGGCCCAGCGCCGCCAGGTCCTGCGCGCAGCGCTGGTCGGCCATGAAGCCGTCCTCCCGGGGCCTGGGCGGCGGGATGGGATCCGGGTGGTCCAGGTGCAGCAGGGCGCCCTCCTCCAGTTCCAGGCTGCCCTTGGAGATCTCGTAGTAGTAGTTGGCGGCGCTGGCCTCGCCGGGCCGGCGGCTGAACAGGAGCGAGCGCAGCTCGGCGTCGCTGCGCAGCGGCCTGGTGCCGGGCAGGTCCACCCGCAAGGCCAGCACCGGCTCCCGGCTGAAGGCCGGGGCCGGGCGCAGGGCCACGGGCGCGGCCAGGTCGGCCAGGGGCACCAGGTCCCGCTGCCAGCCGGACTTCTCCATGGCCAGCACGGCGTCGCCCGGGGCCAGCTCCAGGCGGAAGCGCCCCTCCCCGTCGGTGACGGCCGTCGGCGGCAGGTCCCTGGGCCGGACCCGCACCAGCCGGTCCGGGTAGACCAGCACCCCCGCGAGGCCCCCGTGGCCGTCGGTGACCCGGCCCTCCACCGCCCCCGCGAGGGCGGCCAGGCACAGCATCCAAGTGAAAAGCAGACGAACCATGGTCTCAACGATACAATGGACGGTTCTGAACTGAGCACAACCCTGAGGCCACGCGTGACCGACCCCAATCTCATTCGCAATTTCTCGATCATCGCCCACATCGACCACGGCAAGTCCACCCTCGCGGACCGGCTGCTGGAGCTGACCAACACCATCGCCATGCGCGACATGCAGGCCCAGATCCTGGACGACATGGACCTGGAGCGGGAGCGCGGCATCACCATCAAGGCCCACGCGGTCACCCTGAAGTACCCGGCCCAGGACGGCCTGACCTACACCCTCAACCTGATCGACACCCCGGGCCACGTGGACTTCACCTACGAGGTGAGCCGCAGCCTGGCCGCCTGCGAAGGGGCCGTCCTGGTGGTGGACTCCACCCAGGGCGTGGAGGCCCAGACCCTGGCCAACACCTACCTGGCCCTGGAGAACGACCTGGAAGTCTTCCCGGTGCTCAACAAGACCGACCTGCCCTCGAGCGAGCCGGAGCGGGTGCTGGAGGAGATCAACACGGTCATCGGCCTGGTGGACACCGCCCACGCCATCAACGTCTCGGCCAAGACCGGGGAGAACTGCCTGGCGGTGCTGGAGCAGATCGTCAAGTGCGTGCCGCCCCCCAGGGGCGACCCCAAGGCGCCGCTGCAGGCCCTGGTGTTCGACTGCCACTACGACCAGTACCGCGGCGTGGTGTGCCTGGTGCGGATCGTCAACGGCACCCTGAAGGCCGGCGAGACCATCCACTTCATGGTCACCGGCGGCGAGCACCGGGTGGACGAGGTGGGGGTGTTCAACCCGAAGATGACCCGGACCGACGAATTGAGCGTCGGCGAAGTGGGCTACGTCGCCGGCAGCATCAAGACCCTGGCCGACGTCAAGGTGGGCGACACCATGACCCACGCCCTCAGCAACACCACCCGGCCCGCCACCGAGATGCTGCACGGCTTCAAGGAGCTCCAGCCGGTGGTGTTCGCCGGCATCTTCCCCACCAACAGCGACGACTACGAGAACCTGCGGGACGCCATGGACCGGCTGCGGCTGAACGACAGCTCCTTCAAGTACGAGCCCGAGACCAGCCAGGCCCTGGGCTTCGGCTTCCGCTGCGGCTTCCTCGGCCTGCTGCACATGGAGATCGTCCAGGAGCGGCTGGAGCGGGAGTTCGACCTGGACCTGATCACCACCGCCCCTTCCGTGCGCTACCAGGTCTTCCTCACCGACGGCAGCGAGGAGACCGTGGACAACCCCGCGAGGCTGCCCGCCCTGCCCCGCATCGACCGCATCGAGGAGCCGATCATCGAGGCCACCATCCTCACCCGGCCGGATTTCGTCGGCGGCCTGCTCAAGCTCTGCGAGGAGCGCCGGGGCCTCCAGCAGCGCCTGGAATACGTGGGCAAGGACCGGGTGATGCTGGTCTACGAGCTGCCGCTGAACGAGGTGGTGCTGGACTTCTACGACAAGCTCAAGTCCATCTCCAAGGGCTACGCCAGCTTCGACTACCACATGACGGACTACCGCGAGTCGGACCTGGTGAAGATGGACATCCTGGTCAACGGCGAGCCCATCGACGCCCTGTCGATCCTGGTGCACCGCAGCAAGAGCGCGGCCCTGGGCCACTCGCTCACCGTGCGCATGAAGGAGGTCATCCCCGCGCAGCTGTTCGACGTGGCGATCCAGGCCGCCATCGGCAGCAAGATCATCGCCCGCACCAACGTCAAGGCCCGGCGCAAGGACGTGCTGGCCAAGTGCTACGGCGGCGACATCTCGCGCAAGAAGAAGCTGCTGAACAAGCAGAAGGAAGGCAAGAAGCGGATGAAGTCGATCGGCAACGTCGAGATCCCGCAGGAGGCCTTCCTGGCCATCCTGAAGGTGGAGAACTGACGTGACGAAGATCCTGCTGACGATCATCGTGCTCTGCGTCGTCTGGTTCCGGCTCCGGCGGCGCACCCGCCTGGTGAAGTAGGGCCCTCATCCCCGACACGCCCAAGGAGGCATCCACCCATGGACCAGGTCCACCCTTCCGCCGCCCGAGGTTTTTCCGTCGCCGCCGAGGCCTACGAGCGCGGCCGGCCCGGGTACCCGGACGAGCTGCTGGGCTGGCTCGGCGGGGAGCTGGCGCTGGGGCCTGTGCGCGCCTGCGTCGACCTGGGGGCCGGCACCGGCAAGTTCACCCGGCTGCTGGCCCGGACCGGGGCGGCGCTGACGGCGGTGGAACCGGTGGCCGAGATGCGGCGCCAGCTGGAGGCGGCGCTGCCCGGGGTGACGGCGCTGGAAGGCACGGCCGAAGCCATGCCGCTGCCCGCGGCCTCGGCCGACGCGGTGGTGTGCGCCCAGGCCTTCCACTGGTTCGCCACGGGGAAAGCCCTGGAGGAGATCCACCGGGTGCTTCGGCCCGGGGGCCGGTTCGGGCTGGTCTGGAACATGCGGGACGAATCGGTGGACTGGGTCCGGACGCTGACCGGGATCATGGCGCCCTATGAAGGCGACGCGCCCCGTTCCCGCACCGGCCAGTGGCGCCGGCCCTTCACCGGCCGGCTGTTCACCGACCTGGAGGAGACGGTCTTCCCGCACCAGCACGTGGGCAGCCCGCGCGCGGTGATCGTCGACCGCACCCTGTCCGTGAGCTTCATCGCCGCCCTTCCGGAGGGCGAGCGGGCCGAAGTGGAGCGGCAGCTGCTGGCCCTGGTCGCCGGCCATCCGGACCTGCGCGGCCGGGACAGCATCGCGATGCCGTACCACACCCACGCCTACCGCTGCGATAAAATCTAGCACCGTTGGACCCTGTCATGACCATTCGCCCGTGCAGGGCACAAACAGCCTAAAGGAGCACATTCCTTAAAGGCTGCTAGCGCCGTCCCATGGCGCCCGCATTCCGCAGTTCCGCCACCAGCCCCGGCACCAGCCCGATCACCTTGAGGGTCTCCGCCTCGGTGGTGTAACGGCTCAGGGAGAACCGCACCGTGCCCCGGGCCTCCCCGTCCGGCACGCCCATGGCCCGCAGCACGTGGCTGGGCTCGCGCTGGCCGGTGGAGCAGGCGCTGCCGGTGGAGACGCACACGCCCCTGTCGCTGAGCTTCAGGAACAGGGCCTCGCCTTCGATGCCCTGGAAGCTGATGAAGGAGGTGTTGGGCAGCCGGCCGGCCCCGGCCCCGTTCACCCGGATGCCCTCCACCTGATCCCGCAGCGCGGCTCTCCAGCCGGTCGCGCAGGGCCCGCACCCGGCCGTCCATGGCGTCCAGGTGCTGCGCGGCCATGGCCGCGGCCTGGCCCAGCCCGACGATGCCGGGGACGTTCTCGGTGCCGCCGCGCCGGCCCCGCTCCTGGCCGCCGCCCAGCATGAACGGCTGCAGGCGCCGCCCCCGCCGCACGAACAGCGCGCCGATGCCCTTGGGGCCATGGAACTTGTGCGCGCTCAAGTTGAGCAGGTCGACGGGCAGGGCCTGCAGGTCCAGGGGCACCTTGCCCACCGCCTGGGTGCCGTCCACATGGAACAGCGCGCCCCGGGCCTGGGCCAGGGCCCCGGCCTCGCGCCAGCGGGAACAGCACGCCGGATTCGTTGTTGGCGGCCATGACCGAGACCAGGGCGGTATCCGGGCCGCAGGGCGGCCTCCAGCTCGGCCAGGTCCAGGCGGCCCTCCCCGTCCACCCCCAGCAGGGTGACAGCCACGCCCTGGCCCTTCAGCCATTCGGCGATGGCCAGCACGGCGCTGTGCTCGACGGCGGTGGTGATGAAGTGGCGCCTGCCGGGCTGGGCTTCGAACACCCCGCGGATGGCGTGGTTCAGCCCTTCGGTGCCGCCGCTGTTGAATACCAGCTCGGCCGGCGCGCAGCCCAGCAGTCCGGCCACCTGCTCCCGGGCGTTCACCACCGCGCCTTCGGACAGCCGCCCCAGCACGTGGGCCGAGCCGGCGTTGCCGTATTCCTCCCGCAGGAAGGGCAGCATCGCCTCCAGCGCCTCGGGGGCCAGCGGGGTGGTGGCGTTGTTGTCCAGGTAGACCGGTCGCTCCAGCATGTCTGCTCCTACCTCAGGGCCACCAGCATGCAGGAACGCGAGCCGCCCTGCAAGGCCCAGGCCTGGCGCTGGGCCTCGGGCAGGTCGCGCCAGTCGTGCCGGTCCACCAGGGCCCACACCGGGCGGCCCGGGGTCCTCCGCCCGCAGGCGCAGGGCCATGCCGGTGAAGCTGTCCAGGTCCTCCTGGAACCAGCGGTCGCGCTCGGCGGGGTCGAGGTGGTCGCGGCCGTAGCCCAGTTCGCCGGTGCCCGCCACCACCACCGCCCGCTGCCGGCTGGCGAAGGGGATGGCCTGGAAGTAGTTGCCGCAGCTGATCCACTGGGCGTCCGCCGGGCGCCTGGCGGACCAGGGCCGTGACGTCCTTGCCGGGGCCGGCCACCTTGCCCGCGGCGAAGGTGACCAGCAGCATGGCCGCGCCCAGACCGGCCATCCAGCGGCTCCCGGTGAGTCCCCGGGGCCGCAGGGCCCAGCAGCCCAGGGCGGCCAAGGCGGCGCCCGTGGCCAGCAGCCAGCCCAGCCCGGAAGCGTCCTTCAACACGAAGGGCCCGACCGCCACGATGAGGATGCCCAGCACCAGCAGCTCCCGGCCGGAACGGGCCAGGGCCCTGGGCTCCTCCCCTTCCCGCTCGAAGGCGCAGGCCAGGGCCAGGATCGGCACCATGGCCGGCAGGATGTAGGGCGGCAGCTTGGAGCCCGAGACGCGAGTAGAAGGCCAGGGGCCAGGCCAACGCCAGCAGGGACGCCGCCACGGTCCAGCGGTGCAGGGGGGCCTGCGCGGTCACGGGCCCGCCCGGACGGCGCAGGAAGGCGCAGCCCCGCGCTGCAGCCCGGTGATGGCGGCGCCCAGCCAGGGAACGAGCCCCAGCGGCCAGCACGCCGACGAAGTAGAGCTTGTCCAGAATCGGGTTGTCGGAGCCCTGGCGCGAGTGGACGTGGGAGGTGAACCGGGCGAAGTGCTCGTGGACGAAGAAGAACGAGGCGTGCCCCGGATGGGCCCGGTCCACCAGCACGAACCAGGGCGCCGCGAGGGCGGCGAACAGGAGCCAGCCCAGGGGGTCCAGGAGGGTCCGGAGCAGCGCCCCGCGCAGGGCGGGGGTGCGCCAGGCCCACGGCAGCGAGCAGATCAGGGTCATGCCCACCAGCACCGGCGCGGCCAGCCCCTTGGTGAGCGTCGCCAGGGCCAGGCTGGCGAAGGCGAGCAGGGTCCAGCCCATGCCCGCCCCGGCCCTGGAATCGGGCGGCCACGGCCTCGATCCCGGCCACCAGGGCCAGCACCTGGAAGGCCGAGAACAGGGCGTCCAGGGTCAGGATCTGGCCGCAGATGAAGGACAGGATCGCGGTGGCCAGCCATGAAGGCGGCCCAGGCCGGCTGGCGCGCCCCCAGGCGCCGGGCCAGGCGCCAGGCGCACCAGAGGCTGATCAGGGTGGCCAGGGCCAGCGGCAGCCGCGCCGCGAACGGATAAAGCCCGAACAGGCGCATGGACGCCGCCGACAGCCAGGTACCTGCAGCGGCGGCTTCTCGAAGTAGAGGACATAGTTCAGGCGCGGGGTCAGCCAGTCGCCGAGGGCCAGCATCTCCCGCGGGATCTCGGCGTAGCGGGCCTCGTCCGGCTCCCACAGGGGCCGCATGAAGAGCGGAAGCAGCCCCAGGAAGAACCAGAATGAGAGGAGTTGCCAGCGTTCCTTGCGGGTCATTCGGTCTCGACGATCCTTTCCATGGCCTTGTGCTCCTCGACGAAGAAGTCCAGGGACTTGCGCAGGGCCTCCCGGATGCCGACCTTCGGCTTGAAGCCGAAGGTCTCCTCCATGCGCCGGATGCTCGGGGTGCGCACCAGCACGTCCTGGTAGCCCTTGCCGTAGAAGGTGCCGCTGGATTCCTCGACGATCTCGGAGAGCGGGGTGCCGCGCTCCAGGCGGAACGGGTGGTCCTTCCAGATCTCCACCATCATCTCGGCGATCTCCTTGACGCTGTGGTCATTGCCGGGGTTGCCGATGTTGAAGATCCTGCCGTCGGCCTTGCCGCCCTCGTTGCGCAGCACGGCCATCAGCCCGTCCATGGCGTCGTCCACGTCGCAGAAGCAGCGCCGCTGGCTGCCGCCGTCCACCAGCTTGAGCGGCTCGCCGTTGAACAGGTTCCAGGCGAACTGGGTCACCAGCCGGGAGGAGCCCTCCTTGGCGGTGTTCAGGCTGTCCAGCTTGGGCCCCATCCAGTTGAAGGGGCGCACCAGGGTGAAGCGCAGGCCGTCGCGGAAGCCGTAGCCCCAGATGACCCGGTCCAGCAGCTGCTTGGAGGTGCTGTAGATCCAGCGCTGCATGGGGATGGGGCCGGTGACCAGGGTGGAGGTCTCCTCGTCGAATTCGGTGTCCGGGCACATGCCGTAGACTTCGGAGGTGCTGGGGAAGATCACCCGCTTCTTGTATTTCACGCACTGGCGGATGATCCGCAGGTTCTCCTCGAAATCCAGCTCGAACACCCGGAGCGGGTCGGTGACGTAGACCTTGGGGGTGGCGATGGCGACCAGGGGCAGCACCACGTCGCACTTCTTGACGTGGTATTCGATCCATTCCTTGCTGATGGAGATGTCGCCCTCCACGAAGTGGAAGCGCGGGTTGTCCAGGAATTCGGCCACCTTGTGGCTGCCCAGGTCCATCCCATAGACTTCCCAGGAGGTCTCCCGCAGGACGCGCTCGACCAGATGGGAACCCACGAATCCGTTCACGCCCAGGATGAGTATTTTCACGCGAGTCTCCAGCACAATGACCATCCAGCTTATCAGGGTTGGCCCGGGCGGCCTATCATGGCGCCAGGAGACCGGCCGCCCATGAACCTTGTGATCCTGCGGGAAGAGGATTTCCTTGATGCCGGGCCGGGCCCGGCTCAGCGGGCGGCGCCTGCGCCACGTCACCGAGGTGCACCGGGCCGCGCCCGGGGACGAGCTGACGGTGGGGCTGCTGGGCGGCGCCATGGGCCGGGGCCGGGTGACCCGGCTGGACGCCGAGGCGCTGGAACTGGAGGTGGCCCTGGACCGGCAGCCGCCGCCCGAAGCTGCCGCTCACCCTGGTGCTGGCCCTGCCCCGGCCCAAGGTGCTCAACCGCGTGCTGGCCGCCGCCACCAGCCTGGGCGCGGCGCGCATCTACCTGGTGAACGCCTGGAAGGTGGAGAAGAGCTACTGGCAGCAGCCCGCGCCTCGCGGAGGACAACCTCCTGCTCCAGCGCATCCTCGGCCTGGAGCAGGCGCGCGGACACGCTGCTGCCGGAACTGCACCTGCGCCGCCTGCTGCGCCCCTTCGCCGAGGACGAACTGCCCGCCCTGCTCCAGGGCACCACCGCGCTGCTGGCCCACCCCGGAAGCGCCACCCCCTGCCCCCGATCGGTCCAGGGCCCGCTGACCCTGGTGATCGGCCCTGAAGGCGGCTTCATCCACGCCGAGATCGACCTGCTCGGCCGCAGCGGCTGCCGGCCGGTGCACCTGGGCGCGCGCATCCTGCGGGTGGAGACCGCGGTGGCCGCGCTGGTGGGCCGATTATGCTAGCTTCGCCTTGCTGGGCGCCAGCGCGGTGAAGGGCACGAACAGCCCGCAGCCCAGCGCGCGCCGGCCGCCGAAGCCCTGGCGCTGGAGCTGCAGGCTGGCGCCCGGGGCGAGGTTGCGCACCGCCAGTTCGAAGCCCAGCAGCTGCCGGCCTTCGAAGCGGATGGTGCGCGGGCGCAGGATCCTGAAGGCGCCCCAGGGGCACTCGCAGGCGAGGCGGAAGGCCAGCTGGGCCTGGGCCGCGCCCACGGAGAGATCGCGGAAATGGATGGTGACGGTGCGCGCCCACAGCGCGGGGACCGGGATGAGGGTGTGGCTGTGCGGCTCGCCCAGCCGGATGGCGCGACCGGCCACCGCCAGGTCCGCCCCGGCCAGGTCCTTCAGCAGGGCCGCCGAGCCCGCGGGGATGCGCAGCCTCACTTCGGATTCGCGCACCAGGACCAGCTCCCCCTTCTGCCCGCCGAGGGTGCCGCGCACCGCGTGGACGCCCAGGCCGGGGATGCGCCCCAGGTTCGCGCAGCGCGCGGCCAGGGCCAGGTAGAGGGCGTGGCCATGATCCACCTCGAGGGACCGCCCCTCGACGATGGGAAAGCAGAGATCCACGATCGGACTCACGGATTCCAGCGGCAGGCGCAAGGAATCGGGCGGATCGATGAAGTCCCCGTTCATGCCTGAAAACTAACTGATATTTCTCCGCAAGCAACCCCCGGCCCACTTCTTTTCCGCAGCGGCGCGCGACCGGTTCGCTTCGCGCCGATGCGGATCCAGCGGGGACGGGGGTTTCGCGCAGACGCCGCGCTGGCGATGGCCTGGCCGTTCCTGAGCCCCGTCCTGACTTGAAATTCAATCATGTTGATGTGCACACCTTGACCTATATTTACAAAATATTCATTGACGATCGGACTTTCCTTCCTAACTTTTGAGCCATCAACTTGGTTCGCCCAGCCATGACCCCAATCCTGGAGGGTGAGGGTTTATCTGCCTATTTCTTCTGCCAAGTCCTGCCCCAACCGTCCACGCCTGATCCGAAGGGGTTCAGGTGACGCCGAGGATGTTATCCATGCGTTTGTTCCGCTGCCTGTGCCTGCTGGTTTCCTGCGCCGCCCTGCCCCTGGCGGGCGATGAGCCGAATCCCGCCCCCGCGCCCGTCCAACAGGATCCGAGCCCCGCTCCGCCGTCCATCAAGCTTGACGTGGCCCAGCCTTCAGCTCCGGGCGACCATAAACCGGATGCGGCGCCCTGGGCCGGGACCCTGGCGCCAGCCTCGGCGGACCAGCCCAAGGATCCGCACTGGACCCTGGAGGCCTACCGCCAGGACGCCGAAACCCTCATCTGGGAGTTCGCCAAGCGCGCCCACCTCACCGTGACCATGCTGGACCGGGCGCCCACCCTGGTGGACGTCTACTTCACCAATTTCGATACGGAAAAGGCCTTCCGGGCCATCCTCAGGGCCGCCGACCTGGACTACGTGAAGAACGAGGACGGCTATTACGTGGGCCTGCCCATCGACCTGAAGCTGCGCTTTCCCAAGCCCGACGACAAGGTGGTCGAGGCCACCTACCGCTGCCGGCGCATCGCCGCCTCCACCATGGTGGAGACCATGAAGGGCATTTTCCCCGACGCGGAGTTCAAGGTCGCCACCGGCCCGGAATTCCTCACGCCGGCGGTGGAGAGCGTGGGCGGGGTCAACAGCGACTCGGGCATCAAGACGCTGTCCGCCACCGACAAGAACTTCCATACCCACGACGTGGTGTTCTCGGGCTCTCCGGACCTGGTGAACCGGGCCCTGACCCTGGCCCGCAAGTTCGACGCCCCGCGCGCCCAGGTGCGGGTGAACATCCGCGTGGTCCAGATGACCCAGAACGCCGCCAGGAACCTGGGCGTCAGCTGGATGCAAAGCCTGAACCTGGCGGCCACGGAAATGGCCAACCCCAGCGTGCCCTCGACCACCCCGGCCGGCGCCTCCGGCGCGGTGCCCCAGGGCACCGGCCTCACCGTGGGCAAGTTCACCCATTCCGTGGTCAGCCTGAACGCCACCCTGAACGCCATGGAACAGTCCGGTGAATCCAAGACCCTCGCCAACCCCACGCTGCTGGTGCTGGACGGCGAAAAAAGCTTCATCCTCAGCGGCACCAAATACATGTTGCCCACCATCGACAGCCGGGACCCCTCCGGCCAGGCGATCTACAAGACCATAGAGACCAAGCTGGGGCTCTACCTGCAGGTGGGGGTCCAGGTGGGCCTGGATGACGACATGGTCCTGAGCATCTACCCCCAGGTCACCAACCTGACCGGATTCACCACCGTCAACCAGATCGATTACCCCATCATCAACACCATCGAAGAGCAGGCCACGGTCCGCGCGGTGAAGGGCGACGTGATCGTCCTGGGCGGCATCAAGCGGGAGATCACCACCGACCAGAAGAACGGGGTGCCCTTCCTGTCCAGGCTGCCCTTGCTGGGCAATCTGTTCAAGTCCGACGACAAGACCAAGACCACCGAGGACCTGATGTTCTTCCTCACCCCGGAGATCGTCGAGGACAAGGAAGCGCCCCTGGACATCAAGCTTTCCTACACCGAAGGTCCAGGCAAGCCGGCCTGGTGACCGGGTATACTCTCCGCACCCCGGAGCGTCCGATGATCCGCACCCTCGAAACCCTCACCTTCACCCCCAAGCAGGACATCCGCGGCGGCACCGGCCCGGCCCGGGGCGCGCAATACCTTGCGAAGGGCGACATGGCCGGCGTGCTCGCGGCCGGCCGTACCGTGCTCGAGCCCGGATCCAGCGTCGGCGAGCACCCCCACCCCGAAACCGAGGAGATCTACCTCATCCTGGAAGGCCGAGGCCGGGGCGTGCTGGACGGGCAATCGTTCCCGGTGGCGGCCGGGGACCTGTTCCTGTGCAAGGCCGGGCACAGCCACGGACTGGTGAACGATTCGGACGCGCCGCTGACCTATTTCGGATTGATGACTTAGCAGAAAAATAAAACATCGCCAGTCCCCCGATTGTGGGCCACCCTTTAAGAAAACAGGGAGGTCCTCATGAAGAGCGGGTTGACTGCAGTCATCGGCGCGGTTCTGTTGGCCAGCGGCGGGCTTGCCGCTTCGGCGGATTCGCCCACGCTCAATATCGCCCTGTCGGCCCCCATCACCGGGGACTACGCCGAATATGGGAACAACTTCAGGCATTCGGTGGAGATGGCCATCGACGAGATCAACGCCAACGGCGGCGTGCTGGGCAAGAAATTCGTGCTCAGCGTCGGCGACTCCCGGGGCGATCCCAAGGAATCCGCCACCCTGGCCCAGAAGTTCACCTCCGACCCGACCATGCTCGCCGAGATCGGCGATTTCACCTCGACCTGCTGCATGGCCGCCCAACCCATCTACAACAAGGCCGGGATGATCCAGCTTTCGCCCACGGCCAGCCATACCAAGTTCGCCTCCGGCTCCAGGTGGAGCTTCAGCGTCGCCGGCACCCAGTACCTGGGAGCAGCCCGTCATGGCGGCCCTGGCGGTGGACAAGCTGAAGATCAAGACCATCGCCCTGCTGTACATCAACAATGACTGGGGCATGGACACCCAGAAGTTCTTCCGGGAGAACTTCGAGAAGCGCGGCGGCAGGATCGTCGCCAGCGAGTCCTTCTTCCAGGGCGAAAAGGACTTCACCGCGGTCCTCGCCAAGCTCAAGCAGGCCAAGCCCGACGCCCTGTTCCTGGCGACCATGTACAACGACGGCGCCATGATCAGCCAGCAGCGGGAAAAGCTGGGATGGAACATTCCGGTCATGGGCTCCGCCCCCCTCTACTCGCCGCAGCTGATCCAGCTCGGCGGCAGCTCGGTGAACGGCCTCTACACCAACGTGATGTTCTTCGCCAAGGATCCGGACCCGCGCATCCATGCGTTCGCCACCACCTTCGAGAAGAAGTTCGGCAACAGCCCCAACTTCGCCTCGGCCCTGGCCTATGATTGCGTCTACATCCTGGCCGACGCCATCAAGCGGGCCGGCTCCGCCGACCGGAACGCCGTCCGCGACGCCCTGGCCGCCACCAGGGATTTCAAGGGGATGGCCGGCAACATCACCTTCACCCCCGACCGCGACGCCATCAAGAGCTACAAGGTCGTGCAAGTGGTCAACGGCAACTTCCAGCTGGTCAATTAGTCCTGCTGCGACGTCCGTAGTCCCGCCCGTCGTGCCTTGCGGTCGGCTTCGGGTTCCGGGTCCTTGCGCCGACCCACCGGCGCGTGATCCGCTTGGCCCCTCCTCGCTCCGCTCCGGGGGGGCCAAGCGATCACGCTGCTCCTTCCCCCCAGGGCCGAGTCGATTCGTCTTCGTTTCGATGAACAAAAATCAAAAACCCTCTTGGGACCCTGGGCATTCCCGGGAGCCGCCTCCCCGCCCCATGCCGCCAACCGAAGGAACCCCCACCCCAGGCGGGGAAGGACAGCGTGAGACCTTGGCGCACGCGCAGGAGGCGAAGCCGACGAGCATGCGGCAAGGCTCTCACGCACCGGTGGGTCGGCGCATAAGCCCGGAACCCGAAGCCGACCGCCAGGCGCGACGGGCGCCACCGTCCATTCAGAGCGAGGCCCACCCCGGATCCGGGGCGAACCGGGTGCCGTACTGGGACTCGAGGGATTTCAGCTGCCCCTCCTGGCGGCTGATCCCCTCCTCCCGGTTGTGGTGCAGCGGGCCGCCCCGGAAGGGCGCGAAGCCGGTGCCGAAGATCACCCCGGCATCCAGCAGGTCCTCGTCCAGGGTCACCCCCTCGCGCAGGCAGGCCACGGCCTCGTTGAGCAGGCGCATCATGAGGCGCTGCTCGATGGCGTCGCCCATGGGGGGAGGGCCCTTGGGGATCTCCGGCCGGCCGTTGCGGTAGCGGTAGAAGCCCTGCCCGGTCTTTCGCCCCAGGTGGCCGTCGGCCACCATCTGCTCCAGGCGCGCCGGCACCGCGCCGCCGAAGGCGGCGCCCAGGATGCGCGCCACCGACAGGCAGACATCCAATCCGACCGTGTCGGCCAGGAGGACGGGGCCCATGGGCATGCCGAAGGCCAGCGCGGCCCGGTCGATCTCCTGCGGGCTCACCCCTTCGCCCACCAGGGTGAGGGCCTCCATGAGGTAGGGCATGAGGATGCGGTTCACCAGGAATCCCGGGGAACTCTTCACCGGCAGGGGCAGCCGCCGGATCGCGCCGACGAAGGCGGTGGCCCGGTCCAGGGCGTCCCGGGCGGTCCCGGCCATGCTGACCACCTCCACCAGCTGCATCTTGGGCACCGGGTTGAAGAAATGCAGCCCGACCAGCCGCTCCGGCCGCGCCAGCACCACCGCCAGCCGCTCCAGCGGGATGCTGGAGGTGTTGGTGGCGAGGATGGCGCCCGGCTTCATGCGCGGCTCGAGGTTCCCGGTACAGGGCCTGCTTGGCCACCTGCGTCCTCGAAGACGGCTTCGATCACCAGGTCGGCCCGGGCCGCGCCCGCGCCGCCCGGGTCCGGCACCAGCCGGTCCAGGGCGGACTGGACCAGGCGGGGGTCCTTGAGCTTGCGCCGGTACAGCTCCGCGGCCCGCTTCACCACCTTGGCCAGGCGTCCGGCATCCACGTCCTGCACGGTCACCAGCATGCCCTGCAGCGCGCACCAGGCGGCGATATCGCCGCCCATGGCGCCGCCGCCCGCCACGTGCACGAACCGGACCGGCTCGGCGCCGGTCCTGGCCAGGGCCTTGAGCCGCTCCTGGAGCTGGAAGACCCGCACCAGGTTGCGCGCGGTGGCGCCGGTGACCAGTTCGGCCACGGAGCGCGCCTCGGCCCGGTACATGGCGTCCGCGTTGCCGCCGTAGCGGGACCACAGGTCGATGAGGGCATGGGGCGCCGGGTAGTGCTCCCGCGCCGCGCGCCCGGCCACCTTGCGGCGCAGCATCCAGGCCATGGCCGGCTTCAGCGGCCAGACCCCGGGCAGGCGCCGGAGCAGGGACGGCCGGCGCGCCGGCCGGGGCCGCAGCACGGCGGCGGCGGCCGCCCTGGCCAGGTGCCGCTCCGGCACCACGGCGTCCACCAGGCCCAGCTTCCGGGCGGCGCGGGCCGGGACGGTCCGGCCGGTGAGCATCAGGTCCATGGCCGCGGCCGGCCCCAGCAGGGCCGTGAGGCGCACGGTGCCGCCGAACCCGGGATGGATGCCGAGCATCACCTCGGGCAGGCCCAGCCTGGTCTCGGGCGCGTCGGAGGCGATCCGGCTGCGGCAGGCCAGGGCCAGTTCCAGCCCGCCGCCCAGGCAGAAACCGTGGATCATGGCGACGGTGGGCATGGGCAGCAGCTCCAGCTGGCGGAAGATCTCCTGGCCGCGCTGGATGTGCGCCAAGGCTTCGGCGCTGCCGTTGAGGGCGGAGAATTCGGTGACGTCGGCCCCGGCGATGAAGCCGCCGGGCTTGCCGGAGCGGAGCACCAGGCCCTTGACGCCTCCCTGGGCGCCGCTTTTGGCGATGACCGGCAG
Organism: uncultured Holophagaceae bacterium; assembly: GCA_963717275.1. Taxonomy (GTDB): domain Bacteria; phylum Acidobacteriota; class Holophagae; order Holophagales; family Holophagaceae; genus Mesoterricola. The sequence continues at coordinate 1,339,152 of CAVQVX010000001.1, forward strand.
CAGCCGCTCCAGCTCGCCCATCACTTCCGAAGAGAGGGCGTTGACGCCGCTCTCCGCGCGGTCCAGGGTGAGCCACAGGACCCCGGCCGCGTCCTGGTCCAGCCGCCAGTGGCGGGCTTCCACCGCTTCAGCCATGACCGTTCCCTCCGAGCCCGTCTAGGCTCCTGATCAGCATGGCCCCGCCCTGGCCGCCGCCGATGCACAGGCTGGCCATGCCCAGGCGGGCGCCGTTGCGCCTGAGCACGTGCAGCAGGTGCAGGACGATCCGGGTGCCGCTGCAGCCCACGGGGTGGCCCAGGGCCACGCGCGCCGCCATCCACGTTGAGCCGGTCCGGGTCGATGGGCGCGAACGGGGCCTCCAGGCCCAGCTCCTGCCGCGCAGTAGGCCGGCATCCCGCCAGGCCTCGGCGCAGGCCAGCACCTGGACGGCGAAGGCCTCGTTGATCTCCCAGTAGTCCACGTCGGCGCCGGCGAGGCCGTTGCGCGCGCATGATCGGGGCCATGGCGTGCACCGGGCCCAGCCCCATCTGGCTGGGCTCCAGCCCGGCCCACTGGCAGTCCTCCAGCCGGCCCAGCACCGTTCAGGCCGTATTTGCGCACGGCGTCGGCGCTGGCCAGGAGCAGGCAGGCGGCGCCATCGGTGATCTGGGCGCTGTTGCCGGCGGTGACCAGGCCGTGGGGCGGCTCGAAGGCCGGCTTCAGCCTGGCCAGGGCGGCGGCGTCGGCGTCCCGGCGCAGGCCTTCGTCCCGGTCATACAGGGTGCCGTCGGGCCCGGCCATGGGCGCGATCTCCTCCAGCCGGCCGCCGTCCTGGGCCCGCGCCAGGCGCTGGTGGCTGCGCAGGGCGAAGCCGTCCATGCGCTCGCGGGAGATGCCGAACCGGCTGGCGAGGCCTTCGGCGGTCTGGCCCATGTTGAGCCCGCTGATGGGGTCGGTGAGGCCGCGCAGCAGGCTGACCACCGGGACGAAGTGGGATGGCCGGAGGCGGCCCAGCACCCGCAGCTTGGCCCAGGCCGAGCGGCCCCTGGCCAGGTCCGCCAGCAGCTTCACCATGGGGTCGCCCAGCAGCACCGGGCATCGGCTCATGGCCTCGGTGCCCCCGGCCAGCACCAGGTCGGCCCGGCCCTGGGCGATGTCCTGGGCGGCGCAGGCGATGGCCTGCATGCCGGAGCCGCAGTTGCGCTGCACGGTCCAGGCCGGCATGGCCTTGCCGCAGCCCAGGCGCAGGGCGACGATGCGGGCGATGTTGGCCTCGTCCGGGCCGGGGATGATGCAGCCGAGCACCACCTCGTCCAGGTCGCCCGGCTCGAACGGCTGGCGTGCCAGCAGCGCCTTGCCGGCCGCCACCGCCAGGTCCGCGGCGCTGAACGGGCCCGGGCGTGCCCCGCGCCTTCAGGAACGGGGTCCGGGCGCCGTCGACGAAGTAGACGGGCCGGCCGCCGAGGCTGGCCGCTTCATCTGCCATGGCTCACTCCTTGGCGCGCGGCTGGCGCACCTGGGGGAAATCGTCCACCTTGACCGCCTCCCGGCGGGCCTCCAGGGCCTCCCGGAGGATGCGTGCCCTCCTCGGCGGTGATGACGCCCGGCATTGAGCCCGTCGGCCAGCATCTGCCCGTCGGAGCCGGCTCGGATCGCCTTGGCGGCCACGCCGGCCCACAGCTTCTTCTCCACCGGTTCGGCGGCGATCACCTTGGCAGGGTCTCCTCCATGCGCCTCAGCGGCTCGCGGGCGTCCATGGGCAGGAAGATGCCGGCGGTCAGGCGGTCGCGGGCGGCGGAGGGCTCCAGCAGGAGCGCCGCGACCTGGTGGCCCAGGCGGTCGCTCGGGCCCGCTGAGGCGCCGGCCCGGCGGGGAACACCAGGCGCCGCAGCAGCCAAGCCGCGGGGCGGCTGGGCAGGTTGCGGAACAGGCCGTCGAAGCTTTCCTGGATCTTCAGCAGGCTGGTTTCGCAGGACCAGCGCAGCAGCGGCAGGTCGCCGGCGGGCCGGCCCTGGTCCTCGAACTGCTTGAGCGCGGCGGAGACCAGGTAGAGGTGGCTGAGGATGTCGGCCATCCGGCCGGAGAGCTTCTCCTTGCGCTTCAGGCCGCCGCCCAGGGTCAGCAGGGCGACGTCCGCGGTGAGGGCGAAGGCGGCGGAGAAGCGGGTGACCTGCCTGGTAGTAGCGGCGGGCCGGCCCGCCCGGGGCCCGGGCCAGGCGGCCGCCGGTCAGCCCGTGGAACAGGGCCCGGGCCGCGGTGGACAGGCCGAAGGCGACGTGGGCGCCGAGGTGCCGGTCGAAGTCCACGCAGGCCCTGGCGCCGGTCGGGGTCGCCCATGGCCCGCATCTCGTTCAGGACGAAGGGATGGCAGCGGATGACGCCCTGGCCGAAGATGATCAGGGTGCGGGTGAGGATGTTGGCGCCTTCCACCGTGATGCTGATGGGCAGGGCCTGGTAGGTGCGGCCGAACAGGTTGCGCGGGCCCAGGCAGATGCCGCTGCCGCCCACGATGTCCATGCCGTCGTTGAGGATCAGTGCGCATGCGCTCGGTGCACTGGTACTTGACGATGGCCGAGATGACCGAGGGCCGCTCGCCCTGGTCCACGGCGCCGCAGGTGAGGGTGCGGGCGGCGTCCATGAGGTAGGTGTGGCCGGCGATCCGGGCCAGGGCCTCCTCCACCCCTTCGAACTTGCCGATGGGCAGCTTGAACTGGCGGCGCACCCGGGCATAGGCGCCCGCGGCCTGGGAGACCAGCTTGCCGCCGCCGGTGCTCAGCGCCGGCAGGGAGATGGAGCGGCCCGCGGCCAGGCATTCCATGAGCATCTTCCAGCCGTTGCCGGCTTCGGCGGCGCCGCCGATGATCCAGTCCAGGGGGATGAACACGTCCTTGCCCCAGTTGGGCCCCACCATGGAAGGGGATGCCCAGGGCGTTGTGCCGGGAGCCGATGGAGATGCCGGGCGGTGCTGGTGGGGATCAGGGCCAGGGTGATGCCCTCGCCGCCCTGCGCGCAGCAGGCGGTCGGGGTCCGTGCAGCTTGAAGGAGAGGCCCAGCAGCGTGGCCACCGGGCCCAGGGTGATGTAGCGCTTCTCCCAGTTGAGCCGGATGCCGATGATCTCCCGGCCCTCGAAGGTGCCCCGGCAGACCACGCCGGTGTCGGGCATGGAGGCGGCGTCGCTGCCGGCCTCGGGGCCGGTGAGGGCGAAGCAGGGGATCTCCAGGCCCTTGGCCAGGCGCGGCAGGTAGTGGTCCTTCTGCTCCTCGGTGCCGTAGTGGTTCAGCAGTTCGGCCGGCCCCAGGGAATTGGGCACCATGACCGTCACCACGGCGGTGACGCTGCGGCTGGCGACCTTGATGATCACCTGGGAGTGGGCCAGGGCGGAAAAGCCCAGGCCGCCGTACTGCTTGGGGATGATCATCCCCAGGAAGCCCTTGTCCTTGAGGAACTGCCACACTTCCGGCGGCAGGTCGTGGAGCTCCTCGACGATCTGCCAGTCGTCCAGCATGCCGCACAGCTCCTCGACGGGGCCGTCCAGGAAGGCCTGCTCCTCCGGGGTCAGGGCCGGCCGGGGCTGGGCCAGCAGCTTGCTCCAGTCGGGCGCGCCGCTGAACAGTTCGCCGTCCCACCAGACCGTGCCGGCTTCCAGCGCCTCCCGTTCGGTGCGGGACAGGGGCGGGAGCTTGCCGCGCAGCAGGCCGAACAGGGGCCGCATGACCAGGGCCCGGCGCAGGGGCGGCAGGTTGAGGGCGATGGCCGCGGCCGCGAAGACGCCCCACAGGCCCCAGGCCGCGCCGGCGGACCAGGGCTCGCCGGAACCCGCGGCCAGCCCCTGGAAGGAACCGAGCGCCGCGGCCGCGGCCGCGGTCCACACCAGCAGCCGGCTCCTGAAATAGGCAAGGGCCCACGCCGCCACCACGATAAGCACAGTCAGCGCCGCCATTCTCATAGTGCATCCTTGTCAAAAGTCTGGTTTGACCGCTGCCAGTCTACGCATATTCCAATATTGGGCAAGCCAAGGGTTTGCGCAATCCTCGCCGGGCCTGGCGACGGTTCCGGTCAGAAAATGATGGAAAAGAAGTCCTTCATGTGCTGCCAGCTGCGCTGGGCCGCGGCCTCCTGGTAGGCGAACCCCTTGGAGGGGTCGTTCCCGGCCTCTTTCTGGGTGAAGGAATGCACCGCGCCGCCATAGGCGATGAAGGTGTAATCAGCCTTGTCCTGGCGCATTTCATCTTCGAAGGCCGCCACCGCCTTGGGCGGCACGTTGGGGTCGTCGGCGCCGTGGCAGACCAGCACCTTGGCCTTGATGGGGTGGGCCGCGGGATCCGGGTCGACGGTCAGGTCGCCGTGGAAGGTGACCACCCCGGCCACCGGCAGGCCGGCCCGGGCGGCATCCAGCGCCCCCATGCCGCCGAAGCAGAAGCCGATCACCGCCACCCGGGAGGGATCCACCCCAGCCTGGGCCTTGAGGGCGGCCAGGCCCGCGCGCACGCGCTGGCGGTAGAGCGCCCGGTCGGTCTTGTAGATCCCGGCCGTGGCCGCGGCCTCCTTGGTGTCCCTGGGCCGGATACCCTCGCCGTAGATGTCGGCGGCCACGGCGATGTAGCCCAGGTCGGCCAGCTTGTCCGCCACCATGCGCTCGTGGCCGGTGACGCCCATCCACTGGTGGATGACCAGCACGCCGGGCACGGTCCCGTTCACGGTCCCGGGGCGGGCCACGTAGCCGGCGAGGCGGGTGGCGCCGTCCTGGTAGGCGAGGGGCTGCCCCGACAGCAGGGGCAGGGCGGCAAGGGCGAAGGCGAGGGAAGCGCGCAACATGGATTCCTCCGGGTTGGGACCTGAATCCTAGCGCTTTTTGCCTATCCGGCTAAGAAAAAATCTAATGGTCGTGGCCGGCGATCCGGCGCAGGGCGCCCGACAGGGCCTGGGAGGCTTCGGCCGGAGGCGGCTGCTCGGGCTCCAGCAGGAACCGGGCCACCCCCGGCAGGGCGCGCAGGCCGCGGTAGAAGGCCGTGCAGGCCGAGCAGATCAGCAGATGCATGCGCAGGGAGACCCGCTCCCGGAAGGAGAGGGTGCCTTCGGTGTAATCGGTGAGCCGTTCGCGGACTTCCCGGCAGGAGGGCAGGAGTTTCATGAGGGCCTCCCTTGAAGGTGGGCGCGCAGCCGGTCCTGGACCTGGACCCGGGCCCGGTGCAAACGCTGGCGCACGGTGGGGGCGGCCTGGTCGAGCCTGGCCGCGATGGCTTCGGTGGACCAGTCTTCCAGGTCCTTGAGCACGAACACCACCCGCAGGGCGTCGGGCAGCGCGGCGAGCGCCTGAAGCATGCATTCGCGCAGCTGGTGCCGTTCGGCGACGTCCAGCGCCTCGGCCGCCACGCTCCACTCCAGCTCGGCGCGGGTGTCCAGGTGGTGCCCGCCTTCGTCGAACGCGCCCAGTCCGGTCATGGCGTCCATGGAGTCCTCCCGGATCCGCGCGGCGCTGCGCCGGAACATCAGCGCGGCGTTGATGCAGACCTTGTAGGCCCAGCTGCTGAAACGGCTGCGGGCCTGGAACGTGGGCAGGTCCTTGAAAATGCCCAGGAGCGCTTCCTGGAGCGCGTCCTGGGCGTCCGCCCGGTTGCCCAGGATGCGCAGGATCCCGTTGAAGAACAGACCCAGATGCGGCGTGACCAGGGCCCCGAACGCATCGGAGTCGCCGCCGGCTGCCCGGGCGATCAGGTCCTCTTCACTCATGGATTTGGGGTGTCCTTTTCATGACCATTGTGACCGCACAAAACTTTTTCCGACATGCCCGCGCACCCGGCGATACTGGGTCGCATTTTCAGCAGAGGCGACCATGATCCAGTTCCGACGAACACTCCGGACCATTGCCCTGACCCTGGCCCTGACCGGCCCTGCCCCGGCCCAGGCCCAGGCCCAGGCCCCGGCCCCGCCGCGCCCTGCCCTGGCGACGCGCGCGGGCGACCCGGCCTTCTGGTCGAATTTCGGGCAGTGCCTGGAATACATGGAACGCTGGATCGGGCGGGACCTGCCCGACTGGGTGGTGCACACGGCGCTGATCAGCTATTCCGCGCGCAAGCCGCTCTACGACCGCGCCGGCGAACCCCTGCTGGACGCGGGCGGCCGGCAGCGCTGCGTCCGGGTAGAGGAGACCGGGCGGGTGTTCTTCCCGCCCGCCTGGCGGCTCCTGGGGCGGTCCCGGCGGCTGCCGCTGGTGCTCTACACCCACGCCACCATGCTGGAGAAGGTCCAGGTGCCGTCCCAGTACGGCGGGCACGAATGGGTGCTGGGCGCGGCGGCGGCGGCCTACTACGGGTTCGCCGTGGCCATGCCCGACCAGCCGGGGATGGGCGGCGATTCCCGGGCCTTCCATCCGTTCTGCCACGGCAAGTCGCTGGCCTATTCCACCCTGGACGCCCTGCCCGCCCTCTGGCGGCTGCCGGAGGACGACCCCTACCTGGCCCAGCGCCGCTACGGGTGGGACGGCCGGCTCTACCTCATGGGCTACTCGGAGGGGGCGTACACGGCGCTGGCGGCGGTCAGGGAGATGGAAACCCATCCCGGCGACTACGGGGACCGGTTCAGCCTCAAGGGGGCGGCCTGCATGGCGGGCCCCTTCGACCTCTCCGGCACCACCCGCAGGAGCATCATCGACCCGGTGACGCCCTTCGCCCATTGCTTCTACCTGCCCTACGTGATCCTGGGCTACCAGGAGGTCTACGGCGACCTGATGGACCCCCGGGAGATCCTGGCCCCGGCGCTCCTGGCGCAGGGCGACGACGGCAACCTGCTGCAGTGGGTGGCCGGCTGCACCGACGGGCTGAGGGTGGACGCGCTCATCGGGGCACGCCTGGGCGTGCCGGGGGACGCCGTGGTGCTGCGCTCGATCCTGAACCCGTCCTGGGTCGCCCGGGAACTGGATGAGCCCGGCTTCGCCACCAGCGTCATGCGCAGGATCCTCGAGGAGAACGACCTGTGCGGCGGATGGCGGCCGACCCGGCCGATCCTGTTCGCCCAGAGCGCGGCGGACAAGGACGTCTCCATCCAGAACACCTTCCAGGCCATGGCCGGCCTGGGCGCGGAGATCCGCCGCGCCGGCGGCGACCCGGACAAGTTCCTGGCCTTCCTGCCCCTGGGCACCCCCGAGGACCGCATCACCCACGTGCAGGGGGCGCTGCTGGCCATTCCGGCGGCGTTCAACTGGATCTATTCGGGGACACCGGTGGAGTGAGAGGGGGGCGGGTCCCGGTCTTTCGCCCTGTCCGTTCCTATGGGTCGCTGGCGCGACCCTGCGGAACGTATGAAATTGTAGGGGATAGGTTGCGTTTAGATTGCGGGATGCTGCCGGGGTGGACAGGGGAAGTCCGATAGGAGGGTCATCCGGGTGTTCTTTTTCTGAATGGTTTCAAGAGCCAATAGGTGTTCAAGGAAATGACCTGACTTAATCCAAGGGTTAGCATGAAGTCATTGATTGCGACTTTTATAGTAGAAGTATGGTCATAACATATATTAATCCGCGCCCATCGAACGAAGATAGGTGTCATGAATATCGCGACCAACAGACTGGTTCTCTGAACGCCGGCCAAACGCAACCAATGATCTATGCCAGGATATTTAACTTCCTCATTTTCTGTTATTTTTTTGAATTCAATTTTAAATCGTTTACAAAGCATAATTGTAATTTTATAAAATAATTCAAACATCCCAAGCATAATGAGAATTCCGCATGCCATGTTCAAGACAAAATTCGTACTAGACGTGCACGGATATATCCCAACCCATTGTGAATATGGTTTCTCAACCTGGGTCACAGCTATGATGCCCATTAACAAGATCGCCTCTTTGCTGATCATTGATAATCTCGAGAAGGGTATGGACCCATGCGAAAGCCGGACGGAAACTTCCTTCAATCATGTCTTCAGACCCCCTGGACATGGATCACCTGCCATATCGAATTTCAGGCGGAACGCCTTCACATCCGGAAGACTCCCACCTTCGAATGGTCCTCTCATTGGCTGCATGGTCCTCTTTGTTCTGTGAGTACGCCTCACGCAGGGCGATCCCTTCTTTGACAGTGGCTGAGCCCATTGCTCCCACACCGGCAACAATGGCTCCTCCCACCGCCCCGCATGGCCCTGTGGCTCGAGCTCCACCCGCAGCGCCAAACACCGTCGCTTGGCCCACGCTGTTCAGAAATGCGCCTTGCACCCTTGAATCGGCGCTCTCACGCCCACGGTCATTGGCTGCCCGGATGCTGTCATGGGGCTGGCTATGGGCACGGTCGAAGGCGCGGATGCCAACCGTGCTCTTGCCGCCACCGCTGGGGCCTTCCGCGCGGCTTGGCGCGGTGCCGGTGGATGATCCACAACCTCCACCCCCCTTGCTGCCGCGCCCTCCTCCTCCTCTGAGTCCGAAAGGAGACCGGTGGATGTCGGATGGATCGCGCTGGTTCATCCACCTCGTCAGCTGGCCGCTGACGGGAATTAAGTCAAGGGCCTTGGGATCCAGGACGAACGTCGGAATATCCTGCTCGCCATGGTAGGGAACCGGGCTTGAAAGCTCGCTGTCATGGTCGCGGGCCACGGATCGCCCGAAGGCCCACCGGTCTCGGACATAGGTCCGGCATGGTCCTTCAAGTGAAGAGAAGTGCCTTGCTTGCCTGTATGTCGGAATTTCCTCCTCGGTGAGCGTGCCCCCATCTTTCAACACCGCCCGGGTTGGCTCTTCGACCGCAGCGCGCCGGTAGACGACCCTGCCATCCACTGCATCCCCCATCCGCTCGGTGATGGAATCCAAGGCGAAGGCCCAGGCGGCCGCCGGGGAATCGGCCTTGGGAGTGGGGTATCCACGCCAGTTCAGCAGGAACCGGGTGCCGTTGAAGGTGAGTCCTTGCAGAACGGTCGGCGCGAACGTTCGAGTGCCCGCGGACCCTGGATGGGCGAGCGCTGGTGCCTTGCCGTAGTCGAACAGGATGGATTGCGGGTCCGTAGGCCCCCCGATGCCCGTCACCTGCAAGTGGCTGCGGATGGAATCGACAGGGGAACCGTCCTCACCCAGCGCGCAGTCGAGTCTCGCGGCGAGGCTTTGACCGGAGGACAACCAGTTGGAAGGACAAACCGCATTAATGACAGCTTTCTGGGAAATAGACTCGCCCGCCAGGTGGGTCACCGATAGCCGGAGGCCCAGATCACAAAAGGACTCCACGGGGGCGCTGCCTTCCATAGTCAATGTGGCGTCAAAAAGGGAAAGGACAGGTCGGGCGGACTCCACGGCTTCCAGCGAGACAATGACCTTCTCGTCGGCTGAGGTGGCCATGAAGTCAATCCCATTAGAGCCATATTTGAAGGTTATCGTTTCTCCATCGAGCGAACGAATGGCAGCCAGGCGGTAATGGCCAAACAGACTTTCTTGGTCTTTGCTCTTCCAGGTTCCAGCAAATCGATACTCGTAGCCAACATCACCTCGCCGGATGAACACGCAAGAAGGGATCTGCAAAGGCCCGGGCATCCGGTTGCCCGTTAGCGGGGATACGGTGACGGTGGGAAACCGCCTTTCCTCGACACAGCCCAGCACCCGTTCGCCCGCGTCGCCCCTGGCCAGGAATGGGGCCGGAATGCGATCGTAACCGCCGGGCATCTGCCCAACCTCAATGCTTGGGCCATACCCGTAAGTGGCCATGATGGCCCATGGATCCTGGTTCTCCGGCCAGTTCCAAGGTGTGGTGCAGCCGCCGCTGCCATCCGGATATGTCCACCGGGCCAGCCGAGACAGGTCTACCGGATCCCTCATGTTTGCGGGAATCAGCAGATCCAGGACACCAGGCGATAGTTCAAATCCGGATGCCGCCAGAAGGGCAATCCCATCACCACCGCCGCGGGAATTCGGGTGTTCGCCAACCTGGGGAGCCATCCTGCCGACAAGGGCCGGCGTGTAGCGCATTCCCCCGGGGCCAATGCCAGGACCAAGAGGGAAATACAGGCTCGCGGCACCGGAACCAGGGTCAACCTCAAGAATGGGTTCCCCAGCGGAGATAGCGGCTTTGGGTTCAGCCACCGGTGGCGTCGCTACGGAAGCAGAAGGGCGTTGCTGCTCATTCGCCCGTGCATAGCAAAAGGGAGCAACAAGCAGGAGAAGACCTGTGGTGCCAACCACAGCTTTTGAATTAAAAGTGGTCCCATCAGACATAAATGCCTCCACCATTATGGTTATAGACAGCAAGCAACCTTGCGGGCACCCATTGGCACCTGTTCAAAGGTCCTCGGCATGTTGGAAATGTGCAGATCAGTTTTTGGGTTCCCAAAAAATCGAGTAAATTGGATATTTTTCATATTGCCTAATGTTCAGAAATTTTAATCCTGCCTTTAGGGTCCGACGGCCTCATGCAGTCATCAGATCGTCCCTTCGCAAAGGGACCTTTCGGTTCCCGGATCACCCCTTCAAGGACAGAAGGCGAACCCCAATTCCACCGCAGAGGGAAGCCAAGCGTGAACCCTTGGACCGCCCGCAGGCGGCGCAGCCGCCGAGGACGATCCAAGGCGTTCACGGAAGGGTGGGTCGGCGCGACAACCCGGAACAACGGCCCCGCGACAGCCCTAACGGCCCACGCTTCCTATCAGCGCCAGCTTCTCCGCACGCGACCCGCGCTTGATGGCGGCCTCCCGGCGGGTCGCGCATGAGCGGCTGGGGGATGGCTCCTGGTAGACCAGCTCCAGCGGCGCGCGGCCCCGGGTGTAGCGGGCGCCGGCGCCGGCCCGGTGCTGGGCGAGGCGGGCCGGAACGTCCAGGGCGATGCCGGTGTACAGGGTCCCGTCGCCGCAGCGCAGGATGTAGACCCACCAGGTACCGCTCTCGGATGCGACCATCCGCTCATTCTAGCGCGGGAACCCGCCCGGGCAGGGCGAGGGCCGCCAGGTAGAGGAAAGCCGCCGCGGGGACCAGGAAGCACCAGCGCACCGCGCTGAGGTCGGCGACCAGGCCCATGCCCAGGGGCAGCACGGCCCCGCCCAGGTTGGCCATGACCGCCAGGCCGCCGATCTCCGAAGGCAGGTGCGGCCGGCGCTCCAGCAGGATGGCGAAGAGGGTCGGCCAGATGTTGGCGAAGCTGGCGCCGCACAGCGCCACCGAAGCGATGGCCACGGCCCGGCCGCCGAACACCAGCCCGGCCAGCCCTGCCAGTCCGGCCAGGGCGCAGCCCAGCAGGAACCGGCGCGGCTCCGCCCAGTTCAGGACGACCGTGCCCAGCATCCGCCCGGCCCCCTGGGCCAGCCAGAAGAGGCCCTGGCCGTAGCGGATGGCGTCCACCTCCACGCTCATGCCGTGGGTCTGCCACATGTGCGTGGCGAGCAGGGTGTTCATGCCCATCTCGCTGCCCACGAACAGGAAGATCCCCACGACCTTCAGCCGCACGGTGCGCGCCCGCAGCAGCCGCAGGCTGCCGCGCAGGCTGGCGGGGCGCTCCCGGACCGTGTCCGGCACCGGCACCGCCGCCAACGCGCCCAGGGCCAGCAGCGGGAGCACGGTGAACACCGGGAAGATCCCGTGCCAGCTGAAGCCCAGGCTGACGATGAAGGCGATCAGGTAGGGCCCGGCGATGGAGCCCAGGCTCTTGATGAACTGGGCGAAGGTCAGGTTGCGGGCGTACCGGCCGGGACCCGGTGACCTCGCGCAGGAGCGGGTTGCCCGCCACCAGCAGGCAGGTCATGCCCGCGCCGATCGACCAACATGGCCAGCAGCAGGTGGCCGAAGCGCTGCATCAGGAAGCAGGGCAGCAGGTGCCCGAGGGAGGTGATGAGCAGCCCCAGCAGCATGAGGTTCTTCTTGCCCATGGCGGGTGGCGAAGACGCCGGCGGGCAGGGCGAACAGGCCGAAGGCGAGGGCCCCGCAGAGCGGGATCAGGCCGCCCTGGGCGGCGGAGATGCCGAACACTTCCTTGGAGATGCCGACGAAGCTGCCGCGCACGTCGCCGAATCCCATCACGAAGAAGGTCATCCAGATCACCAGGATTCGAACGAGCATGGGGCCCTCCCCAGCAGAGTGGCCGCAGGGCGCGCAAGGTTCGGCCCCGCCTCGCCCCAGCGTGAAATGCTGGAAAACGAAGGTCTTACCGTGAGAAGATCAAACCATGGCACATACCGGCGATCCCTTCCAGGCGGCTTACGATCCCCAGGCCTTCCGCGCCCTGGGGCACCAGGTGGTGGACGCCCTGGCCGACCATCTGGCCGGCGTCCAGGAGCGGCGGGGCCCCGTGCTCCCCTGGCGCGAGCCCGACGACGCCCTCGCGGATTGGCCGGCCGACTTCAGCGCCGCCGGCGGCGCGGACCCGCTGGCCCTGGTGCGCGCCGTGCTGGAAGGCTCGCACCACCTCCAGCATCCCCGCTACGTGGGCCACCAGTGCGCGGCGCCGCTGCCCCTCACGGCCCTGCTGGGAGCGGTGTCCGACCTGCTGAACAACGGCACCGCCATCTACGAGATGGGCCCGGTGTCGGTGGCCATGGAGCAGTCCCTGGTGCGCTGGCTCTCTGCGCGGGTCGGGTTCGACCCGGCCAGGGCCGGCGGCATCTTCACCCACGGCGGCAGCGCCGGCAACCTCACCGCCCTGCTGGCCGCGCGCCAGGCGCATCACGCCCTACGACGTCTGGGAGGAGGGCTACCAGGCCCCCCTGGACCTCTGCATCATGGTCTCCGACCAGGCCCACTACTCGGTCCGCCGCTCCGCCCAGGTGATGGGGCTGGGCGCGCGCAACGTCACCGTGATCCCCACCGACGAGCGCTACCGCATGCGCCTGGACCTGCTGGAGGCCGCCCTGGACAAGGCCGCCGCCCGGGGCCGCACGGTGCTGGCCGTGGTGGGCGCCGCCGGCTCCACCGCCACCGGCGCCATCGACGACCTGGGCGCCATCGCCTCCCTCTGCGAGGACCGCGGCCTGTGGTTCCACGTGGACGGCGCGCACAGCGGGGCCCTGGCCGTGTCCGACCGTCTGCGCCCGGCCCTGAAGGGCATCGAGCGGGCCCACAGCGTGGTGATCGACGCGCACAAGATGCTGATGGTGCCCTCCCTCGCCACCGCGGTGCTGTTCCGCGACGGCGAGCACTCCTACGAGACCTTCAGCCAGCAGGCCTCCTACCTGTTCGACCGCGGCCCGCGCCAGGAGTGGTTCAACCTCGGCCAGCGCACCCTGGAGTGCACCAAGCGGTTCCTCAGCCTCAACCTCTACGTGGCCCTCAAGGTGATGGGGACGGACTTCTTCGCCGGGTTCGTGGAGCGCATGCAGGACCTTGCCGCCGGCTTCGCCCGCGCCATCGAGGCCCGCCCCGGCTGGGAGCTGGCGGTGCCCCCCGAAGGCAACATCGTATGCTTCCGGTACGCGCCCGCCGGGATGGACGACCCGGACGGGATGCAGTCCCGGCTGCGCGACAGCATCGTCCGTTCCGGCGCATTCCACCTGGTCAAGACGGTCCTGCGCGGCAGGACCTACCTGCGCACGACCCTGATCAACCCCCTGACCACCGAGGCCGACCTGGAGCAGCTGCTGGCCCTGGTGGAGGCTTCGGCCCGAAGCGCCGTCCCGGTCTGAGGTAAGATGAATCAATCTGGAGTGAGCGGATGAGCCTTCCGACCCTGCGCGCCTTCGCCCTGGCCCTTGCCGCCGCGGCCTGCCTGGGCGCGGCCCAGGCCGAGGACGCCCCGCCCACCCTCGCCGTGCTGCCGCTCCGGGGCGCCTTCAACGTGCCCAGGCCCGGCGCGCCCGCCCCGGGCCAGTACCGTCCCCAGCCCCAGCCCCAGCCCCAGCAGGGCGCGGTCGGCATCGGCACGGGGCGCCTGGCGGCGCTGGAAGACCAGATCAACCAGCGGGTGACCATGGCCTTCTTCCGCACCGGGAAATTCCAGATGATCGAGCGGTCCCAGCTCAACGCCGTCCTGAAGGAGGGCAAGCTCGAACAGAGCGGCCTGGTGGACGACGCCACCGCCGCCAGGCTGGGCAAGCAGATGGGCGCCACCTTCGTCCTGGTGGGCTCCTACACCGGCGGCATCGGCCACACGGTGGAGATCAAGAAGGGGTTCTTCGGCGGCCAGAGCCGCGAGGACAGCTTCCCCGGCCACCTCGAGGTGCGCCTGCGCATGGTGAACACCGAGGACGGCTCGATCCGCGAACCGATCCTGCTGCACGCCGCCTCCCTGGACCCCAAGGAATACCATTCGTACGAGCTCCTGCTGGACGACCTCAGCCGCAACCTGGCCCAGGAGGTCGGCGCCCGCTACCCGATGACCGGATACGTGATCAAGGTGATCTCCGAGCGCGAAGCGCTGGTCGACCTGGGCGGCCGGCAGCGGCTGGAGAAGGGCGCCACCTTCCAGCTGGTGGAGCAGGCGCCGGACGTGGTGCACCCGGTGACCGGCAAGCGCATCCAGGGTGAGCGGCGCGTGCTCACCACCCTGCAGGTGACCGACGTGGGCGAAGAGTCCTCGGTGGTGAAGGTGACCGGCCCCAAGGCCGAGCTCAGGGCCGGGCAGTCCGTGATCCAGGCGCACTGACCGGGCGCAGGCGGTCCACCAGCCGGTAGCCCAGCAGGAGCGCCAGCGCTCCGGCGAAGGCCAGCGGCAGCCGGTGTCCGCCTTCACCAGCATGTAGAAATGCAGCGCCCCGCCGGCGGCGGCCAGGTAGGCCAGCCGGTGCAGCCGGTTCCAGCGCCGGCCGCCCAGGCGCCGGATCATGCTTGTTCGTGGAGGTGACCGCCAGGGGCACCAGCAGCAGGAAGCTGGCCATCCCGACCATGATGAACGGCCGCCGGCCCACGTCGGCGAGGATGGCCTTGAGCTGGAACGCCTTGTCGAACCAGACATAGGTCAGCAGGTGCAGCGCCCCGTAGAAGAAGCCCAGCAGCCCCAGCGGTGCGCCGGAACGGCGCCAGCCAGGGCTGGCCCGGGCTCTTCCGCAGCCGGGGTGACCGCCAGGGAAAGGATCAGGAACAGCAGGGTCAGGATGCCGGTGGCGCGGGTGGCGAACTCCTGGGGGTTGGCGCCCAGCTGGTGGCGCCACCCGTCCAGGAGCCAGCATGGCCGAGCGGCACCAGGCCGTTCACCAGGACCACCAGCTTGAGGAAGCGCGCATCGCTGCATCGGCCGGTCCGTTCAGAAATCCACCTTCAGGTCCATGCCGGCGTAGAGGCTGGCCACCTGGTCGGCGTAGCCGTTGAACATCAGCGTCTCCCGCCGGCCGGACTCGCCGATGCGCTGCTCGGTGGCCTGGCTCCAGCGCGGATGGTCCACTTGCGGGTTCACGTTGGAATAGAAGCCGTACTCCGTCGGGGCTGTCCCGGTTCCAGGTGGTGGGCGGCATGCGCCTCCACCAGGTCGGATCCGGACGATGGACTTGATGCCCTTGTAGGCCGTACTTCCAGGGCACCACCAGGCGCAGCGGCGCGCCGTTCTGCGGCGGCAGGGTCTCCCCGTAGAGCCCCACGGCCAGGATGGTCAGGGGGTGCATGCGCCTCGTCCAGGCGCAGTCCCTCCACGTAGGGCCAGTCCAGGACGGTCCGAGCCGATGTTGGGCATCTGCCTGGGGTCGGCCAGGGTCTCGAACGCGACGATAGCGGGCGCTGCCCATGGGCTGCACCTGGTCCAGGAGCCTGGAGAGGGGGAAGCCGACCCAGGGGATGACCATGGACCAGCCCTCCACGCAGCGGTGGCGGTAGACCCGCTCCTCGGGCGGGTTGAGCCTGTGCAGGTCATCGATGGTCGAAGGTCCGGGGCCGGTGCGCCAGGCCGCCCACCTCGACGGTCCAGGGGCGGGTGACGAAGTGCTTCGCCCGGGGGGCCACCGCGCGCTTGTCCGTGGAGAACTCGTAGAAGTTGTTGTAGTGGGTGATGTCCTGCAGGGAGGTCCGAGCGCTTCCTGGAGCGGCACCGCGGGCCGCACGCCGGCGATGGCCTCGCCGGCCTTGGAGGCCCGGCTGGGCTGGGCGAACTCCCGGTAGAGCAGCGCGGTCCCCACCGAGGTGGCGGCCAGCACTGCGCCGCGCACGAAGGTACGGCGCGAAAGGAAGGCCGCCGGGTCGGTGATTTCGCTGCTCTTGATGGGGTCGGGCTTTTTGATGAGCATGCGCGGTCCTTCCGCACCAAGCTAGCAGCCTGGGGCTGAAACGAGCACTTGTTTTTCCATTCCGCTAAGGTTCCTGCTGCCTGCGCTCCGGGGCGCGGGCCGGCGCCCGGCGGGCCGGAAGTTTGCGCTGGCCCGGCCGCTGATTGCCCTTGGGCTGCCGCCCCGGCCCTCCCGCAGGCCGGTTGGCCATGGGCTGACCGCCGGGCGGCACCTGCTGGCGGCCGGCTCCGGGCGGCACCTGCTGGCGCCCGCCCCCCGGTTGCGCTCCAGGGGGGGCGAACGGGCGCCCGCCCCGGGCTGGGCTCCGGGCGGCGCGAAGGGCCTTCCCACGGGCTGGGCCACGGGCATGGGCCGCACCGGGCGCAGGATACCGCCGGGCCCCGGGGTCGTGGCCATGCGGGCGGGGATGCCCCGGGAGGGCGGTTCCTGCCGGCGCAGGTTGTCCAGCACCGGCAGGGCCAGGGGCCGGCCATGGCCGGCGGCCAGGGCCTGCTGGCGGGCTTCGAAGGGGACCGGCGCCTGGGGCAGGCGGCTGCGCACCATCAGCGGCCGGACCTCGGCCTCCGGCGGCCGGCTGACGGACGGCTCCCCTGGCCGTGGGGCCAGCAGGCTTTCGCGCCGCGGCGCCAATCCGGGGGCGCTGCCCAGCTGCCAGCCCTGGGCCGCGCCCCGGGCCGTCAGGGTCGCGCCGGCCACGGGGCGAGCGCCCAGGAAGGTGTTCTGGGGCACCACCGTCAAGGCCCCGGGGACGCGCTGGTTGGCGTATCCGGTGGGGATGAGCGCCGAGGCCCCGGGCGGCAGGCTGGCGGCGTTGAGGCTTTGCACGTAGGCCCGGGAAGCCGGGTAGGCGGGCAGGTAGGGCTCCCGGGGCCCCAGGGGGAACCAGGCCACCCCGCCGCCGGCGGCGCCGCCGCCGCGCAGGCCGGGTCCGCCGGCGAACACCACCAGGGCGGGCGCGTACACCGGCCGGGCCTGCTTCATGCCGTCGGCATGCGGCACCCAGACCCAGCCGCCGTCGCTCTGGGCCCAACGGCCGTAATGGGAGGGGGCGAAGCCCCAGGGTTCGGCGGCCACCCAGGTCCAGCCGTAGGGCTCGCTCCAGACCCAGCGGCCGTCCCGGTAGGGCGCCCAGTCGGCCGCCACGCGGGGGGCCCAGACGGTGCCGTAGGTCTTGTCCAGGCGCCAGTCGCCCTGTCCGTCCAGGTCCGCGCTGCCGATCATGTCCCGGCCCAGGTAGCCCGCGCTGTCGGAACCGTCCTCGCGCCGGTTGCGCGCGGCGCACCACTGGTCGAAGCCGTCCGGATCCGGGGCCGCCACCACGTCGTAATGGGGCGCGTCGCCGCCGGCCAGTTCCATGGTGGACCCCGGATTGACCGGGACGTTGACGCCCGCGGCGGTCACCTCGGCCAGTCCGGCGCGCACGGTGACCCGGTCGGCGCCGGCGCCCGGATCCACATCCACCCGGTAGTTCCCGGGCCGGGCCATGAGCACCGCGCCGTCCGGCGTGTCCACCTCCACGGAATCCAGGTCCCGTCCCTGCGCGATGCGCACGGCCACCGAGCCCCGGGGCAGGCCCAGCTGCATGGAGCGGTCGTCCAGGCGCAGCACCTGCAGGCCGGTGTCCGGGGCCAGGCGCAGCCCGGTGGACCCGGCCTGCAGTTCGGCCCTCCCGCCGGGGGCCACCCAAAGATTGTCGCCACTGGCCAGCGGCAGGTTGACCGGCGCCGGAGCCCAGTCGTCCAAGCCCGCCGGCTGGCGCGAAACGGATCCGTCCACGTGGCCCAGGCGGACCACCCGGGCCGGCGGATCGTTCTGCTCCATCCCCACGGCACTGTCCAGGCCCGCATCCAGCGGCGCTGTCAGCGGCACCTCGTCGTCGGTGTAGACCACCTTTTCGGGGGCGCAGGCGGTGGCGGTGAGCAGGACGGCCAGGACAGCGATTCGGCGCAGGGGCATGCAACATTCTCGGGTTCCCGGCGGCCACTGTCCAGGAACCTTATCGATGCCTGACGGCCGTCCGCACGGGGATTTCACCCCCTGGCCGCCTGCTCCGCCCGGACGAGCTTGATTCCGGAGCCGGTCACTGCTGGGTGAAGGTTCCCTGGAGGCTTCTGGAATTGTCCGGTGAACTGCAGATGGCCACCAGGGTGGCCGGGGTGAGCCCCTGCGCCGGCAGGAGGAAGGCCAGTCCGGCAAGGGAGTAAGGTTGCCCTGGAGATGGAGGGACGCTCACCGTGAAGGCGTTCAGATTGGGCGCCACCTGGGCCAAGGTCCCGGTCTCCGTGCCGGAGAGAGCGGGACTGGAGAGCGTGGCGGTTCCATCGGGTTGGAGGGTCACCTGGAGAACCTGGCCGGAACTGTTGGCCGCGGCCGCGGAGGTGTAGGTTCCGGCCAATTGGGCCAGGGTCACAGGCACGTTGGCGTTCGCGTTGGCACTGAGGCGATAGGCGAAGGTTCCGTTGTTTGCGGAAAGGTTCAGGTTCATCCGGGCAGGGGACTGGGTCGCCGTCCCGCTGAACGTGGCCGGTGCCACGGTGCCGGACCCGACCGCGACGGAGGATCCCGACCCGCTCAGGCTGGTCCCGTCGAGGCCCAGGGTCCCCACGACCTGGTTCAGGCTGGCGCCACCCAGCATCCTGAAAGCCCCGGAGGGCAGTGCCAGCATGCTGACGGCCTCCCCGTTGGTCGTGTTGGTCCCGGTCCAGACGCCGGAGAACCATGATGGAATCGTGGGTGCTGGCGCACTGCCACCGCCGCTGCGGCCCCCGCAGCCCTGGAACCCCGCCAGGGCCGCGGCCATGATACTGATGAGAAACGCGCTGCGCAAACGTTCCAGGGAAGGGCTCAAGGGTTCTCCAAAAAATACAATCATAATATATATAATTAATATTAAATGTAAATGGGTTGAATCCGAAGGAGGCGACCCCATCAGAGCCCTGCTGCCAGCACCGTGGGGAATTGTTTGGATCAGACAACCGTGTTGGGCACAAGCAGCCGCAGCGGAGCAAAGCTCCGCACCGGCTGCTAGCATGAATGCGACAGTTCCCTTCCAACTGCTCAATCCGGCAACCAATCCAAAGGTGGGGCATGACCCTTCGAAAACCCGTCATCGGGGTGCCAGCGAACGTGCTGATGGATGGCCACAGTGCCTTCCCCGGGACGGAACGGGCTTACGTGAACCAGGACTACCTGGACTGCTTGACCTTGGCCGGGGCGCTGCCCCTGGTGCTGCCCCGGGCCGCCACGGACCTCGACCTGCGCGCCCAGCTGGCCTGCCTGGACGGGCTGCTGCTGTCCGGCGGGGCCGACGTGGATCCCCTGTGCTACGGCGAGGAACCCGCGCCCGGGCTGGAGGCGGCCTTCCCGGAGATGGACCGGCACCAGATCGCCCTGGCCCGGATGGCCCGGAGCGAGGGGCTGCCGGTGCTCGGCATCTGCCGCGGCATGCAGGTGCTGAACGTGGCTTTCGGCGGCACCCTGCACCAGCATCTCGACGCCGCCAATTCGTCGCTCCAGCACACCCAGAAGGGCACCCGCAACGGCGTCAGCCATACCGTCGACCTGGCCGAGGGCAGCCGGCTGCGCGGCCTGTTCGGCCGCGACAGCGTCGGCACCAACAGCTTCCACCACCAGGCGGTGAAGGACCTGGCCCCGGGCTTCCGGATCGGCGCCCGGGCCCGGGACGGCGTGGTCGAGGGCATCGAGGCGGTGGACGGGACCTTCGTCCTCGGGGTCCAGTGGCATCCCGAGGGGATGGTGAAGACGGACCCGGACATGCTATGCGTGTTCCAGGCGCTGGTGGCGGCCTGTTCTCGAGCGGAGGGGTGAACCCCTGGAAGGCGTTCCATGGCAACGCTGACCGGCACTGCCCAGAAGACGGTGAAGCGATATATTTTATTGCTATTATCTATTGTAAATAGAACATGTTGAAATAACCCGTCCAAACCAAATGTAGCAATCAGCCGATCATCAACCTAGCAATCAGCCGAATACTCTGGTTACGATTAGCCGAAATGGAAGCTCTCCTGCTCCACCCCAGGTTCGCCACGCCGCGCTTGACCGAAGCGCTCGCGGACACCCCGGTCGTGCTGGTTCACGGACCCCGCCAGAGCGGCAAGACCACCTTGGCGAAAACCGTGGGGAGTCCGCTCGGATATGGCTATGTCTCGTTCGACGACAGTGTGGCCCTCGAAACGGCCCGCGCGGATCCGGCAGGATTCGTGGCCGATCTGCCCGACCGGGTCATCCTGGATGAGGTCCAAAGGGTTCCTGAGCTTTTCAGCGCCATCAAACGGGCCGTCGACCAGGAGCGAAAGCCCGGAAGATTCCTGCTCACAGGTTCCGCCAACGTGCTTCTGGTGCCCAGGCTTTCGGACTCCCTGGCCGGCCGGATGGAGATCCTGCGGCTCCACCCGCTGACCCAGGTCGAAATGACAGGCAAGGACGCCCAGTTCCTGGATCGCTTGTTCGGTTCCCGATTCAAGCTCAGCAGCACCCCGCGGCTGGGCCGCGAACTGACGGAGCGGGTGGCCGCAGGCGGCTATCCAGCAGCCCTGGCCCGGACCAGCCCCCATCGGCGTGCGGCCTGGTACCGGCAATACCTTGAAACCCTCGTCCAGAGGGACGTGCGCGATCTCGCCCGGATCAGTTCCCTGGACGCCCTTCCCCGGCTCCTGGCGCTCGCCGCCGGCCGGACATCCCACCTCCTCAACCTGAGCGACTTGGCCGCGCCGTTCCAACTGACCCGACAGACCATCCGGGACTACGTGACCTTGCTGGAGCGGGTGTTCCTCCTCGAGGAGCTTCCGCCGTGGCACAGCAACCATCTGAGTCGGCTCATCAAGACCCCGAAGCTCCAGATCGGCGATACGGGATTGGCCTGCGCACTGCTGGGGCAGGATTCCGAAACCCTCTGGCAGGACCGCCGGGTTCTGGGACCTTTATTGGAGACATTCGTTTATCAAGAACTGCGCCGGCAGGCTGACTGGGGGGTGGCGCCGACCCGTTTCTTCCATTTCCGTGACAGGGACGGCGTCGAAGTGGACATCGTGACCGAACGCGGCCCCCAGGATCTGGCGGGCATCGAGGTCAAGGCGTCCGCCACGGTGACCGCTGCGGATTTCCGCGGCCTGCGCAAGCTGCGGGAAGCCGCGGGGAGCCGGTTCAGGTGCGGGATCGTGCTCTATGATGGGGAACTGTGCGCCGGCTTCGGGGACAACCTGTTTGCGGTACCGGTGCGCCGGCTGTGGGAGACAGGCTAGTGTGGGTCGATCGTGATACCAGAATCATCACGGTACACCACGGTTAATTGAATTTATGGTGCTCGTTTCCGCTCATCCCAACGCTTTCGTAAGTTTAGCTAAAATAATATTAACGCCGAGCACACCGAGGAGCCGAGTTCGCTGAGCCAAAATTCATGACCCATGTTCCGAATTGTCGCCGCATGGGTCCCCAGCCCCGCCTGCGGCGGGGTTCCGGGGCGCAGCCCCGGAAGTTTTGGCGAGGGGGGCCGCATGAAACGCGCTGGCGTGTTTGCTGCGGCCCCCCTCGCCAAAACCTTGGGGGCCCATGCTCTCCGGATGATCGTTGGTGCAGCTCGGTGTCCTCGGCTTCTCGGCTCACTCGGCGTATCCAGTTTTTTAGCCGAAGCTACCGAGACATCACATTCGGCCGAGACGGTTCCGCTATTCCGATCGGCATACACTAGCCCAAGTTCCGTACGCACGTCCCCAATTGGGCCTACCGGAGCACGGTAGGCCCAATGTTTTCAGTAGAGCATTTTTCAAAGTGCCGTTTTAGGCACTAAATTATTTTCTATAGTTATTGACACCGCTTCGTTGTGACCGATATTAGTATCACGATGTTCATCAAGCGTACGGTCGCCAAGTATGGGGAAAAGACCTACGTCAACCACCTGCTGGTTGAATCGGTGAACACGCCGGTCGGACCCCGGCACAAGGTGATCTGCAACCTCGGCCACATGGACCCGGGCCCCAAGGAAGAGTGGCTCGATCTCGCTGATCGGATCCAAGCTGCGCTGGGCGGCCAGCCCTCGCTGTTCCCGGATCCCCGGGTCGAGGATGCGGTGCGCCGAGTCCGTACCCGGCAGGCCAAGCAAAGCCAAGTGGAAGTGGCAGCCGAGGAGCCGCTGGTAGGCGAGACCGCCGTGCCCGAGGTCGTGCCGGTGAAGACCTCCGGCGTGCAGATCCAGGACATCCGGGAGGTGGGGCCGCTCCATGTGGGCCATCAGATTTGGGAACGGCTGGAACTGGATGCCGTGCTGAAGGCCGTGGGGCTGTCGATCCAGGCGCGGCAGTTGACTGAGGTGATGACCTTGAACCGGCTGATCCAGCCGGCCTCGGAGTTGGCCATGGTGGACTGGGCGGGCCGAGTGGCCATCGCCGACGTGCTTGCGACCGATCCATCGAAGCTCAACGAGGATAAGTTCTATCGGAATCTGGACACGCTGCACGACAAGCGGGTCGAGATCGAGCGGGAACTCCACGCCCGGGAGAAATCGCTGTTCAATCTGCAAGGTCAATTGCTGCTCTACGATCTGACCAACACCCACTTCGAAGGCCAGATGGAGGCAACGCCCAAGGCCAAGCGTGGGCACAACAAACAGATGCGCACCGACTGCAAGCAGGTGGCGATGAGCCTGATGCTGGACGGCGATGGTTTCCCCATCGGCCATGAGATCTACGATGGAGCCACCATCGATGGAACCACTGTGGGAGCCATGCTGGATGCCCTGGAACAGCGCACAGGCATTGAAGGTGGGCTGACGGTGGTCATGGACCGCGGCTTTGCCAGCCGGAAGAACCTGGACCTGGTCCGCTCCCGGAAGTATCACTACCTGGTGGCCGGGTTCCAGAACCAGCGCGGGCCGCTGCTCGGCGAGTTCGAGCAGTTGGAAGGCTGGTGCGAGTTGGAGCCGAGCGCCATGAAGTTGCCGATCCAGATCAAGCGGATCGAGCAGGACGGGCTGGCCTACCTGTTGTGCCTGAGCCCGGCCCGGGCCGAGAAGGATCGGGCCATCCGGGAACGGCAGGAGAAGCGGCTGCTGAAAGACCTGGAGAAACTGGGTGAGCGGGTGCGCCAGGGCCTGGAGAAAGAGCATCCCCTGACCGATGCGGACCTGTTCGAACGTGTTGGCAGGCTGCGTGAACGCTATCCACGGGCGGCCCGCTACTACGCCATGGAGCGCCAGGACGGCCTCCTGGTCTGGCCGGTAAAAGAGGCCCTGCGGACCAGGGCGCAGGAATTGGACGGCGCCTATTTTCTGAAGACCTCGCGCACGGATCTGGAGGCGGAGGAGATCTGGAGAACCTACATGGTGCTCTCCCGGGTGGAGGCGGCCTTCCGCGACCTCAAGGGGACGCTGGACCTGCGGCCGGTCTACCACCGCAAGGAGACCCGGGTGGAGACCCACATTTTTCTATGCGTCCTGGCCTACCACCTCCAGGCCGCCATCGAACATCTCCTCCAGGGCGCGGGGGACCACACGAGTTGGGAAACCCTGCGCCAGGAACTCAGTACCCATCACATCGCGACCGTGGTCATGCCCACGGCAGATGGCCGGAAAATCGCCATCCGCCGCGGCAGCATCCCCGAGCAGCGGCCCAGGGAGATCTACCGACTCCTGGGCATCCCGGGCGACCCTATGAAGCCGATTAGGACCTGGGTCTGACCCACCTCGAATCCCGCCCGATAGGGACTAATTTCGGCCATCGGGATTGGAAACAAAGCTGGTTAGTGACTTTCGTGCGGAACCCGGGCTAGGTGACCTGGAAACCTTCCTCCCTGGCCGCTTTCAGGCTGGCCTGGACGAGGTCGTCCAGGGACTGCAGGAAGCGCGAGCGGTCGCGCTTCCCGAAAGGCGCAGGCCCGCCGCCGACTTCGCCCAGGTCGCGCAGGTAGGCCATCAGCTCCCGGGTGGCCAGGGCGTCGCCGATGGCATCCTCGGTGAACACCCGGCCCTTGGGGTCCAGCACCCGCGCCCCCTTCCCCAGGCAGCGCGCCGCCAGCGGGATGTCGGCGGTGACGGCGATGTCCCCGGGCGCCACCTGTTCGACGATCCAGTCGTCCGCCGCGTCGAACCGCCCGCTGACCACCACCAATTGGAACAGGGGATCCACCGGCACCCGCAGCCGGGCGTTGGCCACCACCCGTACCGGCAGCCGGTAGCGCTTGGCCACGCGGTAGACCTCGTCCTTCACGGGGCAGGCGTCGGCGTCCACGAAGAGGGTGATCACTCGTGCTCCAGGTAGAAGGACTCCAGCTTCTTCCGGGCCCATGGGGTCCGGCGCAGGAAGGTGAGGCTGGACTTGATGCTGGGGTTGCTCTTGAAGCAGTTGATGTCGATGACGCGGGCCATCTCCTCCCAGCCGTACTGGCCCACCAGCCGGGTGAGCATGAATTCCAGGGTGAGCCCGTGCAGGGGGTCGTTGGGGTGGGCGGTCACGGGCGGAAGCCGGCGCGGCGCGGCACGGCCGGTTTGGCCTTCTCCTTCCAGTGGGCGAACTCCTGGACGAAGCAGGTGTTCTCCAGGTCGGCGGCCTTCTCCTGGAAATACGCCTGGGCGTCGGCGATGGCCAGGTTGTAGACGCTCGGGCCGATCTCCTCCAGGCAGAACTTGAGGAAGAGCCTCGCCTTCAGTTCGCCCACCTCGAATCCCATGGTTTCGGCGCAGTAGCGCTGGATCGAAGCCTCCAGCCGCTTCTCCACTTCCTTCCTGAGCTGGATCTCCATGCCTCTCCCCTCGACCCTCCAGTGTAGCCTTCAATGGCTGTTCACCGGGCTCCAGTCGGAAACGACCGTCAGGCCGCGCAGGGCGCTGGCGGGCAGGGCCGGGTCGCCCGCGGCCAGCCGCTCCAGGGCGGCGCGCTTGGCCGCGCCGGAGGCCACCAGGACCGCGCATTCCGCCCGCGCCAGCAGCGACAGGGCCAGGGTGATGCGCCGGCGCGGCGGCTTGGGGCTGTCCGGCACGGGGAATACCGGCGGGTTGCCGATCCGCCCGAAGGGCCGGCCCGGGAACAGGGAGGCGATGTGGCCGTCCTCGCCCATGCCCAGCAGCAGCGCGTCCAGGCCGTCCTGGAAGGCGCCGCCGAGCTGGGCCGCCACCCGGGCGCAGGCCTCCGGGGGCGTTTCCCCGTCAAGGTACAGCGGCAGTTCCAGTCCCGGCGGGTCGCCCGGATCCAGGAGCCCGTCCCGGTACGCGGCACCCCGGTTGGACTGGGGATCGGCGAAGGGCACGCAGCGCTCGTCCACCCAGGTGAGCAGGAGGCGCTGCCAGACTTCGCGCGCCAGTCCGCTGCGCAAAGCGCCCAGCACCGGCGCGGCGGACCCCCCGGCCACGGCCAGGCGGGCGTGCCCGCGCCGGCGGTCGATCCAGCCCAGGAAGGGGATGAGCAGCCCGGCCGCGGACGCCACCGGGTTGCCGGTGCGCAGGCTATCCACGGGACCACCCGCCCTCGCAGCCGTGGAACAGCCCCTCGGCCTGCGCCGGCCCCCAGCCGCCGGGAGCGTAGTCCAGCATCGGCGGCGCGGCGGCCGCGTTCCAGCTGGCGCGCACGGCGTCGGTGAAACGCCAGGCGGCCTCCACCTCGTCGGCGCGCAGGAACAGGGTCGGATCGCCCAGGATCGCGTCCAGCAGGAGCCTCTCGTAGGCAGGGGTGGTGGGCGCGCCGAACCGGTCGTGGTAGTCGAAGGAGAGCTGGGCCGGGACCATGACCATGCCGCCGCCCGGGGCCTTCACGCTGAAGGAGAGCGACAGGTTTTCGCGCGGCTGGATGGAGAGGGTCAGGATGTTGGGACGCAGCGCGCAGACTTCGCCGTCGCGCACGGCGTTGTCGGCGAGCATGATGGGCGGCGTCCGGAACTGCACTTTCACCTCGGTGAAGCGCTTCTCCAGCCGCTTGCCGTGGCGCAGCAGGAAGGGCACGCCGGCCCAGCGCCAGTTCTCGATCCCGGCCCGGACGGCGACGAAGGTCTCGGCGGAGCCCGGGTAGCCGTCCACCGGCTTGCCGCCCACCTGGCCCGCGCGGTAGCGGGCCCGCACGCTGTCGCCCGCTTCGCCGCTGAAGCGCAGGCTCTTCAGCACGCTCACCTTCTGGCCGCGCACCTCCTCGGGATCGAGCGAGGACGGCGGCTCCATGGCGACCATGGCGAGGATCTGCAGCATGTGGTTCTGCAGGACGTCGTTCATGGCGCCGGAGGTGTCGTAGTAGCCAGGACCGGCCCGGCTCCACCCCGCCCGACTCGGCCACGGTGATCTGCACCAGCTCCACGTGGCGCCGGTTCCACACCGGCTCGAAGATGGTGTTGTTGAACCGGAAGGCGAACAGGTTCTGCACCGTCTCCTTGCCCAGGTAGTGGTCGATGCGGTAGATCTGCTCCTCCCGCAGGCGGCCCAGGAGGGTCCGGTTGAGCGCCCGGGCCGATTCCAGGTCGCGCCCGAACGGCTTTTCCACCACCACCCGGCGCCAGGGCCCGCCGTGCTCCAGCAGCCCGGCCTGGGCCAGGTGGTTCACCGCCGGGCCGAACAGGTCCGGCATCAGCGAGAAGTAGAACAGCCGTCCCGCCTCCGCCCCTCCGGGCAGGGCGTCCAGGCTCGCGCCCAGGCGCCGGATGTCCTCCAGGCTGCGCACGTCGCCCGAAAAGTAGTGGATGCGCGGGGCGAGTTGGGCGTACCCCGGGTCGTCGCGCTCCGCCCCCAGCTCATGGCGGAATTCGCCGTCGGTCATGTGCCGGCGCGCCACGCCCACCAGGGTGAAGCCCGCCGGCGGCTCCCCGCGCGCCGCGAGGCCCGCCAGCGCGGGCACCAGCTTGTTCGCGGTGAGGTCGCCGCTGGCGCCGAAGATGACGATCTGGACCGGATCCATCGGGTTCACCCCCTTTCCCAGTCGCTGTGGAACCGCCCCGGCCGGTCCACCCGTTCGTACCCGTGCGCCCCGAAACAGTCGCGCTGGGCCTGGATCAGGTTGGCCGGAAGCCAGGCGCTGCGGTAGCCGTCCAGGTAGGCCAGGGCGGACATCAGTCCGGGAATCGGCAGGCCCAGCCGGGCGCCGGCGCAGACCACCGCCCGCAGGCCCTCCTCCCGGGACAGCGCCATCCGGCCCAGTTCGGGATCCAGCAGCAGGTTCGCCAGCCCCCGGGCGCGCCCGTACGCGGCGCGGATGGTCTCCAGCAGCGGCGTGCGGATGATGCAGCCGCCCCGCCACAGGGCCGCCACCGCGCCCAGGTCGAGCCCGTAGCCGTAGCGCTCCGAGGCGGAGGACAGCACCGCCATCCCCTGGGCGAAGGCCATGAGCCTGCCGGCCTCCAGCGCCTGCTCCAGCTGGACCAGGAAGACGCCCCGGTCGCCGTCGTGGCGGCGCAGCCCGGTGGCCCGGGGCAGCGCGCGCCCGGCCTCCTCCCGCTGGGCGTCCAGGGCCGACAGGTCGCGCTGGACCACCGCCAGGTCGATGGTGGGCGCCGGGACCTGCAGTTCCATGGCGCACTGGGAGGTCCACATGCCCGTGCCCTTCTGGCGCGCCACCCCCGCAACCGCGTCGATCAGGTCCCGGCCGCTCTGGGCGTCCCGGCGGGCGAAGATGGCCGCCGTGATCTCCATCAGGTAGCCGCCCCCGCGCCAGGCCTCGAAGGTCCGGCGGATCTCCCCGTTGTCCAGGCCGAGCCCGCGCTTCATCAGGTCGTAGCATTCGGCGATCAGCTCCATAAGGGCGTACTCGATGCCGTTGTGCACCATCTTGACGAAGTGGCCGGCCGAGCCCGGCCCCACGTGGGCCACGCAGGGTTCCGGGGCCCGGGCCGCCACCGCCTCCAGCAGCGGGCGGACCCGCTGGTAGGCCTCCGGCGTCCCCCCGGGCATGAGGCTGGGCCCCCGGCGCGCCCCCTCCTCGCCGCCGGAGATGCCCATCCCGAGGAACGCCAGGTCCCGCCCGGAAAGCGCCGCGGCGCGCCGGTCGGTGTCCCTGAAGAAGGAGTTGCCGCCGTCGATGATCAGGTCCCCCGGCGCCAGGCGCGGCGCCAGGCCGGCGATCACCTCGTCCACCGGCGCGCCGGCCGGCACCAGGAGCATCACCGCCCGGGGCGACCGCAGCCCCGCCAGCAGGTCCTCCAGGGTTTCCGCCGGGGTCACCGGCAGGCCGCGGCCCTCCTGGCGCAGGGCCTCCACCTTGGCCAGGTCCTGGTCCCAGCCCGCCACCGGGAAGCCGTGGTCGGCGATGTTCAGCAGCAGGTTGCGTCCCATGACGCCCAGCCCGATCATGCCCAGTTCGGATACGCTCATGGCGCCCCCTCCATCTTCCTGGCCCAGCCGCAGTAGCCCACCCGCCGGGACCTGGTGAATTCGAACCTGAAGCCGTCGCTGACCCGGGCCGTGGCCAGCAGCCCCAGGAAGGCCCAGGTGAACACCCGGGGCCGCACGCCCCGGACCTCCTCCACCGCCAGCCGGTGGCGGGCGCACAGTTCGGCCAGTTCCCCAGGCTTCAGGAACAGGTCGTAGACGTGCATTCGCCTCGGGGTGTTCTTCACCGCCCATTCGACCCCCTTGATGGCGATGAGCCAGGCGAGCGGAGTGCGGTTGAAGGTGTGGAAGAAGAAGCGCCCGCCGGGCCTGAGCACCCGGGCGGCCTCGCCGATGACCGCGTCGCGCTCGGGCACGTGCTCGAGGAAATCCATCATGCAGACGACGTCGAACGCGCCGTCCGGGAACGCCAGCGCGCGGGCGTCCTGGGCCAGGTAGGCCACCGCGCCGGTGGCGTCGTGCCGCCGGGCCACCTCCAGGCTGCTCCGGGACAGGTCGACGCCGGTGACCGCGTGCCCGGCCCGGGCCAGTTCGTTGGCCATCAGGCCGGCGCCGCAGGCCACGTCCAGGATGGCCAGCCCGCGTCCGCCGCAATGCGCCTTCAGCTCCTCCAGGATCCAGGCCGTGCGCAGCCGGGTCTCGGCCCGGAGCAGGGCCACCGGGTTGTCCCGGGCCGTGTACCAGCGCTCGCCCAGCTCGTCGTAGACGGCGTTGTCGATGCCGCCCGGGGCCGGGGCCCTGCGGCCCGCGCCCAGGACCGCCTGCAGCGCCAGGAAGCCGGCGGCCAGCAGGCACTGGAGCGCCAGCATGGCCCGGGCCAGCGGCGGCGCCAGGGCCGCGCTTCCGATCCAGAGCAGGGCCGCGGCGATCAGCACCACCGGGTGCAGGATGAACAGCACCGCGTGCAGCCAGTGCTCGCCGGCCGAGCACAGGCGCTTGTGCAGGGCCTCGTCCTTGGTGACCAGCAGGCAGGAGCCCGCCGCCAGCGCGGCGTAGAGCCGCACCCAGCGCGCTTCCGGCGGCAGCAGCAGCGGGATGGCCAGGCAGCATGCGAACACCAGGGTGTCCAGCATGTGCCCCAGCCACTCCCAGCGGGGCACCTCGCGCCGTCGGTGGAAGCCGAACTCGTCGACCGTCATGGCCGCCCCCTGGAGGGCGAAGGGCAGCAGCCACAAGACGGCCCCGTTCATGCGCGCTTGCGCAGGATCGCGCCGGAGATGGTGAGGCCGGGGCCGAAGGCCAGGGACACGATCAGCCGGCCGGGCTGCACGGCGGGATCGGCCAGCATGGCCTGCCACACGTGCGGCAGGGTGGCGGAGGACATGTTGCCGTGGCCGCGCAGGATGGCGTTGCTGGCCCGGACCTGCTCCGGCCCCAGCCCGAGGCATTCGGCGATCTCGTCGATGATGCGCGGGCCGCCGGGGTGGATGGCGAAGAGGGCGCGCCGGGCCAGTTCCTTCGCGTCCAGGTCGAGCTCGGCGCCCAGCCGGTCCAGGTAGGCCCCCAGGGCGGCCTTGATGTACTCGGGGACCTTGCGCGAAAGGGTCATCTGCATGCCGAAGTCGGAGACCATCCAGGTCATGGCGTCCTCGCTGTCCGGCACGATCTCCTCCCGCGCGGCCGCCAGCTCCAGGCCCTCCGCGACCCCCTCCGGCCGGGAGGCGCGGTAGCGGATCAGCCCGTCCGCGAACAGCGTCTGCACCACCAGCTGCTCGGGCAGGTGCTGGCTGGGGTCCATGTGCAGGGTGCACAATTCGGTGTGGACGATGTCCACCCGGGCCTTGCCGCGCTCCAGCAGGCCCGCCGCCAGCCGGATCGCCGGCAGCGCGGCGTAGCAGCCCATGTGGTAGGCGTGCACCACCTCGGTCGCGCGGCCCCAGCCGCGCCCGGCCACCAGCCGCTGGGCGGCGCTGGGCGCCACGTAGCCGGTGCAGGTGACGTGGATGAGCGCGCCGGGGGGCTCGCTCTCCTCCGCGTAGAAGCGCTCGAAGGCGGCGCCGGCCACTTCGCCGAAGAAGCGGCTGCGCTCCCTGCAGGGCACCCCGGCCGGGAACCGGTCCAGCCGGAAGATCCGCATGCGCTCCCAGTCGGTGTGGGTGAAGTCGTCCAGGGCGGAGCCGCGCGCGCTGATCCGGTCGGTGGAGCAGCCGTAGCGCAGCACCAGCTTGCGCATCCGGCGCACGACCTCCTCCCGCTCGGCGCCTTCGGCGTGCCGCAGCAGGGCCTCGGCCTGGCCGTGGGCCGCGGCGATCCATTCCAGGGCTTCGCCCTGCCCGGCGCGGTGACCGGGGCTTTGGCTCTGGAAGGCGTGGAGCAAGATCGGGGATGCTGTCATCGTCCTGCCTTGGTGAACCTGGAAATTCTAGGCCATCCGGCGCCTTCCCGGCGAGCCAAATCCGCCGGATATTTCCAATTCCGTTAAACTCGAGGCATGTCTCCCGCCCCCTCCCTGCTCCGTCGCCTGGCCGCAAGCGGCGATGACCTCGGACTGGGCACCCGGGGCGGCCCGAGCCGGGGGGTGAACAAGGACGGCAGCTTCAACCTCCGGCGCACCGGCACCCCCCGGTTCCGTCCCTACGAGCTCTATCATCAGCTCATCACCATGTCCCTCCCGCGCTTCGCCCTGGTGCTGCTGGCCGGGAACCTCGCCGTCAACCTCCTGTTCGCCGGCCTCTACCTGGCCGTGGGCATGGAGAACTTCGACCGCACCGGCGGGCCCGCCCTGCTCGAGCGGTTCAGGGACGCCTTCTTCTTCAGCGCCCAGACCCTCACCACCGTGGGCAACGGGCCCATCCACGCGATCGGCGTCCTGGCCAGCGCCGTGGCCGCCCTGGAATCGCTGCTCGGCCTGCTGGGCTTCGCCCTGGCCTGCGGCCTGGTCTACGGCCGCTTCTCCCGGCCCCACGCCCGGATCAAGTTCAGCTCGCGCGCCGTCGTGGCCCCGTACCGCGACATGACCGCCTTCATGTTCCGGATCGTCAACGAGCGCAGCAACCAGCTGATCGAAGTGGAGGCCACCGTCACGCTCTCCCTGCGCGACCCCGATACCGGCGTCCACCTCTTCACCACCCTGGCCCTGGAGCGCAGGCGGATCAACCTGTTCCCCTCCAACTGGACCATCGTCCACCCGATCGCCCCGGACAGCCCCCTGGCGGGGATGAGCGCCTACGACCTGGAGCAGGCCGACGCCGAGTTCATCGTCCTGATCAAGGCCTTCGACGACACCTTCGCCCAGACCGTGTACGCCCGCAGTTCCTACAAGAGCGGGGAGGTGGCCTGGGGCAGGCGCTTCGTCCCGATGGTCAGCCCGCGCGACGCCGGCGGGGTGGCGACGGTCGACCTAGCCCTGCTGGACGCCCTGGAGTGACGCCAGCCATTCGCGGATCCGCTCCGCCACCCAGGGCCCGTCGTCCACGGTCAGGTCGTGCCCCGCATCGGGGTGGACCGCCAGGGCGCAGCGCCAGCGGAGGGCGATCTCGGTGGAGCAGCGCGGGTCGACCAGGCGGTCGCGGGCGCCCACCAGCACCAGCGTGGGCGCCGGCGCCGCGGCCGGGGCCCGGTAGCGGGCCGCGGCGAGCAGCTGGCGCAGGCCGTTGCCCGGGCGCACGGGCCGGGAACGGCGGATGGCCGCCCAGGACTCCGCGACCCCCGGATGCGCCTGGGGCTGGCCGCTGGTGAGTTCCAGCACCAGCCTTTCCCGCGCCTCGGCCCGGCGCCGCAGCGCGATCTCCAGCAGCACCGGCCAGGCGCCCGGACGCAGGCGGCGGTGCGGCGCGCTGAAGTGCCCGAAGCTGGTGTTGATCAGCACGCACCCGGCGATCTCCCCGGGATGCCGTTCGGCCCAGGCCGCCGCCACCATGCCGCCCAGGGACATGCCCACCAGGTGATAGGGCGGCGCCGCCCCCCGGGCGGCCGCGTCCGCCCGGCAGTGCTCGGCCATCCCGGCGACGGTGATCGGGCTCTCCATGGCGTTGAGCTCGCCGCTGCCCGGCAGTTCCAGGGCCAGAGCCCCGGCCTCCGGCACCGCCCGCGCCAGTTCGAGGGCGAAGTCGCCCCAGTGGCGCACTTCCCGGGTGAGGCCGCGCAGCAGGATCCAGGTGCTCATGGGTTCTCCGCCCGTTCAGGATACCAGCGGGCGATGGCGCGCTGGCGGTGGCGGGCCCGGTCCTCGCCCGCCGGCAGCCAGCGCCGGTAGCTGGACGCCGCCCGCACGAAGAACTCCAGCAGCGGCAGGTGCCGGCGCAGCACGCGCTGCTGGCGGTGCTCGAGGATGGGGTTGAAGATGCCGACCCGGGAAAAGAACTGGCGCGGGTTCTTCTTGACCCAAGCCCAGGAGCCCATCTCCAGGGTCAGCGGCAGGAAGACCCGCTCCGGTTGCTGCCGGCCCTGCAGGTATAGGTGGTCCCAGAGGTCCCCGTGGGCGAGGTACTGGCTGCTCTGCGGCTCGAAGATGTAGCGGCAGTGGCAGAGGCTCTCGCGCAGCAGGTCCTTCAGCGCGTGCGCCTCCTCCAGGTGTTCGATGGGGACCCGGGTATGGGCGTAGGGGAACCAGATCCGGTCATTGACCCCGAATCCCGAATGGCAGTCCACCGTCAGGCTGAAGGGCCGGGCCAGGCACTCGGCGGCCACCACCTCGCAGACCGCCCGGCTTTCCGCCTCCATGGCCTGCCCCTTGGGCCCCCGGTACCAGGGCAGCTGCGCGCTGATCCGCTGGCCCCCGATCAGCCAGGGCACCCGCTCCAGGGAGTCCACGGGCGAATTGCGCATCAGGTCCACGCCGTTCGGGTTGGCCCGGGTGCCGCGCAGGATGCCGCCGGGGTTGACCAGCGGCATGAACACCAGGCGCACCGTTTCCAGCTCCCGGTGGAGCGAACCGTCCCACCTCAGCCGGGCCGCCAGGTTCTCCAGGTAGGCCAGCACCACCTCGGCCCCGATCCGCTCCAGCCCGTGCACCCCGCCGAAGAACCCCACCGCCGGGACGCCCGGGTCCGGGTTGCCCAGCGCCACCACCTGCACGGGCAGGCGCCGGCCCTGGCAGGCCACCTCGCAGAGGGTGCGCGTCTCGAAGTGCCCGCCGCCTTTTTCCAGGATCCTGGCCAGCTGGTCGATGTGGGTTGCGCTATGCATGGCTCCCATTATGGGGAGGGAACCGGTCGCGTCGGCCTCGGGGCTTCGCTTATTTCGTCCCGTCACGGATCCTTCACACGAACGCCGCAGGAAGGGCACACGGCCGGACCATCGTAGCCGAAGAGGATTCCCATGCGAAGAACGGCGTTACTATCTGGCGTGGCCATCGGCATCGCCCTGATCTGGGGCGCGGTGGAGCTGGTCGCGCTTCAGTGGTGCAAGGTCAAGGAGAGGTTCAGCCCCGTATCGCACCGGGCCTTCTGAGGGGCGGTCCCTGCCCTCCACCCAAGGTTCAGGGGTGGGTGAGATGCGCCCCAGTAAAGGCCAAAACATACAAAATGTTGCAAATAGTACTAGTATACCTATACTAAATATGATTTTTAATTCGGATCGCCATGTTCGGAACCCAGGCAGAACTCACCTCCGTACTCCGGCAATACAACCCCTGGTGGACCGGCGGAGGCTTGCCGGACCTCCCGCCCTGGCACAGGGCCGCCTTCAACGAACTCATCCAGTGGCTGGAGTCCCCTCCCGCCGGGCGGGCGCTTCTGCTGGCCGGGGCCCGGCAGATCGGCAAGACCACCCTTTTCCTCCAATGCATCGACCGCATTCTGAAGAACGGCGTCGCTCCAGGCAACATCCTTTACGTAACCTTCGACCACCCCTTGCTGAAACTGCACGGCCTCGAAGGCGTGATCCGGTTGTGGCGGGAGGTGGAACCGGCCGCCGACGGGCCTGAATACCTGTTCCTGGACGAAATCCAGGCGACCCAGGGCTGGCAGACCTGGCTGAAGCACCAGGTGGATTTCGACAAGCGCAGACGGATCGCGGTCACCGGTTCCTCCACCCCGCTGACCACCGAAGGGCAGGAATCGGGGGTCGGACGTTGGCACACGCTCCAGTTGGCGACCCTGTCCTTTTTCGAGTTCATGCAGATCAAGCGGCTGCCTGAACCGCAGATCCCCAGGCCGGCCTCGCTGCAGGCCCTGTTCGACTGGAAGAGCCCGGATTTCAGCCGGGTCAGCGCGGACGCCGCCGGCATTGTGGGCCACTTCCACGACTACCTCCTGCGGGGCGGATTTCCCCAGTGCGCCCTCGTGGAGTCCCTGACTCTCGCGCAGAAACTGTTGCGGGAGGACATCGTGGACAAGGTGCTGAAACGGGACATGACGGCGCTGTTCGGGGTCCGCCGCATCGTGGATCTGGAGCATACCTTCCTCTACCTCTGCCTGCACGACGGCGACCTCCTGGACCTTCCGCAACTCTGCAGCAGCCTGGGATTGAAGCGCCCCACCGTCGCCGGCTTCATCGATCTCTTCGAGTCCACCCACCTCATCTACCGCCTCAAGCCATACGGCTACGGCAAGGAAGTGCTGCGGGGGCGGTCGAAGGTCTACCTGGCCGATCCCGCCGTGGCGCCCAGCGTGCTGCTGAAGGGCAAAGGTCTCCTGGACGATGGACCCGCCCTGGGCCGGGCGGTGGAGACGGCCTTTTTCAAGCACGTGTTCACCCGCTACTACCGGCAGAGCATCGGTTTCGCGTACTGGCGCGGGTCCAGGGACCTGGAGGTGGACATCATCGCCGACATCGAAGGGGAGCTGGTTCCGTTCGAGGTGAAGTACCGCTCCCAGCACACGGATCCCCGGGACCTGAAGGGGCTCGGCCAGTTCTGCGGGGAGAAGAAGGTCCGCCGAGGCTATGTGATCACCCGGGACATCTCCGACTTCGGCCTGATGGAACTGAACGGCACGCCGGTCCTGAAGATCCCCGCACCCCTGGCCTGCTACTGGCTCAGCCGCGGCGAGGCCGAGTCCGCCCGCTGATCAGCCCAGGAACGCCTCCAGCAAGGTGTGCCCCGGGTCCAGCAGCACCCCCTCCGCCTCCGCCTCCGGCTCGCTGAACCCCCGCCCCGACCCCGGGCCCACCCCCGTCCCCGCGTAGCAGAACGGCGGCGGCAGCGCGTCGTGCGCCTTGTTGCGCACCAGCGTCGCGTGGTCCGGCGCCACCAGGATGCGGTAGTCGCCCCGGGCGCGCAGCGCCGCCAGCAGCGGCCCCACCACGGCCTGGTCGATCCGCTCAAGCGACTTCACCTTCTCCTCGGCCATGCCCTGGTGCGCCGATTCGTCCGGCGCCTCCACGTGCACCACCACCACGTCGTAGTCGTCCAGGGCCGCCACCGCCGCCCGGCCCTTGGCGTCGTAGTCGGTGTCGATGTAGCCGGTGGCGCCGGCCACCGGGATCAGCTCCAGGCCCATGCCCACGCCGATGCCGCGCAGGATGTCCACCGCCGTGATGAGCGCGCCGCGCAGGCCGAAGCGCTCGCGCAGGCTCGGCAGCGGCACCTGCACCCCCTGGCCCCAGAACCAGATGTCGGTGGCCCAGGCTTCGCCCCTGGCGCGCCTGCGCTGATTGACCGGGTGATCGGCGAGCAGCTCGTGCGCGCGCGCCATGATCGAGCGCACCCGCTCCTGGCCTTCGCCCGCGGGCCAGTGCCGCGCCACCTCCTGGTCGGCGATGTCGTGCGGCGGCGCGCACTCCAGGCGCAGGCCGGCGGCGTCGGAGAGGAACATCAGGTTGCGGTACGACACGCCCTGGTGGAAGGCGCAGCGCTCCCCGGGGAAGGCGGCGGCGTTGAGCGCGGCGATCAGCTCCCGGCCATCCTCCTGGCCGATGTGCCCGGCGGTGAAGTCCTTCATCCGGCCGTCGGCCACGTGCACGAAGTTGCAGCGGAAGATCAGTTCGTCCGGGCGCGTGGCCAGGCCCCGGGCCGTGGCCTCCATGGGGGCCCGGCCGGCCCAGTAGCGGTGCGGGTCGTAGCCCATGAGGGTGAGCGTGCCGACGTCGGTGCCGGGGGTGAAGCCCGGGGGGATGGTGACCACCCGGCCCAGGCGGCCTTCCCGGGCCACGGAGTCCATGTGCGGGATGGCGGCGGCCTGCAGCGGCGTGCGCCCGCCCAGCTGCGCCAGCGCCTCGTCGGAAGCGCCGTCGGGGAGGATGATCGCGTATTTCATGCGTGGGCCTCGATGAAGGACTTCACCTGCTCGACCTCCGGCGGCATCACGGTCACCCGCTGCGGCCTGCGCTCGATTCCCCGGAACGCCTCCGGGCAGGCCGGCCCGCGCCCCAGGGCCTCCCGGATGGTCTCCTCGAACTTGATGGGCAGGGCCGTCTCCAGGCACACCAGCGGCACGCCCGGCTCGCGGTGCTCCAGGCCCACCTTGACCCCGTCCGCGGTGTGCGGATCGATCTCGACGCCGTAGCGGTCCCACACCCGGCGGATGGTGGCGAGCCGGTCGGCGTGGGTGCTGCTGCCGGAGCGGAAGCCGAATTCCGGCAGGCGGGCGAAGTGCGGGGTGCCGGAGAGGTCGAAGGCGGCGCCCCGGTCCACCTGGGCCCACAGATCGCGCACCTGCCCCGGGTCGCGGCCCACCAGGTCGAACACGAAGCGCTCGAAGTTGGAGGCCCGGGAGATGTCCATGGAGGGGCTGGAGGTGGCGTGGGTGCGCTGGGCCGAGCGGGGCGCGTAGACCCCGGTGCGGAAGAACTCGTCCAGCACGTCGTTCTCGTTGGTGGCCAGGACCAGCCGGCGGATCGGCAGGCCCATCATGCGCGCCACGTGGCCGGCGCAGATGTTGCCGAAGTTGCCCGAAGGCACCGCGAACGAGACCGGCCCGCCCGGCTCCCGGGCCACCGCCAGGTAGCCCTTGAAGTAGTAGACCACCTGGGCCATGAGGCGCGACCAGTTGATGGAGTTGACCGTGCCGATGCGGTGCCGGTCCTTGAACGCCGCGTCGTTGGAGACCGCCTTCACGATGTTCTGGCAGTCGTCGAACATGCTCTCGATGGCGATGTTGAAGATGTTCGGATCCTCGAGGCTGTACATCTGCGCCCGCTGGAACGCGCTCATGCGGCCGTGGGGCGAGAGCATGAAGACGCGGATGCCCTCCTTGCCGCGCATGGCGTACTCCGCCGCCGAGCCGGTGTCGCCCGAGGTGGCGCCCAGGATGTTGAGCCGCTCGCCCTTCCTGCGCAGGGCGTACTGGAACAGGTTGCCCAGCAGCTGCAGGGCGACGTCCTTGAAGGCCAGCGTCGGCCCGTTGGACAGGCCGAGCAGGTGCAGCCCCGGCTCCAGTTCCCTGGCCGGGGTGATGTCGGCGCTGCCGAACGCCTCCCGGGTATAGGTCTTTTCGATCAGGGCGCGCAGGTCCGCCTCCGGGATGTCGGTGACGAACCTGCGGATGATCTCGAAGGCGAGGCCCGGGTAGGCGAGGCCGCGCCAGGATTCGAGCTCCGCGGCCGTCACCCGGGGGTAGCGGGAAGGCAGGAACAGCCCCCCGTCCGGCGCCAGCCCGCCCAGCAGGGTGTCCGAAAAGGGCACGGGTGCGCATCCGCCCCTGGTGCTGATGTACTCCACGACGGGATCC
Source organism: uncultured Holophagaceae bacterium (assembly GCA_963717275.1). Taxonomy (GTDB): domain Bacteria; phylum Acidobacteriota; class Holophagae; order Holophagales; family Holophagaceae; genus Mesoterricola. Next base: position 1,377,090 of record CAVQVX010000001.1, read on the forward strand.
TCCCTGGGTCCGATCTTAACGCGGAGAACGAAAAGGGGGGCCGGAGCCCCCCCTTCCCTGGCGCGGACCGGACTCAGCCCTTGGGCACGTTGCCCACCACGCCCTGCACGTAGTAGTTGATGCCGCCCAGATCGGCGTCGCTCATGACCTTGCCCTTCGGCACCTTGACCGTGCCGTCCTGGGCGAGGACCGGGCCCTGGAAGGCGTTGACCTTGCCGGCCTTCATTTCGGCCATCACCTTGTTCACGTAGTCGCGCACGTCCTTGGGCACGGCGGCGTTGAAGGGGGCGATCTTGATCATGCCGTCCTTGAGGCCGTCCCAGATGTTGGGCCCGATGCCCTTGCCGGCCAGCACGTTCTCGACGGTCCGGGTGTAGTAGGCGGACCAGTCGGTGATGTCGCCGCTGAGCTGGGAGGTGGGGGCGTACTTGCTCATGTCGGAGTTGTAGGAGAAGCACCAGACGTTGTGGGCCTTGTGCTGCTCTTCCACGGTCTGCACCACGACGGTGGAGTCGGTGTGCTGGGTGATCATGTCGGCGCCCTGGGAGATCAGGCTCATGGTGGCCTCACGCTCCTTGCCGGGGTCGAACCAGGAGTTCACCCACACCACGTGCACTTCGGCCTTGGGATCCACGCTGCGCATGCCCTGGGTGAAGGCGTCGATGGCCATCATCACTTCGGGGATGGGGAAGGCGCCGACGAAGCCGGCGATGTGGGTCTTGGTCATCTTGCCGGCGATGATGCCGTTCAGGTAGCGGCCCTCGTAGAACCGGCCGTTGTAGGTGGCCATGTTCTTGCCGGACTTGTAGCCGGTGGCGTGGAAGAAGTCCACGTTGGGGAATGCCGCGGCCACCTTGGCGGTGGGGTTCATGTAGCCGAAGGAGGTGGTGAAGATCATCTTGCAGCCGTCGGTGGCCAGGCTGCGGATCACCCGCTCGGCGTCGGCGCCCTCTTCCACGTTCTCGACGACCTGGGTGGTCACCTTGCCCTTGAGGGCGGCTTCCATCGCCTTGCGGCCCAGGTCGTGCTGATAGGTATAGCCGGCGTCGCCGATGGGGCTCACGTAGACGAACCCGACCTTGACCGGGGCCTGGGCGAGCAGGAGCGATCCGCTGACGAGCATGAGTGCGAGATTGCGCAAAGCCATTGGGTGTTACCTCCAGGAAATAGTGGATGAGGCCGCCGGAACAGGCGGGCGTGTTGGGGTGGGTCTAGACATCTGGCAGGAACGGCTGGCCGAGGGACGCCGGGGAATTGAGCCTGATGTTACTCCGATTATGGGAAATGAGCACCAGCACCAGGATGGTGGCCAGGTACGGCAGCGCGGAGAGGGCACTGGGCCGGGACGTTCAGGTGGATGCCGGAAGCCTGCACGAACATCTGGGCGATCATGCATCCGCCGAACAGGTAGGCGCCCACCAGCACCCGCAGCGGCCGCCAGGTGGCGAACACCACCAGGGCGATGGAGATCCAGCCCCGGCCGGCGATCATGCCCTCCACCCAGAGGGGGGTGTAGAACACCACCATGAAGGCGCCCGCGATCCCGGCCATGGCGCCGCCGAACAGCACGGCCAGGTAGCGGATCCGCACGACCTTGTAGCCGATGGCGTGGGCCGATACCGGCGCCTCGCCCACCGCCCGCAGCACCAGCCCGGCCTTGCTGCGGTACAGGAACCAGGCCACCGCCGCCAGCAGCGCCCAGGAGAAATAGACCAGCGCCTGCTGCTGGAACAAGGCCGGGCCCAGGACCGGGATCCGGCTCAGCAGCGGGATGGGGACCGGCTTGCCCGCCGTCAGGGACATGGATTCCAGGGGCTTGCCGATGAAGGCGGCCAGCCCCACCCCGAAGATGGAGAGGGCCAGGCCGCAGGCCACCTGGTTGGCCATCAGGGTCAGGGCGGCCACCGCGAACAGCATGGACATGACCATGCCCGCGCCCATGCCGGCGAGGATGGCCAGGAAATAGTTGTGGGTGTAGTAGGCGACGGCGAAGGCGGCCACCGCCCCCATGGACATCATGCCCTCGCAGCCCAGGTTCAGCACGCCGGCCTTTTCCGTGACCAGTTCGCCGAGGCCGGCGATGATCAGCGGCGTTCCGGCCATCACGGTGGCGAAGAGGATGTAGGTCAGAAGATCGAGTCCCATGGTCCGCCCCTACTGCCGGCGCGCCATACGGCGCAGCCTGAAATTGATGAACACGTCGGACGCCAGCAGGAAGAACAGCAGCATGCCCTGGAACACGTTGGAGATGGCGGACGGAAGGCCCAGGTACTGCTGCACCTGCTCGCCGCCCACGTAGAGCAGGGCCAGCAGCAGGCTGGAGAAGAAGATGCCGATCGGGCTCAGCCGGCCCACGAAGGCCACGATCATGGCGGCGAAGCCGTAGCCGGGGGAGATGTGCTCGGTGATCTGGCCCACCGGGCCGGCCACTTCGGACATGCCGGCGATGCCGGCCATGGCGCCGCCCACCAGCATGCCCATCCAGATGGTCGCGCTTGGCGGAGAACCCGGCGTAGCGCCCGGCGTTCTCCGCCTGCCCGGCCACCTTCATCTGGTAGCCCATGAAGCTGCGGTTCATGAACACCCAGCCGATGATCAGCGCCGCCGATGGCGATGAAGAGCGCCGACGTTGACCCGGTTGCCCTGCACCAGCAGCGGCAGCAGGGCATGGGGCTGGAACATCTGGGTCTGGGGGAAGTTGAAGCCTTCCGGGTCCTTCCAGGGCCCGTGCACCAGCCAGGACACCATCAGCTGGGCCACGTAGACCAGCATCAGGCTGGTGAGGATCTCGTTGGCGTTGAAGCGGGTGCGCAGCCAGGCCGGGATGGCGGCCCAGGCCATGCCGCCCAGGGCGCCGGCCACGACCATGCCCGGCAGCAGGAACGGGCTGGTGCTGTTGGGGAAGTGCAGGGCCACGCCGCCGGCGGCCAGGGCGCCCGACCAGGAACTGGCCCTCGGCGCCGATGTTCCAGATGTTGGCCCGGAAGCCCACCGACAGGCCCACCGCGCAGAGCATCAGCGGGGTCGCCTTGAGGAACAGCTCGCGAGACGCCGTACAGGTCCTTGACCGGGTTCAGGAAGAAGATCTTGAAGCCCTCGACGGGGTTCTTGCCCAGCACGTAGAAGAGCAGCATGCCGCTGAGCAGCATCAGGCCCACCGCGATCAGCGGGCGACAGGTAGCGCATGAGGGGGGAGGGTTCGGTCCGCTGCTCGAATTTAAGCCACATGAGTCTTGTCTCCCGCCACGGCCGAATCGGGCCACATGCCGCTCATCCAGATGCCGATCTCCTCCACCCCGGTCTCGGAGGTCGACCTTGGTGGGCGACAGGGTGCCCTTGGCGATCACCACCAGGCGGTCGCAGATCTCGAACAGCTCGTCCAGCTCCTCGGAGATCACCAGGACCGCCGTGCCGGAGTTGCGCAGGTCGAGCAGGGACCGGCGGATGAACGAGGCCGCGCCGACGTCCACGCCCCAGGTGGGCTGGGCCAGCACCAGCAGCTTGGGCTCCTGCATGATCTCGCGGCCCACGATGAACTTCTGCAGGTTGCCGCCGGAAAGCGACTTGGCTTCGGAGTCCGGCGCCGCCGCACTTGCACGTCGAACCGCTGGATGCACTCCTCGGCGAAGCGCCTGGCCGCGCCGCAAGCGGATCATGCCGCCGAGCAGCATGCCCTTGCGGTAGGCGGTGAGCAGGATGTTCTCGGTGAGGGTCAGGCGCGGCACCGCGCCGCGGCCCAGGCGCTCCTCGGGCACGAAGCACATGCCCAGGCCGCGGCGCCGGGCCGGGTTCATGCCGGCCCGCCGGGACGCCGCACACCTGCACCGCGCCTTCGTCGCGGCACCGGCTCCTCGCCGGAGATGGCCTTGAGCAGCTCCTGCTGGCCGTTGCCGGAGACGCCGGCGATGCCGACGATCTCGCCGCTGCGCACGTCCAGGTGGATGTTCTTGAGGTTGACGCCGAACGGGTCCTCGGTGGGCATGGGACAGCCCGTCGATGCGCAGCCGCACTTCGCCGCCCTCGGCCGGGCTCGCCGTGGTGGATGACCGGGAGGTCCTCGCCGATCATCATCCGGGCCAGGGTCTTGGGCGTCTCCTGGGAGGGCGTGCAGGTGCCGGTGACCTTGCCGCCGCGCAGGATGGTGGCGGTGTGGCAGAGCTCCTGGATCTCGTCCAGCTTGTGGCTGATGTAGAGGATGCTGCAGCCCTTCCGAGGCCAGCTGGCGCAGCGTCTCGAACAGCTTGCGCACCGCCTGGGGCGTGAGCACCGAGGTGGGCTCGTCCAGGATCAGCAGGCGCGGGCTCTGCAGCAGGCAGCGGATGATCTCGACCCGCTGCCGCTCGCCCACGGACAGGGCGTGCACCAGCCGGCGCGGGTCGACGGGCAGGCCGTAGCGCTCCGAGACCTCGGTGATGCGCTTGGCCAGGGCCGGCCAGGTCGAACTTGCCGGGCAGGGCCAGGGCGACGTTCTGCGCCACCGTGAGCGTCTCGAACAGGGAGAAGTGCTGGAACACCATGCCGATGCCCAGGTCCCGGGCGTGCGCCGGGGCTGGCGATGGTCACGGGCCTGCCTTCCCAGCGGATCTCCCCGGCGTCCGGGCGGATGACGCCGTAGATGGCCTTCATGAGGGTGGACTTGCCCGGCGCCGTTCTCGCCCACGACGGCGTGGATCTCGCCGGGCATCACCGTGAGGTCCACGCCGTCGTTGGCGACGACCGAGGGGTACACCTTGCGCATGCCTCTGATGGTAAGCCTGGGCGTCAAATTGGTTTCGTTGGTCATAGGGGGTCCGCCATTCAACGGGGCAGTCGCACAGCCGACCCCCCCCGCCCGGAACCTGGGTTCGCCGGCGGGACAGCGGTCGCAGCGTGCAGAATCAGGTCCAGCCCTGTGGAACGGCGATCCGGACATGGGGATGGGCGGGCCGGGGCTGAGTGACCTTAAGAGGGTTGCCAAAAAAACTTGAGGCGTGGATCAGACCAAGTGTAAAAAATTTTCCCCGAAAGGTCAAAATTTTTCTTCCTTGGTCCCCAAAAAGTTCACCCGTGCACACGGGAGTCTGCCCTTCGGGACCTTTAGCCTCTTTCATTAGGTAGTTTACCGCTCCCGGTTGGACTCCCCTCGTTAAAATCGCCCAAAAAAACGCTCTGTTTTCCTATGCCAATGCAAAAAAAAGCATCTCTAATTGAGACATGGACCCAAATGCATTTTTCGCAAGCCTTCCGCAACTGATCCCGGAGTTCAAGCCGGCCTGGGCTTCAGCCGCACCAGCCAGCCGTTGAGCCCCAGGGCCGCGGCGATCACCGCTCCGCCAGCGGCCAGCCGGAGCCAGTCGACCCGGTCGCCGAACACCAGGGCCGAGGCCAGGATGGCCAGGGGGATCTTGGCGTTGTTGAAGATCGCGAGGGTGCCCACATCGGTCCGGCGGGCCCCGGCGTTGAACAGGAAGAACCCCACGCCCGACGCGACCGCCCCAAGGTAGAGCAGGACGCCCATCTGCCCCGGGGTCATGCGCGCCACCTTGTCCCACTGGACCGCCGGCAGCGCCATGGCCAGGGCGACCGCGGCCGCGCCCACGTAGAGGATCCCCATGAGCTCGTGGTCCGCCCTGCCGGTGCGCGGGGCGATCCGCCGGTAGAGGATCTGGCCCATGGCGAAGCAGGCGTTGGAAAGCTGCATCAGCAGGGCGCCCAGGAGCAGGCCCGGCCGGTCCAGGGAGGTCCACAGGCAGATCCCGGTGCCGACCACGGCCAGGGCCGCGGTGGCCACGAAGACCCAGGTCAGGCGCCGGACCAGCAGGCCGTTGAAGAGGGTCACCAGCAGCGGGGTGAAGATGGTGAACAGCGCCACCTCGGCTGGGTGCAGCCAGCGGTAGGATTCGATGTAGAGCACGTACATCAGGCCGAACTGAAGCGCGCCCACCCCCGCCAGGGCCAGGACCTCCCGGGCGCGCAGGCCCCGGACGCGCACGAAGGGCAGGAACACCAAGGCGGCCAGCACCGTCCGGGCCGCCGCCACGAACGTCGCGCCCAGGCCGCTCACCTGGGGGATCAGGCCGAAGGAGAGGGCCCACAAGATCGAAACCGCCAACAGAAATGACATGCGCCGCCCTTTCGCGAACCACCATAGTACGTGATGGCGCCCCGCTTTCGCCTTATAGTTCAATTCGTGGAGGCATGGCCCATGACAACCGGTGCGGAGCAGAGCGGCGTGGAACGGCTGGAGCCCTTTTCGGCCCCGTTCCGCGAGGAGCTGCTCCGGCTGTTCCACCTGCGCCGGGACGTGCGGCGCTTCCGGCGCGATCCCCTGCCCGAGGACGTCCTGCTGGGCCTGCTAGAAGCGGCCCACACCGCCCCCAGCGTCGGCCTGAGCCAGCCCTGGCGGTTCGTGCGGGTGCGAAGCGAGGCGGCCCGGGCCGCGGTGATCGCCTCTTTCGAGCGGGCCAACGCAGCCGCCGGCGCCGCCTACGACGACGAGCGCGCCAGGCTCTACCGGAGCCTGAAGCTGGCCGGACTGCGCGAAGCCCCCGAGCACCTTCTGGTGTGCTGCCAGACCGACACCAGCCAGGGGCACGGCCTGGGCCGCGCCACCCTGCCGGGCACCCTGCGCGACTCCGTGCTCTGCGCCATCCAGAACCTGTGGCTGGCGTCCCGGGCCCGGGGCGTGGCGATCGGCTGGATCAGCATCCTGGACCCCGCGGAACTGCGCGAGCCGCTGGAACTCCCGCCCAGCTGGCAGTGGGTGGCCTATCTCTGCATGGGCTGGCCGGAGCGGGAGACCGAGCACCCCGAACTGGAGCGCACCGGCTGGGAGCAGCGCCGGCCCCTGAGCGAGGTGCTGTTCACCCGCTAGATGGACTTTGGCGTCCGTTGTTCCGACCGTCGTGCCCTTGGGTTGGTTGCGGGTTCCGGGGTGGTGCGCCGACCCAATTTTGAGCGGTTCGTCGGCGGCCCCGCTGCGCGGGCCGGCCGACACGTTGATCGCGCCGACGGTTCGCGCGTTGGATGAAGCCGGGGATGGTGGCCGGACGCTATGGGTTTTCCGTTGCGCCGGGGTGGTGAGGATGACGGGGCAAGCGGTTCGGCGGGAGGGTAGCGACGAGAGATGGCGCGGATTCTGGAGTGGCAGGGGCGTACGAATGGCCTCGGGAACCGGCGCCCCGGGTGGTCCATATCCCTGGAATTCGGGGCTGCCGGGGGTTGGGGCAGGCCTTTCCCGGTCCACCCAATGCCAGGAGGACGCAGGCGGGAACCACGGTTCCTTGGCCCGTCACGGCGGACTCCGGGGACGTCGATCCTTGTGCAGGCGAACGCAGGCTCCGGTTGGGGCCAGATCTCTGCGGCTAACTCGCTCGCCACACTTGGGGCAGCGAGCCACATCCCGCCCAGTCAGGGCGAACAGGTCCTGCTGCCACGAGGGCGCTGGCGGAGCCGGCAGCGGCTGGGCGTCGAGCAGCTCGCGCGCCCGGGCCAGGGCGTGGGTGGAAGCGTAGAGGCCTGCATGGCGGATTTTCTTGAACCGGTCTGGCAGCACGTGCTGGACAAAGCGCTGGAGGAACGCAACCGGATGCAGGCTGACTGAGCGGCCGTCCTTGGTCCGGAAGGTGACTTGGCGCTCGGTCACGTCCAGGAGGCGGGAATTGGCAATGCCTACCCGGTGCGTATACCGCCCGAGGTATTGAAGGGTTCCCATCGGGCCGTGGAAGGTCCGCTTGAGGTAGGCCACCCAGTCCTGGGCCTTCAGGGTGGCCATCAGGGTTCCGAATGCCCCGTCGCTCATCGAGATGATCCCGTCACGCTTCATCTGGCGCAGGGCGTCCATCAGTTTGCCCCTGAACAGCTTGGCCAGAGGCTTGACGTGCAGCAGGACCTTCCGGCGGATCCGCTTGAAGGCCTTGCCGTCCAGGGTCAGTCCACCAGCTGTGATCAGGATGTGCACATGGGGGTGGTAACGGAGATCCCGGGTCCAGGTGTGGAGCACCAGAGTCAGCCCCAGGCGCACGCCCAGCCGGGTTTCCGCCAGCTCCAGCACGGCGGCCGAGGCGCAGCGGAACATCGCGCCGTAGAACTCCCGCGAAACCTGGCGCGCCAGGGGCCGGAGATCCTCCGGCACGGTGAGCACGCCATGGTAGTGGTCCAGCGGCAGGATGGCCCGGGCCCGGGCGGCGATCCAGCGTTCCTGAGCCAGGGCTTGGCACTTGGGGCAGTTCCGGTTCCGGCAGGAGTTGTAGCTGGGGCCCTCCTCCTCCCAGCCGCATTCGAAACAATAATTCCAATGTCCACCCAGGGCGGCGGTACGGCACAGAGTGATGGCCGACAGGGCCCGGCCCTGCTCCGAGGAGAGCGGCTGGACGCCTGCCAAGGCATCCCGGTGGAGGCGGACGATGTCGGCGATATCGAAGGGGGTGCGGCCCATGCCGCCCGCCTCACGGCTCCGGTAGGGAGTCCAGGGGGCTCGGAGCCTGGCGGATCAGGCGGGTGGATACGTGGAGGTAGACCTGGGTGGACTTGATGCAGGCGTGGCCCAACTGGCTCTGGATGAGTGGGAGAGCGGTGCCCATCTCCAGTTGATAGGTGGCGAAGCTATGGCGCAGGGTGTGGGCCGTGACCCGCTTGGTGATTCCGGCTGCCTGGACGGCCAGCTTCAGGGCCATCCCGGCTTCGGTGCGGTCGATGACGTTCCCCACCCGGTTCGCGATCAGAAGCGAATCCAAAGTCAGGGCAGCACTGTGCGGGCCCTTCATCCGCTCGTCCCGCCAGTAGGTCCGCAGCAGCTGGTAAAGGCGGTCGCCGAGTTTGACCTGCCGCTCGTGGCCACCCTTGCCTCGGACGTGAATTACACCCAGTCCCCGGTCCACGTCTCCGGCTTTCAGGTGGATCGCCTCGGAAATACGCAGGCCCGTATCGTAGATCAGGGAAAACAGGGCAACATAGCGCGGCTCCCAAAGGGCCGCCAGGATCCGCTGGACTTCATCCGGGCTCAAAACCCTCGGCAACCTCCGGGGGTCCCTGGGAGGAACGAGGAAAGAAACCATTTCAGGCCGGGATAAGGTTTTCCGGTAGAGAAAAGCTACCCCGGCCAGGTAGACCCGACGGGTGTTGGGCCCCAACCCCAGGTCAAGCAGGTTGTCCTCCCACGCCCGGATGTCGTCCGGCGTCAATTCCTCCGGCGACCGGCCGTGAAACCGCACCAGGAAACTGACGGCGTCGGTATAGTGTTTTCGTGTACGCGGAGCCAGTCCTGCTCGCTCCAAGTCACGTGCCATGCGGTCTCTCCAGAGACTCATGCAAACCCCCTTGGTTGTCGGGCGGTGTTCCAGCATCGCCACAACCAAGGGGACCTTCTTTCAGCCGCTTACGCCATGCCGAAGGGCACAACTGGGACGAAATGCCCTCCGCGCGTAGCGCTTCGTCCAACGGTGCGTGAGAGCCTTGCCGCATCCTTGTCGGCTTCGCCTCCTGCGGGTGCGCCAAGGTCTCACGCTGTCCTTCCCCGACTGGGGTGGGGGTTCCTTCGGTTGGCGGCATGGGGGCGGGGAGACCGGTCCCTGGATTGCCCAGGGTCCCGGGATGGTTGCTTGGAAGCTTGTTCAATGAAACGAAGACGAATCGACTCGTCCCTGGGGGGAAGGAGAAGCGTGACCGCTTGGCCCCCCCGCAGCGCAGCGAGGAGGGGCCAAGCGGATCACGCGCCAGTGGGTCGGCGCAAGAACCCGGAACCCGAAGCCGACCGAAGGGCGCGACGGGCGGAACGACGGACGCCGCAGTAAAGCCGGGAGCCTACCCGGTCTGCCCCAGGGTCTTGACCTGCCCGCTCGGGGTCTGCTCCTCCAGCCGCACCGGGAAGCCCCACAGGTGGGCGACGTGGCCCAGGACGTCGGTGAAGTCCTCGTGCAGGGGCCGGCGCTGGTAGCTGAAATAGCGCAGGGTGAGGGCGCGGTCGCCGCGCCGGTCCATGTTCCACACCTGGATGTTGGGCTCGCGGCTGCCCAGGTTGTACTGGTCGGCCAGAGCGCCTGGCGCAGGGTCTGGTAGCCCTGGTCGTCGTGGATCGGGCCCACCCGCAGCTTGGGCTTGCTGTCGTCGTCCACCACCGAGAAGAAGCGGAACTCGCGCATGAGCCGCGGCGACAGGTACTGGGCGATGAAGCTCTCGTCCTTGAAGTTGTGCATGGCGAAGTCGAAGGTGGCCCGCCAGTCCGACCCGGCGATCTCCGGGAACCACTCGCGGTCCTCGGCGCTGGGGTCCTCGCAGATGCGCCTGCAGGTCGCGCCACATGTTGAAGCCCAGGGCATAGGGGTTGATGCTGGAGTACCACTTGCTGTTGTAGGGCGGCTGGTAGATGACGTTGGTGTGCGACTGCAGGAACTCCAGGATGAAGCCGTCGCTCACCCGGCCCTCGTCGTAGAGCGTGTTGAGCAGGGTGTAGTGCCAGAAGGTGGCCCATCCCTCGTTCATCACCTGGGTCTGGCGCTGGGGATGGAAGTACTGGGCGATCTTGCGCACGATGCGGATCACCTCGCGCTGCCAGGGCTCCAGCAGGGGCGCGTTCTTCTCGATGAAATAGAGGAGGTTCTCCTCGGGCTCCACCGGGAAGCGCTTCTCCTCCGCCCGCCGGTCCTTGCTCCGGCGGGTGCGGCAGGGTGCGCCAGAGCTCGTTGACCTGGGCCTGCAGGTACTCCTCCCGCTCCCGCTGGCGCAGCTGCTCCTTCTGCCAGGGACAGCTTGGGCGCCCGCTTGTAGCGGTCGACGCCCAGGTTCATGAGCGCGTGGCAGGAGTCCAGCAGCCGCTCCACCGCGTCCTGGCCGTGGCGCTCCTCGCAGTCGGCGATGAAGTTCCGGGCGAACACCAGGTAGTCGATGATGGCGTTGGCCGCGGTCCACTGCTTGAACAGGTGGTTGCCCTTGAAGAAGGAGTTGTGGCCGTAGGCGGCGTGGGCGATGACCAGCGCCTGCATGGGCAGGGTGTTCTCCTCCATCAGGTAGGCGATGCAGGGGTCGGAATTGATCACGATCTCGTAGGCCAGCCCCATCTGGCCGCGCTTGTAGCGGCTTTCGGTGGCCAGGAACTGCTTGCCGAACGACCAGTGGTGGTAGTACACCGGCATGCCGATGGAGGCGTAGGCGTCCATCATCTGCTCGGTGCGTGATGATCTCCAGCTGGTGCGGGTAGCAGTCCAGGCCGTAGTTCTGGGCGATCCGGCCGATGGCCTGCGTCGTAGGCCTCGATGGATTCGAAGCTCCACTCGGAACCGCCCGGCAGGGGCTGGATCTTCTTGCGGGCCATGGGCAGCCTCCTACTGCACGCGCTTCTTGAACAGGTCGTGGAACACCGGGTAGATGTCGGTGACGGCGCGGATCCGGCGCATGGCGAACATGCCCGGGTGGGCCGCCTGGACCTTGCTCGTACTCCTCCCACAGGTTCTGCGGGTTGTCCTCGGCGATCTCGATGTAGGCGTAGAACTGGGTCAGGCCGCAGGATCTGCTCGCTCAGCAGGTCGTAGCAGAGGACCGAGTCCTCCAGCCAGTTGTCGCCGTCGGAGGCCTGCGCCCCGTAGATGTTCCACAGGCCGTTGGCGTAGCGCTGCTCGATCACCTTGCGCATCAGCTTCAGGGCGCTGGAGACCACGGTGCCGCCGGTCTCCCGGGAGTGGAAGAAGTTCTCCTCGTCCACCTCCTCGGCCACGGTGTGGTGGCGGATGAAGACCACGTCGATGTGCTCGTAGGTGCGGGTCAGGAACAGGTAGAGCAGGGTGAAGAAGCGCTTGGCGATGTTCTTCTTCTCCTCGTCCATGGAGCCCGAGACGTCCATCAGGCAGAACATCACCGCCTGGGTGGTCGGCTGGGCGATCCGCACGTGGTTGTTGTAGCGCAGGTCGAAGGAGTCGATGAACGGCACCGCCTCGACCCGGGCCCGGAGGCGCTGGATCTCCAGGCGGACGCGCTTGACCTCCGGGTCGCCTTCGCCGCCGGCCAGGAGCAGCTCGGCCAGTTCCTCCTCCAGTTCCCGCAGCCGGGCGCTGGTACGGGCCGCCCACGGCGATGCGCCGCCCGGCGGCGCCGCGCATGGTGCGGATCAGGTTGATGTTGGTGGGCACCCCGGTCTGGGAGTAGCCGGCCCGCACCCGCTTGAACTCGGTGATGCTGGCCAGGTGGCGCTTGACCAGGTTGGGCAGGGCCAGCTCCTCGAAGAAGATCTCCATGAACTCGTCCCGGGTCAGGGTGAACACGAAGTCGTCCATGCCCTCCCCGTCCGGGCTGGCCTTGGAGCCCTTGCCGCCGGCCTGCCGACTGGGGGCGGTCGAAGGTCTCGCCGGTGGTGAACCGGTCGTTGCCCGGCAGCACCTGCTCGCGCACGCCGCCGCGCCCGGTGCTGAACTGGGGCTCGGCGATGTCCCGGCCGGGGATGCCGATGCGCTTGCCCTCGGCCAGGTCGCGGATGCCGCTCTTGTCGATGGTGTCGGAGACGGCCTTCTTGATCTGGCTCTTGAAGCGCCGGATGAAGCGGCTGCGGTTGACGGAACTCTTGTTCTTGCTGTCGAGTCGCCGGTCGACGATGCGGATCATGGGCTCCCTCCCGGCGGCCTTCAGGACGACTTCCGCACCCGCAGGTACCAGTCGCACAGCAGCCGCACCTGCTTCTCGGTGTAGCCCTTGCTGATCATCCGGTCGAGGAAGTCCTGGTGCTTCTTCTGGTCGTCGGTGCTGGCCTTGGTGTTGAACGAGATCACCGGCAGCAGTTCCTCGGTGTTGGAGAACATCTTCTTCTCGATCACCGCCCGCAGCTTCTCGTAGGAGGTCCAGAGGGGGTTCTTGCCGTCGTGCTTGGCCCGGGCGCGCAGGACGAAGTTGACCACCTCGTTGCGGAAGTCCTTGGGGTTGGAGATCCCGGCGGGCTTCTCGATCTTTTCCAGCTCCTCGTTGAGGGCGACCCGGTCCAGCATCTCGCCGGTGTTGGGGTCGCGGAACTCCTGGTCCTGGATCCAGAAATCGGCGTAGGTCACGTAGCGGTCGAAGATGTTCTGGCCGTACTCGGAGTAGCTCTCCAGGTAGGCGGTCTGGATCTCCTTGCCGATGAATTCGGCATAGCGTGGCGACAGGTATTCCTTGAGGTAGCGCCGGTACTGCTCCTCGGTCGCGGGCGGGAACTGCTCCTGCTCGATCTGCTGCTCCAGGATGTACATCAGGTGCACGGGGTTGGCCGCCACCTCCCGGTGGTCGTAGTTGAACACCTTGGAGAGGATCTTGAAGGCGAAGCGGGTGGAGAGCCCGGTCATGCCCTCGTCGACCCCGGCGAAGTCGCGGTACTCCTGGTAGCTCTTGGCCTTGGGGTCGATGTCCTTGAGGTTCTCGCCGTCGTAGATGCGCATCTTGGAGTAGATGCTGGAGTTCTCCGGCTCCTTCAGCCGCGAGAGCACCGAGAACTGGGCCAGCATGCGCAGGGTGTCCGGGGCGCAGGGGGCCTGGGTCAGGGAGGAGTTGTCCAGCAGCTTCTGGTAGATGTTGACCTCGTCGGAGACCCGCAGGGAGTACGGCACCTTGACGATGTAGATGCGGTCGAGGAAGGCCTCGTTGTTGCGGTTGTTCTTGAAGGTCAGTCCACTCCGCCTCGTTGGAGTGGGCGAGGATCAGGCCGTCGAACGGGATGGCGCCGAAGCCCTCGGTGCCCTTGTAGTTGCCTTCCTGGGTGGCGGTCAGCAGGGGGTGCAGGACCTTGATCGGGCGCCTTGAACATCTCCACGAATTCCAGCATGCCCCGGTTGGCCAGGCACAGGCCGCCGGAGTAGGAGTAGGCGTCCGGGTCGTTCTGGGAATAGGTCTCCAGCTTGCGGATGTCGATCTTGCCCACCAGGGAGGAGATGTCCTGGTTGTTCTCGTCGCCCGGCTCGGTCTTGGCCAGGGCGACCTGGGACAGCATCGAGGGGTGCTGCTTGACCACCCGGAACCTGGTGATGTCGCCGCCGAACTCGTGCAGGCGCTTGACCGCCCAGGGGCTCATGATGGAGCCCAGGTAGCGCCGCGGGATGCCGTAGTCGTCCTCCAGGATCCGGGCGTCCTCCACCGGGTTGAAGAGGCCCAGGGGCGACTCGTTCACCGGCGAGCCCTTGATGGCGTAGAAGGGCACCTTTTCCATGAGGGATTTCAGCATTCTCCGCCAGGGAGGACTTGCCGCCCCCCACCGGCCCGAGCAGGTAGAGGATCTGCTTCTTCTCCTCCAGGCCCTGGGCGGCGTGGCGGAAGTAGGCGACGATCGCCTCGATGACCTCCTCCATGCCGTAGAAACCCTTGGAAGGCCGGGTAGATGCGGATCATCTTGTTGGCGAAGATGCGGGAATTGCGGTCGGTCAGGTGGGTGTCGATCACTTCGGGCTCGCCGATCGCCATCAGCATCCGCTCGGCCACGCTGGCATAGGCTGATGAATCTCTCTTGCAGAGCTCCAGGTACTCCTGGACGGTCATTTCCTCTTCCCGCGCGTTGGTGTAGCGGTTAAGGCAGCGATCGAAGACTGACATTGCTCTCCTCCAGGGGGGTGATTTTCATGCTGCTGGCCTTCCTTTGCATCTCCGGTTCCGGAGATCCTGACCCTTGTAGTAATATTAATGTGTTCTCCGCAAGGCGCTCGTTTAAACTTACTCGTTTTTGTCTTTAAGGATTTTGAGTTGTAGGAATCAATAATACTTAGATTAGATTTTTATTGATTTCTGCATTTCGGTATCCGTCCGCGTTGTTGATATCTCCCTCGTTTTTTTCGGAGTCCGGGGGGGCCTCGGGTCGGTCCACTCCAGGGTGCCCGGTCGACAGCCATCCCTCCGGGATTCGAGGTGATGGCGGCGCGGAAAGAGGTTTCCAATGAACCGGCGGGTTGGCAGCCGCGACAAAGGGCTTTGCTAAATTAGCCAATAATGATAATCCCATCCCTCAGGCGGTCAAGCCCCATTCGAGGCATGCAGTTGGACGAGTCTGGCATTTTTTGTAATTATATAATTTTAGGATATTTATTAATTAGCCACAAACCCAACCCGTCCACTCCGTGAGCCTGGAACGTTCAAATAGAAGGATGGCGTCTCTTTTTTATTATTAAATTTTAATTTTTTCTACAGACCCTTTCATACACATCGCCCCCCTTCGCCGCACCCCCATCCTCCTCCTGGCCTTTTTGCTGTCCGCCTGCCAGTGGCCGTGCGGGGCCGTGCCGTCGGAACGCCAGACAGCCATCACCCGGCGGCCCTGCCCGGTGCAGGCATCGCTGTTGGCCCACGACGGCCCCCGCCATCGCGCCCGGGGCGCAGAAGCGGGCCCGGCAGGTTCTGGCGGAACGGGGCGCGAAGCTGGTGTAGGCTAAGGACGACGGGAAAAATACCCGCTGGAGTTGCCATGATCCCCGTAAAAGCCTATGCCGCGCCCGCCGCCGCCCAGCCCCTGGGCCCCTTCCAGCTCGACCGCCGCGAGGTGGGTCCGCATGACGTCCTGATCGAGATCGCCTTCTGCGGCGTCTGCCATACCGATATCCACCAGGTGCGGGACGAGTGGGGCGGCGGCGTCTTCCCCATGGTCCCCGGCCACGAGATCGTGGGGCGGGTCGCCCGGGTGGGCGCCGAGGTGAAGCGCTTCAAGCCCGGCGACCTGGCCGGGGTGGGCTGCATGGTGGACTCCTGCCGGGTCTGCCCCAGCTGCGCCCGGGACCTGGAGCAGTTCTGCGAGAAGGGCGCGGCGTTCACCTACAACGGCACCGAGATGGACCGCAAGACCCGCACCTACGGCGGCTACTCCGAACGCATCGTGGTGGACGAGGCCTTCGCCCTGCGCATCCCGGCCTCGACTCGACCTGGCCGCGGCGGCGCCGCTGCTGTGCGCCGGCATCACCACCTACTCGCCCCTGCGCCACTGGAACACCCGGCCCGGGCACAAGGTGGGCGTGGTGGGCCTGGGCGGCCTGGGCCACATGGCGGTCAAGCTCGCCGCCGCCATGGGCGCCGAGGTCACCATGCTCAGCACCTCCCGGGCCAAGGAGGAGGATGCGCGCCGCCTGGGCGCCGCCGGCTTCGGCCTGACTTCGGATGAAGCCACCTTCAAGCGCCTGGCCGGACGGTTCGACCTCATCATCGACACCATCTCGGCGCCGCACGACCTCAACGCCTACCTGGGCATGGTCCGGCTGGAGGGCGCCATGGTGCTGCTGGGGGTCCCCCCGGCGCCCGCGCCGGTGGCCGCAGGCTCCCTCATCTTCGGGCGCAAGACCCTGAGCGGATCCCTCATCGGCGGGATCCGGGAGACCCAGGAGATGCTCGATTTCTGCGCCGAGCACAAGGTCGCCTCAGACATCGAGGTGATCCCCTTCGGGCAGATCAACGGGGCGTATGAACGGATGGTCAAGGGGGACGTCCGCTACCGGTTCGTGCTGGACACCCGGACCCTGTGACCCCCCGCCGGACAGCGTCTTCGAGACCAGGCCGACCAGTTCCGCGAGGCCGAAGGGCTTCTTGATGAACCCGGCCAGGCCCAGGCCTTCGAAGCGGCCGAGGATGTCCGCCTCGTTGAACCCGCTGCTGAGGATCACCGGCACGGTGGCGCCCCGGCGCCGCAGCTCCCGCAGGGTCTCCTCGCCGTCCAGGTTGGGCATGGTCAGGTCCATGAGGATGAGCCGGAGCCGGTCCCGGTTCTGCTCGAACACGCGCAGCGCCTCCCGCCCGTCCCGGGCCTGCAGGGTGGCGATGGAGCGCCTGGCCAGGGCCTTCGCCGCCATGCTCCGGATGGCGGCCTCGTCGTCCACCACCAGCACCAGCCCCGCGGGCCCATCCGGATCCGGCGGCGACTCGAGGGTCCGGGGTTCCGGGGGCGGGGGCCTCAGGGGGCCGGCCGCCGCCGGGAACACCAGCTTGAAGGTGCTGCCCCGCCCGGGTTCGCTGCACCACCCGGATGCCGCCGCGATGGCCGCGGACGATGCCGTGGATGGCCGCCAGGCCCAGGCCGCGCCCGGCGAACTTGGTGGTGAAGAAGGGATCGAAGATCTTGCGCAGCACCTCCGGCGCCATGCCCGGGCCGTCGTCGGACACTTCCAGGGAGACGTAGCGGCCGGGGGCGAGGCATTGGCCCTGGCAGGGCGTAATCGCGCACGCCCGGGCCGAGCTCCTCGGCCCGGGTCCGGAGGGTGATGGTGCCGCTCTGCTCGCCGATGGCTTCGGAGGCGTTGATGACCAGGTTCATGACCACCTGCTGCAGCTGGGACGGGTCGGCCTCCACCAGGAGCGGCTCCGGATGGAGATCGCGCCTCAGCAGCGCCTTCTTGGAGATGGAGGTCGCCAGGAGCTGGGCCATGTCCTCCGACCAGCCGGTTCAGGTCCAGGACGGCCAGCACTGGCCTTGCCGCGGCCGGCGTAGGCCAGCATCTGCCGCAGCAGGTCCGAGGCCTTGGACATGAGCCCGGTCGACCGTCTCCAGGTGCGGCCTGGCCGCGCCGGGCGCGTCCTCCATCAGGGCCAGCTCCACGTTGCCGCGCATGGCCGCCAGCAGGTTGTTGAAGTCGTGGGCGATCCCCCCGGCCAGGACGCCCAGGGACTCCAGCTTCTGGGTCTGCAGGAGCGCCTGGTCGGCCAGCTTGCGCTCGGTGATGTCGGTGGCGATGAGCCCCAGGCCCCAGCATTGGCCCGTCGCGTCCACCAGCGGGAACCGGTTGGTGAGGTAATGGTGGGTGATGCCCTCGGCGTCGGCGATCCGCTCTTCCGACTGGAGGTCCTGCCCGGACTGCAGGCGTCTTCTGGTCCATGGCCTCGAAGCGCGCCGCGGTTTCGGGCGCGAACACCTCCGCGTTGGCCCGCCCGAGGATCTCCCGGGAGGGCCGGCTGATGGCCGCCTCCATCCGCGGGTTGATGAGCAGGAAACGCCCGTCCAGCCCCTTGAAGGCGATGGCGGCCGGGGCGTGGCGGACGAAACCCTGGAGCCGGGCTTCGCTTTCGCGCAGCTCGTGGACCTGGGCCTGCACCTTCTCTTCGAGGGTTTCGGCCAGGTTCTGCAGGGCCGCCTGGGTCGCCCGCTGCTCGGTGACGTCCCGGGTGATCTTGGCGAAACCCTGCAGCCGGCCTTCGGCATCCCGGAAAGCGGTGAAGATGCCGTTGGCCATGAAGCGGGTGCCGTCCTTGCGGATCCTCCAGCCCTCGTCCTCGCAGCGCCCTTTCAAGGCGACCTCGCGCAGGATTTCGGCCGGGCGGCCGACGGCCAACTCCTCCTCCGGGAAAAAGCAGGAGAAATGCCGTCCCAGGGCTTCGCCCTCGGTGTAGCCCGTGAGCCGCTCCGCCCCGGTGTTCCAGGTGGTGAGCCGGCCCTGGGTATCCATCATGAAGATCGCGTAATCCCGGATGCCGGCCACCAGGGTGCGGAAGCGGTCCTCGTTTTCCAGCCTCTGCCCTTCCGCCTGCCGCTCGGCCCGGGCCCTGCGCCTGCGCGCCAGCATGAGCAGGTTGAAAGCGATGGCGGCGCAGGCGAAGCCGATGAGGGCGTCGAGCATGACCCCAGGGGCGGATGGGGGGCCGAGGGTTTCCGCCATGATTCACCTCCCCGTGCCCTGATAGATGCCTCCTGCCGGTGCCGGGCTTCATTTTTTGAAGGACCGTGAACCGATTTCCCGGTCACGGCACTGAAGAGGTGTTCCGGGGCCCGCGACCGAGCCCCGACTTGCGCGGTGAATGCCGGTGCCCACTCCTCCTCCGCTTCTCGCCTGGCTTCTCCCCGCCGGCCTGCTGACGGGCCTGGCGGCGGCCCTCTGGGCCCGGCGCCGGATCGGCCGGGAGGTCGAGGCACGCTGCGCGGCCAGGATCCGGGACCTGTCCGAACAGCTCGCGGCCCGCACCGATGAACTCCGGGAGAGCGAGGCCCGCATCCAGGGCTTCCTGCGCCACGCCCCCGCGGCGATCGCGGTCAAGGGCCTGGACGGGCGCCTGCTGCTGGTCAACCGGAAGGCCGAGGCCCTGGTCGGGCTGTTCCAGGCAGCGACGCCGAACGGCTGCGGGGAGAACCTCTTCCCTCCGGACATCCTGGCGCGCGGGCAGGAACAGGATACGCGCGTGCTCTCGCTGCGCGAGCAGGTCCAGTCCGAGGAGTCCGTGACGCTGCCGGACGGTTCCGTCCGGGACTATCTCATCCAGAAATTCCCGATCACCGATGCCCTCGGCCAGTGCCGGGGCGTGGGTGTCATCGCCACCAACGTCAGCCTGCGCAGGCAGGACGAACGGGCCCATCTCCAGCACCGGAAGCTGGACGCGCTCCGGCTGATGGCGGGGGGGATCGCCCACGACTTCAACAACATCCTGAGCGCCATGCTGGGCAACGTGGAACTGGCCCGCCTGGAACTGGGCCCCCTGGATCACCTCGTGACCCTCGAGGAGCTCCTGTCCCGGGCCGAAGCCCTGGTCTGCCAGTTCCTGGCCTATGCAGGGCTGGGCCAGACCCGGGTCCAGGCGCTCGACCTGAACCTCCTGGTGGAGGACGTGCTGCGCCTCTTGCGGGCCACCCAGCCTCCCGCCGTCGCCCTCCACTGGGCCCCGGC
The DNA here is from genome assembly GCA_963717275.1 of uncultured Holophagaceae bacterium. Lineage (GTDB taxonomy): Bacteria > Acidobacteriota > Holophagae > Holophagales > Holophagaceae > Mesoterricola. The sequence continues at coordinate 1,396,631 of CAVQVX010000001.1, forward strand.
CGCCGGCCTTCCCTTCATGAAAGGGGACGCCGGCCAGATCAAGCAGGTGATCCTCAACCTGATCGTCAACGGCCTGGAGGCGGTGGGGCCGGAGGGCGGCGCCGTGACCCTGCGCACCGGGTGGGAAACCGTGGACCGGACCACGATCGCCACCCACTTCCAGTCCCAGGCGCTGAAGCCGGGCCGCCACCTCGCCCTGGAGGTCGCCGACACCGGCCCCGGGATCGCGCCGGAAGTCCTGGAGCGGATCTTCGATCCGTTCTTCACGACCAAGTCGCAGCGGCATGGCCTGGGGCTCGCCACGGTCCAGGGCATCGTCCGCAACCATTCCGGCGGCCTGCGGGTCACCAGCGCCGCCGGCCGGGGCACGACCTTCAAGGTGCTCTTCCCGGCCGTCGCCGAGGCCGGAGCCAGGGCCGGGTCCGAGCCCGACGAGCAGGCCACGGACTTCCACGGCGCCGGCACGATCCTGGTGGTGGACGACGAGGATGCGGTGCGCGCCGTGGCGGCGCGCGCCCTGCGCCGGATGGGGTTCGAGATCCTGGAGGCGCGGGACGGCCTGGAAGCGCTCGCGGTCTTCGCGGAGAACTGGGACAAGGTCCGCCTCATCCTGCTCGACCTCACCATGCCGCGCATGGGCGGCGAGGAGACCTACCGGGAACTGCGCAAGGCCGGCGCCCTGGCCCCCATCATCCTCAGCAGCGGGTTCAGGTCCGAGGAGGCGCGCCAGCGGTTCCAGGGCCTGGCCCTGGCCGGATTCCTGCAGAAGCCCTACCGGCTTCGCGCGCTCGCCGAAACCATCCGCAACGTCCTGGAAGACCTGACCTGCACGGCGGACCGGCGGGGCCGGCCGCCCCGGGAGCTGGTGGCCTGGATCCCGGAATACGCGACCGGGCATCCCGAAATGGACGCCCAGCACAAGCATCTGCTGCGCGCCTTCAACCGCCTGGCAGCCTCCGCGGAAGACAAGGAGGAAAGCCGGGGCGGATCTGCGCAGGCGCTGGGCCAGCTGACCAAAGACCTGGGCTCGCACTGCGCGTTCGAGGAAGAGCTGATGGCCGGCGCCGCCGGTGCCGCGGGACACCGGGCCGACCACGAACGTCTCCTGAAAGCGTTCGAGGACGAAGCGTGCCTGCTCCAGCGGGGCGACGCGGCCCTCACCCCGGCGGTCCTCAACCGGCTGGAGGACACCCTGCTCAACCACATCCAGCTGGAGGACCGTGAACTGGCCCGCCAGCTGGAAAAGGGGTCCTGATCAAATCAGATCGTGGTGACCGGCCCGTCGATCTCCGAATAGAGCGGATGGCTCAGGTAGCGCTCGCCGGTGTCGCACAGCACGGCCACCACCGTCTTGCCCGCGCCCAGTTCCACCGCCACCTTGATGGCCGCGTGGACGATGGCGCCGGTGGAGATGCCGGAGAACAGGCCCTCCTTCCGGGTCAGCAGGCGCGCCGCAGCCACGGCGTCTTCGTAGGAGACGTCCTCCACCCGGTTGTAGGCCTCGCGGTTGAGGATGGAGGGGATGAAGTTGGCGCCGATGCCCTGGATCTTGTTGGGCCCGGCCGTGCCCTTGGTGAGCAGCGGCGAGGATTCGGGCTCCACCGCCACCACCAGGGTGCCGGGCTTCTTCTGGGCGAGGATCTCGCCCACGCCGGTGACGGTGCCGCCGGTGCCGATGCCGGCGACGAAGGCGTCCAGCTCGGGGACCTGCTCCAGCACCTCCAGGGCGGTGGTGCGGCGGTGCACGGCCGGGTTGGCCGGATTGTCGAACTGGCGGGCCAGGAAATACTTCGGATCGGTCTTGGCCAGTTCCTCGGCCTTGTCCACCGCGGCCTTCATGCCGCCGGGGCCGGGGGTCAGGATCAGGTCGGCGCCGTAGGCCTTGAGCAGGGACCGGCGCTCCAGGGTCATGGTCTCGGGCATCACCAGGGTGATGCCGTAGCCCTTGGCCGCGGCCACGAAAGCCAGGCCGATGCCGGTGTTGCCGCTGGTGGCCTCCAGGATGACCTGGCCCGGCTTCAGCCTGCCGGTCGCCTCGGCGTCCTCGATGATGCTCAGGGCGATGCGGTCCTTGACGCTGCCGCCGGGATTGAGGCTTTCCAGCTTCACGTAGACGGTGGCCGCCCCTTCGGGGACGATCCGGTTGAGCCGCACCACGGGGGTGTAGCCGATGAGTTCGTAGGCATGGTCGACGCGATTGGGTCTGGGCATGGGGTTCACCTCTGCCGTCCAAGATAAGTATTCTTATAATTTTTATCAAGAATGTTTTTTTACCTTTTGAAACAAATCGGGTGCCCGTTCATGCCACGGTATGATGGTTCAATCGAAAGGTGGTCCATGAAGAGCAGTGTCATTCTGTCGATATGCCTGGATGTATCGGGCGTGGCCATCATCCTGGTCCCCGACGCCAAATTCGCTTCGCTCACCCCGAGCCGTACCCTGATCCGCATCCTCAAGTGCGCCTGTGCCGTGGCCCTGCTGGCGGCGGGATTCCTGGTCGACAGGTACGTCACGCACGGCTAGTTTCACTGCGGCATCCGTTGTTCCGCCCGTCGCGCCTTGCGGTCGGCTACGGGTCCCGGGTCTTTGCGCCGACCCACGGGTGCGTGGTCCGCTTGCAACGTCCTCGCTGCGCTGCGGGCGATGCAATCGGCCACGCTGCCCCTTCCCCCCGGGGACGAGTCGATGCGTCTTCGTTCCAATGAACAAAATTTCAAACAACCATCCCGGGACCCTGGGCATTCCAGGGAGAGGTCTCCCCGCCCCCATGCCGCCAACCGAAGGAACCCCCACCCCAGGCGGGGAAGGACAGCGTGAGACCTTGGCGCACGCGCAGGAGGCGAAGCCGACGAGCATGCGGCAAGGCTCTCACGCACCGGTGGGTCGGCGCACCGCCCCGGAACCTGAAGCCAACCGCAGGGCACGACGGGCGGAACAACGGACGCCCTAGCGGCCGTACGTCCCCATCAGGCTGGCCTCGGCCAGGACCTTGCCCTTCATGGCCGCTTCCACTTTCTGCGCGCTGGCGCCCGCTTCCAGGCCCAGCGGGGCGTTCAGGGCGTACAGCTTGAAGAAGTAGCGGTGGACCTTCCCGGGCGGCGGGTCGGGCCCGTTCCAGCCCAGGCGCGACCAGGAGTTCCTGCCCTGCCTGGCCCCGCCCGCCAGGTCGGCGCTGCGCGGCTGGTTCGGGGCCAGGCCATGGCTCGCGCCCGGCAGATCGTAGACCACCCAGTGCACCCACAAGCCCACCGGGGCGTCCGGGTCGTCCATGATGAGGGCGAAGGCCCGGGTGCCGGCCGGGGCGTCCTCGAACGCCAGGGTGGGGGAGCCGTCGGCGCCGTCGGCGGTGAACGCGCGGGGGATGGGGCCCCCGGCGGCGAAATCGGGCGTGGTGATCTTCATGGCCGTCTCCTGGGCAGGGACCGGGCCGCGCGCCGGCGCCCATCCGCAGGCCAGGGTCAGCCCGCCCGCGAAGACGAAAGCCGCCAGTCTGCCGAGGTCCATGGCGCACTCCTGGTCACGGATGCAGCTTAAGGCCTTTCACCACCTTGTCCACCGCATTGCGCTCTAACGCGCAGTCAGGATGAGCTTGCCGGGTTTGCGCTCATCGATGGTGTAGACGAAGCGTTTCAGGAAGCTCTGCCCCAGCAGCCCGTCGATGCCCACCTCCGCGGCCGGCACGGCGGACCCCGCCACGTCGGCGCAGGCCATGCCGGCGGCGGCGACCCGCGGCAGCACCACGGAGCGGCCGCGCAGCTTCTGGCCCCCGGCCAGGGTCAGGGTGGTTTCCTCGCCCAGCCCGCCGGCCAGCCCCAGCGCCTCGATGATCTCCCCGGGCAGGCAGACCACCTGGGCCCCGGTGTCGACGATGAAGCAGCACGGCTCGTCGCCCACCATGGCCTGCACCAGCACCAGCCCGTCCTCCTGGGCCTCCTGGCGCCCCGCCGCCCAGCGCGCCAGCTCCCGGCGGTAGCCGCGCACCCTGTCCAGGGCCGCCGCCAGGTCCGGGTCCGGCCGGGCCCGGCCGGCGGCGCGCACATCGGCCAGAAGGCGGTTCAGCCCGGTGAAGAAGGCCAGGTCCTGCTCCCGGTCGTGGAAGGCGGCGTAGGCGTCGGAGCGGGCCTTGAGCGCCTGCCGTTCGGCCTCGACCCGGGCGCGGGCCTGCTGGACGTCGGCGTCGGTCTGCCGGGCGCGCTCGTTGTAGCGGGCGACGGCGCCGTTGCGGGCGCGCACCCGCTCGTTGTAGGCGCGCACCGCCGGCGCGTCGTCCGCGGCCGGCGCCGGCCCCAGGGGCAGGTCCCGCTCCACCTGGGCCCGGGCCGCGTCCAGCTCGTCGTTGCGCTGGCGAACCAGCGCGTTGTAGCGATCCACCAGGGCGTTGACGCGCCGGGCGCCCTCTTCGAGGCTTTCGCCCCGGTAGAACCGCTGCAGGACGCTTTCCGCCTGCGCCAGGCGCGGCTGGAACACGGTCCGCTCCGGGGACTGGGCGGCCAGGGCGGCCGCCAAGGCGAACGCGAGGCAGAGGGATGGCGGGGATGGGGTCATGGGGTCGGGCCTTCGACGGCAGGTTCCATCATCCGCCACCGCCGCCCAGACCGGAACCCTTGGCTTCCGGGCGCGGATGCGGGCACACTTGACAGGCGGCCACGGGGATCCGATCCATGCAGACCAGCACCTATTGCATCCTCGTCATCATCGCCTTCTTCGCCTTCCTGTTCCACGCCATCCGCACGGAGGAGAAGCGCTGCGGCGAACGCCGGCGCCAGGACCTGCCGCACCCGGTGGACCGGCGCGGGCCGGACCGGCGCCGGCCGCAGAGCTGGATCGGGCGGGCGGGGTGGGCCCTGCGCTCGCGCTGGGGCCGGCAGCGTCAGTAGAGGAACATCGGCTTGCCTTCCACGTGCCGGATCCTGGGCCGGTAGTTCTCCCGGTCGTAGAGCTCGTCCACGTCCACCCGCTTCACCCCCTGGGTGATCATCGTGATGGGCACGCTGGCGTAGGTGCCGTTGCGCAGGGCCACCAGGCGGTTGCGCTCGCCGCCCTTGATGATGTTGATGGCCACGTTGGCGAAGTTCACGGCCACCATCAGGTCCAGGCTGTCCGGGGTGCCCGAGCGCATCAGGTAGGACACCTGCTGGTTCAGGATGTCCTCGCCGGTGAGCCGCTTGAGCGCCTCGCCCAGGATGTGGCCGATGCCGCCCAGCTTCTTGTGCCCGTACGCGTCCTCCTCTCCGAACTCCACCGGCGTGCCGCCGGCCATGTGCGCCCCCTCGCTCACCGTGATCATGGCGTAGTTGCTCGGATTGTTACGCTTGTCCTTGACGATCTGCTCGGCCAGGCGGAGCGGGTCGAAGGGCACCTCGCTGATCAGCGCCCGGTCCACCCCGGCCAGGTAGGAAGCCAGGAGCGAGGTCTCGCCGGAGTTGCGGCCGAACAGTTCGACGATGGCGATGCGCTCGTGGGAGCCGGCGGAGGTGCGCAGCTGGTGGATGAACTCGACGCTTCGGGTGACCGCGGTGGAAAAGCCGATGCAGTAGTCGGTCCCGAAGATGTCGTTGTCCATGGTCTTGGGGATGGCGATGGTGGTCATCCCCTCCCGGGCCAGGCGCTCGCCGTAGGACAGGGTGTCGTCGCCGCCGATGGGGATCAGGACGTCCAGCCCGAGCCGCTCGATGACCTTCAGCACGTGGGGGGTGAAATCGAACGGCCCCTCCTCGCCCTCCTTGATCCCGGGCTTCAGGAAATCGGGCACCGAGCGCAGCTTCACCCGGCCCGGGTGGGTGCGGCTGGTGTGCAGGAAGGTGCCGCCGGTGCGGTCCACCGTGCGGGTGTTCAGCTTGTCCAGCCGCAGGACGCACCTGGCTTCGGCCGCGGGGTCGTCCAGGTCGAATTCCAGCAGGCCGGCCCAGCCGCGCCGGATGCCCAGCACCTCGAAGCCCTCCTCGATCGCCCGGGAAACCAGCATCTTGATGCACGGGTTCAGCCCCGGCACGTCGCCCCCGCCCGTCAGGTACACCGATCCGCATGGCCCACCCTCCGCGAAAGATGCTGCTTGCGAGTCTACCTTTCCCTCAGCCTGGGGTCGAGGTGATCGCGCAGGGCGTCCCCCACCAGGTTGATGGCGATCACCGAGACGGTGATGGCCAGGCCCGGGAACATGGCCAGGTAGGGGCTGGTCATGAAGTAGGTGCGGGCGGAATTGAGCATGGTGCCCCATTCGGGCGCCGGCGGCTGGGCGCCCAGGCCCAGGAAGCTGAGGGTCGCGGCGGTGACGATGGCGATGCCCATGCGCAGGGTGGACTGCACCAGGATCGGGCCGAAGGCGTTGGGCAGGATGTGCTTCAGGGCGATGCGCAGGTCGCCGGCCCCGGCCGCGCGCATGGCCTCCACGAACGGCGCTTCGCGCAGGGTCATGTACTGGGCCCGGATCAGCCGCGCGAACACCGGGATCGAGCTGATGCCCACGGTGACCATGGGGGTGTAGATGCCCGGGCCGATCACCATCGCCAGCGCCATGGCCAGGAGGATGCCGGGGAAGGCCAGCATGATGTCGCACACGACCATCAGCCCCTTGTCCAGGGCCCCGCCCAGGTATCCGGCCGGGATGCCGATCATGAGGCCGCCCAGGAGGCTCAGCAGCACCGACACGAACCCGGAGGTGAGGGAGTGACTTGGCCCCCACCAGGATCCGCACCAGCACGTCGCGGCCGAACTCGTCGGTGCCCAGCAGGTGCGCGGCGCAGGGCTGCAGCAGCTTCTCCTGCAGGTCCTGGTCGTAGGGCGAATAGGGGGAGATCCAGGCGGAGCAGAGGCAGGCCAGGACGATCGCCAGCAGGATCAGCATCCCGACGGCGGCGGAGGGTTTCCTGAAGAACGGGCGCAAGTCCGGGCCTCCTACAGGCGGATCCGGGGATCCAGGGCTTTGCACAAAAGGTCGGTGGCGAGGTTCAGGATCGCGAAGGTCGCCGCCAGGACCAGGATGCCGCCCTGCACCACCATGTAGTCACGGGCGTTCAGGGAATCCACGATCATCCGGCCCAGCCCGGGCCACACGAACAGCGTCTCGGTCACCACCTGGCCGCCCAGCAGGGCCCCCAGCTGCAGGCCGATGATGGTGACGATGGGCACGGCGGCGTTGCGCAGGGCATGCACCTTGACCACGCGGAATTCGGAGAGCCCCTTGCCGCGCGCGGTGCGCACGTAGTCCTGGCCGAGCGTCTCCAGCATGCTGGCGCGCGTCATGCGGGCCACGTTGGCCGCCACCCCCAGGCCCAGGGTCAGGCTGGGCAGCACGTAGTTCAGCGCCTCGTCGTCGCCGGAGAAGGGCAGCCACTGGAACTTCACCGAGAAGCAGACGATGAGCAGCATCCCCAGCCAGAACGAGGGCATCGAGACGCCGATGAAGGAGAGCACCATCGAGGCCGTGTCCGCCCAGCGCCCGCGCTTCTGCGCGGCGTAGATGCCCAGCGGCACGCCGCAGGCGATGGCCACCAGCATGCTGGTCAGGGAGAGCTCCAGGGTGGCCGGCCAGCGCGCCTTGATCTCGTCCAGCACCGGCCGGCGCGACCTGTAGGAATAACCCATGTCGCCCCTGGCCATGTTCGTCATGTAGGTCAGGTACTGGCGCATCATGGGCTTGTCCAGGTCCAGGGACACGCGCACGGACTGGACATCCTCCAGGGCGGCCTGGGGGCCCGCCAGGGCGTCGGCCGGGTCGCCCGGGAGCATGCGCAGCAGCAGGAACGAGCAGGTCGCCGCGCCGATCAGCACCAGCACGGTCAGGGCTATTTTCTTCAGGGCGTACATGAACCTATCGTTTCGTGGTGCGGGCGAACAGCACATGCTCCGTGGGCAGCACCTCGATGCCGGAGATGTTGTAGCGGAAGACTACGCTCTGCTTGGGATAGCACAGGGTGATCCAGGCGGCGTCGGCCATGATCTGCTTCTGGGCGTCCTTGTACATCTGGGCCCGCCTGGCCGGGTTGACCTCCTTCTTCGCGTCGTTCAGGAGCTTGTCCACGGCGGCGTTCCTGTACAGGGCCCGGTTGGAATTGGGCGGCCACTGGGTGGATTCGAAGACCGGGAACATCGCCTGGTCGGCGTCGGCGCTGGAGGCGCTCCAGCCCAGCAGGACCGCGTCGAACTGGCCCTTCTTCACCTCGGACATCAGGGCCTGGAAGTCCCAGGTCTGGATCTTCATCTTCACGCCCACGGCGGCCATCTGGGCCTGGATCGCCTCGGCCATCTGCTTGTCCATCAGGTAGCGGCCCACCGGGGTCCAGAGGGTGAACTCGAAGCCGTTGGGATAGCCTGCCGCGGCCAGGAGCTTGCGGGCCTTGGCCGGGTCGTACGGGTAGGCGCCGATCCTGGCGTAGCCCCAGACCCCGGGCGGGATGACCGAATCGGCCACGGTGGCGTAGCCGTCGACCACGTCCTTGACGATGCTGGCCTTGTTGACGGCGTAGTTGAGCGCCTGGCGCACCCTGGGGTCCTTCAGCGGCCCCTTCTGGTTGTTGAGCGCGACGTACATCGTCATGATCGTCGGCGTGGTGATGATGCCCAGGGTGCGGTCATTGGTCAGCCGCTGCACCTCGGTCACCGGCAGGCGGAAGGCCACGTCGATGCGCCCCGACTCGAGCAGCAGGGCGCGCGTGGAATCCTCCGGGATGATCTTGTAGGTCAGGGACTTGAGCTTGGGCGCGCCTTCGAAGTACTGCTCGAAGGGCGCGAACTCCAGCTTTTCGCCCGGATCCCAGCGCACCAGCTTGAACGGCCCGGTGCCGCAGGGATTGAGCCCGAACTTCTGGTTGCCCCACTTGGCCACGGCCGCGGGGCTCACCATGGCCGCCACCGGGTGGGCCAGCTGGAACAGGAAGGAGCCGCAGGGATAGCTGGTGACGATCTTCACGTCGGCGTCGTCGAGGGCGTCCACCGACTTGATCATGGCCAGGACCGAGCGCCGGGCCGAGCCGGTCCTGGGGTCCAGCACCCGCTCGAGGTTGAACTTCACGGCGACGGCGTTGAACGCGGTGCCGTCCTGGAAGGTCACGCCCCGGCGCAGCTTGAAGGTCCAGGTCACGCCGTCCTTGGCCAGCGTCCACTCGGTGGCCAGGTCGGGCACCAGCTTCATGCCGGTGTCGAACCGGACCAGGTTGTTGTAGATGTTCTTGTTGATGACCTCGGTGGCGGAATCGGTGCAGAGGTGCGGGTCGAGGGTCGAGGCGTCGGTGCCGGTGCCCACCACCAGGTCCTTGAAGCCGGCGGCGGATCCGCTCCGCCCCGCCATCAGCGCGAGCGCCAGGACCAGCCCGAAGCGCAGGGGTTTGAAGGTGATGTCCAGCACGATGACCTCCCAGTGTAATGATGAAATGACCGCTACAGGCCTGCGCAGGCGGCCTGCAATGCCCTGTCCGCCGCGGCCCATCTGTCCCGAAGTGCTTCCAAGGTTACCCCCAACTCCCGCCTTCGCTGATCCTGAACTTTCACCATGCGCCGCACTTCCGAAGGCGCGGTGCCGCCGAAGGAGGTGCGCCGGTCGACGCTCGCGCGCATTTCCGCCGCCGCGGCCAGGACGCCCCGATCCACCGGCAGGTCGGCTCCGGACACCTTCCGGCTCCATTCGTTGAGTAGTTCATAAGTCAGGCCTTCGGCCCCCTGGCCCCGGGCGAACAGGTCGGCCACGGCGCCGCCGACGATCCGGTGCGCCTGGCGGAACGGCATTCCCCCGCTGCGCACCAGGGTGTCGGCGAGTTCCGTGGTGTGGGTGAAGCTGCGGCCGAGGGCGCGCTCCAGGGCGTCCAGATTGAAGCTCATCTCCGCCATGTAGGCCTGGGAGATGCGGCACATGCCGCCGGCCACCGAAAGGCAGTCGGTGGTCTCCTCCCAGACGATGGTGACGTCCCGGCTGGCCTCGTAGGGCACCGTGCAGGTGGCCAGCATGCCGGCGTAGCGGCCGATCATGAGCCGGGCGTTGGCCCGCACCGCCGCGACGATCACCGGGTTGCGCTTCTGCGGCATGATCGAGCTGGAATCGATGAGGCTGTCGGGCAGGTCGGCGAACCCCGTCTCGTTGAGGCACCACTTGATCACGTCCTCGGCCAGGCGGGCCAGGGTGGTCAGGGCCAGCACCGCGCAGCCGGCGCCCTCGAGCATGTAGTCGGAGGCCGACACGCAGTCGCCGGCGTGGTCCAGCACGCCCTTGAAGCCGAGCAGGGAGGCGGTGCGGGCGCGATCGATGGGGTAGCCGGTGCCGGCCGCGGCCGCCGCTCCCAGCGGGCAGTAGTCCAGGCGCCCGATGCAGTCCAGCGCCCGGCCCGCGTCCCGCAGCAGGGCGGCGGAATAGGCGGAAAGGGTGAAGCCCAGGGTGGCCGGCTGGGCCTGCTGGTCGTAGGTGTAGGCGGGCATCAGGGCCTCGGCCGTGGCCTCGGCCCGGCCGCCGAGGATCGCCACGTGCTTGAGTAATTCATCGACCAGGGCCGCCAGCTTTTCGCGCAGCTCGATGCGCCACATGGCGGCCTCCACGTCGTTGCGGCTGCGGGCCACCGGCAGGTGCCCGCTGACCTCCGGGCCCAGTTCCAGGGCCAGCAGGTGCTCCATGTTGATGTAGAGGTCCTCCAGGCCCGGGTCCAGGCGCTCCTGCGCGATCCCGCCTTCGGCCACCCAGCGCGCCAGGGTCCCGGCCAGCGCCGCCGCGGCCGGGCGGGGAATGATGGCGCGCTCGCCCAGCATGACCGCGTGGGCGCTCATCACCCTCAGCAGGTAGCCGGAGGAGGCGCCCAGGCCGTCCATCCGGCGCTTGCCGTAGTCGGCGATGACCACGGGGTGCATGTGGCCCTGCGTGCGTTCGAAGAATCCGCCCTGGCTGGCGTTCATGGTTGTTCCCTCCTTTGGGGGGCGAGCATTGCGAAAAGGTCGTCGCAGGGGCTGCCGGCGCGGCCGTCCAGGACAAGATCGCGGATCTCCCGGGCCGGGAAGCCGGCCGCCAGGCCCATGAACTTCTCAATCACGGCCGCCGCGTCCAGGGGATGGCCCAGGTGCCCCCGGGCGTCATGGACTTCTTCCGATTCCCGGGAGCCGTCCCGGTACAGCACCTCCACCCGGGCGGCGCTCTTGTGCTCGGCCAGGCGGATCGCCTCCATGGCGGGCGAAACGGCGGTCCTCACCTTGCGCGCCAGCTGGAACAGGCCTTCGTCCCCGATCGCGGCGGGCTCGAAATCCGGGGCCTGCCCGCCCCGGCCGGCCAGGCCCAGGGCGACCCCGTAGGGGATGCTGAGCTGGGCCGAGGCCACCGAATCGCGCCGGTACATGCCGCCGGCCATGGCCATGGCCGAGCTGTTGATGCCCACGTCGACCGCGGCCACTTCCTCCGGCCCGCGGCCGGAGCGCCTGCGGATGCCGGCCGCCGCCTCCAGCGGGGCGTGCACCGACTTGCAGGCGGCGTACCACTTGAATTCGATCTCCGTGACCGCGAAGGTCCCGCCCCAGCCCCGGACCAGCTCGGCCATGGACCAGCCTTCGCTCGCCACCCAGAACAGCCCGCCGTCCTCCGCCTCCAGGACGAATTCCGGCCCGGTCCAGCCGGCCGCGGCCAGCTGGGCGGCGGTGAGGCCGTCCCGCGCCGCCAGGCCCGGGTGCAGGCGCTTGCTCATGGAACCGTCGGCCTTGAACGCCCAGGTCCCGCCGGTGCGGCTGCCGGCCAGGGCCAGGGCCTGGAGCATGCCCTCCCCGTCCAGCCCCAGGAGCTTCGCGCAGGCCGCGGCGGCCCCGAAGGCGCCCAGGGTGGCGGTGGCGTGCCAGCCCTTCTGCCGGTGGGCCAGGAAGCCCGAGGCCCTGGACACCCGCACCATGGCCTCGTAGCCGCAGACCATGGCCAGCAGCAGGTCCGTCAGAGGCATGGCGCGGCCCCGGGCCAGGGCATAGGCGGCGGGCACCACCACCGCGCCCGGGTGGGTGATGGAATAGTGCACGTCGTCCAGTTCGCGCAGGTGTGCGAGGGCCCCGCAGGCCAGCGCGCATTCGCCCCGGCCCAGCTCCGGCCCGCCGCCCCAGGCCGGCGCCCCGCCTCCGGCCAGGAGGCCGAGGGCGCCGACCAGGCTCCGGCCTTCGGGCAGGGTGCTGCCGGTACAGGCCGCAGCCGAGGGTGTCAAGCAGGCAGAGGCGGGCGGCGGCCAGCGCCGCTTCCGGCACCTGCCCGGCCCCGAGCCCCGCGAGGCGGCCGGCAAGATCCCTGAGTTCTCCCATGGGCGCCTCCTAGAGCGGAAAATGACAGGCCACGCTGCGCCCGTCCCGGGGCTCCAGGAGCGGCTCCACCTGGCGGCAGAGTTCCCTGGCGTAGGGGCAGCGGGTGTGGAACCGGCACCCGGAGGGCGGATCCGTCGGGCTGGGCAGGTCGCCTTCCAGCAGGATGCGCCGGCGAGCCGCGGCGGGGTCGGGCTGGGGGATGGCCGAGACCAGCGCCTCGGTGTACGGGTGCCTCGGCTGCGCGAAGATCTCCCGGGCGGGGGCCACCTCCATCAGCCTGCCCAGGTACATCACGCCGATCCGGTCCGACATGTGCTCCACCACGTGCAGGCCGTGGGCCACCAGGATGTAGGCGAAGCCGAACTGCTCCTTGAGGTCCTGCAGCAGGTTGAGGATCTGCGCCTGGACCGACACGTCCAGGGCCGACACCGGCTCGTCGCACACGATCAGTTTCGGCCGGAGGACCAGGGTCCGGGCGATGCCGATGCGCTGGCGCTGGCCGCCGGAGAATTCGTGCGGGTAGCGGTCGATGGTGTCGGGGTGCAGGCCCACCGTGCGCAGCATCTCGCGCACCCGGTCGCGGCGCTCGGAGCGCGTGCCGATGCCGTGGATGATCAGGGACTCGGCGATGTTGCCGCCGGCGGTCAGGCGCGGGTTGAGCGAGGCGTAGGGGTTCTGGAACACCATCTGCATGTCCCGGCGCATGGCCTTGAGCCGGGCCCGGTCCAGGGCCAGCACGTCCCGGCCGTCGAAGCGGACCTGCCCGGAGGTGGGCTCGATCAGGCGCAGCACCATGCGCCCGGTGGTGGTCTTGCCGCAGCCGGATTCGCCCACCAGGCCGAAGGTCTCGCCCACCCCCACCTCGAACGACACCCCGTCCACCGCGTGGACGGTGCTCTGGCGGCGCCAGCCTTCGCGCACCTGGAAGTGCTTCTTCAGGTCGCGCACGGTCAGGAGGGGTTCGGGGGCCACCTCACGCCTCCCGGTTCCGGTCGGCGGCCACGAAGCACGCCACCGATCGCCCGCCCACCGGCGCCAGGTCCGGCTCCGAGCGCCGGCAGCGCTCCTCGGCCCAGGGGCAGCGGGTATGGAAACGGCAGCCTTCGGGCAGGTGCGCCGGGTGCGGCACCATGCCGTCGATGGACGCCAGCCTTCCCCGGGTGCCCGGGCGCGGAATGCAGGCCAGCAGGCCGAGGGTGTAGGGGTGCATGGGGCCGGCGAACAGGTCGGCCACCCGGCCCTCCTCGACGATCCTGCCGGCGTACATCACCGCGACCCGGTCGGCCAGTTCGGCCACCACCCCCAGGTCGTGGGTGATGAACAGGATGGCCATGCCCAGCTCCCGGTTCAGGCGCCGGACCAGGTCCAGGATCTGCGCCTGGATGGTCACGTCCAGGGCGGTGGTGGGCTCGTCGGCGATCAGCAGCCGCGGCTCGCAGCAGAGCGCCATGGCGATCATGGCGCGCTGGCACATGCCGCCGGAGAGTTCATGGGGGTAGGAGCGCAGGCGCCGGGCCGGGTCGGGGATGCCCACCAGGCCCAGCAGGCGTTCCGCCTGCTGCTCGGCCTGGCGCCGGGACACCGGCTGGTGCGCCAGGATCGTCTCCACGATCTGCATGCCCACCGTGAACAGCGGGTTGATCGCGCTCATCGGCTCCTGGTAGACCATGCCGATGGCGCGGCCGCGGATGGCCCGCATCTCCCGCTCGGTCTTCTTCAGCAGGTCCTCGCCCCCGAACAGGATCTCGCCGGCCACGCAGCGCCCGGAGGCCTCCAGCAGCCGCATCACCGACAGCGCGGTCACGCTCTTGCCGCAGCCGGACTCGCCCACCACGCACAGGATCTCCCCTTCGTCCACGTGCAGGTCGATGCGATCGACCGCGGTCACGACCTTGCCGCTCGACTCGAACTGGGTCTTCAGGTCCCTGATTTCCAGCAACTTGGCCAACGCCCGCCGTCCTTTCCCGTCATCCAAGTCTATCTTGAACTTTTCACCCAAGGCATTCAGTGTTGGCAAAGAAGGCGCCCCGTCCACCATGGGATCTAGCGGTGTTCGCCTGAAATACTCGGAACACGTCTGATCCAATGCATTTTGGCAGATTTAACAAACCGATCAGGCACAGAGTCCACCGAGGCGCAGAGGACACGGAGAAGATCACGGCAGCGGCTTCGCATCACCCCGGAGCCAGGGCTAGTGCGCCGACCCACACCGCCCAGGCCCTGCCCGCTGCGCGGGCCGAAGCACTGCGTGCTTCGCGTCCATGGGGGGTGCGGCCCTTCCGCGTGCAAGCCCGCGGGTGGCCGCACTCCCCATGGCCGTGACGGGCCTGGGCTCACGGTACGGATTGGCCCGCCCTGGCTCCTGGAGGTACAGATGAATTTTTTGACGATCCATCTTTCTGGTGCGGGTGCTCAGAAGTTCAACTGCAGGCCGACCGCTTTCCTGGAAAGGCGAAGGCAAGTATGGACCTGAGCCCGATCCGAGAGCCCAGGCCCGTCACGGCCATGGGGGGTGCGGCCACCCGCGGGCTTGCACGCGGAAGGGCCGCACCCCCCATGGACGCGAAGCACGCAGTGCTTCGGCCCGCGCAGCGGGCAGGGCCTGGGCGGCATGGGTCGGCGCACTAGGCCAACCACTGGGGCGATGCGAAGCCGCTGCCGTGATCTTCTCCGTGTCCTCTGCGCCTCTGTGGTGCTCTGTGTCTGATCGGTTTGTTGAATCTGCCAAAATGCCTTGGATCAGACGTGTCCCATGTATTTCAGGCAAACGCCACTGGTTTGTGACGTAGAATGGCGACCGGTGGCAATTCTATCAGTGCAGTCAGTTTGCTGTGTGCCCCTGGCAAATGCGCGCCTTCCTCCAGAGCTGAAAGATGGGACAGGTACCCCGCGAACCCGACATGAACGACCCCCTGGCCGGCCTGGTGCCGCCGCCCACGGTGGTCGCCGTCGACGACGATCCCATGGTCCTGCTCATGGTGTCCAGGACCCTGGGCGCGCAGGGGATGACCTGCCACACGGCGGCCAGCGGAGCGGAGGGGATGCAGCTCATCCGCCGGCACCAGCCGGACCTGGTGCTGCTGGACATCGTCATGGCCGGGGAGGACGGTTTCGAGGTGTGCCGGGAGATCCGCCGGACCTGGTCCGCGGAGCAGATGCCGGTGGTCATGATCACCACCCTGGACGACCTGGCCTCGATCCAGGCCGCGTACCAGGCCGGGGCCAACGATTTCCTGGCCAAGCCCCTGCACTGGAAGCACCTGCCCTTCCGCATCCGTCACGTCCTGCAGGCCAACCGGGCCCTGCTCGCCATGCGCGAAAGCGAGGAGCGCTACCAGCGCATCACCGCGGCGACCACCGACTACATCTACACCGTGCGGCTGGGGACCGAGCCCTCGGCCCAGACCACCCACGGACCGGGCTGCCTGGGCGTCACCGGCTACCGCCCCGATGAATTCGCCAGCGACCCCTACCTGTGGATCCACATGGTGGAGGAGGAGGACCGGCCGGCGGTGACCGAACAGGTGCGGCGCATCCTGGCCGGGGAGGACCCGCCGCCCATCGAGCACCGGATCCGCGACAAGCAGGGGTACCGCCGCTGGGTGCGCAACACCTTCGTGCCGCACCGCGACCCGGGCGGCGCCCTGACCTCGTACGACGGCCTGGTGCAGGACATCACCGAGCGCAAGCTGGCCGAGGAGGCCCTGCGGGAGACCAACCAGCGCCTGGAGCTGGCCGCCCTTTCCGCCAGCCTGGGGATCTGGGACCTCAACCTGCCGGACCGGACCCTGCTCTGGAACGACCGGATGTTCGAACTCTACGGCCTGGACCGCGCCACCTGCCAGCCCTCGTTCGAGGTCTGGTACCAGCAGGTGGTCCATCCGGAGGACCGGGAGATGGTGCACGAGGCCAGGCGCGCGGCCATCGAGGACGGCAAGCCCTACCGCGCGGCCTTCCGGGCGGTGCTGCCCAACGGCGGGATCCGGCACATCGGCTCCAACGGCCTGGTGCTGCGCGACTCCGAAGGGCGGGCGGTGCGGCTGATCGGGGTGAACCGCGACCGCACCGAGCAGGTCGAGGCCGAATTCGAGCGCCGGCGCCTGCAGGAGGAGCGCCAGCACTCCGAGAAGCTGGAGAGCCTGGGCAGCCTGGCCGGCGGCATCGCCCACGACATGAACAACGTCCTGGGCGCCATCCTGGGCATGGCCTCGGCCCTGCGCGCCGCCTGCGACGACGGGGACCCCCGTGCCAGGCCCCTGGACACCATCCTGCACGCCAGCGCGCGCGGCCGCGACCTGGTCAAGGGCGCTCACCGATTTCGCCCGCAAGGGCCTGGAGGAGCCCCGGTGGGTCGACCTCAACGGCCTGCTGCGCGAGGAGGCGGAGCTCCTGGGCCACACCACGCCTGCGCCAGGTCCAGGCTGGCGCTGGACCTGGACCCGTCCCTGCCGCCGGATCCTGGGCGACGCGTCCGCCCTGGGCAGCGCCATCATGAACCTCTGCGTCAACGCCCTGGACGCCATGCCGGACGGCGGCACCCTCACCCTGCGCACCCGGACCCTGGCCGCCGGCGGCATCGAGCTGCAGGTGCAGCGACACCGGCGCGGGCATGGCGCCGGAGGTGCTGGCCCGGGCCATGGAGCCGTTCTTCACCACCAAGCCCCTGGGCAAGGGCACCGGGCTGGGCCTGGCGCTGGTCTACGGCACCGTGAAGGCCCACGGCGGCACCCTGGAGCTGCAGAGCGCGCCCGGCCAGGGCACCTGCGTGCGGATGCGTGCTGCCGTGCGGCGCACCCGAGCCCCCGCCGCCGCCCGCCGGCGCCCGGACTCCCGGTCCAGGTCGAGCCGGGCCCGCTCACCGTCCTGCTGGTGGACGACGACGACCTGATCCAGAGTTCCACCGAGGCCCATACTGGAGGTCATGGGCCACAGCACCGTCACCGTGTCCAGCGGCGAAGAGGCCCTGGCCCTGCTCGAGGGCGGGTTCCAGCCGGATGTCGTCATGCTGGACATGAACATGCCCGGCCTGGGCGGCGCCGGCACCCTGCCCCTGCTGCGCCAGCTGCGCCCGGCGCTGCCCGTCCTGCTCGCCACCGGCCGGGCCGACCAGACCGCCCAGGACCTGGTGGCGGCCCACCCCGGCGTGACCCTGCTGTCCAAGCCCTACGCCATGCGCGAGCTGCGCCGGCAGCTGGCGGCTTGCGCGCCGGGCCGGGCGACGACGGGGCGGCTCTGATATGCAACAGGTAGGAAACATCCGCTAGACTGTGATTCATCACAATCACAATGAGCGCATACCCCTGTCTAAGGAGCTATCCGTCATGAACATGAAGGGCCTGATCCCCGCCTTGCTCGCCGCCGGCACCCTCTCCACCGCCGCCCAGGCCGCCACCACCATCCAGTGGTGGCACGCCATGACCGGCCCGCTGAACGACAAGGTGAACGAGATCGCCGCCAGGTTCAACGCCAGCCAGACCGAGTACAAGGTGGTGCCGGTCTTCAAGGGCAACTACGACGAGACCCTGGCCGCGGGCATCGCCGCCTTCCGGGCCAAGGAGCCGCCGGCGATCCTGCAGGTGTTCGAGGTGGGCACCGCCACCATGATGAACGCCAGGGGCGCCATCAGGCCGGTGGCCCAGCTCATGAAGGAATCCGGCGAAGCCTGGGACCCCAAGGCCTACATCCCGGCGGTGGCCGGCTACTACACCTCGGCCAAGGGCGACATGCTGTCCTTCCCGTTCAACAGTTCCACCACGGTCTTCTTCTACAACAAGGACGCCTTCAGGAAGGCCGGGCTGGATCCCAACAGGCCGCCCAGGACCTGGCCGGAACTGTTCGACGACGCCAGGAAGCTCAAGGAAGTCGCGCACATGACCGCCTTCACCACCGACTGGCAGAGCTGGGTGCAGCTGGAGAGCTTCTCGGCCTGGCACAACGTCCTGTTCGCCACCAAGGACAACGGCTTCGGCGGCACCGACGCGCGGCTGGTGTTCAACGGCCCGGTCCAGGTCCGGCACATCGAGAACCTGCAGAAGATGGTGCAGGCCGGCGACGTTCAGCTACGGCGGGCGCAAGGGCGAGCCCCAGGCCAAGTTCTTCAGCGGCGAGTGCGCCATGGTCATGGGCTCCTCCTCGTCCCTGGCCGCCATCCGCCAGAACGCCAAGTTCAGCTTCGGCGTGGCCCCCCTGCCCTACTACCCTGACGTCCCGGGCGCGCCCCAGAACACCATCATCGGCGGCGCCTCGCTGTGGGTGATGAACGGCCGGCCGGCCGCCGAGTACAAGGGCGTCGCCAAGTTCTTCGCCTACCTGTCCAGGCCCGAGGTCCAGGCGGACTGGCACCAGGCCACCGGCTACCTGCCCGTCACCACCGCCGCCTACGAGCTGACCCGGAAGTCCGGCTACTACGAGAAGAACCCCGGCGCCGACGTGGCCGTCATCGCCATGGTGGTCAAGACCACCACCCGGTCGCGCGGCGTGCGCCTGGGCAACCTGCCGCAGATCCGCACCATCGTGGATGAGGAGCTGGAGGCGGTCTGGGCCGGCAAGAAGACCGCCAAGGAGGCCCTGGATTCGGCCGTCGCCCGCGGCAACGAGCAGCTGGAGCGGTTCCAGAAGACCGAACTGATCCGAACTCGATGGAAAAAAGGGTCGTCTTCAACGAGCGCTGGCTGCCCATGCTCCTGCTGCTGCCCCAGCTGCCTCATCACCGTCGTGTTCTTCTTCGTGCCGGCGGCGGTGGCGCTGTACCAGTCGCTGTTCCGCCAGGACGCCTTCGGGCTGACGGTGGAGTTCGCCGGGCTGGACAACTTCCGCGCGCTGTTCGCCGACCCCAGCTACCTGGCCTCCTTCCGCACCACCGCCGTCTTCTCCGCCGGCGTCACCGTGCTGGGGCTGGCGGTGGCGCTGGTGCTGGCCTGGTTCGCCGACCGGCTCATCCGCGGCGCCACCACGGTGCGCACCCTGATCGTATGGCCCTACGCCATCGCCCCGGCCATCGCCGGGGTGCTCTGGATGTTCCTGTTCAACCCCAGCCTGGGCCTGCTCTCGCACTGGCTGAAGCTGCTCGGGGTGCAGTGGGACTACCTGCTGAACGGCGCCCAGGCCCTGGCGCTCGTCACCTTCATCGCCGCCTGGAAGCAGATCAGCTACAACTTCCTGTTCTTCCTGGCCGGCCTGCAGAGCATCCCCAGGGCCCTCCTGGAGGCCGCGGCCATCGACGGGGCCCGGTCCTGGAAGCGCTTCTGGACCATCGTCTTCCCGCTGCTGACCCCCACCACCTTCTTCCTCCTGGTGATCAACCTGGTCTACGCCTTCTTCGACACCTTCCCGATCATCGACGCGGTGACCCAGGGGGGGCCGGCCAAGTCCACCGAGATCCTGGTCTACAAGGTGTACAACGACGGCTTCCGGGGCCTGGACATCGGCGGCTCCGCGGCCCAGTCGATGATCCTCATGGCCGTGGTCGTCCTCCTGACGATCTTCCAGTTCCGCCACCTGGAACGGCGCGTCACCTACTGAGGCCTGCCCATGGTCGAAAAGAACCGGTTCCTCGACGTGCTCACCTGGGTGGTGCTGGTCGCCGGCATCCTGCTGGTGGGGTTCCCGGTCTACATCACTTTCGTCGCCTCCACCCTCACCGCCCCGCAGGTGCTGGAGGTGCCCATGCGCCTGCTGCCCGGGCCGCACCTGCTGGAGAACTACCGCCAGGTGCTGCTGCACGGAGTGGGCGACACCGCGGTGCCGGTGGCGCGGATGCTGTTCAACAGCATGGTGCTGGCGCTGGGGGTGGCCTTCGGCAAGATCGCCGTCTCGATCATCTCGGCCTTCGCCATCGTCTACTTCCGCTTCCCGCTGCGCATGGCGGCCTTCTGGATGATCTTCGTCACCCTGATGCTGCCGGTGGAGGTGCGCATCATGCCCACCTACAAGGTGGTTGCCGACCTGGGCCTGATCAACACCCGCTCGGGCATGATCCTGCCGATCATCGCCTCGGCCACCGCGACCTTCCTGTTCCGGCAGGTGTTCCTGACCGTGCCGGACGAGCTGGCCGAGGCCGCCCGGGTGGACGGCGCCAGCCCCATGCAGTTCTTCCGCCACACCCTGCTGCCGCTGTCGGCCACGCCCATCGCCGCGCTGTTCGTCATCCAGTTCATCTACGGCTGGAACCAGTACCTGTGGCCCCTGCTCATCACCACCGACCGCTCCCTCACGCCCGTGGTGGTCGGGGTGACCCAGATGATCTCCCGCGGCGGCGACGCCGCCACCGACTGGAACCTGGTGATGGCCACGGTCATGCTGGCCATGGTGCCCCCCGCCGCCATCGTCCTGCTCATGCAGAAGTGGTTCGTCAAGGGCCTGATCGACACCGAAAAGTAGCCGAGGCACCATGGCCAGACTGTCCCTGCGCAACCTGAAGAAGTCCTACGGCGACACCGAGGTGCTGCACGGGGTCGATATGGAGATCGCCGACGGCGAGTTCGTGGTGATCGTCGGCCCCTCCGGATGCGGCAAGTCCACCCTGCTGCGCATGGTGGCCGGGCTGGAGGCGATCACTTCGGGCGAGATCGCCATCGGCGGCCGGGTGGTGAACCGGCTGGAACCGGCCCAGCGCGACATCGCCATGGTGTTCCAGAACTACGCGCTCTACCCGCACATGTCGGTCCGCCAGAACATGAGCTACGGCCTGAAGATCCGCGGCATGAAGCCGGCCCTGGTGAAGCAGCGGGTGGAGGCCGTGGCCGAAAGCCTGGGGCTCACCCAGCTGCTGGAGCGCAAGCCGCGCCAGCTTTCCGGCGGCCAGCGCCAGCGGGTCGCCATGGGCCGGGCCATCGTGCGCGAGCCGGCGGTGTTCCTGTTCGACGAGCCGCTGTCCAACCTGGACGCCAAGCTGCGGGTGCAGATGCGGCTCGAACTGGAGCTTCTGCACCGGCGCCTGGGCACCACCAGCCTCTACGTCACCCACGACCAGGTGGAGGCCATCACCCTGGCCGACCGGATGATGGTGCTCAACGCCGGGGCGGTGGAGCAGATCGGCACCCCCCAGGAGGTCTACCGAAGCCCGGCCAGCCTGTTCGTGGCCGGCTTCATCGGTTCGCCGGCGATGAACCAGATCCCCGCCCGGCGCGGCCCCGGCGGGACCATCGTGCCGGGCGCCGGGGCGGGCCAGTTCATCCTGGGGGTGCGCCCGGAGCACCTGCAGCCCTGCCCGGAAGCGGAGGCGCTGCTGGTGCTGGACGTCCAGGTGGTGGAGAACCTGGGGGCCGACGCCTTCGCCTACGGCAGCGCCGGCGGGCCGTCGGTGGTGGTGCGCCTGGCGGGCGAGAGCCGGGTCGCGCCCGGGGAGCGGCTGCCGCTCCGCGCGGCGCCGGAGCATCTGCACTGCTTCCATGGGGAGACCGGCAAGCGCATGTGACGGGGGGTCCCATTCGTCCATGGGCCCATCGTCACTTGACGAATGGCCGAAAGGCGGGATCGCACGCCCCTTGGCCCGCTGGAGCCGCTTCTCCCCCTCGGGACGGGGCCGTGGGAGGCCGAATCCGGGATCGATCGTATCATTGGGATGTCCCGCCGCCCATGGCGGGGCGATGCCCGGCAGGTAAAAGACGCGGAGCGCAACGACCTTCACGGCCCAGGCCGGCACCCCAGGAGAAGCGATTGTCCAAAGCAAGCATTCGGCAGTTCTGGTCCAACCTGGTGACCTCCGACCTGGCCATCGACCTGGGCACCGCTTCGGTGCTCGTGCATACCCGGCAGGCCGGGCGCATCGTCATATATGAACCTTCTATTGTTGCCCTCAACACCCGCACCCATGAAGTCGAGGCGGTGGGTGACGAGGCCAAGCAGCTCATGGGCCGGGCTCCCCAAGGCGTGCAGACCATTCGGCCCATGAAGGACGGGATGATCTATGAGGTGGACGCGGCCGAGAAGATGCTGGCCGCGTTCATCAGGAAAGCCATGCCCCGGCGGTCCTTCGCCCGGACCCGGATCGTGGTGAGCATCCCTCCCATGGCCCACCAGGTGGCCAGGCGGGCCATGAAACAGGTCTGCTACGACGCCAAGGCGAGCGAGGTATTCCTGGTGGACCAGACCATGGTGGCCGCCATGGGGGCCGGAATCGCCATCAATGAAAAACGCGGCTGCATGATCGTCGATATCGGCGGCGGCACCACGGATGTCGCCGTCATCGCGTTCAACGGCAAGGTCTATTCGGATTCCATCGGCATCGCCGGCGACGAGATGGATGAGGCCATCAATCGTTACATTTTCGATAAATACAGCGTTCTCATCTCCTCCACCGCGGCGGAACAGGTCAAATGGGGCCTGGGTTCCGCCTACCCCTCCAAGACCACCCGCACCATGGCCGTTTCCGGGAGGGATCAGTTCGAAGGCTTGCCCAAGACCATCGAACTCAACGAGGACGAAATCCGGGAAGCCCTGGCCGAGCCCGTCAACGCCATCGTCTCCCTGGTGCGCAAGGCGCTCAACGACACCCCCCCGCAGCTGGCCGCCGACCTGATCGAACGCGGCATCTGCCTCACCGGCGGGGGCTCCAAGATCCAGGGGCTGGATATCCGCCTCAGCAAGGAGACCCACCTTCCCTGCTACCGGGCGGAAAGCCCGGAGACGGCCGTGGTGCGAGGCACCGCCAAGCTGCTCGACGACATTCCCTTCCTGAGGCGGATCCAGATCCGGGAATAGCCCGGTCAGCGCGCCAGCGCCTCCTTCAGTTCCGCCTCCAGCCGCCCCGAGCTGAACCCGACCCAGGCCTTGATGACCTTGCCGTGGCGGTCCAGCACCAGCGTGGTGGGGATGGCTTCGATCTTGCCGACGTCCCGGGCCAGCCGGCCCGGCTGCTCCGGCACTTCAGCCGCCACCGCCAGCCCGGGGTTCGCCCGGAAGAACGGCCGGATGTCGGCGAACCCGCCTTTGTCCAGGGAGACCGGCACCACGGCGTAGTCCTCGCCCTGCCTGGCCTGGAGCGCGGCCAGTTCGGGCAGGCTCATGCGGCACGGCGGGCACCAGGTGGCCCAGAAATCCATGACCACCACCTTCCCGCTCAGTTCGCCCACGCTCATCGTTCGGCCGTCGGCATCGACCAGGCGCAGGGCCGAAAGGTTCTTCCCGACGACGGAGGAGGCGCCCGAACCGAAGGCCTGCAGGCCCAGCCAGCTCAGCAGCCCCACGCCCGCCGCCAGCAGCAGCAGCGCCGGCATCCGGCCCGGCCCCTCGGTGCGCTTGTCCTCCACCCATTCCCGCAGCGATGTCATGGGTCCCTCCGGAGCCGTGGTCCATGGTGGCCGAAATCCAGCCCTTGACGGAAATTATACACTCGTATAAATTCATCACCATGAACGAAGCCTCCACCCGCGAACGCCTGATCACCCACGGACTGGCCCTGGCCGGCGAGAAGGGCCTGCGCGGACTGGGGGTGCGCGAGGTGGCGAAGGCGGCCGGGGTGAACCCGGGGAGCTTCGTCTACCATTTCGGCACCCGGGAGGCGTTCATCCGGGAGGTGGTGGAGCGCTGGTACGCCCCCATGTATGACCGGCTCAAGCAGGTCAGCGAGGACCCGTCCGAAACGCGCGCGATGGAGCGCCTGCGCGCCACCATCTGCGAACTGCTGGACGCCATCGCCGGGAACGCCCGGTTCATGGCCCACCTGGTGGCCGACGCGGTCGCCGGCGAACCGGCGGCCCGGGCCTTCCTGCTCACGGTGCCCGGCCGCCACCCGGAACTGCTGTTCCAGCTGGTGCAGCAGGCCCAGGCGGAAGGCGACCTGGTCCCCGGGCCGCCCCTGGTGCTGCTCAGCTTCCTCATGTCCAGCGTGGTCCTCCCCATGACCCTGGCGGTGGGGCCGCTGGCGCACCAGGACTGGCTGCCCGAGCAGGCCGGTTCGCTCATCCGGGTCATGGCCGACCCCGCCACCGCCCGGCAACGCCTGTCCTGGGCACTCCAAGGCATCTCCACCCCACGAGGAACCCTATGAGCCCCAATCCGCGCATCATCGTCGCCGCCGCCGCCGTCGCCCTGGCCGCCGCCGGCGGGACCTGGGCCTGCCGCAGCCATGGCGAGGCCAGGCACCCCACCCTCTTCGGCAACGTCGACATCCGCGAGGTCAACCTGGCCTTCCGCACCGGAGGCCGGGTCGCCGACATCAAGGTGGACGAAGGCGACCCGGTCAAGGCCGGCGACCTGATCGCCAGCCTGGACCCCGAGCCGCTGCGGGACGCCGTCGCCAATGCCGAGGCGGCCGTGGCCGCCTCCGGCGCCCATGCGGCCCTGCTGCACCGGGGCTACCGCAGCGAGGACGTGGAACAGGCCAGGGCCCGCCTGGAGGCGGCCCGGGCCGCGCTCAAGGAGGCCGAGGAGCAGCTGGTGCGCCAGCAGGCCATGGTGCCCTCCGGAGCCGCGCCCCAGCGGACCCTGGACAGCGCCGTATCCCAGCGCGACCAGGCCGCCGCCCAGGTGCGCACCGCCGAGCAGAGCCTGCGCGAGCTGACGGCCGGCTACCGCAAGGAGGAGATCGCCGAGGCCGACGGCCAGCTGCGCCAGGCCCAGGCCAGCCTGGAAAGCGCCCGGCTCAGCCTGCGCGACGCCCAGCTCATCGCCCCCAGCGACGGGGTGATCCTCACCCGGGCGGTGGAAAAGGGCTCCATGGTCGCCGCCGGCACCCCCGGCTTCAGCCTGACCCTCACCAGCCCGGTCTGGGCCCGGGCCTACGTGAGCGAGACCGAGCTGGGCCGGTTCAACAGCGGCACCAGGGTGCATCCTGAGCACCGACCTGCACCCGGACAAGCCCTACCACGGGGTCGTGGGCTTCGTTTCGCCCACCTCCGAATTCACCCCCAAGAGCGTGGAGACCTCCGACCTGCGCACCTCCCTGGTCTACCGCCTGCGCATCGTGGTGCAGGATGCCGACGTCCAGCTGCGCCAGGGCATGCCGGTCACCGTCCGGCTGGCCCAATGAACCCGGACGCCGTGATCGAAGTCCGGGGCCTGGTCAAGCGCTTCCCGGGCGCCCCGGCCCCGGCCCTGGACCAGGTGACCACGGCCATGCGGGCCGGGACCATCACCGGGCTGGTGGGTCCGGACGGCGCCGGCAAGACCACCTTCCTGCGCACCCTGGCCGGCCTGCTCAAGCCCACCGGGGGCGAGGTCCGGGTGCTCGGCCTGGACCCCCAGGGCCAGAGCGCCGAACTGCGCGAGCAGATCGGCTACATGCCCCAGAAGTTCGGCCTCTACGAGGACCTGAGCGTGCTGGAGAACCTGACCCTGTACGCCGACCTGCGCAACGTGGTGGGCCCGGAGCGGGAGGCCGCGTTCAAGCGGCTGCTGGCCTTCACCGACCTGGCCGGCTTCACCGGCCGCTACGCCGGCAAACTGTCCGGCGGCATGAAGCAGAAGCTCGGGCCTGGCCTGCTCCCTGCTGGGCCACCCCCGGGTGCTGCTCCTGGACGAACCCGGGGTCGGGGTGGATCCCATCTCCCGGCGCGAACTGTGGAAGATGGTCCGGGCCCTGTCCCGGGACGGCCTGACCGTGGTCTGGAGCACCGCCTACCTGGACGAGGCCGAGCTGTGCGACGACGTGCGCCTGATGGCCGAAGGCCGCATCCGGGCCAGCGGCGCACCGCGGGAGCTCATGGCGCCCATGGTCGGACGCTGCTTCCAGATCACCCGCCTGGCCGACAGCCCGAGAAGCCTCCTGCACCGGGTGCTGAACGCGCCGGAAGTGATCGACGGCGCCATCCAGGGCAGCTCAGGTGCGCATGGTCCTGCGCGAAGCCGGCGTCTTCCCGGACCTGGCGCGCCTGGGGGCCGGGCCCGAGGCCGGATTCAGGGCCGTGCCCCCGCGCCTGGAGGACGCCTTCATCAGCCTGCTGGGCGGCGGCCCCGGGGGCGACTCGGCCCTGGCCGAGGTGACCCAGGCCAGGGAGCCGGATCCGGCCCTGGACCCGGCCGCGATCATCCAGGCCCAGCACCTGTGCAAGCAGTTCGGCGACTTCAAGGCCACCGACGACGTGAGCTTCTCGGTGGCCCGGGGCGAGATCTTCGGCCTGCTGGGACCCAACGGCGCCGGCAAGTCCACCACCTTCAAGATGGA
This sequence comes from uncultured Holophagaceae bacterium, assembly GCA_963717275.1. GTDB lineage: Bacteria > Acidobacteriota > Holophagae > Holophagales > Holophagaceae > Mesoterricola. The sequence continues at coordinate 1,422,975 of CAVQVX010000001.1, forward strand.
GTGCGGCCTGCTCAAGCCCAGCCAGCGGCCAGGCCCTGGTCATGGGCCTGGACCTGGAGCACAGCCCGTCCCAGGCCGCGCCAGCAGCTGGGCTACATGGCCCAGAAGTTCTCCCTCTACGGCCAGCTGAGCGTGCGCCAGAACCTGCTGTTCTTCTCCGAGATCTACGGGCTGCAGGGCGAAACCCAGCGCTCCAAGGTCCAGCAGATGGTCGAGACCTTCGACCTGGCCCCGTACCTCGGACACCCTGGCCGGTCGAGCTGCCGCTGGGCTTCAAGCAGCGGCTGGCCCTGGCCTGCTGCGGTCATGCACGAGCCCCAGGTGCTGTTCCTGGACGAACCCACCTCCGGGGTGGACCCGGTGACCCGGCGGGAGTTCTGGAACCACATCCACGGCCTGGCCAACAAGGGCGTGACCATCATCGTCACCACCCACTTCATGGACGAGGCCGAATACTGCGACCGCATCGGCCTGGTCTACCGCGGCAGGCTCATCGCCCTGGGCCGGCCGGACGACCTGAAGCAGCGCTGCGCCACCCCGGAGCGGCCGGACCCGACCATGGAGGACGCCTTCATCGAACTCATCCTGGAGGCCGAGCCATGAGCCGGCATCTCCCCCCGGCGCCTGCTGGCCCTGTGCCGCAAGGAGTCCTACCAGATCGTGCGCGACCCCAGCAACATCCTGATCGCCTTCGTGCTGCCGGTGATGCTGCTGTTCCTCTACGGCTTCGCCATCAACCTGGACAGCACCCTGGTGAAGATCGGGGTGCTGCGCCTGGACGACGGGCCGGCGGCGGTGAGCTTCGAGCGAGCAGCTGCAGGGCACCCCCGCCTTCGAGATCCACCGCGGCGCCTCCCTGGAGGCCCTGCAGGCCTCCATGTCCCGGGGCGAGATCCGCGGCCTGGTGGTGATCCGGAACGATTTCTCCACCCGCTGGCTGCACGGCAGGGGCGCGGCCATCCAGGTGCTCACCGACGGCGCCGAGCCCAACACCGCCAACTTCGTATCATCCTACGTGCAGGGCGCCTGGCAGAAGTGGCGGGATGCCCGGGCGCCCCTGTCCGACGGCACCCCGGTCGCGGGCGTGGACCTGCGCCCCCGGGCCTGGTACAACCCCGCCACCATCAGCCGCGACTACCTGGTGCCGGGCTCCATCGCCGTGGTCATGACCGTCATCGGCGCCCTGCTCACCTCCCTGGTGGTGGCCCGGGAATGGGAACGGGGCACCATGGAGGCGCTCCTGGCCACGCCGGTCACCGCCACCGAACTGCTGCTGTCCAAGATCCTGCCCTACTACCTGCTGGGCATGGTGGCCATGGCGCTCTGCACCGGGGTGGCGGTGCTGCTCATGGGGGTGCCGTTCCGGGGCTCGTTCCTGCTGCTGGGCCTGATCCAGCACCCTGTTCCTGGGCGCCGCCCTGGGCTTCGGACTGTTCCTGTCCACCACCCTGCGCAACCAGTTCGAGGCCGCCCAGGCCGCGCTCACCGCCGGCTTCCTCCCGGCCATGATGCTCTCGGGCTTCGTGTTCGAGATCAGCAGCATGCCCTTGCCGGTGCGCTTGCTCACCCGGCTGTTCCCGGCCCGCTACTTCACCAGCTCCCTGCAGACCTTGTTCATGGCCGGCAGCGTGCCCGCCATCCTCGTGCCGAACGACCTGTTCCTGGCGCTGCTCATGGCGTTCTGGATCACCCTGACCGCCCGCAAGACCACCCGGACCCTGGACTGACCTCATGCTCAGACGCCTGCTCGCACTGATCCGCAAAGAACTGCAGATCGTCCTCAGCAACCCCAAGTCCCGGGGCATGCTCATCCTGCCGGTGGTGCTGCAGGTGATCCTGTTCCCCTTCGCCGCCACCATGGAAGTCAAGCACGCCACCCTCGCGGTCTACAACCAGGACGCCGGGCTCGGCCTCGGTGGAGCTGGTCCAGCGCCTGGGCCGCACCGCCGCCTTCGATTCGATCCGGCTGGTGCACAGCGAGCCGGAACTGCGCGAGACGATGGAAGCGCAGAAGGCCCTGCTGGCGGTGGCCATCCCTTCGGACTTCTCGCGCCGGCTGCTGGCCGGGGAAAGCGCTCCGCTGCAGACCGTCCTGGACGGCCGGCGCTCCAACAGCAGCCAGATCGCCGACGCCTACGTGGAGCAGGTGGTGTCGGACTACGCGCGGGAACGCGGCGCCCCGGCGGCAAGCCAGCTGGACGTGCGCAACATCTATAATCCCAACTTGTATTCCATGTGGCACGTGCTGCCCAGCCTGGTCGCCATCATCACCACCATCGGCTGCCTGTTCGTCACCGCCCTCAGCGTGGCCCGGGAACGCGAGGAAGGGACCTTCGACCAGCTGCTGGTCTCGCCCCTGACCCCGGTCTACATCATGATCGGCAAGGCCGTGCCCGGCATCCTCATCGCCCTGGTCCAGGGGCTCTTCATCGCCGGCGCCGCGGCCTTCGGGTTCCGGGTGCCCTTCACCGGCTCCATCCTGGTGCTGGTGGCCGGCATCCTCTGCTACGGCATGGCCCTCGCCGGGATCGGGCTGTTCATCTCCAGCATCTGCATGACCCAGCAGCAGGCCTTTTTCGGCGTGTTCACCTTCATGTCGCCGGCGATCCTGCTTTCGGGCTACGTGGGCCCGATCGAGAACATGCCGCTCTGGCTGCGCTGCCTGGCCTGGGTCAACCCGCTGACCCACACCATCCTCATCATGAAGGGCGTGTTCCTCAAAGGCTTCGGCTTCGCCCAGGCCTGGCCCTACCTGTGGCCCCTGCTGGCGGTCGCCCTGTGCACGCTGTCGGTCGCCCTGACCATGTTCCGCCGCCATATCGCCTGACCGAGGACCCCATGAAAAATGTTCTGGACCTAGCCAAGATTTCCACCCTGGTGGTGCTTCCCGCCCTGCTGGCCTGCCGTCCCGTGGGGACCGATTACGCGCGGCCGCACGTGGACCTGCCGGCCGGTTTCGACGTGCCCGCCGGAGATCAGGCGCCCCGGATGCAGTGGTGGACCAGCCTGGGCGATCCCGTCCTCACCCGGCTGATCGCCCAGGCCTATGCCGCCAGTCCGGACCTGGAGCTGGCCGAGTCCCGGCTGCGCCAGGCCCGGGCCGAGCAGGGCGTCCAGGACGCCCAGGGCGGGCCGAAGGTGAACCTGGACGGGCGGGTGTCCCGGGACCTGCTCAGCAGGAACGGCGAGGAGTTCGCCAACCTGCCCCTGCCCAATCCCAAGGTGAATTTCACCAACTACCAGGTCGGGTTCGACGCCTCCTGGGAGCTGGACCTGTTCGGGCACCAGCGCCGCCTGTCCGAAGCCGCCCTCAGCCGGGCCGAATCCAGGGCCGAGCAGCTGAACGACGCCCGCCTGGTGCTGGCCGCCGAGGTGGCGCGCGCCTACATCGAGCTGCGCACCGGCCAGCAGCGCCTGGCCCTGGCCGAGGACAGCGCCGAGCAGCTGGAGCAGCTGGCCCGCCTCACCCGGATCGCGGTCGAGGCCGGGGAAAGCTCCGGGCAGGACGGGGCCCAGGCCGACCTGAACCTGGCCGCCTACCGGGCCACCCTGCCGGACCTGGAAGCGGGCGTGCGGGAAAGCCTGGACAGCCTGGCCACCCTCACCGCCCAGCCGGTCGCGCGGATCCAGGCCCAGGTGGGCCCCGGAGCGCCGCTCATGGCGGTGCCGCCGGCCCCGGCGAGCGGGCTGCCCTCGGACCTGCTGAACCGGCGCCCGGATCTGCGCGCCGCCGAGCGGGACCTGCAGGCGGCCAACGCCGACGTGGGCGTGGCCGTGGCCGAGCGCTATCCGCGCTTCTCCCTGGTGGGCAACGCCGGCTGGAACGCCATCCAGAGCGGCACCCTGCTGCAGAACGCCAGCCGCAACTGGAGCCTGGGCCCGCAGTTCAGCCTGCCCCTGTTCAACCAGGGGCTGCTCGCGAGCCAGGTCCGGGCCGACCAGGCGGCCTATGACGCGGCCCTGGCCACCTACCACAAGGCCGTGCTCACCGCCCTGGCCGACGTGGACGTGGCCTTCACCCGCATGGCCCAGGACGAGCGCAAGCGCCAGCGGCTGATCGATGCCGAGGCCAGCCAGCGGCGTGTCCTGGACCTGGCCCGGCGGCAGTTCCAGGCCGGGGAGATCGCCCGCACCACCCTCCTGCAGGCCGAGCGGTCCCTGCTCAGCCAGCAGGACCAGAGCCTGCAGGCGCAATCCCAGAGCCTGACCGCGCTGGTCTCGATCTACAAGGCGCTGGGCGGCGGCTGGGAGTGAAGGGGCGCACCTGGAACGGCCGGTCACCCGGAGGTGTTCCGGAATCGGCACATGTCCCGCCCACCCGGTCCTTCCCGGTCCTCCGGACGGTTTTGCCATCTCCTCGTTTGATTGGTTATATCAATGCCGGGGGGACTGGCACGGGCTGTGCAGCAGCAAGCCTGGCAGCCTGCGGAGGTGCGCATGTCCATGCTCGTTCTAGACATCCCGGAAAAGACCGTGAACCGGGCCGACACCGAAGCGCTCCGCGGCTGGGGCATGCTGCTTCCGGGTCCGGCCGGGGAGGAATGGGAATCCGATTCGGTGGACAAGCTTGAGGCCTACCTGCACGGGGAAGTGACCACAGTGCAGGACTGGGTCGACCACTGCCTGCCCTGGGCCGCGCGGTAGTTCTACTGCCGCGTCCGTTGTTCCGCCCGTCGTGGCCTGCGTTCGGCCTCGGGTTCCTGGGCGGTGCGCCGACCCACTGGTGCGTGAGAGCCTTGCCACACGCTCGTCGGCTTCGCCTCCTGCGCGTGCGCCAAGGTCTCACGCTGCCCCTTCCCCGCCTGGGGTGGGGGTTCCTTCGGTTGGCGGCATGGGGCGAGTTGACCGCTCCCTGGAATGCCCGGGGTCCCAGGATCGTTGTTTTGAATTTTGTTCATTGGAACGAAGACGAATCGACTCGTCCCTGGGGGGAAGGAGCAGCGTGGCCGCTTGCATGGCACGACGGGCGGGACAACGGCCCTAGCGGCGCGCCAGCGCCAGGCGCCGGTAGAGAGTGGTGCGCCCGATGCCCAGGCGGCGCGCCGCCAGGGCCTTGTTGCCCCGGCACGCGTCCAGGGCGGCCTCCAGGGCCTGGCGCCCGGCGGCCTCCTCCGCCCCGGCGATGGTCGCTTCGGCGGCCGGGGCCTTCCTGCCCCCGGCCAGGTCCGGGAAATCCGCCGCCGTCAGGGTGTGGGCGTCGGTGGCGAGCATGGCCTGCTCCAGCGCGTTCTCCAGTTCGCGCACGTTGCCCGGCCAGTCGTGGCGCCTGAGCAGGGCCTCCGCGGCGGGGTCCAGTTCCCTGGGCAGCGCGCCGTCGCGGCGGGCGATCTGCTCGAGGATGTGCTCGCACAGGATCTCCAGGTCGCCCATCCGCTCGCGCAGGGGCGGCAGCTGGATCTTCAAGACGTTCAGCCGGTAGAACAGGTCCATGCGGAACCGGCCGTCCCGCACCATGGCCCCCAGGTCGCGGCTGGTGGCGGCCATGATGCGCACGTTCACCCGGATCACCCGGTTGGATCCGAGCGGCTCGATCTCCTGGTCCTGCAGGGCCCGGAGCAGCTTGGACTGCAGCGCGAAGGGCATGTCGCCGACCTCGTCCAGGAACAGGCTGCCGCCGTCGGCCAGTTCGAACTTCCCGCACCGGGGCTTGCGGTCGGCCCCGGTGTAGGCGCCCGGCGCCACGCCGAAGAATTCCGCCTCGAGCAGGGTGTCGGGGATGGCGGCCACGTTGACGATGACGAAGGGCCGCTCGGCCCGGGGCCCGCCGGCGTGGATGGCGTGGGCCAGCAGTTCCTTGCCCGTGCCGGTCTCGCCGCACAGCAGCACGGGCGCCTGGAGCAGCGCGGCGCGGCGCGCCAGCCGCTTGGCCTCCATGGCCTTGGGGCTGTTGCCGAGGAACGACGAGAAGGTGTACTTGGACCGGCGCGCCTCGGCCAGCTTCTGGTGGGCGTGGGCCAGGTCGGCCTGCAGCTGGGCGAAGCGGTCCACGAACGGCTTCAGCGGGTCCAGGTCGCTGTAGAGGGCGAAGGCCATGGCCGCCACGACCTGGCCGCGCTCGTCGCGGATCGGGATGCGGGTCACCACGAACGAGTGTTCGCGGGCCTCGAAGATCTCCAGCAGGATGGGCCGCCCGGTGACCACCACCTGGCGCATGAGGCTGTTGGGCAGGAAGCTTTCGATCTCCCGGCCCAGCACCTCGGACGGGACCACCCCCAGGTTGGCCGCGTAGCGCTCGCTGATCATGACCACCCGCACGTCCTTGTCCACCACCAGGCAGCCCTCGGCGATCTCGCTGAAGCAGTCGAACACCTGCTGCAAGGCCTTCACCTTGAGCTGTGAATAATCCTGGATGGGCGGTGCGGATTCTGGCACGGCGGGATGTCCGGTAGGGTAAGGCGATCATACCGGCAAAAGGCCCCGCCGGGGGGCCATGCCACCCGCCGGGTCGGTCGGTGCGAGCCCAGGGTCGCCCGCGCCACCCGCCGGACTTTCGCCTGGGCTGGGCGGGGCTGGCAATTATTCGATATTCCCCAAGCATCTTCCAATAGCTTATAATGTATGCAAACCCCAACAGCGTTTGCCGCCGCTCCCCATCCATCTCCCTTCACCGAGAGGGACCATGACCTCCCAGGTCGATCAGGATTCCCCCGACCCGCCCGCCCCGGATCCGGCGCGGGCCAGCGAACTGCGGTTCAGGATGCTGTTCGAGCTCTCCCCCGATCCCGCCTCCCTCTCCCGCCGCTCCGACGGCACCCTGCTCATGGTCAACGAGGCCTGGTGCCTCCTCACCGGGATCCCGCGGGAGGAGGCCATCGGCCGGTCCCCTTCGGCCCTCGGCGCGTGGTCCCAGGCCGGCGACCGCCTGGACCTGTTCAGGGACCTGAAGCCCGGCATGACCCTGGCGCGGGAATCCATGCTGCGCCGGCGGGACGGCGCGGAACGGCAGATGCTGGTCACGGCCAAGGTGCTGTCCATCGGGGACCAGGAAGAAGTCCTGATCATCGGCAAGGACGTGACCGACTTCCACGGGCTGTCCGAGGCGCTGGGCCAGCGCACCCGGGAACTGCGCCGGAGCGAGACCGAGTTCGGCCTGGTGTTCGAAAAGGCTCCCGTGGGGATGGCGATCGTCGATTCGGAATCCGGCCGGTTCCTCCAGGCCAACCCGCGCCTGGGCGAAATCCTGGGCCATTCGCCCGCGGCCCTGCTCCAGACCACCTTCCAGAGCCTCACCCACCCCGACCACCTGATGGACGATCTCGAATCGGTGACGGCCCTGCGATCGGGCGCCGCGGCCGAAATCCAAAAGGAGAAGCGCTACCTCCACCGGAGCGGGAAGGTCGTCTGGGCGCGCCTGCGCATGGTCCGGATGCCGGCCCTCCCGGGGGAGCCGCCCCGGCACCTCGCCCTGGTCGAGGACATCACGGAGGCGCGCGGCGCCATGGAGATGCTGCGCCACAGCGAGGAGCGCTTCCGCCGCCTGATCGCGGACCTGCCGGTGGGCGTGCTGATCCAGTCGGCGAGCGCCGAGATCGTGCTCGGCAACAGCAAGGCCCTGGAACTCCTGGGCCTCGATGAAAGCCGGTTGCTGGGCCGGAGCTCCTTGGACCCGGCCTGGGACGTCATCCACGAAGACGGAAGCCCCTATCCCGGCCCGACCCGCCCGGCGGCCCTGGCCATCGCCACCCGCCGGCCGGTGCGCGACGCCGTCATGGGCGTGCGCCGCGCCGCCGACGGCGAGCGCATCTGGGTGTCGGCGCACGCCGAACCCCAGCTGGACCACGAGGGCGCCGTCCAGCAGGTGATCTGCACCTTCATCGACATCACCCTGCGCAAGGCGGCCGAGGCGGAGCGCGAGCGGATGCAGCGGCGGCTGCACCAGGCGCAGCGGATGGAGAGCCTGGGCATCCTGGTGGCCGGGGTGGCCCACACCATGAACAACGTCCTGGCCGTGGCCATGGGCGCCGCGTCCCTGCGCGAGCGGGCCGCGGCGGACCCGGCCGACCTGGAGGCCTACGGGCAGATCGGCCGGGTTTGCGAGCGCGGCAGGGAGGTGGTGCGGTCCCTGATGCAGTTCAGCAAGCCCGCCCTCTCCGACCCGGCGCCCTTCGACATCCACGCCCTGGTGAAGGAGGTCCGCACCCTCCTGGAGCACGCCTCCGGCGAGCGGGTGGCCGTGGTCGCCGCGTACGGCGCCGAGCCGCTGTGGGCCCATGGGGATTCCGGCAGCGTCAAGATGGCCCTCGTCAACCTCTGCTTCAATTCGCTGGAGGCCATGCCCGAAGGCGGCACCCTGACCCTGCGCTGCGCCGGGGACGGGGCGGACTGGGCGGAGATCGCGGTGGAGGACACCGGCATCGGCATGGCGCCCGGGATCCTGGCCCGCGCGGCCGAACCCTTCTTCACCACCAAGAACGAAAGCGCCGGAGCCGGTCTCGGGCTGTCCACGGTCCACGGCCTGGTCACCGCCCACGGCGGCACCATGGCCATTTCCAGCCGGCCCGGCCTGGGCACCACCGTGACCCTCCGCCTGCCCAGGGCCCCGCAGGTCCGGATCGAAGCCAGGCCCCGCGGGTCGGCCGTGGGCCTGGGCAGGGTGCTCCTGGTGGACGACGAGGAGGACGTGCGCATCCTGATGCGGCGCATGCTCCTGAAGGCCGGGGTGAAGGCCGTGGAGACCGCCGCCGGAGGCGAGGAAGCCCTGGCCAGCCTGGCTTCGGGCGCGCTGCCCGAGGCGATCATCCTGGACCAGAACATGCCCGGGATGACCGGGGTGCAGGTCCTCGACCGGGTCCGGGAGCTCCATCCGGACCTCCCGGTGCTGATCTCGTCCGGACAGCCCGGCATCGAAACGTGGCCGGAGTTCAGGCGCCCGAGGGTGGGCGTCATTTCAAAGCCTTTCACCCTGACCGAGATCCAGCACAAGCTGGAGGAGTTCGGGCTTCTCTGAGGCGGCGAGGGGCCCCATGGATTATCCTGGACCCGACCCGCAAGGTCTTCCGATCTCCCGCATCCGCCAAGACACCCCCAGGGGTCCGCATGCTCATGCAAGCCTACCATCGCACCCGCAGAGGCCTGGCTGCGGCCCGCACGGTGCTGGTGCCCTACGGGCGCCGCTTCCTGCGTTTCCTGGCGCTGCCGCACTGCTACCTGGGTCGGGTGGACTGGGAGCTGTGCCCCGCCTCCCGGGTGCGCGTGGCCCTGGACCTGCTGCATATCTTCTTCCGGCTCAAGACCTTCCCTGACAACTATTCCAAATGCCGGCTGTGGGCGGTGGCGCGGGAGCGCTGGCCGCTCTACTACGGCACGCTCACCGACCCCTACCAGCGCCGTCAGATGATCCGCGTGGTGCAGCCCCCGGAGTACCGGGTGGTGTTCGCCGACAAGGAGGTCTGCCACCACCTCTGCGCCTCCCTGGACCTGCCGGTGCCGAAGTTCCTGGGCTGCGTGGATCCGGACGACGACTACCGGGGGATCGTCCGCGAACGTCTGGGCCGGACCGCCCGGGGCGAACTGATCGCCAAGCCCGTGCGCGGAGTGTCCGGCCGGGGCGTCCAGGCGGTGCTGCTCGAAGCCGGGGAACCGGTTGCGATCGCCGAGGGCAGGCGCCTGCCGCTGGAGCGGATGGAGATCCGGGAGCGCATGATCCTCGAGGAGATGGTCGTGCAGCATCCGCGACTGGCGGCGGTCTATGCGCATTCGGTGAACACCCTGCGGGTCCAGACCCTGCTGACCCGGGAGGGCGAGACCCTCGTGCTGGGCTGCCTGATCCGCTTCGGGAGGCAGCAGGCCCGGGTGGACAACATGGGTTCGGGCGGGCTCGGCCTGGGCGTGCGGGCCGATGACGGTGAGCTGTTCCCGGAGGCCTGGGATTTCAAGGGCCGCCGCTACGACCGGCATCCTGAAACCGGGGTGGCGTTCAAGGGTATGCGGGTGCCCCAGTGGGACCGGGTGGTCGAACTGGCCCGGCGCGCCCAGCGGGCGTTCCCCTTCTACCGGCTGCTCGGGTTCGACATCGCCGTCACCGCCGACGGCCCGGTGATCATCGAGATCAACCCCCAGCCCGACAACGGCAACCTGGAGGCCTCGAGCGGCCCGATCCTGGCCGACCCGCGCACCCTGAAGGCCTTCGACCACTACGGGCTGCTGGTGAACGCCCCCTCCAGGGCCCTTGCCGCGGGCCTCTAGATTGACTGCGGCGTCCGTGGTCCCGCCCGTCGTGCCTTGCGGTTGGCTTGGGGTTCCGTGCGGGTGCGCCGACCCACCGGTGCGTGAGAGCCTTGCCGCATCCTCGTCGGCTTCGCCTCCTGCGGGTGCGCCAAGGTCTCACGCGGTCCTTCCCCGCCTGGGGTGGGGGTTCCTTCGGTTGGCGGCATGGGGGCGGGGAGACCTCTCCCTGGAATGCCCAGGGTCCCGGGATGGTTGCTTTGAAGCTTGTTCAATGAAACGAAGACGAATCGACTCGGCCCTGGGGGGAAGGAGCAGCGTGACCGCTTGAAGCGCCCGGAGCGCAGCGAGGACGCTTCAAGCGGATCACGCACCCGTGGGTCGGCGCGCGGACCTGGAACCCGAAGCCGACCGCAGGGCACGACGGGCGGGACAACGGACGCCGCAGCAGACTAGCGCTCGCCCTCCACCACCGGGAACGGGTCCGGGCGGCCGTAGCAGGGGAAGAAGTCTGCGCCGGTGTCGCGCCCGGCGCTCAAGGCCCGGTACGGAGCGTCCATCACCACCCTGCGCAGCACGCGGAACTTGGCGGTGCACTTGGACATCCGGATCTTGAAGGTGAACAGGTTGTCCGCCCCGGCGCCCAGGCCGCCGCCGAGGTTGAGGGTGTGGCAGCCGTGCTCCAGGCCCCAGACCCGCAGGGCGTTCACCAGCAGCTTGCTCGGGGAGAAGTGCGCGAAGCGCTTGAAGCTGCCGGTGAGGAAATACTGGATCAGGCCGGAGGCTTCCGAAAAGAACACGCCGCCGGTCACCTCGCCCCCGGGGTCGAGGCTGGTGGCCAGGTGCAGGTGCCCGCCGGCCCCGTGCCGCAGCAGGCGGAAGAAGCTCGCGGGGAACAGGTAGCGGGCCGGCGCCTCGTGGCGCCGCATGGTCTCGCCATAGGCCGCCACCACCTCGTCCATAGTCTCCCACCGGTCGATCGCCACCGTGCAACCCGAGCGCAGCCCGCGCCGGATCGCCCTCCGGTTGCCGGCGTTGATGCCGCTCCAGCTGCCTTCGGGGTCGCGCAAGTCCAGGTAGACCACCGGGCCCGGCGAGCGCAGTTCGCCCAGTCCTCCCAGCGCCTCCAGGACCGGCTCTGCCTCGGCCAGGAAGGGATTCAGGCGCAGGAACAGGGAGACCACCCGGGCCCGCTCCAGTTCCTCGCCGAACCGCCGGAGCATGGCCTCCATCCGCCCCGCCTCCTCCGCGCCCCAGAACAGGGGCCCCGGGTATCCGTAGGGCGAGACCGCATCCCGGTAGGCCCGGTAGTCGGCGCCGAACGGCTCCAGGGAGCGCAGCAGCAGGGGCACCAGCATGCCGTGGGAGCCGGCGTCCAGAAGGAACAGCCGGGGCTCGCCGGGTTCGATCTCGGCGCATGCCCGCAGGTAGCCCGGCAGGTGGAACAGGTCGTGCCGGACCTTGCCCAGGGCCTCGCCCCAACGGGGATCCCCCGGTTCCAGGAATCCAATGAAGGTGCAGGGCATCGTCATCGGGCTCCTCCTGTGGACCCGGAGCCGTCCGGCCGGGAAGCCCTTATAGTCCTGCACAAATTAATTATTCTCAAGTAAAGAACCCCATCCCCGTGGATTCGGGCTCTCACTTCCTGACCGGCCGGGCCGGCACCCCGACCACGGTGTCGCCCGGGGCCACATCCCGGATGATCACCGCACCGGCCCCGCTGATGCTGCCTCGGCCCATGGTGACCTCGGCCAAAATGCAAGTGTTGAGACCAGTAGAACAATCGTCATCGATGCGGCCGAAGCCGGCGACCCGGAGGCCCGGGGACAGGAAGTTGTAGGCGCCCACCCGGGCATCGTGGCCCATCACGCTGCCGGCGCCGACGATGGTGAATTCGCCCACGGCCAGGTCGCAGATCAGCACCGCCCCCGCCTGGACCACCACGCCTTCGCCCAGTTCCACCCCCGGGCCGACGCAGCTGAACGGATGGATCACCGGCGGGAACCGGAGGTGCCCGCCCATCTCCCGCAGCCGCGCCACGATCCGGCGTTTCGGCCCGGCCTGGCCCATGCCGACCGCGACGTTCAGGGGACCTGGATGGGCGCGGGCCCAATCGAGCGGCCCCAGCACCGGCCACCCGTCGACGCTCCGGCCCTGCTTGCCGGGATCGTCATCAAGAAAGCCCAGCAGCGTTTCGCCCGCCGCCCGGGCGGCCGCGGCCACCGCCGAACACACCTGCCGGCCTTGGACACCTGCGCCTACCACCACCCATTCGCCAGCCATCCACCCCCCATGCAACCTTTATGATCGCTGAGTATCAGACGAGGCTCGGGAAAACCAAGAGAAATTTATCTTTTCCCCCAAAGGAGCGACGGTATGCGATTCCCGCGCTGGTCGCCGAAAAGGTCAATCCGGCCGCAGACATCGTCTACCTCGGCGGCCGGCGATCAACTGACGGCGGGCCGGACACCTGGAGTAGTCTGGAATGCCAGCCCAGTGGAGGTCACCTTCATGGCCACGTTCGCCCGCCGAATCCCGCAGACGGTCCTGCTGACCCTGTTCCTGGCGGCCTGGCCCGCCAGGGCGGAAAAGAAGTATGACCCGGGCGCGTCGGACGGCGAGATCCGGATCGGCAACCTCGTGCCCTGCACCGGCCCCTTCGCCGAGTACGGCGCCATCGGCCGGGCCGAGGCGGCCTATTTCAGGATGGTGAACGAACGCGGCGGGATCAACGGGCGCAAGGTGACCTACGTCAGCCTGGACAGCGGCGCCGGGCTGGAGACGCCGGTGGAGCTGGCGCACCGGCTGGTGGAGCGGGAGCGGGTCCTGCTGCTGGTGAGCACCTGGGGCAGCCCGACCAACAAGTCCATCCGCCCCTACCTCAACCAGCAGGGCGTCCCCCAGCTGTTCGTCGCCGCCAACGACGCGGACTTCGACGACCCCGCCCACTACCCGTGGACCATGGGTTTCGTGCCCTCCAAGCGCACCGAGGGCGAACGCTACGCCCAATACCTGCTGGCCGCCCGGCCCGATGCCAGGATCGCGCTGCTCTATTCCGACGACGCGGAAGGTGCCGAGTACCGCGCCGGGGTGCGCGCGGGGCTGGGCGAAAAGGCCGACGCGATGATCGTCAGGGAGGGCGCCTTCCGCTACGCCGATCCCTCCAGCATCCAGCCGCTGGTGGCCGGCTTCCAGCGCGCCGGCGCGGACGTGTTCATGAACATGGCCGTGGGCCGCTTCGCCACCCAGGGCATCAGCGCGGCCTACGACCTGGGCTGGCGGCCATTGCAGTTCCTGCCCAACGCCTCCCTGTCCATCTCGGCTTTCCTGGACCCGGCCGGCCTGGAAAAGGCGAAGGGGCTGATCTGCAATGCCCGCTCCAAGGGCTGGGGCAACGCACAGGCGCGCAAGGACCCGGCGGTGCGCGCCTTCCTCGAATGGATGAAGAAATACCTGCCGCCGGGCAGCGAGCGCGACGCCCAGAGCGTGTACGGCTACGAGGTGGCGCAGGCGTTGGAGCAGGTGCTGAAGCGCTGCGGCGACGACCTGACCCGCGCCAACGTCATGGCGGAGGCCACCCACCTGGACCTGGAGCTGAGCATGCTCCGCCCGGGCATCCGCGTCCGCACCAGCCCGGACGACTACCGCCCGATCAAGGACCTCTTCCTGGTCCGCTTCGACGGCCGGGACTGGGTCTCCTTATTTGCCGACACGCCCTAGTCCTTCTTTTCTTCCTTGGCGCCTTCCTTCACGGCGTCGGTCAGTTCGCGGCTGGCCTTCTTGAATTCATTGATGCCCTTGCCCAGCGCCTTGCCGATTTCGGGCAGCTTCTGGGGACCGAAGAAGAGCAGCAGCACCACCCCGATCAGCAGGATCTTGCCTATGCCGAGTTCACCCATGCTTGTCCCCCCAGCACAGTATAGGGCCCGGGCCGGGAATGGGGTCCGGAAGCTTCGCATTCAGCACCCACCGGAAAAGGCAGATCCGTTGCGCATGTGAAATAATTTTTAAACTCAGTCATTCGCCCGATTGTTCATTTCCTGGCTTGATCTACATTAAGTTTCGCAACTGCATACGGGGCGTAGCGCACTGGGAGCCTGCGTGGTACGGGACCAGGAGGCCGCAGGTTTGAATCCTGCCGCCCCGACCAGTTGTCTGCCATTGATCATCCGTGCAAGTTGGAACATGAGGGGAGAGCATCCGGTGGACAACGCCAGTATCAAAGATCCTGGTTCCCTTCACCTGAACGACCCCGCCTGGCGCTTCATGCCAGGCTCCGCCCAGGCCGGCGCGGCCCAGATCATCGCGCGGCTCGTGGCCCAGCGGGTCGTCATGCCCTTCTCGCCCCACGTCGGGTTGGCCCAGATGACCGCGCGGCTCATGGCCCAGCGCGCGGTGGCCCCGTTCGCCAAGCGCTGATCGGGAACCGGGCCCGCTCACCGGAAGGACCCGCAGGCTCCGGGGCCCTGCATCAAGCAGGGCCCGCGGGGCCGCCCCGCGTTCTTCCTTCCGCGGGATGAAGTCCGCCCGGGTACGGGAGCGATCTGCGCCTTTCCGGGCTGCTGCCTGGACATGAGCCGGAGCGTGCCCGGGGTCCCGGTGCGGTCCCTCACCTCCGGGCCGGCCCATGGCCTGTGATTCCTGACCTCCTCCCTCGACGGCCACGCCACCACGACCGGTGGGGTTCCGTACCTCGATTCCACCTGCGACCCGGCCGCCGAAGCGCCTGATCGGCTGGAGGAGGAGAAAGGCCCCGGAACGGGAACCTTCACGATTAATTAATCATTTTTAATCGTGGCAACCGGCCTTCGGAGAATGAATGAATTTCAAAACAGTCCCCCTTCTCGCGCTGCTCGCGGTCCCCGGCCTGGCCCAGGAACGCTGGCAGATCGGTCTGAGCCTGAACACCCAGATCGGCCAAACCGTCGAATACCAGTCCAACGCTTCCCAGTTCCTCCGCTTCGATCGCAAGGATTCCTGCAGCCCCTCCCTCTTTGTCGGCTATCGGGCCTGGGATTTCGGCAAGTCGGACCTGAGCCTGGCCGTTGAATACCAGTTCCCGAAGGAGTTCGATCTGGAAACGACCACCATCCATACGCCCCGGAACGCGGACGGCAGGAGCACCACGTGGTTCCGGTCGGAATCCTGGGCACCGGGGGTCCAGTTGACCTTCCACCACGCCGTGGAATGGGGCTTCAACCTGCAGTACCGCCTCACCCGGCTTCAGACCGAGGGTTACAGGACCACCCACAACCGGCCGTGGCTCGGCTTCAACGTCGGCCACACGTTCAGGACGGATTCCAGGGTGAAGCCGTTCCTGGCCTTGCGCAGTTCGGTGGCGTTGACCCGCACCCAGGCCCCCGAACAATCGCCTTTGCTGGCCACGGACCCATCGGTCAGTGATAACGCCAACCGTCAGCTGATGCGCTCCCTGGACGGCCGCCTGGAGAGCAGCCTGCAACTCGGGGTGAGGTTCTAGTTTTACTGCGGCGTCCGTTGTTCCGCCCGTCGCGCCTTGCGGTCGGTTTCGGGTTCCGGGTTCGCGCGCCGACCCACCGGTGCGTGGTCCGCTTGCAACGTCCTTGTATGTTTGCCTTGCTCCCCCGGAGCAAGGATCCTAAGGAGCCTTTGGAAGGGCCGGGGGGGATGGAGTTGCGAACGTCCACGGGATTAAAACTCGTAAGCGAGATGGCGCCCATCCCCTCATCGGCATCCATATAGCTGGACTACCATCAAGGGTCGAACTCGCATCTGCAAGGAAGGTGTTCTCGGTGCTGGGGTCCTTTCCGGGGGCGGAAAGGAGGGACCATGGAGGTCTCAATCAAACCAAGGTGGTTCGGCATCGACGTGTCCAAGGACACCTTCGATGTCAGTATGTTCCCGGGAGAGGCCCGGAAGGCGCCCCATATCAAGCTCCCCCGGTCCCGGCAGGGCTGCCAGGAGTGCTTGCACTGGGTGGATCGTCAGGTTCCCCAGGGCGAGGAATCAGCACTGGTCATGGAAGCCACCGGAGGCTATGGCAAGGAGATGGCGAACTGGCTTCTGTCCCTGCGCGCGGGTGTGCGGGTTGCCATTGCCCAACCCTGGCGGGTGCGTCAATACGCCAAGGGATTGGGGATGGTAAACAAGACCGATGCCCAGGATGCGATCATGCTGGCACGATACGGGGATACCTATAATCCTCGTTCCTACCAGCCAATGTCCCCTGCCTACGAACAGCTCCGAGCCCTGAGCCGGGAACGCGCCGCCATGGTCAAGGAGGCCATCCGACTGGGGAACCGGAACGAGATCCCCAGCAACTCCAAGGTTGCCCAGACCATCCGGGAGCAGACCTTGGCTCAGGTCAAGAAGGCCGTTGCGGACCTGGACCAGGCCATCAAAGCCCAGATCGCCAAGGATCCGGGGTTGAAGAAGGACTTTCGCCGACTACAGACGGTGCCGGGGGTCGGCCCAGTGGTGGCGGGAACCTTGATGGGAGAATGTGGCGACCTGAGAGACTTCGTTCACCACAAGGCCCTTCAGGCCTTTGCCGGAGTGGCCCCGGGTCTGGTCGAGAGCGGCACCTCGTTGCATGCCACGGCTCATATGACCAAACATGGGAGTGGCCGGCTACGCCAGGTCCTCTACATGGGGGCGATGGCCGCGGCGCGTGGGCAAAGCCCCGTGGCCCAAAGCTACGACCACCTACTGAAGGAAGGGAAACCGGCCATGGTGGCGCTCGGAGCGCTCATGCGCAAGATCCTGGTCACCTGCCGGGCGGTATTGCTGGAGGAACAGGACTACGATCCAAAGTACGTAAGGAAGGCCCCCTCAGAACCTATCTGAGCCATTTCCAGCGCTAGCTTTTCCCTCACAGCGGGCAGCAACGGCGTAGGCGGGCTGGCACGCAAAGCGCCAGCGGGCCGCAAAGGCCGTGACGCTTGCGGCGCGGGCTTTGCGACCTTGCGCGGCAGCCCGCCGGCCTATCCTGAGCCCGCAGGGAAAAGCGAAATCCGCCCCACCCCCTTGACGACCAACACACCATCTCGCTGCGCTGCGGGCGATGCAAGCGGCCACGCTGCCCCTTCCCCCCAGGGACGCATCGATTCGTCTTCGTTTCACTGAACAAATTTCAGAACAACCATCCCGGGACCCTGGGCATTCCAGGGACCGGCCTCATCGCCCCCATGCCGCCAACCGGAGGAACCCCGAACCCAGGCGGGGAAGGACAGCGTGAGACCTTGGCGCACGCGCAGGAGGCGAAGCCGACGAGCATGCGGCAAGGCTCTCACGCACCGTTGGACGAAGCGCTACGCGCGGAGGGCATTTCGTCCCAGTTGTGCCCTTCGGCATGGCGTAAGCGGCTGAAAGAAGGTCCCCTTGGTTGTGGCGATGCTGGAACACCGCCCGACAACCAAGGGGGTTTGCATGAGTCTCTGGAGAGACCGCATGGCACGTGACTTGGAGCGAGCAGGACTGGCTCCGCGTACACGAAAACACTATACCGACGCCGTCAGTTTCCTGGTGCGGTTTCACGGCCGGTCGCCGGAGGAATTGACGCCGGACGACATCCGGGCGTGGGAGGACAACCTGCTTGACCTGGGGTTGGGGCCCAACACCCGTCGGGTCTACCTGGCCGGGGTAGCTTTTCTCTACCGGAAAACCTTATCCCGGCCTGAAATGGTTTCTTTCCTCGTTTCTCCCAGGGACCCCCGGAGGTTGCCGAGGGTTTTGAGCCCGGATGAAGTCCAGCGGATCCTGGCGGCCCTTTGGGAGCCGCGCTATGTTGCCCTGTTTTCCCTGATCTACGATACGGGCCTGCGTATTTCCGAGGCGATCCACCTGAAAGCCGGAGACGTGGACCGGGGACTGGGTGTAATTCACGTCCGAGGCAAGGGTGGCCACGAGCGGCAGGTCAAACTCGGCGACCGCCTTTACCAGCTGCTGCGGACCTACTGGCGGGACGAGCGGATGAAGGGCCCGCACAGTGCTGCCCTGACTTTGGATTCGCTTCTGATCGCGAACCGGGTGGGGAACGTCATCGACCGCACCGAAGCCGGGATGGCCCTGAAGCTGGCCGTCCAGGCAGCCGGAATCACCAAGCGGGTCACGGCCCACACCCTGCGCCATAGCTTCGCCACCTATCAACTGGAGATGGGCACCGCTCTCCCACTCATCCAGAGCCAGTTGGGCCACGCCTGCATCAAGTCCACCCAGGTCTACCTCCACGTATCCACCCGCCTGATCCGCCAGGCTCCGAGCCCCCTGGACTCCCTACCGGAGCCGTGAGGCGGGCGGCATGGGCCGCACCCCCTTCGATATCGCCGACATCGTCCGCCTCCACCGGGATGCCTTGGCAGGCGTCCAGCCGCTCTCCTCGGAGCAGGGCCGGGCCCTGTCGGCCATCACTCTGTGCCGTACCGCCGCCCTGGGTGGACATTGGAATTATTGTTTCGAATGCGGCTGGGAGGAGGAGGGCCCCAGCTACAACTCCTGCCGGAACCGGAACTGCCCCAAGTGCCAAGCCCTGGCTCAGGAACGCTGGATCGCCGCCCGGGCCCGGGCCATCCTGCCGCTGGACCACTACCATGGCGTGCTCACCGTGCCGGAGGATCTCCGGCCCCTGGCGCGCCAGGTTTCGCGGGAGTTCTACGGCGCGATGTTCCGCTGCGCCTCGGCCGCCGTGCTGGAGCTGGCGGAAACCCGGCTGGGCGTGCGCCTGGGGCTGACTCTGGTGCTCCACACCTGGACCCGGGATCTCCGTTACCACCCCCATGTGCACATCCTGATCACAGCTGGTGGACTGACCCTGGACGGCAAGGCCTTCAAGCGGATCCGCCGGAAGGTCCTGCTGCACGTCAAGCCTCTGGCCAAGCTGTTCAGGGGCAAACTGATGGACGCCCTGCGCCAGATGAAGCGTGACGGGATCATCTCGATGAGCGACGGGGCATTCGGAACCCTGATGGCCACCCTGAAGGCCCAGGACTGGGTGGCCTACCTCAAGCGGACCTTCCACGGCCCGATGGGAACCCTTCAATACCTCGGGCGGTATACGCACCGGGTAGGCATTGCCAATTCCCGCCTCCTGGACGTGACCGAGCGCCAAGTCACCTTCCGGACCAAGGACGGCCGCTCAGTCAGCCTGCATCCGGTTGCGTTCCTCCAGCGCTTTGTCCAGCACGTGCTGCCAGACCGGTTCAAGAAAATCCGCCATGCAGGCCTCTACGCTTCCACCCACGCCCTGGCCCGGGCGCGCGAGCTGCTCGACGCCCAGCCGCTGCCGGCTCCGCCAGCGCCCTCGTGGCAGCAGGACCTGTTCGCCCTGACTGGGCGGGATGTGGCTCGCTGCCCCAAGTGTGGCGAGCGAGTTAGCCGCAGAGATCTGGCCCCAACCGGAGCCTGCGTTCGCCTGCACAAGGATCGACGTCCCCGGAGTCCGCCGTGACGGGCCAAGGAACCGTGGTTCCCGCCTGCGTCCTCCTGGCATTGGGTGGACCGGGAAAGGCCTGCCCCAACCCCCGGCAGCCCCGAATTCCAGGGATATGGACCACCCGGGGCGCCGGTTCCCGAGGCCATTCGTACGCCCCTGCCACTCCAGAATCCGCGCCATCTCTCGTCGCTACCCTCCCGCCGAACCGCTTGCCCCGTCATCCTCACCACCCCGGCGCAACGGAAAACCCATAGCGTCCGGCCACCATCCCCGGCTTCATCCAACGCGCGAACCGTCGGCGCGATCAACGTGTCGGCCGGCCCGCGCAGCGGGGCCGCCGACGAACCGCTCAAAATTGGGTCGGCGCACCCGCACGGGACCCGCAGCCAACCGCAAAGTCGTCGCGGAAGCCCAACGACCCGTGGAACTCATCGACCCGTTGCACGGTGCCCGACGGGATAGGCGGTGCCGACGAACCACCCGCCTTTTCCCGCCGCCTCCCTCCATTCCAGCACCACCCGGAGGTAGTCGGCGGGAAAGCTCTTTCCCGTGCGGAGGTCATGGTATACACCGATGGCCGGTGCGTGGTACAGCAGGACAAGGCCGTCCCCGTGCCCCGCCCCCGGGGCCCCGGCGCCCGGGACTGCACCGGTGACGGGGGGCGTCGTCAGCACCCAGCCGAGGAGCGCCTCGATGGCTCCGGCACTGGCGTAGTCCGCCCCGAAATTGCCCGGCGCGTCCGCATGGGCCGAAGCGGGCCCATGGCGGTCCAGGATGTGGGCCAGGTCATGCGCCGTCGTGGAGATGGTCGACGTCAGGGCGATGAGTTCCCGGTCGGGAGCTTCGGAACCCCCATGCCGGGCCCGCTTGCCGGAGCCTCCTGCGTCGCTCCAGTCCGCCCCTGAATCCAGGGGCACCTGGTCCCGGGACCGTTTGCGCAAATCCTTAAAGAAGGATTCGGTTCTGCCCGCGCTGCGCCCCCCGTCAGCCTCGCGGCGCGGCCTGCCCGAGGCGCGCTCCTTCCTTTCCTTCACCCTGGCAGCCTTGGCTTCCTTCGCCTTCCGTGCAAGCGACTCCAGGTAGCTCTCCCCCGACGAAGGCGAGATGGGTTCCTTCGACTCTCTCGGCGACCCCTCTTCCGGGGAATCCTCGGGAGATCCCGGAAGCAGGGCGAGCCGGGTCAGGACCGGGGCCGATTCGATGCCGCCGGTTGCCCCACGCGCCAGGAGCCCAGGCGGGAAGGCCCCGAGCAGGAGCACCAGGCAAAAGCGGATGGCAAGAGGTTCTTTCATAACGGGTGTCCTTCTCCCAGGCAGCGCCGGGGGGCCCTGCGCGGATCCCCGAGGTCTGGTTGTTCATAGAAAATTTAATGTATTATTAATGCAACGCAAGTCTCCGGATATCGCGCCCGGGAGGGACCGTTGCAGCGACACTACCCCGGTGCAAAGTCGTCTACTCCGGATTCTGGGCGCGGGCTTCGGCCTGGCGGTGATCCTCGGCGCCACGGTCGGCGGGGAGATCCTGCGCCTGCCCGGATCCGTGGCCGCGCTGCTGCCTTCGCCCTCCCTGTTCTTCCTGGCCTGGGTCCTGGAGCAGGTGGACCTCGCCCTGCCCGGCGAAGTGAACGCCGCCGGCGTCCCCTTCGTGCCCACCCATCACGCCCTGGTCCGGGGCATCGGCGGCAACACCGTGCTTCGTCCTGCAGCCGCCTGCGGCCACAATCCGGCGGCCGATCGTGGTTGACGGTCCGGCAAGGCTCGGAGTCCAGCGGTTCCGCGGGCCATCTCCAGGCGGAATGGACCTTCGATCCCGTGCCTCGGGATGAATCCACCTTGAAATAAATAAACCATGCATTACATTGGGCTTCACGAAGCCCCCATCCCCTTCCCGTTCCGGGGATCCAGCCAAGCTCACGGACGGGTCCACGGGATGGGAGGAAGGGTTGTGGCTTTGAAAAATACAATTTACTCATCACCCAGGAGCCCAACATGAAATTGCATCCCCATCCAGCCTGGCTGTCCTTCCCCGCGGCCGCGCTCGTCATCCTCGCGGCGCCCGCGGCCCGGGCCGACGAGATGCCGGTCAAGCCCAGCCTCATCCAGCACAAGGCGAAGGCGCTGCCCTGGACCGTCGCCGTGGACAGCAAGGCTTCCGGGAAAGTGAAGATCTGGGATCAGGATCCTTTCAACCCCATCGCCAAACTGTACTCCGACGAGAACCCGGTCTGGGAAGGCAAGGACCCGGCCGACAAGCCTTTCACCCTGGAACGCTCCAGGAAGGACTACTGGATCGCCTTCTACCCCAGCAGCACCAAGGTCGACCTGACCGTGAAATTCACCAAGCAGGGCTCATCCTCCAACGTCGTCAAGCTCAAGGTCGAACAGAGGGTTCTGGCCAAGCCCCTGCCCTCCGGCAGCCCCACCCTGACCGTGACCAATCCCGGCTCCTCGGGGGCCACGTTCGTCACCGGGAATTTCGGTGACCCCAAAAAAGGAGCACTGGTCACGCTGGATTAGGAGCCCGCGAAGGACCAGCCGCCGGGGGCGCCGGGGTGCAGAGGTTCGCCGAACAGAGATATTTTCACTTCTCGGCGGAACCCTGCACCCCGGCGTCCCCGGCGATGCGCCTTTCCTCCGATCCCGTTGCATCCACCGGAATGCAGCCCAGCGGCGGCGGACTTCAGGCATCCCGGATCGGCTGAGAAACCGGGATGGAGGGAGGCCACCGCCGCCCTCCAAATAGCTCATTGCCCACCGGGGCGGGTGGACAGAACATCGCATCGAAACCGCGGAGCGCTTCGAGGCGGGGAGGTCCCGAACACCGCGACCTGCGCTCGCCTCCGGTAGCGTTACGCCCGTTCAAGATGCAGGCGCCGGAAGGGTGCGGTCCGGGGTGAGCGAGCGGATCCGATTAAATACTTATCGCTTATATCGACCTGGTATATCTAGCATACATAAAAGGTATTTTATTAATTTTTTCACCTCGGGTATAAATTTGGAATTCCATTCCGTTTTCTCCTGAAACCCGGTATGCTCGAGGACAGATCAAACTGACAAGAGAGGCTTATCTGTTCATGGGACGCCTCACCGGGCCGAGCGTGGATGCTTTGTGCCTGTGCCGCAAAACTCGGACCGTTGTTCCATTTCATTGTAATCGCCGTGAGACATGAAGCCCTTCTGGATCGCTGGGAAAGGGCCTGCACCTTGACACCAAGCTGGCCATTGAGCAACGGCGCGAAAGGCGGGTTGTCTGGCCGCACATACCGTTCAGACCGGGTTTCCGGTCCTTAACCACCAAGGAGGAGCCAACATGAAATCCTATCAAAAGACATCGGCCATGCTCGTGGCCGCCGGCATCCTGTCGGTAGCCCTGCCGCAGGCTCTGCGGGCTTCCGATATCGATGACCTCAGCGCCAGAGTCAAAGAGCTGAGCGCCCAGGTCGACCAGCTGAAGAAGAAGGAGGCTGCCGACGCGACGACCCCGAACGCGGCCGCGACCCTGGCTGCGGCCACGCCCAACACCTGGAGGCCGTGGACCACGCCGGCCAATCCGTACAAGCCTGGGGACCCCTCCCAGACCGTCACGGGCCCCCTGAGCGCCACCATCAAGGGCGTCACCTTCACCCTCTACGGCGACTTCGACGTCTACGCGAACCACATGACGAGCTCTTCGGGCCATACGATCAACGCGTTCGAAGACGGCGCCATCCTGCGCAGCCGCTGGGGCATCAAGGGCGTCAAGCCCGTCGCCCCGGGCTACGAGATGAAGTTCACGGTCGAGAGCGGCTTCAACACTCTCAACGGCAAGAGCGCCGATACCGCCGGGCAGCCCACTGGGGGCACCGGTTCCGTGTACAGTGGCCGCCTGTTTGACCGGCAGGCCTGGTTCGGCGTCCTGACGCCGATCGGCGAATTCCGCATCGGCCGGCAGAACACCACCATCCAGCAGCTCGGCGGCGAGATCGACTTCGCGGCCCGCAACCTCGGCGGCGTCATCAACCTCTTCGGCGTGCCCTCGCGCTACGACAACGACGTCTCCTTCCTC
Source organism: uncultured Holophagaceae bacterium (assembly GCA_963717275.1). GTDB lineage: Bacteria > Acidobacteriota > Holophagae > Holophagales > Holophagaceae > Mesoterricola. Next base: position 1,446,592 of record CAVQVX010000001.1, read on the forward strand.
TCCCGCCGTTTCTATGGCTTCACCATCCAGGCCCACTATGCGATCGCCAACAGCCTCGCCGGCGTGACCACGACCAACTCGGTCAACGGGAACATCGCGAACATCGGCAACCAGTGTGTCTACCAGCTCATGGCGGACTACAAGAAGGGCCCCTTCACGGCCGGCTACATGGAAATCGTCGCCGAGCCGCCGGCGGGTGGCACCAGCGCCGCCCCGCCCAAGATCGGGACCAACGTCGTGTATCTGAACCCCTACGTGAACTACGATTACGGCCACGGGCTGGTCTGGTTGGCTGCCGTGCACTCGAACAACAACGGCAACACCTACAGCGGCACCGGCGGCACCGGCGTCGTCCTGTTCAACGGCGGTTCGCCCCTGGGCAACACCGGCGTGACCGCGAACAGCAACGCCGGAACGCTGAACAACGGCAGCCTCGCCGACATCAACACCTACTACAACATCTATCAGGGATCCGCCAGCTACGTCATCACCGACAGGCTGAATGTCGGCGCCCTGTACGGCTGGATCCGGGACATCACCAACCACGTGAAGAACGCCCACGGCTACTCGGTCGGCGCCTTCTACGACGTGTTCAAGGACACCCACACCTACCTGATGTATGACGTGATCAAGAACGACGCGGGCGCCGGCTTCACCCAGGCGGCTTCCGCGGGCCTCTCGCCCAACTTCACCGCCGCCAACGACGTCAACGGCCGCAAGATCACCGGCGTGCAGCTCGGCTGCATGTATCAGTGGTAGATCCACCGGCTTGGACCGGGGCCTGAGAACCAGGCCCCGGTTCAGCTGATCGCAACGGCTCCTGGTGCTTGGAAGCGTCCAGCCCCCTCCGGGGGACTGGGCGCTTTTTATTGTTCCGCAACCCGAGGCCGCTTCCGGGTCAGGTTTGCGGAACGCGTCCGGGACCCCCTGCGCTGGGGCGGAGCTTCGCGCGCGAAAAAACCTTGGCAGATCCGATTCAAAACAATATTATTAGTTAGTATAATTTTTTCATCATGAAAGTGATGATCAAATGGATGCCACCCATGAGATGCCGAGTCTTCCATTGGACTGCCCTCGCCCTGGCGGTCGCCGCCCTGCTGGGTTGCGGCGGGGGCGGCGCGGGGGGCAGTTCGGCTGCCTCGGCCCCGGCTCCCGCGCCCCCCGTGGGCGAAAAGCCCTTCATCCTCGACACCGTGCGGAGGAACGACCTGTTCCCTGAAGCCCTTCCCGCCCAGGTGGACCTGAACGCCTATGCCACCCCCGGCGACCTCCTGGAGGCCCTCGTCCACACGGCCAGGCAGGAGGGGAAGGACCGCTGGAGCGCCGTGGCGCGCAGGGACCCCGCCCAGGAACCGCAAACCCGGTTCCAGGATCGGCCGGAGCGTCCGGACATCGAGAAGGGGTTCGGATTCCGCCACGCTTTGCAGGGCGGAAAGGTGTTCGTCACGGATGTCCTGCCCGGTTCCGGGGCGGCCGGGGCGGGGCTGCGCAGGGGGGATGAGATCCTGGGCACGGGTCCCACCCCCGAAATGAGCATTCCTCCCGCGGGCATCCAGAACCCGGCGGCGTTCCTGTACCGCTTCGGCAAGGAGACGGCCTGGGGCGCGCAGCCTGAAGGCGGCGCGGCACGCTATTTCAGGATCCGCCGGGCCTCGGGGGAGACGGTGGACCTGCGCATCGCCCAGAGGGCCTTCAACGCGCCCCCGGTGGAGCAGTCCGACGTCCTCCACCGCGATCCGGGCCGCATCGTCGGCTACCTGCGCTTGCGCCAGTTCCATCCCGCCGCCCGCCAGGCCCTCTTCGAGGCCTTCGCGCGCTTCAAGCGGGAGGGGGTGACCGACCTCGTCCTGGACCTGCGCTACAACCCGGGGGGCGACGGGGGGACCCTCGACCTGGTCCTGGACCTGCTCCGCGCCCGCCCGCACCCGGATGAGACCATGTACCGGCTGCTGGGCGCCGGAGGCAGGCTCCTGGAAAGGCATGCGTTCAGCGAAAGGCCGGAGTCCATCCGGCCCCGCAGGATCGCCGTCATCGTCACCGGTGAATCCTCCTCCTCGAGCGAAGCGCTGGCCAACGTGCTGGCGCCCTACTATCACCGGAATCTCGCCCTGGTCGGCGCGCGCACCGGAGGCAAGCCGGTCGGCATGCTGACGTTCCCGATCCCGGGCTCGCCGCTCGCCCTGAAACTCGTCACGGCGCGCATCGTGAACATGGAGGGCATGGGGGACTACTACCAGGGCCTCCCCTATGCCCACTTCCAGGCTGCCTCCTGCGCGGCGGAGGATGATCCCGCCCACGCCCCGGGCGACCCGGCCGAGGCTTCCACCCGCACGGCGCTGGAATGGATCCTGCACGGCACCGTGCCCCACGGCCCCATCCGCTGACGGCGCGGGCAATGCTGCCGGTGCCCTTGCCTGCTTCCGAAATCAATATATATTTTATTTATAGTTGAAACCTGACAATCGATCCAGGTTGGCATTATTATTTTATGCGGACAGCGATTTCGCGCCGTTCGATCCCGACCCGTCACCGGACCGGGTCAGGCCCTTCGCCCCGCTGCCGCCGAAGGACGCGCCCGAGGATCCCGACTGACCTTTCGGGGTTCCCGGTTGATCACCAGCACCGGGGCCCGGGACCTGCGCCGCGCGGGCAGCGGGTCCGCTTCCGTGGGCAGCACCGTGCCGGTCACGCCCATGGCCTGGGCCCGGGCCCACCACCCGGGCTCCACCAGCACCGCCACCGGCCGGGCCTGGTCCAGCAGGGACCGCAGGTCCTCCGGGGTCCGGAAAAGGCAGTAGTACCCAGGGCTCCCGGATCCGGTTCAGCCTGACTCCCCATGGCGGCTTCCAGGGAGAACCCCTGCGCTTCGACCTGGCGGACCTGTGGAAGATGGCCGACCGGGAACCCAGGGCCGCCGGGGTCATGACCTTCGAGGAGATGGACGAGGCCAAGACCAGAAGGATCTGGTAATGCTCGTCGCGGACACCAGCGTCTGGGCCCGGGCCCACTTGAACGACGACGCGGCCCAGGCGAAGAAGGCCCGAAAAGCGCTGGCCGATGCCCGGGGCGGGGGCGGCGGTTTCCCCGACCATCTGATCGCCCAGGTGGGCTTGGCCAACGGCGCCAGGGAGATCATCACCTTCGATCAGAAATTCAGCCGGGCCGAGGGGGTGCGCCGTCTGAAGTGACGACTTCAGGTCGACCGCATGCTGGCCTCCAGCGGCGGGGTCGACAGGAAACCGTCCATGGCCAGGGCGATGCCGCCCATGGGCACCACTTCCGAACCCAGCGGCGAGAGCAGGACCTGCAGCATCTCCCGCTGCGGCGCCAGGACGTGCCTATCCAGCGTCCGGTGCAGGGCGCCCTCGATGAACTCGAACACGGTCGCCAGGGTGCCGCCCAGCACCACCCGCTCGGGGTTGAGGATGTTCACCAGGCTGGCCAGGGCCAGCCCCATGTGGTGCCCGACCTGGTCCAGCACCTCCAGGACGTCGGGGGTACCCTGGCGCGCCGCCGCCGCGACCTCGGACAGGCTCGCCATGGCCAGTCCGCGCTCGGCCAGGGTCCGCAGGATGCCGCCCTCCGACACGTAGGCCTCGACGCAGCCCCGCTTGCCGCAACCGCAGGGGCGCCCGTCCGGCACCGCGGTGATGTGGCCGATCTCCCCGGAGAACCCCTGGGCGCCCCGGAACAGCCGCCCATCCAGGAACAGTCCGGCTCCCAGGCCGGAATGGCATGAGAGGTAGACGAAATTGGCGGAGTTCCGGCAGGCGCCGAAGAGCCGCTCGGCCAAGGCGGCGGCGTTCGCGTCATTGTCCACGTAGACCGGCGCCTCCAGTCCCTCCTGCAGCATGCGCTGGATGGCCAGCCCGTGCCATCCGAGGTTCGGGGCCAGCACCAGCGAGCCTTCCCGGTCCATCAGGCCGGGGACGCCCACCCCGATCCCGCGCACCGCGGGGCTCGAACCGCTCTTCCGGATGATCTGCTCCAACCCCTCCCGGAACATTTGAAGGGATTCCATGATCCCCGAACTGCCAACCAGGTCGAGCCGCACGAGCGGGTCGCCGGCGAGGTTGGTGGAGATGATCCGGATCTTGTTGGGCTCCAGCCGGGCGCCCACGAAGATCCCCGCCGACGGGGCGATGTTCAGGGCCGTCTCCGGGCGCCCCACCCGCCCCGGGTAGGAAGCCTCGCCCCGCTGCAGAAGGCCCTCCTCCAGCAACTGCGCCACCACCAGCGAGGTGGTGCCGCGGTCCAGGCCGGTGAGGCGCTGGAGGTCGGTCTGCGAGCTGTTGGGATGCTCGCGCAGGGCGTGGAACAGGCGGACCCGGTTGAGCCGGCGGATGGCTGTTGAATTGAGCTTGGCCGCCATGGGACCTCCACCCGGAAGCATACCTTGCCGCTACTCATCCCTCCACCGGCTTCGCCGGAGCCAGCGGCGATGGCCAGGATGCCGGTGCTCAGGCATCGGTTTATCATGCTAGCCACTGATGGCGATTCGACCAAGGTTGAAATCAGATTGTGTAAATCGAAATAAAATAGTAAAGCTTTAAATATCAATTTTTGAGATGACATTATCAATTTAATTCAAGACTAAAAAAATTTATTAGTTTTCCCCCTTGACTAACTCTGGGGGGATTCCTATGATACGAGTTGATCATCCGAACAGCGCAACCGACATCCCCTCGTCAAAGCAATTGGTATCCAGTCCTGCCATGGGGAAATACGCCCTCCCCCGGGATCCGCGTAGGCCGCCATGGGGGTGTGGGCCCGGTTTGCCGCTCCGTTCCGAGGACGGCCAACCTTATAGCCCGATTTTTCCTGATAAGGAACTTCACAGTGCAGAAGATGCCCCGCGCCAGCCGGCGCCCCAGCTACCCGAACCCGATTCGCCTTGCATAGCGGAGAGACGATGGGCCAGATTCTCCAGCTGCGGAACATCTCCAAGACCTTCCCCGGGGTCAAGGCGCTGCAGGGCATCAGCCTGGACCTGCAGGAGGGCGAGGTCCACTGCCTGTGCGGGGAGAACGGCGCCGGCAAGTCGACCCTGATCAAGATCCTGTCCGGCGCCTACCAGCCGGATGAAGGCGGGGAGATCATCGTCGACGGACAGAGGGTGACCCTGAGCCCGCGGCTGGCCATCTCCCTGGGCATCCAGACCATCTACCAGGAGCACATCGTCTTCGACAACCTGAGCATCGTCGAGAACCTCTTCGCCGGGTCGGAGATCCTGCGCTGGGGGATCCTCAACAAGCGGGAAATGGACCGGCGCACCGAGGAGGTGCTGGACTACCTCAAGAGCGGCCTGGATCCGCACCGCAAGATGTGGGAACTCACCTCGGGCGAGCAGAAGACGGTGGAGATCGCCAAGGGGCTGGTGTTCAAGCACCGGGTGATCATCCTGGACGAGCCGACCGCCTCCTTCTCCTCCGCCGAGATCGACAACCTGCTGGAGATCATCCGGACCGTCAAGCAGAGCGGGATCGGTTTCATCTACATTTCCCACCACCTGGACGAGGTGTTCAGGGTGGGCGACCGGGTCACGGTGCTCCGGGACGGGCTCAAGGTCTCCGAGCACGCCATGGAGGGCCTGGCGAAGGCGAAGCTGATCAAGGACATGATCGGGCGCGATCCGTCCACGTTCTACCAGCGGGAGAAGGTGGAGATGGGCGAGCCGGTGTTCGAGGCGCGCAACATCTGCGGCAAGGGCGTGAAGAATGTCTCGTTCGTGCTGCACCGGGGGGAGCTGCTGGGGATCTCGGGCATGACCGGCTCGGGTCGTTCGGAACTGATGAACCTGCTGTTCGGCGGAGAGCCCCTGGACTTCGGGGAGATCCGGATTAACGGCCGGGCGGTCCGACAGGGCAGCCCCAGGGATGCCATCAGGCACAAGATGTGCTTCCTCACCGAAGACCGGCAGAACACCGGCCTGTTCCTGCCGCAGACCATCGCCCAGAACGTGGCCGCGGCCAACCTGGTGAACGTGCGCAAACCGTGGCTGCGGCCGTCCGAAGACGTGCGCCGGGGCGACGAGTACGTCAAGCGGCTGAACATCCGCACCCCCGATTCCCGCACCCGGGTGGTGGACCTCTCGGGCGGCAACCAGCAGAAGGTCGTGCTGGCCAAGTGGTTCAACACCAACGGCGAGATCTTCATCTTCGACGAGCCCACCCACGGCATCAACGTCGGCTCCAAGCAGGAGATCTACCAGGTGATGGTGGACCTGCTGCGCCAGGGCAAGGCCGTCATCATGGTCAGCTCCGATCTGCCCGAGGTGATTTCCATGAGCGACCGGGTGCTGGTGATGAAGGGCGGGGCCAAGGTGGCCGAACTCTCCGGTGCCGAGATCACCGAAGAAAACATCCTGACCCATTCCATTGGAGACAGCGTCATATGAGCCACTCCGCAGCGGCCGAACAGAGCGCGGTGAATCGGAGCCCCCGGGCGAAGGCTTCCTCGTTCAGCCGGCACGAGAACCTGACGCCCCTCTCGATCTTCGTCGGATTCATCCTCGTCATCGTGGCGCTGCAGCTCTACACCCAGGGCCTGCACAAGTACCCGACCTTCATCAGCCCGGTGAACCTGCTGAACATCATGCAGCAGGTGGCCGTGCCGGGCATCGTCGCGGTGGGCATGACCATGGTGATGCTCTCGGGCGGCATCGACCTGTCGGTGGGCATGCTGGCCTCGCTGGTCTCCATCATCGTCGCCTCGGGCATCTCCACCTGGGGGCTCAGCGTGACCACTTCCATCGCCCTGGGCATCGGCTCGGCGGTCTTCCTGGAAACCCTGATGGGCTTCATCATCTCCCGCACCAAGGTGGAGCCGTTCATCATCACCCTGGGCGGCATGATCACCTTCCAGGGACTGGCGCTGCTGCTCAGCAATTCCCGGGAGGTGATCCTCAATGGCGAGCTGAACGCCTTCAAGGTGAACCTGATCGAGGGCGCCAAGGACCCGGTGACCGGGCTCAACCTGGTCATCCCGCCCTATGTGCTGCTGTTCTTCTTCGTGATCCTGCTGGGCGGGCTGGTGCTCCGGTTCACCAAGTTCGGCCGGCGGATCTACGCGGTGGGGACCAATCCGCACGCCGCCTACCTGGCGGGCATCAACGTCAAGAACACCCGGCTCCTGGTCTACGTCATCATGGGCCTCCTGGTGGGGATCGGCGCCACCATGCTGCTCTCGCGCATCAACACCGGCATCGTCACCCTGGGCCAGGGCCTGGAGATCGACACCATCGCCATGGTGGTCATCGGCGGGACGGCCCTGCGCGGGGGCAAGGGCAGCATGCTGGGAACCCTCATCGGCATCTTCTTCCTGGGTTCCATCGGCAACGCCATGAACATGCTCCGGCTTCCCTCGGAAGTGCAGTTCGTGGCCAAGGGCCTGGTGGTCATCATCGCCGTCTCCGCCGGCGACGTCTCATCCAAGTTCACCGGATTCCTGGCCCGGCGCAAAGAGAAGGCCGAGGCGCGGAGAACCCTCGAGGTCTAATGCTCGGCAGTCACACCCGCAAGTTTCATCACCCACAACCACCAAGGAGGAGGGGCAATATGAAACGAACCGCAAAGATCGTCACCATGCTCGCCATGTGCGCGTCCATGGCCATGGCCCAGCAGAAAGTCATCGGCTACTACATGGATGCGTCCGACGACTACTACAAGGCCGGGTTCCAGGTCTTCAAGACCCTGGCGGGCCGCGAGGGCTGGAAGGTCATCGACATCGTCGGCCAGGGCACCGCGCCCGAGCAGCTGCAGGCGGTGGAAAACTTCGTCACCCAGAAGGTGGACGCCCTGGTGGTCGTGCAGAACTCCCCCCAGATCACCTCCGAGTGCCTCAAGCTGGCCAAGGCGGCCAACATCCCCGAGTTCCACCTCACCCACAATCCGCCCAACGAGCCTGGCCTGGCCGGGTTCGCGGGTTATGACTGGGTCCACGAAGGCGTCATCGCCGGCCAGTCGGCCATGGCGATGGGCGTCAAGCGCCTGGTCATGATCGAAGGGAAGCTGGGCCAGGGCACCGCCTCCGGCCAGACCGAGGGCTTCCTCCAGGCCTACAAGGACGCCGGCAAGGACATCGGCAACCTGTTCTCCAGCGTCGGTGTCAAGGGCGCGGGCGGCAAGGACCTGAAGGTGGTGTTCTGGGCTTCGGGCGGATGGTTCGCCGACCCGGCCAAGAAGGCCATGCAGGACGCCATCACCAGCCTCGGCCCCAACGGCTTCGACGGCGCCTACGTGCACAACGACGAGATGATGACCGGGGCCATCCAGGCCATGCAGGAAGCCGGCCTCGACCCCAGCAAGTACTGGCTCGGCTCCAGCAACGGCAAGGAGAAGTCATGGCGCTGGGTCCAGAGCGGACAGGTGACCATGGACATCAACCAGTGCCCGACCCTCGAAGCGGACATCTGCTACCAGCAGATCAAGGCCTGCTTCAGCCACCAGCCCTACAAGAAGGCCGTGTTCGTGAGCACCATCCCCTACTACAAGGGCAAGGTCGACTTCAACGCGCTGGTGCCCTGGATCCACGACGACTACATGAAGAAGCGGGACGCCAAGGCCTTCAACTACGACATCAACAGCCCGACCATGCGCGTCAATCCCCTGTACAAGTAAGCCGTCCTGCCGGGGTCCGGGCATGACCGGGCCCCGGTTTCGGGCAAGGATCCCATGGGCTGTCCCGGAGCCCTGGTCCGGGAGATCATTCCGCCGGGCGCAAGGGCTGCGCCCGGCTCCAGCGTGGCAGGACCGGTCAGGAGGAGGACGACATGGATGCAGCGAAGAAGGTCAACGTAGCGATCGTGGGCCTGGGATTCGGCAAGGAATTCATCGGCATCTACCAGAACCACCCGCAGGTGGGCAAGGTGGGGATCTGCGCCCGCAACCCGGCCACCCTGGCCGAGGCGGGCGCCAGGTTCAACATCCCCCAGGCCGACCGGTTCACCGACTTCGCCGCCATCCTGGACCGGAGCGATTTCGACGCCATCCACATCGTCACCCCCATCGGCGAGCACGCGCGCCAGTCCCTGGCTTCGCTCGAGGCAGGCAAGCACACCGCCTGCACCGTCCCCATGGGCACCACCCTCGAGGAGCTGACCGCCCTGGTCCGGGCGCGCAGGAAGAGCGGCAAGGTCTACATGAACATGGAGACGGCGGTCTACACCCGCGAGTTCCTCTATGCCAAGCGCCTGGCGGATTCCGGGCAGCTCGGGCGGATCCAGTTCGTGCGCGGCTCGCACATGCAGAACATGGGGCTGGAGGGCTGGCCCGCCTACTGGCTGGGCTTCCCGCCCATGCACTACGGCACCCACGCGATCTCGCCGCTGCTGAACATCCTCGGCGCCAACCCGGAGTCGGTGGTCTGCCACGGCTCCGGCGCCATCTCCGCGGACCTGGCCGGGCGCTACGGCTCCCCGTTCGCGGTGGAGACCGCCACCTTCAAGCTCAGGGACTGCAATGTGGTGGCGGAGGCCACCCGGTCCCTGTTCGAGACCGTGCGCCAGTACCGGGAAAGCTTCGACGTGTACGGCGACAGGATGGCCCTGGAATGGGAGCAGATCGAAGGCGAGGGGGCGGCGCTGTTCGAGGGCGGCGAATCCGCCCGCCGGGTGGTCGTGCCCGACGCGTTGGAGCGCCTGCCCGAGTCCATCGCCGGCTTCACCCGCAAGGAGCTCATCGACGATCCCACCCACGTCTCCTTCATCCAGGGCGCCGGCCACGGCGGCTCCCATCCCCACCTGGTCCACGAGTTCGTCTCCGCCATCGTGGAGGGCCGCGAGTCGGCCATCGACGCGGTGACCTCGGCCTACTACAGCGCCGCGGGGGTCTGCGCGCACCAGTCGGCCCTGGCCGGCGGCGCCCGCATCTTCCTGCCTGAATTCGAGAAACTTTGAAACCCAAACTCCCGCGCAGCCCAAGGCGGAGAAAGGAACCAGCCATGAAACTCGGAGTCAACACCTGGGTCTGGGTGTCGCCCTTCACCACGGCGGAACTGGCCCTGCTGGAGAAGATCGCCCGGATGGGCTACGACATCGTCGAGGTGGCGGTGGAGGATCCGGCGGCCATCGACGTGCCCGCCCTGAAGCGCAAGCTGCGCGAGACCGGCCTGGGCGTCACCCTCTGCGGCGCCTTCGGCCCCAGCCGCGACGTCTCCCACACCGACCCGGACATCCGCGCCAACGGCCGGAAGAGTACATCGAGGACTGCCTGCACATGGCGGAAGGGCTCGGCAGCACGATCTTCGCCGGCCCGGTCTACTCCGCGGTGGGCAAGACCCGGCTGGTCCCCGCCGAGCAGAAAAAGCGCGAGTGGGCCTGGTGCGTGGAGAACCTGAGGGCGGTCGAAGGCCTGGCCCGGGAAACCGGCGTCACCATCTGCGTCGAGCCGCTGAACCGCTTCGAGACCGACATGGTCAACCTGGCCGAGCAGGCCTCCAGGTTGGTGGCGGACGTGGGCAGCAAGGCCTTCAAGCTGCACATCGACACCTTCCACGCCAACATCGAGGAGAAGGACATCCCCGCCGTCATCCGCAGGATCGGCAAGGGCGGGCTGGGCCACTTCCACAGCTGCGAGAACGACCGCAGCGCCCCCGGCACCGGGCACCAGGACTGGCTGGGGATCCGAGACGCGCTCAGGGACATCGAGTACGACGGCGCCGCGGTGATCGAGTCGTTCACGCCGGGGACGGTGGAGATCGCCAAGGCGGCCTCCATCTGGCGGCCGCTGGCCGCCTCCCAGGACGAACTGGCCGAACAGGGCCTGCGCTTCCTCCGGCAATTGTTCGCCTGACCGTCCGCGGCCGGGCTCCGTCCATTCAGGCCCATGGGTGACCGCCGCCGTCCGGCCGCGGTAGCCCCGGGTTCGTCCATTCACGAGGGAGACCCCCATGTCCCATGAAACCAACGTCCTCTTCACGCCGATCAAGATCGGCAACCGGGTGGCGTCCAACCGCTTCGTCATCCAGCCCATGGAATTCAACGACGGCATCGGCTCGGAAGATCCCGCCCGCCGGGGCGATCCCACCGGGCGCACCCTGGAGCGCTACCGACGGCTGCATGCGGGCGACGCCGGCATGATCGTGCTGGAAGCCATCACCGTCACCGAGGAATCGTACGCCCGCACCGAACAGCTGATGATCCTGCCGCGCAACGCCAAGGCGCTGGCCAACCTAGTGGCCGAGGTGAAGAAGGTCAACGCCAGGCCGATCTTCGTCGCCCAGCTCACCCACTCCGGCGAGATCAGCAACACCGACATCTCCACCTCCACGGCGCCGCGGGTGTCGCCCGGGTTCGACTCCAGGCTGCTCACCGATGACGACGGCGACCACATCATCGAGCAGTTCGTGTCCGCGGCCAGGATCGCCCACGACGCCGGCTTCGACGGGCTCGAGCTGAAGTTCTGCCACGGCTACCTGGGCGGCCAGATCCTGCGCCCGTACAACAACCGCAAGTGGAAGTACGGCGGCCCCAAGGAGAACCGGTTCCGGTTCGGATTCGAGATCTACGAGCGAGTGATGAAGGCCGTGAACGATCCCAACTTCCTCCTGGGATCCAAGGTGTCCGTCTACGAAGGCATCCCCGGCGGACAGGGCACGGCCGGCCCCGACACGCCCGTGATGGACATCTCCGAGTCGCTGGAATTCATCAAGGGCATCGAGGAGCGCGGGGCCAGGTTCATCATCCAGTCCGCCGGCGGCCCTTCCGCCAACACGGTGCTGAACGAGCCGCCGCAGTCGCATCCGGACGAAGCCTACATGCACTTCTACTTCTCCCACGAAGTGAAGAAGGTGGTGCGGCCGGAGACGGTGGTGATCGGGTCGGCCTACTCGGTGTTCAACGACGGCCACCACAATTTCCGCTACGTGAACCCCGAGGAGAGCTCGCTGCTGGCCTGGGGCGAAAAGAACATCAACGGGGGCATCACCGACATGATCGCCCTGGGCCGCCAGTCCATCGCCGACCCCGAGTTCCCGCGCAAGGCCATGGCCGGCCAGCTGGGCGAGATCGCCTGGTGCCACGCCTGCGACGGCTGCTTCGAGCTGCTGGCCCGGCAGCAGAAGGTCAGCTGCGTCACCCACAGCCAGGAGGGCGCACAGCTGCTGGCCAGGACCCGGCGCCAGTTCGGCCCGCTGTACGTGTCCAGGACCTAGCGCCATGGCCCACGTCGTCACGGACGCCTGCGGGAAATGCGGCACCTGCCTGGATTCCTGCCCCAGCGACGCCATCCATCCGCGCCCGGACGAGGCGGATTACGATGCGGCGCTCCAGGTCTTCATCGACATGCGGGCCTGCATGGACTGCGGCGCCTGCGCCCTGGCATGCCCCTGCGGCGCCATCTTCCCCGCCGGATGGCTGCCCCGGAGCCAGGCCGATGCCGCCCGGCTCAACTACGTTCACTTCCTGGAGGACGAATAGACCGGGCCGCCGCACTCACCCGGCGCTGAACCGGTGCACCGTGGCGGTGCGGTAGGTTGCCAAGGGCCGAAGGATCACCGAGGGGAATTCAGGATGGTGCACCGCATCGGGGTAATGCTGGGTCTCCAGGCAGAAGCCCTGGTGCGGCCGGTGCGGCGCGCCGTCCTTGCCGCGCCCGCTGGAAGGGATGGCGTTGCCGGAGTAGAACTGGATGCCGGGCTGGTCGGTCCAGACCTCCATCCGCCGTCCCGAGCGCGGGTCGAGGACGGTGGCGGCATGGACCAGTCCCGGCCCGGCGCGGTCGATGACCCAGGTGTGGTCGTAGCCGCCGGCGCAGCGCAGCTGAGGGTGGCCGGCCCCGATCCGGGCGCCGATGGGCTCCGGCCGGGTGAAATCGAAGGGGGTGCCCGCCACCGGGGCCAGTTCGCCGGTGGGGATGAGCCCCTCGTCCACCGGCAGGTAGCGGGAGGCATGGAGGGTCAGCAGGTGCTCCAGGGCGTCGCCGCCGCCCTCGCCGCCCAGGTTGTAGTAGTTGTGCTGGGTGAGGTTGACCGGCGTGGCCCGGTCGCAGGTGGCCTGGTAGTCGAGGATCAGCTCGTCCGCGTCGGTGAGCCGGTAGTCCACCGTGACTGCCAGGCTGCCCGGGTAGCCTTCCTCGCCGTCGGGGCTGAGGTAGCGCAGGCGCAGGCCGGCGCCGCCTGTCCGCAAGGGACTGGCGCGCCAGAGCACCCGGTGGAAGCCGCCGGGACCGCCGTGCAGATGGCAGGGGCGCCCGCCCGGGGCGTCGTTGGCGGAAAGGCTCCAGCTCTGGCCGTCCAGGCTGAAGCGGCTGCCGGCGATGCGGTTGCCCACCCGGCCGATGAGCGCGCCCAGATAGCCGTCCCCGGCCCAGGTACTCGGCCAGGGTCCGGTGGCCCAGCAGCACATCGGCGAAGCGCCCTTCCCGGTCGGGCAGCAGGAGCCGGGTCATGCAGCCGCCGTAGCTGGTGATCTGGGCCCGCAGGCCGTGGGCGTTGGTGAGGGTGAACAGGGACGCCGGCGCGCCGGCGGGCGTCAGGCCGAAGGGTTGCCGGCGGACGCCGGCGGCATGGGCGATGGTCACGGGAGGTTGGCTCAGGGTGGAGGTGGAAGGGGCCGGCATGGGCCGATCCGGGCGCGGGACCCGCCTGGCGGCGTTCTGAGGGTCGGATTGCACTGCTAGATCTTGCCTACCATTCTGCTAGGATTGAATGTCATTTTGCAATCTTCGTAAAAAAAATTAACTTGTTCATTTACTTTATTTAGTAACGTATGACCGATTTAATTCAAGGTTAGAAAAATTTATTAGTTTTCCCCCTTGACTAAATCTGGAGGGCTCCCTATGATTCGAACTGATCCAACCGACCCGGCATCTGAACCCGTTGGCATGCCACGAACCGCCGGAAGCTGGCGGCTTGTGCTGGAGGGGCCTTGTTCCTGGGAATAGATCTTGGAACATCTGAGGTAAAAGCTCTGCTTTTACAAGATGACCATCGTGTCCTGGCGGTTGCGAGCCATAAGCTCGCCTTATCCCGGCCCCACCCGCAATGGTCGGAGCAGGATCCGTCCGAGTGGTGGTCCGCCACCGGCGCCGCGGTGGCGGCGCTGCGCGCCCAGGCCCCGGCCGCCTTCGCTTCCGTCAGGGGCATCGGCCTGTCGGGGCAGATGCACGGCGCCACCCTGCTGGACCGCGCCGACCGGGTGCTGCGTCCCGCCATCCTCTGGAACGACACCCGCGCCGAGGCCGAATGCCGGGAACTCGCGGCCCGCTGTCCGGACCTGCCGCGGATCGCCGGCAACCTGGCCATGCCCGGGTTCACCGCGCCCAAGCTGGCCTGGGTGGCCCGGCACGAGCCGGACCTGTTCGCCCGGGTGGCCACGGTGCTGCTGCCCAAGGACTACCTGCGCCTGCGCATGACCGGAGCCAAGGTGAGCGACATGTCCGACGCCGCCGGCACCCTTTGGCTGGACGTGCGGGAGCGGGACTGGTCGGAGCCGCTGCTGGAGGCCACCGGGCTGACCCGGGCGCACATGCCGCGCCTGGTGGAAGGCAGCGCCGCCGCCGGCACCCTGCTGCCCGCCGTGGCCCGGGCCTGGGGCCTGCCGGACGGGGTGGTGGTGGCCGGCGGCGGCGGGGACAATGCCGCCAGCGCCGTGGGCATCGGCGCGGTGCGGGCCGGCGACGGCTTTCTTTCCCTGGGCACCAGCGGGGTCCTGTTCGTGGTCACCGACCGCTTCCGCCCCAACCCCGCCTCCGCCGTCCACGCCTTCTGCCACGCGCTGCCGGACCGCTGGCACCAGATGAGCGTGATGCTCTCGGCCGCCAGCTGCCTGTCCTGGGCGACGCGCCTGCTCGGCGCCGGAAGCGAAGCGGCGCTCCTGGAGCAGGTCCGCGCCCTGTCCGAGGCGGAGCGGGCCAGGTCGCCGATATTCCTGCCCTACCTTTCCGGCGAGCGCACCCCGCACAACGACGCCCGGGCCCAGGGCGCCTGGTTCGGGCTGAACCACGACACCGGCGCGGCCCACCTGGCCTGGTCGGTCCTTGAAGGGGTGGCTTTCGGCCTTCTGGACGGCCTGGCCGCCCTGCAGGCCGCAGGCACCCGGGTGGGCCGCCTGGCCCTGGTGGGCGGGGGCTCGCGCAGCCCGGAGTGGGCCCAGCTCCTGGCGTCCTGCCTGGACACCGAGATCGCCACCCTGGAGGGCGGCGAATCCGGCGCCGCCCTGGGCGCGGCCCGGCTGGGCTGGATGGCCGCCGGCGGCGCCGAGGACCAGGTGTGCCGCCGCCCGGCGATCCACCAGGCGCACCTTCCCTCCCGCGCCCAGCGGGAATGCCTCATGCCCCGCTACGGGCGCTTCCGGGCGCTGTACCCGCGGGTGCGCGATCTCCTCCCCCTTTGAACCGCCTTCCCGCAGCAGGAGCAACCATGGCCGAATTCTTCCCCGCAATCGAGCGCATCCGCTTCGAGGGGCCCGAAAGCGTCAACGCCCTGGCCTTTCGCCACTACGATCGCGACCGCGTGGTCATGGGCAGGCGCATGGAGGACCACCTGCGCTTCGCGGTCTGCTACTGGCACACCTTCGGCTGGGACGGCGGCGACCCCTTCGGCGGGCGCACCTTCCTGCGCCCCTGGCAGGGGCTGGCCGACCCCATGGCCGGGGCGCTGCTGAAGGCGGAGGTCGCCTTCGAATTCTTCGCCAAGCTGGGCGCGCCCTTCTACTGCTTCCACGACCGCGACGTCGCCCCCGAGGGCGCCAGCGTGGGCCGGACCGTGGACCAGTTCCGCCGGATGGTGGACGTGCTGGGGGCGCGCCAGGAGGCCACCGGCGTCCGCCTGCTGTGGGGCACCGCCAACATGTTCAGCCACCGGCGCTGGATGGCCGGCGCCGCCACCAATCCCGATCCGGAGGTGTTCGCCATGGCCTGCCTGTCGGTGAAGGAGGCCATGGACGCCACGGTGAAGCTGGGCGGCCAGAACTACGTGCTCTGGGGCGGCCGCGAGGGCTACGAGACCCTGCTGAACACCGACCTGAAGGCCGAGCTCCGGCAGATGGAGCGCTTCCTGTGCATGGCGGTGGAGCACAAGCACAAGATCGGCCTGGCCGGTCCGCTCCTGGTGGAGCCCAAGCCGCGGGAACCCAGCAAGCACCAGTACGACTACGACGTGGCCGCGGTGGCCGGGCTGCTGCAGAGGCTCGGCCTGGAACGCGACGTGAAGCTCAACGTGGAGGCCAACCACGCCACCCTGGCCGGGCACAGCTTCGAGCACGAGGTGGCGCTCGCTTCGGCCCTGGGCGTGTTCGGCTCCATCGACATGAACCGGGGCGACCTGCTCTGCGGCTGGGACACCGACCAGTTCCCGAACAACCTGGGCGAGATCGCCCTGGTCATCTACCACATCCTCAAGGCCGGCGGCTTCAGCACCGGCGGGCTCAACTTCGACGCCAAGGTGCGCCGCCAGTCCATCGACCCCGCCGACCTGTTCCATGCCCACGTGGGCGCCATGGACCTGTGCGCCCGGGGCCTGCTCATCGCCGAGCGGATGCTGGCCGACGGCCGCCTGGAACAGGCGCTCCAGGAGCGCTACCGGGGCTGGCAGGGCGAATTCGGGCAGCAGCTGCTGGCCGGGAAGCTGTCCCTTGACGCCGTGGCCGCCCGCACCCTGGAGCGGGACCAGGATCCGGAACCCGCCTCCGGCCGCCAGGAATACCTCGAGAATCTGCTCAACCGCTATATCTGAACCGCGTCCTGATCCATCCTTCACACGAGAGAGGTGCCGCCATGGCCAGAACCATCACCCTTTTCACCGGCCAGTGGGCCGACATGCCGCTGGCCGAGCTGGCCCCGCTGGCCAAAAAGATGGGCTACGACGGGCTGGAGCTGGCCTGCTGGGGCGACCATTTCGATGTCCAGGCGGCCCTGAAGTCCAGGACCTACTGCAAGGACAAGCGCAGGCTGCTGGAGGACTCCGGCCTGTGCTGCTACGCCATCGCCACCCACCTGGTGGGCCAGGCGGTGTGCGACCTCATCGACGAGCGGCACCAGGGCATCCTGCCCCCGCACGTCTGGGGCGACGGCGATCCGGAGGGGGTGCGCAGGCGCGCCGCCAGGGAGCTGCAGGACACCGCCAAGGCCGCGGCCAGGCTCGGCGCCAAGGTGGTGACCGGGTTCACCGGCTCCTCGGTGTGGCATGCCATGTACGCCTTCCCGCCCACCTCGCAGGAATACTGGGAGCGCGGGTTCAAGGACTTCGCCAGGCGCTGGCTGCCGATCCTGGACGTGTTCGACAAGGAGGGCGTCGACTTCGGGCTGGAGGTGCACCCCACCGAGATCGCCTTCGACATCGCCAGCGCCGAGCGCGCCGTCGCCGCCGTCAACGGCCACCGGCGCTTCAACTTCAACTTCGACCCCAGCCACCTGGGCTACCAGGGGGTCGACTACGTGGCCTTCCTGCGCAAGTTCGCCGCGCGCATCAAGCACGTGCACATGAAGGACGCCTGGTGGGGCAAGGGCGACGGCACGGTCGGCGTCTTCGGCGGCCACTGCAGCTTCGGCGACGCCCGCCGCTACTGGGATTTCCGCAGCGTCGGCCGCGGCATGGTGGACTTCGAGTCGATCATCGCCGCGCTCAACGACATCGGCTATGCCGGCCCGCTGAGCGTCGAATGGGAGGACGGGCGCATGGACCGCGTACACGGCGCCACCGAAAGCGCCGCCTTCTGCCGCAAGCTGGACTTCAAGCCGGCCGCCGGCGCCTTCGACGCCGCCTTCGCCCGCTGAAAATCGCGCAACCCGATTGAAAGGGACTCACATGGCAACCCAGAAACTCAGATTCGCCATGGTCGGCGGCGGGCGGGGCGCCTTCATCGGCGCCGTGCACCGGCGGGCGGCCCAATTCCACGGTTCCATGGAGCTGGTGGCCGGGGCGCTGGCCGCGGACCCGGAAAAGGCCAGGCTCTCCGGCCGGGACCTCGGCCTCGCCCCGGACCGCATCCACGGCGACTGGCAGGCCCTGCTCAACGATGAGCTGAAGCGCCCGGCCTCGGAGCGCATCCACTTCGTCGCCATCGTCACCCCCAACCACATGCACTTCCCGGTGGCCAGGGCCTTCACCGACGCGGGCATCCACGTGGTGTGCGACAAGCCCCTGGTGCACACCAGCGCGCAGGCGGCGGAACTCCTGGAACTGTCCCGGGCCCGGAAGACGATCTTCGGGGTGACCTACAACTACACCGGCTATCCCCTGGTGCGCCACGCCCGGGAGATGGTGCGCAGCGGCAGGCTGGGCGCCATCCGCAAGGTGGTGGCGGAGTACAACCAGGGCTGGCTGGCCACCCTGCTGGAGGCCGACCTCGCCAACAAGCAGGCCGTGTGGCGCACCGACCCGGCCCGCAGCGGCATCGCCGGCGCCATCGGCGACATCGGATCGCACGCCGAGAACCTGGTCGCCACCGTCACCGGCCTGGAACTGGATGCCATCTGCGCCGACCTGACCACCTTCGTCCCCGGGCGCAAGCTGGATGACGACGGCAGCCTGCTGCTGCGCTTCACGTCAGGCGCCAAGGGCATCCTGATGGCCACCCAGATCGCCATCGGCGGCGAAAACGACCTGCGCCTGCGGGTGTGGGGCACGGAGGGCTCGCTCACCTGGCACCAGGAAGATCCCAACATGCTGGTCTACGACCCCATGGACGGCCCCCGGCAGATCCTGCGCCGCGGCGGCGCGTACCTGGCCGACGCCGCGAAGCGGGTCACCTTCATCCCCCCGGGCCACCCGGAAGCCTTCATGGAAGCCTTCGGCAACATCTACCTGGGCGTGGGCGAGGCCATCCGCGCCCGGGAAGAAGGCAGGGAACTGGGGCCGCTGGAAGGCGACTACCCGACCCTGGTGGACGGCGCACGCGGGGTCCGGTTCATCGAGAAGACGGTCGAGTCCTCCGCCAGCCGGGAGAAGTGGACCCGGTTCAGCTAGAAAGGGCGAATTCACCCACGGAGGATTCCTCCGTGAAATCCAGGCCGGAGGCCTGGGCGAACAGCTGGGTGTCGCCCGTGCCGATGGCGCAGGGAGCCAGGCCCAGGGCCGTGGCCACCAGGTACATCTGCTGGAGCAGCACGCCGGTGTTCTTGAGGATGAGGGCGTAGGCGATGGTCTGGTACTTCCACGCCACCCGCTGGACCCTGGCGGCGAGGGTGAACAGGACGTCCGGGGCGGGCACCGCCCCCATGGCACGCCGGCCATGGAGCAGCAGCTGCGCCGAGGCCGCCTCCGATCCCGGCCAGGGCTCCAGGGCGTGGGCGCCGGCGGCATAGTGGTAGAAACCCGGGTCCAGCCCCGCGCAGCGGGATACGTTCAGGTACAGTTCGATCTCATGCAGGGCCCCGCCCCCGGGGCAGGGACCGGAAACCGCCTCGTACGGGCGCCCCGCTCCGGGGTCCGGCGCCAGCACCCCGCGGGCGCGGGCCACATGGTGGAGGAAGGTGCCCAGCTGGGCGAGGGTGATGGGGTCCCGCCCGGGCGCACGGATGGAGCGGCGGGCCTCCAGCACGCCGAAGAAGGCCGGGGCGTCCCGCGGCGGGCCGGGCTCCGGCAGCGGCACGGCTTCCGGCCGGGCCGGTTTCAGGCCGGGGAGGGGCGAGAGGTCGCCCAGGAAGCGGAACGTGCCGCCCACCGGATCGCCGTGCCGGCCCGGGCGGCTGCGGCTGTGGAACAGGAGGTCGTGGAATTCCCAGGGGCGCAGGACCGGATCCAGGTCTTCCGCCAGGACGCCCCCGGCCGCGCAGGGGGCCGCGGCGCCGGCCGAGGCCAGCAGGGACAGGAAGGGCCGGGCCAGTGCGGGAGGCAGGGCGTCGCAGGCCAGGGCCTCCGGAGTCCGGGGCCGGCACAGGCGGCCCACCGTCTCCAGCAGTTCCGGCGCATGCAGGCGGACGCGGCCGAAGCCCAGCGGGCTCTCCAGGACGGCCGCATCCCCGATGCGGCGGATCCAGGCGAAGCGGGACAGGCGCCAGGCCCCGTCCCCGAGCGCCGGACGCAGGCGGAACGCCGGGGCCAGGGGTTCCAGGGTGGCCAGTTCGCGCCCGTCCCGGGCGAGGGCATAGCAGATCCAGCCTTCCTGCTCGAGCAGGGCGAGAAGGCAGTGGAGCTCCAGTGAGGCGGCGGCACAGAGCTCCTCTTCGCCTTGGCCGCCCCGGGCCAGGGCGCGCAGGAACGCGTGCTGGGCGGGCCCGGGCGCGGAGAGCCGCAGGCGCCTGGAGCCGGGCTCCTCCAGCCCGGTGGGCAGGCCTGCCTCCTCCAGCAGCCGGACCGAGGGTTTCAGGGCGAGGCGTGACACCCGGTCAAATGAAAACCGGGGTGGGATTGAGTTCATCCTCGGCCAGCGGCCGCGCGAGCCAGCCCAGCGCCACCGGGACGTCGTACAGCCGGCCCGGGGCGTAGCGGGCCCAGAAGTGGCGCAGTCCGGGCACGATCACCTTGGCCACGGGCATGCCGGCGTCCGCCCGGGTCAGGTCGAGCACCAGCATCTCCATCCCCCTGGCCTGCACCAGGGCCTGGCAGTGGCGGATGTCCGCCAGCAGGTCGCCGCTGGCGGCGCAGGTGAAATCCCCGAGGCGCCTGGGAGCGGACCGGGGGTCGGGGACGAGGTAGGGGTGGGCGTCCAGGGTCGCGCCGCGCAGCCAGCGCAGGGATCTCATCGTCGCCCAGGGGTGCCTCGGCCTTGGGTCCGATGCCGGAGATGAACTGGTTCAGCTCCGCGAAGGCGCGCAGCAGGGCGACCGCCGGGTCCAGGCTGCAGCCCAGGCCGAAGAGGATGCGGCCCCGGGTGTCCCGGCTGCAGGAGACGGCGGCGAAGGCGGGGATGCCCAGGTCGTGGGTGAGGTCCAGCGCCCAGAGGTCCCGGTCCAGGCCGTCGTAGTGGGCCGCCAGGCCGGCCAGGTAGTCCAGGCGGAAACTGGCGAGGTCCACGCCGGGGCGCGGCAGGCGGTTGTACCACCAGATGGCGGTGGCGTCCCGCTCGACCAGTTCCATGAAGCCCTGGAGCACCGCCTCCTCCAGGTTGTTGCCGGCGGCGTTGCCGTTGGAGCAGGCGCGGCAGCACCGGGGCCAGGGTGCCGGGCAGGCCGCGGGGCCTGGGAAATAGAGGAACTGGGTGGGCAGCCAGCTTCTCCCGCTCCTCGCTGAGGGACCACACCGGGGACCATGGGATCGGCCGGTCCAGGTCCAGGGGCTCGGGCACGGCGTTGAAGCGCGACCCGCGCGCGTTCCAGAGCTCCCGCTCGCGGAACTGGCGTTCGCTGAAGCCCATCACCGCGTTGGGGTGGATGGCGGCGTCGCCCAGTTCCCGGCAGCTCTTCAGGATGCGGAACTCCGATCCGGTGAACTCGGTGGAATACCGCTCCAGGCTTTCGGCCAGGGCGCTGGCCTTGGCCTGGGCCAGGGTGGGCCCCTTGCCGGCGCTCCGGTGCCGGAAGCCGGTCTTGAAGGCGGCCAGGCTGTCCACCGCGATGGCGCCGTTGATCCCGCCCATGCACACCTGGAACACGCCGCCGGTGCCCGGCGGGGGCTCGACCATGGACACGATCCCGGCGATGGGGCTCACCAGATGGCCGTACTTCTCGAGGGTGGCCTCGGGCGGGGCGACCCGGTGCCCGCTCCCTTCGGAGGGCCCGGCCGCGCGCCGCACCAGGCGCACCGGCCCGGGCCGCTGCCGGGGCGGGTCGCCGCATACGGGGCAGGCGGGATAGCGGACCAGGGCATGGCTCCGGGAAACCCAGGTGCGGGTGTCCATGCTCAGCACCCGGTCCTGCAGGTTGTGGGGCGCCCCGGCCAGGAACTTGGCGATCTCCACGGCGGCCAGCCGGCATGCCGCTCCGACGGCGGCCGGCAGCGCGGCCACGGCCGTGGGCAGGGGATCCGTCCAGGCGTTCCGGTGGCGCAGGAACTCCTGGACCTGCTCGTTGCGCCGCAGCCGGTGCCGGAGGCAGCCGAAGCAGGCGCTCGCGCCGGACGTGAACAGGGGCCCGATCCAGAACTCCCGGCCGATGGGCCGGAGCACCATCCAGGGCAGGCCCGCCTCCCGGGCCGCGCTGGCCCAGCTCAGGAGGTCCTCGCGCAGGTAGTCGTCGGTGACGGCGATCTCCAGGCCCGGCTCCCCGGTGCCCAGGTCCAGGCCGGCCTCCTCCAGGCTCCGGATCAGCGGGGCGGCATCCAGCGGGCCGGCGCAGCGGATCCGGACCCGGCCCGCGCGCAGGGCCGCCCAGGCGGAGCCCGGGTCCAGGCCCAGGCCCGCCCAGTAGGCCGCGTGCGCCGCCTCCAGCCCCGGCGCCCGGTCCATGAGGTGGCCTTTCTTCTCGAGGACCTCCAGGGCGTAGTAGACCTCCGCCCGGGGCGCCGGGGCGAGGGCGGCCACGATCTGCTCCGGCGTCCTGGCGCCGTCCAGGAGGGGGAGCACCTGTTCGAACAGGGCTCCCTGGAGCGTCCAGGAACCCTCTTCGGATACCAGGATCACGCCTTCCCCCGGGACCGCGCCCGCAGTGAGATGCGCCTTGAGGGTGGGATGTCGGAGCATGATCGTCCTTTCTTCAAGACCTCACCAGCACACGCAGGGGACTCCGCCGCCGCAGCCGCAGCCGCCGCAGCCGCAGCCGCCGCCGCCACCGCAGCCGCCGCCGCCGCACCGGCCCACTTCGCCGCCGTCCAGGGCCTCGCCAAGCAGGTTCATCTCGGGCAGCCCCGGCAGCACGAGATGGATGACCTTGTCCGTGTTTTCAAGCACGTTCAGGGTCACGCCCGCGGGAACCTCGATGCCCATGGCCTTCAAGGCCGCTTTCGGGTCGGCCAGGAGCGCCGCCTTGAAGTCTTCGTCGGCCCATGCCTTGGCGATCACGTGATCGGGACTTTCGAGCACTGCACTGTTCATAACTCCTCCTTGGGGCAAAAAAGCGCCTCGGATTCCCCCATGGGGAATCGGGAACGAGGCGCGTGCCCCACCCTGAATCTAGAAAAAATCAAATTATTGTCAACCCTTTTGCGCTATTTAATTATTTGATTCTTCATCAATTTTTATCAATGCAAAGGCACCTTTTCTACATGCCTTATCTCTGTGGATATTAGGTGTATTTATAAAAATAGGCAGATCGAAAACATTCATATTGTTGCATCTTTGCCCATGATTAAGTCCGTTGCCAGTCCCATCATGGCAAATCCCATTGCCGCCTTTGCAAACGGGTCTTTTCTTATCTTTCTTACCTTGTTTAAATCAAAATAAATATAAGATAGCCAACAAGTGATCGTCAAATGGGTCGAGGCTTTCCCTGATCTGCCCCGGCAACCGGCCGGCATCGGGCCTTGGGGGTGGATGGCACCGTTTTAGCTTGCACTGGCGCGCTATTAAAAATTATTTATTAATTTTTTAAGAGGCACACTTGTTCACCGCGACCCTCATGCTGCATCCCATGGCCGCCATTCTGCTGATCCTCGGCGGGCACCCCTGGGCGGCCCTCGCGACGCTGGCGTCCTACCTGCTTCTGCTCTGGCTGGGCGGCAACGGCATGATCGCCGCCATGCTCCTGAAGCCGCTGGAGGCGCCGTATGCCCGCCTGCTGGCGCCCCGGTGGGGGGAAAGGAACGTGGTGGTCATGCTGGGGCTCGGCCTGGTGCGGCCGGACGGCACCGATGACCTCCAGCCCATCGTCCTGTCCCATTCGAGGATCCTGGAGGCGCTGCGGCTCCACCGGAACTGCGTGAACTGCGGGAAGTCATGCAAGCTCCTCATCACGGGAGGCGATACGGCGGGGTTCGGAGCCACGGAGGCCGCCATCTGCGCCGGGCTGGCCCTGGAACTGGGCGTGCCCGGGGACGACCTGATCCTGGAGCCGGAAAGCCTGAATACCTTCAGGAACGCCGAGTTGACCGGCAGGATCGTCGAGGCTCACGGCTTCGACCGCATCGTCCTGGTGACGTCGGCCTTCCACATGCGGCGATCCATGATGTATTTCGCGAACTTCAGGATCCCGTGCGAAGCCTCGGTGGCGGACTGTCTCCAGGCCATCCCCACGCCGGTCCCGGTGGGGGTGAACCTGGCCATGGTGGACATCGCCATCCGGGAGCATCTGGGCATCCTGAAGTACTGGATCTACAGCGCGCTCGACCTGAACCCGGGGCCGCGCGGCCGGTGAGGGCTGGCTTCAGCGCCATGACACCATAATAAATTATTTGTACAACCGTTCAAGCCCGGTCCCCCTGAAAATGTCCCCCGTGCACGAGGTTTTGGGTGACAGGGACCAGAAGGGCCATCTCCGGCTCGCTCCGCTGGTCACGCCGTCGGGTGGGCTGCCAGAGGACTCAACGTTTCCGAGGGGCCAAAGGCCCACGCCGGTGTCGCGGCCGGCCTCGTCCGCGACTTCCCATCCGGTGGTAACCGGAACGGCCGCCCCAGCTGTGCTGAAGCTGTCCGCTGTTCCCGCGCTGGGAGGAACCAGGCCGGCCCCGGCGCAGGATGTCCCTCCGGAGGACCCGGTGCGGGATGCGTCCGGAGGATCGCCGGCCTGGGGCGCTCGGATGGCCACTCCGGTGCTGGACGGTTCCAGAGCGGCGCCGCCACCGGATGCGACCCCGGTGGCCCCGGTGCTGGATGCGTCCGGAGGATCGCCAGCCTGGGGCGCGCGGATGGCCAACCCGGTGCTGGATGCGACTCCGGTGGCCCCGGTGCTGGATGTGGCCGGGGGGAGGCGGACGGTCCCGGTGCTGGAGGGTGCGGCGCCGGCGCCGGAAGCGGCGGAGGTCCACCGGGCCCGGCTTTCGGCGTTGAACCGGTGGGTGATGTCGGCCTTCCAGCGCCGGGCCAGGCCGGACAGGGAGGACAGGTCGTTGCCGTCGGCCAGCAGGCCGAAGCCCGCGGTCCGGACCTGCTGGTAGGCGGCGGTCGCCAGCAGCGACGCGGTGGCGTTGCCCAGCAGGGCGGCGGTGTTGGCGGCCAGATCCAGGGGATTGGCAGCTCCGAGCACGGCGTTGCCGGCCGCGCCCAGCTTGTTGGCGGCCGCGCTGAAGGCCCCGGAAAGCCCATCGAACAGGGCCAGGACGTCCGCGCGCAATCCCGACGACGAAAGGGGAGTCGTGGGACAGGCTTCCTGCCGGCCCTCCAGGGCGCTTTCGGTGAGACAGGCGAGGCTGGCCTGGAAATTGACGATCGTGGCGTTGCTGGACCGGATCGAAGCCAGGGTGGCGGGAGCGCATGCCCACAGGTTCAGGTTCCAGGTCCCGGCCAGGGCGCAGGCGTCACCCATCCGCGCCATGGCCGCCGCGAACGTCGGCACCGAAGGCGGTATGGCGCCGAGCGGGGCCACCGGGGCCGGGGCCGCGAGGGCGGCACCGCCTGTGGCGTTCCCCGCCCTGGCGCAAGCCATCAGGCCGGCTTCCTGGGCGTCGACCCAGAGCTGGAAGCGGGCCTGGTATTGCAGCGCCTCGCCGCCCACCGCGCCGAAAGCGTCGCCCCCCGCCTGGAGGTCATAACCGGGAATGAGCAGGGCCACGGACGCCTGGTCCAGTGCGTAGGCCGGGAGGGCGGCCAGCCCCTTGCTTGCCGGGTCCGGGATCTGTTCCAGGGCGCGGTCGGCGAGCAGTTGCGCGCTGACCCCCAGGAGCCGGTATCCCGCCCCCACCAGCTGGTATTGCAGCATGGTGCAGTCTCCGCTCAGGGCGTCGTAGTCGGCCCGGATATCCCCCTGGTAGAGCGCGAGGCGCTCCTTGGCGCGCTGGGGCGATTCCCCCGGCACGCACCCGCCCGCCCCGAGGACGGCGGGGTCCACGAACAGGCTCTGCGCCTCCTGGCGGATGGCATCCGCCTGGACGAGCACCTGGGGCTGGTAGTCGGGGCCGCAGGGCGCCAGGGGCGCTCCGCTCTCGAAGGCCTCGGCGCAGGCCGCGTCCAGATTGCCCAGGCTGGCGATGCCCTGGCTGATCATGAAGTCGTAGCCCGGATCGGGAAAGGGCGGATCGGGCGGGACTGGCGGGGCTATGGCCAGGGCGCCATACACGGCGGGATCCGACAGGGCGCCCAGGGCCAGCAGGAGCGAGCAGAACAGGCCGCCCAGGCGCGGGCGCGGCGCCCCCCGGGGCCGGCGCCGCGGAGCCGGCCCGGGAGCCGGTTCCGGGGGCGCGTCGACCGGCGCTTCCGCTTTCGCCAACGGGGTGGCGGTGAGCGGACTCGCCGGCAGGTCCAGGAACGCGAAACCGGCCCCGGCCAGGAGGCCCAGTCCTTCCGGGGTGAAGGCCACGGGGGCGGGCCCGCCCAGGGCGGCGCAGTCCGCTTCGGGCAGGTCGGGCCGGAAGCCCTGGACCGGCCCCGGGCGGGTGTCCGCGTGGCCGGCCTGGCCGGCCACCACGGCGGCCAGCCGGTCGCGGTCCAGATGCCAGGCCCAGAGGTCCCCGTCCCGGCCGTCGGTGATGAGCAGTTCCCGCCCCCGCAGCGCCAGGTGGCTGGGCGCCCGGGGGCCGCGGCCCAGCGCCGGTGTCACGGCCCCCGACCGGTCCACGGCCAGAAGCCCGCTCCGGCCGCCCAGGTAGAGGCGGCCGGTGTCCGGGTCCAGGGCCATGCAGTCCGGGCCGTCGGCGCCCGTGGCGGGGAGGTGGGCATGGGGGGCGGCCCGCCCGGCCGGGTCGATCCTCAGGATGCTCGGGTGGTCGCCGAAGGCCACGAACAGGGTGCCGTCCCGGTCCAGGGCCAGGTCCCGCACCCGGCGCCCGGCGAGCGGGCCTTCCCTGCCCTCCAGCGGCCATTCCCGCCGGCCGCCGTCGCCGGCCAGGGCGACGATGCGGGTGTCCCGGTCGCCGGCGGCGCCCGGGACCGCGCGGGATTCGCAGAAGGCCAGCCGGGTCGCGCCCGCGGCCCGGGGCGACGGCCCCGGCGGCAGGACCGCCACGGCGTGGCAGGCCCAGCCCGGTTCCGGCCGCAGCGCCGCGGGCAACGGCAGCGGTTCGCCGGCCAGGGTGAAGGCCCGCAGGCCGCCCTCGCCGGCCGCCAGCCAGCACCGGTCCAGGCGGGCCAGGTCCGGTCCGTCCGAGGCGTCGAAGACGCCGTGGCAGAACGCGATGCGGAACGCCGGGGAGGGTCCGGGCGTGGCCCCGTGCGGTCGCAGCGCCGGGGACGCGCCGGGTCCGAAGGCGTCCCCCCAGGACCCCCCGGCCTCGGCCAGGCGCGGGTTGGGGACCACCCGCAGGATCAGCTCTGCGCGGATGGAGGGGTTGTCTTCGGCCTCGGCCACCACGGTGAGGGTGCCTCCCGCCCGGGTCCAGGGCGCGGTGATCCGGGCCTCGCCGTTGGCCAGGGGCGTGAGCCAGGGAGCGGTGGCCATCGGTTCGGCCAGCCGCCAGCGCCAGGCGCGTTCGGCCCCGGGATCGCAGGCCACCCGCACCCGTCCCTCCTCGAGGCTGCGCAATTCTGTCCGCTCGGCGAGGAGGGTCACCTCGCCCCGGGCCAGGGTTCCCGCCGCCAGGAGGATGGCCAGCCAGTGGAATCGCAGGGGCAGATGCACGGTCACTCCCTATGGGGCCTGGAGGCCCAACCCCACAGATGGAGCGGGAGATCCAAATGTTTCATATTAAATTATTTATAATACTATTTGGATCCGGTCCGCGGGACAAAGGGCTCATTGACGCCATGAACCCGGCACAGGCGCGTCCGCCCGCTCAACCCGAGGAGTCCAGTCCATGCATCCAGGATCCCGCCCTTCCACCTTCCTGCCCTTGCTCGCACGGGCCCGTGCCCATGATGTTCTCCGATGAGGATCGCCTGCAGCCGTCATGGAGGTCGGCCACCCGGTAGGCAGGGCGCTCTCTACTTGCCACCGCCGGCACCACCCGCGGCAGCCGCGCCGCCACCTGCCGCGCCCACGCCTGAAACCGCCTGGCCACCGGGGGTTGCCTGCGCGGTGAGGCCTTGTGATCCGCCATAGATCTGCAGGTGCGGGTATGCCAGCAGGAGAATGTCATCTTTCTTTTTGTGCTTGTTTCCGTGAAGCAAAGCGATCGCTTCATCGGAAATGGTGACCGTATCCTCCTGGATTCTGCTTGATCCCGACACCGGATGGGCTGCACTTGCCGATGGTGATGCGGCAGCCATCGGCATCGCTCCTCCGGCCGCGCCGACTGCTCCAACTCCTGACATATATCCTCCTCTGGAACCCGTTCATCCGCGGATGCCGCTGCTGTCCCCCACCACCTGGAACGGGTGGAGGCTTCGCGCTTTTCGCCCTCCCGGGGTTGTCCCAGGCCATGCCCGTCGTGAGCCGAAGGCATTTCCGTGGGCGGGCCGGATCAGACCAGGAACCGCAATCCAGCCTTGCAACCCTCCGGCACGTCTTGAATCCACCTCACCTCGGAAAAGACCGGCACGGTCCCCGAATTTGCGAGGATGGGAATGTGAAGCTTGAGGATTTCGCCCTGACGCAGGATGGTTTCCGTCATCAGGCCTGCCCCCCCCGCGCCGATATCCTTCCCCTTCCCAAAGCCAAGCGTCACCTCCTGGCGGCCGGCTCCGAGCGCCGATCGTTCGAACCGAACCACCTCATGCATTGCCGTTCTGGGATTGGACCGCTGTTCGGACTTCAGATTCATGTCCACAAATTAATCCATGGCTCGGGCGATGACCATCCCTCAAAAGGAGGGATTATTACTTTTCTATGTTTGTTTTTTCAGAGCGACCTATACTTTCTTCGACTTGAACAGCCTAACTTCCATATCCCACTTACGCGCGGCGCCCGGAGTCATGCTCGTGGACCATGGCGGGAATTTCGTCTACGCGAATGAACAGGCCCTGGATCTGCTGTCAACCCTCGGGTCGGTCGGGCACGAGCCCGAGACCATCAACGATCAGATCCGCGGCTTGTGCAGCCAACTCCGGGAGGGTGGGGTCGATACGCTGATGATCCAGCCGACGGCTCCGCGCGAACCCGGCCTGGTGCCTTCGTACCTGCTGCGGGCCTTCCCCCTCTCCCCCGTGGGTAGCGGAAACCCGGCGACCCACACCATGGTCCTGCTGGAACCCATGGTGGAGCAGCGCCAGATCGACCTGAAGGAGATCCAGAAAACCAACCACCTGTCCAGGCGTGAAGCCGAGGTCCTGAACCTCCTTCGCCTGGGGAACAGCAACAAGGCCATCGCCGAGACGTTGTTCATTTCAGAACTGACCGTCAAAGACCATGTGAAGATCATCATGAAAAAACTGGGAGCCGGTTCCCGATGCGAGATCGTCGCCTCCCTGAAATGATTCCTCATTCCGGAAATGGCAACGAATCCTTGACGCCCATCGCATTCCCTAGAAAATGGTCCCCTCACCCAAGAAGGGGAAAACATGAGCGGAGATGATTCGCGAAATCAGGGGGGAAAGGTCTCCGGCGACATGGCCGTGACCGGGTGCCTGTTCGGAGTCGCGGTGGAATTCGTGCTGTTCCTGGGAGGACTCATCCTCTGGGGAGCACTGAATATGCCGACGATCGGACTCCTGCTGGTGACCTTGGGCGTCTTCCTCCCCATCATCGGGATCATCTGGGGCAGGAAAGTGACCGTAGAAAAAGGCGGCCAGTCCCCCCCGAAATCTTCCTAGCCGTGAGTGCCAGATAAGGGGTTCCTCGAACGGCCTTGACCCTCGAGCCGGGAATCGGCCTTCGCAGCAGGTTCCTTGACAAAGGGCTGAAGTGCGAGAATTCCCGTCCCCTGGCTTCCTCGGCCGACTTCCCGGCCTGCGGCATGGCCACCGGAGGGTGATTCCGGGATGGCTGGTATAATGAATCCCCCGGCCAACACCCGTAGACCGTGGTGATCGCTAGGAATAAACAATTGCAAGGAGTAACCATGAATCAAAACACCAGCACCGGTCCCAACGCCATCCTGATAGCCTTGCTCGGAGCCGCCACACTCGGCGCTTTCGCAATAACCCTCTCCTCCACCAAGGCGGGCAAGCAATTGCGGAACCGCCTCCTCTCATTGGCAGGCCGGTTCAATCCCAAGGCAGGTCGTTCGGAACCCCAAGATGATGAACCCGTGCTGGCGATGTTCATCTGAAACCGGCTTGCCCGCAGTCCTGGAGGGCTTGAAGGACGTGAACTTTGGAAAATGCCTGGAGGCTTTTCCCTGTCGGGATTAACGGGTGTCCCTCCCAAATCAAATCGAGAAGCGAATGGGGCCGTGTCTAAGATCCTGGTGATTGAAGATAACAAAATCATGAGCCTATTCCTCCGCCGATGCCTCGAACAGGCGGGCTACGAGGTGGAGGAATGGTTGCCTCACTCGGCCTTGGATATCCCTCATCACCTCAAATCATCAGCGCCAGATCTGATTCTCACGGACTACTTCATGCCCGGGCTGAGCGGTGCCTCGGTTGCACAGATTGCCCATGAGGCACCACGCCGGATTCCTGTCATCGTGCTGACCGCCTTGCGTGAAGAGGAGGGCATATCCAGACTCCTTCGCCTTGGAGTCCTGCAGGTCCTCAACAAACCGATTGAGCCCGAGGCTGTTGTTCAAGCCGTGAGGGATGCCTTGGCGGATATTGGCAGGAATGGATGAAGGACACCTGTCAAGGTGTGGCGCCGATGAGTCCCATGGCCTGCCTGGGTCATCAAGGAATTCCTGGACTGCGTATTCCGGAAGCCTGGGCCGCCGGCCTGGATCCCACGATGCCGTGAAAACACACCACAGCGCACGGGTGGAATGTTCACAATTCCTAGTTTATAGAACTCAACCTAAAGCCATCTCCACCCGATAATTATAAACAGGGGTGCTCGCCTGCCCCCTCGAGGAGGGCCCCGCCCATGCAACTGCGCTCACGCGGATCGTGGGGTTCTATGCGCAGATTTTTGCCATGGCTGCTGATGGCCCTCCTGGTCTCCTGCGGCGGCGGGGGCGGCGGCGGCGGAACCCCGGGGACTGCCCCGGTGACCCCGAGCGTGACCATTTCCTCCTTCACCGCCAGCAAATCCACCATCACGGCCGGGACCGGCACCACCCTCACCGCCGTCTTCAGCGATGCCACCGGCGCCAGCGTCGACCAGGGCGTGGGACCGGTGATCGCCGGGACCGGCTACCTCGTCACTCCCCAGGCCACCACGACCTACACCCTCACCGCCACCGGCCAGGGCGGCCCGGCCACCCGGAGCGTCACCGTCATCGTGGTGCAGGCACCCAGCATCACGTCCTTCAGTGCGTCCCCCGCCACCCTGCCTGCCGGGGCTTCCAGCCAGCTCACCGCCGTGTTCTCCGGAGGGGCCGGGAGCATCGACCCGGGCATCGGAGCCGTCCTCAGCGGCGTGCCGGTGGACTCGGGCAGCATCCCCGCGCCGACCACCTACACCTTGACGGTCACCAATGCCGCCGGGGACTCCACCAGCCTGGCGGTGCAGGTTTCCACCACCTACCTGGTGACCTTCACGCCGGGTCCCGGCGGGGTCCTCCTGGGTGCCTTGAGCCAGACCCCGACGGCGGGCGGAGCCTGGACGGCCGTGACAGCGGCCGCCTCCACCGGGTGCACCTTCGCCGGCTGGACCGGAAGCGGGTTCGCCGCGACCACCCAGAATCCACTGACCGTCAGCAACGTCAGCCGGAACCTCGACCTCACGGCGAATTTCGCCTCCATCACCTGCACCCTCGCCTACGTCGCGGGCCCAAACGGATCCATCTCCGGACTCTCGTCCCAGACCGTGAACTACGGCGCCAGCGGCGCGGCCGTCACCGCGGTGCCGGCCACCGGCTACCACTTCGTCCAGTGGAGCGACGGTTCCGTCAGCAACCCCCGCACCGACGCCGCCGTGGCCGGCAACCTCATCGTCACGGCCAGCTTCGCCACCAACACCTATACCCTCGCCTACAGCGCGGGCCCCAACGGCTCCATCTCCGGACTCTCGTCCCAGACCGTGAACTACGGCGCCAGCGGCGCCGCCGTCACCGCGGTGCCGGCCACCGGCTACCACTTCGTCCAGTGGAGCGACGGCTCTACAGCCAACCCCCGCACCGACACCGCCGTGGCCGGCAACCTCATCGTCACGGCCAGCTTCGCCGCCAACACCTATACGCTCGCCTACACAGCGGGCCCCAACGGCTCCATCTCCGGCCTCTCGTCCCAGACCGTGGACTACGGCGCCAGCGGCGCCGCCGTCACCGCAGTGCCGACCACCGGCTACCACTTCGTCCAGTGGAGCGACGGTTCCGTCAGCAACCCCCGCACCGACGCCGCCGTGGCCGGCAGCCTCAGCGTCACGGCCAGCTTCGCCACCAACACCTATACGCTCGCCTACACAGCGGGCCCCAACGGGTCCATCTCCGGCCTCTCGTCCCAGACCGTGAACTACGGCGCCAGCGGCGCCGCCGTCACTGCGGTGCCGGCCACCGGCTACCACTTCGTCCAGTGGAGCGACGGTTCCGCCAGCAACCCCCGCACCGACACCGCCGTGGCCAACAACCTCAGCGTCACGGCCGGCTTCGCCACCAACACCTATACCCTCGCCTACAGCGCGGGCCCCAACGGCTCCATCTCCGGCCTCTCGTCCCAGACGGTTAACTACGGCGCCAGCGGCTCGGCCGTCACCGCCGTGCCGGCCACCGGGTATGCCTTCGTCCAGTGGAGCGACGGGTCCGTGGCGAACCCCAGGACCGACACCGGCGTGACCGGAAACCTCAGCTTCACGGCCAGCTTCGTCCTGAAGACCTTCACGGTGAGCTTCACAGCCGGCAGCGGCGGTTCCCTGGGCGGCACCACCACGCAAACGGTAGGCTATGGGGGCAGCGCCGCCCAGGTGACCGCGGTCCCCAGCGCCGGCTATCGCTTCCTCAACTGGACCGGCACGGGCGGTTTCGTCACCACCACGGCCAACCCGCTCATCGTGACGGGCGTGAACGCGAACATGACGATCTCGGCCAACTTCCTGCAGCTCCCGGTCATCACATCCTTCAGCGCCTTCCCCGCCTCCGTGAACACCAACAACAGCAGCCAGCTGACCGCTGTCTTCACGGGCGGCACCGCCAGCGTCGACCATGGCCAGGGGGTGTTCACCAGCGGGGTGGGCGTCTACACCGGACCGCTGACCTCCAGCACCACCTTCACCCTGACCGTCACCGACTCGGCCGGCGACAGCGTCACCGCCACCGCAACGGTGACGGTGAAATTCATTTTGACCTTCATGTCCGGCGGCAACGGGTCGCTGACGGGCACCACGTCCCAGAGCGTCCCCACGGGCGGCGCCTCCACCGCCGTGAGCGCCACCCCGAACAGCGGCTACGCGTTCACCGGCTGGACCGGCACCGGCGGCTTCGTCGCCACCTCCGCCAACCCGCTGACCGTATCCAACGTGACCGCCAGCCAGACCATCACCGCCAACTTCACCCAACTCCCGGTGATCGGCAGCTTCTCCGCATCCTCCTCCACCATCAATTCGGGCCAGTCCGCGATCCTGAACTGGAGCGGGGTGTACTACTACACCAGCGCCAGCATCGACAACGGGGTCGGCGCCATCAGTTCGCCCAATGGAACGGTGTCCCCCACGCCGGCCGCCACCACAACCTACACCCTCACCGCCAGCAACGCCGGGGGCAGCGTCACCGCCCAGACCACCGTCACGGTGCTGTCCCTGCCGACCATCAGTTCGTTCACCGCGAGCCCGCCCGGGATCCAGGCCGGCCAGAGCACCACCCTGGCCTGGACCGTCACCGGCGCCACGTCGCTGGGCATCAACCAGGGCATCGGCGCCGTGACCGGGAATTCCATCGTCGTGACCCCCTCGGCCAACACGACCTATACCCTCACCGCGAGCAACGGGTCCGGTTCGCGCGTCGCCAACGCCATCGTGACCATCCTCAGCCCCCCGCCGGTGCTGGCGCTCTCCGCCACCCCCCTGGCGTTCGCCTCGGGAACCGCCATCACCCCGGTCACCCCCAGCAACACCGGCGGCCCCCCCGCCTCATGGAGCATCGTGCCCCAGCCGCCGGCCGGCCTCGCCTTCAGCACCCTGACCGGCACCCTCTCCGGCACCCCCTCCGCCACCGCGAGCCTCCAGACCTACCTGATCACCGCCACCAACAACGGCGGCAGTTCCTCGGTCAACCTGACCTTCGCGGTGGATCCGGCCGGCCCGGTCATCACCACCCAGCCCCACGGCCTGATCCTGGCCCAGGGCAGCCAGGCCCCCTTCACGGTCGCCGCCACCGGCACCGGCACCCTGATCTACCAGTGGTGCCGCAACGGCACGCCGATCAGCGGGGCCCAATCGGCAACCTATACGCTGAACGCCATCGCCCCCGCCGACGACCGGGCCGTGTTCACCGTCGTCGTCACCGACGGAGCCAACAACAGCACCACCAGCAACCCGGCCACCCTGTCCCTGCTGCAGGACCTGGCCACATGGCTGTCCGCCAACCCCGCCATCGCCGGCGCCATCAAGTGGCAGACCAGCTATGCCAACGCCGATGTCTACATCCCGCCCACCGACGCCAACAAGATCACCTGGGCGAACTGGAGCGCCAGCCAGCAGTCGGACCTGAACCAGGCCTACCTGAACGCCTGCGCCTGGTTCTCCCAGGGGGCGCCCCAGGTGACCATGACGCCGGGCGGCCCCGGCCTCACCGACCAGCCCACCAACGTCTATCCAGGCGTCGGCAACGACACCACCTCGACCATGGAATACGTGACCCCGGCCTACATGTGGAGCCTCTACACCGCCCACGTGGGGTTCTCCCTGATGCTCGAAATATCCGGGCAGGTGCCTTGGAGCGTCACCGGATACTCCACCGACGCCCTCAAATGGCTGTTCGACAGCGCCACCATGGCCTGGCTCATGCCGAGCGGATCCTACGCCATGGGAACCTACGAAAACGCCGGCCTGCCCACACTGATGACCGACAACCGGCCCAGGACCACCTTCGCCGACCCCAGGTGGACCTATCCCTGGCTCCAGCAGGCCCTGCTGGTGGGCGCCTCCCGTTCCGCCACCATCGGCAACGTCCTGGAATGGATGCGCTACAACCTCACGCATTTCTACGGCACTTCGGAGGATCCCAACGAGGACTTCGGCACCGATTTCGCGGTCTGGCAGTACCGCGGCTATTCGCCCATTTCGCAGATCGTGGCCGGGACCGTGGACAGCCGCTATCCCGCCCTGGGCGTCCAGCACTGGACCGCGGGCTGCCACGGCAGCATCGGCTTCCTCAACGCCGCCCTGCGGGTGCTGAACATCCCGGTCCAGCCCATCTGGGCCTGCGGCCACGAAATGGGCTATTTCATGAGCGAGGATCTGTACCTGGACCATGGGGACGATCCCTACAACGCGGTGGTGCGGGCCTCGGACCCTTCGCTGTCGATCCTTCTCCTGCTCATCAACACGGCCACCTACCAGTCCCGGTTCGGCAGCGACCTCACCGTCAACCTGCTGGACGATTCGAGCCCGGCCTGCGCCTACATCGGATACTCCGCCATCAATTTCCCCTAGATTGGAACAGCGCCACGCCGCTCCCCTCATGGTGGTGGATGACGATCAGGTCGTTGAAATCGGTGCTGCCAGGCCTTCATCGACACGAAGGGGGGGCCAGGACCGGCTTATTGACAAGATTTTTGGGGAATTTCTTTTTATCATTGAATGCCAAACGAAATTTAATGTATAGAATTAATCAATATTATTTTTCACAAATGCAAGCCTTCGGGCAAGCGCAACCTGAAAGCCGGTGACTGCCTGCCACATCCGGGTGGCCACCAGGCTGCTGAACTCGATCAGGAGGACCATCCAACCTCCGGGACCGATCAGGTGGCTGCGGAGTTCCGCAGGCAAGGTCGCCCCTGCCGACTGGCCCAGGAGGCGGACTCCTTCACCGGTGATGGCCCGTCCCCCTGCATTTTCAACGGATGTATGTTCGCCCTCTGCGGTAATGAATTTGGCGAACAGCCAAGGCAAGCCCTGGGGGCATTCCTTAACCTCCTACGGCAGGATGGCCGGGTCGAGACCCTGCAACGCCCGACGCTCTGCGTGTCATTGAAAATTACAATTAGAAAAAATTAGGGTTGAAAAATATTCATATTTTGCTGATGAATCAAATAAAAAGATGAATTCAAATTGTATTGAAAATTATCACCGCATAGAATCATGGTTGATAAATCCCACTATTTGGACGCTTGGATATGGACCCAGTCCGGAGTTCATTTCGCCTGCTCCAAAGTGGGTTGCCAATTCAAAAAGGAGGAAAACCATGCGGTGGGGACGGCTGGTTGTTCTTTGCTTGAGTCTCGGACTGCTCGCCTGCGGGGGAGGTGGCGGCGGAGGTGGATCGTCCACATCCAGCCAACCCCCCGCGAACATCGCCGGGATTTGGACCGGCTATATCAATGGGGTTGCCTACGTCAACGGCAACTGGCCCCAGTTTGCCGCGTCCGACGGCCAGGGCGTCTTCTGGGGCAGCGCCAGCACCGTGCTCAACAACCACGTCATGACCGGAGGCTTCAGCACGAGCGGATCAGGTTTCAAGGGCTCCGGCACTTCCTACAACAACGATGGCACGACCAGCGTCCTGACCTTCACCAACGGCAGCATCGTCGCCGACACCAGCCTGAACGGCGACTGGAGCGACAACAGCGGCAATTCCGGGATCATGGCGTTCACCTACGATGGACTCTCGGATCGGCCCGTCACCGTTGAATCCCTTGCCGGCAACTATGTCTCATCGGTGGTGTCCGGCGGCTTGAGCGTGAACGCCACCTTCCTCGCCAATGGATCCTTCTCCGGCACCACTTCCTCCGGCTCATTCAGCGGCTCCATCTCTGAGATCGATTCATCCAAGAACCTCTTCAGCATCAGCATGACGGTCAACGGCACAAGCGGCAGCGGCTTCGCCTTCTGGTCCGACGGCCAGTCCTCCAACTTCCAGGCCAACTCCCTCTACATCATCGGCGGCGGGGGCGGCCAAGGTTTCGCCGCCATCCTCGCCAAGCAGAGCACCCCAGGCCTGACCATCAACAGCTTCAGCGCGAGCCCCAGCGCCATATCTTCGGGCGGGACCAGCACCCTGTCCTGGTCGGTGACCGGGGCCACCTCGCTCAGCATCAACCAGGGCGTGGGCACCGTGTCGGGCACCAGCACGACCGTCTCGCCCACCGAGACCACCACCTACACGCTGACGGCCACGAACGCGGCGGGCAGCACCACCGCCACCGCCACGGTGACCGTGGCGGCCCAGGGCAGCCCCGTCATCAACGGGTTCACGGCGGCTCCCAGCACCATCTCCGCGGGCGCGAGCAGCACCCTGTCCTGGGCGGTGACAGGGGCGACCAGCCTCAGCATCGACCAGGGCGTCGGCACGGTGACAGGGGCCAGCAAGACGGTCTCGCCCTCCGTGACGACCACCTACACACTGACCGCCACCAACGCCACAGGGAGCACCCAGGCCACGGTGACGGTGACCGTGACGCCGGCGAGCGCACCCAAGATCGCCAGCTTCACCGCCAGCCCCGGCACCATCACTTCGGGCGCGACCAGCACCCTGTCATGGTCCGTGTCCGGCGCGACCAGCCTCAGCATCAACCAGGGCGTGGGCACGGTGACGGGCACCAGCACGACCGTGTCGCCCACCGCGACCACCACCTACACGCTGACGGCCACCAATGCCGCGGGCAACACCACCGCCACGGCGACCGTGACCGTGCAGACTTCGTCCGGCCCCGTCATCGGCAGTTTCACCGCCACCCCCAGCAGCATTTCCTCGGGCGCGACCAGCACCCTGGCCTGGTCGGTGACCGGGGCCACCTCGCTCAGCATCAACCAGGGAGTGGGCACCGTGACGGGCACCAGCACGACCGTGTCGCCCACCGCGACCACCACCTACACGCTGACGGCCACGAACACCGGCGGCAGCACCACCGCCACCGCGACGGTGACCGTGGCCCAGGGCAGTCCAGCCATCAGCAGTTTCACGGCGTCCCCGACGGTGGCGGCCGGCGGTACGACCATCACGCTCACGGGCGCATTCACCGGGGGCACAGGGACCATCACTCCGGGCCCCATTTCCGTCACCAGCGGGGCGGGGGTGAGCGTCACGCCTTCGGCCACCACGACCTACACCCTCACGGTCGCCAACGGCACCACCTCCGTCACCAGCACCGCCGAAGTCTGGATCGCGCCGGCAAACACCGGCAGCACCAAGCTCTGGGCCGTGTACATGGACTATGCCTCGGTACGTGAAGCCCACCTGCTCCATCGATATCGCCGGATCCCCTGACGGCGTGAACTGGGGCTCGGGGGTCGACATCGGCGTCTCGACCGTCGAACCTCCGGCGATGACCCTGTTCAATGGAAATCTCTTCGTGGGGTTCCTGGATTCCATGGACAACTATCGGCTGACCTACACGGCCGAGCCCCAGGGGGTCTGGTACCCCAACTATGAAATCGGCTGGACGGGCCTCAGCGCGCCCTCCCTGGCAAGCCTGGGCGGACTCTATATCGCCTACTGCAACTCCGCCGGGACCGGCGGAAACCTCGAGATCAACGACTCGGATTCCGGTGGACCGGCGAGCACCTGGGGGAACTACTGGACCTTCACCTGGAGGGCGGTCGCGCCGCCCTGCCTGCTGCCGAGCGGCAGCCAGCTTTTCATGGCCTTCACGGACGGGAGCGGGGTGGTAGAGATCTACAGTTGCACACCCCCCAATTTCACGAGCTGGAACCAGTGGAAGACGACCCGCCAGACCAATTTCTGGCCCGCGCTGGCGTTCTTCAACGGTCACCTCTGGATGGCCTGGGCGGATAGTGTCTCTCCCGGCGGCCTGATGATCACCGATATGTCCTCCACCGGCACGCCGGCGTACCAGATAAACGACACCTACTACTCCCTCCCCGACAGCGCCCCCGCGCTGGCGGTCTTCAACGGCATGCTCTGGGCGGCCTGGCAGGATACGAACAACGTCATGTGGGTGGCCTTCTCCGCCGACGGCGTCAACTGGTCCCCCGCCATCGATACCCACCTGCCTGTCCTGGGGCCTCCGGCCCTGGTTGTGTACCGAAGCGGAGGTTCGGCTCCATCCCTGCGGCCCGGAGAACATCCCATATTCCGACTCCGGGCCGCGGCATCCTGTTCAGGAGCGCGTCCAGGGATGATTGATGCCCTCGCTGCCCAGGTTGACTCATGCGCAGTTGTAAAACGCCAGGGCCTTCAGGCCAGCCTTGGCGCTGTAGCACTGCTCAAAGCCGTTCTTGGTCGGCATGATCCGGCTCTCGGGATCAGTGAAGTTGCGCTGCGCCCTCTCGCTATCCCCTGCGGGGATTCGCGAGACAAACTGATATCTGGGTTCCGGTGCCGGGGGCGAAATCCATCCGCTCGATGCAGGCCTTGGCGATCTTCCCGGAGGAGAACACCCCCTGCGTATAGGCATAGAGCAGGAGCGCCACCATCATCGCCGGGTGAAAGGGCGGGCAGCCTTTGTCTTCCATGGAGGTGTCGAGGATCGCGGCGAGGTCCAGTTCCTCGCCCACGAGGTCCCGGACGAAATGGCTCGGATGCCCCTGAGGGATGAATCCGGTGATTTCAGCTGGCAGCAGCCACTTCTGCTTGGGGTTCCAGGGCCGGAATCGTTTGGTCATACCTATTTATCTGTACAGACCCTGCCAAGCTTTACCTCTGATTCGCCGATTCCTCAGCTTTTTCATCGAAGGTGGAACACAGACCCCTGAACCGAAGGCCTCCTTTCCGCTCACAGCAGTCGCGAATGCGACTGACCGGGAGCGAACAGGGCGCTGGGTCGGGACACGGACGCTTAATTTAGACAAACGCCTAAAAGGTATATGTGATGCCTAGGTTCAACTCTTCCAAAGTCACATCCTCACCCAAGCGATACAAGTTGTAACGACGATAACGGGCCTGAAGCCCCATTTGTCTATTAAAATCGTAGCCGGCGCCAAGGTCATACCCCAGACCGTTCCACGTTTGTTTCGAGTCCCATAGCTGTGCGAGTGGATAGGTGTATTTCAGGTTGTAATTCATGTAGGATACCCCTGCGATAACATAAGAACCCAACTGTTCTCTGCTTAGATGATATGTGTAATCGACGCCCGCGCTGAGGGATGTATTATTGGTTTCATCCACATTGCCGTAGAGGGTGTAATCGGCTCTGATCACCAGGCCGTGGCCCTCCCTGAAATCCCAGCGAGCGTGGCCCCCGAATTGAAACCCGAGTGGGTCAAGTTCTGGGTAACCGGGGGCCCAGTTGTTGATGGGACCAACAAGAGCGGCCTGGACTCCGAAGCTGGGTAACTCGGTGGAATGCAAGGTCCCACCTGCGACTAGCATGATCACAGGGATGCCAGGCCAGAGAAGTCTCATTGTGTCGCCTCCTGGATAAATTGGAGGGCCTGAAATTTAAATGGTTTAAATTATTTAATTAATACAATGTTATCTTAAATCTCCATCCTGAAAGGAACCGACAGCTGGCTTCCCCATAGTCACGACCACCCGCATCGCGAACGTCGAGGTCAATGCCGTGGATGCCCGGGAGCTTCACTCCTTCCTCGGCATCGGCAAAGACTTCTCCAACTGGATCAAGGATCAGATCGTCCGCGCCCGCCTGGTTGAGAACAGGGACTTTGTCGTTCTCGCCAGTCGTTGAATGTGATGGATTTACTGTAAACTGGTCCCATTCTTCTCTCAAACAAGCGTCATTTCTGCTTGAGCCTTGACGTGCGGCTTGAACCCTGCGAGGCGGCAATGGAAGACTACAAGCCATTCGCTCCACCCACGGCTCCCGTGGCCGATGTCTTTGACCGGGGAGACAGTCCTTTCCCTTTGGAATTGGCCGAACGCTCGGCCCGGCTTGGTGCCTCTCTACTGGACGGCTTGATCCTCCTCGTTCCCTTCGGGCTCATCTACGGGATCGTTCTGGCCCTTTACCACCAAGAATTCCGGTTCTTGGTGGCCGTCACGCACCGATGGGACTTCAAGATGGGAATGACCCTGTTTGGAAGTCTGTTGTATCTGGCCATCAACGGCCGTTTCTTGGCCAAAGATGGACAGACCCTAGGTAAGAAGGCCTGCAGTATCCGCATCGCGAAGCCTGATGGGACCGTACCCTCCCTCATGGATTCCTACGTCAAGCGCAACCTGCTGGTGACGGTGATCCGGCTGATCCCGGTCCTGGGCTCGATCTTCGTGCTGGCCGATGCACTGTGCATCTTCAGGAATAAGAGGAAATGCCTGCATGACGACCTGGCCGGCACCATCGTGATCAAATCACATTGAAATTTCATTAAACAAGTTAAGCCATTTTATTACATCAGTTTAATAATGATTTTGGCGGAGAGAGAGGGATTTGAACCCCCGTACCGGTCACCCGATAACCTGATTTCGAGTCAGAGTTATGTCAAATGGCCCGGACTGGCGCGAAATGGTCGGTATTGTAAACAAAGCTAGTTATGTTGCTTTGAGGCTGGCCGAGACACGGATTCAGAGGTAGACGGCGGCTGAAAATGTGCCCATAGTGTGCCCATGGACTTGCGGGCACAACCGGGGAGTGAATCTGATGAGTGAGTCAGGCAAGCGCGAGGAACGAGAGGAACGGGAGCCAATCCGGTTGAACAAGACCGACGTTGCGGGCCTGCAGGTGGGTGCCAAGGATTACTTCAACCCGGTGGAGGGATACCGAGGGCTCCATGTGCGCGTCTTGCCGAACGGACAGAAGTCCTACGTCCTGCGCTACCGGTTCAATGGCCTCCAGAAAAAGCATGTGCTGGGCCAGATCCCCGCCATGACACCGGACGCCGCAAAGAAGGCCCACGCCTCCGCTTGGAAAATGATCCATGCCGGGACGGACCCCGGGCAGGCCAAGGCTGACGCCCGGGCGGCTGCGGCAGAGGCCAAGCGCACAGCGTTGACGGTGGCCGACCTCGCCGACCGATACATCAGGGAACACATCCCCGGCAATGGTGCAAAGTGGGGCAAGGAAGCTACCCGGTTGATCAACAAGCACATCGTCCCGACATTGGGGGCCCTGCCCCTGGCCAAGGTTGGCCCCGCCGACATCTCGGCCATGCTCTACGAGATGCGGCAGACCGCGCCGACCATGGCGAACCGGACCCGGGCCGTCCTGCGGACCATGTTCTCCAGGGCGGAAGAGTGGGAATACCGGACCCTGGGGAGCAATCCGGTCGCCGTCGTCAAGCAGCGGGGCCAGGAAACGAAGAGGGAGCGTCGCCTGACCGATCTGGAGGTGAAGGCCCTGGGTGCTGCGCTCAAGGATTCCAAGGAGGCCCCTACCCTGCTCCTGGCCCTGCGGCTCGCCCTGCTGGCAGGTATGAGGAAGGGCGAGATCCAGGGCGTCCGGTGGGAGTGGGTGGACCTGGACGCAGGCGAGATCCGCATTCCCAAAGAGTTCCACAAGACCGGCAAGAAGACCGGGAAGGCCCGGGTGGTCCATCTCTGCTCTGCACTCGTGGCCGAACTCAAAACGACGGTTCGCACCATCGGTTGCCCCTACGTAGTCCCTGGCAGGGCCAGGAAGAAGGCCGACGGCAAGGGGATGGAGTGGATTCCGACAGCCGACCTACAGGCCCCCTGGAAGGCCCTGCGCGAGGCGGCGGGGCTGGCGGTGGAGGGTGAACCGAAGGACGAAGACCCGGGCCTCCATGACCTGCGGCGAACCTTCGCCAGCGTTGGGGCCGACCTGGGCCTCAAGGGCTTCGTGGGGGAGCTCGCTGGGTCACAGCGAACAGACGGTGACCGATATCTACACCAGGAGCGCAGCTGAGCCACTCCATGACGCTGCAGAGCGCATTGGGGCCCGCATTGATGGGATCCTCTCCGGGAAGATCGACCCGGAAAAGGAAGCGGAGGCTCGCAGGGTGGCCAAGGAAGCGAAGGCGAAGACCAATGCGTCTTGAGGGTGCCGCTGGACAGGTGGGGATGGCACAGGCTCAAGAAATTGGCTCGGCAACGGATCCTTTCAATTTGATTTGATCACGACGGTGTCGGCCAGTTCGTCGTGCAGGCATTTCCGGTTCTTCCTGAAGATGCACAGTGCATCGACCAGCACGAAGATCGAGCCCAGGAACGGGATCAGCCGGATCACCGTCACTAGCAGGTTGCGCTTGACGTAGGAATCCATGAGGGAGGGCACGGTTCCATCAGGCTTCGCGATGCGGATACTGCAGGCCTTCTTACCTAGGGTCTGTCCATCTTTGGCCAAGAAATGTCCGTTGACGGCCAGATACACCAGACTTCCAAACAAGGTTCCAAACAAGGTCATTCCCATTCGGAAGTCCCACCGCTGGATGATGACCGCCAAGGACCGAATTTCTCGGTGGAAAAGGGCCAGAACGATCCCGTAGATGAGCCCGAAGGGAATGATGAGGATCAATCCGTCCAGTAGGACGGCACCAAGCCGAGCCGAGCGTTCGGCCAACTCCAAAGGGAAAGGGCTGCCTCCCCGGTCAAAGACATCGGCCACGGGAGCCGTGGGTGGAGCGAATGGCTTGTAGTCTTCCATTACCACCTCGCAGGATTCAGGCCACACGCCAAGGTTCAAGAAGAAATGACGCTCGGTTGGGAGAGGAATGGGACCAGTTTACAATAAATCCAACACACTCAACGACTGGGTGGTTGTCAATCTTGTGGATCTTCGGGATGACCTCGGAGGTGATCCACTTCTGGCAGGGGGGCGTTCCCACTTTTCCTGGTATTCCCCCGAAGCATTCAATCACAGTTGCTGCCATCGCAACGGTGTTGAGATAAACACAATTATAATAATACTTGAATCATTTTAGACGATGCGCGATCCTGGGGTATCCCACATCACAGGAGCCATTCCATGGAACCCCTCATCGCATCTGCGTCCATCAACCGTCAAGGCATCGTCGACGCCGTCGGCGACCTCTCCAGGGCGCTGAAGGTCCAAGATCCTGCCACCCTGCCCGGCGGGGCCCGCGACGCCGTCCAGGAGCTGCAGGGCCTCTTCGCTGTGCTGTTCGATGCGGAGCTGGCCGACGGTCTGGCCGGGGAGCCTGGGCTGGCAGTGGTGGAGGCCGAGCAAGCCATCACCGGGGCTGCGGCGGGGCTGCTGGCCCTGGTGGAGGGCGCGGCCCTGCCCGATGGACTCCAGGAGCTGGCAGGGGCGCTTCAGGATCGGCTCCAGCCTGTGGCCTGACTCTAGTTCTTCCACCCTCGCAGTGCCTGTTCTGCGATGGCCTGACGGACCCCGTGGTAGAAGACTCCGTCTGCAAACGTGGTGCTTGCTTCTAAAATCTGGACTTCCCGAACGCTGCAGAGCGCACAGATGGTATATGCGTAAGACGATAATCGGGTGCGGCGCTCGAGGTGCCATCCATCCATCACATTGATCATTCCGCACCACGAGCAGCGGGTAGTGACTTTGTCCTCATTCATGAATGGCTCCCATTCCGCCCTCATGCGAATTGAAACGTCGTTTGCCTAGATGAAAAAGCCCCCAAGTATGGGGGCTATAATTGCGGGACATTGCCCGCCTCTTGTTTAACTGCCAGGGAAGTATCGATTCAATCTTGACGGAGTCAATCCTCAACCTGCACATAATTTTCAGCAGGGGTGGAAGGGCCTG
This sequence comes from uncultured Holophagaceae bacterium, assembly GCA_963717275.1. Lineage (GTDB taxonomy): Bacteria > Acidobacteriota > Holophagae > Holophagales > Holophagaceae > Mesoterricola. Next base: position 1,491,098 of record CAVQVX010000001.1, read on the forward strand.
TCCCTTCAATCAAACCGAGGCCTGTTGCTGAGGTTCCCCGCAAGAGTTGTGGACTCTGCCAAAAGGAAGCCCCCATAGAAGGGGGTCTCCATCAGCATTCCCTTGGCTCGCATCCAAGCTGGCAGCCGGTTGAGCCCTGCGCCAGCGAGGTCGGCGCACTCCTCAAGGGTGTAGATGTTCCCGGTCGCCATCACGTCGCTGGCGAACTCGGCCAGGGGCGCGAGGGCGGCGATGGCCCTGTCCTTGGCCGCGATCATGCCGACCTGCTCCTGGACCCGGCAGGCCAGGGCCTTCTTCTCCTTCACCTGCTGGAGGGAGAACTCCAGGAGCTGCTCCTGATCCATGGTCAGGAAGGGGTTCTGCGCGGGGGCCAGGGCCCGCTTCTCGCACTCGATGAAGTAGGCGCGGGCCTGCTTGCCCCGCTCGTTGCGCTCGACCATGGCCAGCTCCTTGGCCATGCCGACGGTCAGGGCATATTCCTTGGTCGGGCGACCCCCTTGGGGGTTTTGGGGAATTTGCCCCAAAACCTCAAAGTCCCTGTGCTCAACAAATCCATACTGGCTGATGCGGTCGGTAATCCAGTGGGCGAAGCCGTCCTTGTTCTCCAGGAACCGGTGCAGATCGCGGGCGTTCACGGCGTTGCAGGTGGCCCCGTTAAAGTGGGCCGAGGTGACGACGGGCATGGGCGGCACGGGCGTGGACTCGGGGGCGCTCATGAAGGCCTCGCGGATCGGCTGGTCGTCGGGGTGCGGGAGGGAGCCGAGCGTGACCTTCTGCGGGGCGCTATCAGTTGAACTGATAGTGGATTTTTCATCCTCGTCAAGACGGCGGGTGGCGGTCGGATCGATGAAGATCGCGGGCGTTCACGAAGGCTGACTCGTTGACGATTCGACGGTTAGGACCACCTTCGATTGAATCTAGGGTGCCCCTTTCATCTGCATCCGGGCGGTTCGTCGTCTTCGCTGCGCAGTTCGTCAAAGCTGCGTAGTTTTGACGAGCCTGCACGGCATAGCGCGTAGATGTGCACTGCGGCTGCGTTGCGAATTCGTCAGCAGCATGGTCAAGTTAAATATTATTGATACTGCGTCTCAATAGCATATGGTACAGTCAAATCGATATTTTTTTCACGACTAGACAAGGCACGGGGCCGCGTGACCCGCATATGCGGAACCGGCCAGGAAGGACCCAAAAGCTATTGAGACTCAGTAGCGGCACGGAGGGGCCACCTGTGGGCGGGGCCCGGCGTATCCGGGAGCCACTCTTGCCTCAGCCGTCGCCGCGCCGGTTCGGTGGGCGTCGAGGGGGTTTTTATCAGAACTGATAATAACCTCGGAGCCCCCACACTCAACGAGCAGGGGCGTTGCCCGGCGTAGGGCCCTGGACGGCCACCAGAGGGCCCGGAACAGCTCGAGGGTGCGCCACACACCAGGGCAGGCGGGGGCCCCGCAGGGGAGGCACTGCCCCGGCCACCTTCGAGGGAAGAAAAATCCCGACCTCGTGGAGGCCGGGACGTCGGCGGCGGGAAGGTGGCGGGTCTGCGCGGTCTAGATGACCCGGCGGATCCTCAGTTCCGGGGTGATCTCGTGGTCGTGCTTGCGGAGCCACTCCAGGGCGATGGGATGCGTCACCATCTCGGCCCAGGCGGTTTTGGTCTGGACAGCGGACGTCCCCCAGCCGGTGGTCTCCCCTCCGATCTGTTCATAGGTGTGCTCGATGTAGTAGTAGCCGTTTGGAGACAAATAGAGGGTTTCGTGATGCGGGAAGGTGAGCGTCCCCGACCGATGGGGCGGGACGATCCCGGGGGCTTCGGCCCAGGAGCGGACGGCCTTTTCAGTGGTGACGGTCTTTCCCCAGGGGCGGGTCAAGTAAGAGGGCATGTTGGTTCTCCGGAAGATGGTTGAGTGTGGGTTTTGTGCGGAACGCAAAGGACTAGCAGGGGATTTCCTGACGGATGACGGATCCTGACGCATTTTCCTAGATCTCTCTCTATAAGATGTTTTTTGATGTAATAGAGATGAACCTAGAGAACCCGTCAGGATCCGTCATCCGTCAGGATTTAGGAGCCCGGGACGTGTTTTGCGGTAAGTCCGTAGAGCCAGCCCGACTCAGACTTGTGCTTCGTGACTTGCCGCCCCGCCAGGGCCTGCCCGAATGCCTTCGTGTTCTCCGGGGCCTGCCCCTGGCCCTGGTCCTCGTCCCGGTGCCAGTTCTGGAACTGCCGGAACAGTTCAGATGCCAGGATGCCCCGCTTCGGATCGCACCGGTCGTATCCATCCAGCCATCGGGAGATGGGATCCTGTTCGGAGAGGTAGGAGCGGGTCATCCTGACCACGTCGGCGGGCGGTTCAAGCCCCTGCCGGGTGTATCGGACGGCACCCTCCACCAGCCACGTCAGGATGCCCGGGGCCTCGGCCCGCAGGGCCTCCATCAAATCCTTGTCCCCGACCGGCAGCGTTGGGTCATGCTCCGGGTGCCCCGGGCGGTTCCAGACGCGGTCGAACGGGATCAAGTGGAGCCTGCCCCGGATGGCGTCGTCCAGGTGATCCAGCGCGGGCTTGCTGTTGGTCTGGAGCATCAGCTTGTGCGTGATGGGGAAGGTGAACGAGTTCTCCCGCATCAGTCGCGCAGTCAGGAACCCGCCCCCGGTGTGGCGCTTGACCAGAGCGACATCGAGCCTCTGGCCTTCCCTGGACTCGCTGCTGATGGCGAGCCTGCACCCTGCCAGACTCGCAGCGACGGAGGACGGGCGTTCCGCGTCGGCGTCGTGCCGGGTGGTCATCAGGGATTCGGGAGGGATGGTGCGGCAGTAGTCGTCCAGGATTTCCTTGATGATGTCGAGGGCGACGGACTTGCCGTTGCATCCCGCTCCGATGCAGAAAAACATCTTCTGCTCTCGTGTGGACCCCGTGACCGCGTAGCCCATGACCCGCTGGAAGTAGTCCGCCAGCGCCGGGCGGGCCTCATACCTGCCAACGGACTCCGGGACGACGTGGCCGTCTGCGGAGAACTCGACCGGCAGGGGCCGTCCGGTGATCTCCTCAACGAACCGACGCCACCTGGGAGCCTTGGCGTCCGGATCGAAGGCCACGAGGGAGCGCATGGTGACGAACTCGTCCCGCCCCGCCGGACGCAGGGTGCCCGTCTTCAGGCAGACCACGCCGTTGGAAGCGCCCAGCAGCCAAGGGTCACAGTCCAGGTCCGCAGCCGGGACGGCGATCCGGCCATCCTTGGACGCGACAGCCAGCATTGCATCGATACCGCGATTACTGCGGCACTGATCCGCCCACCGCTCGACGCTCGCCGCGCTCTTGCTGATTCGCTTCTGCTCCACTTCGTCCAGGGCCGGGTTCGCGGCCTGTTTCCGGAGGTCCAGGGCGACTTGGTGGAAGTGCTGGGCGACTGGCAGGGCGGCTTTGAAGGCAGCCTTCCCACGGGCATCCGCGATCCACTTGGACCCGTCCCACCACAGCCACCGCCCGCGCTCGTCCACGTAGCGGAGATCCCCGCCGGTCAGACGAATGAGCATGTTGGCACTGCCCACGTCGGTGCGGTCTTCCAGCGTGGCATAGTCCTCCGCACCGCCGGTCTTCAGGGCCTGCGAGCTGCGCGGGTTCGTCCAGCCATTGTCCTGGGCCAGCTTGAAGATGGTCAGGTGGGTGATCCGGTTGGGGCGGAAAGTGTCCCACTTCATGTCCGCATAGCCTTCGTCGTATTTGGGACTGCGGGCGGACACCTCGTGCCAGAGCGTCACGGCCTCGATCTCGAAGGGCGTCTCCTTCAAGCTGGCCAGGGCCTCGCCGATCTCGATCCACGTCCCGTAGGCATCGATCAGATCGGCGGGGATCCCGTTCATCAGGGCGTCCCGCAGGTCGAAGAGGGTTTCCTTCGTGACGTTGCTGAGGGCCATCTTCCGGGCGAACTTGGCATCTTCCGAGACCTGCCCGGCGTCTGCGCTGGCCTCTCCCCGGGCGTTCTGCCTTTCCCTGATCAGAGCCGCCAGCTCCGGGGGCGTGTCGGCGATGACGTTGCAGTTGTCCATGAACAAGCATTCCGGCAGGGGATTTCCGGTGAACGTGATGAACATGGACGAGCTGAAGACCTCGACGCCGAACTTGTCGGCGGTGGCGTGGTCCTTCATGTTGGGGATGTTGCCCCGGGTGATGGAGTGGGCACCGGTCCCGGACGGGCTAAGCTCAACGTAGGTGGCGCGAGCGAGGCCCTCGACGAACGGGTCGATCTTCCCCTCTTTGATGCAGTCGTCAAAGTCGGTGAAGACGATCCCCCAATCAGACCGGGGAGCGAATCCCAGCCCAGCATATCCGCCTTTCAAGAGAGCGGCCTTGGCCGTGGCGAAGTCCACAAGCTGGGCCCGGTCCTCAGGGGTGCCATTGCCCCTGCGCCGCCTGCCAGACGCTGCATAATAAGGAATCTTACGCATCTTCCCAGGCTTGTCGGGGTGCGGTTCCGTCTTGTAGGTGAGCCACCCGGGCAGATCCCGCAGGGGGTCGGGGGCGATGATTTGGTCGGCGGTCGCGGTCATGATTTCTCGACAGAAGATTTTGCGGGATTGGGGGAACTGCTGGCGGGGCCCGGCAGGGACTCAGAGCCATCGGGGCCGGTCACCAGAGGATCGAAGACGTCCATCAAAAATTCCGTGCTCCGCTCCAGTTGCTTCAGGGCCCAGAGGGCCTTGCGACAGGAGGCGGGCAGCCACGAGTTGCGGTTGAGGAGGTGGATGGCATCGGGGTCGTGGAACACGAAATCGATGACCATCAGCGCCTCTTCACCAGCCTCGGAGGCGAACTTGACGTGTCGGTGGACGTCGACCAACGACGCTCCGGACGCCAGTTTCAGGGCCTTCGAGAGATCCCGGGCGGCGGGAGTCTTCGCTGTGGTATGCTTGGGGGTCGGTTTACTTGATTTCTTGGGGGCCTCAGCGTTGCGAGCGTTGAGGCCCTTGCCCTGTGCGCTCATCTGCTATGCGCCTTTCCGGGTGTGGCTCTGGAGCCAAGCTTCGAGGGCAGAACGCCGGTAGCGCACGCAGGCACCGACCTTGACGAAGTCGGGCCCGATGCCCTTGACGCGCCAGTCCGAGAGGGAAGCGACGGCCACGCCCAGGAAGGCGGCGGTGTCCTTGGGGGTCATCAGGCCGTCGGCCCCGGCGAGAGGGTGAGGCTCCGTGCGGAGCGGCTGGAGGTTGGAGGGGGAGGGGGTCATGCGTTCTCCGAAGGGTGATAGGTTGTGGGGTTGCCCCGTGACTTCGATCCTTTGGCCGGGAGTGGCCAGCGGTGCTGTCTGTTGGCAGAGTCACGCCGGGAGGGGGAAGGTCACGTTGCCCCCGTAGGGTCACGTCGGGCAGGGTCGCCAAGCGCGACCCTCGCGAGTCCTGAAATTCGTCCCCAGCGTCCGGACCTCGGCCCCGGTTCCGCCTGCGGGTACCTCTTCGGAAATGTGCCCATGGCGTGCCCACAGACCGGAAAACCCTTGGGTCTGTTCCAACCTTAAAACAAAAGGAAAGGCCCAGAAACGGTTACGTTTCAGGGCCTTCTTGGCGGAGAGAGAGGGATTTGAACCCCCGTACCGGTCACCCGATAACCTGATTTCGAGTCAGGCGCATTCGACCACTCTGCCATCTCTCCAGGACAGCCAGTGTATCAGGATTCCGCCCAGGTTCGCGCCCCCGGGATGAATCCGCCCGGCTATCGGCGCCTCCGGAAGAAGCCCTGCAGCTGCTCCCGGCACTCAGCCTCCAGCAGCCCCCCGGAGAACTCCAGTTTGTGGTTCAGGTTGGCGTCCCGCAGATAGCCGGCCAGGCGGCTCACGCCCACCTTGGGGTCCGGGGCGCCGAACACCACCCGCGCCACCCGGGCCTGGATCAGCGCGCCGAAACACATGAGGCAGGGCTCCAGGGTCACGTAGAGGGTGGCCCCCGGCATGCGGTAGTTGCGCAGCCACGCGCCGGCGCTGCGCAGGGCCATGACTTCGGCGTGGGCGGTGGGGTCGTTGCTGTCCACCGGGCAGTTGTGCCCCAGGGCCACTAGGTTGTTGTCCATGACCAGGGCGGCGCCGATGGGGACTTCGTCCCGGCGGTCGGCCTTCTCGGCCTCCTCGATGGCGAGCTTCATGAAATGGATGTCATCGCCCGACCACATTCACCGTCTCCTGCTGGGTTGCCTCCCTATCATCTCGCCAAACGCGCGCTCCAGCTCGGCTTGTTCCTGGCTGCAGTCCAGGGCCGCGAGGGCGTCGCGCAGGGGCTGGAAGACGGCGGTCTCCTCTTCCCGGCGCCGCTCCAGCACCCACTTCTGCTCGCCCGGGTAGATGGCGCGCAGCGGGCGCTGGTCCAGGCTGTCCCAGACCGGCTGGAACCAGTCGCGCATGGCGTTGAAGCTGCCCTGGCGCTTGAGCTCGGCCGCCACCGCGCGCTGGACTTCGTAGGGCAGCCAGGCGCGCCATTCGCCCCTGGGGCTCCAGAACGCCGTGCTCTGGATCAGGCCCAGCACCGAGGGCCGGGCGGGATGGAACCGCGCCCAGGTGATCCAGGCGCGCCACAGGTGGGTGCGGTTCGGCCAGGTGCGGATGAGCTGCTCCAGGCCGGGCAGGGCCTGGGCGGCCGCGCCGGACCACAGGCCGGGGTCGGGCTTCCAGTCGGCGTCGGGGCCGAACTCCAGGACGGCATGGGTCCGGGCGGCGTCCTCGGCCAGGGTGGCCTCCAGGCGCCGGTCGGGCATGCGCCGCATGACCAGGTCGTGGCGCTTCAGGCGCGCGGCCTCGTGGTTCGGCTGGGCCGCCAGGACCCCCTGCAGGCGCTGCAGGACGGTGAGGCCCTCGCCCTCCAGGAGCGCGGCCAGGGCCCTGGGGTCGGGGCAGGCGGTGCCGGTGGCGCGCAGTTCCTGGCCCCGGCAGAGCGCCCAGCGCGGGCCGGGCGCCCAGTTGTAGCGGGCCGCAGACCGGGCGTGGGCCTCGCGGTCCTCCACTTCCCAGCGCAGTTCCGCCGGGGACCAGGGGGCCAGTTCCGGGGCCAGGCGCAGGGCGCTCCAGGCGCCGATCCACGGCGGCGTGCCGCCCGCCACCAGGCGCAGCGGGGGGATCGGCGCCGGCATGGGCGGCGCGCCGTCGCGGCCCAGGGCCTGGGCGAGGAGGTTGCGCCAGGCCTGCAGGTCGCCGCCCTCGGAGGCAAGCGAGCGCGTGAGGAGCACTTCCCGCACGCCCCCGCTGCCGCCCCAGTGGCGGGCCTCGGCCAGGGCGGCGCCGGCCAGGTCCCAGGAGCCCATGCGGGCCAGGGCGATGGCGCGGTGGGCGCCGATCGCGCCCAGAAGGCCGCAGTGGTCCGACCAGCCCTGCTCCGTCATGGGTTCGGGCTGGCCCTGGGGGGTCAGGTCGGAGAGCAGCTTGAGCAGGCGGTCCCAGTCCCGGCGCCGGTAGCACGGCTCCACCAGGCGGCCCAGGATGGCCGGGTCGGGCCAGGGCTCGCCCGGGACGGGGGTGCAGACTCCGGCCAGCCTCCAGGGGCAGCCCGGCGGCGTCCGTGGCCTCCATCCAGAAATTCGCCAGGTCCGGATCGTAGGGATCCTCGCGCAGGGCGTTCTCCAGGTCGGCCGCGGCCCGGCGGCAGAGCCGGCGCATGCGGCCCGACTGGCCCACCTCGAAAGTGCCCAGGTGGTCGGCCACCGCCGCGGCCTGGCGCTCCCAGCCGGGCAGGCCCATGAGGCGCTCGAACGCGTCGGCCACGCCGGCGTAGAGCTCATCGGCCTGGTCCTCGCCCTGGGAGCCCGGGCCCAGGCTGATGCGGGATTCGGTGAAGCCCGGCCGCGCCTTGGGGTCGGAGTGCCAGGCCGGGACCCGCACCTTGCCGGCCCGGTCCAGGCCGGTCAGGCGCACCCGCAGCTCCTGGAAGGCCTGGTTCACCGCCTCCAGGCAGGCCTCGCCCTGGTCCGGATGGGCGCGCAGGAACTGCTCCCGGGCCTCCCAGCGCGGCATGGCGCCGCCGGCGTGGATGGCGTCCAGCACCTCCTCGCCCCGGGGCCGGCCGGAACCGCTGGCGGCCTCCTGCCCGTGCGGAGCCAGCAGCACCCAGTGCGCCTCCCTGCCCCAGCCCCTCTGGGCCCAGAGGTCCTGGGCCACCGCGGCGCCCAGCTGCTCCAGGGCGCAGTCGCCCCCGGTGAGCAGCTTCCGGAAGGCGGGGTCGAGGTAGGCCTCCACGGCGGGGAAATCGCCCTGGCGCACGCAGAGGATCCACCTGCCGGCGCGCGGGTCGGCGCCGCGCCGGCGCTGGACGAAGTCGCCCCAGGGCGAGGCGCCGAGGAAGCAGGTCAGGAGCAGGATGAAAAGGAAGGAACGCAATCGCATTAACTACTAATGCGGCATGAGCCTCCCAGGATTCAACGCCCCGGATGTTTTTTTGCCCAGGATGAGGTCGGCGGCCAGCTGACCCACCGCCAGGCCCGAGGTCATGCCGTGGCCGCCCAGGCCCGCCACCCAGAACAGGCCGGGCCGGACCGGGTCCGGCCCCAGCACGAACCGCCGGTCCGGGGCGAAGGTGCGCAGCCCGCACCAGAGCCGGGCCACGGGCGCCGCGGCCAGGCCCGGGGCCAGCTCCCCGCAGGGAGGCGGCCAGGCCCTCCAGGACCGCGGCGTCGCAGGCCGGCTGCCGGCCCCGGGCCGGCAGGGCCACCGGGGCTCTCGTCGCAGGCGCAAAGGAGCGCGCCGCCGGATTCCGGGCGGAAGTAGAAGGGCCGGTCCGCCCACCAGGCCCAGGGCTGGTCCGGCCGGACAGGGCGCGCCGGCTCCAGGCCAGGTGGCGGCGCAGGGGCTGGAACGGGATGTCCAGGCCCCCGGCCATGCGCCCCACCTCCCCGGCCCAGGCGCCGGCCGCGTTCACCAGGACCTGGGCCCGGATCGGGCCCTGGTCGGTCTCCACCCGGAAACCGTCCGGTCCGGGGGCGATGGCCAGCACCTGGCAGCCGCAGCGCAGGCCGCGCGCCGCCGGCCCGGGCGCTGTCGGCGCAGTGGCGCAGTTCCGCGTCGATGTCGATGACGCCGTCGCCGGCCAGGTGCAGCCATTCGGCGGCGCCGCAGGCCGGGGATGGGCGAGCCCGCCGCCCTGGCTGGATTCCAGCGCCGAAGGCCCGGGCCTCCTCGGCCAGGGGCCCGGTGCCGCCCGGCTTCCGCCCCCAGCAGGAAGCCGCCGCGAGGCGCGCATGAGCCCGGCCTGCATCAGCCGGCCGCGGCCCTCCACGGCCAGCGCGGTGTGCTCGGCCCGCCCCGTGAGCTGCCGGGCGATGCCGGCGTTGTGCCCGCTGGCGTAGAACCCGGCCTGGGCCTCCCGCTCCACCAGGGCCACGCCGCGCCGGCCGGCCAGGGCCAGGTGGCAGGCGGTGGACAGCCCGGCGATGCCGCCGCCGATGATGAGGATTTCCACATCTTCCGATCCATGCAACACTCCCGGGCCCAGTGTGCCAGCCTTGACCCGGAACCGGGAGCGGGGCTATGCTGGATTTACCCACCCCAGGGGGGGTGGGGTATGGAGCGCGTCATGATCCGACTCAAGATCACCGGCATGAGCTGCAAGAACTGCGTGGGCCACGTGCGCCAGGCCCTGGCCGGGGTGGCCGGGGTGGCCGGCCCGGTGGAGGTGAGCCTGGAGCAGGGCGAGGCCCGGGTGCCGGGCAGCGCCGATCCCGCGGCCCTGGTGGCGGCGGTGGAGGAGGAAGGCTACGGCGCCGTGCTGGTGCCGTGATGGCCGCAGGAGCCGGGCTGCTGCGGGGCCTGCGCCTGGACCCGGAGGTGCGCGAGGACGCCCGGCGCCGCCTGCTGTCGGTGCGCGGCCACGTGGAGGGCATCCTGCGCATGCTGGAGGACGACCAGGTCTACTGCGTGGACGTGCTCAAGCAGCTGAAGGCGGTGGACGGCGCCCTGGACAAGGTGGGCGCCATGGTCCTGCACAGCCACCTGAAGCGCCACGTGGTCACCGCCCACGAACGCGGCGACGAGGAGCGCATCGTCGCCGAGCTGGTCGAGATTCTCAAGTACCGGTGAAGGAGGACCATGGCCACCAGCACGTTCCGGGTGGAAGGCATGACCTGCGCCAGCTGCGTGCGGCGGGTGGAGAAGGCCCTGGCCGCGGTGCCGGGGGTGGCCTCGGCGCGGGTCAACCTGGCCACCGAGGAGGCCACGGTGGAGTCGGCCGGGGTGGCCGCCGGCCGTCCTGGCCGAGGCCCTGGAGGCGCGGGGCTACCGCCTGGTGCCGGAACGGGCGCCGGACCCGCACGCCGACAGCGTGCGCCGCGCCGGCCTGCGCGTGCTGGCGGCCTGGGCTCCTGGCGCTGCCCGCTCATGGCGGGCATGGTCCCGGGCCTGCACCTGCACCTGCCCTGGCCGGTCCAGGCGGTCCTGGCGGCCCTGGCGGCGCTGGGCGCCGGCGGCGGGTTCTTCCTGCGCGCCGGCGCGCCAGGCCCTGGCCGGGGAGACCAGCATGGACACCCTCATCGCCCTGGGCGCCTCGGTGACCCTGGGCTTCGGCCTCCAGCGAGGGGCTGGCCGGGGCCGCCGCACCCGCCGTTCGAGACCGCGGCCGGCCTGGTGGCCTTCCTGCTCACCGGCAAGTACCTGGAGGCCAAGGCCAGGCACCGGGCCACCCACAGCCTGGAGGCGCTGCTGCGCCTGGCCCCGGCAGCGCGCCGTGCGCCTGGGCCCGGACGGCGCCGAGGAGGACCGTGCGCCACCCGCCTGCTCCGGCCCGGGGACCGGGTGCGGGTGAAGCCGGGCTCGGCGGTGCCGGTGGACGGGGTGGTGACTGGCGGGCCGCGGCGGAAGTGGAGGAGGCGCTGCTCACCGGGGAGCCGCTGCCGGTGGCCAAGGGCCCCGGCGACGCGCTGATCGCCGGCGCCCTGGTGCACGGCGGCGCCCTGGAGATGCGGGCCGGCGCCACCGGCCAGGACACCTGGCTGGCCCGGCTGGCCCGGCAGGTGGCCCAGGCCCAGGGCTCCCGGGCGCCCGGCCCAGGACCTGGCCGACCGGGTCTCGGCGGTGTTCGTGCCGGCGATCCTGGCGCTGGCGGCGCTCACCCTGGCCGGGTGGTGGTGGCACGCCGGCGCCCTGGCCCTGGCCTGGCGCCCGGCGGTGACCCTGCTGGTGATCGCCTGCCCCTGCGCCCTGGGCCTGGCCACCCCGGTGGCCATGGCCGCCGCCCTCGGCACCGCGGCCCGGCACGGCCTGCTGGTGCGGGACGCCGCGGCCATGGAGGCGCTGGCCCGGATCACCGACCTGGCCTTCGACAAGACCGGCACCCTCACCCAGGGCCGGCCCGCCCTGCTGGCGGTGACCGGGGGACCGGGACCTGGTCCTGCGCCTGGCGGCGGCCCTGGAGCGGGATTCCGAGCACCCGGTGGCCCGGGGCATCCGCGCCGCGGCCGCGGGGCTGCCCGCGGCCGGGGTGGAGGGCTTCCGCAGCCATCCCGGCGCTGGGGGTGGAGGGCCGGGTGGAGGGCCGGCGACCTGCGCCTGGGCAGCGCCGCCTTCCTGGGCCTGGATCTGCCCGAGCGCGCCGCGGCACGGGATGGTGGTGGGGCTGGCGGAGGGCCCGCGGCTGCTGGGCGCGCTGGTGCTGGCCGACGCCCGGCGCCCCGAGGCGGGCCCGGCGGTGGCCGCCCTGGCCGCCCAGGGCCTGCGCCTGCACCTGCTGAGCGGCGACCGGCAGGAGCCGGCCGCGGCCCTGGCGGCCGAGTCTGGGGATCACCAGCGTGCGCGGGCGGCTGCACCCCGGCCGCCAAGCGCGCCTTCATCCGGGACCTGCAGGCCCGGGGCGCGGTGGTGGCCTTCGTCGGCGACGGGGTGAACGACGGCCCGGCCCTGGCCCAGGCGGACGCGGGCATCAGCCTGCCCGGGCTGGAGGCGGCCCAGGCGGCGGCGCCCCTGAACCTGCTGCGCGAAGGGCTGGAGCCGCTGCTGCGGGCGCGCCGGCTGGCCCTGGCGCACCGCAGCGGGTGATCCGCCAGAACCTGGCCTGGGCCTTCGGCTACAACCTGGTGCTGGTGCCGCTGGCGGCGTTCAACCTGCTGGACCGCTTCGGCGGGCCCATGCTGGCCGGGGCGGCCATGGGGCTGAGCTCGCTGACGGTGGTGCTGAACGCGCTGCGGCTCAGGGATTAGGGAAGATCTGGGGCACATCCCCCCCCAGGCGGCGCCGAGAAAAAAGACTTCTTTATCCGGTTCTTTGCCGCTAGCCTTTTCCCGAGGAGTCCGACAGGTGCGCCGGCTGATCCAGGTATTCGCCCTCTTGGTGGTGGTCCTTGCGGGATCGCTGCCGGGGCTGTACCTGCTGGGCCCGGCCCGGCCCCGGCCCTGCTGCGCCGACATGCCCTGCCCGTGCCCGCCGCCGACCCGCGTCCCGGGGCCGGTCGCCCCTTGCGGCCTGACTGTCGCCCCGGTGGCCGTCGCCGTCGCGCCCGGCGAACAGGCCGGTCCCCGCACCGAGCCTTCGCCGCTGCCCCCCTCCTGGCTCGCACCCAGCGCCACCCGGCTGTCCCTGGCCGGTCCCGGCCTGCTCGCCCGCCCCGGCCCGCCGCCCGGCCGCGGCGCGGACCGCCCCGCATGGCTTTCGGTGTTTCGGATCTGATGGAGTAACCTCTACTGGCTTCAAGTAGCAAGGTCATTCTTCAGTCCATCCGCCGGAGTTATCATGCGCATGCCTTTGCGCCTGGCATTGGGCCTCATCCCCCTGGCGGGATGGGTCCACGCCCAGGTCCCCCCCACCCCCGCCGCGGCCCAGGACGCCGGCCGGCGAAGATCCGCTCCTGCAGTCGCTGATCCAGGAAGCCCTGGGCCGGAACCCCGACCTGGGCCAGGCCAGGTCCCTGGTGGACGCGGACCGGGAACGCGTCCCCCAGGCCGGGCGCCCTGCCGGACCCCACCCTCTCCCTGGGCATCCAGAACGACGGCTTCAACAGGATCGAAGTGGGCCAGATGGAAACCAGCTTCTACCAGGTGATGGTCACCCAGCCCCTGCCCTGGCCCGGCAAGCGCGCCCTGCGCAGCGAAGTGGCCAAGCTCGGCGCCGAGGCCACCGAGGCCGGCCGTGGCGCGCACCCGCCTCACCGTGGAGGCCGAGGTCCGGCGCGCCTACACCGGCCTGCTGCTGGTGCGCAGCCAGATGCGGCTGCTGGAGGACCAGGCCCTGTTCCTCCAGCAGGCCGAAGCCACCGCCAGGACCCGCTACGAGGTGGGCGAGGGCGGCCAGGCCGACCTGCTCCGGGCCCAGCTGGAGCGCACCCGCCTGGACCAGGCCCGGGCCCGGCTGCAGGCCGAGGAGCGCACCGCCCAGGGCGAGATCAACCGGCTGCGGGGCCTGGCCCCGGGCGCCGCCATCCCCACCCGCCGGACCCTGGAGCAGGTCCCGGACCCGCAGCCGGTGGGCCCGGATTTCCTGGCCAAGGCCGAGGCCGAAAGCCCCGAACTGAAGGTCGGCCCGCGCTGGGCATGCGAGCAGGCCCAGCGCAGCCTGGACCTGGCCCGGCTGGACCGCCACCCGGACTTCTCGGTGAGCGCCGGCGTGATGCCCCGGGGCGGCCTGGAGCCCATGTGGACCGCCAGCGTCGGCATCACCCTGCCGCTCTGGCAGAAGCACAAGCAGCAGCGGGCCGTGGCCGAGCAGGAATACCGGCAGCAGGCCTCGGGCTGGGAGGTGGAGCGGGTGCGCTGCCTCCTGGCCCAGCGCGTGCAGGAGCGCAGCAGCGACCTGGACGCCGCGCTCCAGGTGCTCCGGCTCTACCGGGCCGGCCTGCTGGTGCAGAGCGAAGCGGCCTTCCGGGCCACCCTGGCCCAGTACACGGTCGGCCGGGCGCCCTTCCTGTCGGTGCTGGAGGCCCTGAACGGCTGGATCGCCGACCAGAGCGGGCTGGTCCAGGCCCAGGCCCAGGCCCAGGCCATCCGGATCGCCCAGCTGGAGCTCAACCTCGGGCCCACCCCCGCCATCGGCGCGTCATCCCTGCCGGGCGGGGCCATGGGCGGCGCCCCGGGCGGGCCAGCCCCGGCCAAGGCCGCCGCCAAGGGCTCCGGCCCCGCAGATTCCGCCTCCGATGTCCCCAAGTGGCATGTGATGAGGTCCGACGACATGACTCAGCGCCCCGAAATCCCTCCTGCCCCGCACCGCGGGGATGATGATCCTGGCCCTGGCGGTGGGCGCCGGCGGCACCTGGCTGGCCCTGCGCCACCGGCTCCAGCCCGCGCAGGCCCAGGACGCCGACCCGATCGTCTTCTACCGCAACCCCATGGATCCCAAGATCACCTCCAAGGTGTTCATGAGGGACGATATGGGCATGGACTACATCCCGGTCCGGGCCAGCGAGCTCGGCGGCGGCGCGGCCCCGGCCGGGCCCGCGGACAAGGGCAGGATCGCCTTCTACCGCAACCCCATGGACCCCAAGATCACCTCCAAGGTGTTCATGAAGGACGATATGGGCATGGACTACATCCCGGTCTACGAAAGCGAGCTCCAGGGCGCGGCCCCGACCGTGGAGGGGCTCGCCCCGGTGTCCATCGACACCCAGCGCCAGCAGCTGATCGGCCTCACCACGGCCGAGGCCAAGGCGGGCCCGGTGGGCGGCGACCTGCGCGCCACCGCCCGGGTGGCGGTGGACGAGACCCGGGTCCGCCACATCCACGTGAAGGTCGACGGCTACGTGGAGAAGCTGTTCGTCGATTTCGTCGGCATGCCGGTGGCCAAGGGCAAGCCGCTGTTCACCTTCTACAGCCCGGACTTCGTCAGCGCCCAGGAGGACTACCTGCTGGCGCTCAGGACCCGCAGGCTCCTGCAGGGCGGCCGCTGCAGTCCAGCGGCGACGACCTGCTGGACGCCGCGCGCCGGCGCATGGCGCTGTGGGACGTGCCGCCCGCCGAGCTGGACGAGCTGGAGCAGGTCCGGGACGGTCAGGAAGTCGCTCACGCTGTACTCCCCGATCAGCGGCGTGGTGACCGCCAAGACCGCTGTGGAGGGCACCCGCATCACCCCCGCCGACACGCCCTTCGAGATCACCGACCTGAGCCGGGTCTGGGGCGTCGCCGACGTCTACGAGCCGGAGATCCCCATGGTGAAGGTGGGCATGCCCGCCGAACTGACCCTGGGCTCGTTCCCGGACCGGACCTTCAAGGGCCGGGTGGCCTTCATCGATCCCCAGGTGGATCCCAAGAGCCGCACCGTCAAGGTGCGGGTGGAGCTGGCCAACCCCAGGGGCGAGCTGAAGCCCGAGATGTACGGCGAGATGGTGCTGAAGAGCCAGGCCCGCCAGGGCCTGACGGTGCCCATCGACGCGGTGCTGGATTCGGGCGCCCGCAAGGTCGTCTTCGTGGCCCTGGGCGACGGCCGCTTCGAGCCCAGGGAGGTGCAGACCGGCGCCAACCTGGGCGAGTCCGTGGAGATCCTCGGCGGGATCAAGGCGGGCGAGTCCGTGGTCACCCGGGCCAACTTCCTGGTGGATTCCGAATCCCGCCTGCGCGCAGCCCTGGCGCAGTTCAGCGCCCGCATCCCCGAAGGGGATGCCAGGAAGAAACCCTAGGAGCCCGCCATGATCCAGAAAATCATCCGGTTCTCCGCGGAGAACAAGTTCCTGGTGCTGGCCGCCGGCGTCATCGCCCTGTTCATCTCGTTCTGGGCCATGCGCACCATCCCCCTGGACGCCCTGCCGGACCTGAGCGACACCCAGGTCATCGTCTACTCCAAGTGGGACCGCAGCCCGGACCAGGTGGAGGACCAGGTCACCTACCCGATCGTCACCGCCCTGCTGGGCGCGCCCAGGGTCAAGGCCGTGCGCGGCCTGTCGGACTTCGGCTTCTCCTACGTCTACGTGATCTTCGAGGACGGCACCGACATCTACTGGGCCCGCTCCCGGGTGCTGGAGTACCTCAGCAAGATCACCGCCTCGCTGCCCGCCGCGCGTGAAGACCGAGCTGGGGCCGGACGCCACCGGCGTGGGCTGGGTCTACCAGTACGCCCTGGTGGACCCCACCGGCAGGCACAGCAACGACGAGCTGAAGTCCACCCAGGACTGGTTCCTGCGCTACGCGCTGCAGTCGGTGCCCGGGGTGGCCGAGGTGGCCTCGGTGGGCGGCCAGGCCCGGCAGTTCCAGGTGAGCCTCAACCCCAACAAGATGGCCTCCTACCGGGTCACCATCGACAAGGTGATCGCCGCGGTCAAGGCCGCCAACATCGAGGGCGGCGGCCGGCTGGTGGAGTACAGCGGCCGGGAGTACATGGTCCGCGGCCGCGGCTACGTCAAGACCGCCCAGGACCTGGAGAGCGCCGTGCTCAAGGCCGAGAACGGCACCCCGATCCGCCTGGGCGACGTGGCCACGGTCAGCCTGGGCCCGGAGATGCGCCGGGGCCTCGCCGACCTGGACGGCCAGGGCGACGCCGTGGGCGGCATCGTCGTCATGCGCCAGGGCGAGAACGCCCTGCACGTCATCGAGCGGGTCAAGGAGAAGCTGCAGGAGCTCAAGGCCTCCCTGCCCGAGGGGGTCGAGGTGGTCCCGGTCTACGACCGCTCCACCCTGATCGAGCGGGCCATCGCCACGGTGAAGGACAAGCTGGTCGAGGAGATGTTCGTGGTCTCCCTGGTGATCCTGGTCTTCCTCTGGCACATCCCCTCGGCCATCATCCCCATCATCACCATCCCGCTGTCGGTGGCCCTGGCCTTCATCCCCATGCTGCTGCTGGGCCAGAACGCCAACCTCATGTCCCTGGCCGGCATCGCCATCTCCATCGGCGTGCTGGTGGACGGCGCCATCGTCGAGGTGGAGAACGCCTACAAGAAGCTGGAGCACTGGAACAGCACCGGGCGCCACGGCGACTTCCACACAGGTGCGCCTGGAGGCCCTGCTCGAAGTGGGCCCGAGCGTCTTCTTCTCGCTGCTGGTGATCGCCATCGCCTTCATGCCGGTGTTCACCCTGGTGGACCAGGAGGGCCGGCTGTTCCGCCCCCTGGCCTACTCCAAGAACCTGGCCATGGCCATCGCCGCCATCCTGGCGATCACCGTGGACCCGGCCATGCGCATGCTGTTCGCGCGCATGGACCCGTTCAGCTTCAAGCCGCGCTGGCTGGCCTGGAGCGCCACCCAGGTGCTGGTGGGCAAGTACTACCCCGAGGAGAAGCACCCCATCAGCGCCGTGCTGCACCGGATCTACGAGCCGCCCTGCCGGTTCGTGCTGCGCCACGCCAAGGCCACCATCGCCGCGGCCGCTGCTGCTGGTGGCGGTCACCGTCCCGGTGTTCATGCGCCTGGGCTCGCGAATTCATGCCGCGGCTGGGCGAAGGCACGATCCTGTACATGCCCTCGACCCTGCCGGGCATCAGCGAGACCGAGGCCCAGCACATCCTGCAGGTGCAGGACCGGCTGATCCGCACCGTGCCCGAGGTGGCGCGGGTGTTCGGCAAGGCCGGCCGGGCCGACACCGCCACCGACCCGGCGCCGTTCTCCATGATGGAGACGGTGATCCAGCTCAAGCCCGAGGACCAGTGGCGGGAGAAGCCCCGCTGGTTCTGCGTCCTGGGCCCCGGGCTGGCTGAAGGGCCGTGCTCCGGCCGTTCTGGCGCGACCGCCTCACCGAGGAGGAGATCGTCGCCGACCTGGACAAGGCCGTGCAGCTCCCGGCCATCCCCAACGCCTGGACCATGCCCATCAAGGCCCGCATCGACATGCTCGCCACCGGCATCCGCACCCCCGTGGGCCTCAAGATCAACGGCGCCGACCTGAAGGTGATCCAGGACATCGCCGTGCAGGCGGAGACCATCCTGGGCAAGGTGCCCGGGCACCCGCAGCGCCCTGGCCGAGCGCACCGCCGAAGGCTACTTCCTGGACTTCGAGCTCAAGCGCGACCAGCTGGCCCGCTACGGCGCTGAGCGTCGAGGAGGCCAACATGCTGGTGATGACCGCCATCGGCGGCGACAACCAGACCACCGTGTTCGACGGCCGGGCCCGCTACCCGGTGAACGTCCGCTACGCCCGGGACTACCGGGAATCGGTTACCTCCCTGAACCGGGTGCTGGTGCCCCTGCCCAACGGCAACACCATCCCCATGGAAGAGATCGCCGACCTCAAGCTGGTCAACGGCCCGGCGCATGATCCGGGACGAGAACGCCATGCTGGACGGCTACGTGCTGGTGGATTTCGACACCTCGAAGACCGACGTCGGCACCTACGTGAAGAACGCCAAGGCCGCCATCGACAGGGAGCTCAAGCTGCCCGCCGGCTACAGCCTCACCTGGAGCGGCCAGTTCGAGAACATGATCCGGGTGAAGGAGCGGCTGAAGCTGATCCTGCCCATCACCCTGGTG
This sequence comes from uncultured Holophagaceae bacterium, assembly GCA_963717275.1. Lineage (GTDB taxonomy): Bacteria > Acidobacteriota > Holophagae > Holophagales > Holophagaceae > Mesoterricola. The sequence continues at coordinate 1,509,423 of CAVQVX010000001.1, forward strand.
CTGATCTTCGGGCTGCTCTACGCCAACACCAAGAGCGGCTTCAAGGCCGGGCTGGTCATGATGGCGGTGCCGTTCTCGGCCATCGGCGCCTTCTGGCTCATGTGGATCCTCGGCTACAACATGTCCATCGCCGTGTGGGTGGGGCTGATCGCCCTGCTCGGGCTGGACGCGGAGACCGGGGTGTTCATGCTGCTGTTCCTCGACCTCTCCCACGACGAGTTCAGGGCGGCGGGCCGCCTGAACAGCACCGGCGACCTGGTGGAGGCGATCATCCACGGCGCGGTGAAGCGGGTGCGGCCCAAGGCCATGACCGTGTGCGCCGCGTTCATGGGCCTGCTGCCGATCATGTGGTCCACCGGCACCGGGGCCGACGTGATGAAGCGGATCGCCGCGCCCATGGTGGGCGGGCTCGCCACCAGCTTCATCCTGGAACTGCTGGTCTACCCCGCCGTGTACTACCTCTGGAAACGCCATGAAGTGACCGAAGGTCCCGTCACCGCCTGATCTCCAGCCCGGAGGGCCGGTCCGCGGCACGGGCCCTCCGGATATCCCCCCGCCGCTCCCTCGCAAAGGAAACCATCATGAAGAAGCTCCTCCTCGCCCTCGCCGTCGCCGTCGCCGCCGTCGCGGGCGCGCCCAAACCCGCCACCAACGTCCTCTGCCCCGTGCTCGGCGGCAAGGTCGACGCCAAGAGCCCCAGCGTGGTGGTGCGCGGGCAGGAATACCGGGTCTGCTGCACGGGCTGCGACGGGATGCTCAAGGCGAACCCGGACAAGTACCTGAAGGCCGACGGCACGCCCAGGAACGCCAAGTAGGGTCGGGGTCGCCCGCCCATCGGGTGCCGGTGGAGTGACCCGCATCAGCCTGCCGCCGCGCGCAGCGGCAGCGTGACCCCGAACCGGCTGCCCGGATCCAGGGCGCAGTAGGGGGCCTCGCCGCCGTGGTCGTCGGCGATCCGCCGGACGATGGCCAGGCCCAGGCCGGTGCCCCGCTGCTTGGTGGAGAAATAGGCGTCGAACAGGTGCTCCCGGCTTTCGGCGGGCACGCCGGGGCCGTCGTCCTCCACTTCAAGGCAGGCCGCAGGGCCTTCCAGGCGCAGGCTGACCTTGATCCGGCCGGGCCGGGCGGGGGGTCCGAGCTCCGGCTCTCCAGGGCGCCGATGGCGTTGTCCACCATGTTGAGCAGGGCGCGCTTGACCATGTCCCCGTCCCAGTGCGCCGGCAGCGGGCCCTCCGGCAGGTCCAGCTCCCACGCGATGCGGGCGTGGGTGGGCACGAACAGGGCCATGGTCTGGCGCACCAGTTCCACCGCGTCCAGTTCGTGCGGCTGGGGCGCGGGCAGCTTGGCGAAGCGCGAGAAGCTGTCCACCAGCCGGGTGAGGCTGGCCACCTCGGCCAGGATGGTCTCGGCCCCCTCGGCCACGGTCTGCGGGTCCAGCCGGCCTTCCCGGCTCCGGCGCAGCAGGCGCTGGGTGGTGAGCTTGATCGGGGTGAGCGGGTTCTTCACTTCGTGGGCCATGCGCCGGGCCGCTTCCTGCCACGCGGCCCGCTTCTCGGCCTGGGCCAGCAGGGAGAGGTCCTCCAGCACCGCCAGTTCGCCGCCGCCGGTGAGCGGGATCACCACCGCCCGGATCGGCCGCCCTTCGCCCTTCGCCGCCGATGCGCAGCTCCTCGGTGGCCGGCCGCCCGGTTTCGCGCACCCGCAGCACCAGGTCCGGCAGCCGCCCGCTGCCGGGCTGGCGCGACAGTTCCTCCCAGGCGTTGCCCGAAGGGTCCCAGGCGTCCACCCCGAACCAGCGCCGGGCCACCGAGTTGAAGGTGCGCAGGGTGCCGCCCACCTGCCAGCTGAGGATGCCCACCGGCAGGGCCTCCAGCAGCTGGCCCAGGTAGGCCCGCTGGCGTTCCAGGCGCTCGGCCTGGGCCTCGATGGCGGAGCGGTTCTGCAGCAGGTCCCGGGTCATGGCGTTGAAGCTGCGGGACAGCAGGGCCAGTTCGTCCTCGCCCTCCTCCGGCAGCGACACCTCCAGGTCGCCCTGGCCCACCCGCTGGGCGGCCCTGCGCCAGGGCGCGCACGGGCTCGGCGATGGTGCGGGAGATGGCCAGGCCCGGTCCACACGGCGGCGAACAGGGTGAGCAGGGTGAGGAACAGGAAGGTGCTCTGGGGCAGGGTCTCCAGGGTCTCGCGCCCGGTGGAGATCTGGAACGCCTCCTGGTAGCGGCGCTCCAGGTGGACCATCCCGTCCAGGGTCTCCCGGGGCACGAACACGCCCAGCACCACCCGGCCGCCGGCGGCATCGGGAGGGCCGATGTCCAGGTGCCACTCCCCGCCGTCCGTGGCCCGGATCTCGCTCCCGGCGGGCAGCGGCTCCAGCTTGGGCGCGACCAGGTTCAGGGCCGACCGCCACCTCGGGCGCCGCGCCCGGGCCGGGCCCGGGCCACCAGGTCGAAATCCAGTGTCGCGCGCGCAGCTGGTCCAGGTCCTGCGCGGATCCGGGCGGAATGTGCCGGGCCGCGTTGCGCAGGCGCAGGTCGAGCTGGGCGCGGTAGGCCTCCGCCATCCGCCGGCCGTCCTGGATCACCTGCTGGGTGTCGGGCAGGAACCAGCGGTCGACGTTCTTGCGGATGAAGGTGCGGCCGATGAGGAACAGCATCAGGCTGGGCACCAGGCCCACCAGGAACAGCGCCACCACCAGCCGGGTGCGGATGCGCGCCCCCAGGATGCCGCTGCGCCGCTCGAAGTAGAGCTTGGCCAGGCTGCGCGCGACGATGAACAGCAGGGTGCCGATGGCCAGCACGTTGGCCAGGCCCAGGGCCAGCAGGGCCCAGCGGCTGGGGGCGTCGATGCCCGATTCCACCTGGGCCGACAGGAGCCGGTAGCAGCGGAAGATCACCCAGATCAGCACGCCCAGGCCGACCGCGAAATAGAGGCGGTTCAATTCGGGATTGCGCTTTCCCTTGGAGGCCATGATCAGGGGACAGCTTCAGGCAGCCCGAGGGAGGCCCGGGCATGATGAGCGTCCAGGTTCGGCGATCTGCGGGCCCTCAATTCGCGCTCAGCCGTGGCGAAGTCCCCTTCCGCCTTCTGCACCCACTCGGAACTAAGGGGTTGCATAAAGGACCCTGCCCCGTTCCATGACATCACAAAGGAAAGGATCACCAAGGTGCAGCCGGGTACTTAATGATTTCCGGATCCCTCACGAGGATGTCGACCGGGAACGGCGGGCGCAGCTGGGCCATCATGGCTGCGGCAAGGCGGGGTGCCTTCCCATTGACGGGCATGATGACGAGCAGGTCGACATCGGAACCCTCACCAGGCTGGCCATAGGCGTACGATCCGAAGAGAACCACCTTTTCAGGGGAGAACCCTTTGACAATCCCTTCGCACAGGGCCTGGATGGCTTCGGGACCGACCATTTACGACCTTTCCCCACCATGATGCTGCCTGAACGGCCGGATCCGCAAGGAGTGGAATAGGTCAGTCCTTCCACGCCACGAAAAACAGCCGCCTGAACGGCATCACCACCCGCCCGTCGGCGGCCGGCGCGAAGACGCCGCGCACCGCCTCCAGCACATCGGCCTTGAACGCGGCCCGGGCGGCCTCGTCCGGCAGCCGCTCCAGGAACGGCCTCATGCCGGTGCCCTCGTACCACTCCACCAGGGCCTGATGGGACGCCATCGAATGGTAGTACACGGTCTCCCACAGGTCCACCCGGCGGGGCCAGCAGGTCGTAGTAGAACGGGGCGGGATGGAAGTTGAGGGCGCCTTCCGCCCCGGCCAGGGCCTGCCGCCAGCGGGCGCTCCCGGCCACGTCGGCCATGGTTTCACGCAGGACGGTGCCGGCGGCCGGCATCTGCACCGCCAGGCAGCCGCCGGGCGCGATCCAGTCCATGAGGCCGGGGATCAGCCGCGCGTGGTCGGGCAGCCATTGCAGCACGGCGTTGGAGAACACCAGGTCGTAGGGACGCTCCGGCCGCCAGCGCGTCGCGTCGGCCAGGATCCAGGTGCCGCCGGGGTGCCCGGCGCGGGCCTGGGCGACCATCTCCGGGGAGCTGTCCAGCCCGGCCAGCTCGGCCCCGGGCCAGCGCCCGCGCAGCACGGCGGTGCTGTTGCCCGGGCCGCAGCCCAGGTCCAGGATGCGCCGGGGCGACGCCCGGCACCCGCGCGCACAGGTCCAGCGAGGGCCGGGTGCGCTCGGCGCCGAATTTCAGGTACAGTCCCGGATTCCATGTGGGCATCAGCGCCTCCCGCTCAACAGCCGTTTTACCACCATGCCCAGGCGCTGGAGGTCCCGTTCCGATTTATCCGACCAGCAGGAGGCGTTGAGGCGGATGAAATCGTCGAACTTGTGCGCGGGCGAGAACAGGTAGCCGGGGGCGATGGCGATGAACGCCTTCAGGGCCTCCTGGTAGAGCTGCACCGAGTCGAGCCCGCCGGGCAGCTGCACCCAGAGCACGAAGCCGCCGCCCGGCTCGGTGATGCGGGTGCCTTCGGGGAAATGGGCGAGGATCGCCTCGGACATGGAGGCGATCTTGTCGGCGTAGGCCCGGCGGATCTTCCTCAGGTGGTGGTCGTAGCCGCCGCTTTCCAGGAACCGGGCGATGGCCAGCTGGGGCAGGAGGGAGGTGCGCACGTTGAAGGCGTACTTCCTGGACTCCACCTCCCGGTAGAACTTCCCCGGGGCGCACCAGCCCACCCGGAACCCGGCCGAGACGTCCTTGGAGAACGAGGAGCACAGCAGCACCAGGCCCTCCCGGTCGTAGCTCTTGCAGACCCGGGGCCGGCGCTCGCCGAAGTAGAGCTCGCCGCTGATGTCGTTCTCGATCAGCGGCACCCCGTTGCGGGCCAGCAGCCTGACCAGTTCGGCCTTGTCCTCGTCAGGGATCATGGCGCCGGTGGGATTGGTGAAGTTCGGCACCGACAGCACGGCCTTGACCGGGTGGTTCTCCAGGGCGAACTTCAGGGCCGGCAGGCTCAGGCCGGTGCGCGGGTGGGAGGGGATCTCCAGCACCCGCAGGTGCTGGGCCTCCAGCGCCAGGACGATGCCGAAGTAGGTGGGCGACTCGATCGCCACCAGGTCCCCGGGCTGGCAGACCGCCTGGAGGCAGAGGTTCATGGCCTCGGTGCAGCCGGCGGTGACGACGATCTCGTCCGGCGCGATCTCGCAGCCGTAGCTGAAGGCGCGCTGGGCCACCTGAATCCGCAGCGGCTCGCTGCCCGGCACCGCGCTGACCAGGTCGTGGGAGATCTTGCCGTCGCGGGCCAGGTCGGCCAGGATCCGGTTCAGCTTCTGGGTGGGCAGCAGGTCCGGGTTGGGCGAGGCGACCCCGAACTGGGCGTAGTCCAGCCGGAAATTGTCGTGGATGAGGCGCATGGACACCTCGTCGATGCTCACCTTGGCCGGGTCCCCCTGCACCGCGTGGAAATCCGGCTCGGGCAGGCGCAGCTTCGACTGGGGCTTGACGTAATAGCCGGACTGCGGCCGCGCCTCGATCACCCCGCGGTTCTCCAGCAGGTGGTAGGCCTGCAGCACAGTGGAAAAGCTGATCCCCTGCTGCACGCTGGCCTCGCGGATGGAGGGGATGCGCGCGCCCACCGGAAAGGTGCCGGAGCGGACCTGGTCTTCCAGGTCCTGGGCGAACCGCTCGTAGAGGGGCACTTTCCGGGGGTCGCGCATGGGGACGCTCCAGGGGGTGTTTTCAGGTACAGTTGACCCGATAACTGGCACAACAGTCAAATTGTTTTTAAACTGTTATGGTCATAATTTTGATCTACTACCACTGTTATGCCTATCCTCCGGATCCTATATTCATGTGTGGAGGCGGACACCAGGCCTCCAACACCACAAGGAGCAAGCCATGACCACCCAGACCATCAAGCTCATGACCTTCGGACTGATCGGAAAAGCCAGCGCGAACCGCTCCGGAATCCTGGGCAGGGGCCGCACCGCGGTGCTCAAGGGCCTCGGCGGCAGCCGGGTGCGCTGCACCTCCGGCACCCTCTGGGTGACCCTCGAGGGCGACACCAGGGACTACGTGCTGACCCGGAACGAGAGCCTCTGCATCCCCAACCTGGGCAAGGTCCTGCTCAGCGGCCCCGGGTCCTACGAGGTCTGACCGCGGGTGTACAGCGCGGCGGATTCGCCGTCGCGGTAGTAGCCCTTGCGCTCGCCCTGGTAGACCCAGCCCTCGCTCTCGTAGAGGGCGCGGGCGGCCCGGTTGGAGACCCGGACCTCCAGGTGCAGCACTTCCACCCCGGCCAGGGCAAGCCGGGCCTGGGAAAGCCGGAGCAGGCGGCGCCCGTGGCCGTCCCGGCGCTCTTCCGGAGCCACCGCCGAGGCGCAGCAGCTCGGCCTCCCGCACTTCTGGGATGACGCGCCAGCGGGCGAACGCCGATGGAACGGACCGCCCAGATGTGCTCGTTTTCGTCCAGCGGGCCCCAGGCGTCGCCGAAACAGGCCCGGTCGATGGCCTCCACCCAGGCCGGCACCCGGGATCCCGGGCCCAGGTGGGTGGACCCGCTCACCGGGCCACGCCCCGGCGCAGCGCTTCGGACAGGTGCGCCGAAGCCTCCGGGAAATTCACTTCGGCGTCGGTCTCGCGCAGGTAGAAGGGCACCAGGGGCGATTCGGCCGGCCCCAGGGGGCGTTCGCGGCACAGGGCGGCCAGCCCCGCCAGGGTGGCCTCGGCTTCGGCTGCCAGGGCCAGGGCCGGGCGGGGCAGGTGGGACGACCCGCGGCCGGAAGGATTCGGGCGCCCACCAGGCGCCGTCCCCCACCCGCTGCGTCCAGCCCGGCCAGGGGGTGCTTCAGGGCCGGCGTCACGCGGACCGTCGTCCCAACGCTGCAGGAAGGCCTCCTGGCGCTGGCCGTCCAGGATGATCCAGACCGGGCCCGGGATGACCGGCCTGGCGCAGGGCTCTCGGCCCTGCAGCTCGAAGGCGGAGAAGCCCCAGGTGGGCAGCCCGGTGAGGGCCAGGCCCTCGGCCGTGGCCACGCCGATGCGCAGGGCGGTGAAGCCGCCCGGGCCCACGCAGGCGACCACGCCGGACAGGTCCGCCGGGGCGGCCCCGGCCTCGGCCAGCAGGCCTCCAGGGCCGGCAGCAGGGTCGCGCTGTGGCTCCGGCCCGGCGCCGCCGTCCACCCAGCGGGTCCAGGTCGGCCCCGCCCGGACCGGCGAGGGCCAGGTGGAGGCGTTCGGTGGTGGTGTCCAGTCCCAGGATCAAGTGATTTCCCCCCATCCGTTCAGCTTACCGCCGGGAACGCGAAAAGCGGCCCCCCTGACGGGGGGCCGCATCGTCCCGGCTTCAGGCCGGAATCAGACGTTCTTGGTGACCTTGCCGGCCTGGATGCAGGAGGTGCAGACGCGGATGCGCTTGGGCGACGCCGTTCACCAGGGCGCGCACGCGCTGGAGATTCGGATTCCAGCGGCGGAGCGTGATGTTGTTGGCGTGGGAAACGTTGTGCCCGAACTGGGGCTTCTTTCCACAGACTTCGCACTGACGGGACATGGGAACCTCACGAATTCGACTACGGCTCAGGGGCCAAAGAAGATCCAGTCTAGCAAAACCGGCCGGGAAGGCAAGGACATATTCCCGGTTGCGCCGGCTGTGCGGATCGACCATGTTGCGGGCTCCTCACGGAGCGCCCGTGGATCCTGCCCCCTGGGCCCTGGCCTTCACCCTCCTGCCCTGGCCCGAACGCCAGAAGGCCGAACTCTGGGCCAGCCTCCAGGCCGGTCTGGAGCCGGCGCTGCCGGACGCCTGGCGCAGCGACCTGGAGCGGCTGGCGCGGGACCTGGAGCGCCACCGGGCCGAGGCCGCCCGGCGCGGGGCCCGCCTGCTGCTGCCCGGGGATCCGGAGGCGGACCGCCTCCTGGCGCCGCTGCCCTACCCGGTGGCCCTGTGGGTGCGCGGCACCCTGCCCCCGGCCGGGCCGCGCCTGGCCATGGTGGGCAGCCGGAGGGCGCCCGGCCGGCCCTGGAGCGGGCCCGCGCCTGGGCCCGGAGCCTGACCGGGGCGGGCGTGGCGGTGCTTTCGGGGCTGGCCCGGGGCATCGACGGCGCCGCCCACCGGGGCGCGCTGGAGGCCGGGGCCACCTGGGGCATCATGGGCTCGGGCCTGGACCACCCCTACCCGCCCGAGCACGCCGGGCTGATGGACCGGATCGTGGCCGCCGGGGGCGGCGTGCTCACCCCCTTCCCGCCCGAGGCGCGCCCGCTCAAGTGGCACTTCCCCCGGCGCAACCTGATCCTGGCCGCCTGGGTCCAGGGGGTGGCGCTGGTGGCGGCCCGCTATGCCTCGGGCTCCCTGGTCACGGCCAAACTGGCGCTGGACCTGGGCAAGGAGCTGTGGGCCTGCCCGGGCGCGCCCGAGGATCCCCTGGCGGAAGGGCCCAACCGGCTGATCCGGGAAGGGGCGGCGAAGGTATGCCTAAGCGCACAAGATCTTCTGGAAGATATCAGGTTTTTACGATGGGACTTGACAAACGCCCCATGAAAGACCCCATCATCCCAGGTTGGAGTCTCACTTGACCAAGCTCGTGATCGTCGAAAGTCCGTCCAAGGCGAAAACCATCACCAAATACCTCGGGAAGGGGTACACGGTGAAGGCCAGCGTGGGCCATATCCGGGATCTCCCCAAGAAGCTGGGGGTGGACATCGAGAACGGCTTCCAGGAGGAATACGAGATCCCGGCCAGCAAGGCCAAGGTGGTGGGCGAACTGAAGGCCGCCGCCAAGAAGCGCCACCGAGATCATCCTGGCGACCGACCCTGACCGGGAGGGGGAGGCCATCTCCTGGCACCTGCTGGAGGCCATCAAGCCGCCCAAGACCATGCCGGTGAGCCGGGTGCTGTTCAACGAGATCACCCCGGCCGGGATCGCCAAGGCCATGGCCGCGCCCACCGTCGATCAACCGCAAGCTGGTGGACGCCCAGCGCGCCCGGCGGGTGCTGGACCGGCTGGTGGGCTACAAGGTGTCCCAGGTGCTCTGGGACAAGGTGCGCCGCGGCCTCAGCGCCGGACGGGTGCAGAGCGTGACGGTGCGCCTGATCGTCGACCGCGAGCGGGAGATCCAGGCCTTCAACCCGGTGGAGTACTGGGTGCTGAAGGGCCGGTTCGCGGCCAAGCTGCCGCCCCAGTTCTGGATGAAGCTGACCCGGATCGACGGCGCCCCGCTCCAGCTGGGCAACAAGGAGACCCGGCAGCGGATCGGCAGCGAAGCCGAGGCCCACGGCCTGCGCGACCAGATCCTCAAGGCCGCCTGGAAGGTCACCGCCCTGGAGACCAAGGAGAAGAAGCGCAACCCGGCCGCCCCCTTCACCACCGCCAAGCTGCAGCAGGAAGTCCGCCCAGAAGCTGCGCATGAGCGTCACCCGCACCATGCAGAACGCCCAGCGCCTCTACGAGGGCGTGGATTTCGGCGAAGGCCCGGTGGGCCTCATCACCTACATGCGCACCGATTCGCCCCGGCTCGCCCCGGAGGCGGTCGACGCGATCCGCGCCTACGTCGAGCAAGCACTACGGCAAGGACTACCTGCCGGCCAAGGCCCGCATCTACAAGGGCAAGGCGGCCGCCCAGGACGCCCACGAGGCGATCCGCCCGACGGACATCACCCGCACCCCGGAAAGCCTCAAGAACCGCCTGGAGCCCGACCAGTTCCGGCTCTACGCGCTGATCTGGCGGCGCACCGTGGCCTCCCAGATGGAGGCCGCCCGGATCGACGAGACCGTGGTGGAATCGGCCGCGACCCTCGCGCGACAAGGAGGAGGCGGTGTTCCAGGCCAAGGGCGAGATCGAGCGGTTCCCGGGCTGGCTCGCGGTGTACCGCACCGAGACCGAGGAGCAGAAGGCCGAGGAGATCACGGACGCCACCGGCGCCGACGAGGAGGCCGAGGAGAGCGTCGGCCTGCCGCCGCTCAAGGTGGGCATGCCCCTGAGCCTGGAGAACCTGGAGACCGACCAGCAGTTCACCAAGCCGCCCGCGCGGTTCTCCGAAGCCACCCTGGTCAAGGAGCTGGAGGAGGACGGCATCGGCCGGCCCTCCACCTACGCCAGCATCATCGCCACCATCCAGGACCGGGACTACGTGAAGAAGCTGGAAGGCCGCTTCAAGCCCACCGAGCTGGGCTGCGTGGTGACCGACCTGCTGGTGCAGGGCTTCCGGGAACTGATGGAGCCCACCTACACCTCGGGCCTGGAAGGCGAGCTGGACCGCATCGAGGGCGGCGACCTGACCTTCCTGAAGGCGATGAAGAACTTCTACGGCCCCTTCGAGAAGCTGCTGGCTGCGGGCCGGCACCGACATGGCCAACCTCAAGGCCGGCATCGCCACCGACAAGGAATGCAAGAAGTGCGGCGCGCCCATGCTCAAGCGCATCGGCAAGAACGGCCTGTTCCTGGGCTGCTCGCGCTACCCCGAGTGCGACCACACCGAGGAGCCGGAGCAGATGGAGGAGCCCGAGGACGCGCCGGAGTGCCCGCTCTGCGGCGCCACCCCCATGCTGCTGCGCAAGGGCCAGTTCGGGCCCTTCTGGGCCTGCCCCAACTACCCCGGCTGCAAGGGCATCCGCAAGGCCGACCCCAAGGGCATCCCGGTGCCCGCCGACGTCGCCCTGGACGAGAAGTGCCCCACCTGCGGCAAGCACTTCGTCAAGCGCCACGGCCGCTACGGCGAGTTCGTCTGCTGCGTCGACTACCCCAAGTGCAAGACCGTCAAGAAGGAGATCCTGGGCGTGCCCTGCCCCAAGTGCGGCGGCGACCTGAGCCCGCGCAAGACCCGGTTCGGCAAGATCTTCTACGGCTGCACCAACTACCCCAAGTGCGACTTCACCGCCTGGGACAAGCCGGTGCCCCGCTCCTGCCCCGCCTGCAAGGGCAAGTACATGGTCGAGAAGACCCGCAAGCCCAGGGGCAAGGATCCGGTCACGGTGCTGCTCTGCCCCGCCTGCGCCCATGAGGAGCCGCTGGGATGAGCCACGAGATGCGCCGCCAGGACCGGGAACTGGGGGAGGAGGAGGCCTACGCCGTCCTGCGCGAAGCCGGGGACGGCGTGCTGGCCACCATCGGCGAGGACGGCTACCCCTACGCCGTGCCCATGAACCACGTGCTGGCCGACGGCGCGCTGTACCTGCACTCCGCCCTGACCGGGCACAAGCTGGAGAACCTGGCCCATTGCGACCTCGTCTCATACTGCGTGGTGGCCGCCCGGGAGGTGGTGCCGGCCGAGCTGAGCACCAACTACCGCAGCGCCGTGGTGTTCGGCCGGGCCGCCCAGGTCAGCGAACCCGACGAGAAGCGCCGGGGCCTCATGGCCCTGCTGCACCGGTTCGCCCCCGAGCACATGGAGAACGGCCTGAAGGAACTGGAGCGCGACTTCGCGCGCACCGCCGTGCTGCGCATCGACATCCACCGGATCACCGGCAAGGCGCGCAAGAAAGCCGATTGAGCGGATGGGCGCCGGTTGACGGGACGCGGGCGCATGCCCACACTTTGGAGTGCAGGTACGCCGGGAGCGCAGATGGAATTTGTGGAGTGGACTGAGAAGTACACCGTGGGCAATCCCCTGGTGGACGCCTACCACCACATCTTCTTCCAGATGGTGGACGAGTTCCGCACCGTCCTGGCCCAGGACATCCCGCCCAACATGGAGGACCGCATCGCCTTCCTGGTGGACTACACCATCATGCATTTCGAATCCGAGGAAAGGCTGATGGAGAAGGCCGGCTACCCCGACTTCGATTCGCACCGCGAGACCCACCGCCTGTTCCGGGAGAAGATGCTGGACCTGCAGCGGCGCTACCGGCTGGATCCCGGCGCGGTGAAGGCGGACGAACTGCTGTGCCTGATCCAGGACTGGTTCGCCAACCACATCCTGGGCACCGACATGGAGTTCAAGCCCTACGTCGCCGGGGCCACCGGGGCCACCGGGGCCGCCGAAGCATAGTCGCGGATGATCAGGACGTCCAGTTCGCCCACCGCCGCGAACCCGTTGCGCCGGTAGAGTTCCCGCGCCCGGGCGTTGCCTTTGTACACCTCCAGCTTCAGCTGGAGGCCGATGCCGCGGGCGACCGCCAGCACCTCGGCCAGGAGCGCCCGGCCCAGGCCGCGGCCCTGGAGGTCCGGCCGGATGGCGAAGTGGTGCAGGTAGAGCCTGCGGCCGTCGCAGGTGATCCAGGCCGCGCCGGCGATCGCCCCGGCCGGCTCCTCCATGACCAGCAGGCGCCCGCCCAGGGCCAGGGTCCGCGCCACCGCTGCCGGGTCGTCGCCGCGCGCGGGGTGGCCGATCCCGGTGGCCCGCCACAGATCCTCGATGGCCGGGAAGTCATCCGGCCGGTAGTCCCGGCATCGCACCTCGGGCGTCATGGCAGTCTCCTGGTCAGAACGGCATCGGCTCGAACCGGCCGCCCGGCTTCCAGCCAATCGCCGAGGTGGTCGGGGAGGGGGTTCTCCATGGGATCTAAGGATGGCCCAAATCGGCCTGCGGGCCAATTGAAGTCGGGGGGAACCCGGATCCACCCTCTGGGCACGTTGTGGAATACAACCCTGGGCTTTCAAGAAGCCCAATCCACGGAGGTGATTCATGACTCCAAGCTACTTCGGCATTCCTTTTATCCCGGATGTCCAGCTGGCGACTGTCCGGGGCGGCATGTTCGGACCGTTCGTCAACAGGCCGTTCGCTCCCGAAACATTCACGACGAAACCACCGGTCCCCCAGCAGCCCCCGGTAACTGAGGGTCTGGGGAGGGCTTTGGCCAAGGGCGCGGTCATGGGCGTCTTGACCGGAGCCGCGGCAGGAAACCCGGCCGCAGCAGCGGTCGGTGGCGCTCTCCTGGGTGGAATGGACCATTGCATGGACCCCATGCCCCCACTCGGGCAGAGTCCGATACCCACCAACTTGAATACCGTTTCGCGGGTGGATCCCTGTGCCAGGTCCCTTCTTACGGGAAACGCTTTATGCCATGTTGGTCGTTATTTCCCTGAAGGTCCTGTTTGCGCCGAACCGAGCATTCCCTCACAACAGATCGTGACCACCAGCGGGGCAGTGCAAGGGAATTCTGTCGGATCGATGAAAAAAGGTCCCGGGTATCCTTCAAGGCCAGACCCGGAAAGGCACAGACAAAGGGCCACAGCCATGGGCGATAGGGTTTGACAGCCTAGCCGTGACGATCACCGATGGAGGTCTTTGGATCGCCAAGGGCGCATACGCCCTTGGCGTTGGGTGGGACCCGTAGCTGAGACGGCTGTCACATTTAAAATTTGAATCCTATCTGCACAGAATACCTGGTTCTGCCATTACAATTATTAGCTAAAATACCAACATTTTTGGATCCATCATCAACTTTCGTAGAAATACTCATAGAGTCTCCTGAACCCGATCCCTGGACCCGGATCGGAAATGGAGCGGATGACATGGAGCCTGGGTTGAATGTCGTCGCCGGACATTGAATAAGTGGATGTTCGCGAAGAAACGCTTGGTCGATCTTGGGTAATATTAATTCCCTATTACCCGGCATGGGGCCCGAAGGAGAAGCTTGCTTCATCCCCCCAGAAATAAATTCAAGTTGTTTATCCGGTATCATTGCACCAATTTCAAACATGTTATCCGAGGTCCGCCTTTTCATGTTGTCTCCTTTACAGAAAAGTGCTCATGTTGAGCAACCCATATTTCGTTCCTGGATCCGTAATCGTCAACCCATAAAGTTAATAAAAATATTATTATTATAGCAGTTTAAAAAATTTATAGACCCTACTCTGAAACCTTCTTTCGCAGGGGTGCACTTGGGAAATGAATCTTCCTAGGAGGTGGGCATGATCCCAGGTTTAAGAATATATGTATTTGTTTTATTAATTAGTTGTGGAGGAGCCTTTGCTGAGGAGCGACAAGCGCTATCAACGTCTGAGCTAGAAATTGATGAAGATGGTAATCCGATCCTAAATATTACACTATTTCCAATGAAAGACCTTAAAAAATCAAGTCCTTTCCGATTCCTTCTGAATACATCTACTTCATTGACGATTCTGGACCGCTCTATCCCGAGCGATTTCTATTGGAGTGAAGAAGGTGCCGTGAAAGGTATGGATATCTTTGGCAAATCTATCATTTCTCCCATGGTGATGATAAAACGAATGGAAGTAGCTGGAATAACAAAAGATGAACTCCCAGCCATCCTGATGGATCTCAAAGAAAATACGGGGAGAATGCAGGATGCCCCTGTGGACGGCATTTTGGGCATGAATTTCCTTAGAGATACCCGGTTCATACTTGACCTGAAGGGGAGGCGCCTGGGATGGTGGCAGAAACCCTCCACACAGGGAGTTGCCCTTCCCATCTCCTTTGATCAGACTAAGATCCCAGTGGTGACGCTCAAGATCAATGGCAGGGAGGTTTCCTGCACCCTGGCGACGAATGTTGCGGATGGACTTGGAATGCCGGCGGGTTTCCGACCCCAGAGTCAAGGCAAGGCTTCGGTGCTCCTTAATCAATCCCTGAGGAAAAATACTGGAACCATTGTCGACATCCCCAAGGTAGAGGCGGGTTCCGGGGCATGGTGGGAGATTCCAGTCCACTTCCAGGAAATCGGAAACACAGGTTACATTGGCCTTGAAATCTGGTCAGCGGCGCCCACCTGTTTTGATTTCATCGAAGACACAGTGACCTTTGAGCCAGGGCCTGATAACAAACTCCAGTTCGAGCGTGATACAGGTTGGCGTCTCCCGTTATATTGGGATCGTTCCGGAGCAGGACCAAGATTGCGGGTGCTCCTGGTCAAACAGGGAAGCGTCCTTGAGGAAGCCCGGGAAGGCGATGAAATCCTCAGGGTCGGCCCGCTAAAGGGAAAGGCACTGACTCGCAGGACCATTCAGGAGTGGACCGTCCAAAGCAAGGGGGAAACGTGGACGGTCCGAAGGAAAGGGAAAGTCGTGGACATCCATGTGCCGCCCCGTTTGCACCCCTCGCAGCAAGGGGGAGGTTTGGCAGAGCCTCCGGTTTCACGTTAGGGATGGGTTCGGAAGCTTGGCGTTCAGTCCAAATCCCTGCCCCCTGTCGACGAATGCGGCGGTTCGATCCCATCGGCTTGGACCGCGGCATGGCTCGCCGCCACCAGGGTCCAGGGTCCCGCATCCAGGATCGCCTGCAGCGGGGCGGCACGCCGCGCGTCCAGGTTGGCCATGGCTTCGTCCAGCAGCAGCAGCGGGCGGCCTGAAGCCAGGGCGCCGGTCAGGGCGATCAGTTGGCGCTGGCCGCCGGACAGGTTCCTGCCGCCAGGCGGAAGCAGGGTGCGGTAGCCCATGGGCAGGGTGTCCGCCAGCGCCTGCAGCCCGGTCGTGCCGGACATCTCCATGAGTTTCTCCATGGGCGCGCCGTTGGAGAAGATCCGCAGGTTATCCAGGATCGAGCCGCCGAAGATCCGAACGAACTGGGGGAGGTAGAGCAGGTTGTGGCGGACCTCCCTGGGTTCGCGCCCCGCCACGAGGACCTTGCCCTTTTCCGGCACGTAGAGGCCCGCGAGCAGCCGGAGCACCGTCGTCTTGCCGAATCCGGAAGGCCCCGCCAGGGTCACCTTCCGGCCGGGCTCGACCCGCAGGTCGTAACCCTGGAGCACCCACGGGGCGGCGGCGCTGTAGCGGAACCAGACGCCCTCCAGCAGCGCCGGCACCGGTGACGGGGCGGGGGGTTGCCGCCTTGGGCGCTCGGGTTCCTGGGAAAGGATTTCCTGGGCCCTGGCCAACTGGGGCCGCAGGACCATGAGCGCCAGGCCGGTCTGCACCAGGGCCATGAAGGAACTGGTGAAACCGGTGCTGAGCTGGAGGTAGGCGAACAGCCTCCCGACCTTCAGGCTCCCGTCCAGCAGGTGCCAGCCGCCATAGGTGAACAGGCCGATGGCGAGGCCCTGGCTCACCATGCCCATGGCCAGTCCCGAAGCGAGGTTGATCCGGCCCCGCGCCAATTCCAGGGCCAGCACGGCCCGGCAACGCCCGCGCCAGCGGCCCAGGGCCTTGCCCTCCGCCCCGGCCCCCTTGAGGGTGCCGATGCCGGCCACCAGTTCGACCAGGAGCCCGTGTTCCCGGCTCGCCGCCTCCACCTGCCTGGCCTGGAGCCTCGCCTCGATGCGCCCCACGGCGACGGTCATCAGGGCCAAAAACGCGGTGACCAGGACGATCACCAGGGTGGGGCCCGGCAACATGGCGAACATCACCGCCAGATAAATGAACCCCAGGGCTCCACTGAGGAAGGCGCCCACTGTCTTGGCGGGCAGGAGGTCCCGGGCCGCCCCGAAGCCGCCGAAGGCCTGCATGAGTTCGCCCAGGGTGCGGGTTTGCAGGAAGGGGAACGGGCAGCGCAAGGCATGCTCCAGGAAGCCCCGTTCGGCGCAAACGTTCACCCGGGTGGCGAAGAAGAGCAGCACCCGCTCCTGGATCCAGTCGATCCAGACCTGGTGGACCGTGGCCAGGAACATCCCGGCCACCACCAGGCCCAGGAGCGAGCCGGCCCCGTCCGGCAGGGCCCGGTCCATGACGAGGGCCGTGACGGCGGGGGTGGCCAGGGCCATGCCCTGCAGCATCAGCAGCGCCGCGGCGACCTGCGTCAGCTCTTTCGGCCGGGCCAGGAACAGCGGCTTCAGGCGCGCCCAGAGGGTGGCGCCCGGGGGGAGCGCGGGCGAGAGATCCAGGGCCCTGCGGGAGATCCGGTCGGCCAGGGCCTCCTGGCGCAGGTGGAGGATGCCCCCGGGCGTTTCCAGCTCGAACCGGCCTTTCCGGAAGCCGAGCAGGAGGGCCCAGGTTCCGTCCCGCAGCTCGACCAGCGTGGGGCACTCCAGGAAGTGGAGGTCCCGGCCCTGAAGCAGCGCGGCACGGCCCTGGATGCCCAGCTCTTCCAGGGCTTCGGCCATCTGCTCGGGCTCGGGGCCAGCCCAGCGGCCATCCTTGAATGCCTGAAAGCCCTCTTCATGACCCAGCCTGCCCAGCAGGCGCCAGAGCGCTTCAATGGCGGGGAAACCGGAAAACGGGGCGGGTTCAGGCATGTCCCGGCCCCGCCGCCGAGAGCAGTTCGCGAAACAGCCCGGGACGCTCCCTGAGGTCCGGGAACGTTCCTTCCTGGACGATCGTCCCGTCCTGGAGCACCAGGATCCGGTCGGCATCCCGCACCGTGGCCATCCGGTGGGCGATGACGATCCGGGTGCACCCGAGCCGGGCCAGGTTGGCATGGACCCGGGCCTCGGTCTCCAGGTCGAGGGAACTGGTGGCCTCGTCCAGGAGCAGGATGGCCGGATCGTGGGCCATGGCCCTGGCCAGGCTCAGGCGCTGGCGCTGGCCGCCGGACAGCAGGCTGCCGTTCTCGCCCACCCGGCTGTTCAATCCCTGGGGCAGGCTGGCGATGACGTCCTCGACGCAGGCCATGCGCGCGGCCCACAGGAGCCGTTCCCGGGACAGCCCGTCGTCGTGCAGGGCGAGGTTGGCCCGGACCGTGTCGTCGAACAGGAAGGTCTCCTGCATGACCGCCCCGACCTGGTTGCGCACCGCAGCCAGGTCCAGCTGCCTGAGGTCCCGGCCGTCGAAGCGGACCGTCCCCTGGTCCGGAAGGTGCAGGCCGAGGAGCAGCCGCGCCAGGGTCGACTTGCCGGCCCCGGTCGGCCCGACCAGGGCCACCTTCTCGCCCGGCGCGATGCGGACGGTGATGCCGCGGAGGACCGGGGCGCCCCCCGGGCCATGGCGGTAAGTCACGTCCTCAAGCTCGATGGCTCCCTTGAGCCGGCCGGGATCACACGCTCCCGAGGGTTCGACCCCGGTTTCCAGCACGTCATCCAGGCGCCTCAGGTGCGTGCCCAGGGACTGGAACTGGAGCACCGCGCCCATGAGGGAGCCCAGGGGCGCCGTGAACAGGCCCTGGAGGGTCAGGAAGCCCACGAAGGTGCCCAGGGTCATCCGGTTGGCCAGGACCTCCCGCCCCCCCACGGCGAACACGAGGAGGCCGGAGACGCCCTGGAACAGGCCCAGGAACGCACCCGAAACCCGGACCAGGCGTTGGAGTTCCAGTCCGTTGTTGACGCGCACCGTCATCCGGTGGGCCCAGCGTCGCACCATCCGCGCCTCCGCCCCGCCGGCCTTGGTCGCCTCCAGCCCGGAAAGCGCCTCGAGCATGGCCGCGCCCTCGCGCCCCCGCGCCGCCAGCCCCGAGGCCAGCAGCTGGCGGTTGCGGTCCCAGAGCGCCGCCATCAGCAAGGCATCCATCAGGCTGACGGCGACGACCAGTCCGGCCAGCATGGGATGGTAGGCGATCATCAGCGCGGCGCAGCCCAGCAGCATGAAACCGTCCAGCAATGCGGTGACGGCCCGGGTGCCGAGCAGGTCCTGCAGTTCGGCGTTGCTCTGGGCCCGCTGCACCAGGTCGCCCGGATCGCGCTGGAGGAAGAAGCCGAGCGGCAGCCGGAGCAGGTGGCCGAGAAACCGGCCCATGAGCGCGAAGTTCAGTTCCAGCTGCAGGCCCAGGACCACCCAGCCGCGCACCAGCCCGAGGACGGCGCTGGCCAGCACCGCCGAACCCAGACCCAGGGCCAGGCCCCAGAGCCAGGGTTCCTGCCCGGGCACGACGACCCTGTCAAGGAGCAGCTGGTTGGCCACCGGAAAAGCCAGGCCGACCCCTTCCAGGGCCAGGGTGGCGAGGAAGATCTGGACCAGCCCGGGCAGGTTCCCGCGGAAGACCTCGCGGTATTTGGCCAGACTGGGCCTCGTCCTGGGCCGGCGCACAAAGGCTTCGGCGGGGCGGAACACCAGCGCGACGCCCGTGAAGCTCAGCTCCAGCTCCCGCGGGGCCGCCCGGCGCCGCCCATGGGCCGGATCCACCAGGATGGCCCCGGCCCTGCCCAGCCGTTCCAGCACCACGAAATGGTCGAAATCCCAGTGGAGGATCGCCGGCAGCCGCAGGCGAGGCAGCTGATCCAGTTCCACCCGCACCCCGCGCGCCTCCAGACCGTATGACCCCGCCGCCCTGATGATCGCCAGCGCGCTGGCGCCATCCCTGGATACGCCGCAGGCCTGGCGGACCTCCGGCAGGGGCGCGTGGTGGCCATGGTAGGCCAGGATCATGGCCAGTCCGGCCGCTCCGCATTCGGTGGCCTCCATCTGGGCGATGAAGTCCACCCGCCTGCGTGGCCGGGGCCGCCAGGTCCAGCCCTTCAGCACGGTCTTTTCCGCACCGGATCCGGCCCCGGGCCCTCCCCGCTCCGCAAAGGCTTCGGCGGGGCTCGTTGAAGGAACAAGTCGGGCGGCATTTCGTTCATGGCATCCCAGCCTGCCGGTCAAGGCAGAGCATCCGGTCCTACGGAACGGAATGGCAACTCAACGAAAAATGTTCCCGGTTTTTTTACACTCAAAAAACCTGAATAATTGTATTTTTCACGAACCGCCGACGAATCAACTCGGCACGGGGGGAAGGACCCGCGTGACCGCTTGGATCGCCCGCAGCGAAGCGAAGGACGTTCCAAGCGGATCACGCACAAGTGGGTCGGCGCAGGAACCCGGAACCCGAAACCGACCCCAAGCCACGACGGTCGGAACAACGGCTATGCGAGCGTGAAGCGCTGCACCATCGACTGCAGGTTGTCGGCGACCCTGGCCAGTTCCCCGGCCGTGCGGGAGACCTCGTGGGTGGTGGTGGACATCTGGGCGGTGGCGGCGGCGGTGGCGGCGGTCTCCTGGACGTTCTGCTCCACCCGGCGCGCCACTTCGGCCCCGGCCCGGCTCTGTTCCAGGGTCGCGGAGGTCACCTGCCGGGTCTGGACCGCGAACTGGTCGAGGCTGGAGCGGATCTGCTTGAGCAGCTCGGCCGTGGTCGCCACCGTGGCGCTGCCCGCGCCCACCGCCTGGCGCGCGGCCTGGATGTGCTGGGCGATGTCCTTGGCCGAGGTGCCGCTGCGCTCCGCCAGCTTGCGCACCTCCTCCGCCACCACCGCGAAGCCCTTGCCCTGGTCGCCGGCCTTGGCCGCCTCGATGGCGGCGTTCAGGGAGAGCAGGTTGGTCTGGTTGGCGATCTCGGTGATCACGTTGATGGCGACGGCGATCCGCTCGGCGGTGCTGGTGACCCCCTTCATGGCCTCCCGGGTGGCGTTGCCGGCCTCGTCGCCGCGCTGGGTGGCGTCCAGGGCGTGCTCCATCAGCCCCAGGGTGCCCTGGGCGCCCCGGCTCACCTCGTCGATGGAGGCGGAAAGCTCCGCCACCGCCGCCGCGGCCTGTTCCGACCCGGCCCGCTGGCTTTCCGTGATCCGGGCGATGGATTCCGTGGTGGCCGCCATCTCTTCCGAAGAGGCGGAGAGTTCGGCGGCGGAGGAGGCCAGGGTCTGCACCCCGGCGGTGAGCGCCCGCAGCATTTCCCGGACCTCGCTGATCATGGTCTTGTAGGCCCGGGCCAGTTCGCCGTATTCATCCTTGCGGTCCAGGCTTTCGCCTTTCACATCGTAGGAGAAATCCCCCCGGGCGAGCATCCGGGTGGCCCCCAGGAGGCGGTGGATGTCGTCCAGGTAGATGCGGGTGATGGCGTACCCCAGCAGCACGGCCAGCACCAGCCCCGCCAGCAGCGGCACGCCCACGGCCCACTCCACCCGGCCCTGCGCGGCTTCCGCCTTGAGCGAGACCGCCTGGATGACGCCGTCGCGATAGGCCAGGTACTTGTTGCAGGCCGCTTCGACCTTCTCCTTGATCAGGCCCCCTTCGGCCAGGTATTTTTCGGACGCGTCGGCTTCCCTGCCGGTGGTCGCCCATTCCACCACCTGCGTGTTCACCGCCCGGCCCGAGGCGAGGGCGGCTTCGATCTGGCCGAGCAGTTCCTGCTCGGCCGGATCGGGGGAGGCCTTCAGTTCGTCGATCGCCTTCTTGTAACGGGCCCGCAGTTCGCCCAGCCGGTCCTTCTTCGCCTGCCTGCCCATCGGGGTCTTTTCCCCGAGCAGTTCCCAGATGGTCAGGTTGATCTCCCCGATGGAACCGACCATCTCGTGGGTGACCACCGACTTGTGCAATTCCTGCCGCACCGCGTCCCGGGCGCCGGCCAGCACCCTCAGCCCCCACCAGGACGCGCCGGAGACCACCAGCAGGGCCATGGCCAGGGACCCGAAGCCCAGGGCCAGCCGTTTCCAGATCTTCATGTTCTTCAGGGTCAGCATGGCGCCACACCTCACCGGGATCGATATCCACGAACGCTACAAAGGGACTTGGTTCTCAATGTTGGATTGTTGAATATTGGGAATCAAGAAGATTTTCCAAACAGAGGGGCGCAGCCAATGCAAGAGGGTAAACGACCATAAATATCAATTTTATGCTTCATTTAAAAATGCTGAATCATTCCCAACCATTTACAACCCATCGTCATGAGTGTTTCACAGCAACTGCATTAAAACAGCGTTTAGCATTCATTTTGAACAAAAGGGAACGGGTCCCCGTAGACTATCCAGGCCTTTTCCTGGGAGGCACCCGTGCGTCACCTGGGCATCCTGATCCTGCTGTGCGCCCTCGCGCTCCCGCTCCGGGCCCACGGGTCCTGGATGGACAGTTCCATGGGCCTGCTCCAGGGCGAACTGACGGCCCGCTACGGCCCGGGCCAGCGCCCGCGGATCCAGCGCGGGCTGGCCCAGGTGGCCCGTTTCTGGCAGCCCGGCGACGGCGGCGCGGGGGAGTTCGAGGCCTTCGTGCGCGCCCAGTTCGCCGGGGAGCCCCGGGCCCTGGATCGGCTGTTCGGACGCGTGGACGGCCTGATGGCCAACCTGGACGCGCATCTGCTCGACCTGGGCCGGGCATGCCGGAGCGGCCGGGACCTGCCCGTCGACGCACTCCTCGCCTCCTGGGACCCCGGCGCCCACCTCGACGAAGACTTCTTCGCGGACAAGCTGGCCTTCGCCGTGCTGCTCAATTTCCCGCTCACCTCCCTGGAGGAGCGGGTGCGCGACGGCCCCGGGTGGAGCGGCCGGCAGTGGGCCGAGGCCTGGCTGGCGGAGCGGTTCGGCCGGCGGGTGCCGCCCCGGGTCCACCAGGCCGAGGCCGCGGCGGCGGCGGAGCGCCGCCGGGCCATGGCCGACCCCGGGGCGGCGCCCCGCTGCCAGGTGCTGCTCCAGACCTTCCAGGCAGCCCGCGCCCTCGACCCCTGCTGCCCCCTCGCCCCCACCCGCATCGCCCGCAGCTTCAACCAGGAGCGCCAGCTTCCCGAGGACCGGGCGCGGCGCATGCTGGAGGCGGTGTGCGGCTCCCCGCTGGCGCCGCGCGCGGCCGGGCTGATCCGGGCCCGCCTGGGCCGCGCGCTGGCACCGCCGGACCTGGACTACCGCTTTTGCCCGGACGCCGGCCGGAGCGATCCTGCGCCTGGGCCGGCCATCCCGGTGCCCTCGGCCGCCTTCGCCGACGCCCTGGCCCGGCTGTCCCGGCCCGGGAGCCCCGAGGCGGTCCTGGACGCCTTCTGGAGCACCTACCGGCTGGCGGGGGCGGCCCTGGTGGACATGGACGTCTGGCACTGGCTGTACGAGCATCCCGACTGCACCGCCGCCGACCTGGAGCCCGCCGTCGCCGCCTGCGCCGGTGCCGTCTGGGACCGCTACTTCGCGCCGGTGCTGGGCCGGCCGGGCTGCGCGCGGCTGGCCGCCGATCCGCGCCTCCTGGCCGGGAGCCTCGATCTGCCCGACGCCGCCATCAGCGGCATGATCGCC
The DNA here is from genome assembly GCA_963717275.1 of uncultured Holophagaceae bacterium. Lineage (GTDB taxonomy): Bacteria > Acidobacteriota > Holophagae > Holophagales > Holophagaceae > Mesoterricola. The sequence goes on from CAVQVX010000001.1 coordinate 1,532,104, forward strand.
GTCCAGCTCCTGGGCAGCCCCGGAGACCTGGCCGGCAACCTCCGCAACTGGGAGCGCCTGGGCCGGATCACCCCGGACCTTTGGATGGTGCGCGCCACCGGCAGCCCGCTCGGGCCCGGGGCCCTCCTGGAGGCCGCTGCGGCGGCGCTCAGGGAGCGCGGCCGGCAGGGCCGGCCGAATTCCGAAAAGGGCCATTGACATCAAAAAACGGGGGTTCATGATTGCTAAAATTAGAACGTTCTAAATAATGAAAACGGGGGAGCATTCCCCCCACCCCAGGATCGCTGTGGACATCAGGATGGACCCAACCCAAGGCGGTGCCCGGCGGCCGGTACGGCCCGCTCCGGCGAAGTCAGTGTGCCCCGCTGGAATTCCTGACCACAAGCCGGACCGGAAGGACCAGGCGCCGGGGCGGCAGGGACGGGCTCTCGATCCGCTGCAGCAGCATGCCGACCGCCTCGCGGCCGATGACCTCGAAGTCGGTGGCCACGGTGGAGAGGGAGGGCGTCCACAGGGCGGCTTCGGCGATGTTGTCGTTTCCGGTCACGGCGAAATCACGTCCGGCCTCCAGCCCGCGCCGGCGCAGTCCCAGCATGACCCCGATCGCGAACACGTCGTTGGCGCAGGCCGCGGCGGTGGGCGGATGCGGCTGCGAGAGCGCATGGTCGATGATCCTCATGCCGTCCTGGCGCGTCAGCGGACCCTCGATTTCCAGGCCGGGATCGTGCTCGATGCCCGCGTCGGCGAGCGCCTGGCGGTAGCCCTTGACCCGCTCGCAGCCCACCCAGGTGCTGCGGAAACCCCCCAGGAGGGCGATCCGCCGGTGCCCCGAAGCGATCAGGTGCTCCACCGCCAGGCGCATGCCGTGCCGGTGGTCATAGCCCGCGTAGTCCATCCCGCTGCCCGGAAGGTCCCGGGACACCAGCACGCAGGGCATCCGGGCCTTGGCCACCAGGGCCTCCAGCCGCGCGGCGTCGATGCTGTGGGCGGGGCAGATCAGCAGGCCGTCGGCGCTGTATTCGCGCATCTTCTCGATGAAGGCGAACTGCCGCGACGGATCCTCCTGGGCGTCGGTCATCAGCACGGTGCGCCCGAGCGCGTAGAGCGCCCGCTCGATGCCCGCCACCATCTCCGCGAAATAGGGGTTGGTCAGGTCGTTGACGCAGAGCCCGACCACGCCCGTCTGCCGGGAGCGCAGGGAGGCGGCGCTGCGGTTGTAGACATAGCCGATCTCGGCCGCGGCCTTCTGCACCCGCTCGCGCGTCTCGGCCTTGATCAGCGGGCTTTCCCGCAGCACCAGGGACACGGTCGACACGGACACGCCGGCCCGTTCGGCGATGTCGCGGATGGTGATGCTCGGCATGGAACGCCTCCAGGACGCCGCAGGAATGGTTTCCTGAACATATCAGCGCGCAACCCGAGGATCCAGCCATGAGCAGCTTCCCCACCCTCCGTTTCGGGGTCATCGGCATCGACCACCGGCACATCTATGACCAGGTCTCCAGCCTGCAGGCCATCGGAGCCGAGTGCGCCGGCTATTTCACCCATGGCGAGCCTTTGACCCTGAAGGGGTTCCAGGAACGCTTCGGGTCCGTCCCGCGGGTCGCCGACCCGGGCAGGCTGCTGGAGGATCCGTCGATCCATCTCATCGTCTGCGCGGCCATCCCCTGCCAGCGGGCCGCCATCGCCGTGGAGGCCATGCGCCACGGCAAGGACGTCATGGTGGACAAGCCGGGCGTGACCACCTTCGAACAGCTCGAGCAGGTCCGCCAGGCGCAGCGGGAGACCGGGCGCATCTACACCATCAACTTCACCGAGCGGTTCGAAGTCCGCGCCGTCACCCGGGCCACCGAGCTGGTGCGCGCCGGCGCCATCGGCCGGGTGCTCCAGACCGTCGGGCTGGGCCCGCACCGGCTCAACCGGCACCTGCGGCCGTCCTGGTTCTTCGACCCGCGGCAGAACGGCGGCATCCTGGTGGACGTCGCATCCCACCAGATCGACCAGTTCCTCCATTTCGCCGAGGCCGCGGACGCCCGCATCGTCGCCTCCCGCTACGGCAACCTCGGGCATCCCGAGGATCCGGGACTGCAGGATTTCGGCGAGATCATCCTGGCCCACGGTGCCGCCAGCGGCTACATCCGGGTCGACTGGTTCACCCCGGATGGGCTCGCGGCCTGGGGCGACGGCCGGCTGACGATCCTCGGCAGCCACGGCTATATCGAACTGCGCAAGTACGTCGACATCGCCGGCCGCCCCGGCAGGGACCACCTGTTCCTGGTGGACGGACAGGGAACCCGCTACATCGACTGTTCCGATGCCGCCCTGCCCTATTACACCGACCTGCGCCGGGACATCTTCGAGCGCACCCTGACCGTCCGCCACCCCGACTGTTTCAGGGTGACCGAACTGGCCCTGAAGGCCCAGGCGGCGGCGGAAATCATCCCATCCGGAGAAGGACTGCCATGCGAACAGTGAACCCGCAGGAAACCATCGGTTTCGGCCTGATAGGCACAGGCATGATCGCCAACTTCCATGCCGAGGCCATCCGCGCCCTGGGCGCCGGGCACAACGTCCGCTGCGCGGGCGTGGCCGACCTCGACGAAGGCCGGGCGCGGGCCTTCGCCGGGCGCCACGGCATCCCGTTCCATACCCATGACCTGGCGGCGCTGCTGGCGCGCCCCGACATCCAGATCGTGTGCGTCCTCACCCCCAGCGGCGCGCACCTGGAACCGGCCCTGCAGGCCATCGCGGCCGGCCGCCACGTGGTCATCGAAAAGCCCCTGGAGATCACCGTGGCGCGGGTCGATGCCATCCTCGACGCCGCCGACCGGGCGGGAGTCATGGTCGGGGCCATCTTCCAGGCCCGGTTCAGCACCGGGGCGCGCGCCCTCAAGGCCGCCATCGACGCCGGGCGGTTCGGCCGGCTCGTGCTGTGCAGCGCCTATGTCAAGTGGCACCGGAACCGGGAGGTACTACACCGGCTGGAAGGGCACCCTGGACCTGGATGGCGGCGGCGCCGTCATGAACCAGTCCATCCACGCGGTGGACCTGCTGCAGTGGTTCGCGGGCATGCCCACCGAGGTGTTCGCCTGGACCACCCGCCGCGTCCACGCCGGCATCGAGGCGGAGGACACCGCCTGCTGCGCCCTCAGGTTCGCCCACGGCGCGCTCGGCGTGCTCGAGGCCACCACCGCCGCCTATCCCGGCTGGGAACGGCGGATCGAGATCTGCGGGGAGCGGGGCTCGGCGGCCATCGAGGACGACCGCATCGTCCACTGGGACTTCCTGGAGGAGCACCCGGGCGATGGGGAACTGCGCGCCGGCGCCGGCGCCGGCGCGGCGTCCGGCGCCGGCGCGCCGGACCAGATCAGCACGCTCGGGCACCAGCGCCAGCTGGCGGAAGTGGTCCGGGCGGCGCGCGGGCAGGCGCCCCTGTCGGTCAGCGGCAGGGACGCGCGGGACACCGTCGCGCTGGTGTGCGGGCTCTACAAGTCGGCGCGGGACAAGGTTCCGGTAGCGCTTTGACGCGGGTGCAGGTACGTGCAGTCCAGGTCCATCACCTACTTCTTGAGGAGCGTGAAATGAGCAACGCCTTGTCGGCGCCATCGGCGCAACCCTTGGCCGTTCCCGCGTCCGTGCCCTGGTGGCGGACCTTCAACAGCCTCCACTGGCTGGTCTTCAGCGTCGCGTCGATGGCGTGGCTGGTGGACTGCATGGACCAGCAGATCTTCAACCTGGCCCGCGACGGCGCCATGGAGGTGCTGGTCGGCAAGCGGCTGTCAATCGAATACGCGCCCTACACCACCTCGGTGTTCCTGGTGGGATGGGCGGTGGGCGGCCTGATCCTCGGGTCCCTGGGCGACCGCTACGGACGTGCGCGCATGCTCAAGGCGGCCATCCTGATGTATGCCCTGTGCACGGGCCTCAGCGCGCTTTCCACCGGGTTCTGGGACTTCTGCGCCTACCGCTTCATCACCGGCGTCGGGGTCGGCGGGGTGTTCGGGCTCGCGGTGGCGCTGGTGGCCGACTCGGTGCCGGACAGTTCGCGCGCGCCGGCCCTCGGCATGCTGCAGTCGCTGTCGTCGTTCGGCAACATCGCCGCGGGCCTGCTCGGGATGGGCATCGGGATCCTGGCGATCCGGCACTTCCTGCCGTTCCGCCTGCAGGCCTGGCAGACCCTGTTCATCATCGGGGCCTTCCCCGCCCTGCTGATCCTGCCCTTCATGCGCCGGGTCGGGGAGCCCGAGAAGTGGGCCAAGGCCAAGGCCGAGGGCGCGGTCAAGGGCATCAAGTTCGGCTCCTACGCGAGCATGCTCCGGCACAAGACCTGGCGCCGGCACGCCTGGCTCGGACTCCTGGCCTGCAGCGCCGGGATCATCGGCCTGTGGGGCATCGGCAACTTCCATCCGAAGATCGTCCGCTCCATCATCGACGCCCACTATGCCGCCTCGAGCCTTTCGGCCGAAGCGGTCGCCAGCCAGAAATCCTACTGGGGCGCCGTGGGCCTGCTGCTGCAGAACGTCGGCGGCTTCCTCGGGATGTTCTCGCTGGCCAAGCTCGCCCAGGTGAAGGGGCGCCGCATCGCCTTCGCGCTGGCGCTGCTCCTGTCCTTCCTGACCACGGTCCTGGTGTTCAAGTACATGCGCAGCATCGACCAGATCTTCTGGATGCTGCCGATCATGGGCTTCGGCCAGTATTCGGTGTTCGGCGTGTTCGCGGTGTACCTGCCGGAACTGTTCCCCACCAGCCTGCGCAGCACGGGCACCAGCTTCTGCTACAACTTCGGCCGGCTGCTCGCGGCCACGGCGCCGTTCACCATCGGCCAGATCACCCGGAACCTGGGCGGCAACATCGAGGGCTTCCGCAGCGGCGGCATCGCCGTGAGCTTCGTGCTGCTGCTGGGCATCGTGGTGCTGCCGTTCCTGCCCGAGACCATGGGCAAGCCTCTGCCGGAGGAATAGCGTGCCGGGTCAGCCCATGGAGGCCAGGTCCCGGGCCATCTGCCGCCCGGGTGAGGGGAAGGCCAGCTCCCCGTAGAACTCCCAGCGGTCCGCCAGGTCGCCCAGGACCGCCGCCAGCGCCGCCCCCGCGCCGCCGAAGGCCAGCGCCGGAAGGACGAAGCCCAGCGCGATGCGCATCAGGCTGAAGAGGGGCCGCACCCGGCGCCCGCGCCGCCGGAAGCAGGCCTTGCGGTCCAGGTACAGCCAGGCCTTGAGCGCGCCTGCCGCCAGGGCCAGGGGCCAGTACCCGGCCAGCAGGCCGGTGAGGTAGAGGCCGTTGAACAGCGTCTGGGCGCTGTGGAAGTCCAGCCGGCTGGTGCGCAGCGCCACCTGGTAGACCCGGTCCGCGGCGAACAGCGCGGCGAAGCCCGCCGCCGCCGCGGCCCAGGCCAGGCCGCGCGCGTGGGGATGGACGGCGCCCATCGCCGTCAGGGCGAGGAATCCCGCCGCCAGAGCCACTTCCCGGCTGAGCCAGGAGCGGCGCAGGTTGCTCACGGCGCGCCAGGCCCGCCCGGGGCGGCCCAGGTGGCGCAGGCCCAGGGCGAGGCCCGACGCGCCCGCCGCGACCCGGAGCCAGGGGTGCGGGGGCCCGGGGAGCCCCCGCCCGCAGGCGTCCGCGGCCGCCATCGCCACCAGCACCGAAAGGCAGGTGGTGAAGACAACCAGGGGCCACTCGCCGCGGGCGCTGAAGGCCGGTTCCGGCACCCGCAGCAGGGATTGCCGCCACCGGGCCAGAAGCCCCGGGGCGGGCGCAGCTGAGAGCGCGGGGGCCTGGCGCCGCGATGCCAGGAACCGGATGGCCGGCCCCAGCCGGGAAAGGGGGAAGCCCGGCGGCGGCGCGCCGTTCCCGCCGTTCCTGGGCTCGAAGCCCAGGGCGGCCACCGGGCACTGGGATACGCAGGCCGGCTCCAGCCCCTGCTCCTGGCGGTCGAGGCAGAACCCGCACTTGGCCACCAGGCCCCGGTCCCGGTCGTAGCGGGGCGCGTCGTGCGGGCAGGCCCAGGTGCAGTAGCGGCATCCCATGCAGCGCCCGGGCAGGTGGCTGACGGCGCCGGTGGCGGGATCCCGCCGGTAGGCTCCGGCAGGGCAATGGCTCAGGCAGGCCGGCCGCTGGCAGTGGTGGCAGGCCAGGGACAGGTGGAACACCGGCAGGTCCGGGAGGCCCGCCGGGTTGAAGGTGTAGACCCGGCGCCAGGGCAGGGTCTGGTCCGCCCGGTGCGCCATGCGGCAGGCCAGCACGCAGGTCTCGCAGCCGGTGCAGCGGCGCGGATCGAAGGTGAACTGGCCGGGCCCGATCATGCCGGCTCCACCTCGACCCGGTTGTCGTGGAAGGCGGCGCCGTGCCCCATGTCGGTCTCCCGGCCCAGGGAGAGCAGGTTCACCGAACCGCCCTGCTCGGCGCCGTATCCGTTGCAGGCCACCACGCAGCCCTGGCGCAGGCCCGCCTCGATCCGGACCGGGAGGGTCAGCTCGCCCCGGCCGTTGAACACCCGCACCCGGTCGCCGGCGCGGATCCCGCGGGCCTCGGCGTCCTCCAGGGCCATGGCCAGGCCCGGCCCGGGGTCCAGCGCGCGGATCGCCCCATGCTGGAGGAACTGGCTGTGGATGCCGTTCTTGTTGTTGGGGGTGAGCAGCACCAGCCCGCCCGCGGGCGCCGCCTCCCGCGGCGGCCGGAACGTGGGCAGGGCGTCCGTGCCCCAGCGCCGCGCGGCCTCCCCGGAAAGCAGCTCGATCCGGCCCGACGGGGTGGGGAAGGCCAGGTCCGCGAAGGCCACTTCCTGGGCGCCGGGGGCCAGCACCGGTCCTTCCCGCAGGCGCTCCAGGGTGAGCCCGGGAAAGGGCGCCAGCCTGGCCTCCAGGTAGCGCTCCAGCGCCGCCTCGCCCGGTTCGGGAAGGGTGTCCACCGGCAGGCCCAGGCGCCTGGCCAGGTGCCAGTAGATCTCGGTCTCGGGCTTCACCTCCGGGGGCGGCTCCACCACCTTCTGGCGGACCTGGATGTAGGGGTGCCAGTAGGCGCCGATGACGTCGGTCTGCTCGAAGAGGGACTTGGCGGGCAGCACCAGGTCGGCCTCCCGGGCGGTGTCGGTGAGCCGGCTGTCCACCACCACCCGGAACGCCAGCGCCCGGAAGGCCTCCCGCACCCGGGCGGTGTCGGGGTTCTGCGCGAGGGGGTTGCCCCGTTCCACCCAGGCGGCCATCAGCGGCGGTCCGTCCTGGGCCGCCATGTCCCGTCCCAGCCGCGCGGTGGAGACCGAGATGCGCACCAGCGGATCCGGCGCGGCGGGCGGGTAGAAGTCCAGGGGGTCCTTCTGCGCGCCGAACAGGTCGGTCTGGAGGTTGGCGTACGACCCAGCCGGCCCCCGGGCGGCCGATGTTGCCGGTGATGGCCGGCAGGGCCAGCATCGCGCGCAGGGTCTGGCCGGCGTTGCTGTAGCGCTGCATGCCGAAACCGGCGCAGAGGGTGACTGGCTTGATCGTGCCCAGGTCGAACGCCAGGGCGCGCACGCTGGCCTCGGGCACCCCGGTGACGGCGGCGCAGCGCTCCGGCGTCCAGTCCGCCACGCTGCGGGCGAACGGTTCGAACCCGTGCACGTGGTCCCGGATGAAGTCCGGATCCGTGTGCCCGTTCCGGATGATCAGGTGGGCCAGGCCCAAGGCCAGGGCGCCGTCGGTGCCGGGCCGGGGCTGGATCAGCCGCCCGGCCCGCTCGGCGGTCTCGGTGCGGCGGGGATCGATCACCACGCAGCGGGCGCCCCGCTCCAGCGCCTGGTCCAGGAAGCGCATCTGGTGCAGGTTGGTCGCCGCCGGGTTCTTGCCCCAGAATACGATCATCCGGGCATTGGCCAGGTCCCACGGGGCGTTGTGCCGGTTGTCCCCCAGCGTGAGCCGGGTCGCCTCCAGCCCCGCGGGCCAGCACAGGTCGCCATAGGTGGTGGTGCAGCCCCCGAACAGGCGCCAGAAGGCCATGCCGACGCCGTTCAGAAGGCCCTTGGTGCCGCTGCCGGAATAGTAGAGCACGCTCCGGGGACCCCACATGCGGCGCGTCTCCAGCAGCCGCTCGGCCATGAGATCCAGCGCCTCGTCCCAGGATACCGGGCGGAAGGCGCCGCCCGCGCCGCGCCGGAGCGGACGCACCACGCGCCCGGGGTCGTCCTCCAGGTAGCTGAGCCCCTTCAGGCAGGGCCCCCCGGAAGTGGCCAGGTTGTCCGGATGGGCATCCAGCCCGGTGACCCGGCCGTCCGTCACGGTCACCCGCAAAGAGCAGGTGCTGTAACAGTTCCTGGGGCAGGCTGAAGTGAAGGTCGGCATGGGCGGTCGGCTCCGTCCCGGGGCGGGTTGGCTTTTGGCAATTCCAAAGGCGGGCGGGTTCCGGCAAACTGTTGGGATGACAAAATCCTACTACGCCGGCCAGGAACTGGATGCCCCGTGCGGGCGATGCAAAGGGGAAACGCGGCACGCGATCCTGTCCATCACCGACGGAGTGCCGGAAAAGCTCATCTGCGTCACCTGCAAGTCGGTGCACAAGTTCCGGCCGGAAAAGCCCGAGCGGCCCGCGGCCCAGTCCCGGCCCACCGCGGCCGTCCGCGCCGCCTCGCCCAGGGCCTCAGCGTCGCCCTCGCGATTCCAGGAACTCATGGTGGCGGAGCAGGCCGGCGCCAAGGCCATCGCCTACACGGTCGCGAAACGCTGGGACGAGGGGATGTGGATGGACCATCCGAGCTTCGGCCTGGGCAAGGTGCAGAAGCGGTTGGGGCGCAAGGTGGACGTGCTGTTCCGCGACGGGCTGAAGACGCTGGTGAGCGCCTGAGCGGCGGCCGGCGCGGAAGGCTGTGCCTGCCCGGCCTTCGGCCTGGGCATGGGGAATCGCAAGATTGATAACAACACGAATTTTGACAGTATTTGCATATTATATAAAATAATTATATTTGGAGTTGGGGATGCTCTCGCATCCACCCTTCTCCAGGAGTGACCATGCAAGCCAGGGTGATGACCGCGCTGCTCACTGCCATGTTCTCCGCGCTATCCTGCCGCCCGGTGCCGACCTCGAAGGCCGGTTTCCACATCGGCGTGTGCACCCCGACCGTGGCCCAGAGCGAGGACTGCCTGCGCGGCGCCGAGCAGCTCATCAAGGAGTACGGCTCGGTGGCCAAGGGCGGGATGATCCGGCACATCACCTATCCCGATGACTTCATGTCCCAGCAGGAGACGGTCATCACCAACCTGGTCTCGCTGGCCGACGATCCGGCCATGAAGGTGGTGGTAGCCAGCGAAGCCATCCCCGGCGTGACCGAAGCCTTCCGGCGGATCCGCGCCCGGCGCCCCGATATCCTGCTCCTGGCCGGCCAGGCCCATGAAGACCCCCTGGTGATCCAGCAGGCCGCCGACCTGGTGGTGGACCCCGACAACCTCTCCCGCGGCTACACCATCCCCTGGGCCGCGCGGCAGATGGGCGCCACGACCTTCGTGCACATCTCCTTCCCCCGGCACATGTCCTACGAGGTCCTGGCGCGCCGGCGCGCCATCATGGAAGCGGCCTGCCGGGACCTGGGCATGCGCTTCGCGACGGAGACGACGCCCGATCCCACCTCGGAGGTGGGGGTTGCCGGGGTTCAGCAGTTCATCCTGGAAAAAGTCCCCCAATGGCTCCGGAAATACGGCCCCCATGGGGAGAAGGTCTGCCTTTTCACCACCAACGAAGCCCAGATCGAGCCCCTCATCAGGCAGGTCGCCGCCAGCCGGAACGGGCTCTTCGTGGAAGCGGACTTCCCCTCCCCGGTCGGGGGCTTCCCGGCCGCCCTGGGGCTGGACCTCGCGGCCGAGCGGGGCGACTTCCCCGCCATCATGAAGAAGATCGATGCGCAGCTGGTGGCCCGGGGCGCCGGCGGACGGCTTGGAACCTGGCCATACAGCCTCAGCTTGTCCATCACGGCAGCCCTGGGCGAACTGGGCAAGCGGGTGGTGGAGGGCCACGCCAGACTCACCAGCCCCGGGGACCTCAACGCCTGCCTGGCCAAGTACACCCCCGGAACGCACTGGAAGGGCAGCAACTATGTGGACCTGAGCACGGGCGTGCGGGCCAGGAACGAGATCCTGGTCTACATGGACACCTATGTCTTCGGCCGGGGCTACCTGGGCACCACCGGGCTGGAGATTCCACGCAAATACATGCAAATAAAAGGTTAATACGTCAGTACGCTGAACACCGGCAGGCCCTTGAGCACGTCCCGCCCCTTGAGGAAGGTCAGCTCGATGAACAGGGTCAGGGCCAGCGGATGCGCCCCGGTGCGCTCGATGATGGCGCGGGCGGCGGCGGCGGTGCCGCCTGTGGCGAGGACGTCGTCGACGATCAGCACGCGGTCGCCCGCCTTGAACGCATCCTGGTGGATGTGCAGCAGATGCTCACCGTATTCGGAAGCGTAGGGGGCCGAATAGGTGGGCATGGGCAGCTTGCCGGGCTTGCGCGCGGGCGCGAAGCCGATGCCCAGCTTGTGCGCCAGGGCCGAGCCGAAGATGAAGCCCCGGGACTCGATGCCGAGGACGTGGGTGGGGTGCAGGGCCATGGCCGGCTCCGCCATGGCGTCGATGGCGCGGCTGAAGGCCTGGGCGTTGTCGAGCAGGGGGGTGATGTCCTTGAACAGCACGCCCGGCTGGGGGAAATCGGGGATGTCCCGGACGAAGGGTCTGAAATCCATGGGGCCTCGCTAGGATCGGATCGCGAAAGGAAAGGGAAGTGATTGTCCCTCATCTCCCGGCCACCAGTCCAGCCTTGTTATTCGAGCCCCCGACGGCCCCCGCTCCAGGATCTCCCGGAACGCCTCCAGGCGCGAGAAGTCGCCGGCGGCCTCGCCGCGCACCGTGCCGTCCGCCTCGTTGCGCACCCAGCCCGAAAGCTCCAGCGCCTGCGCCTCCTGGCGCACGAAATAGCGGAACCCCACCCCCTGCACCCGGCCATGGACGTGGAAGGAGGCCCTCATGGTCATCCCCCGTTGAAGGTCCGGTCGAAGGCCTCGCGGCGGGCCATCGTCTCGGGGCAGGCCATGTCCAGGCGCAGGGGGGTCAGGCTTACGAACCCGTCCAGGGCCGCCTCGGCGTCGCTGCCGGCACCCCGGGCGTAGACCGGCCCCACGTTGCCGCCGATCCAGAAGTAGGGTTCCTTCTTGGGATCCAGGCGCCGTTCCACGGTGTCGTGGTAGGTGCGGTTGTCCTGGCCCGTGAGCCGGAAGCCCCTGGCTTCGCCCTTTGGGAAGTTGACGTTCCAGATCCGGTTGGTGGGCAGGGCGAGGGTCTCCCAGCGCTCCAGGAACCGATGCAGCCAGGGCTCGATCCGTTCCAGGTCGCCGTCGGGGTCGAGCGAGAAGGCCGCCGATCGCGCCCCCTGCAGGCAGCCCTCGAACGCCGCCCCCACCGTGCCGGAGTAGAACACGTCCTCGCCCAGGTTGAACCCGTGGTTGACCCCCGATAGCACCCAGTCCGGCGCGCGCTGCATCAGCGACCGGGTGCCCAGCACCACGCAGTCCACCGGGGTGCCGGTGCAGGCGAAGCGGTCCGGCCCCAGTTCCTGCACCCTGAGGATGTCATGCAGGCTCAGCGCGCTGGAGATGGCCGAGCGGTTGCGGTCGGGCGCCACCGTCACCACCCGGCCGAACCGGGCCGCCACCTTGGCCAGGGTCGCCAGACCCGGCGCCCAGGCCCCGTCATCGTTGGAAAGAAGGATCAGGCGATCGGACATGCCCCAGTCTACCTTCTTCCAACCATTCCTTGACCCCGACCGTCGCAGGCCCTAGAATCAAACCTTCACGGCGCGTGGCGCAGCCTGGTAGCGCACTACCTTGGGGTGGTAGGGGTCGGAAGTTCGAATCTTCTCGCGCCGACCAATATGAAAGAGAGAGGGCGGACCCCCAAGTCCGCCCTCGTCTTTTCTAGGTGTAGTAGCCGGTCCCGAGGTACTTCTGCAGGCCCCTGGCCGTGGTTTCGCGATCCGCCACCGCTTCCCTCACCACGTCGCGGATGGACACGACCCCCACCACCTTCGTCTGCTTGCGGTCCATCACCGGAACGTGGCGGATGTCGTTATCGGCCATGATTCCGAGGCATTCGTCGACGGAGGTATCCAGTCCGACCGAAATGACCGGAGTCGTCATCACCTGGTGGATGGGCTGGTTCAGCTTGTAGTTTTCTGAATCGTTCAGAAGGCGGATGATGTCCCGCTCGGAGAAGACCCCCACCATCCGTTCCCCGTCCATCACGACGAGGAAGCCTATCTTCTTCTCCCCCATCATCCGGAGGGCCTCCGCCGCCTTGGTGTCGTGCGGGATGGAATAGAGCTTGTAGCCCTTGACGTCCAAAAGGCGTTTCATGCTGGTCATTTCGCAACCTCCGTCGGGACGAGGCAAGTGTGCTTTATTGGCGTATTTTGTCAAACATTCCCGGGTCCGCGGTTCAACCGCGCTATCCGCTTTTTTTCCCGCCCCCCAGGAGCGCGTTGAAACCGCTCAGGATCCCCTTCTTCTTCGGCCCGGATCGGGTCGTCGAAGCCGCATCGGCGCCGAAATCCATCTCCTGCGGGATCTGCACGGAAGGATCGAGCTTCCGGGCCCTGAGGTAGCAGTTGCTCGCGTCGAGATCAAACCCCTTCCCGTGGTAGATCTCGCCCAGCGCGATCCAGGGGTCGGCCTTGCCGGGACAGGCCCGGGCCGCGCGGCGGAATTCGGCCATGGCCGGCGCCGACGGATCCGGATGGGCCAGGCGCAATTTCCCGAGCGCCATCCACACTTCGTAGGCGTCATCGCCGCTCGGCCCCAGGCTGGCGGCGGCCTCCAGCGTCCGGATGGCGTCGAGTCCGCTGCCGATCGAACGCTGCCGGTAGGCCTCGATCAGCAGATTCCTGACCCTGGCCTCGTTCGGCAGGGGCGCGGCCGGCGCCGGGGGTATGTCCTGCCGGTACAGGACCGGCTTGGCGCTCGCCGGGTGGGGGTCCGGCTCGGGCAGGGACGGCATCTCCCCTTCGGACAGCGCGAGCGCGCCCAGGGCCCACAGGGTGCCGATGAGCCGGCCGGCCTCGGTGCGTTCCAGATTGCTCAGGAAGTGGAAAGTCTCGAAGCTGATCGGGTCGGCCGAAAGGAACGTGAGGGCGTAGGCGATGGTGGGCGTGAGGGGAAGTTCGCCGAGGATGTCCAGGAGATCCCCCTGGGCCTTCCATTTCCAGGTGGCCTCGCCTTCCAGGACGTCCGCCAGGTCGGCCAGATCATGGGACTCCTGGAAGGTGCTCCAGATGAAATGGCGGTGGCGAAGTTGAAAGTGGAGATCGAAGCTGAGGAGCTTCTCCTTCGGCCCCTGGTTCCAGGCCCAGGTCCGGATCGGGTGGTCGAGGGCCTGGACCATGACCATCTCCTGGAGGCTTTTGAGGTGCTCATCCCGTTGCTTCGGGATCAGCAGGCCCCCCTGGATCACCTTCACGCCCAGGCGCTGGCGTTCGCCGCTGGCGAGCATCCGTTCGAGCAACTGCAGATCGAAGACGCCTTTGCGCAGCAGATAGCTGCCGAACTGTTCGCCGGGCACCTCACTCCGGAGGTGGATCAGTTCGCCCTTGCTAAGATAGAGCCTGCGCACCCCGTCGCCCTGCTTCAGGATGAGCTCGCCGTCCCCGGTGTCCTGGCGCAGGACGCCCAGGAGAACGGATAGGTTCATTGAGTGGGCGGCCTCGTCCATCTTTCGTCCTGGGGGTTTGATATTTACAATAATAAATTTAACATTAAAAGATAAGGTGTGAAATTTTACCTTGGCCACGGCCATTGTCAAGGAATGTCTTTATTTTGGCTCAAGTCAACTCAATACTTCAATTAATACTCATGCCCGATCTCTGTTTCCGGTCCCCATCCGGCAAATTATTGAAATATCCATAAAATTAAATGTTCAAATAATGCGTTTCTCCATCACCCGATGGAGGCGGACCGAACCCACGCCGGTTCAGGGCACCAGTGCCGCGGCCCCCCGTAGCGTCCCTTCCCGCAGCCGCCGCAGCGCCTCGTTGGCTTCGGCCAGGGGGAACGCCTCCACCGAGGTATGGATCGCGAGCCGCGCGATCCGCTCGAAGAAATCGGTCCCGTCCTTGCGGGTGAGGTTGGCCACGGAGCGCACTTCGCGCTCGCCCCACAGCAGGCTGTAGGGGAAGGCGGGGATGTCGGACATGTGGATGCCCGCGCAGACCACCGTCCCGCCCTTGGCGGTGGCCCGCAGCGCGGCCGGCACCAGCGCGCCCACCGGCGCGAAGATCAGGGCGGCGTCCAGCGGCACCGGCGCGGGTCCAGTGGAATCCCCGGCCCACGAAGCCCCCAGGGAGCGGGCGAAGGCCTGGCCGGCGGCATCCCCGGCACGGGTGAAGGCGTAGACCTCCCGGCCTTCCTGGGCCGCCACCTGGGCGATGATGTGGGCGGCCGCGCCGAAGCCGTAGATGCCCAGGCGGCGTGCCTCGCCGGCCATGCGGTAGGCCCGGTGGCCGATCAGCCCCGCGCAGAGCAGGGGCGCGTCGGCCACGTCGGTGTCGCGCTCGGGCAGCGCGAGGGCGTAGCGCGCGTCGGCGAGGGCGTAGGAAGCGAAGCCGCCGTCCCGGTGGCAGCCGGTGAACACGGCGGAATCGCAGAGGTTCTCGCGCCCCGACGCGCAGGCCGGGCAGGCCCGGCAGGTCCCCCCCAGCCAGGGCACGCCCACCCGCTGCCCAGGCTCGAAGCCGAGGCCCGCAGCGACCTCGGCCACCCGGCCGACGATCTCGTGGCCCAGGACCAGGGGCAGCCGCGGCGCGGCCAGCTCCCCGTCCAGGAGGTGCAGGTCGGTGCGGCAAACCCCGCAGGCGCCCACCTTCACCAGGATCTCGCCGGGACCGGGCTTCGGCCTGGGCCGCCGCTCCAGGCGGAGCGGGGCGCGGGGCGCGTCCAGGACCATCGCCAGCATGTCAGGCCCGGCCGGCCGCGCCCGCGAAGAATTCCCGCCGCAGGGTCTCCCACGCCAGCGGTTCGCCGGGGTTGGGCTGGACCTTGCGGAGGGCCTGGAGGCGCTCGGTCTCGCGGACGTACCATTCCGCGCCGGCCCTTCCGATCAGGAACCGGCCCAGGTCGCCGGTCAGGTCGCTGGGCTCGATCCGGCAGACCCAGCCGTCCCGGTACGGGCTGCGCGCGACCCGGGAGGGATCGCCGGCGAGGCTGCCGTTGAGATCCCGCACCTTGCCGCTCACCGGCGCGGGGAAGCGCAGGGTCTCGGCGCCGCGCCTGAAGGAGAACAGCGGATCGCCGCAGCGCACTTCCAGCCCGGGTTCGGGCAGGCCCGCTTCGTCCACGGCCCCCAGGGCCTGGTTGGCCAGGTCGTCGATGCCGACCCGCACGCAGCCGCCCGATTCGATCCACACCCAGACGTGGCTGCCGGCGATGAAGGAGCCGCCGGGGACCCGGTCGTCGTGGACGAACGCCTCCTCCGCCGAATCGAGCGGGGAGAGCCGGGGGGCATGGTCGCGCCGGGCCTGGATGCGGGCTTGGCGCTGGATGGCGAGCTGCTCCACGTGCGCCGCCAGCTCCTCGGCGCTGAACGGCTTTTGCACATATTCGCAGGCCCCGTATTTCATGGTCTCCACGGCGGTCTCGATGGTGCCGTAGCCGGTGATGACCACCATGTCCACGTCCGGCCGCAGGTGCCTGACCGCCTTGACCACCTCGACGCCGTCCATGTCCGGCATCTTCAGGTCGGTGAAGACGAAGTCGTAGTCGCGCCGGCGCAACAGGCCGAGCGCCTCCGGCCCGCTTTCCACCGTGTCGATGCTGTAGCCCTCCAGCACCAGGATGCGCCGGAGGGAATCCAGCACGACCCGCTCGTCGTCCACCGCCAGGATCCGCGCCTTGGGGTTGGGCAGCTCGACCCGCCTGAGGCTGGCCGCCTCGTCGCGGAATTCGAGCCGGACCGCCTTTTCCAGGGTCTTTTCGCGTTCCAGGCGCTCCTTCCTGGCGTGCAGCCGGCGGATCCTCCGGCGCACCAGGTAGTCAAGCCCCAGGCAGGCCAGGAGCACGAAGATGACGAGCCGGATCGTCATGAGAAACCTCCAAAAACCCTTCCCTGGTTGTTCCCGAACGTAGTGAACTACTATAAACCACCTGCCGGAAGGCAAGCGGCCGATTATGGAAGGCCCCGCCTTCGAAAGGATCCGTGCCATGCCCCAGCCAAAGGTGTTCGACGGGCACAACGACGCCCTGCAGGCCCTGTACGACCCGCGCAAGATGGGCAGGAGCCTCCTGGAGGAAGGCGCGGAGGGCCACCTCGACCTGCCCCGGGCCCTGCGCGGCGGATTCGGCGGAGGGATGTTCGCGATCTTCGTGTCGAGCGGCGGTGCCGGCGCAGCGCTGGACCCGGAGATCGCCCGCGCCACCACCGAACGGGGCATGGCGGCGCTGCTGGAGCTGGAGCGGGCCGCCCGGGGGCGCCTGCGGGTGGTGCGCGACTGCGCCGCGCTGCGCGCCGCCTGGGATGACGGCGCCGTCGCGGCGGTGATGCACATCGAGGGGGCCGAGGCGGTCGATCCCCAGCTCACCCGGCTGGAACCGTACTACCGGATGGGCCTGCGCTCCATCGGTCTGGTCTGGAGCCGGCCCAACGCCTTCGGCACCGGGGTCGACTTCCAGGCTGGCGCAAGCCCCGACCAGGGCCCCGGACTGACCCCGGCGGGCCTCGCCCTGGTGCGCGCCTGCAACCGCCTGGGCATCCTGGTGGACCTGTCCCACCTGAACGAGAAGGGCTTCTGGGACGTGCAGCGGGAATCCGCGGCGCCCCTGGTGGCGAGCCATTCCTGCGTCTACCGCCTGAGCCCGTCGCCGCGCAACCTCACCGACCGCCAGATCGACGCCGTCGCGGCCTCGGGCGGCATCATCGGCATCAACTTCGCGGTGAGCTTCCTGCGCGCGGACAACGGGGACGATCCGGACACGCCGCTCAGCGACGTGGTGCGCCACTTCCGCTACATCGCCGACCGGGTCGGCGCGGACCACGTGGGCTTCGGCTCGGACTTCGACGGCTGCACCATCCCCCGGGAACTGGGCGACGCGGCCGGGCTGCCGCGGCTGATGGACGCGCTGGCCCGCTGCTTCGACGCCGCCGACCTGGCGAAGATCGCCCACGGCAACTGGATGAGGGTGCTGGAGGCCACCTGGAAAGAATGACGTTCCCCGGCCGGCGCGAAGGCGCTATCATCCTGGGCAATCCGGACTCATTCGCAAATCAAGAAGCCATCAGTCTTATAAGCGGACCGCGGGCGTACTTTCTATACAATCGAATCTTGGAGGGCAGGAGAGATGACTGACAACGGTCCAGCAGGCAGGATGAGGGACGCTGGTGCAGGCCTGGGCGCCCCCACCTGCAGAGATCTGGTCTTCGGCATGGCCGGTTCGGGCGGCGACGGCATCGTCTCCGCGGGCGACTCGCTGCTGCAGGCCGCGGCGGCCGAGGGCTACCACGGCGTGATGACCAAGAGCTTCGGCTCGCAGATCCGCGGCGGGGAATCCTCCTGCCGGGTGCGCATCAGCACGGAGCCCATCCTGAACCCCGGACGGCAACCTGGACGTGGCCGTGGCCCTGAACTGGGAGGATTTCCTCAAGTTCGGCGCGGAACTGCCGGTCGCCGGCACCACCGTGGTGATCTACGAGGCCGCCACCAACATCGCGCCGGACGCAGATCCCGCTGGTCGGCGTGACCCCGCGCCAGGTGATCGCCGGTGCCCATCGCGGCGATGGCCAAGGCCACCGCCGGCACCGAGCGGGCCAAGAACACCGTGGTGCTGGGCCTCATCGCCGGCTGGTTCGGCATCGGCGCCGTGGCCGTCATGAAGGGCATCCGCAAGAAGCTGGCCAAGAAGGGCGACGAACTGGTCGAGGCGAACCAGCGCGCCTTCGACGCGGGCCGGGCCTTCGCCCTGGAGAACCCGCTGAAGGTCAGCATGCAGATCGTGCCCTCGGAGACCAAGGGCCAGGTCAAGCTGATCACCGACGGCAACGACATGTGCGCGGCCGCGGCGATCTTCGCCGGCTGCCAGTTCTTCGGCGGCTACCCGATCACCCCCTCCACCGAGATCATGCAGTTCTTCACCGACCGAGGTGTGGAAGTACGGCGGCGCGGTGCTCCAGGCCGAGGACGAGATCGCCGGCATCGGCGCGGCCGTCGGCGCCTCCTTCGCCGGCAAGAAGGCCATGACCGCCACCAGCGGCCCCGGCCTGTCCCTCAAGACCGAGATGATGGGGCTGGCCAGCATCGCCGAACTGCCCGCTGGTGATCGTCGACGTGCAGCGGGGCGGGCCCTCCACCGGGCTGCCCACCAAGTCCGAGCAGTCCGACCTGTTCGCGGCGGTGTTTTCCGCCCACGGCGACGTGGTCCGGCCGGTGCTGGCGCCCACGTCGGTGGCCGACACCTTCCGCATCACGGTGGAGGCCTTCAACATCGCCGAGTACTACCAGACCCCGGTGATCATCCTCTCCGACCAGGAGATCGCCCAGCGCAAGGAGACCCTCGACCCGATCGACACCAGCCAGTTCACCATCCTGGAGCGCCTCCGCCCCTCCGGCACGGAGCTGCAGGACTACAAGCGCTTCAAGCTGACCGAGAACCACATCAGCCCCATCAGCCATCCCGGCATGCCCGGCGGCAACTACCTGGCCTCCGGCATCGAGCACACCGAGAACGGCGCGCCCACCACCAGCGGCACCGTGCACGCGCGCATGAACGACAAGCGCATCAAGAAGTTCGACCCGCTGAAGCACCGCGAGGACCTGTTCGAGATCGACGGCAACGCCGACGCCCCCCTGGCCATCGTCGGCCTGGGGCAGCGTGGCGGGCGTGTGCCGCGAGGCCCTGGCCATGGCCAAGGCCGAAGGCATCAACGTGAAGCTGCTGGTGCCCTACCTGCTCTATCCGGTGGCCGAGGCCACCTACCGGGACTTCTTCGCCTCGGTGCAGAAGGGCCTGATCATCGAGCAGTCGCCACCTGGCCCAGTTCCACAAGCTCCTGCGCATGCACCTCGACCTGCCCAAGGGCGTGCGCTCCCTGGCCCGCAGCGGCGCCAACCCGTTCCTGCCCGGCGAGATCGTCGCGGCCCTCCACCGTCTCCTCTCGGAGCTGCAGCGCAGCCACGAGGGCAACCTCCAGCCCCAGGAGTGAGGTCGACCATGACAGTCATCACTGCCCCCGAATACCAGCCCAAGGACTACAAGAGCGACCTCAAGCCGATCTGGTGCCCCGGCTGCGGCGACTTTCGGTGGTCGCAGGCCATCTACCGCGCCCTGGCCGCCATCGGCCGCCCGCCCCACGAGATCGCCTTCGTCTCCGGCATCGGCTGCTCCAGCCGCATCCCCGGCTACACCACCGCCTACGGCTTCAACAGCGTCCACGGCCGCGCCCTGCCCATCGCCCAGGGCATCAAGCTGGCCAACCCGGACCTGCTGGTGCTGGCGGCGGGCGGCGACGGCGACGGCTTCTCCATCGGCGGCGGGCACATCGCCCACCTGATCCGGCGCAACATGGACATCACCTACATCGTGATGGACAACCAGATCTACGGCCTGACCAAGGGCCAGCTCTCGCCCACCTCGCAGAAGGGCCGCAAGACCGTGCACCTCGCGCCTACGGCAGCCTGGAGGAGCCGGTGAACCCGCTGCTCTACGTGCTGGCCTACGGCGCCGGCTTCGTGGCCCAGGCCTGCCCCACCGACATGGCCGGCATGGCCGCGGTCATCGAGGAGGCCATCCGCTACCCCGGCTTCGCCTTCGTCAACATCCAGTCGCCCTGCGTCACCTACGGCGGAGGAGGGGCAGCAGATCAAGGCGCTCAAGGCGATCGCCGAGACCCTGGAGGGCCTCGGGCACAACCCCGCGGACCGCCTGGCCGCCATGGACCTGGCCCAGCATTACGGCGAGAAGCTCCACCTCGGCGTCTTCTACCGCAACCCCGAGCCGCCGCCCACCTACGGCGACCTGGTCAAGGAGCGGCAGGAACAGCAGGCCAAGGACGCCCTTCCCAGGGAGCGCATCCTCGACCTCTTCATCAAGAAATGACGGAGCCCCCATGACCACCCGAGGCATCGATTTCGCCAAACAGTCCGTAATGGACGCCCTCGACCTGGCCATCCTGGTCGAGGAGGAGGCGCAGGAGCGCTACGAGGAGTTCGCCCAGCAGATGGACCAGGCCCACACCCCTGAGGCCGCCCGGTTCTTCCGGCACATGGTGGAGAACGAGGCCAAGCACGGCATGGAGCTTTCCGAACGCCGGGTCCAGATGTTCGGCACCGTGCCGCGCGCGGTCACCCGCGCCATGATCTGGGACGTGGAGGCGCCGGACTACGACGCCGCGCGCGCCTACATGAGCCCGCGCGCGGCCATGGAGGCCGCCCTGGCCTCGGAGGTCAAGGCCACGGGCTTCTTC
This sequence comes from uncultured Holophagaceae bacterium, assembly GCA_963717275.1. GTDB lineage: Bacteria > Acidobacteriota > Holophagae > Holophagales > Holophagaceae > Mesoterricola. The sequence goes on from CAVQVX010000001.1 coordinate 1,552,548, forward strand.
GACGCGGCCCTGCCGGCCATCCTGAACGCCGAGGTGCGCACCCTGTTCCAGGAGCTGCGCGACGAGGAAATCCAGCACCAGGCCCTGGTCCGGGCCGAGCTGGACAAGCTCGGCCCCGAAGGCCCCTCCTTCGACCACGTCGAGGACGAACCGGCGGCGCAGTAGTGCCGTTCCCCTCCGGCGCCCGTTGTTCCGCCCGTCGCGCCTTGCGGTCGGCTTCGGGTTCCGGGTTCTTGCGCCGACCCACCGGCGCGTGATCCGCTTGGCCCCTCCTCGCTCCGCTCCGGGGGGGCCAAGCGGTCACGCTGCTCCTTCCCCCCAGGGCCGAGTCGATTCGTCTTCGTTTCATTGAACGCAAATTCAAACCAGCCATCCCTGGGACCCACGTGCTCCAAAGCGTCCGCCGCCTTGCCCCCTTGCCGCCAACCGAAGGAACCCCAAACCCAGGCGGGGAAGGACAGCGTGAGACCTTGGCGCACGCGCAGGAGGCGAAGCCGACGAGCATGCGGCAAGGCTCTCACGCACCGGTGGGTCGGCGCAAAACCCCGGAACCCGAAACCACCCGCAAGGCACGACGCGCGGGACGACGGACCTACACCTTCACCGGCTCGTTCAGCTGGCTCAGGAGGCGGCGCAGGGCGGCGGTGACCTTGGCCACGTCGGGACGCCGGGGCATCGCCTTGGGCCTGGGCGCGCGCTTGCGCCTGGGCGCGGGGACCGCGGCGCCCAGGCCGAGGTCCAGTCCCCGGGCCAGCTGGCCGGTGAGCAGCAGCTCCCGGCAGTCCGCCACGGTCAGGCCCTCGGCGAGCCAGTTGCGGATCTTGGCCAGGCGCTCCAGCTCGTCCACGTGGTAGTAGCGCAGGTTGCCCTTGCTGCGCCTGGCCTGAGATCTCCGGGATCACCCGCTCCCAGTAGCGCAGCACCTTGGGCTTGACCCCGAGGCGCTGGGCGGTTTCGCCGATCTTCATCCAGAGCCGTTCCATCACGTCTCTCTCGCCTCGATGCCGAGGGTCTTCAGGCGCTTGTAGAGATTGGACCGGTCCAGCCCGAGCCGCTCGGCCACCCGGGTCATGTTGCCGTTCTGGGCCTTGAGCTCGCGCTGGATGTAGGCGCCCTCGAACCACTCGCGCGCGTCCTTGAGGCTGGCGAACTCCGGGAAGGAGAACGGGTCGGGCTCGCTGAGCACGCGCGCCGCCAGCGGCCCCAGGTCGCGGGTGGTGATCTCGGCGCCCCGGGCCAGGATCACCGCCCGCTCCATGAGGTTCTTCAGCTCGCGCACGTTGCCGGGCCAGTCGTGGCGCAGCAGGGTCTCGCGGGCGTCCGGCGGCGAGCCGGCGCGGCGGGCGCCCGTACTTGCGCGAGATGCGCTGGATGAAGGCCTCCGCCATCTGGATCAGCTCCTCGGGGCGCTCGCGCAGAGGCGGCACGCGCAGGGGCACCACCGCCAGGCGGAAGTAGAGGTCCTCGCGGAAGCGCCCGGCCCGGATCTCCTCGGTGAGGTCCTTGTTGGTGGCGGTGATGACCCGCACGTCCACGGCCACGCGCGCCCCCGCCGCCCACCGGCTCGATCCGGCCCTCCTGCAGGGCGCGCAGCACCTTGGCCTGGGTCTTGAGCGACATGTCGGCGACTTCGTCCAGGAACAGGGTGCCTTCGTGGGCCTCCTTGAACTTGCCCTTCTGGTCGCGCACGGCGCCGGTGAAGGCGCCCTTGACGTGGCCGAACAGCTCGGATTCGATCAGCTCCTCGGGGATGGCCGCGCAGTTCACCTCCACGAACGGCGCGCGCGAGCCCGCGGGCTGCGGTCGTGGATGAGCCGCGCCACCTCCTCCTTGCCGCTGCCGTTCTCGCCCACCAGCAGCACCCGGCCCTCGGTGGGGGCGACCAGCTCCAGGTCCGACAGCAGCCGCTTCATCGCCGGGCTTTCCGCCATGAAGAAGCGGTCCTGGTTCACCACCTCGGTTCAGGCGCAGGTTCTCCTCCTCGAGGTGGCGCTGCTTGAGCGCGTTGCTCACCACCAGCAGCAGCCGGTCCAGGTCCACCGGCTTTTCCAGGAAGTCGAAGGCGCCCAGCTTGGTGGCCTGCATGGCGGTGTCGATGTTGCCGTGCCCGGAGATCATCACCACCTGCAGCTCCGGGCGCAGCGCCTTGGCCTGCTTGAGCGTCTCCAGGCCGTCGATCCCGGGCAGCCACACGTCCAGGATCATCAGGTGCACGCCTTCGCCGTCGGGGTTCTGCAGGAGGTCCAGGGCCTGCTCGCCGCGCTCCGCCTTGATGACGCCGTAGCCCTCCTCGGACAGGGATTCGCCCAGCGAGCGCCGGATCCCCGGCTCGTCGTCCACGATCAGGATGGTCATGAGCGGTGGCATGAATGCGAGCCGATCCTTTCGATGCTTCCTTATACTATCTGCTGGAGCGTCCTTCATGCTTGTGGATTCCCATTGCCACCTCATCGGCGGCCATGCCGGCCCGGACGGCGCCGACGCGATGCTGGAGCGGGCGCGCCGCGCCGGCGTGGGCGGCTTCATCGCCGTCGGCCACCGATCTCGCCGACGCGCGGCAGGCGCTGGACCTGGCCGGGCGCCGCGGCGACGTCCAGGCCAGCCTGGGCGTGCATCCGCACGAGGCGCACAGCTGGAATCCGGAGCTCGCCCGGCGCCTGGAGGCCCTGCTGGGGGACCCCAACGCCCGCTTCGTGGGCGAGACCGGCCTGGACTGGCACTACGACCTGAGCCCGAGGGAGGCGCAGGAAGCGGTCTTCCGGGCGCACATCCGCATGGCCCGGCGCCTGGCCAAGCCGGTCATGGTGCACACCCGCTCCGCGCCGGCGGAGACTGTCCGGATCCTCCGGGAGGAGGGCGCGGAAAGGGTGGGCGGGATCATCCACTGCTTCTCCGAGGACCAGGCCTTCGCGCGCCAGGCCCTGGACCTGGGCTTCCACCTGAGCTTTTCCGGCATCGTCACCTTCCGCAACGCCGAACCGATCCGGGCGGTGGCCGCCTGGGCCCCGGAGGACCGGATCCTGGTGGAGACCGACGCCCCCTACCTGGCCCCCGTGCCGTTCCGGGGCAAGCCCAACGAGCCCGCCTACGTCGCCTACGTGGCGGCCGAGGTGGCGCGGCTGCGCGGCCTCGCCCCGGAACGGCTGGCCGAGATCACCACCCGCAACCTGGAGGCCCTGTGCGGCTGGCCGCCGTCCTCCTGACCGGCGCGCTGGCGCTTTCCGCCCAGGTCCCGTCCCTCCAGACCTCGGCCATCCTGCCCTGGCGCGCCGCCCCGGCGCTGCCCTGGCAGATGGAACTGCCCGCGCCCGCGCCCTCCCCCGCGACCGCCCCGCCCACCCAGACCGCCTTCGCCCTGACGGTGCGCCTGTCCCCCGACGGCACGCTGCGCATCACCGACGACAAGGGCCTGGTCCGCATGAAGCTGGGCCTGCCGGGCCGGCCCCTGAAGGCCTGGCGCGACTGGGGCAGCCCCATCCCCGACCTGGGCGCGCCCCTGCCCTTCCCCCAGCACTCGCCCCTGCAGCGGGGCATCGGCGGCATGCCGGTGGGCGCCCCGGACTTCCGGCCGGCCCTCGAAGGGCTGCTGTGGATCCTCGACCGACGACGAAGCCATCCTCACCGTGGTCCACCCGGCCACCTCCCAGGTGGTCTTCCTGCCGCTCCCCAGCGGCCAGGACCTCGACATCGCCTTCTACCCGGACCGGCTGGAGGCGGTGGAGCGCGGCCCCAACGGCTCCGGCTGGGCCCTGCACTGGCTGGCCCTGCTTCCGGAGTTCATCCAGCTGGGCAAGGACGCTGCGGCGGGCAAGCCCAAGGGGACGGCGCTGCTGCCGTTCCCCAAGGACTGATTGCCACCGCCAGGTTTCGACCCCAGAATGGGGCCGAGGATCGCCATGACCCGCGACGAAGCCATCAGGATCCTGCACGCTGCCCTCCCGGGCCTGAAGGAGCGCTATGGCGTGCTGGACATGGGCATCTTCGGGTCCGTGGCGCGGAACGAGGCCGGGCCGGACAGCGATGTCGACATCCTCGTCACCCTGGATCAGGGTGTTGACTTCTTCATGTTCATGGACCTCCAGTTCGAGCTGGAAGGCCTTCTTGGGCACAAGATCGACCTGGTGACTGGAAGAGCCCTGAAGCCCCTCACTCGCCCGTCCATCGAGAAAGACCTGATCCATGTCGCGTGATCCGAGGCTATACCTCGAAGATATGCGGGGATCCATCGGCCAGGTTCTTGAATACACCAGGGGCTTATCCGAGCAGGAGTTTGAGGTCAACAACCTGGTCCGGGACGCGGTATTAAGGCACCTCGCCATCATTGGCGAGGCTGCGAAGCACGTTCCCCAGGAGACCCGGGATATGGACCCCACCATACCTTGGCCCCAGATATGCGGGCTGCGCGATCATCTCGTGCATGCCTATTTTGGTGTGGACGAGGTGATCATCTGGAACGTAATAAAGATGAAGCTGCCTGGATTGCTGGATGCCATCCGCCGCATCCTTATTGAACTCGACGCAGGCCTCTCAGAGGGCTGATTCATAATGCCGAAAAAAAATGTAGGAAGGCCTCCCGGAAGAGGCCTTCCGCGGAAAGAAAACCAGGCTCAGTACCTGGACGATAGGGTAGGCCCCCTTCTCGATCACCTGTGTGGCGATGCGTCCGCGCAGCTTCGAACTGGCCTGGGGCACGAAGCCCGAGAACGCCTGCAGGTCGCCCAGGGCCGCCTCGAGCGCCGCGCCCTCCAGCACCTCGGCCAGCAGCATGCGGGCGTTGGACTGCACCTTCTGCCAGTTCTCGTTCACGTAGGCGTCGGCGCAGTCCCGGGCCAGGCCGGCCCAGCGGTGGCCGGTTGCGGGTCATCATGCCGGCCCGCACCACGGCGCACTCCATGGCGTAGATCTCGGTGAGCATGTCGGCGACCCGGGCGCTGGCCTCCTGGTTCTCGATCAGCTTCTGCCCGCAGACTTCCAGGGCGGTGGCGGAGGCGTAGCAGCAGAGGCGCTTGGCCAGCTCCACGGCGCGCATGGAAGCCGCCAGCGGGCCTTCGAACCGGGCCGCGGCCGGCACATCGCTGGTGTCCTTGGAAAGCGGCAGGGTGCCGTTGCTGGCCTTCTTGAACAGCGTGCCGGCGATGATCAGCCGGTTGATCTCGTTGGTGCCCTCGAAGATGCGGTTGATGCGGTTGTCGCGGTAGATCTTCTCGGGCGGGTACTCGGCGGAGAAGCCGTAGCCGCCGAAGGCCTGCACCGCGTCGTCGGCGGTGGCGAACAGGGCCTCGCTGCCCCAGACCTTGGCTGATGGAGGCTTCCATGGCGTACTCGTCCATGATCTCCAGCTTCAGCTTGGCGGCGTCGGGCTGGTCCCAGCCGACGGCCTGCATGCGGTCGTCGATGTAGGAGATGGTGCGGAAGTTCATGGCCTCGCCCACGAACACCCGGGTGGCCATGTCGGCCAGCTTGGCCTGGATCAGGCCGAAGGAGTGCAGGGGCTTGCCGAACTGGTGGCGCTCGCCGGTGTACTTGATGGTGTATTCCAGCACCACCTTGGCGGTGCCGGTGCAGCCGGCGCCCAGCTTGAAGCGGCCGATGGTGAGGATGCCGAAGGCGATCCGGTGCCCGCGGCCCACTTCGCCCAGCAGCCGGTCCTTGGGGATCCGGCAGTTGTCCAGGCTGAGGGCGCGGGTGGAGGAGCCCTTGATGCCCAGCTTGTGCTCCTCGAGGCCGGTGGAGAAGCCCGGGTCGTCCTTCTCGACGATGAAGGCGCTGAACTTGCGGCCGTCCACCTTGGCGAAGACGACGAACACGTCGGCGAACCCGGCGTTGGTGATCCACATCTTGCTGCCGTTCAGCACCCATTCGTCGCCGTCCAGGACCGCGGTGGTCTTGGCGCCCATGGCGTCGCTGCCGGAACCGGCCTCGGTGAGCGCGTAGGCCGCCAGCTTCTGGCCGCTGCCCAGCATGGGCAGGTACTTGGCCTTCTGCTCGGGGGAGCCGAAGTAGACGATGGGCAGGGTGCCGATGCCGGTGTGGGCGCCGTAGGTCACCGAGAACGAGGCCTGCTTGCCCACCTCCTCCAGCAGCACCAGGGTCGTCTTCTTGTCCAGGTCCATGCCTTCGTAGGCTTCGGGGATCTCGATGCTCAGCAGGCCCAGTTCGCCGGCCTTGAGCAGCAGGTCCTTGGTCAGTTCGATGTCGAGCTTGTCGATGGCCTCGTCCGCGGGGATCACCTCGCCCAGCATGAAATCCCGTGCCGCCTCGCCGATCGCCTTGGCTTCGTCGCTAAGGTCTTCGGGCGTGAACTGCGGTTGCGAACCGATGGGCGCCAGCAGGAAACTGCCGCCGAAGATCTTATCGCTGGTCAAGACTTCCATGAAACCTCCAGAGGGGTGAACACCCGATTGAATCAACCAGTCAAAGGGGACCCCCTCAGTTTACAGGGTTGGGTCCCTTATGGGCTGACGGAAGGTGCCCCATCCGTGGATGATGGAGGGGAGGAGAAGGCGATGCCCCAGGGGAAGCAGGTGCAGTCCATGTTTTCGGGCATCGCGGGCAGGTACGACATCCTGAACCATGTGCTTTCCCTGGGCAGCGACTTCTACTGGTGGCGGCGCATGGCCCGCCGTTCCGGCGCCGGGCCCGGCCTGCGCTTCCTGGACGTGGCCGCGGGCACCGGCGATTCCTCCCTGGCCCTGGCCCGGCGCGGCGCCGAGGTGGTCTCCACCGACTTCACCTTCGAGATGCTCCGGCTGGGCCCGGCCAAGTTCCGGGCCCGCGGGCGCGAACGCCTGGTCTGGGCCTCGGTGGGCGCCGACGCCCAGAGCCTGCCGTTCCGCTCGGCCAGCTTCGACGGCATCACCATCTGCTACGGCATCCGCAACGTGGAGGACCGCGCCAAGGCCTACCGGGAGTTCCTGCGCGTGCTCAAGCCCGAACGGCCGGCTCACCATCCTGGAGTTCAGCCGGCCCCGCTACGGCTGGCTGCGGGCGCTGTACGACCTCTACAGCCGGCGCATGCTGCCCCGGATCGGCGGCTGGGTCAGCGGCTCCCCGGACGCCTACAGCTACCTGCCGGCCAGCATCCGCGCCTTCCCCGACCAGCCCGCCTTGGCCGAAGAATTGGCTTCAATAGGGTTCGGTTCGGTGGCCTGGACCGACCTCAGCGGCGGCATCGTCGCCCTGCACACCGCCGAGAAGCCCGCGGACGCTCCGGGTGCTATCATGGAAGCGTGATGCAGGAAGTCTGAATTCCGTTCTTTCCAAATGATTGGCTATTGAAATTCCCAGAGGTGCTGCCATGTCGAAGCCCGATCCCTCCATCACCGCTGACCTCCTGAGCCACCTCCCGGCCAAGAAGGCCGACCTGCCCAAGGCCGCCCTGCCCGGCAAGAAGGACCACCCCGGCATCCGGGGCCCCCAGCCCCAGACCGCCAAGGTGAGTTCCCGGTCGGCGGAGAAGTCCAGCGTTCCGGGGCGCACCCGCACGTCCAACCGCGGCAAGTAGCCCCTCCCGCCGGAAACGCGCGGGGACCGGAGGAAAACAGCAGGATCCTTAAACCTTCCGGACTGCAAGGGGTCCATGCCTTCAGACCTCCCATGACTTCTCTGCCCAGCCAGCGTTCCGGCACGCCGAACCGAATGCCGGCCAAGCGTCGAAGTCCGTCCGCGCACCCCATCCAAAGGAGCCACGCTCATGGAAACCCGCAAGATGCCACCCCGTGATGTCCCTCCCGCCGGTTCCCGCATCCGCGGCAGGCTCGCCCTGGCCCTCCTGCCCGGCCTGGCCCTCGCGCTGACGCTTGCCTGCGGGTCGGCGCAGAACGGCAGCACCGCGCCGACCATCACCAGCTTCAGCCCGTCTTCGGACAGCGCCAATCCCGCGGACCCCAATCTGACCACGATCACGGTCAACGGCTCCGGCTTCTCCAGCGGCTTCTCCAGCGTCACCATCGGCGGGGTCGCCGCGCCCAGCGGCACCGGCAGCATCCTCAGCGACTCCCTTTTCACCGTCACCCTCCCCCTCGCGGCGAACACCGGCCCCATCGCGGTGGTGACGCCGGGAGGCAGCGCGTCCTCCGCCACCAATTTCACGATGGTCCCCTCCATCGCCACCGTCGCTCCGCAGACCGGGCCTGCCGGCACCCCGGTGAGCCTCACCGGCTACGGTTTGAACGGGATCAGCCAGATCACCTTCACTTTCGGCGCCGCCACGCCGCTGGTGGCCAACATCACCAGCCAGGCCGCCCAGACGCTCACCTTCGACGTGCCCGCCGGCGTCACCAGCGGGGACCTGTACACGGTGAACTACGTGAACAGCGCGGGCGTGATCATCACTTCCAACTTCACGGTGAATTAGGCGCGGCTACTCCAGCAGCACCTTGCCCGCCACCACCAGCAGCTCCTCGGTGGGCCTGCGTCGCTCGTGGATCCAGACCGCCTGCAGCGAGCCGGCCATGGCCACCGCCCCATCGTTGCGGTGCTCGACCAGCAGGATGAGCGGGGTGCCCAGGAGCAGGTCGTGGGAGTGCAGGGTCTTCATCATGTCCCCGCCCCAGTGCGGGCCCACCCGGATGTCCAGGATGAGCAGGTCGAAGCGGGTCTGGCTGGCCACGGTCTTGGCCTCCAGGTAGGACCTGGCCTCCACCACGTGCTTGAACCCGTCCGCGCGCAGCGCCTCGGCCAGGGCCGGGCTCGCGGCGTTCTCCGAAAGGAGCAGGATCTTCTTGCCCGCCTTGCGCAGGCGCAGGACGGCGTTGGCGGGCGCCCGCTCCGGCGGCGGGGGCTGAGCCTCGGCCCGTTCCACGATCTCCGGCGCCTTGACCCTGGCCTTGACCTGGGTGGGCGGGCCCAGCTGGTCGGCGACGTCGGTCTTGCGCTTCTTGGCCGGGAAGGCCTCGCCGAAGGTGGTCGGCAGGCGCGGGGTGAGGATCCGGTCGATGTTCTTCAGGTCCCCTTCGGTCATGCCCTCCAGGGCGAGGCCGACGTAAGGCTCGGCGGCGCTCCGCGCCAGGTGCACCACGCGGCCCCGGGCCTGGATGGTGGGCGTGAAGGGCAGCCCGGCGATGCTGATCGAATGGAAGCCGTCGCCGGCCTTCAGCTCCGTGCCGGGGCCGGTGAGGCTGCCGACCTCGGACAGGGCGACCCTGATCCCGTGCGGGCTGAGGTCCAGCAGCCTGCCCAGCAGGGTCCGCCCGCCCAGCACGGTCCCGCTGCACACCTCCACGGCGAACGCCTGGGCCGGCTCGGCGCGCTCGAACGGTCCCCGGAACTCGGCCCGCCGCTCGCCCTGGGCGATGGCCAGCGGGATCCGGAACACCCCGGAGGCGACCACCTTCACCTGGGCCACGAACCTGCGGGCGTCCAGCATGAAGGAGAGGCCGAGGACCCGGCCCGGCTCCAGATGGGGAGTGGTGGTGCTGGAGAAGGTCACCGGGGTGACGGCCGCCAGCGTGGTTTCGAACGGCCTTTCCAGGGAGCCCGCCGCCCACAGCTGCACGGGCGTCTTCAAGCGCGCCAGCTCCTCCAGGTACGCCCGGATGGTCTCGCCGTTGCGAAGTTCAAGTGGGGTTTCCGGATTGGGCAAGCGCGGGCTCACTGGGAATCATGCAATCTACCCGGAAGTGTGGAGCCTTGTCTTGAAATTGTCACGGGTGGTTCGCTTTCCTTAAATATATATTGATTATACAGATATGAACCATCGCCCCCCGCTCGGCCATAATGGGAAGAGCGGCCAGGGCCGCAGCCCTGGAGTGCCATGTTCCCCATCAGCGCCGACGGCCGGCTCAACCTTCGCATCATCTCCGCCGTCTCCTTCAACTTCGTCGCTTACCTGGCCATCGGCCTGACCCTGGCGATCCTGCCCGGATACGTGCACCTCACGCTCGGGCTGAGCGCGGTCCTGGCGGGTCTGATGGTCAGCTTCCAGTACATCGCCACCTTCGCCAGCCGGCACCGGGCCGGGCACATGTGCGACACCCTCGGGCCGCGCCGGACGGTGCGCTGGGGCATGGTCTTCTGCGTGCTCAGCGGCGCGCTCATGGGGCTCAGCTGGATGCTGCGCGGCTTCCTGTGGCCCGGGCTTTGCACCCTGGCCGTCAGCCGGCTCACCCTGGGCACCAGCGAAAGCCTGGCCACCACCGGTTCCACGATGTGGGGCATCGGCCGGGTCGGCCACGACCACACCGCCCGGGTGATCTCCTGGAACGGGGTGGCCACCTACGTGGCGCTGGCCCTCGGCGCCCCCCTGGGCGTCCTGCTGGCGTCCCGGCTGGGCTTCGGCGCCGTGGGCGGCCTGATCCTGCTGCTGGGCGCGGCCGGCTTCACCTGCGCGGGCCGGATGGCGCCCACCGAGCCCCCCAGGGGAGAGCCGCTGCCGATCATCCGCCTGCTCCGTGGGGTTTCGCCGTACGGCCTGGCCCTGGCCCTGGGCGGCCTGGGCTTCGGCGTCATCGCCACCTTCATCACCCTTTATTTCGCCCAGCGCCACTGGCAGGGGGCGGCGCTTTCGCTCACCCTGTTCGGCCTGAGCTTCGTGCTCGCGCGGCTCACCTGCAACCGGTTCATCGAACGCTACGGCGGGTTCCGGGTGGCCATGGTGTCCTTCGCGGTCGAGGCCGCCGGCCTCGCGCTGCTCGCCTTCGGCCCGTCCAGGGGCCTCGCCTACACCGGCAGCGCGCTGACCGGCCTGGGCTTCTCGCTCGTCTTCCCGTCCATGGGGGTGGAGGCCACCCGCGTCTTCCCGATCTCGGTGCGCGGCTCGGTCCTGGGTGTCTACTCGTCGTTCGTGGACGTCTCGCTGTTCGCCGCGGGGCCCCTGGCCGGGACTGTGATCGTCCACGGCGGCTATCCGGCCGTCTTCATGGCCACCGCCGGGGCCGTGTTGCTGGCCCTGGCCGGCACAGTCTGGCTCGCTCTGACGGCCCGCTAGTTCCACTGCGGCGTCCGTTGTTCCGCCCGTCGCGCCTTGCGGTCGGTTTCGGGTTCCGGGTTCTTGCGCCGACCCACCGGCGCGTGGTCCGCTTGCAACGTCCTCGCTCCGCTGCGGGCGATGCAAGCGGCCACGCTGCCCCTTCCCCCAGGGACGAGTCGATTCGTCTTCGTTCCACTGAACAAAAATCAAAGCAACCCTCCCGGGACCCTGGGCATTCCAGGGAGCCGCATCCTCGCCCCAGTGCCGCCAACCGAAGGAACCCCCACCCCAGGCGGGGAAGGGCAGCGTGAGACCTTGGCGCACGCGCAGGAGGCGAAGCCGACGAGCATGCGGCAAGGCTCTCACGCACCGGTGGGTCGGCGCACCGCCCCGGAACCCGAAGCCAACCGCAGGCTAGACTGGCTCCCAGCCGTCCTTTTCCGCCGCGCGGTAGATGGCGTCGATCACCCTCTGGTTGCATTGCGAGCTTTCCAGGGGGAACAGGTCCGCCGCCTCGCCGTTGACCGCCCGGGCGAAGGCCTCCACCTGGCAGCGGTACTGCCGGCTGTCCTGGAACCGGAAGATCCGCGATTCCCCGTGGTTCTGGGAAGTGAGCTCCAGCTCTTCGGGCCCATACGCCCCGGCGTTGAACGGCGACTTCACCTCGATGAAGCCCTGGTCGCCGTGGAAGACCATCGTCTGGCGCGCCGCCAGTTGGGTGGAGAGGTAGAAGCTCAGTTCAAAATCCTGGAAATCGGCGCGCACGCTGGCGTGGATGTCGGTGCCGAAGGCCGGGTCGCGCTCGACGCCGGCCTGGACCCGCAGCGGCTCGCGCCCGGTGGCGAAGCGCGTGACCACCGTGGGATACACGCCGATGTCGGGCAGCCCGCCGCCGCCGGTGCTGAGCTGGTTGCGCACGTTTCCGGGGTCGCGGTTGAAGTAGGTGAAGGCGCCCTGGACCTGACGCAGGCGGCCGACGGCGCCCGCCGCCAGCAGCTCGCGCACCTTGCGCCACACCGGGGCGTAGACCACCATGAACGCCTCCGCCAGGACGACCCCGTTGCGCTCCCGGGCCGCGATCAGCGCGTCGATCTGGCCGGCGCCCAGGGCGACGGGCTTCTCGCACAGCACGTGCTTGCCGGCGTCGGCGGCGCGCACCGCCCATTCCACGTGCTGGGCCGTGGGCAGCGGGATGTAGACCGCGTCGATCTCCGGATCCGCCAGCAGCGCCTCGTAGCTGCCGTAGGCCCGGGGAATGCCGAAGCGCGCCGCCGTCTCCCGGGCCCGCTCCGGGTCCCGGCTGGCGATGGCCGCCACCGTGCAGTTCTCCGCGTCCAGCAGGGCCGGAATGACCCAGACCCGGCCGATCCTGGCGGTGGAAAGGATGCCCCAGCGTACCATTTTCATGTTTCCCTCACTTTGGCCCAGATCCGTTCATCCACGACGATCCCGTCCCGGCCGGCGACGCGCATCAGAGCTCGACCTGGCGTCCCGCTTCGGCCGAGAGGTAGGCGGCGTAGATGACGTCCACGCAGGCCACCGCCAGGTCGATGCCCGAGCGCGGCTCCCGGCCCTCGCGGATGGCCGAGACGAAGTCGGCGATCTCCTGGTTGAAGCCGCGGAACCAGTCCTCGTCGCAGCTCGGGCGGTTCCACCCGGCCCGGGTCTCCAGCTTTTCCGTGAAGTACTCGGTGCCGAACACCGCGGCGTCCGGCGCATAGGTCTCGATGCTGTCGTTGGCGGTCATATTGGCCTTGATGACGCCGTCGGTCATGAAGGCGGTCACCCGGGTGTTCAGGCCGCCCAGGCCGGCGTCGCTCACCAGCACCGAACCGCGGCTGCCGTCCTCGAAGCGGATCACCAGGCTGGCCCAGTTCTCCACGTCGACGGGATCGGAACTGATCCACTGGTGCGCCCGGTTGATCCGGGCGCGCTCCGCCGCCTCGCTGCGCACCAGGTTGGCGGTGTCGGCCAGCACCGAGACCGGGCGGATGAACTTGCCGGCGCGCACCTGGCCCTCCCACTGCTTGAGGTGCAGCAGGGCGCCCACCGAGTGCACCCCCATGCGCAGCAGCGCGCCGCCGCCGGTGGATTGCCATTCGCGGCTGAACACCGAGTTGGAGCCCGAATGGTTCTCCTCCGCGCGCAGTTCCAGGACGCTGCCCTTGGAGGCGGCGATCAGCCGGCGCATCTTGGCGATGGGCGGGGCGTAGATCCAGTTCTCGGCGTAGCAGAACGCCACCCCCGCCCTGCGCACCGCCTCGCGCACCGCCTCGGCGTTGGCCATGGCGCCGGCGCGCATGCGCGAGCGCGGCACGTGCAGGCCGATCGGCGCGCGGTCCCCGGGCTGGCCGAAATAGCCGGTGAGCGGCTTCTCCATGATGATGTGCTTGCCGGCCCCGGCGGCGCGGATGGCGAACTCGTGGTGCAGGGCCGGGGGCAGGCAGATGTCGATCACGTCGATGTCCGGACGGCCCAGCAGGGCGTCGAAGTCCCGGGTGGCGAACGGGATCCCGGCCTCCTTGGCGAAGGCGTCGGCGCTGGCCTGGGTGCTGGAGCAGACCCCGCGCACTTCCACCAGCCCGGCGGGAAGGGTGGCATAATTGGTGAAATGCATATGGGCCCCATAGCGGGCGCCTGCCATACCGATGCCAAGTGTTTTCATGGCTGAAAATTCCCCCAATGCGGACTGGTCCGGGCCGTCGACCCGGAACCCGTTGAATGATGATGCGACCGAGGTCTTGAATGCCCAAACTGCGAGAGCCCAAAGCCGCGCCCGATAATGTCGTGAACGCGGCAGCCCGCGCCTTCGTGGTGCTGGAGCGGCTGTCCCGGCAGCGCACCATCGGCCTGGAGGCGCTGGCCCGGGAAGTGCAGCTGGCCAAGCCCACCGTCTACCGTTTCCTGCTGACCCTGCAGGAACTGGGCTACGCGCGCCGGGCCGACGGCGACCAGTGGGGCATGACCCTGAAGCTGTTCAACGTGGGCTCCCGGGCGCTGGACCACCTGGACCTGCATACCGCCGCCCGGCCCGTGGCCGAGCAGCTGGCCGACGACCTGGGGGAGACGGTGCACATGGGCGTGCTGGAGGGCGATTCCGCCGTCTACGTGATGAAGATCGAATCGCGCCACACCATCCGCATGTTCTCCCGGGTGGGCCGGCGCATTCCGCTCTACTGCACGGCCATCGGCAAGGTCCTCCTGGCCTACGCCAATGAGGACGAGCGGGAGAGCGCCCTGAAGGGCGTGCGCCAGCTGGCCTTCACCAAGCGGACCCACACCAGCCGGGCCACGCTCTATGCGGAACTGGAGCGGATCCGGGAGCAGGGCTTCGCCCTGGACGACGAGGAGCACGAGGAGGGGATCCACTGCATCGGCGCCCCGGTGTTCGACTACACGGGATCGATCGTCGCCACCATCTCGGTGTCCTGGCCCAGCTTCCGCTACGAGCGCGGGGAGGAGGGCGGGAAGGTCGACAAGGTGAAGGCGGCCGCCGCGCGCATCTCGACTTTCCTGGGCTACCGGGACGGCCTGGGGGCTTGAGGGGGAAGGCATGGGCCGGCTTCAGCCCCGGACCAGGCGCACCGCGAAACCGCCCAGCTCCAGGTCCAGGAAGACCGACCTGAGCAGGCCGCCCTCGGCGCGGGCGCTGCCGGCGCGCGTGCCGATCCCGCAGCCGGCCAGGTAGGCCACGGCCCGCTCCACCTGGTTGCAGCGGATGGCGACGTGGCCCTTCTCCCCGGCGCCCGGGGTCTTGAGGACCTCGATCCGGTCGCCGGCGAAGATCGAGCCGCCTTCCTTCGGCGCGAAGTGGAAGAGCGTCTCGAAGGCCCCGGCCAGGGACCGGCAGCCGGCCTCGTCGGCGGCGTTGATGCCCAGGTGGCCGAAGGAGAAGCCGTGCAGGGCCGCCACCGCCTCGCGGCAGAGCTGCTCCACCGCCGGCCAGTTTTCGGCCTCCACCAGCTCGGGCCGCACCATCCACGATCCGCCGACCGCGAGCACGGAGGCCCGGCGCGCGTAGCCGGCCAGGTTGCCGGCGTCGATGCCGCCGGTGGGCACGAACTTCACCGAGCCGAACGGGGCGGCCAGCGCGTCCAGCATGGCCGTGCCGCCCGCGGCGCCGGCCGGGAAGAACTTCAGCGCCTCGAGGCCCCGGGCCAGGCCCTTGGCCACCCCGTCGGGGTTGACCACCCCGGGCAGCACCGGCACGCCCCGCTCCTGGCAGTAGGCCACCACCCCGTCCACGAAGCACGGGCTGACGATGAACTTCGCGCCCGCGCCGATGGCCAGGGCGGCCTGGTCCGCGGAAAGCACGGTGCCGGCGCCCACCAGCAGGTCGGGCAACTCCTCCGCCATGGCCCGGATGGAGTCCTCGGCTGCGGCGGTGCGGAAGGTGACCTCGGCCACCGGGATGCCGCCCCTGACCAGGGCGCGCCCCAGCCCCACCGCCTTGGCCGCCG
Source organism: uncultured Holophagaceae bacterium (assembly GCA_963717275.1). Classification (GTDB taxonomy): domain Bacteria; phylum Acidobacteriota; class Holophagae; order Holophagales; family Holophagaceae; genus Mesoterricola. The sequence goes on from CAVQVX010000001.1 coordinate 1,567,917, forward strand.
AGTCCAGCCTGATCACCGGCACCAGGCCGATCTCCCCCACGCGCTTGAGTAGCGGGTCCATGTCGATTCCTTCCGATCAGTCGTTGACGCCCGGGATGGCGAAGTAGGCCCTGGCGTTGCGGTAGCAGATGTCCTGGACCATGCCGCCCAGGCTTTCGAAATCGGCGGGGGCCTCCCCCGCTTCCATCCAGCCGCCGACGATGGCGCACAGGAGCCGCCGGAAATACTCGTGGCGCGGGAACGACAGGAAGCTCCTGGAGTCGGTGAGCATGCCCACGAACCGGGAGAGCAGGCCGATGTTGGCCAGGCAGCTCATCTGCCGGCGCATGCCGTCCAAGTGGTCGTTGTGCCACCAGGCCGAACCGAGCTGGAGCTTGCCGGGCACGGACTCCTGGAAGCAGCCCATGATCGTGCAGAGCACTTCGTAGTCGTTGGGGTTGTGCGAATACAGGATGGTCCTGGGCAGCAGGCCGTCGCGCTGCAGCGCGTCCAGGAAGGCCGCCAGCTTGCTGCGCCACCTGCTCGTCGCCCGCGGCGTCGTAGCCGGTGTCCGGCCCGAGCTTCCTGAACATGGCGGTGTTGAGGTTGCGGATGGCGGCCAGGTGCAGCTGCATGGCCCAGCCGCGGCGGGCGTTCATGCGGCCCACTTCCAGCAGCAGCGCGGTGCGGAAGGCTTCGGCGTCCTCCCGGCCGAGCGCGATGCCCCTGCGCAGGTCGGCGAAGAGGTAGCCCAGGGCCGACGGCGCGACGAAGCCGGCCGCCGGGGCCACCAGGGCGTGGTCCGAGGCCCGGCAGCCCAGCTCGTGGAAGGCGGCGTGGCGCCGGTCCAGGGCCGTGACCAGGTCCCGGTACGACGCGATGGAGATGCCCGCGGCCGCTTCCAGCCGGTCCAGGTAGGCGTTCCAGGCCGCGGGGTCCTCCACCGCCATGGCCTTGTCGGGCCTGAAGCTGGGCGTCATCACCGGCTCCCCGGGCTTGCGCGCGGCGGCGTAGGCGGCGTGGTGCTCCAGCCGGTCGGCCGGGTCGTCGGTGGTGCAGACGGCGCGCACCTTCATCCGGGTCAGCAGGGCGCGGGCGCCGAAGGCGCCGGTGGCCAGCTGGGCGTTGCAGGCCTCCCAGATCATCGGGGCGGTGCCTTTCGCAGAGCGGCTCCTGGATCCCGAAGTAGCGCTGCAGCTCCAGGTGGGTCCAATGGTAGAGCGGGTTGCCCACCAGGGCCGGCACCGTCCTGGCCCAGGCCAGGAAGGTGCGGTAGTCCGGCTCGTGGCCGGTGATGTCCTCTTCGGGCACGCCGTTGGCCCGCATGGCGCGCCACTTGTAGTGGTCGCCGCCCAGCCAGGCGTGGGCGAGGGTCTTGAAGCGGGTGTCGCCGGCCACCTCCGCCGGGGGCAGGTGGCAGTGGTAGTCGATGATCGGCATGTCGGCCGCGTACTCGTGGAACAGCCTGCGCGAGCATTCGTCCGGCAGCAGGAAGTCGGCGTTCATGAATGGCTTCATAAGGTCACTCCGTCCTTGAAGATGGCGATCTCCCGGTAGCCGCCCAGCTCGGCCTTGGCGCGCTTGCCTTCGGCCACCGCGATGATCTCCCGCAGCAGCTCGACGGCCAGCTCGTCGAAGGAGGCGCCGGCCAGCACGCGCCCGGCGTCGAAATCGATCCAGCGCGGCTTGCGGGCTGGCGAGGTCGGTGTTGGAGGCGATCTTGAGGGTGGGCGCGGGCGCCCCGTACGGGGTGCCGCGGCCGGTGGTGAAGAGGATCAGGTGGGCGCCGGCGGCGGTGAGCGCGGTGGACGCGACCAGGTCGTTGCCCGGGCCGGAGATCAGGGTGAGGCCGCGCTGCTTCCGGCGCTCGCCGTAGCCGATGACGTCCATGACCGGCACGGTGCCGGCCTTGCGGATGCAGCCGAGCGACTTCTCCTCCAGGGTGGTGATGCCGCCTTCGCGGTTGCCGGGCGAAGGGTTCTCGTAGACCTCCTGGCCGTGCGAGATGTAATAGTCCTTGAAGGCGTTCACCATGCGCACCTCGCCGGCGAACACTTCGGGCGAGCAGGCCCGGGCCATGAGTTCGGTCTCGGCGCCGAACATCTCCGGCACCTCGGTCATGAGGGCGCTGCCGCCCGCGGCCACCAGCAGCTCGCACACCCGCCCCACCAGGGGGTTGGCGGTGATGCCGGAGAAGGCGTCCGAGCCGCCGCACTTGAGGCCGATGGTGAGCTCCGCCAGGGGCAGCGGCACGCGCGCCTCCGCCTCGATCATCCGCGGACAGGGAAGCCAAGGCCGCCTGCGCCGCCTCCACCTCGTCGTCGGTCTGCTGCAGGGGGATGAAGTGGACGCGGTCGCCCACCTCGCCCAGTTCGGCCTTGAAGGCGGCCAGGGTGTTGCTTTCGCAGCCCAGGCTCAGCACGATCGCGCCGGCGGCGTTGGGGTGCTGGGTCAGGCGGGCGAGGATGGTGCGGGTGGCGTCCAGGTCGCCGCCCAGCTGGGAGCAGCCGTAGGGATGGCCGAAGGCGAAGGCGTCCAGGCCGAATTCCTTCCGGCCCAGCTCCGCGACCACCTCGGCGGTGCGGTTGACGCAGCCGACGGTGGGGATCACCCAGACCTCGTTGCGGATGCCCACCGCGCCCGGCCGGCGGTAGCCCATAAAGGTGGCGGGCAGGCCGCTCCGGGCCAGCAGGTCCAGGGCCGCGCCGCGCCCGGCCCAGGTGAACGGCGCCGACGGCTCGTAGCTGCGGATGCCCTGCAGGCCCGACCCCAGGTTGTGCGAATGCACCCAGGCGCCGGCCGGGATGTCCTTGCCGGCCACGCCGATGGGCAGGCCGTACTTGACCACCTGGGTCCCCTGGGGCAGGTCCGCCAGGGCGATCTTGTGGCCCCTGGGGATGGTTTCGCAGGCGTCCACCCTGCCCGTCCCCGCGCCCAGGCACTCCCCGGTCTCGAAGGCGTCCAGGCCGTCCACGGCCACCGCCACGGAATCTCTCGCGTCGAGCAGCACCAGTCGTTTCATGATCGCTCCACCGCCCTTTCCAGGGCCGCCGCCATGCCCAGCGCGCGGATCTCGCCGAAGGCCGCGCCGACCGCCTCCGGGAACCCGGGGATCGCGGGCAGCGCTCCGTCCCAGATCCGGGGATCGGCCATGGCCTGGGCCGGATCCGCGCACCTCCCTGAAGGCCGCCAGCACCGCCGCGTCGTCCTGCAGGCCGGGCACGGTGGTGTAGCGGTGCACCAGGGCGGCCAGGGAGAAGGCGATCAGCTGCGGCGCGCGGCCGTGCCGGGCGGCGAAGTCCACGGCGCTGGGCAGCAGCCGCGCGCGCCACTTGGACACCGAGTTGAGCGCGATGCTCTCCAGGTGATGCTCCATGAAGGGGTTGTCGAAGCGGTCCAGGATGGTGCGGGCGTAGATCGGCGCCGATCGTTTCCGCCATCGGCAGGGCCGGGATGATCTCGCTTCGGTAAAGCCGCTCCAGCGCGGGACGCAGGGCCGGGTGCGCGAGCGAAGCGCGCACCGTGGGCACCCCCAGGGCCGGGCCGACCATGGCCAGGAAGGTGTGGCCGCCGTTGAGGATGCGCACCTTCAGCAGCCGGTGCGGGGTGATGTCCGCGGTCCAGACCGCGTTCAGGCCGGCCTTGCGCAGGGGCAGCAGGTCCTCCCGGGCTTCGCCCTGGATCGCCAGGAGGTAGTACGGCTCGCCCACCGAAAGCAGGCCGTCGTCGAAGCCGGTTTCGGCAAGGAGCTGGCGGCGCGCTTCCGGGTCATGGCCGGAGACGATGCGGTCCACCAGGGTGTCCACGAAGGTGCAGTCCTCGGCGATCCAGCGCTCGAAGCCCGGGTCGCCATGCCAGCGCCGGGCGTGGTCGAGCACGAAGCGGCGCAGGGTCTGGCCGTTGCGCTCGATCAGTTCGCAGGGCATGACCAGCAGCGCCGAGGCGCGGGTCCCGCCCAGGGCCAGGTAGCGGGCCCGGAGCAGCTGGGTCAGCTTGCCCGGGTAGGAGGCCGCGGGGCGGTCTTCGGCGCGGTCGGATTCCACCCAGGCGATCCCCGCCTCGGTGGTGTTGGAGACCACCACCCGCACGTCCGGATTGGCGCTGGCCTCCAGGAAGCCCTGGAAGTCCTCGTAGGGGTTGAAGCGCGCCGAGATCACGTCGATGCGCGAGCGCTCGAGCACCACCCGGCCTTCGGCCCGGCCGCGGATCACCACGGTGTAGGCGTTGTCCTGGGCCTCGAATTCCGGGCCGAACGGCCCGGGGATGGTCTTCACCAGCCCCACGCTGCCGTCGTAGCCGGCGCCGGCCCGCATCCGGTCCACCATCCAGTCGAAGAACGTGCGCAGGAAGTTGCCCTCCCCGAACTGGAGGATGCGCATGGGGTGCGGGTCGTGGTTCATCGGGGATCCTATCGCGCGAGCCAGCCGCCGTCGACGGCCAGGGTGGTGCCGTTGATGTAGTCCGAAGCCCTGGAAGCCAGGAACACGGCGGCCCCGCCCAGATCCTCCGGCGTGCCCCAGCGGCCCGCCGGGATGCGCCCCAGGATCTCCTCGCTGCGCTGGCTGTCGGCCCGCAGCTGGGCGGTGTTGTCGGTGGCCATGTAGCCGGGGGCGATGGCGTTGACGCAGATCCCGTGGCGGGCCCATTCGTTCGCCATGAGCATGGTGATGCCCTTGATGCCGCTCTTGGAGGCGGTGTAGGAGGGCACCCGGATGCCGCCCTGGAAGGAGAGCATGGAGGCGATGTTGATGATCTTGCCGCCGCCGCCCTGCTCGATGAAGCGGCGCGCCACCGCCTGGCACAGGAAGAAGGCGGTCTTCAGATTGACGTTCATGACGTCGTCCCACTCCTTCTCGGTGAAGGCGACGGCGTCGTTTCGGGCGATGATGCCGGCGTTGTTCAGCAGGATGTCGATCCGCCCGAAGGCGGCCAGCGCCGTCTCCACGATCCGCGCCACCGGCCCGGTGCTGGAGAGGTCGGCCTCCACGTGCACGTAGCGCCTGCCCGCGGCCCGCACCGCCGCGTCCGTTTCGGGCGCGTCCGCCACATGGGTCACGCCGACGATGTCGGCCCCGGCCTGGGCCAGGGCGACCGCCATGCCGCGGCCCAGCCCCCGCTCCGAACCGGTGACGATGGCGACTTTCCCGTCCAGCCTGAAGGCGTCGAGTATCCCGTTCATGTCGTTTCCTTTAGCGAAGGTCGTCGGGCCCGAGCACGTCCATGTCGTCGAAGGTCTGGTTCTCTCCGGCCATGCCCCAGATGAAGGAGTACGGCCCCGAGCCCACGCCCGAGTGGATGGACCACGAGGGGGAGATCACGGCCTGCTCGTTGGCCATGACGATGTGCCGGGTTTCCAGGGGCTGGCCGTGGAAGTGGAACACCCGGGTCGCCTCGTCCATGCCGAAGTAGAGGTAGACCTCCATGCGCCGCTCGTGGGTGTGCGGCGGATAGGTGTTCCACACGCTGCCCGGTTCCAGGATGGTCAGGCCCATCACCAGCTGGCAGCTCCGGCACACCGCCGGGTGCACGTACTGGTAGATCGTGCGCACGTTGCAGGCCTCGACGCTGCCCAGCCTGCGCGGGTTGGCGTCGGCCCGGGTGATGTGCGCCACCGGGTGGGCGGCGTGGGCCGGGCAGCTCATGAGGTAGAGCTTGGCCGGCCGGGCCGGGTCCTCGCTCTCGAAGCTGACGGCCTTGACGCCCATGCCCACGTAGAGCCCGTCGCCGTTGTCCAGCGTGTGGGCCGCGCCGTCCAGCAGCACGCGCCCCCTGCCGCCCAGGTTGATCACGCCCAGTTCCCGGCGGTCCAGGAAGTTGGGCGTGCCGAACGCCGGGCCGCCTTCCAGGGCCAGGGCCTGGGTGGTCGGCACGGCGCCGCCGAACACCACCCGGTCCACATGGCTGTAGACCAGCCTGAGCGCGCCGGGGACGAACACCTGCTCCACCAGGAAATGCCGGCGCAGGTCGGCGCTGTCGTAGGTCTTGACGTCTTCCGGATGATGGGCGTAACGCGTTTCCAGTTGCATGTGAGCTCCGTTTCAAGCCTTGAGGAAGTCTTCCCGCTGGGGGGTGAAGATGTCGAGCACGCTCCCGGCCCTGACGCAGACCGTGCCGTGCAGCGCCGAAGCGGGAATGTACAGCGAATCCCCGGCCCGCACCGTGGTCTTCTCCCCGTCCACGCTGAACACGAATTCGCCCGACAGGCAGTAGCTGACCTGCTCGTGCGGGTGCCGATGCTCGGCCCCCACCCCGCCGGCCTCGAACATCACCTCGACCATCATCAGGGCGCCGCCGCGGGCCCGGATCCTGCGGGACACCAGCCCGGGCTCCAGCACCTCGGTGGCGAGTCCGGCATCGGGGAAGAACACCTGGTCCATGATCATCCTCCTGTTCAGCGCTGCACCCGGCCCGACCCGTCGCCGCCGGCGAGCCGTTCCACCTCGTCCCGGGTGGCCAGGTTGATGTCGCCGGGAATGGAATGCTTGAGCGCCGAAGCCGCCACCGCGTACTCCAGCGCCCTGGCCTCGTCGCCGTATTCCAGCAGCCCGAAGATCAGCCCGGCGGCAAAGGAATCGCCCCCTCCGACCCGGTCCACGATATCGTCCAGCGCGTATTTGCGCGATTGGCGGAAGCCGCTCCGGCCGTCCAGCACCGCCGACCATCCGTTGCGGTCGGCCGACAGGCTTTCCCGAAGGGTGATGGCGACCACCTCCAGGTTGGGGTATTCCGCCTTGGTCCTGGCCGCCAGGGCCTGGTAGGCCGGGGCGCTGACCCGGCTGGCGTCGGGGTCGGCGTCCGCCTTGAGCCCGAGGCCGAGCTGGATGTCTTCTTCGTTGGCGATCAGCACATCGGCCAGGCGCACCAGCCCGCCCATCACCTCCGGCGCCTTGGCGCCGTAGTTCCACAGCTTCTTGCGGAAATTGAGATCGATCGAGACCCGCGCGCCGCACGCGCGCGCGGCCTGCAGGGCCTCCAGGCAGGCGTCGGCGGTGCAGCGCGACAGGGCCGGGGTGATGCCGGTGAAGTGGAACCAGTCGGCGCCCTGGAAGATCTCGCCCCAAGGGAAGTCGCCCGGCTTCATCATGGCCGCGGCGCTGCCGGAGCGGTCGTAGACCACCTGCGACGGCCGCTGGTTGGCGCCGGTCTCGAGGAAATAGATCCCGGTCCGGTCCCCGGTCAGGCGCACCCGGCTGATGTCCACGCCGTAGCCGCGCAGCGTGCGCAGGGCTCCCTCGCCGACGGCGTCCCGGGACAGCGCGGTGACGAAGGTCGCGCGCAGTCCGAACAGGGCCAGGGACGCCGCCACGTTGGCTTCGCCGCCGCCGAACCGGGCCTCCAGCGAAGGTGACTGGAACAGGCGCTCATGCCCTGGAGCCTTGAGCCGCAACATGATTTCGCCGAATGTAACCACTCTCTTCATGGACACCCTCTCAAGGTTCATCCGCCATTCGTTCAGAGGTGAATGGTAGCACTGAAACCGTGGGGAAAAAGTTAAAATGAAACATGGATCCATTTTTCATAGTTTTGGATCAGCGATCCAAAATCAGACGCCCCGGTCTTCATCCCTCGTAGCCCAGCAGGCCTGAGATCCGCGCCGCGGCGTGCTTGATCCGGTCGACCCTGCTGCCCTCTTCCTCGCGCCCGTAGCGGAAGCCGGGCCAGGACGCCGAGATGGTGGCGACGATCGACCCGGTGTGGTCGAACACCGGGGCGCCGATGCAGTGGATCCCCTCCTCGTGCTCCTCGTCGTCCAGGGCGAAGCCCTGCTGCCGGATCCGCTCCAGTTCGGCGTAGAGGGCGGTCCGGGTGGTGAGGGTCTTCTGGGTGAAGGCCAATTGGCGCACGCCCTTCAGGGCGGCCTCCCGCTCGTCCTCCCTGGCGAAGGCCATCAGGACCTTGCCGATGGCCGTGCAGTAGAGCGGAATGCGCCGGCCCACCCGCGAGAACATGCGGATGGTGTGGCGCGATTCGATCTTCAGCACGTAGACGGCGGAATCGCCCTCCAGCACGCCCATGTGCACCGTTTCGCCCAGGTCTTCGGCAAGCTCCCCGGCGACGGGCCGGGCCACCGAATGCAGTTCCACATGGTCCAGGGCGCGCGATCCGACGTTGAACAGCTTGAGGGTGATGGCCCACCGGTCCCCCTCCACCCGGCGGACGTAGCCCAGTTCCTGCAGGGTCAGCAGGAACCGGTAGACCGTCGGCTTGGCCAGCTTGACCTGGCGGGACAATTCCTCCAGGCTGACGGAGCGCTGCATGGACAGCCGGTCCAGCACCAGCAGGGCCCTGACCGCGGCGCTCACGGGGGCCGCGGCGGGGGCCGCGCGTTTCTTCGGTTTTACGGGACTCTTGGGCACACGTCACCTTCAGCGGAGCGCTGGGCAAGGCCTGGCCGGGGACTGGGCTATACCTTGAAACCGAACATTCTCGGAATCATGCCGGCGATTTCGGGGAAGTAGGTGATGACCATCAGGACGGCGATCATCGTCGCGTAGAAGGGCAGCATGCCTTTCAGCATCTTTTCCATCCGGATGTCGCCGATGGCGCAGCCCACGTTGAGCGCGGAGCCCACCGGCGGAGCGATGAGGCCGATGCCCAGGTTGAGCATGAGGATCACGCCGAAGTGCACCGGCGTCACCCCGAACCCGACCCAGCCCGGATAGCCGGCCAGGGCCGGCAGCAGGATCGGGGTGCAGATCAGGATGAGCGGCGCCATGTCCATGATGCAGCCGAGGACCAGCAGCAGGATGTTGACCATGAGCAGGACGACGAACTTCTCGTGGCTGATGGAGAGCAGCACCGCGGTGATGCGCTGGGGCACCTGCAGGGTCGCCAGGATGTAGCCGAAGGCGCTGGCGCAGGCGATCAGCGTCATGACCATGGCCAGCGTGCGGGTGGACTTGAACAGCACGAGCTTGACGTGCTTCAGGCCCACCTCCCGGTAGATGAAGAAGGTCACGATGAACGCGTAGACCACCGCCACCGCCGAGGATTCCGCCGCGGTGAAGACCCCGGAGAGGATGCCCACCATGATGATGACGGCCGTGAGCAGGCCGAGGAACGACCCCCTGATGGCCACGAACAGCGCCTTCCAGGAGAACGGGTCGCCCTTGGGATACTTGCGCAGCAGGGCGATGATGTAGGCCGAGATCATGAGGGAGATGCCCAGGAACACGCCCGGGACGATGCCGGCCAGGAACAGCGCGCCCACCGAGGCGCCCCCGGCGATGGTGCCGGCGGCGATGGAATAGAGGATCATGTTGTGGCTGGGCGGCACCAGCACGCCCTGCACCGCGGCGGCGATGGTGATGCCCACAGAGTAGTCGGTGTCGTAGCCGCGCTTCTTCATCATGGGGATCATGATGGAGCCGATGGCCGAAACGTCGGCCACGCAGGAGCCGGTGACGCCGCCGAAGAACATGCAGGACACCACGTCCACCAGGGCGAGCCCGCCCCGGAGCCGGCCCACCAGGGCGTTGGCGAGGGTCACCAGGCGCTGGGAGATGCCGCCTTCGCTCATGATCTCGCCGGCCACGATGAACAGCGGGATGGTCAGCAGCGCCATGGACTGGATTCCGGTCTTCATCTGCTGGGCCAGCACGGCCAGCGGCAGCTGCATGTAGAACGCCGTGCCGATGGCGGAAAGCGCCAGGGAGAGCGCGATCGGCATGCGGATGAACACCATGAAGGCGAAGGAGGCGAACAGGATCACGATGGCGATGTTCGGATCATACATGGTGGTCAGCCTTTGGCATGAAGATCCTGTCCAGGTAGTCCTCTTCCGCCAGTGCCGAGCCTCTGGCGAAGAGCTGCCCCAGGGCCGAATACATCACCAGGGCACCGCTCACCGGTATGAAGACGTATTCCAGGTACGAGGGAAGATCAAAGGAAGCGAGGGTGGAATAGGAGCCGATCTTGATCAGCTCCCAGCCGAAGTCGATGAGCATGGCGCCGAACACCAGGGTCAGGAGGGCCACCACGCGGGTCGCCACATGGTGCATACGGTGCATGCGCGGGAAGCAGATCGCCAGCAGGTCGATGGTCGCCATGCGGCGCATGCGCACGCCGATGGCCAGGGCGATGAAGACGAACCAGATGAGCAGGATGAGCGTGACCTCGTCGGCCCAGGCGATGCTGAAGTTCAGCACGTAGCGGCAGAAGACGTTGGTGAAGGTCAGCAGGGTCATGCCGGCCAGGAGCAGGAACCCGAACCAGGTCAGCCCGGCGAAAATCCGGTCCATCAAATACTTGATTATCCTCATGAGGGCACTCCCACAGGAATTTCGCGGCAGACGCAGTCCAGGGAGGCGGGTCGGCCTCCCTGGCGCGTTCAGCGGTTACTTGACGGCCTGGATCTCGGCGATCAGGCCGGCGTATTCCTTGTACTCGGCGTAGATCGGCTGGACCGCCTTCTGGAATTCAGCCAGCGCCTGGGGAGTGAGGTAGGTGATCGAGCAGCCGGCTGCCTTGGCCTTGGCTTCATTTTCCTTTTCGGACTGGGCCCACTTGGCCTTCTGGAATTCCACCGAATCCAGGGCGGCCTTGGCGATCGCCGCCTGGTCGGCCTTGCTCAGCTTGTTCATGGCGACGTTGCTGGCGACCAGGATCTCAGGCACGCGCTGGTGCCCGTCGACCGTGTAGTGCCGGGCGATCTCGTAGTGGCTGAAGGAGATGTAGGAGGGCCAGTTGTTCTCGGCGCCGTCGATGATGTTGGTCTGCAGCCCGGAATAGATGTCGCCCATGGCCATGGGCGTGGGGGAAGCGCCCAGCAGCTTGACCATGTCCATCATCTGCTTGGCCTGCAGCACGCGGATCTTCATGCCCTTCATGTCGGCGAGGGTCTTGATGTCCTTCTTGGTGTTGTAGAAGCTGCGCGCGCCGGCGTCGTAGTAGCAGAGGCCGGTCATGTTGGCCTTGCTGACCGCGGTGAGCAGCTTGGTGCCGATGGGACCGGAGAGCACCTTCCACATGTGCGCGCTGTCGCGGTAGATGTAGGGGAGGGTCAGGACGTTCAGCTCCTTGGCGAACTGGGTGACCGGGCCGAGGCTGATGCGGGCGAAATCGAGGGCGCCCATCTGGGTCTGCTCGACGATCGCCTTTTCGTCCTGGCCGAGGGTGCCGTTGGCGTAGACGGTGATGTGGACCCGGCCCTGGGTGCCGATGCTCACCAGCCGCGCGAATTCCATGTCGCCCAGCGTGGTGGGAAAGCTGGCCTCGTGCACTTCGGCGAGCTTCATCTCGAACTGCGCGGCCCTGGCGGGCATGAGCCCGGCGAGGCCGGCCGCGAGTGCGAACACGAGGGCTTGATGGAATTTCATGGAAACCTCCGTAGGGAGCGTCTGGCGCTGGGGCCGTGCGCTCATGGAAAGGGTGGATTGGAAAGATGCGGGGGGTGGTGATCCAAGGACTATACATCCAACGGCCAAACCGTCTCAAGTTTTTTTGGAACAATGTTCCAAAAATCAGACCCGAGCAGGCCGAGAAGCCGCCGTCCACCGGCGCGAAGTGCACGGCCAGCCACCGGGTGAAATTGCCAACAGGTGAGGTTGCGCCACAGGTTCTCTTCGCCCAGGGAGTTGTAGGCCGCCAGCAGGCATTTCAGCTCCTGCGGCTGGTAGCTGGCGTCCCACCCCGGCAGGGCGATGCCCTGGCTCACATCAATCCGGTTCGCCTCGCGGGACCTGAAGGCGAGGATGGTGGCGCCGTCGGCCATCCGGCGGTCCAGGGTGGTGCAGGTCCAGTCGAACACCGGCATGAAGTTGCAGCAGATCACCCGCACGCCACAGGCCGCGAGGCGGCGGATGCATTCCAGGGGGACCGGATCAAGCGCGCCGTACCAGCGGAAGGACATTTCAATTCAGCAATCCTGGGCGGATTCGCCAGCATGGGATCCCTTTTCGCGGTTCCAGCTTAGCCAAAAATATTAGAAATGGATTATGGGTCCGTTTCCCAGAATCCAGCGATGGTCATCCCGACGACCACTCCCACGCCAAGGTCCATTTTGCCTTCGGGATTTATGAAATAACAGGCCGAAGGGTATTGTCTTGAAAAAGGTGGGCGCTATACTATGGTCGATATACGCAATGTTCATCAAGCCGCGAAAGTGCTCTGGTCATATGAGTGCAGCTAGGTAAAAATATGTAGCATAACCATGGGTGGGATCGATGGGTCCGTCGTTGATTTCAGGACTCAGAGCACGAGGCGGTGGGGAAGGCATCCTCAGCGGGGCAGGACGCTTTCCGCTGGTCGAGGCAAAGGGATTGCGGGCCTTTTGGATCGGTAGATCCGGCAGGTGCATGAAATGACTGAGCATATCCTGAGAATGAAGCTGCCGCGCTCTTCAAGAGGAATGGCAAGGAGGACCGGCCAGGTTTGCAGGCTGGTTCTCAGTTCCATCACATTCGTAAAATATTTGAATATTTTGATAAATTCAAAAAACCGAGCCATCGCTTTAAATCACCCAGAAATCATGTTTAAATTTCTGGGAGAATACCTGGGATGGAATCTTTCGGTTAAAGAGCGGCTAAAGATCTTGACGGAGCACTACATTTTTTTAAATTATATTTTTCAATCCACTCACTATCATAAGCTAACCAACGGCGGCATCTCCATCTGGTCCCATACAGGTCTTACCGGCTTGAATTCAATAGTGCTTCAATTATCCGGTGGTTATTATATGGAAGGCGAACTGGTATTGAGCTATTTTTTCAACTCGGAAAAATTATACAACCTCGCCTTCACCGTAGCCCCGGGGGACATTTTTGGGGTGCAGGCGGACCATGTGATCGTCATCGGGGCTTCCCAGGGCGCGGACTCCAGCGCTCCCCAGATCCGGCTCGCCGCCAGGGGCAATGGCGAGATCGATCCAGCGACGATGCTGCTGCTGGCCCTGCAATCCATGGCTGCCTTTCTGAAAATCGACAACATCCTTGGCGTTTCCGTGGATGAGCAGATCTGCCGTTCCCTGCGTGCCAACCCTGGGGCCTACCTGTCCACCTATGATCATTTCTGGGAAATGCATGGCGGCTTCCGGGTCGCGAACTATTACCATTTGTCTTCTGCCATCAGCGAAAAACCAATCGAGTCGGTGCCCAGGGCCCACCGTCAGCGCACGAAGCGCAAACGGGCGCTAAAGCATCAATTATTTCAAGAAATATTCGAGCACCTAGAAGACATCATGTTGAATTATTAATATTTTATAAATTAAACATGTGCATGCCCTGGGACCTGGATTGTCGGGAGAGATCCGGCATCGGGGAACCTTTCCTGCATTGCCGGCACTACAAGGTAACCTCCCATGGAAGACCGCACCCCCAGTCACCCGCCTCGACGGGTCCCCCATCCAAACCCCTGGCAATTGCAACCCCAGTAGATCCAAGACAAAACCTTCACAGCCCGGAGGGAAGATATGGGCCTGAGCAAATCTCAAATCGACATTTTGAAGGCGGCGTATGCCGCTGGTTCCAAAGGGCTTATGTGGGTCCCCGACCATTTGGCGTGGTTCACCCGGGAGGGCAAGCGGCTGCGCAATTCATCCGTATTTTCCCTCGCCACCACCGGGTTCCTTCAGATCATCCGCCCAGGCGGCACCACCAGCGGACCCAACGACTTCACATGCCAGAGCTTCATTGCGGTCCTGACCGTCGCGGCGCTGAAGGTCATCTCGAATCGGCACTAGATTGACTGAGGCGTCCGGTGTTCCGCCCATCGCGCCTTACGGTCGGCTTCGGGTTCCGGTTTTTTGCGCCGGCCCACCGTTGCGTGGTCCGCTTGCAACGTCCTCGCTGCGCTGCGGGCGATGCAAGCGGCCACGCTGCTCCTTCCCCCCAGAGCCGAGTCGATTCGTCTTCGTTTCACTGAACAAAATTCAAAGCAACCATACCGGGACCCCGGGCATTCCAGGGAGCGGCCTCCTCGCCCCCGTGCCGCCAACCAAAGGAACCCCGAACCCAGGCGGGGAAGGACAGCGTGAGACCTTGCCGCACGCGCAGGAGGCGAAGCCGACGAGCATGCGGCAAGGCTCTCACGCACCGGTGGGTCGGCGCATAAGCCCGGAACCCGAAGCCGACCGCAAGGCACGCCGTTCGGGACAACGGCCACCGCAGTGAAACCAAGCCGTGTCGACTACCCGTGCAGGAGGCGCTCCATCCGGTCGAACAGACCCCAGCCTTGGGTCCAAGGGTGGTCCCACTTCTGCTCGTCAGGCACGGGCGGTAGTGGCTTCATGTTGATTTCAGGGGTGCTATTTCGGCTCTTGAGGTAGGCCATCCTGGACTCATTCATCCTTATGAAGCTTTCCAAAATTTCGGCTTCGGCATTCTTCTTTGACGCCACGCACTGATCCGCGATGAGGCGCATGGCATGGTTGTGGAATTCAAGACGATCCAATTCCTCGAGTTCTATCTGGTCTATCTCCTTTTCCATGTCGCCTCCAGCAGGGCCAAAGAACCCGGCGTCATCAGGAGTTCCTATCCAGTGGCGGCGGTATTCGATTCGTGAGCCGCCAAGTCAAATGAAGATCTCAAAAACCATCATTGCGGTAAATTTCCTACTAACCCCAAGTATCGGCAATGGTTTGTTGAACGCAAGCATTCGCGGGTTATTTTTGGTGGACCTCCCCCCGCCCGGATCATGCGGTCATCCGGCAAACCATGCCGGGCCAGCGCCCGATGCCTGGCGGCATCATCCGTGCGGGTTCAGCGGGCGGCGAGCCCACGCACGGCGGTCGCGATCGCCTTGAACACCCCGGGGATCTGCGCCTCGGTCAGGCAGGAGAAGGCCACCCGAAGGTTCGAGGGGCCCAGGGCGATGGTGCCGACCCCATGCTCATCCAGCAGTTTCTGCCGGACCTGGTCGGCGTCGGCGCCCCTGAGCCGCAGGCACATGAAATAGCCGCTGTTGTAAGGGTAGACGTCCCAGCAGTCGCTATATTCCGGGCGCCGGCATTCCACCCCGGTCACTTCCGCCCGGGAACGCAGGAGCGCGATCTTCTCGTTCTGCTGCCGCCGGAAATCGGGATCGCGCAGGGCCTTGAGCAGGATGCTCTGGCCCGGATGGTTGACGCTGGAGACCACCGAGCGGATCAGGCCGGCGGTCTTGTCCTCCAGGGCCTTGTAGGCCGCCTCGGTGCCGTTCTTGACGCCGAAGGTGAGGAAGCCCACGCGCAGTCCCCAGACGAAGGCCTCCTTGGTGCCACCGTCCACCTTGACCGCCAGCAGGTTGGGATGCGCCTGCGCCAGGAGCCCGAACAGGGATTCCCGCTCGCAGGCCGGATCGAAGAACATTCCGTAGTAGGCGTCATCGCACACCACCACCAGCCGGGTGCCGGCTTCGGCGGCCCGGGTGAGCGCGGCGGCGATGCCCAGGGCCTCGGGGCCGGTGGGGGTATAGCCCGATGGGTTGTTGGGGAAGTTGAGCGAGACCACCAGCTTCTCGCCCGCGCGCTCGGCCAGGGCGCGGGTGAGCGCCTCCAGGTTGTAGCCGGCCAGGTCCGCGTCGAAGAAGGGGAAGGTGCTGATGTGGGCGCCGAGGCGGGTCTCCCAGGCCAGGTTGTAGTTCTCCCACATCAGGTCGCTGGAGAGCACCTCGTCGCCCGGGTCGAGGAACAGTTCGCCGACCACGGACAGGCCGTGGGTCAGGGCGTTGGTCACCACCGGGTTGGAAGTCGGGTGCCCGCCCAGGGAGGGCGTCTCCTCCCGCTGCTTGCGCGCCCAGGCCTGGCGCAGTTCCGGCTTGCCGTAGCTGGGCGCGTAGTCATAGACCTCCGCGGGGGTCAGGCCGCTGAAATAGCGGTCCACGCATTCCAGGTGGGCCGGAATGCCGTTCTCCACCGCGATGCCGATGGTGGCGTTGGCGACCTTGGCCTTCCGCTTGGCTTCGGCGCCCTGGGCGAGGATGCCCTGGGTGGGGAAGAAGAAGCGCTTGCCCCGCTCGCTGAGCAGATCGAAGACCACCGGGCAGTCCTTCCGGATGGCCTCGTTGGCGGCCTGGGCCAGGGGGTTGAGGAGGGGCGCCTGGGTTCGGGGCATGGTATGGCTCCACGGTGGGTAGCCCTAGGCTACCATTCCGGGGCCGGGCCTGGCCAACCGCTCCCGCCCTCAGCCGGGGAGGTGGAAGGTTTCCTTCAGGAAACGGTGCACCCTGTCCACCGCCTCGGCCCGCGCCGCGCCATTGGGATGCAGTTCCGCGCCGCGCTCCATGCAGCCGCGCATGTAGCGGATCAGCGCGAGCCCGGAAACCCCGGTCACGGGCTTGTGGTCCATCCGGACCACCTCCCCCGTGGAGAGGTCGACGACCACATCGCAGTTGCGCGCCGTCTCGGCCTTCACCGACCCGTCGATGCCGCCTTCGACATCGAAGTCGTGATACACCCCGGGGCAGGTCTGGAACGTCACGGCATTGCCCTGGGTCCTGATCCAGTCGGCGAATTCCCGCGTGGGCCCGATCGGCACGAGGTTGTCCGCATCGCCATGGAAGAAGAGCATCGGCGCCTGGTCCGTGGCCTTGTCCCGGTACTGGGGAGAGGCCTGCCCATAGAAGACGATGTGCGCGGCGAACTTGGGATCGCCGGGCGCCAGCACCCCCAGCCGGGCGCTTTCCAGCGCCGTCTCCATGGCCACGGCGCCGCCGCGCGACCAGCCGATGATGCCGATGCGGCTGGCGTCGATGCGGGTGTCGGCCGCCAGCGTCTTCAGCCCCGCGAAGGCGTCGGCCAGGTCTGCCAGGCTCCTCAGCTTGCTCTGGTCACTGGCGCTTTCGCCGATGCCGCGCGGGCCGAAGCTGTCCACCACAAAGGCCGCCACGCCCCATTCGTTCATGCTCTTGGCCCATTTGCGGATATTGTCGCCCTGCGGCCCGTTCAGCCCGGCGCTGCCGTGCTTGAGGATCATGGCCGGCAACGGCCCCTTGGCGCCGCCGGGCAGATACAGATAGCCCACGACCTTCACCGCGCCGCCCTGGCCGTGCACGTACTCGGTCCAGGTGGTCGGGGTCCGGGAGGCGATTTCCACTTTCTCCTGGGCCGGAAGCATCCAAGGCGTCAACGAGGCCCATGCGAGCGCCACCACCATCCGCAAACCATATCCCATGATCCGTCCCCCCTCTATCGAGTCGAGTTGCCGATCAGAACAGGCTTATACGCACAGTGACTATAGAAATGGGCCCGGTGGGTGTCAAGCGGAATGAGGCTCCGGCGAAAGTCTTGGGCACGGTCGCAGGACTGTTGACGATTTGGACCGGTTGTTTCGACGGCCT
Organism: uncultured Holophagaceae bacterium; assembly: GCA_963717275.1. Classification (GTDB taxonomy): domain Bacteria; phylum Acidobacteriota; class Holophagae; order Holophagales; family Holophagaceae; genus Mesoterricola. The sequence continues at coordinate 1,585,149 of CAVQVX010000001.1, forward strand.
GCGCGCCGGAAGGGGCTTTGTGGTGATCCACCCCCTGAACGACGCACCCGAAGTCAAGCGCAGCGCCGACCAGCTGGGTCCGCTGAAGCTGACCCCGGGCTGCCGGATCGCCCTCATCGCCGTCCGCGCCTATCTGGTCGCCATCATGCTCATGGGTGGCTACCGGATGGTGACACTGGTGAGCGCCATCAGGCACTGACCCTGCTTTCCGTTCTCCTGCCCGAGCCCGGTTTGACGAAAGGCAGGGCCTGGCCATGCCGCGCCTGATCTCCGGCCTTTATCCTTCCCAATGAATGAAAATTGAAAGTTCTCGTCATGGAAAACAAGATCGATATTTCAAGGAACGCACCGGCGGTCGCGGCCGGGCCCGGCGACTTCCTCAGCCGGACCCGGGTGGTGCGATCGGACTGGATGCGGCGGGTCCTCACCTTCCTCATGGTGTTCGGCCCCGGCCTCATCGTGATGGAAGCGGACAACGACGCCGGCGCCGTGTCCACCTATACCCAGGCAGGGGCCCAGTACGGCCTGAAGCTCCTGTGGCTCCTGCTACTGCTGCTGCCGGTGACCTACTTCTGCCAGGAGATGGTGGTGCGCCTGGGCATCGCCACCGGCGAAGGCCACGCCGCCATGATCTACAAGCGGTTCGGCAAGTGGTGGGGGCGCTTCTCCCTGTTCGACCTGCAGCTGGTGAACTTCTTCACCCTGGTCACGGAATTCGCCGGGATCAGCCTGGCCTTCGGCGCCATGGGCGTTCCGCCCTGGGTTTCGGTCCCCGCGGCCACGGTGGGGCTCATCACCATGGTGATCACCGGCAGCTACCTGCGCTGGGAACGGGTCACCATCTTCCTCTGCCTGCTGGACACCGCCTGGCTCTTCCTGGGCGCGAAGTGCGGCTTCCACTTCGGCGAAGTGGCGCACAACACCCTCGTCCCCTCCATGCCGGACGGCGGGATGACCTTCGACTACATCTTCCTGGTGATCGCCACCGTCGGCACCACCATCGCCCCCTGGCAGCTGTTCTTCCAGCAAAGTTGCGTGGCCGACAAGAAGCTGCGCTTCAAGGACCTCAACGCTTCCCGCTGGGACACCTTCATCGGCGCGGTGTTCACCATCCTGGTGGCGGGCGGCATGATGCTGGTCGGCGCCATCCTGTTCAGGAACAAGCTGGCCTACACCGACCCGGCGCAGTTGGCCACGGTCCTGGGCCCCCATGACGGCCCCTTCTTCAAGTCCGCCATCCTCATCCTGATGGTGAACGCCTCCATCCTGGGCACCACCGCGGTATCCCTGTCCAGCGCCTGGGCCTGGGCGGAAGTGAAGGGCTGGGACCGCAGCCTCCAGCTGAAGTTCAGGGAGGCTCCGGGCTTCTACCTGACCTACATCGGCGCCACCGCGGCGGCGGCGGCGGTCGTGCTGATCCCCAGGGCGCCCCTCCAGGTCATCATCATCGGCGTGCAGGTGCTGGCCGGAGTCATGCTGCCCAGCGCCCTGGTCTTCCTGCAGATCCTGCTGAACGACAAGGAGCTGCTGGGCGACCGGTTCGTCAACCGGCCTTGGAACAACCGCATCAACTGGATCATCATCGCGCTCATGTTCGCCCTTTCCGCCGTGCTGGCCGCGCAGGTGCTGCTGCCCGGGCTCTTCCCGACCCCAGCCTAGTTTTGCTGCGGCGTCCGTTGTTCCGGCCGTCGCGCCTTGCGGTCGGCTTCGGGTGCCGGGTTCTTGCGCCGACCCACCGGTGCGTGGTCCGCTTGCAACGTCCTCGCTGCGCTGCGGGCGATGCAAGCGGCCACGCTGCCCCTTCCCCCCAGGGACGAGTCGATCCGTCTTCGTTTCATTGATCAAATTTCATAACAAGCATCCCGGGACCCTGGGCATTCCAGGGAGCCGCCTCCTCGCCCCCATGCCGCCAACCGAAGGAACCCCAAACCCAGGCGGGGAAGGACAGCGTGAGACCTTGGCGCACGCGCAGGAGGCGAAGCCGACGAGCATGCGGCAAGGCTCTCACGCACCGGTGGGTCGGCGCACCGGCACGGGACCCGGAGGCGACCAGAAGGCGCGAGGGCCGGGACAACGGACGCCACCGTCATGCTCGCTTCGCTGCGGGCGATGCAAGCGGCCACGCTGCCCCTTCCCCCCAGGGCCGAGTCCATTCATCTTCGTTTCAATGAACAAAATACAAAACAACCACCTTGGGACCCTGGGCATTCCAGGGAGCCGCATCCTCGCCCCCGTGCCGCCAACCGAAGGAACCCCAAACCCGGGCGGGGAAGGACAGCGTGAGACCTTGGCGCACGCGCAGGAGGCGAAGCCGACGAGCATGCGGCAAGGCTCTCACGCACCGGTGGGTCGGCGCACCCGCACGGAACCCGCATCCAACCGCAAGGCACGACGGTCGGAACAACGGGCGCCACAGTCATGCTGGCGCTCAGGCGCTGACGGACCTTCGGCAGCGCATCAGGGCGCCGATGATCCCTGCGGTCGCCAGGTAGGCTGCGATCTGCGCGCCGCTGGGCCGGGCCGTGTAGCCGACGAGGGTGTGCACCAGGCGCCCGGCGACGCTTTCGTCCCCGAGCAGCCAGGAGGTGTCCCACACCGTCGCGGTCAGCACCTCGGCGTAGCCCGCCTGCTGCACCAGCGCCACCGCCTGGGCCGCGAGGCCGGCGGCGAGCATGAGGACCAGGGCCGAGGTCACCCGGAACAGGTGCCGCGCGGGCACGGCCACCAGGCCCAGGTACATGAGCGCCGAAAGGCCGGCGCCTCCCAGCAGGCCCAGGGCGCCGCCCGCCGCCAGGTCCGCCGCCGGGGTGCGGCCGGAAGCGGCGATGCTGTAGAGGAAGAGCACGATCTCCGAGCCTTCCCGCAGCACCGCCACGCCGCAGACGACCGCCAGGGCCGCCAGCGGCTTCTGCCCGGCGGCCACCGCGGCGCCCACCTGGCGCATCTCCCGGGCCACCGCCCGGCCGTGGCTGGCCATCCAGACGTTGTGCCAGGCCAGCATGCCCACCGCCAGCAGCAGGATGGCCGCGTTGAACAACTCCTGCCCCGCCCCTTCGAACAGGGAGGCGATCCGTCCCGCGCTGGCCGCCACCAGGCAGGCGCCCAGGGCGCCTCCCAGCACGCCCCAGCCCACCCAGAGACCGCGCCGGGGCACGCCCCGGGTCGCCGCCAGGACGATCCCGACGATGAGCCCGGCTTCGATGATTTCCCGGAAAACGATCACCAGCGCGGCGAGCATCCGGCTACTCCGCGATGACGGCGCCCTTGGCCGTTTTCCTGTGGAAATCGCCGATGAACTCATAGCGCCCCGGCTCCAGGGGCCGGAGCCTGATCCTGGCCTTGGCGCCGGCCGGGATGACCTTCTCGATGGCCAGCGGCAGCATCTCGAACTCCTCCGGCGTGCCGTCGAGGTTGCTCACCTCCAGGAAGACCGGTTTGCCGGCCTTGACGCGCACTTCGGGCGGGTTGAAGCGGTGGTCCTTGATGGTCAGCGCCAGGGTCGGCGGCTCCTCGGCCCGCAGGGCCGGGATGAGGAGCAGGAGGGTGAGGGCTCGTCGCAGGGTGGGTCCGTTCATGGGCATCCTCCTAGGGTTCCAGCAGCCGCTGGCCGATCCATACGCCCCTGGCCACGCGGCCGGGGTTGCCGAGCACTTCGGTCGTCTCATGCAGGGACAAGGTCATGTCATGGCAAATGATATCGAGTCTCATTCGCGTTTCAACGACAAATGTGCTGGCAAGCCGGGGGCCTGGTCCGCCCTGGCCTGCCGGCCTCTCCGGATCTCGGCTTTGCCGCCTCTGCGCAGGGGTCCTGCAGGGTCACTGGGGCCGGCGGTGGACCTCCCTGGGCCAATGGGACCTGGGCAGTTCGTGGCGCACCCCGTCCCTGCGGTCGGAGTAGTACCAGCGGTCCCCCGTGTAGAAGTAATGGTATCCCTGGTGCGGGTAGTAGCCGTCCGGGCCGATCTCGACCACGGAAGGCAGGATGGGCACGACATCGACGCCGCCGCCGGGCCTGGATTCGACCATGCACCCGGTCAACAGGACCAGCGCGGGCACCGCAAGGTATCGGGTCATTCTCATGGTGGACTCCGTCCTTTGCCAAAACCTGGGAGCCGAGCGCACCCAGGCCGTCTCGAGGCATTATCGGCCAAAACCGGCCGGGGGGAGCCTACACCTTGCGCTTGAGGATGTTCTCCCGGTACAGGGCCCAGCTGGCCGCCCAGGGATCGTCCGGCGGATCTCCCGCGCCGTACAGGGGCAGCTTCATCCGCAGCAGGGCCACGCGGATGGCGGTTTCCTGGTCGGTGGTGCAATCCTCCCTTTCCATGGACTCGAGCAGGCTGCGCCAGGTCCCCGAGTCGGCGGGCGCCAGGTTGCCGATCATGGTCACGGGGTCGTCGAAGCGCAGGCTGCGCTCCAGCGCCTGCATGTCCCAGACATTCGTCTTCCTCTCCTTGCGGATGGCCATGGGATAGCGCTGGACCACGTCGTTCAGGTCCATCCCCATGGCACGCCTGATCCGCCCCTGCGGGACGGCCGTCTGGGTGCCGAACCGGCCATGGGTCCAGTACGCGACCGCTCGCCTCGCCTTCTCCCGCGCCTGCCGGACCTTCTCCCGCTCCAGGTCTTTTTTCCGAGTCATGTGCCCTCCGCGTTTTTCAACAGAGTGGAATCGCCCGCATCTCTCCCCTTCCGGATGGTCTCAGTTCACGAGCGTGGATTCCTGCCGCTCCGCCGCCGGCGGCAACGCGGGTTCCGTCCGGCCCGCCTGCAAGGGGAAATACAGGTCACCCTTGACCACCCGCCTGAAACTGGCCATGTCGCTCTTGGGGATCAGGCGCGCGGGCACGCCGCCCCAGGTCTCCCCCTCGCCCACGCGGCTGCCGGGCAACAGCACGCTTTCCGCGAGGATGACGGCGTCATTGCCGATGATCACATCGCCCAGGATGCAGCAGGCCAGGCCCAGGGTGACCCGGTCGCCCACGATCACCGGGGCGATGGTCAGCTTCCCGCCGCCGCCGTAGTGGGCGCAGATCCGGACGCTGCCGCCGATGACCACATCGTCGCCGATGCTGAGCAGACCCGGGTCGCTGATGTTTTCGGTATTGATGAAGGCATGCCGGCCGATCTTCATGCCCATGGCCTTCAGGAACCAGACGCCGAACGGGGTGAGGGTGACGAAGGGCAGGAAGGTGTAGCGCACCAGGTAGAACAGTCCGTTGTGCAGGAACCAGGCGATCGTTTCCGGTGAATAGAAATTGCCCTTGTACCTTCCGATCCGGGTGGGGAGCAGCTTGTTGTAGAGCGCCACCACCCCCAGCAGGGCCATGCCGAAAATGAACCAGGCCATTCCCAGCGCCAGCCCCTGGAGCAGAAACCCCGGAACCGCGGGAACGCGGGCGGCCCAGCCGAACATGAGGCGGATCAGCGCCAGCGCGGGGGCCGCGGCCAGCCCCAGGGCCGTGGCGGCGATGCCGTACAGGAGCAGCACCACCCCGGTGTAGGCCTTGCGCGGATGGCAGCGCAGCAGCTTCTTGAGGCCCTTGCGCAAATGCGCTTTCATGGAGCATCCCGTCAAGATGTTCATTTCCGGCCTCTAGGAGGGATTCAGCACGACATTATCCAACCTGACCTCAAGGTCAGCAATAGGATTGTGAGAGAGATCACACCACCTGACCATCGGTCAATTCCTGCCTGCCGGCGCATTCGAAGCGCTGGTGCCGCCGATCCCGGTCGCCACTCGCGGAACGGGGTGGAGATCCGGACCGGGTCCGGGTCGATGAATAAAGGACTGGCTTGGTTTCATCAAGGTTTGTATATTTGAGGCATCCACACCCCATGGTGCCGAAAATGATCCAGACCATTTCGGAACTCTTCTACCAGGCCCTGGAGCGCGATTTCCCCGACGCCCTCGCCCATCGCGTGGATGGCAGCTACGTTCCGATCTCCCACCGGGAAGTCCGGGCCAGGGTGGAGCGCCTGGCCCTCGCGCTGGCCATGCAGGGGCTGAAGCCGGGCGACCGGATCGGCATCCTGTCGGAGAACCGCCCCGAATGGGCCGTGGCGGACTTTGCGTGCGCCCTCTCGGGGATCGTCACCGTTCCGGTGTACCCGACCCTCGCGCCGGCACAAACAGCCTTCATCCTGAACCACAGCGCTTGCCGCTGGGTCGTCTGTTCCACCCCGGACCAGCTGGCGAAGGTGCTGGAACTCTGGCCTGGATTGCCGGAGCTGGAAGTGGCCGTGCTCATGGACGGCTGCCCGCCCCCATCCAGCGGTCGGATGGTCCTGCGCTGGGACGAACTCATGGCCATGGCATCCGGCCAGGAAGGCCGGCGCCCCGAAGTCAAGGCCAGGGCCCTGGCGATCCAGCCCGACGATCTCCTGACGCTCATCTACACGTCGGGCACCACCGGCAATCCCAAGGGAGTCATGCTGAGCCACGGCAACCTGGCCAGCAACATCCTCGCGGGCCTCGGGGTGCTCGAAGTAAAGCCCGGACTGCGCTGCCTCAGCATGCTGCCCCTGTCCCACATCTTCGAACGGATGGCGGGGCACTACGCCATGTTCCACGCCGGGGTGGCCATCTATTACGCCGAAAGCCTCCAGACCCTTCCCAGGGACATCCTGGAAGTGCGCCCCGACGTTCTGATCGCGGTGCCGAGGGTTTTCGAGAAGGTCTACGCCAAGGTGCGCGAGCAGGTGACCGCCGGAGGATTCGCCAGCCGCCTGGTGTTCCGCTGGGTGATGCGCCAGGGGCGGCGCATGGCCGAGCACCGCTACCGCGACCGCCCCCTGCCGCTGGCCGGCAAGGTCGCCCAGCGCATCTGCGATCTCCTGGTCTTCGGCAGGATCCGGGCCCACCTCGGAGGGCGCCTGGCCATGGCCGGATGCGGCGGAGCGGCCATCCACCCGCGCATCCTGGAATTCTTCTGGGCCGCCGGGGTGCCGATCTTCGAGGGCTACGGACTCACCGAGGCCAGTCCCCTGCTGGCCCTTTCGACCAGGGGGCAGGTGAAGCCGGGGTACGTGGGCCGCCCCATCCTCAACCGGTGGGACGGCAAGCCCTTCCTCAAGATCGCCGGGGACGGGGAGATCCTCTGCCATGGCCCCAACGTGATGCGGGGCTACTGGCGCGACGAAAAGGCGACGCGCGACGTGATGGACGCGGAGGGCTATTTCCATACCGGCGACATCGGGGAGATGGACGCCGACGGACGGGTGAAGATCACCGACCGGAAGAAGGAGATCCTCGTCACCTCCGGCGGCAAGAACGTGGCGCCCCTGCCCCTGGAGAACGCCCTGCGCGCCGACAAGTACATCGAGCAGGCCGTGGTGGTGGGCGACGGCCGGAACTTCATAGCCGCCCTGGTCGTGCCCAATTTCCCGGCCATCAGGCGCTGGGCCAAATTCAAGCAGATCCCCTTTTCATGCGACCGCGAGCTCGTCGCGCGGCCCGAAACCGTCGCGAAGGTGATGGACCGGGTCGACCGCGTGAATGCCCAATTCTCCAGGTACGAACGGGTCAGGAAGATCATCCTGCTCGACCGGGAATTGACGCCGGAAAGCGGCTTCCTCACCCCCTCCCTGAAGATCCGGCGCAGGGCGGTGAGCCAGGCTTTCGCCGCCCAGATCAGCGCGCTCTACGGAGAGGGTGCAGAATAGGGGCGGAGTCCGGCCCATGGGAGCTCGCCCCCTTTTCCTCGCCGTCGTCCCCATGGTCCTGGGAATGTCCCCCGCCTGCGCCCACACGGCGCGGAGCGAAGCCGACGTCCTGCTGGACCGGGGGCTCGCCTTCAGCCGCCAGGGAGACAGCGCCAAGGCCCTGGATTGCCTGTCCCGGGCCCGGTCCCTGTACCGGCTCTCGGGCGACAGCCGCGGCGAAGCGGCCGCCCTGGCCTATCTGGCCATGATCCAGGAAGACCTCGGGCACCCCGGGCAGGCGCTCAGGGCCTGTGAAGAAGCCCTGCCCCTGCTCCACGCCGCCCGGGACAAGCCCGCCGAAGCCACCCTCCTGGGCATGCTGGGCCGGCTGTCCAGCGCCATGGGGGACAAGGCCAAGGCACTGGCCTATTTCCAGCAGGCCCTCGAGCTCCGCCACAGCCTGGGGGACCGGGCAGGGGAGGCGGCGGCGCTGAACGACCTGGCCCGGGTCGCCGGCGACCTGGGCCGGACGGAGCAGGCGCTGGCGTTCAACCAGCAGGCGCTGCAGCGGGAATTGGACAAGCCGCCCTCCCCCGCGCCCCGGTGGGCCGACAAGGCCAGCCTCAGTTTCGTGGATGTGGGCGGCAACGCGGTTTCCCAGACCATCGGCCTGGCCAACGAGCTCACCTACCGCTGGAGCGAGGCCGGCACCCTGACCTTCAACCTGCAGGCGGTGCGGATCGCCACCCACAGCACCACCTATTCGGCCGAAGGAAGCTCGCCCGCCAGCTTCACCCTGGCCACCGAGCGCACCGACCAGGTCACCACCGCCGACTACCTGTCCAGGCTCCGTTTCGCCGAGGACCTGGGCCGCGGCTTCCTGGCCTTCACGGAAGGGGGCTGGGAACGGAACATCCCGGCGGGCATCGAGGACCGCACCGCGGGCAGCGCGGGCCTGGGCTACTGGTGGATCAGCACCGACACGTGCAAGGTCCGGACCGACCTCGGCGCCGGCTACACCCACGCCGAACCGGTGACGCCGGCGCCGGGCTTCCAGATCGGCTATGGCACCTGGAACGGCGCCGCAAGCTATGACCAGAAGATCGGCGCCTCCGCCGCCTTCGCCAGCCGGCTGAACGGAGCCTTCGACACCGGCGACCTCGCCAACTACCTGGCGGTGTGGACCAACGACTTCACCACCAGCCTCACCCGCCGGCTCAGCCTCAAAGTGGGCTATTCCCTGACCTACAACAACCGGCCCGCCTCCCAGGCCGTGCCCATCGTGCTGGGCGGCTCAGTCCCTCCCGTGGTGCTCGGCCATGCCTTCGTGACCCTCAAGAAACTGGACAGCCAATTCCTCACCAGCCTGGTCATCTCGTTCTAGGGTCACTGCCGGGTCCGGTGTTCCGCGCGTCGTGCCTTGCGGTCGGGTTCGGGTTCCGGGTTCTTGCGCCGACCCACCGGCGCGTGGTCCGCTTGCAACGTCCTTGTATGTTTGCCTTGCTCCCCCGGAGCAAGGATCCTAAGGAGCCTCTGGAAGGGCCGGGGGGGATGGAGTTGCGAACGTCCACGGGATTAAAACTCGTAAGCGAGATGGCGCCCATCCCCTCATCGGCATCCATATAGCTGGACTACCATCAAGGGTCGAACTCGCATCTGCAAGGAAGGTGTTCTCGGTGCTGGGGTCCTTTCCGGGGGCGGAAAGGAGGGACCATGGAGGTCTCAATCAAACCAAGGTGGTTCGGCATCGACGTGTCCAAGGACACCTTCGATGTCAGTATGTTCCCGGGAGAGGCCCGGAAGGCGCCCCATATCAAGCTCCCCCGGTCCCGGCAGGGCTGCCAGGAGTGCTTGCACTGGGTGGATCGTCAGGTTCCCCAGGGCGAGGAATCAGCACTGGTCATGGAAGCCACCGGAGGCTATGGCAAGGAGATGGCGAACTGGCTTCTGTCCCTGCGCGCGGGTGTGCGGGTTGCCATTGCCCAACCCTGGCGGGTGCGTCAATACGCCAAGGGATTGGGGATGGTAAACAAGACCGATGCCCAGGATGCGATCATGCTGGCACGATACGGGGATACCTATAATCCTCGTTCCTACCAGCCAATGTCCCCTGCCTACGAACAGCTCCGAGCCCTGAGCCGGGAACGCGCCGCCATGGTCAAGGAGGCCATCCGACTGGGGAACCGGAACGAGATCCCCAGCAACTCCAAGGTTGCCCAGACCATCCGGGAGCAGACCTTGGCTCAGGTCAAGAAGGCCGTTGCGGACCTGGACCAGGCCATCAAAGCCCAGATCGCCAAGGATCCGGGGTTGAAGAAGGACTTTCGCCGACTACAGACGGTGCCGGGGGTCGGCCCAGTGGTGGCGGGAACCTTGATGGGAGAATGTGGCGACCTGAGAGACTTCGTTCACCACAAGGCCCTTCAGGCCTTTGCCGGAGTGGCCCCGGGTCTGGTCGAGAGCGGCACCTCGTTGCATGCCACGGCTCATATGACCAAACATGGGAGTGGCCGGCTACGCCAGGTCCTCTACATGGGGGCGATGGCCGCGGCGCGTGGGCAAAGCCCCGTGGCCCAAAGCTACGACCACCTACTGAAGGAAGGGAAACCGGCCATGGTGGCGCTCGGAGCGCTCATGCGCAAGATCCTGGTCACCTGCCGGGCGGTATTGCTGGAGGAACAGGACTACGATCCAAAGTACGTAAGGAAGGCCCCCTCAGAACCTATCTGAGCCATTTCCAGCGCTAGCTTTTCCCTCACAGCGGGCAGCAACGGCGTAGGCGGGCTGGCACGCAAAGCGCCAGCGGGCCGCAAAGGCCGTGACGCTTGCGGCGCGGGCTTTGCGACCTTGCGCGGCAGCCCGCCGGCCTATCCTGAGCCCGCAGGGAAAAGCGAAATCCGCCCCACCCCCTTGACGACCAACACACCATCTCGCTGCGCTGCGGGCGATGCAAGCGGCCACGCTGCCCCTTCCCCCCAGGGCCGAGTCGATTCGTCTTCGTTTCAATGAACAAAATTCCAAACAACCCTCTCGGGACCCTGTGCCTTCCAGCGAGAGGTCTCCTCGCCCCCATGCCGCCAACCGAAGGAACACCCACCCCAGGCGGGGAAGGACAGCGTGAGACCTTGGCGCACGCGCAGGAGGCGAAGCCGACGAGCATGCGGCAAGGCTCTCACGCACCGGTGGGTCGGCGCACCACCCCGGAACCCGCAGCCGAACGCCATGACCTGTCTAGGTTGACAGCTAAAAGGTATGGCCCTAAACTTTTGAACAGGTCAATCGAGGAGTCGTCCTTGGCCACGTGCCCCATGCCCCAGTTCCGGATTCCGAAGTACGACCGGCTCAAGCGGCTGGCGGAACGGTACGGCGGCCTGAAGCCGGGACAGGGCGGCATGGAAGCGTACCTGCTGCTGGTCAGCCTCGCCGCGGAACTGCGCGAGATCGGCAACGCCAACCTGGCCAGGCACGGCCTGGGCGAGGGACGCTGCTCCGTATTGCTGCTCCTGCTGGAGAACCAGCCGGAACCGCTGTCCCATTCCCGGCTGGCCGAACTGCTGGGCGTCACCAAGGGCAGCATCACCGGCCTGGTGGATGGCCTGGAGCACGATGGATACGTCAAGCGCGAAGACCGCGGCGACGATCGCCGGATGCGGCTGATCTCGATCACGCCGGCCGGGCTGGAACTGGTCGGACAGGCCCTGCCTGAGAAATTCAACGGGATCACCGGCCTCATGGCCGGTCTCAGCCCCGCCGAATGCGGGGCCCTGGTCGGACTCCTGCTCAAGGTCCAGGAGGGCCTTCCCGCCTACCGGGGCGCCTGACGCCCCACGTTAAAACGACCTCTCTATCGCCATATGGTCTGGCGGTGGGCGGATGACCGTCCCCCCGAGCCCCCCTCTTGCCCGAGGCACCCCATGAACATTGAACGATCGGCCCAGTCCCAAGAACCCGCCCCCCAGTCCATGCCGGATGGAGCGCCCACTGCCCAGGCGGGAGAACCGGAGCGGTCCGCGCCCCGGTCCCGGCGCCGCATGGTCGGCTTCGTGATCCTGGCCGCGCTGGTGGCCGGGGGGCTCGGCGCCGTCCACTACATCCGGTCCGTGGCCCCCTACGAATCGACCGACGACGCCTTCATCGATGGACACGTCATCGCCATCACCCCGCAGGTGGCCGCGCAGGTGGCCGCCATCCACTTCGACGACAACCAGACCGTGCGCAAGGGGGACCTGCTGGTGGAACTGGACCCCACCCCCTTCCAGGTGGCCCTGGAGCAGGCCCGCGGCTCCGAGGCCGCGGCCAGGGGCAAGGTGGAACAGGCCCGGGCGGGGGTCGACGCGGCCGTCAGCGCGGTGGCGGAAGCCGAGGCGGCGCTGCATTCGGTCCAGGCCACCCGCGAGAACGCCGGGCGGGAACTGGCGCGGCAGGAGGGCGTCGACGTCCGGGCCCGCTCCCAGAAGGACCTGGACGCCGCCATCGCCAACCTGAAGACCTCCGGAGCCTCCCTGGAACGGGCCGAGGCCCAGCGCAGGCTGGCCCAGGCCCAGGTGGCGTCCGCCCAGGCCAACGTCGTCGCCGCCGAGGGGGACTTCCAGAAGGCCCAGGCCGACACCCGGCGCGCCGAAGTGAACCTGGGCTATTGCCGGATCTTCGCCGCCGCGGACGGACGCATCACGGGCAAGGCGGTGGACCCGGGCGCCTACGTCACGCCCGCCAACCCGCTGTTCCAGATCGTGCCCACCCAGGTGTGGGTGACCGCCAACTTCAAGGAAACCCAGCTCAAGGACATGCGCCCGGGCCAGGCGGTGACGGTGAGCGTCGACGCCTACCCGCATCTCGCGCTCACCGGGCGGGTGGATTCCATCCAGTCCGGCACCGGCTCGCGCTTCAGCGTCATCCCGGCCGAGAACGCCACCGGCAACTTCGTGAAAGTGGTGCAGCGGGTGCCGGTGAAGATCACCCTCGACGGCGCCGCGTCCAGCCTGCTGGCCCCGGGCATGTCGGTGGAGCCGAAGGTGCGGGTGCGCTCCTGAGCCCCGCCCCCCCTGCCCTCCCCCGCTGAACGAGACCCCCCATGCCCGTCCCGAGAACCCCCAACAGCGCCGCCAGGCCCGGCGTCAATCCCTGGCTGGTCGCGGTCGTCGTGTCCATGGCCACCTTCATGGAGGTGCTGGACACCAGCATCGCCAACGTGTCCCTGTCCCACATCGCCGGCAACCTCGGCGCGAGCCAGAACGAGGCCACCTGGGTGCTCACCAGCTACCTGGCGGCCAACGCGATCATCATCCCCATCAGCGGCTGGCTGTCCGACACCATGGGCCGCAAGCGGTTCTACATGACCTGCGTGGCGCTGTTCACGGTCAGCAGTTTCATGTGCGGCATCGCGCCCTCCCTGGGGATGCTGCTGTTCTTCCGGGTGCTCCAGGGCGCCGGCGGCGGCGGCCTCGCCCCCAGCGAACAGAGCATGCTGGCCGACACCTTCCCCGGGCGCTATTTCGGGATGGCCTTCGCCGTCTACGGCATGGCGGTGATCCTCGCGCCGGCCATCGGTCCCACCCTCGGCGGCTGGATCACCGACAACTACTCCTGGCGCTGGATATTCTTCATGAACATCCCGGTCGGGCTGTTGTCGCTGGCGCTCACCCAGCGCCTGGTCCAGGATCCCCAGCCCGTCCCCGGCGCGCCCCCGCGCAAGCGCAGCATCCGGACCGACCACATGGGCTTCGCCTTCGTGGTGGTGGCCTTCGGCTGCCTGCAGGTGGTGCTGGACAAGGGCCAGGAGGCCGACTGGTTCGCCTCCAACTTCATCTGCGCGTTCGCCGTCCTGGCCGTGGTCGGGTTCATCGGCCTGGTGGTATGGGAAACCCTGGTGGTGAAGGACCCGATCGTCGACCTGCCGCTCCTGGCCAACCGCAACCTGTCCACCTCCATGGTCCTGCAGTTCGTGGTCGGGTTCACCCTGAACTCCACCACGGTGCTGATCCCCCTGTTCGCCCAGACCCTGCTCGGCTACAACGCCACCCAGTCGGGGCTGCTGCTCATGCCCGGCGGGCTGGTCCTCATGCTGATGATGCCGCTGGCCGGCAAGCTGGTGCAGCATGTGCAGCCGAAATTCCTCATGGCCTGCGGGCTGGGCTTGCTGGCCTGCTCGCTCTTCTTCATGTCCGGCTTCAACGCCCAGGTCGCCTTCGGCCACCTGATGTGGGCCCGCGTGCTGCAGTGCCTGGGCCTGCCGCTGTTCTTCATCCCCCTGAACACCATCGCCTACGGCAATCTGCCGCCGGGCAAGTCCAACAGCGCCAGTTCCATGATGAACCTGATGCGCAACCTGGGCGGCAGCATCGGGATCGCCGTGGCCGCCACGATGCTGGTGCGCCGGACCCAGGTGCACCAGGCCTACCTGGCCGCCTCGGCGACCCGGACCTACCCGCCCCTGGTGCACTACCTGGGCGCCATGGGCGGGTTCACCCGGAAGAACATCCTCGGCTTCTACAACGAGGTGCAGATCCAGGCGGCCATGCTGTCCTACCTGGACGTCTTCCGCATCCTGACGGTCGTCTGCGTGATCGTGATCGGCGCGGTGCTCCTGCTGCGCCGGGTGCGCAGGGACGAACATCCGGTGCTGGGCCATTGAGCTTTCTGTGCTGTCCGCGCGGTATTGGAGGAACCCCCGAATGAAACCCTTTGCCCTTGTCCTGACCCTGGCGGCCACCGGTTGCACGGTCGGATGCATGGTCGGGCCGGACTACCGGCCCCCGGCCACCCAGCCCCCCAGCCAATGGAGCGAACCCCTGGCCGGGGGCGAAACCGGCCGCAGCGCCGACCTCACCGCCTGGTGGCGGGGCTTCCGCGATCCGGAACTGGATTCGCTGGTCCAGCGCGCCCTGCGCGCCAACCTGGACCTGCGCATCGCCCAGGCGCGGGTGCGCGAAGCCCGGGCCGAACGCGGGCTGGCCGACGCCGGGCTCTGGCCCCGGGTCGACCTCCAGGGCTCCGCCGCCCGGGAAAAGCAGAGCGGCAACCAGCCCCTGTTCGGCACCCTCCTGCCCCCCGGCACGCCGCTCACCAGCAACGCCTACCAGGGCGGGTTCGACGCCGCCTGGGAGCTCGACCTCTCCGGCGCCGACCGGCGCGGGGTCGAGGCGGCGGATGCCGCCCTGGCGGCGGCCGGGTTCAGCCGCGCCGACGCGCAGGTCTCGCTGGTGGCGGAAGTCGCCCGGAACTACGCGGCGGTGCGCGGCTACCAGCGGCGGTTGGACATCGCCCGGGAGAACCTGGCCGCCCAGCGCGACGTGGTCGCCCTGGTCCAGGACCGCTACCGGATGGGATTCACCAGCAGCCTCGAACCCGAGCAGGCCGCCACCGTGCTGTCCCGCACCGAAGCCCAGGTGCCGGCCCTGGAAAGCGGCCTCCAGACCGCCGCCCACCGCCTGGCCGTGCTGCTCGGCCAGGCGCCCGGCGCACTGCAGGCGGAACTGACGCAGGCGGCGCCGCTGCCGCCGACCCCGCCGGAAGTGCCGGCCGGCCTGCCCTCGGACCTGCTGCGCCGGCGTCCCGACATCCGCATGGCCGAGCGCCGGCTGGCGGCCGCCACCGCCCAGGTGGGCGTGGCCAGGGCGGACCTGTTCCCGAAGTTCTCCCTCACCGGGAACTTCGGCTACCAGAGCGCCAGCACCGGCAACCTGTTCACGCCCGGCAGCACCGCCTGGTCCCTGGGTCCCGCCATCCAGTGGCACCTCTTCGACGCGGGCCGGGTGCGCGCCAACATCCGGGTGCAGGACGCCCGCCAGGAGCAGGCGCTGGCGTCCTACGAAAAGACCGTGCTCACCGGGTTCGAGGACGTGGAGAACGCCCTGGTGGACTACGCCAAGGAGCAGGCGCGCAACGTCCCGCTGCGGGCGGCGGTGGCCTCCAGCCGCAAGTCGCTGGAGATCTCCCGCGAGCAGTTCGCCAGCGGCCTGACCAGCTTCATCAACGTGCTGGACGCCGAGCGCTCGGTGTACCAGGCCCAGGACAGCCTGGTCCAGAGCGACCAGGCCGTAGTGCAGGACCTCATCGCCCTCTACAAGGCCCTGGGCGGGGGCTGGTCGGAGGAGGCGAAGCAGGACTGATCTACTTCTGGATGGCGCTCTCCTGCGCCGAGGGCGGCTGCGTGACCTCGTCGGTTGTGGGCAGTCGCGACCGGTCCCAGCCGCCGCCCAGGGCCTGGATCAGTTCGACCGAGGCCGTCATGTGCTGCACCTGCAGGTTCACCAGGGATACCTGAGTCGAAAGCAGGGTGGTTTGCGCGATGGCCACGTCGATGTAGGGATCGATGCCGGTATCGTAGCGCGCCTGCTCGAGCTGCAGGAAGGTCCGGGCGGAACCGACGGCTTCCTGCTGCCGGATGATCTGCTCCGACAGGAGGCGGACCGCCGCCAGGTAGTCCTCCGCCTGCTGGAACGCCACCAGCACGGACTGGCGGTAGGCCGCCAGGTTCGCGTTGTACAGGGCGATGTACTGATGCACCGCCGCCCGGCGCAGGCCGCCGTCATAGACCGTTTCGGAAAGGGTCGCGCCCACGGACCAGAAGCGGCTGGGCCAGTCCAGGAGCTCCTTGAGGACCGAACTCTCCAGGCCGCCGGCGGCCGAGAGCGTCAGGGAAGGATAATAGGCCGCTTGGGCCATCCCGACCTGGGCATTCGCCGCGGCCATGTTCCGCTCCGCGGCGGCGACGTCCGGCCGCCGCTCGAGCAGCTGGGACGGCAATCCGGTCGGTATCGGCGGAGGGGCGCAGGTCATGGCCCGCACCGGGACCGAGAAGGCCGAGGCCGGCTGGCCGACCAGCATGGCGATCGCATGCTCGGTACTGGGCCCGGGCGATCCTGCTGTTGATCGCGGCCGATTGCGCGGTCCGGAGGGTCGTCTCCGCCTGGACGAGCGCGACCTGGTCATCGATGCCCGTGTCATAACGGGCCTGTTCGGAGTCCAGGGCCTTCTGGTCGGCCTCCACGGTGTCGTCGAGCACCTTCTGCAGGGCGTCCTGGCCGCGGATCTCGAAGAAGTACTCCGCGAGGCTGGCCTGCTCGGTCAAACGTTCAAGCGCCAGGTCGGCCGCGCTGAGCTGGGCGGCGAATTGGCTGGCGCGCACGGCGTTGCGAACCTTCCCCCAGAGATCGGGCGCCCACGAAACCTCTCCCGGGAGCGCGAACACCTGGGACTGCAGGTTGGGGGTCACCCCCGCCGCGGGCGCTGTGAGATTGGCGGAGCTCCGGGACCGGGTGAACGAAGGGGCGACGCCGACGGTCGGGAAGAACTGCGCCCGCGCCTCCCGCACCAGCGCGCGCGCCTGCATGTAGTTCTCGAAGGCCACCCGGATGTTCTGGTTGTCGATCTCGAGCTGCGCTTCGAGCGCGTTCAGCTCCGGTTCCCGGTAGATCTCCCACCATGCGCCGCGGTTCGCCCCGTCCTTTGGCTGCGCGGCGTTCCAGCCGACACCGCCCCCGGACGGGACGGGAGCCTCCTTGAAGGCCGGCGGCGCCGTCACCGTGGGGGCGACGTAGGCCGGCCCGACGTTGCACCCCGCGAGACCCAGGCCAAGCACCGGGACCGCGAACCAGGCTGGGAGTGTGAATCTGTTTGGCACGATCGACCTCTTCATGGTTCCGGCCAGCCGCCTCCGGCCGTTCCCGGGTGGAAGGCCGCGGGGTGTTTCCTCCGGAAGCGCAGGCGCATGTTGTCGAAGAACAGATAGACCACGGGCGTGGTATAGAGTGTCAGCATCTGGCTGACGATCAGCCCGCCCACGATGGTGATGCCGAGCGGGCGCCTGAGCTCGGAGCCGGTTCCGGTGCCGAAGGCCAGCGGCAGGGCGCCGAACAAGGCGGCCATGGTCGTCATCATGATGGGACGGAAGCGCAGTTGGCAGGCTTCGAAAATGGCTTCGCTGGTCGTCTTGCCGTGCTCGCGCTCGGCCACGAGGGCGAAGTCGATCATCATGATCGCGTTCTTCTTGACGATGCCGATCAACAGGATGATGCCGATGATCGAAATGACGTTGAGGTCGACCTTGAACAGCAGCAGGGCGAGCATGGCGCCGACGCTGGCCGAAGGCAGGGTGGAGATGATGGTGAGGGGATGCACCAGGCTCTCGTAGAGAATGCCCAGCACGATGTACACCGCGAGCAGGGCCGTGGCGATGAGGATGGGTTCGGAGGACAGCGAGTTCTGGTAGGCCGATGCCGTCCCCGCGAAGAAGCCGCGGACGGTTTGCGGCATGTTCAGCCGCTGCTGCATCTGGGTCACCAGGCGGGTGGCGTCGCTCATCGACATGTTGGTCGCGAGATTGAATGAGACGGTGACCGACGGGAAGGAGCTGGTGTGGTTGATCACCAGCGGCGTCGTGTTCGGCTGCGCCGAACTGACCGCGGAGAGCGGGACGGCGCCCCGGCCCGTGGGGTTGAGGTAGATGTTGCCCAGCCCGTCGGGACGCTGCCAGTAGGGCGGCGCCACCTCCAGCACCACGTAGTACTGGTTCAGCTGGGTGTAGATGATGGAGACTTCCGACTGCCCGAAGGCGCTGTAGAGGGTGCTGTCCAAGGCCGCCGGGGTGATGCCGAGCCTGGCGGCGGCGGCGCGGTCGTAGGTGATCCGCTCCTGCAGCCCGCTGTTCTGGGCATCCGAGTTGACATCCTGGAAGCCGGGGAGCTTCTTCATCTCGCCGAGCAGGATGGGCCCCCATTTCTGGAGATCCTGCACGTTGTCGGACTGGATGGTGTACTGGTAGAGGGCATTGGTGGACCGGCCGCCGATGCGCAGGTCCTGGGCTGCCTGGAGGAAGGCGGAAGCCACCGGAAGCTGGCTCAGCTTGGGGCGCAGGCGGTTGATGATCGCCGGCGCCGGGACCTTGCGCTGGGCAAGAGGCTTGAGGGCCATGTAGATGAAGCCGCCGTTCGACGAACCGTTCCCGCCGGTGAAGGCGATGACGTTGGCGACGGCCGGGTCGGCCTTGATCACGTTCACCAGTTCGAGGAGCGAATTGTTCATCACCGCGAACGAGGCGTCCTGGGGCCCCTGCACCCCGCCCACGATGGCTCCGGTATCTTGCTGGGGAAAGAAACCCTTGGGGATGATGGCGATGAGATAGAAGTTCAGGCCGATGGTGAGCAGGAGCCCGACCAGCATGGGGCCCGGGTGTTCCAGGACCCAGGCGAGAGAGCGGCTGTAGACGTCGACCACCCATTGGAACCCCTTCTCGCTGAGCAGGAACGCGCGGCCGTGCCTGATCCCGCTTTCGTCCTTGAGCATGTACGCGCACATCATGGGCGTGGTGGTCAGGGAGATGACCATCGACACCACGATCGCCGTCGACAGCGTGATCGCGAACTCGCGGAACAGCCTGCCGACGATGCCGCTCATGAGCAGGATCGGAATGAAGACGGCGATGAGCGAAACGCTGATCGAGAAGACGGTGAACCCGATTTCCTGCGAGCCCAGGAGGGCGGCCTCGAAGATCGGCATCCCGGCCTCGCGGTGGCGGGAGATGTTCTCCATGACCACGATGGCGTCATCGACGACGAATCCGGTCGCGATCGTCAACGCCATGAGCGAAAGGTTGTCGATGCTGAAGCCGAACAGGTACATGACGGCGAAGGTGCCGACGAGGGAAACGGGGACCGCCACGGCCGGGATGAGCGAGGCGCGCCCGTTGCGCAGGAAGATGAAGACGACGAAGATCACCAGGATGACCGAAAGGATGAGCGTGAGCTCGACGTCGTTGACGGAGGCGCGAATGGTGGTGGTGCGGTCAAGCACGATGGTGGTCTTGATGCCCTGGGGAATGGATGCCTGGATCGACGGCAGTTCCGCCCGGATGCGGTCGACGGTTTCGATGATGTTGGCCCCCGGCTGCCGGAAGATGATGACGGTGACCGAGGGCA
Source organism: uncultured Holophagaceae bacterium (assembly GCA_963717275.1). Lineage (GTDB taxonomy): Bacteria > Acidobacteriota > Holophagae > Holophagales > Holophagaceae > Mesoterricola. The sequence goes on from CAVQVX010000001.1 coordinate 1,604,708, forward strand.
CGCCGTTCAGGTAGCCCGCCGTGCGGATGTTCTGGGAATCGTTCGTCACCTCGGCCACATCGGAAAGCCGGACCGCGGCGCCATGGTCGTAGCCGATGATCAGCGGCCGGTATTCGGCCGCCCGGGATATCTGGTCGTTGATGACGATGTCCGCCGTCGTGACACCGTCGGACACCTGGCCGGTCGGTTCGTGGACATTCTGCAGGCTCAGCATGGACTGGACCTTCTGCATCGTGATCCCGTGGCTGTTGAGCAGGGTGGGATTCACTTCCACGCGCACGGAAGGGCCGGCGCCGCCGCCGACCGACACCTGCCCGACGCCCTGGACCTGCGAAAGCTTCTGGGCGATGACCGAAGAGGCCTCGTCGTACAGCGTCGGCCGGTCGTATTTGTCCGAGGTGAGCCCCAGGATGACGATCGGCGCGTCCGCCGGGTTGACCTTGCGGTAGGTGGGATTGGCCGGCAGGTTGGAGGGCAGGTAGGTGCGGGCGGCGTTGATGGCGGCTTCCACGTCCCGAGCCGCGCCGTTGATGTCGCGGCTCAGGTCGAACTGCAGGGTGATCGAGGTGGAGCCGAGCGAACTCGCGGAGGTCATTTCGGCCACGCCGGCGATATGCCCGAACGCGCGCTCAAGCGGCGTCGCAATGGATGAGGCCATGATCTCAGGGCTTCCTCCGGGCAGGTTGGCCGAAACCGAAATCGTCGGGAAATCCACCTGGGGCAGGGGAGACACGGGCAGGACCCTGAAGGCGACCGCGCCCGCGAGCAGGATGCCCAGCGTCAGCAGGGTCGTGGCCACGGGCCGGCGGATGAACGGGGCGGAGATGTTCATGTTCCTTCACCGCCGGCATCGGGGTTCCCGGACCGGCGCCCGGCACGGTGGCCGATGCGGTCGAAGAAGATGTAGATGACCGGTGTGGTGTAGAGGGTGAGCACCTGGCTGAGCAGCAGCCCGCCGACCATCGAAATGCCCAGGGGGCGCCGCAGCTCCGAACCCATCCCCGTGCCCAGCGCCAGCGGAATGCCCGCCAGCAGCGCGGCCATGGTGGTCATCATGATCGGGCGGAACCGCAGCAGGCAGGCTTCGTAGATCGCATCGCGGGAGTTCATCCCGCGCTCGCGCTCGCCCTCCAGGGCGAAGTCGACCATCATGATGCCGTTCTTCTTGACGATCCCGATCAGCAGGATGATGCCGATGATGGCGACCACGCTCAGATCCTGCCCGCACAGGATGAGGGCCAGCAGGGCGCCCACGCCCGCGGACGGAAGCGTGGACAGGATGGTGACCGGGTGGATGAAACTCTCATAAAGCATGCCGAGCACGATGTAGACCGCCGCCAGGGCCGCCAGGATCAACCACCCTTCATTGGCGAGCGATCCCTGGAAGGACGCCGCGGTGCCCTGGAAGCCGTGCTGGACGCTGGCCGGCATGGCCAGGTCCTCCTGCGCCTTGTCGATGGCCTTGATCGCCGCCCCCAGCGAAGCGTCCGGGGCGAGATTGAAGGAGATGGTGACGGACGGGAACTGGCCCTGGTGGTTGATCGACAGCGCCTCGTTGGATTTTTCGATCCGGGTGAAGGCGCTGAGGGGCACGGCCTTGGAAGGCGTGGTGGCGGCCGCCGCGAGGGGGCTCGCGCCGATCCCGGAGGCGATGGCGTTCGATGGCGGCGCGAGCACCGCCGGTGACGGCGTATAGACCACTGAACCCGTGAGGGCGTTCGAACCGGCGGTGGCGGATCCGGAGGAGGAGTACGACGAGGAGGCGCCCGGCCCCGAGGCCCCGGAGGAGGTATTGGTCTGGATATACAGATCCTGGAGCCGGGCCGGGTTCAGCTGGAAATCCGGATCCGTTTCCAGCACCACATGGTACTGGTTCAGCTGGGTGTAGATGGTGTTGATCTGGCGCTGGCCGTAGGCGTCATAGAGGGTGTTGTCGATGGTGGCGGGCGCGATGCCGAGCCGGGATGCGGTGACCCGGTCGACCACCAGCGAAACCGCGAGCCCTCCGGTCTGCTGGTCGGTCGCGACATCCGCGAGCTGGGGCAAGTGTTTCATCTTGTCCACCAACCGTCCGGTCCACAGGTTCAGCTCGTTCGGGTCTGGATCCTCAAGGGTGTATTGGATACTGGGTACGGCTCACGCGGTCGTCCACGGTGATGTTCTGGACGGGTTCCATGAACAGCTCGATGCCCTGGACCTGCTGGAGGCTCTTCTGCAGCCTGCGGATCACCTCGGCGGCGCTCAGCCTGCGCTCCTCCACCGGTTTCAGGTTGATGGACATCCGCCCGCTGTTCAGGGTGGTGTTGGTGCCGTCCGCGCCGATGAAGGAGGACAGGCTCTCGACCGCCGGGTCCTGGAGGATGATGTCGGCCAGTTGCTGCTGCTTCTGCACCATGGCCTGGAAGGAGACGGTTTCCGGAGCCTGGGAGATGCCCTGGATGACGCCGGTGTCCTGGGTGGGGAAGAACCCCTTGGGGATGACGATATATAGGAACACCGTGAGGATCAGGGTGCCGACGGCGACCAGCAGGGTGATGGTCTGGTAGCCGAGGACGAATGTCAGGGTCCGGCCGTAGAACGCGATGACGGCCTCGAAGACCCGCTCCGAGGCCCTGATAGAACCGGCCCTGGTCCTCTTCGGGGGTGTGGCGCAGGATCCGCGAGCACATCATCGGCGTCAGGGTCAGGGAGACGACGGCCGAAAGCACGATGGTGACGGCCAGGGTGACGGCGAATTCGCGGAACAGGCGGCCGACCACATCGCCCATGAAGAGCAGCGGGATGAGCACCGCGATCAGCGAGACGGTGAGGGAGATGATGGTGAAGCCGATCTGCTCCGCGCCCTTCAGGGCCGCCTCCATGGGCGCCTCGCCGGCCTCGAGGTAGCGGGAGATGTTCTCGATCATGACGATCGCGTCATCTACCACGAAGCCCGTGGAGATGGTGAGCGCCATCAGCGAAAGGTTGTCCAGGCTGTAGCCGAGGGCATACATCACGCCGAAGGTGCCCACCAGGGAGACCGGCACGGCGATGCTGGGAATGATGGTGGCGTATACGTTGCGCAGGAAGACGAAGATGATCATCACCACCAGGGCGACGGTGAGCATCAGCTCGAACTCGACGTCGGCCACGGAGGCGTTGATCGAGGTGGTGAGGTCGGTCAGCGGAGTCACCTGGATGGAGGCCGGCAGGTTGACCTCGAGCTGGGGCAGGACCGCCTTGATGGACTTCACGACCTTGATGGTGTTGGCGCCGGGCTGCCTCTGGATGTTGAGGATCACGGCCGGGGTCTGGTTCATCCAGGCGGCCTGCCTGTTGTTCTCGATGCCGTCCACCACCTTCGCGACGTCCCGCAGCATGACCGGCGCGCCGTTGCGGTAGGCGACGACCACCTTGCGGTATTCGTCGCTGGACACCAGCTGATCGTTGGCGTTGATCTGGTAGTTCTGGTGCGGTCCGTCGAAAGTTGCCCAGGGCCTGGTTGACGCTGGTCTGGACCAGGGCCGTGCGCAGGTCTTCCAGGTTGAGTCCGTAGGAGGACAGGGCCATCGGGTTGGCCTGGATGCGCACCGCCGGCTTCTGCCCGCCGCTGATGCTCACCAGGCCGACCCCGCTCAGCTGGGACAGCTTGGGCGCGAGGCGCGTGTCCACGAGGTCTTCGACCTGGGAGAGCGGCATGGGTCCTGGAGGTGATGGCCAGGGTGAGGACCGGGGCGTCGGCGGGGTTGGTCTTGCTGTAGACCGGGGGCGAGGGGAGGTTCGAGGGGAGGTAGCTCTGCGCGGCGTTGATGGCGGACTGGACCTCCTCTTCCGCGATGTCGATGTTCAGGCTGAGGGCGAACTGCAGCACGATGACCGAGGAGCCGCCGGAACTGGTCGACGTCATCTGGTTCAGCCCCTGCAGCTGCCCGAACTGGCGTTCCAGCGGAGCGGTCACCGTGGTGGCCATCACGTCCGGATTGGCGCCCGGATAGAACGTCAGCACCTGGATGGTCGGGTAGTCGACCTCGGGCAGGGCGGAGACCGGCAGCAGGGTGTAGGCGACGATGCCCACCAGCAGGATGGCGACCATCAGCAGCGAGGTCGCGACGGGGCGCTGGATGAAAGGCCCGGAGGGGCTCACGGGGAGGCGCCTGCCGCCGGGTTGGCCTGGGATTTGGACTCGACGACCTTGCTGCCCGCCTGCAGCTTCTCAAAGCTGCTGGTCGCCACGACCTCGCCCGGGTCGAGGCCCTTGACCGCGGTCCGGCCGCCGTCGGAAACTTCCGGCTGGACCGTGCGGACGGTCGCGGTCCCGTTCGCGATCACATAGACGAACGCAGTGGGCCCATTGTGCTGGACCGCACCGCTGGGGATGAGGGTGGCGCCGCTCAGGGTGTCCACCAGCAGCCGGGTGTTGACGAACTGGTTCGGATAGAGCGCGCCGTTCGGGTTGTCGAAGATGGCGCGCAGCTTGACCGTCCCCGTGGTGGTGTCGATCTGGTTGTCGATGCTCTGCAGCCTGCCCGCGGCCAGTCGGGTCCCCTGGGCGCGGTCCCAGGCCTCGACCGCCAGCGTGCCCACCTTGCGCATCCGGGCCTGCACCTGTCCCAGGCTGTCCTCCGCGAGGGTGAACACCACGGTGATGGGCTGCTCCTGGGCGATGACGGCCAGCACGGTGTTCCCGTTCGCCTGCATCACGTTGCCGGGATCCACCAGCCGGAGCCCGATCCGCCCGGTGATCGGAGCGGCGATGGAGCAGTAGGCGAGCTGGACCCGGTCATAATCCACGGTGCCCTGGTCGTTCTTCACGGTGCCCTGGACCTGCAGCACGATCTTCTCCTGGTCGTCCAGCAGCTGCTTGTTGATCCCGTTCTTCGCCCACGCCGCGCGGTAGCGCTCGAGGTCCATCCGGGCCTGGGCCAGGACATTCGTGTCCCGCTCGAGCGCGCCTTCCGCCGCGAGCAGTTGCGCCTGGTAGGGGCGCGGATCGATGTCGATCAGCGCATCCCCCTTGTGCACGATCTGGCCCTCGGTGTAATGGACGGCCGTCAGGATCCCGGTGACCTGGGCGGTGATGGAGGCGGTGTAGACCGGGGTGACCGTGCCGATCGCATTGAGGTAGATGCCGATATCGCCCTTGACGGCCGTTTCGGCGCTGGCGGTGACGGGCCCGCCCAGCCGCCCCCGCGCGGCGGCGGCCACTTTGGCCCCGTGGGGGCGGAAGACGAAGTATGCGGCAGCGCACAGGATCAGCAGCAGGCCGGCCCATCCCATCCACCTGCGGGATTCGGGGAGCGGCCCACGCGACGGGCGATCGGTTCCAGCCTGAGACTCGACCCCTGACATTTCACCTCCGCGCGGGCGCACCCGTGGAAGCAACCGCTCAATAATCCCAAAACCATCTGAAATTTCAAGGTTCAGATGTGTTCCCGGGATCCGGGTTCCTCAACCCCGGCGGGTCAGCAGGCTCTTGCCTTCTCCTGGCGGAAGTCCTCCTTGACGGCGTCCAGGAGCGCGGGGTCCTGGAGCAGGTCGAGGGTGGTCATGGCGAGGATCCTGGCGCCCAGGGCGATAGCGTCGTGGGCCTGCGGCGATTTGCCCCGCTCCAGGTAGCCTTCGCTGTGGGCCGAGATGCCCCTGTCCACGAACGGGACGTTGATGCAGGTGCCGGGGACGCAGTACATGACATTGGCGAAATCGGTGGACCCGGTGCGCTCCCGGGGCGGTTCGATCTCCTTGGCGCCGGCGCGCGCGGCGTTGTCCATGACCAGGTCGTTCAGGCGCCGCACCGGGATCTTGCTGTGGAACTCGGTGGTCTTCTCCACGGTGAAGCGGGTGTCCGTCATCAGCGCGGCACCTTCGAAGACCCGCCGCACCCGTTCGATCACCTGGTCGAGGTAGGGGCGGTCGTAGGAACGCACTTCGATCCGCGCGACCGCGAGGTCGGGGATCGCGTTGACGGCCTGCCCGCCCTGCTCGATGATCCCGTGGATGCGCGTGTCGTCCCGGACGTGGCCGCGCAGGAAGCCCAGGCCGTTGAACACCAGCATGAGCGCCTCGAGGGCGCTGCGGCCGTCTTCCGGGGCCATGCCGGCGTGCGCCTTGGTCCCGTGGAACGTCACCAGGAATTCCGACAGCGCCAGCGACTTCAGGTCGACCTGGGTGACGTCGTTGCCGTGCATCATGAGGGTGACGTCCAGGTCCTTGAACGCCCCGCGCTCCAGCATGGACACCTTGCCCCCGACCGTCTCTTCGGCCGGCGTGCCGATCACCTCCAGCACATAGGGCCGGTCGGCGACCTGGTTCCTGACGGCGATGGCCGCGCCGATGATGCTCGGTCCCTGGAGATGGTGGGCGCAGGCGTGGCCGAGGCCCGGGAGGGCGTCGTATTCGCACAGGAGCCCGATGCGCGGGCCGCCCGCGCCGACCTCGTGGACCGCGCGGAAGGCGGTGGGCAGGCCGGCATACCCGCGCTCCACCTCGAAGCCGTTCCCGGCCAGGAAGTCGCAGAGCAGCGCGCAGGCCTGGACCTCCTGCAGTCCGATCTCCGGGTGGTCGAAGATGAAGTCGCTCATGGCGGCCAGTTCGGGCATCAGCCCGTCGATGGTCCGGCCCATGGCGTTCCTGGGGTCCTCTGCGGTCATGGCTTGCCTCTCATTTCCGAACGGTGGACAGGAACTGCTTCAGGCGCTCGCTGCGGGATTCGTCCAGCAGCCGGTCCGGGGCGCCCTCCTCCTCGATGCGGCCGTTGTGCAGGAAGATCACGTGGCTGGATACGTCGCGGGCGAAACCCATCTCGTGGGTCACGGCGATCATGGTGCGCCCTTCCCCGGCCAGCTGCCGCATCACCTTGAGCACCTCGCCCACCAGCTCCGGATCCAGCGCCGAGGTGGGCTCGTCGAACATCAGCACGTCCGGCTCCATGGCCAGGGCGCGGGCGATGGCCACCCGCTGCTGCTGGCCGCCGGAAAGGTGCGCGGGGTACTTCGCCTCGATGCCTTCCAGGCCCACCTTGTCCAGGTAGAGCCGCGCCCGTTCCACGGCCTGGGCCCTGGGCAGGCCCAGCACGTGCACCGGGCCTTCGATGATGTTCTCCAGCGCGGTCATGTGGCCCCAGAGGTTGAAATGCTGGAACACCATGGCCAGCCGGGTGCGCAGGCGCAGCAGCTGCCTGTGGTCCGCCGGGGCCCGGTGGCCGAAGCGGTGGGTGGCCATGCGGATCTCCTCGCCGTTCAGCGACACCGTGCCGGCGTCGGGCAGTTCGAGGAAGTTGATGCAGCGCAGCAGGGTGCTCTTCCCGGAGCCCGAGGATCCGATGATGCTGATCACGTCCCCGGCCCCGGCGGTGAGCGAGACCCCCTTCAGGACCTCCAGGGGCCCGAAGCGCTTGTGCAGGTCGTTCACGAGGAGGTTCAGCATGGTTGTTCCTTGGGCCGGGGGCCCAGCGCCGTCGTCTGGGGCTGCAGGTGGGCCATCCAGCGCCGTTCCGCCCGGCGGAACAGGGTCACCAGCGTGAAGGTCACCCCCAGGTAGATGAGCGCGGCGATCCCGTAGGCCTGGAAGGTCATGAAGGTGGCGGCGTTGACGTCCACCGCGACCTTCAGCAGGTCCGGGACGGTGGCCGTGAAGGCGACGGAGGTGGAGTGCAGCATGAAGATCACTTCGTTGCTGTAGGCCGGCAGCGCGCGGCGCAGGCTGCTGGGCAGGATGATTCTGCGGTAGAGGGTGGCCCTGGACATGCCGATGGCCTGCCCCGCCTCGATCTCCCCGAAGGGGGTGGCCTTGATGGCGCCCGCGAAGATCTCGGTGGTGTAGGCGCAGGTGTTGGCGACGAAGGCCACGATCACGCAGTCGAACCCGGACCGGAAGAACGACCACAGCAGGGGCGTGTGGCGGATGAAGTGGATGCCTGCGAAGCCGCTGTAGATCATCAGCAGCTGCACGAACAGCGGCGTGCCCCGGAAGACGAAGGTGAACAGCCACACCGGGCGCCACAGCCAGGGGTTGCGCGAGGTCCGGGCGATCGCCAGCGGGATGGCCAGGAGGAAGCCGAAGGCGCAGGAGAGGACCAGGAGCCAGAGGGTCATGGCCAGGCCGGTGAGGTTGAAGCCGTCGCTCCACAGGTAGCTCTTCCAGTAGGTCTGGATCAGGTCGATCACAGCCGCGCCTCCCGGACGCCGATGGCGAAACGCCGCTCCAGGAGATGCACCAGGACCTGGGACAGGGAGGTGATGCCCAGGAAGATCGCCGCCACCACGCCGTAGAAGAAGAACTGGCGCATGGTGGCGTTCCCGGCCTGGCGCGCGGCCTTGACCATGTCATTGACCCCCAGGAGGGACACCAGTCCGGCCGTCTTGACCAGCACCAGCCAGTTGTTGGCCACCCCGGGCAGGGCGAAGCGCATCATCTGCGGGAACTGGATGCGCCGGAAGGCGCGCGACCAGGGCATGCCGATCGACAGCGCCGCCTCCATCTGGCCCCGCGGCACCGCCAGGTAGGCGCCGCGGAAGGTCTCGGTGAAGTAGGCGCCGTAGATGAACCCGAGCACCATGATCGCCGCCGAGACCGGCTCGATGTCCAGCTGGTTCAGGCCGAAGTGCTCGGTCATGCGGTTCAGCCCCATCTGGACGCTGAAGTAGAGGAGCAGCATCAGCACCAGGGCGGGGATGCCCCGGATCAGGGTGGTGTACAGGCCCGCGCCCCAGGCCAGGACCGGGTTGGAGGAAAGCTTGGCCACGGCTCCCGCCAGGCCGATGAAGAACGAGACGACCAGGGACAGGAAGGAGATCTTCAAGGTCACCCAGGTGCCCGCCAGGATCAGCTGGCTATAGCCTTCGAGGGACAACGCCATCAATTGCCGTAGGGGTCGAAAGTGAAGTATTTCTTGGCGATCTTATCGTAGGTCCCGTCCTTGCGGATTTCGGCGAGGGCCTTGTTCAGCTTCTGCAGCAGGGCGGTGTCGTCCTTGCGCACCCCGAAGCCGGCGCCCACCCCGAAGATCTCGTCGACCAGGGCCGGCTTGGCATACTCGTAGTCCTTGCCCTCGGGCTTGGAGAGCAGGGTCGTCTGCAGCACCACCGCGTCGTCCATCACCGCGTCCAGCCGGCCATCGAGCAGGTCGGCCCGGTACAGGTCGGGGGTCTTGTAGGGGGTCACGGTCACGCCGTTGGGAGCGTAGTACTTCCGGGCGTACTGTTCGAAGATGGTGCCCTGCTGCATCCCCACGCTCTTGCCCTTGAGGGAGCCGGCGAGGGTGGTCAGGCCGCTGCCCTTGCGCACCACCATGGCGGCGGGGGTGTGGAACACCTTGTTGGTGAAGTTGATCTGCTGCTTGCGCTTCTCGTTCACCGCCATGCCCGAGACGATGGCGTCGAACTTCTTGGCCTGCAGGGCCGGGATGATGCTGTCGAAGTCGTTCTCCACCCACACCGGCTTGACGCCCATCTTTTCGCACATGGCCTTGGCGATGTCGATCTCGAAGCCGACGATCTCGCCGCTGGGCGACTTGGATTCGTACGGGGCGAAGGTCGGGTCGGTGCCGAGCTTGAGGGTCTGGGCGTCCAGGGCGAACGCCTGCAGGGAGAGGGCGACCAGGGCGCCCAGAAGCCAGAACTTTTTCATGGGAGATCCTCCAGATGGGGGTTAGGGGACATGACTCGAGATCGTCATGAATTGCTTTTCAGTGTCCGATGAAGGACCGGCTGCCTGCTGGATTGGAATCGGTAACTACTTTAACCTTTCCAATGAAGGCGAGCAAGGTGAAGCGCGGCCTTCACCAGCCGGGCACAATCATCCGGGAGCCCCCATGGAACCATCGGCAGATCCCGGCCAGGCGATGGTCGAATTCCTGAGCCATTGGCTTTCGGATGGGGAAGTCCGGTCCTGGCAGCGCGCCTGCGCCAGGTACGCCGCCTCCCCGACGGAGACCGGCGAGCCCGCCGATCCCTGGGAGGTGGTGCGCGCGGCGCTGGCGGGCCTGCTGGAAGCCAAGGAACTGTTGGGCCGCTACCGGGAGAATGCCCAGGAATGCCCGGACCCCTTCACTCCGGACCTGCTCCGCCTGCTCCGGAGCCTTCCGCCCCCCCGGCCGGGGACCCGCACCGCGCCCGGGCCCAGGGAGCTCTTGCGCATCCACACCCAGGAGCTGCTGGAACGCTGCCAGCGCCCGCCCCGGCGGGTGTCCGCGGACGACCGGGGGGCGGAGGCCCTTCGCAGGCTGCTGGATTGATCAGAGGGGGACCCCTTCCGGCCCGTACACCGAAGGCGGCGTGCGGATGCTGTCCTTGAGCGGAAGCACCGGGCCGGAGTTCATGGATTCCTCCAGGGTCACCATGTCCAGGTCGCCGATGACGATCTGCTTCTGTTTTCATCCATATGAAACGGAGGTAGCATACCCGCGGAATCGGATCTGGAAGGGAGGCGGCATCGTGGCTACGCGCAGGGATTTTCTCACCACCAGTGGCCTGTTGACCGCGGGCGCGCTCCTGGGCTCATCGCTCGAGGCCGCTCCCCCCGCGCGACCCAGGGCCAGGAAATTCACGGGGCCGCGCCAGATGCCCCGGGGCCTCACCCTGCTCTCCATCGCCAACCCGGACGGAACCGAGACGCTCGGCGTGAAGACCCCCAAAGGCGTCCTGGATGTCCGGACCGCCGCGCGGCTCCTGGGCATCGCCGCGCCCCTGACCCTGGATGAGCTGCTCGCCGAAGGCAACGCGGCCGGCCTGGACCGGCTGGTGGCCGCGTCGGGCGGCGGCAAGGCCAAACCGGCCTTCCTGGACGAGGGCGGCATCACCTTCGGCAGGCTCTTCACCCACCCCGGCAAGATCGTCTGCGTCGGCCTCAACTACAAGCGCCACGCCCTGGAAGTGAAGATGCCCGAACCGTCGGTGCCGCCGCTGTTCAACAAGTACGACAACGCGCTGGCGGCCCACAACTGCACCATCACCCTGCCGCCCCGGGAAGTCGCCTACAAGTTCGACTACGAAACCGAGCTGCTGATCGTCATGGGCAAGGCGGCGCGCAACGTGTCCGCGGCGGACGCCCTCGACTTCGTGGCGGGCTACTGCACCTCCAACGATTTCTCCGCCAGGGACCTGCAGCTGGAGACGCCCAGCGTCCAGTGGATGATCGGCAAGACCCTGGACAAGTTCGCGCCGATCGGGCCCTATTTCGTGTCGGCGGACCTGGTCCCGGACCCGAACAACCTCCACCTCGAGACCCGGGTCAACGGCGAGGTGCGCCAGTCCTGGAGCACCAATGATTTCATCTTCAATTGCCAGCAGATCATCGCCTACATCTCCAGGCACTGGACCCTCGAACCGGGCGACATCATCTTCACCGGCACGCCCCATGGCGTCATCCTGGGCTATCCCAAGGACAAACAGGTCTGGCTCAAGGCCGGCGACGAGATCGTCAGCTCCATCGAGCGGCTTGGCGAACTCAGGTTCAAGCTGGCCTGAGGCGGAGCGGGCCGAAGCCTACCGGCGGTCCAGGGCCAGCCGGACGCCGAAGCCGACCAAGGCCAGCCCGGCCAGGCGTTTTGCCAGTTTCCGCACCCCCGGGATCCGCGCCAGGCGCTTGGCCGTGGCGTTGCCTGCCAGCACCACGGCCACCTGGTAGGCGCAACTCAGGAGCGTCACGTGGACCGCCATGAGCGCCAAGGTGGCGGCGTGCGAATCCGGGCGCATGAAGATCGGGAAGAAGGCCAGGAAAAACAGGATCACCTTTGGGTTGGACAGGGAGATCGCCAGCGCCCGGCGCACATGGCCCCAGGGATCCGTGGACCCCGTGCGTCCCGCGCACGCCTCCCGCTCCCTGGAAAGCAGCATGTTCGCTCCGATCCAGACCAGATAGGCGATTCCGGCCCAGCGCATGGCCGCGAAGGCCAACGGGTAGGCCGCGAGCACCGCCGCCAATCCCAGCATGGCCGCGACCATGTACATCAGATCCCCGGTGAGGGTTCCGGCCACCGCCCCCAGGCCGGCCCGCACGCCCCCCTGGGCCGTGGCGCCAAGGATGTTCAGGATTCCCGGACCGGGAACCAGCTGGAACACGATGATGGCGAGGACAAAATCCGAGTAGTGCTGGATGCCGAACATGACCACCTGCCCCGGAAAGGCTTCGACGGAACCTGATAACGGAGCATAACCGCATGGACGCCCCGGCGCGACTCCGAGCATCGCGCCGATCGCGCTGTTCGAGCCGGGGGCCGGGGGTCACGCCCTCGGCCACGGCAGCGAGTAGGACTTCAGGTTGGTGAAGCTCTTCATGGCCTCCAGCACCCCTTCCTTGTAGCCCAGGCCGGAGTCCTTGATGCCCCCGAAGGGGGTGAGCTCCAGCCGGTAGCCGGGGACCTCGCGCACGTTGACGCTGCCCACGTGGAGTTCGCTCACCAGCCGGGTCACCACGTCCAGGCGGTTGGTGCACACGCCGGAGGAGAGGCCGAAGGCCGTGCCGTTGGCGATGGCGATGGCCTCGTCCACGGTGCCGAAGCGGATCACCGGCGCCACCGGGCCGAAGGTCTCCTCGCGCACCAGGGTCATGCCGGGCTGCACGTGGTCCACCACCGTCGCGGCGTAGAGGGCGCCGCGCCGCTCGTTGCCGGACAGGAGCCGCGCGCCCGCGCGCACCGCTTCGTCCACCCGCGCCTCGAACAGCTTCGCCGCCGCCTCGTCGATGACCGTGCCCATGTCCATGGTCTCGTCCATGGGGTCCCCGACCTTCCAGGCCCGGGTCTTCTCCACCAGGAGCGCCACGAACCGGTCGGCGACGGGCTCCTGGACCAGGATGCGCTTCACGGCCGTGCAGCGCTGGCCGGAATTCTTGTAGGCGCCGGTGACGGCGAGGGTGGTCGCCTCGTCCAGATCGGCGTCGTCCATGACGATGAGCGGATCGTTCCCGCCCAATTCCAGCACCGCGCGCCGGTATCCGATCCGGGCGGCGATGGCCTTGCCGATGGGCGCGCCGCCGGTGAACGTGACCAGGTCCACGTCCGGGTTGGTGAGGAGTTCATCGGCGATCTCGGCGGGATCGCCCGTGACCACCTGGAACATGTCCGGGGGAAGCCCGGCCTCGTACAGGATGTCGGCCAGGAGCAGCGCCGAGAGCGGGGTTTTCTCCGAGGGCTTGAGCACCATGCGGTTGTTGGTGGCGATGGCGGGCACCACCTTGTGCGCCACCTGGTTCATGGGGTGGTTGAAGGGGGTGATGGCCGTGATGACGCCCAGCAGCGGGTCGCGCTGGGTGTAGACCCGGCGCTCGCGGCCGTGCGGGGTGATGTCGCAGGAAAAGATCTGCCCGTCGTCCACGAGGGCGGCCTGGGCCCCGAAGACGAGCACGTCCCGGACGCGGCCGACCTCGTACCGGCTGTCCTTCCGGCACAGGCCGGCCTCGGCGGTGATCAGCAGGCTGATCTCCTCGCCCCGGGCGACGACCAGATCCGCGGCCTTCAGCAGGATGCGGTGGCGCTCGTAGCGGGAGAGCCGGGGGCTGCAGGCGCGGGCGATCCGGATGGCGCTCCGCACGTCCTCCGCGCCCGCCCTGGGCACGGTGCCCACGCAGGCCCCGGTGTAGGGGTTCAGGACCTCGATGACCCGATCGCGGCGGACGCGTTCGCCGCCGATGCGCATGGCCTCGTTGAGGAATTCCATATCCGGGCTCCTTTGAATCAATCGCCGGCCAGGCCGGGCACGATGGCGGCGCGCAGCACGCGGCGCGTGGCCGCGTCGGCCATGGCCTGGCCCGCCTGGGCCAGGGGATATCGGCCGTCCACCAGTTCACCGAAAGGGTAGAGCGCCCGGTGGGCCACGACGAAGTCCAGGGCCTCGACCAGGTTGCGCGGATGGTAGTTGTGCACGCCGCGCAGGGTGAGCAGCTTGCGCAGCAGCAGGTTGGCGTCCAGCTCCACCATGGAGCGCGGATTCACGACGCCGCCGATCACATAGGTCCCGCCCGGACGCAGCAGCTCGAGCCCGAGCGGGATCGCTTCGGCAACCCCGCAGACCTCGATGACCGCATCCGGCCCTTCCGGGCCGCATTCGGCGCGGATCCGGCGCACCAGCTCCGCCGGGTCCCCCGACGGGTCCAGGGCCAGGTCGACCCCGAACCGGCTGGAGAGGGCCCGGCGTTCGGGCACCCCGTCCAGGCCGATGACCCGGGACGCGCCCCGGGATTTGGCGATGGCGGCGCCGTAGAGGCCCAGCAGGCCCAGGCCCTGCACCACCACCCGGTGCCCCAGGCGGATGGCGGCCGCCTCGGTCACGGCCACCATGGTGGCCACCCCGCAGTTGATGGGCGTGGCCTCCTCGTCGCTCAGGCATTCGGGCAGGCGCAGGATCCAGGACCGGGCCATGATGTAGCAGTATTCCCCGAAGCCGCCGTGGTGGTGCGGCGGCGCGGCCGCGGCCATGTGCCCGTACTTGTCCACCCCGGGCGTCTTCTGGGGCAGGTCCAGCACCTCGGAAAAATAGCTGGGGCCCGGAATGAAGTACTCGCTCCAGGTGACGCGGTCGCCCGGGGCCAGGGGCGCGCCGCGCATGTCCACCGCGACCCCCTCGCCCAGGGCCGCGATCTCGCCGATGATCTCGTGCCCCAGCACGCCCGGGCAGGGGTTCGGCCGGCGCCCCTGGTAGGAATGGATATCCGAGCGGCAGATGGTCGACATGCGGATGCGCACCAGCGTCTCGCCCGGCCCGGGCGCCCGCAGGGGCATGCTGACCAGGCGGAAGGGCGCGTTCGGGGCGTCATACACGGCCAGGCGGCCGTAGGCCGGGAGCGCCATCCTAGGCCTCCACGCCGTTGAGGGCATATTCGAAGATCTGGCGGCTCCTGATCCCGGCCGCCGCGCGCTCGCGGTATCCGGCATTGAGCGGGCGGTTCAGGAGGAAGGGCACCCGGGCTTCGGAGAGCCCCCCGTGGCTGCGCAGGCGGTGGCCGGCGAGCTGGGAGAGGTCGTGCTCGGCTTCGCTCGCGCCGATCACCGTCCGGACATCGCCCAGGACGGCCACGTCCCCTTCCCGGTCCGGCGGCAGCTCGAAGCGCAGGCAGGTCTCCTGGCGGCCCAGCGCCAGTTCCACCCCCGGCAGGTTGCGGGCCAGGGCGATGATCGCCTCGGGCGTGGCCCTGCCGCCGCGGCACCACACCCGCACGAAGCCGCCCAGGGCCCCGTGGTGGCGCACGAAGGCGTCCGTGATGGGGCAGATGACCCGGGTGTCGCCCGCTCCGAACTTCCGGTCCAGGACATCCTGGAGGTAGATGACCTTCGGCCGGCCGTCGGGGAGGCACTTGTCGTTCATGCCGTGATCGGCGGTGACCGCCACCACCGCGCCCAGGTCCGCCAGCCGGCCGATGCAATCGTCCAGGCGGGCATAGAACGCGTTGGCCACCGGATCGCCGGGGGCGTGGCCGTGCTGGACGAAGTCGGTCAGGGAGAGGTACAGGAGATCGGGGCGGCGTCGGCGCAGCAGCTGGATCCCGGCCTCGAGCACGAAGAGCGAAAGCTCCATGGAGTACATGTCCGGCTGGGCCATTCCGGCCAGCTCCAGCACGTTCTCGATGCCGTTCTCCGCCAGGGTGCACTGGTCGGCGCGCTCCGCGGAGAAGCTCACGCCGCGGGCGGGGTCCAGGTCCTTGCCCAGCTGGCGGCGCAGCTTGTCCTTGGCCGTGATGGAGACCACGCTCGCCCCGGCGTCGGCGAACTGGGCCAGGATGGTGCGGCTGCGCATCAGTTCCGGGCCGGTCATGACCACGGCCTCGCCGGCCTCGTTGAGGTAGAAGTTGCCGGAGATGCCGTGCACCGCGGGCGGGGCGCCGGTGATGATGGAAAGGTTGTTCGGGCAGGTGAAGCTGGGCATGGTGCCCTGCGCCAGCCCGGCGAAGCCTTCCCGCTGGAAGCGCGCGATAGTGGGCAGGATGCCCTCCGCCATGCCGCGCTCCATGTAGGACGGGTCGCCGCCGTCGATACAGACCACCACCACGGGGACCCGGGGGCCGCGGTAGTCTACGCCGTTGAGGTGCACGTGCTGCATGGTTTCAGGCTCCTGGGGCTGCCGATTCAGATGGCCCACTTGCGGATGCGGGCGGAGATCAGGTCGATGAAGGTCACGGTGAGGACGAGGATGATGAGGAGGGCGCAGACCTGCGCGTAGGCGAAGCTGCGGACGACGTCGGTCAGGATGACACCGATGCCGCCGGCCCCCACCATACCCACCACCGCTGCCGAGCGCACGTTGGATTCGAAGCGGTAGAGGGTATAGGAGATCCATAGCGGCAGCACCTGGGGGATGACCCCGTAGCGGATCTCCTCCAGGCCGTTGGCGCCGGAGGCGCGCACCCCTTCCACTGGGCGGGGGTCCATGGCCTCCACCGCCTCCGAAAAGAGCTTGGCCAGCACCCCCGTGGTATGCACCCAGAGGGCCATCACCCCGGCGAAGGGCCCCAGCCCGACGGCCACGATGAAGAGCATGGCGAAGACCATCTCGTTGATGGCCCGGCAGGCGTCCATGACCCTCCGGACGGGCTGGTAGACCCAGCGCGGCACCAGGTTGGCCGAGGACAGGAGGCCGCAGGGCACCGCGCTGATGACCGCCAGCACCGTGCCCCAGATGGCGATGTGCAGGGTGACGATCATCTCGCTCAGGTAGATCCGCCAGTCGTGGAAATCCGGAGGGAAGAAATCCTTGAGGAACACGGCCATGTTGCCGGAATACTGGACCAGGGCGCGGGGATGGATCTCGGCGCCCTGCCAGGACCAGACCAGCAGCATGCCGAACAGCCCCCAGCACAGGGCCCTGAGAAGGCTGGTCCGGGGCGGGCGCCGCGGCGCGTCCTCAAGCTTCAGCGGGTCTGCGTTCACGCTAGTTCGATGGCTTGCCGAGGGCGGCCAGCTTGGCGTCGATCTCGGCGACCCGCGCGTTCTTGTCCGCTTCGCTCATATGCTCGTCGGCCAGGAACCTGGCGCGGTCCTTGGCGAGTTCGAGCTGGCGGGTGGGGATGAGCTGGGCGTCGCTGGAGGCCTTGAATCCGGAGAGCCGGTACATGTTCTTGAGGATCTCCTTCTCCCGCGGGGTCTTGCCGTAACCGACCACGAAGGTCCGGATCCGCGCCTTGAGGTCGGCGGGCAGGTCCTTGCGCCAGACCAGCGGATCGCGCGCGATCAGGGGCGAGGTCCAGAGGATGCGGATCTGGGCCAGCTTTTCCGGAGCCGTGGCCCTGATCTTCTCGGTCATTTCGCTGTTGCAGGTGGCCACGTCCACCTGCCGGTTCAGCACGGCCAGGAAATTGCCCTCGTGGTTGGAGGCGCGCATGACCCGGAAGTGCGTCCTGGGGTCCAGGTGGTTCAGGGTGAAGATGTAATACGTTGGCACCAGGGTGCCGGAGGTGGATTGCGGATCGCCGATGCCGAAGCTGTAGGCCTTGCCGTTCTTCAGGACCTGGTCGAGGCTCGTGATCCCGCTGTCCTTGTGGGTGATGATGTAGGAGTAGTATCCGGGCGAACCGTCCAGGTCGATGAACTGGGCGAACACTTCGCCGCCCGCGCGGTCCACGGCGTCGATGGCCGACTTGTTGCCGTACCAGGCCAGCTGGATCTTGTTGAAGCGCTGGGCCTCGATGATCCCGGTGTAGTCCGTGGCATAGAAGCCGTTGACCTTCACGCCCGCGGCCTTGCCCATGTCCTCCAGGAAGGGTTCCCACATCTGCTTCATGGCGCCGGCGTTCTCGGTGGCGATGATGCCGAAGTTGAGCTCCTTGACTTCGGCGGACCGGGCGGCGCCGGCGAACAGCGCGAGCGCCGCGAGGGCCGCGAACAGGCGAGTGCGAATCATGGTGCCTCCTGCTTTCGAGTGGGTGTGGGGATCGGGTTCAGAAATCGACGGCGGCGAGGCTCGGGACCATGGGCCGCGGCCCGGGAGGGGTGGCCTGGACGCTGCCGAAGAGGTCCTCCACGTCGGAGCCGTAGAGTTCGCAGAGCATCTGCCGGGTGAGCGCGGCCGAGGGGCCGTCGTAGACCACCTTGCCCCGGTTCAGCGCCACCGTGCGCGGGCAATAGCGCATGGCGAAATCCACCTGGTGCAGGGAGACCACCACGGTGCATCCGCGTTCCGTGTTGCAGCTCGCCAGGAGCTCCATCACGTTGCGCGAGGATTCCGGGTCCAGGGAGGCGATCGGCTCGTCCGAAAGGATGACCCCGGCGCCCTGCACCAGGCAGCGGGCGATGGCCGCGCGTTGCTGCTGGCCGCCGGAGAGCATGTCGGCCCGTTCCCGCGCCTTCTGCCCGATGCCCACCGCCTGGAGCGCCTCCAGGGCCTTCCTGCGGTCGGCCTTGGAGAAGCGCATGAGCAGGCTGCGCCACAGGCTCATGGCGTGGAGCCGGCCGATCAGGACATTGGTCATGACCGACAGCCGGCCGACCAGGTTGAACTGCTGGAACACGAACCCGATCCCCGCGCGGATGTCGCGCACATCCTTGGCCAGCCGGCCGCCTGCCTGGACCTGGCGGCCGAGGACGGAAACCGTGCCGCAATCGCCGGGAAGGAAGCCGGCCACATGGCGCAGCAAGGTCGACTTGCCCGATCCGGACGCGCCGATGAGGGCGACCATTTCGCCTTCGGCGATGGTGAGATCCACCCCGTCCAGCGCCAGGAGTCCCTTGAAGCTCTTGCTCAGGCCCTGGATCTGGATGGCGTGACGCATGGTGAGCGCTCCTCGGTGGGCTGGCAATCCCTGCGGCTCGGCAACAGGTATCCAGGCCCGTGAATGGACTTTCAGGTTTCCTGCTGCCCAGTCTATTCGGGCGGGCATCACGGTTCTGTGACGGGGCCGTAACCTTCCGGGCACGGTTGGGGGCGTGCGGGTGCCAGGCGCTTGTTCAAAGGTCCTTACCCAAAAATACCCAATATATTAGGTATTATCCTTGTTTTTTTATAAAATAACCAGTATATTGGGCACATGTTGGACCTGACCTCCCTGGGCGAGGAAATCGCCACCCGACGCAGGGCGCTGGGATTGAGCCAATCGGCCCTCGCGCTCCGGGCGGGGGTCGGGCGCTCCACGCTCGAAGCGCTGGAGAACGCCCGCTTGGGCGAGTTGGGGTATGCCAGGATCACCCACATCCTGGCGGCGCTTGGGCTGGAACTGAAACTCCAGGAGGCGGGAGCGCGCCGCCCCACCCTGGAGGACCTGCTGAACGAGGATCGGGATGATCAAGGCCTGGACCGACGGCGCTGAGGCCGGACTGTTCGACCGCCACGGTGAGCGGGGCACCACCTTCGCGTACCTGCCGGGCGCGGCTTCGGCCCGGGCGGTCTCGGTGACCATGCCGGTCAGGCTGGAATCGTGGAGTGTCCCGTTCGGGCTGCCTCCAATCTTCGAGATGAACCTGCCCGAAGGCGCCTTGCGCGAACGGCTGCGCCTCGCCTTCGCCAAGGCCACGGGAAGGTTCGACGAGTTCGATCTCCTTTCCATCATCGGCCGCTCCCAGGTCGGCCGCATCCGCTTCACCGGCGACCGGGAAGGCCTGCACGAAGATGTGCCGTTCCAGTCGGTCGATGAGATCCTCGAACGCCGGCGCGATGGCGACCTGTTCCGCTACCTGCTCGAGAAGTTCGCGTCCTTTTCCGGCATCAGCGGCGTGCAGCCGAAACTCCTGTTCCGCGACGAAAAGGTCTTCGAGGCAGGAAAGCACACCCGCCTGTCCCAAAGCTTCAAGGGTGCGACCCACATCGTGAAGCTATGGGAACCCAACGAATATCCGCAACTGGCAGCCAATGAGTATTTCTGCCTTGCGGCCGCGCGTGCCTGCGGGCTCGACGTCCCTCCATTCCGGCTGGCGGAGGACGGCGCGGCGCTCGTCATCGACCGTTTCGATCTGCGCATGGACGGCACCTGCCGGGGATTCGAGGATTTCTGCGTCCTCAACGCACGCAGGACGGAGGAGAAGTACCGGGGCTCCTATGAGACCTCAGTCATGAAGCGCTTCCAGCAATTTGCCGATCCGACCCATTCCACCGGCGACCTGGAGCAGCTGTTCACCCTGATCGCGCTGAACTGCGCGCTGCGCAACGGCGACGCCCATCTCAAGAACTTCGGTGTCGTCTACGACGACGTCCTGGGCGGATCGAGGCTCGCGCCCGTCTATGACCTGGTGACCACCACCGTGTACCTGCCCAGGGACAGCATGGCGCTCACCCTCAACGGATCCACCCGGTGGCCTAGCGCGAAGGAGCTCAGGCGTCTGGGCGAGACGCGCACGGGCAGCGCGCCCGCCAAGGTGCGCCGGATCCTGCAGAAGATAGACGGGGCCCTGGGACAGACCATGATCGAGGTGCGTGCCTACATCCACCAGCATCCCGAATTCGCCGAGCTTGGCGGGCGGATGCTTCAGGAATGGGAAACGGGCTCTGCCCTGTCGCTGCGGGGTTGAGGCTGGCGCTGGTTGGGATGAAGCGAGTGTAAGTCGCGCGATTTATCTCGAGCGTCCCGGACAACCCGGGCTCGGAGGACTTTGGCCACAGTGTCCTTGGCCTCCGCCTTCCAAATGAATGGCCTTGGATGCCGGATGTGGTGATCAACGTATTCCCGGATAGCCCGCCTTAGGGGTGAAACTCCATATATGTCGCGCGCAATTTTTTAAAAAAATTAGCCGGGGATGAAGGGGATGAGACAACATGTATGTGCCGGCCCACCCAGAACGGGTCGGCACTCGGGTGATCTGGGGGCTCTGCCCCCAGACCCCTGGGATTTATCGCCTCCAGCCCAGAAACCCTGAGGAGAACAGCCTGACCGGTCGCGAAAGGGCCGGTTACAACCGGCCCACTTCGTTTCCGGGCCCGAGTCGGCGCTCGGGTCGCATCCCTGCGGAGCCCTGTCTTCCGCTCGGCTGCCCCAAGGATGCAATTTCACCCCTTCCAAGGCAACCCTTCATCGGCCATGAAAGGGCCTGCCCTGGTCAACCGTCGCGGATTAAGCTTCGTGCGGAACACGCGGCCCAGAGCCGTAATTGAGGAGGGCAGGCCATGGGAGTTTACAGCAAGTACGTCGGCATGGATGTCCACAAAGAAACGATCGCCGTCTCGGTGGCAGACGGCATCGGCGGGGAGCCGCGCTATCTGGGTGAGATCCGCAATCGCCCGGAAGCGGTGGCGAAGCTGGTCCGGCAGTTGAAGAAGGAGGGGGTCCGTCTCCTCTTCGGCTACGAAGCCGGCCCCTGCGGGTACGAACTGTACCGCCAGTTGCGGTCCTTGGGGCAGGACTGCCAAGTGGTGGCCCCATCGCTCACCCCGCGAAAGGTGGGGGACCGCATCAAAACGGACCGGCGGGATAGCCTGACCCTGGCCCGGCTGCTTAGGGCCGGGGAGCTCACGGCAATCTGCATCCCGGATCCGTCCCAGGAAGCCTTGCGTGACCTGACCCGGGCGAGGGAAGACCTGAAGCGGATGCAAAAACAGGCTCGGCAACGCTTGCTGTCCTTCCTGCTGCGCCATGGGAAGCGTTTTTCCGGCAAATCCCACTGGACCCAAGCGCACTTTCGCTGGCTCGAGACGGTGAAGTTCGAACACCCGGTCCAACAGATCGTGTTCCAAGAATATGTCGACCTGGTCCAGGCGCTGACCAAGCGGGTCGCGCTCCTCGATGACCAGATCGTGGAGCATGCTGCCCATTCCGCGTTCACCCCAATGATCACGGCATACTCAGCCCTGCGCGGAATCGACCGCCTGGCGGCGACCACCCTGGCGGCAGAGATTGGCGACCCGAGGCGATTCCCGAGCGCTCCCCAGATGTGGTCGTATTTGGGCTTGACCCCCAGTGAGCATTCCAGCGGTCCCAGCCGCTCCCGGGGGCCCATCACCAAGACCGGCAACGGCCACGTGCGCCGGCTTCTCGTGGAAGCGGCCTGGAGCTATCGCCACCCAGCTCGAAAGACGGCGATTCTGCAACGGCGAGCTGAAAAGGCAACCGAAGCGGTCCAAAAGCTCGCTTGGGCCGCCCAAATACGTCTGTGTGGCCGTTACCGATATCTGACTGGGCGAGGCAAGGTGGTCAACAAGGTCTGCACCGCTGTCGCCCGCGAGTTGGTCGGTTTCATCTGGGCAATCGGCCAAACCCTACCCGCTCTCCAGCCCAGCACCTAGAGTGCCGGCCAAGGTGTAGGGATCAACGCAGTGCGTGAGCAGCAGAACGGACCCCGGTGGGAGAACCCTCGGCCCCGTTTTGTCGGCTGGCCGGCAACGACCAGATCCACGCCATAAGCGCGAGGCAGCTCCCCGACGAATCGATTGTCATGCCGGTAACCAACCCGCGAATATCAAACTGATCAACCGTCGAATAGCCGCCCGTTCTGCTCCCCACGCACTGCCCGGACAAAAAGTGTCCTCACCCCCTTGACGGGCACATACATATCAACGGGGATAAGACCAGGGGATGCAATTGCTCCGACCCATTTCCGCATGCTCGCGGCGCGATTGACCATGCAAAACCGAGTCCCAAATTTGCTTTATCCTCTTTCATCCCCGTTCATCCCCTTCATCCCCGGCCAATAGCTTTTCCATCCGTGCTACGGAGACAATGGTTCAGGCTGGATGCTCCAGATGTTTCGCGCGACCTACGCTAGTCCCTTCCCATCCCAGAACATGACCACCTGATGGTGATGCTTGAGGTAGCGGTTCCGGGCCGATGGGGACCCACCATTTTCGAATGATCTGTGACAATAAAATTTTCAATGCCATCCCCCTTCCCCGGACCCATCCTCCATGTCCAGCCCCCCCCGCCTCGCGGTCCAGATCCCGGCTTTCACCCTCATCCGGGCGATCTTCAACACCCCCCACCGGATGATCTATCCCTTCCTGCCGGTGTTCGCCCGCGGCCTGGGCGTCGACCTGGCATCCATGTCCCTGGCTTTGACGGCGCGAAACCTGGTCGGGACGTTCAACCCGGTCGTATCCTCCATCGCGGATCGCCGCGGGCGCAAGTTCGGCATGCTGGTGGGCACCGCCCTCTTCACGGCGGGCGCGGCGCTGGTGACGTTCAGGCCGACCTTCCCGGCGCTGGCCGCCGCCATGGTCCTCATGGCCATGGGGAAATATGTCTTCGATCCGGCCATGCAGGCCTATCTCAGTGACCGCATCCCCTATGAGCGGCGCGGACTGGCTTTGGCCGTGACGGAGATAGCCTGGTCGCTCGCGTTCATCGCCGGCGTGCCGCTGATGGCGTTCCTGATCGCGCGCGGGGGCTGGATGGCGCCCTTCCCGCTCATGGCCCTGCTCGGCGTGGTGATCCTGGTCTGCGTGGGGCTGATGCTGCCGAAGGATGCCCGCCCGGTCAGTGGAGGCGCCGGCATGGGCGCCAATTTCCGCACCGTCCTGACCTTCGGCCCAGCCCTGGCCGGCCTTGGCCTCGGCATGTTCGTCAGCACGGCCAACGAGATGGTCAGCCTGGTCTTCGGGGTCTGGCTGGAGCGTTCGTTCGGGCTGAAGATCGCCGCCCTGGCCGCGGCCGCGGCGGTGATCGGCATCTCGGAACTGTGCGGGGAGGGGCTGGTGGCGGCCTTCGTGGACCGCCTCGGCAAGCCGCGCGCCGTCGCCCTTGGCCTGGGAGCCAATTCGCTGGCCGCCCTGCTCCTGCCCGTGGCCGGGCGGACCGAGGCGGGGGCGGTGGCCGGATTGTTCCTGTTCTTCATTTCCTTCGAGTTCAGCGTCGTCAGCGCCATCCCGATGATGACCGAGGTCATGCCGGACGCGCGGGCCACGGTCATGGCCTTGAGCATTGCGTTCATGACGTTCGGGCGCGCCATCGGCGCACCGCTGGCGACGTTCCTCTTCACCTTCAGCTTTCCCGTGGTGACCGCCGGCGCTGTGGTCTTCAACCTGCTTGCCTACCTGGCCTTGCGCCGGATGCAGGCAGGCCTGGAGCCGGGGCGGGTCCGGCTGCCCGCCGTGCCGTCCTGACCCGTCGAGCCGCTCCACGCCTTTCGATGACCGGCCGGCGGATTCTCCGGAATCCGCCGGCATCGATATTGAAATGCCAAGGGTTCTATCGGATGCTTGCGGTCGTCAGGTCGTGGGCGCGCCCCGATCCCCGCCGAGGAGGTGACCATGCGATCCCTTGCCGTCCTCACCCTCGCCGCCACCCTGGCCTGCGCCTCGAACGGGGTCCCCTGCCGGGCCGGGGAGCCGGCGAACTGGCCCAGGGACTGGCCGGTGTACCGGCATGTGGTCATCGTGATGGAGGAGAACAAGGACTACGACCAGATCATCGACAACCCGGCGGCGCCCTACATCAACCAGGTGCTCCGCGCGGAAGGGGCCAACTTCACCCGCATGTACGCAGAGGAGCACCTAAGCGAAGGCAACTATTTCTGGCTGTTCTCCGGCAGCAACCAGGACGTCGGCTTTTTCGACGAGATTCCGCCCGGTTTCATCGATAAACCCAGTCTGGGCGGCCAGCTTTTCGGCCTTCGCACCGGCGGGGGCCGATCCTTCGGGGGCTATGCGGAAGACCTTCCGCAAGCCGGCAGCCTGGTCGAGAGGGCCGGGCATTACGCCCGGAAACACGTGCCCTACGTGAGTTTCAAGGATCTCCAGAGGGACGGCCGCGACCGCCTGGTCAACCTGCCCTTCACCGCCTTCCCCACCCGTCCCGAGCAGTTCGATGAACTGCCCACCGTCGCCATGGTCATCCCCAACCTGGTGAACGATATGCACGGCGATGCCGACAAGGATCTCGTCATCCGGGACGACAACGGCTGGATCCACCGCGGGGACGCCTGGCTGCGGGAGCACCTGGACCCCTACTACCAGTGGGCCAAGCAGCACGACAGCCTGCTCATCGTCACCTTCGACGAGAACACCGACAGCACCGGCTACGTCGGCCCGACCAATCCGGCCCTGGGCCCGAACAGCCTGGGCCCGAACCCGTCGCAGGAAACCATCCGGGCCCTGCGGGCGGCCGAGAACCGGATCCCCACCCTCCTCGCCGGGGCCCACGTGATCCCGGGCGACTACGCTGAGGGAAAGGGGATCACCCACGTCAATCTGCTGCGCACCCTGGAAGCCATGTACGGGCTGCCCAGGCTCGGCGCCCAGCCGGTCAACGCCGCCCATTTCGGCATCGGCGAGCAGTTCGTCTGGGACGTGTTCTCCAAGGCGAAATAGGGACTTCCCTGATGGCCCTTGGCCGGCGAGGTCGGGCTCCAGGGCGCGACGGCGTTCCTCCGCGCGGGCTACCGCAACAACTTCCAGGACGCCGACAGGTTCCTCCAGGCCGGGGGCGGCAACCTGATCGGGATCCGGGCGCCCAGGCCCTGCGCGACGACTTGATGGGCAGGCTTGCCAGACCGGAACCGCCCTCCAAGTAAGTGCCCTGCTTCTTCATTAAGATAATATTGACGTGCATTTCACATATTCTTGACCGATCTTGTAAGGATTGAATGCGTCACCACCCTTCATGCCCCGGAAAATCAAGGTCACCCAGGAGCCAGAGATGAGCGTCGATGAAGCCTCATCCTCCCATAAGGTCAAACTGAGGCATGAAGCCGAGCAGCGATTGGCCATGGAGCAGAGCGAAGGGGGGTTCTGGTATTCCGTCGCGGACTGCCAGCGGATGGTGCATGAGTTGCAAGTCACCAGGATTGAAATGGATCTGATCGGCGATGAGTTGGAGGCGCACAACCGGGACATGCGGGCATGGAGAGAAGAAGCTGACCAGCTTCAGCAGGCTCTCCTTGATGCGACGAGAGAGCTTGCGCTTGCGGAAGAGGGTCACGAAAAAAATGCCGTCGCCATGAGGTGCCTAGAAGCCACGCTCCATCTTTTCGAAGGACGGTTCAGGCTGCTGATGCAGGGGGACGTAACTGATCCCAAATGAGGGAATGGGCAAACATCGCAGATTCCTCTTCTCCTAGTCCGCACCCGGGAAAGATCTGCCTGCACGCTCACCCAGCCATTTCACGAAGGCAAAATCGGCTCTTCGCTGAATCGTGTGGGTAAACCAGGGTTATAACCAGGGCTTTTGCCCGGGTCACCCGGTCATCTCGACCGGCTCACCCTCGCCAGGGTCGTGCCTCCGCTTCGCTGCATCACGCCCCTGGCCACGAAGGTGCCCGCGGAGGGTCTCGGCGCCTTGATGTGTTACTGACCGCAGGGAGGCGGCGAATCGCTTGCGGTCGCCTCATCGGCCCCCGCTTTGTGCGGGGGGGCCGATGGGCGACGGCGACGGCAGGTGAAAGGGTTGGGCAGGCAGAGCCTGCGCCAGCCTTGCTGGGTGCCGGGAAGGGGGACCTCCTGGCTCAGGCTCCGGCAGATGGGGTTCCGGGCCTGGTGGGCCCTCGGGTCAGCAGAGGACGGGGTTGGGACGGAAGGGAACCGGTTCCCTGGCGGTGGGCTTCTCCTTGGGCGGTGAGGGCCACAGTTCCGCCACGTTGAACTTCAGCTTCCCCGCGATGAGGTAGGCGACCGTGATGAGGCTCCGGATCTTCCGGTAGCCTCTCGCCTTGGCCTTGGCGGCCTTGATGAGGGAGTTCAGGCCTTCCAGGAACCCGTTGGAAAGCCCACTCCTGAACCAGCGGAGCACGCCCTCAGCGTGGGCCTGCAGGGTCTGGGCCACCTTGACCATGGGCTCGATCCCCGAGGCCAGGACCATGGCGATCCACTCGTCCAGGAACAGCTTGGCCGCATGGGGGTTGGCCTGCTCGTAGAAGTCCTGGAGCGTGCACCGCATCCGGTAGGCCTCGGCCGTGTTCAGGTTGGCGTTCCGCAAAGCCTTCAGCATCTTTGCCTGGCGGGCACTGAGGTTCGAGGGGTTCTTCAGCCAGACGTAGCGGGACTGCTTGAGTTCCGGATACTCCTTGACCTCCCGGCGGCGCACCTCGTCCACGGCCTCGCCCAGCAGGTTCATGACGTGGAACCGGTCAAACGTCAGCTTGGCGTTCGGGAAGTGGTCCCCCAGGCCCTTGATGAAGGCCGGCGACATGTCCACGCTGGCCTCGGTGATCTTCGCCGGGTCGCCGCCGTGGCCCACCAGGTCCGCTTTGAACGCCTTCAGGGTCTCCTGGTCCCGGCCTTCCACCCCGAACAGGAGCTGCTTCGCCTCCATGTCCACCACCAGGGTGATGTACTTCTGGCCCCGCTTGGCCCCGGTCTCGTCGATCCCAACCCGGGATACCTCCGACATGTCCACCCGGGATCGGGCATCCTCCACGTGGTAGTTGATCAACCGCCAGATCCTCGTGTCGTGCTCCCCAACCAGCCTGGCCGCTTCGGACACCGTCATCGAGCGAACCAGTACCATCAGCAGGGCTTCGAACATCAGCGTGAACCCGGACCCCGGCCGCGCCCAAGGCACCTGCACCTGCTTGACCCCATCCTTGTCGCACTTGCAGCGGGGAACCCGGGCCGTCAGGTAGGTGGCGTACTGGAAGAAGTTCATGTGCCGCCAGGTCTTCTCCTCGGTGTCGTGGACCTTGCAAGACTGGCCGCAGACGGGGCAAGGGAAGTCCGCTCCCCGTTTGAAATCTATGAGGATGTCCAGCCGGTGGGCCTCCTCGTTGAACTGGAGGTCCGTGACCTCCCAAGGGGCCTGAAGGCCCAGCGCCATGGTGAAGAGTACTTTGGTGTCCATGGGACCATCTTCTCAGGCCCCTTCTTTCCAGGAAACCCAGTCAGGCCGAAAGGGATTCCCTGGCCCCTAACCCATCAGCCCTGCCCTGGAATCCCGGCCGGCCTATAACGCCGGTTACCCACACGAAATAGCGACGGGCCGCAAAATCCATCATCTTCGAGTGTTTCAGGGTCGACTCCGCGAACTCACCCACAAGGGCAACCAAAGACGGGGAATTCGGAGCATTCCAACGCATCATGTTCTCCTTGAACCTTCTCACGATCCTTTCGTGTTCGATCCGATGGGAGGCCAGATCGGGGAATCCCATGGTTTGCATGAATTCCTCTTCGGTCCTGTAATGCTCGGTCGTTTGATCCGCAAACTGGATGAACCGATTTTCAGGAATAGCGCCACTTGGATTTTTTTCCAGAATATTTAACAGTCCCCAAAGCTGCCGGTGCAGTTCCAGGCGTTGTTCGTCCAACCGGTCGATCCCAACAGGTGCCGGGCAGTTTCGCAGAATATCAGTCGTGACCATGCCTTGCTCCTGATGTAAAATACGGCACAATATTCAATGTCGCCAAATTATTTCTTAATCGGTCATTGAAGTGCATGTGAACACATGTGTTTTAAAAAATGGGTTGATGCATGACGATTGCCCTCCAAGTCCGTTCGGATGATCCGTCGGTGCGCCGACGCTGTCGCATCACCTCCGGGAACTGGCCATGGCCAGCCTCATCACGACCGAGAAGCAGGGCAAGAACCTGGTGGCCCGGGTCAATCCCGAAACCCAGCAGCGGAGCTTCGCGAAGCTGGGGGCGGCGTAAGATGCACCATGCCCTTTGATTTCGGCCCTAAGATTCAACTGTGTCTCAACCCCGGAGAGAGTATGCCCCGCACCAAGCGCCCCGGCTGGTCCAGGATCACGCTCACCGTCTCCGCTGAGGTCGCCCGGTACATCCGTGTCCAGGCTGCGGACCAGGGCATCGAGATGGGTACTTTCGTGGACCGGGCGATGGGCGCCCTGCTCCGCGCCGCCCAGGAAACCCATGCGAATGCTGCTCCGCCATCGGACGCGGCTCCCGTTTCCCACGCCCCGCGCAAAGTCCAGAGCATCGGTCCTCCCATCTCCCCGTCCATGCCGGATCTGGTGGACCTCTATCCGGCAGAGATGGGTGGGGACAACCCTTCCCGTATGGCGGAGTTCACTTACCAAAAGGCGATCGCCGATCCAGGCTCCAAGGTTTTTTCACCCTTGAAGCACCTCAAGGTGGCGGATCACCCTTCCCCGGCCGCCATCAGTGAAGCGATGTTCCGGTCCGTCATCTCCAACGCCTTATCTGCCACCGACGTCGAGGTGGGTGGCGGTTTCGGGGCGAGGACCATCAGGTTCCTCGATGCCCTGCTTCAGACCGTGGACCAGTTCTCCCAGCAGCTCCAGGTCGAGTTCCCGGTTGATGATTTCAGGATGGCACTTTGGACCCCCCATTCAGCCGCGGCGTTCGGGATCATCTTCGGGAAACGCCTGGGGGCGCCGGTCCATGCGAAGGATCCCGGAGGTGCAGCGAAAACGGTGTCGGAGGCCGTGATCGGCATGATCAAGGGCTTGTGCCGGACGAACCCGAACGTGCCCGAATTGCTGAAGAGGGCTGCCCCACCTCATCTTGCAAGCCTCCTTACCCTTCACGAGACCCTTGCCAAAAAGCCCGGCCCGCGCGTTTCGGACGGTGACGCTTCCGACTGTGGTTATGGATATTTCACCTAGGAGGCCCGAGGTTTGGAGGTTCCTTGGGTTTGGGTCCGCCGGACTCGACGCGCAACCCAGACAACCGCCAAAAGGCATCCGGGGCGTCCCCGCCCAGATCGCCCATCGGGGTGCAAAGCTGTAGGTTGGCCGTGAGCTGGAGCATGACAGAGGAACGCAGGTACCCGATCCCACCCGCCGCCCTGCGCCACGACCGGGGTTGCGTACTGAAATGGCTTGGCCGAACCTGGTTGAGGCTGACGGGTTGGCAGGTTGAAGGTGCGTTCCCGGAAGAAACCAGGGGCGTGATCATCGTTGCGCCTCACACGTCGAATTGGGATTTCATTCTGGGTATCGCCGTCGTCTTTGCCCTGGAGCTGCGCATTTCCTGGCTCGGAAAGCACTCTCTCTTCAAGCCGCCCTTCAGGGCCTTCCTCGGGTGGTTGGGTGGCATTCCCGTGGATCGCCGCTCAAGACACGGGGTGGTCGCGGATTGCGTGAAGGCGTTCGCCTCCACACCTGCCCTGCTGCTCGCCCTCGCGCCTGAAGGAACCCGCAAAGGGGTGAGCCCATGGAAAACAGGGTTCTACCGCATCGCATGCGAAGCCGATGTACCGATCTTTCCCGTGAGCTTCGACTACCGCGATCACGCGGTTCACCTGATGCCTCCGTTTCATCCCACGGGCAACATCGGGGATGATCTCACCCTCATTCAGAACCTGTTCATTGGGGTAGAGGGGCATCATCTCCGTTCTAATTGAGGGGGTGCCGATCTGGCCAAGCCAGATCACAAGCAACCGAGATCGGCCTCCAGGTCGTCGAAGCGAACGCGGTTCAGCCTGGGATGGCGCTCAAGGCCATGGCGATCACTGGATCAAGCTCGGCGCGGGGCGTCCCGGCCTTGGCCCGCACGGCCATGCCGGCCACCACGGTGAGCAGGAAGTCCGCCAGGGCGTCCAGCGGGGTGCCGGCCGGGAATTGGCCCTGCCGTTCGGCCAGGGCCAGGCGCCGGCGGATGGCTTCGCTGGTGATGGCGCGGGCCTGGTGCACCGCGGTTTCCACTGAGCTGGGCAGATCGCCGGTACCGCAGGCCGCGGTCGCGTTGACGATGAGGCAGCCGCCGGGCTTGGCCGGGTCCGCCAGGACGTCGGCCATGGAAGCCAGGAAGCCCCCGATGGCCGCGCGCACGTCGGGCTCCCGGTCCAGGGCCCTCAGGTGGGACTCCGCCTGGGTCTTGGCATAGCGCTCCAGGGCCTGGCGGAACAGGTGGGCCTTGTCGCCGAAGGCGGCGTACAGGCTCGGCTTGTTCAGCCCGGTGGCCGCGCTGAGGTCGGCCATGGAGGTGGCTTCGAAGCCGTGGTTCCAGAACACGGCCATGGCGGCGTCGAGCGCCTCCTCAGGGTCAAAACAGCGGGGACGGCCGCGGTTCGTCAGACAACCTCCAGGGGGAGAAAATATCCTTGACGAATATTGTACCACACGGTAATTTACTTACCGATTGGTAAATTAATCGGCCCTCTTATTCTTGCAGGAGATAATCATCATGGACGCCAGCTCAAAGCCCTGGATGGCTCGGGCCTGGAAGGACAAGGTCGCCGCCGGCTTCACCACCTCCGCCTCCCAGTCCGGCGACAAGCTGAACACCCTGATCCAGCTCATGGTGTTCGCCAACCAGCACGGCATGCTCTGGGTCGGCATGGACATCATGCCGGGCAACAACAGCTCCAAGGGTTCGGTGAACGACCTGAACCGCCTTGGCAGCTTCTCCGGAGCCATGGCCCAGGCCAACGTCGACCAGGGCGCCGACGCCATGCTGGACAGCGATCTGCAAACCGCCGAACGGCTCGGTGCGCGGGTGGCGGAGACCACTTTGACCTTCAAGCGCGGTCGCGCTTGAGAGGGTTCCTCCTGGAGAAACGCCCATGAGTTCCGGTCAATGGTCGTAGGCCGAGGGAGGCTCAAGGAAGGTCACGTAATCCGACAGTTTCTGCCTGTAGTCGAGCGGGGCGTGCATGAACTGGACCCCGGATTCCACGAACCCGGTATCCAGGAAATCCTGCTCGTTGACCCAGACCACTCTGGCCTGAACCGAGTCTTTGGGCAAAGCCGGATGGATCAATTCCAGCTGGTCGAGCAGTGCGCTGGCGTTCAGCTTGGCGCCTGGCTGGACGGACACCCGGATGCGGCAACCGTCCGGCCCAAGATCGGAGACCGGGACGACCTGGAAGGGTTGACCGGCAGCCTGGAGCCGAGCCTGGCACTCGGATCCCATTGAAACCCGGGAATGATGCCTGTTTTCCATGGCACTCCTCCACATTAAATCGTTATTAAACACGGGTACGAAATCCCGCCAGAGCGCACGGCTGACCTGCCGGCGTTACTTGGATGCTTCCCGGCGTCCCATGTTGCGAGGGGGGCGCGCCTTTCACATTCAGGCGGTGGGCCCAGAGCGTCATCCGGCCTTTCGCGTTTGGGACCATGCCCTGGACAAGGAGCGGCTCAAGAGTGACGCCTTCCTCTCCCAGGACGACGCCGACCACCTCTCCAAGGTCGGTTCTGGGCGGTCAGGGCTTGAAATACTTGGCGTTCTTCTCGATGTAGGCCTCGAATTCAGTCGGCACCTCGTCCTGCGGGAAAATGGCGCTCACTGGGCACTCGCTGACGCAGGCGCCGCAATCGATGCAACTGTCCGGATCGATGAACAGCATGTCCACCTTTTCAAAGTCCGCCTCAGTCTTGCCCGGATGGATGCAATCGACCGGGCAAACCAACACGCAAGCGGTGTCTTTGGTTCCGATGCAGGGTTCAGTGATCACGTAGGTCATGGCGGCCTCCTTTCCAGCCGTGCACCGAACAATACGAACCCAGGTTAGGGTGGATCGCGGGCAACGCAAGCCTGCCGCGCCGCGGGTGAACAGATCCGGGTCTTTGGAGGCAAGGTGGTCTTCCCCCGAATGTGCAGACCGCCTGAAAGGTTGGGGTCATCCCTGAGTCGCCGCAAGGAAGCCGCCTTTCCAATATCAGGTCCGCACGGCCTGCTCGATCTCGGCAAGTTCCTCGCGGGTGAGCGAAATATCGCCGGCCTTCATGTTCTCTTCAAGGTGCCTCACCGAGGAAGTCCCGGGGATCGGCAGCATCACCGGGCTGCGATGGAGGAGCCAAGCCAGCGAGATCTGCGCCACGGTGGCTTGGTGGCGCTTGGCAATCAAGTCCAATGAACCGCCGGACTGCGCCAGTTTCCCAGCGGCGACCGGGAACCAGGGTATGAAAGCGATTCCATGGGTTTCACAGTAGTTGAGAACATCCTCGTGGGCGCGGTCGCTGACGTTATAACGGTTCTGCACACTGACGATTTCCACCACCTTCCGCGCCTGCTCGATCTCCGCAGGATTCACCTCGCTCAGGCCGACATGCCGGATCTTCCCTTCTTTTTGCAGGCGGGCGATGACGCCGAGAGACGCTTCGACCGGCACCTGCTTGTCGACCCGGTGGAGCTGCCACAGATCGAGGGTGTCGGTGCGCAGGCGGCGAAGGCTCATGAGCACTTGCTGCTCCAGATACTCCGGCCGGCCCACGGGAAGCCACTTGTTCGGCCCCTGGCGCGTCAGTCCCGCCTTGGTGGCCACGACCAGCCCCTTGGCAAAGGGAGCCAGCGCTTCCCCGATCAGCCTTTCGCTGACCTCGGGTCCATAGGAATCGGCCGTGTCTATGAAATTGACGCCCAGCTCGGGCAATCGCTTCAGGATGAGCTGCGCCTCGTCCGGATCCCGCGGCTCGCCCCAGATGCCGGATCCAGTGATGCGCATCGCGCCAAAACCGAGACGATTCACCTCGAGATCGCCGCCGAGAAGGAATGTTTTCGCGAAGGGTGCCATCCGTACCTCCTGCCACGCCCCAGTGACGGGTCCTGGTGCCCTATTGTGAATCCATTCAGTGGCTGAGCCGGCTTTTCGGAGGGCGGGGCAACTCAAGGACGGACGTCCAGGGGCTCCAGGCATTCCACCCCGTTGTGGAAACCCCGGAGCTTGACAGGAGGCGCGCCATGCCTATTTTACCTGTTGGTTAATTAGCCAATGACGACCGAATCTCTCACCTTCACCTTCCAGGCCCTGGCGGATCCGACCCGCCGGGCCATCCTGGAACGCCTCACCGCCGGCGAAACCTCGGTCACGGAGCTCGCCGGCCCTTTCCGGATCTCCCTTCCGGCCATCACCAAGCACCTGAAAGTCCTGGAGCGGGCCGGCCTGATCACCCGCACGCGGGAAGCCCAGTGGCGCCCCTGCCACCTGTCAGCGGCCCCGCTGGCCGAGGCTTTGGCCTGGCTTGAACCCTACCGGCGGCATTGGGAGGCCCGCCTCGACCGCCTCGAGGAACACCTCGCGGCCATGAACGACCTGGAGGAATCATGAGTACCACCACCCATACCGGAATCAAGATCGAAGGCAACGATGTCATCCTCACCCGATATTTCGACGCCCCGCGCCACCGGGTCTATCGCGCATGGACCGACCCCAAGCAGCTTGCCGGGTGGTTCGGCCCTCGCGTATTCACGAAGACCGAGGCGGAGGCGGACCTGCGCCCCGGAGGCGCCTGGCGCGTCGCCATGGCCTCTCCGGAGGGTCAGCGCTACCCCATCACCGGCACCTACCTGGAACTGGAGGAGCCCTCCAGGATTGTCACCCGGGTCACGGTGGATGAGCACCCCGAGGAGTGGCACCGGATGGTGCAGGCCAATCGCCCCCCCGGTTCCGACCCTGAGCACGGCGCGATGATCTGGACTTTGACCTTCGAGACGCAGGGCACGGGAACGCTGTTCACCCTCCGTGACCACTTCGAGAAGGCCGCCGACTGCCAGGCCCACGTGAAGATGGGCATGAACCAGGGTTGGACCGAGAGCTTCGACCGGCTGGAGGAGATGCTGGCCGGAAAATAGAGGGTTCCAGTTGCTGTGTGGACCAGGGAGACGCTGCACATTCCCCGCACCGGGCCCGGCGGCTTTGCCGGGCCCCAAGGTGGGCATCCTCGGAGATACCCAACACGGCGTGAACCTCAAACCGTCCGGTCATACCGATGGAGACGTTTGGACCAGCAAGGTCAAAGGAAGCCGTATGTCTATTCCGCATTCCTGGAGGCATTGAGGCTCGTCCTCATCGCTGAGCGAGTCTGAGGCATCGAATCCTGAGGTCCCTATCAGGCTGACCTGACTTCGTTGAGCAGGTCGGGGTGCCGGTCCAACAACCGGAGTAGCTGTACCAGGGCCAGGGGAGGCTTGGTCCTGCCGTTCTCGTAACGCGAGAAGGCATTGACCCCGCCGCCAAAGAGTTCGGCTGCTTCACGCTGGTCAAGGTTGAGTTTCTTGCGGATCGAAGCAATGAAAACGGGGTCGACGGAGGCAGCATTCACCTGACGGCGAAATTGGCCGATCAGATCGCCATAGCGGTCTCCATGCTCGCGGTCCATGACGATCTCGCCGCACGCTGGGCAAAACGCTCCGGTCACTGCCGGGATGGAGGTAGCTTTGCCTTTGTAAGTATAGGGGACATCGCGGGTGTCCTGGATCAGGTCCGCTGCGCCACAACTTGGGCACTTCATGGCTACAACTCCTTGAAGGAGACGCTCAACACGTCGTCTATGACAGTTAGCTTCAAGTAGATACCTTGGCCGCTTGGAGCCTTGGCGTGATACACGTCCTGCCAGATGCGGTGATCTGCGTGGGTTGTCAGGCTCTTGTAGAAATCGAAGGATGTGAGACCCAGGACAATTTCACACATTCCAGAGAGGTTACTGATGCCCAGGTCTTGTGCACCGTTGTACGCGGTAGCGGTAGCTCGGACCTTTCCGTCCGTGACCAGAGCATTGACTTTGGGCAATTTGCAGTGCGGAGTGTCCTTCTCCATTAGGAGTGTATAACCAAGAAGGTTAATTTGGCAAGTAGGTTAATGAAGCAAATAGGGATAACGCCGGGCGTCAGTCTCAAACCTTGTATCGGGAGTGCCTGGTTGCATGACTTAGTCCGGGCAGCCTTGGGACAGTTCGCCCGGGGCCGGTGGGCGAAATGCCAGATCCGCTCCTCCCCGGCCCGCACTGATAAGGAGCCCTCCTGGTGGTCCCGGCGCGACTCGAACGCGCGACCTTCCGCTTGGGAGGCGGATTTGCCAATCGCTGGAATCCAAGCAATGACGCGGGTTCCGGAGAGTTCAGCAAACGACTTGTGCAGATGTTGTGACCCCTGCCCTTTCTGGCATCCAGGGAATCCCCCTCACCCGAGGAGGTTCCATGGCTACCCAACGGAACGGGCTCAATCGGTTCTTTTCATATCAACTCAGCCAGCCAGTTTGTATTCCTGGACTAGCGTTTCCAATGAGATGCCGAGGTTCGCATGGAACCACCGAATCATTCTGAGGGATAGTGATCGTTTCTTCTGAAAGACTTCGGAAACCCTGCCACGGTCCATGAGAGGAGCGAGATCGGCAGAAGTCCACCCACGCTGCTCCATCGCGTATTTAATCATTTCAATGGGGTCTGGCAGTTCGGGTTCATACGGCTTCTCCCACGCCTCAACCTTGAGGAGCAGAAAATCAGCCTCGTCTGCTTCTGGCGTTCCATCAGGGAATTTGAGCAAAGCATCCAAGCGCCTAAGCCCATCCTTGTATTCTTTTTCCGACCTAAATTCGATTGCCATCTTCCCCCTCCTTTCAGTTGGCTAGAAGTCACTCACGGTTGCAGCGTCCACGCGGTCGTATTCCTTATGGGTGCCTATGAATTTCACAAACAAAACTTCCTTCGGGAAGTAGATGTCAGCAATGAGTCTAAAGTCGTTCCCATGTATGTTAAAAACTACCCGCGTAGAGTTGATAGGGTCGGCATAGCGGAAGGTCGCCGTGACATCCTGCATGGATTTCCAATGTGCATCTTTTGTGAGGCGATACCAGAACTCCAGGGGAGCCCTAGCGGTGGGGTGGATTTCTCCAAAAGCTCGCAAGGTGGGCAGCGAAACAACTCTCATCCATCAAGTGTGATCCCATTTTGGGATCGCGCAAGAGAAAAGGCCCGGACCGGTGGGCGAGGCACCCTCCCGGTCCCGATCTTCCTGAGTCTGCTGGTCCCCGGAGTATTCCAGCCAAATCCAAGGATGATTGTGGGGGAGCGGTTGTAGCGCTCCTCCATGAGCTTGAAAAAGATGTTGGTCTGCTCCGGCTTGATATTCAGGTAGATCTGGGATTTTCAAACCTGGCCTATGAACTTGGCAATCTCATGCTCGTTCAAGTCGCAGTCCTTGACCAAATCCTCAGCAGCGGAGTTGCACCCAAGCCCACTGCGCCATTTGGGATCGCATGCCGCTCTGAACCACAGGAGTAGTGGACCCTTCCACATTGCCAATAGTCTAATTCTGGTGCGGCCAGCTTGAAAATCTAATAAAGGTGTACCTGTCCTGGAAAACCAACGGCCATCAATTCCTAAGTTGCCCCAGCCAGAATAAATCAATCCGCTTGAGACTTCCATTGCCACTCCTGGTGGGTAATGGTTGTTCGCAGCCGTCAATCCGATAGCAGCCTACCCCGCTGGCGCTGACTGCCGGAAAATCGCTGAGGGGACTGGTTCCGGTAGCGGACATTTAGGCCCACCTCCCGCATGAGCTCACCCACCCGCCGCGCGCATTCCTGCAGGCTGCCCATGGTGTGGAGGATCGATTCGGATCGGGTTAACGCAAGGGAATCCATGGCGCAATCCGCTCCCAAAACGCGTCCGAAAATTCCCGTGCCTTGATTCTTCCATGCTTTGCCCTCACAAAAAGCAAGGAGGGTTGGGCAGAGGATGGCAACACTATTTACGGATAATTTCTAACGATCCCCGAGGACCCTGCCAAAGGCATCACGGATTTGTTTGAGCCCAAAAGGCTTGTTGAGGAATGCCTGAGCTCGGCCGGGGCGGGTGCCCCCCAGCGCTTGAACCTTGTCGTATCCGCTGGCCAGGATCACGGGAAGGTTGGGATCGAGTTGATGCAGTGCGTCGAGTAACTCCCGGCCGTCCATGCGCGGCATGGTCAGATCGGTCAGCACGCAGCGGATCTCCGGCTGGTGAATCCGGAAAATCTCCAGAGCTTCGATGCCGTCGCGGGCGGTGAGCAGCTTGAAACCCAAACTTTCAATCAGTGCGCCGGTGGATTCCAGCAGGAGTTCGTCATCATCGACCATCAGGACCGTGCCGCCGCCCTTCGATCGGGAAATGGGTAGCGGGGGTTCCAGTGGGATGGGCTCCGCTTCAGGCAAAATCGGGATATGTACCCGGAAGACACTCCCAAGCCCATGCGGGCTCTCCACGGTGATACCCCCACCATGAGCCTGGACCAGGCCGAGGGCCACGGGCAGGCCCAACCCGCGCCCGACTGACTTCCTGGAGAAGAAGGGATCGAAAAGTTTTTCGATGTCCGCAGGTATGATTCCATATCCGGTGTCCGCTACCGCCAGGAAGGCATGGTCCACCCCCAGGGGTTGCCAGCCAATGGGATAGCGGTACTGGGTTGGGATTTCCGTCGCGCCACAAGTTCCGATGCTGACACGGATGCAGCCCCCCCCGTCGGCCATGGCCTCGCAGGCGTTGGTCACCAGGCTAGTCAGGACCTGTTGGATCTGCTCCGCATCGGCACTGATGACCGGACCCGGCTCAGGGCAATCCGACTCCAGCGTCAGGGTGCTTGGCAGCCCCTTCCGCAGGATGGCAATATTCCGCTGGCAAATCTCCGTCAGGAGCCGCGGCTTCCGTTCCAGGATGACCTGTCCCAAGTAAACCAGAAGCAGGCGGCTCACTTCAGCCGCCCGTGCCGTTGCCTGTTTCGCCAGCCCCACGTATCTGGACATGCTCGAGTCCTCGGGAAATTCCCCCACCATTTCCAGGCTGGCCATGATGGTCTGAAGCCTGTTGTTGAAATGGTGGGCGATGGAAGCAGCCATGAGGCCCAGGCTTTCGGCCTTCTGGAGCTGCCGGTTTCGGGCCTCCAGTTCGGTTTTCTCGGTTTCAGCCTGTTTGAGCGTTTGCAACAGGTGATTGAATCCGCTGATCATGTCTCCGATCTCGTCCTGGCGGATGACCGGCAGGGACTGCGCCGCACCGGTGGTGGATGCCACAGCTGCCAGGGCCTTGGCGGTGGCGAGCGGAGCCAACTGGCGAGTGACGACGCACCAGGTAAGGCCACCCATCACCAGGCTCAGGAAGATCGTGGCCAGGAGCATCCGCCGCTCCACGGCAAGAATCGGGGCGAATGCTTCCGAGGTAGGCAGCGAAAGCGCCAGCTGCCAATTGGCGAGGGGGATGTTCCTGGTGGAGGTCAGCACTTCAACGCCACGCGCATCCCTGAAAACAGTCGAGCCCTCATAGCCAGCAAGGAATCGGTCAATGGTCGGGTTCCTGCCGCTGGGAGGCAGGATCTCCATGATGCGCGCCTTGTTGGAGGCTGTGACGATAAGCCGGTACCGGGGCGCAACCAACAGGAAACCACCGGTCCTCCCGAAATGGTTCTGCGCGATCCTGTCAAGGAAGTTTGGGGTACCCAGATGGGTCAACCCGCTCAATGCGCCGATCACCCTGCCATCGGGACCGCGTATGGGTACCGCGACGGCGACCACCGGAAGCAGGAGCTTTCTGTCCATGACTGGCCTGCCGATCGTTGTTCTCCCTGCCTTGAGCGTGGCGACCAGTTGATCACTGTCTGTGGCCCTGTAGTCGGCCAGATCCATGGCGAATGACGTTTTCGCAAGGACTGCGCCATTCGATCCCAGAGCAACGACGCCAGAATTGAACAAATCCTGAAGGGCGGGACTCTCATCCAGTCGTCTCTGCAGAGCCCCCGCCTGGCCCAGGACGACGGGCCCGAGGTTCTTGGCGTGGGATTCCAGGATCTGGATGCGGTTGACCAATTCCGAGTTGATCTGTTCCGCCAGGATCGAGACCGCAGAAAACTGCTGCGCGCCCAGTAGCCCCTGCATGTCCCTTCGCAGCACCTGGCTGAGATAGAGCGCCAAGGACCAGAGACTGACCATGAAAATGGCTACTGTGGTGAGGGTGACTTTGGTCTTGATGGAATGATGAAAGGAAAAGAGATTCATTCGAATCCCCTAGAATTGGAGTTCCCCTGCGAAGGCATTTCCACCAAGAAACCGTCACGATTATAGCCCATGTAAATTCTTGAATGGCTAGCGGGAAAGTGGCACGCGTCCATGTGGGCATTCCCGTACAATGTTTAAATCCAACTTCTGTCCCTTGAAGCTCCAATGAGGTGGTAAGTATGCCTTCTGCCCGGTCGGCAAAAGACCGCTCCCTGCGGTTGACACCCTCAGGGGGATGGCTGTGGCTCACCTGCCTGCTGGTCAATTTGGTGGTCCTCGCCGTTTCGGGCTTCGCCTTGTGGCATAGCCGGGGACATTACCGCGAACGGGCCTCCCTCACCGCCGAGAACCTGTCGAGGCTCCTGGAACAGAATCTGGGTGCCGACATGGAGAAGATCGATTCCGGTCTGCTCGCCATCGCCGATGAAATCGACCGTGAGCGGGGTGACCGCGGGGTTGACGACCGGGCACTTGGCGCCTTTCTTGGCCGCATCCTGGCCCGGACACCGGAGTTGCAGGGTTTTCGCATCGCCGACTCGGGCGGCATGGTCACTCATGTGATCGGTGAGGTGCTGACCAGCAAGATACGTGTGGACGACCGCGACTACTTCCTGCAACTGCGCGGGAATGCCCGCGCAGGTCTGGTCCTTTCCGGGCCAGTTCTTGGACGGGTCAGCGGGAAGTTGGCAGTCATCCCGGCGCGCCGCCTGGAGACCCCCGGCGGAGGGTTTGCAGGCATCGTCTTCGGTTCGTTGTCGTTGGAGCGCCTTGAAAAGCAAATTTCATCCATCGATGTGGGTCCCCACGGGGTGGTTGCCTTGTTCAACCCCTCCCTCACGATCATGGCCCGCTATCCGGCGGCCGGCATCATGGGCAACACCATCGGGCGCACCGAGGCCTCGCCGGAAATCACGGCACTGATCGCATCCGGGCAGCGGGCGGGCCACTACCAGGCCCGTTCGCGCCTGGATAACGTACGGCGAATCTATGCCTACCGGCAGGTCGGCCCCTATCCGATGACCGTCAACGTCGGCCTCGCCGACCAGGACTACCTGTCCGGCTGGTGGCAGGAGGTTATGCAGGCAGGCGGATGGTCCGCCATGTTCGCCCTTGCCTCGTTGACCGCTACTTGGCTGATCAGCCGGCGCTGGAAGGAGCGCATGGCTGCTTTGGAGGAACTGGCCCGTCAGGAGGAGCGGTTCCGCATGCTGTTCCATGGCGGCAATGATTCCGTTTTCGTCCATGAAGCTGATCCGGTGACCGCGGCCCCAGGCCATTTCACCGAAGTCAATGACATCGCCTGCCAGCGTTTGGGATACAGCCGTGCGGAGATGCTCACCATGGGACCGCTGGACCTGGAACCCGGGACTGGCCCGGAAACCGCTTCCTGGCCCCGGCAACTGGCTGAACAGAAGACCGCTGTGTTCGAGCGCGTCCACCTGACCAAGGACCGGAGACCGATCGAAGTCGAGATCAACGCCCAGATGTTCCAGTTGCAGGGCAGGAGCATGGTGCTCTCTGTGGCCCGTGATATCACTGAGCGCAAGGCGGCCGAAGCGAATATCCTGCGGTTGACCAATCTCTATGCGGCCTTGAGCCAATGCAACCAGGCCATCGTGCACTGCTCGGATGAACAGGATCTGTTCCCGCAGATCTGCCGCTGCATTGTCGAGAACGGCTTCGCAAAGGTGGCCTGGATCGACGAGGTGGATCCAGTCGCAGGACTGGTCAAGCCGGTCACCTGGTACGGGGGCGATGCGGCCTGGCTTGAACCCCTGTCACGCGCCCGGCCGGGCGAGGATCCGAGCGCCGGTGGGCCGCCAAGTATGGCCATAAACAGCAATCAACCCTATTGGTGTCAGGATTTCCTGGGCGACTCCGCCACCTTGGCCTGGCACGGCCCCGGGGGCCGGGCCGGGTGGCGTTCGCTGGCTGCACTACCTTTGCACCGGAACGACCACCCGGTAGGCTGCCTGACCATCTGTTCCGGCACCGTCGAGGCCTTCGACCAGGAAACGAAGGCTCTCCTGCTGGAAATGGCCATGGATATCGACTTCGCGCTGAACAATTTTGCCAGGGAAGCGGAGAAGCGGCGTGCAGCAGAGGCCCTGGAGGCGAGTGAGACCCGCTTCCGGGCGCTCTTCCAGAATGCTCCCATCGGCATTTCCCTGGAAGATTTCTCAGCTGTCAAGAAGGCACTGGAAACGATCCGTGACGGCGGCATCAGCGACCTTCGAGTCCACTTCTTCAGGCACCCGGAGGTGCTTGAGGGCTTGGCTGAACAGGTGGTATTCCTGGATATCAACCTTACGGGGCGAGCCATGGCCGGAGTGGGCGATTCCGCCCCGACCCGCGCCGGGCGATCCCGTTACGCCTCGCCTGAATTCCTTGGCGCATTCAGCCATATGCTGGTCAATCTTGATGCGGGCAAGACGTCTTTCATCCGGGAGGTCCAATTTCATGACGGCCAGGGCCGAGCGGTGACCTACGATGTGCACCTGGCTGTGCAACCGGGTTTCGAAGCTGATCTCGCCCGCATCCTGGTTACCTTCGTGGACATCAGCGAACGCAAGATCGCAGAGCAGGCGCAGAAAATGGAAAGCCTGGGCCTTTTGGCGGGAGGCGTGGCGCACGACATGAACAATGTGTTGGGGGCCATCCTCGGCCTGGCCTCCGCCAACCTCGAATCCCAGACCGCCGGCAGCAACATCCGCAGGGCCTTCGAGACGATCATCCAGGCCACGGAACGGGGACGGAATGTGGTTCAGAACCTGCTGAGCTACGCCCGTCAAGTCCCAGCGGAAACCAGGGAACTGGATGTCAACCAACTCCTGAGGGACGTGGTTGCGCTCCTGGAATATAGCGCCCTGTCCCGGATTCGCCTGCAGATGGACCTTGCGGAGGATCTTCAGCCCATTCGTGGAGATGCCAGCGCCTTGTCCCACGCTTTCATGAACCTTTGCGTCAATGCGGTGGATGCCATGCCTGGAGGCGGCCATCTAACCCTGCGGACCAAGAATCTGGAGTGGGGCCTGATCAGCGTGGAAGCAGAGGACACCGGATGCGGAATGACCAAAGAGGTGCTGGAACGGGCGTTGAAGCCCTTCTTTACCACCAAGGGACCGGGCAAAGGCACCGGCTTGGGGCTTTCGATGGTCCAAAGCACTGTCAAGGCGCACAAAGGCCGGATGGAAATCCAGAGTGAACCAGGCCGGGGGACCCGGATCCTGATGACATTCCCCGCATGCGACTCCGGCACGGACTCCGCCTGAAGAACCCTGCCGGAGAGCCACTTGCCGGGAAGCGGGTTCAGACAGTGAAAATAGGTGGCGTCACCGGCTGGATGCGTGCAGCGGCAATTGCCCGGGTGCGAGGCATTCGCCTGTCCAACCATCTGTGGCCGGAACTCGGTACTCAACTGCTCCGCGCGACCCCGACTGCACACTGGCTCGAATATGCCGACTGGTGGAACCCGATCCTTGCCGACCCGCTGGAAATTGCCAACGGCAACGCGACAATCAGCGAGTGGGGAAAAGCGATTCCCACTCAAAGGGCGCCGAGCCCCCTTGCTGCGTTCGCGATCGCCTTGAACACACCGGGGATCTGCGCCTCGGTCAGGCAGGAGAAGGCCACCCGCAGGTTCGAGGGGCCCAGGGCGATGGTGCCGACCCCATGCTCATCCAGCAGTTTCTGCCGGACCTGGTCGGCGTCGGCGCCCCTGAGCCGCAGGCACATGAAATAGCCGCTGTTGTAGGGGTAGACGTCCCAGCAGTCGCGGTATTCCGGGCGCCGGCATTCCACCCCGGTCACTTCCGCCCGGGAACGCAGGAGCGCGATCTTCTCGTTCTGCTGCCGCCGGAAATCAGGATCGCGCAGGGCCTTGAGCAGGATGCTCTGGCCCGGATGGTTGACGCTGGAGACCACCGAGCGGATCAGGCCGGCGGTCTTGTCCTCCAGGGCCTTGTAGGCCGCCTCGGTGCCGTTCTTGACGCCGAAGGTGAGGAAGCCCACGCGCAGTCCCCAGACGAAGGCCTCCTTGGTGCCGCCGTCCACCTTGACCGCCAGCAGGTTGGGATGCGCCTGCGCCAGGAGCCCGAACAGGGATTCCCGCTCGCAGGCCGGATCGAAGAACATTCCGTAGTAGGCGTCATCGCACACCACCACCAGCCGGGTGCCGGCTTCGGCGGCCCGGGTGAGCGCGGCGGCGATGCCCAGGGCCTCGGGGCCGGTGGGGGTATAGCCCGATGGGTTGTTGGGGAAGTTGAGCGAGACCACCAGCTTCTCGCCCGCGCGCTCGGCCAGGGCGCGGGTGAGCGCCTCCAGGTTGTAGCCGGCCAGGTCCGCGTCGAAGAAGGGGAAGGTGCTGATGTGGGCGCCGAGGCGGGTCTCCCAGGCCAGGTTGTAGTTCTCCCACATCAGGTCGCTGGAGAGCACCTCGTCGCCCGGGTCGAGGAACAGTTCGCCGACCACGGACAGGCCGTGGGTCAGGGCGTTGGTCACCACCGGGTTGGAAGTCGGGTGCCCGCCCAGGGAGGGCGTCTCCTCCCGCTGCTTGCGCGCCCAGGCCTGGCGCAGTTCCGGCTTGCCGTAGCTGGGCGCGTAGTCATAGACCTCCGCGGGGGTCAGGCCGCTGAAATAGCGGTCCACGCATTCCAGGTGGGCCGGAATGCCGTTCTCCACCGCGATGCCGATGGTGGCGTTGGCGACCTTGGCCTTCCGCTTGGCTTCGGCGCCCTGGGCGAGGATGCCCTGGGTGGGGAAGAAGAAGCGCTTGCCCCGCTCGCTGAGCAGATCGAAGACCACCGGGCAGTCCTTCCGGA
Source organism: uncultured Holophagaceae bacterium (assembly GCA_963717275.1). GTDB lineage: Bacteria > Acidobacteriota > Holophagae > Holophagales > Holophagaceae > Mesoterricola. The sequence continues at coordinate 1,648,945 of CAVQVX010000001.1, forward strand.
TGGCCTCGTTGGCGGCCTGGGCCAGGGGGTTGAGGGCTGGGGCCTGGAAATCGGTCATGGGGTCTCCGGTCAAATGGATCACGATCAGGCAGACATTCCGGGGCCAGACCCGGGTGCTCAGGCAAACGCGGGTGTCTCTTCCTCGATCACGGGCGTCTCGGGGACTTCCAGCGGGAGCATGCCGGTGTCGGTCCCGAACACCCCTTCCCACTTGGCTACAACCACCGAGGCCAAGCCGTTGCCGATGACGTTGGTCGCGGTACGGGCCATGTCGCTGATCTCATCCACCGCCAGGAGCAGGGCGACGCCCGCCTCTGCCGGCAGGCCGAAACCGCCGCAGGTGGCCAGGATCACCACCAGGCAGGCCCTGGGCACACCCGCGATCCCCTTGCTGGTCAGCATGAAGGTGAACATCATCATCAGCTGTTGGCCGAAGGACAGGTGGATGTGGGCGGCCTGGGCGATGGCCATGGAGGCCAGGACCAGGTACACCGTGGACCCATCCAGGTTGAACGAGTATCCCGTGGGGATGACGAAACTGGCCACTTGGCGGGGCACGCCGAAGCGGACCATCTCCTCGAGCAGCTTGGGCAGGGCCGCCTCGCTGGAGGCGGTGGAAAAGGCGGTGATGGCGGGGTCCTTGATCGCCTTGAAGAACCCGGCGATCCGGATGCGGAAGATCAGCATCACCGGAATGAACACGACGGCCATCAGGAGGATCAGGCTGCCATACAGGCTGCCGACCAGCTTCCCGTATTGCTGAAGCAGATTGAACACGGCCGGCCAGCCCTTGAGGCTGGATCCGGCCGTCCCGCCGGCCATGGAACTCACGTTGTAGGCCATGGCGCCGAACACGCCCAGGGGGGTGAACTTCATGACCATGTCGGTGTACTTGAACATGGTCTGGGCGACGCCATCGAAAAAGGCCAGGACGGGCTTCCCCCGCTGGCCGATTCGGGTGAGTCCCACGCCGAACAGGCTGGCGAAAATCACCAGGGGCAGGATGTCGCCTTCGGCGGCATGCGCCACCACATTGCTGGGGAACAGGTGCAGGGCGATATCCCAGCCGCTCTTGGCCTGCGCCAGAGCTACGCCCGGATGGCCGGCGGTGTTCAGGGTCAGACCGGATCCGGGCTGCATCCAGTTGGCGACGCCAAGGCCGATGAACAGGGCGAGGGTGGTGACGATCTCGAAATAGAGGAGAGCTTTGCCGCCCATCCGTCCCACGGCCTTGATGTCCCCGGTCTGGGCGATGCCCACGACGATGGTGGAGGCCAGCAGGGGAACGATCAGCCCCTTGATGAGGCTGATGAAAGCCTTGGATAGGAACCGGAACAACTTGTTCATGACCGGGAACTGGTCGGACGGGAGGAACCCGCCGAGCACGATGCCCAGGATGAGGCCCATGAATATCCAGAAAGTACTGGACTTGTACCAGGGCTTCCGGTGCTGGGCAGGGGTGTCTACGGATGGGTTCACAGGTGGGCCTCAGTTGGAAAAAGGGTCAGGGACGGAAAGGCGGCGAACGGTCGGATTCCTAGTAGGTGGCGAACATCCGCTGGATTTCCTTGGTGTCGCTGGTCCTGGTGAGACCCAGCATCAGCAGGACTCGGGCCTTCTGCGGGTTGAGGGAGTCGGAGACCACAAAGTCGAGGGCGTCGTCGTCAGCTTCGCCGTTCCGGGCGGTGATGCCGCTGCCGACCCGGGCGCTGCGGACGATGACCACGCCCTTCTTGCGCGCGTCGGTCAGGGCGGGCAGCACGTCCTTGTGCACGCTGCCATCGCCCACGCCGGCGTGGATGAGGCCCTTGACCCCGGAGGCCACGAAGGCGTCCACCGCCACGCGGTTCGCGCTGGCATAGCCGTACACGATGTCCACGCGCGGGAGGGTGTCGAGGTTGCTGACGTCGAACTCGGTCTCGGCAGTGTGCTTGCGGATGGGCAGCCGGTAGAAGTGGACCGAATTGTCCTGCATGTAGCCCAGGGCCCCGATATCAGGGGTGCGGAAGGTCTCCACGGCGGAAGTGTTGGTCTTGGTGACATCGCGGCCGGCGTTGATCTGGTCGTTCATGGCCACCAGCACTCCCTTGCCGACGGCATCCGGGCTCGAGGCCAGGACCGTGGCGTTGTAGATGTTGATCGGGCCATCGGCGGAGATGGCGGTCGAGGGGCGCATGGCGCCCACCAGGACCACGGGCTTGCTGCTCTTCACCACCAGGTCCAGGAAATAGGCGGTCTCTTCGAGGGTGTCGGTGCCGTGGGTGATGACGATGCCGTCCACATCGCTCTGGGCCAGGAGCTGGTTGACCCGCTTGCCCAACTTGAGCCAGAGTTCGTTGGTCATGTTCTCGGAGGCCACCTGGAAGATCTGCTCGCCGCGAACATTGGCCACCTTCTTGATCTCGGGGACCGCTTCGATCAGGCGGTCGACGCCGACCTTGGCGGCGGTGTAACCCACGGTGGTGGTGCTGGTGGCACCAGTGCCGGCGATGGTGCCGCCAGTGGCGACGATAACGATATTGGCCTTCTTGGCGGTGGCGGTCTGTGCCGCCGCCAGGGTGGTGGCCGGAGTGAAGGCCGCGGTGCAAAGTCCGAGTACCAGGCAGGCCTGCAGGGATTTGAGCTTGAGCATGGCTGTTTCCTTTAAGAAGGTGGGGTGGGTTGGAGAGCGTGGCGGATGGAGGGCAGCGGCGGCGCCGTCGCGCCCGGCCCAGTGATCATGGGGAGCGGTCCGGTGGCGCGGCTCAGGCCTTTTCAGCTGACGGTTTCGGCCCAGGCGCCAAGAATGGATGCTCAAGGAGATTGCAGACCCTGTGCCAACCGTTCATCTCTCTACTTCACTCGTTCTAAACTATTATATTTTAATAGCTTAGAGCACCATGGCCGGGCCTCGAACACCAAGACCCAGACGAAGATTGGGTATGTTCAATGGCATGCCAGAACTCGAATCCTGAATTTCAATTATTGAAAATACATATACTTACATTGTTTGAATCGGGATTATCCAAAGTGCTTAGGTTATAGGGTTTGGGTTGGCCCTTTGGACCTGGCCCGATCTTTTCTTTAACCGCCAAACCGTCAAACCTGTGAGCCAAGGTGCTGGTGCAACTCAGTCTCAAGGCTGCCCAGGCAATGGCAGCGCGGTAAGGGTTTTCGCCTATGATGAAATCAACCGTTGCCAACGAGCTCTGCCGAGCACCCAGGGTGGTTTCATGTCGACTCAAAATTCACCGGATGCCCTGGAAACACGGAGCACCGCCACTCGACGAGGCTGGACCTCCCTCCTGGATGCCTTGCCCCAGGGGGTGATGCTTGCCGATGCAAAGGGCCGGTACCTTGAGGTGAATCCGGCTGCGGCAAGCATGCTGGGCCTGGATCGGAGCACGCTCCTGCAATTCAGCCTGCCGGCACCCTGGTCCCATTTGTCCGCAGTCGATGGGTCAGCGATCAAGGATGAGGACTTTCCTGGTTGGGTGGCGATGAGGACCGGGGCACCCGTATCCCGAAAAACCATAGGGTGGGGCCGGGAGGACGGCAGCACCCTCTGGTTTGAGGTATCTGCAGAGCCCCTCACGGGAGGCGGAGCGCTGGTGACCTTCGACAACATGACCGAGCACCGTGTCCAATCCAGAAAGTTGGAGCGCCTGACCGAGTTGTACTCTGCCCTGAGCCAGGTGAACCAGGCCATCGTATGGTCGCCTACCTCGGAGGCGCTCCTGGACAAGATCTGCGAGGTGATGGTCAAGTTTGGCAAGTTCGCCATGGCGTGGGTTGGCTGGAATGATCCTGAAACCCATGAGGTCGAAGTCGTTGCCCAATATGGCGACAAACATGGATACCTCAATGGCTTGAAGGTGCGCAGCGATGATACGGCCCTGGGGCGGGGCGGGACCGGGACGGCCATCCGCGAGGGGCATACCTGCGTGCTGGGCGACTTCCTGGGTTCAACCGCGGCATCTCCCTGGCATGACGCGGCCAGCAGGGCCGGATTTGCCGCCTCTGCGTCCATCCCCATCCGGTATGGCGGAAAAGTCTGTGGGGCATTGGTGGTATATGCCACTGAGAAGAACTATTTCGGTGCCCAGGAACTGGGCCTTCTTGAAGAAGCCGCTGGAGACGTGACCTTCGCCCTGGACAACCATGAACTCGAGGCCCGGCGCAAGCAGGCCGAGGGGGCGCTGAAGGAAAGCGAATTCTTTTTCAGGGAGTCGCAGCGCGCGGCAAGCATCGGTTCCTACAAGATGGATTTCACCCGCGGCAATTGGGAATCCTCCGAGGTCCTGGACGCGATTTTTGGAATAGGCAAGAACGACAACCGCAGCGTTCAAGGTTGGCTGGACATCGTTCATCCGGATGACCGGGCCATGATGGAACACTATTTGCGGACAGAGGTCATTGCCCGGAGACTGCCATTTTGCAAAGAATACAGAATCATCCGGAGAAGTGACGCCTCAACCCGGTGGGTGTCCGGTCACGGGGAAGTCGCGTTTGATGCTGATGGGCAAGTTCTTTCCCTTATCGGCACCATCCAGGACATCACCGACCGCAGGAGTGCCGAGGAATCCTTGCGGTCCAGCGAGGCCAAACTGAATCTCGCACTGCACTCCGCGGCGATGGGCGTCTGGACCTGGGACATCGGTGAGAACATCCGGCACTTCGATGGTCGGGTCTGCGAACTCCTCGGAATCGACCAAAGTTCCTTCGCCGGAACCCAGGAAGAATTTTTCCAGATGGTCCTCCCGGAAGACCACCAGGGCATCAGAGCCGCTTGGAGCAGGACCTTCGATGAAAACCAGCCTTACGAGGTCGAATATCGGGTGCGCTGGAAGGACGGGAGCATTCACGCCATCTGTGCACGGGGTCGCCTGACGCGTGATGAAACCGGAAGGCCGCTCCGGGTTCTGGGCATTCTTTGGGACATTACGGGACGCAAGCAGAACGAGGAGGCAATAAAGAGCACCTCCCAACGACTACAGTTGGCCACGACCTCAGCCAGCATGGGCGTGTGGGACTGGGATCTCCAGGTGGGAACCATGACCTGGGACGACCGGATGTTCGAACTCTATGGAGCCAGCCGCGGAGAAATCCAGGGAACCGTGCAGGACTGGAAGGATGGCTTGCACCCCGGGGACCTGGACCGTGCCATCGCTGAATGCGAAGCAGCCATCAGGGGAGAGGCCCCCTTCGACACCGAGTTCAGGGTGAAACACAGTGACGGAACCGTCCTATGGATCAAGGCAAACGCAGTGGTGATGCGGGACCAGCTAGGGAACCCGCTGCGGATGATCGGCATCAACCAGGATGTCACCGAGCGCAAACTGGCCGAACATGCGCTTGCCGCCAGTGAAGCCGAAGCCCGGACGATGCTTCAAACGGCCATGGACGGCGTATGGCTGATTGATGCAAAAGGTCGATTGATGGAAGTGAACGATGCTGCCTGCCGGATGCTTGGCTTTTCCAGAGACGAGATGCGCAACATGGGAGTAGCTGACATCGATGCTTTTGAATCTCCAAAAGACCTCGGACGTCATATCGCGAGAGTAGCCAGAGAGGGGTCGGATCTGTTCGAGTCGATCCATCGCAGGAAGGACGGAACCTGTTTTCCGGTTGAAATTTCCATAACCCACATTGCTGAGCAATCCCGCACCGTTGCCTATGTTCGCGACATTTCAGAGCGCAAGGCTCATGAGACACAGCGTCGACGAATGAACGAAGAACTGGAGGAGCGGGTGAAAGAGCGCACACTCCAACTTGAAGCGGCCAACAAGGAAATGGAATCTTTCAGCTATTCCGTATCCCATGATCTCCGAGCGCCCCTCCGGAGCATCGACGGCTTCAGCCAGGTTCTGCTGGAGGACTACCAGGACCAGGTCGACGAATCCGGCAAGCATTACCTTTCCCGGATCCGCCTGGGGGCGCAACGGATGGGTCACCTCATCGATGACCTGCTGAAATTGTCGAAAACCAGCCGCAGCGAACTGACCTTATCGGAGTGTGATTTGTCCGGACTGAGCAGTCGGGTGGCGGGCAACCTGGCCGACCTCAACCCGGAGCGCAAAGTCGAGGTCAGCATCAAACCGGGCATGGTGGTGCAGGCTGACCAGCACCTGATGCAGGTCGTGTTGGAGAACCTGCTGGGCAATGCGTGGAAGTTCACCGCAAAACGGAAAGATCCCAGCATTGAGGTGGGTGAGACCGCCTCCCCACGCGGCGACAGGACATTCTTCATCCGGGACAACGGCGCTGGCTTCGATATGGCGTTTGCAGACAAGCTATTCAATCCATTCCAGCGGCTCCATGCGGTGACCGAGTTCGATGGAACGGGGATCGGCCTGGCCATCGTCCAACGAATCATCCACCGGCATGGGGGTCGGATCTGGGCGGAAGCGAGCCCTGGGGAAGGGGCGACTTTCTTTTTCGCTCTCCCGGATTGAGGGAGTTCTTCCACCCCATTCGAAGAAGCATTCTCCGTTCGATGCGGACGGCACAACCGATCAGGAAAATCCGCCGAACGACCGTCAGGGGATTCGAGTCCCCGCCTAATCCTCCCGGTGCAGTGGATTCTTCTTGAGCCGCTTGCTGAGGGCCGGTTGTGAAATGCCGATCAGCCGCGCGGCCACCGACTGGTTTCCCTTGGCCCGGCGCATGGCCTCGGCGATGACGAGATCCGGAAGATCGTGGAGGCTGGGCAAAGGTTCCGTGGGCACGAACAGTGGCTGGGCAGTTTCCTTGTCCGGCGCCATGGCGGCCGGTTCGCCGTGCTGGCCCATGGCCCGCTTGAAGGCGTCCATGGACAGCATCCGCGACTGGTGGACGCTCACGGCGTCGTAGACCATGGACTTGAGTTCGCGGACATTGCCGGGAAAGGGGTGGTTGGCCAGCAGCACGTATAGCTCCTTGGCCACCGTCGGCGTCTTCTTGCCCAGTTCCCGTGCCACTTCTTCCAGAAAATGGTCGAGCAGCATCGGGATGTCCCCGACCCGTTTGCGCAGCGGCGGCACATGCAGGTGATGCACGCACAGCCGGTAGTAGAGATCCTTGCGGAATTGCCCGGAGGCCTGCTTGGCCGAGAGGTCGTGGTGGGTGGCGAACACCACCCGCGCCCGCATCCGCTTGGGCACATCGCTGCCCAAGGCGAAGTACTCGCCTTCCTGGAGCAGCCGCAGCAGCTTGATCTGGGAGGCAAGGGCCAGATCGCCGATCTCGTCCAGGAACAAGGTGCCGTCCGCCGCGTCCTCGATCAGGCCGCGGCGCACGCTGTCGGCTCCGGTGAAGGCGCCCTTCACGTGGCCGAACAGGGCGTCGCTGAAGATGTTGTCGTCCAGCCCGGCCACGTTCAGCGCCACCAGCTTGCCCTTGCGCCCGCTGAGCCGGTGGATGGACGCCGCCAGCAGTTCCTTGCCCACCCCGCTTTCCCCGGTGATCAGCACCGGCTGGCCGCTGCCCGAGACCGCTTCGAGGTAGCGGAAGATGGCGCGCATCGCCTTGTCCTGGGTGATGATCTGGGCGAACGCCTCCGGATGGGCGAGGCGATCGTCCAGCACCCTCGAACCGATCTCCCGGTTCTCCCGCTGCAGGTCGATCATCCTGATGGCCCTCTGGACGCCCTGGATCAGTCTCTCCTGCTCCACCGTCTTGACGAAGAAATCGAAGGCGCCGCGCTTCATGCATTCCACGGCCGTCTCCACCTGGTTCAGGCCGCTGATGATGATGACCGGGATCTCCGGGTATCGTTCCAGGAGCTGGGCGAGCAGGGTCTCCCCCGAGAGGTGGGGCATGTTCAGGTCGAGCAGGACCAGTCCAACACCGTTGCCGGCGATGACGTCCATGGCCTGCCGGCTGTCGGAGCAGCGGATGATGTTGGTTATCCCGGCCAGCAGCGAAAGCGTCATGCTCAGGCTGCGCAGCCAGGCTTCCTCGTCGTCGACGAGAAGGACGGAGTAGGCCGGGTAGGTGGATTCCAGCATGGCTTCAACTCCCTTGCAGGGCCGGCAGGGTCATGGCGGCTGTCGTCCCCGCGCCGGGCGTGGAGAAGAATTCAAGCTTGCCGCGGTGCTCCTTGATGATGCCCGCCGAGACCGAAAGGCCCAGCCCGGTGCCGCCTGAGTCGCGCCTGGTGGTGAAGAACGGGTCGGTGAGGCGCGCCAGGTGTTCCTCCGGGATCCCGACGCCTTCATCCTTGACGGTCAGTTTCACTTCGTTCCTCAGCTCGTCCCACGAGGTGGCCAGGTGGATGCCCTGGTCCGGGCGCATCAGCGCCTGACAGGCGTTCAGGATGAGGTTCACCACCACCTGTTCGATCCGCTGCGGATTGCCCCGGAAAGGGGGCAGGCCGTCCAGGCAGCTGATCTGGAACCGGACGGTGGCCTTCTTGATGGTGTTGTCCAGCAGGCGCACCGCCGTCTGCGCCACCGCGTTGAGGTCGACCCTTTCATCCAGGCTGGAGGTGTCCTTCCGGGCGAAATCCTTCAGGTCGTCGACGATGCGCTTGATGCGGCGGGCGCCGCCCTGCATCTCCTCGAACAGCCTGGGCAGCTCTTCCCGGAACTGGGAATAGCTGAGGCCGCCGATCATGAAATCACCGCTTTCCGCGAACCGCGCCTCCAGCCCCGCCGCAGCCACCTGGTAGGCGCTCTTGAGGATGGGCAGGTTGTACAGGATGAGCCCGGTCGGGTTGTTGATTTCGTGGGCGACGCCGGAGACCAGGATGCCCAGGGAGGCCAGCTTGTCTGCCTGGATCAACTCCTGCTGGCGGATCTGCGATTCGGCGATATAGGTGGCGATCTTCTTCTTCAGGGACCAGGACCAGGCGATGGTGGCGCCGAAGATGGCCAGCAGCGGCAGCAGGACCATCGACCCGTACTTGATGATCTTTCGCCACGGGCTTGGGTTGGATTCCAGGATGCCCAGCCATTTGTCGTAGATCTGCTGGTAGCGGCCGGTATTCTTCAGGATCTGGAGGCCCTGGTCGAACTCGGAGACCAGCTTCAGGTTGCCCTTCTTCACGGCGTAGCCGTAGGGGATTTCCGCCACCGGCTCGCCCACCGGCACGATGTTGGACAGGCCAAGTTCAAGCCCGAAGTAGAGACCGGTGAGGGTGTTGACGATGGCGTAATCGGACTTGCCGGAAGCCACCAGACGCAGCGCGGCCGCATGGGTATCCACCAGGATCAGGTTGGCCCCGACCCGGTTCTCGGAAAGGCTGTCGTGCATGATCCCGCCCCGCTGCACGGCCACGTCCTTGCCCCGCAGGTCTTCCAGGGACAGGATCCGGGGCGATCCGCGGCGGGCGAAGATGGACTGCCGGACGATGCAGTGCGGCATGGAATAATCGAAGACTTTGTACCGTTCCGCCGAGAGGGACACCCCTTCCATGGCGTCGACCGAACCGGTCTCGAGCCCCTGGCGCATCTCGTTCCAGTCTCCCAGGTGGATCTCCACGGGCAGGCCCATGACTTCGGCGATGGCCTGGGTCAGTTCCACGTCAAAGCCGGCCGGCCGGCCGGCTTTGTCGAGGAACTCGAATGGTGGGTAGCTCTTGTCGCCGCCGACGATGATGACTTGCCTGGGCGCGCTGCCCCCGCTCACTTCGGCGCGGGCCGGAACCAGGCAGCCAAACAGGCAGCACGCAAGCAGGAAGGATTTCATTTATTGATTATCCGATACCGAAAGCATCCAGGTCTATGGGCGGAAGGCCCCGGGGGGCCTTCCGCGCCGAGCGACCCCTACTGCAGGACCGGCCAGTCCCGGGGCTGGGTCATGTTCTCGGGTTTGAGCATGTCGTCGAGCTTGTCCTTGCTCAGCCAGCCCTTTTCCAGCACCAGGTCGTAGACCGGGCGGCCGGTAGCAAGGGATTCCTTGGCGATGGAGGCAGACTTCTCGTAGCCGAGGACGGGGTTCAGCGCGGTGACCAGGCCGATGCTGCCCTTGACCATGGTGCGGCAACGGTCGACGTTGGCATGGACGCCCACGACGCACCTGCTGGTGAACACCTCGGCAGCCTTGGCCAGCAGGTTGGCGCCGACCAGCTCGTCATAAACAATGATGCACTCCACAGGGTTGAGTTCGAGGCTGCTCAACTCCGCGGCCATGGTCACGGTGGTATCGAAACCGGCCAGCTGGTAGGCGACGCTGGTGGTGACCTCGCAGATCACCGGGTTCACCTTGCCGGGCATGATGGAGGAGCCGGGCTGGGTGGCCGGCAAGGTGATCTCGAAGAAGCCGGTCCGGGGGCCGGAGGACATCAGGCGCAGGTCGTTGGCGATCTTCGACATGGCCAATCCCGCGCGTTTCATGGCGCCGGACATCCGCACATAGCTGGCGCAGTCGGAGGAAGCGCCCACCAGATCGTGGTTGGGCACGAAGGAATACCCTGTCAGCTGGGCCAGCTTCTGGATGGACAGCGCGCTGTACTTCGGCGGGCTGTTCAGCCCGGTGCCGATGGCGGTGCCGCCCAGGTTGACCCGCAGGAAGCTGGTCTGGGCATCCTGCAGCTGCTCGATGGCTTCGTTGATATTGTCGGCGAATCCGTTGAACTCCTGGCCCAGGGTCACCGGCACGGCGTCCTGCATCTCCGTGCGGCCCATCTTGATGACGTCCTTGAACTCGGCGCCCTTTGCTTCCAGTGCGGCCTTCAGGGCCTTCATGTTCTTGAGGGCCTGGTTGATCTCCATGACCATGGCCACCTTGGCCGCGGTGGGGTAGTTGTCGTTGGTGGACTGGGAGAGGTTTACATCGTCGTTGGGGTGCATGAAGGAATACTGGCCCTTCTGCTTGCCCATGATCTCCAGCGCCCGGTTGGCGATGACCTCGTTGAAGTTCATGTTGGTGGAGGTGCCCGCCCCGGCCTGGATCATGTCTTCGGGGAACTGGTCAGCCAGCTTGCCGGCGATGAGTTCGTCACAGGCCTTGCTGATGGCGTCCAGCTTGGGCTTGGGCAGGATGCCCAATTCGTGGTTGGCCTGCGCCGCCGCCTTCTTCACATAGGCATAGGCCGCGATGAAGGTGGGGAACTGCTCGATCTTCTGGGTGTTGAAAGGAAAGTTCTCGACCGCGCGGGAGGTCTGGGCGCCCCAGTAGGCCGCCACCGGGATCTGCCGGTCACCGAGGGAATCATGTTCCTTGCGGGTGGCCTGGGCCTGGGCAAGGCCCGAAGCTGCGAGCATCACCGCGCAGACCAGGGGGGTGGTCAGCCAGGGTCTGGAGATCATGCAACTGCGATTCATGGGTTATCTCCTTGGGAGGGTTTGGAGGGTTGATGGAAACAGGGACGATTGGACAGCTACTCATAAAAAATAGACACAAACTCTTTATTGCCTGCATGAAGCAGGGGAATATTCGATTTTTTGAACAGCCTTGCCCGAAACAGAATCGGTCTGACGAATGGAAGCAAACCATGTGCCATGATAGTCTTATTCAAAAATAACCCATATATTGTATGGGAAAGACGTTGGGCAGGGCTCCCCTCAAAAGGCTTGAAGGGGCATAACCTCCGTCGCGCCTGGAGCGGTGCATTTAGTTTAGTATAATCATATGTATAAATACCTTTGCAATCGAATCTTCCCGCCTTCACTTGGGTTATAGGGGTTTAAAGAATTGATCTGTTTCAGGAAAATCAAAAATGTAAATTAAAATATCCACTTTTATTTAAAAAAATAGATAATGGTTGGAATAGATGGAGGGTTAGATGAAAGCTTGGAAAGCAGCAATCCCGCCCATTGTCGGAATCGTCCTGGCGCTGCTGCCGGCGCCGGCGGGCCTCGCGCCGCATGCGTGGCACTACTTCGCCCTGTTCGCCGCGGTGATCGCAGCGTTGGTCCTGGAACCCCTGCCCGGGGGCGCGGTAGGCCTGCTGGGGCTGACGGCCGCGGTCATCCTGGCCCGGTATGTTCTCTTCAGCCCGGACCAGCTGGCCAAGCCCGGGTTCAGCGCGTCCGGAGCGGCGCTGACCTGGGCCCTTTCCGGGTTCTCCAATGCCACCGTCTGGCTGATCTTCGGGGCCTTCATGTTCGCGTTGGCCTACGAAAAGACCGGCCTGGGCAGGCGCATCGCCTTGGCCCTGGTCAAGCTCATGGGTCGCAGCACCCTTTCCCTGGGCTACGCCGTGCTGGGCGCCGACCTGCTGCTGGCGCCATTCACCCCCTCCAACACCGCCCGCAGCGGAGGCACCATCTTCCCGGTCATCAGCCACCTGCCACCCCTGTTCGATTCCAGGCCCAATGACCCCTCCATGCATCGGATCGGATCCTACCTCATGTGGGTGGCCATCGCCTCCACCTGTGTGACCAGCACCCTTTTCATGACCGCCCTGGCCCCCAACGTCCTAGCGGTGGAATTGGTCCGGAAGACCGTCAAGGTCGACCTCCACTGGCTGCCATGGCTGTTCGCGGCGCTGCCGGCCTGCCTTCTGCTCCTGGCCCTGGTGCCGCTGCTCAGCCACTGGCTGGAAAAGCCCTCCGTGAAGGGCGGCTCCGAAGTGCCCCAGTGGGCGGCCGGGGAACTGGCCCGGATGGGAAAGTTGACCTTGAAGGAAGTGTTGCTGCTGGTCTACGTGGGTGGCGCACTCGGCCTCTGGATCTTCGGTGACGCGTTCATCAACCCCACCACGGTCGCCCTGCTGGTGATCTGCCTGATGCTGGTGACCCGGGTGATCACCTGGACGGAGATGATGCAGCACAAGGACGCCTGGAACACCTACGCCTGGTTCGCCACCCTGGTCGCCCTGGCCGACGGCCTCTCCAGGGTGGGGTTCATCCCTTGGTTCGCCTCGGCGGTGGGCCAGCACCTGGGCGGATTGACCGTCATGAAGGCCCTGGTGGTCCTGCTGGCGGTGAATTTCCTGCTGCACTACCTGTTCGCCAGCGTCACCGCCCACGTCACGGCGGTTCTGCCGGTGCTCCTGGCGGTGGGCGCCGCCATCCCCGGCATGCCCGTGGACCGGATGGCTCTGCTGCTCTGCCTGCAACTGGGGATCATGGGCGTGATCACCCCGTACGGAACGGGTCCAAGCCCGGTGTATTTCGGGTCCGGGTTCCTGCCGGGGCCGCTCTACTGGAAATTGGGCACCATCTTCGGAGTCGTTTACATGGCGGCCTTCTTCCTGATCACAGTGCCGTGGGTGATGATCCATTAAATCGGGCGCTCGCGGGCCACGTCATGACGCCTGGGCCATAGTCTAAAAGCCCAACCCGGCAGTCGCCCGATCCCTTCATTCCTGCTTGTAGATCCCACTGCCGATGATTAACTCATCATAATACTCAAGGTAGGATGTCTTCTGCTCGTTCTTGCCGGTGGTGGGATTGGGATATTTGTAATCTACCCAGCCTTTCCCCCGACTCTGGCCAACCTTGATAAGTTCCTGAACGATCATGACCCCTTCAGGATCCTTCAGATTGAAGCGATTCACTCCGACCAGGGCCTCGGTGTTGTAGCCGATGGCCTTTACCACTCCCCTCTCGTCGTAGATGAAGATGTAGAGTTCGCCTCCCGAGGCCACATGGAATTTGCCATTTGGGCGGTTGGTCTCCTGGATGAGGTTGGCGACCCCGTTCTGTTTTGCGAACGCCACCGCTAGCTTGACCAGGGCGACCGCCTGGGTCGAAGTCGGCGTCTGGGCTGCCGCGACCAGGCCCGGCAATGCGGCGAAGCAAATGAGTCTGGTGAAATTCATCGGATTCTCCTTCCATTGGTTGGATCTTCGGTGGTTGTCCCGTTGGATCGGGCGGCCAGGCCCGGGTCCTCCGGCTCGACGGCGGGTGGCGTGGACCCCCGCCCTGCCGTCAATTTGCCAACCGGGTTCGGTTCATGAGCAGCACGTCAGAGGGCAGTGGAACCAGACCCATCGGCGCCAATTGCTTCTGGCCCGCGGGCGAAATCACATAACGCAGGAAATCCAGGATGGTCGGTTCGATCGCCTGGTTCGGAGCCCGGTTGAAATAGAGGTACACCACCCGGGTGAGCGGATATTCGCCGCTGGCAACGGATTCGTAGGATGGTTCGACCGGGTCCTTCCCGCCCAGTGGTGTGATCGGCACCGTTCGCAGGTTGTTGTATACCTCTCCCATGGAGCCATAGCTGATCGCTGCCTGGTTGGCCAGGAGATCCTCGACCAGAGTCATGGCGTCCGTGGTCGGGTGGTTGGTGGCCTTTTCCCGGCCTCCCTTGAGGACGTTCTCCCGGAAGAATTCCCTCAGGCCGTCTCCTTCCGGGCGGTCGATGCAGAAGATGGGTCGGTTGATCCAGTTGTCGCCGTTCAGCGCGAGGTCGCCCCAGGTGGCGATGTTCTTGGGCCACCCCTGCAGGCGGCTCGTGCTCCAGATGGCGTCCAATTGATCGACTCTCAGGCTCTTGAGCGGATTGTTCTTCTGCACCAGGACCACGAGGGCGTCCACGCCGATGGCCATGCGCGTGGGTGGGTAGCCCCACTTTTTGTTGAAGGCGGCCGTTTCGTCGGGTTTCAGCACGCGATTGATGGGGGCGAGCTGGGCCCGGCCATCGATCAGGGCTTTCGCCGCTTCGGTCGCGACGGAGGTGCGCAGGTCCATCTTGATCTGGGGCTTGGCCACCTTCAGTTCGTCCAGCCAAAGGAGCATCAGCGGCTCCATGTCATGGGAACAGACGACGATCGGCGGTGCCTGGGTGTGGACCTCCTGGGCCCAGAGGGAGCCCATGGTGACCAACAGGGCGGCAAGGATGGAGCGGGGATTCATGGGTTCCTCCATGTGGCAGGGGAGAGTGAAGACTCGGTGATGGACTGGTGGGAAGGTTGGGGATGACCTGCTTTGGGTTCGGATGACCTGGCGGGGCCGGGCCAAGTCACGCCTTGGTGAGGTCGCTGGCGCTCCGCCCGATTTGCTACACGTCCATTTCCACTAGCTCAACAAATAATAGGTATTTTTACCCATATTGGATGCGGGGATAATGCTAAGTTATGTGATGGGATCTTTGATTGCAAGGGGAAATAATTTCGAGGTGATCACCGGTTGGGCGCGGGCGCGCCAAAATGCCATGTGCTCAGCTGCGTGGCCCAATTGCCTCAGGGCGATTCGAGTCCTGGCCCTGTCTGGGGCGCGATCCAAAGGGGGGTCCCCGCATTCGGCCTTCCAGGGGACGGGCGGTCTGGGCGGATCTCCGCTACACCCTCGAAGGGCCACCAAGGGTCTGCACCAGAGCGCTGAGCAGATGCTTCTACCTCTTGCCAATGGGTTTCAACCAGTTAAGGGCTGAGTACAACCGGTCATGAAGTTTCAAAGACAAATCAGAATATAGTGACTCATAATAATCACACTTGTCAGAGTGCAGGGATGGGTCGGGAACCCAATACGGGGTTCTAGCCCAGAAATGAAAAAATAAAGCACATGCCACAATTCATTGTTAGACTGGGATAATTTTTATACTAATGTTGGTATAATAATTACCCGTTCAAGGCAAATATTGTTTGGCATTAACAATAATGAATTTAAACTGATTATTTTTTGAAATAATCAGAGGATATTTTTATCTCCATGATCTTGGCAAGGGGGCTTCTACGGGCGCGCCGGTGCACCGTGACATCCCTTGGTGTTCGGATGAGCAGAGGTGATCAGATGCTGCGTGCCGTGATTGTGGACGACGAGAGAGCAGCGCGGGAGGAGTTGGAAACCCTCCTGGCGGTGATGCCCGGGATTGCCTTGATGGAATCCTGCGGCAATGCCATCCATGCCATACGCGCCATCAAGAGCCACCGACCAGATGTGCTGTTCGTTGACATCCAGTTGCCCAAAATAAATGGCCTTAAACTAATCAGCATGATCGATGATAATATCATGCCGTGTGTAGTCTTTATCACAGCGTATGATGATTTCGCGGTTCAAGCTTTCGAAAACAATGCGATCGACTACTTGGTCAAGCCTGTCCAACCCGAACGCCTCGCCAGGGCCATTGCCAAGGTCAATCGGTTTCTTGGCGAAGGGCATCACGCCCGGTATGACACTCCGACCATAGATCGGATCCCCTGCATCGGCGCCCATAGCATCAAGCTGATCGATACGGCGGACGTGGAGTTCGTGCATTCATCCATGGCCGGTGTGGCGATCGTGACTTCGAAGGGAGAATTCTATACCGACTTGACCCTCGGGGTGCTGGAGACCAAGACAAAGGATTTGGTGCGCTGTCAAAAGCAGTATCTGGTGAACATTCGACAGATCGACGAAATCCTTCGCGACGAATCACACAACACCTTGGTGAAGACTCGATCCCACAGGCTGGTCCCCGTAAGCCGGAGGTATCTCGGACACCTGATGGAACTACTGGGAATCAAGCTTCCCGAGAACCGGAATCCCCAATGCTAGGCCATTGGGGGCGTATTCGGAGCAATCCTCCGGCTCATCAGGCAACCGAAGCCAAGCCATGGGCAATGATTTCTGCGCAAGTCATGTCAAATATATCTTTCCGGATGTAGGTCCCGTAAGAGGCACCCATGGCACGTACTGAGGCAAGGCTCACAGACGGGACTCGGATCACGGACTACATCAGCCTTGGCGTGGTCGCCAGAACCTTCCCGAAAGCCAAGGTCGAAGCGGTGCTCAGGAGGACCGGCAAAACCAGCGAACGTCAGCGAGACCTGCCGGCCCATGTCGTTGTCTATTATGTCATCGCCTTGTCTTTATACAGGCACACCTCCTGCAGGGAGGTCCTCAGGTGCCTGCTTGAGGGGAATCAGTGGCTGACGGACCAGGCGGTTGAACCCAAGGTGGCCGGCGAATCGGGTATTTCCAGGGCCAGGATACGCCTGGGATTGGAGCCTCTTCGCCAACTCCACGATGAGATCGTCCGGCCCATTGCCACGGAAGGCACACCAGGCGCCTGGTTCCGCGAATGGCGGATCGTAAGTATTGATGGGAGCACTCTGGATGTTACGGATGCGGTGGAAAACGCGGCCGCTTTCGGCTTCCCGGGTTCCCCTCCCAGTGATACGTCGTTTCCGAAAATTCGGTTCGTATCGCTATGCGAGATCGGCACCCACGTTCTGTTCGGCAGCAGGATGGGTTCTTATGAGGTGGACGAAGCCACCCTTGCCGAGGAGGTGCTGCCGCTCCTGCAGCCTGGGATGCTATGCCTGGCCGGCCGGGGCCTCAATTGCTTCCGGTTGTGGAAACTGGCCCAGGAAACCGGCGCGGAACTGGTATGGCGGCTTCGCAAGGATCTGCTGCTGCCTCGGGAAAAGTACCTTGAAGACGGCAGCTTCTTGAGCACCTTCTATGAATCTCCCGAGAGCCGCCGTAAAAGTCGGAACGGGATCCAGGTCAGGGTTGTGGAATACACCCTGAAGGGCCACCAGAATGCGGAAGCCATCTACCGTCTGGCCACAACGATCCTCGACCCCAATCAGGCACCGGCGAAGGAATTGGCTGCCCTCTACCACGAGCGATGGAGGATTGGGAGCGCCTTCGAAGAGTTGAAGACCCATCTGCGCGGGCGCCAGGTCGTCCTCCGAAGCAGGACCCCGGACCTGATCAGGCAGGAATTCTACGGATTCATGATGGCTCATTTCGCAATACGTGGCCTCATGCACGAGGCGGCCCTCAAGGGAGAGGTTGACTCGGGTCCCCTGTCCTTCCTGCACGCCGTCCGCGTGATCCGCAGGAAAATGGCGCGATTCGCGTCTCCCCCCGCTCGGAAGAGGCTTCCATCGCATGAAAATGTGCTCCAAGACCTTTTGATCGAATCCGTGGGGTAAAGGAGACCCACCCGACAACAAGCGAAAGATGAGCAATTGACCGACTCGGTCACCCAGTTGAAACGGCACTAACCAGGTAACCGGCACCCCAAAAATACGGCTACCGCAGGATTCACTCCTTAAAGTTTGAACCCACTCACCAGGTTTCTGAGTCCTTCCGCCACCTCGGCGAGGTCCTCGGATGTTTTTGCGATTTCATGGACGGTCGCAGAGAGTTCGTGGGTCGCGGTCGCGTTTTGGGACAAACCCAGGGATGTGTCGGTCATGCTCTCGGTGACCTTGGTGCTCGTGGAGGCTTGCCCCTCCGCGACATCCCCGATATGGCGGATCCGGGCAGCCATGCCAGTGATCCGCTTGCGGATCCCCTCCAGGCTCTCCATGTTGGCGTGGACGCTTGTCATCCCTCCCGTGATGGCCGTCCCGGTGCGCTGGGTCAGGGTTTCGATTTCCTTGGCGGCGGTGCCGGACCGCTCGGAGAGTTTCCGGACCTCCTCGGCCACGACAGCAAAGCCCTTGCCGTTTTCCCCGGCCTTGGCCGCCTCGATGGCCGCGTTCAATGAAAGCAGGTTGGTCTGATTGGCGATCTCCTTGATGACTTGGACCGCATTGACGATCTGCTTCATGACCGCCTGGATCTCATCCATGCTCATTACGACGTTCGCGCCAGCTTTCGTGCTGTTCTCCGTATCGGCAACCGCCATCTGGCTTTCCTGGTGACTCTCCCGGGTATTGGCCGCTACGACCCCGGCATTCTTGGACAGGTCCCTCATGGCTTCGGTCACGCTGTCGCCCGCCGCCTTCAAGTTTTCGCTCACCTTGGCGATATCGGCCACGGCCCTTTCCATTTCCTCCGCGGAAGAAGCCAACTCTGTGCTTCCAGAGGCCACACGATCGGCAAATCCGGCGACATCCAGGATCTTTCCCCTGAGATCCAGATTATAGGCGTTGAACGCATTTGCCGCCTCCCCGATCTCGTCTTTGCTTTCAACGTGAATGGTTCGGGTAAGGTCGCTTTTCTGGAGCCCGTAAACAAGGTCTTGCAATGGGCGCGTCATCCTTTTAACGGCGAAACGAACCATGATAAAGATGATGCCAGACACTAAAAGAAAGCAAGCGAGAATGGACCATGTATAAAACCTGATTTCCGAGGTTACATCATCCATGTAGACGCCTGTCCCAACATCCCAACCCCATGGTTCATAACATCTTACATAATTTAATTTAGGGAAGGTACCCGCCTGCCCCGGTTTTGAGAACACAAGGTCAAGGTATCCGCCTTCTGGATTTTCCCCCAAATTATTCATCTCTACATAAACTGCTTTACCTTTGGCATCCTTGAAGGTGTTTACAAGTGTTCCTTCCATCTCCGGTCTGATGGGGACAGTCACAATGTGCAGGTCACGGGTAAATACGAAGAAATATCCGGTCTTACCGAATCGGATCTTTTTAATAAGTTCCACCGCCCGCTTCTGAGCCTCCTGGCGTGTTATTGTTCCAGAAGCTGCCAAGTTTTCTTGACCTTCGAAAATCCCATATGCTGTATCTGTAAGATGTCTAACGTATTCTTTCCTTGAATTAATAAATTTATGTTCAAGCGTTGGAATTAACAATAAAAATGTAAGAAGAAACATAACGAGGAGTGGGATAGATGTTATAAGTAATATTTTCGCAGACAAAGAGTCAAACCGGCCTTTACCTTTTCTATCCTTGGAACCGGACCGCATGATTGCCCCCTCGAGAGTGCCCAAACGATAGCAGGTGATCTATTTGAAAACTACATCGATACGATTGCAGATGATTTCATAAGAAGCCAACCCAGCAGCGTCGACATTCAGGCACAGATCATGTGCAGCCAGCCCATCGTGGGCATTCTCTGTTTTACGGATCACGCCACCACCTGGATCAGCGGAACTGGGAAATGGGGCACGCCTGGGCCATGGCGTTGTTCTCGGCGGCATCGAAGGCAGAATCCAGCCGAGCCAGGGACGCAAGGACTCGTGGTCGCTCTTGCTGGTGGCGAGCGAGCCACGAAGGGAGCCAGCACCTCACCCCATGTGATCCTGCCTCGATCCTTGTGGAAGGCCTGGGTGAAAGTGGTGCGGAAGCCCGGGTTGCGAAAAAGGGCGTTCCCGACCAAGACGATCCTGCCCACGCCCGTGAGCGCCAGCCCTCTGAACCTCACATCCCAATCCCGCTCATCCCACCCCTTCCCACAAAAGGTGGGACACCCAGAAGGAGAGGATAGATTATTCTATTACAGATATAAGAAACTTTATATATTTACATTGTTGTTACTGGCTCACATTTTTATGAAGAGATGATACGTTTGAGAATCTTCACCATAGCCTCTACTTCTTTGCCTCAGACATGGGCTTTCTTGGAGCACCGAATGAAAATCAGCACCCGGCTGTCCATTCTCAACGGGCTCCTGTTGGCCTTCACGGTGGTCTGCACCAGCACATCCATCCTCCTCATCATGCATCGGGAGTTGGAAAGGCAGGCCGTGGTCATGCAGGAAAGCAGGCTGAAGACCTTCTGGGCGCTCGCCTCCCAGAAGGGCGGCGGTTTCAGGGTCGCCGACCGCAAGCTGCTTATCGGTGACTACCAGGTGAACGACAATTTTGAACTGCCGGACCAGGTCAAGGCCATCTGCGGCGGCACCGCCACAATCTTCATGGGCGACACCAGGGTCTCCACGAACGTGCTCAAGCCAGACGGCAGTCGGGCCTTGGGCACCCAACTCCAGGGGCCGGCCTTGGAAGCAGTGATCCACCAGGGCAAGCCGTACCGTGGGCAGGCAGAGATCCTCGGCGCAACCTACTATACGGCCTACGATCCCATCCGCGATGCACAGGGGCAGGCCATCGGAGCGCTTTACGTCGGTGTTCTCAAGGACGACTACTTCGCCACCTTCCACAAAGTGGTGTGGCTCGTCGTTGGGTTGGCCATCCCGTGCATCGGTTTTGCGCTGCTGATGCTCTCTTGGCGGGTGCGCCATGAACTGTCCGGGCTCACGGAGATGGAACGCATCATAGTGGGGGCGGCCGAAGGGGATCTGACCGCGGCGTTCTCCGGCGCGGCCCACAGCGAGATCGGCAAGGTGGGCCAATCCCTCAACACCATGCTGGGCCAGGTTCGCGCCATCGTGCAGGGAATCCACGAGAACAGCAGTCATCTGGCCTCGTCATCCATGCAGTTGCTGGGATCCACTTCCGAGATCGCGTCCACCGCCCAGGAGGTATCCCGGAGTTCAGAAGTGCAGAAGCACGCCACCGAACGCTTGGCCTCAGCCACTTCAGAGTTGTCCGCTTCCATTGGGTCGGTGGCCCAGCAACTTCGCCAATGCGAGGGCAAGGCAGTGGATACGGTCGAGGCCATGGAGGCGGGCCAGGGGGCGAGCGCGGCGACCGTTGAAGCCATGACCCAGATTCGCGACTCCACCGCCGCCATGACCAACGCGGTGCGGGTCATCCAAGAGATCGCCCGCCAGACCAACCTCCTGAGCCTGAACGCAGCAATCGAGGCCGCCAAGGCGGGCGCCATGGGCAGGGGCTTTGCTGTGGTAGCCGAGGAGGTCCGTAAACTGGCCGAGCGTTCAGCCAGCGCCGCCAAGGAGATCGTCGGACTCATCGAGACCAACAACGTGTCCGTGGACCATGGCGTCGCCAAGGTGGAGGCTACCGCCCAGGCTTTGGACCGCATCAGGGAACAAACCCGATCCCTTCGGGAGATGCTCGCCGCCATCGGACAGGCAACCCAAGAGCAGGCCCGCACCGGCCAGGAGGCAGCCAACCAAGTGGAGCACAGCGCCTCCGAGGCCGCGCGCAACGCCAGCGCCAGCATGGAACTGTCCGCTACCGCCAGGGAGATCGAAGCCGCAGTAAAGGGCCTGGAACAAATCACCCTTACGCTCACGAAGGCCGTGGGGCAGTTCAGAATCTAGGAACAAACCATTTCGAATGGTTCACGTATCCAGGGTCATTTCTGGGTCATCGCCATCAGGGCTGCACTGACCGCTTTCAACTCACCCGCCATTCTTGAGATAGCCATCGTCTCTTTCGCCTGGTCATGCGTACTGGCGGCCAGTTCCTTGGAAAAGTCGACGACCCGGCTCATGGATTCATGCAGATGGGCCTGGGTGACCTTGACTGATTCAGCGGCTTCGCTGCATTGCACCGAAAGCTTCCTGACCGCCTCGGCCACGATGGCAAAACCTCGGCCCTGCTCCCTGGCGTGGGCGGCTTCGATGGAGGCATTGAGCCCAAGCATCTGGGTGTTGCTGGCAATGGATTGGATGGTATCGATCACCTCGTCGGTCTTCTCGATGTCCCTGAAAGAATCGCCGATGAGCTGCTCGACCTTATCGACTTCCTGGGTAACTTTGATTTGCGAAGAGTTTGTACGTTCCACGATGGAAGCAATCGCAGTAATGGATTTGTCCATCTGCGCCACATGGGTGAGAAGGGCATCAAGCATCTCCCTTTCCCGCAGTTCCTTCGAAATCAGGGCGGAGGCGAAACGGGTCATGGGTTCCGTTCTTTCAGGATCGCCGGTGATGCCGATGGATCCGATGAGTTCGCCATTATGAATAATGGGCAAATTACATCCCGCCTTCATGGCGCCACCGGAAGCCTCCTCCTGCTCCATCGTGATCATGGCTTCCGGCAGTTTTTCCCGCAGCATCCGTTCCGCTCCAGCATGGACATTCCCCACTCTGGAAACGATTTTGGCGGCGACGATGATTCCATCGACGTTGCAGATGATCGAGTACCGTCCTGTGGCGGTGTATATGAATTCGATGATTTTCGTTGCAATGGCAGCATCCATTTTTTTCTCCAGGTGGATTTAATTTGTCGCATCTATCGAAGTGCCAGGAATCTCGCCATGAATCGGGACGCCCATCGCGATCAACTTGGTTACGATTTCCTGCATGGTGAATGGTTTTGAAATCACACCCACTTTTGGACGCTTGAAGCACTCCCATTCTTCAATCCCAGGCTGACCCGATGAAATGAGGATCGGCAATTCCGGATGAAGACAGCGAATCCGTTCCAAAGTCTGGGCTCCGGTCAGGCCGGGCATGTTCTGGTCCAGAATGATGAGATTGGGAAGTGCATCATGGAGTAGTCCAAGCAATACCTCTTCACCTGTTGCGAAGGCCTCCACCTGATGCCATCCAGCCCCGACGGGATGCCCAGGCTTTCCATTTTCTGGGCTTGATGCAACTTTTCGAGCAGCCTGGTTCTCTCTTCAAGCATCTCCCGTTCCCTGAGTTCCTTGGAGAACAGGCCAGAGGCCAGTCTGGTCAAAGGCTCCGTCCCGTCCGGATCGCCGGTAATGCCGATGGATCCGATGAGTTCGCCGTTGTGCCAGATTGGCAGATTGCAACCAGCCTTCATCGCGCCACCGGATGCCTTCTCCTCCTCTTCGGAGATCATGGCCTCAGGCAGGTTTTCGTGGAGCATTTTCCGGGCAGCGGCATGGGCATCACCGATTCTAGAGCTAACTTTAGCAGCAACAATGATTCCATCGATATCGCAGACGATGGAATTCCTGCCCGTGGCTGTGAAAATGAATTCAATTATTTTATTTGCGATGACAATATCCATTGCTTCCTTCCAGTTTCCAGGATGAGATAATGTATTTGCATACGCACATTTAAAGGCCCAACCCTCGGAATTACTGCTCATTACAATTTAATTGCGCGATGCTGGTCAGATGACACATCCTAATCGCACTATGGCAGGAAATAACCATGATTATGGACGACAGGCCGGATTCTGAGTTTTTGTGGTCGTTTTCGGCTACCGACTGACATATTGCCATTTCGGTTCTTCCTGCTTACCGCAGATGCTCGCAGAGTGGGCTTGGCAGACCCGAGCGGACCCTTCAGCTGAGGCTGGTCACCAGCGGCAATGCCCCGCGATAAATCAGAACGTCACGACTGACCGCCAAATGCTCCGGGTCCGCCCCGGGGGCCTTCGGCATGTCCGGTCAGACCTTGAAAACGACCACAAACCATCCCGCCCTTGCCACTTATCAGATTCTTTTCCCGACGCACCCGCCCCCTGCACAAACTTGCCTACTGCCTCCAATTGACACCGAATCCAGCTGAGTGACAAACGCGCTCACGGTCGGCTCCGCCTGGATCTCCCGGGCGGGGTCGAGCGTGCCGGCATCCCTCCCACCTCTCTGTTCAGGAGCGCCCAATGGATCCATCACCGGCCCCCGCCAAGACCCACACTCAGCCCGCGGCCAATCTGGGTGTGCTGGCAGGCATCCTGGCCTGCGTCGCCGTCCTCGCCTACGTGATCCTGCGCATCCCAGCGCTCGCCGCACCCTGGTCCCAGGGCTACGATCCGACGGGCCGCTGGTGGCTGTCCACGGCCATCGCGACCCTGCCCGTCGTGGTGCTGCTGGGCTCCCTGGCCATCTTCCATGTGAAGGCCCACCTGGCCGCCCTGCTGGGCCTGGCCACGGCGCTGCTGACCGCCATCCTCGGTTTCCACATGCCAGTCCGGGTGGCTGGAGCGACAGCGGTGTTCGGCGCCGGCTACGGCCTGCTGCCCATCGGCTGGATCATCATCAACGTGATCTTCATGTACGTGCTCACGGTGGACACCGGCCTGTTCAAGACCCTCTCCGAGAGCCTCACCAGCATCACTACGGACCGCCGCCTGCAGCTGCTGCTCATCGCCTTCTGCTTCGGCTCCTTCTTCGAGGGCGCCGCCGGCTTCGGCACGCCGGTGGCGGTCACCGCGGCCATCCTCATCGGCCTGGGCTTCAAGCCCCTGGAGGCCTCGGGCCTCTCCCTGATCGCCAACACCGCCCCGGTGGCCTTCGGCGCGCTCGGCATCCCCCTCATCGCCCTGAACGGCGTCACCGGCATCGACCTGCTGGTGCTCAGCGCCAACGTCGGGCGCATCCTGACCCCGTTCTGCCTGCTGGTGCCGTTCTGGCTGATCTGGGCCTTCGTCGGCTTCAAGAAAATGCTGGAAGTCTGGCCGCCCATCCTGGTGGCCGGCGGATCCTTCGCCGTCACCCAGCTGCTGGTCTCCAACCTGCACGGCCCCTGGCTGGTGGACATCGCCGCCTCCGTGGTCTCCATGGGCTGCCTGATCAGCTTCCTGCTGGTGTGGAAGCCCAAGCGTGAATACGCCATGGAGCATGACGTCCCCGCCGCCGCCACGGCCAAGAGCACCCGGAGTGCCGGCCAGGTGGCCAAGGCCTGGATGCCCTGGATCATTCTCAGCGTCCTGGTCGGCCTCTGGGGCACCCCGGTCATCAAGAACGGCCTGGACAAGATCTCCCTGTTCAAGTTCCCCGTGCACGGCCTGCACCTGATGGTGCAGCGCATGCCCCCGGTGGTGGTCAAGCCCACCCCCGAGCCGGCCGTGTTCATGCTGAACTGGCTGTCCATGACCGGCACCGGCATCTTCATCGCCGCCATCCTGTCCGGCATCTTCGCCGGGGTCTCCCTGGGCAAGCTGATCAGGCTCTACGGCACCACCCTGGTCAAGGTGCGCTTCTCCCTGCTGACCATCTCGGCCATGATGGCCATCGGCTTCCTCACCCGCTACTCGGGCCTCGACGCCACCATGGGCCTGGCCTTCGCCCGCACCGGCGCGATGTATCCCTTCTTCGGCACCATGCTGGGCTGGCTGGGCGTGGCCCTCACCGGCTCCGACACCTCCTCCAACGTGCTGTTCGGCAGCCTGCAGAAGATCACCGCCCAGCAGATCGGCGTGCAACCGGCCCTCATGGCCTCCGCGAACAGTGTCGGCGGTGTGATGGGCAAGATGATCGACGCCCAGAGCATCGTCGTCGCCAGCACCGCCACCCAGTGGTATGGCCACGAGGGCGACATCCTGCGCTTCGTGTTCTTCCACTCCATCGCCCTGGCGGCTCTTGGCGGCCTCATGGTCTTCCTCATGGCCTATGTGTTCCCGTTTATCAATCTGGTGGCGAAATAAAGAGAAAGTCATGACCACCGGGCCAGGGACCCCGTCCATGGCCCGGTGTCTTGCGGCGACTCCGCATCTTTCAATGGCGATCCCATGATTGCTCTTTTCGAAATGTTCAAGGCTCGCGCAGAAATCGCGAGTGCGGAAGTGCACCGGTTCCCTGGCCGAGGCGAAGCCCTCGAATTCATCCGCGGGTTGCTGAAGGAACAGGGGGTGACGGAAGGGCCCCAGCCGGGCGCGGTGTGGGCCGGATCGGGCCTGCTGGCCGGGGCTGGAGAGTTGCCCGGCATCAGTTTCAAAGTGACCCGCGCCGCCGCCGCGGCCGCCAAGGTCGGCATCAGCCGGATGGACTGGGCAGTGGCCGATACCGGGACGCTGGTTCAGGACGTCACCTCGGTGGATCTGCGCCTGGTGTCCACCCTGCCGCCCATCCAGGTGGCTCTGGTGAGATCCGACCGGCTGCGGCCAGACCTGGCTGCTGTGCTTGGCAAGGTCGATCCCGGCCGGGCCGGCTGCCTGGCCATGATCACCGGTCCCAGCCGCACCGCCGACATCGAGCGGGTGCTCACCATCGGCGTGCACGGTCCGCTGCGGCTCATCGTCCTGTTCGTCGACGAAGTGGAAAGCAGAGGCTTCTCCTGACCCACATGAACGCCGGGAGGTCAGGGGCGTCGATCACACCCTTCAGCGCCGGGCGTGTCCGCCTGGACGGGGGCACCGCACCCCAGGACAACAGCAGGATCAGGAAGCATGCTCTCAAACTGCTCGCCGGTTGGCCCGGTCAGGGAAGGAATCAGACCGATTACCGCCCTGCCCCAACCGGAAACCAAGTTTGATTGCCCACAAGCTGTATTCAGGTTCATGCTTCTTTGCATATCCATTTGAGTGAAATTCCGCTCTGGCATCTCCTGGGCGGAATGATGTGAATTGCATCCGCGCTGCAGGTTGGTGACCACGCACAGCCAGCTTTGCCGTGTACCTGTTCGGAACGCTTGTGAGGGGGACCCATGCATTCCCTTTTCGATACCTTCAAGACGCGGGCGGAAGCCGTGAGCGCCGAAGTCCATCGTTTCGCCACCCATCGGGAGGCTTTTGATTTTGTCATCGACCTGCTGCAGGAGCAGGGGGTCTCCGAGGTTCCCGGCCAGGGTGCGCTGTGGGCTGACGGCAGCCTGCTGAAGGGCTACGCCAGGAAATACCTGGCCAGCGAGGCCACCGGGCTCAGCTTCGAGGTCACCCGGGAGTCCGCGGCCCAGGCCAAGATCGGCATCAGCCAAGTGGACTGGGCGGTGGCCGCCACCGGCACCCTGGTGGTGGACGCGGCCCAGGTGGAGCAGCGACTGGTTTCCACCCTCCCCTCCATCCACGTGGCCCTGGTGGGAACCGGAAGGCTGCGGGCCGACCTGCCCACAGTGCTGCAACAGCTCCATCCCAGCCAGACTGCCTACATTTCCTTGATCACCGGGCCCAGCCGCACCGCCGACATCGAGCGGGTCCTCACCATCGGCGTGCACGGACCGGATCGGCTCATCGTCGTGTTCGTGGACGAACTTGAAAGGGGCAACGCATGAAATCGGCCTTCAGGGAATCCGTCAATGTCGCACTGAACAACGCCAATCTCACCGGCGCCCTCGGGCGGTTCTCCGAGACCTACCGGGCCGGCCGGGCCAAGGCCTATGAGGGCATCGATTTCGAGGCGGTGCGAGGCCGGATCCGGGATATCAAGTCCGCAGCCGCCTGCCATCTGGACGAGTTGGCTGAAACATTCAAGCGCAACGCCGAGGCCCGAGGGGCCAAGGTGTTCCGCTCCAGCGACCCGCAACAGGTGAAGGAGTACATCCTCACCTTGGCCAAGAAACATGGCGTGAAGCTGGTGGTCAAATCCAAATCCATGGCCTCCGAGGAACTCCACCTCAATGCCCACCTGGAGGCGGGCGGAGTGGAAGTGGCGGAGACGGACCTGGGTGAGTGGATCATTCAGCTCGCCGGCCAGACCCCTTCGCACATGGTCATGCCCGCCATCCACATGACCAAGGAAGAGGTGACCGAGGTCTTCAACAACGAGGTGGAGCCGGGCCAGGTCCCGGACATCGGCAAGTTGGTGAAATTCGCCCGGGGCAAGCTGCGGACCAAGTTCCTCGGGGCCCTCATGGGCATCACCGGCGCCAACATCGCAGTCGCCGAAACCGGCAGCCTGGTGATCGTCACCAATGAAGGCAATGCCCGGCTGGTGACCAGCCTGCCCCGGATCCACGTGGCGATCGTCGGCATCGAGAAACTGGTGGCGGCGTTCGAGGACATCCACCCGATCCTGACCGCGCTGCCCCGCAGCGCCACGGCGCAGCTCCTCACCAGCTACGTCTCGATCATCACCGGCCAGGTGGCGAACACCGATGGATCGCCCAAGGAATTGCACATCATCCTGATGGACAACAAGCGCTCCGAAATGGCCAAGGATCCCAAATTCAAGCAGGCGCTCCAGTGCATCCGCTGTGCCTCCTGCTTGAACGTCTGTCCGGTGTTCCGGCTGGTGGGCGGCCACGTGTTCGGCAAGACCTACACCGGTGGCATCGGCACCATCCTCACCGCCTGGTTCGACGAACTGAAGAAGGCCGAGGATATCCAGAGCCTGTGCATCCAGTGCGGCAACTGCAAGGAGGTCTGCCCGGGCAGGATCGACATTCCCGAACTGATCCTGGAACTCCGCCGCCGGCTGGCGGTCGAACAGGGCCTGCCGCTGGTGCAGAAGGCGATCTTCGCGGTGGTGAACAACCGCAGGATCTTCCACGCCATGCTTCGGACCGCCTCGGTCACCCAGAAGCCGTTCGCCAAGGGCGGTTTCATCCGCCACCTGCCCCTGTTCCTGTCCGACTTGACCGATTTCCGCAGTCTGCCGGCCATCGCCCCGGAACCGTTCCGGGACACCTTCAAGCGAATCCAGCAGCCTGAGTGCAAGGAAAAGGCGGCGTTCTACTCCGGCTGCCTGATCGACTTCTCCTACCCGGAGATGGGCGAGGCGGTGGTCAGGATCCTGAACAAGGCCGGGATCGAAGTGGTCTTCCCGGAGCGCCAGACCTGCTGCGGCGCCCCGGCCCGCTATAGCGGGGCCTACGAGGTGGCAGCCCAGAACGCCCAGGACAACATCGAGGCCCTGCTGGCCGAGGATGTGAAATACGTGGTTTCCGCCTGTCCCACCTGCACCGTGGCCCTCAAGGAGGATTTCATCGGCACCTTTGAAAGCCTGGGCATGACCGGACGGATCGAGGACGCGACGCGACTCGCGGCCAAGGCCGTGGACTTCTCGACCCTGGTCAAGCAACTGGTGGACGATAGGCGCCTGACCTTCAAGGAAGGCAAGGAACTGGGCCAGTTCACCTACCATGACTCCTGCCACTTCAAGCGGACACTGAAAGCCTCCCAGGCCCCGCGGGACCTGCTCCAGCAGATCGGCTACCAGCTGACCGAAATGACCGAATGCGACATGTGCTGCGGCATGGGTGGGTCCTATTCGCTGAAACTGCCTGAAATCTCTGCTCCGATCCTGCAGCGCAAGCTGGCCAACATCAAGGCCACCGGCACCCCGCGGGCGATCATGGATTGCCCGGGCTGCGTCATGCAGATCCGCGGCGGCTTCGACAAGGACGGCGCACCGATCACCGTGGAGCATACCGCCCAGCGACTGGCGGACCGCCTTGAATAGAATGGCCCCTGCCCCGTGGCCGACCTGCTTCCCCTCACCCGTTCCGGGTTCATGGAGTTTTTGATGGACAATCTGGTTGCCGAGTTCTATTCCCGCCTGGCCGAGCGCGCCGCCACAGCGCTCGCCGAAAGCGGAGATGCCGGGAGGATCGAGATCCAGATCGGCTCCGCCACCTGCGAGCACGCCGCCGGCTCCCTGGAGGTCATGGAGGAGTTCCGCAAGCACATCCAGTCATCCGGCCGCGACGACATTGTCATCCACCGGACCGGATGCACCGGCCGCTGCAGCAAGGAGCCCATCGTCGGGGTGCGGTTCCCGGGCAAGCTGCCGGTCAAGTACGAGCGGGTGGACCGGGATCTGGTCCCCAGGATCTTCTCCAGCCACATCATGAAGGGGGAGCCCCTGGTCAAACACGCCCTGGACGGCTCCCTGGACAACCAGGCAGAGATCAATTTCGTGTTCTGCGAGGGCGGCCGCTGCACCCAGGGCAAGAGCCTCAAGCACGCCTTCGACCGCAAGCTCCTGGAAGCCGGCTATCCGCAGGAGATGGTCAAGACTTCGCACATCCGCTGCTTCGGCGCCTGCAGCGAGGAGACCGAAGGCAAGTGCACGCACGTGCTGGTCCGCCCGGCCGGGATCCTCTACCGCATCTACACTGAGGCTGAGCTGGACGAGGTGGTGGAATCCCACGTCAAGCTGGGCCAGCCGGTGGAACGGCTGATCGTGGACAAGAAGCCGATCACCCAGAACTTCTACGAACTCTATGGCGACGTCCACTTCTTCAACCATCAGAACCGCATCGCCATGCGCAAGAGCGGCATCGTCGACCCGGAGAGCCTGGAAGAGTACCTTCGCCTCGGCGGTTTCAAGGCACTGACCCGGGTGCTGGGGCGGAACGATCCCGAATGGGTCATCAACGAAGTACTCAAGGCCAAGCTGCGAGGGCGCGGCGGCGGCGGTTTCCTTACCGGCAAGAAGTGGCAGCTCACCCGCCAGCAGGCGGAGAAGACCCGCTACCTCATCTGCAACGGCGACGAAGGCGACCCGGGCGCGTTCATGGACCGCGGCATGCTCGAATCGGATCCGTTCAGCATCGTGGAAGGCATGATCATCGCCGCCTTCGCCATCGGCGCCGGCAAGGGCTTCTACTACATCCGCGCCGAGTACCCGCTGGCCATCAAGCGCATCCAGAACGCGTTGGATAAGTGCCGGGCCGCGGGCCTTCTGGGCGACAACGTCATGAGCACCGGATGGGCGTTCGACATGGAGATCCGGCTGGGCGCCGGCGCTTTCGTCTGCGGCGAAGAGACCGCCCTGATCCGCTCGATTGAAGGCGAGCGCGGCCAGCCCAAGGTGCGTCCGCCCTATCCCTCGGTGCGCGGGCTGTGGGGCAAGCCGACCTGCATCAACAACGTCGAGACCTTCGCCAACATCACCGCGATCATCAACTTCGGCGGCGACTGGTTCGCCCAGGTGGGCACCCCGGAAAGCGGCGGGACAAAAGTCTTCGCCCTGGCCGGCAACGTCAAGCACACCGGCCTGGTGGAGGTGCCCCTCGGCACCCCGCTGCGCAAGGTGGTGTTCGACATCGGCGGCGGCGTGCTGGGCGACCGCGCGCTCAAGGCGATCCAGACCGGAGGCCCCGCCGGCGGCTTCATCCCGGCTTGCGACGCCGACATGGAAGTGGACTTCGGCCCCCTGGCCCGGGCCGGCTCGATCATGGGCTCCGGCGGCATGATCGTGCTGAGCGAAGACGACTGCATGGTCGACCTGTCCAAGTTCTACCTGGCCTTCACCCAGGAGGAATCCTGCGGCAAATGCACCCCCTGCCGCGAGGGCACCACCCGGATGCTGGAGATCCTCGACAAGATCACCTCGGGCAAGGCCGAGATGGCCGACCTGGACAAGCTGGAGCGGCTGGCCCGGCTCTGCCAGCAGACGGCCCTGTGCGGCCTGGGCCGTGCAGCACCGAACCCGATCCTCAGCTCGCTCAAACACTTCCGTGATGAGTACATCGAACACATCGTCCACAAGAACTGCCGGGCCAAGAAGTGCGTTTCGCTCATCCGCTACGAGATCAACCCGGATGTCTGCATCGGGTGCACGGTCTGTGCCCGCAACTGCCCGGTGGAGTGCATCGCCGGCACCCGCAAGGAAGCCCACGTCATCGACCAGGAGCGCTGCGTGAAGTGCGGCCAGTGCTTCGAAGTCTGCCGGTTCGACGCTGTCGAACGTGTCTAACTCTCTGACCCAGGATGAACCGATGACGACCATGATCAACCTCACCATCGACCAGGAGCCCGTCCAGGTGCCCGCGGGGACCACGGTCCTCAAGGCCGCCGAGAAGCTGGGCATCCACATTCCGCGCCTGTGCTACCACCCCAACCTGAGCCTGGAAGGCGCCTGCCGCGTCTGCGTGGTGCAGGTGGAGGGCTTCAACCACTTCCTCACCGCCTGCGGCCAGGAAGTCTGGGAGGGGATGGAGATCCAGACCAACTCCCCGCAGATCCGCCAGGCCCGGCGCGACATCGTCGAACTGCTGCTCGACAACCACCCCACGGACTGCCAGACCTGCGACCGCGACGGCCAGTGCGAGCTGCAGAAGCAGGCCTACCGCCTGGGCATCCGCGAGCGCCTGTTCGAGGGCAAGCGCAAGATCTACCCGGTGGACGACTCCAGCGCGTCGGTGGTGCGCACCCCCGAGAAGTGCATCCTCTGCGGCCGGTGCGTGCGGGTCTGCGAAGAGGTCCAGGGCGTGCACAACCTGAGCCAGCACGGCCGCGGCTTCGAGACCGTGGTGGGCCCGGCCAACCTTGCGCACATGGACCACTCGGCCTGCATCATGTGCGGCCAGTGCATCAACGTCTGCCCCACCGCCGCATTCCTGGAGAAGGACCACACCGAGCGGGTCTGGGAAGCGCTGTCCCTGCCGCGCGGGATCAAGCACATCGTGGTGCAGCCGGCGCCCTCGATCCGGGCCGCCATCGGCGAGTGCTTCGGCATGCCCATCGGCACGCCGGTCACCGGCAAGCTGGTCACGGCCCTGCGCCGCCTGGGCTTCGACGCGGTGTTCGACACCAACTTCGGCGCCGACCTCACCATCATCGAGGAGGCCAGCGAGTTCCTGCGCCGAATGGGCGGCGAGGGCCCCCTGCCGCTGCTGACATCCTGCTCCCCGGGGTGGGTCAACTTCCTGGAGAAGTTCTATCCGGAGATGATCCCCTTCACTTCCTCATGCAAGTCACCCATGAGCATGCTTTCCACCCTCATGAAGACCTACTACGCGGAGAAGAAGGGGCTCAAGCCGGAAGAGGTCTACGTGGTCGCCATCATGCCCTGCGTGGCCAAGAAGTACGAGGCCTCGCGGCCCGAGCACGCCATGGAGGACGGCACCCCGTACACCGACGCCGTGCTCACCACCCGCGAGCTGGCCTGGATGATCAAGTCCTACGGAATCGATTTCGTCAACCTGCCGGACGGCGAATTCGACCGGCCGCTGGGCATCTCCTCCGGGGCCGCCGACATCTTCGGCGCCACCGGCGGCGTGATGGAAGCCGCGCTGCGCACCGCGGCGGTGAAGCTCACCGGCCAGGAGCTGGGCCCGCTGGTGTTCGAGGAGGTCCGGGGCGTCACCGGGCTGAAGGAAGCCACCATCAACATCGCCGGGACCGACGTCAACATCGCCGTCTCCAACGGCCTCACCAACGCCAAGACCATCCTCGAGAAGGTGAAGGCGGGCGGCAAGCAGTACCACCTGATCGAGATCATGGCCTGCCCCGGCGGCTGCGTCGCCGGCGGAGGCCAGCCCTACCCGCCCGAATACATGGACGTGCTGGATCCGGAACTGCCCCTGCTGCGCGCCAGGGCCCTCTACAAGATCGACACTGACAAGCAGCTGAGGCGTTCCCACGAGAACCCCGCCATCGATCACCTCTACCAGGAGTTCCTGGGCGAGCCCAACGGCGAGAAGGCCCACCACCTGCTGCACACCCACTACCAAGCCAAAATGCCCAGGGGGATCCGGTGAGCATCACCATGACAACCGACAACTGGACCGAAATCGAGGCGGCCGCGAAGAAGTGCCTCCCCCCGGACGTGGTGGCCTTCATCGAGAGCCACCAGGGGATGGCCCACTCCGAAAGCCACCTGATCGCCACCCTGCACATGATCCAGGCGACCTCCGGCTACCTGTCCAAGGAGCAGATGGACGCGGTGGCCCAGCTGGCCCAGATCCCGCTCGCCAAGGTTACCGGGGTGGCCACGTTCTACCACTATTTCCGACTGCACCCCCGGGGCAGGCACATGATCAACGTCTGCCTCGGCACCGCCTGCTACGTGAAGGGCGCCGACAAGCTGTCCCAGCGGCTCATGAGCGACCTGGGCATCCAGTTCGGCGAGACCACCAAGGACGGCATGTTCTCGCTGGAATCCACCCGCTGCCTGGGCACCTGCGGCCTGGCCCCGGTGGTCATGATCGATGATCAGGTCCACGGCCCTGTGGCCCCGGGCGACATCGCCACCCTCCTGGACAAGTACACCAAAAAGGAGAAAGGGCCCAAGGCTCCCGCCCAGGCCTGAAAACCGCCCGTCCGGAGGGCCAACCACTCTGGAGTCTCAGGAATCACCCATCAATGCCAGGAGCTTTTCATGACCAGTGCGCCCCACCATTCCAGCCATGGGGAAACGCTGAAGGCCCGGGTCGAATCGGCCACCGGGGTCAAATTGAACCACTGCTACCAGTGCGGCAAGTGCGCCGCGGGCTGCCCGGTGGCCGCGGACATGGACCTGACTTCGTGCCAGATCCTGCGCCTGGTCCAGTTCGGCGACCCCGCTTGGGACCGGCAGGCCCTCCAGAGCGAAGGCATCTGGCTTTGCCTTGCCTGCGAGACCTGCACCACCCGCTGCCCCCAGGAGGTGGAGGTGCCCAAGGTGATGGACTGCCTCCGGACCGAGGCGGTGCGCCAGAACCTGGCCCACCCCAGGAGCAGGGACATCCTGGCGTTCCACCGCGCCTTCATGGATTCAGTGCGCGAGACCGGGCGGCTCTACGAGATCGGCCTGGTGGCCGACTACAAGCTGAGGAGCCGGCACTTCCTGAAGGACGTGATGCTCGCCCCCAGGATGTTCACCCGCGGCAAGCTTCCCCTCGTTCCGCACCTGATCCAGGGCCGGGACGCCATCAAGCGCATCTTCAAGCGCACCCTCGGGGCCCATGACGCGAAAAAGGAGCAGCCATGAGGATCGGCTACTATCCCGGTTGTTCCCTGCTGGGTTCCAGCAGGGAATTCGATGAATCCGTCCGGGCCGTCGCCCAGGCCATCGGCCTGGAACTGGTCGAAGTGCCCGACTGGAACTGCTGCGGCGCCAGCAGCGCCCATGTGCTGGACCACCGCCTGTCGCTGTCGCTGCCGGCGCGGATATTGGCCCAGGCCGAAGCCGCGGGCCTCGGCGAAGTGCTGGCCCCCTGCGCCGCCTGCTACAACCGCCTGACCTCGGCCCGGGCCGCGCTGGAGGCGGACCCCGCCCAGGCCGCCGAGATCGCCGCCGTCATCGAGATGCCGGTCACGGGCCACGTGAAGGTGGTGAACGTGCTGGAGGTGCTGGACCGGTTCAAGGAGGTCATCCAGGAGAAGACGGTGGCCCCCTTCGCCCGCAAGGTGGCCTGCTATTACGGCTGCCTCTTGGTGCGGCCGCCCAAGGTGGTGGCCTTCGACCGGCCCGAGGACCCCATGTCCATGGACCGCATGATGGCCGCGGCGGGCGCCGAGGCGATCGAATGGAACTTCAAGACCGAGTGCTGCGGCGCGGCCTTTTCGGTCACCCGCACCGACCTGGTGGCCCGGATGTCGGGCCGGATCGTGGCCGACGCCACCCGCCGCGGCGCCGAAGCGATCGTCGTGGCCTGCCCCATGTGCCAGTCCAACCTGGACATGCGCCGGCCCGAGATCAACGCCCGGCTTGGCCAGGACCACCAGGTGCCGGTCATCTTCATCACCCAGGCCATCGGGCTGGCCCTCGGCCTCGCCCCCACGGCCCTCGGCATGCAGCGGCACATGGTCCCCGCCCTGGCCCTGCAACCTTCCGCCACCGTCTGAGAGAGGCCGACCATGTCACGAATCGGCGTATTCACCTGCCACTGCGGCGAAAACATCGGCGGGACCGTGGATTGCGGCAAGGTTGCCGAATGCACCCGCACCATCCCCGGCGTGGTCCACAGCGTGGACTACAAGTACATGTGCTCGGACCCCGGCCAGAGCATGATCAAGGACGCCATCAAGGAGCACGGCCTCACCGGCGTGGTGGTGGCCGCGTGCTCCCCGCGCATGCACGAGCCCACCTTCCGCAACGCCGTGGCGGAGGCCGGGCTGAACCCGTTCCTTTGCGAAATGGCCAACCTGCGCGAGCACTGTTCCTGGGTGCACGAAAAGGGCGAGGTCACCACCGCGAAGGCCGCCGACCTGGTGCGCGTGATGGTGGAGAAGGTCAAGCGCAACCAGCCGCTGCAGCCCATCCACGTGCCGGTCACCAAGCGGGCGCTGGTGCTGGGCGGCGGCATCGCCGGCATCCAGGCCGCGCTGGACATCGCCAACAGCGGCCACAAGGTGGTGCTGGTGGAGAAGTCGCCCTCCATCGGCGGGCACATGAGCCAGCTTTCGGAGACCTTCCCCACCCTGGACTGCTCCCAGTGCATCCTCACCCCGCGCATGGTCGAGGCGGCCCGGCACCCCAACATCACCCTCATGACCTACGCCGAGCTGGAAAGCCTTTCGGGCTTCATCGGCAACTTCAAGGCCACCATCCGCAAGAAGGCG
This sequence comes from uncultured Holophagaceae bacterium, assembly GCA_963717275.1. Lineage (GTDB taxonomy): Bacteria > Acidobacteriota > Holophagae > Holophagales > Holophagaceae > Mesoterricola. Next base: position 1,685,137 of record CAVQVX010000001.1, read on the forward strand.
CGCCAGGTGGACGAGAAGCTCTGCACCGGCTGCGGCCTGTGCACCACCAAGTGCCCCAACAAGAAGATCCCCGACGAGTTCAACGAGGGGCTGTCGACCCGCGGCGCGATCTACGTGCCGTTCCCCCAGGCGGTGCCCAACAAGCCGGTGATCGACAAGCTCAACTGCACCTTCTACAAGACCGGAAAGTGCAAGGTCTGCGAGAAGATGTGCCCGACCAAGGCGATCCGCTTCGAGCAGGAGGACGAGCTGGTCACCCTGGACATCGGCGCCATCGTGCTCGCCACCGGCTTCAAGGTGATGCGCACCGACCAGTTCCCCGAGTACGGATACGGCAGGTACAAGGACGTGCTGGACGGCCTGCAGTTCGAGCGCCTCGCCTCGGCCTCCGGCCCCACCGCCGGCGCCATGAAGCGCCCCAGCGACGGCAAGGAGCCCGAGACGATCGTCTTCGTGGCCTGCTCCGGATCGCGCGACCGTTCCAAGGGCGTGCCGTACTGCTCCAAGGTGTGCTGCATGTACACCGCCAAGCACGCCATGCTCTACAAGCACAAGACGCACCACGGCAAGGCCTACGTCTTCTACATGGACATCCGCTCCTCCGGCAAGGACTACGACGAGTTCGTGCGCCGGGCGATCGAGGAGGACGACGTCAGCTACATCCGCGGCCGGGTTTCGCGCATCTATGAGGAGGACGGCAAGCTGGTGGTGATGGGCGCCGACACCCTGCAGAACGGCCGGCCGGTGGAGATCAGGGCCGACATGGTGGTGCTGGCCACCGCCGTGCAGAGCCAGGACGGCAGCGAGCAGCTGGCCCAGAAGCTGCACGTGAGCTACGACCCCTACCACTTCTTCGCCGAGGCGCACCCCAAGCTCAAGCCGGTGGAGACCAACACCGCCGGGATCTACCTGGCCGGCGCCTGCCAGGCGCCCCGGGACATCCCCGAGACCGTCGCCCAGGCCAGCGGCGCGGCCGCCAAGGTGGCCGCGCTGTTCAGCCAGGACCAGCTGACCCGGGAGCCGCAGATCGCCGTGGTCAACCGCCTCCCGCCCCCGGCCTTCTCCTACTGCGTGGGCTGCTTCCTCTGCCAGAGCGCCTGCCCCTACCAAGCCATCGAGCAGGAGGAGATCAAGGGCCGGGACGGCAGCGTGCTCAAGACCGTCGCCAAGGTCAACCCGGGCCTGTGCCAGGGCTGCGGCACCTGCGTCGCCACCTGCCGCACCAAGGCCATCGACATCCAGGGCTACAGCAACGAACAGATCTTCGCCGAAATCATGACGCTATGAAATTTCCATGGGGGACCGCGCGCTCGTTCCACTCGCTCTCCGTCCCCCACACCCCACTTCAAGCCCGGGCGAAGCCCGGACCTGAAGTCCACCCGGGACCCCTGCCATGACAGAACCCTTCGAACCGAAAATCACAGCGTTTGTCTGCAACTGGTGCACCTACGCCGGCGCCGACCTGACCGGCACCAGCCGCATCAAGTACCAGTCCAACGTCCGGGTGCTGCGTCTCCCATGCACCGGCCGCATCGACTTCATGCTGCTGGCCAAGGCTTTCGCCCGGGGCGCGGACGGCATCATCATCTCCGGCTGCCACCCCAACGACTGCCACTACACCTCGGGCAACTACCACGCCCGCCGGCGCTGGATGATCTACCGCAACCTGATGGACTTCATGGGCATCGACACGCAGCGGATCACCTTCTCCTGGGTGTCGGCGGCCGAGGGCGCCAAGTGGGCGGAGCTGGTGAACGAAGTCACCACCAGCATCCGGGCCATGGGCCCCTACGCCGAGTACAAGGAACTGGCCGCAGCGGGCGTCGAGTGAGGCGAGCATGGAACTGAGAGAGAAAGCCAAACAGCTTCTGGAATCCGGCGACGTCAAGGCGGTGCTCGGCTTCGAGCCCGGCACCCACGGCGCCCGCCGGCCGGCCTTCGCCCGCTCCGCCGCGCGCGCCGAGCGCCTGGTCCATGACGGCGAGCAGAACCTCGCCAGCTACGTCACCCGCAAGGAAGTGAAGCGCATGGGCCGGGTGGCCGTGGCCGCCAAGGCCCCGGTGCTGCGCGCCCTGCTCCAGCTCATGGCCGAGCGCCAGATCAAGGAGCAGGACGTCCTGCCCCTGGCCGTGGACGCCGCCGGCCAGGTGAAGGAACTGGCCACGGCCCAGGAGATGGAGGAACACCTCGCCCTGGAGGCCCAGGCCATCCCGCCGGCGGACCGGGAGCTCATGGACCGGCTGAACGGGATGACCCGGCAGGAGCGCTGGGCGTTCTGGCAAAAGGAGCTCTCGCGCTGCATCAAGTGCTACGCCTGCCGCAACAGCTGCCCCATGTGCTACTGCGACCACTGCACCATGGACTGCAACCGCCCCCAGTGGGTGCCGGTGCCCAGCCACGCCCTGGGCAACCTGGAGTACCACATGGTCCGCGCCATGCACCTGGCGGGCCGCTGCGTGGAGTGCGGGGACTGCGGACGGGCCTGTCCCGTGGGCATCCCCATCCACCTGCTCACCTTCAACGCCGAAGAGAGCGTGCACGCGCAGTTCGGCCAGAAGGCCGGCGCCTCATCGAAGCTGGACTACGCCTTGTCCACCTTCCGCCCCGACGACAAAGAGACTTTCATCCGGTAGGGTGCTCCATGGCAGACATGTACCAGCTCTCTCAGCATCCCTGGACGCCCTGTTCGCGGCCATCTCGGCCTCCGGCCGGCGCATCCTCGCCCCCACCGACCGGGACGGCCGGTCCGAACTGAACCCGGTCACCAGCCCGTCCCAGGTGGCCAAGGACTACGTCCAGACCGCGCTCTCGGCGAAGGATACCGTGTTCCCCAAGGTGGAGCGGCTGCTCAGCTACACCCTGGCCCCGGGCCAGGTGGACCTGGCGGACGCCGAACCCCAGGCCGTCCCCACGGTGGTGTTCGGCATACGCCCCTGCGAGGCGGGCGGCTTCCAGGCCCTGGACGCGGTGTTCAACTGGGACACCCGGGACAGGTTCTTCAACGCCCGGATGGAGCAGCTCACCGTCATCGGCATGGGCTGCACCCGCAGGGACGACGCCTGCTTCTGCACCTCCGTGGGCGGCGGCCCCGGCTCCGCCAAGGGCAGCGACATCCTGCTGACCCCCACGGCGGGCGGCTACCTGGCCGAAGTACTCACGCCCAAGGGCGAAGCCATCAGGGCCCTGGCGCCTGAGGCGTTCAAGCCCGCGGCCGGAGCCGACCGGTCCATGCTGGTGGAGGTGCCGGCACGCTTCGACCAGCCGGCCCTCACGGCCAAGCTGCCGGCCCTGTTCGACAGCCCCCTGTGGGCCGAGCAGTCCCTGCGCTGCGTGGGCTGCGGCGCCTGCGCCTTCGTGTGCCCCACCTGCGTCTGCTTCGACATCCAGGAGGAGGCCGACGCCAAGTCCGGGCGGCGCCTGCGCGCCTGGGACTCCTGCGGCTACCACATGTTCACCCTGCACGCCTCCGGCCACAACCCGCGCGAAACCCAGGGGCAGCGCTGGCGCCAGCGGGTCTACCACAAGTTCTCGTACTATCCGGAGCGCTACGGGATGCTCGGCTGCGTCGGCTGCGGCAAATGCACCCGCGCCTGCCCGGTGGACATGAACCTGCAAGAGCACCTCCTCGAAGCGTCCCAGGCCTAGGTGAAGACATGAGCGAAAAGAACATCTACCTGCCCACCCTCATGCGGATCGCCAGGATCACCGAAGAGGCCCCCAGCGTGCGCACCTTCCGCCTGGAGTTCGTGGACGAGGCCGCGGCCGCCGCCTTCGACTACAGGACCGGCCAGTTCGGCCTCTACAGCGCCTTCGGCGAAGGCGAAAGCACCTTCTGCATCGCCTCCAGCCCCACCCGCAAGGGCTACATCGAGTGCACCTTCCGCGAAGTGGGGCGGGTGACGGCGGGGCTGGCCGACAAGGAGGTGGGCGACGTCGTGGGCTTCCGAGGGCCCTACGGCAACGTCTTCCCGATCGAGGACTGGAAGGGCAGGAACCTCCTCTTCATCGCCGGCGGCATCGCCCTGCCGCCCCTGCGCAGCGTCATCTGGAACTGCCTGGACCTGCGCGACTGGTTCAAGGACATCACCATCGTCTACGGCGCCCGGTCCGTGGCCGACCTGGTCTACAAGCACGAACTCAAGGAGTGGGCGGAGCGGCCGGACGTGAACCTGCTGTGCACCGTCGACCCCGGCGGCGAGACGCCGGGCTGGACCGGCAAGGTGGGCTTCGTCCCGCTCATCGTCGAGCAGGCCAATCCCAGCCCCGAAAACACCGTCGCGCTGGTGTGCGGGCCGCCGATCATGATCAAGCTGACCCTGCCGGTGCTGCAGAAGCTGGGCTTCACCCCCGGCAGCATCTACACCACGCTGGAAAACCGCATGAAGTGCGGGGTCGGCAAGTGCGGGCGCTGCAACACGGGCAAGAGCTACGTCTGCAAGGACGGGCCGGTGTACACCCTGGAGCAGTTGAGCCGGCTGCCGGCGGAATACTAGGGGTCAACGCGACGAGGCCGGCCCCGGGCTGGGAATTCAAAGGGTCCAGTTCGGGTATCTGATGATGTTTTCCGCCGCTACCCTGATGTGCTCCTGGAGGACCTTCGACAGGACGTCCAGGTCCCGCTTTTTCATGCATTGAATAATTTCGAGGTGCTGATTGATGGTGTCCTTCTCGTTGGCCAGGGCGATGGTGGAGATCTTCTGGTAGCGCCTGATCTTCATCCTGATGCCGTCGATCACGGTCTTGAGGAATTCGTTCCTGCACCGGTCCACGATCAGGGAATGCAATTGGTAGTCGAGGGTCCAGATGAGATCCAGGTCCACCTTGCGGCCTGAATCGGTTTCCCGCTTGAGCTTCAGCCAGGCCACGGCGAGGTTGTCGATTTCCTTGTCCGAGATATTGTCAAGGGCCGTATGCAGGGCGGTGCACTCCAGGGCCGCCCGCACTTCAAAAAGGTCAGATATTTCCTTGGTGGTGACCTGCTTGACGAAGATGCCCACCCCGTTGTGGATCTCCACGAGGCCTTCGCTGGCCAGCACCTTGATGGCTTCCCGGACCGGGGTCCTGCTCATGCCCAGAGATTGGGCCACCTGGTTTTCACTGAGATAGTCTCCGGGCTTGATCACATTGGTAAGAATGGATTTCTTCAGCGAATCATAGGCGATGCTGGTCCGATTGACCGATCCGGTCTTGGAAAGGCTTTGAAACGGCTCTATGTTCGCCAATGGGAAACCTTCCTTCCAAGTGTACTCAAGGTGTATTTAGGTTAGATGTCCCGATCCCTCTGTCAAGTTCCATTTAGTCCTCCGCTCAGGGACCCGCCTCAATCTTCTTCTGGAGTTCGCCAAATTCTCATCCATGTCGGAAGTTGCCAAAATACGATCAGGCTTCCCATGTTCTCATTCAAATGGCGTCAACGACCGATGAACAGGTTGGGTCTCTGGCTTCCTGGACTTCTGTTTTGACAACTGGGTTCTCGAAACCAGAACCCTCGCTATCCCGCACTCAGGATTTTGCTCGCAGGACCCGGTATTCAAGGCACCCGCAGACCGGCGTCGGCTGGATCCTCCCGCCTTGGCACTCTGGAATAGAATTAATCATAAAGAGAACGAAACGCCTGGAGCCCGTTGCCGATGCAAGACCACCATCTGGCTGATCTGCTTGACATGCCGATGATCCAGAAACTGGCTGATTCAAGTTTCTTGGCCAGTGGTCTGCCATTAACAATCGTTGATGCTTTGAATGGGGCCTTTCTGGTCAAGGCGGGCGGAGCCGGAATCTGTTCACGATTCCATCGGGTTGACCCGCGCTCCTGTGAACGCTGCCTGTGCAGTGACAGGATGGTTGCCGAACATCTGGATGAGGAGGCGTATCAATATCGTTGTCTTAACGGGCTCTGGCACATCGCGATGCCTATCACCGTGGCCGGACGCCATTTGGCAACCGTTTTTCTCACTCAGTTCTGGATGGAAGGCGAGGCCGTCGATCGAACGTATTTCATCGACCAGGCTAACCGATATGATTACGAATTGGAAAGTTATCTTTCGGCATTAGATAAAATGCCAATATTTCCTGAAGAAAAACTAAAATATTTCATTCAATACGATAAAGCTCTGGTCAGATTTATCGCTGATCTGGCCGAGCAATCCTTGAAGGCTGTCGAGGACAGGGAGGCCTTGCGGCGAGCCCACGACGAGATGGAACAACGGGTCCTGGAGCGAACCCGTGACCTCATGGAGGCCAACCGGCAATTGATGGTGGAGATCGCGGATCGAAAGCGGCTTGAGGGAAAATTGCGGGAGCTTTCCGAAAGGGATCCTCTTACCGGAATTTTCAACCGAAGGAAACTTTTTGAGATCTTGGCCATTGAAACAGAAAAATCGTGTCGCTATGGACGTCCATTATCTTTGCTAATATTTGATCTTGATCATTTCAAGCATGTGAACGATCTTTTCGGACACGATGCCGGAGACATGGTGCTGAAGGAAGTCGTCCAAATCGTATCCTCAAATATTAGAATAATTGATGTATTTGCTCGCTATGGAGGGGAAGAGTTCGTGATTCTTTGCATGGAGACCGATAGAAATGGAGCGATCGTCCTTGGGGAGAAAATAAGGGAGTCCATTGATGACTCCAATATCCTTGCAGACTGCAAAGTGACAATCAGCGTCGGCATAGCGACCTATAGCGGCGGGGATGGCGCCGACCTGATTTCCCTGGCGGACCGCGCCCTTTTCACAGCCAAGCGACTCGGCAGGAACCGGGTCTGCAGCGTTGCCGAGGAGTCAGATACCCATTCTCAATCAAAGGGAATCTGATGTTCATCATTGGAGCAACCTCACAGGCGTCTTTCGTTGGGTCAGCAGGATGCAGGCTGAGTTATGCCGTTCATCAGGAATTGTAGCTCACTTCTGCGAATGCACTGTGATTATGGATACTCTCAAAATTTTCAACATGTACCCTGAAGCACTTGATTCGATTACTAGATTTAAGTTTTACCGCGACATTCCGAGCAATGTCCTCCACAAAAACAGGATTATCGTATGCTGCCATTGTAACAAATTTTTCATCTGGTCGTTTCAATATTGGATAAACTTGGCATGAAGCCGAAGATTCCGCAATTGAGATTAAATCTTCGATCCATACCAAATGGGGATGCCCAGTGTCATCTTTTGATGACCAAACTTCGATGGTAACAATTCCCCGTTGACTGTGAGCTCCATAATCACTTATTTCTTTACTACATGGGCAGAGGCTTGTCACTGGAACCTTGACCCCAATCATGAAGTCCAATTCTGTTCCCCGCATCTCCCCCACAAATTTGCATTCGTAGTCCATGAGTCCACGGGCTCCACTTTTGGGTGCGTTTTTTTCAATAAAAAATGGAAATGATAGTTCAATCCGAGCGCTTTCGGCCACCAGTGAGTCTCGCATGTGTTTTAATATTTTGGGCATCGTTCTCATGGTCACCTCACTTTGGTGATCATTCAGTACCTCAAGGAACCGGCTCATATGCGTGCCCTTGAAATTATGCGGCAAACTGACCGACATGGTAATGCTCGCAATAGTTTCTTGCTTTTCATGCTCACGATCAAGCAATACAATGGGATAATGGAGACCAGTAACCCCAACTTGATCCAATTTTACCCCTCGTTCGTCTCTTTGGGATTGCACATCGTTCATAATTCCCAACCCTCCTGTTCCCTTAAAAAATAACGGTCGTGCATCCGGTATGCGTTTTGACATCTCGTATTTGGCGACATATTTTCACCTAGTCGGGTAAAGGTTTCTCTTCACTAACTCGTTTAAAATTACGATTTTATAATTCAAACAGAAAACGCATGGCCCCGATGCTTACTCTGGAATTGGAAAGTGGCTGGTGAGGGCGAATACTTCCTTTCGAATCTGAGCCATGGCGGCCTCGTCAGCGCGGTTGCGCAGAGCGCGGTCTATCCAGCCAGCGACCTGATGCATTTCAGCCTCCTTCATGCCGCGGGTGGTGACAGCCGGAGAACCGACCCGGATACCCGAGGGTTTAAGAGGGGGGTTGGGGTCGAAGGGGATCCCGTTCTTGTTGACCGTAATGCCAGCTCGATCCAGGGCCTGCTCGGCTTCGTTTCCAAGGATTCCCTGCTGGAATACATCCACCAGCATCAGATGGTTGTCGGTTCCGCCGGAAGTGATGCGCCAGCCTTTGCTGGCCAGGGCGGATGCCAGGGCGGCCGCGTTTCTCACCACCTGCCCCTGGTATGCCTTGAATTCGGGCTTCAGCGCCTCGGCCAGGGCCACCGCCTTGCCCGCGATTACATGCATGAGCGGGCCGCCCTGGACGCCGGGGAACAGGGCGCGGTCCAGGTCCTTGGCGTACTTCTCGCGACAAAGGATCAGGCCTCCGCGGGGCCCGCGCAGGGTCTTGTGGGTTGTGGTGGTCACGAAGTCGGCGAACGGTACGGGGCTGGGGTGGTGACCGGTGGCCACCAGGCCGGCGATGTGGGCCATGTCCACCATCACCATGGCTCCCACCTCATCGGCGATCGCCCGGAACGCCGGGAAATCGAAGATGCGCGGGTAGGCCGAAGCACCAACAACGATCAGCTTGGGCTTGTGCTCTTGGGCGAGCCGGTGCACTTCGTCCATGTCCACCCGTTCGGTTCCCCGGGCAACGTGGTATCCAATGAACTTGTATAGAATACCGGAGGTATTTAGCGGGTGCCCATGGGTGAGGTGGCCACCGTGGGCCAGGTCCAGGCCCAGAACGGTGTCGCCTGGCTTCAACACGGTGAAGTACACTGCCATGTTTGCTTGAGCTCCGCTGTGCGGCTGGACATTGACATGCTCTGCACCGAATAGCTGCTTGGCCCGATCCCGGGCCAGGTTCTCGACTGTGTCCACGTTCACGCAACCGCCGTAGTAGCGTCGGCCTGGATAGCCCTCAGCGTATTTATTGGTGAGATGGCTGCCCATGGCCGTCATGACGGCCACGGAGGTGTAGTTCTCGGAAGCGATCAGTTCCAAGTTCTGGCGCTGGCGCTTGACCTCCCTTTCAATGGCCTCGTACAAAGCAGGATCGATGTCTCTTAGTCCTTCATAATTAGTCATGACGCCCCCTTCAGAAGAAAAACTTATGGTTAGGGTTGAGAACATCTGCGGGCAATTTGGCTGAAAGCAGGCTCTGCATGGGCCGATCAGCTTGAGAAGGTTCTGCACATCTCATTAAAAAATGACGCTAGAGACCCACGCGCTGAGATGGAACCCAGCGCGTGGTCATTGGAGAACATTGGGAACAAAGCTGTCTTTGCTATTTATGTTCCAGTTGAAAGCCGTTCCCTCGAACCGACGCAGAAAATCACCTCGGCAAACTTTCAGCAATTATTGGGATTAAAAAGCCTTTCGTTCCTCCTGGAGAGAAGCAGATGTTATTGCTCTACAGGATTCCCAGGTATGACTTTCGTACCGCATCGTTACGCGCCAATTCGGCACCCGGACCCTCCAACACAATCTGCCCGGTTTCCAGGATGTAGGCGTAGTCCGCCACTTCCAGTGCTGCGTGCGCGTTCTGCTCGACAAGAAGGATCGTCTTGCCCTCGTCATGGATCTTTCTGATGATGTCGAAAATCTTCTCGACCAGGATTGGCGCCAACCCCAATGACGGTTCATCCATCATTAGAATCTTTGGATTCGACATCATCGCGCGGCCCACGGCCAGCATCTGTTGTTCACCGCCCGAAAGCGTACCTGCCATTTGTTTTCTCCGCTCCTGCAGACGCGGAAACAGCTTGAACACCCCCTCTATATCCTTGGCGACGCCATCCACATCCGTACGGATATGCGCCCCGAGCTGCAGGTTCTCCATGACCGACATGTCCGAGAACACGTGCCGGCCCTCCGGTGTCATGACTACGCCGCGCTCAACAACGTTATGCGGCTCGACACCAATCAGGTCTTGGTCATCGAATACGATACGCCCGCCCACCGGCTTCACGATGCCTGAGATCGTTCGAATGGTCGTGCTCTTGCCTGCTCCATTCGCTCCGATCAGGGTTACGATCTTGCCGTCTGGAACTTCCAGCGTGATACCCCGAAGGGCCTGGATGCCCCCATAGTTGACCTGAAGGTTCTCAATTCTAAGCATGCGAACTTACCCCCAGGTAGGCCTCGATGACCGTCGGGTCATTCTGGATCTGCTCAGGCACCCCGGTGGCAATCGTGATGCCGTAATTCAGCACTATCAGCCGCTGACAGATGCCCATCACCAGGCGCATATGATGCTCGATCAAGAAGATCGTCAGGTCGAAGTCGCGCATGATACGTAGGATAAGGTCCATCAGGTCGTGCGTTTCTTCCGGGTTCATGCCCGCCGCCGGCTCGTCCAGAAGCAACAGTTTCGGCTGGGTGGCCAGAGCCCGGGCGATCTCCAGCCGGCGTTGCAGACCGTAGGGCAGGCTTTGCGCCTCGTCTTTCGCGAGGGGCAGCAGGCCCACTGCCCGCAACATCTCCATTGCCTTCTCATCAATCAGTCGTTCTTCCGCGGTGCTTGTCGGCCAGCCGAGGCCTGCAGCGATCATGTTGGATTTGAGCCGCAGGTGGTATGCCACTTTCACATTGTCCAGCACGCTCATCTTGCCAAAAAGCCGGATGTTCTGGAAGGTTCTGGCAATGCCATGGGAAGTGATCTGGTCGGTCCGCAATCCATCAATCTTCTTTTCCCCACCCAACGTCACACTGCCCTTCGTGGGCTGGTAAACGCCGGTGATGACGTTGAAGGCCGTGGTCTTGCCTGAGCCGTTCGGTCCAATCAGCCCAACCAGCTCGCCCTTTTGCAATTCCACGTTCAGGTTGTCCAGGGCTACCAGGCCCTTGAATTTCTTTGTCAGGTTCTCGACCTTGAGGATGCTCATTTTTGGGCCTCTAAGCTTTCGGATCGCCACACGCCCAATTTGGTCAGCACCCAATCCCAGGAAAACTCGTGTGTTCCCATAAGGCCGCGACGGTAGAAAATAATGACGAACATGAACAGCAAGGAGAAAATGACCAACCGCATACCCGGTACGCCTGGAATGGTGATCGGTCCCAGCGGAATCGCTTGGTCCAGGGGCCGAAGGATTTCAAACAGGCTGATGTACAGGGCCGACCCGATCAGGTTTCCAGTGATGCTGCCCACCCCGCCCAGCACGACAATGGTCACCACCTGATATGACAACAGGAAGGTGAACAGGTTCGGGTCGATCGTGCTGATCAATGCGGCGTACAATCCGCCGCCAATGCCGACAAAGAAGGCCGAAACAGTGAATGCCATCAGCTTATGGTTGAACACGCTGATGCCTGTCGCGCCTGCGGCCAGTTCGTCGTCACGAATCGCCTTGAAGGCTCGCCCGTACGAGGTTGTCATCAGTTTCTTGACAAACAGCACGGTTACGATCAAACAGCCAAAGCTCCACAACAGCGTTGTGTTTCCAGGGATGCCCTTCAGTCCGAGCGAACCATTGGTCACGCTTTGCAGGTTCATGTTGACCACGCGGATGATCTCGGCCAGGCCGAGCGTCACGATGGCCATGTAGTCGCCTCGGAATTGAAGGCTGGGAAAAGCGATGAGGTAACCCAGGAAGGCCGTCACCAGACCGGCGATGATCAGCGCGGCGAGGAACGGCACTTGAACGTTGGCCAGTGGTGCAATGATATCGGTGACAAAAAAGTTTTGTACTTTCTGCTCCGCCGACATGGTGATCAGGGCCACGACGTACGCACCAATCGCTGCAAACCCGGCATGCCCCAGGGTGAACTGCCCAGTATAGCCATAGACCAGGTTGAAAGAAATCGCCCAGATAGCATTGATGGCGATCAAGTTAAGGATGCGGCGAGTATATGGATCCAGGTTGTTCTGAGCCCACCAAAGGGCCAGAAAAATCAAGATCACGCTGACGATGGTTAGTGTGAGGCTGATGTTATTTTTTTTCATGGTCGTCTAGGCCTTTTCTCCGACATCGATGCCCAAGATGCCGGTCGGTTTGATGAACAAAATCAAGATCAGCAGGCCATATGAAAACATGTACTTCCAATTCGCAACTTCTGGGAACAAAGCCACGATCATGATCTCGCCAACGCCCATGATGAGGGCACCTATCATGGCGCCCGGCACCGAGCCGATACCACCCACCACCGCTGCGATGAAGCACTTGAGGCCAAGTTGCACGCCCATCAGCGGCGTAAGCTGTGGGTATTTCATCCCCCACATCACTGCGCCCACCCCAGCCAGGCCGGAACCGATCGCAAAGGTCAAGGAGACGACCCAATTCACATTGATGCCCATCAGACGTGCCGTCTCAAAGTCGCGAGACACGGCGCGCATGGCCCGCCCGGTCTTGGTACGGTAGACAAGCCAGAACATCAATACCAGTAGCACCAGACAGATGCCAATGATGAAGGGGGTCAGGCTGCTGAAGTGGATATCGCTGATGGTCAGGGTGGTCGTGAACACTTTGGGCTGCGGGAACGCCTTGGGGCGCCCGCCACAAACAACGTTGACCACATTCTCCAGCAGCAGCGATGCACCGATGGCTGAGATCATCACCGATATTCGCGGCGCATTCCGTAAAGGCCGGTAGGCTACCCGCTCGACACAAAGGCCAACGGCAACGGTTAAAACAATGGCCAGTGGAAAAGCGATATACCACGGCAGCGCCACCAGAGTAATGCCATAGAATGCGAGGTATGCCCCGATCATCACAATGTCGCCATGTGCGAAGTTGATCAGGCGTAGGATTCCGTAGATCATCGTGTAGCCGATCGCGATCAGCGCGTACAATCCACCAAGAGAAATTCCATTAGCTAAATTCTGCAAAAATAGGGTTACAGACATGACCATCTCCAATTAGTTAATCGCAAGAAGAGAGGGCAGTGACCTGCCCCCTCTCCTGCTTTGACTGACTACGGCTTGATAGCGGTCACATAAGCGAAGTTCCCGTTCTTCACTGTCTTGATGACGGCTTCCTTGACCGCGTTGTGGTCAGCGTCGATGGAAATGAAGCCGGTAACCCCTTCAAAATTCTTGGTCGAGGCAATCGCATCGCGGACGGCCTTTCCGTTCGTCGACTTGGCGCGGGTAATTCCATTCAGCATCAGCATGTAAGCATCATAGCCCAGCGCGGCAAAGGCGTTCGGAGCCTTGTTGTATTTTGCCCTGTACGCGTCCACGAACTTCTTGGAGGATGGGGTCACACCACCGGCCGGATCATAATGGGTGCTGAAAGTCATGCCCTCACCCGACCCCCCGGCGACCTGGATCAGTTCTGGCGCATCCCAAGCGTCGCCGCCGAGCAGCACGCCTTTAAAGCCCATTTCGCGCGCTTGCTTCGCCAGCATCCCAGCCTCACCGTAGTAACCGGATGAGAAAATCACGTCAGGGTGCTTCGACATGACGCTGTTCAACTGGGCGGTGAAGTCCACATCGCCGCTCTGGTAGGAGGTGAACGCCACCAGGGATTTCGGATCACCAGACAGTTCGAGCCACTTGGCACGGAAGTAGTTCGACAAGCCGACTGAATAATCCTGTGCCACATCCTGGATGATCGCAACCTTCTTCGCCTGCAGGTTGCTGAACGCGTACTTGGCCATGACCGCGCCCTGGAAGGGATCAATGAAACAGACGCGGAAGTAGTACTGCTTTCCTTTGGTGACAAGCGGATTGGTGGGCGAGTCACCGATCACCGGAATTCCCGCTCTCTCGGACACTTCGCCGCCAGCCATGGACAGGGAGCTGCCGTAACTGCCGAGCACACCCACCACCTTATCGGAGTTGATCAGGCGAGACATCGCGGTAGCGGCCTCGACCTTGTCACTCTTGTTGTCGACAAGCACCAGCTGAACGTGCTTACCCAGAACCGTTTTCGCCTGTTCGTTGGCGAGTTGGATGCCTTCCCAGCTCTGCTGCCCGCCGGCGGCCATCCCTCCCGTCATCGGCTCGAAAACGCCGATCTTGATCGTGTCGGGAGCCGCCGCACTCACGATGGCCCCAGGGAGGATCACCGTCGCCAGCGCCAGACTTGAAACAAACCGCAACTTCGACATCCTTGCCTCCTTGATCCCGGAATGGGATGGGTGTTTTTGGTGAACTGCCAGATGTTTTTGGGTGAACTAACCAAAGGTTATCCCAAGCCAATAGGAAAAAAAGCATGTATTAATTTACGTATTGCGAAAGTTCTTCTTACCTTTTCTGTTGATCTAAGCCTCCACATGAGCGTTGAATATGGTTCTGTGTAGCTGGGCCATCGAAGGTCTGCGTTGGACGAATGCTTTTGCGCAGAGGGCATCTTGGCCCAATCGAACTGCTAGAATAGTATGAGTTGATTAAGGTGCGCCCCGGATCACAGATCCCCTGATCCACCATCGCCGCCGGGAGCCGAGAACGGTCCGAAGGGTCGCAAATCGAGCATTTCAGGCCTTGGACCGGAGTGCGTCTGGACGGGCCATGGGTTCCAGCGGCACCTCGAGTGTCCGGTTGCAAATGAATACTGTCGAGGTTGGGGTAAGTGGAGGCCTGGGATCCGGAGGGCGGGAGGGCCAAAGGTACAATGTATTTAAAAATAATATAAATATTTTAAAATGTAATTATTATTTCCCTATACCGTCAAAAAGGAACATCTTTTTTTCTTGTTTTTTTGCCCATACCTTTAACTCAGCGAACAGTATGCCAGACCTTGAGCGAAGAAATCCCAACTCATCTGTATTTCCGTTCTTACCACCTAAAATTATTAATTACTAAGCGCGATTTTCAACTGAACCTTCCAGACACCTCATCCTTCCCCAGTCCACCGATCCGGAGTTCTCCAGTGACCGCCCCCTTCGAATCCAGATGGCAAGGCACCTTCCGCCCTTATACCTCCCAGCAGGTCAGTCGACTGCGGGGCTCAGTCATTGTGGCCCATACCCTGGCCCAACGTGGCGCCAAGCGCTTGTGGGAGTCCTTTACTAATGATAATTTCATACCAGCCTTGGGCGCTTTGACCGGCGGCCAAGCCGTGCAGATGGCCAGAGCGGGCCTCAAGGCCGTCTACTGCTCGGGCTGGCAGGTGGCAGCGGACGCCAACCTCTCGGGTCAGACTTACCCCGACCAGAGCCTGTATCCGGCCAATTCGGTCCCCTCCCTGGTCAAGCGCATCAACGGAGCCCTCCAGCGTGCCGACCAGATCGAGAGCGCCGAAGGGAAATTGTCACGCGACTGGATGGTACCCATCGTGGCCGACGCTGAGGCAGGCTTTGGCGGCCCACTCAACGCCTTCGAACTCATGAAGTCAATGATCGAGGCGGGCGCGGCGGCGGTGCACTTCGAGGACCAGCTGAGCAGCGAGAAAAAATGCGGCCACCTGGGGGGCAAGGTGCTTTTGCCCACTGGCCAGTTCATACGCACCCTCGTCGCCGCACGCCTTGCGGCCGACGTGCTGGACGTGCCGACCATCCTCATCGCGCGCACCGACGCAGAATCCGCCCAGCTGCTCACGTCTGATATTGACGAGAGAGACCAACCCTTCATCACCGGCGAGCGAACCCCTGAGGGCTTCTTCCGCATCCGCGGCGGGCTGGAATGCGCCATCGCCCGGGCCCTGGCCTACGCGCCTTACGCTGACATGCTCTGGTGCGAGACCAGCAATCCCGACCTGGCCCAGGCCGCCGAATTCGCCCGGGCTGTCCAAGCGGTCTACCCGGGCAAGCTGCTGGCCTACAACTGCTCGCCATCCTTCAACTGGAGGAAGAACCTCACCGACAAAGAGATCGCCGGCTTCCAGCAGGAGTTGGGGAGGCTGGGCTACCGCTTCCAGTTCATCACCCTGGCCGGTTTCCACTCCCTCAACCACAGCATGTTCGAACTGGCCGACGCCTACCGCCAGGGAGGCATGACCGCCTACGCCAGGCTCCAGACCGCGGAATTCGACGCCGAGGCCATGGGCTACACGGCCACGAGGCATCAGCGGGAAGCGGGCACCGGCTACTTCGACGCGGTTTCCGAGACCTTGAGCGCCGGGCTGGCTTCCACCTTGGCGCTCAATGAAAGCACCGAGGCGCTTCAGTTCTGAGACGGGGCCCCCACCTTCCCGCCACCTGCGAGCCAACCCCTAGACAGTTGGAGGAACACCGATGAAGCGGGCATTGATGAGTTTGGGAGAGACCGACATTGTGGCCGGGCTGCCCCCTGCGGAAACCCGGGAACTCCTCGCAATGAGCGAAATGAGGACCTACAGGGACGGCGAGCCAGCGTTCAGCCAGGGCGATGCCATGCCAGGGCTGCTGGTGGTGGTCGAGGGCGGGCTCAAGGTGTTCCAGACCGATCGCCGCGGTAAGGTTCAGGTGTTGGAATTCCTCCACTCGGGCGACTGCGCAGGTGTGGATGAGGCCTTCGATGAGGGAGTGGCGGCCTCCGGGGCGCAGGCCCTGGGCCGTACCAGGTGCAGGCTGGTACCGCCCCTGCCGCTGCGGCTCCTGGCGGCACGGAACCCCACGGTGGCCACCTGGGCCAGCCAGCACCTGGCCGCAAGGACCCGCCGACTCATCTCCCTGGTGGAGACCCTCAGCCTGCACAGTGTTGCCGAGCGGGTCGCCCAACTCATCCTGGAACACCAGGGGGGCATCCCCGAGCGCCTCCTGGTGGAATTCCGGGAGAACCAGGAGAACTCGTCCCAGCGCATCGGCGCCAGTCGCGAAGGTTTCAGCCGCGCGCTGCGGCTCCTGGCCGACCTGGGCCTCATCAAGAACATGTTCCCGGTGGTGCGGATCGTCGATGTCCAGAAGTTGCGCTGCTACGTGGGCGGCATGGGGCGGCCCGACCCAATCCACGCCGTGGGCAGGCCGCCGCTGGTCACTCTGAGGCCGCTGGCCTCCCGGGCGTCCTTCATGCCACGGCGGCATGCAATGGGCGGAGTCTAACAAGCTCGTGATTTGAATAGGAGAGGCCCATCGTTCTCAATGACCTGGATCGGATAGCGGCGAAAAGTGTTCCCGTCAACATCCGGCGAGACCAGGGTCGGTTGGAGCAACCCTTATGAGGCAGGCTGTGATGAGTTGGGGAGAGATCGGATTCGTGGCCGGGCTTCCATCGGCTGTAACCCGGGAACTCCTCAACGTTAGCGAACTTCGAACCTACAGGGACGCCGAGACGGTGTTCACCCAGGGCGGCGCCATGCCGGGAATGCTGGTGGTGGTCGAGGGTGGGCTCAAGGTATTCCAGACTGACGGCCGTGGCAAGGTCCAGGTGGTGGACTTCCTCCCGGTTGGCGCATGCGCCGGCGTGGAGGAGGCCTTTGGCGAGGGCATGGCGTATTCCGGGGCACAGGCCCTGGGCCATACCGAATGCTGGCTGATTCCGCGCGTCCAGACTGCTGCTCCTGGCGGCCCGAAACCCCACGGTGACCGCCTGGGCCAGCCAGTACCTGGCCGCCAGAATCCGCCAACTCATTGCCTTGTTGGAGACCATCAGCCTCCAGAGCATCCCCGAACGGGTCGCCCATCTCATTTTGGAATACCAGGAGCGCAACCCCCACCGCAACCTGGTGGAATTCGGCGAGACGCAGGAGGATTTGGCCCAGCGTGTCGGTATCAGTCGGAGGGCCTTCAACCGTGCGCTTCGTCTGCTCGCCGACTTGGGCCTTATCAAGAATATGTTTCCGGTGGTGCGGATCCTCGATGCCCAAAAGTTGCATAGCTACCTGGGCGTCATGGGGCGGCCCGAGTCGATCCAGGCCGTGGGAGGGCGGCCCTGGCCAGCCTGAAGGCAATGGCCTTTCCTTGGATCATTTTGCATTTGCCGAAAGTGCATCATAGTTGGCTTGCGCGACGAGGCTGATCTCCAGATCCTTCTCCCCTTCGAGCCTGTTGAGATCGCCTTTGAGCAGCGACACGGTGGCCTCGTTGCCCAGAATCACGGTGGCTCGCATGTGGAATGTCGGCGTCCCGGACCAGGGAGCTGGTTGGGTCTCGGTCTCCAGTTCTTCGATATTGATGCCGTGTTTATTGAGGACCGCTGTGACTGCTTGGACGATCCCGGGACTATCGAGGCTGATGGTCTCGAGCAGGTAAATGGTGCCCGAAGTCATTGGCTGGGGTTGGGTGGTGCCCTTGAGATGGAAATGGAGGTTGAGTTTGCGTCCTTCGCTTTCCAACACCAACCCGAAGTCATCCAGGGAGGCCGCGGGCATGGACATGAGCACAATAGCGGCGAATTCGCCGCCCAGCACGGCCATTTTACTCTCCTCGATGTTTCCGCCATGACTGGTCACAAGCCTGGCGATGTCTTCAGCGATCCCGATACGATCCGGGCCGATGACTGTAATTACGGAAAATAATTTCGTATTCATGGCGCAATGTACCCCTTACATGAAATTGTTGATCCCTGGATGCATCCGCCTGCACTCCTGTTTAACCAAGTCCACTCGCAGGTTTGGAAGCATGATGCCGACCGTGAATTTCGCCCTGGCCGGAAGGGTCACAAGGTAGGCCATCAACGCTGTGGCTGAAAGCTACCTATTTGCAGTCACGAGATCTTCTTCTGGTGGAGGATAGGGGGTGAGGGAGTCAGAATCGCACTGGTCGATTGTTTCTACTCTACCGGGAGCCTAAATGGCGTTGCCAGTAATTAATTGAACGTTTATTCTTACAGCATGGGAAATAAAAACTTACGATTCTATATAAAATATTAAATTTTTGAAATTAATTTAATTTCTATAAATTTTTCAAAATATCCATTAAATCACCAGTTTATTAATGAATTTAGCACTGAATCCCGAGATTATTAGCATGCACAAAAAACCGTTTTTTCAATTACCAATTTAGGGACAAAATATAACACTATTGACTCATGGGGGCCCGACAATCATGAGAATTCCTTCTGTTTACTTCCGGTCTGGGTCTCCAAGCCGGAAAGCCATGAAAGCAGGAATGCCCGGAGCCATGGACGGTGCTTCGAAAAATCGTGGTTGGCCACGGTGTGGGTGACCAGTTCGCGAGGCTCACCGGCTCGTTGGTATAGGGCTTTTGCTTGGGCAAGAGGCACGACCGCGTCAGCTACTCCGTGAATGATGAGCAAGGGGCGAGGAGCGATCCTCCCAACCAAATTCAAACAGGAAGGAAGCGCCTCCAACGCTCTCCATTGCGAAATGAATCCTTCGGGGGTGATACCTTGGAGAAAATCAGTGATCTCGCGTGCGGATTCAAGATTGTCAAAGGGCAAGGACCGGGGATCGGATGGGGCACCCAATACCGCCAAGGCTTTGACTCGCGGATCGGAGGAAGCCGTTTGCAATGCGGCCCATCCACCCATGCTATGGCCGATGAGCACGATACGTTCGGGGTCAACTTGCGGATGTCTTCCTGACGCCAGTTCATCCACGGCCGCGGTGGCGTCATCGGGGAGTTTCCGGATGTCGTAGCTGCCATCACTCCCGCCACAGCCGCGGTAATGCATGATAAGGCAGTTCCATCCGTGGTCGCGAAGTTCCAAGGCGATATCGAAGTTCAGCTCAATCCCGGGCAGGCCGTGGAGCATCAGCACCGAGGGTTTCGGACCTTCCCCCCAGGCCGTGAAGAGCCTACCCAAAAGACGGCACCCCTGACTATGAATCAGTACCTCCGTTTTGACCTTCACCCTTATGGGACATCTCCTCTCCCTGCGATGACCATGATCCGCTTCGAGCAGAGACGGCATTCGTCCCATTGCCATGAGCGGGATTTCATCGGAAACTTCACGCCTACTGCGGCGGTGCTTGTTCACAAGCGTCAATTAATTATTCAATTCCGAGATATGCCTTGCGCACCCTCTCATCTTGTCGGAGTTCCTCGGCGGGGCCTTCCAGCACGATGCTGCCCGACTCGAGCACAAAGGCCCGGCTGGCCACTTGCAGCGCCATGTTGGCGTTCTGCTCCACCAACAGGATTGTGCATCCCATCCGGTTGATCTCGGCCACGACTTCGAAGATCTGGGCAACCAGCTTGGGCGCAAGGCCCATGGACGGCTCGTCGAGCAGCAGCAGCTTGGGATGACTCATGAGCCCCCGTGCCATGGCCAGCATCTGCTGCTCACCGCCACTAAGGGTGCCCGCCTTCTGGCTCTCCCGTTCTGCCAAGCGGGGAAACATTTCGAACGATTTATTCAGGTTGGCGGCAAGCCGCTGCGGATCGGGGTCCAGGAAGGCCCCCATCTCCAAGTTCTCCCGAACTGTCATCCGGGTGAAAACCTGGCGCCCTTCCGGCACATGGGACATCCCCCTTTTGACTACGGCATGGGATGGGAGGCCGGTGATGTCCTCCCCTGCAAAGCGTATCCTCCCCGCGGACGGCTTCATGATCCCGGACAGGGTCCGGAGCGTGGTGGACTTACCCGCACCGTTAGCGCCGATGATGGTTACGAATTCGCCCGCTTCCACACTGAAGCTTATCTGGCGTACGGCCTGAATCTTCCCGTACTGGGCACTCATTTCCTTAATCTCGAGCAAGGGCATGTCCCGTGTCCCCCAGGTAGGCTTGGATGACTTGTTCGTCTCTCTGCACGGCCTCAGGCGTGCCATCGGCGATCTTGGCGCCGTAGTTCAGCACCACGACCCGATGGGAAATACCCATCACGAGCTTCATCTGGTGTTCAATGAGCAAGACGCTCACGTCCCGTTTCAGGACTTTCAGGATGATTTCCCGCAAATGCCCACTCTCTTGGGGATTCATCCCGGCGGCAGGTTCATCCAACAGCAGCAGTTCCGGTTTTGAGGCCATGGCCCGAGCCAGTTCCACCCGGCGCTGATCCCCGTACGGCAGATTACCGACGGTCTCCCCCGCCCGGTCCCAGAGGCCGACCATCTCCAACTCCAGCCTCGCCCTCTCAAGGCCTGCATCGCTGTAGCGCCCGCCCCTGAACAGACGCTGCATCGGCTCAAGCCAGTTCACTGGAGACCAGCGGTGGGTGCCGATCAGGACATTCTCCAGCACCGAGAGCCTGGAGAACAGGCGTATGGTCTGGAAGGTCCGGCAGATCCCGGTCCCAGTGATCCTGTGGGAACCCAGCCCCTGAATCTCGCGGTTCTTGAATCGCACCTTGCCTTCGGTGGGCTGGTGGAAGCCAGTGATGACGTTGAAAATCGTCGTCTTGCCAGCCCCGTTCGGGCCGATCAGGCCGATGATCTCCCCCTGGTCCACGGTGAAGGAAACATCCTCCAGGGCGCAGAGGCCCCCGAAACACATGGTGACATGGTCGATTTCAAGCAGCGTGGCCATCAGATGCCACCCTCCCCCCTGCGCTGCCTTGCCGACAGCGCCCGCCAGAGGCTGAAGTTGCCGAGAATCCCCTCGGGCCGGAAGATCACGAGCAACACCAGGGCCAGGCCAAAAAGGATCATCCGGTAGGACTCAGCGAAGCGCAGGGCCTCTGGCAACACCGTCAACAGCACGGTGCCGATGATCGCCCCGTCGATCCGGCCGAGTCCGCCCAGGACCAGGTTGAGGTAGATCAGGAAGGCCAGCATTACGCTGAAATCGTTCGGGCTGATGAACCCGATCAGGAACGCGTAGAGCGCGCCGGCCAGCCCGCAGAACGCCGAACCCACAGCGAATGCCAGGGTCTTATAGAACGTGGTCGGAATACCCATGGCCGCCGCGGCGGTCTCGTCCTCGCGGATCGCCCGCCAGGCCCGGCCGATCTTGCTATAGGAAAGCAGGAGGGTCAGAACCAGCACCGCCCCCACCACCACATAGATGTTGGAGGGGGTCGCCAACGGCGGGATGCCGGAGATGCCCAGCGCCCCGTTGGTGATGTCCAGGTTGAGAAAAATGACTCGGGTCACTTCGGCAAAACCAAAGGTCGCCATTAGAAGATAATCCCCTTGCAGGATCAGGCAGGGTAGGCCGGCGATGATGCCCAGCAACCCGGCCATGACGCCTCCGGCCAACACAGCGGCCCAGAACGGGAAGGATGCCTGCATGTGCAGGATAGTGGCCGTGTAGGCGCCGATGGCCATGAACGCGGCAGTGCCGACCGAAAGCATGCCGGTTTCTCCGGTCACGACGTGCAGACCCAAACTCAGGATCAGGTTGATACCCAGCAGCATCACGATCTGGAGGGTATAGGCGTCCATAGTTGCGCTCCTAGAGGTTCCCCTTGTACGGTTTGCCTAGAATGCCGTCCGGTTTGAACAGGAGAATGGCAATCAGGATGGCGAAGGCCACCGCATCCCGGTAGCTCGACGAGAGATAGCCCACGGTCATGACTTCGGCGATGCCCAGGATCACTCCACCGAGCACGGCTCCAGGCAAATTGCCGATTCCTCCAAGGACAGCAGCTATGAAGCCCTTCATCCCGGGCATCCAGCCCATCAGGGGAAAAACGGCGTTGAAGTAAAGGCCGATGAGGGTTCCAGCGGCCCCAGCCAGCAGGGACCCGATGAAGAATGTCAGGGCGATGCTCTTGTTTACGTCGATGCCCATGAGGCCAGCCGCCGTGCGGTTCTCGGAGGTGGCCCGGATCGCCTTTCCCCACCTGGTCTTCCGGATGAACAGGGTCAGCCCGAGGGTCAGGGCCGCCGTGGTACAAAATATGACCAACTGCAGAAAAGTGATCTGGATTGTGCCCACGGTGAAGCGGGTATCGGAGAAGAAATGCGCCGGAAAGGCCCGGTACTGCGGCCCCTGGATCTTGATGAAAAGGTTTTCCAGCAGGATCGAGACGCCCAGTGCGCTCAGTAGGGGGGCGAGGCGGGGCGCCTTGCGCAAAGGGCGGTACGCAAAGCGCTCAACCGTGATGCCCAGCAGCGCTGCCCCGAGCATGCTCAGGACCAGGATCGGCAGAAACCCGGCCCTGCCCGCGAAGGTCGCCATCCAGAGCGCCACGAAGGCCCCCACCATGTAGATATCGCCATGGGCGAAATTGATGAAGAACAGGATGCCGTAAACCATCGTGTAGCCCAGAGCGATGAGGGCATACACGCTGCCGAGGATCAGGCCATTGACCAGCTGCTGGGCGAACATTCTCACACCGTCCTTTGGTTTTGCGTCTATTCCAGGACTTTGATCAATTCAAATTTCTCTGCGCGAACCTCTTCCAGGAAGGCAGGTTTCACCGCATCGCCGGTCTTGGTGTTGAAGGTCGTGGTTCCGGAGACGCCCGGGAATTTCTGGATCTCGGTGATCGCACGGCGAATGCCGTCGGAATTCTTCCCGGCCTTCAGGATCGCCGCGGCATAGATTTTCACCACGTCATACGCGAGGGCGTTGTTTATCTGGGGCTCCTTGCCGAATTTCTTTGTGAATGCCGTCACGAAGGTTTGCGAATGCTGGGCGGGGTTCTTGGTGCTGTACCCGGTGTAGAGGATGGTGCCGTTCGCTGCGGGGCCGGCCAGTTTGAACAAAGTGGCGTCCTCGAGGCCGTCACCACTCACGAACGGCGCATTCAGTCCCTGCTGCTTGGCCTGACGGATAAGAAGGCCGCCTTCGGCTGCGACGCCCGATAGGAAGACGGCATCCGGATTGGCTTCCTTCAACTTTGTGACCTGGGCGCTGAAATCGGTGTCTCCATCAGAGTAGGAGACCGACGCGACCAACTGGATACTGTTTTTCTTCAAGGCCTCGGTCCAGATCTTGTTCAGACCGACGGCATAGTCGTTGTTGTTGGAGAAGACTAAGGCGGCCCGCTTGATCTTTCTTTCCTGGACCATGTACTGCACGGCCAGTGGCGCTCCGACCGTATCATCCAGGGTGTTCTTGAAGACGAAGGGGCCGATCTTGCCAACCCCAGCCGCAGTGGCTCCAGGTGAGATGTAGACCACCTTGGCCTGATTGGCGATTGGGCCAACGGCAAAGGTTTCGCCGCTGGTGGGAGTTCCCACGATCACCAGCACGCCGCTATCGATCAGCTTCTTGATCACGCTGACCGCCTGGGCCTTGTCGCCTGCGGTGTCCAGCGAGACCAACTGGATCTTCGAGCCATTGACGCCTCCAGACGAGTTGATTTCGTCAGCAGCCATCTGCGCCCCAAGAAGAACATTATTTCCCCAGTAAGCGACGTTTCCGGTCAAGGGCGCCATGACGCCGATCTTGATGTCATCCGCCGCAATACTTGGCGCCCCAAGTAGCCCAAACACGAAGATTGTGGCTACCCCATGGATCGTGAATGTTTTTTTCACATTTCCTCCTTCAGGTAATGAGTGCGATCGCGCACTATTGGGTTTTTTAGAGGGGTAAGCTCCGTGGATGCATTTCTAGAGGACCTACATTCAGATCCATTCATGGGAATTGATTTTAAATAATTGAGTTTTCCAGTACAATTAACGTTTTCTCTTTTAATCTGTTCACAATAAATGTGCCAAAATATTGCGGGAAGGCCCCCACGGACAAACGAGAAACTCGGCGATGATGGTTGCGAAAAGGTTCCGAGCATGATCCGCCCCTGTTTCCTCCTGGACCGGAAGGCCATCCATGCCCGCCTACCGGGCCGACAAAGCTCCCTTGGAGCCGATCTCCACGACCAGTCCATCGCAAATTTTTTTGGGGTGCCAGCTCCATGCTGGCCAAAGGTTCCTCATCACAATCAACAGCACGCGGTATTCCGCAGCCTGACTCTGGGATTTCATGCAAAGCCCAACGGTCTTTGATGTTGGCAGACTGCTGCACGATCACGGGCTCCCTCCTGCTTGGAAACCACGATGGATTGGGGATGACCGACGATAGACCACCCCAATCCAAGGGAACAATGACAATAAAAAAAAATGTTGTTGCAAAAAAATCAACAGTTGTCCATGCTTCCTCGACGGTGCCTGGGAGGCCACGCTTTTAGAATGAGCTGGGTATGCATATTCCTTTGAACGAACGCGCCTTGCATTTTCTTGACGCTGTTGCCGAGCAAGGCGGTGTAAGAGTTGCGGCTGATCATCTGGGCATGGATCCGGCCACGATTAGCCGGACCTTGGCGCAGCTGGTGGAGGAGGCGGGAACGGTGCTTCTGGAGCGTGCGGGAAGGGGGGTGCGCCTTACCGAGGCTGGTCAATTGCTGTTGCAGCACTACCGTTGGCTGCGTGCGCAACGCGAAGATACCCTGACGCGCCTGAACGAACTCAAAGGCCTGCAATGGGGAAGCATTGATCTGGCCCTGGGTGAGGGGTTCATCGAAGATCTTTACGATACTGCGCTCTCGTCCTTCTGCCGGGAGTATCCCGGCATCGTCATCCACCAGCATGTGGCTTCCGGCAACGACATTCTGCACCTTGTGGCGGAAGGCGAAGTGCATGCGGGCCTCATCTACGATCCGCCTCCGGACCCGCGCATCCAATACCGCGCCGTTTGGCCGCAGCCTTTGCGCTTGATGGTGCCATCCGGGCACCCCCTGCTGCTGCGCGGTGGGCCCGTCACTATGGCCGAGGTCGAGATCTATCCCTTGGCCCTGCTGGATGACGCATTCGGGATTCGGCAGTTGGTGGACTTGGCTGCGGAGACGGCGCAGGTTCGACTGTCGCCGCGCATGACCAGCAATTCCCTGGGCGCTTTGATGGAATTCGTTGTCGCAGGGCTCGGGGTCACGTTCTTGCCCACATTTGCGGCCCGCCGGACCATTGCCGCCGGGCACATGCACCCGGTGGAGGTCTTGGACAGTTTGTTCGCAAGAGCCCAGGCGCAGCTCATCATCCGCCGAGGCCGGCAATTACCCACAAGTGCCAACAAACTTGTGGCATGCATGGCGAGTACCATGCATGCGTTTGGCAGTGAGTTCCAGGGTTAGAAGCCCACTCAATGGACGTTGACGGCCGCTAGCCGAAGTGCATCGAGGACTGCGGCAGTCACTGGGCGCTTGGCTGTTCCTTTGAACAACGCGACGAATACCCGGCGGTTGAGAATCGGCTCGATCGGAATGATGGAAAAGTCGGGGTCCCCCTCCAAACGCCAAAGTGACAACCGAGGCAGGACGGTCACAGCCAAGCCGGCCCTGACCATTTCCAATGACACTGCATCGTTGCGGCTGCTGGAGTTCATTTTCGGCTTGAATCCTACGGCGTGACATGTGTTCAGTAGAAACATGTAGTAGGCGACAGCCGATTGATCCATGGCCCATCGCTCCTTCGCTAACTCTGGCAAATGCAATACTTTATGGCTCGCAAGCTTGTGCTGGGCTGATACCACCGCCACCAGATTGTCAACACACAAGGGTTGATATTCGAGGACGTTGGCGAAGTCTTCAGAGTCCACAAGATCATCGACGATGGCCAGGTCAACCTGCTTTGCGGCCACAGCTCGCAATCCTTCAGATGGTTCCAGCTCCGTGAATACTGCGTTCAACAGCGGATGCTTCTCGAGCAATAGGGTTAACGCTCGCGGCACGATGCTGACCGCAAGCGAGCCGAAAGCCGACATCCGGATTTCGCCGCTAACCGCGACGTTCGCAGCAGCTACCTCCGCTTCTATGCTTTCAACAAGTTCGAACAGACTTGTGGCCCTTGCAACCAGGCGCATTCCAGCGGGTGTCAACTGAACCCCTCGCCCATGGCGCTCGATCAATACCGTATCCAGGTCTTCTTCCAACTGGGAAAGCTGCTGCGACACTGCCGGCCTCGTCAAATGAACCGCTTCAGCGACAGCCGAAATGGTTCCAAGGACCGAGAGTTCATGAAGAAGATGGAGCCGACCAAGGTTCAACATGTTCCCTCCTCAAAGGGCCGAGGCTGATCAAATGGTAAGTTAATCTTGCCTATACCGTTAAAAAAGAACATCTTTTTTTTTCTTTTCCTACCTCCCATATTTACCTAAGCGAAGCAAAAGTCAATCCTCGCGTAGGGCAGAACCAAGTCAAGAAGTGGTTTCTCTACATGAGTTAAGGGGACGTTTAGTCGGCCGGGGAAACGTATTCTTCGAGGAAAATAATGAAATATTTATTTAGTAATCAAAAGCAAATGGCCGCTTTGGTGTCCGTTTGCTTGGTGTGTGTCCGAGGCGCTCCAAGGATTTTTTTGAGCCTGCTTGTTCCCACAAAAACCGCTCGATGCCGCAAACGTATACCGCAAATTGTAAAAAATATATCGTTTTTGCCTAAATAACGAAATTTAACCACAGTTTCTTTCCCAACCTCCCACCCCATCCATTAACGGCCCATTTCAAGGAGATCCTTCATGGCCACTGCATTACCAACCTCGAAGATCGTGCCACCCGATATCGAAATCGCGCGGGCAGCCCAGAAACTGCCCATCCAGAAAATCGCCGATAAACTCGGCATTCCCGATGAATGCCTGGAACCTTACGGCAAGGACAAGGCCAAGGTATCCCTGGATTTCTACAACCAGATCCAGGAGCGCCCGATCGGGAAGCTCATCCTGACCACGGCCATCAGCCCCACACCGGCAGGGGAAGGAAAGACCACCACCACCATCGGTGTGGCCGACGCTCTCAACCTCCTGGGCAAGAATGCGATCACCTGCCTTCGGGAGCCCTCACTGGGACCTTGCTTCGGGGTCAAGGGCGGAGCGGCGGGGGGCGGCTATGCCCAGGTGGTGCCCATGGAGGATATCAATCTCCACTTCACCGGCGATTTCCACGCCATCGGCGTCGCCCACAACCTTCTCGCGGCCTGCATCGACAACCACCTGGCCAGCGGTAACGCCCTGCGTATCGATCCCACGCGAATCATCTGGAAACGCGTCATGGACATGAACGATCGTGCGCTTCGCCAACTGGTCGTCGGAATGGGTGGCACCTCCAACGGCGTTCCCAGGGAGAGTGGCTTTGACATCACGGTGGCCTCTGAGGTCATGGCTGTGTTCTGTCTTTCCGAGTCATTGACGGAACTGAAGGAACGCCTGGGCAGGATGGTGATTGCCTACACCTATGACAAGAAGCCTGTTGTCGCTTCGCAGTTGAAGGTCCATGGGGCCATGGCGGTTCTGCTGAAGGAGGCCCTCAAGCCCAATCTGGTGCAGACCTTGGAGAACAACCCCGCCATTGTGCACGGGGGCCCCTTCGCCAATATCGCGCATGGCTGCAACAGTGTCATCGCCACGAAACTGGCCTTGCGGCTCGGGGAATACGTCGTCACAGAGGCAGGGTTTGGTGCCGATCTGGGTGCCGAGAAATTCATCGACATCAAGTGCCGTCAGGCTGGCCTGTCCCCGGACGTCGTGGTGCTGGTGGCCACCATCCGGGCCTTGAAGATGCATGGCGGTGTGCCCAAGGAGTGCCTGTCCCTCCCGGACGTGGCGGCTGTCGAAAAGGGCATGGCAAACCTCTTCAAACACATCGAAAACATCAAAGCCTGGGGGCTGCCGGTAGTGGTCTGCATCAACCACTTCACCAACGATACCGACGAAGAAGTTGCTGCAGTCCAGACCGGGTGCGCCGGGGTCCACGTGAAGGCCATCCGCGGCACTCACTGGGCCGATGGCGGTGCGGGCGCACTGGATCTGGCCAAGGAGGTGGTCCACCTGGCCACAAGTGCCGAGGCCCAACTCCAATTCACCTACACGGACGATCTCACCCTCTGGGAGAAGACGCGCACGGTCGCTGAACGCATCTATGGTGCCAGCCAAATCATCGCTGACGTGAAGGTCCGCAACAAGTTCAAGGCCCTGGAGGATGCTGGGTACGGCAAGCTGCCGATCTGCATTGCCAAGACCCAATATTCATTCTCTACGGACCCCCTCCTGCGTGGCAGGCCCAGGCATTTTGACGTGCCGATCCGCGACGTCACGCTTTCGGCCGGGGCTGGATTTGTCGTGGTGCTCACCGGAGACATCATGACCATGCCCGGTCTGCCCAAGGTCCCCAATGCCGAGATTGTCGACATTGACGCGGATGGCAACATCACCGGCCTGTCTTAGCTGATTCCTTCAGTCGGACAAATTGCGTCCAAAAAACCACAACAACCCAACCACATCAAGTAAATTGGAGAAATTAACATGCTCGGAAACCTGTTGATTGTTGATGAAGTTTTGGCCCTCATGCTGCGAAGGGAGCTTGTGAGGCAGAACGAAACCATTGAACTGATTGCTTCAGAGAATTTCGTGCCCCAGAGCGTCATGGAAGTCCAGGGTTCCTGGCTGACCAACAAGTACGCGGAAGGATACCCAGGGAATCGCTATCACGGCGGGTGCGAAGTAATCGATGAGATCGAAAGCCTCGCGATCGAGCGGGCGAAGACCCTTTTCCAGGCGGACCATGCGAATGTCCAGCCCCACTCCGGCGTCAACGCGAACATGGGTGTCTACGCGGCTGTCCTCCAGCCGGGCGACACCATTCTAGCGATGAACCTCAGCCATGGCGGTCACCTTTCCCACGGCAGCAAAGTGAGTCTGACGGGCAAGGTATACCGTGGCGTCTCATACGGAGTGAATCCCGAAACGGAGCGTCTGGACTACCAGGCAATCGCCGACATGGCCGCCCAGGAAAAGCCCAAGATCATCGTCGCGGGAGGAAGCGCTTATCCGAGAACGATCGACTACAGCGCCTTCAGGAAGATCGCGGACGAAGTCGGGGCCTATCTCATGGTGGACATGGCCCACATTGCAGGACTGGTAGCGGCAGGTCTGCACCCGAGCCCAGTCCCCCACGCGCATTTCGTGACCTCCACCACAACCAAGACGCTGCGCGGCGCCAGGGGCGGCATCATCCTCTGCAAGGAAGAATTCGCTGGCAAGATCGACAAGGCCATTTTCCCCGGCATCCAGGGTGGCCCCATCCTGCAGAATCTCGCTGCGAAGGCGCTGACGTTCAAGCTTGCCATGACCAAGGAGTTTGTCCGCTATCAGGAAGGGGTCGTCCAGAATGCCAGGATCCTCGCGGAAACCTTGACCAAAGAAGGGTTCCATCTGGTCAGCGGCGGGACCGACAATCATCTGATGCTTTTGAATGTCCGCAAGAGCGGCCTCACCGGAGTGGAAGCGGAGGAGCAGCTGGCGAAGGTAGGCATCGCCGCAAACAAGAACATGATCCCGTTCGACAAGGAGAAACCAACCATCGCCAGCGGGCTCCGGATGGGAAGCGCTGCCATGACCGGCAGAGGGTTCGACAAGGACGATTTCGCACTTCTCGGAGCGATGATCGCCAGAGTTCTCAAGGACGGGAATGAGACGTGCTTGAGGGAGGTGAGAGCGCAAGTGGCCCACCTCTGCCAGAAATATCCCCTGTATCTGGACCGCATCGAGGCCAGCGCAATCAAAGCCTGACCATTGATTTGGGGGGAGCTGAATGCCGAGCCAACCCAAGGTGAACGGGTCAGGCCGGATAGGTTCCCCCCTCAATTTTAAGGACTCAACTTGACCAAATCAGGAGTTAAGATGGCTGCCATTTTAGATGGGAAGACACATGCTAACCGGATGCTGGACGAGGTCGAGGCCGGAGTGAAGCTCCGCGTTGCCCGGGGACTTCGACCGCCATGCCTGGCCGTGGTCCTGGTCGGCGATGCCCCCGCCAGCCAAGTCTATGTGAACGGCAAAATTGCCGCCTGCGCCAGGACCGGGATCCGCTCCCTGGAACACAGAATCCCCGCCAGGACGAGCCAGGAGGGGCTCGAAACCTTGATCAGCAGCCTTAACTTCGACAAGGAGGTGGATGGCATTCTGGTACAGCTGCCCCTGCCCGCCGGCCTTGATGCCAAAAAGGCGCTCCGAGGCATCGACCCCGCAAAGGATGTGGACGGCCTGCACCCCATCAATCAGGGATTGCTGATGGCGGGCCAGCCGGGGCTCCGTCCCTGCACTCCTTCCGCCTGCATCAGTATGCTCAAGGCTTATGGCATCACGTTGAAGGGCAAGCGGGCCGTTGTGCTTGGCCGCAGCGAAATCGTCGGGAAGCCCATCAGCCTGATGCTGCTCGAGGAGCACGCCACCGTCACCATCGCCCACAGCCGGACTCAGGATCTGCCTGGAATCTGCCGGGAGGCGGACATTCTGGTGGGGGCCGTCGGCAAGCCCGGTCTGGTCGAAGGCTCCTGGATCAAACCAGGTGCAACCGTAGTGGATGTGGGCATCAACCGGGTCGAAGACCTGGCCCTGGGCGAGCGGATCTTCCAGGCGGACCCCAAGAAACTGGAAACCCTGAAGGCCAAGGGCAACGTGCTCTGCGGCGACGTCCGTTTCGGCGAGGCCGCAGCCGTGGCCGGAGCCATCACGCCAGTGCCCGGAGGGGTGGGGCCGCTCACCATTGCCGGCCTGATGGCCAATACGCTCCAGGCTGCTGAAGCCCAAAATGAGGCGGTCAAACAGTTGGCCTGTACGAGTGAAAAATGATTTTGCGCAAGGAATACGGCTTTGAGGCTGCCCATTTCATCTGGAACCATCCCGGCAAGTGCCGCAGGCTCCACGGGCATAGCTACAAATTGTTCGTATCTCTGGAAGGGAAGGTCAATCCGGAAACAGGCATGATCATTGATTTCAGCGATCTTTCCAAAATCGTTCAGGAGAAAGTCATTCTGAACCTAGACCACAAACTCCTCAACGATCTGATCACCCTGGCGACGACGGAAAATCTCGCCGATTGGATCTGGGATCAGTTGAAACCTGACCTTCCAGCGCTGTGCCAGTTGGAACTTTTTGAGACTGCCGGAAGCTGTGTGATCCACCGAGGTACCTGACAGGTTGTGGAATTCAGCGGAACGGATTGGGGCATGCTGCCGGACCAATGCCGTTTTGAAGAAGGCAGTTGGTTCCCGGCTTTCGCCAAACCAGCCAGCGATCCCGCCGGAGGTCAGGGCCACCACATGGGATAAGACAAGACCCTCATGTCCTTGCCGAGACATCCAAAGGTCGCCACGAACATAGGAGAAAGATCGATGCTCTACCAAACTCACGTTGTTGTCCATCTGGACAATATCAGGGCCAACCTGATGGGCATCCGCAAGGCAGTTGGCTCCTTGCGAAAAATTCTCATCGCCGTGAAGGCCAATGCCTATGGCCACGGTGCTGTGGCCGTCTCCAAGATGGCTGAACAGGCTGGAATGGATTGGCTTGGAGTGGCCACCGTCCCGGAGGGCATCCAGCTTCGTCAGGCAGGAATTGAATTGCCCATCCTCAAACTCTCTCCTGCGTTCCCAGAGGAGATGGAGGCCGCCGTGAAAGCCTCCATCACCCTCGCCGTTTGCGACCAAGACAACGCCATGGATCTTGAAGCCGTTTGCGCCTCCCTGCAGGTCCACGCCAGCGTGCACATGGCCATTGATACCGGCATGGCCCGCATCGGCGTCCAGCCATTGGACGCGCCGTCCTTTGCTGCCTTCCTGGCGGACCACTGTCCAAGGCTCCGGATCCAGGGCATTTTCACACATCTTCCAGTCAGCGATTCCAGCGACCCCACCTACACGCGCGAACAGGTCCAACGTTTCAGTGAAGTTGTGCGGGCGGTTGAAGCAAGCCTGGGGCGGAAAATCGAGTTCGTTCATTGCTCCAATTCCGGTGGCGTCCTGGGACACCCAGCGGCTTGGATGGACCTTGTCCGGCCCGGGATCATGATCTACGGATCCTACCCGGACCAGGGTACACCCCGTTCCATCCCTCTTCTCCCGGGCTTGTCCTTCCTCACCCGCGTCTCTTTCCTCAAGAAAGTGACCGCGGGGACCAGGGTTGGGTACGGCCTGACCTGGACCGCTCCTGAGGACACCTATATCGCCACGATCCCGGTGGGTTATGCCGACGGGTTCAACCGGCTCTTTTCCAACCGGGGTCGGGTGCTCATCCATGGCCAATCCTTCCCGGTGGTGGGGCGCGTTTGCATGGATCAATCGATGGTGAACCTGGGCCCGGAAACCGAAGTTCAG
This sequence comes from uncultured Holophagaceae bacterium, assembly GCA_963717275.1. Taxonomy (GTDB): domain Bacteria; phylum Acidobacteriota; class Holophagae; order Holophagales; family Holophagaceae; genus Mesoterricola. Next base: position 1,717,877 of record CAVQVX010000001.1, read on the forward strand.
GTGGGTGACGAAGTGGTCCTCATCGGCCGCAGCGGCACTGGGGAAATCACGGTAGGTGAATTGGCGAAATCATTGGGCACCATTCCCTACGAGGTCACTTGCCAGATCAATGCGCGAGTGGAACGCATATTCGAGGTGAACGATAAATCTGTTCTCATGGGCTGCGGTGGCCCTGAGGCCACCCATGTGGAGGAAAGGCAGACATTCCTGGGCAACCTCCCTTAGAGGTTGTCCTGCGCACATCGTGGGTGATTAAAAAGGACAACATCAAGTGGAACCCATTGGAAGATTTCAACAGGCTGCGCTGGACAAGGATTTGTTCAGCGTTACCTGGGAATTGGTGTCTGGCCGCGGGGCCCGCGAAAAGGTGCAAGATTTGACCTTGGCCTTGGCGGAACGGGCTGGCAAAGGGGGCAAAGTTCATGCCTTGGCGCTCACGGACAGCCCTGGCGGGCACCCCGCGCTGACCGCTGAGATGCTGGGAGTCGAGATTGCGAGGCTTGGCATTGAGCCCTTGATCCACCTCACCTGCAAGGATAAAAACAGAAATCAAATGGAAGGTATCCTTCACGGTTTGGAACGAGCTTCGATAAAAAATTTATTAGCTATAACGGGCGACTATAACTGTTTCGGGTTCCTGGGCCAAGCCAAGCCGGTTTTCGATCTTGACCCGATCCATCTCCTGACCCTGGTCTCGGACCTGAACAATGGCCTGGTCATCACCTCCGGCAGGGGTTCCACACGTCTTCATCCGTCTCACATCTTCGCTGGGGCGGTCGCAAATCCCTTCAAGACGGAAGAAGCGGAACTCGTCTCCCAATATTTCAAACTCGAGAAGAAGTTGAGAGCCGGTGCACGGTTCATCGTGTCCCAACTCGGTTACGACGCTCGCAAAATCCACGAACTCTTGATGATGGTTCGGCATTTGGGATATGGGGATGTACCTGTGGTGGGGAATATCTTCATCCTCCCCCTGGGGGCGGCCCAATTCATGAATCGCGGTGGTTTACCGGGTTGTATCGCAACTGGCAAACTGGTTTCGATCCTGGAGGGAGAGTCCAAGGCTGCTGACAGGGGGAAGAGCAGGTCCCTGGACAGGGCCGCAAAGATGTATGCATTCATGAAAGGGATGGGGTTCGCCGGCGTCCATATTGGGGGCCATGGTGTCTCATACGAGGATCTGGAGTTTGTGCTCGGGCGAGGTGAGGAACTTTCGTCGAATTGGCAGGACCTGCTGCCGGAGTTCGATTTCCCTCATGGTGATGGTTTCTACTATTTTGAGAGAGATTCCCGGACTGGCCTCAATTCCGATGTTCCTGTGAACCGAGCCAAGAATCGCCCTTCCAGCTCCATGAGCTATAAGGCATTTCGCTCCCTGCACCATGCTGCCTTCGAGCCAGGCGGCCTTTTTTTCAAGCCGATGCAAGCCATTGCCACGCTCGTAGACGGGGGGAAGCTTGAGGGCCCCTACACCAAGGTCGAGCACCTCTGCAAGGTTGTAACCAATGATTGCGAGTGTTGCGGGGATTGCGCCCTTATTGATCTGGCTTACCTCTGCCCCATGAGCCAATGTCCCAAGAACCAGCGCAATGGACCTTGTGGTGGAAGTTGCGAAGGCTATTGCGAAGTTTACCCTAAAGGCAGCCGTGGCCATAGAAAGTGCATTTTTGTCCGTGCATACCAAAGGCTCAAGAGCCACGGGGCCGAACATCAGTTGAGGGCGTACCAGATTCCCCCTCTCGACCATGACTGCCGCAAGAGTTCCTCCTGGCTCAATTTCTACTTGGGTCGCGATCATTCATCCGATCGCCTTGGTATTTTGAGTCATAAGCTGAACTCAAGATAGAACTATCGGAATTGATTTCTATTTGATTTTTATTAATTATATTAGGAAAGGAATATGTGTGATTACAAATAGTTCTTCTCCAGCCACGCTTCCAGAGCCTGAGATGACGCTCGGGAACGCCGGGCTGTCTCCGATCGGAAATCATCACGGCTGGCCTGGATGGCAGGATCCGTGCGGGAAGTCATTGACCCACCTTAACATGCCACACTTGCGAGCCTTGGAGGAGCGAGGTCTGTGGGGAATCAAGTGCGGACTGGAGAATCCCAGGAAACTCCTGGCGGCCCTGGGGCAACCCCAGGAGGCCTTCCCAGTCATACTCCTGGCTGGAACCAACGGCAAGGGTTCCACCGGCGCCTTCCTGGCCCACGCTTTGAGGGCTTGTGGCCTGAGGACCGGATGGACCAGTTCCCCCCATCTCGTTTCTCCCGCCGAAAGGATCTGGGTGGACGGTGCCTCCTTGTCCGAGCCGGTCCTTGACCGCCGATTGAGCGAGGTCTTCGCCGCGGAAGCGCGCCAGGGCCTCCGGGCCACCTATTTCGAACTGATGATCGCCGCCGCTTTCCTGGTCTTCCGTGAGGCGCGGGTGGATATCGCCGTGGTGGAGGTGGGCATGGGCGGACGCTGGGACGCCACCAACACCTCCGACCCGGTGCTGTCCATCCTCACCAATGTGGAAATGGACCATATGCAGCACCTGGGGCCAACCCGGACAGCAATAGGCCGAGAGAAGCTCTGCGTTGCGCGCCAAGGCCTCCCTTTGATACTTGGCCCCAGCCTGGATCCGACCTGGGTGTGGCCATTGTTGGAGTGCCGGCCGGTGGTGTACCCGGCCCCCCGGTTGCGTGCGCAGAGCTTGAACTGGGACCATAGTCTTGTAGATGGTCACAGGATTCCATTGGCCGGCAGCCATCAGATGGACAATCTCGCTACTGCCTGGGAGGCGCTCAGGGGCCTTGGTCGGTTTGGCTTCCCCATTTATCCCGAGGCCGCATGGGCTGGTATTGAGGGCACCACCTGGCCGGGCCGGCTGTGGGCCGTACCCGGTCTCCCCAACGTCTTCATGGACGGCGCCCACAACCCCCACGGCGCCCGCTCCCTGGCCCTTCACGCTCGGGCCACGGGGGTAAGGCCCCATCTGTTCTTCAGCGCCATGGGAGACAAGGACCTCGCCAGCATGCAGGCCGAATTGAGCGCCATGGAACCAGCCTCGGTAACCCTGGTGCGCGGGGACAATTCCCGGTACGCCCGCGCAGATACGCTCTGCGCGCTTTGGGGAACCAGGCAGGAGGTGTTGGACATCCGGACCGCCGTTCAGCGCCTTCGCGAGTCAGCCGATGGCCCTCGTCTGGTTTGCGGTTCCCTGTATTTCATCGGGGATCTGCTCAAGGCCCTGGGGTTGGATATTTGCTCCTGAACCGTTTCCCACATTGGGAATCCCGAAAAATGACAGTCATTGACAACCGCGCTGAATTCAGCTTTGAGTTGCCCGTCACACAAGGCACAGCGCACGCCATGGACCTGCGCCAAATGGGAACGGTCGACGCCGATCCAGAACAAGAGACTTCCGGGTGCAGGCAGATCTGCACCGGGTTTCGAGCAGGGGATTTGGTAGGGAGGTCCAACTTGCCCTGCTTGGCGTGGTCTCACCCTCCCCCCTGTGGCTGGAAACCTCCGACGATTCCGGTCGCGGCCCCGACTACATCAACACCGTGGCGCTGTTGGTAACGCCTGGAACGGATCCCGCGGCTCTGCTGGAAGACATGTTGCGTGCCGAACTGCGCCTGGGACGGGACCGCTCCCAGGGCCGCAACGCGCCCCGCACCCTCGACCTGGACCTGATCGCGGTGAAAGGCATGGAAGGCCGGTGGCGTTGGCCCACCCCCCCCCGGACCTGGCGGTGCTGGGGCCGGAACTGACCCTGGACCTGCCCCATCCCATAGCCCACCTGCGTCCCTTCGTGATGGACCCGGCCCGAGCCTTGGACATAGGCCTTTTCCCCGTAAATGGAACATTGCCGGCGGTTGCTCTGTTCATTAAGTAGAATTAAATTACCTATAAGGTAAGTAATGGATATCTTTTTTTCTTATTTTTCTAGTCCATATTTTAGAGCAGCAAACTACGACCCTGTCCGTATCGAACTCACCTAATGGAGCAATCATTAAAATGTTCGAACATGGAGCATCTCAAAAGTACGCCCTGAGGCGGCATTACTTGAGTTTACGCGATTCGGCCGATCCCTTGGAGAGGGCCTCCTGGTCCGTCCGGATCTGTGATCACGTGGCAACCTTTTGTGAGGGTCGGGCAATTCAAGCCATTGCCGCATTCTGGCCCCTGGGGTCCGAGGTGGATCTCCAGCCGCTCATGAATTCAAACTCTAATTGTACCTATTACTTCCCGCGAATCATTTCCACCACCCCTCCAGTCTTGGTCTGGGGTACCCGTCCTCTCGGGCCTGGTACCTGGGGACTCCAAGAGCCTTTGGAAGCTCCATTCATTTTGCCTCCCGTACAACTTGTCTTGGTTCCCGGCCTCTCATTTGCAACCGACGGTCACCGTCTTGGCTATGGTAAAGGGTTTTACGACAAGGTGTTGGCTGGCCTGAGCTCAGATGTGATGACTCTGGGGATAGGTTTTAGCCTCCAAAGGAGCCAATGCCTCCCGGTAGGCTCCAAGGATGTGCCAGTAAAGGGTTTGGTGGACGAGCGAGGAATAACCTGGACCGCGTAGCCGGAGCAGAATTTTGAACCGAGGGCCCTGGTTCTGCCGTTTTGGTAATCACTTTACGAAAAGATCCGAGTCCCAGAAGCCCCTTCTGGGGGATGGTGCCGGGGATGCACAGGTGCTGCCTTCAGTGGATCAATAATTATTAATTAAGTAATTTAAACTATCCTATACGGTAATAAAAGAAAATCTTTTTTTCTTATTGTTTAGGCCCATTTTTAGATGAAGGAACAGTGACCCCGCCTCCAACGAACATCACTGAATTCACCCACGGGCCTCTTTCTAACACGGAAAGGCAATGACCGCCGATGATTCACACGCACTATCCTCCTCTCGCGCCTGGCCAGACACTTGACGATCCGTCAATCACTCCGTCTCAGATGAATGCTACCGAAGCCGGGCTCTTTCCATCTTCTCCTGAACCAAATGGCCACCGCACCTTGTCCCTGCGCAACGCCGTGATGCTATATATCTTTCTCATGGGGGGAATTTTTTACTGGAAGGCTTTCCTCGGGGGCGCCAAGCCGATTGAAACAACCCTGTTCTGTGGTGCGGCAATCATAATCGGCATCTCGATTATCAAAAGTCGTGTCGATGCGCCGGAGTTCTCGCTACCGCAACTGCTTGAGTATGGAATTACTGCGGCAATATCGGCCCTGCTGGTCTTTGAAGTCACCCAGGCGTTTTCGACCACCTCGGTGATCGCCTGCGCCTCGATTGGAACGCTGGCAGGGATCCTGGGCCACTTCGACACGGCAATCTCCTCACGCAACGTGCCTGTAGCCTACTGCGGAGCTTTTGTCGGCATGACTTCACCGCTGGTGCTGACGCATTTGTATTGGATCGTACTGGCCGGATTCCTTGCCGGCCTCCTCTGTTCCTTTTTAAGCAATTCACTCCAGGGAATGGGCGGCAAGCTGGGCGCCATTGCCTTTTTTGCTGTCTACCTCGCAGTATTCTCGGCACGTGGTTTCACGGGACCGTTCCTTTCACCGAAGGCCATGGACATCCATACCAAGCTCGCAATCCTCCTGGCCTCTTCATGTGCTGCGGCCGTCACTTACTGGTTGGGGCATTTCCGTAAGTTCGGACCGGTTCTCGCCTCATCGCTCCTTTCGCTGATTGTCGCGCTGATTCTCCGCTGTATGGCTCCCAGGATTTCCCTTCCCGTCGATCAGATAGCCTTGGCTTGGTTCGGGGGAAGCTTCGTCGGGATGACCACCCCCAGCCGTGTCAGCGAGCGCCATGGCCTGCTGCCCATCAAAGGCCTTCTTTTCGGGTTGCTGTGGATCCACTTCAAGACCGCACTGCTTGGAATGGGTGGCATTCTAGGCGCCACAGCCTTCACGGCCGTAGGCGGGGGACTGGGTTCCTCTCATCTGATTTCCCTGATACGCAACGGATCCCGGCTCGAGCTTCGCGATCTCCTCTGGCCTTTTCGCGTATTGCGGCAGTCGAGCGCGCTTGCGGAAGACCCCGGGCGTGCTGCCGATGCTTCCCCTTGCGGAGAACAAGTTCCTCTCTCCAGTCCCTCATAAGCAGACCCATCCTGCCTCGCCCTTGCTCGCGAATGGCATGGCCAGCCCGGCCCTGAGGGATGCGATCTCGGTAGTGCGGTTTCAAATGTGGTGGTCCCTGCGCGACCCGAACGCGCAACCTTCCGCATAGGAGGCGGGAGATATGGTTTTTTAACTTGCTTGAATAACAGTATTTATAACGACAGCCAGCACCATGAAGGGGACTTCATGGGGACTAGCGGGCACAGTTCCTGCATTTACAGAACCCCGTCGAGCCGTACAGCACCACCCAATCCCGGGTCTGTTCCCCGCAAACCTTGCAGGTGAGCAGCGGTCCAACGGGCGGCTCTGGAAGGGTTGCGGGCTGAGCAGGAGGCTCCGCAACCCGATCCAGGGTTGTGGGCGGCCGGGTGAACACGGCATCAAGCCGGTCCGCCGCCAACTTCTCCCGCCGTAGCTGTTCCCGCCTCCGTTCGGCTTCAAAGGTTCGCCGATGCCGCTCCCGTCGTTCCTCCTCAAGTCGGCGCTGCCTGGCGGCCTCTTCTCGAAACGCCTTCAAAGCTTCGAATTCACCGGGATGGACGAACTCTCCGTTTCGGGGATGGAGCAGAGTTGCGGTGAGGGTCACCCGTGCGGAATGCCCGGAACTGCGCTCCAGCATCCGGGCCGGGAAAACGGGGTGCAGGTGGGCGCCGAGGTGCTTGCAGCCCTTGCTCGGTACTCTCCCGCACGTCCGGTTTCACGGCCGCAGGGATCAGCCACCAGGCCAGGGAAGCCTGTCCGGGCCGATCCACCCAGCAGTCCATGGGACGCGGTAGCCCGGGCAGGACCTTCTCCAAATGGATGGCATCCGGGAAGCGGGTTCGCAACCATCCGTAGAGGAGGGCGCGGCACTCGACGATTTCAAGGGAGTCCTGTGCCTTGGGACAATTCGCCCGGGCCCGGTGGGCGAAATGCCAGATCCGCTCCTCCCCGGCCCGCACGACGACGGGCTGAGCGCAAACCTCGCAGACGAGGCGGCCCTGCCGGGCCTCCTCCCGGAGCTGCCCGGCGCGGTCGATGCCGTCTTCCCGCAGGAGGATCACTTGCTTACGCCCTTCCGTCCGGATGGCGCTCAGCATCTTTCACCTCCTCTCTGCTATGACCAATTATGAACAAAATCTAGCTTTTCCAAGCACGGCCCAACAACAGCCCTTGGGCCTGGACAAAGGGTTGGCTTCGGTGCTTCCTCTGGCCTCGATTCCGCATACTGAAGCAAGGAAGAGGAGGAGACAGATGGCCCGCCCACAAATCGATCGTGACAAACTGCGGGCTGCGCTTCGCAAGCTTCGACCAGAGGACATGTTTACCATGCTGGAGGAGGCCATCGAATGCCTCCCTCAGGAGCACCTTCTGGGTCTGGCGAAGCGGCACCTTGATGTATCGAAGTTCATGGAAGACAGCAAGCCCAAGGACGACCTGCTCACGGTCGTGAAGCTGTTCGAGCAGCGGAGCCTGGCCGGCGAATACTATGAATCGTTCGACGTCAACTGGAAGAACTGTTCGGATCAATCCATGGGCACCACGGCCTGGATTGCGGAGTACGGCCGGCTCCTCAATCGCTGCGCTGCCGAAGAGAAGAAAGACGACCCTGCCGAGGTGCGGAAGGCCTTCGACATTCTCTTCGGACTGGTGGACCGCATTGACGAGACCGGCGACGAGGTCCTCTTCTTTGCCGACGATGGCGGCTCCTGGCAATTCGGCGAAGACTGGGAGGAGATCCTCCCACCCTGGTTCAGGGTCCTTTCTGCTATGGTGGCGCCTGGAGAATATGCTGAACGCGTGCTCGCCATGATGAAATCGCGCTGCAGCCTGGAGAGCAAAAAACTGCTCCCTGTCGCCCGCAAGACTGCGACCGCCGAGCAGCGCAAGGTTCTCGCGGAGCTTGAACGACTGGAACAGACTCAGTCCAGCAAAGGCAGGGGCCGATGAGCGAATACCAATACTACGAGTTCCAGGCCATCGACCGGCCCCTGGCCGCCAAGGAGATCGCCGAGCTGCGCGCCTGCTCCACGAGGGCCCACATCACCTCGACCAGTTTCATCAACGACTATGCCTGGGGAAGCTTCAGGGGCAACGAGGACGCTTGGATGGAGAAGTATTTCGACGCCTTCCTCTACCTGGCCAACTGGGGAACCCACATCCTGCAGTTCCGCCTGCCGTCCAGCCTGCTCGACCTGGCGACCGCCAAGGCCTACTGCAATGGCACCGGTGCCAGTGTGCGGGCGAAAGCCGGCAAGGTCATCCTCAGGTTCGAGTCAGAGGATGACGCCGGAGAGGATTGGGTCGAAGGCGCGGGCCTACTCGCCAGTATGATCGGTGCCAGGGAAGGCCTGTTGCGCGGCGACCTTCGGTCCCTGTACCTGGGTTGGCTCCTCCAGGTGCAGTCAGACGAACTGGATGACGAGGATCTCGAGCCGCCGGTGCCGCCCGGTCTCGGCCAGCTCAATGCGGCCCTCGATGGCATGGTCGAGTTCCTGCGCCTGGACCGTGACCTGCTCCACGCGGCCACTGCAGCCAGCGGACCACTTGGAGGTTCGGACCTGGATCGTGCGGCCGTACGGAAGTGGGTTCAAGGGCTTGGGCAAGGAGAGAAAGATGACTTGATCTCCCGTCTGATCGTGGAACCGGACATGACCTCAGTCCAGGAACTCCACCTGCGCTTTCGCAAAGAACACGTTTCCGCACCCGTTCAGGACGCGGTGGAACGCCGATCCGTCGCCACACTGTTGCGGATGGCCAAGGCAGACACGGCCGAGCGCCGCCGGGCCGAAGCTGCAGCCGCTGTCCGGGAAAAGGTCGCGCGGGAGCATGAGGCGGCCATCGCCAGGGAAGCGCACCTGGACCAACTGGTAGGCCAGGAATCCAGGTTGTGGGCTGAGGCCGAGGCCTTGGCCGCCACCAAGCAACCCAAGAAGTACGACCAGGCCGTGCAGATCCTCGTCGATCTCAGGGACATGGGCTTCCGGTCCAAGGCTGGTGACTTCCAGTCGCGTCTTGAAGCCTTTCGTATAGCTCACGCCCAGAAGCCCGCCTTCATCAACCGCATCCGCTCGGCCGGCTTATGAGGCGTGCGAGGACACGGGAGGAGGTATAGAGGTTGAAGCCATCAATGGAACTTATCACCCGTGTCATTGGTCCCTTTCAATAATCGCGACACCTGGACCTTTTCTGGATTCCAACTTAGCATAGTGACCATGAGCCCCACCGGAGACAGCATCTCCGGCCCGACGCCCCGAAAGAGGCGTCTCTCGTTTCAGCTTTGACCGCCAGCGGTCAGAGGCTTGCCTGAGCTTTAAGGTTGATTCCCAGGGCATGGACCACCTTGAGGAAGGTCGTCAGGCGGGGGTTCCCTTCCTCGGAAAGGGCCGTGTAGAGTGATTCCCGACTCAGTCCGGTTTCCTTGGCAATCAGGCTCATGCCCTGGGCCCGGGCGATGTTGCCGAGCGCGGCGGAGACCACGCGCGGATCGCCGTCCTCAAGCGCAGCCTCCAGGTAGGCAGCCATCTGGCTCCTGCTCTTCAAGAGCGCGGATCCGTCATAGGGAATGGTCTTGGTCTTGCGGGTGGTAGCGGCCATGATGATGCCCTCCTTCATAAGTTCCGGGCCATTTCCAGGGCGACCTGGATATCCCGCTGCTGCATTTTCTTGTTCCCGCCGGCCAGGACGATGGCGAGTACTGAGCCCCGCTGGCAGAAGTAGACCCGATACCCCGGGCCGTAATCGATCTTCATTTCCGAAACACCCTCACCAACCGGTTTCACCTCACCCAAGAGCCCGGATTGGAGGCGGTCCAAGCGGACCTGGATCCGGGCCTGGGCCCGTTCGTCCCTCAAACCTGAAAACCACTTGACGAATTGGGGGGTGAGGCGAAGTTCGATCACGGAATAAGTGTAGTGTATATCTTACAGCCGGCAAGGGGCGAAAGGCTCCAGGCCATTGAACAAGCCATTGCAATTCGCACCCCTGGCGGGATCACCGGCATTTTGCGGGACAAACCTTGTTCGTCCAGGACAAGGCTCGCCTGCCGTTTGATCTTGGACTCTAGATTCGTCGCATCCTTCTTCGCTGGGCGAACGTCGCCAAGGGGTGGCCCTGGACTTGAGAGGCCTGGGCGCTTCCGACGCGCCCTGGGTTGAAGACTTCTCGGTCGGTGGCCTGGCGGATGATGTGGCGGCTGTGGCCGACCACCTTCAACTCCAACGCTTCTTCCTGGTCGGGCACAGCCTTGGCGCCTTCGTAGCCGCCTGTTTCGCGGGCAGGTTTCCCGCCATTTATCAGCACTTACCCTTCACTCTCTGGCATTCCCTGGCATATCATAGAGTCAACGTAATCCGGCAGACCAAGTGGTGGTGCGCGTTTTATCTGGTGGTCCCGGCGCGACTCGAACGCGCGACCTTCCGCTTAGGAGGCGGATGCTCTATCCACTGAGCTACGGGACCTGTGCCTGCTCCGCCCAGTGTAGCGCGGTCCCAGGGGCCACTGGAAGCCGCCCCCTGCTCCGCCAGGGCCGGTCTTCCAGCATCCGGTGGTAGCATCCGTTCCTGGATGTTCCGCTTTCCAGAGAGCTGAACCTTGAAACGCCACGCCTACCTCGTCCTCGCCCACGACAATCAGTTCCAGCTGGAACAGCTGCTGTCCCTGCTCGAGGATGACCGGAACGATATCTATCTTCAGGCGGACGCCAAGGGCAGTCTGCAACTGGACCCGCTGGCCGCGCGCCATCCCCGGCTGGTCATTCTGCCCCCCATGCGCATATGCTGGGCCGCCTTCTCCATGATCCGGGCCGAACTCGCCTTGCTCCGGCGCGCGGTGGACGGGCACTACCACTATTACCACCTGCTCACGGGCTCCGACCTGCCCTTGGTCAGCCAGGATGTCATCCATGCCCACCTGGAACATTCGGATGAGGAATACATCAATTTTGCTCCAGAATATAAGGATTTTGCCCATTTCAAGGCGGCCTATTACCACCTCCTTCTGGAAACCGCCAACTACAAGAAGATCCGGCTGCTCCATGCGATCAGGCACGGGCTGGTCAGGCTCCAGATGCTGGTCGGGATGGACCGGTCCCGCAAATCCAAGGAGTCCTTCTACCACGGCTCGACCTATTTCTCGATCACCCACCCCTTTGCCCGGTATGTGCTGGCGCAGGAACCCTGGATCGCCAGGACCTTCCACCATGGGCTGTCATGCGACGAGGTCTTCATGCAGACCTTGGTCATGAAATCCCCTTTCCGGGATCACTTGCATGATCCCCGGCAGGGCATGACCGGCAATCTGCGCTACATCAACTGGCGCCGCCGGGAGGGCAACTCGCCCTACACCTTCCGCATGGCCGACTGGGAGGAACTGATGCAAGCCGGCAGCAAGGCTTTCTTTGCCCGGAAATTCAACCGGGCGGTGGACAGCGGCATCGTCGACGCCCTGGTGGCAAGGCTGTCCACGCGCGTTCCGGACGCTACCTGAAGTCGGCCCACTCGGGTTCGTTGTCGAAGATCCAGCGGTAGTACTCGATGCCCTGCAACTGCGCGGCGGCAGCGCTGTCGGCCACGACCTGGCACTTGGGATGGAGCTGCAGGGCGGAGGCGGTCACCATGGCGGTGATGGGGCCTTCGACGGCCTTCGCAAGGATGGCGGCCTTTCCGGCGCCGGTGGCCACCAGGAGGCAGCGGCGGGAATCCAGGATGGTGCCGACGCCCATGGTGATGGCCCGGGGCGGGACCTGGGCGGGGTCGCCGCCGAACATGGGGGCGTTCTGCCGGCGGGTGGCGGGGGTCAGGGCCTTTTCCCGGGTGCGCGACAGCAGCGCGGAAAGGGGTTCGTTGAAGCCGATGTGGCCGTCGCCGCCCAGGCCCAGGAGCTGGAGGCCGATGCCGCCGGCCTGGGCGATCAGGGCCTCGTAGCGCCGGCTTTCGGCCGCGTGGTCCCCGGCCATGCCGTCGGGGAGATGGGTGTTGGCCGGGTCCAGGTTGACCTGGCTGAACAGGTGCTGGCGCATGTAGCTGCGGTAGGAGCCGGGATGCTCGGCGGGGATGCCGATGTACTCGTCGAGGTTGAAGGTGCGGCAGCGGGAGAAGTCCAGGCCGGTCTCGCGGTGCAGACGGACCAGGCAGGCATAGACGCGCTCCATGGTGCGCCCGGTGGCGAGGCCGAGCACGAGGGCCGGTCTCGCCCGTAGCTCCTTTTCGATGATCCGCGCGGCGAGGAGGGTCGCCTGCGGGTGGTCGGGACGGATGATGACTTCCATGGGGCACCGGGTGAGCGTGCAAAGAGGATAGCCGGTCCTCGGGCGGGCCCGTCCCGGGTAGAATGGAAGGCACGCCAGCCTTCATCCGACTGTCCACGGTCTACGCCCGGAAAGCCGTTCGGCCGGTTCGCCGCACCCCTACCAGCAGACCACCTGACCACCCTGCGGGAGCAACCATGAAAAAGATCATGAACGAACCGGACCAGTTCGTGACGGAAGTCGTCGAGGGCATCATCCTGGCCTACGGCGACCGGCTGGCCACCCTGAACGGCGACCCCCGGGTCATCCTGCGCAACCCCCCGGCCCGCACCGGCAAGGTGGCGATCGTCACCGGCGGCGGCAGCGGGCACCTGCCGGTCTTCCTCGGCTATGTGGGCGAAGGCATGCTGGACGGCTGCGCGGTCGGGAACGTGTTCGCCTCCCCTTCCTCCCAGAAGATGACCGACCTCGTCCGGGCCTGCGACCATGGCGCGGGCGTGCTCTGCCTCTACGGCAACTATGGCGGGGACAACCTCAATTTCGACATGGCCTGCGAAACGGTGGAGATGGAAGACATCCAGACCGATTCCGTGCGCGTCTGCGATGACGTGGCCTCGGCCCCCAAGGGCTCCGAAGGGAAGCGGCGCGGGGTGGCCGGCATGGTCTACGCCTTCAAGATCGCCGGCGCCGCCGCCGAACGCGGCGACGACCTGGCCGCGGTGACCGCGGTGGCGCGCAAGGTGCTGGGCAACCTGCGCACCCTGGGCGTGGCCCTGAGCCCCTGCATCGTGCCCCAGGTGGGCAAGCCGACCTTCTCGATCAAGGACGACGAGATCGAGATCGGCATGGGCATCCACGGCGAACCGGGCATCGAGGTCCGGCCCATGATGAAGGCCGACGCGATCGCCGCCTTGGCGCTCGACAAGATCCTCGAGGACATGCCCCTGGCCGCCGGCGACGAGGTGTCGGTCATGGTCAACGGCCTGGGCGCCACGCCCCTGGAGGAGCTCCTCATCGTCTACCGGGCCGTGCACCAGGGCCTGGCGGCGCGCGGCGTGGCTTCGACCATGCCGCACGTGGGCGAATTCGCCACCTCCATGGAGATGGCCGGCCTTTCGGTCACCCTGCTCAAGCTGGACGCCGAACTGAAGGCCCTGCTGCGCGCCCCGGGCGCCACGCCCTTCTACACCAATTCCAACAAGTAGCCAGGGAGCAGCGATGGACCTCAGCGACCTCGGGGCCGCCGTCCGGCAGATCAGCCGGGTGATGACCCAGAACAGGGACACCCTCATCGAACTCGACCAGCAGAACGGCGACGGCGACCTGGGGATCACCATGGACGAAGGCTACCGGGCCATGGCAGCCTACCTGGACGGCTGCACCGAACCAGATCTGGGCAAGGCCCTGATGAAATGCTCGGGGGTGTTCAACGAAGCCGCGCCCTCCACCCTCGGGACCATCACATCCTTCTGCCTCATGGGCATGGCGAAGGCGCTCAAGGGCCGCACCGAGGCCGGGCTGCCCGAACTGGCCGGCGCCATGGAAGCGGGCCTCGCCCTGGTGATGGCCAAGGCGGGTTCCAAGCCCGGAGACAAGACCATCCTCGACGCCCTCTGCCCGGCCGTGGCGGAGCTCAAGGCCCACTCCCTCGAGCCCGCCGCCACCGCCTTCGCCCACGCGGCGCAAGCCGCCGAAGCCGGCAGCGAAGCCACCCGGGCCATGCGCTCCGTGCACGGCCGCGCCGCCTACTACGGCGACCAAAGCATCGGTGTGCTGGATGGGGGGTCGGTTGCGGGCGCCCTGGTGTTCCGCGCCATTGCCGACCACCTGGCCGCTGCCGATTAGGAACCTGCCTGCTTCGGGGTCGTCCGTATCCCCAGTCGACGCCCTGACCGTTCCTATGGGTCGCTGGCGCGACCCTACGAAACGCTTGGCGGATGGCCACCTTCGTCGGTGTTTCACCTTCGCGGGCCGGCCTCTTCGTGAGGAACGCGAACCATTCCTCCTTGTCATTTTTTTAGCTTCGTAGGGTCGCGCCAGCGACCCGTAGGAGCGGACAGGGCGCGCTGGGGGGACCCGTACCTGTCGATCAGGCCGTCGTCGGGGCGGGCGACTCGCCGCGCTGGCGCTTGCTCATGCGGTGGTCGAGGTACCAGATGGCGCCGCCCTGGTCGCCTACGGCCCGCAGGTGGTCGAGGATGGCGCTGATGACGGATTCCTCGGCGACCTGCTCGGTGACGTACCAGTGAAGGGTGATTTCGCTGGCGTAGTCCTTTTCGGAGCGGGCGGTTTCGAACAGGTTGTGGATGGAGGCGGTGTTCTCCTTTTCGTGGGCCAGGGCCATTTCGAACAGGCCGATGACCCCTTCGAACGGGAGCGGGGGGGCGGGGATGGGACGGAGCTCCAGGGTGCCGCAGCGCTCCAGGACGAAATCCAGCAGCTTCATGGCATGGGCGCTCTCCTCCTCGGCCTGGATGCGCAGCCAATGGGCGAAACCCTTGTACTTGCGGGCGTCCAGATGGGCGCTCATGGCGAGGTAGAGCTGGGAGGAATACTGTTCCTTGTTGATCTGGCCGTTCAGGGCGTTCTGCATGGTGCTGCTGAGCATGGCTGCCTCCGGGAGCCGGGATGGAAGGCGGCTCCAGGCTGACAACATGCCTTCAGCGCCGGATGGGTTCCGGGGCGGATCAATCTTCCAGGATCGGCTTGCCCTGCTCCAGGCGGGCGGCCCACTGCTTGCCGTTGTCCGGGTTGCGCGCCACGATCCGGGTGAAGCCGAGGGTCTTGATCGACTGGAACAGCTCGGCGTAATCGCCCTTGCCGTAGAGGATGGGCTTGGCGTGGCGCGGCTTCTCGATCCCCTTGACCAGCACCACGGCGGTCAGGCCGTTCCCCTCCACCGCCACGCGCAGGGTCTTGCCGCTCATCTCCATGCGCTGGTTGGTGATCTTCGCCCAGTTCTGGCGGGCGCCGCCCTGGTCGAGCACCGCGCTGTTGCCGCTCAGGTCGAGCGGCTGGAAGGGCGCCTGGGCGAATGCCCCGGCGGAAAGAAGCAGGCAGATGAGAGTCCTGCGCACCATGGTCCGACCTCCACGGTTTGATCCTAGCAAGTCAGGCTGCGAAAGCCGCGCGCCGCACTTCCAGCCGGGCCGCCTTCCATTCGCCCCAGGCCAGCTTGAATTCCGGCACGACGCTGGTCCATGGCCACCTGCCACTCGGCCTTGCGCTGGGCCCAGGCCTCGCGCCGGGCCGCCTTCCATTCGGCCTTGCGCCGGTCCCAGGTCTCCCGGTGCTCCTGCAGGGCCTCCAGGGCCCGGTCCAGGCGCTGCCGGGCGCTCACGACCCGGCCGTTGAGGGCTTCGGCGGCCTGCGGCGGGGCCTTGGCCAGGCGCGCCAGGAGGGCCTTCTCCTCCATCTGGATGCGCGCCCGCCGGATCACCGGCTGCGGGACCATGCGCAGCCCGCTGGCCAGGCCGACCCAGGACATGGCCCGGATCGTCCACTTGGCGGGGTCCCACTGGTACCACTTCACGCCGTTGCGGTAGTCCCACTGCCACATGTGGTGGTAGTTGTGGTAGCCCTCGCCGTAGGTGAAGGGCGCCAGGAAGGCGTTGTCCCGGGCCGGAATTGGCGTCGGTGTAGGGCTGGGTGCCGAAGAAGTGGGCGGCGCTGTTGATGAAGAAGGTGGTGTGGTGGGTCACGACGATCCGCAGCAGCACGCCGATGATCAGGCTGGCCGGCGATGTCGCGGGTGAGGATGCCCACCAGGAGCGGCGGCAGCAGGGACGACCAGGGCGCCGATGAGGAAGTGGTGGCGGTGCTGCCAGCGCACCAGCGGGATCCTTCTCCAGGTCGGCCACGCCGGTGATGGGCAGGGTGCGCTCCTCCATGACCCAGACCCAGTGGGCGTACCAGAAGCCCTTGCGGCTGTTGTACGGATCGTCGCCCTGGTCCACGTGCCTGGTGGTGGATGCGGTGGTCGCTGGCCCAGTGCAGGGCCGAATTCTCGAAGCTGGCGGCGCCCAGGCAGAGCATGGCCAGGCGCACCGGCCAGCGGGCCTGGTAGGCCCGGTGGCTGAACAGCCGGTGGTAGCCGCAGGTCACCGACATGCCGATGGCGCCCACCATGGAAAGGAACACCACCCACTCGCCCCAATGCCGCAGGGAATGGGCGAACGTCAACGGCACCAGCACCAGGGCCAGGCCGAGGGTGCCCAGAAGAAAGCTTACGTTAAGAAGACTCCAACGTCTTGATATGGGCACTTGTACTCCTTGGATTCGCTGATCCGGGTCCCACCATGATCGGTTCCTTTCCCTTTCGGCACAACGGTCTAGTGGCAACGGACGAAAAATAAATATTATCAATGTTGGAATAATAATCTAATTCGCCGGCGTGACCCGGTTCCGGCCGCCCGCCTTGCTGCGGTACAGGCCCTCGTCGGCCCAGGTGATGAACCAGTCCGGGGTGGTGCCGTGCGGTGACCCTGGCGCTGACCACGCCGACGCTGAGGGTGACCCAGGGGCTGACGTCGGAGTCGCCGTGCGGGATCCGGCGCGCCTCCACCGCCTTCAGCAGGATCTCGGCGGCCTGCAGGGCGGTCTCGGCGTCGGCTCCGGGCAGGATGACGGCGAATTCCTCGCCGCCGTAGCGCGCCGGCAGCTCCTCCACCCGGCGGAACACGTCCTTCAGCACCTCGCCGATGGCCTGGAGGCAGCCGTCCCCGGCCACGTGCCCGTTGAGGTCGTTGAAGCGCTTGAAGAAGTCGACGTCCGCCATGATCAGGGAGAGCCACTCGCCCTTGCGCTGGGCGCGGCGCACCTCCTTCTCCAGGACGTCGTCGAAGTGCCGGCGGTTGGCCAGGCGGGTGAGGCCGTCCTCCATGGCCATCTGCTGGAGCCGGCCATTGGCCGCTTCCAGCTCGCGGGTGCGCTCCTCCACCCGGCGCTCCAGCTCCTGGTTGGTCTTCTTCAGTTCGCCGGCCTGGGCCAGGTTCTCGGCGTAGAGCCGGGCGTTGGTGATGGTCAGGCCGGCCCGGTCGGCCAGGTTCTGGATGACCGCCTGGTCCTCCACCGAATAGGGCCGGCTGGCGCCGCCCTTGGCCAGGGCGATGGTGCCGATGGTGCGCCCCTCGGTGCGCATGGGCACGATGAGCAGGCTGTGGATGCCGAACCGCTCGATGTAGGCCTGGAACTCCGGCCGCATCAGGGCCTGGATCTCCTCCGCCGGCCGGCTCTCCAGCGCGCAGGGCCTGGCCGGTCCGGGCCACCTGCGCCGACCCCCGGGGCGCCCGGGGGCAGCGGCGGCAGGTTGCGGTAGTCGGGCAGCAGGGCGTCGCCGCCGACGTAGGGCTGGGCCAGCTCGTACGGGTAGCAGCAGGCCGTCCTGCCCCACCAGGTTCAGGGTGCACAGGTCGCCCAGCTGCGACCGCCAGGTGGTGGGCGATGAGCTTGAGCGCCGCGGCGAAGTCGGGGCCCACCCCGGCCAGGGCGAGGGAGACGGCGTTCTGGGCCTCGGCCCGCTTGAGCCGGGCGGAGTTCTCCATCTCGGCGCGCTTGCGCTGGGTGATGTTGCCGGCGGTCACCACCAGCCAGTCCTGCCCGCCGATGGTCGGCCAGGCGCATGTTCACTTCCAGCCAGAGCAGGCTGCCGCCCTGGGCCGGAGCACAGCCACTCGAAGGTCTGGGGCGCGCCTTCGGCGGCCTTGCGCGCCCACTCCCGGGCCGTCTCCGGCGTTGTAGGGCCAGAGCCCGAGGCCCATGCGCCCCAGGTCCAGGGTGAGCAGGTGCTCCGCGGAATAGCCGAACCACTCGCAGAGGCGCCGGTTCACGTCCAGGATGGCGCCGGTCTCCGGGTCCTGGATGAAGATGCCGTCGTTCACCGAATCGTAGATGGCCTGGAACCGGTGCTCGTTCAGGAATACGCGGGCGGCCCCGGGCGTGGTCATGTTCGCCCCCCCGCCGGAATCCGGGCACCCGGTCTGAGCGGTGGACGTGCGTGCATGCGAGGATCCCTTGGGCTACCCCATGATGCGGGAAAAGGGCTCAATTTTCCAGTGTCGCCGCTTCGGCCAGGGGCCCGCCCGGGTGGGTCCGCCCCCGGCGCCGTCCCCACCAGAGGCTGAGCCGGTCGAAATAAAGGTAGATCACCGGGGTGGTGAACAGGGTGAGCATCTGGCTGAACACCAGCCCGCCGACGATGGCGATGCCCAGCGGCCGGCGCAGCTCGGAGCCGGTGCCGAGGCCCAGGGCCAGGGGCAGGCCGCCCAGCAGGGCCGCCATGGTGGTCATGGTGATGGGCCGGAAGCGCAGCAGGCAGGCCTGGAAGATGGACTGCTCGGGGGTGGTGCCCTCGCGGCGCTCCGCCTCCAGGGCGAAGTCGATCATGAGGATGGCGTTCTTCTTGACGATGCCGATCAGCAGGATGATGCCGATCAGGGCGATCACGCTCAGGTCGGTGTGGAAGACCAGCAGCGCCAGGAGGGCGCCCACCCCGGCCGAAGGCAGGGTGGAGATGATGGTGATGGGGTGGATCAGGCTTTCGTAGAGGATGCCCAGCACCAGGTAGACCGCCAGGAACGCCGCGAGGATGCAGGATCGGCTCGTTGGCCAGGGAGGCCTGGAAGGCCTGGGCCGTGCCCATGAAGCTGCCGCGGATGGAGGCGGGCAGGCGGATCTGCTCCTGGGCCTTGTTGATGGCGGTGACCGCGTCGCCCAGGGCCACGCCCACGCGGCAGGTTGAAGGTGAGGGTGACGGAGGGCAGCTGGCCCTGGTGGTTCACCGCCAGGGTGGTGTTCTCCAGCTGGTAGTGGGCGAAGGCGGAAAGCGGCACCACCGGCGCCGCTGGGCGGCCGCACGTAGATGGTCTTCAGGGAGTCGGGGTTCTGCCAGAACTCGGGCGCCACTTCCATGACCACGTGATACTGGTTGAGCGGGGTGTACATGGTGGAGACCTGGCGCTGGCCGAAGGCGTCGTACAGGGTGTCGTCGATCATCTGGGCGGTGATGCCCAGGCGCGAGGCGGTGGCGCGGTCGACCACCAGGGTGGCCTGGAGCCCCAGGTTCTGCTGGTCGCTGTTGACGTCGGTCAGCTGCTTGCAGGGTGCGCAGCTTGTCCAGCACCTGCGGGCGCCCAGTGGAACAGCTCCCTGGAGTCGTCGCCCTGGAGGGTGTACTGGTACTGGGCGTTGCCCAGGCGGCCGCCGATGCGCAGGTCCTGGACCGGCTGCAGGAAGAGGCTGGCGCCGGGCACCTGGGCCAGCTTGGCCGCGCAGCCGGGCGATGATCTGGTCGGCGGTGACCTTGCGCTGGTCGTTGGGCTTGAGCGCGAGGAACATGCGCCCGGTGTTGGTGACGCCGCCGCCGCCGACGAAGGCCATGACGTGGTCCACGGCCGGGTCCTGCCTGGACGATGCTGGACGAGCGCCTGGAGCCTGCCCGCGCATGGCCTGGAAGGAGGTGTCCTGGTCGGCCAGGATGGCGCCCATCATCCGCCCGGTGTCCTGCTGGGGGAAGAAGCCCTTGGGCACGATGATGAACAGGACGACGGTGGAGGCCACGGTGCCCACGGCCACCATCAGGGTGACGAACTGGTGCCTCAGCACCCAGGCCAGGCGCGGTTTCGTACTTCCCCAGGATCCACTGGAACCACCGCTCGCTGGCCTGGAAGAGCCGGCCGTGCCGCTCTTCGATGGGGCCGCAGCAGCCTGGCGCACATCATGGGCGTGGCGGTGAGGGAGACCACCATGGACATGAGGATGGCCACCGACAGGGTCACCGCGAATTCCCGGAACAGCCGGCCGACGATGCCGCCCATGAGCAGGATGGGGATGAACACGGCGCACAGCGAGATGCTGATGGACAGCACGGTGAAGCCGATCTCCTCGGCGCCCTCGCAGCGCGGCCTCCAGGGGCATCATGCCGTCCTCGAGGTGGCGGCTGATGTTCTCCACCACCACGATGGCGTCGTCCACCACGAAGCCGGTGGCGACGGTGAGGGCCATGAGGGATAGGTTGTCGATGCTGTAGCCGAGCAGGTACATCACGCCGAAGGTTCCCAGCAGCGAGATGGGCACGGCCACGCTGGGGATCAGGGTGGAGCGCCAGTTGCGCAGGAAGACGAACACCACCACGATCACCAGGACGATGGAGATCAGCAGGGTGCGCTCCACGTCGCGCACCGAGGCGCGGATGGTCTGGGTGGCGTCCATCACCTCGGTGAGCTTCATGGTCGGGGGGATGGCGGCCTCCAGCTGGTCCTCGAGCGCGCGCACCCGGTCCACGGTCTCGATGATGTTGGCGCCGGGCTGGCGTGAACAGGACCACCATGACCGACGGCTTGCCGTCGGTGATGCCGTAGTTGTCGCAGGTCCTCCACCGAGTCGTCCACCTGGGCGATGTCCTGCACCCGCAGCGCCGCGCCCGACTTGTAGGAGACCACGAGGGGGCCGTACTGGCTGGCCGTGAGCATCTGGTCGGTGGTGTTGAGGGCCGAGGTGATCGCCCCGTCGGTGAGCGCCCCCTTGGGCTGGTTCACGTTGGCCGCGGCCAGGGTCGTGCGCACGTCCTCCAGGCTCAGGCCGCGGGCATTGAGCTGGGTGGGGTCCACTTCCACCCGCACCGCGGGCAGGGCGCCGCCCCAGACGAACACCTGGCCCACGCCGTTCACCTGGGACAGCTTCTGCTGCAGGATGCTGGAGGCCACGTCGTACATCCGCTCCCGGCTCATGGTGTCCGAGGTGAGGGCGAACAGGAGGATGGGCGCGTCGGCGGGGTTGATCTTGCGGTAGGTGGGGTTGCCCGGCAGGTGCGGACGGAAGCTGGCTGCGGGCGGCGTTGATGGCGGCCTGGACGTCGCGGGCCGCGGCGTCGATGTTGCGGTTCAGGTCGAACTGCAGGGTGATGGCGGTGGAGCCCAGGGAACTGGTGGAGGTCATCTCGGTGATGCCGGCGATGCGCCCGAACTGGCGCTCCAGGGGCGTGGCCACCGACGAGGCCATGGTCTCGGGGCTGGCCCCGGGCAGGCTGGCGCCCACGGCGATGGTGGGGAACTCCACCTGCGGCAGGGGCGAGACCGGCAGGAACTTGAAGGCGAGGATCCCGGCCAGGGCCACGGCGATGGTCAGCAGGCGTGGTGGCGATGGGCCGCTGGATGAACGGGGTGGAAATGCTCATGGGCTTTCGGGCTCAAGCTGCGCCGGGGCGCCGTGCCAGGCCCGGGAACAGGCGCCGGGCCACGCGGCCGAAGGCCAGGTAGATGACCGGGGTGGTGTAGAGGGTGAGCACCTGGCTGAAGATCAGGCCGCCGATGATGGAGATGCCCAGGGGCCGGCGCAGCTCGGCGCCCACGCCGGTGCCCAGGGCCAGGGGCACCGCGCCCAGCAGGGCGGCCATGGTGGTCATCATGATGGGCCGGAAGCGCAGCAGGCAGGCCTGGTAGATGGCGTCGGCGGGGGCGAGGCCCTCCTTGCGCTCGGCCTCGATGGCGAAGTCGATCATCAGGATGGCGTTCTTCTTGACGATGCCGATCAGCAGGATGATGCCGATGAGGGCGATGACGCTGAAATCGATCCGGAACAGACATGAGCGAAAGCAGCGCGCCCACGCCGGCCGAAGGCAGGGTGGACAGGATGGTCACCGGGTGGATGTAGCTTTCGTACAGCACGCCCAGCAGCGAGGTACATGGTCACCAGGGCGGCCAGGATCAGGAACGGGGTGTTGACCAGGGAGAGCCGGAAGGCCTGGGCCGTGCCCAGGAACTCGGCCTGCGATGCTGGGCGGGATCTCCATCTCGTCCCGGGCCTGCTCGATGGCCTTCACCGCGTCGCCGATGGAGGCGCCGCGGGCCAGGTTGAAGGAGATGGTCACGACCGGGAACTGGCCCTGGTGGTTCACCGCCAGGGGCGAGGTGGTGGTCTCGATGCGGGTGACGGCGCTGAGCGGCACCGAGCCGCCGGAGGTGGAGCGCAGGAAGATGTTGTTCAGGGCCTCGGGGCCCGAGGCCATGGTCGGCTGGTTCTCCAGGACCACGTGGTACTGGTTCAGGTCGGTGTAGATGGTGGAGATCTGGCGCTGGCCGAAGGCGTCGTACAGGGCGTCGTCCAGCATCTGCGGGGTGATGCCCAGGCGCGAGGCCGAGGTGCGGTCGATCACCAGCCGGGTCTGCAGGCCGGAGTTCTGCTGGTCGCTGGCCACGTCGCGCAGCACGGGCATGGTCTTGAGCTTGGCCACGAAGCGCGGCACCCAGTAGGCCAGCTCCTTGGCGTCGGCGTCCTCCATGCTGAACTGGTACTGGGTGCGGCTGACCCGGTCCTCCACCGTCAGGTCCTGCACCGGCTGCATGAAGAGCTTGATGCCGGGAACCTGGTCCACGCACCGGGGCCAGGCGGCGGATCACCTCGCTGGCGCTCAGTCTTGCGCTCGGCCAGGGGCTTGAGGTTGATCTGGATGCGGCCGGAGTTGAGGGTGGTGTTGGTGCCGTCGATGCCGATGAACGAGGTGAGGCTCTCCACCGCCGGGTCCTTGAGGATCTCGCTCGGCCAGCGCCTGCTGGCCCTTGGCCACGGCCTGGAACGAGGCCGCCTGGGGCGCCTCGCGTGATGCCCAGGATCACCCCGGTGTCCTGCACCGGGAAGAAGCCCTTGGGGATCCAGACGTAGAGCAGGACGGTGACGCCCAGGGTGGCCACCGCCACCACCAGGGTCAGGGTCTGGTGGCGCAGCACCACCTTGAGGGTCCGGCCGTAGAAGTCGATCACGGCCTGGAACATCCGCTCGGAGAACTGGTAGAGCCCTGCCCTTCTCGTGCTCATGCTGGCTCTTGCAGCAGCTTGGAGCACATCATCGGGGTGAGGGTGAGGGACACGATGGCCGACATGATGATGGTCACCGCCAGGGTCACGGCGAACTCCCGGAACAGCCGGCCGACGATGTCGCCCATGAACAGCAGCGGGATCAGCACCGCGATCAGCGAGACCGTCAGGGAGACGATGGTGAAGCCGATCTGCTCGGAACCGCTGCAGGGCCGCCTCCATGGGCGGCACGCCCGTCCTCGATGTAGCGCATGATGTTCTCGATCATGACGATGGCGTCGTCCACCACGAAGCCGGTGGAGATGGTCAGGGCCATGAGCGTCAGGTTGTTCAGGCTGTAGCCCAGCACGTACATCACCCCGAAGGTCCCCACCAGCGACAGCGGCACGGCGACGCTGGGGATGATGGTGGCGGGGATGGTGCGCAGGAACACGAAGATCACCGCCACCACCAGGACGATGGTGAGGATCAGGTCGAACTCCACGTCCTCCACCGAGGCGCGGATGGTGGTGGTGCGGTCGGTGAGGATGCTCAGCTTGACCGCGGGCGGGATGGAGGCCTTGAGCTGGGGCAGCAGGGCCTTGATGCGGTCCACCACGGCGATGATGTTGGCCCCGGGCTGGCGCTGGATGTTGAGGACCACGGCGGGGGTGTTGTTCACCCAGGCGGCCTGCTTGACGTTCTCGGTGTCGTCGACCACGGTGGCCACGTCCGAGAGGTAGATGGGGTTGCCGTTCTTGTAGGCGATCACCAGGGGCTTGTACTCGGCGCTGGTGAGCAGCTGGTCGTTGGCGCCGATGGCGAAGGACTGCAGCGGGCCGTCGAAGTTGCCCTTGGCCTCGTTCACGTTGGCGTTGCTGACGACCGAGCGGATGTCCTCCAGGGTGAGGCCGTACGAGGACAGCGCGGCCGGGTTCACCTGCACCCGCACCGCCGGCTTCTGGCCGCCGCTGATGCTGACCAGGCCCACGCCGGGCAGCTGGGAGATCTTCTGGGCCAGGCGGGTGTCGGCGAAGTCCTCCACCTTGGGCAGGGACAGGGTGTCGGAGGTGAGCGCCAGCGTCAGGATGGGCGCGTCGGCCGGATTGGTCTTGCTGTAGATGGGCGGGTTGGGCAGGTTGGCCGGGAGGTAGGTGCCGGCGGCGTTCACCGCCGCCTGCACCTGCTGCTCGGCCACGTCGATGTTCAGGTCCAGCACGAACTGCAGGGTGATGATCGAGCTGCCGTCGGAACTGGTGGAGGTCATCTGGTTCAGGCCGGGAAGCTGGCCGAACTGGCGCTCCAGGGGGGCGGTGATGGCGGTGGCCATGACGTCCGGGCTGGCGCCGGGGTAGAAGGTCACCACCTGGATGGTGGGGTAGTCCACCTGGGGCAGGGCCGAAACCGGCAGCTCCTTGAAGGCCAGGAGCCCGACCAGCATGAGCCCGGCCATCAGCAGGGAGGTGGCGATGGGCCTCAGGATGAAGGGTTTGGAAGGATTCACCGCTCGCCTCCCCTGTCTGGCGCGCTCAAGGCTTGACCTTGGCGGCAGCTTGGGTCGGCGCGACCTTGGTGCCGGGGCTGAGCTTGTCGAGCCCGTCGATCACCACCTGCTCGGATTCCTGCACGCCGGACTTGAGGGCGATGGTGTCGGCCTCGGTCAGCTCGATCTCCACGGTGCGCAGGTCCACGGTGCTGTCGGGCTTGACCACGTAGACGAAATTGCCCCTGGGGCTGCGCTGGACGGCGGCGGCCGGGACGATCAGGACGTCGTGCAGGGTGTCGGTCTGCAGCCGGGCGTTGACGAACTGGTTGGGGAACAGGATGCCGTCCTTGTTGGGGAACTGGGCCTTGAGGCGCACCGTGCCGGTGGTCGGGTCCACCTGGTTGTCCACCGCCAGGAGCGCTGCCCGAGGCCAGCTTCTTGCTGTTGTCCCGGTCGAAGGCGTCCACCGCCAGGGGCTTGCCGCACCCTGCTGTTGGCCAGCACGTGCTGGATGTTGTCGGCGGGGATGGTGAACATGACGTTGATGGGCGAAAGCGGGGTGATCACCACCAGGCCGGTGGTGTCGGTGGCGTGGACCATGTTGCCCGGCGTCGACCAGGCGCAGGCCGACCGTGCCCGACAGCGGGGCGGTGATGCGGCTGTAGGTCAGGTTGAGCTTGGCGCTCTCCACCCCCGCCTGGTCGCCCTTGATGGCGGCTTCGTCCTGGTCGACGGTGGCGACCTGGGTGTCCAGCTGCTGCTGGGGGAGGATGCCCTGCTTGACCAGGTTCTTGTAGCGCTCAAGGTCGAGGCGGGCGTCCTTGAGGGCGGCCTGGTCCTTGGCCAGTTGCCCTTCCGCCTGGTGCAGTTGCACCTCGTAGGGCCGCGGGTCGACCTGCATGAGCAGGTCGCCCTGTTTCACCACCTGGCCTTCCTTGAAGTTCACGGTCATGAGCTGGCCATCGACCCGGGTCCGGACGGTGACGGCGTCCGTGGGCACCACGGTCCCCAGCCCGGAAATGTTCACCGGCATGTCCCCCTTGCGGACCACCGCGGTCACCACCGGCACCGAGCGCACCACCGCCGCCGGCTTGGCGGCGGACGCCACGATGGAACGGCGCACCAGCACCCCCGCGATGGCGGCGGCCAGGCACACGGGCAGCACGACCTGCCAGCGGCGCCAGCCTGCCCCGGAACGGGACGCGTCCGCGCTGGGGCTCGACGGGTCAGAGATTGCAGGTTGATTTGCGGTCACGTTCGCGTCCATGGGCATTCAATACCTGTCAAAGGGGCAATGGGCCAAAAGTGGAAAACATCCCCTGGGCAGGGGAGAGAACGGCTGGGGGTTAAGCACCTACGTTCATGATGGTAGCAACCTCAAGCAGAAATGCATGTCACATTGTTGCTAAAGCAAGGATCCATACGGGCACTCCGTTTGGACCCCCTCCAGCCGGGCAAGGTTTAACGCGCCTGAATAAGGTCGAGCCGGGAGGCCCCGCCCCGCTATTCTTAAGGACTTTCCGGGCCTTCCCGAGATGCCGAGGTCTTCATGGACGTTTCCACCCCTCTGCCGGTCGTCGCCATCCTGGGCTACGGCACCATGGGCAAGACCCTCGCGGGCGGCCTGCTCAAGAGCGGCGTCGCGACCCGGGACACCCTGCGGATCGGGGTGCGCCGGCCGCATCCCCAGGGGGTGGCGCCCAAGGATGACGGGCTGGGGCTCATCACCCTGATCAACGCCGACGCGGCCAGGGCGGCCGGCGCCCTGGTGCTGTGCGTCAAGCCCCGGGACGTGGAGCCCCTCATGGCCCGGTTGCGCGAGGCCGGAGCCCTGGACCACCATCCCCTGGTGATCTCCATCGCCGCCGGTCTTTCCACCGGCCGGCTGGCTCCCCAGGCGCCGGGCTGCCCGGTGGTGCGGGCGATGCCCAACACCCCCTGCGCCATCGGCCGGGGCGTCACCGTCATGGCCCGGGGCAGCGGCGCGGATGACGCCCACATGGCCCTGGCCAGCCTGCTGTTCTCCCCGCTGGGAACGGTGATGGAGTTGGAAGAAAAGCACATGGACACGGTGACCGGCCTTTCCGCCAGCGGCCCCGCCTTCATCTACATGGTGCTGGAGGCCATGGCCGAAGGCGCCGTCATGCGCGGCCTGCCCCGGTCGGTGGCCCTGGAACTGGCCGCCCGGGTCGCCCAGGGCGCCTCGGAAATGGTGCTGGCCACGGGCCGGCACCCGGCCGCCCTGCGCGACGACGTCACCACCCCGGCCGGATGCACCGTGGCCGGGTTGCTGGTGTTGGAGGACGGCCGACTGCGCTCGGTGGTGGCCCGGGGGGTGGAGATGGCGGCCAAGGTGGCGGGCGAATTGTCCAAATGATCCTGTACATTGCATGGCGGGCGGACGCGCCTTACACTCTTGACGTTTCGAGACAACCCAGATGACCCCCAAGCCGAACCACCCGAAATCCCATCGGCTGGCGTCGAGATCCCAGCCCGCTGCCGTCCGCAAGGCCGCCGCGCATCCGTCCAGGGCGCACGGGGTCATTGCCGAATCCTTCCTCAACAGCAAAGGCCAGGTGCGCGTGCCCCAGGCCATCCAGGCCCTGTACCAGCTCGGCACCGGCGATTCCCTGGTCTGGCGGCGGGAGGACGATGGGCGCCTGGTGGTCGAACCCCGGCGCAGCCCCGGCCTGGTCGACAACCGGGCGGCGGGCCCGAGCCGTGCCTTCACCGACGCGGAGATGGACGCCGCCATCGGCCAGGCCCTGGAGGCGATGCTCGGCCGCGATTGACACCCCCGCGTCCTTCCCGCTGCCGGCCCGGGCCGCGGCCGCCGCGTCCCGGACGAGGGTCGACTCGAATTTCAGGTTCGCCGAAGCTAAGCCATGAGCTTACAATCAATGTCGTGCGACCCCAACTCCTTCAAATCCAACCCATGCAAGCCCCGGCCCTGCAGCAGGCGCTCGAAGCCAGCTACGAGGTGCACCGCCTGGACCTGGCTCCCGACCCCGGGGCCTTCCTGGCGCAGGTGGGCGCCGGCATCCGCGCCGTGGTCACGACGGGCGCCGGCGGGGTGGCCAACGCGGTCCTGGAGGCCCTGCCCGCGGCGGAACTCATCGCCATCCGCGGCGTGGGCACCGACCGGGTGGACCTGGAATACGCCCGGCGGCGCGGCCTGCGCGTGACCACCACCCCCGACGTGCTCACCGAGGACGTGGCGGACCTGGCGCTGGGCCTGCTTCTGGCGGTGTCCCGCCGGATCTGCGTGGGCGACGCCTTCGTCAAGGCCGGCAAGTGGCCCGGCGGGTCCCTGCCCCTGGCGCGCCGGGTGAGCGGCAATCGGGCCGGGATCCTGGGCCTGGGCGCCATCGGCCAGGCCATCGCGCGCCGGGCGGCGGGCTTCGGCATGAGCATCGCCTACACCGGCCGGCGGCCCCGCCCGGAGCAGCCCTACCCCTTCATGGCGAGCCTGGCGGAACTGGCCCGGAATTCGGACATCCTGTTCATCGCCGCCTCCGGCAATCCGGGCACCAGGGGAATCGTCGACGCGCAGGTGCTCGACGCGCTCGGCCCGGATGGCATCCTGGTGAACATCGCCCGCGGCAGCATCGTCGACGAGGCCGCCCTGGCGGCGGCGCTGCGCGAGGGCCGGATCGCCGGCGCCGGGCTGGACGTGTTCCAGCGCGAGCCGCAGGTGCCCGAAGCGCTGCTCGGCCTGGACAACGTGGTGCTGCAGCCGCACATGGGCAGCGCCACCGGGGAGTGCCGGCTGGACATGGGCAACCTGGTCCTGGCCAACCTCGCCGCCCACTTCGCCGGCAGGCCGCTGCCAACGGCCGTGCTTTAGTTGTTGCCACGCGGGCGCGGTCCCCTTAACGTCAAGGTTACCGCCCAAAGTCTTTCTGGGACGAAAGGACATTCCCCTTTGCCAGTCGTCACGCCATGGCTTTTCCCCGCTCCGGCCCGCAGGCGCCGCATGGGCGGGGCCGTCTGATGGGCTTCTGGAAGCCCGTGCGGGCATGGGGCTGGATCGCCCTGGCCGCCCTGGCGCTCTGGTTCGCCTTGGCCGCCCACGGGCAGCCGGACGTCTTGCGCCCGAACCTCGCCGGGCCGGGCCTTGCCGCCGGCGTCCGGAACCTGGGTAAGCCCCGGGAACTCCAAACGGCCGGCGGCCAACGAAGCGTCCAGGCCCAGGCGTTCGAACAGGAGAGCGGCAGCCCCTGCTCCGACCGGGTGCCGTCGCGGCTGGAACCGGCGCGGAGCCTGGTCCGGCTGACCGGGATCGACGGCTACGAATGCCCCGGCCTCGCCTTCCAGTGGGGCTGGGCGGTGGACGGCAGCCGCCCGCGCCCGCCGCCGGGTCCCGCCCCGATCTGAGCCACCCGGCATCCCCGCGCAGGCGCCCGGCTCCCGCCACGGGGCCTTGGCCTGCGCCCCTCCCGAATTCCCCTTCCACCTGGTTCCGCGCCGCTTCCTTGGCGGCCCCACTCCCATAGGAGAAGCTGCCATGTCAGCTTTCAAGAACATCACTCCGACCCTGGCCCTGACCGCGGCCATCCTGGCCGCGGGCGGCCTGGCCTGCCGCAAGCCCGCCCCGGCGCCGCCGGCGCCGGAAAAGCCCGCCGCCGTCGCCCCGGCCCCGGCCAAGACCGAGCAATCGGCCCAGAAGGCCGAGGACGCCCAGAAGCGCAAGGCCGAAGCGGCCGCCGAAGCGGCCCGCAAGGCCGAGGCCGCCTACCAGCAGGCCGCCGCCGCCGCCCTCCAGGACGTCCATTTCGATTTCAACAAGTCCGACGTCCGGGAAGCCGACAAGCCCGTGCTCGCGGCCATCGCCGCCTTCATGAAGCAGTATCCCCAGGCGAACGTGTTCATCGACGGCAACTGCGACGAGCGCGGCACCGTGGAATACAACCTGGCCCTGGGCGAGCGCCGGGCCCATGCGGTCATGGCCTACCTGGTCGGCCTGGGCACCCCGGCCGCGCGCCTGAGCATGACCTCCTACGGCAAGGAGCGCCCGGTCTGCAAGGAATCCACGGATGCCTGCTGGGAGCGCAACCGCCGCGCGCATTTCACCCTGAAGTAGGCCCAGGCACCTGGCCGTCCGTTCCACCGGAGCGGACGATTGGGAGCTGTTTAATTGATGTGAGTGCGGGGAGGAAAGAGGATCTTTTTTCCGCGACCTCCGCGAGCCCTCCGCGCCTCCGCGTCCAATAGGCTTTATATATGGGTCGGCGAATGTAATCTTTGCGCCGGCACACCCGCAGAACCTATTGGACGCGGAGGCGCGGAGGGCTCGCGGAGGTCGCGGAAAAAGATACGTTCTTTATTCCTCGCGGTCGTTCTTAAAACACCATCTAGTCGCCGAAGCAGATGCCCAGGTCGCGCCCGGTCTGCAGGGTGTCGCCGTCCAGCGGCACGCTGCGCATGCGCCCGGCCACTTCCGACAGGGGCACGTAGTTCACGCCGGTGTTGGCCAGGGCCACCATGATCCCGCTCTGGCCGTCCTCCAGGGCCCGCACGGCGGCCGCGCCGAAGCGCAGGGCGGCGAGCCGGTCGAAGGTGGTGGGGCTGCCGCCGCGCAGCAGGTGGCCCAGCACCACCACCCGGGTTTCCTTGCCGGTGCGTTCGTGCAGCGCCTTGGCCACCTGCTCGCCCATGCCGCCCAGGCGCTCCTGGTGGCCGATCTCGGCCGCCTCCTGCACGGTGCACTGGCCGTCCCTGGGCCTGGCCCCCTCGGCCACCACCACCAGGGTGTACATGCGGCCCTGGCGGTCCCGGCCGCGGATCTTGGCGGCCACCTTGTCCAGGTCGAACGGGATCTCGGGGATGAGGATGGCGTGGGCGCTGCCGGAGATGCCCGCGTGCAGGGCGATCCAGCCGGCGTAGCGGCCCATCACCTCCACCACCATCACCCGCTGGTGGCTTTCGGCGGTGCTGTGCAGGCGGTCCAGGCACTCGGTGGCGAACGCCACGGCGGTGTCGAAGCCGAAGGTGGTGAAGGTCTTGTCCAGGTCGTTGTCGATGGTCTTGGGCACGCCGACCACGCGCAGGCCCTTCTGGGCCAGGGCGTTGGCGATGGTGAGGGAGCCGTCCCCGCCGATCGAGATCAGGGCGTCCAGTTCGCGCTTGGCGAAGAATTCCAGGATCTCATCGGTGCGGTCCACTTCCCGCACCGTGCCGTCGGGCATGCTGCAGGGGGAAGCAGAGCGGGTTGCCCCGGTTGGTGGTGCCCAGGATGGTGCCGCCCAGGTGGGTGATGCCGCGCACCCGGTCCCGGGTGAGCCGGAACACCCCGCCGTCCGCGTAGCGCTCGGGGAAGAAGATGCCGTTGTAGCCTTCGCGGATGCCGTAGCACTCCCAGCCGCGGTCCATGGCGCTGATCGCCACGGCGCGGATGACGGCGTTGAGGCCCGGCGCGTCGCCGCCCCCGGTGCAGATGGCGATTCGTCGGGTCGGGTTGTTCATGGCGCTCTCTTAGGGAAAAAATCGGGGTGATGGTAGCATCAGCCACCGGAAAAGGATGGTCGCGATGAGCGGATCGTATGCACTTTACAACCATTTGACCGACTACCTGGGATTGGAAGCCCTCCTTTCGGAGGAAGCCGAGATGGTGCGCCGCACCGCCCGGGACTTCGTCAACCGGGAGGTGCTGCCGGTGATCGAGCGGCACGCCCAGGAGCATGACCTTCCCCACCCAGCTGGTGGCCAAGATGGGCGAGCTGGGCTTCTTCGGCGCCACCCTGCCCGAGCGCTACGGCTGCGCCGGCCTGTCCCACACCGCCTACGGCCTGCTGCTGTACGAGCTGGAGCGGGGCGATTCCGGCCTGCGCTCGTTCGCCTCGGTCCAGGGCTCCCTGGTGATGTGGCCGATCTTCACCTACGGCAGCGAGGCCCAGAAGGAGAAGTGGCTGCCGCTGCTGGCCTCGCGGCGCGAAGATCGGCTGCTTCGGCCTCACCGAGCCGGATTTCGGCTCCAACCCGGGCGGCATGCGCACCCGGGCCGAGCGCACCGGCCCCGGCCGGTGGCGCCTGAACGGCACCAAGATGTGGATCACCAACGGCACCTGCGCCGACGTGGCGGTGGTCTGGGCGCGCACCGGGGAGGGCATCCGCGGCTTCCTGGTGGAAAAGGGCACCCCGGGCTTTTCGGCCCCGGAGATGCACGGCAAGTGGAGCCTGCGCGCCTCGGTGACCTCCGAGCTGGTGCTGGAGGACGTGGAGGTGGACGAGGAGGCTGCGCTGCTGCCGGAGGCCCTGGGCCTCAAGGCGGCGCTCTCCTGCCTCACCCAGGCCCGCTACGGCATCGCCTGGGGCGTGCTGGGCGCCGCCGACGCCTGCTACCAGTGCGCCCTGGACTACGCCAAGAGCCGGATCCAGTTCGACCGGCCCATCGCCTCGTTCCAGCTGCAGCAGGAGAAGCTGGCCTGGATGGTCACCGAGCTCACCAAGGGCCAGCTCCTGGTGCTCCAGCTGGCCGCGCTCAAGGAGCGCGGGGTGCTCACCCCCGCCCAGGTGGCGCATGGCCAAGGGCAACAACGTCAACGCCGCCCTGGAGATCTGCCGCAAGGCCCGGACCATCCTGGGCGCCAACGGGATCCTGGACGACTACCCGGTCATGCGCCACATGGCGAACCTGGAAAGCGTCTACACCTACGAAGGCAGCCACGACATGCAGACGCTCATCGTCGGCGAGCAGGTCACCGGGATTGCCGCCTACCGCTGACCGGAAACGGCTATAATCACAAGGATCCGGAAGCGTACCCCAGAGCCTTGCAATAATGATTAATAAAGTTCGATCCGTCGAGCATCTCTTTCCGCGCCCCGATTCCCGCAGCGAACCCTTGAAACCCATGCCGACGGACCAGGGAACCCCATCCGGGGCCTCCCGGCCTGGACGCGCCAACCCATGGAGGGCCTAAATGGCAACCAGAGAGATCATCCAGGTCGAAGAGAAGGTGCCGCTCCTGAAAGGCATCCCGCTCAGCCTGCAGCATCTTTTCGCGATGTTCGGCGCGTCCATCCTGGTCCCGATCCTGTTCAACAACGCCGCCAAGACCACCGTCGTCGATCCGGCCCTGGTGCTGCTGATGAACGGCATCGGGACCCTGATCTACACCTTCGTGTGCCGCGGCAAGGCGCCGGCCTTCCTGGGCTCCAGCTTCGCCTTCATCGCCCCCACCATCACCTGCATCACCCTGGCCGCCAACCCGGGCGTCGGCTTCCAGCACGCGCTGGGCGGCTTCTTCATGGCCGGGGTGATCTTCTCCGTGGTCTCCCTGATCATCCGCGTCGCCGGACGGGCCTGGCTGAACGTCGTCCTGCCGCCGGCGGCCATGGGCGCCATCGTCGCCCTGATCGGCCTGGAACTGGCGCCGGTGGCCACCGGCATGGCCTTCACCATGAACGGCAAGATCAGCGCCCTGGCCACCTGCATCGCCCTGTTCACCCTGCTGGTGGTGGTGGTGGGCTCCATGGTGTTCCGCGGCTTCATGGCCGCCATCCCCATCCTGATCGGCGTGCTGGCCGGCTACGCGCTGAGCGCGGTCATCAACATCTGGATCCCCGGCACCCTGGACTTCTCGGCGGTGCAGAACGGGGCCTTCTTCGCCGTGCCCAAGTTCGTCTTCCCGATCTTCGACTGGCCCTCCATCCTGATCATCGCGCCCGCCGCCCTGGTGGTGATCTCCGAGCACATCGGGCACCTGTTCGTCACCTCCAACATCGTCGGCCGCGACCTGCTCAAGGTGCCCGGCCTGCACAATTCGCTCCTGGGCGACGGCCTGTCCACCATGCTTTCCGGCCTGTGCGGCTCCTGCCCCACCACCACCTACGGCGAGAACATGGGCGTCATGGCCATCACCAAGGTCTATTCGGTCTGGGTGGTCGGCGGCGCCGGCGTGATCTCCATCATCATCGCCTTCTTCGGCCAGGTCAGCGGCGCCATCCGCAGCATCCCGGTGCCGGTGATCGGCGGCATCTGCATCATGCTGTTCGGCGTCATCGCCGCCTCCGGCCTGCGCATGCTGATCGAGGCCAAGGTCAACTACGCCAAGAGCCGCAACCTGCTGACCTCCGCCATCGTCCTGGTGGTGGGCATCTCCGGGGTCTCCATCGACTTCGGCAAGACCCAGCTCAAGGGCATGGTCCTGGCGACCCTCGTGGCGATCGTCATCAGCCTGTTCTTCTACCTGCTGGACGGCATGGGCCTGACCACCGAGCCCGCCGACGACCAGGTCGAGACCGACCACCAGGCCTGAGCGGGGAACCCGGCCGGCGGATGCCGGCCGGGTGGCCAGGTCAGTGGTGGCGCCCCGGATCCGGCGGCTTGGCCTGGGAGGCCGGCGCCGGAACCGGAGCGGGCACCGTGGCGGCCGGCTTCGATACGACCGGCGGAGCGGGCGTCGGAGCTTCCGTCGGGGGCGGCATCGGGGCGGTGGGGCGAGCGACCGGCGGGGCCGATTGGGGGGCCAGGCGGCGCACCATCCGGATCGGATCCGGCAGCTGATCGCCCTGGACCAGCACCCGCGACCACTCCTGCCGGTCCGGAAGCCGCAGGACCAGTTCCTGCCGGCCCTCCGCGGGAACCTGGAGCTCCGGGATGGGGGTGGTGCCCTGGGCCACGCCGTTGAGCCAGGCGGTGGCTCCCGGCGGGTCGGTCACCACCCGGACGGTGAAGCGCGGGCGGTTCAGGACCACATGGACCGGGCCGGACCCTTGGCCGAGGCGGATTTCCTGGGGTTCATAGCCGTCCAGTTCCAGGCGCAGGGTCGCCCCGGGGCGGGGGACCCGCACCCCGGTCAGGTTGGTGCGCCCGATGTCCTTGCCTTCCAGCAGCACGGTGGCCCCTTCCGGCAGGCTCGAAACGTCCGTGCGGAACGGCCGGGGATGCAGGCCCCAGGCGGCCGCGCCCACGACCGCAGCGGCGAGCGCGGCCGCGGCGATCCAGCGGCGTCGCGCCCGTGCCGGGCCGGCCGGGGCGATTTCAATGGGCACGGTCGATCCCGGGGTCATTCGGGCGGGGTCCGCCATGAGCGCCGGGAAGGCCTGGGTGGACAGGTCCCCCGCCCCTGGCGGAGGGCCGGAGGGCCGGGCCGTAGCCAGGGGCGTCGTGCCGATCCGGATGCTTCCGCTCGCCTCGGCCCGGGCCACGATCAGTTGGGCCACCTCGGCGGCGGCGTCCCCGGCCATGCCGGCCAGGAACCTGGCGCGGGTCTCCCCGGGCAGGTCCACCGCGCCGATGAGGTCGCGCAGGAAGCTGTCCAGGCTGGGGTAGCGGTCCTCGGGCCGCTTGCCCAGGGCCTTCTCGAACACGGCGCGCACCGGCGCGCTCATCCCCTCGGGGAAGACGGGCGGCTCATGGACGATGCGGAACAGGGTGGCGGCGATGGTGGGGCTTTCGAACGGAAGCTCGGCGGTGAGCATCTGGAAGGCGGTGACCGCGAACGCGTAGTGGTCCGAGGCGATGCCGGGCTCCTGGCCGGCCAGCGCCTCGGGGGCGGTATAGGAGGGCGTCCCCATGATCTGGCCGGTGCGGGTGAGCCGGGTGTCATCGCCCCGGGCGACCCCGAAATCCATCAGCTTCAGCCGGCCATCCTGGGTCACGAGGATGTTGGACGGCTTGATGTCCCGGTGGGTGATCCCGGCCCGCTCGGCGGCCTGGAGCGCGCTCATGCCCTGGAGCAGCAGGTGGATCGCGCTTTCGGTGGGCAGTCCCTCCTGGATCAGGTCGTCCAGGGGCAGCCCGTCGACGTATTCCATGGCCAGGTACGCCCCGGCCTCCGGATCCTCGCCCACGTCGTGCACGGTCACGATGTTGGGGTGGTTGAGCCGGGCCGATATCTCCGCCTCGCGCCGGAACCGGACCAGGCTCGAGGCCAGTTCCGCCCCGGATTCGCGCACCGTCTTGATGGCCAGGGGCCGCTTCAGGAGCGGGTCGAAGGCCAGGTAGACCTTCCCCATGGCGCCCCGGCCCAGAACGCCTCTGACCTCGTACCTGCCGATCGTTCTGGGTTCATCCGGCATGGATCATGTACCTCGGGGCGTGGCGTTGCCTCGATTCTAAAGGTCGGGGGGCCGTTGGCCACGGGTATTTTCGATCCGAAGCCGGCAGTGCGGACGGCGGTCAGAGCACCCCGCGCTCCGAGCGCTTGAGGGAGAGTTCCAGGACGAAGCGGGCCACCGGGTCGAAGCCCTCCGGCGTGCGCACCGCCGCGGTGACCTGGATCCTTTCGGACAGGCGCTGGTCCGACGCCAACACCCGGTCCACCAGGTCGCGGATGAGGCCGCCCGCATCACAAATGAAATAAACATCTGCTTCCGGCCGCCGGATGAATTCAGCCTGGAACGATTTGAAGATCAAGGAGACCTTGGCCTTCTTCCGCCGGATCAGCTCCACCGCCATGATCCCCCCGGCGCAGTCGGCGCCGATGGCCAGCGCGCCGAAGTACATCGAGCCGACGTGGTTGCGGGTCCAGCGCCGGAGCGGGAGGCGGATCACGCAGCGGTCGTCCTCCCAGGTCACCACGCTGGGGCGGACCGAGCCCAGCAGGGGGATCTTCAGCATCCCGGTGAGCCGCAGCCCGAGGGTCCGTTTCCAGAGCCCGATCCGGCCGGTCATGCGCAAGGAGGTCAGGATGGAGTGGACGAAGCGGGCCATGCCTGCCTCCGGTTCGGGTCGAGGCCGTCCTCATGGGCGGAGGGCCGGGAGCCGCAGGGAGGTTAACGCTTTTTTAATGCCCGCGGACGCATCCCTTTCAGGTTCTTGATCCGCCCCTGGCTATCATCGGGTCGACGCAGGGCGGTCCCTGCCCCTCGCAACGTCCGGGAGGCTTCTTGCATCCTCAGGTCCGGCCAGCGATCATGGCGTTCCTCAGCCTTTCGGTCCTCACTGGTCTCGCCTACCCGCTCCTCCTCGCCGGCCTGGCCTGGGCGGCCTTCCCCGGGCGGGCCGCGGGCAGCCTCATCCGCCTGGACGGCCGGGTGGTGGGTTCGCGCCTCATGGCCCAGCCCTTCAGCGCCCCGGGGGATTTCTGGGGCCGCCCGGGGCTGGGCGAAGGCGCCGCCAGCGGCGGGTCCAACCTGTCCCCGGGCAATCCGGACCTGGCCAGGGCGGTGGCGGCGCGGGTCGCGGCCCTGCGCGCGGCCGATCCCGGGCAGTCCGCCCCGATCCCGGTCGACCTGGTCACCGCCTCGGGCAGCGGCTGGGACCCGCACATCAGCCCGCAGGGCGCGGAGTACCAGGCCCCGCGGGTGGCCCGGGCCCGGGGGCTCAGCCTGGCCCTGGTCCTGGGCCTGGTGCGCCGGCACGTCGAGCCGGCGCAGTTCGGCCTCCTGGGCGAGCCCAGGGTCAACGTGCTGGAGCTGAACCTGGCGCTCGACGCCATCCGGGCCCGGTAGGCGGGACCATGGCCCAGTACGCCCTGTTCCTCCTCCTGGTGCTTCTCGCGACGGTGCCCGCCGGGCGCTGGATGGAACGGGTGTTCAACGGGGACGCCGGCTTCCTGGAGCGCGCCCTGGGCCCGCTCGAGCGGGGCGTCTACCGGATCATGGGCGTGGACCCCAAGGCCGACATGGACTGGAAGGCGCAGGCCTGGGCCTTCACCCTGGCCGGGCTGGCGGGGACGGCGGGCCTGTTCGCGCTGCTCATGGTCCAGCGCTTCCTGCCCGGGCCGCCATCCGCGGCCAGCCTCACCACGCCCATGACCTGGGATCTCGCCCTGAACACCGCCGTCAGCTTCGCGACCGGCACCACCTGGCAGGCCTACGCGGGCGAGACCACGCTCCAGCACGGCGTCCAGATGCTGGGGCTGGTCACCCAGGGCTTCCTGGCCGGCGGCACCGGCCTCGCCCTGGGGATGGCCTTCATCCGCGGCTTCGCGGGCCGCCAGGGAAGGAGCGGCCTGGGCAGCTTCTGGTCCGATTTCATGCGCGCCGTGCTCTACGTCCTGCTGCCCCTGGCGCTGCTCCTGGGCCTGGCGCTGGTGGGCCAGGGGGCCGTCATGGCCTTCAGGGACCATCTGGCCCTGGCCCCGCTGCGCGGCGGGAGCCAGTTCCTGGCGCTGGGACCCGCGGCGGCCCTGGAGTCCATCAAGAACCTGGGCACCAACGGCGGCGGCTTCTTCGCCGCCAACGGCGCCCACCCCCTCGCCAACCCCACGCCCCTCGCCAACTTCCTCGGAATGCTCGGCATCGTCGCGCTGCCGGCGGGCCTGACCCACACCTTCGGGCGCATGGCCCGGCGGCGCGACGCGGGATGGATGCTGTTCGCGGTCATGATGCTGCTGTTCGCCCTCGGCCTGGCCGGGCTGCACCGGGCCGAGGCGGCGCGCTCCCCGGCCCTGCCGGCGGCGGTGGCGGCGGGGCCGAACCTCGAAGGCAAGGAGGTCCGCTTCGGCCTGGCCCAGACGGTCATCGCGGGGATCGCCACCTCCAACGGCGCCTGCGGCTCCTCGGCGGCCCAGCCCGGCTCCTTCAGCGCGCTGGGCGGCGCGGTGCTGCTGTTCAACATGCTGCTGGGCGAGGTGGCCTTCGGCGGCCTCGGCACCGGGCTGGTGGGCATGCTCATGGCGGCGGTGATCGCCGTCTTCCTGGGCGGGCTGATGATCGGCCGGAGCCCCGAGTACCTCGGCAAGCAGGTGCGGGCGCACGAAGTGCGCCTGGCGATCATCCATGCGCTGATCATGCCCCTCACGGTGCTGGCGCTGACCGCCCTGGCCCTTTCCACGAGCGGGGGCCGGGCGGGTTTCAGCGGCAACCCCGGGGCGCGCCAGTTCACGGAGGTCGTGTTCGCCTACGCATCCTGCGTGGCCAACAACGGCCAGGCCATGGGGGGCCTGTCGGCCGACAGCCCGTTCTGGAACCTGACCACGGCCCTGGCCATGCTGCTGGGCCGCTTCGGCACCGGCGCCCTGGCCTTCGCCCTGGCCGGCGCCATGGCCGGGCAGCGCCGGCGGCCCCGGAGCGCGGGCTCCCTGCCGGTAGGCTCGCCGCTGTTCGGCGGGCTCCTTTTTTTCACGGTCATCGTGGTGACCGGCCTCAGCTTCCTGCCGGCCCTGGTGCTGGGGCCGGTGGCCGAGTGGCTGGGCCGGTAGGGAACCTCCGGCGCGCTCCCGGCAGATCCCAATGGAGCCAGAAACAGCCGCAGCGGAGCAGGCTCCGCAACGGCTGCTAGACTCGAGATGCTTGTGTCTCATCGGAGTTCACCATGCGCTTCCCCCTGGCCCTGGGCTGCATCGCCACCCTGAACCTGATCCTGGCCTGCGGCGGGGGCGGCAGCAGCAGCCCGCCTCCCGGCAACCTGACCCTGCGCCTGGGTTCGGACAGCATCCCGGGCTACACCAGCGCCGTGGTGAGCCTGCGCGAGGTCGACGCGAGCGGCGACGGCAACCTGTGGGTGAACCTCGGGGCCGCCCCGGCCACCTACGACCTGATGGCCCTCCAGAACGGCAACAGCGTCGCCCTGGTGAGCGGCGTCAGCGTGGGCTCGGGAACCTACAAGTTCTTCCGCTTCACCTGGGACACCGTGAACCACGCCAACCCCATCAACCTTCCGGCCTACGCCGTCGACTCCCTGGGCGGGCAGCACGCGCTGGCGATGCCCACCTCCCCCACCGTGGTGACCGGCGCCGTCACGCTTCTCCCCAACGGCTCCGCCACCGCCCAGGTCATGTTCTCCGGGAACCAGGCGATCCAGGTCCGCCCGGGGGCGACCGGGCCCGTCACCACCTTCCAGGCCACGGGCCAGGCCTTCGACCTCGGCCAGTGCGCCACGATCACCGGCAACCTGGGCGCCGGCGGCCTCAACGGGGCGGAGGCCTTCGCCGAGACCGTGAACGGCGCCCTCGTCGCCACCATCCAGCGGCGCGTCTTCACGGGCAGTTCGGGCAACTACACCCTGGAGGCCCTGCCCACCGGGAGCATCTATTTCGTCGTGAGCCAGCCCGCGGGCACCACCTCCGCCTATGCCGCGGCGGCCTCGGCCGGGGTCGACTGCGCCTCGGCGATCAGCTACGGGCCGGTCGACCTGGCCTTCGCCTCGCCCCAGAGCCCGGGCGCCCTGGCCCTCGCCATCACCCCGCCCTCCGCCGCCACGGTCGGCACCTGGGGCGAGCTGAGGCAATCCGTCGCCACGGGCACCGCGGGCTTCCAGGCGCTGATCGTGCGCTCCCAGACGGTCGCGACGGGCGCCGCCCAGGACGTGGCCAGCTTCGCCGGGCTCTTCCCGGGCAACTACGGCTGCACCGCCCAGCGCAGCACCGCGGGCGCCGCGCCGGTCATGGCGGTCGGCACCCAGATCCCCGTCCTGGCCGGCGCCACCGCCAACGGGAGCATCACCTACGCGCAGTGAAGCCGGGGCCCGGTAAACCTCCGGGCCCTTCGCCCCCTCCAATGACGCACGGGATCCAGAGAACAGATCCTCCCGTAAAGGGGGCTTGTATGAAGCTGCGCCCGCTCTTCCCGAAAATCATGACCGCCGCCCTCGCCCTGGTGCTCCTTGCGCTGTCGGCATCCTGCGTCTATCCGGGGTATTGGCGCCCAGGCCCCTGGCGCGGACCCGGGTACTATCACCGGTGGTAGGCCCCGCCCTTTTCCTGCCTGCGCACGCCTCCTTCCGGCTAGGATAAAGAAGCCGAAACCATCGAACATGCGAAGCAGAATCGGGAAATTCGAGATCCTGCGCCTCCTGGGCAAGGGGGCCATGGGCGAGGTCTATCTCGGGGTCGACCCCAAGCTGGGCCGGGAAGTGGCCATCAAGACCATCACCCGGGACAGCGTGTCGGGCGAGGAAAGCGCGGCCCGGTTCGACCGGGAGGCCAAGGCCCTGGCGGCCATGAACCACCCCAACATCGTCACCCTCTATGATTACGGGATCGACGACGGGATCAGCTTCCTGGTCATGGAATACCTGGAAGGGGCCGACCTGGGCACCATCATCGAACGGCGCAGCCTCGCCCAGCGCGAACTCCTGGAGGCCCTGGCCGGGGCCTGCGAGGGTCTGGCCTACGCCCACCAGCGCGGGTTCGTGCACCGGGACCTCAAGCCCGGGAACATCCGGATGATCCGCTCCGGCAACCGGAACCACGCCAAGCTCCTGGATTTCGGGATCGCCTCCGCGGCCCGCCCCGATCCCGCCGGCACCGAATCCTGGATGGGGACGATCGGCTACATGGCGCCGGAATACCTGGGCTCGGGGCTGGCGACCCCCAGTTCCGACCTGTTCGCGCTCGGGGTCGTCATCTACGAGATCCTCTCCGGCGGGAGGATGCCCTTCGGCGGCAGCGACCGCGGCGAAGTCATCAACGCCATCCTCCGGCGGCCGCCCGCCGCCCTGGACCCCGAGGAGGTGAAGGACGTCCCGCGCGCGTTCCTGGATGTCGTGGCCAAGTCCCTCACCAAGGACCCGGCGGAGCGCTACCTGAGCGCGGCCGACCTCGCCTCGGCGATCCGCTCGGGCCTTTCCGCCCCGCCCTCCTGGCGCTCCCGCGGCAAGGCCGGCGCCGCGCCCCTGCGGATCCTGGTGGGCCGCGACGCCAAGGCCGGCTGCCTGAGCCCGCGGGCGGCCCTGCGCCAGGCCGCGCCTTCGGCTACGATCCAGCTCCTGCCCGGCCGCTACCGCGAGTCCATCGTCGCGGACAAGGATGTCACCATCCAGGGGGAAGGCGACGCCGATGGGATCCTGCTCGAGGGGGGCGTCACCGTCGAGCCCGGGGTGCGCCTCGTGCTGGTCAACGTGACCGTCGGCAACAGCTGGGGCGCGGCCATGCGCCTGCTGGACGGTGCCCACGTCCGGGCCGTGGACGCCCGCTTCCAGGGAGCCCCGGCCGGCGGGGTGGAAATGGGGCCGGGTTCCTCGGGCGACTTCCTGCGTTGCCGGTTCAACCGCAACGGCTCCGCCGGCATGCTCGCCATGGAGGGCTCCCGGGTGATGCTGGATGATTGCGAACTGGCCGGCAACCAGGATGCGGGAATGCACGCCTTCGGCGGCGCCATGGTCCGGCTCCAGTCGTGCCGCGTCCTGGAGAACCTGGGCATCGGCGTCTCGGCGGTGGACGGCGCGGAGGTCACCCTGGACCTGTGCGAACTCGGACGCAACCACGAACCGGGGATGCTGCTGGACCGGGGCGCCACCGGCCGGCTGGCCCAGTGCTACGTGACGGGGGGCGGCTCGCTGGGCGTGCAGTGCCGGCAGGAGGGCCAGCTGAGCCTCGAGCGCTGCCTGGTGGAGGGCAACGCCCTGGGCGGGCTGCTCATGGCCCGGGAGGGCCTGGCTGAGGCCCTTGGGCCGGCCAACCGGATTCTGGACGGGATCCTGCAGTTATAGCCAGGAGCCGGTCCAGGACGCGGTTGCAGCGGCCGCGGTCGGGGTCCTCCAGGGCCACGACGCCAAGGCCCGGCTTGTCCAGGAAGTCCAGCAGGGGGTCGGCATGCCCGCTCATGAAGGCCACCGGCAGTCCGCCGAAGGCGCGCAGGGTCGGTTCCAGCTGGCGCACCGCGACCACCGTTTCGATGCCCTCCCAGAGGCTGGGTTCCAGGTTGACCACCAGCAGGCGGAAGGGGGCGCCGGACGCGCCGTTGAAAGCCCTGAGGGCCGCGGATGCGTCCGACACCACCTCCAGCCGCCAGTATCCGTCGGCCTGGAGCCGCCGGAGCACCGCGTCCCGGTCCTGGCCCTGCCAGGCGATCACCAGGATCCGCGCGGTCCTCCGGTCCAGGCGGCGCAAGGCCTCCATGCCCGCGTCCTCGGGCATGGGCTTCGACGGGGGCGCGGATTCCGGCGGGTCCTCGCTTGCGGTGCGCAACCCCTCCAGCCAGACGGTGCCCCCCCGGGCCGGGTCCGGATCCGCCGCCCCGGAGGCCAGTTCCTCGAGCACCCTGGAAAGCCGCAGCCGGTCCGCCACCTTCATGCCCAGGAACTGGACGGCGAGCAGGAGGCCCGAATCGCCTTCCTGGACGTGCACGGCCGCGCCCCGCGCCTCCAGCGCCCCCGACCGGGCCAGGCCATGGATCCGGACCCTGGGGAGGAGCTTGCCCGGAGGGAACAGATCGGGCCCTGGACGGACCGCCAGTCCGTCCTCGAGCCGGACCACGCGCTCGAGCCGGAACAGGAATCCGCTGTGCGAGAGGTCGGCCAGGATCCCGCTGAGCGCATGGCACGGGATCTCGGCGTCCTGGGCCGCGACCTGGATCCTGTCCTGGGGCTGGAATCCGTAGCGCTTCCAGATCCGCCGCTCGGTCGCGCGCAGGGAGCGGGGCCAGGTGAAGCGGTACTGGAGGTGCCCCTCCGGGCCGACCAGGGCCATCTTGCCTTCGTAACGCTTGCCCATGGCCGAAAAGATGAGGTCGAACCCGGTCCCCGCCGCCAGGGTCGCGGGCAGGGGGCGGAACAGCTTCAGCAGCAGCACCTGCCCGGAGGGGGACGATTCCAGCAGCACGGCCGTGTAGGGCGTGGTCCTGGCGCTCTCCACCTTGATGGGGAATTCATTCCGGGTGGCGATCAGTTCGTTGAACGCCTGACTCATGAACCCCGGATCACTGGTTTGCTCACCGATCACCAAAGCTTCACCCGATCCAAGACAGAAGGGAGGCCTGCCATTTTCCAAACCATCGTAAATGAGAAGGGCATATGTCACTCCACAGATTACCTGCGCTGGGCAAAAGCCGTGGCGGTTTTTCGGGCTGACCGCAGGGACTGTGATCGGGTCATGAGATTGCGGATCAATATTTTTCGATATTGAGAGGACATCTCAGCCGAGCTCGATTCATTGGGAAATCGGACGGCTGCGCGGGTTCGCCTAAGGGCGGGCCTCTCCGATGAACCGGGCCACCCGGTTCGCCACCCAATGTTCATGCTCGCGATGCGGCACGTGCCGGGTATCCGGCATGATCTCGATCTCCGAAGGCCCGCGGACGGACCGGGCGATCGTCTCCGGGTGCCGCACCGAACCGTATTCGTCCTCCCGGCCATGGAGGACCAGGGTCGGGCATTCCACCTTTGACAGGGCGCCATCCAGCGTCCAGCCTTCGAATTCCGGCGACAGCCAGGTGCCGATCCAGGCATCCAGCACCCACCGGGCCTTCCCGCCGTGGTGGCGCCTCAGCCGTTCGAACGCTTCCCGCTCCTTGAAAAGCGTCTCCGCCTCCAGGATG
Source organism: uncultured Holophagaceae bacterium (assembly GCA_963717275.1). Taxonomy (GTDB): domain Bacteria; phylum Acidobacteriota; class Holophagae; order Holophagales; family Holophagaceae; genus Mesoterricola. Next base: position 1,761,648 of record CAVQVX010000001.1, read on the forward strand.
CCGGCGCGGGTCCGGTCCTCCACGAAGGCCTGGGCGGATTCGGTGATCAGGGCATCGCAGATGGAGGCATGGATGGCCGCGCAATGCGCCGCCATGCCGCCGCCGACGCTGTGGCCGAAGACGATGCAGTGGTCGAACCCGAGCTGCTCGCGCAGCCCGGGGAAGCACGTTTCGGCCTCCTCGCGGATGAAATCCGGGCCGAGCTTGTCTTTGCGCGGGTCGGAGCGCCCGAAGCCGAGCCGGTCGTAGGCGATCACCTCCCGCCCGCTGGCCGCGGCCAGCACGGCGGGAAAGGTGCGCCACAGCCCGACACACCCCAGGGAATCGTGGAACAGCACGATGGGCGGCTTCCCCCCGGGGTCATCCCCCCGGTCCGGCGGCCGCCAACTGCGGGCGAACATCCGTCCCCGGCCGGTGTCGATCCAGATGTCTCGGGCCGGGCCCTGCGGGTGATCCATGCGTTCTCACGGGGGAATCGACGTCGGTCGCTGGGTATGATTCAAGCACAGACCGATGAGGGATGTGACCGGCAACGGATCGACTTCGAGGTGGATGACTACCGGATCCCCGACAATGCCGGGAACCGGCCCGCCAGCGTGTCCAGCTCGGCCGGGACCTTCGTGTGCAACCACCTGTTCTACGGGCTCCGGCTCCTAAGGCTGCGCGGCCAGTTCCGACAGCCTTCCCACTGCGCGTTTGCGGATATCTGGGTCCTGGTCGTTCTGGGCGACCTGGGCCAGGACGCCCGCATCCGCCAGTTTGTCCACAGCGGCCATCCGGACGGTCCACTCCTTGTCCCCCAGGGCCACCCGGGCCAGGGCGGACTCGTCCTTCAACAGGCTCACCGCAAGCGTGCGGACGTCCGGGTCTTCATCCGTGACGGCGATTCGTGCCAGGGCGGCCTGGTCCGTCAACCTGGCCGTGGCCGCAAGCCGCACACTCCAATCGCCATCATCGGTGGCGACCTTGGCCAGAGCTATCTGGTCGGTCAACCGGCTCACCGCGAGCTTGCGGACGTCCGGATCGGCATCCGACCGTGCGATCCGGGCCAGGGCGGACTGGAGGGTCAACCGCTCCACTGCTGCCATGCGAACGCTCCAATCCTTGTCCCCCAGCGCTATCCGCGCCATGGTGGCCTGGAAGGCCGGATCCACGTCCTCGGGCGCCGGATGGCTTTCCTTGGCCGGGGGCTTTCCCGTGTCTGCTGGCCTCATCCCTGCAGGTTCGGATGGGTCCGACGCAGCAGGGTTGGGCGAAGGGACGGTGGCAGGCCGCTGGTCCGAAGGGACGGTGACAGGCCGCTGGTCGGAAGGGGTGGCGGCGACAGCGCGGGTGCCGGAAGCCCCGGAGGGCGCCGCGGTTTCTGACTGGATGGCCGGGGCGCCGGGTTTGCCTGCCGCTTCTTTGGGATTCTTGCAGGCTGTGACAGAGATGGCGATGGCTGGGGCCAGGAGCATCGCGCGCCACGCACAGGCCGCCCGCCCCGGGCAGGCCCCGAGCCGATGGTACCCGGTTCGGGGGGATGCCCGGCCGGGAAGCCTTTCAAGGCTCGGAACACCAGGGGTGCGTGACCTCATTTGCAAGTCTCCCCGCTTCCAGGTCCACAGGTCCCGACCCGGGGAATACGGGCAAGTATCCGGCCACAAGCCGACTTGCGCCTGTACTGCGCTTGACAGGTCCTCTCGACCCCTGCGGTCAAACCGCTGGGGTCTTTGCCAGGCGAAGAAGAAGCCCCGGAACCTATTGATTCCAGGGCTTTTGGCGGAGAGTGGGGGATTCGAACCCCCGAACGGCTTTAGACCGTTACACGATTTCCAGTCGTGCTCCTTCAACCACTCGGACAACTCTCCTGGGGGTCTGGCGGGTTTCCCTGCAGGGAATGCCAAGCGTACCATGACTCGCGGCCCGGGCCAAGTCCGGATGCCCGGCCCCGGGCGGCGTCACCGCCACCCGTCCGCCAGGACCCCTCTGTTTTCGCCAGCCCTGCGCAAGTGCGGTATGCTCGGGTGAAACGGTACCGGCTGGAGGAGATTGTGACGAAGATGGATCTCGTCATGTTCGAAGAAGAATTCGAGCCAGCTCCAGGAGATCATCGGTCGCCTGCAGCAGGATTCCGCCAGCAAGGTGGTCTTCCTGGTGGACAAGAACGGCCAGCAGATCGCCGCCGCCGGTGACGTGCGCAGCATCGACGCCACCAGCCTGGCCTCCCTCACCGCGGGCAACGTGGCCGCCACCGACGGCCTCGCCAAGCTGATCGGCGAAAAGGAGTTCAGCCTGCTCTTCCACGAAGGGGAGAAGGACAACCTGCACATCTCCATCGTCGGCAAGCGCGGCATCCTGGTGGTCATCTTCGACCAGAGCTCCAGCCTGGCCCTGGTCCGGCTCAGGGTGAAGCGGGCCAGCCGCGAACTGCAGGAGATCTTCGAGCGGGTCGAGGAGAGGGCCCAGGCCCAGGCCACCGAATCGGCCCGGTTCGAAAGCCCCTTCTCCGAAATCACGGATGAGGACATCGACAAGCTCTTCGGCGATTGAACCAGGCCTCCTCGGACGACCCCCATGACTTTCATTAACTACGCATCCCGAGAGATCAACTGCAAGATCGTCTACTACGGTCCGGGCCTGTGCGGCAAGACCACCAACATCCAGTGGATCCACGCCCAGGCCAACCCCGAGAAGCGGGGCAAGCTGGTCAGCCTGGCCACCGAGACCGACCGCACCCTGTTCTTCGATTTCCTGCCCCTGGACATGGGCGTGATCAAGGGCTTCAAGGTCCGCTTCCACCTCTACACCGTGCCCGGCCAGGTGTTCTACGACGCCTCCCGCAAGCTCATCCTGCGGGGCTGCGACGGGGTGATCTTCGTCGCCGACAGCCAGCGCCCGCGGCATGGAAGCCAACATCGAATCCATCGCCAACCTGGCCACCAACCTCAGGGACAACGGCTTCGACATCCGCACCATCCCCTACGTGCTGCAGCTGAACAAGCGGGACATGCCCACCGCCGCGCCCCTGGACGGAGATGGAGGAGCTGCTGCGCTTCCACAACGAGCCGATGATCGAGGCGGTGGCCTCCAAGGGCACCGGGGTGATCGAGACCCTCAAGGCCTGCGCCCGCCAGATCCTCATGGAGCTGCAGAAGAACTGACTTGAACCTGCTCCCCAGATTGGGTAGAATAAACGTCTGCGCATTTCCGGCGTAGCTCAGTGGTAGAGCAATCGGCTGTTAACCGATGGGTCGTAGGTTCAATCCCTATCGCCGGAGCCAATCAGAAGCCCCGCCAGATGGCGGGGCTTGGCATTCCAGGGTGCGATCTGGGAAAAGGGTCGACATCCTTTTTTCCCCAATGATTGAAAATTTTTAGCTATTTCACTATTTATTGCAATCGGGCACCATCTCCCAAGGGATCCCACGCAGATCCAGGAGAAACCCATGGCAAAGGCCTTACGACCCGAAACCCTCGCGCTGCACGGCGGCCAGACGCCGGACCCCACCACCCTCAGCCTGGCCGTGCCCATCCACCGCACCAGCTCGTATGTCTTCAAGAGCACGGAACACGCGGCCAACCTGTTCGCGCTCAAGGAGCTCGGCAACATCTACACGCGCATCGGCAATCCCACCCAGGACGTGCTGGAACAGCGCATCAGCCTGCTCGAAGGGGGCGCCGCCTCGCTGGCCCTGGCTTCGGGTACCTCGGCGATCTTCTACGCCTTCATCACCCTGGCCCAGGCCGGCGACGACATCGTGAGCGCCAACAACCTCTACGGCGGCACCTACACCATGCTGGACGCGATCCTGCCGCAGCTGGGCATCAAGGGGACGTTCGTGGACCCGGGCGACCCCGAGAACTTCCAGCGCGCCATCACGGCCAGGACCCGGGCCCTCTTCATCGAGACCATCGGCAACCCGCTGCTGGACGTGGCGGACATCGAGGCGATCGCCGCGGTGGCCCACCGCAACGGCCTGCCCCTCATCGTCGACGCCACCTTCTCCACCCCCTGCCTGCTCCAGTCCATCGCGCACGGCGCCGACATCGTGGTGAACTCCCTCACCAAGTGGATCGGCGGCCACGGCACCGGCATCGGCGGAATCATCACCGACGCGGGGCGGTTCGACTGGAAGGGCGGCAGGCACCCGCTGTTCACCGAGCCCGATCCCAACTACCACGGGCTGCGCTGGGCCATGGACCTGCCGGAGCCGCTGGCGCCCATCGCCTTCATCCTGCGCGCGCGCACGGTGCCCCTGCGCAACCTGGGCGCGGCGATCTCGCCCGACAACGCCTGGATGTTCCTCCAGGGCGTCGAGACGCTGCCCCTGCGCATCCTCCGGCACAGCGAGAACGCCCTGGCGGTGGCCCGGCACCTGCAGAAGCACCCGAAGGTGGCCTGGGTGCGCTACCCCGGACTGCCCGACGACCCCTCCCACGCCCTGGCGAAGAAGTATCTCAAGGGCGGCTTCGGCGGCATGGTGGTGTTCGGCATCAAGGGCGGCGCCGCCGCCGGGGTGAAGCTCATCGACCATATCCCGCTGTTCTCCCACCTGGCCAACGTGGGCGACGCCAAGAGCCTGATCATCCACCCGGCCAGCACCACCCACTCCCAGCTCACCGAGCAGCAGCAGCGCGAGGCCGGCCTCACCCCGGACCTGGTGCGGCTGTCCATCGGCATCGAGCACATCGATGACATCATCGAGGCGCTGGACGCGGGCCTTGACCAGGCCTGACGGGGAACAGCTGGTAAATTCCCGGAAGGAGGCCCGGAACCCGTATATTTTGTTTCGCATTCGGGCTCCGGGAGCGGAGACTATGACTATATGAAAGCCTAGGAGTTCAAAGGCGTGGTCCCGGTCCCCCCTCATTCGGAAGATACAGATAAGCCTTTAAGTAGCATGGACCTCCTGAACGAGGTGGCCAAGGCGCGCGCCGAGGTGGCCCAGCTCAAGGCGCAGCTGGAAGTGCTGCGCGACCAGGATCCGCTCACCGGGCTTCCCAACCGCATCCGCCTGGCCGACCGCACCGGCCAGGCGATCCTGCGCGCCCGCAAGCAGGGGACCATGGTGGCGATCCTGTTCATCGAGCTGGACCGCTACAAGGCCATCAACCAGACCCTGGATTTCGCCGAATCCGATGAGTTGTGCCTGCAGCTCACCCGGCGCATGCTGGTGCTCCTGGCCTCGGGCGATACCCTGGCGCGGGTGGGCAGCGACCAGTTCGCGGTGCTCCTGCCGGAATTGTCGGACCCCTTGGACGCGCTCAAGATGGCCCAGGCCGTGCTGGATTCCCTGCGCATCCCGTACCGGGTCGGCCAGCGCGAAGTGCGCCTCACCGCCAGCATCGGCATCAGCCTTTCGCCCCAGGACGGCGACGACGCCCCCACGCTGCAGAAGGAGGCCGAGAACGCCACCAACCGGGCCAAGGCGGCCGGGGGCAACGGCATCCAGTGCACCACCCTCACCCTCAGCGAGGCCACCTTCGAGCGCCAGCAGATGGAGTCCTACCTGAGCCAGGCCATCCTGAAGAACGAGATGCAGTTGTTCTACCAGCCCCAGGCGACGGCCGACGGCAGCATCTTCGGGATGGAGGCCCTGCTGCGCTGGGAGCACCCGGTGCTGGGCGCCGTGCCGCCCGCCAAGTTCGTGCCCCTGGCGGAGGAGAACCAGTTCATCCACGCCATGGGCGAGTGGGCCCTGGCCACGGCCTGCCACCAGGCCGCCATCTGGCAGGCCATGTGCCCGCGCCCGGTGAAGCTGGCGGTGAACGTCTCGCCGATCCAGCTGACCAACCCGCGCTGGGTGGATTTCGTCGCCCGCAGCCTGCGTGAATCGCGCCTGCCCGCCGCCTGCCTGGAACTGGAGATCACCGAAAGCACCCTGCTGAAGAACGCCAAGACCAGCCAGACCATCCTGCACGACCTGAGGGCCCTCGGGGTGCACTTCGGCATCGACGACTTCGGCACCGGCTACTCCTCGCTCAGCTACCTGCACCACCTGCCCATCGACACCCTGAAGATCGACCAGACCTTCGTGCGCGGCATGTTCCCCAGCCAGCCCGGGGTCATCTCCTCCCTGCCCATCGTCCAGACCATCATCCACCTGGGCCGGGACATGGGCATGCGCGTGGTGGCCGAAGGCGTGGAGACCCTGGAGCAGAAGGAGGCCCTGGCCGACATGGGCTGCTACGGCTTCCAGGGCTACCTCCTGGGCCGCCCCATGACCGCCTCCGAACTCACCCTGCGCCTCGAAGGCCAGATCAACTCCGCCTTCAACGCCCTGCTGCCGCCCCCGCGCCTGGACCAGGCCAACTAGGTGTCCGTTGTCCCGCCCGTCGCGCCTTGCGGGCGGCTTCGGGTTCCGGGTTCTTGCGCCGACCCACCGGCGCGTGATCCGCTTGGCCCCTCCTCGCTGCGCTCCGGGGGGGCCAAGCGGTCACGCTGCTCCTTCCCCCCGGGGACGAATCGATTCGTCTTCGTAACCTTGAACAAATTTCAGAAGAACCATCTCGGGACCCTGGGCATCCCAGGGAGCGGCCTCCTCGCCCCCATGCCGCCAACCGAAGGAACCCCCAACCCAGGCGGGGAAGGGCCAGCGTGAGACCTTGGCGCACGCGCAGGAGGCGAAGCCGACGAGCATGCGGCAAGGCTCTCACGGACCGGTGGGTCGGCGCTAGGTGTCCGTTGTCCCACCCGTCGCGCCTTGCGGTCGGCTTCGGGTTCCGGGTTCTTGCGCCGACCCACCGGCGCGTGATCCGCTTGGCCCCTCCTCGCTGCGCTCCGGGGGGGCCAAGCGATCACGCTGCTCCTTCCCCCCGGGGACGAATCGATTCGTCTTCGTTACCTTGAACAAATTTCAGAAGAACCATCCCGGGACCCTGGGCATCCCAGGGAGCGGCCTCCCCGCCCCCATGCCGCCAACCGAAGGAACCCCCAACCCAGGCGGGGAAGGGCCAGCGTGAGACCTTGGCGCACGCGCAGGAGGCGAAGCCGACGAGCATGCGGCAAGGCTCTCACGCACCGGTGGGTCGGCGCTAGAAGAACAGGAAGAAGCCATTCAGGAAGTAGACGATCCCCGCCAGGCCCACGGCCAGGCCCAGGTACCAGACAGGCTTCTTCTTCAGGAGGGCGGCGATGGAGGAGAGCAGGATGGAGATCTGCAGGAAGATCACGGCGATGCCGAAGAAGCCGCCGTGCCTCTGGGCGTCGTCCCGGTTCTGTTCCAGGGCCTTGGCGTCGGCGGAGATCTGGGCCTTGTCCTTGTCGTAGTGGGCCACCCGCTTGCCGAGCTCGCCGATGCGGCCGGCGTAGGCGTCGCGCACGGCCCTGGGGGCGGAGGCGGGCAGCGCCTGCAGCTCGAGTTCGGCGTTCTCCTTGGCCAGGGCGAACATATCGCCCTTCATGGCCTTGGCCTGGAAGAACGCCCACTGGTCGGAGGCCTTGACCTGGCTCAGCATCTGCCGGGTGGAATAGCCGCCGCCCTTGAAGGTGGCCATGGTGGCGCAGACCGCGATCACCACGGTGGTGAGGGCCAGGTAGTTCAGCCAGGGGGCCTTCTCTTCGCTCATGGGTCAGGTCCTCAGGTAGGAGGCGCCGTTGACGTCGAGGATGGCGCCGGTCATGGCGGCCGGGGCGTCCAGGGCGCAGAACACGGCGGCGGCCGCCACTTCCCCGGGGGCGGCCACCCGGCCCAGGGGATGCTGGGCCAGGATGGCGGCGCCCTGCGGGCCTTCCAGGTGGCCCATGGCCATGTCGGTGGCCACCCAGCCCGGGGCCACCGCGAAGCAGTAGACCCCCTTGGCGGCCAGGGCCCAGGCCAGGGACTGGGTGAGCGCGTTCAGGCCGGCCTTGCTGGCGGCGTAGGCGGGGGCGTCGGGCTCGCCGCGGAAGGCGCCGCGCGAGGAGATGTTCACGATCCGGCCGCCGCCGGCGGCGCTCATGGCGTTGCCGGCCATATGGCAGAGGTCGGCCGGGCCGAGCAGGTTGGTGTCCAGGGTGTGGCGCCAGGCCTGGCGCCAGCCGTCATGGCCGGTGGTGAGCGGCGAATGCCACTCGTAGATGCCGGCGTTGTTCACGAGCACCGCCACCGGGCCCATGGCCTCGGCCACCTCGTCCCACAGCCGCGCCGCCGCCCCGGGCCCGGCGAGGTCGACCGCGAAGGCCTGGTGGCCGCCGCCCTGGAGGGCCGCCAGCGCCGCTTCGGCGGCGGCGCGGTCGCGCTGGTAGTGCACGGCCACCCGGCAGCCGCGCAGGGCGAGCTGCTCGGCGATGGCGCGGCCGATGCCGCGGGATGCGCCGGTGACGAGGACCGCCGGCCGGGTCGGAGTAGCGTCTGGTTCCATCCTTCCACTGTACCCGGATCCGTCCCTGATGACGATCCGGCGCCGCGGCCGTTCCGCGCCGGCATGAAACCATGGAGCGTCCCGCGGCATGAAGGGGAATGGCGCGCGCTTTCCTCATCCGATTGTTCCTGGGGCTCCTGCTGGTCAGCGCCGAGGCCGGCGCCGGGCCGGCGGGCACCGTGTTCATCCTGTCGGGGCCTTCCGGCACCGGCAAATCCACCCTGGCCAGGCGGCTGGTGCGCGAGGTTCCGGGCCTGGTGTTCGCGGTCTCGCACACCACCCGGCCGCCCCGTCCCGGCGAGCGGGAGGGGGCGGACTACTTCTTCGTGGACGACGCCCGCTTCGAGGCGATGCTGGCCAAGGGCCAGTTCCAGGAGTGGTCGGAGATCTACGGCCGGCGCTACGGCCTCTCCCGGGAGTGGCTGGCCCGGCGCCTGGAATCCGGCCAGGACATCCTGCTGGACCTGGACAGCGCCGGGGCCCGCGCCATGCGCGAGCAGATGCCAGGCGCCGTGAGCGTGTTCCTGCTGCCGCCCTCGGCCGTGGAACTGGCGCGCAGGTTGAGGGGCCGGCACAGCGAAGGCGAGGAGCAGATCGACCGGCGCCTGGGCCTGGCCGGACGGGAGTGCGCCCGCTACGCGGAATACGACTACCTGGTGGTGAACGCGGACGTGGACCAGGCGTTCCGCGAACTGCAGGCCATCATCCTGGCCGGCCGGGCCCGGTGCGAGCGCCGGCGGGCCCTGGCGGAAAAGATCCTGGCCGGGTTCAGGGAGTGACCGGCTGCACGAGCCCCTTGCGCACCAGGGAGGCGAGCGCGGCCAGGACGGCACCTTCGGCCACGCCGGCCTTGGCGGCCGCCGCCAGCAGGCCGGCCGTGGCCGCCGGCTGGTCCAGGCACCCGAGCAGGTCCCGCTCCATGGGATCCAGGGCGTGGTCCACGGGCATGGCCTGGCCGGCCAGCCGGGCCTGGGCCGTGGGCGGCGCCGGGTCGCCCAGGGAACAGGCGTCCAGCAGCGCCACCGGGCCCGTGCGGGCCACCCGGCCGGCCCTCAGCCGCTCCCCCAGGGCCGGGTCCCGGGCCAGCCGCTCGGCCCGGAACACCGCCGCCACCTCCGCTCCGGCGTCCCGCAGCGGCGGCTGGGCCCGGTCCTCCCTGGACCAGGGCACTTCGCTCCACTGGAAGGCCAGCAGGACCGAAGCGACCCGGGCGTAGCCCTGGCGCCGGAGGTTGGCGGCCCAGCGCCCCGCCGATTCCAGGATGGCCTCCGGCTCGTCGCCGCCGGCGTGGCCCAGGGCGTAGGCCTGCGCGCCGTGGGTGCGCAGGCGGAGCAGGTGGATGGCCATGGGCGCTCCGCCCAGCCACGAGCGCAGGCGCGCCGCCAGGGGCTCCCCGTCCCGCTCCCCCAGCTCCGTGACGATCTGGGCCGTGCCGCCCGGGGCGAGGTGGCCGGGCAGGCCCTCGATGATCCGCCGCTGGACCGCCTCGCCGTCGGGGCCGCCGTCCCGGTAGGCCACCTCCTGGGCCGGGGCGGGCACGAACGGCGGGTTGGCGGTGATGAGCCCGAAGCGCCGGCCCGCCACCGGGCCGTACAGGTCGCCCTGGAGCGCCTCCACGTTGGCCAGGCCCGATATCCGGGCGTTGAAGGCGGTGCAGGCCACGGCGCGCGGATTGAGGTCCACGGCGGTGGCCAGGCCCGCGTGGGCGGCCGCGAGCAGGGCATGGACGCCGGAGCCGCAGCACAGGTCCAGGGCGGCCGCCACGGGCGTGCGCACCGTGGCCCGGGCCAGCCAGCGGCTGTCGCTGCCCACGTACATGACCTGGTCCCAGGGGACGGCGGCGCCGCCGCCCGGGACCAGCTGCGGCCAGGCGTGGTCGGCGAACACCAGCCGGGCCCCCACCGGGTAGAGCGAAGCCTCGGCCCGGGCGGAGCCCGGGCCGCGCGCAAGAATGCCGGCGCGCACCAGCGCCTCCTGGTCGGCCGGGTCGAACAGCCGGTCCAGTTCGTCCGGGTCCAGCCCGCCCTGCAGCAGGAACAGCTCGATGGCCAGGGCCAGGGGATCCCGCTCGCGCAGCCGCTCCGCCCGGTAGACGGCGCGGGCCTTCATCTGGAAACCGTCGAAGTCCTCCAGGCCGAGCCGGTCCCGGATGCCGGCCTCGGAGTAGCCGATGGCCGCCAGCCGGGAAAGGGCTCCTGCGGGGGGTTCACGGTCGAAGGCGGGGCGCATGCCCTAAGCTAACCGCGCTCCGGCCTTTCGGCCAGCGGACAAAGGGCCGCGGCCGCACGGGTGCGGTCGCGGCCCGGAGTTTCAACCTAGAAGCTGAACTTCAGCTCGACTTCGACCTTGCTGGAGGTGTTCTTGTTGCTGCTGCTGCCGTCGCTCTTGACCACCCCGGCGGTGCCGAAGGTCTTGACGGTCTCGTACATGTATTCCACGCCCAGTTCGGCGGTCTTGGTCAGCTTCCAGAAGGTGTTGACCTCGACGTCGTTCTGGCTCTTGATGTCGGTGCCGGCGGCGTTGCTGGCGGTGGTGGGGATGCTGGAGTCCGAGGAGAAGTTCACGCCGCTGAGGACGATGTTGGAACGGACCTTCATGTCCCAGGTGTGGGTGTAGCCGACCGTCCAGCCGGTGTTCTTGTAGAGGGTGATGGACTGGGTCGCCGGGTTGTAGAACGCCGCCTGCACGCCGATGCCGTACTCGCCCAGGCCGCTGCCGGTGTAGACGTTGTAGATCAGGCTGTCGCGCTCCACGTCGAGGCCGAAGCAGTTGACCTGGCCGGAGAGCTGCACCGCGGTGCCCCACTTGCTGACGGTCTTGGTGTTGCCGGTGCCGGTGGGGACGACCTGGTTGCCGTCGCTGGTGTTGACGTAGGCGCCGTACTGCTGGCCCAGGGCGCGCAGGGCGATGTGGCCCCAGCGGTCGTAGTACCTGGTACACGCCGACGATGTTGGGGAAGCTGGAACTGGCGGCCGGGGTGCCGGCGGTGTTCCAGTTCGCGCCGTCATCCGCGCCGCCGTTGTGCTCGAGCGACAGGATGATGCTGTTCTCCTTGTTCAGCACGAACTTGTAGGCGGCCAGGGGCAGCCGGGGGATGTCGTAGCTGGCCTGGCCGATGGGGCCGAACCAGTCCACTTCGTCCGCGGCGGCGTCGCCGTCCACCCAGTTGCTCCAGGTCTGGCCGAGGGTGAAGTTGCCCCAGGTGCCGTAGGCCTGGCGCAGGTGGAAGTCGGTGCCGGAGCCCTTGGCCAGGTCGAACTCGATGCAGGTGGAGATGTCGCCCAGGTCGGGGTTGGGGGTGATGGTGCTGAAGGTCAGCCGGGAGGTGCGGATGGTGTCCACGAACTGGTTGCTGGGATTGGTCCGGTCGTCGAGGCCGATCTCGCCGGTCTGGCCCTGGCTGGCGTTGAAATAGTAGGTGCCGAAGGCCTGGACGAAGCCGGTGAGGCTCATGCGGGTGGAGGTGCTGTCCTTGGCGGGGATGTCGACCGCGAAGGTCGGCCCGGCCAGCATCATGGCGGCCAGGGCGGTGGTGGCGAAGCGAATGCGGCTCATTGCTACTCCTCGTATAAGGGTGCAGGGAAGAACAGGGTGGTGCTCTGCCAAGGCCGGGATTCCGGCCCTGGGCTGGCGATGTTGTCAAATCTGGCTGCTACAGGATGTGTTCCAGGAATCGTTTGGTGCGTTCTTCCTTCGGGTTGGCGAACACCTCGGCGGGCGGCCCGGATTCGACCACCATGCCTTCGTCCATGAAGATCACACGGTCGGCGGCGGCCCGCGCGAAGCCCATCTCGTGGGACACCACCAGCATGGTCATGCCCTCCTTGGCCAGGTCGAGCATGACGTCCAGCACTTCCTTGATCATCTCCGGGTCGAGGGCCGAGGTCGGCTCGTCGAACAGCATGATCTTCGGCTGCATGGCCAGGGCGCGGGCGATGGCGACGCGCTGCTGCTGGCCGCCGGAGAGCTGGTCGGGATAGGCGTGGGCCTTGTCGGAAAGGCCGACCCGGGCGAGCAGGGTCTCGGCGCGCTGGATGGCCACCTTCTCCGTCTCGCCGCGCACGAGCACGGGCGCCAGGGCGATGTTCTCGGTCACCGAAAGGTGCGGGAACAGGTTGAAGCTCTGGAACACCATGCCCACCTCTTCCCGGATCTTGCGGATATCGGCCTTGGGGCTGGTGACGCTGTCCTCCTCGATCCAGATCTCGCCGGAGGTGAGGGCCTCCAGGCGGTTCACCGAGCGGAGCAGGGTGCTCTTGCCCGAGCCCGAAGGGCCGACGATGAGGATGACCTCGCCCTTTTCCACTTCCAGGTCGACGCCGCGCAGGGCATGGACGTGGCCGAAGCTCTTCTTGGCGTTCTTGATCCTAATTATTTTTTCGGCCATGGGTCCGCAACCTCTCTTCCATAATGCCCACCATCCGCGACAGGAACAGCGTCATGACGAGGTAGATGAGGGCAACGACGGTGTAGGCCTCCAGGTAGAAGAACGTCGTCGAGGCGTATTCACGGCCGCGGCGCAGCAGGTCGGAGACGGCCAGGATCGAGACCAGGGACGAATCCTTGAGCAGGGCGATGAACTCGTTGCCGATGGGCGGCAGGATCACCCGGATGGTCTGGGGCAGGATGATCTTCCACAGCGCCTGGGTCCGGGACATGCCGAGCGCCAGCGCCGCCTCCATCTGCCCCTTGTGGATCGACTGCAGCCCGGCCCGGAAGATCTCCGCCAGGTAGGCGCCGTAGCAGAACGACAGCGCGGCGATGGCGGACATGAACCCGTTCAGGTGCAGCAGGGGGCCCAGGGCGTAGTAGATGTAGAACAGGTGCACCAGGAGGGGGATCCCGCGCACCACCTCGACGTAGACCGTGGCGATCCGGTTGATGACGGTGGTCCTGGCGATCCGGCCCAGGCCGGCCAGGAGGCCGAGGACCAGGGCGATGCAGATCGAGGCCAAGGTGACCGTGAAGGTCGCGACCAGGCCGTCAGGAACGAAGGACAGGATCTCCAGGAACGGGCTCGGGCGCCAGATCGGCAGGATCACGAGGATCGCGATGGCGCCGAAGAAGGCGATCTTCCATGCCGCGATGGTCTCGGCATCGCCCGGAATCAGGGAACTCTCGGCAAGGTGCATCGAATCCTTGGCGCCGCCCGGGGGCGCCACGGACTTGCCACCTGCCTTGGCGGTGGCTGGGGCGGGAGTCGTCATCGGATGCTAGTCCAGCCACTTGTGGGCGATCTTGGCCAGGGTCCCGTCCTTCTTGATGATCGCCAGGCCGCGGTTCACCATTTCCAGCTGCTTGGCGTTGCCCTTCTTGAAGGCGACGCCGTAGTGCTCGTCGGTGAAGGGCTCGCCGACGATCTTCAGCTTGTCCTTGTAGCGGGCATTCTGCAGCACGTAGCTCTTGGCCGTGGGAGAGTCCACCACCACCGCGTCGATCCGGCCGACGTAGAGGTCTTCGACGGCGAGCCCGGCCTCGTCGTAGTTCTTGAGCTTGATGTTCTTGAACTTCATGACCTCGATGGCGCCGGTGGTGCCGATCTGGGCGCCCACCTTGTGCCCGCCGAACTGGGCGAGGGTGGTCATGCCGTTGACGCTCTTGTTGACGATGAGCACCTGGCCGGCGTCAACGTAGGGATCGGAGAAATCCATGGTGCGCGAGCGCTCTTCGGTGATGGTCACGGCGGAGAGCACGGCGTCGTAGTCACCCGCGGTGAGGCCGGCGAAGATGCCGTCCCAGGCCGTGTTCTTGACCACGGCCTCGAAGCCGGCGGCCTTGGCCACCGCCTGGATCATGTCGATGTCGAACCCTACGATCTTCTTGTCCTTGTCCAGCATCTCCATGGGCGGATAGGTGCAGTCCGAGCCGAAGACGATCTTGGGCATGGCGGCCATGGCGGGTGCCGCGGCGATCGCCAGGGTCGCCAGAGCCAGAAGGGCTTTCTGGAACAGTTTCATGTGGTTTCTCCATGCTTGGAAAAGGGGGAAGGGGTAAACCGGGCAATAGAAAACGCTGCGTGTCCTCCCGGACAGCGGACACGCAGGTCTATCAATAGATCAGGGAAAAAACTAACCCACGGGGACCTGGGTTGCTATGGCAATTTTTACTTGTGCGGCCAGAATACCGGTTTTTTGCTCGGCCAGCTCATATGCCACCCGCACCATGGGCTTAGTGACTTTCAGCACTCGCGTGAGGTCGATGGGGGTGGCGGAGACGACCACTTCGCAGGGGGTGGCCTCGATGGTGGCCTGCAGGTCGGCGATCTGCTCCGGCCCGTAGCCCATGGCGGGCAGGATGCCCCGGGCGTTGGGGTATTTCCCGTAGGTGAAGGCGATCGACTTCACGGCGTAGGGCGCGGGGTCGACGATGGCGGCGGCGCCGCACTGGCGGGCGGCCACCACGCCGGCGCCGAAGGTCATGGAACCGTGGGTGAGGGTGGGGCCGTCCTCGATGACGAGGGCCCTGCGGCCGCGCACCATGTCCGGATGCTCGCAGGTCACCGGAGAATCGGCCCGGATGCACCAGGGCCTTGGGGTTCAGCCGGGCGGCGTTGGCCTCGATGGACTGGATGTCCGCTTCCTTGGCGCTATCGCATTTGTTGATGATGATGATGTCGGCGCGGCGGAAATTCGCCTCGCCCGGGTGGTAGATCAGCTCATGGCCGGCCCGCAGCGGATCGGCGACGCAGATGTGCAGGTCGCAGGCGTAGAACGGCAGGTCGTTGTTGCCGCCGTCCCACAGGATCACGTCGGCTTCCTTTTCGGCCTGGCGGATGATCTGCTCGTAGTCGACCCCGGCATAGCACACAAAGCCATTGTCGATATGAGGCTCATACTCTTCCCGCTCCTCGATGGTGCAATCATGAAGGTCCAGGTCGCTGTAGGTGGCGAAGCGCTGGCAGGCCTGCCGGGCCAGGTCGCCGTACGGCATGGGGTGCCGGATGGCCACCACCTTCTTGCCAAGGCCCTTGAGGATGTTCGAGATGTAGCGGGTGGTCTGGCTCTTGCCGGCGCCGGTGCGCACCGCGGTGATGCCGATGACCGGGACCTTGGCCTTGATCATGGTCTTGTCCGCGCCCAGCAGTTCGAAGTCGACTCCCATGGCGACGCACAGGCTGGCCATGTGGCCCACGTGCTCGTGGGTCACATCGGAGTAGGCGAACACCGCGACGTCGGGCTTTTCGGTCCTGATCAGCTCCGGCAGGTCCTGCTCGGGCACGATGGGGATGCCCTGGGGGTAGAGCTCGCCGGCCAGGACGGCGGGATAGCGGCGCGCGTCGATGCCGGGGATCTGGGTGGCGGTGAAGGCGACCACCCGGTAGGCCGGGTTGTCCCGGAACACGGTGTTGAAGTCGTGGAAGTCGCGGCCGGCGGCTCCCAGGATGACGACGCGACGCGGTGCTGTGGACATGCTTTTGCTCCCATGGGGGTCGACCGACTAACCGACACACCCGGAAGGGGTAGTCATGGCCTCGGGACAGTTGGATTTGATGGGGCAATGTTACCCATGGCCCGGCAAGGGTCAAGCAATATATTGCCGATTCTTTTGAAATTTTTTTTAATCCTAATTATTCATTGAAGTCGGTTCTCCCAGGCCCGCCTTGGCCAGCCCCGGAAGGCCAGGGCGTGTTTGTAAAGTTTGAATAGGTGTGGCTTATACACGATCGTGCCGGTGCATGGCGCATCCGAATGGGAAAAATAGTCCTGGTCGGCGCCTGCCCCCAAGGCGCCGCAAGATCCATGCAGCCAATTGGACGCGGACGAGACGCACTGCGTCGAGTCAGAGATCTCGCGGAGGACCGCGGAGAAAAGATCAAGACCGGGTATGGACGACCCGCTTGATTCCTCCCTCTTTGAGGGGCCACTGACGAAAATTCAAAAGGAGACCCACCACAAAGCCGCTGAAACGAAGCTGGGTGTTGAGCTGGGCGAAGTTGGCGTCAACCAGCTTCTCCACCGTCTTGGCCT
The DNA here is from genome assembly GCA_963717275.1 of uncultured Holophagaceae bacterium. Classification (GTDB taxonomy): domain Bacteria; phylum Acidobacteriota; class Holophagae; order Holophagales; family Holophagaceae; genus Mesoterricola. The sequence goes on from CAVQVX010000001.1 coordinate 1,777,940, forward strand.
CCACGACCACCCGTTCGTCGACAACCAGATCCATCCGGTAGGCCCGTTCAACCAGAAGGCCCTCCCATTCGATGTCCAGGTAGACCTCGCGCAAAACCTTGTGCCCGTCCAGCCTCAACGAATGGGCCAGGCAAACCTTGTAAGCATCTTCCAAGAGTCCAGGCCCCAAGGCACTCTGGATCCTGATGGCCGCTCCGATGATGGCCTGGGTGATTTCCTTATGGGGATGGTCATCCCCTTCATACTCTCCCCAGCGCGCCATTTTCTCACCACCGTGCATGACGTGCGCCAAGGGTGGGCCATGTTCCAGTCAGTTCTTTCTCCGCGATCCTCTGCGAGATCTCCGCGCCTCCGCGTCCAATTGGTTCTCGCCTATGCCGATGCGCCTGTTACGGGACGATTAGAGCCGAAGCCACAGGACGATGCAGTCGATGGCGACCTGGGCCGCGCAGCTGCGGACCGATTTGTCGTACCGGGTAGCCAGGCTGCGGAACTGCTTGAGCCGGGCAAACCCGTTCTCAATGGCATGGCGAGCCTCGTACAAAAAGGAGTCGCAGGGTGCAGGCTTCTTCCGACAAGGATGAGGCGGAATGACCGCCTCAGCCCCCATCTCGGCAATGGCCTTCCTGACCGGACCCCCGTCGTAAGCGCGATCGCCCAGGACGCACTTGGCTTTCCGCCCACACAGCAGCGCCTGAGCCGCATGGCGCGCCGGTGCGGTGTTCCACAGGATCGCCTCGATCATTGGCCGATTCGGAAGTCTGGACCGCCCCATCCCGCCACGTTCAGGGGGAAGCAGGGGCGCCAGTTTCAACCAAATGTCGTCCGTCAGAAAGGTCCTCGGCATCAGGCCTCCAGGAAATCCCCGGTTTACGACCTTCCCGATATGAGGTACAACCCAATGATTTATTGGGCTTATCACATTACGAACGCGCCCTGGCGGGTTGAGTCATAACCCAAAATAGTCGACCATGGGGAAGTCATACCCCTTTGCCTGCAGGGCACCCAGTTGCTGAGGTATTCATGCCGCCCCACCCCGAAGCGCTGCTCCGCACCATCGCGCAGAACGTCCAGAACCTCCGCCGGTCCGTGAAGTGGAGCCAGCAGGAACTGGCCGAGCGTTCCAACGTCAGCCTGCGCATGATCGGACTGATCGAGAGCGGGGAGAACAACGTCAGCCTGGCCACCCTGGGCAGCCTGGCCGCCGCCCTCAACGTCACCTTTTCCGACCTCGTCAACGAGGCCAGCCTGGGCGGCCCCGCCCCCGAACGGCCCAGGCGCGGCGTGCGGCTCTGGCAGGGCCGCAACGCCGGCACCAAGGTGGACCTGCTGCAGAGCTTCCACGCCACCCACGTGATGGAGCTGTGGAAGTGGACGGTCGCCGAGGGCGACCGCTACCAGGGCGAGCCCGACCTGCCGGGCTACGTGGAGATCGTCTACGTGATCAGGGGCGAGCTCACCCTGGAACTGGAGCACGAGACCCAGGTGCTGAAGGCCGGCGACACCCTGAAATTCCCGTCCGACCGCCCCTACGCCTTCAGCAACACCGGCAAGGGCAGCCTCACCTTCACATTAAACGTGGTGGCCTGAGGCGCGATCAGGAGAGGATGGGGGGTCCCCCACAGGAGCCCGACCGTCATGATCCTGCCCCGCCCCCTCCTGAACCTCCTTGGCGCCCTGGCCCTGCTCTGGATGCCGGCCCAGGGCGCCCCGGCGCCGGGCGCGGTCGAGAACGCGGTGGTGAAGATCTTCTCGACCCTGCGCAATCCCGATCCGGTGAAGCCCTGGGCCAGGCAGGAGCCCACCGAGATCACCGGCAGCGGCGTGGTCATCAACGGCAGGCGCATCCTGACCAACGCCCACATGGTCCTGTACGCCAGCCAGGTGCAGGTGCAGGGCTACGGGGCCGGGGACAAGGTGCCGGCCACGGTGGTGGCGGTGGCGCCCGGGATCGACCTGGCGCTGCTGAAGCTGGACGACGATTCCTTCTTCGACGCCCGCCCGCCCCTGCCGCGCGACCCGCAGCTGCCCAGCGTCAAGGACGAGGTGCTGGCCTACGGCTACCCCATGGGCGGCTCCAACCTTTCCATCACCAAGGGCATCATCTCCCGCATCGAATTCACCAGCTACAACTTCCCGGTCTCGGGCCTGCGCATCCAGGTGGACGCGGCCATCAACCCCGGCAACAGCGGGGGGCCCGCGGTGGTGAACGGCCGCATGGTGGGGCTGGTGTTCAGCCACATCGGCATGGCCCAGGGCATCGGCTACGTCATCCCCACCGAGGAGATCGAGCTGTTCCTCAAGGGCGGGGGCGCCAATAAGCCCGCCCTGTACGACGACCTGCCGACCCTGGAGAACCCGGCGCTGCGCGCCTACCTGAAGCTGGAGCCTTCAATGCGCGGGGTGGTGGTGCACCATCCGTACGGCCCGTCCAGCCCGCTCAAGGTATGGGACGTCATCACGCACATCGGCGAATGGCCGGTGGACGACCAGGGCATGATCCAGCTGCGGCCCAACCTGCGGGTGAATTTCCTGTACCAGGTGCAGCGCCTGGCCCGGGACGGCAAGGTGCCCCTGAGCGCGGTGCGCGCCGGCAGGCCCATGGACCTGCAGGTGCCTGTGTCCACCGACCGGCCGGTGATGGTGCCGGACCTGAACGGCGCCTACCCGGCCTATTTCGTCTGCGGTCCGCTGGTGTTCTCCTCGGCCTCCCGGCAGTTCTTCGGCATGATCGGCCGGAGCGGCAATTTCATGGCCATGGCCTCCAGCCCCCTGATCAAGTGCCTGTTCGACGCCCCCGCCTTCCCCGGCGAGGAGCTGGTGGTGGTCTGCTCGCCCTTCCTGCCCCACCGCATCGCCAACGGCTACTCCAACCCCCAGGGCAGCGTGGTGGACTCGGTCAACGGGATCGCCATCCGCAACCTGGCGCACCTGGTGACGGTGCTCCGGGACGCCAGGGACGAGTTCATCGCCATCCACTTCGCCAATACCGAAGGGGAGGACCTGGTGTTCCGGCGCAAGGAAATGCTGGACGCCACCAGCGACCTGCTGAACGAGAACGGCATCCGATCCCAGGGAAGCCCGGAGCTGATGAAGATCTGGAACGGGAACTAACGGACGATGCGGGTGCCGACCGTGGCGTAGTCCTCGCGTTCCAGCGCCTCGGGGTTGGTGATCAGCACCTCGCTGCCGCCCGCCTTGATGAAGGCGAGGGCCGATTCGATCTTGGGCCCCATGGAGCCCGCCGGGAACTGGCCGTCGGCCAGGTGCCGGGCCGCTTCCAGAGCGGTCATCCGGTCCACCCAGCGCTGGGTGGGACGGCCGAAGTCCAGCGCGACCTTGGGCACGCCGGTGAGGATCACGTAGGTGTCGGCCTTCAGCTGCGCGGCCAGCAGGGCGGAGAGCCGGTCCTTGTCGATGACCGCCTCGACCCCCACGAGGAACCCCGAGGCGTCGCGGATCACCGGGATGCCGCCGCCGCCGCCGGCGATCACGCAGTGGCCGGCTTCCAGCAGCAGCCTGACCGCGCCCAGCTGGATGATCTCCAGGGGCTTGGGCGAAGGCACCACCTTGCGCCAGCCGCGCCCCGAGTCCTCCTTCATGGTCCAGCCCTTCTCCTTGATCAGCTCCAGGGCGCGGAACTCGCGGTAGAAGGGGCCCACCGGCTTGGTGGGGTTGCCGAAGCCGGGGTCGTCCCGGTCCACCACCACTTCCGTGAGCACCGTGGTGACCGGGGTGTCCAGCCCCATGTAGGCCAGGCGGTTGATCAGCAGGCTTTCGATCATGTAGCCCATGGAGCCCTGGGTCATGGCGTCGCAGATGTCCAGGGTGTAGACAGGCACGCGGTGGGCGCCCTCCTCCTGCTGGAGCAGGATGTTGCCCACCTGGGGGCCGTTGCCGTGCACCACGCAGAGGGCGAAGCCGGCCTTGATCACGTTGCCGAACATCTCCGCGCACTGGCGGGCGTTCTCCATCTGCTCCTCCTGGAGCCCGCGCTCCCGTTCCTTGAGCAGGGCGTTGCCGCCGATGGCGATGAGGGCGATCTTCTTGGACATGGGGGTTCCCGATCGAAATGAGAAGTATACTTCCCATCGGGGCGATCAGCAATATAGTGCGCAACACATCCCGGTCAGGGCGGCCGCACGTGCGCGGCCCCGCCGGCGTCGACGGTGACCTCGCAGCCGCACAGGGCCAATAGTAGACTGATGCAAAGGATCAACCATGCGCCTGTTCACCTTCCACTCCGGATCCGGCCTCTGCGTGGGGGCCCTCGCGGGAGACGGCTCCTACGTCCCCCTGCCCTTCGGCTCCATCCTGGAGCTCATCGCCGCGGGCGCCCCCGGCCTGGAGACCGCCCGCGCAGCGCTTGCGCGCGGACCGCGCGCCGCCCTGGCCGGGATCCGGCTGGCCGCGCCCATCCCCGAGCCGAGGCGCAACGTCTTCTGCCTGGGCTGGAACTACGCGGACCACAGCAAGGAGGCGGCGGCCACCCGCGGCAACCTCCAGCCCAAGCTGCCGGTCCGGCCCATCTTCTTCACCAAGGCGACCACCTCGGTGCTGGCGCCGGAAGCGCCCATCCCCCTCCACGCCGGCGCCACGGAGCAGCTGGACTGGGAGGCCGAACTGGGCGTCGTGCTGGGCGCGGGCGGGGTGGACATCCCCCGGGAGCGGGCCCTGGCGCACGTGTTCGGCTACACCGTGATCAACGACGTCTCCGCCCGGGACGTGCAGACCGGCCACGGCGGGCAGTTCTTCAAGGGCAAGAGCCTGGACGGCACGTGCCCCATGGGGCCCTGGATCGTCACCGCCGACGAGGTGCCCGACCCCCAGAACCTGCGCATCCGGAGCCGGGTGAACGGCGTGGGCAAGCAGGACGGCAACACCTCCAGCATGATCTTCGATATCGCCGCCACCGTGGAGTGGCTCTCCAGGGGCATGACCCTCCTGCCCGGGGACATCATCGCCACCGGCACCCCCGCCGGGGTGGGCTTCGCCCGCACCCCGCCCGAATTCCTCCGCGCCGGCGACGTGGTGGAGTGCGAAGTGGAAGGGGTGGGGCTCCTGCGCAATCCGGTCGAGTGACCCGGCTCATCTTCACCCAGGTCATGATCCTCTTCCTTCTGCTGGGGGTCGGGGCGGCCGCGCGCAGGACCTGCCTCTCCGCCGAGGGGGTGAAGGGCATGGCCGGCCTGGTCATGGGGTTCGGCCTGCCCATGATGGTGTTCGCCTCGTTCATGCGCCCCTTCGACCGCTCGCTGCTTGGCAGCGCCGGCCGGATGCTCGGCTACAGCGTGCTCGTCATGCTGCTCCTGCTCCTGGCCGGGATGCTGCTGTTCCGGCGGGCCCGCGCGGACCGGCGCCCCGCGCTGCGGTTCATGACCGCCTTTTCCAATTCCGTCTTCATGGGGTTTCCCCTCCTGGCCGCGGTCTTTCCCGACCGGGGCGTGTTCCTCGGCGCGGCGTTCACCGTGGGCTTCAACCTGGTGGCGTACACCCTGGGGATCATGCTGTTCCATCCCGGGGAGAGCCGGCCGGGCCTGCGCAAGCTGCTGCTGAACCCGGTGCTCCTGGGCACCTACGCGGGTCTCGCCTGCTTTCTCGGCTCGGTGCGCCTGCCGGCGGCCGCAGCCGGGGCCATCAACCTGGTGGCCGGCATGACCTCGCCCATGTCCATGCTGATCATCGGCGCCACCCTGGCCGAGGCGAAGCTGCGCGACCTCGCGGGCGGCCCCGCCGAGTACCTGCTGAGCGCCGCGCGCCTGCTCATGGCGCCGCTGCTGACCCTGCTGGTGTGCCGGCTGCTCCATGCCGATGCCCTGCTCACGAGGATCCTGGTGATCCTGGAGGCGATGCCGGCGGCCGCCATCGTGGCGGTGTTCGTGGAGACCTACGGCGGCGACAGGGTCTTCGCCTCCCGCTGCACCTTCCTCAGCACGGCCCTGTCCCTGGCCACGATCCCCCTGGTGGTCAACGTGATGGAGCGGGTCCTGGCCTGACGCGCATGGAGAAGGCGCCCAGCGCGGCGGCGGCCAGGGCGGCCACGCCGCCCAGGGCCAGCCCCCAGCGCGCCCCCGCGGCCTCGGCGAACCAGCCGACGATGGGCCCGCCGATGGTGGTGGAGCCCAGGAAGGCCAGGGTCCAGAGGGACATGACCCGGCCGCGCATCTGCGGCGAACTGTTCAGCTGCAGGACGCTGTTGCCCAGCGAGGAGAAGTTGATGGAGCAGAAGCCCACCGCCACCAGCGCCAGGCCCGCCGTGGCCAGGCTGGGCATGCAGGCCGCGGCCAGCACCGCCGCCCCGAACAGCAGGGCGGCGCCGGCCAGCCTGCCGGGGCTGATGCCCTTGCGCCCGGCGATGAAGACGCCCCCGAAGGCCGCGCCGAACCCCATGGCGGAAGTGAGGAAGGCGTAGGCGCGGGCGTCGCCGTGGAAGGTGAAGTGGGCGATCAGGGGCAGGCTGACCTGCCATTCGAAGGTGAGGGTGCCGATGATGGCCATCATCAGGAGGCTGGGGCCCAGCACGGGCGAATCCAGGACGTAGCGGAACCCTTCGCGGATCTGCCCCCTGCGCGGCGGCACCGGGGGCGACGTGCGCAGCTCCGCGCGGTTCATCATGCACAGCATGAGCACCACGGCGCCGAAGGAGACCCCGTTGATGATGAAGCAGGGCGCCAGCCCCACCGTGGCGATGAGCACGCCGGCGATGGCCGGCCCGACGATGCGCGCCAGGTTCACCAGGATCGAGTACAGGGTGACGGCGTTGCGCACGTTCTCGGCCCCCACCAGTTCGATGTGGAAGGTCTGCCGGGTGGGGTTGTCGAACACGTTCACCAGGCCCAGGCACGCGGCGAGGATGTAGACCATCCAGAGCCGCACCGCGCCCGTGGCCACCAGCGTGCCCAGCACCAGGGCCAGGGCGCCCGAGACCGACTGGGTCCAGAGCAGGATCCTGCGCTTGGGGAAGCGGTCGGTGACCACGCCGCCGTACGGGGCCAGCACCAGGATCGGCAGGTACTGCAGGGCGGTGGCGAGGCCGAGCGCCTTGCCGGAGTGGGTCAGGTCGAGCACCAGCCAGGCCTGGGCCACGGTCTGCATGAAGGTGCCCGAGGTGGAGATGATCTGGCCGATGAAGTAGAGCCTGTAGTTGCGCACGTAGAGCGACGAGAACGTTCCGTGGCGCCATCGTGCCGAAAGGTCTGCCAGGCGGGTCATCATGGCGCGTATCCAGGAGGAAGGTCAGGGCGTCGCCTGATGTTCACACTGTAGCGCGCCCGGTGGTGGGAAGATCAAGACCGGACACCTCTCACCGAAGGAAGGATTCCATGCCCGACCTCACGCTTGGACTGCCCCTGGGCTGCGCCCTGGGTTTCATCGCCTGGTTCCTGGTCCGCTATCTGGCGGCCGGAATCTTCACCGTCAACCAGAACGAGCGGGCCGTGAAGACCACGTTCGGCCGCGCGGAGCGGATCGGACAGCTCACCACGGCCGACGACCCCATCTCCGCGACGCTCTCGCCGGAGGAGAAGGAGCGCTACAGGTTGCCCCAGGTCCGGGTGATCCCGCCCGGGCGGCCCCTATTTCAAGTGGCCCTGGGAGAAGGTCTACAAGGTCTCGGTGGCCACCGCAGACGATGAACATGGCCTGGGACCCGCTGAGCGCCTCGGCCAACCGCGACGGCACGGTGCTGGAGGCGGTCACCAAGGACCAGCTCAACACCGGCCTCACCGGCCAGATCCGCTTCACGGATCAGCGAGCGCAACCTCTACGCCTACCTCTTCGGGGTCAAGAACCCCATCGCCCACGTCATGGGCTATTTCGTGTCGCGTCCTGCGCGAGCGCATCGCCACCTTCGAGGCCCCCGACGACGCCGACGGCAACCCGGCGGTCCAGACCGGCATCTCCATCAACGACCTGCGCAAGAACCTGCGCGACCTGAACGAGCACATGGACCGGGAATGCGCCTCGGCCGGCCCGCTACGGCATCCGCTGGAGGCCTCGCTGATCACCGGCATCGACCCGCCCCCGGACGTGGAGTCGGCCCTGGCGGCCATCAACACGGCGCACAACCAAGTCTCCTCCAGCATCAGCCTGGCCCAGGCCGCCGCCGACCAGAAGATCGTGCAGATCCAAGCGGGCGGTGGAGATCGAGACCACTCAAGGCCGCAGGCCGAGGTGGAGCCGCTCGTGGCGCCTGGCCGGCCAGATCAAGGCGACTCAAGGAGCACGGCGGCAAGGGCGCCCTGGACGCCTACGTGCGCAACGTCCGGCTGGGCCTGTACAGCGAGGCCAGCGTCGTGATGGAGGTGAAGTGATGCTGGGCACCCTGATCTGCCGCCGCCGCCACCTTCATCCTGCTGTTCTTCCTGGTGCCCGCCTTCCTGGGGCTGCTGCGCGCCCTGGGCTTCTACACCATCGTCCAGGAGCGCCGCTGCCAGGTCTACATGCTGTTCGGCAAGGTGGTCGCCGTGCTGGACGAGCCCGGGCTGCACTTCCTGCTGGCTCAAGCTCGGCCTCAAGGCGCCCATCGTGAACTGGCTCGGCAAATGCTACGACGCTCGACATGCGCCTGGACCAGGAATATCTGCGCAGCACGCCGGTCAACTCCGAGGAGGGCGCGCCCATGGGCATCGGCATCTGGTACGAGATGTTCATCAGCGATCCCGTGGCCTACCTGTTCAAGAACACCGACCCGCGCGGCTCCCTGGCGGCCAACGTCAGCAATTCCACCGTGCGCTGCCTGTCAGCAACATGCCGCTGGCCGACATGCTGAGCAACCGCCACGCCATGAGCCAGACCGTGCGCGACGAGGTCTCGCCGCAGTCCCACGACTGGGGCTACAAGCTGGGCTGCGTCTACATCCGCAAGGTGCATTTCCGCGACGAGGGCATGATCCAGCAGATCGAGGAGAAGGTGGTGAACCGGCTGCGCCAGGTGACCGCCAGCATCAAGCAGGACGGCACCAACCAGGTGAACATCATCGCCAGCACCGCCGAGCGCCAGGCCGCCATCGAGTTCGCCAAGGCCGGCGCGATGCGCCCGCAGATCGTCGGATCGGCGCTGGACGAGATCTCGCGGGACCCGGAGGTGTCCGAGGCCATGTTCCATGTGCTGGAGATCCAGAAGCTGCTGGGGCGAAAGGCGTCGGTGACGCTGATCCCGGTGGGGTCGCCGCTGTTGGCCCAGCTGCTGGCGGCCAGGAGCTAGCTTGACGGTGGCGCCCGTTGTTCCGACCGTCGTGCCTTGCGGTTGGCTGCGGGTGCCGTGCGGGTGCGCCGACCCACCGGCGCGTGAGAGCCTTGCCGCATGCTCGTCGGCTTCGCCTCCTGCGCGTGCGGCAAAGTCTCACGCAGACCTTCCCCGCCTGGGGTGGGGGTTCCTTCGGTTGGCGGCATGGGGGCGATGAGGCCGGCCCCTGGAATGCCCAGGGTCCCGGGATGCTTGTCATGAAATTTGATCAATGAAACGAAGACGAATCGACTCGTCCCTGGGGGGAAGGGGCAGCGTGGCCGCTTGCATCGCCCGCAGCGCAGCGAGGACGTTGCAAGCGGACCACGCACCCGTGGGTCGGCGCAAGAACCCGGAACCCGAAGCCGACCGCAAAGCGCGACGGCCGGAACCACGGACGCCGCAGTAAAACTAGAAACCTAGGGAACGCGCGGCAGCTTCCCCCGCCAGCCAGCCGGTGGAGAAGGCGATCTGGAGGTTGTAGCCTCCGGTGTTGGCGTCCAGATCGACGACCTCCCCGGCGAAATGGAGATGCCCGACCTTTTTCGAAGCCATGGTCCTGGGGTCGATCTCCTTGAGGGACACGCCGCCGGCCGTGACGATGGCCTCCTCCCAGCCGCCGTGGCCCACCACCTCGAAGCGCAGTTCCTTGAGCAGGGCCACGAGCCTGCGGCCCTGGGGCCCGGCGACCCGCGACGCCGGCCCGGCCGGATCCAGGCCGAGCCGCTCGGCGAACACCTCCACCAGTTGGGCCGGCAGGAGCGAGCGCAGCAGGTCGCGGCAGCTTCCGCCCGCGTGTTCGGCGCAACTCGCGCAGCAGCCGGGCCTCCAGCTTGGGGGTCTCCAGCGCCGGCTTCAGGTCCAGGGTCACTTCGACCTTCCGGCCCGCCGCCTTGGCGTCCACGATCCGCCGGCTCAGCTTGAGCACGATCGGCCCATCGAGGCCCGCGCCGGTGAAGGCGGCCTCGCCGAATTCGCCGGCCTGCCTTCCTGCCGTCGATCCAGAGGGTCAGCCGAACGTTCCGGAGGTTCAGGCCGTCGGCGGCGGCGAAGGCCGGCGCGGTGTGGATGCCCACCAGGGAGGGCCGCTGCGGTTCGACCCGGTGCCCCGCGGCCTCGGCGAACCGACAGGCCGTCGCCGGTGGAGCCCGTGGCCGGGTAGGATCGGCCCCCGGTGGCGATGATGCCGCGCGCGGCTCCGACCGCTGCGCGGGCCCCCGGCATGCTGGACGACGACCCCGGCGAAGGCCCCGCCCTCGATGACCAGGCGCTCCACCCGCGCGCGGCTGACGATCTCCGCCCCCTGCCGCCCGGCCCAGGCGACCAGGGCTTCCGCCACGTCCCAGGCCCGGTCGCTGGCCGGGAACACCCGGTGGCCGCGCTCGGTCTTGGTCTCGACGCCGTTTTCCGCCAGCAGCGCCGATCAGCTCCCGGTTGAAGAAGGCGCCGAAGGCCTGGCGCAGGAACCGCGGCTCCGGGTGGATCTCCTTGAGGTGCTCCTCCAGGGGCCGCATGTTGGTGAGGTTGCACCGGCCCTTGCCGGTGATCCGCAGCTTGCGGGCGGGTTTCTCCATCTTCTCCAGCGAGCAGGACGTCGCGCGCCCAGCATCGCCGCACGGCCGGCCGCCAGCAGCCCGGCCGGTCCCGCCCCGATCACCACCACGTCGTAGGCCGATCTCCGGCACGGTCAGGCAGCGTTCGCGCAGCACCAGCTCCATCCGGCACCGGGCGCAGTCGAAGCGGCATTCCAGGCGGGTGGGGCCGTTCTCCAGGAAGAGCGGGCCCTGCGGCTCCGGCCAGGCGCTTCCAGGGCTCGGGGTTGGCGTGCACCGGGCACCAGCCCAGTTCGAAGCGCAGGCAGTGGCGGGTGGTCATCACCACCCGGCCCAGGAGGTCCTCCTGCAGCTCCGCCGCCGGCTCCAGGACCTTCGCTCCCGGCCCGCTCGTAGAAGGCCCGGGCGGCCCGGTTGGCGATGTTCCAGGTGAAATCCAGCTCCGCGTCGGGCAGGGGCCGCGGCGGGTCGCGGCCGGCCGCCCCGGCCGGTCCCGCGGGGCCCGGCGCAGGGCCTCCAGGGCCGCCGCGGCCTCCCGGCGCAGGGCGTTGAGGCGGCTGACCGGCACGAACCGGGGCTCGGCCAGGTCCAGTCCGGCCAGTGCGAAGGGGGAATCCCCCAGGCGCTCCAGGGCGTCCCGGATGGCCTTGCGGGCGGCCCCGGGATCCCGGGCCGGCGCGAAGTCGCCCTCGGCGCGGCGCCTCCGCGGCCAGGCCGGTGCCGTCCTCCAGGCGCAGGCGCACGGCCCCGCCGGGGAAATCCAGGCGGGCGCGCACCGGGATCCGCCGCTCGACCTTGGCGCCGCGCAGGGCCTTGAGCCAGTGGAGGTCGAGGTTGCGGTGGATGCGCGTGCCGGGCCGGATGCGCGAGGGGTCCTGCACGAAGACCTGCCGCTCGGCCACCGCATTCACCACCGTCCCGGCGACCTCGCTGCCCGTCCACGTAGGCGAGGCCGTCCCCCGGGTGCAGTTCCGCCGTCCGGTCCAGCACCAGCCGGTCCGCCTGGACCGAGCGCACCGTGCCGATGTATTCGCCGAGATGGCTGGCCGCCTCCGGCGTGCCCATGGGCCGGCGTTTCCCGTCCAGGCGGTAGGTGGAGAGGCCGCGCTGGAAGGTCTTGGCGGGATCCGGCGCGAAGGCGCGGGCTGGCCCGGCCGAGGGAGGCCCGCGCCAGTTCCGGCCGCCGGTCCAGGAGCGCGTCGAGCCGGCCGCGCAGGTGGCTGACCACGTTCTTCACGTAGTCGGCGTCCTTGAGCCGGCCTTCGATCTTGAAGCTGACGACGCCGGCGTCGGCGAGCTCCTCCAGGTGGCCGGAAAGGTCCAGGTCGCGGATGCCGAGGAGGTGCTTGTCGCGCAGGAGCACCCGGCCGGAGGCGTCCACCAGGTTCCAGGGGGCGCGGCAGGGCTGGGCGCATTCGCCGCGGTTGCCGCTGCGCCCGCAGATGGCCCCGCTCAGGTAGCAGCGCCCGCTTTCGCCCACGCAGAGCGCGCCGAAGACGAAGGCCTCCAGCTCGATGCCGGCGCCCGCCCGGATGGCCCGGATCTCGGCCAGGCTCAGCTCCCGCGCGAGGATGGCCCGGGTGAAGCCCGCTCCGGCCAGGAAGGCCACCTTGCCCGGGCCGTCGCAGGCGGCCTGGGTGCTGGCGTGCAGGGGCAGCGGCGGCAGGTCCAGCTCCAGGTAGGCCATGTCCTGGACGATCAGCGCGTCGACCCCCGCTTCGTACAGGTCCCAGGCCATGCGGCGGGCCTCTTCCAGTTCCGGGTCGAACAGGACGGTGTTGAGGGTCGCGTACACCTTCGCGCCCCACAGGCGCGCCTCCCGGGCCAGGCGCTCGAAGTCCGCCAGGCCGCACCCGGCAGCCTGGCGCGCGCCGAACCGGGCGCCGCCCATGTACACCGCGTCCGCCCCGCACCTCAGCGCGAGGATTCCCTGGTCCGCATTCCGGGCGGGGGCGAGCAGTTCCAGACCCATGACCCCATGATCACACCTGGGCGTCGGGCGGAGCAAGGTTCGCACGCACCATGTCGAGGAAGGCCCGGGCCGCCGGCGGCAGGGGGCAGCCGTGCTTCCAGGCCAGGGTCCGTCGCCAGCGGAATTCCGGCTCCCGGATGGGCAGGCAGCGCAGCAGGGGATGGTCCACCGGGCAGATGTTGCGGGGCAGGAAGGCGACTCCGGCGTTGGCGGCGACCAGGGCCTGGATGAATTCCGATTGCCCGCTGTAGGCCGCCACCCTGGGGGTGAAACCGTGGACCTGGCACGCCGAGATGATCTGCGAATTGAGCGCGAACCCCTGCTCGAACAGGATGAACGGCGTATCAGCCAGGGGCTCCAGTTCGATGGACGAAGCCGAGGCCAGGGGGTGCTCCCGGGAAAGCAGGACCATCAGGGGCTCGTCATGAACCAGGATCCAATCCAGATCGTCCGGCACCGGCAGCCGGCAGATGGCCAGGTCCAGCGCGCCCTCCCGGAGGGCCTGCTGGAGGTGCAGCACCCCCCGCTCGACCATTTCGAATTCAACACCCGGATGCTCTTGCCGGAACCGGACGACCAGGCTGGGTGAAAAGATTGGCGCTGCCCAGCCGGGAAAGCCCGAGCCGGATGCGTCCCCGCCGCAGGCCGCTCATGTCCGCCAGGTCGTTCTGGAGGTTCTCGCGCGCCGCGAGCATGGCGACGGCGTGCCGGTAGACGACGTCGCCGGCGGCGGTGAGCTTCACCTTTTTGCCGACCCGGTCGAACAGCTGGACGCCCACCTCGTCCTCCAGCTGCTTGACCGCCTTGCTCACGGTGGACTGGGAGGCGAAGAGGACCTTGGTGGCGGCGGAAAACCCCCCTTGCCGCACCACTTCGACGAAGACCCTGAGTTCGCGGAGGTCCATGGGGGTGCCCTCGAGGCCCGTGCAGCTTCGACCCGGAGAAATCTTGCGTGTCTTGCAGATGGACTATATTAGGGATTCCAGGTGGCGCCCATGGGAAAAACGCTCGCGGATCCCGGCCCGTCGGCTTCGGACCTCATCTCCGAAAGGATCGCCGGGCTCGGGGACTGGCGCGGCGACACCCTTCGCCGGATGCGCCGGCTCATCCACGAAGCCGACCCGGACGTCGTCGAGGAGTGGAAGTGGATGGGCACCCCGGTCTGGTCCCACGACGGCATCATCTGCACCGGCGAATCCTACCGGAACGTCGTGAAGCTGACCTTCGCCAAGGGCGCTTCCCTGCAGGACCCGGACGGTCTCTTCAACGCCAGTCTCGACGGCAACGCGCGCCGGGCGATCGATATCCACGAAGGCGAAGCGGTGGACGCGTCCGCCTTCAAGGCGCTCGTCCACCAGGCGGCCGCCCTCAACCGCGCAGCCAGGTCGAAACCTTCCAGGAACGCCAGGCCCTGACGCGGGCTACTGCTGGCCACTGTGCCAAAGGGTGTAGGCCTTCACCCAGACGACCAATGAGAACAGTCCAGCGACAACGATAGAGGCGATGACTGATTCCTTGTTCATGGGTCCCTCCTTTTAAGGTCCATGGAAAGGATAGGTCCATATTACACATAAGTTAAATGAATTTAATAGATAGATATCATTCCATTCTGGAATGGATCATCCCTCCCCAGAGACCGATGCCGTCGGTACAAGCCATGCTTCTCTCCGCGTTCCTCAGCGAAATCTACGACTCGACGCAGTGCGTCTCGTCCGCGTCCAACTGGATCACTCATGCTGTAGCGCATGGCCCCTTCGCGCCGGGAGATTTCAGGGGTCGGGATGGGTCTCCTCCGGGTTTGGCGGGAGCGCCGGAGTCGAACTTCGGGCGAACCCGTGGCACCGTTCACCCCAATAGGCCGCTTATTTAGCGCAGAATGGACAGATCGGATTCCCCCCACAAGGAGCTCACATGAAAGTCGGATTCATCGGCCTCGGGATCATGGGCAAGCCCATGAGCATGAACCTCATCAAGGCCGGCTACCAGTTGGTGGTGCTGGACCAGAACCAGGCGGCGATGGCCGAGGTGGTGGCCGCCGGCGCGGAACGGGCCGCCACCGCCCGTGAGGTCGCCGAGCGCGCCGACACCGTCATCACGATGCTGCCCAATTCGCCCCACGTGAAGGCCGTGGTCCTTGGCGAGAACGGCATCATCGAGGCCGCCCGGCCAGGCCTGACGGTGATCGACATGAGCTCCATCGCCCCCCTGGTGAGCCGCGAAGTGGCCGCCCAGCTCGCCGCCAAGGGCGCGGACATGCTGGACGCGCCGGTGAGCGGCGGGCAGCCCAAGGCCATCGACGGCACCCTTTCGGTCATGGTCGGCGGACCCCAGGAGGTCTTCGACCGCTGTTTTGACCTCATGAAGGCCATGGCCGGCTCGGTGGTGCGCACCGGGGACATCGGCGCCGGCAACGTCACCAAGCTGGCCAACCAGATCATCGTGGCCCTCAACATCGCCGCCATGTCCGAGGCCCTGGTGCTGGCCACCAAGGCCGGGGTGGAACCGGAGCTGGTCTACAAGGCCATCCGCGGCGGCCTTGCCGGCAGCACCGTCCTGGACGCCAAGGCGCCCCTGGTCATGGACCGCAAGTTCGCCCCCGGCTTCCGCATCAACCTGCACATCAAGGACCTGGCCAACGTGCTGGACACCTCCCACGAGCTGGGCGTGGCCCTGCCGCTCACCGCGTCGGTCATGGAGATGATGCAGGCGCTGAAGACCGATGGCCTGGGCGAAGCCGACCACTGCAGCCTGGTGCAGTACTACGAGAAGATGGCCAAGGTGGAAGTGCGCCGGTAGGGGAGGAGCATGATGAGCGAAAGACCTCGAGTCGCCCTCGTCACCGGGGCGGGCAGCGGCATCGGCAGGGCCTCGGCGCTGGCGCTGCTGGCCGCGGGCTGGCAGGTGGCGCTGGCCGGGCGCCGGGCGGAGCCGCTGCAGGCCGTGGCGGCGGAATCCGGGGCGGGGCGGCGCGCGCTCGCGCTGCCCGCGGACGTCACCCGGCCGGATGCCGTCGACGCGCTCTTCGCCGCGGTGCGCAAGACCTTCGGCCGCCTCGACCTGCTGTTCAACAATGCGGGCACCAACGTGCGCGGGGTCCTGTTCGAGGACCTCAGCTTCGCTGACTGGTCGGGGGTGGTGGACGTCAACCTGAACGGCATGTTCCTGTGCGCCCAGGGGGCCTTCCGCCTGATGAAGGACCAGGAGCCGCGCGGCGGCCGGATCATCAACAACGGCTCCATCTCGGCCCACGCGCCGCGCCCCGACTCGGCCCCCTACACCGCCACCAAGCACGCCGTCACCGGCCTGACCAAGTCCATCGCGCTGGACGGGCGGAAATACGACATCGCCTGCGGCCAGATCGACATCGGCAACGCCCTCACCGAATTCTCCTCGGGCATGACGCGGGGGGTGAAGCAGGCCGCGGGCGGCATCGCCACCGAGCCCATGATGGACGTCGAGCAGGTGGCCCAGGCGGTGGTGCACATGGCGGCCCTGCCGCTGGAGGCCAACATCCAGTTCATGACCATCATGGCGACCAAGATGCCGTTCGTGGGGCGCGGCTGAACGGAAAGGCGGGCGACCCCGGTCAGGGCTTCAGTTTCGCCGGGGCGGCCTTCATCAGTTCCGGCCCCAGCACCTGCCACACGTTGTCCGCCACCCGCCGCGCGCCCGCGGCGTTGGGGTGGATCCCGTCATCCTGGTTGAGGCGCGGGTCCATGGCCACCCCTTCGAGCAGGAAGGGCAGGAAGCCGGTGCGGTACTCCCTGGCCAGCCGCGGGAACAGCTTGCGGAAGGCCTCCCGGTAGTCCCGGCCGTAGTTCTCCGGCAGCAGGGCCCCGGCCAGCACCACG
The DNA here is from genome assembly GCA_963717275.1 of uncultured Holophagaceae bacterium. GTDB lineage: Bacteria > Acidobacteriota > Holophagae > Holophagales > Holophagaceae > Mesoterricola. Next base: position 1,794,541 of record CAVQVX010000001.1, read on the forward strand.
CGCGTGCCCGCGGCGCGGGCCCGGTCCAGGATGGCCCTCAGGTTGCGCTCCAGTTCGGCCACCGGCAGGCCGCGCAGCCCGTCGTTGGAGCCGATGCACAGGAAGATCAGGTCCGGGTTCTGGCGGTAGACGTAGTCCAGGCGCGCCCGGGCGCCGGCGCTGGTGTCGCCGCTGACGCCGGCGTTGACCACCTTCCAGCCCAGGCCCGCGGCGCGGATGCGCGCCTCCACCAGGCTGGGGAAGGCTTCCGCCCGGGCCAGGCCGTAGCCCGCGGTGAGGCTGTCGCCCAGGAACACCAGGGTGCGCTGGGCGGGGACGGGCTGCGCGGCCAGCGCGGCCACCAGGGGGAGCAGGAGGAACGCCATGCGCCATTGTAGCGTTACCCTGGGGCATGATCCGACTCCAAGGCCTGAGCAAGACCTTCCGCGCCCCCGCCGGCGACCCCCTCATCGTGCTGGAGGACATCAGCTTCCGGCTGGACCGGGGCAGCTCCCTGGCGGTGCGGGGCCCCAGCGGCAGCGGCAAGAGCACCCTGCTGGCCATCCTCGCCGGCCTGGAGCGGCCCACCTCCGGCACCGTGGCGGTGGCGGGCCGGCGCCTGGAAGGCCTCTCGGAACGGGCCCTGTCCGACTTCCGCGCCCGCACCATGGGCATCGTGTTCCAGGCCTTCCACCTGCTGGCCCACTTCTCGGCGCTCCAGAACGTCTGCATCGGCGCCGAGATCGCCGGCGTGCAGAGCCCCCTGGCGCGCGCGCGGGAAGCCCTCGAGCGGGTGGGCCTGGGCGAGCGCATGGGGCACCTCCCCGGGCAGCTGAGCGGCGGCGAATGCCAGCGCGTGGCCATCGCCCGGGCCACCGTGGCCCGGCCGCCGGTGCTGCTCTGCGACGAGCCCACCGGCTCCCTGGACCCGGCCAACGCCGACCGGGTGTTCGACCTCATCATGGACCTGCACCGGGATCTGGGCACCACGCTGGTGCTGGTGACCCACGACCCGCACCTCGCCGCCCGCATGGACGCCACCCTCCGGCTCGAGCGGGGCCGCATGGGAGCCCCTTGAACCCGGCTTCGTTCGTCCTGCGCATGGCGGGCCGGGAACTGGCGCGCCAGGCCTGGCGCCTGGCCCTCATCGCGCTCTGCATCGCCCTGGGCTTCGCGGCCTTTTTCGCCACCTGCGGGTTCTCCGGGCGCGTGCTGGCGGGGATCCGGGCGGATAGCCGGGCCCTGCTGGGGGCCGACCTGGCCCTGTCCAGCCGGGGGCTCATGCCGCCCCGGGCCCTGGACCGGGCCCAGGCCCTGCCCGGACTCCAGGAAAGCACCCTGCTCTATGACTTCCCCACCATGGCCGGCACCGGCCAGGGCGAGACGGGGGTCTCCCGGCTGGTGGAGATCCGGGCGGTGCAGGCGGGCTATCCCCTGGCGGGGCGCCTGGAGACCCAGCCGCCCCTGGATGGGGCCGAACCCTGGGGCGCGCTGGTGGAGGCCGGCCTGGCCCAGGCCTGGGGCCTGCGCCCCGGCGCGCGCGGCACCGCCGGCCCGGACCTGCTGGCCCGGCGCATGGGCCTGCGCCTGGGCTCGGAGGTGGTGCCGGTGCAGGCCATCGTCGGCCAGGACGACACCCGCCAGGCGGCGGCGTTCACCCTGGGCCCCCGGGTCTACCTGGGCCTGGGCACCGCCCTGCGCCTGGGCCTGGTGACGCCCAGGGCGCGGCTCACGGGCCGGATCCTGATGACCCTGCGGCCCGGGGCCGACCTCGCCCGGGCCCGCGCCCGGATCGAGGCGGCCGCGCCCCCGGAGGAGCGCCTGCGGGTGCAGACCCGCGAGGAGGCCGGTTCGGCCCTGGCCCAGCCCATCCGCAACTTCAACCGGTTCATCAGCCAGCTGGGGCTGTTCACGCTCTTCCTGTCGAGCCTGGGCGCCTGGGCCATCCTGGCCACCTACCTGAAGGGGCGGGAACGGGACGCGGCCATCCTGCGCTGCCTGGGCGCCCCGCCGGGGGCGGCGGCGGCGGTGTACGCCCTGATCGCCGCCGCCCTGGCCGGCGCGGCGGTGCTCCTGGGCTACGCGGCCGGCACGCTCGCGGCGCGGGCGCTCCCGGCCCTGCTGGGCGACCTGCTGCCCCAAGCCCTGACCAAGGGACTTCGCCAGGGGCCCACCCCGCTGCCGCCCTGGCCGGAAACGGGCGCCGCCGCGCTCATCCTGGTCCTGGTCGCCCTGCCGCTGCTGGCCCGGCTGCGGGACGCCGACCCGCCCGCCCTCCTGCGCCAGAGTTCGGGGCGCCAAAGCTCAGGATCCGGGGGCCGCCCCTGGCTGGGCTGGGCCTCATCCCTGGGCGCCGCCGCCCTGGCCTGCGCCCTGATCCTGCGCAGCGCCTCCAGCCCCCTGGCGGGAGCGGCCACCGCGGCCGGGATGGCGGCGCTGTTCCTGCTCCTGTTCGGGGTTTCGCGCCTGCTGCTGCAGGTCTTCCGGCGCGGCGCCGAGCGCCTTCCGCTGGCGCGCAAGCTCGCCCTCGGGCAGCTGGGCGCCCGGCCCGCGCTGAGCGCCCTGATGATGGCCGTCATCGGCCTGGCGGTGTTCCTGGTGCTGGCCACCCAGCTGGTGAAGGACGACCTGGTGCGGCCCCTGGCCGCCCAGCACGGCGCGGGCCGGCGCCCCAACCTGTTCTTCATCGACGTCCAGCCCGCCCAGATCGACCTGCTGCGCGCCCTGCTGCGCGAAAGGGCCGGGCGGGAGCCCATGGCGAGCCCCATGGTCCGGGGCCGCCTCACCGCCATCGCCGGCGTCCCCGTGGACGACCGGGCCGAAGCCGCGGACCGCGGCCAGGCCATGCGCACCCGGGAGCAGAACCTCACCTGGCGCGCGCGCCTGTCGGAATCCGAATCCCTGGTGGCCGGCGCCTTCTGGCCGGAGACCGGCCCGGACCGGGCGGAGCTGAGCCTGGAGGAGGGCTTCGCCCGCCAGATCGGCGCGCGCCTCGGCGACCCGCTCACCTTCGAGGTCCAGGGCACCGAGCTCACGGGCCGGGTCACCAGCCTGCGCCGGGTGGCCTGGTTCAGCTTCCAGCCCAACTTCTTCATCGTCGCGCACCCTTCCCTGCTCCGGGATCTGCCCGCCACCTGGATCGCCGCGGTGGAGGTGGACACCGACGCAGGCCGCGCGGCGCTGCAGAACGAGGTCAGCCGGCGCTATCCCAACCTCACCGCCGTGGACGTGGGCGAGGTGGTCGCCCGCATCGGCCGCGTGCTCGACCTGGTGGCCGGGGTGACCCGGGCCCTGGCGGCGCTCATGCTGGTCTCGGCCCTGCTCGTGCTGGCCGCCAGCCTCATGGCGGAGCGCCTGGCGCGCCAGCGCGACCTGGCCCTGCTGCGCGCCCTGGGCGCCAGCCACCGCACCCTGCTGGCCAGCCTGGCCTGGGAGTTCCTCCTCCTGGGCGGCAGCGCCGCCCTGGGCTCGGGCCTGCTGGCCTGGGTCCTGGCCCGGGCCTACAGCGCGCGGGTGCTGGAACTGGACGTGCGCCCCGACCCGGGCGCCGCCCTGCTCCTGGTCCTCCTGGCCGCGGCGCTCACCGCGGCGGTGGGCCTGCTGGGGAGCCTGAGGGCGCTGCAGGCCAAGCCCATGGAAGTGCTGCGGGGGGAATGAGCGCGGCCCCATTCCCAAGCATGGAATCAGCTGGGATAATGAGGAACACATCATTATGCTTGGTCATCTTGCGAAGGAGGCGCCATGCGCGACTTCGTTGTATCCATTCTCGACACCGCGGGCATCCAGATCGGAGGATCAAACCCCTGGGACATCAGGGTCGAACATCCCGGGTGGTACCGGCGCGTGTGGAAGGGGCAGGCCCTGGGGCTCGGGGAGTCCTACATGGACGGCTGGTGGAATTGCGAACGGCTGGACCAGTTCTTCGCAAGGCTCCTGGCCGCCGGCACCGAGGAGCGCCTGAAGGTGACCCCCGGATTGGCCCTGCGGATCCTGGCCAACCGGCTGTTCAACCTGCAGACCCTGGCCCGGGCCAGGACCGTGGCCTACCGGCACTACAACCTGGGCAACGAGCTGTTCCGGGCCATGCTGGACTCCACCCTGAACTACAGCTGCGGCTACTGGAAGGACGCCCGGACCCTGGAGGAGGCCCAGCGCGACAAGATGGACCTGGTGTGCCGCAAGCTGATGCTGGAACCGGGCATGAGCCTGCTGGACGTGGGCTGCGGCTGGGGCGCCCTGGCCCGGCACGCGGCCGAGCGCTACGGCTGCCGCGTGGTGGGCATCACCCTGTCGGAACCGCAGCGCGCGTATGCCGAGGAGGCCTGCCAAGGCCTTCCCGCGACCTTCCGGCTGCAGGACTACCGCAACCTGCCGGAGGGGAAGTTCGACCGGATCGTCTCCATCGGCATGTTCGAGCACGTGGGCCACAAGAACTACGGGAACTTCATGTCCATCATGCGCCGGCAGCTCGCGGACGACGGGATCTTCCTGCTCCACACCATCGGCGGCAACGCCACCAGCTCCCACGTGAACCCATGGATCGCCAAGTACATCTTCCCCAACGGCGAGGTGCCCTCGCCGACCCAGGTGGGCCGGGCCATGGAGGGCCGCTTCGTCATGGAGGACTGGCACAATTTCGGCGCCGACTACGACCGCACGCTGATGGCCTGGCACCGGAACTTCACCGGGCACTGGGATGAGCTGCGCGAGCGCTTCGACGAGCGGTTCTTCCGCATGTGGACCTACTACCTCCTGTCCTGCGCCGGGGCCTTCCGCGCCCGGCGCATCCAGCTCTGGCAGCTGGTGCTGAGCAAGGCGGGAATACCCGGAGGGTTCAGGCAGCGCGACCCGGGCAGGCCGGGCGAGGCACGGGCGGCAACCCCCGACATGGAGCTGGCGGACGTCTGAGTCCAGGGTTTCGTACCGATATCACAGGCCCGTCACTTTCACGGAGTATTTCTGGACATCACGGGGGGTGTTGAGCCTTTCAACGTCCTCCGGCTTGTGCTACAAATGCTCCCATCCATCCCAATCGGAGCTCCGGTGGACCGTTCGACCCATCCAGAGGCAGGGCCTTGGGCGCCGAGGCCATGGGTCCGGCTTGCCTGGCTGCCCGTCCCCATCCTGCTGATCACCATGGTGGCCATCTGGGTGGCGGAACCGCATGCGGCATGGCGGTCGCCATTCCTGGTCTGGCTCATGGCCTATGGACCGACGGCCTTGACGGTCGGGCTCATCGTCATCCCGGCGGGCCACCAGTTCCTGTCGAACGGGCAGCCTTCGGTGCTCATGCTGGGATGCGGCATGTGGGTGATGGCGCTGGGGGTCATCGGCGGAGCCAGCGTGGCGTCGCGCGGCCTGGGCCTGAACTGGGCCATCTACGATTCGGCCTTCCTGCTCTCCGCCTTGTGCCAATTCGCCGGCGTGGCCGTCCCGACCCGCCAGAGGATCAGCCTGGGGAATGCCCCAGCCTGGCTGGCGGCCACCCATGCCGGCGGCCTGGCGTGCGTCGGGCTGCTGATCTGGGGGGCCATGACCGGCCGGATGCCGGCCTTCTACGTCGTCGGCCAGGGCGGGACCGCGCTGCGCGACCTGACGGTGGGCGCGACCGCGGCGCTGTTCGCCCTGGGCGCCGCGCTGCTCTGGTGGAACCACCGCCGCGCCTCGTCGGCCTTCCTCTTCTGGTATTCGCTGGGGTTGGCGCTCCTGGCCGCCGGTTTGGCCGGTTCCATGCTGATCGCCGCCGGCGATTCGCCCCTGCAGTGGGCCACCCGCATCACCCGGGCCCTGGGGACCGTCTACCTGTGCGTGGCGGTCCTGGGTGTGATACGGGAGAACAAGTCCCGCATGATTCCGGTGGAGGCGTTGGCGGATGCGTGGCGCCAGCCCGCCTTCCTGGCGGGCCTGCACCTGCATTCGGCCTTCGGCTGGGCGCTGCGCTATGGCGGGGCGCTGGTGCTGGTGGCGGCGGCCGTGTGGACCCAATTGGCGCTCACGAACCGCTTCGGCTCCGGGCTGCCCCCCTACATCATGGTCTATCCCGCGGTGGCCGTGTCGGCCGTGGCGGGCGGCCTGGGGCCCGGGATCCTCGCCACGGCATTCTCGGCCCTGCTCGTGGACTATCACCTCCTGCCGCCGGTCGGGCAGTTGGCCATCGCATCCACCATGGACCGGCTGGCCTTCGTGATTTTCATCTGCATGGGCCTGTGCCTCAGCCTGGGCGCGGAGGCCTTCCGCCGCTACCGGGGCAAGGCCGCCGGGTTCGAAAGGCAGGCCGAGGAGGCGGTCCGCAAGGATGAATTCCTCGCGCTGCTGGGCCACGAATTGCGCAATCCGCTGGTGCCCATCGGCAATGCCGTGTACCTGATCCGCATGGCCGGAAAGGACCGGGCGATGGTGGAGAATGCCTGCGCCATCGTCGAGCATCAGCTGGCGCATATCGTCCGGCTGGTGGATGACCTGCTGGACGTTTCCCGCATCGCCCACGGCAAGATCCAGCTGAAGAAGGAAGTCTTCGACCTGGTGGAGGTGGTGCGGGGAGTCGCGGGGGACTACCAGCCGGTGCTCGCGGAAAACCAGCTGACGCTGAAGACCGTCCTGCCCCCGGGGCCGGTCCGGGTCGATGCCGACCGCTCGCGCCTGGTCCAGGTCGTGAGCAACCTGCTGCACAACGCGTGCAAGTTCACCGATCCCGGCGGGGAGATCCGCCTCGCCGTCGAGGCCCGGGAACCGGGATGGGGCCAGGTGGCCGTGCGGGACACCGGACTCGGCATCCCGGCCGAGGCGCTTTCGTCGATCTTCGAACCGTTCGTGCAACCCAAGGAATCCATCGGCCGCACGCGGGGCGGCCTGGGCCTGGGGCTGGCCCTGGCCAAGGGGCTGGTGGAACTGCACGGCGGCACGATTTCGGCCTTCAGCGCCGGGCCGCGGCAGGGTTCCGAATTCATCCTCCGCCTGCCCGTGGTCAAGGTCGTCGAGCAGCCGCGTTCCCGGCCCCCGGCGCCCGCCGCCGCCGGGGCGCCCGCGCGCCGCATCCTCGTCGTGGAGGACCTCCCGGATACCGCGACCACCCTCCGCCTGCTGCTGGAGATGTCGGGCCACGAGGTGGAAACCGCCCACGACGGCCACACCGGCCTGGCCCACGCGCACCGCTTCGCCCCCGAGATCATCCTGTGCGACATCGGCCTGCCCGGCGACCTTGACGGCTACGACGTGGCGCGGGCCATCCGGCGCACCCCCGGGATGGAGAACGTCCACCTGATCGCCATGACCGGGTTCGGTTCGGCGGGCGCCAAGGATAAATCCAGGCAGGCCGGATTCGATCTCCACCTGACCAAGCCGGTGGGGCCGGAACTCCTGGAGCAGATCATCGGCGCCCTGCCGGCGCGCCGGAACGCCCCGTTCATCCCAGCACCGGCAGAACCGAGCCGGACGCCGCCACCTTCAGCCCCTGCCGGACGGTGACGTCCATCCGGCCCAGGTTGACCCCGGCGAACCCCACCTGGAAGATCTCCGTCTCGCCGGCGGCATTGGCCACCTTGCGCGGCGCTTCCAGGAAGGTGTGGGTGTGGCCGCCGATGATCACGTCGATCCCGGGCACCAGCCGGGCCAGGTTCAGGTCGTCGACGGCCTCGCCCTGGCGGTCGAAGCCCAGGTGCGAAAGCAGCACCACCAGGTCCACCTTCTCCACCTCGCGCAGGTGGCGGAGCACCAGCCTGAGTCGGGCCACCGGGTCGCGCCAGTCCACCCCGAGGTGGTTCTCCCGCGCCACCAGGCCCTGGAAATCCACGCAGACGCCGGTGAGGCCGACCTTCACCCCGGGCAAGGCCCTGACCAGCCACGGCCGCAGCCGCGCTCCCAGGGCGGGCGCGGCCCGGGTGTCGAGGTTGCAGTTCAGGATGGGGAAGCGGGCCTCCGCCAGGGCCACCACCAGCTCGATGTCGAAAGGCGACACCTCGTACAGATCGCCGACATGCACCGGCCCCGCCGGCAGGTCGCGCCGGACCCCGCCGGAATTGGTGAAGGCCATCCGCACTTCGGCGCCGGTGGCCGCCGTCGCCCCCGCGCGCATGGCGTCGGCCAGCAGGAAGCCCAGGGGACATTCCCCCGGCGCCTGGAACCGGACCATCCCGCGGGGGGCCTGGGCGATGACCCGCCCGAAGGAGGCCTGGATCTCCGCCGCCAGCGGCGCGATCACCCGGGCCAGGTCCGGGTCGTCCGGAATGGCGGCGCTGACCGGGTCGTTGACGCCCACGTCCAGCCGCGGCGCCTGGGCCGCCAGCGCCAGAGCCAGGAAGGCGGATCCGAACAGCGCGCGCCAAGGTTTCACGGCCACCCTTTCCGGTTTTGGAAGTCAGGGAACATCATGCCTCCAGGTCCGGCCGAAGTCGAACGCGGCGGCTTCCATGAAATAATTTCACTTTGCTGCCCGGCCGGACCTATTCGCGCTGCCCAGGTTGATATAGTCAATGACCTGCGGAATCCCCGCGCTCCGGCGGCAAAATGAAGATACGCACCAAACTCCTTCTGGGATTCGGCGTCATCATCCTGAGCACCCTTGTGCTGGCCGCCACCGGGGCCCTGGCGATCGCATCGCTCAGCGCCAACGTGGACAACCTGCTGCTGAGGCGGGTTCCCCAGATCAGCCGGGTTTCGGCCGTCGACATGGCCATCTATTCCAGCGCCCTGCATATCGACGAAGCGATGATGGCCGGGGACCAGGACGCCGCCAATGCGGAACTGGAGCAGACCAACACCAACCGCAAGGCCACCAACGAGAACATGGAGATGCTCAAGGCATCGGTCGTCAGCGAACGGGGCCGGGCGCGGTTCCAGGCGGTCGTGGACAGCCGGACGCCCTACCTCGCGGTCCGGGACCGGCTCATCAAGCTGACCCGGGAAGGCAAGCCCCAGGAGGCGATGAAGGGCCTGCCCGAATTGAAGCAGGTCCGGCAGAAGTACCTGGATGCCCTCACGGCCCTGGACGAGCATTTCCACCAGCGGATCCAGGAGGCCCACGACGACACCTTGTCCAAGGCGCGGATCGCCCGCGTGGTCCAGATCGCCGCCATGGCTGTGGCGCTGGCCGCGGCGGTGGCCGCCATGGTCTGGATCCTGCGCAGCTTCACCGCGCCATTGGCGGCGTTCCGGCTGGGGGTGGAGAGCCTTGGCCGGGGCGACTTCACCGCCAGCGTGCGGGTCGGCACGGACGAATTCGGCCGGATGAGCTCATCGCTCAACGGGGCCTTCGCCTCCCTGCGGACCGCCTTCGGCCAGCTCCAGGGCGAGGCCGCGCAGGTGGCCAGCGGCTCCACCCAGCTGAGCGCCGCCAGCGAGCAGATGGCCGCCACCAGCAACGAGATCAGCAGCGCCTCGGAACGGCAGCGCGCCACCCTGGAGCAGGTGGCCTCCGCCATGACCCAGTTCTCCGCCTCCATCCAGCAGGTGGGCGGCAACGTGCGCGACTGCCTGGTGCAGGTGCGGCGGGCCGAGCAGGCCGTGGTGGAAGGGGGGACGGCGGGAGAGGCCAGCAACTCCGCCATGGAGACCATCCGCGCCACCAACACCCAGATGGTCCAGGCGGTGACGGTGATCCAGGAGATCGCCCGGCAGACCAACCTGCTCAGCCTCAACGCCGCCATCGAAGCGGCCAAGGCCGGCACCCAGGGCAAGGGGTTCGCCGTGGTGGCCGAGGAGGTGCGCAAGCTGGCCGAGCGTTCCGGCCAGGCCGCGCGGGAAGTGGCCGGCCTCATCGAGCGCACCAACCAGGCGGTGGGCGACGGCGTGACCCGGGTGCAGGATTCGGTGCAGGTGCTGGAGCGGATCCGCCAGGCCACCCAGGTCATCGCCGGCATGACCCAGGAGATGGAAGCGGCCATCGGCGAGCAGGGCAACACCGGCCAGGAGGTGAGCCGGCAGCTGGTGAATCTCAACGGCCAGGTGACCGCCACCAGCGCCGCCACCACCCAGATGTCGGCCACCATCCACGAGGTGAGCCGCACCGCCCACGACCTGGCCCAGGCATCCGACCGCCTGCGCGAAGCCATCAGCCGCTACCGGGCCTAGTTTTACTGCGGCGTCCGTTGTTCCGGCCGTCGCGCCTTGCGGTCGGCTTCGGGTGTCGGGTTCTTGCGCCGACCCACGGGTGCGTGGTCCGCTTGCAACGTCCTCGCTGCGCTGCGGGCGATGCAAGCGGCCACGCTGCCCCTTCCCCCCAGGGCCGAGTCGATTCGTCTTCGTTATCTTGAACAAATTTCAGAACAACCCTCTCGGGACCCTGTGCATTCCAGTGAGAGGTCTCCTCGCCCCCATGCCGCCAACCGAAGGAACCCCCACCCCATGCGGGGAAGGACAGCGTGAGACCTTGGCGCACGCGCAGGAGGCGAAGCCGACGAGCATGCGGCAAGGCTCTCACGCACCGGTGGGTCGGCGCTCAGGATGCTCTCCCCGAAAGGCTGCCACGACCGCGGCAGGGATCGGGAAGAAGGCGTCCCGGCCAACCAGATCGGTGAGCCTGGACCGTTCGCATTCCTGCATGACGGCATCAACGACTCCGCACAGCACCAGCCTGATGCCCCTCGCGTTCAGGTCCCCCTGCAAGGTGCGCAGCGTTTCGGCAGCGGTGAAGTCCACGTCATTCACGGCGGTCGCATCAATACATATCCAAGATAGAGGAGGACTTGCGTGTTCAGCGAGGCTCAGGACCTCCTCGCTGAGCACATGGCAGTTGGCGTAATACATGTTGTGCATGAACCGATAAATCATCAGCCCGGGGGTGACCTGGGCTTGGGTGCTGATCGGCAGTTGCCGCCAACCGAAGGCCTCGTCAGGGGCGAGCAGCATGTTGTTCACGAGGTAGCCGTGGCGAGTATGAACGATGAGGGATAGGACGATGGCCAGGAGGATGCTTTGCTCGACCCCCACGAAGACCACCACCGCAGCCGTGATGACGGCTACCCAGAATTCCCAGGGGCGCTCCACATAGATCTGCCTCAATCCCCGGAGGGCCACCAGTTCCAACCCTATCAGGAACACCACGGCCGAGAGCACCGCCACCGGCATGTAGGCCAGCGGGCCGGTCAGGAAGAGCAGAACCATGAGCACCACAAAGCTGGTGGTCAATTGTGCCAGTTGGCAATGGCCGCCCGCGCTCTCAACCATCTGGGTCTTGGTCGGGCTGCCATTGACGACAAAGGCGCCCGAAAGGCCGGCACCCAGGTTGGCCAGGCACAGACCCACCAGATCGACATTCTCGTCGAAAGGTTCGTTGTAGCGGGCGGCATAGGCCTGCGATGTTGCGGCACTCTGGGCGAGGATCACCACGAACATTGCAAAGGCCGTGGGAGCCAGGCGTTCGATCAGGGCAAAGCTGAGGTGCAATGCGGGTAGGCCTATCCTTGGCAGTCCGCTGGGGATGGAACCAAGGAGATGGACGCCGTGCTCCTCCAGATGGAAGGCCCGGCTGGCGATGATGGCCCCGGCCACGGCGATCAGGGCGCCTGGAATCTGCTTGGAAATCCGACGTGAACCGACGATCACCAGGATCACGGAGAGGCCGACCAGCAGGTCCATGGCGTGGACCTGTCGAAGCTGCGCCAGGACCGTGAGGACTTTCTGGACGGTGCCAATGCCGCCCCCGGGTAGACCCAGGATCCCCGAGACTTCGCCCAGGGCGACCTGGATGCCTACCCCGGAAAGGAACCCGACCAGCACCGTGCGGGAGAGGAAGTTGGACAGGAACCCCAACCGGGCCAGGCGGGCCAGCAGCAGGAACCCGCCTGCCATGAGCGCGGTGAGGCCGGCCAGGGCAAGCCATTCGTCCGACCGGGGAGCAGCCAGGCCCACCATGCTCGAGGCCAGGATGGCGGCCGTTGCGGAGTCGGCGCCGACGACGAGGTGCCTGGACGACCCGAAGACCGCATAGAGGGCCATGGGGATGAGGATGGTGTAAAGCCCCGTGATCACCGGAGTTCCGGAGATCTTGGTGTAGCCCATCACCTCGGGTATGGCCAGGGCGGCCAGGGTGAGACCCGCCAGGAGGTCGGAGGGCAGCTGGGCGCGATCCAGGGGCAGGAGCCCCTGGAAAAGGGGCAGGCGCCATCGAAATGGGTGATCAACGATCTGGCCCATCCCATTCTCCCGGTCTGGTGCCTCCAGGATAGCTCGACAGGCTCCATGGCATGGGTGCAAGCGGCCGGGAAAACGGCCCAGGGCAGTCCGGCGGGCCCTGCACCATCGCGCAACCCACCATCAGTCTGTTGGCGCAATGAACACCGGGCTGCCAGGGATTGGAATCAAATGAATCCGAAGCTTAAAAAGAAAGGATCATTCGGCTTTCAGCGTCTTTTCCATGGCGGAAGCATCGCCCGCTTGGTTGGTTATCCTGCATCGCAATGTGAGCCTGGGGTCCTGCCCGGCATGGAACATCATGGAGGAGGCAGTGGAACCCATCGTGATGGTTCCGCCTTCGATCTCCCATGCGTAGGTCATTCCGTCCACCTGGGGCACCCTGGCGCGCAGGTTCAAGGCCCCTGGCTGAAAGGAGTCAGGCGCGATGATCCCCTCAGGAGGTTCCGGTACGACCTGCACCCAGGCGGCGACGCTATCGGTGGGATCGTCCAGGGAGGTCACCCATACCGAGTAGAGACCCGGCACCCCTGGAGCCACGTAATTCCCCAGTCCGTCTATGCTCCCGGCGCCGGGTTGCCCCAGCCTCCAGTTCACGCCCAGAGTGGTCCCACCGGCAATGTTGAAGCCGAACTTCATGCTCCGGTCCGCAGTGATCGTGACGGCCGCTGGGCTGATGGCAAGCGTTACCGCACGCACCATCGCGATCTCCTGGGATGAATTCAATGCATCCCCGGCCGCGTTGGTCACCCTGCAGTTCAACACCAGCTTGGGTCCGGTGCCGGCCTGGAAGGAGACCGCATGGCTGTCTCCCGCTCCCGTCAGCTTTCCCCCGGTGATCGTCCAAGCGTAGTGCGACCCGGGAACCGCGGCAACACTGGCCACCAATCGCCCCGTTCCTGGACTCACGTCGTGGGGCGCTGTGATTTCGCCGGCGGGCGGGGGCACGACGGCTACCTTGACCGTCGCGGTCCGGCCCGCGCTGAACTTGAAGCCGGCTTGCACCGTGTAGATGCCGGGGATGGCAGGGGCCTGGTAGTGCCCGGTCCCATCCACCGTCCCGCCTCCCGGTTCCAGCACGCGCCAGGCCACGTCCGGGGCCGCTTTGCCATCGCGCTTGGCGGTGAAGCTGATGCCGTGCCCCACGGTCAGGCTCGCCGTGGCGGGCTGGACACGGTAGGTTTCCGCAGGAGGCTCCGCCATGGGACCCGAGACGTTCCTGCAACCGGCAAGGAAGGTGACCCCAACGATACCTAGGACTTTTTCAATACTGAGGGTGCGCATCATGGGCTCCGGAATCTCGCGCTAGCCCGGGTTCCGCACCAGCTTCGCAACAATCGGCTTACGAGGCCCTGTGGACCTCGTAAGCCGATTGTTTACGGTACCCTGTTCGAGAAAGGGCCGATTTAGGCACTAAATTTTTTCTTAATACCATTGACAATATTGAGTATTAACCGATATTAGGGTCACGATGTTCATCAAGCGTACGGTCGCCAAATATGGGGAGAAGACCTACGTCAACCACCTGTTGGTTGAATCGGTGAACACGCCGGCCGGGCCGCGGCACAAGGTCATCTGCAACCTCGGCCACATGGATCCGGGCCCCAAGGAGGAGTGGCTCGATCTCGCCGATCGCATCCAAGCGGCTCTGGGTGGCCAGCCATCGCTGTTCCCGGATCCTCGGGTCGAGGAGGCCGTGCGCCAGGTGCGCACCCGCCAGGCCAAGCACAGCCAGGTGGAGGTGGCAGCCGAGGACCCGCTGGCGGGAGAAACCGCGGTGCCCGACGTGGTGCCGGTCAAGACATCAGGCGTGCAGATCCAGGACGTCCGGGAAGTGGGACCGCTGCACGTGGCGCATCAGATCTGGCAGCGGCTGGAACTGGACGCCGTGCTGAAGACGGTGGGGCTGTCCATTCCGGCTCGCCAGCTGACCGAGGTGATGACCCTGAACCGGCTGATCCATCCGGCCTCCGAGCTGGCGATGGTGGATTGGGCCGGCCGGGTGGCCATCGCCGACGTGCTGGCCACCGATCCCGCGAAGCTCAACGAGGACAAGTTCTACCGGAACCTGGACACGCTGCACGGCAAACGGGTGGAGATCGAGCGGGAACTCCACTCGCGGGAGAAGTCGCTGTTCAACCTGCAAGGCCAACTGCTGCTCTACGACCTGACCAACACCCACTTCGAGGGCCAGGTGGAAGCGACCCCCAAGGCCAAGCGCGGGCACAACAAACAGATGCGCACCGACTGCAAGCAGGTGGCGATGAGCCTGATGCTGGATGGCGATGGCTTCCCCATCGGCCATGAGATCTACGACGGGGCCACCATCAACGGGACCACTGTGGCAGCCATGCTGGACGCGCTGGAACAGCGCACGGGCCTCGAAGGCGGGCTGACCGTGGTCATGGATCGGGGCTTCGCCAGCCAGAAGAACCTGGATCTGGTCCGTGCCCGCAAGTATCACTACCTGGTGGCCGGTTTCCAGAACCAGCGCGGTCCCCTGCTGGATGAGTTCGAGCGGTTGGATGATTGGAGCGATCTGCAGCCGAGCGCCATGAAGGTGCCGATCCAGATCAAGCGGATCGAGCAGGGCGAACTGGCTTACCTGCTCTGCGTGAGCCCGGCCCGGGCCGAGAAGGATCGGGCGATCCGGGAGCGCCAGGAGAAACGGCTGGTGAAGGATCTCGAGAAACTGGGCGAGCGGGTGCGGCAGGCCCTGGAGAAGGGCCACCCGCTGAGTGATGCGGACCTGTTCGAACGGATCGGCCGGCTGCGGGAACGCTACCCGAGGGCAGCCCGCTACTACGCCATGGAACGCACGGACGGCCTCCTGGCCTGGCCAGTGAAAGAGCCGCAGCGCGCCCGGGCGACGCAACTGGACGGGGCCTATTTCCTGAAAACCTCGCGGAAGGACCTGGCCGCCGAGGAGATCTGGAGAACCTACATGGTGCTGACCCGGGTCGAGTCGGCCTTCCGCGACCTCAAGGGGGCATTGGACATGCGGCCCATCTACCACCGCAAGGAAACCCGGGTGGAGACCCACATATTCCTCTGCGTCCTGGCCTACCACCTCCAGGCGGCCATCGAACATCTCCTCCAGCAGGCGGGAGACCACACCAGCTGGGAAACCCTGCGGGAAGAATTGAGCACCCACCACGTTGCCACCGTGGTCATGCCAACGGCAGATGGCCGCAAAATCGCCATCCGCCGTGGCAGCATTCCCGAGCAGCGGCCCAGGGAGATCTATCGCCTCCTGGGCATCCCGGGCGACCCGATGAAGCCGATCAGGACCTGGGTCTGACGAACCTGGTTTCCGGCACCATAGGGACTAATTTCGGCCCTCGGGGTTGGAAACAAAGCTGGTTAGTGACTTTCGTGCGGAACCCGGGCTAGCCGTCCCGGTTCACCTCGGATTTGAAGACAGGCTCGTGGGTCGGTTGCTCAACTTGCCGGTTCGGCTCGGGGGTAATCTGGATGGAGAACCGGCGGTACGGCGTCACCGTGTCAAGCTTTCCCTCCAGGCTGTCCGTCAACGTCAGCGCGCCGATGTTCTGAATGGTCTCCCCCGGTCGCTGGAGCCAGACGATGTAGACCGTGGCGTCCTGACGCACCTTGTAGGCGGGTGCAAGGCGTTTGACCCGTATGTAGAGGTTCGTGTTGCCGTTGTCTCCCTGCGTCGCCTTGACCGTCCCCTCGCTCGCAGGAACATCGGAGGCCGAGGTCATCGAGGTGGGGGTCGCCTCCCAGGACCTGACGGAATTGCAGCCGGATTGCATGCCCACCAGTCCGATAACCATTGGGAAAGCAATGAGATAAATGATGGGTGAAAGGGTGGGATTTCGTGGTCTCATGGTTTGTCTCCCTGTGAGCCAATCACGGAGCATTATTGGTGCCAATTCTTAAATATATGATTTATTAACAAGTTATCCCGTCATGCCGAGGCCGGCCAGTGCCGGAGATCATCAAAATGATCTGTCATCCAATTCGAATTGAGTGAAAGTGACTTCGAGATGTGAGGAAACCCAGGCCCGTTGGTTCCTGTCGACCGTCCGGATGCACAAGCGCATACCGTCAGCGATGAGCTGAACCGCCTCCGCGCAGGGAACACGGTGGTCTGGGTGATCAGGCGACAGAGCAGCCCGCCCTCAGGTAGGCGGCGAATGCGCACGCGCCCAGGCAAAGCGGGACGCCGTGCAAGTGGCGTTCTTCAAATGGGCAGGTCCATCATTCTGATTTGCCGGGACGGCCATCACTGCCATGGGTGCTTTCGTAAACAATGCAATTTATCATATTAAACTACTTGGCACAAAGCATGCTTATAGGCTCCTGACCGAGGGGGCGACCACCCCCTTGACCAGGGAATGAAAAAGACGACCCAGCACGGCTCCCGAATGGATCCGATGCCGGCGTACCCCTGCGATTTGCGCCGACCCGCCGCGGGCCATGATCTGACCTGCCACATGCCAGCCATTTCATCCGAAGAAAGGATCCGGACAATGAGCAAAGACGACGAAAAGCCCCTGCCTCCCGCAGCCAAGCCCGCGGTCAAGGACGAGTTGAAGACCCTTCCCCTGCCCGAGCTGGAGAAGAAGCTGGCGTCCACACCGGACGGCCTGTCCCAGGCCGAGGCGGCAAAACGGCTGGCCCAATACGGGCCCAACATGCTTGAAGAAAAGAAGACGAATCTCCTGCTGAAATTTCTCTCCTATTTCTGGGGTCCGATCCCGTGGATGATCGAAATCGCGGTGATCCTTTCGGGCGTGGTCGGTCATTGGCCGGACTTCTTCATCATCCTGGTGCTGCTGATGGCCAACGCCGTGGTCGGGTTCTGGGAGGAACGCGAGGCGAGCAACGCCATCGCGGCCCTGAAAGCCCAACTGGCGATCAAGGCCCGGGTGCGTCGTGACGGCAAGTGGATCAACCCGCCGGCCCGGGAACTGGTGCCGGGCGATGTCATCCGCATGCGACTGGGCGATATCGTCCCCGCGGACGCACGCCTGCTGGACGGCGACCCGGTGGAGGTGGACCAGTCCGCCCTGACCGGCGAATCCTTGCCCGCCGAGCGCAAGACGGGCGACGCCGTGTTTTCCGGCTCGATCATCCGCCAGGGCGAGATCACCGCCATGGTCTACGCAACCGGCGCGAAGACCTACTTCGGCAGGACCGCCCAGCTGGTGGGAAAGGTGCACACCGCAAGTCATTTCCAGAAGGCGGTCCTGAGGATCGGCAACTACCTGATCATGCTGGCGGTGCTGCTGGTGGCCGTGATCATCGGCACCGCGATCATCCGCGGCGACCCGATCCTCACCACCCTGCAATTCGCCCTGGTGCTGACTGTGGCCGCGATTCCCGTGGCGATGCCGACGGTCCTGTCGGTGACGATGGCGGTCGGCGCGCGTCTGCTCTCCAGGAAGCAGGCGATCGTGAGCCGGCTCGTGGCCATCGAGGAATTGGCCGGGGTGGACGTGCTTTGCGCGGACAAGACCGGCACCTTGACCCAGAACAAGCTCACCCTGGGGGATCCCTTCAGCGTGGGCGGAGTCCCCGCCGACCAGGTCATCCTCTTCGGCGCGCTGGCCTCGCGCGAGGAAAACAATGACACGATCGATCTGGCGGTGCTGGGCGGACTGAAGGACAAGGATGCCTTGAAGCAGTACGAGGTGATCCACTTCCAGCCCTTCGACCCGGTGCACAAACGCACCGAGGCCACCATCAAGACCAAGGACGGCAAGACCCTCAAGGTGACCAAGGGCGCGCCGCAGGTGATCATGGCCCTGTCCGCCAATGCCGGGCAGGCGAAGGCCGAGGTCGACAAGGCCGTCGATGAATTCGCGGCACGCGGCTTCCGGGCGCTGGGGGTGGCGCGGGCGGAAGGAGACGGCCCATGGCAGTTCCTGGGGGTCCTGCCGCTGTTCGATCCGCCCCGGGAGGATGCCAGGACCACTATCGCGACCGCATTGGCCATGGGCGTCAAGGTCAAGATGGTCACCGGCGACGCCCTGGCCATCGCCAAGGAGACGGCCAAGAAGCTGGACATGGGAAGCAACATCCTGGATGCCGCCAGTCTGGGCGACACCGACAAGGAGGAGAGCCCGGAAGTGGCGGGATCCATCGAAAAGGCCGACGGGTTCGCGCAGGTCTTCCCCGAGCACAAGTTCCACATCGTGGATGTCCTCCAGAAACGCGGGCACATCGTCGGCATGACTGGAGACGGGGTGAACGACGCGCCCGCGCTCAAGAAGGCCGACTGCGGCATCGCCGTTTCGGGCGCGACCGACGCGGCCCGCGCGGCCGCTGCCATCGTCCTGATGACGCCCGGCCTGTCGGTGATCATCGACTCGATCAAGGAGAGCCGGAGGATTTTCCAGCGGATGAACAGCTATGCCATCTACCGCATCGCCGAAACCTTGCGCGTGCTGTTCTTCATGACCCTGGCGATCCTGGTCTTCAATTTCTATCCGTTGACCGCGGTGATGATCGTGATGCTGGCGCTGCTCAATGACGGGGCCATCCTGTCGATCGCCTATGACAACGTCCATTACAAGAATGCACCCGAATCCTGGAACATGCGATTGGTGCTGGGGATTTCCACGGTGCTCGGATGCATCGGGGTAGTCTCCGCCTTCGGCCTGTTCTACCTGGCCGAGCGGGTGTTCCACCTCGACCGCGCCCACATCCAGACCCTGATGTATCTGAAACTGTCGGTGGCGGGGCACCTGACGATCTTCCTCACCCGCACCCGTGGCCCGTTCTGGTCCATCCGCCCCGCGCGCATCCTTTGGGTGGCCGTGCTCGGCACCCAGGCGCTGGCAACCTTGATCGCGGTGTACGGCGTGTTCATGACGCCCCTGGGCTGGCGTTGGACGGCCTTCGTCTGGGGCTACGCCCTGGTCTGGTTCCTCATCAATGACCGCGTGAAGCTGCTGGCGTACCGGATTTTCGACCCGGTCAAGCCCGCAAAGGCGGACGCGGCCGCCCCTGGGGCCAGGAACGGTGTCCGCATCGAAGCAGCAAGCTGACTTTGCTTCCATTCTTTAATAAAAAAACGGCAGCCTCCTTCGCGGTCCAGCCTGGGTCCGGCGGCCATCAGGGCAGCGCCGGAAGGTCCAGCCCGGCCATCTTCTGCACCATCCGGACCACCTGGCAGCTGTAGCCGAATTCGTTGTCGTACCAGACCTACAGCACGCAGTGCCGGCCCTCGGCGATGGTCGCCAGGGAATCCACCACGCCGGCGTGGCGCGAACCGACGAAATCGCTGGAAACCACTTCCGGCGAATGGATGTAGTCGATCTGGTTCTGCAGCGGCGAATCCAGGGACAGGCCGCGCAGGTGGGCGTTGATCTCGGCCGCCGTGACCGGCTGGCCCAGCTCCAGGTTGAGGATGGCCAGGGACACGTTGGGGGTCGGCACCCGGATGGCGTTGCCGGTGAGCTTGCCGGCCAGGTCCGGGATGACCTTGGCCACCGCCTTGGCGGCGCCGGTCTCGGTGATGACCATGTTCAGGGGCGCGCTGCGGCCCCGGCGCGCGGCCTTGTGGTAGTTGTCGATCAGGTTCTGGTCGTTGGTGTAGGAATGGCAGGTCTCGATGTGCCCGTGGTTGATGCCGTAGCGCTCGTTCAGGGCCTTCAGCACCGGCACGATGGCGTTGGTGGTGCAGCTGGCGGCGGAAAAGATCCGCTCCGGGTCGGCGATCAGGTCGTCGTTGACCCCGGCCACCACGTTGGGGATGTCGCCCTTGCCCGGCGCGGTCAGGAGGACCTTGGCGATGCCCGCGGCCAGGAGGTGCTTGCCCAGCCCGGCCCGGTCGCGCCACTTGCCGGTGTTGTCGATCAGGATGGCGTTGCGGATGCCGTACTGGGCGTAGTCGACGCTCTCCGGGCTGTCCGCGTAGATGATGCGGATCATGTTGCCGTTGGCGATGATCGCGTTCTCTTCCTCGTCGATGGTGATGATGCCGTTGAAGGGCCCGTGCACCGAATCGCGGCGCAGCAGGCTGGCGCGCTTGGAGAGGTCGTCCGCGGTGCCTTTGCGCACGACGGCGGCCTTGAGGCGGAATTTTTCGCCGCTGCCGGCCTTTTCGATCAGGATGCGCGCCAGCAGGCGTCCGATGCGGCCGAACCCGTACAGGACGATGTCCTGCGGTTCGCTGAGGATGGGCACCACGCCGGTGTTGACGCCGGCCAGCGCCGTGCGCACGTAGGAGTCGGCGGACGCGCCGCCGCCCCCGGTGCAGAAGCGGTAGGTCAGCTTGCCCAGGTCGATGCGCGCCGGAGCCAGCTCCAGCCGGCCGATCGCCTCCAGCAGCGGCCAGGAGTCCGCCACGGACAGCTCGTTGTCGAGGGCATGGCGGGCGAAGCGGTGGGCCTTGAGGATGTCGATGGCGGTGCTGTGCACCAGGGAACGGCCGTAGACGGTGATGACGACGTTCTTGTCCCGGTAGAGGCTGCCGATGACCGGCAGCATCCGTTCCGCGCAGGCTTCCTGGCATTGCCATTCTTTGAGGTGCTTGTCCTGCTTGGAGCCGTTCATGATCGACCCACCTCCCAATTGGAATTCAAAGCCTGAATTCTGAATTGATTAAAACATACCGCTTTGGATCTTGTGGAACGGGTTAGGGCATTCACCCGAGCATGGCCTATGCATTAAAAATACTTGAAGAAATTGAAACTTTTTGTGGGGAACAACAATCCGGGACCCTATATTGGGACACCTTTTTCAAAGTCAGTCCCAAATCCTGACTGCTATCCAACCGATCCGGCGCCATTCACCAGGCACACCGGCACCCGACGCCCCCTCCAAAGTGCGTGTGAGAGTCTCATGTCCAAAAGCGTCCTTCCCCTGTTCCTGATCGCGGCCCTGGGCGTCCAGTCGGGCTGCAGCAGCGCCGGCGGCGCCCAGATCGCGGCGCCCGGCACCACCGAACCCGCCGCCTCGGCCCAGGGGTCCGCCCCCCAGCATTCGGGCACCGCGGTCTACGCCGCGGGCGCCAACAACGACGGCACCGGGAAAGGGGTTCCGGGGTACTGGCGGAACAACGTCTGGGTCGGCCTCAAGCCGCCCTCGGGGGTGAACGGCGTGGTCACCGCGCTCGCCGTGTCCGGGTCCAGCGTCTTCGCCGGCGGATCCTACGAGAGCGCGGAGCCCGGCTACTGGGCGGACGGCGTATGGGTCGGCCTTCCGCTGCCCGCGGCCGGATCGGTGCGGGGCGCGGTCACCTGCCTGGCCGTTTCCGGCGGCGAGGTCTACGCCGGGGGCTGGAGCAGCGCTTCCCACACGGGCCTGGTGCTGGCGCCCGGCTACTGGCTGAAAGGGGCCTGGGTCGCCCTGCCCCTGCCCGCGGGCTCGGCGCTGAGCGGGCAGGTGAACTGCATCGCCGTCTCCGGCCCGAACGTCTATGCCGGGGGCTGGACCTGCAACGATCCCGAGGACGCGGTCAAGGTGCCGGGGTACTGGAAGAACGGGACCTGGGTCGGCCTGCCGGCACCCGGGGGCCAGGGAGCGGCGGTCACCTCCCTGGTGGTCTCGAGCAGCGAGGTCTTCGCGGGCGGGTACAGCGAGCTCCTCCTCGGGCCAGACGGTCCCCGGCTATTGGGCCGGCGGGGCCTGGACGGGATTCCCCGCCGCCGGGTCCTATGTCAGCTCCCTCGCCGTCTTCGGCGGCGCCGTGTATGCGGCCGGGAACCTCGAGAACAGTTCCCGCGTCCCGGTTCCCGGCTACTGGAAGGAGGGGGCCGTGGTGGACCTGCCGCTGCCTTCCGACGCCAGTTCGGGTGGCGTGGCGGCCCTGGCCGTCTCCAGCGGCGGCGTCTATGCCGGCGGCAGCATCATCGGCGCCTCCGGCGCGCCTTCTCCCGGGTACTGGGTGGACGGGATATGGACCGCCCTGCCCCTGCCCCCGGGCGGCGCCTTCAGCGGGACGGTCAGTTCCCTGGTCATCCAGTAGCTTGATTCCCGCCCGCGCCTCGGCCATCCTCCAGGCATGCAACTCACAGGCCTGGAGATCGTCGAACTACCGCGGCATCGCGCGCCTGCGCCTGCAGCTGGAGCCTGACGCCACGGTGCTCTTCGGGGAGAACGCCTGGGGCAAGACCAGCCTGGTGGAAGCCCTCCAGAGCGCGCTGGGGGACCGGCCCCTGGCCGAGGAGGATTTCCACCGCCTCGCCAACGACCGGACCACCATCGCCAAGCGCATGAGCATCACCCTGGGCTTTTGCGGCGAGCCGCCCGCGGAGCTGGAGCCCGCGGCCTGGCGCGACGAGGCCGGGGAATGGCGCCTGGCGCTCCAGTGGATCGGGCGGCGGATGGACCGGGGCCGGGCCCGGTTCCGCCGGCGCTTCCTGGATGCCCACGGGCGGGAGATCCTCCTCCCGGGCGGAACGGCCGGGGACCTCGCGGACCAGGTGCGCCGGGGCCACCCCCTGATCGTCTTCCGGGAGCTGCGCCTGGCGGACGGCATCCTCGCCCCTGCGCTGGCCACCAGCCAGGTACATGAACGAGGATCCCGAAAAGGCCGTGGGGCGGGTCTTCGAGCGCCTGCTCTCGGTGCCCCACCAGGTCCACCCGAGCGAACTGGCCCGGGGCCTGGAGGCCCTGAAGCGGGTGGCGGAGCGCCGGCCGGAACTGTTCCAGGCGCTGAACCCCGCCGGCGGCGCCGCGCCGCGCCGGGCCACGGACATGGCGGAAGCGCCCCTGGGCTTCCAGGGCGGGGACGCCCTGGCCGACCTGGCCCAGCACGCCGGGGCCGGAATGCGCGAGGTGGTGCTCCTGACCCTGGTGGCGGCCCTGCTCCAGGCCCAGGCCGGAGCCCCCCTGGGCAAGGGGGCCCAGCCCATCCTGGTCCTGGAGGACCCGGAGACGCACCTGCACCCCATCCAGCTGGCCACCGCCATGAACCTGGTGTCCCAGTTCTCCGCGCAGAAGCTGATCACCAGCGCGAGCGGGACGCTCATGGCCGGCTTTCCCATGCGGGCGCTGCGCCGCCTGGTGCGGCGCGACACCGACACCGAGGCCTTCCCGGACCCGGACCAGCCCGCCCTCGGCCCCACGGAGATGCGCCGGGTGGCCTTCCACGTGCGCACCCACAACGCCGACAGCCTATTCGCCAGGGTCTGGCTCCTGGTGGAAGGGGAGACCGAAGCCTGGCTCCTGCCCGAACTGGCGCGCGTATGGGGCCTCAACTTCCCCCTGGAGGGCATCCACTGCGTGCCCTTCGCCCAGGCGGGGCTCGCCCCCCTCCTGGCCTTCGCGGACCGCTTCGGCATCCCCTGGCACCTGGTCGCGGACGGCGACGATGCCGGCCGCCACTACGTGGCCAGGACCCGCAAGCTGCTCCACTCGAGGGCGGAGGCCAGGCACATCACGCTCCTGCCGGACCTCGACCTGGAGCATTTCCTGTGGCGGGAAGGCTACGAGGACGTCTTCCGCAAGGCCGCGGGCCCGGTCGAACCGGAGGCCGACGCCTCCGCCGTGATCCACCAGGCCCTGCGGGCCAGTTCCAAGCCCGGCATGGCCCTCGAGGTGGCGGAGGAGGCCGGGAGGCGCGGCCCCGCCCACGTCCCGGCCCTCCTGGGGCGGCTCTTCCGCATCCTGCGGGACAAGGCCAAGCCGGCTGGCAACGGGTAGGGGTGACCCCAAGCCAGGTCATCCGTTTTCTGTAGGGACCCGACTACGAGGACGGCGCGGCGTTGATCTTATCCAGCTGCCTGCGCAGCGACTCCCGGACCTTCTGGAGCAGCTTCAGGATTTTTTCCCTTTGAGGTGCATCCAGGTCGTCGCGCACGAGGATGCCCTCCAGTTCCTTCTCGGTCGTCCTGGCGAGGCTCAGCCAATGGCCGAGGTCCATGCCGATCACGGGAGAGGGAAGGTAGCCCTTGTGGAATTTCATCCCGTTCCGCGCCACGGCTTTCGTCGCTTCCGCTTTGGTGAGAATGCTGTTCATCGTGTATATCCCCCGCCCCGCAGCATGTTCGGGGCAAGGTCGGAATCAACCTCATCAAGACCCCAGCCATCAGGACTCATATTGCGGGACCTTGCCCGCCTTTATTTGGCCTTCCCCATGAGTATCGGTTATTTACTGAAATAATCAAGGTTGCATTCCAGCACTATTTGCAGGAACCGCAATATCCCCGGCCATCCCAGCCGGGTGGCGGAACGCCGGTTTGATGCAGCCCGGCACGACGCCCACGGCTGTGTTCTGCGCTCATTTGATCGGGTAGCGGCTTCATTATGATCTGGCCGATGGCGCAAGCGCCGTCCGGATCTAAAACAACTATGCTATTTTGCTTCATTTAGAAAATGGCTCGACTTGTGCACTGATGGGACTGCGGAAGGGTCGGGATCCTCGAAAGCTGATCCCATCACGGGCCACTCCGGCTTCCACCCACCAGCACCAGCCAGGCCCTTCCACCGGATCGGAAACCGGATGGAAACCTGCCCCCGGGTTCCTCCCTGGGGCCGGCCCCAGCGCGATGGCCTGCGTTGTTCCCCCACCCAGCGCCGCTTTCTGACACGGGAACGTGAACCATGCGATATGCCCACACCTTCACCTGCACGGCCATCCTGGCGCCGGCCATCCTGATGATGGCGACGGTGACCCCGCTCCAGGCCAGCGACCAGGACACCCGGGTCGAGAACACCATTAAGAATTCCTACAACTACAAGACCTACCTTTCCCGGGACGACATCGCAGTGCATGCCTCGGCCGGGGTGGTCACCCTCACGGGCATGGTGCTGGAAGCGTCCGACCGCGGCCTGGCCCAGGAAACCGCCGAGGAGAGCGCCGGGGTGAAGTCGGTCGTCGATGAGCTCAGGATCCAGGATGGCCAGCCGCCCGAACAATCCGATGGCTGGATCACCATGAAGATCAAGACCGCCTTGGCATACCACAAGCACGTCAGCGCCTCCCAGACGGAAGTGGTGACGGTCGGCGGCGTGGTCACCCTCAAAGGCAAGGCGGACACCGAGGCACAGAAGGAACTGACCACGGAATACGCCAAGGACGTCGATGGCGTCAAGCAGGTGGACAACCAGCAGACCGTGACCGGCGAGAAGCCCCACCGAACGATCGGCACCACGATCGACGATGCTTCCATCACCGCCCTGATCAAGAGCAGTCTCCTGTTCCACCGCTCGACCCACGCGGTGGCCACCAAGGTCCATACGCGCAACGGCGTCGTCATCCTGCGTGGCGAAGCCAGGAATGCCGCGGAGAGGAGCCTGGTGGGCAAACTGGCCGCGGACACCGAGGGTGTGAAGAAGGTGGACAACCGCATGAGCATCAAGCAGTCGTAACCATCACCCCATCCCAGCCGCAAGGAGCAGACCATGAACCAGGAAAAAACATCATTCACGAATCTGGCCATTCTCAGTTTCGTCGGAGGCGCCCTGCTGGGCGCGCTGGCGGTGGCCCTCACCACGCCCCGGACCGGCCCCCAGACGCGGGACGCGCTCAAGGGCTTGGGTCGGCGCGCCAAGGACAGGGCTGCCGAGTTGGGCGACCAGGCCGAAGCGGCCTGGGACGAGACCAAACAACGGACCGACCAGAGCCTGGCCGATCTCAAACGCGCCGTGCATGAGGCCTCTGATGACATCAAGCGCGGCATGCATGAGGCTTCCCTGGATCTCAAACGCGGCGTGCATGAAGCCGTGGCCGACCTCCGGGGCGGCGCAGGCTCCCCTGCCGTGCCCAACACCGATGCCAACAACGGGGTCTCGCGGACCTGAATCGAACCCCCCGCAAACGCAGAAAGGAAGAACCGAAGTGCGCTATTCACTGGTTATGCCCCTGATGCTCCTATGTCCGGCCATCGTGGCCCCGGCCCAGGTGAGCGTCGGCATCAATCTTCCCGGCCTGAGCATCGGAATCAACCAACCGGTTTACCCGAACCTGGTTCCGGTGCCCGGCTACCCGGTCTACTACGCGCCGGGGTCGCCGATGAACTATTTCTTCTATGACGGCATGTACTGGGTCTACCAGAGTAACGAATGGTATTGCAGCACCTGGTACAACGGGCCCTGGGTGATGACCTACCCCAACGACGTGCCCCTCTTCATCCTCCGGGTCCCGGTGGCCTACTACCGGCAGCCGCCGCCTTATTTCGTCGGCTGGGACCGCAACGCCCCGCCCCGGTGGGGTGAGCATTGGGGCCACGACTGGGAGCAGCACCGAAGCGGGTGGGACCATTGGGACCACCACGCCGCCCCTGCCGCGGCGCCCCTGCCGACCTACCAGCGCCAGTATTCGGGAGGCAGCTATCCCCGCGCCGACCAGCAGCAGGCCCTGCACGCCCAGAACTACCACTACCAGCCGAAGGAAGCGGTGGTCAAGGCGCGCTACCAGCAGCAGAAGAGCCAGGCACCGGCCGCCCCGGTCGCGCACGGCAGGCCCGCAGGTCCCCAGCAGCAGGGCCCCAGGCCGGAACCCGCACCGCGCCAGCAGCCGGCACCCCGGCCGAACAATCCCAACCCGCCGGCGGCCCAGCGGCCGCAGCACGCGCCGCAGGAGCAGCAGAATCACGAAGCCCCGCACGCGAATCCGGAACTGGGGCAGCACAAGGCGCCTCCTGGAAGGGGCAACCAGAACGAACCCGGTAAGGGCCCGGGGCCGGGCTAGGACATTCAGGTCAGGGTCCGCTGCAGGATGCCCCTGAACTCGGCCCTCCGGTATGGCTTCTTGAGGCACCCGGCCTGCACCTCCACGGGAAAGTCTTCTTCCTTCGCCACGTATGGACTGCCGAGCACCACCGGGATCCCGCTGTTGATCTTGTGTATCTCCCAGAGGGCTGCCCGCCCCTCCATCATCGGCAGGCTGAGGTCGAGCAGCACCAGGACAAGGTCGCCATGGCGCTGGCGGAAAATGTCGACGGCCTCCGTGCCGCTGGTCGCTTCGATGATGGTGAACCCAAGTTCCTCGGCCATGCTCCGGACCTTGATCCGCTCAGCCTCCTCATCATCCACGACCAGGATCCGGCCTTGGCCGTGCCAGACCGGCAGGCATTCCCTCGATTGCGACGACCTCGGGGTCCGCATGGCGGGCAGGAAGATCTTGAAGGAGGAGCCTTTCCCAGGCTCGCTGCGCACGTGGATCCCGCCGCCGTGGTTCCGGATGACCCCGATCACCTCGGCCAGCCCCAGTCCCCGGCCGGTGAATTTGGTCGAGAAGAAGGGTTCGAAGAGGTGTTCCACGACATCCGGGCCCATTCCGATCCCTTCATCCGCCACTTCGAGGGTTGCGAAGTGCCCTGGGGTCATGGGCAGGACCCATGACCCGCGATCAATGTCGCCCTGGTCGACGCATTCTGCCCGAGTCTCCACGAGCAGCCGGCCTCCCCGGGCAGGCTCCATGGCCTCGACGGCATTGGTGAGCAGATTGACCATGATCTCCGAGATCTGGGTGGAGTCGCCTTGCACGAAAGGCAGCCGGTCGCTCAGAACGAGGTGGACAATCACCTGAGGGGGAAACCCGTCCGAAAGGAAAGGCAGGCTCTCCCTGATCATCAGATTGAGATCCACCTCGCCATGGTGGTATTTCCCCTGGCCGGAATAGGCCAGCATCTGCCGGGTGAGTTTCGCCGCCCTCATCGCAGCTTTTTCAATGGCCGCCATGTAGGACGTGACCTTGCTGTCCGGTTCCACCGTCATGCTGGCGAGGCTGGCGTTGCCCACCATGGTGGCGAGGAGGTTGTTGAAATCGTGGGCCATGCCGCCAGCAAGCGCCCCAAGGGTCTTGAGTTTCTGGGCCTGGCGGAGAAGGCCTTCGATCTTGGCCTTTTCCGCCTCCGCCCGCTTGCGGGTGGTGATGTCGCTCATCACGAGGCGGCTCACCGACGCATGGCCCGGGTCCGACCCCGCCCGGGGGGGCGGCGCCCGCCTTTCAGTGGCCAACAGGTGCGCCCAGAACGAGGCTCCGTCCTTCCTCACCATCCGCAGTTCACACTCCTGCGGTTCGTCCGTCTCAAAGAAGCGCTTGCGGCACAGGTAGTAGATATCCTGGTCGGCTTCATGGATGAATCGGGTCATCGGCTGGCCGGCCAGGTCTTCCCGGACCAGGCCCAGCAGGTTTGCGGCCGTGAGATTGGCCTCGCTGATCACCCCATCAATAAGGGTGCAGTAGCCCACCGGGGCCGAATCGTAAAGTTCGACATAGCGTGCCAGGGAAGCCTCCCGCTCCGATTCCGCCCGGCGCAGTTCCTCATTCTGCATTTCCAACTCGATTTGATGCGCGGAAAGCTCACGGAGCATCCGCTGAACATCCTCAGGCGAACATGCCGCTTGCGTGTCGAGCGGATTCCGGTGCAGGACTTCTTCCGCCTGTCGTCGCAGGTCGCCGGCCTTTCCTCTTATTTTATCTTTACTCATGGCTGACTTTCCGTCGCCACGGGGTCATCAGCGGAAAACCCATGGGATAAAAACCCCCGGCCCGGCACACGGCTTCGCCGCGCCAACTGCCGGGAGAGGAACCTGTAATGGCAACAGGCTTTCAAATGTGCAACCGAAATCAGGATCGCGCAACCAAAGTCGGGGTAAAAAAGGAAGCGACTGAAGGCTCCCCGCCCCGCCTGGCCCGGATCAGACCTTGATCCGAGCCCAATCAAAATGAGTGCATTGTTCCCTCACTTCGAAGGCCTTGACTCACCGGAAGGAGATCCGGGATCCGGCTAGAAGCTGTCAGGCTGCCCCTGAAGGGGGTATGGCGCGGATTCTGCAAAGGACTGCAGCGGGTATGCACCCGATGAGCCGCGAGGCAGACAGGAAACAGACCATGCTGCGAAGCTTGAAGCAAATGGAGCACTACAAGGTAAGCGCCTCCGACGGTGAGGTCGGGACCGTCGCGAACTTCTTCCTGGACGACGAATTCTGGACCGTCCGCTATCTGGTGGTCGAGACCGACGGTTTCTTCGAGGGCCGCAAGGTGCTCGTATCGCCCATCTCCTTCCTCAAGGCCGAGTGGGGGTCCGGCCAATTCCACGTGGCGTTGACGAGGGACAAGGTCAAGCACAGCCCGGGGGTGGACACGGACCGGCCCGTCTCCCGCCAGCACGAGCAGGATTTCTCCATGTATTACGGCTATCCCAACTATTGGGGCGCCTCGGGCGTATGGGGCGTGAACGGGGATCCGGCCATGCTGGCCCTGGCCGCGGAACGGGCGAAGCCCGTGGGCCCTCCGAACGCGTCCACCGACGACGTCCACTTGCGCAGCGCCGCGGAACTCCGCGGCTACCACATCGAAGGCAGCGACGGCCAGATCGGCCAGGTCCATGATTTCATCGTTGACGATGAGACCTGGGAAGTGCGCTACCTGGTCATCAGCACCACCAACTGGTGGATGGGCAAGGAGGTGCTGGTCTCGCCGCTCTGGGCGAGCTCCGTCAGCTGGGAGGAACGGATCGTCCATGTGGACATGTCCCGCCAGTCGATCAAGGAAAGCCCGGAATTCGATGCGTGCGCAGGCATCAACCGCGAATACGAATCCAGTCTGTATGACTATTACGGCCGCCCGGTCTACTGGGACGCCGACAGCCAGGAGACTGCGGCCGCGAGCCGATCCCCAAAGCCCAAGTGGGTGGGCAAGGGGGCCCCGCCCCATCTTCAGAACAGGTAGGCGGATCATGGCGCCACGGTATTTGGATGAACAATCCCTCGATAAATATTTTGATTTGATCCGGGACCTGCCGCTGCTGACAGCAGAGGAGGAATGGTTCAACGGCCGGTTATGGCAACGGGACCGCAATCCGGAGGGCCTAAAAAAGCTGGTGGAGGGCAACCTGCGCTTCGTTGTGAAGGTGGCGTACAAGTGCCGGGGCATGGGCCTGGATCTCCTCGACCTCATCTCCGAAGGCAATCTGGGCCTTATCGAGGCCGCTAAGCGTTTCGATCCCGAGCGGGAG
The DNA here is from genome assembly GCA_963717275.1 of uncultured Holophagaceae bacterium. Lineage (GTDB taxonomy): Bacteria > Acidobacteriota > Holophagae > Holophagales > Holophagaceae > Mesoterricola. The sequence continues at coordinate 1,824,531 of CAVQVX010000001.1, forward strand.
AATCGATTTCTTACCTACGCTGTCTGGTGGGTGCGGCAATCCATTAACCACGCGATGGCCGAACACGGGAACAAGATCCGCCTGCCGCAGAAGGTGGCTGGGCATCTTTCGCGACTCAACCGCTTCACTCGACAGCTTGAACAAGTTCTGGGGCGAGTTCCAGACATCCAGGACCTCGCCGCGGCATCCTCCTTCACCGTAGAGGAAGTCGAGCAACTACAGCTGGTCCGGCAAACAATCAGCCCCGTTTCAACGGAACTGGGATTGGGGGACTCCAACCTCACCTTGTTCGACACGATCGAACAGACCACCGAGCGTTCCGCCCTGGATACCCTGGATCAGGAATCCTTCCTGAACCAGCTTCACCTGTGCCTCGGTAGCCTCAAAGCGAAGGAACGCCGGATCATTGATCTGCATTTCGGCCTGGACGGATGCGAACCCGAAACGCTGGATGTGATCGGAAAGTCCTTGATGCCGCCCCTCAGCCGGGAACGGGTGCGGCAGATCGAGGAGGGGGCCTTCAAGAAGATCCGGCACCTTCACAGGGGCCTGCTGGGGCAGTTCCTTCAGCCAGGTTTCGCAACCGGATCCTAGAAACTTGCCTGAACGCGAACCCCCTTCCACCTATTAAGGGCCTACAGGATTCAACTTTCAAACGCGTTCGAACAGACCCCGAGCCAGTCCCGGAGCCGCGTCATCGACGAGCTGGTCCGGGGCGGCAGGATCGGGCTGATCAACACCCGCGCCATGGACCTTTCCATCGATGAGTTAGTGCAGCGGCTGATCGACCTGATCCACCGCATGAAGGTATGACATCGGCGGGGAAGGCATCATCATCGGTGGGGCGCTGACCGGATACGAGGGGCTGCTCAGCGGGCGGCCGCGGAGATCACCGGAAGCACCGCTCGAACCCGAGCGCCGGCGATGACCAGATTCCTCAACATCCGAAGACATCCTGAGGGCGGGACTCGAACGCCTGCCGGAATTCGATCGCGCCCCAACTGTGACAAAATCAGGCTAGGCGGTTCCTGAACAATGAATTTTGCCAACACCGAATATCAAACCCTGGCTGTGATTGAAAACAAAGAAAAGCTCCCATGGATGCACCAAAAGCCCTTCCGCCCAGAGAACCCAAGCCGTGGGCAGCGTCCATCGGCATCCCGGGGTGGTTGCGGCCACCGTTGAACGCCTGCCGCGACCACCGCGGCAAGGCCGCCTTGGCCGCCCTGGCGTTGCTGCTGGCGTTGGCGGTGGTCTGTGCCGATGCCCTGCTCGCGGGGCCCGTGCGCACCTGGGCCGAGCGCACGATCAATTCGAAACTGCAAGGGTACACCATCCGCATCGCCCGGGCCCGCCCCCACCTGTGGAAGCTGGGCCTTGACCTGGACGGACTGGTCCTGGCCCAGAACCGCCACCCTGATCCGCCGGTGGCGGACTTCGGCGTCCTGGCGTTCTCACTGCGGTGGAGCGAGGTGCTGCGGTTCAAGGTGGCCGGGGATCTCACCATCGAGCGCCCCGCGCTGCACCTGAACCTGGCCCAGATCGAGGAGGAGGCCAACAGCCATGTCAGCCTGAAGGAGCAGGGCTGGCAGAGCGCGGTGGAATCCATCTATCCCTTCAAGCTGGACCGGGTGAAGGTCGAGGACGGATCCATGCTCTACCTCGCCAGCGCCCCGACCAGCAAGCCGCTCCAGCTCACCAAGGTGTTCATGGTCGCCAGGAACATCCGCAACAAGGCCGTCGTCCAAGGCGCCTATCCCTCGCCGGTGACCCTCGAGGGCATCCTGTTCGGGAGCGGGAAGGTCTGGTTCAGGGGAGCGGCGGATTTCCTGCGCCAACCCTACCCCGCAGCCCAGGGCGAAATCCACCTGAGCCGCATCCCCCTGGATCGCCTCACCCCCCTGGCCCAGGATTACCAGATCAAGACCACGGGGGGATTCCTGACCGCCGACGGGACCATGGAGTACACCCCCGAGGCCCAGAAGGCCCACCTCACCGAGGTCCTGTTCGAGGATCTGCGGGTAGACTATGTCACCAGCAACGCCACCCAGGCCCTGGAGCAGGAACATGTCAGGCAGGCGCTCGAACTGGCCAAGTCCGTGCGCAACGCCCCCAAACTGCTGCTTCAGGTGGATTCCCTGAAGCTGAAGGGCAGTCAGATCGGCTTCGTGAACCAGACGACCCAGCCCCCCTACCGTTTGTTCATGTCAGGCGTAAGCCTGGACCTGGACAACCTGAGCAACCAGGCGAACCTGGGCCGCTCGCAATTCCATACCAGGGGCGAGTTCATGGGCAGCGGCCGCACCACGGTCTCCGGGAGTTTCCGCTCCACCGCAAGGCCGGCGGATTTCGATTTCCACCTTGAGCTGGATGACGCCAAGGTGTCCGATCTCAATGATTATCTAATGTCCACGGCGAAGGTGGATGTGGCGGAAGGCAGCTTCTCGGCCTATGCCGAGATCACTGTGAAGGACGGCAGGCTGGACGGTTACCTGAAGCCCCTGATCAAGGACCTGAAAATCTCCGAAAAGCGGAAGGACCAGGGCAAGCCCCTGGGCAAACGGATGGAACTGCATTTTCTGCAATTGTTTGCCAACCTTTTCAAAAACCGTTCCAGCAAGGAGGTGGCCACCGTGATCCGCATTTCCGGCCCCACCAGCGACCCCAAATTGAGCGAGTGGGCGGCCATCCGCAAGCTGATCGGGAACGGGCTGTACCGGGCGATCCTTCCTGGTTTCATGGACAACTCCAAAGGGGTGGATTCGCCCAAGCCCGCTTCACACCCGCCATCCGAAACCGTCCAGGGGCACTAGTCCTACCGGGGTGTCCGCCTCGACTCACGTTTCATCCTCAGTCACGACCAACCTGGGACATCCCGGATGGGAAACCCTCCCTCTTTTTGTGGCTGGGGCTATTGCAAAATGATCGACGGGACCGGCATGCCCCTGGGCTGACACTTTAATTGTTAAAATTAAAACATGTTAATAAGTGGCTCGAGATGTGCGTCACTTCCTGAGCCACCATTTCGGTGCGCACCGCAGCTTCTTTCAGGGAGTCACCAAAATGAAATCGAGCACGAAGGATCAGGTCTCAGGCGCTTTTCATGAGCTCAAAGGCAAGGTCAAGGAGACCGCCGGCAAGGTCGTGGGCAACCCTCGCCTGAAGGCCGAAGGCCAGGATGAAAAGGTCAGCGGCAAGATCCAGAAAAAGGTCGGCCAGGTGGAAAAGGTCATCGGCAAGTAGACAACCGCATCATCGCGGGGCTTCCCGAACCGGAAGCCGCATCTGAAAGGAATTCATCATGTTGTGGACTATCGTCGTCATCCTGGTCGTCCTGTGGGCGCTGGGCATGGTCAGCGCCTATACCATGGGCGGGCTCATCCACGTTCTGCTGGTGATCGCCGTCATTGTTGTCATCGTCCAGGTCATCCAGGGACGAAGGCTGCTCTAGGGCGATCATGCCCAATCCGTCCGCCCCCCTGGGCGCCCCGCCCATCAGGAAAGGCCTGTGGTCTGTCTTCAGGAAGTCCGCCAGCCGGCTATCGGGCTGGTTCGAAGCCCAGGCGCCGGGCATCAAGCTTGCCGTGCTGGCCCTGGCCCTCCTGGTTCCTGCCGGCGGCAGCTACGCTATCAACCGGCTCCACCGGCATTCCGTCCTCGCCGGGCAGGTCGAGACCATGGTCGCCGACAGCAAGGCGGGGGGCCAGGCAGGGTCGCTCAATGACCGGTTGCCCATCATCCTGGGCACCGGATCGGTGCTGACCTTCCTGGCCACCAACCCGGTCGACCGCGTGAACGTGATCTACAAGCCCCTGCAGTGGAACGTATCCGAGCGCATCATCCTGATCGAATCGCGAGGCAGGGAGTATGCATATTATCCGAGCGACATGGAGACGAGGATCTTCACCGACAAAGCCGTCACCGCCCCATGGGGCGCGCTGCTGGTCTTCATCCCGCGCAGCGAACTCAGTGCGCGCAGCCTCGCTTCTGTCGAGCTCCTGGACCTGCGCTTTTCCGGAGCCAGGCCCCGGGCCGAGAAGTACGCCTGGACTGCGGTCGCCAGCGGACTTTTGTCTGCTGGGCTTCTGCTCGGATTGTTCGCGTTCCTGTACAGCCAGTTCAAGGGCCGGTTGAAGCCGCTCACATTCCTCGAACCGTCGCAAATGCACGGCTCCATCGACGACCTGGTGGGCATGGACGACATCAAGGCCGAGGTGGCGCAGATCAAGGACCAGTATCAGCGACGGGCGGAATACGCCGCGTACGGCATCGCCAAGCCCTTCAATGTGATGTTCAGCGGCCCGGCGGGCACCGGCAAGACCAGGCTGGCCAGCTACCTGGCCAAGGAACTGCGGCTGCCGATCCTGTTCCACTCCGCCGCCAACCTGGAAACGGGCCTGGTATCCGGTGGGTCGAATACGCTTGCCCGCATCCTTGAGCTGGCGACGCGGCGCAAGCGCTGCATCGTCTTCCTGGACGAGGCGCAGGACCTGTTCATGAAACGTGGTGGCCGCCGCAAGTTCGACGACGACACTTCGAACACGTTCCTTTCCGTGCTGGACGGCGTACGCAGCAGGAACGGAGCCGAAATCATCTGGATCGTGGCCAGCAACTTCAATAGCGAAACCATGCAGATGGACGAAGCCATGCTGCGCCGCTTCCCGATGAAGGTGGATTTCCGGATGCCCAACCAGGCGGAGCGCCTGGCGATCATCGGGCATTACCTGCGGAAGCGGGCCGACAAGGTGCAGCCCGGTTTGGACCTCAGCCACCTGGTGGCAGTGACCGAGGGGCGAAGCCCGGCAGACCTGGAGACCATCGTCAACCAGGCCGGCATCACCGCAGTGCAGGCGCATGGCATGATCGGGGCGGAGACGCTGATGCAGGCCGCCGAACGCGTGCTCGTGGGCAACGTCAACATCGATGCCACCCAGGAACGCCAGCGTGACCGCCGCATCATCGCCACGCACGAGTGGGGCCACTTCCTGGTGGACCTGGACCGCGAACGCCGGCTGACCCACGACGACTGGGAACAGCTCCTGGCCGAAGTCAAGACCATCAAGATCTCCCTCAAGGCAAACCCGCGCACCAACGCACTGGGATTCGTCTTCCACAAGCAGGGGGTCAACCTCCTCAAGACCAAGGGGGACATCGAACATGAGGTGCGCGTCCTGCTGGGCGGCATGGCCAATGAGGAACTGTTCTTCGGCGAGGAGGGCACCACCAACGGAGCGCACAACGACATCACTTGCGTGACCCGGCTGCTGCACCATGCCGTGGCTGAGATGGGGATGTACCGCAAGACCCGTCTCAACTTCGGTGCGCTCAACCAGGACCGGTCCGGCGGAGCCCGCGAAGTGGATGAGGAAACGCGCCGCATCATGGAGGCACAGAGCGAGCGCCTTTATGGTGAAACCAGAGCGATCCTGGCCGGGCTCATGCCGCTGACCGCGCATCTGGTCGGCAAGTTGCTAGATATGAATGAGATGAGTCTGGGTGAGGCCCTTGTTGAGATCCGCGGCTTCGAATCCGCACGATGAGCCTGAAAAGGGCACTTGCCCCGGAGCTGGTCCAAGCGACACTACAACTCCGAACCACCACCTCGCCCGATGTGCCCCGGGGCGGGATGTCTTCCACAAGGAACCAGACCATGAATCAATCCGCTCCAGTCATCGCCGCCATGCTGGCCGTGAGCTTCATGCTCCCGGCCCAGGCGCCGGACCCGATGGGGATCCCGGATGCCTTCAACCTCACTGACACCGGCCAGGAGGGCTGGACCCCGGGTCTTGCCCAGGATTCCCATAGGCAGCAGGCCCCGTCCCGGCATCATTCCAGGAGGAAACACCACCGGCACCCTGCACCCCGACGTCACGTGGACGGCTGAAGCGAGGTACCTCAGCCACCAAAGGTCACGAACATCCCCACCGTGACGGCCGCCATGACGACCGTGGCGGTCCAGCCGAGTGCCCGCAAGCGCCGGGAAAGCGTGAACGTCCCCATGACATCGCGCCTGCTGGCCAACAGCATGATGATGACCATGAGCGGGGCGGCCACCACCCCATTCACCACGGCGCTCCAGAACAGGGCTTTCACCGGATCCAGGTGGACGGCGTTCAGGCCGACCCCCACCAGGGTGGATACCGCGATGACCCAGTAGAATCCCCGGGCGGCCAGCGGTTTCTTTTCCAGGCCCACGGGCCAGCGGTAGGCTTCGCCGAAGGCGTAGGCGGAAGACCCCGCCAGGACGGGCACCGCCAGCAGGCCCGTGCCGACGATCCCCAGGCTGAACAGCAGGAACGCGAACCTCCCGGCCACCGGTCGAAGCGCCTCGGCGGCCTGGCTGGAAGTCTGGATGTCCTTGATCCCGTGCGCGTTCAGCACCAAGGCGGCGGTCAATATGATGAAGAACGCCACGACGTTTGAAAAGGCCATTCCGATCCACGTGCCTGAGCGCATGGTGCCGAGCTGCCTGATCCCCTGGCTGGGAGCCTTGAGCAGGGCCTTGTCGGTGGGATCCAGGAGCTGTTCCTCCACTTCCTCGGAGGCTTGCCAGAAAAACATATAGGGGCTGATGGTGGTCCCCAGGATGGCGACGATGGCCGTAAGCCCTACCCTGGTGAACGGTATGCGGGGCAGGAAAGTGGCGTGGAGGACGGCCGGCCAAGGGATCTTCACCACGAACATGATGCCCACGTATGCGAACAGGCCCAGACACAGCCATTTCAGGTAGGGGACATACCGCCGGTAGGGGATGAAAACCTGCAGGCCGAGGCAAGACAGCCCGAAGCCCAGGACGAACATGAGCACCGGGCCGCCGACCAGCAGGTGCAGACCCGCTCCCATGGCGCCGATATCCGCGCCGATGTTGATGGTGTTGGCCAGGAGCAGGAGCCCGACGGCGGCATGCAGCACCCACTTCGGAAAATGCTTGCGCAGGCTGGCGGCCAGACCGTGTCCGGTGACCCGTCCCACCTGTGCGCAGATTTCCTGGATGCCGCTCATCAAGGGATACGTGAACACCATGGTCCACAGCATGCCCAGGCCGAACTGGCTGCCCACCTGGGAGTATGTGGCGATGCCGCTGGGGTCGTCGTCGGAGGCGCCGGTGATGATGCCGGGACCGATCAGTCCCAACAGGCCGCGCCTGGGGATGCTCACAGCCGGGGCGGTCCTTTTCATGGCGGATCGTCGCATGCACGGCTCCAAGGCATCCCCCGACGGGGCCAGAACTTCTGTCATCCCCAACCGCGTCAAGCCATCTTCAGCAAACGATCAACCGCTTCAAAAAGAGTCTTGCTTTTGAATGGTTTGGGGAGAAAGGCATCCGCCTCCGCTGGACAAATCTGGTCAGCGTATCCACTCATCAAGATGACCTTGGCAGAGGGGTGAACATCCTTGATGGCCCTGGCCGCTGCAATGCCATCCATTTTTGGCATGACGATATCCATAAGTACGATTTGAATCTCGTGATATTTCTCGTTGTATACCGTCAACGCATCGAGACCATCCCTGGCAAAAATAATTTCATGCCCTAGGCTGGCCAGGATCGCCGCCACGGACTCCCTCAAAAGATCGTCGTCATCAACTACCAGCATCAGGCACATGTTCGTAATCCATTGTTGTTTCTCTTGTTCCCTGGCGCACGTCGCCCTTTCGACTACAAAATGAGACAACAATCAGATCAATGACCGATTGGAGTACCGTTCGACCGCTTTCTCCGACCCAAACAGCGTGCATTTGCCGTACCGATCATGTAAGTATCTTATAATATTATATTTATAAACACAGGCTTCTGGAAAGGGGTTCGAAAGGCATCATTTTGAAGCAGACGGACGGCATCGTTCGTTCAAATTGGCTTGGTGACCCCTTGACGCCAGCGGATTTGAAGCGGATCGCGGGCGCTGGCCTTTGGCCTGCCCGAGTCCGGCACGACCCTCCGCCGCCCCTTTCAGCCCGTCCCCAGGGTGAACCCGGGCTTGAGGACCACCCCCCGGTTGCGCCTGCCGTTCAGGGCGATCTGGAAGGGCTCGTCGAATCTCAAATGCCGCAAGTGGGCCGTCTCCGACTCCGCGACCTGGGCCCCCAGCCACGCGTAATCCACCTGGTCGACGGTGCCGTGTGTCTCCAGGGTGAGGTACCCGATGCCGAAGGCCATGATGTTCTGGAAAAAGTGGGAGCCCTGGGAAGGATCCACGTGCATGTCGCCCATGTCGGTCTCCACGATGCAGCGTACGCCGGCGATCTGGCCCCAGGTGACCGGGATGCCCAGCCACGGGTCCGCGGAACCCCAGCGACCCGGACCAAGGAGCAGGTAGGGGCGCCCCGCGGCCTTCAGCCGCCTGTTCATCTCCCCCACCTCCCCCGCGATGACCGGGGTCAGGGCCCGCTCGAACCGATCGGGCCGCACGTACACCAGGTCCTTCACCCCCTCGAGGAGCCCGTTGCCCATCACCATGCGCGCGGTGCAGAGGGCCTGCTCCGGGACCAGGGAATCCATATCGATGTCCTGGGCGTCGGTGCCCATGACCATGGGGCGGATCTGGAGGAAATGGAATTCGTGGGTCCGATTCGGGCCGCTGCCCAGGCAGACCGCGAACTCCATCTCCACGGGGCAGGAATTGGCCACTTCCCCAACCTTCAGGAGCAGGGTGAGCACCTCTCCCAGGGGGAAGACCATGCCCTTGAAAACGCCGGCCATGGTCACCAGGGGCACTCCGGGGCGGGAGCAGCCGTCGTAGATGGCGTTGTTGTCCGGGGAGTAGACGCTGCCGACCGGGTAGAGGGTGCCGTGCTCCTTGGCGGTCCGGAGGTCCAGGGTGGCCAGGTTGAGCATGGCGCCTCCCGTGACCGGGTCCACCTTGCCGCCCTCCAGGTCCAGGGCGATGAATTCCCGCTGGGCGTTCTCCAGGTAGTCCTCGGGGGAGAACCATTGCAGGGGCTTGGCGGGCTGGGCGGGGCAGAAGCGCGCGCAGCGATTGCCGTCCACCACGGTCATGCCCAGGCCCAGGGCCACGGAGCCGATGCCCTCTTCAGGCTTCATTCCGGGCATGGGATAGAAGTTCAGGGAACGGCCCACCCCCGCGAAGTCGGGGTAGAGGTACCTGCCGTGCTGGCGGCCCGCCACCTGCTGGATCACCACCGCCATCTTCTCCTCCTCCAGGCGGTTGGGTGTGGATTGGATGTAGGCCTTGGCGTCGGAGCGGTAGGTGGAGGCGTAGACCATCTTGATGGCGTCGCTCAGCTGGGCGAGGCGCACCTCGGGATCCTCGTCGTTGTTGGGGATCATGTACGTCTCGTAGATCCCGGCGAAAGGCTGGTAGGACGCGTCCTCCAGCAGGCTGGAGGAGCGCACCGCCAGGGGGTAGCGCACCCAGTCGAGGAAGGTCCAGAGGGCATCCACGACGTCCCGGGCCAGTTCCGCGGCCAGGAAGGCGCGGCAGATCTCCTTGTCGTCGGTCTCCCTCAGGGCGAACGCGGTGAGGTTAGAGGCCTTCATGAACTGGTCGAACACATCCGAGGCCAGAACGAGGGTGGGCGGCACGCCGATGCGGATGCCCGGGATCCGGGTCTCCAGCCCGTACGAGGTGAGCAGGGAATTGATGAAGGCCAGGCCCCGGCCCTTGCCCCCCAGGGAGCCGGCACCCACCCGCGCGAACCTCGACTTGCCCTCGAAGCCGGAGGCCGAGAATTCGGACACCACCCCGGCGCCGCTCCGGGCCATGTGGGCGGAAAGCGCCTCGAGGATCCCCCGCCGCAGCTCAGGCCCCGTGAGCCCGGAGGCCACGATGCGGTCCAGGGTCCCGGCCAGCTCGAACTCGGTGCGGGCCAACACCCAGCGGCTGAGGTCCCCGCGACGGGCGTGGGCCTCGAGACACGCGTCCGGCACGGCCTGGACAGCCCACTCGAGGCTGCGGAGATCCTCGGCCCGGGTCACCACGGAGCCGTCCGGAAGGCGGAAGACGAAGTCCCCGAAGCCCAGGTGTCCCTCCAGGAAGGCCTGCAGGCCGACGCCCAGGTCGGGCGAGGCTTTGTCCAGGAACGTGGCCGGAACCCCTTCCCCGGGGGTCCAGGTACTCGCCGTTCGACTGGACGAGGATGGGCAGGTCCGGGAAGCGCTCCGCGACCACCGCCGCGAAGGCCTTGCCCGCTTCGACGTCCATCCTCCCGGCCCGGGGGAAGGCGGCGTCGAGGATCAGGGCGGCCAAGTCCTTCCCATGGGTCTCGAGGGTGGCCATCGCCGCCTCGAAATGGTGGGCCAGCAGGATTTTGGGCCGGGCCCGGCGGCGCAGGACGCGCTGCGAGCGGTTAATGCCATCGGCCATGGGGCCGAGGGCCTGCCTCATGACCTCGGTGTAGAGCACGGGGAGACTGGCGGAGCAGAAGGCTATGTCGTCCTCCACCACCAGGATGCACTTGACCCCCGCGAGCCGGGCGTCGTGCAGGGCGTTCATGCGGTCTTCCACGCACTTGACCATGGCCAGGAAGAGGGACACGTCCCCCAGCCACACGAAGACCTCCTGGATCCCCTTGAGCTCCTCCACCCCCTGGAGCTGTCCCAGCTCCCGCAGGCTGCTGGCCAGGAGGATCACGGGCAGGCCCGGCGCAAGGGCCTGCACGGCGGGGCCGAACTCGCGCACGTTCATGTCCCCCACCCTCGGCATGGAAATGACCAGGTCGAAGGCCTCCCGCCCGATGAGGTCCAGGGCTTCCCGCGCGGTGGAAACCCTCCGGATGTTGGGGGAGGATTGGAGGTGGAGCTCCATGAACTCCCCCAGGAGCATTTCGGACAGGCGCCCGTCCTCGATGAAGGTGTAGCTGTCGTAGAGGCTGGTGACCAGCAGCAGGTTCTTGACCCGCCTGGGCATCAGGGCTTCGAAGGGGATCTCGGTCTGTTCCGGGGCGCCGAGCAGCGCGTCTAGGATCGGGTCTCTCATGGCACCTTCCGCGTGGCCCACCTGGGCGTGGCCTGGAAAGGATTTCCGAAGGGTTCGGGGATATCGGGATCATAGCACTGATAACTCCCGCACTCTTCGGGCAGAATGAAGGTCACCACCCCTGGTTCCTCGAGTCCCAAGGTCCTTATGCGGAGGGCATCCGCCATGAGTCCAGCCACCCAGGACGGCCATCCATTCCAGATCCGCGCCGGAGCGCATCCCCTGCGATTCCGGGACCTCCTTCACCGCCTGTTTTCCATGGCGAATCAGGGGTTCATGAGACTGGAATTCCTCCAGATGGCCAGCGGTTCCATCATGGAATTCCTGGGATGCGATCTCCTGGAAGTTCGCCTGGAGGATGCGGGACGCACCTACCGTTGCCGGGCCACCGTGGAAGGCGGCGCCTCCAGCTTCATCTGCGACGCCCCCACCCAGCGGCCTGAAGTCCATGTCCCCGATCCCAAAGGGACCGCCCCCATCGATCCCATCCTGGACGCCATGCTCCGGGGCCAGTTCCTGGCTGCCTCCCCCTTCTTCACCCGGGGCGGCAGCTTCTGGACCGGGGACGCCACCCGCCCCATCCTCCTCAGGGAAGACCGGCAGGACGCCCAGGCCCGGTCCCTGGTCCTGGGTGGGGACTACCTCTCCCTGGCCATCGTTCCGGTGCCCGTGGATGACCGCATCCGGAGCATCCTCCACCTGGGCTTCCGGAAGGCCGAGAGCTTCACCCGGGACGACCTGCCCTTCTTCGAGGCCGTGGGAGAGACCCTGGGGGTGGCTGTGGCCTTCCAGGCCTCCCAGTGGGCCCTGCGCGAAAGGGTCAAGGAGCTGGATTGCCTCTATGCCATCGCCCAGGTCTCCCAGCGCCCCGACCTCGCCCTGGACGAGCAGCTCGGGGAGATTGTGCGCCTGCTTCCCCCGGCCTGGCAGTACCCCGAGCTCACCTCCGGACGCATCACCCTCGACGGGCGCCCCTTTGCCACGCCCGCCTTCCAGGAGACCCCCTGGATCCAGGAGGCCCCGCTGCGGGTGGGGGACCGGGAACGGGGCCGGGTCCAGGTTGCCTACTCCCGCGAAATGCCGATTTTCGACGAGGGCCCCTTCCTTCAGGAGGAACGCAGCCTCATCCAGGAAGTGGCTCGCCAGGTGGCGCTCACCGTAGGCCGCTGGGAGGACGAGAAGGCCAGGGCCCAGCTGTTCCATATGCTGGAACAGCGGAGGGAGTGACCGGGTCGTTCAACAGAAATGGGCATTTTGGGCGCTCCAGGTTGGAAAAACGCCCCGTCTGGCTCAGCTTGGCGACCCCCCCTTGAGAAGGTAGACCGCCGGATCGTAGGAGCCGTCCTTGAAGGCCAGACCTTCATCCACCATGGCGTCCAGGATGTCCTCCACGGCCACGTAACTGGCATTGAGGGCTTCGACCGCCCAGGCGATGTCTGAACCTTCCGCAGCCCTCAGATGGGCGATCAGCCGGGCGCGTAGATCCGGAGGAGGCGCGATCGGTCGGATGGACATGGGATTCCTTCCGGGAAGACCTTCGATTCTCAGGATCTCCCGCGTCATTGTCCCACCGGACAAGCGGAACCCGGCACGGTATCCAGGCGATCGCCTGATTCAGCTCACATGGAAGGGCTGATGTCCTTCGTTTTGACCGGGAGGGGGATTCAGACTGAGCGGCCCGGTGATGGGTCTTGATCGTTAAATATTATTAATAAGCATGATATGTTATGGTACGGAAGATGCTCCTCTCCCCTGGCAAGTCCATAAACCGATTCCAAAAGGGGGGGAAATGAATACAGTTCGAATGGTCGCGAACACACCGGTGAGGGCTTCGTCCATCATCGGCACCAACGTGGTCGGCCCTGGCGGCGACAACCTCGGGATGATCAAGGAGATCGTCATCGATCCTGGGACCTTCAAGGTCGCATATGTGGTCGTGTCCTTCGGCGGGGGGTTCGAACGGTCGAACGGTAAATTGTTCGCCATGCCGGTTGGATTGTTCTCCTACGACTTGAACAAGGGCGAATACATCCTGGATGTGCCCGGGGAGCGACTGGAAGCCGCCCCTGGTTTCCAACCGGACAACTGGCCGTCGATGGCCGACGAGCAGTGGCATCGGAATGTGGCCAGTTACTACGGGTATAAGCCATGGTGGGACTAATAATTATGAAATTTTTTCACTTGATGCAAGGCAATGACATTAACCACAAGCGTATAGACCGCTCCCAGCACGAACAGCGCTTCAATGGATTCGCCTTTGGTTTTCATTATTACAAATTTAATAACCAAAAACGCAAGCCAAACGGATGCTAGAATAGTAGAAAGCTTGAATGCTCCGACATTGAATGCGTTTATCATCTTTAAATATATGATACCAAATATAATTGTTACCAAAGCAACAATGCCATACTCAATCAATTTGTCAGGGTAATGGTGTATAATATTTATAATAGTATATGCAAGGTAGACCCCATTCCAGAAAACACCAAACCATGCCAGCAGTTTTGCAAAAAAGGGCTTGGGTTTTCTCTTTTTTTCAATTGGCACGATTGACCAGTCCTTTGCCATAAACATTGCCCAAGTTTGATCAATCCGGGTAGCACAATGCCAACATTTGATGGCATCGGTAGGATTCCCACTTATCCAGTTCTAACATTTTCCTTGAGTCGGTTCCAGCGGTGAAGATGCCAATTCCGATTGCCATGATTCCGGGTGGCCACGGAGATTTTCGCGAGGGGCTGCTCCATCGAAATGATGGGGCTGACCCTTGCAAAGTGGGCTTCCCGGCCGCCTCATCTGCGGGTTCCTGATTTAACTATTATAAACATATATACTTCGAGTAATGGCCTCGATCTTGCCTGCTCCCTATTTGGAGGGTTACATGCTTAGATCCATTTTTCTGTTCGGATGCTTGGCTTGCGCTGCGGCCAGTTTGACGGGCCAGGAAAAGCAGGAAGCTCCCAAACCCACCGTGAAGCAGGACGTCAAGACGGCCGGCAGGCACGTCGGCCATGCCGCCCGGAAAGTGGGCCACAAGGTCAAGCGCGGCGCGACGGACGTAGGCCACGGGTTCAAGAACGGGGCCAAGGACGTGGGCCATGGCGTCAAGAAGGCCGTGGGTCCGGAATGAAAGGATCCCTTCAGGGCTGCCTGCGGGGTCCCATTCATCTTTCCAATGCACTTGATTCAGAAAGGTCAGACCATGAAGGCCACACCTGTCAAAACATTCCCTTCCGCAGGCAGGATTCCCAAAGCGGAGGCCATTGAAAGAATCACCCGGTTCGTTGCCGCGATCCGGGTTCTGCTGGCAGCCGCCAAGACCGCGCTGACGGCTGGAACAAGCCCTGATAAATACGTGCTCAACTTCAAGGTGAACGAATTGAAGAAGCAGGTCCGTTCGGGCAAGGCCCAGATCGCCCGGCTGAAGCGCGAACCCAGGGCCGAGGTCTTGTGGTCCGAAAAGTTCGTATCGTGATGCCAGGACGACGCCTTCAGCGCGGCGGTGCAGGAATGGCTCTCCCGGTTCACCGCGGAACCATCCCGGACGACAACCCAAACCAGGAATTGATTCCGATTTTTATTCGGTAAATAGGACATGCATCGCATTGATCGACCCGGCCACGACCTGGAACTGGGCGTCTGGTATAAGTCATCTGGTTTAACCCACTTTTCACCATCAGCGATGGGGCTGCCCTGGGTAAAATACGATACCGGATCTGCCCATGACATGGCGCCATCCATCAAAATGAAATACGATCAAGTTGGGTTCGATTGCAAGGAGGTCGATGCGAGTCGAGGAGCTTGACCACAAGGAATTGCTGGAGCTGGACCCCGAAGGTGGCATCATCCGGTTTGCCGGGCAGCGCGCCCTCCTGCTGGACGCGGTGGCCATGGGACTTCTGCGCAAGTACCTGGTCGAGAACTTCGGCCTCACCGCCGCCCGCACCGTGCTCACCCAGTTCGGATTCGCCCATGGTTGGCGCATGGCCGAAGCCATGCGGGCCGAATTCGAGTGGGACACCGAGGCGGATTGGCGCCACGCGGGCACCCGCATCCACGCCCTGGAAGGCCTGTTCCGGGTGGAGTCCGGCAGCCAGGACCCGGTCTCCAAGGAAGGGCTGATGCTGGTTTCATCCTACGAGGCGGAGCAGCATATCCTGCACTTCGGTCGCGCCGATTCCCCCATGTGCTGGACCATCTCCGGACTTATCAGCGGTTATATCAGCCGGACCTCCGGGAGGGAGATCTACGTCCTGGAGGACCGCTGCGTGGGCAAGGGCGATGCCGGCTGCCACCTCCTGGCGCGCACCCGGGAGGAATGGGGTGACGAACGCGCCGAGGAACTGCGCTTCTATCAGGCCGAGTGCCTGAAGGACTGCCTGGATGTGTCGTTGCACCGGGTCACCGAGACCTTGAAGGCGGCGGAGCGCAAGCTCAGCGAGCGGCGCCGGGCGCTGGTGGCGGTGGAGCCTGAGATCGACGAGCCGCTGGGCAGCGTCGCCAAGAGCCCCGCCATGCGCAAGCTGGTGGATCTGGCCCGGCGCCTGGCCAAGGTGGATTCCACCGTGCTCGTCACCGGTGAAAGCGGGACGGGCAAGGAACGCATCGCGCGATACATGCACGACCACTCCAGCCGGGCTTCCGGCCCGTTCATCGCGGTCAACTGCGGCGCCATCACCGAGACCCTGCTCGAAAGCGAGCTGTTCGGTCACGCCCGGGGCGCGTTCACCGGCGCAACCCACGACCGGCCGGGATTGTTCGAGGCCGCCAACAAGGGGACGCTGCTGCTGGACGAGATCGGCGAGGTCTCGCCGGGCATGCAGGTCAAGCTGCTGCGGGCGCTGCAGGAGCGGGAAATCCGGCGCGTGGGCGAGAACAAGGTCCGCCCGATCGATGTGCGGGTGGTGGCCGCCACCAATCGCGATCTGCCCCAACTGGTCGCAAGCGGCGCCTTCCGCCAGGATCTCTACTACCGGCTCAGGGTGGTCGAACTGCACGTGCCGGCCCTCCGGGAGCGCCCGGACGACATTCTGCCGCTGGCCCGGGTGCTGCTTGCGGGTTCAGCCATGTTGATGAAGCGCAAGATCTCCGGCCTGGCGCCCGGGGCCGCGCAGCAGCTTCTCAGGTACGAGTGGCCGGGCAACGTGCGCGAACTGGAGAACACCATGGAGCGCGCGGTCGCGCTGGCTCCCGGCAACCGGGTGGAGCTCGAGGACCTGCCCGAGGAGATCCGTTCGGCGTTCCCCCGGCCGGTGGTCACCGAAGGAGCCGTGCGGCCCCTGGAAGAAATCGAAAGGGATTACATCATCGCCGCGCTGTCGGTGAACAATGGCAACCAGACCCATACCGCCCGGCAGCTCAAGATCGGGGCGGCGACGCTTTACCGCAAACTCAAAAGCTATGGCGCGCTCGGCCCGGAGGGCGCGGAGCGGACGCGGGCCTGATCCAGGCCTGATCCAGGCCCTGCCGGCTTCAACCGGAAAAGAAAAATGGCCGCCGGTGAAGCCCGGACGGTGTCATTCATGACGGCGTGAAGCGGCTTCACCGCTGCCAGACGGTCGTCTGCCATCCTTGGGCGATCAGGATTTGACCTCATCCCAATCAAAATGAATGAGGTCTTTAACCTTATTGACAACCTTCTTCTCCGCCTGGGCCCGCAAAAAACAATAACACAATTAAAAACATATAATTAGGTTACGGCACAAAGAATGCATGTTTCAAATGCCACAGCGCCTCGAGGCTTTTCAGCCCATCCCGGGGGGATCCGCTCAACGATATTTTCTAGCGAAACTACGAAAATCTCGAGCAGTGAGTTAGGAGGAATTGAAATGATGACCATCCTGATTATCGTACTGGTCCTGGCGCTCCTGGGAGTCCTGCCCGCCTGGCCGCACAGCCGGCAGTGGGGCTATTACCCCAGTGGAGGCCTGGGCTTTGTGTTGGTGATTCTCGTCATCCTGCTCCTCATGGGGCGGATATAAAATGATCCTTCGTGCTGCCCGGGTGACTTGCACCAGGGAGCGCACAACAATGGGAGCAAGCACCAGACACGAACCGTCCGCATCGGTAACATCGTCCTCTGATGCCTGCCCAAGGTATCCGGGCTCCGGCTTGATAGGGCCCCGAACATCCTGCCGCCAGGCGTGGAGGCACACCATGAAACCGGGTCTTCAGAGTGATCAGGCAGCGAACCCCGTTCCCCGGCAGAAACCCCGGCTGCGGGGTCTGTCCCATCTGGTCGCCGCCTGTGTGGCCTTGCCGACCATCCTGGCGCTGTGGAACGCTGCGCGGAGTGCAAGCGCGCGCTGGGGTGCGGGCGTTTATGGCGCCAGCCTGATCGCATTGTTCGCCATTTCGGCCGCCTACCATTGGCCCACCTGGCCGCCGCGGGCGCGGGACCTGCTGGGCCGGATCGATCAGGCTGCCATTTTCGTGCTGATCGCCGGGACGTACACACCGTTCGGCCTGCTGGCCGGATCGTCCGGTTCGCACGCCCTGCTTATCGCGGTGTGGGGTGGAGCACTCGCCGGCGTCGCGCTCTCGGTGGCCTGGCCCACCGCGCCAAAGCCCCTCATGGCAGGCATCTACGTGCTCTTCGCCTGGGCCATGACCGGAATGGTCCCGTCGCTCCATCACACCGCCGGGATGAGGGTTTTCGTGCTGGTCCTCCTCGGCGGGGTGGTCTACACCGCCGGGGCCCTGGTCTATGCCTTCCAGCGTCCCGATCCCTTCCCGCGCATCTTTGGCTACCACGAAATCTTCCACCTGTTCGTGGTGGCTGCGGCCGCGCTCCATTTCGCGGCTGTGTGGTTGACGCTCCCCCTGCTGGCATCGATGGCGTGAGCCGGGCCTTCCGGTTGATGCAGGTTCGATCGGTTTGACTCGATTTGTCTAAGGAATATCCCATGTCCCTGGTGGAAGACTTCAAGTCCTTCATGAATCGAGGGAATGTCATCGAACTTGGCGGTTGCCGTGGCCCTGGGCGCGGCCTTTGGCGACCTGGTGAAGGCCTTCGTGAACGGCCTGGTCATGCCCCTGGTGAGCTACGTCCTGCCTGCCCGCATGGCATGGGAGGAATTCGCCATCGGGAAGGTGCGGGTCGGGCTGGTGCTGGGGGCAGCCTTGCACTTCTGCATCGTTTCCTCGGTGGTATTCATCCTGTGCGTCAAGTTCCTCGGGATGCTCATGAAGGCCGAAGAGGAAGTCAAGCTGGTGGAGCCCTCCCGGCGCTGTCCCGAATGCCTGGGGACCATCCCGCTGGTCGCGACCCGTTGCCGGTTCTGTGCGATCCCGTTGCATCCGGGCGAAGGACCTCCAATGTGAAGCGCGAGGCCCCGGCAGGAAGGCCATGTGAACGGTGGTGGCCCGGTGCGAGTTGCGGGCTTGGCGGGGGTGGTAAGCTTGAACCCCCGTGACCGGGTGCGTTGTTTCGAGTTGCAACGAGAGAGAAGGACACCTTGACAGATTCTGCTCAGCCTGAACGGATTGCCTTCCTGGGTGGCTACCTGCCGCGCCTTTGTGGAATCGCCACCTTCACCCATGATCTGTGCGAGGCGGTGGCCGGCGTCGCCCCGGGGAGCGACTGCTTCGTGGGCGCCATGAACGACCGCCCGGAAGGCTACGCCTATCCCCAGCGGGTGCGCTTCGAACTGGACCAGATGGACCTGGATTCCTACCGGCGCGCGGCCGACTTCCTGAATTTCAGCAACGCGGAAATCCTCTGCCTCCAGCACGAGTTCGGGATCTACGGCGGTCCCGCCGGCAGCCACCTGCTGGCGCTGCTCAAGGAAGTGCGCATGCCCGTCGTGACGACCCTGCACACCATCCTGCGCGAACCCAACGGCGACCAGCGCAAAGTGATGAACGAGATCATCGCCCGCAGCAGCCGCCTGGTGGTGATGGCCCGCAAGGGCAGGGAAATCCTGATGGAGACCTACGGCGCCCCGGCCGACAAGATCGACCTCATCGCCCACGGCATCCCCGACATGCCCTTCGTCGACTCCAGCTTCTACAAGCCGCAGTTCGGCGTTGAGGGCCGCAAGGTGCTGCTCACCTTCGGCCTGATCGGCCCGGGCAAAGGCCTCGAGTACGCCATCGAGGCCCTGCCCGAGATCGTGAAGCGGCATCCCACCGCTGTCTACCTCGTGCTGGGAGCCACCCACCCGCACCTGGTAGCCCGCGAAGGCGAGGCCTATCGCCTGGGGCTGGAGCGCCAGGCCGAGGACCTGGGCGTCAAGGAACACGTCATCTTCTTCAACCGGTTCGTGTCCCTGGAGGATCTCAAGGAGTTCATCGGCGCCACCGACATCTACCTCACCCCCTACCTCAACGAGGCCCAGATCACCTCCGGCACTCTGGCCTACGTCTTCGGCGCCGGCAAGGCGGTGGTCTCCACCCCCTACTGGCACGCCCAGGAGCTGCTCGCCAATGGCCGGGGCATCCTGGTGCCGTTCCGCGATCCGCACGCCATCGCCGAGGGCGTGTGCACCTACCTGGACAACCCGGATCTCCTGCGGACGACCCGGGAGCAGGCCTACCGGATGGGCCGGGAAATGATCTGGCCGGTGACCGGCCGGCTCTACCTCGACGCCTTCCAGCGGGCCCGCCGGGAGCGCAGGGCCGCGCCGCGCTCGGCCTTCGCCGAGTGGACCCTGGCCAGCCGGCCCTACGACCTGCCCCCGCTCCGGCTCGACCACGTGCTGCGCATGAGCGACGGCACCGGGATCCTCCAGCACGCCCTGTTCAACGTGCCCAATTTCCAGGAAGGCTATTGCACCGACGACAACGCCCGGGCCTTCATCCTCTGCAACCTGCTGGACGAACTGGGCGGGAGGCCCCCTTCGGAGAGCCTGGACCGGCTGGCCACCTGCTATCTGGCCTTCCTGTGCGCCGCCATGAACCGGCAGAACGGCCGGTTCCGCAACTTCATGACCCATGGCCGGTCCTGGATCGAGGATTCGGGCAGCGAGGACAGCCACGGGCGCGCGCTCTGGGCCCTGGGCAGCGGGGCGGGCCGCTCGCGCAACGAAGGGCACCGGAAGCTGTGCGCCCAGATGTTCGAGCGGGGGCTCGCCGCCGCCGAGGGTTTCTCCTCGCCCAGGGCCTGGGCCTTCACCCTGCTCGGCATCCAGGAATTCCTGCGCCGCGCCCCCGGCCACCAGGCCACGAAGCACCTGCGCGAGGACTTGACGGCCAGGCTCATCAAGCTCTGGGAGGCTTGCGCCACCGACACGTGGCCCTGGTTCGAGCCGAGCGCCACCTACGACAACTCTCGCCTTTGCCAGGCTTTGCTGATCAGCGGCCAGGAGATGCCGCACCCGGAGGCGCTGTCGGTCGGCCTCAAGTCCCTGGGCTGGCTGGTGTCGGTGCAGAAGGCCCGGGCGGGCCATTTCCGGCCGATCGGCAACCACGGTTTCTATGAGCGCGACGGCGCGCATGCCGACTTCGACCAGCAGCCGGTGGAAGCGCAGGCCATGGTCGCGGCCTGCCTGGAAGCCCTGCGCGCCACCCAGGACCTGGGCTGGTCCAGGAAGGCGAAATGGGCCTTCGAATGGTTCCTCGGCCGGAACGATCTCGGGCTGCCGGTCTACGATTCCGGAACCGGGGGCTGCGGGGACGGGCTGCACCCGGATCGGGTGAGCGAGAACCAGGGGGCGGAATCGACCCTGGCCTTCCATCTCGCCCGCGCCGAGATGAGCTCCGCCCAGCTTCTGGTCGGCCCTTCCGTAATGGCACTCTCATGAGCCCCCTCACCCTTCGCCGGCACGACCTGCAGCTCGTTCCCCAAAGCGCCCGGGTGATCATCCGGCCCTTCATCCCCTCCAGTCCCCTGCGCGTCACCACCATCATCGGCCGCGCCCTGGCCCTGAGCGAAGAGGACACCCTCCGGCACCTGGACACCGTGCTCCGCGAGTTCGACGCCCGCCATTTCGATCTGGAGGGCCCGTTCCTGGCGAACTACCAGCGGGTGGTTCCGCACCTCTTCACCCAGCAGCCGCTTTCCCATGTCCGCAAGCTCCTCATCGGCGCCCTGTTCTCGGGGGAGTACGCGCTGGAATCGGCCGCGCTGTTCAACCCGTCCATGGTGGCGCATCCCGACCAGGACGGCGTGCCGCCCGGCGCCCTGCGCTTCATCATGAGCCTGCGCGCCACCGGCGAAGGGCACATCTCCTCGATCGAATTCCGCACCGGCCTCGTCACGGCCGATGGCGGCATCCAGCGTCGAGCCCGTCTCCCGCCTGGTCACGGCGCCCGAGATCGAGACCAACCCCAGCTACAAGAAGACCCCCTTCATCGTCAAGCTGCACGAGATGGGCTTCGACAACGGGCACTCCGCCATGGTGATGGAACCGCTCGGGGCAGGACTTCGACCGGAGCGAACTGGACCGGAGCCTGGCGCGCGTCCGGCGCGAGGTCCGGCCGGTCACCCAGGACCTCACCAACACGCTGCGCTGCATCCAGTGGCTGGCCGACTCCAATTACGAAATGAGCTTTTCGGACCGGCACACCCTGAGCGAGCGCATCATCTTCCCGGTCTCGAGCAACGAAAGCAACGGCATCGAGGACGCCCGTTTCGTCCGCTTCGTCGAGGACGACGGGGCGGTGATGTACTACGCCACCTACACCGCCTACAACGGCCACGCCATCCTGCCCCAGCTGATCGAGACCCAGGATTTCCTCCACTTCCGGGTGCTCACCCTCAACGGCACGGCGGTGCAGAACAAGGGCATGGCGCTGTTCCCGCGGCGGATCGACGGCAACTACGCGATGCTTTCGCGCCAGGACGACGAGAACCTGTTCCTCATGTTCTCGGACAACCCCCACTACTGGAGTGGATTCGACCCTGATCCTGCGCCCGGCGGAACTGTGGGAGTCGGTGAAGATCGGCAACTGCGGATCGCCCATCGAAACGGAGGCCGGCTGGCTGGTGATCACCCACGGCGTGGGCCCCATGCGCAAGTACTGCATCGGGGCCGTGCTGCTCGACCTGCACGATCCCTCGAAGGTCATCGGCCGCCTGCGCGAACCGCTGCTGCAACCCGAAGGCAGCGGCAGGGAAGGCTACGTGCCCAACGTCGTCTACAGCTGCGGGTCGCTCATCCACGGACGGCGACCTGATCCTGCCCTATGCCATGAGCGACCGGGCCTCGACCGCCGTGAGCGTGCCCCTGGACGAACTGCTCGCCGCGCTCCGGGCCTGAGCGTCCCTAATCACCCGCGGCGGCGGGGCCTGATGGCCCCGCCGCCGCTCCTGGGCAAATCCATTCTTTACGGGTTCAGGGAAGCGGTCTTGGCGGTGATCCCCGCGCCGGAAACGACCAGTTCGACCCGGCGGTTTTCCTGCCGCCCCGCCGCGGTGGCGTTGTCGGCGATCGGGTTCTCCTTGCCGAATCCCTTGGAGGAGATGGAGCTTTCCGAAACGCCCTGGCTCACGAGGTAGTCCCTGGCGTTTTGAGCCCGCTCGCCCGACAGGCGCTGATTGAATGCGTCACTGCCGGTGCTGTCGGTGAAGCCGTCCGCCTCGACCACCAGGCCCTTGTGGGTCGAAAGAATCCCGGCGATCTTCGCCAGCTTCTCCCGGGCGCTGGGCACCAGGGTCGCCTTGCCGGTCTGGAACAGCATTCCGGACATGTTCACGATGAGGCCGCGCGCCGTGGCCCGGGTCTCGAGGACGGCATTGAACTGGGCCAGCAGCTCGGCACGGAGGTCCACATTGGCGGCCTGGGACTGCCTGGCCTGGTTGAGGGCGTCGGCCTCGCCGGCGTTGGCCTGGGCGGCCTGCTGCAGGGCGGCTGCCTGGGCCGCGTTGGCCATGGCCGCCTGCCGGTTGGCCTCATCCACCTTGTCCTGCGCCATCTTCTGGTCGAGGAGCACCTGCTCGGCCGCCTGCCGCTGGACCGCGATCAACCGGGCATCTTCGGAACTCTGGATGGATTCCCGGGCTTCCGAGATGCGGGTCTTCTTGGCGCCGTTTCCGTCCTCGGCCAGCTTCAGGTTGGTTTCAGCCTTGTCCATGGCGGTGGGAGCATAGGCCGTGCCACCAGCCGCGTGCGCGATGCGCACGGCATTGCGGGCCTGGTAGACGTCGAAGGGCGTCTTGTCGTCCATGGCGCTGGGCGCGGCGGAATCCAGGTTCAGGTCGGTACTGGCCCCTTTTCAGCAGGCTGAACTTGGCGTCGATGTACTCCACCTGCTCCTGGGAGGACTTCCGGGCGACATTCTCCAGCACCACCACGTCGCTGGGCTGGCTCACCGCGAAGTAGGGCTCCGCGGTCACCACCAGGCCGAAGGTCTGCAGGGCGTCGGTGACCTTGAGTTCACCCTTCCCGTGCTTGTTGAGGACGATCTCCCCCAGGTTGGTGGCGCGGCCTTCGGTGGAGATGCCCCACAGCACATAGGTCAGGTACTCGCCGCCGAACGAGGAGGCCGGCGCCATGTTCTTGAATTCCGCCTTGATGAAGGTGCCTCCCGTCTCCACCTTCACCTTCGCCATGCCCGAAGCCTTGGGCAGCAGGACGGTGCCCTGGAAGTCGATCTTGGTGGAGCCTTTCATCTGTCCGTAGTTGATGGCCTTGGCCGAGTTCTGGACGACGGTCACAACGTACAGGGGAACGGTGCGGGCGTCGGGAACGGCCTGGGCCTGGATGACCAGGGCGGCCATGGCGAAGGGAACTGTTTGCCAGAATTTCATGGGGTAACCTCTTGGAGATTTGACAGGATTGTCAGTGTTTTTTTGACTTTGGATGAGGCCCGCACGATGCGGACCCTTCCGGGGTTTGCGGATTTCTGGACGATCCTCCGGCCACGGAACCGCCGGACGGTGGTGAGGGTTGACGGGGAAAGGCGCGCACTGGCACCTTTGTCTCCCAGTGAACAACTAAGCATTTCTCGGGCCATCAATTTAACTTCAATAATTTAAATTATTTACAGAAATATTGAGATTGGGTGATTCGACCGGATCGAGCAATATGAACGATCGTGTGAATCATTTTGAATGAGGTCGGATCAGAGGTCCAAAGGTGCGTCGCAGCGCGCGCAGTGGGTGGGGGCGGCGCACTGCTGGACCTCCGGATCCAGCTCCCGCCATCCCACCCACTCCGCGCAGGTGGAATCCTTGGCGCAGGCAGGGCAGACGGCTTGGCAGGGGGCATCGGGTGTGGAGAAATAGCGCATGTTGCTTCCTTCAGAGTGCGGGGTCGCCGACCCCATCTCTTCGCTCGATCAACTGCAATTGGCGTGCCGCCGGGCCCTTCAGCTCCACCGCCAGTTCCTGATCTCAGGCATGTCCTGGCCCTGCTTGCGGATATATTCCTTGTGCTCGACCAGCTTGTCCTGGAGTTCCTGCTTCAGGTAGCCGGACTTGGCGCCAAGCCGCGGAAGGCGGTCGAGGGTGTCCAGCGCCAGGTGGAAGCGGTCCATGTCGTTCAGCACCGTCATGTCGAAGGGCGTGGTGATGGTGCCCTCCTCCTTGTAGCCGCGCACGTGGATGTTGCCGTGGTTGGCGCGGCGGTAGGTGAGCTTGTGGATCAGCGAGGGATAGCCGTGGAAGGCGAAGATCACCGGCCGGTCCGCCGTGAACAGGGCGTCGAAATCCTGGTCGCCCAGGCCGTGGGGATGCTCCGCGGCGGGCTGCAGCTTCATCAGGTCGACGACGTTGACCACCCGGATCTTCAGGTCGGGCACGCGCGCGCGCAGGATGGTGACCGCGGCCAGGGTCTCGAGGGTCGGCACATCGCCGCAGCAGGCCATGACGACGTCGGGCTCGCAGCCTTCGTCGGTGCTGGCCCAGCGCCAGATGCCGATGCCCTCGGCGCAGTGCTTGACCGCGGCCTCCATGGACAGCCACTGCGGCGCCGGATGCTTGCCGGCGATCACCACGTTGACGTAATGGCGGCTGCGCAGGCAGTGGTCCATGACCGACAGCAGGCAGTTGGCGTCCGGCGGCAGGTAGACCCGCACCACCTCCGCCTTCTTGTTCACCACGTGGTCGATGAAGCCGGGGTCCTGGTGGGTGAAGCCGTTGTGGTCCTGGCGCCAGACGTGGGAGGCCAGCAGGTAGTTCAGGGAGGCGATCCGGCGCCGCCAGGGCAGGTGCGCGGTGATCTTGAGCCACTTGGCATGCTGGTTGAACATGGAATCCACGATATGGATGAAAGCCTCGTAGCAGTTGAAGAGGCCATGCCGGCCAGTGAGGAGGTAGCCCTCGAGCCAGCCTTCGCACTGGTGTTCGCTGAGCATCTCCATCACCCGGCCGGTGGGCGCGAGCCATTCGTCGCCCGCTATCGTCGCCGGCATCCCACTGGCGCTCGGTGGCCTGGAACAGGGCTTCCAGGCCGTTGGACAGGGTCTCGTCCGGTCCGAACACCCGGAAGTTCCGCTGCTCGCCGTTCAGCCGGGTCACGTCGCGCAGGAACGGCCCCAGGACGTGGGTGTCGCCGATGCCCGGCGCCCCCGGGGCCGGCACCGCCTGCGCGTAGTCGCGGAAGTCCGGCAGGCGCAGATCGCGCAGCAGGATGCCGCCATTGGCGTGGGGGTTCGCGCCCATGCGCCGTTCTCCCTCGGGCGCCAGTTCCGCCAGTTCCGGCTTGAGGCGCCCCTGGGCGTCGAACAATTCCTCAGGCCGGTAGCTCCGCAGCCAGTCTTCCAGCAGCTGTAGATGCCCGGGGTGCGTGGCCGGGTCGGAGAGGGGCACCTGGTGCGCGCGGAAGGTGCCCTCCACCCGGAGGCCGTCGATCTCTTTGGGGCCGGTCCAGCCCTTGGGCGAGCGCAGCACGATCATCGGCCAGCGCGGACGCCCCGCATGGCCGCGCAGGCGCGCGTCCTCCTGGATGGTCCGGATCCGGGCCAGCGCCGCATCCAGCGCCGTGGCCATGGCTTCGTGCATCAGCGCCGGGTCGTCCCCTTCGACGAACAGCGGGGTCCAGCCGTAGCCGCGGAACAGCTGCTCCAGCTCCTCGCGGGTGATGCGGGCCAGCACGGTCGGGTTGGAGATCTTGTAGCCGTTGAGATGCAGGATCGGCAGGACGGCGCCGTCGGTCACCGGGTCGAGGAACTTGTTGGAGTGCCAGGCGGTCGCCAGCGGCCCGGTTTCCGCTTCGCCGTCGCCGACCACGCAGGCGACGATCAGCCCGGGGTTGTCGAACACCGCCCCGAAGGAATGGCTGAGCGAATAGCCCAGCTCGCCGCCTTCGTGGATCGATCCCGGGCACTCGGGGGATGCGTGGCTGGGAATGCCGCCGGGGAAGGAGAACTGGATGAAGAGCTTGCGCAGGCCGGCCTCGTCCTGGCTGATGTCCGGGTAGATCTCGCTGTAGCTGCCTTCCAGGTAGGTGTTGCCGACCACCGCCGGGCCGCCGTGCCCGGGGCCGGAGACATAGATCATGTCCAGGTCGAGCTGCTTGATCACCCGGTTCAGGTGCACGTAGATGAAGTTCTGCCCCGGGGTCGTGCCCCAGTGGCCCAGCAGCATGTGCTTCACGTCCGTGAGCGCAAGCGGACGCTTCAGCAGCGGGTTGTCGCAGAGGTAGATCTGGCCGACCGCCAGATAGTTTGCCGCGCGCCAATAGGCGTCCATGCGGGCCAGCAGTTCGGGTGCGAGTGTCCTGGTTTCCATGGTGCAACCCTTCCATAAGGCAGTGGTGTCGGTCCAGTTCAGTGCTGCCAGAGGATTCGCGGATCCTCCAGCGGGAGCGCGGCCGCTGCGCGGCGCGCCATGGCCCGGGCGGTGTAGTCGGACGGCGGGCGGGACGCCGGCACGTCGGCGGAGTAGACATAGCCGCCCGGAGCGCCTCGAAGACCGGCCCCCCTCATTTCCTCGCGCTCCGGATCACCGTCCCCGATCCCGTCGGCATAGAGCTCGATCCGCACCTCCTCCGGGCCGAGCTGGCCGAGCTGGACCTGGATCTCGAAGTGGTGCCGGCCGTCGCGGGTCTCCACCTTCACGGCGCCGAAGCTCAGCCCGGCCCAGCCCTGATCCAGGCGATGCCGCCCATCGACCAGGCCGCGGCCGAGCGCCCCCTTGCCGGCCGCGCGCGCCAGGTAGGCCTCGGCCGCCGGGAGATAATGCTGGTCCGCGTATTCACGCACTGCGCGGCTGGCCGAGAAGTGCGGAGTCAGCCGGGCCATGCTCTCGCGCATCCGGGCCACCCATGCCCCGGGGATGCCGTGCTCGTCCCGGGCATGGAACTCGGGAATCACCTGCTGTTCGAGCAGTTCGTACAGGGTTTCCGCCTCCATGGCGTCCCAGGCCGGGTCCTCGCCATGCTCCCGGCCGTCCCCCAGCGCCCAGCCCAGTTCGGGGGCGTAGGCCTCGGCCCACCAGCCGTCCAGTTCCGAAAGGTTGAGGCCGCCGTTGACCAGCACCTTCATGCCGCTGGTGCCGCACGCCTCCCAGGGCCGGCGCGGGGTGTTCAGCCAGACGTCCACCCCCTGCACCAGTCCGGGCGGTCAACTGCATGTCGTAGTCCGCCAGGAAGACCACATGGGGGCGGACCTCGGGCCGGTGGATGAAGCGCATCCAGGCCTGGATCAGATCCTGCCCCGTGCGGTCGGCCGGATGGGCCTTGCCGGCGAGGATGAGCTGCACCGGCCGCTTAGGGTCGGCGAGGAGGCGCAGCAGGCGTTCCGGATCGTGCAGCAGCAGATTGGGCCGCTTGTAGGTGGCGAAGCGCCGGGCGAAGCCCAGGGTCAATGCCTTGGGGTCGAACATCCGCTTTGCCGCCTCCGCCGCCTCGGACCCGGCGCCCGCGGCGGCCAGCTGCCGGGACAGCCTTTCGCGGACGTCATCCACGAACACCTGGCTGGCGGCGGTGCGGAACGCCCAGAGCCTTTCGTCGGAAACCCGGCGGATATCCTGCTCCAGGGTTTCCGCGGTGCCGAGCCAGCGGTCCTTGCCGCAGGCTTCGGTCCAGAGCGCATCGGCCGCGGCCGAGTCCCAGGTGGGCATGTGCACGCCGTTGGTCACGTGTCCGCACCGGCACTTCCGGCACCGGCCAGCCCGGGAACAGCGGGGCGAACAGCCTGGCGGCTGACCTCTCCGTGCAGGCGGCTCACACCGTTCACCGCCCCGCTGCCGCGGATGGCAAGGTAGGCCATGTTGAACGGCTCCGACCGGTCGTCGGGATCCCGGCGGCCCAGGGCCAGCAGTTCGGGAAGGGTGATGCCCAGCTTCTGGCCCGGCGTACCGGCCGAGGTACTGCTCGATGAGGGCCGGTTCGTAGCGGTCGAAACCCGCGGCCACGGCCGTGTGGGTGGTGAACAGGTTGCCGGCCCGGGTGACGGCCAGGGCGACCTCGAAGGGCTGCCCCGTCGCGTCCATGAAGCTGCGGGCGCGCTCCAGCACCGCGAAGGCCGCATGGCCCTCGTTGAGGTGGCAGACCTCCGGATGGATGCCCAGGGCTTCCAGCAGGCGCCATCCGCCGATGCCGAGCAGCAGTTCCTGCTTGAGCCGCAGATCGGGCCCGCCGCCGTAAAGCTCGCTGGTGATCCCCCGGCTGGTGGGCTCGTTCGCGCCATCGTTGCTGTCCAGCAGGTACAGCTTCACCCTGCCCACCTGGACCTGCCAGGCACGCAGCCAGACCGAATACCCCGGCAAGGCGATCTCCAGCCGCAGCCACTCGCCACCGGCGGTGCGCAGGGGCGTGATCGGCAGCTGGCCGGGGTCGTTGTAGGGGTACAGGGCCTGCTGCGCCCCCTCCGGGTCGATCACCTGGCGGAAATAGCCCTGCTGGTACAGCAGCCCCACCCCGACCACCGGCACGCCCAGGTCGCTGGCGGCCTTGAGCTGGTCGCCGGCCACGTTGCCGAGCCCGCCCGAATAGATGGGCAGGGCCTCGCTCAGCATGAACTCCATGCTGAAATAGGCTGCGCAGGCCAGGGGGAGCGCGGATGGGCCTGCTGGAACCAGGCCGGCGCCTCCTCGTGCTCGCGCCTCGCGCGCAGCAGGGCGTCCATCTTCCCGCGGAAGGAGGGATCGGCCAGGACCCCCTCGAGCCGCTCCCGGGATACCGTCTGCAGGACCACCCATGGGTTCTGGGTGAGGCGCCACAGGGTCGGGTCCAGCTGCCGCCACAGGTCGTCGCCGCTGTGGTTCCAGGACCAGCGCAGATCCAGGGCGAGTTCGGCCAGGGGACCGAACCCCTCCACTGCCGCGGGCAGCAGGGCATGGATCGGGTGCGCGGCCCGGGTCGGTTCGCTCATGGGCGGTGCGCCAGGGCCGCCATCAGCTGGTCGAACGGCTGGTTGAATTTCGCCACGCCGGCGTCTTCCAGCTGCCCGGCCACATCGTCGATGCTGAGGCCGAGCACCGGCAGCTGATCCATGACCCAGCGGGCCTCCTTGACGCCACGCTCGAGCCGGGCTTCGGGTTTGCCGTGGCGCCGGTAGGCCTCCAGGGTTTCCGGCGGCAGGGTGTCCACGGTGTCCTTGCCGATGAGGGCCTCGACGTACTTCACGTCACTGTACTCCGGGTTCTTGGTGCCGGTGCTGGCCCAGAGCAGCCGCTGCGGCCTGGCGCCGGCTTCGGCCAGCGGCTTGAACCGGGGCGCGCTGAAGAGCTTCCTGTAGGCCTGGTAGGCCAGCTTGGCGCTGGCGATCGCGACCTGGCCATGCAGTTTCCTGGCCAGGTCCGATTCCTTGCCGCCCTGGGGGAAGAACGATTCCAGCAGCGGATCCAGGTGCGCATCGATGCGGCTCACGAAGAAGCTGGCCACCGAAGCCACCCGCTTCACCGTCAGGCCCTGGGCGGCGCGGTTCTCGAGTCCGGCGATAAAGGCCTCCGCCACCTGCAGGTAGCGCGCCAGGCCGAACAGCAGGGTCACGTTGACATTGATCCCTTCGGCTATGAGCTGCTGGATGGCGGGCAGTCCTTCGGCGGTGCCGGGCACCTTGATCAGGACGTTCGGCCGGTCCAGGGCGGCCCAGAGCCTGCGGGCTTCCTGGATCGTGCCGCCCGTGTCGCGTGCCAGATGGGGATTGACTTCCAGGCTGACATAGCCGTCGCCGCCATCTGTCTGAAGGTATACCGGCATGAACGCATCCGCGGCACGCTGCACGTCATCCTGGCTGAGAGTCTCATAGATGGTCTTGACGTCCAGGTCTTCGCCGGCCAGGGTCCGGATGGCCGCGTCGTACTCGTGGCTCTCGCCGATCGCCTTTTCGAATATGGCCGGATTGGAAGTCATCCCGCGCAACCCGTCTTCGCTGATCAAGCGGCGCAAGGTTCCGCTTTCGATCAGATCGCGCCTGATGTAGTCGAGCCAGATGGACTGGCCGAAGGATCCCAGCAGTTTCAGGGGATTGGTTGTCATGGGTAGCGAACCCTTCCTTTCAGGCGGACACCCCCGGGTTTGACCGGTGGCTGCCGTTTTAAAGCACCAACCGTGCCATG
This sequence comes from uncultured Holophagaceae bacterium, assembly GCA_963717275.1. Classification (GTDB taxonomy): domain Bacteria; phylum Acidobacteriota; class Holophagae; order Holophagales; family Holophagaceae; genus Mesoterricola. The sequence continues at coordinate 1,854,852 of CAVQVX010000001.1, forward strand.
ATTTATAATGTTTATTTTCAAATATTTACGAAACAACGTGCGCTGCCTGCCAAGCGTGTTCGATCAGTATGAAACACCCGTCTTCCCGCCACTCCTGTTGAATGCCCTCTGACTGGATGCTGTTCCCGTCCCGGGTGGCTGCCCTTCATCCTGATCGGGTCCGATCCCTTGGCGGATCCATTTTGAAACGGATTCACTTCACTTCAAGATGGTTATTTTTATGGCACTAATAATGCTACTACTTGTTGCGGTCTGACCAGAATGGGCAGATCCAACGCTCCCTCTTCTTTTTCCGCCTTTTGGTGGTTTATGTATGACGCCTGCAATGACTCTCAAGACTGGGTTCTCCCCTCTGAGCTGTGGTTCCCCAATCCGAATTCCGAATTATCGGGGCCTTTTGATGAAGATCCCTACTCCCCCGACCCCTATTCCCATTTTTGACTGAACCCGATGCCCCCACCATCCACCTCCTGGAATACCATCCGGACACCAGGTAACAGGGCCAAAACATCCTGGGAGCGATTTTGGGCAGCCTTCGACCCGCAGCCATCCGCCTCGCGATCCTCGCGATGACGCTTGCCCTGCCGCTCCTGGCCGCCAGCCCGGTCCGGCCCCCGCGCCCGCCCCTGCCCTGGGCCGCCGTGGAGGCCCGCAACGCCGTCATCAGCGGGATCACGGTGGAGATCGGCGATGTCTTCGATCTCTCCAAGCCCGAAGAGAATACCTTCATCGGCCGGACGGCGGACCACCTCCATGCCTCCACCAAGGAAGCGGTCATCCGCAGGGTCCTCCTGTTCAAGGCCGGGGACCGGGCGCGCACGCGGCGCATCTATGAGACGGAACGCCTCCTGCGCGCGCTGCCGTTCGTCAAGGACGCCCACATCGATCCCGTGGTCCAGCCGGACGGAAGCGTGGTGGCCCGGGTCCGGGTGCGGGACGCCTGGACGACCCAGGTCAATGCGGGCTTCTCCTCGGTGGGGGGCCAGAGATCGGAGAACTTCGGCCTGGATGAGAAGAACTTCATGGGGTCGGGCAAAAGCGTGGCCTTCGATGTTTCCAAGAACTTTCAGCGCACCACCTGGGGCATCACCTACAACGACCCCCAGTTCCTGGGGAGCCGGTGGACCCTCATGGCCCAGGATCAGGTACCTCTCCGATGGCTTCGCGCGCGCCTTCAGCCTGGGGCAGCCTTTCTTCGCCCTGGACACCCCGTGGTCCGCCAGCGTGGCCCTGAACCAGAAGCACGCCGGCCTCTACCTCTACGACCGCGGACAGCAGATTTTCGAGACACCCTTCGTCCAGGACGAGGTGCAAGGGTCGGCGGCCGCGGCGTTCCATCAGATCCGCGGACCGGGTCTGGCGGGCCGGCCTCGCCTTCGACCGCCAGGACACCGGATACGGGGCCATCACCCTGACCGGGCCCCCGGACGACCTGCTCGCCCCCACCTTGTCGGACCGGCGCCTGCGCGGCGGCGCCCTCACCCTTTCCACCGAGCAGGACGCCTTTGAAAGTTTCTACGACTTCCTGGGCATGGACACGCCCGAGGACTACAACCTGGCCTGGAACGGCTCGCTGGCCATCGGCGCCTACACCCGGGCTCTGGGATCCACGATGAATGCCCCGTATTTCCTCCTCCAGGCCTCCCAAGGCTGGTCCACCTCCCTCGATGACCTCACCCTCTTCACGGCCAGCCTGAGCGGTCGGGCGCCCGCATCCGGCCTGCAGAACGCCCAGGCGAACCTCGCGCTGGTGCAGTACTACCGGTTGACCCCGGACCAGATCCTGGCCGGCCTGGCGGCGGTCGACCTGGGCTGCCGGCTGGATCCCGAGAACTGGTTCTACGTGGGGGGCGACCAGGGCCTGAGGGGTTTCCCCAACGAACTCCGCCCGGGAGATGCGCGCTGGCTGGCCTCCTTCGAATACCGCCTGCTGACCGAGCAGCGCTGGTGGGGGCTGGTGCGGCTGGGCTACGACGCTTTCGCGGACGTCGGGGCGGTGCGCCAGTTCGACGGGCTGGGCTGGTCCAGGCCCTACTCGGACATCGGCTGCGGGCTGCGCCTGGGCAACCTCAGGAGTTCCCTGGGCCGGGTCATCCTGCTGAGCGTGGCCGTGCCCCTGAACCGTGAGCCGTACCAGGCGCGCTTCCAGTTCACCATCGGCAATTCCATGCGATTCTGACCGGCAGCACCGGTCCTTGCCAAACAGGGAGGTCTTTTGCCAAACACGGATGAAGCCGGGAGCGTCCAGCGGGTCGCGGTCATCGTCGCCCATCCCGATGACGAAGTGCTCTGGTGCGGCGGACAGTTGCTGAGCCGGCCGCGCGGGTCGACCTTCGTGGCGTGCCTCTGCCGCGGCCGGGATCCGGACCGGGCGCCCCGGTTCCGGCGCGCGCTGGAGCGCCTGGGCGCGACCGGGGCCATGGGCGATCTGGACGATGGCCCGGAACAGCTGCCGGTCCCGGCCGACGAGATCCGGGCGCTGATCCTGGCGCTGCTGCCGGCCCGGGAATACGACCTGATCCTGACCCATTCCCCGCAGGGGGAGTACACCCGGCACCGCCGCCATGAAGAGATCGCGGAAGCGGTCATCGGCCTTTGGCAGAAGCGCACCCTCAAGGCCGGGGCGCTCTGGGCCTTCGCCTACGAGGACGGCGGCGGGGCCTACCTGCCCCGGGCCATGCCCGGGGCTTCCCGGTTCCTGGACCTGCCCGAGGCGATCTGGGCGGAGAAGCAGCGACTCATCCTGGAAACCTACAACTACGCGCCGGACAGCTGGGAAGCCCGGACCATCCCCCGGTCCGAAGCCTTCCATTGTTTCAAGACGCCCAGGGCCGCCCACCTTGGCCGAACCCGGGAGGACCCCCGCCGATGAAGATCCTGGTGCTCTATGACTATCCGCCGGCGCCCGGCGGCCTCGCCACCCAGGGCGACCTGCTCTACCGCGGGCTGCTGCAGATGGGGGTGGAGGCCAAGGCCGCCCACCTCAAGTCCGATCTGGAAAAGGAATGGTATTACCGCTGGTTCAAGCCCGACGCCGTGGTGGGCGTGGGCTTCTGGGGCGACTATCCGGACATCGTCCAGCACCCCCAAAATTTCGGGATGACGGCCGTGCCCTGGCTGCTGGCCGACGGCTACGTGGCCAACTACCGCCAGGAGCTCAACGTGCTCCCGCTGATCCTGGTGACCGCCCACTGGGTCAGGGAGACCTTCATGCGCGACGGCATCCGGGGCGACCACATGGTGGTCCTGCCGGTGGGCTGCGACACCGGCGCCTTCCGGCCCCGGGATCCCGATGATCCCAAGGTCCGCGCCATGCGCGGGATCCTGGGGGTGAGCCCGGACCAGCTGATGGTGCTCACCGTGGGCGGCGACGCCGCCTCCAAGGGCGGGCGGGAGGTCATGGAGGCCCTGGCCCGGGTTCGGGCCGAGGTGCCCGACTTCCGCTACGTCTGCAAGGTCTGGCCGCAACCGAGGACCGAGGTGCAGAACGCCCTGGACCTGGAACTGGCCCGGGAACTGGGGATGGAAGACCGGGTGAGCTTCCCCACGCACCGGGTCTCCCGGGACCTCATGCCGTACCTGATGGCCGCCTGCGATGTCTACGCGGCGCCGTCGCGGCTGGAAGGCTTCGGCATGCCCCAGGTGGAGGCGGGCGCCTGCGGCAAGCCGGTGATCGGGATCCGGGCCATGGCGATGCTGGACACCCTGGTCGACCGGGAGACCGCCTTCCTGGCCGGCGTGGCCCAGGAGAACACCATCACCGAAGCGGTGCTGGGCCCCGCGGCCGGCTATCCCCCCGGCCATCACGTGATCTTCGACCGGCCCCGGGTGGCCGACTACCGGGCCAGCGTTCCCGATATCGCCGACGCCCTGCGCCTCCTGCTGAACGATCCCGGACTGCGCCAGCGCATGGGCGCGGCGGGCCGCGCCCGGGCCGTGGCCCGGTTTGATTTCCGCCTGGTGGCCAGGCAACTGGTCGACATCCTGTCGGATCATCTGGGGGTGGTGTGACATGGACGCGATCGCGAACCAGGAGATCAACGCCGCCAAGGCCGCGGCGCTGGAAGTGCTGCTGCACAACGTCCACGGCCCCTGCAAGGGCCTGCCCCGGACGGCGGGCTGGGGCTACCCGGAACCCTACACCCGGGACCTCCTCATCTCCGCCCTGGGCATCCTGGTTTCGGGCCATCCGGTCCTGCTGGACTCGCTGGACCGGGTGATGGCGCAACTGGCCGGGCACCAGAGCCCGCTGGGCAGCATCCCGTCGCTGGTGCACGATCCGGAGGACCGCGGCGCCAGCGACACCACGCCCCTGTTCCTGCTGGTCCTGGCGATCCTGCGCCGGGTGACGGGGGACCCTTCGTACCTCGACGGATCCGCCCGGAAGGCCCTGCGCTGGATGGAATACCAGACCTGCGACGACCGGGTCATGGTGGCCCAGCAGCCCACCAGCGACTGGCGCGACGAGCACTGGGTCCTGGGCCACGGGCTGTTCGTGAACACGCTGGTCTACGGCTACCTGAAACTGCTGGGCCAGGACGACCGGGCGGCCCTGCTTCAGTCCGCCCTCAACGGTCCGGACGACCAGGTGGACACCACGCATCCCGTGGAAGGCCTGGCCATCCGCGGGCGGCCCACCTACGCCATGTGGTCCTACAAGGTGCTCCGGGATGAGCGCTGCGATCTGCTGGGCAACAGCCTGGCCATCCTCACCGGGCTGGCCAGCCGCTCGCGGGCGGCGAAGATGGTGGCCTGGATCGAGGCCGAGTGCGAAGCCATGCGCCACCGGCACGAACTGGCCGGATCCCTGCCGCCCTGCTTCTTCCCGTTCGTCCTTCCGACCGATCCGGACTGGCGGCCGCGCTACGCGCTGTTCAACCTTCCGGGCGACTACCACAACGGGGGTGTATGGCCGTTCGTATGCGGCTTCTACATCGCCGCGCTGGTGGCCGCGGGCCGGCGCCGGCTCGCCGGGGAGAAGCTGCTGGCCCTGGCCGAGCGGCTCAAAATGGCCCGGGAGGCCAAGGTCGCTTTCGGCTTCAACGAGTGGTACAAGGCCCAGACCGGCGCCCCCTCCGGGCAGGATTGGCAGACCTGGTCCGCCTCCATGTTCCTGTACGCCGCGGCGTGCGTGGAACAGGACCGCCCGCTCTATTTCGAATCCTGAAACGGGCCCGGCGTCAGAGCCAGGGTTCGAGGGCCCTGGCGGCCCACTCCTTGACTTTGTCGCCCTCGGGCCTGCGCTCCCAGTCCCTGGCGAGCACTTCCACGGAATTCTTCAGGTCCTCCCTGAAGGCGTCCTCCATTTCCCGGCCGAAGCCTTCGCCCTCGACGATGACATTGACCTCCTTGTTGAACAGGAAGCTGCGCATGTCCATGTTGGTGGAGCCCACGGTGGACCAGGCGCCGTCGATGACCGCGGTCTTGGCGTGGAGGATGGAGCTTTTCATCTGGAACACCTGGATGCCGGCCTGCAGCAGATCCCGGTAGTAGGACTGGCTCGCCTGGTGCACCAGGCTGTTGTCGGAAACGCTGGTGAGGACGATCTGCACCTGCACCCCGCGCCGGGCCGCGTCCGTCAGGGCCTTGACGACCTGGGCGTCCGGCACGAAATAGGCCGCCGTGAGGTGGATGGTATGCTTCGCCTGTTCCATCGCCTGGACGTAGGCCCGGTAGATCTCGAAATCACTCCCGGGCCCGCTGCCCAGCACCCGCACGGTCTTGTCCCCGGCGTTTGCGGGGGCGGGGAAGAAGGCCCTGGGATCCAGGCCTTCCTTCCTCTGGCTGTACCAGTCTTCCACGAACAGCAGTTGCAGGGCGGCGACCGCGGGCCCCTCGATCCGCAGGTGGGTGTCGCGCCAGCCGAGGCTGGTGCCCGTGCTGGATTTCCGGTGGAACAGGGACCCATGGGCATAGGTGCCGCTGATGTTCGCCCCGCCGGTGAAGCCGACGGTTCCGTCCACCACAAGGATCTTCCGGTGGTCCCGGTGGTTGATCTTCCACCGTCCCAGGCGCATGAGCGGATTGACCGGGTTGAAGGGGCACAGCTGGATGCCGGCCTCCCGCATCCGGGTGAAAAAGGCCTCGGGCGTGCCCAGGGTGCCCACGCAATCGTAGATGATGTTCACTTGGACGCCTGCCTGCTGCTTGCTGATCAGCAGATCGGCAAAGCGGGTGCCCAGCTCGTCCTGGTCGAAAATGAAGGTTTCCAGGTTGATGGAGGTCCTGGCCGCAGTGATGGCCGCGGACATGGCGCCCATGGTCTGCGGCCCGTCGAACAGCAGGGTGACCTTGTTGCCGGGGATCGGGGCATGCCCGGTCGCCGCGGCCTCCAGGGCGGCCCAGCGCCCGGCGTCGATCCCGGCATCGGCCAGGTGCCCGGACAAGAGCGCCCCGGCCGCGCCCCCGGGAAGACTCACCGCCGGCTGCCCGGTCCCGGAGTTCAAAGGCGTCTTCACGTAGCTGATCTCCGGAAGACGGGTGCAGGCCGTGGCCGCGAGGCATAGGCCAAGCAGCAGCGCGCTGAGGGCCGTTGGCCACGGGTTCCGGGAAGGCCGCATCATCTCCTACTTTCGGGTCCTGCGCTTGCCCACGGCAACGCCCACGGCCGGGCCCGGGTCCAGGCCGATGCCGAGCTTGAGCTTGCAGCGGCTGTGCGCATTGAACCGGTCCAGGGCGGCGGACAGATCCAGCGCCATGTTGGCCGCGCGGATGGTGCGGTCGGTCGCCGCATCGGGCAAACCCACCGCCGCCAGGTAGGCGTCGCCGATGATCCCTCTCCGCTCGAGTCCCGCCGGGTCGGCAAGGCTGTCGAAGCCTGAACTGATCTCCTTGAGCACCCCCACCAGCGCCTGCGCGCCCGCGCCTTCGGAGAACCGGGTGAAGGCCACGATGTCCGCGAACAGCACCGCCAGTTCCGCATAGCCTTCGGCGAGGAGCCCCGTGGAGCCTTCGGCCGCTGTCGCGGACGGCCCCTGCAGGATCTCGGCGAGCGGGCGGGGCAGCGCGCTGAGCAGCAGCCGCTGCGAAACCTTCTGCTCCGCCACCACCTGATCGCAGAGCCGCAAGGCTTCCCGGTGCAGCAGCCGGACCTCGAGCATGTTGTGGACCCGGATCAGCACCTCGGCGAGATCGAACGGCTTGCTGACGAAATCCTTGGCTCCGGCCTTCAGGGCCCGCAGCTTGTGGTCCGGCCTGGGCGGTGATCACCAGCACCGGCAGGTAGCCGCCCGTTTCGATCTGCTTCAGGTTTTCCATCACCTGGAAGCCGTCCATGCCCGGCATCTGCAGATCGAGCAGGATCAGGTCGTAGCGGTTCCGCAGGTGCAGCTCGCAGACCTGGAATGGATCCATGGTGGAGGTGATCTGGTCGTAGCCGGCGTTCCGCAGCATCTGCTCGAGCAGGATGACGTTGGCCTCCTGGTCGTCGACGATCAGGATCTTGCCGTGCAGGATGTCGTGGGTCGTGACCATCGACAGCCCCTTGGCCGCGGCGGGCCGGTCCCGTTCCGCGAAGGCCAGCGCCAGGTCCAGCGTTTCCATCGAACTCGTTCACCTTGATCGGCTTGGTGAGGTAGCGGAAGAAGCCCGCCTCCAGGCATTTCCGGATGTCGCCGGCCATGGCGTTGGCGCTGACGGCGAGCACCGGGATGTGCGCCGTCGCCGGATCCTGCCGCAGGCGTTCAAGCGCCTCGAGCCCGCTGATGCCCGGCAGGTTGATGTCCATCAGGATCACCGAAGGCTGGTATTCCCGGGCGAGCTCGATGCCCAGCAACCCGTTGCCCGCGCTCAGCAGGCGCAGGTCCGGCCGGCGCGCGATGAGCTGCTCGACCAGCTTCAGGTTGGCCGGGTTGTCTTCCACGTAGAGCAGGGTCCGCGGTGCGGCGTCCGACAGCGTCTGTGCCTGCGCCGTGGCGCGGAATCCGTTTTCTTCGGCGGCGAGCAGCGGGGCCTCGGCAGGTGCCCAGTTCGAACCAGAAGACGCTGCCCGACCCCACCGAGCTTTCCACCCCGATGATGCCGCCCATCATCTCCACCAGCAGCTTGCTCACCACCAGGCCGATGCCGGTGCCCTCCTCGCCGCTGCTCTCCTGGCCCAGCCGGTTGAAGGGCTGGAACAGCTGCGCCAGCTTGTCCGGCGGCAGGCCCGCGCCGGTGTCCGTGACGCTGACGCGGGTGCGCCCCGGGCCTGTCCGTGGACCAGTCCACAAGGACCTTGCCCCCCGGCCGGTTGTACTTGATGGCGTTGGAAAGGAGGTTGATCAGGACCTGCTTCAGCCGGACCCGGTCGGCCAGGACGAAGCAGGGCGAGTCGAACCGGGGGAAGACCAGCTCGAGGCCGTGCTTCTCCCCCTGGGGCCTGATCATGGCCTGGCATTCGCGCCAGGACCTCCGTCCAGCGACACCGGTTCCACCGACAGCGACAGCTTGCCGGATTCGATCACCGCCAGATCGAGGATCTCGTTGATCAGTTCCAGCAGGTACCAGCCCGCCTGGAGGATCTGGTGGATGCTGGCCTTCTGCGAAGGGGTCGGCGGGGGCGATTCCGTGTCCAGCAGCTGGGCGAAACCGAGGATGGCGTTGAGCGGCGAGCGCAGCTCGTGGCTCATGCTGGAAAGGAACTCCGATTTGGCGAGGTTGGCCTTGTCCGCCACGAACCGGGCGTTCTCCAGTTCGGTGTTCTTGTCCAGGAGCACGGCATCCAGGCGGTTGCGCTCGGTGACGTCCCGGGCGGCGGCGAAGACGCCCTGCAGCTTGCGGCTGCGGTCGTAGAAGGTGGCCGCGTTGTAGGAGACGACCGTTTTCCTGCCGTCCCTGGACATGGCGGTGAGCTCGTAGTTGGTGACCTTCTTGTCGTGCAGCACCAGGCTGATGCCGGCATCGGCCCGTTCCGGGTCGGTGAAGCAGTCCCTGAACGGCGCGCCGATCAGTTCATCGCGGGTGCAGCCGGTCAGGGCTTCCATCTGCCGGTTGACGTCGGTGATGATGCCGCCCAGGTCGGTGGTGATCAGGGCGTCGATGTTGGATTCGAACAGGGAGCGGGTGTAGAACTGGTGGTCGCGCAGGCGCTGGGCGAGCATCTCCTGCTCCGCCTCGATCTGCTTGCGGGCGGTGTTGTCGGTGCCGATCAGCAGGTAGCCGATGATCTCTCCCGGGGCGTCCCGCAGCGCGGTGACCGACACCACGGCCGGGAAGCGGCTGCCGTCCTTGCGGATGTAGGTCAGCTCGTAGATGTCCTCGATGCCCCGGGAGGCCTTGAACACCAGGGCCTCGAAGCCCGGGGTGATGGTGGTCGCCAGTTCCAGGCTCAGGTTCCGGGCCCGGGCGATCAGTTCCTGGGGATCGGAGATGTCGGCCGGGGTGATCTTGTCCAGCACATCGGCCGCGGCGTAGCCCAGCATGCGCTCCGCGCCCACGTTGAAGATCTGGATCACGCCCTTGGCGTCGGTGGCGATGCTCGAGAAATTGGCGCTGTTGAAAATGGCGTTCTGCAGAGCCCCGGTCTTGAGCAGGTCCTTGCGGCGCCGGGCTTCAGCACCGCCTGGGCGGGTGAGCATGGCGGGAACGCCGATTTTCTTGAGCATGATGGACCTCTTGAACACTCTCGTTTTTTCACTCAAAGCCGAAACCATCCGGCCTCGCACGCCAGGCGCGAGGATCGGTCTTCGGATGGACCGACGGTCTCCGCCTATCAAAGCTCACCCTGGGTGGGTGCACAGTTCACGCCATAAAATAACTTTAATAAATGCACGGAGATAGAATAAGCCCATTGCTATCAAACTTGCTTATGCGCTCATATTGAATGACCCAAAATGGTCAAATCGAATGAGACCCTCCCGGCGGCGGCCCCTCAGGCCATGGGGCGATGGAAATCCGGGAAAAACTGTGGAATGCAGTCCGGGCACAGCCCATGGGAGAACTGCGCCTCGGAGCGCTGGGTGATGTATGACTCTATCTGGTGCCAGGTGCCCTGCTCGTCCCGGATCTTCTTGCAGTTGGAACAGGTAGGCAGGATTCCGTGAAGCACCCGGACCTCGTTCCGGACCCGGTGGAGCTCCACATGGACATGCACCCGGGCCAGCAGTTCCATGATCCTGAAGGGTTTGGTGACATAGTCCGCGGCGCCCGCCTCGAACCCCGCCAGCACCTGGTCGGAAGCCGACTGGCCCGTGAGGAAGATGACGGGAATGGCGCGGGTGAGCGCGTCCTCTTTGAGCCGCCGGCAGACTTCGAGCCCGTCCATGCCCGGCAGGAGAACATCCAGCAGGATCAGGACCGGGTTCATCCTGGCGGCCAGATCCCTGGCCCTGTCTCCATCGAAGGCCGAGACCACTTCGTAGCCTTCGCGTTCCAGGACGGAGGAAAGAAGTTCGCGATCTCTCGGCGTGTCCTCCACCACCAGGATCAAAGGGCGCTGCAGGATTTCCATCAAACACTCCCGAGTGCAGTGGAGCTGCCCGGCGATGGGGGATTCCTGGCTATGGGCCTGGGTGCATGCCGGCATGTTCACCGCATCAAGCATGCGGATGACAGGTCAAGGCAAGTTCGAAGCCAACCGCCGGAACCCGCCCTGACGCGCTGCCCTGGGCCACCTTGCCAGGTGGAGACAGCGCTTGGGTTCGGCTGTGCCGTTCATATTGACGTGGTTGCACAGTCATTTTGAGTTGGGTCACGGGAAGCATCCCCAGCCGTTCCTTTTCCCCAACCATCCTGGCGCCGCCCTCATCGCGCCATGGCACTCCGATCGAGGTTCAACGGCATGGTTCATGCTTCGAGGACCGTGACCCTCATTGCATGAGCGATGAATGAAAGGCTGAGCCACAGGAGATGAACGTGCCCGCTTGGATCGAAAGCACAGGTTACCTGGCCGCCTACGGAATGGTCGGGAGCGTCCTGACCCTGACCTGGCTTTGGGTGGTCATCCAGTGGAAGCGGTCGATCGAATCTTCCCTGCGCAAAGTGCGCATGGCCGCCGAGGCATCCCGACTCGCGACAGTCGGGGCGGAGGGGCCGCTGCAGCCTGTCGGGCGTTCGTGAAAGCCCGGCTATCGAGCGTCAGGGATCCCAATGTCCCCGGCGTCCATGGCTGTCTCCGGCGAAGGGTAAAGCTTGATGGCCAGATTGATGCTCTTCAGCTTTTCCTCAAGGTCCAGCCGGTGCTCCCCGAAGTCGATTTCGTGCAGTTTCTTGCCCCCGAGCACTTGCGCCGCGATCGATTTCAGCTGCTCCGGGGTCATGGAGCCTCCGTGTGGGTTTCAGCCGATGGCTCCGTAAGGATACTTGAATCTGAATTCCATGGAACCCTGTTCCCTGCCGGCATTGGAGGGACTGCCTGGGCTCAATGATACGAAAGGTGACCCAGGTCAGCAAATACAAATAATTTACGCATCGGGGCAGCGGGAATGGGTCGCTTGGCCCAGGAGTTGCAAGAGACTGGTCGCCATCTGTTCAGTTCATCCAAGGCAGATGGGGCATGCACCAGGCGCTCCCACCCAGTTGAATTGATGCGAGGCAATGATGAACACCCTTCGACCCCTGCTGATCTCCGGTGCCGTGACCCTGTTGCTGGCCTGTTCCGGAGCCTCCGTCCAATACGACTATGACGCCAAGACCCCGTTTTCCGCCTACCGGAGCTACGCCTGGCTGATCCAGGCCCCGGGCGCCGGGGCTGGCCCCGGGGCGTTCAACAATGACATCGTGACCGGGCGCGTGAAGAGCGCCGTGGAAACGGAACTGGCGTCCAGGGGTTTCAGGCAGCAGGATGGCTCGGCCCCCGCTGATTTCCTGGTGGCCTACCACCCCGTCCGCGAAGCCGGCAGGTCGCAGCAGGTCCACCTGGGCCTGGGCCTGGGGTTGGGACCGCTGGGCCTGGGAATCGGCGCTCCCATCGGCGACCCGCACCGGGAAGCCGTGGCCGGCATCGTGCTGGAAATCGAGGATGGCAGATCGGGGAACGTGGTGTGGAAAGCCACTGCCGAAGGGGCTCTGCAGGGGTCGGACAGCCCGCGTGAAGCGGACGAGGATGTGAAAGCGGCCGTACACAGCATGCTCCAGAAATTCCCCCCGCCGGCCAGGTAGGGCTGCATCAAGGTGAAGGATGCACCCCTCCAATCTGATGGCATTGCCGCGCCCATGCGGCGCCTCCCGGCCGCCCGGCAGCCACCTGAATCCCGGGATCGGATGAGCCGCAAGGGCCGGCCCTCCTTTGCAAGCCGCACCGTGCCACATGGATGCCCAAACATCCGGGCAGGTCGCGCAGGTGGCGGGAAAACCCAACGTGCATGGCCGTCATCCTTGGCATGGTTGATGCTCCCTTCATCAATGCAACCGTCGCCAAGGCGGTGTGCACGAGGAGATAAACATGGTCGACCCTAGCCGATCCGAGCTCGCATTCCGGGACAAGATCCTGAACCTGCTATCCGATGACGAAGTGGCCAGCGTCTGCACTGCGGAAACCGCGGTCAGCCTCGCGACCGGGGAGGAATTCCTCGATCTGGAGCAGATTGCCCTTGGCGTGCAGAAGGCCCGGGGCGCCGCACCGTTCATGGGGCGGGTGCTTCCCCGAAAGGCCGTGCATCACAGGACCTGGCAGAAGATCCAGAAGGAGATCGCGGCGTTCAACCACCCCGCGGCCCCCGCCCCCAAGAACCTGGCCGTATAGAACCGAACCCCGAACAACAACACCCTTCAAGGGAGAAACCATGCTGATCCGAGAATTGATGATTCCCAAGCCGGCCGTCCTGACCCCGGACATGTCCATGCCCGATGCGCTCAGGCTGATGAAGGAAAAAGGCCTGCACCGCATGCCCGTGGTGGATGCCCACGGCACCCTGGTGGGCATCATCGCCGAAACGGATCTGCACAATGCCGCCCCTTCCCCGGCCACGACGCTCTCCTACTGGGAGATCCCGGGCCTGCTCGCCAGGATCACCGTGGCGATGCTGATGGTGAAGGAGGTTTTCACGGTGACTGAAGACACCCCAGTGGAGGAGGCCGCCCGGATCATGGCCGATCAGAACATCGGCTGCCTGCCGGTCATGAACGACAAGGAACTGGTCGGCATGGTCAGCCAGAACGACATGTTCCGGGTCTTCATGGAACTCCTGGGAGGCCGCCGGCACGGTGTCCGCGTCTGGGTGAGCACGAAGGCCGCCAAGGGCACCGTCGCCAAGATCAGCTCCGCCATCGCCGCCGTTTCCGGCGACATCGTGGGCATGGGCATGCTCGAAATCACGGATGCCAAGGGCGAGCGCGGCGAGATCACCCTCAAGGTCCAGGATGTGCCCAGGGGACAGTTGCTGGAGATCTTGAAGCCCTTCATCGTCGAACTCCTGGATGTTCGCGAGAACTAGTGTTGGTTTCGCGTAAAATCTGGATCATGGAGGTCCCAACAAGGCCTCTTGATTTCCGTGGCCAACCCCATTCGGGACATCGCAGCGAGCAGAACCCCGTGGCCAGTTAAATCGATGAACAGAATGGCCTTTCATTCTTCTTAATCCCCGTCCATCCCCTTCATCCCCGGCTAAAACAGGCCATGGATGATGCTGAAGTGCAGAGACATTTCGCGCCGAAGCACCCAGCGTTTTTATCGCCGGGGATGAAGGGGATGGACGGGGATAAAGAGGGATTTTTGACCGGATAAGACCAGATTTTGGAATTGAGCAGGGATCGGGGCGAAGTCAGCTCCACCGTGACCGAACCGGGACTATTCCCAGGATTCTGCCTGCGCCGCGCGGGGAAGCCGGGCCACGTCCCATCCGCCGCCAAGCGCCTGGATCAGCTGGACCGACGCGGTCATCTCGCTCACGCGCAGGTTCACCTGGAGCTGCTGATCGCTCAGCAGCGCGGCCTGGGCGGTGATCACGGCGAGGTAGGAATCGAGACCCGTCTGGTAGCGCGCCGTGGCGATGTCGACATAGCGCTGGGCGGCCTGCGTCGCGGCGTCCTCCTGGACGATCTGGCGCGAAAGGATGCGCAGGGACGCGACAGAGTCCTCCACCTGCTGGAAGGCGGTCAGCACGGTCTGCCGGTAGTTGGCGACGCCGGCGTTGTATGCGGCGGTGTACTGGGTCACCGCCGCCTTGCGCAGGCCGGCGTCGAAGATCGCCTGGGACGCCGAAGCCCCCAGGGACCAGAAGAACGCCGGGGCCGACACCAGGCTGGGAAGGGTGGACGACAGGAATCCGGCGCTCCCGTTGAGGCTCAGCGCAGGATAGTACGCGGACGTCGCCACGCCGATGACGGCGTTGGCCTGGGCCATGGCGCGTTCGGCCGAAGCGATGTCCGGACGGCGCTGGAGCAGCTGGGACGGGATGCCCACCGGGATCGCGGGCACCTGGGTGCCCAGCCCCCGCACCGGCATGGAGAAGCTGGAGGCGGGCGTGCCGATCAGGGTGGCGATGGCGTGCTCGTACAGGGCGCGGTTCACGGCGACGCCGGTGCACGCCGCTTCGGCGTCCGCCAGCGTCACTTCCGCCTGGGCGACGGCCTCTTCGCCGCCGATGCCGGTTTCGGCCTGGGCGCGCGCCAGTTCCAGCGACTTCCGGTCGGAGTCCACGGTGCGGTTGAAGATGTCCTGCAGGGCATCCTGGCCGCGGAGCTGGAAATAGTATTCAGCCAGGTCGGCCTGCTCCGTGAGGCGCTCGTTCTCCAGGTCCGCAGCGCTCACCTGGGCGGCGTACTGGAACTCGCGGACCGTGTTGCGGATTCGGCCCCACAGATCGGGTTCCCAGGACACGTCGATGGGCAGGGAAAAATCGTTGACGGTGCTGCGCCCGCCGGCCGGATTGGCGGCGGAGGCCTGGGCCTTGCCGGTCCCGACCCTGGTGAAGGCGGGGTCCAGCGACACCGACGGGTACCAGGCCGCACGGGCCTGGGTCACCTGCGCGCGGGCGGCCATGAAGTTCTGGAAGTAGCGTGCGATGTTCTGGTTGTTGATGTCCAGCCGGGCTTCGAGGGCATCCAGTTCGGGTTCGCCGTACATCTCCCACCATTTGCCCTTGAGCGCCGCGTCCTGGGGTCGGGCCGGCTGCCACCCGTCCGCGGACCCGGTGGCGGTGGCTTCCTTGAAGGCCGCCGGAGCGGGGTCGGAAGGGGCCACATACCTGGGACCCACATTGCACGCGCTCAGGAGGCCGAGGCCGATGGCCGCCGCGGGGAGCAGGCCGCCCGCTCTGGGTTTTCCGGGGGAATCGCGCTGCGTCGTGGACATCTTTCCTTCTTTCTCGGTCTAGGCGCCCGTGGACGGCGCCAGCTTGTTGCCCGCGGGGACGGTTCCGGCCGGCTTTCCCTGCATCCGCAGGCGCAGGCGGTCCAGCGCCAGGTAGACCACCGGCGTCGTGTAGAGCGTCAGCAGCTGGCTCAGGAGCAGCCCGCCGACGATGGTGATGCCCAGCGGCCGGCGGAGCTCGTAGCCCATGCCGGTGCCCAGCACCAGGGGCAGGGCGCCCAGGAGCGCCGCCATGGTGGTCATCATGATCGGGCGGAAGCGCAGCACGCACGCGTCGAAGATCGCCTCGGTGGTGCTCTTGCCCTCCTCGCGCTCGGCCTGGAGGGCGAAGTCGATCATCATGATGGCGTTCTTTTTCACGATGCCGATGAGCAGGACGATGCCGATGATCGAGATGATGTTCAAATCCACTTTGCAGATCATCAGGGCGAGCATGGCGCCGACGCTGGCGGACGGCAGGCTGGAGATGATGGTCAGCGGATGCACCATGCTTTCGTACAGGATGCCAAGCACGATGTAGACCGCCAGCAGCGCCGTGGCGATGAGCACCGGTTCGGTGCCGAGGGACTGCTGGTAGGCCTCGAGGGTTCCGCTGAAGAAGCCCGTCAAGGTGGCGGGCGCGCCCAGCTTCTTCTTCATCTGTTCGATGGCCCTCGTGGCGTCGCTCAGGGACAGGTCCGGCGCGAGGTTGAAGGACACCGTGACCGAGGGGAACAGGCCGGTGTGGTTGATGGCCAGGGGGGTCGTGCTGGCCTGGGCCCGGGCCACGGCCGACAGCGGGATGCTGCCGCCGCCGGGCGATTGCAGGTAGACGCTCTTCAGGCCCTCCGGGTTCTGGGAATAGCGCGGGGCCACTTCCAGCACGACGTAGTACTGGTTCAGTTCGGTGTAGATGATGGACACCTCGGATTGGCCGAAGGCACCATAGAGGGCCGAGTCCAGCGCCTGCACGGTCAAGCCCGAGCTTCGCCGCGGTGGCCCGGTCGTAGCTCACCATCTCCTTGAGGCCTCCGTTCTGCTGGTCCGAACTCACGTCCTGCAGGCCGGGCAGGCGCTTCATGGCATCCAGCAGGACGGGGCCCCAGGTGGAGAGGTCCTGCACATTGTCGGCCTGGATGGTGTACTGGTACATCGCGTTGCTGGACCGGCCGCCGATGCGCAGGTCCTGCACCGGCTGGAGGAACGCCGAAGCCGTGGGCAGACGGCTCAGCTGCGGGCGCAGCCGGTTGATGATCTGGGAGGCGCTGGACCGGCGCTCGCCAAGCGGCTTGAGTGCGACATAAAGGGATCCGGTATTGGTGGCCCCGCCACCGCCGGCGAAGCTGATCACATTTTCCACGGCGGGGTCCTTCTTGATCACCCCGGCGATTTCCTGGATGGCGCCGTCCATGGAGGGGAACGAGGCGTCCTGCGCCCCGCGCACGGCCCCCGAAACGGCTCCGGTATCCTCCACCGGGAAGAACCCCTTGGGGATCTTGACGACGAGCAGAACGTTCAAAGCGACCGTCAGGAAGAGCACCATCAGGGTCGGCAGCGGATGCGCCAGCACCCAGCGCAGGCTGCCGCGGTACCAGGACAGCACCCGGTCGAAGGCCCTTTCGCTGGCCGCGTAGAGGCGCCCATGCTTTTCCGCCCGCTCGTCGCGCAGCAGGAAGGCGCACATCATCGGCGTGGTGGTCAGGGAGATGACCATCGAGACGACGATGGAGGTGGACAGGGTGATGGCGAACTCCCGGAACAGCCGGCCGACGATGCCTCCCATCATCAGCAGGGGAATGAACACGGCGATGAGCGAAAGGCTGATGGTGAGCACGGTGAACCCGATCTCCTCGGCGCCCGCGCAGCGCCGCGGCCATGGGCCCCATGCCGTTCTCCAGGTGGCGGGTGATGTTCTCCATCACCACGATGGCGTCGTCCACCACGAAGCCGGTGGAGATGGTCAGCGCCATCAGCGAAAGGTTGTCCAGGCTGTAGCCCAGCAGGTACATCACCGCGAACGTGCCGATCAGCGAGACCGGCACGGCCACGGCGGGAATGAGGATGGCGCGGCCGTTGCGGAGGAAGACGAACACCACGATGATGACCAGGACGATGGAGATGAGCAAGGTCCGCTCGACGTCGCCCACCGAGGCGCGGATGGTGGTGGTGCGGTCCAGGACGACGGTGGTGTCGATGCCGAACGGAATGGAGGCCTGGATGACGGGAAGCTGTTTGCGGATGCGGTCGACGGTTCCGATGATGTTGGCGCCGGGCTGGCGGAAGATGATGATCGGGATGGCCCGCTTGTTGTTCAGGTATCCGGCCACCCGGAGGTTCTGGACGGAATCGGTCACCTCGGCCACGTCGGACAGGCGCACCGCCGCGCCTTTGTTCATGCCAACGACGAGCGGCTTGTAGTCGTCCGCCCGGGAGATCTGGTCGTTGGCCAGGATGTCCGCGGTCACCAGGCCGTCGGAGATCTGGCCCTTCGCCAGGTCGGCGTTCTGCCGGCTCAGCACGGATTGCAGGTCCGCCAGGGTCAATCCATGGCTGGCCAGCTGGACCGGATCCGCGTCCACCCGCACCGAAGGCAGCGCGCCGCCGCCCACCGATACCTGGCCCACGCCCCGGATCTGCGCCAGCTTCTGCTGGATGACGGTGGAGGCTTCGTCGTACAGCTTGTCGGGGCCGTATTTGTCCGAAGTGAGCCCGAGGATCATGACCGGCGCGTCGGCGGGGTTCACCTTGCGGTAGGTGGGATTGGCCGGAAGGTTGGCGGGCAGCGCGTTCCGCGCCGCGTTGATGCCGGCCTGCACATCGCGCGCGGCGCCGTCGATGTCCCGGCTGAGGTCGAACTGGATGGTGATGGAGGTGCTGCCGAGCGTGCTGGTGGAGGTCATCTCCGTCACGCCCGCGATGTGGCCGAACTGACGCTCCAGGGGGGTGGCCACGGACGACGCCATGATCTCGGCGCTGGCTCCCGGCAGGCCCGCACTGACCGAAATGGTCGGGAAGTCCACTTCGGGCAGCGGCGATACCGGCAGCATCATGAACGCCACCGCCCCGACCAGGGCGACGGCGAGCGTGAGCAGCGTGGTGGCCACCGGCCGCCGGATGAAGGGGGCGGAGAGGTTCATGCCGGCCCTTCGGCCGCCCCGGCGGCGGGTTCGGGCTGGACAGCCTTGCGCCCGAAGCGCTTGGCCAGGTTGTCGAAGAAGATGTAGATGACCGGGGTGGTGTAGAGGGTCAGCACCTGGCTCACCAGGAGCCCGCCGACCATGGCGATGCCCAGCGGCCTGCGCAGCTCGGAACCGAAACCGCTGCCCAGCGCCAGCGGAAGCCCCGCCAGCAGCGCGGCCATGGTGGTCATCATGATCGGGCGGAAGCGCAGCAGGCACGCGTCGTAGATGGCGTCCGTGGCGTTCTTGCCCTCGACCCGCTCGCCCTCCATGGCGAAATCGACCATCATGATGCCGTTCTTCTTGACGATGCCGATGAGCAGGACGATGCCGATGATGGCCACCACGCTCAGATCCTGGCGGAATAGGATCAGCGCCAGGAAGGCGCCGACGCCTGCCGACGGGAGGGTGGACAGGATCGTGACCGGATGGATGAAGCTCTCGTAAAGGATCCCCAGCACCAGGTACACCGCCACCAGCGCGGCGAGGATCAGCAGCGGCTCGTTGGCCAGCGAGTTGGTGAAGGAGGCCGCGGTGCCCTGGAAGCCCGCCTGGATGCCCGCGGGCATGTGCATGTCGGTCTGGACCTTGTTGACCGCCGCGATGGCGCTGCCCAGGGCCGCGTTGGGCGCCAGGTTGAACGACACCGTGATGGCCGGGAACTGCCCCTGGTGGGTGATGACCAGCGGCTCCGTGGTGTTCTCGAAATGCGCGAAGGCGGCCAGCGGCACCGCGCTGCCCGGGGCCGTGCGGACCGCGGCGGCCCTGGCCAGCGCGTTGGCCGGCGGTGCCAGGGTCATGGCCCCCGGGGTGTACAGGGCCGAGCCGGTCAGGGCGTTGGATCCCGCGGAAGAGGAGCCGGAAGAGGCGGCCGAGGTCGCCGCCCCCGAACCGCTGGTGCCGGACGACGCATTGGCCTGGATGTAGATCTGGCTCAATTTGCCGGGGTTCTTCTGGAACTGCGGCTCGCTTTCCAGGATGACGTGGTACTGGTTCACCTGGGTGTACATCGTGCTGATCTGGCGCTGGCCGAAGGCGTCATAGAGGGTGTTGTCGATGGTCGCGGGCGCGATGCCCAGCCGCGAAGCGGTGACCCGGTCGATGACCAGGGACACGGCCAGGCCTCCCGGCTGCTGGTCGGTGGCCACGTCCTCCAGCTCCGGCAGCTGTTTCAGCCGGGCGACGAAGCGGTTGGTCCAGTCGGCCAGTTCACCGGCATCGGGGTCTTCCAGCGTGTACTGGTACTGGGTGCGGCTGACCCGGTCATCCACCGAGATGTCCTGCACCGGCTCCATGAACAGCTGGATGCCCTGGACGCGGGCCACCCGGGCGTTGAGGCGGCGGATCAGGTCCGACGCGCTGATCTTGCGCTCGTTCAGCGGCTTCAGGTTGATGGACATCCTGCCGCTGTTGGTGGTGGTGTTGGTGCCGTCCGCGCCGATGAACGAGGAGACGCTGGCCACCGCCGGGTCGCCCAGCACCACCTGGGTGAGCTCCTGCTGCTTCTCGGCCATGGCCTGGGAGCTGATGGACGGCGGCGCCTGGGAGATGCCCTGGATGACGCCGGTGTCCTGCACCGGGAAGAAGCTCTTGGGGATGACCACGTACAGGCAGACGGTGAGCACCAGGGTCGCCGCCGCCACCAGCAGCGCGATGGTCTGGTAGCCCAGGACGAACTTCAGGGTCCGGCCGTAGAACGCGATCATGCCCTCGAATGCCCGCTCGGTGGCCTTGTAGACCCGGCCCTGCTTCTCCTTGTCCTGGCGCCGCAGGATGCGCGCGCACATCATCGGCGTGAGGGTGAGGGAGACCACCGCCGAAAGGATGATGGTGACGGCCAGGGTGACGGCGAACTCCCGGAACAGGCGACCCACCACGTCGCCCATGAACAGCAGCGGGATCAGCACGGCGATCAGCGAGACGGTGAGCGACAGGATGGTGAAGCCGATCTGCTCCGCGCCCTTGAGCGCCGCCTCCATGGGCGGGTCGCCGGCCTCGATGTAGCGCGAGATGTTCTCGATCATGACGATGGCGTCGTCCACCACGAACCCGGTGGAGATGGTCAGCGCCATCATCGACAGGTTGTCCAGGCTGTAGCCCAGCACGTACATCGCCGCGAAGGTGCCGACCAGGGACAGCGGCACCGCCACGCTCGGGATGATCGTGGCGTAGAAGCTGCGCAGGAAAAGGAAGATGACCAGCACCACCAGCCCGATGGTCAGGAGCAGCTCGAACTCCACGTCGGCCACCGAAGCCTCGATGGCGACGGTGAGATCGGTGAGGGTGGTCACCTGGATGTCTGCGGGCAGGTTGGTCTTGAGCGCCGGCAGGAGCTTCTTGATGCTCTTGACCACGCTGATGGTGTTGGCCCCGGGCTGGCGCTGGACGTTGAGGATCACCGCGGGGGTGCCGTTCATCCATGCCGGCCTGGTTGTTGTTCTCCACCCCGTCGACGACCCGGGCCACATCGGTGAGCATCACCGGCGCGCCGTTGCGGTAGGCCACCACCACCCGGTTGTAGTCGTCGCTGGAGACCAGCTGGTCGTTGGCGTCGATCTGGTAGTCCTGGCGCGGGCCGTCGAAGTTGCCCTTGGCGGCGTTCACGCTGGTCCCGGTGAGCGCGGTGCGCAGGTCCTCCAGGTTGATGCCGTAGGACGACAGGGCCGTGGGGTTGGCCTGGATGCGCACCGCGGGCTTCTGGCCCCCGCTGATGGTCACCAGGCCGACGCCGTTGAGCTGGGAGATCTTCGGCGCCAGCCGGGTGTCCACCAGGTCCTCCACCTGGGACAGCGGCATGGACTTGGAAGTGATGGCCAGGGTCAGCACCGGGGCGTCGGCCGGGTTGGTCTTGCTGTAGGTGGGCGGCGCCGGCAGCACGGACGGCAGCAGGCTCTGGGCGGCGTTGATGCCGGACTGCACCTCCTCCTCCGCCACGTCCATGGCGAGCGTGAGATTGAACTGCAGCACGATGACCGACGTGCCCCCGGAACTGGAGGAGGTCATCTGGCTCAGGCCCTGCAGCTGGCCGAACTGGCGCTCCAGCGGAGCCGTGACGGTGGTGGCCATCACCGTGGGGCTGGCGCCGGGATAGAACGTGAGCACCTGGATGGTCGGGTAGTCCACTTCCGGCAGCGCGGAGATGGGCAGCTGGGTGAAGGCCACCAGCCCGGCCAGGAGGATCGCCGCCATGAGCAGGGAAGTGGCGACCGGCCGCAGGATGAACGGACGGGATGGATTCATTGGGCGGGGCTGCCGCCGGCGCCGGCGGAGGCAGGCTTGTTCACGATGGCGACCGGGGATTTGTCCTGGAGCTTCTCGAAACTGCTGTTGGCCACCACCTCCCCAGGCTGGATGCCGTCCACCTGGGTGAGGCCGGCGTCGGTCATCCCGGCCTTGACGCTGCGGATGTGCGCGACATTGTCCTGGACCACGTAGACGAACGAGGCCTGGCCATTCTGCTGGATGGCCGACGACGGCAGCAGGGTCACGCCGCGCAGGGTATCCACCAGCAGGCGGGTGTTGACGAACTGGTTGGGGAACAGGGCCGTGCTCCTGTTGTCGAAGAGCGCCCGCCCCTTGACGGTCCCGGTGGTGGTGTCGATCTGGTTGTCGAGCGTCAGCAGCTTGCCGGAGGCGATCTTCTTCTGGGCGCCGCGGTCGAAGGCGTCGACCCCGAGCACCGCGCCCTTGGCCAGGCGGGCTTCCACCTGGCCCAGGCTGTCTTCGGGGATGGTGAAGATCACCGTGATGGGAGATGACTGGGTGATGACCGCGAGGGTCACGGCGCCGGCCGACTGCACCACATTGCCCGGGTCCACCAGGCGCAACCCCACGCGGCCGGCGATGGGCGCCTTGAGGCTGCAGAACTCCACCTGCACCTGGTCGTACTGCACGGTGCCCTGGTCGTTCTTCACGGTGCCGGCGGCCTGGATCACCAGCTTCTCCTGGTCGTCCAGGATCTGCCTGGCGATGGCGTTGCGCTTCCAGGCGGCCTGGTAGCGTTCCAGGTCCATGCGCGCCTGCGCGAGCACGCCCTGGTCCCGCTCCAGCGTCCCCTGGGCCTGCAGGAGCAGCGCGCGGTACGGACGCGGATCGATGTCGATGAGCGGATCGCCCTTGCCGACCACCTGGCCTTCCGTGTAGTGCACGGCCACGATCTGGCCGGATCACCTGGCTGGTGATCGAAGCGGTGTAGACCGGGGTGACCGTGCCGATCGCGTCGAGATAGACGCCGATGTCGCCCTGGGTGGCGGTGGCGCTGGTCACGGCGGTTCCCGCCGCCGTGTGCGCGGCGGCTGCGGCGGCCTGCCTGGCGTTCTCGTGGTGGCGCAGGAGCAGCATGAAGGCGATCAGCAGGGCGAGCGCAGACAGGATCCACAGGATGAGGCGCAGCGCCCTGGGCCGCCGCCTTTCTCCCAGGGTCGGCATGGGCGGCTGGGTGGCGAGGGTCGACTGTCGAGCCAGGTCATCGCTCAAGCTGCACCGCTTTTTCCGGTCCTGCCGGCAATGCCGGCGCTGGGAGTTGGTAGCGCATGTCCTGACCTCCGGTGTTGGGGAGTGGGGTATGCCTGCGGCAGAACGTCCAGGCCTTTGGCCTCAGGACAAGCAAGCCCTATACCCAAAAATAAATGCTTTAAATTAAACGACTTCCAATGGCCGTTACGCTGCGGGTTCGGCTACTGAATCAAAATGAATGAGTATTCATCCCTTCTGAAGGACCGGACGCCGGGCCTATCAATATGAAGCTTCCACTCATTCGGTTTGAATGACATGGTCCATCGGATCCGGTGCCGGCGCGCGGATTGGGCGAAGTGGACCCGCGCTGCGGTTGACTGCCAGGCCCTTGGCTTGGGAAATGCTTCCTGACCCTGTCTGGAAGTTCGCCCCGGTCTTCATCCTGGCATGCAGCCAGACCCGGGATTGATTCCTTGGCACGAGGTTCCCCATGATGAAGAGCACTTTCAAACGCTTATTGCCTGTCGCCCTGGCCATGGTCGCAGCCAGCGCGGTTACGGTCCCGGCTTACGCCCAGGTCCAGGTGCATGTCGGATTCGGCCCGTTCGACGTGCGCTTCGCCCCGGACGCTCCGCCCCCCATGCGCCAGGAATACCAGACGCCCAGGCCGGGCCCGGACCATATCTGGATTTCCGGTTACTGGGACCGGGACGGCGACCGCTGGGCCTGGCGCCAGGGGCGCTGGGAGCGGCCCGAGCGCAGGGATATCCGATGGATGGCACCCCATTACCGGAGCGAAGGGGGCGGCTACCGCTATGAACCGGGCCACTGGTCCAACCAGAAGATGGTCGAGGGCGAGGGCTACCGCCGCGCCCGCGCCGAGCACCTCCGCACCCACGGCAGGGGCCCTGGCAAGGGCCAGGAATTCAATCACGACTGACCTGGATGTCCCATGCCGGATGATAAGCAAGCTGTCGCAACCGAAACGCAGGCGGCCCCAAAGGCCTGCCTCGTGGGCGGCGGCATCGGCTCCCTGGCGGCGGCTGCATTCATGATCCGGGACGGCGGCATGGCTGGCGGCGACATCACCATCCTCGAAGCGGGATCTCTTCCGGGCGGGAGCCTGGATGGAGCGGAGCTCCCCACGGGCGGCTACTCGCTGCGCGACGGGCGCATGCTGACGACCGACGACTGCGCGTGCACCTGGGACCTGTTCCGCTCCATCCCTTCCCTGCACAACCAAGGCCAGTCGGTGTTTGCCGAGACCCTGGCGTTCAGTGCCGAACATCCGTCCCATTCCATGGCCAGGCTGGTGGACCGGCGGCTCGAGGAAGTCCCGGTCAGCGCCGTTGGCTTCTCCAAGCAGGATCACCAGGAGCTGCTCAGCCTGAGCCGCGCCGACGAGGACGCCCTGGGCGCCAGTTGCATCACCGACTGGCTTTCGCCCGGCTTCTTCGAGACCCCGTTCTGGTGCATGTGGGCCGCCACCTTCGCCTTCCAGCCCTGGCACAGCGCGATGGCGTTCCAGCGCTGCCTGCACCGGTACATGCTCGAGTCCTCCCGCATCGACACCCTTGAGGGCGTCGAACGGACCATCTACAACCCGCACGAATCCTTCGTGCTGCCCCTGCAGGCTTGGCTCATCCATGCAGGCGTGCGCCTCGTCCCGGACTGCAGGGTGACCGGTCTCGACCACGTGGTCGATGACGAAGACAAATTCTCTGTGACCGCCATCCACTGCCTGCGCCAGGGCCGGCCGGAAGTGATCGGCATCTCCGACCGCGACCTGGTGTTCGTGCAGAACGGCTCCATGGCCGAAGCCTCCAGCCTGGGGACGATGACCAGCGCCCCCGGCCGGCTGGCCAAGGATGAACATGGCACATGGGCACTCTGGGAGAAACTCGCCCATGGCCGGCCCCAGTTCGGCAATCCGGCGACCTTCAACGGCTGCGCGGCCCAATCCGGTTGGGAGTCGTTCACGGTCACCCTCGAGGCGCCGGATTTCTTCCGGAAGCTCTTCCAGTTCAGCGGCAACGATCCGGGCACCGGCTGGCTGGTGACCTTCAGGGATTCCAGCTGGCTGATGTCCATCGTGATCGCCCACCAACCGCACTTCCGCGGCCAGCGTGCCGATTGCCAGGTGTTCTGGGGCTGCGCCCTGTTTCCGGACCGGGTCGGGAATTTCGTCCCCAAGCCGATGGCCGATTGCAGTGGCGCCGAGATTCTCCTGGAACTTCGCGGCCATCTGCGGTTCGATCCGGAGACCATGGCCTCGGCCATCTGCATACCGTGCAGGATGCCGTACGCCACCAGCATGTTCATGCCGGGGCTGCGCAGCGACCGCCCGCTGCCGGTGCCCTACGGTTCAAGGAACCTCGCCTTCGTCAGCCAGTTCGTCCAGATTCCGGAAGAGGTCGCGGGCACGGTGGAATATCCGGTGCGGGCGGCCCAGATGGCCGTCTACGAACTGCTGCACCTCGAACGGAAGGTCCCCCCGGTGACCCGCCACGATAAATCTTTGGGAACCCGGTTGCATGCCTTGCTCAAGGCGTTCGCGGGCTAGCCTCAGCTCCCGATACCGGCCTTGAGGGCATCCAGCAACTCGCGCAGGTCAACCGTCGCGAACCCACTGGCCCAGTCGCTCATGGCAGAGGGGATGATCAAGGTCCCGCCATGGACCTGGCTGCCGCAGCTGTACAGCACGTTGGGCACATAGCCTTCCCGCTCCGAGGTGTCGGACTCGAGGAGCGGTTCCCGCAGCCGGCCAATGACCCGGGTGGGCTCTTCCAGGTCCAGCAGGATGGCGCCCAGCGTGTACTTGCGCATGGGCCCCACGCCGTGGGTCAGGACCAGCCAGCCGTCCTCGGTCTCTATCGGGGAGCCGCAGTTGCCCAGCTGCACGAATTCCCATGGAAACCTGGGCTTGATGACGATCTCCCGGGTGTACCAGAAGGCCAGGGCGTCCGACATCATGAGGTAGATGTTCTCCCCGTCCTGCCTGGAGAGCATGGCATAGTGGCCGCTGATGCGGCGGGGGAACAGGGCCATGCCTTTGTCCTGGACCTGCGGACCATCTGGTGGTGCCGCCCCTGGAACTCGGTCATCACCCGGGCGAGTTGTTCCTCCACCTGGGCCTCGGAGAGGGTCATCACCCGCGCCAGGGTCCGGGTGGCCCTGGTTTCTCCGAAGGGCCCGAAGGGACGCGCCATCACCCGGGCGGGGTTGGGCGTGAGCTTCAGGCCCACCCGGTTCACAGTGACCATTCAGGCCTTCGCGCACAGGCGCAGTTCAGAGGCCGGGTGCTCATGGTGGTCGAGGGTTTCCGGTCCGGTGCGTTCGAGGATTTCCCTGGCCAGGGTCGTGTCGAAACCAGCCCCGTGGGCGATCAGCACAAACCTCCCGGTCTTGAGCGCCTGTTCATAGCGAACAATGCTGTCCTTGGGAACTCCCAGGTTGTACAAAGCGGCCCCGACGATGCTCAACCCGCCGACGACCACGGCGCCTTCCAGCGCACTCACGATCCAGGTGACCAGCGGCCCCGCCACCAGAAGCGGCCCTATGCCGGGAACCAGAAAGAAGGCGGAACCGAACAGGAGTCCCCACAATCCGCCCCAGAAAGCGCCGACTTTGCCCCAGGTTTTCATCCGGTCGTCAAGATTGTAGTAGCCGACCACATGCTCGTCCGTATGGATGTCCTGGCCGATGATGGAGAGCTTCTTCATCTCGAAACCGGAGACCTGCAGTTCCTTGACCGCTTCTTCGGCGGCCACGTGGGTTTTGTACACGGCGATGACAGAGTTGTTTTGAGGCATGGGTTCCCTTTCATGATGGAGCGTGCCACCTGTCTTTCCAGGAGTGGCCTGATAGCAGCAAGATCCGTTCCACCAGCTTTAATATACTAATTACTGTGCTTAGACTTCGGAGCGCCCTCCGGGCCGATCAAAGTGAAAGGACGGGTCCTTCAAATGGCGCATAAACGGGTTGGCTGAGCACCTCCTGGACGACCGTCTCGCATCTCGCCAGCGCGACCCTCCGGCCGGTTCGACGATCCGGTTGCTTTCGGTTCGGCAAGCACACGCCACTCCTGGACGCTTTCGAGGAATAGGTTGTCGTGCATCTCCGAGTCGCTGGTCCGGGTATGGCCCTGGCCATCATTCGCCATTGGGACGACCAGCGCCGGCCCCGGGCACCGCCCAAGGAATCCAACCCATGACCGTCCCGACAGCGTCCAACGCTCCAACCCCTCCGGTGGCGAACCCCGCCGGGCTGGGGAGGGACTGGCCCAAGCCCAGCATCGAGGATGCCGGCCGATGCCCTGAAATGCTGACTGTTTAACCCAGAATATATGTGAACCACGACTGCCAAAAGCAGGTACGTATCGTGAGCCCAGCGGTCGTCGACTTGGTGCCCGGAGGTCCACCCAATCGGTCCAGTGCTTGGTGAGCAAGTCCCTTGTGACCGAAGCAACCTCAGCAATGAGCGAAAAGGGTGTGCGAAAGGCAGTTTTCGTCCTTCAACGAGACTGCACCCATGATCATTTTGATTGCAGGAACCATTCCTAAATTAGAATTTAATCTATAAATATATATTTTATTACACTTACCTATTGGCATTTAATGTGCTTGATGACACCCATCCTCTTACCCGGCCTGGGCTGTCTACCTGGATTGGCAATTTCATATTCTCACCCAAATGTGAACAGGCGCGGGACGACTAATCCGCCCGTTCTCCCATGAGGAACTAACATGAGCATTCCATACCACAAGCTCTTTCACTTCCTTCTGTGCAGTCCGATCTTCGCCAAGGCACCGGAAAGCAACGAGGCTCGCCTCGTCCAGCGCCTGATCGACACACTCATGGGCTATGACTATCGAACCGAGGTGGTTCCGTCGCTGGCCGGTGCCAAGGTCGCTGCCGAGAGCGACATGGCGATCGGTTGTTTCCTTCTCGCCATCGATGGCCCAAGCGAAGCGGAAGTCCAGGCTCTGGTGCACACGATTCGTCACGAGCGAGGCCTCGACACGCCGATCTATCTCGTCAGTGAGATGAAGGGTGTCGAATCGCTGTCGCTGGTTCCGCTCGGAGAGGTCTCGGGCTACCTCTATCTCGACCACGAAACGCCGGCATTCTATGCCAAGGAGACCATCTTCGCGCTGGAGCATTACGCGGCGACCCTGAAACCGCCATTCTTCGGCGCCCTGATGGACTACGAATACGAGGGCAACCAGATGTGGACCTGCCCTGGCCACCAGGGAGGCGCATTCTACCGGCGCAGCCCTGCCGGGCGCCTGTTTGTCGAGCACCTGGGCGAAGCGGTCTTCCGCAACGACATCGACAACTCGGTGCCCGAACTCGGCGACCTGTTGACTCATGTCGGCCCGGCACTCGCCGCGCAGAAAGAAGCGGCAAAGATTTTCGGCGCAGACCGAACCTACTTCATCCTGAACGGCACCTCGACATCGAACAAAGTTGTCACGGCAGCACTGCTCAAGCGTGGCGACCTGGTACTGTTCGACCGCAACAACCACAAGTCGAACCACCAGGGTGCACTGCAGTTGGCCGGCGCAATCCCGATCTATCTCGAGACCGACCGGAATCCGCAAGGCCTGATCGGCCCCATCGACTACGACGCCCTCGACGAGCAAAAGCTCCGCGAGCAGATCCGCACCCATCCGCTCGTCACCGACAAGGAGGCCTGGAAGCGTGAGCGGCCGTTCCGCCTGGCGATCATCGAGCAGTGCAGCTACGACGGCACGATCTACCACGCCGGCAGCCTGATCAAGCGCATTGGCCACCTGTGCGACTACGTGTTTTTCGATGAAGCTTGGGCCGGATTCATGAAGTTCCATCCTCTGTTTGCGGGGCACTTCGCGATGGGCCTGGAGAATCTCGACGCTACCAGCCCCGGCATCGTCGCAACCCAGTCGACGCACAAGCAGCTCGCCGGCTTCTCGCAAGCCTCCCAGATCCACGTGCGCGATGAACACATCAAGGGACAGGCTCGGCGCACCGGCCATCGACGGTTTAACGAAATGTTCATGCTGCACTGCTCGACTTCGCCTTTTTATCCGCTGTTTGCCAGTCTCGACGTGGACGCACACATGCACAAGGGCCGCAATGGGCTTGCACTGTGGGATGAAACCATCCGCGTTGGCATTGAGACACGCAAGAAGCTGCGCGCGCTCAAGAGCCAGTTCGCCGCGGAAGCGAAAGGCGAGCGCCGCGACTGGTTTTTCGACCCGTTCGTGCCTGACGTGGTGACGCTCAAGGATTCGAAATTCAGTCCGCCGCTCAACCGTGTTCCATGGGAGGAGGTTCCGACCGATGTGCTGGCACGCGAGGCGGCTTGCTGGGCGCTCGCCCCCGATGAACACTGGCACGGCTTTCGTCATGCCTCCCCGAACTGGGCGATGACCGATCCGAATAAGTTGACGCTGCTGACACCCGGCTTCGACCGCAAAACCGGAAAATATGCCAAGGTGGGCATTCCGGCGACATTGCTTGCGGCCTACCTGCGTGAGAACAACATCGTACCGGAGAAATGCGACCTCAACAGCATCCTCTTCCTGCTGACCCCAGCGGTGGAGGCAGGCAAAAGTGCCTCGCTGATCTCGCGGTTGGTTTCGTTCAAGGCTCTGTACGAGGCGGACGCGCCACTGGAAGAAGTGCTGCCCTCTACCCTGGCGCGCTACCCCCTGCGCTATGCCGGATACACGCTGCAGCGATTGTGCGATGAGATGCACAACTTCTACCGCGAACACGACATTGCAGCGCTGCAGCGCCTTTGTTTCCGAGGAGAACATTTCCCTGAACAGGCGATGTCGGTCCAGGCGGCGACCGAGGCCTTCGTCGGCAACCGGGTCGACTATCTGCCGCTCTCGCAGTGCAAGGGGCGCGTCTCGGCGACGTTGGCGCTCATCTATCCGCCGGGTATCGGTATCGTCGTGCCAGGCGAGCGCTATGACGACCGGGCCCAGCCGATGCTCGACTACTTCCTCGCCTTCGAGGAAGCATTCAACCTTTTTCCGGGCTTTGAGTTCGAAGTGCAGGGCGTTTACGCCGACGACGTCGATGGCCGCATCGTTTTCCATACCTACGTCGTTCAGGAGCCGAAATGAGCGCCGCATCGGGCGGTACCCCGCCGAGCGTGCCTGGGGTCCTTTATCGACGTCGGGTGCTCGTGGTCCACAACGGCACCGGCAGTGAGAACGCCGGCGGCCGCGCGACCGCTGCTTTGATTGAAGCCCTGAAAGACCGCGATATCGATGTGATCGACGCCCCTTCAGAAAGCGAAGCCGAGGCGCAGATCAGCATGCATTCGCTGCTGCAGGCCGTGCTGGTCGATTGGGACTTGGCCGGCGCGGAGGGCCACAAGGCGGCCCGCAGGGTCATCGACGCCGTACGGGAGCGTTCCGCGCGCCTGCCGATCTTCCTGCTTGCCGCGAGCGGTTCGCTCGGAGAGATCTCGGCCGAGGTGCTCTCGGAGGTCAACGACTATGTCTGGCTCTTCGAGGACACCAAGGACTTTCTCGGCGGCAGGATCCTCGCGGCGATCGATCGCTACCGCGCCACGCTCTTGCCACCGATGTTCAAGGCCCTCGCCATCTTCGCGGGTCAGTACCAGGTACTCATGGCACACGCCCGGGCATGCTGGCGGGACCGCTTTCATGAAACACCCAACCGGTCGCGCGTTCGTGGAGTTCTTCGGCGAAGAGTTGTTCCGCTCGGATCTGTCGATTTCGGTTGGCGAGGTCGGTTCCTTGCTCGATCACTCGGGACCCATTGGTGAAGCGGAACACAATGCCGCGCGGGTGTTTGGCGCAGACCGGACCTACTTCGTGACCAATGGTTCCTCCACCTCGAACCGCGTGATTCTGATGTCAAGCGTGACTCGCGACCAAATTGCGCTTTGTGATCGCAATTGCCATAAGTCGGTCGAGCACGCTATGACCTTGTCCGGCGCAATCCCGACCTACCTGTTGCCGGTGCGCAACTACCTTGGCCTGATCGGCCCGATCCCCGCGTCACGGCTCACCGCCACGGCGGTCAGCAAGAGCATCGCCTCCAATCCATTGGTCACCGATCGGATTGACCCGGCGGCGGTTCATGCCATCGTCACGAATTCGACTTACGACGGCCTGTGCTACGACGTCGAGCGGGTCGAGAGCCTGCTTGGCCATTCGGTCGATCGGCTGCATTTCGACGAAGCCTGGTATGGCTACGCGCGGTTCAACCCATTGTATGCGGGGCGTTATGCGATGCGAGGTGACCCGAGCGCGCCTCGTCCCGACGGGCCGACCGTTTTTTCGACGCAGTCGACCCACAAGCTGCTCGCTGGGCTCTCGCAAGCCTCCTACATCCATGTGCGTGATGGCCGCCGACCCGTTGAGCACGCCCGTTTCAACGAGGCGTTCATGATGCACGCGTCGACGTCACCGCAGTACGCAATCATCGCGTCAAACGATGTCGCCGCCGCGATGATGGATGGTCCCTCCGGCCAAGCCCTCACGGACGAAACGATTTCTGAGGCGATCGCCTTTCGTCAGACGCTGGCGCGGTTGAGTGCCGAATTCGAAGCGAAGGGCGGTTGGTTCTTCAACGCCTGGCAGCCGGATACCGTCGATGAAGGCAAGGGCCGCGAGCAGACGCCGTTCCACCTGGCCGACCCTGGGCGTCTGGCTCGAGATCCGAAGGCCTGGGTGCTGCATCCGGGCGATGCCTGGCATGGTTTCGACGGCCTGGAGGACGGGTACTGCATGCTCGACCCGATCAAGGTATCGGTGGTCACGCCTGGCATGGGGCGCGATGGCAAGCTGAAGGCGACGGGCATACCGGCCTACCTGCTTGCCGCTTACCTGGATTCGCAAGGTATCGTCGTCGAAAAGACCACCGATTTCACGAGCCTTTTCCTGTTCTCGATGGGCGTGACGCGCGGCAAGTGGGGAACCCTGATCAACGCGCTCCTGGGCTTCCATCGCGACATCCTCGCCAACACACCCCTGGAGCGGTCCATTCCTGCGCTGGTCGCCGCCCATCCTCAGCGCTACGGCAAGCTCGGTCTCGGCGACCTCGCCGGGATGATGTTCGGGGCGGTGAAGACGCACAAGACGACTGAGTTCCTGTCGGCGGCATATGGGGCCTTGCCCCTGCCCGTGCTGTCCCCGGTGGGAGCGTACGAACGCCTCGTGAACAACCGCGTGGAATCGCTGACACTCGATCAGATGGCCGGGCGCACCGTCGCCACCGGCGTAGTTCCCTATCCGCCTGGCATTCCCCTGCTCATGCCGGGGGAGAATGCCGGCCCGGCATCAGGTCCGCTTCTCGGCTACCTGAAGGCGCTCGAGGCCTTCGATGCCGAGATGCCGGGCTTCACTCACGATACCCACGGCGTCGAAATCGTCGACGGCCGTTACCGAATTCTGTGCATTTCCGAGGGCTGAACCATGACCGCCACCACCATTCCCATCACGGTAATTCCCAAATCCGGATCCGCGACATCCACCCCCGTTCCGATAGCCAAACACAAGCTTGGCCTGGTCTCGATGACCCTGCTTGTCATCGGCGCGATGGTGGGGGGCGGCGCCTTCAACCTGCCACAGAACATGGCGCAACAGGCCGGGCTCGGCGCGGTACTCATCGCCTGGGTGGTGTCAGGGCTCGGCATCTACTTCCTGGCGCGGACCTTCCAGGTGCTCGCCGACATCAAGCCCGACCTCACCGCAGGCATCTACATGTACTCGCGCGAGGGTTTCGGCAAGTACGCCGGGTTCCAGATCGCCTGGGGTTACTGGCTTTCGTCGGCCTTCGGCAACGTCGGCTTCGCCGTGCTGCTGATGGACACACTCAACTATTTTTTCCCGCCGTATTTCAAGGGCGGCAACACCTGGCTCGCGATCCTGATCGGCTCAATCGTGTTCTGGATCATGAACTGGCTCGTGTTGCGCGGCGTCAAGAGCGCTTCAGCCCTCAACGTCATCGGCACGGTCGCCAAGTTCGTCCCGATCGCGGTATTCATCGGCGTCGTCTCGATCTCGATGAAGGCCGGAATATTCACCAGCGACTTCTGGGGCCATGTGACCAGCAACGTTGCGGGCAGCAAGCCGCTCGGTAGCCTGCTCGCGCAGGTGAAGAGCACGATGCTCGTGACCCTATGGGTGTTCATCGGGATTGAGGGCGCAGTGGTGATGTCCAACCGGTCGGATGCCAAGACGGTGAGCCGGGCGACCATGCTGGGATTCTTCGTCACCGTCCTGATTTACGTTCTGCTTTCAGTGCTGCCCTTCGGCGTCATGGCCCAAGGACATTTGTCGACCATCGCGCCACCGGCCACGGCTGCCATCCTCGGTTCAATTGTCGGAAAGTGGGGCGAGTACTTCGTCAACGGCGGTGTTCTGCTCTCAGTGCTGGCGTGTTGGCTGGTCTGGACGATGCTCGTCGCTGAGCTGCCCTGGGCCGCGGCCAAGGACGGTACGTATCCGAAAGCTTTTGCCGCCACCAACCAGAACGGTTCGGCCTCCGTCTCGCTGTGGGTATCCACCGCCGTGATGCAGGCAATGATGATTCTGGTGTTCTTCTCGAACAACGCCTGGAACGTGATGCTTTCCATCACTGGCGTGATGATCCTGCCGGCCTACATCGGTGCCACTGGCTTCTTGTGGCAGCGGATGGCCAAGGGGCAGTACCCGGCCAGCGCGAAAATCAGCAAAAGGAGCGCGTTGATCTCCAGCGTGCTCGGAACGGTCTACGGCTTCTGGCTCGTCTATGCGGCTGGCCTTCAGTATATGATTGCCGGCGCCGTCTTCTTCGCCCTTGGCAACTGCGTTTACATCTGGGCCCGCAAGGAACACGCCCCCGGAGAGGCCGTCTTCACGAAGATGGAGATGATCGTGGCGCTCGCCCTTGTGGTGGTCGGAGCAGCCGCCGTATGGATGCTGTTCACAGGGCACCTGACCCAAGTGTATTCAGCCTGAAATCCCACGCAAAATGCCAGCCTTTCAAGTTTATCCCCTGATCGCCGACGCGGAAGCGAAGGAATTTCTCCTCCAGGCGGACTACTTTGATGATCAGGTAGATCTGAAGGCCTTCTGCGCGATCAATCCCCACCACCGGATCCTCGGAACCAATCCTCTTGTGCTGGAACCACAGAAGGGGAGCTATGTGTTCCTTTCCCGCTTCGGTGGCGTGGTTTTCTGGAATTGCCCGGAGATATTGATCCGCCAGATTCACGAGGAACTGAAGACCCTGTTAGCCTTGGACAAGCTGGAGGAGCAATCGCGGGATTTTCTGAAAGTGAAGATCGGGGCCGCTGAGGACTCCGTGGGGTTCAGCGAAGTGGAACTCCGGGAATTAACCGTGGAAAAGCTCCGCATAGTCAGCCTCACTCTGGCCCAGAGTGTGGCGCTGGACCATTTTGAAGGGGCGGTGAGCAAGGCCATGGCCCGGTTTCAACCCGTAGTCAAGGCACTCAGTCAAAACGGCAAGTTGGCGCTGTCCCACAGCCAAGTCCTGAAGTTCATCGGATTCGCCATGGAAGTGAGAGCCGCGGTGCTGAACAACCTGACCCTTTTCGATGACCCGCCGGAAACCTGGGAAAGCGAATCCCTGGCACACCTTGATATTGCCCTTTATGCTCAGTTTGATCTGGAGGAACGGCTCCGCGCCATCAGGGAAAAACTCATCTATCTCCAGGATGCGGGGACCACCTGCCTTGGGCTCCTGGACACAAGGATGAGTCTGCGTCTGGAGTGGATCGTCATCCTTCTCATTCTCATCGAAACCTTGCTCTTCCTGGGGAAGGGTCTGGCTTGGACCTGACCTGGCCAAGCCCCAGGGCAAACGCAGGTACGAATCCATCGTCCTCTCAAGATATACATTCGCGAAAAATTTAGAAACGGTTCGTTTAGGATAACGTCTGTTCAGCCTGCACCATCGTGAATCCGCGTTTGGCAGCCCGAAGAGCATCCGTCGGCCCGGAGGCGCTTTTCAAATCAAACGAATTGCCGACATGATGGGATGGACCTGAACCCCTACCATTATGATTGAATTCACACCGCCTTCAAATGAATTGATCCCATAAGTAGTTCAACAGGGACACACTTACCTTTTGGCATTGTACGTGCTTCCTTGAGTCCAGGTGATCGGCACAGACCGCGGGAAGGATGCCCAAAACGGTGGTCTTCCAACCAGGCTCCACGACCGGGGAGGCCTCCAGCATGGGTTTCCGTCATACGCGGCCTGGCACTGGGCAAGGCTCCACGCTGTGGTTCCTTCGCAAATGCATTGATGCGTTCCAGAGAGGTACAAAATGAAAAAAATATTCTCAATTCTGGTTGCTGCAGCCATCGGCGGTTCTCTCCTGTTGGCAAATCCGCCCTACCACCACCAATACCACCACCGGCACCACCACCGGCACCACCATGACGCACCCAAGGTCATTATCCGGATCCCCTGATGCCGGCCGCATTTCCCATGGGTCCACAGGGTCCCGTCCAGTGAAACGGAGCGGGAAGCTTCCAATTCATTCAAGGAGAACAGCATGACCGAATCCAAACCCACCGTTGCCCAGAAGAGTCCCATCAAGGTCCAGGTGGAGGCGGGCAAGACCTATCACTGGTGCGCCTGCGGCAACAGCAAAAAGCAGCCGATGTGCGACGGCGCTCACCAGGGCACCGGTTTCATCCCCGTGGCCTACACCGCCGCGGTGACCGGGGAAAAGTGGTTCTGCGCCTGCAAGCACTCCGGGACCGCTCCCATGTGCGACGGCAACCACAAGACCCTCTGATACCGCCCGCCCATCGCGTTCATTCCCCATCCTCTGCCCCTTCCCGAAATTGAAGAACGGAGCGGAGGATGGCGGCACTCTTTGCGGATCGTTTTGTTCTTAAAGGGCTAAACATGTGCTTCTCCGCAGGTGCCAGCATGACCGCTGGCGTGTTACTCACTTTTGCAGGCACTGAGACATTAAGAAAAGTTCATAAACCTTCACAAATCGCGTTTGCGAGCATACCGCTCTTCTTTGCATTTCAACAATTTTCAGAAGGCGTTGTATGGTTGACGATTCCGCACAAGGAATATGCCGTATTGCAGGCTGTGGCGACGTATATCTTCCTGGTCATGGCACAGGTGATATGGCCTATGCTGGTTCCTCTGTCCGTTCTGTTGATAGAAAAAAATAAGACAAGGGAAAAAATATTGATATCGCTCCTCGTTGTCGGTACAACTGTATCATTTTATTATTTGTACTGCTTGGTGATGTATCATGCGCATGCAGAAATCAGCTATATGCATATCAACTATAAGAGTAATTTCCAAAGCCCGTTTTCGAACATTCCAACAGCCATCTATCTAATTGCTACGCTGGTTCCGGTCTTTGTTTCAAGTGTAAAACGTGCATATATGCTTGGTATTATTATTGGCCTGTCTGCCATCGTATCTATATTCTTCTTCACTGAGTGCTTGATCTCAATCTGGTGTTTTTTTGCAGCTGTGGTCAGCTTTGTTGTTTATTACACAATCAGGGAGTCACATAGAAAATTCCACAGTGAGCGTCAGCTTCAGCCGCCAATCCGTGCGAACGGGGCCCTTTGAGGCAGGTGCTCGCGCAGGATCGCTCACGCATGGAGCATCCCGCTGGAAAGCCGAGGGACACCGAACAATCCCGGCTTGCCTGGATCAGGCCGTCGTTGCCCACGCCCGATCCGCCAAAGCACTTGGCGTCCGTGCTAAGCAGGCCGTGCGCGGCTTTGCCGGAATCGAGCCACTCGAAGCAGCCCGGATTCTGTTCCCGTTCACAGAAAGCCGGGGGCCAGAGGTCGCCCGGAATCCTGTGGAGCAGGGAGGCCACGGGGCATGCGACCGGATGGGATCATGGTTGTATCTCGAATTGAATGAGAAGGTAAATCATATTGAAGTGCTCCATCCAAGCTCAGGCCGCGGAACAAATGTAAATTATTGAATAATAAAGAAAATACCCAGTGGCATGGGAAATGCTCATTGTGCTCACAGTCGAGGAGGCATGCAGTTCGAGGGCCGGAACATGGCGATGGCACAAAATCAAGCAACCGCATGCATAGGCCATCAAGCTCGCGTGGGTCGATCCGCATAACCAAATCCTTCAGCTTTATCACGAAATACAAGGCACGCCGGATCCGGCTGTTCCAGCCGCGGCCGGGTGACATGGCCAGGAAAGGTTGCCCCATGACCATCAAGAACAAGCAAGCCAGGTCCCGCAAGGAGCGCAAGGCGTTCATTGTCGCCATGCTCAATCGTTTCCTCCCTGAAGCCCCAGATCCTCTTATCCAAAGGTTGGCTTTCCTGATTGGTTTCCAGGACCGCCAAGCGGGACTGATGCCATGACCGAACAGGCACGAACGCCGAGACGCATCGGTGTGGCGTCCGACCACGGCGGCCACGCCCTGAAGGAGCATCTCGCCGGACGGCTGCGGGCAGCCGGCTATGAAGTCAAGAACTTTGGCGACAGCCAGCCGGTGCCCGAGGATGATTATCCCGATTTCGTCGTGCCCCTGGCCCGGGCGGTCGCGGCTGGAAAGGTGGATCGAGGCGTGGCCATGTGCGGCAGCGAGCGTTTCCGCCGCCGGCTGGACAAGGTCGCGGCCCTCGAAAACCCGGAGCCAGGATCCTGAAGATCCTCTGCAATCATTTGCATTTGCCACGGTCAGGGGAAATCCACATCTTCCGGAAGTTCGTCCCGGCCTGCCGCGACGGCCTTTGGGAAATGGCTGGCCAGGCGTTCTCCCACCAGGTGGATTCCCTCCACCAGCCCCTCCGTGAATTCGCCCCTGCGGAAACGGGCCGAGAGGCACGCCGCCACGTCCTCCCAGAAGGCCTGCCCCACCTGGGCATGGATGGCCACATCGCCCAGGACGGCGAATCGTTTCCGGCCGGGCACCAGGAATATCAGCACCCCGTTCCGTTCGGGCGTGCGTTCCATGCCCAGCCGGCGGAAAGCCTTCCCGGCGACCTTCTCGACGTTGCCCCAGAAGAAGCGCGCCACCGACACCCGGATCTCCCCGGAGGTGGCCAGCTCCGCCTCCCGGATGGCCTGCACCACCCGCTGGGCATCCACGCATTTCCTTAGGTTTCTGTGGCTCAGGTAGAACATCCCGCCCCTCCGCGCTTCACCATGATCCGGATGCCCCGCCGCCACCGGAACGGCCACCGCCCCCGGACCACCCGCCCCCGCCGCCCCGGCCGCGACCCCCGGACATCAGGTTGAAAAGCAGCCAGATGGCGAGGCCCGGATGGGAGATGGCCAGGGCCAGGAGTCCCACGCCCAGCACGCCGATGAGGATCCAGGCCAGCGGCCCAAGCGGTGCCCCGCCCGGCTGGCCGGTGTCCTGCGCCCGGCGGGCGGCGGAGTCGCCCCCCAGGACCTTGAGGACCCGGTCCACTCCCGCGGTGACGGCCCCGTCTGCGTCCCCTGCCTTGATCCGGGGCAGGATCGTCTCCTGGATGATCCGCGACGCGACGGCGTCGGGCACCTGCCCCTCCAGGCCGTAGCCCACTTCCAGGCGGACCTTGCGGTCCCCGGTGAAAATGAAGATCACCAGACCGTCATCCAGGCCCGCGCGGCCGACCTTCCATGCCGCGAAGGCCCGCACGGTCCAGTCCTCCAGGGGCTCGCCGGCGGTCGTTGTGCCGATCCAGAC
Source organism: uncultured Holophagaceae bacterium (assembly GCA_963717275.1). Classification (GTDB taxonomy): domain Bacteria; phylum Acidobacteriota; class Holophagae; order Holophagales; family Holophagaceae; genus Mesoterricola. Next base: position 1,893,362 of record CAVQVX010000001.1, read on the forward strand.
CAGCACCTGGTGGCCGGTGCCTTTCTGGTAGGCCTCCAGGCGCCGGTCAAGGGTCTCCAGCACCGCCGGGGAGAGGAAGCCCGGGCCGTCCGTCACCCAGTGCCGGGGCGAAGGCGGCGGGGCCGCCTGGGCGGCCAGGAGCCACCCGCCCCACATCCCCGCCAGCACACAGAAAAGAGCCAGGATCCGCCGCATGATGGGCTAGAAGGCCACTTTCGGAGCCGTCTCGGCCCCGGGCTGGGCCTTGAAGTAGGCACGCTCCCGGAACCGGTCACCGAAGAATCCCGCCATGATCACCGTCGGGAAGCTGTTGCGCCTGGTGTTGAAGGCCTGGGCAGCCTCGTTGAAGCGCATGCGTTCCACGGCGATGCGGTTCTCGGTGCCTTCCAGCTGGGCCTGAAGGTCGCGGAAATTCTGCGTGGCCTTGAGGTCGGGGTATTTCTCCACCACCACCAGCAGCCGGGAAAGCGCTGAGCCCAGGCCATCCTGGGCCTGCTGGAAGCCGGCCATGGCCTCGGGGGAGACCGGCGCCTTGCCGGCCGAGTTGACCTGGCCCACCTTGGCCCGGGCCTCCGCGACGGCCAGAAACGTGCTCTTTTCGAAGGCGGCGGCCCCCTTCACGGTCTCGACCAGGTTGGGCACCAGGTCGGCACGGCGCTGGTATACGTTCTCCACCTGCGCCCACTGGGAATCGACCGCCTGGCTGAGGCTGTTCAGGGAATTGTAGGCTCCCATCATCCCTAAACCGCACACCAGCACCAGCACCACCAGAAGCCCGCCGCACCCCAACGCGATCTTGCCACCCAGATTCATGATCCCTCCGTGGTGAATGATTTCGATTGTCCGCGCCCATGGGCGTCCTCGGCTGGGGCCCAAGTGTGCGTCTACCTCGCCGTCAAATCCAGAGAGCAGATAACGGGCCAATGAATCGGGTGAAACCCTCTGGAATCGGCTCGATCTGGTCGGGGCAAACGTAAATGTTACGAATTATCGCCTTTCAATACATGGAACAGGAAATGCATCCAGTTCGTTCCTGAGCACTTGCCTCCAACCACGGGCTGGCCGGTGGGCGGCTGCGGGCAATGCCTTCACCTGGAGCTTAAAGTTATGAAATGAGCGATTCCCCCCCGACCACCCCCGACCCGCCCTCCGGCCTCACCAGCGAAGAGGCCCGGACCCTGCTGGCCAAGTTCGGCCCCAACGCCATGCCGGACACCGAACTGGCGCCCTGGCGCATGGCCCTGGGCAAATTCTGGGCGCCGGTGCCGTGGATGCTGGAGGCGGCGATCATCCTGCAGCTGGTGCTGGGCGAGCATGTGGAGGCCGCGGTCATCGGCGGGCTCCTGGTGTTCAACGCCGCGCTGGGGTTCTTCCAGGAGGGACGGGCTCAGGCCACCCTGGCCGCCCTGAAATCCAGGCTGGCGCTGAACGCCTCGGTCAGGCGCGACGGCGCCTGGAAGACGGTGCCCGCGGTGGACCTGGTGCCGGGGGACAGCGTGAAGCTGTCCCTGGGCGGCGTGGTATCGGCCGACGTCAAGCTGGTCGAAGGCTCGATCCTGCTCGACCAGTCCATGCTCACCGGGGAATCGGTCCCCATCGAGGCCGGGCCGGGCCTGCAGACCTACGCGGGGGCCCTGGTGCGGCGCGGGGAGGCGGTCGCCACCGTCACCGCCACCGGGGCGCGCACCAAGTTCGGACGCACTGCGGAGCTGGTGCGCACCGCCCACGCGGAGAGCACCCAGTCGAAGACCGTCGTCCAGGTGGTGCGCAACCTGGTCCTGTTCAACGGCGGGGTCATCATCCTGCTGGTGCTGTACGCCCATGCCCGCCATCTGCCCGTGACCGAGATCATCCCCCTGGTGCTCACGGCGGTCCTGGGGTCGATCCCGGTGGCGCTGCCCGCCACCTTCACCCTGGCGGCGGCGCTGGCGGCGCGCGGACTGGCGCGCCTGGGCGTGCTCCCGACCCGGCTGTCGGCCGTGGACGAGGCGGCGACCCTGGACGTTCTCTGCACGGACAAGACCGGCACCTTGACCCGCAATGAGCTGGCGTTGACCTCGGTCCATCCGGAACCCGGCTTCGACGAAGCCCGCCTGCTGGGCCTGGCGGCCCTGGCCAGTTCCGAGGGCGGCCAGGATCCGGTGGACCAGGCGATCCGCGCGGCCGCCGAAAAGAAGCCCGCCACGGGTCTGCCGGAACGGGTCAAGTTCATCCCTTTCGATCCTGCGACCCGGATGGCCGAAGCTGGCGCCGTGGACGCCGCCGGCGCCACCTTGCGGGTGGTGAAGGGGGCCTTCGCGTCGGTCATGAAGCTCACCGGAACGGCAACGGCCGACCCCTCCCTCGAACCGCGACTGGAAGCCAAGGGCTTCCGGGTGCTGGCGGTGGCGGTAGGCACGGACACTGCCATGCGGCTCGCGGGGGTCATCGCGCTGAGCGATCCGCCCCGCGCCGATGCGGCGGACCTGATCAGGGAACTGCGGACGCTGGGAGTCAGCATGGTCATGGTGACCGGCGATGCGCCGGCCACGGCCGCGATCATCGCCCGGGAGGTGGGGCTGGACGGCGCGGTCTGCCCGGCCGGGCCCATTCCCGGGCACCTGAAGCCGAAGGATTTCGCGGTCTTCGCAGGCGTGCTTCCGGAGTACAAATTCCATCTGGTGCAGGCATTCCAGAAAGGCGGCCACACCGTCGGCATGTGCGGCGACGGCGCCAATGACGCGCCCGCCCTGCGCCAGGCGCAGATGGGGATCGCCGTGTCCACGGCCACGGACGTGGCCAAGTCGGCGGCCGGGATCGTGCTCACCAAGCCCGGGCTGGATGGCGCCGTGGCCGCGGTGAAGGCGGGCCGGGTGACCTTCCAGCGCATCCTCACCTACACCCTGAACTCGGTCACCGGGAAGATCGTGAAAGTGCTGTTCCTGGCCCTGGGCCTGGCCATGACCGGGCACGCCATCCTCACCCCGATGCTGATGGTGCTCATCATGATCACGGGGGATTTCCTGGGCATGGCCCTCACGACGGACCACGTGCGGCCTTCCCCCCTCCCCAATGTCTGGCGGGTGGGCAGCCTGACCCTCGCCGGGGTGTTCATGGGCCTGATGGAACTGGTGTTCTGCGCCGGCGTCCTGGCCCTGGGCAAGTACCGCCTGGGGCTCGGCCTGGGCGCCCTGCGCAGCCTCTGCTTCGTGGTCCTGGTGTTCGCCAACCAGGGCACGACCTACCTGAACCGGACCCGCGGGCACCTGTGGTCGATCCGGCCCAGCCTGCTGCTGCTGCTGTCCTCGGCGGCCGACCTGCTCATCGCGGCCACCCTGGCCAACCGCGGCATCGCCATGGCGCCCCTGCCCCTGCCGGTGCTGGGAGGGGTGCTCGCCGGAGCTGCGGTCTTCGCGCTGCTGGTGGATCAGATCAAGGTCCCGGTGTTCAGGCGGCTCGGGATCGCCTGATGGGATTTTGGATCCGCTAAGAGGCGATCCCGCCTTCAAGTCAAGCCGAAGGCGAAACACCGGCCGGATTCAGGAAAAAACGAGCGATTCCCATCTCATTTCTATTAAATTTCCTGGATCCAGGTTAGGATCGGCGCGTCCGGCTTGCAGCAGCCAAGCCGCTGGCAGGAGCTGACCCATGGACCTCTTCGAGCAGGACCTTCAGGCCACCCAGCAGTATTTCGACCTCCCCAGGTTCAAGGGGATCCGCCGGCTCTACTCCGCGCGGCAGGTGGTCGAGCAGCGCGGCCTCATCGCCCAGGACCACACGGTCGCCCGGGAGGCGGCGGAGGCCTTCCACGCCCGGCTCCGGGAGCTGTTCGCCGCCGGCAGGTCCATCACCACCTTCGGGCCGTACTCCCCGGGGCAGGCGGTGGCCATGAAGCGGATGGGCATCGACGGCATCTACCTGGGCGGCTGGGCCACTTCGGCGAAGGGCTCGGTGACCGAGGATCCCGGGCCCGACCTGGCCAGCTACCCGCTCTCCCAGGTGCCCGACGAAGCCGCCGGGCTGGTCCGCGCCCTGCTGACGGCGGACCGCAACCAGCGCTTCCTGCGCTCCCGGATGAACGCCTCCCAGCGGGCCGCGACGCCCGAGGTGGACTATCGCCCCTTCATCATCGCCGACGCGGACACCGGGCACGGGGGCGACCCCCACGTGCGCAACCTCATCCGGCGCTTCGTGGAGGCCGGCATTCCCGGCTACCACATCGAGGACCAGCGCCCGGGCACCAAGAAGTGCGGCCACCAGGGCGGCAAGGTGCTGGTGCCGTCCGACGAGCAGATCAAGCGGCTCAACGCGGCCCGCTTCCAGCTCGACGTCATGCGCGTCCCGGGCCTCATCGTCGCCCGCACCGACGCCGAAGCCGCCAACCTGCTGGAGGGGCGGGGCGACGAGCGGGACCAGCCGTTCATCCTCGGCGTGACCGATCCGGAGATCCCCCCCTACAAGACCTGCATCCTCGCCCTGCACCGCCGCTTCCACGGCCTCGGCATCACCGAGCTCAACGGCCACATGCTCTATGAGGTCCCCGAAGCCCAGTACGCGGCCGCGGACGCCTGGCTGGACCACATGGGCTTCGCCGCGGTGATCAAGGAGAACGCCGCCGGCTGGCTCCGGGGCGACTTCGTGCACCTCGACGCCATGTTCGACCAGGTCGAATCCCGCTTCATCGACGCCTGGGTGTCCGATGCGGGCCTGGAGACGTTCGGCGAGACCGTGGCCGAGCTGCTGGAATTCCGGATCTCGGAAGGGGAGACCTTCCCGGTCACCCTGGCGCAGTGGAACGCCTTCGCCGCCAAGGCCTCGCTCTGGGAAGCGCAGGCCAAGGCGGCCGAACTGGGCCTCGAGGTGTTCTGGGACTGCGAACTGGCCCGGACCGCCGAGGGCTACTACCAGGTCCGGGGCGGCATCCCGTACGCCATCGCCAAGTCCCTGGCGGCGGCGCCCTACGCGGACCTGCTCTGGATGGAGACCAAGACGGCCGACCTGGCCGATGCCCGGCAGTTCGCGCAGGCGATCCATGCCGTCTACCCCGAGCAGATGCTCGCCTACAACTTGTCGCCTTCGTTCAGCTGGGATTCCACCGGGATGAGCGAGGACGACATGCGCCATTTCCCCGAGGAGCTCGGCAAGCTGGGCTTCGTCTTCAACTTCATCACCTATGGCGGGCACCAGATCGACGGCCTGGCCGCGGAGGATTTCGCTACCGCCCTGCGCCAGGACGGCATGCTCGCCCTGGCCCATCTCCAGCGCAAGTTCCGGCTGCTGGAATCGCCCTACCGGACGCCCCAGACCCTGGTCGGCGGGCCCCGGCTGGACGCGGCCCTGGCCGCATCCTCGGGCCGGACCGCGATGACCAAGGCCATGGGCAAGGGCTCGACCCAGCACCAGCACCTGGTCCAGACCGAAGTGCCCAAGAAGGTCCTGGAGGACTGGCTGGCGCTCTGGCGCGAGCAGAACGACATCCGGGAGCCCCTCGGGGTCACCCTGCTGCCGCACCGGGCCGGATCCGAGCTGCTGGAACTGACCATCACCGGCAAGGGCGGGGAGAAGTACGCCAACCTCGTCTTCGCGCCCATCCACGACCGCCGGGGCCGGAGCATCCTGTCCGTGCGCGACCAGAACACCTTCGCCGAAAAGCTGCGCAAGAAGCGGCTGATGACCCTGGTCCACCTGTTCCTGATCCACCGCTACAAGGCGGATTTCGTCCACTACGTCACCCCCACCGAGGACAACCAGTACCAGGCCGGCAAGATGCGCGACCAGGGGCTGTTCTCGGACGTCGGCCAGGAAGTGGGCCAGATCATCGTCGCGGAGGTCAACCACGCCAGGGTCCACGCGCTCCTGGATCCGGGCAGGGAAGCCCTGGGCAAGCTCATCCGGAAGGAGAGCTGAGAACGGTTGCGCCGTCCCGGAAGGAGGATGCGGCATGCGACCCGCCCACGGCACGGAAGCCCCCAACCCATTGGATACGACCCGGGAGGGCCGGTGACCGGCCTCCCGGATGCCTTCTTCGCGCCGGGCTGGCCCGGCATCGAGCCGCGCTGGACCACCAGCGCCAAGAGCGGCGTGGGCACTTCCCTGCGGCCCCACGGGCGGGTCTGGTTCACCCTCAGCCACGGCATCCTCAACGAGGTCTACTACCCGCGCATCGACCAGGCCTGCATCCGCGACCTGGGGCTGATCGTCACCGGCCGCGGCGGGTTCCTCTCCGAAGAGAAGCGGCATGCCCTTCACGAGATCGCCCCCATGGCCGACGGCGTGCCGGGCTACCGCCTCGTGAACACCTGCCCCGAGGGCCGCTACCGCATCGAAAAGGAGATCCTGGCGGATCCCAACCGCGAGGTGGTCCTCCAGCGGATCCGCTTCATCCCGCTCCGGGGCCGGATGGACGAATTCGCCCTGTTCGCGCTGCTGGCGCCGCACCTGGGCAACGCGGGCGCCGGCAACACCGGCTGGGTGGGCGAGGTGAAGGGGCGGCCCATGCTCTTCGCCGAGCGGGACGGCACGGCCCTGGCGCTGGCCTGCTCCGCGGGCTGGGCCAGGCGTTCCGCCGGCTTCGCGGGCGTCTCCGACGGCTGGCGCGACCTGGACCGGCACCAGCGCATGGCGTGGGAATACCGGCGGGCGGAGAACGGCAACGTCGCCCTCACCGGGGAGATCGATCTGGCGGCCGCGGAGGGGCGCTTCGTCCTGGCGCTGGGCTTCGGGCGTACCTTCAGCGAAGCGGCCCATCGCGCCGCCGCGAGCCTCTGGGACTACGACGGGTCGGCGGCGGCCTACCGGGCCGATTGGGAAGGCTGGCAGCGCACGCTGCTGCCGCTGGGGCGCGCGCTTCCCGGGTGCCGGGACCTGTACCGCACCTCCACCGCCGTCGTGCGCGCCCACGAGTCCTCGCACCTTCCCGGGGGCATCATCGCCAGCCTCTCCATACCCTGGGGTTCCACCCAGGGCGACGGGGACCTGGGCGGCTACCACCTCGTCTGGCCGCGGGACCTGGTGGAGAGCGCCGGCGGTCTGCTCGCGGCGGGCGCCCGTGAGGAAGGCCTGCGGGCGCTGCGCTACCTGGCCGTCACCCAGGAGCCCGACGGGCACTGGCCCCAGAACATGTGGCTGGACGGCACGCCCTACTGGGACGGGGTGCAGATGGACGAGACCGGCTTCCCGATCCTGCTGGTGGATCTGGCGGACCGGACCGGCGGGCTCGCGCCCGGCGAACTGGAACGGCTGTGGCCCATGGTCCGGCGCGCCGCCGGTTTCCTCGCGCGCAACGGCCCGGTGACCCCCCAGGACCGCTGGGAGGAGGATCCGGGCTATTCGCCCTTCACCCTGGCGGTGGAGGTGGCGGCGCTCCTGGCCGCGGCGGACCTGGCGGACCGGTTCGAACCGGCCCTCGCGCCGTACCTGCGGGAGACCGCCGATGGCTGGAACGCCGGGATCGAGCGCTGGACCTACGTGACGGACACCGACCTGGCCCGCGCCGTGGGCGTGGAGGGCTACTACGTGCGGATCTCGGCCCCGGACGCGGCGGAATCCGCCTCGCCGGCCAGCGGCTTCGTGCCCATCAAGAACCGCCCCCCGGACCAGGGCTGCGCGACCGCCGGCCACCTCGTCAGCCCCGACGCCCTGGCCCTGGTCCGGTTCGGCCTGCGCGCCGCGGACGACCCGCGCATCCTGAACACGGTCAAGGTCATCGACTCCCTCCTGAAGACCGAAACGCCCGGCGGCCCGCTCTGGCGCCGCTACAACGGCGACGGCTACGGCGAGCACGAGGACGGCAGCGCCTTCGACGGCACCGGCATCGGGCGGCCGTGGCCGCTCCTGACCGGCGAGCGCGCCCACTACGAACTCGCCGCCGGCCGGCGGGACGAGGCCGAAGCCCTCCTGGCGACGCTCTCCCGCTGCGCCAACGAAGGCGGCCTGCTGCCCGAGCAGGTCTGGGACGCCGCGGACGTCCCGGAACGCGAGCTGTTCTTCGGGAAGCCTTCCGGGTCGGCCATGCCGCTGGTGTGGGCCCACTCGGAGTATCTGAAGCTCTGCCGTTCCCTGGCTGACGGCCGGGTCTTCGACCTGCCGCCCCAGGCGGTGGAGCGCTACCAGGTTCGCAGGGAAGGCGCGCCCTTCGCCTGCTGGCGCTTCAACCACCGGCTTTCGGCGGTCCCCGCCGGCCAGCGCCTGCGCCTGGAGGTGCTCGCCCCCGCCGTGGTGCACTGGAGCCCGGACGGCTGGCGCACGGTGCTGGACGCCCCGACCCGGGACACCGGCCTGGGGCTGCACGTGGCGGACCTGCCCCCGGCCGCCGGCGAACAGGTGGTCTTCACCTTCTACTGGCCCCTGGCCGAGCGCTGGGAGGGCCGCGATTTCGCCGCGGCGGTCGTCCCGCCCACCCCTTCTCCTGGAGGCAAGCGATGAACCAGCCACAGCCCTCGGATGCCTTCGTCTTCTTCGGCGCCACCGGCGACCTGGCCTACAAGAAGATCTTCCCCGCGCTCCAGGCCATGATCCGCAGCGGCCGCCTGGCGGTGCCCATCATCGGCGTGGCCTGGGCGGGCACCACCCTCGAGCAGCTCCGGGAACGCGCCCGGGCGAGCCTGGAAGAGCACGGCGGCGGGGTGGACCCGGTGGCCTTCCCGAAGCTGTTGTCGCTCCTGCGCTACGTCGACGGCGATTACCACGCCCCGGAGACCTTCGCCGACCTGCGCCGCCAGCTGGACGGCGCCACCCGTCCGCTCCACTACCTGGCCATCCCGCCGAGCATGTTCCCGGTGGTCATCGAGCACCTGGGGGCAGGGGGCCGTTCCCGCGACGAGCGGGTGATCGTCGAAAAGCCCTTCGGCCGGGACCTCGCCTCGGCCCGGAGCCTGAGCGACACCATCCACACCGTCTTCGACGAGGACAACGTCTTCCGCATCGATCATTTCCTCGGCAAGGAAGCCGTGCAGAACCTCATCGTCTTCCGCTTCGCCAACACGTTCCTCGAGCCCATCTGGAACCGGAACTACGTGGAGAGCGTCCAGATCACCATGGCCGAGGACTTCGGGGTCCAGGGCCGCGGCGGCTTCTACGAGGAGGCCGGCGCCATCAGGGACGTCATGCAGAACCACCTGATGCAGGTGGTCGGCTTCCTCGCCATGGAACCCCCGGCCACCACCTACCGGGACGCCGTCAGGGACGAACTGGTCAAGGTGTTCCGCCAGATCCGGCCGCTGGCGCCCGCGGACGTGGTCCGCGGCCAGTTCCGGGGCTACCGGGACGAGCGCGGGGTGGCCGCGGATTCCCGGGTGGAGACCTACGCCGCGCTGCGCCTGGAGATCGCATCCTGGCGCTGGGAGGGCGTCCCCTTCTTCATCAGGGCGGGCAAGTGCCTGCCGGTGACCGCCACCGAAGTCATGGTCAAGCTCAAGCGCCCGCCCCTGACCCGCCTGGCACCGGGCATCGGCAACCACCTCCGGCTGCGCCTCAACCCCGAGCTGAGCATCGCCCTGGGGGCGCGGGTCAAGAAGCCCGGAGGCGAGATGGTGGGCGAGCCCACCGAACTCTCCCTGGTGCACCACCCCGGCGGGGATGAGATGAGCGCGTACGAGCGCCTGCTCGGGGACGCGCTCCAGGGGGATCCGACCCTCTTCTCCCGCCAGGACGCGGTGGAGGCGGCCTGGGCCGTGGTCGAGGCCGTGCTCGGCGGGACCGACCCGGTCCACCCCTACGAGCCCGGCACCTGGGGCCCGGCCGAGGCCGAGGCCATGACCGCCGGCGTGGGCGGGTGGGCCGACCCTGAGGTGGTCGCATGAACATCCTGGTCCTCGATGTGGGGGGAACCCACGTCAAGATGCTCGTTTCCGGACAGACCGAGCCGCGCAGGTTCGTCTCCGGTCCCGGCATGACCCCGGCGCGCATGGGTGAGCAGGTGCGGGCCGCGGCCTCCGGCTGGGACTACGGCGCCATCTCCATCGGCTATCCCGGCGTGGTGGCGCGCGGCCGCATCGCCGCCGAACCGACGAACCTGGGCCCCGGCTGGGTCGGTTTCGATTTCGCATCGGCTTTCGGCCTGCCCGTGAAACTGGTCAACGACGCGGCCATGCAGGCCCTGGGCAGCTACGGGGGGGGCCGCATGCTGTTCCTCGGGCTGGGCACGGGCCTGGGCTCGGCCCTGGTCGTGGACGGCCGGCTCCAGCCCATGGAACTGGCCCACCTGCCCTACCGGAAGGGCCGCACCTACGAGGACTACCTCGGCCTGGCCGGCCTGAAGCGCATGGGCGAGGCCAAATGGCGCAAGCATGTCCTGGCCGTGGTGGAACTGTTCAGGACCGCGCTGGAGCCGGATTCGGTGGTGATCGGCGGCGGCAACGCCGCGCGCCTCGCCGATCTCCCGCCGGGGGTGCGGCTCGGGACGAACGCGAATGCGTTCCTGGGCGGGTTCAGCCTGTGGCGGGATGACGGGGAGCGGACCTTCCAGCCCTGAACCACCGGAGCCAAGCGTCAATTGGGCCCGGAACTCGCCGTACAGCCATGAATTCAATTCAGGACCAATATCGGTTCATTCCAGGGGCCCTGGCAATTGTTAACGATTTGACTACAATCGGTAAAGGAAGGAGCCTCCCATGCGCCAGATTTCATTCCGTGATTTCCGACTCCAGGGCGCCAAGGCCCTGGGCAAGATGCAGTCTGGAGAGGCGGTGGTGCTGTCGAGCCGCCAGGGGCCTGTCTATTTCCTGATTCCGGTGGCGCCCGAAGCGATGGAGGTCCAGGAGGAGGAGTTGAAGACCGCGATGGCGCTCGCAGCGATGCGTGAGTCCTGGCGGCGCGCCGAGGCGGCCGGTCTCGCCGACATGACCATGGATGAGATCGATGCGGAAATCGCCGCCAGCAGGAAGGAGACCAAGGCGCCCGGGAAGCGGAGATCCGCTTGAACCGGCTGGTCGTCCTGGACACCAACATCCTCGTCTCGGCCGGCCTCACCCAGGGCCCGCCCGCACGCATCGTGGACCTGGCGCTCAGGCGGGAGTTGTCCTTGATGATCTGTCCCGGCATTCTCCGGGAATACCTGGACGTCATGCATCGGCCGAAGTTCGCGAAGGCCGGATTTCCCCCTGGCTGGCTGGACCGGCTCCTGGGCATGTCCGCTCGTCTTCCGGTGGACCCCCAGGCCTGGCCCCTGGCCCTCCCGGATCCCAAGGACGAGGTGTTCCTCGCCGCCGCCAAAGGGTCGGGAGCCGCTATCGTGACCGGGAACCTCAAACATTTCCCGCCGGAGGTCTGCTCAGGGGTTGAAGTCTTTTCGCCGCAAGCATACCTGACGCGACTGGCGGACCTTGGTGCGTGAGGCCGGGAATGCAGGTTTGCCGGTCGAGATCGCCTCAACGCCATTCGAACCAGACGGCCAAGCCCGTCCTGCGCTGATTCAGGTGGCCACGCTCGCCGAACCCTGATCAAGGGAATGCGCTTAAAAAGGCCAGCCGTCACTCCCCTGCACTTGGCATGGCGATGGAAAGCCCCTTCGGCCTTTATCCTTCTTCATCCCCGTTGATCCCCGTTGATATGTATGTGCCCGTCAAGGGGGTGAGGACACTTTTTGTCCGGGCAGTGCGTGGGGAGCAGAACGGGCGGCTATTCGACGGTTGATCAGTTTGATATTCGCGGGTTGGTTACCGGCATGACAATCGATTCGTCGGGGAGCTGCCTCGCGCTTATGGCGTGGATCTGGTCGTTGCCGGCCAGCCGACAAAACGGGGCCGAGGGTTCTCCCACCGGGGTCCGTTCTGCTGCTCACGCACTGCGTTGATCCCTACACCTTGGCCGGCACTCTAGGTGCTGGGCTGGAGAGCGGGTAGGGTTTGGCCGATTGCCCAGATGAAACCGACCAACTCGCGGGCGACAGCGGTGCAGACCTTGTTGACCACCTTGCCTCGCCCAGTCAGATATCGGTAACGGCCACACAGACGTATTTGGGCGGCCCAAGCGAGCTTTTGGACCGCTTCGGTTGCCTTTTCAGCTCGCCGTTGCAGAATCGCCGTCTTTCGAGCTGGGTGGCGATAGCTCCAGGCCGCTTCCACGAGAAGCCGGCGCACGTGGCCGTTGCCGGTCTTGGTGATGGGCCCCCGGGAGCGGCTGGGACCGCTGGAATGCTCACTGGGGGTCAAGCCCAAATACGACCACATCTGGGGAGCGCTCGGGAATCGCCTCGGGTCGCCAATCTCTGCCGCCAGGGTGGTCGCCGCCAGGCGGTCGATTCCGCGCAGGGCTGAGTATGCCGTGATCATTGGGGTGAACGCGGAATGGGCAGCATGCTCCACGATCTGGTCATCGAGGAGCGCGACCCGCTTGGTCAGCGCCTGGACCAGGTCGACATATTCTTGGAACACGATCTGTTGGACCGGGTGTTCGAACTTCACCGTCTCGAGCCAGCGAAAGTGCGCTTGGGTCCAGTGGGATTTGCCGGAAAAACGCTTCCCATGGCGCAGCAGGAAGGACAGCAAGCGTTGCCGAGCCTGTTTTTGCATCCGCTTCAGGTCTTCCCTCGCCCGGGTCAGGTCACGCAAGGCTTCCTGGGACGGATCCGGGATGCAGATTGCCGTGAGCTCCCCGGCCCTAAGCAGCCGGGCCAGGGTCAGGCTATCCCGCCGGTCCGTTTTGATGCGGTCCCCCACCTTTCGCGGGGTGAGCGATGGGGCCACCACTTGGCAGTCCTGCCCCAAGGACCGCAACTGGCGGTACAGTTCGTACCCGCAGGGGCCGGCTTCGTAGCCGAAGAGGAGACGGACCCCCTCCTTCTTCAACTGCCGGACCAGCTTCGCCACCGCTTCCGGGCGATTGCGGATCTCACCCAGATAGCGCGGCTCCCCGCCGATGCCGTCTGCCACCGAGACGGCGATCGTTTCTTTGTGGACATCCATGCCGACGTACTTGCTGTAAACTCCCATGGCCTGCCCTCCTCAATTACGGCTCTGGGCCGCGTGTTCCGCACGAAGCTTAATCCGCGACGGTTGACCAGGGCAGGCCCTTTCATGGCCGATGAAGGGTTGCCTTGGAAGGGGTGAAATTGCATCCTTGGGGCAGCCGAGCGGAAGACAGGGCTCCGCAGGGATGCGACCCGAGCGCCGACTCGGGCCCGGAAACGAAGTGGGCCGGTTGTAACCGGCCCTTTCGCGACCGGTCAGGCTGTTCTCCTCAGGGTTTCTGGGCTGGAGGCGATAAATCCCAGGGGTCTGGGGGCAGAGCCCCCAGATCACCCGAGTGCCGACCCGTTCTGGGTGGGCCGGCACATACATGTTGTCTCATCCCCGGCCCAAACCACCGCTAAAAGCTGCCGGGGCTAAGCCCGGAAGAGGGGCCAGAGGGCTGACCCACTTCGACAAAAAGAATTTTAGCCGGGGATGGACGGGGATGGACGGGGATGAAAAGAGATGAAAAAAAATGCCGGCTTGGACTCATGGCCTTTCCGACTATCTTTGGCCCCTGAACTCATGTCTCGATTTTGGCCTTGCACCTTTGGGAATATGGTTAATTTACAGACACCCTCTTACCCCCATCTGCAGACGACACCCAATTATACACCCATTTGGACCCAATTAGAGTGACGTTCAAATAGATATTAATAGAGACGCTCAGCTTGGGTTTAATTTACACCCGGCACTCAGCTTTGAGGGAGGGCCAGATGCTCCCATTTTAATTCATTAATCTTTCTGGTTTTGGGAGGCATTCTCATTTCAATTGTTCTCTTGAACGGGCTATTTTCTATTGTCAAGTCGTCGAAAATCAGCCCAAGAAGGTTTCGGTGGTTCATGTTTCAGCCATTTGCTGAAATCGGTATCAAGAAGTGTTGTGGTTGAGCCATATATAGCTCCACCAACTGCTCCATCAACTATTGCAGACAATGATTTGCCTGTATAGAGACCAACAGCAGCCCCAGCGATTACTTGATTACCTACCGGCTTGAACTGACCTCCGAGGTATTTTAAATCAAGACCTTTATACCCTTCCATCAGGGCGTGAGCCGTGGAGGGTTGGCTCAACCCGTTCATTCCTCCATTAATTTGCAACAATTCATTGTCTTGAAGTGAAAAGAAATTTCTTCTCCCCATAGTCATGGGAACCTCCATTCCGTGCATTGTACCGATTGACTGATTATAAGTTAACTCGGCCACTGGACTCTTCCATGGCACATTCAAGATGCGTATTCAAAAACCAATGTTCCCCATAAAATCTAAGTGCGAAAAATTCTTAATATTAAAAACCAAGGTCATTACCCGCCCCCCCAATCAGCGATAGAGCGACCAAGCCAATCTTTGGGGAATTTTCCCTTCGGCATCCGCATTCCTTAAAATGGTTATGAAGGAGGTATTATGAGGAGCCTATTTTCGATCCAACCATGGGAATCGCATAGGCGTGCTGGCAAACGAAGGTTCATCCTGATGCGTGGGGTGCTGGGTTGGGGATGCCCGATGGCTTTTGTGGTTTCAATTATGAGTTGGGTGAGAAATTCTTATACTTTGTCGAACCGTCACCTCATCTTGAACTTCATCATTTGGCCAATTGGAGGATTGCTTTTTGGTTGGCGGCTGTGGAATCGCATGGAGAAAAAATACCTAAATGATGCGAATAAAAATCATAAGAACCCGTGGGTATAGTAAGCCTCCAAGCCTAGCGGCCCGAAATGAAACTTGATAACGCCTCGGGTGTGAGGTAACCCACATGCGACCTGACCACCCTGCCTTTGGAATCCAGGAGGAAAAGGCTCGGGAACGCCTGAAGGCCATAGCGCTCGGCGAGGGCCGTCCCCTCCGGCTGGCGCTGGCCGGCTCTGGTCTCGACCATGACCTCCAGGGGGACGACCTTGCTCAGCGCGGCCTGGGCCTGGGGAGCGGGGAATACGTTCTGTCTGAGGGCCTGGCACGGACCGCACCATTCGGCCCAAAGGTCGAGGAGGATCAGCTTCTTCTCGGCCCTGGCGCGGGTCTGGGCCGCGGTCAGGGACTGCTCCCAGATCAACCCCTTCGCACTCATGGGCAGTGCCAGCATCAGCATCATGGCCAGTATCTTCATGACTCCCTCGCGCCTGTCGTCGCAGGCATGGATTTGGGGTGCCGGAATCACTGAAGGTGTGCCAAAGATTTTCGATTTAGGGAAAACATTTCCCGAAATCCACCCACTGCAGTCACTGGGCTCCGCTTTCCGAACCTTCAAGGGAACCGGCCAGGGTGGATCCCATGAGAACCCACTGGAAGGTCGACCCCGGGTTCCTGAGCGTCACCGTATCCGATTCCTTTCCGGAGTCCAAGGTGCCGTCCACCTTCTCCAGCGTGGTGCCGGGTCCGAGCGCCACGTCACCGATCCGCCATACGCCACGTCCGTCAATGCCAATGGTCAGCAGGGTCCCATCGCTTATCGCCAGGTAGGCGCCCTCTTCCACGGCAAAGGCATCCAACTCCTCCTGGAAATCACCTTCGATCTTGATCCCGTCTTCCGGTGTCCCGTAGAGCGTCAGGGCATGCATCGCTGATTCCCCTTGAAATGAATAAAGTTAGTACCTGCCTTCCGTTTCGCCTTCGCCCCACGGGAGGATCCGCATGGCGGGACACCATCGTCGGCGGCCTGGAACGGGCCGGATCAAAGCCTATTCCCGGTCCGTTTCTGCCCCTGAAAGGCGAAAGAACCCAACCCCACCCCTGCTGGAGTGACGTCCAAGGATTTCAATCCCCACCCACCCGAACGCGAAGAGGAGACGGTGGGGCTTCTGGGAGACACGGTAGTTCAAAAAATTTGATTTGCAACTCAAATAAACTTGGACGAAATCCTGGATGCCAGGTCGGACAGATGGTGGACCGTAAGGTCCGGTTCGATCTCCCACGGGTCGAACAATGCCTCTGGCGTGCGCCTGACCCATGCCGCGCGCATTCCGGCAGCCATGGCTCCGATCACGTCGAAGGGATTGCCCGAAATCAACCAGGCATCTGTTCCCACGGCGCCCGATCGCCTCAGGAAGTGGGCGTACACCGCAGGATCCGGCTTGAAGGACTTCACTTCGTCGACGCTCACCACATCCAGGAAGAAATCCCGGAGGCCCGCCTGGGTCAAGAGGGAGTCGACCGCCTCGGCCTTGCCGTTGGAGAAGGCGAACATCCTGAAACCGGCACTCCGGGCCAGGGACAAAGCCTCCGGCGCGTCCGCGAACGCGGGCAGGGTGCCGTACGCATCCAGCAACCGCATCCGGTCCGCCGGGTCCAGCTCAAGCCCGAACCGGGCGCAGGTGTAATCCAGCGCTTGGCCGGTGCACACCGAAAAGGGCGCGTATTGCCGCATCAGCCCGCGGCGGAAGGAATACTCCAGCTGCTTGTCGCGCCAGGCCTGCGAGAAGCCTGCCGCCCGGGGGCCAAGCATGGGTTCAAGGGCGTCGATCACCCCATGGGTGTCGATCAGGGTGCCATAAACGTCGAAGGCGAAGGTGGTGTTCATGGTGTCATCCAAGCAGGATCGGGAGCAGGATGCCCAGCCCCAGGGCGAACAGCCACAGGGCCGGCGCCGGGGTCCCCACCGGCCGCAGGCGACGCAGCTCTCCGGCGGCCGATTTGGGATCCGCCATCAGCCAGCGGGTGTAGCGCCGCTCGAGCAGGAAGAAAACCCATGCGGTGACGCCGCCGTAGATCAGGTGCCCGATGAGCGAAGGCAGCAGCTGCGAAGCCGCGGCGCCGCGCCAGTCGCACTGCCCGGTGAGGAGCAGGGGCAGCAGGGTCATGGGCCCGAGGTACCACCAGATCATGCCGAAGGTGTTGCCCCAGAGCACCCCCCATTCCAGGGTGGGGGCTTCGTGCCGGAACAGCAGCCCGTAGCCCATGCCCAGCACCGCGCTGATCAGGAGGTGGAGCAGGAACCCCAGGAGGGTCGAGAAGGTGCTGCCCAGCCCGGCGGTGTGCGGCAGGATGCCGGTGGCGAGCATGACCGGGCTCGAGACCAGCCCGCCCGCCAGACCCGCCAGGGCGCCCCACTGGAGCGAACGCAGGAATCGGAACCCCGGCCCTTCCCGCTCCCGGCGCAGGGGGTCCGACTGGATCATGAGCCGCACCCAGATCCGGTCCAGGCTGGCGTAGACCACGCCCAGGATCAAACCGTAGAGGATGTGCCCCACCAGGGAGCCGAAAAGCTGGCTGCCGTTGTCGGCGGTCCAGTCCAGGCGCTGCCCGGCCATGGCGGGCAGCAGGGTCAGCTGCCCGAAGAACCACCACAGGATGCCGTAACCCAGCCCCCAGCCCATGGCCGAACCGTAGCTCCGGACGTCCCGCTGGAACAGCGCCCCGAAGGAGGTGCCGATGATCAGGGCCATGATGAAATGCAGGGAGATGGGGTGGGACACCCGGTCGAGACAGGCAATGAGCGGAAAGTAATCCCCTGCGATCATCCATTGGCTGAAGATCAGGCTGCTCAGGAGGCCGGCGAGCCCGCCGGCCACCAGGGACCGTCCCCAGTTGTACCGGCCCTCCCCGGGCTGGAAGCTGCCCAGGATGCCCAGGGCCAGCCCCACCGGCAGGCCGAAGCAGATGAGGGCGGCGACCAGTTCGGGAAAGCGCGCCCGGGCATCCTGCATCATGCCGACGGCGCGGGTCGCACCGGCCGCGGCGGCGAGCACCACCCAGCCCAGCAGCGCGAAGGCCAGGCCCCAGATCAGTCCGGCCCCCGGGCTGTGGGCGCGCGCCCCGAACCCCAGCCCGAACCCGAGGCCCAGGACCGCGCCCAGGAGGCAGCCCGGGAACAAAGGGGCGCCCAGCGCGGCGGACCCGGCCAGCCCGCCCAGGAGGCCCGCCGCCGCCCCGATCCAGGCGCGTCGGGCGCTGCAGGTGGCCGGAATGGATGGA
Organism: uncultured Holophagaceae bacterium; assembly: GCA_963717275.1. GTDB lineage: Bacteria > Acidobacteriota > Holophagae > Holophagales > Holophagaceae > Mesoterricola. Next base: position 1,911,196 of record CAVQVX010000001.1, read on the forward strand.
TCGGCGTTCATGGGTCCGCCCTGTTCGAGGTCATTTGAGGTCGATGGTCTGCACGATATCGCGGGGGAAGAACAGTTCGATCGCCCAGTCGATCAGCACGCGGGTCTTGCGCTCGGCGCCGGGCAGCTTGGCGAGGTAGATGCCGCGCCACATCAGCCAGGCGAGCAGTCCCGAGAAGCGGATGGACCGGGAGCGGGCGAACGGCACGGTCAGCTCCGCGCAGGCGGTCTGGAACCCCACCACGCACAACGCGCCCAGCGAATCGAAATGGAAGGGCCGGCCCGGGCGGCCCTTGCATGCCGCGTGGAGGTTGGCGGCCAGGGCCTGCGCTTCCCTGAGGGCGTACTGGGCGGTGGGCGGACAGGCGGTGCCGCGCCTGGCGTCGGTGAGCGCCGCGCAGTCGCCCAGGGCCCATACGCCGGGATGGCCGGGCACCGCCATGGTGCTGTCCACCACGACGGCGCCGCGCTTGTCCTTTTCCACCGGGAGCGCCTTCAGCAGCGGGTTGGGCGCCGTGCCGGCGGTCCACACCAGGGTCTCGGCGGGGATGGCGCTGTCGCCCAGCAGGACCCTGCCCGGCTCCGCGCCGGTGAGCCGGGTGTTCAGGCGGAACTGGATGCCCCGTTCCTCCATCTTGCGCAGGGCGTAGCGCGCCAGGGATTCGCTCAGCTCGGGCAGGATGCGGTCTCGGGAGTGCACCAGGACCGTGCGCAGCTCGGGCTCGCGCAGGCTGGGATAGTCGGCCAGGATGCCGTGGGCGAAATCGTTGACGGCGCCCGCCAGCTCCACCCCGGCGAAGCCGCCGCCCGCGACCACGAAGGTGAGCATCGGCGCCCGCACGGCGGGATCGGGCTCGCGGTCGGCGCGCTCGAACATCTCGATGACGTGGTTGCGGATGCGGATGGCGTCCAGCAGGGTCTTGAAGTTGAAGGCGAGCTTTTCCACGTCGGCCATGCCCAGGTAGTTGGAGACGGCCCCCAGCGCCAGGACCAGGTGGTCGTAGGCCAGCGGCCGGGGCGCTTCGCCGCCGGCTTCGGGGTCCACCAGCTGCACCACCCGGCGTTCCAGGTCGATGTCCCGGACGCGCCCGCGGATGAAGGCCGTGCGGTGCAGGCTGCTCCTCAGCGGGGTGCTGATGTGGCTCGGTTCCAGGCTGCTGCCGGCCACCTCGGCCAGCATCGGCGTGAACAGCAGGGCGTTGGTTTCGCTCACGAGGGTGATGGCGACCGAAGGGTCGCCCTGGAACTCGTCCTCCAGGCACGCCGCCGTGCGCATGCCGGCGAATCCGCCGCCCAGGATGAGGATGTTGCGCACCGGTTCCGGGTCCGGCGGCGCCGGCCGGGCCTCCGGGCCGAACCTCGCGGCGGCGAGGCGATCAAGGGCCTTCACCAGAAGGGCCAGCGCGGCGCCGTAGGGGATCCAGCCCACCAGCGCCGGGAAATGGCCGCGCATCTGCTCCGCCCCCCACTGGGGCAGCTCCCCGGACAGCACCGGGATGGCGATCACGCTGCACAGGCCCCAGAGGGGGATCCCCAGGGCGCCTCCGGACATGAGCCGGTCCCCGTAGCCCTCGCGGGTGGGCAGGGTCGCGATGGCATAGACCGCCCCGATCGCCAGGCCGAGCGGGAAGCCCCAGAGGGGCTGAGGCAGGGCGAGCGCGAGAACGGCGCCGGCCAGCGTCCCGGCGGCGCCTCCAAGGATCCCTCGCCTGGCAAACCGGTTCATCGTCCGACCCCTCCCCGCGCGCGGCCCCGCCGTCATCCCCCGGCCCCGGAAACGGAATGCTTCCTTTCTTCCTCCTCCGCGTGGGCGGTGGACCGGGGCTGGATGAGCTTGGCGACCAGGCCGGTCCAGCCGGTCTGGTGGGAGGCGCCGACGCCGCGCCCGTCGTCGCCATGGAAATACTCGTAGAACAGGATGAGGTCGCGGAAATGGGGATCCCGCAGCTTGGGGCTGTCGCCCGCCACCGGCCGGCGCCCGTCCGGGCCCCGCAGGAAGATCCGCCGCAGCCGCGCCGACAGCTCATCGGCCACCCCGGCGATGGTCAGGAACCGTCCGGAGCCGGTGGGGCACTCGATGCGGAAATCGTCCCCGTAGTAGTGGTGGAACTTCTGCAGGGATTCGATGATCAGGTAGTTGACCGGGAACCAGACGGGTCCGCGCCAGTTGGAATTGCCGCCGAACACCCCGCAGTCCGATTCGCCGGGGTTGTAGTTCACCCGCATCGCGTGGCCGTTCCAGTGGAAGGTGTAGGGGTGTTCCCGGTGGTAGCGGGACAGGGCGCGCACCCCGTAGTCCGACAGGAATTCGCTTTCGTCCAGCATGCGCCGGAGCAGTTTCTTCATGCGGCTGCCGCGCAGCAGGGACAGCAGCCGGCGTTCGCCCAGGCCCGGCTCCTGCCAGCGCGAGACCAGGCCCGCGAGGTCGGGGCGGTAGCTCGAGGAACCATTCCAGGCGCCCCTTGAAGCCGGGGACCTTGTCGAGCAGCGCGGGCTCCAGGGTCTCCACCGCGAACAGGGGGATCAGCCCGACCATGGAGCGGACCCGCAGCGGGATCATCGGCTGCCCGGGCTGCTCGAGCACGTCGTAGAAGAAGCCGTCCTGGTCGTCCCACAGGCCGTGGTCCTGGCCGCCGGCGCGGGTCATGGCGCCGGCGATCTGGAGGAAGTGCTCGAAGAACTTGGTCGCGATGTCCTCGTAGACATGGTTGTGCAGGGCCAGTTCCAGGGCCATGCGCATGAGGTTCAGGCAGTACATGGCCATCCAGCCGGTGCAGTCGGACTGGTTGATGCGGCCCAGGGCGGGCAGCGGCGCGCTGCGGTCGAACACGCCGATGTTGTCCAGGCCGAGGAAGCCGCCCTGGAAGATGTTGCGCCCCTCGGAATCCTTGCGGTTGACCCACCAGGTGAAGTTGAGCATGAGCTTGTGGAAGACCCGCTCCAGGAACGCCAGGTCGCCGGGGTCGTCCGGGTGCGCGCGGCGGCGGTGCTTGCGGTCGATCTGGAACACGCGCCAGGCGGCCCATCCGTGCACCGGCGGGTTGACGTCGCCGAAAGCCCACTCGTAGGCCGGCAGCTGGCCGTTGGGGTGCATGTACCACTCGCGGGTGATGAGCACCAGTTGCTCCTTGGCGAACTCGGGGTCCATGGCGGCGAGCGCCACGGCGTGGAACCCCAGGTCCCAGGCGGCGTACCAGGGGTATTCCCACTTGTCGGGCATGGAGATGACGTCGGCGTTGTTGAGGTGGGCCCATTCGGCGTTGCGGCCGCGCTTGCGCGGTTCCGGCGGCGGCGGCCCGGCGGGGTCGCCATGGAGCCACTGGGGCATGTCCAGGTAGAAGAACTGCTGGCTCCAGACCATGCCGGCGAAGGCCTGCCGCTGCACCAGCCGGGCATCGGGGTCCTCGACCTCATGCTGCAGGTCCCGGTAGAAGGCATCGGCTTCCAGTCGGCGCAGGCGCAGGACCTCGTCGAAGCGGTTTTCCGGCAACCCGCCGGCGCTCAGGCGCACGCGCACCACGGCCTGCGCTCCGGGTTCGACCTGGACCAGCCGGTGGGCGGCCGCCTTGGTGCCCATGCGTTCCGGATGGACCGCATCCCTGCGGCCATTGATCAAAAATTCGTGAAAGGCGTCCTTGAAGGGGCCGGGCGCTTCGGCGCCCCAGAGCAGGGGCGCGTTGCTTTCGTTGTGGGTGAACAGGAGTTCGCCTTCGCCGTCGGCGCGGAAGAGGTACTCGCCCAGTCTGCGCATGGCGGGCCATGAGGCTGCCGCCATCGACGGCCCTGAGTTCCGGAACGGGCGACGGGTGGCCCCAGGACCAGGTGTTCCGGAACCAGATCTGCGGCAGGATGTGCAGTTCCGCCGGGTCCGGGCCCCGGTTGACGGCGGTGATGCGCATCAGGAGGTCGCGCGGGCCGTCCTTGGCGTATTCCACGAACACGTCCCAGTAGCGGTCGTCGTCGAAAAGGCCGGTGTCGAGCAGCTCGTACTCCGGATCCAGGGCGCCGCGGCGGCCGTTCTCCGCCACCAGATCCTGCGTACGGGAACGCCCGCTGCGGGTACTTGTACAGCATCTTCATGTAGGAGTGGGTGGGGGTGCCGTCAAGGTAGTAGTAGAGTTCCTTCACGTCCTCGCCGTGATTGCCCTGGGCGTTGGTGAGCCCGAACAGGCGCTCCTTGAGGATCCGGTCGCGCCCGTTCCACAGGGCGAGGGCAAGGCAGAGCCGCTGCCCGCTGTCGCAGAATCCGGCGATGCCGTCCTCGCCCCAGCGGTAGGCACGGCTGCGGGCCTGCTCATGGGTGAAGGAGTCCCATGCCGTGCCGTCCCGGCTGTAGTCCTCCCGGACCGTTCCCCACTGCCGCTCGCTGAGGTAGGCCCCCCATAGCCGCCACGGCTGTTGGCCGCCGCGCGCCTCCTCGAGGCGGCGATGTTCCAGGGTGGGGAAGTCGATGGCCATGTTCATGGGGCATACCACCGGGGGCGATTCTGCTTTCCAAGGATTCCGGGACTTCGGGTCACTGGGCCACGAGTCCCGCCGCTGACGCGGGAATGCTGCCCTCCTGGCCGATCTCTGTCAAGCCGCCATCCTCGCCCACCTCGTATTCGAGGATCTGGTTCGTGCCTTCCGCCAGGGCGTAGAGATCGTCGCCGGCCGCGGCCAGGTCGAGCAGGGGGATGCTCGGGGTCGTCGTCAGGCCCAGGAAGGTGAGCGCGCCATGCCTTCCCACGCCGAAACCGGCGATTGTGCCGATGTGGGCGTTGGCGGCGTAGGCGAACCGGCCGTCCGGGGTGGCCGCGATCCAGCAGGGCGCCGCGCCCTGGCTGGGCACGCTGGGGCTGTCGAGCGCCAGCGTGCCGTGCTCCAGGTCGTAGGAGGAGACGGAATTGACGGCGGCTTCCGTCACGAGCAACTCGTTCCACCCCGTGAAGGTGAACCCGTAGGGGCCGGCGCCGTGGGAGGGCTGGAGGGTGGGCCCGGTGACCCGGCCGTTGGCCCTCACCTTGTAGGTGTCGATGATCTGGGTCGCCTTCTCGGTGACCAGGAGCGTGCTCTGGTCGGGACTGAAGCCCACCTCCTCCGCGCTGGCGCTGGCGGAGCTGAGGGGCCGCGAGGATCCGGGGATCATCTCCAGTTCACCGTGGTCGCCGACCCAGAACCCGGCGATGTTGCCGGTGCCGCCCTGGTTGAGGACATAGAGCAGGTGGCCGCTGACCGCGAGGCTCACCGGGGTGGTGCCGCCCGAACCGGCCGTGGCCGCCAGTTCGAGGCCGCCGCCAGTCACCCTGAAGGAGGAGATGGAATCGCTTCCCGCGTTCACCGCGAACAGCCAGTCGCCATCGCCGCCCAGGGCCACGGCGCCCTGGGAGGCCAGGGGCGCGCCCGTGCCCATGCCGCCCGAGGCCACGGCGCCGGCGGGGGTCAGGGTGCCGTCCCAGGCGCGGTGGAACACCAGGACCTGGTTGCCGGTGCCGGCATTGGACTCCGTGTAGACCGTGCCCGCCTCCCTTGCGGAAAGGGCGGGACCGGCGCCGGCAAGGAGCGCCCCGCTGATCAGCAGGGTCGTCAAAGGTGTCTGCCTGATCTTCATATCGTTCTCCCGGGCCGAAGGCCATGTCAGGGTCCGCGGGACCCTGGGGTTGGTGGGCGCCCCGCGGGGGGGCGATCGCGCTCGCCACGCTCCGGGCAGGGCTCTGCCCGGGTTGTGCTCATCATTCCTGCTTGAGTGGAGGATGGCTCCAACGGGATTGGGGTGCAGGTCCGCCCGGTGATGTGACAAGTTGGAGATTCATCCTGAAGCACGTCCACATATCGAAATTTGTGTTGCAAAGCAATATTTAACAGTTATCTTTGCAGCGAACTTCTCAACGGACCCATCCGATGTTTCCCGGTAACAGATAGGCTCGTAGGGTTTTTGAAAAACATCAGCTGGACCTTCTGGCAAAGGGGTCGTAACGATGCAGCGACGGTTGGCGGAAGAGTCCATCCTGTTCATCAGCATCATCAAATGGGTGGTCCTGGCGACGGGCCTGGGCGCCCTGATCGGGGTGGTGGTCACCTGGTTCCTCAAGGCCCTGGCCTGGGGCATCGCCGGCGCCCAGAACCATCCCTATGCCTTCCTCCTGCTTCCGGCCGCCCTGTTCCTGAGCGCGCTGATGGTCAAGTACCTCGCCCCCGACGCCCAGGGGCACGGGACCGAGAAGGTCATCGAAGCCGTCCACAAGCATGGCGCCAGGATCAAGCCCGCGGTGGTCCCGGTCAAGCTGGCGGCGACCCTCATCACCCTGTGGGCGGGCGGTTCGGCCGGCAAGGAAGGCCCCTGCGCCCAGATCGGGGCCGGGATCGCCTCGATGCTGGCGGGGTTCCTGAAGTTCAGCGAACACGACCGCAGGAAGCTGGTCATCTGCGGCATCAGCGCGGGGTTCGCCCTGGTGTTCGGCACTCCGATCGCGGGTTCCATCTTCGGGGTGGAAGTGCTGTTCGTGGGCGCCATCCTCTATGAGGTCCTGCTTCCCTCGTTCATCGCCGGGATCACCGCCTACCACGTCTCATCGGCCCTGGGGATCCACTACTTCTATCACCCGGTCAAGGTCGTGCCCGTTTTCACCGAGGGTTTCTTCCTCCAGGTCATCCTTGCGGGAGTCTTCTTCGGGCTCTGTTCGATGCTGCTCATCGAGACGATGAAACTGGGCGCGAAGCTTTCAGCGCGGCTGCGGATCTGGGAACCCCTGAAAGGGGCCGCGGGCGGCGGCGCCCTGGTGCTGCTGGCGCTGCTCTGCTCCACCCGCTATCTGGGACTGGGGCTGGAGACCGTCGAGGCCTGCCTGAACGGGACCCATGTGCCCTGGTACGCCTTCCTGCTGAAGCCGGTGTTCACGTCCATCACCTTGAATTTCGGGGGCAGCGGCGGCATCGTGACCCCGATCTTCTTCGTGGGGGCGTCCTCCGGAACGGCTTTCGCTTCCGTCCTGGGGCTGAACACGGCGACCTTCGCCGCCATCGGCATGGTCGGGGTCCTGGCCGGTTCCGCCAACACTCCCATCGCGGCGAGCATCCTCGCCATGGAATTGTTCGGGCCGACCATCGCGCCCTATGCCACCGTGGCCTGCGTCATCAGCTTCCTGATGACCGGGCACCGCAGCGTATACCCCTCCCAGGTGCTCTCCGTCGCGAAATCGGAGTCGCTCCAGGTGCAGGTGGGGAGGGAGATGGAACTGATCGAGGCGCGGTTCACCCCGCGCAGGAACGGCCTGGCGACCCGGATCCTGATCTGGTTCCGGATCCTGGGCCGGATGTTCAAGCATCGCGGCACCTGAGTCCGGCCTGGAGTTGCTCACTCCCTGGCGAAAAAGAACGGGGCCTCCAATTTCTCGGCTTCCAGGACGCCCTCCAGGGTGCCCAGGGCCTCGTGCAGGTGGACCACCTTCTTCCGGTCCATGTTCTCAAGGCCCGCCAGGAGGTGCCCCTGGGCGGGATGGGGCGCCGCGGCGAGGATCCCATCGCCCTTCGCGGTCGGAGTGAGGGAAATCCGCCTCCGGTCGCCCGGGTCGGGGCTGCGCACCACCAGTCCCTTCGCCACCAGCCGATCCACGACTCCGACGACCGTGCTGGAATCCAGCTTCATCCGTTCGGCCAGATCCTTGAGCGCGCTGGGGCCCCCGCGACCCAGCTCCCACAGGGCCCACAACTGGGGGCCCGTGAGGCCGAACCGCTTTTCCACGCCGAGCGAATAGTCCTCCAGGGCCTTCACGATCCGCCGAAGGCTCTGCATGCATTCCTGGATGAGTTGCTGCTGAGAGACCTCTGCCTTTGGGATTCCCATGTGCATAATTTGGATTGCAACTCAAACAATGTCAAGCATATTTATTTTATTAACCAGGGAAGGCGGTGGCTTCCTCTTTGGTTGATCCATTCCGATTTGATTTGCCATAAAAATTATTTGCATCGAAAATTAAACCTGTTGTCCCATCCCGGGTCCCTTCAAGCAGATGGGTTAAAACCTTCCCCGCCATCCGGGGCAGCAGGCGGTGCCCAAAAGGCCCATCGGCTGGTTCAAGGGGCCTCCGGCACTCCCTACCCTGATCGTGGAAAGATGAGGTCATTTATGCCGCCCCATGTGCAATCGGCCCAGGGATGCGGAACCGGACCGTCATGGAGTTCAGAAACACCGATCCGGATCAGGGCATTCGGTCTCGCGCCCGAGGAATGCGGGCGAGCCTACCTGTGGGAACGGGTCGGATTCAAGTTCGGGAAATTCGCCCAGCACATCCAAAGGCTGGAGATCCGCATGAAGGATGAAGGTCCGTCCCGCGACGAACGGCGGATCTCCTGCTCTCTGGCGGTCATTCTGGCCGCAGGCGCGCCGCTGCTGGTCGAACGCTGCGCCGGGGAGCCCCGGGAGGCATTCGACCATGCCACCGGAGTGGCAGAGCGCCTGCTCCGCAGGCGGCTCCAGCGTCTTCGCCACCGTGACGGCTAATCGCGAACGGAGATCGCTCAAGGCCAAACAAAATTAATTTGCAACCATAATTGTTTGTGTTGCAATATTAATTCATATGGCTGGTGGTAGAGAATGAAACAAGACTTGCATGACATTCTGGACGAGAGGGCCAAATTGCGGGTGGCGGGCCTTCCCCTTGCCCTGGGGCTTAGCCTCGGGCTCCACCTTTCCGTGATCGCGGTCTTCCTCTGGGCCGCCAAGGCAGGAAGCCCTCCACCCCAGGGCCAGGCCCTCAACCAGGAAGCGCCGGCCAATCCATCGCTCGCGGCTGGATCCGGAACGGCAACCGCGGGGACCAAGGGCACGGATTCCCCTGAGGATCTGACGACCTCGCGAGCCCCCATCCTGGCCGGACCCCCCTCCCTCCTGTCGGCCCCGGACACCGGAATCCCTGCCGCTGTGGAACCTGGCCGAAGGCTGAGGTCTCTTTCAGGCCCCGGACAGCGGCACCGGAGGCCCGGAGCCTAGGATGCCCACCTGTACCGATCCAAGCTGGGTGCAGATCTTCCACCTTTGGACGACCATGGAGCGGTTTTCAGGGGGCCTTCGCGATCCTGCGCAAGTCCTGCATGCATTCCTGAATCAGTTGCTGGCGGGGTGCGGAAGTCTCTATCGTTTCCATGGCAAATACTTTGTATTGCAAATCAACTTTTGTCAAATTAACATGAAACTGTATCGGAAACCTTCATGCCCAACCTCCCACCGCCTTCCCCCGGGTCCGCCTCCATCCGGCGGCTCATTCCCACCCGCACCAGCAGGCTTCGCATGTTGGCCCACACTCGCCACATCGTGCTGGTCACGTTGCCGCTCGGGGCCGGGACCGGCTTCCTGGTCGCCTTGGCCCTCAAGGGATTGGGCTCCTTCGAGCCCATGGTATTGAGGATCGGGGGCAGGACGGGGCTGACGATCCTGCTTCCGGCCATCGGGCTCTTCCTCACTACCGCCTGGCTCAGTCTCACCGGGATCGGCGAGGTCTCCCTGTTCAAGGATATCGACCTGGCCAAGAGGAACCCTTACAAGGTGTTCCCATTCCTGGCCACGCTCGGCAAGGTCGTGGCCTGCACCCTGACCATCGGGTTCGGCGGAAGCGCGGGCGTCGAGGGTCCCGGCAAGTGGTTCGGCGCCGCCCTTGGCCTGCAGTACCACCGTCTCCTGCGGGCAGCTTCGGCCCGGGTGACCTATTTCCGGCACCTGGGACGCCCCGCCCTGGTCATGGTCAGGAGCGGCGCCGCCGCGGCCCTGGCCGCGGTGTTCCGCGCCCCCATCTCCGGGGCGCTCATGGCCGGGGAGCACCACGGCCGCCTGGCGCCGGAGGCGCTGGTGCCGTGCCTGGTGGCTTCGGCTTCGGGCTATGTCTCCTTCTCCATCATCATGGGCCACGCGCCTCTTTTGCCCCTGCCCAAGGTATACCCGTACATGCTGAGGTCGCGGGAGATCGCCTGGGCCCTGCTGGTGGGCCTGGCCTGCGGAGTGGTGGCGACCTGCTACCTGTGGCTCAAGGCCAGGCTCCAGATCGCTCTGCGCCGCGTCCCGTTCCTCTGGCGCGGATTGGCGGCGGGTGCGGGGCTCAGCCTGCTTGCCCTGCCCAGCCACCTGTTCTGGAAGGATCTCGCGGTCACCCAGGGCGGCGGCCTGGAGATGATCCAGCATCTGGTCCAGGGCAACGCGCTGCCACGGGAGGCGGTGCTGTTCCTGGCCCTGAAACTCGCGGCCACGGCCTTGACCTTCGCCGGGGGCGGGCTGGGCGGCCTGTGGCTGCCGTCCCTGGCGATGGGCGCCGCGGTGGGGGCGGCCCTGGACGGCTGGCTGGGCATTGGCCAGACGGGGTACCTGACCATGGTGGGCGCTTCAGCCCTGGCTGGGGCCACCCATGAAACCCTGCTGGTGCCGGTGGTGTTCCTGGCGGAAACCACCGGACAGGCGGCATTGGTGGTGCCCACCCTGATCGCCACGACCGTCTCCTATCTCCTGGTTCGGGAGGCGTCATGAACGGACGCCCGTTCCCGCCCGTGGACCATCCCGCCCCTTTACCCGGTCTCGCCCACGTGGGCGCATTCCCCCATCCATAGGAGACGCTGACATGTCAGCTCTAGGCAAAACCACCCCCTTCATCCTGGCGGCAATCCTGGTCACGGCGGGCCTGGCCTGCCGCAAACCGGCGCCAGCCGCGCAGCCGGAGCAGCCCAAGGCGGCCCCGGCTCCGGCTCCTGCCACGAGCAGCGCCGTCCAGCCGGACGACAGCCAGAAGCGCAAGGCCGATGAAGCCGCCGAGGCGGCCCGCAAGGCTGAGGCCGCCTACATGCAGGCCGCCACGGCCGCCCTCCAGGACGTCCACTTCGATTACGACAAGTCCGACGTCAAGGATGCCGACAAGCCCGTCCTCATGGGCATCGCCTCCTTCATGAAACAGTATCCCCAGGCGAACGTGTTCATCGACGGCAACTGCGACGAGCGGGGCACGGTCGAATACAACCTCGCGCTCGGCGAACGCCGGGCCCACGCGGCCATGGCCTACCTGGTGGGCCTCGGCGTCCCCGCCGGCCGCCTCACCATGACCTCCTACGGCAAGGAGAAGCCGGTCTGCGTGGAATCCGTCGAGGCCTGCTGGTCCAGGAACCGACGCGCCCATTTCAGCCTCCTCAAATAGGCGACGTCCCAGGGGCCCGCGCGGGTCAGCCTGCGAGCGGGATCTCGGCTTCCGGCGCCGGGCGCAGGGCGCCGGCGCCGTTCCCGAGGTCCGAAGGGGCCTCCTCCAGGGCGGCCGCGATGACCTCCCGCATGTCCTCCGCGAAGATCACCTCGAGCTGGTCCCGGACCTCCGCCGGCACCTCCTCGTAGTCGCGCCGGTTCTTCCCCGGCAGGATGACCCGGCGGATCCCGGCCCGGTGGGCGGCGAGGACCTTGGACTTGATGCCCCCGACCGGCAGCACCCGGCCGCGCAGCGTGCACTCGCCGGTCATCGCCGTGTCCGGGCGCACCCGCCGCCCGGTGAGGAGGGAGGTGAGCGCCGTGAACATGGTGACCCCCGCGGAGGGGCCGTCCTTGGGCACGGCGCCCGCCGGCACGTGGATGTGCAGGTCCCAGGCCTCCAGGGCGTCCTCGCCGTCCCCGGCGATCCCGAGCTCCCCGGCGTGGCTGCGGACGAAGGTCAGGGCCGCCTTGGCGGACTCCTTCATGACGTCCCCGAGCTGGCCCGTGATCTCCAGGCGGCCCTTGCCGGGCATGCGCGAAGTCTCGATGAAGAGGATGTCGCCGCCCGAAGGGGTCCACGCAAGCCCGGTGGCGACCCCGGGGACCGAGGTGCGCTCGGCGATCTCCGAGAAGAATCGCAACTTGCCGAGATAGGTCGGGAGGTCCGGTTCGTCCACCTCCAACCGGGGCGCCCTGCCTTCCGCCGCGCGCGCCACCCCGAGCGCCGCGCCGCGGCAGATCTTGGAGATCTCCCGGTTGAGCTGGCGCACGCCGGACTCCCGCGTGTAGTCGCGGATGATGGCGGCCAGGGCGGCGTCGGCGATCGACAGGCAGCCCTGCGGGATCGCGAGTTCCGCCAGCAGCTTGGGGATGAGGTGGGTGCGCGCGATCCGGACCTTCTCGTCCTGGGTGTACCCGGCCAGCTCGATCACTTCGAGCCGGTCGCGCAGGGGCGCCGACAGGCCCCCCAGGTCATTGGCGGTGCAGACGAAGAGCACTTCCGAAAGATCGAAGGGCAGTTCCAGGTAGTGGTCGGTGAAGCTCCTGTTCTGCTCGGGATCGAGCACCTCCAGGAGCGCGGCCTCCGGGGAGCCCCGCCAGCCGCTGCCGAGCTTGTCGATCTCGTCGAGGAGGAGGACCGGGTTGCGCACCTTGGCCTTCTTCAGGGCCGACAGGATGCGGCCGGGGAGGGCGCCGATGTAGGTCCGCCGGTGGCCCCGCAGTTCGGCCTCGTCCCCGACGCCGCCCAGGGAGACCCGGACCAGGGGCCGCCCCGTGGCGTCGGCGATGGACTGGCCCAGGGAGGTCTTGCCCACGCCCGGAGGGCCCACGAGGCAGAGGATCGTGCCGCGGGACCGGCCCGTCAGCTTCAGGACGGCCATGTGCTCGAGGATCCGCTTCTTCACGTCGTCCAGGCCGTGGTGGTCCTCGTCCAGCTTGCGGGCGACGGCGTCGGGATCGTCCTTGACCTCGGCCTTGGCGCTCCAGGGCAGGTCGGCGATGAGCTCGAGCCAGGTGCGGATGACGTTGGCCTCGGGCGCCTGCGCCGACATGCCTTCCAGGCGCTGGAGCTCCCGGTCCGCGGCCTCCCTGGGCTCCTCGGGCAGCCCGGCCTTGTCGAGCCGCTCCCTGAGCTTGCCCAGGCCGTCGGCCTGCCTGTCGTCCCCCAGTTCGCGCTGGATGGCGCGGAGCTGCTCACGCAGGACGGCCTCGCGCTGACCCTTCGCGGCCTCCTGCTGGGCATCCTGGCGGATCTTGCGCTTGACCTCGGCGCGCAGGACCTGGGTGCCGAAGAGCCCGAGCACCAGCTTGAGGCGCGCGACCACGCCGCGCTCGGCCAGCACCTCCAGTTCCCGGGCGGCGGGCAGGCCCAGGGCCGAGGCGACCTGGTCGGCATAGAGCCCCGGATCGGCGGCGGGATCGGCCAGGTCCGCGTGGGCCCAGCCTTCCACGGCCTCGACCTTCTCCCGCAACTCCCCGGCAAGCGCCGCGGCCGCTCCGGCGTCCTCCACCTCGTCGCGGACCAGGGTCCCGGAGGCCGTCCAGAAGGGGTCGTTGCGCAGGAGGCCGGTGAGCTGGAACCGGTCGAGCCCCGCCAGCGTCAGCCGGTAGTCGCTCGTGGAGGCCCGGCTGATGTCCACGATCCGGGCGAAGACCCCGACCGGGTTCAGGTCCGCCGTCGTGAGATCGTCGCTGCCCGTGCCCAGGTGCGGGGCGACGCCGATGACGTCGCCGGCGCGCACGGACTCCAGGAGCGCGACGGATCGGCTCCGGCCCACCGGCAGGGTCAGCATGATCCCCGGGAACAGCACGCGGGACCGGAGGGGAAGCAGCGGGAATGGATCGGCTGGCACTGCGATGCCGCCGCGAAGGGTGGGATGGTCGTTCATGGTGGGTCCCTTTCCGGATGTTCGTCTCGTTTATTGGAACGCTCGTTCCATTATCAGCCCAAAAAAAATCACCCCAGGATCGACAAGGTGATCCGCACGGCGGCCTCCAGGTCGTGCCGGGCGACCCCGGCGAGGGCCGAAACCTGCAGGCCGTAGATGGTGCTCTGGAACACCAGGCCCAGGGCCCGGGAATCGTGATGCGCCCCCAGGTCGCCCTCCGCCTGCGCCCGCCGGAAGCGGTGCTCCCAGAGGCTGAGGCAGTCCTGGTAGCCGTCCTGGACGCACCGGGCGGTCCACCCGTCGAACCTGGCCCGGTCCAGGGCCGCGTGGGCGATGAAGCAGGGACGGCAGCCCGGCGCGGCCAGGTGGGCGACGACCCCTTCGAGGACCGCGGATACGGCCCTCCGCAGGGGCAGCGGACTTTCCAGCGCCACCAGGACGGCCCGCGGCCCTTCCGCGACGTAGCGCCCGAGGGCCTCACGGTAGAGCGCCTCCTTGTCCCCGAAGGTGTCGTAGAGGCTCTGGCGGCCGATCCCCATGGCGTCCACGAGGTCCTGGATCGACGTGGCCTCGTAGCCCTTGGCCTGGAACAGCTCCAGGGCCCTCGTCAGGGCCCGGTCGCGGTCGAATGCCTTCGGTCTCGCCATGAAGACAAGGATAGGCGTTTGGAACGATCAGTCAATAATCTAGCGGGCGAGTTTGAGCGATTTGAAATCCTGCACCTGGCCCCGGATGGCCCTCTCGGTAGGCAGCCGCTCGATGCTGGAGGCGCCGAAGAAGCCGGCGATGCCCGGCATGCGCGCGAGAGCCTTGCCCACGTTCTCCGGCTCGTCGAACGGTCCGCCGTGGCAGATGACGATGAGGTCCTTGCGGACCTTGAGCCCTGCCTCGGCGATCAGCATCACCCGCTCGATGGCCTGGTCCAGGGTGAAGGCCACGCCCGCACCGATGCTGCCCGCGGTGGTGAGGCCGACGTGGGCGACCAGCTGGTCGGCGCCGGCCTCGGCCATCGCCTTCGCCTGGTCGGCGTCGAACACATACGGGGAGGTGAAGATGTCCAGATCGTGGGCGATCCGGATCATGTCGATCTCCTTGTCGTAGCCCATCCCGGTGGCTTCGAGGTTGGCGCGGAAGTTCCCGTCGATCAGGCCGACGGTGGGGAAGTTCTGCACGCCGTCGAAGCCCATCTCCTTGAGCTGCTTGAGGAACACCGGCATCAGGCGGAACGGGTCGGTGCCGTTCACGCCGGCCAGCACGGGGGTGTTCTTGACCACCGGCAGGACTTCGCTGGCCATCTCGACGACGATGCCGTTGGCGTCGCCGTAGGACATCAGCCCGGCCAGGGACCCGCGCCCGGCCATGCGGTAGCGGCCGGAATTGTAGATGATGATCAGGTCGGTGCCTCCGGCTTCGGCCATCTTGGCCGAGATGCCGGTTCCAGCCCCGCAGCCGACGATGGGCTTGCCGGCCTCCCCCTGGGCTCTCAGACGCTGCAGTACTTCCTGTCTCGGAATGAAGGGCATGGGTTGTTCTCCTTTCGTGATTGGAAGAATTCCTATCTCGGCGACAACATCGCCGACAGCCGGGCGGCCATGGCTGCGGCGAATTCGGGATCGTTGATGTGGAGGTCCATTTCCACCAGGTCCACCTTGGTGCGGTCGAGGTGCTTGCGCAGGGCCTCGAACAGGGCCTGGTCGGCCTCGGGCAGGTGGAAAGGCTGGCCGGGCGCGTCGATCATGCTGACGCCCTTCAGGGGGACGAAGAGCGCCGTCGGGCCGGTGGCCTGGTTGAGCTTCCCGGCGATGATCCGCCCCAGTTCAGCGCATTCTTCCGGCGTGGTGCGCATCAGGGTCACGGTGGGGTTGTGCTTGTAGAGGGTGCGGTGTTGGAACCGGGCGGGCACGGTATCCCAGGCGCCGAAATTGACCATGTCCAGCGCGCCCAGAGAGACGACCTGGGGCAGGCCCCTTTTCGCCGCGGCATCCAGCCGGGCCGGACCCGCGGAAAGGACCCCGCCCACCAGTTCATCGCACCATTCCGTGGTGGAGATGTCGGCGACGCCCGCGATGAATCCATCGGCGATGAGCGCTTCCATCGCCCGGCCGCCACTGCCGACCGCGTGGAACACCAGCACTTCGTAGCCCTCGCGCTCCAGTTGCTCCCGGACCCTGGTGACGCAGGGCGTGGTGACTCCGAACATCGTGGCCGTGATGAGATGCTTGTCAGTGCCCTGGGGCACCTCCTGCTCGGCCATGCCGCAGACCGCTCCCGCCGCATTGGCGATGATCCGGCGGGAAAGCCGGTTCAACCCGGCCACGTCCACGACCGAATACATCATCGTGATGTCCTTCACGTCGACGTAAGGGGCCACATTGCCGGCGGCCATGGTGGAGACCATCATCTTCGGCAGCCCCACCGGCAGGGCCTGCATGGCGCAGGTTGCGACCGAAGTGCCGCCGGAGCCGCCCAGGCTGATGACGCCGTCCACCTTCCCCTCGGCCAGGCAGGCCAGCGCCAGGGCCCGTGCCCCCTTGCCCATGACTTCCAGCGCGGCTCCCCGATCGCCGGCCTGGCGCAGGGCCGCCAGGGATGCCCCTCCCGCTTCCGCCACCTGCGCGGCGGTGATATCCGGTTTGAACTGCGGTTCGCCCGCCACGCCCGTGTCCATGACCACGGTCCTGTGTCCGCGGGCCTGGATCAGGTCGCGCACATAGGCGAATTCCACGCCTTTGGTATCAAGGGTACCGATGATCAGTATGGATTTTCCCATACAGCCTCCTGTGGACGCGTTTTGGGTGATGCCGGGCAGGCCTGCGCCCGGCTCAGGGTTCGACTTCCCAGGGGAGCAGGATCCAGACGTTGAAGACGGCCAGGGACCAGGGCGAGTCTCTGCACGCCTCTCCGGCATCCATGCCTATTCCAGAAGTTCAGGATGGACAGGCTCGCGGTCGACGGAGCCCCTGCGTCGGGGACAGCCGCGCTGACAGGCTTTTTCATGGGGATTCAGCTCATCCGGGAGGTGCACCTACCAGCATAGCCTCCATGGCGGTCGCCGGAGCGCGTTCCGCAAGAAACCCGCCGGCCCTGCGGCGGGCCGGCAGGGACCGTCCACTCCAACCATTGCCATTGCCTTATCATGACGAAGCCTCTTCGGGTTCCGATCGCCCAACCGGGTTTCATGGGTCAATTGAAGTCAGAAAGACCTGATCCTGGCCCAGACACCGTCATCGACCGGGATACCCTCTGCCAGGTTCTGTTTGCGCAGCCTCGGCCCTTTCTCGCCGGGGAAGCGGACCGCCTGCGTTTCGTCCACCCGCTCGGAGGCTTCGAGATCCGCCAGGACCTCCTCCACCGCCTGGGCCAGGAAGGCGTCGCCGGCAATGTTCCTGGCGTCGATGGCGATCAGCACCTGGCAGAGTTCGTATTCGTCGCCCCCCAGTTGACCGACCCGAAAGGTCGAGCGACCGCCTGACAATACGGTGGCAGCCAGATCGAGCACGATGGATAGCGCCGATCCCTTCCAGTAACCGATCGGCAGCACCCGCCAACTCCTGGAGATCTCCCCTGGATCGGTGGAAATCCTCCCCGCCTCGTCATAGCCGCCGGGCACCGGAAGCTGTTCGCCGCGCAGGCTGGCGCCTTCCATATGGCCGTATGAGAACTGCGACATCGCGGCGTCGATGATGACATGGCCTTCCGCCCGCGGAATGGCGAGGACGAACGGGTTGTTGCCGATGCGCCGGTCCTTGGCGCCCCAGGCTGGCATGTTGGGCAGGGTATTGGTCCAGCACATGCCGATGCAGCCGGCGTCCGCCGCCTGCAGACCGTAGCTGCCGCCGCGCAGCCAGTGATTCGCGTTCTTCAGGGCCACACAGCCAATGCCCTGCGTCCGGGCCAGTTCGATGGCCCGGTCCATGGCCAGCTTGGCGGTGACGTTGCCGAGCCCCAAATGGGCGTCCCAGCGTTCGAAAGCCCCGATCCCGTCGACTCTGGTGGGCCTGGCATTGGGGTTGATGTACCCCTTGTCGATGTAGTCGACGACGCGCGCGAAACGGTTCACGCCATGGGAGTAGACGCCGTCAAGGCTGGTTTCGGCCATCAACCGGGCCGAAAGTTCGGCAATCTCCCCTTCACATCCCTTTTTCGTCAGGACGCGTTTGAATTCTGCTTTCAGGTCGTCAAAGGGAATGCGTGGCATGCCGATCCTCCAGTCGGACCAGCCGGCGTAAACCCGGGCCGGCCATGGGTGTTCAGTTACGGTGTTGCTGCCGGTATCCGGCGAGGATTGCGTCGGCGACCCAACTGGCCCGGGCCGCGCTTTCCGGATCGCCAGGACAGCTGGAGATGCCGTTCAGATCGTTGACGATGCTTTGGATGAAAGGCTGCTGAACATGGGGGGGATTGGCGATCGCGACCTCCTGGACCCCGTTCCCTGTGATCAGACGCAACGGCTTGTCCGAGAAAATCTCCAACTCGATGCGACCGCGGGATCCGATGATCTCGACCTGGTCCTGTTCGGCCGAGCAGACATAACACCAGGACCCGCATCCCTGGATGCCGCTGGCGTGGCGCCAGGTGGCGGTGACCGTGTCCTCGACTTCGTAGAGTCCACCATGATTGCTGGCGATGCCATGCACCTCGGTCACAGGTCCGAACCAGAAATCGAAGATGTCGAGCGTGTGGACGCCCATGTCGATGAACTTGCCGCCGCCGGCCACATCGGGCAGCAGACGCCAGGGCAGGGTGGCCGGTGACAGATCCTCCTGCGCCGGCGGCTGGTGCTGGACCGCCTTGACGCAGCGCATCTCGCCGATGGCGTTCGATTCAAGCCATCGCTTGACTTGAATGAAGCGAGGCAAGGCGCGGCGATAGTAGGCGACAAACAGGCGCACCTGGAGACGCGCGCATTCGTCGATGATCTCGCGGCATTCACTGAACCGCATGGCCATCGGCTTTTCGACATAGACATGCTTGCCGGCCCGCGCCGCCGCGAGGGCGAGCGGTTTGTGGGCGACCGGCGGCGTGGCGATGTAGACTGCGTCGATATCGGGATCGGCCAGCAGGGCCTCGGTTGTTTCATGGATTCTGGGCACGTTATGTCGTGTGGCGAAGGATCTGGCACGGTTCGGATGGGTGCTGGTCACCGCCAGCAGGGCCGAATGATCCGATTTGTAGAAGCCCGGGCCGCTCTTGACCTCGGTGACAGCCCCGCAGCCGATCATGCCCCAGCGGATGGTCTTCACTTGCCCGCTCCCCGAGCCGGAAGCGAGCCGGCGATATCCTGCAAATGACGCACGTGACCGAAAATCATGCTTTCCTCCAGCGATGCAGCCTGCTTGTTGGTAGTCTTGCAGCGAACCCGCCCTGCATGTGCGGGAAGCGACCGGCGCTCCCCATCTAGAACACCGCGTGGCGCAGATTCGGGCGTCCTTCGCGGCACGGGCGGCAACGGGAGCAACTGCGGCCCGGATGCACGGCGACCTTGTCGCCGGGCTTCAGCGTCGAAACGCCCGCTCCGACGGAGTCCACCTCGCCGGCGATTTCATGCCCGGGAACCAGGGGCTCCCGGATAACGAAATCACCGATGCGGCCCTCGGCGAAATAATGAAGATTCGAACCCCATATGCCGCCGGCCCTGACCCGGACCTTGACGTCAGGGTCGGCGAGAACCGGTGTGTCCCTTTTTTCAAGGCCGAGGTCCCCCGTCCCGTGAATGACACAAGCTTTCATGGCGATCCATCAATCTAGGGCTAATTGGCAGTTGATTATCTTGCTACCATGGTAGTGTACGTTAACTAACTTTGCAAGGCTTTTTCTTCCGGGAGGTAAAAGGGTGAGTTGGGACCCCGGGCTCAGAGCAATCGGTGGCAAATCGCCATTGACGCTGAACCATGGTAGTATACATTCTGTGTGAATCCTGACGCCCCCTGATCGAAGTCACCTTGCAATGATGAATTGGCTGGATCTTTTTCCGTGGTAAATGCAATGGCGACATCCCCCGCAAATCACCACATCCGCCTTGCCGTTCAGGTCTTCGAGCGGGTCAAGCAGGACATCGTCAGCGGCGCCCTGGCGCCGAACACCCAGCTGTCCGAGGCCGAGTTGTCGGATCGGTTGGGCGTCAGTCGCACACCGGTCCGCGAGGCCTTGATCAAGTTGGCCGAGGACGGACTGGTTCAGATCGTTCCCCAGGTCGGCACCTTCGTCGCGCCGATCTCCGTCGAATCGGTGAAAGAGGCGCAGTTCATCCGCGAGCACCTCGAATGCGCTTCGATCCTCGATGCCGCCAAACGGATCGACGCGGCCACCACCCGCACGTTGCGCGACAACCTCGACCAGCAGGCGAGGGCGGCCCGGGATAACGATTGGGAGGCATTCTACGCCCTGGATGAGGCTCTGCATGCCGCACTGGCGACGGTGTCGGGGCATGCCCTGGCCTGGCGCATCATCCAGCAATCGAAGGTCCAAATGGACCGTGTCCGCCACATCAGCGTCCGCATGCGCGACCACATGATGAAGCTGTTGGAGCAACACACCGCCATCGTTGACGCGGTGGCGCGTGGCGATGCAGGTTCGGCCCAGGCCGCACTGCGCGTGCATCTCCGGGAAATTTTCGCGACGGTTGGAAAACTTGGGCTGAGTGAACCGGAGGCGGGCATTTCGCCCCATCGCAAACGCGAGGGTCGTTCCTGACCGCCGCCCCCGATTGAAAGGAGATTGAGCCATGAAGATGACGTTCCGCTGGTACGGCGACAGCGACCCGGTGACGCTGGCCTATATCCGGCAGATTCCCGGCATGGATGGCATCGTCTCGGCCGTCTACGACGTGCCGGTCGGCGAGATATGGCCGGTCGAGAAGATCATGGCGCTGAAAGCCAAGATCGAAGCCCATGGCCTCAAGTTCGAGGTCATCGAAAGCGTGCCGGTGCATGAGGACATCAAGCTCGGCAAGCCGTCGCGCGATCGGCTGATCGCCAACTATGCGCAGACCCTGCGCAATTTGGCGGCCTGCGGGCTCAAGGTGGTCTGCTACAACTTCATGCCGGTGTTCGACTGGACCCGCACCACCCTTGACATGCAGCTGCCGGACGGCTCGACGACGCTGGGATTCGATATGGACGTGGTCGACAGGATCGATCTGTCCAAGGGCATCAACCTTCCCGGCTGGGACGCCAGCTACAGGCCCGGCGAATTGAAGGCCCTGCTCGCCGAATATGCCAGCATCGGCGAAGAGGCGCTGTGGGCCCATCTGGAGTATTTCCTCAAAGGGGTCATTCCGGCGGCGGTGGAAGCCGGCATCAAGATGGCGATCCACCCGGACGACCCGCCACGCCCGATCTTCGGCCTGCCGCGCATCGTCAAGAACCGCGACGATCTGGCCCGTCTGTTGTCGATCGTCGATGTGCCGGCCAACGGACTGACGCTCTGCTCCGGCTCGCTCGGCGGCGACGCCCGCAACGACATCGTCGCCCTGGTCCGCGAGTTCGCAGGTCGGGGGCGCATTCATTTCGCCCATCTGAGGAACGTCAAGGTCACCGAGCGGGGAGATTTCCACGAGACCGGCCATCGTTCGGCGGATGGTTCGCTCGACATGGCGGAGATCATCCGCGCCTACTACGAAGCCGGCTTCGACGGCTATGCGCGTCCGGATCATGGCCGGATGATCTGGGGCGAGACCGGCAAGCCCGGCTATGGCCTTTACGACCGGGCCCTCGGCGCCGTCTATCTCAACGGCTTGTGGGAAGGCATCCGCAAGGCCAGCCCTCGGGGACGAACTGAGCCCTTGCAGGACTGATGAAAAAAACAAACCTCGGAGTCCCCAAATGACCCTTCCCTTCTCCATCGATCTCGCCGGAAAAGTCGCCGTGGTCACCGGCGGCGGCGGCGTTCTCTGTTCGCGGATGGCCGCGTCCCTGGCCGAATGCGGCGCCAGGGTGGCGATCCTTGACCTCAACCTGGAGGCCGCCGAAGCGACGGCCGCGACCTTGCGGGCCGCCGGCCACCAGGCCCAGGGCTTCGCCGCCAATGTCCTGGAGCGCGCCTCCCTGGAAACGGCGGCCGAGGCCGTGCTGGCGGCCTTCGGCCCCTGCGATCTGCTGCTCAACGGGGCCGGCGGCAACCATCCGAAAGGCACGACGACCAAGGAATGGCTGGAAGAGGCGGATCTCGACGACGCTTCGCTCACCACCTTTTTCGACCTTGATCCCAAGGGGATCGAGTTCGTATTCAACCTGAACTTCCTGGGCACGCTGATCCCATCGCAGGTGTTCGCCCGCCAGATGATCGGCCGCAAGGGCTGCTCGATCATCAATATCTCGTCAATGAACGCTTTCTGTCCGTTGACCAAGATCCCGGCCTACAGCGGGGCCAAGGCGGCGGTCAGCAACTTCACCCAATGGCTGGCCGTGCACTTCGCCAAGGTCGGCATCCGCGTCAATGCCTTGGCGCCCGGCTTTTTCCTCACCCATCAGAACCAGAAGCTGCTGATCGATGAGGCCACCGGCGGCTTCACCGCCCGGGCCAGGAAGATCATCGAGCACACGCCGATGGGCCGTTTCGGCGAATCCCATGAACTGATCGGCACCCTGCTGTGGCTGGTCAGCGACGCCGCCTCGGGGTTCGTCAACGGCATCGTCGTGCCCATCGACGGCGGGTTCTCCGCCTATTCGGGGGTGTAGCCTCCAATCCCCGAAAAGAGGAATGGTCCCACACTACAAGAGCTGTGCCGCGAAGGAAAAGCTGTCGCCGCTTGGAACCATAAGGTGTCGTCCCGTGCATGGGCCCACTTCACCTGCTCAGGCTGGGTGCAGACGGGCAGGTGCGAGTTCCTGCCCATTCGCCTCCGCGTGACCGTACGTATGCCTTTCCTTCGATCCTCCTTTCGAAAACCAATTGGTCTTTTCTTGGTGGAAATATTTGGGGCCATGAGTTGGCGAATAGCCTCGAATACAATCTTGAACTGGGAATCGTATTTGCTTTCAAGGTCCTCCAACTTCCGGGCCAAGTCATGATGAGAGGTAAGCATCCTTCGAAGGTCTGTGAATGCCCGCATGATGGCTATATTGACTTGGATGGCTGATTCTGAGTTCAGGACGGACGAGAGCATCGCTACTCCGTTCTCCGTGAAGGCGAAAGGGGGCGTTCTCCGGCCACCCCATGAACCGGAACTTGAGGTCGCAGATTGCGACCTCAAGACCGCCCATTCCTCGGCGTTCAGCTGAAACATGAAGTCCTCGGGGAACCGGGCGCCGTTTCGCCTGACCGATTCATTGAGGCGCTTGGTCGGGACGCCGTAGAGATCGGCGATGTCCTGGTCGAGGATGACTCTTTCTCCACGGAGCATCAGGATGGCCCGAGTGATCCTGTTCATGGGGATCAGGCTTGCGTTGGTATCCATAAGCAAAGAACCAGATGTCAGCACCGGGGAGGGAGGTCGCCCCGGATTCGAAGGTTGAGGGCGGATGATCTGCGCTCAATATATACGAATTTTTGACGAATGCCACCCGCCCTCCTCCGACCTTTCCCGCGAAGGCGCGCGGCACCTGAAATGTCGCCACCTTTGTCCCAGCAGACTACGCCATCGCCGCTGGCCCGCAACCGAGAGCCGTTTCCGCTCTCGGCTGGGGGGGGTCACATGTCCCGGTACCGCTTTGCAGCCGCGAGATCGCGGCGCAACTCCTCCGCCGTGCGGCGCGGGCCATAGCCGGGGGTGTCGCGCTGGATGCGCCAGCCCTCCTTGATCGGGCCCGCGTCAACGGTGTCGAAGCCGAACTGGTCGAGCAGGTGGGTCACGGTCGCCTTGGCCTCGGCGTCATCGCCGGCGATGACGAGCGCGCGGCGGTTTTGGCTGCCCGCCGGCTGGCCGTGAGTGGTCAGCTCGGCCGCGTAGATGTGGTTGAAGGCCTTGACGACCTTGGATCCCGGCAGGTGCGCCTGCAGCAGTTCCGCGGTGGTGGTCGACTCGGCGTCGAGCTCCGGAATATGGCCGTCGCGCTGGGGGTAGTAGTTGTTGGTGTCGATCACGATCTTGCCGACAAGCGGCTCGACCGGCACCTGGCGGTAGTTCTTCAAGGGCACCGAGACAACGACGAGTTCCCCGTCGCGGGCGGCCTCGCCCGCTGTGGCTGCCCTCGCTCGGGGCCCGAGCTCCTTCACCAGTTCAGCGAGCGTCTCCGGGCTGCGCGAGTTGCTGATCACCACGTCGTAGCCGCTCCCAACGGCGAGCCGTGCGACTTGGCTGCCGATGTGCCCTGCGCCGATCAATCCGATGGTAGTCATGGCGAGGTCCTCCATGGGGCCCGACAACGCCCCCCGTTGCGGTTTTCTCGTAGCGCTCCGCACGTGCGCGAAGCATGATCGGCGAAATCAGGTTCCGGCAGCAAGTAGTTATTTGGATTAATTCGATTTTTCACCAATCAGAGTGGAAGAAGCGTCCTAGATCGATCCCGATGTTTGCAACAGAACCCAATCAGACAACCTGGATGCTCAGTTCAACGGCTGCCCTCAAGGTGTTCGCCACAATGCAACCGCGCTCTGCAATCGTCACGAGCTTGACCAGTTCTTCAGGCGGATCGCATTGGGCCGATACTGACATGCGAATGGCCGAAAAACGGGATGGCGACTCGGCGATGTCGCCTTCGATTTTCACCTGGCCGTTCCTCAATTCGAAATTCCGGGCCTTGGCGGCGGCAAGCAGGTTGCTCATGAAACAGCCGCCCAGGCTGTTAAGAAGCGCCTCTCCGCCCATCATACCTTTGTTCGTTCCGCCCTTCCCTTCGGGGCGGTCCATAACGATCCCGAATTCCCGGGCATTGCCCTTGGATGCAGTCCCGCTGAGCTGCTCAACCATCACGGTCACGGATGCCATGCCTTCTCTCCCTGGAAATGGGTTGTATACGGTTGACGGGATGGCCAGTGTTACAAGACTGATCGGCAGTGACTGGCTACACAGCGGCCCCCCGCAGGGGGCCGCCCATCTGGTGGAGGTGGCGGGAGTTGAACCCGCGTCCAAGAAGCGTGACATGGAGGGTCGTTACAGGCTTGGTCCGAATCGCGTGACCTCTGCAGGGGGTCGGACAACCCTGATCGAGGACTTGTCCCCTGGTCTCGGCTGCCGTCAGGGGACGTCGCGGCAACCTATCCTGTCCCACTGTCCGGCAGACCGAAGTCACCCTTTCAGTGGTTTAACGAGCCCGCTACCAGGAGATCACGGGGACTCGCCCGGTCGCTGCTTAGGCGGCGAGGGCAGCATGTATTCGTTAGACGTCATTGGCTTTTTTGTTTTTATCGGCTTGATGAGGGGGCCAGCCGATAAACCCCCGCCTGCACCTCGCACACCTACAGCAACCTGTCGAAACCAGTCACCCCCGGCGATGCGTCCGCTCCCCCCTCACCCCGCGGGGCCCGGACGGGACCGGCAGGCTCAGTATGGGATGCCCGCCGGAGGGCCACAAGAGGCTAAGATAGGTGAGCAGGAGTTGCCATTGTTGAGCCATTCGGGGAACGTGTTCGTCCTTTCGGCGCCATCCGGGACCGGTAAGTCGACTCTGGCCAAGCAGTTGGTCAAACAGGTCGCGGACCTGAACTTCTCCGTGTCGTTCACCACCCGCCGGCCCCGGCCGGGGGAGGTGGACGGCAAGGACTACTTCTTCGTGGACGACGCCACCTTCGACGCCATGGTGGCCCGGGACGGCGTTCGTGGAGTGGGTGCAGGTCTACGAGCGCCGCTACGGCACCGGCAAGGCCTGGATCGCAGGAGCAGCTGGCCTCGGGCATGGACATCCTGCTGGACATCGAAAGCCAGGGGGCGCGCAAGGTGCACGAGGCCATCCCCGACGCGGTGATGGTGTTCCTGCTGCCGCCCTCCTCCGGCGGAACTGGCCGCCCGGCTGCGCGGCCGGGGCGACGAATCCGAGGAGCAGGTGCGCATCCGCCTGGATTATGCCCGCCACGAATTGGCCCAATTTGATGGATATGACTATCTTGTAGTCAACGATACGGTGGACCAGGCCTACCGCAGGCTTGAATCCATCATCATCGCCACCCGCTGCCGCCGGGAGCGGATGGGCGCCACGGCGCGGCAGATCCTGGACAGTTTCTAGCAGCACCCTCCCAACAGCTACCTGCGGTACGAACACATATGGGGCGCAACATGGCGCGATGGTTGAAAAAATACTGGATCGGGGCTGGTGATCGTGGCCACCGCCGGCGGTCTACGCGCCCCTGGCCGGGCCGGACCGGGGACGACCGGGCCCGCCAGAAGAGCCTGGACACCCTCACCGAGATCATGGGCCTGGTGGAAAAGCAGTCGGTGGACCCGCCGACGCCCCAAGCAGATCGCCCACGCCTCCATCTCGGGCATGCTGCACACCCTGGACCCCCACTCCTACTACATGGACGAGAGCCGAGTTCCGCTCCATGCGCGACGAGCAGCGGGGCTCCTTCTTCGGCATCGGCTCGATCATCGTGCAGCAGCCCGACGGCATCGTCATCGTCAGCACCGTGCGCGGCGGCCCCTCGGAGAAGGTGGGCCTCCGGGCCGGCGACATCATCCGGGAGATCGACGGCAAGTCCACCGAGAACTGGACCAGCAACGCCGCGGTGCAGAAGCTGCGGGGCGACAAGGGCACCGTGGTGGAAGTGGCCGTGCAGCGCATGGGCTTCCCCGGCCTGATCCGGTTCAGCATCACCCGCAGCGAGATCCCCTCCAACAGCGTCTACTACAGCTTCATGCTCAACCCCACCACCGGGCTTCATCACCATCAAGGACTTCGGCGAGACCACCGCCGAGGAGTTCGAGAAGGCGGTGCGCAACCTCAAGGCCCAGGGCATGACAGTCGCTGATCCTGGACCTGCGCTACAACGGCGGCGGCATGCTGGACGCGGCCCTGGGCATCTGCCGGCAGCTGCTGGGCCCCAACGAGCTGATCGTCACCCAGCGCGGCCGGGACGGCCAAGGACGTGGTGGAGACCCGCACCCCCAAGGGCGCCGGCATCGATCCCTTCCCCATGGTCGTGCTCATCAACCGCGGCTCGGCCTCGGCCTCCGAGATCGTCACCGGCGCCGTGCAGGACCACGACCGCGGCCTGGTGGTGGGCCAGACCAGCTGGGGCAAGGGCCTGGTGCAGGCGGTGATGCGCCATCAACCGCACCCGCGGCCTGGCGCTCACCACGGCCCGCTACTACACCCCCTCCGGCCGCTGCATCCAGCGCGACTACATCGCACGGCATCGACGACTACCTGCTGCCCGACGAGGACGCCAAGGAGCCCCGGCACAGCCCCAGGGCCCCAAGTTCAAGACCGACCTGGGCCGGGTGGTCTACGGCAGCGGCGGCATCACCCCCGACTACATGGGCGGACGGCGGCAAGCTCACCACCTTCGTCGGCAACCTGAGGTTCCGCAACAGCGCCTTCTTCAAGTTCGCCGTGCTGGAGAAGGAGAAGTTCGGCGTCAAGCCGCAGCAGGACGTGACCGACGCGATCATGGCGCGCTTCCGGACCTGGATGAAGGAGCAGAAGATCGAATGCACCGACGCCGACTGGAAGGACCCGCAGAACCAGGCCGACATGCGCGACCAGCTGGGCATCGAGATGCAGAACGTCGCCTACGGCGTGGAGGCGGGCTTCCGCTACACCTGCGGCCGCGACCCCCAGGTGCGCAAGGCGCTGGAGGTCATGCCCGAGGCCGAGGCCATGCTCAAGAAGAAGATGCTCACCTTCCAGCAGACCCCCGCCCCCAAATCCCAGGTGGCCCAGCAATGACCCAGACCGCACCTCGGCCAGTCATGGGCAACCTGATCAGGGGCCTGCGGTTCTTCTACCTGCTCTGGGGCGGCATGCTCCTGGGCACGCTGGACGGTGAACAACCGGATCCGCCTGCCCGCCCTGCTCTGGCACTGGACCTGGCTGGCGCAGCTTCTTCTTCACCCCGGTGGGGCGGGGGCTGGTGCTGGGGGTCGCCGCCGGCCATGACCCTGGCCGCCCTGGCCGAGGTCTGGGAGCTGGTGGACCGGGTCCTGGCGCGCTTCTTCCACGACGCGGAAAGGGACCACTAGTGCGCAGCTTCGAAGGGTTCGTCGCCCAGCGCTACCTGAATACCCGCAAGAAGGGGGCCTTCGTGCGGGTGATGGTGCGCTTCGCCCGCTGGGGCATCGCCCTGGGCGTATTCGCCATGGTCATCGCCCTGGCCCTCATGAACGGGTTCCGCGAGGACATCCAGGCCAACCTGTTCTCCGCCACCGCCCACTTCACCGTGGCCAACCTGGGCGGCGAGATCCCCGACACCGCCGACGCCCTGCGCATCATCCGCGCCACCCCGGGCGTGGTGGCGGCCAGCCCCATGCGCATGGACCACGGCCTGCTCAAGCCCGCCGACAGCGGCGCCCCCCCGGCCCCGCTGATGCTCAAGGCGGTGGACCCGGCCTCGGCCCACGGCACCTCCAGCATCTTCGACAGCCTGCGGCCCATCCCGGTGGAGCAGCTCAAGGAAGGCGAGATCCTCATCGGCCAGGAACTGGCCCGCAACCTGGGGCTCCGGGTCGGCGACCCGGTGGCCGTGGTGTTCCTGCGCATGGACCTGGGGCTTTCCGGGCTGCAGCCCAAGATGGCCGGATTCAAGGTGGCCGGCATCTTCAACAGCCACATCAGCGAGTACGACAAGAGCTGGGCCTTCATCCACATCCTGGACGCCGAGCGCCTGGCCGGCACCGACCAGGCCGAGATGATCGAAGTGCGCGCCGCGCAGCGTGGACGCCATCGACGAGGTCAAGCCCGCGGTCCTCGCCGCCCTGAACGGGCAGGGCCCCGGGCCCGTTCTTCGCCCAGGACCTGCGCGACACCAACCGGGCCCTGTTCGCCGCGCTGCGGGTGGAGAAATGGATCTTCGGGGCGATCCTGGCGCTGATCGTGCTCATCGCCGCGTTCAACATCGTCGGCAGCCTGGTGCTGCTGGTGACCGAGAAGCGGCGCGACCTGGGGGTGTTCCTGGCCCTGGGCGCCACGCCCCGGCAGATCCAGCGCCTGTTCGAGCTGCAGGGCCTGCGCATCGGCGCGGTGGGCACCGCCTGGGGCCTGGGGCTGTCGGTGCCGTTCTGCCTGGTCGCCGACCACTACCGGCTGATCAAGCTGCCCTCCGCGGTCTACGACTTCATCACCTTCGTCCCGTTCCGCCTCCACGTCCTGGACCTTGCGCTGGTGGCGGTGTTCCCCCTTCTGGTCGCGTGGGGGGCCTCGCGCTATCCCGCCCGCCGCGCCGCCAGCGTCGACCCCGTCGACGCCCTCCGAGCGGATTGAACCATGGCCCAGCCGATGCTCTTCCTGGATACCGAGACCGGCGGGCCTCGACCCCCGCAGCCACAGCCTGCTGAGCCTGGGGCTGGTGGTGGGCGACGGGCCGAAGCTGGTCAACAGCCTGGAGATCCTCGTCCGGCACGAGCCCTACGTGGTCTCGGCCGGCGGCCTGAAGGTGAACCGCATCAACCTGGTGGAGCACACCGCCGCGGCGCTGGACCCGCCGGTGGCGCTCACCGTGCTGGAAGTGTTCCTGGACCAGCACTTCCCCCACCTGTGCCAGCCCATCATCCTGGCCGGGCACAACATCGCCTTCGACCAGGCCTTCCTGGGGGCCTTCCTCGCGGGCCAGGGACGGGGACCTGGACCGCGCTTCAGCCACCGCACCGTGGACACCCACGCCATCGCCGCCGCCCTGCGCGACGCCGGCCGGCTGCCCCTGGACAACCTCAGCTCCACCGCGCTCTTCGCCCACTTCGGCATCCAGGTGCCCGAAGAGAAGCGCCACACCGCCCTGGGCGACGCCCTGGCCACCTTCGAGCTGTACTGGAAGCTCGTGGAGCTCATGAAATGACCGGTCTGCCCCTGTCCGTGCGGGACCTGCACAAGACCTACGCCGGCAGCCGAGCACCCGGTGTTCGACGGCTTCTCCCTGGAGGTGGAGGCCGGCGCCCTGTGCTCCGTGGTGGGCCCCTCCGGGGTGGGCAAGACCACCCTGCTCAACTGCGTGGCCGGCCTCGACCGCTGGGAATCCGGCAGCATCCGGGCCGGCGACCAGGAAGTGCCCATGGGCCAGCCCGAAGCCTCCGCCCTGTACCGGCGCGCCCACGTGGGGCTGGCTTTCCAGCAGCCGCACCTGCTGCCGGAATTCACGGTGGAGGAGAACCTCCTGATGCCGTTCCGCATCGCCGGCGACCTGCGCCCGGCCGACCGGGACTGGGTGGCCAAGCTGCTCGCCACCGTCGGCCTGACTGACCTCGCCAACCGCCTGCCTTTGACCCTGTCGGGCGGCCAGGCGGCGCGGGTCGGCCTGGTGCGCGCCCTGGCGCGCCGGCCCGGACTGTGGCTGCTGGACGAACCCACCGGCAACCTCGACCCGGCCACCGCCCTGGAGGTGTTCGAGTTCCTGCTGGAACTGCACGCGGAACTGCGGCCCACCACCCTGCTGGTGACCCACAACCTGGCCCTGGCCGAGCGCTGCGGGCGCATCGTCCGGCTGGGGACGATGGTGACCGTCTGATCCCGGAGGAGCGAGCATGGAGGAACTGGAACGCGACATGAAGGACTGGCGGCACCACCTGCACGCCATGCCCGAAACAGGGTTCGAGGAGGTGCAGACCGCCGAGTTCGTGGCCGGCACCCTGGCCGCGCTGGGGCTGGAGGTGGCCCGGGGCATCGGCGGCACCGGGTTGGTGGGCACCTTGCGCAAGGGCGGCGGCCCCCGCTCCATCGGCCTGCGGGCCGACATGGACGCCCTGGCCATCCAGGAAACCGGCCAGCACCCGTACGCTTCGCGCCGGCCCGGCAAGATGCACGCCTGCGGCCACGACGGCCACATGGCCATGCTGCTCGGCGCCGCCAGCCTCCTGGCCCAGGCCCAGGACCTGGACGGCACCATCCACTTCGTGTTCCAGCCCGCCGAGGAGCATGGCTGCGGCGCCAAGGCGATGATCGCCGACGGCCTGTTCACCCGCTTCCCCATGGAGGAGATCTACGGCGTGCACTCCATGCCCGGCATCCCCGAAGGCCGCTTCGCCACCCGCCCGGGCGGCATCATGGCCTCCGAGGACAACTTCGTCATCCGCATCCTGGGCCGGGGGGCGCACGCGGCGCGCCCGCACATGGCCATCGACCCCATCGTCATCGGCGCCGAGATCGTAATGGCGCTGCAGACCATCGTCGCCCGCAGCGTGGACCCCACCGAGCAGGCCGTGGTCTCGGTCACCGAGTTCATCACCGACGGCACCCGCAACGTCATTCCCGGCACCGTGGTCATCAAGGGCGACACCCGCAGCTACACCCCGGCCGTCCAGGGCCTGCTGCAGGACCGCATGGGCGCCCTGGTGAGCGGCATCTGCGCCGCCCACGGCGCCGGCCACGCCTTCGACTACAGCTTCGAGTTCGACCCCACCTACAACGCCGCCGGCTGCGTGGCGACGGCCGTGGAGGCCGCCCTGGCGGTGGCCGGGCCCGGCAACGTCGACGGCAACTGCCCGCCGGTGCTGGCCTCGGAAGACTTCGGCGCCTTCCTGCAGGTGGTGCCGGGCAACTACATGTTCATCGGCAGCGGCATGCTGGGCGAACCCGGCGGCACCCCGCTGCACAGCCCCCTGTTCGATTTCAACGACAACCTGCTGCTGCCCGGGGCGCGCTACCTGGCCACCGTCGCCCAGAACCTGCTCAGAAGATAGGAGACTCGAAATGACCCGCAAAGCCTACAGCGCCGAAGGGGCCGCCGTGGTCGGCCCGTACTCGCCCGCCGTCCGGGCCGGCAAGTTCGTCTACCTGTCCGGCCAGACCCCCCTGGATCCGGCCACCCGCAGGCTGGTGGACGGGGACGTCCAGGCCCAGACCGCGCAGTGCTTCGACAACCTGTCCGCGGTGCTGGCGGCGGCCGGCCTGACCTTCGAGCACGTGGTGAAGGTCAACGTCTTCCTCACCGACATGAACGACTTCGACGCCATGAACGCCGTCTACGCCAGCCGGTTCGAGCAGCCCTTCCCGGCCCGGAGCACCATCGGCGTGGCCGCGCTGCCCCTGGGCGCCCGCATCGAGATCGAGTTGATCGCCCGCGTGGGCTGAGTGATCTTGTCATTTCCAATCAACTTGACCGGGCCATCAGCGCCACCTACGCTGATCCCAGGAGTCCGATCTTGAAACTCGCCCAAGAGGCCAAGTCCGAGCGGAGCAGGATCGCGATCCTGCAATCGGCGCTCCTGCTTTTTTCCAAGCAGGGCTACCGGGGCACCAGCATCCGCGAGATCGCGACCGAAGCCGGCCTGTCCACGGGCAACGTCTACCACCATTTCCCCGACAAGGAAGCGCTGTTCAAGACCCTCCTGGACCAGTATTTCGCCGCCATCGACAGCCCCGATTTCCCCTTCAACCGGGCACTGGCGGCCGGCGCCTTCCCCGATGACCTGGAGGCCCTGGCCCGGGCCGCCGAGGAGAGCGTCAGGACCTACCGGCCCTACGTGGCCCTCATCTACATCGACGTGGTCGAGTTCGAGGGCACCCATATCCGCAAGTTCTATTCCGAGATGTCCGGCCGGTTCAATTCCTTCCTGAACCGCCGGTTCCCCGGGGACGCGCTGCGGGACCGGCTGGCTTCCGGCTTCCACCCGAACACGGCCCTGATGCTGGCGAGCCGGATGTTCCTCCAGTATTTCGCGGTGGAGATCCTGTTCGGCGTGCCCGACCAGTTCGGCATGGACTCCCGCTCGGCCATGGCCGAGGTGTCCGGGATCCTGCGCTCGGGCATGTTCCGGGCGGAAGAGGAAGCCCGGGCCGCCGCGCGAAAATAATTCCGTAACACCCCATTGACAGGGTCAGGGGCTCGGGCCTATTTTTGTTTTACAAACCAAGTGTTCGTTTTTTTATATTGAAGGCTCTGGCATTGGGCCCCCGTGGCATCCACCCGGGCCCAAGGGCCATTCCGTACGCCCCGAAATGAGAGCTGAATCAGGAGTTACGATGCCCCGTTTCGCCTCAATCGCTTCGCTGGGCAGCTACCTGCCCGGGATCAAGGTGCACAACGACGATCTGCGCCTGCGCTTCGCCCACCTGCCCGACTTCGTGGACAAGATGGAGGAATCCTCGGGCATCCAGTGCCGGTGGCATGCGCCGGAGGACTGGGCCACTTCGGACCTGGCCCTGCCCGCCGCCCGCCAGGCCCTGGACCGGGCCGGACTGCGGCCCGAGGACGTCGACCTGATCATCCTGGGAACTGATTCACCCGACTACACCACGCCCGCCACCTCCGTGGTGCTGCAGCACAAGCTGGGCGCGGTCAACGCGGGCACCTTCGACGTGGGCTGCGCCTGCGCCTCGTTCCCCACCGCCCTCGCCTGCGGCGCCGGCTGGATCGCCACCAACCCGGGCATCAAGGTGGTGCTCGTGGTCGGCGTCTATCTCATGCACAAGCTGGCCGCCCCCGATGATCCGCTGATCTTCTTCTACGGCGACGGCTCCGGCGCCGCGGTGCTGGTGGCCTCGGACCGTCCGGGCTTCCTTGGGGCGGCGGCCCAGGCCGGCGGCGAGTTCCACCAGCACTGGGGCATCTATTCGGGCGGCACCTTCGAGCCCGCCACGGTGGAATCGGTGCGGGCCGGCCGGACCCAGGTGCGCATGCTGCAGCGCTACCCGCCCGAGATCAACCACGAGGGCTGGCCGCGGCTGGTGCGCAAGCTGGCCGCCGGAAGCGGGTTCCAGGTGGCCGACATCGACTTCATCATCTTCACCCAGGTGCGCAAGGGGTCCATCGAACTGGTGATGGCCGACCTGGGCCTGCCCATGGAAAGGACCCACACCATCATGGAGGCGTGGGGCTACACCGGCTCGGCCTGCATCCCCATGGCGCTGGACGACGCCATGGCCAAGGGCCGGCTCCGCTCCGGCGACCGGCTGGTGCTGGTCGGCTCGGGGGTCGGCTACAACCAGGCCGCCACCGCTTTCATCCTGCCCTGACCGTCAGCGTCCGCTTTGAACCACCCCGTGGGCCAACGGGCCCGACAGGAGGCAAGTCAACCGAAATCCTTCCACCGTCACCGGATCGGGAGTCCAATCTCCCCATCCGCCAAGCCCAAAAGGAGCCAGCATGAACACGAAGCTAGCCATCATAGCGTCAGCGGCGGCCTTCGCCACGGTCCTCCCCGCCCAGACCACCATCAACGTCATGGGAGCGACCGACATCACGGTGGGCGGCCTGATCGCCGTGGGCCTCAAGAACAGCGAGGTCACCAGCCTGCAGCGCCCCGCGGACAAGGCGCCGGTCAACGAGACCTACCTCTGCGACAACACCTCGCGCTTCATCATCTCGAGCACCTCCAAGTTCGCCAACGGCTGGATGGTGCTCGCCAACGTCGAGAGCCGGTTCGAAGTCAACGACGGCCCCGGCACGAACCTCGTCCCCTCGATCCCCGGAGTCGGCACCACGGGCGCCACCTACGGCGGCTGGGCCGAGGGCGAGACCTTCGGCGGCATCTACAGCCCCTACGGCACCATCACCTTCGGCAAGAACTCCATCTACTACGCCGACTCCCTCGACTCGCCCATCCAGGGCGCCCCGGCCGGCGGCGAAAGCTACCGCATCTGGGATGCCAACGGCCTGTCGGTGTTCAACATGCTGAGCGGCGTGCCCTCCTACGCCGCAGGCACCGCCGTCGGCAGCAAGTTCACCCTGGGCAACACCCGCGCCCAGGGCGTCGTGAAGTACATCTCGCCCAAGTTCAACGGCGTCCAGGTGGTCCTGGCCTGGTCCAAGAACCCCTACGGCTCGACCCTCAACTACCTCGGCGGCACCGCCCCCGCGGCCACGCCGTACAGCTACGAGAACGGCGGCATGGCCTTCGCCAAGGTGGTCTACAACAGCGGCCCGATCAACGCCAACGTGAGCCTCCTGCAGATCAAGAACCAGGGCGGACCCACCGCCTACAACGGCAACACCGACGCCTACCGGGCGGCCTGCAGCTACACCTTCGATTTCGGCCTGAAGGTCGGCGTCGTCTTCGACCACACCGCCGTGAGCGACAACATCGTGACCGCGACCGGCGCCCTCCAGACGGCCTCGCGCGACGTGTGGGTCATCCCGGTGGCCTACCGGTTCGGCGACCACGGCGTCTACGTCACCTACAGCAACGCCGGATCCTGCTCCAGCATCCAGAATTCGGGCGCCTACCAGACCAACATCGGCTACGACTACGCCATGACCAAGCGGGCCTTCATCGGGGTCATGTACACGATGATCCACAACGATTCCGCCGCGGACTACGCCCCCTTCCTGGGCGGCACCAACCTCGGACCATCCGGCCCGATCATGGGGGAGAGCTGGCACCAGATCAGCCTCGACCTGAACTACTGGTTCTGAGCCCCGAGGAGGCGACATGAAACGCATCTGTCAGACACTCGCAGCCCTCGCCCTGTGCGCGGGCCTGGCTTCGGCCCAGGATATCAAGATCGCCCACGTCTACGACAAGACCGGGGCGCTTGAAGCCTACGCCAAGCAGACCCAGGCCGGCCTGCTGCTGGGGCTGCAGTACGCCACCGGCGGCACCATGATGGTCAAGGGCCGCAAGCTGGTGGTCATCGAGAAGGACGACCAGGGCAAGCCGGATGTCGGCAAGGCCCAGCTGGCCGCCGCCTTCGCCGACGACAAGGCGGACATCGCGGTCGGGCCCACCAGCTCCGGCGTGGCCCTGGCCATGCTGCCGGTGGCCGAGGAGTACAAGAAGATCCTCCTGGTGGAGCCGGCCGTCGCCGATTCCATCACCGGCGACAAGTGGAACCGCTACATCTTCCGCACCGGGCGAAACTCGTCCCAGGACGCGATCTCCAACGCCGTGGCGCTGGACAAGGACGGGGTCAACATCGCCACCCTGGCCCAGGACTACGCCTTCGGCAAGGACTTCGTCAAGGCGTTCAAGGGCGCGCTCAAGCACGCCAAGCTGGTCCACGAGGAATACCTGCCGGCCAACACCACCGACTTCACCGCCGGCGCCCAGCACCTGTTCGATTCGCTCAAGGACCTGAAGGGGCGCAAGATCATCTTCATCAACTGGGCCGGGGCCGGCAACCCCTTCAAGATCGCCGACCTGGACCCCAAGCGCTACGGCATCGAGATCTCCACCGGCGGCAACATCCTGCCGGCGCTGGCCGCCTACAAGGCCTTCCCCGGCCTGGAGGGCGCGGCCTACTACTACTACGAAATCCCCAAGAACCCCGTCGAACAAGTGGCTCGTGGAGCAGCACTTCAAGATGTTCAACGCGCCGCCCGACTTCTTCACCTGCGGCGGCATGTGCGCGGGCATCGCGCTGGTGGAGGCCTTCAAGAAGACCAGGGGCGACACCAACACCGAAGAGCTGATCACGGCCATGGAAGGGATGTCCTTCGAAACGCCCAAGGGCAGGATGATGTTCCGCAAGGAGGACCACCAGGCGCTGCAGGTCGATGTACCATTTCAAGATCAAGGTGGATCCCAACGTGGCCTGGGCGATTCCGGAGCTGGTCCGGGAGATCCCGATCAGCGAGATGGACATCCCGATCCGCAACAGGCAGACTGAACCCAGGTGAGCGCATGACCTACGCCCTGGAAACCCGGGAGCTCACCATCCGTTTCGGCGGCCACGTGGCGGTCGATCACGTGTCCTGCGGCTTCGCCGCCGGGCACGCTGACCGCCATCGTCGGCCCCAACGGCGCGGGCAAGACCACCTATTTCAACCTGATTTCCGGCCAGCTGAAGGCCAGCTCCGGGCGCGGTGCTCCTGCACGGCCAGGACATCGGCGCGTGCTCGGCGCCCGAGCGCAGCCACCGCGGCATCGGCCGCGCCTTCCAGCTGACCAACCTGTTCCCGCACCTCACGGTGCTGGAGAACGTGCGCCTGGCCGTGCAGTCCAGGGCGGGGCTCGGGCACAACCTCTGGAGCGTCTGGAGCGGCCACCGGGAGCTCATCGGCCGCGCCGAGGAGGTGCTGGAGACCGTGGCGCTGGGCGCGAGGCGCGACGTGCTCGCCGCCGCCCTGCCCCACGGCGACCAGCGCAAGCTGGAAGTGGGCATCCTCATGGCGCTGGAGCCGGACGTCTTCATGTTCGACGAGCCCACCGCCGGCATGAGCGTGGACGAGGTGCCGGTGATCCTCGACCTGATCCGCTCGCTCAAGGCCCGGCAGCGACAAGACCATCCTCCTGGTCGAACACAAGATGGACGTGGTGCGGGAACTGCGCGGACCGGATCATCGTGCTGCACAACGGCGCCCTGGTCGCCGACGGCGACCCGGCCGCGGTGATCGCCTCGCCCATCGTGCAGGAGGCCTACCTGGGCGTGGAGGCGGAGCCGATGAGCGGCCGCTGCTCGAACTGGAAGGCGGTGCACACCCACATCGGCGCCTATCACATCCTGCACGGGGTGGACCTGGCGGTGCCGCGCGGCGAACTCACCGTGCTGCTGGGCCGCAACGGCGCCGGCAAGACCACCACCCTGCGCACCATCATGGGCCTGTGGCACGCTTCCTCAGGGCGCCGTCCGCTTCGAGGGCGAGGACATCGCGGCCCGCCCGACCCCGATGGTCGCCCGGCTCGGCATCGCCTACGTCCCGGAGAACATGGGCATCTTCTCCGACCTCACGGTGCGCGAGAACCTGCTGCTGGCGGCCCGTGCGCGCGCGCAGCGCCGAGCAGATCGACACCGAGCGCCTGGAATGGATCTTCGGCCTGTTCCCGGCCCTGAAGCGGTTCTGGCAGCATCCGGCCGGGCTGCTTTCGGGCGGGCAGAAGCAGATGCTGGCGGTGGCCCGGGCCATCGTCGAGCCGCGCAAGCTGCTGCTGGTGGACGAGCCGAGCAAGGGCCTGGCGCCGGCCATCGTCCAGAACATGATCGCGGCGTTCCGCGAACTCAAGCGCACCGACACCACCATCCTCCTGGTGGAGCAGAACTTCAACTTCGCGCGCCAGCTCGGCGACCGGGTGGCGGTGATGGACGGCGGCCGGATCGTGCACGCCGGCGCCATGGCCGACCTGGCCGGCGACGAGGCCCTGCAGCAGCGCCTGCTGGGCCTTTCCCTGGCGGCCCACCAATGAGCGAGGAGCGCCGATGAGCCCCACCGCCACCGCACGACCCGCAGGCGCTGCCCAAGGCCGGCACCGACCGGCTGCCGCTGCATGCTGCTGCCCGCGCTGGCGCTGGTGGCGCTGCCCCTGACCGCATTCGTTCTCCACCTGGGTCACCCTCACCTTCGCCGGCCTGGCCATGGGCATGATCATCTTCATCATCGCCTCCGGCCTCACCCTGGTGTTCGGACTGATGGACGTGCTCAATTTCGGCCACGGCATCTTCATCAGCCTCGGCGCCTTCCTCGCCGTCACGGTGCTTGGGCGCATGACCGCTGGACCGAGAGCCCGAGCCTGCCGCGCAACCTGGCGGCGGTGCTGCTGACCATGCTGGTGGCGATGGCGGTGACCGGGGTGGTGGGCCTGCTGTTCGAGCGCGTGCTGATCCGCCCGGTCTACGGCCAGCCCCTGAAGCAGATCATGATCACCATGGGCGGCATGATCGTCGGGCGTGGAGCTGATCAAGGTCGATCTGGGGCCCCCAGGCCATCCCGCTGCCGCTCCCCGAGGGCATTGCACGGCTCGCTGCTGTTCGGCGAGGCGGCGGTGGAGAAGTACCGGCTGATCGCGGTGGTCATCGGCCTGGCGGTGTTCGGCGCGATGGCCTGGGTGCTCAGCCGGACCAAGCTGGGCCTGCTGATCCGGGCCGGCGTGCAGGACCGCGAGATGGTGGAAAGCCTGGGCTACCGCGTCGCGCGGCTGTTCATGGGGGTGTTCGTGGCCGGCTCGGCCCTGGCCGGGCTGGGCGGGGTCATGTGGGGCCTGTACCAGCAGACCGTCACCCCGGAGATGGGCGGGGAGGTCAACATCCTGCTGTTCATCGTCATCATCATCGGCGGCCTGGGCTCGGTGGGCGGCTGCTTCATCGGCGCGCTGCTGGTGGGGCTGGTGGGCAACTACGCCGGCTTCCTCGCGCCCAAGGTGGCGCTGTTCTCCAACATCCTCCTGATGGTGGTCGTCCTGCTCTGGCGGCCCCAGGGCCTCTATCCGGTGGTGAAGCGATGATGCCTGCGCCTCCTGCTATCCGGCGACTTGCCGCGCAGCCGGGTGCTGGCGGCGCTGCTGATCCTGATCCTGGCCGGGCTGGCGCTCACGCCCTTCGCTCTTGCCCGGCGCCAAGGCGCTCAACGTCGCCGCCAAGATCTGCATCTTCATCGTCCTGGTGGCCAGCTTCGACCTTCTGCTGGGCTACACCGGCATCGTCTCGTTCGCCCACACCATGTTCTTCGGCATCGGCGCCTACGGGGTGGCCATCGCCCTCAGCCGCATGGGGCCCTCCTGGGCCGGCGGTGGCCGTCGGCGATGGCCGCGGCGCTGGCGCTGTCCCTGGTGCTGTCGCTGGTGATCGGCCTGTTCAGCCTGCGGGTGAAGGCGATGTTCTACGCCATGATCACCCTGGCGGTGGCTTCGGCCTTCCAGACCCTGGCCTCCCAGCTCTCCGACTTCACCGGCGGCGAGGACGGCCTGACCTTCAAGGTGCCCGAGCCCTGCTTTCGCCGGGCTTTTCGCTCAGCGACAAGCCCTTCCTGGGCGTGTCCCTGGACGGCAGGCTGATCGCGTACTACCTGCTGCTCGTCCGTCACGGTGGTGCTGTTCCTGGTCATGCTGCGCATCGTCAATTCGCCCTTCGGCCGGGTGCTGCAGGCGATCCGCGAGAACACCTTCCGGGCCGAGGCGCTGGGCTACCGCACCGTGCTCTACCGCACCAGCTCCAACGTGCTCTCTGCCCTGTTCGCGACCCTGGCGGGGGCGATGCTGGCGCTGTGGCTGCGCTACAACGGGCCGGACACCTCGCTGTCCTTCTCGATCATGATCGACATCCTGCTCATGGTGGTGATCGGCGGCATGGGCACGCCTGTAC
Source organism: uncultured Holophagaceae bacterium (assembly GCA_963717275.1). Taxonomy (GTDB): domain Bacteria; phylum Acidobacteriota; class Holophagae; order Holophagales; family Holophagaceae; genus Mesoterricola. Next base: position 1,950,749 of record CAVQVX010000001.1, read on the forward strand.
GGCTCGGTGCTGGGCGCCACCCTGTTCATCATCGTCCAGAACTACCTGCAGGACCTGATGACATTTGCGAGCCAACGGCGCTGGCGCCGGGTGCCGCTGCTGCGGGACCTGGTGCACCCGGACCGCTGGCTGCTCTGGCTGGGCATCCTGTTCGTCCTGAGCGTGTACCGCTTCCCCGCCGGCATCGTCGGCAGGCTGCGCGCCCATGCCGGAAAGGAGTCCTGACATGCCCCACGTCCGGGTCAACGGCGTCAACCTGTTCTACCAGTGGCACGGCCCCGAGGGCGGCGAACGGGTCATCCTCAACAACGGCGTCTTCATGAACACCGCCACCTGGGCGCCGCAGCTGGCGGACCTGGCCGTGCGCTACCGGGTGCTCACCTACGACATGCGCGGGCAGGGCCAGAGCGAGCACCCCGAGGGCGAGTACAGCTTCGAATTGCACGCCGCCGACCAGGTGGCGCTGATGGACGCCCTGGGGATCGAGCGGGCCCACATGGTCGGCACCTCCTACGGCGGCGAGCTGAACCTGCTGATGGGCATCCTCCATCCGGAGCGCTGCCGGTCGCTGGTGATCATCACCTCGCTTTCGCACCTGGACCCGCTGTGCGCGGCCATGGCCGAGCGCTGGCGCATCGGGGCCAGCCTGGGCGACGGGCCGATGTTCTTCCGCCTGATCTGCGCCGATACCTACTCGGAGCCCTTCCTGGTGCAGCACCCCGAGCTGTTCCCCCTGGTGGAGGAACGCTACGCCAGCCTCGACCTGCCCGCCGCCGGACGCCTGCTGCGCTGCTTCCAGAAGCTCGACCTCACCGCCCTGCTGGGCCGGATCCAGGCGCCCACCTGCATCGCCTCGGCCGAACTGGACGTGCTCAAGCCCCGGCGCTACGGCGAGATCATGCACCGGGCCATCGCGGGGTCGGAATTCCACCTGATCGCCGGATCGGGCCACGTGGCGGTGCTGGAAAAACCGGCGGAGGTCAACACCATCATCCTGGGGTTCCTGGCCAAGCACTAGCTCGGAGCACGTGGCCTCCGGTTTCGGGGGCAGGGCCGGTGTATCCCGGGAAAAAGCGTTCCCGGATGCCCGCCGGCCCCAGATCCTCGATTTCGCCGAAGCCCAGCGCAGCCAGCCTGGCGTGCAGGTCTTCAGTGTCGAAACGGCTCCTGAAGGCCTCCCCCGCCGCGGCGACCCGCTCGGACAGCCCGGTGGTTCCAGGCCCCGGGTTGGCATAGTCGAACACGACCTGGGCCCCCCCCGGCAGCCCTGCCACGAACCCGAGCGTGGCGAACACCGCCGGCTCGCTCAGGTAGGGCACGACCCCCAGCCAGGTGAAGAAGGCCTGGCGCAGCGGATCGAAGCCGGCGGCGCCCAGGGCCTCGCCCAGGGTTTCCCGCTCGAAGTCGACGGGCACGAAGGCCAGCCCCGGGGGCTCCGGGATCCCCGCGTCGAGCAGCAGCCGACGCTTCCAGGCCTGGGTGTCCGGATGGTCGACCTCGAAGATGCGCAGGCTCCCCCCCAGGCCTGAACGGTAGGCGAAGGTGTCGAGCCCCGCCCCCAGCAGCACCAGCCTGGGTGACGCCGCGGGCCGCCGCGGCGGCGAGGGCGTCCTCGGCGAAGCGCGCCCGCACCGCGATGAACAGGCGCAGCCTGCGCGCCGCGGGCTCTTCGGCGCCGGGGCGCACGGCCCCCGCGGCGTCCACCCCCAGAATGCGCAGGGCCAGGGGATCGGCGAAGACCGCGCCGCGCTCCAGCACCTGGTGGGCCGCGCGGTGGAACGCGGCGCCCAGGGCGGTGCGGCTGGGGCGGCCTGCGAGCACGGACGGACTCCCCCTCAAAGATAGCCGAGCTTGCGCGCCTGGGCCGTGAGCTCGGCGCGGAAGTCCGGGTGGGCGATGTTGATCAGTTCCCGCGCCCGCTCGCGCACGGTGCGGCCCCGGAGCCGCGCCACCCCGTTCTCGGTGACCACGTGGTCGACGTAGGAGCGGTGCAGGGTCACCGCCGATCCCTCCGGCAGCATCGGCAGGATGGTGGAGACTGTGCCGTTCCTGGCGGTGCTGGTGCAGGCGATGATGCTGATGCCGAGGCCGTCGGTGCCTTCCACCGCGCCCTGGGCCGTGTCCTGCTGGCCGCCGGTGCCCGAATACTGGTTCGGCCCGATGGATTCGCTGGCCACCTGCCCGGTGAGGTCCACCGTGATGCAGTTGTTCACCGAGACCATCTTCGAATTCTGGCGGATCACCGCGGGGTCGTTGACCCAGCGCCCGCGCTGGAAGTCCACGGCGACGTTGTCGTCGAGCCAGTCGTAGAGCTTGCGCGAGCCCATGGCGAAGGTGGTGACGAACTTGCCGGGCCGGAACGACTTGCGGGCGTTGGTGATGACGCCCTGCTCGTAGAGCTCCATCATGGAGTCGACGAACATCTCGGTGTGCACGCCCAGGTCCTTCTTGTCCTTGAGCGCGAGGGCGGCGGCGTTGGAGATGCCGCCGATGCCCAGCTGGAGGGTGGAGCCGTCCGCCACCAGGTCGGCGATGTAGGCGCCGATGGCGTGGTCGGTGGGCGACGGGTCGGGCGCGGGCAGGGCCGGAACCTCCTGCTCGTGCTCCACGAAGAAGTCCACCTGGGAAACGTGCACCTGGGTGTCGCCCAGGGTGCGCGGCAGGCGCGGGTTGACCTCGAGCACCACCAGCTTCGCGGCCTCGATGATGTCCTTCTCGTAGGTGATCCCCAGGGACAGCGAAACGAAGCCGTGCTTGTCGGGCGGCGTGCAGGTGCCGAAGAAGATGTCCGGCTGGTGCGCGTAGCTGCGGTCCAGGGCCGCGCGGTGGAGCATGTTGGGCACGTAGGTGACCAGCCCCAGGCCGCGCTTCAGGGACTCCCGGGAGCCGGGCGCATGGAACCAGCTGCCCAGTTCGAAGTGCCCCTTCATTTCGGGCTTCATGTAGAAGTCGTACGGCTTCAGGGTGAGGCAGGAGAACACCCGCACGTTCTCCACCCGGTCGGCCACGGTGTGGAAGCGCCCCATGCACCCCTGGGGCTCCGAGGCGCACATGGCGACGATCACGTCGTTGTCGCTGGCGATGTGGCGGACCGCTTCGTCCGCGCTGATCAGCTTGCTGCGGTAGATGTCCTGGTGACGCATGTCAGCTCCCCGTTCAAGGATGAAACTGCGACAGTCCGCGGGCGAGGTAGCCGCCGATGGTCTCGACCAGGGCCCGGGCATCGCCCGGTGCGTCGTCGAAGGCGGCTTCCATGCCGAAGTAGTGGGCGATGCCCATGAGGTAGGCGACGGCGGTGGCCTCGTCCAGCGCCGGCGCGGCGCTGGTGGCCCTGAGCGAGGGCGGGCGCTTGCGGTAGCCGGCGGCGAAGGCGCCGTAGTAGTCCCGCACCGCGTCCGGCAGGACGAACTCCGCCTCGCGGACGATGTTGTAGCACTGCTTGTCGATGGACAGGTAGACCAGCCACAGCCAGAGGCCGCGCAGTTCGAACTCCAGGGCGTTGAGCGGCCCGGTGCCGGCCATGTTCCTGGAGATGAAGGCGCGCACGTCGTGGCCCACCAGCGCGATGAGTTCGGCGTAGAAGGATTCCTTGGACTTGAAGTGGATGTAGAAGGCCCCCACCGAAAGCTGGGCGGCGTCCGTCACTTCGTGGATGTTGGTCTCGAAGAAGCCCTTCTCCCCGAACATGCCGGCGCCCGCTGCGGAGCAGCCGCTCGCGCCCGCCCTCCTCCAGGGCCACCGGCAGCGGCGTGGCGGCGCCGCCGAAGACCTTGGCCGGATCGAAGCCGAGGCCGCGGTAGAGCCCGTCGGTGAGGATGGCGCAGGCCGTCTCCAATTGCACCGGGGACCCGTTCAGGGCGCTCCTGACCGCGCAGAAGCGCAGGCCGCCGAGGGCGAAGAGGTATTCCGCCAGCCCGATCTCCTGGCCCAGCACGGCGCTCAGGGTGCGCAGGTAGATGCCGACCAGGCGCCGCTCGTATTCGTAGTAGCGGTACTGCCCCTCGCGGAACACCGAGACGAGGTCGGGGTGTTCGCGGGAGAACCGGAGCACCGCTTCGGCGTAGTGGCGCGCCCGCTGGCGCGGCGTCGCCCCCTCCACCCGCTCCAGGGCCTCCCTGACCTGGTCCAGGATGCGCCCCAGGATGACCTTGAACAGCGCCTCCTTGCCGTTGAAGTAGCGGTAGTACACCCCGTTGGAAAGCCCGGCGGCGCGGCAGATCTCGGCCACCGACACGGTCCCGTACCACTTCTTCGAGAACAGCTTCACCGCGGCGGCCACCAGCCGTCCCTCGGTATCCAGGTTGCCGCGGCCTTCGGGGGTCATGCAGGGCTCCAGCGCGTGCGTCGAATGGGGATGAGAACTGATTCAGAGTTCAAACCTTAAATATAGGTTCTTCCGCACCCTGAAACAAGGGCGAACCAGTGAACCAAAGCCATGCTGCGAGCCGCCTTCCGGCCGGGTGCCGCGCCCCTTCCCGGCTCCCGGGGAGACCTGGAATCGGATCTGCAAAATACGTCCAAAAAAAACCTATAAAGCACGTTTGCATGGTGGGAAAATGAACATGAGAGATGATTCACTTCTTTTGGAGGACGCCATGCACGTCGGCATCATCGGACTCGCAACCTGGCTTCCCGAACGCAGGATGACGGCCGCGGACCTCGCCGCGGCGACGGGCATCCCCGAGGAGGTCATCGCCTTGAAATTCGGGGTGAAAGGCAAGCCCGTGGCGGGCCCGGGGGAAACCACCGCCTTCATGGGCCTGGCGGCGGCGCGCAAGGCGCTGGCCTCGGCCGGGGTCGAGGCCGGGGAGGTGGACCTGGTGATCTGGTGCGGCGCCCAGCACAAGGACTACCCGTGCTGGCTGGCGGGCCTCTACGTGGCCGACCGGCTCGGCGCCGGGCGCGCCTGGAGCTTCGACATGGAAGCGATGTGCGGCTCGATGATGGCCGCGCTGGACGTGGCCAAGGGGCTCATGCTGCTCCATCCGGAGCTCGCCACCGTGCTGCTGGTCTCGGGCTACCGCAACAACGACCTGATCGATCTCGCCGTGCCCGAGACCCGCTTCATGCTCGACATCGGATCGGGCGGATCGGCCCTGGTGCTCAGGCGCGACGCCGGGCGCAACGAGGTGCTGGCCTCCGCCTTCCGCGGCGACGGGTCCCTTTCCGAGCTGTGCGTCGTGCCCGCCCTGGGCGCCAGGGCCTGGCCGCCGCGAACCGGCGGACCTGGCGCGCGCGCACTTCGTGGTGCCGGACGAGGAGGCATTCAAGAAGAAGCTCGGCGAAGTCACCATGCCCAACTTCTATGCGGTGATCCACGAAGCGGTGCGGCGCTCGGGCCTGCCCGCCGACGGCATCGACTACCTGGCCATCCTCCACTTCAAGCGCAGCGCGCACGACGCGGTGCTGGCCGAACTGGGCCTTCACCAGGAACAAAGCACCTACCTGGATGAGTACGGCCACCTCGGCCAGAACGACCAGGTGCTCTCCCTGGAACTGGGGCTGGCCGCCGGGAAGGTCAGCGACGGCACGCCGCATCGTGTTCGTGGGCGCGGGCCTCGGCTTCGTCTGGGCCGCCACCGTCATCCGCTGGGGGCCTCATACGGATTGATCGGGGACATGCGCGCTGATCGGTGGGACCATCCTGCGGAGGCGGAATGATTGTCTGGGGGATCGTGGCGTTGCTCCTGCTCGGCGTCGCCGCGGCGGGGTGGTGGACGGTGCGGCGTCCGCTCGACCTCGTGGTCCGGAGCAGCCGGCACGCCCTGGCCCGGGCCGGCCTGAAGCCGTGCCTGGTGCCGTCGCCCGCAGGGCCCCAGCGGGCCTTCACCGGCGGGTCCGGAGCGGTGCTGGTGCTTCTGCACGGAGCCGGCGACCAGGCCGGGAGCTGGGCCCGGGTGGCGCCGGCGCTTCTGGCAAGGCATGCCCTCGTGATCCCTGACCTGGCCGGCCACGGGGCGAGCGCCCCCGCCTCCGGACCCATCGACCCGGAAACCATCCTGAGCGGGCTGGAGGCGGTCATCGATCACCTGGCCGGCCCTGCCCCGGCGACCCTGGTCGGCAATTCCATGGGCGCCTGGATGGCCATGGTCCTGGCGCAGCGCCACCCCGGGCGGTTCCGCATGGTGGTGGCGGTCAACGGCGGGCCGCTGAAGCATGTCAGCGACGTGACCCTCCGGCCGGCGGACCGCGAGCAGGCCCGCCGGACCATGGCCGCGATCAGGGACGCGTCCGCGCCGGGGATCCCCGACCCGGGTCCTGGACGACCTGGTACGCCGGGCCAGGACCGGCCCGCTCGCCCGCCTTGAAGCGGCCGGGGACGGCCTGGAGGCCGCCCTCCTGGACGAATCCCAGCTCCGTCGCCTGGATCTGCCGGTGCGCCTTATATGGGGCACTTCCGACCGGCTGCTGCCCCTGGACTATGCCAGGCGGGTCGCCGCGGCGCTGCCCGACGCCAGCCTGACCCCCATCGACCGCTGCGGGCACATGCCCCAGCAGGAGGCCCCCGAGCGGTTCCTGGCCGCGCTGCGGGAAGTCCTGGAGGTCGGCACTTCGCCCAAGGAGAAGCCATGAACCGTACCTGGATCGCCGGCCTGTCCCTCGCCCTTCTCGCAGCCTTGCCGCCGGCCTTCGCGGCGCCTGCGCAGGCGCAGAAGTCCTGGGACATTTCCACCTGGACCTGGATCAGGCGCAAACCCGCGGAGCGGGGCGCTGCGCCCAACGGCCAGCCTCTGCGGGTGGACGCCGCGGCGGTGGAACAGGCCCTGGCCGGGGTGCGCCTGGTCGTCGGAGCCGGGGAGGAAGCCCTCTTTTCGGCCAAGGAGTGCGCCAGCCTGGGCCAGGCCATGGCCGAGGCGCTGACCGTGGCCGGACCGGACGAGGACCTGGAACTGCTCAGCACGGCCAGGCGCGGCAGCGGCTACCGGGCCGATACCTTGACCGTCACGGCCACGGCCTTCGCCGTGGACGGCAAGCTCAACCTCATCGTCCGCGACGGGCGGCTGGATTTCCTGTTCCCGTATCACTTGAACCCCCAGGCGCCCGATTTCAAGTTCGGCTCGCGCAGCGCCGCCAGCCCCACCGTCCTCAGGGCCGCCGGAGCGGAATCGCCCAGGCCCGACTGGGTGGCCCTGCCCCTGCCCCCGCCGGCGCCCAGGACGGAAGTTCCGGCGGTCCGGGCCGAAGTCCCGGCGGTCCGTGCGGAGGTTCCGGCCGCCAAACCCCAACCGGCCGGCCCGAGCGTGGAAGAGCGCCTGATCGGCCTCAAGCGCTTCCGGGACCAGAACCTCATCACGGAGGAGGAATACACCCAGAAGAAGGCGGAGATCCTCAAAGATTACTGAGAACCGGAGGATCGGCATCTGATATATTAGATATCAGATGCCCGCCACCCGACCCGCCCCCCCGCCCTCCAGACCCGCTCCCTGCGGGAACAGGTCTACGAGTACCTCCGCGACGAGATGAACCACGGCGAGCTGCAGCCCGGCGCCTTCCTGGACCTGAACGCCATCGCCCTGCGCCTGGGGATCAGCCGCACCCCCCTGCGCGAGGCGCTGCTCCAGCTGGAGACCCAGGGCTTCGTGACCGTGCTGCCGCGCCGCGGGCTTCCGCCTGAACCCCCTCACCCTGGACGACATCCGCCACTACTACGAGATCATCGGCGCGCTGGAGTCGGCCACCCTGAGGGACTGCGGCGCCGCCCTCATCCCCGGCGGACGTCCAGCGCATGCGCGAGCTGAACGCCGCCATGGCCGGGCGGTGGCCGCCAACGACTTCGACCGCTACTACGACCTGAACCTGGCCTTCCACGAGGTCTACCTGGGCCTGAGCGACAACAAGGCCCTGCTCGCCCTGGTGCGCTCCCTGAAGCAGCGGCTCTACGACTGGCCGCGCCGGGCCGGCTTCGTCAAGACCTGGGAGGAGCACTCCATCGCCGCCGAGCACGCGCGCTTCCTGGACCTGCTGGAGCGCGGGGCGATCAAGGAGGCGGCCGACTACCTCCAGGACGTGCACTGGTCCTTCGAGGTGCAGGAGCAATTCATCCACGCCTACTACTTCGAGAGCCAGCAGCGGGAGCCGGCATGAGCACCGGATCGGTCTTCAACATCCAGCGCTTCTCCCTCCAGGACGGTCCCGGGCTGCGCAGCACCGTGTTCATGAAGGGCTGCCCGCTGGCCTGCCTCTGGTGCCACAACCCGGAAAGCCAGGCGCCCCGGGCCGAGATCCTGCGCCTGGAGAACCGCTGCATGGCCTGCGGGCTGTGCAGCGCCGGAGGACCTGGCCGGGACGAGCGGCCGGGTCATGGGTCGGCGCGGACCTGGAGGCCTGCCCCACCGGCGCCCTGCAGCAGGTCGGCGCAGGAGCTGGAACCGGCCGAACTGGTCAGGCAGCTGCTGCGGGACCGGATCTTCTTCGACGAGTCCGGCGGCGGCGTGACCTTCTCCGGCGGCGAGCCGCTGATGCAGCCCGCCTTCCTGGCGGAGACCCTGGAGCGCCTGCGGCGCCGAAGGGGTGCACACGGCCCTGGACACCTGCGGCTTCGCCCCCTGGGCGCACTGCTGGCGGCGGCGCCGGCCATGGCCTCGCTGGTGCTCTACGACCTCAAGCTCATGGACGATGCCCGCCACCGGGCCGCCACCGGCCAGTCCAACCGGGTCATCCTGGACAACCTGAAGGCCCTGGCCGGCATCCATCCGCAGATCTGGATCCGGGTGCCGGTGATCCCCGGGCTCAACGACGACGACGGCCAACCTGGAGGCCACGGCCCGGTTCCTGGCGCCCCTGGCCGGGGTGCGCCAGGTGGACCTGCTCCCCTACCACCGCACCGGCGAGGCCAAGTTCGCCCGCCTGGGCAGGAGCTACCCCCTGGCCGGGCTGCAGTCCCCCACTCCGCAACGGCTCGAGGCCCTGGCCGCGGTGTTCCGCGCCCGGGGCCTCGCCACCACCATCGGAGGCCACCCATGAGCGAGCGCACCGAACGACTTCGCCAGGAAAGCCTCGCCGCGGTCCCCTCCATCACCGGGGAGCGGGCGGCGATCGTCACCGCCTTCTACCGGGAGAACGCCGGCAGGCACAGCGTGCCCGTGCTGCGGGCCATGAACTTCCAGGCCATCGTCGAGCAGAAGGCGCTCTGGCTGGGCGAAGGGCGAGCTGATCGTCGGCGAGCGCGGCCCCGCGCCCAAGGCCGTGCCCACCTTCCCCGAGCTGACCTGCCACAGCGCCGAGGACCTCCGCATCCTGGATACGCGCAAGCTGACCAGCTACCGGGTGGCCCCGGACGTGATCGAGCTGTACCGAGCGCGAGATCATCCCCTACTGGCAGGGCCGCTCCATGCGCGACCAGATGTTCCAGGAACTGCCCCGGGAATGGATCGACGCCTACGAGGCGGGCTGCTTCACCGAGTTCATGGAGCAGCGCGCCCCGGGCCACACCGTGGCCGACGGCAAGATCTACCGCAAGGGCCTGCTGGACTTCAAGGCCGAGATCGGCGACGCCATCGCCGCCCTGGACTTCGAGCGGGATCCCGGAGGCCCTGGACAAGCGCGAGGCAGCTGCGGGCCATGGCGCTCTCCTGCGACGCGGTGATGCGCTGGGCCGAGCGCTATGCCGAACTGGCCGAGGCCCTGGCCGCGCGCCGCGCGCCAGCCGCGCCGGGACGAGCTGCTGACGATCGCCGCGCGTCTGCCGCCGGGTGCCGGCGCACGCCCCCCGGGACTTCCAGGAGGCGCTGCAGTACTACTGGTTCTGCCACCTGGCCGTGATCACCGAGCTGAACGGCTGGGACGCCTTCAGCCCCGGCCACCTGGACCAGCACCTCTGGCCCTTCTACCAGCAGCGGCCTGGCCGACGGCACCCTGACCCGGGACACGGCCAAGGAGCTGCTGGAGTGCTTCTTCATCAAGTTCAACAACCACACCGCCCCGGCCAAGCAGGGCGTGACCGCGGCGGAGAGCGGCACCTACACCGACTTCGCCAACATCAACCTGGCCGGCCTGCTGCGCGACGGCTCCGACGGCTCCAACGAAGTCACCCACCTGCTGCTGGAGATCATCGACGAGATGCACCTGCTGCAGCCCAGCAGCAACATGCAGGTCTCGCGCAAGACCCCCGACGCCGTGCTCAAGCACGCCCTGCGGGTGATCCGCAACGGCTACGGCTTCCCCTCCCTGTTCAACGCCGACGCGGTGGTGGAGGAGCAGCTGCGCCAGGGCAAGACCCTGGAGGACGCCCGCGAAGGCGGCACGTCCGGCTGCGTGGAGGTGGGCGCCTTCGGCAAGGAGGCCTACATCCTCACCGGCTACTTCAACCTGATGAAGATGCTCGAACTGGCCCTGCACGACGGGGTCGACCCGCGCACCGGCAAGCTGCATCGGCGCCCGCACCGGCGATCCCGGCCGGCTTCAAGAACTTCGACGACCTGTTCGCCGCCTTCGAGGCCCAGACCCGCCATGTCCTTGACATCAAGGTGCGCGGCAACCAGCTGATCGAGCGGCTCTACGCCACCCGCATGCCGCACACCTTCCTGTCCGTCATCACCGACGACTGCATCAAGAAGGGCAAGGACTACAACGCCGGCGGCGCGCGCTACAACAACACCTTCATCCAGGCCGTGGGCATCGGCAGCCTCACCGACAGCCTGTCGGCGCTGCAAGGAAGTGGTTTTCGACCAGGGCGAGCTGTCCCTGCCCCGGTTCATCCAGGTGCTGGACGGCGACTTCGCAGGGCATGGAGCCGCTGCGCCAGCGCCTGCTGCAACAAGACCCACAAGTACGGCAACGACGACGACTACGCCGACGCGCTGATGACCCGCACCTTCGCCATGCTGTTCGACGCCATCGACGGCCGGCCCAACACCAAGGGCGGCGCCTACCGGGTGGAGATGCTGCCCACCACCTGCCACGTCTACTTCGGCGAAGTGTGCCTGGCCTCCGCCGACGGCCGGCACAAGGGCCTGCCCCTGTCCGAGGGCATCAGCCCGGTCCAGGGCGCCGACCGCCACGGCCCCACCGCCGTGCTGAAGTCCGCCGCCAAGATGGACCACGTCAAGACCGGCGGCACCCTGCTCAACATGAAGTTCTCGCCCAGCCTGCTGGAGGGCGAATCGGGCATCGGCAACCTGCACAGCCTGGTGCGCACCTACTTCAAGCTGGACGGCCACCACCTGCAGTTCAACGTGGTGAACGCCGCCAGGCTGCGCGAGGCCCAGGCCCGGCCCGAGCAGCACCGCGACCTCATCGTCCGGGTGGCCGGATACAGCGACTACTTCTGCGACCTCTCCCTGGCGCTGCAGGAGGAGATCATCCAGCGCACGGAGCACGCGGAGTTCTGAACTATTTATCCAGCATCGATCCCTTGGCCTCCCGGGTGCGCAGGAGGTCCTGCAGGATGACCGCGGCGGCCGCAGCATCCAGGCGGGCCTTGCGGTCTTTTGCCTTCACCCCGCGCTCGGCCAGCAGCCGGTCGGCCTCGGCGCTGGTGAGGTGCTCGTCCCAGAACACCAGCGGCAGGCCGGTGCGGTCGCGGAGCGCCTCGCCGAAGGCCCTGGCCAGCGCCGCGGTGGCGCTTTCGGCGCCGTCCCTGTGCCGCGGCAGGCCCACCACCAGGGACTGGACCCCTTCCTCCCCGGCCAGCCGGGCCAGCCGGGCCAGGGTGGCCTCGCCCTGGTTCGGCCAGACCTCGAAGGGGCTGGCCAGGATCTCCATTTCGTCGGAAAAGGCGATGCCGATGTTCTTGGTGCCGTGATCGAGGGCCATCCAGCGCATGGGCTTCATCCTTGGGAGGATTCCAGTTTAGCTGGGGCCGGCCGGGTCACCGGCTTTCCAAAATTACCTTGAATTCTGGTGATGCCATCATCAAAATTCAAGGATGTTTCTTCCACGGTTCCTTTCTCCCCGTCTGCAAACCCTTTTCCGCAGTTTCCCGGTCGTGGTGGTCTCCGGCGCGCGCCAGGTGGGAAAGAGCACACTGCTCAAACATGTGTTCGGCGACCTGGGCGACCTGGTGGTGTTCGATCCGGTCCAGGACATCGGCAATGCCCGCAAGGACCCCGACCTGTTCCTGGACAACCATCCGGCCCCGGCCATCCTGGACGAGATCCAGTATGTCCCGGAACTGGTGGCGGCGCTCAAGCGGCGGGTCGATCAGGACCGCAGGCCCGGCCAATATCTGTTGACGGGTTTTCAGCAATGGCACGTCATGAAGAGCCTCGCCGAAAGCCTGGCCGGCCGGGCCGTTTTCCTGGACCTGGAAGGATTCTGCCTGGGAGAACTTGCCGGGGGAGATCCCGCCGGCACCTGGCTGGCAGGGTGGCTGGAGGATCCGGAGCACTTCATGGACCATGGCCGGACGCCGCTGGCCCTGCCCTACGGACCGTTCGAACTGGTGTGGCGAGGTTCACTTCCAGATGCCACCCAGTTGCCCAAGGACGTACTGCCGGACTTCTGGGGCGCCTATTTCCGGACCTACGTGGAGCGGGATGTCCGCCTGCTTGCGGAAATATCGGATTGGCACGCCTTCGGCCAGTTCGTGCGGGTGGCGGCGGCACTCTCCACCCAGGAGATCAACGCCAGCCATCTGGGCAGGGAGTTGGGCATCACGCCCCAGACGGCCCGGCGCTGGCTGGACCTGCTGGTGGGAACATTCCAGTGGTTCGAGGTGCCCGCCTATTCCGGCAACGTGATCAAGCGCGTCTCCGGCAAGTCCAAGGGCTATCTGGCCGACACGGGCCTCGCCTGCTGGGCCCAGGCCATCACCACTCCCGCCGCCCTGGGCGGTCATCCGCTATGGGGACCTCTGTTCGAGACCTTCATCGCCGCCGAACTGCGCAAGCAGATGACCCTGCTGTCCCCGCCACCGCGACTGCACCACTGGCGCAGCAGCGCGGGCGCCGAGGTGGATTTCCTGCTGGAAGCCAACGGCCGGTTCTTCCCCATCGAAGTCAAAGCCAGGACCCGCGTTTCGCGGACCGATACCCGGGGCATCCGGGCCTTCCGGGATACCTATCCTGCTCTGGATGTCGCGCCCGGCCTCGTGATCGCCCCCTGCGAGCGGATGGAGCGGATCAGCGAGACCGACTTCTCCCTGCCCTGGAACCTGGGAGGCGTCCGTCATGGATAATGGATCTCCATGACCTTCCCCTTCCCGGACCCCCTGCAGTCCATCCCGCACCGCCGCGACGTGCCCTTCGCGCGGCTCACCACCCTGGGCGTGGGCGGGGTCTGCCGCTGGCTGTTCGAGCCGGTGTCCGAAGCCCAGGCCCAGGCCTTCGTCCGGGCCTGCCACGCCGAGGGCCTGGCCTGGCGCATGCTGGGCGGCGGCAGCAACCTGGTGGTGCTGGGCGACGTGCACCTGGCGCTGCGCCTGCGCTTCCCGGACGCGCCCCGGCGCACGGGGCTGGAACTCCGGGCGCCGGCCAGCCACGGGCACATCCGGCTCAGCCTGGCCGCTGCCGAAATGGGCCTCGCCGGCATGGAGTACGCCTCCGGCATCCCGGGGTCGGTGGGCGGCGCCCTGCACATGAACGCCGGCGCCTACGGCCGGGAACTGGTGGACGTGCTGGCCCGCTACCGTTTCCTCAGCGCCGAAGGGGAGCTGGTCGAAAAGGCGCCGGAACCCGGGGAGTTCCGCTACCGCTGGAGCGTCCTGGGGGGCGGGCGGGTGGCCCTGGGCCTCACGGTCCGCCTGGAGGAAGGCGACCCGGAGCGAATCCGGACCCTCGTGGCGGACTACCGGCGCCGGCGCGGCACCAGCCAGCCCCTGGGCAAGCGCAACGCCGGCTGCATCTTCAAGAACCCGCCCGGGCAGAGCGCCGGGCGGCTGATCGACCTGGCCGGGCTCAAGGGGCTCCGGGTGGGGGACGCGGAGGTGAGCCCCGACCATGGCAATTTCCTGGTCAACCACGGCGCCGCCACCTCGGCCCAGTTCGCCGAGCTGATGGCCCTGGTGCGCGCCCGGGTGCGGGAGGCGCACGGCATCGACCTGGAACCGGAAGTGGAGATCTGGGGGACCCCCGAAAGCTGATAACCGGCTAATCTGTCATTCCCTATGGCCCCGACGCTCCGCACTCGTCCCCGCCGCCCCTGGTTCCCCTGGGCCAGGGTCCGCTGGTCGCCCTGCTGGTCAGCGGCGCCGGGTACGGCGCCCTGGAACTGGGGCACCGCTACCTGGGCCTGCAGAAGCTGACCATCGAGCAGGTCACCATCTCGGGCTGCCGGGGCAGCCGCCTGGCCCAGGCCCAGGCCATCGCCGACCGGCTCTGCCTGGGCAAGCCGCTGTTCTGGTTCGACGCGGAAAAGCTGCGCGCGACCCTGGAGACCCAGCGCTGGGTGAAGGACCTGCTGATCCGGCGCGATCCGCCGGACCGGCTCAGCCTGGTGGTGGAGGAGCGCAAGCCGGTGCTCTGGCTGGCGCGGCCCCAGGGGGTGTTCCTGATTTCGGACGACGGCATCGTGCTGGATCGGCTCAATCAAGTCGATTTAATGCCCATTCCGGTGGTGGCCGACCCGAAAAGCCAGGAGGACGGGCCCATGGTCCAGCTGATCCGAGCCGCGACTAGCCTCCGGGACAAACAGAAGGAATTTTACGACCGCCTCACGGAACTGCGCTGGAGCGACCACGGACCGGTGGCCTACCTGGAAGGGCTTGAAGCGCCCATCTACCTGTCACGCGAGGATCCGACCAAGAATATCCCCAATTTTCAGATGCTGTTCCTGAATGAACTGTCCAAACGCCCGGATATCGCACAATTGCGCTATGTGGACCTGCGCTGGGACGAGGAGATCGCCGTGGGCGAGCCCCTGGCGACCCAGCCGCCCAGGGCCTTGGCGCAGCCGCGCTAGCGTCCGCCTCTGGCATAAAATTCATCTTTTTCAATTCTGATTTTCCGCGCCGAATGCGGTTATGATTGCCACCAAGGAAATAGGTATACTCATGGTGCAACCTGCCGTTCTCCTCGGATTGGATCTCGGAGCAAGTAAAATCGTTGCAGTTGTCGCCGTGCAGGAGGAGGGCGGCGCCCTGAACGTCACCGGCGCCAGCCTGGCCAACCCCGAAGGGGGCATCCTGCAGGGGCGAGATCACCGACATCAACCTCACCGTGACCGCCGTGAACCGCGCCGTGGAAGAGGCCATGCGCACCGCCGGCCAGACCCGGCTGGACGGCATCCGGGTCTCGGTGGACGGCATCCAGTTCAAGGGCGAGAACCTGCGCGACTCCATCACCATCGCCTCGCCGGACCGGATCATCACCGTCCAGGACCGCGACCGGGTGCTGGAGCAGGCCACCAACGGCTGCAAGCTGGCCAAGGAGGAGACGGTCCTGCACCGCATCCCGCAGATGTTCCACATCAAGGGCCAGCGGGACATCCGCAACCCGGTGAACATGATCGGCGAGACCCTCGAAGCCGAGGTGCGCATCATCGTGGCGCCCGGGCTCGGTGCTGGAGAACATCAACCGGGCCATGCACCTCTCCAGCCTGCAGGGGGCGACGCCTGATGTACTCGCCCCTGGCCTCGGCCGAGGCCGTGCTGAGCCGCGAGGACGCCGAGAACGGCGCCGTGGTGGTGGACATCGGCGACCAGCTGACCCACCTCGGGGTGTTCCTGCGCGGCACCCTGTTCCACAGCGCGGTGATCCCCATCGGCGGCATGCACTTCACCAAGGACCTGGAGATCACCAAGCACCTGGGCGGCATCGCCATGGCCGAGCGGATCAAGCGCGTCTACGGCACCGCCCTGCCCATGCAGGTCCCCCCCGAAGAGCACATCGAGCTGGAGGAGGAGGGCCGGCAGGTGCCGCGGCGCGAACTGGCCGAGGTGCTGCACGCCCGCGCGGTGGAGCTGCTCAACATGGTGCTGGCCGAGATCGGCCGCTCCGGGCTCATCCACGAGATCCACGGCGGCGTCCACCTGGTGGGCGGCGGCGCGCTCCTGCCGCACCTGCCCATCCTGGCCCAGAACATCCTGGGCCGGCCCCGGGTGGTGCTGGGCCGGGTGACCGGCGTGCAGGGACTCTCGCAGGTCATCGCCAACCCGCTTTACACCAACGCCCTCGGCGCGGTGAAGGCGCTCTACCGCGGGCTCAACGAGACCCACGCCAAGTCCACCCGCGGCAGCAGTTTCATGGAGAAGTTCAAGCGATGGATCTGAATACGCCCCACGGAGAATGCATGTCCGACATCCCCTTCCTCCCCAGCCCCGTCACCCTGCCCGGCGCCAACATCAAGGTGGTCGGCGTGGGCGGCGCGGGCTGCAACGCCATCGACCGGATGATCCAGAGCGGCGTGACCGGGGTCCAGTTCATCGCCATGAACACCGACCAGCAGAGCCTCGCCCATGAGCAAGGCGCACGTGAAGATCCCGCTGGGCCCCATGAGCATGCGCGGCCTGGGCGCCGGCGGCAACGCCGAGCGCGGCGCGGTGGCCGCCGAGGAGAGCCGGGACGAGATCCTGGCCCAGATCCAGGGCGCCGACATGGTCTTCATCACCGGCGGCATGGGCGGCGGCACCGGCACCGGCGCCGCGCCCATCGTGGCCAGCTGCGCCCGGGAGTTCGGCGCGCTCACCGTGGCGGTGGTGCTCACCCCGTTCCGCTGGGAGGGCGTCAACAAGGCCGACAAGGCCGCCATCGGCCTGGAGAACCTGCGCAACACCGCCGACACCGTGATCGTGGTGTCCAACGAGAAGCTGCTCACCCTCTGCGAAAAGGGCGTGAAGGTCAAGGAGGCCTACCGGGTGGCCGACGGCGTGCTGATCCAGGGGGTGCGCGGCATCACCGACCTGATCCTGCGCCCCGGCTCGCTCAACGGCGACTTCGCCGACGTGGAGGCGGTGCTGCGCAACGGCCGGGAGGCCCTCATCGGCACCGGCGCCGGCCGGGGCGACGAGGCCATCCTGGACGCCCTCACCCGGGCCCTGGACTGCCCCCTGCTGGAGCGGGAGAACACCGGCGTCGCCTCCCAGGTCATCGTCTCCATCATGGCCGACTGGGACCGGGTGGAGCTCTCCGCGGTGGAGACCGCCATGGGCTACCTGAGCCGGCACTACCACGGCCACGCCGACATCAAGCTGTGCCAGGTGGACGCCCCGGAGCTGGACGACCGGGCCCTGGTGACGGTGCTGGCCTCGGGCTTCTCCGAGCCGGGCGAGGACCGGGCCGAGGCCGGCGCCCGCCGGAGCCGCCCCAGGCCCATCCCGAAGCCGCGCAGCGCGCCGCCGACGACGGCCGGGTCTACGGCGAAGCGCCCCAGGCCAGCCGGGCGGCGAGCCGCCGCTGACGCCCACCCGGCTGCTGCCCCAGGCCCCCACCCCCAGCGGCGAACTGGCCACCCTGGCCGAGGACCTGCACGTGCCGGCCATCATCCGCATGACCCAGGGCCGCCTGCCCATCGAGTAGCCGACACCGGCGTTTTTACGCAATAGTATCTGACCGCGGCGCTCAGGATGGTCCATGCTGGAGGTCCCGCCCAGGGCGGCTTCCTGCCGAGGTCATCGATGCAGAGTTCCAAGACCCGCTGCCTGGGCATCCTCACCGCCGGCGGGGATTCGCCCGGGCTCAACGCCGTGGTGCGGGCCATCACCAAGGTGGCCATCGGCGAGTACGGCATGCGCGTGCTGGGCATCCAGGACGGCTTCCGCGGGCCTGGTGGAGAACCGCATCCTGACCCTGGACGACGCCACCGTCTCCGGGCGTGCTCACCCGGGGCGGCACCATCCTCGGCACCAGCCGCGACAAGCCGCACAGCATGCCCATGGGCGGCAGGCTGCTGGACATGACCGACGCCGCGGTGGACAACGCGCGCCGGCACCAGATGGACTGCCTGGTCTGCCTGGGCGGCGGCGGCACCGCCAAGAACGCCTACCGCCTCTGGCAGAAGGGCGGGCTCAACGTGATGACCCTGCCCAAGACCATCGACAACGACGTGTTCGGCACCGACGTCTCCTTCGGCTTCGACACCGCGGTGAGCATCGCCACCGAGGCCATCGACCGGCTGCACACCACCGCCACCAGCCACCACCGCCTGATCGTCTGCGAGGTCATGGGGCACCGGGCCGGCTGGCTGGCCCTGCACTCCGGCATCGCCGGCGGCGCCGACGTGATCCTGATCCCCGAACTGCCCTACGACCTGGAGAAGATCGCCGAGTTCCTGCTGGAGCGGCGCCGGCACGGCAAGCGCTTCTCGATCATCGCCGTGGCCGAGGGCGCCCTGTCCCAGCGGCGAGGCCGCCGAGGCGGCCGCCAGGCAAGGCCAAGGACAAGGAGCGCAAGAGGAGCAAGGACCAGGACGCCGGAGAAGGGCGAAGGCCCCGATCGGAGCCGCCACCGAAGGGGAGGCGGTGGACGCCTACCGGGCCGACCTGCCGCTCAACGTGCAGCGGCTGCACGACGAGACCATGGCCTACCACGTGGTGCAGGAGCCCATGGCATCCCGGCTGGCGCGGCACCTGCAGGCGCTCACCGGGGTGGAGGCGCGGGTGACCTCCCTGGGCCACGTCCAGCGCGGCGGCATCCCCACCGCCTTCGACCGCACCCTCAGCACCATGATGGGCGCCAAGGCCGCGGAACTGCTGGCCGAGGGCACCTACAACGTGATGGTGGCCTACCGCAACGGCCTGTGCGTGCCGGTGCCGCTGCCGGACGTGGTGGGCCAGCGCAAGCTGGTGCCGGCGGACCACCACCTGATCCACTGCGCCCGCCAGGTGGGGACCTGCTTTGGGGATTGAGACCTTCCGGATAGGCTTGATGGCATGCAGGAACCACCCCAGATCACCAGCCGGGCCAATCCCCGCTTCAAGGCCCTGAGGGCCCTGCTGGCCCCCGGCGGGCAGCGGCGCGGCCATACCCTGCTGCTGGGCGAAAAGCTGATCCAGGCCTGGTCCGAGGCGGGCCCCGGCTGCCGGGAGCGGCTGCGGCCCGAGCTGTGGCTGCGCCTGGAAGGCGCCGCCCCGCACCCCCTGGAGCGGCGCCTGGCCGCGGAGACCCTGGTGCTGGGCGAGGCCCTCATGCGCGACCTGGCCGACGCCGGCAGCCCGCCGGAGCACGCCCTGCTGGCCGGCGCTCGGGCCCGGAGCCCGGCGGGCCGCTGGCGGACCGGGTGATCGTGCCCTGGGGCATCCAGGATCCGGGCAACCTGGGCGCCATCCTGCGCAGCGCCGCGGCCTTCGGCTTCCAGGAGGCCCTGCTGGGGCCCCTGTGCGCCGACCCGTTCAGCCCCAGGGCCCTGCGCGGCGGCATGGGCGCCGCCTTCCTCATGCCCCTGCGCCGAAGCGGGCCGCTCGCCCTGGACGACGGCCGCTGGCTCGCCCTGGACGGCGGGCCCGGCGCCATGGCGCTGGACCAGGCGCCGAACTGGGCGGGCCGCTGCGCATCCTGGTGGGCAACGAAGGGCACGGCTGGCTGGGGGCGGACCTGCCCGCCGGGGTGCGCCGCCTGGCCATCCCCACCCAGCGGGGTGGAAAGCCTCAACGCCGCGGTGGCCGCGGGCATCGCCTGCTTCGAGGCCGCGCGCAGGGCCGGGCGTTGAACCGGACCGGGCGCAGCCTGCTCACGACCGCGCTCCTGGCCGCTGGTGTTCGTGCTGGCCTTCCGGTTCCCGGCCCGTTCCGGCCGGGGCTACCTGGAGGCGGCCGCCGCGCTGCTGTTCCCGACCCTGCTGTTCGCGGCCCTGGTCCAGGGCCTGCGCGCGGGCTGGGTCTACCTGGCCCTGTTCCTGGGCCTGGTGGGGATCTTCTACTGGGTGCCGGGCACCATCGCGGTCAAGGGCCCCCTGCCCTACCCCGTGGCCCTGCTGGGCGCCGGGCTGTTCTACGGCTACGAGGCCCTGGGCTTCCTGGCTGGTGGCCCTGTGCGCGCGCTGGGCCCGGCAGGGGCGGCGCCCTGGGCCGCGGCCTGCGCGGCGGCCCTGGCCATGCTGCTCTGGGAGGCCTACGGCTTCCACGTGTACTCCTGGAGCTGGGGCGCGGCCCTGGGCGGCGTGCCCTGGCTGGCCCGCAGCGCCGCGTTCGTGGGCAGCCACGGCCTGGCGGCCCTGCTCTGGGGCTGCGGCGCCTTCACCGGCGCCGCCCTGGCCGAAGGCGCCGGGCCCCGGCGGTCCTGGCCGGCCCCGCTGGCGCTCCTGCTGGCCCTGGCGGCCGGCGCGGCGGCTCTGGCGCGCGCTGCCCCGGGGTCCCCGGCGGGTGCTGGACGTGGTGATGATCCAGCCGGACTTCGAATCCGGCCTGCGCCGGCCCGGCATGGAGGAGGACATGTGGCGGCGCTCCGACGCCGAGCTCAGGGCGCTGGGCTGGCCCCGGCCCGGCGTGGCCACCCTGCTGCTGTGGCCGGAGAGCTCCGTGCTGGGGCGCGACGACCTGCTGCCCAGCCCGCGCATGCGGATGGAGGCCCAGCGCCGGGGCATCGCGTGGCTGTTCGGCACCGAGGGGGGCGACTACAACCTGGTGCGGGGCGAGGCGGCGGGGCAGCCCAGCTTCATCCAGGCCAAGGTGGAGCCCATGCCGTTCGGCGAGCGCATGCCCGGCCCGCCCTGGCTGCGCGGGTGGCTGGACCGGCAGCCTGGGCTTCGTCTCCCAGGAGGCCGGGCGCCTCACCGCGGCCAGCAGCTTCCGGTTCCCCACGCCCCAGGGCCCGCTGCAAGGTCCACCCCGTCATCTGCAGCGAAGCCCTGCTGAGCGACCGCGTGCTGGACGGCCTGCGCCGTCGCCGGCGGCGACCTGCTCACCAACCACACCAACGACGGCTGGTTCGAACCGGAGCCCCGCCACCGACCTGCACGCCGCCCAGATCCGCCTGCGCGCCGTGGAGGCCGGCCTGCCGCTGCTGCGCGCCACCCTCACCGGCAAGTCCGGGGTGTTCCGGGAGGACGGCTCCTGGGAGCTGTGGGGCGCAGCCCATGACCGAGGCCGCCTACGGCTTCCAGCTGCCTGGCGCCCCATCGCCACGCCTGGTCCGCAGCCCCTGGGTGCTGCGCTGGATGATGGCCCTGCTGGCCCTGGGCCTGCTCGCGCGGCTGGCTGAAGGTTAGGCGGTAGGATAAACCCGATCCCCCGGAGCCGCCATGTCCACCCCCGCCGACCTGCAGCCCATCCTCGACCTCCTGCTGGACGGCGCCACCAAGGGCTTCCCCCAGGACCGCCCGCCGGTGCGCCTGGGCGACGTGGGCGGCCTGGGCCTGCAGCTCACGCGGGGCGACCTGGACTTCCCGGTGGCGGTGCTCAAGCGCCCCGCGCTGGAACACAACGCCCGGTGGATGGCCGAATTCATCCGGCGCAGCGGCGCCTGCCTGTGCCCCCACGGCAAGACCACCATGGCGCCCCAGCTGTTCCACCGCCAGCTGGCGGACGGCGCCTGGGGCATCACCCTGGCCACCGCGCACCAGGTCCGCGTCGCCCACCGCTACGGGGTCCGGCGCATCCTGCTGGCCAACGAGGCGGTCCTGCCCGGCGGCCATCGGCTGGCTGCAGGCCACGCTGGACGCCGATCCCGGTTTCGACTTCACCTGCCTGGCGGACTCCCTGGAAGGCGTGGCCCGGCTGGAGGCCTCGGCCCGGGGCCGGCGCCAGGTGCCGGTGCTGGTGGAACTGGGCATCCCCGGCGGGCGCACCGGGGCGCGCGGCGTCCAGGCCGCCCTGGCCGTGGCCCGGGCGGTCCGGGCTTCCGGCCGGCTCCAGCTGCGCGGGGTGGAATGCTACGAAGGCATCGTGGTCACCCAGGACCCCGCGGCGGACCGCGCCCGGATCCGGGAGTGGCTGGGGCTCCTGGCAGAGCTGGCCCGGCGCTGC
The DNA here is from genome assembly GCA_963717275.1 of uncultured Holophagaceae bacterium. Taxonomy (GTDB): domain Bacteria; phylum Acidobacteriota; class Holophagae; order Holophagales; family Holophagaceae; genus Mesoterricola. Next base: position 1,972,524 of record CAVQVX010000001.1, read on the forward strand.
GACGGGGAGGGCCTGTTCGAGACCGACCGCGTGCTGCTCTCCGCCGGCGGCTCCGCCTACTTCGACCTGGTCGTCCAGGACCTGGGCGGGGTCCGGCTGTCCCGCCCCGCGCAGGTGGTGCTGCGCAGCGGCTGCTACTTCGCGCACGATGCCGGCTACTACCAGCGCCTGCTGGCCCTCATGGAAGAGCGCCTGCCCGAACCGCTGCGCATGGACCGCCGCCTGCGGCCCGCCCTGGAAGTCTGGGGCCAGGTGCTGAGCCGTCCGGAGCCGGGATTGGCCTTCCTGGGCCTGGGCAAGCGCGATGCCGGGCACGACCAGGGCCTGCCCGTTCCGGCGGCGTGGTGCCGCCCTGGCGCCCCGGGAAGGCCCCAGCCGGCGCCGGAAGGCTGGCGCATCACCACCCTCTACGACCAGCACGCCCGGCTGGAGCTTCCCTCCGAGGCCGACCTGCAGGTGGGCGACCTGGTGGGCTGCGGCATCAGCCACCCCTGCACCGTCTTCGACAAGTGGCAGGTCCTGTTCGAGGTGGACGACGACTACCGGGTGCTGGGCGCGGTCCGGACCTTCTTCTAGATTGACGGCAGCGCCCGTTGTTCCGCCCGTCGTGGCTTGCGATTGGCTTCGGGTTCCGGGGCAGTGCGCCGACCCACTGGTGCGTGAGAGCCTTGCCGCAGCCTCGTCGGCTTCGCCTCCTGCGGGTGCGCCAAGGTCTCACGCTGTCCTTCCCCGCCTGGGTTTGGGGTTCCTTCGGTTGGCGGCATGGGGGCGAGGAGGCGGCTCCCTGGAATGCCCAGGGTCCCAAGAGGGTTTTTTGATTTTTGTTCATCGAAACGAAGACGATTCGACTCGTCCCTGGGGGGAAGGAGCAGTGTGATCGCTTGGCCCCCCGCAGCGAAGCGAGGAGGGGCCAAGCGGATCACGCGCCGGTGGGTCGGCGCAAAAAACCGGAACCCGAATCCGACCGCAAGGCGTGACGGGCGGAACAACGGGCGCCGCAGTGATACTAGAATGTGATTGGTATGTTGATCCCGGCGGACACCGTGAACGGGGCGCTGGGCTCGGCCTGGTCCTCCCGGCCCTGGTCCGGGGTCTGGGTGTAGAGGTTCAGCACCGCGGAGTAGATCCCGGGGGGCACGGACGGGAAGCTGAACCGCAGCTGGCCGTCCTGCGCCGCCACGGCCGCGGAAGCCACGACGAAGCGGAAGGGCGTGCCGCCGACGGGGATCTCCTGGATCAGGTCGACCACGTCCTCCTGGCCGGGCCCGGGGGCGCTGGCCACGGTGCCCGAGACGGAGCCGGCGGAGGTCGCCGGGGAGAAGGTCAGGGCGGTCTGGACCTGGTCGTCGGGTGCGTCGCCGAGGGCGAAACCGGGGCTGGCCTGGGCGTAATAGGCAACGGAGTCCAGCACCGGCTGGCCCACCGCGCACCAGGTGTAGCCCCTGGGCAGCAGGTCGAGGGTGAAGTGGCCCTCCGCGTCGCTCGCCACCGTGCGGAAGGCGATGGCGGCCCCGGGCTGGCCGTCGGTGGCCTGCAACTGGGCGGTGATGGGCGCGCCCTGGATCGGGCCGGCCGGGTTGGCCAGGGTGCCGCTGATCGAGCCGGTGGCCGCGCGGTCGTACCCGCGCACCGCACCCGGAACGAATGTGTAGCCGCCGTCATCGGTGGAATCCGGCTGGGCGACGCCGTTCACCGCGAAGCTGATCCAGAGGTCGGTGGCCTGCCGGGCCGTGACGCTGAAGCTGCCGGGCAGCCCCACGGCCCCGACCAGCCGGGTGGGCATGGCGAGGGTGTGGGTGGTCTCCGGGTCATCCGCGGCCAGCTGGACGGTGCTGCCCGACCCGAAGGTGAAGCGCAGGCTCTCGACCACCCCCGCCGGGCAGGGCGCATCGTCGGCCAGCAGCAGGGGGGCCTGCCCGGTGCCGGCCAGGACGTCCACCGAGGGTGCCGGAGCCAGGGGCACCGTGACCCAGCTTCCCGCCATCTGCACTTCCAGTGCGGTCAGCGCCAGGTTGAGGTGGCTGAGCGGGCCGGGCAGGCCGTCCTGGACCAGATGCACGGAGAGGGTGCCGGAGGTGGCCGGGTCCAGCGGGGCGGCGGCCTGGGCCGCCTGGACCTGCGCGATCGCGGGGCTGGTGCCGCCGCAGCCCAGGATCCAACCCGGCAGCGCCGCGGCCGTCAGGATCAAAGTTGCCATTCTCAACATCGCTGGCTCCGAAAAATCATGAAATAAATATAAACGCTTCTGCCTTTTCGCTACCGCATATCGATATATGCTGGGATCCATGGACATCCCAACCTGGCACCAGGCCCCCCTCTTCGCTTCGCTGCAACCCATCCAACGGGAGCACCTGCAGCGCCTGGTCCGGACAAGGAGCCTGGCCGGGGAGGAAGTGCTTTTCCTGGAGGATGATCCCTGCACGGGGTTCTTCGTCCTGGTGGAGGGAGCCATCCAGCTCGACCCGTGCCGCCGAACTGCCCGGGGCCCACCCGACCCTCGCGGTGATCATGCCGGTGGCCAGCTTCGCGGAGGCCGCGATGTTCGGCGGCGAAGCCTTCCCGGCCACCGCCACCGCCCTGAAGCCCTCCCGGGTGGTCCAGTTCCCCAAGGCCCTTTTCCTGGCGGCCATGCGCGAGGATCCCGACCTGGCCCAGGCCATCATCCACGCCCAGGCGGTGTGGCTGCGCAGGCTCACCCGCACGGTGGAACAGCTCACCGGTTCGGACAGTTCGGACCGCCTGCGCACCTGGATCCGGGAGCACGTGCCGGTGGGGCGCTCCCTGGTGCTCCCGGTCACCAAGAAAGTGCTGGCGGCGCAGCTGGGCATGACCCCGGAGACCTTGTCCCGGGGGTTGCGCGGCCTCCAGGACCTGGGCATCGTCCGGGTCACCGGCACCACCATCCAGAGGCTCAAAAATTAATAAACTTTACAAGTTTTTCAGTGATTTCACATTGCATTAATAAACGATGGACGTATCCTTAATTATCCAGGGGATGCGGAAATGTTGTTCTCGACGGCCACCGGGTATGCCTTGCGGGCACTGGCTGCGATGCCGGAAGACGGCAGCTACAGCCTCGCCAAAGATCTGGCCAGCAATCTTGGCCTGCCGGGCCCATACCTGGCCAAGATCCTCCAGACCCTGGCCCAGGAAGGCATGCTGAACTCGGTCCGGGGCCCCCGGGGCGGATTCCGGCTGTCCCGCCCGGCGCACCGCATCACCGTGGGCGAAGTGGTGGCCGTCCTGGACGGCCTGGACAACATGTCGGGCTGCGTGATGGGCTTCGTCAACTGCGACGGCCGCGACCAGCCCTGCCCGCTGCACGATGCCTGGTGCGCCGTGAAGTCGCATCTGGAAAACACCATGTCCATGGTCACCGTCCGCGACCTCCAGCTTCTGGACATGCGCAACCAGAGCGGCGCCCCGCGCAGGTGCGCGAGCCGGAACGCCATCCTGGTGCCCTCCGCCGGCCTCGCCACCGGCAGCCTCGGCAAGTAGAGTTGCGCGCAGTTTAGACACCTTGACCGGGCTTCGCCCGGGCGGGGTGTGGGGGTGTGGGGGGACGGAGAGCGAGCAGCGCGAGCGCGCGGTCCCACCACAGACATATCAGGCGGCAATGCGGCTGCGCCGGTAGGCCACGGCGCCCCACGCCAGGAAGACCACCTCGGCCGCCGCCACCAGCAGCATCCACATGAGCACCGGGGAATCGCCCATGCCGTAGGAGTGCTTGCCGGTGGTGAGCACGAAGTTCACGCCGAGGTAGGTCATGAGGATGGTCTGGAAGGCGACGATGCTGATGGCGGCCACGCCGAACTTGCCGATGATCCGGTCCATCCTGCCGTGCAGGATGGCCATGTAGGCCAGGAACGCCACCAGCGACCAGACCTCCTTGGGGTCCCAGCCCCAGTAGCGGCCCCAGCTCGAAGCCGCCCACATGGAGCCGGTGATGATGCCGGCGATGAGGAAGAGCGAGCCCACGAAGATGTACCAGTACAGCAGGTCGTACATCCGGTCGATGAGCTCGACCCTCCCGGGCGCTGAAGATGGTGAAGCCGACCTGCATGTGCGCCACCACCAGCCCGAGCGCCAGGATGGAGTAGCTCACCATGATGATGGGCACGTGGATGGCGAGCCAGGGCGTGCCGGACAGCACCGGCGCCACCGGGTGGATGAAGTGGTCGATGGGCAGCAGGTCGCACAGCAGCATGGCCAGCGCCGCCATGCCGGCGGCGTTGATCACCACCACCCGGTTGCGCAGCACAGCGTAGGCGATGATCCCGAACAGGCCCACGCCCCAGGCCAGGAACAGCATGGACTCGTACATGTTGGCCGCCGGGATGCGCCCGCCGGAGACCCAGCGCAGCTGGATGCCCCAGCTCATCATGGCGAAGCCGGCCACCAGCGTGCCGAAGGCGATGCGGTCCAGGAGCCTGCTCTGCCGTCGCCATGCGGCGATGGCAGACCGCCAGCGAGGCCACCAGGATGATCCAGGCCAGGCGCACCGGGTGCAGCCGGTTGTAGAGGACCTCCGTATCCATCTGCTTGGCTTCAGGCCAGTCGGGCGAGCGCGGGCCGGTCGCCAGGGCGGTGAAGGTTTCCGCGCTCACCGCGCTCGGGAGGTTCCAGCCCGCCTTGGGATCGCCCGGGACCGGGATGGGCCGCGCCATCTGCTGCTGGAGGGTGACCTGCATGAGGCCCAGGCGCTTGTCGATGGCCTCGGCGTCGGCCATGGGGCCGGTGCGCGGGCGGTTCTCCGCCTGGGCCTGGCGGGCGGCCTGGACGATCTGGATAAGCTTCGGGAGCTTCACCAGGGCCATGAAGGAGGCATGGGTGGTGCCGGCCGGGAGGCCGATCTCCCGCGCGAAGGCGCTGGATCCGACCTTGACCACCGGCGCGTTGGCGCCGGCATCGGGCGTGAACAGCCAGCCGGTGAAGGTGGCGGTGGGGTCCTCGCCCTTCCAGGTGGAGGATCCGGTGATTTCCCACACCGATCTCCCGGGCCAGGGTGTCCAGGGGCATGACCCGGCCGTCGTGCTGCACCGGCAGGCGTGCGCAGCGGTGTCCGCCACGGTGGCGCTGGAAGCCGCCGCCGCCCCGCCGAGCAGGAGCAGCACCAGCAGCGCCTTGCCGGCCGCCCCGCGCGCGGGCCGGTCCGGCGCGGCGCCTTCCCGGGCCCCGGAATCCCGGGCCCCACTCTCCCGAGCCTGGCTGATGCGGGTGGCGAGCACGATGACCATGCCCATGAGCAGCGTGATGTAGCCGGCGAACACCAGGTTCTGGCCGGGGTCCTTGGACACCGACAGGACCGTGCCCTGGCGCCCCTGCTCCTGGTTGTAGCTGGACTGGAACAGGGCGAAGCCGCGGTAGTGGAGCTCGTGGTTCATCCAGATGGCCGCCGGGAAGGTCCGCCCGGTCGCGTGGTCGGTGATCTCCACCTCGCTGCGGAAGCCCGAGGGGCGCAGGGTGCCGGGATAGGTCTCCAGCACGAACTTGTCCAGCTTCACGTCGAAGGGCAGCTGGTGCTGGGACAGGATGTTCTGCTGCTGGTCGTGCTCCTGGATGACCGAGCCGCGCTCGCCCTCCCAGATGCTCATCATGCCTTCGATCTTGAGGAAATAGCTGGTGCAGGCCCCGGCCAGGATCAGCAGCAGGGAGGCGTGGGTCACCACGAAGCCGATCCGCTTCTTCGTCCACGGGAACAGGTCGGCCAGGGACAGCGCCAGGTTGACCGCGAGCAGGCCCTCCAGGCCCAGGAACCACCAGGCGTAGTAGACAGTGCTCCCGGCCACTTCGGTCCCCATGCGGGTTTCCACGATGGTGCCGACGGACAGCCCCACCAGGAGCAGGACCAGCAGGATCACCGCGAGTTTCAGGGAGGCGAGGAAATCGAAAAGCTTTTTCATGGCGTAGGTCCCACAGGCCGGATGCCCTGGTGGGCTTGACCTGGAATGCGTGCGAGGAGGCGGGGTCGGAAGGGCGCTACTGTTTCTTGGCCGGCAGCTTGGCCACGACGAAGACGCGGGTGCGGATCACCTGGTAGGTCGTCATGGGGATGATCTTGTGCGTGACCAGGTTCGACTTGGTGAGGTAGGGCCGGCCGGCGATGATCTTGTCGGCCGTGGCCGCGTCGATCGTCGGCAGTTTCATGAGTTCGGCTTTGCTGGCCTTGTTGAGGTCGATGGGCTGCACGACCGGCTTGGCCGGAACCTTGGCCTTGGCCGCGGGGGCGGGGGCCGCAGGCTGGGCGGGCGCGGTGCCCTGGGCGGCCAGGGAAAGGCCGGAAGCGCACAGGAGGGCGCCAACCAGGAGCCCGGATTTGCTGAACATTGACTTCATTCTGACCTCGGCGGACAAAAAAAAAGATGGCCCGGATATGTTAGCACATCCGGGCCATCCACTTGAGAGGAGCAAGCTTCCGGGGCGGGATCGCTCCCGCCCCGGAGGGGGACGCTAGTTGGCGGGATCGGCGCCGACGAACTTCATGTGGACGTCATGGATGTCCACTGCGCCGCCGTTGCCGTGGCAGACGAGGCAGGTTTCCTGGCTCTGCAGGCTGGGATAGCTGGAGCTGGACTGGGAAGCTCCGCTACCGCCGCCGACAGGGGCGAGGGGCACACTGTTCGCAGGCTGGTAGAACACACCGTTGCCGGTGGTGACCATGTGCGTGATCGCGGTCTGGGAATCATGGCAGCCCGTGCAGGCGGCCGTGATGGGGGAAGAGACCAGACGGCCGGGATCAGGCTGCTGCAGGGTGAAGGTCCCGGTGGCCCCGACGGAACCGGCGGGAACCCACTGTCCAGCGTAGAAGCTGGGAGGCGCGGTGGTGGTGACGGTCACGCCGGCAGTGGTCTTGGAAGTGACCGCGCCGGGGATGGGATTGACACCGAAGAGCGTCGCCCCAGGGTAGGTGGTGACGGTGGTGCCGGTGGTCGCATTGGAGTAGCTGGTGGTGGTGGTGACGCTTCCGGCAGGGGTGCCAACCCAAGGGGCGACATAGCTGCCAGCGGCAGGGGCGGCATAGGTGCTGCCCGCGACAGGAGCTGCCACGTAGTCGACGGCCGTGGTGGTGGTGGTGGTGCCGCCGAACGGCGTGGTGGAAGTGACCTTGGACGCAGGATAGTAGCCGACCGCGTCAGTGTCCCACAGCATGCCGGAGATCTGTCCGGCGTTGGTGCTGTTGCTGAAGTCGTAGGAGCCGGGCACGTGGCAGGCTTCGCAGTCGTTCAGGACGCCAGGGTAGACGATGAACGGGAAGTTCGGCTGCGCAGTGTAGGCGTTCTGGTGGAAGGACGCGGAGTGGATCTTGTGCATCCAGGTCTTCGCGTTGTAGCTCCAGCCAGCCGTGGTTCCGCCGGTGGTGTGGCAGAAATCGCAGTGCTGGGGATCGTTCATGTAGCCATTGTGGAAGTTCGAAGCATAGCTGTTGGCGGCGGTGGTATTGGGCGTGAAGATACCCAGATCGCCGTGGCAGCTGTTGCAGGAGTCTTCCGCGATGATGGTGCGGCGGGCAGAGTAGCCCGAGGTGGTGCAATCGGCCCATACGTTCTGGGCAGGCAACTGGAGGCCGCCCTGGTTTGCCCCCAGGTTGTAGGCGAAGCCAGGCACGCCTTCATTCTCCAGACCCAGGTTGAGGTCGGCGACAGCGGTGCCGAGGTTGGTCTGGATGAACGGGGTCCAGCCAAGGCCCATGCCCATGAGTTTGGTGCCCTTGGGCATCACGATGCCGTCAAGCGTGACCGAGTACAAGCCAGGGACGCTCATGGCGACGATGCCCGTGCTGGAAGCCTTGGTGGTGGTTCCGGGGATGACAGCAGTGCCGTTCCAGATGGTCGACAGGGGCCAGTAGATTTCCTTCTGGACGTTGTAGTCCGTGGGCGCGGCGATGCCGTCCTGGGGCAGGCCAGCCTGGATTCCAAGCGAAGGACCGCCAACCACGTCGAGGTTGGAGATCATCTGGGTGGCGCCGGCAGTATAGGGGGCGATGATGGCGGGCGTGGTGGGACCGTTCAGCGTGGCGGCAAAATTGATCATGAAATACAACACAGGATTGCCGGCAGCGTTGACGGTCACGCCGTTGAAACCAGGATTGATGTTGTAGCTGATGAAAGCCGCGCCAGCGGGCATGTTCGAGGCAGACGCAGCCTGCCAGGAGTAAGTGTTGGGAGCGGCGGCGTGGGAGTTGGTCCCGTTGCTGCCGTTCTCGGCTGGGCTCTGCAGCGGCGTGTGGTAGATCTGGATGTCAGAGGGCTTGTGGCAGAGGGCGCAGGTTGTGTCGTCGGCCTGGGCGCCGCCACCGTGCACGTTGAAGGTGGCGATCGCGTTGGTGCCGGGGGCGATGTTGCCCGTGGCGAAGTTCACGTCGTCGTGGCAGGAGCCGCAAGCCTCACGGCTGGGCACGGTCTGGAAGTTCTGCCACTGGGGGTTCACGACGGTGCCGGCACCGTTGGTGATGGGCTGGTGGCAGGTGTCGCAACGGCGGATGTCCTGGGGATACCATCCGGTATTCATCAGGCCCTGGGCGTTGTTGGTGTACTTGAGGTTGACAGCCATGTGGAACTTGTGGATCCACTCGACCTGGGTCCCCGTAGAGAAGCCGTTGACCTTTGTGGAGGCGGTGGTGAGCTTCATGGTGGACAGGGAGGTCGCCGGGTTGGGCAGGCCGTCGGTGGCGCCGTATTTCAGCTGCTCGTTGTGGCAGAAGATGCAGAAATTCGGGTCATTCATCTCGCCACTGTGGAACTGCAGGCCCTGCTGGGTGACGGGCACGGCGTTGGAACCGGTTCCGAAGGAGCCCGAGCCGCCCAGGATCGTGTGGCAGTTGTTGCAGACCTGCACGTTGACAATCTGCCGGTCGGTGGTGATCGGGGTGTTGTTGGGCGCCATCTGGGTGGCGCCGGGAACGAACTCGTAGACGACGTTCGCCACCCTGCCCACATAGACGGAGGGCGCGCTGGCGGACACGCCGTTGGGTGTGTTGCTGCCGGTGCCGGGGAAGGCGCCGCCGACGCGGATGCCGAGCCGGTGGGTAAGGGAGGGTTGGTAGCTCACGTCGCCCAGGTCAGGCGCGTAATTGCCCGAGGCCTCGGTGCCGGTGAAGTAGCCGGCGGCAACCTGCGCTGCCAGGAAGGCGGCTTCGCCTTTGATATTGCGGAAAAAGGTGTAGGTGTAGTTTCCATTGCCATCTTCCGTCATCTTCCCGGTGCTATCGGTGGTGGGGTGGGCGGGAGTGGCGGCGGGGGCGGCGACTGTCGGCGTGCTGTCGATCAGGTAGCTGACCCAGGTGGTGGTGTTGCTGCCATCGTTGGCGGGCACCAGCTTGGCGATGGAGAACGCGAAGAGCGGGTACGACGGGTACAGGGCTGTGGAGGCCTGGGAGGTGACGGTGGACAGGCCTGCGACGGGGACTCCGGCGGTAGTGGCCACGCTGAACTTCACTACCGGGGTGGGTTGGGTCAGGTCAACCGACGTGACCGCCGCGGTCAGGCCGGTGGCCGACCACTGGTCCGAAGTCATGTTGTTGATGTTGATGGCGGCCTGGGAACCGCTGGTGCCGTTGGTGCCGTTGGTACCATTGGTGCCGTTGGTGCCGTTGACGCCGGCCGGGCCCTGGGGTCCGGTCGCGCCGGTCGCGCCGGTCGCGCCTGACGAGCCATTACAGCCGATCAGGACGAGGGCCGTAGCGGCTGCCAATACCAGGCCGCTCAACCTCATTAGAGGTTTATGTTGCATGCTATTTCCTCCTTGTGAAGAATTGATTGATTGTTTTACCGGATGTCCTGAGCTGGATAACTAGGATCGAAGTTGGCAACAAGTCGGGCACCTCCCTGAAGAAATGGGCGAGACCCTTTGGGGTCCTGAGCCTGGTGATTGGGACATCGGTTTGGTCGCCTCAGAAGTTGGAGTTGTGGCAGAGGGTGCCGTTGAAGCAGCCGGGAGCGGTGCCCGCGGGGGCGGGAGTGACCGGGGTGATGTCGCTGTTGGCTCCGAGGGTGTGGCACTTGGCGCATTCCGGGGCGTTGCTGGGATCGGCCAGGTCGTGCCGGGGCTGGGTGGCGGGAAGCCCGAGGCCCGCGCCCCAGGGCTTGGGCGGATGCGGCGCGGTGGTGTGGCAGGTGTAGCAGGAAAGCGCGTAGCCGCCGTCAGCGTCCTTGTAGGCGACGCCGTGGCAGGGGGTGCACGAGACGAAGCCCTGGTTGGGGAACACCGGCGCGTTGGGGTCGAAAGGCGCCGCGGGTGCGGCGGCCATGGCGGCCAGACCGTGGTCCGGGGTCGGCACGGCGGCGTTCCAGGTGTCCGGGTGGTTGGGGCCCTGGGGGTGGTGGCAGCCGAAGCAGGTCACGCCTGACGTGACGGCGGTGGTGGGCTGCACCGCGGCGGATCCGTGGCAGGTGGTGCAGGAGCCGGGGTCCTGGATGTAGCTGGACCAGTGCGTGGCGAGCCAGGTGGCCGGGTGCTGCCCGGTGGCGGGGTTCTGGGAAGGAGCCGAACCGCCGCCGGAGGTGCAGCCCAGGACAAACAGGACCGCCGCTGCCGCGAGGAAGGTTCCGACTTTCAGGCCAATTTTCATGATCAGACCCCTACTTGTGGCAAGCAGTGCACTTTTCGTTGTTGGAACGGCCGTGGCACTTGAAGCAGCTGGTGGGGTCGGCCTTCCCCTCGATGCGGTGCAAGGTCAGGTAGTTGCCCCGGTGCGGCGATTCCCGGTCGGGACGGTTGCCCAGCTTGGTGCTGGGCAGCATCGCGGTCTTGCCGCCGTGGCAGTCCGCGCAGAAGGACTGGGCATGGCAGGCGGCGCAGGTCTGCGGGATCCTGGTTGGCCTGCGATCTTGTGGTTGGAGATGAATGCCTGGGTGTGGTTGAACGAGTCGAAGGTCTTCCCGGTGCTCTTCACCTGGTCGGTGCCGTGGCAGTCGGAGCAGGTGGGCCGGCCCTTTTCCAGCGCCTGGGGATGGGTGGGCGCGAAACTGTTGTTGGGCGAGATCGCCGAGCAGGCGACCATCAAACCGAGACCGAGGGCGACAGTCAGGAGCGCGAGTTTCTTGAACATCTACTTCTCTCCTTTACCGGCCGTGCCGAACCGGTATTCGAGCCGCAGGAGCCCCATGGTCTGCTTGCCGTAGATGGGGCTGTCCTCGAAGGTCAGGTCTCCGGAGACCTTCAGGTCCGCCTTGGGCTGGTAGCCGAGCGAAGCCACGACCGCCGTTTCGTTGGCCTGGCCGTTCAGGTTGGGATCGAGGCTCGGATCGGAGTAGTGCAGGCGCAGGCCGTCCAGGCTCGCCGAGAAGGCGCCCTTTTCGACCATGATCCAGGCCCGCGCTTCGCTGTGGCTGAGGCTGTAGGACGGCACCACCGGGTTCACGGCGACGACCTGGAAGGCGTTCACCTGGTGGTAGCCGGCTCCGGCGATGATGTGCTGGTCGGCGAGGTTGTAGCGCGCGTCCGCGCCGGCCCGGGTGGTGGTGCCGTACGTCTCGCGGTCGGTGCGGCGCACGTCGCCCACGAGCTGCAGGCCGCCCAGCGGCAGCCAGGTCAGCTTGGCGCCCGAGGCCTTGAACATGCCCTGCTCGTTCTGGTTGAACAGGCTCGGCAGGGTCGACCCGGCGAAGTAGGCGAACAGGTTGCGCTCCACGAAACTGCCGGAGAGGGAAAGGCTCTGGTTGAACCTGACGATCGCTTCGTAATCGTCTTCGGCGACCCTGGACACACTGTTTCCGGGCACCGGCGTGATGATCGGGGCGGTGTCGAGCACCGTGCGCCCGTTGATGTCCACGAAGGACCATGGGGTGAGCCTCAGGTCCATCCCCAGCAGCCGGCGGGTGTAGTCACGGTCGAGGTGGCGGTGGGGGCGGCCTGGGTGGAGGGGGAGGAGCCGTCCACGAGGTAATCCACGCCGATCTCGCCCACCTTCGGGGCGTGCCAGGCGATGCGGCCCCCGGAAATCGAATTGCGCTGGGAGCCGATCTCACCCTGCGGCTGGTCGCTGTAGTTGTGGAACACCACGGGAGTGCCGGCGAAGCCGGAGACCGTGAAGCCGCCGCGCAGGTCGGTCCGCGCCGAAACGCCGTCCACCTGCTCGTTGCCGACGCCCTGGGTGACCGTGAACCGGCCCGCCCTGAGCTGGCCATTGGCCTTGCTGAAGTCGTACTGCAGGTATCCGTACGTGAAGTCGGCGGTGGTCTTGCCGCCGATGTAGGACTGGTCGCCCAGGTCCGCCATGCCCCAGCCGTAGAAGTGGAACGAAAGCGCGTCCTTGCCGCCGAGCCGGCCGGCATCGATGCCCACGTACTCGGTGGCCGGCGTGTAGGTGCCCGTGCTGAACCCGGGGGTGTTGGTCTTCCAGTTCTGGACGATGGTCGTGGTGCTGACAGCCACATCCTGAGCCATGGCAGTGCCGGCGACCAGGGTGGCGAGCAGGGCCAAGCAATTGCAGCGCTTCATGACCGGCCTCCGCCCGTCACTCGCAGCAATGGTGCGGTCGACAGGACCGTGGATCGCGTGCGCATGGATGACCTCCTGAATCGAAGATGAGTGTTGGCGTAATCTCAATCGGCAGTGATGCCGCAAGACCGCGCCGCTCCAAACCCTCTGGTTCGACGGAGGCCTCTGTGACTGCTGAATTTGAAAAAATCTGATCTGGGTCATTCTCGAATTAAATTAAGGACACGTCAATCTTTTATCTTTGTTTCCTGATGAATCCCGCCCCGATCCGTGTCCCCCGGATCGGGGCGCTGCGCCCTGGGAAGGCAGCCCGGCAAGCCTTGGTTCAGGCCGGACCGGAGCCCCGGCGATTCACCGCCGGGAACTCGCGCGCCGCCAGGGATCCAGCTTGCGGTCCCCTGATTGGCGTTGCGAAATCCAATTATATTTACAATTAGGAGATCCGTGCAAAGTGTCCCGTCACGTCTTCCCCCGGCCGGTTCGCAGCCGCCAACTCCATTGGGTTTGTTGAATGTACGAACGCGCGCGCTGAACTGCAAGTACGGATTATTCCTACCTTTTTAGTGCAGTATCCAGGCCGATGCAGGCGACCGTCCCGGGCCCTGAAACGGCAACACCCGAAAATAAAAGGATTTTTAACTCTTTTTTGGCAAATAACCGGCACATCGGGCCGGCCCGATGACCCCGGCGCAGGATCCGCGACGGCCCCGGCCCCACCGAACTGTGATCGAAGCCCATTTGGCCTATCCGACTCAATTAGTAAATGAATCGAATTCATGCAATAAACTATTCAATATAGTGAACCTTCACCACGGGCAGGACCTGCCGGGCATCCTCTACTTATGGTAGGGGGTGCCCTTGAGGATGGCGAAAGCCCGGTAGAGCTGCTCGAGGAAGAGGACCCGGCTCAGGTCATGGGGAAAGGTCATGGGGCTGAGACTCAGGTGTTCGCGCACCTCCGCCTTGAACTCCGGATCGAAGCCGTGGCTGGAGCCCAGGGCGAAGGCGAGGCTTTCGCCCCGGTCCATGCGCGCCCCCAGCCACTGGGCGAAGCCTTCGGAGCTGCGGGAGGGGCCGTCGGCGCTCAGCAGCACCGGACAGCGCGCCGACAGGAGGTGCGGCCGGATCCGCTCCGCTTCATCCTTCAGCTGGCGCGCCGGGTCGCCCCGGCCTTCGGGCAGCTCCACCACGGCCAGGCGGGCGAAGGCTTTCAGGAGAGCCTGGTAGTGCGTTTCCAGTTCCCGCACGGGCGCCAGCTTGGGGCGCCCGATGGCGATGAGCCGGATCGGATACACGGCTACTTGACGATCTTCGCGTCCTCGACGATGACGGGGTACGCGTAGCCGGTGCCGAAGTCCTTGTCGAGGTGGAGCACACCCTTGATAGTCACCACATCGCCCACCTTGGCGCTGCCCTGGCTCGTGACGGCGAGGTCGAAGTCCTTGGTCTGCGCCTGGCCGCTGCCGTCGGCGAGGTGGATCCAGGTCCTGCCGAGGATGCCGCCGATGCACCGGGTCACCCTGCCCTGCACCGTCACGCTGTGGTCCTTGAGCTCCTTCCGCCTGGCGTAGACCTCCGAGATGGTGTAGGCGTCGGCGCCCGTCGCCTTCGCCACCTTGTCCTGGCTGGGCGCGGTGGGGACGCGGCTGGCGGCGATCATGGCGGCGGCCGGCGCGGACGGGGCGGCCGGAGCCTCCGCGCCGGAGCCCTGCAGGGTCCCCATGTAGACGGTATCGAAGGTGCGGTTGAGGGTGGTGGACTGGAACTTGTCCATCTTGACCTGCACCAGGACGGTCACGGTGGCGCCCACCTTGGTGTCCCCCGCGGGCACGGCCGTCCAGACCTCGCCCTGGGCGGCCTTGATGCGCAGGTAGGTGTAGGGCGCGGCGGGCAGCACCTCCAGGACCGTGCCCTGGATGGCGTTCGCGGCGGCCGGCGCGCTCGCGGCCGCCTTTTCCTCCGACCTGGTGCAGGCCGGAAAGGTGCAGGCGGCGAGGGCGGCGCCGGAAAGAAGCAGACGGGGAACGAAACGCATCGTTGGGACTCCTGGAAGGTGGGACCGAAGGGCAAAAGCCAAGGATACCGCAAGGTTCGCCCCCCTTCTTGCGATGATCCGGACCCTCGGCGCATCGTCCGGGCAGTGCCGTTCGTCACGAACTCTCCCCTTTCCCGGATGCGGGCTTCTAACTCAAGTCATAATCATCGGGTTAGGCTGTTTCGCCTAGAAACCGTGGCCTGTGCGACAGGCACCAAAGCACACAAACTTTCAAGGAGTGGAGTTATGGCTGAGAAGGCCTTCAATCCGTTTGAAATGGCACAGAAGCAGTTCGACGGCGTCGCCGAGAAGCTCGGCCTCGACCAGGGCACCCGCGACCTGCTGCGCAACCCCATCCGCGAACTGCACTTCACCATCCCCGTCCGCATGGACAACGGCGCGGTGAAGATCTTCCGCGGCTTCCGCATCCAGCACAGCGACGCCCGCGGCCCCGCGAAGGGCGGCATCCGCTTCCACCCCCACGAGACCATCGACACCGTCAAGGCGCTGGCCACCTGGATGACCTGGAAGACAGCCGTGGTCGACATCCCCCTGGGCGGCGGCAAGGGCGGCGTGATCTGCGATCCGCGCGAACTCTCCGACCGCGAGCAGGAGCAGATCTGCCGCGGCTGGGTGCGCCAGGTCTCCAAGCTGGTCGGCCCCCTGCAGGACGTGCCGGCTCCCGACGTCATGACCCACGGGCAGCACATGCTCTGGATGATGGACGAGTATGAAGTCATCAACGGCGGCAAGTTCCCCGGCTTCATCACCGGCAAGCCCGTGGGCATGGGCGGCTCCCTGGGCCGCACCGAGGCCACCGGCTACGGCGTCATCTACACCGTGCGCGAAGCCATGAAGGAACTGGGCCTCGAGATCAAGGGCGCCACCGCCGCCATCCAGGGCGCCGGCAACGTGGCCCAGGTACTCCCTCGACCTGTTTACCCAGTACGGCGGCAAGGTCATCGCCATCTCCTGCTGGGACAACAACGACAAGGTGCCCTACACCTACCGCTGCATGGACGGCATCGAGTTCGAGAAGCTCATGGCCTCCATCGACAAGTTCGGCACCATCGATCCCGCCAAGGCCAAGGCCTACGGCTGGGAGAAGCTGGACGGCGACGCCTGGATCGAGCAGGACGTCACCGTCCTGATCCCCGCCGCCCAGGAGAACATGATCAACGCCGAAAACGTCAACAAGATCCGGCCCTCGGTCAAGCTCATCGCCGAAGGCGCCAACGGCCCCACCACCCCCGAAGCCGACGTCGTCATCCAGCAGAAGGGCATCTTCATGATCCCCGACTTCCTCTGCAACGCCGGCGGCGTGACCTGCTCCTACTTCGAGCAGGTGCAGTGCAACATGAACTACTTCTGGGAGAAGGAAGAAGTCCTGACCAAGCTCGACCAGAAGATGACCTCCGGGTTCAAGGCCGTCTCCTCCCTGGCCCGGGACAAGAAGGTCTACATGCGCGACGCCGCCTACATGATCTCCATCAAGCGCGTGGCCGAAGCCAGCCACCTGCGCGGCTGGGTTTAGCCGTCAGCTGAAGTCCGCACCACCCGAACGGCCCGCCTTCCGGCGGGCCGTTTTTCGATACACTGCCTAGACGTCAGGAGAGGAATCCACAGAATGGAAAACACCACCTTCGGCAAGTCGCTCGAGCTGCAGACCATCTTCGAGATCGCCGGCATCCTGGCGCGCCAGGACCTTTCCCTGACCCAGATCCTCCAGGCGGTGGCCGAGGTGCTGCCCAGGGGCTTCAAGTACCAGGAGGTGTGCCAGGCGCGCATCCACTTCTGGGGCGAGTGCTTCGAGACCAAGGGCTTCACCCCGAGCACCTGGACCCTGCGGGCGCCCATCACGGTCAACGGCGAGACCCTGGGCGAGGTGGAGGTGGTCTACCTGGAGAACCGCTCCTCGCGCGCCCCCAGCAGCCCGTTCCACCTGGACCAGAAGAAGCTGGTGGACCTCACCGCCCAGAAGCTGGGGCACCTGGCGGAGGTGCGCATCGCCCAGCGCAGCGGCGAGATGAGCCAGCCGGCCGCCCGCGCCGCCTGCGCCGGAGCGCAAGCCCGAATGGCGGGCCATCCTCGACCTGCTGGGCGGAGATCGATCCGCCCATGCACCACCGGCTGATCCGCCGGCTCATGAACCACGCCACCAAGCTGGGCGTGCCCGGGCGTGCACAAGATGATCGCCCAGTTCGACCCGGCCATCTACGCCCAGGGCGAGGCCTCCTCCCACGGCTCCAACGCGCCGCTGCCCAAGCGCGACATAGAGACGCTGCGCAAGACCTTCGGCGAGATCCAGGACGTGGCCTCCATGGTGTTCGAGGACGCCGAGCCTCACCACCCTGCTCAAGCAGTGGATGCGCCAGGACAAGCTGGGCTACCTGGCCATCGCCACCGAGAAGCGCGACATCCCGCTGGTGGAGATCACCGAGCTGGTGGACCGGTTCTGCCGGGACACCTCGGGCGACGAGATGACCGGCCTGTCGCTGCCCGGACGACATGAACGTGCGGGTGGCGCTCATCCGCCGGTTCCTCACCGAGAACCTGAAGTTCATCGGCATCGCCAAGAACCACCTGTTCATCACCGATTTCGGCCAGATCCTCACCCACGTGGCGGGCCCGGCCCAGGGCAACGGCAAGCTGGGCGGCAAGGCGGCCGGGCTGATCCTGGCCAAGCGCATCCTGCGCCGCAAGGGCAAGGGCAATCCGCTGATGGAAAGCATCCGCACCCCCAAGACCTGGTACATCACCTCGGACGGCATGTGGAACTTCCTCCGGCACAACAGCCTGGAGGACCTCTGGAGCCTCAAGTTCGCGCCCCTGGAGGAGATCCGCCAGACCTTCCCGTACCTGGAGCAGGTCTTCAAGAACTCCTTCTTCTCCCATGAGATGTACCAGCAGATCCAGTTCGCCATGGACGACCTGGGCGAAGGGCCCGCTCATCGTGCGCTCCTCCAGCCTGCTGGAGGACAGCGAGGGCATGGCCTTCTCCGGCAAGTACCGCAGCCTGTTCCTGGCCAACACCGGCACCCGGGAGGACCGCCTGGAGGCGCTCGATCGACGCCGTGGCCGAAGTCTACGCCTCGGTGTTCGGGCCCGACCCCATGCAGTACCGGGCCGAGCGCGGCCTGCTGGACTTCGTGGAGGAGATGGGCATCATCATCCAGAAGGTGGTGGGCCGGCAGGTGGGCAAGTACTTCTTCCCGGCCTTCGCCGGCGTGGCCTTCAGCAACAACGAGTTCCGCTGGTCGCCCCGGCTCAGGCGGGAGGACGGCATCATCCGCATGGTGACCGGCCTGGGCACCCGGGCGGTGGACCGCATGGGCCGGGACTTCCCGTTCATGATCAGCCCCGGGCAGCCCAACCTGCGGGTCAACGTCATGCCCGAGATGGTCGAGCACTACGCCCAGGCCGCCATGGACGTCATCAACCTGGAGACCGGCCGGTTCGAGTCGCTCGGCGTGCGCGAATTGTTCAAGCAGGCCGGGGACGACTACCCGATGCTGGAGCAGATCGTCTCCATGCTGCGAGGACGGCTTCCTGAAGAAGCCCATGAAGGGCATGTTCCGGCCCGGGGAGGACGACCTGCTGGTCACCTTCGCCGGGCTGGTGGAGCGCACCGAGTTCATCCCGCAGATGAAGGCGATGCTGGCCATCCTCCAGGAAGCGCTGGGCATGCCGGTGGACCTGGAGTTCGCCCACGACGGCGAGCGGCTCTACCTGCTGCAGTGCCGGCCCCAGAGCCGCATGGGCGACGAGGGCCACGTCAGCATGCCCGAGCAAGGTGCCCTTCGACCACAAGCTCTTCTCAGCCAGCAAGTACGTCACCAACGGCAGCGTCGAGGGGATCCGCTACATCGTCTACGTGGACCCCGAGGAGTACCGCAAGATCCCCGACCTGGCCGACCTGCTGGGCATCGCCGAGGCGGTCAGCCACCTCAACCAGGTGCTGCCGCGCCGCCAGTTCATCCTCATGGGGCCCGGGCGCTGGGGCAGCCGGGGCGACGTCACCCTGGGCGTGGGCATCACCTACTCCGGCATCAACAACACCTCCCTGCTGGTGGAGATCGCCCGCAAGAAGGGCAACTACGTCCCCGACCTGTCCTTCGGCACCCATTTCTTCCAGGACCTGGTGGAGGCCAAGATCCACTACCTGGCCCTGTACCCGGACGAGGAGGGCAACCTCTTCAACGAGGCCTTCTTCCGCGACAGCCCCAGCGTGCTCACCCAACTGCTGCCCGAGCACGGCCGCCTCGAGAAGGCGGTGCGGGTGATCGACGTGGAGCAGGTCTTCCCCGGCTGCGAGCTGAACGTGGTCATGGACGCCGAAAAGGACCGTGCCCTGGGCTTCGTGCGCGAGCACCCGCACCATTAGTCGGGGTACGGGTCCCTCCATTCCGCCCTGTCCGCTCCTACGGGTCGCTGGCGCGACCCTACGAAACGATTGACGGAGGGTTACCGTCGACCTTGTTTCACCTGCACGGGTTCGGCCCGAGCAAGCGATCGTGGTCCGGCCACTCCTTTCGTAAGGAACTCGACTCATTCTTCCCTGACGCCAGGTTTTCACGCTTCGTAGGGTCGCGCCAGCGACCCATAGGAGCGAACAGGGCGAAGGACCGGGACACGGACCTTGAACGTGCTAGAAATCGATCTGGTAGAGGACCGCCGAGGCGTCGCGGTAGGCTTCGCGGAAGGGGGCCGCGCGCAGTTGGGGGTAGGCTCCTGCCCGGGAAGCCCGCAGGATGAGGTACCTCGACTGGAAGGCGAAGGCCAGTGCCCGGCCGTCCAGGGGTGCCTGGCGGGTGCGCATGCGCTCGAGCAGGAGGGTTCGCCCCCGGTCCTGCCGGAGGGAATAGGTGGGGTCCAGGCCCCAGATGTAGTGCTGGCGGTAGCCGTCGTAGAACAGGTCAGGGAAGTCGTCCCAGTAGAGGTTGATCACGGTCTCCCCGGGCGCGAGGTGCCCGGCCATCCAGGCCGAGGCGCCCTGGAAGAACCGCGGGGGCGCCGCCTTGCTCTGGTAGTAGACGTAGAACGAGGTGAACCCGAACGGCTTCAGGGTCAGGCCCAGGGAACGGAGATGGAAGCCCAGGAGAAGGACGAGGGCCAGCAGGCCGGCGCCCATCCTGAGGCGCCGGTCGAGGAAAGGCTCCAGCGCAGGCCACGCGTCCCGGGCCACGAAGGCCGCGGCGAGCGCCAGGAGCAGCACGGAATACTCGGCGAAACGCGCGGCGGCGAGGGTCATGCCGAACCAGAACGCCATGGCCGCCACCAGCCCCCAGGTCTCCGGGGCCACCTTCCGCCGGCGCAGGGCGAGGCCGGCCGCGACCGCCAGCACCACCGGGACCAGCAGGAGGACCAGCGGATAGATGTCGAAAAAGACCCGGATGGGGTACGGGTAGAGCTCGTTCCCCAGTTCCAGCCCGGATCGGCCGGCCCCCTGCATGCCGATGCGGAAGACCTGCACATAGGTCAGGAAGGTCTCCAGGGTGAGCGGCGAATAGGGATGGAGCGCCAGGCCGAGCACCGAACCCAGCCCGGCCGCGGCCGGCGCCCGCCATTCCAGCCCGCCCCGGGCCGCCCAGCAGCCCAGGGCGAAGGGCACGGCGGTCATGACCAGCACGAACGGCATGGTGTAGCACCAGGCATAGAGGAACCCGAGCCCCAGCAGGGCCTTCCAATCCTTCCGAAGCAGGAGGTGGATGCCCGCCATGAGCAGCAGCATGCTGAGCACGTGGGAGCGGATCATCCCCAGCCGGGCGATGAACAGGCCGCCCGCCGCCAGGGGCAGGGCCGCGAAGAACAGGGGCCAGCGGACCCGGTGGGCCCGCAGCACCCCGTACAGGGCGCCGAGGACGGCCACGGACAGCAGGACCGCGAAGATCCGCGCGCCCAGGATGGGGTCGCCGCCGATCCGGGCGAAGGGCGTCATGGCCAGGTGGTAGAGGAACTCCTTGTCGCAGAAACGCAGCGTCCAGGTGCTCAGCTGGGTCCACGGAAAGGCCCGGGAAAGGCCGCGCTCGAGCAGCATCCGGGCGAAGCGGGCGTGGAAGTAGCCGTCGCGCTCGAACAGGCCGCCCTGGAGCAGCGCGGTTCCCCCGAAGAGGGCGGCGGCGTAGAGGAAGAACAGCCCGGGCAGCCATCGGCGCAATGCCGATCGCGCCGGGCGCCGCTTCGCTTCCTTCCCGCCTGTCGAGTCCATCATCGCGTCATCCCAGTCCCATGCCCCAGAACCCGCCCATCGCCTTCCCGATCCCCTGCTCCAGCGAGGACCAGGCGGACTACATGCCGCTCCAGCTCAGCACGAAGGCCACCATCGAGGCGCAGATGCAGTAGATGCCGAACAGGTGCCAGCGGCCCTTCTCCAGCCATGCCGACAGCCAGCGCAGGGCCAGCAGGCCGGCACCAAAGCTCAGCACCATGCCCAGCAGGCTCGGGGCGAACAGGGGGAGGGCGCGCGCCCGTGGCGTGCTCGGCCTTGAGCAGGCGCAGCACCTCCCGGGCGATGATGGGCGGGGTCAGCACCACGGCCAGGGCGAAGCTGAACTCCTCGACCCGCTGGCGCGAAAGGCCCATGAACAGGCCGGTGGAGATGGTGGCGCCGGACCGGGAGAAACCCCTGAACGGCAGGCAGAACCCCTGGACCGCCCCCATCCAGCAGGCCCCCCGCAGGTCCATCGGACCGCCCCGGCCCGATGCGCGGTGGGCCTTCAGGCCGGAAAAGACGATCAGCGCTCCGACCGCCATGAGCGATGCGGAAAGCAGGGTCAGGTTGCCGAAGATCATCTCGATCTCGGCATGGGGGGTGCCTTTCAAAATAATCTTCTCGATGACCTCCTTCAGCGCCAGGCCGATCACCCCGGTCAGGACGGTGGCGGCGGCCAGCAGCTTGAAGAAGGCCTTGAACGCCCGCCAGGACTGGAAGAATCCCGCCTTCCAGGCGCGCCAGTAGAACACGATGACGGCGAACATGGTTCCCGTGTGCAGCATGACCAGCAGCAGGGTCATGTCCGGCCGGGTGGGGTCGAGCCCCAGCAGCTTTTCCGCGACGATCACATGGGCCGAACTGGAAACCGGCAGCAGTTCGGCCGCACCCTGGATGATGGCGAGGATAAGGATTTGCCAAATTGTCATTAGTTCATCATCCACAACAGGTGCATGGAGGGGATTCGTAGGGTTTCCATCTTACCAGTATCGAAACGGCCCGCCCACCCGGACCTGCTATCATGTATTGAATTGTGAACGGCGGCCTGGCCGCCCTTTTTTTGGAGAGCCGTCCGTGCTGTTCCGCGGCCACCTGCTGAGCCCCGATGAAACCTGGCGCCTCCGGGAGATCCCGGACGGGGCCATGGTGGTGGATGCCGCGGGGCGCATCGCCGACACCGGCCCCTTCGAAGCCGTGGCCGGCCGCCATCCGCTGGAGGGCGTGCGGGACCTGCGCCCCTGCTGGATCCTCCCCGGCCTGCTGGACCTGCATTCGCACCTGCCCCAGTACGAGGCCGTGGCCATGGACGGCGAAGAGCTGCTGCCCTGGCTCAAGGCGCACATCTTCCCCGCCGAGATCAAGTTCGCCGATCCGGAGTGGGCCGCCCTGGCCGCCCGCGCCTATTTCCGCGACCAGATGGCCCTGGGCGTCACCACCACGGTGGCCTACGGTTCGGTGCACCTGGAGGCCACCCACCGCGCCTTCCAGGAGGCCGAACGCTGCGGCATCCGGGCCATCCTGGGCAAGGTGATGATGGACCGCAACACCCACGAGCAACTGGTGGAAAGCACGGCCGACTCCCTGGCCCGGAGCGAGGAGCTGTGCCTGGCCTGGCACGGCCGGGACTCCGGGCGGCTGCAGTACGCCTTCACCCCGCGCTTCGCGCCCACCTGCACCCGGGAGCTGCTGGCCGGATGCGGACGGCTGGCACGGAAGCATTCGGCCTACGTCCAGACCCACCTGAGCGAGAACCTGGACGAACTGGAGTGGGTCCACGAGCTCTTCCCCGAAGCCAGGGACTACACCGACGTCTACGCCCGCTGCGGGCTGCTCGGGCCGCGCACCCTCCTGGGCCACGGCATCCACCTCTCCCCGGCCGAGCGCGACGCCATCCGCGAAGCCGGCGCCGCCGTCGTCCACTGCCCCCGCTCCAACGCCTTCCTCAAGAGCGGCATCATGCCCCTGCGCCGCTGGCTGGAGGAGGGCCTGCACGTGGGCCTGGGCACCGACGTGGGGGCCGGCCCCAGCCTTGACCTGTGGGCGGAGATGGCCATGGCCTGCACCGCGTCCAAGCTGCGCTGGGCCGGGCAGCAGATCCAGGGCCGGCGCCTGGAGGCGCTGGGCCTGCCCGAACCGGAGCGCGCCCGGATCCGCCAGGCTCTCGGGCTCGCGCCCGATCCGCCCATCGACCCCGCCCGCGCCTTCGCCCTGGCCACCCTCGGCGGCGCCCGGGCCCTGGGCCTGGGCGACCGCCTGGGCAGCCTGGACCCGGGCAAGGAGGCCGATTTCATCGTGGTCGACCCGGCCCGGGTGGACCCCGCCCCCGCGCGCGCCGAAGCGCCCGCCGAGCAGGTGCTGGGCCGGCTCATGTACCGCAGCGACGCCCGGATGGTGCGGGCCAGCTACGTCCGGGGCCGGCTGTGCCACGACCTGGGCGCCTGATCCCGCAGTCGTTCTACCTGCGGCCGGTGGAACAGGTGGCCCGGGAACTGCTGGGCCGCCACCTGCGCCACGGCGCGGTCACGCTGCGGATCACCGAGGTGGAGGCCTACGGCGGCCCGGACGACAGCGCCAGCCACGCCCGGTCGGGCCGGACGAAGCGCAACGCCAACATGTGGGATGCCGGCGGCCAGGCCTACGTGTATTTCTGCTACGGCATGCACCACATGCTGAACGTCGTCACGGGCCCGGCCGGCGAATGCTCCGCGGTGCTCATCCGCGCCTGCGAACCGGTGCGCGGGCTGGAGGAGGTGCGCAGGCGCCGGGGCGGCCTGGACGGCCCGGCGCTGCTCACCGGCCCGGGCAAGGTGGCCCAGGCCCTGGCGGTGGACCTGAGCTTCACCCGCCACGAGCTCTACCGCGGGGGCGGCCTGGAACTGCTGGAGGGCAGCGCGCCGGAGGCGATCCTCGAGGGGGCCCGGGTGGGCATCGACTTCGCCCGGGAAGAGGACCGGCTGCGCCCCTGGCGCTTCGCCATCGGCGGCACGGCCTGGGTGAGCCAGCGGGCCGGACTGGTTGAATCTTGCGTCCAAGAGATTTGATACTATTTTGATATCGCCCGGAGGTCCCATGTCCAACATCCTCCTTCGAGAACTCCCGCCGGTGACGCTTGATACCTTCAAGACTGCCGCTGCAGCCAACGGGCGCAGCCTCAACGCGGAACTGGTCCATCTTCTCAACGAAGAGGCCGCGCGCATCCGGCAGGCCCAGGATTTCCTCGCCAACGTCAAACCCAGAAAACTCGGGAACCAGGTGGATCTTGAAGCCATCATCCGGGAGGACCGGGAGGCCAGGACCATGGATTTGCCGTGAAGCTTTTCGTCGTCGATGCCAGCGTCGCTGTCCGCTGGCTGGTGCAGCTTCCCCATCATGGCGAGGCGCGCGCCCTGCTGGCCCAACAGCATCGTCTCATCGCTCCTGAATTGATCATTGCCGAGGTGGGCAGCGCGCTCACCAAGCTGGTGCGGGCCAAAGCCCTTTCCCAGGCGGAAGGGGAAGAGGCCTTCGATGACTTTTTCCGCGCTCCGGTTCGCCTTTCGCCCGCCGGAGCCATGGCCCCCCGGGCCATGAAGCTGGCCCTGGACCATGGGCAGAGTTTCTATGACTGCCTCTATCTCGCCATGGCGGAAACCGAAGGGGGGCTGTTCGCCACGGCCGATGCGCGGTTCTGCAATGCCATGCGCGACACGCCCCATGGAAAACATATGCATTTCATTGGGAACCCGCACCCGTGACGTCCCTGAGAATAGCCCTTGAGTCGATAGCCCTCCCGGGTTAGACTTGTCCTCCATGCGTGAACAAGCCGCGTGCCGCCCATGGCATCCGGTCGGTTCCAGGAGGTCCCGATGAAGGAAAAAATCCACCCCCAGCTGTTCGAAGTGAACGTCCACTGCGCCTGCGGGAACGAGTTCAAGACCCGTTCCACCAAGAAGGAGCTGCGCGTAGAAGTCTGCGCCGCCTGCCACCCGTTCTTCACCGGCAAGCAGAAGCTGATGGACACCGCCGGCCGGGTCGAGAAGTTCAACCGCAAGTACGCCAAGAAGGAAGCCCCCGCCGGGCCGCGCCGGTGGAGGAAGCTCCCGCCGTCGACGCCCAGTAGCGATTCGATCCCATGGAACGGGCCGATCCTCGGCCCGTTCTTTTTTTATGTGGAACAGGGTGAGCCCATGCTAGACCAGCTTGAATCCCTCGATGCCAAGTTCCAGGAGATCGAGGCCCAGCTCCAGGACCCCGTCGTGGTCAGCGACATGAAGCGGCTGCGCGAATTGTCCAAGCTGCGCGCGGAACTGGAGCCGGTGGTGCAGGCCTGGCACCTGCAGCGCAACCGCATCCAGCAGCTGATGAAGCGGAAGGCATCCTGGCCGACAAGACCCAGGACCCCGGGCTGCGCGAGATGGCGGAACTGGAGATCCCCGAGCTCAAGGCGGCCATCCAGGAGGGCGAGGCCGGCCTGAAGCACCTGCTGGTGCCCAGGGACCCCAAGGACGCCCGCAACGTCATCCTGGAGGTGCGGGCCGGCACCGGCGGCGAGGAGGCGGCCCTGTTCGCATCCGAAGTGTTCCGCATGTATGTCCGGTTCGCCGAGCGGCGCGGCTTCAAAGTCAACGTCCTCAACGAAAGTGAAGCCGACCAGGGCGGCGTGCGGGAGGTGGTGGCGGAGGTGGAGGGCGAGGGCGCCTATTCGCAGTTCCGCTTCGAAAGCGGCGTGCACCGGGTCCAGCGGGTGCCCAAGACCGAGACCCAGGGCCGCATCCACACCTCCGCCTGCACCGTGGCGGTGATGCCGGAGGCGGACGAGGTGGACATCACCATCAACGAGAAGGACCTGCGCATCGACACCTTCTGTTCCGGCGGCAAGGGCGGGCAGAGCGTCAACACCACCTATTCGGCGGTGCGGCTCACCCACCTGCCCACCAACACCGTGGTGCAATGCCAGGACGAGCGCAGCCAGCTGAAGAACATGGCCAAGGCCATGACCGTGCTGCGCTCGCGCCTGCTGGAGAAGGCCCAGGGCGAAAAGGACGCGCTCGAGGCGGACCTGCGCAAGACCCAGGTGGGCTCGGGCGACCGCAGCGAAAAGATCCGCACCTACAACTTCCCCCAGGGCCGGGTCACCGACCACCGGGTGAACGTCACCATCCACCAGCTGGACTCCTTCATGCAGGGCTACATCGAGCCGATCGTCGAACCCCTGCGGGCGGCCTTCGAAGCGGACAGGTTGCGCCAGCTGGAAGCGTAATCTGCGCCGCCCGTTGTTCCGCCCGTCGCCCCTTGCGGTCGGCGTCGGGTTCCGGTTCCTTGCGCCGACCCACCGGCGCGTGATCCGCTTGGCCCCTCCTCGCTCCGCTCCGGGGGGGCCAAGCGATCACGCTGCTCCTTCCCCCCAGGGCCGAGTCGATTCGTCTTCGTTTCATTGAACCCAAATTCAAACCAACCTTCCCTGGGACCCACGTGCTCCAGAGCTGGCGCCGCCTTGCCTCCATGCCGCCAACCGAAGGAACCCCCAACCCAGGTGGGGAAGGGGCAGCGTGAGACCTTGCCGCACGCGCAGGAGGCGAAGCCGACGAGCATGCGGCAAGGCTCTCACGCACCGGTGGGTCGGCGCACCCGCAAGGAACCCGCAGCCAACCGCAAGGAACGACGAGCGGAACAACGGGACTAGAACGGATGCATCTCCCGGTAGGCGAGGATGAAGGTGTAGGTGTGGTCGCTCACCCAGTAGGGGGGGCAGTAGGACATGATGTCCCTGAAGGCGGGGGACAGCTTGGGCGTCAGGGTGGCCACGTCCAGGCCGGCGGCGCCCAGTTGGGCCCTGGCGTGGGCGGGGTCGCCGGGCCAGGCGCCGTAGGCGGGGCCCGGCGGGTCGCCCAGGCCGCAGGGGGCGTGCGCCATGCCCATGGCGTGGCCCATTTCGTGGGCGAAGGTGTCCTGGTAGCTGGCCGGGTCGTCCCAGCCGGCGGCCACGTGGCTTTGCACCGGCGTCTGGCCCACGGCGCTCGCGCCCATCAGGCGCTTCACCACACCGTAATAGTACCGGCCGGCCTCTCCGCGCCGCTGGTCCTCGGCGCGCCTGGCCTCCAGTTCGCCGATCAGCCGGGTCCAGTCGTGGTCGTCGTGGGGATGGGGGTTCAGGTTGGCCGAGGTGGCCAGGGGCGCGCCCAGCCTCACGTCGACCTCGGCCACCGGATACATGGCCCTGAAACGCGCCACCCAGGATTCCAGGGTCCGGCCGCCGCCCACCACCTCCCCGGTGAGCCCGTTCTGGGTCACCGGGACCAGGGTGATGCGCACCGGCGCCACCCGGCGCACGTCCAGGGCGCTCTGGATGTTCCGCAGCGCCGGGGCGACCTCGGGCACGGCGTCGGCGGGGTCGACCTCCAGGTGGATGTGGGCGCCCGGGGCCAGCACGTGCCCGGGAATGGGAAGATTCCATGATGAGTTTATTCTATCTTCATGGAACCCGGTGGGCACCGAACCTCCGGGCGCTCGGATGGTCTGCTCCCAGCGGGAGACCGCGCCGCCGGTGATGGTCACCCGCACGGCCGGGGCCGCGTGGTTGCCCGTGTTGGCGCGCAGGAACACCCGCAGCACGCCGTCGCGGTCCGCCACCAGCGGTACGCTGCGGTCCAGCTTCTGCACCGCCTGGGTGATGTACCACCCTTCCAGTTCGATTTTCAGGGGCGGTGCTTCGCCATGGCCGCCGCCGCAGGCCAGGTGGAGCACCGGGACGAGCAGCGCCGGCAAGAAGGCACGAAGGGATGGAGAAGGCATGGGGAGATCCTTAAAACATTAACCAATAATATATGCTTGCCCCGACGGGATGAAAGGTTCCCGCCCGCCTGATGGAGGAACGCCAGCAATCAGAGCAAGATGGAAGCACGCCCGGAACCTCCCATGCCCGCCACCCCCGATCCCAAGCCCCTGGACGCCCTCCTGCAGGAGTGCCGGAAGGTGATCGTCGGCCAGCCGCAGCTGCTCAACCGCATGATGGTGGCCCTGCTCGTGCCGGGCCACGTGCTGCTGGAGGGCCTGCCGGGCCTGGCCAAGACCCGCGCCGTGCGGACCCTGGCCGCCGCCAGCCACATGACGTTCCGGCGCGTGCAGTTCACCCCCGACCTGCTGCCTTCGGACGTGGTGGGCACCCTGGTGTTCGATCCGCGCTCGCTCAGCTTCTCGCCCCGCAAAGGCCCGGTGTTCGCCAACCTGCTCCTGGCGGACGAGATCAACCGCGCCCCCAGCAAGGTGCAGTCGGCCCTGCTGGAGGCCATGGAGGAGCGCCAGGTGACCCTGGGCGAGGAGAGCTTCGCCCTGCCCGAACCCTTCCTGGTGCTGGCCACCCAGAACCCGCTGGAGCAGGAGGGCACCTTCCCCCTGCCCGAGGCGCAGATGGACCGGTTCCTGTTCAAGCTGCGGGTGGACTACCCCAGCGCCCAGGAGGAGGCCGAGGTGCTCGGCGGGCCGACGGGCCGGAAGCGGCGCTGAATCCGGTCATGACCGGCGGCGCGATCCTGGAGGCGGGCCGGCGCGCCCGGGAGGTCCGGCTGGACGAAGCCATCCGCGGCTACATCGTGCGCCTGGTCCAGGCCACCCGCCCGGGCGCGGCGCACCCCTGGAAGGGGCGGTCCCAGCTGCGCTGCGGCGCCTCGCCGAGGGCCTCGCTGGCGCTCCAGGCCGCGTCCAAGGCCCTGGCCTTCCTTTCCGGGCGCGACCACGTGCTGCCCGACGACGTGGTGGCCCTGGCCCCGGACGTGCTGCGCCACCGCCTGCTGCTCACCTACGAAAGCGAGGCCGACGGCGCCACCACCGACGAGCTCATCCGCTCCCTGCTGGCGGCGACGCCGCGCCCCTGATAGGCATAGGATCAACCATGGTCAAGCAAAGGGTCACCCTCATCCACACCGGCGGCACGCTCGGAATGTCCCCCGGGGAAGATGCCTCCCTGGCGCCCGGGCCCTCGCTCAACCGGATCCTGGAGCAGGTGCCGGAAATGGAGCAGCTGGCCGACCTGCGCCTGGTGGTGGCCTTCAACAAGGACTCCAGCACCCTGGAGGCGGAGGACATCCTGTCCCTGGCACGGCTGGTCCGCGCCCAGGCCGACCAGAGCGACGGCTTCGTGCTGGTCCACGGCACCGACACCATGGCCTTCACCGCTTCGGTCCTGGGGTTCCTGCTGGCCGACCTGGGCAAGCCGGTGGTGCTCACCGGCTCCCAGCGGCCCCTGGCCTATGTGCGCACCGACGCCCGGGGCAACCTGGTGGACGCCGTCACCCTGGCCACCCGGGGCGTGGCCGAGGTGGGCATCTGCTTCGGCGACCACTGGCTGCGCGGGGTGGCCGCCGACAAGGTCAGCGTGCACCGCTACGAGGCCTTCGAAACGCCCAACCTGCTGCCCCTGGCCGAACTGGGCCTGCACGTCCAGATCCATCCGCACGCCGGCCTCTTCGCCCGCCAGGTGCCCGCGGCGGTGGGCGGCCGGCTGGAATCGGCGATCGAAGTGATGACACCCTTTCCCGGCATGCCCTGGCGGCCGCCCGCGGCCCAGACCCGGGGCCTGGTGCTCCAGGGCTTCGGCGCCGGCAACCTGCCCATGGGCCGCACCGACCTCAGGGACCTGTTCGCCCACTGCGCCCGGCGAGGCCTGCCGGTGGTGATCACCAGCCAGTGCCTGTCGGGCGGGGTGGACCTGGCGACCTACGAGCTGGGCGCCATGGCCCTGGACCTGGGGGCCATTTCGGGCGGGCTGCACACCCGCTGGGCGGCGGTGGCCAAGCTGGCCCTGGTCCTGGGCGCCGGCGGCGGGGTGCCTGAAGCGCGCGAGGCCTTCGCCTCGTCATGGGCCGGGGAGCCGTGAGGTAATTCCGCCTCGCCCCTTGCCGGGAAGGTTTCCAATAATAAATTTATTCAGGTCGACCCTCCTCTCCGACCATGGATCCCCTCCAGCTCCAACCCCCCTGGCTCACCCCGCAGCTTCCCCGGGAAGGCCGCTATGTGCTCGGACCGCTGCTGGGCAAGGGCGGCATGGGCGAAGTGGTGGAGGCCTGGGACGTGATCCTGTGCCGGACGGTGGCGTTGAAGCTGCTCCCCAGGATGGACCCCACGGCCATGGTGCGGTTCATGACCGAGGCGCAGATCCAGGCCCGCATCATCCACCCCAACATCTGCCGGATCTACGATGTGGAGTCGGCCGACTCCACCCTCCGGATCGCCATGCAGCTGGTGCGCGGGCCGAACCTGGCCCAGGCCGCCAAGGACCTGTCGGTGCCGGAGGCGGTGGCGATCATCGCCCAGGTGGCCGAGGCGGTCAACGTCGCCCATATCATGAAGCTCATCCACCGGGACATCAAGCCCTCCAACATCCTGCTGGACATGGGGCCGGACGGCCGGATGAGCCCCTGCCTGTGCGACTTCGGCCTGGCCATATCCCTGGCGGAGCCCGCCCTCAGCATCACCCAGGGCCTGGTGGGCACGCCGGCCTTCATGGCGCCGGAGCAGCTGCGCGGCGAACGGGGGCAGATCGGCCCCGCCACCGACATCTACGCCCTGGGCGGCACCCTCTATTACATGCTCATGGGGCATCCCCCCAGCCATCTGCGCCCGCGTTCCAGCCGTGCGCCGAAGTCGGCGCTGCCGCCGGACCTGCAACGGGTCATCAACAAATGCCTGGAGCCCGAGCCCGGGGATCGCTACGCCTCGGCCGGCGCCCTGGCCGACGATCTGCACCGCTACCTCAACGGCGAGGCGGTCCTGGCCCAGCCCCTGGGGACCCTGGGCTACCTCCTGGGCCGGGTGCGCAGGCATGGCCGCTGGCTGGCGCTCGGGACCACGGCGGCCCTGGTCCTGGCCGGCGGCGGCACGGTCCTGGTGCGCGCCCATGAGCGCGAGGACCAGGCCGGACGCTCGGCGATCCGGCGCTACAGAGCCGCCGAATCGGAATGGGAGCGCGATCTGGCCTATCAGTACGCCCTGCCCGGGCACGACATGCGCCTGGTGTGCGGCCAGGCCCGGGAGCGCGAACGCCAGATCCAGGCCGAACTGCCCACCCTGGGCAGGGCCTTCCAGGGCCCCGGCCACGCCGTCGCCGGCCGGATCCATCTCGAGCTGGGCGAGTTCACCCTGGCCGCGAAGGAGCTGGAAACCGCCCGGCGCCTGGGCGCGTGCGACGGCCCGGGCAGCCAGGACCCGGCCCTGGCCAAGGTGCTGGCCGCCTGGGTCGAGGGCGGCTGCCTGACCCGCGAGCCCTCGGATTCGCTCCTGGAGGAGACCCGCCGGCTGCTCGGCCCCGGTCCGGCGCCGCTGGCCGACGCGCTTGCGGCCTACGCCCGCCGGGACTTCCAGCGCGCGGCCCTGGCCGCCGACGGCTACCACATGGTGCACCCCTGGCACCGGGATTCGGCCCTGCTGGAGGCGGCCTGCCTGGGCGCCCTGGCCGGAGAGCGGCTGCGGGCGGGCGCTCCGGTGGAGGCCGAGGAGCGGCTGCGCCAGGCGCTGGTGCCGCTCGAGGCCTACCTCGGCCCGGAAGGGGGCGGCGCCAGCGATCCGGCGGTGCATCACGCCTATTTCCTCACCGCCCGGCGCCTGGTGGAGCTCGAACTGGGCAAGGGCGACCTGCCGCCGACCTTCCTGAAGGACCTCCAGGAGCGCTGCGACCGCGCCTGCCGGGTCGACCCGGAGCATCCCGGGCTGCTGGAGGACTGGCTGGACCTGCGCGTGCTCGCGGCGCGCCGGCTCGGGGACCAGGGCCTCGACCGGTTCCCCGAGCTGGACCCGGCCATGGTGTTCCTCGGCACCCGGGTGCCAGAGCCCCTGCCGCCCGGGCTTGAGGCCGCGCGCATGGCCCTCTACTGGCAGCTGGCGGAACAGCAGCTCGACCAGGGCAAGGACGCCAGTTTCGCCATGGCCGAGGCGCTGCGCGACAGCGAGCGCCCGGAACTGGCCCGGAACCCCCTGCTGGGCCGGGTGCTGAACTGCAAGGCGCGCCAGGACAGCCTGCAGGGCCGGGATCCCAGGCCGACCCTGGAGCGCGCCCTCGCCCTGCTGAGCCCGGGCGGGCCGAGCTGGCCCATGAACGACGCGGTGGCCGAAAACTGGCTGATCCGGGCGGAATGGGAGCAGGGCCACGGCCTGGACCCCCAGGCCAGCCTCAACCAGGCCTCCGGGCTCCTGGAAAGAAGCCTGCGCGCCTGTCCCCTGGACCCGCAGGCCAACGCCCTGCAGGGGCTGTTCTGGGCCGTGCAGATGCGCGCCGACCCGGCCAAACGGACCGCGCTCCTGCCCATGGTCCAGGCGCGGATGCGCCAGACCCGCAGCTGGCTGGCCCTGGACCTGCGCCGCTCCATGGAGGCCCACCCATGAACGTCGAGCACCGGATCCTGTACCTTGAGCCGGCACCCGACGCGGTGGAGCAGGTGCGCGCCGTCCTGGCCCTGGAATACCTG
Organism: uncultured Holophagaceae bacterium; assembly: GCA_963717275.1. GTDB lineage: Bacteria > Acidobacteriota > Holophagae > Holophagales > Holophagaceae > Mesoterricola. The sequence goes on from CAVQVX010000001.1 coordinate 2,004,643, forward strand.
CCCTGCGAGGTGTTCTGGGTGAACAGCCGGGAAGGTTTCGAAAGCGCCCTGGACGACCCCTGGCGCTACGACCTGCTGCTTGCCGCCTGCCAGGACGGCGGGCTCCAGGCCGGGGAGATCCTGGAGACCGCCCGCCGGCGCGCGCCTGGACTCCCCCTCATCTACCTCGCCGGAGAGCGCGAAGCCGGCCTGGTCACCGGCTACCTGGGCGCCGGGGCCCGGGACTGGGCGCCCAAGCGCGACCTGGACCGGCTGGGCCCGGTGCTGCGCCGGGCGCTGGAGGAGGTCCGGCACCGGAACGGCGAACGCGCCGCCCTGGACGCCAACGCCCGGCTTTCCGCGCTGCTGCGCGCCACCCTGGAATCCACCACCGACGGCGTCCTGGTCGCCGACCTGGCCGGCAGGATCACCGCCTACAACCGGAAATTCCTTTCCCTCTGCGGCATCCCCGAATACGTCATGGCGTCCATGGACCTGGACAAGGTGCTGGAGTTCCTGGCCGACCATTTCGTTTCAAAGGACCTGCTGCTGAAGGAGGCGCGCGCCATGGGCGCCGGCCCGGACCGGGAAAGCTCCGCCCTGCTCAAGGGCGAGGACGGCCGCACCCTGGAACAGACCGGGCGCCCGCACCGGGTCGGCGCCCAGACCGTGGGCCGCCTGCTCAGCGTGCGCGACGTCACCGGGCGCGAGCAGGTCGCGGCCCGGCGCAGGCACCTGGCCGACAGCGGCCAGATGCTGCTGGAGGCGGCGGCGGGCGGGGAAGTGGTGCTCTGGACCATGACCAAGGACCGCCTGCTCCTTTCCGGCTTCGCCGATTCCCTGCTGGGGCTGGAGACCGGCGACGGCGCCATGGACCTGGACGAGCTGGAGGCCCTGTTCCACCCGGAGGATCTGGACCGCTTCCACTGGGCCCTGGAGCACCCCACGCGCGCCCGTTTCGAGGCCCGCCTGCGCCGGGACGCCGACACCTGGATCTGGACCAGCTGGACCCTGGGCAAGGCCCCGGCCGGCGGCTTCCACGGCGTGTTCCGCGAAGTGGGCGAAGCCCGGGCCCAGCAGGACCGGCTGGCCGAGCGCCGCCGCCTGGAGTGGACCGCCGGGATCAAGGCCAACCTGGCCCAGGACCTGCGCCACCCGGTGCAGCAGCTGCGCGCCGGCCTGGATGCGCTCGCAGTCGGGCCCGCGGCCCAGGCGTCGCTGCAGGCCTGCGTCAAGGCCGCCGCCAGCCTGGAGGTGATCCTGGACCGGCTCACCGTCGGGCCCCCGGACGAGGCGGGCCTGGCCCTGCGGCTCAACGACCTGGTGGCCGGGCTCGGCCCCTGGGCGGCGTCGGTGCTGCCCCCTGAAATCGGGCTGCGGACCGAGCTGCAGCCCGGCCTGGCCTCCCTGCCCCAGCCCCCGGGCCGGCTCGAACCGGTCCTGATGAACCTCCTGCTCAACGCCCGGGACGCCCTGGGCGGCAGCGGGACCATCACGGTGCGCACCGGCGCCGCCGCGCCGGACCCGGCCCAGCCGTCCGCGGAGCCGGCGCAGTTCCTGGAAGTGGAAGACGACGGGCCCGGGATCCCGCCGCGCGCGCTGAACCACATCTTCGAGCCCGGCTTCACCACCCGGGCCCAGTCCAGCGGCCTGGGCCTCGCCGTGGTGCGCGGCATCGTGGACGGATGCGGCGGTTCGATCGAGGTGGACACCGAGGCGATGCGCGGGACCCGGATCCGGGTCCTGCTGCCGTCTTCCGTCCCGGTCCCGGCCAGGTGAGCGCCGGGCGGGGTCAGTGGTCCTCCTCCCCGCCCAGTTCCAGGACCGCGCGCACCCGGCGGTCCGCCTGCCCTTTCTCGACGAAGCCGATGGCGCCCCGGTTGGCCGCGATCACCGCCAGGGTCTCTTCGCTGTTCCGGGTCTGGCGCGGCGGCTGGGCTTCGCCGGAGAAGTACAGACGGGCCCAGTAGGCCCGCACCTGGTTCACCGACCGGTGCACCAGGTACTGGTAGAACCGGACCCTGGCTTCGGGCGGGATCAGCTGTTCCACCGGCACCGCCAGCAGGCCGGAGGGGAGCCGCTTCTGCCGGCCCATGAAGATGCTTTCCGCCTGTTCCCGGGAGAGGCGGGTGACGCCGCTGTCGGGATTGACGATGATGACCAGGGTCGGCTCGGCGCGGAGCGTTCCCGCCAGCAGGGCCGGGAGGGCGAGGAGGAGGAAGGGGCGCCGGCGCATCAGTGGAACCCGCCGAAAATGAAGTCCAGGGCCAGGCTCATGACCGTGGCCTCGCCATCCCATCCCGGCTGCAGCACCCGCCAGAGAACGGTCGAATCGTGCGCGCGCACCCGGTCCACCTGCAGCTTGAGCGCGGCGTGGCTGCCGAGATCCCAGCGCAGCCCGGCCGACACCGTGCTCTGGTTGCTCTGCCCGCCCAGGAAAGACGCGTCCACGGTCTGCACCACCGCCGGCGGCAGCGGCCCGGGCAGCGCGGAGATGGCCGACAGGTCGGGCAGGACCTGGTGGTCCGAGCAGGTCCGCGCCCATACCGCGTAGGGCATCAGGTTGCCGAACGCGTAGCCGAAGGATGCATAGCCCAACCAGCCGCTCGGAAAGGCCCCGAGATTGAGCAGGTTCCGGCCCAGCCCGGCCTGGGCCTGGATCCGCTCGTCCTCCCAGGAGACTCCGAGCAGAATATTGCGGCCCAGGGCGCCCTGGAGGTTCAGCGAATTCGCCACCTGGGCGGGCGTGGGATTGTTCAGGAGGGTCGAGTAGGAGGCCAGGAGATCGAGAAAGTCCTGGACCGTCGCGCCGCCATATCCCTGGGCCGCCCTGAACTGGGAGTAGCTGAGCTTGCCACGGAAGCCGCCGCGGGCGGCTTTCAGCGCGACGCCCCAGAGGTAGCTCCCCGACAGGTCATAGGTCCTGTCGAAGGAATTGTCCACCACCTGCTTCTCATCGGCGAAACCGCCGATCACCTGCACCGCGTAGGTCGTCCCGTCCGGCCGCTGGAAACTGCGGGTCACATCCAGGCCGTTGATGAAGCTGGTGGAGAAGCCGTTGAACACCTCCGCCGGCGGGCGCACCCACAGGTAGGTGTAGCCGACGTTGGCGAAGTCCCCGTTGGGCAGTTCCTGGGTGCCGATCCGGCCGCCCTTGATCTGCCAGTCGGGGGTCGGGGTCCAGTTCAGGCAGGCCCAATCCACCTCGGGCCGCCAGGTGTTGTCGTACTGGTTCTTGCTCAGCACCTGCAAGGTGAACAACAGCTTGTCCGATAGGCGGGCGCTCCACTGCAGGCCCAGCCGGCTGTCCACGGCGGCCGTCGGCTGGTCCACGGCGTAGGCGGCCTCGGTGTCGTTGCGCGGGTAGCCCACCTGGCGGGTGCCGGTGGCCACCAAACCCAGGGTGCCGAAGCCGCTGAACTGGAACCGGGGGGAGGGGTCCTGGGCTTGCAGGGCCACCGAAAGGATCGCGTGGCTCAACAAGCTGGCACCCTTCAGGAAACCCATCACGGCCCCAATGAATGGACCATTGTTTATGATTTTTAACAACCAATCAATATGAATTTGAATCAAATCAGGGCTTCGGCGCCCCGCGTCGCTCCACCCCGTCCCAGGTGGTCGGCCCGGGTGGCGTCGCCGCTTCCAGCAGGCCCTGGAACCAGTCCGCCCCGACCGGTTCCACCGCCAGGCGCACCCAGCGCGGACGGGTCCCGTCCACCGCCTGGAAGGTGTCCTCCACCCGGATGCCGGCGCTCCGGCTGCGCTCCAGGCAGGCCTCCACCCGCGGCGCGGCCTGGCCGAACAGCGCCGGGAAAGACACCCCCATGGGCGGCGGGTCGCCCTCCAGGCCCAGCGCCGCCAGGCAGGGCGGCGTCCAGGCTTCCAGAGCGCCGTCGCCGCGCACCGCGAACACCCCGCGGTCCCGCTTCGGCGCCTGCCCCACCGAGCTCATGAGAGCCTGCTCGCGCCAGTTCTGCTGGACCAGCCGTTCGATCAGCTGGTTGGTGTCCCGCACCAGCTGGCCGATCTCGTCGCCCTCGTGGCGCCTGGGAACCTGCAGCAGGCCTCCCCCGGCCGCCCCCAGGCGGTGCAGCTGCCCGGAGAAATCGGTGATGGGCCGGACGATGAAGCCGTGGATGGTGAAGGCGAGGGCCAGGCCCAGGGCCAGGGTCAGTCCGACCAGCGCGGCCCGGATCAGGCCGGCGATGCGCGCGCCCTGGAAGTGCGCCGCGGCCGGATCGGGGATGATGACCAGTTCGCCGATGACGGCCTGGGCCGAAAAGGGCGAGCGGACCGGCCGTGACAGCGCGCCGGAGCGGTCCGCCAGGCCGCGGGTGCCCGCCCGCGAAGCCTGGGCGAGGACGTCCGGGCCGGCGCTCAGGATCGCGCCCTGGACCCCCGAGGCGGCCATGAGGTTCTGCACCACCTGCCCGGCCAGGATCTGGTCGTGGGCGTAGCAGGCCGCGCTCGCGCCCGACTCGGCCAGGTCCATCAGGGAGGCCAGGTTGTCCTGCAGCAGGCGCGCCTCCCATTGCCGGGCGATCCGCGCGGCCATCCAGAGCCCGGCGACCCCAGCCAGCAGCGCCACCGCCAGCACCATCGCGGTGGTGCGCACCAGCAGGCTGTTCCCCAGGCGCGGGACCACGGTCACTCCTCCCCCCCAATTCCAGCACCGCGCGGACCCTGCGGTCCACATGGTCCTTCTCCACGAAGCCGATGGCGCCCCGGTTGGCCCTGACCGCTTCCAGGGTCTCTTCGGCGCTCTCGGTCAGGAGCGGCGGCTGGGCCTGGCCGGAGAAGTAGAGCTGGGCCCAGTAGGCCCTGACCTGGGCGATGGGCAGGTGCACCAGGTACTGGTAGAACCGGAGCCTGACCTCGGGCGGGACGCGCTGTTCCACCGGCAACGCCACGAGGCCGCTGGGGAGCCGCTTCTGCCGGCCCATGAAGATGTTCGCGGCCTGGTCGCGGGTGAGGCGGGTCACGCCGCTGTCGAGGTTGACGATGACCACCAGGCCGGCCTCCGCCTGGAGCGCCGCCGGGGCCAGGAGGGCGAGGAGGACGCAGAGGCGGCGGAGCATCAGCGCACCCCGCCGAAGATGAAGTCGAGCGTCACGCTCATGATGGTCGCATCGCCATTCCAGCCCGGCTGCACATCGCGCCACAGCCCGGGGCTCAGCGCGTGCACCCGGTCCACCTGCACCTTGAGCGCGGCCTGGTCGGTGAAATCCCAGCGCAGGCCGACCGACACGGTGGTCTGGTTGGTGTCGCGCCCCTGGGCCGCCTGGTCCACCGTACTCACCAGGAACGCCGGGACCGGCCCGGGCAGGCTGGCCAGGGGCCCCAGGTCCGGGTTGGAGGCATGGTCGGTCGCGGATCGCGCCCACACCGCGTAGGGCACCACGCTGCCGAACCGGTAGCCGAACGATGCGTAGCCGTGCCAGCTGTCCGGGAAGCCGATGTGGTGGGAATACGTGACCCGGCCCACGCCGGCCTGGGCCTGGATTCGGTCCTTTTCCCAGGAGACGCCCAGGAGGCCCCAGCGCCCGATCATGCCCTTGATGTTGAGCGAATCCGCCACCTGGGCCGGCCTCGGATCACCCAGGAGCGGCGAATAGGAGGCCAGGAATTGGGTGAAGGCCTGCACATTGGCGCCGCCGTATGGATTGACGAAGGTGCCCTGGCCGTAGGCGAGCCGACCGCGGAAGGCGCCGTGTCGGGCTTCCAGCGCCGCGGCGAGGAAGGGCACCCCCGTGAGGTCGTAGTTTTGCGCTCCGGCACCGTTCGTCACCACCTTCTGATCGGCGAACCCGCCGGCCACCTGCGCCCGGAACAGGGTCCCGTCCGGCCACTCGAAATTGCGGGTCACCTGCAAGCCGTCGATGTAGCTCGCCAGGTTGTCGCCGAACACCTCCACCGGCGGGCGCACCCACAGGTAGGTGTAGCCGACGTTGGTGTAGTCCCCGTTGGGCAGCCCCTGCAGGCCGATCCGCCCCCCCTGGATCTGCCAGTCGGGGCCGGGATCCCAGGTCAGGCAGGCCCAGTCCACCTCGGGCCGCCAGGTGTTGTCGTACTGGTTCTTGACCACCGTCTGGAAGGTCCACTGGAGGCTCTCCGTGATCCGGCCGCCCAGCTGCAGCCCGATCCGGCTGTCCACCGCGGCCGTCGGATGGTCCACGGCGGTGGCGTCCTCGGTGGAGTCCCGGGCGAAGGCCGCCTGGTGGGTGCTGGTGGCCACCACTCCCAGGGTGCCGAACCCGCTCAGCTGGAACCGGCCCGGCTCCTGGGCCGGAAGAGCCACCGCCACCGCGAGGTAGACGAGCAGGAGGGGCCTCTTCCGACCGGTCATCAGGATCCCGAATGAAGTGCCTATTCTTGACTGTTTTTAACTAGTCATCAATTTTTTTTGGACACATTTCCCGAAAAAAACGGCCTCCCGGGAGCCGTCCGGGTTCGTTCTCCGCAGCAAGGTCCGGGCATCTCCCTTACAATGAACTTTTGACGAGGCAACCATGCTAGATGCGGCGCTGCTGCGCAACGACCTTGACGCCGTCATCCTCGGCCTGGCCAAACGCGGCGTGACCTTCGACCGGGACACCTTCCAGCGCCTGGAAAGTGAGCGCAAGCGGGTGATCCAGCAGGCCGAGGCGCTCAAGGCCGAGCGCAACCGGGTGTCCGACGAAGTGGCCCGGATGAAGCGGGCCAAGGAGAACGCCGACGCGCTGATCGCCGCCCAGCGCGAGGTGGGCGACCGGCTGAAGGGCCTCGAGGCGGCCGAGAAGGAAGCGGAAGCGGCGTTCCGGGCCTTCCTCGCCACCCTGCCCAACCTGCCCCACGAATCCGTGCCGGTGGGCAGGGACGAGCAGGCCAACGTCGAGATCAAGCGCTGGGGCACCCCGCCCGCCATCGAAAAGCCCCTGGACCACGTGGACCTGGGCACCCGCCTGGGCATCCTCGACCTGGACCGCGCTGCCAAGCTGAGCGGCGCGCGCTTCGCCGTGCTCAAGGGCCTGGGCGCCAAGCTGGAGCGGGCCCTGGTCAGCTTCATGGCCGACCTGCACGGCGCTGGCGGCTGGAGCGAAATCCTGCCGCCCTACCTGGTGCTCCCCGAGTGCATGTACGGCACCGGCCAGCTGCCCAAGTTCGAGCAGGACCTGTTCAAGACCTACCGGGGCGAGGACGCGCTCTACCTGATCCCCACCGCCGAGGTGCCGGTGACCAACCTCTACCGCGAGGAGATCCTGCCCGGGGACCAGCTGCCCATCCGCCATTTCGCCTTCACCCCGTGCTTCCGCAGCGAGGCCGGCAGCTACGGCCGGGACACCAAGGGCATCATCCGCCAGCACCAGTTCCACAAGGTGGAGCTGGTGAGCCTTCAGCACCCCGGAGCGGGGCCTGGAGGAGCTGGAGCACCTCACCGCCAGCGCCGAGCGGGTGCTGGAGGCGCTGGAGCTGCCCTACCGGCGCGTGCTGCTCTGCTCCGGCGACATGGGCGCCGGCAGCCGCAAGACCTACGACCTCGAGGTGTGGCTGCCCAGCCAGGGCACCTACCGGGAGATCAGCTCCTGCTCCTGGATGGGCGACTACCAGGCCCGGCGCGCCAACATCCGCTTCCGCCCCGCGGGCGGCAAGCCGCAGTTCCTGAACACCCTCAACGGCAGCGGCCTGGCCGTGGGCCGGACCTGGGTGGCCATCCTGGAGAACGGACAGCAGCCCGACGGCAGCGTGCGCGTGCCCAGGGCGCTGCAGCCGTACCTGGGGTGCGAGGTGATCCCGATGGATCCCCATTGAGGTGACTTGAAAGCGGACCGCGCATCCGCTTGAAATCATCAACTACCGTCGATTTTCACCAGATTTTAACGCGTCCTTGGCATAGAAAAAAACCGGACGCTAGGTATACTTTTGCCGTCTAATCCCTTTCCAGAAAATCCCCGATGTCTCATCCATCGACCGGGGCGTGCGCTAAACCTTGTAAAAGGAAGGAGGAACTTCCATGAAACGAATTCCATCCAGCCAGGCGCGGGTGTGTGCGGGCGCGGTGTGTCTCCTGGCCCTTGTGGCCTGCGGCGGGGGCGGCTCTTCCACCCCGGCGCAGACGGCCCCGACCATTACCACCCAGCCAACCAACCAAGCGGTAACGGCCCCCGCGCCGGCGACCTTCACGGTGGCGGCCGCCGGCAATCCGACGCCCACCTACCAGTGGGAAGCTGGGCGGAACGGCCATCTCGGGAGCCACCTCCGCGACGTATACGACGCCTGCGACGACCACGCAGATGAGCGGCGGCCTCTACACCTGCCAGGTGACCAATTCGGCCGGGTCGGTCACCAGTTCGCAGGTGACCCTCACGGTGAACGCGGCTGTGGCCGGCACGCCCGCGCTCAACTATACGGCCCTGCCGGCCGGAGCCTTCAGCTACTCCCAGGGCACCTATATCGAAAGCTTCCGCTTCACCTCGACCAAGCCGATCAGCATCACCCAGCTCGGGTATTACGATTCCAACCTGGCGGGCACTGGAGAGACCTTCACCGCGACCCAGGTGGGGATCTATGACATGACCACCAACACCCTCCTGGGCCAAGCCACGGTGTCGCCGTCCGACCCCGCGACCACCATCTTCCGCTACCATGCCCTCGGCACGCCCATCGCCTTGAACACGACGGACACCTACTGCGCCGTCGCCGTCACCGGCAGCGACTACTATGTCTCCGGCTACAACTATGACGGCGAGATCAATTCGACCCTCACCTGGGTCAGCTTCGGCGGCTACGGCTCAGATAACCTCACGCAGACCAGCGTCCTGGTCGAACCCAACTATTTCTGGACCACCACCGGGAACATCGGTCCCAACTTCATGTTCGTCGTGGTGGACTGAATTCATCCGATCGGGGCCAGGTGCCCCAGGAACTGGCCGGCGCAGGCCCGCCAGGAATAGGCCATGGCATGCTCGCGGCAGGCTTCGGGCGAAAGGGCCCGTGCCGCCAGCGCGGCCATGCCCAGGTCCTCGTCCAGGCAGCCGGTCACGCCCTGGGCGACCACATCCAGGGGCCCGGTCACCGGGTAGGCGGCCACCGGCAGGCCCGAGGCCATGGCCTCCAGCAGCACCAGGCCGAAGGTGTCGGTGCGCGACGGGAAGACGAAGACGTCGCCGGCGGCGAAATGCCGCGCCAGGTCCTCGCCTTCCTTGGCGCCGAGGAAGTGCGCCTCGGGGTAGCGCGCCTTGAGCCTCGGCAGGTCCGGGCCGTCGCCGATGACCACCTTGCTGCCCGGCAGGTCCAGCTTGAGGAAGGCGTCCATGTTCTTTTCCACCGCGATCCGGCCCACGTACAGGAAGATCGGCCGGGGCAGGTCCAGGGCGTCCTTGGGCCGGGGCCGGAACAGCTCGGTGTCGACGCCCCGGGACCAGAGGTCCAGGTTGCGGAAGCCCGCGCCGGCTCAGGTCGTCGCGCAGGCTGGGGGTGGCGACCATGGTCCGGGCGGCGGCCGCCGTGGAAGCGGCGCAGCCAGGCGTAGCCCAGGCCGACCGGGACGCCGAAGCGCTCCTGGACGTATTCGGGGAAGCGGGTGTGGAAGGCGGTGGTGAAGGGCAGCCGCCGCTTCAGGCACCAGCGCCGCGCGACGAGCCCAGGGGCCCTTCGGTGGCGATGTGGATGGCGTCCGGACGGGCCTCGCGCAGGATCCGGCCGATGCGCCAGGGCGCGTTCCAGGCCAGCCGGATCTCGGGGTAGGTGGGGCAGGGCGCAGGAGCCGAACAGGCCCGGGTGGATCACCTGGGCCTCGTGGCCCAGGGCGGCCAGGTCCTCGCGCAGGTGCTCCAGGGTGCGCACCACCCCGTTCAGCTGCGGGCGCCAGGCGTCGGTGACGAGCAGGATCTTCATGGACGGCCTCCGGGCTTGGCGACGGGTCCCCGGATGTCGGTCCAGGTGATGAGCTCCAGGCGGCCGTCGAAGTGCTCCACCAGGGCGGTGCAGCTTTCCACCCAGTCGCCCGTGTTGCAGTAGAGGAGGTCGCCGGCCATGCGGATCTCGGCCTTGTGGATGTGGCCGCAGATGACGCCGTCCACCCCGTGCTTGCGCGCCTCGCGCAGCATCACCGTCTCGAAGCGCGCGGCGAAGGCGACCACGTTCTTGACCTTGTGCTTGAGGAAGGCCGACAGGGACCAGTACGGGAAGCCCAGCTTGCGGCGCATGATGTTGAAGCCGTGGTTCATCATGATCAGCATTTCGTAGAGCTCCGCGCCCAGCCGGGCGATCCAGCGGGAGTAGAGCACCACCCCGTCGAACTCGTCGCCGTGCAGCACCAGGAGGCGCCTGCCGTCGGCCGTGACGTGGATGCAGCCTGCCGCGCAGGGCGATGCCGCCGAAGGACAGGCCGAGGTAGTCCCGGAACAGGTCGTCGTGGTTGCCGGGGATGTAGATCAGCCGCTTGCCTTTGCGGGCCAGGCGCAGCAGCTTCTGGATCAGGTCGTTGTGGCTCTGGGGCCAGTACCACTTGGTCTTCGAGCCGCCAGCCGTCCACCAGGTCGCCCACCAGGTAGATGGTGTCGGCGCTGTGGTGGCGCAGGAAGTCGGTGAGGTGCTCGGCCTTGCTGCCCCAGGTGCCCAGGTGCACGTCGGATACCCAGATGGCGCGGAACCGGTGCGGCGATTCGGGGTCATCGGCCAGGATCCCCGTGGACGGAGGCAGCGGGTGGAGATCGTCGGCGAGACCCTCGAACATGTTGATCCAGGATCGCTGCCGGAGATGCGCTGGATATGAAGGTCAGGTGAAGCGTTGGTAACGTTTGACTCGCGTAAGGCTAGATATGGAATATACTCCATATTTGGAGGCTAAATCGGGAATATGTTCCATCGACTAATCAACATCCCTAAAAACCGCAGTTGCTTTCTTTTCGGGGCCCGCGGCACCGGCAAGAGCACCTTGCTGAGGGAGGCTTTCCCGCCCGGCACCACGCGCATCTACAACCTGCTGGAGGCCGAAACGGAGGACCGCCTCAGCCGCGATCCGCAGGTCCTGGAAAGGGAAGTGCTGGCCCTGACCCCGGAAACCACCCATGTGGTGCTGGACGAGGTGCAGAAGGTCCCCCGCCTCCTGAACGCGGTCCACAACCTCCTGGAAACCCACCGGGTTCCCCAGTCCTTCATCCTCACCGGTTCCAGCGCGCGCAAGCTGAAATCCGGCAGCACCAACCTCCTCGCGGGACGGGCGTCCCTGCGCCACCTGTTCCCGTTGTCGCTGCGGGAACTGGGGGACGCGTTCGACCTGGACCGGGCCCTGGTCTTCGGGGGCCTGCCGGAAATCTGGAACCTCCCCACCGACGAGGACCGCGCGGACTACCTGCGGGCCTACGCCAACGGCTACCTGCGGGAAGAGATCCGGGCCGAGCAGGTGGTCCGCCGCCTGGACCCGTTCCGCCGCTTCCTGGAAGTGGCGGCCCAGACTTCCGGGAAGATCCTGAACCACACCCGGATCGCCCGGGACACCGGGTCCGATCCCAAGACCGTCCAGGCCTGGTACGAGGTCCTGGAGGATACGCTGATGGGCTTCCACGTGGACGGCTACCACAGCTCCGTGCGCAAGCAGCTGCGCGCGGCGCCCAAGTTCTACCTGTTCGACCTGGGGGTGGCCAGGGCCATGGCCCGCATGCTGAACCTGCCGGCCCAGCCCGGCACGAGTTATTACGGAGACCTGTTCGAGCACCTTGTGGTGACCGAGCTTCATGCGAGGAACGCATACGAGAACCTGGACTGGCAATGCTCCTATCTGCTCACCAAGGCAGGCGCGGAGATCGACCTGGTGGTGAAGCGCCCCGGGAAACCGCCGGCTCTGGTGGAGATCAAGAGCACCCGGGCCATCCGGGAAGAACACGCCGCGACCATGCGGGGCTTCCTGGACGACTTCCCGGATGCGGACTGCTACCTGCTTTCCCAGGACCCGCGTCCGCAAAGGATGGGCAGGATCCAGGCCCTGCCCTGGCACCAGGGGATCCTGGCCATCTGATCACCCCAGGCGCCTCAGCGGGGTCGGGCTGGCCGCCAGAACCGCGTCCGGAAGGAAGAAGTCGGCCACCAGCTGCGCCTGGGGATCCACGGCGTAGGGGGTGAAATCTGCGACCCCCTCGGCGCGCAGCACCTCCTCGTCGATGAAGAAGTTGCCGGTGCACTCCCGGGAAGGCCGGACGAGGATCGCGCGGGCGGCGTCGGCGACGATCTCCGGGCGCCGGCTGACCCGGGCCATGGCCTCGCCGCCCAGCAGGTTGCGCACCGCCGCGGTGTCGATGACGGTGAGCGGCCAGAGGGAGTTGACGGCGATGCCGTCCTCGCGGAACTCCGCGGCCATGCCGAGGGTGCACAGGCTCATGCCGAACTTGGCCATGGTGTAGGCGGGGTGCGGGGCGAACCACCTGGGCTGCAGGTCGAGCGGCGGGGCCAGGTTGAGGATGTGCGGGTTGGCGGAGCGCTTCAGCAGGGGCACGCAGGCCTTGGAGCACAGGAAGGTGCCCCGGGCGTTCACCTGGTGCATGAGGTCGTAGCGCCTGAGGTCGGTGTCCAGGGTGCCGGTGAGGGAGATGGCGCTGGCGTTGTTCACCAGGACGTCCAGGCCGCCGAACCGCTCCAGGGTCTGCGCCACCGCGCCCTGCACCAGCTCTTCGGAACGCACGTCGCCCACCACCGCCAGCGCCCGGCCGCCGGCGGCCTCCACCTCGGCGGCGGCGGAGAACACCGTTCCCGGCAGCCTGGGGTGGGGCTCGGCGGTCTTGCCCAGGATGACCACGTTGGCGCCGTCCCGGGCGGCCCGCAGGGCGATGGCCAGGCCGATCCCCCGGGTGCCGCCGGTGATGAGCAGGGTTTTGCCGCGCAAAGTCATGGCCGCCTCCAGACGTGAGCCAAGGCTACAGCCCCCGGCGGATGGCGGCCAGAAAACTGTTCATGATCGAATCCGTGCCGGGGCGTCAAATTTTCGATCATTTTCCGTGAACGAATTCATTCACTGTGATTGAATGATCCCATGGATCCCGCCAGCACCTCGGCCCAGCGCACTCGGCAGATCCTGGAAGCGCTCCAGGGGCGCCCGGAGGGCGTCACCCGCCAGGACCTGCAGCTCCTGGCAGGGCTCCGGGACCTGGACGAGCAGGCGATGCGCCGGCTGCTGGCGCCGCTGGTGGAACGCGGGGCGGCCCGGGTGGCCGGGCAGACCAAGGCGCGCCGCTACTACCTGGGCCGGAATGCCCCGCCCCGGCCGGCGGGGCCGCCGCTGAGCGAGGAGGGGCAGGCCTGCCGCGTCCGGCTCGCCCTGCCCAGGCCCGGCGCCTTCTACCGCCCGGAATTCCTGGACGGCTACCGGCCCAACGAGACCGCCTACCTCGCCCGGGCGGCCCGGCTGACCCCGCCCGGCCCGGACCCCGGAACGCCGGACCGGGTGGCCCGCCAGCGCATCCTGGTGGACCTGGCCTGGGACTCGGCGCGCCTGGAGGGCTCCACCTATTCCCTGGCGGAATGCCGCCAGCTGGTCGAAGGGACGCCGGATCCGGGCAAGCCGCTGGCGGAAACCCAGATGCTGACCAATATCAGGTCAGCGATCGAATTCATGATGGAATCCGGCCCGGAGCTCACCGCCGATTCGATCACCGTGCGCAACCTCTCGGCGCTGCTCACCGAGAACCTGCTGGCCGACCCGGCCGACGAAGGCCGGCTGCGCACCCGGCCCATCGCCCTGGCGGGCACCGGCTACCGGCCGCCGGATTCGCCGGGGCTGATCCAGGACGCCTTCGAGCGGATCCTGGGCACCGCCCCGGCCATCGCGGACCCGGTCGAGCAGTCCTTCTTCCTCCTGGTCCAGCTGCTCTACCTCCAGCCCTTCAGCGCCGGCAACGGCACGCTCGCGCGCCTATGCGCCAACATCCCCCTGCTCGCCCGCGGCCGCACCCCGGTCTGTTTCATGGAAGCGCCCGCGGAACGCTTCACGGAGGCCCTGCTGGCCCTGTGGGAGCAGAACGAGGCGGCGCTGCTGCGCGACCTTTTCCTGTTCGCCCTGGAGCGTTCCTGCGCCCGCCTTGCCGCGGATCGCGGCAACCCGGCCCGGCCGGACCCGTTCCGGCTGCGCCACCGCGCCGAGATCAGGGCCGCGGTCCGGGCGGTGGTGCTGGCCAGGGAGGCCGGAGGCGCGGCGGAAGCGCGCATCCGCGCCCACGCCCGGACGCACCTGCCGGGGGAGGCCAGGGCCGGGTTCCTCGCCGCGGTGGAGACCGAACTGGCCTCCCTCCATGACGGCAACTTCGCCCGCTACCACCTGCAGCCTTCGGAATTCGCCGCCTGGAAACCTAGTCGTCCACTCCGCTGAAGTCCGGGATCTCGGCCCCGCTGCCGAGGGCCTCCTTGTTGCGCCAGATGCCGTTGAAGCGGCCGTACAGGGAGCTGAACCCGGGGTGCTGGTCGCCCTCCTGCTCCAGGTGGTCTGCAGCTCGGCCATCAGGAGCTTCTGGGCCACCTCCTGCTGGATCTGGTCGACCAGGGTCTTGCGCGCGGCGAAGGTGAGCGGCTCGGGCGGGACCCGGGCCTTGATGCGGGCCACCCAGACCTTGCCGTCGGGGGTCCACAGGACCGGGGTGCACTGGCCGACGGGGGTGTCCAGCAGGGCCTTGCGGATGCCGGGATGCTTGCCCAGTTCGCCCAGGGACTGGCGATGGTGACGCCGTCCTGGGCCACGGGCGCGCCCATGGCCTTCAGGTCGCCGCCCTTCTGCGCCTCGGCGGCGCTGGCCTGGGCGGCCTTGCGGGCCTCCTCGAGCTTCCAGGCATCCAGGACCTTGGCCCTGATCTCGGCCAGGGGCGGGATGGCGACGGGGCGCTCCTCCTGCACCCGGAACACCACGAAGGCATCCTGGGCCTGGAGGATCTTGGAGACCTGGCCCACCTCCATGCGGAAGGCGGCGGCGATGACGTTCTGGCTGCCGGGCAGGCCCTCGATGGGAGCCGGGCTGTCCATGGAGAGGGGCTGGCTGGTCTGCACCTTCAGGCCCAGGTTGCGGGCCGCGGCGGCCAGGCTCGCCGCGGTCGCCGGTCTGCTTGCGCAGCTGCTCGAGCTTGTCCTTGGCCTTGGTGGTGAAGCGTTCCCGGGTGAGCTGGGCGCGCAGCTGCTCCTTGACCTGCTCGAAGGTCTTCTCCCGGCGCCCCTCGTTGCGGATGAGGTGGATGCCGTAGACGGTGCGCACCGGCTGGCTGATCTCGCCGACCTTGAGGGCCTGCAGCGCCTGCACGAAGGGCTTCTGCATCTGGCCGGGCTGGAACCAGCCCAGGTCGCCCTTGTTGCCCTTGGCGCTGGGGTCCTCGCTGAGCGGCTCGGCGGCCTTGTTGAAGTCCTGGCCGGCAACCAGCTTGGCCCGCAGGTCCAGGGCCTTCTTCATGGCCTCCGGCACCTCGGCGTCGGTTTCGGCCTTGAACAGGATGTGGCTGGCCTTCAGCTCGACGAACTGGCCCTGGCGCGAATCGTAGACGGCCTTGACGGCCGCGTCGTCGGCGGGCTGGATGCCCATGGCGGCCGGGGTGACGGCCACGTAGTCGATCACCCGGCGCGGGCCGGTCTGGAAGCGCGCTCCGGATTCCTTCAGGAAGGCCTCCAGCTTCGCCGTCGCCGGGATCCGGCACCTGCGCTGGGATCCGGCGCCAGGGTGGCGGCCTCGAAGCTGATCTTCTCGCCGCGCACCCGGTTCTCCAGGGCCAGCCACGCCTCGTCCACCGGAACCTGGGCGCAGGCCTGCTCGAACAGCTTCTGCCCGGTCAGGGCGGAGGCGGTCTCGAGTCTCCAGCTGCTTGAGGCTCATGCCGTGCTCGCGGAGGGCGTCGTTGATCTCGGCGCTGGGCCTGAGCTGGCCGTCTCGGCCCGGCGAAGCCGTAGCCGGCGCAGCCTGGCCTCCAGGGCGTCTGCGCACTTCCGCGTCGGTGACGACGATGCCGTGGCGATCGGCCAGTTCCTCGACCAGCTTGTCGCTGCACCAGCTTGGTCACCGCCTGGGTCTGCAGGAAGGGGGCCAGCTGGCCTCGATGTTGGCGTTCTTGCCCAGGCGCCGCATCATGTCCCGGCATGGGCCCGTCCAGGTCCCGGCGCATGATGTCGCGGCCGTAGACCCGGGCGATGACGTTGTCGGGGGCGTCAGGGCTGCCGTGGCTGGGCGCCAGGTAGGCCACCATTCCCAGCAGCACGACCATCATGACCACGGCCATGGGCGTCTGGTTGCCTTTGAACACTTGGCGGAAATTGCGAAGCATGGGTATCTCCAGAGGGCGCATGGGGGCCGGACCAGGGGCCGGAATCTACTAGGTTATCAAAGGTGGGCCGTTTGGCATAAACTGATTCATAGAGGAACCGATGGCGGTCCACAAAGTGCTCACCTGGGGCGATCCCCGACTCAAGATCAACAGCAGCGACGTGGGCGATTGGACCCCGGAGCTGGACCAGCTGGTGGCCGACCTGTTCGAGACACGACCAAGGCGGAGGACGGCGTGGGCATCGCCGCGCCGCAGGTGGGTGTGAATCTCAACATCGCGGTGGTGGACACCTCCTGCGGGGCCGACCCCGCGGCCCGGATCGTGCTCGTCAACCCGGAGATCGTCCGCCAGGAGGGCTCCCAGATGGGTTCGGAGGGCTGCCTGTCCATCCCCGGCATCCACGAGGTGCTGGAGCGGCCCAAGCAGGTCTGGGTGAAGAACCGCACTGCCCGACGGCGCCTGGGTGGAACTGGAGGGCGAGGACCTGATGGCCCGGGCCTTCTGCCACGAGATCGACCACCTGCGCGGCAAGCTGTTCGTGGAGTACTTCGGCCCGGTCAAGCGCCAGTTCCTCCAGCGCCGCTACAACAAGCAGCGGGCACCGGGAATAGCGTGGCCAGGATCGCCTTCCTGGGCACCCCGGCGGCGGCGGTCCCCGCCCTGCGCGCCCTGGCCTCGGCCACGCCGGTGGCGGCGGTGTTCTGCAACCCGGACCGGCCCCAGGGCCGCGGCCGCCACCTGGAGCCGCCGCCGGTGAAGCGGGCCGCCCTGGAGCTGGGCCTCCCGGTGCACCAGCCGGAGCGCTGGAAGGACCCCGGCGACCCGGGAGGAATGGGAGGGGTCTGGGCATCGAGCTGGCCGTGGTGGTGGCCTACGGCCACATCCTGCCGCGGTGGATGCTGGACGGGTGCCGCGCTCGGGGTCTGGAACCTGCACTTCTCGCTGCTGCCCCGCTGGCGGGGCGCCGCGCCGGTGAACCAGGCCATCCTGGCCGGGGACGCGCCAGACCGGGGTCAGCCTCATGCGGCTCACCCCCGGGCCTGGACGAAGGCCCGGTCCTGGCCCGGAGCAGCCGCCCCATCACGCCTCCAGGACACCGCCGAAGGCCTGCTGCCGGCCCTGGCCGGGGACGCGGCGGAGCTCCTGCTGGCCCGGCTGCCGGCCCTGGTGGTCGGGCACCGCCGCGCCCGAGCCCCAGGACGCCGCCCTGGCCACCCTGGCGCCCAAGCTGGACCAAGGACATGGCGCGGCCTGGACCCCGAGCGCCCCGCCGGCGGAACTGCACCGCCAGGTGCGGGCCCTGCAGCCCTGGCCCGGCGCCGAACTGACCGTGGCCGGCACCCTGGTGAAGGTCTGCGCGGTGGGCGGCCTGCGCCCGGACCCGGGCGCCGCCGGCACCCTGGCCTGGAACCGCCAGGGCGCCTGGCTCACGGCCGGGGACGGCATGGCCCTGGAGCTGACCCTGCTCCAGCGCCCCGGCAAGCCGGTCCAGCCGGCGGCCCAGGCGCTGCAGCCCTGGGGCGCGGCCGGGAAGCCGTCAAACTCCGAAGGGCTTGATCGCCTCGTCGATCTTTTCGGCCAGGGCGTGGTCCTTGCTCGGTGACCCCGCCGGCGTCGTGGGTGGTGAGGGTGATGTTCACGTAGCCCCAGCCGAAGGCGATGTCGGGGTGGTGGTTCATGGCTTCGGCCGGGCCGACGATCCGGCTCACGATGTTGAAGGCCGTGAGGAAGTCGGGGGTCTTGATGGCGCGGTGCAGGGCCTTGTCTTTTTCAGTCCAGGTCATGGGCGTGTCCCTCGCAGCTGTTGTCATGAGACGGGGGGGCCAGGAGTTCCCCCACTTCGTGCCGGCAGCAGCCAGTCCTCCGGGAACCCGTCCAGCTCCTCCCGCATCTCGCGCAGGCGGCCGGGCTGCGATCCGCCCCGATTCGCGCATGCGCGCCACTTCCAGGTACAGGTCTGCGAGCCGGGCCGGCAGCGCTTCGGCCTTGCGCCGGCGCGCCAGGCTTCTCGGCTTCCCCGCAGCTGAAGGTGTCCTGTTCGCCGAACCAGCGGTCCCAGGCCTCGGGGTCGGCCGGGCCGCCGGCCACCCCGGGCAGCCCTTCGCTCACCAGCAGGAGGGCCGAAGCGGGCAGGTCCAGGGGCCGGCCCAGGTGGCTGCCGCGCAGTTCGCGGCACGCGCCGCCGGCGGCCATGACGCCCTGAAGGCTGAGGCCGCCGGCCACGTGCAGTTGAACGGCCCGGGCCCCGGCGCGCCGGACGGCCCGAACGCCACCAGGGCGGGCCCCGTCCAGGGCTCGGCGGCTGAGGCTCCGGCCTTCCCGGGAGCCATGACAGGGCCCTCCAGGACGGCCAGCGGGCAGCCGGCCCGGGGGACGAAGCTCTCCACCCGGCCGGTGAGCTCCAGGCCGCCGGACAGCAGCAGGTGGTTCACGGTGCGCGGCGCGCCGCGCCTCCTCCAGACCGTAATCCCCGCCCCGCTTCCAGGCGAGGGTCGCCTCGAACGCCTCCAGCACCTCGAACAGGTGGTCGAAATCCCGGGCCACGAACAGCTGGGGCTGCATCCGGGTGATGTCGAAATCCTGCTCCACGCAGGCCAGGGAAAAGGGCACCTTTTCCACCGCGCCGGTGAGGCAGTGGCTGGATTCGCCGGATGGAGCTGAGCAGCCCGGCGCCGTAGAGCCGGGGCCGCTCCAGCGTGCCGACCAGGCCGTACTCCGCGGTCCACCAGTAGAGCCGGCTGGCCCTGGTGCTTTCGCTCACGTCGGCTCGCGGCTGGCCCGGGCCGCCCGCAGGCGCGCCTCGGCGCGCAGGCCGTCCTCGCCGCTGGCGGCGGGGTCCTCCTTGACCACGCTGAGGTTGCGGATGGCTTCATAGACCGCGCGGTCCTCGCGGGTGGCGATGGCCTTGAAGCCGGCCACGCCGCAGCGCTTGAGGTACTCGGCGTAGCGGGCGTCCTTGATGATCGGGGCGTGGCCGGCGCTTTCATGGACGATGTCCGGGGCGGGCGTGTACTCGATGTGCTCGTGCGTCCGGATGTCCTCGGCGATGGCCAGGACCCCCCGGGCCTGCATCTCCGTGAACACCGCCGGGGGGATGAAGCCGCGCACGCCGACGGCGCGACCAGCCCAGCCGGGCCAAGCTGGCCGTTCATCTCCTCCAGGCTGGGGATGCGCTCGAGGCCGATGCCCGCCGCCGCGAGCCCCGCGAGGTAGCTGGGGTGGGCCTTGTCCTTCAGGTGGGCGGTGAGCCGGCCCAGGATGTGCCGCCAGACCGCATGGTCCCTGGGCGTGTAGGCCTCGTAGTCCTGGGCGACCACGTAGCGGGCCAGGTGGGGCGGCAGGGCGGCGGATCCGGGTTCGGCCATGGGGACTCCTGGGCACCCCCAATATAGAGTCTCAGCCGCTCTTTGCCTGCTGTCATCCAATGCAGGCTGGCCACGCCGCGGTAGTCCGGATCCTGGTCGTGCACCAGGACGAACTGCTCCCGGGCCTCCTCCTGCGGTCCTGCGGCGAGCAGCAGCTGGCCCAGGTCGTAGCGCAGCCCGATGGCGTCCTCGGGCGGGAACCCGGGGGCCTCGATGCCCTTGCGCAGCCACTGGATGGCCGCATCCAGGTGGCCCTGGGTCTGCTCGCAGATGGAGAGCATGGAACAGCACTCCAGGGTGCGCTCGGGATCGCGCATGGCGGTCTTGAACTCCTCGATGGCCGGTTCCAGCAGCATCATCTCCTTGTAGGCGATGCCGAGGTTGTAGTGGGTGTCGTAATCGTCGCCCTTGACCTGCTGCTCCACCCCTGCCCGGAAGGCGTTGAACAGTTCGTCGACGCTCTGGATCTTTTCCACCAGGTTGGTGGCGTCGTGCATCTCCTCGCCGTCCCCGGAGTCCAGGAGCGCGTCGCCCAGCACGTCGGTCAGGTCGAAGAAGGACGGGGCGAAATCGGCTTCCTGCGGGGCCTCGGCGCTGACCTCATGCCCCATCCGGCGCAGGGACTCCTCTGCCTGGCGCCTGCGCTGCTCCAGTTCCGGCTGGTCCGGGTAGCGTTCGAGGGCCTGCTCGATCTCGATCAGGGCCTCTTCGGGGCTGCCGTAGTCCAGCTGGAAATCGATGTCGGAAAGGGTCGAGGCGAGTTCCTCGTCCAGCGCTTCCGGCAGGCCCGCCGGGGTCGGCTGCGC
The DNA here is from genome assembly GCA_963717275.1 of uncultured Holophagaceae bacterium. Lineage (GTDB taxonomy): Bacteria > Acidobacteriota > Holophagae > Holophagales > Holophagaceae > Mesoterricola. The sequence continues at coordinate 2,025,052 of CAVQVX010000001.1, forward strand.
CCAGGGCTCGACCGGGAAGGGCGCGAAGGGCTCGGGGAAGGGCTCCGGCGACGGCTCCGGAACCTGCGGCACCAGGGGCTCCGGAACCGTCAGCGCCGGCAGGGGCTCCGGGACCGTCAGCGCCGGCAGGGGCTCCGGGATGGGCAGCTGATCCGGGGCGTAGCCCACCAGGTCGGAAAGCTCCTGCCAATGGTATTCGGGCGGCTCGGGAGCCGCAGGCTCGGGAACCGCGGCCCAGGGCCTGGGAGCGGCCGCCGGGGGCTCGGGTGCCGGGGCCGGAGCGGGTTCGAAGGACCAGGGCAGGCGGTCCAGGTCCAGCTGGATGGCCGGCATGACCTCCAGCGGGATGGCCTCCGGGGTCGTCTGCACCGGCGGGCCCAGGGGCGTCGCCGTCTCCATCAGCCCCAGGGTCCTGCGGTACAGCCGGGTGGAGCCGGGGAACATGGCCTCGGCCCGGTCCAGCAGCTCCACCGCCAGGCCGCGGAAGCCGAGGGGAGCGATCTTCTCCGCGGTCTTCACGTAGTGCATCTGGACCTTGGTCAGCATGCCGCTGGACCGGTGGATGTCGGCGATGGCGCTGATGGCCTGCTCGTTGGCCGGCTCCAGCTCGAGGACCCGCCCGAAACACTCCAGCGCGCTGTCCATGTGCGTTCCTGCAGGTATTGCGCCCCGTCGCGCTGCAGTTTCTCGATCTGCATGCGGCGCAGGAGGTCCTGCGAGGTGTCCTGGGAAGCGGCCGGGGGCGCCTCTTCCAGCAGGAAGGTCGGCCCGGCGGACGACGGCGCGGCCACATCCTCGGCCCGGACCCCCATGCCCTGGAGTTTCTGGGAGGTCTGCTCGGCGACGGCCAGGTTGCCTTCGGCCCTGGCCTCGGCGCAGGCGTGGCGGAGCGCCTCCACCTCCTCGGCGCGGTTGCCGCCCTGGTGGGCGATTTCCGCCAGCTGCAGCCAGGCTTCGGCCCTGAGCGCCCCCTGCTGCAGGGCGGAACGCAGCGTCCTGGCCGCGGCGTCGCCCAGGCCGCGCCGGGCCGAATTCCCGGCCGATGGGCTTGAACAGCTCCAGGCCGAGCGCCACCCGGCCGTCCCGGAGCAGGTCGCGCAGGGCCCGTTCGCAGAGCTGGAGGGACTTCTCGGGCAGCTGGGGCACCTGCGCCAGGGCCTCCAGGGCCCGTTCCGGCGCCCTGGCCTGGAGCTCCACCTCCGCCAGGGCGTCCAGCAGGTCCGGGCTGCGCGGGTTCACGGCCAGGCCTTCGCGCAGGTGCCCGGCCGCGCCGGGCAGGTCCTTCTGGATCACGCACAGCCGGGACTGGGTCAGGAACACCTGGGGGGTGCTGACCATGGTCTTGGCGCGCTCCAGGATCTGCCCGGCCTCCGTGTGCATCTGCTCCATGGCGAGGGCCTCGGCCACTTCCAGGTAGATGCCGGCGGCGCGCTCCTTCATGCCCTCCTTGTTGTAGAGGTCGGCCAGCTTCACCTTGTTCTTGAGGTTCTTGGGGTCCAGGTCCACGACCTTGGCGAATTCCTCCAGGGCCCGCTTGAAGAGCCCCTTGCGGGTGCAGATCTCCGCCACCTCGATATGGATCTGGATGGCCTCCTTGATCATGTTGGTCTGGCGGTACAGCTCCGCCAGGCGCTCGGCGATGTCCACGTCCTCGCCCGCGATCCGGTGCGCCTTCTTCAGGACGGCGGTGGCCTTGGCGTTGAAGCCGCTGCGCTCGAAGCCGGTGCCGGCCTTCTTGAACATGTCCAGGGCCTCGGGCACCTTGCCGGCCTGGAGGTAGGCGTCGCCCACCCGGTTCAGCAGGTTGTGGTCGTCCGGCTTGTCCTCGATCAGCTTCAGGAACTCCTCGATGGCCCGGTCCACCCTGCCCATGGCCATGTGGGTTTCGGCCGGATTTGGAGATCTTGTTGCGGTCGATGGCCATCAAATGCCTCGGTTGCTCGGACAAGGTGGAAGGGCGGGCTCAGCGGGCCAGGTGACGTCCCGTGAAAGCCCTCGGAAGCAGTTCGCGGATGCCGCAGAGGGATCGGTCCGCACGGTTGGCCAGCAGGATGGGCAGGTCATCGGCGAACTCCGCCAGCACCTGGCGGCAGGCGCCGCAGGGCGGGGCGGGCGCCGCCGCCTCGGTGACCACGGCCATGGCCACCAGTTCGCCCGGCGCCATGCCCCGGCTCACCGCGGCGCAGACCGCCGTCCGCTCGGCGCATTGGCATACCGGGTAGGAGGCGTTCTCCACGTTGCAGCCCGGGACGATGCTGCCGTCCGAACGCAGCAGGGCCGCCCCCACCCGGAAGCCGGAATAGGGGGCGTAGGCCGCGGCCCATGCCTCCCAGGCGGCTTCCAGCAAGGGCTCCCAGGCTGCGGAGCGGGGATCGGAAAAAGACATGGGCGCCTCTGAAAAATCTCGATGTGATCATGGTAGTGCGCTTCCCGCGGCCTGAAAAGCGCCGCCCTCGGCGGCGGCCATGCCCAGCGCCCGCCAGCAGGGGGTGTACCCCCGGTATTCCAGGCTTCCCGCCACCGCCTCGACGCGCAGGCTGACCTCCCGGCGCTGCAGGCGCGCGCGCAGGATCCCGCCCGACAGGCACTCCAGTTCCCGTTCGAACTCCGGCCCGGGAGCCCAGGCCCGGAGGTCCAGGCGCAGGCGCATGCCCGAGGGCGGCTCGTCCTCGAACGTGCGCACCCAGGGCGCGCCGCGCTGGGCGGTGCGCTTCCAGTGCACCCGGCTCAGGGGGTCGCGCTCCTTGAAGGGCCGCGCCCCATCGGGGCAGGTGACGCCTTCCCTGGGCCGGGCCCGGCCCGGTTCCCCCTCCCGGCCCTGGAGCGGGCTGAACGGGCGGGGATGGGGCAGAACCAGCAGGTCGGCGCCCAGGGGGAAGCGCCAGGCCTTCTCCATGAACCCGAACGGAAACGAGGTGCGCAGCTCGACCCAGTCGACCCGCAGCGGGCCGCGCCGCTCCGGCCTGGCCTGGAGCACCAGGAGGCGCTCCTCCGCGCCTTTCTGGCCGCCCGGGTAGAAGCCCGGGTCCACCTCGGCGCGCGGCGCCGCCAGGTGGACCTCCAGCCCCCGGGCGCGGCCGGCGGCGAGTTCCCGCAGCCGGACCTTGATGCCGCCCTGGACCCGCGCGAACAGGTTGCCCTCCTCGATGCCCTCCAGTTCCAGGTCCTGGATGGCGCGCCGGCTGGCCCAGCCCGAGGCCAAGAACAGCCCCAGCATCATGGAGAAGACCAGGTAGAGCAGGTTGTTGCCGGTGTTGACGGCGAACAGGCCCATCAGCAGCATGGCCGCCAGGTACTCCACCCCGAGGCGCGTGATGGACAGCCTCAGCCGCTTGTCGTTCCACAGATTCATGACCGCTTCTTCCGCCTGCGCGCTGACCCTTCATCTTAGTTGGAAGGCAGAAGAGGGGGCGCGGGAACATTTGTCCGGATGACCGTGCCCGCCATGGCCTAAACTTTGGCTCGTGGAGGACGCCTTGTTCACCGGCCTGATCAGATCCCTCGGCACCCTGGAAGGACGCCACGACCGGCCGTTCGGCGCCCGCCTGCGCATCGGCGCCCCCGCCGACGTGCTGGAGCGCGCCGAAGCCGGCGCCAGCATCTGCGTCAACGGCGCCTGCCTCACCGCGGTGGCGCGGGACGCCCGCGCCTGGGAGGCGGACCTGTCCCGGGAGACCCTCGACAAGACCACCCTGGGCCAGCTCGCCCCCGGCGCCCTGCTGCACCTGGAACCCAGCCTCCGGGTCGGCGACCCTCTGGACGGGCATCTGGTCTCGGGCCACGTGGACGGCGTCGGCAGCCTGCTGGAGCGGACCCCCGACGAAGGCGTCTGGCGCTTCCGGATGCCTCCGGAACTGGGCCCCATGACCGCGCCCAAGGGTTCCGTGACGGTGGACGGCATCTCCCTCACGGTGGTGGAATGCGGCAACGACTGGTTCACGGTGGCGCTGATCCCCGAAACGGTGCGGCGCACCCGCCTGGCGGGCCTGGGCGCGGGCGATGCGGTGAACCTGGAAGCCGACCCGGTGGGCCGCTTCGTGGCCCGGGCCCTGGCTTTCCAGGCCTCCGGCGACAGGCTGGCCCGTTTCGCCCGCAACGGCTGGGATTGATGCTCCGTGTTGGGGGCGCAGGCGAAAGTGATCATTAATGACACAACACGGGTTCCCTCCCAACCGCCTCCACCCCGGCTGACACAATCTGACCTTTGGGGGAAAACCGTTTGACAGGGTTTCGCCACGCAGACCATACTCAATCAGACCCCCATTGAAAATGCTCCAAAATGGGACACATCGCATGGGCCGCCGGCCCCTGCCCCCGTCCAAGCTCACCGCCGAATGATCCAGAGATCGTCAAGCGCGGAGTCCCGCATGAAGAAGTTCATCAACCGACCCGAAGACGTCGTCTCCGAAGCCCTGCAGGGCATGGCTGGCGCGTGCGCCGGCCTGGTCAAGGTGCACTTCTCCCCCGATTACATCCTGCGCGCCGATGCGCCGGTGGCGGGGAAGGTGGCCCTGGTCTCGGGCGGCGGTTCCGGGCACGAACCCCTGCACGGCGGCTTCGTGGGCCCGGGCATGCTGGACGCGGCCGTCCCCGGCGCGGTGTTCACCTCGCCCACCCCCGACCAGATCCAGGCCGCCACCCTGGCCGTGCACGGCGGCGCCGGCGTGCTGCACATCATCAAGAACTACACCGGCGACGTGCTCAACTTCGAGATGGCGGCCGACCTGGTCCAGGCCGAAGGCATCCCGGTGGAGGCCGTCGTGATCAACGACGACGTGGCGGTCCAGGACAGCCTCTACACCGCCGGGCGGCGCGGCACCGGCGTCACCCTGATCGCCGAGAAGATCGCCGGCGCCGCCGCCGAGCAGGGGCGCCCGCTGACGGAAGTGGCCGCCTTGTGCCGCAAGGTGAACGCGAACGGGCGCAGCATGGGCGTGGCGCTCACCTCGTGCACCGCGCCGCAGAGCGGGTCCCCCACCTTCGCCCTGGCCGAGGACGAGATGGAGATCGGCGTCGGCATCCACGGCGAGCCCGGCCGAAGCCGCGGCCCGATGCAGCCGGCGGCCGCGGCCACCGCGCTGATGGCCATCCCCATCCTCGAGGACCTGCCGTTCCGGCCCGGGGACCGGGTGCTGGCGCTGGTCAACGGCCTGGGCGGCACCCCGGCGATCGAGCTGTACATCGTCTACCACGAACTGGCCAAGCTGTGCGCGGCCCGCGGCGTCACCATCGTGCGCAGCCTGGTGGGCACCTACATGACTTCCCTGGACATGGCCGGCTGCACCATCACCCTGGTGCGGATGGACGACGAACTGGTCTCCCTCTGGGATGCGCCGGTGAAGACGACAGCCTTGCGCTGGGGGGCCTGACCCCGCGCACCGCGGGACAAACGCGCGGGCGCCCTGCCCGTCGACAATCACTCAACAAGGAGGGTTACATGCGAAACAGCCTGACAGCACTCATCGGCACCGTTCTCATCGCCGGCTCCGGCTTCGCCCGGGCCGACTCGCCCACCATCCACATCGCGCTCACCACGCCGATCACCGGCGACTACGCCGAGTACGGCAACAACTTCAAGCGCTCGGTCGAGATGGGCATCGACGAGATCAACGCCAAGGGCGGCGTGCTGGGGCGCAAGTTCGTGCTCAGCGTCGGCGATTCCAAGGGCGACCCGAAGGAATCGGCCATCCTGGCCCAGAAGTGGGTCTCCGACCCCACCGTGTTCGCCCAGATCGGCGACTTCACCTCCAGCTGCTGCTTCGCCTCCCAGCCCATCTACAACAAGGCCGGGATGATCCAGCTCTCCCCCACCGCCAGCGCCACCAACTTCACCTCCGGCTCCAAGTGGAGCTTCAGCATCGTCGGGCCGCAGAAGTACGAACAGCCGGTGATGGCCGACCTGGCCAAGAACAAGCTCAAGCTCAAGAACATCGCGGTGCTCTTCATCAACAACGACTGGGGCATGGACACCCAGAAGTTCTTCAAGGAGAACTTCGAGAAGCTGGGCGGCAAGGTGGTGGCCGTGGAATCGTTCTTCCAGGGCGACAAGGACTTCAACGCGGTGCTGACCAAGCTCAAGCAGTCCAAGCCCGACGCCCTGTTCGTCGCGACGATGTACAACGACTGCGCCATGATCAGCCAGCAGCGGGAGAAGATGGGCTGGAACCTGCCGGTGCTCGGCCCCAGCTCGCTCTACTCCACCCAGCTGGTGGCCCTGGGCGGCGCTTCGGTGAACGGGATCTACACCGACGTCAGCTTCTTCACCAAGGACCCTGATGCGCGCATCCAGGCCTATGTCACCGGCTTCCAGAAGCGCTACGGCGCCGCCCCCAACTTCCACGCCGCCCTCGCCTACGACTCCATCTACCTGCTGGCCGACGCCATCAAGCGGGCCGGTTCGGTGGACAAGAACGCCGTGCGCGACGCCCTGGCCGCCACCAAGGACTTCAAGGGGCTCACCGGCTCCATCACCTTCACCCCCGAGCGCGACGCCGTCAAGTCGTACAAGATCGTCCAGGTGGTGAACGGCGACTTCCAGCTGATGAAGTAGGCGGAACCCCGGGATGTTTCTTCAACAGCTGATCAACGGCCTCGCCCAGGGCAGCCTGTTCGCGCTCATCGCCATCTCGTTCTCGCTGGTGTGGGGCCTGCTCAGGATGGTGAACTTCGCCCTGGGCGAGGTCTACATGCTGGGCGCCTACGCCGGCTGGCTGGTGGTGGCGCACCTCACGCCCAACCTGGGCGTGGCCCTGCTCGCCGGTTTCGCCACGGGCTGGGTGGTGGGCTGGATCATCGAGAAGGTGGCCTTCAAGGCGATGCGCGGAGTGCCGCACATCGCCTCGCTGGTCTGCACCATCGGCTTCTCGTTCTTCCTCAAGGAGATGGCCACCTGGATCTTCGGCGCCGAGACCAAGGCGATGCCCAGCTACTACTCCCAGACCGCCTTCACCCTCGCCGACGCCAACGTCTCCTGGCTGCAGGTGATCATGGTGGTCATCGCGGTCGCGATGATGGCCGGGCTGCAGATCCTCTTCTACCGCACCCGGCTGGGGCTGGCCGTGCGCGCCGTGGCCCTGGACTACCGCACCGCCAGCCTCATGGGCATGAAGGTGGACAAGGTCACCTCCCTGGCCTTTTCCCTCTCCGGGGCGCTGTCGGGCTTCGTCGGCGTGCTGGCCGCGGTCTACTACAACGCGGTCAACCCCGGCATGGGCTTCGTGGCCGGGCTCAAGGGCTTCACCGCCGCCGTGTTCGGCGGCATCACCTCGATCCCGGGGGCCATCCTCGGCGGCTACATGCTGGGCGCCATCGAGAACCTGAGCGTGCAGTTCGTCTCCTCGGGCTACAGGGACCTGGTCAGCTACCTCATCCTGATCATCTTCCTGCTGTTCCGTCCCAACGGGATCCTGGGCAAGAAGACCAAGCTATAAGGCGATGGCGATGGCTGATTTCTTCAGAAAACACAGGGTGGCCGCGGGCATCGTGCTCGCGCTCGTGCTGCTGGGCTTCCCCAGGGCCGCGAGCAACGAGTACCTCCTGCGCGTCGCCACCATGATCGCCATCTACGTGGTGCTCGCCTCCAGCCTCAACCTGATCATCGGCTTCACCGGCATGTATTCCCTGGGCCACGGCGCCTTCTACGGGATCGGCGCGTACGTCTCGGCCATCCTGGCCACCAGCCTGGGCTGGTCGTTCTGGCTGACCATGCCCCTGGCCGGGCTGTTCACCGCCCTCGTGGGGGCCTTCCTGGGCCTGGCCACCCTGCGCCTGCGCCAGACCTTCCTGGTGTTCGGCACCCTGGCCTTCGGCGAGATCGTCCGCATCATCATCATGAACTGGCCTGAACTGACCCGGGGGCCCATGGGCATCCCGGGCATCCCCAGCCCCACGATCATGGGCTTCGAGCTGAGCAGCTCCACCCACTGGTACTACCTGATCATGGCCTTCACGGTGCTGACCGTGTTCGTCATCAGCCGGCTCTACCATTCCCGGGTGGGACGCGCCTGGGTGGCCATCCGCGAGGACGAAGTGGCGGCCGCCAGCATGGGCGTATCGGTGTTCGGCTACAAGGTCCTGGCCTTCACCATCTCCTGCCTGATCGCCGGGCTGGTGGGTGCCTTCTACGCGCACTTCGTCACCTTCATCAGCGCCGACCAGTTCGGCATGAGCGAATCCTTCCTGATCCTCACCATGGTGGCCCTGGGCGGCACCGGGTCGATCATCGGGCCGATCATCGGCGCCATCATCCTGATGGTGATCCCCGAGGCCTTCCGCTTCCTGGACGAGTTCCGCGGGGTGCTCTACGGCGCCATCCTGATCTTCGTGATCGTGGTCAAGCCCGAGGGCCTTGCGGGGGTGAAGGGCCTGTTCACGCCCGCCTCCGGCGCGCCCCGCTTCCCCTGGCTGCACCGGGCCGGGAAGGAAGGTGCCAAGTGATACTGGAGATCACCCAGCTCGTGAAGCGCTTCGGCGGCCTCGTGGCGGTGAACGAAGTGGACCTGTCGGTCGCGGAGGGCACCATCCACGCCATCATCGGCCCCAACGGCGCGGGCAAGACCACCTTCTTCAACAACATCACCTGCATCGTCCCGGCCGATTCGGGCCGCATCGTCTGGCAGGGCAAACCCATCGAGCGCCTTTCGCCCCAGGCCATCTCCACCCGCGGCATCGCCCGCACCTTCCAGAACATCCGCCTGTTCGCCTACATGTCGGTGCTGGACAACGTCATCACCGGCACCCACAACCTCTACCGGTCCTCCGTGTGGGGCGCCATCAGCCACAACGGCCGCTACCGGCGCGAAGAGCGCGAGGCCCGCGCCTTCGCCCTGGAACTGCTGGAGAAGGTGGGGCTGACCGGGGTGAAGGACGAGTACGCGCGCAACCTGCCTTACGGCGAGCAGCGCAAGCTGGAGATCGCCCGGGCCCTGGCCGGGCGGCCCAGGCTGCTCCTGCTGGACGAGCCGGCGGCGGGGATGAACAACGCCGAAACCGAGGAACTGGACCAATTCATCCGCGCGCTCAAGGCCGACGGCCTCACCGTGCTGCTGATCGAGCACGACATGAAGCTGGTCATGAGCATCGCCGACCGGATCACGGTGCTGGACTACGGGGTGAAGATCGCCGAGGGCAGCGCGCTGGAGATCCAGAACGACGAACGGGTGATCGAGGCCTACCTGGGCAAGAGGAGGGCATAGGCTTGGCACTTCTGGATGTGAAGGACCTGGTGGTCCACTACGGCAAGATCAACGCCCTCAAGGGCGTCTCCCTCAGGCTGGAGGAAGGCGACCTCGTCACCCTGATCGGCGCCAACGGCGCCGGCAAGACCACCCTGCTCAGCGCGCTGTCGGGGGTGGTGCACGCCACCTCGGGCGCGGTGACCTTCAAGGGCGCGAGCCTGTTCAACCACACCCCCGAGGCGATCGTGGCGACCGGCATCTCCCACGTGCCCGAAGGGCGCAGGATCTTCTCCGAACTGACGCGTGGAGGAGAACCTCCAGGCCGGCGCCTACATCATCCAGGACAAGGCGCGGGTGCGCGACCTGCTGGAGCGCAACTACCAGCTGTTCCCGCGGCTCAAGGAGCGGCGCAAGCAGGAGGGCGGCACCCTGTCCGGCGGCGAACAGCAGATGCTGGCCATCGCCCGGGGCCTGATGTCCGACCCGGAAATCCTCCTCCTGGACGAGCCGAGCCTGGGCATCGCGCCCATCCTGGTGGACAAGATCTTCGACTTCATCATCCAGATCAACGCCATGGGCAAGACCATCCTGCTGGTGGAACAGAACGCCAATCTGGCCCTGCAGGTGTCCCGCTACGGATACATCCTGGAAACCGGCAGCATCACGCATGAGGCGCCCTGCGCCGAACTGCGCGAAGATGACGCCATCCGCCGCGCCTACCTGGGCGGCTAGGGGAGGACCCAATGAACAAGATCAAGCGCCTGGACGCCGTGCTCAAGGGCAAGAACCCCGACCGCGCCCCCATCTGCATGTGGTACCACTTCGGCAGCCAGCACGGCTCGGGCAGGAAGGCCGCGGCCATCACCCTCGAATGGTTCGAGCACTACGACTTCGACTTCCTGAAACTGATGAATGACTATTACTATCCCATGCCGGAAGGCCTGGAGGAGGTCAGGAGCGCCGAGGACCTGGACCGGATGCGGCCGTTCGACCCGGAAAAGAGCGCCTGGAAGGAGCAGCTCAAGGCGGTCAAGATCATCGCCGGGGAACTGCACGGCAAGGCCTACTTCATCGACACCGTGTTCGACCCCTGGCAGAGCCTGCTGAAGAGCCTGGCCGGCGAACACCTGCTCGGCCTGGCCATCACCGCGCCGGACGCGCTCAAGCGGGCGCTGGACGTGGCGGCGGACAACCTCATCGCCTACTGCCGCAAATCGCTCGCCCTTGGCGCCAGCGGGATCTTCATGTCGGTGCTGGCCGCCCAGAACGTGCTCGACCGCCAGCTGTTCCTTGAATTCGCCAAGCCCGCCGCCATGAAGGTGTTCGCCGCCATCCATGACCTGGGGCGGATGAACACCGCGCACCTGCACGGGGCCGGCCTCTACACCGACGACGTGCTGGACTTCCCGGTGCAGATCCTCAGCTGGGAGGACCGCAAGGCGGGCAATCCCTCGCTCATGGAGGTCAAGGCGCGCTTCCCCGGCGTGGTCATGGGCGGCATCGACATCGACCAGGTGATCTGCGTCACCACCGCCCGGGTCCGGGAGAATGTGCGCGAAGGCCGGCGCCTGGGCGGCGACAATCGGTTCATCCTGGCCAACGGGTGCAGTGTCCCCACCTGGATGCCGTCCCACGCCATCGAAGCCATGGTGGAGACCGCCAAGGCCTGAAGTGATCCACCCACCCCAAGGAGCCGTCCCATGTCCGAACCCAAGACCTTCACCCAGGCCGAGATGACCGAAGCCATCCGCATGGCCATCCAGGACCGGGCCACCTGGTTCTACCTTCTGATCAACGAATTCAAGGCCGCCGGGTACGAGACCGACGAGCCGGTGAAGAAGGCGATCTTCAAGTTCGGCCAGCTGAAGGGCAAGAAGATCGGCGCCGCCGCCTCCCCGAAGGCCTTCTTCGACGGCATCGGCACCCCCGTTTCGCGCATGGCGTTCGAAATGGAGGACGCGGGCGTGGCCGACCAGCAGGGCGCCTACCGGTTCCACCACTGCGCGCTGGTGGAGGCCTGGAAGAACCTGGGCGCCTCCAGGGAGGAGGTCGCCCACCTGTGCGAACTGGCCTCCTGCGGCGATTTCGGCGTCATCAGCTGCTCCCCCGGGCTGGAGCTGAAGTTCAACGACCTGATCGCCAAGGGCGACGCCTATTGCGAACTGGTCGTCACCAGGAAGCAGTAATTCCACTTTGGTGTCCGTCGTTCCTTGCGGTCGGCTTCGGGTTCCGGTTTTTTGCGCCGACCCACCGGCGCGTGGTCCGCTTGCAACGTCCTCGCTGCGCTCCGGGCGATGCAAGCGGCCACGCTGCCCCTTCCCCCCAGGGCCGGGTCGATTCGTCTTCGTTTCATTGAACAAAATTCAAAGCAACCATCTCGGAACCCTGGGCATTCCATGAAGCGACTTCCCCGCCCCCATGCCGCCAACCGGAGGAACCCCCACCCGAGGCGGGGAAGGACAGCGTGAGACCTTGGCGCACGCGCAGGAGGCGAAGCCGACGAGCATGCGGCAAGGCTCTCACGCACCGGTGGGTCGGCGCACCCGCCCGGAACCCGCAACCAACCGCAAGGAACGACGGACGGAACGATCTAGGCTTTCCTGCGCAGCATGTTCTCACGGTAGAGGGCCCAGCCCGCCGCCCAGGGATCGCCCGCCGGATCGGCGGTGCCGTGGACGGGCAGCATCATCCGCAGGAGGGCCTTGCGGATGGTGGCTTCCTGGTCCGTGGTGCAGCCCTCCGCTTCGACCTGCTCCAGCATGGCGCGCCAGGAACCGGAATCGGCGGGGCCCAGGCTGCTCAGCATGGTCACCGGGTCGTCGAAGCGCAGGCTCTTCTCCAGCAGCCCCATATCCCAGACGTTCTTCCTGCCGTCCTTGCGGATGGCCATGGGGTAGCGCCTGGCCACGTCGCCCAGCCCCGTGCCGATGGCCCTGCGGAGGCTTTCCTGGGGGACGGCGGACTGCGTGCCGAACTTCCCATGGGTCCAGAAGGACACCGCCTTCCTTGCCTTCTCCCTCACCGTGTGGATCGTGTCCCACTCCGGAAGCGCAGCTTTTTCCCTGACCATGGCCGATCCCATGAAATAGAGGTGCCGGGCATTATCTGATCGGTTGTCAGGATCCGCAACCGATTTGTTCGCCTAGCCGGGCGTCGGGGCGGCCGGACGCTCCGGGTTGGCCACCCCCATCTCCTTCATCTTGCGGTACAGGGTGTTGCGGCTGATGGAAAGCGCCTGCGCGGCCCGGCTGTGGTTGCCCCGGGCGGCGCGGAGGGCGTTGACGATGGCCACCTTCTCCATCTCGCGGATGGTGCGCACCGGGGCCGGCAGGGGGGACTCCGGCAGCCTGGCCAGCCCCTCGGGCAGGTGCTCCGGCTCGATCACGCCGCCTTCGGCCCTGGACGCGGCAAGTTCCAGCGCCGCGTCCAGCCCGGCGAGGTTCTCCGGCCAGGGGCAGGCGCACAGCAAACCCATGGCCCGCCCGGAAAGGCCCAGGGCCTGCCCGAACCGCGGCCGGAGCCGCTCCAGCGACCGCTCGGCCAGGTGCGGGATGTCCTCGGCGCGCTCGCGCAGGGGCGGCACCTGGATGGGGAAACGGCTCACCAGGCGGAACAGGTCGGACCGGAAGGCGCCGGCCCTGATCCGCGCCTCGAGCCGGACCCCGACCGAGGCGATGACGCGCACGTCCACCGGGATGGGGCGCTTGCCGCCCAGGCGCACCACCTCGCCCGATTCCAGGATGCGGGCCAGGACGGACTGCATCTCCAGGGGCAGGGCGTCGATGTCCTCGATGAACAGCGTGCCGCCGTCGGCCAATTCGAACTTGCTGGACGCGCCGCTGTTGAGGGCGCCCTCGAAGCCCAGGAACTCCTCGATCACCAGCTCGCGCGGGATGCTCCGGCAGCTGATGGCCAGGAAGGGCCCCGCGGCCCGGCCGCCGCTGTTGTGGATGGCCCGGGCCAGCACGTTCTGCCCGGCGCCCTCCTCCCCCACCAGGAGCACACCGCCCTTGGCGTTCACCGCGGCAAGGGACTGGCGCCGCATCTGCTGGACGGCGGGCGACTGGCCGACGATGTCGGCGAGGGTCATGCGCGCCTGGGATCCCAGCAGCCGGTTCACCAGCTGGTGCACCTGGGCCATGGGGCGCAGGGTCAGGATGAAAGCCTCCGGATTGCCGCCGCGGTTGCGGATCACCCGCAGGCTCACCGAGAACGCCTGCTTGGCGCCGTCGACCCTGAAGCCGGCCTCCACGTCGTTCAGCTCCTCGCCGCGCAGCGCCGCCCGGGAGAGGCCTTCGGACAGGATGATGTGGTCGCCCAGCGGGCGCCCGACGATCATCGACGGCTTGACCCCCAGGAGCCGCCCGCCCTGGCCGTTCAGGTGCGTGACGATGCCCTGGGTGGTCCAGGCCAGGATGCCTTCCGAGACGGCGTCCAGGGTGGCGCTGAATTCGCTGGCCTGGTCATTGGCCTCGCGGATGCAGCGTTCGGCCTGGAGCTGGTGCTCGATGGCGCGCGCGGCCGCGAACACGATGCCGAGCGCCTGCGGCGCCTGCGCGGGCCTGCGCTGCAGCAGGCCGACGATGCCGATCTGGTGGCCGCCCGGATCGTGCATGGGCGCGGCGGCGCTGTGCAGGCCGTGGAAGGCCTGCAGGAAGTGCTCGGGACCCATCACCTGGACCGGGGTGCCTTCGGCCAGGGCGAGGGAGAAGGCGTTGCTGCCGATCCGGCTTTCGTCCAGGAACGCTCCCGGCCGGAAGCCCAGCGCGCGCGCCTGGGCCTCGATGGCCGGGTCGCCGAGCATCTCGAACACGCACGCCGAAGGATCGGTCAAGATCAGCAGCGCTCCGGAGCCCTCGATGAACTGGCAGATGTCCTCCAGCAGCGGGCGCGCCACCAGGGTGAGGAAGCTGTGCTGCACGGAGGTGAGCGGGAACCTCCTGGATCCCGCGTACACCCACTGGGGGTCGCCGCGCGGGTCCAGGCGGTCCGCGCAGCGCCGCCAGGACTGGGCGATCAGCGGATCCAGTTCCGGCGCGAGGGGGCCGCCGGCGGTGAACCGCTCCCAGGCGGCCTTGAGGCCGGCCTCATCGATGGGCGCGCCGGAGGGCTGCATTCATTCATCCCGGCGCGCGGCCATGGCGCGCACCTGGTCCGGCGCCTCGAGGCGCAGCGCCCGCAGGGCCATCTGGCGCTCGCGCTGGCAGTCCAGCTCGCGGATCAGCTGCTTGGCCCCGGGGATCATGGGCGCGCTCATGCTGAGCTCGTCGATCCCCAGCCCCACCAGCAGGGGGATGGCCAGGGGATCCCCGCCGAGTTCCCCGCAGATGCGCCACCTTCCGGTCGTGGGCATGTCCGGCCTCCACCACCTTGCGCACCAGGTCCAGCACGGCGGGCTGGAACGGGTCGGCCAGGGCGGCCAGCCGCGCGTTGCCGCGCTCGGCGGCCATGGTGTACTGGGTGAGGTCGTTGGTGCCGATGGAGAAGAAGTCCACTTCCGGGGCGAACTGGTGGGCGCGCAGCGCCGTGGCCGGGATCTCGACCATGACGCCGGTCTCGATGCGGGCCGGGACCTTGCGCCCGGCCGCGGCGACCTCTGCCGCGGCCTCGGCCAGCAGGGCCTTGGCGGCCCTCAGCTCGCCCAGCGTCGCGACCATGGGGAACATCACCTTCAGCGGGTAGAGCGCCGCGGCGCGCACGATGGCGCGCAGCTGCGACCTTGAAGAAGTCGGGCCGGGACAGGCAGAGCCGGATGGCGCGCCAGCCCAGGAAGGGATTGGCGTCCCGCCCGCAATCCAGGAACGGCAGGGGCTTGTCGCCGCCCACGTCGAGGGTGCGGACCACCATGGGCCGGCCGTCCAGGAGCTTGCCCAGATCGCACAGGACCGGGTCACTGCTCGGCCTCGTCCGGGGCGCTGGCGCGGCCGGTGAACAGGAATTCCGTGCGCAGCAGGCCCACGCCTTCGGCGCCGGCCTCCACCGCGGCCCTCGCGTCGGCCAGGGAGCCGATGTTGGCGCCGATCTCCACCCGCCTGCCATCGCGGGTGATGGCAGCCGCGGCGCTTTCCCGCGAGGCCTGGACCGCGCCCGCGCGCTGCGCCTCCTGCCGCTTCAGGAACGCCGTCACCGCCGCCTCGTCGGGGTCGAGCTCGATCAGGCCGCGCCCGGCGTCCACCAGCAGCAGGGCGCCTTCGGGGATGGCCAGCAGGGCCTCGCCCAGGCCGACGATGGCCGGAATGCCCGAAGGTCCGGGCCAGGATGGCGCTGTGCGAAGTGGGCGCGCCGTGGGCGGTGCAGATGGCCCGGACCATCACCGGGTCGAGCCGGGCGGTGTCGTCCGGGGTCAGGTCCGGGGCGATGAGGATGCCGGGCTCGGCGAGGGTCGGGGCTCCCGGCGCGCCGCCCAGCAGGTGGGCCGCCACCTGCGCCGCCACCGCCATGACATCGGCGGCCCGGGCGCGCAGGTAGCCGTCCTCCAGGGCGCGGTACTCCAGGGCGATGGCTTCCGAAGCGCGGTGCCAGGCGGCGGCCGCGTTCAGGCTCTCGTCGAACACCATGTGCAGGGCGGGGTTGCGCAGCGCCGGGTCGTCCAGGAAGAGCAGGTGCGCCTCGAACATGTCCGCGGCGTCGCGGTCGGCGCGCCGGGCCACCTCGGCGAGGGTGCCGCGGATCTGGGCCCGGGTCCGCTCCAGGGCCTCCAGCAGGCGCGCCCATTCATCGCGCGGATCGGCGACGGTGTGCTGGGGGATGACCGGGGCCGTGATGCGCAGGTGGCGCGCTGGGCCCATCACCATGCCGTTGCTGGCGCTGAGGCCGGCGAGGCCCGGACCGGCGCAGGCCGGGCGGGCGGACCCCGGGAGGGCGGACCCCGCGAGGGCGGACCCCGCGAGGGCGGACCCCGCAAGGGCGGACCCCGCAAGGGCGGACCCCGCAAGGGCGGACCCCGCAAGGGCGGACCCCGCAAGGGCGGACCCCGCGAGGGCGGACCCCTCCGGGCCGTCGCCGAAATGGTCCTCGGCCAGGGCGCGCAGGGCCGCCAGGGCCGCCGCGGCCTGGGGGCCCGTGGCCTCGAGCCCCATCGTCTGGCCCCGGGACAGCCCCAGCGTGGCGACGGCGTTGATGCTCTTGGCTTCCACCGGGCCGCGCCCGCTGGTGAGGTTGCGCACCAGGATGTGCGCCTCGGGGAAACGGCCCGCGGTCTGCACGAAGCGCGCCGCGGGGCGCGCGTGCAGCCCCAGCCGGTTGGCCACCAGGATGCGCGCCTCAAGCGCGTCGGGGCCGGCCGCCGGCGCCTGGAGCTCGGCGCCGAGGTGGCCGGCCTTGGCGGCCAGAGCTCCGCCCGCCTCCTGCACCACCCGGGCCAGGTCGCCGCCCATGCGCGCCTGCACCGCGGCGGACACGGCGCCTTCCACCAGCGGCGCGCCGCACAGCGCGACCCTCTCCCGCTGCCCGGGCGGCAGGAGCTCCAGGGCCATTTCCGCGCTGAGCACGGCGCTGCCCAGGTCCATCAGGACCACCACCCCGTCCTCCCCGTACCACCTGGCGGATGGCCTCGGCCACCAGGACCGGGTCGGTGCCCAGGGGCCTGCCCGGCAGGGCCAGCCCCCCCGCCGCGGCAAGCTTCACCCCGGGCCCGGCCATTTCCCGGGCCAGTTCCAGCACCCCGTCGGCCAGCTTGGCGCTGTGGGAGACGATGACGATCCCGATCACGCTTCCACCCAGGTGGCCGCGGCGATCTGGATGAGCAGGCGGGCCGAGGTGGCCCCCGGATCCTGGTGCCCGCAGCTGCGTTCGCCCAGGTAGCTGGCCCTGCCCTTGCGGGCCACCAGCGGGATGGTCGCCAGCATGCCGCGCTCCGCCGCCTCGGCCGAGGCGCGCAGGGCGCCCTGGATCCCCGCGCCCGAGGCTGCGGCCTCCTTCAGCGCCCCCAGGGCCGGGATCAGGGTGTCGAGCATGGTCTTGTCGCGCAGGCCCGCCTTGCCGCGCATGGCCACGCCGTCGATGCCGGCCTGGAGGGCTCCGGCCCAGTCCTCCAGGGACAGTTCCAGCTTGCCGCTGGCGGCGCCGCCCAGCTGCAGGAAGAAGGTGCCGTAGAGCGGGCCGCTGGCCCCGCCCACGGTGGACACCAGGGTCATGCCCACCGCCTTGAGGATGGCGCCGATGTCCTTGTCCGCGAGATCCGGCAGCTTGGCCAGGACCGCCTGGAAGCCCCGGTCCATGTTGCTGCCGTGGTCGCCGTCGCCGATGTCGGCGTCGAGCCGGGTGAGCTGGTCCTTGTGCGCGGCGATGGCGGCCCCGTATGCCCGGATCCAGGTGAGCACATCATCTCGCAAGATCATGCAGCGACCCTCCAGATGGAGATGGCCGGGATCCCATCGCGCCCGAGGTGTCCCGTTTTTGAGCATTCACGTCTTTAGAACTGTTCCAGTATCCGGCGCCCGAAGCCTGCCTGTCAAACAAGTTTAGGGTCATGATCCAGGGTGAGACAATTTTCCGATTCTGGCGATTTCCCGGAGCGTAATTGTCTCATTTATGATCAGAAGCACTCCGCTCCCCGGGGAGCATGCCGGGCCCTCGCCTCCACCGGGATAGGCATCTACACTTGTCCCATGGTGAAAACCCGATCCCTCCAAGCGGTCGCTCCTGATCTGCTCGACCGAGTGCGCAACCGGTTCCGAGATTTCCCCCTCACGCGGGATTGGCGGCTGAGCATCGAGGCGCTCCAACCCGGGAAGGCCACCCTCAGCCTGGTCCCCGGCGAGCGCACGGTGAACGGCCCCGGCGGCGTGCTGAACGGCGGCGTGCTGGCGACCCTGGCCGATATCGGCT
The DNA here is from genome assembly GCA_963717275.1 of uncultured Holophagaceae bacterium. GTDB lineage: Bacteria > Acidobacteriota > Holophagae > Holophagales > Holophagaceae > Mesoterricola. Next base: position 2,043,057 of record CAVQVX010000001.1, read on the forward strand.
GCGCCCTGGCCCTCAGCACCTATTTCGACGGCCGGATGCCGTTCGCCACCTCCGATCTGCACATCCGCTACCTGGAGCCCGCCGACCGGAAGGTGCGGGTGGAGGCCTCGGTGCTGCGCGCCTCCCCGCGCAGCGCGATCCTGGAATGCCAACTGCTGTGCGAGGACCGGATGGTGGGGCTCTGCACCGCGCACTTCACGATCAAGGCACGCACGGAATCCTGATCCGGGGAACTTTTCTCATATAAGCCGTATATTGCAGTCGTGGAAGCCCATGTTCCTCGACTCATCCTTGATCTGGCCACCGTCCTGGGGGTGGCCGCGGTCATATCCCTGCTGTTCCGGTGGCTGAAACAGCCGGCGGTGCTGGGCTACATGCTGGCTGGCCTGATCGTCGGGCCGCATGTCCCGATCCCCCTGGTGGCCGACCTGGACAACGTCCATGACCCTGGCGGAACTGGGGGTGGTCCTGCTGATGTTCTCGGTGGGCCTGGAGTTTGATTTCCGCAAGCTGCTGGAAAAGGGGCCCTCGGCCATGGTGCTGGGCACCGTCCAGCTGGGCTGCGCCACCTGGCTCGGCTTCATGGCCGGGCGCGCCCTGGGCTGGAGCTTCCTGCAAAGCGCCTTCATGGGCGCGGCGCTGGCGATCTCCAGCACCATGATCATCGCCAAGCTGTTCGAGGAGCACGGCGCCCGGGGGCACCTGCGCGACCGGGTGCTGTCGGTGCTGGTGGTCCAGGATCTGTTCGCCATCCTGCTTCTGGCCGGCCTGAACGCCGCATTCGCCGCCCTTCGGCGCCGGCGGGCTGGGGCGGACCGTGGGCAAGTTGGCCCTGCTGCTGGCCGGTCTGCTGGGCGTGGGCGGCATGGTGGTGCCCCGGCTGCTGCGCTGGGCCGCGGACCGGGGGCGGGACGAGACGCTGCTGGTGGCCTCGGTGGGGGTGTGCTTCACCGCCGCGGTGCTGGCCGCACGCGGCCGGCTGTTCCCTGGCCCTGGGCGCCTTCCTGGCCGGGGTGCTGGCTTCGGCCAGCGGCAGGGTACGCAGGATCGAGCACCTGGTGCTGCCGCTGCGCGACATCTTCGCGGCCATCTTCTTCGTGGCGGTGGGGATGCTCCTGGAGCCCCGGTCCCTGCTCGCCCAGGCCGGCCCCATCCTGGCGCTCACCGCGGCGGTGCTGCTGGGCGTCACCCTGGGCGCCACCCTGGGCGGTGCCCTGGCCGGGCTGCCGCTGCGCACCGGCTTCCGCACCGGCCTGGCCCTGGCCCAGCCCGGGGAGTTCTCCTTCGTGCTGGTGGGCATCGGCGTGCAGGGCCGGCTCCTGGGCCCGGATTTCCTCGCCCTGCCGGTCGGGGTATGCCTGCTCACGGCGCTGCTCGGCCCCACCCTCTTCCGGCGCGGCGACGCCCTGGCGGCCGGGCTCGAACGCCGGATCCCGGCCCGGATCAACGGGTACCTGAAGATCTACCAGTCCTGGGCGGCGAAGCTGGGCCGGTCGTCCCTGGGCCGCGGGCCAGCGCCGTTGCGCTGGCCGCTGATCTACCTGGTGCTGGACGCCGCCCTGATCAACGCGGTGATCATCGGCGCGGCGCTGGTCAAGCGGCACCTGCCCTGGTTCCGGACGCCCAACGCCGGGCTCGGGCTGCTGGCGTGCCAGGCGCTCCTGCTGGTCATCCTGGCCTGGGCGCTCTGCGGCAGGGCCCTTGAAATCGCCGAGCGCATCCTGGCGCCCGCCGCGGGCGTCGAGGTTCCGCCCCATGCCGGGCGCGGCCAGCTGCGGGCTTCGCTCAGCCTGGCCCTGGTGCTCATGGCGGGGGCCCCATCCCTGGCCCTGCTCCAGCCCTTCCTCCCCGAAGGGCCCATGCTGCTGCTGTTCCTGGGCGGCCTGGCCGGGCTGCTGGCCCTGTCGTGGGCGCATACGCGCCGCTTCCAGCCGGACAAGGCCCTGGGCTCCGAATGGCTGCTGATGCGGGTGCAGGCGCCCTGGGCCCAGGCCGGCGCGCCGGCCGAAGGCCCCCCGGCCCTGCTGTCCCTGCGCCTGGCGCCCCGGTGCCCGGCGCTGGGGCGGCCGCTGTCTGGCGTGGAGCAGCGCACCGGGGCCTCCGTGGTCGGCCTGGTTCGGGACGGCCGGCCCCTGCAGCCCGCCGCCGGCCTGCTGCTCAAGGCCGAAGACCTCCTGGCCCTGCACGGCACCCCCGAGGCCCTGGAGGCGGCGCGCCGGTGGCTGGACTGAAATCCGTGTCCCGGACCCGCACACCATCAAGCGCCCCTCTCCTGCATCATGGCCTCCATCTGGCGCAGGGTGCGCTGGGTGTTCCAGAAGCCCCACAGGGCGCCCAGGGCGCCGGTGGCCATGCCGAGGCCTGCCAGGGCGGCCATGTTGCCCGGGGAGAAGAAGCCCATCCGGGCCAGTTCGACCAGCAGGGGCGGCAGGTTGCCCAGCCCGCGGTCCAGCGGCAGCCAGAGGCCCAGGAGGCCCATGACCGCGAGGATGCTGGCGCAAAGGCCCAGCGCGGCGCCCTCCACCAGCAGGGGGGTGCGGATGAAGCCTTCGGTGGCGCCCACCAGGCGCATGATGGCGATCTCCTCTTCCCGGTTCAGCACGCTCATGCGGATGACGTTGCCGGTGGAGAAGCCGGCCGCCAGCAGCAGCAGCGCGCCCAGCGAAGCTGAGCGCCGAACGCAGCATGCGCGCGGTCTTCTGCAGCCCCTCCAGGCGCTCCTGGTCCACCACGACGTCCCCCACCCCCGGCAGCGCGCGCAGGCTGTCGCCCACCTCCATGGCCCGGTGGCCGGCCAGCAGGTCAGGACGCAGGGTCAGCTCCAGGGTCTCAGGGATGGGCTCGCCCAGGCTCTTCAGCATCAGCCCGGCCTCCCGGGAGGATTCCAGGAAGCGCCTGGTGGCCTCCCCGGAGGAGATCCGGCGCACCTTGACGAACCGGGGATCGCGCTGCAGCCTGCCTTCGGCCTCGTCCAGGGTGCGCGCCCTCGGCGGCGAACACGGTGACCTTGGCCAGGGTCTCCATCCGGACCACCCAGCGGTTCAGTCCCTGCACCAGCAGCAGCCCGCCCGCCGGCCAGGAACAGGCCCAGCGCCAGCGTGAGCACGGCCAGGAAGTGCTGGCCGCGGTGGCGCAGCAGGTCCTTGCCGACGTCCCTGCAGAGGAGGCCCAGGAGGCGCAGGAAGACCATTCAGTTGTCCCGCCGATGGCCATGCCGCGGATCTCGGGCGCGACCGACAGGGTGCCGGACACGGCGCTCACCCCTCCGCCGCTGGGATTCTTCCAGATGTGCAGGGTGGAAGTGCCCGCGCCGGTCAGCGCCGGGGTCGGCATGTCGGCCCCCAACAGCCAGTCGGAGTTGGCGGAATGGGCGATGAGGCGCAGGTTGGCAAGGGTCGCCGATGTGTCGCTCAGGGTCTTGGAAGGAGCCTGGTCGAATCCGCTCAGGATGAACTGGTTCTGGGTGAACATCAGCACGTCGTCGGGATTGGCCGCCTGCGCCCACACGTACAGGATGCTGTTCTGGCTGTCGAACGCAAGCGACCCGAAGTTGACCGGCCCGGGGAGCCCGGTGGTGGCACCGATCAGCACGTCGCTGGAGGCCGGGAAGGCGTAGTTCTGGCCCAGGCGCAGCCGCGGGCCGGTGTAGGGCGTGCCCTGGCTGTTGTAGACCGCGTTGCCCGCGCCGAACAGGCCGTAGACGTTGCCCGAATGGGCCGCCAGGCCGACGCCCCACTGGTCGCTGGCGGCCGAGAAGGTGTTCTCGGGGGTGGACGTCTGGTTGAACTGCTGGCTGGCGTTAGGCACGTACCACACCTGGGTCTGCGACCCGTCCAGGGACGTTTCCAGGACATAGAGGGTGTTGGTGGACGAGTCCACCGCGGCCTGGCCGAAGGCGCCCGAACTGTAGTAGTCGGATGAGGTGCCCAGGGTGAAGGAGGTGATGTTGGAGGTAGAGGAGATGTCGCCGTTCTGGGCGTCGGCGTTGGGGATGACGAAGACCGTGCCGGTCTCGGTCACCAGGTAGAGGATGTTCTTGGCGTTGTCCAGGGCCAGCCCGCCCCAGGCCAGGGTGATGGATCCCATCACGGAGGTGCTCGAGATGGTGCGGTCCGGCGCCGGCACCTCGGTGCCTTCGGCGAACGCCGTCTGGACCTTGTTCACGTCGTCCCAGACCTTGACCGAACTCGAACTGCCGTCGAAGACGAACAGGGTGACGCCGGTGTTGTCCTTGCCTTTGCAGCCCAGGGTTCCCAGGAGGACAAGGAGGGCCGGCAAGGCGAACTGCCGGAGGATAGCGAAAGGGGATGACTGCATTGCCACGATTGACTCCGGACACTACTTGGCGAAAAGCGCCTTGAGATGCGAATTGAGGGTCTTGACCAGGTCCGCCGTCGCAGCCGGCGTCCACGGCGCCCCGGGACACCGCCAGGGCGAGGTTCTTCACCGCCTCGGGACCTTCGCCCTGGACCAGCTGGGCGTTGGCCCGGGCCAGCAGCTTGTTGAGCATCTCGTGGTGCTCCTGGGGCAGCACGGCCTTGGCGGTCTGGATGATCCGCTGGGCGAAGTGGGTGAGCTTGGCCAGCCTGACCGGATCGGTCACGGCGGCCGGCTGGGGCCTGGGCGGGGGCGGGGGCGGGGGCGGCAGCGGCCTGGGTTCGGCCACGTCGAACGGCACGGGCATCGGTTCGGGCACCGTGGGCAGCAGCATGGGTTCGGGCATCGCGGGCACGGTCCTGGGTTCGGGCACCTCGGGCAGCGGCCTGGGCTCGTCCGCGGGCGCGGGGACCGGCGGGGCCAGGTCCGGGCGCCTGCCGCTGCGCACCCCCTTAGCACCACATGGCCGGCCATGACCAGGCCGTACAGGTCCTTGGCGATGCTGAGCACCGGCTTGCCCTGCAGGGCGGCCAGCTCCTCCACCGTGTAGTAGCCGGTGAGCAGCCGCCAGCAGCCTGGCTTCCCGGGGATGCACGCCCGAGGCCGACTCGCCCGGGCAGAAGGGTGGAGCAGGGATACAGGTCCAGCGAGCCGATCTTCTGGCTGATGACCCGCCATTCGTCCATCCGCTGATGCATTTCCATCAGGATGGACGGGTTGGGCTTGGTGATGGTGGTCTCGACCAGGGCGTCGCCCTCCTCGAAATGGTAGCGTTCCGTCCAGCCAGAGGGCTACCTGGTACAAGGCATCCAGGCCCTCGCATTCGTTGGTCACGGCATGGACGATGCGGCCGCCCTTGAGGTAGATCTTCGCCCGCTTGGGATCCTCCAGGACATGGAAGCAGCCCGTCTTCCCGCCCTGGCTCACCAGCTGGATGATGTCCGGCAACGGCGCCTCGCGCATGGAACCCTGGATCAGACCCTGGGACATCGAAATATCCTCTCCATCAACCATAAGGTTGTCGGGAATCCTACCACGCCGGTCCCGCGTCCCGGCGGGGGCCGGAGAACGGGAATCCGGAGGGCTGGACATTGCTTTACACGTCCTAGGGGTCCCTGGGCATTATGAAATAGAATCAAGGTTTCGAGGTACCGCCGTGAGCTCACCTTTCGCCTCCATCGATACGGCCATCGAGGCCATCCGCCAGGGGCGCATGATCGTCGTGGTGGACGACGAGGACCGGGAGAACGAAGGGGACCTCACCATGGCCGCCCAGCACGTCACGCCCGAGGCCATCGCCTTCATGGCCACCCACGGCCGGGGCCTGATCTGCGCCACCCTGGAAGGCGGCCTCCTGGACCGCCTGCACATCCCCCAGATGGTCCAGGACAACACCAGCCCCTTCGAGACCGCCTTCTGCGTGAGCGTGGAGGCCCGGGAAGGCACCTCCACCGGCATCTCAGCCCACGACCGCGCCCGCACCATCCAGACCCTGGTCGCCCCCGCGCCAAGCCCTCGGACTTCGTCAAGCCCGGCCACGTCTTCCCCCTGCGGGCCAAGCCCGGCGGGGTGCTGGCCCGCACCGGCCAGACCGAGGCGTCGGTGGACCTCTCCCGGCTGGCTGGCCTGCACCCTTCCGGGGTGATCTGCGAAATCATGAAGGACGATGGCACCATGGCCCGGGTGCCCGACCTGGCCGGGTTCTGCGCCAGGCACAGCCTGCCCATGGTGACCGTGGAGGCCCTGGTGGCCTACCGGCTGCGCAAGGACCCCATCATCCGCCACCTGGACACCTCCGCCCGGGACACCGCCTGGGGCCATCTCCAGGTGCACCGGTTCGAGAGCCTGCTGGACGGCAGCGCGCACTTCGCCTTCGTCCTGGGCGACGTGGCGCACGGTCCGGCACCCCTGGTGCGGGTCCACCAGGAGACCCTGCCCGAGGACCTGGACGGCTTCGGCCAGGTGATCCCCACCCTGTTCCACCGCGCCATGGACGCCATCGCCCGTGAAGGCCGGGGCGTGCTGGTCTACCTCAGGCGGCCCCGGACCACGCCGGAGGAGCCCGCCCAGGGCCCGCTCAGCGACCGCGAGGTGGGGGTGGGGGCGCACATCCTCGTTTCCCTCGGCGTCAAAGAAATGCGGCTCCTCAGCCGCCAGGAAAAGAAGTACATTGGTCTCGGGGGATTCGGCCTCGACATTGTCGATCAGATTCATCTGGATGCGCTTTGAAAAATAGTCGTTCAATCAGCACTTGTCCCCTGTTCAGGAACCTGGACATGGAGGAGCGCGCCCAGATCCTGGTCATCGGCGAACCGCGAAGCTACCGGCCGGACCAGGTGATCTTCCGGGAAGGTGAACCAGGAGATGGACTTTTCATCCTGGTCGATGGTTCCGTGCGCATTTCCAAGCGTTCGGCCGCCGGCGAGGAGGCCCTGGCCATCCTGGAGCCCAACGCCTTCTTCGGCGAAATGGCCCTGATCGACTTCCTGCCCAGGGCGGCTGACGCCATTGCCAATGCGAGGGTGGATGTTTTCTTCATCCCATTGCCGGATCTGCGCAACCTGCTGGAGGCCAACCACCAGATCGCCATGAAGGTGTTGTACGCCCTTTGCGAAGTGCTCACCCAGAGGCTCCGGGAAACGAACGAGCGCTTCATGAGCGTTTTCACCATCGCCCAGTGGGGCGCCGGCTTGCGGAACGACCTCATCCCCCTACCCTAACCGCCCGCACGGGGCATTTTCCGAGGAAACCCATGTCAGACCTAGTCACGCACATCACCGACGCCGAATTCCCCAAGACCGTGGCCGAAGGCGTCACCCTGGTGGATTTCTGGGCCCCGTGGTGCGGCCCCTGCCGCATGATCGCCCCGATTCTCGACGAGCTGGCCGGGGAATTGAAGGACAAGGCGCGCATCGTCAAGATCAACGTGGACGAGAATCCCACCGTGGCCGGGCAGTTCGGAGTCATGTCCATTCCCACCCTGCTGCTCTTCAAGAACGGCAAGAAGGTGGACCAGAAGGTGGGCGGGCAGGCCAAGCCGCAGTTGAAGGCCTTCATCGAGCAGGCGCTATAGCTTCCTGCGCTCCAGGAACGTCGCCACCGAAGCCAGCAGGTCGGCCAGGGGCTGAAGTTCCTCCGCGTCCAGGGTCAGCGCGCCGTCCTCCAGGGGCGCGAAGGATTCGGCGTCCTCCCGCCAGCGCCACCATTTCAGGGACAGCGCCCCGCCGGGCGCGCGGCAGATCCAGAGCTCGAAATCGTCCCGGCAGAGCTTTCCCAGAATGGCGCTGTCCTGCGGCTCCGGGGCTGCTGCGCGGAACAGGGGGACCACGTTGGAGGGGATCTCCATCAACTGCCTCCGGGAACGAGTCTACCCTCCAATGAGCGGTTCAAGACATTTTCCTTATTTGCGGTTCAGGACAAGCCGGATCTGGTTGCCCTTGGCGTTGTGGCTGACTTCGTCCATGACCAGCTGGATCATGGCCAGGCCCCGGCCGCACTGTTTGCCCAGGCTGGCTTCGGTGAACCGGGAGACCGTGCGGGTGTCGAAACCGGGGCCGTCGTCGGTGATGGACGACTTCGAACCGGGCCGGGGTGATGTGCATCATCGACGTCGATGAAGCGCTCCGCGTAGCGCGGATCGGCCAGCCGATCGGCCATGGTGGTCGCGAAGGCGTCCTGCTCGGCGAACAGGTCCCCCTTCAGGCTGGAGTCCAGTTCCAGGCAGCCGTGCTCCAAGGCGTTCACCAGGGCCTCGTGGAAGGCCATGCCGATGACGTCCACGTTGGTGGGCTTGGCCAGCCCCATGGGCACCAGCCGGTCGGTCATGTGCCCGACCATGCTTGGGATGTCCAGCTCGTTGGCGTGGAACAGGAAATGCCGGCGCTCCTCCACCAGGCCGCGCAGGCCCACCGCGGTCCGGCTCAGCTCCCGGTGCAGTTCCACCAGGTGGAACACGCTGTTGACCAGTTCGCGGATGATGAGCGGCTTCTGGAAGAGGTTGGACGCGCCCATGCGCATGGCGCGGATGGCGAAATCCAGGGTGGCCTGGCCGGTCATCAGGATCACCGGCAGCCCGGGCTTGGTGGACTTGACCCGGTTGATGACATCGAAACCGTCCATGCCGTCCATGTTGATGTCGGTGATCACCAGGTCGAACTGGGGCGATTCGGTATCCTCCAGCAGGCGCAGCGCGCGGCGCCCCTCGGAGAACGGATGCACCTTCATGCCGAAATGGATCAGGGCCTCGCCGACCATGCCCAGGACGTTCGGGTCATCGTCGATCAGGAGGATTTGGGGAGGAAGGGTCGGCATGCGGGCGATCCGGGATCTGTCTTCAACTTTACCGGGGCTTGGGTATGACAATTGAAACAATTTCCCACGTTTTTTCCAAAGCGCCGGACAGACCTTCGGGCAGCGGGACCGACCCCACGGCCCCGGCTGGCCGCCGAGTTTCCGAGCGCCAGGACGGCCGCCACTTCATCGCCCAGGTCTGCGGGCGGTCACCACCCGCACCAGCCCCGCGTCCAGAAGGGGCGCCACCAGGTCCTCGAAATTGTCAAACCCCGGCCCGATCAGGGTCGGCACGCCCCAGACCACCGGCTCCAGGGGATTGTGCCCGCCGCTGCCAGGCCCAGCCCGCCGCCCACCAGGGCCAGGGTGCCTTCGCCGTAGGCCGCCGCCAGTTCGCCCAGGGTGTCCAGCAGCAGGATGTCGGTGGCGGCCCAGGGCTCCGGCCCCGCGGGCCAGGCCTCGGAGCCGCGCCGGAAGTCCAGCCCCTTGGCGCGCAGCAGCTCCGCCACCGCCTGGAAGCGCCGGGGCTGGCGCGGCGCCAGCACCAGCCGGAGCCCCGGATGGCCCGCGCGGGCCCGCAGCCAGGCCGCCAGGACCAGCTCCTCCTCGGTTTCCACGGTGTTGCCCGCCACCAGCACCGGGCAGCCGCGCCAGCCCTCGCGCAGCGGATCCCAGCCGGGATGCAGGGGCCGGGGCGGCGGCAGGTCGGCCTTGAGGTTGCCGCCCAGGACCACCCGGGGCGCCCCCAGGCTGCGGAAGGCCTCGGCCGAGGCCTCGTCCCGGGCCGCCACCAGGCGTCAGGCGCGCGGCCGCCCGCGCCATCCAGGCCCGGCCCCGGCCGAGGCTGCGGCCGGTGAGCCGGCCGTTGACGATGCAGGCGGGGATGCCGCGTTCCGCCAGCGTCCGCAGCAGGTTGGGCCAGATCTCGGTTTCCAGGGCGACGAAGGCCGCCGGCGGCTGGCGCAGGAAGGGCGCCAGCCCCCGCGGGTCGTCCAGGGGGAAGGCGCCCGCCGGTGATCCGCCCGGTGCCCTGGTCCCAGCCCGGGCAGGCGCCGCTCCAGCAGTTCCAGCCCGGCGGCGGTGCCGGTGGTCACGTGGACGCGGTGGCCCGCGGCCAGCAGCCGGCCCAGGATGCCTTCGGCCAGCATCAGCTCGCCCACGCTCACCGCCTGGACCCAGATCCAGCCCGGGCCTCAGCTCCGGCGGGCGCGGCCTCCAGGCGCAGCCGCCAGTTGTCCGGAAGGCCCCGGACCACCGCCCGGGCGCATGCAGCCGGCCATGGTCACGGCCGCCAGGTAACTGCCATCCACAAAGTCCATGGTTCCAGGCTCCCATGAACGCCAGGGGAAGGCATCATGGAAGAGGGACGCTCAAAGGATCCAGATGCTCGAAGTGCTCCTGGTCACCGGTCCGCTCGGCTCGGGCAAGACCACCGTGGTGAACCGGCTGCTCAAGGCCGAACTGGCCCAGGGCCGCAGGGTGGCGGTGCTCATCAACGAATTCGGCGCGGTGAGCGTGGACGGCCTGCTGGTGGAGTCCGAACGGCCCGAACTGGCCGGCATCGCCAACCTGGTGGACGGCTGCGCCTGCTGCAGCCTGCGCGGCGACGTGGTGGCGGACCCTGGCCGGGTGGTGCGACCGGCCCGGTGCCGCGCCCAGACGGGTGGTGCTGGAGACCACCGGCCTGGCCGACCCCACCGACCTGGTGGACCTGGAGCAGGAGCCGGAGCTGGCCGGCCGGATGCGTCTGGCGGGCTGCCTCACGGTGGTCTCGGCCCTGACGCCCCTGGGCCACCTGGAGCAGCGGGCCCTGCTGCGGCGCCAGGCGGCGCTGGCCAGCCTGGTACTACGTCAGCAAGGCCGACCTGGACCCGAGCCTGGCCATGGCCTGGGAGAGCCAGATCCGCGCGGCCTTCCCGGGCCACGCGATCCGGCCCGCGCGCATGGGGCGTGGCGCCGGGGCACGCCGACCCCTGGGCCGGGGTCCTGCCGCCGGTCCGCCTGCCGGACCTGCCGGCCACCTTCGCCGAGGCCCGGGCCCTGACCCTGCGCTGGGACCACCCGGTGGACCCCGAAGGCCTGGAGGCCCTGTTCCTGCGCCCGCCCGGCCCGGGGCGAGCTGCTGCGCGCCAAGGGCATCTGCGCCTTCGATGGCTGGCCGGCGCGCCACGACGGCAGCGACCGCTGGGCCTTCCAGTGGGCCGACGGCCGGCTGGAGATGAGCCCGCTGCCGGCGGCGCCCGGCGCGGATCCGGCGCCGCTGGTGGCGGTGGTCATCGGGCTGGGGCTGGATTGGCCGGGCTGGAGGGCCGGGCTGCGCGATCTGGAGCGCCCGCCGGCGGGGGCGCGGCGCAAGGTGGCGCTGCGGCCCTTGAAGGACGGCGACCTGTGAGCGCAGCGTGACGGCGATCGGTTCCTGTCTGTATTGAAGGAGCCTTGCTAGACTTGCGGCATCCACGCCAGGTGCCCGCCCTGATGCCCAAGCCCGCCTCCGACCTCCTGAAAGCCCTGGCCCTCCTGGCCGCGCGCGGTGCTCTGCGCGGCCCTGGCCAACGGGCTGGCCCGGCCGGAACGCAGGCTGGACTGGACCGGATGGGCCCCTCCGGCGCTGCCGCGCTCCGCGGCCCGGGCGCCGATCCAGGCGCCGCCGGCCCTGCCCGCCCCGCCCGCCCCGCCCGCCCCGTCCGCGCTCCCCGCGCCGCCCGCGCGCCCCCAAACCGCCCCGGTGCCGAAGGCCGCGAAGCCTCCCGGCCCGGCCCCCGCCTCCCGCCCCGACGCGCGGTTCGCCCCGGATCCCGCCGAAGTGGTGCGGGAGATCTCGTCCGAGGCGGCCTGGGAAGCCTTCCGGCTCAAGGTCCCCTTCCTGGACGCCCGGCGCAGCGAGGACTACGCGGCCGGCCACGTGGCCGGGGCCTGGAGCGTGCCCATCTGGGAGGCCGGCGCCGCGGCCCGCATCACCGAGTTCGAGGCCCGGGCCAACCCTGCCCCCCGGGCGCCCATCGTGCTCTACTGCTCGGGCGGCGACTGCGAGGATTCCACGCCTGCTGGCCAGGAAGCTGGTGGACCTGGGCTACCGCAACCTGCTCATCTACCGCGACGGCTTCCCCGACTGGGCGCGGCGGGAGCCGGCCCACGGAACGCGGAGCGCGGCCATGATCCGGCGTCTGCTCCACCCCTGGCTCACCGTGCGCGCCCAGATCGCCCTGGGCGCCGTGTTCGTGGCGGCGGCCCTGCCCAAGCTGGCCGACCCGCCCGGCTTCGCCGAGGCCATCTGGAACTACCAGCTGGCCCCGGCCATGGCCTGGTCCACCCGTTCGGCCCTCACCCTGCCCTGGCTGGAGCTGCTGTGCGGCCTGGCCCTCTGCCTGGGGTCTGGCCCCGGGCCGCCGCCGCCTGGCTCGGGGCCCTGCTGCTGGCGTTCGTGGCCGCGCTCTCCATCAACCTGGCCCGGCAACCACCCGGTGGACTGCGGCTGCTTCCAGACCACCGCCGCCGCCCGGTCCGCCGTCGAGCGGGTGGCGGACATGCGCTGGGCGATCCTGCGCGACCTGGGCCTGCTGGCCCTGGCCGCCCAGGTGCTGGCGGCGCGGCGCCCGAAGGCTCGATATTTCCCAGGGAGCCGGTAGAATATAGGGTTCTGGGGGCCTGGATGCTGGCAGTGCAGAACGTGACGATGCGCTTTGGCGCCAGGATCCTGTTCGAGGACGTGACCACCACCTTCATGCACGGGCGCCGCTACGGCCTCACCGGCCCCAACGGCAGCGGCAAGTCGACCTTCATCAAGCTGTTCACCGGCGAGATGGAGCCCACCACCGGCCAGGTCCAGATCCCGCGCAAGATGGGCGTGCTGGCCCAGGACCAGTTCGCCTTCGACGCCTTCCGGGTGGTGGACACCGTGATCATGGGCAACAAGCCCCTCTGGGCGGCCCTGCAGGAGCGCGACCGGATCTACGGCAAGCCCGAGCTGACCGATGCCGACGGCATGCGCCTGGGCGAACTGGAGGGCATCGTCGCCGACGAGGACGGCTACACCGCCGAGGCCGACGCGGCCATCCTGCTGGACGGGCTCGGGGTGCCCGAGCCCTTCCACGAGCGCACCATGGGCGAGCTGCAGGGCGGCCAGAAGGTGCGGGTGCTGCTGGCCCAGTCCCTGTTCGGCAACCCCGACGCCCTGCTCCTGGACGAGCCCACCAACCACCTGGACCTGGACTCCATCCACTGGCTGGAGAACTTCCTGTCCCGCTACAAGGGCTCGCTGATCGTCATCTCCCACGACCGGCACTTCCTGAACGGGGTCTGCACCCACATCGCCGACATCGACTACCAGACCATCATCCAGTACACCGGCGGCTACGACGACATGGTCATGCAGAAGATGCAGATCCGCAGCCGGCTCGAAAGCCGAGAACTCCCAGCGGGAAAAGAAGATCGCCCAGCTCAAGGACTTCATCCAGCGCTTCGCCGCCGGCACCCGCAGCAGCCAGGTCAACTCGCGGCGCAAGGAGGTGGAGCGGCTCACCCCCAACGACCTGGCCCGCAGCAACATCCAGCGCCCCTACATCATGTTCGCGCAGAACAAGCCGGGCGGCAAGCACGCCCTGGAATTCGAGGACGTGTGCAAGGGCTACGACCTCGAGGAGGGCCGGCTGGAGGTCATCCGGTCCTTCAGCGCCAACGTCGGCCGGGGCGAGAAGATCGCCCTGGTGGGCCGCAACGGCGCCGGCAAATCCACCCTGCTCAAGGCCCTGCTGGCCAACGCCGCCGGGCGTCGACCGAGAAGGACCGGGGCATCGATTCGGGCGACGGTGAAGTGGGGCCACGAAGTGAACGTGGGCTATTTCGCCCAGGATTTCCGGGAATCCATCCCGCAGGGCCACAGCCTGGTGGACTGGCTCCGGCAGTGGGACCCGGACGCCCTGGTGGAGCAGATCCGCGGCGTGCTGGGGCAGATGCTGTTCCGGGGCGAGGAGGGCATGAAGCGCACCGAGGTGCTTTCCGGAGGCGAGGGCTGCCGGCTGATGTTCTGCAAGCTCATGCTGCAGAAACCCAATTTCCTGGTGCTGGACGAACCCACCAACCACCTGGACCTGGAAGCCGTCATCGCCCTGAACACCGCCCTGCAGCGCTACGAGGGCACGCGTCATCCTGGTCACCCACGACGAGGACCTGATCGACGAGGTGGCCACCCGGATCTGGTCCATCACCGACGAAGGCATCGAGGACTTCCAGGGGCCCTATTCGGAGTTCCTGGCGAAGCACGCCTGATCCCGGGCGGCTGGACCGTTCAGGCCCGCCCCAGGGCGCCCCGCCGCCACAGCAGGGCCCCGGCCAGCGCCAGCGCCGCGATCACCGCCATGGCGCCCAGGGTCCCGGCGTTCCGGGCCAGCAGATGCGAACGGCTGACCAGGTGGAACTCCCAGTTTTGGCTTGGGTTGGGATAGCTGCAGCCGTTCAGCATGGCGCCCATCTGGGCGCGCAGGTCGTCCAGGTAGTTGGCGCTGTCCATGAGCCCCGCCCCCAGCCACCAGAGACCGCCCAGGGCCGTCAGCCGGCGGCCCCGGGCCAGGCTCCAGCCGATCACCAGCAGCGGCGCCACCAGCGCGCCCAGCGCGGGCCCGAGCAGGGTCAGCCCGAACGAGCCGGCCGGGGCCAGCAGCAGCTTGCCGCCCAGGATGAACGGCAGGTTCAGCAGATGGAACAAGCCTGGGCCGAGTCCCGAGGGATGCCGGAGGTCGGCCATGAAGGTCAGCGCCCACAGGGCCAGCACCCCGAACAGCACCGCCTGGCCTTTCGGAGACAGGGCCACGGCGGGCGCCTCGACCTGGGGCAGCGGGCGCGCCGTGATCGCCACCCGCCCAATGCCGGCCCCCTGGACCCGACCGGTCGCGGGACGGAGCTGGGCTGCGCCGGCCGCCGCCGGCGCGGGGCTCATGCCGCACCGGGGGCATTTCGCGTAGCCGACCTGGTCTGGATATCCGCAATGGAGACAAGCCATGGCTCACCCTCTGGGCCCCGATGCCCTTCTCATCGGCCATGCCCGCTGCCGGCAAAAGGGTTTGTTTCTCATCCACGTTCACCCCGTCCCTCCCCGCGCATCCTAGCCAGTCCTCGGATCGTCTGGCCGAAATCGCCAGGAACCTGTCCGTAAGTGCCCTTGTGCCTCCCTTTCCATCGCCGCACCCTTGGACCGGAACCAAGGGGGTCTCCGGTGCCGCGTTCCCGCCATTCCGTCATCCCGTGGATCATCTGCCTGGCCTCCTTCCCCGCCCCGGCTACGCCCGCCCCGGCCGCTGAAGAGTACCGGGTCCTGCGCGCCTACCTGGCCAGCCCCTACGTGGAAAAGGTGGACTATTCCCTCTACGAGAAGATCGGGATCTTCTTCATCTACAACGTCGACCCCAAGAAGCCGGAAAGCATCTCCGGCTTCTTCCGGGAATTCGCCAACACCAGCCTCGATCCGGCCCTGGTGCGGGCATTCGTGGCCGCGAACCGCACCTCCCGGCCCATCAACCGCAGGCTGTTTCCGGCGAACACCCGGTACAGCTCGCAGTTCATCAAGCAGGACGCCTACTCCCTCAGCAGGGTCGGCTTCAGCCCGAAAGGGGACGAGGCCCTGATGTACGCCTCGTTCTCCTCGCTGCTGGAGGACGGCCACGGCGCCCTGGTCTACCTGAAGAAGACCGGCGGCGCGTGGTCGGTGGTCAAGTCCGCGGCGGTCTGGATGTACGGGGCGGCGGTGCATCCGTTCCAGCAGATCGGGCCCTGACTTCCCATTCGGCGATCCCGCCCGGGACCACCTGGAACAGGGGATGCGGCTCCGGCGCGTCGGCCGGCCCGAACTGCCGCAGCCATTCCGGGGACCTGGCCTGGAGCTTGGCCGCGAGGTGGCCCCACTCGTATTCGATCTGCCCCCGGGTCACGGCCAGCTGAGCGCATCCGGCCGGTTCCAGCTTGGCGGGGTCGAAACGGTAGCCTCGGCGCACGGCCTCGGCGTGGACCTCCGCCAGGTAGGCCGCGATGGCCCGGCCGGGATCGGCGCACTGGCGGAACCGGAGAAGCTGCGGGTGCTGCCGGTAGCCGCGGGTCAGCCCGGCCAGCACCGCCCGGGCCAGCAGGGCCTCGCGCCACAGGGCCACCAGGCCTCTGGGGTCGAGGTAGCGGGGGTGCAGGGACCACAATCGCAGGTGCCGTCCTCCATGCGGGCCATGCTATCCGTCCCTGTGACCCCGATCAACCTTCCGGCCCGGAATGCGCGCGGGCCTTGACGTTCGCCGCCCGCAGGGGCCAAGATTCGGCACAGCCCAAACACGACTCGAAGGAGCATGATGCTCGGCAGCCTGGATTATCAATCGGTCGGCCTGATTTCCGGACTGGAGGTGCACCAGCAGCTCCTGACCGACCACAAGCTGTTCTGCCGCTGCCCGGCGGGGCTCTACACCGAGACCCACGACGGCGAGGTGCTGCGCCACATGCGTCCCACCCTCAGCGAACTGGGCGAATACGACGGCACCGCCCTGATGGAGTTCAAGACCAGGAAGGAGATCATCTACCTGCTGAACCACCTCAACGTCTGCACCTACGAGATGGACGACACGCCGCCCTTCCTGGTCAACCAGGAGGCCATCGACGTCGCCATAGAGCTCTGCCTGGCCATGGGCATGGACATCATCGACGAGGTCCACATCGCCCGCAAACAGTACCTCGACGGCAGCATCCCCACCGGCTTCCAGCGCACCGCCATCGTCGGCATGAACGGCGCGCTGCCGTTCAAGGGCCGCAGCCTGACCGTCACCCACCTCTCCGTCGAGGAGGACTCCTGCCGGGAGGTGAAGGACAAGGGCCACCGCATCGTCTGGCGCACCGACCGGCTGGGCATGCCGCTCACCGAGACGGTCACCGGGCCCGAACTGGTCACCCCCGAGGAGGTGCGCGACGCCATCCTGCTCTGCGGGCTGGTGGCCCGGAGCACCGGGCGGGTGCGGGCCGGCATGGGCGCCAGCCGCCAGGACGTCAACGTCAGCGTGCGCGGCGGATCCCGGGTGGAGATCAAGGGCGTGCCCCGCGCGGGCTACGCGGTCAAGCTGGTGCACAACGAGGGGATCCGCCAGGTGAACCTGCTGCGCCTGCGCGAAGAGCTGCACCGCCGCGGCATGCGTGCTCCCGAGGACATCCGCGTCTCCTCCTTCGATGCCACCGACCTGTTCCACGACGCCGACCTGGGCTTCATGCGCCGGGCCCTCCAGGTCGGCGGCCGGATCATGGCCGTCAAGCTGGAGGGCGGGGCGGGCCTCGCCCAGTTCCCCACCCAGCCCGACACCACCTTCCTGGACGAGCTGTCCGGCCGGATCCGGGTCATCGCCTGCCTGGACGAGGCGCCCATCGTGCTCAACGGCGCCGTGCTGCCGGAATTCCCGGCCAAGCACCGGGTCATGGAGCGCCTGCGCAAGCGCATCCGCCTGAACCCCGAGGACGACTACTTCATCGTGTTCGGCCCCGAGGCCGACTGCCGCACGGCCGCCGAGGAGATCCGCCTGCGCTTCATCGACGCCATCAAGGGCGTGCCCCAGGAGACCCGCCAGGCCCTCACCGGCGGCTTCACCACCTTCGAGCGGATCCTGCCCGGTCCCGACCGCATGTATCCGGACACCGATTCCCCGCCCACCCGGATCACCGGGGAGCGGGTGGCCGCGGCGCGGGCCCGGCTGCAGCCCAGCCCCTGGGAGCGCCTGGGCACCTACGGCTCCTGGCGCGTGCCCAGGGAGACCACCGAGTTCCTCATCCGCCGGGGCGGCGCCCGGATCGTCGACGCGCTGGTGGCGCACACCGGCGTGGACGGCCTGGTGGCGGCCATCGAGATCGGCCAGCGGGCCAAGGCCATGAAGCGCGCCGGCGTCCCCATGGAGCGCCTGGGCGAGGCCGAATGGGTGCAGGTGTTCGACCTGTTCACCGGCGGCCGGATCCCGCGCGAGGCGATCCAGCCGGTGGCGGCCCGCATGGCCCGCAATCCCGGCCTCCGGGCCGAGGAGGCCTGCATGCTGCTGGGCTATCGGGCTGCAAGACCGCCAGGCCTGGTCCGCGGCCCTGGCCGGGCTGTCCATGGAGGACTACCGCATCGACCTGGGCGACTCCGACGGCAAGCGCCTGCGCTTCCTGGCCGGCAAGGCCATGCGCCAGCTCAGGGGCCGGGCCCCGGCCAA
Source organism: uncultured Holophagaceae bacterium (assembly GCA_963717275.1). GTDB lineage: Bacteria > Acidobacteriota > Holophagae > Holophagales > Holophagaceae > Mesoterricola. The sequence continues at coordinate 2,060,921 of CAVQVX010000001.1, forward strand.
GGAGGTGGCCGACTACCTGAGGGCCATCCTGCGCGAGGAGGTGGTGCGATGAGCGTCCCCGTGAGCGAACGCAGCGACCGCTTCCAGGGCTACCGCGGTGCCGCCCGGGAAGTGCTGGACCGCTTCGGCATCGGCGTGTGGAGCGAGGTGGACCTGGTCAACGACCGGGGCTCCAGCTTCCGGGGCGTGATCCTGCCCCGCAGCGAGACCTGCGACGACCTGCACATCGTGGTCAAGCTGTTCAACGGCTACAACGTGGGCGTGCGGCCGACCGCGTCGGTCAGCGGCCGAGGAGACCGGCTACCGCAAGGCCGTCTACAAGATCCCGGAAAAGGCCTTCCCGTTCGATCCCGGGCAAGAAGAACGTCACCCTGCTGGGCACCGGCGGCACCATCGCCTCCCGCCTGGACTACCGCACCGGCGCGGTGATCCCGGCCTTCACCCCGGGCGAGCTGTACGGCGCCGTGCCGGAACTGGCCGACATCGCCAACATGGACACCCAGAAGCTGTTCGGGGTGTTCAGCGAGAACATGGGCCCCGAGCAGTACATCGCCCTGGCCAAGGCCATCGGCGAGGAGATCGCCAAGGGCGTGGACGGCATCGTCATCGGCCACGGCACCGACACCATGAGCCACACCGGGGCGATCCTGAGCTTCATGGTGCAGAACTCCCCGGTGCCCATCGTCCTGGTGGGCAGCCAGCGCTCCTCGGACCGGCCCTCCTCGGACGCCGCGCTGAACCTCATGAACGGCGTGCGCACCGCCGCCGAGTGCGACATCGCCGAGGTGATGCTCTGCATGTTCGGGCCCACCTCCGACAACTACGACCTGCTGCACCGCGGCACCCGCTGCCGGAAGATGCATTCCAGCTACCGCAGCACCTTCCGCACCATCGGCGCCACGCCGCTGGCCATGGTCTCCAGGTACCGGAACGAAGGCGGGCAGCCACTTCACCTACCTCACCGACGACTACCTCAAGCGCGACAAGAGCCGGGTGCCGGTCATCACCCCCACCTTCGAAGAGAAGGTCACCATCCAGTACTACTACCCCAACTTCAACCCCGACATCATCGACGGCCTGTCCAGCATGGGCTACCGGGGCCTGGTCATCGCCGGCACCGGCCTGGGCCACATCAACAAGCCGCTCTACCCGGCGGTGAAGCGCGCCATCGAGAAGGGCATGACCGTGGTGATGACGGTGCAGACCATCTGGGGCTACGCCCAGATGTACGTCTACGACACGGGCCGCGATCTGCTCAACCTGGGCATCATCCCCATGGACAACATGCTGCCCGAGACCGCCTACATGAAGCTGGCCTGGGTCCTGGGCCAGACCGACGACCCCACGCGAATCCGCGAGATGCTGCTCACCCCGGTGAACCACGAGATCACCCCGCGCGAGCCGCACAACGGCTACCTGGTCCTGCAGGGCGGACTGCCGGAGGTGGAGAGCTTCATCGGGCAGCACTGGAAGTAGCCGCGCACGCCCTTCGCACGGACGGCGTTTTGACCATCCAGCCGCCACACAAACCATGCTCCAGCCCACCCTTACCGTATTCGTCTGGTGATGCCCAGTGGACATGTAAAGGGAAATACGGTTTCCTATACATGTCTCTTGAGACCTGTATAGAGAAGGGACATTTTCTATACAGGTCATGGCACGGATGGATACCGATGACTCAACTCCAACAATTAAACCAAATCCCTGCAGATCGCTTCCAGATTCCATCGATCCTCAGAAAGATCGCAAGTGCCAGCCGCCAACTCGCCGAGCTCAAGGGGGTGGCCTCGTCCATCCCGAACCAGACCATCCTCATCAGTTCACTGGGACTGCAGGAAGCCAAGGACAGTTCGGCCATCGAAAATATCGTGACCACCCATGACGAACTTTTCCGGGACGATCTTCAGGCGCCGGTCGCAGGCACTCCTGCGGCCAAGGAAGTCCTGCGCTACCGCCAGGCCCTTTGGACCGGGTACGACAGGGTTCGCGAAAGTGGAATCCTCACGCTGAATCACCTGATGGAGATCCAGGAAGTGCTCGAGCAGAATCGGGCGGGCTTTCGCAGACTGCCGGGCACTGCCCTCAAGGATGGCCTGGGGCAAACCGTTTACACCCCACCCCAGGATCCGGATGAAATCCTGCGCTTGATGCGGGACCTGGAACAGTTCATCAACGGCGCCATCCCATTTGATGCTGACCCGTTGCTTAAAATGTGCCTTATCCACCACCAATTCGAAAGCATCCATCCCTTCTATGACGGCAACGGCAGAACCGGGCGCATCCTCAATGTTCTCTACCTGGTGAAGGAGCAACTCCTCAGCAGCCCGGTGCTATACCTCAGCAGCCATATCGTGCGGACCAAGGATGACTACTACCGTTTGCTGCAGAGTGCCCGGGAGGAGGACCGATGGGAGGATTGGGTGATGTACATGCTTGATGCCGTCGAGCAGACCTCCGCCCAGACCATTGGCATCATTCATTCCATCTGGAATGCCCTGTTGGACTACAAGCACCGCATCCGTTCGGGCCGCCGCTTCTACAGCCAGGATCTGATCAACAGCCTCTTCACGCATCCGTATACCAAGATCGAGCACCTGGAAAGGAGCCTGAACGTTTCCAGAATCACCGCCATGAAATACCTGGATGCTCTTGCCGCGGACGGGTTTCTTCTCAAGAAGAAAATCGGCCGGAGCAATTTCTACATCAACATCGCGCTGAACGATGTGCTCACTCGTCAACATTGACTGCATCCGGGCCCGAAGCCGAGGCTTGCAGGGAAGCCGGCCCCCTATGGCATCTGCGCAGGCCGGTAGCCCTCCGCGAACACCACCGGGCATTTCTGGTTCAGCTGCTGCAACAGCGCCTCCCGGGCCTGCTGGGCCTGCCTGCGCTTGTAGGCGCCGGGCAGCTGGGCCTTGACCTGTTCGTAGCTGGGCAACCCGTTGGCCTGGTTGGCGGCCTTGGCCTGGGCGGCATAGTCGTCGTAGAAGGCGTGCAGCTGGGCTTCGGTGGGCTCTTCCTTGGGCATGGGGCGCTCGGCCAGGATCGTGGAAGTAGGCGTTGGCGATGGCCGACTGCACCTCGATCTGGGCCTTGGGGTCCTTGTCCACGCCCTTGGCCTTGACGTACTGCAGCAGCGCCTTCTGGTTCACCAGGGTGCCGAGGAACTGGTTGCGCTGCTCGCGCAGCGGCTGGGTTGGTGAGGAAGTCCTTGGCCTTGGCCGGATCGCCCAGGTAGCTGTTCACGGTGTCGCTGAAGGCCGTTCTCGGTGATCTTCTCGCCGCCCACGCTGGCCAGCACCGGGCTGGTGTCCTTGGAAACCTTGGCGCAGCCCAGCGCGCCCAGCACCAGCATCCCGCATATCCCGATCATTCGCGCAGCGCGCATTTCCATGCTTCTCTCCCAGACGTTTCAGTTCCAGAATGACAGCGACAGCCAGGTCATTCCTAGCGGAGTCCCCCATGCAGGCCCCAACTCTGAAGCCCTGGATCTCCAGGTGTTCAGCGCCACCTGGTGCCCCGATTGCCGGCGCCTGGAGCGCTGGCTCGAGGCCAACGGCGTCGCCCACGCCAAGGTGGACATCGAGACGGTGCCCGGCGCCGCCGAGCGCCTGGAGGCGGAGACCGGCAAGCGGGCCATTCCCTTCATCCTGGTCAACGGCAAGACCTGGGTGCGCGGCTACCACCGGGAACTGCCCCAGCGCTTCGATCCGGACACGCTGGTGCGGGAACTTCTGGCCGCGGCCGGACACTGATAATCGGCCCGCGGGCGGTGCGAGCGGCGAGAGACAGCCTGTCCATGAAGTCGAATCCATGGCAGTCTAAGAGGTTCCCTTGGAGTGATCTGTGCCTCACCCATTCTCGAGTCAATTCTGGTCCAACCTGTTCACCTCCGATCTGGCCATCGATCTGGGCACCGCCTCGGTGCTGATCTACACCCGCCAGGCGGGGCGCATCGTAGTATATGAACCTTCCATCGTCGCCCTCAACACCCAGACCCACGAGGTGGAGGCGGTGGGCGACGAGGCCAAGCAGCTCCTGGGCCGGACCCCCCAGGGGGTCCAGACCATCCGGCCCATGAAGGACGGGATGATCTACGAGGTGGACGCCGCCGAGAAGATGCTGGCCGCCTTCATCAAGAAGGCCCGGCCCAACCGGGGCTTCGCCCGCACCCGGATCGTGGTGAGCGTGCCCCCCCGGGCCCACCAGGTGGCCCGGCGCGCGGTGAAGCAGGTCTGCTACGACGCCAAGGCGGGCGAGGTGTTCCTGGTGGACCAGACCATGGTGGCCGCCATCGGGGCGGGGCTGGCCATCAACGAGAAGCGCGGCTGCATGATCGTCGATATCGGCGGCGGCACCACCGATGTGGCGGTCATCTCCTACAACGGCAAGGTCTTCTGCGGATTCCATCCTGATCGCCGGCGACGAGATGGATGAAGCGATCATCAAATACATCCGGGAAAAGTACAACGTGCTGATCTCCGAGGCCGCGGCGGAGGAAGTGAAGTGGAGCCTGGGCTCCGCCTACTCCTCGGACAAGACCCGGACCATGAGCATCTCCGGCCGGGACCAGTTCGAGGGCCTGCCCAAGACCCTGACCCTCAACGACATGGAGATCCGCGAGGCCCTGGCCGAACCCATCAGCGCCATCATCGACCTGGTGCGCAAGGCGCTCAACGAGACGCCGCCCCAGCTGGCCGCCGACCTCATCGACCGGGGCATCTGCCTCACCGGCGGCGGCTCCAAGATCCAGGGCCTGGACATCCGCCTCAGCAAGGAGACCCACCTCCCCTGCTACCGCGCGGAAAACCCCGAGACCGCGGTGGTGCGCGGCACTGCCATGCTGCTGGAGGACATCCCCTTCCTGAGGCGGATCCAGATCATGGACTAGGGAACGTGAACCAACCTTCTGCCAGCATCAGACATCCCGAGGCCCGCCCTTGAGGCAGCGCGCCTGGGGCTGGAGCCCCACGGGCAGGCGCCGCTGGGCCATGGTCGCCCTGCTGCTGGGGCACCTGCTGTGGATGGCCCTGGGCCGGGGTTCCAGCGGACCGCTGGCAGCACCTGGCCAACCTGCTGGCCGCCCCGCCCCGGGCGGTCTCAGCCCGCTGGGAGGGCTGGAAGGCGTCCCGGCGCGACAGGGTCTCGAACCTGCGCCAGGCCCAGGCCGAACTGGCTCGCCTGCAGGGCCCAGGTGACCCAGCTGCTCACCGCGCGCGAGGCGGCGGCCCCGCGCCTGGCCGAAGCCGACGAGGCCATCCGCCTGCTGGGCCTGAAGAAGCTGCTGCCGCTGGAATTCCAGGCCGCCCGGGTGATCGTCAACGTGCGCAAGGCCCCGTTCGGGGGGATGATCCTGGACCAGGGCCAGGACGCCGGACTCAGCCCCGACCAGGGCGTCATCGCCCCGGAGGGGGTGGTCGGGCGGCTGTGGGACGTGGGCGCCGACCCAGTCCAGCCTGCTGCCCCTGGACGCCTACAACGCCTCCACCGGCGTGATGCTGGCCCGCTCGCCGCGCCACCGGCGTGCTCCAGGGCCTGGGCCCCGGCAAGGCCGCCATCCGCTACATCGGCAACCAGGAAGTGGTGCAGGTGGGCGAGCCGGTGTTCACCTCGGGCCTGGACCGGATCTTCCCCCGGGGCCTGCTGGTGGGCTACGTCAGCGCGGTCCAGCCCCATGACGTGGAACTGCAGGTGGAGGTGGTCCTGGCCGCGCCCCTGGACCGCATCGGGCTGGTGCTGATCCTGCCGGCCGCATCCCCAGATGGAAGTCCAGCCCCCCGCCGCTCCGCCCCAGGCCGCGCCCGGAAAGCAGGGGGCCAAATGAGCCAGCCGTGCCGGAGCCCCCCTGGTGCGCCGCTTCGTCCTGGGCCTGGTGTGCCTGGGCGGCATCCACTACACGGCGCCCTGGCCGGGCCCCCAGGCGGTCGCTGAACGCCTTCCTGGTGCTGGGCCTGGCCCCGGGCTTCAACTCCCCCCTGGCCGGCATGGCCTGGGCGGCGGCGGGCGGCTGGGTGCTGGAAGGCACCCTGCGCGTCTACCCCCACCTGGGCGGCACCGCCTTCGGCAACATGCTGGCCTGCCTCCTGGCGTTCAGCCTGCTGCTGCGCTGGCCGCCGCACGCCCTCAAGCCCTACTGGGGCCGCCAGGCGGCGCTGGTGCTGGTGCACGCCCTGCTGATCCACCTCTCCGTGCGCTTCGCCGCCGGCCCCCATGCCTGGGGCACCGGCTGGCTCTGGTCCCTCGTCCTCGTCCCCGCCTGGGCCACCCTGGCCCTGCGCCTCCACCCCCCCCTGCATCGGAAGTAGCCCTTGGAAATCCAGCACCGCTCCCTGCATCCAGAAACGCATCGGCATCATGAAGACCGTGGCGCTGGTTCATGATCCTGTGGCTGGTCCTGGCCTACGCCCGGGTGCAGCTCTGGAAGGGCCGGGAGATGCAGAAGCTGGCCCTGGCCCAGGCGGTCAAGACCCGCACCACCCCGGCGCCCCGGGGCATCATCTTCGACCGCAACAGCAACAAGCTGGTGGACAACCGCCGGGCCCTGCACCTGGTCATCCAGTACGAGGACCTGCCCCGGGACGTCGCCCAGATCGAGGCCCTGGCCGCGGCCCTGCAGACCGACCCGGACCAGCTCAAGCGCCGGGTCGCGGCCATCCGCCAGGCGGCGGGCAACCGCATGCTGGTGCTCCAGGACAACCTGGACGACGTGGCCGTGGCCCGGGCCGAGGTGCTGCGGGCCCGGTTCCCCTTCCTCAGCATCGAAGTGGCCCCGCGCCGGGTGTACCTGGGCGAGGACCTGGCGGGCCACGCCCTGGGCTACGTGGGGGAGGTCACCCCCGAGGAGATGCCAAGGACCCCGGCCGCTTCCAGCTGGGGGAGATCATCGGCCGCACCGGCTTCGAGGCCTCCCGCAACGACCGGCTGAAGGGCGTGGACGGCCAGCGCCGGATCCTGGTGGACTACCTGGGCCGGGAAGTGGCCACCTACGGGCGCGCAGGAGGCCAAGCCCGGGCGCAGCGTCTACCTGACCATGGACGCCGGGCCTGCAGACGACCATGAAGGAGGCCTTCGGCGCGACCCAGGGGGCGGGGGTGGTGCTGGACCTGCGCGACGGCGGCATCCTGGCGCTCTACTCCAGCCCCTCCTACGACCCCAACGTCTTCCTCAACCGGCTCACCCAGGAGCAGGTGAAGACGTACTGGGACAACCCGGACCGGCCCATGCTGAACCGGGTCATCCAGGGCCGCTACCCGCCCGGATCCACCTTCAAGCTCCTGGTGGCCCTGGCCGCCCTGGAGAAGGGCATCATCACCCCGGCCACCACCTTCACCTGCAACGGGCACAAGAGCTTCTACGGCCGCGATTTCCGCTGCGACGCCGTGCACGGCACCCTGAACCTGGTGCAGGCCATCGCCCGCAGCTGCGACATCTACTTCTACGAACTGGGCGCGCGCCTGGACATCGACGACATCTACAACACCGCCAAGAAGTACGGCCTCACCGACGCTCACCGGCGTGGACCTGCCCCACGAAGTCGCGCTCCCGGGTCCCCAGCCGGGAGTGGAAGCAGCAGGTGAAGCAGGAGAAGTGGTACGCCGGCGAGACCATCAGCGTCGCCATCGGCCAGGGCGCCAACAGCCTCACCCCCATCGCCCTGGCCCGGTTCTACGCCATGATCGCCACCAAGGGCAAGCTCCTGACCCCGCACCTGCTCTACGGCGTGCGCCAGGACAACGGCGGCGAACATCGAACTGTACCAGGCGCCCCCGGCCAAGGACACCGGCCTGGACCCGAAGATCTGGAGCACCCTGGACGAAGGCCTCTACGAGGTGGTCCACTCCGGCACGGCCCAGCGCTTCGGCCCTGCCCGGCGTCACCATCGCCGGCAAGACCGGCACCAGCCAGGTGATCACCTTCGTGGACAAGGCGCACTACGCCGCCCTGGCCAAGAAGCTGCAGGACAACGCCCTGTTCGCCGGCTACGCGCCCCGGGAGAACCCCCAGATCGCCTTCGCGGTGGTGGCCGAGAACGCCGGCTTCGGCGCCGACTCCGCCGCGCCCATCGTCAAGAAGCTCTGCCAGGACCTGGTTCATCGACCGGCTGAAGCAAACCCCTGCCGCCCCCCGGCGCCAAGATTCCCGACGCCTTCCGGCTGGACCCGGACGCGGGGGCCGAGGACGAACCGCCCCGATGAGAGAGCGCCTGCGCTTCCTGGACACCGGGCTGCTGCTGCCCATGGTGCTGCTGGTGATCATGGGCACGCTCACGGTGTACTCCGCGGGCCGCGGCACCGCCCAGTCCAGCCTCTGGCTCAAGCAGACGGTGTGGACCGTGCTGGGCTTCCTGTCCCTGGCCGCGGTGGCCGCCGTGAGCCCGCTGCGCATCTTCCGCAGCGCCCTCCCGCTCTACATCCTGGGCATCCTCAGCCTCGTGGCGGTGCTGGCGGCGGGCCACCGCATCGGCGGCGCCCAGCGCTGGCTGGTCATCGGGCACATGACCTGGCAGCCTTCCGAGCTGATGAAGTGGCTCACCCTGCTGTTCGTCACCCACCGCCTGGGCACCCGGCCCCTGGCCCTGGTGGGCGGCTGGGACCTGCTGGGCGCCTCGGCCCTGGTGTTCTTCCCCATGCTGCTGGTGCTCAAGCAGCCGGACCTGGGCATGGCCATCAGCTTCCTGCCGATCCTGCTGCTGATCCCGCTGCTGAAGGGGCTCAGGGCCAGGTGGGTGCTGGCCGCGCTGGTGGGGGTGTCGCTGCTGGGGGCCTTCTCCTGGCAGAAGGTGCTGAAGCCCTACCAGAAGCAGCGGGTGATGACCTTCCTCGACCCGGGCGCCGACCTCCAGGGCAAGGGCTACCAGATCAACCAGAGCCGCATCGCCATCGGCTCGGGCGGCCTGTTCGGCCAGGGCTTCACCAGCGGCAGCCAGACCCAGCTGAACTTCCTGCCGGTGAAGACCACCGATTTCGTCTTCTCGGTGTGGGCCGAGGAGCGCGGCTTCATGGGCGTGCTGCTGGCCCTGGGGCTGTTCGGCGCGGTGATCATGCGCATCCTGGACACCGCGCGGGATGCCAAGACCTCTGCCGAAACCTACTTCTGCGTGGGCGCCGCGGGCATCTTCGCCCTGCACCTGGTCGTCAACGTGGGCATGGTGATCGGCCTGCTGCCCAACAAGGGCATCGTGCTGCCGTTCTTCAGCGCGGGGGGCAGCAGCACGCTCAGCTACTTCCTGGGGCTGGGGGTGGTGATGTCGGTGCGCTACCGGGCCAAGATGAAGTGACTCGACCGCCGGCCGGGTTCGGAGGCCCGGCGATCCATGGCAGAATGCAAATCCGAGGCAACCCCATGGACCCCCGACAGCGCATGAAAGAATTGGCCGCCCAGGTGCTGGAGCACCGCCGCCGGTACTTCGTCCTGGACCAGCCGGTCCTGTCCGACTCCGAGTACGACGCGCTGGAGCGGGAGCTCCGGGACCTGGAGGCGCGGCACCCGGAATGGGCGGACCCCAACAGCCCCACCCAGCGTGTCGGCGCGGCCCCCCTGGAGGCCTTCCGCAAGGCCCGGCACCGCACCCCGATGCTGAGCCTGGACAACACCTATTCCGAGGCCGATCTGCGCGAGTGGGAGGCGCGGGTGCAGAGGGGGCTCGCCGGGCCCGCCCCCCGGTTCGCGGCCGAGCTCAAGGTGGACGGCCTTTCCCTTTCGCTGATCTACGAGGGCCGCGCCCTGGTCCAGGCGATCACCCGCGGCGACGGCGAGACCGGCGAGGAGGTCACCGAGAACGCCCGGACCGTCGCCGACATCCCGCTGAACCTGCCGGAGGCGGCACCCGCCGTGCTGGAGGTGCGCGGCGAGGTGTTCCTGTCCCGGCGCCGCTGGGAGGAGCTGAACCGGGAGCGCGACGGGCGCGGCGAAGCCCGCTTCGCCAACCCGCGCAACGCCGCCGCGGGCACCATGAAACAGCTGGACAGCCGGATCACCGCGGAGCGCAGGCTGTCCTTCCTGCCCTGGCAGGTGGTGGGCGCGGGCGGCCACAGCCGGGCCATGGACCAGCTGGCGGAATGGGGCTTCAACCGCATGCCCGCGCACGCCTCCGGCACCTTCCAGGACGTGCTGGACTTCATCGAGGCCCAGCGCGGGCCCCGGCTGCTGCTGCCGTTCGATTCGGACGGGGTGGTGCTGAAGGTGGAGGACCTGGCCCAGCAGGAGCGCCTGGGCTTCACCGACCGGGTGCCGCGCTGGGCCATCGCCTTCAAGTACCCCGGCCTGCAGGCCACCACCACCCTGCTGGGCATCACCTGGCAGGTGAGCCGGGCCGGCAAGCTGACCCCGGTGGCGGAACTGGAGCCGGTGGAGGTGGCGGGGTCGACCGTGAGGCGGGCCACCCTGCACAACGCCGACGAACTCGAGCGGCTGGGGGTGCGCATCGGCTGCCGGGTGTTCGTGGAGAAGGGGGGCGAGGTGATCCCCAAGGTGGTGTCGGTGGTGCCCGGGTCCATGCCCGCGGACGCGCCGGTGCCCGCGGTGCCCGCCCAGTGCCCGGTGTGCGCGGGGCCGGTGGGCAAGGATTCCGACGAGGAGGTGGCCTGGCGCTGCCAGAACCCCGAATGCCCGGCCAAGCTCACCGCGCGCCTGCAGCACCTGGCCAGCCGGGTGGCGCTGGACATCGAAGGGCTGGGCGAGGCGCTGGTGGAGCAGATCGTCGCCGGCGGCCGGGTCGCGCAGCCCTGGGACCTGTTCCAGCTCCTGGAGCAGCCGGCCCAGGGCCTGGCCTACCTGGCCGGCCTGGAGCGCATGGGCGAAAAGAGCGCCCGGAACGTGCTGGCTGGCCTGCGGGAGGCCCGCACCCGGCCCCTCGCCCGCTGGATCCACGCCCTGGGCATCCCCATGGTCGGTCAGCGCACCGCCGAGCTGCTGGCCGAGGCCTACCCAAGCCTGGAGGCCCTTTGGGCGGCCGAAGAGGAACGGCTGCAGGGCGTGCCCGAGGTGGGCCCGAAGGTGGCCGCCGCCATCCGGGCCTTCGCCCAGCTGCACCCGGACCTGCCGGCCCGGCTCGGGGCCCTCGGGGTCGCCCCCGAAGCGCCGGCACCGGTGGACCGCTCCCGGCTGCCCCTGGCCGGCCAGGTGGCCGTGGTCACCGGCACCCTGCCCAGCCTGGGGCGGGAGCAGGCGGAGGCCCTGCTCAAGCAGCTGGGCGCCAAGGTCACCAGCGCCGTCTCCATCAAGACCACGGTCCTGGTGGCCGGAGAGAAGGCGGGATCCAAGCTGGCCAAGGCCCAGGCAGCTGGGCATCCCGGTGCGGGACGAGGCGTGGCTTCTGGCGCAGGAGAACAACAGCGGCAACCAGGGCGCGGCGTCGGTGGAAGTGTTCACGCCGACGCCATAAGGCTATGCTGGGCTTTGCAGCAGGCTCGTCACTGGAAAGCCCCCCATGACCCACACCATCGACCGCATCGGCAAATTCGACATCATCGAAACCCTGGGAGCAGGCAGCCTGGGCGAAGTGTTCCTGGCCCGCGACCGGATCATCGGCCGGGAAGTGGCCATCAAGCTCATCCGCAAGTCGGCCCTGCCGAGCGCCGACGCGGAGGGCTGGTTCCAGCGCGAGAGCCAGGCGGCGAGCCGGCTCAGCCACCCCAATGTGGCCACCATCCATGAGTTCGGCGAAACGGACGGGCTGTTCTTCCAGGTGATGGACCCGGTGACCGGGCCGGACCTGGGCACCCTCTTCGCCGGGCACGCCGTGACCCCCAGGGAATCCCTGGACCTGCTGGCACAGGTGTGCGACGGCCTGGCCCATGCCCACCTGCACGGGATGGCGCACCGCAACCTGAAGCCGTCCAACATCCGCATGGGCCGGGTGACCGGACGGCCCGCTCCCAAGATCCTGGATTTCGGCCTGGCCCGGTCGCCGGGCGGCGACCCGGCCTCGACCCCGGCGCTCCTGGAGACCCTCGCCCACTCGGCGCCCGAAGCGCTCCAGGGCAGGGGCGACGCCCGTTCGGACCTGTTCTCCGTCGGAACCCTGCTCTATGAAGCCCTGACCGGCACCCGGCCGTTCCAGGGCGACACCCCGGCAGCCGTCGCCCAGCGCGTGCGCGAAGAGCAGCCCGCGCCCCTGGACCTGCTGCTCTACCCGGAGCTGAGCCCGGCCATCCAGGGCATCCTGCGCCAGGCCCTGGCCAAGGACCCCGCGCAACGCTTCGCCTCGGCCACGGCCATGGCGGCTGCCCTGAGGGCGGCCCGCGACCCGGCCTGGACCCCCCAGGCGGAACCGGCGGAGCCGCTGGAATCGACCCGGCTCATCCCCAGGCCCCTGCCCGCAGCCGGCGCCAACGCCCGCTCGAGCCGGCCCCTGGTCTGGGCCTGCGCGCTGGTGCTGCTGGCGGCCGTGGGCGGCGGCGGGTTCTGGCTGCGCGCGCGCGCCAGGGCCCGGCGCCCGGCGCCGCCAGCCCAGGCGCAGCCGCCGGCGCCGCCCTCTCCGCCCGCGGCTCCGGCTCCCGCCCAGGCGGCGGCGCCCGCGGCGGCGCCAACCGCCGCGGCGGCGCCAGCCCCCGCGGCGGCGTCAACCCCCGCGGCAGCGCCAGCCCCCGCGGCGGCGTCAACCCCCGCGGCAGCGCCGGCCCCTGCGGCCAGGCCCCCCTATGCCACCATGGACGCCGCTGCCGAGGCCCTGGACAAGGACCCCGAAGGCGTCCTGGCCTTCGCGGACCGGGAGGTGGCGGCGGATCCCGGGAACGAGCGCGCCCACGCCCTGCGCATCGTCGCGCTCTACAACCTGGCCCGCTACGCCGCCAGTGCCAAGGCCATCCGGGAGGCCCGGGAAGCCGGGCATCCGCTTTGGCCCATGGCCTTGAAGAACCCGCCGCTGAAGAAGATGCTCGAGCAGGACGTCAAGAGCCACCACCTGATCAAGCGCAAGGCGCCGGAGGCCCCGCAGCCGGCCCCCGATCCGGCGGCCTGAGAGCCTGTCTCACTGGGAATAGAGCACGGCGTAGCTGCGCGGCTCCACCAGGTCCTCGCCCAGGCCCAGCTCGGCCATGGCTCCGGCGATGGCCTCCCGGCTGCCCTCCAGTTCCAGGAAACTGCCGTAGGGCGTGTCGTCCAGGCAGGCTTCCAGACCGCCCCGGGTCCAGATGGAGCGGGTCTTCACCATGACCAGGACCGGCGCGAAGCCGAGCGCCTGGAGGATCGCTTCCATGGCTTCGGGGTCCGCCACCGCGGTCTCCACCTCGGGCCGGATCTTCAGGTGGGGGTCGGCCACCCTGGGCCCCTTCCAGGTGAGAATGGCCTGGTCGTCCATACTGCCGCAGGCGCAGGGCGCAGTCCTGGGCCAGCAGTTCGCCGGCCCGGTCCCAGAGACGGTTCGCCTCCCGGGCTTCCGGGTGGGTCTCGCTGAAACCGGCCCGCTGCAGGACCGGGCGCAACGCCCCAGTGGACGGGATCCTCAGCTTCACCTCGACTTCCAGCGGCCCGGCATGTTTCATGGCAGTTGCTCCTCAAATGATTGCATCATGTCCTTGGAGGTTCGAGCCAGCAGTGATCCCAAAACGTTACCTGTTCGCCAGCATGTTCATCGCTGCGATGCTCGTGCTGTTGGCATTCGTGCAGGCGCCCCGGTCCACCCGGGAGGGCGGGGCGATGGTAACGGATGGGACGGTCGAACTGTCCATGGAGAGCTTCGAGACCCTCGCCGAGTACCGGCTGCAGGATGGCTGGGCGCCGCGCTTCCAGGGGGCGCAGGATCCGGACCAGGACAAGCCCTGGCCCTACGGCGGCGGATTCGGCACCCCGTGGGAGCCGGCCTCGGCCTACCTGGCGGACCAGGGCCTGGCCCTGAACGGCCCGGACTGGCACAGCGAGGTGGTCATCTGGCGCGGCCTGGAATGGCGCCACTACCGGTTCGACGCCCCGATCGCCTCGGCCCGGCTGGACCCGCAGAAGGGCAACCTGCTGCTGGTGACCCTCAGGCTGGACGCGCGCCGGTTCGAAACCCGGCTGATGGAGATCCCCGAAGGCCGGGTGCTCTGGTCCACCGACAGCGGCCCCTGGAGCCGGTTCAGCTGGGACGGCCAGGCCGTGCTCCTCGGACTGCGTCCGCCCGGGGCGGACACCAGCCTGCTGCTCACCGCCCTGCCGGTGGACGGCGGAATTCGCCCCGCCCACCCTGGCTCCATGGGACGAAAAGGGCCTGCCCGGGCCCCCCAAGGGCCTGGCCGACCCGCCAGGAGCAGCTGTGGGACGACGGCAAGGATCTGCCCGGGCGCGCGCCTGGCGGTGCCCTGGCAGCGCGGGCGCCAGGCTCTGGTTCCCTTCCCGGGACCGCCTGTGGGTCTGCTCAGCGGCAACCAGTGGACCCTGTGGGCCCGGAGCGCGGGCGTCTGGAGGCGCGACGCCGCCGGCCCCGGCGTCCTCTATGCCCAGCCGCCCCTGCGCATGGCCCTGCTGGTGAGCGAGAAGAAGGACGGATCGGTCACCCGCAAGGTCGGGCCGCTGGACCAGGCCCGGTGGGAGCCCGTGCCGGCGGAAACCAGGCCCTGGCCGGACTATGACCCGGCCTGGGCCTGGTGGTCCCCCGAACTGGCCGCCACCGCCTGGGACCTGCGCTGGGGCAAGGACGCCGCGCTGCCCAGGGAGCGCCAGCGGGAGGCCCTGCTCCGGGCCAACCGCCCGGACTGGATCACCGCCTCGGGCCTGCGCGCCTCGGTCCGGGGCTGGCTGCCCGACGGCCCCGAGGTGGCCGTGCGGGAAGCCTCGGCCGTGGCCTGGGTCTGGGTCGGCGACCGCGCCATCCTGGAGCGCCTGCAGCCGACCGGAAGGCTGAAGTCGGTCCGAAAGGCCCTTAAATTGCGCTAGGACATCTGTTAGCGTTAGCGCAGCCTTTTCATTCTACTCTGGCATCCCGAGGTCCCTTATGCCCCGTCTTCTCCTCGTGGACGACAACCCCAGCATCCACAAGATCGCTGAAACCCTGCTGGCCGCCAGCGATGTGGAACTGGTCTCCTGCGGATCCGGCGCCCAGGCCATGGCCATGGTCCACAAGGGCGACCACTTCGACGTGGCGCTCGCTCGACACTTCGATGATGGGCATGGACGGCTGGGCTTTGCTCCAGCGGCTGCGCCAGCACGAGGCCACCGCGCGGATGCCCGTGGCCATGATGGCCGGAGTCCTGGACGTCGTCGACCCCGAGCGGCTCCGCCTGGCGCCCATCCAGGGCTTCCTGAAAAAGCCCGTGGAGCTGCGCGACCTGGGCGAGCGCGTCCGGCGCCTGATGGAGACCCCGGTGCCGCCGCCGCCCGAACCCGAACCCGAGCCCGAGCCCGAGCCCGAACCATCCCCGTTCCTGACCCGGCCGGCCCTGCGCGTGCCCGAGGAGCTCAGGCACCAGGAGGAAGACGACCTGCTGCTGCTCGGACCCGAGGACCTCGCCATCGAGGAGAATGCGGAGACTGCGGAGACTGCGGTGCCTGAGTTGCCCGGGCAGGGGCTTCCCGGTACCCCCGAGGCCGAGCCGCTCGACCTGGAGGAGCTGGACCTGGAAAGCCTCCAGGGCCTCACCTTCCCCACCGGCACCCTGCCGGACGCATCGGGGTCCGCCCATGCGGGGTCCGCCCATGCGGAGTCCGCCCCGGAAGCCGCGCAGGCGCCCGAATTCAGCGTCCCCGAATTCCTCCTGACCGACACCCTGCCCGAGGAGGCCATGGACGCCGCCCCGGAGTACGCCGACCAGTTGCCGGACCTGGGCCCCGCCCTGGACCAGCCCTTCGGCCCCGGAGCCCACGCCCTGTCCGGCGGCCTGGAAAAGGTCGAGCCGATCGACTGGTCCGACGAGACCGACGCCATGGTCGGAATGGGCATGGGCGGGCACGGGCATCCGGCCTTCCAGGCCGAGGCGCCGCTTCCGTCCCCGGGTGCGGGCCTATCGGCCGAGCTGCCTGAACTCATCACCCTTTCCGACCTTCTCGAGCCGCCCGTCACCCCCGAGGCGTTCCCTGAGGTCCGGACGCCCGCGCCGGCCGCGGGCCTGGAACTGGACCAGGCCGCGGCCGAAGCGGCGCATCCCGCCCCGGAAGCCGTGGGCGCGGATCCCCTCGCCGCCCTGCTGGCCGACCCGGCCCTCATGGACCGCCTGTCCAGGGCCGTCGTGGAGCGCCTGGGCGACCAGGTGCTGCGCGAGATCGCCTGGGAGATCATGCCGGAGCTGGCGGAGCGCGTGCGCCAGCAGGAAGCGCCGTGATCACGGGATACAACAGCGACGTCCGCCACGGCAACCGGGTCTTCCACGTGCAGACCGAGGACAAGGGCGTCGGCAACCCCAAGATCGAGACGCTGATCTACCTGGGCGGCGAGATCCTGGACAGCTACCGCGGCACCTACGAGGACCTCCTGGCCGACCCGATGGTGCAGGACCAGGTCATCCAGGCGCGCATGGACGAGCAGCACAAGTCCATCATCCGGGACATCAAGAACGGCAAGTACGACACCACGCCCAGCGACCCCCAGGCGGCGGAGCAGAAGGTCTTCACCGACCGCCCCCTGGACCAGGCCATCCTGGAATACCTGGCCCACGAAGGCGACACCGATACGCTGGAGCTGGTCCTGGACCGGGCCATCCAGCCGGTGTTCGGCCGCACCTTCACCTTCAGCGTCCGGGCCCGGCTGTGCATCAGCCAGGGCCCGGTGCCCGGGGCCGACGTGGCGGTCCGGCTCATCTCCAGCTTCAAGAAGGCCGGCACCCTGGCCAGCGGCAAGACCGACGCCGACGGCCTCTTCTCCGCCCAGGTGGACCTGCCCGCCAGCCAGCCCGGCCATTGCGCGGTGGTGATCTCCTGCAGTTCCGACTTCGGCAACGACGAACTGCGCGCGCTGATCTCGGATTAGGCGCCTTTCCCGGCAGGGGCCAAGCCCTGGGCGCCCAAACGGCGGGGCATCCGATACACTGGATCGGAAGAGTCGCCACGGGAGGAAGCCATGCCAGACCATCCAGCGCCATGCCTGCTCGACGCCAGGCAGATGGAAGTGCACCTCCAGCGCCTATGCCGGGAGATCGTGGCCGCCTTCGGCAACAACGAGAACCTGGCCCTGCTGGGCATCCGCACCCGCGGCCTGTTCCTGGCCGAGCGCCTGGCGGTCATGCTGGAGGACATCCTGCAGAAGGAGATCCCCCTGGGCGCCCTGGACATCACCCTGTACCGGGACGACCTGTCCGAGCTGGCGGGCAGCCCGATCGTGCGCCCCACCGAGATCCCCTTCACCCTGAAGGACCGCACCGTGGTGCTGGTGGACGACGTGATCTTCACCGGGCGCACCATCCGCGCGGCCATGGACGCGCTGCTGGACCACGGCCGGCCCGACCGGATCTGGCTGGCGGTTCTGGCCGACCGGGGCGGGCGCGCAGCTGCCGATCCAGCCGGATTTCATGGGACTGAAGCTGGACGTGCCCCCTGGCCAGCGCGTTTCCGTCAAGATGACGGAAGTCGACGGGGTGGACGGCGTCTTCCTGGAGGCGCGCGCCTGACATGCCGACTGAACGCTACCTCTTTCCCCACCGCCATCTGCTCGGCATCGAGCCGCTGAGCCCGCAGGACATCACCGCCATCCTGGACCAGGCCCGGGGCTTCGAGGAGGTCTGCGAACGGCCCGAGATCAAGATCGTGCCGGCCCTGCGCAAGCGGCTGATCGTCAACCTGTTCTTCGAGAACTCCACCCGCACCCGGAACAGCTTCGAGATCGCCGAGAAGCGCCTGTCGGCCGAGATCATCAACTTCGACGCCGACACCAGCTCGCTCAGCAAGGGCGAGACGCTGATCGACACCGCCCTGAACCTCGAGTCCATGCGCCCGGACCTGATCGTCATGCGCCACTCCGCCCCCGGCGCCCACGCGCTGCTGGCCCGGCACATGAAGGCGAGCATCGTCAACGCCGGCGACGGCGCCCACGAGCACCCCACCCAGGCCCTGCTGGACGCCTACACCCTGCGCAAGCGCTTCGGCCGGCTTCGAGGCCTGCGCATCGCCATCGTCGGCGACATCCGCAACAGCCGGGTGGTGCGCTCCAACCTCTGGCTGCTCACCAAGATGGGCGCCGAGGTGACCCTGGTCGGCCCGCCCACCCTCATCCCCGAGGGCATCCAGGACACCTGGCCCGCGCGTGGCGATCAGCCACGACCTGGAGGCCGTCCTGCCCAGCCAGGACGCCGTCATGATGCTGCGCTGCCAGTTCGAGCGGGGCACCGGCGCCTTCATCCCCGGCCAGGGCGAATACGCCCGCTTCTTCCAGCTCAACGCGGCCCGCATGAAGCTGTGCAAGCCCGACGTGGCCGTGCTCCATCCCGGCCCCATCAACCGGGGCGTGGAGATCACCTCGGAGGTGGCGGACGGCCCCAACAGCCTGATCCTGCCCCAGGTCACCAACGGCGTGCCGGTGCGCATGGCCGTGCTGTTCCTCCTCTGCAACCCCCACGGGGAGCAGGTGCCCTAATGCCACTTTGGGGGGACCGCGCAAGAATAATGTGCGCTCTGATTCGACGCATGCGTCTCATCCCCACACCCCCACTCCACGCCCGGGCAAAGCCCGGCCCCGGAGTCCCCCGAAGTCCCCAGGAATCCCCAGGAATCCAACAGGAATGATGAACATGATCCCAGGCCCCATCACCCTCCTCATCCTCGACGGTTTCGGCGACGGCCCCCGCAACGCCTTCGACGCCACCTTCGTGGCCGGCATGACCCACCTCTAGCGATCTGCGCCGCCGCTACGCCGCCACCCAGCTGCAGGCGGGGGGCGAGGGCGTCGGCCTGCCCGAGGGCCAGTTCGGCAACTCCGAAGTGGGCCACATGAACCTGGGCGCCGGCCGGGTGGTGTGGCAGGAACTCACCCGCATCGACGCCGCCATCCGCAAGGGCACCTTCCGGGACAACCCGGCCATGGCCGACCTGCTCGCGGAGCTCAAGGACTCGGGCGGCCGGCTGCACCTCATGGGCCTGGTCTCCGACGGCGGCGTGCACAGCCACCAGAACCACCTGGTGGCCCTGGCCCAGTGGGCCCAGGCCGCGGGCGTGCCCACCACCATCCACGCCTTCCTGGACGGCCGCGACACCGAGCAGAAGAGCGCCGACGGCTACCTGCAGTGGCTGGCCTTCCAGCTGCGCGGCTGCCCCCTGGTGACCATCGGCTCGCTCTGCGGCCGCTACTACGCCATGGACCGGGACAAGCGCTGGGACCGGGTGGAGCGCGCCTGGAAGCTGCTGGTGGACGGCGTGGCCGAATCCGAGGCCGAGGACGCCCAGGCCGGCATCAAGGCCGCCTACGGCCGCGGCGAGACCGACGAGTTCGTCACCCCCACCCGGCTGGGCGGCTTCCAGCCCATCGCCGGACGGCGACGGGGTCATCTTCTTCAACTTCCGCGCCGACCGGGCCCGGGAGCTGTGCCACGCCCTGGTCGATGCCCGGCTTCGACGGCTTCAGGCAGGCAGCGGCGGCCCAAGGTGCGCCTGGTCACCTTCACCGCCTACGAGAAGGACCTGGAGCCGTACGTCCGGTCGCCTACCCGCCCCAGAACCTGGCCAACATCCTGGGCGAGCTGGTGGCCGCCCGCGGCTGGAAGCAGCTGCGCACCGCCGAGACCGAGAAGTACGCCCACGTGACCTACTTCTTCAACGGCGGCCGGGAGGAGCCGTTCCCCGGCGAGGACCGGGTCCTGGTGCCCTCGCCCAAGGTGCGCCACCTACGAGCTGCAGCCTGAGATGAGCGCCCACGAGGTGGTGCGCGGCCTGGTGCAAGGCCATCGACGGCGGCCAGTACCGCTTCCTGGTGTGCAACCTGGCCAACCCCGACATGGTCGGCCACACCGGCGACCTGTCCGCCGCCGCCAGCGCCTGCGCCGTGGTGGACGACGCCATCCGCCAGATCGCCGGCCCACACCCTGGCCGCGGGCGGCGCCCTGCTGGTCACCGCCGACCACGGCAACTGCGAGTGCATGCGCGACGAGAAGGGCAACCCGCACACCGCCCACACCCTCAACCCGGTGCCCGCGGTCCTGGTGGCCGCCGGGCTTCGAGGCGACCCAGCTGCGCGCCGGCGGCGCATTGGCCGACGTGGCGCCGACCCTGCTGAAGTTGATGGGTGCTGGACCAGCCGATGGAAATGGACGGCGCCAGCCTGTTCTAGCCTTGCGGCAGCGTCCGTTGTTCCGCCCGTCGTGCCTTCCGGTCGGCTTCGGGTCCCCGGTTTTTGCGCCGACCCACCGGTGCGTGAGAGCCTTGCCGCAGCCTCGTCGGCTTCGCCTCCTGCGGGTGCGCCAAGGTCTCACGCTGCCCCTTCCCCGCCTGGGTTGGGGGTTCCTTCGGTTGGCGGCAGGGGGGCGAGGAGACCGATCCCTGGAATGCCCAGGGTCCCATGATGGTTGCTTTGAATTTTGTTCTATGAAACGAAGACGAATCGACTCGTCCCCGGGGGGAAGGAGCAGCGTGGCCGCTTGCATCGCCCGCAGCGCAGCGAGGACGTTGCAAGCGGACCACGCACCCATGGGTCGGCGCAAGAACCCGGAACCCGAAGTCGACCGCAAGGCGCGACGGGCGGAACGCGCACGTCGCTAGCGGTAGGTGATGGCGTAGGTCACCGGGCCGGGCAGCCTCGGGCTGGTGACGGTGACGTTCAGGGTCAGGGTGTGGCTGGCGGGATCCAGGTGGAACACGTTGGTCCGCTGCCCGTCCTTGGCCTGGTAGACCTGCACCAGGCCATCCGGTTCCAGCCGGACGGAAACCATGAACGTCTCGCCGTCCTCCCGGGTCCAGGGCACCGACCGGCCGTCGGCGGGCAGGTGCTGGGGCCGGCGCTCGCCGTACTGGATGGCGACGCCGCCGGGCTCGGCTTCGATCCGGATGGTCGGGTAGACCTCGTTGGTCTTTTCCAGGCGGGAACGGGCGATGGGCCGGAAGATGAAGTTCATGGGGGCCGTGGCCGCCTCGATGACCTTGGTCAGGTCCGGGGCCGAGGCCAGGGTCCAGGCCCCGTAAGGCCCCGGGGGCTGGGCGGCCAGGGGGGCGGCGAGGACGAGGGCGAACAGGAACCGGGTGCTCATGCGGACTCCGGGGTCTGGGCGGCCATGACGGCGATTCTTCGGAGCATGCCATCCATTTCCTGAATCGAGAAAGGTTTGGTGATGCTCAGGGCGTTGCCGAACTGCTTGAGCTGCGCCTCGGTCGCGGGATCCAGGAAGCCGGTGGCCAGCAGCACCGGCAGCCCGGGGCGCAGGTCGCGCAGGTGCTGCAGGGTCTCCAAGCCGTTCATGGCGGGCATGTTGAGGTCGAGGATGACCAGGTCCACCGCCAGGCCCTCGCCCAGGCGGTCCAGCGCCTCCTGGCCGCTGCAGGCTGAGGTGACGGTATGGCCCTGGAGCTCCAGCAGGCGGGGGATGCTGGCCAGGATCAGCTCGTCGTCATCCACCTGCAGGATGCGCAGCGGCGGACTCCGGACGGCGCTGGGCGCGGCCGGCTCGGGGAGGCAGGCCTCCCTGGCCACCGCCGGCAGCCGGATTCGGACGCTGGTGCCCCGGCTCACCTCGCTATGCAGGCTCACCGTGCCGCCGTGGGCCTTGACCGCTGCATAGACCATCGACAGGCCGAGTCCCGTGCCCTTGCCGATGCCCTTGGTGGTGAAGAAGGGCTCCATCGCCCGGTCCAGCACGTCGGACGGCATCCCCTTGCCGGTGTCCTCCACCTGGAGCTCGACCTCGCCGCCCGGCAGGCCGCGGGTGCGCACGGTGAGGTTGCCCCCTTCCGGCATCGCGTCCATGGCGTTGACGCAAATGTTCATGAGCACCCCGCCCAGCGCGCCGCGCTCCCCCATCACGGCCGGCAGCGGCTCCTGCAGGTCCATCGCGAGCACGACCTTCTGCAGGGTGGTGCGGCCCAGGAGCGCCACTTCCTCCCGCACCAGGTCGTTCAGGTCAAGGATCTCAGGCTCCTCCAGCTCCTTGCGCACGAACCGGGTCAGGCCCCGCACCAGATTGCGGCCCCGGGTGGAGGCCCGGTCGATGATCTCCAGGTCGGCCAGCAGCCCGCCCTGGCCCGGGTGCTTCTGCCGGAGGGTCTGGACGATGGCCTGGACCGCGCCCAGGATGTTGTTCATGTCATGGGCGACGCCGCCGGCGAGGCTGCCGATGCTCTCCAGTTTCTGGGCGTGGTGCAGCTCGGCTTCCAGCTGGCGGCTGCGCGCCTCGGCTAGCCTGCGCTCGGTGATGTCCTCGAACACCCCGGTGGCGCCGATGAACGCGCCCTGGGCGTCGTGCAGCGGCGAGGCCTTGACCTCCAGCAGGCGGCCGCGACCATCGTCCAGGGTGATGGGGCAGAGGTAGCGGTTGCTCTGGCCCTCGAGCCGGTCCCGGGTCTCCCGCTGGATCATGGCGGCGGTGTCCGGGTCCACGAACTCCAGCAGGGAGCGCCCCACCAGGGCCCCGGGCGCCACGCCGAAGATCTTCTCCGCCGCCGGGTTGGCGAACAGGAAGACCTCCCGGGCGTCCACGTGGCCGAAGCCCTCATTGATCGCCTGGAGCAGGTTCATGTGCTCGGCGTCGCTCTGGGCGGCGCGCTGCCGTTCCAGCTCCTTGCCCCGGAGCCCGTCGGTGAGCTGGGCGATGGCCTCGGAAAGGCTCTGGGTGCGCTCCGCCACCTGCCTTTCCAGGCTGGCGTTGGCCGCCTGGAGCCGGCCGACCAGGCCCTCGTTCTCGAACGAAGCCGTCAGGGCGTCCTCCATCCACCGGGCGTTCCTGGCCGAGGCGAACAGCATGGCCAGGATGTAGATGAAGCCGAGGCAGCCGATCGTCACCTGGAGCGGCGTGCCCCCGGCCAGCAGGCGCACGCAGAGCGGCGCCATGAGCGCCACCACGTAGGCGGCGTAGGCCCGGTGCAGCGGCGAGAGGAAGATGATCCCGCCGCCGGCCATGCCGGCCGCGGCCACGGTGAGGACCATCTGGTACAGGGGCGCGGGCGGGAAGCGGAACCAGGGCAGCATGCCCCAGAGCGCGCCCATGGCGGCCGCGGCCAGCACCAGCCGGTCCCTGTGCCGGAGCACCGCCGCCGGATCCCGGGGCCCGCGGGCGAAGGCCAGGATGTCCGCGAAGCGCAGCATCGCCAGGAGCACATTGGCCAGGGCCCATACCATGAAGCCGCCCCGTGCGTCCTGGCCCGACAACAGGAAGACCATCGCCGCGCAGACCGCGAGCCCCATGGCCAGGCCGGCCGGCAGCCGGCGGTACATCAGCGCGACCTTCGCCTCCAGGACCCGCGCCGCCACCTCCGGGCCGGGACGCGGGCGCTGCGTGCCCCCCGGCGGCGAGAAGAATGTGGGTCCCTTGACCATGCCTGCCCCTGCCGAAGGTCCGGTTGCGTCGCGAACTGCTGATCGAGCATAACCCAGCCCGGGTCGCGGGCGGCGGCGGATGGATCATGGTGGTAGGATCTACATCCCCAGCCAGCCCCTGCGAAGGATTCGCCATGAAGTTCAACCGGATCGCCCTGGCCCTGTTCAGCGCCGTGATCGGCGTGACCTTCCTGTACGGCGCGCTGATCGTATGGGTCAACTGGCCGATCCGGGACTTTTCGCTGGCCCGGTCCGGGGTGTTCGGCGAAAGCTTCGGCGTCATCAACACCATCTTCTCCGGCTCCGCCTTCGCCGGGCTGATCCTGACCATCTACCTGCAGCGCCATGAGCTGGCCGAATCCAAGGAGACCTTCCGCAAGGAGCGGTTCGAGGACTCGTTCTACCGGCTGCTCGGGTACTACCGGCAGAACCTGGACGACATCAAGATCATCGACCACAAGACCCACGCCGAGCACGACGGCGTCGCCGCCCTGATCTTCCTGATCCGCAAGCTGCACGCCTCCATGCAGCGCTACAGCCACTTCCTCGACACCGAGGACCCGGAGGACAAGAAGGTGTATTTCCTGAAGCTGTTCCTGGAGACCCAGCGGATCCTGAGCCGGCAGACCCGCTACCTCGGGACCCTGGAATGCCTCCTGGAACAGATCGAGCACGAGCTGCCCGAATCCCAGGACCGCCAGCGCTACTGGCGCATCCTCATGTCCCAGCTCACCATCTTCGAGGTCAAATACATCTTCTACACCTGCCTGGTGGCCCCGGAGAACGACAACCTGCGCAACCTCATCCACCGTTCCGAGCTGTCCCGGCACCGCATGATCGAAAGCACCATCAACCACCACCACCTGGACTTCTACCAGCAGATCCACGGGTTCCAGCTGGTCCACAACAAGCCCAGGATCGTCATGCCCTACGACAAGCACGAGCTGCACCGGATCCGCAAGCGGCTCAATGAGCCCCTGGTCCAGACCCATGGCAGCGGCCAGCGGGATGACCTGGAGGAACCGGAACATTCCTCGTTTGACTCCCACGAGTGACCTGACTATTGTCACCCGGCCTCCCGCCCGCCGACCGCCGGCGACGCCCTCAGCGGCCAGGCGGTATGGAAACTCGAACATCCTCCCAAAAATAAAGATCGACATGTCCGAAAACCTTCCTAGGATCGTCGCATCCGCCCAGGGAGGGCGGTCCTGATTCGACGGGGGTAGGGCATGACGACTGACGGAACCCGCAGCGCAGCTGAAACCGGGCACGCGACCGCGCCGGTGCTGAGCGAATCCCAGCAGGCCACGATCATGCGCCTGCAGAAGGACGAGAACGTCATCCCCGCGCCGGTATGGCTGTCCCGCGATGGCCTACCTCGCCAACGACGGCGTCGAGCGCACCCACGCCGAGCGGGAGCCCGACGCCTTCTGGGCCGAGCAGGCCAAGCTGGTGGAATGGATGGAGCCGTTCCAGGAGGTCAGCCGGTTCGACCCGCCGCGCCACGAGTGGTTCGTGGGCGGCAAGCTGAACGTGACCGTGAACTGCATCGACCGCCACGTCTACTCCGAGCGGCGCAACAAGGCCGCCCTCATCTGGGTGGGCGAGGACGGCGAGGAGCAGACCTACACCTACGGCCGGCTCTACCGCGAGGTCAACCGCCTGGCCAACACGCTCAGGCGCCTGGGCGTCGTCAAGGGCGACCGGGTGATCATCTACATGCCCCTGACGCCCGAGGGGGTGATCTCCATGCTGGCCTGCGCCCGCATGGGCGCCATCCACTCCGTGGTCTACGCCGGCATGGGCACCCAGGCGCTGCGCGCCCGCATCGAGGACTGCCACGCCAAGGTGGTGATCTGCTCCGACTACACCTTCCGCCGCGGCAAGAAGGTGGCGCTCAAGCCCACCGTGGACGAGGCGGTGATGGACCTGATCTTCGTGGACCACGTCATCGTGCACCGGCGCGGCTCCCGCCCGGGCGACGCGCCCGTGAGCTTCGAATCCGAGCGCGAGCACGATTTCTACGACATCCAGGAGGCGCGCGGCATCCACTTCGAGCCCGAGCCCATGGACGCCGAGGATCCCCTGTTCATCCTGTACACCTCCGGCACCACCGGCACCCCCAAGGGCGTGGTGCACACCACCGGCGGCTACCTCGTGGGCGTGACCTACCTGGCCAAGGCCTTCTACCAGATCACCGACCGCGACATCTACTGGAGCACTTCGGACATCGGCTGGATCGTGGGCCACTCCTTCATCGTCTACGGCCCGCTGTCCTGCGGCGCGACGGTGTTCTGCCGGGAGGGCGTGCCCGACTACCCCAGCGCCGATGTGACCTGGGAATTGTGCGAGCGGTTCGGGGTCAACATCATGTTCACCGCGCCCACCGCGGTGCGCATGTGGATGAGCCACGGCCCCGAGGCCCCGTCCAAGTATGACCTGACGCGCCTGCGCCTGATCGCCTGCGCCGGCGAGCCGCTCAACCCCGAGGCCCACGCCTGGGCCCAGAAATACCTGGCCGGCCAGAGCGACGGCATGGTGGTGGACAACTGGTGGCAGACCGAGATCGCCGCCCCGGTGCTGGGCACCCTGCCCACCTTCGACGGCCGTCCCGGCAAAGTGGGCAAGGCCATGCCCGGGGTTTCCGCCGAAGTGGTGGACCCCCAGGGCAACCCCGTGCCCGACGGCCACGGCGGCCTGCTCATCCTGCGCAAGCCCCTGCCCTACATGATGCGCACCATCTGGAACGACCACCCCCGCTACGAGCGCTACTGGAACCAGATCCCCGGCGGGGTCTACACCGCCGGCGACATCGCCGTGCGCGACCGGGACGGCTACTTCGCCGTGCTGGGGCGGTCGGACGACGTCATGAACGTCGCCGGGCACCGCATCGGCACCGCCGACGTGGAAGGCGCCCTGGCCCGCCATCCGGCGGTGGCCGAAGCCGCCGTGATCGGCCTGCCCGACAGCCTCAAGGGCGAGCGGATCAAGGCCTACGTGGTGCTGCGCCAGGGCCTCGCGTCCGGCCCCGGCCTCATCGCCTCGCTGAAGGACCACGTGCGCCAGGACCTCGGTCCCATCGCCACGCCTTCGGAAATCGACATCGTCGCCAGCCTGCCCAAGACCCGCTCCGGCAAGATCGTCCGCCGCTACCTGAAGGCGCTGGCGATGGGCGAAGATCCCGGAGACCTCTCGACCTTGGCGGACTGAAGAAACAATCCATTCCCAGAATCATTTTTCTCCGTGGCCTCCGCGAGTCCTCCGCGTCTCCGCGTCCAATTGGCTGTATGGGTGTGTCGGCGCCAAAAGGATATGCGCCGACACATGTCTGAAGCCTATTGGACGCGGAGACGCGGAGGACTCGCGGAGGCCGCGGAGAAAAGCTTGAAATGAAATTCTTTCTAAACTTGCGCCAGCGCCTGGTCGAGGTCGGCGATCAGGTCGGCCAGGTCCTCGATGCCCACGGAATAGCGCACAAGGCCGTCCGATACGCCGCCCTCCAGGCGCGCCGCCGGGCCCATGCTGGCGTGGGTCATGGAGGCGGGGTGGCAGATCAGGGTCTCCACTCCGCCCAGGGACACCGCCAGGGCCGCCAGCCTGACGGAATCCATCAGCCGGGCGCCGGCCTCCACCCCGCCCTTCACCCCGAACGAGATCATGGCGCCCGGGCCGGACATCTGCCGGCGCACCAGTTCGTACTGCGGATGGCTGGGCAGGCCCAGGTAGCTGACCCATTCCACCTTGGGGTGGCGCTCCAGCCACTTGGCGATCTCGATGGTGTTGGCCTGGGCCCGCTCCATCCGGATCGCGAGGGTCTTGAGGCCCCGGCTGACCAGGGAGGCCTGGTGCGGGTCCATATTGCAGCCCATGATCACCACCATGGCCCGCAGCTGCTCGGTAGAGCGCCTCGGTCTTGGCGACCAGGACGCCGCCCACCACGTCGGCGTGGCCGTTGAGGAACTTGGTCACCGAATGCAGCACCACGTCGGCCCCCAGGTCGAGCGGCTTCTGCAGGTACGGGCTGGCGAAGGTGTTGTCCACCACCAGCAGGGCGCCGCTGGCGTGGGCGATCCCGGCCGCGGCCCGCAGGTCGGTCACGAGCATGGCCGGGTTGGACGGGGATTCCACGTAGACCACTTTGGTGTTGGGCCGGATGGTGCGCTCGAGCAGGCCCAGGTCGGTGGTGTCGATGAAGGTGGATTCCACCCCGAAGCGGCCCATGTGCTTTTCCATGAGCACCCGGGACGGCCCGTAGACCGACGGCGGTGCTGACCATGTGGTCGCCCTGGCCGAGCAGCGCCATGTAGGCGGTGGAGACGGCGCCCATGCCCGAGGCGGTGGCCGTCGCGCCGAACCCGTTCTCCAGCTGCGCCACGTTCTGCTCCAGGGCGACCGTGGTGGGGTTGCCGATGCGGGTGTAGATGAACCCGTCCGCGGTGCCGGCGAAGCGTTCGGCGCCCTGGCGGGCATTGCGGAAGGCGAAGGTGGAGGTCTGGTAGATCGGGGTGGTCACGCTTCCGAGGGGATCGTCGGGTATGCCGGCATGCACAAGCTTGGTGTTGAACCCCATCCCGCGTGTGTCCATCGCTCATCTCCGCTTGCGTACCATTCTAGGGCAGGGGGCCCATCATTTCACAATCCCGTTACCCGACTCATGAAAGAATGAATGCGCCCCCGAGCCGCCGAAGGCCCCATTTTCCCCAGCCCCTCCCAGGACACCGACCATGTTCAACCAGTTCATCGAAACGGTCTGGCAGCCGGCGAACACGGTGCTTCTGCCCCTGCGCCGCCGGCGCGTCTTCATGGATGCGATCGTCGTCCTGGGGCTCATGGCGATGGTGTACGGACTGGTCATCGTGGGCCGGCAGTGGACCGGCGTGCATCGGCCGGTGGTGGAGATCGACCTCTCGCCCTGGGCCCTGCCGCGCTACACCTTCTTCTCGATGATGCGGGGCCTGGCGGCCTACGTGATGTCCCTGGCCTTCACCCTGGTCTACGCCTACTGGGCCGCCAAGGACGACCGGGCGGAAAAGCTGCTGATCCCCATCCTGGACATCCTGCAGAGCATCCCGGTGCTGGGCTTCATGCCCGGCCTGGTGCTGGCCCTGGTGGTGCTGTTCCCCAGGAGCAACCTGGGGCTGGAACTGGCGGCGGTGATCATGATCTTCACCGGCCAGGCCTGGAACATGACCTTCAGCCTCTACCACTCCCTCAAGACGGTGCCGGCGGAATTCCACGAGGCCGCCACCACCTACGGCTTCAACTGGTGGGAGCGCCTGAAGTGGGTGGAGCTGCCGTTCGGCACCACCGGCCTGGTCTGGAACAGCATGATGAGCATGGCCGGCGGCTGGTTCTTCCTGATGATCACCGAGGCCTTCCAGCTGGGCGACCAGGATTTCCGCCTGCCCGGGCTGGGCTCGTACATGAGCGTGGCGGTGGACAAGGGCAGCGCCCCGGCCATGATCTACTCCGTCATCGCCATGATCGTCATGATCGTGTTCCTGGACCAGATGCTCTGGCGGCCGGTGGTGGTGATGGCCCAGCGCTTCCGGATCGAGGACACCAGCCAGGGCAACCCGCCCCACAGCTGGCTGCTCAAGATCCTGCGCCGTTCCCGGCTGGTCCGCTTCGTGGCGTACAAATGGACCCAGCGCAGGCTCGCCCGGGCCAACGCCGCGGGCGCGGCCGTGCCGCGCACCCCCGCGGCGGTCCAGGCCGCGCAGAAGGGTTCCCGCTGGCTGGCCAACCTGGCCCTCGTGGTGCTGATGGCCCTGGTCGTCTGGGGCTCGGTGGCCCTGGTCAGGTTCCTCACCGGGATCAGCCGCGGCACCTGGTTCGAACTCGGCAAGGCCGGCGGGGTGACCATGGCCCGGGTGCTGGCCTCCTCCATCATCGGCACCCTCTGGGCCGTGCCCGCGGGACTGGCGATCGGGCTTTCCGACCGCATGTCGCGGTTCTTCCAGCCCATCGTCCAGGTGGCCGCGTCGTTCCCCGCGCCCATGCTGTTCCCCGTCGTGATCCTGCTCATGGCCAGCCAGGGGATAGGGCTCAACTACGGCTGCGTGGTCCTGATGCTGCTGGGTACCCAATGGTATATCCTGTTCAACGTCATCGCCGGCGCCATGGCCATCCCCAGCGACATGCGCGAAGCCGCCACCTGCTTCCACTTCACCCGCTGGCAGCGGTTCACCGGGTCTACCTGCCCGCCAGCTTCCCCTACCTGGTGACCGGCTGGGTCACCGCCGCCGGCGGCGCCTGGAACGCCAGCATCGTCGCGGAATACTACCAGATCAAGGGCCAGACGCTCTCCTGACCTTCGGCCTGGGAGCCACCATCAGCAAGGCGGCCTACGACCGCAACCTGACCCTGCTGGCCGCCGAGCTGCCTCCTGATGTCGGCCATGGTGGTGGTCTTCAACCGCCTGGTCTGGAAGCGGCTCTATCGTCTGGCATTCACCCGCTATACCCTCGACAAGTGAGGCACCCATGAACAACCCCAGCACCGACGGCACTGCCCTCGGGGTGAAGACCAGCCCTTCCGCCCAGCCCGTCCTTGCCCCCAGGCGGGCCGATGGCGAGGTCATCCTCGAATTGCGGGGCATCCAGAAGATCCTTCGACCGCGGCAACGGCCCGCCCCTGCGCGTGCTTGCGGACATCAACCTGAGCATCAGGCGGAAGGAATTCGTCTGCACTGATCGGGCCGTCCGGCATGCGGCAAGTCCACCATCATGCGCATCGTCGCCGGCCTCATCGAGCCCAGCAAGGGCCAGGTCTTCTACCACGGCAAGCACCATGAGGGTCTCCTGGACAGCGTCGCCATCGTGTTCCAGGGCTTCGCCCTCTACCCCTGGATGACGGTGGAGGCCAACGTGGAGTGCGTGCTGCGCGCCAAGGGCATGGACCAGGCCGAGATCAAGCGAGCGCACCCAGGCCGCCATCCAGATGGTGGGCCTGGAAGGGTTCGAGGAGGCGTACCCGCGCGAGCTGTCCGGCGGCATGAAGCAGCGCGTGGGCATGGCCCGGGCCCTGTCGGTGGACCCGGAGATCCTGTTCATGGACGAGCCCTTCAGCGCGGTGGACGCCCTCACCGCCGAAGGCCTGCGGGCCGAGGTGCTGGACATCTGGGCCGACCAGGACCGCAACCCTTCGTCGATCCTCATGGTCAGCCACGACATCCAGGAAGTGGCCTTCATGGCCGACCGCATCGTGGTGCTTTCGGCCAACCCGGGCCGGATCCGCACCATCGTCGACAACCCCCTGCCCAGGCCCCGGGACATCCGTTCTCCGGAGTTCCTGAAGCCTGGTGGACGACCTGCACGACATCATCACCAGCACCGAACTCCCGGACATCCAGGTGGACACCATGGAAGCCTCGATCGAGCCGGAAATCGTGGAGCCGCTGCCCGATGCCCAGCCAGCCAACATGCTGGGCCTGCTGGAATACCTGGACGCCCAGGGCGGCTCCTGCGACCTGTTCCAGGTGGTCGGCCATACCCACGTGCCCTTCGAGCAGGTGCTGGGCACCGTGAAGGGCCTGGAGATGCTGGAACTGGTGGAAACCCCCAAGCGCACCGTGGCCCTCACCGACCTGGGCAGGGAATTCGTCCAGGCGGGCATGGACGAGCGCAAAGATCTCTGGCGCAAGCAGCTGCTGGAACTCAAGCTGTTCCAGGTGGTGAAGGACCTGATGGAACTCCGGGAAGGCGAGCTGTCCAAGGAGGAAGTGATCCAGGAGATCACCGCCCGGCTGCCCATGGAAGACCCCGAGGCCACGTTCGAAATCCTCGTGGGCTGGGGCCGCTTCGGCGAACTGTTCGCCTACCACAAGCACCGCGCCGTCCTCACCCCCGAATAGGAGCCTGTCCCGGTAGATCTGCTGCGGCGTCCGTTGTTCCGCCCGTCGTGCCTTGCGGTGGGCTTCGGGTTCCGGGTATTTGCGCCGACCCACCGGCGCGTGGTCCGCTTGCAACGTCCTCGCTGCGCTCCGGGCGATGCAAGCGGCCACGCTGCTCCTTCCCCCCAGGGCCGAATCGATTCGTCTTCGTTTCATTGAACCCAAATTCAAACCAGCCATCCCTGGGACCCACGTCCTCCAAAACAGCAGGCGCCTCGCCCCAGTGCCGCCAACCGAAGGAACCCCCACCCCAGGCGGGGAAGGCCAGCGTGAGACCTTGGCGCACGCGCAGGAGGCGAAGCCGACGAGCATGCGGCAAGGCTCTCACGCACCGGTGGGTCGGCGCACCCGCACGGGACCCGAAGCCGACCGTCAGGCGCGACGGCCGGGACAACGGACGCCACAGTCATGCCAGGTCCGGCCGCCTACGCCAGCGGCCGGGCCAGCAGCGCCGCCACCCTGTCCACCAGGGCCTGCGGCTCGAACGGCTTGAACATCACCTCCGCCACCCCCAGGTTCTGGAGGCGCTGGTTCACCTCCTGGTCGTGGTGCGCGGTCACCATGAGGACGCGCATGGCGCTCAGCTCAGGGTCCTCGTGGCAGGCCCGCGCCAGGCTGGTGCCGGGGCAACCGGGCATGAGGTAGTCCATGATCAGCAGGTCCGGGGACGCCTCCTTCACCGCCTTGAGCACATCGAAGATGCTCGTGGGCTCCACCTCCTGCACCTCGTGGCCATGCTTGCGCAGGCAGGCGGCGGTGAACGTGCGGGCAAGGTGGCTGTCGTCCACGATCATGATGCTGGCCATGGGGTCCTCGGCGAATTGAAAGGTCCAACCGTCCGAACCTGGATCCGGAACGGGACGATCGGATCATTATTGCTCAAGTCCACCGGGAAGGGCCTTGAATCAGTCGTCCCTGGCCTCGTCGCCGATCTCCGGGTCCACCGCCGCCCAGCGCGCGTGCGCCTGGTAGGCGGGATCCTCCAGCCGGGCGAGGAAATCCACCATGCGCCTGCCCCATCCGGACCCTGCCGCGCTCCCGGGCGGCGTGAACGCCAGCAGGTCGCCGGGCGCCTCCTCCAGGCAGAGCTGGACCAGGGTGAGCTGCTGGCGGTAGGTGGCGCCCACCGGCAGCAGGTTGGCCGAAAGGGTCTCGAGCAGCTCGGCCAGGTCCCCTTCGCTCCGCCCGGCCAGGGCGTCCAGCGCCCCGGAGGCTTCCAGGCAGGCCTTCACCAGCTTCTGGTGCAGCTTTTCCAGGGCGGCGCCGGAGGCGCCCGCCGCCAGGGCGTGGGCGGCGTCCTCCAGGTGCGGGTGCAGCTTCTTGAAGAGCAGCTGCATGGCGAGTTCGGCCGGGGCGAGGGGCTCCATTCCCGAAGTTTAGGGAAAACCGGTTCGCCAAGGAACCTTGAATTCTATATGTTCATTGAATTCCAAAAGTGGAGTAGGCTTTCCGCCACCACCCACCTTCTTTGAATGGAGCGTCCATGTCCCAACCCCCTGAAGGCGAACTCCGCGAAACCATCTACCCCCCCTCCGCCGCCAGCCGCGATGGGGCCCACGTGGCTTCCCTCGAAGCCTACCAGAGGATGTACGCGCGCAGCATCAAGGAGCCCGAGGCGTTCTGGGACGAGCAGGCCAGGAAGGAGCTCGACTGGTTCCATCCTTTCAGCCGGGTGCGCGAATTCGAGTGGGAATACGGCCAGATCCAGT
Source organism: uncultured Holophagaceae bacterium (assembly GCA_963717275.1). GTDB lineage: Bacteria > Acidobacteriota > Holophagae > Holophagales > Holophagaceae > Mesoterricola. The sequence goes on from CAVQVX010000001.1 coordinate 2,093,880, forward strand.
GGTTCCTCAACGGCCGGCTCAACGCCTGCCACAACTGCGTGGACCGCCACGTCAACACCAAGGGGAGCCAGACGGCCCTGATATGGGAAGCGGACACCCCGGGCGAAGGCCGCTCGGTGGACTACCGGGAGCTCCAGCGGGAAGTCTGCCGCCTGGCCAACGTCCTGCGCCACCACGGGATCCGCAAGGGCGACCGGGTCGCCATCTACATGCCGATGATGCCGGAGGCCGTCTACGCCATGCTGGCCTGCGCCCGCATCGGCGCCGTGCACAACGTCGTCTTCGCCGGGTTCAGCGCCGAGAGCCTGCGCGACCGCATCAACGATTCCCGGGCCAAGGCCGTCATCACGGCCGACGAGGGCCTGCGCGGCGGCAAGATCATCCCGCTGAAGCGGACCGTGGACGAGGCCGTCATGGCCTGCCCCACGGTCAAGTTCGTGTTCATCGTCCAGCGCACCGGCAACAAGATCCCGTTCTACCCCCAGCACGACGTCTGGCTGCGCCAGGCCATGGACGGCGAGCGCCCGTACTGCCCGATCGAGCACATGGACAGCGAGGACACCCTGTTCCTGCTCTACACCTCCGGCTCCACCGGCAAGCCCAAGGGCGTGGCCCACACCACCGGCGGCTACCTGCTGCACGTCGCCATGAGCCACCGCTACATCTTCGACTACCGCCCCGGCGACGTGTACGCCTGCGTGGCCGACATCGGCTGGATCACCGGGCATTCCTACGTGGTCTACGGCCCCCTCTGCAACGGCGCCACGACCGTGCTGTTCGAGAGCGTCCCCACCTATCCCAATGCCGGCCGCTACTGGGACATGGTCCAGCGCCTGGGCATCACCCAGCTCTACACCGCCCCCACCGCCATCCGCGCCATCGCCCGGGAGGGCGACAAGTACGTCAAGCCCTACGACCGCTCCTCCCTGCGCATCCTGGGCAGCGTGGGCGAGCCCATCAACCCCGAGGCCTGGCGCTGGTACTACGAGGTGGTCGGCGAAAGCCGCTGCCCCATCGTGGACACCTGGTGGCAGACCGAGACCGGCGGCATCCTCATCAGCCCGCTGCCGGGCGCCACCCCGCTCAAGCCGGGATCGGCCACCCTGCCCTTCTTCGGGGTCGAGCCGGTGGTGCTGGACGACAAGGGCAACGAGGTGCAGGGCAACGGGGTGTCGGGCCTGCTGGCCATCAAGCACCCCTGGCCGGGCATGGCCCGGACCATCCAGAACGACCACAACCGCTTCGTCGACACCTACCTGCGCCCCTTCCCCGGCTACTACATCACCGGCGACGGCTGCCGCCGGGACGAGGACGGCTACTACTGGATCACCGGCCGGGTGGATGACGTGGTCAACGTCTCCGGCCACCGCCTGGGCACCGCGGAAGTGGAGAGCGCCCTGGTCACCCATCCCGCCTGCGCCGAAGCGGCCGTGGTGGGCTACCCCCACGACATCAAGGGCCAGGGCATCTTCGCCTTCGTCATCCTCAACGCGGAATGGGAGGAGAACCAGGAACTCATCGGCGAGCTCAAGAACGAGGTGCGCCACCACATCGGCCCGTTCGCCAGCCCCGACCTGATCCTGGTGGCCTCCGGGCTGCCCAAGACCCGCTCCGGCAAGATCATGCGCCGGATCCTGCGCAACATCGCCTCCAAGAACTACAACGACCTGGGCGACACCACCACCCTGGCCGACCCCACCGTCGTGGAAGCCCTTATCGCCAGGCGCGAAGCCATGTAGACTGGTCCTCCCGAGCGCCTCCGGCGCGCATCCGGGTGGAATTTTCCTTGACTTTGCCTAGTAATATGAAATTCTCTTAATCCAGATTCAAACGTCCATTGTCAAGGCCGCGTCAGGTGCTGTCAGACACACCGGAAGCGCGTCCATCAACGCTCTCCCTTCCCATCCCGCCCACCCGGGCGGGATAGCGGATGGTCGGCTCGTCCCTTTCCCAACCCCACAAGGAGGTTTCATGAAGCTCTTCGCAATCACCGCGGCCATGGCCGTTCTCGTCGCCGGCACCTTCGTAGCCTGCGACAAGGGCGCCAAGGAGATCAAGATCGGCGGCGTGGGCCCGGTCACCGGCGAGGCCGCGACCTTCGGCGCCTCCACCCACAACGGCATGGACATGGCGCTGGCCGAATGGAACGCCAAGGGCGGCATCGACGGCAAGCAGATCAAGATGTCCTTCGCCGACGACAAGGGCGATCCCGCCGAGGCGGCCACCGTCTTCACCAAGCTGATCGAGCAGGACAAGTCCGTCGCCATCGTCGGCACCGTCATGTCCAAGTGCTCCCTGGCCGGCGCGCCGATCTGCCAGAACGCCAAGATCCCCATGATCTCCACCTCCTCGACCAACCCCAAGGTCACCCAGGTGGGCGATTACATCTTCCGGGTCTGCTTCATCGATCCGTTCCAGGGCACGGTCGGCGCCCTGTTCGCCTACAACGACCTGAAGCTCAAGAAGGCCGCCTGCATCTTCGACGTGGGCAACGACTACACCAAGGGCCTGTCTGAATTCTTCAAGGCCAAGTTCACCGCCCTGGGCGGCGAGGTCGTGGGCTACGAAGGCCACGCCACCGGCACCACCGACTTCAAGGCGCAGCTGACCAAGGTCCTCGCCGCCAAGCCGGACATCCTCTACGTGTCCGACTACTACAACGACGTGGCCCTGATCGCCAAGCAGGCGCGCGAACTGGGCTTCAAGGGCCCGATGCTCGGCGGCGACGGCTGGGATTCCCCCAAGCTCGTGGAAGTCGGCGGCGCGGCGGTTGAAGGCACCTTCTTCACCAACCACTACTCCCAGGACGACACCAGCCCCATGGTGCAGGCCTTCGTGAAGAGCTACCAGGCCAAGTACGGCTCCGTTCCCGACGCCCTCGCGGCCCTCGGCTACGACGCCACCAACGTCATGCTGGACGCCATCAAGCGCGCCGGCTCGACCGAAGGCGACAAGATCAAGGCCGCCATGCAGGCCACCGACCTCCAGACCGTGACCGGCCACGTCAAGTTCGACAGCGACCGCAATCCCGTGAAGTCCGCCGTCATCATCGAGATCAAGGGCGGCAAGCAGGTCTTCCGGACCACTGTCAATCCGTAGTTCGTGGCCCGAAAAAAGCGGTGGAACGGATCACCCGTTCCACCGCTTTTTCTGTACTGCAAACTAAGGTTAAACGCCCAGGTAGGCTTCCCGCACGCGGGGATCCGCGGCGATCTCCTTGGCCGGGCCGGAAATGGTGGTGTAGCCCACTTCCAGCACGTAGGCGAAATCGGCGATCTCCAGGGCCTCGGTGGCGTTCTGCTCCACCAGCAGCACGGTGGTGCCGCGCTTGTTGATCTGGACGATCTTGTCGAAGATCTCGTCCACCAGCACCGGGGCGAGGCCCATGCTCGGCTCGTCCAGCAGCAGGATGTCGCCGCCGGTGACCATGGCGCGGGCCACGGCCAGCATCTGCTGCTCGCCGCCGGAGAGGGTGCCGCCCAGCTGGCCGATGCGCTCCTTGATGCGCGGCAGCATCTCGTAGACTTCTTCCATGCGCCGCTGGACTTCGGCCTTGCTCTTGACGGTCCATCCGGCCATTTCCAGGTTCTCCCGCACCGTGAGGGTGGGGAAGATCTTGCGGCCTTCGGGCACGTGGGAGATGCCCCGGGCCACCAGCTGGTGGGCCGGGACGCCGGTGATGTCCTGGCCCTTGAAGATGACCGAGCCGCCGGCGGGCTTTTCCAGGCCGCTCACCGCCCGGAGGGTGGTGGTCTTGCCGGCGCCGTTGGCGCCGATCAGGCAGACGATCTTGCCTTCGGGCACTTCGAAGGAGACGTCGGTGATGGCCGCGATCTGGCCATAGGTGACTTTGAGGTTGCTTACCTTCAGCATACGACCGCCTTCCGCCCGAGATAGGCCTCGAGCACCTTGACATCCTTGACCACTTCTTCAGGCTTGCCTTCGGCGATGGTCTCGCCGAAATCGATGACCTTCACCCGCTCGCAGATGCCGGTGACGAACTTCATGTGGTGCTCGATGAGGAAGATCGTGACCTTGAACTCGTCCCGCACGCGCCGGACCAGCTTCATGAGGTCTTCCGTCTCCTTGGGGTTCATGCCGGCCGCGGGCTCGTCCAGGAGGATGAGCTTGGGCTTGGTGGCCAGGGCGCGGGCCACTTCCAGGCGGCGCAGTTCGCCGTAGGGAAGGTTCTTGGCCTGGCTCGTGGCGCGCGTCTCCAGGTTCATCAGCTTGAGCAGGTCCATGGCCTCGTCGATGCACCTCGTCCTGCTCCTTGAGGAAGCTGGGCAGGCGCAGGAAGGAGGAGAACACGCCCGGCCTTGGAGGTGAAGTGGCGGGCCACCCGGATGTTGTCCAGCACCGTCAGGTTGCCGAAGATGCGCAGGTTCTGGAAGGTGCGGGCGATGCCCTTCTGCACGATCTTGTAGGGCTTGATGCCGACGATGTCCTCGCCCTCGAACAGGATCTTGCCCTGGGTGGGGGTGTAGATGCCGGTGACCAGGTTGAAGGTGGTGGTCTTGCCGGAGCCGTTGGGTCCGATCAGGCCGTAGATGACCCCTTCGGGCACATCGAAGGTGAAATTGGAGACGGCCTTGAGCCCACCGAAGTAGTGGGTCATGTCCTGGATGGAAAGGAGGGGAGCGCTCATACGTTCTTCTCCTCGATGATGAGGATCCTGGATTCCCGCATGCCCATGAATCCTTCGGTCTTGAACAGCATGATGAAGATGAGAAGGAGCGCGTAGATCACCATGGTCCATTCCGTGCCGATGGGGATGCCCACCGAGTCGCGCAGCCAGTCGATGCCCACCCGCAGGCCTTCGGTGAGGAAGGTGAGGGAGAACGCCGCGATGATCGAGCCGGTGAGGGAACCCATGCCGCCCGCGTAGACCATGATCAGGATCAGGGCCGAGGCGTAGAAGCCGGTACTGGGTGGGATGGGCGATCTGCAGCAGGTGGGCCAGGAGGCCGCCGCGCGATGCCGGCGAAGAAGGCGCCGATCACGAAGCCGAGCACCTTGTACCTGGTGGTGTCGACCCCGCAGAGTTCGGAAGCCAGTTCGTTCTCGCGGATGGACAGCATGGCCCGGCCGTGGGAGGACTGCACCAGGTTGCGCAGGAGCACGATGGTGAAGAAGGTGAACAGGAAGATGATGGTGAAGCCGGAGAACTTGGGGATGCCGAGCAGGCCGCGGGGCCCGCCGACGTAGTCGATGTTGTTGAGGATGGTGCGGATGATCTCGCCGAAGCCGAGGGTCACGATGGCGAGGTAGTCGCCCTTGAGCCGCAGCGAAGGGAAGCCGATGAGGAAGCCCACCACCGCTGCGCCGATCCCGCCGATGATGATGGCGCCGATGAACATCAGGCTGTCGACGAACGACGTGCGGGTTCAGCTTGAAGATGATGGTGGTGAGGGTGCCGGAGGTGTAGGCTCCCACCGCGGCGAACCCCATGTGGCCCAGGGAGAACTGCCCCGTGATGCCGTTGATGAGGTTGAGGGTGGCCGCGAGGATGACGAAGATGAGGGAGCGGTTGATGATGACGACGAAGTAGCCGTTGAGGATGCCCGTGAGGATCAGGATCTGCACGACCACATAGAAGATCGCGCCGGCGATCAGCAAACGGGGAAGTTTGATTTTATCCATGCCTTTTCCCCTAAATCTTATCGGCGGTTTTTTCGCCGAGGATGCCGTTCGGCCTCAGGAGGAGGACGACGATGAGAATGACGAAGGCGATGCCTTCACCGAGGAGCGAATTGTAGGCGGTGGCGAAGGTCTCGGCGAGGCCCATGATGAAGGCGCCCAGCACGGCGCCCGGGATGTTGCCGATGCCGCCCAGCACGGCCGCGATGAAGGCCTTGAGGCCGGGAAGGATGCCCATGTAGGGCTGGATGCGGGGGTAGGTCAGGCCGGCCAGCAGGCCGGCCGCGCCGGCGAACGCGCCGCCGACGAGCGAAGGTGAAGCCGATGACCATCTCCACGTCGATGCCCATGAGCTTGGCGGCGTCCTTGTCCTGGGACACGGCGCGCATGGCCTTGCCCAGCGGGGTGCGCCGGACCAGGTAGGTGAGGCCGATCATGAGGACCGCGGCGACGGCCAGGTCGATCACCACGTAGTTGGAGATCTCGGCACCGCCGATGCAGGTACATGTGCTTCTTGAGCAGTTCCGGGAAGCCCCGGGGCGAGGGCCCGATGAAGGGCAGCGCGGAGAACAGGTATTCCAGCAGCATGGACACGCCGATGGCGGTCACCAGGGACGACAGCCTGGGCTTGTAGCGCAGCGGCTTGTAGGCGAACTGGTTGGAGAGCAGCGCGACCAGGCGCCGCCGCCGACCATGGCGACGATGAGCACGGCGAAGGCCATGCGCGTTGCCCTGTGGGAGGAAGAAGTTGAACATGTAGAAGGCGGCGTAGGACGCGTAGGCCCCCACCATGAAGAAGTCACCGTGGGCGAAGTTGATGAGCCGCACGATGCCGTAGACCATGGTGTAGCCAAGCGCGATCAGCGCGTAGATTGCTCCCAGCTGGAGGCCATTGACGATCTGCTGGAGGCTGAAGATAGAACCCATAGGGTATCCCCTCTCTTGGAAAGGGGGTGCCCGGATGGGCACCCCGCTTTAGGTTGGCGATTCAGCAGATTACGGGTTGACGGTGGTCTTGAAGACCTGCTTGCCGCCCTTGATCTCGATGATGACCGCGGACTTCACGGGGTTGCGGTCGCCGTCGAACTTGACCTGGCCGGTGACGGCCTTGAAGTCGGCCTTGGCCATGGCGTCCTTGATCTTGTCGCCGTCGGTGGAGCCGGCGCGCTGGATGGCGTCGAGCATGAGGTTGGTGGCGTCGTAGCCCAGGGCCGCCAGGGCGTCCGGAACGGCGCTGTACTTGGCCTGGTAGGCCTTCACGAAGTTCTGCACCATGGGCGCGGTGTCGTCCTGGGAGTAGTGGTTGGTGAAGTAGCAGCCTTCGACCGCCGTGCCGCCCACTTCCATCAGCTTGGGGGAGTCCCAGCCGTCGCCGCCGAGCAGGGGGCCCTTGAAGCCCAGTTCGCGGGCCTGCTTGGCGATCAGGGCCACGTCGTTGTAGTAGTCGGAGACGTAGAGGACGTCGGGCTTGGCCGGCGAGCACCTTGGTCAGCTGGGCCTTGAAGTCGGTGGTGCCGGTGGCGTGGCCTTCATAGCCGCACCACTTCGCCGCCCAGGGCGGTGAACTTGGCCTTGAAGAACTCGGACAGCCCCTTGGTGTAGTCGTTGCCCACGTCGAAGATGCAGGCGGCCTTCTTGGCCTTCAGGTCGTCGAAGGCGAACTTGGCGCCGACGGTGCCCTGGAACGGATCGATGAAGCAGACCCGGAAGACGTAGTCGCCCACCAGGGTGACCTTGGGGTTGGTCGAGGAGGTGGCGATCATGGGGATCTTGGCGTTCTGGCAGATGGGGGCGCCGGCCAGGGAGCACTTGGACATGACGGTGCCGACGATGGCGCAGGCCTTGTCCTGCTCGATCAGCTTGGTGTAGACGGTGGCGGCTTCCGCGGGATCGCCCTTGTCGTCGGCGAACGCCATCTTGACCTGCTTGCCGTAGACGCCGCCCTTGGCATTCCACTCGGCGATGGCCATGTCCATGCCGTTCTTGGTGGAGGCGCCGAAGGTCGCGGCTTCGCCGGTGGCGGGGGCTACCCCGCCGATCTTGATCTCCTTGCTGTTCTTGTCGCACGCCAGGAAGCTTCCGGCGAGGGCGACGGCGATGAACGCCGTAACGAGGGACGATTTCATGAAACCTCCAAGGGCTTGATGTATGAGGAAATGGTGTGCACGCGGTGCGGATGGCCCAGGCCTTCACGGCATGGCACATCCTGCACCCCGGACACGGCGCGTGGAAAAACACGATTAGAATGAAAAACCAGAGCTAGATCCACTCCGGCCGAGGGAATATTTACGCAATTATCAATCAAAAAAAACCACCGGGGAAGCTAAAAGTGCCGGGGCGCCGTCCGCCTGGGTGTGCTGCCGGAACCATTGAAACTGTAAGGGTGACGGCGCCAGTGCATCGCGCGCGGAAGGTGCTTGCGGACAGCCTCCCGGGAGCAAGTGACCTACATCACCCGTCAAAGCGCGGGATTCACCGAGCACTTGATGCCGCCCTTGCGGATCGCCGCGAAGCACGACAGGCATTCCTTGCAGCGGTTGATCTCGTCGTCGCGCCCGGCCAGCAGCTTCTCCGCCACCCGGGCATCGGCGATCAGCGGGCGCGCCAGCGCCACCAGATCGGCCTGGCCGCGCTCGATCACGCCCTGGGCCACGCCCGGTTCCGCCAGCTTGCCCACGGTGATGACGGGGATGCCCACGGCCGCCCGCACCCGCCCGGCCGAGGCGGCGAAGGCGCCGCCCTCGGCGTCCCTGGGCAGCAGAGAGCTGGAGTTGAGGTAGGGCTGGCCCTGCCATTCGCCCATGGAGGACGTGCCGATGCCCGAGAGGTCGAGCACGTCCGCCCCGGCGGCCTCCAGGGCGCGGGCGTAGAACACCGCGTCCTCGGTGCTCACGCCGCCCTCCAGGCGCTCCTCCGAATGCATCCGGCAGAACACCGGATAGTCCGCGCCCACCGCCTTGCGCACCGCCTTGACCGTCTCCACCGCCAGCCGCGAGCGCCGTTCGCGGTCCCCGCCCCAGCGGTCGGAGCGGCGGTTGGCGTAGGGGGAGAGGAATTCGGACAGCAGGTAGTAGTGGGCGGCGTGCACCTCCACGCCGTCGAAGCCGGCGGCCCTGGCCCGGGCCGCGGCCCGGGCGAAGGCGTCGATGGCCGCCTGGATCTCCGCCCCGGTCATCTCCCGCGGCGCCGGCCCCGGCATCAGCGGCACCGCCGAAGGCCCCACGCGCTCCGGCCCCGCGACCGGGTCGGCGCGGTGGGCGCGGGCGCCGCCGTGCACCAGCTGCAGCACGGCCGGCGCGCCGGCGGCGCGGATGGCACGGGCCAGCAGGGCCATGCCGGGCACCTGGGCATCCTCCCACAGGCCCAGCTGGTTGGGCAGGAGCATGGCGTCGGGAGCGACGGCGGTGGCTTCCACCACCACCAGGGCCACGCCGCTCGCGGCGTGCTCCCGGTACCACGCGACCAGGGCCTGGCCCGGGGCATGGCCCTCGGCCAGGCCGGTGGCCATGGGCGCCATCACCAGGCGGTTGCGCAACTGCAGGCCTTTGGCGTGAAGCGGATCGGACAGTCTCGTCATTTCTGGATCTCCAGGAAAAGGGCCGGGCGGGCACGGGCCGGCGAGCGCGGGTTCAATGCTGCGGGATGGCCTCGCTGCCGAGCAGCCGGACCTGCTTGCGGTCCGCGTCCACGCTCAGCGTGCAACGGCCCTGGCCTTCCGGGGGCAGCCCGTAGCCGGCCACCAGTTCCTCGACGCTGAGGCGCTGGCCCGGGAAGGGCGGGAACAGGCTCCACTGCAGGGCGGCCTCCACCCCGTGGGGCATGCCGTCCGAACCGAAGATGAGGTCTTCGCCGCAGCGGAATCCGGCCTCGTCCAGGAGCATCCGGAAGGGGTTGTTGGCCGCGAGGTCCCCCGGGGCCAGGCGGTCGGCGTAGTCCTCGCTGTCGCTGCTGAAGTTCGGCTGCATGGACAGGATCACGCCCAGGTTCCTGGCCCGCCGGGCATCGCGCGGGGTGATGAACTGGACGTGCTCCATGCGCACCGAGGGAAATCCCAGGCCCTGGCCGGCCAGGCGCTCCAGCACATCCAGCGTCTGGGTCACGGCCCTGCCGCCGATGGCGTGGATGGCCACGGGCATGCCCAGGGGATGCAGCTCCGCGAGGGTCCGCAGCAGCGCGTCGTCGGAGTGCAGCAGCAGGCCCCTGCCCCCGCCCAGGAAGGCGCCGTCCATGGCCGCGGTGCGCGCGCCCACGGCCCCGTCGGTGAACACCTTCAGGCCCGTCACCGCGGCCTGGCCTTCCGGCCCCAGGGTGCGGAAGATGGCCGGGGTGGTCCAGCAGCGGATCCGGCCGCTCCAGGGAGATTCCCGGATCACCCGCAGGGCGCCCGCGTCGGTGAGCAGCATGTCCTCCACCGCGCCGATGCCCGCCTGCTGGAGGCCGGTCATGAAGGCGTCGAGATTGGCGGCGGTGAGCCCGGCCGACATGCCGAAGAAGGCCAGCAGCCGGTCCATGTTGCGCTCGCGCCACTCCGGGTCGAGCTGGCGCTCCAGCAGTTCGCGCTGCTCCGGCGCCAGCAGGGGCTTCGCCGCGGCGGTGACGCCGCAGCCGTGCATGCTGAGGTTGATGATGATGGCCGGGGGCAGCGCGTCCAGCTCTTCCGGCCCCAGGCGCAGGCGCCCGGTCTGCCAGCCCATCACGGTGGTGATCCGGTCCCCGGGGAGGCCGCGCAGCAGGGCCATGGCCTCCTCCGGCCGGGTTCCGGCGAGGCTCGGGCAGCCCCGCAGCGGCGCGTACACCGACACGTGCGAATGGCGGTCGAACAGCCAGGGAATCTCCATCGTCTGCGTCATCGGGCCCCGTCCTTGTCTTCGGATGCTTCAAGAATACCCGGGTGGGCCAGCACCGCGTCCACCAGCGCGTCGATGTCCCGGGGCTGGGTGCGGTGGTTGACGATGGCGGCGCGGATCGCCAGGCGCCCGTCCAGGGTGGTGGTGGAGGGCGCCGGCAGCCCGGCTTCGTGCAGGTCCTCCACCACCTGCCGGTTCAGCCGGTCGGGATCGGGGCCCCGGCGGCGGAAGCAGACGATGTTGAGCGCCACCGGGGCCATCAGTTCCAGTTCCGGGCTGGCCTGCACCCGGGCCTTGAGGTACTGGGCCAGGGCGCAGGTGTGCCCGATCATCGCCCCCAGGCGCTCGGTGCCGTAAACCTTCAGGACGAACCAGGTCTTCAGGGCCCGGAACCCGCGCGACAGGTCGGGGCCGAAATCGCAGGGCCAGGGCGATCCCGCCGCCAGGCCGCGCCGCTCCCGCCCGAGGTAGACCGCGGGCTGGGCGAAGGTGCGCTGCTGCAGCGCGCCGTCGCGCACCAGGAGGTAGCCGGCGTCGTAGGGCACCTGGCCCCATTTGTGGAAATCCAGCGCGATGGAATCGGCCCGCCCGATCCCCGCCAGGCGGGGCGCCAGCCCGGGCGAGAGCACGGCCAGCGCGCCGTAGGCGCCGTCCACGTGGAACCAGAGCCCTTCGGCCCTGGCGAGCGTCGGCGATGCCGTCCAGGGGGTCGATGGCGCCGGTGTCCACCGTCCCGGCCGTGCCCACCGCCAGGAAGGGTCTGCATCCCGGCCGCGCGGTCGGCCCTGACGGCCTCCAGGAGGGCCGGGAGGTCCATGCGGCCCTCCCGGTCCACCGGGACCGCCCGCAGGGCGTCGCTGCCCAGCCCGGCCATCTCCATGCCCCTCCTGACGCAGCCGTGCACCGAGGCCGAGGCGTAGGCGGTGAGCCTCGCCCCCTGGAGGCCCAGGCGGCGCACCTCCGGCCCCAGGGCGCCGGTGCGGGCCACCAGGATGGCCATGAAGTTGGCCATGGAGGAACCAGTGACGAACAGCCCCCCGGCGCCTTCGGACATGCCGAACAGCGGGGCCAGCCAGCGCAGGATCTGCCGCTCCACCTCGATCGGCATGTGCTCCCGGCCGCCCAGGTTGGCGTTGAGCCCGGCCGCCAGCATCTCCCCCAGCATCCCGGCCACGGAGCCGCCGCCGTGCACCCAGCCCATGAAGCCGGGGTGGACGTTGCCGGTGGCGTAGGGCAGCACCAGGCGCAGGAACTCGTCGTGCACCTCGGCCAGGCCGGTGGGCCGGCGCGGCAGCGGCGAGCGGATCCCGGCCTTCACCGCCTCCGGGATCGGCCGCCACACCGGGCGCTGGCGCACCTGCTCGACGTAGTCCAGCATGTCGTCCAGCATCCGGTGGGCCTGGGCCCTCGTGGCGGGCCAGTCCTTGGGGTCCAGGTCATCGTGGTCGTCTGGGCGCATGGGCGGACTTCCCTTCCGGCCCCATTATCCGCCCGGGCGGGTGGGGGACCAAGTTCCGGAAGGGGATGCGGCCGCTCAGGCGCCGGCGTCCGGCACCGTGCTCTCGATCCAGGGCTCGTCGGCGACCTCGGGCTCCGGCTCCTCCTTGAAGATGGGCAGGTAGCCCGCGATCAGGGAGAACGCGCTGAAGCCCACGGCGGCGATGCCGAGCATGACCAGGATCTCGATCAGGGACGGGAAGTAGGTGCGGGTCGGCCAGCTTTCCAGGCCGGTGATGGCGGTGTTCATGCGGTTGGCGGCGAACCCGGTCAGCACCATCAGGCAGGCGATGAACAGGCCCCTGCGGGACTCGCGCACGCGCCTGGACATGAGCAGCACCAGCGGCACCGCGAAGCCCACCACGATCTCGAAGGCGAAGGCGGTGCTGTGGTAGGTCCACGTGTGCAGTTCGCGCAGGCCGCCCCGGCCGATCAGGTCCTGGAAGCGCACGACGAGGTAGATGGCCAGCGCCACCGCGGTGATCTTGGCCAGGTTGGCGCGCAGGGCGGCGGGCAGCAGGACCCGGCCGTTGCGCGAGAGGATCAGGGTCTCCAGGATCATCATGGACACGCCCGAGGCGATGCAGGAGATGAAGAACAGCACCGGCAGCAGCGGCGAATACCAGAGCGGGTGGAGCCGGTTGGGCACGATCAGGTAGAGCGAGCCGAAGGAGGACTGGTGCAGGGTGGACAGGAGCACGCCGAGGATCATGAAGGGCAGCGAGCAGTTGTGGATCCACTGGATCGGCGCGGGCATGTTGAACTTCTCCAGCACGATCGGGGCGAACTCGAGCGAGAGCACCGTGGTGTAGAGGATGACGCACCAGGTGATCTCGAACATCACCGAATGCGGGTTCCACATCACCAGCGGGTGCCAGAAGTGGTCGGGCCGGCCCAGGTCGATGACCAGCACCAGCACCACCAGCATGTAGCCGATGAAGGCGGTGAGGATCGCCGGGCGCACGATGGGCTCGTAGTCGTGGGCGTGGAACAGGTGCACGGCGGCGACGATGGTGAAGCCGGCCGCGGCCAGGCCGATGCCGAGGAAGTCGAAGCCGATCCACAGGCCCCATGGGAACTCGTCGCTGAGGTTGGTGGTGGCGCCCAGGCCCAGGGTGAAGCGCAGGAAGGCGGCGATGACGCCGGCGGTGATCAGCAGCGTGGCGAGCGACGCGCCAGACCGTGATGCGGGGAAGCGCGAATTCTGCTCATCGGTGATCCTGGTTCTTGTGGGACGCGCCCGGTTTCTGGGATCCTTCGTGCCTGGCCACCTCTTCGCGGCGGTTGGTGATCCACCAGATCCCGCCGAGCATGACGCCGCCGACGGTGACGACGTTGGGGATCTTCGACATGGCGGTCATGGTCAGGAGCGGCATGGGCGTCCTGCCCGAGGCTGGTTGTCGAAGCCCATCTGCTCGAAGGGCACCGGGCTGATGTAGAGCACCGAGGTGCCGCCCACGTCCTCCTTGCCGAAGATCTTGGGCACGTACTTGCCGGGCTCGGCCTTGATCCGCTTGGCGGCTTCGCAGCAGCAGCTCGTCGCGGTCGCCGAACTTGGTCGCGCCGGTGGGGCAGGCCTCGGCGCAGGCGGTCTGCAGGCCCTTGGCCAGCCGCGTCGGAGCAGAAGATGCACTTCTGCACCCGCGGGTGGGTGCTCTTCCACTCGTAGCGCGGCACCCGGAACGGGCAGGCCTGCATGCAGTAGCGGCAGCCGATGCACTTCTCGGCGTCGTACAGGACCGGCCCGGCCTCGGTCTTGGTGAAGGCGCCCACCGGGCAGACCGAGACGCAGGTGGGCACCTCGCAGTGCTGGCATAGCCGGCGCGCCCACTTGCCGTCATGCTCGCTCCAGCGCCGTGAAGGCGGTGGGCGACAGGCGCTTTTCCTCCCCTTCGGGCAGCTTGTTGGCCGCCTTGCATCCGTCCTGGCAGGCGTTGCAGCCGATGCACATCGAGATATCGATCAAAAGCGCTTTGGTTTGAGTCATCGACCTCTCCGGACATAAGGGCATTCGGACCGGCTGCGTCCGCGGCGTGGCGGGCGGATGCGGTCAAGCGGAGCTACTTGCTCGCGACCTCCTGGGCAAAGAAATGCTGCAGAGCTTTCCAGGGCAGCTGGGACGCGTCGGGCTGGGCGGCCTTGGCCGCCTGCAGCCGGGCGATCTCCTCGCCGTACCAGTCGACCGCGGGCCGGCCGATCTTCAGGGCGCCCAGTTCGGCGGTCAGGTCGCCGGGCTCGATGCGGCAGACCCAGCCGTCCTTGTACGGGCTGTGGTTGAGCCTGGCGGGTTCGGTGGCCAGGGCGGGGTTGAGGTCCTGCACCGTTCCGGACACCGGGGAGGCGAACTCCAGCTCGCTCGCCGCCCTGCTGGCAGGAGAACAGCGGATCGCCGCAGCGCACCGCGGCGCCGGGCTTGGGCAGGCGCACGGCGCTGACGGCGCCCATGGCCTTGTTGGCGAAATCGTCGACGCCGATGCGCACGCGGCCGTCGGGCTCGATCCGGACCCAGGTGTGGCCGGGGGCGATGAAGGAGCCGCCGGGGATGCAGAATTCGTTGGTGGGCGTCTCCTCGGCCTGGCTGGGCGACACGATCCGCACGGTGGGCTGGCGCAGGGCGGCGAGCCGGGCCTGGCGCTTCACCAGCAGCCTGTTGACGAAGGTCGGCGAGCTCGTCGGCGGTGAACGGCTTCTGCACGTATTCCGCGGCGCCGCTCTTCATGGTCTCCACGGCGGTCTCGATGGTGCCGTAGCCGGTGATCACCGCCATGTCCACGTCGGGACGCAGGTGCTTGACCGCCTTGACCACCTCGACCCCGTCCATGTCGGGCATCTTCAGGTCGGTGAAGACGAAGTCGTAGTCGTTGCGGCGCACCAGGCTGAGCGCCTCGGGCCCGGACTGGACGGTGTCGATGTTGTAGCCTTCCAGCACCAGGATGCGCCGGAAGGAATCCAGCACCACGGCCTCGTCGTCCACCGCCAGGATGCGCGCCTTGGGGTTGGGCACCTCCACCCGCTTGAGGCTCTTGGCCTCGTCGTTGAATTCGAGCCGGACCTGGACGTTCAGGATCGCCTCGCGCTGCAGCCGATCGCGCTTCTGCTGGTGGCTCAGGTTGACCTTGCGCACGAAATAGTCGATCCCGACAAAGGCCAGCAGCATGAAGATGACGAACAGGACGGTCATGGCGGTTCTCCCGAAAGAAGGGTCTAGGTGGTTGCGTTCCGAGTGGTGGGGGCAAGGGGCAGCCGGACGGTGAAGCGGGTCCCCGCTCCGACCTCGCTCTGGACATCGATGGAGCCGTCGTGGCCTTCGATGATGCCCCAGGTGACGGCCAGGCCAAGGCCCGGTGCCGCGGTTGCCCTTGCTGCTGAAGAACGGTTCGAAGATGTGCGCCAGGTCCTCGGCGCTGATGCCGCAGCCGCTGTCCTCCACCTGCAGCTCCACCATGGTCTTGGCGCCGGCCTTGTCCCGGGACGGCCATTGCGAGGTGTTGCAGCCCTGCCGGGTGCAGGCGTAGACCGGGTCGCCTTCGCCGGCGTGGACCACGTAGGTGGGCGCCCCGCAGGTCGGGCAGGTGCGTTCGGGATCGTGCAGGCTCTTGCGGCACACCGGGCAGGCGTAGTTCCCCAGGGTGCCGGCCGCGATGCCTTCCCGGCCCACATCGTGGAACCGCCCGTAGACCGGGTCCAGGTTGAGCGGAAGCTCCACCCCGGCCACCCCCACCATGACCCGGATCGAGGCCAGGCCGCCGATGGGCACCGCCGGATCCATCAGGTCGTGCCCCTTGGCGCAGACCGCCCGGCGGACCACCGAATGCCCGCGCGGGGTGAGCTGGACCGCCTGGGTGACGACATGGATCCTGCCGCCGTCCGGGCCGATGGCGTCGGCGGCGTTGATCAGGAGGTTCACCACCACCTGCTGGATCTGGTTGCCTTCGGCGAAGGCTTCGGGCAGGTCTGCCGCCAGGTCCAGGGCCAGGTCGACGTGGTTCATGCTCAGCTGGTTCATCACCACCGCCAGCGAGCGGCGCACCACTTCGTTGACGTCGGTGGGCTTGCGTGCGGGCGGCGTGGGCCTGGCGAAATCCAGCAGTTCGCGGATGATGCCGCGGCAGCGCTTGGTCTCCCGGACGATGACGTCGAGGTCCTCGCGGGTCTGGTCGTCATGCTCGTAGCGCTTGGCCAGGAGGGAGGCGTAGGTGAGCACGCCGGTGAGCGGGTTGTTGATCTCGTGGGCGACGCCCGCGGCCAGCCTGCCGACGGATGCGAGCTTGTCGGCCTGGGTGAGCTGGCGCTGGGTTTCGGCGATGCGCCGGGTCATCGAGTTGAACGCCTTGGCCAGGTCGCCCAGCTCGTGGTGGGCGGTCTCGGCGATGGTGGTGGTGAGGTCGCCCGCCGCCACCCGCCGGGTGCCTTCCAGCAGCGCCGCCACCGGGCGCAGCACCAGGCGCTTGTTGAGGTACCAGATGATCAGGCTGCTGGCGATGATGGCCAGGGCCGCCAGGCTGAGCATCAGCCTGCGGCTGCTGGCGATCTGCCGGTCCGCCTGGACCATGGACAGGTTCACGTCCAGCACGCCGAGGATCTTCTGCTGCTGGCTGTGCGCGTGGCAATCGGCGGTCCAGCATGACAATTCGTTGGGGATGGGATTGATGATGCCGAGCACGCGGGAGCCGTCGGGAGCCCGGAAGATGCGCGAGCGCTTCTGGATGTCCAGCTTCTCCAGCGGGCGGCCTTCGGCGTGGCACATGTAGCAGGCCTCGCCGCGCTTGTCGAGGGCCGTGCCGATCTCCCCGTGGTCGGAGGAGAACATGATCACGCCTTCCTTGTTGAACAGCCGGACCTTCTGGATGCCCTCCTGCTTGAGGTCGCCGATGTTGCGGATCTGGCGGTGCAGGTCGTCCCGCCGGTTCTCCAGCATGTCGTAGTGGGTGCTGCTCTTGATCGTCTCGCTGACCTGGTTCGCGCTCTGGGTCAGTTCGAACAGCAGTTCGTCGGTGTGGGCGCGCATGACCGCGACCGCCATCACGCCGATGACCAGGGCGGTCACCAGGCCGGCCCCCAGCATGAGGCGGGTGCCGATGCGGGTTCGCATCTAGGCCTCCTGTACCGGCGGTACGGCGAGCCGGGCAGATGGGATTCTCTGCGGTCATTCGGTTCTCCAAGAGAGGTAACCGGGGCGTGCTCTGGAAATGTTCCGGCATTTAGCACTTATCGATCTTTAAATCTTAACCCCTTCCGGTGATAAAACCATCTATTCGTGATAGAAAGCACGAATTAAGTTGACTCGTCAAGTCTACAATCATGATCCGGGACGGCAGGAAAAACGGTTGGCGGATGACCCGGCGCCTCCGCAATTTCCCAGGCTCCGCGTGGACTGTCCACGGCCCGGCAAAGTTGCCCCGGACCGGTTCCGCCACCGCCGGCGCGGGCCATCCTGGAGGTCTGTGCGGGAAGGCTCGCATAAAAATGATTTAAGACAAGATGACCTTAAAAGGGGGTCAACGGGCCAGCGCCCGCATGACCAGGTTGGCGGCCAGCTTGGCGGTGATGCCGTCCCGGTCGTAGACCGGGTTCACTTCGCTGATTTCCACCACCCGGGTGCGCGGGTCGCGCGCCGCCACGTCGGCGATCTCGCAGACCTCCTTGGCGGTGAGCCCCATGGGGCTGGGATCGCTCACGCCGGGGGCCTCGGCGGCGGCGACCACGTCCATGTCGAAGCCGAAGAATATGCTTTCGGCTGAGCTCGCGGCGACGATGGCCTGCACGGTGGCGCCCGCGCCGCGTTCGCGCAGCTCGGCCAGGTAGTGCACGCCGGCCCCGAGCTCCTCCACGAAGCGCCGGTAGGCCAGGGAATTGGCGAAGGAGTTGATCCCCACTTCGTGGAAGGAGCCCGGCTCCAGCCAGCCTTCCTGCAGCAGCTGGCGGTACGGCGTCCCGCTGTTGCGCACCGCGTCGGCCCGCACGTCCAGGTGCCGGTCGATGTTGAAGGCGAGCACGGAGGTCCGTTCCGCCGCCAGCGCCGAGCAGTCCGGGTAGGAGATGTCGTTGCCGCCGCCCAGCACCACCACCTTCAGGCCCCGGCGCAGGCAGTGGCGCACCGCCGCGTTGAGGGCGCCGTGGGTCTCCTCCAGGGTGGCGCACGGGCGGATGTCGCCCAGGTCCACCAGGCGCAGGCCGTCGTGGGCCTCGGAAACCGGGTAGCGGTAGAGCGCCCGGCGGATCTCGGCGGGCGCCTGGGCCGCGCCGACGCGCCCCCTGTTGCGGCGCACCCCTTCGTCCTGGGGGCAGCCGATCAGCGCCACCTCCGCGCCGGCCATGGCCTCGACCCCCCGGAGGACGCGTTCGCCCATGCGCGGGTCGAAGGCGTCGTCCCGCCGGTAGAACAGCCCGGGGTCGGCCGGGACGAGGATGGAAACCAGCGCGGCAGGATCAGTCATTCCAGGAATGCCCCGTGAAGTCCGGCCAGCACGGGGAAAGCGAATGGCGCAGCACGCTGGCGGTGCTGGAGGCCTGGAACAGGGGTTCGAGCGCGTCCTTGAACCCGGTGAGGGTGGTGCCCTTGGCCACGTCCTCGTCGAACAGCAGGGCGGGACCCGCGGCGTAGGCGCCCAGGAAGGCGCGGTCGCTGTCGGCGACGATCGGCGCGGCGTCCTTGCGCTTGAACATGGAGAAGCGGATGAAGTAGAGGGGCGCCCGCATCAGGTTGGCGAACACCAGGCCGGACATGATCGAGCCGTGGGCGGCGCCGACGATGATGGCCGGACGCATGGCCTTGCCCACCTGCTCGGCCAGGCTGCGGATCTTCCTGGGGTCGGAAGCGCGCCAGGTATATTTATCCTTCATGCTGGCATAGATGAACCCGTTGAGCCGCGGCGGCAGTTCCCGGTGGTAGGCCTCCAGCAGATCCGGCGCGGCGGGGTCCAGGGCGTAGACCGCCCGGGCGGCGGCGATGGAGTCGCAGAAGCACTGGTTCGCCTCGGCCACCGTGGCCGGGGGGTATTTCTTCTTGAACCGGGTCCGCTCGCTCACTTCGAAATAGTGCGTGGGGTGCAGGGGCAGGCCCTGCTCCACGCAAATCTTGTAGTTGAGGGCCACGTTCACCATGGCCGGGGTCGCCAGGTAGAGGGCGAGGCAGTCGTCCCAGTAGGGCGGCGGCACCCGCGCGGGCTCCGCCAGGGCCGCCTCCAGCCCGCCGAGGACGCGCGGCAGGAGCGCCCGGATCTTCTCCAGGAGTTCGCCCAGGGGCGCCTCGAAGGCCATGGCCTCGGGCGGGGCCTCCCAGTCGGCGTAGATCAGCCGGTGCAGCATGGCCGGGTCAACCCTGGCCGGAATGGCGCTTGAGCTCCTTCAGGATGCCCGGCAGCCTGTTGAGCGCGGCCTGGCATTCCAGCCACTGCCGGTGCGGCCGGGCGAGGTAGCCCGAGACGAAGCTGTTCTCCGGGACGTCCTTGCCCAGCATGGAGTTGCCGGCGGCGGTGGTGCCGCTGCCGATGTGGATGTGGCCGGCGGTGCCCACCTTGCCCGCCAGGGTCACGTGGTGGCCCAGGGTGGTGCTGCCGGAGATGCCGGTCTGGGACACGATGAGGCAGTGCTCGCCGATCTGCACGTTGTGGGCGATCTGGCACTGGTTGTCGATCTTGCTGCCGGCCTGGATCCGGGTGGGCCCCAGCACGCCGCGGTCCACGGTGGTGCAGGCGCCGATCTCGACGTCATCGCCCACCTCGACCCAGCCGGCCTGGGGGATCTTCTCGTGCTTCCCGGCCACCGGCACGTAGCCGTATCCGTCCGAGCCCAGCACCGCGTTGGCGTGGATGCGCACGGCGCGGCCCAGGCGGGTCCGGCGGTACAGCACCACCCCGGGGAACAGTTCGCAGTCCTCCCCCAGCACGCAGTCCTCGGCGATGTGCACCCCGCGGTGGATGCGCACCCGGGCGCCCAGCACCGTGCGCGCGCCGACGCTGGACCCGGGCGCGATGCGGCATCCCGCGCCGAGGACGGCGGTCGGGTGCACCGGCTGGTCCGACCACTCGGGCTCGGGCTCGGGATGGAGCCAGCCGATGGCCTGGGCGAAGCCCCAGTAGGGGTTGGCCATGACCAGCTGGGGCCGGTCGCCCAGGTCGGTCCTCGGGTCCACCAGGATCACCCCCGCCGGGCTTTCGGCGGCCCTGGCGCGGTACTTGGGGTTCGCCAGGAAGCTGATGGCCTCCCCGCCCGCCTCCTCCAGCGGACGGACCTCGGTGATGACCCGGTCCCCGGGGCAGTTGCGCAGGGTCCCGCCCAGGCGCTCCGCCAGTTCGGCACACGAGAAATGGGTGGGGGTCATCGCGTCTCCCGCAGAAAGACCGTCATCTTGGTGGTCCAACGTGCATTCTAAACCTCGGCCCCCCAGGGGACCAGGGAGTCCACCTGGTCGCGCCCCAGGGTGATCCCGAACAGTTTCCAGATGGCCACGGAGTACACGTCGGGCAGGTAGCGGCCCCACATCTTCACCGGCAGTTCGGGGGTTTCGATGGTCGGCGACAGGGCGAGCATGAGCATGTGGGTGATGATGAAGGAGGCGTTGCTGGCGATCCGCCCGGAGTAGGGGGTGCCCTGGCGCTGCTCGATGATGCGCGCCTCGTGGATCGCGCTGCCGAACTCGCTCTCCACCAGGTCGCCCCGGGTGGTCAGGATCACCTCGGCGCGAAAGCTGTTCTCGCCGCCCTCCACGTAGGCGGGGAAGCCCTTGGCCAGCTCCTGGGCGCTGAGCCCGCGGCCGGCCAGGACCGACCAGTCCCGGCCGCGCTCCTGGTCGATGATCGCCCCGGCCCTGGGCAGCTCCACGTCCACCAGCAGGTTGACGTCGTTGTAGGTGCCCCGGTGCTCTTCCCGCTCGATGCCGGTCACCGAGGGGTGCGTGCGGATCGCCCGCTCGATGGCGCCCATCTCCTCGGGCGTCCCGACGAACTTGAAGCCGATGCCGTCGTCGATGCGCAGGTCCTCGGGCTGGAACATCAGCCCGCCGTCCCGGAAGGTGCGCGACACGATCCGCTCGGCCTGGGCGAAGTCCTCGGCCATCTCGGTCTTGCTGGAAAGCAGCTGGCGCAGCGGAATCCCGTAGGTCTCGGCCCGGCGCAGGGCGACCGCGGTGGCGCGGTCGTTGATCGCCCCGGCGAGCCGGTCGGCCACGCGCCGGGAGCCCTTCTCGGCGATCCGGCGCAGGCGCTTGACCCGGGCCATGCCCAGGATGGAGCCGTCCTCGCGCAGTCCGAGCACCACGTCCGAAGGCGTGCCGGGAAAGAACTCCTCGGGGCGCTGCCGGTACTGCC
Source organism: uncultured Holophagaceae bacterium (assembly GCA_963717275.1). Lineage (GTDB taxonomy): Bacteria > Acidobacteriota > Holophagae > Holophagales > Holophagaceae > Mesoterricola. The sequence continues at coordinate 2,115,172 of CAVQVX010000001.1, forward strand.
GGAACAGCTCCGCTTCGCGCGGACTCGGATCCCGGCAGGCGGCGAGGATGGCGTCGCGCAATTCGTCCTTGGCACGCAGGCGCAGCAGGCGGACGGGGCCCGGGTGGACCGCATCCTTGATGCCGGTCAGCAGGGTCCGGACCATGCCTGCGGTGATGAGGTTTTCGTAGATGAAGACCTGGGTGAGGAAGCGGCCGTCCTCCGGCCGGGGGGCGTCCGCGAACCAGCGCGTCGCCAGGTCAAACAGTTGCTTCCGGTGGGTGATGCTGGTCAGGTGCATGGCAGTTCACCTTGCTCCGTTCGGCGCCGCTTGTAAAGACCAAGGCCTTGAATTCCCAACAGCTGGGAATGTGATATTGGGCATTGCCGATTAATTCAAGATAGGCTTATCATGAATTGCTCTGACCGCGAAGCCTCACACCCGAGCGGGAAGCAGCGCAAGGCAGAATCCCGCCATCAGGCTGCGCTCGCCCCGAACGTCCGTGAGGAGAGACAGGCGGCCATGGGGAGGATTCAATGCCGAAACGCCTGGGGGTCGTCGGAATCATCGTGGAGGATCCCTCCGCGGCGGTCACGATCAACGCCATCCTGCACGACTACGCCCGGATCATCGTCGGCCGCATGGGGATTCCCTACCGGGAACGCGGCCTGTCGGTGATCTCGCTGATCGTCGACGGCAGCATGGACGACATCAGCGCCCTCACCGGGCACCTGGGCCGCGTGCCCAACACATCTGTCAAGACTGCCCTGTCCCGGGAAGGCCATGCGGCGCCCCGGGTCTCGAACACGGAGGTATAAGATGGCCACCTACGATCCCAAATCCCTGGAAGCCGGCTCGTTCATCAATCACGAGGAAATCGTGGAGACCCTGGCCCGGGCCAAGGCCGCGGACCCGGCCCTGGTGCGCACCCTGCTGGAGAAGGCGGCCCGCTTCGAAGGGCTCAGCCACCGGGAGGCCGCGGTGCTCTTCGAGGTGCAGGACCCGGGGATCCTCGGGGAGATCTTCGCGCCTGGCGCGCAAGGTCAAGGAGCACATCTACGGCCGGCGCATCGTCATGTTCGCCCCGCTCTACCTTTCCGACTACTGCGTCAACCGGTGCTCCTACTGCGGCTACAACCACGACAACCCCATGCCCCGGCGCAAGCTGGACACCGGCCAACTGGAGGCGGAGGTGCGGGTGCTGGAGCGGCTGGGGCACAAGCGCCTGGCCCTGGAGGCGGGCGAGGACCCGAAGCAACTGCCCGCTGGACTACATCCTCGAGTGCATCAGGACCATCTACTCCCTGAAGTTCGAGAACGGCGCCATCCGGCGGGTGAACGTCAACATCGCCGCCACCACGGTGGAGGACTACCGGCGCCTCAAGGACGCCGCCATCGGCACCTACGTGCTGTTCCAGGAGACCTACCACAAGCCCACCTACCTCGAGGTGCACAAGGGCGGCCCCAAGCGCAACTACGAGTACCACACCGAGGCCCACGACCGGGCCATGCAGGCCGGGCATCGAGGACGTCGGCCTCGGGGTGCTCTACGGGCTCTACGACTGGAAGTACGACACCGTGGGCATGCTCATGCACGCCGAGCACCTGGAGGCCGCCTTGGGCGTGGGCCCGCACACCCTGTCCATCCCCCGCATCCGCTCGGCCGTCGGGCGTGGCCGCCAAGGACTACCCCAACCTGGTCTCGCGACGAGGACTTCAAGAAGGTGGTGGCGGTGCTGCGGCTGGCCGTGCCCTACACCGGCATGCTGCTTTCCACCCGGGAGCCCATGGGCTACCGGGACGAGCTGATCACCCTGGGCATCTCCCAGATGAGCGCCGGCTCCTGCACCGGCGTGGGCGGCTACGCCCACGAGCACAAGCTGGGCGAAGAGGAGGCCTGCCCCAGTTCGAGCCCATGGACCACCGCAGCCCGTCGGACTTCCTCAAGGACCTCCTGCGCGACGGCTACATCCCCAGCTTCTGCACCGCCTGCTACCGGGAGGGGCGCACCGGCGACCGCTTCATGCGCCTGGCCAAGACCGGCCAGATCGCCAACGTCTGCCAGCCCAACGCGATGATCACCCTGCAGGAGTACGTCGAGGACTACGGCGACGCCGAACTGCGGGAGCTTGCCGGCAAGGTGATCGAGCGCGAACTGGGCAGCATCACCAACCCCAAGGCCCGGCAGGTCACCGAGACCTTCCTGCAGCGCATCCGCAACGGCGAGCGCGACCTTAGATTCTAGGAAAGAAATTATTATTGTTTTTTCTCCGCGTACCTCCGCGAGTCCTCCGCGCCTCCGCGTCCAATTGGCTCCACAAGTGTGTCGGCGCGCTACGTCACTGGACAGCAGCGCCGACACACCCAATCAACCACTTGGACGCGGAGGCGCGGAGGACTCGCAGAGTAACGCAGAGGGAAAAGAAACTGGACCTGGATCAGACTGACCGAAGGCATTCCGCAAGGGCCGCCACGGCGAGCTGCAGGTCGGCGCCGTCGATCACCAGGGGCGGCTGGATCCGCAGGACGTTGCCGTAGGTGCCGCCCAGCCCCAGCAGGAAGCCCTTCTCCCGCATCAGCGCCCTGACTGTCTCCGCCGCCTCGCTGGCCGGGGTCTTCTTCGCGTCGCGCACCAGCTCGATCCCCACCATCAGCCCCAGCCCGCGCACATCGCCGACCAGCGGGCGGCCGCGCTGGAGCTCCTTGAGGGAGCCGAGGAATTCGGCGCCCTTGCGCGCCGACTGCTCGCACAGGCCCTCCCTTTCGAAGAAGGCGATGTTGGCCAGGGCGGCGGCGCAGGAGACCGGGTTGCCGCCGAAGGTGGACAGGTGGTCGCCCGGGCGGAACGAATCGGCGACCTCCTCGCGGGCGATGAAGGCCGAAAGCGGGAAGCCGTCGGCGATGCCCTTGGCCATGGTCAGGATGTCCGGCTCCACGCCCCAGTGTTCGATGGCGAACAGCCTCCCGGTGCGCCCGAAGCCCGCCTGCACCTCGTCCGCCACCAGCAGGATCCCGTGCCGGTCCAGCACCCGCTTGATCTCCTGGAAGTAGCCCGGCGGCGGCACGATGATGCCGCCCTCGCCCTGCACCGGCTCGGCGACGAAGGCCGCCACGTTGCCCGCGGTGCCGAACTGGATGGTCCGCTCCAGCTCCCTGGCGCAGTGCAGGTCGCAGCCGGGGTAGGTCATGGCATAGGGGCAGCGGTAGCACGACGGCGCGGGGTGGTAGGCGCAGCCGGGCAGGAACGGCCCGCCGCCGCGCTTGCGCGCGCAGTTGCCGGTGATGGACAGGGTCCCCACCGAACGCCCGTGGAACGATCCGGTGAGCGAGATGAACTCCTGCCGCCCGGTGAACTGCTTGGCCAGGCGCATCGCGCCTTCGTTGGCCTCGGCCCCGCCGCTGCCGAAGAAGCTCTTCTGCAGCCGGCCCGGAGTGACCTGGGCCAGCTTCTCGGCCAGGTCGGCCACCGCCGGGATGTGGTAGACGTAGGCGCAGCCGTGCACCAGGCGGTCCATCTGGGCCTTGGCCGCGGCCACCACCTCCGGGTTGCAGTGGCCGGCGTTCACCACCGAGATCCCGGCGAACAGGTCGGTGTAGCTCCGGCCTGCTTCGTCGATGATCCGGGCGCCCCGGGCATGGCTGATCACCACCGGCTCGACCGCCTTGACGCAGGCGGTGTTGACGTATCTGCGGTACTTCTCAAGGGTGTCCATGACCGCCTCCTAGCGCTTGTCGTCCGGCATGGAGATCATGCCGTCCCATGAATTGGCGACTGCCCCCCGGTCGCCGGCATCGGCGAACCAGGTGGTGGTGACGCTCTTCTGCTCCGTGAAGAAGCGGACGCCGTCGCTGCCCATGGCGTGCAGGTCGCCGAAGAACGAGCGCTTGTGCCCGGTGAAGCCGAACACGCCCAGGGGCACCGGGATCCCCACGTTGACCCCCACCATCCCGCCGTGGGTGCGCCGGACGAACTCCCGGGCGTGGTGGCCGCTCTGGGTGTAGATCACCGATCCGTTGGCGAACTCGTTGGCGTTCATGAGCGCCAGCCCCTCCTCGAAGTCGCGCACCCGCTTGACGCAGAGCACCGGCCCGAAGATCTCCTGGTCGCCCACCGACATCCCGGGCCGCACGTGGTCGAACAGGGTGGGGCCGAGGTAGAAGCCCTGCTCGAACCCCGCCACGGTCGCGCCGCGGCCGTCCAGGACCAGCCCGGCGCCCTCGTCCCGGCCCCGCTGGATCCATTCCGTGACGAACTTCCGGTGCTCGGCGTTGACCAGCGGGCCCAGCTGGGAGGCCTTGTCGTAGGCGGGCCCGACCTTCAGTTCCAGCATGAAGGCCCGGAGCAGCTGCACCAGGCGGTCGGCGACGGCCTCCTCCACCACCACGGCGGGCAGCGCCATGCAGCGCTCGCCGGCGCAGCCGCAGGAGGCGTTGATGATGCCCCGGGCGGTCCGCTCCAGCGCGCAGTCCCTGAGCACCAGGGCGTGGTTCTTGGCCTCGGTGAGCGCCTGCACGCGCTTGCCGTGGGCGGCCGCCGCGCCGTAGACGTGCTGGCCCACCGCCGGTGGACCCCACGAAGGTGACCCCTTTCACCGCCGGATGGCGCAGCAGGATCTCCGCCTCCCTGCGTCCGCAGGTCACCAGGTTGATCACCCCCTTGGGCAGGCCGGCCTCCTGCCACAGTTCCAGGATGCGCATGGAGGTCTGGGGCGTGTAGCTGGCCGCCTTCAGCACCAGGGTGTTGCCGGTGGCGATGCACAGGGGCGCCATCCAGCCCATGGGGATCATGGCCGGGAAGTTCCAGGGGGCGATGCCGGCGAAAACGCCCAGGGGCTCCAGGTACTGGGTGGTGTCGAAGCCCCGCGTGCAGTTCATCAGGGCGGGCCCCTTCATCAGGTGCGGGATGCCGCAGGCGAACTCCACCACTTCGGTGACCTTCAGCACGTCGCCCATGGCCTCGTTCAGCACCTTGCCGTTCTCCCGGGCCAGGAGCAGGGTCAATTCGTCCAGATGCCGGTCCAGCAGCGCCTTCATCCGGAACAGCACCTGCACCCGGGTGCCGGCCGGGGTGTCGGCCCAGGCCGGGAACGCCGCCTGGGCCGACAGCACCGCCTCCTCCACCTCCCCGGCCGTGCTCTGCGGGGCCTCTGCGATCACGGCCCCGGTGGAAGGGTCGAAGCAGTCCATGTACCGGGTGGCCCTGGATTCCCGCCATTCGCCGTCGATGCAGATCTTCAGTTTCCCGGTCATCGGCGCACCTCCGAGGATTTCCTGGAAACTGTAGGGGGCGGGACCGTACAGTTCCAGGTACACTTGATTCATTAATCAACATCACTGTGCACAGCCCCTCCGCGGACTGTGCTGTCCACACCGCCACTACGCTGCCCCCAGGACCCCAGAATCCCATGCTCAATCTCGATCCCGACTCCAGCGAGCCGTTGGTGGCTCAGATCGTCAACGACATCACCCGATGCATCCGGTCGCGGCAGTGGCGTCCCGGCAGCCGCGCCCAGAGCATCCGGGAATTCGCCCGGCTGCAGGGCGTGTCCACCTCGACCGTGGTGGAAGCCTATGATCGGCTCGTGGCCGCGGGCCTGCTCACCGCCCGGCGCGGCGCCGGCTTCTTCGTGGCCGAGAGCCGGCCGGACCGACGCCCACGGGGGCCCGGCCCAGGACCGCATGGACCCTGCGGCCATCAGCAGCGACTGGCTGCTGCGCGACATCTACGAGCAGCGCGAGGGCGACATCTACGCCGGCTGCGGCTGGCTGCCGGAAACCTGGCACGACCTGGAAGCCGTCAGCAAGGCCCTGCGCCACCTCGCCCTGAACCCCCAGGGGACCATCCGCTACGGCCACCCCAAAGGCTACGAGCCCCTGCGCCAGCAGTTGACCCGGCAGCTGGCGGAGCTGGAGATCGAGGCGCCCGCCCTCCCAGATCCTGCTCACCCTGGGCGCCAGCCAGGCCATGGACCTGATCGTGCGCCGCCTGACCCAGCCGGGCGACACCGTGTTCGTGGACGACCCCGGATACAGCAACCTGCTCTCCGCCCTGCGCCTGCGCGGCCTGCGCCTGGTGGGCGTGCCCATGACCCCCACCGGGCCCGACCCGGCCGCCCTGGAGACCCTGCTGGAGCAGCACCGGCCGCAGCTCTACCTCACCAACACCCAGTTGCAGAACCCCACCGGCGCCAGCTACAGCGCGGCCACCGCGTTCAAGGTGCTGCGCCTGGCCGAGCGCTATGATTTCACTGGTGGTGGAGGACAACGTCTCCGCCGACCTGGTGCCGGGCCGGGCCTTCACCCTGGCCGGCGCCGACCAGCTGCAGGCGCGTGGTCTACGTGGGCAGCTTCTCCAAGTCCATCGCGCCCGGGCTGCGGGTGGGCTTCGTGGCGGCCGAGCCCGGGCTGCTGGAGGAGCTGGTCTACCACAAGCTGGTGTCCGGCATGTCCACGCCGGTCATCAACGAGCGCCTCGTGCACAGCCATCTCCCTGGAAGGGCACGTGCGCAAGCACCTGGAACAGCTTCGCAACCGGCTGGCCAAGGCCCAGGAGCGCACCTGCCGGCGGCTGGAGAACGCCCGTTTCAAGCTGTTTCTCGAGCCCGGTGCCGGGATGTTCGTATGGGCCCGGCCCGCCGACGCCTCGGTGGACACCCTGGCCCTTGCCAAGGCGGCCCTTCCGAGGGACATCCTGCTCGCCCCCGGGCACCTGTTCCGGTCGGACCAGGCGCCCAGCCCCTGGCTCAGGTTCAACGTGGCCCACTGCGACAACGACCGGCTGTTCGCCTTCCTGGATGAGGCCCTGGGGGGCGCGCGAAGACCGGTCCGCTGATCCGCCTCTTGATAAATTTTTTATTACAATTACCTTTCAGGGGCAAGGAGCCCCCGATGAAAGCGTGGTTGCTGGTCCTGGTGTGTTTCTTCCTCGCCCCGTGGTACGCCCCGGCCCAGACCAGGGAGGAGACGATCGGCTTCATCGTCAGCGAGTACCGCTCGTTCGAGAGCAGGGAATACAAGTACAAGGAGATCACCTTCTCCCCCGCCGGCGACACCTTCACCATCCGGCGCGCCGCCCAGGGCGACAAGGACTACGTCGTGACCTTCAACCTGAAGGATGTGGAAGTCTACAAGGTCACCATCAACCACGCCAACGGCATCAACCAGCACGAACTGATGGTGCGCAACCGGGGCAGCGAGACCAGCATCGGCAGGGACGGCTCCACCTTCAAGGGCGCGGTGAAGATCACCCCGACCATCGACAACGAGAACAAGATCCTGGCCCTGGAGCGCGCCTTCACCCAGCTGACCCTGCTGACCACCGGCCGCAAGCCGCTGTTCAGGTGAGCCCCGGCCAGGCCGCCCCGGCATGGGCCCGGGCCTCCCGGAACGCCTGCCGGATCCGCGCCACCGCGGGCGCCGGAAGCGGGCCCGCCTCCAGGATGCGCAGGTTGGCTTCGGCGTTGGCGGGGCTGGTGGTCCCTACCGACAGCACCTGCACCCCCGGCTGCGCCAGGGTGAAGCGCAGGGCGATCTCCATCCAGGCCTGCGGCCCGTCGAAGCCCAGCTCCCCGGGCTCCAGGCCCATGGCCTGGAAGCGCTCCACGTAGGGTTTCACATAGTCCCGGTAGATGCCGTTCTGGGCCTCCAGCGGCTTCCAGGCGGCGTTGGCCACGGTGCGCTTGGCGATGACCGCCGTCCCGGCCCTGGCGGCGGCCTTCACGGCGCCGTCCAGGTTCACCTGGTCGCACAGGCTGGCCGAGCACATGAGCACGTCCACCCCGGGCAGGCCCACGGCGAAGGTGGCCGCCTCGTTGTCCCCGGAATAGCCGGCGAAGCGGATCTTGCCGGCCTCCCTGGCGCGCAGCAGGGCCCCCAGGGCTTCGCCCCGCTCCAGCACCTCCTGCTTGCAGGAGTGCAGCAGCATCACGTCCAGGTGGTCGGTGCCCAGGCGGCGCAGGGAGCGGTCCACGGTCGCCGCCACCAGGCCGGCCGACCAGTCCTCGCCGTCAAGCCCCTCGACCCGGCGCCCGCACTTGGAGACCAGGACGAAGCTGTCGCGCCGGTGGCCCACCGCCTTGCCGATCAGCTCCTCGGAGCCCAGGTAGGCGGCGGCCGTGTCGATCACGTTGACGCCCCGGTCCAGCAGCAGGTTGAGCACCCGCCCGGCCTGCTCCTGGCTGCTGCCCAGGTAGCCGATGGGACCCGCCCCGAAGGCGAGCCGGGAGACTTCCAGGCCGGTCCGGCCGAATGTGGTGTGTTGCATGGGGCACCTCCCAGGCCGGTATTCTACCCGGTGACCGGCCGGCGCGAGGTCAGTCCGGGATCTTCTGGGTAAAGTAGCGGTAAGCCTTCATGCGCGTCTCGTCCGGCGCCAGCCCGGCCTTGGCCTTGAGCTCGGCCAGGAAGGACCGGGGCTGCGCGAGCATCTCCCACATGTCGGGCAGGAACGTGCCGCGCCGGGTCCCCATCTCCAGGATCACGCCGTCCCGTCCCGGCACCAGCTGGGCGATCAGTTCCTCCTCCGAGGCGAACGCGATGGGCTCCGGCGGGGTCAGCAGGGACAGGGAGATGTCCAGCCGGTCGATCTCGCCGGCGCTCACCGGGGCGAAGCGCCAGTCCAGGAAGGCCGCGGCATAGGCGTTGTCGGCGACGTCCCGGGCCAGGGGCCGGGTGGCCCTGAGCTGGCCGATGCAGCCGCGCAGCCCGCCCCCGAGCTTCAGGGTGACGAAGGTGGCGCGCAGCTCCGCGAATCCGGGCGGCAGCTGCCCCAGGTCCACCTCCGGGGGCCTGCCGGCGGCCGCGCCGTGGCGGATGGAGTCCCGGGCCAGGCCCAGCAGCAGCGCCTGGTGCGGCGCGGAAAAGGGCGTCAGCTCAGGCGAAGGCATAGGATCCGTACCCCACCACGCGGTCGGGCTCGCCCGCGGTGTCGCCCGAGTTCCGCACGTCCAGGATCTCGGCCGCGAGGCCGTGCCGGCGCGCCGCCATCAGCAGGCCGCGCACCGGCAGGCAGCCGCAGGCGGACGGGTGGCCGATGTCGTCCGGGCGCAGCTCCTCGATGGCCCGCGAGGTCTCCAGGTCCATGCGCCGCGCGGCGCCCTGGCCCAGGTAGTGGCTCAGGTCGGTGCTGACCACGATGGCCGTTTCGTCCCCGCCCCAGAGCCGCTCCAGCACCTCCTCCACCTCCGCGGGGCTGGCGTCGCCCACCAGCAACGGCACCAGCCCGAACGGGCCGAGCACCTCCTGCAGGAAGGGCAGGTGGACTTCCAGGCTGTGCTCCGGCCCGTGGGCGGCGTCGTCCACGTGCACGAACGGCAGGTCCAGGAGGGCTTCGGCGCCCCCCGGCTCCAGCGGGACCACCCCCAGCGGGGTGGCGAAGCCTTCCGCGCCGCTCACCGCCAGGCCCCGGAACAGCGCGTGGTGCGAAGGCCCCAGCAGCACGACGCGCTCCACCCGGGGCCGCGCCTGGGCCAGCCGGGCATAGGCGAAACCGGCGATGGGCCCCGAATAGACGTATCCGGCGTGCGGGGCGATGATGGCCTTGGGCGGCCCGCCCCGGCCCTGGGCCGCCGCCAGGAAGCCCTGGATCATGGTCCGCAGCCGGTCCGGAGCGGACGGGTAGAAGGTTCCGGCCACGGCGGGCCGGCGGATGCGCTGCAAGAAGACCTCCGCAGGCAGACTGGGATTCGGGTCGATACCAACATCCGGGTTGCGCAAGCCCCTGTCAAGAGCCAAATTGAGCCAGAGGAGCGCACATTGGCCGCGGCCCGTCCCCCTGATACCTTCCCCACCCGTCACTGGCGCAAGCTGGAGGACGGCGTCGTGGAGTGCGGCATCTGCCCGCGCCTGTGCCGGCTGCGGGAAGGCCAGCGCGGCTTCTGCTTCGTCCGGGGCAACGTGGGCGGGGCCGTGGCCCTGCTGACCTACGGCCGCTCCAGCGGGTTCTGCATCGACCCCATCGAGAAGAAGCCGCTCAACCACTTCCTGCCCGGCACCCCGGTGCTCTCGTTCGGCACGGCGGGCTGCAACCTGGGATGCAAATTCTGCCAGAACTGGGACATCAGCAAATCGCGCAGCGCCGATTCGCTCACCTCCGCGGCCCCGCCCGAAGCCATCGCCCGCCTGGCCAGGGACTGGAACTGCCGGAGCGTCGCCTTCACCTACAACGACCCGGTGGTCTTCCACGAGTACTGCCTGGACACCGCCCGCGCCTGCCGGGAGCAGGGCCTGCGCACCGTGGCGGTCTCCGCCGGATACCAGTGCCGCGGCCCGCGCGAAGAGTTCTACCGCTGCATGGACGCCGCCAACATCGACCTGAAGGGCTTCAGCGACACCTTCTACCAGCGCCTGTGCGCCGGCCGGCTGCAGCCCGTCCTGGACACGCTGCGTTACATCCACTTTGAAACCAGCACCTGGCTTGAGATCACGACGCTGCTCATCCCCGGCTGGAACGACTCCGAGGCCGAACTGGAGTCCATGACCCAGTGGATCGTCGAAAACCTCGGCCCGGACGTGCCTCTGCACTTTTCGGCCTTCCATCCCGACTGGCACCTGCAGGACGTGCCGCCCACGCCCCCCGCCACCCTCCAGGAAGCCCGCCGCATCGCCCTGAAGAACGGCATCCACCACGCCTACCTGGGCAACGTGCGCAGCAGGGAAGGCGACAGCACGTACTGCCACCGGTGCGGGCGCCTCCTCATCGGCCGGGAGGGCTACGACCTCTCGGATTGGCAGCTGACCCGGCAGGGCGCCTGCCCGCACTGCGGCACGCCCTGCGCGGGGGTGTTCGAAGAGCGCCCGGGCCACTGGGGCTCCAAGCGGATGCCGGTGCGGGTGGATTAGGCCCAATACCGTTCATTTAAGTATTGACATGGCCATCAAAATGCCTATTTTTATAGGCGGGCACAACTATGGCCAGGACGGTAGCCAAACTGGAAGGTGGGAGCAGGATCTCCGACTACATCACCCTCGGGGTGGTGGCGAGGATGTTCCCTCCGGAGCGCATCGAGGAAGTGCTAAAGCGGACTCATAAGACGAGCGTTCGCAACCGGGACCTCCCTGCCCACGTCGTGATCTACTATGTCATTGCCTTGGCACTGTTTACGCAAGCATCCACGCGCGAAGTCCTGCGCTGCCTGCTGGAAGGGGTCCAATGGCTGATGGGAACGGGTACCCAGATCAAGGTGGCTGGGAAGTCCGGGATTTCCCAGGCCCGATCCCGACTTGGGTGGGAGGCACTTCAACTGCTGCATGACGAAGTTGTTCACCCCGTCGCCACGGAATCCACACAGGGCGCTTGGTTTCGGCATTGGCGACTGGTCAGCATCGACGGCAGCACCTTGGATATCCCCGATGAACCCGAGAACGAGGCGGCCTTTGGGCGTCCCAGCGCGAGCAGGGGGACGAGCGCGTTCCCGCAAATCCGGTTCGCTTCCCTTGTCGAAAGTGGCACCCATGTTCTGTTCGGGACCCGCATGGGCCCAATCACGACACATGAATCTGTGCTTGCGAGGGAGGTGCTGCCCTTCCTGAGGAAGGGCATGCTATGCCTTGCAGACCGCGGCTTCTATAGCTTCACCCTTTGGCAAGAAGCCCAGGCGACCGGAGCTGATCTGTTATGGCGTATCAAATCCACAAATAAATTTGTGCGGGAGCAAGAACTCGAAGATGGCTCCTTCCTCACAACCATCCATGCTTACAGGCAAAAGCGCAAACTGCAGGATGTGAGCTTGAAGATCAGGGTGGTGGAATACGAACTGGATGGCCGAGTCCCGGCCCCTAGCCAGCCACCTGATGAGGACCAACTCTACCGCTTGGTCACGACCATCCTTGACCCGAAACAGGCGCCAGCAAAGGATTTGGCTGCCCTCTACCATGAGCGCTGGGAAATTGAATCCGCTTTCGACGAGTTGAAGACCCACCTACGAGGTCGCCAGACTCTGCTGCGCAGCCGGACCCCGGACCTGGTCCGGCAGGAATTCTATGGCCTTGTGATGGCCCACTTTGCGGTCCGAGGACTGATGCATGAAGCGGCGCTTCGAGGAGGAGTGGATCCAGACTGCTTATCGTTCATACATGCAGTCCGCGTGGTCCGCAGGAAGTTGCCGCTGGTAGCGGCTCTCCCCCCCTCGGGCAAGGCGCGCATTTCACGAAGCCGTGCTGCTGGAAATCCTGGATGAACGGGTCAGTTCAAGCCGCACTCGACAGAATCCAAGAGGCGTGAAGCGGAAGATGTGCAACTGGCATCTCCGCCCGCGTACGGTTGTATGCAACCGGCGCTATGTGCCAGATGTTAGAGTGGTGTACCCAAAGTGAACGGTATTGGGATTAGGCCTACTGGGGAAGCCCGTTTTCGAAACAGTAGTAGACCTGCTGGAAGCGCGAGCGGTAGTCCGCCACGTCCGCGCGCACCCGCTCCACCGCTTCCCGGCGCACCAGGACCCGCTCCACGAAGGCGGCGATGTCGTCCATGTGGGCCTCGCGCATGCCCAGCCGGGTGACCTCGATGGTGCCGATGCGCAGGCCGCCGGGGCGGTCCCACTGCTCGGGCCGGTCGCCCGGGATCAGGTTCTTGTTGGTGATGATGTTGGCCTGGGCCAGCCACTGGGCCGTGTCCAGGCCGCCGCCGAAGGCGCGCGCGTCGGCGATCACCTGGTGGGTCCGGGTGTAGCCGCGCCGCGCGCCCAGCACCGGGATCCCGCGCCGTTCCAGGGCCCGGGCCAGGGCCTGGGCGTTCTTGACGATCTGCGCCATGTAGACCTCGCCGAAGGCCAGCATCTCGGCGGCGGACACCGCCAGGGCGGCGACCCGGTTGACCTGGTGGGTGGCCGCCAGCACCGGGAATACCGCCTGGGTCAGGGGCCCGGTGAGCTCCGGGTCGTTCCAGGCCATGACCCCGCTCTGGGGGCCGCTCCAGGTCTTTCCGGCCGAACCGGTGAGCACGCAGGCGCCCTCCCGCAGGGGATCCTGGAACTGCCCGCCGGCGATCAGCCCGAGCTGGTGGGCGCCGTCGAAGAACAGCCGGCCGCCCCAGGGGGCGATGATGTCGGCCATCTCGCGGCAGGGCAGCGGGAAGAGGGTCATGGACATGCCCAGGGCCACCAGGACCGGGCGCTCCTGTTCCGCCGTCCGGCGGAAGGCCTCCAGGTCGACGTCCAGTTCGGGGGTGAAGGGGATGTCCTTGATCCGCAGGCCGCGGACCCCGGCCGGGCCGTCGGGACGGTTGCTGGAGTGGCCGCCCACGGGCTGGGGCGCCGACATGATGGTGTCGCCGGGCCGGGTCAGCGCGGTGTAGACCGCCAGGTTGCCGATCATGCTGGCGCAGAGCCGGTGGTCGGCGTAGTCGGCCCGCAGCGCCCGCTTGAGCAGTTCCATGCACAGCGCCTCCACCTCGTCGATGTGCCGGGTTCCGGCGAACCAGCGGTTCACCGGCCCGATGTGGCCCTCGGCGGCCCGGGTGCCGATCTCGGACGCGAGCAGGCCGCGCACCGTGGGGCTGGTGGGCGCCTCCGGGGCGAGCAGGTTGAGGCACTGCCGCCCGCGCCAGGCGGCGTTGCGCTCCACCGCGGCCACCACTTCCGCGGCCATTTCGCGGGGGCCCCGGCAGGCCTCCAGCACCTGGGCGGCCAGCTGCAGGGTCGCGGGATCATGCACTTCCAGACGCGCTTCGGACAGTTTCGACGTGGCCATAGGTATCTCCCCATCCAACAGGTTAATCAAGAGCCGGATTCCTGCCGGACACTTGGCCGGTATTTTCCAGAACAGTTGCGTACAATCCAGAAAGTGTTCGAAAAGGAGGGGCCATGAAGGCCGGACCGAAGCGCCTTCCAGAGTCCGATCCGGACGCGAGGAAGCTGGCCGCCAGGCTGCGCGAGCAGATCGAGGCGGGCCGTTGGCGCCAGGGGGCGCTGCCGTCCCTGCGCGCGCTGGCGGCCGAGACCGGGCTGAGCCGCTACGCCGTGCTCGCCGCCTACCAGGAGCTGGTGGGCCTGGGCCTGGTGGAGGCCCGGCACGGCTCGGGCTTCTACCCCGCCGGCCCGGCCCGGCCCGCGCCGGCGCGCTACGCCCCCAGCCTCGACCGGATGCTGGACACGGCGCTCCTGATCCGCGGCCTGGTGGAGCCCAGCGCGCTGCTCAAGTGCGGCAGCGGCTCCCTGCCCAGGGAATGGCTGCTGGACCTCGGCCTGCACCGGCACCTGCGCAGCGTGGCCGCCCAGCCCGCCTCGAACCTCTACGACTACGGCAGCGCCCTGGGCTACCCGCCCCTGCGCGAAGCGCTGCAGCGGCGCCTGGAGCGGCGCGGCATCCACTGCGGCGCCGACCAGGTGCTGCTCACCAACGGCATCTCGCACGGGCTCGAACTGGTGGTGCGCGCCCTGTGCCGCCCCGGCGACCTGGTGTTGGTGGAGCGCCCGGCGTACTACAACCTGTTCGGCCTGCTGCACCTCTCCGGCCTGCGCGCGGTCGACGTCGAGCGCGCGGAGGACGGCCCCGACCTGGCCGCGCTGGAAGCCCTCTTGGAGCGGGGCGAGCGCCCGCGCCTCTTCATCCTGCAGTCCCTGCTGCACAACCCGACCGGCACCAGCATCGCCCCGCGGGCCCTGCACCGCATCCTCCTGCTGGCCGAGCGCTACGACTTCCTGGTGGTGGAGGACGACGCCTACGCGGACCTGGCGGCGGACCCGGACCTGCGCCTGGCCGCCCTGGACGGACTGCGGCGGGTGGTCTACCTTTCCGGGTTCACCAAAACCCTGTCGGCCAGCCTGCGGGTGGGCTACGCCGTCGCGGCCGAGGCCGTCACCGAAGCCCTGACCCGGGTCAAGCTGCTCACCAGCATCGCCTCCTCGGAGTTCACCGAGCGGGTGGTCTACCATACCCTCACCGAAGGCGGCTACGACCGGTTCACCGCCGTGCTGCGCCAGCGCCTGGACGCCGCCCGGGAGGCCATGCGGGCCGAGCTGGCCCAGGCCGGCTGGGAGCTGTTCCCGGCGGCCTCCCGGGGCCTGTTCGCCTGGGCCCGGCACCCGCGTTTCGCCGATTCGGTCCCCCTGGCCCAGGCCGCGGCGGCGGCCGGTTTCTGGCTGGCTCCCGGCAGCGCCTTCGACCTCGAGCGCCGGCCCAGCCCCTGGGTGCGCTTCAACGTCGCCTACCGCTCCCCGGGGCTCTGCGCCTGGCTCAGATCGGTCAGGAACCTGGTTTCGTGATCGTGCGTGTGCCTGACTTTCGCCCGGGTTCGTCGCCGCCGGCGGGGCCGGCGTCGACGGAAAGGCAGCGTAGATGTACTTTGGGCAATGTTGGCACCCTCGCCCTCCGCCGATCGTGGGGAACCGGTTGGTCTTCCGGGCTCCGTGGCCTGGCCTAAGGTCCCGGGGGCTCGCTTCGCGTGGGGCCTTGATCCTTTACACTCGCGCCGACCCTGAAGTTTGGGGAGCGATTCGATCCATGCCGAAGCGTATTCAAGCAGCGGTCAGCCAGGATCCCTGAATGGCGGGAATGGTCGATCTGGGTTCCCCGCGCACCCGAGACTTCCCACCACAGGTGGTCGGCCCCGATGACATCGATGAATTCCTTTGCCGACCGGTTGCCCAATGTCCACTCGGGATGGAAGCCACGAGGGTGCGCGAGAGCTCAGGGTCGACAGCAAACCGATATCGCTGCCTTTCACTGCCACCACGACCTTTGCCCATTTAACTCTGTTACCCTGGTGTTCAAACGTCTTGTACATTTTCTAACTCAGGTTGGTTAAGGGGGTCCAGATGCGGCTCGATAACCTTACAAGAATTTTAGCGCTTACGTTCAGTCTGAGTTCTCTGATCTATGGGAGCACTCTCAATAACCCAAGCGAGGCTAAAGAAATTTCTAATAAGGTAATGATCAAAGTCGGGGAAGGAGACCCAGAAAGTGGTTTGCGGATATTGCAACCATATCTGACGGCTCCTGTGGCTGAATTTGAAGTGATGATAAATAACCTCAGAATGCAATTACCAGGAGTATTGCAACGCTATGGAAAGAGCATAGGATATGAGTTCATCAGCCAGGACGCTGTTGGTAACAATTTATTAAGGATTGTCTACCTTCATCGTTTTGAATCACATGCAATGAGATGGGTATTTTACTTCTATCGTGGAAAATCAGGCTGGATCCTAGATACCTTCAAGACTGATGACGACATCCGGCAACTGTTCCCATCTTAGGATGAGAGAGTTTTCAACCTATGTCGAATCGCACCACCTAGCCCGGGTTGGCCCATGCTGGTTTCAAATCCGTCATCAACGCACCATGGCGACCTGAAGAGACCTGTATCTTTACGTCGCAAAAGTTCCGGGGCGCAGCCCCGGAAGTTTTGGCGAGGGGGGCCGCAGCAAACACGCCGGCGCGTTTCATGCGGCCCCCCTCGCCAAAACCTTGGGGGCCCATGCTCTCCGGATGATGGTTGGTGCGGTTCGGCGTCCTCGGCGTCTCGGCATCCTCGGCGTATCCGGTTTTTTAGCCGAATTCACCGAAGCCCTCCATCTTGCCGGAACGATCGGTCATCGGCGAAGGGATGGGCCAGGACGGTTATTCCAATGCGATCGACCAGATTCGCTGGTCCCGCGCCGGTGGTTGTTCAGGTCACCACCCCGCGCCGGGCGAATTCGGGCCGGTCCCACAGGGCGCCGTCCAGCACCTCGCGCAGGACCTCCACCGCGTCCCACACGTCCACATACCGGAGGTACAGCGGCGCCAGCCCGAAACGCATCAGTTCCGGCTCCCGGTAGTCGCCGATCACGCCGCGGTCGATCATGGCCTGGATCACCGCGTGGCCGTGGGGATGCCGGAAGCTGACGTGGCTGCCGCGCCGGGCGTGCTCGCTGGGGGTGACCAGCGCCAGCGGATGCCCCGGGCACCGCGCCCGCGCCAGTTCGATGAACAGATCCCCCAGGGCGAGCGATTTGGCCCGCACTTCACGCATGTCCGCCCGCAGCGCCAGGTCCAGGCCGCACTCCACGAGCGCCATGGAAAGCACCGGCTGGGTGCCGCACTGGAAATGCCGGATCCCCGCCGCCGGCTCGTACCCGGGCGCCATGGCGAACGGGCTCCGGTGCCCCCACCATCCGGAAAGGGGCTGGCGGCAGCGGTCCTGCAGGGTCTTGGCCACCCAGATGAACGCCGTGGAACCGGGGCCGCCGTTGAGGTACTTGTAGGTGCAGCCCACGGCGAAATCGGCGCCGGCGGCGCGCAGGTCGATCGGCACCGCCCCGGCGCTGTGGGCCAGGTCCCAGATGACCCGCGCGCCCACGCGGTGCGCGCGCGCGGTGAGGTCCGCCAGGTCGTGCATGGCCCCGGTGCGGTAGTCGACGTGGGACAGCAGCGCCACCGCCACGTCGCCGTCCAGGGCCCGCTCCAGGGGCAGATCGCCGTCGGCCAGGCGCAGTTCGTACCTGTCCCAGGAAATCGATCATCCCCTCGACCATGTACAGGTCGGTGGGGAACGTGCCGCGCTCGGACAGGATCACCCGGCGGCCGGGGGCCTCCTCCCGCTGGAGGCGCAGGGCCGCGGCCAGCGCCTTGAAGACGTTGAGCGAAATGGAATCCGTGACGACCACTTCATCCGCCCCGGCGCCGACCAGGGCCGCGAGCTTCCCGCCCAGCCGGGCAGGCAGTTCGAACCAGCCGGCCGTGTTCCAGCTGCGCACCAGGCCCTCGCCCCACTCCTGCTCCAGGATCCGCGCCGCGCGCGCCGGCGCCGTCCGCGGCATGGGGCCAAGGGAGTTGCCGTCCAGGTAGATCACCCCGCCGGGCAGAACGAAGGCCTGGCGCAAGGCCGCCAGCGGGTCCACCCGGTCCGCATCCTGACACTGCGCGCGCGTTTGCATGCCCATTCCCTTCGGGTCGGTGGAAGATCCCCATCATATCCTGGTTGCCGGTATGCTATTTCCCCTTCAGCGGTGAGGTGAGCCATGAAATTCAAACAGCTTGGAAACACCGGCCTGTTCGTGTCCGAGATCTGCCTCGGGGCCATGACCTTCGGCGGCAACGACGACGCGGGCATGTGGAAGGCCATCGGCCGGCTGGGCCAGGCCGAGGTGGACACCATCGTGGGCCGGGCCCTGGCGGCCGGGGTGAACTTCTTCGACACCGCCGACGTCTATTCCTTCGGCCAATCCGAGCGGCTGCTGGGCCAGGCCTTCAGGAACCTGGGCGTGGCGCGCAAGGACGTGGTGATCGCCACCAAGGTCTTCGGCGAGATGGGGCCCGGCCCCAACGACCGCGGCGCCTCCCGCGGCCACATCATGGACTCGGTGCACGGCAGCCTGGAGCGGCTGCAGACCGACCACATCGACCTCTACCAGATCCACGGCAACGACAGCGTCACCCCGGTCGAGGAGACCCTGCGCGCCCTGGACGACCTGGTGCGCCAGGGCCTGGTGCGCTACGTGGGGGTGTCCAACTGGACCGCCTGGAAGATCGCCAAGGCGCTGGGGCATCAGCGAAGCCAAGGGGCTAGCCCGGTTCGAGACCCTGCAGGCCTACTATTCCATCGCCGGGCGCGACCTGGAGCGCGAACTGGCGCCCCTGGCTCATGGAGGAGAAGCTGGGCCTGATGGTCTGGTCGCCGCTGGCGGGAGGCCTCCTGTCCGGCAAGTTCGGGCCTGGCGCCAAGGCCGAGGAAGGGCGCCCGGCGGGCGAACTTCGACTTCCCGCCGGTGAACCAGGACCGGGCCTGGGCCTGCGTCGCGGCCATGCGCGAAATCGGCGCGGCGCACGGAGTCTCGGTCGCCCGGGTGGCCCTGGCCTGGCTGCTGGCCAAGCCCCACGTGATGAGCGTGATCATCGGCGCCAAGACCGCCTGGCCCAGCTGGACGACAACCTGGCGGCGGCCGAACTGGCCCTGCGGCCCGAAGAGATCGCCCGTCTGGACGAGGTCAGCGCCCTGCCCGCCGAATACCCGGGCTGGATGCTCGAGCGCCAGGGCGGCCTGCGCCGGCCCAAGCCGGTGGCGCCGAAGTGATTTCCCCTTGACGGCTGCATGAACTGGACCCAGCATTATCGGTCTGATGCCTAACCGCTCCCTTTCCTTCCTGCTCCTGAGCCTGCGCCTTGGCGGCGCGGGAGAGGATTGAGAGCCGAAGCGAACTGAAGCGCACCGAATCTCACCCCCTCGACCGCATTCCGGGGGGAGTCGGCGCCATGATCCGAACGCTTCCCCGGAGCCCAACAGCCCCGGAGGCATTCATGAACCCCCATCGCTACCGACCCGTACCCGGCATCGCGCTCAGGGACCGCACCTGGCCCGACCGCGTGCTCACCCGCAGCCCCCAATGGTGCAGCGTCGACCTGCGCGACGGCAACCAGGCCCTGGTGGAACCCATGGGCTGGACGCGCAAGCTGCGCCTGTTCGAGAACCTGGTGCGGATCGGCTTCCGGGAGATCGAAGTGGGCTTCCCGTCGGCCTCCCAGACCGATTTCGACTTCCTGCGCCGGCTCATCGAGGAGGGCCGCATCCCGGACGACGTCACCATCCAGGTGCTCACCCAGGCCCGGGAGGGGCTGATCGAGCGCACCGTGGAGTCCCTGGCGGGGGCGCGCAGGGCCATCATCCACCTCTACAACTCCACCTCCACCCTGCAGCGCCGGGTGGTGTTCGGCCTGGGCCGGGACGCCATCCGCGACCTGGCCGTGCAGGGCACCCGCTGGGTGAAGCAGGCCTCCTCCGCCCTCGCCTCCACCGAACTCACCTTCCAGTATTCGCCGGAAAGCTTCACCGGCACCGAACTGGACTTCGCGGCGGAAGTCTCGGACGCCGTGATCGAGGCCTGGCAGCCCCTGCCCCATGAAAAAGTCATCCTCAACCTTCCCGCCACCGTGGAGATGACCAGCCCCAACCTGTTCGCGGACCAGATCGAATGGATGCACCGCAGCCTGAAGCGGCGCGACCAGGCGGTGCTGAGCGTGCACACCCACAACGACCGCGGCTGCGCCGTGGCGGCGACGGAACTGGCCATGCTGGCCGGGGCCGAGCGGGTGGAGGGGACACTCTTCGGCAACGGCGAGCGCACCGGCAACGTGGACCTGGTGACGGTCGCCCTGAACCTCTTCACCCAGGGCATCGATCCGGGGCTGGACCTCAGCGACCTGCCCGCCCTGGTGGAGGTGTTCGAGTACTGCAACAGCCTCCCCGTGCCCGCCCGCCACCCCTACGCCGGCGAACTGGTGTTCACGGCCTTCAGCGGCAGCCACCAGGACGCCATCAAGAAGGGCCTGCAGGCCATGGAGGCAGGCGGCGGCGAGGTCTGGGAAGTGCCGTACCTGCCCATCGACCCGGCCGACGTGGGCCGGCAGTACGACCCGATCATCCGCATCAACAGCCAGTCCGGCAAGGGCGGCGTCGCCTTCGTGCTGGAGCACTACCACGGCTACATCCTGCCCAAGGGGCTCGCCGCCGAGTTCGCCCTGGTGGTGCAGGACATCACCGACAGCACCGGCACCGAACTCCAGCCCGACGAGATCCACCGGGCCTTCCAGCGCGAGTACCTGGAGCCCGGGCGGTTCGAGCTGGCCGATTTCGACGTGCACCACGAGGGCCGGGACCGCTGCAGCCTCAAGGCGAGCCTCAGCGACCGCGGAATGCAGGTGTCCTTCGAGGCCAACGGCAACGGCCCCATCGACGCCTTCGTGCGCGGGCTGCGCGAAGGCCCGGGCATCGACATCCACGTCCTGGACTACAGCGAGCACGCCCTGGGCGACGGCGCCAGCGCCACCGCCGTGGCCTACGTGCAGCTGCGGGCCAGGGACGGCGCGACCCGGTTCGGCGTGGGCCAGGACGAGGACATCGTGGCCGCCACCCTGGAGGCGGTGCTCAGCGCCGTGAACGGCCTGCAGCCGAAGACCCGCCGAGACGCCGGCGCCCGCCGCGCATCCTGACGCCACGGGACGAGGACCCGCGAACCTGGGCGGTTCGCGGGTCCTCGTCGCGCGCAATGGGCTCAGATCGTGATGTTGATGGTCCCGGTGTTGCCCGTGATGTCGATGGTGCCGGTGCCGGCGGAAGCATTCGAAGTGGTCGAGCCGGTCGAGGCGCTCCCCTGGCTTCCCTCGATGATATTGATGGTGCCGGTGTTGCCCGTGATGTTGATGGTGTCGCCCTGGGTCCCGCTGGTGGCGCTCTGGCCCCCGTGGTGGTGGTGGTGGTGATGCCCCCCCGCCGCCTGCTGGAGCTGTGAGAAGGCCTGCTGGGCGGCCGACAGGTTGCCCGACGAAAGGGCCTGGCCCAGCGCCGCGAACGCGCTCTGCACACTGTTCTGGGAAGTGCTGGTCGTGGAGGTGCTGCTCGTGGAGGTGGAGGCCGCCTGGGGTGCGTTCTGCTGGAGAGCGGCGAAGGCAGTCTTGGCAGCCTGGAGATTGCCGGAGGACAAGGCCTGGCTCAGCTGCTGGAACGGATTGTTGCCCTGGCCCCAGCTGGTCTGCTGGGTTGAACTGGTGGTGGTATTCAGGTTAAGGCTGCTGGACATGTCTCCTCCTTGAGGTCCGTTGATTCAGGGGGTCCTTCCCCGCATCCATGCGTTCCCCTGAGTTATCGGACAACCTGAGCTTTTCAAATAGCCCTTGGCGGAAAAGAAATCGAGCCGCCTCCCCGCTTCACTCCGCTTCCAGTTTCGGGAAGATCCAGCCGGCGATCACCGCGCCCAGCAGCGGGGCCACCCAGAACAGCCAGAGCTGACCCAGCGCCCATCCGCCATCGGCATAGAACGCCACGCCCGTGCTGCGCGCGGGATTCACGCTGGTGTTGGTGACCGGGATGCTCACCAGGTGGATCAGGGTGAGGCAGAGCCCGATGGCGATGGGCGCGAAGGCAGCCGAGGCCTTCTTCGCGGTGGCGCCCAGGATCAC
This sequence comes from uncultured Holophagaceae bacterium, assembly GCA_963717275.1. GTDB lineage: Bacteria > Acidobacteriota > Holophagae > Holophagales > Holophagaceae > Mesoterricola. Next base: position 2,137,019 of record CAVQVX010000001.1, read on the forward strand.
CAGGAGGAAGAAGCAGGTCATCACGACCTCCGTGAGGAAGGCCGAACCCAGGCCGTAGCCTCCGGGGCTGTGCTCGCCGTAGCCGTTGCTGGCGAAACCGCCGGCGCTGAACCCCGGCTTCCCCGAGGCGATGCCATACAGGATGGCGCCGGCGGCGCAGGCGCCGAGCACCTGGGCGATCCAGTAGGGCAGCAGGTCCTTCCAGGGGAACCGGCCTCCGACCGCCAGGCCCAGGCTCACCGCCGGGTTCAGGTGGCAGCCCGAGATCGGGCCGATGGCGAAGGCCATCGTCAGCACCGTCAGGCCGAAGGCGACGGCGACCCCGTGCAGGCCGATGCCGACCCCGGGGAAGGCCGCCGCCAGGACGGCGCTGCCGCACCCGCCGAGCACCAGCCAGAGCGTGCCGAGAAATTCCGCGGATAGCCGCTTGGGTAGACTCATGGTCGCCTCCTTTTGAAGGTCTGGATTCCGCCAAGAGTTTACCGATCGCGCTGAAGAATTCGATTATTTTATAAATCAACGTTGGGATTGTCCTCAGGCTGGCGGGCGCGGTAAAGCTCCGCCAGGTACTGGGTGACCGATTCGCTCCACAGGAAGCGTTCCTTCGCGGCCTGGTCGGCGAGCTTGCGCCAGAGGCCCGGATGCTGCTTCTTCAGGGTGATCGCCCGGCGGCAGGCGTCCACCAGGCCATCCACCTGCTCGTTCATGAACCAGCCTTCGAAGACGAAGCCGTTCCGCCCCTCCCGCACGGTATCCTTCAGGCCGCCGACGTTGTGGGCGATGACCGGCTGGCCTTCGCGCAGGGCGAGCATCTGGCTGATTCCGCAGGGCTCGTATGAGCTTGGCATGAGGAAAGCATCGCCATGGCGGTAGAGCATGTCGGCGCAGGCGTTGGAATAGCCGTTCAGGAAAATGAAGTTGCTGTGCCGGCCGGCCATATCCAGGAAAAACGCCTCATAGGTCGGATCCCCGGTGCCGAGCAGGAACAGCACGCCGTCCTCGCCCAGGCTTTCCAGCACCGACTGCAGGCCGGAAGCGCCCGAACTGCCCTTGGCCAGCAGCAGCATCGATTTCTGCTCCACCACCCGGGTCACCCCGGTCAGCACCAGGTCCGGCCGCCGGCGCCGGGCCAGGTCGCTCATCCGTTCCAGGGCGAGGAAGTGCACCAGCGCGACCTGCTTGTCCCGGACGACCCAGGTCAGCACTTCGCTCCGGAGGCGGGTGAGCAGGTCCGGCCAGGACAGCTCCCGGGAGGCGCGCTCGGGGTACTCGCAGCCGTTCAGGATCCCGACCAGCCGGTCCGCCGCCGCCTGCAGGACGCCCTGGAGCCGCTCCCCGCCGAAGAAGTCCGGCGTCCGGCTGGGCAGCAGGATCTCCTGTGCGTAGCTGGGCGAGACGGCATGCACCGCATCGGCCCAGCGGATGCCCACCGCCATCGGGTTGACGCATTCCGGCCAGTCCGGATCCTCGATGGCCGGATGGGCGCCCGCGAGGGCCGGGGCCAGCTGGGGAAACCAGGCCTCCAGCGAGGACACGTCGCCGCGCAGCGGGCGCACGCCCTGAAGCCCCAGGTTGTGGATCGTGAAGACCGTGCGCAACGGGCGCAGGAATCCGTACGCCGGGTCCAGTTCGCGCAGCACCAGCAGGAACGCGGTGTGCCAGTCGTGCAGGTGGAGGCAGTCGAGCGGTCCGAACAGCCCCTGGCGGATGGCTTCGGCCGCCGCCAGGCAGAAGGCGGCGAAGCGCGTGGCGTCGGTGGCGAAGGGCCGCCCGGGCTGGTCGTCCTGGTACATGGTGATGCGCCCGGTGGCCGGGTGGCGCGCTTCGAACAGGGGGCAGTCCAGGACCAGGTGGCGCACCTTGGGGTCGGGTTTACGGCCCGGCACCTCATAGGCGGTCACCCAGTGCCGCGCGCCGGCGAAATCCATCACCAGCGAGCCGATCACCCAGGTGCCCGGGCGGGCGTGCAGGAATCCATAGGAAGGCACCACCACCGTGACCCGCACGTCTTCATCGGGCAGCGCCGCCAAGGCCGGCGGCACGTCGCGGACCACGTCCCCGATCCCGCCGACCTTCGCATCCGGTATCCCATCGTTTTCCGCCGCCAGCATCAGGATGTGCATGAACGACTCCTCATCCGGGGAAATCCCGGAGACTTGCGATGTGCATCATACCGTCCTCGGGCGTGCCCGGTGATTCCAATCAGGATCAGTATTTGATCCTTGCAACCGAGCGGAGCTCGTCCGGGGTGGAGGTCCCGAAGCCGAAGAACTCCAGGTAGGCGGGGATCATCTCGAACAGCATGTCCGTGCCGACCGAATACCGGCAGCCCAGTTCCCGGGCGCAGCGGAGCAGCGGCGTGATCTCGGTCTTCATGACCACCTCGCCGACGAAGGTCGAGGGCGACAGCCTCGAAACGTCGAAGGGGAGCGGATCCTCGGGGTTCATGCCCATGGGCGTCGCGTTGACGACCAGGTCGTAGCCCGCGGGGTCCGAGGAGGCGATCTTCACTTCGAGCTTCGGGTAGTTCGCGGTCAACCGGCCGGCGAGGCCCGTGGCGGCGGCTTCACGGGTGTCGAACAGCGCGATCGATCCGACCTGGTCCGCGGCGAGGGAAGCGGCGATGGCGCAGCCGACGCCGCCGGATCCGACCACCAGACAGCGGGCGCCCTTCAGGTTGAAGCCCTGACGCTGGACCGTGCGCGTGAAACCCGTGCCGTCGAACATGTCGGCCAGCAGCGTGCCGTCCGGGCGCTTGAGGAGGGCGTTGGCCGATCCGGCGATCCTGGCGGTGACGGTGCACTCGTCCGCGAGGCCCACCGTGGTCACCTTGTGCGGCATCGTGATGAGCGCGCCGTGGATGTTGGTGAACCGGAAAATGGTCCGCAGCGCGTTGGGGTAGTCCTCGGCCTTCACCCCCATCGGCACGACCACCGCGTCGACCTCGTGCTTCTCGAACCACGGGTTGTAGATCATCGGGGCCTTGAACGACTCCGTTGGATAACCGATGTGTGCCACGACCTTCGTCTTCCCGCTGATCACTGGAGCCCCCTTTTTTTCAGGTTTGTCTTTGCAGGATGCGACATGGCGCAGCCTGCCGCCGTACTTCGACTGTCGACCCGCCGGGCCCTTACCGGACCAGCGCGGGCTTGCGATTGATGACCTCCGCGTGCGCCTTCACGTAGGCCCGGGCCGTTTCCAGGCAGCGGAAGGCATGTTCCGCGTAGCCCGTTTCGAGCACCCGGGCCATGTTGGGCAGTTCGATCGAATAGACCACCTCGGGGATGTGCTGCAGGATGCTCGCCACGTCGATCCCGCCGTCGCCGAGGTAGAGCCGACCCTCGCGCATGATGCGGATCAGTTCCTCCCGTTCGGCCGGAATCTCCGCGGGCGCGTCGCACAGGTGCGCGAAGTGGAACCATTTGCGCGGCAGTGCGTCGAGTTCCTCGACCCGGTCGCCCGCGCGCTGGAAGTGGTGGGTGTCGACCATCAGCCCGGCATTCTCCCGGTTCACGGCCTTGAGGACCTGGACCGCGTCCGCCAGGGTGCGCACGCCGGCGATGGGCACGTACTCGAGGTCGACGGTCAGGCCGAAGGGCTTGGCCAGGTCGCACACCTGCCCGAACTTCTCGATGGCGTATTCCCGGTTATCCGTCCAGATGCTCGAGAGCACCGCGCGGCCGCCCAGTTCGGCCGCGACTTCCATGGCGGGCAGGTACTTGGTGGGGTGCATGTTGTCGTAGATGCGCGCCAGCTCGATGTCATGCAGCCGGACCCCGGTTTCGGCGAGCGCCCGCTTGGTCTGCTTCATCATCGCCGGGTTGTCGGCCAGCGCGTAGTTCGGCTCGCCCTGCAGCCCCATGAGGATGGGGCGGATGCTTACGAAGTCGTAACCCGCCCGGGCCGCGATGTAGGTCATCTCCGGAGGAGGGCAGCCGAGCACTGTCAGATGGGCAAGTGAATACTGGGTAGCCATGTCCGTACCCTCCCGAAGATTGAGTTGTGAACCTGCATTTTCCGGCTCCAGCGCGTGCTGGGCCGCATCGATGACTGGCAGAGAGCTTGTTCGTCAGCTGGTGGCCACGTGGTGGACCTTCTTGCCGGGCGAATAGATGTCCATGATGTTCCAGTGCCCGGCGGTGGGGGTCGGGACGTTCTTCATGTACACGTCGATTACCACCGGACGCTTGGCCTGGATCGCCTTCTCGATCGCGGGCCTGAGCTCCGCGGCCGACTCGATCCGGACCCCTTCGACGCCGTAGGCCCGGGCGATGGCGGCGAAATCGGGCGAGCTGCTTTCGCCGTCCTTTTCGAACACGGTCCCGAAGGTCGTCCCGTAGTGGGCGAGTTCCAGCCCGGCGATGGTGCCGAAGGCGTGGTTGTTCATGATGACCCAGATGACCGGGATGTTGTCGATGAAGGCGGTGGCCAGGGCGGCCGGGTTCTGGCCGAAGCCCCCGTCCCCGACCAGGGCGACCACGACGCGGTCGGGCAGGGCCAGCTTGGCGCCCAGCGCGGCCGGCGAGCCGAAGCCCATGGTCGCGAAGCCGCCCGGGGTGAAGATGGTGCCGGGCTCATAGACCGGGTACTGCTGGGCGAGCCCGTTCTTGTTCCAGCCCACGTCCGTGCAGATGATGGAGTTCCCGGGCAGCGCCTGGCGCAGGTCGGCCAGGATGCGCTCGGGGTTCATCGGCCAGGCGGCGCTGGTCTGGGCCTCCCGGTGCTCCGCGACGAAGGCCGCGCGGTTGGCGGCCATCTCGGCCAGGAGCTCCGGCCGCTTGACCCCGTTCGGGGCGAGCCTGCTGCGCGGCCCGCAGCAGGGCTCCGAGCGCGGACTTCAGGTCCGCGACGGCGCCGATGGCGACGGGATAGTTCCTGCCGATCTCCGAGGGATCGATATCGATGTGCATCAGCTGGGTCGGCGGGAAGTTGAAGGTGTACTCGGCCTCCCAGGAACTGCAGTCGGCCTCGGAGAAGCGGGTCCCCAGCGCCAGGATCCAATCGGCCCCCTTGCACTTGTCGTTGATGAACTTGGTGCCCCAGAAGCCGGTCATGCCGAGGATCAGCGGGTGGTCGTCCGGCAGGGCCCCCTTCCCCATCAGCGTGTGGGCGATGGGGAGCTGCAGATGCTCGGCGAACGCGCGCAGTTCGGTCATGGCGTCGGCGAGCATGATCCCGCCGCCGACGTAGAGCAGCGGGGTCTTGGCCGCCAGGAGCGTCTTGACCATCCGCTCGGCGGTCGCCTCGTCCAGGCACGGCTTGGCGACCTGGCGCTGGTTCGCCAGCACCCGCTGGAACAGCGAGGTGTCGATCTTCTTGGAGAAGATGTCCATGGGCACGTCGATCAGCACCGGGCCGGGGCGTCCGCTTTCGGCCAGGATGAACGCCTTTTCCAGGATCTCCGGGAAGAGATGCGCCGAGTCCACGCGCCAGGCGCGCTTGACGAAGGGCCGATAGATCTCCAGCTGCGAGGCGTCCGCATGCAGGTTGACCTCCTGGTGCGGGTGCTTGCCGAAGTAGTGGGTCGGCACATCGCCGGCGATCACCACCATGGGGACGGAGTCCAGCGAAGCGTTGGCCACGCCGGTGGCGGCGTTGGTCAGGCCGGGGCTCAGGTGCGTCAGCAGCACCGACGCCTTGCGGGTCGCGCGGGCGTAGCCGTCGGCCGCATGGGCCGCAATCTGCTCATGCCGGGTGTTGACGAACTTGATCTTCTTGCTCTTGGCAAGCTCGGCGAGCACCGCGATGTTGGTGTGCCCGCAAAGCCCGAACACGTGTTCCACCCCGCGCGCTTCGAGGTATTTGACCAACTGGCTGGAGATGAGTTCTTCCATATCGTCGCTCCTTCGAATGATCAACGCTCGCTCAACGGCCCGTCACACTTCGGCGGTCGGGGCTTCCACGGTGTCGTACAGCTCCATGGCGGGATCGTAGAAGGCGCCGAACAGTTCCTTGTCCGACGGCTTGTCCTCCTTGATCGGCACGGAGACCCAGGTGGTGTTCATGTAGTGCTTGAGATGGACGTTCTCGGAGATGATGTTGCCGCCCCAGGTCCCGCAGCCCAGGCTGGAGGTCATGGGCATGCCGTTGTTGAAGGCGCCCGCGTTGGCCTTGGACTGCGGCTGGCGCACCATGATCCGGGACACCGGCGCGGCCATGCGCCAGGCGGTGGATGTGGTCGGCGTCGAAGGAGTAGATGCCGCAGGAGTGGCCCTTGCCGCCCACTTCGTAGATGCTGCCTGCATCATCTGCAGCGCCTGGTCGAAGCCCTTGTACCGGTAGAGCGCCAGCAGGGTGGTGAGCTTCTCGCTGGAGAACAGGTGCTGTTTGCCGATGCCGTCGCCGTGGACCATGATGAACTTGCGGTCGGCGGGAATGGAGAACCCGGCGAACTTGGCCAGCGCCTGCGGGGCGATCGCCACGGTGTCGGGGGTGCGGTGCCCCTCCGCGTCCCACATGGCCTTGCGCAGCAGTTCCTTCTCCTTGGGCGAGGCGAGGTATCCGCCTTCGGCCTGCAGCTGGGCGACCAACTGGTCGAAGATGGTTTCCTCGATGATCAGGTTGCCGTCGGCGGAGCAGCCGGAACCGAAATCAGAGGTCTTGGAGAGCCGCGTGTTGCGCGCCGCTTCTTCGACGTTGGCGGTTTCGTCGATGATCATGGTCGAATTGCCCGAGCCCACGCCGTAGGCCGGGGTGCCGGAGCTGTAGGCGGCCCGGACCATCGGCTGCCCGCCGGTGGCGATGATCACGTCCGCGCGCGCCATCAGCGCCTGCGACATGGGGATGTTGACCTTGGTCAGGCACTGCAGGATGTCCGCCGGGGCGCCTTCGCGCTCCAGGGCTTCGCGCATCAGGCGCACGGTCTCGAAGGAGGTCTTCTTGGAGCGGGGGTGGGGCGAGAAGACCACCACGTCGCGCGCCTTGATGCCGTAGATGGCGTTGCCGGCGGGGGTCAGGTCGGGGTTGGTGGTCGGCACGATGCAGGCCACGATCCCGGCCGGCTTGCCGTACTTGACGATGCCCTTCTCCGGGAGTTCCTCGATGACGCCCACGCTCTTCTGGCGCAGCGCGTCGCGCAGGACGCCGCGGATCTTCATGCGCTTGCCCATCCGGCTTTCGGGATCGCCCAGCCGGCTCTCCTCGATGCCCATCGCCACCAGGCGCGTGAAGGTCTTCTTGTTGGCCACGGCCCAGGCCACGGCCTGGCAGAGACGGTCCACCCTGGCCTGGTCATAGGTCTCGATGATTGCCAGCGCCTTCGCTGCGCGTTCAAACACCTCGTCCAGTTCCTGCTGCTGCTCGGCAGTGAGCGGTTTCTGCGTTTCAGTTGCGGCCATGTTGATCACTCCTTCGGTTGTGGTGGTGCGTCCAGGACCTGCTTGAGCGGCTATCCACGGATGTGCGCGCGGCTCCCGGGGCAGCCCGCAGGTCTCTGATCGAAGCCTGCCCCGGTGCCGTGTGGCTCCCTCCAATGGCGATTGCCAGCGCGGTGCCATTGGAGGGATATCAGTTTCATCTTTGAACCCTGACGCCTATCAGTTTACCGTTGCGCCCAAAGCCCAAAAAGTACCGTTTTTATATGCATCGCATATCGGCCCGGTATATCAGGCGCCCTTCTTCCTCCCGAGTTCCGCCATCGGCACGTTGTAGGTTTCGCGGAAGGTCAGCGCGGCGGTCGCCGAGATGAGCGCGGTCACGCACGTGAAGATGGCGACCGCGGTCCAGCCGCCCGACTTGAACAGGGACGCCGCGATGGCCGGCGCGAACCCGCCCAGCGCGAAGCCGATCTGGGTCCCGATCGCCGTCCCGGAGAGCCGGTAGCGGGTGTCGAACTGCTCGTTGAACATCGCCGGCCAGATGCCGTTGTTGGCGCTGTAGACGACCCCCGACAGGAGCAGGCCGAGCACGAAGATGAGCGGGATGTTCGTGGTCTGGATGGCCCAGAGGAAGGGCCAGATCAGGATCGCGCACCCGATCGTGCCGAAGATGAAGATCGGCTTGCGCCCGACGCGGTCGGCGATCGCCGCCCAGGCCGGGATCGCGCCGAGCGCGATGACGTTCGCCAGGACCACCATGGTCAGCATCGTCGCCTTGGCGATATGCATCACGTTCACGCCGTAGGACAGGGTGTAGACCGCGAAAACGGTGCTCACCACGGAGTAGAAGCAGGCGAAGATGATCTTGACCACGCCGCCGGGGTTTTCCCGGAACAGCACGGCGACGGGCAGCTTGACCTTGACGGCCTGGGGCGCCTTCTGCGCCGCCTTGAACGCGGGGGTCTCCTCGAGCGAGCGCCGGATCCAGATGCCGACGCCGACGACCAGGGCGCTGAAGTAGAAGGGGATGCGCCAGCCCCAGCTGAGCAGCGAAGCCTCCGGCATCGCGCCGATGGGCAGGAACACCAGGGTCGCAAGGATCAGGCCGCCCTGGGTGCCGCTGAGGGTCCAGCTGGTGAAGAAGGCCCGGCGGTGCGCGGGGGCGTGCTCGAGCGACATGGAGTTCGCGCCGGCCTGCTCACCGGCGGCGGAGAGCCCCTGCAGCAGTCGGCAGACGACCAGGAGGATCGGAGCCAGAATGCCCACCTGCTGGTAGGTCGGGAGGCAGCCCACCAGGAAGGTGGAGATGCCCATCAGGATGAGGGTCAGGATGAGCACCTTCTTGCGCCCGTACTTGTCGCCCAGGTGGCCGAGGAAGAATGATCCGATCGGGCGGGCGACGTAGCCGACCCCGAAGGTGGCGAGCGCGGCGATCGTGCCCACCATGGGATCCTTCGACGGGAAGAACAGCTTGCCGAAGATCAGCGCCGCGGCGGTGCCGTATACGAAGAAATCGTAGTATTCGAGCGCGCTGCCGATCCATGCGGCGATGGCGGCCTTCTTCGGAGTCCTGATACCTTCGGGCTCCTGCGAACCTTCGGCTGGAGACGTGGTTGGCTCGGTAAGCATTTGTCCTCCCTATGTGGTCGCGACGGACCTGGTTTGTTCTGCTGCGTGATGGGACTGCCTTCGGGCGGCTGCGAGCGTGGCACGGCAAGCCCACGCTGGGTCCCGGGGGACCGGCATGGACCGATGGACGGGTTGGGTCGGTAGGAACATTCCTGGAAGCAGCACTGCACGATCCAGGATTCAGGCAAAAAGGATTGCTAGAGGTATACCCTTTTGGTCAAGGCCCATAAAATACCGTTTATATATGTGTGGTATACCACACCGATATACTTAATAATTATTTCATGTTTTTATATTGACCTCAGTATGCTTGCCGGCCTTGCCCTTTCCATGCAGGATCTCCCGCATCACCTCCTGGGCCGCGGGCGTCAGGTAGCGGTCCGGAAGGTGGATGATGGCCGGCTGGATGCCGTCCAGGATGCCTTCGAGGTTGCGCACCTCGAACCGTTCAAAGAAATTCTTCGGTATCAGGTTCAGCGGGAGGATGGCCGCGGCGCGCACCCCGGCGTCCAGGATCCCCAGGATCACGCTGACGTTCGGGCTGTCCAGCAGGATGCGCGGCGTGATCCCGTGCCTCTGGAATTCCCGGCGCAGCTGGTCGTAGGTCCTCCCGCCGTGCCAGAGCCTCTGGAGCATCAGCGGGATGTCCTGCAGGACCTTGACGCCGAAGGTCCCGTCGGCCGGCGACGGGATCAGGCCGGTCGGGTACACGACGCAGAAATGGTCCACCGGAAGCGGCTGGACATCGAATATCTCCTTTTTCGTGGGCAGCAGGACGAGCGCGAAATCGAGGTTCCGGGTCTCCACATGCTCCTCGAGGGTCGTGCTGTCGGCCACCAGGACGCGGAACTGCAGCAGGGGAAACCTGGAGGAGAGCTTCGGCACCACTTCCGTGAAGTAGCGCAGGAAGGAGATCGACAGGCCGATGAAGATCCGGCCCGTGACCCCGACCGCGGCGTTCCGGACCTCCGTGGGGATCTCCGTGAGCTGGTTGAGCGCCTGGCGCGCCCGGTCGTATAGCACCTTTCCGGCTTCCGTCACCTGCCAGATGTGGCCCTTCCGGACGATGAGCTCCACGCCCAGTTCGTCCTCCAGCTCCTTGAGGCGCAGGCTCAGGGGCGGCTGGGAGATGTTCAGGATCTTCGCGGCCCGGCTGATCTGCCCCTGCTCGACGATCGTGCAGAAATACGTTAGCCGTTTCGAGTCCAAATGATCCCCCTGATTGACGGAAAGATAATACCTAATGCGGCCGGATTCGGCATGGAGTTTCCTTATGATGATCCTTGGTGGGCCGATAAGTCCAGGAAGGGAGTGGGGGATGCCAGACGCCAGCGAAAACCGGAGTTCCGGACGGGTGGAGGACGCCCCGGTGGCGGCGCCTCCGGAACTCATCGTCCAGTGCTACTCGCGGGTGGAATACTACCAGCCTCTCTACGGCGTCACGGGCCTCGACGAGCCGCTGCGCGGCTGCCGCGACCGGGCCCTGGCCATCGAAGCCGCCCTGGCGCACCTGGCCAAACCCTTCAGCCTGGTGGACTTCGGCTCCTCGCTGGGCTACTTCCCGTTCTTTTTCGCGGATCGCGGCGCCATCGCCACCGGCATCGACATCAATCCGGAGAATACCGCCATGGCCCTGGCCGTGCAGAAGGTCAACGGCCTGCCCGCCCAGTTCGGGACCGCGCCCCTGGACCTGGAGACGGTTTCCGTCATCCGTCCCGGCAAATTCGACGTGGCGCTGATCCTGAGCGTGCTGCACCACATCAACCGCAAGCGCGGCCTCGGGTACGTGCAGCAGCTGCTCGCCGAGCTGCTGGCGCGCATCCCGAACCTGGTATTGGAACTGGCGCACCGGGAGGAGAAGGTCGATTTTGCCTGGAGGGACGCCCTGCCCGAGGATCCGCTGGCGGTGCTGGCCGCCTGCGGCCAGGTCCGGGTCCGGATGCTCGCCCAATCCCGGAGCCACCTCTCCGACAGCAGCCGTCCGCTCTACCTGGTATCGGCGGCCTGATGCCAGGCGCCGCGCCGCCGGAACCCTGGCTGGGCGACCCGCAGGCCGCGGCCCTGGTGCAGGGCGCGCTCGGGGTCCAGCCCGCGGCGGTCCAGCGCCAGCACCTGACCGAAAGCGGCAACGCCGTCTTCCGGGCCGACCTCGCCGACGGGCGCGCGGTGGTGCTCCGGGCGAGTCCCCGGGCCGGCACCTTCGCCTGGACCGCGGCCAACCTCGACATCCTGAGGGGGCTCGGGCTGCCGGTCCAGACCGTCCTGGCCCTCGGCCCCACGCCCGAGGGCGGGTCCTTCATCGTCCTGGACTGGCTGCCGGGGCGGGACCTGCTGTTCGAACTGGCCCGGATGACCCGCCCGCAGATGACCCGGATGGCCGAGACCATCACCGGATTCCAGCGGCGGATCGGCACCCTGCCCCGCGGCGCGGGGTTCGGCTGGGCCCCCGTCGGCAGGAAGCCCGCCCACGCCCGCTGGACCGACATCTTCGGACCGCCGGCCGCGGAGCCCCTGGACCCGGAGGCCTCCCCGCTCAACCCCATGCGCAACCGCCTGCTCCCCCTGCGCCGGGCCCTGGAGCCGGTCTTCGCCGCCCAGCAGCCGGTGTGCTTCGTGGACGAATTCGTCCTCAAGAACATCCTCGTGGAGGACGGCGCCCTGCGCGGCCTCATCGACCTGGACTACGTCTGCTACGGGGACCCGCTCTTCTCGGTGGGCGTGACCCTGGCGGCGATCGCGGCGGAGGTGGGCGAAGCCGGCCGGTTCTATGGCGAGGAACTGGTCCGCTGCTGGGCCCCCGGCGCCGACGGGCTGCGCTCGATCCGCTTCTACAGCGCGCTGTGGGTCATGGGCCTGCTCAGCGCCGCGGTCGCGGTCGAGGACCTGGACCGGATCCGGCACCTGGTGCCCATCGCCCGGAACCTCCTGGATGCCGCGGAGGCCCAGGCCTGACCGCCGGTGCGATCACTTGCCGGCGGCCAGCCTGGCCGCGGCATGGAGATCCAGGCGCGAATAGACACCGAACGCCGACCCGTCATCCAGGAAGCCGCCGCCGGGGCCTTCCGTCTCGGTGAGGATCCGGTCCGCCGATTCGAGCGTCAACTGCGGAAAAGCCACCGTCAGCAGGTAGCCCGCTTCGGGGATCAGCTTGCCCACGTCTTCCAGCACGCCCGCGTTCCGGCTGAAGACGACCGGCAGGTTGTAGGTCTGGGTCGAAGCGTAGAAGGCCTCGTTCGCGGCGGGGTTGCTGAAACGCCCCGTGTCCTCCCGCGCGCAGGCTTCGACCGTGTTGCCGCAGGCCGCCTGCAAGGCCGGAACCAGCTCGGCCCGGGCCTTCAGCACTGCGGCCCGGAAATCCGGAATGACCGGGGCCCCCTTCAGGGACTGGCCGACATAGGCGGGGTCGTTTGCCAGGAGATGGGCCATGTCATGAAGCACCAGCGTCCGCCCGGCGAGGACATCCATCGTGTAGTGAGCGCCCATGATGATGCGGTCGTTCCCGTACTCCGCGCCCCGGGTGATCATCTGCGGATACCGTTCCGGCACCAGGATGGCGAGCAGCAGCGCGCCGGTGTAACCGTAGGTGGTATGGCCGCTCGGGAATGAAGGGCTCGCGACCAGGTTCATGATCGGGCCGCGGTTGTAGTCGAGGTTGTCGGCCGGAGCGTTGAAGTAGTCCAGGCCGGAAATGCGCGAAACGTTCGGCTCCGTCTGGAAGGGGCGGGAATTCCCGAACGGATCGGCGCCGGGAGAGCCCGCCGGAAGGCCGTAGCTCCTGCCGAAGACGTCCGTGGTGCCGCGCAGGGCCGCCAGGACCGCCTGCGCCTGGGGCGAGACCGGTGTTTTCCCGTCGGTCGTCGCGTTCGCGAAAAAGAACTTGCCGGAAGCCGCATGGGCCGAAGTGGTCTCATGGGCATAGGCGATGACCTCGGCGACGGCCTTGGACACGTTCGTGCAGTGCTCCCGGTCGATGTAGTGGGCGCGCGCGAGGTAGGCGGAGCCCAGGGTGGTGCCGAGTCCGTCGGCGAGATCGGCGAGATCGCCCGAGGTGATGAAGGCGTCCCGCAGCGCCTGCTGCTGCTGTTCCGGGAAGGGCAGCAGGGTGGGCTGGGCGACGACTCCCGCCTGGATCCCCCCGGTGACAGTGTAGTTCGAACCGAGGGCGGCCCGCCCCGCCACCGTGTTCGGCAGGGCGGCCGTCGGCGCGAGCCCCTTCAGGGTTGCCATGTCGGTGGGCGTCTGGGCCGCGGCCTGGAGCGAAAGCAGGGCGCAAAGGGCCGAAAGGTGCAGGACGTCACGCATGTGCTGTCTCCTTTTCCAGGTCGTTGAAACCCATGGTCCTCCGGCATGACCGCGAGCGGGTGGACAAAGGGCTTTGGAGGGCTGCGGTCAGTCGCTCGATCGCCGGGGCCTGTGTTGGAGCATAAGGTAAATCCTTGTAAAATTAGTGTTAATTCATTCTCAATAAACGGCTTCAAAAGACAATCTGGACGGATCAATCGTGAATCCGATTGGACGGGCATCCGATGGCGATGGGCTTCCCCCAACCCTTCAGGGCATGGATGGATATCTTGACAGATTGTAAAATAATTTAAAAATATCCAGTGACGGGATTCGTTTCGTCACATTGGCAAGGTCTTATTTTTTACAGTTTATATTGATTCATTCCGGAACGATTCGAATGCTTATGCACTCATTCAATTTTTTGCCACCATTCAAGGCGGTTTGCCGGTTTGTGCCACAATAATAAAAATGCATGGTGGAATCGATGTTCAGCTATCCCGAAGCGTTCCTCAGGACCCTGGCCTTCCGGAGAGCGATCCGAGCCATCAAAGACGCCCAGAAGGACTCATGGTACGTTGCGGATCTGCTCCGGATCAGGCTGGAAGGCGGACTGAGCACGCCCGGCGAAGTCCTGGCCGCCCTCAAGGCCCGGAAAACCCATTCCGATCCGGAGAGCAGGTTTGGGGAGCAGCCGGATCTGTAGGCACAGGAGGGGCACGGCAGGCTGGTTGCGCCGGTGCTGCTGGAACAGGGATGAACGCCGATGTTTGGGATGAAGGGGGATCTGCTCGCCCTGAAACTGACCCCTTCATCATTTCCTGCAGTCGCGCTGGGCTTGCCGACAGTCCCTAGTCAAGCATTGGCCATTCACTGCAATAATTAATCTTAATCATATCACGGCAAGCAAATCCCGGAATCGGACCCGACGCGCCAGGAGAATCGGGTGAAAAGTCTGTAGCTTTAGGCAATCATCCCGGCCCCCTGCTTTCTAAACTTCAGGATGTCCCCGGGATCCGAACGGGGATTTAAAGTGGAGAGGCCATGGACATGGCCGGGCCGATGACCGGAACCGGTCGCGTCAATAGAGGTCTGCCTGGCCGGCAGCCACCCTGAACCCCCTGGCCGTTGCCCATGAACCACCAACCATTGCCAGCCATGGAGAAACCGATGACAACGAACGTGCTTGGTTACGCCGCGAAGTCCGCCAAGGAGGATCTGGCCCCCTTCCGCTTTGAGCGTCGGGACGCGCGCCCCGACGATGTGGTGATCGAGATCCTGTACTGCGGAGTCTGCCACTCCGATCTGCACACGGCTCGGAACGATTGGGGCTGGACCACCTATCCGATCGTCCCCGGCCACGAGGTCATCGGCCGGGTGGTCGCGGTCGGGAAGGACGTCACCCGGTTCAAGCCCGGCGACCAGGTGGGCGTCGGATGCATGGTGGATTCCTGCCGCCACTGCGAAACCTGCGAATCCGGCGAGGAGCAGGACCGCGACGGCGCCGTCTACACCTACGGCGGGCAGGACCGCCACGACCACTCGAAAACCCAGGGCGGGTATTCCGAGAAGATCGTCGTTTCCGACGCCTTCGTCCTGCGCATCCCCGATGGACTGGACCTGAAGGGGGCCGCGCCGCTCCTGTGCGCCGGCATCACCACCTGGTCGCCCCTGCGCCACTGGAAGGCGGGCAAGGGCAGCGAGGTCGCCGTCGTGGGCCTGGGCGGCCTGGGCCACATGGGCCTGAAGCTGGCCAAGGCGCTGGGCGCGGAGGTCACCCTGTTCACCCGCTCCAGGGGCAAGGAGGAGGACGCCCGGCGTCTGGGCGCCGACCACATCGTGATCTCCGCCGACCCCACCCAGATGGCCGCCGTCAGCGGCCGGTTCGACCTGATCATCGACACCGTGCCCTACATCCATGACCTGAATCCCTACATGCCGACCCTGGCCAAGGACGGCACCCTGGTCCTGGTGGGCTACCTGGGCGCCCTGGACCCGTTCCTCAACACGACCCCCATGGTGCTGCGGCGCAAATCCGTGGCGGGCTCGCTCATCGGCGGCATCAAGGAGACCCAGGAGCTCCTGGATTTCTGCGGCCAGCACGGCATCACATCGGAGGTCGAGGTGATCCGCATGCAGGACATCAACGCGGCCTATGAACGGATGCTCAAGAGCGATGTGAAGTACCGCTTCGTCATCGACATGGCCACCCTGAAGGCCAGGGATGAGCAGTACGTCGGCAACTGAACCGGAGGCCCCGTGAAAGAGACCCGAACCCTGATCGCCTACTTCTCGCGAAAGGGCAACAACTACCTGGACGGCAGCATCGTCGACCTGCCGGTCGGCAACACCGAAGTGGCCGCGAAGATGATCCAGGCCCTGGCCGGCGGCGACCTGTTCCACATCGACACCGTCAAGCCCTACCCCTCGGACTACACCAAGGCCACCGAGGTCGCCCAGTGGGAACTGAGCCAGAACGCCCGGCCGGCCCTGGCCGGCCAGGTGGACAGCCTCGAGGGCTACGACGTGGTCATCCTCGGCTACCCCAACTGGTGGGGCACCATGCCGATGGCGGTCTTCACCTTCCTGGAAGCGCACGACTTCGCCGGAAAGACCATCCTTCCGTTCTGCACCCACGAAGGCAGCGGCCTGGGCCAGAGCGAGCGGGACATCGGGAAGCTTTGCCCCGGCGCCCGCGTCCTGCGGGGGCTTGCGATCCGGGGCGGGAGCGTGCGCAAGGCGGACAAGGCCATCGCCTCGTGGCTCAAGGAAACCAGAGTGACCGTTTGACGGGGCCTATCCAGGGCAATCTCGCGGTCGGCAACGGCCGTGCGACCCTGGTGGACTGGCCCGCCTGGCCGACGTATGACGGGAAGGGGAAAACACGCAGGGCGCAAACCCGGGACCCGCTGGCAACTTTTTGAATCACGCTACACTTGGGCCAAGCCGGATGCGTTCGGCCCAACCATGGCACCAGCCATGGGTCCCCTCCCGGGAGATGTGCATGTCCCTGCATTTGAACCATCGAGCAGATTTCATCACCCAGGCGGAGATCCGGGCCATGTCCATCGAATGCAGCCGGGTTGGCGGCGTCAATCTGGCGCAGGGAGTCTGCGACACGCCTCCCCCGCCGCTGGTGATCGAAGCCGCCGCCAAGGCCATGCGGGACGGCTTCAACATCTATACCCGCTTCGACGGCCTGGCTGAACTCCGGCAGGCCATCGCCTACAAGTTCCACCGGGACATGGGCCTGACGGTGGACCCGGAAAGCCAGATCACGGTCAGCGCAGGGTCCACCGGCGCCTTCTACTGCGCCTGCCTGGCGCTTCTGGAGCCCGGGGATGAGGTCATCCTTTTCCAGCCTTACTATGGCTACCACGTGAACACCCTGGCGTCGGTGGAGGCGGTGCCGGTTTATGTGCCGATGCAGGCCCCCGACTGGACCTTCACCCGGGAAGATCTGGAACGGGTCGTTACCCCACGCACCCGGGGAATCATGGTCTGCACTCCCGGCAACCCGTCCGGCAAAGTGTTCACTCAGCAGGAACTTGAGATCATCGCCGAATTTGCCACCGTGCATGACATTTTCGTGTTTACCGATGAGATATATGAGTATTTCCTTTTTAATGATCACAAGCACATCTCCCCAGCCAATCTTCCCGGCATGGCCGAGCGGACCCTTGTCATCGGCGGATATTCCAAAACTTTCAGCATCACCGGTTGGCGGATCGGCTATTGCATCTGCTCGCCGAAGTGGGCGCAGATGATCGGATACATGAACGACCTGGTGTACGTCTGCGCTCCCGCACCCCTGCAGATCGGCGTCGCCCAGGGCATCATGGATCTGCCCCTTTCCTTCTACTCCGACCTTGGCAAGGAGTACCAAGGCAAGCGGGACCGCATATGCTCCACCCTGGCGAAGGTCGGGCTGACCCCCTCCATTCCCGACGGCGCCTATTACGTCCTGGCTGATATTTCCCGCCTGGGCGCTTCCAGTTCAAAGGACGGGGCCATGCAGATCCTGAAGCGGACCGGGGTCGCATCCGTGCCGGGCAATTCATTCTTCGCCGATGTCTCCGAACGCAATTTCGTGCGCTTCTGTTTCGGAAAAACCATGAAGGACCTCGACCGTGCCTGCGAAGCCCTGCTTCGCCTGAACGACTGAAAACAATCCATAACCCGGTTCGGCCTGCGACTGGAAATGCCGCGACCCGGATCTAGGGAATTTCGCCCTTCGAATTCATTGGCTTTGCGCGGGAAGCTTGCGTCATGTCATGCTTGGGTCCACCTGGCAAGAGACCTCTAGACAATTCCGTCTAGCGGCAACGCAGAAGGAGGAATCATGAGCTTAGGTATTTCTTTTCGTTCCGTCGCGATTGCCGTCACGATTATCGCCGCGGGCCTGATCGCTGGACAATCCGTCGCATATGCGGGCGCTGTCGAGGACATCCAGAAGGCCGGCTCGTTGAAAGTCGGCGTCTTCGGCGATTTCCCGCCGTTCGCGTCGGTGAGTTCGGACATGAGCCTCCATGGCTACGATGTCGATGTGGCCCAGATCCTGGCCAAGGACCTGAAGGTCAAGCTCGAACTGGTCACGGTGACCGGCCAGAATCGAATTCCGTACCTTACCGAGCATCGCGTCAATATCCTGCTGAGCGTCGGCTACAGCGATGAACGCGCGAAAGTGATCGATTACACGGCTGCCTACGCCCCGGACCATATCGCCGTCATCGGCCCCAAGGCGATCAAGGTTGCAGGCAATGCGGACCTTGCCGACAAGAGCATCGCCGTCAACCGTGGCACGCTTGAAGACACCTCGCTCACCAAGGTCGCGCCTCCGAGCGCAAAGATCGATCGCTTCGACAATTACAATTCGGTGATCCAGGCCTTCCTTTCCGGCCAGGCGCAGCTCATGGTCGTCGGGAATGACGTCGGATCCGAGGTGCTGGCCAAGCACGTCGCCCTGGCGCCGGAGCAGAAATACCAGCTCGATGACTTCTCCGGACCACATCGCGCTCAACAAGAACGAACCCGACCTGAAAAAGCGCCTCGATGCCGCGATCACGAAAATGATCGCTGACGGATCGCTGAACAAGATCTCGATGAAGTGGCTGAGCCGCCCGCTGGATACAAAAGACCTGAAGGACTAAGGGATAGTGGGGTACGCACTGGATTTCAGCTGGCTCCGCGGCGCGCTGGGGGTGCTGGCCCAGGGTGCGCTCATGTCGGTCCTCCTGACCGCCGTGGCCGCCTTCATCGGCCTTTTTCTCAGCATCCTTGGCGCATCGGCCAGGAAAAGCAGATTTCTCCCCGTTCGTTTCCTGGTATCGACCTACGTCGAACTGATCCGCAATACGCCGTTCCTGGTGCAACTGTTCTTCATCTACTTCGGGCTGCCGAGCATCGGGATCATGCTGAATCCCATTGTTTCGGCCATCCTCGCGCTGACGATCAATCTCGCCGCATACGGGATCATGATCGTCGGCGCGGGCCTCGACGCTGTCCCGGTGGGGCAACGTGAGGCGGGCCGCGCCCTCGGCCTGGGCCCGGTGCATATCTTCGTGAAAATCATCCTGCCTCAGGCCATGAAAGTGATTTTCCCCGCGCTGACCAGCCAGATGGTGATCTCCCTCCTCGACTCCGCGGTGGTTTCACAGATCGCTGTCCGCGATCTCACCTACGAGGGCGACATGTTGCAGGCGCGAACCTTTCGCGCCTTTGAAACCTATTTTGTCGTGACCCTGATCTACCTGGCTTTGACGGTATTGCTGAGGCGCACGATGCTCTTCGTCCAGGCGCGCTCGCGGACGGCAGGGGCGCGCTGATGGACTTCACGGTCTGGGACATCGTCCGCAACCTGCTTCTCGCCGCGCGCTGGACGGCCCTGCTGTCCCTGGCCGCGTTCGTGAACGGCGGGATCGCGGGTCTGATCATCCTGCAATTGAGGATCGCCAAAAGACCATGGCTGAACCGGCCGGCGAGGATCTACATCGCCCTGTTCCAGGGGACTCCGTTGCTCATGCAGCTTTTCCTGGTGTTCTTCGGCCTGCCGCTCCTTGGCATCCAGGTCGAAGCCTGGACCGCCGCGATGATCGGCCTGACGCTGTGCGCCAGCGCGTTTCTCGCCGAGATATGGCGGAGCGGTGTCGAGGCCGTCCCGAAAGGGCAATGGGAAGCTGGCAGGAGCCTGGGCCTTCAATACATTCAGCTCATGCGGCACGTGATTCTGCCCCAAGCCTTCCGCATCATCCAGGCTCCCACGGTCGGGTTTCTGGTCCAGATGATCAAGAGCACGGCGGTGACTTCGATCATCGGCTTTGGCGAACTGATGCGCGCGGCAAACGCCATCAACAACGCAACCTTCGAACCCTTCCTGGTCTATGGCGTCGGCGCGTTGATCTACTTTGGATTGTGTTTTCCGCTGACGCGTTACTCAAAGTACCTGGAGGGCAGGCGCGCAGTGCATTCATAACGGGTTATGGATGCGGCTGATCTCTTCCGTGCAGGATCTCCCGCATGACCTCCCTGGCCGCAGTCGTCAGATAACGGTCCGGAAGATTGATGATTCCTGGCTTGACGCCGTGCAGGATCCCTTCAAGGTCACGGACCTCAAACCGCTCACGGATGCTCTTGGGGATGAGATTCATAGGGAGGATGGCCGCAGCGCGCACCCCGGTGTCCAGGGATCCCAGGATCACACTGATGTCCGGGCTATCCAGAAGGACGTTCGGCGTGATTCCTTGCCTCCGCAATTCCCGCCAAAGCTGGTCGTGAATACCCTTCCCACCGTGCCAGAGCCTCTGGAGCATCAGCGGGATGCCCTGCAGGACCTTGAGTCCGAAGGTTCCATCCGGCGACGAAGGGATCAGACCGGTCGGATACACGACGCCGAAATGGACCATCGGGAGCGACTGGACCTCGAATATTTCTTTTGTCGTGGGGAGCAGAACGATCGCGAAATCAAGGTTCCTGGACTCGACTTGCTCTTCAAGGGTCGCACTGTCCTCCACCAAAATCCGGAACTGCAGCATGGGAAACCGGGAGGAAATCCTGGGCACCATTTCTGTGAAGTAGGACATGAAGGAAATCGACAGGCCGACGGAGATGCGTCCCTTGACACCGTCCGCTGCGTTCCGGACCTCCATGGGGATCTCCGTGATCTGGTTAAGCGCCTGCCGCGCCAGATCGTAAAGCACCTTCCCGGCTTCTGTCACCTGCCAGGTGCTCCCCTTCCGGACGATGAGATCCACTCCCAGTTCTTCTTCCAACTCATTGAGGCGCGCGCTCAAGGCCGGCTGGGCGACCCCCAGAAATTTCGCGGCCCGGCTGATCTGTCCGCTTTCGACGATCGTGCAGAAATATGTCAGCCGTTTCGTATCCAAATGCCCACCTCCGCCTCAGCAAAGGCGTGCCAAGCCTGCAGCTACGCGCCCTTCTTCCTTCCGAGCTCAGCCATCGGCACGTTGTAGGTTTCGCGGAAGGTCAGCGCGGCGGTCGCCGAGATGAGCGCGGTCACGCACGTGAAGATGGCGACCGCGGTCCAGCCGCCCGACTTGAACAGGGACGCCGCGATGGCCGGCGCGAACCCGCCCAGCGCGAAGCCGATCTGGGTCCCGATCGCCGTCCCGGAAAGCCGGTAGCGGGTGTCGAACTGCTCGTTGAACATCGCCGGCCAGATGCCGTTGTTGGCGCTGTAGACGACGCCCGACAGGAGCAGGCCGAGCACGAAGATGAGCGGGATGTTCGTGGTCTGGATGGCCCAGAGGAAGGGCCAGATCAGGATCGCGCAGCCGATCGTGCCGAAGATGAAGATCGGCTTGCGCCCGACGCGGTCGGCGATCGCCGCCCAGGCCGGGATCGCGCCGAGCGCGATGACGTTCGCCAGGACGACCATGGTCAGCATCGTCGCCTTGGCGATGTGCATCACGTTCACGCCGTAGGACAGGG
This sequence comes from uncultured Holophagaceae bacterium, assembly GCA_963717275.1. Classification (GTDB taxonomy): domain Bacteria; phylum Acidobacteriota; class Holophagae; order Holophagales; family Holophagaceae; genus Mesoterricola. The sequence goes on from CAVQVX010000001.1 coordinate 2,158,192, forward strand.
TGTAGACCGCGAAAACGGTGCTCACCACGGAGTAGAAGCAGGCGAAGATGATCTTGACCACGCCGCCGGGGTTTTCGCGGAACAGCACGGCGACGGGCAGCTTGACCTTGACGGCCTGGGGCGCCTTCTGCGCCGCCTTGAACGCGGGGGTCTCCTCGAGCGAGCGCCGGATCCAGATGCCGACGCCGACGACCAGGGCGCTGAAGTAGAAGGGGATGCGCCAGCCCCAGCTGAGCAGCGAAGCCTCCGGCATCGCGCCGATGGGCAGGAACACCAGGGTCGCCAGGATCAGGCCGCCCTGGGTGCCGCTGAGGGTCCAGCTGGTGAAGAAGGCCCGGCGGTGCGCGGGGGCGTGCTCGAGCGACATGGAGTTCGCGCCGGCCTGCTCACCGGCGGCGGAGAGCCCCTGCAGGAGGCGGCAGACGACCAGGAGGATCGGTGCCAGGATGCCCACCTGCTGGTAGGTCGGGAGGCAGCCCACCAGGAAGGTGGAGATGCCCATCAGGATGAGGGTCAGGATGAGCACCTTCTTGCGCCCGTACTTGTCGCCCAGGTGGCCGAGGAAGAATGATCCGATCGGGCGGGCGACGTAGCCGACCCCGAAGGTGGCGAGCGCGGCGATCGTGCCCACCATGGGATCCTTCGACGGGAAGAACAGCTTGCCGAAGATCAGCGCCGCGGCGGTGCCGTATACGAAGAAATCGTAGTATTCGAGCGCGCTGCCGATCCATGCGGCGATGGCGGCCTTCTTCGGAGTCCGGATACCTTCGGGCTCCTGCGAACTTCCGGCCGGAGGCGTGGCTGGTTCGGCAAGCATAGGTCATCCCTTCACGGCCTCGACGGACCGATTGTCATGAGTGGAAACGTTGTTGCAAAGATACAGAGCATCTGCGATTCGTCTTGCAGGACACCCCATGGACGGAGAGCAAGGGTATGGCGGTATGAGCAGTTTTGGGAGAACAGGGGTTAGGACTGCAAAGGTAATGGAGTGCTAGTTTTATAGCACATCAGCTCAAGGCACATGGAATACCGTTATTCTATGCTTTGCATACTCTACCGGTATATTCCAAAACACCCGGCGGGCTGTTCGGGGTGGCGCAATGCCCCGCCCCTTATGGCAGCATGGCATCGGGATTGTCCAGATCACGAAGGGTGGCCTGGAGCGTGTCTCCCATCGCCAAAAAGACCTCCCAACCACCGGTCCCTCAGAGGGCCGGGGGTTGGGAGGACCAGGGGAAGCAACTAGATGAGTGCGACTGTCAGGACGTAGGTCTCGACCGTCTTGCCGTCAGCAGCCGTCACCTTGATGGTGATCGTCTGCCCGTTGGTGACCGCGCTGAACGGGACCGCCGTCTGGGGCAGAACCACATTGCCGTTGACGGTGACCTGCGTCACCTTGCTCGACAGCGGCACGGGGGTCAGCGAGAAGGAAGGCGTAGCCGTGGGCACGTTGATGGTGTAGGCGAAAACCCACGGGTTGAACATGTTCGAGTAGCTGTTCGGGACGGGGGTGGCCGGATACTGCGTAACGCCATCGGACAAGGTCACCTGCGCGTTGGGAGCTGCCCAGGTCACGGTCGTGCCGACCAGGGTGGCGCCGGTGAGCTCGATGTTGCCGAGAACACCGTACTTGAGGAAGCCGTTGGTCACCGTGTAGTCCTGGGTGGTGGGCGAAGTGTAGTATCCGTTGATCCCGGCTGCCGCGATGTTGGCAGCATTGCCGCCGCTCAGGTAGGCATAGGGATAGGTTCCGAAGGTGCCGCCGCCGACGCCGACCGCCGCCCAATTGTAGAGGTCGGTATACATGTCGCCGATGCTGACGATCCGGGTGCCCGGTGCGTCGCTGCCGCGGTTGGTCGGCTGGCAAGCCGCTTCACCCATGTCCACGACGTTCTGGAAAACCTGCCGAAACAGGACTTCGCGGGTAGCGGGGAGCGGAGACTCGTCGTGGCCGGTGAAGACCATGGTGACCTTGCCGCCGTTCTGGCTGTACTGGTAGGCGGTCTGCTGCATGATGGACTGGAGGATGTCCATCCGGGCGCCGGTCAGGGCGACGTTGTCAGCCGTGCCACAGCGGGTGCAGCCGTAGAAATCGGTGGAGAACAGGTAGCCGCTCACCTTGTCGTGGAGCATCACCAGGGAGTTCTCGTGCCCGGGGACCGCGTAGACATTGAAGTTGAGCGGCACGGCGGCGGTCCCGATGCTGATCACGTTGCCGGTATCAATGTTGTTCACCTGCTTGATGTTGTCAGGCGTCGCGAGCTGGGGGGCGAGGGCGGCCCAGCTGCGGGAGTTTGCGTAGACCGTGCAGCCCGCGGTGAGGAAGTTCTGGGTCTGCGCGTAGTGATCCACGTGCGCGTGCCCGACGACGAGCGCGATCGGCTTGCTGGCAGGCACCAGCGACCTGGCCATGTCGTAGAGTGTGCCGTTCGTCTGGTTGGGGTCGTTCCATACGGTCTGCAGGGCGTCCATGACGACCGCGGAGCCCGGGCCCTCGATGACCCAGCTGCATGCGCGGACCGACTCATAGTCGCTGTTGATGCGGGTGACCTTCGGGGTGATCGGACCCTTGGTCGGGTCGAAGTTGCCCGGGAAGATGGCGGCGGGCTTGTAGACCGAGGTCCAGGGGCGGTAGAGGTTCCAGTGGAAGGTGCGCACCGGGCTGATCGCGAGGCCGTCCTTCACGGCCACGGTCTTCCAGGTCACCTCGCGGTAGGGCTGGGGGCCCCAGGCGCCGGAACGCTGGCCGACCAGTTCCTGGGGGCGTCCGGTGGCGGCGAGATTGTAGACCTGCCGGGTGGGAGAGGTGGTCGGATCGGTAAGGTCGGTCGTGTAATAGATGGTGGCACCCGGTGTCGTCGTGGCCAGGTAGATGAAACGGCGCGGAGAGTAGTTCCCGTCGGCCAGCATCGCGTTGATGGTGGCGGCGGGCACGGTGGGCGAGGTGGTCGTCGCGCCGGCGCCTTCGGGCAGCATCGTGAGGTACGACGCGGACTGCTTCGGCATCGCCTGGACGACCACCGCCGAGTTCGCCTCGATGTTGCTGATGACCGCCTGGGTCTCGGCGATGGTGATGGCCGCGGTGGGCGCGAAGGTGGTGGCGGTGCGGCCGGGCATGTAGCCGGCCTTGACCAGCGCGGCGACGCTGAGCTGGTCGGCGGTGGCGATCGAGCTGAGGTCGGTGAAGCCGCTGAGGGCGCTGGTGTCTGCGGGCAGCGGGAGGAAGAAGGCCTTGGCGAAGATGACCGCGGCGTCCTGGCGGGTCATGGCCTGGGCGGGATTGAAGTTGCCGCTCGCGTCCGGGGCGATGATGTTTTCCTCGGTACGCGTTCTCGATCTCCTTGCCGTAAGGGTCGGTCAACGCCACGTCGGCGAAGGTCCGGTCGGGCACCTTCCAGATGTCGTTGTACTGGGACTGGTGGGGCCAGTTGAAGTAGTCCGAGACCGCCCCGACGAACGCGGCTCGGGATTCCTCGCCCGCCGCCGGCATGAGGGGCCCAGCTGAGGATCCACCTGACGAAGTGCACCCGAGTGTGAACAGGGTTGTGGCAACCATCGCGGCAGCCATGGCCGTGTATTTCAAGTAGCAGTTTCTCTTCACTGAACCCTCCTTGGCCGCATCAACGGACCGGATGTTGTCCTGCTCTCACCTGGCAACAGAACAGAGTGGGACCGACTGCTGGCCGCAAAGGCAGCAGAACGCTATTGCATCCCTAGAGGCACAGCCCCCGAGACTCGGAACTCAAGGAATTGGATTGACTGAAATGTATCCTCTGAGTTCAAGAAGCAAAAATACCAAATTCGTATGCTGCTTATAACAAAATGATATATACAGATTCATTAGCCAGGTCGGTATCATTTCAACGGTAAAATACCAAATACCAAATTTATATATTTCTTATAACAAAATGAAATACCAAAAACCTTCTGGAATAACCAATCCAAGCAAAATACCAAAATATTATGCCATCCATAACAAAACAATATATATCGTGAAAATAGACAACAATTTTGATGGTCACGGTCGGCGCTGACCTATTACCATCGATGCCATGATCCCTCCCAGCCCCCGATTCCATTCTCGCCTTCGCCTTCTCATGCTGGCTGGTTGCCTGGCCATGGGGCATGTGTCGGCCGCCACTCCGGCAGCCGGGCCGAGCTGCCTGCCCACCTCGTTCAAGGTCCTGTCGGGGTTCGAAATCTCCCAAGCCTTCCTCAAGGCCAAGCAGGGGCATGTGCTGGAGAACGTCCCGGCATCGATCCGCCAGATGGATGGCAAGGAAGTGTCCGTCACCGGGTTCATGCTGCCCGTCCAGATCAAGGACAAGCTGACCACCCAGTTCATGCTGATGCGCAACCAGAACACCTGCTGCTTCGGCATTCCTCCGGAACTGCACGAGGTGGTGGAGGTGGTCAAACTCAAAACCCCCGCCAAGGTGACCATGGATACCCCCGTGACCGTCGTCGGCCGCCTGCATGTGAAGGATCGCTGGGAAGGCGATTTCCTCTGCTCCATCTATCAGATGGAAGCCGAATCCGTCACGGCGGAGTGAAGCGGGTCAGTCCTTGGCGTTCCCCTCGGGGAAACTGAACGCGACGGATTTGAACGTCTGGTCCTGGATCTTGAGGTTCCGGAAGGTCCCCTTGAAGGTGTCCGCGGACTTCAGCCAATCGCAACGGGCCTCGAACAGGGACGTATCCCCAACGGTTTCTCCGGTAGCCAGATCCGCCACCGGTTTGAGGCTCAAGCTCTCCTTGCGGTCCTGCAACTGGACCTGCAAGTCCAGCTGCCTGGCCGCGATCCGGATGAAATCCTCCATCTCCCCGTCGAGCACGTAGGCGCGCAGGGTGCCCGACGCGGGTTCGCGGACCAGTTCGATGGTGAACTGCTCGTCTCCCAGGACGACGGGTGTCCCACGGTGGGGTGGCGCCGCCTGGTGGGGTTTCGGCCGGTCAGCGGCGGATCCCGCCAGGGCGGTGGCGCGGATGTGCGAGCGGACCAGGCCCCAGGCGCCGCCGGCGACCGCCAGCGCGGCAAGGAGGGCAATCGAAAGCTTGACGGGTCGCATGGAATCCTCAGCTGAGCGGGGAAAGGCCTTCGGCCACGGACAGACGGTAGGCGCGCCAGGCCGGGATGAGGCCGGCCACGATGCTGAGGCCCAGCATCACCACCGGCCCCCAGACCAGCACCGGGTTCCAGGCCCAGGGCTCGAGCAGGACGCCGATGCGGGTGCGCAGGATCTCCTGCACGGTGGAGGCGATGGCGGCATAGAGGCCGAAGCCCAGGGCGCAGCCCAGGATCCCGATGCACGCGGATTCGCCCAGCACGGCGGCGATCAGGAAGCCCCGGTGCGCGCCCAGGGCGCGCAGGATGGCCAGGTCGCGCTTGCGCGCGCTCATGGAGGAGTAGACCGCGGAGAACACCGAGGCCCCCGCCACCACCGCCACCATGTAGGCCAGCGCCTGCAGGGCCTGCTCGAACCAGGAGAACTTGGCGAACAGGTCCGACAGGATGGCCGCCACCGGCCAGGCCAGGGTCAGGCGCTTGCCCTGGCGGTTGTAGCGGGTGTCCAGCATCATCCCGGCGGCCTTCGCTTCGGGCTTGAAACGGATGAGCACGGCGCTGAGGTCGGTGAAGGCGGCGGGGTCATGGCCCGCCCAGCTTCTGCACGCCCTCCAGGGGCACCCAGATGACCCGGTCGGCCGGGGAGTTGGTCGGCGCGAGCACCCCCACCACGGTGAAGATCTCGCTGTGCTGGGCGTTGGGGTTGTAGTCCAGGCCGTGGAAGGGGTGGAAGGTGGTGCCGATGGACCAGCCCAGCTGGTGCGCCGCCAGGCTGCCCACCACGGCCTCCTTTTCGCCCACCTTGAACGGCCGTCCCCCGGCCTCCACCGCATAGGCATGGCCCGGGGCGTACTCCAGGTTCTGGAAGAAGTCGTCGCTCACGCCCACCAGCCGGACCCCGCGGAAGTTGTCGCCCACCACGATGGGGATGGCCCGGTCCACGAAGGACAGGCTCTTGACCTGCTGGTAGTCCTCCGCCGTGATGTTGCCCGGGGACGCCTCCTGGTGGAACAGCCCGTTCAGCACCAGCTGCAGCTTGGAGCCCCGGGCGCCGAGCACGGCATCGAACCCCGATGCGGACCGGTTGAACGACTGTTCCGCTTCGGCCCGCACCACCCAGACCGAGATCACCAGGCCCATGCCCAAAGCGACCAGGAGGACGGCCACCGCCGTGGAGACCAGATGCTGGCGGAGACCCCGCCGGATCAGCATGAACAGCATCAGACTTCCTCCTCGTGGGGCGCCACCTGGTTGAGTTCCGCCAGATCGATGACCTGTTCGAACGCATCCAGCACCAGCGGATCATGGCTGACCACAAGCAGCGCGGAGCCCAGTTCCGAAGCGCTGTCCCGGAGCAGCTGGATGATCTTGCGGCCGCGGGCGGCGTCCAGGTTGCCGGTGGGCTCGTCGGCCAGGATCAGGCAGGGCCGGTTGGCCAGGGCGCGGGCCACCGCCACCCGCTGCTGCTGGCCGGTGCTGAGCTGCCGGGGCAGGTGATGGGCCCGGTCGGCCAGCCCGACCCGCTCCAGCGCCGCCATGGCCGTGCCGACCTCGGCGCCCTTGCCGAACGCGAGGCCCAGCATTACATTCTCCAGGGCCGACATCCCCTGCAGCAGGTTGAAGGTCTGGAACACGTAGCCGATCTTTTCGGCGCGCAGGCGGTCCCGGCGCGCTTCGGACAGGCCCGTCACCTCGGTGCCGCCCACCGCCACGGACCCGGAATCCGGCTCCAGGATGCCCGCGATGATATGCATCAGCGTGGTCTTCCCCAGGCCGCTTTCGCCGCGGATGGCTCTCTGCTGGCCGGCCTCGAGCAGGAAGAACGGGATGCGCAGGACCTCCGCCCGCCGCCCGGAAGGGGCGGTGAAGGTCTTGACCAGGTCCCGGATGGACAGTGCAGGTGTTGGACCCATTGCAGTCATCTACTCCTCATCGCTGCAGACCTTGGGCGTCGGTTTGATTGACCGGGCGGAATCCATTCCAGGCTCTCTGAAATTCGGAAACGATTCCCCGGACGAAACAGCGATGGGCCCAAACCATGCAATGTCGAAACTTTACCTATGAACCCAAGTTGCTGAAAATACCAATAATGTATGCGTCGCATAACGATCCGATATAGGCGCTGAGCCTTTCATGGCTGGGGCACCGGGGGCGCGGCATGAGTGGCAACCTCAGGTGTCCCACAAGCTCAAAACCGATCCATCGGACGCCGGGGCCTGCTGAGTCGCATCAGGGTAGATGAGGGTCAGACCGCTCGTGCCCAGGCTTTCGGTCACCTTGCCGTCTGGGGTGTCGAGGGTGGTGAAGCTGCCCTTGATTTCGCCGGCCCCCTGGGCGTCCTGGAGGGTGAGGGAGCCGCTGCCGGCGAACGGCCGGTTGCCGGCGGTGATCTGGGCGGCCACCGGCGGGATGACGTCGCCAAACATCCAGCCGTTTGGAGGACGGCAAACGCTACGGAATTTGCGCCCGCAGCTTGCGAGGACGCAAAGTCCGAAGCGAAAGCGTGGGTCGGCGCCGCGCCGGGGGACCCGGCATGGGCCGGCGCGAGCAGCCTGGGAAGGGCAACGCCACAGGGCCCGTCGGCAGACACAGCCGGCTCGGGACCCGGGCATCCCAGAGTGTGAAACGTCCCAACAGCAAACGAAGAGCTCGGCAATGGCCGAACTCTTCGAATTGGTAGCGGGGGCAGGATTTGAACCTGCGACCTTTGGGTTATGAGCCCAACGAGCTACCGGACTGCTCCACCCCGCGCCGGAAATTGAATGCTACCAGGATCGCCGCGCTTTGCAAAGCCCGAATGCGGCATTCGCGCTAATCTCGAAGGCGGTTTGGGGTGGGCATGAGGCTCTGGTTGATGATCATCGTGATTGTTGCTGGGACCGGCCCGGCTGGGCGCCTGGACCCCGGAACGATGGTTCGAGCGGCCGCGCTCGCCCCGCATCGCCAACTACAAGGTCGAGGCGTCCCTGGACTGGAAGGAGAAGCTGCTGACCGGGCAGGAGACGCTCACCTGGCGCAATGCCGGGACGGCGGCCACGGCCGAACTGCCGCTGCACCTCTACCTCAACGCCTTCAAGGGCCCCCAGAGCCTGTTCTTCAAGGAGAAGGGGGGCGTGGCCGGGCCCGGGCCCGGCGGCTGGGACGCCGCCGACGCGCGCAACTGGGGCTACTGCCGGCTGCTCTCGGTCCGCCTGGAGAACCGCCCGCTGGACGGGCACTTCGGCGAGGACGAGACGGTCTACTGGGTCCGGCTGCCGCGCGAGGTGGCGCCGGGCGAGACCATCCGGCTGGAGGTGGCCTGGGAGAGCCGCTTCCCCATGGTCCACGCCCGCACCGGCTGGAGCCGGGACTTCCTCATGGCGGCCCAGTGGTTCCCCAAGGCCGGGGTCTTCGACGGCGACAGGTGGAACTGCCGCGCCTACCATGCCGGCGCGGGCTTCTTCGCCGACTTCGGCACCTATGACGTGGATCTCTCCCTGCCCAACGGGCTGCTGCTGGCCCACACCGGCACCCTTGTCAACTTCAAGACTCCCGAGGACATCACCCCCGACCCCAAGCGCCCGGACCACGTCATCTGGAAACTGCACGCCGAGGACGTGCACGACTTCGCCTGGGCCGTGATGCCCAGGCAGAGCTGGGGCTACGAGGCTTTCACCTACCGGGGCGTGCAGGTGTTCTGCTTCTGCCAGCCGGAGCGCGCCGGAGGCTTCCTGCGCCAGCGGCACGCCGTGGAAGCGGCCCTGAGGCTGGCCGGCGAATGGTTCTTCCCCTACCCCTACCCGGTGCTCACCCTGGTCGACGTGCCCGAAGGCGCCGAAGGGGCTGACCACATGGAATACCCCACCCTGGTCACCGCCTCCTCCCGGGCGTTCGACCCGCTGCGCATGCGCACGCGGCCCGAGCTGGCCATCATGCGCGAAGTGGGCCAGCAGTGGTTCAAAGGCATGCTGGGCACCGACGCCGGGGAGGAGCCCTGGCTCGGACGAGGGCCTCTCCTCCTGGTTCGCCGCCAAGGCTACGGAACGCTCCTTCCAGGGCCTGTTCAGCAGCCGCCGGTTCCAGGTGGGCACCGACGCCCCGGCCGTGCTCGGCTACTGGCGGGAGCCTTCGGTGGACCCGCTCACCCGCTCCGGCTACCAGACCCGGGACCTGCGCTCCGGCATCACCGCCGCCCGCTGCAAGGCGCCCCTGGTGCTGGACCAGATGGAGGCCATGCTGGGCCGGCCCGGTCATGGAGCAGGTGATGCAGCGAATACGCCCGGGAAATGGCCTTCCGGCATCCCACCGGGCGCGATTTCCAGCGCATCGCCGAGCAGGTCACCGGCCGGGACCTCGGCGCTTTCTGGCGCGACTTCATGACCGGCACCGACACCCTGGACGTGGTGATCCAGCGCGTCGGGCGTGCGGGAAGTCCTGGAAGGCGGATGGATGGAAGGGCCCGGGGGGCCGGTGTTCGCAGCGCCCCAGCCGGCCTCGCCGGGCCGGCGCGGCTCGGTCACCCTGCTGCGCCGGGGCGGGCTGCGGCTGCCCATCACCCTCTGGGTGCGGCTGGAGAACCGCACGGAGCAGCGGGTCACCTGGGACGGCCAGGACCGCTGGGTCACCTACGAGTTCGACAGCCCGGTCACCGTCGCCATCCTCGATCCGGACGGCAACTACCCCATGCTGAAGGACCGCCTGCATGCCAACTATTCCGTGAAACCGGTGCGCCGCGGGCCTGCACTACTGGTCCCAGCTGGTCTGGGGCGCCATCACCGGCCTGCTCCAGGGCGCCGGGATCGGGTGATCCAAGGAGCCGCAGGATCTGGCAGAATGACTCTGCAGGATCTGTCCATCCGCGGGAGAGCAGCCATGACCACGCCAAGTCCATCGTTGACCGGCTCGTCGTCGCCCTGGACGTGCCCACGGCCGAGGAGGCCCTGGCCCTGGCCCGCCGGCTCCAGGGCCGGGTGGGCATGCTCAAGGTCGGCCTCGAGCTGTTCTGCGCCCAGGGCCCGGCCTTCATCCGGGAGATCCAGGGCTTCGCCCCGGTCTTCCTGGACCTCAAGCTGCACGACATCCCCACCACGGTGCACCGGGCCATGGAGGCCCTGCTGCCGCTGGACCCCGCCCTGATCGACATCCACACCCAGGGCGGGCCCGCCATGATCGAGGCGGCCGCCGAGGCGGTGCGCGCCCACCGCCAGCGCGGCGGCCGGACCCGGCTGCTGGGCGTCACCGTGCTCACCAGCCTCGACCGGGAGGCCCTGACCCGCCTGGGCCTGGCCACCGACCCCGGCGACATGGCCCTGCACCTGGCCCGGCTGGCCAAGGAATGCGGCTGCGACGGGGTGGTCTGCTCGGCCCAGGAGGCCGCCAGCGTGCGCGACGCCTGCGGCGCGGACTTCCACCGGCTGACCCCGGGCATCCGCCCGCGCGGCGGGGCCGTCCAGGACCAGGCCCGGGTGGTGACCCCGGCCCAGGCCCTGCGGGACGGCTCGACCTGGCTGGTGGTGGGGCGCCCCATCACCCGCGCCGAGGACCCGGCCGCCGCCGCCGATGCGATCCTGGCGGAAATGGCCGAAGCCTGACCATGACCGCAACCTCCCCCCTGGTCTTCCGGCCCAGCGTCGCCCAGCGCACCCTGTCCGCGCTGCTCTGCGCGGGGTCCTGGCTGGTGGGGGTCCGGGGCCTGTACCTGCTGATCAACAACCTGCCCAGGCTCATGGCCGCCGAACGCCTGGCCAGCGTGGCCGGGGGAGCCCACCTTCTCATCTGGGCTGCATCGTGGCCTCGGTGGCCGTGTGCCTGCTGGCCGGGATCCTGCTGCTGTTCTCGGCCCTGGGACTGATCCTCATCGAAGGCACCCAGATCATGGTGGACGAGATCCGGGATCACGGTGGAGCACGCCGGGCTGCCCCGGCCCCTGGCGCAGCCGCCTGGGGGCCGGGCACCTGCCCTGGAAGCACGTGCTCGGGCTGGAGAAGGGGAAGATCTTCTTCATCCTGAAGGGCGGGCTGCCCCAGGGCGAGCCGAGCAACCTGCTCGGCCGAACGCTACGCCCGGTCCACCCTGAAGTTCCTGCTGGTGGACCAGCTGGAGCGGCTGATCCTGATCATCCTGGAACGCAGCTCCAACCTGACTTTCTCCTGAACGCGCATTGCGGGGTTGATGGCCGGGCGCCGGATCGGATACCCTGTGAGCAAACCCCGCACCTTCCATGCGCGTTCCCTGCCATCAACCAAGGACTGCCGGACCATGAAGACACTCCTTTCCGTTCTCCTCACCCTGGCCCTCCCGGTCGCCGCCCAGGGCCTGCCCGACCGCCTCAAGGAGAACCGCGCCGCCTGGGAGGAAAGCCTGGACAAGGGCGTGGGCGGGCCGGTGCGCAAGGCGGCCGAGGACCTGCTCCGGCAGGAGGGGGTCACGGTGAACCCCTCGGACTACAACGCCATGCACGCCATGGTGGCCGTGCGCAACCTGGCCGCCCGGGCCTGCGTGCTGGAAGGCGACTGGGAGAGCGCCGTCGCGCACCTGGAAAAGGCCAGCCAGGCCGCCACCGACAACGCCGCGACCGCGGAAGCCACCTTCGCCAAGCTCACGGCGGAGCACCAGGAGAAGCTCAGGCAATGGCGCGACGAGACGGCCCAGCAGGAGAAGCGGCTGCAGGACCTGGACGCCCTGCCGGGGCTCAACGCGGACCAGATCAAGCTGAGGGGGCAGATCCGGAGCTTCCTCGACGAGCACCGCAAGGCCATCGCCCAGAGCGAAAAGTCCCTGAAGGAGATCGACGCCCTGCTCACCCTGCTCAGGCAGGAGCAGGCCACCTATGCCGCCTCCCTGGCGGCGTGGCAGGGGTTCCTGGCCAAGGAACGCGCCGACATCGCCCGCCTGGGCAGCGTCGGCGCCTACGTGGCCGAAAAGCTCGAGCAGGTCAAGGCGGATGACGCCAGGCCCCGCACCGAACGGCTCGCGTACGGCAACAGGCTGCTGCGCCTGGATCCCGCCAGCAAGGAGTGCCGTCGCTTCGTGGATGGCCTGGAGGGCAAGGAGGACGCGGATCCGGCCCCCGCGCCGGCCAGGAAGGCCAAACCTTTGAAACAGGCCAAGCCGGATCCGGCATAGACGCCCTGCCCGGGCTGCGCCCGGTCATGCCGATCAGGCAAGGGTGGCACCGCCGGGGCAGGACGGGCTAACCTAGTTCCAACCGGAGTGGATCATGGCTTGGAAAAAGGATCTCGCCAAACTTAAACAGGAACTGGGAAAAGAGGAGGTCTCGCCGGGCAAGGCCGCGCCGCCCCCCAAGGCCAGGCCGGTCCACCCGGTCTCCGGCTCCATCGAGGAAGAGGACAACATCTTCCTCAGCGCGATGGGACTGCGGCCCAAGTCCGTCGCGGAACCCGCCCCGGCCCCCGGCCAGGAGCCGGCGCCCGCGGCCATCCGGCCCAAGGCGGCGCCGTCCGCCGCCAAGGCCGAATTCAATTCGGCCATGGGCGATCTGAAAGGGCTGAAGCCCATGCCCAAGTCCCTCCCCATCGAACCGCCGAAGCCCGCCGCGCCGGGATCGGCCGCGGCCGAAACCAAGGCGCCCGCGGCCGGGGCCGAGGTGCCCGCAGACGGTCCAGCCGCACTTGAACCGGCCGCGCCCGAGCCGGCCGCGCCTGGGCCGGCCGCGCCTATGCCGGCCGCACCCGAAACGCCGGCCAGGGCCATGGAACCCGCTCCCGCCGCACCGCCCCAGGCGCAGATCCAGCTGGCCGCGGGCATGGCCATCGTCGTGGACGGCAGCCTCGACCTCAAGGGCCACGCCCGGAGCGACGCCGAGGAGCGCCTCAAGGAGCGCATCCTGGACGGCTACGCGCTGGGCTGGCGGACGCTCCACGTGGTGGTGGGGCCGTCGCCGGAGCTGCGCCAGATGGTCCTGGATCTGCTGGTGACCCCCGCCGGGAGGCTGCGTCGCGCGCTTCGCCCAGGCTCCCATCCCCATGGGCGGAGCCCAGGCCTGGATCCTGTATTTCCGCGGTCCCAGATAACGAACGAAAACTAGAAGCGAACCAAATCTCCAGTTGGCACTATAATTTCCCCAACCTTCCCGGGGAGAACCTCATGTATCAGAGGAATAGGCTTCTGCGCTTTTGCGGTGATCCCGTTCCTGGCCCTCGGGCTCTGCGCCCAGACCGCCGACAACGCGGCTCCGGCGGACACGGGCGCGGCCGTCGCGGGCCAGCCGGTCAAGACGTGGCCCACTGGTCCCGCTGGGACTACCGCACGGAGACCACTCCGGGCGAGGGCCAGGCCGTCCACATCGTGGAGAAGGGCGACACGCTCTGGGACCTGGGCGCCAAGTACCTGGGCAACCCCTTCGCCTGGCCGCAGATCTGGGAACTCAACAAGTGGGTCAAGGATCCCCACTGGATCTACCCTGGCGACCCGATCGTGGTGGAAGCCTCCCGCGGCACGGTCACCCAGCCCGGGGACGGCAGCCAGAACCTGGCGCCCCAGGGGTGGCGAACCTGGCGCCCGACGTGCAGGCGGGTCCCCAAGCCCACCCTGGATGAATACGCGCTTCACCTTCCAGGACTTCATCCAGATGCCCTTCCTCGTGCCCCAGGGCGCGGAGGCCTATTTCAAGCAGATCGGCGCGCTCAAGATCGTGGGCCAGGAGGACAGGACCAAGGACATGCTGGCGGACGGCGACTACCGTCTACCTCGCCGGCGGTTCGGACCAGGGCGTGAAGGTCGGCGACCGCCTGGTGGTCACCGGCGTGGCCGTCCGGAAGTTCCATCACCCCGACGACACCCGCGCCGCAGAAGGTCCTGGGCGACATCCTGCGAGCAGTACGGCATCGTCCGGGTCACCACACGTCTACCCCGAATCAGTCCGTGGCCATCATCGAGCAGTCCCTGGACGGGATCACCAGCGCGGCCTACGCGGCGCCCTATCCCGAGCCGGCCGCCATCGTCAACCGGCTGCGCACCGACATCGCCAGCCCGATCCCGCTCAAGCAGCCGATCTCCAAGGTCATCTTCATCCGCATGAACAAGGCCGTGGCCGCCGGCGGCGACATGGTGATCATCGACCACGGCACCAGGGACGGCTTCAAGGTGGGCGACGTCCTGCTCACCGCCCGTCCCATCGCCGCTGGACGTCCGCACGAGGGCGCCTACCAAGCGAGATCGACCAACGCCTACCTGGGCCAGCTGTGGTCATCAAGGCGATGGAGGACTTCCGCCACCTGCCGCATCCTGCGCAGCACAGCGAAGTCATGGTGGGCGACATCCTCAGCCACTGACCCGCAGTTCCACCACCGTCGCGCTGCCCCCTGCTGGGCAGCCGGTAGGGGTGGGCCCGCACCGTGCACCCGGCGGGCGCCTCCCAGGGCCCCTGGGGCCCTTTGAGGGCCAGGAAGGGCGCCCCCGGCAGGCCGTGCCGGCGCCACCAGCCGCCCGAGCAGTTCCAGGGTGCCCACCGCCTTCGCCACCCCCGCCTGGGCCTCCGAGGGGCGGGAGCGCCTCGGCCCGGCCGGCCAGCGGCGCGAGGTTGCCGATGCCCAGTTCCAGGGCAGCCTGCCGCACAAAGGCAATTTTCTTGTTGGACTTGTCCAGGGCGACCACGTCCAGGTCCGGTCGGGCCAGGGCGATCAGGACAGCCGGAATCCCCATGCCCGTGCCGAAATCCACCACCCTCGAATGGGCGGGGAGGGGCAGCAGGAAAGGCAGCAGGGCCGCTGAATCCAGGATCAGTTCTTCGAAACGTTGTTCTTTTTCCAGGGAGGTCAGCGCATGGGTCCGGCTCCAGCGATCCAGCAGATCCAGGTAGCGGGCGACGGGTTCCAGGGTCCAGTCAGGCAGTGCCGGTTCCATCTCTCCAAAATACCCGCCATCTTCCATTTGGCAGCAATAGAATCCGGCCCGGTCAAGGCTCGCGGAGGCTTGCTTTGCGCCTGGGCCCAAGTCCAAGATTAGATTCATCGTTTATCAAAAATCAGGAGCCCCTGCGGATTTTTTTTAAATAAGGATCAAATACTATTGTCGGTATTGACAAAAAGAATTCCGCTTCAAATACTGAAGGATCTGGATGACTCTTTTTGAGCGAGGACCAAATGAGCGAAAATGCAAAACCCTTTAAGATTGATTGGTCCAGCCGAAGCAAACTCAGGGGACCCGGCGAAAGGTCCCTCGGAGACCTGCTGTTAAAACTGCGGGACCAGTTGGCCCCTGAAGCGGAAGGAATTTCCATCACTTATCTCGATGATCGCGCCATGCGGAAGCTGAACCGGGAGCATCGCGGAATCAACCAGACCACCGATATCCTCAGCTTCCCCGCAAACCCCGAAAAAGGTGCGTTCCAGCACCTGGGCGACCTGGTCGTCAGCCTGCCCGTGGCTGAAAAGATGGCCAAGAAGCTTGGCGTCAGCCGGCGCCGGGAAGTGGAGACGCTGATCATCCACGGTTTCCTGCACCTCTGCGGGCACGACCACGCGGCGGACAACGGCGAGATGATGGCCCTCCAGGCCAAGCTGGAGCGGGAGCTGCTGGAATCCGAGCCCCTGCTCATGGCGGTGAAGCGCGGGCCGCAAGCCCGGCAGCAAGGTCAAGCGGCTCAAGGACGGCAGCCGGGTGGTGGTGACCGGCCGGGCGGCCAACGCCATCGTCCGCAAGGAGGCCTTGAAGAAGGCCAAGCCCGTGAAAAAGGT
Source organism: uncultured Holophagaceae bacterium (assembly GCA_963717275.1). Lineage (GTDB taxonomy): Bacteria > Acidobacteriota > Holophagae > Holophagales > Holophagaceae > Mesoterricola. Next base: position 2,173,933 of record CAVQVX010000001.1, read on the forward strand.
CGTCAAGGCGGCCAAGAAGGTCGTCGAGAAGCCCAAGCGCTCCCCGGGCCGGCCGCGCAAGGTCGTCGAAGCCCCGGCCGGCCCCCCGCCGCACGGTCCGCCGCAAGCGCGCCCCCCGGCTGCGCACCGGCGTCCTCGGTTAAATATTCCTGTGGGGGGACCGCGCGCTCGCGCTGCTCGCTCTCCGTCCCCCCACACCCCCACTCCATGCCCAGGCGAAGCCCGGTCATGGAGTCCACCGGTCCCACCCCACCCCTTCCCCTCCCCGGCGAGTTCTGAACTGGCCTGGGAGGGAAAGTGTCGGTAAGATAGGCGTTCGGCCCTTTTTGCGGCCTACCCCGGGAGTCCCTGTGTTGAATCTTCTTTCGGGCCTTGGCGTTGCCATCGTCGTGGCCCTGCTGCTCCTCCTGCTGAAGATCAATTTCTGGATCGCGCTGCCCCTCGGCCTCGCTGGCCGGCGTCGGGCTGTTCATCTACCTGGGCCGCAGGGTCCAGGGCCAGCTGGAGCAGGTCTTCAACCGGGCCGGCGAAGCCATGAAGAAGCAGCAGTTCGACCCGGCCATCGAGATCATGAAGGAAGGCTACCGCTTCAACAAGTGGCAGTTCCTGGTCAAGGGCTCCATCGACGGCCAGATCGGCGTGGTGCAGTACCTGCGCAAGAAGAACGAGGAGGCCGAGCCCCTGCTGCGCTCCGCCAGCTACCAGCACTACATCGCCAAGGCGATGCTGGGGATCCTCCAGTGGAAGCGGGGCGAGAAGAAGCAGGCCAGGATGACCTTCCAGCTGGCCCTGAAGTCGGGCAAGAAGGAAAGCCTGCTCTACGCGGTCTACGCCTACGTCCTCAACGAGATGAAGGACCGGGAAAGGCCGTGGAGATCCTCAACCAGGGCCTCGCGGTCTGCAAGGACGACGAGCGGCTGCTCGTCAACCGCAACAACCTGCAGAACAACAAGCCCATGAAGATGAAGGTCTACGGGGACCAGTGGTACCAGTTCATGCTGGAACGGCCGATGGTCCGGCAGGAGCCTCCCCCCTTCGCCCGCATTTCCAAGCGCGCCCTGCGCGGTTGATATTAATATCGTTTCTCGGAGTTCCCCATGTCCGGCCACAGCAAATGGTCAACGATCAAGCACAAGAAGGGCGCCCTGGACGCCAAGCGGGGGAAGGTCTTCACCCGGGTGCTCAAGGAAATCACCGTGGCGGCCCGGCTGGGCGGCGGCGACGTGGCCGCCAACCCCCGGCTCCGGCTGGCGGTGGACCTGGCCAAGTCCAGCAACATGCCCAAGGAGAACTGGGAGCGCGCCATCAAGAAGGGCACCGGCGAGCTGGAAGGGCGTCTCCTACGAGGAGGTGCTCTACGAGGGCTACGGCCCCGGCGGCGCGGCCATCATCGTCGAGGCGGTCACCGACAACAAGAACCGCACCACCCCCGAGATCCGCAGCTTCTTCACCAAGTTCGGCAACGAGCTGGGCGCCTCCAATTCGGTCGCCTACATGTTCGTCAAGCGGGGCCAGATCGTGGTGGACGCCGGAGGTGCCCGAGGACAAGGTCATGGAAGTGGCCCTGGAAGCCGGCGCCGACGACGTCAAGGACGAGGACGGCGCCTGGGTGATCACCACCGACCCGAACGACTACCAGGTGGTCAAGGACGCCGTGGACGCCGCCAAGCTCCCGGTGATCGAAGCCGGCATCGTCCGCCCCGCCTCCACCCGGGTCGCCATGGCCGGGGACAAGCTGAAGTCCTTCCTGAAGCTCGTCGATCTCCTCGAAGACAACGACGACGTCCAGAACGTCTGCCACAACGCCGACTACGACGAACCGGAGGACTAGGCGTCCGCAGTTCCGGCCGTCGTGCCTTGCGGTCGGTTTCGGGTTCCGGGTGCTTGCGCCGACCCACCGGTGCGTGGTCCGCTTGCATCGTCCTCGCTGCGCTGCGGGCGATGCAAGCGGCCACGCTGCCCCTTCCCCCCATGGACGAGTCGATCCGTCTTCGTTCCAATGAACAAAATTCAATAAAACGATCCTGGGACCCCGGGCATTCCAGGGAGCGGTCAACTCGCCCCCATGCCGCCAACCGAAGGAACCCCAAACCGAGGCGGGGAAGGGCCAGCGTGAGACCTTGGCGCACGCGCAGGAGGCGAAGCCGACGAGCATGCGGCAAGGCTCTCACGCACCGGTGGGTCGGCGCACCGCCCCGGAACCCGGAGCCACCCGCAAGCGACGGGCGGAACCACGGACGCTAGCCCAAGTTCCGTACGCACGTCCCCAATTGGGCCTACCGGAGCACGGTAGGCCCAATGTTTTCAGTAGAGCATTTTTCAAAGTGCCGTTTTAGGCACTAAATTATTTTCTATAGTTATTGACACCGCTTCGTTGTGACCGATATTAGTATCACGATGTTCATCAAGCGTACGGTCGCCAAGTATGGGGAAAAGACCTACGTCAACCACCTGCTGGTTGAATCGGTGAACACGCCGGTCGGACCCCGGCACAAGGTGATCTGCAACCTCGGCCACATGGACCCGGGCCCCAAGGAAGAGTGGCTCGATCTCGCTGATCGGATCCAAGCTGCGCTGGGCGGCCAGCCCTCGCTGTTCCCGGATCCCCGGGTCGAGGATGCGGTGCGCCGAGTCCGTACCCGGCAGGCCAAGCAAAGCCAAGTGGAAGTGGCAGCCGAGGAGCCGCTGGTAGGCGAGACCGCCGTGCCCGAGGTCGTGCCGGTGAAGACCTCCGGCGTGCAGATCCAGGACATCCGGGAGGTGGGGCCGCTCCATGTGGGCCATCAGATTTGGGAACGGCTGGAACTGGATGCCGTGCTGAAGGCCGTGGGGCTGTCGATCCAGGCGCGGCAGTTGACTGAGGTGATGACCTTGAACCGGCTGATCCAGCCGGCCTCGGAGTTGGCCATGGTGGACTGGGCGGGCCGAGTGGCCATCGCCGACGTGCTTGCGACCGATCCATCGAAGCTCAACGAGGATAAGTTCTATCGGAATCTGGACACGCTGCACGACAAGCGGGTCGAGATCGAGCGGGAACTCCACGCCCGGGAGAAATCGCTGTTCAATCTGCAAGGTCAATTGCTGCTCTACGATCTGACCAACACCCACTTCGAAGGCCAGATGGAGGCAACGCCCAAGGCCAAGCGTGGGCACAACAAACAGATGCGCACCGACTGCAAGCAGGTGGCGATGAGCCTGATGCTGGACGGCGATGGTTTCCCCATCGGCCATGAGATCTACGATGGAGCCACCATCGATGGAACCACTGTGGGAGCCATGCTGGATGCCCTGGAACAGCGCACAGGCATTGAAGGTGGGCTGACGGTGGTCATGGACCGCGGCTTTGCCAGCCGGAAGAACCTGGACCTGGTCCGCTCCCGGAAGTATCACTACCTGGTGGCCGGGTTCCAGAACCAGCGCGGGCCGCTGCTCGGCGAGTTCGAGCAGTTGGAAGGCTGGTGCGAGTTGGAGCCGAGCGCCATGAAGTTGCCGATCCAGATCAAGCGGATCGAGCAGGACGGGCTGGCCTACCTGTTGTGCCTGAGCCCGGCCCGGGCCGAGAAGGATCGGGCCATCCGGGAACGGCAGGAGAAGCGGCTGCTGAAAGACCTGGAGAAACTGGGTGAGCGGGTGCGCCAGGGCCTGGAGAAAGAGCATCCCCTGACCGATGCGGACCTGTTCGAACGTGTTGGCAGGCTGCGTGAACGCTATCCACGGGCGGCCCGCTACTACGCCATGGAGCGCCAGGACGGCCTCCTGGTCTGGCCGGTGAAAGAGGCCCTGCGGACCAGGGCGCAGGAATTGGACGGCGCCTATTTTCTGAAGACCTCGCGCACGGATCTGGAGGCGGAGGAGATCTGGAGAACCTACATGGTGCTCTCCCGGGTGGAGGCGGCCTTCCGCGACCTCAAGGGGACGCTGGACCTGCGGCCGGTCTACCACCGCAAGGAGACCCGGGTGGAGACCCACATTTTTCTATGCGTCCTGGCCTACCACCTCCAGGCCGCCATCGAACATCTCCTCCAGGGCGCGGGGGACCACACGAGTTGGGAAACCCTGCGCCAGGAACTCAGTACCCATCACATCGCGACCGTGGTCATGCCCACGGCAGATGGCCGGAAAATCGCCATCCGCCGCGGCAGCATCCCCGAGCAGCGGCCCAGGGAGATCTACCGACTCCTGGGCATCCCGGGCGACCCTATGAAGCCGATTAGGACCTGGGTCTGACCCACCTCGAATCCCGCCCGATAGGGACTAATTTCGGCCATCGGGATTGGAAACAAAGCTGGTTAGTGACTTTCGTGCGGAACCCGGGCTAGCGTTCGGCCACTCTCTGGTAGCGGAACTTGACGCGGCGCTGGAGGGCGCGGCCCTCGGGGCTGGTGGGGTCGCCGTCAACCTGGGAGTCGCCGTGGGCCTCGGCGGCCATGGTGCTGGAGTCCATGCCCTGGCTCTCCAGGACGCGCAGCACGGCCTCGGCCCGCAGGCCGCTCAGGGCCAGGGCGTCCACGCCCAGGCCCAGGCCCCGCCCGCGCTCGCCGGGGGCGGCGTGGCCTTCGCAGATGAGGGTGAAGCCGGGGTATTCCAGGGCCATGTCGCTGATGCGGGTGAGCAGGGGCTGGAATTCCGGGAGGACCGCGGCCGAGCCCTCCTCGAACAGCACCGAGCCGCGGAAGCTGACGATGCGCATGCTGCACGCCCACGTCCTCGCCCGGCACCGGCTTCAGGTCGCTCAGGTGCTTTTCCAGGTCGGCGGCCCGGTTCGGGTCGATGCCCAGGTTGCCGGGCAGGATGCCGACGCCCTTGACGCCCAGCTCATGCTGGAACGATTGCAGCACATCCTGGAGCTTCTGCTGGTCCTGGGCGGAAAAGGAGTAGATCACGGCGAAAAAGGCCATGAGCTGGACCATGAGGTCGGCGAAGGTGATCAGCCAGAGGCCCTCGAAGTCGTCCTTGCGGCGCGACGGGCGCAGCGGCACCCTAGCCACGGACAGCCTCGGCCCGGCGGGTCTTGTTGCGGGGCGCCAGGGAGGCGTTGAGCTGCTCCTCCAGCTGGCCCGGGTTCATCTCCGCCGCGATGCCCAGGATCCCTTCCAGCACCAGCCGCTTGTTCTGCAGCTCCTCCCGGGAGCGGAACTCCAGCTTGCCGGAGATCGGAACCGCGAACAGGTAGGCGATCACCGCGCCGTAGAAGGTGGACAGCAGGCTGAGCGCCATGCCCTGGCCGATCCCGGCCGGGTCCTTGATGCTCACGAACAGCTGCACCATGCCGATGAGGGTGCCCACCATGCCGAAGCTGGGGGCGGCGGTGGCGATGAAGCGGAAGATCTCCTGGCCCAGGGTGTGCCGTTCCTGGGTGGCGTGGATCTCCTGGGTGAGCACGTCGTTCAGGTAGTCCCGGCTCGACCCCGTCCACCACCAGCCGGATGCCCTGGCGCATGAAGGGATCCTCGGGCAGGTGCTTCTCCAGGCCCAGCTTGCCTTCCCGCCGGGCCCGCTGGCTCAGCGCCACCAGGTTGGTCACCAGGGCCTGGGGCGTGGCGGCCTGGGTGAAGAAGGCGCGGGAGGCGACCGCCAGGGCCGAACGCACGCTGCTCAGGGGGAAGCGGATCAGGGTGGAGGCCATGATGCCGCCGAACACCACCACCAGGCTGGCGGGGTGCAGGAAGATCCGCGGGTTCGGACCCATGGCGATGACCAGGACCAGGAGGCCCAGGCCCAGCAGAAAGCCGATCAGCGTGCCTCGATCCATGGGGAGCCTCTGGCCAATATATCGACAATAAGGTTTATCAAGGAAGTTTCGAGCCAGAAAGGCTACAGGCCGGGTGGGAATCCCATGGCCAGGCGCACCAGGGCGATGCCCGGGTCCACCCGGCCGTCGCGCCGGCGGATGGTGATGGGGGCGGCCACTGCCGGCAGTTCGCGCCGCCACCTCGAACCCCTCGGGCAGATCGCCCTTCCGGCCGCCGGCGAACAGGGCGATGCCGTACGGCTCGCCCTCCTTGAAGACCACGTCCTGGCGGTGCAGCAGCAGCAGCCCGGCCGCCCGGTAGGCCTGCTTCGGCCCGGGCCACCTGGTCCAGGGGGAACACGCAGGCGAACACCCCGCCCGGGGCCAGGATTCCGGCCGCGGCCAGGGCATAGTCGCCGATGTCGCCGCGCACCTCCAGGCGGGCCGGGACGGCCTGGGGGTGGGCGGCCGCCACCCGGGTGCCCACCGGCCAGTACCGGCGGCGAGCCCAGCACCAGGTCGAACGGGGCCTCGTCCCGGAACAGCCCGGGATCGCGCAGGTCCCCTTCGCGGATGTGGTAGCGGTCCAGCAGGCCGTTGTAGGCGGCGCTCTTGCGGGCCAGGCGCGCGGAGATGCCCTGGGCCTCCACGGTATGCACCACGGCACCCGGGCAGCGCCAGGCGGCGGCCATGCCCACCGAGCCGATGCCCGAGCCCAGGTCGGCGATGCGCGCGGGCCGGGGGCACCAGGTGGTGCCGTACCAGGCCGCGAGCAGGTCGTCGGTGGAGCAGCGGTGTCCCTTCCGGTACTGGAAGATGCGGAAGTGGCCGCACAGTGGTCCAGGGTCTCCTCCGGCTCCGGCTCGAGCCCCGCCGGGCGGCAGCGGGCCGGGACGGGTCCAGCCCTTGAAGCTCGCCTCATTCATGGGCGTCTCTCGGGTCGAGCCCGTCGAACAGGCCGCCCCGCCCTCGGGCGGCAGCTCCGGCGGCACCAGCCGGGCCAGGGCCAGGGCCTCCAGGTTGCCTTCGCCGAAGTCCGCCAGGCGAGGCAGGTCGGCCAGGCTCCTGAGCCCGAAATGGAGCAGGAACTTCAGGCTGGTGGCGTACATCATGGGCCGGCCCACCACCGCCTTGCGCCCCACCGGAAGCACCAGCTCGCGCTCCAGCAGGACCTTCACCTGGTTGGCGCAGCTGGTGACGCCGCGCAGCTCGTTGATCTCGGGCATGGTCACCGGCTGCCGGTAGGCGATGATGGCCAGGGTCTCGATCTGGGCCGGGGTGAGCTTGCCGCTGCGGATGGTGGTGACCAGTTTGGCCACCAGGGTCTGGTATTCGGGCGCCGCGGCCAGGCGCCAGCCGCCGCCCACCTCGAGCAGGCGCAGGCCCCGGGGCGGCCGCAGCCGCTCCTGGAGCTTCTCCAGGCCCTGCAGCAGCACGCCTTCGCCCAGCCCGGTCAGCTCGCGCAGCCGGGCCATGGTCCAACACCTCGCCGCTGGACACCAGCAGCGCCTCCAGGGCGCCGGCCAGATCGCCGCCGGCTTCCCAGAGGGGCTCATAGAATTCCAGGGTCGCATCGTCCAAGGTGGCGGCCTCGTTCATGAAAGGAAATGGCCAAGGCGCTGCCCCACCCGTACCGGGCCGCGCGGGCGGCACGGCCTGCCACTGGCCGGCCCGGGGCCCGCCGATGAGCAGCACCACGGTGGAGCCGAACTGGAAGGTGCCCAGGTCCTCCCCGGGCTGGCAGGGCAGGCCGTCCACGGCCAGGGCCCCGTCCGCGGGCAGCGGCGCGGCCCTCCAGCCAGCGCGGGTCGATCAGCACGCCCGCCCACATGGGTGGCCCCCACCAGCACCGCGGCCACTTCCAGGCCTTCGTCCGGGCCCGGTGCCCGCGGCCACCCAGGTGGCCCGGCGGTTCCGCTCGTAGAGGCGCGGCACGTGGGTGGTGCTGGCCTCGTTCACCGGCCAGAGCTCGCCCTCCACCCGGCCCACGGCGCTCACCCGGCCCGGCCACGGGCACATGGATGCGGTGGTAGTCCTTGGGGCGAAAGGTAGAGGGTCAGGTAGTGACCGCCCTCGAAGCGGCGCGGCCTGCGGGGTCGTGCTTGAGCAGTTCGCCGATGCGGTAGGGCAGGCCCTTGGCCTGGATGGCCTGGCCGGCCTCGATGCGGCCGCAGGCCGACCAGCCTGCCCGTCCACCGGGCTGTTGACGCAGCCGGGCGCCGGCGCCTCCTGGGGCCGGATGCCGGGCTTGAGCCGCCGGGTGAACAGGGCCTGCAGGCTGGGGTAGGCTTCCAGGGGCCGCTCGGCCTCGCCCATGTCCAGCCCGTAGGCCCGGACGAAGCGGCCCAGCAGGGGCGCCCGCAGGGCCACCGGCAGGGGCCGGGACGCGGCCCACCCCGCCGCGGCGGAGCCCAGGCGCTTGGGGTAGAGGCGCAGCAGGTTCAGGGAAAGGGGCCATGATTCCATCGTCTCCCAAGTTAACACGGCCGGGGCGTGGCGCCGGAAAATGCGGAGAATTCGACCGCTTGATCGCGGATAAGGTACCGATCCGGGCGGCGGCCTGAGAAAAAAGCGCCAAAAGCCCAGCAAAGCGGTCATATTAAAGATCTTAATTTTCCATTTGATATCGATCACAAATACTCGGTAAGCTTACCGGACGCCAGGAAAGAAGCGGCATAATCCCTTATAGATAGAGCAAACAGCAGCCCCATCGGTCCTTCCCCAGGACAAGAACTTAATCAGAGCCTGGGAGGAGAATGAATCAAGCTCAGCTGCCAGGAGAGTCCAATGACCAGTGCGCCCCACCATTCCAGCCATGGGGAAACGCTGAAGGCCCGGGTCGAACAGGCCACCGGGGTCAAACTGAACCACTGCTACCAGTGCGGCAAGTGCGCCGCGGGCTGCCCGGTGGCCGAGGACATGGACCTGACCTCGTGCCAGATCCTGCGCCTGGTCCAGTTCGGCGACCCCGCCTGGGACCGGCAGGCCCTGCCAGAGCGAAGGCATCTGGCTTTGCCTGGCCTGCGAGACCTGCTCCACCCGCTGCCCCCAGGAGGTGGAGGTGCCCAAGGTGATGGACTTCCTGCGCACCGAGGCGGTGCGCCAGGACCTGGCCCACCCCAGGAGCAGGGACATCCTGGCGTTCCACCGCGCCTTCATGGATTCGGTGCGCGAGACCGGGCGGCTCTACGAGATCGGCCTGGTGGCCGACTACAAGCTGCGGAGCCGGCACTTCCTCAAGGACGTGATGCTCGCCCCCAAGATGTTCACCCGCGGCAAGCTTCCCCTCGTTCCGCACCTGATCCAGGGCCGGGACGCCATCAAGCGCATCTTCAAGCGCACGCTCGGGGCCCATGACGCGAAAAGGAGCAGCCATGAGGATCGGCTACTATCCCGGTTGTTCCCTGCTGGGTTCCAGCAGGGAATTCGACGAATCCGTCCGGGCCGTCGCCCAGGCCATCGGCCTGGAACTGGTCGAAGTGCCCGACTGGAACTGCTGCGGCGCCAGCAGCGCCCACGTGCTGGACCACCGGCTGTCGCTGTCGCTGCCGGCGCGGATCCTGGCCCAGGCCGAAGCCGCGGGCCTCGCCGAGGTGCTGGCCCCCTGCGCCGCCTGCTACAACCGCCTGACCTCGGCCCGGGCCGCGCTGGAGGCGGACCCCGCCCTGGCCGCGGAGATCGCCGCCGTCATCGAGATGCCGGTCACCGGCCAGGTGAAGGTGGTGAACGTGCTGGAGGTGCTGGACCGGTTCAAGGAGGTCATCCAGGAGAAGACGGTGGCCCCCTTCGCCCGCAAGGTGGCCTGCTACTACGGCTGCCTCCTGGTGCGGCCGCCCAAGGTGGTGGCCTTCGACCGGCCCGAGGATCCCATGTCCATGGACCGCATGATGGCCGCGGCGGGCGCCGAGGCGATCGAATGGAACTTCAAGACCGAGTGCTGCGGCGCGGCCTTCTCGGTCACCCGCACCGACCTGGTGGCCCGGATGTCGGGCCGGATCGTGGCCGACGCGGCCCGCCGCGGCGCCGAAGCGATCGTCGTGGCCTGCCCCATGTGCCAGTCCAACCTGGACATGCGCCGGCCCGAGATCAACGCCCGGCTGGGCGCAGGACCACCAGGTGCCGGTCATCTTCATCACCCAGGCCCTCGGGCTGGCCCTCGGCCTCGCCCCCACGGCCCTGGGCCTGCAGCGGCACATGGTGCCCGCCCTGGCCCTGCAACCTTCCGCCACCGTCTGAGAGAGGCCGACCATGTCACGAATCGGCGTATTCACCTGCCACTGCGGCGAAAACATCGGCGGGACCGTGGATTGCGGCAAGGTTGCCGAATGCACCCGCACCATCCCCGGCGTGGTCCACAGCGTGGACTACAAGTACATGTGCTCGGACCCCGGCCAGAGCATGATCAAGGACGCCATCAAGGAGCACGGCCTCACCGGCGTGGTGGTGGCGGCCTGCTCCCCGCGCATGCACGAGCCCACCTTCCGCAACGCCGTGGCCGAGGCCGGGCTGAACCCGTACCTGTGCGAGATGGCCAACCTGCGCGAGCACTGTTCCTGGGTGCACGAAAAGGGCGAGGTCACCACCGCGAAGGCCGCCGACCTGGTGCGGGTGATGGTGGAGAAGGTCAAGCGCAACCAGCCGCTGCAGCCCATCCACGTGCCGGTCACCAAGCGGGCCCTGGTGCTGGGCGGCGGCATCGCCGGCATCCAGGCCGCGCTGGACATCGCCAACAGCCGGCCACAAGGTGGTGCTGGTGGAGAAGTCGCCCTCCATCGGCGGGCACATGAGCCAGCTTTCGGAGACCTTCCCCACCCTGGACTGCTCCCAGTGCATCCTCACCCCGCGCATGGTGGAGGCGGCCCGGCACCCCAACATCACCCTCATGACCTACGCCGAGCTGGAGAAGCCTTCGGGCTTCATCGGCAACTTCAAGGCCACCATCCGCAAGAAGGCGCGCCAGGTGGACGAGAAGCTCTGCACCGGCTGCGGCCTGTGCACCACCAAGTGCCCCAACAAGAAGATCCCCGACGAGTTCAACGAGGGGCTGTCGACCCGCGGCGCGATCTACGTGCCGTTCCCCCAGGCGGTGCCCAACAAGCCGGTGATCGACAAGCTCAACTGCACCTTCTACAAGACCGGCAAGTGCAAGGTCTGCGAGAAGATGTGCCCGACCAAGGCGATCCGCTTCGACCAGGAGGACGAGCTGGTCACCCTGGACATCGGCGCCATCGTGCTGGCCACCGGCTTCAAGGTGATGCGCACCGACCAGTTCCCCGAGTACGGCTACGGCAGGTACAAGGACGTGCTGGACGGCCTGCAGTTCGAGCGCCTCGCCTCGGCCTCCGGCCCCACCGCCGGCGCCATGAAGCGCCCCAGCGACGGCAAGGAGCCCGAGACGGTGGTCTTCGTGGCCTGCTCCGGATCGCGCGACCGCTCCAAGGGCGTGCCGTACTGCTCCAAGGTCTGCTGCATGTACACCGCCAAGCACGCCATGCTCTACAAGCACAAGATGCACCACGGCAAGGCCTACGTCTTCTACATGGACATCCGCTCCTCGGGCAAGGACTACGACGAGTTCGTGCGCCGGGCCATCGAGGAGGACGACGTCAGCTACATCCGCGGCCGGGTCTCGCGCATCTACGAGGAGGACGGCAAGCTGGTGGTGATGGGCGCCGACACCCTGCAGAACGGCCGGCCGGTGGAGATCAGGGCCGACATGGTGGTGCTGGCCACCGCCGTGCAGGCCCAGGACGGCAGCGAGCAGCTGGCCCAGAAGCTGCACGTGAGCTACGACCCCTACCACTTCTTCGCCGAGGCCCACCCCAAGCTCAAGCCGGTGGAGACCAACACCGCCGGGATCTTCCTGGCCGGCGCCTGCCAGGCGCCCCGGGACATCCCCGAGACCGTGGCCCAGGCCAGCGGCGCGGCCGCCAAGGTGGCCGCGCTGTTCAGCCAGGACGAGCTGACCCGGGAGCCGCAGATCGCCGTGGTCAACCGCCTCCCGCCCCCGGCCTTCTCCTACTGCGTGGGCTGCTTCCTGTGCCAGAGCGCCTGCCCCTACCAGGCCATCGAGCAGGAGGAGATCAAGGGCCGGGACGGCAGCGTGCTCAAGACCGTCGCCAAGGTCAACCCGGGCCTGTGCCAGGGCTGCGGCACCTGCGTCGCCACCTGCCGCACCAAGGCCATCGACATCCAGGGCTTCAGCAACGAACAGATCTTCGCCGAAATCATGACGCTATGAAATTTCCATGGGGGACCGCGCGCTCGTTCCACTCGCTCTCCGTCCCCCACACCCCACTTCAAGCCCGGGCGAAGCCCGGACCTGAAGTCCACCCGGGACCCCTGCCATGACAGAACCCTTCGAACCGAAAATCACCGCCTTCGTCTGCAACTGGTGCACCTACGCCGGCGCCGACCTGACCGGCACCAGCCGCATCAAGTACCAGTCCAACGTCCGGGTGCTGCGCCTGCCCTGCACCGGCCGCATCGACTTCATGCTGCTGGCCAAGGCCTTCGCCCGGGGCGCGGACGGCATCATCATCTCCGGCTGCCACCCCAACGACTGCCACTACACCTCGGGCAACTACCACGCCCGGCGGCGCTGGATGGTCTACCGCAACCTGATGGACTTCATGGGCATCGACACGCAGCGGATCACCTTCTCCTGGGTGTCGGCGGCCGAGGGCGCCAAGTGGGCGGAGCTGGTGAACGAAGTCACCACCAGCATCCGGGCCATGGGCCCCTACGCCGAGTACAAGGAACTGGCCGCAGCGGGCGTCGAGTGAGGCGAGCATGGAACTGAGAGAGAAAGCCAAACAGCTTCTGGAATCCGGCGACGTCAAGGCGGTGCTCGGCTTCGAGCCCGGCACCCACGGCGCCCGCCGGCCGGCCTTCGCCCGCTCCGCCGCGCGCGCCGAGCGCCTGGTCCATGACGGCGAGCAGAACCTCGCCAGCTACGTCACCCGCAAGGAAGTGAAGCGCATGGGCCGGGTGGCCGTGGCCGCCAAGGCCCCGGTGCTGCGCGCCCTGCTCCAGCTCATGGCCGAGCGCCAGATCAAGGAGCAGGACGTCCTGCCCCTGGCGGTGGACGCCGCCGGCCAGGTGAAGGAACTGGCCACGGCCCAGGCCATGGAGGAACACCTGGCCCTGGAGGCCCAGGCCATCCCGCCGGCGGACCGGGAGCTCATGGACCGGCTGAACGGGATGACCCGGCAGGAGCGCTGGGCGTTCTGGCAGAAGGAGCTCTCCCGCTGCATCAAGTGCTACGCCTGCCGCAACAGCTGCCCCATGTGCTACTGCGACCACTGCACCATGGACTGCAACCGGCCCCAGTGGGTGCCGGTGCCCAGCCACGCCCTGGGCAACCTGGAGTACCACATGGTCCGCGCCATGCACCTGGCGGGCCGCTGCGTGGAGTGCGGGGACTGCGGACGGGCCTGCCCCGTGGGCATCCCCATCCACCTGCTCACCTTCAACGCCGAAGAGAGCGTGCACGCGCAGTTCGGCCAGAAGGCCGGCGCCTCATCGAAGCTGGACTACGCCTTGTCCACCTTCCGCCCCGACGACAAAGAGACTTTCATCCGGTAGGGTGCTCCATGGCAGACATGTACCAGCTCTCTTCAGCATCCCTGGACGCCCTGTTCGCGGCCATCTCGGCCTCCGGCCGGCGCATCCTCGCCCCCACCGACCGGGACGGCCGGTCCGAACTGAACCCGGTCACCAGCCCGGCCCAGGTGGCCAAGGACTACGTCCAGACCGCCCTGTCGGCCAAGGATACCGTGTTCCCCAAGGTGGAGCGGCTGCTCAGCTACACCCTGGCCCCGGGCCAGGTGGACCTGGCGGACGCCGAACCCCAGGCCGTCCCCACGGTGGTGTTCGGCATCCGCCCCTGCGAGGCGGGCGGCTTCCAGGCCCTGGACGCGGTGTTCAACTGGGACACCCGGGACAGGTTCTTCAACGCCCGGATGGAGCAGCTCACCGTCATCGGCATGGGCTGCACCCGCAGGGACGACGCCTGCTTCTGCACCTCCGTGGGCGGCGGCCCCGGCTCCGCCAAGGGCAGCGACATCCTGCTGACCCCCACGGCGGGCGGCTACCTGGCCGAAGTGCTCACGCCCAAGGGCGAAGCCATCAGGGCCCTGGCGCCTGAGGCGTTCAAGCCCGCGGCCGGAGCCGACCGGTCCATGCTGGTGGAGGTGCCGGCACGCTTCGACCAGCCGGCCCTCACGGCCAAGCTGCCGGCCCTGTTCGACAGCCCCCTGTGGGCCGAGCAGTCCCTGCGCTGCGTGGGCTGCGGCGCCTGCGCCTTCGTGTGCCCCACCTGCGTCTGCTTCGACATCCAGGAGGAGGCCGACGCCAAGTCCGGGCGGCGCCTGCGCGCCTGGGACTCCTGCGGCTACCACATGTTCACCCTGCACGCCTCCGGCCACAACCCGCGCGAAACCCAGGGGCAGCGCTGGCGCCAGCGGGTCTACCACAAGTTCTCGTACTATCCGGAGCGCTACGGGATGCTCGGCTGCGTCGGCTGCGGCAAATGCACCCGCGCCTGCCCGGTGGACATGAACCTGCAAGAGCACCTCGTCGAAGCGACCCAGGCCTAGGTGAAGACATGAGCGAAAAGAACATCTACCTGCCCACCCTCATGCGGATCGCCAGGATCACCGAGGAGGCCCCCAGCGTGCGCACCTTCCGCCTGGAGTTCATGGACGAGGCCGCGGCCGCCGCCTTCGACTTCAGGACCGGCCAGTTCGGCCTCTACAGCGCCTTCGGCGAAGGCGAAAGCACCTTCTGCATCGCCTCCAGCCCCACCCGCAAGGGCTACATCGAGTGCACCTTCCGCGAAGTGGGGCGGGTGACGGCGGGGCTGGCCGACAAGGAGGTGGGTGACGTCGTGGGCTTCCGGGGGCCCTACGGCAACGTCTTCCCGATCGAGGACTGGAAGGGCAGGAACCTCCTCTTCATCGCCGGCGGCATCGCCCTGCCGCCCCTGCGCAGCGTCATCTGGAACTGCCTGGACCTGCGCGACTGGTTCAAGGACATCACCATCGTCTACGGCGCCCGGTCCGTGGCCGACCTGGTCTACAAGCACGAACTCAAGGAGTGGGCGGAGCGGCCGGACGTGAACCTGCTGTGCACCGTCGACCCCGGCGGCGAGACGCCGGACTGGACCGGCAAGGTGGGCTTCGTCCCGCTCATCGTCGAGCAGGCCAATCCCAGCCCCGAAAACACCGTCGCGCTGGTGTGCGGGCCGCCGATCATGATCAAGCTGACCCTGCCCGTGCTGCAGAAGCTGGGCTTCACCCCCGGCAGCATCTACACGACGCTGGAGAACCGCATGAAGTGCGGCGTGGGCAAGTGCGGGCGCTGCAACACGGGCAAGAGCTATGTCTGCAAGGACGGGCCGGTGTACACCCTTGAGCAGTTGAGCCAGCTGCCGGCGGAATATTAGGAGAGCGTTTAGAAAGTTGCCATTTGCAAAGCGGGCGATGAGGATGCGGACGAGAATCATCCGGATCATGCACGCTGCCGTCACAACCAGGATGATGCGCGGCGATTAGCGGCGAAGCCCTGGGCATCAGAGACCCCCACCCAGGAAGCCTGGGCAGATCATGGCACCCACGACTATCGAGGGCCTGTAACCCAAGTTCTATGCGAGGTGAGGTTGTCTCTGATGCCTCTGATTGAGGTGCTCCGCTTGCAGTTGAGAATGAACAAACTATTGAATAAAATGATATGAGTTAATTTATATTAACCACGGCCAGTAGGGTTTGCCCCGATCCATCTTGAGCCGTCCCGGTGAGGAACGCCACTGGCGTCCCAGAGACAGGCTTGGTTATTATCGCGCGCCACGCCGTGAGGGTGGAATCTTGCATCGGTGCAACCTGGCCTTCATTCGAATAATTAGGCCAGGACCATTGCGTCGGGATGTTTGTTTCAATCTCGACAATATCGCCAGAAGCAATCCCTATTGTTTGGCCGCCAAACGTTTGCGGAGTAAAAGCTGAACCTGCTTGAATGCCATTATCAAAGATACTGCCACTCAACATAGGGGTGATCGTGACTGCGAATGGCAAGGTACCGCCAACAACCGTGTATGCCTGGGTCAATGCGGCATCTTTATATAAAGCAAGAGTTATTGTGCCGGGATAGGTTCCAGGTTGCAGACTCGTATCCGGCTTGAAGACGGCATTGTAACTCCCATCACCATTTACGGTAACGGTCGTGTTTGCAGCTACAAACCCTTGACCATTCAGGGTGATTTCAGGATAGATCGAACCTGTAGGAACCGGGCTGACCGTTCCGCTCACCTCGGTCGATACAACTGCGGCGGAATCTTGATAAGTCCCCTGGAGATAGGCCGCAGAACCGGTCAATGTTGACACCGACTTGGTGATCGTAATCACATTCGAATTAGCAGCACTTCCACCACCACCACCACCGCAGGCTTGAAGCAATGCCAGGGATGGCACAACCAGGAAGGCCGAGACCAGGGTTGAGAAGAAACTCCCCCTTGCCCAGCGGTTCAAGAGTCCACGCATGATTTTCCTTTCACATCAAATGGTTGGGGTAACCACATGGTTGCACTATTAATAAAAAAAATAAAGAGATTTTATTTGTGTTCTTCAATAAAACCGCAAGGAAGCCAGTTCGGCCGCTGATTGAACCCCAGTGAACCAGACATTGCCCTCCGGCCGGAGTACGGAATGGGCCAGGGCTTGTGCGGACTTGGCCGTTATCCTTCGAGTCTGACTGACCTTGAGTGGGATGGCGGCCGTCTGGTCATCGCCGAAGCCAAACCACGGACCCCGGCGGTCAAGGTGCTTCCTTGGCGCTGGGTCGTTGAACGAACCTTTGGCTGGCTGCTCCAATTTCCCTTCTCAGCGACGCTCGGCGAGCCTTCAGCGCATTGCTGAATTTTGCCCTGGGACGAATCGGTTCATTTGCAGACACCCTCTTAATTCGGCTTGGACGGGTCCAGCTTGTCCAGGTCCGCGTTCAGCTTCTCCTCCGTGTCGCTCGCCTCCACGGCCTTGTCCACCTTGGGCAGGGCCGGCTGGAGGGTGGTCTCGCCGCGGGCGATCTCCTTCCGGATCTCCACCTTGGCGGTGCTGGCCAGGGCCGCGTTGACGTTGTCGCGGCCCATCACCAGGAACAGGTAGAGCGAGCCGTCGCTGGGGTCGGTCCAGGTGGCGCGGGTGCTGGCGCCCACCAGCTCCTGGTCCACCAACTGGCGGGTGACGTTGTTGATGACCCGGTTCATGACGTCCTGGCGGATGGGCTTTTCGCCCGCGCCGGCGGCGGCGGTGGTCACCTGCTGGTTGAGCTGGGTGAACATGCTCTGCACCCGGACCTTGAGCTTCCCGGCCAGCTTGGCGCGGGCGTCGGCCACGGCGGTCGTGCGCTGGAAGGCCTTGTCGCCCATGGGGTTGGGCTGGGCGATGCCCACGGCGGCGAGGCCGTCGGGGATCTCTTCATGGTCGACCCAAGCGGGGGCCTGGGACGCCGTTCCGGACCCGGCGGCGTAACCCGAAGCCACCCGGGGGGAGCCGCAGGCGAGACCCGCGAGAAGCAGGATTCCCAGGGTCAGGGTGGGCCACAAGCGCATGCCGGCTCCTGTCGAGGGGCGAACAAGCCCCTGGGACCATTATGCCTTCAAGGCGAGGATGCGGCGCTCGAAGACCTGGTGGATGTCCCGGCCGTTCCACCGGAAGGTGAGGTAGGTGTCGTGCCGGCAGGCGCGCAGGATGTTGGGATCGAAGACGGCCGCGCAGGCGCCGCCCTCCCGCCGCAGGCTGAGCCAGAGGACCCCGGCGGATCCGGCGGCCCGCAGGCTGGCGGCGAAGGCCTGGGAGGCGGCGTAGGAATGGGGATCGTGGATGGCCGCCCAGGGCGCCCGCGCCCGTGGGCAGCCGCGCAGGTCATGCACGGTGCCGTGGAGGTGCACGCCCAGGGCGCGGTATTCCAGGTCCATGGATTCAAGGATGCCTTCCTTCCGGTAGTCCTGCTCCAGGTGGAACTTCACCTCGGCGACGCTGGTCTCGATTTCCCGGGCCGCGTAGAAGGCCCCCTGGCGGTGGCTGGAAAAGCGGCCGGGCCGCGGGGCGATGAAGGCGGCGTTGATCCAGCCGGCGCCGGCGCCGAACAGGATCCTGCCGGGGTCCATGGAGGCGAAGTCTCCCGCGCCGGCCCCGGTGAGGTCCGCCAGTTGGACCAGGAGGTCCCCTTCTGCCGGGGTGTCGGAGATGCGCTCGAAGCACGCTTCCGGCCGGTAGCGGGCCGGAACCAGGCGGCAGGCCTGGGCCCAGTCCACCGGGCGTGAGGGGACCCGTTCCGGCCGCGGCAGCTTCATCGGCCGAACCGCCAGGCTTCCAGGCAGCGCCGGACGTCCACCAGGGCGGCCACGGAGCCCTGGAGCATCCAGGCCAGGGGCGAATGATCGCCGAAGCGGTGGTCCGGGTGCGGTCGGCGCATCCAGCCCAGGGCCGCCTGCGGGTTGGGCAGGAGGATCTCCAGGTTGCCCCAGATGCCCATGATCAGGGACAGCCGTTCCAGGGTGTCGGTGGACACGGTCCGGGCGCTGCCGTTGAGGATGGCGTAGTAGGTGGTCCTGGGCAGGCCGCCGAGCAGGATCCGCTGCTGCTCCACCGTGAGGCCCCAGTGCTCCCCGATCCGGGCCAGGCCGTGGATGCCGGCCTTGGCCAGGTCCAGGGCCTGGCGGCCGGCGGGGAAGGGGCGGAAAGGCGAATTTGACCAAGGAGCAAGGGCGTTTTCCATGATTCGGCCTCGGCCCCAGGGTAGTCCCAATCCGGATGATTTCAAGCTTGATGTACTTATAGGAACTGACTGGAATCCAGCCAGGATTTCTCCGCCTCCGACGTCAAGGCAAAGGCACCGGAAAACCTGGCCGGGGATGAACAGTGATGAACGGGGATAAACGGGATGAGGACAAATCTGGATGCGCCAGGTTCCGACCCACTCACGCATGCACACCCTGGCCCCGCTGAAAGCGGGGTCCCGGGCTGCGCCCGGGAGTTCCGGAGGCGAGTGGCCGGTGGCACACGCCCTGGGAACGCACGACGGGATTGATCTGTCCGCCCTGGGCGCGTGCCACCGGCCACTCGCCTCCGGAACCCTTGGGTGCGCATGCTCGCGGCGCGAAAAACAAGCAGTTCATTGTCCCTTGGCTAGCGTTATCTTCGTTTATCCCCATTCATCACCGTTCATCCCCGGCTAAAAGTCTTTCCAGTCATAACGAAGTGATCGCGGTCCTGGTCATCCCCCATGATCTGACCGACCCGTTCGATTGAGCCTGTCAGAAATTTTGTGTGTGGGCCACTTCCTGCAGGAGCATGGAGCATGGCTATCACACCCGAAATCCTAAAAGAGCTGTTGAAGGGCTACGAAAAGCCCGAGGACCTGATGGGCCCGGAAGGGATTCTGAAGCAGCTCACCAAGGCGTTGGTAGAAACGGCAATGGATGCAGAGCTTACGAATCACCTTGGCTATGAGAAGGGCGATCGTGCCGGCAAAAAGGCAAGCAACCACCGCAACGGATCGTCCAAAAAGACTCTGATAGGAGAAGACGGCCCTGTGGAGATCGAGGTGCCACGGGATCGTGAAGGCACCTTTGAGCCTCAGATCATTCCGAAGGGTCAGCGGCGTTTCGATGGGTTTGACCAGAAGATCGTGGCCATGTACGCCCGGGGAATGACCGTACGGGAGATCCAGGCATTCCTGGAGGAGCAGTGACGGAGCCGAGGTCTCGCCAGACCTGATCAGCGAAGTGACCAGTGCCGTCATGGAGGAGGTGAAGGCTTGGCAAGTCAGGCCCTTGGACAAGCTGTATCCGGTCCTGTTCCTGGACGCGCTGCGGGTAAAGATCCGGGACGAGGGCACCGTGATGAACAAGGCCATCTACTTGGCCCTTGCCATAAGGCGCGATGGCACCCGGGAGGTCCTGGGGCTGTGGATCGAGCAGACGGAGGGGGCGAAGTTCTGGCGCGGGGTCGTTACGGAGCTCCAGAGCCGCGGTGTAGAGACCATCCTGCTGGCGGTGGTGGACGGGCTGAAGGGCTTCCCTGAGGCGATCCAGGCGGTGTTCCCGCAGACAGAGATCCAGAACTGCATCGTCCACCTCCTTCGGAACAGCATGGAATACTGTAATTTCAAGGATCGGACACCGGTGGTCCACGAACTCAAGGGGATCTACAAGGCCATCAACGCCGAGGCGGCTATGCAGTGCCTGGATGCCTTCGAAGCCGGGCCTTTCGGGAAGAAATACCCGCCCATCGTCCGTCTCTGGCGCCGGGCCTGGGACCAGGTGATCCCATTCATGTCCTACCCGGAGCCAGTCCGGAAGCTGGTCTACACCACCAACGCGATCGAGAGTCTGAATGCCAGGCTGCGCAAGATCCTCAAGGCCAGGGGGCATTTCCCCAATGACCAGGCGGCCACGAAGCTGATCTACTTGGTGCTGAGGAACCAGACCAAGAACTGGCACAAGATAGTCCACGGCTGGAGGGAAGCCCTGAACCACTTCGCGATTCTCTACCCCCAGCACTTCGATCGGCCGCAGCCTTGAACCTGGAGATCAAGCCCCGATGAAACCCGCCCAAACACAAAATTTCTGATACTCCCGTTCGATTCTGGGATAACCTTTCCGGGGATATTCCACCCATGATCCGGTCAGCCACACCCTCCGACGCCGAAGCGATCATCGCCATCTACAATCCGTACGTGGCCAGCACGGCCATCACGTTCGAGACCGTCCCGGTCACGGCGGATGAAATGGCCGGGCGCATCCGGAACGTGCTGGCCTCCTACCCCTGGATCGTGCGCGAGGAGAAGGGCGAAATCCTGGGCTACGCCTACGCCGGCCGCTGGAAGGACCGGGAGGCCTACCGGTTCTCGGTGGAGACCACGGTGTACGTGGCCTCGGAGCATGCCCGCAAGGGCGTCGGCGCGAGCCTGTACCAGGCCCTGATCCCGGAGCTGCGCCGACGCGGGTTCCACACCGCGCTCGGCGTCATCGCCCTGCCCAACGACGCCAGCGTCGCCCTGCACGAGCGGTTCGGCTTCGTGCAGGTGGGCCGGCTGCCCCAGGTGGGCTGGAAGCTGGAGCGCTGGGTGGACGTGGGCACCTGGTCGCTGACGCTCTGAATCACATCCCGGGTTCGTCGGCGCTGGGGCCGTAGATCGCCGGCACAGGCACGTCCAGCATGCGCAGGTAGACGCCGAGCTGGGCCCGGTGGTGGATCAGGTGGCTCATGATGAAGCCCCGGTACACGGCGATCCGCGGCATGGACACGACCACCTTGCCGTCGTTCTTGCCGGTCCAGGTGGCGTGGAACGCGTCGTCCGGCACCCCGGCCAGGGCCTGCCGGCCCTGGGCGGCGCAGCGGTCGAACAGGGCCAGCAGGTCGTCCCGGGTGGCCACCGCTGCCGGCATGGAGGCCTTGACCTTGGGGTCGCTGAACTCGAACTCGGTCTCGTGCATGGTGGACACGAGCCAGCCCGGGATGGTCGCCAGGTGGTTGGCGAGCTGGCCCAGGGTCATGGACTTGACGTGGGGCACGTAGCCGAACTTGCCATCGGGGACGCGGGCCAGCGCCTTGCGGGTGCCGGCGATCTCGTGGTCGGTACTCGGGCAGTAGGGTCTGGGCGATGTTCATGGCCGCTCCTTGTGGGGAGCCCCATGATGGCGTAAATATCCGGCACCCGGAAAGGGGTTTACGGACATTTCACAGCAGCCGCTCCAGGTTCCGGAGGTAGTCCGGGTCCGGCCGGGCCCCGAGACCGGGCTCTTCGGGCAGGGAGATCATCCCGCCCCGGTAGCTCACGCCGCCCTCGACGGGGTTCTCCGCGTGCTCCAGGCAGGAATCCAGGTCGAAGAACCGGATCACCGGGTTGGCGCTGGCGAAATGGGCGGCCGCGGTGACCCCCAGGCGCGACTCGGACATGCAGCCCATCATGCAGGCCCGGTGCCCGGCCTCGGCCACGGAGGCCAGTTTCTGGGCGTTGGCGATGCCGCCGGACTTGGACAGCTTGATGTTGAAGTAGGCGGCGGCGTCCTGCCGGATGATCTCGAGGCCCTGGGCCGCCGAGAACACCGCCTCGTCGGCCATCACCGGGATGGGCGAGGTGCGGTTGAGGTAGGCCATCCCCTGGAGGTCGTCGGCCCGGCAGGGCTGCTCGCAGAATTCGATGTCGAACGCGGCGAAGGCGTCCAGGTTGCGCCGGCCCTGGATCCGGTCCCAGCCCTGGTTGGCGTCGATGCGCAGCACCGGTTCGGGGCCGACGGCTTCGCGGATGATGGCGAGGCGCCGGAGGTCGTCGCGGGCGTCCAGCCCCAGCTTGACCTTGATCATGCGGAAGCCCATGGAGCGGTACAGGAGGGCCTTTTCCCCGGCCTCCTCGGGCCTGCCGATGCCGATGGTGAGGTCTGTCTCCATCTCCCGCCGCTGGCCGCCCAGGAAGGCGTACAGCGGCACGCCGCAGGCCTGGGCGGCGAGATCGTGCAGCGCCATGTCGATGGCGCTCTTCAGGGTGGCGTTGTGCGGCAGGTGGGCGTCCAGTTCCCCCATGATGGCGCGCACAGCCATGGGGTCCCGGCCCACCACCAGGGGCGCCAGTTCCCGGGCGGCGGCGGCGCAGGTGAGCTGGGTCTCGCCGACGATGGCCCGGTAGGGCGAAGCCTCGCCCCAGCCGGTGAGGTCGCCGGCGCGCAGTTCCACCAGCAGGTTGGGCGCCGAGGCCAGGCTCATGGTGGCGATGGTGAAGACGTCCTTCAGCGGGATGTCGAAGGGGTAGACGCGCATCTCCTGGATGCGCAGGGATATCGGCTCGGCGTGGCCCATGGGCGAGCTCCTTTCAGGCAGGTTGTGCCTCCACGTGGCAGCGGACCCGGTGCTCCGGCCCGCCGGCCTCCAGGAGGACCTGGGGCCTTTCGCAGCCCTCGCGGGCCAGGGGGCAGCGGTCGCGGAAGAAGCAGCCCCGCGGCAGGCGGCGGTTGCTGGGCAGCTCCGTGCTGCTGGAGACCGCATCGTCCGCCACCGGCACGCCCAGTTGCGGCACCGATTCCAGCAGCAGGCGGGTGTAGGGGTGGCGGGGCGTCCGAAGCACGTCTTCACAGGTGCCCAGCTCCACGATCTGGCCCAGGTACATCACCGCGACCCGGTCGCTCATGTGGCGCACCACCGACACGTTGTGCGAGATCAGGATGTAGGTGAGGCGGCGGCTTCGCTGGAGGTCGTTGAGCAGGTTCAGGATCTGGGCCTGCACCGAGATGTCCAGGGCGGAGGTCGGCTCGTCCAGGAGGATGACGTCCGGCTTGGAGATCAGCGCCCGGGCGATGGCGATGCGCTGGCGCTGGCCACCGGAGAACTCGTGCGGGTAGCGCTCCAGGTAGTCCGGAGGGATCTCCACCTGGGCCGCCACTTCACCGGCCGCGCGCTTCATCTCGGCGCCGGAGATCCGGCCGCGCTCGAGCACGTGCAGCGGCTCGGCGATCACGCGCCAGACCGGCAGGCGCGGATCGAGCGACGACTGCGGGTCCTGGAACACGATCTGCATGCGCACCTGCCCTTCCCTGCCGCCGGCGATGCGCCCGGCGGTGGGCTTGATCAGGCCGATGAGGACCATCGCCAGCGTGGTCTTGCCGCATCCGGATTCGCCCACCACGCCCAGGGTCTCGCCCGGGCGGATGTCCAGGTCCACGCCGTTGAGCGCGTGCACGTGCTCGTTGGGGCGCCCGAGCCAGTCGGCCCCGGCCGGGAAGCGCACCTGCAGGTCCCGCAGGGTGAGGATGGGTGACGGGCTCATGGGACCTGCGCCTCCTCCTGGACCACCCAGCAGGCGGCGTGGTGCCGCCCGGCGGGGTCGGTGGCCACCGTCGGCGGCCGTTCGAGGCAGGCCTCCCGGGCCAGCGGGCAGCGGGCGGCGAAGGGGCAGCCCGGGGGCAGGCGCGTCAGGTCCGGCACGCTGCCCTGGATCGCCTCCAGCTGGCCCCGGGCGCCGATGCGGTCGGGCAGGGCGTTCAGCAGGCCGCGGGTGTAGGGGTGGCGGGGATGCGCCATCACTTCCGCGGTGGGGCCGTCCTCCACCACGCCGCCCGCGTACATCACGTAGACCCGGTCGCAGAACTGCGAGACCACCGCCATGTCGTGGGTGATGAAGAGGATCGCGGCGTTCTTTTCGCGCGCCTTCTCGCGCATCAGCAGCAGCACCTGGCGCTGCACCGTGACGTCCAGCGCGGTGGTCGGCTCGTCGGCGATGAGCAGCTTGGGCTGGCAGGAGAACGCCAGGGCCAGCAGCACCCGCTGGCGCATGCCGCCGGACAGCTCGAACGGGTAGTTGCGCAGGATCCGCCCCGGGTCGGCCACATGCATGTCCCGCAGCAGGGCCTCGGCCTCCCTGGAGGCCTGCTTCCGTCCCATGGGGCGGTGCAGCCGGATCACCTCCGCCATCTGCTCGCCCACCCGGCGCGTGGGGTTCAGGGCGGTCATGGGCTCCTGGAAGATCATCGCCACCTGGCTGCCGCGCAGTCCGAGCATGGTGGCTTCCGACGCCCGCAGCACGTCCTGCCCCAGCAGGGTCACCGAGCCTCCCGCCACCCGGTAGCTGCCCTCCACCAGCAGGCGCATGACCGCCATGGAGGTCACCGACTTGCCCGATCCGGATTCGCCCACGATGCCCACGATCTCGCGCGGCTCCACGCGCAGGGTGACCCCGTTCAGGGCCTTGACCGAGCCCCGGTAGATGGGGAACTCCAGGCTGAGGTCTTCGATGGAGAGGACGCTCGCCATGGTCACCTGCCCTTCAGGCGGGGGTCGAGGATGTCCCGCAGCCCGTCGCCGAAAAGGTTGCAGCCGGTGGCGGTGACCAGGATGGCGAAGCCCGGGAAGGCGGAGTACCACCACTGGTCCAGGATGTAGTTGCGCCCGGTGGCCACCATGGCGCCCCATTCGGCCGTGGGCTGCTGGGCGCCCAGGCCGATGAAGCCGAGCGCGGAGGCCGCCAGGATGGTGCTGCCCACGTCCAGGCTGGCCTGGATCAGGATGGGAGGGAAGGCGTTGCGCAGGATGTGCCAGCGCACCACGTGCCAGCGCGAGCCGCCGAAGGCGCGCGCGGCCTTGGCGTAGTTGAGCTCGCGGATCACCAGGGCCTGGCCCCGGGCCAGCCGGACGTAGGCCGGGATGCGCACCACGGTGATGGCCAGCATGGCGTTGAAGAGGCTCGGGCCCAGGGCCGCGGCCAGCGCCATGGTGAGCACCAGGGACGGCACCGAGAGCACGATGTCGGTCGCGCGCATGATGACCGTGTCGACCTTGCCGCCGATGGAGCCGGAAAAGCAGCCGATCACGGATCCCAGGGTGCCCGAGACCGGCACCACGAACAGCGCGACGCTGACCGACAGCCGGCTGCCGTAGAGGATCCGGCTGAACAGGTCGCGCCCCACCTCGTCCGTGCCGAACCAGTGGGCGCCCGACGGGGGCAGCAGGCGCAGCTCCAGGTCCACGTGGTTGGGGTCGTAGGGCGCCAGGGTGCCGGCCAGCGCCATGACCGCCAGCACCAGGACGATCACCGCGAGGCCGGCCATGCTCAGCGGGCTCTGGCGCAGCCGGTACCACAGGAAGCCCAGGTCGAAGGCCAGGCCGCGGCGGGGAGGGTTCGCGAGCGCCTGGTCCATGTCAGCCGGCCTCCTTGATCCGAGGATCGATCACCAGGTAGAGCAGGTCCACCCCCAGGTTGAGGATGACGTAGGCGAAGGACACCACCACGGCGAACCCCATCACCGCGGGGAAGTCCAGCGCCTGGATCGAATTGACCACGTAGGCGCCCATGCCGGGCCAGGCGAACACCGTCTCGGTGAGCACCGCGCCGTAGAGCAGGTCGCCCAGCGCCAGGCCCAGCACCGTCACCGACGGGATCAGGGCGTTGGGCAGGGCGTGGCGGAAGATCACGCCCCACTTTGGCAGGCCGTTGGCGCGGGCGGTGCGCACGTAGTCCTCGCCCAGCTGCTCCAGCATGGCCGAGCGGATCTGCCGGGCCACCACGCCCAGGTGCACGAAGCCCAGGGTGAAGCCGGGCAGGATGAGGTGCTTCAGGCTCTCCACCAGGGTGGCGCGGTTGCCGGTGAACAGGGAGTCCAGGAGGTAGAAGCCGGTGATCTTGGTCGGCGGGTCGAGCCCCTCGGGCAGGCGCCCGCCGCCCGGGAGCCAGGCGAGCTTGCCGTAGAAGAGGATGATCAGCAGGAGGCCGAGCCAGAAGGCCGGGGTGGAGATGCCGGTGACCGAAAGGGTGCGCACCACCTGGTCCATGGTCCTGTTGCGGTACACCGCCGACAGGATGCCCAGGGGGACCCCCAGCAGGGTGGCCAGGATCAGGGCCGCCAGGGCCAGTTCCATGGTGGCCGGGAAGAAGGTCTTCAGGTCCTCCAGCACGGGGCGCGAGGTGCGGATGGAGGTGCCCAGGTCGCCGTGCAGCATGCCCGAGACGTAGCGCCAGGTACTGCACCGGCCAGGGCCGGTCCAGGCCCAGGGTGTGGCGCATGTGCAGGACGATCTCGTCGCTGGCCCGCTCCCCGGCGATGAGCCGGGCCGGGTCGCCGGGGATGAGGTGGGAGACCACGAAGGTGATGATGGACACGCCCAGCACGACCAGCAGCAGAAGCGCCAGCCGCTTGACGATGATCCGCAGGTAGGACATGGTTCGCCCTCGGCATCGGGGCTGGATGGGGAAGACCGGGCCCGGCCGCCCCCGAGGGCGGCCGGACCGCGCTCACTGCCTACTTCTTGACGATGGTGTCGATGTTGAAGATCTGCTCGAGCATGGGGTTGAACACGAGGCCGGTCACAGACTTGCGCATGGCCACCTGGGAGTTGCGCTGGAACAGGAAGACGTAGGCCGCCTCGTCCACCGCGATCTTCTGCGCCGCCCGGTACAGGTCGGTGCGCGTCTTCTGGTCGGAGATGGAGGCCGCTTCGCGCACCATCTTGTCGACCTCGGGGTTGGAGTAGAAGGAGCGGTTGCCCGCCAGGCCCTGGTTCTGGGTATCGAACCACAGGTTCATGAACTGGAACGGGTCGGCGAAATCAGGGCTCCAGTTGCCGATGGAGATGTCGAAGTCGTCCTTGCTGATCCGCTCGCGCATGGAGGCGTTGGCCATGCTCTCAAGCTTCACGTTGATCCCCACCTGGGCCAGCTGGGCCTGGGTCGAAAGGGCGATGGGCTCCCAGTTGGGGTCGCGGTTGGAGTAGAGGAAGCTGAGGGTGATGTTGGAGATGTGGTTCTTCGCCAGGAGCGCCTTGGCCTTGGCCAGGTCGGTGTGGTACTGCAGGACGTTGGGATCGAAGCCCCACATGCCTTCGGGGATCGCGCCGCGCATCTGCTTGGCCTGGCCCTTCATGATGCTCTTGATGATGCCGTTGTAGTCCACCGCCCAGGAGATGGCCTGGCGCACCTCGGGATTGTTCAGGGGCGCCTTCTTGTTGTTCAGGTAGAGGTAGGTGCACAGCAGGGACGGGTTCTCCGCCACCATCAGGTCGGGCTTCTTGCCCACCTCGGCCATCTGGTCCACCGGCAGGGTCTCCACCACGTCCAGGTCGCCGCTCTCGAGCTGCAGCCGGCGGCTGGAGGCTTCGCCGATGATCTTCACCACCATCTTGTCCAGGGTGGGCTTCTTGCCGCCGTAGTAGGGGTTGCGGTCCAGCACCAGGGACTGGCCCTTCTGCCAGCTGGCCAGCTTGAAGGCGCCGGAACCGGCGGTGTGGGACGACAGCCAGCCCTTGGCGTCGTCGTTCCCCTGGGCCATCTTCATGACGTTGGGGTTGATGATGGAGCCGCCGTCGTTGGCCAGGGCATAGAGGAAATAGGGGCACACCTTGCCCATGGTGAACTTCACCGTCAGCGGGTCCACCGCGGTGACCTTGAGGTCTTCGGGGAAGGGTTCGGACGGTCCCTGCTTGATCCGCATCAGGCGTTCGAAGGTGAACTGCACCGCCTTGGCGTCCACCGGGGTGCCGTCATCGAACTTCTGCCCGCCGCGCAGCTTGAACTCCCAGGTCAGGTTGTCCTTGGAGGCCTTCCAGCCGGCCGCGAGGTCCCCTTCCACGTTGGTGGAGCCCTTGCCGTTCTCCACCTTGTACCGGATCAGGCGCTGGTAGGAGGGATAGCTCAGGGTCCAGTCGTTGTTGTCCATGGTGAAGGCCGGATCCAGGTTCTGGGGATCCGAGGACTTGCCCACCACCAGGGTGCCGGCGGGGGTCGCCGCCCGGGCCTGCTGGCCGCCTCCGAAGGCGATCAGCGCGGTGAACAGCCCGGCGGCGGCTGTCCAGCCGACCCTGCGCAGTGCTGAGGATGAAGAGATTGGATTGTTCATCGCGAATCCTCCCTTGGATGGTTGCGATAAAGCTTTAATCCGAACGCCCTTCCCTCCAGCGCCTGGCCCGAATGCCGTCGAATTCCATGTCTGCCCGGGAAGAGCTCAACTGAATTCAAGGTTTGTGATGAAGAAAAGGCTGGTCTGGAGGGGTTCCACAAACTGTTTGGCAAGTGCTGCTGATAGGGGTGCATAATGATCCATGAGGGGTCTATCGTCAAGCAATATTTGAAGATCATCAATATTTATTATTAATCAAACGCGTCGGACTTTCCCCCGAGTCCACCCATCCATGAGGAGCCCAGCATGACCCATCGCCAGGCAACCGGAGCGACCTTCTTCATGGAAAGCGCGCCCGGCGCCGAGACGGTGTTCAACGGGCGGAAATACCTGTACTTCGGCGGAACGGGCTATTTCGGCCTGCACGGCAACGCCGAGGTGATCATGGCCGGGATCCAGGCCTTCATCACCCAGGGCACCCACCCGGGCACGGGCAAGACTTATGGCAACAGCCACTTCCTGGCCGACGTGGAAAGCCGGCTGTGCGAATTCTTCATGGCCGAGGCCTGCGTCTATTACGTGTCCGGAATCCAGAACGGGCTCTACCTCGCCCAGTCCCTGGCCCCCGCCTACGAGGCGATCTTCGTGGACGAAACGGCGCATTTCAACATCTGGGACGGCATCCGCAGCACCGGCAAGCCCAACTTCCCCTACCGGCACTGCGACCCGGCGGACCTGGAAGTCCAGGTCAGGGCCTGCCTGAAGCCCGGCCAGCGGCCGCTGGTCATCACCGACGGCGTGTTCCCGGCGCGGGGCGAGATCGCGCCGGTGCCCGGGCTGCTCCAGGTGGCGGAGCGCTACGACGGGATGGTCGCCGTGGACGACGCGCACGCCGTGGGCGTCCTGGGCGAGCACGGGCGCGGGACCTTCGAGCATTTCGGCCTGGAGGACCGGCGCCTGCACCAGGCGGGCACCCTGTCCAAGGCCTTCGGCGGGCACGGCGGCTTCATGCCGGGCCCGGCCGGCCTCATCGAGCGGGTCAAGAAGGGGCTCGGCGCGTACCTGGGCGCCAGCTCCACTCCGACCCCGCTGGCCGCGGCCTCGGCCAAGGGCATCGAACTGGTCAGGGACCATCCGGAGTGGCGCATCAAGCTGCGGGCCAACTGCGACCGGCTCCGGGCCGGCCTGCGCGCCATGGGCTTCGCCCTGCCGGACACCCCCTTCCCCATCGTCGCCTGGTCCCTGGGCAGCGCCGCGGAGATGGAGCGGGTCCAGGCCGCCCTGCGCGAGAAGGAGATCATCCTGCCCATCTTCAAGAACTACGCGGGCGCGCCGGAGGCGGGCCTGTTGCGCGCCTCGGTCTTCTCGACCCATGGCGCCGGCGACATCGACCGGCTGCTGGCGGAACTGAGGAAACTAGTCTAGAGTTCTGACCCGGTCGTCCTGGAGCAGCGGGAAGGCCCGGGCTTCCGGCAGTTCGTAGTGCCACCATTCCGAATCGATGGCGCGGAAGCCGGCCAGGGCCATGATGCCCAGGAGCACGAAGCGGTTGCGGTTGACCTCGGCGCCCAGGCCCTGGGCGAGGTGGTGCGCCCGCGCCTCCATGGCGTCGAACGGGGTGCCCATGTCCAGTTCCCGGCCGTCGGGATCCTCCAGGGTCAGGTCCAGCGCCACCCCCCGGGTGTGGTTGGAGCCCCGGCCCGCTTCGGCCACGTAGAGCGGGTCGGACAGGGATTGCCAAAGCCGTTCCTGCGCCTGCTGCGGGCGGTAGGCGTCCAGCAGCCTCAGGCGCAGGCCGGCCGCGGCGGCCATGGCGGCCGCGCGCAGCAGGCCCGGTTCCGCCTCCCGGTGCAGCAGGCAGCAGGCTGTGGCGTAGATGGGACGGCCGGTGAGGTTGCCGGCCCGCGCGTAGACCAGGTCGATCGCCACCTGGTGGCGCTCACGGGTGATCTCCACCAGACGTTCGTCGCAGTGCATGGCCGCCCCCCGGAATCCCGGCTTTCCCATCCTTTTGATGCGATTCCATCATGGCATGAGTTGAAGGTAATCCTCCCGGGTGAGGGTCGTCCGCCAATGCCCGGAAACCATGGCCGCCCCGGCCACCGCCACGAACACCCCGGCCGCCAGCACCCCGAACAGCCATCCCGGCAGGGCCTTCCCCGAAGGCGCGCGCATCTCCAGGGTCGCCTTGACCGGGCAGGCCGCGACGCAGCGGTAGCAGGCGCTGCACTCGTCGCTCAGCACCCGCCCGGCCTTGTGCACCTGGATCCGGGACGGGCAGGCGCGGGTGCACTTGCCGCAGTCGATGCAGGTGTCCCTGGCCCGGGTGACGCGCAGCGGGCTGGCCAGGCTCAAGAGCCCGAGCAGGGCGCCGTAGGGGCACAGGTAGCGGCACCAGAAGTTCTGCACCAGGGTGGAAAGCCCGGCCAGCGCCAGGATCACCCCCAGGGCGAAGCCCGAGATGCGCGCGAAGAAATAGTACATCCGCACGTCGGCCAGGGCGTTGAAGGGGCTGTCCAGGAAGGCCTCCAGCTGCGGACCGTCCATCTTCCAGACCGCCCAGAGGAAAAAGGCCAGCAGGACGTATTTCAGCGCCCGGAACGGCAGGTCCAGCCAGCGCGGCAGCGCCCGGTTGGCGCCGTACACCTTCCGCCCCAGCATCCAGAGCCCCTCGCTGAGGGTCCCCACCGGGCACATCCAGCCGCAGAACGCCTTGCTGAACAGCAGCCCGAGCAGCAGGACGGCGCAGAAGATGAACAGGCCGGCCGGGTGGAACCCGTGGATCCTCCCGGTGGCCAGCCAAAAGCGCATGCTGACCAGCGCCGAGATGGGCAGGAACCCCTCGGCTCCGGCCGGGTGCGCCCCGGCTCCGCGCAGGAAGCGGGCGAAATCCACCCCGATCCAGCCGCAAAGGGCCAGGAAGGCCCCCTGCACGATGCGCCGGGCGGTCTGGGAAGGTTCGGGGTTCCTGCTCAAGGTTGACTCCTGACCTGGTCATGATGGCCCGGGCGCGCCCGGGACGCCTTGACCCCGGTCAAGAATTTCCATCCATCGAGGCTTCGAGGGTCTCCTGCAGCGTCCGGAGCAGGAAGGGCTTCTTCAGGTAGCCCAGGAAGCCGCCCTCGCTGGCCGCGCGACAACCCGCATCCTCGCTGCATCCGCTGCAGAGCACCGCCCTGGCCTCGGGCGCGAAGGCCCTGATGGCCTCGAAGGCGGCCGGCCCGGAGAGCCTGGGCATGATCGCGTCCATCAGCACCAGCCCGATGCGCTCCCGCTCCCGCCGGTAGCATGCCACGGCCTCCTCGCCGTCCCTGGCCTGGAGCACCTGGTAGCCCAGCTCCTCGCTCAGGAAGCCGGCCAGGGCCTCCTGGAGGTCCTCGTCGTCGTCCACCAGGAGGATGGCCTTGCGCGGGCCGCGCGGGGCGGGGGCGGCGTCCCGGAGGCCCGCCTCGGGGCAGGGGGCGAAGTGGATCCGGAAGCAGGTGCCCCGGCCGACCACGCTGTCCACCCATAGCCCGGCGCCGTGCGCGCGCAGGATGCCCAGGGCCGCCGACAGGCCCAGGCCCCGGCCCGGCCGGCGGGTGGTGAAGAACGGGTCGAAGGCCCGCTCCATGACTTCAGGGCCCATGCCCGAACCGTCGTCCTCCACGGAAAGGCATACCGCAGCCGCGTCGGGCGGCGGGTTGATCCAGACGCCCCGGGTCTCCTCCCCCGCGCGTTTCAGCTCGGTGCGCACCTCGATGCCGCCGCCGGGCCCCAGCGCCTCCGCGGCGTTGAGCAGGAGCCCGCTGATCACCTGGGCCAGCTGCTTGCCGTCCCCTTCGATCCCGGGCAGTCCCTCCTGCCCGGTGAACCGGATCCGGCCTTCGCCCGCCTCCGTGAGCGGGCGCAGGCATTCCTGCACCAGCGGGTTCAGCGCCAGCGGCTCGGAGGCGCGGAAGCCCCGGCCGGAGAACTCGAGCATGCGGTGGGTCAGCAGCGAGGCCTTGTCCAGGATCTTCAGGGCCCGGGCCAGCGGCGCCCCCGCCGGATTCCGGCACCCGCATCAGGGCGAGTTCCAGGTTGCCCTGGATGCCCTGGAACAGGTTGTTGAAGTCGTGGGCGATGCCGCCGGCCATGAGGCCCAGGCTCTCCATCTTCCGGGCCCGGGCCAGGTCTTCCCGGGTCTGCCTGAGGCTGTCCTCCGCCTCGGCCAGGCGCCGCTCGGTGCCGATGTGGCGCAGGGCCAGCTCCACCACCTGCGGCAGGGTGTCCAGGAACATCGCGTCCTTCACCAGGTAGTCCAGGGCGCCGCGCTTCATCATGGCCACCGCCACCCGCTCGTCGCCCGCGCCGGTGGTGACGATGAAATGCCTGAGAGGAAAAGCGGCGATGAGGTCGGCCCCGGTCATGTCGGGCAGGGAGTAGTCCAGCAGGGCCAGGGTCGGCTGGTGCTCCCGCAGCCAGGCCAGGGCCGCGCCGCCGCTGGCGCAGTGGGCGCAGGACCAGCCCCGCTGGGCGAACTCGTCCCGGATCAGCTCGGCCAGGCCGAGATCGTCCTCCACCACCAGGATCCGGACCTCCTGGGCGGGCTCCCCGGCGCTCATGGCCTGGCGACTTGCAGGACCTGGAGGAACTGGCCCAGGCGCTGGAGCGTCTCGGAGAAGGCCTCGAACCCCACCGGCTTGGTGATGTACAGGTTGCAGCCCAGCTGGTAGCAGGCCGCCACCTCGCGCGGGTCGTCGGTGGTGGTGAGCATGATCACCGGGATCACCCGCGTGGCCGGGTCGGCCTTGAGGCGCTTGAGCACGGCGATGCCGTCCATCCTGGGCATGTTGAGGTCCAGCAGGAGCAGGTACGGGACGTCCGGGGGCGCGGCCGGGACGGCCAGGAAGTCCACGACCTCCTGGCCGTCCCGGAAGCGGATGATGGGGCCGTCCAGGCCCGCCGTGCGCAGCTGCTCCATGACCAGGTCGGCATGGCCGTCGTCGTCCTCGGCGATGAGGATGGTGAAAGCCTGTTCCCGCCTGGCCAGCATGGGGTCTCCGCCGAAAGGTCCCATTATACGGCCGGCAGCTCCACGCAGAACCGGCTTCCCGCTCCGGCGCCCGACTCAACCCGGACCCGGCCGCCGTTGCGCTCCACCATCCGGCGCACCAGGGTCAGGCCGAGGCCCTCGCCCCGGACCGGCCCCTGGGGGTCCAGGCGCTGGAAGATGTCGAAGATGCGCGCCCGGTGCTCCGGCGCGATGCCGATGCCGTTGTCCTCCACGCAGTAGACCGCGAGGCCGGCCTCGATCCGGCCCGACACCCTGATGCGCGGCGCCCGGTCCGGGCTCCGGTACTTGAGGGCGTTGTCCAGGAGGTTCGAGAACACCTGGGCGGCCTGCGCCGGGTCGGCCCTGCAGGGCGGCAGCGGCTCCACTTCGAGCCGGCCCTCGGCCTCCTGGAACTGGAAGGCCATGGCGGCGGCGGTGGCCTGGAGCACCCGGTCCATGTCCAGCGCCTCGGTCCGCAGCTGCATCCGCCCGGCCCGGGACAGCCGCAGCAGGCCGTTGATGATGGCGTCCATCTTCACCCCGCTGGCCCGGATGTAGTCCAGGGCCGCGGGCATCCGCTCCCTGAGCAGGGGCAGGGCGGCATCCCTGAGCTCTTCCACCGAGCCGCAGGTCTCCAGGTGGCGTTCCAGCTCCTCCAGGGTCCTGCCGAGGCGCTGGCTGAAGCCCTGGACGTTCACCAGGGGCGAGCGCAGGTCGTGGGAGGCCACGTAGACCAGGGTCTCCAGCTCCTTGTTTTTCTGCTCGAGCTCCAGCATGAGCTGCTCGCGTTCGCGCTCGGCGCGCTTGCGCACCGAGATGTCGGTCACCAGGACCGGCGAGTAGACGAAGCGCCCCTGGGCATCCTGGATCGGCGCGACCGAAAGCAGCGCCTCCAGCGTCCCGCCGTCCTTCCTGCGCAGCCGGACCTCGTACGATCGGTGGCGCCGGGCGCGCGCTGCGCCCGGAGGGACTCAAGGAGCCCCAGGTCCTCCTCGGCGACGATGAAGGTGCGGTACTGCCCCAGCAGCTCCTCCGGCGAGTAGCCCAGCATCCCGGCCAGCCTTGCGTTGCAGTAGGCAAAATGCTGGTCCGGGCCCACGATGGCCAGGCCCTCGTTGAGCGCCTCCACCACCACCCGGTAGCGTTCCTGGCTTTCGCGCAGCTCCGCGGTGGCCCGGGCCCGCTCGGTCACGTCGGCCACCATGTGCAGGAGCACCCTTTCGCCCCGGCTTTCGAACGGCACGAAGGTGCAGGCCAGCTGGCGGTATGCGCCGAAGCTGGTGGTCATGGCGGTTTCCAGGACCTGCTCGGTGCCGGTGGACAGCGCCTCCTCCGCCTTGGCCAGCAGCCCCGAGCCGACCCAGCCGGGAATCCGCCGGAAATTCTGCCGGAGCAGGTCCGCGACCGTGCCGCCCACGCACGCCGCGGCGGCCTCGTTGGCCAGGATGCAGGTCCCGTCGGAGGCCCGGTACAGCACGATGCCGGTGGGGGAGGCGCTGATCAGCTTCTGGTTGAGCTTCAGGGCGTCATCCAGCTCCTGCTGCGCCTCCACCCGCGCCGTGACGTCCTCCAGGCACCAGACGGCCCCCTCCTCGGGCTGCCCCGACACCAGCTGGCTGCCCACCATGAAGGCCCAGAACGGGCTGCCGTCCATCCGGCGCATGTGCTGCTCCCCGGCGAACCGCCCGTCCCGCTCGATGGCCGCGTAGGCGGTGGCGCCGAAGCTCTCGAAGGTCGCCGCGTCCAGGTGGAAGGGGGCCATGCTGGCGCCCTGCAGATGCTCCGGCAGCGCCCCGAAGATCTCCGCCCACCGGTGGTTGACCCACTGGATCCGGCGCTGCCGGATGTGGGCGATGCCCAGGCCGCTGTTGGCCAGGACCAGGGACTGCACATGGTGGGACTGCTCCAGCCGCGCCCACGCCAGCTCCCTGGCCGCGCCGGCGGCGCGGTAGTCCCGGTCGCTCCGGACCCGCAGCAGGAAGCTCCGCGCTTTCGCGCCCAGCCACAGCAGGAGCGGCGAAGACAGGACGGCGATCAGCGCGGCCGGCCGCATCAGGGCCTGGCGGTGAAGCTGTCGGCCATGTCCACCACGGTCATGGCGCCATAGCCCTTGTGCGGGCCTATGGCCGCGCCCGCCGTGCGGAAGTCCGGGTTGAAGAGGTTCTTGCGGTGGCCCCGGTCGGGCACGCCGTCGTCGATGACCAGCATGATCACCGTCATGCGCGCGGTCTCCGGGCCGTAGTTGATCACTTCCCCGATCAGCGACCCCGGCTCGCCCCAGCGTCGGATCCGCTCGCCGACGGTGGACCCGGCGACGCCGGCGTGTCCGGTCTGGCCGCTGGGCCCCTGGTCCTTCACGTGCTCCCACGCCGCCGCGTGCAGGCCTTCGGAAAAGGCCACCTCGCCGGGGATGGGCTGGACCCGCTCGAGGAACTCGGCCGCCTCCACCACCGCCGCCCGGCCCTCGTTGGTGCGGATCGGCACGTGGTCCCTGAGCCGCCACAAGGTGCCCTGGAAATGCGTGCCCAGGGCCCGCAGGTACTTGGCGTAGGCCTTGGGGAACATGCGGATCTTGGTGATCTCCCGCACCACCGCCTGCTCTTCGGCGGTGCTCTGGGGCGGGTTGGGGCGGGCCGGCTCCTGGCCGCGCAGGCAGGTCGCGGTCAGCGCGGCTGCCAGCGCCGGCCCGGCCAGGGCGCGCGCCCAGCGCCCAGGCCATGATCCCCGCCCGGGTCCGGTTAGAATGGTTCCAACGGAGTGTTGCATGGCCCCCTTCCTCAGCATCGTGATCCCCATTTTCAACGAAGAAGCGAATATTACCAATCTCTGGGAGCGCCTGTCGGCGGTCCTGGATGCGAATTTCAAGGATCCCGGCCGGACCTGGGAGGTGGTCTTCACCGACGACGGCAGCCGCGACGGCAGCCTGGCCATGCTCCAGGACATCGCCAGGCGCGAGCCCCGGGTCAGCGTCGTGGAATTCAACCGCAACTACGGCCAGCACGCGGCCATCTTCGGCGCCTTCGCCGTGTCCCGCGGCGAGGTGGTCATCACCATGGACGCCGACCTGCAGAACCCGCCCGAGGAGATCCCCAAGCTGGTCGCCAAGATCGAGGAGGGCTTCGACGTGGTGGGCGGCTGGCGCCAGGGCCGGATGGACAACGACAGCCTGTTCCGCACCCTGCCCTCCAAGATCGTCAACGCGGTCACCCGCAGGACCACCGGCGTCATCCTGCACGACTACGGGTGCATGCTCCGGGCCTACCGGCGCGAGATCGTCGACGCGCTGCTCCAGTGCAAGGAGCGCTCCAGCTTCATCCCGGCCCTGGCCAACAGCTTCGCCAAGCGCATCACCGAGGTCCCGGTGGGCCACGCTGAGCGGGCCGCCGGCGAATCCAAGTACGGTTTCTGGAAGCTGATCAACCTCCAGTTCGACCTCCTGACCAGCTTCTCCCTGCTGCCGCTGCAGATGCTCAGCGTGCTGGGGGTCGCGGTCTCGGCCCTGGGGATAGGGTTCGGCGTCATCCTGCTGGTGTACCGGATCCTCCACCCGGAGGGGGCGGCCCAGGGGGTGTTCACCCTGTTCGCCGTGCTATTCTTCTTCGTCGGCGCGCAGTTCCTTGCGTTCGGCCTGCTGGGCGAGTACATCGGCCGCATCTATCAGGAGGTCCGGGATCGTCCCCGGTATGTGGTCAAGAAGCTGCACAAGGCGGACGAATAGTTGAGGGTGGGAAGGGACCGAGATGGGCGGCAACCGCAGGATCCTGTTCGTGGACGACGATCCCCAGTGCCTTGAGGGCCTCCGCAGCCAGGCCGGGCTCTTCGGAGAGGACTGGGAGCCGGTCTTCCTGGACAGCGCCGGCAAGGGGCTGCAGGCCTTCACCCTCGCCCCCTTCCAGGTGGTGGTGGCCGGCCTGCGCATGTCCGGGATGAACGGCACCGAATTCCTGCAGGAGGTCATGGCCCGCTATCCGGCCACGGTCAGGTTCCTGCTGGCGGCGGAAGCCGACCGGGACCAGGCCTTGCAGAGCATCGGAAGGATCCACCAGTTCCTGGTCAAGCCGGTCGACATGGCGCTGCTCCGGTCCGCCGTGGAATTCGCCTGCCGCCATGGCCAGCGGGTGGGCAACGACCACGTGCGCGAGCTGATCGCCCGCATCGGCCAGCTGCCCGCGGTGCCGGAGCTCTACCGCGAGATCACCGCCCTGATCGATTCGGAAACCTGCTCGGCGGAGCGGCTCGGGGCCGTCATCGCCAAGGACATGGCCATGACCGCCATGATCCTCAAGCTGGCCAACTCCGCCTTCTTCAGCCTCCGGCACACGCTGGCGAGCCCGGTGGAGGCGGTCTCCTACCTGGGCATCGACCTGCTCCGCAGCCTGGTGCTGGCCCATGGCCTGTTCGGCCAGGTGGGCGCCTTCCGCATCCCCACCTTCACCATCCAGCACCTCTGGCAGCACAGCGTGGCGGTGGGCCTGGGCAGCCGGCGCATCGCCGAGGTCGAGGAGGCCGGCTCCCAGAAGGCCAGCGAGTGCTTCACCGCGGGGCTGCTGCACGACCTCGGCATCCTCATCCTGGCTTCGCGCTTTCCCGAGGATTACGCCCGGGTGCTGGAGACCAACCGGCGTTCCGGCGGCGACCTGGAAGCGTCGGAGTTCCACGTGTTCGGCGCCACGCACGGCGAAGTGGGCGCCTACCTGCTCGCGCTGTGGGGCATCCCCGAACCGGTGGTGCAGGCCGCGGCCCATCACCACGGCATCGCCCGCCAGGCCGTGACGGGCTTCACCCCCGCCCTGGCCGTGCACGTCGCCGACACCGTCCACGGCTACAACCCGGACCACCCGATCTTCGCCAAGGCGCGGTTGGATGAGGCCTACCTGGGCGAACTGGGGCTCATGGGGCGCGTGCCCGTTTGGCTGGAGGCGGTGCAGGCGGGGGGCAGGCTGGCGTAGGGCGTCTCGTCAGGCCGGCGCCGGCACCGCGCCGCGCAGGGCCCGGGCCATCCGGAAGAACGCCGCTGACTGGGGGCTGTCCGGGTTTTCCGCCACGATGGGCACGCCGGCGTCGCTGCCCACGCGGATGGCCAGGTCGATGGGGACTTCGCCCAGGAAGGGCAGGTCCATGCGCCGGGCGGCGGCCTTCACTCCGCCGTGGCCGAAGATGGCGGTCTCGGTGTGGCAGGCGGGGCAATGGAAGGTGGACATGTTCTCGATGATGCCGGCGATCGGCACCTTGACCGTCTGGAACAGCCCGATGGCCTTGCGCGCGTCCAGGAAGGCCACGTCCTGGGGCGTGCTGACGATGATGGCGCCTTCCACCTTGGCGTTCTGGATCAGGGAGATCTGGGTATCGCCGGTGCCGGGGGGGAGATCGATGAACAAGTAGTCGAGATCACCCCACAGCACGTCCCCCAGGAACTGGGTGAGCGCCTTGTTCAGCATGGGCCCGCGCCAGATCACCGGCCGGTCCTCGTCGATGAGGAAGGCGATGGACATGAGCTTGATGCCGAACTTCTCGATGGGGACGATCTTGCCTTCGGGGGTGCCCTCGGGGCCCTCCTTGATGCCGAACATCATGCCCATGCTGGGCCCGTAGAGGTCCGCGTCCAGCAGCCCCACCTTCAGGCCCAGCCTGCCCATGGCCACGGCCAGGTTGGCGGCGACGGTGCTCTTGCCCACCCCGCCCTTGCCGGAGCCCACCACCAGGCAGTGCCTGACCGTGGGCAGCAGGTTCCTGAACTCGGGCTCGGGGGTCTTCTCCCACTCAAGCTGGAGTTCCACCCGCTCGACGCCCGGGACCCCGCCCACCGCTTCCAGGACCGCCCGGCGGATGACCGCCTCCCGGTCCCGGTAGGCATCCAGGAGGTGCAGCTGCACGGTGACCACCGGTTCGGACACGTCGATGCCGCGCACCGCCTTCAGGGCCACCAGCGAGGATTCGGTCCCCGGCACCAGGTAGGCGTTGAGGACATCATAGATTGCGGCGCGACTGATTCTCGTTCCCATGTGCATCTCCAGCCTATAGCCTGACAGGGTTCAGGCGCAGGCTACAGCTGGGTGTCCCAGGTGTCGGGAAATTTCTGGGTGATGGCCTTGACGCCGCTGCTCATGAGCCCGTGCTCGTACGTCCGGGACTGGCTCCGGAGGGGGGGCCAGGCGGGGTCCAGGCCCCTGCGCAGCACCCCGCCGTCGGGGCCGAGCACCCGCCCCTTGGTGGTGTCGTGCAGCTGCAGCTCCAGCAGTTCTAACACCTGTGCGGCCACGATGGGGTCGACCAGGGGGAACGCCACCTCGACCCGGTGGTCCAGGTTGCGCTGCATCATGTCGGCCGAAGCCAGCAGGGTCTCGGTCTCCCCGCCGTTGTGGAAATGGTAGACCCGGGCATGCTCCAGGAACCGGTCGAGGACCGAAACGACCCGGATGTTCTCGGACAGCCCCGCCACCCCCGCGCGCAGTCCGCAGGAGCCGCGCACCAGGAGGTCGATGGTCACCCCGTCCTGGCTGGCCTCGTAGAGCCGCTGGATCATTTGGGGGTCCACCAGGGAATTCATCTTGAGCACCATCCGGGCCGGGCGGCCGGCCCGGGCATGGGCGCGCTCCCGGTCGATGCGCTCGTAGAGGGCCCCGCGGAACTGCTGCGGGGCGATGATGAGCCGGTTCAGCCGGGGCGGCCGGGTGTAGCCGGTGAGCAGGTTGAACAGGTTGGAAAGGTCCTCGCCGAACTCCGGCCGGGCCGTGAACAGCCCGATGTCGCAGTAGAGCCGGGACGTGCGCTCGTTGTAGTTGCCGGTGGAGAGGTGGCAGTAGCGCCTGATCCCGCCGGCCTCCTGGCGGATCACCAGGCAGGCCTTGCCGTGGGTCTTGTAGTTGGGCATGCCGTAGACCACGTGCACGCCGGCCTTCTCCATGCGCCGGGCCCAGGCGATGTTGGCCTCCTCGTCGAACCGGGCGCGCAGCTCGACGATGGCGGCCACCTGCTTGCCGCGCTCGGCGGCGCGCTCCAGGGCGGCCGCCACCGGGCTGGTGGCGCTGATGCGGTACAGGGTCACCTTGATGGCCAGCACCTTGGGATCGTCGGCCGCCTCGCGCACGAAGCGCACCACGCTGTCGTCGAAGCTCTGGTACGGATGCATGAGCAGGATGTCGCTCTTGGCGATGGCCTCGAAGATGTTGACGTGGCCGTCCAGCTGCGGCACCGGCAGCGGCGGCATGGGCGGGTCCTTGAGGTGGGGCAGGTCCAGCTGGGCGTAGACCTGCATCAGGTCGGAAAAGGCCGCGAAGCCCGCGGTGGGGTAGAGGTCCTCGGGGGACAGCTCCAGTTCCTCGATGAGCATGTCCAGCAGGACCGGGCTGAGCCCCTGCTCGTACTGCAGCCGCACCACCGCGCCGCGCCGGCGGCTGCGCAGGTGCTCCTCCACCATCTTCATCAGGTCCTCGCCGGGATCCTCCTCCACCGGCAGGTCCGAATCCCGCGTCACCCGCAGGGCCTGGCAGTTGCGGATGGCGTAGCCCTGGAACACCTGCTCGATGTTCAGCCGCACCACGTCCTCGAGCATCACGAACCGGTGGCCGCCGGCCACCGACGGCACCCGCAGGAAGCGCGGCGAGCCGGTGGTCGGCACGTGGATGATGGCCAGCGCCGAGACTGGGAGGTTCTCCTCCTCCAGGTACTCCGCCGCCTCCAGCTCGGCCATGAGCACCAGCACCCGGTTGCCCAGGCGCGGGAACGGGTGCCCGGTGTCCACCGCCAGCGGCGTGATCAGCGGCAGCAGGTTGCGCTCGAAGTGGTCCCGGGCGAAATCCAGCTGGACCTCGTCCAGGTCCTCGGGCTTCAGGATGAAGATGCCCTCGGCGTTCAGCGCGCGGCTCGATGACCTGGTGGAACAGCCGGTGCTGGCGCGCGGCCAGGTCGTGGATGCGCCTGGACAGGACCTCCATCACCTGGCGCGGGGTCCGTCCGTCGGGGCCCGGCTGGTTGATCCCGGCATCGATCTGGCGCCAGATGCCCGCCACCCGGACCATGAAGAACTCGTCCCAGTTGTTGGACACGATGGCGAGGAACTTGACCCGCTCCAGCAGCGGGACGCTGGGATCCTCCGCCTCCTCGAGCACCCGCTCATTGAAGTCGAGCCAGCTCAGTTCTCGGTTGAGGTAATTTTCAGGTTTGGGAAAAGTTCGGCTCATGCTGCCCATTATGCGGCAAGCACCCGCCGCCGGGCTGTCCGGGCCGTGTAAATTTCCCGCACCCGGAACCCCCGGCCCCATTCTTTCTGGCCTTTCCGCCGGTTCCAGGATAGGCTGGAGATTCGTCCTTTTCCGGGGGCCGCCTGCGCGCCCCCCCATCCCAACGAGAGGGCCGGCACCCCGGCCAGGTAGGAGGAACTCATGAACGAAGAAGTCATCCCCGTCGCCCAGCGCGAAACCACCGGCAAGTCGTCCAGCAACGCCCTGCGCAACGCGGGCATGATCCCCGCGGTGATCTACGGGCTGAACGAGCCCCCGGTGGCGGTCGCCATCAGCCCCAAGGTCGTCGCCCGCATCATCGCCAGCGACACCGGCATGAACTCCATGGTGCACCTGCAGCGGGAAGGCACGGACATCAAGCGCTACGTCATCATCAAGGAAGTGCAGCGCCACCCCGTCACCGGCCGGCTCAGCCACGTCGACTTCATGCGCGTCGACCCGACCCACAAGGTGCGCGTGAAGGTGCCGATCCGCCTGAAGGGCATGGCCGAGGGCGTCAAGGAAGGCGGCATCCTGGACTTCACCCACCGCGAGATCGAGGTGGAATGCCTGCCCAGCTTCATCCCCGCCCACGTCGACGTCAGCGTCGAGCACCTGAAGGTCGGCGATTCCCTCCGCCTGGACCAGGTGGTCCTGGACGCCCACCTGACCCTGCACGGCGATGCCCACAACGTGATCTGCTCGATCCTGGGCAAGCAGGCCGAGGAGGTGGTTCCCGAAGCCGCCGCGGCCGCCGCCCCCGCCGCCGCCACCCCCGCCCCCGCCGCGGCTCCGGCCCCCAAGGGCAAGAAGTAGCGGCCCAGGCAGCCGAAACGACCGGAGGGCGGGCGCCAAGCCCGCCCTTTTTCCTTGAGATGCCCATCCCATGTGGCTGCTCGTCCCCCTCGGCAATCCCGGCGAAGCGTACACCGCCACCCGGCACAACCTCGGGCGCCTGATGCTCATGCGCTGGATGCAGGACCGCTGCCCGGCGCCGCGGGTGGCGCGCCGCCTGCGCACCGGCACCTTGTATGACCTGAAGCCGCCGTTCCGGGCCCTGGTGCCCGGCACCTACATGAACCTGAGCGGCCAGGCCTGCGCCGAGGCCCTGGCCGCCGGGTTCGACCCGCAGCGCATGATCCTGCTGCACGACGACAAGGACCTGCCGCTCGGCCAGGGCCGGTTCCGGCTGAGCGGCAGCGACGGCGGCCACAACGGCCTGAAGTCGGTGTTCGGCGCGCTCCAGCGCCAGGACCTGGCCCGCCTGCGCCTGGGCATCGGCCCGTTCCAGCGCCCCCTGGCGGATTTCGTCCTGGCCGAATGGACCGCGCCCGAGTGGGACCTGATCGACGCCATGGACGCCCCCTTCGCCCGTTTCATGGCCCTGCTGGAGGCCGCGGACGACCTGGGCGCCCTGGCGGGCACCGTCAATCCGGCCGCCTTCTGGCAGGCCTAGTGTTCCGCGCATCGTGCCTGCCGGTCGGCTTCGGGTTCCGGGTTTTTGCGCCGACCCACTGGTGCGTGAGAGCCTTGCCGCAGCCTCGTCGGCTTCGCCTCCTGCGGGTGCGCCAAGGTCTCACGCTGTCCTTCCCCGCCTGGGTTGGGGGTTCCTTCGGTTGGCGGCATGGGGGCGGGGAGACCGCTCCCTGGATTGCCCAGGGTCCCAAGATGGCTGCTTTGAATTTTTGTTCATCGAAACGAAGACGAATCGCCTCGTCCCTGGGGGGAAGGAGCAGCGTGGCCGCTTGCATCGCCCGGAGCGCAGCGAGGACGATGCAAGCGGATCACGCGCCGGTGGGTCGGCGCAAGAACC
The DNA here is from genome assembly GCA_963717275.1 of uncultured Holophagaceae bacterium. Classification (GTDB taxonomy): domain Bacteria; phylum Acidobacteriota; class Holophagae; order Holophagales; family Holophagaceae; genus Mesoterricola. The sequence continues at coordinate 2,217,091 of CAVQVX010000001.1, forward strand.
CGGAACCCGAAGCCGACCGCAAGGAGCGACGGGCGGGACAACGGCCTATCGAGCGATTCCGGGCTCCGGCCCCTCGCCCTGCAGGTAGGGGTGCTTGGCGCTGTGGGCTTCGAGGATGTAGAGCACTTCTTCGGCGATGTTGGTCGCCTGGTCGGCGATCCGCTCCCAGTTCTTGATGACGATGATCAGCTGGCCGGCCCGGTCGATGCAGCCGGGGTCCGCCTTCATGAGCCGGATCAGCTCACGGAAGATGTCGGCGTAGAGCTGGTCCACGCTGTCGTCGCTCTGGATGACCGCCCGGGCCAGGGCGGCGTCACCGGTGACGAAGGCTTCCACCGCGCGGCGCACCATGGCGCGGGTCTCCCGGCCCAGGCGCTCCAGGCTGCCGTCGGTGAGGACCGGGGGGGAGACCACGGGGCCGCGCCGGGCGATGTTGACACAGTGGTCGCCGATGCGCTCCAGCTCCGGAACGATCTTCAGGCTGGAGGCGACGAAACGCAGATCCACCGCCGCCGGCGCCTGCAGGGCCAGCAGCGCGATGCAGAGGTGGTCCAGCTGGAGCTCGAAGGCATCCAGGCGCCGGTCCAGGTCGTTGACCCGCTTGCCGGTTTCCGGGTCCGGAACCTCCAGCGCCCGGATGCTGAGATCGATCATCTCCTCGGCCAGGCTGGCCATGGCTGTGATGCTGCCGCGCAGCCCGTCCAGATCGATGTCGAATGGGCGCATCAGCCGAACCTCCCGGTCAGGTAATCCTCGGTCATGGGTTTCTTGGGCGCGGTGAAGATGGTCTCGGTGGCGCCCTCCTCGATCAGTTCCCCCATCCAGAGGAAGGCGGTGCGGTCGCTGGCCCGTGCCGCCTGCTGCATGTTGTGGGTGACGATGACCACCGAAAGCCGCTCGCGCAGGCGGAACATCAGCTCCTCGATCTTGGCCGTGGCGATGGGGTCCAGGGCCGAGCACGGCTCATCCATGAGCAGCACCTCCGGGTCCACCGCCAGCGCCCGGGCGATGCACAGGCGCTGCTGCTGTCCGCCGGACAGGGTCATCGGGCTGTGGTGCAGCCGGTCCTTGACCTCGTCCCATAGCGCCGCGTCGCCCAGCGCCCGTTCCGCCGCCTCCTTGAGCCGGGCCTTGCCGCCCAGGCCGGAAAGGCGCAGGCCGGCGACCACGTTGTCGAAGATCGACAGGGTCGGGAACGGGTTGGCCTTCTGGAACACCATCCCGATGCGCCGGCGCAGCAGCACGGCATCCACGTCCTTGCCGTAGATGTCCTTGCCGTGCAGCGTCACCGCGCCGCTGACCCGCGCCCCGGGGGTGAGGAAGTGCATCCGGTTGCAGGCGCGCAGCAAGGTGGACTTGCCGCATCCGGAGGGGCCGATGATGGCGGTGACCTGCTTCACCGGGAACTCGAGGGAGACGTTCCTGATGACCGGAGTCTTGTTGAATTCGATGGTGACGTTCTTGCAGGCGAGCATGTGGGGGTTCCCGATCAGGCGTTGAGGCCGCGCTGGTGCCGCCAGAGGACGAAGCGGCTCAGCAGTGTCGCGCCGAGCACGCCCAGCACCAGGACCAGGGCGCCGCCCCAGGCCAGGCGGTGCCAGTCGTCGTAGGGGCTGATGGCATAGGTGAAGATGGTGTGCGGCAGGGTGGCGATGGGCGCGTCGGGATCCAGGCTCTGGTAGGGGTTGCCGAAGGCCGTGAAGAGCATGGGCGCCGTCTCCCCGGCGACGCGCGAGATCGAGAGGATCGCGCCGGTGAGGATGCCGGGGGCCGCGGCCCGCAGCGAGATGGAGGCGGCGATGCGCCAGGAGGGGATGCCCAGGGCGTGGCCGGCTTCGCGCAGGCTGTGCGGCACCAGGTAGAGCATCTCCTGGGTGGTGATGACCACCACCGGGAGCATGATGAAGGCCAGGGCGAGAGAGCCGGACATGGCCGAGAAGTGGTGCAGGGGCCGCACCAGAAGCTGGAAGGCGAGCAGGCCCATGACGATCGACGGGACCCCCGAAAGCACGTCGCAGCAGAAGCGCAGGGCCGCGGTCAGGCGCGGCCTGGCGAACTCCGACATGTACACGGCCGCGCCGATCCCCACGGGGATGCCCACCACGGTGGCCAGGCCCACCACCAGCGTGGAGCCGAGGATGGCGTTGCGCAGGCCGCCGCCGGTCTCGCCGGGCGGCAGGGGAAGCTGGGTGAACAGGGTCATGGTGATGGCCCCGGCGCCCTTGGCGAACAGCTGCCAGAGGAAGGCGAACAGCGGGATCATGGCCAGCACGGCCGCCGCCAGGCAGACCGCCTCCATGGCGCGGCCGAACACTTTGCGGAGATGGTGGGTGGCGTTCATCTCACCCCCTGGCTGCCCATGTTCCGGTTGAGGTACAGGATCATGAGCCGGGCTGCGGCGTTGAGCAGGATGGTCACCACCAGCAGGATCAGCCCCAGGCTGATGAGGGCGCTGATGGCCAGGTCCGAAGGCGCCTCGGTGAACTCGTTGGCGATCACGGAGGCCAGGGTGTAGCCGGATGCGAACAGCGACGCCTTGATCTGGGGCGTATTGCCGATGACCATGGTCACCGCCATGGTCTCCCCCAGCACGCGCGCCAGGCCCAGCAGGGCGGCGCCGAAGATGCCCTTCCAGCTGTACGGCAGGATGAACTTCCAGATGGCCTGCCAGCGGGTCGCGCCCAGGGCGTAGGCCGCTTCCCGCTGGGAGGCGGGGACCTGCAGCAGCACTTCGCGGGTGACCGAAAGGATGAAGGGCAGCGCCATGATCGCCAGGATCAGGCCCGCGGCCAGGTAGCCGACCCCGAGCGGAGCCCCGGAGAAGATCGGCAGTTCGCGCAGCCCCGTGTGGGATTTGTAGATCAGGATCTCGAACTTGCGCACCAGGGGCACCAGTTCGAAGATGCCCCACAGGCCCAGCAGCACCGAGGGGATCGCCGCCAGCAGCTCCACGGCCAGGGAGATGAGCTTGGCCGGTCCCCGGGGCAGGATCTCGACCAGGGCCACGGCGGTTAGCACGGCCAGCGGCAGGGCGAAGGCCATGCCGATCAGGCTGGTGTAGGCCGTGCCGAACAGGAAGGTGAGGGCCCCGTACTTCTGGTTGGTGGGGTCCCACTCCGGGGAGAAGATGAAGCCGAAACCATGGTCCTTGAAGGCGAGCAGCGAGCCCTTGACCATGAACAGGACCAGCACCAGCAGGAGGGCGCCCACCGCCGCCGCGCAGAGGCCCGTGGCCAGGCGGAAGACGCGGTCGGCGGCGCGCCCCGAGCCCAGCCGCTGGAGGTCTTCGGCCCTGTAGGCCTGAGCCTGGCCCGGCGTGGCCAGGCCAGGCGGATTCGATTACGACATCGTCCATCACGAATGGGTTTCCCAAAAAAGACCGTGCCTGCACGGCCCTCCTAGTTCAGCTTGGCCAGGTCCTTGAGTTCGCGCTGCACCAGCGACTTCGGCAGCGGCGCGTAGCCCAGCCCTTCGGAAGCGGCCTGGCCCTTGGTCACGGCCCAGACGAGGAAGTCATGCAGGGCCTTTTTCTTGCCGGCGTCCTGCATGGACGGGGTGGCCAGGACCCAGGTGAAGGTGGAGATGGGGTAGACGCCCTTGCCCGGAGCGTTGGTGATGGACACCCGGTAGTCCTCGGGGATCCTGGCTGTGGCGGCCGCGCCGGAGACCGAGGCGAGGCTGGCGTTCACGTATTCGCCCGCCGCGTTCTTCACCGGGGAGAAGGCGATCTTGTTCTGGAGCGCGTAGATCAGCTCCACGTAGCCGATGGAGCCCGGGGTCTGCCGGACCAGGCCGGAGACGCCCTCGTTGCCCTTGCCGCCCAGGCCCACGGGCCAGGTGACGGAAGTGCCGACCCCGACCTTCGACTTGAACGCGGGGGAGACCTTGGAAAGATAGTCCACCCAGGTGTAGGTGGTGCCGGAGCCGTCCGCGCGGTGCACGACGGTGATGGGGTCGGAAGGCAGCTTCATCCCCGGGTTGTCCTTGGCGATGGCGGGGTCGTCCCACATCACGACCTTGCCCAGGTAGATGGCCGCGAGGGTGTCGCCCGAGAACCTGATCGCGCCCACGGGCAGGTTGTAGACCGGCACGACGCCGCCCAGGGCCATGGGCAGGTGCATGATGGGCTTGACCTTGGACTCATTGAGCTGCTGGTCGGTCATGGGCCCGTCGGTCTCGCCGAAATCCACGGTCCGGTCCTGGGAGAACTGCCGGATGCCGCCGCCCGAACCGATGGACTGGTAGTTGATCTGGATGCTCGGATGCAGCTTGTTGTAGTCGCTGAACCACTTGGAGGCCAGAGGGTAGATGAAGGTGCCGCCCGCTCCGGAGATGTTCAGGGTCTGGGCCTGCAATCCCGGTGCGAACAGAAGCGCGACCAGGGTCGCCGAAGTGAAGATTGAGCTTTTCAAAGGTACCTCCAAGGCTCTGATATGTGTGTGGGGGGACCGCGCGCTCGCGCTGCTCGCTCTCCGTCCCCCCACACCCCCACACCCTGCCCGGGCGGAGCCCGTTCACGGTGTCTAAAAGGATAAATGTTTGAGATTCCCAACAAGGTCCCTGGGTGTGACATCCGTGTGAATTCATCCTTGTGCTTCGGCCTTGTGTTTCCGGCAAATCCAGGAGAAACTTGGGGTTCGCGTCCCCGCCCTAGGGGACCTCCTTGCTCCGGCCCGGTGCCGGGGCTTCACATCCACGAGGAGGAACGATGCGTCGCTATGAGACCATCTTCATCGCCTCCCCGACATTGACGGACGAACAAGCTGAAGAGCTGGTCCGGCAATTCGAGGGAATCATTGCCGAGCAGGGTGGCGAGCTGCTCAAGACCGAAAAGTGGGGCCGCAAGAAGCTGGCCTACGAAGTGCAGAAGTTCAGCGAGGGCTACTACACCCTGTTCGACATGAACGCGGGTCCCACCCTCATCGCCGAGCTCGAGCGGCGCTTCCGCAACCACGACTCGGTGATCAAGTACATGTCCGTGCGCATGGACGAGCAGACCAAGGCCGCCGAGCGCCAGAAGGTGCGCTACGAGCGCGAAGGCCGCCGCAAGGCCCAGGCCGGGATCAAGGAACGTTCCCTTGAGGAGGTGATGGGATGAAGCGCAAAGCTGATGCCAAGGGCAAGCCCAAGAAGAAGAAAGTATTCGGCGGACGACGCTCGAAGTTCTGCAAGTTCTGCGTCGAGAAGTCCACCTTCATCGACTACAAGGACGTGAAGACCCTCACCGGCTTCACCCCCGAGCGCGGCAAGGTGCTGCCCCGCCGCACCAGCGGCGTCTGCGCCCTGCACCAGCGCATGCTGGTCGAAGCCATCAAGCGGGCCCGCAACATCGCCCTGCTGCCTTTCGCCTCGGACTAGGTTCAGATTCTCAACCCTGCCCATCGGGCGCCGGCGACGGCGCCCGATGCGTTTTTTTGCGCTAAGCTGGTGGCATGAATGAAGCCAAGCCCCTGCCCCAGCTGCCTCCCCCCCTCCGGCACCAGAAGGCCCTCGCCGCCTGCTGGAAGCCGATCCTGCTGAACTGGCTGGTGCCGGGCGCGGGCTACTGGGTGATCAGGCGAGAAGACGCGCGCCAAGGCCCTGTTCGGGGTCACCGTCCTGTTCTGCGTGCTGGCGCTTCCTGGAGCTGACCTACGGCGCGGTGGACGGCATCAAGGGCGGCGTGTTCGTGCCCCAGCTCTCGCCGCTCCAGTGGATGCCGACCCTGGGCGCCGCCGCCACGGCCGGCGTGGGCCCGATCTACTCGCTGTTCGCGCTGGTGCTTCGGCGGCCAGGGCACGGAGCCGGTGCGCAACCTCACCCAGGAGTACGGCGCCACCTACATCATGGTGTGCCGGCCTGCTGAACTGGCTGTGCCTGGTCGACATCTTCGACCGCACCACCGGGCGCTGGGTCTGGCGCCTGCCCAAGGACGAACAGGAAGCGCTGGCGAAGAAACCCGCTGGAGACTAGCCGGGCGCCGTCCGGGCCTCGGAACGCCTCTTCACCCGGGACTTCGCGCTGGTTTCGGGCATCACCTTCGTCACCTTCTTCGCCGCCTTCCAGCTGTTCCCCACCGTGCCCCTGCAGCTGCGGGCGCTGGGCGGCAGCCTGGCGGAATCGGGACGGTTCATGGCGGCCTTCACCGCCGGTTCGTCCCTGGGCGCCCTGGTCACCGGGCCAGCGGGCGACCGGGTCGGGCAGCGGCGCATGGTCGTGGCCTGCGCCGCGTTGCTTCGGCCTGATGCTGGGCGTCTACGGCCTGCTGCGGGTGCGCTGGGCCTTCTACCTGCTGGCGTTCCCCCACGGCGTGGTCTGGTCGGGCCTGCTCACCGCCACCATGGCCAGCCTGGGCCACGTGCTGCCCGCGCGGCGGCGGGCCGACGGACTCTCCATCTACGGCCTGGCCAGCCCGGCCGGCGTGGTGGTCGGCCCCCTGGTGGGCATGGCCGTGTTCCAGCGCTGGGGCTTCGCGCCCATGACCTGGAGCCTGCGCCGTGGGCTTCGTGGTGCTGGCGCTGCTGGCCATCGGCCTGCCGGCGGACCCCACCGCGGCGGACCCCGACCGGCAGGGTGGGCGCGGGCGGTTCCAGATGCCCGGCAAGGAGATGCTCGCCCCCGCCCTGGTGCTCCTGGCGACCGCCCTGGGCTACGGCGCCCTCGGCACCTACACCGCCCAGGAAGGCATCGCGCTGCGCTTCCAGCCGGTGGCGGGCATGCCCACCGAGGCGGCCTTCCTTTCCTGCATGGCCGTCGGCATGCTGGTCGCGCGCCTGGTGATGGTCCGGGTGGGCTTCGGCGCGCGCCCCGCCCGCCTGCTGCCGGGCATGCTCTGGACGACCACGGCCGGGCTCGCGGCGCTGGCCCTGCTCCCCGGCGGGCTGGCGCGCCACATCGCCTCGGCCCTGGTCTACGGCGGCGGCTACAGCATGGTGCACACCCTGGTGAGCACCCACGTGCTGGAAACCACCGCCGCCGGCCGGCGCGGCGCCGCCTTCGGCGCCACCCTGTTCGCCTTCGATTCAGGCATCGGGCTGGGCTCCCTGGCCATCGGCAGCCTGATCGGCTGGGCCAGCGGCCCCTTCGGTCCCGTCGCGTTCAGGTTCGGCTGGGCCGCCGCCGCCCTCCTGGCCCTGGCCGCCGTGCCCCTGTCCCGAAACCTGTCAAAGTGATTGCAATGGACCTTGAAAGGCGCGAAAATAAATCGTATCGAGGTTTGACATGGACGGAATCCAACCTGGCGAGTGCATGCTTTGGAAGCCTGCTGGGGGTGGTGTCAGCGCGCTCGTGACGGTGATGAACCTCGATCTCGACCGTGACCGGGCGCAGGTCCACGTGACGCGCGCCTCCACGGGCCTGTGCGCCGTCCACTGGGTGGACATGGCCGCGCTGTCCGCGGCCCCCAAGGAGGCCAAGCCCTGCGCCTGCGCCCGCACCCACGGCGAAGACGACCACGCGGCCTAGGAGCCTGACTACGTATTAGAAGGCCCCGCGACGACGTCTGGAGGCCCGATTGTCGTGCGCAAGGCCCGCAGGAGGATGTTAATGCATCCTTCAAGGGACTTGCACACGAGAAGCGGGCCTCCAGACGTCGCCCTTCGGGTGATGGCAGCGGCCACGGCAATCCCGCGTTACGCTCGGCGAACGATTATCCAAATCGCTCACCTCGCGTGCCTTGTCTTGCCATGGCCGGTGCCATCATCGCGGGGCCTTCTAATACGTAGTCAGGCTCCTAGTGTTTTAAAGGTCCAGGTCCCTCCATCGCGCCCTGTCCGCTCCTCCGGGTCGCTGACGCGACCCCTCGAAGCGGTTGGCGTTGAACGGCCTTCCGCCGTGTTGCACCTTCGCGGGGCGGCCCCGTGGTGAGGAACCCGAACCATTTTTCTCTGGCGTTTTTCCCGCTTCGCAGGGTCGCGCCAGCGACCCATAGGAGCGGACAGGGCGACGGTCCGGGACACGGACGCCGAAGCAGGCTAGGTTTCCTGGAAGATGGTCCAGCTGGCTTGGACCCAGTCGGCGATGCGGTCCATCCAGGCGTCGAAATCGTGGCTGCCCTGGGGGTCCAGGGTCCGGGGAACGGCTTCGGGCAGCGCGGCCAGGCTGGGCCCGGGGGGCACGACGGTGTCCAGGCCGCCCTGCAGGACCCGCCAGCCCGGGCGCGATGCGGCCTTCTGGATGGCGTCTGCCGGCAGTTCGGCCCACGGGGCGCAGATGGAAAGCCGCAGCGGCGAGGGGGCGTAGGCGGCCAGCAGGCCGCCGAAGCTGAAGCCGACGGTGAGGTGGGGCACCCGGGGCCCCAGGAAGGCGTTCATTTCGTCCCAGGCCTGGACGAACACGCGCTCCATGGGCTTGCCCGGCGCCGGCTGGTGCACGGCCTGGAGGGTCGGGCGCAGGAAGACCGGGCCGGGCCAGTCGCGCGCCTGGAGGCGTTCTTCGAGGAGACGCACCGAACCCTGGCCGCTTCCTCCAAGACCGTGGAGCAGGAGAATGGATGAAGGTGCCGGCATACGCGATGATGACACGGGCCGCCGCCCTTTGGCCAGACCGGGACCGTCAGGCCCTGCGGTGGACCTTGGCGCCCGTGTGGCTCGCCTGGTCCCTGGGCTTCACGATCAGCTCGTCGATGTTCACGTGGTCGGGCAGGCTGATGGCCCAGCGGATGCACTCGGCGATGTCCGCGCCGGAAAGCGGCACGACCCCCTGGTAGACCGCCTTGGCACGTTCGGCGTCGCCCAGGCGCACCAGCGAGAATTCGGTCTCCACCATGCCGGGGTCCACGCTGGTGACGCGGATCGGTTCGCCGCACAGTTCCAGGCGCAGGACGTGCACCAGGGCCTTGAGCCCGTGCTTGCTGGCGCAGTAGACGGCGCCGCCCTCGTAGTAGTCGTGCCCGGCGGTGGAGCCGATGGCGAAGTAGTGCCCCCAGCCGCTCTGGCGCACGTACGGCAGGGTGGCCTGGATGGTGCGGATGACCCCTTCCACGTTGGTCTGCAGCATGGCCTGCCAGTCCTCCTCGAGGACCGAATCCAGCTTGGCCACGCCCCTGGCCCCGCCGGCGTTGGCCACCACCACGTGCAGCCCGCCCAGGGCCTCGGCCGCGCCCTGCGACGAAGGCGGCGACGGAAGCGCTGCTGCGGGTGTCGAGCCCGGCGGCGAAGGTCCGCACGCCGTGCGCCTGGGCCAGTTCCGCGGCCAGGGCGCGCACCCGCTCCGCCCGGCGCGCGCCCAGCGCCAGGTGGCAGCCCTGGGCCGCAAGCAGGCGCGCGGTGGCTTCCCCGATGCCCGAGGAAGCGCCGGTGATGAGGACGATGGGGTGTTCCGGTCGCATGGAATCTCCTGGTCGGGCTGGGAGCTGCGCCGCTCGGCCCGCTCCAAGCCCCGGTCATGACCCAGCTTAGCGTGAAGCAGGGGCGCACGGAGCGATAAGGTGTTGAAAACTGGAACATTAAATAAGCCCAATCTTTTCTTGGGTCCTTAATCAGATCCCTATATTATTCTTCTGGAAATACCCAAAACCTCTTTCCCATACCAAAGATCTCCCCATGGGTGGTTTTTTGGTGCCACGACCCCTCGCCTGGGAGGGTTCTGGCCAAAGCCCCTCCAGGCTCATTTTCTAGGAAGTTGATATGGCTCAAGGCACCGTGAAGTGGTTCAACGCTGAAAAGGGTTTCGGCTTCATCACGCCCGACGAAGGTGGCGCTGATCTCTTCGTCCACCACACCGCCATCCAGGACCGCGGGTTCCGGACCCTCCAGGAGAATCAGCGGGTCAGCTTCGACGTCGCCCAGGGCCAGAAGGGACCCCAGGCCACCAACGTCGTCAAGCTCTGACAGGCCTGGAAGCAGACCGGCGCCGTGATGGAATAACTGCGGACTTCGCCGCTGTTCCATTGCGGCCACGGCGCATGTGCGGATCTACCGGGCCGCGCGGGCCTGATGCCACGCTCCCAGCAGTCTAATGTGATTGTTCATTCACAGCGCCCCCGCTGTGGAGAGATGTTGCCATTTCCTGGTTGAATTGGGATCGTCGGCTCGCTATATTCCATCGCAGTGATCAGGCATCCGTGCGGATCATGTTTCAGCAAAGGGAGCCTAGCTCCCCCTGGCGCCTTGGCCTGGCAAGGACCTTGAATGAACAACGCCAGGCTAGAGGGGCAGGTCCCCGTAGGGAAGAAGGCACCATGGCTGAAGGCACCGTCAAGTGGTTCAACGCAGAAAAGGGTTTCGGATTCATCACCCCCGATGGGGGTGGCGCCGACCTGTTCGTCCATCACTCCGCCATCCAGGATCGGGGGTTCCGCACCCTGCTTGAGAACCAGCGGGTCAGCTTCGACGTGGCCCAGGGCCAGAAGGGCCCCCAGGCGACCAACGTCGTCAAGCTCTAGCCCGCTCGCATGGAATCGAAGGAGCGGCCCGCGGGCCGCTCCTTTTTCGCTTGAATCTGGAGTCCCGCCCCGGTAGCCTTGGCGCGCAGCACTCCTCCGGCGCGCGGAGTGCCCGAGATCGAGGGAGGGAAGCCGCCCATGTCCGCAGGCACGTCAAATGGTTCAATGCCGAGAAGGGGTTTGGCTTCATCACGCCCGACGAAGGGCGGTCCTGATATCTTCGTCCACCAATCGGCCGTGCATGCAGGCGGCATGCGCACCCTGGAAGAGAAGGCCCGCGTGAAATTCGACATCGCCCAGGGGCCCAAAGGGCCGCTGGCGACCAACTTGCAGAAATTCTAAAGATCCAGGGGCCGTTGACGGGACTCAACGATCAACTCAACCATCGGCTTTCCCAACTCCTCTACCGCTGCCTGGAGGAGATCGGCAGCACCAAGGCCGCGCTCTACCTGGCACGGCCCGGGGCGCGACTTCCACCTGGTGTGCCACTACGGCTGGCCCCGCGCCACGCCGCCGCCCCCGCGGCTGACCCGCACCGACCCCCTCATGCTCCTGGCGCACCGGGAACGGCGCTGCTTCGTCCTCAACGACGGCGCGAACTATCCGGAACTGCGCGCGTTCGGCCAGGGCAAGCAGGATCCCCACTATTTCCTCGCCCCCATCTACGACCACGGCGAGTGGATCGGCCTGCTCCTGCAGCGCGACCACACGGGCGGCGAGCCCTACAGCCTGGAACGCCAGGAAGGCGCCGACCCAGCTGATCTGCCAGGACATGGTCCAGGCCATCAAGTACTTCTCCAAGGCGGCGCAGGCGCCGCCGCCCCCGGCCAGACCCGAGGCCGTCCAGTCCTTCGAGCCGATCCGGGTGCCCGCCCCGCCCACCTTCCCCGAGCAGCGCAGCTTCTTCTGGGAAGCCGCCCACCTGCTCTGCCAGGTGGTGCCGGCCGCCGCCGTGGCGCTGTGGATCTTCGACCCCCTGGAGAACCGCCCGGTGCTGGCCTACAGCGGCCTGCCCCTGTCGCCCGCGCTGGAGCGGCAGGTCATCGACCTGGCCCGGGCCCAGCGCCCGGACCTGCAGGGCCCGGACCTGCAGATCCTGACCAAGGCCGAACACTTCGACCGCCCCCCGCTCCAGGGCCCGTTCCGCACCCTCCTGCCGATCCTGCTGGAGGAGCAGTTCGGCAAGGCCGACCTGCTGATGGTGTTCCGGCTGGAGGACAAGCCCTTCCAGCCGCACGAGCAGGAGTTCACCCGCGGCCTGGCCCGGATGCTCGGCCTGTTCCTGGAGGAGGGCCGGCTCCACGAGCGCTACCACCAGTCCTTCCTTTCCGTGAGCCACCGCATCCTGGCCTCCGCCGGGAGCCAAGGTGCCCTACATCCGCGACCACAGCGTGAACACCGCGGAGCTCTCCCGGAACCTGGCCCGGCGGCTGGAACTGCCCTCGCCGGACGTGGAGGCCGTGACCATCTCGGCCATCCTGCATGACGTCGGCACCCTGCTGCTGGACCGCAGGATCCTGGACAAGCCCAGCCTGACCCCGCAGGACCGCGAGCAGATGCAGACCCACCCCATCCTGGCCTCCACCTTCCTCAAGGATTTCCATTTCCCGTTCGACATCCTGCGCATCATCCGCCACCACCACGAGCAGTGGGACGGCAAGGGCTATCCCGACGGCATCGCCGGCGAGGCCATCCCCATCGAAAGCCGGATCATCCACCTGGTGGAATCGTTCCAGATGATGACCGCGGGCACCCCCTACCGCACCGCCAAGCCCGTGCTGGCGGCGCTGGCCGAGCTCAGGCAGCTCTCGGGCACCCATTTCGATCCCCGCATGGTGGCGGAATTCATCCAGATGGTGGAATCCCGCCACGGCTGAGGCAATGGCGTAAACTTGGCCAGGGGGACCCGCCAGGCATGTCTGAAATCAACAACAAACCGAACGCAAGCCGGGGCTTCATCCTGGTCATGCTCCTGGTCTTCATCACCGCCATGGGCATCTTCCTGACCGTGGCGCTGCCCCGGGTGGCCACCGAAGTCCAGCGCGACCAGGAGGCCGAACTGGTCTTCCGGGGCGAGGCCATCGCCAGCGCGATCCGCCAGTACAAGGCCAAGACCGGCGGCTACCCGCTGACCCTGGAGGACCTCACCAAGGTCCGCCCGCGCATCATCCGCAAGCTCTACCTGGACCCGATGACGCCGGGGGCCCCCATGAAGGGGAATGGGACCTCATCACCGCCGTACAGCCCGGCGCCTCCGGGGACAAGACCGGGCTGCCCATCGTCGGCGTCAAGAGCACCTGCCCGAAGGACAGCTTCCTGGTCTACCACGACAAGACCCTGATCAGCGACTGGACCTTCTCCGCGGCGGACAACCTGCTGGGGATCCCCGGAGCCAACGCCGCTTCCGCCGCCGCGGCGGCCGGCCTGCTGCCAGCCGGTCTGGTTCCGGGCGCCACCCCGGCCCAGCCCCAGCAGCCGGGCGTGGACCTCTCGGCCCTGGGCCCGCCCGCCGGGGGCGCTTCCCCTCCAGCCAGGCCGCCCGCGGCCAACCCGCCCCTTGCCAATCAGCCTGCGGCCAATCCGCCTCCGGCCACCCCGCCATCGGACAACCCGGCCTCGGACAACCCGCCACCGGCCGTTCCTCCCGGAGCCAACCCGCCCCCGGCCACCCCGCCAGCGGCCCCGCCCCAGCCGTCCCAGGGCCAGCCGCAGAATTGACCCACCCGGGACCCCTGTCCCGCCCATTGAAAGCGCGCCATGTTCCGCACCGTCCTGGCCTTCCTCCTGCTGATCTGGGTTCCCTGCCGGGCGGACGAATTCCAGGACTGGGTTCGCAGGATGGAGTCCCGGTCCATCAAGGTTTCGGCCGGAATCTGGGACCTGGAAACCGGCAAGCTCCTGGAAGGCCACCAGCCCGACCTGCCCCTGGTGCCCGCCTCCACCACCAAGGTCATCTCCACCTATGCCATCCTCAAGACCCTGAAGCCCGAATTACGAGCTGAGCACCGAAGTGTGGGGCGACCTGCGCGGCGGCACCGTCGCCGGCGACCTGGTCTTCAAGGGCGGCGGCGACCCGTTCCTCACTTCGGAGCGCATCTGGCTGCTGGCGGAGGAGCTCAGGGCCAGGGGGGTGCTCCAGGTCAGCGGCCGGATCCGCCTGGACCAGAGCGCCTTCGACGGCCAGCGGTTCGGCGGCGGCTGGGAGAACACCTCCAGCGACACCACCCCCGCCATCCTGCCCCTGTCGGTGAATTTCAACCGGGACAGGAACGGAAACTGGTCGCGGACCCCGAACGGTTCGCCGTGGAGACCCTGGAGACGATCCTCCGGGAGGCGGGCATCGCCATCAAGGGCGAGCCGGCCGCGGGCGGGACCCCTCGGCTGCTGCTCAGCTTCCCCTCTCCGCCGCTGCGCGACCTGGTGCCGGACATCAACAAGTGGTCGAACAACTTCATGATCGAGATGCTGGTGAAGCAGTTCGGCGGCGGCACCTGGCCCCAGGGGATCCACCGGATCCAGGAGTTCTATGGCAGCGTGCTGGGCCTGGGTCCGGACAAGATCGACCTCACGGACGGCTCCGGCCTGAGCAAGGACAACCGCCTGTCCGCCCGCACCCTGGCCATCGTGCTGCGGGCGGCGCACAACGACTTCGAAGTGGGACCGGAAATGGAAAGCTCCCTGAAGGTCATCGGCGGCGAACCCTTCACCCTGGCCATCAAGGACCCCAACCTGGAACGGCGCATCCGCTGCAAGACCGGCCACGTGGCCGGCGTCACCAGCGTCTGCGGCTACCTCCAGACCCCCATGGGCACCACCGAGGAGCCCGGCGGCCGGCGTCGCGTCTTCGCCATCCTGCTCAACGGCCCCTGCGAACTCAACGACGCCTGGGAGCAGGTCAGCCGCTGGGCGAACTGACTGCGACGGCGAAGAAGGCGGCAGGAATCCAGGTTCCCTGGTTCCCCTTCCAGGCGTCCCACGGACAAGAGACGACTCCAATCCTCAACGCCCAGGAAGGCCCAGCGTGAACCCCTGGATCGCCCGCAGGCGGCGCAGCCGCCGAGGACGTTCCAGGGCGTTCACGCGCCGGTGGGTCGGCGCGACCCACGGAACAACGACCGCCGCAGCAATTCTAGCCGCCGAGCAGGTCGCCCAACGCTTCCTTCAGCTTCTTGAGGTCGAACGGCTTGCCCAGGTGGGGGACGTTGACGCGTTCGAGGAAGGCGCGGGTGTCCGGGTCGAAGGAATCGCCGGTGGTGAAAAGGATCCGGTAGGCCATCTCCGGCTGGTTCGCCTGGATCCACTCGAACAGCTGGATGCCGGAGAGGCCGGGCATGCGGATGTCCGAGACGATGCAATCGTAGGCGCCGGCCTGGAGCTTCTGGACGGCCTCGCTGGCCAGGGCGCAGGCGGTGACTTCGCAGCCCCAGGAGCCGATGGCGTCCACCAGGCATTCCAGCAGGAAGGCCTCGTCATCCACCACCATGACCCGCTTGCCCTGAAGGCCGGTTGCGAGATTGGAAACCTGGACGTCAGACATGGGCAACTCCACCAGAAACGCGTTCCCCAGGCCCTCCTGGCTGCGCACGGAGATCCTGCCCCCGTGGGCCTCGGCGACGCTGGCCATGACGCTCAACCCCAGGGATTCCATATCCTTGGCGTAAGCGAGTTCGAAGATCTCCCCGGCCTCCGCCTCCTGCAGCGCGCGGCCGGTGTTCTGGCAGACCAGCTGCAGGGTCTGGCCGTTCTGCCGGGTGCCGATGCGCAGGCGCCTGGCGCCGGCCGAAGCCGCCGACTGGCCGAGGCCGCTGCGCAGCAGGCAGACGATGGCCTCCCGCAGCATGGAGGGGTCCAGCCCGCAGTCCTGGAGGTTCGGGTCGAGGGTGAATTCCAGGGACACCCCGGCCGCCGCGGCTTCCGCCTCCACCCGGCGCGCCGCCTCCTGGACCAGGCTGTTGAGGTTGCCCCGCTCCAGGCGCATCGCGGCCGGATAGAGCACCATCAGCAGGGGCCGCAGCAGGATCTGGGCGTTCTCCACCGACTGCAGCAGCTTGCCGATCCGCCCGGCCTGCCCGGCGTCCACCGCCTCCTCCAGGAGCATGCTCTTCTGCAGCGAGGATCGGGGTAGCCGGTTGGCGATGTCGTTGAACAGCTGGCGGCATGAGCCGGGCCAGGCCGGCCGTGTTCTCCACGTCCTGCGAGCCTGCGCTCCAGGCGCTCCTGGGCGCCCAGGTCGCGGACCAGGGCGGAATAGGCCAGCACCCGGTCGTCGCTGCCCCGGATGGGCGCATAGGTGATGCTGGCGGGGAATTCGCTGCCGTCCTTCCTGAGCCGCGGAGGTGGCGACGTCCCGGATGGTCATGGCCCTTGCCGACCTGGGCGATGGCCTGGTCCAGCTCGCCGGCCCGGCCGGCCGGCGTGAGCTGGTGGAAGGTGCGGCCCACGATCTCCGCCCTGGGGTAGCCGAAGATCTGCTCGGCGGCGGCGTTCCAGGTGAGGATCCGGCCGTCGGCGCTGAACGAGACGATGGCCTCGCCCACGCTCTGGATCAGCCCCTCCAGGTAGCGCCGGGTCTTCAGGTTGTCCTGGTTGGCCCGCTCCAGCTGGGAGTAGATCAGGCGCAGTTCCTCGTTCTTCTTTTCCAGCGCGTCCTTGACCGTCTTCAGCTCGGAGTAGAGCCGCGCCGTCTCCATGTTGGACTTGAGCGCGTCCTCCAGCAGGTCCTGGGCGTCGGCCACCTTGCCCGGCACCAGGTCGGACACGCTGATGTTCTGGCGCAGCACCACCGATTCCGGCCGGGGCTGCTCCTCGGCGGGCGGCGGCAGCGGCCTGCATGTTGGCCCGCACGTTGGCCTCGATCAGATTCAGCATCTCATCGAAGTCCTTGATCTTCTTGTCCAGGTGGTATTTCCGGAAGGTGGTGCCGACCGTCTCGCGGGTGATGGCCAGGAAGGTATCCAGCACGCCGTCGCCGCGGCTGGCCACGGATTCGAAGTAGGGCACGGAGCGGAAGTTCAGGCGCCGGTTCATCACGCCCACCGGCATGGCGTCCGGCGAGGTCCCGCTTGTTGTACTGGATGACGAAGGGGATCTGCTTGATGTTCAGGCGGTTGGCATTGAGGTTGTGGTAGAGGTTGGAAAGCGAGTCGACGTTCTCCTGCATCTGGGCTTCGCTGGAATCGGCCACGAACACCACGCCGTCCGCACCGCCCAGCACCACCCGGCGGCTGGCGTCGTACTGCACCTGTCCAGGAACGGTATAGATCTGCAGGTGGATGGAGTTGCCGTAGATGTAGCCGAGGTTGATGGGCAGCAGGTCGAAGAAGAGGGTCCGGTCCTCCTGGGTGTTGACGGAGAACATCTCGCCCCGGTTGGATTTCGGAGCACATGGCATGGAGCGACCGCAGATTGGTCGTCTTGCCCGAGAGGCCCGGGCCGTAATAGACCAATTTCAGCAGTATCTCATTGGCACGCGTGTTGAATTGGACCATAGGGCCTCATCCAGGCTGAGCTCTGAAAGACAGATTAACATTACTTCAACATCCTTTTTGGCACCGCGCTTGGAGATTCATTTGGCGATGGCAGAAAAGCACACGCGGCCGGCCAGGATGGTGGCCGCCTTCCCCATGATAGGATTCAGGTACGCATTCGACCCGGACTCCGTCCGGAACTTGAGGATTGGGAGTCTTGTTGGACGCGCCAAGCCAGCCCGAACGCCGCGCCGCACCTTCCGGGGTGTGCCAGTGACCGTGCCGCGCCACGTCGCCATCATCTTCTTGGTATCCGCTGCGCGGATACGCAGACCTCACACCCGGTCCCGCGTGGCCGCGGCCTGGGCAGGGTGGTCAAGTGAGCGTCCCCCGCCACGTGGCCATCATTATGGACGGCAACGGCCGCTGGGCCGCGCAACGGGGCTGGCCGCGGATCAAGGGGCACAAGGCGGCGTGCAGGCCGTCCAGGACATCCTGGAAGCGGCCTCCGACCTCGGGATCGAGCACCTGACCCTCTATGCCTTCTCCACCGAGAACTGGAAGCGGCCGGGCCATGGAGGTGGCCATGATCATGGCCCTCCTGCGCATGTACCTGCGCATGTTCCTGCCCAAGCTGCGCGCCAGGGGGATCCGCTTCCACCACCTGGGGGCCGTGGAGGGCCTGCCCGCGGGCGTCCGCCAGGACCTGGCCGGCCTGGAGGCCCAGACCGCGGCGCACGCGGGCATGGTCTTCCACCTGGCCGTCAACTACGGCTCCCGGCTGGAACTGGTCCAGGCCGCCCGGCGCTGCGTGGAGGACGGGCTCAGCGCCGCGGAGATCACCGAGGAGGCCCTGGGCCCGCGCCTGTGGACCGCGGGCGTGCCGGACGTGGACCTGCTCATCCGCACCTCCGGGGAGTTGCGCATCTCCAATTTCCTGCTCTGGCAGGCCGCCTATGCGGAGTTCTACCTGACCGAATGCCTCTGGCCGGATTTCCGGGGGCCCCAGCTGCGCGAGGCGGTCGAGGCCTATGCCCAGCGCGAGCGCCGGTTCGGCGGCATCTGAACGGAGTCCCGATGAAGCCGCCCCCACCCCCCCATCCCGGCATGGACAAGAGGAACCTGGCCGTGCGCCTGGGCACGGCCCTGGTGTTCGCGGTGTTCTTCCTCACCCTCCTGTATCTGGGCGACCGGCCCGGGTCCCAGGCCGTCTTCACGGTGCTGGTGGCCGGGGCGCTGTTCATGGGCATGCACGAGTTCACCCTCATGGGCCGCAAGCTGGGGCCAGTCCCCTTCGCTGCTACGCCGGAGCGCTGGCCGGCTGGCTGCTCCTCCTGCACTTCCTGCTGCTGGGCCTGGACCCCGCCGACCCGCTGCCGCTCTGGATGGCCCTGGCCCTGGCCGGGGCGGTCATCCACTTCGGCGCCCTGCTGTTCGACGGGACCTGGGCAGCGCCCTCGCCAGCCAGGCCCTCACCTGGCTGGGCGCCCTCTACCTGGGCCTGGGCCTGGGGTTCCAGCTCAAGCTGTTCCTGTTCACCGACACCACCCTGTCCAACACCGGCGGACGGCTGATCCTCGCCCTCTACCTCATCGTCTGGCTGGGCGACTCCGCGGCCTATTTCGTCGGCACCCTCCTCGGCCGGCACAAGCTGGCGCCCAAGGTGAGCCCCAAGAAGACCTGGGAGGGGGCCGCCGGCAACCTCGCGGGCAACGTCGCCGCGCGCCTTCATCATCAAGGCCACGGCCTGTCACCCAGTGGACCCTGGTGGACGCCGTGGCCATCGGCCTGCTGCTGGGCACGGTGGGCCAGCTGGGCGACCTGGTGGAAAGCACCTGGAAGCGCAGCGCCGGCGGTGAAGGACTCCAACATGGGCGGAGTCTCCATCCCCGGCCACGGCGGCATGCTGGACCGGATCGACAGCCTGGTGTTCGCCGCCCCCGCCCTCTATGCCTACGTCCACTTCGTCCACGGGCTGAACTGAACCATGCGGCAGCCTCGCCCTGCTCGGTTCCACCGGCTCCATCGGCACCTCGACCCTGGACGTGGTGGCGGCCCACCCGGAGCGGCTGGCAGGTGGTCGCCCTGGCCGCCGGGCGCAACCGGGAGCTGTTCCGGGCCCAGTGCGAGCAGCTACCGCCCGGGCTGCGTCTCCCTGGCCCGGGCCGAGGACGCCGCCTGGCTGGCCCGGGAGCTGTCCTACGCCCCGGTGGTCCTGCACGGCATGGACGGGCTCATGGCCTGCGCCCTGCAGGCCGGGGGCGACACGGTGGTGGCGGCGGTGGTGGGCGCGGCCGGCCTGGCCAGCGTGGAGGCGGCCCTGCGCAGCGGGCGGCGGGTCTGCGTGGCCAACAAGGAAAGCCTCGTGGTGGGCGGCGCCCTCATGCGCCAGGCCCTGGCCGAAGGCGGCGGCGAGCTGCTGCCGATCGACTCCGAGCACTGCGCCCTGCACCAGCTCCTGGCCGGGCGGGCGCCCGCACGAGGTGCGGGAGATCCGCATCACCGCCAGCGGCGGCCCGTTCCGGGACTGGGACCTGGCGCGCATCCGGGCCGCCACCGTGGAGGAGGCGCTCAACCATCCCACCTGGAAGATGGGTCCGAAGATCACCATCGATTCCGCCACGCTCATGAACAAGGGCCTGGAGGTGATCGAGGCCTCGGTCCTGTTCGGCCTTGCCGCCGACCAGATCCGGGTGACCGTCCACCCCCAGAGCCAGGTGCACGCCATGGCCGGGCTTCCGGGACGGCACCTACCAGCTGCAGGTGTGCGCCAACGACATGAAGCTGCCCATCCAGTACACCCTGCTCTACCCGGACCGGCTGCCCGGCCCGGTGCCGCCCTACGACTGGGACGTCGCCCGCGCCTGGACCTTCGCCCCGCCCGACCTGGAGAAGTTCCCGTGCCTGGCCCTGGCCTACGGCGCCCTGCGCGCGGGCGGCACGGCCCCGGCCATCCTCAACGCCGCCAACGAAGAGGCGGTGGGCGCCTTCCTGGCCGGGGCGACCGGGTTCTGGCAGATCCAGGCCTGCGTCGCCGAAGTTCTGGCGAGCATTCCCGCCGAACCTGCCCACACTTTAGAGCAGGTCATGGATATCGACCGCCGCGCCCGGGTCGCGGCCAATGCCTGGATCCGCCGGCACCCGGTTTGAAAGTCACTAACCTGCAAGGACTTACATGAAGCGTTTGATCTACGTCGCCCCGGCCATGCTGGCTGGCAGCCATGATTCCGGGGGCGGGGTTCTGGGGGCCCGTGGTGCTCCTGGTCGGTCTCATCTTCTTCCACGAACTGGGCCATTTCCTCGTGGCCAAGTGGATGGGGATGCCGGTCGACGTGTTCTCCCTGGGCTTCGGCCCCCGGGTCGCGGGCTTCAGCTGGAACGAGACCGACGTGCGGCTGTCCCTGCTGCCGCTGGGCGGCTACGTGCGGCTCGCCGGGTACAACCCCGAGGAGCCCGAGGCGCAGGATCCCCACGGCTTCCTGGCCCAGCCCGCCTGGAAACGGCTGTTCTTCTATTCCGGCGGGATCATCGCCAACGTGCTGATCACGGTGGTGATCTTCTTCTTCCTGGGGATGGACCAGGCCCGCATCACCGACCGGCGCCCGGTGCCCTCGCCCCTGCAGATCGTGGAGGTCACCCCGGGCAGCGCCGCGGCCGAGGCCGGCCTGCAGGCCGGGGACCAGATCCGTGCCTTCGGCGCGCTGACCTTCCCCGGCAGCAAGAGCGAGGACGCCATCGCCTACATCCAGGCCCGGCCGGGCAGCCCGATCCCGGTGACCCTGGAGCGCGACGGCGCCACCCGCACCCTCCAGGTGGCGCCCCGCAACGAAGGCGGCAAGGGCAAGCTGGGCGTGTACTTCGAGGCGTCGAACTGGATCTACACGCGCCGGCCGTACCGGTTCGGGGACCTGGGCCAGGGCGCCAAGTTCGCCGTGGTCGGCAGCGCCGACCTGGGCTGGGAGATCCTGGGCAATTTCGGCAAGCTCATCACCCGCAAGGTGAGCCTGAAGGAAGTGGGCGGCCCCATCACCATCGTCCGCGCCGGCAGCCGCGCGGCCAAGGCCGGCCTGATCCAGTTCCTCTTCCTGACCGCCCTGATCTCCATGAACCTGGCCGTGCTCAACGCCCTGCCCATCCCCTTCCTGGACGGCGGCCACGCGGCCATCCTGATCATCGAACGGCTCCGCGGCAGGGACCTGTCGGTCCTGGTCAAGGAGCGCATCCTCCAGGGCGGGTTCCTCTTCCTCGCCTCCCTGATGGCCATGGTGATCGCCCTGGACATCCTGAAACTGAGGAACTAGCTTTCCGGGGTGGCCGTTGTCCCGCCCGTCGCGCCTTGCGGTCGGCTTCGGGTTCCGGGTCTTTGCGCCGACCCACCGGCGCGTGGACCGCTTGCAACGTCCTCGCTGCGCTGCGGGCGATGCAAGCGGCCACGCTGCTCCTTCCCCCCGGGGCCGAGTCGATTCGTCTTCGTTTCAATGAACAAAAATCAAAATAACCCTCTTGGGACCCTGGGCATTCCAGGGAGCCGCCTCCCCGCCCCCAAGCCGCCAACCGAAGGAACCCCAAACCCAGGCGGGGAAGGACAGCGTGAGACCTTGGCGCACGCGCAGGAGGCGAAGCCGACGAGCATGCGGCAAGGCTCTCACGCACCGGTGGGTCGGCGCACCCGCCCGGAACCCGGAGCCAACCGTAAGCGACGTGTGGAACAACGGACGCCGCCTAGCCCAAGTTCCGTACGCACGTCCCCAATTGGGCCTACCGGAGCACGGTAGGCCCAATGTTTTCAGTAGAGCATTTTTCAAAGTGCCGTTTTAGGCACTAAATTATTTTCTATAGTTATTGACACCGCTTCGTTGTGACCGATATTAGTATCACGATGTTCATCAAGCGTACGGTCGCCAAGTATGGGGAAAAGACCTACGTCAACCACCTGCTGGTTGAATCGGTGAACACGCCGGTCGGACCCCGGCACAAGGTGATCTGCAACCTCGGCCACATGGACCCGGGCCCCAAGGAAGAGTGGCTCGATCTCGCTGATCGGATCCAAGCTGCGCTGGGCGGCCAGCCCTCGCTGTTCCCGGATCCCCGGGTCGAGGATGCGGTGCGCCGAGTCCGTACCCGGCAGGCCAAGCAAAGCCAAGTGGAAGTGGCAGCCGAGGAGCCGCTGGTAGGCGAGACCGCCGTGCCCGAGGTCGTGCCGGTGAAGACCTCCGGCGTGCAGATCCAGGACATCCGGGAGGTGGGGCCGCTCCATGTGGGCCATCAGATTTGGGAACGGCTGGAACTAGATGCCGTGCTGAAGGCCGTGGGGCTGTCGATCCAGGCGCGGCAGTTGACTGAGGTGATGACCTTGAACCGGCTGATCCAGCCGGCCTCGGAGTTGGCCATGGTGGACTGGGCGGGCCGAGTGGCCATCGCCGACGTGCTTGCGACCGATCCATCGAAGCTCAACGAGGATAAGTTCTATCGGAATCTGGACACGCTGCACGACAAGCGGGTCGAGATCGAGCGGGAACTCCACGCCCGGGAGAAATCGCTGTTCAATCTGCAAGGTCAATTGCTGCTCTACGATCTGACCAACACCCACTTCGAAGGCCAGATGGAGGCAACGCCCAAGGCCAAGCGTGGGCACAACAAACAGATGCGCACCGACTGCAAGCAGGTGGCGATGAGCCTGATGCTGGACGGCGATGGTTTCCCCATCGGCCATGAGATCTACGATGGAGCCACCATCGATGGAACCACTGTGGGAGCCATGCTGGATGCCCTGGAACAGCGCACAGGCATTGAAGGTGGGCTGACGGTGGTCATGGACCGCGGCTTTGCCAGCCGGAAGAACCTGGACCTGGTCCGCTCGCGGAAGTATCACTACCTGGTGGCCGGGTTCCAGAACCAGCGCGGGCCGCTGCTCGGCGAGTTCGAGCAGTTGGAAGGCTGGTGCGAGTTGGAGCCGAGCGCCATGAAGTTGCCGATCCAGATCAAGCGGATCGAGCAGGACGGGCTGGCCTACCTGTTGTGCCTGAGCCCGGCCCGGGCCGAGAAGGATCGGGCCATCCGGGAACGGCAGGAGAAGCGGCTGCTGAAAGACCTGGAGAAACTGGGTGAGCGGGTGCGCCAGGGCCTGGAGAAAGAGCATCCCCTGACCGATGCGGACCTGTTCGAACGTGTTGGCAGGCTGCGTGAACGCTATCCACGGGCGGCCCGCTACTACGCCATGGAGCGCCAGGACGGCCTCCTGGTCTGGCCGGTAAAAGAGGCCCTGCGGACCAGGGCGCAGGAATTGGACGGCGCCTATTTTCTGAAGACCTCGCGCACGGATCTGGAGGCGGAGGAGATCTGGAGAACCTACATGGTGCTCTCCCGGGTGGAGGCGGCCTTCCGCGACCTCAAGGGGACGCTGGACCTGCGGCCGGTCTACCACCGCAAGGAGACCCGGGTGGAGACCCACATTTTTCTATGCGTCCTGGCCTACCACCTCCAGGCCGCCATCGAACATCTCCTCCAGGGCGCGGGGGACCACACGAGTTGGGAAACCCTGCGCCAGGAACTCAGTACCCATCACATCGCGACCGTGGTCATGCCCACGGCAGATGGCCGGAAAATCGCCATCCGCCGCGGCAGCATCCCCGAGCAGCGGCCCAGGGAGATCTACCGACTCCTGGGCATCCCGGGCGACCCTATGAAGCCGATTAGGACCTGGGTCTGACCCACCTCGAATCCCGCCCGATAGGGACTAATTTCGGCCATCGGGATTGGAAACAAAGCTGGTTAGTGACTTTCGTGCGGAACCCGGGCTAGTCCCGATCGCCCTTGCGCACGCGGTCCATCTCCCGCTTCTGCTCCCGCTCGCGCAAGGCCTCGCGCTTGTCGCCCATGGTCTTGCCTTCGGCCAAGGCGATGCGCACCTTGATCCTGCCCCTGGGGTCCAGGTAGATGGCCAGCGGGATCACGGTGTAGCCCTTGCGCTCGGCCTTGGCGGTGATCTTGTGGATCTCGGCGCGGTGCAGCAGCAGCTTGCGCGGGCGGAGGGGGTCGTGGTTGGCGCAGGTGCCGAACTGGTAGGGGCTGATGTTCGCCTGCTTGAGCCAGAGCTCGCCGCTGCCGGCGTCCACGTAGGCGTCCTGGAGCTGCCCGTGCCCGCCGCGCAGGGACTTCACTTCGGTGCCCAGCAGGGCGATGCCCGCCTCCCAGGTGTCCAGGACGTGGAAGGCATGAAGGGCTTTGCGGTTCCGGACCAGGTCTTCACTCATGTCCCCAGTGTATCCCGGTTAAAGTTAGGGTTTCGGGTCCGGGAGTCCCCGTGCTTCATAAGTTGCTAACACCCATCATCATCTGGATGACTGGCCTCATGGCAGCCGCCGGCCCCCTGGGGGTCACAGTGCTGATGGGCATCGAAAGCGCCTGCATCCCCTTGCCGAGCGAAGTGATCATGCCCTTCGCCGGATTCCTCGCGCATAAAGGTCAAATGACGTTCCTGGGATTGGGCGTCGCCAGTCCATGGGCGCAGATCTTCACCGCGGGCCTGTTCGGCGCCATCGGCTGCAACCTCGGGTCCATCCCCGCCTATGAACTGGGGGCCTGGGGCGGGCGCAAGGCGGTGGAACGCTACGGCAAATACGTCCTTCTCAACCTGGACCACCTGGACCAGGCCCACCGGTTCTTCGAGCGCTTCGGCGCCTGGGCCATCCTGATGGGGCGCATGCTGCCGGTGGTGCGCACCTTCATCGCCCTGCCCGCCGGCATCGCCAGGATGGACCGCGGCCGGTTCCACCTCTACACCTTCATCGGCAGCCTGCCCTGGTGCGTGGGCCTGGCCTGGGTCGGCTTCTTCCTCGGCGAGCGCTGGGACACCCTGGGCGTCTACTTCCACCGGTTCGACCTGGCGATCGGCCTGGCCCTGGCCGCCGGCGCGGCCTGGTTCGTGTGGAGCCACCTCGCCGGCGCCCGGCGCAGGAAAATGTGATGGATGGAGTTACAATGGGGCTTGCTCCCGGAGTCGGCCATGGAGATCCCTGAAAACCTGAGAGAGATCGTCGACCGGCTGGGCGTGGCGCTGGTGAAGGCCCTGGCCAACGACGCCCACAGCCGCGCCCTGGTGCAGGAGATCCAGGCCTACGGCTTCGACATGGCGCTGATGCTGGAGGCCACCGTGGCGCTGCACAAGCGCGACGACGGCGAAGGCGGGGAGGCCGAGGATCCCGGGGTCCGCCCTGGACCGCGCCGAGGGCGAGTGGTCCGAGGAGGACAAGGCCTTCCTGAAGACTTTCAAGATTTCCCTGGAATGACCCGGGCCTGGGAACAGCCCGCGCCGGAACTGGTGCGGGCGGCCGGCCCCAACGTCGCCGGAATGGGGCTGGAGGACCTGCGCGCCCTGGTGGCGTCCATGGGGGAGAGCGCGTTCCGGGCCGCGCAGATCCACGAGGGGCTCTACCGCCACCGCTGGACCCGCTGGGAGCAGTTCACCAGCCTCTCCATGGACCTGCGCGCCAGGCTGCAGGAAGGCACCACGCTGGCCTGGCCGGAAATCGTCGACAGCGCCGGCTCCGACGACGGCTCCACCAAGCACGCCTTCCGCCTCGCCGACGGCAGCCTGGTGGAAGGGGTGCACATGCCGTACCGGGGCCGCACCACCCTGTGCCTGTCCAGCCAGGTGGGCTGCGCCATGGGCTGCACCTTCTGCGCCACCGGGCTCATGGGCATCAAGCGCAACCTCACGGCCGGCGAGATCGCCGGCCAGGTGGTGACCATGCTCAACGCCCACGGCCACGCCGGACCGGAGCCGGTCAACCTGGTGTTCATGGGCATGGGCGAGCCGCTGCACAACCTGGACCAGGTCATGGCCGCCTTCGCCCTGCTCACCGACCCCAGGGGCATGGCCATCTCGCCCCGGCGCATCACCCTCTCCACCTCCGGCCTGGTGAGCGGCATCCAGCGCCTGGGCGCCTACGGCCGGCGGCCGCGCCTGGCGCTCAGCCTCAACGCCACCACCGACGCCTACCGGGACCGCATCATGCCGGTGAACAGGGCGTGGAACCTGGCGGCCCTGGCAGCGGCGCTCAAGGCCTTCCCGCTGGAGCGCGGCGAACGGATCACCCTGGAATACGTCCTGCTCCAGGGCGTCACCGACAGCCTGGAGGACGGCCGGCGCCTGGCCGCCTTCGCCCATCAGTTCCCCAGCAAGGTGAACCTCATCCCCTTCAACCCCCACGAAGGCTCCGGCTTCGCAGCCCCCCACCGAGCAGCGGATCGGCGAACTGCTGGCCCTCCTGGCCTCCCGGGACATCACCGTCAGCGTGCGCCGCAGCCGGGGCCAGGACGTGGCGGCCGCCTGCGGCCAGCTGGTGAAGCGCCGGCCCTAGCTCGACTGCGGCGCCCGTTGTCCCGCCCGTCGCGCCTTGCGGTCGGCTTCGGGTTCCGGGGCCTTGCGCCGACCCACTGTTGCGTGGTCCGCTTGCAACGTCCTCGCTGCGTTCCGGGCGATGCAAGCGGCCACGCTGCCCCTTCCCCCCAGGGCCGAGTCGATTCGTCTTCGTTTCATTGAACAAGCTTAAAAGCAACCATCCCGGGACCCTGGGCATTCCAGGGAGCGGTGCCCTCGCCCCCATGCCGCCAACCGAAGGAACCCCCACCCCAGGCGGGGAAGCACAGCGTGAGACCTTGGCGCACGCGCAGGAGGCGAAGCCGACGAGCATGCGGCAAGGCTCTCACGCACCGGTGGGTCGGCGCACCCGCAAGGAACCCGCAATCAACCGCAAGCCACGCCGGCCGGGACTACGGACGCCGCAGTCAAGCCAGGCGGATTCTTCCAAGGCAAAGCGCCCGCCCTCCGGTAAACTATGGGTTTAGCCGTGAGGACCGCCATGCCCTTTGAGCCCCTGCAGCAGGAACCGATCATCCAGAAGCGCTGGGCGGAGGCCCAGGCGTTCCGCGCGCCCCGAGCGGCGGAGCTGAAACCCGGCGACCGGACCTTCTACATGCTGGTGATGCTGCCCTACCCCAGCGGCCGGATCCACATGGGGCACGTGCGCAACTACACCCTGGGCGACGTGGTGGCCCGGTTCCGGCGCATGCGCGGGGACCAGGTGATGAACCCGCTGGGCTGGGACTCCTTCGGCCTGCCGGCGGAGAACGCCGCCATCAAGAACGGCATCCATCCCGCCGTGTGGACCCGGGCCAACATCCAGGAGATGAAGGGCCAGATCCAGAAGATGGGCATCAGCTACGACTGGGACCGGGAGATCGCCTCCTTCCTGCCCGAGTACTACAAGTGGAACCAGTGGTTCTTCATCAAGATGTGGGAGCGCGGCGACGTGTTCCGGGCCATGCGCAACGTCAACTGGTGCGAGGCCCTGGGCACGGTGCTGGCCAACGAGCAGGTGGTGGACGGCAAGGACGAGCGCACCGGCCACCCGGTGGTGCAGAAGCCCATGGAGCAGTATTTCTTCGCCATCACCCGCTACGCCGAGGAGCTGCTGGCGGACATGGACAAGATCGACTGGCCCGAGAACGTCAAGACCATGCAGCGGCACTGGATCGGCAAGTCGGTGGGGGCCCGGCTCACCTTCGACCTGGCCGACGGCCAGGAAGTCTCGGTCTTCACCACCCGCCTGGACACCCTCTACGGCGTGACCTTCATGGCGCTGTCCACCGAACATCCGTTCATCCAGAAGGCGGCGGAAACCGATCCCGGCGCTCAAGGCCTTCTGCGACCAGGTGGCGGCCCAGAGCCGGGAGGAGCGCCTCACCAGCGACATCAAGCTGGGCCACCGCTCCCGGCTGGAGGCCATCCATCCGTTCACCGGGGAGAAGGTGCCGGTGTTCGCCGCCAACTACGTGCTGATGGACTACGGCACCGGCGCGGTCATGGGCGTGCCGGCCCACGACGAGCGCGACTACGAATTCGCCCAGAAATACGGCATCCCCATCCCCAAGGTGATCGAGAGCGCGAACCCCTGGGAGCCGGGCATCCTGGTCAATTCCGGCGAATTCACCGGCCTGACCAGCGAGGCCGCGGTGGACGCCATGGTCGCCAGGCTCGCGGGCCGGGCCGAAAAGGCGGTCACCTTCAAGCTCAAGGACTGGGGGCTGTCGCGCCAGCGCTACTGGGGCACGCCCATCCCCACCGTGCACTGCCCGGACTGCGGCGTGGTGCCGGAGAAGGAGGAGAACCTGCCGGTGCGCCTGCCCGAGGACGTGGCCTTCGTCGGCAAGGGCGCTTCGCCCCTCACCACCTCGCGCTCCTTCCTGGACTGCGCCTGCCCCAGGTGCGGCGGGCCGGCCCGGCGCGAAACCGACACCATGGACACCTTCGTGGATTCCAGCTGGTACTGGATGCGCTACCTGGATCCCGCCAACGACCAGAAGCCCTTCGCCAAGGCCGAGGCGGACGCCTGGGCCCCGGTGGACCTCTACGTGGGCGGCATCGAGCACGCCACCATGCACCTGATCTACGCCCGCTACTTCTACAAGGTCATGCGCGACCTGGGCCTGCTGAGCGGGGACGAGCCCTTCAAGAAGCTCATCTGCCAGGGCATGGTGCTCAAGGACGGCTTCAAGATGTCCAAGTCCCGGGGCAACATCGTCGATCCGGACGAGGTGATCGCCCACTACGGCGCCGACGCCCTGCGCCTGTTCATGATCTTCGCCGCCCCCATCGAGAAGGAGATCGACTGGACCGGGTTCGAAGGCATCGAGGGCGCCACCCGCTTCCTCAAGCGCATCACCCGCATGGTGGAGGAGCACGCCCCGGCCGCGGCGCCGATCCCGCCCAAGGAGCAGCTCACCGCCGAAGAGAAGGCCCTGCTGGTGAAGATCCACCAGACCCTGCACAAGGTCACCGACGACCTGAGCCACCGCTACCAGTTCAACACCCTGGTGAGCAGCCTCATGGAGCTGGCCAACGCCCTGGCCGACCTGCCCAGGCGATGCCCCGCACCGGGACGCCATCCTGCAGCGGGCCCTGGAGATCCTCACCCTGATGCTGTCCCCCGCCGCGCCGCACCTGGCCGAGCAGCTCTGGACCCGCCTGGGCGGCCGGGGCCTGTGCATGCACGCCGCCTGGCCCGAAGCGGATCCCGCCTGGCTCACGGCGGACGAGGTGACGGTGGTGGTGCAGGTCAACGGCAAGGTCCGGGGCCGGGTCGCTGGTGCCCGCCGGCGCCACCGAGGAGGCCCGCAGCAAGGCCGCCCTGGCCTGCCCCGAGGCCCGCCAGCACCTGGACGGCAAGGAGATCGTCAAGGTGGTGGTGCCCCCCGGCGGCAAGCTGGTGAGCATCGTGGTGAAGGGCTGACGGCGGTGGAACCGGTCGACGTCGCCTCCGGCCTCCTGGACGCGGGCGCCGTGCGCCTCGCCCCGCTCAGCCCCTTCACCTGGGCCTCCGGGCTCAAGTCCCCCATCTACTGCGACAACCGCCAGCTGCTGGGCTTTCCCGCGCTGCGCTCGGGCATCAAGGCGGCCCTGGCCGAAGCGGCCGCCCTGCTGCGCGCCCACCCTCATCGCCGGCACCAGCACCGCGGGCATCCCCTGGGCCGCCATGGTGGCCGACCAGCTGGGCCTGCCCATGGCCTACGTGCGCCCCGAGCCCAAGACCCACGGCATGGGCCGCCAGGTGGAAGGGCCCGCCGGCGCGGGCCACCGGGTGGTGCTGATCGAGGATCTCATCTCCACCGGCGGCTCCAGCATCAAGTGCGTGGAGGCGCTGCGCCGCGAGGGCGCGCAGGTGCTCAGGTCCTGGCCCTGTTCAGCTACGGCCTGCCCCGGGCCGAGGCCGCGTTCAGTGCCGCCGGGGTGCCGCTGCGGGTGCTGGCCACCTTCGACGACCTGGCCGCCCGGGCCGGGCGCAAAGGGCATCCTGGATCCGGCCGACCTGGCTTCCCTGGCCGAGTGGCGCGCGGACACCGCGGCCTGGAGCCGGCGCTTCGAACAGGAGCCCAGATGAAGATCTACACGCGCACCGGAGACGCCGGCACCACCGGGCTGTTCGGCGGGGAGCGGGTGGCCAAGTGCCATCCGCGGCTGGCCGCCTACGGCACCCTGGACGAGCTGAACAGCATCCTGGGCGTGCTGGCGCTGCAGGCCGATCCCCGGCTGGGCATCGCCGAGCCCCTGGGCCTGGTCCAGCGCGACCTGTTCGCCCTGGGCGCCGTGCTCGCCGCCTCCCCCAGCCAGGCCGGCAAGCTGGAGCGGCGCCTCACCCATCCCACCTGGCCCATCCCGGACATGGAGGCGGACATCGACCGCCTGACCGGCCTGGACCGGCCCCATGACCCACTTCGTCCTGCCCGGCGGCTGCCCCGCTTCCGCCTACGGCCACTGGGCGCGCACGGTCTGCCGGCGTGCCGAGCGCGAAGTGGTGGCCCTGGACGCGGATGAACAGGTGCCGGCCGAGGTGATCGTCTACCTGAACCGGCTCAGCGACTGGCTGTTCGCCCTGGCCCGGGCGGCCAACGCCCTGGCCGGGGTCGAGGATGTGAAGTGGCTGCCCTGATCCCGCACGGGCGCCGGAAGCTTGAAAGCCCCATACTGGTGCCTGGATAATGAATTAATGAGACCGCCACCGCTGCTCCTGGCCTTCATGGCCGTCGTCGCCCTGCAGGCCGGGACGGCCAAGCCCGGCTTGACCTACCTCTACACCTACAATGATCGCAACGGTAATATTATCATTAATAACATGCCACCCTCCTATGTCCAGGGGCAGGGCCTCACCCTGCGCCACGTGGGGGTGGGCCATGTGCGCCTGGCCATGAGCCGGTCGGAGATGGCCAAGGTCCTGCGCAGTCCGGAACTGCTTGAAATGGTGGACAGCATCTCGGTCGCCGAAGGGGTCGACCCGCATCCTGGCCCGGGCGGTGATCCAGGCCGAGAGCGCCTTCTACGCCAGGGCGCGCTAGCCGGGCCGGGGCGCTGGGCCTGATGCAGCTCATGCCCCAGACCGCCGAGCGCTTCGGCGTGGTCGACCCGTTCGACCCGCGGCAGAACATCACCGGAGGCGTCAAATACCTGCGCTGGCTCAGCGACAACTTCAAGGGCGACCTCACCCGGGTGGTGGCGGCCTACAACGCCGGGGAACGCGCGGTCACCAGGTATGGAGGCATCCCTCCCTACGCCGAGACCCGGGCCTACGTGCCCCGGGTGCTGGAACTCTACAGCAGGAAGCTGGTGCAGCCCGATCCCGGCGCCGCCGGCTCCATGGCGCTGCTCAAGAAGGGACGCGGCGGGTTCGAGGTGGAAGAGGGCGCGGCCAAGCCAGCAGGCAACCTGGAGGCGGATGCGTCAGCCGGCCCAGCCCGCCCGCCGAGCCGGCTCTACCAGTGGGTGGACCGCTCCGGGCGGGTGCAGATCAGCGACCAGCCTCCCCCCAAAGGCTTCGCGTTCAAGACCTACGACTCGTCAACCGAGTGATTCGCGCTGGCTGATGAAGGCCTCCAGGGCCACCAGGGCATCGGCGTACGTCTCCTTGAGCTGCTCCACCAGCAAGGCGGGATCGACCCCGAAGCTGCCCTTGCGGCCGGATCCCTCCAGTTCGGCCGCGATGGCCCGCAGCCTGGGCGCGCCCATGGTGCCGGCCGCGCCCTTGATGGCATGGGCCACGTCGGCCATGTCCGCCAGGTCCCCCGACGCCAGCGTGGCCTCGATGGCGCGGATCCGGTCGGGGGTGTCGGCCGTGAACAGCCCGAGCATCTCCTTCAGCAAACCAAGCTCCCCGTCGTCCAGGTTCAGGAGCTGATCCATCACGCTGAGGTCCAGGTTGTCGCCGAAGGCTTCCATAGATCATCTCCCGGGACCCAGTATCCCAGAAGCCGGGCGGATGGGTGGTAGGCAATGGGCGATTCCCGGGGCACACTGGAATTTCTGAACGGGATCAGCCATGAAAAACCTCCTACTCCAGCATGTCGAGGATGCCGTCGCCCTCAAGCGGGCCTTCTTCGAGACGGAAGCCGAGCACATCCTGGCCCAGGCCGCGGACATGGCCGAGCGGCTCAGGCGCGGCTGCCGGATCCTGGTCTGCGGCAACGGCGGCAGCGCCGCCGACGCCCAGCACTTCGCCGCCGAGCTCACCGGGCGCTACGTGAAGGAGCGCAGGGCCCTGGCCGGCATCGCCCTGACCGTCGACACCTCCGCCCTCACCGCCATCGGCAACGACTACGGCTTCGACCGGGTGTTCTCGCGCCAGGTGGAGGCGCTGGGCCGCCCCGGGGACCTCCTGGTGGGCATCTCCACCAGCGGCAACAGCCCCAACGTGGTCCACGCCGTGGCCGCCGCCAGGGAACTGGGCATGCGCACCCTGGGCCTCCTGGGCCGGGACGGCGGCCGCCTGAAGGGACTGGTGGACGACGCCCTGGTGGTGCCCAGCGAGGTCACCGCCCGGATCCAGGAGATCCACATGATGACCTACCACTTCTGGTGCGAGGCCATCGACGCCCAGTTCGACGTGTGATCGAAGCCCTGCTGCCCCACCTTCCGGCGCTGGGCGAAGCGGCCCGGCGGGAGCCCCTGGGGCTGTACCTGCACTGGCCGTTCTGCCGCGACCGATGCACCTACTGCTCCTTCGTCACCACCCGGGACGAGGCCCCGCGGGCGGCGGTGCTGGCCCGGCTGCGCAGCCAGCTGGAGGCGTGGGGCGAGGGCCTGGGCCGCCCGGCGGTGGACACCCTGTACCTGGGCGGCGGCACCCCCTCCCTGCTGGGCGCCGGGGCGCTGGCGGAGCTCACCCGGAGCGTCTTCGCGGCCTTCGACCTCGGCGCCCTGGAGGAGGCCACCCTCGAGGCCAACCCCGGCACCCTGGACCGGCCCTGGCTGGAAGCCGCGCGGGCCCTGGGCTGGGACCGGATCAGCCTGGGCGTGCAGACCCTGGACGACGACCTGCTGGTCCGGCTCGGGCGCATCCACGACGGCCGCACCGCCCTGGAGACCCTCGCCTGGGCCCGGGCGGCGGGCTTCAGGCGCATCAGCGCGGATCTCATGGTGGGCATCCCCGGCCAGGACCTGGACCGGGTGCTGGGCGACGCCCGCACCCTGGCCGCCGCCGGCGCCAACCACCTCTCCATCTACCTGCTGGACCTGGACAAGGCCTGCCCGCTGCGGGCCCAGGTGGAAAGCGGCAGGCTGGCGCTGCCCAGCGAGGACGAGACCGCGGACGTGTTCGAAGCGCTCCAGAAGGAGCTGCCGCTGCATCGGCCTGCAGCCCTACGAGATCAGCAACTACGCAGCCGCCGGCCAGGCCTCCCGGCACAACAGCCGCTACTGGGAGCGCCGCCCCTACCTGGGCCTCGGCCCCAGCGCCGCGTCCCAGCTGGGCCGCTGGCGCTGGACCGAAAGCGGCGTGATCCCCGCCTGGGCCGAGGGCCGCGGCACGGCCGAAGTGCAGGAGCTGGACGCGGCCGAAGCGCTGGCGGAGATCCCGCTGCTGGGCCTGCGCATGCACCGGGGGGTGGACTGGGAGGAGTTGAGGGCGAGGGCGGCGGCGCTCCGTCTGGTGCCCCTGGTGGACGCCTGGGAGGCCCAGCTGACGCGCTTCATCGCGGGCGGGCTGCTGGTGCGGGAGGGGGACTGGCTGCGCTTCACGGGGCGGGGCATGCTGCTGAGCAACGGGGTATTTCAGGTCTTCGTCTAGGAGCCTGACTACGTATTAGAAGGCCCCGCGATGATGGCACCGGCCATGGCAAGACAAGGCACGCGAGGTGAGCGATTTGGATAATCGTTCGCCGAGCGTAACGCGGGATTGCCGTGGCCGCTGCCATCACCCGAAGGGCGACGTCTGGAGGCCTTCTAATACGTAGTCGGGCTCCTAGCCCCGCTGCCTCCGGCGGAACGCACCCACCTTGGCCTTGTTGCCGCAGGCCGACATGGAACACCAGCGCCGCCGACCCGAACGGGAAGTGTCGACGAAAAGGATGGCGCAGCCCTCGTTGGCGCATTTCCGCACCCTCGTCGCCAGCGGCCCGCCGAACAGTTCCACGCCATCCTGCGCCACGGCGGCGAGACCCGCGCGCACGCCACGACCGATCCAGGAAAGGCCTTGGGCTCCGAGCTGGGGAATCGGCTGGGGCTCGGCTGCCCAGCGGTTGACGACGGCGAGGTCCTGGGCCTCGAACACCTCGTGGTGAACGCAGGCGCAAGCCAGGCGGTAGAGGGCCTCGCGCAGTTCCCGGGCAGCCCGCAGATCCGCCTCCGCCCCTGCCACGGGACCAGGCACAAGACCGGCGGCGATCTGTCCTGGCTGGTCACTGCCCTGGTGGCTTTGGCATGCACCGGAGGGTTCGTCCTGCTGCATCAATGGGAAAGGAGCGGGCTGGCCCGGGAACCTGCCGGAATCGACCGCTTTGCGCAGCGATAGCGCCTAACATGGGGGCATGCCCTTCCCGGTCATCGCCATCATGCTGTTCTCGGCGTCCTTGAGCGCCAGCTGGAACGCGGTCATCAAGGGCGCCGAGAACAAGCTGTACATGACCATCCTGATGACCGGGACGGCGGGCCTGCTGGGCGCGCTGGCCCTGCCGTTCCTGGCCCGGCCGGCCCCCGCCGCCTGGCCCTTCATCATCGCTTCAGCCGCCTGCTCGGTCGGGTATTACGCCGTGGTGGCCAAGGCCTACCACGTGGCCGACCTGAGCCAGACCTACCCGATCATGCGCGGCACCGCGCCGATGCTGGTGGCCCTGACCAGCTGGATGGTGATCGGCGAGCGGCTGTCCGGCCCCGCCTGGGTCGGGGTCGCGCTGATCAGCTCCGGCATCCTCTGCATGGCCGCCTCGTCCCTGCGCTCTCGGGCCGCCGGCATCGGCCTCGCCCTGACCAACGCGGTGCTCATCGCCTGCTACACCCTGATCGACGGCCTGGGCGTGCGCCGCTCGGGCACACCGGTGTCCTATTGCCTGTGGGTCTACGTGTTCACTTCGGTGCCGCTGCTCGCCTGGGCCTGCGCCTCCGGCCGGGCCGAGTTCCTGCGCTACGCGGCCCGGCGCCGCTACCTGGGGCTGGGCGGCGGGGCCGTCGCCATCGCCATCTACGTCACCACCCTATGGGCCATGACGGTGGCCCCGGTGGCGATCGTCGCGGCGCTGCGCGAAACCTCGATCCTGTTCGCGGTGGCCCTGTCGGCCCTGGTGCTCAAGGAGCCGGTCGGCCTGCGCCGGGTGGCCATGGTCTGCGCCATCGCCTCCGGCGTGATGGTGCTGCGCCTGGCCTGATCTGGTTTTACCGCAGCGTCCGTTGTCCCGCCCGTCGTGCCTTGCGGTTGGGTTGGGGTTCCGCGCGGGTGCGCCGACCCACCGGTGCGTGAGAGCCTTGCCGCACTCGAGTAGGCGCCCCCGGTTACCCGGGGGCACCTCTCACAGAACCGTACAAGTGCTGTTCACATACGGCTCTTCGGGATGACGGGTTATGACCCCCGCACCGGCCGGTTTACGACCTCTCCTATCCCGGGGCCCTGGTTTTCTGGCCCTGGGGCAACGATGCTTGGTTGTTTCAGCCTCCACCGGTCTTGCACGGACTCGAGCCCCCGTTCGGCGAAATACGCGTTGCAGAGTCCCCGGTCCGCAGCAGAGCAATGGCTTAGTGCCCATAGTGACTTGCGGCCACTGTAGACGCTGCGCCAGGCAGTTTTGGTCTTCGCACCCAGTCGAATCAGCCGGATTGCGATTGTTCGCTTGGACTTCCAGTGCTTCAGTTGGATCGCCCTCAACCGACGTCGGATGTGGGCGTCAACTGCGTGTAGCGTCATTTCCTCTCCTTTCGTGCAGATCCCAAAGAACCCGATCCAGCCTTTCAGGTAGCCGTTGATCTGGCGGATGCACTCGCGGAGTGATTTCCCCCAGTTGCGCGGCGTCAGTTCCTGGATCCGGACCGCGAGCCGCTCTTTCGAGCGTTTCGACAGCAGCACCTCGATTTCCCCTTCCAGCGGGTCGCGCCGGAGGCGGAAGCCGAGAAAGTGCCGTTCTTCCGGGCGGGCCACGGCGCTCTTCTTCTCGTTCACCTTCAGGCGCAAGCGCCTTTCGATGAAGTCCTTGATGCTCGCCATGACTCGAATCCCTGCACGTTCACTGCGGACGTAGATATTGCAGTCGTCCGCATAACGAACAAAGCGGTGGCCTCGCCTCGCCAGCTCAATATCAAGCTCGTCGAGGACGACATTGCTGAGCAGCGGGGAGAGGGGCCCACCTTGCGGTACGCCTTCCTCATTGCTCACCACCACACCATCCGGCATGACCACCCCAGCCTTGAGCATCCGGCCGATAAGCACGAGCAGACGCCTATCTTTCACCCGCTCTGCCAGCCGGGCCATCAGGCGCTGATGGTTGACCCGATCAAAGAATTTCTCCAGATCGAGGTCCACCACCCACTCGTAGCCTTCTTCCATGATGCTTTTGGCCTGGGCGATGGCCGTCTGGCAGCTTCGTCCGGGTCGGAAACCATGGCTTTGATCGTGGAACGTCGGCTCGTATAACGGCTCAAGCAACAGCCGTACGGCTTCAGCGACCACGCGGTCGACCACGTTGGGAATCCCCAGACCCCGCTGACCGCCCCCGCCCTTGGGTATCCATACCCGGCGGATGTTCCCCGGCTGGTAGGTGCCCTTGAGCAGAGCCTTGGTCAGTTTGGGCAGAAGCCTTGGAAGGTGCTTGCGCACTTCCTCAATGCTCCGGCCATCCGGGCCTGCGGCTCCCTTGTTTGACGCTACGTTCTGGAAGGCCATCGCGAGAAACCGCGTGGCTGATTCCATCGTCACCAGCTCTACATACTCGTATTTGTCCTCCGACTTCGGCTCCGCGCTCAGGCCAGGCCCTCTAGGCTGAGGGTCCATTCTGGCGGCGTTGTCCGTTTGCACGGACTCTTCGGCTGTATCGAAAGGCAATGCCGGTTGTATCGCTTGTTCGTTGACCGGAACCGCCTTCCCTAAACTCGGGGCGGAACGCCGATGCGGCTTGATCTCCCGGGTTGGAGCCGACTTTCGCCGGCCGTTCGGGTACTGCGCGGTTCTCGTTGCTCTGCCGGGCCGTCGGCTTTCCTTCTCTCGTTGTACGGCCTACCGATCGCTCGGAACCCGGCAGAGCTCCTCGGATAAGATCCACAGACTTTGCAGCCATCCCGTCGTCATTACTCTCTCCGAGGGCTAACGGAAATAGGGCGTTGCTGCTGGCAGCCAGCTCACCCCCTTCAGAGAAAGCCTTACGACGCTTCACTTTCGTTCGGGACGGTTGCACACCTATGACTTCCATCGGACATGCCCTCGCGGGTCGCCCCTCCCGGAACCCGGATTGGCCTTGCCCAGCCTTCACATCTTTATGGATCTTCTTGCCTTGCAACGCTTCCTCCTTTCCGATGGGTCTGACTACACCTGGTGCTCCAGGATCACGCCCTTGTCTCGTCGGTGTTGGGTTCCCTCCGTTTGGGGCCCCAGGTCTGGATTTTCACCTCCTGTCTGTGGATCGTGCCGATCGTACCTGCTCGTCGGCTTCGCCTCCTGCGCGTGCGCCAAGGTCTCACGCTGTCCTTCCCCGCCTGGGTTGGGGGTTCCTTCGGTTGGCGGCAGGGGGGCGAGGAGGTCACTCCCTGGAATGCCCACGGTCCCAAGACAGTTGTTTTGAATTTTGTTCATTGGAACGAAGACGATTCGACCCGGCCCTGGGGGGAAGGAGCAGCGTGACCGCTTGGCCCCCCCGGAGCTGAGCGAGGAGGGGCCAAGCGGATCACGCGCCGGTGGGTCGGCGCAGACACCCGGGACCCGAAGCCGACCGCAAGGCACGACGGGCGGAACAACGGACGCCTCGGAAAACTAGCCCGGGTTCCGCACGAAAGTCACTAACCAGCTTTGTTTCCAACCCCGAGGGCCGAAATTAGTCCCTATGGTGCCGGAAACCAGGTTCGTCAGACCCAGGTCCTGATCGGCTTCATCGGGTCGCCCGGGATGCCCAGGAGGCGATAGATCTCCCTGGGCCGCTGCTCGGGAATGCTGCCACGGCGGATGGCGATTTTGCGGCCATCTGCCGTTGGCATGACCACGGTGGCAACGTGGTGGGTGCTCAATTCTTCCCGCAGGGTTTCCCAGCTGGTGTGGTCTCCCGCCTGCTGGAGGAGATGTTCGATGGCCGCCTGGAGGTGGTAGGCCAGGACGCAGAGGAATATGTGGGTCTCCACCCGGGTTTCCTTGCGGTGGTAGATGGGCCGCATGTCCAATGCCCCCTTGAGGTCGCGGAAGGCCGACTCGACCCGGGTCAGCACCATGTAGGTTCTCCAGATCTCCTCGGCGGCCAGGTCCTTCCGCGAGGTTTTCAGGAAATAGGCCCCGTCCAGTTGCGTCGCCCGGGCGCGCTGCGGCTCTTTCACTGGCCAGGCCAGGAGGCCGTCCGTGCGTTCCATGGCGTAGTAGCGGGCTGCCCTCGGGTAGCGTTCCCGCAGCCGGCCGATCCGTTCGAACAGGTCCGCATCACTCAGCGGGTGGCCCTTCTCCAGGGCCTGCCGCACCCGCTCGCCCAGTTTCTCGAGATCCTTCACCAGCCGTTTCTCCTGGCGCTCCCGGATCGCCCGATCCTTCTCGGCCCGGGCCGGGCTCACGCAGAGCAGGTAAGCCAGTTCGCCCTGCTCGATCCGCTTGATCTGGATCGGCACCTTCATGGCGCTCGGCTGCAGATCGCTCCAATCATCCAACCGCTCGAACTCATCCAGCAGGGGACCGCGCTGGTTCTGGAAACCGGCCACCAGGTAGTGATACTTGCGGGCACGGACCAGATCCAGGTTCTTCTGGCTGGCGAAGCCCCGATCCATGACCACGGTCAGCCCGCCTTCGAGGCCCGTGCGCTGTTCCAGCGCGTCCAGCATGGCTGCCACAGTGGTCCCGTCGATGGTGGCCCCGTCGTAGATCTCATGGCCGATGGGGAAGCCATCGCCATCCAGCATCAGGCTCATCGCCACCTGCTTGCAGTCGGTGCGCATCTGTTTGTTGTGCCCGCGCTTGGCCTTGGGGGTCGCTTCCACCTGGCCCTCGAAGTGGGTGTTGGTCAGGTCGTAGAGCAGCAGTTGGCCTTGCAGGTTGAACAGCGACTTCTCCCGCGAGTGGAGTTCCCGCTCGATCTCCACCCGTTTGCCGTGCAGCGTGTCCAGGTTCCGGTAGAACTTGTCCTCGTTGAGCTTCGCGGGATCGGTGGCCAGCACGTCGGCGATGGCCACCCGGCCGGCCCAATCCACCATCGCCAGCTCGGAGGCCGGATGGATCAGCCGGTTCAGGGTCATCACCTCGGTCAGCTGGCGAGCCGGAATGGACAGCCCCACCGTCTTCAGCACGGCGTCCAGTTCCAGCCGCTGCCAGATCTGATGCGCCACGTGCAGCGGTCCCACTTCCCGGACGTCCTGGATCTGCACGCCTGATGTCTTGACCGGCACCACGTCGGGCACCGCGGTTTCTCCCGCCAGCGGGTCCTCGGCTGCCACCTCCACCTGGCTGTGCTTGGCCTGGCGGGTGCGCACCTGGCGCACGGCCTCCTCGACCCGAGGATCCGGGAACAGCGATGGCTGGCCACCCAGAGCCGCTTGGATGCGATCGGCGAGATCGAGCCACTCCTCCTTGGGGCCCGGATCCATGTGGCCGAGGTTGCAGATGACCTTGTGCCGCGGCCCGGCCGGCGTGTTCACCGATTCAACCAACAGGTGGTTGACGTAGGTCTTCTCCCCATATTTGGCGACCGTACGCTTGATGAACATCGTGACCCTAATATCGGTTAATACTCAATATTGTCAATGGTATTAAGAAAAAATTTAGTGCCTAAATCGGCCCTTTCTCGAACAGGGTACCGTAAACAATCGGCTTACGAGGTCCACAGGGCCTCGTAAGCCGATTGTTGCGAAGCTGGTGCGGAACCCGGGCTAGAGGCAATACCGTTCATTTAAGTATTGACATGGCCATCAAAATGCCTATTTTTATAGGCGGGCACAACTATGGCCAGGACGGTAGCCAAACTGGAAGGTGGGAGCAGGATCTCCGACTACATCACCCTCGGGGTGGTGGCGAGGATGTTCCCTCCGGAGCGCATCGAGGAAGTGCTAAAGCGGACTCATAAGACGAGCGTTCGCAACCGGGACCTCCCTGCCCACGTCGTGATCTACTATGTCATTGCCTTGGCACTGTTTACGCAAGCATCCACGCGCGAAGTCCTGCGCTGCCTGCTGGAAGGGGTCCAATGGCTGATGGGAACGGGTACCCAGGTCAAGGTGGCTGGGAAGTCCGGGATTTCCCAGGCCCGATCCCGACTTGGATGGGAGGCACTTCAACTGCTGCATGACGAAGTTGTTCACCCCGTCGCCACGGAATCCACACAGGGCGCTTGGTTTCGGCATTGGCGACTGGTCAGCATCGACGGCAGCACCTTGGATATCCCCGATGAACCCGAGAACGAGGCGGCCTTTGGGCGTCCCAGCGCGAGCAGGGGGACGAGCGCGTTCCCGCAAATCCGGTTCGCTTCCCTTGTCGAAAGTGGCACCCATATTCTGTTCGGGACCCGCATGGGCCCAATCACGACACATGAATCTGTGCTTGCGAGGGAGGTGCTGCCCTTCCTGAGGAAGGGCATGCTATGCCTTGCAGACCGCGGCTTCTATAGCTTCACCCTTTGGCAAGAAGCCCAGGCGACCGGAGCTGATCTGTTATGGCGTATCAAATCCACAAATAAATTTGTGCGGGAGCAAGAACTCGAAGATGGCTCCTTCCTCACAACCATCCATGCTTACAGGCAAAAGCGCAAACTGCAGGATGTGAGCTTGAAGATCAGGGTGGTGGAATACGAACTGGATGGCCGAGTCCCGGCCCCTAGCCAGCCACCTGATGAGGACCAACTCTACCGCTTGGTCACGACCATCCTTGACCCGAAACAGGCGCCAGCAAAGGATTTGGCTGCCCTCTACCATGAGCGCTGGGAAATTGAATCCGCTTTCGACGAGTTGAAGACCCACCTACGAGGTCGCCAGACTCTGCTGCGCAGCCGGACCCCGGACCTGGTCCGGCAGGAATTCTATGGCCTTGTGATGGCCCACTTTGCGGTCCGAGGACTGATGCATGAAGCGGCGCTTCGAGGTGGAGTGGATCCAGACTGCTTATCGTTCATACATGCAGTCCGCGTGGTCCGCAGGAAGTTGCCGCTGGTAGCGGCTCTCCCCCCCTCGGGCAAGGCGCGCATTTCACGAAGCCGTGCTGCTGGAAATCCTGGATGAACGGGTCAGTTCAAGCCGCACTCGACAGAATCCAAGAGGCGTGAAGCGGAAGATGTGCAACTGGCATCTCCGCCCGCGTACGGTTGTATGCAACCGGCGCTATGTGCCAGATGTTAGAGTGGTGTACCCAAAGTGAACGGTATTGGGGCTAGAGGGAGCGCAGGAAGCCTCCACCTCGGCCCAGTCCCGGCTCAGGGGGAAGGGCGGCAGCGCCGCGCGCACCTGGGCGGCGTAGCGCTTGCCGTTGGGGTCCTCGTGGGGCAGCATCATGCCGCGGATCCAGGATGCAGACGGCGCCCCGGTCGGTGCGGGTGCGGATCAGCCGGCCGATGCCCTGCTTGAGCTTCAGGGTCATCTGCGGCACCTGGATGCCGATGAAGCCCAGGCCCTGCTGCCTGGCGTCGGCCTCGCGCACCCGGGCCTGGAGCACCGGGTCGTCGGGCGGGGTGAACGGCAGGGCGGTGACGATCACCAGGCTGAGGGCCTCGCCGGGCATGTCCACCCCCTGCCAGAAGCTGGCCAGCCCCAGCAGCGCGGCCTGGGGGGTCCGGCGGAACCGCTCCATCATGGCCGAGCGGGTCATGCCCTCGCCCTGGACGAAGAAGGTCATGCCGGGCAGCGCCGCCTCCAGCCGGGGCCGGAACGCCGCCAGCATCTTCCGGCTGGTGAACAGCACCAGGGCCCGGCCGCGGCTGGCGCGCATGAGCCGCTCCATGGCCGCGAGGCTGGCCTCCACCCAGGCCGGGTCGCCCACGGCGTCCCGCCCGGGCCGGCGCGCCGGCAGGTCCGGCGGGATGAACAGCAGGCCCTGGGTGGGGAAATCGAAGGGGCTTTCCACGTGCCGGCTGCGCTCCGCCTCGTCGTCGCGCAGGCCCAGGCGCAGCTTCAGGCCGTTGAAGCCGCGGCCGTCGCGCAGGGTGGCGGAGGTGAGGATCACGGTCTCGAAGCCCCGGCGCAGGTGCTGGTGGAAGAACGGCCGCACGTCCACCGGGTTGGCCTTGAACGAGCACCGTCTGGCGGGCCCTTCCCGGCTGATGGTGGAGACCCAGCCCTCGGGCTGGGCGAAGATCTGCTCCATGCGCGAGAAGGCCAGGCCGATGCGCTCGGCCAGCCTTGCGCCAGGCCAGGTCCTCGGGGTTGCCGTCCACCCGGCGCGCGGCGAGCCGCCTGGCCTCCTTCCACACCGCCTGGCCCGCCTCCACCCAGGCGCCCACGGCGTCGGCCAGGGGCTTCAGGCCCAGCCGGTCGTCGTCGAAGCCGAAGGTGCCGCTGCCCATGGGCACGTCGGCCAGCAGGGCGTCCCAGGCGTCCTGCCAGGGCGGCAGCAGGGCGTCCAGGGCGGCGGCCTCGGCCTCCTTGGCGGACGCCTCGAGCCAGGTCGCGGAACAGCAGGGTCATGGCCCGGTTCGACCACTGCTCGGCGCAGCTCTCGGTGAGCTGCTCCTCGATCTCGTGGGCCTCGTCCAGGATCAGCACCGGCGCGTCCGGCAGCACCTGGCCGAAGGCGCTTTCGCGCAGCACCCGGTCCGCCAGCAGCAGGGCGTGGTTGGCCACCACGAGGTCGGCCTCCAGGATCTCCTGGCGCAGCCGGGTGAGGTGGCATTCCTCGAAGCGCGGGCACTGGCGCCCGGTGCAGCGCTCGGCCCGGGCGTTGACCTTGTCCCACAGCTCCGATTCCCCTTCGCCGTAGCGGCCCAGCTCCTCCCGGTCGCCGGTCCGGGTCTCCCGCGCCCAGCGCGGCAGGGCCAGCCACAGGCCGTGGTCGGACATGGTGAACTCCGCCGGGCGGATGGGCCTCCAGGGCCTCCCAGGCGGTCTTGCAGAGGTAGTTGCTGCGGCCCTTGGCCAGCACCGCCTTGCACGGCGCGGCCCAGGATGCCCCGGGCGCGCGGCAGGTCCTCCTCCAGCAGCTGGCGCTGGAGCTGCTTGGTGCGGGTGGCCACCACCACCGGACGGCGCCCCGAGGCCAGGGCCGGAACCAGGTAGCCCAGGGACTTGCCGGTGCCG
Organism: uncultured Holophagaceae bacterium; assembly: GCA_963717275.1. Classification (GTDB taxonomy): domain Bacteria; phylum Acidobacteriota; class Holophagae; order Holophagales; family Holophagaceae; genus Mesoterricola. The sequence goes on from CAVQVX010000001.1 coordinate 2,260,127, forward strand.
GTGCCGGCCTCGATGGCCTGGAGCATGGCGTCCGGGCGGCTGCTCGCGGTCCGCCCCGGCCCGCTTCCAGGCCTCGAAGCGCTCGGCCCCGGCCTGGATGGAATCCGCCACCAGCTCCGCCATGCGCCGCTGCCCCGCGCGCGCCTCGGCCTCCGGGAAGCAGCTGAAGATGCGTCCGTCCGGCGGTGCGAAGATAGGGATCCATGGGGTGCGACATGCTCCCAGAATGGCGGAAAAAGGGCGAAAACAGAAGGGCCCGCGATATCATTGCGGACATCGGAGGAGCGGACATGGCGGGAGCGGGCACGGCAGTCGCAACGCGCGGCGCTGGGCCGCGCTCGCGGGGCTCGCGCCCGCCGGCGCGCTCATGGCGCAGTACGAGCGGCCCACGCAGGAACTGACCGCCCCCGAGCGGGAAGCCATCGAGACCAACCGCAAGCTGGCCGGGCCGCGCACCCCCACCCGGCCCGCCGGCGCTTTCCGCCACCGAGGCCGCCCGGGTCGCGGTGTTCAAGGGCGCGCGCCATTCGGTGGTGTTCATCTCCTCCATCACCAAGAAGTGGTACCTGGAGGACAACCGCACCGGCAACCGCTACCAGGTGCCGCCGGCCTCGGGCACCGGCTTCGTCTGGGACAACCTGGGCCACGTGGTCGACCAACCACCACGTCATCACCGTGGACGACCCCTCCGGCGGGCCCGCGCGGCGAGGCCGAGGAGCTCCAGGTCACCCTCACCGACGGCAAGACCTACAAGGCCCTGGTGATCGGCCGCAGCCTGACGCTGGACATCGCCGTGCTGCACGTGTTCGCCCCGCTGGAGCAGATGCGGCCCGCTGCCCCTGGGCACCTCCGCCAACCTGCAGGTGGGCCAGATGGTCATGGCCATCGGCAACCCGTTCGGCCTGGACCACACCCTCACCGCCGGCGTCATCTCGGCCCTGGGCCGGGACATCCTCACCGGCTTCGGCACCCACATCGTCGACGCGGTGCAGACCGACGCGGCCATCAACCCCGGCAATTCCGGCGGCCCGCTGCTGGACCGGGCCGGGCGGCTCATCGGCATGAACACCGCCATCCGCACCACCACCGGCATCAGCGCCGGGGTCGGCTTCGCCATCCCGGTGGACACCCTCAACCGGGTGGTGCCCGTGCTCATCGCCAAGGGCCAGCTGCACCGCCCGGAACTGGGCATCGTCACCTTCCCGCCCGCCGCCACCGCAGAGCCTGGGCGCCAAGCACGGCATCGCCGTGGATTCGGTCACCCCCGGCAGCCTGGCGGACCGGGCCGGATTCCGCGGCCTGCGCATCCGGCCCGGAGCCAAGGAGCCGGTGGAACTGGCCGACGTCATCCTGGGCGACGTGATCGTGGGGCTGAACGGCCACGCCGTGGAAAGCGACACCCAGCTCATGGACCTGCTGGAGCTGGAGCCGCCGGAAACCCTGCTGGCCTTCGACGTGCTGCGGGACGGCAAGCTGATCCGGATCGTCCTCAGGCCCGGCGAGAAGCAGCCGGCGCCGAAGGAGCCCGGACCGGTGCGGCCCGAGCCTGCCCTGCCCGAGCCCGGGCCGGTCAAGCCCGGACCGTAGCTATTTCCTGGCCGGCACCTGGATCATCGGCGTGGCGCCGCTGTTGGTGATGATCAGGTTGCCCTTCTCGCCGATGTAGCGCAGCGCCTGGATGCGCTGGTACTCCAGGATCTGCGGCGTGAGCGACTGGGAAACGATCTGCTGGGCCTTGGCCTGGCCCTCGGCCTCGATGCGCTTGCGCTCGGCCTCCTGCTTCTCCTTCTGCAGCACGAAGGTCATCTTCTGGGCGTCCTGGTCTGCGGCGATCTTGTCGTTGATGGCCTTGGTGATCTGGTCGGGCAGGATGACGTTGCGCAGCAGCACCTGCTCCATGTTGATGCCGCGGCTCTCGAAGGACGTCTTGAGGGTCCTTGGTCACCTGGTCCACGAAGGACTGCCGCTTGAGGGTGTAGAGATCGGTGGCGTCGAGGTTCGCGGCGGCGTCGCGCAGGCTGGCCCGGATCTCGCTGCGCAGGATCTTGTCCTCCACGTCGGGGCCGATGTCCCGGTAGATCTTCGCCACCATGGCCTGCTGCAGCGAGTAGAAGATGGTGCAGTCCAGCTTGACCGTGAGCCCGTCCTTGGTGATGACCGCGATCGAGTCGTCGCCCTTCTTCTGGCCCTCGTCGGTGATGTTGGACATGGTGTAGTTGCGGGTGCGGACCTCCATCTCCGCCACCTGGGCGAAGGGGTTGATGAAGTGCAGGCCCGAAGGCAGCGCCTCTTCCTGCACCTTGCCGAACAGCAGCACCACGCCGGCCATGCCGGGGGCCACCACCACCGCCATGGACACCACCGCGCACACCACCGCGGCGGCCCAGGCGACCAGATGGATGATGCCGAGCCGCTCGGACATGGGGAAGCCCATGTGTTTCTTGGCCCGCCAGGCGGCCAGCCCGCCCACGAACAGAAGCACCGCGAGGAAGATCATGAAAGGCTCCGGGGATCTCTTGAACCGGCCGGGTTTCAGCCGTTCATGTCATTTACAACCATAGCACTCTCATCCTCGCCCCCAGGCAAATACGCGAGCGGCACCCGCACCGGTTCGTCCGTCCCCGAACAGCGCAGCACCAGCGTGGCCCTGGCCGGCGCCGTGGCGGTGCGGCGCAGGACGAGGGCCTGCTCGGGGGCCGGCGTCCCGGACGGCGGCCCCGCGCAGAATCCCCGCCCTTCCAGCTCCGCCTCCAGGATCCTGAACGGCCGGCCGTCGCGCGTCCGGAGCCGCAGTTCCAGGGTGTCGGGCGCTTCTGCGAACACCAGCCGCGCGGGCTGCGCCTCGATGGGGTGGTGCAGCCGCCACTCCAGGTAGAGGTCGAACCCGGGCTGCAGCGGGGCGTTGGTCTCCACCCGGACCACGTCCAGGCCCAGGCGCATCCCCGCGGGCACCCGGTCCGCCCGCAGGGTGAAGGCCAGCCGGGCCCGGGGGCCATCGGCCCGCACCTCCGCCTCCAGGTAGGGCGGCAGCCCGGACACCACCCGGAGCGCCAGCGGCTTCCCGGTCTCCCGGTTGAAACGGAACTGCGCCGCCGGGCTTTCGAAGGCGGCCACGTCCCCGAAATCCCGGCGCACCCCGTCCACCGTGAGGTCGGGCCGGACCGTCATCCGGATGGGCAGGTAGTAGGTGCCCTGGGCCGGGTCGTCGGTGCCCAGGCGCACGTTGCGCGCCTGGGGCCCCACCCAGCCCGCGGGGTCCACCCGCAGGCGCAGGAGCGCCGACCCGCGCGCCGGGATCGGCCCCAGCAGCGCCGGCCCGGCCACGCTCACCCCCGGGGCCAGATCCAGGACCCGCAGACGGATGGGGGCCGGGCTGGCGTTGGTGAACGTGTACTCCCGGGTCCTGGCCTCCAGGGGCCCCAGTTCGCCCAGGTCCACCCGCCCGGCGGGGGCGATCACGAGGCGAGCCGGGGCGCAGGGCGGGACGGCGAGGGCGAGGCTGACGACAAGGGCGGGCAGGCTCATGGGCATCCTGGTGACGAGGGGAAAAGATGCCACAAGATTCCCGGCGCGGAACGTCTTTTGCCATATAATTTAATTATGACGTCTAGCAATGTCAGTCAGGAGGCCGGGTGATCGAACCGCTCTGGACCCAGGGCGCCCAGGGGATCGAGGGCTGGAAGGACGCCCCCCTGCCCGACCTGGTCATCCACATCGTCGAACTGCACCACATGCCGGCCCGGGTGGAGATGGGCCGGCTGGAAACGCTCATCGAGGAAGCGGTCCTCCTGGAAGGCGAGGACCATCCCGCCCTTCTGGCGGTCCGGGACGAGATCGGAAGGTTCTGCAGGGACTTCCGCGCCCACATGGCCCTGGAGGAGCGGCATCTCTTCCCCCGCCTGCTGGAAACCCGGGACTGCGGACGGGCCGAACGGATATCCCCGCTGGCGGCGAGCCTGGAAGACGAACACGGCGCCGAGACCGACCTGTTCCTTCGATTGCGCGACCTCAGCGGCGGCAGCCTCCCCGCCCCCGGGTTCCGCAACCTCCGGGCAAGGCTGAACAATTCATTAAGGTCCATGGAAAAGAGCCTTCAGGTCCATCTCATGCTGGAGACCCAGATCCTGTTCCGCCGTGCGCTCTGAGCGTTGCGGGACTCCCATCTGGATGGGACCATGGGCCGGGAGAACCGCCATGGACTACGATATCAAGACCGACGTCAAGTTCGGCCCGCTCGAGAGGTTCGACGCCGGGCGCATGGCCCGGGAGGGCACGGCGCCCTGGTGGAACCAGTCGCTGTGCCGGGTCAACGACTGCGTCGCCCGGCTCGGCGTGTTCGAGGGGGAGTTCCACTGGCACAAGCACGACCTGGAAGACGAGGTGTTCTTCGTGCTGGAAGGGCACCTGTTCCTCGACCTGGAGGACCGGGTGGTGGAACTGGATCCGTTCCAGGGCATCTGCGTGCCCAGGGGCGTCCTGCACCGCACCCGGGCTCCCAGGCACACGGTCGTCCTGATGATCGAAGCCGCTTCGGTCACCCCCACGGGAGACTAAGCTTTCGGTCGCACCACCCCGCCCTCCTGGGCCGCGTCGCCCAGGCTCACGATGACCTTCTCGCCCGCCTGGAGGCCGGACAGCACGGGCAGTTTCTGGCGCTCCTCCTCGCCCACGGTGACCGCCCGGAACGCCACCCGGTTGCCGGGGGCCAGCACGGCCACGAAGGTCTGGTCGCCCTTGACGATGAGCGCCTCGGCGGGGATCTCCAGGTGCTGGGGCAGGTCCAGGGCCAGTTCGGTCTGCACGAAGCTGCCGGGCACGATGCGGCCGTCCCGGTTGTCCACCTCGGCTTCGGCCAGCAGCATGCGGGTGCGCAGGTCCAGTTCGCCGTTGACCCGGGTGATGCGGGCGTCGACCCACTCGCCGGGCCGGGCCGACGGTCTCACCCGGATGCGGTTGCCCAGGCGCAGCAGGCCGGCGTAGCGCTGGTCCAGGTACAGGGTCACCTTGAGCCGGTCCAGCCTGCCGATGGTGACCACGGGGAGGGCGCTGCTCTGGGCGTTGGCGGCGTTCTGCACCAGCGCGCCGGGATCGGCGAAGCGGGCGGTGACGGTGCCGTCGAACGGCGCCTTCAGCACCTGGTAGCCCAGCAGCACGCCCTGGGACTGCAGCCTGGCCTCGGCGATGCGGGCGTCGGCCTGGGCCTGCTCCACGTCCCGGTCCGACAGCAGGGCCTCCCTGCCCAGGGCCTCGGCGCGCCTGGCGTTCTGCCGCTTGTTCTCGGCGTCCGCCAGCAGGGACTGGTAGTCGCGGTCGGTCTCGGGGCTGTCGATCACGGCGAGGGTCTGCCCGGCCCGCACCCGGTCGCCGCGGTCCACCGTGATCGAGCGCAGGAAGCCGCTCAGCTTGGCGTACAGGGTGGTGCTGACCACCGGCAGGGCCTCGCCCTGCAGCACCAGGGTCTGGCGCGGGGCCGAAAGCCCCACCGTCGCGACCTTCACCAGCGGGCCCGCCGCCAGCTCCTGCCGGCGCAGCCGGGCCTCCCGGCCCAGGTCGTGGCTCTTGAGCGCGAGCATGGCGGCCACGAGGGCCGCGGCCAGCAAAAGCCCGGTGATGCCGGCACCGTAGGCGGAAGCGCGGGTCCGGGGCCTGCCATGGGCGTTCATGCTTCACTCCCCTGCTGTTCTGACTGGAATCGATCGTCGAGCTCGTGGCGGGTGGGCGGCTTCACCCGCAGGAGGGAATAGATCACCGGCACGACGAAGAGGGTCACCACCGTCGCCACCAGCAGCCCGCCGATGACGGCCCGCCCCAGGGGCGCGTTCTGCTCGCCGGCCTCGCCCAGGGCGAGGGCCATGGGGACCATGCCGATGATCATGGCCAGGGCGGTCATGAGCACCGGGCGCAGGCGGGTCCGGCCCGCCTCCAGCGCCGCGCCCAGCGCGTCCAGATCCGGCCGCTGGACGCGCACGTCGTTGGCGAAGCTCACCAGCAGGATGGAATTGGAGGTGGCGATGCCGATGGCCATGATGGAGCCCATGAGCGACTCCACGTTCAGCGTGGTGCCGGTGAGGGCGAGCATCCACAGGATGCCCGCCAGCGCGCCGGGCACCGCCGTCATGATGATGAGGGGGTCCAGCCAGGACTGGAACAGCACCACCATGAGCAGGTAGACCAGGGCGATCGCCAGGATCATGCCCAGCCCGAGGCTGCGGAAGGAACTGGCCATCACCTCGTTCTGGCCGCGCAGGCGGATCGCCGTCCCCGGCTCCAGCGGCCCCAGGGCCCTCACCTTCTCCTCGATCTGCCTGACCACCGCGCCCAGGTCGCGCCCCTCCACGTTGGCCATCACGTCCATCACCCGCTGGACAGTCATGTGGTCCACTTCGTTGGGTGTCGAGATGTTGCGCAGCCGGGCCACGTTGCCCAGGGTCTGGGCCGGGGCGGCGGGCTCGGCCATGACCGGCCGGCCCGGGTCGGTCCGCAGGATGGGCGTGGCTCCGCCGGTGACCGGGGTGGCGAGCAGGGCCTGGACCGAATTCATGCGGTCGAGAGGCACCTTGGCGTTCACCTGGTAGTTGACGCCGTTGACCGGGTCAAGGAAATACGACGGCGAGACCAGGGAGTTGCTGGCCAGGGAGATCAGCATGGTGTTGGCCACGCCCAGCTGGGTGAGGCCGAGCTGGGCGGCCCGCTCGCGGTCCACGTCCAGCTTCAGGCCCGGGTAGTCCATCACCTGCTTGATGCGCACGTCGGCCAGGCCCGGAATGCCCTTCAGGTCGGCGCGCAGGCGGGTGGCGAGGGCCTCGTCCCTGGCCAGGTCGGCGCCCTCCACCTGCAGGTCGATGGGCGCCGCGGTGCCGAAGTTGAGCACCTGGCTGACGATGTCGGCGGACTGGAAGTAGAAGGTGCAGCCGGGGAACTCCGGCTCCAGGTCGCGGCGGATGGCCTGCATGAACGCCCGGGTGGGGCGGTGCCGCCGGGCCAGCTGGATCAGGATCTCGGCGTCCATGGGCCCGGCATTGTCGGTGGAGACGAAGGCCAGGTTGATGCCGGGCGGCACGCCGATGTTGGCGTTGACGGTGTCCAGCTGGGCCGGCGGGATCACCTGGCGGATGCGCTCCTCCGCCCGGGCGATGTACCTTTCCGTCTCCTCGATGCGGGTGCCGCTGGGGGCGCGGAAGTGCAGCTTCATGAGCCCCACGTCCACCTGCGGGAAGAAGTCCATGCCCACCACCCAGAACAGGCCGCAGGTGACGGCGCAAAGGCCGCCGGTGATGACCAGGACGAACCTCCGGCGGGCCAGGAACCCTTCCAGCAGCCGCGCGTAGGCGTCGGTGAAGGCGGCCATGGCCCGGTCGCGCCTGGGGTTGAAGGCCTCGAAGAGGCGGTCCAGGCGGCCCGCCCCGGCGTGGTGCTCGCCGGGCATCAGCATGCGCGCCAGGGTGGGCACCAGGGTGCGCGAGAGCAGGTACGAGGCCAGCATCGAGACCACCACCGCCAGCGCCAGGGGCGCGAACAGGTACCTCGCGGCTCCCTCCAGCAGCACCACCGGGAAGAACACGATGCAGATGGCCAGGGTGGCGACGATGGCGGGCACCGCGATCTGGCTGGCGCCGTCCAGGATGGCCACGGTGATCGGCTTGCCCATGGCGCGGTTGCGGTGGATGTTCTCCACCTCCACCGTGGCGTCGTCCACCAGCATGCCGATGGCCAGGCTGAGCCCGCCCAGGGTCATGATGTTGATGGTGTGGCCGGAGAGCTTCAGCCCGATGATGCCGACCATGATGGCCATGGGGATGCTGGTGCAGACGATCGCCATGCTGCGCCAGCTGCCCAGGAACACCAGGATCATGAGCGAGACCAGGATGCTCGACACCAGCGCCTCGGCCACCACCCCCTTGATGGCGGCGCGCACGAACGTCGACTGGTCGAAGTCCATGCGCATCTCCAGGCCTTCCGGGGCCGCCGCCCGGATCATCGGCAGCATCTCCCGGGTGGCGTCCACCACCGCCAGGGTGGAGGCGTCGGCGTGCTTGAGGATGGCCAGGTAGGTGGCCCGGTTGCCGTTGACCCGCACGATGTTGGTCTGGTCGGCGTAGCCGTCGTAGACCCGGGCCACGTCGCCCAGCAGCACCGCCTGGCCCGTGCTGACGGTCAGGGGGATCTTCTGGAACTCCTCCGCCGAAAGCGGGCTGGAGTTCATCTGCACCGAGTATTCGCGCGTGCCCACCCGGGCCGTGCCCGAGGGGATGATCAGGTTGGCGGCCTGCAGGGCGTTGATCAGGTCGGTGGTGGCCAGGCCCTTGGCGTTCATCGCCTCGGGGTTGACGTCGATGGTGATCTGGCGGTTCTTGCCGCCGTAGGGGGCCGGGGTGGAAAGGCCGGGGATGGTGAACAGGCGCATGCGGATGAAGTTCGCGCCGTAGTCGAAGATCTTCTGCTCAGGCATGGTCCGGCTCGAGAGCGTGACCTGGGTGACCGGCACGTTGGAGGCGTTGAACTGGATGATCGTGGGCGGCATGATCCCCGGGGGCATCATGCGCAGCGAGGTGCTGCTGGTGGCCGTCATCTGGGCGATGGCCGCGCCGATGTCGGTGTCCGGCTGGAAATACACCTTGAGCAGGCCGATGCCGGGGATGCTCTGGCTCTCGATGCGCTCGACGCCGTTGACCGAGGTGGAGTACGAGCGCTCGCTCACCAGCACCACCCGCCGTTCCATCTCCTGGGCCGACAAACCGTTGTACGACCAGACCACCGCCACCACGGGGATGTCGATGGCCGGGAAGATGTCCACCGCCATGCGGCTCATCGACAGCACGCCCATGATGAAGATCAGAAGGCACATGACAGCGATGGTGTAGGGTCGTCGGAGGGCCAGCCGGACGATCCACATGGGGCGGCTCCTCTACTTGTCGTCCGGGTCGGCTGCGGGCCAGGGGCCGGCGGGTCGCGCGCCCGGGTTCAGGTTGCCGATCACTTTGAGCAGGATGGTGCGCAGCTGCAGCTTCTCCCGGGCGGTCAGGCCCGCCTCCAGGTCCCTGCCCAGCTCGTCGGCCAGCGCGTCCAGGACCGGCGCCAGGCGCAAGCCGGCTTCCGAGACGCTGACGATGTTGCGCCGCCCGTGCGCCGGATCGGGGACGGAATCCACCAGAGCCTTGTCCTGCAGCGTCTTGACGATCCGGCAGGCGGTCGGATCATCCATGAAAACCCATTGGGACAGGCAGTGCAGGGACATCGGCCCCTGGGCCGAAAGCACCCGCAGGATCCAGCCCTGCTGCGGGGTCAGCCCATGGGCGCCGAACTTCGCCCAGAAGTTCTGCCGGATCTGCCGCCGGGCGGTGCCGATGAGCTTCACCAGCGGTGCATGGACATCGAGGGGAGGAGGCAATGGATCTTGCATAAGCAAGAATATATAGCAGCCTCAAATTTGGTGCTACCAAATACCTATCTCACCCCGAATCCCTCGATCCGGTTCCGCCCCCGCCCCTTGGCCTCATACAGCCACATGTCCGCCTCCTCCACCAGGCTCTTCCAGGACCGGCCGAGGGAGGGGCGGCTGGCAGTGGCGATCCCGACGCTGACGGTGACGTGCGGGGCGATCTCCGAATAGGCGTGGGGCATGGCCAGGTCCTCCATCTGGGCCATGATCTGGTCCGCCACGATGCGCGCCCCCTCCTGGTCGGTTTCGGGCAGGACGCAGACGAATTCCTCGCCGCCGTAGCGGGCGGCAAGGTCGGCCGGCCGGCGCAGGGCCATGCCGAACACCCTGGCCACGGCCCGCAGGCACTCGTCGCCCCGGCCGTGGCCGTAGCCGTCGTTGTAGGCCTTGAAGAAGTCCACGTCGCCCATGACCAGCGAAAGCGGCTGGGCATTGCGGCTGCAGCGCTGCCACTCCATCTCCAGGTACTGGTCGAACCGGCGCCGGTTGGCGATGCCGGTGAGGCCGTCCAGCAGCGACAGGTTGCGCAGCCGGTCCTGCTGGTGCTTCTGCTCCAGCTGGTTGCGCACGCGGGCGGCCAGCACCGGCGGGCTGATGGGCTTGAGGATGAAATCGATGCCGCCGGCCTCCAGGGCGCGCATCTCGTCGGCCTCGCCGCCCAGGGCGGTAAGGAACAGCACCGGGATCTCCCGGGTGCGGGAGTCGCCCTTGAGCCGGCGGCAGACGGCGAAGCCGTCCATATCCGGCATCATGACGTCGAGCAGGATGATGTCCGGCCGGCACTTCAGGGCCAGGGTGAAGCCGTCCTCGCCGTTTTCGGCGGTGAGCACCCGGTAGCGCGGGCACAGGAGGTTGCCCAACAGCCGGCACAGGGTCTTGGAGTCGTCCACCACCAGCAGCGTGTCGGCACCCTCCGGCGGCTCCCCCTGGGGCGGGCAGGCGGAAAGGGTGTCGGCCGCCGGGCAGGCGCCGTCGTCGGGCACCCAGATGAAGAACCGCGTGCTGGCGCCACCGTGGGGTGCGAACCCCACTTCCCCGCCCAGCAGTTGTTCCCCCAGCAGTTTCGCTCCGTAGGCGCCCAGGCCCCTGCCCTGGCAGCCCTTGGTGCTGAAACAGCGCTCGAACACCCGTCCCGCCACCTCCGCGGGGATCAAGCCGGGGTTTTCCACCATGAAGCCGCGCCGGCCCTCGCGCCGTTCGTGCCAGACCTTCACCGTGCCGCCCCGGGGCGTGGCCTCCAGGGCGTTCTTCACCATGTTCACCAGCACCCGGGTCAGAAGCACCGGGTCGCAGATGAAGGCGTCCGCGGCACCTGCCTGGATCTCCAGGCGCCGGCCGTCGGCGGCCGCGCTGGTGGAAAAGAAGCGGCCCAGCCGGTCGAGGATCTCCCCGGGCCGGGTGACCCGGCCGGCCGAAGCCGGACCGCCCTCATCGGCCCCGAGCAGGACGCGCTGGCTCTGGATCTCGTCCACCAGATCGGTGTAGAGCTCCTTGATCTGGCCGGCGAGCGACGCCGGATCGGCCGGCTGTTCCCGGACCCGGGCCGCGATGCCTTCCATCCCCCCGACCAGGTTCAGCAGGTCGTGCAGGAACACCTGCTCCATGGCCTCGTGGCGTTTCTGCTCGCTGATCTCCTTGAAGATGAAAAGGAGATGGGTGCCGCCACCGAGGCGCAGGGGCAGGCTGCTCACCCAGAACTGGCGCGAGCGGCTGAACCCCTCCTGCACCGGGATGCAGCGGAACATCTCGCCGGTGCGCAGGCCCTGCAGGCTTTCCGCGGTGGTCAGGCCCAGTTCCTCCAGCGCCTGCCGCTGCCCCGCCAGCAGCCGGCGGTCCTCGGTCAGGACCAGGGCATAGCCCGGGAGCGTGTCCAGGATGGCCTGGGTGAGCGGGTTCTCCAGCAGCGACTCGGCCAGCCCCCGCATCCGCTCCAACCCCGGTGTTCCGGTCGGGTCAAGGAGGCTGGGGGCCGTCGGTGCCCGGGATGGGGCCATGGAAACCTCGGTTGCTCCGGTGCTGCTATCGGCTGGGAATCGAAATAGGTGTTGCACGTTACAATATTCAAAAAAGGAGACTACACAAGTTGGGTTCCGAGGGGGGTAGGCGTCAAGGGGTTGTTGAGATTTGTTCGCAATTGCCGCAGATCGTTCCGGTTGGCCCGGCCATTCGACCACTGGCCACCTCCGTGGCGCCGGGCACTGTTTTTTTTCCCGCGCCGGCCCTGGGCCTCGGCATGCTTTCCCTGTCCCCTTGACAGGAATCCCGCATCTTGACGACGGCATCCTGGTGGAGGTGGCGCGCCACTGGCGCGGCATCCAGGTGCTGGACGGCCTGCCCGGACGGACCCCAAGCCGGTCCGTTTCCGAGTGGGCCGGAGGTCTCTTTCCGTCGCGTCGGGGTGGGAGGACAGCCTGACCCGCCGCGTCAGGAGGCTCGGGGCGACAGGGCGACCTTGCGTAGGGCGGCCGGCCAGTCGAAACGGGATGGGCCCCCTTTCTTGGGAACCCTGGGGACCGAAGTAACATTCTATTCATCGAAGTATTATTTATTTGTTCTTGCGTCCTGGAGGAAATGGGACGCATGACCTATATTCCCCGGGATGTGCCTGGGTTTGGGTTATGGGAAATGTTGAGGAATGATATGTTATTAATTGAAAAATCCTGGGGAAAGTGGACCAAGGCCCTGGCCTGTTTGGGTCTGGCCGGCCTTGCCCTCGTTCCCTTCGCCGGATGCAGTTCAGGCAAGGTCAATGGCGCCGACGACCCAAGGACCGCCATCGAGGTGGCGCCCAAGCGGGCAGAGATGACCGCCGGGCAGGCCCTGCCTCTGAGCGCCCTGGTCACGGGGAGGGTTGGACTCAGGGTGCACTGGTCGGTCGCGGAGCCGTCCGGCGGGAGCATCACCCCGGCGGGCGTCTACACCGCGCCGAACGCTCCGGGGCTCTACCATGTCAGGGTCGCCGCCGCGACGCCCGGAGTCTCGGACACGGCCGAGATCCGGGTGCACTCCCGCCCCGAGGCCCAGGAACTCCGCACGGACAGGCCCAGGATCAGCCGGGGGTCCGCGGCGACCCTGACGCCCGTCTTCACGGGCGGTGAAGGTCTGCTCCTGCCCGACCGGATCCAGGTGGCCAGCGGGGTTCCGGTGGAGGTCCGGCCCGACCGGGACCAGGAATACCGGCTCCGGGTCACCAACGCGATCGGCACCGCCAGCGAAGTGGCGAGGCTGATCGCCGTGGACGTGCCGATGCGCACCCTGGCCGATGTGGAGGCGCCCCCGGTGGCGCGGGTTGGCAGCCACTATGTCGCGGTGCTCCAGCGGATCGTGGGCGGGGTCCAGGAGTGGAGTTCCGACGAGGTGACCTTCGTGGCCGGCCAGCGGGCCGGAGGTCCGGCGGTGGTCTTCACGCCCAGGCCGGGCTTCACCCGCTACCGGATCAGGGTCAGGGTGCGCGGAGGAGAGGATGTAGGGCGGGCCGCGACGGCGGGCGCGCCGGTCCAGCCGGGCCAGGAGATGGTCTTCACGGCCGAAGGGGCCATCCAGCCGGCCGGCGCCATGGATCCCGATATCAGCCTTGACCGCACCCTCCTCACCGCCGGCGGCGGGCCCGGCCTGGCCCGGGTGATCGCCCCCAATCCCGCGTACCGCTATACCTGGAGCCTCAGGAACGGCACCGCGCAGGACACCCAGCCCGCGGCCCTCCGGTTCAGGGCGGAATCCGCGACCTTCGTGGTGGTCACCTGCACCGCCACGGACCCGGCCACCGGGGCCCATGGGACCGCCTCCCGCGCCGCGCAGGTCGTGGAGCGCGCCCAGCCGCCGGTCATCCGCATCGCCAGCCAGGTGCTGGCCGGATTCCGCAACTTCGCCGCCCCGGAAACACCCGTGGCCGGCGAGACCTACCGCTGGTCCATCGATCCGTCCATGGGCGCCTTCGCGGGCGGGGTCCACAGCGTCGAAACCGCCACTCCAGCATTCACCATCTCCAATCCAGGTCCCTTCACCCTCCGCTGCACGGCGGTGAACGCTGCCGGAGACGAGGCTCCTGGCCCGGACCATACCGGCACGGCCCTGGGCCGCCTGATCCTGGAGCCGCCCCGGGTCCAGGTGGAGCGCCTGATCCCCGCCGGCGCGGCGCCGACCCCGGCGCAGGTGGAAAACCCGGTCCCCGGGATCCGCTATGCCTGGACCGCCACCGGTGCGGCCCTGTCGGCCGATTCGGGCCCCGAAACGACCTTCACCCCCGGCCCCGGTTCCCAGGTCATCCTCGTCTGCACGGCAACGGAGCCCGCCACTGGCGTGTCGGCCTCGAGCCCCGAACGGATCGACGTGCTGGCCACCCCGGCCCGGCCCGAAATCCAGGGCCCCGCCGCGCCCATCGCGCCCGGGACCCGGCAGGCCGTGGTCATCAGGAACTTCCAGCCCGACCTCGTCTACCAGTGGCAGGTGACGAACGGGACCGTGGTGGACCAGCCGGCTTCGGGGGGCATCGTCTTCCAGGCCGATCTGCCGCTGCCCTACCGGATCTCCTGCACCGCCAGGAATCGCCTGAACATGACGTCGGATCATGGCGTATTCACAGGCGAGGCCGTGGCGCCGGCCCCGCCCGTGGGGGGTGGCGCGGCTGCGGGCGGCGGCGCGGCTGCGGGCGGCGGCGTGGCTGCGGGCGGCGGCGCGGCTGCGGGCGGCGGCGCGGCTGTGGGCGGCGGCGCGGCTGCGGGCGGCGGCGCGGCTGCGGGCGGCGGCGGCACGGGGGCCATCGGCGGCGGTGCCGGGACCTTCGCGGTGACCTACGACTCCTACAACGGCGCCGTGGGCACGCCCTTCCAGGATCGGAGCCCCGTGGTGGCCAACACTCCCGGCGCCCTGAGCTTCCGGGTGAGCTTGGGTGAACTGCCTCCCGGCCTCGACCTGGCCCCGGATACCGGCACCCTTTCGGGCGCTCCGACCACCCCGGGCCTCTACCCGTTCAGGATCACGGCGACGGGCGCGACTGGCCAGGCGGCCGAATCCAACGCCATCATCTTCACGATCGGCGGCGCCGACGCCCTGACGCTCGACTATCCCGATCCCGCCTACGCCGTCCAGACGCGCACGGCGCTCCCCGGAGGCATCCTTCCCGCCCTGGTCAACACCATCCCCACCATGGCCACCAACTACACCTGGACCTGGGCGGGGGGCCGCAGGATCAACGACATCCAGCTGAACCCGAACACCGGGGAGATCACGGGCATTCCCATGAACGGGGCGGGCGAAGCGCCCTTCGTCTGCACCGTGCGGGCGCGCAACTGGCACCGGGAGGCCACCTTCGTCCTGACCTTCACCGTCACGGCCGGTCCTGCCCTGCGCGCGGGCTACCCCGCGGCCGTCCGGATCGCGGACACTGATTCGCTCGGCGACTTCCCCACCGCGCCCATCGTCCCCACCGTGACCCACAACCTCGGGATGGACTTCCTTTTCGAACCGGATCCCGCCTCCCCCCTGCCCCCAGGGCTGGCCCTGGACCCCGGGACCGGAGAGATCACCGGGATCCCCGCGGCGGGAGTGGGCGAATACCCGTTCCGCATCAGGCTCACCAACTCCAACTTCTTCCCGCCCCTCACGGGCACGGAATCGGCCCTTTCCGACCCCATCACTTTGCGCGTGGTCCCCTTCCAGCCCCTGGCCCTCACCGACTTCAGCAGCGACGCCAATCCCATCGTCCATGGGCAGCAGGCGGTGCTGAGCTGGACGTTCACCGGGGTGCCGGAAGCGATCCAGCTGGACCGCAACCTCATGGACCCCGCGCAGGGCCGGGTTCCGGGGCCTCCCGGCGGCCTGCAGCGCAATCTGGCGGTGGGCGACACCACCCCCGGCACCCTGACGGTGCCCGTCACGCGCAGGCAGACCTTCACCCTCAGGCTGACGCCCAGGACCCCCGCGGACGCCGTGCAGGTCCGCACCCTGCACCTGGGCGTCCAGGGCATCGACGCCGTGGCGGGCAACCAGTCCCACCCCGCGCCGCCCACGGGGGAATACCGGGACGGAGATCCGGCCGTGGCCAGGCTGGGCGTCATCGAGGGCATCGCCTACGCGGGCACGCCGGGCAGCGTCATCGTTTCCGAACCGCGCGAGCACACCCTGCGCAAGTTCGACGCCGCCACGAACCTGTGGCGCCTCTTCAAGGGCTGGCCCCAGAGCCCCGATGAAGGACACCCCCTGATGGCCAGGGACCGGCTCGACCGCCCCGGAGCCCTCGCCGTGATGAACGATACGCTGTACATCGCCGACGCGGGGTCCCACACCATCAAGTCCACGCCCCTGGACGGCTCGGGGCCGGTCACGGTCCTCGCGGGCCAGCGCGGCGTGGCCGGGAACGCGGACGGCGCGCTCCTCGCCGCCAGCTTCGGCACGATCAGGGACCTCAAGGCCCAGGGGGGCAGGCTCTACGTGGCCGATCTCGAAGCCGGCATCCGGATCGTCGATCCTGTCGCGGGCACGGTGAGGACCCTGGCCCGCGCGGAAGGCGGGTATCGTTGCGCCCACATCCAGGGCACGACCTACTGGCCCAGCCTGAGGGGTCCCATCGCCCTGGCCGTGAACCCGGCCGAGGACCGGATCTACGTGACCACCCAGAACCTCCCCGCCCTCCCGGGGGCGCCGGCGCGGCCCAACCAGGTCGTCCAGGTCCTGGTTCGAGCGGCCGGCAACGATGAACACGGCCACCCGACTGCATGGGAACTGCGCAACTACACGGGAGCCGCCTCGGGCGCCCAGGGCTCGGACAACGGCGCCCTGGATGTGGCACGCTTCCGGACGCCCACGGGGCTTTTCCTGCAGGGCAACGAGCTCTTCGTCGTCGATACGGGAAACCACGCCATCCGCCGGATCGATGTGGCCACCGGAATCGTCAGCACCTTCGCGGGCTTGATCACGGCCCCGGGACAGGAGAACGACGGCCCCCACCTGGTCGCCAAGATGAAGAAGCCCACCAGCCTGGCCATGGCCCAGGACGCGAACCATTTCATCTTCGTGGACCAGGACGGGCTGGCCATCCGGACCCTTGAGCGCGCCGCCGCCGGCGACGCTCCGTTGATGGGGGCCATCCTGCTGGCCAGGTATCCGCCGCCGCCGCCGATCCACACGGGCGGCGGGCCTCCCCCACCCCCCCTCCGCCGGCCACCCAAGGCTTCGGGGCCCGGGCGAAATTCGCCGCGCCGGCCGGATTGGTGGTCGAGCGGTCCACGGGCGACGCCTTCGTGGTGGACAAGGGGTCCCACAGCATCCGGAGGCTCTGCCTGCTCGGATACAGGAACGTGCCTTCGGGGACGGTGACGGAATTCTCCGGGATTCCCAGCAACCTTCCGGGCAACCTCCCGGGACCCGCGGCCGACCCGAGCCCCGCCCGCATGCAAGCGACCTACAACACCCCGGTGGATATCGGGATCGACGGAAAGGCGCGGATGTTCGTCCTCGAATACAACGGCAGCCGGATCCGCCGGTTGAACCAGGGCAGGGTGAACCTCTTCCTGAGGAACATCCCCGTGGCTCCGGCCGTCAACGGGGAGCCCCAGCCCAACCGCCTCGCGGTGCGGCCGGGCGGCAATGATCCCCAGCTGCTCGCCGTCTCCTACCAGCCCGCCGGGGGCGCCTGGACCATCGGCGTGTGGCGGATGCTCGGCCCCACCGAAGCCGTCACCATGGACGGGGCCGGCGGCACCCTCGCCCCCGAGAGGGTGGATCTCGCCGGGCTGCCCGCGGGCGTCGAAGCGCGTCCCCTGGCCCTGGCCTTCGGGTTCGACGGCAGGCTGTATGCCGTCTTCCGCGACCCGGCCCGGCAGGTATGCCAGATCCACGCCTTCAGGCGCCAGGCCGGAGCCCCGGCCGCATGGGTTCCGGTGCCCGGTTTCGTGGTCTCGGAGTTCGGCCCCGGCAATGCCTCCGGGCAGGGCTGGGGGCTCCCCGAGATCCGGGGCATGGCGGCCAATACCCGCCACGACCTGTTCCTGACCGACGCCGCCAACGGCGCCATCTGGATGAGGCGGGCCGATACGGGAGGGGTGGAACTGCTGGCGGGGACACCCGGCACCCGGGCCTTCCCGGGCCCCCTGGTGGCCGCGCCCTTCGCCACGACCCACCTGAACCGCCCCACGGGAATCGCCGTCACCGCCCAGGACGACGTGGTCTTCACCGATGCCAATGGCGTGTTCCAGATCACCGCGCCCGCCCTGCCGGGCTACCCGTACCAACCGCCGGCCGCGCCCGCGCCGGCCTGGGTCACCCAGGCTCAACACAACCAGCCCGCCCGGCCCCCAGGGGCACCCTGACCTGAGGCCGCACCCCCACCAGGACCTTGCACGGTTCCTCAAACGTCCGTTGTTCCGCCCCGTCGCGCCCTTGCGGGTGGCTTCGGGTTCCCGGGTCTTGCGCCGACCCACCGTTGCGTGATCCGCTTGGCCCCTCCTCGCTCCGCTCCGGGGGGGCCAAGCGATCACGCTGCTCCTTCCCCCCAGGGCCGAGTCGATTCGTCTTCGTTTCATTGAACCCAAATTCAAACCAGCCATCCCTGGGACCCACGTGTTCCAAAGCGTCCGCCGCCTCGCCCCCTTGCCGCCAACCGAAGGAACCCCCAACCCAGGCGGGAAGGACAGCGTGAGACCTTGGCGCACGCGCAGGAGGCGAAGCCGACGAGCATGCGGCAAGGCTCTCACGCACCAGTGGGTCGGCGCAAAAATCCGGCACCCGTACCCACCCGCAAGGCGCCGGACGCCGCGGTCGATTCAGATTCCCAGCAGTTCCTTCAGGTGCACCAGGAAGCGCCGGCTCACGGGGACCTGCTTGCCCGAGCGGGTCTTGAGCAGCGCGGTGGACGGGTCCTGGCGAACGATCTCATCGATCTGCCGGATGTTGACCAGGAACTGCTTGTGGCAGCGCACCAGGTGCCGGGTCTTGGCCTCCAGCACGGTGAGGGTGAGCTCGGTGAGGTACTCGCCCCGGGAGGTCACCACGTGCACCCCCATCTCCGAGGAACGCACGAACTCCACCTCCGAGGTGTCGATCAGCTTGATGCTCTGGGAACCCATGCACGGGATGCGCTCGATGATCGGGCTGTCGTAGTGCGGGGTCCGGCCTTCGCCCAGGAAGCGCTTGAGCCGGGCGATGGCCCGGGCCAGGCGCTCCGGCTGGACCGGCTTGAGTAAATAATCGATCGCGTCTTTCTCGAAGGCGTTTATTGCATACTCATCAAAAGCTGTGACAAAGACGACGCAGGGCATGATGTCCGCGTCGATCATGCTGAGCATCTTCAAGCCGTCCAGCTTGGGCATCTGGATATCCAGGAAGAGCACGTCGGGGCGGGTGCTCTTGATGGTGCGGATGGCCTGGATGGCGTTGGCGCAGGTGCCGACGACGGATATCTCCCCGGTCTCCACCAGGAGCGCTTCCAGCTCCTCCCGGGCGAGCAGCTCGTCGTCGACCACCACCGCTCGAATCATGGGCCTTCCTCCCCGGAATTCCTCACCACTCCCTGCCGACCATGGGCGGTAACTATAGCAGCAACCTCCCTTGCCGGGACCTTGCCGCCCGGCTGCCGGGACCGGGGAAGGGAAATTTGATCTTTCATGACCCGCCGGGGCCCGCCCCTGATAGTGTGGAGAAAATCACAAATGGAGGTCGATCATGGTGCCTGGCGCGCTGGTAGCATCCCTTCCGCTCTTCGTGCTGCTGGTGGGAATCCCCCTGCTGATGAAGCCGGCCTACAAGGTCGCCATCGTCGCCTGGGCGGTCACGGTGCTCGCCGCGATCCTGTTCTTCGGCTTTCCGGCGCAGGCTGACCCTGAGGGCGGCCCTGCAGGGCGGCCTGACCGGCATCTTCCCGATCATGTACATCCCGTTCGGCGCGCTCGTGGTCTACAACACCCTGAAGACCACCGGCTGGATGGGCAAGATGCAGGACGCCATGGCCAACCTCACCGTCGACCGGCGCGCCCAGGCGCTGCTCATCGCCTTCGCCTTCGGCGCCTTCATGGAGGCCATCTGCGGCTTCGGCGCGCCGGTGGCCATCCCCGCCAGCATCCTGGTGGGCCTGGGCTACAACCCGATGATGGCGGCCCTGGTCTGCCTGGTGGCCAACACCGGCCCGGTGCCGTTCGGCTCCCTGGCCATCCCCACCGTGACCCTGGCCAAGACCACCGGCCTGGACCTCATGAAGCTGTCCCAGATGACCGGCCGGTTCATGGCGCCCGTGGGCTTCCTCATGGCCTTCGCCACCATCTACGCCATGTCCAGGACCAAGGGCATCAAGGGCTCCCTGGGCTGCATCCTGGTCACCGGCCTCAGCTTCTCCATCACCCTGTTCCTGGTGTCCAACTTCGTCGGCGCGGAGCTGGCCGCCGTCCTGGCCGCCCTGGTCTGCCTCACCTGCACCGCCATCTACCTGAAGTTCCAGAAGAAGGTCGAGCCCTGGCTGTTCGAGGGCGAGCGCCTCAGCGACAGCAGGCCCAAGGACTTCAACCCCAAGGAAATGTTCCTGTCCTGGCTGCCCTACCTGCTGCTGGCGATCCTGGTGATCTTCGTGAACCTGCCTGCCACCAAGGGCTACTTCAACGGATCCGGCGCCGGCTGGGAGTGGATGCTGGTCAAGGCCCAGATCTACAACCCCGGCAAGTTCTACACCTTCGCCTGGCTGCAGACCCCCGGCTCGATCATGCTGATCTCCGGCCTCATCGCCTGCCCGTTCCTGGGCATCCGGTTCGGGACCTTCGGCCAGCAGTTCGGGAAGACCTTCAAGCAGATGATCCCCTCCTTCATCGCCGTCGCCTGCATCCTTTCCATCTCCGAAGTGATGAACATCGGCCTGCCCATCCTCGATCCCAAGACCAAGCTGGCCGTATGGGGCGTGGTGGGCGTCAAGCAGATCTCCATGGTCGCGACCCTGGCCAACAGCATCATCTCGGTCGTCAGCCGGCAGGTCTACCCGGCGCTGGCGCCGATCTTCGGCACCATCGGGGTGTTCCTCACCGGCAGCAACACCTCCTCCAACGCGCTGTTCGGCAACCTGCAGAAGCTCACCGCCCAGGGCATGGGCCTGTCGGAGATCCTCATGGCCTGCGCCGGCAGCGCCGGCAGCATCGCCGGCAAGATGATCTCGCCGCAGAGCATCGTCATCGCCGCCGCCGCGGTGGGCCTGGCCGGCAAGGAAGGCCTGATCATGCGCCAGACGATCAAGTACACCATCCCGTACCTCATCATCGTCGGGCTGATGTCCCTGGGCTTCGCGTTCCTCTTCCCCGGACTGGTTCCCTGACGGTGGATTCCATGCGCATCATCGTCGCACCCGATTCCTACAAGGGCAGCGTGTCGGCCCTGGGCGTGGCCGAGGCCATGGAACGAGGCATCCACGCCGTGTTTCCCGATGCCGAAGTGGTGAAGGTGCCCATCGCCGACGGCGGCGAAGGCACGGTGGAAGCGCTGGTGGCCGCCACCGGCGGGCGGATCACCCGCACCGAGGTGCCCGGGCCCATGGGCGGGCCGGTCCTGGCCGCCTGGGGCGTGCTGGGCGACGGCGCGACCGCGGTCATCGAGATGGCCGCGGCCTCGGGCCTGCCCCTGGTGCCCAGGGACCTGCGCGATCCGCGCGTCGCCTCCACCGCCGGCACCGGCTGGCTGCTGAAGGCGGCGCTGGACGCGGGGCTGCGCAAGATGGTCGTCGGCATCGGCGGCAGCGCCACCAACGACGGCGGCACCGGCATGGCCAGTGCCCTGGGCGCGGCCTTCCTGGACGCCGACGGCCGGCCGCTGCCCCAGGGCGGCGCGGCCATGGCCCGCCTGGACCGCATCGACCTGTCCGGCCTCGACCCGCGCCTGGCCGAGTGCGAGATCATGGTCGCCTGCGACGTGGACAACCCGCTCACCGGGCCGCGCGGGGCTTCGGCCATCTACGGGCCGCAGAAGGGCGCCACCCCGGAGATGGTGCAGGAACTGGACCGGGCCCTGGGAGTCCTCGCCCAGGTGGCGCTCCGCGCCACCGGCCGCGACATCGCCGGGCTGCCGGGGGCGGGCGCCGCCGGCGGGCTGGGCGCGGGCCTCCTGTGGTTCACCCCCGCCCGGCTGCGCCCGGGCGTGGAGATCGTGCTGGAGGCCACCGGCTTCGAGGCGCTGGTCGCAGAGGCGGACCTGGTCATCACCGGCGAAGGCCGCACCGATGCCCAGACCGCCATGGGCAAGGCCCCCGTGGGGGTGGCCGCGGTCGCCCAGCGGCACGGCGTGCCGGTGGTATGCCTTTCCGGCGGCCTGGGCGACGGCGCCGAGGCGGTGCTGAGCCGGGGCATCGGCGCGCTGGCCAGCATCGTGCCCCAGCCGATGACGCTGGAAGCCTGCGTCAGCCAGGGGGCCGCCCTGGTCGAGGCGGGAGCGGAGCGGGTGTGCCGTCTGATCCGCATCGGCATGGCATTCTAGATTCACTGCGCCGTCCGTTGTTCGTCCCGTCGCGCCTTGCGGTCGGCTTCGGGTCCCGGGTCCTTGCGCCGACCCACCGGCGCGTGGTCCGCTTGCAACGTCCTCGCTGCGCTGCGGGCGATGCAAGCGGCCACGCTGCTCCTTCCCCCCAGGGCCGAGTCGATTCGTCTTCGTTTCCTTGAACAAGCTTCCAAGCAACCATCCCGGGACCCCGGGCATTCCAGGGAGCGGTCAGCTCGCCCCCATGCCGCCATCCGAAGGAACCCCCACCCCAGGCGGGGAAGGCCAGCGTGAGACCTTGGCGCACGCGCAGGAGGCGAAGCCGACGAGCATGCGGCAAGGCACGGCGGGCGGAACGACGGACGCCAAAGTCACGCCGGGAGCCTGATCGCGCGAGGCCCGCGCCGGCCCGGGGCCTTCGCCTTTCCGGTCAGGCCTGGGATTCGACCGGTAAGGAATCCCCCTCTGCCGTTCACAAGGTTTTTTCTCCGGCCACGCCGTCGCCGGAGCATCCTTTCCTACCGCCTTTCCTAATTGACACCGAATTTACCCGAGCGCCCGAACCGAGCGCAGACGGCCCGTTCCGGACCGCCTGTGCAGGACTCCGTTTGTCATCATTCCCTTCACCCCCCTTTCCGGAGAGCCCCATGAAAACTACGACCGGTTCAGCACCGGCCCCCGCCAAGGCCAACACGCCGCCGCCCGCCAACCTCGGCATGCTGGCGGGCATCCTGGTCTGCGTGGCCGTCCTCGCCTTCGTGATCCTGCGCATCCCGGCGCTCAGCGCGCCCTGGGCCCAGGGCTACGATCCCACCGGGCACTGGTGGCTGTCCACGGCGATCGCGACCCTGCCGGTGGTGGTGCTGCTGGGCTCCCTTGCCATCTTCCACGTCAAGGCCCACCTGGCCGCCCTGCTGGGCCTGGCCACGGCGCTGCTGACCGCGATCCTCGGCTTCCACATGCCGGCCCGGGTCGCCGGGGTCACCGCGGTGTTCGGCGCCGGCTACGGCCTGCTGCCCATCGGCTGGATCATCATCAACGTGATCTTCATGTACGTGCTCACGGTGGACACCGGCCTGTTCAAGACCCTCTCCGAAAGCCTCACCAGCATCACCACGGACCGCCGGCTGCAGCTGCTGCTCATCGCCTTCTGCTTCGGCTCCTTCTTCGAGGGCGCCGCCGGCTTCGGCACGCCGGTGGCGGTCACCGCGGCCATCCTCATCGGCCTGGGCTTCAAGCCCCTGGAGGCCTCGGGCCTCTCCCTCATCGCCAACACCGCCCCGGTGGCCTTCGGCGCGCTCGGCATCCCCCTCATCGCCCTGAACGGCGTCACCGGCATCGACCTGCTGGTGCTCAGCGCCAACGTCGGGCGCATCCTGACCCCGTTCTGCCTGCTGGTGCCGTTCTGGCTGATCTGGGCCTTCGCCGGCTTCAAGAAAATGCTGGAAGTCTGGCCGCCCATCCTGGTGGCCGGCGGATCCTTCGCCGTCACCCAGCTGCTGGTCTCCAACCTGCACGGCCCCTGGCTGGTGGACATCGCCGCCTCCGTGGTCTCCATGGGCTGCCTGATCTGCTTCCTTCTGGTGTGGAAGCCCAAGCGTGAATACGCCATGGAGCATGACGTCCCCGCCACCGCCACGGCCAAGAGCACCCGGAGTGCCGGCCAGGTGGCCAAGGCCTGGATGCCCTGGATCATTCTCAGCGTCCTGGTCGGCCTCTGGGGCACGCCGGTCATCAAGAACGGCCTGGACAAGATCTCCCTGTTCAAGTTCCCCGTGCACGGCCTGCACATGATGGTGCAGCGCATGCCCCCGGTGGTGGTCAAGCCCACCCCCGAACCGGCCGTGTTCATGCTGAACTGGCTGTCCATGACCGGCACCGGCATCTTCATCGCCGCCATCCTGTCCGGCATCTTCGCCGGGGTCTCCCTGGGCAAGCTGATCAGGCTCTACGGCACCACCCTGGTCAAGGTGCGCTTCTCCCTGCTGACCATCTCGGCCATGATGGCCATCGGCTTCCTCACCCGCTACTCGGGCCTCGACGCCACCATGGGCCTGGCCTTCGCCCGCACCGGCGCGATGTATCCCTTCTTCGGCACCATGCTGGGCTGGCTGGGCGTGGCCCTCACCGGATCCGACACCTCCTCCAACGTGCTGTTCGGCAGCCTGCAGAAGATCACCGCCCAGCAGATCGGCGTGCAGCCCGCGCTCATGGCCTCCGCCAACAGCGTCGGCGGCGTCATGGGCAAGATGATCGACGCCCAGAGCATCGTCGTCGCCAGCACCGCCACCCAGTGGTATGGCCACGAGGGCGACATCCTGCGCTTCGTGTTCTTCCACTCCATCGCCCTGGCGGCGCTGGGCGGCTGCGCGGTGTTCCTCATGGCCTACGTGTTCCCGTTCGTCAACCTCGTCGCGCGCTAGCGCCGCGATCATGCCGGGGGCCGCGGCCCCCGGCCTGCTGTACAATGAATGCAACCCTCCCTGCGTGGTGACACTATGGACACCCTGTTCGAAACCTTCAAGGCAAGGGCGGAAGCCGCCAGCGCTGAAGTGCACCGGTTCCCCGCCCTGGGCGAAGCGCTCTCCTTCATTTCCGGCCTGCTGAACGAGCAGGGCGTGGCCGAAGGGCCCCAGCCCGGCGCGGTGTGGGCCGGCGGCGCTCCGGAGGGATGCGGGCCCTGCCCCGGCGTCAGTTTCGAAGTGACCCGCGCGGCCGCGGCCGGCGCCAGGGTCGGCATCAGCCGCATGGACTGGGCCCTGGCCGACACAGGGACGCTGGTGCAGGACGCCACCGCGGTGGAGCAGCGCCTGGTCTCCACCCTGCCGCCGGTCCACGTGGCCCTGGTGGGATCCGACCGGCTGCTGCCCGACCTGGCCGGCCTGTTCGGCAGGATCGATCCCGGCCGTGCCGGCTACCTCGCCATGATCACCGGCCCGAGCCGCACCGCCGACATCGAGCGGGTGCTGACCATCGGGGTGCACGGTCCGCTGCGCCTCATCGTCGTGTTCGTGGACGCCATGGAAGGGGGGAACGCGTGAAGACCGAGTTCAAGGAATCCATCCACGCGGCGGTGAACAACGCCAACCTCACCGGCGCCCTGGGCCGCTTTTCCGAGGCCTACAAGGCCAACCGGGCCAAGGCCTACGAAGGCATCGACTTCGAGGCCCTGCGCGACCGGATCGTGGCCGCGAAATCAAGCGCCGCCTGCCAGCCTGGACGCGCTGGGCGAGGCCTTCAAGCGCAACGCCGAAGCCAGGGGCGCCAAGGTGTTCCGCACCAGCGACCCGCAGCAGGTGAAGGCGTACATCCTGGCCCTCGCCAAGGAAAAGGGCGTGAAGCGGGTGATCAAGTCCAAGTCCATGGCGTCGGAAGAGATCCACCTGAACAAGGCGCTGGAGGGGGCCGGCATCGAGGTCAACGAGATCCGACCTTGGCGAATGGATCATCCAGCTGGCGCACCAGACCCCTTCGCACATGGTGATGCCGGCCATCCACATGACCAAGGAGGAAGTGGCCGAGGTGTTCAGCCAGGAAGTGGAAGCGGGGCAGGCCCCTGACATCCCCAGGCTGGTGAAGTTCGCCCGGGGCAAGCTGCGGCCGATGTTCCTCGAGGCCGACATGGGCATCTCCGGCGCCAACATCGCCGTGGCCGAGACCGGCAGCCTGGTGATCGTCACCAACGAAGGCAACGCGCGCCTGGTCACTTCGCTGCCGCGCATCCACGTGGCCATCGTCGGCATCGAGAAGCTGGTGGAGCATTTCGACGACATCCAGCCGATCCTGCGCGCCCTGCCCAAAAGCGCCACCGCCCAGCTGCTCACCAGCTACGTCTCGATCATCACCGGGCAGGTGCCCAACACCGACGGCTCGCCCAAGGAACTGCACATCATCCTGATGGACAACAACCGGTCCGCCATGGCCAAGGACCCCAAGTTCAGGCAGGCGCTCCAGTGCATCCGCTGCGCCTCCTGCCTCAACGTCTGCCCCGTGTTCCGCCTGGTGGGCGGCCACGTGTTCGGCAAGGTCTACACCGGCGGCATCGGCACCATCCTCACCGCCTGGTTCGACGAGCTGAAGAAGTCCGACGACATCCAGGCCCTCTGCATCCAGTGCGGCAACTGCAAGGAGGTCTGCCCCGGCAAGATCGACATCCCCGAACTGATCCTGGAGCTGCGCCGCCGGCTCGCGGTGGAGCAGGGCCAGCCGCTGATCCAGAAGGCGGTCTTCAGCGTGGTGAACAACCGCAGGCTGTTCCACTCGATGCTGCGCGTCGCCTCGCTCACCCAGAAGCCGTTCAAGCAGGGCCGGTTCATCCGCCACCTGCCGCTCTTCCTGTCGGACCTTACCGACTTCCGCAGCCTGCCGGCCATCGCCGACCAGCCCTTCCGCGACCAGATCCGGAAGATCGACCAGCCCAGGGGGAGGGAGAAGGCCGCGTTCTATTCCGGGTGCCTGATCGACTTCTCCTATCCCGAGATGGGCGAGGCGCTGGTGAAGGTGCTGAACAAGGCCGGCGTCGAGGTGGTCTTCCCCGAGGGGCAGACCTGCTGCGGCGCCCCCGCCCGCTACAGCGGCGCCTACGAAGTCGCGGCCCAGAACGCCCAGGACAACATCGACGCCCTGCTGGCCGAGGACGTGAAGTACGTGGTCTCGGCCTGCCCCACCTGCACCGTGGCGCTCAAGCAGGACTTCAAGGCCACCTTCGAGAGCCTCGGCATGACCGACCGCTTCGCCAGGGCCGAGCAGCTGGCGGCCAAGGCCATCGACTTCTCCACCCTGGTCAAGCGGCTGGTGGACGAGGGCCGGCTCACCTTCAAGGAGGGAAAGGACCTGGGCGCCTTCACCTACCACGATTCCTGCCATCTCAAGCGCACCCTGAAGGCGAGCGAAGCCCCCCGGGAGCTGATGCGGCAGGCCGGCTACCAGCTCCAGGAGATGGCCGAGTGCGACATGTGCTGCGGCATGGGCGGGTCGTACTCGCTCAAGCTGCCCGAGATCTCCGCCCCGATCCTCGAGCGCAAGCTGCAGAACATCAAGGCCACCCGGGCCCCGCTCACGGTGATGGACTGCCCGGGCTGCGTCATGCAGATCCGCGGCGGCTTCGACAAGGAAGGCGCAGCCGTCCAGGTTGAGCACACCGCCCAGCGCCTGGCCGACCGCCTCGAGTAGTGCCCTACCTCGTCCAGCTGTTCCAGACCCTTTCGGCCTTCCTGGTCCTGTTCTACCTGTATTGCGAGTCCCCGGCCTTCCAGCCGCTGACCACCGACTGGGCCAGGCCCCGCGGCAAGCTGCGGCTCTATCTGGTCTTCACCTGCATCACCATCCTGGGCAACTACCTGGGCACCCCGGTGCTGCGCGGCGGGGCGCTGCTCAACGCGCGGGCGGTGGGATCGAGCCTGGCGGGCCTGCTGGGCGGCCCGATCCTGGGCGCCCTGGTGGGCGCCACCGCCGGCCTGCACCGCATGACCCTGGGCGGCGCCGCGGCCTTCTCCGGGGCCGTGGCCACCACCCTGGAGGGGTTCCTGGCGGGGATGGTGCACGTCGCCCTGAAGGACAAGCCGCACCTGCTCATCACCAAGCGCACCGCCTTCCTCACCGTGTTCGCGGGCGAGATCATGCACATGGGCATCGTGCTGGCCCTGACCCGGCCGTTCTCGGCCGCGGTGGCCATCGTCCGGATCATCGCCCCGCCCATGGTGCTGCTGAACCCGGTGGGGGCGGCCCTGCTCATGTCGGTGCTGATGCACCGGCAGCGCAATCTCGACCGGATCGCCGCCGCCTCCTCCGGCACCGCGCTGCGGGTGGCGCAGCGCGCCCTGGGGCTGATGTCCCGGGGCTTCGGGCCGGCCATGGCGGGGGAGATGGCGGCCATCGTCAGGGAGGAGACCGGCGTGGGCGGCGTGGCGGTCACCGACACCGAGCGGGTGCTGGGCTTCGTGGGCATCGGCTCCGACCACCACGCCCTGGGCGGCTCGATCTCCAACCCGCTCACGCGCCAGGCCATCGCCACCGGCACGGTGGTCTTCGCCGACGGCATCCACCAGAGCTACCACTGCGCCCTGGCGGCGAACTGCCCGATCCATTCGGCCCTGGTCGTGCCGCTCCAGCTGGACGGCAAGGTGATCGGCACGGTGCAACTGTTCGAGTCGCGCTCGCGGGCATTTCTCAAGATCAACCGGACCCTCGGCGAAGGGATCGGCGACCTGCTGTCCAGCCAACTGCTCATCGCCCGCTACCAGGAGCAGAAGAACCTGCTGGTGCTGGGCGAGCTCAAGCTGCTGCAGGCGCAGGTGAACCCGCACTTCCTGTTCAACTCGCTCAACACCATCAGTGCGGTCATCCGCAAGGACGCCAACCGCGGGCGCGAGCTGGTCTACCACCTCTCCAACTACTTCCGCAAGAACCTCAAGCGCAGCAGCCCGTTCTCCACCCTGGAGGAGGAGCTGGAGCACATCCGCGCCTACCTGGAGATCGAGAAGGCGCGCTTCGAGGGGCTGCGGGTGGAGATCGACGTGCCGCCCGCGCTGCTGCACATCCAGGTGCCCACCTTCACCCTGCAGCCGCTGCTTGAGAACGCCATCAAGCACGGCATCTCGGAGATGCTCGGCCCCGGCACCGCGCGCATCCGGGCCTACGAGGAGGACGGCGCGGTGCGCATCGACGTGGAGGACGACGCCGGCAGCTTCGACGAAAGCGAACGCGCCAAGGACGGGCTGGGCCTGCAGATCGTCGAGAAGCGCATCCGCAGCGTCCTGGGCGGCGCCGGCAGCCTGGAGATCTTCTGCGTGCCCAACGAGCTGACCCGGGTCACCATCCGCATGCCCCTCAACCCCCCGGGAAGCCCCTGGCCGCATTAGCCGCCCGTCGTCCCGCTCGTCGCGCCTTGCGGTCGGCTGCGGGTTCCGGGTTCTTGCGCCGACCCACGGGTGCGTGGTCCGCTTGCAACGTCCTCGCTGCGCTGCGGGCGATGCAAGCGGCCACGCTGCCCCTTCCCCCCAGGGACGAGTCGATTCGTCTTCGCTTCAATGAACAAATTCCATAACGACCATCCCGGGACCCTGGGCATTCCAGGGAGCGGCTTCCTCGCCCCCATGCCGCCAACCGAAGGAACCCCAACCCCAGGCGGGGAAGGACAGCGTGAGACCTTGGCGCACGCGCAGGAGGCGAAGCCGACGAGCATGCGGCAAGGCTCTCACGCACCGGCGGGTCGGCGCAAAAACCCGGAACCCGAAGCCGACCGCAAGGCACGACCGGCGGAACCACGGGCTCCCACGCTATCATCGAGCATGGCTCTCGCGCTGGCCGGTTTCGCGGCCCTTCTTTACGGCATCGCCGATTTCTCCGGAGGCTTCGCCGCCGGGAGGAGCCGGCTGCTCTCCGTGCTGGCGTGTTCGCAGGCGCTGGGGATCCTGTTCGCCATCGCGGGTCTCTTCCTGCTGCGGTCGGCCGCCCCTTCGCGCGCCGACCTGTTCTGGGGCTTCATGGCCGGGCTCACCGGGTCCATGGGGCTGTTCATGCTTTACGGCGGCATCGCCCGGAGCATCGTCGCCATCGTATCGCCGGCTTCGGCCGTGGTGGGGGCGCTCCTGCCGGTGCTGTTCGGGCTGCTGCTGGGCGAACGGCCCGCGCCCAGCGCCGTGGCGGGCTCGCTGCTCTGCCTGCCGGCCATCCTGCTGCTCTCCTGGGAAAGCGGCGGCGCCATCGGCGGCAAGCCGGTCCGCACCGCCCTGGCCTACGGCGTGCTGGCGGGCCTCGGTTTCGGCGCCTTCTTCATCTCGCTTTCGCGCACCAGCCCGGATGCCGGGCTGTGGCCCCTGGTGGCCGCCCGTATCGCTTCCATCTTCGCATTCACCGTCGCCCTGGCGGTCACCCGGCAGCCCTTCAGGGTGGAGCGGGCCGGCCTCGCCCCGACCCTGCTCGCGGGCACGGCCGACATGGGCGCGAACATCCTCTTCCTGCTGGCCAGCCACAGCGGGCTGCTGTCCCTGGTGGCGGTCGTCGCCTCGCTGTTCCCGGCACCCACCGTGCTCCTGGCCCGCATCTTCCTGCACCAGCGCATTCCGCCCACCCGCCTGGCCGGGCTGGCGCTGGCGCTGGCCGGGGTCGGGCTGATCAGCGTGCGCTGAGCCTGCCCAGCAGGAAGGCGTAGCACAGGGCCCAGAAGCGGGCGGTCTGGCGGTTGTCGGCGCCCGCCCCGTGGCCCCCTTCGATGTTCTCGAAGTAGCGCACGTCGCATCCCATCCCGCGCATCCGGGCCATCATCTTGCGGGCGTGGGCCGGGTGCACCCGGTCGTCCCGGGTGGTGGTCATGAAGAAAGCCGGGGGGTAGGCCACGCCGGGCTCGACATTGTGGTAGGGCGACAGGTCCTTGAGGAAGGCCCAGTCGGCGGGGAGGTCCGGATCGCCGTACTCCTCGACCCAGGAGGCCCCCGCCAGCAGCCTGGAGTAGCGCTCCATGTCCAGCAGCGGCACCTGGCACACCACTGCGCCCATCAGTTCCGGGTGGCGCACCAGCATGTTGCCCACCAGGAGGCCGCCGTTGCTGCCGCCCTCGATGCCGAGAAGGCGCGCCGAGGTGACCTTGCGCGCCACCAGGTCCCGGGCCACCGCGGCGAAGTCCTCGAAGGCCCGGGGCCGGTTCTCCCGGAGCGCGGCCTGGTGCCAGCCGGGGCCGTACTCCCCGCCGCCGCGGATGTTGGCCACCACATGGACCCCGCCCCGGCTCAGCCAGGCCCGGCCCACGACCCCGCTGTAGGCCGGCGCCAGCGACACCTCGAAGCCGCCGTAGCCGGTGAGCAGGGTGGGGTGGCTGCCGTCGCGCTTCAGTCCCTTCGGGCCCAC
Organism: uncultured Holophagaceae bacterium; assembly: GCA_963717275.1. Classification (GTDB taxonomy): domain Bacteria; phylum Acidobacteriota; class Holophagae; order Holophagales; family Holophagaceae; genus Mesoterricola. Next base: position 2,290,845 of record CAVQVX010000001.1, read on the forward strand.
CTGGAAATAGGGGATCCGCGTGCCGTCCAGGGAGCGGGTGAAGTGCTGGGTCACTTCGAGGGAGGACGCGTCGAAGAAGGCCGGCGCCGACTTGAGCGGCTCGGGGGACGCGCCCGGGCCGCCCAGCCAGAGGCTGTCAGGGGTCAGGAAGCCGCTGGCGGTCATGAACCAGGCGTCCGACTCCAGGGGGTCGACGCCCTGGGCGCCGACGCTGCCCAGGGCCGGTGCGCCGGGGAACGGCTCGCGCTTCCAGGCCCCCGGCCCCGGCGTGAGCAGGAACAGGCGGCTCTTGACGTGCTCCAGCAGGTTGAGGATGAGGTGGTGGCGGGTCCAGCTCCAGCCTTCCAGGGAGCGCGCGGACGTGGGCCGGAACAGCACCCGGAACCGGCGCTGGCCGGCCAGGAAGGCCTCCAGGCCGGTGGCCAGGAGCGCCCCGGCCGGATAGGTGCGGGCGCCCACCGTCCAGGGCGAGCGCAGCCGTACCAGCAGCCATTCGCGATGGACATCCGGCTCGGCGTCCGGGGGCAGGTCGATCCGGGTCGGGCCCTCCCGGCCCAGCAGGAACAGCTCCTGGGTGAAGAACGAGGGCCGGCGCACCACGAAGTCGCGCTCGAACCCGGGGGTGGGATCGTGGAAGGCGTCCACCGCCATGTCCTCCGGCCGGCCCTCGAACACCGTCCGGGCCTCCTCCAGCGCCATGCCGCGGCGCAGGATCCGGGCACAGCGCGGGTATCCCGAGGCGGTCATGGAGCCGGGGCCGAAATCGGTGGCGACGAACAGCGCGTCCCGCTCGATCCAGCTCACCGAGCTCTTGGCCAGGGGCAGGCTGAAGCCGCCCGGGACGAAGGCCTTGGCGCGCGGATCGAACTCCCGCACCACGTGGGCGTCGGACCCGCCCGGGGAGAGCAGCACCAGGCAGCGCTCGCATCCGGGGCGCAGGAACCGGGCGCCGTGGAACACCCAGCTTTCGCCCTCCGCCCGGCCCAGGGCGTCCAGGTCGAGCACCGTCTCCCAGGCCGGTTCGGCCTTGCGGTACTCCTCCAGGGTGGTGCGCCGCCAGATCCCGCGCGGGTGCCCGGCGTCGCGCCAGAAGTTGTAGTAGAAGGCCCCGGCCTTGGACACGTAGGGCAGCTTGGCGGCCGAGTCGAGGATGCGCAGGATGCCGTCCTCCAGTTCCCGGTACTCCGGGCCCTGTTCCAGTTCCAGCGCCGTTTCGGCGTTGCGCGCGCGCACCCAGGCCATGGCCTCCGGGCCGTCCACGTCCTCCAGCCAGAGGTAGGGGTCGGGACTGGCGGCGCCTTGGGGTAGCGTATCTTCAATGGGCATTTCGGTATCTTTCAGTCATCACGGGGCGAGGCCTTGGATGTCTTGTCCGGGATATGGGCAGCTTGATGTCGCAGGCGGTTTCCTGGTCGTAGCCTCCTCCCGGTACGATCGAGGATTGTATCCTCCCAATATGGAGTCATGAAGTGGCGCAGTTTGAATAATCGCGGCTGCCGTAACCGGAGTTCATGCCTTGGTGGACCCAGCAAAAGGACCTGAACGCAGAGTTCGCCGAGGCGCAGAGGACGCTGAGAAAAGAGTAGTCATGCGGGCAGAAGGCACCGACCCACTCGCCGCATGGCCCTCAAGGCCCCGCCGAAGGCGGGGTCCCTGGGCTTTGCCCAGGGAGTTCGGAAGGCAGGCCCCCCCAAATGCACATGGGGTTTCCGCTGTACCAAAGCGCTACCGAAAGGCCATGTGCATTTGGGGGGGCCTGCCTTCCGAACCCTGGAGGGCCATGCTTGCCGGAAGCAATGGTGGTGCAGCTCAGCGTCCTCAGCGCCTCTGCTTCCTCGGCGTTGAAATTCCTTTGGCTGCAGTCACCGAACGGCTTGAATGGGCCTCGCAGACCGGGTCGAGCTCAGAGCAGCCAAGGATCAGGCATTGGGCTGTCAGGTGGTCCCTAAAGAGCCGGCCCAGGGTCGGGCGAAGGCGGGGCAGGGCTCATCCACAGTGCAGGTGCCGATTCACCAATTTCTTGAGCGAATCGGCATTGCCGAATATCTTCTCGCTCATGTTGAGGTCGTCGAAGGCCTTGAGGCTGGCGATGGTGGCGTCGATCAGCCCGGCCGGGAACACGCCGGCGTCTTCATAGCGGGCCCGGTCCCGGGCCAGGCACTCGGCGGATTCGAAGCAGGAGGCGGGCAGCTGCCTCAGGCCCCCGGCTTTCGCGGCGTCGGCCTTGATGTAGAGTTCTCCGGCAACCTTCAGGGCGTCGGGATGCTCCAGCCCGTAGCGGCCCGCCACCGCCATGCCCGCCAGCAGCAGGTGCACGTTGGCGCTGCCGTCCGGGCTGCGCAGCTCGACGGTCTGCGGGTTCTCGAAGGGCCCGAAGCTCTCCCCGGCCTCCCGCGGGTTGGCGTCGCGCAGCATCCGGTCGCCCACGCCGCACCAGCCCAGGGGCACGCGCACCAGCACCGAGCGGTTGCGGTCGCCCCAGCAGATGCTGGTGGGCGCCTCCTGGTGCGGCACCAGGCGCAGGAACGAGGTGGGCACGGTGTTGCCGAAGGCGGTGAGCGACTCGGCGCTCATCAGGTAGCCGGCGATCACCTTGCGCGCGGTGTCGGTGAGCCCGGCGTCGTCGGCCATGGCGTTCACGCCGTCCTTCATGAACCGGGTGTGCACGTGCAGCCCGCTGCCGGCCTGGCCCGCGATGATCTTGGGCGCGAAGCTCACCTCCAGGTTGTGCTTGTAGGCCACCTCGCGCACCGCCCACTTGGCCATCACCAGCTGGTCCGCGGCGTCCTCGATGCTCACCGGCAGGAACTCGATCTCGTGCTGGACCATCTCCAGGTCGCCCGAGATGATGTTGCCAACCTCGGCGTGGCCGTACTTGATCGCGCCGCCCATCTCGCTGATCACCTGCATGGCCTCGCGCCGCACCAGGCCCCACTTGGAGAACGGGTGCGACTCGTGGTAGCCCCGCTGCTCGACGATCGGGTAGATGCTGTCGATCTCCGAGAACAGGTAGTACTCCAGCTCGCCCAGGGCCTCCATCACCAGCCCGGTGCGCGCCTTCAGGGCGCGCTGGGCCTTCTGCAGGATGTACTCCGGGGCGCTTTCCAGGGGGTCGCCCTGGTTGTTGTAGAAACTGCAGATCAGGTCGATGGTCGGCACTTCGCTGAACGGGTTGACGAAGGCCGTGCGGAACCGCGGCACCACGTAGAGGTCGCTGGAGTCCGCCTGGACGAAGGGGAACAGGCTGGAGCCGTCCACCCGCTCGCCCATGGACAGCACCCGCTCCAGGTGGGCCCGGCTGTTGATCACGAAGTTCAGCTTCTTCAGCCGGCCGTCCCCCGCCACGTAGCGGAAGTTCACCATCCGGATGTCGTTCTGCTCGATGTAGCGGACGATGTCGCGCTTGGTGAAATCGAGGGCGGGCTTCTCCAGCGCCTTGACGATCTTGTTGGGGTTCAGGGCGAGGCGGTCATTCATGGGGCGTGCTCCGGGAAGGGGGGCATGGATGCCGGCGACCCGCGATCCCCTGAACGGGTCGCGGGCCGGGTGGGGGTGGGACGGACCGGTCAATCAGCGATAACCTCTAGTCTGAACCGATTCTCCGGAGAGTCGAGGCGGCACCCCGCCGGCTTGACAGTTCGTAAAAGGCCATGGAACCCGAGGAGCACCTATGAGCGAACACGATGCATTGCGGACCTGGGAGGCGGTCGAAAGCGTCCGCCGGCTTTCCCCGGTCGTGCACAACATCACCAACTTCGTCGTCATGAACAACACCGCCAACGCCCTGCTGGCCCTGGGCGCTTCGCCGGTGATGGCCCACGCCCTGGAGGAAGTGGGCGACATGGTCGGCATCGCCTCCGCCCTGGTGCTCAACATCGGCACCCTCAGCAAGAAATGGATCAAGGCCATGCACATCGCCGGGGAGCGCGCGGTGGAGCGCGGCATCCCGGTCGTGCTCGATCCGGTGGGCGCCGGCGCCACGCCCTTCCGCACCGCCACCGCGCGCGACCTGGCCAGCGCCCTGCGCCCCGCCATCATCCGCGGCAACGCTTCGGAGATCCTGGCCGTCTGCGGCGACCGCGCCGGCACCAAGGGCGTGGACAGCACCGAAGCCTCCCATGACGCCGTGGCCGCGGCCCGGGCCCTGCATTCGGAATGGGGCTCCGCGGTCTGCATCAGCGGGGCGGTCGACTACATCGTCGGCGGGCCGGACATCCTCAAGGTCGGCAACGGGCACCCCATGATGACCCGGGTCACCGGCCTGGGCTGCACCGCCACCGCCCTCTGCGGCGCCTTCGCCGCCGTCACCCCGGACCCGGCCCGGGCCGCCGCCCAGGCCATGGTGGTGATGGGCGTGGCCGGCGAAATGGCGGCCGAAGGGGCCCGACGGGCCGGGCACGCTCCAGGTGCGTTTCCTGGACGCGCTGTATCTCATGACCCGCGAGGACATCGCCCAGCGCCTGCGGACCGGGGCCTGAGGTGCGCGGTCTGTACCTGGTCACCGACCGGTCCCTGTGCGGCGCGAGGCCCCTGGAGGAAGTCGTGGCGCAGGCGGTCCAGGGCGGCGCGGCCTGCGTCCAGCTGCGGGAAAAGGAGCTGTCCACCCGGGTCTTCGTCGAGCTGGCGGCGGCCCTGAAGGCGCTGCTGGCGCCCGCGCGGGTGCCGCTGATCATCAACGACCGGGTGGACGTGGCCCTGGCCGCGGGCGCCGACGGCGTGCACGTGGGCCAGGAGGACATGCCCTGCGCCATGGTCCGGCGCCTCATGGGCCCCGGGGCCATCCTCGGCCTGTCCGTGGAGACCTGGGAGGACGTGGAGCGGGCCCGGGACCTGGACGTGGACTACCTGGGGGTCAGCCCGGTGTTCCCGACCCCCACCAAGACCGACACCAAGGGCGCCTGGGGCCTGGAGGGCATCGCCCGCATCCGGGCCCGTGTGGGCAAGCCCCTGGTGGCCATCGGCGGCCTGAACGCGGACAACGCCGCCGCCGCCGTCAGGGCCGGCGCCGACGCCATCGCCGTGGTGTCGGCCGTCTGCGCCAGCGCCGATCCCCGCCGGGCCGCCGAGGAACTCGACGCCCGCATCCAGGCGGCCCTGCGGGAACGCCAAGGGTCATCCGCCCGATGGGTTGCTGAGCAGAATGGGTGGTTCAACGTCGATCGGGAATAATCATTATAATGTTCGCATAGAGTAGATATTATTCCCTATATTGGACGAGACTCCCTTGCAATTTACCCATAAAATTCCAAATGAATATATTTATGAGTAAATAGTTAAATTAATCCTAGGCATGCTTTGCCAATCGGCAACGCAGTCCTGGGTAGGTCTGCTCAGCCCCAGGGCGTGTCTGCCGCTCAAACGGTACAGGACTCCGTCTGTCTTTCCTCCCGGCATTCCAGGTGGAGGCCAGGACAGCAATACACATCCTTAGGCATAAAACGATATATTAATAAAAAATATTATCTTTAGAAATTGAAAATAACGATGCGTTATTTTTCCTGCTGTCACCTTACAATTCACAATTAAATCCAAGGTCAAGTTGCCGCCAATTTGTTGTTGACAATTAATTACTAAACATTAAGTTCATAATGCACAACAATCTCCAGTTTCACCCTCCACAGCCACACGACCCGGAGCCGCCATGCTGCGCAAACAGCCCCCTAACCCTCTAGCAAGTCGTCTGCTCGCTAGTTTGTTCACCTGCCTTGCCATCGTGGCGATGGTCATCGCGACAGCCTGCGGCGGCGGCGGCGGTGGGGGATCCACTCCCGCCGTGACCCCGGCTCCCACCATCACCAGCTTCAGCCCCGCCAGCGGCGGGGTGGGCACCTCCGTGACCCTCACCGGAACCGGCTTCACCGGCGCCACCGCCGTCAGTTTCAACGGCACCAGCGCCACCTCCTTCAACATCGTCAGCGACACCAGCGTGACCGCGACGGTGCCGGCGGGCACCACCACCGGAACGATCTCATTGACCACCGCTGGCGGCACCGCCACCAGTTCCTCCAGCTTCACCTTCGTGCCGGCTCCCACCATCACCAGCTTCACTCCCACCAGCGGCGGGGCGGGCACCTCGGTGACCCTCACCGGGACCGGCTTCACCGGCGCCACCGCCGTCAGTTTCAACGGCACCAGCGCCACCGTCTTCGCCGTCGTCAGCAGCACCAGCATGACCGCGACGGTGCCGGCGGGCACCACCACCGGAACGATCAAGGTGACCACCCCCGGCGGCACCGCCACCAGCACCGCCAGCTTCACCTTCGTCGCGGCTCCCACCATCACCAGCTTCACTCCCGCCAGCGGCCCGGTCGGCACCTCGGTGACCATCACCGGGACTGGCTTCACCGGCGCGACTGCCGTCAAGTTCAACAGCGTGGCGGCCACCACCTTCGCGGTCGTCTCCGCCACCTCGGTCACCGCGACGGTGCCCACGGGCGCCTCCACCGGGACGATCACCGTGACCACTCCGGGCGGGACGGCCACCAGCGCCACCGGGTTCACCGTCAGCGTGATCCCGACGCCGACCATCACCAGCTTCACCCCCACCAGCGGCCCGGTTGGAACCTCGGTCACCATCACCGGCACCAACCTCACCGGCGCCACCGCCGTCAGTTTCAATGGAACCAGCGCCACCGTCTTCGCCGTCGTCAGCAGCACCAGCATGACCGCGACGGTGCCAGCGGGCACCACCACCGGAACGATCTCGGTGACCACCCCCGGCGGAACGGTCGCCAGCAGTTCCAGCTTCACCGTCATCGCGGCTCCCACCATCACCAGCTTCACCCCCACCACCGGCGGGGCGGCCACCTCGGTCACCATCACCGGAACCAACCTGACGGGAGCCACCGCCGTCAAATTCGGCACCACCAGCGCCGCCAGCTTCAACGTGGTCAGTTCCACCTCCATCACCGCGGTGGTGGCCACCGGGACCGCCACCGGAACGATCTCGGTGACCACCCCTGGCGGAACGGTCGCCAGCAGCGGCAACTTCACCTTCATTCCTGCTCCCACCATCACCAGCTTCACCCCCACCAGCGGCGGGGCTACCACCTCGGTCACCATCACCGGGACCAATTTCACGGGCGCCACTGCCGTCAGTTTCGGCAGCACTGCCGCCGCCAGCTTCAGCGTGGTCAGTTCCACCTCCATCACCGCGGTGGTGGCCAGCGGGACCAGCACCGGGACCATCTCGGTGACCACCCCCGGCGGAACGGTCGCCAGCAGCTCCAGCTTCACCTTCGTCGCCGCTCCCACCATCACCAGCTTCACCCCCACCAGCGGCGGGGCTACCACCTCGGTCACCATCACCGGGACCAATTTCACGGGAGCCACTGCCGTCAAGTTCGGTGCCACCAGCGCCGCCAGCTTCAACGTGGTCAGTTCCACCTCCATCACCGCGGTGGTGGCCAGCGGCACCAGCACCGGGACCATCTCGGTGACCACTCCCGGCGGATCCGTCACCAGCACCGGCAGTTTCACCTTCATTCCTGCCCCCACCATCACCAGCTTCACCCCCACCACCGGCGGGGCGACCACCTCGGTCACCATCACCGGCACCAATTTCACAGGCGCCACAGCCGTTAGTTTCGGCAGCACCGCCGCCGCCAGCTTCAATGTGGTCAGTTCCACCTCCATCACAGCGGTGGTGGCCAGCGGGACCAGCACCGGGACCATCTCGGTGACCACCCCTGGCGGAACGGTCGCGAGCAGCTCCAGCTTCACCTTCATTTCGGCTCCCACCGTCGCCAGCTTCCTTCCCACCAGCGGAGGGGTTGGCACCACGGTGACCATCACCGGAACCAATTTCACGGGAGCCACCGCCGTCAAGTTCGGCAGCACCAACGCAACCAGCTACACGGTGGTCAGCGCCACTTCCATCACCGCGGTGGTCGCGAGCGGGACCAGCACCGGGACGATCTCAGTGACCACCCCTGGCGGAACCGGCACCAGCACCACCAGCTTCACCTTCGTTCCGGCTCCCACGATCACCAGCTTCACCCCCACTACAGGCGGGGTCGGCACCGTGGTGACCATCACCGGGACCAATCTCACGGGAGCCACTGCCGTGAAGTTCAATACCACCAACGCCGCCAGCTACACCGTGGTCAGCTCAACGTCCATTACCGCGGTGGTGGCCAGCGGGACCAGTCCCGGAACGATCGGGGTCGCTACCCCCGGCGGACTCGTCGCAAGTTCGACCAACTTCACCTTCGTCCCGGCTCCCACCATCACCGACTTCACGCCGGCCAGTGGCACCCCTGGGACGACGGTCGTTACCTTGACCGGAACAAACTTCACCCTTGCAACCTCGGTCAATTTCAATGGCGTCGCCGCCACCAGTCCCACTATCAGCGCCACTTCGATTACCGCGACTGTGCCTTCGACCGCGACCTCCGGCAACATCACCGTCACGACGCCTGGCGGGACCGCCACCTCCACCCGGTTCGTGGCTGGCTTTGTGAACCTCCTCGCCGGCACCCCCTCCGGAATCGGCAACGTGCCCGGCAACGGAACGGATCCCACCACCGCCAGGTTCTACCTGCCCAACAGCACGGCCGTGGACGGCAGCGGCAACATCTACGTGGCTGACAGCCTCAACGCCGTCGTGCGCAAGATCACCCCCGCTGGAGCGGTGACGGTCATTGCCGGCACGCTTGATGTGCCCGGCGACCCGACCGTCAATACCGCGTATTTGAACGACCCCGTTGCCGTCGCTGTGGATGGCGCCGGTGATGTGTTCATCGCCGATGCCGGCAACGGCGTCAATAGCACCACTGGACGCATCTGCGAAGTCGCCGCCGGCAGCGGCACCCTGCAGGTTCTATCCTTGAACTACCTGATGCCCGTCGCCATCGCCGTCAATAGCGCCGGAACTGTCGTCTACGTCGTCGATGCTGGCGATCTCGATGGCGAGAGCGTCGGAGCATTCCAACCAGGTACATCGGTTGTGCCTTACGATATCGCGGCTCCCACCTTCGGCAACCCCGGAGCCTTGGCCTACCCCAGGGGCGTGGCTTTAGACAACGCCACCGGCAATGTCTACGTTTCCGATGCATACTGGGATGTCATCTACAAGATCGTCCCGACGGGGGTTACGAACGGGATCTACAGCTATAACCCAACCGCTGTCCCGCCGGTCCTGTCTGGCATCCTGCCCACTAGCCCCTCCACCACTGTGATTTCCGGTCATGCGAATGGCACCCCTGGGACGTTCAACGCTCCCATGGGTGTGGCCCTGGACAGCACCGGTGCCTACCTTTACGTGGCTGACGCAGGCAACCAGGAAATCCGCGTCGTCGTCACCGCCACCGGCGCCACGACCACCCTCGACGGAACCTACCTTGATTCCGGCAGTACCGACGCCACCAGCGGTAACGCCACCTTCAATTTCCCGACCGGTGTGACTGTGATCCCGAACGGGGTCACATCCGGCACGCCTGGTAACCTGATCGTTGCCGACTTCAACAACAACACCCTCCGCGAGATTCCGATCACTGCCGGGGCGCCTCCGATCGCTTCCACCTCGGCTCCCACAGTGACCCTGGCCGGCAAGGCAGGCGCTCCCTCCACTGAGCCCAGCGGCTTCGATGAACCCACTGGATTGGCCGTGGACACCGCAGGGAACATCTACGTCGCAGATGCCTCCAACAATGTCATTGGCGAGGTCCTTGCAGGCACCACCGCGATCCACAATCCTCCCTACGCGGGGACCGGCTCCTCCGGACCTGCTTCCCTGACGGAGGTTGCGACAACGGTCGCGACGTTCAATAGCCCCGCCAAGGTCGCCATTGACAACAATGCCGCCAACTCCACCACCTACGAAACCCTTTACGTGGCCGATACCGGCAACAACGCCATCCGGTCCATCTCCGGTGGGAACGTGAACACCATTGCCCAAACCGCCCAAACCGCCGGCAAATTCAACACTCCGCTTGGCATCGCAGTGGATCTCGCCGGCAACGTCTACGTGGCCAATACCTACGACAACAACATCGTGGAGATCACGGCGGCCTCAGGATTCGCGACCGCCAACGTGATCGCCGGCAATGCCGGAACCAGCAGCAACGGCTACATCGGAACCGCCGGTTCCACCGGGGACGGCAATGCGGCCACTTCGGCCCTGTTCAATCAGCCCTGGGGCGTGGCGGTGGATACTTCCGCTCTCTCCTCCGCCGGCACCATCTACATCGCTGATTCGCTCAACAACAAGATCCGCATGATTTCCCCCACCACGGGCAATGTGACCACCCTGGCAGGGGGCGGCACAACCACCGGTACCACCGCCGGTTACGCCGACGGCACCGGCACCTCCGCCCTGTTCAACCACCCCGACAACCTCGTGGTGGACCCCGCCACCGGCTACGTCTACGTCTCGGATACCTTCAACCAGGCCATCCGCATGATCGTGCCCAGCACGGGCGTGGTCACCACCTTGGTGGGCGTGACACCCGCTTCGGTGGGCGTCGGCGGCACCGGCATCCTGCCGCTGACCTACCCGGCCGGCCTCCCGGCCACCCTGGCCTTCCCCTTCGGGATCGCCCTGGATCCGCACACCGGGCAAATCCTTCTGGGCGTCCATGATGCTATCCTCACGTCTCCCTACTAAGGACGTGCATCTGCTGGCAATTTTCAACTGAATGCATCGGGGGATCGCCAACGCGGTCCCCCTTTTCATCCCCGATGAACGCCGAACGACTTGCGGGCCGATCTATCGGGGGGTCAATGGTACCCTGATCGAAGTCCCCCGGGACATCGCACCGGAGCGCCCACATGGCCCACGTCCCCTGGAAGGAAAGATACAGCATCAACTACCAGGGCATCAACCGCCAGCACAAGGAACTGCTGGCCATCCTCAACCAGCTGGTGGGCATGGTCCGGCAAAGGGCCGAACCGGAGAAGGTGCACGCGGTGTTCGGCCGCCTCTGCCAGTACGCCATCGACCATTTCAGCAACGAAGAGCGCTTACTGGAGGCCAGCGCGTATGCGCACCTGGACCGGCAGCGTTCCGAGCACGCCTGGTTCATCGAAAGGATCCTGGAACTGGACCGTTCCTACGACCCTTCGGACCCTGCCCTGGTGGAGACCACCGCGGACTTCCTGAAAAACTGGTTCGTCGACCACATCATGAAGTCCGATCAGGACTATGCCGACTGGATGAAGTCCTTCCGCGGCCCGGCCGGGATCCGCGCGGTCATCTTCGATTTCGGCAACGTCATCGCCCGTTTCGACAGCAGCCTGACCTTCGGCCGGCTGGGCGCCATGTGCGGGGTCCCCGGAGCGGAGCTGGCCGCCCGGTTCCAGGCGGAGGCTTCGCTCGGCCGCGATTTCGAGTCCGGCGCGATCTCGAAGGCACAGTTCCTGGACGAGGTCTCCCGCATCTGCGGCAAGGCGATCAGCGAAGCGGAATTCGTTCCCGCGTTCACCGAGATCTTCACCCCCATCCCCTCCACCCTCGAACTGATCCGGAAGCTGAAGCCGAACTACCGGCTGGGGCTCATCTCCAACACCAACCCGTGGCACTTCGAGCACGGGATCCGGGATTCCGAGGCCTATCCCCTGTTCGACGCCGCGACCTTGTCGTTCGAGGCCAAGGCCCTCAAGCCCGATCCGCGCATCTTCCAGGACTGCCTGGACAAGCTGGGCCTGGCCGCCGAGTCGTGCGTGTTCATCAACGACATCGAGGCCTTCGCCCAAGCAGCCGACCGCTGCCTGCTCCACGGCATCTGCTACCGCGGGCCCGAGGCACTGGTGCGGGACCTGCGCCGGCTGAAGGTCTCGATCTGAAGCGCTAAATTGACTGCGGCGTCCGTTGTCCCGCCCGTCGTGCCTTGCGGTTGGCTTCGGGATCCGGGTTCTTGCGCCGACCCACTGGCGCATGATCCGCTTGGCCCCTCCTCGCTACGCTGCGGGGGGGCCAAGCGATCACGCTGCTCCTTCCCCCCAGGGCCGAGTCGATTCGTCTTCGCTTCATTGAACAAAATTCAGAACAACTGTCTTGGGACCCTGGGCATTCCAGGGAGCGGCCTCCTCGCCCCCATGCCGCCAACCGAAGGAACCCCAAACCCAGGCGGGGAAGGACAGCGTGAGACCTTGCCGCACGCGCAGGAGGCGAAGCCGACGAGCATGCGGCAAGGCTCTCACGCACCGATGGGTCGGCGCACCCGCAAGGAACCCGCAATCAACCGCAAGGCACGACGGGCGGAACAACGGACGCCGCAGTCAACTTAATCCTGCGCCATCGCCGGCGCCACGACCGCGTCGGCCTGGCCGCTCGCGGCGAGTTCCCGGGCGACGAAGCCGGAGGCCTTCATCTCCTCGACGAAGGCGTTCAGGCCGCGCGCGCCCGCCTCGCGCCCTTTCGGCACCGCCATGGCCTGGCGGATGGACATGAACTTGCCCGGCACGACCCGCAGCCCGGAATGGCCCGCGGCAAAGGCGAGCAGGGGCTGGCGCACGCCCGCGGCCGCCTCGAGCCGATCGCGCACGAACAGGTCGAGCGCTTCCGCCGAGCTGGGCGCCTGCACCCGCACGGCATGTTTCAGTTCCCGGGCCAGGAAGAGGTCGTAGGCGCTGCCCCGCCCCACCGCCACCCGGACCCCGGCCCGGTCCACGTCGGCGATGCTGCGCAGGGGCGAATCCTCCGGGACGATGTAGGTCCCCTCGATGACCACGTAGGGATGGGTGAAGGTCATCACGTCGGCCCTCAGCGGGTCGACCGCCAGGAAGGCGAGATCCCATCCCTCCCCCTGCAAAGCGGCCGTGACCTTGCCCGCGGCGTCATAGGTCCGGAAATCCACCGGCACCTTCAGCCGCCGGCCCAGTTCGCGCGCCAGCGCCACCGATACCCCGCCCGGCTCGCGCGCCCCGGGCGGCTGCTGGGCCAGCACCGGGTTGCCCAGGTTGATCGCGACCCGCAGGCGGCCGCCCGGGGCCAGCTGGCGCGCCAGGTCGGCCGCGGGCTCCTCGGCCAGGCCCCAGGCGGCCTGGGCGCCAAACAGGATCAGGGAGGCAAGCACTCTGGAGATCAACATGGGTCGGCTCCTTGGCGGCTGTGCCAGTGTATCCGCACCCGCCGGGCGCGTGCTCACCCCAGGTACCACCTGAGCCAGGGCACCCCCATGGCCAGGAACACCGCCAGGAACACCGCCCCGAACATGCACCCGAGGCGCCAGAAGTCCTTGCGGTCGATGTATCCGCTGCCGTAGTAGATCGCGCTCGGGCCGCTGGCGTAGGGCGTCAGCATGGAGCTGATGCCCGAGGTGTAGCAGAGCAGCAGGGCGACCATCTTCATGGGCAGGCCGGGCACCGCGACGGCGGTCGCCAGGAACACCGGCAGCAGCGCGGTGGCATGCGCCGTCAGGCTGGCGAACATGTAATGCACCAGGTAGTAGATGGCGACCAGCAGGACGACGATCCACAGGATCGGCAGGCCCTTCAGCAGGCCCGCGGTGGCGACGGCGAACCAGTTGAGAAAGCCCACCAGCTTGAGCCCGTCCGCCAGGGCGACCAGGGTGCCGAACCAGATCAGCATGTTCCAGGCCTGCTGGTAGCCGAGCAGGTCCTTCCAGCTGATGACCCCGGTGAGGATCATCATGACCAGCACCAGGAAGGCGATGATGGTCGAATCCAGCCGGGCGCCGGCGAAGATCCACAGGACCAGGGCGATCGCCGCGAGGGCGCCCATGGTCCATTCCTTCCGGGTCATGCGGCCCATCTTCGCAAGTTCCTGCGACGCCCATGAACCGGCCCCTTCGCTGGACTTGATCTCGGGCGGGAACAGGACATAGGTGAGGAGCGGCGCGGCCATGAAGAGCACCGCCCCGACCGGGAGGAAGCCGAGGAACCACTCGCGCCAGCTGATGGCGATGTGGGCGGTCTTGCTGACCAGTTCCAGGCCCAGCAGGTTGGGCGCGTTGGCGGTGAGGAACATCGAGCTGGTCACGGCGCAGGCGGCCATGCCGGTCCACATCAGGTAGGCGCCCATCTTCCGGGAGGTCTCCCCCGGGTAGGAGCCGAAGATCTCCGGAATGTTCTTGATGATCGGGTAGATCGTCCCGCCGCTGCGCGCCGTGTTGGAGGGCATGAAGGGGCCCAGGCAGAGATCGGACAGGGCGACCGCATAGCCCAGGCCGAGCGTGCTCCTGCCAAGAAGCCGCACCAGGTTCAAGGCGATGCGCCGGCCCAGGCCGGTCTTCTCGTAGCCCAGGCCGAACATGAACGCCACGAAGATCAGCCACACGGTGCTGTTGGAAAACCCCGACAGCGCCCACTTGACCGATTCCGCCGGGGTGGCGGCCACCAGGTTCAGGGCCGCCGCCACCGAGATGCCCATGAGGCCGATGACGGAGCCCGGGACCGGCTCGAGGATCAGGCCGACGATGACGGCCGAGAACAGGGCGAAGTAGCGCCAGCCGGCGGGGGCCAGCCCGTGCGGGGCCGGCAGGGCCAGAAGCAGCATCCACAGGGCGATGGGGATGAGGGTGGCGGCGATCCGTTTCCAGGCCATGGCGGGTTCTCCCTATTTGATGAAGCGCACCTGGCTGGAGATCTCCCGGACGATGGGGCCCTTCTTCTCATCGAAGATGGCCTTGTTGGTCTCGAACAGGTTGTTGCCCTTGGTGTCGATGGAGATGATCAGCGGGCCGAACTGCCTGACCCGGCACACCCAGAGCGCCTCGGGCATGCCCAGGTCGAGCCACTCCACCCGCTCGATGGCCTCCACCTCGGTCGCGGCGAGCACCGCGCAGCCGCCCGGGAACACCGCGTGGACCGCCTTGTGCTCGCTGCAGCCCGCCACGGTTCCGGGGCCCATGCCGCCTTTGCCGATGATCAGCTTCACCCCGGTCTGCCCGATGAACTCCCTTTCGAAACCCTCCATCCTCATGCTGGTGGTGGGACCGATGGAAATCATCTTCCAGCCGTCGCCGTCCTTGCTGACGATCGGTCCGGCGTGCAGGATCGCCATGCCCTGGAGATCGACCGGCAGCGCCATGCCCAGCTCGATCAGCCGGCGGTGCCCCACGTCGCGACAGGTGACCAGGCAACCGTCCAGGTAGACGATGTCTCCGGTGTTCAGCTGCTCGAGGTCCTCGCTGCG
Source organism: uncultured Holophagaceae bacterium (assembly GCA_963717275.1). Classification (GTDB taxonomy): domain Bacteria; phylum Acidobacteriota; class Holophagae; order Holophagales; family Holophagaceae; genus Mesoterricola. The sequence continues at coordinate 2,305,942 of CAVQVX010000001.1, forward strand.
GATGGGGGTGGTGAGGGTCTTGTTCACAGGATGGCCCCTTTGTGCGAAAGGATTTCGTAGGAAAGGTCTTCGGCGATCCGGATGGTTCCGCGCCGGTGCGCCCAGCAGCCGGTGGAGATCGCCACGCTGATGGTGGAAGGATGCCGGGCGGCCGATTCGATGTGCACGCCCATCACCGAACTCCGGCCCGAAAGCCCCTGGGGCCCGAGCCCGATGTCGTTGAGCCCCTTCTCGATCAGGCTTTCCATCTGCGCGCCCCGGGCATCGGGGTTCACCGACCCGATGGGGCGGAACAAGGCCTTCTTGGAAAGGTTGGCGGCGACTTCGATCGACCCGCCGATGCCGATCCCGACCAGGATCGGCGGGCAGGCGTTGACCCCGTACGAGGTCATGACGTCGAACACGAACTGCACGACCCCTTCGTAGCCGGCCGCGGGCATCAGCGTCCGGCCCTGGCCCGGCAGGCTGCAGCCGCCGCCGGCCATGTAGACTTCGACCGTCAGGCTCCGGTCGTCGGGAACGATCTCCCAGTCGATCCAGGGGATCCGCTCCCCGGTGTTGTTTCCGGTGTTCTTCTCCTGGAATATCTGCACCGCGTTGTGGCGCAGCGGAGCGGTCTTCGTCGCGGTCAGCACCGCCTCGGTGAGGATGGCCCGTACCTCGGACAGCAGGGGGAACCCGGCGCCCGCCTTGAGGAAGAACTGGATCACCCCGGTGTCCTGGCAGGCGGGGCGGTTCAGGGCCGCGGCCTTGTCCAGGTTCTCGAACATGGAGTCGTAGACCACCTTCGAGAGCGGGCTGTCCTCCAGCGCGCGGAGCTGCCTCAGCTTGCCCATCACGTCGTCGGGGAGGTGCTTGCCGACGTAGTCGGTGAACTTCGCCATGGTGTCGGTCATGGACCGCACGGCCTGCTCCTTGTCCATCCTGGGCTCCTCTTTGATTGATGACTCGTGGGTAATCTTTAAATTACATCCGTTGATGGTGAAAACAATTGAGTAATTCGGAAACAGTTAGGACACGATTCGTGAACAATATGCCTCCCCTCGAAGACCTGAGCTTGTTCTGCATGGTGGCCCGCAACCTCAGTTTCCTGGCCACGGCCAGGGAATGGGAGCCTCGCCGGCCTTTGTCAGCAAGCGGATCCATCTGCTGGAGGGAACGCTGAAGGTCCGGCGTCTGGAAGCGCCAGGGCCCCGGGGGCGCGGAAACCGTGTGCGGGTCCTGCCGCAGTTCCGGCAGGATGCCCCCGTCTCCGCGGTCTATCCCATCCGGCTCACCGAATCGGCCAAGGTGCGGGTCTGCGTGGAACACCTCCAGGCGTGCCTGGGAGCTGAATCCCCAGGATAGGCTGGCAGCGGCTTCCGCGCTGGCCTGGAGCCATCTAGCGCCCGCACCCCATCCCGGCCATCCACCCGAACGAGGACCGGCTGTCGGGGCTGGGGATGTATTCAAGCCCCACGTAGCCCTTGTAGCCGAGCTGGTCGAGTTCCTTGAACAGGAATGGGAAATTGATCTCACCCGTGCCGGGCTGGTGCCGGCCCGGGTTGTCGGCCAACTGGATGTGGCCGATCCTCGGCAGGTGCTTGCGCAGGGTCGCCGCCAGTTCCCCCTCCTCGCGCTGGGCGTGGTAGATGTCGTACTGGAGGAAGATGTTGGGCTCGCCGGCCAGATCCAGGACTGCGAGCGCCTGGTCCGTGCGGTTGAGGAAGAAGCCCGGAATGTCGAAGTGGTTGCAGGCCTCCACCACCAGGCGCAGGCCCTTGGCCCCCAGCAGCCGCGCGGCGTACTTCAGGTTCCCGGCGAGGGTCTCACGGTGTTGGGCGTCATCGACCCCCGCGACACGCTTGCCCGCCAGGCAGTTCAGGGTGCCGACCCCGAGCGCCAGGGCATAATCCACCGCCTTGGGGATGCCGGCGCGGAACGCTTCGATCCGGCCCGGATCGGCTGCGATGCCGCGGTCCCCGCTCCCCCAGTCGCCGCTGGGCAGGTTGAACAGGACCTGGCGCAGGCCATTCCGGTCCAGCTCCCTTTCAAATCCTCCGGCTTGAAATCGTAGGGGAACAGGTATTCCACGAACTCGAATCCGGCCTCCCTGGCCAGGGCGAACCGTTCCATGAACGGGACCTCGGTGAACAGCATCGTCAGATTGGCTGCGAAAACCGGCATGGTCATGCTCCCTGGGATCGGCCGCGCCCCGACTGCCGACACAGGAGTATATCGCGGCCTGGATCGTCGGGCGCCCATGGCCGCGAAGACCGCATCCTCCGCCCATGAGGAAGGCCCCGCAAGCGGGGCCGACTTCTGATCTGGGGCGGATGACGGGACTCCCCTCCGCGCCGCACGAAATGCTGGCACGGGCCTTCCGCTGCGCGGAACCGCTCCGGACGCGGTGCGTCCTGCGCTGGCCCTACCTGCCAGCATTTCTGTGATTCGAGTCCCGCCCTCCGCCCATGAAGGAAGGCCCCGCAAGCGGGGCCGACTTCTGATCTGGGGCGGATGACGGGACTCGAACCCGCGACGTCTGGAATCACAATCCAGTGCTCTAACCAACTGAACTACATCCGCCGTTGGATCCTACTAGAATATCCGGGAGCGCGGGTTTTGGAAAGCGCGAAACGCGGCGGGGACGCGGCGGGCCCTGCCCCCTTTTTCCAGGCCGCGCCCCGCCAGGGTCGGCGCCCGCATGGAATTCTTGGATTCGTGCCAACATATAGGAGCCAGTCATCCCTTCCGACGCTGGCCCAGGTGACGAGGTTGGAGATGAACCGCCAAGTGAAACAGGTCGCCCTCCTTTCGGTCTTCGCCCTGGTCTGCATGGCTGTCGGGCATGGGACTCAGCTACCGCTGGGCGGCCCAGGCCCAGGAGGAGATGCCGGTGGTGGTGGCCGGCAAGGGCATGGAAGGCCTGCCCCCCATCGCCGAGGTGGCCGAGAAGCTGAACCCCACCGTGGTGTCCATCCTCAACACCAGCTTCGTGAAGAGCCGCTCCCGGGGCGAGAACGACTCCCCGTTCGGTGACGATTTCTTCAACTGGTTCTTCGGTCCCCAGCGGCCCAGCCCCAGGCGGCCCCAGGACGAGGAGCAGCGGATCCAGGCGGGCGGCTCGGGCGTGCTCATCTCCGCCGACGGCGAGATCCTCACCAACTACCACGTCATCGAAGGCATCAAGGGCGGCGAGTCCTCCATCGAAGTGAAGATCTCCACCGGCCGGACCTTCAAGGCCAAGGTGCTGGGCAAGGACAAGGAACTGGACATCGCCCTGATCAAGATCGACGCCAGGCACCTGCCCTTCGCCAGGCTGGGCAACAGCGACGCCATGCGGGTCGGCGAATGGGTGGTGGCCATCGGCAACCCCCTGGGCCTCGACCACACCGTCACCCAGGGCATCATCTCCGCCAAGGGCCGGCAGATCTCCGGTCCCGGCCTGGAGTCCTTCCTGCAGACCGACGCCGCCATCAACCGCGGCAACTCCGGCGGCCCCCTGCTCAACCTCAGGGGCGAGGTGATCGGCATCAACACGGCGATCCGGCCCGACGGGCAGAACATCGGCTTCGCCGTGCCGGTGAACAAGATCAACCTGGTGTCGAAGGACCTGCGCAGCGGCAAGCCGGTCAGCCGGGGCTACCTGGGGGTCGGCACCAAGGACCTGGACAACGAGTTCCAGGATTCCCTGGGGATCCAGGAAGGCGCCGTGGTCTCCGAAGTGGTGCGCAAGGGCCCCGGGGAAAAGGCCGGCATCAGGCGCCTGGACGTGATCACCGGCGTGGACGGCACCCGGATCCGCAACGGGGAGGACCTGGTGGGCGCCATCTCCAGCCACCGGGCCGGCGACACCGTCAAGATCACCGTCTTCCGGGACGGCGCCACCAGGGAACTCAAGGCCGTCCTGGGCGACCGGGAGAAGATGCTGCGCAGCGATGCGCAGGAGGACGACGACAGCGAGGAGCCCGCACCCGGTGAAGCCCCCCAGGAAGGCAAGGGCGTGAACCTGGAGCAGACCTACGGCTTCTCCGTCGAGGCCCTGACCGCCGGCACCCGCCGCCAGTTCGGCATTCCCGGCGACGCCACGGGCGTCGTGGTGACCTCGGTCTCGCCGCGCTCCGGCGGCCATGGACAAGGGCCTCCGGGCCGGGTTCGTGATCACCGCGGTGGGCACCCGGGACATCGACGGGATCCAGGACTTCTACCAGGAAGTCAAGAAGGCGGGCGGCAGGAAGCCCATCCTGATCCTGGTCCGGGCCCCCCGGAGCAACGCCCAGGCGACCCTGGCCATCCCGCCCCGCTGAATCCCCGCCTGGATCGCCCCGCAATGGGTTATCTTTAGGGAACTCGCACCATCCTGAAGCCACAAGCTTCTTTTCCAAGGATCGACCATGGGCCATCGTCTCCTCGTCGTGGACAGCGATCGGAGATTCCTCCAGGACCACAAGGCATCGCTGGAATCCGCGTTCGAAGTGGATTTCCGGGACGGCACCGAGGGTTCGCTCACCCATCTGGAGACCGGCGATTACGCGGCCATCCTGCTCTGCGTGGAGGCATCCGAGAACAAGGGCTACTCCCTGTGCTCCGCCATCCGGCGCAGCCCGGTCCTGGCGGACCTCAAGGTGGCGCTCATCAGCGCCAAGGCCACCGAGGAGGAATACGCCCGGCACCAGAGCCTCAAGGGCAAGGCCGATCTGTACCTGCACAAGCCCATCCGGCCCAACGCTCCTGGTCACGGCGCTCACCCCGCTGGTGCCCCTGAAGGCGGTGGATCCGGACAACCCGCTGGGCGACCTGGGCGGCGGCGACCTGGGCGATGAATGGCTGGAAAGCCTCCGGAACGAACTGGAAGTGGACGCCGAGCCGCAGGCCCAGCCGCCCGCGCCGCAGCCCGCTCACGCTCCCGTTCCGGTGGCCACCCTGCTCGGCTTCACCCGGCCCCTGGAGCCGCTGTCCTCCCATCCCCTGCCCTTCCCCAAGGCGCCGCCGATCCCCAAGGACGCCGGCCGGGTGGAACTGCTCGAAGCCAGGGTCAGGGACGTGGAAACCAAGCTGGTGGCCGCCAGCGACGAGCTCGAACGCGCCCACCGCGAACTGGAGGAGCTGCGCCGCAACGGCGCCTCCTTCCAGACCCTGTTCGAGGAAAAGCACCTGCTGGCCATGGATCTGGAAACCCGCCTGGCCGAGGCGGGCAAGGCCGCCCAACAGGCCGCCCGTGACCTCGAGCAGGCGACCCAGCAGGAGCAGGAGGCCCGGGAACGGCTCGCCGAGAAGACCCAGGCGGCCATGGACATGATGGAATCCAACCAGCTGCTCCAGGCCCAGCTGGCCGAGGCGCGGGAAGACGCGGAACGGCTGGCCCAGGCCAAGGCGGCCCTGGAATCCCGCAGCGGGGAACTGGAAGCGCGGATCGGGGAAATGACGTCCCGCGCCGAAGCGCTGGAGACCAGGAGCGCCGAGCAGACCTACCGGATCGCGCAGCTCGAGTCGACGCGCGACGAGCTGCAGAGCGCCCTCGAAAGCGCGGGGGCCGCCGCGGAGGAACTCCGCAGGCAGGCCACAGCCCTGGAGGAAAGCCACGAACACCAGCAGATGGAGCTGCTGGCGGGGATCGACGAGCGGGATTCGCGCCTCGGCCGCATGGAAGAGACCCTGAACGGCCTGCAGGAACAGATCAACGTTCTGGAGCAGGAGAAGGCGGCGTCCGGAGCCCGTCTCCAGGCCCGCGCGGAAAGGCTCGCGGAAGTCACGGCCAGGCTCGCCGACCTGGAAGTCCAAGTGCACCAAGCACTGGAGTTGAGTAAAACAGAGATGAACTAGAGATGCATGCCGGTTCCCTGATCGCCACGCCCCTGCTGATCCTGGCGACCGGCTTCTTCGTCGCCGCCGAATTCGCCGCCGTGCGGGTGCGCGCGCACCCAGCTGGAAGCCATCCAGGGCGGCGATCCCAGGGCCGCCCTGGCCCTGGAGGTGCACCGGCACCTGAGCCGGCACCTCTCCAGCATCCAGGTGGCCATCACCCTGCTCACCATCTCCCTGGGCGCCGCAGGGGAAAGCCTGTTCGTGCAAGGCTTCCAGCGCCTGGTTCGGGTTCCTGCCCTGGCCCCGGATAGGCCTCCTCCTGGGCACCGGCCTGGGCCTCCTGACCATCACCCTGCTGCAGGTGGTGCTGGCGGAACTGCTGCCCCGGGGCGTGGCGATCCGCTCGGCCCTGGCCGGTGGCCCTGGTCACCGCCGGCCCGCTGCTGTTCTGGTCCCGGGCCATCGCCCCCATCACCTGGACCCTGATGGCCCTGACCCGGCTCATGGAGCGCGTCCTGGGCCTGGCCCCGGGGGATCCCCGAACCGAAGAGCCGGCGCCCTCCCGGGACGAGTTCCGCCGGATGCTGGTGAAGAGCCAGGCCAGCGGCGAGCTGGAATCCGAACGCAAGGACCTGATCGAGAACGTGTTCGACTTCTCCAAGCGCACCACCAAGGAGATCGCCGTGCCCCGGGCCCAGGTGGTCTGCATCGACCTGCACCGCAGCCTGCAGGAGAACCTCGACCTGGCCCGGTCCTGCCCCCACACCCGGCTGCCCCTGGTGGACGGCGACCTGGACCACGTGGTGGGCGTCATCCACCTGAAGGAGCTGCTCTGGGCGCTCAACGACCAGGGCGAGCGCCTGGACCTGCGGGCCTGCGCCCGGCCCGCCTTCCTGGTGCCCGAGATGCGGCTGATCCAGGACCTCCTGCTGGACTTCCAGAAGCAGAAGCAGCACCTGGCCATGGTGGTGAACGAGCACGGCGGGGTGGACGGCCTGGTGACCCTGGAGGACGTCCTGGAGGAGCTGGTGGGGGAGATCCAGGACGAGTTCGACCGGGAGGTGAAGAACCTGCACCGCACCCGGGGCGGCGCCTGGGTGGCCCAGGGCACGGTCACCCTGGAGCAGCTGGAGGCCACCCTCGGCCTGCACCTGGAGGTGGAGGCCGGCTCGGTCAGCCTGGGCGGCTACTTCCAGGAGCGCCTGGGCCGGGTGCTCAAGCCCGGGGACGAACTGCGCATCGAGGGCTGGCGCATCCGGGTGCTGGAGATGCGCGGCATGGCCCCGCGCAAATTCCTCTTCAAGCCGGCGCCGCAGGCCGGAGCCGAGCCCGGCCATGAACCCCGGGATTGACGCCTTCATCCTGGCCGCCGGCCTGGGCACCCGCATGGGCCCCCTGTCCCGGGTGCTGCCCAAGCCCGCCTGGCCCCTGCAGGGCCGCCCCCTGCTCGGGCTGGTGCGCCGACAGCCTGCGCCGGGCCGGATTCCGGCACCATCGCCTGCAACGCCCACCACCTGCCCGAACGGCTCGAGGCCGCCATGGCCGGCCGCGGCGTGGAGGTCTGCCGGGAGCCGGTGCTGCTGGGCTCCGCCGGCGGCCTGCGCCACGCCCTGGGCCGGGCCGCCGAGCCCCTGGCGGTGTGGAACGGCGACATCCTGGCCGACGCGCCCTGGGCCGCCTTCCTGGAAGCCCACCGGCGCCTGCGGGCCGACCTGAGCTGGCTCCTGGTGCCCCACCCCGGCGGCCCCTGGAACCCGGTGTGGCTGTCCCCGGCCGGGCGGATCCTGCCGCCCGGGGAGACCGGGGAAGGCCCCTACCATTTCTGGGGCCCCGCCCTGTGGGGCCCCGCGGCCCTGGCCCTGCTGCCGGACCGGAGGGCCCCGCCGACACCAAGGCCGCACATCCTGCCCCGCCTGGAGCGGGCCATGGGCGTGGTGGTGGAGCCCTTCCCCTGCCTGGAGATCGGCACCCCGGACCAGCTCATCGAAGCCGCCCGGATCCATCGCGCCCGAGGCGGAAGGCCGGCTGCCCGGGTGCTACGTCCACCCCACGGCCATGCCCGGCGGGCCGGCTGAGCGGCTGCGTCCTCGGCCCCGGGGCGGCGCCGCCCCCGCCGATGACCGACGAAAATGCATTATGGTTCAAGGAAGGCGGTCACCAAGTGCGGCTTGCGCTATAGACTTGGTTCCATGGATCACCGATTGCAGGTCGCCCTGGAAAGATGGGATTGCAGCCAACCCGCAGGCGCTCAGCGGGGACGCCGGGACGCGCCAGTACTTCCGGGTGGACCACCCGCTGCTGGGCAGCGCCCTGGTGGTGCTCTACCCGCCCGCCGACCCCGCCTCGGCCGACGACGCCTACTACGAGTACCGCGCCCTGCAGGCCTACCTGGACCCGGTGGTGCGGGTGGCCACCATCATCCAGTTCGACGACGAGCTGCGCGCCATGCTCCTGGAGGACCTGGGCCGCACCACCCTGGAGATGCGCCTCACCGCCCATCCCGAAGAGGAGCTCCAGTGGGCCCAGGAAGCGGCCCAGCTGCTGGCCACCTGGCTCGGGCCTGCTCACCGAGGCGGCGCCCGCCCGGGCCTTCTTCATGCTGCGCCGGTTCGACCAGCCCAAGTTCCAGTTCGAATGGGACTTCTGCAAGGAGAACTTCTTCGCCGAGTTCCTGCAGAAGGACCCGCCGCTCTGGCTGGACCGGATGATGGAGGAGATCCACGCCGGCCTGGATTCCCGCACCCACTTCCTGGTGCACCGGGATTTCCACGTGCGCAACCTGATGGTGCACGGCGACCGGCTGATCACCCTGGACTTCCAGGACGCGCGCAAGGGCGCCGCCACCTACGACCTGGCCTCGATCCTGTTCGACGGCTACTGGGACTGGTCCGAGGAGGCCAGGGAGGTCCTGATCGCGGCGTGCGCGGAGGAGCTGGGCTGGAGCGAGACCCTGCTCTGGGAGGAGCTGAACCTCAGCGCCATCCAGCGCAACTTCAAGGCCCTCGGGCACCTTCGCCCACCAGGTGATCCACCAGAACAAGCCCCAGTTCGCCCCGGCCATCCCGCGCACCCTGCGCCACCTCCTGGGCCACTTCCAGCGCACCCGCCAGGGCGAGGCGGTGCTGGCGGTGGAGCACTGGCTGCGCCTGTCGGAGAAGCGCCTGCTCAAGACCGCCGGGGGCGGCCAGGATTAATCTCCCGTGGGGGGACCGCGCGCTCGCGCTGCTCGCTCTCCGTCCCCCCACACCCCCACACCATGACCGGGCGGAGCCCGGACATGGTGTCCAGATTCAATGTGGGGGGACCGCGCGCTCGCGCTGCTCGCTCTCCGTCCCCCCACACCCCCACACCATGACCGGGCGGAGCCCGGACATGGTGTCCAGATTCAATGTGGGGGGACCGCGCGCTCGCGCTGCTCGCTCTCCGTCCCCCCACACCCCCACACCATGACCGGGCGGAGCCCGGACATGGTGTCTGATCACTCCGTACCTATTCCGTGGGTGATGCTCTGGTGGCTGAAGGCGGTCCAGGCCAGTTCGCGGAAGCGCTCGGTGTGGCCGAAGTCCAGGCCGTCCTTCCACAGCTTGTAGTGGATCAGCTCGTGCTCCAGGATCCGCCGGACGATCTCCTCGGGCGTGCGGCAGTTCATGCCGCACACCTGCTGCGGCCAGGGCCAGTCGCGCCGGCGCAGCAGCGGGATGGAGAGGCGGATCTCCGGGTGCCAGACCTTGCGGATGTCCCGCTCCACCACGAACAGGCCGGCGCAGCGGTTGAGCCGCGGGGACCAGATGATGGGGCACGGCGGGAGGTCCCAGCCGGCTGCCTGGAGGATGGCTTGGGCTTGCTGGCGGAGGGTGAAGGCCATCCCACCATTTTGGGGCATTGCCAGGGGATTTGGGTCACCTCGCCTTCGCCTGTCTGGCGGCCCCTGATTGGCGCGGATCATTGAAAAAAACTTGATAATATTTTCAACAAACTTATTTTGCCCACGTGATCGAAGTCACCATTCGATCCGACAGGTCGTCCGCTATGACAAACAAGGAGGTGAATATGCGGATCAGAACCATGATCGCCTATGCAGCCGTGCTCATCCTGGGTGCCCAATCGCCGGTGGCGCCCCCGCAATCCATGCCGCTCTACCGGGTCACCGTGGTCCAAAGCTCCGCCAAGGCCATTAATTATAGATATCTGAAATCATCCACCAAGATCGACTTCAAAGGCACCGCCTTGGCTCCGGCCGCCTCGGGGACCGCAAAGGTTTCCAGCGAGACGACCATCACCACCATCAAAGCCAAGTTCATGGGCCTGCCGGCTCCCAACCAGTTCGGGCCTGAATACCTGACCTATGTGCTTTGGGCCATATCCCCCGAAGGCCGGGCCGGCAATCTGGGGGAAATCCCCCTCAAGAACGGCAAAGGCAAGCTCAAGGTCACTGAACCGCTTCAGACTTTCGGCCTGGTGGTGACGGCGGAGCCGTACTTCGCGGTCACCCAGCCCAGCGACGCGGTGGTGATGGAAAACGCCTTGCGGCCGGATACCAAGGGAAAGGTCGAATTCATCGACGTGAAATACGACCTGATGAAGCGTGGGCAATACCATCTGGACGCCTCCCAGATGCAACCTGCGGTCATGGACAAGGAGACCCCTTTCGACGTCTACCAGGCCCGCAACGCCGTGGCCATCGCCGGTGCGGCCGGCGCCGGGACCTATGCGGCCGAAACCTATTCCAAGGCCCAACTGCAACTGGCCGAATCGGAAAACGCCAAGGGGGGCAAGAAGGAAAAAATCAGGGCGGCCCGGGAGGCCACTCAGAGCGCCGAGGATGCCCGACTGATCGCGGTCAAACGCCAGGAAGAGGAAGCGCGTGAAAACGAGCGCAAGCAGGCCCAGGCCGCCATCGACCTGGCCAATCAGCAGGCTGCCGAGGCGAAAGCCGCCGCAGAGCGGGCCAGCAGTGAAGCAGCCAAGGCGAAGCAAGAGAACGTCGACCTGAAATCCCAGCTCCTGCAACAGCTCAATGCGGTGATCCAGACCCGCGCCACGGCCCGAGGGCTGATCGTCAATCTGGCCGCGGGGATTTCATTCAAGACGGGCAAGTCGGACCTGCTGCCCGCCGGTCGGGAGAAGCTGGCGCGGGTCGCGGGCATCATCCTGACCCATCAGGGATTGAAACTGGAAGTCGAAGGCTATACCGACAGCACCGGGAGCGACGAGTTCAACCAGAAGCTATCGGAGAAGCGTGCCGAGGCGGCCCGGGACTACCTGGTTTCCCAGGGGGTCGGCGCCGACAACATCGTGTCGAGAGGGCTCGGCAAAGCCAATCCGGTGGACTCCAATGACACCGCGTCCGGCCGGCAGAACAACCGCCGGGTCGAACTGGTGGTTTCGGGCCACGGAATCACCGACGCACCCGCTGCCCCTGAATGACCGGATCGCCGTCCGCTTGACGGCCTTCTAATGCCTTCTGACCGGCAAAAGCTGCCGCAGCCGATCCTCCCGCAAGTACAGCCCCAGCCAGACGATCAATCCGAACACGACCGGAAAGAGGACGGGGTGGCCCGGAGCCGCCATCCGGACCATGGAATCGGTCGCCCCGCCCAGCCACCCCGTCAACAGCACGGCTCCCAGCACGGAAGTGGCGGGAACGGCGTAGAGCAGGGTGCAGGCCAGGACCGTGATGCCCAGCGGGATCGTTGCGCCGGGTGGATATCCCCCCTGTGCCATGGCCGCCACCACATGGCTTTCCTGCATGACCTTCGTGACCCCGTCGAAGATCAGGAACAGAATGCAGACGGCACTGATGCCCCGTCCCGTCCAGAGGACTCCTTTTGAACTCCCTGCTCTGCCGGATGGCATGATTTCCTCCCTTTCAGCTCATGCCGGAGATCTTCCGGGCCTGCTCCTGGATCGCGGGCGGGAATTCGGTCATTTCGTGGATCTGCCGGACCTCGACCGTTTCCTCGCCCAGGAAAGGGGCGCGCGAAGCCCACTGGATCGCTTCTTCCTTCGATTCGACCTGGATGATCCAGTAACCTCCGATGGACTCCTTGGTCTCGGTGAAGGGCCCGTCGACCACGGTCGCTTTCCCGTTCTTGTATGTGACCCGGGCGCCCGCGGAGGGTGGAAGGAGCCCATTGAGTTCCAGGAGCACCCCGGCCTTTTGAAGGCTTTCGTTGTACTTCATCATCAATTCGACCTGCTTCATATCCGGCATGGCATCCGGTGCGGCCTTTGGGTAATCCTTGGGTATCACGAGCAACATGAATCGCATGGAACTACCTCCTTTTTTGGTGAGGACGGGTTGAATTCCGCCTCTATTCATACGACGAACCTGGGGCGGCCAAATAGAGAAAAGGGGGGGCAATTTTCGCAAGAGGCCTTGCCGCCGTCGTCACCATCCTGCGTCTTGGCCGGGGGAGGTGCGTGCCCCTGACCGGATCTGTCATCATGATGCCCCCCCACCTGGACGGGGCACCAGCTTCAAAGGTCACCATGGACACGTCAGAAGCCATTGCGTTCAAGTCTTTGCTCCTGAACCAGCCGGTCGCGGCCCTCGCGACGATGCACCAGGAAGACCCAGCCGTTTCAATGGTCCCTTTCGCGGTGTTGCCGGACGGCACGGGCATCGCCATTCACGTCAGCCAGCTGGCCACCCACACGCACGACATGATGGCCGATCCAAGGGTGGCGCTCCTGGTGACGGGCCTCCCGGAGGACGCGGAGACGCCGCTGGCCCTGCCTCGCGTGAGCATCCAGGGCCGGGCCCATCCATGCGAGCCGGGGTCTGCCGAGTATCAGCGGGCTCGCACGGCCTACCTGTCGAAACGGCCCGAGGCCGAGGAACTGTTTTCGTTTGCCGACTTTTCGCTGTTCGTCATCCAGCCCACCTCGGTGCGTTACGTCGCCGGGTTCGGCCGTGCCATGTCGCTCAGCCCTGAGGCCATGCAGGCCGTGTGGGGCGGCCGGCCCGAAGTCTAGGTCGCGACCGCGCGGCGCCTTTCGCTTTCATCGATCATGGGCTTCAGGTCCTCGGCGGGACGGATTTCCCACCGGCCCATCCTGATGCCGGGATGGTTCGAAATGAGCTGGATGGCGTGATTCAGGTCCTTGGCCTCCAGGATCAGAAGCCCGCCCAGCAGTTCCTTGGTCTCCGCATAGGGGCCATCCGAGACCGACACTTTGCCGTCCTTGCAGCTTAGCGTGGTGGCGCCCTGGAGGCCTTCCCCGCTCACCCAGTGCCCGTTCTTCTTCAGCACGGCGTCATAGGCGAAGCATTGGTCGATCATGGCGTTTTGTTCGTCCGGGGTTTTCTTCTCCCAGCTGGCGACGTCCAGGTATCCGAAGCAGATGTATTTCATGGCGGTTCTCCTTGAAGGTTGTGCCTTCACCCTCTAGTCGATCGGGGGAGGGTCAAATCGACAAAAGGTCTTTCGATCCCGTACCTCAGCCCAGTTCATCCAGCCGGCGCTGAAGGAACCGCCGTTCGGGGTCCTGCCGGGCCAGGGCGAGAGCGGCGAGGTAGGAGGCGCGCGCCTCTTCCACCCGACCCATCCGCCGGCAGAGGTCCGCGCGTGCGGAATGGGCCAGGTGGTAGTTGGCCAGATCACCCTCATCCAGGATCTGGTCGATGAGCGCCAGGCCGGCCGGGGGGCCATCCCGCATGGCGATGGCGACGGCGCGGTTGAGGCGGATGATCGGCGAAGGGGCGATCCGCACCAGCAGGTCGTAGAAACCCACGATCCGGCGCCAGTCCGTGGCGGCGCTGCCGGGCGCTTGGGCGTGCGCCGCGGCGATGGCGGCTTGCAGGGTGTAGGGGCCGGCTTGGCGCGACCTCAAAGCCTGCGGCACGAGCGCTGAGCCTTCCTTGATGTATTCGCGATTCCATTGCCCGCGGTCCTGATCCGCCAGGAGGACCAGGTCCCCGCTGGGGGAGGTCCGCGCGGTGCGCCGGGATTCCTGCAGGAGCATGAGCGCGAGAAGTCCAAGGACCTCCGGCCTCGGCAGAAGCTCCTTCAGAAGCCGTCCAAGGCGGATGGCTTCCATGGAGAGATCCGCGCGCGTCAGCGATTCGCCGGAGGAGGCCGAGTAGCCTTCGTTGTAGAGGAGATAGACCACCTGAAGCACGGTCTCGAGCCGGTCCGGCAATTCGGCGGGCGAAGGAATCTCATAAGGGATGCGCGCTTCGTGGATTTTCGCCTTGGCGCGCACAATCCGCTGGGCGATGGTGGAGGGCGAGGTCAGGAAGGCCCGCGCGATCGCTTCGGTGGTCAAGCCACAGACCTCCCGCAGGGTGAGCGCCGAACGGGCATCCGCGCCCAGGGCAGGATGGCAGCAGATGAAGATGAGGCGAAGGCGGTCGTCGTGGATGGGCTCTTCCGCTTCGCTCGCCCCATCGGGCGCCGCGGGGATCTGGGCTTCGAGCAGGGTGTCCAGCGGAGATTCGAATTTCGCCCGCCGGCGGATGGCATCAATGGCCTTGAAGCGGCCCGTGGAGACGAGCCAGGCCCCTGGCTTGGCGGGAACTCCCTGCGCCGGCCACTGTTCCAAGGCCGCCCGGAACGCCTCATGCAGGGCCTCTTCCGCCAGATCGAAATCGCCGAGCAGGCGGATCAAGGTGGCCAGGACGTGCCTGGATTCGGTGCGGTAGAGGGCGTCGAGGATTTCGGGGACATTTTCGGCGGACGGCATGGTGGAATGATCGTACGACGCAATGGGCGGTTCCCGGGAGAGGGTGCGGCGGATCGATGGATGCATTTTTTTACCAGGGCATCGGCTGTCCGGAGCAATGGTAATAAGATGTTGGCAACCTATCGCAGGAGCCTTGGCCATGAACATTCCGATCAGGGATCGCAGACATGGGGAGCGAGCCCAGGTTCCCGCCAGGATCTGCTTCCTGTTCGATGTGGACAACACCCTGCTGGACAACGACCGGGTCATCCGTGACCTCAAGCGCCATCTGGAATCGGAAGTCGGCCATGACGGGGCGCAACGTTACTGGAATATCTTCGAAGGCTTGCGGGAAGAAATCGGGTATGCCGACTACCTCGGCTCGCTGCAGCGCTACCGCCAGGAGAATCCGCATGATTCGCGCCTGCTGGCCGTCTCCCGTTTCCTGGTCAACTACCCGTTCGCCAACCGCCTCTTTCCCAATTCCCTCGATGTCGTCGAACACGCGAAGCGATGGGGGCCGGTGGTCATCCTGTCCGATGGCGATGTGGTCTTCCAGCCGCGCAAGGTGGAACGCTCGGGCCTGTACGAAGTGTTTGAAGGCAAAGCGCTTATATACGTGCACAAGGAACACGAACTGGCTGACGTCGAGACCCGCTTTCCCGCGGAGCACTACGTGTTGGTGGACGACAAGCTGCGCATCCTGGCCGCCATCAAGGAACTCTGGGGCCCGCGGGTCACCACCGTCTTCGTGCGCCAGGGACACTATGCGCTGGACCCCGCCATCCTGGCCGCCTACCCTCCCGCGGACGTGACCATCGAGCGGATCGGGGACCTGCTGGAATACGATCCCGGGAGCTTCCTGTCCGCCTGATTCCGAAACCTTGCCAAACAAGGGCGGCATTGGAGGAAAATGGCCCGGAGCGCCCCCCGGGGTGGGTTCCGGCGCGCGCTCATCGACCGCGAAAGGAGCATCCCATGAAACGCATCGCCACCGCCGCCTGGAACGGCAGCCTGAAGGATGGCCAGGGCAGCTTCAGTGTCGCCAGCGGCGCCATCCGGGACCTGAAGTTCAGTTTCCGCACCCGGTTCGAGAGCGAACCCGGCACCAACCCCGAGGAACTGATCGCCGCCGCCCACGCCAGCTGCTTCAGCATGGCGCTCAGCGCCCAGCTCGGGGAGCGCGGCATCACCCCGGAAGCCGTCGAGACCACCTGCACCATCACCTTCGAGAACCTCACCCTGAGCCAGAGCCTGCTGCGCACCACCGTCAAGGCGCGCGGCGCCGACAAGGCCAAGGTGGAAGAGGCCGCGGCGGCGGCCAAGGCCGGCTGCCCGATCTCCAAGGTGCTGAAGCTGGACACGGTGCTGGAGCTCACGGTCCTGGCCTAGGGAGGCTTTCCTGTTGCATCGGGCCCGACGGAATCGCTAAGGTCATCTCATCAGCGCAACCTGCCATCAACCTGGCCATGGCGCCCCGGTCCGGTCCCGGGGCGCTGTCGCCCACAAGATAAGAGGAACGGCCATGAACCTCCGTAAAGTGCTATCAGCCCTGACCCTGGTTTGCGCCATGATCGGCGCGACGGCGTTCGCGATGAGCGCCCGGGCGGCCGACGTGATCCGGGTGGCCACCGACGCGACCTTCCCGCCCCTGGAGTTCGTGCAGAACGGCAAGCGCACCGGGTTCGACATCGAGCTCATCGAAGCGATGGCCAAGGTGATGGGCAAACGGGTCGAGTGGGTCGACATCGATTTCAAGGGCCTGATCCCGGGCCTGCTCGCCAACCGGTTCGACGTGGCGGCTTCGGGCATCTACATGACCGACGAGCGGCGCAAGGTCGTGGCGTTCACCGACTCCTACTACCAGGGCGGCCTCGCCATCCTGGTCCGGAAGGACAACAAGACCATCAACCAGCCTGAGGACCTGGCCGGGAAGAAGGTGTCGGTGCAGGTCGGCACCAAGTCGGTCAATTTCCTCAAGGAGACCTTCCCCACCGTGCAGCGGGTCGAGGTGGAAAAGAACCAGGAGATGTTCGACCTGCTGACCATCGGCCGGGTGGACGCCGTGGTGACTGGAAGGCCGGCCGCGGCGCAGTTCGCCAAGACCCAGCCCGCCGTGCGGCTGCTGGACAAGGGGCTCACCGTCGAGCACTACGGCTACGCCCTGCGCAAGGAGGACGCCGCCCTGCTCGACCAGATGAACAAGGCGCTCCAGCAGCTGCGCGCCAACGGCACCTACAACACCCTGGTCGCCCGGTGGTTCACCGCTTCCAACTAGGGAGCAGGCCATGTCCATGGATTTCTCCCCCGTATGGGAAGGCTGGCAGGCTCTTGCCACCGGCACCCTGATCACCATCGAAGTGACCGCGGCGTCGCTGGCCCTTGGCTGCGTGCTGGGCCTGCTGGTGGGGATGGGCCGGCTGGCGCCGCAGCGGCGCATCGTCTACGGCATCTGCACCGCCTACCTGGCCTTCATCCGGGGCACTCCGCTGCTGGTGCAGCTGTTCCTGCTGTTCTTCGGCCTGCCCCAGTTCGGCATCCTGCTCCCGGCCTTCATGTGCGGGGTGCTGGGGCTCGGCATCTACAGCGGCGCCTACGTGTCGGAGATCGTCCGCGGCTCCATCCAGTCCATCGACCGGGGCCAGATGGAAGCCGCGCGCTCGCTGGGCATGCCCTACCGCCTGGCCATGCGCAAGGTGATCCTGCCCCAGGCCTTCGTGCGCATGATCCCGCCCCTGGGCAACGAATTCATCGCCCTGATCAAGAACTCCGCGCTGGTATCGCTCCTGACCATCGACGACGTGATGCACCAGGGCGAGAAGATCATCAGCGTGTCGTACCGGTCGCTCGAGGTGTACCTTGCGATCGCCTTCATCTACCTGGCCCTGACCAGCGTGACCACGCTGTTCCTGCGCCGCACCGAAAAGGCGCTGCGCGCCGACGGGAGGGTGTGATGGGCCAGTCCATCGAGGCCATCGTCGAGGTCAGGGGGCTGGGCAAATCGTTCGGCGCGCACCGGGTGCTGCGGGACATCGACCTCAGCGTCGAGCCGAGCCAGGTGGTCGTGATCATCGGCCCGAGCGGCTCCGGCAAGAGCACCTTCCTGCGCTGCCTCAACGGCCTCGAGGTGGCCGAGCAGGGCACGATCCGGATCTGCGGGCACCCGCTGGTGGAGGACGGGCGGATGATCGACGACGCCCGCCTCAACCAGGTGCGCACGGACGTGGGCATGGTGTTCCAGGCCTTCAACCTGTTCCCGCACCTGACGGTCCTGGAGAACATCGCCCTGGCGCCGCGTTCCCTGGGCCGCCTCAGCCACCGCCAGGCCGACCAGGAGGCGCGGGCGCTGCTGGACAAGGTCGGCCTCTCCGAGAAGGCCCAGGTCTACCCCGGCACCCTGTCCGGCGGCCAGAAGCAGCGGGTGGCCATCGCCCGGGCCCTGGCGATGCAGCCGAAGGTGATGATGTTCGACGAGGCGACCTCCGCCCTCGACCCGGAGCTGGTGGGGGAGGTGCTGCAGGTGATCAAGGCCCTCGCCGCGGAGGGGATGACCATGCTGATCGTCACCCACGAGATGGGTTTCGCCCGCGAGGTGGCGGACACGGTGGTGGTGATGGACCAGGGCGGCATCGTCGAGCAGGGCCCGCCCGGGGAGATCTTCTCGGATCCGCGCGAGGCGCGCACCCGCAGTTTCCTTCAGGCGGTTCTGTCCAGATCGTAGCCTTGATGCGGCGTCCGTTGTTCCGCCCGTCGCGCCCTACGGTCGGCTTCGGGTTCCGATTTTTTGCGCCGACCCACTGTTGCGTGGTCCGCTTGCAACGTCCTCGCTGCGCTGCGGGCGATGCAAGCGGCCACGCTGCTCCTTCCCCCCAAGGGACGCGTCGATTCGTCTTCGTTTCATGGAACCCAAATTCAAACCAGCCATCCCTGGCACCCACGTGCTCCCAAAGCGTCCGCCGCCTTGCCCCCTTGCCGCCAACCGAAGGAACCCCCAACCCAGGCGGGGAAGGACAGCGTGAGACCTTGGCGCACGCGCAGGAGGCGAAGCCGACGAGCATGCGGCAAGGCTCTCACGCACCAGTGGGTCGGCGCACCCGCAAGGAACCCGCAATCAACCGCAAGGCCCGACGGGCGGAACTACGGACGCCGCCGGCTTGCTAGGAACCCAGGAGGAAGGGCAGCGCCTCCGCCAGCAGGGCCTCAGGCGCCTCTTCGGCGACGTAGTGCCCGCATTCCAGGGCCTTGCCGCGCACATCCGCGGCCACCAGGCGCCACTCCGCCAGGGGGTCCACCACCTTGCCCACCACACCGCGGCCGCCCCACAGGGCGAGCATCGGGCAGGCCACCTTCCGGCCCCTCGCCAGGTCTTCCCGGTCATGGTCCAGGTCGATGCCGGCGCTGGCGCGGTAGTCCTCGCAGATGCCGTGGATGGTCGCGGGATCCCGGATGCAGCGCAGGTACTCGGCGTAGGCTTCGGGGCTGAAGGGGGCCAGGCCCGCGCTGCGGCTCCCGAGGGTGTGCTTCAGGTACAGTTCCGGATCGGCGCCGATGAGGGTTTCCGGGAAGGGGTGGGGGCGGATCAGGAAGAACCAGTGGAAATACTGGGTGGCGAATTCCCGGTTGGTCTTTTCGTACATGGCCAGGGTCGGCGCGATGTCGAGCGTGACCAGCCGCTCCACCCGGTCCGGGTGGTCCACGGCCATGCGGTGGGCCACCCGGGCGCCCCGGTCGTGGGCCAGGACCCGGAAGCGCGGGTAGCCGAGATGCGCCATCACCTCCACCTGGTCGAGGGCCATGACGCGCTTGGCGTAGTTGCCGTGGTCGGCCGTCCCGCGCGGCTTGCCGCTGTCCCCGTAGCCCCGGAGGTCGGTGGCCACCACGGTGAAATGCCGCGCCAGGGCGCCGGCCGCCTTGTGCCAGATGGCGTGGGTCTGGGGGTGGCCGTGCAGCAGCAGCAGCGGCGGGCCGGAACCGCCCCGCACGAGCTGGATCGCCTCCCCGTTGGCCTCGAGACGAAGCCTTTCGAAGCCCTCGAACATGCCAGCCCCTCCTGTCAAGTATCATGAACCGAGACCTTCACGCTGACCACCTGGGTGCCGTCGGCAATCCGTCATGAGGCGGGCGGACTCCGGCACCGGGCGCAACGCCTGGCTGACCTGTGCGGGAAGCCGCTGGTCGAATCCGGTGGTTGATGCAAATGGCACCGCTAATCACATCATAATGAGATGCGATTATTTTTCGAAGGAAGCGATTAGAAAACATAATCACATCTTTAAATGATATGATTACCCATGGAACCCTCCCGGCCGATCCATTTGGGGCGAGGCTTGAAACCATCCCCCGACCAGATCCGCGACCGCTGGATCTGGCAGCATCCCGCCTGGCCCCGCTTCACCTGGGACTGGGAACGCCTGGCCGGGCCCCTGGGGCGCGCCCGCCAGGCCCTCGGCCGTCTCCAGATGGCGGAGCTCCTACTGAGCCCGGACTCCGGCCAGGAGGTGTTCGCCCAGGTCATCGCCCTCGAGGGCGTCAGCACCAGCGCCATCGAAGGCGAGGCCATCAATCCCGAGTCCATGGCGCAATCCGTTGCACGCCACCTGGGCCTCCCGGTGGCGGCCGGCGCGCCCCTGGACCGGCGCGCGGAGGGCATCGCGAGCCTGCTCCTGGACTCCCAGCAACATCCATCCACCCCCATGTCGGTGGAACGCCTCTGCCGTTGGCACCGCTCCCTGTTCCCGGAGAGCCGGCCGGACATCGCAGTGGGAATGCTCCGGCCCGGTCCCGTCCACGTGGAATCCTCCGCCTCGGACACCACGGCCGTCATCCATTTCCTGGCCGTTCCCCGGGACCGCCTGGAAATGGAACTGGACCGCTTCATGGGCTGGTTCAACGATCGGGGCCAGTCTCCCGAGGGGCTGATCCGCGCCGGGATCGCGCACCTGTGGTTCCTGACCCTGCATCCTTTCGACGACGGCAACGGACGCATCGCCCGGGCACTCGGGGACCTTGCCCTGGCCCAGGACCGTGCCGCCATCCCGAAGGCCAGGACCCCCGGACTCGTGTCCAGCCGCATCCTCCAGGTCCGCTCCGCCTACTACGCCGCCCTCCAGGAGGCCCAGTCCTTCGGCCAGGGACTGGAGGTCACAACCTGGCTCGGCTGGTTCCTTGACCAATTGGCCCAGGCCTCACGCCTCACCGAGCGCATCATCCAAAGGGTTCTCGCCAAGGGCGCGTTCTGGGCCCGGCACCGGGAAACCCCCATCAATGAGCGCCAGCGCAAGGAGCTCAACCGCCTCCTGGACGCAGGCCCGGATGGCTTCGCGGGCGCGATGACCACGCGGAAGTACGCCTCCCTCACCCGCTGCAGCCCTATCACGGCTTCAAGGGACCTGACGGAACTGGCTGCGGCCGGCCTGCTCGTCTCCCACGGCGCCGGCCGCAGCACCGGCTACGCCCTCCCCTGGGAGGAGCTGATTCCGTCCTGAACAAGGGGTCCCGCTTGGGATCAGGGGTGGAAGCCTTTCGAAGCCCTCGAACATGCTCGCCTTCCCTGTCTTGTATGATGGAACCAGAGCTTCGCGCAGACCCCTTCCGGCACCTTCGGCACCCCATCCGGAAGCGTCAGCCGATCCCCCCTGGAGGCCTTCCATGTCCGATCGCATGTCGATCCCCTTGGCGCTGCGCCCGCAGGGGCCGGACCGGCTGGTCCTGGCCTTCCCGGTCTGGTACCGCGTGATCATGGGGACCGTCATGGCGCTGTTGGTGGCGTCCCTGTTCGAAGCGGGCGGAAGCCCCGGTTGCCTGGGCACTTTCCTGCTGGCCGCGGTCGCCTTCGGCCTGCTCTACCAGGAGCGGTGGACCTTCGACGCGAGTGCCGGCCGGGTGACCCGCCAAGTGGGGGTGATGGGCGCTTCCCGCGCCACCGAGACCGGTTTTGCGGCGATCGAGCGGTTCCGCATCAGCCCCCACGTGCAGGGCACTATCCCCGGCACCGAGGATGAACGTGCGGAGAACGCCGCCGCCCTGCGCGGCGGCCGGGGCGACGACGGGGGACTCACGCGTGCCGGGCACAAGAAGCCCTTCGTCGCCCTGGTCATGGAGTGCGAAGGCGGCACGCACATCCTGGTGGACCGGGTTTCCGCACGCCGAGCGGCCGAGTTGCGGCACCGGGCGGCGCGATTGGCCGATCTGTGCGGCAAGCCGCTGGTCGAATCCGAAGGCTGAGCGACGCGGCGCGCAAAGGTCGTCGCGAAGGCTCCGCCCGGGCGGGTGGGATTCTCCGCTTCGGACACCATGACCGTCAGGTGTGCCGGATCCACCCCGCCTTGACAGGCATTCCGGTGGACCTACTTTACGTACGTCCTGGTGGAGGTGCTGAATGCTTCCCACCCGCTGCCGACGACCTTTTCAATCGCGCCACCCGGCATCAAACCCCAGGGGCGGTGCGGTCGCGCAGTTGCTGGCGTCGGAAGCCGAGGCCCCGGAATACCCTCCGCCAATGGCACTCCCGGGAGGAGGCCTTCCCGGGGTCTCGTTCCGGAACCGGCCATTCCGGTGCAACAACCTGCCTGCAACCTGGGACGGCTGGTTCCGTCCCGATTCATAAACGGTGCAATATGAAATCATCCACGCTGTTGACCCTTGTCTGCGCCGGGCTCATGACCAGCACGGCGTACGCCCAGGGGAGCTATCCCACCCAATCGGAGAAACCTCCGTCAGCCAACTCAGCCACCATGGCCAAGCCCTCCATCATGGCCCTGGAGCCCAAGATGGCCGCCGCCGGAACTGAGGTGACGATCAAGGGCAGCGACTTCAAGGAAGCGAAGCAGGTCATGTTCAATGGGAAGGAAGCTAAATTCACTGTGGTGAACGATTCCGAGATCCGGGCCACCGTGCCCAAAGGGGCCAAGTCCGGTCCGATCGAGATCCTGACCTCCGAGGGCACGGTCCGTTCCAAGACCCGGTTCAAGGTGGGCACCCCACAATAGCGTTCACTTGGACGGCCGCGACCCCGCCAGCCCGCCGAGGGCCGTCGGGGCCGCACCCGCAGGCCGCCCATCCGGAACAGGAGGACTCGACGTGCGCGGTTCGATGATCATGCCTCTGATGCTCTTTACCCTCACCACAGTGGCTCCTGCCCAGGTGGCCGTCGGCATCAGCCTCCCCGGGGTGAGCATTGGCATCAACCAGCCGGCCTACCCGGACCTGGTCCTGGTGCCCGGCTACCCGGTCTATTACGCGCCGGGATCGCCTTTGAATTATTTTTTCTACGATGGCCTGTACTGGGTCTACCAGAACGATGAATGGTATTCCAGCGAGTGGTTCAACGGGCCCTGGACTTTGACCGACCCCTATTCAGTGCCGCTCTTCCTGCTCCGGGTCCCGGTGCGCTACTATCGTCAGCCGCCGCCCTATTTCGCCGGATGGGACCGTGACGCCCCGCCCCGCTGGGGTGAGCATTGGGGCGGCAACTGGGAGCAGCGGCGACACGGTTGGGACCACTGGGACCGGCGGGCTGCCCCGGCTCCTGCGCCCCTGCCGGTCTACCAGCGCCGATTCTCCGGGGGCCGCTATCCCGGCGTCGCCCAGCAGCAGCAACTGCACGCCCAGAACTACCACTACCAGCCGAGGGAAGCGGTGGTCCGGGAACGCTACCGGCAGCAGCCCACCCGTCCCGCCCCCCCTGCGGCCGCGCACCGCAACCCGGGAGAGCCCCAGGCGCATGGCAGCGGGCAGGAACCCGTGCCACGCCAGCAGCCGGCGCCCCAGCGACCTCGGCCCGAACCGGCGCCACCCATGCAGAATCATGAGGTCCAGCACCCGAATCCGAACGAGGATCAGCGCAGGCCGCCTCCGAAAGAACCTTCGAGGGGCGGATGACCCGCCTGGAACAGGGTCCATTCGGGAACTTGAAGGCGCGGCTGGGAATCAGGAATACAGGAAGCACGCCACCTGGTGGCCAGGTTCGACCTCCTTGACGGGCGGCTTGGACAGCCGGCAATGGTCCATCCGCTTCCAGCAGCGGTCGTAGAAGGGGCATCCGACCCTGGCCTGGTCCGGGGCGGGCACGTCGCCCGTGAGAATGATGCGCCTGCGTTCCCGCTCGACTTTGGGGTCGGGGATGGGCGCCGCCGACAGCAGGGCCTGGGTGTAGGGATGCAGGGGGTTCCGGTAGAGGTCCGCGGCGACGGCCGTTTCCGCGATGGTGCCGAGGTACATGACGGCGATCCGGGTGGAGATGTACTTGATCACCGCGAGGTCGTGCGCGATGAACAGGTAGGCGAGCCCGAACTCCTCCTGGAGGTCCTTGAACAGGTTGAGGATCTGCGCCTGGATCGAGACGTCGAGCGCCGACACGGGCTCGTCGCAGAGCACCAGTTCGGGGTTCAGGGCCAGGGCCCGGGCGATGCCGACGCGCTGCCGCTGGCCGCCGGAAAACTCGTGGGGGAAGCGGTTCTTGAAGAACCGCGACAGGCCCACGCGCTCCATGAGCTGCTCCACCCGCCGCTCCACCGCGCTGCGCGGGAGGCTCAGGATGCCGCGCCCGCTGCAGATCCGCAGGGGCTCGGCGATGATGTCGCCGGCGGTCATGCGCGGGTTGAGCGAGGCGTAGGGGTCCTGGAACACCATCTGCATGCCCATGCGCGCGGCCATCAGCTCGCGGTCCCTGATCCGGGTCAGGTCCCTGCCGTTCAGCAGGACCTCCCCCGCGGTGGGGCGGTGCAGCTGGGCCACGGCCCGGGCGGTGGTGGACTTGCCGCAGCCGGACTCGCCCACGAGGCCCAGGGTCTCGCCCCGCAGCAGCTGGAAGTCGATCCCGTCCACGGCGCGGATGAATCCCTCGTTGCGCATGAAACCGCCCCCGGCCGGGAAATGCACCTTGAGGTTCCTGACCTCGAGCAGCGGTCCGGGGCCGGCCATCACTTGTCCTCCGAATAAAGCCAGCAGCCGACGGCCCGCCCGTCGTCCAGGGTCTTCCACTCCGGATGGTGCTTCCTGCAGATGTCCATGGCCCGGTCGCAGCGCGGATGGAACGGGCAGCAGTCCGGCAGGTCGATGACGTTGGGCGGCTGGCCCCGGATCGACGACAGGCGCTCGCCGGCGGGCTGGTCGATCCGCGGCACCGAGCGGATCAGCCCCTGGGTGTAGGGATGCATGGGCGCCTCGAACAGCAGGTCGGTGGGGCCCTGCTCCACGAACCGGCCCGCGTACATCACGCAGAGGGTGTCGCAGGTGCCCGCCACCACGCCAAGAGAGTGGCTGATGAGGATCACCGCGGTGCCCAGGCGGCGGGTCAGGTCCTTCATGAGGTCCAGGATCTGGGCCTGGATGGTCACATCCAGGGCGCTGGTGGGCTCGTCGGCGATGAGGATCTCGGGGTCGCACGAGAGCCCCATGGCGATCATCACCCGCTGGCGCATGCCGCCCGAGAACTGGTGGGGATACTGGTCGATGCGGCGTTCCGCTTGCGGGATGCCGGCCAGCTCCAGCATCCCGATGGCCTTTTCCCGGGCCGCCTTCCCGCCCAGCCCCTGGTGCAGCGCGATCGTCTCCACCATCTGGGTGGAGATGCGCAGGAAGGGGTTCAGGGAGGTCATGGGGTCCTGGAAGATCATGGCGATCCGGTTGCCGCGCACCTTCCGGATCTCCCGCCTGCCCATCCTGAGCAGGTCCTTGCCGTGGAACAGGATCTCGCCGCCTTCGATCCTCCCCGCAGGCGACGGGATCAGGTTGATCACCGAAAGGTTGGCCACGCTCTTGCCGGATCCGGATTCGCCGACGATGCCCAGCGTTTCGCCCCTGTGCAGATCGAAGCTCACCCCGTCGACCGCCTTCACGACGCCTTCGTCGGTGTTGAAGTAGGTGCGGAGGTCCTTCACCTGCAGGATCATGTCTTGGGTCATCGGCATTTCGCGGGTCCTTTTCCGGCCTTGCGGGGAGGGTCAGAGCCTGTTCCTGCTCTGCGGATCAAGCGCGTCCCGGAGGCCGTCGCCAAGAAAGTTCATCGCGAACAGGAACACCGTCATGGCGATGGCCGGGGCGAGCAGCTGCCAGGGATAGAGCTCCATGACGCTGGCGCCCTCGGACACCAGGGAGCCCCAGGAGGCCATGGGCGCCGAGACGCCGAGCCCCAGGAAGGACAGGAAGGATTCCTGCATGATGAACTGCGGCACCAGGAGGGTGGAGAACACCACGATCACGCCGAGGGTGTTGGGGGTGAGGTGGCGGAAGATGATGCGAAGCGGGCTCGCGCCCATGGAGCGGGCCGCCTCCACGAATTCGGCGTGCTGCAGGCTCATGATCTGGCCGCGCACCACCCGGCAGATGGTCAGCCAGGAGACCAGGGCGATGGCCACGAACAGGTTGAAGATGTTCTGCCCGAACAGGGCCATCATGATGATCACCAGCAGCATGTAGGGCAGGCTGTACATGATGTCGACGAAGCGCATGAGCAGGTTGTCGAAGCGCCCGCCCACGTAGCCGGAGATGCTGCCCAGGACCACGCCGACCAGCACCGCGGTGAACGTGCCGGTCAGGCCGATCAGGATGGAGATGCGCCCGCCGTAAAGGATGCGCGAAAGCAGGTCGCGGCCCAGGTCGTCGGTGCCCAGGAGGTAGGTGCGCCGGTGGATGGGGTTGGTCGCCACATCCCGGGCCATGGCGTCGATCTGGGCTCTTTCCTCGGCGCTGAACCCGCTGCGGCCATCCGCCTCCGCCACCTGTTTCATGTAGGCGGTGCGGGTCGCGAGCATCACCCGGCCGGCGCTGTGGAACGAAGGCGGCAGGTTCAGGTGGGCGACCACCTGCTCCTGGTAGGGATGGATGGGCAGGATGGGGGCGCAAAGGCAGGCCGCGAGGTAGAAGGCGATGATGAAAAGGCCCGCCAGCGCCATGCGGTTCCTGCGCAGGCGGCGCCAGGCGTCGTCCCACAGGGACACCGGGCGCAGGGTCTGGTCGAATTCGTGGGTCAGCGGGTCGGGCATGGAGGTCCTCACGAGTAGGAGATGCGCGGGTCGAGCCAGCCGTAAAGCACATCGGCCAGGAAATTCATGAACAGCATGAGGACGCTCAGGACGATGACATCGCCCAGGATCAGCGTGTAGTCCCGGTTGAACGCCGCCTGGACATAGAACCGGCCCATGCCCGGAATGGCGAAGATGGTCTCCACCACCACCGTCCCGGTGAGGATGTAGGCGAAGGTCGGGCCCACGTAGGAGACCACCGGCAGCAGCGCGCCCTTCAGCACGTGCCTGAGGATGACCGCCGGCTCCCCCAGGCCCTTGGCCCGGGCGGTGCGGATGTAATCGGCGCGCAGCACCTCCAGGACCGAAGCGCGGGTCAGGCGGGCGATGCTGGCCAGGTAGGGCAGGCAGAGGGTCGCCACCGGCATGATCAGCACCAGCCAGCCGCCGCGCTCGCCCAGCCAGCCCGAAGTGGGCAGCCAGGCGTGCCGCAGCGCCAGGAAGAGCTTCATGACCGGGCCGATCACGAACAGCGGCACCGAGATGCCGATGACCGCGAACGACATGGCGGCGTAGTCGACCAGGCTGTTCTGCTTCAGGGCCGAGATGACGCCGCAGCCGATGCCCAGCAGAACCGCCAGCGCCAGCGCCAGGGAGCCGAGCAGCATGGAGGCGGGCAGCGCCTGCCGCACCAGCTGGTTGACCGTGTAGTCCTTGTAGTGGAAGGACGGCCCGAGGTCGCCCTGGACCACCTGCCCCAGGTAGCGCAGGTACTGCCGGGGCACGGATTCGTCCAGGTGGTATTTCCGGTTGAGGTTTTCCAGGATTTCCGGCGGCACCTTGCGCTCGCTGGAGAAGGGCCCGCCCGGCGCCGCGCGCACGATGATGAACGCGAAGGTGATGATCAGGAAGAGGGTCGGGATGAGGCTGAGGAAGCGCCGCAGGATGAAACGGATCATGGGGGCCTTTCCGCGCTATTTCCGGGAGATCCAGCGGGTGGGATGGATGTCGATGGTGTTGGGGAAGATCCCGGTCCACCTGGGGCTCAGGAGGCCCTTGTTGGCGTAGAAGAACCAGGGGGAGACCGCCTGGTCCCCGGTGACCAGGATATCCTCGGCCTCCTCCATGACCCTGTCGCGGGCGTCCCCGCCGGGCATCCGGGAAGCCTTCTCCATCAGGGCGTCGAACCTGGGATTGGAGTAGAGGCCGTCGTTGTTGCCGGCGCCGGTGCGGAACATGTCGAGGTAGTTGCCGGCATCCGGGTAATCGGCGAGCCAGCCGGCGCGGGCGATGAGGAAGTCGTGGGTCTTCTGGCGGGTGTCCAGGAAGGTGCCCCACTCCAGGTTGTGCAGTTCGACGTCGATGCCCAGGTTGGACTTCCAGGCCTGCTGGATGTATTCGCAGATCACCTTGTGCCGGGCGCTGGTGTTGTAGATGAGGGGCACCCTGGGGAAGCCCCGGCCGCCGGGGAAGCCGGCCTGGGCCAGCAGCTTCCTGGCTTCGGCGAGGTTGAAGCCGTTGCCCCTGGCGGTGCGGTAGCCCTGGAACGCCGGAACCAGCCCGGCGGTGGCGACATCGCCCGCCTTCAGCACCTTGTCCACCAGGTCCTGGCGGTTGACGGCCATGGAGAGGGCCTTGCGCACGCGGACATCGTTGAAGGGCGCCCGGGTGACGTTGAAGATGAAGTAGTAGACCGAAGAGCCGGCCAGGTGCTGGAAGTCCTTGCGCAACCTGATCTCGTCGATCCGGGCGACGGGGATGGAATCGTCGGGCAGGTAGTCGATCTCGCCGGCCTTGTACTTGTCGTAGGCCACGTTGGCATCCTCGAGGGGCAGGTAGGTGATGGAGCTGACCTGGATGTTCCGGGCGTCCCAGTACTGCGGGTTCTTCACCACGACGATCCGGTCCTCGGGCCGCCAGGTCTTCAGGACGAAGGGGCCGCTGCCGACGAAATGGGCCGGCTTGACCCATTCGGAGCCGAACCTGGCGACGGCCTGGGAGGGGGTCACGACGAAGGCCGAATGGGTCAGCATGCTGAGGGCGTAGGGCAGCGGGCCCACGAAGGTGACCTGCAGGTGCTGCGCGTCCAGGGCCCTGATCCTGACGTCCTCGGCCCTGCCCTTGCCCTTGTTGTACGCGCCGGCGCCCTCCACGCTGTCGCCGATGAGGTAGGCGTACGGGGCGGCGGTCCTGGGGTCCAGTACGCGCATCCAGGCGTTCACGAAGTCCTGGGCGGTGATGGGGGAGCCGTCGGACCATCTGGCCGGGCGGATGTGGAAGGTGTAGGTCCTCTTGTCGGGGCTGAGGGTCCAGGTGTCGGAGAGCGCGGGGACCGGCAGCGAGGTCCTGGGGTCATTGACCACCAGGCCTTCGAAGAGGGAAGCGCAGATCCGCCCTTCGGGCACGCCCGAGGTCAGCGCCGGGTCCAGCGACTGCGGTTCGGTGCCGTTGCTCATGATGAAATCCTGGGCGAAAGCCGACAGGGCCGCCGTCAACGCCAGGGCAAGACCGGCGATCTTTTCCATGGGACCTCCCCGTCCCCAGTGTAGGACAGGCGCCCGCACCCACCAGTGGCCACGGTCGCTCGTCCGGTCCATGCTGGAGGCCGGGAGGGGCGAAATGGGCAAAGGCCGGCTGGAAGCCTTCAGCGACGGGGTTCTGGCGATCCTCATCACCATCATGGTGCTGGAGCTCAAGGTGCCCCAGGGCGGCGCGTTCGGTTCGCTGCGCCCGCTGCTCCCGGTCTTCCTCAGCTACCTGCTGAGCTTCGTCTTCCTGGGCATCTACTGGAACAACCACCACCACATGCTGCACACCGTGACCCGGGTGAGCGCGGGCATCCTGTGGGCCAACCTGCACCTGCTGTTCTGGCTTTCCCTGGTCCCGTTCGTCACCGGCTGGATGGGCGAAAACCACTTCTCCGCCGCGCCGACCGCCCTCTACGGCTTCATCCTGCTGATGGCGGCCGTGGCCTACTGGCTGCTGCAGCGCGCCATCCTGCGGAGCCAGGGCCCGCAGTCGCGGCTGGCGCAGGCGATCGGCAGGGACATCAAGGGCAAGATCTCGCCCCTGCTGTACGCGGCCGCCATCCCTGCGGCCTTTGCCAGCCGCTGGATCGCGGGCGGCCTTTACGTCCTGGTGGCGCTCATCTGGCTGATCCCGGACCGCCGGATCGAACGTTCGTTCGGTGGCGACTAGGAGCCTGTCCAAGTTAAGCACCCGGGTCCCGACCCGTCGCCCCGTTCGTCGTCGCCGGCAAGGCCGCCGCCAACGGGAAAGCAACGAAGGCCGACGTTCGACGGTGTTGGCACGCTGGCCCTTCGTAGCGGCTGGTGACAGGTTGTGGGGCCGGGCTCTCCAGTACGGCCTGGGGCCCAAGGGGCCCGACCCGAGGGGGGACTTGGTTCCTTGCGAGGCGCGCCGACCGTTCAGTATGGGGGCGTTTCGCGCGCACCAGAAAGATCCGGGGAATCCTCGCGCCAAAGCTAATGTTGGGCCGAGCGTGTACGATAAGAGAAGTATGACCAAGCGATTCCGGCCCTGGGACCCCAAGCAGAAGTGGCTGTCGCCACCCGAGATCACCGAATTCATTCCCGAGGGGCATCCCGCCCATTTCGTGCGGGACCTCGTGGTCGAGGAACTGGACCTCAGCGCCATCCTCGATTCCTACGTGGAAGACAAAGGTTTTCCGCCGTTCCACCCGGCGATGATGACCGGTCTGGGCGGTTTGTTTCAGCAGGTGGTCGAGCCAGTGTTCGGCCAGATCAAGCAAGCCATAGGCTTCCGCCAGTTTCTGCTGAGGGGCCTCGCCAAGGTCAAGGCCGAGTGGCAGCTTGTCTGCACCGCGCACAACCTCCTGAAACTCGCGAGGGCCACTTCCTGAAGCCTGGGGGCCTGAATCAGGGTATCAGAGGCCCTATATCGGCTTTCCGATCACTTTGCCGGCGCCTACCGGTACTTCTGCTCTCCGTTTTTCAGGGAACGGTCTGACCTGGAGCGACGAAGGAGCGGAAGGTCAGAACGTTCCCTGAAAAACGACCCTGGCAAAAATCCGGGACACGGATCAATACGTAGACGGGCTCCTAGCCCTGGCGGGCGTTGTAGACCTTTCGCGCGCTCTCCCGGAAGGCGCGAAACAGCTCCACCGCCTCGGCCCGCAGCACGTCCTCGACGACGGCGATGCCCCGTCCGGCGAGTTCCTGCTTCCACTGGGGATGCACCGGTCCCTCGTCGAAGCCGGTCAGCTCCTCCAGTTCCGGCCCGCTGCCGGCGATGGTCAGGTGGCGCGCCCCGGACCACAGCAGCGACCCGTAGCACATGGCGCAGGGCCGCCAGTTCACCACCAGCTCGTGGGCGGGCAGGCCGGGGCCGCCCAGATCGTAGGTCCCGAGCCGTTTCTGGGCCAGCCCCAGGGCCATGACCTCGGCGTGGGCGCTGGAGCATCCGCTGGCCACCACCCGGTTGACGCCCATGGCGACCAGCCTGCCGCTGGCCCGCTCGAACACTCCGGCGGCAAAGGGCCCCCCGGTGTCCCGCTGGAAGTTGATCCTGGCCCACGCAAGCACCAGGGCCATGCGCTGCTCGGGACTTGGAAGGCACTCGGGCAGTTCGGCCAGCTGGCCTGCGGCCCAGTCCGGCAGGGTCAGGTGGAGCTCATGGGCATGGGGCTGCATCGAGAATCTCCTTCAGGGCCTCGGCCAGAGTCCGGCACTCGGGATCGGTGCCCACGGTGATCCGCAGGAACTGCTCGATGCGGGGCTGCTTGAAGTGGCGCACGATGATGTTGCGCTGGCGCAGGGCGCCGGCCAGCTGGGCGGCATCCCTTCCGGGGTGGCGGGCGAAGATGAAGTTGGCCACGGAGGGCAGGACCTCGAAGCCCAGCGCTTGCAGGTCCGCCACCAGGGTCGCCCGGCTGGCCATGATGGCCCGGCGGGTCCGCTCGAAATGCGCCTGGTCCTCCATGGCCGCGATGGCCCCGGCCATGGCCAGGCGGTCGACCGGATAGGAATTGAAGCTGTTCTTGACCCGGTCCAGGGCCTCGATCAGGCCGGGGTGGCCGATGGCGAAGCCCAGGCGCAGCCCGGCCAGCGACCGGGCCTTGGACAGGGTATGCACCACCAGCAGGTTGGGGTGCCGGTTCACCAGGCTCACCGCGGAATCGCAGCCGAAGTCCACATAGGCCTCGTCGACCACCACCGGCGCATCCGGGTGCGCGGCCAGCAGGGCCTCGATTTCCGTCAGCGCCAGCCAGCGGCCGGTGGGCGCGTTGGGGTTGGGGAAGATGATCCCGCCGGCGGGCCGGGCGTAGTCCTCGACCCGGATCTGGAAATGCTCGTCCAGCGGCACCCGGACCGCCTCGATGCCGTAGAGGCCGCAGTAGACCGGGTAGAAGCTGTAGGTGATGTCCGGGAACAGGAGGGGCCGCTCGTGCCGGAGCAGGGCCAGGAAGGTCAGCGCCAGCACCTCGTCGGAGCCGTTGCCCACGAACACCTGGGGGGGTTCGATGCCGTGCGCCCGGTGGCAACCGGCGATGGCCTGGCGCAGGCGGTCGGCGTTGGGATCGGGGTAGAGCCGCAGGCTGTCCGCCGTGGCGGCGCGGATGGCCTCCAGCACCCTGGGCGAGGGGCCGTAGGGATTCTCGTTCGTGTTCAGCTTCACCAGGCCGGTCAGCTTGGGCTGCTCCCCGGGCACATAGGGGGTGAGGGTATGGACGACTTGGCTCCAGAATCGGCTCATGGCATCCCCAGCCTATCACGCCCCGTGGACCTCAACCTTTGCCCCCCCGGCTGGTCCAATGCAGTTGGAGGTGCCGACATGCGAAACCGCCACGCCATCCTGGTCACGTTCGCCATCCTCGGAAGCCTTGCGCTCGGGGCCCAGCCCGCTCCACCCGCCCAGGCGCCCCAGCCGTCGGCGCCGGACGGTGAAGCGGCCCAGCCGCCCACACCCGCGCCCACCCAGCCGCCCCCGCCGCCGCCCAGCCAGGCCCCGGCCCCGGCTCCGGCCGGCCCGAGCGCCCCGGTCACGGGCCAGTGGGTCTACACCAACCAGTACGGGTGGGTCTGGATGCCCTATGGTGCCGCCTACACCCATGTGCCGCCGGGCGGGAGCCCGCCGGTGATGTATCTCTACGAGCCGGCCTATGGCTGGTGCTGGGTGGATGCGCCGTGGGTCTGGGGCTGGGGCCCCAGGCCCTTCTTCGGCGTCCTGGGCCCGATCCGGTTCGGCTGGTGGGGCAACGGCTACGGCCACTGGTACGGCTACCGCGGCGGCTACCGGAACTGGGGCCGGCGGGGCTGGCGCGGCGGCTTCGCGCGCCCGTACCCGAGAGGCTACCGCAGCTGGCCGCGCCCGCGCGGGTGAGGCGCCGATCCGCCACGACCGCCACGAAAAAGCCCCCAAGTATGGGGGCTGGAAAGGCGGGTCAAAGCCCGTCCGGGGTTTGCTGAATTTTCAAACCAAGTATCGGTTCCGCCCCGGAAGTGTCAAGACTGGGGGGAGACGGCCGCGGAATCGACCCGGATCCCCAGGTCGGCCAGCTGCCTGGGGTTGACCGGGGAGGGGGCGCTGGTCATGAGGCAGCGGGCCTGGGCGGTCTTGGGGAAGGCGATCACTTCCCGGATGTTGCTGGCGCCCACCAGGAGCATCACCAGGCGGTCCAGGCCCAGGGCGATGCCGCCGTGGGGCGGGGCGCCGAAGGACAGGGCATCCAGCAGGAAGCCGAACTGGTCCCGGGCCTCCTCCTCGCTCATGCCGATCGCCTTGAACATGCGCGACTGGGTCTGGGCGTCGTGGATCCGGATGGAGCCCCCGCCCAGCTCGAAGCCGTTGAGGATGACGTCGTAGGCCTGGGCCCGGCAGTTGCCGGGGTCGGTCTCCAGCAGGTCCAGGTCGTCGGGGTGGGGCCCGGTGAAGGGATGGTGGCAGGCGACGAAGCGCCCGTTCTCCTCGCTCCATTCCAGCAGGGGGAAATCCACCACCCACAGGAACTCGAACCGGGATTCGTCGATCAGCCCCAGCGCCCGCGCCAGGCGCAGCCGGATCTCGCCCAGCACCTTGGAGGTCTGGGCCGAAGAGCCCACCGCGAACAGGGCAAGGCCTTCGCCTTCGGCGCCGAGCTGCGCCTTCAGGGCGGCCTCGCCATCGGCGTCGAGGAACTTCCTGAAACTGCAGGCGAAGCCTTCCTTGCCCCACTTGGCGTAGGGCAGGCCGCCGGCGCCCAGGTGCTTGGCGACGTCCTGCAGCTCGTCCAGCTGCTTGCGGCTGAAGGCCGCCGCCTGCGCCCCCGGGAAGAACAGGGCGCGCACGCGCTGCAGGCCCTGGCTGTCGGCGGCGGACCGGAACAGGCCGAACCCGCTCTGCGCGAACTGCCCGGTGACGTCCTGGATGCGCACGGCGCAGCGGGTGTCCGGCTTGTCCGAGCCGTACCATTCCATGGCGTCGCGGTAGGCCAGCCGGGGGAAGGGGGCCTGGACCTCGCGGCCCACCAGGGCGGCCAGCTCCACCAGCAGGGGCTCCACCATGGCCTGGACGTCCTGCTGGCGCACGAAGCTCATCTCCACGTCCACCTGGGTGAACTCGGGCTGCCGGTCGGCGCGCAGGTCCTCGTCCCGGAAGCACCGGCAAAGCTGGATGTAGCGCTCGAAGCCGGCCACCTG
Organism: uncultured Holophagaceae bacterium; assembly: GCA_963717275.1. GTDB lineage: Bacteria > Acidobacteriota > Holophagae > Holophagales > Holophagaceae > Mesoterricola. Next base: position 2,340,014 of record CAVQVX010000001.1, read on the forward strand.
GAGCAACTGCTTGTAGAGCTGGGGCGACTGGGGGAGGGCGTAGAACTGGCCCGGGTGGGGCCGGCTCGGCACCAGGTAGTCCCGGGCCCCCTCCGGTGTGGACTTGCCCAGGATGGGGGTTTCCACCTCGACGAAATCGTTGCGGCGGAAGTAGTTCCGGATCAGGCTGGCGACCTCGCTGCGCAGGATCAGGCTGCGCTGCAGGCTCTCCCGGCGCAGGTCCAGGAACCGGTATTTCAGGCGCAGGTCCTCGTTGGCTTCGGCGCTTTCGTCCAGGGGGATGGGCGGGGTCTGGGCCGAATTGAGGATGAGCAGCCGGCTGAGGCGCACCTCGATGTCGCCGGTGGGCATGTTCGGATTCTTCTGCTCCCGTTCGGCCACCACGCCTTCGGCCCCCAGGACGAATTCGCTGCGGACCTCCTTCAGGCGGGCCAGCAGTTCGGGCTCGACCTCGGTCTCGTTGGCCACCAGCTGCACCAAGCCCCAGCGGTCGCGGAGATCCAGGAACACCAGGGAACCGAGGTTGCGCACGCGTTTGCACCATCCCAGCAGGCGCACGGTTTGGCCAGCCTGGGCCAGGCCCAGCTGGCCGTTGCGGTGGGTTCGTTGGAAGTCGCCGAGCGGATCGAGTTTCATAACCTTCAAGGATCGCAGCCGGCCCCGCGATTCTCAACCCGTAACTGCGGCACTCAGATGCCGGACGCCTGGGGCGGCTCGTCGGCCGCTTCGTGGTGGTGCTGCGGCCGGATGGGCATGCCGGGCAGGTCGTTGGCGACCATCACATCCAGGTTGCGGATGTATTTGCAGAGCAGTTCGCGCAGGGCCGCCGTCTCCTCTTCGCTCATGCCCTTCTGCGAACTGTCCTGGAATTCGGCGCCGATCTGGGTCAGCTTGTCGCACAGGGCCAGCCCCTCGGGGGTCAGCCGGATGCGGATCCGGCGCCCGTGGGTGGGATCGGGCCCGACGGTCAGGAAGCCGCGCAGCCCCATCTGCTGCACCATCCGCGACACCGTGGGGTTGTCCATCCACATGGCCCGGGCAAGCTCGCCCAGCGACATGGGCGCTCCCTTGAGCAGGATCATCAGCATCCAGTAGTGATGGGGCGTGATGTCCAGGGGCACCACCTTGGCGGCGATGAGCTGGCGGATGGAGCGCCGGGCGGCGACGATGAGCATGCCGATGGTTGAGAGCGTCAACCCGACTTCTGATGAATTAGTCATTTGATGGTCCTCGGGGTTGGTGAAGAATCAACGTATTAAATTTCTTGCTATTTCAAATTTAGTCAATGAGAAATTTATAGCCTTTTTTGCCTATTTTTTATAAATAAAATATTCATCTCCGCATACAACCCCAGCCTCGGTCCCTCCCCCTCCGAACGACGCCATGGCACCGTCCCGCCCATCGCCCTCACCTGCCGCTCCAAGGGGTCGAAAGACACCAGCCTGGATATTTCAGAGCGAATGGGTAGTAAATGACCGGCAGTCCATGCCGCCGCGCACCGTCGAAGCGCTTTCCGCTTGTTTGCCTTATGGGTGCGGCAGATAACTTGGACACTTCAATCCGTTATCCATTGCCTGACTGGACAAAATGAATAATTCAGTACAGCTCGGCACCGCGAAGCCCGATGGGCACCCGCTGCCCTTCCCGTAGGCAACTATTTAGTTATATTTACAGACGACCGTCCGGTCCTGAGATGGCGTCGCGACGGAGGCTAATGAAATGATCAACCAGTTCGGCTCTGGGAATGGAAACCTGGGACCCGGTCCGCAGATCCTTCACCGTCACCCTGCCGCCGGCCATTTCGTCCGAGCCCATGACCACGGCGTAGGGGATGCCGGCCCGGTCCGCGTACTTGAACTGCCGGGCGATCTTGGCCGGCTGGAGGTGGATCTCCGTGTTCACCCCGTGGCTCCTCAGATCCGCCGCCAGGGCGAGGTATTCGGGCAGGAGGGCCGGGTCGAACTGGGTCACCAGCACCTGGACGGTGCTGGGCCCCGGGCCCACGATCCCCGCTTCGGACAGCACGTAGAACAGGCGGGTGAGGCCGATGGAGATGCCCACCCCCGGCAGGCGGCTCTTGGTGTATTGGCTGGCCAGGTTGTCGTAGCGCCCGCCGGAGCACACGGAGCCGATGCCCGGGTGGTCGGTGAGGAAGGTCTCGTAGACGGTCCCGGTGTAGTAGTCGAGCCCCCGGGCGATGCCCAGGTTGATGCTCCAGTGCGATTCGGGCACTCCGAACGCCCTCAGGGCGGCCACCACCTCGCCCAGTTCCTCCACGCCGCGGGTGAACACCGGGTTGGCGTCGGGCCGTGCCGTCATGGCGGACAGGCGCGCCAGCACGTCCGCCGCCAGGCCGCGAATCGCCACCAGTTCGAGGATCCGGTCGGCCAGGTCGCCACCCAGGCCCAGGCCGCCGCCCATCAGCAGGGCGCGCACGCCGTCCGGCCCGACCTTGTCCAGCCGGTCCACTTCGCGCAGGACCGCCATGCGCCGCTCGGGCTGGTTGATGCCCAGGCTTTCGAACAGCCCCTGGAGCACCTTGCGGTTGTTGAAATGGATCCTGAACGGGCCGACCTTGAGTTCGCTGAACAGGGTGTGGATCACCGCCGGCATCTCGGCGTCGAACGCCAGGGGCAGGGCGTCCTTGCCGATGACGTCGATGTCGCACTGGTAGAACTCGCGGTAGCGCCCCCTCTGGGCCCGCTCGCCGCGGTAGACCCGCTGGATCTGGTATCTCCGGAACGGGAACGGCAGTTCGGCCTCATGCTCGGCCACGTAGCGCGCCAGGGGCACCGTCAGGTCGAAGCGCAGGGCCAGCCCCGGCTTGTGCCCCTGCTCCAGGCCGCCGGTGGACTGCACGAAATAGACCTGCTTTTCGGTCTCGCCGCCGCTCTTGGACAGCAGCACGTCCGAGACCTCGAAGACCGGCGTCTCGATGGGCAGGAAACCGTAGAGTTCGAAGCCCCGGCGGATGGTGTCCATCATGCGTTGGAAGACGATCTGCTGCCGGGGGAGCAGTTCCATGGTTCCAGGAGGGGTGCAGGGAGATATCAGTGCCATGGTTAAAGTGTTGCAAGACAACCGGCCCAGTGCCTAGACAATTCCCGGCCGGATCCCCGATATACTGCAATCATCCGAGTTCATGGCCCGCTTGAGCGCGTGCCTTTGCCACCTGGGGCCCTCTTGAAACTGCTGCCCTTGCCCTTCCTCATCCTTTTCCTGTTGGCCCCCTGCCAGGCGGCCAAGGCTGCCGTTCCGGCGCGCCCCCTGGTGTTCCTCGACCCCGGTCACGGCGGGGAGGATGACGGCGCCCGGGGCCGCCGGGGCCTGCTGGAAAAGGACGTGGCGCTGGACCTGGCCAAGGACCTCGCCGATGAACTCACCCTGGAGGGGATGGAGGCCCGGCTCACCCGCGACAGCGACGTCTTCATCCCGCTGTGGGACCGGGCCCAGATGGCCAACAAGGCGGGCGCCGACCTGTTCATCAGCCTGCACCTCAACGCCGACCGGACCCGGCTGGCCAAGGGATCCGAAGTCTATTTCCTGTCCCTGGGCGCGGGCGACCGGTTCGCCGCGGAACTGGCGGCGGCGGAGAACGTGGGCGACCAAACCGCCGAGCAGGACCCCGACCAGGTGGTGGCCGGCATCCTGAACGACCTGTCCCAGAAGGCCTACCTGAGGGATTCCGAGCGCCTGGCCGTGGCCATCCAGGGCCAGCTCAACCACCTCGGGGGGATCAAGGAGCGCGGGGTGAAGCAGGCGCCCTTCGTGGTGCTCCGGGGCGCGGCCATGCCGGCGGTGCTGGTGGAGACCGCCTTCATCTCCAATCCGAAGGAGGAGGTCAGGCTGATGGACCCCGCCTTCCGCAGGCGGGTCGCCCAGGCCATCGCCCGGGGCGTTCGGCGCTACTTCACCGCCGAATCCGCTCCGCAGCGGCGCCGCAGCCCGGCCCCCGCGACTTCCGCGATCCGCTGAATTCACTTGAAATTCACAAACTTCTGCCTGGATGGGACCTCCCGGGCGGTCTTATGATTGCATGGGCATTTCAATAGCTTCTCCCAGGACAGGTCTGCCACGAAAAAGCGCCTTGCGGGTTTCCGACATGCTGCCTCAACCCATGGGTTCCAATGGCCACCGGCAGATGGACGGCGAACGCGAGGTGAACGTGCTGGGCGACGAGCTGCGCGCCATCATCGCCGAAGACCGGCTGAAGCCCCACTACCAAGCCATCCTGGACCTGGGCAGCGGACGCGTGCACGGCTACGAGGGGCTCACCCGGGGGCCATCCGACTCCCTGCTGCACTCCCCCCTGAACCTGTTCAAGGTGGCGCTGCTCACCGGCCAGCAGATCGACCTGGAAGCGGCCTGCTGCCGCAGCCTGCTGCGCGCCTTCAAGGCCAGCGGCCAGCCCCAGAAGCTGTTCCTCAACATCAGCCCCGGCAGCCTGTCGGCGGACCCCTTCCTCTCCCTGTTCCGCCAGGAAGGCCTGCGCGAACTGGGCTTCACCCCCGACCGGATCGTCATCGAACTCACCGAGAACCAGCCGACCTACGATTTCACCCAGCTGGTGCGGACCGCCAACCTGTTCCGCGAACTGGGCTTCGCCATCGCCATGGACGACCTGGGGGAGGGCTTCTCCAGCCTGCGGCTGTGGTCCGAGCTGCGTCCGGAGTATGTGAAGATAGATAAGCATTTTATACATGGGGTCAGCCAGGATCCCGTCAAGCTGCAATTCCTTCATTCGCTCCGGGACATCGCCGCCAAGACCGGCGCCAAGGTGGTGGCCGAAGGCATCGAGCTGGAGGCGGACCTGGCGGTGGTGCAGGACCTGGGCCTGGACCTGGGCCAAGGCTACCTGTTCGGGCGCCCGGTCCCCGTCCCCCAGCCGGCCTTGCCCCCAGGCGTGCTTGGCCTCCTGCGCACCCTGTCCGGTGGGCCGACCGGTTCGTCCTGGATCCAGGAAAGCCGCTCCACCGCGGCCCGGCTGCTGATGGAGATCGCCCCGCTGCCCCCCGAAACCCCCAACTGGAAGGTGGAGCAGCGCTTCGCCCAGGACCGGGAGCTGCAGTCGATTCCCGTGGTCCGGCAGGGGCTGCCGGTGGGCCTGATCAACCGCCACGTGTTCGTGGACCTGATGGCCAAGCCTTTCTCCCGGGAACTCTACGGCAAGCGGCCGTGCGAAACCCTGATGGACGGCACCATCCTGGTGGTGGACCACCACACCAGCCTGCACGAGCTGAGCAAGCTGATCGTGGAATCGGACCCCCGGCACATCCTGCACGGCTTCATCCTGACCCGGGACGGCCAGTACGCGGGCATGGGCAGCGGCCACGACCTCATGCGCGAGATCACCCGGATGCAGATCCATGCCGCCCGCTACTCCAACCCCCTCACCGGGCTTCCCGGCAACGTGCCCATCAACGAGCACCTGGACGAGCTGCTGGGCCAGGAGGTGCCCTTCGTGGTGTGCTACTGCGACCTGGACCACTTCAAGCCCTACAACGACGTGCACGGCTACGGACGGGGCGACGAGGTGATCCAGTGGACCGGCAAGCTGCTGGAATCGGCCTGCGATCCCGACCTGGACTTCGTCGGGCACATCGGCGGCGACGATTTCCTGATGATCCTGCGCAGCCGGGATTGGGAGCAGCGCAGCCGGCGCCTGGTGGAGGACTTCGATGCGACCAAGGGCCGCTTCTTCAGCGCCGAGGAACAGGCCGAGGGCGGCTACCGGAGCGAGGACCGCAAGCGGCGCATGGTCTTCCACCCCCTCATCACCCTCTCCGTCGGCGCGGTGATCATCCCCGCGGGGACCTTCTCCAGCCACCACGAGATCGCCTCCGCCGCCGCCATCGCCAAGAAGGAAGCCAAGCGGATGGAAGGCTCCTGCCTCTTCATCGAGCGCCGCGGCCGGAGCAAGGACCCCGAGTAGGGTCCACGCTATTCATACCGCAGCGCCTCGATGGGATCCTGGCGGGCCGCCTTCACCGCCGGCCACAGGCCGAAGCCCAGGCCGATGGCGGTGCTGATGCCGAAGCCCAGGGCGATGCTCCAGAGCGGGGCCGCCGCCGGGAAGTCGAACACCAGGCGCACCGCCATGGCCACCCCCAGGCCGGCGGCGATGCCCAGCCCGCCGCCCAGCCCGGTGAGCGCCACCGCCTCCACCAGGAACTGGGCGGCGATGTCCTTGCGGGTGGCGCCCAGGGCCTTGCGCACGCCGATCTCCCGGGTCCGCTCGGTGACGTTCACCAGCATGATGTTCATGATGCCCACGCCCCCCACCAGCAGGGCGATGGCGGCGATGAAGATCATGGCCGCGGCGATGCTGCCGGTGATCTGCCGGAACGTCTGCAGGCTCTCGTCGCGGTGTAGATAGCGAAATCATTGTCCTGGTTGGCCTTGAGCCCACGCCGCTGGCGCAGCACGGCCACCTCCTGGTCGGTCATCTCCTGCACCCGCGCGGGGTCCCTGGGCACCGTGGCGATGTGCAGGGTGTCGCCGCTGCCGTTCTTCACCTCGGGAAACAGGGCGTCGAACACCGTCATCGGGATCAGCAGCAGGCTGTCGGCGCTGCCGCCGAACTGGGAGCCGCGCTTTTCCAGCACGCCGATCACCTGGAACGCCACGCCCTGGACCAGCACCTCCCGCCCCACCGGGTCGCGCCCCGGGAACAGCGACTTGACCAGGTCCGGACCGATGACGCAGACCCGGGCCTCGTGGGCCAGGTCGGTGGCGGTGAAGAACCGACCGTCGTCCACGCTGCGGCTGTTGGCGACCGTGTAGTCGGGGGTCACCCCGAGGATGGCCGGCCCGTTGGCTTCCGTCCCCTGGCGGTTCTTCACCGCCGCGGCGGTGCCGGTGGAGAGCAGGTCGCGCTCCGGCGAAACCGCCGCGGCCAGGGAGGCCAGGCGCTTGAGCGCGGCGGCGTCGTCCAGGGTGAGGTTGCGCCGGCGCCTCTGCTCTTCCGGGATCGAGCTCGGGCGGCCCGCCGAAGCGCGGCTCGAACTTCTGGAACTGGACCAGGCTGGTGCCGCTGGAGGCGAAGGCCCCGGTGACGGCCTCGTTGAAGCCGGCAACGAAGCTGACCATGGCGATCACCGTCGCGACCCCGGCCAGGATCCCCAGCAGGGTGAGGAAGCTGCGCAGCTTCTGGGCGCGGATGGAGCGGAACGCGAAGCGCAGGGTCTCCGGCCCGAGGGCGCGCAGCAGGGCGCTGCGCTTGAGCAGCCCGGCGCTCATTCGGCCCTCAGCGCGTCGATCACCGGCAGGTTCGAGGCCCGGCGCGCGGGCAGGAAGCCCGCGGCGAGCCCCACCAGGGCGGCCACGGCGACGCTGGCGACGACGATGCCCGGGGTGATCCGGGCCGGGAAGTCCGCCAGGGTGCGCACCGCCCAGGCGCACGCCGGCGCCCAGCAGCAGCCCGATGATGCCGCCGGCCAGGCTGAGCACGGCCGCCTCCAGCAGGAACTGCCGGGCGATGTCCCGCTTGCGCGCGCCCAGGGCCAGGCGGATGCCGATCTCGGTGGTGCGCTCCACCACGCTCACCAGCATGATGTTCATGATCACGATCCCGCCCACCCCCAGGCTCACCGAGGACACCAGCAGCATGAGCACGAAGGCGGCCCGGCTCACCTGCTTCCAGAGGTCCTGCAGGGCGTCCTGGGTGAGGATGCCGAACGGGTCGGGGTCGCGGAAGCCCGTGTGGCGCGCGGCGCCGCAGCAGCGCCCGCACCTCGTCCATCGAGGCCTCCAGCCCCGCCACCCCGCCCCTGGCCTGGATCTGCAGGTTCAGCGAATCGCCCGCGGCCATGAAGTTCTTCCGGTAGACCTGGATCGGGACGCACACCAGGTTGTCGCGGCTGAAGCCGAGGGTCTTGCCCTGCCGGGCGAACACGCCGATGATCCGGAACGGCAGCCCGCCCAGGGTCAGGGTCCGGCCCAGGGGATCCAGGCGCGGGAACAGCTCGTCCCGGGTGTCGGCGCCGATCACCGCCACGTTGGCGGCGGCCTGGTCCTCGTTCTCGCGAGGAAGTAGCGGCCGGTGGCGGTCTCGAAGCTTGAACATGTCGGCGAAATTGGGGGTGGTGCCCACCACGAACACGTTGGCCAGGTGCTTGTCCCCGAACCGCACCGTCATGGAGCGGAAGGCCCGGGTGCTCACCTGGGCCGTGTGCGGCAGGTTGGCGTTCCTGACCCGCTCGAAATCGGCCCAGGTGAGCAGCGGGCGCTTGAGCGCCTGGATGAGGTCCCGGTGCGACTGGATGATGCCGAGCCGGTCCACCACGAAGACGTCCGGCGCCAGCCGGATGATCTTTTCCTGGACGTAGGCGTCCAGGCCGGAGATCACCCCCACCACGCTGACCATGGTGGCGACCCCGATGATCACCCCCAGCAGGGTGAGGAAGCTGCGCAGCTTGTGCGCCCGCAGGGCCCGCAGCGCGGCCAGGGCGAGGTCGCGCGGCAGCACCTAGTCGCCCTTCCTGCGGTCCTCGGGCCGGACCGGGGCCTGGTCCTTCAGTTCGCGCAGGGCCTTGAACGGGCCGACGATGACCGCCTCGCCGCCCTTGAGCCCGTCGAGCACTTCCACCGTGAGGTCGCCCATGAGCCCGGTCTTCAGCGGCCGGAACGCAGCCTTGCCGTCCTGGACGACGAACACGCCCTCCTCTTCGCGCGGCGCCAGGGGCTCGCCGGGTCGGGATTTGAGGTCCTGCACGACCAGGGCCTGGATCGGCACGGCCAGCACCTGGCTCCGGCTGCCGGTGAAGATGTCGGCCTGGGTCGAAAGCCCCGGCTTGATCCCCGCGGGCGGCTGGCGCTGTCTGCACCTTCACCTTGAACTTGATGGCTTCGTTGGTGTTGGTCTGGACGATGGGGCTGCCTCCGACCTCGGTCACCACGCCTTCGAAGGTCTGGTTGGGGTAGGCGTCGATGCGCACCTGGGCCGGCTGGCCCAGCTTCACCCCGGGGATGGACGCCTCGTCCACGTCCATCTCCGCCTCCACCCGGCTCATGTCGGACACGGTCAGGAGCACCGTGCCGGGCTGGTTCTGCAGCCCGGGCACCGCCGTCTCGCCCAGCTCGATGTGCTTGGCGGTCACCATGCCGGCCATGGGCGAGGTGACCTGGGTCTTCTCCAGGACATCGGCGGCCCCGGCCAGGTCGGCGCGGGCCTGGTCCACGTGCTGGCGCGCACTGCGGACCGCCGCCTCGTCCATGTCCAGGTTGGCCTTGGCCTGCTCGAAATCGCTCACGGAGATGATCTGCGCCTTGAAGTTGAGCTGGGCCCTGAGGTAGTCCTTGCGGGTCTTGTCCAGCTTGGCCTCCAGAGAGGCCAGGTCGTGGGTGGTGGCCTGCAGGTTGGCCTCGCGGGACTGGGCGGCCGCCCGGGACTGGATCGGGTCGATCTCCAGGAGCAGCTGCCCGGCGCGCACCAGGTCGCCCTCCTGCACCAGCATGCGGGTGACCTGGCCGATGGAGTTGGACATGATGTCCACCTTCTTCACCGCCTGGATCTTGCCGTTGGCGCTCACCTTGGCCTGGATGTCCTGGCGCGCGGCCGGCTCGACCTGGACCGGCAGCCCCTGCCGCCGGCGGGCCGCCATGAGGCCGGCCAGGGCCAGCGCCGCCAGAATCCCACCCAGAATGAACCAATGCTTTCGCTGCATGACAACGGTCTCCCGGGGCATGCCTTTGAGCATAGCTCCGCGCGGCGTGTCCCGGCCCCCAGTAAACCACGGCCCGGCCCGTGCGCGGCGCACCCGCCCCGCCGGGCGCAGCTATCCATTGATTTGACGATAGCCTATACTCTCGTGAGCCATTGGAGCAGCGTGCCGCATCTTCCCGAATCCATGAGGTCGCTGCGGCACCGGAATTTCCGCCTCTTCTTCAGCGGCCAGCTGGTGTCGCTGGTGGGCACGTGGATGCAGAGCGTGGCCCTGTCCTGGCTGGTGTACCGCCTGACCGGCCAGGCCACGCTCCTGGGGATCGTGGTCCTGGCTACCCAGGGACCCATCGTCCTGTTCGGCAGCCTGGGCGGCGTGCTGGCCGACCGGGTCGACCCGCGCCGGCTGCTGGTCATCACCCAGGCCCTGCAGCTGGCGCAGGCGACGATCCTGGCCTGGCTGACCCTCACCGGGCACATCCAGGTGTGGCACATCCTGGTGCTGGCCGCGGGACTGGGCCTGGCCAACGCCTTCGACCTGCCGGCCCGGCAGGTGCTGGTGGCCCAGACCGTGGACCGGGCCAACCTGCCCAACGCCATCGCCCTGAATTCGTCGATCTTCCACGGCACCCGGGTCCTGGGTCCGGCCATCGCCGGGGTCATGGTGGCCGCGGTGGGCGAAGGCTGGTGCTTCCTGGCCAACGCCGTGAGCTTCCTGGCGGCCATCGCCGGCCTGCTGCTGATGCGCCTGCCGCCCTGGCAGCCGCGCCACGACCATCCGCCGGTGTTCGCCCACCTGCTGGAAGGGGTGCGCTTCGTGCGCGGGCACCGGCGCGTGCGGCTGCTGCTGATCCTGCTCGGGGTGGTCTGCCTGATGGGCATGCCGTACACGGTGCTCATGCCCATCTTCGCCGAAGCTATCCTGCACGGCGGGCCGCGCGCCATGGGCCTGCTCATGGCGGCCTCCGGCACCGGGGCGGTACTGGGCGCGGTCATCCTGGCCGGGCGGAGCCGGATCAAGGGTTTGGAGAAGGTCGCCTGGCTGGGCGCGGCCTCGGTGGGCGTGCTGCTGGCCTGCTTCGCCTTCTCCCGCGTGTTCTGGCTGTCCGCGCTGCTCATGGTGCCGGTGGGACTGGCCATGGTGGCGCACATGACCTCCAACAACACGATGGTGCAGATGCTCATCCCCGATGAGATGCGCGGCCGGGTGATGTCCTTCCACGCCATGGTGTTCACCGCCGCGATGCCCCTGGGCGCGGTGCTGGAGGGCTTCGCGGCCCACCGCCTGGGCGCGCCGCTGGCGGTGGCGCTGGGCGGGATGGGCTGCGTGGCCGGGGCGGCGCTGTTCGCCTGGAGGTACCCCTAGTTGTTCCGCCCGTCGTGCCCCGCGGTTGGCTTCGGGTTCCGGGTTCTTGCGCCGACCCACCGGTGCGTGAGAGCCTTGCCGCAGCCTCGTCGGCTTCGCCTCCTGCGGGTGCGCCAAGGTCTCCCGCTGTCCTTCCCCGCCTGGGGTGGGGGTTCCTTAGGTTGGCGGCATGGGGGCAAGGAGGCCGCTCCCTGGAATGCCCAGGGTCCCATGATGATTTCTTTGAATCTTGTTCAATGAAACGAAGATGAATCGACTCGGCCCCGGGGGGAAGGAGCAGCGTGACCGCTTGGCCCCCCCGCAGCGGAGCGAGGAGGGGCCAAGCGGATCACGCGCCGGTGGGTCGGCGCGCGAACCCGGAACCCGAAGCCGACCGCAAGGCGCGACGGGCGGAACAACGGACGCTGCAGTAAAACTAGAACTTGGCCGTGAGGGAAGCCTGGATCTTGCGGGAATGGTTGCGGTCGGACAGGGTGCCGTTGCGCTGCGTCACCGCGTTCGGGCCGAAGGTGGCAAAGCGCTCGTAGCCGTATTCCAGGCCCAGTTCCACGCGCTTGTCCAGCTTGACGAAGGTGTTGAGGAAGCCGTTGAAGGCATTGCGGATGTCTTTGAACTGGGCGGCGGCGTCGGCATTGAAGTTCACCCCGCCGAGCACCAGGTTGCTGCGCACCCGGCTGGTCCAGTTGCGGGCGTAACCCACCTGCCAGCCCACATTGCGGTACAGCTCCAGCCCGGTGGCGCCAGGCTCGAGCCGCGCGCCCTGGAAGCCCGCGCCGTACTCGCCCAGCCCGCGCCCGGTGTAGATGGAGCCCACCAGCTGGTCCACGCCGAGGTTGAACACGCCGGTCAGCTGGCCGGCGGTGCCCCACTGGTTGGGCCTCAACTCAGGGGAGCCGGGAGCGGCGGGGGTATAGGCGCCGTAGTTCTGGGTCATGGCGCGCAGGCTCATGTGCCCCCAATCGTCGGCGAAGGTGTAGGCGCCGACGAGGGTGGGATAGCGCGCATCGGGCCTGGTCCCCGCGGGCACCGGGGCGGGGGCGTTGGGGGTGGGGGGGTTTGTCGGGGGGGAGGGGTGGTGACGTCCACGAACTTGTCCCAGGCGTGGACATTCTGCTCGACCGAGAAGGCGAGGCTGTTGCGCCGGCCGTCGTGGAAGGTGTAGCGCACCTGGGTGTACCTGGAACTGCCGTTGCAGGCCTGGCCGATGGGCCCGTTCAGGTCCACGGTGGCGCCGACGGAGTCGGTGTCCAGCCAGTTCGACCAGGTGTGGCCGAAGGTCCAGCCGCCCAGGTTGACGTAGGCGTGGCGCAGGTTGGGGGCGCCGTTCTTGGCCTGGTCCTTGGCGAAATCCATCTCGATCACGGTCTTGATCTCGCCCCAGCGGGCGCTGGGCGTGACGCTGGTGAAGCCGATCTGGGAGTTCTTGGCGGTCATGCCGAACTGCCTGTCGGGCGTCGAGCCGGGATTCAGCGCGTTGCCCATGGGATCGATGGGCACCAGGGTGCCGTTGTCCTTGAGGTTCTGGTCGAAGTAGTACCAGCTGTTGACCCACAGGGTTCCATAGACCTGCACCCGTGTGTCGGAGAAGGTCAGTTCCTTGGTGACCCGCGGCTCGTCGCCGAGGCAGGGCAGTGCCAGGAGCGCGGCCAGAGCCGCGCCGGTGATGTTGGTCATGGCAATCGTTCTCCGTCAGGACCGTTGCGGCATGAGGCCTCAACGCGTTCCCTGAGGAACTGCCCGCAACGGTCCGAAGGTTCCTGGCTACCGGTCCAGTTCGCCGGCGATGACGTTCATCCCGCCCAGCACCGCCACCGCGTCGGCGATGATGCGCCCGCGCACCTGCTCGTCGAAGCTGTTGAAGATCGGGAAGCAGGGCGGACGGACGTGGATCCGGTACGGGCTCTTGCCGCCGTGGGAGACGAGGTAGAAGCCCAGCTCGCCGTTGGCCGCCTCGGTGGCGCTGTACACTTCGCCCACGGGCATCTCGATGCCGTGCATGATCAGCTTGAAGTGGTGGATGAGGCTTTCCATCCGGGTGTAGACCTTCTCCTTGGGCGGCAGGGCGATCTTGTAGTCGTCGATGATGACCGGCCCCGGGCCGATCTGCCTGAGCCGGTCCAGGCACTGCCGGACGATCCGCAGGGACTGGCGCATCTCCTCGGTGCGCACCAGGTAGCGGTCGTAGACGTCGCCCGTGGTGGCCACCGGGATGTCGAACTCGTAGGTCTCGTAGCCCAGGTAGGGCTGGCGCCTTGCGCAGGTCCTGGGGCACTCCGGCGGCGCGCAGGCAGGGGCCGGTGTAGCCCCAGCTGATGGCGTTCTCGGCGCTGATGGCGCCCACGCCCTTGGTGCGGTCGGCCCAGATGGGGTTGTGGGTGAGCAGGCGTCTCCATCTCGTCCACGGTGCGCGGGCAGCTCTCCAGGAACTGCCCGCAGAGCGGCTCGAACTCCGGCGGGATGTCCCGGAACAGGCCGCCGATGCGGGTGAAGCTGGAATGCAGGCGCTGGCCCGCCATCATCTCGAACAGGTCGTAGATGGTCTCGCGCTCCCGGAACAGGTAGAGGAAGGCGGTGAAGGCGCCGATGTCCACGGCGTTGATGCCGATGCACACCAGGTGGTCGCCGATGCGCGCCAGTTCCGAGCACAGCACCCGCAGCACCTGCGAGCGGGGCGGGTCCTGGATGCCCAGGAGCTTCTCCACCGCCAGGGTGTAGCCGACGTTGTTCATGAGCGAGCTGCAGTAGTTCAGGCGGTCGGTGAGCGGGATGAACTGCTGGTAGGTCAGGCTGCTCGCCCAGCTTCTCCACGCCCCGGTGCAGGTAGCCGATGTTGGGGGTGGCCTTGACGATGATCTCCCCCTCCAGTTCCAGGACGATGTGCAGGGTGCCGTGGGTGACCGGATGGGACGGGCCCATATTGACGATCATGCGGTCGCCGTCGGTCCGGGGGTTCGGGGTGGTGGGTTCCATTGGAGTCTCAGGCCTTCAGAGCGGGCGGGCTTCGGGGGCGAAGGAGGCGCCGATGTCCTGGCTGCAGAACACGTCGCCGCCATCCAGGGGGAAATCCTTGCGCAGGGGGTGGCCGGGGAAGTCCTCCCACATGAGCAGGCGGGTGAGGTTCGGGTGCCCTTCGAAGGGGATGCCGAACAGGTCGAACACCTCGCGCTCGGCCCAGTCGGCCGACTTGAACCGGCCCACCAGGCTGGGCAGGGCGGCGCCTTCCGCGACCGGCACCTTGATCCGCAGGCGCGCCTGGCTGGCCAGGTTCAGCAGGTGGTAGACCACCTCGAACCGGGATTCCGGCGTCTCCAGGTCCACCGCCGTGACGTCCAGGAGCAGCTGGAAGCCTTCCGAGAAGACCAGGTCCACCACCTCCAGGAACCGCTCCCCGGCCACGATGACGGTCTCGTCGCCCCGGAAGGCGTGGCGGTCCAGGATGGCCCCCGGCAGCTGTGCTTCGATCCGTTCGATCACCATGCTCGCAACCCCCAGACTCGCTCACCAGATCTGCTGCCCGCCCTGCGCGCCGGCCTCCAGCACCATCTCCCGCACCGCCTGGTAGCGAGGAGAGCCCCCCGGCCCGCTGCAGTTCCTCCTGGCGCGCCAGGGACTCGTAGAACTGCTCGATGTGCTCCTTGCGCGCCCATCAGGGTTTCCCGGCTGATCTTCTTCTGCAGCTCCATGACCCCGTAGATCATGGTCTCCGGCCGGGGCGGGCAGCCCGGGACGTAGACGTCCACCGGCACCACCCGGTCGATGCCCTGGAGGGTGGCGTAGGTGCGGTACATGCCGCCCGAGGAGGCGCACACGCCCACCGCCACCACCCACTTCGGCTCGGCCATCTGGGCGTAGATCTGGCGCAGGACCGGGGCCTGCTTGTTGGTGACGGTCCCCAGCACCAGCAGCATGTCGCTCTGGCGCGGGCTGAAGCGCAGGGCCTCGGCGCCGAACCGGGAGAAATCGTAGCGCGAGGCCATCATCGACATGAATTCGATGGCGCAGCAGGCGGTGCCGAACGGCAGCGGCCAGAGGCTGTTCTTCCGGGCCCAGTTCACCACCGAGTCCAGCCGCGTGGTCATCACCGAATCGTCGAGGTTGATGCCGGCCATGTCAGCGCTCCCAGTCCAG
Organism: uncultured Holophagaceae bacterium; assembly: GCA_963717275.1. Taxonomy (GTDB): domain Bacteria; phylum Acidobacteriota; class Holophagae; order Holophagales; family Holophagaceae; genus Mesoterricola. The sequence continues at coordinate 2,355,169 of CAVQVX010000001.1, forward strand.
GGCGCCCTTGCCCCACACGTAGACGTAGCCCACCAGCAGCGTGGCCACGAAGCTCAGCATGGCCCAGAAGGTCCAGAGGTGGGTCTTGTACTGGACGGCCCAGGGCAGCAGGAAGGCCGCTTCCACGTCGAACAGGATGAACAGCATGGCCACCAGGTAGAACTTCACGCTGTAGCGGTGCCGGGCGCCCTCCTGCAGCGGCGGGGCGCCGCACTCGTAGGGGGTGAGCTTGGCCTGCTGGGGGTTGTCGGCTTCAGCAGCCCGGGCAGGATCTTGCCGGAGACCACGAGGATGGCCGCCCCGACGCCCAGCGGCGACGAGGAACAGCAGCAGGACGGGGAGGAACGGCGGAAAGGCTGGGGTCATGGGCAGGGTCCGGAGGGAGCGCGGCTCCTGGCCCGATGATAACGTCATCGCGGCATCTGCCTAGCCCCAGGTATAATCGCGCCATGCCCAGCCGCGATTCCCAGACCGTCATCCTGAGCCGCCAGACCATCCTGCTGGTGACCGCCGTGGGCGTGGGACTGCTGACCCTCTGCTACGTGCTGGGGGTCCAGGTGGGCAAGCAGAGCGCGGCCCTGCGCGGCCCCGCGGCCCGGGGCGCCGGCGAGGACCTGCAGGAACTGCCGGCCTCGGTGGCCGACCAGCTCATCGCCCTGGACAGCCCCGCCGGACGCGGGGTTCCAGAAGCCCGTCCAGGCCCCGGCCACGGCTCAGCCCGCCGCGCCCCAGCCGGCCGCACCCAAGGCCACGCCTCAGCCGGGCGCACCCAAGGCCGCACCTCAGTTGGCCACACCCCAGCCGGCCGCACCCAAGGCCGCGCCCAAGCCGGCCGCGCCTCAGCCGGCCGCAGCCAGGCCGGCCGCCCAGGGACAGGGCGAAGCCGCTACCCGCTGGACCCTGCAGCTGATCTCCACCCCCGACGCGGCCGAAGCCGAGCGCATGGCCGCCAAGGCCAAGGCCGCCGGCTTCCCCACCGCCACCATCAGCGAAAAGGGCCTGTTCAAGGTCCGCCTGGCGGCGCCCGGACCCCGGGAGGCCGTCGACGCCACCGCGCTGAAGCTCAAGAACCGGGGCTTCAAGCCGTTCGCGATAAAAGTTGAATAAATTCGCTCAAGTTAAGGAGTGCTGGCAGCCCGGGCCCTGGTAAGCTGTGCTGCAAAGCATCCGAATTATAGGCATGCATGCATCCCAGCCACGCACCGGCAACCCCATGAAGAACGTCATCTCCGCCCTGCTGCCGATTCCCCGGTTCGTGGAGCCGGGAGCGGAGGGCCAGGCTGCCCCATGCGCGCAAGGTGTTCCCCCTGCGCAACATCCACTTCCGGGACATCAAGGCGCTGGGGTTCGACATGGACTACACCCTGAGCCACTACCGCTCGCCGGAGATCGAGGAACTGGCCTACCGGAGTTCCGCCCGGCTGCTGGTGAGCGAGCGGGGCTATCCCGAATGGCTGCTGGACACCCAGTTCGACCCCGGCTTCGCCATCCGCGGCCTGGTGCTGGACGGAACCCGGGGCAACCTGCTGAAGCTGGACAGCTCGCGCCAGGTGGTGCGGGCCTGCCACGGCAGCCGGCCCCATGAGCCGGGAGAAGATCGACCAGGCCTACGGCAGGCGCCGGGTGGTGGCCTCCGGCGCCGGGCTTCCGCAGCATCGACACCCTGTTCGAGATCCCCGAATGCCACCTCTACGCGATGCTGGTGGACGGCCTGGATGACGGCCTGATCACCGGCAGGGAGTGCCTGCAGCTCTTCCAGGACGTGCGCTGGGCCATCGACACCGCCCACCGCAACGGCGCAGATGAAGGCCCAGATCCTGGCCGACCCTGAACTCTACATCCTGCGCGATCCCGAACTGGCGGCCGCCCTGGACCGCTGGCAACGGGCCGGCAAGAAGATGTTCATCCTCAGCAACAGCGAGTGGACCTTCACGGACGGCGTCCTGCGCTTCCTGCTGGACGGCCAGGATCCGGCCCACCCCAACTGGATCGATTATTTCGATCTCGTGGTGGTGAGCGCCAGCAAGCCGGCTTTTTTCCAGGAACCCTTGCCGCCGGTCCCGCTGCCCGGTCAGACGAAGGCCTTCATGGGCGGCAATGCCTTATGGATGGAGGAAAACCTGCAGGCCTTCGGCGAAGAGGTCATGTACGTGGGCGACCATATCTACGGCGACATCCTGCGTTCCAAGAAGAATGTATCCTGGCACACCATGCTGCTGATTCCCGAGCTGGCCTCCACTTTGGAACAATTGGAAGAGCAGGCGGGCGAACTGCAGGATTTTGTGCGTTTCGAAACCATCCGCCGGAAATCCGAGGTGCACCTCTCATTGTTGGAGGATAACCTCCGACGGAATCACGAGCATCGCCGTCTGCTCGCTCCCCGGCTTTCTCCCGAAGCACTCATGGCGCTGGACCAGGAAGGCACCCGACTCAGAGAGGAGGTGGAGGCGTCCAAAATACGAATGGAAGCCGAAAAAAAAGTGCTGGCCCAACTGGACGACCGTCTGGAATCCGCTTTCAACCGCACTTGGGGCAGTATTTTCCGGGACGGGTACCAGCAGACCCGATTCGCGGATCAAATCCAACAATACGCTTGTGCGTACACCGGCCGCATCAGTAATCTATACTTGGTGGACCCAACCACAGCACTTTATGCACCGGTACCCACCCTTCCCCACGAGCGGATCTAGTTTTTTTCAAACGTGGGACACGTGGTCATTGGAACACACATCATTCTTCCGTCATCAAAGAGATGTGCCGCTGCAGAACGTGAGGCATCCGGATATTCCGTAATTATGCAAGGAGTGATCAACTTGAAGCGATTCGATTCTAATTCCGACGCGCCCCTGTCCATCACCTCCCTGGGTGACCGCATCAAAGCCGTGCGGCTCACCTGGCGGTGGTCCCAGGAGGAGATGGCCGAGGCCCTGAGGGTAGATCAGGCCTCCATCTCGTTCTGGGAACGGGACAAGATCAAACCCTCCGGCTCCGCCATCGTCGCCTTGGCCTCGCTCTTCCGGACCAGCACGGACGCGCTGGAGGGAGGTCTGGGATTCAAGATCCCCGATCCGCCCTCCCACCCCGAATCCGCCAAGGTCGACCGCGAGTTCCCCCGCAGCGTCAGCCTTCCGGCCGGCAGCGAGGACGTGGTCATGGTGGTCGATCTGGGAGACGGTTCCTCCAAAGGGAAGCAGCTCTCCGAGGCCATGATGAGCCTGGTCCAGGGAGTGAAGGACAGCCGCAGGGTCTGGGTGGTCCTCGAGTAGCACCCGGTCCATCGGCCCGATCCCGGCGGAGCGCGTTCCGCCGGGATGGGTCTATAGGGGGTCCTATTGCAGTTCGGCCTGGACCTCGCCCACCAACCGGGGCAGGCGGCGCTCGAACAACCGACGGAATTGATCCACCATGCCTTCAGGGGATCCGGGCTGATCGAGCTGGATGCTGACCGGTCGCGTGAGCGCGGTGCCTCCCCCTTCCAGGATCATCATCTGCGCATCGGTGCGGTAGGTGACTCCGGCGTAGATGTCCATGTCCACGGATATGAATTCAGGGCCTTTGGCCCCCCCGGAAAAGGTGAGGTTGAGGATGAGGTCCGGGTTCAGGTTCCGGGCACTGCAGGCCGCATGCGCCGATCTGGGCCTCCAGGTAGGCTTGGATGCCTAGCGGAAGGTTCACGTTGGAGCGCAGGCCCATGGTGGTCCTGGAGAGATCCAGCGGCGGCAGGGGCTTGGCCTCGAACGCCTGCAGGGCCTTGTCCAGGGCCGCCCGTTCGGCCTGCAGTCCCGGCCGGAGGTCCTGCCCCGTGCCGGTCGCAGCCAGCAGGGCGATCGATCCATCGACCCGGTTCAGGTCCTCCTGCACCTTGCGCAGGCGCCAGCGGGCCTTTCGGCTCCATTCATCGCCCACCCGCAGCCGGTATTCCCGGGCCTGGTCCAGGCGGTCCGCCATGGCGCTGCGGGCCTGGGCCAGGTCCAGGTAGGCCAGGGCATAGACCGTGCGCGCGGGCCGGTCCGTGTAGGTTCCGCTCCACCACCAGGCCGGGCAGGTCTTCCGCCTCGGCCCCGACGCTCATCTCGTCGCGCACCTGGCGCTCCCCGGCGCCGGATGCGGCCCCGGCCTGCCGGGTTTCCGAGGTGCGGGTGGTGACGCTGGTGCGCCCGCGGACGGTGGCCCGGAGCCGGGTCACCACCTCCAGTCGCGCCCGGTCGGAGGCGCGATTGATGGCATCGCTTTCGCTGCCGGCCAACTGGGCCGTGCCCAGGGCGTAGAGCCGGCCGGCCTGGTCCGGCAGGGTCGCGATCCAGGCCGGCCGGGCCGGCGCCGCGGTTTGCGCCTCGAGGCCGGCGGGCAGGACCACCAGGGCCGCGAGCAGAAGACCGCGCATCGCAACCTCCATCTACCTGCCCAGCACGTGCCGGATGGCCGCCACCACCTGGTCCTGGTCATCCTCGGTGAGGCCCGGCCAGAGCGGCAGGCTCATGAGCCGCTCGCCGCTCCACTCGGTGTGGGGCAGGCCGTCCTTGGGCAGGGCGTGCGGCTTCTCCCGGTAGTAGTCCCGGTAGAAGGAATGCACGTGGGCCGGGCGGTAGTGGATGCCGGTGCCGATGTTCTCCTCCTTGAGCCGGGCCACGAAGGTGTCCCGGTCCATGCCGGCCTTCTCCGGCAGGATGCGCAGCCACGAACAGGTGGTGGCAGTGCCCGTGCACGGCGTCGCCGGGCACCGGCAGCATCAGCTCGGGGATGTCCTTCATGAGGTCCAGGTAGCGCAGGAACAGATGCTTGCGGCGCGCGTTGAAGCCGTCGAGCTTCTTCAGCTGGTGCAGCCCCATGGCCGCCTGGAGGTCCATGAAGTTGGCCTTGCGCGCCGGCTCCATCACGTCGAAGTGCGGGCTGCCGTCCTTCTGGAACCGCTTCCAGGCGTCCCGCTCGATGCCGTGGAAGCGCAGGCGCTTGATGCGTTCGATGAACTGCTCGTCGTGGCAGACGATGGCGCCGCCCTCGCCGGTGGTCATGTTCTTGTTGGGATGGAAGCTGTAGACGCTGAACACCGAGCGGGGGTCGGCGCCGATCTTGCGTCCGCGGTAGTGCGCGCCCATGGCCTGGGCCGCGTCCTCCACCACCCACAGGCCGTGCGCCTGGGCGACCTTCCAGACCTCGTCCATGGGCGCCGGCAGGCCGGTGAGGTGGACCGGGACGATCCCCCTGGTGCGGGGCGTGACGGCCGCCTCGAGCCTGGCCGGATCGAGGTTCAGGGTGAGCGGGTCGATGTCCACCAGCACCGGCACGCCGCCCTGGAGGATCACCGTGCTGAGGGTGGAGACCCAGGTCAGGGCCGTGGTGATCACCTCGTCGCCGGGCTTCAGGCCCAGGCACTGCATGGTGATCTCCTGGGCGGTGGTGGCGCTGTTCATGACGAAGCAGCCGGGCACGCCGTTGTATTCGCAAAGGGCTTCCTCGAACCGGGCCGCCTTGGGCCCGGTGGTGAGCCAGCCGGACTCGATGGAATCGATCAGCTCGGCGATCTCCTCCGCCCCGACCATGGGCCGGGTGAAGGGCAGGAAGGTGCCGCGGCGCGCGTAGCTCATAGGGTCTCCTGGATCTGCACCACCTGCTCCATGGCCTCGCAGGCCTGCAGGGTGTTGGCCATGAGGCCGGCGATGGTGAGCGGACCGACCCCGCCCGGGACCGGAGTGATGGCGCCGGCGACCAGCGGCGGCCTCCCTGAAACGCACGTCGCCGCACAGCACGCTGCCCTTGGCGCGCAGGGTCTCCAGCTTGCTCCGGGTCGGCCCGGAAGATGCGCGCGCCCAGTTCCAGGTCCTCGACCCGGTTGATGCCCACGTCCACCACCGTGGCCCCGGGCTTGATCCAGGAGCCCTCCACCAGGCCGGGCCGGCCCACCGCCGCCACCAGCAGGTCGGCCTCCCGGCAGAGGCCCGGCAGGTCCACGGTCCGGCTGTGGGCGATGGTCACGGTGGCATGCTCCTCCAGCAGCATCAGGCCGATCGGCTTGCCGACGATCTCGCTGCGGCCCAGCACCACCGCCCGGCTGCCCTTCAGGGCGATCCCGTAGGCCTTGAGCATGCTGATGCAGGCGGAGGGGGTGCAGGGGCGCAGCCCGCGCTGGCCGCCCATGAGCAGGCCCTGGTTGACCGGATGCAGGCCGTCCACGTCCTTGCGCGGATCGATGCAGCGCGTGGCCCGCTTGGCGTCCAGGCCGCCGGGCAGGGGCAGCTGGACCAGGATGCCGTCCACCTCCGGATCCTGGTTGAGCTCCGCGATCAGGGCCTCCAGGTCATGCTGGGAGGTCCCGGCCGGGATCCGGTGCTCCAGGGAGCGGATCCCGGTCCGGGCGCAGGCCTTGATCTTGCCGCTCACGTAGACGTGGCTGGCCGGGTCGTCGCCCACCAGCACCACCGCCAGGCAGGGCGGGCGCAGGCCCTGGGCGGCGCGGTCCGCCACCACCGCCGCGGCTTCGGCCAGCATGTGGTCGGCATGGGTCTTCCCGTCCAGAATCAATACCATCTGCGCACCCCCAAACCCGGAAATTACATGGTGCCCTTTTTGTCCGCGGAGGGGAATGCCGGGAATTTCCCCTTGTTCCTCAGTTCAATTAGCGATAATCTTTTCTGTTGAATTCGGCCTGGGTTTTCCGGGTTCTGGGGCAACAGGTAGCCGTCGCGCTGGCGCACCCGAACCAAAGTGGACCACGTCGGGTGGGTTTGACCCCCGCCTCCAGCATCATTACCAAGGTTGGTGAATGGATCTGCAAAAGCTCAAAGCCCCGGTGGAACGGCAGCTCGCGCTGCTGGGCTTCGAACTGGTCTGCCTGGAATCCGCCAAGGAGGGCCGGGACTCCATCCTGCGCCTCTACATCGACCACCTGGACCGGGGGCCCGGAGGCGACCGGCCCGTCACCCTGGACGACTGCGTGGCCGCCAACGACGGCATGGTGGCCTGGCTGGACGTCGAATTCCCCAACCTGCGCGACGACCTGAACCTGGAGATCTCCAGCCCCGGGCTGGAGCGCCCGCTGGTGAAGCCCGAGCACTTCCGGCGTTTCCAGGGCCGGCTCTGCCGCGTCCAGACCGCCGCCCCCGTCAACGGCCAGAAGCGTTTCAAGGGCTGGATCGGAACCTCCACCGAGGAGGCCGTCACTCTGGAAGAGGACGGCGTGCTCAAGACCATCCCCCACGAAGCGATACAGAAGGCCCGCCTCGCGCCGTTCGACGAGGCGAAGACCCCCCCAGCCCGGCTTCTGCCGGTTCAACCCGACGCCGCCGGCGTAGAGAAAAGCGCCGGCAAGGAGACATCATGGCACTCGTAGCTACCAGCTTTTTCGACAGCGTGAAGATGATCGCGGTGGAAAAGGGCATCCCCGAAGAGGACGTGTTCAAGGCCGTGGAGGAATCCCTGGTCAAGGCCGCCGAGAAATACTTCCAGGGCTTCGACTTCTACGGCAACTTCCAGGCCCAGATGGAGCGCGAGACCGGCGAGTTCCACGTCTACGCCCTCAAGCAGGTGGTGCCCGTGGTCGAGGAGGAGGACCTGGAGATCAGCCTCGAGGAGGCCCAGGCGCTGAATCCCGACGCGGCCGAGGGCGACACCCTCTGGCTGCCCCAGGACACCTCCCAGCTGGGCCGCATCGCCGCCCAGGCGGCCAAGCAGGTGCTGGTGCAGAAGGTGCGGGAAGCCGAGCGGGACCGGATCTTCACCGATTTCGCCGACCGCATCGGCGAAGTGGTGGTGGGCGAGGTCAAGCGCTTCGAGAAGAGCGCCATCATCCTGGAGATCGACCGGGTGGAGGCCATGCTCAAGCGCAGCGAGGCCCTGCGCGGCGACCGGTTCGACAAGGGCCAGCGCATCAAGGTGGTCATCTCCGCCGTGGACAAGTCCGCCAAGGACCCCCAGGTGCAGGTGAGCCGCACCGACCCCCGGCTGCTGATCAAGCTGTTCGACCAGGAGGTGCCGGAAATCCACGACGGCACCGTGGTCATCCGCAGCTGCGTGCGGGAGGCCGGCGACCGGGCCAAGGTGGCCGTGCACTCCCTGGATCCCGACGTGGATCCGGTGGGCGCCTGCGTGGGCCTCAAGGGCAGCCGGGTCCAGGCCATCATCCGCGAGCTGAAGAACGAGAAGATCGACATCGTCCGCTACGACGAGGACAGCTCGCGCTTCATCGCCAACGCCCTGAACCCCGCCAAGGCCCTTCGGGTGAGCGTCACCGACCTGGAGCACCGGCGGGTGGAGGTGGTGGTGGACGACGAGCAGCTCAGCATCGCCATCGGCAAGCGCGGCCAGAACGTGCGCCTGGCCGCCAAGCTCACCGGCTGGAACATCGATGTGCGCAGCGAGGCCGAGAAGCGGCGCGAAACCGAGGCCGCCATGGTCCAGGCGCTGCCCGAGATCGCCGCCAAGGACGAGACGGAAGCGCCCGCGTCCCTCCTCCGGGAGGAACTGGGCGAGATCGAGGGGCTGGACGAGGCCGTCCTCAAAAACCTCGCCTCGGTCGGCTATACGGATGCAAAATCCTTGTACACTGTTACGGTTGAGCAATTGCTCACGGTCGAAGGCATCGATCAGGATCTCGCTTTCCGGCTCATTGACGCCGTGCACGCCCGGTTCGGAGAGTAGGCCCAGATCAAACCTCAACCGCCGTTTCGCCCCCTTCACCAGATCGAGGTACGCCCCTTCATGTTGCGCATCAACCAGTTAGCCAAAGAGCTCGGCGTGAGCAATCACGTCGTGCTCGACGCCCTCGAAAAAAACCTGGGCGTCCAGGGCAAGAGCCACAGCTCCAACCTCAGCGAAGAGCAGATCAACCTCCTGCGCAAGGTCGTGCAAGGAAAGCCCAAAGGCGAGGAGCCCGCCGCGGCCGCCCCGCCCCCCCCCGCAACCGCACCCAAGGCCGTGACCCCGACGATCCGAATCGTGAAACCCGCCCTCGCTCCGCCCCCGCCGCCTCCGCCCGCCCCGCCAGCGGTCCTTCTCAAGAAACCTGAAGCCCCGGCGGCGGTTTCAACACCTGTTGAAGCGGAACCCGCCCCTGCTTCGGCCGAACCGAGCGAGGCCCACTCCATGGAACCTTCCCCCACCCCCGGCGAGCCCACGCTGCCTGTACTCGGGCGCGCCGTCGCCCAGGGCGAAGGCTTCTCCCGCCTGCGCATCTCCCAGGCGCCCGTGCCCGCGGCCAAGCCCCAGGAACCGGCCCGGTACATCCAGCTGCCCCAGGCGGCCCCGCCCAAGGTCCGGCCCGAAGCCGGCGCCCGGCCGGTCATCCAGCGCCCCGGACAGCAGTCCCAGGTGCAGCGCTCGGGCCAGCCCCAGCCGGAGAAGACCCTGCTGCCCATGGCCGCCAACACCGGCAAGGGCGCGGTCAAGCACGAGCAGGGCCAGGTCCAGCAGCCCGCCCGGCGCCCCTTCATCCCGCCCTCCATCACCGAGCTGAGGTCGGACTCCGGGTTCACCCGCATCAAGATGTCCGACACCCCCGCCCCGGCTCCCAGGCCCAGCGAACCGGCCCGTTACATCCAGCTGCCCCAGGCGCGTCCCCCGGTCTCCCGGCCCAGCGGCCCCGGCCGCCCCGGCGGGCCCGGCAGCGGGCCCAGCCGTCCCGGCGGCCCCAGCCGTCCCGGCGGCCCCGGCAGCGGCCCCAGCCGTCCCGGCGGCCCCGGCAGCGGCCCCGGCCGTCCCGGCGGCCCCGGCGCGCGCCCCGCAGGCGGCCCCGGCCTGAACCGGCGCGGCCCCTCGCTGCCCACCAACACCGCCCCCGACCCCAACGCCCAGAAGGGGCCCGGGCGCACCGGACACTTCACCGGCAAGAAGAAGGACGACAAGCGCTCCCGCGCCGAGCGCATGGCCGAGGAACTGGAGCTCAAGCTGCGCCAGCCGCGCTCGCGCGCCCAGCAGATCGCCACCGAGTACATCAACGACGAGATCGGCATCGTCATGCTCTCCGAGGGCGTGTCGGTGAAGGAACTGGCCGAGAAGTGCAACCGCCCGGCCAAGGACGTGGTGGCCAAGCTGCTGCACCGCGGCGTGTTCGCCACGATCAACCAGCCGCTCGACACCGAGCTGGCCAAGGAGATCGCCCGGGAATTCGGCTACCTGGCCGACATCGTCACCTTCGAGGAGGACGTGCAGATCTCGGCCGAGGAGGCCAGCGTCGCGGTCGGCGAGAAGCTCTGGCGGCCCCCGGTGGTCACCATCATGGGCCACGTGGACCACGGCAAGACCTCCCTGCTGGACGCCATCCGCACCAGCAAGGTGGCGGCGGGCGAGGCCGGCGGCATCACCCAGGCCATCGGCGCCTACCACGTGGACGTGAAGAGCGGCGAAGGTCCGGACCGGCAGATCGTCTTCATCGACACCCCCGGCCACGAAGCCTTCACCAAGATGCGCGCCCGGGGCGCCAAGGTCACCGACATCGTCATCCTGGTGGTGGCGGCCGACGACGGCGTCATGCCGCAGACCGTCGAGGCGATCAACCACACCAAGGCCGCCGACGTGCCCATGGTCGTGGCCATCAACAAGATCGACAAGCCCGGCGCCAACCCCGACAAGGTCGAGCAGATGCTCCTGCAGTACGGCATCCAGACCGAGGCCTACGGCGGCGAGGTCCCCTGCGTGCGGGTGAGCGCCAAGACCAAGGAAGGCCTGGACACCCTGCTGGAGACCGTGCTCCTGGTGGCCGACCTCAAGGACCTGAAGGCGGTCTACGACTGTCCCGCCGCCGGCAGCATCATCGAGGCGCGGCTGGACCGCGGCCGCGGCCCCGTGGCCGCCGTGCTGGTCCAGCAGGGCACCCTGCACGCCGGCGAGATCTTCGTGGCGGGCGCGACCATGGGCCGGGTCCGGGCCATGTTCAACGACCGCGGCGACAAGATCGCCGAAGCCACCCCGTCCATGGCCGTGCAGATCCTCGGATTCGAGGAAGTGCCGGTGTCGGGCGACAACCTGCAGGTGGTGGAGGACGAGGCCAAGGCCAGGACCATCGTCGGCTTCCGCCAGGAGAAGGCCAAGGCCGCCGCCCAGATCAAGCAGCGGGTGACCCTGGAGAACCTGTTCTCCACCCTGAAGGAAGGCCAGATCAAGGAACTGCCGCTGATCATCAAGGGCGACACCCAGGGTTCCGTCGAGTCCCTGGTGGGCAGCCTCGAGCGGCTTTCCACCGAGAAGGTGCGGGTGCGGATCATCCACGCCGCGGCCGGCACCGTCACCGAGAACGACGTGCTGCTGGCGGAGGCCTCGAAGGCGACCATCATCGCCTTCAACGCCAAGGCCGAACGCAAGGCCGAGGAGCTGGCCCAGGAAGAGGGCGTGGACATCCGATTCCACGACATCATCTACAAGGTCACCGAGGAGATCGCCGCGGCCATGGTCGGCCTGCTGGACGCCATCGAGAAGGAGACCATCCAGGGCCAGGCGGAGGTCCGCCAGATCTTCAAGGTGAACAAGTCGGTCATCGCCGGCTCCTTCGTCACCGAGGGCAAGGTCCAGAAGGGCTACAAGGCCCGGGTCAAGCGCGGCGCCGAGGTGGTCTGGGAAGGCGACATCCGGACCCTCAAGCGCTTCAAGGACGACGTCCACGAGGTGAAGAACGGCCTGGACTGCGGCATCGACCTGGAGGGCTTCACCGGCCTGCGGGAAGGGGACGTCCTGGAGTTCTACACCCGGGAAAAGGTCGCCGCCACCAGCCTGGGTTGAGTCCCCCAAGCATCTAAATGAATGCGGCCCGGCGTGAAGCGCCGGGCCTTTTGCCGTATCCTCCTGGTAAGGTGCTGATCATGCCACTTTCCCGACGCCAGCGCGGTTTCACCCTCATCGAACTTCTCACGGTCATGACCATCCTGGCCCTGCTCGCCACCGTCGGCATCGTCGGCTACCGCAGGCACACCAAGGCGGCCCGGGAAGCGGTGCTCAAGGAGGACCTCTTCCAGCTCAACCACTGCCTGGAGCAGTACCAGGCCGACCGGGGCAAGTACCCCACCTCCCTCGGCCAGCTGCGGGACGAGAAATACGTGCGGGACATCCCGGTGGATCCCATGACCCAATCCAAGGACACCTGGGTGACCGAACTCGAAGCCCCGGACCCCGACAACCCCGACGCGGAGGTGGGCATCTTCCGCGTCCGCAGCGGATCCACCGACATGGGCGAGAACCAGATCCCCTACAACGAGTGGTGAGCCCCATGACCGCCAAAACCCTCGCCCGCGCTTGACGCCGCTGCCGCCGCGCTGCTCCTGCTCTGGTCCGGCATGGTGCTCGGTTTCGCCTTCCTCATGGCGCCGCTCCTGTTCAGCATCCTGCCCAGCCGCGACCTGGCCGGGCAGGTCGCCGGCAAGGTGGTGGCCCGGCTGGATCTCGCCGCCTGGATCGGCTTCGGCGGCGCGATCCTGCCTGGTCCAGGGCGCGCGCTGCTGGCCGAATACCGGGAGGCCGAGGTGGTCGGGCCCCTGCGCCTGTGGGGCGCCGCGGCGCTGCTGGCGCTGCTGATGTGCTTCACCAGCGGCTTCATCATCACCCCCAAGCTGCGCGACATCCGCGCCCGCATGGACGGCCCCGTGGAGACCCTGCCCCGGACCACCCCGACCGCGCCGCCTACCGGAAGGCCCACGGCCTTTCGCGCCAGCTCATGGGCCTGCGCCTGCTGCTCGCCCTGGGCCTGGCGGCCGGGATCATGGCGCTGCCCCGCGCCGGAGCCGCCCGATCCTCCCAGCGCACCGCCAATCTAATTTAAAATCGCAGGATCTTCAGGGAAAGGGCGCATGGGGAATCTGGGGTTGAAGACCGAGCTGCGCGACGGCAACACCATCCGGGCCTACCTGGACGAGCTCGTGCTGAAGAAGACCCCGGTGCAGCTCTGGATCAGCCAGTCCGACACGCTGCCTTTCGAGACCAGCGTCGTCCGCATCTCCCGGGACACCTTCATCACCGCCCAGACCCCGGCGCTGCCCATGGACCAGCAGCTGAACTTCTCCTTCATGCTGGACGCCCGGCGCTTCACCGCCCACACCCGGGTGGTGTCCACCGGCGTCTTCCAGATCCCCGCCTCGGTCGCCGTGGGCGAGCGCCGGGAACAGTTCCGGGGCACCTTCAACCGGAGCGAGGGGATCGAAGTGTTCGCCTGCGAAAAGGTATCCGCCCCCTTCATCTGGGGCCGGGTCCTGCTCGGCCGGCTGCATGGACCTCAGCCTGCAGGGACTCCAGGCGGTCCTGGAAGAAGGGCCGGGGGAAAAGGCCGCTGAAGCGCGGCGACAGCTTCGCCTCGGTCTGCATCAACGGCCTGCCCTACACCCCCACCATCCAGTGCGGCGGCATCGTCGCCCACGCCCGGACCACGCCGGAAGGCGTATGCGCCGGTTTCCTGCTGACCGGGCTGCGGGAATCCGACCGCAAGAACATCGAGCGGATCCTGGCCCGGCGCTTCCCCACCACCTTCGGCCAGTCCTTCCCCCAGATGCATCGGAAGACCGACATCGCCGACCAGCCCGGCGCGCCCGTGCAGGTCAAGCTCCCGGCCAAGGCGCCCGAAGTGGTGGCCCTGCCCGCCCCGCCGCCCCCCCCGGCCAGGGAGAAGCCGGTCCGCCCGAGCGTGACCCCGGTCATGCGCATCCGCAAGGCGGTCAAGCGCATCCTGATCATCTCGGCCGCCAGCGAGGCGGCCACCTCCCTGGCCGACAGCATGCGCGACGACGACTTCAGGCAGGTGTTCGAGGCGCGCTCGTTCCTGGACGCCCAGAACATGGCCCGGGCCTCGCAGTTCGACCTGGTCCTGCTGGACGTGAAGGTGGGCGGCCATTTCGGCCAGATGATCCTGGAGGCGCTGCACCGGCACGGGCTGCTGCTGGACACCCCGGTCATCCTGGTGGCGGACCGGCGCGACGCCAGCATCGACGCCGTCGCCGAGGCCATCGGCGCGATCCACGTCCACGAAAAGCGCGCCCCCTACGAAGAACTGCTGCCAGCCCTGTACAGCATCCTCGTCTAGATCCGTGTCCCGGACTTTCGCCCAGGTTCGTCGTCGCCGGCGCTGCCGGCGCCGACGGAAAGGCGGTGGCGATGGTTGTCCGGAGGTGTTGCCACCTTCGCGCTCCGGTGCACCTGGCGGACAGCTTGTCCACCCGGGCACCCGGACTGGGCCTAGGGTCCCGGGGACTCGCTTCGAGAGGGTCCATTGAACCTCCTGATTCGCGCCGACCGTGAAGTTTGGAGCGCGGGAAGGCCCCCGATGGGCAGGGAACCCCTCCGCAGACGATCCCTGCGAAGGTGAAACAGGATGTCCCCCCCGCCGCCACCGTCGTCGACGGACCGCGCCAGCGGTCCGGAGGCGACGTACCCGGACCTCCCCGCGGGACCCGCCCCGACTACGCTTCCCAGTCCTCCAGCACGCGCGGGGCGGGTTGGCCGGGGATGAGGGAGAGGAGCCACTGGCGGATGTCTTCGGCGCCGTCCCGGGTCAGGGCGCAGGTCTGCACCGCGTCGGGGTGCAGACGCTTGAGGTCAAGCCGGCGCGGGCGGGTGACCCGGTCCACCTGGTTCAGCACCAGCAGCCGCGAATGCTCGCCGCAGCCGAGCTCCTTGAGGGTGGCGCCCACCACCTTGAGGTGGTCCTCCAGCTCCGGGCTGCTGGCGTCGGCCACCACCAGGAGGGCGTCGGCGGTGCGCACCTCGCCCAGGGTGGAGCGGAACGCCGCCACCAGCTGGTGCGGCAGCTTGCGGATGAAGCCGACGGTGTCCGAGACCAGCGCGTGCCTGGGCTCGCCGGAATCCGGGTCGTGCGCCCAGCCAGGCCTTGCGGGTGGTGGTGTCCAGGGTGGCGAACAGCATGTCGCTGCGGTTCGCCCTCGCCGGTCAGCGCGCGCAGGATGCTGGTCTTGCCGGCGTTGGTGTAGCCCACCAGGCAGGCCCGCGGCACCTTGGGCGAGCGGCCCTGGCGCTGGGTGTCCCGCACCCGCTGCAGGTGCTCCAGCTCGCGCTTGAGCTGGCTGATGCGCAGGCGGGTCATGCGCCGGTCCACCTCGATCTGGGTCTCGCCCGCCCCGCCCCGGACGCCCACGCCGCCCACCTGGCGTTCCAGGTGGGTCCAGGCGCCCTTGAGCCGGGGCAGTTCGTACTCGTAGCGCGCCAGCTCCACCTGGGCCTTGGCCTCCCGGGTCTGGGCGCGCTGCTCGAAGATGGCCAGGATGAGCCCGGTGCGGTCCAGGCAGTCCATGCCGGTGGCCTTCTCGATGTTGCGGATCTGGCCGCCGGAGAGCTCGTTGTCGCAGATCAGCAGGCGCGCCCCCTGGCGCTTGGCCTCCTCGGCGACGATGTCCAGCTGGCCCTTGCCGTAGAACAGGCGCGCCTCCACCGTCGCCCGGCGCAGCCGCTGGCGGCCCACCGGAAGGAGTTCGCAGGCCTTGGCCAATTCTTCCAGTTCCGCCAGATGCTCTTCGATATCATCTTCCCTATCCTGGGGGCCCTGATGGGCGAGCAGATAGCATCGGAGGCGTGGTTCATCCATAGGTGACGAGATTACCATCACCTTCCCGCGGGGTGCGCGGCGGGAAATCGGATGTAAAATCCTGGTAAGTTCGTTTTTCCAAGTTCATTCGCGAGGGGACATGGCCCTTTTCGGGTTCGGGAAGGACAAGAAGGACAGCGGCAATGCCTCCGAACAGGTCCTGGCCTACCTGGAGGACGCCCAGCGCACCCGGCTGCGCGTTCACCCTGACCGGGCCCAGGAAGGCCGAGGTCGCCGCCACCATCCAGGCCATCGACGAGTCCGAAGGGCTGGTCACCTTCCAGACCGCGCTGCCCATGGCCGCGGACAAGGGCGCCCGGATCGAGCTCACCTTCATCCAGGAAAGCCTGCGCATCGGGCGGCTCGGCCAGCGTCGCCGACAGGCGCGCGGAACCTCCTGCTGGCCTCCATCCCCGACAGCCTGGAGGTGAAGGAGCGCCGGGCCCAGCCCAGGGCCCGGCTGAACCCCAAGGAAGGCGCCACCCTCACTGCCCTCACCGGCCTTTTCGAAGGGGTGGGGATCAACGGCATCATCGAGAACCTGTCCGAGGCCGGAGCCCGGATCCGGGTGGAAAAGGCCCTGAACCTCAAGGGCGAAAAGCGCCTGCCACTGGGCACCGCCCTGGTGCCCGAGGGCCAGCTGTTCATGCTCATCAAGCTGAACAAGGCGCCCAAATGTCCCGCCGTGATGGAGCTGACGGGCCGGGCCGTATTCCTCGACGCTTCCGCGGGCCTGGTCATCGGGCATCGCCTTCGACCCGCCCCGGGCCGACCTCGCCGCCGCCATGCGCGGCCTGGTCGCCTCCCGCACCACCCCCATCCCCTCGGCCCTGCCGCCGAAGAACCGGCGCAAGGCCGAAGCGCCGGCGGCCGAGGCCGTCGAACCCGCCGCGGCCGGCCCCGCGCCGGCCCCACCCCAGGCCGCGCCGGCACCCCCGGCCACGGCCCCGGCTCCGGCTCCGGCCGCCGCCGCCGGCCACCCGGCGGCCGGAGCCGCTCCGCCGCCCCCACCCGCCAAGGCCGACGCCCTGCTCCGGCTGAAGAAGCGTTCCCGGGCCGTGGTGGCCCTGGCTCCCTCCCCGGCCTTCGCCGATATGATGAAGGATTTCCTGCAGGAAGAGGGCTACGGCCGGGTGATGGTGACCCATACCCAGAAGGAGTTCCAGGAGTTCCTGCAGCAGCCCAACCTGGCCGTCCTGTTCATCGACGGCAACCTGGCCACCCTGGACGCGCTCCAGTTCGTCTCCCAGCTCAGGGGCTCCCATCCGGCCCTCCCCCCGGTCATCCTGGCGGTGGATGAGGCCTCCACCGGCATCGTGCTGGCCGCCAGCCGCAACGGCGTGTCGCAGATCCTGGTGAAGCCCTACGGGCTCGACCAGGCCTTTTCGGCGCTGCTGCAACAGCAGATGGGGCTTTAGGCGTTCAGGGCGCGGCCCTGGACGGCGCGGGCCGCCTCGGGGAAGGCCTCGTTCAGGGTCGGATGCGGGTACATCGTGTTGATCAGTTCGTCCACGGTGAACTCGCCGGCCAGGAGCGCCAGGCTGGAGGCCACCAGCTCGGTCGCCTTGGGGCCGATGATGTGGATGCCCAGGATCTCGCCGTAGCGCTTGTCGGCGACGATCTTGATGAACCCGTAGGGCTCGCCGATGATGTTCGCCTTGGCCAGGGGCATGAAGGGGAACGTCCCGATCTCCACGTCCCGGCCCTGCTCCCGGGCCTGGGCCTCGGTGAGGCCGACGCAGCCCACCTCCGGATCGCAGTAGGTGCAGCTGGGCACCCGGTCGTAGCGGATGGGGTGGGGATGGGCCGGATGGCCCAGTTCCTGCGCGGCATGCTCGGCGGCCACGATGCCCTCGTCCGAGGCCACGTGGGCCAGCATGGGGGTGCGCACGATGTCGCCGATGGCATACAGGCCCGGCTCGGCCGAGCGCATGAAGCCGTCGACGCCGACGAAGCCCCGGTCCAGCACGGCCCCGGTGGCCTCCAGCCCGACCCCGGACGTGACCGGGCCGCGGCCCACGGCCACCAGCAGGTGGGAGCACTCCACCACGCCCGGCTTGTCGCCCTCCAGGGTGCATACCACCTTGTCCTCGGAGCGCTCGGCCTTGGTGATCTTCGTCTTCAGCCGGATGTCCATCTTGTGCTGCTTTGCCAGGATCCTGGCCAGCTCCTCGCCCATGGCGGCGTCCTCGATGGGCAGCAGGCGGTCCATGAGCTCCACCAGCGTCACCTTGGACCCCAGGCGCGCGAACACCGAGGCGAACTCCACCCCGATGGCGCCGGCGCCCAGGATCACCAGGTGGCTGGGCAGCACGGTGAGGTCCAGGATGTGGTCGCTGTTCAGGACGCGCACCCCGTCGGTCTCCATCCCGGGCATCTCCTTGGGCACGGAGCCGGTGGCCAGGATGATCTTCGAGGCTTCGAAGGCTTCGCCCGCCACCTCGACCTTGCCGCCGCCCAGCAGGCGGCCTTCGCCCTTGAGCACGGTGACCTTGTTCTTCTTCATCAGGAATTCCACGCCCTTGCCGTTCTTCATGACGATGCGGTTCTTGCGCTTGACGATGGCGGCGAGGTCGGCGCGCATCTGGGAGATGTCCACCCCCTGGATGCCATACTCGGCCAGGTCCGGCATGTGCCCCAGGCGGTGCGCGGTCTCCAGCCAGGTCTTGGCGGGAATGCAGCCGCGCCGCAGGCAGGTGCCGCCCAGGCCCCCCGGATCCTTCTCCACGAGGGCCGTGGCAAGGCCCAGCTGCGCGCCGCGGATGGCCGCGATGTAGCCGCCCGGGCCGGAACCGATGACGATGAGATCGAATTGAGCCATTGCACCACCCCTGGAAGGACGCCCCGAGACATCAACCCCTATCGTCCCATCCGGAACCGCATATGGCCAGCATCAGGGCAGCACCTCGGCCGACCTGATCCGCACCGGATACTCCGGGACATTGGGCATGCCGCGGAACCACACGGTGCGCACCTTCTCGATCTTGTCGACCGCCGCCATGCCCGAGACCACCCGGCCGAACACGCAGTAGCCGGCTCCGGCGTCGCCCGGGCCGCCCGGATCCAGGGCCGGGTTGTCGCCGGTGTTGACGAAGAACTGGGCGGCGGCGCTATCCGGCTCACTGGTGCGGGCCATGGCCACGGTGCCCCGGGTGTTCTTGAGGCCGGCCGCGAAGACCGTCCGCGCCTCGTTGGCGATGGGCTCGTGGCACGGCTTTTCGGTCATGTCCTTGAGCAGCCCCCCTCCCTGCACCATGAAGCCCTCGATCACCCGGTGGAAGATCGTGTCGGTGTAGAAGCCTTCCTGGACGTAGCGGAGGAAGTTGGCGACGGTCCTGGGGGCCAGGTCCGGCTCCAGCTCCACCACGAACGGGCCGTAGCTCGTGTCGATCCGGACCTTGGGCTTGGGCGCGCCCTGGGCCGCGGCCGGAAGGGTCAGACAGAGGACGGCTGCCAGCAGGAATGCTTTCATGATCGGCTCCGCAACGATTGTATGGGATCCAGCTATGCTTTCACCATGCCGACCTTCGATTTTCCCGCCTGGCTCCTGTCCGCGTTCCTCGCCCCCTTCGGGCTGGTCCTGGGGTCCTTCTCCAATGTCCTGATCCACCGGCTGCCCCAGGAGGACGCCGCCGAGCGGAACGTGGTCACCCGCCCCAGCCACTGCCCGCACTGCAAGGCGCGGATCCGGCCGTGGCACAACGTCCCCCTGCTGGGCTGGCTCTGGCTGCGGGGAAAATGCGCCTCGTGCGGCTGGCGCATCCCGGTGCGCTACCCGCTGGTGGAACTTCTGGGGGGGCTGCTGCTGGCCGGGTCGGTCTGGGTGTTCCCGTTCGGCACCCTGATCTGGGCCAAGGGGGTGGTCTGCGGCTTCGCCCTCCTCGTCCTGTTCTTCACCGACCTCACCGCCTTCATGCTGCCCGACGCGCTGCAGTTCCCGCTCATGGCCCTGGGCGTCATGTGCACCCTGCCCCAGCTGGTCTGGCCCATGCACCTGACCGCCGTCTGGGGGCCGGCCCAGAGCATCCTGCAGGTGGACACCTTCGCCAACGGCCTGCAGCCGGCCCCGGCCTGGACCATGCTGGGCCGGCCGGTGTCCCTGCTGTCCAGCCTGCTGGGCCTGGGGGTGGGCTATGTCGTCCCGCTGGCGCTGAACGGGCTCTACCGGGTGATCCGCAAGACCGACGGCATCGGCATGGGCGATTTCAAGATGCTGGCCTGGCTGGGCGCGTTCTGGGGCTGGGCGCCGATGCTGGGGATCCTGTTCGGCGGCTCCCTGCTGGGCAGCGCCGTGGGCCTGCCCCTGATCCTCTTCCGCAAGGCCGGCGGCCAGACCATGCTGCCGTTCGGCTGCGCCCTGGCGCTGGCGACGCCGGTGGTGGTGTTCTATGGGCCGGCGCTGTGGACCGCGTACATGGGGATGATGCGCTAGCCCCGGAGCCCGGCTTTCAAGGCCGCGAACGCCTCGGGCAGCCCCTCGGGCCGGGTGCCGCCGCCCTGCGCCAGCTCTTTCTTGCCGCCGCCCCGGCCGCCCACGTGGGGCACCATGAGCCTTGAGCAGGGCGCCGGCGTCGGCGCGGGCGGTCAGGTCGGGGCCGACGCTCACCAGGATGGCCAGGCTGTCCGGCGCCAGGCGCGAGGCCAGGGCGATCACGGCGCTGCGGTGGCGGGTCCGGCACTGGTCCATCATTTCGCGCAGGGCGGCGACCTCGATGCCGTCCACGGTCATGGTGACCAGGGTCAGGCCGTCCACCTCCTCCACCTGCTCGGCCGAACCGCCGCCGCTGGCGGCCTTGAGCTTGGCCTCCTTGAGGTCCTTCTCCAGGCTCTGGATGCGCGTGTCCTTGGCGGCCAGCAGTCCGCCCAGCTTCTCCCGCGGGGCGTTGGCCTGGCGGCTCAGGGCGGCCAGCAGGTGCTCGTCCTCCTGCAGCCGGGCCAGGGCGGCGGCGCCCGCCACCGCCTCCAGGCGGCGCACGCCGGCGGCCACGGCCCCTTCGGCCACGATCTTCACCAGGCCGATCTCGCCGGTGTTGGCCACGTGGGTGCCGCCGCACAGTTCGCGGGAGAACCCGGGCACGGTGACCACCCGCACCTGGTCGCCGTACTTCTCGCCGAACAGCGCCATGGCGCCGGCGGCCAGGGCCTCCTCGATGGGCATCTGCTGGCTGGTGGTGCGGAATGCCCGCAGGGTCTGCTCGTTCACCAGCCGCTCCACCTCGGCCACCTGCTCGGGCTCCAGGGGGGCGAAGTGGTTGAAGTCGAAGCGCAGCCGGTCGGCGTCCACCACCGAGCCGGCCTGCTTGACGTGGGTGCCGAGCACTTCGCGCAGGGCGGCGTGCAGCAGGTGGGTGGCGGTGTGGTGGGCGCGGATCCGGGCCCGGCGCTCGGCGTCGACCGAGGCGAACACGGTCTCGCCTTCGCGCAGGGGGCGCGCGCCGGAGACGGTGACGTGGTGCAGGTGGCGCCGGGGCGCGGGGGCGGTGCAGTCGGTGACCCGGGCCAGCACGCCCTCGGCCTTCAGCGTCCCGGTGTCGCCCACCTGGCCTCCGCTCTGGGCGTAGAACGGGGTGTGGTCCAGCAGGACGAAGCCCACGCCGGTGAGCTCCTTCACCCGCCTCTGGTCCTGGTCGAACAGGGCGACCACCTTGCCCTGGGCGTCGGTGACGTCGTAGCCCAGGAAGGCGGTGGCGCGCATGTCGGCCAGCGCCGCCAGGTCGCCGCCCAGGCGGATGTCATGGACCTTCTGGGCCTGGCGGCTCTTGGCCTTCTGCTCGGCCAGCTCGAGCTGGAAGCCGGCCAGGTCGCACTTCAGGCCGCGCTCCCGGCACCAGTCCTCCACCAGGTCCACGGGGAAGCCGTAGGTGTCGTAGAGCTTGAAGATCTCCGCCCCGGGCAGGACGCCCGCCTTGGCCGTCCAGCGGATTCCAGCTGCCTGAGGCCGGCGGTGAGGGTGAGGCTGAACTGCCCCTCCTCGCGCGCCAGCACCTTCATGATTCGGCTCAGCTCAGCCTCCAGCTCCGGGTAGGCGTCGCCCATGGCCTGGAACACCGAGGGGCTCAGGTCGGCGAAGAAGCGGCCCTCGATGCCGAGCTTGCGCCCGAAGCGCAGGGCCCGGCGGATGATCTTGCGCAGGACGTAGCCGCGGCCTTCGTTGGAGGGCACCACGCCGTCGTAGATCATGAAGGTGGCGGCGCGGATGTGGTCGGCGATCACCTGGGAGGCGGTGCGGTTGGCGGTTTCCGCGCGCAGCGCCGGGCTCGACGCCGGCCTTCTTCCAGATGGCCGCGAAGATGGGCCGGAACAGGTCGATCTCGTAGTTGCTGTCCACCCCCTGGAGGATGGAGGCCACCCGCTCCAGGCCCATGCCGGTGTCGATGCTGGGCCGGGGCAGCGGCTTCATGGTGCCGTTGGCGTCGCGGTCGTACTGCATGAACACCAGGTTCCAGATCTCCATGACCCGGTCGCCCTCGCCGTTGGGCACGGCGTCGCCCGCGAAGCCGGGGCCCCGGTCGAAGTGGATCTCGCTGCACGGGCCGCACGGGCCGGTGTCGCCCATCTGCCAGAAGTTGTCCGAGCCGCAGCGCACCACCCGGTCCCTGGGCACGCCGGCCCGGATCCACAGCTCCTCGGCCTCGGTGTCGGCGGGGACGCTCCCGGCGCCCTCGTACACCGTCACCCAGAGCCGGGCGGGATCCAGGCCCAGGTTGCCCTGGTCCCGGGGGCCGGTGACCAGCTCCCAGGCGTAGCGGATGGCGTCGGCCTTGAAGTAGTCGCCGAAGCTGAAGTTGCCGAGCATCTCGAAGAAGGTGTGGTGGCGCGCGGTGAAGCCGACCTGGTCCAGGTCGTTGTGCTTGCCGCCGGCGCGCAGGCACTTCTGGGAGGTGACGGCGCGGGTGTAGTCGCGCTTCTCCTTGCCGAGGAACACGTCCTTGAACTGCACCATGCCGGCGTTGGTCCACATCACCGTGGGGTCGTCGGCCGGGCCCACCACGGAGCTGGAGGCCACCACACGGTGGCCGCGCGCGGCGAAGTAGTCCAGGAAGCGTTGGCGGAGTTCGGAAGTTTTCATGCGGTACGGCTTTCAGATGGCGGGAGGGTTAGTGGCGGAAATGGCGGGTGCCGGTGAAGAACAGCCAGACGCCCAGCTTCTGGGCGGCCTCGATGACCTCCTGGTCGCGCAGGGAGCCGCCCGGGCTCGATGAAGGCGGCCACCCCGCTGCGGGCGGCCAGCTCCAGGCAGTCGGCGAAGGGGAAGAAGGCGTCGGAGCCCAGGATGGCGCCCTTGGCGCGCTCGCCGGCCTTGCGGCAGGCGATCTCCACCGAGTCCACCCGGCTCATCTGGCCGGCGCCGATGCCCACGGTGCCGCCGTCCTTGACCAGGACGATGGCGTTGGACTTGACGGCGCTGGCCACGGTGTCGGCCAGGACCATGTCCTCCACCAGCGGCCAGGGGCCGCGCCCGGTGGCCTTCACCTGCCACTGGTCCACCGGCGTGCTGAGGGTGTCCGGCCGCTGGACCAGGAAGCCGCCGCCGATGGTGCGCAGGTCCAGGCCCTGGGCGGACAGCGGCCAGACCGCCGGGGTCTCCAGGATGCGCATCTGCTTCTTGGCGGAGAACAGGGCCAGGGCCTCGGGGGAGAAGCCCGGGGCGAGGATCACCTCCCAGAAGGTCTGGACCATGGCCTGGGCCACTTCCAGCCCCACCGGGCGGTTGAAGGCGACGATCCCGCCGAAGGCGGCCACCGGGTCCCCGGCCTGGGCCTTGTGCAGGGCCTCCAGCACGTGGGAGCCCCGGCCGACCCCGCAGGGGTTGTTGTGCTTGACGATCACCGCCGGAGGGCGCGGCGAACTGGAACACCGAGCGGGCCGCGGCGTCCACGTCCAGCAGGTTGTTGTAGCTCAGTTCCTTGCCCTGGAGCTGGCGGCAGGCGGAGATGCCCTCCTCCCGGGCCCCGGGGCGCACGTAGAAGCCCGGCCAGCTGGTGCGGGTTCTCGCCGTAGCGCAGGCCGAGGCCGGCCTCGAGGCCGAGGCTCAGGCGTTCGGGCAGGGCTTCGGCCTCGGGGGCCGGCGCGCCCGCGGCCTGGGCCATCCAGGCGCTGATGGCCGCGTCGTAGGCCGAGGTGCGCTGGAAGGCGGCCAGGGCGCAGGCCCTGCGGTCCTCCAGCGACCAGGCGCCGCTCGAGAGCTTGGCCAGGAAGCCCGGGTACTGGGCCGGGTCGGTGAGCACGGTCACCGAGGCGTGGTTCTTGGCCGAGGAGCGCAGCATGCTCGGGCCGCCGATGTCGATCTGCTCGATGCACTCCTCCGGCGTGGCGCCGGGTCTGGCGACGGTGGCCTCGAACGGGTAGAGGTTCACCACCACCAGGTCGATGGGGTCGATCCCCAGGCGCGCGGCGTCGGCCACGTGGTCCGGCGCGTCCCGGCGGAACAGCAGGCCGCCGTGGATGCGCGGGTGCAGGGTCTTGACCCGGCCGCCGAAGGCATTCCGGCGCGCCGGTGTAGTCGGCCACCTCCCGCGACCTCGACCCCGGCCTCCCGGAGCGCCTTGAGGGTCCCGCCGGTGGCCAGCAGGTCCCAGCCCAGCGCCTTCAAGCCCTCGGCCAGCGGCAGCAGGCCTTTCTTGTCATAGACCGAGAACAGCGCCGTGGGCATGGTTTTCCCCGCAAAGGGTCATTGTTTCATGGAGAAGGCGCGAGCGGGAACCCCTCATGGGCGGAGATTGACGCGGATTCAATGGTTTCGTCCAAGCTGCCGATGGATAGTAGGTTGGAGGGCGCCGTCATGGATGTCCAGGTCGAGGTACAGTTTACGATCCAGCACACCCTGGAGGAGCTCAAGGAGGCCTTCGTCCGCCGGGGCCACTTCCCCGACTGGAAAATCATCCAGGACACCGAGACCCGGCCGCCGCTCTTCTTCGAGACCCGCATCGTCTCCGTCAACCTCTCCTCGGAAGCGGACCGCTTCGCCTGGTTCGTCTTCTCCCTGGAGGCCTGCGGCGAGCTGAAGAAGCGGGTGGTCATCACCAACGTGGTCCCTTCCGGGGTGCGGGTCGACATCCCGAACCTCAACGACTTCCTGAACTTCTGCCGGAACTGCCTGGTGGGACCGCCCGGCAGGCCCTGATGGTGGTTGCCCCGGCTGCCGCCTTGGCTCATATTGGAGCCACGACGCGAAGGGCACCATGCCGAACCTGAAGATCAACAACATCGAGATCACCGTGGCGCCCGGCACCCTGCTCCTGGACGCCTGCGCCCAGGCCGGCATCGACATCCCGCGCTACTGCTACCATCCGGCCCTGTCCCCGGTGGCCACCTGCCGGATGTGCATGGTGGAGGTCAAGGGCCAGCCCAAGCTGGCCACCTCCTGCACGACCCCGGCCATGGAGGGCCAGGAGGTGTTCACCAACACCCCTTCGGTGGTCGACGCCCGTGCCGGGGTCATGGAATTCCTCCTGATGAACCACCCCCTGGACTGCCCCATCTGCGACCAGGCCGGCGAGTGCCGGCTCCAGGACTACAGCTACCAGTACGGCAGCGGCGACAGCCGGATGGTGGAGCCCAAGCGGCGCTACCGCTACGAGGACCTCGGCGCCAGGATCGTGATCGACAAGAACCGCTGCATCCACTGCACCCGCTGCATCCGCTTCACCCGGGAGATATCCGGCACCGGCGAGCTGACCGTCGCCAACCGCGGCGCGGAGCTGGAGGTCACCACCTACTCCGGCCGGTCCATGGACGAAAACCCGCTGGCCGGCAACGTGGTGGACCTGTGCCCGGTGGGCGCCCTCACCAGCCGGGATTTCCGCTTCAACAAGCGGGTCTGGTACCTCAAGCCGGTGCCCACCATCAGCCGCCACTCGGCCATGGCCAGCCCCGATCTGGGCCGACGTGGACCAGAACCGGGTGTGGCGCTTCCGGCCCCGTCCCGAGCCCGGCCGCGGCGACACCTGGTTCATCATCGACCACGAGCGCTACGCCTACCACCGCTACGACCTCGACCCCGCCGCCCGGACGGTGCGCCCCGCCCTGCGCGGCGCCGCCGCCACCTGCGGGGAGGTGGCCCAGGCGCTCGCGGATGCCGGCCCCGCGGCCGTGGTGGTCCAGGGCACCTTCGGCTGCGACACGGCCCAGCGGGTCGGCGACGCTGGCCGCCGACGACCTGCGCTTCGGCAGCGGCGAGTGCCGGATCCCCATCCTCTTCCCCGCCCTCCAGTCCAGCGAGGACGGGATCTTCAACCGGCGCGGCCTGGTGGAGCGGGGCTACCGGTTCGGACAGCTGGACGAACTGCTGGCGCGGCTCCGCTCGGGCGAGGTCCGGGCCGTGGTGCTCGCTGCACGACGGGGAACATTCCACCCCGGCGGAAACCGCGAAGCTGGAGGAGATTCTCGAAGCCGCCCGGTTCAGCCTCGTCATGGAGCCGTTCCCGGGCCCGCTCAGCGATCTGGGAACCGCCCGGCTGCCTGTCGCCACCTACCTGGAAGAGAACGATTTCGTCGTCAACCACGAAGGGGTGTTGAGATGCTACAAGAAGGCCCTGGATCCTCCGAAGGGGGTGAGACCCATCGTGGACTGGGCACGGGACCTTCAGAAGGAAGCGAAAGCCATTCCGGTCTGAACCACCCGCTGCCCGCCACCTACCTGCTCGCCTACGATGCCGAGGATGCGGGCTGCCGCCACCTGGTGGACTGGACCCGGCGGCGCGACCGGGACGGGGTGGTGGTCGCGTTCCCGTTCCAGAACGCCGAACTGGTGCGGGTGGCCCCGGAGCTGGCCGGCCTGCCCCAGGCCGGAGAGGTGCACGGCTACGACACCCGCAGCCGGGAAATCCGCAGCGGCCCCCTGATGATGCCCAGCTTGCTCGAGCGCCTGCCCGGCTGGCGCTGGGTGGCGCCCCTGGCCTTCCTGCGTCCGATCGCTTCCATGTTCTACGCCTACCTCCGGCGCCGATAGCAGCGTTTGCGTTGTGATCATGCAACAAAACTGGCATATTTGCGGCATCCCGAACAACCAGGGGGCGCGCCCATGGCCAGAAGATCGCTCATCGCTTCCATCCTCCTGGCGGGCGCGCTCTGCGCCGCCCAGGCGCAGACGCTCCGGCAAGGCCTGGTGCGGCCCATCTGGGTCAGCACCCTGCCCCAGGAACCGGGCCGGGTCTACGCCATGGGCCTGGCGGCCACGTCCGCGGGCGAGGCCGACGCCCTCACCCAGGCCTCCCAGAACGCCCGGGCCGAGGTGCTCGCCCGGCTCCGGGCCAACGTCAAGGCCGAGACCAGCATCGTGAGCAAGGCCACCATGAGCAGCCAGGGCGGCGCGACCACGGGCCGTTCCGAACAGCAGGTGGACCAGAGCACCCGGATCCAGGCCCAGGCCACCGAGCTCCCCGGACTGGCGGTGGCGGAGACCTGGCTGGACACCAAGGGCGCCACGGCCTATGCCCTCGCCTACCTGGACGTGCCCCTCGCCGAGCGGGAACTGCGCGCGCGCTTCACCGCGCAGAGCAACGATCTGGCCCAGGAGGCCGGGACCCCCGCCGCGCCCCGTGAGCGCATGCGTTTGCTCGGCCGCCTAAAGCAGGCCCAGGTGGAATTGGCCAAGCTGGACGACATGGCCGCGCTCATCGCCGCCGGGGGCGGGGACCCGCAGCTGCGCGGCCGGATCCGGGCGACCCGGCTCGCCACGGACCGCCGGGCCGAGCAGTTGCGCGGTTCGCTCACCCTGTCCATGGAAGGCGCCAGGAACGCCGGCAACATCGCCGCCCTGCTGCGCAACGCCGCCCTGAAGGCCGGCCTGGGCTGGGCCGAAAGCGGCGGGGAGTTCCAGCTGGTGCTGGACTACCAGCACGACGCCAGGACCGCCAAGATCGATGTCCAGCACCCGCAGTGGAACGGCTGGTGGAACGGCGGCTGGGTCAGCCACACGGTCAGCAAGGACTCGGGCATCGTGGTGGCGCGCGGCGTCCTGAACATCACGCTCAAGGACCGCTCAGGCACGGAATACGAATCCACGGGAATCGAGGCCAAGGGCCTGGGCGTCACCGAATTCCAGGCCGAGCAGAAACTGAAGGAGGACTTCCGCGCCAAGCTGGAGACGGCCTTCGCCCAGTGGCTGGACGACCTGGTGCATTGACTACTGGTTTGCCGCCTGCGCCTGGATCAGGGTGATGCGCTTGATCAGGGTGTCGGCGAGCTTGTCGGCGATCGGCTCGAAGATCTTGTTCACCAGCTCCTCGTCGTACTGGACGTCGTTGCCGGTGCCCGCCACCTTCACGCTGGCGTCCTTGACGGTGCCCTCCTCCTTGGCCACCGCCAGGATCTCGGCGGTCTTCACGTCGATCAGGCGCACATCCAGCCGCCCGGTGAAGGTGGCCTTGCCCACGTGGACATCTCCGGCCACGGCATTGGCCGCGCCGCCGTTGGGGTTGACCTTGTTGAGCAGGGAGGTCACACCCCAGCCGGTGCCGAAGCCGCTCTTCTTGTAGGCGAACCGGGTCACCTTGCCGGTCACCATGTACTGGCAGCCGACCAGCTTGCCCATCTGCACCGCCGTGGTGTCATCCACCAGGCCGCTGGCGCCCAGCTTCTGCTCGCCGATGACCGCCTCCAGCTGCTTGCGCTCCATGAGGCGGATCTTGCCTTCCCCCTTGGTGAGCAGCGCGGTGGTCATGAGCTCCTGGAGCACGCTGCTGATGTGGGTTTCGCCGCCTCCGTAGCCCCAGCCGTGCCACCCTTCATAGGCGCCGTTGGCGACCGGGAAATCAAGCACCACCATGCGCGGACGCTCGCTCTTGGGCGCCGCCGCCGACAGGAACGAAACCAGGCAGGGTAGGGAAAGGACAAGCAGGGCTCGAGATTTCACGGGGGCCTCCAATCCGCGGGTTTGCGGTTGGAGTATAAGTCCAAATGATGAAAGTCCCCTAGAAGGAAATTCCCGCCCCGAGCGTCCACAGGCTCTGGAATTCCTGGCCGGCGCCCTGCGCGCCCAGGTAGGCGCCGAGATCCGGGGCCGAGCCCAGCTGCACCGGCTTGTCCCGCACGAGGGCGTCCTGGTAGCTGGCGGCCAGGTAGAGGCCGAGCCCGGGGAAGGGCAGCACCCAGCGCAGGCCCGCGCGCAGCCAGGGGCGGGCGATGGTCCGGTCCTCCGCGAAGCCGGCGCCTTCGTAGCGGTAGCTGTGCAGCCGCTCCAGCAGCCCCAGCTCCCCGGCGAAGCCGGTGAACGGCACCCAGAACTGGGCGTTGACGCCGGCGCCGAGCCCGGACTGCTCCAGCCGGCTGGCGGCGCTGGACTGGCCCTGCCGGACCGTTCCGTCGGCCCGCAGCTGCGCGTATTCGGCGTTCCATTCGACCTTGAGCACCGGCCCCAGCCGCTCGATCCGGTGGCTCAGGGTGAAGATCGCGCCCTGGCCGGTGTCGAGCGACCCCGAGGTGGCCTGCCCCGCGGCCGTGGTCAGCGGCAGATCCTGCCCCCTGGGGAACGGGGCTTCGAGCCGCACGTCCCAGGCCTGGGCCGACAGGGGCAGGGCGAGCAGGGCCAGGGAAAGGGTCTTCAGCAGGGTCACGGCGGGATCTCCGGTTCCAGCATGGATGGCTTTCGCTGCCATGGGAAGGCCCACCCTCCCGTATGACTGGCGTATCCGGCACAGGTGTGTCATGTTTTTGACTTGACCCTGTTTCCTTAATGAACTAGGCTACTTAGCAACAGACTACCCCATGACCCCTCTGCCACGACTCCACTGGTCCACCCTGGGCGAACCGACCCGGGAGCTGGAGCATCGCTGGGCGGGCGTCTGGCAGGTCACCGTGGACCGGGGCCCGGCGCCGGCCCTGCCGCCCCGGGACACCGACCTTTGGGTCATCAGCGCCGCCGCCGCCGATCCCGGACCGGCCCTGGCGCGGCTCGCCGCCGAGGTGGGGGCCCTGCCCATCCTGGTCCTGGTCGACCCCGGGGCCGCCCGCTTCGACCCCGCCGCCCTGTCCAACTGGGGCGCGCTGGGCTCGCGTGCGCTGGGGCCTGCCCAGGGACGCGCCGCCCCTGCCCGGCCTGCGCCCCGCAGCCGCCGACCCAGGCGCCGCCTGTCGGTCTCCCAGGCCCTGGGCCTGGGCCTGGTGGGCATCGGCGCGGCCATGCGCGACGTGCTGGGCAAGGCCCGGGCCGCCTCGGCCACCCGGGCCACGGTGCTGCTCCTGGGCGAAAGCGGCACCGGCAAGGAGATCATCGCCCAGGCCATCCACCGCATGAGCGCCGCAGCGCGACCAGCCCTTCGTCCCGGTGCACTGCGGCGCCATCCCCGACAACCTGATCGAATCCGAGCTGTTCGGCTACACCAAGGGCGCCTTCACCGACGCCCGCAAGGACGCCCCCGGCAAGTTCCGGGAGGCCCACGGCGGGCACCATCTTCCTGGACGAGGTGAGCACCATGCCCCTGGGCGCCCAGGTGCGCCTGCTGCGGGTGCTGCAGGAGCGGGAGGTGCAGCCCCTGGGCGGCGGCGGCCCCGGTGAAGGTGGAGGTGCGGGTGATCGCCGCCACCAACCTGGACCTCTGGAAGCGGGTGCAGGACGGCCTGTTCCGGGAGGACCTGTTCTACCGCCTGGAGGTGGTGCCCATCACCCTGCCCCCCCTGCGCCAGCGCCGGGAGGAGATCCCCTTCCTGGCCCAGCACTTCCTCAACCGCAAGGCCCGGGAGCACGGCCTCTACCCCAAGGCCCTGCACCCTTCGGTGGACTCCCTGCTCATGGCGCTGCCCTGGCACGGCAACGTGCGCCAGCTGGAGAACGCCATCGAGCGCGCCATCGTGCTGTCGCGCGGACCGGCCCGTGCTCACCCGGGCGGACTTCGCCTTCCTGCTGGAGCGGCTGCCCGACGGCGCAGGAGATCGTGCGACGCCCTGCCGCCCATGCAGGACTTCCCGGCCTTCAACGCCCAGACCGCGGCGCCCCAGCCCATGGACCTGCCCGCCGAAGGCCTGGACCTCAACCAGGTGGTCTCGGACGTGGAGAAGAAGCTCATGCTGCAGAGCCTGCAGGTGACCCGGGGCAACAAGAAGCGGGCCGCCGAGCTGCTGGGCCTCAAGCGCACCACCTTCCTGGAGAAGATGAAGCGGCTGGACCTGGAGGACGCCCTGCCGGAGTGCCCCGAAGGCCTGATACTGCTAGTCTGGTTGCATGGATAACGCGACCCCCCACCAGCGCTGGCTCCTGGACGTTCCGGAGGCGGTCGTGGAGGCCCTCGGCGACTGGCTCGCGCGAGCAGGGCGCCACCGCCACCTACCGGGAGGCGGATCCGCCCCATGCCTTCTACGCCTATTTCCCGCCCGGCGCTGGCCCTGCCCGACCCCGCGGGCCTGGCGGCCTTCCCCGGGGTCCGGCTGCTGCGCCAGCGAGACCTTCGCAGGACGAGGACTGGCTGGCCAAGAGCCGCGAAGGGTTCGGCCCCATCGAGGTGGGCCGCGGCTTCTACATCCGGCCCCTGTGGGAGCGCGGCCCGGCCCCGGCCGGGCGCACCCCCATCGTGGTGAACCCGGGGCTGGCCTTCGGCACCGGGGGCCACGAGACCACGCGCCTGTGCATGGCCCTCATGGAGGATCTGGCCGAGGCGCGGGAACTGCTGGATCCGGTGCTGGACATCGGCGCCGGCACCGGCATCCTGGCCCTGTCCGCGTGGCTGCGCGGGGCCCGGGCGGTCACCGCCTTCGACAACGACCCCGACTGCGGCCCGGCCATGGCCGACTTCATGGAACTCAACGCCGGCGCTGCTGGGCGGCGCAGCGCCCCTTCAGCCACTTCGTCGGGCGACCTGGACGACCCGCGGGTGGACGGGCCCTACCGCACGGTGCTGGCCAACATCCTGCTGGAGACCATCCAGGACCTGCTGCCGCGCATGGCCGCGCATCACCGCCCCCGGCGGGCGGCTGGTGGCCTCGGGCATCCTCGCCGAGCGCCAGGACGAGGCCCTGGTGAGCCTGGCGGCCTACGGCTTCCGGCCCCTGAGGGTCGTCCAGGAGGGCGCCTGGATCGCCATCCTGGCCCAGCGCCTGCCATGAACCGGGTCCGACCAGCCCATCGGGGTCTTCGACTCCGGCATCGGCGGGCTCACCGTGGTCCGGGCCCTGCGCCGGGCTCCTGCCGGAGGAGTCCATCGTCTACCTGGGCGACACCGCCCGGGTGCCCGTACGGCAACAAGTCCCACGCGACCATCCAGCGCTACGCCCTGCAGGCGGGCACCATCCTGGCCCGGCACGACCCCAAGCTCATGGTCATCGCCTGCAACACCGCCTCCGCCCACGGCCTGGGGGCGCTCCAGGCCGCCGCGCCCTGCCCGGTCATCGGCGTGATCGAGCCCGGCGCCGAGGCCGCCGCCGGCATGTCCGGGCCGGTGGGGGTGATCGGCACCCTGGCCACCATCCAGAGCGGCGCCTACGAGGACGCCATCCGCCGGCGCAACCCGGGCGCGGTGATCCACAGCCTGGCCTGCCCCCTGCTGGTGGGCTTCGCCGAGGAGGGCTGGCTGGACGACCCGATCACCGACGCGGTCTGCCGGCGCTACCTGAACCAGATCCCGTTCGAGGTGCACACCGTGGTGCTGGGCTGCACCCACTACCCGATCCTGCTGCCGTCCCTGGCCCGCACCCGCCCCGGCACCACTGGCTGGACAGCGGCGAGCTGACCGCGCGCACCGTGGACGGCATGCTCAAGGGCAGCCTGGGCTACCGCACGGCGAGCGCCCGGGGCAGCCTGCAGCATCCTGCTCACCGACGCCGGCAGCCGGCTCAGGGAGGTCGGCGAGCGGTTCCTTGCCGAACCCCTGGAGTCCGTGGATCTGGTCGAGCTCTGACAACGGCGTATGCTGTCGGCAGCATGATCTTCCACGACTACCTTTCCCGGGCGCATGGTGGACTACCTCACCGGGACCGTCTCCAACTACCAGCGCCGGGTGCCCAACTCCTGCCGCGGCTGGTCCAGACCCTGCGCCCGGGCGACGTGCTGCTGGTGGAAGGCAACGCCCGGATCAGCCAGATCATCATGTACATGACCCAGAGTTCCTGGAGCCACGCGGCCATGTACATGGGGGACGCCCTGCTGCGCTGGGGCGGTGCCGAGGCGGACCTGGCGCTGGAGCGGTTCGGCCCCGAGGCCGCCCAGCTGCTCATCGAAAGCGATCTGCAGGAAGGGGTGGCGGTGGTCCCGCTGTCCCACTACCTGGACCAGAACCTGCGCATCTGCCGCCCGGTCGGGCTGCGCCCGGAGAGCCTGGACCGGGTGCTGACCGAGATGCTCCAGCACCTGGGGGTGAGTACGACCACCGCAACGCCCTGGACCTGGCCCGCTACCTGATCCCGTTCCACCTGGTGCCCCGCTGGTTCCGGCGGCGCAGTCTGTACCTGGGCAGTTCCAGCAGCCGGGAGATCATCTGCTCCGCCCTCATCGCCAAGGCCTTCTACCGGGTGGGCCTCACCATCCAGCCGCCCCTGCACGCCCCGGCCCGGCGCGGAGACCCGCTCCAGGTGCGCCATCCCAGCTACATCATGCCGCGCGACTTCGATCTGTCCGCCAATTTCCAGATCCTGAAGCCGCCCGGCGGATCCTGAAAACCGCAAGGACCCCCTGGCGGGGGTGCTCCCGAAGCGGGTGGGAACCATCCTGATTCAGCGGTGGATGTTCTGGTTGGGGTTGCGCTCTTCCATTTCCAGCCAGAGGCGCTGCAGGCTCTGCAGGCGCTCCGGGTAGTCGAGCCCCAGGGCCTCGTCTTCGGGATCCAGCGCCATGGGGTCCTCGATCCACTCCGGCGGGAATTCCGGGAACACCCGGGGCAGCAGGGTGCGGGGCAGCCCGCGCACGCTCGAGGGTGCGGATGCCCGGGGTGTCGATCACGGTGCCGCCGGCGACCGGAAGCCAGCGGGCGCCGGTGGTGGTCTGGCGGCCGGTGCCGTAGCGGCTCATGGCGCCGGTGCGCTGGTTGAGATCGGGCACCAGGGCGTTGATCAGGGTGCTCTTGCCGACGCCGCTGTGGCCCACCAGGACCACCGACCGGCCGCGCAGCAGATCGCGCAGGGGCTCGAGACCCTGGCCCTTGGCGGCGCTGGTTTCCAGGATGGGCAGGCCCTGGGCGCGCAGGGGGTCCAGTTCGGGCAGGGAGTCCTGCAGGCTGGCCCGGTCGCGCTTGGTGACGATGATCCGGAACGCCAGGCCGGAAGCCAGGGCCAGGGTCTGGGCCCGCTCCAGCAGGCCGGGGCGCAGGGGCGGGTCCACCACCGCGGCGCACACCCACAATTCGTCGGCGTTGGCGCAAATCAGCTGCCAGGGTTCCCGGTCGTCGATGCCGCCGCGCTTGAGCAGGGTGCGCCGGGGCATCACCGCCACCACCTGGGCCTGCGGAAGGCCCGGGTCGCCCGGCTCCACCGGCATGGCCGAGTAGCGCAGCCGGTCGCCCACCACCAGCTTCACGCCCTTGAGCTTGCCGGCGAGGCTGGCGCGCAGGGCGGTGCCGTCGTCCAGTTCCAGGTCGACGATCTGGCTGTGCCGCCAGACCAGGGTGGCTTCGGGCAGGTGCAGCCAGGGGGCGGGATCGGGCAGCAGCAGCATGGCGTCGGGGTCGTGGTCCTCGTTGTCGGTGCTGAGCCGCTCGGCCGAGCGCTGGCGACGCTTGCTCTGGGCCTTGCCCTCCCGGGCGTAGGCGTCGGGCGCGTCCAGTTCCTCGGCGTCCCGGCTCTGGCCCAGGCGGAATTTGCGGCTCATGCCCGACCTGCGAACTCCCTGGTCTCGGTGGCCACCTTGACCTTTTCCCCTTCCTTGATGAACAGCGGCACCTTGATCTCGATGCCGGTCTCCAGCTTGGCGGGCTTGGTGACGTTGCCGCTGGCCGTGTCGCCCCGGGCGCCGGGCTCGGTGTAGGTGACGGCGAGCTCCACGTGGGTGGGCAGCAGCAGGCCGATGGGGTTGCCGTTGTACTTCTGGATCTGGATGATCACGCCTTCGACCAGGTAGTCCAGGGCGTCGCCCACCATCTCTTCGTCCAGGGTGAGGGTCTCGTAGCTCTCCTGGTCCATGAAGTGGGAGCCGTCGCCGTCACTGTAGAGGTAGGAGGCCTGGACCATCTGGAGGTCGGGCTCCTTGAACTTGTCGCTGGCCTTGAAGGTCTTGTCGAACACGGCGCGGGTGATCAGGTTGCGCATCTTGAGCCGCACCAGGGTCTGGCCGCCGCGGGCGGTGGGGGTCGAGATCTCCACGTCCAGGCAGTGGTAGGGCGTGTCCTCCAGTTCGAAGAACATCTTGCGCTTGACGTTGATCGCTTCAATCAGTGCGGCCATGGCTTCCTCGAAAATAGGGTTCCCGGCCGCCGCCTGGACCATGGGTGGCACGGTCCGGAAGGCTGCCAGTAAAAATAGTGCCATGACCGGGCCCCCAGGCCGAAGCACAACAGGTGGGCAACCGCTATCGATGATGCCAGGGAACCCCGCATGCCTGATCTTGCAAAAACCATCGGCCGGTATGTGATCGACCGCACCCTCGGCCAGGGAGCCATGGGCGTGGTCTACCTGGCCGAGGACCCGCTGCTCAAGCGCCGGGTGGCGATCAAGGTGGTCCGGGCCGCGGGCGAGGAGCGGGACCATGCCCTGAGCCGGTTCCAGCGCGAGGCGGAGATCTCCGCCCAGCTCAACCACCCGAACATCGTCACCATCTTCGACGTGGGCGAGGAGCCCGGCGTGGGCCCGTTCATCGCCATGGAGTACGTGGAAGGCCACGACCTCGGCCACGCACATCCGGGAAGGCGAGCCTGGACCTGGAGAAGCCAGTTCGCCATCCTCATCCAGACCATGCGCGCCCTGCGCGCGGCCCACCGCCACGCCATCGTGCACCGGGACGTGAAGCCGGAGAACATCCTGGTGGCGGAGAACGGCCGGGTGAAGCTGATGG
This sequence comes from uncultured Holophagaceae bacterium, assembly GCA_963717275.1. GTDB lineage: Bacteria > Acidobacteriota > Holophagae > Holophagales > Holophagaceae > Mesoterricola. The sequence continues at coordinate 2,390,583 of CAVQVX010000001.1, forward strand.
ATTTCGGCATCGCCAAGACCATGGCGCCCCTGCCGGCCGGTCCCGGGGAGTTCCTGGGCTCCCCCGCCTACAGCGCCCCCGAGCTGCTGCGCGGCTCGGAGCCGACCCCCAGCTCGGACCGCTACAGCTTCGCGGTGACGGCCTTCGAACTGCTCACCGGCGAATTGCCCCACCCGGGCGACACGGTGCCGCGGTGGTCACCCACACGCTCATGGAAGCCCCGGTGTTCCCGCCGGGGATGCCGGGGACCTGACCAAGGTGTTCCGCCAGGCCCTGGCCCAGGACCCGGACGAGCGGCAAGGCACCCTCATGGAATTCCTTTCGACCCTGGTGGCGGCCTATCCCCTGGAGCCGGCCGTGCGGACCCGCATCAACGAACTGTTCCGGCACGACGACTACGCGGGAGACATCGTGCCCATCAGCCGGTTGCGCCCCCGTCCCTCCGAGCCCGCCCCGGGCGAGCCCCGGAGCACCGCCGGCCGCCTCGCCCCGGCCCTGCCGCCGCCCTCCTACACGCTGCCGCCGCAGGTGAAGATCGAACTGGAGGCCACCCCGCCGACCCAGACCCGCCCCACCGGGCACGACCAGAGGCGCGGGATCAAGGGCGACGACTTCCTGACGCCGATGCGCCTGGTGAAGTGGCTGATCGGCCTGCTCGTCGTGGGGCAGGTCTTCTGGTGGGTGTACCACCTCGTCCAGAAGCGTCCATAGACGTCCGTTGTTCCAACCATCGCGCCGACCCACCGTCGCGTGAACGCCTAGGGTCGGCTTCGGCGGCTTCGCCGCCTCCAGGCGACCCTAGGGTTCACGCTGGTCCTTCCTCGGCCTGGATCATGGGGCCGGGGTTCATTGCCGGTTTCAAGGACAAGAGACGGAACCCATGCTCAATGCCCAGGAAGGACCAGCGGGAACCCCTGGAGCGCCGAATGGCGATCCAGGGGTTCCCGCGACGGTGGGTCGGCGCGATGGTCGGAACAACGGAAGCCGCAGCAGGCCTACCCGTGGGACTGGCATAGCTCCATCAGCACGCCGCCCGTCTCGGCCGGATGGATGAAGGCGATGCGGGCGCCGTGGGCGCCGTCCCGGGGTTCCTGGTCGATCATCCGGACGCCCTTGGCCAGCAGCTCCTTCACGGCCGCGTCCACGTCGTCCACTTCGAAGGCCACGTGGTGGATGCCGGGGCCCTTCTTTTCCAGGAACTTGCCGATGGGGCTGGAGGGGTCCGTGGCTTCCAGGTACTCCAGCGTGCTGGGGCCCACCGGGAAGAACGCGGTCTTCACTTTCTGGGAGGCCACTTCCTCGATGTGCTCCACTTCCATGCCGAACAGCTTGCCCATGCGGCCCATGGCCTCGTCCAGGGTGGGAGAGGCGATGCCCAAATGATTGATGCGAAGCAATTTCATTCTGTCCTCCGATGAATCATTCTACTTCCCCTTGCCCTGCTGGAGCCATGGGTGTATCGGTCTTAACATGGATGCGGCTCGAACGAGCCTCGATCATTGGAGGAACCTCATGGCTCAAGTGACCCTTAAAGGAAATCCCTTCCACACCTCCGGGGAGCTTCCCCGGGTCGGGAGCCAGGCTCCCGCCTTCAGCCTCACCCGCACCGACCTGAGTGCGGTCTCCGCGGCCGACTTCAAGGGCCAGCGCCTGGTGCTGAACATCTTCCCCAGCATCGACACCCCCACCTGCGCCACCTCCGTGCGCAAGTTCAACGCCCAGGCCAGCAAGCTGCCCAACACGACGGTGCTGTGCATCTCCGCCGACCTGCCCTTCGCCGCCGGCCGGTTCTGCTCCGACCGAAGGCCTGGACAAGGTGGTGCCCGCCTCCACCTTCCGCAGCCCGGAATTCGGCGCTGCCTACGGCGTCACCCTCACGGACGGCCCCCTGCGCGGACTCCTGGCCCGCTCCGTGGTGGTGCTGGACGAGCACGGCAAGGTGCTGCACACGGAACTGGTGCCCGAGATCGCCCAGGAGCCCAACTACGACGCGGCGCTCAAGACGCTGGCATGACTGTGGCGCCCGTTGTTCCGGCCGTCGCGCCTTGCGGTCGGCTGCGGGTCCCGGGTTCTTGCGCCGACCCACGGGTGCGTGGTCCGCTTGCAACGTCCTCGCTGCGCTGCGGGCGATGCAAGCGGCCACGCTGCCCCTTCCCCCCAGGGACGAGTCGATTCGTCTTCGTTTCATTGAACAAAATTCAAAACAACCATCCCGGGACCCTGGGCATTCCAGGGAGCAGCCTCCTCGCCCCCATGCCGCCAACCGAAGGAACCCCCACCCCAGGCGGGGAAGGTCTGCGTGAGACCTTGGCGCACGCGCAGGAGGCGAAGCCGACGAGCATGCGGCAAGGCTCTCACGCACCGGTGGGTCGGCGCACCCGCACGGGACCCGCAGCCAACCGCAAGGCACGACGGTCGGAACAACGGGCGCGACAGTCAAGCTAGCCCAGGATTTTTTTCAGCCGCCGCAGTTCCGGCACCTTCCAGCCGGTGACGCCGACGACGCCCAGGGTCATGCAGCCGCCGAACACCACCGAGGGGATCACCCCCAGCAGCCTGGCCGCCAGGCCCGATTCGAAGGCCCCCAGTTCGTTGCTGGAGCCGATGAAGAACCCGGCCACCGCCTGGACCCGGCCCATCATCTCCGGGCGGGGTCCGTGCCTGCAGCAGGGTGTTGCGCAGCACCACGCTGACGTTGTCCATGGCGCCGCTCAGCGGCCAGCAGGGCCATGGACAGCCAGAACGCTAGGACAGGGCGAAGCCGATCCAGCACAGCCCGAACACCGGCCACGCAGGCCAGCAGCACCAGGCCCGCCCGGTTCCGCGGCGGGTGGTGGGCCAGCCACAGGCCCATGAGCACGGAACCCAGCCGCCGGGGCGGTGCGCAGCAGGCCGAGGCCCTGGGGGCCCACCTTGCAGGATGTCGGAGGCGAACACCGGCAGCAGGGCCACGGCGCCGCCGAACAGCACCGCGAACAGGTCCAGGGACATGGCGCCGAGCAGCAGCCGGTGCCTGAACACGAACACCACGCCCTCGCCCAGGCTCTTCAGCAGCCGGGGATGCTTGAGCGCGCCCGGGGCCGGGGCGCCACCATGAGCATCGGCCACCACCGCGCAACCCATGAGCAGGGCCTCGGCCAGGTAGGCCAGGGACGGCGCTGCCGAATCCGAGGATCAGGCCGCCCAGGGCCGGGCCCAGCACCTGGGCCAGCTGGAATGAGGAGCTGCGCCAGGTGGCGGCGTTCTGGTAGGCCTCCAGGGGCACCAGCTCGGTGCCCAGGGCCTGGGAGGCCGGGCGGTAGAAGGCCCGGCCCACGCCGGCCAGGGCCTGGATGGCGTAGAAGGGCCAGGCCTGGCGCGGGCGCCGCGCCCAGGTTCAGGGCCAGCAGCAGCGCGGCCCCCAGCAGCAGGGCCGCCAGGGCCAGCAGGGAAAGCTGGCGCGCGGTCCATGCGGTCCGCGGCGTAGCCGCCGATGAGGGAGAGCCCCAGGAAGGGCACCGCCTCGCACAGGCCGATGAGCCCCAGGGAAAAGGGGTCGTGGGTGATCTGGTAGACCTGCCAGCCCATCACCAGCGTCTGCATCTGGGTGGCCATGGTCAGGGCCACGGACCCGGCCAGGAAATTTCGGTACTCCCGGTAACCGGAGCGCCTGGTAGGGGTCCATCAATGCCGTTCCGTGTCCTCGCTACTCATACCTGAGCGCGTCGATCACATCCAGGTTGGCAGCCTTGAGGGCCGGCAGGAAGCCCGCGGCCACGCCCACCACGCCGCTGAAGCCCAGGCCCAGGGCCACCGCCCAGGGGTCGGTGATGGCCGGGAGCGCGGTGAAGGTCTTCAGGATCCAGATGGTCAGGTAGCGCGAAGCCGACCCCGATGATCCCGCCCAGGCAGGACAGCACCACCGCCTCGGTGAGGAACTGCCAGAGGATGTTGGCGCGGGTGGCGCCCAGGGCCCGGCGCACGCCGATCTCCCGGGTGCGCTCGGTGACGCTCACCAGCATGATGTTGGAGATGCCGATGCCGCCCACCAGGAGGGAGATGCTGGCGGCCAGGGCCAGGAAGGTGGTGAGCACGCTGGCCTGCTGGTCCTGCATCTTCACCCAGTCGTCCTGCTTGCGGATCATGAAGGTGTTGTCGTCCTTGGGGGTGAGGCGCAGGCGCTGGCGCAGCAGGGCGGTGATCTCCAGCTCGGCCAGGTCAGACTTGCCGTCCTTGGCGCTCACCAGGATGTTCTGGATCCGGTCCGCGCCCTGGATCTTGCGCATGACGGTGGTGTACGGGGCCACCACCACGTCGTCCTGGTCGCCCAGCATGCCGGCGCCCTTGGATTCCAGCACCCCGACCACCTCGAAGGGCAGCGAGGAGATGCGGATGATCTTGCCGATGGGGTCCTCGCCGCCGGGGAACAGGTTGTCCCGGACCGTGGTGCCCAGCACGCAGACCTTGGCCATGGCCCGCGCACCTCCTGCTCGGTGAAGAAGCGCCCCGACTGCACCTCCCAGCCGCGGATCTGCGGGAACTGGCACCCCCGAGCCCTGGATGCTGGTGTAGTAGTTGTTGTTCTGGTAGACCACGGCGCGGAACGGTACGCACCTGCGGGGTGGCCGCCACCACGCTGGAATCCTTGAGGTCGCGCTCGATCAGCGTCGGCGTCGGTGTCCTCCAGCACCGCCACGCTGCCCAGCCCCAGCGGGCCCATGCGCGTGTTCGATCCGCCGCCGCCGCCGTTGAAGATGGTGAGCATGTTGGAGCCCATGTTCTGGATGATGTCGATGGAGGCCTTTCGCGAGCCTTCGCCGATGCCGATCATGGCGATCACCGCGCCCACCCCGATGATGATCCCCAGCATGGTGAGGAATGCCCGCGTCTTGTTGCGGGTGATGGCGAACAGCGCCAGCTTGAGGAATTCCAGGAAGGCCATGTCAGTGGTGCATCCCGCAAACGGCGAATTGCCCTGGCTCAGGATCTTCTTGTATTCCTCCACGCCGGTCAGGACCGTCATGCCTTCGCTGATGCCCTCGCCGGTCACCTCGGTGAACAACCCGTCGCTGACCCCCGCCACGCATGGGATGGCCCTGGGCTTGCCGTCCACCAGCACCCACAGGCGGTCGTCGCGCTTGGCGACCATGCCCCGGGCGGTGCCCGGAGCGGCGGCTGGCGCGGTGCCCGGAGCGGCGCCCGGAGCGGGGCGGGCGTCGCGGCCATCGCGGCCATCGGGCCGGCGGCCGGTTTCTTGTCCTCGATGGGCACGAAGGCGCCGGGTTGAAGCGCAGGGCGGCGCTGGGCACCCGCAGGGTGTTCGTCCTTGCGGTTGGTGACGATGGTGCAGTTGGCCGTCATGCCCGGGAACAGTGCCAGATCGCCCTTGTAGACCGGGCTTCCGGGCGGCATGTAGCGGGCGGTGGTGTATTCCAGGGTGGCCGCGGGCTGGCCGGGGCCGGGCCGTTTCCCGCCGGGCCCGGCCGGCCGGGAGGCGCCCCCTTCGGGGGGCGGCACGAAGGCGGTGCGGGGCTCGTTGGTCGACTTCCATGACCACGTTGTAGGTCACCACGTTGTTGGTGACGGTGGGATTGAGCTGCACCTCGCTCACGACGCCCTTGAACTGCTTGTCGGGGTAGCTGTCCACTGTGAAAAAGGCGCGCTGCCCCACCTTCACCTGGCCGATGTCAGCCTCGTCGATGGCGGCCTGCACCTTCATCTTGGAGAGGTCCTGGGCGATGGTGAAGACGTTGGGGGTGTTGAAGCTGGCGGCCACGGTCTGGCCCACGTCCACCAGCCGGTTCACCACCACGCCGTCCACCGGGGCCGTGATGGTGCAGTAGCCCAGGTTGGTCTTGGCGTTGGCAGACCGTGGCCTGGGCCGACACTAGGTGCCCCGGGCCACCTTGAGGGCCAGGTCCTTGGCGTCCAGGTCCGAGTCGGAGAGCAGCTTCTCCTTCCACAGGGCCTGGTTCCGCTTGAAGTCCACCTCGGCCTGGTTCATGGTGTCCCGGGCCCGCCTCAGCGCCGCCTCGGCGTCCCGCAGGTTGGTCAGCCAGGGCGTCGGGTCGATCTGGCCGATGATCTGGCCCTTCTTCACCAGACTGTTGAAGTCCGCCGTGAGGGAGACCACCACCCCCGAAACCTGGGTGCCCACCGGAACCTGGATCAGGGCGTTGAGGGTGCCGCTGGCGGTGATGCGCTGGGTGATGCTGCCCCGGTCCACCTTGGCGGTGCGCCACTTGATCTCGTCCTTGCCGCTCCTCAGGGCGAGGAGGCAGCCGCCCGCCGCCACCACCAGCGCCCCCGCCACGACCGCCCACGTTGTCCGCTTCATTTCCACCCCGGAACCTTTGGATTTTGACACACCCTTACATTGCCATTTGATGCAGGCCATTCGCAAAAAGGTTGAACCATCACCCTCAACGTTGCAGGATCAGCAGCATCCTGTACCGCCCGGCGGGCGAAACCGTCCAGGACCGTGCCCGGCATGAGGCCCAGCACCAGCACCAGGAAGCCGCAGACCAGCACGGTGGCGCCGGCGAAGGGGGCCAGCACCGCGGGGCGTTCCGCGGCATCGCGCTGCTGCTGCCCCGAGGGCTTGTCCAGGAACAGCGCCACCGGCACCGCCAGGTAGTAGTAGACCGACACCAGGCTGGCCAGCACGCCCACCACCGCCAGGCCCACGTGCCCCTGCAGGATCAGTTCCTTGAAGATCATGTACTTGCCGTAGAAGCCCGGCCATCGGCGGCAGGCCGGCCAAGGAGAACATGCACAGGCTCACCGCGATCCCCAGGCCCGGCCGCTTCCAGCCCAGGCCCTTGATCTGCTCGAAGCCGGCCGCGTCGCCCACCAGGCCGAAGGCGGACAGGACGCCGAAGGCGCCCATGTTCATGGCCAGATAGGCCAGCAGGTAGAACAGCATGCCGGCGTAGGCGCCGGGGGTGGCCGCCACGAGGCCCAGCAGGAGGTAGCCGGCGTGGCTGATGCTGGAATAGGCCAGCATGCGCTTGATGTTGGTCTGGGCCAGGGCGGCCAGGTTGCCCAGCACCAGGGACAGCACGGCGAGGAACGCCACCGACGCTCGCATCTGCGGCCCCGACCGCGGGCAGGCCCAGCGCCATCACCCGCATGAGGGCGAGCAGCGCCACGCCCTTGGTGGCCACGGACATGAAGCCGGCGACCGGGTGCGGCGCGGCCTCGTAGACGTCCGGGGTCCACTGGTGGAACGGCACCACGCTCATCTTGAACAGGAAGCCCAGCAGCAGCAGGGCGGCCCCGGCCAGGGCGACGGGATCGACGGGCGCCCTGGCCCAGGCGCGCGCCGATGACGGTGATGTCGAGGCTGCCGGTGGCGCCGTAGAGCAGCACCGAGCCCATGAGGAAGAAGGCGGAGGCCACGGCGCCGGTGAGGAAGTACTTCATGCCGCCTTCCAGGGCCTTCTCCCGCATGCGCACGGTGGCGGTGAGGGCGTAGAGGGGCAGGGAGAGCAGCTCCAGCGCCAGGAACAGCAGCACCAGGTTGGTGGTGGCGGCGAACAGCATCATGCCCACCACCGAGAACAGCAGGAGCGACAGGGTCTCGCCCTTCACCCAGCCCTCCTGGTGCAGGTGGTCCCAGAGCTGCAGCACGGCCATGGCCGCGGCCACCAGCACGAAGATGCCGCCGAACTGGGCCAGCCGGTCCATGCGCAGCGCGCCGAAGGACGGCTGGGCGCCGGTGGCCCAGAGCCGGGTGAGGTAGAAGAAGGCGCCGGCGAGGGCCAGCAGGGCGATGAGGAACATGGCCGCCCGGACCCACTTGACCGTGGCCTGGTCCGAATCGAGGCTGGCGATGGGCAGCAGGCAGGCGCCCATGGCCGGGATGAGCAGGGGCAGGATGGCGGAGAGTTCGGAGGGGGTCAGGGTCATCGCTTCACCTCGGCTGCCCCAGGAGCCTGGGTCAGCATCTGTCCCACCTGGCGTTCGGACTGGCCCAGGAAGGTCTGGGGGTGGACGCCCATCCAGAAGATGAGCGCGACGATGGGCAGCATGACGGCGATCTCCCGGGCGTTCAGGTCATCGTGCAGGTGGGCGGTGCCGCTGTCCTCCTGCGCGTTGGCCGGGCCCCAGAACACCCGCTTGACCATCCACAGCATGTACACCGCGCTCAGCAGCACGCCGAGCGTGGCCACGCAGGCCAGCGCCCGGCCCCAGGCGAAGCCTGAGATGTAGGTGCCGTTCAGGATCAGGAACTCGCCGGCGAAGCCGTTGGTCAGCGGCAGGCCGATGCTGCTGAGCGTGACGATCAGGAAGAAGGTGGTGAACACCGGCATCTTCAGGGCCACGCCGCCGAAGTCGGCGATCCGCCGGGTGTGGGCGCGGTCGTAGAGCATGCCCACCAGCAGGAACAGCGCGCCGGTGGAGATGCCGTGGTTGAGCATCTGCAGCATGGCGCCCTGGGTGCCGAGCACGGTCATGGAGGCGATGCCCAGCATGATGAAGCCCATGTGGCTCACCGAGGAGTAGGCCACCAGCTTCTTGATGTCGGTCTGCACCATGGCCACCAGGGCGCCGTAGACGATGGCGGACCACCGACAGCACGGCCAGGAGCTGCGCGAAGTGCGGCCGCGGCGCCCGGGAACATGGGCAGGGCGAAGCGCAGGAAGCCGTACGAGCCCAGCTTCAGCAGCACGCCGGCCAGGATCACCGAGCCGCCGGTGGGCGCCTGGGTGTGGGCGTCCGGCAGCCAGGTGTGCAGGGGGAACAGGGGCACCTTGATGGCGAAGGCCAGGGCGAAGGCCAGGAACAGGAGGTTCTGGGTGGCGGTCGGCAGCGCCGGCCACGGCCTGGGCCATGACGCCCGGGGCGAAGCTGCCCGCCTTGCCGGCCAGGAACAGCAGGGCCACCAGCCAGAGCAGCGAGCCCGACAGGGTGAACAGCACGAACTTGGTGGCGGCGTACTTGCGCTCGTCGCCGCCCCAGACGCCGATGAGGAAGTACATGGGCAGCAGCATGGCCTCCCAGAACAGGTAGAACACCAGCAGGTCCTGGGCCACCAGCGCGCCCAGCATGCCGGTCTCCAGCATGAGGAACAGGGCCACGGCCGTGCCCGGCGCGCTTGCCGATGCTGTTCCAGGTGCCCAGCAGGGTCAGCGGCACCAGGAAGGTGGTGAGCAGCACCAGCCAGAGGTTCAGGCCGTCCACGGCCAGGTGGTAGTCCACCGGGATGCCCACGGCGGTGAACCAGGGGAAGCGTTCGGCGTAGATCTGGCCCAGGGGGTCGGCGGGCAGGTGCAGCAGCTGGATGGCCGCCACCACGAAGACGCCGAGGCGCCCAGCAGGCCCAGCAGCTTGGCCAGGGGCGCCTGGCGCTCGGCCATGGGCAGCAGGGCGAGCCCCCAGAGCAGGGGCGCGAACACGAGGAAGCTCAGGAGGTGGGAATTGATCCAGGCGGTGATCACGGGGCATCCTACCTCAAGAAGATCCAGAGCAGGAGCACGGCCCCGATGGCCATGCCCAGAGCGTAGTTGCGCACCCGGCCGGTCTGGGCCAGCGCCGCGAGATCGCCCGCGGCCCGGGTCAGCGCGCCCGGCAGGTTCACCCCGAGGCCGTCGATGAGGATGACGTCGAAGGCCTTCCATAGGCAGTTGCCGACCCAGCGGACCGGGGCGAGGATGCAGGCCTCCACCGCCTCGTCCACGTAGAACTTGCTGGCAAGAGTCCGGTACAGGAGCCGGGTGGCGCCCGGCGAAGGCCTCCTCGGCGGCGGTCCCCTTGCGGTAGATGCGGAAGCCCCAGGATGCCCGCGGCCAGGGCGACGGCGGTGGAAAGGGCCATGAGGCCCCAGGCCAGGGCCGCGCCGCCATGCTCGACGGACGCTTCAGCCGGCTGGCCGGCCGAAGGTCAGCGCCGGCTCCAGCCAGCCCTCGATGGCGAAGCTGCCGCCCCAGATCTTCGGCAGGCCCAGCAGCCCGGCCAGGAGGGCGCCCGACGGCCAGGATGGCCAGGGGCGCGGTCATGGTGGCGGGGCTTTCATGGGCGTGGTCGAAGGCGTGGGGGTCGCGCGGCTCGCCCCAGAAGGCCAGCGCCATCAGGCGCCACATGTAGAAGGCGGTGCAGGCCGCGCCCAGCAGGCCCATGGCGTAGAGCACGGGGCTCTTCTGCCAGGCCAGGAAGAGGATCTCGTCCTTGCTGAAGAATCCGGAGGTGCCCGGGAAGCCCATGATGCAGAGGGTGGCGACCACCATGGTCCAGAAGGTGACCGGCAGCTTGGCCTTCAGCCCGCCCATGCGGAACAGGTCCTGCTCGTGGTGCATCGCGTGGATCACGCTGCCGGCGCCCAGGAACAGCAGGGCCTTGAACCAGGCGTGGGTGAACAGGTGCAGGAAGCCCGCGGCGAAGCCGGCCGAGCCCAGCCCCAGGAACATGTAGCCCAGCTGGGAGACGGTGGAATAGGCCAGCACCTTCTTGATGTCGCGCTGGAACAGGCCGATCAGGGCGGCGAACAGGGCGGTGGCGCCGCCCACCCAGGCCACCACGGTGAGGGTGATGGGGGTGAGCAGGAACAGCGGCGCCAGCCGGCAGATCAGGTAGATGCCCGCGGTCACCATGGTGGCGGCGTGGATCAGGGCGCTCACCGGGGTGGGGCCGGCCATGGCGTCGGGCAGCCACAGGTAGAGCGGGATCTGGGCGCTCTTGCCGGTGGCGCCCGACGAACATCATGAGGGTGGCGAAGGTGAGCACGCCGAAGCCCGCCTCGGGCCCCAGCCGCCCGGCCAGGGTCAGGATCTCGCCCACGGTGAGGGTGCCGAACGCGGCGAACAGCGCCATCATCCCCATGGTCATGCCCAGGTCGCCCACCCGGTTGAACAGGAAGGCCTTGAGCCCGGCCGCCGAAGCCACCTCGGTGTCGAAGTAGTAGCCGATCAGGAGGTAGCTGCAGAGGCCGACCCCTTCCCAGCCCACGAACAGGAGCGGCAGCGACGAGCCCAGCACCAGCGTGAGCATGAAGAAGACGAACAGGTTCAGGTAGCAGAAGTAGCGGGCATAGCCCTCCTCCTCCCACATGTAGCCCACCGAGTAGAGGTGGATGAGGGTGCCGATGCCGGTGACCACCAGGGTCATGACCGAACTGAGCGAATCCAGGACCATGCCGAACGGGACGTGCATCGGGCCCGCGCCCATCCATTCGAAGTACGGCAGGTCGATGCGCCGGCCCGGGGCGGCCTGCACCGCGGCCAGGGCGAGGCAGGCCAGCGCCAGCGGCACGGTGGTGCAGGCCAGGGCCACGGCGGTGACCGCGGCCTTGCCCAGCCTCCGGCCCAGCAGCCCGTGGAAGGCGGCCCCCAGGAGGGGCAGGACGGGAATGAGCCATGCGACCTTTAGCATCAGGCCCTCACTGTTTCAGCGCGTCGGCGCGGTCGGTGTCGGTGCTCTGCCGGTGGCGGTACAGGCCCACCACCAGGGCCAGCCCCACCGCGGCCTCGCAGGCGGCCACGGCGATGATGAAGAGGTAGAACACCGTGCCCTGGGCGTCGCCGCCGCGGAACCGGGCGAAGGCCAGCAGGGCCACGTTGGCGGCGTTGAGCATGAGCTCCACGCCCATGAACTGCACCAGGATGGAGCGCCGGCACAGCACCGCGCCGAGGCCGATGAGGAACAGCAGCAGGGCCACCAGGATGTAGCCCTGGAGGCCGCCGCCGAGGATCGAGGTCAGGGAGGTCATGCTCGGCTCCGTCACAAGTCCCGCTTCACCAGCGCCACCGCGCCCACCATGGCGGCCAGCAGCAGAAGGCCGGCCACTTCGAATCCCAGCAGGTGCCCGCCGAAGAGGGCGTCGCCCAGGCGGCCCAGGGTCATCACGGGCGGCATGGCGGCGCCGCCCAGGGCGCGCAGGACGGGCGAGCCCGTCACCAGCTTCACCACCCCGCAGCCCAGCAGCAGGATCAGCGCCACCGAAACCCAGCGCTGCAGGGGCCGGGCCATGGCCGCCGGCTCCTCCTGGTGCTCGTTGAGCAGCATGATCACGAACAGCAGCAGCACGACGATGGCGCCGGAGTAGACGATGATCTGCAGGGCCGCGGCCACCGGGTTGGCCAGCAGCAGGAACAGCCCCGCCACGCCCAGGAAGCTGAGCACCAGGCACAGCCCGGCCACCACCAGGTTGCGCTGGAACACCAGCGCCGCGGCGCCGACGAGGGTGAGGAGGGCGAAGATCAGGAACATGGACTCCCCCTAAGGTTCAACGGGCGGGCGCGGCACGGTGGGGGTGGGGTCCCGGGTGATCCGGGGCTTGCCGTCCAGTTCCGCGTAGGTGTTCATGAGGTCCCACTTGCCGAACTGCATGGAAAGCCGGTCGTAGGAGGACTGCTCGTAGTCGGTGCGCAGCCAGATGGCGTCCTTGGGGCAGGCCTCCTCGCACATGGCGCAGTAGATGCAGCGAGCATGTCGATCTTGAACACGGCCGGGCGCTTCTCCTGGAAACCCTGGGTCTTGTTGATGTCGCCGTACTCCTCGGACTCGATGGTGATGCACCGGGCCGGGCAGGCCTCGGCGCACATGAAGCAGGCCACGCACTTGATCGACCCGTCCTCGAACCGCTTGAGCTCGTGCAGGCCGCGGTAGCCGGGCGCCGTGGCGCGCTTGCGGTCCGGGTAGGGGATGGTGAAGCGGCGGCTGGTGCGGGTGCTGATCTGCTTGATGAAGTGGCGGATGGTGACGACCATGCCCATGAGCACGGGCCAGACGTAGGTGCGGTCCAGCCAGTTCAGTTCGACCTTCTTGACGACGACCGCCATGGCTCAGGCCCCCCCGCGCATCAGCCAGGCCTGGAGCAGGAGGTTGCCCAGGCTCAAGGGCAGCATCACCTTCCAGCCCAGGAACATCAGCTGGTCGAAGCGGAACCGGGGAATGGTCCAGCGCACCCAGATGAACACCCAGCAGAAGAACACCAGCTTGATCACGAAGGCGCCGACCGACAGGAGCACGCCGGGCTCGGCCAGCCACGGCACGCGCCAGCCGCCGAAGTACAGGGTGACGATCAGGGCCGAGGCGGTGACGATGTGCACGTACTCGGAGAGCTGCAGGAGGGCGAACTTCATGGAGCCGTATTCGGTGTGGAAGCCGGCCACGATCTCGCTCTCGCCTTCGGCGAAGTCGAACGGCAGGCGGTTGGTCTCGGCGAACATGCAGACGAAGAACACGAGGAAGCCCACCGCCTGGGGCAGCACGTTCCAGAGGCCCGCCTGGGCTGCGATGATCTGCTGGGGGTCGTAGCCGCCGGTGCGCATGAACACCGCCACCACCGCCAGGCCCATGGCGATCTCGTAGCTCACCATCTGCGCCGCCGAGCGCATGCCGCCCAGGATCGACCACTTGTTGTTGCTGCTCCAGGAGGCGGTGAGGATGCCGTAGACGGCCACCGCGCCGATGGCCATGGGATAGAGCATGCCCATGCCGTTGCCCGGGTCCAGGAGGCTCAGGTGGTAGGTGTGCCCGCCCTGGCTGAAGCTGCGGCCGAAGGGGATGATGGCGAAGCCCATCATGGCCGGCACGAAGGCCATGAACGGGGCCAGCCAGAACAGCAGGGCGCTGGCGTCGGAGGGCACCAGGTCCTCCTTGAGGAAGAACTTGATGCCGTCGGCGGCCAGCTGGGGCAGGCCGAGCAGGCGCCAGCGGCCGAACAGGAGCGCGCGGTTGGGGCCGATCCGGTCCTGGATCATGGCGCTGCCCCGGCGCTCCGCCCAGGTGAGCAGCGCCGCCAGGGTCAACGGCCCCAGGAAGACGATGAACACCTTGACGATCATCCAGACGGTTTCCGGCATCAGGTGCAGCAGACTGGCCAAAGCTTCCATGGGCGGCTTTCCGGCAAGGTTTCCACGGGAAACCCGAACCTTCAAGTTAGCAGGGGGACACCGATGGGCCAAGGACGGGAACGCGAGACGCGCCGCAGTACCCCCCTGGAAAAAACGCCAGGCGGCGGGCGTCGGGTCGAAAGGCAGGGCGCCACTGCGTCTCAATCCCAATTCCGGGTTGCCGTTCGCCGTTTACAGGGCTTCCATCCGGGCCCAGGAGTCCTTCAGGCTGACCGTGCGGTTGTAGACCGGGGCGCCGGGTCTGGTATCCAGGTCCGCCACGAAGTAGCCCAGGCGCTCGAACTGGAACCGCTCGCCCGGCCTGGCCGCGCCCAGGGCCGGCTCCAGGCGGGCCTGGGACAGCACCTCGCAGCTGTCCGGGTTGATCCCCTGGCGCCAGTCGGCGCCTTCGGGCACGTCCATGGGGTCCTTGGCGATGAACAGGCGGTCGTAGAGCCGCACCTCGGCCTTCACCGCGTGGGCCGCCGACACCCAGTGCAGGGTGCCTTTCACCTTGCGCCCGTCGGGGGCGTCGCCTCCCAGGGAGGCCGGGTCCCAGCTGGCAGTGCAGTTCCGCCACCGCGCCCGAGGCATCCTTCACGACGGAGGTGCAGCGCACCAGGCAGGCGTTCTTCAGCCGCACCTCGGCCCCCGGGGCCAGCCGGAACCACTTCCTGGGCGGCACTTCCTGGAAGTCCTCCTGCTCGATGTACAGCTCCCGGGCGAACGGCACCTGCCGGCGGCCCAGGGCGGCGTCGTCGGGGTGGTTGGCCACGTCCAGCCAGTGCACCTCGCCTTCGGCCATGTTGTCGATCACCAGCTTCAGCGGCCGCAGCACGGCCATGGCCCGCCTGGCCCTGGCGCCCAGGTCCTCGCGCACGCAGTGCTCCAGCAGGCCCACGTCGGCCACCATGTCGCGCTTGGCCACGCCCACCTTGTCGGCGAAGGCCCGGATGCTCTCCGGCGTGTAGCCGCGCCGGCGCAGGCCGGTGATGGTGGGCATGCGCGGGTCGTCCCAGCCGCGCACGTGGCCTTCCTTCACCAGTTCCAGCAGGCGGCGCTTGCTCATGACGGTGTAGGTGAGGTTGAGCCGGGCGAACTCGATCTGCCGCGGCAGCGGGCGCTGGAAGAAGCGGCCGTCCACGTCCTGCTCCAGGAACCAGTCGTAGAGTGGCCGGTGGTCCTCGAATTCCAGGGTGCAGATGGAGTGGGTGATCCGCTCGATGGCGTCGGACACGCCGTGGGCGTAGTCGTACATGGGGTAGATCGGCCAGGCGTGCCCGGTGCGGTGGTGCTGCACCCGCCTGATGCGGTACATCAGCGGATCGCGCAGGTTCATGTTGGGGCTGGACACGTCGATCCTGGCCCGCAGCACCCGGGCGCCGTCCTCGAATTCGCCGGCGCGCATGCGCCGGAACAGGTCGAGGTTCTCGGCCGCCGGGCGGTCGCGGTAGGGGCTGGGCCGGCCCGGCCTTGAAGAAGTTGCCCCGGTATTCCCGGATCTCCTCGTCGGAGAGGTCGCAGACGTAGGCCTTGCCGGTCTCCACCAGGTACTCGGCATAGTCGTAGAGGAACTGGAAGTAGTCGGAGGCGTAGTGCTCCCCGGCCCACTCGAAGCCCAGCCAGCGCACGTCCTCGCGGATGGAGTCGACGTACTCCACGTCCTCCTTGGCGGGGTTGGTGTCGTCGAAGCGCAGGTTGGTGCTGCCGCCGTACTTCCGGGCATGGCCGAAGTTGATGCAGATCGACTTGGCGTGGCCGATGTGCAGGTAGCCGTTGGGCTCGGGCGGGAAGCGGGTGCAGATGCGGCCGCCGTGCTTGTCGTCGGCCAGGTCGGCTTCCATGATCTCTTCGATGAAATTGCGGCTGCGGGGTTCGGGGGCTGGGGGCGTCTGGGTCATGATGGGATCCAGGGTTTGAGGCGGAGCAGCGACTTGCGTCCGGGCCGAGCAGGGCCAGGGTGTCGAAGATGGGCGGGCTCACGGTGCGCCCGGTGAAGGCCACGCGCAGGGCCTGGGCCAGGTCCTTGAGCTTGAGGCCGTGCGCGGCCAGGATCCGCTCGAAGCCGGCCTTGAGGGCGTCGTGGCCGTAGTCGGTCAGGGCGCAGACCTCCCTGAGGGCGGGCTGGATGGCGGGGGTCAGGAACTTTGCAACCGAGGCCGGGTCGAAGTCCGTGGGCGGGACGAACAGGAAATCCAGGGTGTCGGCGATCTCCTTGCAGGGTCGCCCGGTTCTTGTTGCAGCCGATGGCCAGGGCCTTCCATTCGTCCGGCCTGGCCATCCAGGCCGCCTCCTGCCCGCGCATGCGGTACTGCCAGCGCAGGTGCGGCTCGATCTCCCGCCAGTCCAGCCGCTGGATCAGCTTCTGGTTGACCCAGGTCAGCTTGTCCAGGTCGAACACCGCGGCGCTCTTCTGGATGTCGGCAGAGTCGAGAACCATTCGATCATCTGCTCGTCGGTGAGCAGTTCCTCCTCGACGCTTTCGGCGGCCTTGCCGTCCACCTTGGGGGTCCAGCTGAGCTTGGCCAGGGTGAGCCGCACGGCGGCGGGCAGGAAGCCCAGGTCGCGGAACTCGGTGATGCTGGCGGCGCCGTGGCGCTTGGACAGCTTCTGCTTGTCCTTGCCGAGGATCATGGGCACGTGGGCGAAGGCCGGCAGTCCGAAGCCGAGGGCCCGGTAGAGGGCGATCTGCTTGGGGGTGTTGGCGACGTGGTCGTCGCCCCGCACCACGTGGGTCACCCCCATGTCGGTGTCGTCCACCACCACGCAGAAATTGTAGGTGGGGGTGCCGTCCATGCGGGCGATGATCCAGTCGTCCAGGCTGTCGGCGGGGACGGCGATCCGCCCTTTCACCAGGTCGTCCAGGACGATCTCCCCTGTCCCGCGGCATGGCCAGCCGGATCGCGGCGGGGACCGAAGCGTCGAAATGGCGGTCCCGGCAGCGGCCGTCATACAGGAAGGGGCGGCCCTCGCGCTCGGATTCCTGCCGTCGCTGGTCCAGTTCCTCCCGGGTGCAGCGGCACCGGTAGGCCAGGCCCCGGTCCAGCAGTTCCTGGATCCTGGCCCGGTAGAGGTCCATGCGCAGCATCTGCCGGTAGGGGCCGTGGGGGCCCCGGAAGGCGTTGGGGTCCCCGGGCACGGGGCCCTCGTCCCAGTCCAGCCCGACCCATTCCATGCCTTCCTCGATGATGCGGATGTTGTCGTCGGTGGAGCGGGTGAGGTCGGTGTCCTCCACCCTCAGGATGAAGGTGCCCTTGTGCTTGCGTGCCAGCAGCCAGCAGAACAGCGCGGTGCGCACGCCCCCGATGTGGAGCATGCCGGTGGGGCTGGGGGCGAATCGGGTGACGACGGGCTGGGACATCAATACCTCGGGAATAACCTCCTAGTTTGCCCGATATGCCCTATTTGAGGTAAAGCTTCAATCGGATCTCCACCGGGGAATCGCCGCTGAACAGGCTCCGGTCGAGCACCACCGGCACTTCCACCACGCTGTTGCCGTGCGCCGCGGCCACCGGCAGCCCCCGGCTCGGTCACCGGCATCTCCTCGATCTCCTCCAGCATCTCGCCGGCGCCCAGATCCTCCACCTCCAGGGGGCCGGAGGTGGTCCTCCGGATCAGGTCCCTGGGGCCGACCACCTGGGTGGCGCCCGGCGCCTGGCTGAAGATGTCCGGCGCGGAGACCGCCGGCGCGCCGCCGCCGTACTTCTCGGTCAGCCGCTTGAGCACCAGCAGGGCGACGCCTTTCAGGGTCTCCCGCACCCCCCGGCCCTGGGTGGCGCAGGCCTCGAAGGTGGGCGCCCCGAAGCGGTTGATCTCCCGGTCCAGCACCTCCACCGGCAGGGCGTTCGGGGTGTCGCGCTTGTTGAACTGGATGACGTGGGGCAGCTTCTCCAGGTCCGCGCCCTGCTCCTTCAGGTTCTCGATGAGGTTCTGGAAGCTCTCCTTGTTGCCGTCCAGGGCCTGGGCCTGGGAGTCCGCCACGAACACCACGGCGTCCGCCCCGCGCAGCACCAGCTTGCGGGTGGCGTCGTAGAACACCTGGCCCGGCACGGTGTAGAGCTGGATCCGGGTCTTCATGCCGCGGACGGTGCCCAGTTCGATGGGCAGGAAGTCGAAGAACAGGGTCCGGTCGGTCTGGGTGGCCAGGGACAGCATCTTGCCGCGCCCGTCCTGGGGCAGGGAATCGTAGACGTGTCTGGAGGTTGGTGGTCTTGCCGCACAGCCCCGGGCCGTAGTAGACGATTTTCGCGGTCAGCTCTTTGGTTGCCGCATTAAATAGAACCATGTTGCCTCCGCCCGGGAGAGTGGATGCCAGCTTGGCTGAAGGGATGGGCTCCAGGTCAAGAAGAAGCTTCCTGGCCGGGAATTTGCATTGCCGGTAGCAGACCATTAAACTTCACTTTACATCCAGCCCGCAAAAAGGGGACCCCATGGCCAAGCTGCTCGTTCAAGAGAGTAATGGAGCGCGCGAATTCGAACTGGTCGACGTCGAGGTGAATATCGGGCGGGAACTGGATAATACCCTGCGCCTGTCGGATCCCAGCATCTCCCGCCACCACGCGGTGATCCGGCTGGGCGCTTCCGGCTACGAGATCCAGGACCTGCAGAGCAGCAACGGGGTGCTCCTGAACGGCACCCAGGTGCCCTCCGGCCCCCTCCACGACGGCGACCGGATCACCCTGGGCCAGATGCAGCTCACCTTCGTCGATCCCGTCGGCCCAGGCGTCCGACAACCCCCTGGGCACGGTGCGCATCGCGCCCGAAGCCATGGCCAAGCTGTGGGCCGAGCCCGGAGGCTCCGGCCGCCCCGGCGCCAGCCGGCCGCCTGGACCGGCGCCCGCCCCGGACGAAGCCCGGCCCCGCCTTCCTCCACCCCTGGCTGCCCGACCTGCCGGAGACCGCCGTCCCGCTCCGCGATGACCGACGGCGCTCCGGAACGGGCTGATTTCGGCGAACGCTTCCTGGCCGGCCTGATCGACTACGCCCCCATGCTGGCGCTCAGTTTCCTGACCACGATCTTCAGCCTGGGCTTCCTGCCCGGCGTGGGCTGCCTGTTCGGCATCGCCCAGCTGGCGCTCGCTGGTCTGCTACCTGATCCTGCTGCCGCTCTACTGGATGCGCCTGGGAGCCAGCCCCGGCAAGAAGATCATGAGCCTGCGGGTGGTGCCGGAGAACCGTCCCGAAGGCCGGCTGGACCTGAACGACGCCATCCTGCGCATGCTGGGCTACCTGACCAACGGGGCCATCAGCTGGTTCATCATGGACATCGCGCTCAGGACCTTCCTGCCCCAGGTACGCCCTTTGGACCCGGGGGCCCGGCGTTCTGCTGCTCAAGGCCGTCGGCCTGGTGGCCTGATCCTGCCCTACCTGCTGATCCTGGGCTCGGGCCGCAAGGCCCTCCAGGACATGTTCTCGCGTTCGATCGTCATCCGGGTGGACCGCTAGGCTATGATCGGATGCCAAACGAACAGGCCTGCACCCATAGCCAATCCCATCCTTGCCGGTCACATCTGAAAGGAGCAGTGATGCCTGCGCTCAACAACGTCCTGGCGGTCATCCTCGGGGGCGGCCGCGGCAGCACGGCTTTATCCCCTCACCAAGATGCGCTCCAAGCCGGCGGTGCCCATCGCCGGCAAGTACCGACTGATCGACATCCCCCTGAGCAACTGCATCAATTCGGGGATCTTCCGGATCCACGTGCTGACCCAGTTCAATTCGGTCTCGCTGCACCGGCACATCACCAACAGCTTCAAGTTCGACGCCTTCCACACCGGCTGGGTGCAGGTGCTGGCCGCCGAGCAGACCCTCGCCAGCGAGGACTGGTACCAGGGCACCGCCGACGCGGTGCGCAAGCAGCTGTTCGAGATCCAGGCCGCCGGCGCGGAGCACGTGCTGATCCTGGCCGGCGACCACCTCTACCAGATGGACTACGCGCCCATGGTGGCGTTCCACGAAGCCAAGGGGGCCGACATCACCATCGCCGCCCAGCCCGTGGCGGCGGACGACGCCGACCGGTTCGGGCTGCTCAAGCGCGGCCCGGACGGGCGGATCCTCACGTTCGTGGAAAAGCCGAAGGATCCGGCGGTGCAGAAGAGCATGATCAGCCGGGACGACCCGCGCAGCGCCCTACCTGGGCTCCATGGGCATCTACATCTTCAAGACCCAGGTGCTGGTGGACCTGCTCACCCGGCATGCCGACTTCGACGATTTCGGCCACCACGTGATCCCCCACAGCATCCATGAGCAGGCCGTCTTCGGCTTCGACTTCGACGGCTACTGGCAGGACATCGGGACCATCCGCTCGTTCTACGACACCAACCTGGAGCTGACCGCGCCCAACTCGCCGTTCAACTTCTACGACGCCCGCCAGCCCATCTACACCCATTCCCGCTTCCTGCCGGGCTCCATCGTCGAGGACAGCCGGCTCACCGACGTGCTGCTGACCGAAGGCTGCGTCATCCGCAAGGCCGAGATCAGCCATTCCATCATCGGCCTGCGCAGCCAGATCGGCGCCGGCACCCGGATCAAGGACAGCATCCTCATGGGCGCGGACTACTACCAGCGCCAGTACAGCGCCTGCCCGCTGGGGATCGGCGCCAACTGCCACATCGAAGGGCGCGATCCTGGACAAGAACGTCAGCGTCGGCCGCGACGTCGTCATCCAGCCCCTTCCCCCGCGGCACCGAGATGGACCATGGCAAGTGGGTGGTCGAGGACGGCATCGTGGTGATCCCCAAGGGCACCGTCCTGGAGGCGGGCACCCGGATCGAGCCTTAGGCAGCCTGCGGGTCCCGGACATTCGCCCCGGTTCGCCGTCGCCGGCATCGATGGATGGGCTATGGCGATGGACGCTGGGCGGTGGTGCCACCCTCACGCTTGGTCGTTCCTGGGAGACCTTGATTTGCATCTATCGAAAATGGGAAAGCTGTCGGGCTATCGATGAAGGCCACGACATTGATTTCTATGCGGCGGTGACCGACGATTACAGCACCCTGGAGGGCGCCCGCCATCACCTGGTGGCCGTCGCCAACATTCATGGCGTCCCAAACCAACCAGAACCAAGATCCCTTTTCGATGAGCCCCTTGACCGTCTCCCTGAGTAGTCTCCGCAAAACACTCTGCCGCTCCACCCGGTACGATATGGATGTCCGGGAGGTGAGGGAGGGGCTCTATTCGGTTGGAACTCCATTCACATTTGGGGACGGAGACAGTTTTCCTGTTTACCTCCAGGCGGGAACCGAAGGCCGATTTAGGATCACCGACCTAGGCCACACTTGGATGCATCTCAGCTATGACAATGAAATAAATAAATTCCGAAACGGCACCCGCGGGAAACTCTTGCTGCAGGTCCTCACCAGTGCGGGGCTATGCGAAGAGGATGGGGAACTGTTCACAGAGTGCAGCGAGGATGCGCTGGGGCCTGCTGTGCTCCGCTTTGGCCAGGCTCTTACTCGAGTGACCGATCTGACCTTTTTGAACCAGGCCAGAGCAGAACAGACCTTTTACGAAGACGTAAAGGAGTCCCTGGTCAGAATCGTCCCCTTTGAATCCATTCAAAGCAATTTCATTGTTGAAGCAATTGAGAATGCAGAGGACTACCCAGTCGATTTCATGATCCCAGGCGGGAAGGTTCCGCTTTTCATTTTTGCGGTCCCAGGCCGGGACAAGGCAAGGCTGACGACTCTTATTCTTGAACGATTCCTTCGGTTTGGGATTGATTTCGAGTCGGTTACCGTTTTCCGGGACCAGCAGGAGATCACCAGGAAAGATCTCGCGCGTCTGACCAATGTGGCCGGCGAAATGGTTGCCTCCCTGGAAGCTGAAGATGACCTTCGGCGAAAGGTCACCAAGCGCCTCGCCAACTTTTAAGCGCCGGTAGAGCCAGGCCCATTCTAAATGGTTTCGGAAACGAACCCCGCGAGGGTGGAACAGCCACGCCCGAACCCCTGCCGCCTCCGTCGGTGACGGACCGCGCCAGCGGTCCGGAAACGACGAACCCGGGCGTCATGGAGGAACCCGTCACCATTAAGTAACGTTTCATTACCCGTTTGTTCCATGGAATGTCCAGCCGCGCACAGGTCTGGCACCGCTTGTTAACACCGGAACTCCATTGTTTTACCCAGGAGGTCCCTCATGAATGCAGAGTCCATTCCGACCCTGACCCCCCTGCCCCAGGAAGGGGAGCGTTTCACCATCCGCACCCTGGTCCACGATGACTTCACCCTGCTCCAGCGGCTGGAGACCGAGATCTTCAGCGACGATTCCGCCGGCAAGCTGTGCCCGCACTACCTGCGCCTGTGCACCAACCTCTATTCCGAATGGTGTTTCATCGCCCTCCACGGCGACCGGCCGGTGGGATACGTGCTCAACTTCCCCTGCGGCAAGGTGAACTACTGCGCCACGCTGGCGGTCCACCCCGATTTCCAGAAGGGGCGGGCCAACTACCTCCTGATCCGCGCCATGGTCAGGAAGCTCCTGACCGAGGACATGGACGAGTGCCGGTTCCTGGTGGAGCCCGACAACAAGGACGCCCGCAGCGTGCACCAGTCCCTGGGCGCGCGGGTGGTGGCCGAGGCGCGGGACTTCTACTTCCCCGGCGACCTGCGCCTCTGGTCGGTGATCGACAAGCGCGACCTGGAGCGCATCCGCGAACGCTACACCCGGCTCAGGCTGGTCTCTTGAACCCTTCCCGCCCGTACCCCGCAGGCCATCCGGTCCCGCTCCTCCGGCTCGCCCGGGCATTCGCCGGGACGGCCTGGGCCCTGGGCTGCCTGCAGGGCGCCCAGCCCGCCCGGGTATGCCTGCAGCGCTGGGCCAGCCGGACCCTGGCGGCGCTGGGGATCGAGGTGGCGCTGGCGGGAGAGCTTCCGGGCGGCGCCCAGCTCTGGCTCTCCAACCACCTGAGCTGGGTGGACCCGCTGGTCTACCTGAGCCTGCGCCAGTCCCAGGTGCTGGCCAAATCCGAAGTCGCCGGCTACCCCGGCATCGGCCCCGGCGCCCTCAAGGCGGGCCTGCGCTTCGTGAACCGGGAGAACCTGTTCAGCCGCGCCGGCGCCCTCCGGCGCATGTGCCAGGACCTGCGGGCCGGCGAGGACGTGCTGCTGTTCCCCGAAGGGACGACCACCCGCGGCCCGGCCCTGGCGCCTCTCTACGAGGGCGGCCTGCGCATGGCCTACCGCCTGGGCGTCAAGACCCTCACCTTCCGCCTGGTGGCCGAGGATGCCGACTACCCCTGGGTGGGCGACCAGAGCCTGCTGCCGCACCTGAGGACCATGGCCCAGTCGCGCCGCACCCGCGTCACGGTCCGTCCCGGGCGGATCCTGGACCCCGTGGAGTGCCCCGACGAGGAGCAATGGGTGCGGCTCATCAGGAATCAAATGGAACCCCTTTTTGAGGTCGCGAATGCCGTCTGAAGACCTGTTCACCACCCTGCGCTCCGGGCTCACCCCCTTCCTCGGGCTCAGCCTGCGCATGGAGCCGGAGCCCGTGCCGGGCGTGATCCTGGGCGCGCCCTTCGACGGCGGCGTGCTCAACCGCCCGGGCGCGCGCATGGGGCCCTGGGCCCTGCGCGCCGCCTCCCTGGGCCTGGGCCGGACGCCGATGCCCCTGCGCCTGCAGGGGCACGAGGAGGACAGCCGGGGCGTCGCCGCCCTGCACTGGGTGGATGGCGGCAACATCCCCACCCGTCCCTTCAGCATCAACGAGGCCCTGGACGCCGTGGACTTCACCGTCGCGGCGTGGGGCCGGCAGGGGGCCAGGAGCCTGATGCTGGGCGGCGACCACCTCATGACCCTGGGCGCGCTCCGGGCCCACGCCCGCGCCCACGGCCCGCTGGGGCTGCTCCACCTGGACGCCCACCCCGACGCCGGGGCCCCCGGCCCGTGGGGTGACACCCACCACGGCACCTGGGTGCGGCTGGCCATCCAGGAAGGCCTGATCGACCCCCGGCGCAGCGTCCAGATCGGCCTGCGGGCCCCCCGCCACGACAGCGAGGAACTGGTCTTCCTGGCCGACGCCGGGGTGCACATGTGGACGCCCTGGGACCTCCGGGACGGGCATCTGGCCTCCCAGCTCCAGGGCGACATCGCCCGGGTGGGCCGCGGCCCCTCCTACGTCTCCCTGGACCTGGACGTGCTGGACCCCTCCTGCTGCCCGGCGGTGGCCGAGCCGGTGCCGGCCGGGCTCACCGTCCCCGAGCTCTACTCCCTGCTCCGCCTCGTGCACCGGTGGCCGGCGCCGTGGGTCGGGGCCGACGTCATGGAACTGGCGCCCACCCTTGCCGGTGCGGATGAATCGGCCCGGGTGGGCGCCCACCTCGCCCTGCAACTGCTCGCCTGAACGGAGGCACGCCATGCTGATCGCCCTGCTGGAACGCCAGTCCAACCCCGGCCAGTCGATCGGGTGGGACGAGATCGTCGTCGGCCATGATTTCGGCCTGCTCGGCCCCACCGACATCCAGGCCTGGGCCCGGCCCCGCGCCTGGGAAGGCCCCGCCTGCCGCCGCCTGGCCGGCCTGGAAGGCGCGGACCTCGAGCGCTTCGAGGCGGCCCTCTGGGACGCCGCCACCGAAGCCGCCGGCAAGGCCCCGAGGCCCGGCGGCAGCCGCTGGGCCAACGCCCAGGACCGCTGGCGAGTGGCCCTGCTGATGGACGCCCTGGCCTCCCCCCTGACCCCCGAGGCCCTGGCGGTGGCGGTGGAGCGCATCTACGACCAGGTGGGCTGCCCCGAGGACATGCTGGACCTCTGGCACCGCCCCAGCCCCTGGGAGAAGAAGCCCGGCCGCGCCGACCACGGGGCGGTTGAAGCCTTCATCCGCCAGAAGGCGACCGAGGGTCCGCGCTTCGTAGCTTAGAAAGGTGCGGGACCCTCCATCACGCCCTGTCCGTTCCTATGGGTCGCTGGCGCGACCCTACGAAACGGGCTTCGACCTTTACCTTCGACCGGGTTTCACCTTCGCCGGCCCCGCTCAAGGAAAGGCTCATGCGACTTGATTCGCTGACTTTTTTCATGCTTCGAAGGGTCGCGCACGCGACCCTTCGAAGCGGACAGGGCGTGAGCCGGGGACACGGAAGGCGACGTGGTCCGCGCCGCTCACATCCGGCTGTGGCGGATGCCCATGGCCGCCATGGCCAGGCCGATGGCGGCGAGCGCGGCGTCGATCTCCGCGCTGCCGATGGCGCCGATGCAGCCTACCCGGAAGGTCTCGATCCGGGTCAGCTTGCCCGGGTAGAGGATGAAGCCGGAGGCCTTCACCCGCTCGTAGAGGTCGCGGAAGGCGTAGCCCGGGTGCTCCGGCGCGCACACGGTGACGATGATGGGCGCCTGGATCTCCGTGGGCAGGAACGGCTTGAGCCCGAGCTGCGCCAGGCCGGCCAGGAGCCGCCCGCAGTTGGCCGTGTAGCGGGCCAGCCGGCCCGGGCGGCCGCCTTCGGCGTCGTACTGGTCCAGGGCCGCGGACAGGGCGGCCACCACGTGGGTCGGCGGGGTGAAGCGCCAGCGGCCGGTCTTCTGCATGTAGACATGCTGGTCGTAGAGGTCCAGGGAAAGGGAGCGGGAACGTCCCTGGGCCCGCAGCAGGGCCTCCCGGTCGGCCAGCACGAAGCCCATGCCGGGCACCCCTTCGAGCCCCTTGTTGCTGGAGGCGATGACCGCCTCCACCGCGATGTCCCGCACCGACAGGGGCAGGACCGCGAAGCCGCTCATGGAATCCACGATCAGGCGCCGGCCGGCGGCCTGGACCACCCGGGCGATGGCCTCGAGGGGGTTCAGCATGCCGGTGCTGGTTTCGCAGTGGATGACGCCGACGTGGCTGATGGCCGGATCCTGGGCCAGGGCACGCGGCCACCCGCTCCGGGTCCACCGGGCTGGTCTCGCCGAAATCCAGGACGGTGAGCGCCGTGCCCATGGCTTCGGTGAGGCGCGCCATGCGCTCGCCGTAGGCGCCGTTCACCAGGACCAGCAGCTTGCCGTCCCGGGGCACCAGGGTGCCGATGGCCGCTTCCACCGCGAAGGTGCCGGAGCCCTGCAGGGGCACGCAGACCAGGGTCTCCTGGCCGTCCACGATCGCCACCAGGCGCCGGCACACCTGGGCCGTGAGGGCGTTGAACTCGGCGTCCCAGGAGCCCCAGTCGTTCAGCATGGCCACCTTGGTGGCCAGGGAGGTGGTCAGGGGTCCGGGGGTGAGCAGGATCGGGTCGCGCATGGTGGGCTCCAGGATAGCTAGGTCCTATGTCGCCGGCTGCCTGCGCCAGGCCTGGGCCCGGCGGCTCAGCAGCCAGCCGAGGCCGTTGAGCGCCAGGGTCACCGCCAGGGAGGTGGCCACGATCAGGCTGGCCATGGCCGCGGCCGAAGCCGTGTCGCCGGCGTCGTCCATGTTCAGCACGGCGACCGAGGCCAGCACGGTGTCGGGGGTGTACAGGAAGATCACGCAGCTCACGGTGGTGGTGGCCGACACGAACAGGAACCGGGCCACGTCCAGCAGGGCCGGCAGGGTGATGGGCAGGGTGACGCGCCGGCAGGTGGTCCACCAGGGCCGCTGGAGGCTCCTGGCCACCGACTCCACCTCGCCGTCGATCTGGCGCAGGGAGGTCATGATGGCCATGTGGCCGGTGGTGTAGAAGTGCACCACGGTGGAAATGACCAGGATCGCCATGGTCCCGTACAGATTGTGCAGCGGGTTGCCGGGCCGGTTGAAGCAGAACACGTAGCCCAGGCCCAGCACCAGCCCCGGCACGGCCATGGGGGTCAGCGCCAGCGACTGGATCAGGGACGCCACCGGACGGTGCGCCGGGGTCTTCTCCGCCAGGTAGGCGCCGGTGAAGATCACCGCGCACCCGACCACCGCGGTCAGCGCGCCCAGCTTGAGGCTGTTGCGGAACGCCAGCCAGCCGCCGCCGTCCATGTTGGCGAAATCGTAGTGCTTGAGCGTCAGGTTCAGGTGGTACGGCCAGAGCTTGATGAAGGAGGCCACGACGGCCGTGCCGATCAGGGCCAGCAGGCACACCGACACCGCCGCGCACAGGAACCAGAGCACCCCGTCCCGCAACGCGTTGGGCTTGGCCACGTAGGCCACCGAACTGCCGCTGAAGGTGCCGCCCCGGCCCCGGGCCAGCCAGCGCTCCGCCGCGAAGGCCAGCACCGCCGGCAGCAGGAGCACCAGCCCGACCGCCGCGCCTTTCTGGAAATTCTGCTGTCCCAGCACCTGCTTGTAGGCTTCCATGGCCAGGACGTTGGTCTGCCCGCCCACCACGATCGGCACGCCGAAATCGGTCACCACCAGGGTGAAGACGATGAGGCAGGCCGAGGTCAGGCCGTAGCGGATGGTGGGCACCGTCACCGTCATGAAGCGCCGGAAGCGGTTGGCGCCCAGCACCTCGGCGGCCTCGTAGAGCCTGGCGTCGGAGATGCTGAGGGCGGTCAGCAGAACCAGCAGGGCGTACGGGAAGGTGTAGAAGCATTCGCCCAGGACGATGCCCACGGGCCCGTAGATCGGCACCCCGTGCATCCAGGCCTTGAGCATGCCCTGGTTGCCGAACAGGTAGACCAGCGAGATGGCGGGCATCAGGGAAGGCGTCAGCAGCGGGCTGAGGGCGATGACCTTGAACAGCGGCTTGGCCGGGATCCTGGCCTGGGCCAGGGCGAAGGCGAAGACCAGGGCGGTGGGCACCACCAGCGCCGTGGCGATGACCGCGAGGTAGAAGCTGTTCCAGGCCGCCTGCAGCAGATGGGGATCGGTGGCGAGCACGCGCAGGTTGTGCAGGCCGATGAACTGGCCTTCGGGCCCCTGCAGCGCCTTCACCAGGATCTCCCCCAGGGGCCAGGCCAGGAAGAGCAGGAGCAGGGCGGCCATCCCGATGGCCATGAACTGGGCCAGGCGCTCATCCCCGGTCAGGATGGGGCCGCCGGACTTCATACGGCTTCATCGGCGAACAGCCGCATGCGCTCGGAGGGGAAGGCCAGGGGCACCACCTGGCCAGCCGAGATCCCCGGGTCCTTGGCGCTCAGGTCCACCCGCAGCACGATTTCCCTCGCCTGTTCCAGGCGCAGCGTGGCCCGGCGCACCGGCCCCAGGAACTCCAGGCTTTCCACCATGGCCATCAGCCTGGCGGCGCCCGAATGAGACCCGACCTGGATGTCCTCCGGCCGGCAGAACAACCGGGCGTTCCCGGCGGGGTAGGCCCCCAGGACCGGGATCTCCTGCCCCGCCAGCTCGACCTTGCCGTCGGCCCGGACCTTCACCGGCGGGAAATTGGAATGCCCCACGAAGTCCGCCACGAAGCGCGAAGCCGGCTGGTGGTAGATCTGCTCGGGGGTGCCCACCTGCTCGAGGGTGCCGTGGTCCATCACCGCCACGGTATCGGCCAGGCTGAGCGCCTCCTCCTGGTCGTGGGTGACCATGATGGTGGTGATCCCCAGCTGCTGGTGCAGCTGCTTGAGCTCCAGGCGCAGATTGGACCCTGACCCGGGCATCCAGCGCCGACAGCGGCTCATCCAGCAGCAGCATGCTGGGACAGGCTGGCCAGGGCCCGGGCCAGCGCCACCCGCTGCTGCTGGCCGCCGGAAAGCTGGCTGGGATACTTGCGCTCGTTGCCGGACAGGCCGACCAGCGCCAGGAGCTCCTCGACCCGCGCGCGGCGCGCCGCCCGACCGGACCGGAGGCCGTAGCCGATGTTCTCCGCGACGTTCAGGTTCGGGAACAGGGCGTAGTTCTGGAAGACGATTCCGTAATCGCGCCGGGCGGGGGGCAGGTGGCTGATGTCCCGGCCTTCCACCGCCACCGTCCCGGCGTTCTGGGTCTCGAGGCCGGCGATGATCCGCAGCAGGGTGGTCTTGCCGCAGCCCGAAGGGCCCAGCAGGCACATGAACTCGCCCTTGGCCACCTGCAGGTTGATGTCGGCGAGGGCGGTGAAGGATCCGAAGCGCTTGACGATACCTTGGACGTTCAGGAATCCGGACATTCGCTCACCCTCGCCTTGGCTTCGGTTATTTCTTCGCGGACTTGCCGTCGTAGCGCCTGGTCCACTCGGCCAGGATGCGGTCGCGGTTGGCGGCCGACCACTTGAGGTCCTGCTTGACCAGCATGGACTCGAAGGTGGTGGGCAGGTTGGGCAGGGGCTTGGCCACGCCCGGATAGGCGACGATGGCGAAGTTGGCCTTGTAGAGTTCGTTGGCGTCCTTGGAGGCGCACCAGTCGCAGAGCTTCCTGGCGGCGTCCAGGTGCTTGGTGCCCTTCATGATGCCGGTGGCTTCCAGGTCCCAGCCCAGGCCCTCCTTGGGGAACACCAGGTCGATGGGCGCGCCGTCGGCCTTGAGCGTGGCGGCGCGGTACTCGAAGGTGATGCCCATCGGGAATTCGCCCGCGGCGGCCATCTTGCCGGGCGCGGAACCGGAGTGGACGTAGACGCCGATGTTCTCGTGCAGCTTGTCCATGTACTCCCAGCCCTTCTGCTCGCTGCCGAACATCTTCAGCCAGGCGCTCACGTCGAAGTAGCCGGTGCCGCTGGAGGCGGGGTTGGGCATCACGATCCTGCCCTTGAATTCAGGCTTGAGCAGGTCGTTCCAGCTTTCGGGCTTCTTGATGCCCAGCTTGGCGGCTTCCACCGTGTTGAAGCAGATGGTGGCGGCCCAGACGTCCATGCCGACCCAGGTGGGCGGGTTCTTTTCGCTGACGTACTTCTTGCTGAGCTTTTCCACGCCCTTGGGAGCGTAGGGCAGCAGCATGCCTTCGTTCTCCATCAGGAGCAGGGAGGAGGCGGCCAGGCCCATCACCACGTCGGCCTGGGGCGCGGCCTTCTCGGCCAGCAGCTTGGCGGTGATGATGCCGGTGGAATCGCGCACCCACTTGATCTTCACATCGGGATAAGCCTTGTTGAACGACTGCTCGTAGGCCTGGATCTGGTCGGCTTCCAGGGCGGTGTAGACGGTGATCGGGGTCTGCGCCACGCAGGCGCTGGCGGCGGCCGCAAGGGCCAGCCGGGTCATGAGGGATACGATCTTCTGGCGCACGGTCATGGGGACGCTCCTTGGCTGAGGGGGTTGGTTTCTTCCAACCGACTCTGACCCGCGGGTGTTTCGCCGGTGCGACAAACGCGGCCATTTTCCGTAACGCCGTCATTAAAGCCAGGAAGGTCTCAGGAGCAGCACGAGGGTGACCCCGAGCAGGACCAGCGCGAGGTTCCATAGATCGAAGTACATCCTCAATGAGCTTTCGCGAGGCGTGGAGTCGTGCTCTTGGGTGGGCATGGCAAACTCCCGGGCACACAGCCGGAGCGTGCCCGTAGGGTAGGGGCCGGGTGTTACCATCGGGTTACGTTTCTGTAAATTCGGCATGCCGAAGCCCGGCGATTCAATCAATAATCCATCCAACCCCGATTCAGCAGCAGCAATTCCCCGAAGGAATCCCACAGATGGCAAAGGCAGCGCATCTCGTGGCCCGCCACCGTGCGGCCAGCCTCTTTGGCATCCTGGCCGCGGTCCTCTGGGGCATCTCCTTCCTGAGCACCAAGGTGGCAGTGTCGGCGATACCGCCAATGACCTTGGCGACGGTGCAGTTCGGCATCGCCTGCCTGGCGCTGCCGCCGATCGCCCTGCTGGCCGGGGAGGACCTGCGCGTCGCGCCGCGGGACGGGCCCATTCTGGCCCTGGCGGGAATCCTGGGCATCACCCTGTTCTACTACTGCCAGAACCATGGCCTCCTGGAACTCTCGGCCTCGGAATCCGCCCTCATCATCGCCACCGTGCCCATCGCATCGGTCATCGCGGACCGGGTATTCCTCGGCACCCGGCTCTCCAGGCGGGTCTATGCGGGATCGCTGCTGTCCGTGGCCGGGGTCGCCCTCATCGTCATCCAGCCTTCCATCGCCTCCCCTTCCTCGCTCAAGGGCTACCTCTACATGTTCGGCGCGGTCATCGCCTGGGTCGCCTACTCCCTCGCGACCCACCGGGTGGCGGGCCGCTGCGGGCGGCTGAGCATCACCTTCTGGCAGTGCCTGTACGGAACCCTTTTCTGCATCCCTTTCGCCATCGGGGAATCCGCCGGCTGGCGCTGGCCCACGCCGATCGTGGTGTTCAATGTGCTCTATCTCGGATTGATGGTTTCGGTCGTGGCCTTCTGGCTGATCGTGGCCACCATCGCTCACCTCGGTGTGGGGAAGGCGAGCCTGTTCATCAACCTCATCCCGGTGGTGGCTGCCGTCGCCGGGTATTTCATCCTGGGCGACCGCCTTGGCATTCTGCAATGGGCCGGGGGCGCCATCGTGCTGACTGGCGTCTACCTCGCCATGGCGCCGAAGCGGACCCGACTGGAGGTCTGAGGTCCGGTCCCGACTGCGGCTACGAATCGCCCCGCAGCGCCGCCACCCCCAGGAGGATCAGCACCGGCAGGTGGTAGGCGAGGCCGAGGTGGCGGATCAGGATGGAGGTGGTGGACAGGAATTTATTATTGATTCACGGCATCCATGGGTCAGGAAGGGGACGATGCCGCTGCCGATCGAGACACCGCGCTTGTTGTTGCGCAATCTACAGGATGAGGACTGGCCCCAGGTGCACGCCTACGCCCGTGACCTGGAGGTGGTCCGGTACGCCGACTGGGGCCCGAACTCCGAAGCGGAGACCCGGGCATTCATCGGCCAGGCCATCGCCGCCGGACGCCGGGGGCCGCGCCGGGAATACCATCTCGCCGCCATCTTCAAGGACACCGGCGCCCTGGTCGGGAACGCCAGCCTGGTTCCGGACCCGCAGGACGCCCGCGCCGCGGAACTGGGCTGCACCCTGCACCGCCTGGCCTGGGGCCAGGGACTGGGCACCGAGATGGCCCTGGCCCTGGTCGAATTCGGCTTCCTCCACCTGGAGCTGCGGCGCATCTGGGCCCGGTGCCGCCCGGAGAACATCGCCGCCTACCGGCTGATGAAGAAGGCCGGGCTGCGCTTCGAGGAATACCTGCAGAACGACAGGACCAAGCGCGGCCGGCCGGTGGATTCCTTCCTGTGCGGCGTCAGCCGGGCGGATTGGCTGGCGCGGGCATCAGCCGGTCCAGGAAGGGATTGCTGAACACCCTGGCCGGATCGAGACGGTCCAGGGCCGTCACCGCCGCGTTCCAGCCCTCGCCCGGCGCCTGCCCGGCGCTGAACGAATCCGGAATGACCCGGTCCAGCATCGCCCCGCTGCGCCAGGCCCCTTCCGGGGTGTAGCCCCAGCCCTTGGCCCACTCCACCCGCACCCCCGCGTAGTCGCCGGCGAAGTTGGCCAGCATCCAGTCCTCCAGATCGGTCTTGAACCGGTTCTCCCCCGGGGTGCCGGGAAAGGTCAGGGCGTCCAGCCAGACCGCGCAGTCCCAATCGGGGTGGTCGGGCCGGGGCCGGAGCGCCGACAGCCAGGGTTCCTGCGCCCCCTCCAGCGCGACCTCCGAGGCCCGGTTGAGCCCGGTGACCCGGATTTCCACGGGTCCGTTCATGGGGTACTCGCCCCGGTCCCGGTACTGGGCCAGCAGGTCGCCCACCGCGGCGCAATATTCGCTCACCACCCGCTGGATGTCGCTCCGGCGGGTGAGCACGGCGTAGCCGTTCTCGGCCAGGCGCAGGGTGGTCGGCTTCACGTAGAGGGTCGACAGGCGCGAGGGGCCCCAGATGTCCCAGGTGCCGGTGAGGATCAGGCCCGAGCCCACCGCCGCCATCTCCAGGTTCTGGAAGGCGGGGGTGCACGAAGGATCGCCGCTGAGGACCTGGTCGACGAACCGGTCCTGGTCGGCGGTCATCCAGTTGGCGAACGTGTAGGCGTAGGGGGCCGACACCTCCCGGCTCGGCCAGGGCCGTTCCGGGGCGGGCGACCATACCTTGAGCCAGGGCGCGGCGGTGAACGGGAACCAGATGGCCTCCACCCGCCCGTTGGCCGCCGCCAGGGCCTGGAAGCTGCTCTCCCCGGCCTGTCCCGGCGGGGCGAACAGTTCGCCGGCGGTGACGTCGAAATAGCTGCGGCAGCGCAGGTTCACATCGTCGCCCAGCTGCAGCGTGGCCTCGGTGACGAAGGCCCGGCCCGCGTGGGTGAGCAGCGGGCCGATCTCCGGTTCGCTGCGCCGGAACCGGCGCAGCCGGTAGCGGCCGCCGTCCCAGGCCACGGCCGTGAGCGCGAGCACGGCATTGCACAGGGAGCCGAAGCCCTTGCCCGGTATCGGGGCCTCGCCGTCGGCCGGGATGGCGGCGCCGTGGCCGTCCACCGCCAACGCTCCGCCCAGGGTCACGTCGCCCGGCGCGGGGGTGGTGGTGAAGCCCAGCCCGGCTGCGCCCACGACTTCCAGCAGCACGTCCAGGCTCACCCCGGTCTGGGCGGTGACGATGGCGGGCGTTCCGCCGGCATCGACGGCGAAGCGGGTCAGGTGCTGGGTGGTGTCCACCAGCAGGAAGCCGGAGCCGCTGGAGGAACCGGGCAGCAGGATGGGCGACCAGTTGTGGCTGCGCCCCTTGGGCCGGACCTTCCAGCCGGCGCCGTGGGCCCAGTTGACGATCTCCACCACTTCGTCCGCCGTGCGCGGCGCGCTGGTCCATACGTCCGGGACGAAGATCTCCCCCGACCAGTTCTCGTAGGCCTGCTGATACAAGGAGATCTGATCAGGGAACGCGGGCGGCTGGACAAGGGCCGCCCGTTCCCGCCCCAGCCGGACCGAAGGCAGCCAGCCCGAGGCTCCGGCAGCTGCCATGGAAGCGGTTTGCAGAAATTCCCTGCGGGACACCTGACGTCCCATGGGCCCTCCCCCTGGAATGAAGCTCTCCCCCTTTTGGGTGCTTCATCCCGGCGGAAGTTCCAGGAAGTGCGCAGCCGGTCCCAGATCGGGCGGGCCCTTCAGAAATGCAGAAGGAAGCGCTGGCCGGCGAGCACCCCGATCCCGATGGCGACCTGGAGCGCGGTCGACAGGG
The DNA here is from genome assembly GCA_963717275.1 of uncultured Holophagaceae bacterium. Taxonomy (GTDB): domain Bacteria; phylum Acidobacteriota; class Holophagae; order Holophagales; family Holophagaceae; genus Mesoterricola. The sequence goes on from CAVQVX010000001.1 coordinate 2,424,304, forward strand.
ACAATTTGAACAGGACCGGGCGCGGCACCCGTTTGAAGATCAGCGGCAGGTTGGTCAACAGGCTCGCCATGGAGGCGATGACGGTCGCCGTCCCGGCCAGGGCGGGCGTGATCTTCATGGCGGCGCTGAGATTGGCGGCGGCGGCGGTGGCGCTGGCGCTGCTGACCATTCCGCTGAAGCAACTGGCGGCCATGAATCCACCGGCCCCGAAGAACCGCTCCGCGAGCGTGCCGGCCACCTGGATCCCGAGGAACAGGGTGCCGTAGGTGAGCACCCGGCGCAGGGAGATCGGCGAGGTCAAGGTCAGTTCCTTCCCGGGATCCCCGTTCTTGCTGCCGGTGGGGATGAGCAGGGAGACCACCGCCATGGCCAGCAGCGGACCCAGGGCGATGTACAGAGCCCTGGGCGCGAACAGGGCCAGGAGGAAGATATTGCGCAGGAACATGGCCAGGGTCGCAAACAGGACCACCCCCACGATCCTCGTTCCGTCGACGATGTTCATCAGTTCTGCGATCGCGGCCCGGTTGTTGACCAGCCCGCCCAGGAAGGCCGTCCAGAACAATCCGCGGTTGCCGTACAGGCGGAGCAGCACATAGTTCACGAAAGCGATGCCGGCGATCACCACGACGGTCACCCAGGCCTCGCGCAGGTTCACCAGCTGCCAGCTGTCGATGAAGCGGTCGGGCAGGATCGGGTAGATCACGGGCCCGATCAGGCCCAACAGCACGGCGCTGCGCAGTTCATCCATCGTGACCCCGCCGGCGAACCTTTTCAGCTCGACCTTCCATGCGAGCAGGAGGGTCATCAGAATCCCCCCGGCGACAGGGGTGAAACTGTGCCCGAGCCCGACCAGCGCGCCAAGAACGAAAGTGACCAGCAGGGCCGCCGCCGTGGTGATCTCCAGGGTATGGTTGGCCTTCATGCTGCCCACGTTGAACAGTGCCACCAGGACGATCACGCCGCCCAAGGCGACCATGCAGAACGCAGGGGAGATCATGATGGTCAAGGCCGCCAGCATTGCCGTCAGGCCGAAGGTCCGGATTCCGGCATCCTTGCTTGCGGATTCACGCTCGAAGCCGACCAGCATACCAATCGCAAGGGAGACGGTGAGCTTGAATGCCACCGAATTCGGTGGGAACCGGGTCATCGCCGCGATATCCATCATTCACCCCCCAAGGCCACCGCATTCTTGGCATTTCCTTTAGCGACCACAGTCAGACCTGCCATGTGTGAGGTCATCCTTGGTGATGGCAAACAAAGTCTCCCAATCCGGCTTCAATGCAGCAAGATTCGTGGCTCCCCACGGCAGAAGCCTCTGCGCTTTTTCGGGGCGATCCATCTGGCACCCTTGGTTCCGGATGATGGCGTCAATGATCTCATCAGTGATGGAAACGGTCATGGCCTGCCCCAATCGAAATTTTTGTTAATCAGGAAAATTGGTGGATTTGGATTCCCGAAACTCCGGGTTGCGATTCCAAGAGGGTGATGAGGGCGGCGGTACCGAGCACATTGGGGAATTCGACCTCGAAGGTGATCCTGGAGTTTGATTCACCCGGGCGCTTCTCGAAATCGTATTCGGTCACCACCGCCTGGCCCTTGCCCAGGGCCGTGAACAGCCGGGGGATCGCTTCCGTTTTATTGGCAAAGATTACCGAAACCTTCCGACGCATCACTCTATCTTTTTTACTCTCGAATTTACGGACAAATGTTAGAGCTGCTAATCCTAATATGGTTGACGCCAATGCTTCAGGATACATGCCTGCCCCTGCGCACAACCCGATCGAGGCCACCAGCCAGAGCCCCGCAGCGGTGGTCAGCCCTTGCACCGTCAGGCCCGTTTTTAGGATGGCACCCCCAGCCAGGAATCCGATTCCGGTCACAACCGAAGCAGCGATTCTGGAAGGGTCTGTAGATATCCCTTGAGCATTCCCATAATTCTGGAAAAATTCAAAGTGGGCCGACACTACCATGAAAGTTGCGGAAGCCATGGCCACGATGAGATGGGTGCGCAGTCCCGCCTGGCGGCCGTGCCGGTCCCTTTCCATTCCAATGGTCCCACCGAGTGTGGCCCCAATTGCGATCCGAAGGATCATGTCAACGTGAGTAATTCCCATTGTGGCGCCTGCTGAACAAGTAGGTAATATTGACCCAATTCCCGGGGGAGATCTCCTTGGTAGGCCTCGATCCTTCCCAAGTCTGCCCTGGGCAATTCGACATGGATTTTGGTGGATCTGAGGTCCCCGTTTTTTTGAGAAGCTCAGCCTGGACGCCCTTCATGAATCAACCTCGGCAATAATTCATGAGTAATTGCAATGCAATCGGGCAAAGTTTGCAACTTTTTTTTGCAGAATGTGCATACTTTATTTGATATATATTAAATATACATCTTTTGGGGACCTTCTGGAAGCACACGGTCCACCCCGATCCTGGCCCTTTGGCGGGCCACTGGTGATGGGTGGTGATGCGGGGCTGCTCACTCTGCTGGCTCTGCTTCAGCACCGCTTTCTCCAAACGTCCTTGCCCTCAGACAGACCGTGGAGATTTCTCTATTCATATTTCAGGCTGAAGCAGGCCCGGAGCCTGGTGCGGTTGGCATCCAGAGTTTCGGGGAGCCCTCGCATCCCTCTGGGTCCTCGCGAGATCTATGATGGGCACTGGAAGCAAACCCTGGACAGCATCCAGCCCGTGTTCATCGCCGCGTCTCAAGCTATAAGCCCAGCCAACGACAGGAGCCCGATCATGCACAGAATACCAAGCAGCGAAAGAATCGCCGCTGGCAGGACAGTAGAGAGACTTATCCGTATCATACTTCTAGAAATATAATCCATTCCCCATTTAAATCCATCTTGGAGTGGTATGCTAGAAAATTCTTTCCCATCACTGGAATGTCTCAAATCACTCCGCCCAACAATTTCATCGATTCCCCGGACGGATTGGTGCTGCCTGCCGTCCACATTTTGCAGGCTGCTTGCCGTAAGACCCGTTGATCCGAGATGGTGGGAATTTGATCGACATTGCCACGACTTGTGTGGCCAAGTTCTTCTTCAGCCGCCTGCTTCGGATCCGGGTCAGGTGAACCGGCCTCGATCCTTGGCGAGGTGCGGCGCCAGCGCCACGGCCAAGGGCAGCGTGGCCAAGGCAGTGACGGCAGTGGCAGCAGTGGCCCAAGTCACCCCGACCGAGTCCCCGAGAAGCCCATAGAACACCGGGGAGATGGCTCCGGCGCCGATGGTGCCAGTGTAGAACAGGGCGAAGGAGCGCTCGACCTGGTCGGAGGCGGTCAGTTCCGGAACGGTGCCGTAAAGCACGGAAGAGGTGCCGTTCAGCATGATGCCCAGCAGGGGCAGCACCGCCAGGGCCGGCGACAGCGGTAGCGCCAGCACCAGGAGGATGGCCGCAGCCGTTCCACCTTCGGTGATGACGACCGTCCAGAGTACTCCGAGCCGGCCGCCAAGCCAGCCGCAGGTGAACTTGCCTCCGGCGCCGCCCAGGAACACCATGGCCAGGCCCAGACCCACCGCGGGCAGCGAAGCGCCCTTTGCTTTGAGCAGGAACGGCAAGAAGGTCAGCAGGCCCATGCGCACCGCGGTGTCGATGACCCCGATGGCGAACAGCAGCGGGAACCCTCCCCGGCCTCCGCCCCGGCAGGCGGTTTCCGGCCTCCGGACCTGCCCGGGCCGCGACGCCGGCATGAGCAGGCCGATGGCGAGGGCGGTGGCCAGGCCGAATGCCGCCATCAGCCACAGCGCACCACGCCAGGGCAGGCGCATCAGCAGCAGCGAGGCAGCGGCGGGAAAGGCCGCCTTGCCCAGATCGCCGCTGAAATTGTAGACCCCCAGAGGCCCCCGCGCCTGGGTTCCATACGCCCGCGCAACCGCTGCAGAGCCCACCGGGTGCTGGGTGCTGGAACCGGCGCCGGCCGCCGCCAGGGCGATGCAGAGCCCGGGCAGGCTGCCGGTGAACCCCGCCAGCATATAGCCCAGGGCCGCGAGTGCGGTGCCCACCGCCAGGACCACCCGGCCGCCCATGCGATTTGCCAGGGCGCCCGCGGGCACCTGGAGCCCGGCCATGGCCCCTGCGTACAGTCCACGCAGCATGGCGACCATCCCGTAGCCGAGGCGGAATTCCGCCTGCCACACCGGAAGCAGCACGAAAATCGTGTCCGTGTAGCCGTCGTGCAGCGCGTGGGCCAGGCTCGCGACGACGAGCGTGCGTCGTCTTCGTGCCCAGGCCGGTACATGGAGGGTTGTGGCCGGCGCGATGGGACTGGTCATGGGATCGTGCCTTGCGCCGGTTCCCGTGGGCCAGCTACTTGTAGGCTACGTGGAAGGCGGCGAGCTTTTCCACCACCTGCCTCATCTTGTGCGTGGGCGGCAGGATGGTGGTGCGGAAGTGGGCGGTGCCCGGGGCCTGGCCGAAGCCCGATCCGGGCACCACGCAGATGCCGGTCTCCTCCAGGAGGCTCATGCAGTAGTCGGCGTCGCTGCGGCCCGGGGGGCAGGGTGACGCTGGGGAAGCAGTACATGGCGCCGGCCACCTTGTTGCACTGGATGCCGGGGATCCGGTTCAGCCCCTCGGCCAGGATCACGGCCCGCTGCTTCAGCTCGTCCAGGATGCCGTCGCGCTCCTTGGCGAACAGCGGATAGCTCGGCTGGCCGGGCTTGGGCGGGTTGACCAGGCAGTAGGTGGTCATCTGGCCGGTGAGGTTGGCGCACAGGCTCACGCTCTGCAGCTTGAGGATCTGGGCCACCACGTCGGCGGGGACGTTGCGGATCTCCATGTAGCCGCCGCGCTGGCCGCACTCGCCCAGGTAGCCCTTGGAGCAGGAGTGGAAGCTGAACAGGCTGACGTCCTTCTCGTCCAGCTCGGTCGAGCACCTTGGCGAAGGAGACGAACCGGTCGCCGGGCAGGTAGACGTTCTCCTGGTAGACCTCGTCGGCCAGGATGGCCAGGCCGTGCGCCTTGGCGAAGCGGATGACCATGGCGATGTTGTCCCAGTCCATGACCGAGCCGGTGGGGTTGCCCGGGTTGATGACGCAGATGGCGCGCACCTTGACGCCCTGCGCCCTCGGCCTCCCGCAAGCTCGATTCCAGCATGGCCTGGCTCAGCTTCCAGTCGTTGGCCTCGTCCATGTAGAAGTTCACCTGCCGGCCCTCGTAGAGGGTGATGGTGGCGCTGTAGAGCGGGTACTGGGGGATGGGGATCATGATCCCGTCGCTGGGCGCGCCGATGAGCACCCGCAGGGCCGCCTGGACACCCTTGGAGGCGCCGTCGGTGAGGTAGATGGCCTCGGGATCGGCCGGAATGCCGTCCCGCTGGCTGATGAACCGGGCCACGGCCTCGCGGATGAAGCGCACGCCCTTGCTTTCGGAATAGGCGCCCATGCCGTGCCTGGAGCCCGCCAGCAGCTGCCTGGGCCGTCTCCAGCACGTCGGCGGGGAACAGGCCGGCGGCCGACTGGATCAGCTCCGGGTACTGGGCCAGGGCCAGCATCTGGCGCACGTAGGTGAGGGGCTTCTGCTCCAGCGCCTGGGGGTTGCCGATGTTGCAGTAGATGATCTCCCGGCCGGCGCGCTCCAGCTCCCCGGCCCGGGCCACGATCGGCCCGCGCACGGCATACTGGGTTTCGAGCACGGCCTTGCCGAGGTTCTCGAGCTTGATGGTCATGGGGATCCTTTCGCACACGGAGTCGTTTAGGCGCAGCAACTGAGGGAACTGCAATTTTCGCACGATCGGATGGGGGCGGCCACCCGGCCTGGGAGTTAGAGCCTTTGGTCACAGGGCGCCCCAGGAAGCAGGAAGGCAACAGAAATGTCCCGGGTATTTTAGGTTGCGAAAAATGAATCGTGATAAAATATGTTCACTTCATCCTCCTAATAGAGCCCTGGTTCCATGCAAGTGCCGGTGCTTATCACGCGTGCTCCTCTCTCCCTCAGAATCAGTAGCAGTGCTTGCTTCCACCTGTGGTGATCCGGTCGGTTCCGGACGCCCCTGAACCGAAAGGAAAAGGCATGAAGACTTCTCCTGTCCAGCCCTCGCCGCGACCCTGGCGGTCGCCCTATCGCCCGCCGCCTCCGCCCAGACCTTGCTTACCAAGGCCCCGGCGAATTTCAACGAACTGGTCAAGGCCGCCAAGGCCGAAGGCGAGCTCACCGTCATCGCCTGCCCCCACGACTGGGTCAACTACGGCGAGATCTTCACCAAGTTCTCCGCGAAGTACGGCATCAAGCTGAACGAACTCAACCCGGACGGCAGCTCGGGTGAAGAGATCGAGGCGATCAAGGCCAACAAGAACAACAAGGGCCGCCAGGCTCCCGACGTTCTGGACGTGGGCCTGTCCTTCGGTCCCCAGATGGAGGCCGAAAAGCTGGTCGCCCCGTACATGGTGAAGACCTGGAAGAGCATCCCGGACAACGTCAAGGACAAGGACGGCTACTGGTACGGCGACTACTACGGCGCCCTGGCCTTCGAAGTGAACACCGACCTCGTGAAGAATCCGCCCAAGGACTGGGCTGATCTGCTCAAGCCCGAGTACAAGGGCAAGGTCGCCCTGGCCGGCGACCCCCGCACCTCCAACCAGGCCTTCCTGACCGTGGCCGCCGCGGCTCTGGCCAACGGGGGCAGCTTCTCGAACATCATGCCCGGCCTTAAGTTCTTCAAGAAGATGAACGAAGTCGGCAACTTCGTGCCCATCATCGCCGTCCCCGGCACCGTCGCCTCCGGCGAAACCCCCATCACCGTACGCTGGGACTACAACGCCCTGAGCAACCGCGACAAGAGCGCCGGCAACCCCAACATCGGCGTCATCATCCCCGCCACCGGCGTCGTGGCCGGCGTCTACATCCAGGCGCATCAGCGCCTACGCCCCGCACCCCAATGCGGCCCGGCTGTACATGGAATACCTCTACTCCGACGAAGGCCAGCTGCTCTGGCTCAAGGGCTACGGCCACCCGGTCCGGTTCAACGACCTGGCCAAGCGCAACGTGATCCCGGCCGACCTGGCCGCCAAGCTGCCGCCCGCCTCCGCCTACGTCAAGGCCATGTTCCCCAGCATCGCGGACCAGGAAGCCACCAAGAAGGCCGACCGCCGAGAACTGGGACAAGGTCGTCAACGTCAACGTTACCAAAAAGTAGGTAATCCAACGCTATGACTGCTCAACCTGCAGGTCAGAGGGGCGCGCGCTCTGCGCGCCCCTCTTCGTCGCAGCGGCGCGCCTGGTTCGGCATCGTCCCGTTCGCCCTGTTCGCCCTGGCATTCATGATCCTGCCCGCCGGCTCATTGCTGGTGGGGAGCTTCCAGGATGCCGAAGGCGGGTTCACCTTGGCCAATCTCGCCCATCTGGCCGCCCCGACATCCTCAAGTGCTACCTCGTCACGATCGAGGTCAGCGCGGTCACCGCGATCGTCGGCGGCCTGTTCGGGTTGCTGCTGGCCTTCTCGGTGACCCTGGGCGGCCTGCCCAAGGGCTTGCGCTCGGGCCTCCTGACCTTTTCCGGGGTCGCCTCGAACTTCGCCGGGGTGCCCTTGGCCTTCGCCTTCATCGCCACCATGGGCCGCGTCGGCATGGTCACCGTGGTGCTGAAGACGGTGTTCGGGGTCAACCTCTACGAGCACGGGTTCAACCTGTACAGCTTCTGGGGCCTTTGCCTCACCTACCTGTACTTCCAGCTGCCCCTGATGGTGCTGATCATCACCCCGGCCCTGGACGGGATGAAGAAGGAGTGGCGGGAGGCCTCGGAAAGCCTCGGCGCCTCCAGGACCCAGTACTGGATCCACATCGGCCTGCCGATCCTGGCGCCGCCCCTGCTCTCCTGCATGATCCTGCTGTTCGGCAACGCCTTCGGCGCCTACGCCACCGCCTACGCCCTCACCGGCGGGATGCTGCAACCTGGTGCCGATCCTCATCGGCGCCCAGATCCAGGGCGACGTGCTGCATGACCCCAACCTCGGCTACGCCCTGGCCTTCGGCATGGTCATCGTCATGACCGCCTGCATCCTGGCCTACACTGCGCTGCAGAAGCGGGCCTCGCGGTGGCTCCGATGAAGGCGCGGCGCGGCTGGGCCTGGCTATGGCTGTTCTTCGGTTTCCTGTACTTCTTCATCCCGCTGCTGGGGACCTTCATCTTCTCGCTGCACGGCAAGCGCGGGGTGCTGAGCTTCGCGGCCTACCATCGGGTCTTCGCCGACCCGCTGTTCCTCGAGACCTTCAGCTTCTCGCTGCAGATGGCGGTCCTCACCATCATCGTCGGGCTGTGCCTGATCATCCCCACCGTGATCTGGATCCACCTGCGCGCCCCCTGGGCCAAACCCGTGGTGGAAACCTTCTCCTTGTTGCCCTTCGTCATCCCGCCGATCGTGCTGGTTTTCGGCCTGATCCGGATGTACAGCTCGCCGCCGGTGCAGCTGGTCCAGAGCCGCTTCCTGCTGGTGGCCGGCTACGTGGTGCTGTCGTTCCCCTACATCTACCGTTCGGTGGACGCCGGACTGCGGGCCATCGACCTGCGCGGGCTCACCGAAGCCGCCCAGAGCCTGGGCGCCGGCTGGGGCACCATCATGTTCAAGGTGGTCCTGCCCAACATGCGGGTCTCCCTGCTCAGCGCGGCCTTCCTCACCTTCTCCATCGTGATCGGCGAGCTCACCCTCGCGGTCATGCTGGCCTGGCCCGCCTTCGGCCCCTACATGGCCCTGGTCGGCCGCGACCTGGCCTACGAGCCGGCGGCCCTGGCCATTCTCAGCTTCCTGCTCACCTGGGGCCTGATCGGCCTCATCCAGTTCGCCAGCCGCCACGTAGCAGGCTCCACCGTCGGCGGAACGCATTGATCCTGGAGAGATAAATGGCATTCCTTGAACTGAAGGGCGTGGTCAAGCGGTTCGGTCGCAACGCGGTGGTCAACGGATTCGACCTGGACGTGCGAGGAGGGCGAGTTCGTCTCGTTCCTGGGCGGCTCCGGCTGCGGCAAGACCACGACCCTGCGCATGATCGCCGGTTTCGAGACGCCCAGCGAGGGCAGCATCCGCATCGCCGGGACCGAAGTGGTCAACGTCAACCCCAACAAGCGCGGCGTGGGCATGGTCTTCCAGAACTACGCCCTGTTCCCCAACATGACCGTGCGCAGGAACATCGAATTCGGCCTGAAGGTGGCCCGGTGGCATGCGCCCGACATCCGCAAGCGGGTCGAGGAGATGCTGTCCCTGATCCACATGGAGGACCTGGGCGACCGCTACCCGCACCAGATGTCGGGCGGCCAGCAGCAGCGCGCTTCGCTTGCCAGGGCGCTGGCGGTGAAGCCCAGGGTGCTGCTGCTGGACGAGCCGTTGTCGGCCCTGGACGCCAAGATCCGCGCCATGCTGCGCACCGAAATCCGCGCCATCCAGCAGAAGACAGGCATCACGACGATCTACGTCACCCACGACCAGGAGGAGGCGCTCTCCCTGTCGGACCGGATCGTGGTGATGAACGCCGGGAAGATCGAGCAGGTGGGCACCCCGTTCGAGATCTACAACCACCCGGCCACCCCGTTCGTGGCATCGTTCATCGGCAACCTGAACGTCCTGGATGCCGCCGTGCTGGACCCGGCGCTGGGCCTGCTGTCGGTGGCGGGCCAGGAGGTGCGGGCCGCCGGGCCGGTGCGGGTCTCCGCCGCCCGCGCCAAGCTCTCGCTCCGGCCGGAGATGCTCTCCCTGAACGAAGGCGTGCCGGGCGCCAATAGCCTCTCCGGCACCTTGGCCACGGTCGTTTTTCTGGGCTCGATCGTGCGCCTGGGCATCTCGATCGGTGACCGGGAGATCTCCCTGGACCGGTTCAACACCCCACACCTGGCCCTCCCCGCAGTAGGATCGGACGTGACCATCAGCTTCCCCCGGGAGGCCTGCCTGGTCACCGAGCCTGATGCATCAACCGAGCGGGCCCAGACCGCCCTCAGCGGGACCGTCTGATAAGCGGAAAAAGCGATGTCCAAGCAATACGTGCTTGCCCTGGATCAGGGCACGACCAGTTCCCGGGCAATCCTCTTCGACCCTTCCGGGAAGCCGGCAGGGGCGGCCCAGAAGGAGTTCGCCCAGATCTACCCCCGCCCGGGCTGGGTTGAGCACGATCCCATGGAGATCTGGGGCACCCAGAGCGGCGTGGCCCGTGAAGTGCTCGAAAAGACCGGGGTGAGCCCCGCGCAGGTGGCAGCCATCGGCATCACCAACCAGCGCGAAACCGCCATCGTCTGGGACCGGGCCACCGGCAGGCCGGTGTACAACGCCATCGTCTGGCAGTGCCGGCGCACCGCCGCCATCTGCGACGAGCTCAAGGCGCGGGGCCTGGAACCGTACATCCGCGAGCAGACCGGGCTGGTGCTCGACGCCTACTTCTCGGGCACCAAGGTGAAGTGGATCCTCGACCAGGTGCCCGGCGCCCGGGAGCGGGCCCGCAGGGGCGAACTGCTGTTCGGCACCGTGGACACCTGGCTGATCTGGAACCTCACCCGGGGCCGGGTGCACGCCACCGACTATTCCAACGCCTCGCGCACCCTGCTCTACAACATCCGGGAGCTGCGCTGGGACGAGCGCATCCTGGACGCCCTGGACATCCCGGCCCGCATGCTGCCCGAGGTGCGGCCCTCCAGCGGCGTTTTCGGCGCCACCGACCCGCTCACCTTCGGCGGGGCCGGGATCCCCATCTCCGGCGTGGCCGGCGACCAGCAGGCGGCCCTCTTCGGCCAGGCCTGCTTCACCGAGGGCATGGCCAAGAACACCTACGGCACCGGCTGCTTCATGCTCATGAACACCGGCTCCCGGCCGGTCCCGTCCAGCCGGGGCCTGCTCACCACCATCGCCTGGGGCGTGGACGGCAAGGTGGACTACGCCCTGGAAGGCAGCATCTTCGTGGCCGGGGCCGCCGTCCAGTGGCTGCGCGACGAGATGAAGCTGATCGAGAACGCCGCGCAGAGCGAGGCCCTGGCCCTGTCCGTGCCGGACACCCAGGGCGTCTACGTCGTCCCGGCCTTCGTCGGCCTGGGCGCGCCGCACTGGGACATGCGCGCCCGGGGCACCATCGTCGGCCTGACCCGCGGCAGCGGCCGCAGCCACGTCGTGCGGGCGACCCTGGAGGCCATCGCCTACCAGGTGCGCGACGTCATCCAGGCCATGGAGGCTGATTCCGGGATCCGGCTCCAGGCCCTCAAGGTCGACGGCGGCGCGGTGGCCAACCAGTTCCTGATGCAGTTCCAGGCCGACCTGCTGGACGTCCCGGTAGCCGTCCCGTGGTCACCGAGACCACGGCCCTGGGCGCGGCCTTCCTGGCCGGGCTCGCCGTCGGTTTCTGGAAGGACCGCGCCGAGATCGCCGCCGCCTGGGACCTGGACCGGACCTTCGGGCCCGCCATGGCCCCGGCTCGCCGGACGGAACTCTGCGCCGGATGGGAGCGCGCGGTCGCGCGTGCCTTGCGGTGGGATACTGAATAGGAAAGTGTCATGAAAAGCAAAGTGATAGAGTGTTCTGAACAGCTGTGAGGTGCCCGTGCGCATTGCGCTTATCGTTGGAACCGCCGTGGCGACCATGAAGGACGAGAAGCTCCGCGGCCACCGTCTCCTGCTGGCCCGGGAGGCCGACCTGGACGGCAAGCCCCACGGCAAGCCGTTCGTCGCGGTGGACACGGTGGACGCCGGCACCGGCGACCTGGTGGTTATCACCGAGGGCAGTTCGGCCCGCCAGACCGGCGCCACCCTCAACCTGCCCGTGGACGCCGTGGTGGTGGGTGTGCTGGATTCGCTCGAAACCGGCGGCAAGACCACTTTCCAGAAAGGCTGAGACCTCCATGGACGGTCCTCGGCGCATGATCAGTGTCGGCATCGACATCGGCACCACCACCACCCAGCTGGTGTTCAGCGAGCTGACCCTGGTGGACGTGGCCCGCGCCGGCCAGATCCCGCGCATCGACATCGCCGCCCGGGCCGTGCTGCACACCAGCGAGATCGTCTTCACCCCGCTGCTGGACCCGGAGACCATCGACGCCGAAGGCCTGGGCCGGATCCTGCGCGCCGAGTACCAGCGGGCCGGCATCAGCCCCGGCCAGGTGGAGACCGGCGCCGTGATCATCACCGGCGAGACCGCCCGCAAGAAGAACGCCGACCAGGTGCTGAAGGCCGTCGCCGGGCTGGCCGGGGACTTCGTGGTCACGGTGGCGGGCCCCAACGTCGAAGGCATGATCGCCGGGCGCGGCTCCGGCGCGGCCAGCTGGTCGCGCCAGCACTTCACCACCGTCACCAACGTGGACATCGGCGGCGGCAGCGCCAACAGCGCCGTGTTCCGGCTGGGCAGGCTGCAGTCGTCCGCGGCCATGAGCTTCGGCGGGCGGGTCATCGAGCTGGACGGCGCCGCGGTGCGCGCCGTCAACGGCCCCGGCCGGGCCATCCTGGCCTCGGTGCGGCCTCGGCCTCGCCCCGGGCGACCGCCCCTCCCTGGCCGACCTCCGGCGGGTCACCGACGCCATGGCCGAGCTGACCGTCCACCTGGTCCAGGGCACCCGGTCCAACCTGGCCGACCAGCTCTACCAGACCCCCCCGGTCCAGGGCGCCGCCGGCGCCGTGATGCTCTCCGGGGGCATCGGCTACTACTTCTACGAGCCGGTCGCCCTGGACTCGGTCGCGGCGGTGGCCCGCCACGGCGACATCGGCCCCCTTCTCGCGGAAAGCCTGCGCCTGTGCCCGGCCCTGCGCGCCCTCAACGTCCTGCGCCCCCAGGAGACCCAGCGCGCCACCGTGCTCGGCGCCAGCGCCCAGACCCTCACCCTGTCCGGCTCCACCATCTGGGCCGACCCGAAGATCCTGCCGCTCAGGAACGTCCCGGTGCTGCGCCCGGAAGGGGCCGGCCCCCGCCGCCATCCAGGAGGCCCTGCGCCGCTGGGACCTGGGCCCCGACGGCACCTTCGCCGTGGCCCTGGAGCTGGAGGCGGGCCTCGACTTCACCCGGCTGCAGGGCTTCGCCGGGGCCCTGGCCGAATTCGCCGGGACCCTGCCGGCCTCGGCCCCGCTGATCGTCATCATCAAGCACGACTACGCCCAGGCCCTGGGCCAGACCCTGAAGGCCAGCACCGGCAGCCGGCCGCTCCTGATCATCGACCAGGTGGGCCTCGAGGAGGGCGACTACATCGACATCGGCGCCCCGCTCATGGACGGCCGGGTCGTGCCGCTGGTGATCAAGACCCTGATCTTCTACCACTGAGACCCCCGATGCTCCTGCGCACCAAGCTGTTCGGCAAGACCTACGACTTCCCCGATCTCCGGGTCCTGATGGGCAAGGCGAACGAGGAGAAGTCCGGGGACCGCCTGGCCGGGCTGGCCGCGGAGAACGCCGCCGAGCGGGCCGCGGCCCGGCTCGTGCTGGCCGAGGTGCCGCTCTGGGCCCTGCGCGACAATCCGGCGGTGCCCTACGACGAGGACGAGGTCACCCGGGTCATCCACGACGCCGTCAACGAGACGGTGTACCAGGAGATCCGCAACTGGACCGTGAGCGACCTGCGCGAATGGCTGCTGGACGACCGCAACGACGGCGCCGCCATCGCCCGGGTGGCCAACGGCCTCACCGCCGAGATGGTCGCGGCGGTGACCAAGCTCATGTCCAACCTGGACCTGGCCTACGCCGCCAGCAGGATCCGGGTGCAGCGCCACTGCGTCAACACCATCGGCCTGGACCAGCAGGCTTTCCGGCCGGCTCCAGCCCAACCACCCCACCGATTCCCCCGAGGGCATCCGGGCCTCGATCTTCGAGGGGCTCTCCTACGGCTGCGGCGACGCGGTGATCGGCATCAACCCCTCCGACGACAGCTACGCCTCGGTGGCCAGGCTGCTGGACATGACCTACGGCGTGGTCAGGACCTGGGAGATCCCCACCCAGACCTGCGTGCTGGCCCACGTATCGACCCAGATGCGCTGCCTCCAGTCCGGCTCGCCGGTGGGCCTGGTGTTCCAGTCCATCTGCGGGTCCCAGAAGGGCAACGAGTCCTTCGGCATCTCGGTGGGGATGCTGGACGAGGCCTACCGCCTGGCGCGCCGGCACTGCTACCCCCAGGGTCCGGACTTCATGTACTTCGAGACGGGCCAGGGCTCGGCGCTTTCGGCCAATGCCCACAACGGCTGGGACCAGCTCACCCTGGAGGCGCGCAACTACGGCCTGGCCAGGCGCTACTCGCCCTTCCTGGTGAACACCGTGGTGGGCTTCATCGGGCCGGAATACCTCTACGACACCGAGCAGATCCACCGGGCCGGGCTGGAGGACCACTTCATGGGCAAGCTCACCGGCGTGTCCATGGGCTGCGACGTCTGCTACACCAACCACGCCCGCACCGACCAGAACTCCAGCGAGAACCTGGTCGCTGCTGCTGGCCGCAGCCGGCTGCAACTTCTTCATGGGCGTGCCCATGGCCGACGACGCCATGCTCAGCTACCAGTCCACCTCCTTCCACGACATCGCCACCCTGCGCGCCATGCTGCGCCTGCGCCCGGCGCCGGAATTCGAAGCCTGGCTCGAAGGCCTGGGCCTCATGCGCGACGGGCGCCTGACCGCCAAGGCCGGCGACCCCAGCTTCTTCCTTTCCCGGTGATGGCCATGGAACCCGACCGTCTCGAAGCCGTGATCCGCGCCGTGGTCAAGGAGCTGCAGGGGGCGGCGGCCGGAGCGCCCATGCCCCCGGCGGCGCAGGCGCCTGCCCCGGCCCCAGCCCCGGCCCCTTCCCCGGCCCCCGGAACGGCGCCCGTCCAGGCCCCCGCTCCGGCCGCCCCCGGCGGCCTGGCCATCGACCTGCCCGATCCCACCGGCCCCGAAGCCCGCTCCCGCACCGGCATCCGCCAGCCGCAGGACGCCGACGGCCTGGCCGCGCTCATGGAATGCACCAGCGCCCGGATCGGCGTCGGCCGGGCCGGCCCGCGCCCGCGCTCGGCCACCCTGCGCCTGTTCCAGAGCGACCTGGCCGTCACCAAGGACGCACTGGCCCGGGAGGTGGACCCCAGGCTGCTGGAGGACCTGGGCCTGTTCAGCGTGGACAGCCGGATCGACGGCGGCAAGGAGCAGTACCTGCTGCGCCCCGACCTGGGCCGCCGGCTCGGCGACGAGGCCCGGCGCACCCTCGCCGAGCGCTGCGTCAAGGGCCCCGACGTGCAGATCTGCGTGGGCGACGGGCTGTCGGCCCAGGCGGTGGAGGTGAACCTGGGCAAGATCCTGCCGGTGCTGCAGGCCGGCTGCAAGACCGCCGGGTTGCGCCTGGGCACCCCCTTCTTCATCCGCCACTGCCGGGTGGGCGTGATGAACGACATCGGCGAGCTGATCCAGCCGGGGGTGCTGATCCTGCTCATCGGCGAGCGGCCCGGACTGGGCCGGGCCGACTCCATGAGCGCCTATATGGCCTACCGGCCCCAGCCCGGCCACACCGACGCCGAGCGCGACGTCATCTGCAACATCTTCGACGGCGGCGGGGCCAATCCCCTGGAAGCCGGCGCCTACGCCCTGCGCCTTGCCCAGAAGATGTTGCAGGCCCATGCTTCCGGGGTGAAGCTGAAGCTGATGGAGACCTGATGGGCATCCTCGAGCCGATCCCCGCCAAGGCCATGGCCGTGCGCCTGATCCCCCAGGTGGATCCCGCCTACGCCCGGATCCTCGGCCTCGCCCCCGGCCAGCTCAGCCTGGGCCTCTTCACCGCCGACAACGACGACGCCACCTACGTGGCCATCGACGAAGCCACCAAGATGGCCGACGTGCAGGTGGTCTACGCCCGCTCCTTCTACGCCGGGGCGCGCCACGCCTCGGGCGCCCTTTCCGGCGAGATCATCGCCATGCTGGCCGGCCCCGACCCGGCCGAGGTCAGCTCGGGCCTGGACGCCGCCCTGCGCTACCTCGCCGAGCGGGCCCTCTGGTACTCCGCCGACGAGCGCGGCGGCACCGCCTTCTTCCCCCACGTGGTGGCGCAGATCGGCAGCTACCTGGCCCAGGTCACCGGGCTGCCCCTCGGCTCCCCCGTGGCCTACCTGGTGGCCCCGCCGCTGGAGGGCTGCTTCGCCCTGGACGCCGCGCTCAAG
This sequence comes from uncultured Holophagaceae bacterium, assembly GCA_963717275.1. GTDB lineage: Bacteria > Acidobacteriota > Holophagae > Holophagales > Holophagaceae > Mesoterricola. The sequence goes on from CAVQVX010000001.1 coordinate 2,440,360, forward strand.
GCGGCCGCGGTGCGCATCGTCAGCTACACCGCCCCGCCTTCCGAAACCAACTTCATGGGCGCCATCCTGGCGGGCGAATTGTCCGCCTGCGAAGCGGCGGCCCAGGCCTTCCAGGCCGCCGTGCTGGACGTGGCCCAGCGCCCGTTCGTCTATTGAGAGGCCGACCATGCCGGACTTCGACCAGGACCTGATTTCCATCCAGGAGGCGCGCAACCTCGCCGTGGCCGCCAAGGCCGCCCAGGAGCAGTGGGCCCGGGCCAGCCAGGAGACCGTGGACCGGGTCTGCGCCGCCATGGCCGAAGCCGGGGCCGCGGCCGCGGCCAGCCTGGGCCGCCTGGCCGTGGAGGAGACCGGCTACGGCGTCGCCGAGCACAAGACCCTGAAGAACCAGCTCTGCTCCACCCTCCTCTGGGAGAGCATCCGCGACACGAAGACCGTCGGCGTGATCGAGCGCGACGATGCGCTGCGCCTGTTCAAGGTGGCCCTGCCCATGGGCGTGGTGGCCGCCCTGGTGCCTTCGACCAACCCCACCTCCACGGCCTTCTTCAAGGCCATGATCGCGGTGAAGGCGCGCGACGCCATCGTCATCTCGCCGCACCCCTCGGCGGTGCGCTGCACCCACGCCGCGGCCATGGTCATGGCCGAGGCGGCGGAGCGCGCCGGCGCGCCCAGGGGCCTGATCGGCTGCATGACCCGGTGCAGCCTTCAGGGCACCAACGAACTGCTGCGCCACCCGGCGGTGGCGCTCATCCTGGCCACGGGCGGCACGCCCATGGTGCGCGCGGCCCACTCGGTGGGCAAGCCGGCCTACGGCGTGGGCCCCGGCAACGTCCCCTGCTACGTGGACCGCAGCGCCGACCTGGCCCAGGCGGCGCGCTACCTGGTGGCCAGCAAGGCCTTCGACCATTCGGTGATCTGCGCCACGGAACAGGCCGCCGTCGTCGACCGCCCCGCGGCCGAGGCGTTCGCCCGGCTCATGGCCGCCGAAGGCGCCCACTTCGTCTCCGCCGCCGAGGCCGACCTGCTGCGCCGTACCCTGTTCCACCCGGACGGCGCCACCAACGCCGCCGCCGTGGGCAAGTCGCCCCAGGTGCTGGCGCGCATGGCCGGGTTCGGGGTGCCGGACAGCGCCCGGATCCTGGTGGCGCGCCTGACCGAAGTGGGGCGCAGGGAGCCGCTCTCCCGGGAGAAGCTCACCACCGTGCTGGGCTGGTACGAAGCCGACGGCTGGCAGGCGGGGTGCGCCATCTGCATGGACCTCATCAACTTCGGCGGAGAGGGCCATTCCCTGGTGCTGCACGCCAAGGACGAGGACGTGATCATGGCGTTCGGCCTGGAGAAGCCGGTGCACCGGATCGTGGTGAACACCATGGCCTCCCTGGGCGGCACCGGCCTCACCACGGGCGTGGCGCCCAGCATGACGCTCGGCCCCGGCGGCGTGGGCGGCGCCATCACCGGCGACAACATCGGCGTGAAGCACATGTTCACGGTCAAGACCGTCGCCCACGAACTGCGCACGCCGCCGCCGGCGGCGATGGTGGGCGGAACCCGGCCCGGAGCGGCTCCCCCGGCGGATCTGATCGAGCAGATCGTCCAGCGGGTCCTTGCGGATTTGCGCGTTTGATAGGCACAATGACCCATTGAAATCAACAAGACGGAGGTCCACGTGAACGACCCTGCACTGATCGCCCTGGGGATGGTCGAGACCAAAGGCCTGGTGGGCGCCATCGAGGCCGCCGACGCCATGGTCAAGGCGGCCAACGTGACCCTGATCGGCTCGGAATACGTCGGCGGCGGCTACGTCACCGTGATGGTCCGGGGCGACGTGGGCGCGGTGAAATCGGCCACCGACGCGGGCGCCGCCGCGGCCAAGCGGGTCGGCGAGCTGGTCTCCGTGCACGTCATCCCCCGCCCCGATTCCAAGGTGGAGCTGATCATCCCCCAGAACACCAAGGGCTCCATCGGCGGCCGCGGCTAGCGGCATGTCCCGGCCATAGAAGGAGACGGGCCCCATGGGCGAGTCGTTCCAGCTTCGCGTGTATTCCTACCTTGACCGGATGCAGCCGCAGTACGCGGCCTTCGTCGGCTCCATCACCCAGGGCGACCTGCCCACCGCGGGCATGGCGGCGCTCTACATCGAGGTGGCGCCGGGCAACGAGGTGTTCCGCCTGGTCGACATCGCGGTCAAGGCCACCGAGGCGCACCCCGGCGCCCAGGTGGTGGAGCGCGAGTTCGGCATGTTCGAAGTGCACTCCCGGTCCCAGGCCGAGGTGCTGGAGGCCGGGAGGATCGTGCTGGAGCGGCTGGAACTGAGGCCCCAGGAGCGGATCAAGCCGAGCATCGCCTCGGTGCAGGTGATCACCAACGTCGACCCCTACCAGGCCCAGCTCATCAACCGGTTCCGCCGGGGCTCCATGCTGGTGCCGGGCAAGACCCTGCTGGTGCTGGAGGTGGCCCCGGCCGCCTACATCAATTTCGCCGCCAACGAGGCCGAGAAGGGCGCCTCCATCGAGATCGTGCACATTTCCGGGCTGGGCCGGTTCGGCCGCATGTGGCTGTCCGGCACCGAGTCCGAGATCATGCAGGCGCGCGACGCGGCGGTGAACGCCATCGAGTCGCTCGACGGCGTCGAGGGCCGCTAGATGGTCATCACGGAAGAGGAGCTGCGCCAAGCCTGGCAGAACGGCCGGGGCCAGATCCCGTCCTTCCCGCCCGGCACGCGCTTCACCCCGGCCGCGCAGGACTTCCTCAAGACCCGGGCGCCCGGCGCGCTGCAGCAGGCGCCGGCGCCCGTCCCGTCCCAGCCCGCCGGCCCGAAGCGCATGCTGCAGGCGCCGCCGGGGCAGCGGCTGATCTTCACGGCGGTGGACCTGGCCGACCTGATGGCCGGCGCCGGGTCGACGCTGGTGGTGCACCCCAGCGTCACCGTCACCCACGCGGCGCTGGAACTGCTGCGCAAGGCCGGGGTGCGGGTCATCCCCTACGTGGAACCCGTGGAACCCGTGGCGCCCGCCGGCGCCGAACCGGCCCCCGCCGTTCCGCCCGCCGCCGAAGACGAGACTTTCCGCAAGGTCAGGGAGGCGGTCCTGGCCCGCCTGGGCAGGCCGGTGGACCCGGCGGTGCTGGACGCGGTGCTGCGGCGGGTGCTGGCGGCGCTCTAGGTTTCCAGGAGTCCAGGCGTGAGCGATCGCTCGGCGCGGACCACGACCAGGATGATTTAAGTTCAACACGACGCCGATGTTTTTCGCTCCAGGACCCCGGCGCAAGATCCGGGTCGAAGCGTGGTCCCGGATCCGCGATGCTGGCCGGGGAAGCACTCCATGCGCGCTCCGTCTGGGCCACTCTGATCATCGTCCTTTCCGTGGTGATCATCACGGTGAGCAGGAACCTGGAGCAGAAGGCCGCCCGCAGCCATTGACTTCCATCAACCGGCGCACCACGACGTCCCCGTACCAGGCCACCCCGTAGGGCGTTTCCAGCGCCGCCAGCGCCTCCATCATGCCGGACAGGGTGAGCACGCCGGCCGCCTGGAGATCGCGCACCTGCCGCTCCGTGCGGCCCGGCACGTGGGGCGGGCGGTCCTCCAGGACCCGCGCCAGGGCCCGCGCCAGATCGGGCAGGGTGGCCAGTCCGCGGCTCTTGTGCAGCCATTTCCATAGCGCCGGCCAATCCTCCGCCTCGAACCGCTCCCAGAGCCGGAGCGCCGCCTCCCGGTCCTCCGCCGCCAGGGGCGATCGCACCGCGAAAGCCTGTTCCAGGACCGCGGGCGGCACCTGGTCTCCACCGTCCCTGAGCCGGGCCAGTTCCAGGTGCATCGAAGGGTCTTCCCGGCACAGCCGAGCCAATACCCACAGTTGCGCCAACTGGTCCCAGGGCTCCGCGCTGAACCAGAGCACGGCGGACCCGGCCCGCAGCAGCGCCTGCAGCGTCGCCTCCTCCGCCTGGAATTCCGGGGCGTCCTCGGGCAGGTCCCAGTAGCGCGCCCGCAGACGCGCGCGGGTCGCGGGCTCGGGACTCCAGGGGCCCACGGCCGGCGAGTCCCGCCAGGGCAGGGCTTCGCCCGGCAACCCGGCGGCCGCCCACGCCTTCAGACCCATGTCCCCACTGCATAGATGAATCATGCCCAACCCCAGCCGTACCTTAAGAGTGCCGGCATCCGGCGCCAGGTTCCCCGCTACCGGGCGGGTTTGCCTTTCCGGGCCGCGCTCCCGGCCCGCGCGAAGGCGCCGGCCAGTTGCTCATTGACCTGGTCCAGGTGGAACGCCTCGGCATCCCAGCGATCGGTGCCCAGCCACTCCCGGATGTCCACGTGATCGGGGTGCTCCGGGTCACCGATGGCCGTGACCATCTCCTGGTAGCCCCATGGGCCGCCGCAATCCTCCGGCGGGCAGGCCCGCTTGCCCGCCAGGCACACCGGCGTCTCCAGGCCTTCGGCCGGCTCCACCGCCTCCACCGTGACCTGGTGCTCCCACAGGTCGCCCAGATCGTATTCGTAGGTGAATTTCATCTTCGCCTTGAGGCCCAGCCTGGCCAAGGTGATCCGCTCGCTGCGGGTCTCCCCCCCGGAATCCGGATCCGAAGGCCCGTAGTCTTCGCCGCGGATGCGGAAAACATGCAGGTGGCAGTCCTCCCAGCCGAAGGCCACCTGGATCACCCGGTGCAGCTGTTCCAGCGTGAATTTCGCCGGAACCCGCACCCGGCGCCAGATGGGCGGCTTGATCTCGGCCAGGGCCACCTTCAGTTGGAGCGCTTCGTGGGAAGGGTCCTGGGTCATGGCGGCTCCTTCGCGGCTGGTGGCACCAGCATGATCGCTCTGCCCGCGGGTTGGAAGCACTCCTGGCGCCGATCCTTGGGCGCCACGCAGGAGATGGGGCCCACGCGAAGGAAGGGCAAGGGAACCATTCGCCGCTAACATACATTTGTCTGTCGAGGCCTGCGATGGTGATGCTCCCCTATCCGGTCAAGGATTCGCTCACGAGCCTGTATCCGCCCATCGAGCCCTTGCGCACGGGCATGCTGAAGGTATCGGACCTCCATTCGATCCACTACGAGGAATGCGGGAATCCGGAAGGCAAACCCGTGGTTTTCCTCCACGGCGGGCCAGGTTCGGGCACCAGTCCCCGGCAGCGTCGGTTCTTCCACCCGGGCAGGTACCGGATCATCCTTTTCGATCAGCGCGGCTGCGGCAAGAGCACTCCGCATGCGGAACTTGAAGAAAATACGACCTGGGATCTCGTGGCCGACATCGAAGCGCTGCGTGAGCATCTGGGCATCGCGAAATGGCAGGTGTTTGGCGGCTCCTGGGGCTCGGCGCTCGCCCTGGCCTACGCCGAGACCCACCCCGGCAGCGTGACCGAGCTGGTGCTGCGCGGCATCTGGTTCCTGAACAGGGGCGTGACCGACTGGATCTACCGCCGCGGGGCCAGTGAGATCTTCCCCGAGGCCTGGGAGCAGTTCCTTCAACCCATTCCAGAAGCCGAGCGGGATGATCTGGTCGCCGCCTACCACAAGCGCCTCACGGGCCCCGATCCGGCCCTGCGCCTTGCCGCCGCCAAGGCCTGGAGCCGGTGGGAAGGGGCCGCCCTGACCCTGCTGCCGGACCCCGAATTCACGGATCATTACCAGCAGGATGAGCCTTCGCTTGCCCTGGCCCGCCTTGAATGCCACTACGTCATCAACCAGGGGTGGTTCACAACCCCGGACCAGCTTCTCCGGGAAGCCCAAAAAATTCGCCACATCCCCGGGGTCATCGTCCATGGCCGCTACGACGCGCTTTGCCCCGCGGCCAACGCCTGGGCCCTGCACCAGGCCTGGCCCGAAGCCGACCTCCTCATCACCGCGGATGCGGGGCACAGCGCCTTCGACCCATCGAACGCCAGGGCCCTGGTGGCCGCCACGGACAAGTTCGCCGGGTTCTGACCCTATCCAGCAATGAACGGAATGTAATTCCCCCGGTCGATTTTCCGCCAACCCGCACCCGGGTATGCTTCCACCCAGGAACCGGGGGCCTTGGCCGGAGCCTTGGGGGAGATCTTGAATTCAAACGCCCGCAGATTTTCACCCTCGATTTCCACGTAGTCCACTTCGTGTTGGACAATCACTCAGCCCATGTCTCGAAGGCCGAACTGAAGGCCCGGATCATGCGCTACCTCCAGGACCTCAATGCCGATCCAGTGGTTTTCAGGTGGCGCTACAAGGTCGAAGAAGAGTCTGTTTCATAGGCATGTCTTTTTTTATCAGCTCTTATCCTCGTTCATCCGTGTTCATCCCCGGCTAACCTGCGCTGGCCATACCGGAAAGCTGGCTACTGGACGTCCTTCACTTCCAGTTCCACATCCCCGGTCGCGGCCGCACGAGTCATCCCCAACCTCCGGACCTGGATCTTTGCTCTCCCGAAGTTGACCAGGAGGCGGGTCACCAGCCTGGTCCCCCTCATGTCATTGAGGCACTGGGCCACATCAGCATTGCCCAGCGCGGAGGCGGCCTTCACCTCCACGAGGACGTGGCCTTCCACGAGAAGGTCGGCTTCATCATTCCCGACACTGACCCCATCGTAGAAAACCTCGATGCCCTGCTGCTGAACCACATTGACCTTGGCTTTCCGCAACTCATGGGCAAGTGCATTCTCGTATACTTTCTCCAGAAAACCCGGGCCCAGTTCGTTGGCCACTCGGAAGCAACAGCCGATGATGAGTTCGGTGAGTGGATCCTGGATGGCCATGGCGTTCCCCCCGTCCATATCTGCGGGAGTATCAGAAATTTTGTGTTTGGGCGGGTTTCATCGGGGCTGGGAGTATCAGAAATTTTGTGTTTGGGCGGGTTTCATCGGGGCTTGATCTCCAGGTTCAAGGCTGCGGCCGATCGAAGTGCTGGGGGTAGAGAATCGCGAAGTGGTTCAGGGCTTCCCTCCAGCCGTGGACTATCTTGTGCCAGTTCTTGGTCTGGTTCCTCAGCACCAAGTAGATCAGCTTCGGGGAGTATCAGAAATTTTGTGTTTGGGCGGGTTTCATCGGGGCTTGATCTCCAGGTTCAAGGCTGCGGCCGATCGAAGTGCTGGGGGTAGAGAATCGCGAAGTGGTTCAGGGCTTCCCTCCAGCCGTGGACTATCTTGTGCCAGTTCTTGGTCTGGTTCCTCAGCACCAAGTAGATCAGCTTCGTGGCCGCCTGGTCATTGGGGAAATGCCCCCTGGCCTTGAGGATCTTGCGCAGCCTGGCATTCAGACTCTCGATCGCGTTGGTGGTGTAGACCAGCTTCCGGACTGGCTCCGGGTAGGACATGAATGGGATCACCTGGTCCCAGGCCCGGCGCCAGAGACGGACGATGGGCGGGTATTTCTTCCCGAAAGGCCCGGCTTCGAAGGCATCCAGGCACTGCATAGCCGCCTCGGCGTTGATGGCCTTGTAGATCCCCTTGAGTTCGTGGACCACCGGTGTCCGATCCTTGAAATTACAGTATTCCATGCTGTTCCGAAGGAGGTGGACGATGCAGTTCTGGATCTCTGTCTGCGGGAACACCGCCTGGATCGCCTCAGGGAAGCCCTTCAGCCCGTCCACCACCGCCAGCAGGATGGTCTCTACACCGCGGCTCTGGAGCTCCGTAACGACCCCGCGCCAGAACTTCGCCCCCTCCGTCTGCTCGATCCACAGCCCCAGGACCTCCCGGGTGCCATCGCGCCTTATGGCAAGGGCCAAGTAGATGGCCTTGTTCATCACGGTGCCCTCGTCCCGGATCTTTACCCGCAGCGCGTCCAGGAACAGGACCGGATACAGCTTGTCCAAGGGCCTGACTTGCCAAGCCTTCACCTCCTCCATGACGGCACTGGTCACTTCGCTGATCAGGTCTGGCGAGACCTCGGCTCCGTACCTGCTCCTCCAGGAATGCCTGGATCTCCCGTACGGTCATTCCCCGGGCGTACATGGCCACGATCTTCTGGTCAAACCCATCGAAACGCCGCTGACCCTTCGGAATGATCTGAGGCTCAAAGGTGCCTTCACGATCCCGTGGCACCTCGATCTCCACAGGGCCGTCTTCTCCTATCAGAGTCTTTTTGGACGATCCGTTGCGGTGGTTGCTTGCCTTTTTGCCGGCACGATCGCCCTTCTCATAGCCAAGGTGATTCGTAAGCTCTGCATCCATTGCCGTTTCTACCAACGCCTTGGTGAGCTGCTTCAGAATCCCTTCCGGGCCCATCAGGTCCTCGGGCTTTTCGTAGCCCTTCAACAGCTCTTTTAGGATTTCGGGTGTGATAGCCATGCTCCATGCTCCTGCAGGAAGTGGCCCACACACAAAATTTCTGACAGGCTCATATCTGCCGGCGCACCCGTAGAAGGTTCAGCCGGGGATGAACACGGATGAACGGGGATGAAAAAAATGATAAAAACAAAAAGGACTTAAACATGCAGGTCTGGCACGGCTGATGGTTGGAACCCAAAAGCAATGTTATTTACGAATCGTCCTGCTGGTTGATTTATTGAATTATTTATCTAGACCAAGAGATGGGCCTTCGACGCATTCCCCAATCGTCTCGATCCAGGGCCGGAGGTCGTCCGCTCTGCTTGCCAAGCAGTCCAGATCACCATCCAGACATGGGAGAAGCCATCCTTTATGACGGGATGGCCTCTCCGCTACCCCCGACCTCGGCAGGCCGCCAGCGGACTTCCGGCACCGCTTCGGCGCCCGTCAAAGGTTGCGAGAATAGCGCCACTCCACCAGCAGGCAGTCCTTGATTCCGTCATCAACTTTCACCTCTCCATCCCCCTGGAAGCCCAATTCCTGATAAAACTCTTGGGCTTCCGAGTTGGATTCCAATACCCAGAGGACCAAATGCCCAACCTTGCGCCTGCGGCATTCCTCCATGGCCAACCTGGTCAATGTCTTGCCCAGACCCTTTCTCCAGTGGTCGGGATCGATGTAGAGCGCCCGCAGTTCAAGGAGACCGTCCTGGAGTTCACCACCGTCCCGGCATGCACCCAGCGTGATGAACCCGACGATTGTTTGGTCATCCTTTTCCTGAGCCAGCAGCGTTGAGGTGGCGTCCGCCTGGAACACCTTCTCCCAGTCCTTGACCTTCTGCTCCACCGTAAGTCCTTGGAGGTATGTATCGGCGATCCGGCCCCGGTAGGCCGCCTGCCAGGAGTTCACCTGGACTTTCGCCAGTCCGGGCCCGTCGCTGGGCAATGCGCGCCGGAATTGGAAAGTCTTTCCGCTTTGCGGGTGGAGCAGTTCCTGTAGAAGCGGCCCTGGTGCCGACACAGGCGATGGTCCGATGGAATCCTCGGGGGGTCGAGGGTGTCGGCCGGGTTGCCTTTTGCGCATATGCTGAGCCATGGCCGTGGACGCTTATAGAGTTGCGGCTTTGACTTCCTAATTTCCCTTTGGTCCAGTCTCCCCAGCGTTCCTTGAGAGAAAGACCTCATAGTTAACACTCTCAACCGGTGATCGTTTCACATGCTGGTGGTTCAGGCTCGGGGAACCGTCCGCCAAGTAAAAAGCCCAGGTATCCCTGGGCTTTTCTCCTTAAAGCTTTCCACGCCTAAAAGAGGTGACCCTCAGAACGGGATGTCGTCTTCGTAATTGCCGCCGCCGCCGCCACCGGCGGAATCGGGCCCGTGGATTCGTATTCGTCCACGCCGGAACCGCCGGCCGAACCGAAGCTCCGGCCCGCCGCCGCCGCCCTCTTCCAGGCGGCCCAGCATCACGAAGTTGTCGCAGCGGATCTCGCAGGCGGTCTTCTTGACGCCGGCCTGGTCGGTGTACTCCCGGTACTGGATGCGGCCCTTCGATGAGGACCTGCTTGCCCTTGCGCAGGAACTTCTCGGCGATCTCCGCCTGCTTGCCCCACACGACGATGTTGTGCCACTCGGTCTTGGACTGCTTCTCCCCCTGGGGGTTCTTCCAGGTCTCCGTGGTGGCCACGGAGAAGCGGGCCAGGGCCTGGCCGGAGGGGGTAACCTTGAGTTCGGGGTCACGACCCAGGTTGCCGATCAGCATTACTTTGTTCAACGAACCAGACATGCGCTGCCTCCTTAGTTTACCGGCGGAGCTCTCCGCCTCACCCAGTCTCAGTCCATCCGAGGTGGTGGTAGGGTGTTCATCATCCTCCCTGGAGTGATTGTGTCAAGCCTTCTCATCACCTGCCAGAACAAGTCCGTCCGTTGAGCGTCATTACATCCCTGCCATCCGGCTGGGCGGGTGGGCCGGCGAGATCGTCCTGGCGACCGCCGGCGGACCCGGCGCCCTCCCTGGAGGGCGTGGCGGGCCTGCTCATGCCCGGGGGCTACGACATCCACCCGCGCCACTGGGACGAGGACGAGGCCCTGCACCCCGCCGCGGAGCCGGACGAGGTCCGGGACGCGCTGGAAATGCCCCTGGCCCGGGAGGCCTGGGCGCGCTGGGCCTGCCCATCCTGGGCATCTGCCGGGGCGTGCAGGTGCTCAACGTGGCCCTGGGCGGCAGCCTGATCCAGGACATCCCCTCCCACTGCGGCTGGACTCCGGCCTGCACACCGCGGGCACCTCCGAGCGAGGCGGAGGAGGCCCACCGGGTGGTGATCGCTCCCGGATCCCGGCTGGCCGCGCTGATGGGGGCCACGGCGGCCACCGTGAACAGCCGCCACCACCAGGCGGTGCTGCGGGTGGCCCCGGGCCTGCGGGCCGTGGCCTGGTACCGGGAACGGGCCGGGACCGGAGGCTGGTGGAGGCGGTGGAGGCCCCGGACCGCTGGGTGGTGGGCGTGCAGTGGCATCCGGAGAACCTGGTGCGCCTGGACACGCCACCGGCGGCGGCGGCCCTGGGCATCTTCCGGGGCTTCGCCGCGCGCCCTGCGGGAGCTGCATGGCCCTGTCCCCCCTGCCCATCGACGCCCACCTGCCCCGGATCCTGGAGGCCCTGCGCGCCACCGGCCTGCTGGTGCTGGGCGCCGAAGCCCGGCGCCGGCAAGACCACCCGGGTGCCCCGGGCCCTGCTGGACGCCGGGCTCCTGCGGCGAGGGCGCCTGCTGGGTGCTGGAGCCCCGGCGCCTGGCGGCGCGGCTGGCGGCGGCCCGGGTGGCGGCGGAACTGGACGAGCCCCTGGGCCAGACCGTGGGCTACGCGGTGCGGTTCGAGCAGAAGGTGTCCCGGGCCACCCGCATCTGCTTCGTCACCGAAGGCCTGCTGCTGCGCCGGCTGCAGTCCGATCCGCGCCTCGGCGGGATCGGCGCGGTGCTGCTGGACGAGTTCCACGAGCGCCACCTGCAGACCGACCTGGCCATCACCCTGCTGGCGCGGCTGCGTTCGGGGCCGCGCCCGGACCTGCGCCTGGGCGTCATGAGCGCCACCCTGGACGCCGAGCCGGTGGCCGCCTTCCTGGGCGCCGAGCCGATCCGCTGCGCGGGCCGGCCCTTCCCGGTCGAAGTGCGCCACCTGCCCCGGCCCGACGACCGGCCCCTGGCGGCCCAGGTGGCCGAGGCGGTGGACGGCCTCTACCGGGACGGCCAGAAGGGCCACACCCTGGTGTTCCTGCCCGGCGCCGCGGAGATCCGCCAGGGCCTCGCGGCCTGCGCCGCGGCTCGCGGAGCGGCACGGCCTGAGGCTCGCTGCCGCTGCACGGCAGCCTCAGCTTCGAGGCCCAGCAGGAGGCCGTGGCCCCCGCCGTCCAGCCCAAGGTCATCCTCAGCACCAACGTGGCGGAGAGCTCCGTGACCATCGAGGGGGTGGCGGCGGTGGTGGATTCCGGGCTGGGGCGGGAGGCGCTGCATTCGCCCTGGTCCGGCCTGCCGGGGCTGCGCACCGCGCGCATCAGCCAGGCCCGCTGCGTCCAGCGCGCCGGCCGGGCCGGGCGCACCGGCCCGGGCCTGTGCCTGCGCCTCTTCACCCAGAGCGACCTGCGGCGCCCGTCCGGCTTTCGACACGCCGGAGATCCTCCGGGCCGACCTGGCGGAGACCGTCCTGGCCCTGGCCGACCTGGGCACTGAGCCCCGATGGGTTGGCGCTGGTTCGAGGCGCCGCCCGAGCCCGGCCCTGGAGGCCGCGGCGCGCCTCCTGGCCAGCCTGGGCGCCCTGGACCCGGCCCGGCGCATCACCCCCATGGGCCGGCGCATGGCCGGCCTGCCCCTGCATCCCCGGCTGGCGCGCCTGGTGACGGCGGGCGAGGACCTGGGCATCCCGCGCCTCGCCCGGCTGGGGGCGGTGCTTCTGGAGACCGGGGACCTGGGCGGCCCGGGCCGGGCTCGGCCAGCGCGGCGAGACGGGCGAGCACGCCCTGGATTCCGACCTGTTCCAGCGCCTGGACCAGTACTGGGAGGCGGAAGCCGCCCATTTCCATGCTGGGGCGCTGCGCGCCGCCGGCCTCGACCCGGCCGCGGTGCGCCAGGCCAGCCTGGCCGTCGAAGGCCCTGGGCGGCGGCGCGGAGCCGGAGCCGGAAGACGCCGAGACCCGGCTGCTGCGGGCCCTGCTCCGGGCCTACCCGGACCGGGTGGCGCGGGTGGGCGGCAACGGCACCTGCACCCTGGTGGGCGGCGGCGGCGCCCGGCTCGACCCGGCATGCCGGGTGCGCCGGTCCGAATGGATCCTGGCCCTGGAGGCAGAGGCCCAGAGCGGCAGCCAGGTGCTGGTGCGCACCGCCTCCCGGATCGAGCCGGACTGGCTGCTGGACGCCTTCCCCGAAGCCCTGCGCGAGACCGGGGAGATCTTCTTCAACGCCGGCGCCGGCCGGGTCGACCTGAAATCCACCCTCTGGTTCGAGGACCTCTGCCTGATGGAAAGCCGCCGGCCGGCCTCACCGGACCACCCGGGCGCGTCCTCCTGCCTGGCCCAGGCCGCCCTGGCCCGGGGCCTGGGCGCGGCCCAGGAGGCCGTGGACCGGCTCCTGGCCCGGGCCGCCTTCCTGGCCGGGCTGCGTCCCGACCTAGCCATCCCGCCCGGGCCCGACCTGCTCACCGCCCTGGTGACCGAGGCCTGCGCCGGCCGCACCAGCCTGAAGGAACTGGCTTGATACCGACTGGCCCGGCGCCCTGAGGCGCGCCCTGGGCGGCCCCGCCGCCGCGCTGCTGGAGTCCTGGGCCCCGGACTGGGTGCTCCTGCGCAAGAAGAAGGTCCGGGTCAACTACGCCGGCGGCGCCCCGTCCATCGCCTCGAGGCTCCAGGACTTCTTCGGCATCAAGGAAGGCCCGCGCATCGGCGGCGGCGCCGTGCCCCTGGTGCTGCACCTGCTGGCGCCGAACAACCGGGCCCTGCAGGTGACCACGGACCTGATGGGGTTCTGGCAGCGCACCTACCGGGACGTGCGCCCCGGGCTGTCCCGGCGCTACCCCAAGCACCTCTGGCCGGAGAATCCGGTCTAGAGTTTGCCCACCAGCGGCGCCGGCACCACGTAGACCCGGGCTCCCAGTTCCCGGTCCAGGTCCAGCAGCCCGGCAGGGTCCCCGCCGACCAGCTTGAGCCGGGCGTGGATGTTGCTGGAAACCGACTGCTCCTCCACCTGCTCCGTGGCGAACCAGTCCATCAGCGCCCTCGTGGCGTGGTCCTTCTCCGCCACCGCAAGGTCGGCGATCGCGTCGATGGCTTCGGACACCCTGCGCTCGTGTTCCTTGACCTTCTTGAAGACCTCCTGCGGGCTGCCGAATTCGGCCGGCGGGACCTCCAGCTGGGCGAACGCCGGACGGCAGTCCCGGTCGGTGAGGAAGTTGAACAGGATGAGCGCGTGCGAGGCCTCCTCCTGGGCCTGGATGCGCATCCAGCGGGCGAACCCGCGCAGCTCGGCGTCCTCGAAGTGGGCCGCCATGGCCATGTAGAGGTAGGCCGAGGAGAACTCTCCCATGATCTGCTGATTAATGGCGTTGAAAAGCCGTTGATTCATCGGGTGTCCCCATGGATAAAACCGTTGAAGCCCCAGCTTATCAATGAATCAATTATTGAGTCAAGCCCGGAAGCGCCTCAGGCCGTGGCTCCGCCCAGGATCTCCCGTTCCAGGCTTTGCAGCTGCCGGATGCGGGCGAAGTGGCCGGGGACGGCCGCCAGTTCCTGGGGCGTGCCGGACTGCACGGAGCGCCCTTCCTCCAGCACCAGCACGTGGTCGCACAGTTCGGCCACGAACACCCGGTGGGTGGCCAGCACCAGGGTCACGCCGTCGAGGAAGGCCCGCAGGTTCTCCAGGATGCGCGCTTCGGTCTCCGAATCCACCGCCGACAGGGCGTCGTCCAGCAGCATCAGGCGCGGCCGGCGCAGCAGGGCCCGGGCCAGGGCGGTGCGCTGGCGCTCGCCCCCGGAGAGCGCCACCCCGCGCTCGCCCACCACCGTGTCCAGCCCCATGGGCAGCCGGCGCAGGAGATCGTCCAGGCAGACCACCCGGGCCACCTCCCACAGTTCCGCTTCGCTCGCCCCTGGCCGGCCCATGGCCAGGTTCTCGCGCAGCGTCACCGAGAACAGGAAGGCCTCCTGGGGCACCCAGCCGATGCCGGCCCAGTGGGCGCGCAGGTTGTCCTGGCCCAGGGGCGCGCCGTCCAGGGTGAGGCTGCCTTCCTGCAGCTCGCGCAGCCCGGCGAGCACCTGCAGCAGGACCGTCTTGCCCGAACCGATGCCGCCCACCACCGCCAGCCGCGCACCCGATCGGAAGGTCCAGGTCCAGCGGGCCCAGGCCCCGGCCGGAATCGAACCGGTGCACCATGGCGCGTCCCTGCAGCGCCGCGGCGCCGGGCGGCAACGGGGCCGGAACCAGCTGGGCGAGCGGGGCCTGGGGCGCGCCCAGGACGTAGTCGATGCGCTCCTGGCCGGCCTTGCCGCGCTGGAACAGGTTGGCCGCCCAGCCCAGGGACATCATGGGCCAGGCCAGGGCCGCCAGGTAGCCGGTGAAGGCGGTGAGGTCGCCCAGGGTCAGCACCCCGCGCAGCACCAGGCCGCCGCCGTAGGCCACCAGCACCAGGGCGGAGAGCCCCGCGGTGAAGGCGGACAGCGGCATGTACATGCCGAACAGGATGGTCTGCTTGATGTTCATGTTCGCCTGGCGCCGGCTCATGGCGCCGAACGCCGCCACCCGCAGGTCCTCCAGGCCGAACGCCTGCACCACCCGCTCGCCGGAGATGGTTTCGTGGCTGAAGGTGTTCAGCTGGGAGGTGACGACCTGGATGCGCTGCTGGAGCCGGTGGCTGACCCGGCCGATGAAGTAGAAGCCGATCGCCAGCAGGGAGAACGGCATCATCACCGCCAGCGCGAGGCGCGGGCTGGCGTGCAGCATCAGGACCACCGTCATGGGCAGCAGGCTGGCGGTCTGGAGCATGCTCATGAGGCCCGGCCCGGTGGCCATGCGCACCGTGTTCACATCGTCGCCGATGCGGCTCATGAGGTCGCCGATCAGGTTCTGCTCGAAGAAGGCGTAGGGCATGCACAGAAGGAAGTCGTAGATCTCCTCGCGCTGCCGCTTCTCCACCATCCGGCTCAGGCCGATCAGGATGTTGCGCATCAGGTAGCGCCCCACCCCGGCGACCAGGGTGAAGGCCAGCATCCAGGCCAGGTAGTGTCGGCTGAGCTGCCAGGCGCGCAGTTCCAGGGCGTGCACCGCCCGGCCCGACCAGTACGGCACCCAGGCCGCCGCCAGGCTGCACAGGATGGTCGAAGCCAGGCCCAGCACCAGGCTCCGCCGATGGGGCGCCACCAGCTTCCACCACCAGGGGGCGCGCTGTGCCGACGTGGAACTCAAGGAACCTCCTGACCTCTAGAGCCTACATGGTACCTGAGCACCCATGATAGGCTTTGCTCCGTCCCGGAGGCGCCATGACCCTGATCGGCAAGCCCATCCCCCCCTTCTCCCTGAGCGACGACCGCGGCGCCGCCGTGACGCCCGAAACCCTGCGCGGGGCCTGGACGGTGCTCTATGCCTATCCCAGGGACGCCACCCCGGGCTGCACCACCGAGGCGTGCGACTTCCGGGACAACTGGGCCCGGGTCCAGGCCGCCGGCGCCCGGGTCTACGGCATCTCCAAGGATTCGGTGGCCTCGCACCAGAAGTTCGTCGAGCAAGCAGGCCCTGCCCTTCCCGCTCCTGTCCGACCCCGACAAGGCGCTGCTCGCGCCGCTGGGGGCGTTCGGCAAGAAAATCATGTACGGCAAGGAGGTCGAAGGCATCATCCGCTCCACCTTCCTGATCGACCCCAAGGGCGTGGTGCGCCACGTGTGGCCCAAGGTGAGCGTCAAGGGCCATGTGCAGGCGGTGCTGGACAAGCTGGAGGAGTTCAAGGGGTAGACTCCATGTCCGGGCTCCGCCCGGTCATGGAGTGGGGGTATGGGGGGACGGAGAGCGAGCAACGCGAGCGCGCGGTCCCCCCATGGGACATCAGTCACCCATGATGTTGAAGCCGCCGTCCACGTAAAGTACCTGGCCGGTGATGCCGCGGGCCATGGGGCTGAGCAGGAACAGGGCGGCGTCGGCCACCTCCTCGGTCTCCGTGTCCCGGCGCAGCGGCGCGCGGTCGCGGTGGTGGCGCATCTTGCTGCCGAACCCGGCGATGCCCGAAGCCGCCAGGGTCTTGATGGGCCCGGCCGAAACGGCGTTGACCCGGATGCCCTGCGGCCCGAGGTCGGCGGCCAGGTAGCGCACGCTGGCCTCCAAGGCGGCCTTGGCCACGCCCATCACGTTGTAGTTGGGGATGACCCGGGTGCTGCCCAGGTAGGTGAGGGCGATGATCGATCCGCCTTCGCCCATGAGCGGCTGGGCCGAATTGGCCAGTGCCGCCAGGGAGTATGCGCTCACGTCGTGGGCGATGCGGAAGTCCTCCCGGCTGGTCGCGACGAACTGGCCGTCCAGGGCCTCCCGGGGCGCGAAGGCCACGGCGTGCACCAGGAAGTCCAGATGACCCCAGACCCGCTTGAGCAGTTCAAAGGTCATGATGATCTGCTTGTCTGATGTAACATCCATGGGAATGAGCAGCGGCTTTTCCAGGGTCTCGGCGAGCTCCCGCACATGCTTGCCCATTCGCTCATTCTGATAGGTGACGGCCAGTTCCGCGCCTTCCGCGGCCAACTTCTGGGTGATGCCCCAGGCGATGGACCACTTGTTGGCGACCCCCACCACCAGACCGCGCTTCCCCTGCATGAGCATGCTTGTCTCCCTCAATGAACTGCGACATCTTCTCAGGGTTTCCCGTGCAACGCGAGCGCCCTCGGTGCACCCTATAAGAAGGATGGACCAATCATCATGCAGTTAGCCACACCCATCGCGATCATCGCCAGCCTCCCTGGCCTGGGCGCCGCCTACGCCCCGCGTCCCGACCTGGACGCCGGCCGCTACCTCAAGGCGCTGGCGGACGCCGAGGCGCTCCTTCAGAAGGAGCCCGGCAACGCCCTGGCCTGGGCCGCCAAGTCCCAGGCGCTCACCGCCCTGGTGCGCCTGCCCGAGGCCCTCGAGGCCGCCCAGAAGGCCCTGGCCCTCAAGCCCGGGCTGGCCGATGCACTTCTGGCCCGGGGACTGGCTCTAGGGGGACTCGCAGCCCAGCAGAGGAATTTCGGCAGCATTCAAAAAGCGACCGGCGCACATGGACGACCTTGAAGCTGCGGTGAAGGCCGACCCGACCCTGGTCAACGGCTGGATGTCGCTTGGCCTTGCCTATGAAATCCTCCCTGGGTTCTTCGGCGGTTCCACCCGCAAGGCTCTGGCCTGTGCGGAGAGCCTGAAAAAATTCGATGCCCCCCGCGGGGAGACCCTGCAGGGCACCATCCTGTCCATGGAAGGCAAGTGGCAGGAGGCCCTGCCCTGCTTCAACCGCGCCCTGGCGGCAGCCCCCCGGGACCCCGAGGTGATCTACGGCTACCTGGACGCCCTGGGCAGCCGGGAGACCCGCAAGGTCATGGGCGACGCCGAGCAGAAGCGGCAGCAGGCCCATGAAGCCATGCGCCTGCTGCCCGCGGCGCAGAACCGGGCCCGGCCCCTGACCGCCGTCTGCGACGCCCTGCTGGACGCCGACCGGGGCGACGACGCCTGGCGCATCGCCCAGGAGGCCCTGCCCACGACCGACGCCCCCAGCGTGCTCCGGTTGCAACTGGGCAAGATCGCAGCCCGCTCGGGCCGGCACCTGGAGGAAGGCCTGGCCGCTTTGGACCAGGTGCTGCGGGAGCCCCTGGAGGGAGGCACCGGCGGCTACGCCTCCGCCCATTGGCGCCGCGGCCAGATCCTGAAGGCCCTGGGCCGGAAGGAGGAGGCCCGGGCCGCGGCGCAGGCGGCCCTGCGCCTGGACCCCAAGGATCCCAAGGCCGCCCGGCTGCTGAAGGAATTGCAGTAACCACCCAGGGTGCCCCATTGCGTCACTTGACATGACGCAACGGGGCACTGGAAGCCTCCAAAGGGGTGTCGCCGGTGGCCCCTGCTCCCCCCCGGCAAACGCCTTCCCATGGGAAGTAATGGTTCTACGTGTTTTGCCTGAGTTTTCGCAAACTTGGCATCCCTGATGCTCTTTGGAAGCAGACCCTTCCAAAGGAGAACTTATGAAGAGGCAGTCCGGTTTCACCCTTATCGAGTTGTTGCTGGTCCTCGCGATCATCGGCATCATCAGCGCGATCGCCATCCCGGCCCTGCTCGGCCAGCGCGCCCGGGCCCGTGACAAGTCCGCCATGTCCAACGTGACCGCCATCCTCCCGGACATGGTCTCCGAATACGACAAGCTCAAGGAGGGCGGCACCGCTCCCGCAGTCATCACGGACATCATCGGAGCCACGTCAGCTACCGCCCTGATCCCCGAAGCCTGGTCCGCAACCAACCCATGGGCGACGGCCGGGGCCACCGAAGGCTACAACACCGCCGCTTTCGTGGCCGAAGCCATCGCCAACCCGGGTGCTGCCACCGCTGCCAAGGCGGTTGTCGGCAACATGGGCCAGGTGCAGCTCGGCTACCTCGCTCCCGCCGGTGGCGTCAACGGGCTCTTCGCGGCGTCCGTATACCTGAACGGCCAGATCACCGTCAATGGCGCCCTGACCAACAATTTCACCCAAACTGCCGGCGTGGATTAGGTTCTCGGCAGGGAACCAGGACGGGGACCTTCGGGTCCCCGTTTTTTTGCGCTCGGCATTTGGATTCAAGAAGGAGCCCGGGCCGTCCGGCTGCTGAAAACGTTTCAGGCGCCCCCCTGGTGCCCCGTTGCGTCACATTGAGTGACGCAACAAGGCACTTTGAGGGTTCAACGAATCCGTCCGGCGGCCCACCCCCGGGCCACCGCCCTCCGCCAACCCCGCCATGGGCACCGGGGAACGCTTTTTTGCCAAAGCCCCTCCCCGTCTTGGCACCCCAATTGCTTCTATTTGGGTCCAACCGGTCCCCAAAGGAGCAAACCATGAAGAAACAGTCAGGTTTCACCCTTATCGAATTGCTGCTGGTCCTCGCGATCATCGGCATCATCAGCGCGATCGCCATCCCGGCCCTGCTCGGCCAGCGCGCCCGGGCCCGTGACAAGTCCGCCATGTCCAACGTGACCGCCATCCTCCCGGACATGGTCTCCGAATACGACAAGCTCAAGGAGGGCGGCACCGCTCCCGCAGTCATCACGGACATCATCGGAGCCACGTCGGCTACCGCCCTGATCCCCGAAGCCTGGTCCGCCACCAACCCATGGGCGACGGCCGGGGCCACCGAAGGCTACAACACCGCCGCTTTCGTGGCCGAAGCCATCGCCAACCCGGGTGCTGCCACCGCTGCCAAGGCGGTTGTCGGCAACATGGGCCAAGTGCAGCTCGGCTACCTCGCTCCCGCCGGTGGCGTCAACGGGCTCTTCGCGGCGTCCGTATACCTGAACGGCCAGATCACCGTCAATGGCGCCAAGACCAACAACTTCACCCAGACTGCCGGCGTGGACTAGCTCCCCGGCCTGGAACCAGAACGGGGGCCTTCGGGCCCCCGTTCATTTGTACTGCACCATGAAAAGTGAGAAAAAAGATTAAGCCTATTGCAAGGTGAACAGGTTGTCGCCGTTCTGGTCCGTCTGGTAGACTTCCGTTTCGCCTTCCTGGGGATCGTTGACGGTGAGGGTGTAGGTCAGCCCGCCGTTGGTGATGACCAGGGTGTAGTCCATCTTGCTGCCCTGGTTGGTGCCGGTAGCGGTGGGGGAGTAGGCGGGCAGGAGGGTCGCGGCGCCGGCGCTGGGCCCGGCGGCTGCGGTCCAGGTGTAAGTGCCGTTGGCGCCGTAGATGCCGGTGTCCGCCTTGAGGTTCTCCAGGTTCATGCGCAGCACCTGGGAGGTGGCCTGGGCATCTCCGATCACCCGGGCGCGCTTGCGTTGGCCCAGGTAGGAGGGGATCGCGACGGCGGCGATGATGCCCATGATGGCCACCACCGCGAGCACTTCGATCAGGCTGAATCCGGCGGTATTTCCCTTTGAGTTCATGGCAGACCTCTAGGAAAGAGTATGCAAGAATCGTGCGGACGCGGCCGGGGTCATTCCAGCGGCAGGTGCACCCACTGGACCGCGAAGTGCCGGAGGATCGCCGCCCGCTCCTCCCGCTCCTGGTCGGCGATGCTCTTGTAGGGGCGCTGGAACACCACCCGCTTGACGCCCCGGCGCACCAGGGCGCGGGTGCAGGTGAGGCAGGGCTCGTCGGTCACGTAGGCGGTGCCCACCGGCCCGTCGCAGAACCCCAGGGCGTTCTCCTCGGCGTGGCTGGTGTGCAGGCAGCGCTGCCCGGGGCCGCAGGTCTCGGGCGTGCAGTGGGGCATGCCCGGCAGGGCCCCGTTGTAGCCGCCGGAGGCGATGCCGCCGTCGGGCCTGAGCAGGATGCAGCCCACCTTCAGCCGGCAGCAGGTGCCCAGGCGGCTCAGTTCGAGCGCCATGCGCAGGAAGACGTCGTCCTTGAGTTCGCTGCGTTCGGTCATGGCGGCTCCTGGCGAGATTGTAGACTAGGCCGGCAGCACTTCGATGCCGATCTCCTGGACCGGCCCCTCGCTCCGCTCCAGCCAGAGCACGTGCGCGCCCAGCGCCCGGGCCAGCTGGTTCACGCCTTCCCGGGTCTCGGGCTGCAGGGCGTTCTTCAGGTCCGGGTGCAGGGTCAGGCGCACCTGGGCGCCGCGCAGGCGTTCCCCCTGGCGCGCCATCTCCCGGTAGACCCCCAGCACCACCGTCTCGGCGCTCAGCCTGCGGCCGGAGCCGGCGCAGTGGGGGCAGGCGGAGGTGAGCAGGCGCTCCAGGCTCGGGCCGGTGCGCTTGCGGGTCATCTCCACCAGGCCGAAATCGCTGATCTCCACCGCCCGGGCGTGGTTGCGGTCGCGCTCCAGCTCATCCTGGAGCCGCTTCATCACGCTTTCCCGGTGCCCGGGGTCCATCATGTCGATGAAGTCGATCACGATGATCCCGCCCAGGTTGCGCAGGCGCAGCTGGCGCACGACCTCGGGGATGGCCTCCATGTTGGTGAGGAAGACCGTCTCCTCCAGGTCCTTCTTGCCGACGAACTTGCCTGTGTTCACGTCGACGCTCACCAGCGCCTCGGTCTGGTTGATGACGATGCTGCCGCCGTGCTTGAGGAAGACCTTGGCCTGGTGCGCGCTGTCGATCTCCTTCTCGATGGCGAACGCCTCGAAGATCGGCAGGTCGCTGGTGAAGTGCTTGACCCGTCCCACCCACTCGGGGTGCAGCCGGCTGACGAAGTCCACCACCTCGCGGTAGGTGTCGTCCCGGTCCACCCAGAAGCTGGCGACCTCTTCCCGGAACAGGTCGCGCAGGACCTTCTGCAGCAGCCGGAAATCCTTCCACACCAGGCTCGGCGCGTGCATCTGCTGGCACCTGGACTGCAGCTCGGCCCAGAGTTCGCGCAGGTAGGCCACGTCGCCGACCAGGTCCTCGTCCTTCTCGCCGATGGCGGCGGTGCGCACGATGAAGCCCTCCCCGGGCAGGGCGTGGCTCTTGATGAGGGTGCGCAGGCGCTCGCGCTCCAGCGGGTTGACGATCTTGCGGGAGATGCCCACGTGCTCGATCCCCGGCATGAACACCAGGAACCGGCCCGGAAAGCTGATGTGCCGGGACAGCCGGGGCCCCTTGCTGCCGATGGGATCCTTCACCACCTGCACCAGGATCTCCTCGCCCTCGCGCACCGGCGGCAGCGCCATGGGCAGCATGGGGAACTCCAGCGCCGCGGCGTCGCCCTCCTCCTCCTCGGGGGCCTCCTCGCTGGGCAGCCGGTGGGCCTCGGGCTCGTCCAGGTAGAGGAAGCCGTCCTTGGCCCCCCCGATGGCCACGAACGCGCTCTGCATGCCCTGCAGAAGCTTGGCCACCTTGCCTTTGTACACATCCCCCACCTGGCTGGCCTGGGTGGTGCGCTCGATGAACAGTTCGCATAGTTGCCCATTCTCCAGCAGGGCAATACGCGTCTCCAGCGGGGTCGCATTGACCACGAGGGACCGTCTGACTTCCATGGCTTTTACCTCTCTAAAATTCGGCCGGAGCGCGACCCGCGATCCTCCACGCGCCTCCGGCCGTGCCAGACCGGGAGCGTATCCCTTTTTAACAAGTCTAAGGAATTATGGGAAGGGAAACTTGACGACGGCCGCCCGTGCGGTCATGCCGGGGTTTGTTCCCGATCGAGGGTTTGCAGCATGGCGTTGCGCCCATCCACGAACACCACCTTCGGTCGCCGGGCGGCCGCTTCCGCCTCGGTCATCCAGCCGTACGCCGCCAGGATCACCAGGTCCCCGGCCCGGACGTGGTGGGCGGCCGCCCCGTTGATCCCCACCTCCCCCGATCCCGGCACCCCCGGGATCACGTAGGTGCTGATCCTTGAACCATTGGAAATATCATAGATGTCGATCTTCTCGTTTTCCAGGAATCCGGCGGCCTCGCAAAGCAGCGGATCGATGGTGATGGAGCCCATGTAATCCAGATCGGCCCGGGTGACGGTGCAGCGGTGGATCTTGCCCAGCAGGAATTGGCGCAGCATGGCTCCCTCCGGTCCAGGCCCGCGCGGGGTCCCGGCCAGCCTCCAGTATCGCAGGCGCGGGCCGTTGCGTCATACTGGAATTCCTCCTACATGGCTGGCACCGGGGTTGACGCTTATGGCATTCGTGATCGAAACCCAAGGCCTGACGCGGCGCTTCGGATCCCGCACGGTGGTCGACGCCATCGACCTGCGGGTGCCCGAGCGCAGCATCACCGGGTTCCTGGGCCCCAACGGCGCGGGCAAGACCACCACCATCTCCCTCCTGCTGGGCCTGCTCAAGGCCAACGCGGGCACCTGCGAGGTGCTCGGGCACCCCCCGGGCCACCCGGCGGCCCTGGCCCAGCTGGGCGCCATGGTGGAGGCACCTTCCCTCTACGACCACCTCACCGGGCTGGAAAACCTGGAGATCACCCGACTGATGCGCGATGCCCCCCGGTCGGAAGTGGACCGGGTCCTGGGCCTGGTGGACCTGGCCCGGGACGCCGGGCGCCCGGTGCGCGAGTATTCCCTGGGCATGCGCCAGCGCCTGGGCGTGGCCCTGGCCCTGATGGGGAAACCCCGCCTGCTGATCCTGGACGAGCCCACCAACGGCCTCGACCCCGCCGGCATCCAGGACATGCGCGAACTGGTCCGGGGCCTCCCCGGGGAGACCGGGGCCTCCGTCTTCCTTTCCAGCCACCTGCTGGCCGAGGTGGAGCAGGTGGCCGGGAACCTGGCGGTGATCCACAAGGGCCGGCTCCGCTACCAGGGGCCCACCGGAGACCTGGGCGGCGGAGGCGGCGGGGAGCTCATGCTGCGCGTGGACGATCCCGCCAGGGCGCTGGCGGCCCTGGCGCCCCTGGGCTTCGGCGCGCGCGAGGCGGAGGGCCGGCTGTGGGTGGAGGCCGGCGCGGAGGAGGCCCCGCGCATCGCCGCCCGGCTCGTGGGCGAGGGCTGCGCGCTGTTCGAACTGGCGCCGCGGCGGGCGAGCCTGGAAGCGCGCTTCCTGGCCCTCCTGGAGGAAGCATGAGCCCGTTCTGGCGGCTCTTCCGGGCCGAGCGGGTCAAGCTGCGCAAGAGCTGGCCCATGCTCACCGCCGTCCTGGCCCCCCTTTGCCAGGCGGCCTTCCTGGGCGTGATCTTCTGGTTTTCCGGGTCCCGGGTGCAGCTGTTCCGGCCCGCCTCCAGGTTCTGGCTGGAACTGAACTACCTGGCCTGGAACCTGCTGCTGATGCCGATCGGCGCGGGACTGGTGTGCGAACTTTCCTGGGAGCAGGAGCGCGAAGCCAGGGCCTGGAACCTCCTGCTGGTCCAGCCCGTGGCCAGGCGCTCCCACTACCTGGCCAAGCTCCTCGGCCACCTCTCCCTGCTCCTGCTCGCCCAGGTCCTGCTGGTCCTGATGCTGCTCCTGGTGGGGTTCGTCCTCAGGCTCGGGCCCGACCTGAGGATGGGCCCGCCGGCCCTCCTGATCCTGCTCCGCTTCGCGGCGTTTTCCGCCCTGGCCTCGGTGGCCGTGGTCGCGTTCCAGACCTGGCTG
The DNA here is from genome assembly GCA_963717275.1 of uncultured Holophagaceae bacterium. Taxonomy (GTDB): domain Bacteria; phylum Acidobacteriota; class Holophagae; order Holophagales; family Holophagaceae; genus Mesoterricola. The sequence continues at coordinate 2,464,753 of CAVQVX010000001.1, forward strand.
TCCATGCGCTGCCCGGGCCTATGGGCGGGCCTGGCGACCGCCCTGCTCGGGAGTTGGCTGACGGCGCACTGGGTGGGGGCCTCCGCCCTGGTCCAGTTCCTGCCCTGGGGAATGGCCGGGCAGGTGATCCTGGTCTTCGATCGGCTGCACACCCTGCCCTGGATCCAGGCCCTCGGCAGCCTGGGCACCGCGGTGGCGCTGGCCGCCCTGGGCAGCGCGGATTTCGTCCGTCACCGTGAAACCCGGGCCTGAGGAGCCGCCATGCCCGCCTTCTCCCGTCTCCTGGCCGCCGAAGGGTTGAAATTGCGGCGCAGCCAAGCCGCCAGGCTGGTCTGGCTGCTGCCTCTCCTGTTCGTCGGGGTGGAGTTCCTGGTCTTCGAACGCCCCACGCTGGGCTACAGGTCCTTGACGCCCGACCAGGGAGCCATGCTGGCGGGCCTTCAGGTCAAGCTGGTCCTGCAACTCTGGGGCGGATTCTTCCACCCCCTCATGCTGGCCCTGATCCCGGCCCTGCTGTTCCGGCCGGAGCACCGCTTCAAGACCTGGCGCCACCTGCACGCCATGCCTGTTCCCCGCCGCCAGTTCTTTCTCGCCAAGGCCGCCTGGGCCCTGGCGCTGTGCGCCGCCGCGCTCGCGCTCGTGGGGGTGCTGCTGCTGCTGGAGCGCAGCGCCCTGCGCTCGCTGAATCCGCTCCTGGCCCTGCCCTCCAACGCCCTGCGGATGGCCAGGACGCTTGGCTGGCTCTGGCTGGGCAGCCTGCCCGTGCTGGCCATCTACCTCTGGGTCTCCGATCGCATCAACAGCCTGGCCGTGCCCGTGGTGTTCGGCCTGATCGGCCTCATCCTCACCGTCTCCCTCAGCGGCCAGGAGCTCTCCCAGCCATGGCGGCGCGACCTCATTCCCTGGGTCCTTCCGTACGCCGCAGCGGAGCGCAGCGTGCACACGGGCACGGCCCAGCAGGAAGTCCAGGCAGCCGGCCGGATCGCCCAACCGGAGCCCGGCATCATTCGGGCCCCCAGTGGACGTAAATATAAATTCCACCAAAACATCCCCGATGAACTCCTGTTCCCGCCCCCGCCCCCCACCCCGACCTGGCTGCTGGCGCTCGCCAGCGGCGTGGGCGGGGCCCTGCTGTTGGCCCTGGGCTGGCTGGACGCCGGTCGCCGCCGGGCCTGAGCGGTCGGGCTGCTTCTACTGCGGCGTCCGTTGTTCCGCCCGTCGCGCCTTGCGGTCGGCTTCGGGTTCCGGGTTCTTGCGCCGACCCACTGTTGCGTGATCCGCTTGGCCCCTCCTCGCTCCGCTCCGGGGGGGCCAAGCGATCACGCTGCTCCTTCCCCCCAGGGACGAGTCGATTCGTCTTCGCTTCATTGAACAAAATTCAAAACAACTGTCTTGGGACCCTGGGCATTCCAGGGAGCGGCCTCCTCGCCCCCGTGCCGCCACCCGAAGGAACCCCCACCCCAGGCGGGGAAGGCCAGCGTGAGACCTTGGCGCACGCGCAGGAGGCGAAGCCGACGAGCATGCGGCAAGGCTCTCACGCACCGGTGGGTCGGCGCAAAAACCCGGAACCCGAAGCCGACCGCAAGGCGCGACGGGCGGAACAACGGACGCCAGAGTCGATCTACTGGTCCAGGTGGCTGATGAACTGGGCCGCCTCGCCGCCGGGGGAAAGAAGCACGTTGTCGATCAGCCGGGTGCCGCCCACCAGGACCGCCACGCACAGGGCGGCGGGCCGCGTGATGGGGCCTTCCAGGGCGTCCATGGTCAGGGGGTCCACCGCTTGGCAGTACTGGATCTCATCCATGCCGACCAGTTCCGCGCGCACCACGGCCTCCAGGCTGGCGGCGTCGCGCTGGCCTTCGCGGAAATGCCGCTCGGCGGCGGCGAGGCCCCGGCTGATGCCCAGGGCGGTCTGCCGGGCCTGGGGTCCCAGGTAGGCGTTGCGCGAACTGAGGGCCAGGCCGTCCGCCTCGCGCACGGTGGGGGCCACCAGGATGTCCACCGGGAGGTTCAGGTCCTTCACCACCCGGCGGATGACGGCGGTCTGCTGGAGGTCCTTCTGGCCGAAGAAGGCCAGGTCGGGCTGCACCAGGTTGAACAGCTTGGTGACGACGGTGGCCACGCCGCGGAAGTGGCCGGGCCGGAAATGCCCGCAAAGGGCGTCGCCCATGGGGCCGACCTCCACGGAGGTGGCGAAGCCGGTGGGGTAGATCTCGGCTTCCTCCGGCATGAACAGGATGCCCACGCCCAGGCGCAGGCAGAGGTTCTGGTCGCGCTCCAGGTCCCTCGGGTACTGGACCAGGTCCTCGCCGGGGCCGAACTGGGTCGGGTTCACGAACACCGAGACCACCGTGGTGTCGCACCGCGCGGTGCTCTGGCGGATCAGGGAGGCGTGCCCCTCGTGGAGATAGCCCATGGTGGGCACCAGGCCGATGCTCTGGCCGCTTTCGCGCACGGCCTTCAGGGCGACGCGCAGTTCAGGGATGGAACGGACGATGCGCATGGATGGAACGGGACCTCGCTTGCTGGTTCATGGATGGAATCCACGCGGATCCTTGGGGGATGGCCGCATGCTGGTGCTCTCCCGGGCGTGTCATGGAAGGATATATGACTCTTGCGCGGCTGGGAACCTCCCGGCCCATCGCCACGCCCGGCGGTTCCGGAAAACCTTCACGCAGATCGGATGGATCCGGGTGTCGGGTCGTGGCCCGGGACACGAAACACATAAAATGATAATACGTTCCCCGGGCCCTCCGCGCAACTCACGGGTTCCCGCGGAACGTCGAAAGGCCCCAGTCCGGCGCCGGATCCGCCGGCCCGGGCCAGGCGATGGGCACACCCGCGAGCCCGGCCGCCCGCCGGAACCGGTGCAGGTCGTTCCGGCCCAGCAGAGACGGGCCGAAGCCCGGCGGCAGTTCCCCGTACAGTTCGAGGACGCTGGGCAGGGCGTCCTGGATGAGGGCTCCGGCGCCCAGCTTCTCGCCCTGGTCCAGCAGCAGTTCCGATGACCGGGTGGCAGCCTCCAGCACCAGGGCTGGGAAGGCCAGCTCCCGCGCCCGTGCCATGACCGCGCCCCATGCCATGAGCCTCTGCTGCAGCGCCTGTCCGGGGTCGGCGGACAGCAGGAGCGCATGGGCCCGGTGCCACTCCAGCGCCAGCCAACGCGATCCGCTGCCCACCACCGGCCGCTTCAGCTGCTCCAGGCGGCTCCAGGCGGGCCCCAGGCCGGCCGCGGGCGCCTCCCGGGCTTCCGCCTGGATGCAGCGCAGCCGCGCCAGCCGCTCGCGCCAGACGAGCCCGGCGTGGCCCAGCCGGTTGGCCGCGGCCTGGTAGTGCCGCCGCGCGTCTCCCCAGGCGTCCAGGAACTCCGCGGTCTCGCCCTCGAGGAAGGCCCGTTCGCCCAGATCCACCGGGGTGGCCGCGGAGGGCACGGCCACCCGCATCAGCAGGAGTTCGCCCTGCCCGGGTTCGCCCAGGGCGGTGAGGTTGCGCGCCTTCCACGCCCGCGCGCGCGCGGCCCCGGCATGGTCGCCCAGCAGCTCGAACCCCCGCAGGGCGCCGTCGAGGCTGGCCTGGGCCGGCCCCAGGAGCTGGCGGCAGCTGCGGATGACGCCGAGCGACAGCTGGCAATCGGCCATCAGCGCCTGGGCGTCCAGGGACCGGGCCAGGGCCAGGGCTTCCTGCAGCCGCTCGCCGGCTTCGGCGACCTGGCCCAGGCCCAGACGCACCTGGCCCAGGGCGCCCAGGACCCGGGCCAGCAGGTGCGGGTCGCCGTCGTGCTCGCCCAGGCGCCGGACCGGCTCCAGGGTGGCCAGGGCGTCCTGGAACAGGGCCCCCTCGCCCTGGGCCCGGCCCAGTTCCAGCAGCAGTTCGGCCCGGTCGCGGTGTCCGGCCCCGGCACCCTTCCGGGCCAGCAGGTCGAGGCCCGCCTCCAGGTCCGCCAGGGCCGCGCCATGTTCGCCCCGGACCGCATGCAGCCGCGCGAACGCCAGGCGCAGCCGGGGCTGCTCGGGGTGGAAGGGGTGGTCCGCCAGCAGGGCCCCGGCGCCCAGGAGCGATGCCTCGGCCGGCTCCAGCTCGCCGGCGCGCAGCTCGAGCAGCCCGCGCTTGCGCTGCAGCCGCGCGCGGGCCTCGTCACCCGGCCAGCCCTGCGCCCCGTCCAGGGTCCGGAGCCCCCGGTCCAGGGCCTCCCGCGCCCGCTCCGAGGGAGCGCCCGCGCCATCGAAGCCCGTCCCCGGCAGTGGCCCAGTCCCAGGCGTCGGCCTGGAACTCCCACAGCCTGGCCTCCTCGATCGGGTCCGGCCCCAGCGCCAGCGCCTCCCGGACGATCTGCCCGGCCTCCAGGGGACCCGCGCGCTCGCGCTCCATCCCTTCGAGCACCTTGGCCAGGGCCTCCCCGCGTTCCAGGGCGAAGGCCTGGAGCCGCACCGCCAGCGGCTTGCCGCCCAGCGCCGCGAGCAGCCCCCGTGCGCCGGCGCGGATGTCCTCGGGGCTCATCCGGGCGATGGCCATGTCGCGCACCGCCCCGGAAGCGATGCGGGCGGTGCCGTCGGCCACCAGCGCGAGCTTGGCGTTGGCGGCCGGGTGCAGGGCCTCCTCCGTGGCGTCGGCGTCCAGGCCCAGGGCCCGGCCAAGGTCGGCGAATGCCAGCGTCCCGTCCGCCAGGGCCAGGTGTTCCACCGCCCTGCGCGAAGCGGGTCGGAGCCGGCGCAGCCGGCCCAGCAGGATGCCCTCCACCAGGTCCGGCTGCGGCTCCAGGTCCGGACCCAGGTCCGGGGCGCCGATCCAGCGCCCGTCCCGCAGCAGGATGCGGCCCTTCATCTGGGCCAGTTCCAGCGTCTTCTGCATCAGTCCGGGATTGCCCAAGGCGGAGGCGGCCAGCCGGGCCAGGAGGCCCTCCGGCAGGTCGTGCGGCCCCAGCAGGTCATCCAGCGCCTCGAGGATCTGGCCATCCTCCAGCCGGTCGAGGATGACCACGGCCGAGGCCCGGTGCCGCCCCAGGGCCGCCAGGCAGGCTTTCGCCTCCGGCCCGAGGGGATCCCGCGCCGAGAGCATCCAGGGCAGCGCCGACTCGGCCGCCAGGGTCTGCAGCAGTTCCGGGACGCCCGCGGCGGCCCGCTCCAGGCCACGCACCAGCACAAGCCTCGGGTGGCGGGCCTGGGCGAAGGCCATGGCCTCGAGCGCCGCCGCGAGCTCGGCCGGATCGGGCCGGGACGCCCGGGAGCGCCGTCCCGCGCGCAGGAAGGCGAAGGTGGCGAGCCGCCCGGACAGGGCCCGGGCCGCGGCGGGCAGGGCCGCATAGAGGTCCGCCTCCAGGCCGGAGACGAGTTCCGTCAGCAGCCGGCTCAGCAGCCCCCCGGGCCCCTCGCCGGGATAGACGTCCAGCGCGGCGACCCAGATCCCTTCGGTTTCGGCCGCCGCCGCGGCCCAGTCGCAGAGCCGGTCGTGGCCCAGGCCCTCCTCGCCCTGGAGCAGCACCACGCGCTCCATGGGGATGGCCGCGCCCAGGCCTAGCATCAGGGATTTCAGGTAGGTCAGCTCGCGCATCCGGCCGCCCAGCTTCGTGCGGGAACCGTCCGCAAGGTCCGGCGCCTCCTCCCAGGGCCGCTCCCCGCCGCCCGCGCCCGGGGCCTCCCCGGCCGCCTCCAGCCGCCGCAGCAGTCCGTCCAGGCCGAACCCCGGGCCCGGGCCGGGCGTTCCCCCGCGCGCCGCGGACAAGCCCAGGACGCGCGGAGCGCGAACGCGGCCGGGGTCGATGCCGATCACTTCGGGGACCAGCAGCCTCTGCGTCCCGGCCCCGTCAAAGGCCTCGTGCAGGGCCTCGCGAAGGCGGGCCGCGAGCGCCGCGCGCCCGTCAAGGCCGGCCTGGGCCCACAGCCGCGTCAGCGGAGCGCCGCCCAGTTCCTGCAGGAACCAGGCCTTGCCGGGGTCGAAGCCCAGGTGGCAGGGCCCCGGGTCCAGCGCCTCGGCCCGGGAGAACCGCTGCAGGAACTCGTCCCTGAGGGTGTCCAGCACCTTGTCCGGCGGGCGCGGCTCCCATACCTGCAGCAGCTGGCGCGGCCCCTCGCCGTCACGGCGCACCACCGCCCAGGCGCAGGCCGGGCCGGCTCCGGGCCGCGCGGCCGCGGGCGCAGGGCCCGCGGGCACATACCAGTGCGGGCCCAGGCGCCACCCCTGGTCCATCACGCAGCCTGTGCCGGAAGCCTGGACCGGCCCGTTCGCCCATCTTTGAACATGCCGGGGATTCTAACAGAGGGGCCGCGCGGGCGCGTTCCGGGCCCCATCGGCCGGCGATTTTTTCCGTTTGACAAAATTGAGACTGAAACACAAGATCGGCGCATGAGAAAAATCGGCAGCTCGAACCTGACGGCACGGTTTAGCACATGGTGAATGCGGGCTGCGCAGAAGCGCCGGGTGCCCGCCGCCGGGCCCCATTCGCCCAGGCGCCGGCCCAGGCGCCCCGCCCCGGCGCGAAGGGTGCTGAAAACCTGTGCGAAGGGTGGAATTTCTATGGAACCGGAGCGGCCGAATGTCGGATTATGTATTGGATGACCCACAGACAGTGGAGATCTTGAATGCATCAATACGATCGGGTCGCTCGTATCTGGTTGCCTTCGGGGGCGGTGGCGGTACTTCTGACCGTGCTCGCGGTGGGCTGGTTCGTCCAGCCCGGGCGGTTCACCCGGGGCTACGCGCCGGAGCAGCCGATCCCGTTCTCCCACCGCCTTCATGCCGGCACGATGCAGGTGCCCTGCCTCTACTGCCATACCGGCGCGACCCGGTCGCGCATCGCCGGCATCCCCGCGGTGGAGACCTGCATGAACTGCCACAAGGTCACCAAGGTGGACAGCCCCGCCATCGTCCGGCTCACGGAGCTCTACCGCACCGGCAAGCCCCTCGTCTGGCGGCGGGTGCACCACCTGCCCCAGCACGTGTTCTTCGACCACCGCCCCCACGTGAACGCCGGCATCGCCTGCCAGACCTGCCACGGCCAGGTGCAGAACATGGAGACGATCTCCCAGCAGATGGCCATGCGCATGTCCAACTGCCTGGGCTGCCACCGGGATCCCCACGCCGCGCTGCCCGTGGGCACGTCCATCCGGACCGCCGCGGAAAACTGCGGCGCCTGCCACCGATAGCGAACCAACCCATGAGGACCGACCGGCATGTCTGAAAGAAACCCTGGAGAAGCACCGGAAGCCAAGGGACGCGCGGAGTTCCTCCGGGGACTGGCCGCGTTCGCCGCCATCCTCGGTTTCGCCTGGCAGCGGCTGCCGGCCCTGTTCCGGCAGTCGCCCGGCCCGGCCGGGCGCCCCTCCGTCAACCCCCCAACCCGATCGGTGAAGCGCCGTGGATGATCCCTCCCGCACCCCGTCCGAATCCGAAGCCCGCCCCTGGCGTTCGCTGGAGGAGCGCGAAGAGGCCGGCGCCGCGCGGGCCGCGGCGGCGCGCGAATTCGCCCCCGGCGCCAGCGAACCGCCCACCGGGCTTTCGCGCCGCCAGTTCCTGGAACTGGCGGGAGCCACGACCCTCGCGGCCTCCACCGCCGCCTGCTCTCCCAGCGGGCGCGGCGGCATCGTCCCCTACACCCGGCGCCCGCCCGAAGTGGTGCCCGGCGTGGCCAACTACTACGCCTCCACCTTCCAGGAGGGCGCGCGCGCCTATGGCGTCCTGGTGAAGACCCGGGAGGGCCGGCCGGTCCACATCACCGGCAACGACGAGCATCCGGTGCTCAAAGGCAAGACTTCGCCCCGGGCAGTGGCCGACGTGCTGCGCCTCTACGACCCCGACCGCCTGCGCGGCCCCCGGCTCGACGGCCGCGAGGCCTCATGGGACGCGGCCCTGGGCCGGATCGCGCCGGCGCTTGCCGCCGCCAAGGCTTCGGGGGCCCCGGTGCTGCTGCTCACCGGCGCGCTGGAGTCCCCCAGCCGCAAGGCCCTGGTGGCCGAACTCGGACGGGCCCTGCCCAGCCTCCGGCACCTGGCCTGGGAACCCGCCTCGGCGGCAGGCCGGGAAGCAGCCGCCACCGCCTTCGGCGGCGCCGTGAACCTGGTGCCGGACATCCGCAAAGCCAAGGTGATCCTTTCCTTCGGCGACGATTTCCTGAGCGGCGGGGATCCCGCCGCCATCGAGGCCTTCGCGGCCATGCGCCGGCTGCGCAGTCCGAAGGAACCCATGAACCGGCTTTGGGTCATCGAGGGCGCCATGACCCTGACCGGCGCCAAAGCGGACCACCGCTTCCCGTTGCGGCCTTCCCAGGCGGCGCGGACGGCCTTCGCCCTGGCCAGGGCGCTGCGCGACCGGCACGGAGTGCCCCTCCCGGCCGGCGTCGACCTGTCCGCCATCGACGAAAGGCCGGCCCCGGGCATCCCCGCCGGGGCCTGGGACGCGCTGCTGGCCGACCTCAAGGGCGCGGGGCGGGAAGCCCTCGTCCTGTGCGGGGACGGCATGCCCATGGAGGCACACCACGCGGCGCACCTCCTGAACGCCATGCTGCGGACCGAAGCCCTGGCGTTCCGTCCCGCCGAGCCGCTGGCCGCGTTCCGCGACCTGGAGCAGGCGGCCCAGGCCATGGCCGCCGGCGGCCATGCCGCCGTCCTGTTGTGGGGGGTCAACCCGGCCTACGCCTTTCCGAAGCCGGACGCCTGGGCCGCGGCCATGGCCAAGGTGCCGCTCCGGGCCTGGATCGGCCTCCAGGAGGACGAGTCGGCGGCCCAGTGCCAGGTCCTGATGCCCGAGCACCACTGGCTGGAGGCCTGGGGGGACCACGACGGCGGAGAAGGGTTGCTCACGCTCCAGCAACCGGCCATCGGACCGCTCTACGACACCCGCCAGGGCGAGGACGTGCTGCTCGAACTGCTGCGCCGCCTGGGCGGCGCCGCCCCGGAGGATTACCACGCCTACCTCCGGGCGCGCTGGTCGCGCGAGGTCCAACCCGCGGCCAGCCCCGTGCCCTTCGAGCGCTACTTCGAGGTGGCCCTGCATGACGGCGTCGTGCCGGTGGCCTCGTCGCCGGCCCATCCGCCGTCGCTGGACAGCGCCCCGGTGAACGCCTCGGCCCGCCGCGCCGGCGCCGCCCCGGGCGGGGACTTCGAGCTGGTCACCTTCCCGGGCCTGGGCGTCCACGACGGCCGTTACGGCAACAACGCCTGGATCCAGGAATGGCCGGACCCGGTCACCAAATCCACCTGGGGCAACCCCCTGAGCCTTTCCGTGGCGGATGCCGGGCGACTTGACCTCAAGGACGGGGACATGGCGCTGCTCACCGCGGGCGGCGCCACTGTCGTGGCGCCGGTGCTGGTGCAGCCGGGCCAGGCGGCCGGAGTGCTGGTGCTGGCGCTCGGCTATGGCCGGACCGTGGGTCGGGTGGCCAAAGGGGTGGGCTTGAACGGCTATCCGCTCACCGACCCCGCTTCCCCCGGCCTGCGCCCGGGCGTGCGCCTGGCCAAGTCCCGCGGCCACCAGGAGCTTCCCGTCACCCAGGGCCACAACCGCATGGAGGGGCGGGATCTGGTGCATTCGTTCTCCCTGGCGGAATACGCGAAGGAGGCCGCTCGGCACCGGCAGGCCGGGCATCCGGAAAGCCTGTATCCGGATCAGACCTTCCCCGACCACAAGTGGGGCATGACCATCGATCTCAGCGCCTGCGTGGGCTGCAGCGCCTGCGTCCTGGCCTGCCAGTCGGAGAACAACGTGCCTGTGGTGGGCGCCGAGCAGGTGGTTCGGGGCCGGGAGATGCACTGGATCCGCATCGACCGCTACTACGTGGGCAGGCCGGAGAAGCCCGGGGTGGTCCTGCAGCCCATGCTCTGCCAGCAGTGCGACGACGCGCCCTGCGAGAACGTCTGTCCCGGTGAACGCCACCAACCACAGCCCCGACGGCCTCAACCAGATGGTCTACAACCGCTGCGTGGGCACCCGCTACTGCGCCAACAACTGCCCGTACAAGGTGCGCCGGTTCAATTTTCTGGAATACACCGCCTTCCAGAAGGAGCCGCAATCCCTGGCCTACAACCCCGAAGTCACGGTCCGGCCCCGGGGGGTCATGGAGAAGTGCACCTTCTGCATCCAGCGCATCCAGGACGGCAAGGTGCGCGCCAAGGTCGAGCGCCGGCCCGTGCGCGACGGCGAGATCGTCCCCGCCTGCGCCGCCGCCTGCCCTGCCCAGGCCATCGTCTTCGGCGACCTCAAGGATCCCGCGAGCCGGGTCTCGGGGCTCACCGCCAGCGACCGCGGATACAAGGTGCTGGAGGAACTCGGCACCCGGCCGGCCATCACCTACCTGGCCAACCTGAGGAATCCCGCCATCGAGGGGGAGGACCATGAACCCTGAACCCGCCTCCCAGGCGCTCAACCTCCCCGAGGTCCTGCGCGCCCCGGCCTTGACGGCGTGGGACGGTGACGCCGGGCAGCCTGGACGACCAGGTCCTGCGCTTCCCGGCCCAGGCGCCGCCCCTGAAGTGGTACCTGGCCCTGGCCTGCACCGGCGCCGTCGCGACCCTGGGCGTATGCCTCATCGGCTACACCTTCTACATGGGCATCGGCGTCTGGGGCAACAACAGCCCGGTGTTCTGGGGCTTCGGCATCATCAACTTCGTCTTCTGGGTGGGCATCGGCCACGCCGGAACGCTGATCTCGGCCATCCTCTTCCTGTTCCGCAAGCGCTGGCGCAACGCCATCGCCCGGTTCGCCGAGGCCATGACCATCTTCGCCGTGATGTGCGCCGGGATCTTCCCGCTCATCCACGTGGGGCGGCCCTGGCTGGCCTTCTGGCTGATGCCGTATCCCAACCAGCGCGGCCTCTGGCCCAACTTCCGCTCGCCCCTGATCTGGGACGTCTTCGCGGTCAGCACCTACTTCTCGGTGTCCCTGATGTTCTGGTACCTGGGCCTGGTGCCGGACCTGGCCTCCCTGCGCGACCGCACCGCGAGCCGGATCCGCAAGCCCGTCTACGCCATCCTGTGCCTGGGCTGGCGCGGCGCCGCGAACCACTGGCAGCCACTACGAGAAGGCCTACATGCTGCTGGCCGGCCTGGCCACCGGGCTGGTGCTCTCCGTGCACAGCGTGGTCTCCTTCGACTTCGCCACCTCCATCGTCCCGGGCTGGCACATGACCATCTTCCCGCCGTACTTCGTGGTGGGCGCCATCTTCGCCGGGTTCGCCATGGTCCTGATGGTGCTGATCGTGGTGCGGGAGACCATGGACCTGAAGAACCTCATCACCGACTTCCACCTGGAGGTGATGTGCAAGGTGATCCTCGGGATGAGCTGCCTGATGGGCTACGCCTACGTGGTGGAGGGGTTCACCGCCTGGTACAGCATGAACACGTTCCTCCAGCCACACCTTCATGAACTACATCACGGGCGACTACGGCTGGGCCGGCTGGCTGACCATCGGCTGCAACGTGCTGTTCCCGCAGCTCCTGTGGTTCCGGACCTGCCGCCGGCAGCTACCGCTGGATGATCCTGGTGGCCGTCGGCGTGACCGTCGGCATGTGGTTCGAGCGCTTCGTCATCATCGTCATCTCCCTGCACCAGGACTACCTGCCTTCGGCCTGGCGCAACTACCAGCCGACCCTGGTCGACTACGGCATCCTGGCGGGGTCGTTCGGCATCTTCTTCACGCTGGTGCTGCTGTTCGCCCGGGTCCTGCCAGTGATCGCCACCTCCGAGATGAAGGCCGACCTGCCCGGCGCCCAGGCCAGGCATGGAGCCGGCCATGAGTGAGACCTTCGCCGTCCTGGGCCTGTTCGACGCGCCGACGCGCTGATGGCGCGCGATCCCCAGCGCTCAGGGACGCGCAAGCTGGGCCAGCTGGAGGCCTACACGCCCTACCCGGTGCACGGCCTGGACCGGGCCCTGGGCCTGCGCCGCTCGCCCCTGGGCGGCATGGTCATGGTCATGGGCGTCCTGGGCGCCCTGACCGCCCTGCTGTTCCAGCTGTGGGTCGCGCGGCGTGGACTACCCCATCGTCACCGGCGGCAAGGCGCATCTACTCCTGGCAGGCCTTCGTGCCGATCATGTTCGAGGTGATGGTCCTGTTCGCCACCTTCACCGCCGGCCTGGGCATGCTGCTCCTGCTGAACCGGCTGCCCTTCTTCGGCCATCCGGTGCTCCAGTCCAGGGCCATCAGGGGCATCACCCGGGACCGCTTCGCCCTGTCCGTGGAAGCGGACGGCGCCCTTCGACCCGGACGGCGGCGCGGGCCGCCCTGGAGGCGGCGGGCGCCCGGGACATCGAGACCCTGCCCGGCGCCCGACCGGGGGCCCTGGTTCACGCGCCGTGTCCATCCAGCGGTCCCTGGCCGCGCATCGCCGCGGCCTGCCTGGTTTCGGGCCTGGCCATGTACGGCGCCGTGAAGCTGATGCCCGTGCTGCCGCCCGATGAATCGCACATGCTGGACCAGCCGCGGCTGGATCCCCAGGCGCCGAGCTCCTTCTTCGAGGACGGACGGGGCATGCGGATGCCGGTGGCGGGCACCGTGGCCCGGGGTTACCTGCCCCCCGACTTCACGACCGAGGATGAAGCCGCCCGGCTGGTGAACCCCCTGCCCGCGGACCCCGGCGGTGCTGGCCCTGGGCCGCGCCCAGTTCGGGATCCACTGCGCGGTCTGCCACGGCGTCCTGGGCAACGGCATCCCCACCCTCAGCGCGGCCTACGGCGCCAAGCCCGCCAACCTGCAGGCGTCCGAATTCCGGGCCTATCCGGACGGCAAGATCTACGGGGCCATCGTCCTGGGCAAGAACGCCATGCCCTCCTATGCCGCCGACCTTCCCGAGGACGCGCGCTGGGCCGTGGTCCACTATCGTCCGCGCGCTGCAGCGGGCCCAGAACGCCAAAGACGAGGATCTGAAATGAGCGCCGACCGAACCGCCAAGCTGCTCTGGAGCGTCACGGCCCTGGGCGGGCGCGCTCGCCGCGGCCTCCTATGTCCGGGGCCGGCGCGCCGCGGTTCTGGGCGAACTGGGTGGTGTGGTTCCTGTTCCTGTTCACCCTGGCCCTGGGCGCGCTGTTCCTGGTGGCCCTGGAGCACCTGGTGTCGGCCCGCTGGAGCGTGCCGCTGCGCCGCATCCCCGAGCGCCTGGCGTCCCTGCTGATCCCCCTCTGCGCGGTGGCCCTGCTGTCCCTGGGCGCGCTCCGGACCCTTTACCCCGGCACCCGGTCCGAGGCCGCCGACCCGGCCTGCGCCGGCAAGGCGATCTGGCTGGGGCTGCCGTTCTTCTCCGCCCGGGTGCGTGCTCTGCGCGGCCCTGGGCCTCGTGCGCGCTGGCCGTCCTGGTCGCGCGGCTCCCTGCGCCAGGACCGCAGCCGGGATCCCCGTTCACGGTCCGGGCCCGCCGGTTCGCGCCGGTGTGCATGGCCATCTTCGCCCTCCTGGTCACCCAGGCCGCCTTCGACTGGATCGGCGGCCTCGACCCCGGCCTGGTACAGCGATGTCATCGGCGTCTACCTGTTCGCCGGGCGCCTTCCTGGCCGGGCTGGCCGCCACGCACCCTGGCCCTGCTCTACCTGAGGGCCAGGGACCGGCTCCAGGACCCTCCGGTTCGACCACTTCTACAGCCTCGGCGGCTTCCTGTTCGCCTTCACCGTCTTCTGGGCCTACATCGCCTTCGCCCAGTACATGCTCATGTGGTACGGCAACCTGCCGGAGGAGGTGGTCTGGTTCCAGGCGCACACCGGGGGCCCCTGGCTGTGGGTGGCGCTGCTCCTGGCGCTCCTGCACTTCTTCGTGCCCTTCTTCGCGCTGGTCGCCCCGGGACGCCAAGGGGGACCTGAAGCGCCTGCGCTGGGTGGCCCTGGTGGTGCTGGCCGCCCACTGGGTGGACCTCTACTGGCTGGTCTTCCCCGCCCTCGGCAGCACCCCCTGTTCTCCTGGCCCGAACTGGGCTTCGCCCTGTTCTTCATCGGCGGGACGCTGCTCTGGGTGCGCGGCGCCATGGAGCGGGGCGAGGACATGCCGGTGGGAGACCCCTTCCTCAGGGAAGGGCTGGAGTTCCGGCTATGATCGACCGCTACGTCAGCCCCTCGGAACTCAAGCGCCTGGTTTCGGCGCTCCTGGTGGTGGTCCTGTTCATCGCCCTGCTGGCGGTGTTCGCCTTCCTCGTGCTGCCGGGGCTGCGCAACGCCAACGCGCCCGACCCCAGCCAGGGCTCCGCCGCCGCCGGCGGCGGGACCGGGTGGCTGGATCCCACCGACTACCCGGCCGAAAAGGGCCGGACCCTGCCCCCCATCGATCCCGCCACCGTCATGACTCCCAACCCGGAACTGCTGGCCCGGGGCCAGGCGCTCTTCGCCCAGGACTGCGTCTCCTGCCACGGCCCCAAGGGCGAAGGCGACGGGCCCGGCCGGGCAATGGCCTCAATCCGCCGCCCGCGCAATTTCACTCAGCAGGCTGGCTGGCAGAACGGCTACCGGATCGACGCCATCTACAAGACCCTGGAGGAGGGCATCAAGGGCAGCTCCATGAGTGTCCTACACCTACCTGTCCAAGCGGGACCGCATGGCCCTGGTGCACTACGTCCGGTCCCTGGGCAGCTTCGACCACGGCCCCGACGACCCCAAGGCCATGCACGCAGCTCGCCGAAGCTGTTCGCCAGTTCCGGCGAGGTCATCCCCAACCGGATCCCGGTGGCCTGGCCATGGTCAGGCTGGAAGGCGGAATTCAAGGCTCCCGCCGCGCTCGACCCCGGCGCGCGACCCCATCCTGGGCGAGGCCATCGCGAACCCGCGGCGCGCCGCCGAGACCCTGTCGCCTCGTGCCCGGGCTGGCGCGGCAGCGACAAGGCCCTGGCCGAGGGCATCGTCCTGGGCGCGCCCGGCAACGGGTTCAGGCCCGGCGTCGCCCTCTACACGCCGGCCCAGTGGCAGGACCTGCGCAGCGCCCTCGACCGTGAAATGAAGGAGGCAGCAAGATGAAATTTCCCGTTCCTGGCTTGTGCCCTGGCCGTCCTGGCCGGCCTTCCGGCCAAGGCCCAGACGGCTCCGGCGGTGCCGGCCGTGCCGGCGGAGCAGGTGGGCATCGACGAGAAGCTGGGCGCCCGGGTGCCGCTGGATCTGGTCCTGAACGACGAGAACGGCGAGCCGGTGACGCTGGGCTCCCTCATCGACAAGCCCACCATCCTGACCCTCAACTACTTCCGCTGCGCCGGCATCTGCACCCCGCTGCTGAACGGCGTGGCGGACGTGGTCAACCAGATCAAGGACCAGCCCGGGCAGGATTTCCAGGTCATCACGGTCAGCTTCGACCCCGGCGACACCCCGGAAATCGCCGCCCAGAAGCAGGCCAACTACCTCAAGGAGATCAAGCGTCCCATCGCCCCGGCCGCCTGGCGGTTCCTGACCGGTCCGGCCCCCGCCACCCGGGCCCTGTGCGACGCGGTGGGCTTCAATTTCAAGGCCCAGGGGACAGTTTCATCCACGCCGGCGCGATCATGCTCCTGTCGCCCCGCGGCAAAGTGACCCGCTACATCTACGGGATCAGCTTCCGCCCGCCGACCTGCAGATGGCCGTGATCGAGGCCGCCCGGGGCGAGACCCGGCCGACCATCAACCAGTGGCTGCAGTTCTGCTACAGCTATGACCCCGAGGGCCGGGGCTACGTGTTCGAACGTCACCAGGCTGGCCGGCGCGATCGTCCTCCTGCTGGCCGCCGGGTTCGTGTCCCTGCTCGTGTTCCGGCGCAGGCGCGGGGTGCGGGCATGAGCGCGATCGTTCCCGCCTCCCCGCAGCATGCCGCCAGCTACCTGGACGACACCGGCCATGCGCGCAAGGGCATCCTGGGCTGGATCACCTCCACCGACCACAAGCGCATCGGGATCCTGTACCTGTTCTCCACCATGGCCTTCTTCACCGTGGGGGCCGGGATCGGCATCGTCATGCGCCTGGTCCAGCTGGAGCGGTTCCACCATCTGGTCAGCGCCCAGACCTACAACGCCCTGTTCACCATCCACGGCGTGCTGATGATCTTCCTGTTCGTGATCCCGGGGCTGCCGCCGGTATTCGGCAACTTCATTCCTGCCCCTGCTCATCGGCGCCCGGGACGTGGCCTTCCCGCGCCTGAACCTGTTCTCCTGGTACTTCTTCATCGCCGGCGCAGTCATCGCGCTGCTGTCGCTGTTCACCGGCGGCGGCCCGCCGGACACCGGCTGGACCTTCTACGTGCCCTTCAGCATCAAGACCGGCACCAACGTGACCCTGGCGGTGTTCGGGGCCTTCGTCCTGGGCTTCTCCAGCATGCTCACCGGCATCAACTTCATCACCACCATCCACCGGATGCGGGCCCCGGCATGAGCTGGTTCCGCATGCCGCTCTTCCCCTGGTCGCTCTACGCCACCGGCTGGATCCAGGTCCTGGCCACCCCCATCCTGGCCATCACCCTGGTGCTGATCATGCTCGAACGGATCGCCGGCATCGGCATCTTCGACCCTGCCAAGGGCGGCGACCCGCTGCTCTACCAGCACCTGTTCTGGATCTACTCCCACCCGGCGGTCTACATCATGATCCTGCCGGCCATGGGCGCCATCACCGAGATCCTGCCCACCTTCGCCCGGCGCACCATCTTCGGCTACAAGGCCATCGCCTTCTCCAGCATGGCCATCGCCGCGGTCGGGTCCCTGGTCTGGGCCCACCACATGTTCACCTCGGGCATGAGCCCGTTCGCCAACATGCTGTTCTCCCTGCTGACCATGGTCGTGGCCGTGCCCAGCGCCATCAAGGTGTTCAACTGGACCGCCACCCTGTACAAGGGCTCCATCGATTTCCAGCCGCCCCTGCTGTTCGCCCTCACCTTCATCTTCCTCTTCTCCATCGGCGGGCTCACCGGGGTGATGCAGGGCGCCCTGGCGGTCAACGTGCACGTCCATGACACCTACTTCATCGTCGGCCACTTCCACTACGTCATGTTCGGCGGCACCGGGTTCGGCTTCTTCGCCGCCCTGCTCTACTGGTTCCCCAAGATGTTCGGCCGGATGTACTCCAAGCGGGCCGCCTACATCGCCTGGTTGCCCGATGTTCATCGGGTTCAACATGCTCTACTTCACCATGCTGGTGCTGGGCCTCCAGGGCATGCCGCGGCGCTACTACAACCACCTGCCCATGTTCAACACCGGCCACGACATAGCCACCGTCGGCTCCTGGATCCTGGTCGCGGGCCTGATCATCTTCTTCGTCAACTTCGTGGTGGCCGCGTTCCGGGGCGCCAAGGCCGCCGGCCAATCCCTGGGGCGGCGTGACCCTGGAATGGATGACCGCCTCGCCTCCGCCGGTGGAGAATTTCGCCGAGATCCCCACCATCACCCAGGACGCCTACACCTTTGAACCGGAGCCCGGGACATGAGCGAAGCCGTCACCCTGCACGCCGAACACGCGGAGGAGCACCACGACTACTTCGGGGCGAAGCTGGGCATGTGGCTCTTCCTGTTGACGGAAATCATCCTCTTTTCCGGCCTGTTCATCGCCTATTCCTACATGCGGTCGCGCTACCCGGTCGACTTCCACCACGGGGGCTCGGAACTGAACGCCGTCATCGGCGTGGCCAACACCTACGTGCTGCTCACCAGCAGCCTCACCATGGCCCTCGGCATCGTCGCCATCCAGCGCGGCGAGCGGACAAGGTCCATGCTCTGCGTATCCATCACCATCCTCCTCGGGCTGGTCTTCCTGGTGAACAAGGCGATCGAGTGGACGGCCGAGTTCCACCACGGCATGTATCCGGGGGCCCAACATCTGGCGGCCCAGCCGCCGGGTGAGCAGGTTTTCATGGGCCTCTACTTCACCATGACCGGGCTGCACGGCGTGCACGTGATCGCGGGCATCGGGCTGCTGACGGTGATGCTCGTGCTGGTGGCCCGGGGCAAGATCAACCAGGAACGATTTATTCTGCTGGAGAACAGCGGACTCTATTGGCACCTGGTGGACATCATCTGGATCTTCCTGCTGCCCCTGTTCTACCTGGCGGCCTGACCTTGGGAGGCGGCGACATGAGCGAACCCCTGCTGGAATCCGAAGCGGCCCACGCCCACCCCGGCTATCGCGTCTTCCTGGTCGTATGGGCCATGCTGGTCCTCCTGACCTCCCTCCTGGTGCTGATCAGCCGCACCGGACAGGGAGCCGCCGTGTGGGGCCTGATGCTCATCACGCCGCTGAAGGCCGCCCTGGTGTTCTATTTCTTCATGCACCTGAGGTACGAAGGGCTGCTGCTGAAGGGTATCGTGACGGTGGCGCTGGGGACCCTCCTGATCTTTTTCGCGCTCCTCTTTGCCGACGTCGCGTTTCGCTGAGGATCAACCATGGGATGGATGACGCAAGCATCAACGGGGGCCCAGCGGGCCGACCACATTTTCCTGTGCATTCTTGCCCTCGCGGTGTTCCTGCTGTTCGGCATCACCTCCACGATGATCTATTTCGTGGTCCGCTACAGCATGAAGCGGAACCCCAAGGCTTCCCAGATCCACGGCCACCTCTGGCTGGAAGTGGTCTGGACCCTGGTCCCGCTGGTGGTCTTCGTCGGCATCTTCTACTACGGCTGGACCAACTACGAGTACATGAGCAACGCGCCGGCCGATTCCATGGTGGTGAAGGTCACCGGTCGCCAGTGGCAATGGTCCTTCGAGTATCCCAACCAGAAGCAGACCCCCGTGCTCTACGCCTCGCTCGAACGGCCCATGAAGCTCGAAGTGCGCAGCCTCGACGTCATCCACGGCTTCTTCGTGCCCGCCTTCCGCCTGAAGATCGACGCGCTCCCGGGCCGGGTCAACACCGCCTGGTTCCAGCCGACCGAAACCGGTTCCTATGACATCCAGTGCACCGTGATCTGCGGGGTCGACCACTCCTCCATGCTCAGCCACGTGGTGGTGGTCCCCGAAGCGGAGTTCCGGCGCTGGTATTTCGGGGGCGAGGACGCCCCGCCGCCGAAGCCCGACGCCGGTCCGGCCCAGGCGCTCCGGAAGGAACCGCCGGAATGGGCGCCCTTGAGGCGCCACCAGTGCCTGGATTGCCACTCCACCGACGGCACCGTGATGGTCGGCCCGACGTTCCGGGGCATGTTCGGGCAGAGGGAGGAGGTCTACGTGGGCGGGAAACCGGTGCGGGTCGTCGTGGACGAGGCCCACCTGCGCAAGGCCATCCTCGATCCGGGCGCCCGGCGGGTGAAGGGCTACCCGAGCGCCATGCCCGCGGTCGACCTTGCGCCAGGGGAACTGGATCAAATGGTAACCTTCATCAAATCCCTGAAATGAGCGCAACCGCCGGATCCCCTCCCGCTTCCCCCCGGGTCCCGGCCCGGACCCTGGCCCTGCCCTCCTGGCGCGACTTCAACCAGCTCACCAAGGTCTCCATATCCGCGGCCTCCACCTTCACCGCGGCGGCCGGATTCATGGCGGCGCTGCGCGGCTTCCGATGGGGCCTGCTCACCGCGCTGCTGGGCACCCTGCTGCTGGCCATGGGGTCTTGCGCCATCAACGAGTTGCAGGAAATGCGGCATGACGCCCGGATGAAACGGACCTGCGGCCGGCCCCTGCCGTCGGGCCGGATCTCGCCCCTGACCGCCCTGGTCATCGGCACCGGGATGTGCTCCGCCGGCTTCGCCATCCTGCTGTGGCGGCACGGCTGGCCTTCGGCGCTGCTGGGCCTGCTGGCCATGGCCTGGTACAACGGGATCTATACGCCCCTCAAGCGGGTGACGGCCTTCGCGATCATCCCCGGCGCCCTCATCGGCGCCATTCCTCCCGCCATCGGCTGGGCCGCCGCCGGCGGCCCCCTCGACTCGCCCGCCATGTACTCCTTGTGCCTCCTGTTCTTCCTGTGGCAGGTGCCGCATTTCTGGATGCTGATGCTCATCCACGACCAGGACTACGGGCGGGCCGAATTCCCCACCCTCTCCCGCCATTTCAGCGCCGGCCAGAGCGGCCGCCTCAGCTTCACCTGGATGGCGGCGACGGCCTTCTCCTGCGCCTTCCTGCCGGCCTTCGGCGCGGTCTTTTCGACCCCGGTCATGATCATCATGGCCGCCGCCGCGGTCTGGCTGGTCTGGCAGGCCACCACCCTGCTCCATGCCCGCCTGGACCGCGCCGTCTTCCGGCGCGCCTTCTGGAGCATCAACCTGTTTGCCCTGGTCATGATCCTGGCGGTCATCGCCGATCCCTACCTGCCGGCGCCCTCGGCCCGGGTTTCCGCCGTCGCCCAGCACCGCCCGTGAACCGACCGCCCGAAGAGGCTGGATCCGGACGGACCGACCCCGTCATGCGGGCCATCTACCTGATCATCCTGGCCTGGGCCGTGTTCTCATGGATCCGCTAGCCCCAATACCGTTCACTTTGGGTACACCACTCTAACATCTGGCACATAGCGCCGGTTGCATACAACCGTACGCGGGCGGAGATGCCAGTTGCACATCTTCCGCTTCACGCCTCTTGGATTCTGTCGAGTGCGGCTTGAACTGACCCGTTCATCCAGGATTTCCAGCAGCACGGCTTCGTGAAATGCGCGCCTTGCCCGAGGGGGGGAGAGCCGCTACCAGCGGCAACTTCCTGCGGACCACGCGGACTGCATGTATGAACGATAAGCAGTCTGGATCCACTCCACCTCGAAGCGCCGCTTCATGCATCAGTCCTCGGACCGCAAAGTGGGCCATCACAAGGCCATAGAATTCCTGCCGGACCAGGTCCGGGGTCCGGCTGCGCAGCAGAGTCTGGCGACCTCGTAGGTGGGTCTTCAACTCGTCGAAAGCGGATTCAATTTCCCAGCGCTCATGGTAGAGGGCAGCCAAATCCTTTGCTGGCGCCTGTTTCGGGTCAAGGATGGTCGTGACCAAGCGGTAGAGTTGGTCCTCATCAGGTGGCTGGCTAGGGGCCGGGACTCGGCCATCCAGTTCGTATTCCACCACCCTGATCTTCAAGCTCACATCCTGCAGTTTGCGCTTTTGCCTGTAAGCATGGATGGTTGTGAGGAAGGAGCCATCTTCGAGTTCTTGCTCCCGCACAAATTTATTTGTGGATTTGATACGCCATAACAGATCAGCTCCGGTCGCCTGGGCTTCTTGCCAAAGGGTGAAGCTATAGAAGCCGCGGTCTGCAAGGCATAGCATGCCCTTCCTCAGGAAGGGCAGCACCTCCCTCGCAAGCACAGATTCATGTGTCGTGATTGGGCCCATGCGGGTCCCGAACAGAATATGGGTGCCACTTTCGACAAGGGAAGCGAACCGGATTTGCGGGAACGCGCTCGTCCCCCTGCTCGCGCTGGGACGCCCAAAGGCCGCCTCGTTCTCGGGTTCATCGGGGATATCCAAGGTGCTGCCGTCGATGCTGACCAGTCGCCAATGCCGAAACCAAGCGCCCTGTGTGGATTCCGTGGCGACGGGGTGAACAACTTCGTCATGCAGCAGTTGAAGTGCCTCCCATCCAAGTCGGGATCGGGCCTGGGAAATCCCGGACTTCCCAGCCACCTTGATCTGGGTACCCGTTCCCATCAGCCATTGGACCCCTTCCAGCAGGCAGCGCAGGACTTCGCGCGTGGATGCTTGCGTAAACAGTGCCAAGGCAATGACATAGTAGATCACGACGTGGGCAGGGAGGTCCCGGTTGCGAACGCTCGTCTTATGAGTCCGCTTTAGCACTTCCTCGATGCGCTCCGGAGGGAACATCCTCGCCACCACCCCGAGGGTGATGTAGTCGGAGATCCTGCTCCCACCTTCCAGTTTGGCTACCGTCCTGGCCATAGTTGTGCCCGCCTATAAAAATAGGCATTTTGATGGCCATGTCAATACTTAAATGAACGGTATTGACCCTAGCCCAAGTTCCGCACGTCCGTCCCCAATTGGGCCTACCGGCACATGGTAGGCCCAATGTTTGCAATTAGGGATTTGCGAATATGATAAAATAGTGGCTAAAAAAACTTACTAATACCCTTGTTTTTTAACTAATTTGACGCATATTAGTCTTGCCATGTTCATCAAGCGATCCATTTCCAAGCAAGGTGGCAAGACCTACGTCAGCCACGTGCTCGTGGAGTCGGTGCTGACGCCCGCTGGGCCGCGGCACAAGACCATCTGCAACCTGGGGAAGATGGATCCCGGCCCCAAGGAAGACTGGCTTCTGCTGGCTGAGCGCATCCAGATGGCCCTGGGCGGCCAAGCCTCACTGTTCCCGGATCCTCGGGTGGACCAGGCGGTGGCGAAGATCCGTGAGCGCCAAGCCAAGGCCAGCCCTGCTGAATTGGAAGAACCGCTCACTGGAGAAGTCGCCGTACCGGACGTGGTGCCGGTGAAGACCTCGGGCGTCAAATGCCAGGATCTCCGGAAAGTGGGTCCGCTCCATGTGGGCCATCAGATATGGCAGCGCCTGCAGATGGAGGCGGTCCTGAAGGCAGTGGGCATCTCGGCGCCGGCGCGCAAGTTGACGGAGGTGATGACCCTGAATCGCCTGGTCAGCCCCTGCTCAGAGCTGGCCATGGTGGGCTGGTCCAGGCGGGAGGCGGTCAACGATGTCCTCGGCGTGGATGCCGAGCAGCTGAACGAGGACAAGTTCTACCGGAACATGGACAGGCTCCACGGGCACCGGATGGAAATCGAGCGGGAACTGTATGCGCGGGAAAAGTCCCTGTTCAATCTCGAAGGCTCACTGGTGCTCTACGACCTGACCAACACCTACTTCGAAGGCCAGGCGGCCCGGAACCCGAAGGCGATGCGGGGCCATAGCAAGGAAATGCGGACGGACTGCAAGCTGGTGGCCATGGGGCTGATGCTGGACGCGGACGGTTTTCCCATCGGGCACGAGGTCTTTGCCGGGAACACCATCAACGGCAATACGGTGGAGGCCATGCTCGATGGTCTGGAAGCCCGGACCGGGCGCGAGGGCGGCTCCACGGTGGTCATGGACCGGGGGTTCGCCAGCGAGGACAACCTGAAGCTGGTCCGGAGTCGGCATTACGATTACCTGATGGCCGGCTTCCAGCAGCAACGGAATGCACTGCTGAAGGACTTCGAGGACCTGGAGGGCTGGGAGGCGATCCAGCCCAGCGCCAACAAGGTGCCGGTCCAGATCAAGCGGATCGAGAAGGGCGACGAGGTGTTCCTTTTGTGCGTGAGCCCGGCCAGGGCGGAGAAGGAGCGGGCCATCCGGGAACGCCAGGAGAAAAAATTGGTGAAGGACCTGGAGGCGCTGGTCAAGGCCGTGGCAAAGGCCCTGGAGCAGGGCGAGCCCATTGGGGACAAGGAACTGGGCGAGCGGATCGGCAGACTGCGGGAACGCTATCCAAGGGCCGGGCGGTATTACCTGGTGGACCGCAAGGAGGGGATCCTGGAATGGACACTGAAAGTCGAGCAGCGGGCCCGGGCCGAGGAACTGGACGGGGCCTATTTCCTGCGGACCAGCCGGAAAGGCATGGGGCCGGAGGAAATCTGGCGAACCTACATCGCCCTCACTCGGATCGAGTCCGCGTTCCGGGATTTGAAGGGAACGCTGGATATGCGCCCGGTCTACCACCAGAAGGAAATCCGGGTGGAGACCCATGTTTTTCTGGCGGTCCTGGCCTTCCACCTCCAAGCAGTCATCGAGCGGACTTTGAAGGAAGCGGGAGACCATACGTGCTGGGAGACCGTGCGGGAAGAGCTCAGCACCCACCATGTGGTCACCACGCTCCTGCCTACCGCCGACGGCAAGACCCTGGCGATCCGCAGAGGCAGTGTCCCCGACCGGAGGGTCGGGGAAATCTACCGCCATCTGAACCTGGATCCCGAGCCCATGACCCCGATCAGGACCTGGCTCTGAGCCCGTTCTGGAACCCCTCGAAATAGTGGCTAAAACGAGGTGTCGGGATTGACAATAAAGGATGTTAGAGACTTTCGTGCGGAACTTGGGCTAGTTTTGCTGCGGCGTCCGTTGTTCCGGCCGTCGCGCCTTGCGCTCGGCTTCGGGTTCCGGGTTCTTGCGCCGACCCACGGGTGCGTGGTCCGCTTGCAACGTCCTCGCTGCGCTGCGGGCGATGCAAGCGGCCACGCTGCCCCTTCCCCCCAGGGACGAGTCGATTCGTCTTCGTTTCATTGAACAAAATTCAAAGCAACCATCCTGGGACCCTCGGCATTCCAGGGAGCGGCCGCCTCGCCCCCATGCCGCCAACCGAAGGAACCCCCACCCCAGGCGGGGAAGGTCTGCGTGAGACCTTGGCGCACGCGCAGGAGGCGAAGCCGACGAGCATGCGGCAAGGCTCTCACGCACCGGTGGGTCGGCGCACCCGCACGGGACCCGCAGCCAACCGCAAGGCACGACGGTCGGAACAACGGGCGCAACAGTCATGCTAGAAGCGCCACGGGTTGGTCGGGCCGGAAGGATTCCGCCCCTTGGGAGCCCTTGACCGAGAGCCTTCTTTCAATACATTAATAAATTATGGATCCTTCCGTCTGCCTGACCATGATTGTCAAGAACGAAGCCGCCATCATCCAGCGCTGCCTGGCTTCCCTGCGCCCCGCCGTGGACTGCTGGGTGATCGTCGATACCGGCTCCAGTGACGGCACCCAGGCGCTGGTCCGTGCCAGCCTCGCGGGCATCCCGGGTGAGCTGCACGAACGGCCCTGGGTGGATTTCGGGCACAACCGGACCGAAGCGCTGCGCCTGGCCGAGGGCAAGGCGGACTACCTGCTGCTGATGGATGCCGACAACCTGCTTGAGATCAAGGATCCCGCCTGGAAGCAGAAGCTGGAGGCCGACGCCTACCTGGTCATGCAGCGCTTCCCGTCCGGTTTCCGCTTCCGCCACACCCGCCTGCTCAACGCCCGGCTCACCGGCGGCCGACGCTGGCGCTACTGGGGGGTGACCCACGAATACGTCGGATCGTGCGATCCCGACCTGCACCCCCCGTGTCCTTGCCTGGACGGCATCGAGATCCTCGACCTTGAGGACGGCGCCTCCCGGGCCGAGAAGTTCGCGCGCGACCGGCGCCTCCTGGAAGATGACCTGAAGCGCCTGGAAGCCGCGCGATCCACCCGGGAAGCCGGGCTGCTCCTGCCCCGGACCGTGTTCTACCTCGCCCAGACCTACCGGGACATGGGCCTCTGGGCGGAGGCCCTGGCCATGTACCAGCGCCGTGCCGGCCTGGGCGGGTGGCCGGAGGAGGTGTGGTACTCCCTGCTGGAAGTGGCGCGGATGAGCGAGCGGTTGCAGATGCCCGCCAGCACCGTCACACATCGCTACCTGGCGGCCTACCAGGCCCGGCCCCGGCGGGTCGAACCGCTGGTGGACCTGGCCCGCTTCCACCGCGTCCGGGAGGAGTACGCCCTTGCCCACCTGTTCGCCCGTCAGGCAGTGACCCTTCCCCTGCCCGACGACGCCTTGTTCATCAACGGCGCGGCCTATGATTGGCGGGCCCTCGACGAATATGCCATCGCCTGCTTTTGGATCGGCCAGGCCCAGGAATCCAGTTCGGCCTGCCGTGAGCTGCTGGCCAATCGCCTCCTGCCGGGCTCGGAACGGGAACGGGTGCAAAGGAATCTGGAGTTCGCAACCCAGCGGTTGACGGCCTGAAAGCCCGCCTCAGGGCATCCCCAGCCATGCCCCCAGCAGTCCCAGCCGGCCCACCAGCTCCCCGAACCGCTCCACCGGGAACCCCATCACGGTGGCGAAGCTGCCTTCGATCCGGTCGATGAAGAGAGCCGCGATGCCCTGGGCGGCGTAGGCCCCCGCCTTGTCCATCGGTTCGCCGGTCGAGGCGTACCAGCGGGCCTGGGCGGGGGTCACCGGGCGCAGGAAGACCTCCGCGGTGTCCACCAGGGTATGCACCTGGTCGTTGCGCAGCAGGCACAGGCCGGTGTGCACCTGGTGGCTGCGGCCCTGGATCAGCATCAGCATGCGCGCGGCGTCCGCGGCGTCCACGGGTTTGCCCAGCACGTGGTGGTCCACGGCCACGGTGGTGTCGGAAGCGATGACCCAGCGGTCCGGGTTCACCTGGGCGACGATCTCGGCCTTGGCCCGGGCCAGACGGGCCACCATCGCCCCCGGCTCTTCGCCATCCAGGGGCGTTTCGTCCACCTCGGGGGCCCAGACCTCGAACGGGATCTGCAGCGCCTCCATCCACTGCCGCCGCCGCGGCGAGGCCGAGGCCAGGATCGGCGGCGACAGGTGGGTGGTGGTGTCGGTGGGCTTGGACATCCCACCATTGTAGGTCAGACCAGGGGCGCCAGGAGTTCGCGGTAGACCGGGATCGGCCAGCGCTCGGAGGAGCAGTCCTTTTCCAGCTGGTCGAGCACGTCCCGCAGCAGCTCCTGGGCTTCGCGCACGCCGGCGCCGAAGGCCTCGGTGCGCTTGGCATGGTGCTCCTCGGGCACGTGCTCCGCGGCCAGCATGGCGGTCTTGAGGCCCGCCAGCCGCTCCTGGGCGATGCCGGCCAGGCGGGTCTGGGTGTCCAGCGCATCCTTCAGGGGTGCGGGAACCGTGACGCCCGCGGCGGCCAGCTTGACCAGGGTGTCGGCCCGGCAGCCCAGGTCGTTCATGATCGCCGGCAGCAGCATGGTCTCGGCCATTTCCCGCAGCACCTGCGCCTCGATGGCGACGGCCTTCTGGTACTGCTCATGGCGGATGTGGATGCGCGCCTCGAGCTCCTCCGCGGCCAGGATCCCCTTGCGCGTGAACACCCGCTTGGCGGCGGGATCGTCCCAGACGTGCAGGGCGGCGGCGGTGTCCTTGGCGTGCGGCAGCCCGCGCCGCTCGGCCTCGGCCCGCCATTCGGCGGAGTAGTTGTTCCCCTCGAAGCGCACGCTCCGGGTCTCGACGATCGCTTCGCGGATGACGGTCATCGCCGCGGCGCCGGTCGCGCGCCCGGCCTGGATCTCGGCCTCCATCCGGGCGTTCATCTCGTCCAGCGCCTCGGCCACGGTGGCGTTGATGACGGTGAGCGGGAAGGCGATGGCCTGGGAGGACCCCACCGCCCGGAATTCGAACTTGTTGCCGGTGAAGGCGAAGGGGCTGGTGCGGTTGCGGTCGGTGGCGTCCTTCTCCAGCATCGGCAGGCTGGCCAGGCCGAGGTTGAGGATCTGCTTTTCGCTGGCGTCGGCCACGTCGCCGCGCTCGATGGCCTCCAGGATGAGGTTGAGCTGGGAACCGAGGAAGGCCGACATGATGGCGGGCGGCGCCTCGTTGGCGCCCAGCCGGTGGTCGTTGCCGGCGAAGGCGATGGCCGCGCGCAGCAGCCCGCCGTGGCGGTGGATGGCCTTCAGGGTGGCGCCCAGGAAATAGAGGAACTGCAGGTTCTCCGCCGGGGTGTGGCCCGGCTCCAGCAGGTTGTGGCCCTCGTCGGTGCCCATGCTCCAGTTCACGTGCTTGCCCGAGCCGTTGATCCCGGCGAAGGGCTTCTCGTGCAGCAGCGCGGCGAAGCCGTGGCGCTCGCCCACCGACTTGAGCAGTTCCATCATCAGCTGGTTGTGGTCGGAGGCGATGTTGGCCGGCTCATAGATGGGCGCCAGCTCGAACTGGTTGGGGGCCACCTCGTTGTGCCGGGTCTTGGCGGGGATGCCGAGCTTGAAGCACTCCAGCTCGACCTCCTGCATGAACCCCAGCACGCGCTCCTTGATGCTGCCGAAGTAGTGGTCTTCCAGTTCCTGCCCCTTGGGCGGGCGGGCCCCCTGCAGGGTCCGGTTGGCGAACATCAGGTCGGGGCGCTTGCGCGCCAGCTCCAGGTCCACCAGGAAATATTCCTGTTCCGGGCCGCACTGGGCCACCACCGCCCCGGCCTGGCTGTCGAAATGGGCCAGGGCCTTCACCGCGGACTGGCTGAGCACTTCCATGGAACGCAGCAGGGGCAGCTTGTTGTCCAGCGCCTCGCCGTGGTAGCCGACGAAGGCGGTGGGGATGCACAGGGTGATGCCGAGCGGGCCCTCCATCAGGAAGGCCGGGCTGGTGGCGTCCCAGATGGTGTAGCCGCGCGCCTCGAAGGTGGCCCGCAGGCCGCCGGAGGGGAACGAGCTGGCGTCTGGCTCGCCCTGGATCAGCTGGCCGCCGGAGAACTTCTCGATGACCACCCCGGGTTCGTCCCAGGAGATGAAGGCGTCATGCTTCTCCGCGGTGGCGCCGGTCATGGGAAGGAACCAGTGGGTGAAGTGGGTGGCGCCGTGCTCCAGCGCCCACTCCTTCATGGCCTGGGCCACGCCGTGGGCGATGTCCGGGGAAAGCGGCTCGCCCCGCTTCAGACACTGCCTGAAGGCCCGGAACACCTCCCGCGGCAGACGCTCACGCATGGTGCGCTCGTTGAACGTGTTGCACCCGAAGAAGCGGCTGACCTTCATCTGGTCCAGCCTATGGATTTCCGAACCTTTCACGGGTTGCGCGTTGGACATGGGTCCTCCTGGTGGCTGATGGCTTTCCATGCTACGGAAACCCGTGTCCTTTTCAACTCCTTATTTGTTGAATTCCGGCAGTTCGTTGTGAAAATGTCGCAACAATCCGCGCTTTCTCCGCCCGCCCGACGACAAGGTAGAATGGTTTCATGACCGCGCCCGCCTCCGCCCCCACCCTGGAAACCGTCGATCCCTCGCTGGACCTGGTGGCCGAGATCGAGCGCCTGCGCCGCCAGCGCAACGCGGTCATCCTGGCGCACTACTACCAGGATCCGGAACTCCAGGACCTGGCCGACTTCGTGGGCGACAGCCTCCAGCTCAGCCAGGCCGCCGCCAGCACCGACGCGTCGGTGATCGCCTTCTGCGGCGTCCACTTCATGGCCGAGACCGCCAAGATCCTCAACCCCGGCAAGCGGGTGGTCATCCCCGACCTGGACGCCGGCTGCAGCCTGGCCGACCGCTGCCCCGCCGACGCCTTCGGTGAATGGCTCAAGGACTACCCGGACCACACGGTGGTGAGCTACATCAACTGCTCCGCCGGCGTGAAGGCCCTGTCCGACATCATCTGCACCAGCTCCAACGCCGAACAGGTGGTGCGCAGCATCCCCGCCGGGCGCAGGATCGTGTTCGCCCCGGACCGCCACCTGGGACGCTGGGTCATGTCCCAGACCGGGCGCGACATGGTGCTCTGGCCCGGCTTCTGCATCGTGCACGAGCAGTTCACCGCCCGGCGGGTCGCGGTGCTCAAGGCGGCGCATCCGGCCGCCCAGCTGATCGTGCATCCCGAGTGCGACGCCAGCGTGAGCCAGATGGCCGATTTCGTCGGCTCCACCGCCGCCCTGCTCAAACATGTCGGCGCGAGCCCCGCGCACAGCTTCATCGTCGGCACGGAAGCGGGCATCCTGCATCAGATGCATAAGCTGCGGCCCGACGCCGAGCTGATCCCGATCCCCGTGGACAGCGGCTGCAACTGCTCCCTGTGCCCGTACATGAAGCTCAACACCCTGGAGAAGCTCTACCTCGCCCTGCGCGACCTGCGCCCGGAGATCGAGCTGGATGAGCAGCTGCGCCTCAAGGCGCTGCTCCCGGTGCAGCGCATGCTGGACCTCGGCCGACCCTAGTTTGACTGCAGCGTCCGTTGTCCCGCGCGTCGTGCCTTGCGGTCGGCTTCGGGTTCCCGGTTCTCGCGCCGACCCACTTGTGCGTGGTCCGCTTGCATCGTCCTCGCTGCGCTGCGGGCGATGCAAGCGGCCACGCTGCTCCTTCCCCCCAGGGCCGGGTCGATTCGTCTTCGCTTCAATGAACAAATTCCATAACTACCTTCCCGGGACCCTGGGCATTCCAGGGAGCGGCCTCCCCGCCCCCATGCCGCCAACCGAAGGAACCCCAAACCCAGGCGGGGAAGGACAGCGTGAGACCTTGGCGCACGCGCAGGAGGCGAAGCCGACGAGCATGCGGCAAGGCTCTCACGCACCGGTGGGTCGGCGCACCCGCACGGAACCCCAGGCCAACCGCAAGACACGACGGCCGGAACAACGGCCGCCACGGTCAGGCTGCCAGTCCTACTGCATGGTCGGATGGACCTCGCCCTCCTCGAGGCGCATGGAAAGGGTCTCGAAGGCGGACACGTAGGTGATCTCCAGGCCCGCCCCGGCGTGCCCCAGCCGGAGGTGCGGCGGCGGCGCCAGGAGCACTTCCGCGGGGCGCAGCGCGGGCAGGGAGAGCCCGCGCCAGGCGTCCAGGGGCAGGCGCCGGCGCTGGCCGCCCAGGCTCAGCTCCAGGGCGCCGTCCCAATCCAGGTCCAGGTCGAGCCAGGCGCCCAGCACCACCCCGCGGGCGTGCTCCAGGGCCAGGCAGCATCCGGCCGGATGCTCGCCGTGCATCCCCACCAGGGCGAGCGTGGGCACCGGCTGGCTGGCCAGGGTGGCGTTCGGGCCCTGCACCGCCAGCCGGTCCAGGGCACTGCCGTCCCAGCGGCGCAGGGCCAGCGGACGGGGCAGGCAGGCCAGCATCCGGACCTGGTCGGCGCGGGGCGCCAGGGATTCCGGCAGGCTGCCGCGCCTGGCCCACTTTTCCGCGTAGGCGACCACCTGTCGGGCCCGCTGGATGGCCCGCGGCCCGCCCTCCAGCAGCTGGCGCAGGCTGGACGGGACCAGGGCTCCGGCCACACGCTCGGCCCAGCCTTCGCCCAGCTTGGCCAGGCGCAGGTGCTCCAGCCGGTTCAGGTCCACCACCCGGCCCGGATCGGACGGCAGTTCCGCCACCAGGGCGGTGCGTTCGGAGGCGCCCTCGCTCCAGGTCGCGGTGCCCAGTTTCATTGCTGCGTCTTCAGCCAGGCCTCGGTCTGCGCCCTCAGGATGTGCGGGCGCATGTTGGTGAAGTCCACCATGACCTGCACGGTCTGGGCCTCCGCCAGGATCACCCCGTCCGTTTCCCGGATCACCTTGTAGGCCAAGGCGAACGACGTATGGCCCATGTGCGTGCAGCGCAGCTCCACCCGCACCGGGTCGTCCAGCCCGATCGGCTTGCGGTAATCGATCTCCACCCGGGCCATGACGAAACCTTCCTCTTCGAACCGCCGCTCGCCCAGCAGCTGGCGCCACCACCGGGTCCGGGCATGTTCCAGGTAGGTTATGAACACGGCGTGGTTCACATGACCCAGCGCATCCAGATCGGCGAACCTCACATCGATGGGCATAGAAAAGGCCATGAGGGCTCCTGCCTCCAATGTATCATCCTGGATCATGGCGCAGAACCCATCCCAGCCCTGGGACCCCGACCGCACGTGGGCCGATCCGTTCATCGCCGCCCTGCTCCTGGCGATCCTGCTCCTGGTCGGCAACATGCACCGGCTCCGCCCGGCGGGGCCGGGTCCCGCCGCGGACCGGGCGAGCGTCCAGGGCCGGATCCAGGACGTGCTGCAGGGCGCGGCCCAGGGCCGTTCCCTGGCGGCCCTGAAAGCCTGGAGCCGGCCGGAGGCGCCCGACGCCTCCCTCGACGGATGGGACCAGGCGATCCTGGCGGTGCACGCCGCCGAACGGGGCGACCTGGTCCGGGCCGGCGCGCTCATCCAGGCCGCTCCCGGGAGCGCCGGCGAGGCCTTCCGCCAGGCCTGGACCTGGGCCTACCGGGGCTCGGGGGCCCCGCCCGGGCCGGCCGCCCTGCTGGAGGTGCGCAAGGCCCTGGCCGGCGGCTACGCGGCGCAGATCCTGGAGGCGCGGATGCTGGCCCGGGCCGGCGGCGATCCCAAGCCCCTGGAAGCCCGGGCCCGGGCCTGGGCCATGACCCGGCTGGCCATCCTGGCGGCGCTGGGCCTGGGCGCCGTCCTGCTGGCCCTCGCCGGGCTGGCCTTCGCCCTGTACCTCGGCCAGGTGCCGGTCCGCGAAACCCGATGGCCGCATTACGGCCTGTCCGGGCGGGGCGTGCTGATCGTCATGCTGGGCTGGTTCCTCACCCTCATCGCCGCCAGTTCCATGGGGGCGGCCCTGATCCGCCTCCTGCCGGCGCTCCGGGCCGTCTCCATCCCGCTGGTCTACGCCGTCCACGCCCTGGCGGGCATCACCTACCTGCTGGCGGCCGAAGGCATCGGCCTGGCCACGCTGCGGAGGCGGGTGGCGCCCGGCCGGTACGGCCCCGCCCTGGCTGCGGGCCTGGGCTATTTCGCCCTGGCCTTCGCCGCCGTGGTGGTGGTCGCCCTGCTGCTCGGCCCGCTCCTGCCAGGCGGCCGCTCGCCCCAGAAGGAACTGCTGGAACTCCTGGCGCACCTGCACGGCGCCTGGACCGTCCTGCTGCTGTTCCTGACCGTGGCCGTGCTGGCCCCCATCTTCGAGGAATTGATGTTCCGCGGGTTCCTGCTGCCCTGGATGGGGGAGCGCCTGGAAGCCCGCGTGGGCGCGAGCCGCGGCCGCTGGCTGGCCATCGCCTTCAGCGGCCTCGCCTTCGGCGCCATGCACATGCAGCCGATGGGCCTGCCGACCCTCGCCACCCTGGGCATCGTCCTCGGCTTCGCCTTCCTGCGCACGGGCAACCTTGTCACCTGCATCCTGGTGCACGGCCTGTGGAACGGCGGGGTGTTCATCCTGATGCGCGCATTTTCCTGATCCAGGGGGCCGCCCCTGGTGTATTCCTCCCTGAAGGGCATGGAGGTCCATGGCATGATTCAGGCACCAGGCAGCGGGGAGGCGGTCATGAAGGCGGAAGGCCCTGGGAGCGACGAGCGCCGGGACTCGCTGACCGACGAGGAACTGATGGCCGAACTGGCCTCCGGCCAGCAGGATGCGCTCCAGGTGCTGCACCAGCGCTGCGCCCCCCTGGTGTTCCACATCGCCTGCCGGAGCCTGGACGCGGCGGCGGCGGAGGAGATCACCCAGGACGTGTTCCTGCGGGTCTGGCAGAAAGCCCAGAGCTTCGACCCCGGCAAGGGCAGCTTTCGAGCCTGGGTGCTCCAGATCGCCCACCGGCGCGTGATCAATGAGCTGCGCGAGCGCGGGCGGCGGCCCAGGATCGACGGCGGGTCCGAAGCCTCGCTGGTCGATCTGGCCGCCCACGACACCGGCCCCGAGGCGCAGGTATGGGCCGAGTTCCGCAAGGCCACCATCCGCCGGGCCCTTTCGGCGCTGCCCCAGGAGCAGGGGCAGGCCCTGCGCCTGGCCTTCTTCCAGGACCTCACCCACGAGGAGGTGGCCAGCTTCCTCGAGGTTCCCCTGGGCACGGTCAAGGGACGCATCCGTCTCGCCCTGGAGAAGCTGAACACCCCCCTGGCCGCGCTGGTGGCCCTGCTGCTGGCCGGCATCGGCCTGACCGCCTACCAGAACCGTTCCTCCCTGCAGAAGGATGAACGGGCCCTGGCCATGCTCACCGGCAGCCACATGGAAGCCATGCGGCTCGTGCCGGCCGTGGTCCAGGGCGAGGTCGAGCAGGGCCCCCACGCCACCTACCGGGCCGAGCGGGGCGGCGGCACCATCGTCATCACCCTCGCCAACATGCCCGCGCCCCCCGCCGGCACCACCTACCGGCTGTGGCGCCTCAGCGGCGGCGCCTGGAAGCTGCTGGCCGAACCGGTCCCGGACGCCCAGGGCCGCGCCCGCCTCCTCCTCGAACCGCCCGACCGGGCCTGGCCGGACGCCCTGCGCCTCACCCAGGAAGCCCACGGCCCGGCCGGATCCGGTCCGGCGGGAACGCAGGTTCTGGCCTGGCACTAGTCCGTTGTCCCGCCCGCCGTGCCTTGCGATGGGCTTCGGGTTCCGTTTTCTTGCGCCGACCCACCGGCGCGTGATCCGCTTGCAACGTCCTCGCTGCGCTCCGGGCGATGCAAGCGGCCACGCTGCTCCTTCCCCCCGGGGACGAGTCGATTCGTCTTCGTTTCATTGAACAAAATTCAAAAACAACCATCCTGGGACCCTGGTCATTCCATGGAGCGGCCTCCTCGCCCCCATGCCGCCAACCGAAGGAACCCCAAACCCAGGCGGGGAAGGCCAGCGTGAGACCTTGGCGCACGCGCAGGAGGCGAAGCCGACGAGCATGCGGCAAGGCTCTCACGCACCGGTGGGTCGGCGCACCCGCACGGAACCCCAAGTCAACCGCAAGGCACCACGGGCGGAACTACGGACGCCACCATCAGGCTAGCCGATGGCCATCCGCAGGCGGGAAACCTCGGAGGTGTAGAGGCGCAGCCGGGTCCTGCCCTTCCACCAGCCGTACAGCCTGCGCCATTTCCGGTAATCCTGGACCCCGGCCAGGGCGATCTCCAGGAAGGGCGGGCCGAACCAGCCGGTGCCCTCGCGGGTGTTGCCCCGGATCGCCGCCAGGGGCACCGTCAGGAACGGCGTCCCGAAAGTGTAGAGCACAAGCTGGTTGTCCGTGACGGCGATGGCCGCATCGAAGTATTTGCGATGCATCTGGTACGCGAGCATCACTTCCACCGACGCCTCCAGGTACCGGGAGCCGAGCCCTTCGGGCGGCGAAGGCGGCCTGCCGGACAACCGGCTCACCCAGAGCACCCCGGACATGATGACCAGCATCACGGCCATGGGCAGGAAGGCGATCCAGATCAGGGACGGGGCGATCCCGGGCGGCAGGCCGGCCTCGACGGTCTTCAATTCGTCCTTCAGGCGCGGATCCACCCCGGCGCCGTCGGCTCCGCGCATGGACAGGAGCACCCGGTGGAAACAGGCCACGCTGTCCCGGGAGCCGGCCGTGGTGCGGGCCTGGACCCAGTACCGGTAGCCGTCCAGGTCGAACACGCACACGGCCGTGAGCTGGCGCCCCTGGCGCCGGATCTGGTGGCCCGAAGGGCCGAAGGCGTGCACCGGGCGGGCCTGGGCCGGCTGGCCGCCGATGGGATAGGTGAGCGGCGCGACCAGATCGCCGGGCAGCTCGAACCAGGCCCGCAGCGCCGGCTGGAGCTCCCCGATGGGCCGCTCCCGGGCGATCCGCAGGGTGCCCATGACCTGGGTCCGGAACTCGGTGGCGGTCCAGGGGTCGCCCGGGCGCATGACCGGAGCGGCGGCGTTGGCGGGAATGTCCAGGGTCAGGCCCAGGACCGGCACGGAATGCCAGGCCGACGCGGCCAGGGCGCGGCTGGCCCGCAGCGGCAGGTAGGCGATGGCGCAGGAGGCGGCCAGGGCCCCCAGCAGGGCGGGGATCATGAACAGGGTCTGCCGTCGCATGGCGCTAGGCCCGCCTTCCACCGGGCGGTCCCTGCCTCGGCTCTTCGCTAGGCTGTCCGCTCCACAGGTTGCCCACCGCCCTGGCGCCCATACCCCGTCCCCTCCGGCGAATCTCGACTCGGTTCAGGTCATTTTGCGCCAGATGACGGGTGATGGGACAGGGTTATCCGGGTCAGGAGGCTTCCTGCCGCCCGGAAACGTCCGGCCATTGGCGCGCCCATTCGAGCGCCAGGGCCTGCGCGTCCCGGGAACTCATGGCCGGGCTGAACAGGAACCCCTGGCCCTGGTTGCAGCCCATCTTCCTGAGGCAGGCCCGTTGTTCGGCGCGCTCGATCCCCTCGGCGATGACCTCGAGCTTCATCGTATGGGCGAGGGCGATGATGGCGGTGGCGATGGCCTGGTCATTGGGACGATCGGTGATGTTTTTTATGAAAGATTTGTCAATTTTTAAAGTGTTGATGGGAAATTGCTGAAGTGATGAAAGGGAACTGTAGCCTGTGCCGAAATCGTCGATCGAGAGTCGGATGCCCATGGCGGCCAGGGCGTGCATGGTCTCGATGGCCGGGTCCACATCCTCGATGACCATGCTTTCGGTGAGTTCCAGCTCCAGGTGCGCCGGCGGGAAGCCGGTGCGGGCAAGGGCCCGGGATACCACCTGCACCAGGTCGCCCTGCCAGAACTGCCGGCCGGTGACGTTCACCGCCATGCGCAGGGGCTGCCCGGTCTGCTCCATCCAGGCCCGGCCCTCGCGGCAGGCGGTTTCAAGGACCCATTCGCCCAGGGGCAGGATCAGGCCGGTCTGCTCGGCCAGCGGGATGAAGTCGCCGGGCAGCACCAGGCCCAGCTCCGGGTGCTGCCATCGCACCAGCGCCTCGAAGCCCTTGAGCTCCCCGCTCGAAAGGTCGACCTGGGGCTGGAAATGCACGATGAAATCGCGGTTCTGGAACGATCGCCGCAGGGTGTTCTCGAGCACCAGGAGATGCTGGGCGCGGGCGTTCATCTCAGGCCGATAGAAATGGTATGTATTTCCGCCACGGCGCTGGCTGTAGTGCATGGCCGAGTCGGCGGACTTCAGCAGGTCTTCCGCCGAAGCCTCGTCGCCATGGATGAGGGTGATGCCGATGCTGGCGGTGAGGCTCAAGCGGGCACCGTCCAGCTGGATCTCCTGGGCCAGGACCATGCAGATGCGCTCCACCACCCGCTGGATCGACCGGTCGCGGATCCCATCCAGCAGAATGAAGAACTGATCGCCGCCCAGCCGTGCCACCGTGTCGCTTTCCCGGACGCAGTGCTTCAGGCGCTCGGCGGTTTCCTTGAGCACCCGGTCGCCGGTGTCATGGCCCAGCGAATCATTGATGTTCTTGAACCGGTCCAGGTCCAGGGTCAGGAGCGCCCCGCCCTGGTCGCCGTGCGTGCACCGGTCGATCGCATGCAGCACCCGTTCCCGCAGCAAGGTCCGGTTGGGCAGCCTGGTGAGCTTGTCGTGCTGGGTGAAGAAGCGCATGCTCTCCAGGACGTTCTCGGTGCGGGCCTTGGCGTCCAGGAGCTTGTTCTCCAGCAGGGTCACCTGCAGGCACTTGTCGATGGCCTCATGCACCCGCTCGGCCTGCAGCGGCTTGAGGATGTAGTCGCTCACCCCGATCTCGATGGCGGCCATCAGCAGGTCGGCCGAGCCATGCGAGGTGAGGACGATGATCTTGGTCGCGGGGGCCAGTTTGCGGATCTCGCGCGCCATCATGATGCCGTCCAGGACGGGCATCTTGATGTCCGTGATGACCAGGCCGGGCTGGTGGCGCCGGAACAGGTCCAGCCCCTCCTGCCCGTCCCTGGCCGTGAGGACCCGATCGAACCGGCTTTCCAGGAGTCTGGCGAGGACCTTGCGGGTGGGCCCATCGTCTTCCACGCACAGGACCGGGTTGACAGCCCCGTTCTTGGGTTTTGACAACACGGCGGGTCTCCTTCTGTGGCAAGCGGGCAATGAATCAATCAGAAAGGATGGGAGCGCGCAAGCAGCGGATCCCACCGATCCTGAAATATAATTCAATTATACCCGTCCACAACCCCCTACCTCGCGTACTCCACGGCCCGGGTCTCGCGCATGACCGTCACCTTGATCTGCCCGGGGTACTGCATTTCCCCTTCGATCCGCTTGGTGACGTCCTTGGCGATCCAGAAGGCCTGGTCGTCGTTCACCTGGCCGGCGTCCACCATGATCCGGATCTCGCGCCCGGCCTGCATGGCGAAGCTCTTCTGCACGCCCTTGTAGCTGTTGGCGATGGCCTCCAGGGCTTCCAGGCGCTTGACGTAGGTCTCCAGCATCTCCCGGCGCGCCCCGGGACGGGCGGCGGACAGGGCGTCGGCGGCGGTGATCAGCATGGCCTCCACGGTCTTGGGCTCGAAGTCGCCGTGGTGGCAGCTCATGGCATGGATGACGTTGTCCTTCTCGCCGAAGCGCTTGAGCAGCTCCATGCCGATCTCGATGTGGGTGCCCTCCACCTCCCGGTCGATGGCCTTGCCGATGTCGTGGAACAGCCCGGCCCGGCGCGCCAGGCGCTGGTCGGCGCCCAGCTCCGCCGCCATGTACTCGGCGATGTGGGCCACTTCCTTGGTGTGGTTCAGCACGTTCTGGCCGTAGCTGGTGCGGTAGTTCAGCCGGCCGATCAGCTTGTGCAGCTTGGGGTGCACGTCCGGGAAGCCCAGGCCGATGGCCGCCGCCTCGCCCAGCTCCTTGAGGTGCAGGTCCATGTCGATCTTGGTCTTCTCGACCACCTCCTCGATCCGGGCGGGGTGGATGCGGCCGTCGGCCAGCAGCTTGAGGATGGCCTGGCGGGCGACCTCCCGCCGGATCGGGTCGAAGCTGCTGACCACGATGGTCTCGGGGGTGTCGTCGACGATCAGGTCGCAGCCGGTGGCCTTTTCCAGGGCCCGGATGTTGCGGCCCTCGCGGCCGATGATGCGGCCCTTGAGGTCGTCGCTGGGCAGCTGCACCGAACTCACCGTGGTCTCGGCCACCACGTCCGAGGAGACCCGCTGGATGGCGGCGGTGATGGTCCAGCGCGCCTTCTTGATCGCCTCCTCCTGGGCCTCGTCCTCGATCCGCCGCACCAGCTTGGCGGCGTCCATCTTGGCGGTGTACTCCAGCTGGGCCACCAGTTCGGCCTTGGCGTCCTCCCGGGTGAGGCCGGCGATGGCCTCCAGCCGCGGCGACTGCTCCTCGATGATGCGCTTGACGTCCGCCTGCAGGGCCGCCACCTTCTCCTGCTCGTGCTGCAGGCGCTCGGTCTTGACCTCCACTTCCTTGACCTTCTGGTCCACCTGGACCAGCTTCTTGTCGAGGCTGTCCTCCTTGCTCTGGATGCGCTGCTCCTGCTTGTCCAGGGACTGCATGCGCTCGTTGGTCAGCTTTTCCGCCTCCTGGCGGGCCGGAGAGGGCCTGCTCCTTGGCCTTGAGTTCGGCTTCCTTGCGCAGGGCGTCGGCTTCCCGCTGGCCGCGGTTGAGCACCTTGGCCGCCTCCTTCTCCGCTTCCGCCAGCAGCCGCTCGCGCTCGGCCTTGAGTTCGGCCTCGGCCTTGGCCTGGGCCTGGGAGACGTCCACCACGGCCTGCTGGGCCTTCCTCATCTGGTAGATGAAACCGGCCAGGGCGATGAGCGCCAGCGAGAAGAACAGCCAATCCAATAGGTTCATGCGGAGGCTCCTGAGGGGTTGGAGCTGCCGGCGCCGGAACCTGTGGGACGAAATGGATCCCCGCTCGGTCGTGGAGGCTTGCCGTGTTCCCTAGCTAAAAGGGGGGCTACCAGATTCCCAGCTTAAGGCGCGCCGTCGCGCGGAACGCACAGTGCTGGGGGAAGGTCTCCCATGGCATATTACGGAACAAGCGCTTGGCCAGTCACGGGCCTCGCAGGGATCAGAATTCAGGCCCGTGCTGCTTGGGGGGCCGGAAGGGGGAATGGCTTCGTCCGGAACATCATCGAGGAGCTTGGTGAGAGTCAGTTCCAGGTTCTGGGTATGCTGGCAGGCTTCCCTTTCCAGGCGCGCCACGCGGTGCGCCAAGTTGAGGGCCCCCATCAGCAGCCATGTTGATGTGTCCAGCGCCGATGGCGGAATACCCCATCTTAGCTCATAGGCGCGTTCCATGTCGCGGAAGGTGGCCTCAAGAACGGTCACCGCCCGGTTTATTTCTTCGGGGCCGGCCTCGGTCGTGATCCGGACCTGACGGCCCAGCACCTCGAGCGGGACACCCAGGGGTTCGGTCATTCCAGGCCCTCGACCATCTTCAGGATGGTTTCCACCTGCTTCTTCACAGTCTCCCGTTCGCGCTGCAGGGCGGCGAACTCGGTCTGGAGGTCCTCCAGGCGCCGGCGCAGGCCATGCAGTTCCTCGTCATGGCTGCTCCGGTCGGCCTTCAGCGCGGCCGCCTCGTCGCGGAACTGGTTCCGCTGCTGAACCAGGAGCTGTAGCTTGGCTTCGAGCTGCTTCAGAAGATCCATGTTCGCCTCGTTACTCCCATTCTAGCTCCGCAATTCGGCGCCGAGGGACCTGGCGGCGATCCAAAGCTTGGTTCATCCAGCCGTCCACCTCCTCGCCGGTGAGGGTGCGGTCGGCGGCCTGGAAGCGCAGGCGCAGGAGCCAGGCCTGGCGCCCCTGGGGCAGGTTCTTGTGGCGGAACACGTCCACGCACTTCAGCTCCTGCAGCGGGGCGCCGGCCAGGGCCGCGGCCACGGCGTCGCGCAGGGCCGCGTAGGGCTGGCCCAGGTCCACCAGCAGGGACAGGTCCCGCTCCACCACCGGGAACCGGCTGAAGGGGGCGAACGGCGGGATGATCCGCTCCTGCTCGTCCGGGATGGCGGAAAGGGGCAGTTCGAATTGCCAGCCCAGCTGCCCTTGCCGCTCCCAGCCGGCGACTGCCAGCGCTCGAAGGCGGCGATGGCGGCGTCGGCGACGCCGATGGACTTCAGCACCCCGATCAGGTAGCTCTGGCCTTCGGGCGCGCCCATCTGCCGCGCCGGGCGTGAGGGGATCCTCGCCGCCCACCTCGCCGCCCCACACCAGGCCCAGGGTCCAGGTCTCGGCCATGGGCCGGCCGGGGTGGGCCTCGAAGACCGGGGCGATCTCGAAGAAGCGCACTTCCTTGGCGCCCCGCTCCAGGTTCAGCCTGGCCACCCGGGCCAGGTCGCGCAGCAAGGTGCCTCGCATGAGTGAATAATCCTCGCCCAGGGGGTTCCTGAGGGTGCGCAGTTCCGGGTGGTCGCCGATGCCGTGGCCTTCCCGGGCTTCCTGCGGGTCGGTGAAGCCCAGGGTGACGGTCTGGAAGAAGCCCAGGTTGGCCAGGCGCAGGGCCAGCCGGCGGCGCTTGAGGTAGTCCGGCGCCAGGGCCACCGGGGCGCAGTCCAGGGGCGGCAGGGCGGCCGGGATGGCCTCGTAGCCGTCCAGCCGGAGCACCTCCTCGGCCAGGTCGTCGGGCAGGGCCAGGTCGTGGCGCCAGGTGGGCGGACTGCGCGAGCAGCCCCTCCCCGGTGTCCTCGACCGCGCAGCCCAGGCGCCGCAGGTAGGCGAGGGCGGCACGGTGGTCGATGGGGTGGCCCGCCACCCGGTCCAGCATGGACCAGGGCAGGGCGATCGCGCCGGCGGGCGCGGGCAGCGCGCCCGCGGCCCAGGCCGACTGCAGCCGGGCCCCGGACCAGGCCTGCAGGCGCTGGGCCAGCAGGTCCCGGGCCACCGGGGCGAATCCGGGATCGGCGCCGCGGCCGAAGCGGGCCGAGGCGTCGGTGTGCAGCCCGTGCCGGTGGGCCATGGCGCGCACCGTGCGGGGGTCGAAGAAGGCGCTCTCCAGCAGCACCCGCCGGGTGCGGGCGGTCACCTTGGTGCCGTCGCCGCCCATGGTCCCGGCCAGGCCGATGGGGCCGGCGTCATCGGCGATGAGCAGGTCCTTCGCCGTGAGCTGGCGCTCGACCCCGTCCAGGGTCACCAGGGTCTCCCCCGCCCGGGCCCAGCGCACGGTGATCCCGCCCGCCACCTTGTCGGCGTCGAAGGCGTGGGTGGGGTGGCCGTAGCGGTGCAGCAGCTCGTTGGAGGCGTCCACCGCCGGCAGCCCCTTGGCCGCCGCGCCCATGGCCGCCAGGAAGGCCCGCACCGGGCCGGGGGTGCTGCCGGCCCTGCCCAGTTCCAGGACCGCGGTGGCGTAGTAGGGCGCGGCGTCCCCGGCCTCCAGCCGGATCGGCACCAGCGGTTCCCCTTCGGGCAGGGCCGTGTGGCCCAGGGGGCTCAGCTCCGCCCCCAGCTTGGCCGCCAGGTCCCGGGCCAGGCTGCGGTGGGACTGGGCGTCGCCGCGGTTGGCGGTGACATCCACCTCCAGCACCGTGGTCTCCCCTTCGGTCTCCACCCCGTCCACGGGAAAGCCGAGGCCCGCCAACAATTCGCAAAGCTCCACAGTGCCCTTGCCGGCCAGTGCCGGCAGTTCGCCGGTCAGAGCGTTCGAGTTCGATGAGCATCAGTCCAGCCCTCCCATGGTCCTGAGGAACCGTTGGTCGTTTTCGAAGAAGAGCCTCAGATCCGGCGTCTGGCTCACCATCATCGCGGTGCGCTCGACCCCCATGCCGAAGGCGAACCCGCTCCAGACCCCGGGATCGATCCCGGCCATGGCCAGGATGTTGGGGTGCAGCAGCCCCGCGCCCAGGAGTTCCACCCAGCCCGAGCCCTTGCAGACCCGGCAGCCGGAACCGCCGCAGAGCGGGCAGCGCACGTCCATCTCGGCCCCGGGCTCCACGAACGGGAAGTAGCTGGGCCGGAAGCGCACGTCGGCGCCCGGGCCGAACAGGGCCTTCATGGCGTAGGCCAGGGTGCCCTTCAGGTGGTGCATGCCGATCCCCTTGCCGACGATCATGCCTTCCACCTGGTGGAACATCGGGCTGTGGGTGGGGTCGATCTCGTCCTTGCGGTAGACCCGGCCCGGCGCCAGGAAGCGGATCCCGCCGCTGCGCTCCAGTTCGCGACAGCCCGTCCGGCCCGCGTCGGCCGATGCGGTCGCAGCACCCGCACCTGCACCGGGCTGGTGTGGGTGCGCAGCAGGAGGCCGTCCTGGTCCTTGAAGTAGAAGGTGTCGGCGCTGCCCCGGGCCGGGTGGTCCTGGGGGATGTTGAGGCCGTCGAAGTTGTGCGCTTCGGTCTCGGCCTCGGGCCCCTCCTCCACGTGGTAGCCCAGGGGCCGGAACACGTCGACGATGCGGTCCATGAGCCGGTTCAGCGGGTGCAGGGCGCCCCGGGGCGGCAGCGGCGGCGGCAGGTGCGGATCCCAGGCTCGGGCCAGGGCCGCCGAACGGCTGCGCGCCAGCTCCAGCTCGCCCTGGCGCTGCCGGAGGCCCTCCTCCCACTGGTTCTTGAGGCCGTTGATGGCCGCGCCCAGTTCGCGCTTCTGGTCCTTGGGGGCGGCCTTCAGCAGGTCCATCAGGCGCTGGGCGTGGCTGCCTTCGCGGCCGATGAAGGCCCCCTTGAGCCGCATGAGCGCGTCCAGGTCGGCGCAGGCGGCCAGCGCCCCCGGGAAATCCCGGTGGGCGGCTGCGATTTCGGGTGGGAGCAGGGACAGTTCCATGAGGTCCTCTCGTATACAGAGAAAGGCCGCGTGAGCGGCCTTTCAGGTCTGTTGCGATGTTGCGCGCTTCGCTCAGCCCTTGGCCACGGCCACGAGCTTGGTAAAGGCTTCAGGGTTGCGCACGGCGAGGTCGGCGAGGATCTTGCGGTCCAGGTCGACGTTGGCCTTCTTCAGGCCGCCGATGAACTTGGAGTAGGACAGGCCGTTCATTTCGCTGGCGGCGCCGATGCGCACGATCCAGAGCTTGCGGAAATCGCGCTTGCGCACCTTGCGGTCGCGGTAGCCGTAGGCCAGGGCCTTTTCCACGGCCTCCTTGGCGCTGCGGTAGAGGCGCGACTTGGCGCCGTAGAAGCCCTTGGCGAACTTCAGCATCCGCTTGCGGCGCTGGACTCGTTTGAAACCACGTTTGACGCGGGTCATGGGTGTTCCTTTCCTGGTGGCAACCTCTTCAGGTTTTCAAGGCCACGTGCGGGGGCGGCGCGGGCCGCCGGGTCATGGGGGGATCAGGCGTAGGGCAGCATGGCGCGGACGCGTCCGAGATCGGACTTGTCGACCATCCGGCCCATGTCCAGCTGCCGCTTGCGCTTGCTGGCCTTGCTGGACAGCAGGTGGCGCTGGTGCGAGCAGCCGCGCTTGAAAAGGCCGCTGCCGGTCTTCTTGAAGCGCTTCTGGGCGCCCTTGTGGGTCTTGAGCTTGGGCATGACATACCTCTAGGCTTGGTTCGGTTCCAAAGCGGGTGAAGCCGGAGCGGCTTCCTTCTTGGGCTTCTTGACCTGCTCCACCGGACGGGGGATGACGATGGCGTGCATGTCGCGGCCATCGATGCCGGCGGGTTTTTCAATGATGCATTTCTCGGCGATGCGGGCGAGGACGTCTTCGATGATCCGGTAGCCGATGTCCCGGTGGACCACTTCGCGCCCGCGGAACATGACGACGATCTTGACTTTGTCGCCTTCCTCAAGGAACCGGACGATGTGCTTGACCTTGAAGTCGAAATCATGGTCGTCGGTGCGGGGCCTGAACTTGACCTCCTTGACCACGATGTTCTTCTGCTTGGCCCGGGCTGCGTGCTCCCGTTTGGCTTCCATGAACTTGTACTTGCCGTAGTCCATGATCCGGCAGACAGGCGGGTTGGCGGTCGGGGAGACCTCCACCACGTCCAGACCTTTGCTCTCCGCTACCCGGATCGCTTCATGAGGCGTCATGACACCCAGCTGCGCTCCGTCTTCGGCAATGACCCGGACTTCCGGTGCACGGATTCCATCGTTGATTCTGGTTTCGTTAGCTCGAATAGGGTCCTCCTCCACAACGCAAGGAAAGAAATTCTACCAGCCCCGGCCCAAAAGACCAAGGAAACTTCACTTGGCCCTCGTGCGGACCTCGCGGGCCAGCAGCTCGAAGAAGGCCTCCAGGGGCCGGGCGCCCTGGTCGCCCAGGTGCCGGTGGCGCACCGAGACCGTGCCGGCCGCCGCCTCGCGGTCGCCCAGCACCAGCATGTAGGGGATCTTCTGCAACTGGGCGTCGCGGATCTTGGCGTTCACCTTCTCGTTGCGCAGGTCGACTTCCACGCGGAAGCCCAGGTCCATGGCCTGGTCGCGGATCTTCAGGGCGTACTCGTGGGCCCGGTCGGTGATGGGCAGCACCGCCACCTGGACGGGCGCCAGCCAGGCGGGGAAGGCCCCGGCGCAGTGCTCGATGAGGATGCCCATGAAGCGCTCCAGGCTGCCCAGCAGGGCCCGGTGCAGCATCACCGGCACGCCTTCGGAACCGTCGGGCTTCACGTAGATCAGGCCGAAGCGGGCCGGCATGGAGTAGTCCACCTGCAGGGTGCCCAGCTGCCAGGGCCGCTTGAGGGCGTCGAACACCGAGAAGTCGATCTTCGGGCCGTAGAAGGCGCCGTCGCCGGCGTTGATCTGGTAGGGCATGCCGGCTTCGCGCAGGGCCTCGGAGAGGGCGT
This sequence comes from uncultured Holophagaceae bacterium, assembly GCA_963717275.1. GTDB lineage: Bacteria > Acidobacteriota > Holophagae > Holophagales > Holophagaceae > Mesoterricola. Next base: position 2,509,277 of record CAVQVX010000001.1, read on the forward strand.
TCTCGGCCTGGTCCCACATCTCGTCGGTGCCCAGGCGCTTTTCGGGCCGGGTGGAGAGCTCCACCTTCATCTCGAGGAAGCCGAAGGTGTGGTAGACGTCCGTGATGAAGGCCAGGAAGGCCGCCATCTCCGACTGCATCTGCTCGGGCGTGCAGTAGATGTGGGCGTCGTCCTGGCAGAAGCTGCGCACCCGGGTGAGGCCGTGGGTGACGCCGGAGCGCTCGTAGCGGTGCAGCCGGCCGAAGTCCGCGTAGCGGATCGGCAGGTCGCGGTAGCTGTGCCGGCCGTTGCGGTAGATCAGGCAGTGGCTGGGGCAGTTCATGGGCTTGAGGGCGTACTCGCGCTCGTCCACGGTGGTGAAGTACATGTTTTCCACGTAGTGGTCGTAGTGCCCGCTGGTCTTCCAGAGGTTCACGTCCAGCGCCATGGGCGTGATCACCTCGGAGTAGCCCTGGCGGAAGTAGCGGCCGCGCATGTAGTTGACCAGCTCGTTGTAGACGATGGTGCCCTTGGGGTGGAAGAACGGCGAAGCGGGCGCCTCGGGCTGGAACGAGAACAGGTCCAGCTCCCGCCCCAGCTTGCGGTGGTCGCGCTGGCGCGCCTCCTCCAGGCGCTGCAGGTGCTCCTCCAGGTCCTTGACGTTCAGGAAGGCGGTGCCGTAGATCCGGCACAGCTGGGCGTTCTTCTCGTCGCCCTTCCAGTAGGCCGCGGCGGTGCTGAGCAGCTTGAAGGCCTTGAGCTTGCCGGTGTCGGGCACGTGCGGGCCGCGGCACAGGTCGTAGAAGTCGCCCTGGCGGTAGCCGGAGATGGTCTGGCCGGAGGGGATGCCGGAAACCAGCTCCACCTTCATGTGCTCGCCCATCTTCTCGAAGCGGGCGATGGCGTCGTCCCGGTCCAGTTCCTCGCGCACCACCGGGATGCTTTCCCCCGCGATCTTGTGCATCTCCGCTTCGATGGCGGCCAGGTCCTCGGGGGTGAAGAACTTCTCAACCTGGAAGTCGTAGTAGAAGCCGTCCTCGATCACCGGCCCGATGCCCACCCGCACGCCCGGGAACAGGCGCTGCACGGCCTGGGCCAGGAGGTGGGCGGTGGAGTGGCGCACGATCGCCAGGGCGTCCGGGTCCTTGGCGGTGACGATGGCCACCTTGGCGTGGTCCGGCAGCGGCGCCTTCAGATCGTGCACCGCGCCGTCCACCCGGATCGCCAGGGCGGCGTCCAGCAGGCGGGGGCCGATGCTGAGGGCCAGGTCCGCGCCAGTGGCCCCGTCCGGCAGTTCACGGACGGCATCATCGGGAAGGCGGACGGAAATGGGCATGGCGACCTCAGGGTTAAACAGCCATTGTAACGCAGGACCCGGGCGTTGGCCCGTCCCGGTCCGGGACCCACCCCTGCGCCCGGCTTCCAGTCCATGACGACGGGAGCACCGCACCAGCCCGCGATTGAAGGGGGTGGTGGAAAAGTAAGGGAAAAGTTAGATACTGGTAAGGAGGTGAAGCCATGCCCCACCCCGCGGTGGCAACTCTGACGAGCAAGGGACAGCTGACCATCCCCAAAAGCATCCGGGACGCCCTCGGCCTCCACGAAGGTGACCAGGTCCGCTTTGAACTGGATCAGGTCCATGGCAGAACGGTGATGGAGCCCGTGCGGTTCAGGCCGGAAGACCTGGCGTCTTTCGCCATCCCGGGGGCCCGGCGGATGAGCTTTGCCGAGATGGAAGCCGCCAAGCGGACCGGTGCTTTGCGATGATGGGAGTGGATACCAACATCCTGGCGCGGGTTCTCCTGGGGGATGACCCCAGGCAAAGTCCCGCGGCGCACAAGGCGGTCATCCACGCCGCCCGGGACGGGGGCGTCTTTGTGCCTCTCCTGGTGTTCGTGGAACTGGGATGGGTGCTGGGGGCAGCGCCCGGATGGAACGCTGCCCACGTCCACCGCGCCCTGGAAGCGCTCCTCAACATGGAAGGCATCGAGGTCGAAGCCGCAGGGATGGCCAGGGAAGCCTTGGCCTTGAGCAGCGGATCCGTGGGGCTCGCGGACAACCTCATCGCTCTCGGGGCGAAGGTTCGGGGATGCTCGAAACTGCTGACTTTCGACGCCCGCTTGGCCAAGACAGGACGCGCTGAATTATTGAAAACCTAGACGCCGGCATGGAGGTTGCCAGGGTTGGGTGGGCGATCTGCGCTGGATCGTCAGGGTGGATGGCAACCCGGTGCCTCCGGATGCCTACCACCTGGAGTCCACGGCGACCGGGCATTTCAGCTTCCGCCCCGCCGTCGCGGGTCACTCCCGCACGTTCACCATCATGGCGCAGCAGGGGGGCATGGTCTCGGAGCCGCTGACCATCGCGGTGAACGGCGCGGCTGGCGCGGGAGCCCCCGCGGCCACGGTTGCGGCCGCGGCCCAAGCCCCCTCATTGTGGACCGATCTGCCCCGGGACCTGAAGAACATGGCAGCCTCTTTCGGCGTGCGGGATTTCAAGGGCATCGACTCGGCCTGGGCCTTGGCTGCCCACCAGGCGACCCACAAGGTCGACTTCCGGGACGAGATCACGAAAAGTTCCTCTTCGAGTTCCTGAAGGCGTCGCGTTCCCCGGACGCGAAAAGCCCCGCAACGCGGGTTGCGGGGCTTTGGGTTTTAACGTCGCGGCGACCTACTTTTCCACCTGTGTGCCAGGAAGTATCATCGGCCCTCTGGAGCTTAACTGCCGTGTTCGGGATGGGAACGGGTGTGACCTCCAGGGTAAAGCCACGACGAAGGGGACAAAAACGAAGGGTGTCAAAAGGCGTCCAGGGCACTCCCAAGTGCTTGCCTGAATGTGGTTGATTGATGAAAAGTCAAGTCGATGGACCCATTAGTATCGCTCAGCTCAACGCGTTGCCGCGCTTACACATGCGACCTATCAACGTGGTGGTCTACCACGAGTCTCATGGGGAGATCTCATCTTGAGGGGTGTTTCGCGCTTAGATGCTTTCAGCGCTTCTCACTTCCCGACATAGCTACCCAGCATTGCATTTGGAAACACAACTGGAACACCAGAGGTCAGTCCATCCCGGTCCTCTCGTACTAAGGACAGGTCCTCTCAAATCTCCTGCGCCCACACTAGATAGGGACCGAACTGTCTCGCGACGTTCTGAACCCAACTCACGTACCGCTATTGATCGGCGAACAGCCGAACCCTTGGGACCTGCTTCAGCCCCAGGATGCGATGAGTCGACATCGAGGTGCCAAACCTTGCCGTCGATATGAACTCTTGGGCAAGATCAGCCTGTTATCCCCGGCGTACCTTTTATCCGTTGAGCGATGGCCCTTCCATGCGGAACCACCGGATCACTATGACCTGCTTTCGCATCTGCTCGACGTGTGTGTCTCGCAGTTAAGCTCCCTTATACCATTGCGCTCTGCGGCTGATTTCCAAACAGCCTGAGGGAACCTTTGCACGCCTCCGTTACTCTTTAGGAGGCGACCGCCCCAGTCAAACTACCCGCCAGACACTGTCTTCCACCCGGATGACGGGCGCGAGTTAGAGATCAGCATTGCGCAGGGAGGTATCTCAACGATGACTCCACCGACCCTGACGAGCCAGTTTCAAAGTCTCCCTCCTATCCTGCACAGCACAATGCCAACCTCAATGTCTAGATGTAGTAAAGGTGCACGGGGTCTTTCCGTCTAAGTGCGGGTAACCGGCATCTTCACCGGTGCTACAAGTTCGCTGAGTCTCTGCTGGAGACAGTTTCCAGATCGTTACGCCATTCGTGCAGGTCGGAACTTACCCGACAAGGAATTTCGCTACCTTAGGACCGTTATAGTTACGGCCGCCGTTCACCGGGGCTTAAATTCGCAGCTTCGCTTGCGCTGACCGCTCCTCTTGACCTTCCGGCACCGGGCAGGCGTCAGCCCCTATACCTCCTCTTTGGAGTTTGCAGAGACCTGTGTTTTTGTTAAACAGTCGCCTGGAACATTTATGTGCCACCGCATCGGGCTGTGAACCCTACCGCGGTACCCCTTCTCCCGAAGTTACGGGGTTAATTTGCCGAGTTCCTTCAGCAGAGTTCTCTCAAACGCCTGAGGATTCTCTCCTCGACTACCTGTGTCGGTTTGCGGTACGGTCACACGCGGCTCTCCTTAGCAGCTTTTCTCGGCAGTGTGGGATCATGGCTTTTCGTCACGGATCTCGGGCTCGTGACCACCGGACTTCCCTGGCGATCACCCTTGAAACGTTTCACAGGACATTCCATAGCCCTGCGCCACTACCCTCCTGCGTCCCTGCATCGTACAAACGAGCCGCACATGGTGCGGGAATATTAACCAGCTTTCCATCGCCTACCCCTTTCGGGCTCAGCTTAGGGACCGACTAACCCAACGCGGATTGACCTTGCGTTGGAAACCTTAGTCTTACGGCGGACGGGGTTCTCACCCGTCTTTACGCTACTTATGCCGACAGAGTCTCTTCCCATGTCTCCAGCTGTCCTTGCGGTCAACCTTCACAGACGTAGGGAATGCTCCCCTACCACAGAGTCCACTCAAGGACACGTTCGCAGCTTCGGTACTATGCTTGAGCCCCGTTGAATTGTCGGCACGGACCCGCTTGACCAGTGAGCTATTACGCTTTCTTTAAAGGATAGCTGCTTCTAAGCTAACCTCCTGGCTGTCTAAGCACATCCACATCCTTTTCCACTTAGCATAGATTTTGGGACCTTAGCTGGCGATCTGGGTTCTTTCCCTTTTGACTACGGATCTTATCACCCGCAGTCTGACTGCCGGACTTCACGGCGTGCCATTCGAAGATTGGTTGGATTCAGTAAGCTGGTAAGCCCCCTAGTCCATTCAGGTCTCTACCTGCACGACGAAACATCCGACGCTAGCCCTAAAGCTATTTCGGGGAGAACGAGCTATCACGGAATTTGATTGGCCTTTCACCCCTAGCCTCAACTCATCCAAGCGGTTTTCAACCCACACTGGTTCGGACCTCCATTCGGTGTCACCCGAACTTCATCCTGGTCAAGGCTAGATCATCCCGTTTCGCGTCTATTCCCAGCGACTATTCGCCCTATTCAGACTCGGTTTCCCTACGGCACCGCCTCATCGGCTTCGCCTCGCCACTGAAAATAACTAGCCGGCTCATTATGCAAAAGGCACGCGGTTCCACCGGATATACCATGGTGGTTCCACTGCTTGTAGATTGACGGTTTCAGGTTCTATTTCACTCCCCTCATCGGGGTTCTTTTCGCCTTTCCCTCACGGTACTGGTTCACTATCGGTCTGATGGACCTATTTAGCCTTACGGCATGGTCGCCGCAAATTCCAGCAAGATTTCTCGTGTCCCGCTGTACTTGGGAACACCAACCAGAGTCGAAGCGGCTTTCGCGTACGGGGCTATCACCCGCTATGGCCGGCTTTTCCAAACCGTTCCACTAGCCGTTCGCTTTGTAACTCTGCACCAGTCATGCGTGACTGGCCTGTGGGTCCCACGACCCCCCCTACGCAACGCTCGCATGCTTACACGTAGGAGGTTTGGGCTGGTCCGGGTTCGCTCGCCGCTACTTCCGGAATCACTATTGTTTTCTTTTCCTGTGGGTACTGAGATGGTTCACTTCCCCACGTTCGCCTCCAAAGACCTATGAATTCAGTCTATGGATTGCCAGGCTTTCACCTGACAGGGTTTCCCCATTCGGACATTCCCGGATCAATGTTCGCGTGCAACTCCCCGGGACTTTTCGCAGCTTACCACGTCCTTCATCGCGGCCATCAGCCAAGGCATTCACCGTCAACCCTTAATCACTTGACTTTTCATCAATGAACAACATCGATGACAAGTTTCTTGAGAGTTTGTTACTTTGGTTCCTCCACTGTTGAGCAGTGGATTCACCCGCCTTTACAGCCCACCGAATCCTCAAAACTCGGTGGATCACCCTTCTATTTTCGTTCTTCGATTATCAAAGATGTTGGTGGGCCTAGGTGGATTCGAACCACCGACCTCACGCTTATCAGGCGTGCGCTCTAACCAGACTGAGCTATAGGCCCAATTGAAACGCGCTTCCCAACGACCTCGGAAACCGCCCGGGGCGTCTTGGAAAGCCGGATAAATCCAGGGCCACGAGGGCCCAGCGAACAGGAATGTTGACCATTGGCCGCTCGAAGAGCGGCGCTCCTTAGAAAGGAGGTGATCCAGCCACAGGTTCTCCTACAGCTACCTTGTTACGACTTCACCCCAATCACCAAGTTCACCATTGAGACCTGACCCCTTGCGGTTATCTCAGCCTCTTCAAGTGCTCCCGGCTTTCGTGATGTGACGGGCGGTGTGTACAAGGCCCGGGAACGTATTCACCGTATCATTCTGATACACGATTACTAGCGATTCCACCTTCATGCGGTCGAGTTGCAGACCGCAATCCGAACTGAGGCAGACTTTCTCCGATTAGCTCCATCTCGCGACTTTGCAACGGTTTGTATCTGCCATTGTAGCACGTGTGTAGCCCTGGACATAAGGGCCATGAGGACTTGACATCATCCCCGCCTTCCTCCCGGTTAACCCGGGCAGTCCTGCTAGAGTTCCCGCCATGACGCGCTGGCAACTAACAGTAAGGGTTGCGCTCGTTGCGGGACTTAACCCAACATCTCACGACACGAGCTGACGACAGCCATGCAGCACCTCTGCAGCAGTTCTTGCGAAAAGGCACATCTCTGCACCGGTCCACTGCAGTTCAAGCCCAGGTAAGGTTCTTCGCGTTGCGTCGAATTAAACCACATGCTCCACCGCTTGTGCGGGCCCCCGTCAATTCCTTTGAGTTTCAGCCTTGCGACCGTACTCCCCAGGCGGAACACTTATCGCGTTAGCTACGGCACGGCAGGGGTCAACTCCCGCCACACCAAGTGTTCATCGTTTACAGCGTGGACTACCAGGGTATCTAATCCTGTTTGCTACCCACACTTTCGCGCCTCAGCGTCAGTTACTGTCCAGGTGGCCGCCTTCGCCACTGGTATTCCTCCACATCTCTACGCATTTCACCGCTACACGTGGAATTCTACCACCCTCTCCAGTACTCCAGCGTTCCAGTCTGAGATGCAGTTCCCAGGTTAAGCCCGGGGATTGCACATCTCACTTAAAACACCGCCTACGCGCCCTTTACGCCCAATAATTCCGAATAACGCTTGCCCCCTCTGTATTACCGCGGCTGCTGGCACAGAGTTAGCCGGGGCTTCCTCTCCGGGTACCGTCAAGCCCGGGACCTGTTCAATCCCGAACCTTCGTCCCCGACGACAGGGTTTTACGATCCGAAGACCTTCATCACCCACGCGGCGTTGCTGCGTCAGGCTTTCGCCCATTGCGCAAAATTCCCCACTGCTGCCTCCCGTAGGAGTCTGGACCGTGTCTCAGTTCCAGTGTGGCCGATCACCCTCTCAGGCCGGCTACTGATCGTCGCCTTGGTAGGCCATTACCCCACCAACTAGCTAATCAGACGCAGAACCCTCTCCTTGCCCCAGGCCTTGCGGTCCCCAGGTTTCACCTTTGCCATCCCAGTCAAAGGTCTCATGCGGTATTACCACTCCTTTCGGAGCGTTATTCCCCACAAAGAGGTAGGTTTTCCACGCGTTACTCACCCGTCTGCCATGCACCTTGCGGCACATCCGACTTGCATGTGTTAGGCACGCCGCCAGCGTTCATTCTGAGCCAGGATCAAACTCTCATGTTCAATCTCTTAAGCTCTCCCGTTCCGACCCCTCACGGGGAAGGACGCGTTGTTCGCTTGGTTTCTCCTGGACTCAGCATTCCTATTCTCTTTATCCGGCTTTCAAAGACGCCCGGAACGATCAAGGCCTGCCCTCACGGGCCTGCCCGCTTTCCTTCCGACCACCACAACCTCGATCGCGGCAGAAGATAAGGTTACCACATGTTCACAACGATGCGAGAAGAAATTTCCACCCTGGACACGCCGGCGGCGGTGCGCACGAGCCGTTGATGTTTAAATATTCAAATAGATTAATTTATGAATTTCAGAAAACATCCGGCCGCCAGGCCAGCCCCTGGCTCACATCCTCGGCGATCTGGGCACGCAACGCCTCCATGTCCGCGAACTTGCGTTCGCCGCGCAGGCGGTGCAGGAAGCGCACCCGCAGGTGGCAGCCGTACAGGTCCCCGGCGAAGCCCGGCAGGTGGGTTTCCACGGTCAGGTTGAAACCCTGGAAGGTGGGCTTCAGGCCGACGTTGGTGAGCCCGCGCAGGGGCTGGGGCAGGTGGCCGCCGCGCACTTCGGTGACGTAGACGCCGTTGGCGGGCAGCTGCTCCTGCTCCCATGCGAGGTTGGCGGTGGGAAAGCCCAGGTGGCGGCCGCGGCGCTCGCCTTCCACGACGATGCCGCTGAGCGTCGTAGGGGTGGCCGAGCAGGGCCGCGGCCTGCTCCACTTCGCCGGCGTCCAGGGCCTCGCGGATGCGGGTGGAGGAGAGGTAGCCGCCGTCCGGCGCGCGCAGGGCGTGGCCGTGGATCTCGCAGCCGGTGCCGCGGCCCCAGGCCTCCAGGCTGGCCAGGTCCCCGGCGCGGTCCTTGCCGAAGCGGAAGCCGCGCCCGACGTGCAGTTCGATGGGCCTCAGCACGCGCTGCAGGCCGTGCAGGAACGCCACCGGGCTCAGCTCGGAGAAGGCGCGGCTGAACGGGATGATCCAGGCCAGGTCCATGCCCGCGGCGGCGAACGCGTCCAGCCGCTGGGGCAGGGTCATCAGCAGCTTGGGCCGGCGCTCGGGCGCGACGATCACCGCGGGGTGCGGATCGAAGGTGACCACCGCCGCGGGCGCGGAGCGGGCGCGGGCCCGCAGCGCGGCCTCCTCCAGGATCTTCTTGTGGGCCGCGTGGACGCCGTCGAAATTGCCCAGGGTCAGGATGCAGGGGCCATCGGCGGGAGCGTTTTCCAGGGTGTGGCGCCAGACCTTCATGGGTGCTGCCTCCGGTGGCACAGTTTAGCCATAACCGTGCGGGAAGGCGGTATGGTTGACCGTCCCGGAGCCCGCATGAGCATCCCCCGCCTCTTCGTCCCCCATCCCGGATCCGCGCACGAAGGCCTCCAGCTGCTCCTGGACGCCGCCCAGGCGCGGCATCTGTGGGTCCTGCGCCTGCCCCAGGGGTCCGCCCTGGAGCTGGTGCTGGAATCGGGCCCGTGGCGGGCCGACCTGTCCGAGATCGACAGGGACCACGCCCTGGCCCGGCTGGTGGCGCCGCTGAAGGAGGACCGCGAAGCGCCTTTCGCCCATCCTCGCCTACATCCCGGTCACCGCCCAGCTCTCGCTGCTGGACGACCTGCTGCCGCCGCTGGTGGAGCTGGGCGCCACGGCCATCCAGCCGGTGGTGTTCCGGCGCAGCGAATTCGATCCGGGCAAGGCCGCCGCCCGGTTCGAGCGCTGGCAGCGCATCGTGCGCGGGGCCTGCGAGCAGAGCCACCGCTCCCGGGTGCCCGGGTTCGCGCTGCCGGTCCCCTTCGAGGCGCTGCTGGCGGTGGACGCGGCCCAGCGCTGGGTGGCCCATGAGCTGCCTTCCGGCCAGGGCAACCCGCGGCTGGAACGCGGCCCGGTCGCCTTCACCAGCGGACCGGAAGGAGGGCTCACCGAAGGAGAATACGCCGCCCTCACCGGGGCCGGCTGGCAGCCGGTGCACCTGGGCGGAAGCATCCTCCGGGCCGTCACCTGCCCGGTGGCGCTGATGGGCGCCATCCGGTTCGCGATGCCGCGATAGGTTTTTTCCCCGGCCTGGCCTATCATGCGTCCTGCAACCGTCCTGTTGGCGGGGTGGAGGCGGGATGTTCAGAATGGGCGCAGTGGCCGGGCTGTTGGCGCTGGCGGGAATGCTGGCCGCGGCGGCGGAGCCGCAGGTGGGGTCCAGGGCCCCGGGGTTCGAGGCCAAGGACCAGTCCGGCAGGACCGTGCGGCTCGCCGACTTTATTGGCAAGTCCAACGTGGTGCTTTATTTCTATCCCAAGGACGACACCCCGGGGTGCACCCGGGAGGCCTGTTCGCTGCGCGACGGCTACGCGGCCATCCAGAAGACCGGGGCGGTGGTGCTGGGGGTGAGCGCGGACGATGTCGACAGCCATGCGGCCTTCGCCCGCAAGTTCACCCTGCCCTTTTCCCTCCTGGCCGACCCCGACGGCGCCCTGATCAAGGCCTACGGCGTGAAGATGCCGCTGCTGAGGATGGCCCACCGGGTCACCTTCGTGATCGACAAGCAGGGCGTCGTGCGGTTCAGGGTCGACAAGGTGGACACGGACAAGCACGACCGCCAGGTGCTGGAGCTGCTCAAGACGCTCTGACGGCATCGGCCAATCGCCGTTCGCGGCGCCCGCGCCAGTTGCCCTGGTGGTAGGCGTAGCCGGCCAGCAGCGGGAAGGTGATCGTCGCCTCGCCGTAGACCATCTGCTCATGGGTGGTGGCGACCTTGCCCCAGGAACTGGCCTCCCGGAGGGTGGAACCCGAGAGGGCGCCGTCGCGCTCGTCGGCCACGGTGAGCTGGACCGCGTACTTGTGCATGGGCGCCGCGTGGCCGAGCAGTTCGGCCGCCACCACGGTGTCCTGGGCGAAGTTCTTGGGCACCCCGCCGCCGACCATGAGCAGGCCGGTGTCGGCGCAGGCCAGCTTGACCCGGGTGAGCTCCAGGAAGTCCCGGGCGCTGTCCAGGGTCAGGCACCGGCCCGGGCGGGCCACCTGGTGCATGATCAGGCCGAACCCGGCCGAACAGTCGCTGAAGGCGGGACAGAAGACCGGCACGCCCTTTTCGCAGGCCGCCCGGACGATGCTGTCCTGGCCCAGGCCGCGCTCCACCAGGTGGCAGCCCATGGCCTCAATGAATTCACGGCTGGAATGGGGCCGCGGCTCCAGGCTGTCGGCGATCTCGCCGATGGTCCGGTCGCAGACCCGCAGCTGGTCCTCGTCGATCAGGGTGTCGTAGATGCGGTCGACGCCGAGCTCGCGCAGCCGGTCGTCGTCCAGCGCCGGGCTGCCCAGGTAGTGCCTGAAGCCCAGGCCCTCGAAGAAGTCCTGGTCGACGATGTTGGCGCCGGTGGCGACGATGGCGTCCACCATGTCGTGGCGCACCAGGTCCCGCACCACGTGCTTCAGTCCGGCGGAAACCAGCGATCCGGACAGGGTGAGGATGACCCCGCAACCGGACTCGGCCAGCATCATGCCGTAGATGCGGGCGGCACGGTGCAGGTTGCGGGCCTGGAAGGCCATGCGCTCCATGGCGTCCACCATGGGCCGGGGGTCGAAGGATGCGAGGTCGATGTGCTCGACCGGGGTCGCGAGCAGCTCGGTTTTTTTCATGGTATCTCCAGACGACCAATGGTTCCCGGTGGTCCAGGTCGTGCGCTCCCACCGGGGACGCCCTACGGTTGCTCTGACGCAATCCGCCATCGGGACGCCGGGTGGCTGGTGAGCCTCCATCATACCGGATGCCATTCCGCCCGGCGACCCGGCTTTTGGACCCAACGGCCGGGGATTTCGGGCAAACTCAAAGGATGGCCCCAGATCGCTTCGATCTTCCAACCAGCTTCGTCGACTCTCCGGAGACGCTGGCGGACGCCTTGCCCCACTGGTTCGCCGCCAACCTCCTGGCGGTGGACATCGAGTGCAGCCTGACCGGCTTCCACCATTGCGTGCTGGCGCTGCTGCAGGTGGCCACCCATGACCGGGCCTGGCTGGTGGACCCGCTCGCCATCCCCGAACTGATGCGCCCGGCCCTGCTGGCCATGGCCGAGGTGCCCTGGATCGTCCACGATTTCTCCGGCGACGGCATCGTGTTCAAGCGGATCTACGATGTGGTGCCCGACTCGGTGATGGACACCATGCTGCTGGCGCGCACCCTGGGCTACCCCCAGCCGGGCCTCAAGACCATGGCCCGGCTCAAGCTGGGCCTGGAGATCCCCAAGGAGGAGCAGGACTCCAACTGGATGCACCGGCCCCTGCGCGAGGCCCAGGTCAGCTATGCCGCGCGGGACGCCACGCTGCTCCTGCCGCTGCTGCGCACCCTGGCCCGGGAGGCCGAGCAGAAGCGCGAGGATCCCGGTTGTGGGGCCCGCCCTGCGCCAGCTGCCCGCCGAGATGCGGCGCATGCTGCGCCGGGTGCGCCAGTACCGGGCGCCGGAGACCAACCCGGTGCTGGAAAAGGTCCGCCACCTGGGGCTCGGCGAAGCCGCCCTGGACAAGGCGCGCCGGCTCACCGAACTGCGCCACCACTGGGGCAACCAGGGGGACGTGGCCGCCGTCATGGAACTGGGCAACCGCTGGATCATCGCCAGGCTGGAACATCCGCCCCGGACCAAGGAGGCCCTCGAACGCTGCATTCCCAACCCGCGCTTCCGCCGCAACCGGCTGGAAGCCATCTGGGAAGTGCTGGGCGAAAGCTAGGAGACCCCATGGCCGAGGAGGATTTCATCATCAGCTTTCCCGAGGGCCTCATCGGCTTCAAGGGGCACAAGGCCTTCGCCCTGCTGGAACCCAAGGACGGCTATCCGCTCAAGTTCCTGCAGTCCATGGCGGATCCCGCGGTGTCGTTCACCTGCATGGACGCGGTGTGCGTCAAGCCGGACTACGAGGTGCCCCTGGGGCAGGCCGACGCCGAGGCGCTGGCCCTGGAGCACCCCGAGGACGCCATGGTGCTGGTGACGGTCACCGTGCCCGGGGGCGACACCCGGCAGACCACGGCCAACCTGGCCGGCCCGCTGGTGATCAACCTGCGCACCCGGACCGGGCGCCAGGTGCCGCTGGATACCCACGTGTTCCCGCTGAAGCAGAAGGTCTTCATCCCTCGGGAGGACACCATCCTGGAGTTTCCGCTGGGGCTGATCGGCTATTCCGCACTCAAGGCGTTCCGCCTGTTCGAGCCGGCGGACGGCTACCCGCTGAAGTTCCTCCAGTCCGTCGACCGCGAGGACATCTCGTTCACCTGCATCGACGTGGGAGCGATCAAGCCGGACTACGCCGTTCCCATGAGCGAGGCCGAAGCCCAGAGCCTGGCCATCAAGGAGCCCGGCGACGCCCTGATCCTGGCCCTGGTGGTGATCCCCAAGGACCCCAAGCGGATGACCGCCAACCTGGCCGGCCCCCTGGTGATCAACACCCGGACGCTGCAGGCCCGCCAGATCGTCCTCAACATCGACCAATTCCCCCTGGCCTATCCCCTGTTTCCAGGAAAGTAGGGCGACATGCTGGTCATCACCCGCAAGCTGGATCAGTCGATCATCATCAACGGCAACGTCGAGGTGGTGGTGACGGGCATCACCAAGGACGGGGTGCGCCTGGGCATCATCGCCCCCCGGGAGGTGGAGGTGCACCGCCGGGAAGTGTTCGAAGCCATCGCCGCCACCAACCGCGCCTCCACCTCCCCGGCCGGAACCGCCCCCACCCCCATCCAGGACGTGGCCGCCCTCTTCCGCGCCCACCCCAAGGTCCGCGCGGTCAAGGACCGCTAGAGCGTCCGTTGTTCCGCCCGCCGTGCCTTGCGATGGGCTTCGGGTTCCGTTTTCCTGCGCCGACCCACCGGCGCGTGGTCCGCTTGCAACGTCCTCGCTGCGCTGCGGGCGATGCAAGCGGCCACGCTGCCCCTTCCCCCCAGGGCCGAGTCGATTCGTCTTCGTTTCACAGAACAAAATTCAAAAACTGCCATCTCGGGACCCCGGGCATACCAGGGAGCGGCCTTCTCGCCCCCATGCCGCCAACCGAAGGAACCCCAAACCCAGGCGGGGAAGGACAGCGTGAGACCTTGGCGCACGCGCAGGAGGCGAAGCCGACGAGCATGCGGCAAGGCTCTCACGCACCGGTGGGTCGGCGCAAAAACCCGGAACCCGAAACCGACCGCAAGGCGCGACGGGCGGGACAACGGACGCTAGCCCGGGTTCCGCACGAAAGTCACTAACCAGCTTTGTTTCCAATCCCGATGGCCGAAATTAGTCCCTATCGGGCGGGATTCGAGGTGGGTCAGACCCAGGTCCTAATCGGCTTCATAGGGTCGCCCGGGATGCCCAGGAGTCGGTAGATCTCCCTGGGCCGCTGCTCGGGGATGCTGCCGCGGCGGATGGCGATTTTCCGGCCATCTGCCGTGGGCATGACCACGGTCGCGATGTGATGGGTACTGAGTTCCTGGCGCAGGGTTTCCCAACTCGTGTGGTCCCCCGCGCCCTGGAGGAGATGTTCGATGGCGGCCTGGAGGTGGTAGGCCAGGACGCATAGAAAAATGTGGGTCTCCACCCGGGTCTCCTTGCGGTGGTAGACCGGCCGCAGGTCCAGCGTCCCCTTGAGGTCGCGGAAGGCCGCCTCCACCCGGGAGAGCACCATGTAGGTTCTCCAGATCTCCTCCGCCTCCAGATCCGTGCGCGAGGTCTTCAGAAAATAGGCGCCGTCCAATTCCTGCGCCCTGGTCCGCAGGGCCTCTTTTACCGGCCAGACCAGGAGGCCGTCCTGGCGCTCCATGGCGTAGTAGCGGGCCGCCCGTGGATAGCGTTCACGCAGCCTGCCAACACGTTCGAACAGGTCCGCATCGGTCAGGGGATGCTCTTTCTCCAGGCCCTGGCGCACCCGCTCACCCAGTTTCTCCAGGTCTTTCAGCAGCCGCTTCTCCTGCCGTTCCCGGATGGCCCGATCCTTCTCGGCCCGGGCCGGGCTCAGGCACAACAGGTAGGCCAGCCCGTCCTGCTCGATCCGCTTGATCTGGATCGGCAACTTCATGGCGCTCGGCTCCAACTCGCACCAGCCTTCCAACTGCTCGAACTCGCCGAGCAGCGGCCCGCGCTGGTTCTGGAACCCGGCCACCAGGTAGTGATACTTCCGCGAGCGGACCAGGTCCAGGTTCTTCCGGCTGGCAAAGCCGCGGTCCATGACCACCGTCAGCCCACCTTCAATGCCTGTGCGCTGTTCCAGGGCATCCAGCATGGCTCCCACAGTGGTTCCATCGATGGTGGCTCCATCGTAGATCTCATGGCCGATGGGGAAACCATCGCCGTCCAGCATCAGGCTCATCGCCACCTGCTTGCAGTCGGTGCGCATCTGTTTGTTGTGCCCACGCTTGGCCTTGGGCGTTGCCTCCATCTGGCCTTCGAAGTGGGTGTTGGTCAGATCGTAGAGCAGCAATTGACCTTGCAGATTGAACAGCGATTTCTCCCGGGCGTGGAGTTCCCGCTCGATCTCGACCCGCTTGTCGTGCAGCGTGTCCAGATTCCGATAGAACTTATCCTCGTTGAGCTTCGATGGATCGGTCGCAAGCACGTCGGCGATGGCCACTCGGCCCGCCCAGTCCACCATGGCCAACTCCGAGGCCGGCTGGATCAGCCGGTTCAAGGTCATCACCTCAGTCAACTGCCGCGCCTGGATCGACAGCCCCACGGCCTTCAGCACGGCATCTAGTTCCAGCCGTTCCCAAATCTGATGGCCCACATGGAGCGGCCCCACCTCCCGGATGTCCTGGATCTGCACGCCGGAGGTCTTCACCGGCACGACCTCGGGCACGGCGGTCTCGCCTACCAGCGGCTCCTCGGCTGCCACTTCCACTTGGCTTTGCTTGGCCTGCCGGGTACGGACTCGGCGCACCGCATCCTCGACCCGGGGATCCGGGAACAGCGAGGGCTGGCCGCCCAGCGCAGCTTGGATCCGATCAGCGAGATCGAGCCACTCTTCCTTGGGGCCCGGGTCCATGTGGCCGAGGTTGCAGATCACCTTGTGCCGGGGTCCGACCGGCGTGTTCACCGATTCAACCAGCAGGTGGTTGACGTAGGTCTTTTCCCCATACTTGGCGACCGTACGCTTGATGAACATCGTGATACTAATATCGGTCACAACGAAGCGGTGTCAATAACTATAGAAAATAATTTAGTGCCTAAAACGGCACTTTGAAAAATGCTCTACTGAAAACATTGGGCCTACCGTGTGCCGGTAGGCCCAATTGGGGACGGACGTGCGGAACTTGGGCTAGGGTCAATACCGTTCATTTAAGTATTGACATGGCCATCAAAATGCCTATTTTTATAGGCGGGCACAACTATGGCCAGGACGGTAGCCAAACTGGAAGGTGGGAGCAGGATCTCCGACTACATCACCCTCGGGGTGGTGGCGAGGATGTTCCCTCCGGAGCGCATCGAGGAAGTGCTAAAGCGGACTCATAAGACGAGCGTTCGCAACCGGGACCTCCCTGCCCACGTCGTGATCTACTATGTCATTGCCTTGGCACTGTTTACGCAAGCATCCACGCGCGAAGTCCTGCGCTGCCTGCTGGAAGGGGTCCAATGGCTGATGGGAACGGGTACCCAGATCAAGGTGGCTGGGAAGTCCGGGATTTCCCAGGCCCGATCCCGACTTGGATGGGAGGCACTTCAACTGCTGCATGACGAAGTTGTTCACCCCGTCGCCACGGAATCCACACAGGGCGCTTGGTTTCGGCATTGGCGACTGGTCAGCATCGACGGCAGCACCTTGGATATCCCCGATGAACCCGAGAACGAGGCGGCCTTTGGGCGTCCCAGCGCGAGCAGGGGGACGAGCGCGTTCCCGCAAATCCGGTTCGCTTCCCTTGTCGAAAGTGGCACCCATATTCTGTTCGGGACCCGCATGGGCCCAATCACGACACATGAATCTGTGCTTGCGAGGGAGGTGCTGCCCTTCCTGAGGAAGGGCATGCTATGCCTTGCAGACCGCGGCTTCTATAGCTTCACCCTTTGGCAAGAAGCCCAGGCGACCGGAGCTGATCTGTTATGGCGTATCAAATCCACAAATAAATTTGTGCGGGAGCAAGAACTCGAAGATGGCTCCTTCCTCACAACCATCCATGCTTACAGGCAAAAGCGCAAACTGCAGGATGTGAGCTTGAAGATCAGGGTGGTGGAATACGAACTGGATGGCCGAGTCCCGGCCCCTAGCCAGCCACCTGATGAGGACCAACTCTACCGCTTGGTCACGACCATCCTTGACCCGAAACAGGCGCCAGCAAAGGATTTGGCTGCCCTCTACCATGAGCGCTGGGAAATTGAATCCGCTTTCGACGAGTTGAAGACCCACCTACGAGGTCGCCAGACTCTGCTGCGCAGCCGGACCCCGGACCTGGTCCGGCAGGAATTCTATGGCCTTGTGATGGCCCACTTTGCGGTCCGAGGACTGATGCATGAAGCGGCGCTTCGAGGTGGAGTGGATCCAGACTGCTTATCGTTCATACATGCAGTCCGCGTGGTCCGCAGGAAGTTGCCGCTGGTAGCGGCTCTCCCCCCCTCGGGCAAGGCGCGCATTTCACGAAGCCGTGCTGCTGGAAATCCTGGATGAACGGGTCAGTTCAAGCCGCACTCGACAGAATCCAAGAGGCGTGAAGCGGAAGATGTGCAACTGGCATCTCCGCCCGCGTACGGTTGTATGCAACCGGCGCTATGTGCCAGATGTTAGAGTGGTGTACCCAAAGTGAACGGTATTGGGGCTAGCGCTTCAGGTACGGCTTCAGGTACTGGCCGGTGATGCTGGCCTTGTTTCGGGCCACTTGCTCGGGGGTGCCGTTGGCGATGATGCTGCCGCCCTGCGGCGCCGCCCTCGGGGCCCAGGTCCAGGATCCAGTCGGCGGTCTTGATGACGTCCAGGTTGTGCTCGATGACGATCACCGTGTTGCCGGCCTCCATCAGCCGCTCGATGACCTCCAGCAGCTTCTGGATGTCCTTGAGGTGCAGGCCGGTGGTGGGCTCGTCCAGGATGTAGACGGTGCGGCCGGTGGGGCGCTTGGAAAGCTCCTTGCCCAGCTTCACCCGCTGGGCCTCGCCGCCGGACAGGGTGGTGGAGCTCTGGCCCAGGCGGATGTAGCCCAGGCCCACGTCCATGAGGGTCTGCAGCTTGTTGGCCAGGACCGGGATGGGCGCCGAACAGGTCCAGCGCCTCCTCCACGGTCATGGCCAGCACGTCGGAGATGCTCTTGCCCTTGTAGTGGATCTCCAGGGTCTCCCGGTTGTAGCGCTTGCCCTTGCACTGCTCGCAGGTGACGTAGATGTCGGGCAGGAAGTGCATCTCGATCTTCAGCACGCCGTCGCCTTCGCACTTCTCGCAGCGGCCGCCCTTGACGTTGAAGCTGAACCGCCCCGGCGTGTAGCCCCGGGCCTTGCTCTCCGGCAGCTGGGAGAACAGCTCGCGCAGGGGGGTGAAGAGGCCGGTGTAGGTGGCGGGGTTGCTCCGCGGGGTGCGGCCGATGGGGGCCTGGTCGATGTCGATGACCTTGTCCACGTGCTCCAGGCCCTTGATCGCCTTGTGCCGTGCCCACCACGTGGGCGCCCTGGTGCAGCTGGTTGGCCAGGGCCTTGTAGAGGATCTCGTTCACCAGGGTGCTCTTGCCCGAGCCCGATACGCCGGTGACGCAGGTGAACAGGCCGATGGGGAAGGCCGCGTCCACCTTGCGCAGGTTGTTCTCCTGGGCCCCGAGCACCTGGAGGTGGCCCCGGGCGGCCTTGCGCCGGGCGCGGGGCACGGCGATGCGCTCGCTGCCGCGCAGGAAGGCCCCGGTGATGGAGGCCTCGCTGCGGCCGATCTCCTCGGGGGTGCCCTGGGCCACCACGAAGCCGCCGTGCTCGCCGGCCCCGGGGCCCAGGTCCACCACGTGGTCCGCCGCCAGGATGGTCTCCAGGTCGTGCTCCACCACCAGCACGGTGTTGCCCAGGTCGCGCATCTCCTTGAGGGTGTGCAGCAGCTTCTGGTTGTCGCGCTGGTGCAGGCCGATGCTGGGCTCGTCCAGCACGTACATCACGCCCTGGAGCTTGGAGCCGATCTGGGTGGCCAGGCGGATGCGCTGGCCCTCGCCGCCGCTGAGGGTGGCGGCGGAGCGGTCCAGGGTCAGGTAGCCCAGCCCCACGTCGTCCAGGAAGCCCAGGCGCTCCTTGATCTCCTTGAGCACCTTCTCGGCGATGACGGCGTCCTTGCCCTCCAGGCGCGAGGTCCTGGAACCAGGCCCGCGCCTCGCGCACGCTCAGGGCCGCCACGGCGGCGATGTGCAGGCCGCCGACGAACACCGACAGCACCTCCGGGCGCAGGCGCATGCCCGCGCAGGCCTCGCACGGGGTGATGCGCATGGACTCCTCCATCTCGGCCCGGATCTCCTCGCTGCTGGTCTCCCGGTAGCGCCGCTCCAGGTTGCCCACCACGCCTTCGAAGTTGTGCATGAACTCGTAGCGGTTGCCCTTGTTCTGGTAGACGAACTTCATCTTGCGGTCCAGGCCGTGCAGGATCACCTGGCGCACCTCGGCGGACAGCTTCTTCCAGGGGGTGTCCAGGCTGAAGGACAGCGCCTTGGCCAGCTGCTCCAGGAACTGGCCGCGCCAGCCGTCCTCGCCCGCGCTCTTCCAGCCGCTGGCCTGGATGCAGCCCTGGCTGATGCTCAGGTCCGGGTTGGGCACGATCAGCTCCTCGGCGAACTGGCGCTTGAAGCCCAGGCCGTCGCAGGTGGTGCAGGCCCCGAAGGGCGAGTTGAAGGAGAACGAGCGGGGCTCCAGGTCCGGCAGGCCCAGCCCGAAGCGCTGGCACTCGGCGTTGTTGCAGGCCAGCTTGGAGGAGAACAGGCGCTCCGTGCCGCCCAGGTCCACCAGGGCGGTGCCTTCGGCCAGGTTGCAGGCGATCTCCAGGCTGTCGGCGAGCCGGGTGCTGATGGCCGGGGAGACCTTGAGCCGGTCGATGACCACCTCGATGCTGTGCTTCTTCTGCTTGTCCAGGTCGGGCAGGCCGTCGGTGAGGTCGAGCATCTCGCCGTTGACCCGGGCCCGGATGTAGCCGCGCTTCATGAGGTCGGCCAGGAGCTTGCGGTACTCGCCCTTGCGCGCCCGCACCACCGGCGCCAGCAGCTGGACCCGGGTGCCCTCGGGCTGGGCCAGGATCTGGTCCGCCATCTCCTGGATGGTCTGGCTGGCGATGGGCTGGCCGCAGGCCATGCACACCGGCCTGCCCACCCGGGCGAAGAGCAGGCGCAGGTAGTCGTAGATCTCGGTGACGGTGGCGACGGTGGAGCGCGGGTTGCGGCTGGTGGTCTTCTGCTCGATGGAGATGGCCGGGGAGAGGCCGTCGATGCTGTCCACGTCGGGCTTCTCCATCTGGTCCAGGAACTGCCGGGCGTAGGCGCTGAGGCTCTCCACGTAGCGCCGCTGGCCTTCGGCGTACAGGGTGTCGAAGGCCAGGCTGGACTTGCCGCTGCCGGACAGGCCGGTGATGACCACGAGCCGGTTGCGCGGGCAGGACCAGGTCGAAGTTCTTGAGGTTGTGTTCCCTGGCCCCTTTGATGTGGATGCAGTCCATGCTTGACCTCAAGACTGAAGCTTACGCTAATTTTTCGTGGTCCGCGCGCCTTCGGTATTAATTCATGAACCCTTACCGCAACCGGGCCGGGCCTTCTAGAATGGGTCCATGCACTGTCTGGAACTCGCCATTCTGCTGCACCGGGCCCTGGAAGGCCGGGTGGAGACACTTATGAATTCTTTGTCAGTGTCCGGTTGGCAGGAGGACCCCGACGGGCTGCACGAAGTCCGGGTGGCCTCCCGGCGGGTGCGCGCGGTGCTGGATCTGGTCGAGCCCGGCATCTATCCCGGGTTCAAGCGCCAGAGCCAGAAGCTGAAAAGGCTGACCCGGGCCCTGGGCCGGACCCGGGAGATGGACGTGCATATCGCCATCCTGGAGGAGCTGGGCCGCCAGGGCCCGGCGCTGGCCAGCGGCCCGGGCATGGAGCACGCCCTGGAGGTGATCGAGGCGCAGCCGGCGCAAGGCGCGCAAGGCCATGGCCCGCGGACCTGGCCCGGCATCAACCTGAAGAACCTGCCGCAGCATGCTGCAGGTGCCCAGCCTGCCCGACCCGTTCCGGGCGGGCGACCTGGCCGGGGCCATCTGGGACTGCCCTGGAGCCCTGGCTGGACGGCGCCTTCCCGACGGCCGCGCTGCTGGAGAGGAGGACGCCCGGGCGCTGCACGCCCTGCGCATCCGGGTCAAGCGCCTGCGCTACGCCCTGGAGGTCCTGGGCCCGGGCTTCGCGACCGCGGCCGGAGGCGCAGCTCAGGCACCTCAGGGCCATGCAGACCGCCCTGGGCGACCACCACGACCGGGCCACCCTGGAAGACCTGCTGGGCGACCTGCACCAGGGCCTGGCGGAGCGCGGCCGGCCGGCGCTGGCCGGGGGCGTCCTGGACCTGGTGCACCTGTCGGGGAGGAGCGGCTGATCGCCTTCGAGCAGTTCCGGGCGCTGGCGCTGGGCATGCCGAAGGAGAAGTTCGTCTGAAAGCCTGCGGCGCGACCTCGGGCTGGGGCCCGTGGAAACCGACGCCCCATGAAATTCCGCCCGTTCGCCTGGTTCCACAGCCTGCACGCCAAACTGTTCACTGTCACCGCCCTGGTGACCAGCGTGCTCACCGTGGCGGTGGCCTTCTCCATCACCCGGAACAGCCGCCGGGAGCTGGAGAAGTACTCCCGGAACCTGGCCGTCGAGACCTCCCAGGCGGTGGAGACCGAGATCCTCCAGCGCTGGAACAAGGATTTCCACGACTTCAAGGACCCCAAGAAGATCAAGGAGCTGCTGCAGAGCCTGGCCGGCCCGGACCGGAGCATCTTCCAGATCGACGTGTTCCGGCGCATGCCGGGCTCCGACCAGGTCGCCCTGGTGGCCTCCTCCGAGGACGAGGACAAGGTGGACTGGGGCAAGGAGATCGGCAGCCACATGGAGATCAGCACGCCCCAGGCGGAGCTGGTGGAGCTGACCACCGGCACCCGGGCCTGGAAGATCTACCTGCCCATCCGCAACCTCCGGCCCAAGCTGCCGCCCTACGGGCTGATCCGCGCCTACTGCGACCTGGAGCGCTGGGAGACGGTCTGGCAGAACAACCTCAACAACACCCTGCTGCGGCTGCCCATGGTGATCCTGGGCGAGTTCATCCTGCTCTGGGTGATCCTGGGCTCGGTGGTGAGCGAGCCCATCGCCTCCATCACCGAGGCCATGTCCCGGCTGGAGAAGGGCGACCCGTCGGCGCGCACCGACGTGCGCAGCACCAACGAGCTGGGCCTCATCGCCGGCCGCTTCAACCTCATGGCCGCCCAGCTGCAGCGGGCCGCGGAGGAGCGCGAGTCCCTCATCGACGAGATCCAGGGGCCTGAACGCCGGGCTGCAGAGCCGCATCCAGGAGGCCCTGGCCGCCCTCCAGGCCCAGAACCAGGAGCTGGAGAAGCTCATGGAGGGCAACGCCCTGCTGCGGGAGGAGCTCGGCCAGCAGGAGCGCCTGGCCGTGGCCGGGCCAGCTCACGGCGGCCTTCGCCCACGAGGTGGGCACGCCCGCTCAACCTGGTGAACAGCCACCTGCAGCTGCTGCAGGGGCAGAGCGACGTCGGCGAGAAGACCCGGGAGCGCCTGGGCGTCATCCACGCCCAGATCGAGCGGGTGGGGGACATCGTGCGCCGGATGATGGACCTGACCCGCAGGCGCGGCATCCAGCAGGAGCCGGTGCGCCCTGGGCCCGCTGGTGGCCGACCTCCAGCGGCTGTGGAGCCCCACCCTGGCCATCCACGACATCGTCTTCGACTGGGAGGCGCCGGATCCCTGCGTGCTCTACGTGGACCGCAAGCAGATGGAGCAGCTCTTCATCAACCTGGTGAACAACTCCGTGGACGCCATGCCCGACGGCGGCCAGCTGCGCCTGTCCGCCGAGCCCGATCCGGCCGGATCCCGCTGGCTGGTCCGGCTCGCCGACACCGGCACCGGCATCCCGCCGGAGATCCTGGCCAAGGTGTTCCGGCCCATGTTCACCACCAAGCCCGAAGGCCAGGGCACCGGGCCTGGGACTGGCCATCTGCCGGGAGATCGTCCGCGGCCCACGGCGGCGAGATCCACATCGAGAGCGAGGAGGGCAAGGGCACCACCATGAGCTTCTCCCTGCCGGCCGGCCCAATCTGACATCCCAGATTCGCCTGGAGCAACTCGCCATGCGCAAAATCCGGAAAGCCGTCATCCCCGTCGCCGGCCTGGGCACCCGGTTCCTCCCCGCCACCAAGGCCCAGCCCAAGGAGATGCTGCCGCTGGTGGACAAGCCGGTGATCCAGTACGTGGTGGAGGAAGCCATCCACGCCGGGATCGAGAACATCATCCTGGTCACCGGGCGGGGCAAGCAGGCCATCGAGAACCATTTCGACGTGGCCTACGAACTGGAGGACGCCCTCAGCCGGCGGGGCAGGACCGACGAGCTGGAGCAGATCCAGAGCATCACCCGGCTCGGCCAGTTCGCCTACGTGCGCCAGGGCGAGCCCCTGGGGCTGGGCCACGCGGTGCTCTGCGCCGATTCCACCGTGGGCAGCGAGCCGTTCGCCCTGCTGCTGGGCGACGACGTGTTCGACGAGGCCGATCCGGCCCTGGGCGCCCTCATCGCCGCCTTCGAGGCCACCGGCAAGTCCGTGGTGGGCGTGCAGGAAGTGCCGCTGGCCCACGTGTCCCGCTACGGCATCGTCAACCCGCCCGGCCTCCCGGCGGCCCGTGGTGGAAGGTGGACCGGATCGTGGAGAAGCCGGCGCCGGACCAGGCCCCCAGCCGCTGGGCCGTGGTGGGGCGCTACGTGCTGAAGCCGGAGATCTTCGACCACCTGAGGAAGGTCAAGCCCGGGGTGGGCGGCGAATACCAGCTCACCGACGCCCTGGCCGCCCTGGCCGCCGAAGGCCAGCTGGTGGCCGCGCCCATCCCGGCCCGGCGCTACGACACGGGCGACAAGCTGGACTACCTGAAGGCGAACGTGGAATTCGGGCTGAAGCGGGAGGACCTGGGCGGGCCGTTCCTGGCCTACCTGAAGGAACTGGTGGCGGGGCGATAGGGTCGCAGGGACCTTGACACGTTACAAATTGTAGCTACATTTTATGAGTGCGGTACGAGTGGGACGAATCAAAAAACCTCGCAAATCAGGCTAAACATGGGGTGGGATTCAAGGATACCCATGGTTTCCGGTGGGACACCGTTCTGGAGGTGCAAGACGACCGCAAGGATTATGGTGAATCACGTTGGATTGCACTCGGTCTGATCGGCCTCAGGTTGCACACACTGATCTACACCAAGCGAAACGTGACAATCAGGGTGATCAGCCTTCGCAAATCCAATGTCAGGGAGGTGATCGCGTATGAATCCCAAAAAAACTAAACCCGATGCCATTTCCCAGGAAGACTGGGATTCCGTGGAAAGCCCTGGCCTGCCCGACGGCCTGCTCAGGCGGCTGCAGCCTTTGACCGACACCCACCCCGATATCGAAGAGGCTTACCGGACAGGAGACTTGCGGCGCAGGGGGCCCCAGAAAGCCCCAACCAAGATCCTCGTCTCTGTCCGCTACAGCGAGGAAGTGCTGGAATACTTCCGGGCGACCGGACCCCACTGGCAACGGCGCATGGATGAGGCGTTGAAGGAATGGATCCTCGAACATCCTGGAACGGATGGATGCCACTCGAAGTAGGGTACGTCACCTGGGGGCGGAAGCTGCGCGTCGGGGTCGGGATCAGGCCTCATGTTCTGAATGATATACTAATTATTTATTGTCGTTCAAGCAGCAGGTGCAGCAGCGTCACCGCCGCCGGGGTGATGCCGGGGATGCGGGAAGCCTGGCCCAGGGTCTCCGGCCGGTGGCGCTGGAGCTTCTCCTTCACTTCGTTGCTGAGCCCGGGCAGGTGCTCCACGCGGAAGTCCACCGGGATGCGCACGTGGTCCCAGGCCCGCTGGCCTTCCAGCAGGCGCGCCTCGCGGTCCTGGAAGCCCTGGTAGCGCAGTTCGAACAGCAGCAGGTCGCGCTCCCAGGCCGGATCCCAGCCTTCCGGGCTCGCCCCAGCCTTCCCGGGCTTCGCCCCAGCCGGCCAGGAGCGCCAGGGCGGCGTCGGCCAGGGGCTCGGTGATCTGCTGGCGCCGGAACAGGTCGGCCAGGGTCATGCCGGCGGCGAGGGTGAGGCCGGCCTCCCGGGCGATGCCGCCGAAGGGGGTGGTGGCCGTGACCCAGGCTTCCTGGCACTGTCCGCGCAGCCGCGCGCGCCGGTCCCGGGTGGCCTCCACCCGGCCCAGTTCCGCGGGGGTGAGGGCGCCCACGGCCCGGGCGGTCTCCAGCAGGCGCTGCGTCGGCCAGGTCGCAGGCGAGGCTCAGGCGGTGCTCGGCCCGGGCGGTGAGCATGCGGTAGGGCTCGTCGGTGCCCTTGGTCACCAGGTCGTCGATCATCACCCCGATGTAGGCCTGGTCCCGGCCCAGCACCAGCGGCTCCTGGTCCCGCAGCCAGCGCACGGCGTTGATCCCGGCCATGATGCCCTGCCCCGCGGCCTCCTCGTAGCCGGTGGTGCCGTTGATCTGGCCGGCGAACCAGACCCCCTCCAGCCCCTCCATGGACAGGTCCCGCCTCAGCTGCAGCGGGTCGAAGCTGTCGTACTCGATGGCGTAGCCCGGGCGCAGGATCTCGGCGGCCTCGAACCCCGGCAGGCTGCGCACCATGCGCAGCTGCACGTCCGGGCGGCATGGAGGTGGACAGCCCGGCCAGGTAGATCTCCTCGGTCTCCAGGGAATCGGGCTCCACGAAGATCTGGTGGCTGGCCTTGTCGGGGAACTTGACGAACTTGTCCTCGATGGACGGGCAGTAGCGCGGGCCCACGCCTTCCACATGGCCGCCGTACATGGACGACCGGTCGCAGGTTCTCGCGCACCGCCCGCTCCGTTTCCGGGGTGGTGTGGACCACGTGGCAGGGCACCTGGGGCAGGCCGATGCCCGGGCTGAAGAAGCTGAAGGGGCGCGGCACCGGGTCGCCGTGCTGGGCCTCCAGCCGGGAGAAGTCGATGGTGCCGGCGGCGATGCGCGGGCTGGTGCCGGTCTTGAGCCGGCGCCCGCGCAGGCCCAGGGCGCGCAGCTGCTCGGCCAGGTGGGTGGAGGGCGGCTCGCCGGCCCGGCCCGCCTCCAGCTTGCGCTCGCCGATGAGGATGCGGCCGTTCAGGAAGGTGCCCGAGGTGAGCACCACCGCTGTCGCAGGGAATGAAGGAGCCGTCCAGCAGCTCCACCCCCTCCAGCCCCCGGGTGCCCGTCCGCCAGCGCAGCCCGGCGGCCATGCCCTGGCACAGGCGCAGGTTGGGCGTGCGCTCCAGCATGCGGCGGGCGCCGATGCGGTACCTGACCCGGTCGGCCTGGGCCCGCGGCCCACGCACCGCCACGCCCCGGCTGGCGTTGAGGATGCGGAAGTGGATGCCGCTGGCGTCGGTCAGCCGGCCCATGGCGCCGCCCAGGGCGTCCAGCTCGCGCACCATGTGCCCCTTGCCGACCCCGCCGATGCTGGGGTTGCAGCTCATCTGGCCGATCTGGTCCAGGTTCATGGTCAGCAGGGTGGTGGCCATGCCCCATCCGCGCGGCGATATGCGCCGCCTCGATGCCGGCGTGGCCGCCCCCGATCACCACGATGTGCATCTCCCCCGCGACCTCCAGCCTTCCACTCTACCCCAGGTGGGCTGGCGGTCCGAGACGGAGTCTCAGGAGGCTCAGGCCCCGGTCTCCCCCTCCTCGCGGTCGTCGCAGGCCGGGCACAGGGTCATCCCGGCCTCCTTGGCCCTGCGTCTGAGCTTGCCGGCCAGGCCCTTGATGTCCGCCCGCAGGTCCGGCCCGCTCTTGGGGGTGACCAGCGCCACCACCACCGCGCCGGCGGCCGCGCCGAGCAGGAAGAGCATCAGGTTGGTGGCCAGGGCCGATCTTTCGTCACTCATGGCTGGACTCCTTGGGTTCGGCCGGGGCTTTCGGCCGGCGCAACAGGTTTAGCGCGAATCGGAGGCCTGTCAATAGAGCGCTGATCCAGGGCCGGGTATGGCCCATCACCGACTCCATCGTGTCCAGGGCTCCGGAAACGAGTCGGCCGATGCGCAGGGGCCACTCGCAGGCCGGCTTCGGCCAGGTCGGCCAGGTCGTCGGCACGCGCGCGGATGTGGTGCACATCTTCCGTGATCTGCTGGAGATCCTGCCGGGCGCTGTCGGCCAGGTGCTGCACCGACGCCGGCGGTGCGCCGCAATTGCAGGAGCAGCGGCACCAGGCAGGCGCCGACCGCCAGCAGCACGATTGCCAGGATGATCTGCAGCCAGATCGCCAT
This sequence comes from uncultured Holophagaceae bacterium, assembly GCA_963717275.1. Lineage (GTDB taxonomy): Bacteria > Acidobacteriota > Holophagae > Holophagales > Holophagaceae > Mesoterricola. The sequence continues at coordinate 2,536,348 of CAVQVX010000001.1, forward strand.
GGGTTTCTCCTCGCCGGTCCCAACAGAGTAGTGCCGGAATGGCACAAAAGCGCACCCCCCCGCAAAACCCGGGTCAACCGGATCGCGGTTTGATGGGAGAATGGGCGGATGAGAACCCGTCTTAACCTCGAGGAACGAAAGGAGCGCAGGCGCCGGGTGGTGGCGCGCTCCAAGTTCGCCCTGCCGTCCACCATCACCCTGATCTCGGTGCTCTGCGGCTTTTCCAGCGTCGTCATGTCGATCAACGCCGCCGGCGACCACCCGCACTACTACTTCACCTGGGGCGCGGCCCTGCTGGTCCTGGCCGGCGTGTTCGACGGCCTGGACGGCCGGGTCGCCCGGGCCACCAACACCGCCACCGAATTCGGGGTCCAGCTGGATTCCCTGGCGGACGTGCTGAGCTTCGGCATGGCCCCGGCCATCCTGGCCTACCGCTACGGGTTCTTCCAGCTGGGCATCGCCGATCCCCAGCTGCGCGCCGTGGGCTGGGCGGCCTCGTTCTTCTTCATCGCCTGCGGCGCCCTGCGCCTGGCCCGCTTCAACGTCCAGGTGGGCTTCGTGGATTCGCGGTTCTTCGTGGGCATGCCCATCCCGGTGGGCGCGGCCTGCGTGGCGGCGGTGATCCTGTGCTGGCCCAGCTCCCCCACCAGCGGCCTGATGGCCTACCTGTTCGCCGGCGGAACTGTTCCTGGTCGGCGTCCTGATGGTCTCCAGCGTCCGCTTCCCCAGCTTCAAGAAGCGCTCCCACCATCCGCACTCCATCCCACTGGACCACGCTGGGCGTGCTGGCCATGCTCTCCCTGCTGGTCATCCTGCGGCAGAAGTTCTTCCTGCCGTTCTGCGCCGTGTACCTCCTGGTCACGCTCGTCATGAACATCGCCTGGAAATTGGGCTGGCGCGGCGTGGAACCGCCCATGCAGCCACCTCCGCAAGGCCGAGCCCGCGGCGGAACACGAAGCCTAGGAGCCTGACTACGGGTTGACGCGTTTCCTGGGCTGGGCGCCCTGGGCCCCGCCGACCACCCTGTCGCCGTCGCTGAGGGCCAGGTTCCAGCCCAGGCGGTCGCCCTTCCTGAGGCCGATCCGGGCCAGGGTGCCCGCGGGGAACTCCACGAAGTGGCGGGCAGGCACGTTCCCGCCGTAGTCCGGGCAGTCGTCGCCGAGCATGGGCGAGCAGGGCGGGGTGCGCTCGCTGGTCTCGACCACGGTGCCGTCCGCCTTGATCCACACCACGTCCAGGGCGATCAGGCAGTTCTTCATCCAGATGCGGTGGTTGCCGTCCTCGTCGTAGAGGAAGAACATGCACCGGTCCTTGGCCAGGGACTGGCGGTGCATGAGCCCGAGCTGCTGCTCCTGCGGGGTGCGGGCCACCTCGGCCAGGAACTTGTGGCCTTTGGCCATGACGATCCCGCCGTCGGGCACGCCCGGGGTGACGGTGAGGAGAAGGCTCAGCAGCAGCGGGGTCATGGAGGCTCCAGGGGAACCACCCATCTTAGCCTAGCTGAACTGCAGTTTCTCGTAGTGCGGCCAGCCCACCTCGACCCACCGCTCCGACCCGGAGCGGATGATGTTGCCGAAGATGAAGAGCAGCGGCGAGGACTGCAGGTCGCCGGGGTAGACCCCGATGATCCAGGGGTGCGCCTCGTCCAGCTGGTAGTCCTCGGTGTCCCGGATCCGCTCCACCAGCCCCTGGATGTAGGCCGAGGCGTAGGCCATGGCCGATTCGATGGAGAGCACCTGCATGCCTTCGGCGTGCATGCTCCGGCCGGTGTTGCTGCGCAGGAACATGGCGGGCTCGGGCAGCACCCGGACCTGGGAGGTGGGATAGGCCTGGCGCAGGGTCTGCACCAGCTTCTCAAGGTCGATGGACATGGACGCACTCCTCAGTAACGCATCTCGCGGTTGAAGGGGATGCCCAGCTGCGACGGGCCCGCGCATGCGGGCCTTGCGCGCCAGGGAGAGGACGACGATGACCAGGACGTAGGGCAGCATGACGGCGAACTCGTACGGGAACTTGATGCCGCCCACCTGGATGGAGAGCTGGAGGGTCTGGGCCAGGCTGAACAGGAGCGCGCCGCCCAGGATGCCCATGGGGCTCCAGCGGCCGAAGTAGACCAGGGCCACCGCGATGAAGCCGCGTCCCGCCACCAGGTCGTCGGCGAACATCCGGGCCTGGCACAGGGAGAGGTAGGCCCCGCCCAGTCCGGCCATGGCGCCGCCCAGCATCAGGGCCTGGTAGCGCACCCGGTTGACGTTGATGCCCATGCTGTCCGCCGCCCGGGGCGCGGTGCCCACCGCCCGCACCTTGAGCCCCCAGGGGGTCTTGTAAAGCAGGTACCAGCTGGCCGGGACCATCAGGAAGGCGATGTAGACCATGGGATTGTGGTTGAACAGGATGCCGCCCAGGAAGGGGATCCTGGACAGGCCGGGGATCGGCCAGGCGGCCAGGCCTTCGACGCCGGTGACCCCGCCGACGAAGTGGCGGAACAGGGCGCCGGCCACGCCCCAGCCGAACATCTGCAGGCCGATGCCGGCGATGCCCTGGTCGGCCCGGAAGGTCACCGTCACCAGGGCGAACAGCAGGCCCAGCAGGATGCCGGCGGCCATGGCGATGACGAATCCGATCAGGTTCCCGTACGCGGCCAGGGGGCCGGCCTTGATGTAGTAGGAAGGCAGGAAGGCCAGGAAGGCGCCCATGCACATGATGCCTTCGCAGCCGAGGTTGAACACGCCGGCGCGCTGGTTGAACATCTCGCCCAGGGATGCCAGCAGCAGCGCCACCGAGAACGGCACGCCGAGGGACAGGATGTTGTAGAGCATGCCGCCAGAGTTCACGACTGGCCTCCAGGCTTCATAGGTTCAGAGGAAGGACCCGGCTTGCAGCCGGGCGAAGAACTTGGCCACCCGGTCCTGGGCGTAGGCGTTGTTCATGTACATCTTGGCGGAGACGATGGCCAGGATGATCACCCCCTGGAGCACCAGGATCATGTTCGCCGGCACCCCCGCGGAACGCTGGGTCATGTCGGCACCCACCAGCAGGAGGCCGAAGAACACCGCCGCCGGCACGATGCCAGCCGGGTGAAGGGCCCCGAACAGCGCCACCACGATGCCGGCGAAGCCGTAGCCCGAGGTGATGTTCTCGATGGCCCGGTGGTGGACGCCGGTGACCTCCACCGCCCCGGCCAGCCCCGCGAAGGCGCCCGAGAGCAGCATGGCCGCGACCAGGGAGCGCTCCACGCTGATGCCGGCGTAGCGCGCGGCCTTGGCCTCGGCCCCGGCCGCCCGCAGGCGGAAGCCCCAGGTGGTGTGCCAGAGCAGGAAGTAGACCGCCACCGCCAGCACCAGGGCCAGCATCAGGCCGGTGTGCAGCCGGGTTTCCGGGAATGAGCCGGCTCAGCCAGGCGTTCTCCGGCAGCCGCATGGACTGGGGCGTGCCCGAGCCCGTCTCCAGTTCGGCCGGGATCGATCATGGGCCCGCGCAGCAGGAAGGTGTAGAACTGGGCGGCGATGTAGTTGAGCATCACCGTGCTGAGGATCTCGTTGACCCCGAGCCTGGCCCTGAGCAGGCCGGCGATGCCGGCCCAGAGGCCGCCGCCGATGGCGCCCGGCCAGCAGGACCAGGGGCAGCAGCAGCGATTTTCGGCAGGCCCGGGAGCGCCAGGGCGGTGGCCGTGGCGGCCAGGATGCCCATCAGCATCTGGCCTTCGGCGCCGATGTTGATGATGCCGCTGCGGAAGGAGATGGCGATGCCCAGGGCCACCAGGATCAGCGGCACCGCCCGCACCAGGATCTCGGTGATGCCGAACAGGTCCTGGAGCGGGCCGGTGACGATGGTCACGTAGGTGTGCGACCGGGCTGGCCCCCACCGCCTTGAGCACGACGGCCCCGAGGGCCACCGCGCAGAGCCCGGCCAGGAGGATCACCCCGGCGCCGTAGGCGAGCTTGAACTTATTCATCGGCGACCCCCGCCATGAGCAGGCCGAGCCGCTCCCGGGTCGCTTCCAGGGAAGGCAGGATCTTGAGGATCCGCCCCTTGTAGATCACCGCGATGCGGTCAGACAGGTTCATGATTTCCTCCAGCTCCTCGGAGATGAGCAGGATGCCGCCGCCGGCGCGCCGCCGGGCCAGCAGCTGGGAATGGATGAATTCCTGGGCGCCCATGTCCACCCCCCGGGTGGGGTAGACCGCCACCAGGGCCTTGGGTTCCCGGGCAAGCTCCCGGGCCAGGATGACCTTCTGGATGTTGCCGCCGGACAGGGAGCCCGCCGGCCGCCGAAGTGGAGGCGCAGCGGATGTCGTAGCGCGTCCTTGAGGGAATCGGCGTTGCGGGCGATCTCCTTGAGCTTGAGCAGGCACCACCTGCTGAAGCGCGGCGCGTGCCGAAGTCCTTCAGCACCAGGTTCTCCTTCACCGATGAACCTGGGCACGATGCCCTCGTGGTGCCGGTCCTCGGGGATGTAGCCCAGGCCGGCGCCGATCATGGCCGCCGGGCTTGCGGTTGGTCATGTCCCGGCCCAGGAACTTCACCTTGCCCGACTCCACCGGGCGCAGGCCGGTGAGCGCCTCCGCCAGTTCCCGCTGGCCGTTGCCGGAAACCCCGGCCAGGCCGAGGATCTCGCCGGCGTGGAGATCCAGATCCAGTCCGTCCAGGGCCAGATGGCCCCGGTCGCCGCGCACCTTGAGGTCCCGGGCCGCCAGGATCGCCTCCCCGCCTCCGCCCACGCCTTCGTTGTGCGGCAGGACCACCTCGCGCCCGGTCATGAGCGCGGCCAGGTCGCCGGTGGTGTGGTCGACCGTGAATCCGTTGAAGACCACCGCGCCGTGCCGCAGGATCGCCACCCGGTTGGAAAGCGCCTTGACTTCGTTCAGCTTGTGGCTGATGAAGATGATGGAGAGATCCGCCGACATGCGCTTGAGCCGGTCGATGAGGTCGTCGGTCTCCTGGGGTGTCAGGGCCGAGGTGGGCTCGTCCAGGATGAGCAGCTTGGCGCCGAAACAGAGGGTCTTGACCAGCTCCACCCGCTGCTGCTCGCCCACGGAGAGCTGCCAGATGTAGGCGTCGGGGTTCACCGGAAGCTCGTGGCGGGCTGAAACCTCGAGGATCCGGCGCTTGACCTCCCCCAGGTCCAGGCGCATGAACTTGTGCATCTGCTTCAGGCCCAGCGCCACGTTCTCCGTGACGGTCATGTTGGCCACGAGCATGAAGTTCTGGTGCACCATGCCGATGCCCCGGGCGTAGGCGTCGTTGGGGTCCCGGAAGTGCACCGGCCGTCCGTTCAGGGAGATGGTCCCGGAATCGGGCTGGTAGAGGCCGGCCAGGATGTTCATGAGGGTCGATTTGCCGGCGCCGTTCTCGCCCACCAGCGCCAGCACCTCGCCGCGCCGGACCTCCATGGCCACGTTGTTGCAGGCGAGGATGCCGGGGAAACGCTTGGTGATGCCCGCGAGCTTGAGTTCAGTGATGGGCTCGACGGTGTCTTTCATGGGAACTCCTGGATGACCGGGCTTGGGAACCTGGGCGCAAGCAGAACCATGGCCCCAGCATGCCGGGGCATGCCGGGGCCGGAGTTCAGGGGCCAGTCTAGAACTTGACGTCCTTCCAGGCCAGCACGAGCTTGCCGGTGGTTAGGTCGGCCTTGGATTTCTCAACCTTCGCACGGATCGCCTGGGTCAGGACGGGGCCGACGTTGTCGTTGAACTTGTAGATGAAGCCCTTGTTGCCGAAGGTGAGGGGAATGCACTCCCCGCCCTTCACGCCGGCTTCGCGCTTGGCGATGAGTTCCTCCACCACCGGCGCGTAGTCGTAGCTGGCGGCGGCGATCACCTTGAAGGAGTTGGGGATGGTCAGCTGGGCGGTGTCCTGCCCGGCCCACCAGACAGCCTTGCCGGTGTTCTTGGCCACGGCGCCGCAGGGCGCCCAGGGCCTGCTGGGAGGAACCGGTGAGGAAGTCGGCGCCGGCCTGCATCTCGGTCTGGGCCAGTTCCCCGGCCTTGACGAAATCGCTGAAGCTGCCGGTGTGGGCGACCTTCACGTCGATCTTGGGGTTCACCGACTTGGCGCCGAGATAGAAGCCGCGGTCATAGCGGGCGGCGTCGCCGCCGTCAACCGGGCCCACCAGGCCGACGATCTTGCTCTTGGTGACCATGCCCGCGATGATGCCGTTGAGGTAGCCGGTCTGCTCGCTCTCCGGCATGTAGGTGAACACGTTCTTGGGGCCGATATCGCCGCTGGTGCCGAACACGAAGGTGGTGCCCGGGAACTCGTTGGCCATTTCCAGGACTAGTGTTCTTGTACTGGGCGCCGTGGCAGATGATGATGTCGAAGTGCTTGGAGGCGTACTGCCGGGCCGCGGAACCCGCGTCCACCGGCTTCATCTTCTCGCTGTAGCTGAAATCCACCAGGGCCGGGCCATAGGCCTTCTGCACCGCCTTGATGGCGTCGTACATGGACTGGCACCAGCCCTTGTCGTCGACCGTGTCCTGCACGATCAGGGCGATATGCACCTTGTTCTTCGGCGGCGCCGCGGAAAGCCCGCACGCGTACGTGAACAGGGCGGAAAGAACGACGAGTTTCTTCATTGCCTGCCTCCTGGGATGGAACGTGCGTTAAGCTTAGCAACCTTTTTTTCGAAAAAAATTTATTTACTGGCGCAATAATATTTTATCCAATCCCGAGGAATGCCCATGGCCGATTCGCTCCCCACCCCGACCCACGAGCAGATCCTGCGCCACCTGCGCCGGGCCAACGCCATCGCCGCCCGGTCGGTGACCATGGGGCACCACCCGTTCGGGGCGATCCTGGTGGGGCCGGACCATGAGACCGTCCTCCTGGAGCAGGGCAACGTCAGCACCGTCAACCACGCCGAAGCCGTGCTGGCGCGCACCGCGGACATGAACTTCAGCCCCGCCTACCTGTGGACCTGCACCCTGTACACCACGGTGGAACCGTGCGCCATGTGCGCCGCCACCCAGTACCTGGGCCAACATCGGGCGCCTGGTCTACGGCCTGGACGAGAAGCGCCTGCTGGCGCTCACCGGCGCCAGCGCCGAGAACCCGACCATGGACGTTCCCTGCCGCCATATCTTCGCCCACAGCCAGAAGGCCATCCAGGTCACCGGACCGGTTCCGGAACTGGAGGAGGAGATCGCGGCGCTGCACCAGGGGTTCTGGCACTAGCCCTTGAGCCAGTCCGCCACCCGGTGCACGTCGGCGGCCTCGTGCCAGCCGTGGAACGCCACCCGCAGGTAGCCCTCGCGCAACGAGGCGTAGACGCCCCGGCGGCGGCCCTGCTGCAGGATTTCCTGCATGTCCTCCGGGCCGGCCTGGCCGTGGTGGAAGCTGAGGATGGACCCCAGCCGGTCCCGCTCCAGGAGGCCGCGCAGGCGCCGGACCTCGAAGGACCACGCGGGGACTCCGGCCAGCGCGTCCAGCAGCCCGGCCTGCAGGGACCGGATGTGCTCATGCGATGGCCGCCACGCCGGACAGGTGCAGGGTGCGCAGGGATTCCAGCAGGCCCACGCAGCCCAGCACGCTGGGGCCGCCCGGCTCCAGCCTCCGGCCGTCCTCCAGCCATGGCCGCTGCCAGTCCGTGCCGGGGCGCAGCGGGTCGGTGCCGTCCTCCACCGAAAGCCAGGTGCCGGTGGGCGCGAGCATTTGGCGCAGGGCCGGGATCGGTCCACAGGAACCCCTGGCCCTGGGGGGCCAGCAGGCCCTTGTGTCCGCCGGTGGCGAAGGCGCTGGCGCCGTAAAGGTTGGGCACGACGGTGCCGGCTCCCTGGATGCCGTCCACCACCAGGTGGATGCCGCGCCTGCGGCAGGCCGAGCCCAGCCGGGGCAGGTCCAGCTCGCAGCCCGTCCTGGAACCGCACCCAGGACACCGCCAGCACCCGGGTCGCGGGCCCCAGGGCGTCGATGAGCCGGGCTTCGGGCTCGTCCGCGGCGGACGGCGGGGTGGTGTCCCATGCCGGCCGCCCCGGCCCTGTGCCCCTCCCACAGGGGCACTTCGCGCGAACCCCACGTTGCGGCCGTCCAGCGCCTTCCAGGGGTAGACGTTGCTGGGGAACTCCCCCAGCGGCAGCCACCACCTCGTCGCCGGCGCGCCAGGGGAACCCCTGGGCCACCGCCACCAGCCCGGCGGAGGTGCTGGGTGTCAGGCTGATGTCCGCCGCCTCCCCGCCCACCAGCCGTGGCGGCCTCCTGGCCCGCAGGGCCTCCGGAATGCCCAGGAAATCCTCCTGCCAGTCCAGTCTCCCAGGGCCACAGCTCCTTGTGCAGGAAGCCCCGCACCAGGCGCACCACCGAGCGCGGCACCGGCCCCTCGGCGCAGTGCATGAGCCAGAGATGGTCCGTATCCAGGTGGAAGAGGGCCGGGTTGAGGGGCGGCAGGCTCATGGCGCGGCCTTGGCCCAGCAGCGCCTTCAGGCCCGCCGGGAAGATCGTCCTCCACCACCTGGCGCACCGCCTTGGCGTACTGCTGGATCTCCCACTGGGCGTGGCTGTCGGTGCGCAGCCGGATGAAGTGGGCGGCGGCCTGGAGGCTGACGGTCCAGTACACCTCGGAGTAGAGCCCCAGCGGGCAGCACGCAGCGGGCCTGCTCCCGGCAGACCCCCAGGGCGATCATGTCCTTGTACTGGCGGACCGAGTTCCGGCAGGCTGCAGGAAGAGCTCCCGGGCCTGGGCCCCGTCCCCGCCCTCCACCGCCCCTTCGGAGCCCTGCTTGTTCACCTTGGCCTGGCGCCGGAAGGTTTCGGGGACGAAGAACTCGTCCTCCGGAAACTCCACGTAGCGCCCGGAGATCTCATTGAACTCGCTGGCGATGCGGTGCTTCATCCACTGCCGGAAGACGAAGATCGGCGCCTTCACGTGGAAGGTGAGGGCGGTGTGCCGGAAGGGCGAGGTGTGGTCGTGCTGGGCCAGGTAATCGATCAGCTTGCCGTCCGATTCGTCGAAGGCCTCCTTGCGCTTGCCGAAGGAGACCCGCGCGGCGTTGACGACGCTGAGGTCCGACCCCATATGGTCGACCAGCTTGACGAACCCACGGTCCAGCACGGGAAATTCGGTCTGCGCCATGGAAGGCTCCGATCGGTCCAAGTGTAACCTCACACCCCGCGCCCCGGGACGGCCGGCTCCACGGGCTTGGCGATCTTCAACGTCTTTCCGTCGGGTTCTGCGATAATGCAGGTGCTTGGCAGGCACCCCGGCGCCTGGGCCCTCCGGCAGCGGATGGGCCGGGCGCCCTCCCAACAGCCCCGGAGACACCCATGAAATTCTTCATCGACACCGCCAACATCGCCGAGATCAAGCGCATCAACGAGTGGGGCATCCTGGATGGGGTGACCACCAACCCCAGCCTCATCGCCAAGGAATCCGGCAAGCCCTTCGAGGCGATCATCGAAGAGATCTGCGGCATCGTCAACGGCCCGATCTCCGCCGAAGTGATCGCCCTGGACGCCCCCGGCATGATCAAGGAGGGCCGCGGCTCTGGCCAAGATCCACCCCAACGTGGTGGTGAAGGTGCCGCTCACCGCCGAAGGCCTCAAGGCCACCCACGCCTTCAAGGCCGAGGGCGTCGCGCACCAACGTGACCCTCTGCTTCAGCGCCACCCAGGGCCTGATGGCCGCCAAGGCCGGCGCCACCTACGTCTCCCCCTTCGTCGGCCGGCTGGACGACATCAACATGGTGGGCATGGAGCTCATCCAGGACCTGGTGGAGATCTTCACCAACTACGACCTGGCCACCAACGTGCTGGCCGCCTCCATCCGCAGCCCGAGGCACGTCACCGACGCCGCCCTGGCCGGAGCGCATGTGGCCACCATCCCCACCAAGGTGTTCGACCAGATGCTGGCCCACCCCCTCACCGACAAGGGCATTGAAGGATTCCTGGCCGACTGGAAGAAGAGCGGTCGTTAAATCCCTGGATTTCCAGGGTTCCGGGGCGTATAACGGCCCCGAGGTGAGAGATGAACCCTGAGGCCCGTGGTGAACTATTAATGACATACGCCAAGGGACCCGTCCTGCTGAAGGCGGCCCTGGCGAAGCTGCCCAAGGAATGCCTGGATTACCATCCCGGCCCCGGCAAATGGAGCGTCCAGGACATCGTCTTCCACCTGGCGGAAGCCGATCTGCACGGCTACCTGCGGGGCCGGACCATCATCGCCGAATCCGGGTCCGGCATCCAGGCGTTCGACCAGGACCGCTGGGCCGCCAGCCTGGACGTGACGGCCCAGCCCATGGACGAGGTCGGTGGACCTGTTCCGCCTGCTGCGGGAGATGATGGCCCGCCAGCTCCGCGCCCTGCCCGAAGCCGCCTGGGAGCAGTTCATCGTGCACCCCGAACGGGGGCGGATCAGCCTGGAACGCTGGCTGGAAATGTACGTCGGGCACCTGAACGTCCATCTCGGCCAGATTGAAAGAACGTACAAAGCTTTTTGTGCAAGCAATTAGTTCCAAAGGGCAGCCTCTCCTGAGCATCCGGATTGCTTGGAGTAAAGAACAATAAACGCCGAGGAGGCCGAGACGCCGAGACCGCCGAGGAATCCAGTTGGCAACAGGCTCCGACCCACTCCCCGCATGGTCCTCCAGGCCCCGCCGAAGGCGGGGTCCCCGGGCGTCGCCCGGGGAGTCCGGATGGCACAGGCTCCAGGATGCACAAGGGCGTTTCCGCCGGACCTCGGTGCGGCGAGGGCGCCCTTGCGCATCCTGGAGCCTGCGCCATCCGGACCCGGGAGGGCCATGCTTGCCGATCGCAACGGTGGTGCGTCTCAGCGACCTCGGCGTCTCGGCTTCCTCAGCGTTATATTCCTTTTACCTAAGTGACCGTCCTTTTCATATTATGCCGCAAAATTGCAATCTAACCTTACGGATTTTCCCAATTCCCGTCGTGTTGAAATCTGGTGTTTCCCGACAAATTCACGGATAGAGCGAGACCAACCCTAGCCCATCGAATCGCCCCATCCCGGAAACGTTGCCGTACCGTTACCCCATCCAACACCAAAAAGATATAATGTGGCTTTTGCGCAAAGGAGTATCGATGCCCCTTCAAGAAAAGATGGATGCGCTGCGTTCGCGCTACGCCGCGGCGCTGAAGGGGGGCGGCCAGGCCCGGATCGACAAGCAGCACCAGGGCAACAAGCTCACCGCCCGGGAACGGATCGCGGCCTTCCTGGACGAAGGCTCCTTCGAGGAAGTGGACGCCCTGGCCATGAACCCCTTCGAGGGCGGCGAGCGCATCCCCGGGGACGGCGTGGTCACCGGCTTCGGCCGGGTGGATGGGCGGCCGGTGGCCATCTTCGCCCAGGACTTCACCGTCGTCGGCGGCAGCCTGTCCCTGACCCATGCTCGAAAGATCTGCAAAGTCATGGATATGGCCATGAAGGTGGGATGCCCGGTGATCGGCTTCAACGATTCCGGCGGGGCGCGCATCCAGGAGGGCGTGAACTCCCTGGCCGGCTACGCCGAGATCTTCCTGCGCAACACCATGGCCTCCGGGGTGCTGCCCCAGATCTCCCTGATCATGGGCCCCTGCGCCGGCGGCGCGGTCTACAGCCCGGCCATCACCGACTTCATCACCATGGTGCGCAACACCAGCTACATGTTCGTCACCGGCCCCGAGGTGATCAAGGCCGTGACCCACGAGGACGTCACCAAGGAGGAACTGGGCGGCGCCAGCGCCCACGGCTACAAGTCCGGCGTGGCCCATTTCCTGGTGCCTTCGGACCTGGCGGCCCTGGCCCACACCCGGGAGCTGCTCTCCTTCCTCCCCTCCAACAACCTGGGCCAGGCGCCGCGCCGGGCCCCCCTGATGGAGATGCCGCTGGAGAACCCGGAACTGGACACCATCATCCCCGAGGATCCCAGCAAGCCCTACGACGTGCGCAACCTCATCAAGGGCATCGTCGACGACGCGCACTTCTTCGAGGTGATGGAAGCCTACGCGGGGAACATCGTGATCGGCTTCTCGCGCATGGACGGGCGCAGCGTCGGCATCATCGCCAACCAGCCCGCGCACCTGGCCGGGGTGCTGGACATCGCCTCCAGCGAAAAGGGCGCCCGGTTCGTGCGCTTCTGCGACTGCTTCAACATCCCCCTCATCGTCTTCGAGGACGTCCCCGGCTTCCTGCCCGGGGTGCACCAGGAGCACGGCGGCCTGATCAAGAACGGCGCCAAACTGCTCTACGCGTTCTGCGAGGCCACCGTGCCCAAGCTCACCGTGATCACCCGCAAGGCCTACGGCGGGGCTTACATCGTGATGGCCTCCAAGCACATCCGGGCGGACTTCAATTTCGCCTACCCCACCGCCGAGATCGCCGTCATGGGCGCCGAAGGCGCGGCCAACGTGCTCTATGCCAAGGAGATCTCCAAGGCCGCGAACCCGGCCTCCAAGCGCGCGGAGATCATCGCCGAGTACAACGAGAAGTTCGCCAACCCCTACGTCGCCGCCGGGCTGGGCTACGTGGACGAGGTCATCCTGCCGCGCGAGACCCGCAAGAAGCTGCTCCGGGCCCTCAACCTGCTGGAGAGCAAGCGCGAATCCATGCCGCCCAAGAAGCACGGTAATATTCCTCTATGAACGCATGGAAGCCCGCCCTCCTGGCGCTGCTCGCCGCCGCAGGCCTCCGGGCCCAGGGCGATCCGGGCCTGGACCCGGGCTTTTTCGACCATGACCCCAGGACCATCATGGTTTCCTGCGCCGACAAGGCCCGGGCCGAGCATCCCGGCGACAGCCGGATGCTGGCCGATTTCGGCCGGATCTACCTCGCCGCCGGCGAGCGGGAGCGCGCCCTGGAAGCCTTCCGGCGGGCCGCCCGGATCGGCGCGCCGGGACGCCACCACGCACAGCCTGATCGCCAGGGCCTGGCTGGCCGATGGAGCAAAGGCCGAGGCGGTGGCCGAAGCCAAGGCGGCGGCCGACCTGGACCCAAGGACAAGGCCCTGCTGCGGTCCCTGGGCCTGCAGTTCTCCGATGCCGGCTACCCGGAGGAAGGCGGACGCTTCATGGAACGGGCCTACGCGCTGGAGCCGAGCAACCGCGAACTGGCCGTCGAATTCGGGCGGGCCTGCCTGCGCGCCAGGCAGCCGGACCGGGCCGCGGTCTGGTTCCGCCGCGCGCTCACCGGCGCCGGCAGCGACGTCTACAGGACCGTGGGCCTGGCCTACGCCGAGCGCGGGGCCCGGCCCTGACGGGAATGGCCAACCTCTTCCACGGACCGGAAGGCGCACTGCGCAACGGCTGGAAGGCCGCGCTGTTCGCGCTCGGGGCGGTGATCTGCAGCGGTGCCGCCTTCACCTTCCGGGGGGCTCTGCCCGGAACCGCCTCCAGCGCCTGGCTGCCGGCGCCTTGGTTCTCCTTCGCCGCCTTCCTCGGCCTCACCTGGATGTTCCTGGAACTGGAGGGCCGGCCCCTGCGCTCGGTGGGCCTGTGCCTGGACCGGCGCTGGGCCCGGGAGTTCATGCTGGGCGCGGCCTGGCCGGCGCCGGGCTCATGGCCCTGATGGCCTTGCTCGCCTACCTGGGCGGCGGGTTCCACCTGGTGCGCGATCCCCACGCCGGATTCGGCCGGCTGCTCGCGGGCGCCTGGCTCTACCTGGCGGTGGCCTTCAGCGAGGAGCTGCTGTTCCGGGGCTACCTGTTCCAGCGCCTGATGCGCGGCATGGGCCTCTGGCCGGCCCAGGCGCTGATGGCCCTGCTGTTCGCCGGGCATCCACTGGGGCAACCCGGGCATGGCCGGAGCCACCCGGGGCTGGGCCAGCCTCGACATCGCCATCGCCGCCGTCCTGCTCGGCCTGTGCTACCTCAGGACCCGCAGCCTGGCCATGCCCATCGGCCTGCACCTGGGCTGGAACTGGACCCAGGGCTCCCTGCTGGGCTTCGGGGTGAGCGGGCTGCCCAGCCACGGCTGGTGGATGCCGGTGGTCCACTGCCGGCCGCACTGGCTCACCGGCGGTTCGTTCGGCCTGGAGGCAAGCCTGCCCTGCGCCATCGTCGGCGCGGCCGCCTGTCTGGTGCTGGCTCGGTGGCCAATCGAATAGTTTACAAAATGAGTAAGGTATTTTCGACAGTGAAAAATTTTTAACTATAGAGAAAAATTCTTGACCATACCCTCCATTGAACCTAACATTGTGCCTGGATTTATAGGTCTTTCTATAACAATCATTTCGGATAATAGCCGGCTTCAGGCGCAGGGCATTTCGGTCCCTTCCGCCCCAGGCAGCCGTGACCGATGATCTGCCAGACACGAAGGGTGCTAGGGTGGCGGGGTTTCGACCTGGCCGCCCAGGGCGCCCGTCCCGCCACCGACGCCTCAGGCGCCTCACGCACCCATCACGCAGCCGCTGAAGAGGGCACCATGGAGTTCACGCTCAACGGTCAAGCCACACGGTTCGACGGCGATCCTGCCATGGAGCTGCTCAGCTACCTGCGCGACGTGGCCGGGCTCAAGAGCCCCAAGGACGGCTGCTCCGGCGAGGGCATCTGCGGCTGCTGCACGATCCTGGTGGACGGCAAGGCGCGGCTCAGCTGCCGGATGGCCCTGAAGGACGTGGCCGGCAGGGACGTCACCACCCTGGAGGGCCTGACCCGAGGCCGAGCGGGACGCCTTCGCCGACGGCTTCGTGCTCAAGGGCGGGGTCCAGTGCGGGTTCTGCACCCCGGGCATCGTCATGAAGGCCGCCGCCATCCTGCAGCAAGAACCCCGACCCCTCGCGCCAGGAGATCACCGACGGCCTCACCGGCAACCTGTGCCGGTGCACCGGCTACAAGAAGGTGGTCGACTCCGTCGAGTGCGCCGCCGAGGCCCTGCGCACGGGCCGGCCGGTGGCCGTTCCCCAAGGACACCGGCGCCATCGGCACCCGCCACCCCAAGTACTCCGCCCGGGAGGCGGTGCTGGGCGAGCGGGTGTTCGTGGCCGACATGGTGGAGCCGGGCATGGTGTTCGGCGCCCTGCGCTGCTCCGACCACCCCCGGGCCAGGGTGCTCAAGGTGGACATCGGCGAGGCGCTGCGGGTCCCGGGCGTGCTGGCCGTGCTCACCGCCAGGGACATCAAGGGCAAGCGCATCAACGGCATGATCTACCGGGACTGGCCGGTGATGGTCATGGAGGGCGAGGAGACCCGCTGCATCGGCGACGTGCTGGCCAGCGTGGCGGCCGAGACCGAAGCCGCCGCGCTCGCAGGCGGCGGCCCTGGTGCGGGTGGAGTACGAGGTGCTGCCGCCGGTGACCGACATCTTCGAGGCGCTGGAGCCCGGCGCGCCCCAGCTCACCGACCACGGCAACGTCCTGTCGGTCACCGAGGTGCGCGTGGGCGACGCCGAGGAGGCGCTCAAGACCGCCGCCTTCGTCACCCGCAGGCGCTACACCACCCAGCGCATCGAGCACGCCTTCCTGGAGATGGAGGCGGCCCTGGCCGTGCCCTGGAGCAAGGACGGCGAGCCCGGGGTGAAGATCTTCGACGGCGGCCAGGGCGGCTACGAGGACCGGCGCCAGATCGCCGAGCTGCTGGACCTGCCCGAGCGCGCTGGTGAACGTGGTGCTGGTGCAGAACGGCGGCGGCCTTCGGCGGCAAGGAGGACCTCATGGGCCAGCACCACGCGGCCATGCTCTGCCTGGCCACGGGCCGCCCGGTCATGCTCCGGTTCGACCGCAAGATCTCCCTGCGCATGCACGCCAAGCGCCACCCGATCGTCATGGACTACGAGCTGGGCTGCGACAAGGACGGCAGGCTGGTGGCCCTGGTGGCGCACATGCATTCGGATACGGGCGCCTACGCCAGCGTCGGCATGAAGGTGATCGAGCGGGCCGTGGCCCACTCCGCCGGGGCCTACAGCCATCCCCAACGTGCACGTGAAGGGCACCGCGGTGATCACCAACAACGCCTCCTGCGGCGCCATGCGCGGGTTCGGCGCCAACCAGGCCTGCTTCGGCATCGAGTCCAGCGTGGACGAGCTGTGCGCCATGGGCGGCTTCGACCGCTGGCAGTTCCGCTGGGACAACGCCCTGGTGGAAGGCAAGGCCACCGCCACCGGCCAGGTGCTGAAGAGCGGCGTGGGCGTGCGCGCCTGCCTGGAGGCCCTCAAGGACCGGTTCCAGAGCCGCCAAGTACGCCGGCATCGCCGCCGGCATCAAGAACACCGGCATCGGCTGCGGCATGCCCGACTTCGGCCGGGCCAAGATCAGCGTCGAGGGGCCGGACAAGGTGGTGCTGCACCACGGCTGGTGCGAGATGGGCCAGGGCGCCCACAACATGGCCCTGCAGACCCTGGTCACCGAGACCGGCATCGACCCGGCCATCGTCGAGGTGCGGGTGGAGACCGACGCGGAGACCGCCTGCGGCATGACCACGGCCTCCCGCGGCACCTCGCTGGTGGGCAACTCGGTGCGGGTGGCCGCCCAGGAGCTGAAGGCAGGACCTGGCCGCGGGCAGGACCCTGGCCGAGCTGGCCGGCCGGGAGTACCGGGGCGAGTGGGTCTGCGACTGGACCACCAAGGTCGGGCTACGAGCCGCCGCCGGGCAAGGACATCGTCACCCACTACTCCTACGGCTACGCCGCCCAGATGGTGGAGCTGGACGACACCGGGCGGATCACCCGCATCACCGCCGCCCACGACGCCGGCAGGATCCTGAACCCCACCCTGTTCGAGGGGCAGATCGAAGGGTCGCTGCACATGGGCCTGGGCTACGCGGTCACCGAGGATTTCCCGTACAAGGACGGCTGGCCGGTGTCCTGGAAGATGGCCGACCTCGGCATCATCCGGGCCAAGGACATGCCGCCCATGGAGGTGATCGGGGTGGAGGTGCCGGACGCGCACGGCCCCTACGGCGCCAAGGGGGTGGGCGAGATCGGCCTGGTCCCCACCGCCCCGGCCGTGGCCAACGCCCTCTGCCATTTCGACGGCATCCGCCGCACCACCCTGCCCCTCAGGGAAATGCAGCTCCTGGGCAAAAAGAACAAGAACTGAGCTCCAGACCTCACCAACCCGCATCCCTCCGAGATCGACGACACCATGGAAAAACCCTTCCGCACCGCCCCGCTCGACATGCTCGCCGGCTGGATCTTCAAGGAGCTCGACGCCCGGGACAGCGTCCTGGGCATCCCCAAGGCCAACCTGCAGGTCCCCTCGCCGCGCATGGCCTCCCGGCGATGTTCGGCCACACCGTGGCCGCGCCCCTGGGGGTGGCGGCCGGGCCGCACACCCAGCTGGCCCAGAACATCGTCGCCAGCTGGCTCTGCGGCGCCCGCTTCATCGAGCTGAAGACCGTGCAGATCCTCGACGAGATCGAGGTGAGCCGGCCCTGCATCGACTCGGCGGACGAGACCTACAACTGCGAATGGTCCCAGGAGCTCAAGCTGGAGGAGTCGTTCCGGGAATACCTCAACGCCTGGGTGCTGCTGCACGCCCTGGCCCACAGGATGGGCCTGCAGGGCCCCGGCACCCACTTCAACATGAGCGTCGGCTACAACCTGGAGGGCATCCAGAACCCCCGGGTGCAGGCCTTCATCGCCGCGCATGCGCGACGCCGGCGCGGCCCTGCCCGAGGCCATCGACCAGGTGGCCAAGGTCTACCCGGCGGTGCGCGACATCGCCATCCCCGGCCGAACTGTCCAACCACATCACCCTCTCCACCATGCACGGCTGCCCGCCGGCGGAGATCGAGCGGATCGCCAGCTACCTGCTCACCGACCTGGGCGTGCACACCTGGGTGAAGCTCAACCCGACCCTGCTCGGGCCCGAGCGCCTGCGCGGCCTGCTCAACCAGACCCAGGGCTTCGACATCGAGGTGCCGGACGCGGCCTTCGGCCACGACCCCAAGTTCGAGGACGCCATGGCCATGGTCAAGAACCTGGCCGGCACCGCCCGGGGCCGCGCCAACGGCTTCGGCCTCAAGCTCTCCAACACCCTGGAGGTGGTCAACCACCGGCCGGTGTTCCCCGCCAACGAGAAGATGATGTACATGTCGGGCCGGGCCCTGCACCCGCTGACCCTGACCCTGGCCCAGCTGGTCGACCGAGGAGCTGGACGGCAAGGTGCCCATCAGCTTCTGCGGCGGCGCCGACGCCCGCAACTTCCCGGACCTGGTGGCCGACGGCCTGGCGCCCGGTCACGGTCTGCACCGATCTGCTCAAGCCCGGCGGCTACGCCCGGCTGCAGCAGTACCTGGTCAACCTGGACGCGGCCATGGACCGAGGCCGGCGCCGGCAGCCTCGACGCCTACGTCCAGGCCACCTCCGGCGGCCACGGCGCCCGCTTCAACCTGGCCCGGCACGCGGTGAGGGTGGTGGGCGACGACGCCTACGCCCGCCGGCCCCGGCCGCTGGAATTCAAGGGCGACCGGCCCCTGGGCCAGCTTCGACTGCATCGCCGCGCCCTGCATGGACGGCTGCCCCGCGCACCAGAACATCCCCGACTACCTCTGGCTGGTGGCCCACGGCCGGCCCGCGGAGGCCATGGACGTCATCCTGCGCACCAACCCCCAGCCCGGCATCACCGGCAGCGTCTGCGACCACCCCTGCACCGAGCGCTGCGTGCGCAACTTCTACGACGCGCCCCTGGCCATCCGCGAGATCAAGCGGTTCGCCTTCGAGTACGGCGGCGCCCACCCGGAAACCCGCGGCGCCCGGCAACGGCATCAAGGTGGCCATCGTCGGCGCCGGCCCGGCCGGCCTGTCCGCGGCCTACTTCCTGGCCAGGATGGGCTTCGAGGCCGGAGGTGTTCGAGGCCAAGGCAGCCCTGGGCGGCATGGTGAGCGGGGTGATCCCCGGCTACCGGCTCAGCGGCGAGACCCTGGCGGCCGACCTGGAGCGGCTGCGACCAGCTGGGCGTCCGGTTCCACTTCGGCCAGGCCCTGGGCCGCGACCTCACCCTGGAGGGCCTGCGCCAGGACTTCCCCTACGTCTTCCTGGGGGTGGGCGCCAAGCAGGGCAAGCGCCTGGGCATCCCGGGCGAAGACAGCGCCGGGGGTGATGGACGCCCTGGATTTCCTGGACAAGGTCCAGGCCGGCACGCCCATGGACCTGGGCCGGCGGGTGCTGGTCATCGGCGGCGGCAACTCGGCCATGGACGCGGCCCGCTCCGCCCGGCGCCTGGTCAAGGACGGCGAAGTGACCCTGGTCTACCGCCGCACCCGGGCCCAGATGCCCGCCGACCCAGCCGAAGTGGCGCGACTGCATCGAAGAGGGCATCGGCCTGCGCGACCTGCTGGCCCCGGCCTGCGGTGGTGGCGACCGGCGGCAGGGTGGCCGGCCTGGCCTGCACCCGCATGACGCCTGGGCGAGCGCGACGCCTCCGGCCGGCCCCGGCCGGTGCCGGTGCGAGGGCAGCGAGGAGATCCTCGCCGCCGACACCATCATCCCGGCCATCAGCCAGGAGCCGGTGCTGGACTTCCTGGCCGGGCTTCGAGTTGGCGCGCAAGAAGGACGGCACCCTGGCGGTCGACGCCGCCACCCGCGAGACCAGCCTGACCGGGCCTGTTCGCCGGCGGCGACGTGGTGCACGGCCCGGCCTCGGTCGATCCAGGCCATCGCCGACGGCCGGGCCGCGGCCGAAGCCATCGCCCGCAGGCACGGCGTCGAGATCCCGGCCGAGCCGCACGCTGGACAAGGGCAACACCGCCGCCGCCCTCATGGAGAAGAAGGCGCGCCTGCACGCCGGCCAGAAGGTCCCGGTGCTGCCCCTCACCGAGCGCGGGGCTTCAACGAGGTCATCCAGACCTTCACCCCCGAAACCGCCGCCCAGGAAGCCGGCCGCTGCCTGGACTGCGACGACCTCTGCAGCCTGTGCGTGACCGTCTGCCCGAACCGGGCCAACCACGCCTACCCCATGGCGCCCTTCCGGCTGGAACTGCCCGTGCTGGTGCAGCGCGGCGGCCGGCTGGCGCAGGAAGGCACCCGGCCCGTTCGCGGTGTGACCAGACCGTGCAGACCCTCAACATCGCCGACTTCTGCAACGAATGCGGCAACTGCGCCACCTTCTGCCCCACCGCCGGCGCGCCCTACCAGGACAAGCCGCGCTTCTGGATC
Organism: uncultured Holophagaceae bacterium; assembly: GCA_963717275.1. GTDB lineage: Bacteria > Acidobacteriota > Holophagae > Holophagales > Holophagaceae > Mesoterricola. Next base: position 2,556,365 of record CAVQVX010000001.1, read on the forward strand.
GACCAGGCAGGGCTACCTGGAGGCCAAGGGCGACGCCTTCCGCATGGAGCGCGACCGGCGACGGCCTGGTCATCGAGGCCCGCCTGGGCGGCAAGGAGCACCGGCTGGAGGTCGGGGCCGCAGGAGACCCTCTACCGCGGCGGCCAGGTCAGCGCCCGGTTCAGGACCGGATCCTGGGAACTCCTGGGCTGGGCGGCCCGGGGCGCCCTGGCCGAAGGGAGCACCAGGTGGATTTCGCCCCCTGCGCCACCCTGCTGGTCCTGCTCAATGCCGAGCCGGTCATTCCGGACCTGGTCGGAGCCACCATGTAAAAAATTTTCAGCCTCTGTGAACTTTTTTGTTGACTGCCGTGTCGTCTATCCTAGACTCAAGTGAAATCAAGGAAAGAGGGCAAGGCTGGTAGATCGGGGAGGCGGCCCTCACCACGAACTGCAGATCGCGGCGAGCCATCCCCAAGTTGTTTCCAAGCAGCTTCAATCAGTATCAAACCCCCATCCTCAAGGGGCCGGCTCGCCGGCTGTCAATTCGGAGCACCCATGAATCCCAAATTGGATACCCATCCAGTTGATGAAGTCTTGCCGTTAGGCAAGTTATCTCTCCTCGGCATCCAGCACGTCCTGGTCATGTACGCCGGGGCGGTGGCGGTCCCGCTCATCATCGGCGGGCGCCCTGAAGCTGCCCAAGGAGCAGCTGGCCATGCTGATCAACGCCGACCTGTTCGCCTGCGGCCTGGTGACCCTGATCCAGTCCCTGGGCATCTGGCGCTTCGGCATCAAGCTGCCGGTCATGATGGGCGTCACCTTCGCCGCCGTCAGCCCCATGATCGTCATGGCCACCAGCCCCGACATCGGCCTGCTCGGCATCTACGGCGCCGTGATCGGCGCCGGCGTCTTCGGCATCCTGGTCGCGCCGCTGATCAGCCGGATGCTGCCGGCCTTCCCGCCGGTGGTCACCGGCAGCATCATCACGGTGATCGGCATCTCGCTCATGCGCATCGGCATCACCTGGGCCGCCGGCGCCAACATGCCCATGCTCAACACCCCCGCCGGCCCGGTGGCCAACCCGGCCTACGGCGCGCCGCTGCACCTCGCGGTGGCGGGCATCGTGCTCGTGTTCATCCTGCTCGTCACCCGTTTCGTGAAAGGCTTTTTCGCCAACATCTCGGTGCTGCTTGGGCTGGTGCTCGGCATGCTCATCGCCATGGCCCTGGGCAAGGTCAGCTTCGCCAACATCGACCAGCAGCCCTGGTTCGCCATCGTCCGGCCCTTCCAGTTCGGCATGCCCACCTTCCACCTGGGCGCCATCCTGACCATGTGCCTGGTGATGGTGGTGGTGATGATCGAGTCCCTGGGCATGTTCCTGGCGGTGGGCGAGATCACCGGCAAGAAGCTCAGCCAGAGGAACATCTCCGACGGCCTGCGGGTGGACGGCCTGGGCACCCTGATCGGCGGCCTGTTCAACACCTTCCCCTACACCTCGTTCTCCCAGAACGTCGGCCTGGTCGGCGTCACCGGCGTGCGCAGCCGCTTCGTCTGCGTCACGGGCGGCGCCATCCTGATCGCCCTGGGCCTGCTGCCCAAGCTGGCCTTCATCGTCGCCTCCGTGCCCATGTTCGTGCTGGGCGGCGCCGGCATCGTGATGTTCGGCATGGTCGCCTCCACCGGCATCCGCATCCTCAGCGGCGTGAACTTCACCAGCAACCGCGCCAACCTCTACATCGTGGCCATCAGCATCGGCTTCGGCATGATCCCCCTGGTGGCGGACAAGTTCTTCGTGCAGATGCCCAAGGTGCTCGGCCCCCTGCTCGGCAGCGGCATCCTGCTCGCTTCGATCGTCGCCGTGATTCTGAACCTGTTTTTTAACAAGCTGAAGGGCGCCACCAGTGCGACCGAAGAGGCGGTCGGCGCCAGTATGGCCAGCGAGGCCTGATTTCAACACAATCTTTACCGGTTCTTGCCGCACAATTCACATATTCACAACCCAACAGAGGACCGGAATTCACCGGGCACTCTTTCAATGGAGCCAACCATGCAGAAACTCACCCTCGCCGCCCTGGGCATCGTCGCCCTGGCCGCCCTCCCCGTCAGCGCCGCGAACTGGAGCGACACCTACCTCGGCTACCAGGTACAGCAACCAGTTCCGCGATCCGGGCGTCTCCGGCAACGAAGTCAAGAACCGCACCGAACTGAGCGGCGTCTACGGCTGGGATTACGGCACGAACTTCTTCGACGTGAACATGCTGTGGGCCTCCCACAAGGATCCCGCGAACACCCCGACCAACTTCGGCGCGGAGGCTCCCGGCGTCCCCGGCGACACCGAGGTCTACTGCGTCTACCGCAGCAACTTCGACCTGGGCAAGATCTTCAAGACCAACATGGGCTTCGGCCCGGTCCGCGAGGTCGACCTCACCGTCGGCTTCGACTTCGACTCCACCGACAACTACTTCGCCTCCAACAAGAAGTTCGTCGTGGCCGGCCCCCAGTTCGGCTTCAACGTCTCCAAGGGCTTCTGGGACCTGGGCGTCGGCCTCTGCCGCGAGCAGAACTACAACGGCTTCATCGAGCACGAAGTGGACTTCAAGACCACCGGCATCCTCTGGACCGCCTGGAGCAAGAGCTTCAACGCGGGCATCCCGGTCGTCTGGAAGGGCTGGGCCAACTACATCGGCTCCAAGGGCAACCAGACCCCCGCAAACCTTCCCGGTTCCGCCGCCTCCGCCGGGAACAACGGCACCGTGGCTGAAACCATCTGCGACACCTACCTGCTGGCCGACGTCAGCAGCGTCTTCGGCCGCAAGCCCGGCGCCATCTTCATCGGCCCCGGCTTCGAGTTCTGGAACAACAAGTTCGGCGCCCCCAACAAGACCGACTACGCCAACTCCTTCGGCGACAACAACCAGCCGGTGCACGCGATCATGTGGTGCGCCGAGTTCCACTTCTAGGTCAATGAAATGGGCCTGAACGGCAAGGCATGATGTAGCATTTCCCGGGCCGGGGGCAACGCCCCCCGGCCCGGCCCTTCTCTGGATATTTAACATGGCCTCCTTCGAATACCGCTGCACGGACTGTGGACGAACCTTCTCCCGCGACGAGGTGCGCTACCTCTGCCCGGTCTGCGGCCCGGCCTACAAGCCCGGCATCCCGCTCCTGGGCGTGCTGGAGGCGGTGTTCGACTACGACGGCATCCGCGACGCCTTCGACCGCGCGCATCCGGACTGGAACCTGTTCTGTCCGGTGGAGCCGCGGTTCCACCCGCCCATCCCGGTGGGCAACACCCCCCTGGCCCGGGTCGACCGGCTCGGCACCGACCTGGGCCTGGACCGCCTCTGGGTCAAGAACGACGGCCTGAACCCCTCGGGCAGCCTCAAGGACCGGGCCTCCTTCCTGGTGGCGGCCGAGGCCCGGCGCCTGGGCATCGACCTGATCGTGGCGGCCTCCACCGGCAACGCCGCCTCGGCCCTGGCGGCCGTGTGCGCCTCCAGCGGCCAGCAGGCCCTGATCTTCGTGCCGCAGACCGCGCCCAAGGCCAAGCTGGTGCAGATGGTGCTGTACGGGGCGAAGGTGGTGCCGGTGAAGGGCACCTACGACGACGCCTTCAGGCTGTCCCTGGACTACACCGCGCAGCGCGGCGGGCTCAACCGCAACACCGCCTACCACCCGCTCACCCTCGAAGGCAAGAAGACCGCCGGCCTGGAGATCTGGGCCCAGCTGGGCTTCCAGGCGCCGGACGCGGTGGTGGTCTCGGTGGGCGACGGGGTGATCCTGGGCGGGGTGCACAAGGGCTTCCTGGACCTGCAAGCGGGCCGGCCTGATCGACCGCCTGCCCCGGCTGATCGGCGTCCAGGCGGAGACCTCCGACGCCATCCACCGCTACGTCCAGACCGGCCAGTACTCCGACGCCGCCAACCCGACCACCCGCGCCGACTCCATCTCGGTCACCTGCCCCAGCAACGCCCACGGCGCGCGCCGGGCCATGCTGGAAAGCGAAGGGCTCACCCTCACCGTCACCGACGAGGAGATCCTGTCGGCCCAGGCCGCGGCTGGCGGCCCGCACCGGCATCTTCACCGAGCCCGCCGGCGCCACCGCCCTGGCCGGCCTGGCCAAGCTGCAGGCCGGCCCCCGGCGCCTGGCCGCAGGTACGCCCGGGTGGTGATCCTGGCCACCGGCCACGGCCTGAAGGACGTGGAGGCGCCCCTTTCCCGCATCAGCATCCCCCCCGCCATCGAACCCGTCCTGGAGGCCGTGCCCGCATGAGAACCCTGATCCGCAACGGGCGCGCCGCTCTCGCCGACCGCATCCAGGACGCCGACGTCCTGGTGGAGGACGGCCGCATCGCCGCCGTCGGGCGGCTGGGCGCCGTCGGCGCGGACCGGGTGATCGACGCCTCGGGCTGCTATGTGCTGCCCGGCCTCATGGACTTCCACACCCACGTGGACGACCAGATCGGCCGCTTCTACCTGGCCGACACCTACGAATCCGGCACCCGGGTGGCGCTGCAGAACGGCATCACCACCCTGTGCACCTTCGTCACCCAGGACCCGGGCCAGTCCCTGGCCCAGGCCATGGCCGATCGCCCGGGCCAAGGCCGAGGGCCGCAGCCACTGCGACGTGCTCTGGCACCTCACCCCCACCACCTTCGAGCCGGCCGACCTGGGCGCCCTGGAGGCGCTCCTGGCGGCCGGCTACCGGACCCTCAAGCTCTACACCACCTACAAGGCCGCCGGGATCTTCGCCAGCTACGAGCGGATCGACGACCTGTTCCGGCGCCTGGGCCCCATGGGCGCGCACTTCATGGTCCACTGCGAGGACGACGAGGTCATCGCCTCGGTCGACCCCGCCGGGGTCGACCTGGGCCAGGCCGCACAGCCACACCCTGCTGCGCCCCGAGGCGGCCGAGATCGTGGCGATCCGGCGGGTGGTGGAGCTGGCGCTGGCGCGCCGGGCTGCCCTGCACGTGGTGCACGTCTCCACCCTGGACGGCGCCCGGCACCTGGTGCAAAGCCAGGCCCAGGGCGACATCACCTTCGAGACCTGCCCCCAGTACCTGGTGCTGGACGATTCCTGGCTGGCCCGGGCCGACGGCCACCGCTGGCTGTGCTCGCCGCCCCTGCGCGGCGGCGGCCGCGAGGAGATGCGCCGGCTGGTCCGGGACGGCGGCGCCGACATCATGGCCACCGACCACTGCGCCTTCCGCCCCCAGGACAAGGACGACTGGGACGGCACCGACCTGCGCGCGGTGCCCAACGGCCTCCCCGGCATCGGCGCGCTGCCCCACGTGACCTGGAAGATCTGGGAGGACGACGCCGACCGCGCCGCCCTGGGCCTGGCCACCCACCTGTCCCTCAACCCGGCCCGCAGGGCCGGGGTCCAGGACCGCAAGGGCGCCCTGAGCCCCGGACATGGACGCCGACATCGTGGTGCTCGATCCCGCCGGCCCCGAACAGCCCCTGCGCTCCACCCTGGTGCCGGCCTACGAGTCGTTCCCCGGCTTCCACTCCAGGCTGTCCTTCCGCCACGTGCTGCTCCGGGGCGAACCCCGGGTCGAGGACGGCCTGCTGCTGGACCCCGACCATCCCCATGGCCTCCCCCTGCAACCTTCCCCCGCAACCCTCCCCCTCCCCTGAAAACCCCTTCCCGGAGCGCACCATGTCGTCAACCATCTCCTACAACCTGCAGGCCTTCCAGACCCTGAAGACCGACCTCTTCCAGAAGGACTTCCTGCTCACCTGGGAGCATCCCGAGGAGGAGATCCAGGCCATCCTGACCCTGGCCGACACCTTCAAGCTGCTGCACCAGCAGGGCATGTCCTACAAGTCCTTCGACACCGGCCTGGCCATCTCCATCTTCCGCGACAACTCCACCCGCACCCGGTTCAGCTTCGCCTCGGCCGCCAACGCGCTGGGCCTGGGCCTGTCCGACCTGGACGAGCAGAAGAGCCAGGTGGCCCACGGCGAGACCGTGCGCGAGACCGCCAACATGATCAGCTTCCTCACCGAGGTGATCGGCATCCGCGACGACATGTTCCTGGGCGAAGGCCACACCTACATGCAGGAGGTGGGCGACGCGCTCACCGACGGCGCCGAGCAACGGCGTGCTGCACCGCCGCCCCAGCATCGTCAACCTGCAGTGCGACATCGACCACCCGACCCAGGCCCTGGCCGACCTGTGCCTGGCTGCGCGAGCACTTCGGCAGCCTGGAGAACCTCAAGGGCAAGAAGATCGCCATGACCTGGGCCTACTCGCCCAGCTACGGCAAGCCGCTGTCGGTGCCCCAGGGCATCATCGGCCTCATGACCCGCTTCGGCATGGACGTGCGCCTGGCCCACCCCGAAGGCTACGACCTCATCCCCGAGGTGGTCGAACTGGCCGGCCGGCAGGCCGCGCAGACCGGCGGCAAGTTCATCGAAGACCAACAGCATGGACGAGGCCTTCGACGGCGCCGACATCGTCTACCCCAAGTCCTGGGCCCCCTACCACGTCATGGAGCAGCGCACCAAGCTGCTCAAGGTCTCCGACAAGGACGGCCTCAAGCAGCTGGAGAAGGACTGCCTGGCCAACAACGCCAAGCACACCGACTGGGAGTGCACCCGGGCCAAGATGAACCTGCACCGCCGGGCAGAAGGCGCTCTACATGCACTGCCTGCCCGCCGACATCACCGACGTGAGCTGCAAGGCCGGCGAAGTCTCGGCCGAGGTGTTCGAGCAGTACCGCATCCCCACCTACCACGAGGCCAGCTACAAGCCCTTCGTGATCAGCGCCCTCATGTTCCTGGCCCGCATGCAGCGACCCCGGCGCCAAGCTCGAGAGCCTCATCAACCGCGCCCAGAACCTCTACCTGTAACCGGAACGGGAGAAACCCCATGTCCAGAATCGTCAAGACCTTCAACGCCGAAGTGGTCAAGCGCACCGCCAGGCGCTGCAAGGAGCGCGGCATCATCATCCCGACCTTCGCCCAGATGCGCCACCCCGAAACCGCCCCGGAAAGCATCAAGGCCCGGCTGAAGAACGTCGGCCTGTGGGACATCGACCCCGCCAACCTGTTCCGCATCACCTGGAAGAACGACCCCAAGACCGGCCTGTTCGCCGGCCCCAACTACCTGGAGATCCCCCGCGTCATCACCGGGGTCAAGGCGCGCATCGTCGGCATGGTCGGCAAGTACTTCCCCACCGGCGCGCACAAGGTCGGCGCCGCCTTCGCCTGCCTGGTGCCGCGGCTGGTGAGCGGCGAATTCGACCCCGACTACCACAAGGCGGTCTGGCCCTCCACCGGCAACTACTGCCGCGGCGGCGCCTTCGACTCCGCCGTGCTGGGCTGCACGGCCATCGCCATCCTGCCCGAGAACATGAGCCAGGAGCGCTTCACCTGGCTGGCCGAGATCGGCTCCGAAGTGATCGCCACCCCCGGCTGCGAAAGCAACGTCAAGGAGATCTACGACAAGTGCTGGGAGCTGAAGGCCGATCCCAGGCACCTGATCTTCAACCAGTTCGAGGAGTTCGGCAACCCGGTGTGGCACTACAACGTCACCGGGCCCGGCCATCGAGGACGCCTTCAACGCCATCAAGAAGCCCGGCTCGCGCCTGGCCGCCTACGCCAGCGCCACCGGCAGCGCCGGCACCATCGCCGCCGGCGACTACCTCAAGACCCTGCACCCCGGGCTGCAAGACCATCGCCACCGAGGCGATCCAGTGCCCGACCCTGCTCATGAACGGCTTCGGCGACCACCGCATCGAAGGCATCGGCGACAAGCACGTGCCCTGGGTGCACAACGTGCGCAACACCGACGCCATCGCCGCCATCGACGACGAGGACTGCATGCGCATCCTGCGCCTGTTCAACGAGCCCGCCGGCAAGGCCTACCTGGCCGAGATGGGCGTCGACGCCGGCCACCATCGAGCAGCTGGGCCTGCTGGGCATCAGCGGCGTCTGCAACATGCTGGCCGCCATCAAGGCCGCCAAGTACTGGGAGCTGAACGAGAACGACGTGATCTTCACCATCTTCACCGACAGCGTCGAGATGTACCGTTCCCGCCTGGATGAGCAGACCGCCGAGCACGGCACGTTCACCGCCGTGGCCGCCGCCAAGGCCCAGGTCGGGCAGCCTCGAACGCCAGGCCGTGGACAACTTCAAGGAGCTGACCTTCCCCGAGAAGAAGGCCATCCACAACCTGAAGTACTACACCTGGGTCGAGCAGCAGGGCAAGACCTACGAAGAGATCTGCGCCCAGTGGGAACCCGAGTACTGGACCCAGCTGTTCACCGAGGAGGCCGCGAATTTCGACAGCCTGATCGAGAAGTTCAACCAGGAAGTGGCCCGGTCCTAGCCGCCAACCAGCATTTGGCCGAGAGTGGGGTCCAGGTCTCTAGCGTGCCTGGATCCTTCTCTCGGCCATATTTTTATCAGACAAGTTCTTTATCCTTCTTCATCCCCGGCACTCTAGACTCTGCAAAAGGTGTTAGCCATGACCGCGCGCACGCTCATCCAGAACGGCACCATCATCACCTTCGGTTCTCAATGCAAGGTATTGGAAGACCAGGCCTTGCTCATCGAGGGCGGACGCATCGCGCGAATCGCGCCAAAGGAAAGCATCCCCGGCCCCTTCGACCGGGTCCTGGACGCCCGCGGCCAACTGGTCATGCCCGGGCTGGTGAACGCCCACATGCACTTCTATTCCACGCTCGTGCGCGGCCTGGGCAAGGCCGCCCCCAGCCGGACCTTCCAGGAGGTCCTGGACAACCTGTGGTGGCGCCTGGACCGCAAGCTGAGCCTGGACGACGTGCAGATGAGCGCCGAGATCATCCTGCTCGACGCCGTGCGCAAGGGCACCACCACCCTGGTGGACCACCACGCCAGCCCCTTCGCCCTCACCGGCTCCCTGGACCGCATCGCCCGGGCCGTGAAGAACGTCGGGGTCCGGGCCTGCCTGTGCTACGAGGTGTCCGACCGGGACGGCGCGGCGGTGGCGACCGGGGGCCTGGAGGAGAACGCGGCCTTCGCCCGGCGCTGCGCCGCCGAGATGGACCCCCAGCTGCGCTCCCTGTTCGGCCTGCACGCCGCCTTCACCCTCACCGACGCCACCCTGGAACGGGCCGCCCTGCTTGGCCGCGAACTGGGCACCGGCTTCCACGTGCACGTGGCCGAAGCGGCTTCCGACGTGGCGCTCAACCGGGAACGCCACGGCCTCACCCCGGTGGCGCGCCTGGACCGGTTCGGCATGCTGGGCCGTGACACCATCGCCGCCCACTGCGTGCACGTCACCTCGGACGACATGGACCTCCTGGCCGGGTCCGGGACCTTCGTGGCGCACAACCCCCAGTCCAACCAGAACAACGCGGTCGGCATCGCCGACGTGCAGACCCTGGTGGGGCGCGGCGTGCGGGTGGGCCTGGGCACCGACGCCATGACCGTCAACATGCTCGAGGAACTGCGGGTCGGCCTCTGGGCCCAGCACCTGCGCCAGGACAACCCCACCTGCGCCTTCATGGAGCTGGCCAACACCCTGGTCGCCCGCAACCCGGAGCTGGCTTCGCAGCTCTGGGGCTTCCCCCTGGGCACCCTGGAAGAGGGCGCTGCGGCCGACGTCATCCTGGTGGACTACCACGCCCCCACGCCCCTGGACGGCGGCACGGTGCTGGGCCACCTGATCTTCGGAATCTCCCAGGCGGCGGTCGACACCACCATCTGCGCCGGCCGGGTGCTGATGGCGGGCAAGAAGCTCATGATCGATATTGACGAAGCAGCCCTCGCCGCCCGGAGCCGGGAACTGGCCGCCAGGCTGTGGGAGCGATTCTGAAGTGAGAGGTTTCCAGGAGATCGCCAGCGCCGTCGAACGACTCGCCGAACCCTCGGCGCTGGCGACCCTGGTGCGGGTCAAGGGCAGTTCCTATCGCCAGCCCGGCGCCCGGATGCTGTTCGGCCCGGACGGCATCCGCACCGGCGTCATCAGCGCCGGGTGCCTGGAGACCGACATCCTGGCCCGGGTCCAGGCGGTGCTGGACAGCCGGAACCCGCAACTGGCGGTCTATGACCTGAGCAGCGACCTGGACCTCATCTGGGGCACCGGCATGGGCTGCCAGGGACGCGCCGACGTGCTGCTGGAGCGGGTCGACCCCGCCTCCATGCCGGACTGGATGGCGCGCGCCTCCGCCATGCTGGCCCAGCGCCGCTCCGGCGCCCTGGCCACGGTCTACGCCAGCCGGGGCGACACCGGGCTCCGGCCCGGCGACCATTTCCTGTACGACGAGGCCGAACCCCTGCCCCCGGTGCCGGGCCCGTTCGCCGGGGCCATCGCCGAGGCCCTGCGCCAGGCCCCGGGCGCGGGCGCCGCCCGGACCCCCACCCTGCGGGCCGCCCAGGGTGAACTGGACCTGCTGGTGGAACCCCTCCTGCCCCCCTTCGCCCTCTGGATCTTCGGGGCGGGCGAACATTCCCGGCCCCTGGCCCGGATGGCCGCCCAACTGGGCTGGTTCGTGGGCGTCGTCGACCATCGTCCCGCCCTTGCCACCCCGGAGCGCTTCCCCGAAGCCGACCGCATCGTGCTGGGCCATCCGCCCGCCTCGCTCCAGGGCCTGCCCCTGGACCGGCGCAGCGCGGCGCTGGTGGTCAGCCACATCTACGACAAGGACCTTCAGGCCCTGGAGTGCCTGCTGCGGACTCCCATCGCCTACCTGGGCCTGCAGGGCAACCGGGTGCGCAGCCATAAATTGCTCAAGGAACTGGGCCCCCTCACCGAAGGCCAGCGCCGTGCCCTGCATTTCCCGGCCGGCCTGGACATCGGCGCCGAGACGCCGGAAGTGATCGCCCTGTCCATGCTGGCCGAGGCGCAGGCCGCCCTGGCCGGGCATCCGGGAGGACCGCTGCGCGACCGGGACGGCTCCATCCACGGGTAGCCACCCGCCTCGGACCGTCCAGGGTTCTGGCATCTGGTTTTAATGCGGCGTCCGTTGTCCCGGCCGTCGCGCCTTGCGGTCGGCTTCGGGTTCCGGGTTCTCGCGCCGACCCACGGGTGCGTGGTCCGCTTGCAACGTCCTTGTATGTTTGCCTTGCTCCCCCGGAGCAAGGATCCTAAGGAGCCTTTGGAAGGGCCGGGGGGGATGGAGTTGCGAACGTCCACGGGATTAAAACTCGTAAGCGAGATGGCGCCCATCCCCTCATCGGCATCCATATAGCTGGACTACCATCAAGGGTCGAACTCGCATCTGCAAGGAAGGTGTTCTCGGTGCTGGGGTCCTTTCCGGGGGCGGAAAGGAGGGACCATGGAGGTCTCAATCAAACCAAGGTGGTTCGGCATCGACGTGTCCAAGGACACCTTCGATGTCAGTATGTTCCCGGGAGAGGCCCGGAAGGCGCCCCATATCAAGCTCCCCCGGTCCCGGCAGGGCTGCCAGGAGTGCTTGCACTGGGTGGATCGTCAGGTTCCCCAGGGCGAGGAATCAGCACTGGTCATGGAAGCCACCGGAGGCTATGGCAAGGAGATGGCGAACTGGCTTCTGTCCCTGCGCGCGGGTGTGCGGGTTGCCATTGCCCAACCCTGGCGGGTGCGTCAATACGCCAAGGGATTGGGGATGGTAAACAAGACCGATGCCCAGGATGCGATCATGCTGGCACGATACGGGGATACCTATAATCCTCGTTCCTACCAGCCAATGTCCCCTGCCTACGAACAGCTCCGAGCCCTGAGCCGGGAACGCGCCGCCATGGTCAAGGAGGCCATCCGACTGGGGAACCGGAACGAGATCCCCAGCAACTCCAAGGTTGCCCAGACCATCCGGGAGCAGACCTTGGCTCAGGTCAAGAAGGCCGTTGCGGACCTGGACCAGGCCATCAAAGCCCAGATCGCCAAGGATCCGGGGTTGAAGAAGGACTTTCGCCGACTACAGACGGTGCCGGGGGTCGGCCCAGTGGTGGCGGGAACCTTGATGGGAGAATGTGGCGACCTGAGAGACTTCGTTCACCACAAGGCCCTTCAGGCCTTTGCCGGAGTGGCCCCGGGTCTGGTCGAGAGCGGCACCTCGTTGCATGCCACGGCTCATATGACCAAACATGGGAGTGGCCGGCTACGCCAGGTCCTCTACATGGGGGCGATGGCCGCGGCGCGTGGGCAAAGCCCCGTGGCCCAAAGCTACGACCACCTACTGAAGGAAGGGAAACCGGCCATGGTGGCGCTCGGAGCGCTCATGCGCAAGATCCTGGTCACCTGCCGGGCGGTATTGCTGGAGGAACAGGACTACGATCCAAAGTACGTAAGGAAGGCCCCCTCAGAACCTATCTGAGCCATTTCCAGCGCTAGCTTTTCCCTCACAGCGGGCAGCAACGGCGTAGGCGGGCTGGCACGCAAAGCGCCAGCGGGCCGCAAAGGCCGTGACGCTTGCGGCGCGGGCTTTGCGACCTTGCGCGGCAGCCCGCCGGCCTATCCTGAGCCCGCAGGGAAAAGCGAAATCCGCCCCACCCCCTTGACGACCAACACACCATCTCGCTGCGCTCCGGGCGATGCAAGCGGCCACGCTGCTCCTTCCCCCCAGGGACGAGTCGATTCGTCTTCGTTCCATTGAACAAAATTCCAAGCAACCATCCCGGAACCCTGGGCATTCCAGGGAGGGGCCGCCTCGCCCCCACGCCGCCAACCGAAGGAACCCCAAACCCAGGCGGGGAAGGACAGCGTGAGACCTTGGCGCACGCGCAGGAGGCGAAGCCGACGAGCATGCGGCAAGGCTCTCACGCACCGGTGGGTCGGCGCAAAAACCCGGAACCCGCAACCGACCGCAAGGCACGACGGTCGGAACAACGGACGCCACCGCCAGGCTAAGACCGCTTGCCCATCCGGTCGTAGCTGAAGGCGCCCGGGTGCATGGGCAGCCAGTGGTCCACGAGCAGCGGCTGGGCGACCTTGTCCGCGGCCTTGAGCCGCTTCAGGGTGCCGGGGTGGTCGCTGGACGCGACGACGATGGCGAAGGCGTGCGCCAGGGCGGCGAAGGTGGTGATGCTGCAGCTGAACAGGAGGTCTTCGCTGGGCACCGGGATGAGGATGTCGGCGAAGGCCTTGAGGGGCGAGTCGGCCCGGTCGGAAAAGGCCAGCACCGGGATGCCGGACTCCTTGGCGAACATGGCGGCATCCACCGACTCCCGGCTGTACGGGAAGAAGCTGAGCACCACCAGAAGGTCCTTGGCGTCCAGGTTGGCCACCTGGGTGGAGAAGTCCGAAGGGATGGCGGCGATGGAGGGAAGGCCCGCCTGGGTCAGGTAGAAGGCCAGCACCAGGCCCATCACGTGCGACACGCCGCGGCCCAGGATCACCCGGTGGTGGGCATCCTCGAGCATGCGGGTGGCCGCGGCCAGGGTCGCCTGGTCCACCACCTGGGTCATGCGCTGGAGGTTCTCGCCGTCGCGCCGGGCCACCTCGGCCAGGGTGCCGAACACGTCCGAGGGGACCTCCATCAGTTCCAGCTCCGCGTCCCCGCTGCGGGCGTGGCAGGCTTCCCGCAGGGCGTCCCGGAACTCGCTGAAGCCCTTGTAGCCGAGCCGCTTGGCGAAGCGGACCACGGTGCCCACGCTCACTTCGGCCCGCTCCGACATGTTCTCGATGCCCCACAGGGCCCCCAGGAGCGGGTCGGACATCAGGGCGTCGGCGATGCGCCTCATGGCCTCGGGGAGTTCCCGGTACGCCTCGGCGATGCGGGTCTGGACAGGTTGGGCGGGAGTCTCTGTGGTCATGTTGGTAAAAACTATACCACCCATGGGAAAAAGTTTCTTGCGCACCACGCCGGGGTTCAAGCGCCTCCAGCCGTGTTCCCTCAGATTCCAGGCATAGGGGTTGCTGATATTCGAGCGGATCCGCCATCCGCCCAAGGGAGACGATTGGAAAATAGACGTGGAAAAAATCAATGCTGGACATTTATGACTCATCGGAAGAGAATCGCACCGTCTTCCCCTCAGATAGGCCTCATTGCCATTCCCTTGAAGGCTTCCCCCGCACAGAGGGCCTCGAAGCAGCCCAGACCGGACCTCCGGCCGAGGGCAAGCCGCGCCCGTCGATCCGGTCCAGCTAATTGGAGCGTGTGTCATGACTGAAAAGATCTTCGTGGAAGAGCTCCGGCAGATCGTCGGCCCGGGGAACGTGCTCGATGGCTCCGTCGATCTCCAGCTGTATCAATACGACGGCTACCTCGTGGAGCGCCGGCCCGATGCGGTGGTGTTCGTCTCACTCCACCGAGGAGGTGGCCCGGGTGGTGCGGGTCTGCAACCAGCACGGCCGGCCCTTCGTGCCCCGCGGCGGCGGCACCAACCTGAGCGGCGGCACCATCGCCTTCGAAGGCGGGGTGGTGATCGAGATGATCCGCATGAAGCAGATCCTGGAGGTGGACACGGCCAGCCTGTGGGCCCGGGTGCAGCCCGGCCTGTTCAACCTGGAGCTGGGCAACGCCCTGGCGCCCCTGGGCTACCAGTTCCTGCCCGACCCGGCCAGCCAGAAGGCGGCGACCCTGGGCGGCAACGTCGCCGAGAACTCAGGCGGCCCGCACTGCTTCAAGTACGGCGTCACCACCAACCACATCCTGGGGCTGACCGTGGTCCTGCCCGACGGCGAAGTGGCCCGGATCGGCGGCACCGCGCCCGACCCCCTGGGCTACGACCTCACCGGGCTGTTCGTGGGCAGCGAAGGCACCCTGGGCATCTGCACCGAGGTGGTGGCCAAGATCGCCCGCCTGCCCGAAGGCGTCAAGACCCTGCTGGCCATCTACGACAGCATCGAGGCCGGCAGCCGGACCGTATCGGCCATCGTCGCCGCCGGCATGGTCCCTGCCACCCTGGAGATGATGGACCAGCTGGTGATCCAGGCGGTGGAATCGAGCATGCACTGCGGGCTGCCCCTGGACTGCGCCACGGTCCTGCTCATCGAGGTGGACGGCCTGAAGGACGACCTGGAGAGCCAGGCCGCGGCCATCGAGCAGATCTGCCTGGCCCACGGCGCCCGGGAAGTGCGGGTGGCCAAGGACGAGGCCGAGCGGTCCCTGCTCTGGGCCGGCCGGCGCGGGGCGTTCGGCGCGGTGGCGCGCCTGGCCCCCAGCTTCCTGGTGTGCGACGGGACCGTGCCGCGCACCGCCCTGCCGGAGGTGCTGGGCAAGGTGGCCGAAGTGGCCGAGAAGTACGATCTGCGCATCCCCAACGTCTTCCACGCCGGGGACGGCAACCTGCACCCCCTGATCCTGTTCGATTGGCGCGACGCGGAGCAGAAGGCCCGGGTCATGAAGGCCGGGATGGAGATCCTCAGCCTGTGCGCCGCCCTGGGCGGCACCATCAGCGGCGAGCACGGCGTGGGCCTGGAGAAGATGGAGGCCATGCGGCTGGTGCTGAGCGAGGCGGACATCGAAACCCAGCGCCGGGTCAAGCGGACCTTCGACCCCGGCAACCTGGCCAACCCCGGGAAGATGTTCCCGGCCGCCGAGGAGGTGTCCTGTGCACAGTGATCTCGACAGCCTTCGCGGGCGGTTGCAGGCGATCGTGGGCCGGGAGCGGGTGGAAGGCGCGGCCCGCGCCGCGGCGTTCGCCGTGGACGGCATCCTGCCCGAACTGGTGGTGCGGCCCGGCACCCAGGACGAGGTGTCCCAGGTGGTGGCCGCCTGCGCCAGGGCCGGAGCGGCGATGATCCCCTGGGGCGGCGGCACCGCCATGGGCCTGGGCAACGCCCCGGCGCGCGCCCAGGTGGTGCTGTGCCTGGACCGGCTGGACCGCCTGGTGGAATGGGACCCCGCCAATCTCACCGTCACCGCCGAGGCCGGCATGAGCCTCTCCGCCCTGCAGGAGGTCATCTCCCGGGACCGGGCGATCCTGCCCCTGGACCCGCCGGCGGCGCACCGGGTCACCCTGGGCGGCCTGGTCGCGGCCAACCAGTCGGGCCCCGCCCGGCTGCTCTACGGCACCGTGCGCGACTGGCTGCTGGGCATGCGCGTGGTGCTCCCGGACGGCCAGCGGATCCACTGCGGCGGCCGGGTCATCAAGAATGTCTCGGGCTACGACATGAATAAGATTTTCATCAGCAGCCTGGGAACCCTGGGAATCATCACCGAGGTGACCTTCAAGCTGCTGCCCGTGCCCGCCCAGCGCGGCGCGGTGATCGGGCTGTTCCCGGGCCTGGCCCAGGCCTGGGCGGCGGCGAAGCGGGTGCAGGCCTCGTTCCTGCTGCCCGAGGCGCTGGATCTACTGAACCCGGCGGCGGTGGACCTGCTCGCCCCGACCCTCGGCCTGCCCGCGGCCCCGGGCACCTGCGCCCTCGCCGCCGCCCTGGCCGGCAGCCCGGAGACGGTGGAGCGACAGGCCCGGGAGCTGACCGCCACTGTTCGAAGCGGGCGGCGGAACCTCCCTGTCCCTGCCCAACGCCCAGGCCGGACCGGCCTGGCAGACCATCCGCAACCTGCTGGAGGGGCCCAACCCGGCCCGGATCCTGTGCAAGATCACGGTGCCCATCGCCCGCACCGCCGACCTGGTGGCCGCCGCCGGGCAGGCCGGCCTGGCTGGCGGCCTGCGCGCCACGGTGGTGGCCCATGCCTGCAGCGGCGTCATCTGGGCCCGCTACCTGCCGGGCATGGAGGGCGCCCTGGGCGCCCCGGTGCCCAAGGTGCTGGAGGAGCTGCGCCGGGAGGCGCAGGCCGCGGGCGGCAGCCTGGTGCTGCACGAGGCCCCGCCGCCCCTGAAGCGCCAGGTGGACGCCTGGGGCTCGCCCGGAGACGGGATCGGCATGATGCGGCGGCTCAAGGCTGAATTCGACCCCCGGGGGCTCTGCAACCCGGGACGGTTCGTGGGCGGGATCTGAGGGAAAAACCATGGCGACCGACGAACTGCTTCCCCTCTACGACACCATCGCCCAGTGCAACCGCTGCGGCTTCTGCCAGGCCGGCTGCCCCGTGTTCCGCACCACCGGTTCCGAGCACTCCCTGGGCCGCGGCCGCCAGGCCGTGGCCCGGGCCCTGATCCTGGGGCACATGGAACTGACCCCCGAAGTGGCCCACGCCCTGGAGGACTGCCTGCTGTGCCGCGGCTGCACCGCCCACTGCTTTCCCGGCCATCAGGACCGACGAGACCGTCCTGGCCATCCGCCACGCCTATCTCAAGCGCCACGGCCAGCCCCGCTGGCAGCGCTTCCTGTTCCGGGAGATCATGGCCCACAGCAAGCGGCTGGAAACCGCCGGGCGCATGGCCCTGTGGGCCAAGCGGCACGGCCTGACCAAGCTGGCCGAGAGGTCCGGCATCCTGCGCCTGGTGGACCCGCGCTTCCAGACGGTGGACGAGCTGCTGCCGCCCATGGACGCCAGGCCCTTCCTGCGCGGCGACCAGGCGCGGGTGCCCGCGCCCCGGGAAGTCAGGCACCGCATCGGCTACTTCGCCTCCTGCGGCATGAGCTTCGAGTTCCCCGAGGCGGTGGCCGCCACGCTGCGCGTCCTGGCCCGCAACGGCTGCGCCGTCACCATCATGGACAACACCTGCTGCGGCCGGCCGGCGCACTCCTACGGCGACCTCGACACGGCCCGGGAGATCGCCCGCAAGAACGTCGACCGCATGGCCGAAGAGGCCCGAGGGCTGGAGGCCGTGGTCTCGGACTGCGGCAGCTGCAGCACCCATCTCAAGGAATACGGCGCCCTGCTCAAGGATGACCCCGCATACTGCGAAAAGGCCCGCGGACCTTTCAGCCAAGATCCGCAGCTTCAGCGAATATCTGGCCGGCATCGGGGTGGAGGCGCCGGGTGCGCTCGAGGGGACCGTCACCTACCACGATCCCTGCCACCTCTCCAACCGGTTCGCCAGGATCACCGCCCAGCCGCGCAAGCTGCTCAAGTCGGTGCCGGGCCTGGCCTTCAAGGAGCTGCCCGAAGTCGGACTGGTGCTGCGGGGCGGCCGGAAGCTACACCTTCCTGCACCACGAGGAGGCTTCGGGCGTGCTGGAGCGCAAGATGAACAACGTCGCCAGGACCGGCGCCGCCATCCTGGTCACCGAATGCCCGGCCTGCATGATGCACTTGGCCTACGGCGCCCGCAAGAAGGGCATGGCGCTGCGGGTGCGCCACGTCAGCCAGGTGCTGGACGAGGCCTACGGGGGCCCCAAATGAGGTTATCCTGACGCGGTGAACTACGCCGCGCTCGCCTCAGGCTCCAAAGGCAACTGCCACGCCTTCTCGGAGGGAGGGCGCACGCTGCTGTTCGACGCCGGGATTTCGCTCAAGCAGATCCGCCTGCGCCTCGCCGCCATCGGCTGGGACATCGCGCAGGTGGGGGCAGTGGCCATCTCCCACGAGCATTCGGACCACATCCGCGCCATCCCGGTGCTGCTCCGGCACACCGACTGGGCCTTCATGGTCAGCCGGGAGACCCTGGCCGCCGTCCGGGCCATCCAGGGCATCGACATCCCGGAAAGCCGGCTGATCCCCCTGCGCGCCGGCCACGCCGTGGACTGGGAGGGCGCGCGGGTGCTGCCCTTCAGCACCTCCCACGACGCCGAGGACCCGGTGGCCTTCAGGCTGGAATGGGCCGGGTTCCACGCCGCCGTGGTGACCGACCTGGGCCAGGCCACCCCGCTGGTGGCCAACCATTGCGAGGACCTCGACCTGCTGGTCCTGGAGGCCAACCACGACGTGCAGATGCTGCGCGAGGGCGGCTACCCGCCCGCCCTCAAGGCGCGCATCCTGAGCCGGGTGGGGCACCTCAGCAACGAGAGCATGGGCGAGCTGCTGGGGCAGGTGCTCGGCCCCCGGCTGCGCACCGTGGTGCTGGCGCACCTGAGCGAGCAGAACAACGATCCGGAGCTGGCCCGGGGCGCCGCGGCGGTGGCCCTGGGCGGCGCCGCCACCTCCCTGCACCTGGCCCGCCAGGATGAGCCTTTGTCAGTTGCGACCCCAACCCAATAGCCTCAGGATGGTCCCATGACCCGCAAGCCCCTCCTCGTCCGGTTCCTCCTCGCCGCCGCAGCGCTCTGCGCGCCGGTCGCGGCCCAGACGCCGCTGTTCACCGACGGCCCCGCCTTCGGCGGCTCGAAGGTGTTCTCCGAGGGCATGAACCCCCTCGCCAACCCGGCACGGTTCGCCCAGGCCCCCACCGGCTATTATTTCAGCTACCTCGACGGCGACCAGCGGGCCCAGGACAACAAGTCCATCCTGGCCGCGTCGGTCACCGACCCCACCCAGCTGCCCCGGCTCGCCGACGCGCCCTGGGCCCTGCGCACCCGCGCCTACGGCTTCTCCTCGGTCCAGAACAGCGCCAACCTCACCCTGACCCGCGAAGAGCTCAACAGCATGCTCTACGTCCCGCAGCCGGGGATTTCCGACGGCTACATGGACGGCCGGCGCGCGGTGGTGGACCGCCTGGGCATGGGCGGCGGCGGGCCGCTCCAGACGGGCTCGACCACCGCCCTGGGCGTGAACCTGCGCGTCGAGCGCTGGGAGATGGGGCGGACCATCGAGAACTACGATTTCGCCGGCCCCGGCGCGGCCGGCTTCGCCAGCGCCGAATCCGACCTGCTGGGCGCCAGCGGCACCTCGTTCAAGTCGTGGAACATCGGCCTGGACGGCGGGCTCGTCATGGAGATGGCCCAGGGCGTGCGCCTGGGCGTCACCGCCGACCAGCTCCTGCCCAAGCACCTCTGGGACGTCTACCTGCAGCCCCAGTTCCGCGCCGGCCTGCAGCTGGACCTGGGGCAGTCGACCCGGCTGGGCCTGGAGAGCGACATCAACGCGGTGGAGCGCATGCCCATCCCCGCCAGGCAGCAGTCCTCCTCGGCCTCGCTGCGCTTCGGCTTCAGCCAGGCCGCCACCATCCTGGTCGGCGTCGAGCGGCGCAAGATCGACGACGCGCCGGTGACCGTGGTCGGGGCCACCCTGCAGATCCGCACCAGCTCGCTGCTGGTGGGGATCGGCTTCCAGGCGAGCCAGGACCGGCCCATGAAGGGCGCGACCCTCATGGTGAACTAGACATGCGGCGGGTTCTGGTCTGCGCCGGCCTGGCGCTGTCCTGCCTCGCCCTGGCGGCCCAGGCGCCGCCCAGCCTGCAGGAGGCGACCGAGCGCTTCGACGCCGCCCAGGCCCGGGTGAACACCCTGCAGGCGCCCTTCACCCTCACCATCCGGCGGGCGCTGCTCAAGACCCCGACGGTCACCAGGGGCACCGTGTACCTCCAAGGCTCGGAATTCGTCCACTTCACCTTCGCCCCGCCCGACGACCTGATCCTCCACATCACGCCCAAGGCCCTCATCTCCTACAGCCCGGCCGCCGGGTCCGGCGAGATGCTCAAGATCGGCTTCCTCAAGAACGCCAACCGCAAGTTCCTCGGCCTTGGCCAGAAGCTCTCCTACCTTTCGGACTATTTCAAGATCTCCCTGGAGGAGGGGAAGGACAAGGCCACCTGGCAGTTCACCCTGCTTCCGCGCAGCCTGTCCGTCAGGAAGCGCATGGAGCTCCTGACCATCTGGGTGGACAAGGAGTCCTTCCTGCCGCGCCAGCTGAACTGGGTGGAGCGGGGCGGAGATTCCTGGCTGCTGGAACTGGGGCCGCTCGTGATCAACCAGCCCCTGCCGGCCGCCGTGACCGGCTTCAAGGTGCCCTCCGGGGTGCCCCTCAAAGAGGAATTCAGCTTTTTCGCCACGAGAAAGTAGACTGGGGCATGGCCATGCGGGGGGAGTAATGATTGTCGTCTGTCCTTCCTGTTCAGCGCGCTTTCTTTATGCCGATGAACGCTTCCAGGGGGCCAAAGCGAAACGGTTCCAGTGCCCGAAGTGCGCCACGGTGTTCGAGGCCGTGAACCCGGCCTTCGTCGAGGAGCCGATCACCCCTCTGGAGCTCATCGAGGATCCCGCCCGTCCGACCGAGACCACCTCCCGCAAGCAACGGGAAGCCATGCTGGCCGGCGCAGGGGCGGGGGAAGCGTCGCTGCCGCCGAACATCCGCTACAGCCTGGCCTTCCTCACCGGCCCCCAGGCCTCCACCGTGCGCGCGATCTCTTCGGCGGTCACCGTCATCGGCCGGGAGGAAGGCGACGTGGTCATCAGCGATCCCGAGATCTCGCGCAGGCACGCCCGCATCGAGATCCGCAGCGACGGCACCGCCTGGATCGCCGACCTGGGTTCCACCAACGGCACCTCGGTGGACGGCAAGCCCATCGACAGGCCCACCCAGGTGTTCGACCGCCAGGAGTTCTGCTGCGGCCGAAGCACCTTCATGCTGCTGATCCGAACGATCGACTCGAACACCCCGGACTGAACATGAGCGCCGAACAGGATCCGTTCCAGCCCCACCTGATCCGCGCCGACGCGCTCTTCGCGTCCGGCGACGTGGTTCAGGCCGGGCAGATCTGGCAAGCCATCCTCAAGCGTGACCCGGCCAACCCCTCCGCCCGGGCCGGGCTCTACCAGGTCAAACGCTCCCTGGAGGCCCGCGGCGGGGCCGGCGACCGGGAACGCCTCCTGCGCGAGGGCTGCACCCTGTTCGAGATGGGCCAGGCCCAGGACGCCCTGGCGAAGTGGGAGCAGATCCTGGCCGTCGACCCGGGCCACAAGCTGGCCCGGACCTATGCCAACGACGCCCGGCGGGAGCTGGGCATGGAACCGCTCCATGGCGCCCCGGGCGCTCCCCCCGAGGGCCCGGACGCGCCCCGGGGCGGCGCCGGACGCCGCCCCGGGAGGACCCTGCCGCCGAAGCCGAACGCCTGGTCCTGGAAGGGGTCCAGCTCTTCGACATGGGCATGGCGGAAGAGGCCATGGTCAAGTGGCGGCGGGCGCTGGAGCTCGATCCCGGGCAGCGCGACGCGCCCGGCTACCTCGCCCTGGCCGCCGGCGCGGAGCAGGCCGCCGCGCGCCAGGCCCCGGCCGCCCCCGGGCCGGCCGACACCCAGCTGGAGGCCCGGATCCAGCGCGCCGAGCTGATGCTGCGCAACCAGCGGCTGCCCGAGGCGGCGCAGGCCTTCCAGCAGCTGATGGACCAGGGCGCCCGCGACCCCCGCATCATGGCGGGCTACCAGCAGGCCAGGGCGCTCATGGTCGCCCAGGACCAGTCCCAGCGCATCGTCGTGAGCCTGGCCGAGCCCTTGCCTCCCCCTCCCGCCAGGCCCGCGCTCGACCTGCCGCCGCTGGTGGCGCCGCCCAGGGCCCTGACCACCCGCAACCCGGCTCCGCGCGCCGGGTTGCGGATTCCGGCGGCCTTGAAGGCCTGGCGCCTGCCGCGCTGGCTGCAGTCGCCCAGGAACATGGGCATCACGGCCGGGGCGGCCGGCCTGGCCCTGCTGGGGCTGACCCTCTACGGCGTGCACCGGCGGGCGGCCGCCCTGCGGGAGGCGGTGGCCGAGGCCAAACGCAACGCCCTCCAGCCGGTTTCCCGGATGGTGCAGATCCCCAATCTGACCGTGCCGCTGGAGGCGGTGCGCCGGGAGGCCGAGGGGGCCATGCCGGACGACCCGCTGCTGGCCTATTTCCGGGCCCAGGAGTGGCAGCGGCTGGACCCGGACGATAACGCCGCCACGCTGCTTCTGCAGAAGGCCAAGGACATGCTCTCGGGGCCGCCGCCCCAGGCGGCCGTCGACGCGTTCGAGAAGGATCTGCAGTCGGGCAACCTCGAAGGCGGCCGCACCCTCATCCTCGGCCTGCTGCGCCACGATCCCGACGACCTGGACCTGCGCGCCCGGGCGCGCCGGGTGCTGCTCGCGCTGGTGCCGCTCTACGCCGCCGAGGAGAAGATGGAAAAGGCCAAGGCGGCCCTCGTCCTGGGCCGGGCCCTCTTTCCCCAGGACCCGGGCTGGCAGGCCAGGCTCAAACTGCTTGAAGCGATCCAGGCCATGGCCAAACCCGACCGGGCGCCCTGGATCCAGCTGCTGGGCTGACCTTGAACCTGCGCACCCGATGTCCGAGCTGCCACCAGCGGATCACCCCGCTGGCCCTGGAATGCCCCCAGTGCGGGCTGGCCCTGACCCGCCAGGCCCCGCCCAGGCCGCTGCTGTTCCAGGCCTCGGCCCTGCGCATCCAGGGTCCCGCCCGGGAGGAGCGCCACACCCTCAGCACGCCGGCCCTGGGACGGGTGGAGCCGATGACCATCCTGGAGCGGATGCCGCCGGTCGAGGACGAGGCGGTCGAGGCCTTCGCCGAGATCCTCCCAGGGGCTGGAGGCGCCGGCGAGGGCCGCCGACCTGGAGCTGACCGACTCCTTCTGGCCCGTGGTCAAGATGGAGGCCATGGAGTGCCTCACCCTGCTGTTCCTCAACGCCGTGCTGGCGCTTGTCGCCTGCTGGATGGCCGGAGCCGGGCCCGTCCCTGGTCTACCGCGCCCTGTGGCCCTACCTCCTGCCGGTGCACGGTGCGGTGTCCTTCGCCTACCTCATGGTGCCGCTGGTCCTGGTGGGCCAGTCGCCCATGATGGGAATGGAGCGCCTGCTGCTCGACACCGACCTGCCCGAGCGGCGCATGTCCTTCGCGCTGCTCCACCTGTTTTCCGCGCTGGGATTCCCGGTCTCCTTCCTCTGCATGGTCCTCACCCCCAACCACCGCACCCTGGCGGAGCTGCTCTCCGGGCTGGAGATCCTCCAGATGCCGAGCCGGCGGGTGAGATAGCGGACTTTGCCGTGGACGGTTGATATTTTTAAACGATACTGGCGGCATGACTGGGCAATCGCGCCACCTCGATGACCTTCCGGCCATCCGCATGGTCCTTCAGCGCGTGTGCCGGGATGGCGGGCTCGTCAACCTGAAGCTGGAAGGCCGGGAGTGGCCGTTCCCGCTGCTGGCCGAGACCGAGACGCGCATCGTC
Source organism: uncultured Holophagaceae bacterium (assembly GCA_963717275.1). Lineage (GTDB taxonomy): Bacteria > Acidobacteriota > Holophagae > Holophagales > Holophagaceae > Mesoterricola. The sequence continues at coordinate 2,580,130 of CAVQVX010000001.1, forward strand.
CTGGGCGTGACCGCATCCCAGCGCGAGCGTTTCGCCATCCAACCGGGCGGCCACCTGCAGGCCTCCCTGGTGGACCGGGGACGGCGCTTCGAGGCCGCCCTGAAGCTGGGCGAATGGGGCGACCTGGAGGGCGAGGCGTGCGGGTATTTCCACCACCCGCGCCAGCTTTCGGCCAGCGATTTCGACGGCATTTCCGACTACGTGCCGGACCAGCCCATATCCTGCACGTTCTCCAGCCCCGGCCTGGACATCTGCGAGGGCCGGCTGAGGGCCCTGGGCCCGGAGGGGCTGGAGTTCGCCCGCTGGGGCACCGGGGCCATGAGGGAAGGCCAGCTCAAGACCGGCGCGGCCACCACCGTGGAACTTGCCCTCGGGCCCGGGGTCAAGGCGGTCCTGGCCGCGCTCACTTCCTCCATGGACGATGCAGGCGCCGCCGTCCGTTTCCAGCCCAAGGCCGACCCCGGGATGCTGCGGCTCTACCGGGGCTGGCTGCAGGACGCCATCCTGGCCCAGGACCGGCGCGACCGGGAGGCCTTCAGTCTCAAGGGCACGCGGGCCGGCCGCGCCGGCGCCGCCCAGACCCGGAGCGGCCCAGGGGCGCTGCTGCTGTCGGACAAGGATCCGCTGGTGCTGGTCATCGGCGAGGGCGGGTTCCCCCAGCGCATCTTCGATGCCCTGGGACGCAAGTTCGGCATCGCCGCCCTGGACTATGTGAAGGGCGAAGTGCGGCCCCAGCTGGAGGCCCTGGGCGCCGGCGCCGACTGGGGCAGGGTGAAGCTGATGCTGATCCACCAGCGCCTGCGCCTGTCCAGCGGACTGGAGCTGACCCGCCAGCTCACCCAGGACGAGGCCTGCCCGCTGCCCATCCTCATGGCCGGCACCGAGGAGGACGTCGCGCTGAAGCGCAACCGCGCCATCGCCGCCGGCGCGGTGGATTTCATCGCCGTGGAGCCGTTCAAGATCCTTTCCGTGATGCGTTCCCTGGAAGAAACCCTGAAGCTCTTCAGCTAGCATCGCCCGCGTCCCGGACCACCGCCCCGTCCGCTCCTATGGGTCGCTGGCGCGACCCTACGAAGCGAAAAAAAACGTCGGGGAAGATTGGGTCGAGTTCCTCACCGCGGGGCCGGCCCGCGAAGGTGGAACAAGGTCGAAGGAAACCCTCCGTCAATCGTTCCGTAGGGTCGCGCCAGCGACCCATAGGAACGGACAGGGCGCGCAGGAGGGACCCGCACCCGCAGATCAGTCCGGCAGGTGCATGCGCACCGAGGTGACGATCACGCCGGGCTTGAGCATGAGCATGGCCTTGATGCGGAAGGCCATCTGGTTGTGCAGGATGCGCTGCCACCACTTGGGGGTGACGAATTCGGGCAGGATCACGGTGAGGCAGACTTCGGGCTCGGCCAGGCGGAACCGGTCCACCTCGTCCAGGATCGGCTCGACGATCCGCCGGTACGGGCTCGGCACGCTGCGCAGGGGCACGCCCATGCCGTAGTAGGCCCAGTCCGCCCGCAGCTTCTGGATGGCCGGGCTTTCGTGGAAGCCGTCGGAGCCCAGGTCCACCGTGAGCGCCTCCACCCGGTTGCCGGAGATGAGCCGGGCGTAGGCCAGGGCCTGGACCACGCCCGGCGTGCAGGCTGGACACCAGCACGATGGCGTGGTGCTTGCTCGGCAGGAAGGCGTCGGTGCGGCTGGCGGCCAGGGTGGACTTCACCCGGATGTAGTGGCGGTGGATGTTGAAGAAGGTCACCACCAGCACCGGCACCAGGGCGATGACGATCCAGGCGCCGCCGGCGAACTTGGTGATGGCGATGTCGAGCATGACGACGGCCGAGGCGGCGCCGCCCAGGCCGTTCACCAGCGACTTGGTGCGCCAGTGGCGGCCGCGCTTGCGGTACCAGTGCACCACCATGCCGGTCTGGCTGATGGTGAAGCCCAGGAACACGCCCAGGGCGTAGAGCGGCAGCAGGACGTCGGTGTTGGCGTGGAAGAGGAAGACCAGGGCGCCGGAGAGGACCGACAGGATCAGGATGCCGTTGGAGAACACCAGCCGGTCGCCCATGCTGGTGAACTGCTGGGGCAGGAAGCCGTCCTTGGCGTGCAGCGCGGCCAGCCGCGGGAAGTCGGCGTAGGAGGTGTTGGCCGCCACCACCAGGATGGCGAAGGTGAAGCCCTGGATCAGGTAGTAGTAGACGCGGGCCGGCAGGCTCAGGACCCCGTGCGCGCCCGAGGATCTGCCGGGTGAGCTTGGAGAGCAGGGTCTCCTGCACCACCGTGGCGTCCAGGCTGTGGTGGTAGGTCACGCCGAAGTGGTGGCTGAGCACGGTGATGCCCAGGAACATGACGCCCAGCAGGAGCACCATCCAGACCATGGTCTTGGCGGCGTTCCTGCCGGCGGGGTCCTTGAACGCGGTCACGCCGTTGGAGATGGCCTCCACCCCGGTGAGGGCGGTGCAGCCCGCGGAATAGGCGCGCATGAACACCCAGAGGAAGGCGAGGCCCGCCAGCTGACTGGGCGTGGCCCGCGGCCAGCCTGCACCTGCGCCGCGGCTGGGCGCGAGGATCAGCGGGGCGCCGAGGATCCAGCGGCCGAAGCCGATGGCCAGCAGGACCAGGATGCAGGAGATGAAGCCGTAGGTGGGAATGGCGAACAGCCGTCCGCTCTCCTTGACCCCGCGCAGGTTGGCCATGGCGATGAAGGCGATGGCACAGCAGGGAGAGGACCACGTTGTAGCCGTCCAGGGCCGGCACGGCGGCGGTGATGGCGGCCACGCCGGAAGACACCGACACCGCCACGGTGAGCACGTAGTCGATGAGCAGCGAGGCGCCGGCGGTCTGGGCCGCCATCTCGCCCAGGTTCTCCTTGGCCACGATGTAGGCGCCGCCGCCGCCCGGGTATTCCATGATGGTCTGCCGGTAGCTGAAGGCCAGCAGGACCAGGAGGATGACGATGCCGATGGCCACCGGCACCGCCAGCCCGAACACGGCCGTGGCGGCCAGCCCCGTGGCGATCGGCCGCGCCGCCGTGGCCCAGGGCCATGGACAGGGAGGCCATGATTTCCTGGGTGCCGTAGGCCACGGAGGAAAGGGCGTCCGAGGAGAACACCGCCAGGCCGATGGGGTTGCTGATCTTGGTGTGGTGGGTCTCGTCGCTGGCCAGACGGCGACCGAGGAGGAGACGTCGAAAATCAGCCATATGCCCCTATGCGGAATGCCTGGATTTGGATTATGACTCAAGAATGCCCGGGCTGGTCGGATCCGCATGGCCTCCATGATATGGGTCTGGTCCGGGGGCCACCGGCCAGAGCCAGCGCAGATGGTCGGTCAGGGTCCGGTCCATGATCTCGTCCAACGGCTCCACTCCGCACAGCGGGTCCGAGGCCTCCAGCGGGCCGGCGCCACGCAGCTGGGCCGTCCAGTTCATGTTCCATGGGCCCCAGGGTCACCGCCTCGTTGCCGAACATGACGCCGCGGTCGTGCACCAGCCACAGGTCCGCCCCGCTGTCCAGCAGGGCCCCGAGCCAGGCCCGCACCGCCCGCGCGGTCCATGCCTGCAGGGCCTCCTCCAGCGGGTCCGGCAGGTCGGGATCCAGCGTCCAGGGATGGCGGCCCTGGAAGGCGCCGCTCCACCATCCGCTGCGCCACCACCCCGAACTGACCCATCACGTTGGCCGCCAGGATGGTCCCGGGACGGTGCTGCTCGATCCAGGCCCGGAGGGGGCCCGGGCTGGGATCCAGCGATCCGATCAGCCCGGCCAGGCGCCGGGTGGCCGCGCGGGTGGCCCGCACCCGGCCCGACCAGGGCTGGCGCGCCGTGCGCCAGGCCACGGCGCGCCAGGGCGTCCAGCCTGCCGGTGAGGTCCTGGAACACCCAGGGCGGGAAGCGCCGGTGCCGGAGCGCGGTGCGCAGCCGGCTCCAGGGATCGGCGTCCCAGCCCACCGCGCGGGCCGGCGCGAGGCCCCAGGGCACCTCCAGGCCCGGAGCCCGCCCCCAGGATCAGCACCGGACGGGCGCCGGGTCGGCGCCCTCCAGGCCTTCGCCCAGGAAGGCCGCGCACCCGGGCCAGGTGGTCCCCCCAGCGGCGCCCGGTCGCGGCCCAGGAAGGCCCGCTGCTCCGCCGCCAGGTTCCGGGACAGGGAAGGACCCTTCACCGGCGCGTCCAGATGTCGAACGGCTGGGTGCCGACCAGGGCGCTGAAGGAGCCCGCGGCGCGGCTCCAGCCCTGGCCCGGATCGCTGGAGCGCAGGAAGCCGTAGGAAAGCTCCACGTAGAACTTGGCCAGGATCGTGCGCAGCATGAGGCCGGCGGCCTGGCTCCGGTTCGGCCGCGAACAGGTCCCCGGCGTCGCCGGCCAGGAGGCCGTAGTCGATCCTGGGAACGGCCTGGAAGGACAGGCCGTAGGGCCCGGGCAACTGCACCGGCAGCCCGAACCGCCCCACCAGGAACTCGGGCGCCAGATAGCCCATGGCCCGGGTGCCCATCAGGAAGGAGGGGCCGCCCAGGGTCCACCAGCGGTCCACCGGCAGGTGATTGCCGTAGCCCCATTCCAGGTCCAGGTCCACGCCCGGGTTGGCCATGGCGTGCCCGGAGCCGAACGAGGTGAGCCCGCGCGCCCGCAGGTAGCCGTAGCGGAAGGCCGCCGCCGGGCTCGGTCCGGACGGTGCTCGCCGTAGCCGTAGCGCCCGCGCAGCAGCAGCCCGTCGCGGGGGAAGGTGTGGCGGTCGAAGTTGTCCCACTCGGTGGACAGCTCCGGCCGTGCGCTGGTGGGTCACCTCCCGGCCCGCGCTCGAGCTGGCGGCCGCTTCCCGCCAGCCGCCGTCCAGGCTGGCCTTGCCCTGGCCCAGGCTGCCGTAGCGGATGAACCAGCCCAGCCCCAGGTCCTTGCGCTCGATCCGGCCGTCGTCCGCGCCGGCGGGGATGGCGCCGCTGCCGAAGACCAGCGGGCTCGTCCAGGCGCTGGCGCGTGGAGGAGGCCCGGAACACCAGGCCCGTGCCGGGATAGGAAGGCGCCACCGGCCCGCGCACCGCCAGGTAGACCTGGTCCTGGAGCCGGTTCCGGGCGCCGCCGGCCTCGCCTTCCACCCCGACGCCGCCGAAGTTGACGGTGCGGTAGGTGAAGCCCGGTCTCGGCGCCCAGGTTGGTATCGTAGCCCAGGCTCAGCGCCAGGGACTGGCTCTTGTGGTGCACCGGGACCAGGGCCAGGTCCGCGCCGTCCCGGCCCGGGCCGGGCTTGAGCTGGTAGCGCAGTTCCATCAGCTGCAGCCGGCGCTCGGCCAGGTCGATCTCCTGGCGCAGGCGGACCGCGTGCAGCGGCTTGCCGACCAGCCCGGACAGGGTCGATTTCAGGTACCTGGCCTCGGACGCCTTGCTGCCGCCCAGGACCGAGATGGTGCGGAGCACCGGCTCGCGCACCACCAGCCTCAGCACGCCGGAAGCGTCGTCGAAGCCGGATCCGCGCACGTCCACCAGCGGCGTGCCGTCCATCACGATCCGGTGCACCCAGTCCCCCACGAAGGCGCCGAACGCCTCGGGGTTGAACGGTTCCCCCAGGGGCAGGCGGCTCGCGCAGGCCGGCCTCCAGCTGCCCGCGCCAGGCGTCGGGCGCCTCCACCTCGTAGCGCGCCGACCCGGGCGAAGGGGGTGAACTCGAACCTCAGCACCTGCTCGCGGCCCTGGGCCACGACGGCCGCCCTGGCCTCCTTCGCCCAGCCGTGCAGGAGCATCTGCTGGAGCGCCACCAGCACGTCCTGGCGGCGGATCGGCCGCCCCGCCGGCAGCACCCGGGCGAGCATGGCCGGCGGCTGCCGGCGGCAGGGGCCGCGGGCTTTCGAACACGGCGCGCCGGGCCGGCAGCAGCTCCTCGCCGCCCAGCGGGTCCAGCATCGCGGCCTTCAGCGCCGGGAGCTGCGCGTCGAACGCCTTGCGCCCGGCCGCCACCAGGGCCGGCAGCTCCGCGCCCGTAGTCGGTGAAGCCCACCCCCTTCAGCTCGGGGCGGACCAGGATGCTGGCGGCGGCGCGGCTCTCCCACTGCCGGCGCTCCACCACCAGGTCCAGGCTGCGCGCGGCGAGGGAGAAGAAGTTGGAGACCGAGCGCGTTCTCAAAGGGCGAGCTCACGTCCACCGCCAGGGTGAGGTCCGGGCGCGAAGCTGTCCCTGGCCACGAACACCGGGCAGGTTCTCCACCAGGGCCCCGTCCACGTAATGCTGGCCGCCGATCAGCACCGGGCTGAAGGCGCCGGGCACCGCCATGGAGGCGCGCAGCACCTCCACCAGGTCGCCGTCGTCGAAGATCGCGCCCCTGGCCGGTATCGAGGTTGGTGGCCACCACCCGCAGCGGGACCTTCAGGCGGTCGAAGCTGCCGCCGGAGAAGTAGGCGCCCCGGGCCAGCAGCCCTTCCAGGGTGCGCTGGATCTCCACCCCGTCGCGCAGGGACAGGGCGAACGAAGGCCGGCCGCCTTCGGTCTGGATGGAGAGGAAGGTGCCGTTCTCCGCCTCGTCCTCCTGCAGGGTGCGCCCCGGGCTGCGCAGCAGCGGATCCAGGAAGGCGCGGTTGAAATCCACCCGGGTGAACAGCTCCTGGATCTCCTGGCCCGAGAAGCCGCACGGCCATGAGCGCGCCCATGAGCGCGCCCGCGCTGGTTCCGGTGATGCTGTCCACCGGCACGCCGAGCTCCTCCAGGCGCTGCAGCACGCCGATGTGGGCCACGGCCCGGGCGCCGCCGCCGCTCAGCACCAGCGCCAGCGAGGGCCGTCCGGGCAGTTCCACCCGGGGCGCGAAGCGGAACACGAAGTCCGGCGGGATCACCTTCACCTCGAAGGGCGCCGTGGCCGCCGCGGCCGGCGCCACGCAGGGCGCGACGGCGAGCGCCGCCCAGGCGGCCCCCCAGCCTCTCATGCCAGGGCCGCGCGCTGGGCGGCCATCAGCGCCACGCAGCCCGCCAGACCCAGGTCGAGCAGCGCCATCGCCTCGGCCCGGCTGAAGCTGCGCCCCTCGCCGGTGGACTGGAACTCCACCGATCTCCAGGCCGGATCCGGCGGTCGGCGGCCACCAGGTTGCAGTCCACCGCCGCCCGGTGGTCCTCCTCGTACTCCAGGTCCAGGATCAGCCCGCGGCGCAGGCCGGCTCGATCCTGCTCCAGGATGCCCACGCTCACCGCCGCCACCTGGCGGACCAGCGCCTGCGGCCAGGCCGCTGACCGCGCAGGGCCAGGGCCAGGGCCACCCAGGCGCCGGTGATGGCCGCGCAGCGGGTGCCGCCGTCGGCGTTGATCACGTCGCAGTCCAGGGTGATCTGGCGCTCGCCCAGGGCCTGCAGGTCCACCGCCTGGCGCAGGCTGCGGCCGATCAGGCGCTGGATCTCCACGGTCCGGCCCTGCTGCCTGCCCTTGGCCGCTTCCCGGTCCGTCCGGGTGTGGGTGCTGCGCGGCAGCATGCCGTACTCGGAGGTGATCCAGCCCCGGCCCTGGCCCTTCATCCAGGCCGGGACCCGCTCCTCGAGGCTGGCGGAGCAGAGCACGTGGGTGTCGCCGAGCGGACCAGGCAGGAGCCGTCGGCGTGCAGCTGGACCCCGGTCTCCAGGCGCAGATTCCTTGTTTCGTCAGGCATTTCTCATCATGACTGGGCGTCCGGTTCGATCTTTTTCACGCGATTTTCGTGGCGGCCCCCGAGAAAGGGGGTTTCCAGAAAGGTTTTAAGGTAATATTCAGCTTGGAGCGGATCCGTCAGCCGCTGGCCGAAAGCGATGGCGTTTGCGTCGTTGTGCTGTCTAGCCAGTCTGGCGTGCTCGGGGGAAGTCACCAGGGCACAACGGACGTTGGCATGGCGGTTGGCCGCGATGCTGATCCCGATCCCCGAACCGCAGACCAGAACCAGGCGTTCCCACCTTGTCCATCCCAGCCGCTGCCCGGTGCGCGAAATCCGGATAATCCACAGAGGCTGGACCATCGGTTCCAAAGTCGACCGCCTCGTGTCCCTGCGCGAGGGCCCACGCCTTCAGGCGCTCCTTGAGGTCATAACCTGCCATGATCGCTAGCAAATCCAATTTTCATACGTGCTGCTCCCAGGAAAAGGGTAACTGAATGACCCGGCCCATCCTTCAGTATCGTCCACTGGATCGCGGCTTTCTCCTCTGCCTTCATGGGCGAGGCTTCGGTCTCCGGACTGGCAGCGGACCCTGCGCGCCCTGCCCGGGCAACCTCCACGGCCGGGACCGGCTGACCCCGGCCCGGGCCCGGGTGTTCCTGCCGGACGGCCGCCTGGTGGAGACCCACACGGTGCCGCTGCGCTGGCAGCGGGCCCTGCCCTGGCTGGCCTCCATGGCCACCGACCCGGAGCGGGTGGGGGGCAGCCTGGCCTTCTGGGGCGTCGGCCCTGCGCCTGCTCCAGTCCCTGGTCTGCGCGGCGCCCTGCTGCCCCAGCTGGACACCCGCGGCAACCCCTGGCGCGCCACCTGGGGCATCAGCCTGACCAGCCCGGCCGACCGCGACGGCCATGGACCTCCTGCTGAAGTCCATGCCGCCCTCGGTGCTGGGCTTCCCCGAGGACGACGGCTGGACCTTCACCAAGGGCCTGGCCCTGGGCACCCTGGACACCGAGGAGCTGGACGACGACCTGGCCATGCCGCCCAGCGGGCAGCTGGTGCTGCGCGCCTTCCTGGAGGACGGCGCCGATTTCCTGGTGCGCTTCGTGGCCGGATCCCTGCGCCAGGGCGAGGACCCCAGGCTCGGCCTGATCCACCGCCTGCGCGGGCACAAGCGCGACCGCCTGCCCTGGGACGACCGGCTGATGGTGGCCCTCAGCCACCCCATGAACGAATTCCCGACCATCGGCATCACCGAGCGCACCCTGGGCGAGCAGCTCGAGCAGTGGAGCGAAGGCGCCCGGGTCCAGTGGATCCGCCCCAGCCTCAAGCTGGAGGCGCCGCCGGTGCCGCCGGGCAGGGACGCCATCCAGGAGGCCGACCGCCTCTCCGAAGGCGGCTGGATCCTGCGCGTGGGCCTGGAGACCCAGGAGGGCGACATCATCCCGGTGGCGCGCCTGTGGGAGGCCTCCATCGAACCGGAGGTGCTGGAGGCGCGCAAGGTGCTGCTGCGCGGCCTGGCCCGCGCGGTGCCGTTCTTCCCGGCCCTGCAGGGCACGCTGTCCGGCAAGCAGCCCGAGGACCTGATCCTCAGCCCCACCGAAGCCTGGGAGTTCCTCACCCGGGGCGCCGCCCAGCTCAAGGAGGCCGGCTTCCTGGTGCACATCCCCGAAGCCCTGGCCGAATTCGGCGGCGCGCGCCGGCTGCGCGCCAAGGTGCGCCTCGGCGCGCGCCAGCTGGCGGCAAGCGAGGACCTGGCGGTGCCAGGAAGGCCTGGACGGATCGGTCTCCGCCGACTGGTCCCTGATGCTGGGCAACGACACCCTGGACCTGCAGGACTTCGCCCAGATGGCCAGCCTCAAGCACCCGCTGGTGGCCTGGAAGGGCAAGTGGGTGGCGCTGGACCCGGCGACCCTCAAGCAGATCACCCAGGTGATCCAGGCCAGCCGCGGCGCCGGCTTCGAAAGCATGAGCCGGGGCGAGGCCCTGGCCGCGGCCCTCACCGGCACCGCGCACATCCCCGGCGTCAGCGAGGCGATCGAGGTGGAGGCGGCGGGCGACTTCGGCGCGGCCCTGGACGAGCTGAAGATCCTGCCCGACCAGCCCATCACCCAGCCCGCCGGCTTCATCGGCCAGCTGCGCCCCTACCAGCTGCGCGGCCTGGCCTGGCTGGACGGCCTGGCCCGGCTCGGCCTGGGCGGCATCCTGGCCGACGACATGGGCCTGGGCAAGACCATCGAGGTGCTGGCCCTGCTGCTGCACCGGCAGCAGAAGAGCCCGTACAGGGGCGCCCCGACCCTGCTGGTCTGCCCCACCTCGCTGCTGGGCAACTGGGAGCGCGAGATCGCCAAGTTCGCGCCCGACCCTGCCGGTCTTCGTGCACCACGGCAACAACCGCGACCGGCTGCCCCGGGAGTTCCGCCCGCACACCATCGTGCTCACCACCTACGGGGTGATCCGCCGCGAGGAGGAGATCTTCGGCGCGCGCGCCTGGGGCATGGCGGTGGTGGACGAGGCCCAGGCCATCAAGAACGCCGGGTCGTACCAGGCCAAGGCGGTGCGCCGGCTCAAGGCCCCGTTCAAGCTGGCCCTCACCGGCACGCCCATCGAGAACCGGCTGCTGGAGCTGTGGTCGATCCTGGCCTTCGCCCTGCCCGGCTACCTGGGCTCCGAGTCCTCCTTCAAGGACCAGTTCGCCGCCCCCATCGAGAAGTACCGCGACCCCGACGCCGCCCTGGAGCTGCGCCAGCGGGTCGGCCCCTTCATCCTGCGCCGGCTCAAGACCGACCGCACCATCATCCAGGACCTGCCCGACAAGCTGGAGATGAAGGTCTACACCCAGCTCAGCAAGGAGCAGGCGCTGCTCTACAAGGCCCGGGTCGAGCAGATGGACCAGGACCTGGCCGCGGCCCAGGGCATCGAGCGGCGCGGGCCGGATCCTGGCCCTGCTCACCCACCTCAAGCAGATCTGCAACCACCCCAGCCAGTTCCTCAAGCAGACCGGGCCCTACAAGGGGCGCAGCGGCAAGCTCGAGCGGCTCACCGAGATGCTGGAGGAGGTGCTGGAGAGCGGCGAGAAGGCGCTGGTGTTCACCCAGTTCAAGGAGATGGGCGACCGCCTGCAGATCCACCTGAACGACGTCCTGGGCTTCGAGCCGCCCTTCCTGCACGGCGGCTCCTCGCGCGAGCAGCGCGACGAGATGGTGCGCAGCTTCCAGGAGGACGCCGACGGCGCCCGGGTGCTGCTGCTCAGCCTCAAGGCCGGCGGCGTCGGCCTGAACCTCACCGCCGCCACCCACGTCTTCCATTTCGACCGCTGGTGGAACCCGGCGGTGGAGGACCAGGCCACGGACCGCACCTACCGCATCGGCCAGACCCGCAACGTCCAGGTGCACAAGCTCATCACCATGGGCACCCTGGAGGAGAAGATCGACGCGATGCTGGAGTCCAAGCGCGACCTGGCGGACCGGGTGGTGGGCACCGGCGAAGGCTGGCTCACCGAGCTGGACGACGACGCCCTGCGCCGCCTGGTGCTGCTGGAGCCCGACGCCGACATCATGGGCGAGGACGAGCCGAACGGCAACGGCAATGGCCACGGGCGTCCCGCCCCGGCCCTCGCCGCCCCGACCGGGGAGACCGGGGAGGATGAGCCCGAGCCCCTGGAGGAAGAGGAGCCGGCCCTGGCCTCCGCCGCGGCGGCCGAGCCCAGGCCCGCCCGGGGGCGGCCGCCCGGAGCCAGGCCGGCCCTCAAGAAGAAGACCAGGGTCCTGCGCAAAGGGGTGATCTCGTGAGCATGCTGAGCGAGCGCTTCGGCACCACCTGGTGGGGCCGCCTGTGGATCACGGCCCTGGAGCAGCTGGGCGACGATTTCGAGAACCGCCTGCCGCGCGGCAAGAAGTACGCGGAGGAGGGCGCCGTCAGCCACTTCACCGTCAGTCCCGGCGAGATCCAGGCCAAGGTGCACGGCCGCAAGACCTACAACGTCACCCTGGGCCTGCCAGCGCTCACCGCGGGGCAGTGGGAGAAGGCCCTGGAGCGGATCCACCAGGAGGCCGGTTCGTGGCCTCGCTGCTGGCGGGCGAGATGCCCCAGGGGCTGGACGAGACCTTCCGGGAATCCGGCGCCAGCCTCTACCCGCGCGTGCCCAAGGAGCTGCAGACCCACTGCGACTGCCCGGACTGGGCCAACCCGTGCAAGCACGTCGCCGCCGTCTGCTACATCATGGCCGAGGCCCTGGACCGGGACCCCTGGCTGCTGTTCGACCTGCGCGGGCGCACCCGCGAGGAGGTCCTGGAGGCCCTGCAGGCGCGCATGGACGTCCCGGCCGTGGAGGCCCCGCGCAAGCGCGGCCGGCCCAGGAAGGTGGTCTCCGTGGTCGACCTGCTGCCCCGGCGCCGGGAGATGGCCGAGCCCTGGTTCCGCATGCCCGACGAGACCTACGACGCGCCCCCGGTGCCGCTGCCGGACATCGCCCTGCCGCGCACCATCCCCGCCGACCCTTCCGTGTTCATCCAGCTGGGGCCGCTGCCCCACGCCCGGATCGAAGCCAGCCTGTGCCTGGCCGCGCTCATGCACCGCACCGCCCAGGTGGTGCAGATGCAGATCGAGGAGGGCGTGGACACCATGGAGGATCCGGAACCCCCCGAGGCGCCTCCTCCCGCGCCCTCGCCCTTCGAAACCCCCATCCCCGCGCCGCCCGTCGCCAAACCCTGGCGCCATAACAAGAAACGCCGGTGGAGCAAAAACTGACGGCCAGGAACGCCCATGAAGACCATCAGCACCCCCAGCGCCCCGGCCGCCATCGGTCCCTATGCCCAGGCCCAGGTGTTCGGCAACCTGCTGTTCACCGCCGGGCAGATCGCCCTGGTGCCGGCCACCATGGAGCTGGTCGGCGGCCCCATCGAAGGCCCAGACCGAGCAGGTGATCGCCAACCTCACCGCGATCCTGGAGGCGGCCGGCACGGACTGGTCCAAGGTGCTCAAGACCACGGTCTTCCTCACCGACCTCGGCGAATTCGCCGCCTTCAACGCCGTCTACGAGCGGCTGCTGGGCGGGGCCAGGCCGGCCCGCAGCACGGTCCAGGTGGCGGCGCTGCCCAAGGGCGCCAGGGTCGAGATCGAACTGGTGGCCGGGATCTGAGCATGGGCGACAAGCGCTGCTACGACAGCATCCTCGACGTCATCGGCAACACCCCCATGGTCCGGCTCAACCGGGTCGTGGCCGGGCTGCCGTTCCAGGTGTTCGCCAAGCTCGAATTCCTCAATCCCATGGGCAGCAGCAAGGACCGCATCGCCAAGTACCTGGTCGAAGCCGCCGAACGGGACGGGCGGATCCAGCCGGGCGACGTGATCCTGGAGAATTCCTCCGGCAACACCGCCATGGGCCTGGCCCTGGCCGCCATCCAGAAGGGCTACCGGATGAAGGCGGTGGTGCGCGACCGCACCAGCAAGGAGAAGCTCGACATGCTCTCCGCCCTGGGCGTGGACGTGGTGAGGGTCGACACCTCCCTGCCGCCGGAGCACCCCGACAGCTACAACAACATCACCCCGCGCCTGGCCCGCGAGACGCCGGACTGCTACTTCCCCGACCAGCACAACAACCGCGAGAACAACGAGGCCCATTACCGCTCCACCGGCCCGGAGGTGTGGGACCAGATGGACGGCCGCATCGACGTGTTCATCGCCGGCATGGGCACCGGCGGCACCATCGGCGGGGTCGGCCGCTACCTCAAGGAGCGCGACCCCGCGGTGAAGATCGTGGCGGTGGACGTGGAAGGCAGCGTCTTCACCCCGTTCTTCCGCACCGGCCGGCCGGGTTGCGCCGCCCCCTACCTGCTGGAGGGGCTCGGCGACGAGTTCATCATCGGCTGCGCCGAATTCGACGTGATCGACGAGATGGTCCAGGTCACCGACCGGGAAGCCTTCCTGGCCGCCCGGGAACTGGCCCGGTGCGAAGGCATCCTCGTGGGCGGCTCCAGCGGCGCCGTGCTCCAGGCCCTGCGCGAGATCGCCCCCGGGCTCGCCCCGGACGCCCGGGTGGCGGTGCTCTTCCCGGACAGCGCTTCGCGCTACCTGAGCACCATTTTCAATGACGACTGGATGCGGGAAAAGGGGATGCTTTAGCAGGAAAGAATGTCCCTCCTTCGGGATTGCCGGATGCCCGGTCGGGTTCTAGCATGGTGCTCGGAGCCTTCGAAAACCATGATCCAGGAACTGAAAGCGGTTCTGCTTCGAGATTTGGCCGCGCTGCGCAGGGAAGTGGAGCAGTACCCGGACGAGGCCTCGCTGTGGCGCCCCCTGCCCGGGATCGCCAACCCGGGCGGCAACCTCGCCCTGCACCTGGCCGGCAACCTGCAGTCGTTCATCGGCGATCATCTGGGCCATTCCGGCTACGTGCGCGACCGGGAGCGGGAGTTCGCGGCCCGGGGCCTGCCCAGGGCGCAGGTGCTGCAGGAGATCGACGCCGCGGCGAAGTCGGTGGAGCAGACCCTGGCGACGCTGGACCCCGCCGTCCTGTCCCGGGAGTTCCCCGTGCCGATGGGCGGCCACCGCCTGCCCACCGGGCAGTTCCTGATGAACCTCGTGGCCCATCTGGGCTACCACCTGGGGCAGATCAACTACCACCGCCGCATGCTCTGATCAGCCGGCGTCCTCCCTGCGCCGGTTCTTGGCCTGGGGGCGCGCCGCCAGGCGCTGGGAATCGGGCGGATTGGGCAGGTCGGCCAGGGAGATGGGCGAGATGTGGTAGTCCCCCACCACCTTCCAGGCCCGGGCCTGCTTGGGCAGGCGCTCCGGCTGCATGACCTCCCAGCCCTGGGCGTAGGAGACGAAGGAGGGCATCACCATGGCGAAGCCGGTGTACAGGAAGGCGGGGTAGCGGATCCAGCCCTTCGCCGCTGTCGGGGCCCGCCAGGGGCAGGGCGAACAGGGGGTGCAGGCCGCCGTTGATCCAGAAGCCGGTGGGCGGATCGTGCCGGGGGTAGACGAAGATGCGCCGCCGGTGCATGAGGGTGTTGGCGCCGACCCGGTAGGAGTCCATGGGCTGGATCCCGGTGTTCTCCAGGGAGGGCCCCCAGGCGCGTTCGGGATGGCCCACCACCTGGATCACCTCCCGGCCGTGGCCCCGCAGCTTCTGGAACAAGGCGCGCAGCTCCTCGGCTTCGTCGTCCTCGAGGTGCCCCTGGTTGGGCTTGATGTCGCCCAGCAGCACCACCCGCTTGGGCTGGAAGTCTTCCAGCAGGCCCAGCAGGCGCTCCCAGATCTCGTGGTGCTGGCCGTTGGGCACCGGGTCCGGCCGCTTGCGCCGGGCCGCGCCCAGGCCCAGGAACAGGTCGGCCAGCACCAGGGTCTCCTGGCGCGCAGCAGGATCGCGCGCCGGCTGTCGAGGATCACATCTTCGGAGAACTTGATCTGCATGGCTTCACGATTCCAATCCCCTCCATTGGAACATGAGTGCCGTCCGCACCCCAACCATCGCTTGAATCATCAATCGCGGTGTACGATCCTGGATGGACTTCCTGGAGGCGGGCATGGGTTCAGCATGGTTCACGGCGATCGCCAGCCTCGGCGCGGGCGCCTGCGGAGGCGTCCTGTCGGGCCTGTTCGGGATCGGCGGCGGCATCGTGCTCATCCCCCTGCTGGGCCTGGTCCTGGGCCTGAACCAGCACCAGGCGCAGGGGACCGCCCTGGCAGCGCTGCTGCTGCCCAACGGGCTTCCCGCGGTGGTCTACATGAAGCGGCACGGCATCATGATCCACTGGGTGCTGGTGCTGACGGCCACGGCCGGGTTCCTGCCCGCGGTCTGGCTGGGGGCCGGGGTGGCCAACCGGATTCCGGAGTCGCCGCTGCGGGTGGGGTTCGCCTGCGTCCTGGCCGCGCTGGCGGTGCGCACCTTCCTGCAGAAGACCCGGGCCCGGGATTCCCGGCCCAGTGCCGCCCCGCTCCCGTGGAACCGCTGGCTGCCCGGGCTGGCCATCGGCTTCATCGGCGGCCTCGCCTCCGGCCTGCTCGGCATCGGCGGGGGCATCCTGATGATTCCGCTCATGGTCTGGCTGCTGCGCCTTCCCCAGCACGAGGCCCAGAGCACCAGCCTGGTGCTCATGCTGGCCCCCATCGGCCTGCCCGGCGTGTGGGTCTACGCCAGCCACGGCGGCGGCCTGCCCTGGGTCGCCCTGGGCGGCGTGGCGGTGGGCTTCATGGCCGGGGCCTACGCCGGGGCAAGGATCGCCGTCCGCACCCGCGCCCCGCGCCTGCGCCGGGGCTTCGCCGCGCTGATGGCGGGCATGGCCCTCATGCTCTTCCTGAAGGGCGGTTGATATCTCTGCG
The DNA here is from genome assembly GCA_963717275.1 of uncultured Holophagaceae bacterium. GTDB lineage: Bacteria > Acidobacteriota > Holophagae > Holophagales > Holophagaceae > Mesoterricola. The sequence goes on from CAVQVX010000001.1 coordinate 2,596,035, forward strand.
GGGGGACCGCGCGCTCGCGTGGCTCGCTCTGATTCGACGCATGCGTCTCATCCGCACGCCCCCGCTCCATGACCGGGCGGAGCCCGGACATGGAGTCTATGATGTTTCCAAGGAGGTCGCGCCGTGCCGCTGGATGTTCCCGCCCCGCTCTACCAGGGTGAGCGCCTGAGGGACCTGATCCTCTGCTATGCCGGCCCCTGGGCTTTCGTGCCCTACCTGCGCTGCCGCGAGGACGAGGACCTGCTCTGGCACGCCCGCCAGGGGGTCCTGCTGGCCTTCGTCGAGGTGGCCGTCGCCCTGGCCCTGCTGATCATGGGCCTCTTCCCGATGGTCGGCCCCCTCGCGGTGCGCTTCCTCCTGCCCATCTGGCTCCTGTGGTGCCTGGGCATGTCGGTCACCTCCGTCCTCCAGGCCAGCAAAGGCAAGCGCCACCGGATCCCGGTGATCAGCCAGCTGATGGATTATCTCTAGGGCCGGGTCCCAATCGGGCGCCCTGTCCGCTCCTATGGGTCGCTGCGCGACCCTACGAAGCGGTTGATGGAGGGTTGGTTGCGCTTGTGTTCCACACATGCGGGGAAGCCGGCCTTCCGATCGATCTGCCGGCGCGACCCGTTGCTTCCGCTCTCCGTTTTTCCGGGAGCGTTCCGGCCTGGAGCGACGAAGGAGCGGAAGGCCGGAACGCTCCCGGAAAAACGACCCTGGCGCAAGTCGGGAACGCGGGTCAATCGGAGGCCCTGGCGTTGAGGATCAGCATCGCGTCGCCGTAGCTGAAGAAGCGGTACTGCTCGCGCACGGCCTCGCGCATAGGCCTCCTGGGCGAAATCCAGGCCCAGCAGGGCCGACGACCAGGACGAAGAGGGTGCTCTCGGGCAGGTGGAAGTTGGTCAGCAGGAGGTCGGCGGTGCGCAGCCGGTAGCCGGGCTGGATGAAGAGCCGGGTGGCGCCGCCGCGCTTCAGGGCGGCGCCGTCCCAGGCGGCCTCCAGGGTGCGCAGGCTGGTGGTGCCCACCGCCAGCAGGGGCCGGGTGCGCCCGCGCAGCACCGGCTCCAGGGCCTCGGCGGTGGCCTCGGGGATCTCGTAGCGCTCCTCGTGCATGACGTGGTCCGCGAGGTCCTCCGCGGTCATGGGGCGGAAGGTGCCCAGGCCCACGTGGAGCCGCACCGGGCTGCCACAGGCAGCCCCGGGCCTCGCAGGGCGGCGATCAGCTCGCTCGGTGAAGTGCAGGCCGGCGGTGGGGGCGGCCACGGCCTCGCCCGCTTCGGCCCGGAACACGGTCTGGTAGCGGCCCTCGTCCTCGGCGCCGGCGGGATGGGTGATGTAGGGCGGCAGCGGCATCCGGCCGATCGCGGTCCACCGCGTCCCAGTCCAGGTCGCCGTCCGGACCCAGCACCCGCACCTCGGCGCAGGCCCTCGTCCAGGGCCTGCCTCCACCTGCAGCTCCGCCAGCACCCGGCCCGTGGCCGGATCCACCACCTTGGCCCGCCTGCCGGGCTTGAGCCGGGCGCCGGGGCGCACCAGGGCCTCGAAGCCGCCCTCGGGCAGGGCCCGCAGCAGCAGGGCCTCGCCCGGCGCCGCCCCCGGCCCGCCGGAGCAGGAGCCGCGCATGCCGGACCTTGACGTCGTTGGGCACGCAGAGCGCGCCGGGCGGCACCAGTTCCGGCAGGTCCCGGATGGTCCGGTGGCGGATGCTCCCGTCCGCCGGATCCGCCACCAGGAGCCGGGCGCCGTCCCGGTCGGGCGCGGGGTGCTGGGCGATCAGCCCGGGCGGCAGGTCGAAGTGGAAGGCCGAGCGTTTCATGCTCCGGAACTGGAGCTGGTAGAGCCGGTCGTACTCGCCCTTGCTGGCCAGCAGCTCCTCGTGCGCGCCCATCTCCACCACCTGGCCGCGGTTCAGCACGCAGATGCGGGTGGCCCGCTGGATGGTGGAGAGGCGGTGGGCGATCACGAGGGTGGTGCGGTCCTGCATGAGCACTTCCAGGGCTTCCTGGACGGCGCGCTCGCTTTCGGTGTCCAGGGCGCTGGTGGCCTCGTCCAGGATCAGGATGGGCGGGTCCTGGAGCAGGGCCCGGGCGATGGCCAGGCGCTGGCGCTGGCCGCCGGACAAGGTGGAGCCGGTCTCGGCCAGGGGCGTGTCGTAGCCCTTGGGCAGGGCGGTGATGAAGCCGTGGGCGTGGGCCTTGCTGGCCGCCGCCACCACCGCCTCGCGCTCGGCCGGCTTGCCGTAGGCGATGTTGTCGTGGATGGAGTCCATGAACAGGAGCGTCTCCTGGGTGACGATGCCGATGCGCAGGCGCAGTTCGCGCGGGTCGAAGTCCCGGAGGTCGATGCCGTCCAGGGTCACCCGGCCCGCTGGTGGGGTCGAAGAAGCGCGGCACCAGGTTCACCAGGGTGGTCTTGCCGCCGCCGGAGCCGCCCACCAGGGCCACGGTCTCGCCCTTGCGCACCTCCAGGTTGATCCCGCGCAGCACCTCGTTCCGGCCGTTCTTCCCGTCGTAGGCGAAGTGCACGTCCTCGAAGGCCAGCCGCTGGGGCTGGTCCGGCACCGGAACCGGCGCCGCCGTCATGGGCATCCGGGAGTTCCGGTCGAGCACCGAGTAGACCCGGTCCAGGCTGGCCTGGGCCACCTGCACTTCGCTGTTGAGCTTGGTGAGCCGGCGGATGGGATCGTAGAAGGCGTAGACGGCGATGATGTAGGCGAGGAACCCCGGGCCGGTCATGGCGCCGTTCGCGGATGCTGGTGGCGGCGTAGAGGAGCAGCCCGGCCAGGAGCAGGCCCCCCACCAGCTCCATGATCGGGTGGGCCACGGCCTGGGCCCGGGCGGACTTCATCATCAGCCGGAACAGCTCGTTGTTCTGCTGGTGGAAGCGCTCCTCCTCGAACGGCTCCCGGGCGAACCCCAGCACCACCCGGATGTTGCTGAAGACCTCCTTGAGCCGCTGCAGCAGCCGGCTGGACGCCTCCATGTTGCGGTGGTTGATCCGGCGGATGCGCTGGCTGAGCTTCTTGATGGGCAGCACCACCAGCGGCCCGGCGATGAACAGCGTCAGGGACAGGCGCCAGTTCATGACCATGATGGTGCCCAGCATGGCCAGGGCCATGGTCAGCTCGCGCACCGCGTCGGCGAACTGGTTGGAGGCGATGCCCTGCACCGCGCCCACGTCGGAGATGCAGCGCTGCAGCAGCTCGCCCACCGGGTGGCGCTGGAAGTAGGCCGGCTCCTGGCGCAGCAGGTGGGAGAAGAGGCGCTCCCGCAGCGTCAGGGTGGCCCGGATCCCGGAGCGCACCATGAGCAGGGTGCCGCTGTAGGTGAGGACCCCCTTCAGCATGAACATGAGCACGATGAAGGCCGGGATCAGGAGGGTCTCCTGCTTCAGGTGGGAGGCGTCGGGCAGCAGCGACATGATCCAGACCTTGGCCCGCACCGCGAGGCTGGTGGAATCCACCGGCCCGCCCATGCTCAGGCTGTCGCCCAGGACGAAGCGCAGGGTGGCGATCAGGATGCCCTGGCAGGCGCCGGCCAGGGTGAGCAGCAGGCTCCCGGCCGCGATCAGGGGCAGGAAGCGCTTGAGGTGTTCCCGGAAGAAGCGGAGAAAAGAGGACATTGAACCAGCTTAACCCAGTCTAGCGGCAGGGCAGCCGCGGCTGGTCGAGCCTGGCCATCGCCGCGTCGACCTGCTCCTGGGACAGCTGGCAGCGCAGGCCGATGCGCGCGGCTTCCTGGAGGAGTTCCGGAGGCTGGGCGAGCGAGCCCGGGTTGGTGCCGACGGCGGCCAGGAAACGCTGCATCCAGGGTTCCACCCGCTGCACCGCCGCGTCGGATCCGGTCATGGCCAGCTCGAACCCGTTGAAGGGGTCCTGGCCGGAACCGGGGGACATGCCCCAGGCCACGGACTGGATGCCGGCAGGCAGGCTCCGGGCCAGCTGCCCCGGCAGCCGGCCGCTGCGATCGTCCAGCAGCTCCGGTGGACGGATGAAGCCCTGGGCCACGTCCGCCGCGCTGGTCCAGGCCACCGAAGCCGCCAGCGCCTCGTTCCGCGCCCCGGGCTCGCCCAGCCTGGCCAGGGCGGCCTTGTCGCCCAGCCAGACCCGGCCCTCCCCGTCGACCATGGCGCGCATGTGGGCGGAGGCGAGGTCCAGGATCACGAACAGTCCGTGGTCCCTGTTGTCCATGGACTGCAGGCCGTCCACGGCGAAGGCGTTGGCGATGGCCACCTGGAGTTTGCCGGGATCCGGGAAGCCGCTCAGCTGGATCAGGTACGCTGGATCAAGTCCGGGCTGGGACGGGGTGGACAGGTAGAGGGTCAGGCGGCCGTTGGCCTGGCAGAGGTTGATCCGGGCCCGGGTCAGCAGGAGGTCCACGGACCGCCCGGCCAGGGGGTAGGATTCCAGCAGGTCGCCCAGGCGCGGCTGCTCCATCGCCCAATCGGCCCGGAAGGAGACCGCCGCCACCGCCGCGGCGGGCGCGCTGCGCACCCAGTCGGGCGCCTGGGGCCGGCGGGCCTGGCAGCCCAGCAGGACCAGACTCAGCAGCATCGAGCGGGCAAAGATCATCAGGGCTCCGTACCTATTCTAGTTCAAGTGCCGCGGCAGGGCGGGTCTAGTTCATGTGCCGCAGCGGGGCGGGCAGATGCGGACTGCGCAGCAGATGCTGCTGCTCGCTCTCAGAAAGCAGGCCCCAGATGCGGCTGGAGGCCTGGCGCGGGGTCTTGGGGTTGAGCAGCAGCTCGGACATGACCGCCGGATGCGCCATGAGCACCGGGTGGGCCGCGATGAGCTCCAGGATCTCGCGCGGGGTCTGCTTGTAGCGTGCCAGCCGGAGCAGGATGCCCGGGTCCACCTGGCGGTCCGCCACCAGCAGGTGAGGGTCTCGGCGTCGTCCAGGATCTCCTGCGGGAGGTGGCGCAGCAGCTCTCCGCCGCTGGCGCGCAGGGCCAGGATCCGGTGCGGCACCGACATCTCCTGGTAGGTCGCGCGCAGCTTCTCCAGGGCCAGCTGCTTCACCTCCAGGTGGGGCAGGCGCTGGTCGCGCAGGATGTCCAGCAGGATCCTCGGCTGTTTGAGGCCGCGCAGCAGGTCCAGGGAGGTCCGCACGCTCAGGTGCGGGTTGTGCACCAGGGCTTCGCACACCGTGGGAAGGCGCCTCCAGGCCCGGTGGCCCGCCACCCTCTCCGCCTGGGGGCCGTCCAGGCCGGGGATGACGGAGACCAGGTCCTGGGCCTTCAGCCCGCGGTTCTCCAGCGCCGCGTTGAACACTTCGGGATCGGCGTCGCGCAGGGCGGCGATCAGCTGGTCGGGCTGGGTGGCCTGGTTGGCCATGTAGACCCGCTCCTTCAGCGAGACCCAGCGGCCCTCGCCCGTGCTGGCGGCAATGCCGCTGGCCTGGTTGGCGCGCCGGCGCTGCAGCCGGTCGAAGAAGATCTTGATCACCCGCAGCATGTTGGGCGCCCTGCGCTTGGCCCAGAGGGTCAGGTACTGGTACTCCGATTCGTCCAGCTGGGTGAACAGGCAGACCGCGCGGTGCAGGGCCGGCCGGCTCTGGGTCCCCTGCTCCAGCAGGTCCACCAGGTCCCGGGAATGGGCCACCTTCTTGGCCATGGCTTCCGGGCAGTGGGGCGAATCGCAGATGGCGTCCGCGCACCGGGTCCCGGAAATACCACCGGGCTTCGGCGTAGGTCTCCTCGAACAGCTCCGGCACCGTGCACTGCGGGCAGGGCCGGCACCAGGACCTCCTCGGAGAGGGCCGGGTTGCGCAGCGCGGCGGCCCGCAGGTCCGGGATCCGGGTCCAGCAGGAACTCCCTGCAGGTCCTCGGCGATCAGTGTGCTCTCGGCCCGGGCCAGCCGGTCCTGCTTGGACAGCGGAAGGGGCGGGCGCTGCGGGCGGGCCCGCGGGGCGGCGTGGTGAGGGCCTCCCAGTCCGGGTCGCCCGGAGGCAGCGGGCGGCAGGTCCATGGTCAGCCCGGAGGCGTGCACCGACCGGGCGAGCTGCTTGGCCTGCTGCTTGACGATGGACCTGAGCTCCAGGGGCAGCTGCTGGTAGAGCTGCTTGACGGCTTCGGCGCGCTCCTCCTTCTCGGCCGCCGGGGCCCGGTCCAGATCCCGCACCAGGTCGAACAGCGAAACCGCCAGTTCCAGGTCCCGCCGCAGGGGTTCCGGGGTGGCCTCGTTCTCGGCCAGGGCCTGGAGCACCGGGCCGTGCACGAGCCAGTGGGGCGTCCGGGCGATGAGGGTCAGCAGCCGGGGCGAGGCGAGGTTGCGGGCCAGGCTCTCGACCAGCAGCAGCTGGCTTTCGGTGGGCACCTGGGGCCGGATGAGGGCGAGGTTCCTGAAATGGATCCGGTCCGCCTCCGGTAGCTGGGCCATGAAAGCGACTTCACCAGCCACGCCCCCTCCTAGGTCAGATATGGGCGAGGTCGAGGGAACCGAGCAGATCCGAATCTTCAACGAGCGAAAGCGCGTCCAGGGCGACCCCCTGCAGGCCGGGAACCTCCTGGGCCAGCTTCAGGTGCGCCCCGGTCAGGATGCTTCCGCCCATGAACAGGGGAATGTGCGCGCTCTGGGCCAGGACCCGGGCCGTCCCGAAGTCGGGCTCGGCCCCGGGGCAGGCGGGAATGTCGGTGAACAGGATCCGCTTGAAGCCGTGGTCGCGGATCCGCTGGCCGGCCGGTATCCGGCTTCATGGGGGCCGGCTCGCGCCAGCCGGAGGACTGGATCTCCCCGCAGCGGGCGTCCACCCCGGCCGTGAGGTGGTCCCGGAACCGCGCCAGCAGCTGGTCCACCACCAGGGGCGAACGCTGGATGAGGGTGCCCACCATGATCCAGGCGGCCCCGTTGTCCAGGAAGAACTGGGCCTGGTCCGAGCTGCGGATGCCCCCGCCCACCTGGATGCAAACCTTGGTGCTGCCCCGGTGGAACTGGTGCATGATGCCGGCGATCAGGTCGCGGTTGTGGCCGCGGCCGGCGGCGGCGTCCACGTCCACCAGGGCGAGCCGGTGGAAGCCATGGTCGAGCAGGACATCCAGCAGATCGCAGGGTTTCCTGGGGGCCAGGCCGGCTCCGCACATGGAGACAGCCAATCCGTTCTGGAGGTGCAGGGTGGGAAGCAGCTTCAAGGCGTATACCTTTCCCTCAGGGGATCCAGCGATCTTACCCCATACCGCCATTATAGGACAGAGACGGTTCCCGGGCGCTCACAGGCTCTGCAGCAGCGTCCGGGCGGCCTCCGTCTGGGCCCGCTTCAGGGTGCCGGCGGTGGCGGTGGCGGCGCGCTCCCCCAGGGTGACCCGGACGGTGAAGCTTGGGGCGTGGTCCGGGCCCGCGCGCTCCACCAGCTCGTAGACCGGAGGCGCCAGGGCCATGGCGGCGGCCCGTTCCTGGAGGGTGGTCTTGCTGTCCCGGGCCTCCCAGATGCCCACGATAGGCTTCCCGCACCTCGCCGAGGAAGCGCCGTTCGACGATGCCCTGCACGGCGCCGAAGGCGTCCCCTCCCCGGGCCCGGACATCCAGGAACACCGCCGCCAGCAGCGCCTCCATCGCGTCCGCCAGGGGGTTGCGCAGGTCCACGGCGCCGGGCTTGCGCGGCGAGCGCGGGCCCCGGCCCAGCTCGATGCCCAGATCCAGCGCCCACTGGTGCAGCGCGTCGGTGCAGACCAGAAGCCCCCTGAGCTTGGACAGGGCCCCTTCCGCCCAGTCGGGGTGCTCGCGGTAGACCAGGACGGAGACGGCGAGGTGCAGCACCGAATCGCCCAGGAACTCCAGGCGCTGATTGTCCTCCGGCAGGCCGGCCGACGGCGGGGTCAGGGCGGTCCGGAGCAGGCCGGGATCCTGGAACCGGTAGCCGAGGCCCCCTTCCAGGGGCGAAGGCGCGCTGGCTTGGGCTGATGGCAAGGGGCTCTCCCGCTCAAACCGTCATCATAACGCGACCGATCCGACCCATTTCGGCCACAATAACGAGCATCGAGCGGCGGGGGGGCCCGTGCCAGACCTGGACCTGGAACAAATCCTGCAAACGGCCACCGGGCACCATATGGCCGGCCGCCTGGAACAGGCCGCGGCCGGCTACCGGCAGGTGCTCGCCGCCAGCCCGGATCACGCCACCGCCCTGCACCGTTTCGGCGTCCTCCTGATCCAGGCCGGACAGTTCGAGCCGGCCCTGGCCCCCCTCGCCCGGGTCGTGTCCCTGGACCGCGCGGCCTGGTGGTCGCGCGCCAGCCTGGGCCAGGCCCTGGAAGCCCTCGGCAGGTCCGCGGAGGCCCTGGACGCCTTCCGCTCGGCCGCCCAGCTCAACCCCGAGTGCTTCGAGGCCTGGCTGGGCGCCGGCGCCGCCTGCAGGGCCCTTGGGCGCGGCCCGGAGGCCATCGAGGCCTGCCTCCGGGCGGCGGCGCTGCGGCCCGACAGCGCCGAGGCCCAGAACGACCTCGGGATCGTGCTGCAGGATGCCGGCCGGGTCCCCGAGGCCGTCGCGGCCTTCCGCGGGGCGCTGGCGGCGCGCGACGATTTCCCCCTCGCCCACAGCAACCTCGGCAACGCCCTGCTGCTGGACCGCCAGGTGGACCCGGCGCTGGCCGTGCTGAAGGGCGCCGTCGCCCGCTGGCCGGCCTTCGCCGACGCGTGGTACAACCTGGGCAACGCCGCCCTTGCCGCCAGCCTGAACGCCGAGGCCGAACAGGCCTACCGCAGGACCCTGGACCTGGCGCCCGGCCACGCCGGCGCCCGGAACAACCTGGGCAACGCGCTCCAGGCCATGGGCCGGCACGAGGAGGCCCTGGCCGCCTACCTGTCCGTGCTGCGGACCACGCCGGACGCCATGGACGCGTACAACAACGCCAGCGCCGCGGCGCGCAAGCTGGGCCGCATGGACGACGCCGTCGCGCTGCTCCAGGCCGCCGTCCGCAGCCGCCCGGAGTTCGCCGTCACCCACTGCAACCTGGGCAACCTGCTCAAGGACATCGGCCGGATGGAAGCCTCCATCGCCAGCTTCCGCAGGGCCCTGGAACTCGACCCGGACGATCCCGTCAACCACAGCAACCTCGCCTATGCACTGTGCTTCCTGCCGGGATGCAGCCCGGCCGAGATCCTGCGCGAGAACCAGGCCTTCGGCCGGGCCCATGCCCAGCCTTCCCCCGCGCCCCACGGCAACGACCCCGACCCCGGGCGCCGGCTGCGGGTCGGCTACGTCTCGCCGGACTTCCGGGAGCACTGCCAGTCGCTGTTCACCCTGCCCCTGCTGTCCCACCACGACCACGGCCCGTTCGAGATCTTCTGCTACGCCCACGTGCCCCGGCCGGACCCCGTCACCCTGCGCATCCGGGGCCATGCCGACGCCTGGCGCGACATCTCCCGGATGTCGGACCCGGAAGTGGCCGCCCTGGTGCGGGCGGACCGCATCGACATCCTGGTGGACCTGACCATGCACATGTCCAACAACCGCCCTGGCCTGTTCGCCCGCAAGCCGGCGCCGGTGCAGGCCGCCTGGCTCGCCTACCCGGGCACCACCGGGCTCCCGGCCATGGACTACAGGCTCACCGACCCCTACCTGGACCCGCCCGGGGAGCACGACGACTGGTATTCGGAAACCTCCATCCGCCTGCGCGACACCTTCTGGTGCTACGACCCGCTGACGGCCGATCCGCAGCCGGGACCCCTGCCGGCCCTGGCCAACGGTTTCGTCACCTTCGGCTCCCTGAACAACTTCTGCAAGGTCACCCCGGAAGTGCTGGCCCTCTGGGCGCGGGTGCTGATGGCCGTGCCCGGCTCCCGGCTGCTCCTGATGGCCCAGCCCGGCAGCCACCGGGAGGGGGTCCTGGACTGCCTGGCGCGGGGCGGGGTCGATGCGGGCCGGGTCGAATTCGCCGAGTTCCGGCCGCGCCTGGACTATCTGGCCCTGCACCGGAGGGTGGACCTGGGCCTCGACACGTTTCCCTACAACGGCCACACCACCAGCCTGGACGCCTTCTGGATGGGGGTGCCGGTGGTGACCCGGCTGGGCGCCACCGTCGTGGGCCGGGCCGGCTGGAGCCAATTGTGCAACCTGGACCTGCGGGAACTGGCGGCGGACTCCGACGCCGGATTCGTGCGCATCGCCACCGCCCTGGCCGGGGACCTGCCCCGCCTGGCCGGCCTGCGGGCCGGGCTGCGCGCGCGCATGGAGGCGTCTCCCCTCATGGACGGCGAGCGCTTCGCCCGGACCATGGAAGCCTCCTTCCGGCAGATGTGGCAGCGCTGGTGTTCGATGCAGATTTCATAATATGCTCAGGTTCTGTTCTTCGATGCCCTTCAGCCAGGAGCCATGGTGACCTCAACCCCCCAGTCCGCCCATCTGCCGATCCTGCTCGCGGCCGTGCGCCAGCAGCGCCTGGACGGCGAACTGGTGCTGGAGCAGAACGACGGGGTGCGCCGGCTGCGCTGGCTCCGCGGAGAGCTGGTCTACCTGCAGAGCGACGCCGCCGGCGAGCAGTTCGGCAGCTACCTGCTCAGGCAGGGCATCCTCGACTTCGCCGGGCTCAACGACCTGCTGGCCAACTGCGACCGCAGCCGGCTGGGCGAAAGGGTGATCCAGGCGGGCGTGCTGACCGTGGAGGAACGGGACGCGCACCTTCGGCGCCTGCAGGAACAGGTGATGATCAACGCCCTGGAGCATCCGATCCTGCAGCTGGCCTGGAACCCCGACGCCGGGGGCGCCACGCTGAGCGAAGACCTGCACCTGGCGATGGACCACCGCCATTTCGTCTGGAGCACCTTCCTGGAGGCGCACAACCTGGACGCGACCTTCGACCTCCTGCAGAGCCAGTCCGAATGGGCCTGGGAGGGGATCCCCGGGCTGCTGGACGCGCTGTCCGATCTGCCGCTCAACCCCGCCACCGCCTACGCCCTGTCGTTCCTCGGCTGCGAACCGATCAGCTTCGACACCTTCCTGTCCCTGAGCGGGCTGCACGAGGAGGAGGCGGCGCGGATCTTCCTCATCCTGTGGGCGGTCGGCGCGCTGACCCTGACCCAGGGCGAGCTGCCCTCCCTCACGATGGCCGCCGCCCCGCAGCCGTCCGAGGCGCAGGCCGGCCCGGTCGCGAATCCCCGGATCGAGCGGGATCCCGGCCGCGGCACTGCGCGGCCCTCGAACCCGCCTGCCGAAGAGCCGGCCCCCCCCGCCGGCTCCGCCGAACCCTCCCCCAGGGAGCGGGCCCGCAGCCTGTTCCGGAAGGCCAGGCAGCACCAGGCCCAGGAGCACATCGGCGAGGCCATCCAATGCCTGGAGCAATCCCTGCAGCTGGATCCCGATTCCGACCATGCCTACGCCGTGTGGCTGCTCCTGGGCAACCTCAGGATGTCCAATCCGGCCTGGGCCGCCCGGGCCATCAACGCGTTCCAGAGCGCCTCCCGGATCCAGCCGCGGGCCGCCGAACCCTGGATCGGCACCGGCGTGATCTACTACCGCAAGGGATTCCGCACCAATGCCCTGACCTGCTTCCAGAAGGCCCAGGAGTTCGACCCCGCCGCGGCCATTCCCGACGAGGTGGACTTCGGCAGCCTGCAGGGCGAACCTCCGGAGCCTCCACCGGCCGAGTCGAGGTCCCTGTTCAACCGGTTCCGGTCAGCCCTGGGGGACGCCGACAAAGGGTAGGCAGGCGCACGCCGCCGGCAGGGTCATGTCCAGGCGGCAAGTTCGTCGGCCACCTGGCGGATCACCGGAGGCCACCCCCCATCCGACTGCCTGAACAGCCTCATGGTGGGGTACCAGGGGGAATCGGCGCGCCCGGTGAGCCAGCGCCAGTCGGTGCGGTAGTCCGGGAGCAGGACCCAGCAGGGGCGTCCCAGGGCGCCGGCCAGGTGCGCCGCCGCGGTATCGACGGAGATCACCAGGTCCAGGCTGGCCATGATGGCGGCGGTGTCCGCGAAGTCCTCCATCGCGCTGCCCAGGTCGAGCACATCCAGGCCCGGCGGCGGCTGCCTGGCCTCGGTCTCGCCCGCGCCCTTCTGCAGGCTGATGAAGCGCGCGCTGGTCGCCCGCGCCAGCGGCTCCAGCATCGCCAGCGAAGCCAGGGACCGGTCCGAGTCGCTTTCGAAGCTGGCGCTGCCTTTCCAGACCAGGCCGATCCGTGGCCCATCCGCGGGCATCCGGGCGCGCCAGGCCGCCACCAGTCCGGGGTCGGGATGAAGGTAGGGGATCGCGGCGGGAATGGTCTCCAGCACCGTGCCGCAGTGCAGGGGGAGACTCAGGGGTTGGGCCCAGCAATCCCAGCCGGCCACCGGCAGCGGGCCGTCCAGGCCGAACACCTGGTCGGCCCCGTCCAGGCCGTGGAACAGGCGTTTGAGCGCGGTGTGACAGAGCACCCCGACCCTCGACGCGCCGAGCGCCTTGAGTTCCGCCGCGTAGCGGCAGAACTGGATCATGTCGCCGTGGCCGGCCTGGGCCGCGATGAGCAGGGAGCGCCCGCGCAGGTCTTCGCCCTGCCAGCGGGGGAAGGTGAACTGCCCGGCGAAGGCCGACCCCGACCGCGCCTCGCGGCCGCGCCAGCCTTCAAGGAACTGCCCCCGGCGCAGGTGCAGGTAGCCGAGGTTGTAGTGAGCCCCCCTGAAGTCCGGATCCAGGTTCAGGGCCTTGCGGAAACAGGCCTCAGCCTCCGGTTCGCGTTTGAGGTCCGCCATGAGGACGCCCAGGTTGGTCCACAGCGACGCGGACCCCGGGTGGAACCCCAGGGCCCGCTGGTACACCGCCGTCGCCTCCTGGAAGCGCTTCTGCCGCACCAGCAGGACCCCCAGGTTGCGGTGCGCTCCCAGGGACTTCGGATCCAGCTCCAGGGCCCGCAGGTAGCCGGCTTCCGCCTGGTCCAGGAACCCTTCCTGCTCAAGGGCCCAGGCCAGGTTCACCTGGGCCTCCAGGAAGGCCGGGGCGAGGTCCAGGGCCGCCCGGAAACACGCCTGGGCCGGGCCGTACTCCCCGTTCCGGAGGTGGGCGTATCCCTGGTCGAAGAAGGCGCCCGCTTCGGCCTGGACCACGCTCATCAGCGCCTGGCCGGCGCGTAGCCCTTGAGCGCCCTTCGGCCCGCGGCGATCTGGTGCAGTTTCTTGCTCACCGCGTCGCGATCGGCCATCACCCCCACCATGGCCAGATCCACGCGCTTGCTCATGAGGCGCGCGCGCTGGGCAATCTCGGCCCAGCCTGGGCCTCGCTCGGCCGATGCAATGGCCGCATTCCATTGCGTCTGCCAGGCTGCGAAGGTGCGCGCGCTTACGTCCTTCGACTCGAGGATCCGTTCCATGGCATCAAGGGCCTCGATGACGTCCCGATCGCTCATCCCACCATCAGATCCAAAGAGGCGCGTGGCGTCAAGGGCTGCTGGGCGATCGTGTTCTTCCGATGCCGTTCTTCCCAGGTGACGCGCATGTTGCCCATCTGTCTGCGGATCCGTTCCAGGCGTGCCGGCTGGTTCTTGCGGGCCGCGTCGAACAGCTCATCCATCCACATCTTGTATATCTTGTTCAGGTTGTTGACCACTTCGCCGCCATCCTTCCAGTTCAGCCGCAAGGACAGCTCCCCGATGAAGTCGGACACGCGGTTCACGCAGCGCGCCTTGCTGGGAACATCATTTTTGCTCATGGCGTCCAGGGCCAGGGTCAGGTATCTCTGCCCACCCTCCAGCAATATGGCGGCCAGCTGCTCCGGACTTGCCGATTGCAGCCTCTGGCCCATATACATGTCCGTGGCGTTCGGATTCGGATATCCCTGCATGTTCCCCTCCACCCTTTACCTATCGGCCACCCCATGTGAGGCGATGAGCCCGTTTTCCCCCTTTGCGGCCTGTCGGTGCAATCCCCGTACCAGCCATCCTATGCATCAGTCCCAGTCGGAGTCTGCGGACAGATCGCCGACCACCTTGCGGATCACCTCATCCCAGTCGCCGGGGGTGGACTGGCGATAGATCCGCATGGATGGGTACCAGGGACTGTCGTCCCGCCCCATCATCCAGCGCCAATCCGGACCGTAGGCCAGCAGGAGGAGGGTCGGAATGCCCATGGCTCCCGCCACGTGCGCCAGCGCGGTATCCACTGTGATGACCAGGTCCATGCCGCCCAAGGCGTAGGCCGTGTCCGAGAAATTGCTCAGCCAGGGCCCCATGTCGACAAAACCGGGCAGGGGCGCCGGCTGCGGGGCCTGGATCTGGAACCCGAAGAAGAACACGTTCGGCAGTGCGGCCAGGGGCCGGAGTTTGGCGGCCGGGATGGAGCGGACATCGTCATTCCGGTGCGCGCTGTTGCCCGCCCAGGCCAGTCCGACCCGGACGCAGCGGTTGGCCGCGGCCAGGACCCGGACGATCCATTCCCGGTTGGGCACATGTCCGGGGATGTCCAGATAGGGAATCGTGGCCGGAATGGTCTCCAGCTTCGTGCCGAACACCGCGGGCAAGGAAAGCAGCGGCAGTTGCAGGTCGAAGGGCGGAATCGGATCGCCGTGCCTGATGACCGCATCGATGCCCGGGCAGGTGGCGACAAGCTCCGCCAATGCAGGCTGCACCTCCAGCAGGACCCTGCCGCCGAGCGCTTTCACCATGGGCGCAAACCGCGCGAACATCAGGGTGTCGCCGTAGCCCTGCTCATGGAAGAGCAGCAGAGTCTTGCCCTGGAACCCGGCTCCGTCCCAGCGCGGTTGCGGGAAACTGCGTTGCGGGGCGACCAGCCTGGGCACCCGCCAGCGGGCCTCGAATCCGCGCCAGCCACCGGGCATGTCCCCGGACAGCAGGCCCAGATAGCCCCGCTCGTAGTCCACGTAGGGGCAGTCGGGCACGATGCGTATCCGGCGGTCAATCTCCTTCTGGAATTCGGACCATCGGCCCAGCCGGTGGAAGATCTGCCCGAGCATCTGATGGGCCTGGATGCTGGCCGGATCCTGCTGGAGCATGGCTTTGAGCACCTGGGTGGCGCCGTCGAAGGCATGCTGCTTGACCAGGCATTCGGCCAGGCCCAGGCGGGCATCGTTGCGTTCCGGGGCCAGCGCCAGGATCTGGCTGAACCGGCCGGCCGCCTCGTCCAGACGGCCCAGGTGCATCACCGCGCAGGCGGCGTTGATGCTGGCCACCAGGCAGCTCCGGTCCAGCTTGAGGGCTCTGGCACAGGCCTCGAGGGCCTCTTCCAGGCACCCCGTCACCATGAGGAGACCGCCGAAATCGGCCCAGCCCTCGACGTTTCCGGGTTCGGCCTCCAGGAAGCGGCGGTACGCCTCGACCGCCTGTTCGCGCCGGCCGGAGCGGTCCAGCTCCCGGGCGGTTTCGAGCATCTTCAGATGATTCCCGTCAGGCACGGGGTCCACCTCAGAACGAGGTGCTGGAAGAGACCATGCCGGCGCTGGCCACCTTCATCTGGGCGACGCTCGCTTCCATCGAGGCGAACTGGTTCTCCAGCTGGTTCTGGGTGGCGGAGAGCAGTTGCTGCTCGGCGGAGATCTGGTTGGCGAGGTCCGCATTGGCGCTGGTGATGCTCTGCTGGGTGTTCCAGATCGGCCCGTCGAAGGCCGTGAGGTTGTTGATGACGTTCTGGGTCGACTGGGCCACCCCGGTGGTGAGGGAGAGTGTGCCGGTTCCGGTCCCGGTCACGTCGAGTTCGAGCCCGGTCAAGGATCCCAGGGGGGCGCCTCCCGTCGCGGTGACGTTCCCGCCCTTGGTCCCGGACACGGCGATGGGTGTTCCGCCGTCCGCAGCCAGGGTCCCCGACCAGGAGCCGGTGTCGCCATCGTAGCTGGTGATGTTGAAGGCGATTTTCTGGGCCGTGGTGGAGCCGCCGCCCTGGACGAAGTTCGCCACACCGTTGCTGGTCGTGCCCGTGAAGTTGAAGATGGCCGCGGCGGCGTTGGGATTGCTGGTGATGGCCGTCGAGAAGGTGTCGGAGTCCATCGAAAGGGTTCCGTCTGAATTCTCGGTGATGCCCAGGTCTCCGATCGACTGGTAGGCGCTCGATGCCGGCAGCCCCTGGGGAACGCCGGTGAAGGCCTGCTGGATCTGGCTCATGAGTTGCGCGGCGGTCGGATCGTTGGCCAATGCGCCCGGGATGATGTCGCCGGTGGAGGCCTGGGTGGACTTGGTATCCGAGTTGAAGGTGCCGACAAGGCTGTTGTAACTGGTGATCACCGCCTGCACCGAATCGCTGATGGTGGCCGTGTCCTCTCCCACGGTGAGCGTGGTAGGAGCGGTCTCCCCGCCCTGCTGGAGATTCAGCGTGAGGCCCTGCACCGCGTCGGTCACGGTGTTGGTCTGGCGGGTGAGCTGGATGCCATTGAGGGTGAACACGGCGTTCGTGGCCGGCGGTGACGTCAGCCCGCCGCTGATGGTGGTGGGCGCGGCCAGGCTGTCCACGGTGCCCGCCGCGATGCCGATCAGGTTGTCGGTGGTGGATCCGTCGTTGTTCGTGACATCGGCGATGGAGACCACCCCGTTGGTGCTCCCGGTCCCGGTCGAGTTGGCCGTCAGCACCATCTGGTACGGCGTCGCCCCTGACCCGGTGTTCACGATGCTGGCGGTCACGCCGGCGCCCGGGGCGGCTCCGGCATAGGCGGCGTTGATGGCGCTCGCCAAGCCGTTGAGGCTGTTGTCGCCGGCGTTCAAGGTGACGACTTTGACCGATCCGTCGGTGCCCTGGATCGCGAAGCTGGCCGGGGTCCCCCCCGGGGTGTAGATCTGGGAGGTGCCTCCGCCCGAGGGGTCCGCCACCGCGAGGTTGGGGTCGCCGTTGCCTTGCAGGGTGGGCACGATCCGCCCAGCCGTGGCCACGGTGTCGACCTGCACCTGGTAGTTGCCCGGCGTGGTGCCGGTGGCAGTGCCGGTGACGTAGACGCTGGTGCCGGTGTCGGAACTGGTCACGGTCCTGGCGTTGAAACCGGACGAAGAGAACTGGAGGGTCTGCAGACTGGTGGCCAGGCCGGTCATGTCCGTCTGCAGGGTGGTCAGGGCGCTGGATTCGTTGTTGTTCTCGGTCTGTGTGGCCTGCAGGTTGTCCAACGGCAGGCTGTCCTGGGCCATAATTGCCGACACCAGGGCATCCGTCTGAACGCCAGACGCAATGCCCTGGAAACTGATGCTGGTTGTGCTGGACATCTGTTACCTCCCGCCACCAGAGGGTTTCAGCCCTCCTCGTCCACCAGGATCCCGGAAGGGTTCTGGCTGCCGGCAAAGTTTTGCAATTTCTGCGCCATCGCCAAGGCCTCTGCGGAAGGAACCTGGCGGATGACTTGGCCGGTGGAGGCGTCGACGACTTTGAAATAGGATTTTCCGCTGGACTGGTCCACCTTGAACTCGAGGCTGGTGTTCGCCGCCTGCAGTTGGGCATTGATCTGCTTCGTGTCGACCTTCGCCGCTTTGCCGGACGGGGCGCTGGCCGCGGCGGCCTGATTGGCGTTGACGGTGCCGGGAGTGCCGTTGCCATTGTCGGCATTGGCGGCATTGCTGCCGGCGGGACTCGCATTGCCCTGGCCTGCCGTTGGTTTTGCCATAGGTAAAGACAGAACCGGCGACCCTGCAGCCAGGCTTCCCAGGGGGCTGACTTGATCGGTCACGACATCGCTCCTTACCTACCTGCCGGAAGGCGGGCCAGTTGCCCGCCCCCCGGAGGTTGGAATCACGGATTTACCGGAAGAGGGCCAGGACATACTGACTGGACTGGTTGGCGCTGCTGAGGGCGCTGGTGCCGGTCTGGGAAAGCACCTGCCACTTGGTCAGGTTCACCACCTCGTCTCCGATGTTGGCGTCCATGACGTTGCCTTGCTGGGCGGTGGCGTTCTCCTGCTCGATGCCGTCCAGGTTGGCCGTGCTCTGGCTGCTGACCATGGTCGCGGCGAAGGTGCCGCGCGCAGTGTCGATCGTGGCCAGGGCCGTGGTGGCGGTGGCAAGGGAGGTGACGGAAAGGGTAGACTGCCCGGCCTTCGTCATGGCGGCGTTGGCGTCCGCCAGCACGGACGACGCTTCAGCAGTTGACCCGTTGCCGCCGGCATAGAGTTGGACCAGCGTCTGGACCTGGTTGGTCGCCTCCTGCAGGTAACCATCCGAAGCCTGGGCCGCGAAATAGCCGTTATTGGCTGTCTGCACGTCCTGGGCCGCGATGATGGACTCGGCGTTGAACTGGTCGGCATTGGCCAGGCCGGCGGCGTTGTCGGCGGAGCTGTTGATGCGCTTGCCGGTGGTGAGGCGTTCGATGGTCGACTGCATGCCATCGGCGGAGAGGCCCAGCTGCCGGCTGGCGGCCATGGCGGTCACGTTGGTGAGAATTGAAGTCATTACATCCTCCTGATGTGGTTGGGCAACATCCGTGTTGCCTGATGGGTTGTGGGGGGCCCCCCGACACTCAATGTTTCGGATCCGGGCCGCTGGATCTTTAACATTAAATTCATGGTTGCCGGGAAGGCCCCGACCCCTCATCTTCTGATCCGGATCTGCCGAAGAGTCGAATGACGACCGGAGGCACCATGGGACTCTCTTCGACCAGCATGGCTGCGGCCGGCATGCTCACCCAGAACATCGCGGCCGCGCAGGCCGCCATCGCGCCGGCCGGGCAGAACCCGACCCCGGCCGCCGCCTCGGCCGAGTCCCAGGCTGCCGTCAGGCCCCAGATCTCCGCGAGCGTCCTGAAGGCGTCCCTGTCCATCGAAGCCACCACCGCCGCCGAGATGAGCCAGATGATCAGCCAGGGCTCGGGCGTGAACATCCTGGCCTAGTGTTCCGCCCGTCGTGCCCTGCGGTCGGCTTCGGGTTCCGGGTTCTTGCGCCGACCCACCGGCGCGTGATCCGCTTGCAACGTCCTCGCTGCGCTCCGGGCGATGCAAGCGGCCACGCTGCTCCTTCCCCCAATGGACGAGTCGATTCGTCTTCGTTACATTGAACAAATTTCAAAACAACCATCCCGGGACCCTGGGCATCCCAGGAAGCGGCCCCCTCGCCCCCATGCCGCCAACCGAAGGAACCCCCACCCCAGGCGGGGAAGGACAGCGTGAGACCTTGGCGCACCCGCAGGAGGCGAAGCCGACGAGGATGCGGCAAGGCTCTCACGCACCGGTGGGTCGGCGCAAGAACCCGGAACCCGAAGCCAACCGCAGGGCACGACGGGCGGAACAACGGACGCCACCGTCAGTCCAGCGCCTATCTCGGTAGGGGCAAGGGCCCGGGACTGCGCCGGGCGCTTCCGCTACAGCGTGCCGAACAGCCGGTCGCCCGCGTCGCCCAGGCCGGGCAGGATGTAGGCCTTCTCGTTCAGCTGGCGGTCCACGGCGGCGACCACGACCCGGAGGTCGGGGTGGTCCGCCTGCAGCCGCCGGATCCCTTCCGGGGCGGCGATCACCGAGCACAGGGTGATGTTCTTGGCGCCGGCCGTCTTCAGCTGGCGCACCGCCTCCGAGGCGCTGCCGCCGGTGGCGAGCATGGGGTCCAGCACGAACACCGAGCGCTCCTCCAGGAGCGGCGGGAAGTTGCGGTAGTAGGGCACCGGCACCAGGGAGTCGTGGTCGCGGTAGAGCCCCAGGTGGCCCACCTTGGCCGTGGGCATGAGCTGCAGGAAGGACGGCAGCAGCCCCAGGCCCGCGCGCAGCACCGGCACCAGCACCGGGTCGAGGCTGAGTCAGGCGGCGGCCCTGAGTGCGCTCCAGGGGCGTCTCCACGGCCACCGGCTCGGTCGGCAGGATGCCGCGTGGCCTCCACCGCCAGGATGAGGCCGAGCTCCTCGATCACCTTGCGAAAGAGGCTCCCAGGGGTTTTCACGTCGCGCAGCAGCGTCAGTTTGTGGTGGCAGAGCGGGTGGTCGAGCACCGTGGCTTCCATGGTCGAATCTCCTGTGTTGTAGCAGT
This sequence comes from uncultured Holophagaceae bacterium, assembly GCA_963717275.1. Taxonomy (GTDB): domain Bacteria; phylum Acidobacteriota; class Holophagae; order Holophagales; family Holophagaceae; genus Mesoterricola. Next base: position 2,615,847 of record CAVQVX010000001.1, read on the forward strand.
CTCGCGCCTTCGCGGCGTTCCGCAAAGCGTTGAGGTGGGCAAAATCCACGAATAGAATATCGAAAAAAACCTGCACAATTCTATTGACCGTATTGGAAACGCTGGTTTAGTGGATTCTAGTAAGAAGCTTCCCAATCGACTCCCCGCGCACAAACGTGTCTGGAACCGATGGGACCCGGGGGTTGTAAATGTTGAAAAAAGTCCAGATATTCAAGGCACTGGACATCGAGATCAAGAAGCAAAAAGGTCCCGCGGCAGTGAAGGATGCCTACAAGGGGCACCACTCGCTCAAGGAAGAACTGAGCCAGCCCGGCATTTCCATCATCGCCGAGACGGCCGGCGGCAACCCGCTGCGCGGCCAGGTGCGCGACGCCTACCGTGCCTCCACCCACGCCAAGAGCCTGGTGGAGAACGGCGCCCGGGTCATCTCGGTGGCCACCGACCGCTTCCTCTTCTACGGAGAGGACAAGCATCTCTCCGACGTGCGCTCCGCGGTGAAGGTCCCGCTGCTCCGCCACGACTTCATCTTCGAGGAGTACCAGATCGAGGAGAGCAAGATCCTGGGCGCGGACGGGGTCTTCCTCATGGCCTCCCTGCTGGAGCCGGACCGCCTCGTGGCCCTTCAGAAGCTGGCCCGCTCCAAGAACCTCGACGTGATCGTGGAGGTGGCCAGCGATGCCGACCTCAAGCGGGCGCTGGATGCCGATGCCGATATCGTGTGCGTGCTGGGCCGCGACCTGGACACCTGGGAGCCCCGCTGGGAGGAGGCGCTCGCCTTGATGGAAAAGGTCCCCCAGAGCAGATGCCTCCGGATCCTGGAGGCGGGCGTCTGCACCCTCCAGCAGATCCAGCAGCTGGAAGGCATGGGCGTGCACGGCGTCATGGTCGGGGACGCCCTGCTGGATGAGTTCTATCCCGGCAAACGACTGGCGCAGATCCTGGCCGGTGTCGAGATCCCGAAAAAGCCCGTCAAGACCAAGGGCAGGCAGGACGTTTTGCAGGACACCTCCGGTCAAGGCTCAAGCCGGAAAGGCCGCGGCGGGTCCTCAGGCAGGCAGCAGACAGAAAACGGGCGGCGCCGCCGCCCACACCCCTAAACCAGCCCGCGAGGGCAAAAAGGAGTTCCCAATGGAACAAACCCACCAGCCGGACGAGACCGCCTTCTCCGGTCGTCACCGACACCGTGGAAGTGACCGCCGCTCCCAAGAAGCCGGCCGCCAAGAAGGCCGCCGCCAAGAAGCCGGCCGCCGCCAAGAAGGCCCCCGCCGCCAAGAAGGCCGCTCGCCGCGAAGAAGGCCGCGGCCAAGAAGCCCGCCGCCAAGAAGGCCGCCGCCGCCAAGAAGGCCGTGGCCAAGAAGGCCGCCCGCCGCCAAGAAGGCCGTCGCGAAGAAGGCCGCCCCCGCCAAGAAGGCCGTCGCCAAGAAGGCTCCGGTCAAGAAGGCCGTCGCCAAGAAGGCCCCGGTCAAGAAGGCCGTCGCCAAGAAGGCCCCGGTCAAGAAGGCCGTCGCAAAGAAGGCCCCGGTCAAGAAGGCCGTCGCCAAGAAGGCCCCGGTCAAGAAGGCCGTCGCCAAGAAGGCCCCGGTCAAGAAGGCCGTCGCCAAGAAGGCCCCGGTCAAGAAGGCCGTCGCCAAGAAGGCCCCGGTCAAGAAGGCCGTCGCCAAGAAGGCCGTCGCCAAGAAGTAGCCTTCTCTTTCTCAACTGCCCCCCAGCGTGTATGGATCCAACCATGAAGTTGATTGAGCAGAATCTCCGGCCTTGAAATCCTGGACAGCCGCGGCAATCCCACGGTCCTGGCCCGGGTCACGCTGAATGACGGAACCATCGGTCAGGCGATGGTTCCGTCCGGGGCATCCACCGGCAGCCGCGAAGCCCTCGAGCTGCGCGACGGGGACAAGAAGCGCTACCAGGGCAAAGGGGTGCTGGGCGCGGTGCAGGCCCTCGACACCGAGATCCAGGATGCCCTCCAGGGCATGGACCCGTTCCAGCAGGCCGAGCTCGACGACCTCCTCCTCGACCTGGACGGCACGGAGAACAAGGGCCGGCTCGGCGCCAACGCCATGCTCGGCGCCTCCATGGCCATCGCCGACGCCGCCGCCAAGGCCTGCGGCCAGCCGCTCTACCGGTACCTGGGCGGCGCCTCCGCCCGCATGCTGCCCGTGCCCGATGATGAACATCCTCAACGGCGGGGCCCACGCCGACAACAACGTGGACATCCAGGAGTTCATGATCCTGCCCGTGGGCGCCCCCAGCTTCCGCGAATGCATCCGCTGGGGCGCCGAGGTCTACCACGCCCTCAAGGGCGTGCTCAAGGGCGCGCAAGCTCGCCACCGGCGTGGGCGACGAAGGCGGCTTCGCCCCCAACCTGGGCAGCAACGAGGAGGCCCTCGGCCTCATCGAGGAAGCCATCGCCAAGGCCGGCTACAAGCCCGGGAAGGACGTCTTCCTGGGCGTGGACTGCGCCGCCAACGAGTTCTACAAGGACGGCAAGTACGTCATCGACGGAGCGAAGAAGACCGGGCCCCAGCTGGTGGACTACTACGCCGGCCTGGTGGAGCGCCACCCGATCGTCACCATCGAGGACGGCTTCGACGAAAGCGACTGGACCAACTGGGGCCTCATGACCGAAAAGCTGAGCCGGCAAGATCCAGCTGGTGGGCGACGACATCTTCGTCACCAACCCGGCCATCCTGGCGCGCGGCATCAAGGAGCACGTGGCCAACGCCGATCCTGATCAAGCTCAACCAGATCGGCACCGTCACCGAGACCCTCCGGACCGTCGACATGGCGCACAAGGCCGGCTACCGCACCATCATCAGCCACCGCAGCGGCGAGACCGAAGACACCTTCATCGCCGACCTGGCCGTAGCCACCGGCTCCGGCGAGATCAAGACCGGCGCCCCCTGCCGCACCGACCGGGTGGCCAAGTACAACCGCCTGCTCCAGATCGAATGGGAACTGGGCGCCGCGGCCCGCTACGCCGGACGCGAAGCCTTCGGACCCTGGCTCGATCGCTAGCTCCATGACCACCGCCTGGCTCCTGAAATCCAGCACCCTTTGGACCGTGCTGGTGCTTTCAGGGCTGGCCTCAGGCGCCATCCTCCTGCTGTCCCCGGACGGCGTGCCCAGCCTGCGCAAGCGCGAGGCCGAGCTGGCCGACCAGCTGGTCCAGCTCCAGAAGATGCGCCACTCCAACCTCGAACTGAGCCAGGAGGTCCGCCGTCTGGCCGCCAAGGACCCCGAACTCTACGAAGCCCTCGCCCGCCAGCAGGGCCTCGCCAAGCCCGGCGAAACCATCTACACCTTCCGCGAACCCGCCAGCAAGCGTTAGCCAAGCGGCGCCCGGGGTCCCACCCCTCGCGCCGACCCACCTTCGCGTGCGATCCTTGGGCGGCTTCGGCGGCTTCGGCGGCTGCGCCGCCTCCAGGCGCTCCAAGGCTCTCACGCCGGTCTTCCCATGCCTGGACCCATCGCCCACGGTTCACCGTCAGTCTCAAGGACAAGGGACGAATCCACCACCCCATGCCCAGGAAGGCCCAGCGTGAACCCCAGGGTCGCCTGGAGGCGGCGCAGCCGCCGAAGCCGACCCTGGGCGTTCACGCGCCGGTGGGTCGGCGCGCCGGTCGAAAAGCGTACGCCCCGGAAGGCCATCCCGGATGACGCCCGGGTCCATCCCGCGTGGAACCTGATAGACTTTGGCATGTTCCACAGCTGGGGATCGCCGTTGCTTCGAAGTCAATCCATGCCCGACATGCTCCCGGGGTTATGACATGACCGCAAGGATCATCGCGCTGGCCAACCAGAAGGGCGGAGTGGGCAAGACCACCTCCGCCATCAACCTGGCCGCCTCCCTCGCCATGATGGAGAAGCTGGTGCTGCTTCTGGATTTCGACCCCCAGGGACACAGCACCACCGGCCTTGGCTTCCCCAAGCCGGACCACCGGGCCGGCGCGTTCGCGCTCATGAAGGGCGCCCCGGCCCAGTCGCTCATCCTCACCACCGAAGTGCCCATGCTGCAGATGATCCCGGCCGGCAAGGACCTGGCCCAGCTCGAATTCGAGCTGTTCGAACTGCCCGAGCTGAAGGTGCTGCGCACGGCCCTGGAACCTCTGCTGGAAAGCTACGACTTCATCCTCATCGATCCGCCGCCCAGCCTGGGCATGATCACCCTGAACGCGCTCACCGCGGCCGACGAGGTGATCGTGCCGATGCCCTGCGAGTTCCTGGCGATGGACGGCCTGGCGGAGCTGATGGAGACCATCCGGCGGATCCAGCGCGGTCCGAACCCCTCCCTCAAACTGGGCGGGATCCTGCTCACCATGGCCGAGGAGCGCACCAACCTCGGCTCCGCGGTGGCGCAGGAGGTGCGCAGCGCATTCCCCGGCAAGGTGTTCCATACCCACATCCCTCGCAACATCCGGCTGGCGGAGGCGCCCAGCCACGGCAAGCCCGTGGCCTTCTACGACCTCCGCTCCAAGGGCGCCCAGGCCTACCTGAACCTCGCCAAGGAGTGGCTGGAGCTGGAAGAGACCTTGACGTCAGGAGGACCCGCATGATTCCCAAACGTCCCGCCCTGGGCCGAGGCCTCACTTCCCTCATGAGCCAGATGGCGCCCGAGGACGCCAGCCAAAGGGAGGTCCCGGTGGGTTCCCTCGTGCCCAACCGGCACCAGCCGCGCACCCATTTCGACGAGGGCCTGCTGGACGACCTGGCCGCCAGCCTGAAGATCCACGGCATGGTGCAGCCCATCATCGCCCGGCGGGTGGGCGACATCTTCGAGATCATCGCCGGCGAGCGCCGCTGGCGCGCGGCCCGCAAGGCCGGGCTGGCCATGGTGCCGGTGGTGGTGAAGGACGTTCCCGACGACCGCCTGCTGGAGTTCGCCCTGGTGGAGAACATCCAGCGCCAGGAGCTCAACCCCATCGAGGAGGCCAAGGCCTATTTCCAGCTTGGCGAACACCTGCGCCTCACCCAGGAGCAGGTGGCCGACCGCGTCGGCAAGTCCCGCCCCCAGGTGGCCAACACCCTGCGCCTGCTTCGCCTGCCGGCCCGGCTCCAGGAGCTCATCATGACCGGCAAGCTCTCCACCGGGCATGGCAAGGTGCTGTTGGGGGTGGAAGAGCCGCGCACCCAGGACCAGCTGGCCGACGAAGTGGTGACCCGGCAGCTGAGCGTGCGCGCCCTGGAGGCGCGCATCCAGCAGATCGGCCGGGCCCGCCTGGGCAAGGCCAGGCGCCATCACCCCCAGTCGGTCTTCCTCAAGGCCGCGGCCGAGGAGCTGACCCAGGTCTGGAGCGCCCGGGTCGAGATCCGCCCCCGGGGCAAGGGCGGTTCGCTGCTGTTGCACTACGCCACCGAGGCGGAACTGGATCGTCTTTTCGAGGGCTTGAAAAAGGGTCCGTCCAGCCGGTAAATGGTCTGGAGCAAGAGAGGCGTCCATGTCCTGGTTCATCAAGAAACGGCAACAGAAGATCGCGGTGGAGGAAAAGACCGTACGGGTGCCCGAAGGCCTCTGGATCAAGTGCGAGGCCTGCCGGGAACTGATCTACCGGGCCGAGCTGGTCAATACCCACAATGTCTGTCCCAAGTGCGGCTACCATTTCCGCATCGGCGTGGAGGAGCGGCTGGAGGCGCTCATGGACCCCGGCTTCCAGGAGCTGTTCGGCACCCTGCGCTCGACCGACCCTTTGCACTTCAACGCCGCCAAGCCCTATGCCGACCAGCTGGCCCGGCTCCAGGGCGCCGGCCACGACCATGACGCGGTCCTGGTGGTGCAGGGCACCCTGAAGGGCCACCCGGTGGTGCTGGCGGTGATGGACTGGGACTTCCTGGCCGCCAGCATGGGCTGCGTGGTGGGCGAGAAACTCAAGCTCGGGGCCGAGCGCGCCCTCGAGCGCAAGGCCGCGTACATCATCGTCAGCTGCTCGGGCGGCGCCCGCATGCAGGAGGGCACCCTTTCGCTCATGCAGATGGCCAAGGTGAGCGCCGCGTTGGCCCGGCTGGACAGCGCCGGCATCGCCTACCTCTCCATCCTCACCGATCCCACCACCGGCGGCGTGAGCGCCAGCCACGCCATGCTCGGCGACCTGAACATCGCCGAGCCCAAGGCCCTGATCGGCTTCGCCGGCCCGCGGGTGATCGAGCAGACCATCAAGCAGACCCTTCCGGAGGGTTTCCAGCGCTCCGAGTTCCTCCAGGAGCACGGCATGGTGGACAAGGTGGTGCCCCGGGACAAGCTGCGCGACTTCATCGCCCTGAGCCTGGACTGGATGACCCGGCCGATGGCCGAAGCCCATGACTGACCATCTGCAGGCACTGGAAGCCCGGGGCCATTGGGGCATCAAGTGCGGACTGGAGAATCCGCGGCGGCTCCTGGCGGCCCTGGGCGACCCGCACCTGGCCTACCCGGTGGTGCTCCTGGCGGGCACCAACGGCAAGGGCTCCACCGGCGCCTTCCTGACCCGCGCCCTGCAGGCCTGCGGCCTGCGCGTCGGCTGGACCACCTCGCCGCACCTGGTCTCCCCCGCCGAACGGGTCTGGGTGGACGGCGCGCCGCTGACCCTGCCGGCCCTCGACCGCCTCCTGGGCCAAGCCTTCGCCGCCGAGGCCCGCCTGGGCCTCCAGGCCACCTACTTCGAGCTGATGATCGCCGCCGCCACCCTGGCCTTCCGGGAGGCCCGGGTGGACCTCGCGGTGCTGGAAGTGGGCATGGGCGGGCGCTGGGACGCCACCAACGCCAGCGACCCGGTGCTGAGCATCCTCACCAATGTGGAGATGGACCACATGAAATACCTGGGCGGGACCCGGGAGGCCATCGCCCGGGAGAAGCTCTGCGTCGCGCGCCAGGGCCGGCCCCTGGTGCTCGGCCCGGGACTGGATCCCGGCTGGCTGTGGCCGCTGCTGGAATGCCGGCCGCAACTCTGCCCCGCCCCGCCGCTGCGGGCCGAACGGCTGGCCTGGGACCACAGCCTGGTGCAGGGCCACCGCCTGCGCCTGGCCGGGCGGCACCAGCTGGACAACCTCGCCACGGCCTGGGAAGCGCTCCGGGGCCTGGGCCGGCTTGGTTTCCCCGTCAGCGAAGCGGCGGCCTGGGCCGGCATCGAGCGCACCGTCTGGCCGGGCCGGCTGTGGGCGGTGCCCGGGCTTCCGGGCGTCTTCATGGACGGCGCGCACAACCCCCACGGCGCCCGTTCCCTGGCCGCCCATGCCCGGGCCACCGGGGTCAGGCCGCACCTTTTCTTCAGCGCCATGGGCGACAAGGACCTCGCCGGCATGAAGGCCGAACTGGAGACCATGGAACCGGCCGGGGTCACCCTGGTGCGCGGCGACAACCCTCGCTACGCCAGCGCCGATGCCCTGCGCGCGCTATGGGGGGCCGGCCTGGAGGTGCTGGACATCGCCTCCGCCGCCCGGCGGCTCCGGGAACCGGCCGAGCCCATCCGCCTGGTGTGCGGTTCCCTCTACTTCCTGGGGGACCTGCTCAAGGCCCTGGACCTGGACCCTGCCTTCTGAATCCACGCAGCAATCCCCAATCCCAGATACCAGATCCCAAATGGAAGGCCCCCGCTTGCGCGAGGGCCCTCTCTTCGCCACTGCTCTACGCCTGCCGCCTTCCATGTGTCCGGGAGCCAATCGGACACCCCTGGGCCGCAACGCAGGGAGGGAGTTCGGAAACCCTCTCCTATACCTTCATGCGCCAGAGAGATCCAAGGTTCCCAAAGTTGAAATTATTTTTTCAGACCCCGTCCGCGATCAGGATGCCGGGTTCGAACCCCAGCCCCTCGGCCTCCTTCGGGCTGGCCATGCCCCACACGGCCAGGCGCGCGTGGTGCGGCGCCCAGAAGCCCGGGCGGGCCTTCACCGCCGCGAGGGGCACGTGGAAGGTGAGCTTGGCGGGCAGTTCGGCCAGGGTTTCGGCGTCCAGGTCGGCGGCTTCGTCCTCTTCCCATAGCAGCCCGCAACGGGCCTCGTGGCAGGCGGACCAGAGCTGGAAGACCTCGCTGTGCTCGAAGCTGCTGAACAGCACCCGGTCCAGGGCGCCCGCGGCCTCCACCGCCGCCAGGGCCTGCTTCCATCCCGGTTCCCCCTTCAGCTCGACGTTCACCAGCCGGGCCGGCAAGGCCAGGACGTCCACCAGGCGGGGCACCGTTTCCCCGTTGTTCAGCAGGGGCAGGTCGGCGGATTTGAGCCTGCGCAGGATCCCCCGGCCGCGCGCGGTGCGTTCCAGATCATCGTCGTGCAGCACATGGCAGACCCCGTCCTGGGTGGGCTGGACATCCAGTTCGAAGCCGTCCATGCCCGCGGCGAGCGCGGCGCGGAAGGCTTCCAGGGAATTTTCCAGATGGCGGGCGGAAAAGCCGCGGTGACCGAGCAGGATGGACATGGGGAATCTCCGTATATCCCCTATCATGCTCGCTTACAGAACCTTCCCGGGATTGAATATCCCGTCCGGATCCAGGGCCCGCTTGATCGCCCTGAGCCCCGCCAGCTGGAAGGAGTCGGCGAAGTGCAGGAAGGCGTCCCGCTTGGCCACGCCGATGCCGTGCTCGCCGCTGATGGCGCCCCCGAGCCCGACGCACAGTTCGAACAGGGCCATCAGCTGGCGCTCCAGCTCCGGCGCCTGCGTGGCGCCGGCCTGGAGCAGGTTCACGTGCAGGTTGCCGTCCCCCAGGTGCCCGTAGGTGACCATGGGCAGCCCCATGCCTTCCAGGGCCAGGAAGAACTCCCGGATGCTCGAGCGCGGCACCACGATGTCCTCGCTCACCTTCCCGGGGTAGCGCTCCTTCAGGTGGGATGAAGTCAGGCGCCGCACGGCCCAGAGGGCCTCCCGCTGGCGGGCGTCGGTGGCGGACTGGAGGTGCTCCGCCAGCGGGCCCAGCGCGTCGACCAGCCCCTCCAGGAACGCGTCCGACTGGCAGTCCCGGTCATCGAACTCGAGCAGGGCCAAGGCCTGGCCCGGCATGCGGCGGGCCTCCTCCGGCCCGTGGGCGCGCAGCTCCTGGAGCACGGCAGGATCCCAGAACTCGAAGGCGGCCGGCAGGTAGCCCGCCCCTACCAGCTGGCCCGGCAGGTCCAGCAGATCGTGCCAGCGTTCCATGGGAAGCAGCAGGGTGAGCCGCTGGGCCGGTTCGGGCACCAGGCGCACCGTGGCCCCGACGATGATGCCGAAGATGCCCTCGCTGCCCACCAGCAGCTGGGCCAGACTGGGGCCGGTGTTGCATTTCACGCTGGGGATGCCGAAGGTGTGCACCTCGCCGTCGGCCATGAGCGCGTCCACCGCCAGCACCCAGTGGCGGGTCATTCCGTACTTGCAGGCCCCCGGGCCGCCGGCGTTGGTCGCCAAGGTGCCGCCAAAGGCGCACTGGTCCCATGAGTTCGGATCGGGCGGGTAGCGCAGGCCCTCGGCCAGCGCGGCGGCCTTGACCTCCCTGAGCATGGCGCTGGCGGGCGCCCAGAGGCAGAGGTCCTGCCGGCTGACCCGGATGGCGCCCGGGTATTCGGCCATGTCCACCACCACGTTCCGGCCCAGGGGCGTGCAGCCGCCGGCCTTGCCGGTGCCGGCCCCCCGGGGCACCAGGCCGAAGCCTTCGGCCCTGGCCAGCCGCACCAGTTCCCGCAGGGCCGCCGGGCCGCGCGGCTTCACCACCGCCAGGGGCGGCGCGCCCACCACGTGGGACTCGTCCCGGCGGTAGGGTTCCAGCAGATCGGCGCCGGTGATGACCGTGGCTTCGGGGAGGTATTTCAGCAGATCCATGGGACCAGTCTGGAACAACCGTTCCGCAAAAGTCCAGGCCCGGTCCTCCAGCGCCTGGGCCACGCCTCAGCGGTACGCCTTGTCATGGTCGGGTTCTACGCACAGCAGGACCAGAAAGTCCCCGTCTGCGCAAGGGCCTCGCGGACAAATTCCGGCGGGCAGACTACTTTCATTGCCCATCCAGTTTCCGCAGGAAGGCCTCGCCGTCAGGAGAATCCAAGGCGATGCCCTTCCCATCGAGATATTCCCGCAGGGACTTCTCCGCGGCCTCCTGGACCTCAGGGCGCCATGCCCAGAGCTGGTGCGCCGGGATGGCGACCATGGGCACCAGACGGAAAGTGCCATCCTCCAGAGGCTCCAGTTCCACCGGCTGGCCCGCCTTGAAGGACGGAGGCAGGGTGACCCGCCGACGGTTGTCCGGAATGAGCATCATGGAAACCTCCCCCCTTCAAGGATACCCCCTGAGGGTAGGAGGGCAAGAGGGCACTCCCTAATTGACCAGCGTGCCCACCACATCCCCGCGCACCGCCGCCAGCAGGTTGCCCGGCTCCATCATGTTGAACACCAGGATGGGCAGGTGGTTCTCCCGGCACAGGGCGATGGCGGCGGCGTCCATGACCTTCAGGTTCTGCTCCAGGACTTCCTGGAAAGTGATCGTTTCATACTTGGTGGCACCGGGATCCTGCTTGGGATCGGCGGTGTAGATGCCATCCACGTTGGTGGCCTTCATCACCACTTCGGCGTTGATCTCGTTGGCCCGCAGGGCCGCGGCGGTGTCGGTGGAGAAGTACGGGTTGCCGGTGCCGGCGCCGAAGATCACGACCCGGCCCTTTTCCATGTGGCGCATGGCCCGGCGCCGGATGTAGCTCTCGGCAACCTTGGGCAGGTCGATGCCTGACATCACCCGGGTGACCACGCCGCGCTGCTCCAGGGCGTCCTGCAGGGCCAGGGCGTTGATCAGGGTGGCCAGCATGCCCATGTGGTCGGCGGTGACCCGGTCCATGCCCTTGGTGGCGCCCGCCACCCCGCGGAAGATGTTGCCGCCGCCGATCACCAGGCCCACCTCCACGCCCAGCCCCTGGATGGTCTTCACCTGCTCGGCGATCATGTTGACCACCAGGGGATCGATGCCGTGGCCCTGGTCGCCCATGAGGGCTTCGCCCGAAAGCTTCAACATGATTCGCTTGTACTTCATGGTTACTCCATAAAATGGTTTCGGGCCGGCTTGGGAAAAAGCCCCCGGGGCGGGTGGGCTCCGGGGGCGAGGCAGGCTGGGAGCCGGGCTCAGGATTCGCCGGAGGGGGCCTGCTCCAGGAGCCGCGCGAGGGAATCCTGGATGCGTTCGTTGACGCCGTGCTGGCTGGCGGTGAAGGCGGCCCGGATGGCGTTCTTGACCGCATGGGCGTTGCTGCGGCCGTGGCCGATGATGGTGATGCCCTTGACCCCCAGCAGCGGGGCCCCGCCATACTCGGCGTAGTCCAGCTTCTTCTTGAACCGGCGCAGGGCCGGCAGGGCGAGGATGCCGCCCAGCTTGGTGTACCAGCTCTCCATGAAGGAGGCGGTCAAGCCGTTGATCAGCCCTTCAGCCAAGGCTTCGGAAGACTTCAGGATGGCGTTGCCGACGAACCCGTCGCAGGCGATCACGTCGAACTTGCCGTTCCAGATGTCCCTGCCCTCGGCGTTCCCGAGGAAGTTCAGGTCCATGTCGCGCAGGGCTTGTGCCGCCTCCTTGGTGGTGGCGGAGCCCTTGCCGTCCTCCTCGCCGACGCTCAATACGCCGACCCTGGGCTTGTCCAGGCCCAGCACCTCCTCGGCGTAGACCGATCCCATCACCGCGAACTGGGCGATATGCTCGGGCTTGCAGCCGACGTTGGCGCCGACGTCCAGCAATACTGTCGGACGCCCGGTCATGTTGGGCATCACCGAGGCCAGGCAGGGCCGGTCGACCCCGGGCAGCGTGCCCATCTCTTTCATCGAGGCCACCATGGCGGCGCCGGTATGGCCCATGCTGACCAAGCCGTCGGCTTGGCCGTCCCGCACCAGCTGGGCGGCCACGCGGATGGAGGCGTCCTTCTTTTCCTTGAGGATGATGGTGGCCTTGTCTTCCATGGTCACGACGCTGGCCGAATGGACCAGGCGGGTACGTGCGAGGAGCTCCTTGCTCATGCCCATCTGCTTGAGGATGGGCACCATCCGCTTCTCATCCCCCACCAGGTGGAGGAACAGCTCCGGATGGGCGGTCAGGGCTTCCCGGGCACCCTCAAGGATGGCGAGGGGGGCGTGATCGCCGCCCATCACATCCAATGCGATTCGGTAACCGGATGGGACGTCCACCCTGCCCTCAGACCGTCTGCTCGACGCGCAAGGCCTGTTTGCCCCGATAGAAGCCGCAGGAAGGGCAAACCCGGTGCGGCATCCTGGAAGCGCCGCAGTTCGGGCAGGTGCTGGCGCTCATCACGTCCAGGGAGTCGTGGGTGCGGCGGCGGTCGCGGCGGGCGCGGGAGTGGCGTCGTTTGGGATTCGGCATGGATGACTCCTCAGGGTATAAGGTCGAGGGGGTGGTAGGGAGCCCGGGCGCTCAGACTTCCGGACCGGGGTCGGCGCCAGGGTCGGCGTCCTTGAGGTTCAGCTTGAGGCCCACCAGGGCCTTGGCCAGGGCGCTGGGCTCCTTGCGGAATTCGAGGTTGCAGGCGCAGCGGCCCTTGTTCAGGTTCTTGCCGCACTCGGGACACAGGCCGGCGCAGGCCTCCCGGCAAAGCGGGTGCATGGGCGCCTGGAGCTGGAACTGCTCGCGCACCAGCGCGGCCTCGTCCAGAAGGGTCTCCGGGAAGAACACCACGTCCAGGTCCTGGCTGCCCAGGCTGTGGGCGCCGCGGACCACCAGGTCGGGGTCCTTGCTGCCCAGGAACTGGCTCTCCACCTTCAAGGGCAGGTCCAGGGGCTCCAGGCAGCGCGAGCAGGAGCCTTCCCACACCGCGTCGCCCTTGACCTCCATGAAGAAGTCCGCGCCGGAAGGCATCACCAGCAGCCGCCACTCGACCGCGCGCAGGCCGCTGCCGTCGCCCATGGGCAGGGCGCCCATGGATCCGTCGAGCCGCAGCCCCTCGGCGGGCAGCTGGGAGAGATCGATCATGGGGTCGATCCCTTGGCCGGAGCCTCGCCGGCCGCCGCCGGCGCCTGGGTGGTCGTGTTGTCGCCGGACATCTTGCCGGGCTCCCGCGTGAACGGCGGGCATTCCTCCGAACCGTTGGGGTCGCCCTGGCACTTCAGTTCGTACTGGTTCTTGGCCGCCTTCGCCTCGAAGGGGTTGCCCCAGGGATCCTTGGGGGGCACGTTGGGCGGAATCATGTTCTCTTTGACGAGGGGTGAGCTGGCGTCGATCATGCTCTCGTAGGTGGTGAGGTTCGGGAACTGCCCATGCTGGATGTAGTAGGCGTCCAGGCCGTCGCCCACGATCCGGAGCGTGTCCTGGGCCTTGAGGTAGCGCGCCTTGGTGGAGTACTTGGTGTACTGCTTGAAGCCGAGGGTCGCGATCACCGCAATGATCATCATCGCCACGAGCAGTTCGAGGAGTGAAAATCCTGTTTGACGGTTCCGGTGCATGGATGGGGTCCGAATGGCGGGTTGAGGGGGGATGCTTCGAGAGCCCGGACGTTTACGTCCAAGCATCCCAGTGTGCCATAAGGAAACGATCTTACAAGAAATCATTGGCGGAATCACCCCTGAGTTGCGTTTCCATGGAACCGGCGGAAGGGAAATCATCGGGCCACGGGAATTGGGCCTGAAGGGTTTCCGTCCCCCCCATTTCTTGCAACCAGTATCGATAGGCTCGAAAGCTCATTCCCAGCAGACGGGCGGCCTTGGTCCGGTTGCCGTCGGCCCTGACCAGGGCCTGGCTCATGAAGTAGCCTTTGAGTGCGGCCAGATAGCCCTCCAGGTCGAAGCCCTCTCCCGGGATCTCCAGGGCCTGGCCGCCGGCTACGGGCGCCGGGGCGTTCAGGACATTGTCCGGGAACAGATCCTTGCCGATCGGCCCGCCGGCGTTCAGGGCGACGCAACGTTCCATGAGATTTTCAAGTTCGCGCACATTGCCCTGAAAGCGGTAGAGCCGCAGGGCTTCCAGGGCGTCCTCGGCCAGGGTCATGGGGGGCTTGTTCAGTTTTTTGCAGAACCGGGTGATGAAGTGCTCGGCCAGCACCGGGAGGTCCTCCTGCCGCTCGCGCAGGGGCGGCAGTTCCAGGTGCAGGATGTTCAGGCGGAAGTACAGGTCCTGGCGGAACTGCCCGCGCTCGGCGCGCGCCCTCAGGTCCCGGTTGCTGGCGCCGATCACCCGGGCGTCCACCGGCCGCTCCTCGGTGGCGCCCAGCCGCCGGATCCGCCGCTCCTGCAGGACCCTCAGCAGCTTCACCTGGAGCGGCAGGGGGATCTCGCCGATCTCGTCCAGAAAGATCACCCCGCCTTCGGCCTCCTCGAACAGGCCGCGCTTCATGCCCACCGCACCGGTGAACGCGCCCTTTTCGTAGCCGAACAGTTCCGATTCCAGCAGCGCCTCGGGCAGCGCGCCGCAGTTCACCGGCACGAACGGCCCCTTGGCCCGGTCGGAGTAGCGGTGGATCAGCCGGGCGACGATCTCCTTGCCGGTGCCGCTTTCGCCGGTGATGAGCACGGTGGTGTTGGCCAGGGCGATCTTGCCCACCAGCGCCTGCACCTTGCGGATGGTCGGCCCCACCCCCACCAGGTCGCCGATGTCCGCCACCTCCTGGGCCGCGGGGGCCGCCGAAACCGTGAAGATGCCCTTGAGCACCTTGGTCAGCTCCTGCAGGTCGTTCTTGGTCTTGGTCAGGAAGTCCACGGCACCCAGGTTGAGGGCCTGCACGGTGGTCTCGGTGGTGGCGAAGGCGGTCATGATCACCGCCGGCACCAGCACGCCGCTCTCCTTCATCCAGGACAGCAGATCGATGCCGCTGCCGTCCTTGAGCCGCAGGTCGGACACCACCGCGTCGAACGGCTCGGCCAGCAGCTGCTGCCGGGCCTCCTCAAGGCTGCCCACCGCCACCGTCTCGAAGCCCTGGGGCGCCAGGCCGATCTGCAGAACGTCCCGGAAACTGGCTTCGTCCTCCACCAGGAGCACTCGTTTGAACGGCATGGTCAAAATCCTGCGGCAAGGGATGCCCTAGGCGACAGTATGGACCTCTACCCCGGCCGTTGGAAACCGTTCAATTGACGCTGCCCGCGGAATGCGGAACCATACAAGTCATGCGATTTCTTCTGAGCCGGACCGATGCCCTGGGCGATCTGATCGTGTCCCTGCCCGTCATGGAAAGGATCCATTCGCGCATGCCCGCGGCTGAGGTCCACTGGCTCGTGCGGCCGGTCACGGCGCCGGTCCTGGAAGGCCTGCCCGGAGTGGCCGCGATCCACCTGCGCCAGGGCGACCGGGAGCTTGCCGAGATCATGGGACGACATGGCTTCGACGCGGTGCTCAACCTGGGCCACCGGGACGCCCAGGTGATCACAGCCGCCCGGTCGGCAGGGATCCCGATCCGGGTGGCCCGCGCCCGCGGACGGCAGATCTGGCAGGCCAACCACGTGCTCTGGAAGGGCCGCTACGGCTCCGGGCGGCATGAATCCATGAACGCCATGGATTTCCTGTCGCCCTGGGGATTCCAGGGGGGCGCCCCGGTCCTGCCGGAGCTTGCGGTGCGGGCGGAGGAGACCGACCAGGGCCGGCGCGAGCTGGGGACCGGCGACGGCCGGCCCGTGCTCGGCGTGGTGCTGCGCGGCAGCGGATCCGGAGCCTATCCGTCCCAGGCCTGGTGGGACCGGGCCCTGGAGGTGGCGGCGCAGGCCGGGTGGCGTCCGCTGGTGCTCTCGCCCCTGGGGGAAGGGCCGCTGCCCGCGACCGGCCTGCGCGGCCTCATGGCCCGGTTCAGGGCCTGCGCCGCGGTGGCCGGGCCCAGCACCGGGCCGGTGCACCTGGCCGCCGCCCTGGGCGTGCCCGTGCTCTGCCTCATGGGGCTGCGGCCCCACCACGGCCCGGACCGCTGGGCGCCCCTGGGCCGGCGGGTCCAGGTGCTGCAGTACCCGGGCCCTGAAGCGGACCTCGCCGGCGGCATGGACCGGCTGGATCCGACCGCCCTGCTTCCCCACCTGGCAAGGCTGCGGCCATGATCCCCGAAGGCGCCACCTGGGTGCGTTTCCCCCGGTTCGTCGGCGATGCCGCCATGCAGTTGCCGGTCCTGCGCCTGCTGCGCAACCAGGGGATCGGTCCCCTGGTGGTGTGGGGCCCGGCCGCCACGGTGTCCCTCGTGGCCGGCAACGAGCTGGCCGACGCGGTGCTGCCCGACCAGGGCAGGCCCGGCCCCTGGGCCATGGCGGCCACCCTCCGGCGCCACCGGGCCGCCCGTTCCATCCATTTCCCCAAGTCGCTCCGCCCGGCCCTGGCCGCCTTCCTGGCCCGGGTGCCCGAGCGGATCGGAGTGGACGAAAGCCTGGCCGGTCTGTTCAACACCCACAGCGGCCCATTCTGGGCCGCCCAAGGCCCCTTCATGGCGCGCTACCACGCGGTCCTGGCCAAGCGCTGGCCCGGACTCCCGCCCATGCCCTACGCCGACTACCGGCCCCTGGCGGAGGTCCAGTTGCCGCAGGAACCTTACCTGTGCCTTATGCCCGGTTCCACCTGGCCGTCCAAGACCTGGCCCCGGGAACACTTCCTGGCGCTCACCCGGAAGGCCCGGTCGGAGGGCATGGGCGTCGCGGTGCTGGGTGGACCCGACGAGCGGGCGATCTGCGATTACGTAGCCCAGGACGCCACCCACAACCTCTGCGGCCAGACCACGCTGGTGCAGGCGGCCGCCTGGCTCGCCGGGGCCCGGGCCGCCCTCGGCAACGATTCCGGCCTCAGCCACCTGGCCGCCGCATGCGGCACCCCGACCCTGGCCCTCTACGGCGCCACCGACCCCGCCGGCAGCGGCCCATGGGGCCCGCGCGCCATGACCCTGCGCCTGGACGGGATCCCCTGCGCCCCCTGCTTCAAGCGCGACTGCGCGGTGGCCGGGCACCCCTGCCTGGCCGGCCTTGAGCCCGGCCGCGTATGGGCCAGCCTTTGCGCACTGCTGGCCCCGTGACAGAATCTTCCGGAGAGGTTCCCATGCGCATTCCAGCCATCATCGTTCTCGCATCGGCCGCATGCCTGGCCCAGGCCGTGCCGCACCTGACCCTGGACGCCACCCACTTCGATTTCGGCAAGATCCCCGCCGACACCAAGGTCTCCCACAAGTTCAAGGTCACCAACACCGGCAAGGCCCCCCTGAACATCACCCGGCTGAACCCCTCCTGCGGCTGCACGTCCACCGTGCTGGGCAAGTGGACCCTGATGCCGGACGAAAGCACGGAGATCGAAGTCAACTTCAACCCGGCCGGGTTCCGCGGCCTCTCCCGCAAATCGATCCAGGTGGTTTCCGACGACCCGGCCAGCCCCACCACCACCCTGACATTCGAGGCGGACGTGGTGCGGGAGATCATGCCTTCGACCGACTCGGTGTTCTTCCAGGACGTGGTCCGCACCGTGCCCAGGAAGGCCTCGGTCAAGCTCTCCTCCGGCAACGACAAGCCGGTCAAGCTCACCGAGGCCAGGGCCCCCGGCGCGCCCTACCTGGGCACGGCGCTGCGCCAGGACGGCAACGACGCATGGGTGGACATCACCCTGGACGGGCGCAAGATCCCGCCGGGGCGCCAGCTGGGCGCCGATGCCGTCATCGTCCGCACCGCCAACCCCAGGGTGCCCACCGTCACCATCACCGTCCAGTGGGAGATGCGCCCCAGCGTGACCAGCGACCCGCTCCGGGTGGCCTGGTCCGAGCCGGCGGGCACCGAGCTCCAGCACGCCGTGGTGCTGAAGCAGGTGGACGGCAAGCCGTTCCGCATCCTTTCGGCCAAGACCACCAACCCGCTGCTGAAAGTCGTCGACGCCGACCCGACCTCGGCACCGCGCCACGAGATCCAGGTGGTGCTTTCGGCCGAGGCCAAGCCCGGGCTCTATACCGAGAAGGTCATGCTGACCCTGGACGACCCGGACCAGCCCGAGCTCGAACTCCGGGTCTCCGCTTCGCTGCGCTGACCGGCGCGCGGCGCCCCGGTCATCCTCCCGCCAGTTCCCGGACCACCTGGAGGAAGACCGCCCGCCAGTCTCCGGGAACGGGCTGGCGGAAGAGCCGCATGGACGGGTACCAGGGAGTGTCGGCCCGGCCCATCATCCAGCGCCAATCCGGCATGAACGGCAGGAGCAGCAGGGTGGGAATGCCGAAGGCCCCCGCCATGTGCGCCAGCACCGTGTCGGCGGCGATGAGCAGGTCCATGCCGGCAAGCGCGTAGGCGGTGTTGGTGAACCCGCGCAGCAGGGCGCCCAGGGTCACCAGCCCCGGCAGCGGCGGCTCCTCCTTCGCCTCGAACTGGAAGCTGTACCACGCCACGCCCGGCAGCGCCCGCAGCGGCGCCAGCTGGGCCGCGGGGATGGAGCGCCGGCTGTCCCGAGCCTGCCCGGGGTTGCCGGCCCAGATGACCCCCACCCGGGTCCTGCCGGCGCCGCCGGCCAGCGCCTGGTCGATCTCCCTGCGGGCGGGCACGGCCTTCGGGATGTCCAGGTAGGGGATGCTGGCGGGGACGGTGTCCAGCGTCGTCCTGAACACGAAAGGGAGGGAGAGCAGCGGCACGTGCAGGTCGAAGGGCGGCAGGGGCCGGCCATGGGGTACGACCTCATCCACGCCCGCGCAGGTGGCCGCCAGGCCCTCCAGGGGCGGCTGGACCTCCAGCACCACCCGGCCGCCCAAGGCCTTCACCATGGGCAGGTAGCGGAGGAACATCAAGGTGTCGCCGAAGCCCTGCTCCCAGTTGACCAGCAGGGTCCGGCCCGGGAACGGCTCCCCCTGCCAGCGCGGCTGGGTGAACCCGCGGTTGGCCAGGGGCCGGTCCGGAATCTCCAGCCGGGCCTCGTAGCGCCGCCAGCCTTCGGTCATGTCGCCGAACAGCAGGTCCAGGTGGCCCCGGACATATTCGGCCTCGGGCCCGGAATGCCTGGCCACCTGCCGCTCCATGTCCTTGCGCAGGCACGCCCAGTCGCCCTGGCGGACGAAGAGGGTGTTGAGCCGGTCGAGGGCCTCGATGTTGCCCGGCTCCCGGGCGGTGATGGCCTCGAGCGTCCGGCGCGCCTGGTCCAGGTCGCCTTTCCTGGCCAGGCAATCGGAATGCAGGAGCCTGACCTCCGAACGGTCCGGGAACAGGGTCATGGCCCGCTGGAAGGCCGGTTCGGCTTCGGCCAGCCGGCCTTGCTGCATGAGCACGCAGGCCTGGTTGACCAGGGCGGAGAAATGCCCGGGCGCAAGCGCCAAGGCCCGCCCGCAGGCCGATTCGGCCTCCGCCAGGTGCCCTTCGGCCATCAGCACTCCGGCCAGATCCGCCCAGGCTCCGGCGTCTTCGGGATGGCCCTCAAGAAAGGCGCGGTAGCATTCGATCGCCCGCTCCCTCTTTCCCGCGCGATCCAGGGCTCTGGCCTGGTCCAGGTGGTTCGTCGATTCCGCATTCACCGGAAGGTCCCTCAGAAAGCGTACACATCTTTTCCTATACCTGAACTAGCATCAAGAGCGCGGGCGATCATGCCGCGCCGCATATCATGGAGGGGTTCCTTGGCCGTGCTGGTTCCGCTTTCGTGGGGCGAGGTGCTCGATAAATTCACAATACTTGAAATCAAGGCCGAACGGATCACCGACGGCGCCAAGCTGGTCAACGTCAAGCGGGAGAGCGACGCCCTCAAGCCGTTCCTGGACCAGGCCCTGGGCGCCCATGCCGCGCTTGGGGCCCTTGTGGCGGACCTGAAGGCCGTGAACGGCACCCTCTGGGAAGTGGAGGATGAGATCCGCGACTGGGAGCGCCGGAAGGAATTCGGGGCGCGGTTCATCGAGTTGGCCCGGGCCGTCTACCACGAAAACGATCGCCGTTCCCTCCTCAAGCGCCAGATCAACGACCTGCTCGGCTCGGATCTGGTGGAAGAGAAGTCCTACCAACGATACTAGGCCATCCGCTGTTCCGCCCGTCGTACCCTGCGGTTGGCTTCGGGTTCCGGGTCTTTGCGCCGGCCCACCGGTGCGTGAGAGCCTTGCCGCAGCCTCGTCGGCTTCGCCTCCTGCGGGTGCGCCAAGGTCTCACGCTGTCCTTCCCCGCCTGGGGTGGGGGTTCCTTCGGTTGGCGGCATGGGGGCGAGAAGGCCGCTCCGTGGGATGCCCAGGGTCCCGGGATGGTTGTTTTGAATCTTGTTCAATGAAACGAAGACGAATCGACTTGGCCCTGGGGGGAAGGAGCAGCGTGATCGCTTGGCCCCCCCGGAGCGGAGCGAGGAGGGGCCAAGCGGATCACGCGCCGGTGGGTCGGCGCAAGCACCCGGAACCCGAACCCGACCGCAAGGCGCGATGGGCGGAACAACGGACGCCGCAGGAAAACTAGCGATCCACCACCACCAGCGTCACGTCGTCGGTGAAGGCGGCGGGCTGGTTGAAGGCGGTGGCATGCTCGATGATCCAGTCGGCCGCCATTTCCCGGTCCGCCGGCAGTTCGGCGCAGAGGTCCAGCAGGCCCTCCTCGCCCAGGTACTGGTGATCCTCCCGCTCCACCTCCACCAGGCCGTCGGTGTAGAACACCAGCCGGTCCCCCGCCTCGAACGGGCAGACTCTGCTCGGTGAACGGCAGCTTCTCGTCGATGCCCAGCATGAACCCCTTGCCGCCCAGGATCTCGATGCCCTTGCGCCCGCCGGCCGCGCCCTGGCGCACCAGCAGGGGCGCCGGATGGCCCGCGGAGACATACTGGAGGGTGCCGGACTTCGGGTCCAGCCGGGCCAGGAAGGCGGTGGCGAACTGTTCGGAAAGGGTGCTGCGGGCCAGGTCCCGGTTCATGCCCTGGGCCCAGGCCAGCGGCCCGCGCCCGAAGCGCAGCTGGCTTTCGAAGTAGGTCTTGACCATGGCCGAGATGAGCGCGGCCGTCACCCCGTGCCCGCTCACATCGGCGATCATGAAGGCGACGCTGCGGTCCGGGAGCGCCTGGATGGTGTAGATGTCCCCGCCGATCCCTTCGGCGGGGATGTAGCGGTGCGTGTAGCGCAGATCCGAGACCAGCCCGGGGATGCCGGGCAGCAGCCCCATCTGCAGCCTGGCCGCCAGGGCCAGCTCGGCGGTCATGCGGTCCTGGAACCGGGTGAGCTCCAGGTTCTGGCGCTTGATCTCCTTCTGCATGGCGATGATGCGGAAGGCCGACTCCACCTTGGCCATCACCTCCTGGGCGTGGAACGGCTTGGAGATCATGTCGTCGGCGCCCATGTTCAGGCCGCCGATCTTGGAGGCCAGGCCGTCCATGGCCGAAACCAGCACGAAGAAGATGTCCCGGGTGCGCGGATCGCCCTTCACCGCCTGGCATAACTCGTCGCCGGCCATCTCGGGCATGCGCAGGTCGGAAAGGATGAGGTCCGGTTGCAGCTTGCCCATCTCCTCCAGGGCCATTCGGCCGTGCTCCGCCAGGAGCACCTGATAGCCGGCCCGCTTGAGGTAGAAACTGAGGATATCCCTTATGGGTGCTTCATCATCAACGACCAGAACCACGCCTTTGTGCATTGTCCGCCTTTCGGGGGCTCGAAGGCTATGCGCCGCGCAGCGCGTCCTGCTCCGTGGTGAAGATGGAGAAGTAGTTGGTCAGGTTGGTCTGGTCGAAGGTCTTCTTGACCTGGGGCGGCAGGCAGCACAGGTGCAGCTTTCCGCTGTTCTTGTCGACGCTGTTCCGGGCGGCGACCAGCAGGCCCAGACCGGAGGAGTCGATGAAGCTGACGCTTTCCAGGTTGATCACCAGCAGCTTGGGCTGCAGGGTGGTGACCGTATCCCGGATCACGTCGCGCAGCTGGGCCGTGACTTCGAAGTTCACCTTGCCCTGGATGGTGACCACGGAGGCATTGCCTTCCTGGCGCGTCTGGATGTTTAACATGGTGCCTCCTGCGTCACAATCCCATGGAGAAACCGCGTTCTTGCGGCTTTCCGCCTACGGCGAAGATATTCGAGGTGCAGATTCAAGTCGGCCACGGACACGTTTCTTTCCATGAAGTCTACTTCAAGCGCAAAGAAGAAAGTAATCTCCTCTCCGTCCGCGATCAACAATGGAATGTGGAAAAGTTCCAAATGGCGGGACCCGGCGCGCGCGCGGGGCGCCCGGGGCGCCCCGCGCGGACGTCCGTGGAGCCTAGTGGACCGCGAAAGCGGCGACCAGGACGTAGATCACCAGCGCCTCGATCAGGGCCAGGCCGATGATCATGGTGGTGCGGATGTTGCCGGCGGCCTGGGGATTGCGGGCGATGCCTTCGCAGGCGGCGGCGACCGCCTTGCCCTGGGCCATGCCGCAACCGGCGGCCGCGATGGCGAGGGCGATGTGGGCCAGGAACTGGCCTTCGAAGAGGCTCTTGGTCGGGCGCGGCGGGGGCGCCCTGGGCGAAGGCGGCCACGGCCAGGGTGAACAGGAACGCGGTGGTGAGGAACTTCTTCATGGAGACACCTCTTGGGCAAGGGGGCGGGGGGTTCGGAATCCCGTCGCCGGAGTGAAACGACTGTCGGAGGGGGCGACCCGGATCAGTGCTCGTGGGCGACCGCGCCGGAAACGTAGATGGTGGCGAGCATGATGAACACGAAGGTCTGGATCAGCCCGAAGAACAGCCCCATGATCATCAGCGGCACCGG
This sequence comes from uncultured Holophagaceae bacterium, assembly GCA_963717275.1. Classification (GTDB taxonomy): domain Bacteria; phylum Acidobacteriota; class Holophagae; order Holophagales; family Holophagaceae; genus Mesoterricola. Next base: position 2,638,357 of record CAVQVX010000001.1, read on the forward strand.
CACCACCAGGGGCACCAGGGTGAAGAAGATGCCCGAGACCACGTGCTCGCCGGCGATGTTGCCGAACAGACGCAGGCTGTGGCTGAGGATCCGGGAGAACAGGCCCAGCACCTCCAGCGGCCACATGAGGATCCATAGGAACCAGACCGGCCCGGCGAAGTGCCCCAGGTAGCTGCCGATCCCGTGCTCGCGCATGCCGTGGAAGTTGTAGTAGAGGAACACCACCAGGGCGCAGCCCAGGGTGACGTTCCAGTTGGCCGTGCCCGAGCCCAGGCCCGGCACCAGCCCGAACAGGTTGTTCAGCAGGATGAAGAAGCCCAGGGTGCCGATGAGGGGCATGTAGCGGTCCGGGTGGTGGTCCACGTTGTCGGAGACCAGGGTGCGCACGAAGCTGACCAGGTACTCCATGGTCTGCTGGAAGGGCCCGGGAATGCGGCTCAACCGGAACCGCACCGCCAGGGCCAGGGCCACCGTCACCAGGGCCGCCAGGGAGGAGATGAGCAGGTGGTCGTAGCGTTCCAGGAAGGAAAGCGGCGCACCGTGGGCGAAGGTCCCCCAGGGATGCCTGGCCAGGCCGAAGATCCAGGTCAGTAGGACGGCGAGACCCGAAGCGTGGTGTTCCATGGTTCAAACCTCAGACAAGTTCGCAATCAGCAGCTTTCGCCCGATCCCGGCCGGAACATGAGATAGATCGCCTCGAGCATGATGGACGCGATGAAGAGCAGGATCCCGGTGACGGAGGGAATGACTTCCAAAGGGAAGGCATCCATGATGCCACGCAGGATAAACGCGATCAACGCCAGTTTGACCAGGACCAGGAACCCGAAGAGCCAGCGCAGCCGGACCGAGGGGGTGAGCATGCGCACCACGATCCAGCGGTGCAGGTGCCAGAACGCCATGCTGGCCATTCCCGCCACCGCGAACACCAGGGCGGCGCGCCAGGACCGGAGCAGCCAGGCGCAGCCCCCCAGCGCCAGCAGGGCCACCTGGTACCAGGCGATGCGGGTCAGGTGCTGCGACCCGGGATCAGCGGTCATCGCCGCCCCCGTCATGGCCGTCCTTGCCGCCCTTGCCGCCCTTGCCGTCGTCGTCCATGCGGTTGAGCCGGACGGTCACCTTGTACAGCTCCCAGAACCCGGTGGCCACACCCCATACCAGGCCCACCGCGATCCCCGCCCTCGGGTAGCCCACCAGCCCTCCCGCCCAGCGGCCCAGGAAGAAGCCGAGGACGATGGCGACGGGAAAGACCATCCCCAGGCCCATGAGGTCGCCCCACAGGGCCCGCTCCTTGGGATTCACGTCCTTCTTGCCCGAGAACAGCACCTCGCCTTCCCTTCCCTGGAGCCCCGCGCGGCCCCGGATCGAGTAGAACCCAAGACCGCGCGCGCTGCCAGCGGTTTATTTGCCGGAGCGCCCCGCCGGCCTTCCTGTAGAATGGCCCCGTTTCCAAGGGGGGGCTCGATGTGCCTGATCCTGGTCGCCTGGCAGACCCATCCGGACTTCCCCCTGGTGGTCGCAGCCAACCGCGACGAGTTCTACGCCCGGCCCAGCGCCGAAGCCGACCATTGGCCGGAGGAGCCCCGCATCATGGGCGGCCGCGACCTGGAAGCCGGCGGCACCTGGCTGGCGCTGCGCGATGACGGCCGCTTCGCCGCCGTGACCAACGTGCGCGAACCCGGGGTGCCCAAGGGCGCCCGCTCCCGGGGGCATCTGGCCGGGGGCTTCCTGCTGGGCGACCAGGATCCCGGCGCCTACGCGGCCACCGTGGACGGCTCCCTGTATTCCGGCTTCAACCTGCTGGTGGCGGACCCGGAGGCCCTCTGGTACTGCTCCAACCGGGACGGCCAGGCCCGGGAATTGGCTCCCGGCGTCTACGGCGTGTCCAACCACCTGCTCGACACCCCCTGGCCGAAGCTGGTCGCCGCCAAGGAGCGGTTCACCGCCGCCCTGGCCGGCCTGCCGACCCTGGGCGGCTTCTTCGCCCTGCTGGCCGACCCGGAGATCGTGCCCGACCCGTGGCTACCCGATTCCGGGATGCCGCTGGAATGGGAGCGCCTGCTGTCGGCCATCTTCGTCAAGTCCGAGGCGTACGGCACGCGGGCCTCGACCGTGCTCACCCGCGGCCGCACCGGCGCTCTCCGCCTCGAGGAGCGCCGGTTCGGCGCGGGCGGGGCGCCGCTGGGCAGCCGCCGGATCCGGACTTAAATGCTTTTCATTTCATGAAATTTAGGTAACATCCACCCTGTAGCACGGGAGCCCTGAGGTCGTTCGACCACCGCCCCCTGCACCCTGGCCGAATGCATTCTCGTTTTCCCCGGAACCTCCGTGGGCCCAAGAAACCTTGTGCCTCCGTCCGAAGGTGGCAACCATGCCGACATTCCTGCTCAACCAGACTGAAATCCGCACCGATGCCCCCGCGGGCAGCTCCCTGGTGGACTTCCTGCGCAACCACCAGCACCTCTACGGCACCAAGATCGGCTGCCGGGAGGGCGACTGCGGCGCCTGCACGGTCCTGGTCGGGGAACGGGCCGGGGGACGCATGCGCTACCAGACCATGGCCTCCTGCCTCACCCCGCTGGGCAACGTGGCCGGCCGGCACGTGGTCACCATCGAAGGGCTCAACCAGGAAAAGCTCAGCTTCATCCAGGAGGCCTTCGTGGAGATGAACGCCACCCAGTGCGGCTTCTGCACCCCCGGGTTCATCCTGTCGGTGTACGGCTTCTGCCTGGGCGGCGGCCCCCTGACGTCCTCCGGGGCGCTCGCGGCCGTGGCGGGCAACCTGTGCCGCTGCACCGGCTACGCCTCCATCAAGCGCGCGCTCGAGGCGATCGTCGTCCGGGTCCAGCCCATGGACCCGGACGACCCCCTGCCTTGGCTGGTGGAGCAGCAGTTCCTGCCGGAGTATTTCCGGGCCGTCCCGGAGCGGCTGGCGGCCCTGCCGGCCCGGGCCGGCGCGAGCCAGGGCTACCCCATCGCCGGCGGCACCGACCTGCTCATCCAGGACTTCGAAGGCGCCAACGACGCCGACCCGGTGCGCCTGCTCTGGGGTTCTGAACCCCGCGGGCGCATCACCGTGGCGGAAGGCCGCTGCACCATCGGTTCGGCCTGCACCATCACCCGGATCAAGGAATCGGCCCAGCTGCGCGAACTCATCCCGGGGCTGGACGGCTACCTGGACCTCATGGCCTCCCACCCCATCCGCAACATGGGCACCCTCGGCGGCAACCTGGCCAACGCCTCCCCCCTGGGCGACCTGACCGTCATCTTCATGGCCCTGGACGCCGACTTGCGCCTTTCCGGCCCGGACGGGGAGCGGGTCGTCCGGCTCAAGGACTTCTACACGGGCTACAAGAAGACCCGGCTCGCCCCGGCTGAGATCATCGAAACCGTCGCGTTCGACCTGCCGTCCGCCGGCTCCCGGTTCAGCTTCGAGAAGACCAGCAAGCGCGTGCACCTGGACATGGCCACGGTCAATTCCGCCATGCGCGTGGTGCTCGACCGGGGGGTCATCCGGCAGGCTTCCTTCGCCGTGGGCAGCCTGGGGCCATCGGTCATGAACCTGGAAGCCACCTGCGCCTTCCTCGAGGGCCGGCCCATCGACGACGACACGTTCCGGGAAGCCAACCGCATCGCCCAGGGCGAGATCGCCCCGGTCAGCCGGCACCCGGGGGACGGCGACTACAAGCGCGCCCTGCTGCGCCAGCACCTGATGATCCATTTACTGAAGTTCGCCCCGGGTAGCGTCTCGCTGGAGGCACTGCGATGAAAAACATCGACTCCGCATTGCATGTCCGTGGCGAATCAGTCTATGTGAACGACATACCGGTCGCGGAAGGCACCCTCTACGCGGCCGTGTTCGGTTCGCCTTCGGCCCGCGGCCGGATCACCGCCCTGCACCTGGATGAGGCGCTGGCCTGCGCAGGGGTGGAGCGCATCCTCACCGCCCGGGACATCCCAGGCGAGAACCAGATCGGCAGCATCCTGCCCGACGAAGAGCTGATGGCCGATCCCGACGTGCATTACCGCGGCATGCCGGTCGCGCTGGTGCTGGCCCGGACCGAGGACCAGGCCCTGCGCGCCCGCAACCGGATCAGGGCGGACATCGAGGAGCGCCCGCCCCTGGTCAGCGCCCGTGACGCCTTCCAGGCCGGCAGCTTCATCTGCCCGTCCCGGACCTTCCGGAAGGGTGACGTGGACACCGCCTGGGCGCAGTGCGCCCACCTGTTCGAGGGCCGCGCGGACATGGGCGGGCAGGAGCACCTCTACCTGGAGACCCAGGCCTCCTACGCCTCGCCCGCCGAAAACGGCGGCGTGGCCGTGCGCACCTCCACCCAGGCGACCAAGTACGTCCAGCGCGGCGTCTCTCGCGTCCTGGGCATTGCCATGCACCGGATCGAAGTGGACACCAACCGCCTGGGCGGCGGCTTCGGAGGCAAGGAGGACCAGGCCACGCCGTGGGCCTGCCTGGCCGCCCTGGGCGCGCACCTGATGAAGCGGCCGGTGAAACTGGTCCTGTCCCGGGCCGACGACATGGTGATGACCGGCAAGCGCCACCCCTATTCCTTCGACTTCAAGCTTGGGCTTGACCAGGACCTGAAGATCGTGGCCTACCAGCTGGTCGCCTACCAGGACGCCGGCGCCTGCTCCGACGTCTCGCCGGCGGTGATGGAGCGCACCCTGCTCCACGCCACCGGATGCTACGCCGTGCCCCACGCGCGCATCACCTGCCACAGCTGCCGGACCCATCTGCCCCCCAACACCGCCTTCAGGGGCTTCGGCGCCCCCCAGGCCATGTTCGCCATCGAAGCCGCCATCATGAAGGCGGCCGCCGCCCTGGGCGTGGACCCCGCCGAAATCCAGGGCCGCAACCTGATCCGGGAAGGCTACGAGTTTCCCTACGGCCAGCGCGCCAGCCAGTGCCATGCCGGCCGGTGCTGGCAAACCGCCCTTGATGCCTTCGACGTGCCCGGACTGCGCAGCGAAATCGCCGCCTTCAACCGGGACCACAGCCTCATCAAGAAAGGGCTATCGCTTTTCCCGCTCTGCTTCGGCATCTCCTTCACCAAGACCAGCCTCAACCAGGGCCGCTCCCTGGTGCACGTCTACACCGACGGCTCGGTGAGCGTGTCCACCGGGGTGATCGAGATGGGGCAGGGGGTGAGCACCAAGATGCTCCAGGCCGCCGCCCGGACCTTTTCCATCGCCCCGCGGCGGATCACGGTGCACAGCACCAACACCACCCGGATCGCCAACGCCTCGCCCACCGCCGCCAGTTCCGGCGCCGACCTGAACGGCCAGGCCACCATCCTCGCCTGCCAGGCCATCCTTGAGCGCATGAAGGGCCTGGCCGCCAGGATCCTGGCCGCCGGGGACCCCGCCCGGATCGAGCTGCGCGACGAAATCGTCCACCTGGACGGCCGGCCCTCCGACCTGGACTGGAACCGGCTGGTCACCCTCATGGACGAGCACCGGCTCGCCCTCTCCGAGCATGCCCACTACGCCACCCCCGTCATCCATTTCGACCCGGCCAAGGAAAAGGGCGCGCCCTTCTCCTACCACGTCTACGGCACCGCCGTCACCGTGGCCACCGTGGACTGCCTGCGCGGCACCTACGAGATCGATCTGGTGAAGATGGTCCATGACTTCGGCCGCAGCATGAACCTGGATATCGACATCGGCCAGGTGGAGGGCGCCCTGCTCCAGGGCATCGGCCTCATGACCCTCGAAGAACTGCTGTTCGCCCCAAACGGGCGCAACCTCTACGCCACCCTCTCCAGCTACAAGGTGCCCGACATCCACTCCGCCCCCAAGGCCATCGAAGTGCTGCCCCTGAACGCCCCGCCCGACCCCCTGGCCCTGCTGGGATCCAAGGCCGTGGGCGAGCCGCCGCTGATGTACGGCATCGGTTCCTATTTCGCGATCCTGCAGGCCATGCGGGCCTTCAACCCGGGGCTCAAGCTGGAACTGGCGGCGCCCATGACGCCCCAGCGCTGCCTGCTGTCCCTGTACGAAAACGTCTGACCCCGGCGATCAGATGATCGTGGCGGCCCAATCCAGCAGCTTGGCCCCGAAGCAGGTCCCCAGCAGCACCAGGGCGCAGGACAGCCCCACCACCCAGGTGGTGACCGTGCCCATGGTCCGGGGTCGCGCTTCCGCCGCGGGCTCCTTGAAGTACATCAGCGCCACCACGGCCAGGTAGTAGTAGGCCGCCACGGCGCTGGTGAGCAGGGCGATGACGGTGAGGGTCACGTGGCCCTGCTCGATGGCCAGCTTGAACAGGTAGAACTTGCTGAAGAAGCCCACCAGCGGGGGAACCCCGGCCAGGCTCAGCAGGATCACCATCATGGCGAAGGCCAGCAGCGGGTGGCTGCGGCCCAGCCCGCGGAAGTCCTCGATCCGCTCGCCCTCGCCCTTGCCCTGGAGGAAGATGACGATGGCGAAGGCGCCGCTCTGCATGAGCAGGTAGGTGAGCATGTAGAGCCAGACCGCCTGCGGCCCGCCGGGGACCCCGGCGCTCATCACGCCCAGCAGCATGTAGCCCACGTGGGCGATGCTGGAATAGGCCAGCAGGCGCTTCATGGTCTGCTGCTTCAGGGCGGCGATGTTGCCCAGGATCATGCTGGCGGCGGCGACGAAGGCCAGGGGCGCCATCCAGTCGGACTGGACGCCGTTGAAGCAGGTGCCGAACACCCGCAGGAAAGCGGCCAGGGACGCAGCCTTGGGCGCCATGGACATGAAGGCGGTGATCGGGGTGGGGGCGCCGTCGTAGGCGTCGGGCGACCACATGTGGAACGGCACCGCCGCCACCTTGAAGCAGAAGCCCACCAGCACCATCAGCACCCCGGTGAACACCAGGAGGCCGCTGGAATTGGGCGCCAGGGCCAGCTTGTCGTTGAGCTCCATCAGGTTGGTGGTGACCCCGCCGCCGGCGGCGAACAGGAGGCTGATCCCGAACAGCAGGATGCCGCTGGAGAAGGCCCCCAGCAGGAAGTACTTCACCCCGGCCTCGATGCTCCGCTCCTGGGTGCGGAAATAGGCCACCAGGATGTAGATGCAGAGCGCCATCAGCTCAAGGGAGAAGTAGATGGAGATGAGGTCGGTGGCGCCCACCAGGAACAGCATGCCGGACACGGAGAACAGCAGCAGCGCGTAGTATTCCACCGTCTGCTCGCGCAGCGCGTCCAGCTGCAGCTGGCTCAGCAGGACCGTGATGACCCCGGCCGCCAGCACCAGGTACTGGAAGCCCTTGGTGATGCCGTCCACCTGCGAACATGTCGGAAAAGTCCCGAGGTCGCCGGCGCGTGCGCCACGAACAGCGGCGGCCACGGCGAAGGCGAAGATCGTCACGAAGGCCCAGCGGCGCTTTTCGCCCCGGGGCACGAACAGGTCCCCGGGCCAGAGCATCACCGTCGCCGTGACGATCAGGATGATCTGCGGGAACAGGAGCGGGAGATCCCTCAGCAGGGACTCCCACAGGCCGGCGGCGAAAGGCATCAGTTACCTCCCTCTTCCGATTCAGGCTTGGCTCCGGGCAGTGACATGGCCGCCATGCCGGCCTTGGCCGCGGCGCGCTGGCCGGCCTCCAGGGCCTCCTGCTGGTAGAAGCCCGGGATTCACCTGCTGGACCAGCTTGGTCACCGGCTGGCGCAGAACGTCCATCATCGGCTTGGGGTAGAGGCCGATCCAGAAGGCGGCGAGGATCAGGGGCACGAAGTAGGCGATCTCCCGCGGCGTTCAGGTCGGCCATCTTGGTGTTCACTTCGCTGATGGGACCGAACATGGCCCGCTGGAACAGCCAGAGCATGTAGGCGGCGCCCAGGATGATGCCGGTGGTGGCCAGCACGGCCAGCCAGGGGGCGGCCTGGAAGGCGCCCTGCAGGATGGCGAACTCGCCGATGAACCCGTTCAGGCCGGGCAGGCCGATGCTGCTCATGGTCATGATCATGAAGATGGTGGCGTAGACCGGCATGGTCTTGGACAGCCCGCCGTATTCCGCGATCATGCGGGTGTGGCGCCGCTCGTAGACGATGCCCACGAGGAGGAAGAGCGCGACGGTGGAGATGCCGTGGTTGAGCATCTGCAGGATGCCGCCGGTGATGCCGTTGGGGTTCATGGCGAACAGGCCGATCATGCACAGGCCCAGGTGGCTCACGGAAGAGTAGGCCACCAGCTTCTTCATGTCCTTCTGGATCATGGCCACCAGGGCGCCGTAGATGACGCCGATCAGGGCCAGGCCCATGAACCAGGGCATCAGCTCCATGGTCGCCTTGGGCGCGATCGGCAGCAGGAAGCGGATGAAGCCGTAGGTGCCCATCTTCAGCAGGACGCCGGCCAGCACCACGGAGCCCGCGGTGGGGGCCTCCACGTGGGCGTCAGGCAGCCAGGTGTGGAAGGGGAACATCGGCACCTTGATGGCGAAGCCCACGAAGAAGGCCAGGGCCAGCAGGATCTGGAAGGTGTGGCTCTGCTGCGGCGACGGTGGCGGCCATGGCCTGGAACGAGGCGATGGACATGTCGTAGTGGCCCGGTGGTCTTGTACTGCAGGAAGTAGATGGCCAGGATGGCCACCAGCATCAGCACCGAGCCGGACAGGGTGTAGAGGAACAGCTTGATGGCCGCGTAGAGCCGCTGGGGCCCGCCCCAGATGGCGATGAGGAAGTACATGGGCACCAGCATCAGTTCCCAGAACAGGTAGAACAGGAACATGTCCTGGGTGATGAACACGCCCATCATGCTGAACTGCATGACCAGGATCCAGATGTAGTACTCCTTGTGCCGCTCGTTGATGGCGGTGAACGAGCACCACACCACGATGAAGCCCAGGAGGGTGGTGAGCAGCAGCAGCACCAGGCTGATGCCGTCCATGCCGACGCTGAACTTGACCCCGAGGCTGGGGATCCAGTCCATGCTGCGTGGCCCACTGCACCGCAGCCGAGCTCCGGTCGTACTGGAACCAGAGCGGCACGCTCAGCAGGAAGTCGACCACCGTGATGGCCAGGGCGCCCAGCTCGAAGACCCGGCGTTGCCCCTTGGGCACGAGGAGCAGGAGCAGCGCCCCCAGGAGGGGGACGAAGGTGACCCACAGCGGGAGGTTTTGGTACCAGGGAATCATGGGAACTCCAGCAATCAGCAAAGGTCAGGCGAATGAAGGATCTCAGGCGAGGAACTTCCAGAAGGCGAAGACGAGGAAGCCGAGGAACATGACGAAGGCGTAGTTCTGCACCCGGCCGCTCTGGAACTTGCGGAAGCCCAGGGAGATCTGCTGCAGGACCCAGGCCACCAGGTTCACCAGGCCGTCCACGATCTTGGCGTCGAACCAGTGCGGCGGCGTGGCTCACGCTGCAGGGTGAACCGGGCCGCGCCGTTGACCATGCCGTCCACCGCCAGGGAGTCGAAGGCCCAGAGCTGGGCCCCCAGCTGCTTGCAGGGGCCGATGAAGGCGGCTTCGTAGAACTCGTCGACGTAGTACTTGGCGTTCACCCAGCGGAACAGCGTCGGGGAAGCGCTTGACGAAGGCCCTGGGCCTGGACCAGGCCGGGTCCTTGCCGTAGAACCACCAGGCCAGGCCCATGGCGGCCGGGCGCCCACGACCAGGGTGGCCACGGCCATGAGGATGTACTCGATGGCGGGGGCCGCCTCGTGGCTCCTCGGCGGCGCGGGTCTGGTAGAGCAGGGGGGCGATCCAGTCGGAGAAGTGGCTGCTGCCGATCCAGTGCAGGCTGTGGGGGATGTTCAGGAAGCCGCCCACCAGGGCCAGCAGGGCCAGGATGGCCACCGGCAGCCACATGTTCCAGGGCACTTCCTTGGGACCGTGGTGCTGCCGTGGCCGTCGTGCGCCATGGGCGTCGTGGCTCGTGGCCGTCGTCATCGGGCGGCGGCGTGGTGCACCACCTCGGAGGGCACCGTCAGGCCGTGGGGATCGTGCCCGCGCCCCGCGGTATTCGCCGAAGAAGGTCATGACCATCAGCCGGACCATGTAGAAGGCGGTCATGAAGGCGGCCACCATGCCCATGATCCAGGCACACCAGGTTGAGGGTGGAGCCGCCCGTGGTACCAGCCCTCGAACACCTTCCAGAGGATCTCGTCCTTGGAGAAGAAGCCCGGAGAAGGGGAAGATGCCGGCGATGGCCAGGGTGGCGATGCCCATGGAGGCGAAGGTCCAGGGCATGAACTTCCGCAGCCCGCCCATGTTGCGCATGTCCTGCTCGTGGTGGCAGGCCAGGATCACCGAGCCGGAGCCGAGGAAGAGGGCGGCCTTGAAGAAGGCGTGGGTGAACACGTGGAACATGCCGGCCGAGAAGGCCCCGGCGCCCATGCCCATGAACATGAAGCCCAGCTGGCTCACCGTGGAGTAGGCCAGCACCTTCTTGATGTCGTACTGGGCCAGGCCCATGCTGGCGGCCACCAGGGCCGTGAGGGAGCCGACGCAGAGCACCAGGGTCAGGGCCACCGGGGCGTTCACGTAGATGAAGTTCATCCGGGCGATCATGTAGAGGCCGGAGGTGACCATGGTGGCCGCGTGGATCAGGGCGCTCACCGGGGTGGGGCCGGCCATGGCGTCGGGCAGCCAGACGTAGAGGGGATCTGCGCGCTCTTGCCGCAGGCGCCCAGGAACAGGCAGCAGCCGATCAGGTTGAACCACCAGGTGGGGGCGTGGGAGACGCCGAACAGGGTGATCTCGGGCCGGGCCAGGATGGTCCGGGTCATGCCCATGAGGGTGTCGAAGTCGGTGGCGCCGTAGATCATGAAGATCAGGAAGAAGCCGATCATGAAGCCGAAGTCGCCGATGCGGTTGGTGACGAACGCCTTCTTGCCGGCGACGGCCGCGTATTCCCGGTCGAAGTAGAAGCCGATCAGCAGGTAGCTGCAGAGGCCGACCCCTTCCCAGCCCAGGAACATGATGATCATGTTGGCGCCCAGCACCAGGTTGAGCATGGAGAACACGAACAGGTTCAGGTAGGCCATGAAGCGGTAGTAGGTGCCGTCGCTTGCGCTCCTCGGCCATGTAGCCGGTGGAGAACAGGTGGATGAGGAAGCCCACCCCGGTCACCAGGAGGCGCCATGCAGCGCCGAAAGCGGATCGAACTTGTAGGCCCAGGTCATGGTGTTCTGGGTGAGCCCGCCCAGCACGTGGGCGCCGCCCAGGCTCGAACCAGGTCCACAGGGTCTGGTTCACGGAGCGGTCCGCCGGGCGCCTGGCCCAGCAGCTGGGTGAAGCAGTACAGCACCAGCAGGAAGGAGAGCGCCACGGAACCCAGGGCGATGGCGTCCACCAGCTTGGTGTTCTTGAGCCAGCGCCCGGTGGCGCCGTTGAGGATGGCGCCGAACAGCGGCAGGAAGGGGATGAGCCAGAGCACCGAACTGTGGAGCGGCGTGCTCAGGGCGGTGCTGACGGTTGTTCCATGATCATTCGTTCACCCGAAATCTGGTTCCTGGAGGGGTCACGTCGCGCGTCAGCCCTTGAGGAGGTTGATCTGGTCCACCTGGATGGTGTCCTTCTTGCGGTAGAGCGCCACCACCAGGGCGAGGCCGATGGCCACTTCCGCCGCGGCCAGGCCCATCACCAGCAGGGCGAAGGCCTGCCCGGCCACCGTGCCGGCGTGCCGGGCGAAGGCCACCAGGTTGAGGTTGGCCGCGTTGAGCATCAGCTCCACGCACATGAGGATGATCAGGACGTTGCGCCGGATCAGCACGCCCGGCCACCCCCACCGAGAACAGCAGGAAGGAGATGAAGAGGACCGAGTTCATGCGATGGCATGTCACACCCTTTCCGTCTTGGCCAGGACCACGGCGCCCACCAGGGCCACCAGCAGGATCACCGACAGGATTTCGAAGGGCAGCAGGTAGCTGGCGAAGAGCCCGCGGCTCACCGCCTGGGCGTTCTGGGTGGCCACGTCCAGGCCCTGGGCCAGGCCCGGGCTCGAGGGTCAGGGCCTCGGCGGCGCTGGGACCGAACCAGGTCCGCCAGAACACGCTGATGATGACCACCGCGCCCGGCCAGCACCACCGCCGACGGCGTACGGCGACTGCACCTGGAACAGGCCCTTTTCCTTGTACTTGGTCATCTCCACCAGCATGACCACGAACAGGAACAGGACCACGATGCCGCCGGCGTAGACCAGCAGCTGGGCCACCGCCAGGAACTCGGCCGACAGGGTGAGGTAGCAGCCGGCCACCGCCAGCATGGCGCAGCAGGAAGCCGACGATGCTGTGGATGGCGTTCTTGGAGAAGACCAGGGCCAGCGCCCCGCCCACGGCCATGAGGCCGAAGACGTGGAACAGGTACTGGCCGATGGAGGCGAGCAGTGGGTCCATGGGAGGCTTTCGGACATGGAGTGGATCAGTCCTTGTCCGAGTCGGAGTAGGAGAACTTGCCGACCGGGGTCAGCTCGAACATGTTCTGGGCCCTGCCCAGCATGCCGATGGAGAAGTCCTCCCGATTGTACGCCGCCAGTTCGAACTGGTGGTTGAGGATGATGGAGTCGAAGCCGCAGCTCTCCACGCAGAACTCGCAGAAGATGCAGCGCTCCATCTCGAAGTCGTAGCGGAGGGGGAGCTTGGTCTTGCGGCCTTCCTTCTTGCCGGACTCGATGGTGATCACCTGGGTCGGGCAGATCTTCTCGCAGGCCAGGCAGCACACGCACTTGATCTCGCCCTGCTCGTCCTTGAGCATGGTCAGCCGGCCGCGGAACCGGGGCGCACCTTGGCCGGCACTTCCGGGTACTCCTGGGTACACGTGCAGCGTCACCTTGCGCCGGTTGGCGGTGGTGAACACCCTCATGAAGTGCGTGCCGGTGAGCTGGAGGCCCTTGGCGATGTCCATGGGGAATGAGGGTCTTGAGGAATTTTTTCATGGCCGGCCTCCCTCAGGCCACGAAGCGCACGACGGCCGCCAGGGCGACACCACAAGGGTGAAGGGAATCAAATACTTCCACGCCACGGCCATGATCTGGTCATACCGGTAGCGGGGGATGGTGCCGCGCACCCAGATGAAGGTGAACAGCAGGAGGATGATCTTGAGCACGTACCAGATCGACGTGGGGCCGCCGATGAAGGGCACGGTGGCGGATGAAGCGGTGCAGGCCGAAGGGCAGCAGGTACGGACCGCCCAGGAAGAAGGCGCTGGCCAGGGCCGTGACCACGATCATGTTGATGTACTCGGCCAGGTAGAAGAAGCCGAAGCTGCATCCCCGAATACTCCGTGTGGAAGCCCGGCCACCAGCTCGTTCTCGGCCTCGGGCATGTCGAAGGGCATGCGGTTGGTCTCGGCGAAGCCGCAGGTGAAGTAGACCAGGAAGCCCACCGCCAGGAGCGGCACGGCCCAGATGGGCATCTCCGGTGGCCAGCCGGCGGGTCATCTCGTTGAAGTTCAGGGTGCCGGTGAGGATCACCGGAGACCAGCAGGCTGAGGGTCAGCGGCACCTCGTAGCTGACGATCTGGGCGCCGGAGCGCAGGCCGCCCAGCAGGGGGTACTTGGAATTGGAGGCCCAGGCGCCCAGGACGATGCCGTAGACGCCCACCGAGGCGACGCCCAGGATGAACAGCAGGCCGACGTTCATGTCGGTGAGGAAGCCGGTGAAGGGCAGCCCGCCGAGGATCGGGCACGGCCTTGGGGAAGGTGAACAGGGCGCCGGGGTAGAAGCTGATGGCGGCGAACACCACCACCGAGGCGATCATGGACAGGGCCGGGGCGACGATGAACATGGCCCGGTCGGCCTTGTCCGGGATGATGTCCTCCTTCACCAGCAGCTTGATGATGTCGCCGACGAACATGGGCAGGCCGCGCAGGATGGAGAGCAAGGGCACCTTGCCCATCCGCCACATGCCGCGGTTGAGGAAGCCGGTGAGGCCGATGCGGTGAGCCGGCGATGCGGGTGGCGCCCAGGCGGTCCTGGACGTAGCCGAGCACCTTGCGCTCGGCGAAGGTGGTCAGCGGCACCACGACGAAGATGAAGATGACCACGGCGATGGCCTGGAGGATGGCCATCACGCAGATCTGGAACAGGGTCATGGTCTGCATGTCAGTGGCGCCCGGGGAAGACTTGGGTGAGGGTGGGGCCGTCATCGGTCGATCTCGCCCAGGACCACGTCAAGGGTGCCGATGGTGGCGATGACGTCGGCCACCAGGCTGCCTTGGACCATCATGGGCAGGGCCTGGAGGTTGATGAAGCCCGGGGCCCGCACGTGGAAGCGGTAGGGGTTGGTGGAGCCCTTCTCGCCCACCAGGTAGTAGCCCAGCTCGCCCTTGGGGCACTCGGTGGGGTGGTAGACCTCGTTCACCTCGGACCTGAGGATCTTGGGCAGCTTGGCCATGACCGGCCCTTCGGGCAGCCCGTCCAGGCACTGCTGGATGATCCGGTGGCTCTGGCGCATCTCTGCCAGGCGCACCAGGTAGCGGGCGTAGGTGTCGGCCTCGGGGCGGGTCGGGACCTCGAAGTCCATCTCCGCGTAGGCGGCGTAGGGGAAGGCCTTGCGGATGTCGTAGGCGACCCCGGCGGCGCGCAGCACCGGCCCGGTGACGCCCATGGCGATGGCGTCCTCGGCCTTGAGCATGCCCACCCCGATGGTGCGCTTCTTCCAGATGCGGTTCTCGGTGAGCAGGGTCTCGTACTCGTTGATGCAGTCCGGGAACCGGGCCAGGAAGGCCCGGGCCATCTTCTCGAAGCCCGGGGGCAGGTCCTCGCGCAGGCCGCCGATGCGGAAGGCGGTGGTGGTCAGCCGGGAGCCGCAGAAGGCCTCGAACAGGTCCAGGATCGCCTCGCGCTCGCGGAAGGTGTAGAGGAACACCGTCATGGCGCCGATGTCCAGGGCGTGGGTGGCCAGCCAGATCAGGTGCGAGGCCAGCCGGTTGAACTCGTTGAGCATGGTCCGGATGTACTGGGCCCGGCGGGGCACGGTGATGCCGAACAGCTTCTCCACCGCCTCGGCCCAGCCCAGGTTGTTGGCCACGGCGGAGGTGTAGTCCATGCGGTCGGTCCACACCTGGCCCTGGAAGAAGGTCTTGTTCTCGCAGATCTTCTCCACGCCCCGGTGCAGGTAGCCGATCACCGGGCGGCAGGAGGTGACGATCTCGCCGTCGAGCTTGAGCTTCAGCCGCAGCACCCCGTGCGTGGACGGGTGCTGCGGCCCCATGTTGATTTCCATTTCCTCGTTCTTGAACACAAGGAACTCCTGATCGGGTGCGTTATTCAGCTTTGGGGGGATCGAGGTTGATGCCCAGGTTGCCGGCCTTTTCCATGGCGATGCGCATGAGCACGCCGCTCCGGTCCTCCCGGAAATCGATGTCCCGCTGGCCCAGGCCGAGGGTCGGGTATTCCTTGCGCAGGGCGTGGCCCTCCCAGCCCTCGGGGCAGAGGATGCGGGTCATGTCCGGGTGGTTCCGGAAGCGGATGCCGAGCATGTCCCAGATCTCCCGCTCCAGCCAGTTGGCGGTGGGGTAGACCGGCACCGCGCTGTCCGGCTCGAACCCTTCGGGGACCAGGATCCGCAGGCGCAGGCGCTTGCGGCGGCGGAGGCTGGTGAGGTGGTAGACCACCGAGAAGGCGAAGCCCTGGGCCGCCGGGTAGTGGGTGGCGGTCTCGTCGGCCAGCATCTCGTAGCCCAGGGCCGCGTCGTCCCGGCACAGGGCCAGGGCCTCCAGGATCGCGTCCTTGGCCACCTGGCAGGTGAGTTCCCCGGCCTGCTGGAAGGCCTCCTCCACCTTGTCGCCCAGCACCGCCTGCAGGCGCAGCAGATCGGGATCGGTGGCCGCGGCCGGGGCGGGGAACTTCATGTCGTTGGCGTCGGGCCTGGCCACCGGGCGCACGGGCGGCTTGGGGGCGTCCTTGCCCTCGGCTTCGGCCTTGGCCTTGGCGGTCTCGAAGTCGGCCAGGGTCTTCTGCCACTTGGCCTCCTCGGCGGCCGCGGCGGCGGCCTGCTCGGCCAGGTAGGTCTTCAGGCTGGGCAGGGGCACGGTCTTGGGCATCACCACCTGGCGGTTGGGGGCGGCCTTGAGGTCGTAGACGTAGGGACCGGATTCGTTGGGAACTTCATCCATCGCCATGGCTAGCCCACCGCCTCGAAGATTTCCTTGTAGCGGTCAGCCATGCTGCTGGCCATGATCTTGTCCTGGAGCTTCAGGAACCCGTAGATCAGGCTTTCCGGCCGGGGCGGGCAGCCGGGGATGTAGACGTCCACCGGGACGATCTTGTCCACGCCCTGGATGGTGTGGTAGCTGTCGAAGGGCCCGCCGGCGGTGGCGCAGCTGCCCAGGGCGATCACCCACTTGGGCTCGGGCATCTGGTCGTAGAGCTGCTTGATGATGGGCGCCATCTTGTAGGTGACGGTGCCGGCCACGATCATGAGGTCGCCCTGCCGGGGGGAGGCCCGGAAGATCCCGCAGCCGAACCGGTCGAAGTCGAACCGGGCGGCCCCGGCGGCCATCATCTCGATGGCGCAGCAGGCCAGGCCGAAGGTCATGGGCCAGACGCTGGTGGCGCGGGACCAGTTGATGATCTTCTCAACCTTGGTGGTGATGAGGATGTTCTCCAGGGCGGAGGGTTGATTCATCATTCCCATGTGAGGGCTCCTTTGGACCAGATGTAGCCGTAGCCGAACAGCAGCAGGAACAGGAAGATGCCCATCTCGACCAGGCCGAAGAGGGCGAGTTCCTTCATCTGGATGGCCCAGGGCATGAGGAACACGGTTTCCACGTCGAACACCAGGAACATGACCGCCACCAGGTAGTAGCGCACCGAGAACTTCTCCCGGGCCTCGCTGGTGGTCTTGATCCCGCACTCGTAGGTGGAATATTTTGCCGCGCTCGGGCAAGGCGGCCGGACCAGCGCGGAAATGCTCCAGATCACCACCGGCAGGGCGATGGCGACCAGGATCAGCAGTAGGACTGGAACATAGCTGCGCATGGTGCCTCCCCGGCGGAGTCGACGTTTGAAATTTCCATTGTGCTGTCCGCCCCCAAGGGCGGTCAATGAAGGATTCCCAGGCGCGACGCGGATAGTGGGACCATTTGAACCACGGGGACAGCCCGACAGCATTAAGATTAAGCCATGATACCCCAAAACCCCCCCCAATCCGCACCCGGAGTTCCCGGCCCTCTCCTGAAATCAACTCCGGCCCTGGCCGCGGAGGAGCTGCCCAAAGCCGAAGCCGCGCCCGCCGCCGCTCTATCCGACCCTGGATCTCACCACCGAGCCGGTGGATTTCGCCCTGTTCCAGGCCATCTCCCTGGATTTGATGTTGAAACACCGATTTGTCCCGGTGCATGAACGGGACGGCTTCCTGTGGCTGGCCATGGCCGATCCCCTGGACGTGGTGGCCCAGGACCTGCTCCGCATGCACCTGAAGCGCCCCCTGCGCTTCGCCGCGGCCCCCTTCGCCCAGATCCAGGTGGTCCTGAAGAAGTCCGAAAGCGGCCAGAAGGTCATGGAGGAGGCCGGCGAGGCCCTGCGGGTCCAGGTGCTCCGGGAGGAGGACGTCGAGGAGGAGGCTGGACCTGGAGAACCTCACCGACAAGGAGGAGGCCCCCATCATCCGGCTGGTGGACACCACCATCTTCAACGCCCTGCAGCGGCGGGCCTCGGACATCCACATGGAGACCACCAGCAACGGCTTCCAGATCAAGTACCGCATCGACGGCAGCCTCTACGCCGCCGCCGACCCCATCGACCGCCGCTTCGCCTCGCCCATCATCAGCCGCATCAAGGTCATGTCCGAGCTGGACATCGCCGAGAAGCGCAAGCCCCAGGACGGGCGCTTCAAGCTCAAGGTGCGGGGCCGGGCCATCGACTTCCGGGTGAGCATCATGCCCACCATCCACGGCGAGGACTCGGTCATCCGCATCCTGGACAAGGAGAACCTCACCGAGGAGTTCAAGTCCCTGAGCCTGGAGATCCTCGGCTTCTCCCAGAAGGAGCTGGTGCGGCTGCGCCGGTTCGCCCGGGAGCCCTACGGGATGTTCCTCGTCACCGGCCCCACCGGCAGCGGCAAGACCACCACCCTCTACGCCGTGCTCAGCGAGATCCGCAGCCCCGAGGACAAGCTCATCACCATCGAGGACCCGGTCGAGTACCAGCTGGAGGGGGTCACCCAGATCCCGGTGAACGAGAAGAAGGGCCTCACCTTCGCCGTGGGCCTGCGCTCCATCCTGCGCCACGATCCGGACAAGATCCTGGTGGGCGAGATCCGCGACTCGGAGACCGCCCAGATCGCCATCCAGTCCGCCCTCACCGGGCACCTGGTGTTCACCACCGTGCACGCCAACCACACCCTGGACGTGCTGAGCCGGTTCCAGCACATGGGCGTCGAGGTCTACAACTTCGTCTCGGCCCTGAACTGCATCCTGGCCCAGCGCCTGGTGCGCACCCTGTGCCTCAAGTGCAAGCGGCCCCTGCCGGCGCCCACCGAGGCCGAGCTGCCGGAGAACGGCCTGACCCGGCCTGGGCCAGCACCGCCACCTTCTTCGACAAGGTCGGCTGCGTGGACTGCAACGGCACCGGCTTCCGCGGCCGGCAGGCGATCATCGAGTTCATGGGCATGAACGACGATATCCGCGAGCTCATCACCCGGCGGGCCTCGGTGCGCGAGATCAAGGCCGCCGCCCGGGCCTTCGGCATGCAGAGCCTGCGGGAGAGCGCCGTGGAGAAGGTCCGGCAGGGGGTCACCACCTTTGCCGAGATCAACAAGGTGACCTTCCGCGAGTCGGTGTAGGAGTTCACCGTGAGCTGGTCAGACCACAGGTTGGAGCCGCCGCCGTTGGTGGCGGTGATGGTGAGGTGGAGGCCCGCTCGGCGGCCGGGGTCCCGGGATCACGCCGGGAGGGGGTCCAGGGTGAGGCCGGCGGGCAGGGCGGGCGTGACGGTGTAGACCAGGTCCCGGGAGCGGGTGGGGCGGGGCCGGCCCGTGTAGGCCAGGCCCACCGTCGTGGCGAGGGCCGGGGTAAGCCAGGCCCAGGGGCGCGGCCGGCTGGGTGGCGTCACCAGCAGGGTGAAGGGGGCGTTGGCGCTGCCGTCGGGGGTGGTGACGGTGAGGGTGAAGGTGGTGGCCGGGAGGCCGCAGTCGGGGTGCCGGAGATCAAGCCGGTGCTCGGGTCGAGGCTCAGCCCGGCGGGCAGGGCCGGGCTGACCCCGAAGCCGGTGGGCACCCCCCCGTCACCATCGGCGGATTCAGGGTGACGACTCGCTCACCGCGGTGGAGGCCGCCCCGGTCCCGGCGTAGTCCAGGCTCACCGGCGAGGTCGGCCTGCACGCCCAGGGACACGGGGAAGGGGTCGCCCCGCCGCCGTCTGGCGGAGTTGTTCGCGGTGATGGTGTAGGTGGCCGGCACGCCCGCTTGCGGCGTCCCGGAGATGATCCCGGTGCTGGGGTCAGGGTCAGGCCCGCCGGGCAGGGCGGGCAACACCGAGAAGGTGAACCCCGTGGTCATCGAAGTTGCCCACCCTGTTCTGCGTAGAAGAAGGCCTCGGCGTCCGGCGCGACGCTGGTGAAGGGCTGCCCGGCGGTGGGCAGCATGACCGGGATCTGGTAGGACAGGTGGCGGCTGGGCGAGGTCGTCCGGTCGTGGTTCTTGCTGTGGCACCCCACCTGGAGCCCGGCGCTCCAGCGCCGCCAGCCCCAGAACCAGGCCATAAGCGGCAAATCCCTTCGCTTCCAACCCGGCATGAACACTCCTGGAGATCCTGTTGAGGGTAACGAGAAGTGGCCGGCAAGACCATAGCCTCAGGCGTCCAGCGGCAGCGCCGGATGCGGTGGCGAAGACCGGCAGCAGCCGAGCTCAGGCGCAGGCTCCTTCCAGCCCGGCGCTCCAAGCGCTGATCCGCCATGACCTTCGGCTTCAGGCCGGGGCCGGGTCCAGCGCAGCACGGGCTTCCGGGCCGCCGTGGTCTCGTCCAGGCGGCGCATGCCCACCAGGACCGGGGCCTGGTGCAGGGCGTCGGGGTTCTCCGCGGCCTCCCGGGCGATGTCCTTCATGGCCGCGATGAACTCGTCCATCTCCTCCTTGCCTTCGCTCTCGGTGGGCTCGATCATCAGCGCGCCGTGGACGATGGCCGGGAAGTAGATGGTGGGCGGGTGGAAGCCGCGGTCGATGAGGCCCTTGGCCACGTCCAGGGTGTGCACGTCGTTGGGCCAGGGCGCTGTCGTCCAGGATCACCTCGTGCAGGGTCGGGGTCTGGTACTCCAGGTGGTAGACCCCCGCCAGCTCCTTGCGGATGTAGTTGGCGTTGACGATGGCGCGCAGGGTGGCGGCCTTGAGGCCGTCGCCGCCGTGGCTGAGGCAGTAGGTCATGGCCCGGACCACGATGCCGAAGTTGCCGAAGAAGGCGTGGACCTTGCCCATGCTCTGGGGCCGGTCCCAGTCCAGCCGGTAGCTGTGCCGGGCCACCTGGCCCTCGCCGACCCGGGCGGTGTCGCGCACCACCACGGGCCGGGGCAGGAACGGCTCCAGGGCCGCGGTGCAGGCCACCGGGCCGGAGCCGGGGCCGCCGCCGCCGTGGGGGGTGGAGAAGGTCTTGTGCAGGTTCAGGTGCATGACGTCCACGCCGAAGTCGCCCGGGCCGGGCCACGCCCACCAGGGCGTTCATGTTGGCGCCGTCCATGTAGACCAGGCCGCCCACCGCGTGCAGGGCCTTGCAGATGTCCTGGATCCGGTATTCGAAGATGCCCAGGGTGTTGGGGTTGGTGATCATGAGCCCGGCCACGTCCTCGCCCAGTTCGGCCAGGAGGGTGGTGAGGCCCTTCTGCACCTTGCCGGCGGCGTCCGGTGACGTCCGGGAAGCTGACGGTGCCGTCGGCCTGGGAGGCGACCACGACCACGTCGTAGCCCGCCATGGCGGCGGTGGCCGGGTTGGTGCCGTGGGCGCTGTCGGGGAGCAGGATGACCCGGCGCCTGGCGGCCCTGGGCCACGTGGTAGGCGCGGATCAGCATGACCCCGGTGAGCTCGCCGGCGGCGCCGGCGCTGGGCTGGAGGGTGACCGCGGCCAGGCCGGTGATCTCCTTCAGCCATTCCTGGAGGGTGTAGCAGCAGCGCCAGGTTGCCCTGGACGTGGGCGGCGGCGGCCATGCGGATGGCTGTCGGCGAAGCCCGGCAGGGCGGCGACCTTCTCGTTGATCCTGGGGTTGTGCTTCATGGTGCAGGAGCCCAGCGGGTAGAGGCCGTCGTCCACGCCGTAGTTCCACTTGGACAGGCGGGTGAAGTGGCGGATGACGTCCACCTCGGTGACCGAGGGCAGGGCGTCGAAGCCGGTGCGCCTCAGGTGGGCGGGGCGGGTGTCCCGGGCGGCGGGCACGTCGAGCCGGGGCAGGTCCATGCCGACCTTGCCGGCCACGGAGCGTTCGAAGATCAGGGGTTCGCGGGTTCGGGTGGTCATGTTCTGATCCTTATCCAACCAGGCTGGGAACGCGGGCCAGGACTTCCACCAGCTGCTCGATCTGCGCGCGGCTGTTCAGTTCGGTGGCGCACCAGAGGATGCAGTTCTTGAGGTCGGCGGCGTAGGGGGTGAGGTCCAGGCCGGGCAGGATGCCGGCCTTGGCGCACTCCGCCTGGAGCGCCGCCATGTCGCCCCGGTAGCGGGTGACGAACTCGTTGAAGAAGGGGGCGCTCGAACGGGCCGGAGAAGTCCGGCAGCTCCAGCAGCCGGGCCTGCGAGGTACTGGGCCTTGGCGGCGTTCTGCGCGGCCAGGCCCTTGAGCCCCTCGGGGCCGGCCAGCTGCAGGAAGATGTTGGCCCGCAGCGCCACCAGCCCCTGGTTGGAGCAGATGTTGCTGGTGGCCTTGTCCCGGCGGATGTGCTGCTCCCGGGCGGTGAGGGTGAGCACGTAGCCGGTCTGGCCGTCCAGGTCCCGGGTCTGGCCCACCACCCGGCCGGGGATCTCCCGCTTCTGGCCGTCCTTGACGGTGAGGAAGCCCAGGTAGGGCCCGCCGAAGTTCAGCTTGTTGCCGAACGACATGGCCTCGCCGCAGGCCATGTCGGCGCCCAGCTTGCCGGGCGCCTCCAGCCAGCCGAAGGCCAGGGCCTCCTGGGTGACCGAGACCACCAGGGCGCCGGCGGCGTGGGCCGCGTCGGCGATGGCCTTGAGGTCCTCCACGCAGCCCAGGAAGTTGGGGTAGCCCACCAGCACGGCGGCCACGTCGCCGTCCAGCTTGGCCGCCAGGTCGTCCAGGTCGGTGACGCCGTCCTTGAGGTCCACCAGCACCAGCTTCAGGCCCTCGTGGGGGGTGATGTTGGTGCAGAGCACCTCCTGGTAGTGGGGGTGCAGGCCGGCCGAGATCAGGATGGTCTTGCGCTTCTTCTGCAGGCGCACGGCCATGAGGGCGGCCTCCACGCAGGCGGTGCCGCCGTCGTAGAGGCTGGCGTTGCCCACCTCCAGGCCGGTGAGGTCGCACATCAGGGTCTGGTACTCGAAGATGTGCTGCAGGGTGCCCTGGCTGATCTCGGGCTGGTAGGGCGTGTAGGCGGTGAACCACTCCTGCCGGCTGATCATCTGGTCCACCGCCGCAGGCACGAAATGGTCATAGGCGCCCGGCCCCCAGGAAGCGGGCCGTGAAGGGCGTGTTCATGCTCGGCCAGGGCCGTCATCTGCTGGAGCACCTCCTGCTCGGACAGCTGGCCGGGCAGGTCCAGTTCCCGGTCCAGCCGCAGAGGGGCGGGGATGCCCTGCAGGAGGTCTTCGGCCCGCTCGACCCCGATGGCGTCAAGCAGGGCGCGATCCTCCGAAGGAGCCGTGGGCAGGTAGCGCATAGGGCAGCCTCTAATGGGCAAGGGTGACGATCAATCGTTCACGCCAGAAGGGTACCATGAGGCCCCGTTCCGCTTTCCCGGCCTTCCCCGGGTATGGCCGCACGGCGGGTGCACCTTCGCCAGTGACATCAGCAGCGCCTGGCTTCCGGATCACCGGATTCAGGCGACGGCCTGCTCATCCGGCGCCGCACATCCGCGTCCCGGGCCTGCAGCTTGGCCACCTGGGCCTGGGCCTGCGGGCGACAGGGTGCACGCGTGTCGCCCGGGGCCGGCGGTGCTCTGGGCGCCGGCTCCGCGCGCCTTGGAGGCGGCGGCGCCTGCGCCCCCGCCGGCGGAGGTCCCGGCGCGGCTGACGGTTGCAGCCGCGGGTGGCGATCGGTCGATAGAGGGCCTCGATCGGATCACTGGCATCGTGCAGTATCGGTTTTCCGGGCCCCGCGGACGTTCCACGTAGAACACGGGATCCCCGGGGCTCCCGCTGGCCGGCTTTGGGTTACCCTTGAGCCATGCGTTGCCCCTTCTGTGGCCATATCGAGGACAAGGTCGTGGATTCCCGGGAGTCCCGGGAGGGCGATGCCATCCGCCGGCGGCGGGAGTGCCTCAAGTGCGGCCGGCGCTTCACCAGCTACGAACGGCTGGAGGAAGTGCCCATCCTCATCGTCAAGAAGGATGGCCGCCGGGAGCCCTTCGACCGCCAGAAGCTGCTGCGGGGCATCATGTCCGCCTGCCAGAAGCGGCCCGTGTCGCTGGGCACGCTGGAGGAGGCGGCCGGGGACATCCAGGCCAGGCTCATGGAGCTGCCGGACCGGGAGGTGCCCAGCCGGCAACCTGGGGGAGCTGGTCATGGACGCGCCTCAAGCAGATCGATTCCGTGGCCTACGTGCGGTTCGCCAGCGTCTACCGGGATTTCAAGGACCTGCCCGATTTCGTGAGGGCCCTGGAGGGCCTCATGCCCGCAGCCCAGCCCTCCCCGGCTCACCCGGCCCAGCCCCGCGAACCGCCGTCCGCCCCGGTCCGGCCGCAGCCGCCCCGAGCGCCTGCCGCCCACCCGCCCCGGCGCCGCCCGCCGAGACCTGCCCTTCAAGTCCACCCCGCTGTTCCCGGGCGTGGACGCCGGAACGGCCGGGCCCGCCCAAGCGGCGCAAATCCCGTTGACGCACATCCAGCTAGACTGATTCCCAGAGGTATCCCGTGGCCGAAGAAATCGTCATCCCGCAGCTCCTCGAAGAATCCCCGAAGATCCCCGATGTGCTGCCGGTCCTGCCGCTGCGGGACGTGGTGGTCTATCCCTACGTGATCCTGCCCCTGTCCGTGAGCCGGGAGAAGTCCCTGCGCGCCGTGGACACCGCCCTGGTGGAGAGCCGCATGATCCTGCTGCTGTCCCAGAAGCAGATGGAGATGGACGACCCGGGCCCCGAGGACCTGTACACGGTGGGCACCGCCGCCCTGATCATGCGGGTGCTCAAGCTCCCCGACGGCCGGGTGCGGGCCCTGGTCCAGGGCCTGCAGCGGGTGCGGGTGGAGTACTTCACCGAGACCGAAACCCAGTTCAAGGCCAAGGTGGAGATCCTGGCCGAATCCGAGATCGGCGAGCACGACATCGAGCTGGACGCCCTGCTGCGCTCGGTGAAGCAGACCCTGGAGAAGGCCGTGGCCCTGGGCAAGAACCTGCCCCAGGAAGTGCTGGTCATCGCCGCCAACCTGGACAGCCCCGGCCGCCTGGCCGACCTGGTGGCCTCCAACCTGGACCTCAAGCCGCCCCAGATGCAGGAAGTGCTGGAGATCGCCAACCCGGTCGCAGCGCCTGAAGCGGGTGAACGAACTTCTCATGCGGGAGATCGACCTGCTGGAAGTGCAGCAGAAGATCACCATGGAAGCCCGCGGCGAGATGGACAAGAGCCAGCGGGAGTACTACCTGCGCCAGCAGCTCAAGGCCATCCAGCAGGAGCTGGGCGAAGGCAGCGAGCTGGCCGAGGAGATCCAGGCCTTCCGGGACAAGATCGCCAAGCTGAAGGTGCCCCAGGAGCCGCTCACCGAGATCGACCGCAACCTCAAGAAGCTCGAGCGCATGCACCCCGATTCCAGCGAGACGGCGGTGACCCGCACCTACCTGGAGTGGATGACCGAGATGCCCTGGGGCACCATCACCGAGGACAACCTGGACCTCAAGGAGGCCAAGAGGATCCTGGACGAGGACCACTACGGCCTGGAGAAGATCAAGGACCGCCTGGTGGAGTACCTGGCGGTGCGCAAGCTGAACCCCGAGCACAAGGGCACCATCCTCTGCTTCGTGGGCCCTCCCGGGCACCGGCAAGACCAGCCTGGGCGCAGCGTGGCCCGGGCCCTGGGGCGCAAGTTCGCCCGCATCTCCCTGGGCGGCGTCCATGACGAGAGCGAGATCCGCGGCCACCGCGCGCACCTACGTGGGCGCCATGCCCGGCCGGATCATCCAGGCCCTGCACCAGATCGGCTCGATCAACCCGGTGATCATGCTGGACGAGGTGGACAAGATCGGCCGGGACATGCGCGGCGACCCCTCCGCGGCCCTGCTGGAGGTGCTGGACCCCGAGCAGAACCACACCTTCCGGGACCACTACATGAACGTCCCGATCGACCTCAGCCAGGTGCTGTTCCTCACCAACGCCAACGAGCTGGACCCCATCCAGCCGGCGTTCCGGGACCGCATGGAGATCATCCACCTCTCCAGCTACACCCTGGAGGAGAAGATCGGCATCGCCGAGCGCCACCTCATCCCCCGCCAGCTGGAGAAGAACGGCGTCACGGCCGAGCAGGTGGAGCTTCAGCGCCAAGGGCCTCCAGGCCATCATCACCGGCTACACCCGGGAGGCCGGCCTGCGCCAGCTGGAGCGGGAGATCGGCACGGTCTGCCGCAAGGTGGCCCGCAAGGTGGCCGAAGGCGAGCTGAAGGCGCAGGCTCGTGCTCACCGACAGGAACGTCCAGGACCTGCTCGGCCCGGTGAAGCTGCTCCAGGACGAGCGGCTGAAGGCGCCCCGGGTGGGCGTGGTGACCGGCCTGGCCTGGACCTCCACCGGCGGCGAGGTGCTGTTCGTGGAGGCCCTCAAGATGCCCGGCAAGGGCGGGCTCATGCTCACCGGCCAGCTGGGCGACGTGATGAAGGAAAGCGCCCAGGCCGCCCTCAGCTACATCCGCTCCCGCGGCGACGCCTTCGAGATCGAGCCGGAGGTCTTCCAGAAGATTCGACCTGCACATCCACTTCCCCGAAGGCGCCATCCCCAAGGACGGCCCCAGCGCCGGCCTGGCCATCGCCACGGTGCTGCTCTCCGTGCTCAAGGGCGTGCCGGTGCAAGAACACCTTCGCCATGACCGGCGAGATCGACCTGCGCGGCGAGGCCCTGGCCATCGGCGGGCTCAAGGAGAAGGCCCTGGCCGCCCTGCGGGTGGGGGTCAAGAACATCATCATCCCCTTCGCCAACCAGAAGGACCTGGAGGAGATCGCCCCCGAGGTGCGCGGAAGCTGCACTTCCACCCGGTCAAGCACGTGGAGGAGGTGTTCGAGATCGCCCTGGAGGGCTGGATCCGGCCCGGAGAAGCGCAAGAAGCCCAGGGCCGCCAAAACGCGGCCGACGAGCCAAGGGGTCCCATTGAGCCTGTTCGGAACCCTGTTCACCAAGTTCAAGCAGGGCCTCCAGCGCACCCAGGAACTGGTGCTGGCGCCCATGGGCCGGCTCCTGGGCCTGCGCCGGCTGGACGAGGAGCCAGCTGGAGGAGCTGGAGGACCTCCTGCTCCAGGCCGACCTGGGCGTGCACGCCGTGGCCCGGCTCATGGAGCGGCTGCGCTTCGAGCTGAAGAAGTCCGGCGAGATCGACCCCAAGGCCGTGCTCAAGGACGAGCTGCTGAAGATCCTCCGCCAGGTGCCGCCCCGGCCCTTCACCGCCCAGGGCACCCAGGTGATGCTCCTGGTGGGCGTCAACGGCGTCGGCAAGACCACCACCCTGGGCAAGCTGGCCGCCCACCTGAAGGCCCGGGGCGAAGCCGGTGCTGGTGGTGGCCGGCGACACCTTCCGGGCCGCCGCCATCGACCAGCTGGAACTGTGGGGCCAGCGGGCCGGGGTCCCGGTGATCCGCAACCAGATGGGCGGCGACCCCGCGGCCATCGCCTACGACGGCGCCGCCAGCGCCCTGGCCAAGGGCATCCCCTGGGTCCTGGTGGACACCGCCGGCCGCCTGCACACCAAGGACCACCTCATGCGCGAGCTGGACAAGATCCGGCGCAGCCTGCAGAAGGTGCATTCCCGAGGCGCCCCACCGGGTGCTGCTGGTGCTGGACGCCACCACCGGCCAGAACGGCCTGGTCCAGGCCGAAGCCTTCAAGCAGACCGCCGGCGTCACCGACCTGATCCTCACCAAGCTGGACGGCTCCGCCAAGGGCGGGGTGGCCGTGCCCATCCTGGAGCGGCTGAAGCTTCCCATCGCCTTCGTGGGCGTCGGCGAGCAGCTGGACGACCTCATCCCCTTCGACGCCGAAACCTTCGTGGACGGCCTGCTCGATGTCTAGCCATGAGCCCTGAGACCTGCTCACCCCCGGACCCCTGGCCTGGGAACTGGCCTGCGGCGGCCCCTTCCCGGACCCGGTCCATCTGGCGGGGGACGAGGGGTTCATGGCGCTGGCCCTGCGGGAAGGCATGCTGGGGGTGGGGCTGTCCAGCCCCAATCCGCCGGTGGGCTGCGTGCTGGTGCGGGATGGCCGGGTCCTGGGCCGCGGCGTCCACACCCGGGCCGGCGATCCCCACGGCGAGATCATGGCGCTGCGCGACGCCGAAAACCGCGACGAGGACGTCCAGGGCGCCACCGCCTACGTGACCCTGGAGCCCTGCTGCCACCACGGCCGCACCCCGCCCTGCACCGAGCGCCCTGATCCGCGCCGGCGTGCAAGCGGGTGGTGGTGGGGGTGAAGGACCCCAACCCGCGGGTGGACGGCGGCGGCATGGCCATCCTCACCGGCCCACGGCATCGAGGTGGAGGAAGGCGTCCTGGGCAAGGCCTGCGCCCAGTTCCATGCGCCCTTCTTCAAGCTCATCCATTCCGGCCTGCCCTGGGTGATGCTCAAGCTGGCGCTGGGCTCGGACGGCGCCACCGGTCCCGAAGGGCAGAGCACCCCGGTCACCACCCCGGAGATCCAGCAGCTGGCCCACGCCCTGCGCCGGGCCAGCGAGGCCATCGTGGTGGGCCGCTGGACGGTCCAGGTGGACGACCCCATGCTCACCGACCGCTGGAACGCCCCCACCGCCCCGCACCGCCAGTCCCTGCGGGTGGTGCTGGACAGCCACGGCCGCCTGCCCGAGACGCGCAAGGTCTGGCAGCCGGCCGCCGGCCAGCCGGTGCTGCGCGCCGTGGTGGAAGACTTGCCGCCCCTGCGCGGGGTGGAGGACCTTCGCCTGCCCCCCAGCGCCCACGGCTGCAGCCTGCGCCATCTGCTGCACGAACTGGCCGCCCGGGGCGTGGGCCGGGTGCTGTTCGAAGGCGGCGGCCAGATGGCCCGGAACCTTCTGGAGCAGGGCCTGGTGGACGAATTCCACCGGTTCAGCTCCGACACCCCGGCCGGGGGCACGCCGGCGCACCTGGACACCTCCTCCCTGCCCCACACCCGCGCGGCGGCCGCCTTCAAGGGCGGACGCTGGGAAGTCCTGACCCGGCGTTGAACCTGCTACGACGTCCGTCATCCCGCCCGTCGCGCCGACCCACCGTTGCGTGCGATCCTTGCACCGTCCTCGTCGGCTTCGCCTCCTGCGGGCGCTGCAAGGATCCCACGCCAGACTTCACGTGCCTGGACCCATCGGCCGAGGTTCATTGCCAGTTCCAGGGACAAGAGAAGAAACAAGAACTCATACCAATTTGCCGTCAAACGTAGAGTATTCAGGCCGCCGATTCAGTAATCCAAGGGAACGCCACCATGGAACGGAGAATCTCTGGGGATTCGTGGAGACGGCGGAGGCTTGTTTCCACGAGGTCCATCACCCTGTCCAGGTCAGGGAGCACCTGGTTCCGGATGTCGTTCTCGCGGATATATTCCCAGACATGCTCAGCTGGGTTCAGTTCCGGGCTGTAGGGTGGAAGCGACAGCAGGGTCATGTTCGCTGGGACAACGAGGTCGTTGGCTTTGTGCCATCCGGCGCCATCGAGCAGCATGACGCAGTGGTCATTGGGGAACTGTGCTGACGAATGGGCCAAGAAGATCGACATCAGCTTGGCGTCCACCCACGGCAGGATCATGGACGTCATCTGACCGTCCTGGGGGCAAACGGCCACGTAGGCGTATACGTATTCTCGGACGACCTGACTGCCAACCGATGGACGCAAAGGCATGGGTGCCCAGCAACTGCGGCCATCGCTGATTCGGCCGAAGCGTCCTTCATCCTGGAACAGAAGCCGCAGTGGCGTTCCTTTTGGAAGGCCAGCAACTATGGTTTGGAGCTTTTCTGGGAGTTTTTTTTAAAGGCCGCAGCAGCGGCGGGGTTCTGCTTCACATGGCGGGGACGAGGCGCCAGCTTTCGCCACTCGTGGCGGTGGAGAAGTTTGTAGACATAGTCCAGGGATACCTCCTGACCAAGACGCTGGCAGAGGGCCGGGTGCAGGTGTTTGGCTGTGAGAATGTCCCCACCCTCGGCGCGAGCCAACTGTTGGCTCAGGAATTCCCGTTCCTCATCAGGCGTCATCAACCCCCAGCGTCTCCCTCCACGCCCCTGCCGGTCCAGGCCGGCTGGCCCGAGGGTGTTGTACTCACCAATCCATTTCCAGATCGACTGGGTCGAGACCAGGAGCAGTTCCGCGATGCTATGGGCCGGTAACTTCCCGGAGTGCGTGAGCCAGACGGCTAGACGCCGCTGGTAGGCCGTCTTGTCTGGTGCCTCCTTGACCCACTCCATGAGTTGGTCCGTCGTGAACCAAGGTGTTAGTTCAGATGGCGTCCTCATGAATCCCCTCCTGAGAGAGAGGATACATTACTCTATGTTTGACGTCAAATTGGTATCAATGCCCAGGAAGGCCCAGCGTGAACCCCAGGGTCGCCTGGAGGCGGCGCAGCCGCCGAAGCCGACCCTGGGCGTTCACGCGACAGTGGGTCGGCGCGACGGGGGGGACACCGGACGCCTGAACTATCCGCCCCCGACCAGACGTACCACTTCCAGCCGGTCGCCGTCGCGCAGGGGCCGTACCGGGTAGTCGGGCTTGCGCACGACTTCGCCATTCAATTCAACTGCGCTGCCGAAGGCCGGCAGGCCGAGCCAGTGGGCCAGGTCGGCGACCGTGGCCAGGGCGGGCGCTTCCCGGGCCTCGCCGTTGATGACCAGGTTCATCTTCGTCGACCCGGCGGCCTGGAAACCGCGCTCCAGGTCGGCCCGGAGATCCGCTTCGTCCTC
Organism: uncultured Holophagaceae bacterium; assembly: GCA_963717275.1. Classification (GTDB taxonomy): domain Bacteria; phylum Acidobacteriota; class Holophagae; order Holophagales; family Holophagaceae; genus Mesoterricola. The sequence goes on from CAVQVX010000001.1 coordinate 2,668,489, forward strand.
GATCCCAACCGAGAAGCGCAGCAGGCCGTCGGAGATGCCGAGCCGCGCCTTCACCTCCGGCGGCGTGCGCAGGTGGCTCATGCTCGCGGGGTGCTGGATCAGGCTTTCCACCCCGCCCAGGCTCACGGCCCGGGTGATGATCTGCAGGGATTCGCAGAACCTCTGCCCGGCCTGCAGGCCCTCGGTCAGCTCGAAGCTCATCATGGCCCCGAACCCCCCCTGCATCTGCCGGGCCGCCACGTCGTGGCCCGGGTGGTCCTTGACCCCGGGGTAGTCGACCCGCGCCACCTGCGGCTGCCACAGCAGCCAGGCGGCCAGGGATTGGGCGTTGTCGGCCGCGCGCCTCACCCGGAGATGCAAGGTCTTCAGGCCCCGGTGCAGCAGCCAGGCCGCCATCGGGTCCAGGGTCGGCCCCGTGAGCTTGGTCACCGCCCAGCAGGCGACCATATCCGCTTCGCTGCCGGCGATCACGCCCGCCACTAGGTCCGAGTGGCCGCCCAGGTACTTGGTGGCGCTGGAAACGCTGAGATCGATGCCCAGTTCCAGCGGGCGGGTGAACACCGGCGTGGCGAAGGTGTTGTCCGCCAGCGTGCGGATGCCCCGGCGCTTGCCGATCCTGGCGACGCCGGCCAGGTCGGTGATGGCCAGGGTGGGATTGGAGGGCGTCTCCACCAGGATCATGGCGGTATCACTTTGGACCGCGCTTTCCCACTCCTTCAGGTCCAGGGTGTTCCGGATCCAGGTGAGCTTCAGCCCGCGGCGCGCCTCCCAGCGCCGCAGCAGCTGCTCGGTGCCGAGATACAGCGCCGCCGGGGCCACCACGTGATCCCCGGGCTTGAGGAAGGCTTCGAACACCGTGGCGAAGGCGCTCATGCCGGAGCGGTCACCAGGGCCCGCTCGGCCTTTTCCAGGGCGGCCACGACCGCCTCCACCTCGCTGAAATTGGGGTTTCCCCAACGGGTGTAGAAGCGCGGCGGCTCGGTGGCGGCGGAGAATTCGGCGCCTTCGGCGTTCTCCATCAGCTCGAACACTGAGGTCTGGAAGATGGGCGTGGTCACGGACCGGGTGTCGTTGTGCATCCTGCCGGCATGGATGGCGGTGGTGCTCTGGCCCCAGTCGCGAGTGTCCATGGTCGCTCCCCGCGTACGCACGAAACACGCGTCGCACGCTTGTTGCAGGATATCCGGTCAGAAGTGGGTGCGCCAGAAGACCAGGGCCAGGGAGCCGATGGCGATGGCGATCAGCACCAGGACCCGCCAGAAGGTGGGTCCGCCGACCGCGTCATCGCCCCGCTTGACGCTGTCCGGATCGGACAGGGCGGCCTGGGTCAGCTCGTCCTCGGGCGCCTCGGGCGGGTCCGGGTGGTACGGCACCAGGTCCCGGGACAACTGGCCGAAGTAGACCAGCTTCCAGGCGTCCTTGTCCACGGGCTTCGGGGTCTTCTCTCGTCGGGCTCTGTCCATCGCGTCTCTCCCAAGGCCCGTTCCAGCACTTCATTCACCAGCGCCGGGTTCATCTTCCCCTTGCCGGCCTTCATCACCTGGCCGACGAAAAAGCCCTTGAGGCTCTCCTTGCCGCCGCGGTACTGGGCCACCTGGCCCGGGGTTGGCGGCCAGGACCGCCTGGACTAGCGGCCTCGATGGCGCCGCGGTCCGACACCTGGCCCAGCCCCCGTCGCCGCACGATGTCCGCCGGGGCCCCCGTCCCCGCCAGCACCGCCGGGAACACCGCCTCCTTGGCGGTGTTGAGGTTGATGGCGCCCGCCTCCACCATCCGGATCAGGTCGGCCAGGTGGGCGGGGCTCAGCCCCAGCGCCTCGATGGCCGAGCCCGCGTTCGTTGAGGGTCCGGCTCACCTCCCCCAGCATCCAGTTGGCGGCCTGCCTGCCGTCGGCCGCCCGCTGCCGCCGCCTCGAAGAAGTCGGCGAAGGCGGGGCTCTGCAGCAGCAGCCCCGCCTCGTAGGCGCGAGACCCCGTACTGGGCCGTGAACCGGTCGAACCGGGCCTCGGGCAGTTCCGGCAGGGTGCGCCGCACCGCTTCGACCTCCTCCCGGGCGATGACCAGGGCCGGCAGGTCCGGCTCCGGGAAGTAGCGGTAGTCCTGGTCGGCCTCCTTGCTGCGCTGGCTCCGGGTTTCGCCCTTCTCCGCGTCCCAGCCCCGGGTCTCCTGCGGGAAGGCCTCCCCTCTCCGCACCAGGGCGGTCTGGCGCACGATCTCGTAGTCCAGGGCCAGGCGCACGAAGCGGAAGGAGTTGATGTTCTTGACCTCCACCCGGGTGCCCATGGGCGCGCCGGCCCGGCGCACGCTCACGTTGGCGTCGCAGCGCAAGGAGCCTTCCTCCAGGTTGCCGTCGCAGATGCCCAGGAAGGTCACCAGCCGGTGCACCGCCTTGAGGTAGTCGTAGGCCTCCTGGCCGCTCCGCAGGTCCGGGGCGCCGACGATCTCCAGCAGCGGCACCCCGGCCCGGTTCAGGTCCACATAGGAGTCGTGCCGCCCCATCTCGTGGTTGGACTTGCCGGCATCCTCCTCCAGGTGGGCCCGCTCGATCCCCGCCCGCGATCGGCCCGCTCGCGCCCCGCGCCTGGGGGTCGCCCGGGAGGCGCAGCCGCCCGCCGCTCCACCACCGCCACCGGGCCCTGGGTGATCTGGTAGCCCTTGGGCAGGTCCGGGTAGAAGTACTGCTTCCGGTAGAAGGTGCTGCGCTCCCGGATCTCCCCGCCCACCGCCAGCCCCAGGGCGATGGCCATGCGCACCGCCTCGGCGTTGAGCACCGGGAGCGCCCCGGGCAGGCCCAGGCAGACCGGGCAGGTGTGCCGGTTGGGCGCGCCTCCGTACTCGTTGCGGCAGGCGCAGAACATCTTGGACCGGGTGCGGAGCTGCACGTGGACTTCCAGGCCGATGACCGCTTCGAACCCCGATTCCATGGCGTCTCCCGTGGCGATTATCCCGGAAACCAGTCCCCGTGGGACAATGGATCCCATGGAGGCCCCCATGCCCGATGCCATCCTGCCCCTGGGCGATCCCCGGCTGCGCTTGAAGGCCCTGCCCGTGGCCGAGGTGGCCGACCCGGTCTTCCGGGCAGAGAACGCCCGGCTCCAGGCGACCCTGGATGCCTTCCGGCGGACGCACGGCTTCGGCCGCGGCGTCGCCGCACCCCAGATCGGCATCCCGAAGCGCTTCATCGCCCTGAATCTCGGCCAGGGGACGCACAGCCTGATCAACCCCGAGATCACCTGGACCAGCCCGGAGACCTTCACCCTCTGGGACGACTGCATGTGCTTTCCCTGGCTGCTGGTGCGGGTGCGCCGGCACGCTTCCATCTCGATCCGCTTCCTTGACGAGCAGGGCGTGGGCCGCCGGTGGGAACGCCTGGGCCGGGCGGAGTCCGAGCTGATCCAGCACGAGTGCGACCACCTGGACGGAATCCTGGCCACCGACCGGGCCGAAGGGCCCGAAGCCATCATCAGCCGGGAGGCTTTCGAACAGTTCAGGGAACACTTCACCGGGGCGGTGGACTACACCATCCGGCCGGTGCCGGTCGATCCCGCGCCCCCGGCCGCGCAGCCCGGCGCACATGAGGACGATGAACCCCGGAAAACCGAGGAAACCGCATCCCGAGCCTGATCATTTGCCCAGGCAGAATCCGGAGAACACCTGGTCCAGGGCGCTTTCCGCCCGGTCCTCGCCCGTGAGCCGGGCCAGGAGCCCCCAGGCCCCCTGCAGCGCCGAGGCCGCCAGCTCGGGCGGCGCGCCCGGCTCCAGCCGGAACAGCATCTCCATCTGGATCACCAGCTCGTCCAGCAGCTCGCGCTGGCGCCGGGTGGCCAGGGCGCCCAGGCAGGCGTCCGGAGCCAGTCCGCCCAGGAAGCGCTCGCGCAGGGCCTCGGCCAGGGGCTCCAGGTCTCCGGCCAGGGCCGAGATGCAGGGTCCATCCGCCGGTCCGCCGCCCAGGTCCGCCTGGTTGCGCACGGTCAGCACCTTGCCGGCGAAGGGGCGCCAGCCGTTCCAGGATGTCGGGATCCGGGGCCGGGTCCGGCAGGGGCACCAGATGCAGGATCAGGTCCGCCTGCTCCAGCACCGCGCCGCACCCGGGCCACCCCGAGGCGCTCCACCGGGTCCTCGGACTCGGCGCAGGCCTGCCGTGTCGAACAGGAACAGCGGCAGGCCCGCCCACTGGGCCCGCACCTCCAGCACATCCCGGGTGGTGCCGGGCAGGTCGGTGACGATGGCCCGGTCCTCGCCGGCCAGGGCATTGAACAGGGTGCTCTTGCCGGCATTGGGCCGGCCCACCAGGGCGATCCGGATGCCGTCCAGCAGCCACCCGGCCGCCGAGGCCCGCCCCTGTTCCACGTGGAACAGCGCCTCCAGGGGAGCCAGGTCCCGCCGCATGGCTTCCAGGTCCAGGACGATGCCTTCGTCCTCGCCGTAGTCCACGCAGGCCTCGGCCCGGGCCAGCCAGGGCGCCGAGGGCCTTGCGGGCCCGGCCCACCCAGGCCGGAAGGGCGCCGGACCGGGCCTGGGCCTGGCGAACCTGGGTGTCCGTGGCGGCGTTCACCAGGTCGCGCAGGGCCTCCGCCTCCAGGAGGCACTGCTTGCCGTTCAGCAGGGCGCGCCGGGTGAACTCGCCCGGCTCCGCCAGGCGGATGCCCATCCGGCCCAGCTGCTCCAGGAACCGCTTCACCAGGAGCGGGTTGCCGTGCAGGTGGAACTCCACCAGGTCCTCCCCGGTGTAGCTGCTGGGGCCCGGGGAAGGACAGCACCAGGGCCCGCTCCCGGTACCCGTCCCAGGCCAGGGTGCGCAGCGCCGCCCGCCTGGGGGCAGGCAGGGCGACCATGGGCCGGAGCCGCGCCTGGAGCCCGGCGCCGGAAACCCGGACGATGGCCACCGCCGAAGGCAGCAGCGGGGTGGCCGGGGCGCAGATGGGATCGGACATGGGCTGGACCCGCCCTCCACTGGCGGTCCTCCTAACTTTAGCGCCTGCCGGGGCCCGGCTCCGGACCCCATGCCTGGCTTTTGGAATAAAAATAATTTTTTTCTTAAATAGAAGCTGGGATTGGACCTTAATAAGGAGTAGACTTTGACACTTTCCCGGAAATTCAAATAATCGGGAACGTCTGATTGACCCGCTGCCCCAAGGATTCAGGCAAGGCTTGTGCTTTGCCTGATGTTTCTATTTCACCTCAGGAGGAACCATGGCCTTCCCTTCCTATCTCGACCTCAAGAACCTCCACACCCTCTTCCCCAAGGACCTCACCCCCAGCGAAGTGGCCAAGGCCCAGACCATCTTCCTGAAGCGCCTGGCCCTGCGCGCCCACGAGTTCTACGGCGGGAAGATGACCACCATCCCCAAGGCCGGCATCTACGACTTCGGCTGGTTCGGCGTCTACTACACCCCGGGCGTGTCGGCCATCTCCACCGCCATCCGCGACAACAACCTGACCTCGTATAAATACTCCAACCGCAGCAACCTGGTGGCGATCGTATCGGACTCCACCCGGGTGCTGGGCGACGGCGACTGCACCCCCAGCGGCGGCCTGGGCGTGATGGAGGGCAAGGCCTTCCTCATGTACTACCTGGGCGGCGTGGACGCCATGGCGCTCTGCATCAACTCGCACACGGAGGAAGGCAACTACAAGGCCGGCTTCGATTTCCAGGCCATGGGCAAGCACACCCACGACGCCCAGAAGATCATCGACTTCGTGCGCATGGCCACTCCCTCCTTCGGCGCCGTCAACCTGGAGGACATCTCCCAGCCCAACTGCTTCAAGGTGCTGGACTCGCTCCAGGACTGCGGCATCCCGGTGTGGCATGACGACGCCCAGGGCACCGCCTGCGTGACCCTGGCCGGCATGATCAACGCCATCAAGCTGGCGGGCAAGGAGTGGAAGAACGTCAAGGCGGTCTTCCTGGGCGCGGGCGCTTCCAACGCCACCATCATCCGCCTCATGCTCGCCGAAGGCCTGGATCCCAAGAACGTCATGGCCTTCGACTCCAAGGGCGGCCTGCACGCCAGGCGCGACGATCTGAAGGCCGACACCCGGTTCTACCGCAAGTGGGACATCTGCCAGGCCACCAACCCCCAGTGCCAGGACGACATCCTGGAAGCCTGCAAGGGCGCCGACATCCTGTGCGCGCTCTCCACCCCCGGCCCCGACGTGGTGAAGAAGGAATGGATCCACGGCATGGCCAAGAACGCCATCGTCTTCTGCTGCGCCAACCCGGTGCCCGAGATCTATCCGCATGACGCCAGGGAGGCCGGCGCCCTGATCGTCGCCACCGGCCGCAGCGACTTCCCGAACCAGGTGAACAACTCCATGTGCTTCCCGGGCCTCCTGAAGGGCTGCCTGCTGGTGGACGCCAGCCGGGTGACCGACAAGATGGCCATCGCCGCCGCCCACTCCCTGGCCCGGATGCAGCAGAAGCGCGGCCTGGACATCGAGCACATCATGCCGACCATGGACGACGTGGAGGTGTTCCCCCAGGAAGCCGCCGACGTCGCCGCCCAGGCCATCGAGGACGGCGTGGCGCAGCGCACCATGACCCCGGCCGAGGTGTTCCAGAAGGCCGACCACGACATCAAGGAGAACCGCGAGATGGTGCAGCTGCTCATGGAGCGCGACAAGATCAAGACGCCGCCCAAGAGCATGATCGACGCCGTCCTGGCCGAGACCGTCGCCGAGATCAGGGGCCACGTCGCCGCCGTCGCCGGCAACGCGGACGAATAGCCCGCCAGGCATGAAGAAGGGGCGCCCGCCCGGGCGCCCCTTTTTTGGGGTCATGGCGTCCCTACACGCGGGTGACCTTCAGGGCCTTGAAGGTGCCGGTGCCTTCGCTCTCGGTCGTGAATCCGGGTTGCCGGCTCAGGACCATGTGCACCCAGCGCCGTTCGCGCGGGCTGAGCGAGGTGAAGGTGTAGCTGCCGAAGGCCCTGGCCTTCTCGGCGGCGAACCCGGCCATGGCGATGATCTCCTTCATGCGGAACATGCGGAAGGATTCCACGTCCAGGTAGGCCAGGCGCGCATCGTCCCGCTCGCCCTGGGCTTCGTGGAGCAGGAACTGCAGGGCGTCCAGGGCCTGGCCCTTGTTGGCGGCGAGCCACGAGGCGTCCGCGCCCGAGAGCACCAGCCGGTTCGGGAACAGAGCCTCGTCCCCGGAAGGGCTGAAGGCCGCCGTCACCTTGAGGCCGAGCTGCGCGCACCAGCGGGCCACCCGGTCGGGAGCCTGTTCCAGCGTGAGTCCGGACTTGCGCATGGGTGCCTCCTCAGGCGACGACGGGCTGCGGCTTGTAGGTCTTCATGACCAGCCAGGTCTGCAGGATGCCGATGATGTTGAACATGAGGTAGTAGAGGCACAGGCCGGAAGGCGTCTTGGCGAAGAAGAACGAGAACATCACCGGCATCAGCACCATCATCATCTTGCGCTGGGCCGGGTCGCCCACGGCGGGTGTCATGGCCTGCTGGATGATCATGGAGATGCCCATGAGCACCGGAAGGATGTAGTAGGGGTCCTGGGCCGAGAGGTCCGTCAGCCAGCCGAGGAACGGCGCGTGGCGCAGTTCGAACACCGCGTTGAGCATGGACCACAGGGCGAAGAACACCGGCATCTGCAGCAGCATGGGCAGGCAGCCGCCCATGGGGTTGTGGCCGTTCTTCTTGTAGAAGGCCATCAGCTCCTTCTGCATCTCGGCCTTCTTGGTCATGTCGTTGCCGAACTTCTCGTACTTGGCCTGGAGCGCCTTCTGGTAGGGCTCCAGCTCCTTCATGCGGAGCATCTGCGAGGTGGTCTTGGTGTTCAGGGGCCACAGGGTGCCGCGGATCACCACGGTGAGCAGGATGATGGACCAGCCCCAGTTGGGCACGACCATGTGGATCCCGCGCAGGATCACGAACAGCAGCTTGGCGACCAGGCCGAAGAAGCCGAAATCGACCACCTGCTTGAACATGTCGCCTTCGTCGGGACCGGAGGAGAACATGGCCAGGGATTCGGCCTGCTTTGGCCCCAGGTAGAGCCGGGCGGAAACCTTGCCGCCGGGGTCGGGGGCCAGCAGGTAGCCCGCGGCGGCGTCGCGCCGGGGTTCCCGGGAGGCGTCCCAGATGGCCGAGAAATAGTGGGTGGTCTGGGCGGGCTTCTTCGGGTCGATCCCGGCATCCATGCCCAGCCGGCGGGCCGCCGGCGGAAGGTCCTTGCGCTTGGAGCCCAGGAAGCTGAGGAAAGGATCCTTCAGCATCGCCGTCCAGGCCACGGCCTTGATCGACCTGGGCTCGATGGTGAACACCCGGCCCAGGCCCGCCACCTCCAGCAGGCTGGGCGGCATGGGCACCAGGTCGAGGCTGGCCCCCTTGGGCGAAGACCACTCCATGGAGATGATGTGGCCCTTGCCGGGCACCAGGTAGGTGAGCCGGTCGCCCTGGGCATCATGGAAGGTCACGGTGTGCCCCTCGGGGGTGCCGGCCACGTCGGGCTCGCCCTCGAAGCGCGCATCCACCGCGGCGCCCAGGCCGGGGAAGTCCTTGCTGATCTCCGCGCCGTCCTTGCCTGTCCTGGCTTCGGGGAAGAACTTGGTGCCGTCGCTCCACTGCACCTGAACCAGGGCGCCGTCGCCCTTGCGCCAGGTGAGTTCCAGCGTGTCGTTCCTGAGGCTGACCCGGGCCATGGGATCCACGGACGGCGCCGCGGCCGGCGCGGCCGGCACGGCGCTCGCGGAGGCGGCCGCCGGCGCAGGCGCCGGGGCGGGCGCCGCGGCCTGCGTCTGGACCACCGGGGGCGGATGCGGACCATACCGCGTCATCAGGAGGTTGTAGCCGCCGAGCAGGAGGACGCTCAGGACCACAAAGAGCATCATGTTCCGGTTTTTCATCGGGATTCCCAACGGCTCAGGGCCAGCCGAAGCTGGCTTTCGATTTCATGGAAGGTGAACGGACAGCCCTTAGGGACGCCCCGAGCGGGGCGGACCCACACCACATATCGTAGATCATCCCGAGCCGGCGTTTCCCGCAGGATCTTGAGAAATGCCATACGCACGCGGCGCCGGAAGCGGTTTCGCTGGACGGCCCGCCCCTGCTTGCGGGAAGCGTTGACCAGGAGCATCGGCTCCAGGGCCGCGGCCCAGCTCCAGATGCGGATGTCCAGAGGGTGATCCCGGCCCAGCAGGGGACGAGGAGCGACGCCGGGAACGGCGTGATCCTGGCGTCGCACCACCCGGTAGCGCCCGGCTACCCTCATTCCGTTTAAAGTGCGAGGACGTGTCGGCCCTTGGCACGGCGACGTTTCAGGACCAGTCGGCCGTTCTTGGTCTTCATGCGGGTCAGGAAACCGTGCGTCTTGGCGCGGTGCCGGTTGTTGGGCTGGAACGTCCTCTTCATAGAACACCTCGTGGCCCCGTCGTGAAGGAAAGGGCGAACCTTCGAGGCTACCAGCAGGCTGATTCCCGACTCAACCCTAAAGAGTGGTCCACGCTCCAGGAAGGGGATGGTAAAGTAGGTTTCCCGCATCCGGAATGGAGTTCTGGGGCGCCTTCCCCACGGCCTTCCCCACAATTGGTCCGACGCCCTTTCCGGCGCGGGCGCCACTCCGACTCTATAGACTGGGACCTCAGCCATGTCACAAGACCCTCAATCCCTGTGGGACACCCTGCGCAAAGGGCTGGCCCAGCGTCTTCCCGAGCGGACCTTCGCCGACTGGATCGAGCCCTGTTCGGCCGTCAACTTCGACGGCAGCACCCTCCTCATCCAGGTGCCGTCCCCTTCCGCCCGCATCTGGATCGAGCAGCAGCTGGCCGAGGAGTTCCACGATGTGCTGGTGCAGTCCGATCTCGCCAGCCTGAGGCTGGGCTTCATGGTGGCCGGCGACGCGAAGCCCGCGAAGGCTTCCCAGAAGCCCCGCGGCGCCTCCTTGCCGGCCGAGGTTCCGCTGGATTCCCCCTTTCCCCAGGGGTTCCACCGCTACACCCTGGACCGGTTCGTGGTCGGCCCCAGCAGCCAGCTGGCCTTCGCCGCGGCCAACGCGGTGGTGGAGAGCCACGGCAAGCCCAACTCGACCCTGAACATGAACCCGCTGTTCGTGTACGGCGGCTCGGGCCTGGGCAAGACCCACCTCATGATCGGCATCGGCAAGGGCCTGCTGGCCAAGAATCCGGCCTTGCGGGTGGCCTACCTGAAGGTGGACAACTTCTTCAACGAGCTCACCCTCGCCATCCGCGCCAAGAACACCGAGCCCATGCGCAAGAAGTACCAGCAGAACGATGTCCTCCTGCTGGACGACGTGCAGACCCTGGGCAAGATGGAACGCACCCAGGAGGAGATCTTCTACATCCTGGAGTACCTGCTGCAGTACGGGAAACAGATCGTCATCACCTCGGACAAGCCGCCGCAGAAGCTCGAAGGGCCTGCACGACCGTCTCATCACCCGCTGCAAGTGGGGGCTCACCGCGGACATCCAACCGCCCGATTTCGAGACCCGGGTGGCCATCCTGCGCAAGAAGCTGGAGGACGAGGTGTTCAAGGACCTGCCCGAAGTGGGGGAGGAGGTGATCACCTTCATCGCCCACAAGGCCAAGGGCAGCGTGCGCGACCTGGAAGGGCTGCTGACCCGGGTGGTGTTCCAGAGCAGCTTCCTGGGCGTCTCGCCCAGCCTGGAGGTGGCCCAGCTGGCCTTCCAGGGCCTCACGGGCAACGAGGCCACCGCCTCCATCTCCATGGAGCGGATCTGCCGGATGACCGCCGAGACCTACAACATCTCGTTCAACGATCTGATGAAGAAGAAGTCCCGGCAGCAGGCGGTCCTGCTGCCGCGCCAGGTCGCGATGTACCTCGCCCGGGAGCTCACCGCGTCCTCTTTCACGGAAATCGGGAACAGCTTCAACAGCATGCACCACAGCACGGTGATGAACGCGATCAACTCGGTGAAGAACCGGATGCAGAAGGACAGCGATTTCCACAAGCTTGTCCACTCGCTGCTGAATAGCATCCAGTAGATTCATTGATCTTACGTACCGGGCCGGGGAAATGCGCCGGCCGCCTCCGCGGCCCTTGCGGAAAACCCTGCGGCGGAGCCGCTCCGAGGGCCGCCCGCCGATCGCAATCCACCTTGCCCGACCCGAGAACCGCATCTGCCCAGAGCGCTGGTTTCAAGCTACAATAAGGGTTTGAATCGATATCCGCAGGATTGCTTCCCACTCAGCATAATCAGGGTGATTCATGAACTTTCAGGTACAGGTTTCCAAAGAACGTCTTGATAAGACCTTGGGAATACTGAAACACGCCCTCGAACGCCGGGTCACCCTGCCGATCCTCCAGCACATCCTCGCGGAGGTGAACGACCACGAAATGACCCTCAAGGCCACCGACATGGAACTCGCCTTCGAGGCGGTGGTCCCGGTGGAGGGCCAGGGCAGCCGGGTGGTGGCCATCCCCGGCAAGAAGTTCATCGAGACGGTCAGGGTCTATCCCGACGGCCTGCTGACCCTGGAATGGCCGGACAACGGCAACCGCATCTGGCTGCGCGCCAAGGGCTTCAACTCGGAACACAACATCCAGCCGGGCGAAGGCTTCCCGGAACTGCCCAAGCCCGAACCCGGACTGCCCCGGGTCCAGGTGCCGGCCCCCGCGTTCCGCAAGGCGATCCAGCTTGGGTTCCATCTCGGTGAGCAAGGATGCCACCAAGCCGGCCCTGTCAGGCGTCCTCCTGCACCTGAGCAAACGGTTCATCCGGGTCGTCTCCACCGACGGCTTCCGCCTGGCGGTGGTGGAAGTGCCCTGCGACACCGGGCTCGAGGCCGATGCCCGGCTGATCGTGCCGCGCCGCGCCCTGGACCTGCTGCCCTCCTCCCTGGGCGACGACGGCCAGCTGACCCTTTCCTGGGACGAGCGCAGCCTGTTCATGGACCAGCCCGGGCTCAAGTTCTCCACCCGCCGGGTGACCGGGAACTATCCGGCCTACGAGAAGGTCCTTCCCTCCGAACTGCCCAGGAAGGTCATCATCGACCGCGAAGACTTCCTCAGGACCCTCCGGGTGGTGGGCCTGAAGAAGGACGACTACAACAAGAACGTCCGGCTGTTCTTCGAGTTCCCCAACCTGAGGGTGTTCTTCCAGCATCCGGACGAGGGCGTGAACCAGGGCACCTTGGCCTTCTCCGGCGAAGAGCAGCCGCTGGAACTGGCGTTCAACATCGACTACCTGACCGAACTCCTGGAACGGATCCCCGGGGAGGAGGTGGTCTACCAGTTCAAGGACGACGTGGGGCAGGGCATCTTCATGTCCCCCAGCATCGAGGACATGAGCTTCCGCTACATCCTCATGCCCGTCAAGTTCGCCAACCCCAGCTAGCAAAGTGAGTTTTGATGACCCCAGAAGCAATTCCCGCCCAGTTCAAGGACAACGAACCCACCTATACCGCCGACAACATCACCGTGCTGCGCGACCTCGAAGCGGTGCGCAAGCGCCCGGGAATGTACATCGGCGACACCGATGACGGCAGCGGCCTCCACCAGATGGTCTACGAGGTGGTGGACAACTCGGTGGACGAGGCCCTGGCGGGCTACTGCACCCGGGTGGACGTCTTCATCCACGACGACGGCAGCTGCTCGGTGGAGGACAACGGCCGGGGCATCCCCACCGACCTGCACAAGGAGGAGAACCGCTCCGCCGCCGAAGTGATCATGACCGTGCTGCACGCGGGCGGGAAGTTCGACGACAACTCCTACAAGATCTCCGGCGGCCTGCACGGCGTCGGCGTATCGTGCGTGAACGCGCTGTCCGAGCGCCTTTGGCTCACCATCTGGCGCGACGGCAAGGAGCACGCCATGACCTTCACCCGGGGCCATGCCGACGCGCCCCTGGCGCTGATGGGGCCCACCACGCGCCGCGGCACCCGGGTGCGCTTCAAGCCCGACGCCGAGATCTTCCACTTCAAGCTGGACTTCTCCTTCGAGGTGCTCAGCCAGCGCCTGCGCGAGCTGAGCTACCTGAACAAGGGCGTGCACATCCGCATCACCGACGAGCGCAGCGGCGAGCACCACGACTTCTTCAACGCCGGCGGCATCGACGCCTTCGTGGAGCACCTGAACCGCACCAAGGCCGCCCTGCACAAGCCGCCCATCCACATCGAGGACACCAGGAGCGACATCACGGTGGAGGTGAGCCTCCAGTGGAACGACACCTACCAGGAGACCCTCTACTGCTTCACCAACAACATCCGCAACCGCGACGGCGGCGCCCACCTGGAGGGCTTCCGCGCGGCCATGACCCGGGTGATCAACACCTACGCGGAAAAGAACAACCTGCTCAAGTCCGCCAAGGTCACGCTCTCGGGCGAGGACGTGCGGGAGGGCCTCACCGCGGTCATCTCGGCCAAGGTGCCGGACCCCAAGTTCAGCAGCCAGACCAAGGACAAGCTGGTCTCCAGCGAAGTCAAGGGCATCGTGCAGACCATCGTCTACGACCGCCTCACCACCTTCTTCGAGGAGAATCCCAGGGAGGCCAAGGCCATCCTGGAGAAGGCCATCGAGGCCGCCCGGGCCCGCGAGGCGGCCCGCAAGGCGCGTGAGCTGACCCGGCGCAAGGGCACCCTGGACAGCGCCGGCCTGCCCGGGAAGCTGGCCGATTGCCAGGAGAAGGACCCGGCGCTGTCGGAGATCTTCCTGGTGGAGGGCGATTCCGCCGGCGGCTCGGCCAAGCAGGGCCGGGAACGGCGCACCCAGGCCATCCTGCCGCTCAAGGGCAAGGTGCTCAACGTGGAGAAGGCCCGGTTCGACAAGATCCTGGGCCACAACGAGCTGCGCGATCCTGATCCAGGCGCTGGGCACCGGCATCGGCGGCCGAGGACTTCAAGGTGGAGAACCTGCGCTACCACAAGATCGTGCTCATGACCGACGCCGACGTGGACGGTTCGCACATCCGCACCCTGCTGCTGACCTTCTTCTACCGGCAGATGCCGGAACTGGTGCTGCGCGGGCACCTGTACATCGCCCAGCCGCCGCTCTACAAGGTCAAGAAGGGCAAGCAGGAGCGCTACCTCAAGGACGAGCGGGCGCTGGAGGAATACCTGTTCAACAAGGCCCTGGACGGCTGGACCCTCACCCTGCCCGGCGGCGGCGAGCACCAGGGCGCCGCACGCTGGTGCGCGAGATGAAGAAGTGGGGCGAGGTCAAGGCACCTCTACGCCAAGCTGGAGCGCCGCGGCTACGCCCGGCCCGCTGGTGGACGCCATGCTCAAGGAAGGCTTCCTGGACGAAGGCCGCTTCCACAGCGCCGAGACCCTGGGCCAGTTCATGGCCACGCTGGTGGCGCAGGACATGGGCCAGTGCGAACTGGATTCCGCCGAGGCCATGGAGGTGGACGGCGAGACGATCCCCGCCGTGCACCGGCTGAAGCTCACCCGCATGCACCTGTCCCGGCCCATCACCCTCTGGATCGACGAGCAGGTCTCCCACTGGGGCGAGTTCCGCCGACTCATGGCGCTGCACCACGACCTGCACGAGTTCACCGGCGGCGCCCTGAGGCTGCGCCGGACCGGGCGCGGCGACCCAGCGCGCGACCGCCGAGCGAGCCCGCCGACGGCGCCCTGGGCAAGCAGGCCAAGGAGCTCACCTTCGCCACCGCCGAGGACATGCTGGTCATGGTCCTGGAGGAAGGCAAGCGGGGCGTCGGCATCCAGCGCTACAAAGGGCTGGGCGAGATGAACCCCGAACAGCTCTGGGAGACCACCATGGATCCCGAGCGCCGCACCCTGCTGAAGGTCCAGGTGGATGACGCGGTGGAGGCCGATGAGATCTTCACCATCCTCATGGGCGACGCGGTGGAACCCCGCCGGCGCTTCATCGAGAACAACGCCCTGCTGGCCGAAAACCTTGATGTCTGCTGACTATTACCTTGTTCCACGTGGAACCTACGGAAGCCTGAATGATCCCGAACCAGCGCGTCGAGCCCATCGAAATCGAAAAGGAAATGCGGAAGTCCTACCTGGACTACGCCATGAGCGTCATCGTCGGGCGCGCCCTGCCCAGCGTGCACGACGGCCTCAAGCCCGTGCACCGGCGCGTGCTGTACGCCATGAAGGAAAGCGGCAACGAATGGAACCGCGCCTACAAGAAGTCCGCCCGCACCGTCGGCGACGTCATGGGCAAGTACCATCCCCATGGCGACTCCGCCATCTACGACACCCTGGTGCGCATGGCCCAGCCGTTCTCCATGCGCCACGTGCTGGTGGACGGCCAGGGCAACTTCGGCTCCATCGACGGCGACAGCCCGGCGGCCATGCGCTACACCGAGGCCCGGCTGTCCCGGCTGGCCAGCGAGATGATGGCCGACCTGGAACAGGACACCGTGGACTGGGGCCCCAACTACGACGACAGCATGGAGGAGCCGCTGGTGCTCCCCACCCGCTTCCCCAACCTGCTGGTGAACGGCAGCCAGGGCATCGCCGTGGGCATGGCCACCAGCATCCCGCCGCACAACCTGCGGGAATGCTGCGGCGCCCTCATGGCCCTGATCGACGACCCCGCCCTGGGCCTGGACGGCATCATGGCGCACATCAAGGGACCGGATTTCCCCGGCGGCGGGCTCATGCTGGGCACCGAGGGGGTGCTGGACGCCTACCGCACCGGCCGCGGCCGCTGCGTGGTCCGGGCCAAGTCGCACGTGGAGCAGATCAAGCGGGCCGGCGACCGTGAGCAGATCGTCTTCACCGAGCTGCCCTACCAGGTGAACAAGGCCACCCTGCTGGAGAAGATCGCCGAGCTGGTGCACGAAAAGAAGATCGACGGCATCTCCGACCTGCGCGACGAGAGCGACCGGGAAGGCATCCGCATGGTGGTGGAGCTGAAGAAGGGCGAATCCAGCGACATCGTCCTGAACAACCTCTACCAGCAGACCCAGCTGCAGAACTCCTTCCCCATCACCATGCTGTGCATCGTCAACGGCCAGCCGCGCATCCTCACCCTGCGCGAAATCCTCAAGGAGTTCATCGGCTTCCGCCGCGAAGTGGTCACCCGCCGGACCCTGTTCCAGCTGCGCAAGGCCGAGGACCGGCACCACATCCTCATGGGCCTGAAGATCGCCCTGGACTTCCTGGACGCGGTCATCAAGCTGATCCGCGCCGCCGCCAGTCGCCCGAGGAGGCCAAGGAAGGCCTCATGGCCGGCGCGCTTCGCCACCGCCGCCCAGCTCAAGAAGCGCCCCGAACTCGGCCCTCTCCGACAAGCAGGCCCAGGCCATCCTGGACATGCGCCTGCAGCGCCTCACCGGGCTGGAGCGGGAGAAGATCCTGGAGGAGCTGGCGGAGCTGGAGAAGACCATCGCCCAGCTCAAGGCCATCCTGGACGACGACGGCCTCCTCATGGCGGTCATCCGGGAGGAGTTCCAGGCCGTCGGCCGACCAGTTCGGCAACGAGCGCATGACCGAGATCGCCGCCTTCTCCGGCAACATCCGCATGGAGGACGTGGTCCCCGACGAGGAGATGGTCGTCACCATGTCCAAGGCCGGCTACATCAAGCGCACCGCCCTGGCGGCCTACCGGCGCCAGAAGCGCGGGCGGCAAGGGCAAGCTGGGCATGAAGACCAAGGACGAGGATTTCGTCGAGCGGCTGTTCCTCACCAAGGCCCACGACACCCTCCTGGTGTTCACCGACCGGGGCTACGCCTACGCCCTGAAGGTCTACGACCTGCCCGAGGCGGCGGCCTCGCACCCGGGGCAAGCACATCAAGAACCTCATCTCCCTCAAGGACGACGAGAAGGTCGTCACGCTCATGGCCCTGCGGGAATTCCCCGAGGAGCACCACCTGGTGTTCGCCACCTCCGACGGCACCGTGAAGAAGACCAGCCTCAGCTCCTACGCCAACATCCGCAGCAACGGCCTGATCGCCCTGAACATCGAGGAAGGCAACCGGCTGGTGTCGGTGCGGGTCTCCACCGGCAACCAGCAGATCGTGCTGATCAGCGCCCTGGGCAAGGCCATCCGCTTCCCCGAGGAGGACATCCGCGCCATGGGCCGCACCGCCACCGGCGTGCGCGGCATGCGCCTGGGCGGCGGCGACGAGATCGTCGACATGGAAGTGGCCGAACCCCTGCCGGACCTGGCGGAGGGCGAAGAGCCGGACGAGAGCACCGCCGCCCACGGCATGCTGCTCACGGTCACCGAGAAGGGCTACGGCAAGCGCAGCCTCCTCCAGGACTACCGGCTCCAGGGCCGGGGCGGCACCGGGGTCATCAACATCCGGGCCGGGGTGCGCAACGGCAAGGTGGTGGGGTCGGTGCTGGTCAAGCCCGGCGAAGGCTGCCTGCTCATCTCCCAGGAAGGCATGGTCATCCGCTTCAACATCGACGAGGTGCGCAAGACCGGCCGCGCCGCCATGGGCGTCCGCCTGCTGAACCTCCCCTCCGAGAACGACCGGGTGGTGGGCCTGGCCAAGATCGACGCCAGCGCCCAGGCCCTGGACGAGGAGGAGGACCTGGACCTGGTGGTGGACGCCGAGACCGGCAACCCCGCCCCCAGCGAGGACGGCGTGCAGCAGAAGCTGGACCTGGACTAGGCACGGGCCTTGCTCCCGTCCTTACCGGGAGGCAAAACATGACGACCTTGGCAGCGTTGTATTCGACGCTCGGCATCAATCAGAGCGCCACCATTGGCGCGATCGGGACCCAGAACGGCTCCTCGGGGGGGAACACCTTCGCCGCCATGCTGGCCCAGGCGCTGGACCCGTCCCAGGCACAGAATGCCGGGCAGACCGTGACCACCAGCACCCAGGCATCCGGCAGCGGGCAGAACAGCGCCGCCACCGACATGGCCAACCTGCAGCAGGCCCTGTCCAGCGGCAACCTGTCGGCCGCGCAGCTGGCCTTCCAGGCGCTGCAGACGGATCTCCAGGGCACCCAGACCACCACCCAGGCGCACCATCACCATCACCACCACCACTCCATGGGCCAGGAAGCCTCCGCCACAGGTTCCCAGACTTCCACGGACACCGCGTCCGGCACCCCGGCCACCACCGGCACGCAGGCCGCCAGCACCGTGTCGACCCAAACCAGCAACGCCCAGTTGCTGAGCCTGCTCATGAGCTGAGCCGTCCTCACCCCAATCAGGACAGGTATTCGCGCCAATCCCCGCCCGGCAGTTCCACCCCCTCCCGCTCCAGCCGGGCCAGGCGGTCTTCGGGAAACACGTAAACCCAGGCCAGGTACCGGTGACCCGAATCCAGGATCACCGGCAGGATCCGCCGCTCGAACAGGCCCCCTTCGACATCCTCCAGCTGGTCCAGGTCCTGGAGGGCGTCGTGCAGGGCCGATTCGTCGTCGTAGCCGATGAACTCCCCGGTCACCCAGCCCGGGCCCGGGAAGACGGGCTCGGACGGGCTGGGCACCATGGCGGGGTACCCGACCGGCGGCAGGTGGAACAATCTGCCCGGTGTACGGGCCGGGGTGCTGCCGACCGGGCCGGTGCGCTGGATCCAGCCATGTCCATGGCCGCCTGCGCGCAGGCTGCCATAGACAAAGAGGCCGTCCGCTTCCAAGTTATTCGGGAATGGGGAAGCGGCTGGTGAGGTTGAAGACCTCCTGGCGGATCTGGCTCACGGCGGCTTCCTCGGCCCGGTTGCGCAGGGCGCCGTCGATCCAGCCGGCGATGAGCGCCATTTCGGCCTCCTTCATGCCGCGGGTGGTGACCGCCGGGGAGCCGATCCGGATGCCCGAGGGCTTGAGCGGGGGGTTGGGGTCGAAGGGGATGCCGTTCTTGTTGACGGTGATGCCGGCCCGGTCCAGGGTCTGCTCGGCTTCGTTGCCGGGGATGCCCTGCTGGAACACGTCCACCAGCATCAGGTGGTTGTCGGTGCCGCCGGAAACGATGCGCCAGCCCTTGGCCGCGAGGGCGGCGGCCAGGGCGGAGGCGTTGCGCACCACCTGCTCCTGGTAGGCCTTGAATTCGGGCTTCAGCGCCTCGCCCAGGGCCACGGCCTTGCCGGCGATCACGTGCATGAGCGGGCCGCCCTGGACGCCGGGGAACAGGGCCCGGTCCAGGTCCTTGGCGAACTTCTCGCGGCACAGGATCAGGCCGCCGCGGGGGCCGCGCAGGGTCTTGTGGGTGGTGGTGGTGACGAATTCGGCGAAGGGCACCGGGCTGGGGTGGTGGCCGGTGGCCACCAGGCCGGCGATGTGGGCCATGTCGACCATGATCAGGGCGCCCACTTCGTCGGCGATGGCGCGGAAGGCCGGGAAGTCGAAGATGCGCGGATAGGCCGAAGCGCCCACCACGATCAGCTTGGGCTTGTGCTCGCGGGCCAGCCGGCGCACCTCGTCCATGTCGACCCGCTCGGTCTCCCGGGTCACGTGGTAGCCGATGAACTTGTAGAGGATGCCCGAGCTGTTGAGCGGGTGGCCGTGGGTGAGGTGGCCGCCGTGGGCCAGGTCCAGGCCCAGCACGGTGTCGCCCGGCTTGAGGACGGAGAAGTAGACCGCCATGTTGGCCTGGGCCCCGCTGTGCGGCTGGACATTGGCGTGGTCGGCGCCGAACAGCTGCTTGGCCCGGGTGCGGGCCAGGTCCTCGATGGTGTCGACGTTCACGCAGCCGCCGTAGTAGCGCCGGCCGGGGTAGCCCTCGGCGTACTTGTTGGTGAGATGGCTGCCCATGGCCTTCATGACGGCTACCGAGGTGTAGTTCTCCGACGCGATCAGTTCCAGGTTCTGGCGCTGGCGCTGCACTTCCAGTTCGATGGCCTGGTACACCGCGGGATCCGCTTCACGTAGCATTTCATACATACTCATCATGGTCTCCTCTAGAGAAAATCTTCTCATGGCGGGCGGCGGCGGGATGCAACAAAAGCCCGCCGATGCGCTGGAGACGTGACGAAAGCAACCGTCGCGACGTTCCACATGGATCATTCCTCTTCTGCCAAACTGGAGGGGAAAGGTGCGCCATGCCCATCCTGCCCCCCTGCGACGCCCATGAACTCGAGACGTTCGAGCACCCCTTGGCCGCCCGCTATGCCTCCAAGGCCATGGTCCGCCTGCTGTCCCCCCTGTACCGCATGCGGGTATGGCGCCGGCTGTGGGTGGCCCTGGCCGAAAGCCAGGCGGAGCTGGGCCTGCCGGTCACGCCCGAACAGATCGACGAACTGCGCGCCACCCAGGATGCCGTGGACCTGGACGCCATCGCCCGGCATGAAGCCGGCCTGCGCCACGACGTCATGGCCGCCATCCACGCCTGGGGCGACCAGGCGCCCGCCGCCCGGCCCATCATCCACCTGGGGGCCACCAGCTGCTTCGTCACCGACAACGGCGACCTGCTGATCTGCCGCAGCGCCCTGGATCTGCTGCGCGCGCGCCTGCGCGACGTCATCGCCGCCCTGGCGGGCTTCGCCGCCCAGTGGCAGGACCAGCCCTGCCTCGGCTTCACCCACTTCCAGCCGGCCCAGCCCACCACGGTCGGCAAGCGGGCCACCCTGTGGATCCAGGACCTGCTCCTGGACCTGGAGGACCTGGACCACGTGCTGCGCACCACCCCGGTGCGCGGCCTCAAGGGCACCACCGGCACCCAGGCCAGCTTCCTGGAGCTGTTCGACGGCGACGGCGAGCAGGTGGAGGCGCTGGAGGCCCGGTTCTGCGCCAAGGTCGGCGTGCCCGCCATCGCCGTGGCCGGCCAGACCGCCACCCGCAAGCTGGAGGACCGGCTGGGCCAGGTGCTCTGCGGCATCGCCGCCTCGGCCTCCAAGTTCGCCTGCGACCTGCGCCTGCTCCAGCACCTCAAGGAGGTGGAGGAGCCCTTCGAGAAGCAGCAGATCGGCTCCTCGGCCATGCCCTACAAGCGCAACCCCATGCGCAGCGAGCGGATCAACTCCCTGGCCCGGTTCGTGCTGGGGCTCGTGCCCAGCACCTACCAGACCAGCGCCACCCAGTGGCTGGAGCGCACCCTGGACGACTCCGCCCACCGGCGGCTCACCGTCAGCCAGGGGCTCATGGCGGTGGACGCCATCCTGGTGCTCTACCGCAACGTCGCCTCGGCCCTGGTGGTCTACCCGAAGATGATCGAGGCCCGGCTCCAGGCCGAACTCCCCTTCATGGCCGCTGAAGTGCTGCTCATGGAGGCGGTGAAGCGGGGCGGCGACCGCCAGGACCTGCACGAGCGGTTCCGGGTGGCCGCCCTGGAGGCCGGACGGCGCATCAAGCAGGAGGGCCGGCCCAACGAACTGCTGGGCCTGCTGGCCGCGGACCCCGCCTGGGCCATGACCGAGGCGGAACTGCAAGGCGCTGCTGGATCCGGTCCGTTTCACCGGCCGCGCCGGCGACCAGGTGCGGCCTTCCTGGCAGGCGAAGTGGCCGCGGCGCTGGCCGGCCACCAGCCGGCCGAAGCCGCCGCCGTGCGCGTCTGACCGCTTTCCCCTTTGACTCTTTCTCAATCTTCCGGGTGAATCAATGCTGAAAATCGCCGTCATCGGCGCCGGATCGCTGCTCGGACGCGAACTGGTGGACACCCTGGAAGCCCGGGAATGCTCCGTGCTGCCGCTCAGCCAGGGTCCCATGACCCGGGACGAGGAATTCGGCGACCTGGTCATGTTCGCCCCCGAACCCGCCCTCATGGAGGACATCGACCTGGTGATCCTGGCGGAGACGCCCGCGGCGCCGAACTGCTGGCCGCCTTCAAGGGCCGGGTCCTGGACCTGCGGGACCAGCCGGAAACCACCCTGGAACCCATGCCGCTCAGCGGCGCCTGGCCCGCCGGCAAACTGGCGCTGCGAGGACGGCCGGCCCTGGAGCAGGTGCTGGGCACCCTCCCCCGGCTGGTGGAGGGGCTGGGCGAAGTGAGCGGCACCCACCTGCAGTCGGTGGCCCACCTGGGCGACCTGGGCGTCGACGGGCTCATGGAGCAGACCGCGGCCATCTTCAAGGGCGAGGATCCCGAGATCGGGAAGCTGGGCTACCGGGCCGCCTTCGAGGTGGTCCCGCAGGTGCCCAGGGGGCGCATGATCACCGTGAAGGTCCCGGCCTTCCACGGCGACCTGCTGATCCTCCACGCCGCGCGCCGCCGAGGGCCGGAGCCTGGCCCGGCTGGACGCCCCCGCCGGGGTGGAATGGCGCGACCAGCCGGCCACCAGCCGGGAGGTGGCGGTGAGCCCCTACCTCCTGGCCCACTTCGCCCCCGCCGACGAGGGCCGGACCGGCATCCTCACCCTGGGCTTCGATCCCATCCTGTGGGGCGTGCTGATGCCGATCCTGCGCCTCCTGGAGCTCTGAGCCCATGTCGAAGCTCGACGATCCCCATGACCGGTGGGACTTCTTCAAGTCCCTGGGCCTGCTGGTGGGCGGCTTCATGGCCGAGCGGGTGGAGGAGGTGGTGGCCGGCGCCGGCCCGAAGCTGCTGCGGCCGCCCGGGCGCCCTGGACGAGTTCGATTTCCTCCTGGCCTGCACCCGCTGCGACAAGTGCATCCGGGCCTGCCCGCAGAGCTCCATCTGCAAGGCCGGGCCCCAGGCCGTCCTGGCCGCCGGCACGCCGGTCATCGAGCCGCGCATCATGCCCTGCTTCCTCTGCACCGACCTGCCCTGCATCACCGCCTGCCCCGAAGGGGCCCTGGTCTGGCCCAAGCGCAAGGTGGCCGGGCAGGACCTGGAGGGCCCGCCGGCCGTCAAGATGGGCACCGCCTGGGTCAAGCAGAACCGCTGCCTCACCTATGAGCAGGGAGGGGCGCCCCGCGCAGTCCTGCCGCACCTGCGTGGACCGCTGCCCGTACCCGGGCGTGGCCATCCGCATGGGGGAACCCGGGGCCGACGGCATCGCCCACCCGGAAGTGCTCGCCGACTTCTGCACCGGATGCGGACTCTGCAGCTTCGGCTGCCCCACGCCCGAACCGGCCATCGTGGTCCTGCCGCAAGAATAATTGCCCTCCCCTTGCGGCTCTGCCATCATGGCGCACTCTTGCAGTTCAGAGTGGGAAGCGCCCATGAAAAATGAAGGGATCGGCATTTCGGTAGCGCGCAGGGAGGGACCGGCGAAGCTCACCGGCACGGCCCGCTATGTCGCCGACCAGGTGCCGCCCGGGGCCCTGTATGGCGTCACCGTGCGCTCCAAGGTGGCCCACGGCCGGATCCTCGCCATCCGGTTCGGCGAAGGCATACCCTGGCACGAGTTCACCATCGTCACCGCCCAGGACATCGAGGCGCTGGGCTGGCACAACCGGGTGGAGTCGATCGAGCCGGACCAGCCCTTCCTGGCCGACACCTTCATCAACCACGCCGAGGAGCCGATCGTGCTGCTGGCCCATGCCGGACCGGCACCTGCTGGAGCGGGCGCGCCGGGCGGTGACGGTGGAGGTGGAGGAACTGCCCGCCGTGCTGGACCTGGACGAGTCCCTGGCCTGCCTCCAGCTCGTGGGCGGGAAACGGAACCTGTTCAAGGAGATCCGCATCGAGCTGGGCGACCCGGACCGGGGTCTGGGCGCGGGCGGCCCACGTGGTGGAGGGGGAGTACCGCACCGGCGCCCAGGAGCAGCTCTACATCGAGACCAACGGCATGACCGCCGAGGTGGCCGGGACGGGCGCCGGCGTCACCGTGCGCGGCTCCCTGCAGTGCCCCTACTACGTGCACACGGCCCTCACCCAGCTGTTCCGCCTGCCCGGGCCCGCAGGTGCGGGTGCATCCAGATGGACACCGGCGGAGCCTTCGGCGGCAAGGAGGACTACCCTTCGATCATCGCCGGCCACGCCGCCCTGCTGGCCTGGAAGGCCGGGCGGCCGGTGACCATCGTCTACGACCGGGAGGAGGACATGGCCTGCACCACCAAGCGCCACCCCTCCCGCACCCGCCTGCGCACGGCCTTCGACGCGGAAGGGCCGGCTGCTGGCCATGGAATCCGACTTCCTCCTGGACGCCGGCGCCTACACCACCCTGTCGCCGGTGGTGCTGAGCCGGGGCGCCATCCACGCCCTGGGCCCGTACCGCTGCCCGAACGTGCGCATCCATGCCCGGGCCGTGGCCACCCACACCCCGCCCAACGGCGCGTTCCGCGGCTTCGGCGCGCCCCAGAGCCTGTTCGCCATCGAGCGGCACATGGACATCGCCGCCGCCCGGATGGGCCTGGACCCGGTCCAGCTGCGGCGCGTCAACCTGCTCAGGCTGGGCGACCTCATGGCCACCGGCCAGCGGGTCGCCGAGGACCTGGACCTGGAGGGCCTCATGGACCGCGCCCTGGACGACCTGGGCTACCGGGAGAAGCTGGCGGCCTTCGCCGCAGCACAACGCCGGCCCCGGCCCGGTCAAGCAGGGCGTCGGGCTTCTCGGTGTTCATGCACGGCTGCGGCTTCACCGGCTCCGGGCGAGAAGCACCTGGCCTCGGTCACCGGGGTGCGCGACCCTGGCCGACGGCCGGGTGGAGGTGCTGGCCGCCTCCACCGAGATGGGCCAGGGCAAGGAGACCGTGTTCACCCAGATCGTCTCCGAGGCCCTGGGCATCCCCAGCGAGCTGGTGGCCATGGCCCCGGTGGACACCCGGGAGGTGCCCAACAGCGGGCCCACCGTGGCCTCGCGCAGCACCATGGTGGTGGGCCGGCTGGTGCAGGACGCCGCCCTGGGCCTGAAGCAGATGCTGGTCCAGCAGGGCTCCTGCCGGAGCCCTGCGACGCCCGAAGCCTTCCGCGCGGCGGTCCGGCGCGCCCATGCGAAGTCCGGCCCGGCTGACCTGCTACTGCCGAGTACCACGCAGCCGCCCGACCTGGTCTGGGACGACGCCACCTACCGGGGCGACGCCTACCCCACCTTCGCCTGGGCCTGCTACGCGGTGGCGGTGAGCGTGGACACCGACACCTGGGAGGTGAAGGTGGAGGACTTCGTGGCCCGGCAGGAGGTGGGCCGGGTGATCAACCCCATCCTGGCGGCCGGCCAGATCGAGGGCGGCGTCACCCAGGGCCTCGGCTGGGCCCTGTGGGAGAAGGTGGAAACCGCGCAGGGACGCATGGTCAACAACCAGATGACCAACTACATCGTCGCCACCGCCCAGGACCTGCCGCGGATCCGGGTGTTCTTCGAGGAGCGCAATCCCTACGCCCTGGGGCCGGGCGGGGCCAAGGGCCTCGGCGAGCTGCCCATGGACGGCCCGGCCCCCGCCGTGCTGGCCGCCATCCAGAACGCCCTTGGACGGGTCGAGCTGCACGAGGTGCCCCTGACCCCTGAGCGGCTCCTGGAAGCCGTGGAGGCCCAGCATGAGCGATCCTAGGATGCAGCTCGACGTGACTGTCAACGGCGCTCGGCGCTCGGTGCGGGTGCATCCCATGGCCCGGCTCCTGGACGTGCTCCGGGAGGACCTGGGCCTGCCCGGGACCAAGGAGGGCTGCGGCGAAGGGGAGTGCGGCGCCTGCTCGGTGATCATGGACGGCCGGCTGGTGAACAGCTGCCTGGTGCCGGCGGTCCAGGCCCAGGGCGCCGAACTGGTCACCATCGAGGGGCTGGCCCGGGACGGTGAGCTGAGCGGCCTGCAGCGCGCCTTCGTGGCCTGCAACGGCGCCCAGTGCGGCTTCTGCACTCCGGGCATGGTGCTGGCGGCGGCGGACCTGCTGGGCCGCTGCGCGCATCCGAGCGAGGCGGAGATCCGTGCCGGGCTTGCGGGCAACATCTGCCGCTGCACCGGCTACGTGAAGATCGTGGACGCCGTGCAGGCCGCCGCCGACGGGCGGGAGCGGCCATGAGGGCCAATGTCCCCGAATGCACGGTGCAGGTGCCCGGTTCGCTCCAGGAGGCGCTGGCGATCCTGTCCCGGGAACCCGGTCTGTGGCGCCCCCTGGCCGGAGGCACCGACCTCATGGTGCCCTTCGCCGCCGGACGCCTGCCCGACACCCGTTTCCTCAGCCTCCAGCGGCTGGACGACCTGCGCCGGATCGAAACGGACGACGAGGGCATCACCATCGGCGCCCTGGCCACCTACACCGACGTGCGCGAGCATCCGTTCGTCCGGCGCCACCTGCCCAACCTGGTGGAGAGCGCCCAGGTCACCGGCGCCGTGGCCATCCAGAACCGGGGCACCCTGGGCGGCAACCTGGTCAACGGCAGTCCCGCCGCGGACACGCCGCCCAGCCTGCTGGCCTACGCCGCCCAGGTGGAACTGACCGGGCTGGGCGGTTCCCGCTGGGTGCCCTACGAAGCCTTCCACACCGGCTACAAGCAGACCCTGCTGGCGCCGACCGAACTGCTGACCCGCATCCGGGTGCCCAGGCCCCTGCCGGGGTTCCATTTCTACCGCAAGGTCGGCACCCGGGCCGCCCAGGCGGTTTCCAAGGTCTGCCTGGCGGCCTACGCCCGGGTGGAGGCCGGCAAGGTCGTGGCGTGCCGGATCGGGCTCGGCAGCGTCGCCCCGGTTCCCCTGCGGGCGCGGGCGGCGGAGGCGGCGATCCTGGGCCGGCCGCTGGACGCCCTGCCGCTGGAGGCCGCCCGCGGCGCGCTCCTGGCGGACATCAGCCCGATCGACGACATCCGCTCCACGGCCCATTACCGGCGCACAGTGGCGGGCAATGTCCTGGTCCAGGCCCTGCTGGAACTGGTTGCGGATTTCCGGGCGCACGTCTGAGCCCGCGATCATGTTGCAAAGCTGCCTAAACGATGGACAGGGAATTCCGGTCCATAATGAAGGCAGCGTAAGCATCGAAGTCGCACTCATTTCCAATCCAGCCTTGCATCAAGGGGTGTCCCGTGAAATCTCGGTTTGCCAGAAGGAAGCTCCTTCCAGGCGGTATCAGTCTGGCGCTGGTCGCGCTGGGCTGGACGCCGGCCCAGCCCCTGGGCGCCCAGGAACAGCGTGAAAGGCCCAAGGAAAACCCCAGAGGCGAGGAGGAGGAACGCGCGCACCAGCCCGCCGGGCACGCCCGGCCGGCGGCGCCGGGACGCCCGGCCCAGGCGCCCCAGGCCCACCCCAATCCCCAGGCCCACCCCAATGCGCAGCCCCAGGGATCCCGCCCCGGCCCGGGGCCCGGCCCCGGGCGGGACGCGCACCCGGTCAACATCGTCCGCACCCGTGATGGTGGGGAGATCCACCGAGGCCCCGGAGGCGACCTGCGGGAGGTTCATACCCCATCCGGCGCGGTGGTCCACTTCGCTCCGGGAGGCATGCGCCACGTAGAGATGGCGCGGCCCGACGGCCATGTGGTGTTCGCCAGCGGCAACGGGCGCGTCGGCTACGTCCAGCATCCCTTCATGGTGCACAACCAACCGTTCGTCCAGCGCACCTACGTGGACCACGGGGTCGTCGTCACCCGGGTCTACCGCCCCTACGTGTACATGGGGGTCACCTACAACGTGTACGCGCCCACCCACTACTACCGGCCCGCCTACTACAGCTACGCGTACAGTCCCTGGCGCCAGCCGGTCCGCTACAACTGGGGCTGGGGCCCGCGGCCCTGGTACGGCTACTACCACGGCTACTGGACGCCCTATCCGTACTACTCCAGCCCGCTGTTCTGGCTGACCGATTTCATGGTGGCCTACACCCTGGAATCGGCCTACCAGGCCCGCATGGACAGCGTCTCGGCGCCGCCCCCGCCGCCCGCCGCCGGCGGCGGCCTGACCCCCGACGTACAGCAGGCCATTTCCGACGAGGTGCGCAGGCAGGTGGACGAGGAGCGGGCTGAACAGCAGGCCGCGACCCAGGGCTACCCCCCGCCGCCCGGCCCGCCGCCCTTGTTCAGCCAGAACGTGTCACGGATCTTCATGGTCTATACCCCGACCCTCGCCTACCTGGGCGGGCAGCAGATCTACCTTTCCGAAGGGGACGTGCTGCAGCTGCAGGGGGCGCCCCCGCCCAATTCCAGCACGGCCAACGTGCTGTTGATGGCCAGCCGCGACCCGGGCGTGCCCAAGGGCAGCATGGTTTCGGTCAACCTGGTCGACCTGCAGGAGATGCAGAACCACATGCGGGCCGGCATCGACCAGGGCCTGGGCGACCTGCAGGCCCACCAGGGCCAGGACGGACTGCCGCCGCTGCCGCCGCAGAGCATGGGCACTTCGGACGCCGCCTACGCCAGCGGCCTCCAGCCCGACGCCAACGCCGCCGCCGAACTGTCCCAGGTGGCCCAGGATGCCAACACGGCAAGCCAGAACGTGCTCGGCCAGGCGCCCCAGGCCGCCCCGCCTCCTCCGGGGATCCCGTCCAACCAGAACCTCTCCCTGGGCATGACCGAGGCCCAGGTGACCGCCCTGCTGGGCGTCCCCAAGCAGTCGGCCATCGTCGGGGCCAGGAAGATCGTGGTCTATCCCAGCTTCAAGATCACCTACACCAACGGCACGGTGACCGATATCCAGTAGCCGGGCCCATGTTCCACGTGGAACTCAAAGGCCGTATTCCCGCCACCGGGCGCTGACCCGCTCCAGCAGCCCGGGCGGGAATACCAGGTCGCGCGGCCATTCCCGGGGGAAGCCGTCCAGCCTGGGGCTCTTGCGGGTGGCGTCGATGCCCGACCTTGCTGCCGAAGGCGAACCGGTCGCTGCTGTGGTCCAGCACATCCAGGGGGCCGTCGGTGAACAGCAGGTCGCGCCGGGGGTCAACGTTGCTGGTGACCCGGAACAGCACCTCGGCGCCATCGTGCGGGTCGATGTCCTGGTCGACCACGACGATCCCCTTGCTGAACATCATCTGTCCGGTGCCCCAGATGGCGTTCATGACCTTCTGGGCGTGGCCCGGATATTCCTTGCGGATGGCCACGATCACCAGGTTGTGGAAACCGCCGGCGGGGGGCAGGTGCATGTCGACCACTTCGGGGAGGACCATCTTCAATAGCGGCAGGAAGATCCGTTCCGTGGCCAGGCCCAGGTAGGCATCCTCCTGGGGCGGGCGGCCGACGATGGTGGCGGGATAGACCGGGGCATTCCGGTGCGTGATGGCCTCCACGTGCAGCACCGGGTAGTCGTCGGCCAGGGAATAGTAGCCGGTGTGGTCGCCGAACGGGCCTTCCCGGCGCAGTTCGCCGGGGTCCACCCAGCCTTCGATGACGATCTCGGAGTCCGCCGGCACCTCCAGGTCGTTCGTGATGCAGCGGACCATCTCGACCCCCGCTTCGCGCAGGAAGCCCGTGAACATGATCTCCGACAGGAAGGGCGGAAGCGGTGCGGTGGCGGCGTAGGTGAGCGCGGGATCGCCGCCGAAGCTGATGGCCACCGGCATGCAGTCGCCGGGGCCGTAGCCGTGCCGGGCCCGGGCGCCGTCGTGGTGCAGCTGGGTGTGGAAGCCGAGGGTGTGCTCATCGTAGACCTGGAGCCGGTACAGGCCCATGTTGCGCCGGCCGTCGCGGGCGCGGGTGTGGCCCAGGCCCAGGGTGATGAACGGGCCGCCGTCCTCGGGCCAGGTGGTGAGCACCGGCAGGCGCGAAAGCCTGGCTTCCTCGCCTTGCCAGACCACCTCCTGGCAGATGCCCCTGCGCACGGTCCGGGGCATCCAGGCCCCCACCTCCACCAGCATCGGCAGCTTGGCCAGCTTTTCCAGGAGGCCGGCGCCGGGCTTGGGCAGGGCCTCCTGGATCAGCTTTTCGATCCGTGCCGCCACCGCGTCCAGGCCCGCAGGGTCCTGGTCCACGCCCAGGGCCATGGCCATGCGCCGGGCGCTGCCGAACACGTTCATCACCACCGGCATCTGCGCGTCCCTGATCCGGTCGAAGCGCAGCGCGCAGCCCCCGCCGGGCTGTTTGGACACCCGGTCCGCGATGGCCCCCGCCTCCAGATACGGATCCACCTCGGCGGCCACCCGCTTCAGCTCGCCGCTGGCCTCCAGCTGGTTCAGGAAGGTCTGGAAATCCCGGGCCATTCAACACCTCACTAGGTTCACCCGATGGGCCAACTCTCCAGGAGCCAGGGTGCGGGCTCGGGAGGCGCGGTTCCCAGGGTGATCCAACCGGCCGGCAGGGGATTGCCATCGCGCTCGTTGCAATACAACGTGAGAAGCCGTTGCCCTGCTTCCACCCACTGTCCGACCCGGACTTCCACCCGGATGCCGACGCCGGGGTCCAGGACATCATCACGGGTGCGCCGGCCAGCCCCCAGTTCCATGGCCAGCAGCCCCAAGGCGCGGCTGTCCATGTCCTGGACATAACCCGACGTCGGTGCGGTCACCACCTCGGTCCTTCGGCTGCCCGGGAGCAGGCTGAAATCGTCCAGGGCCCGCGCATCGCCGCCGTTATGGGCCACCCAGGCGCGGTAGACGTCCATGGCGCGCCCGCCGTCGACGGCGGCGGCCACCCGGGACTCGGCATCGTGCAAGGTCTGGGCGGCACCGCCCAGGATCAGCATCTCCGCGGCCAGGCGAAAGCTCATCCGGGCCAGCTCGGAATCCGCCTTGCCTTTCAAGATCTCTACTGATTCCATTACTTCCAATCGAATTGCCGATGGCCCAGCCCAGGGGTTCCTCGCATGCGGGTGACCAGGGCCTTGACCCGCATGCCGTGGGCCTGGCCCACCGCCACCATGGCCTGGGCCAGGGCCCGGGCCTCCTGCAGGGTCTTCATGAAGGCGCCGGTGCCGCATTTCACGTCCAGCACCAGGGCGTCGCAGCCTCCGGCCAGCTTCTTGGCCATGATGCTGGCGGTGATGAGCGGGATGGACTCCACCGTGGCGGTCACGTCGCGCAGGGCGTAGAGCCTGCGGTCCGCCGGGCAGATGTCGCCGGTCTGGGCGCTGTTGGCGAAGCCGGTGGCGCGCAGGCTGGCGCGGAAGGCTTCCGGCGCGAGTTCCACCCGCAGCCCCGGGATGGCCGCGTACTTGTCCACGGTGCCGCCGGTGTGGCCCAGCCCGCGGCCGCTGAACATGGCGCAGGGCACGCCGCAGGCGGCCACGATCGGGCCGAGGATGAGGGTGGTCTTGTCGCCGACCCCGCCGGTGGAATGCTTGTCCACCTTGATCCCGGGCACCTGGGAGAGGTCCAGCCGGCTGCCCGAATCGCGCATGTTCAGGGTCAGCGCCAGGGTCTCCCGGGTATCCATGCCGCGCCAGCAGATGGCCATGAGCAGGGCCGCGCTCTGCTCCTCGGGCACGGTGCCGGCGCTCACGCCCTCGAATCCAGAAGGCGATCTGCTCATCGCTGAGCCGACCGCCTTCCTTCTTGGTGTAGATCAGGTCGTACATGCGCATGGGGCGTCCTCGCCGGACGGGAGGGTCAGACGCCGGCCAGGAGCCGTTCCAGTGCAGGGTCCGCCTGCGTCTTGAAGCGGGACTTGTAGTCCGCCAGGTCCTTCCATGCCTGGTCCCGGTTGCCCTGGAGCCGGTCGGCGTCCAGCAGGGTGGACCAGAACACCGCGGCCCACGGCTGGTCCGGGCCCGCGCCGTTGCGCAGCGGGCCGAGGGTGGCGAGGGCTTCAGGGCCCTGGCCCATGGCCACCTGCTTCTGGGCGAGGCGCAGCTTGCCCCAGGGGCCCGCAGGCGCGGCCAGGTCGGTGGCGCCCTTCTCCCCCAGGTCCACGCGCCAGGTGGCCAGCAGGCCTTCGCTCACCGACCGGTCTCCTTTCGGAGCGGACTTGGCCAGGGCTTCCAGCTGGGGCAGGTGTTCGCGCATGCGCTGCTCGAGGTCCTTGGGCGAAACCGGTTCGGTGGCGCCGGAATCCCCGGTGACCGCCAGTTGCAGATCGGCCAGTTCCGTCTGGTGCTTTTCCAGGGAACTGGCGCGCATGGCCCTGAAGCCGAAGAAGGAGGCGAACGCCACCACCAGGACCCCGGCGCCGATGAGCAGGGGCTTCAGCATGCCCGCCTTGACGTCCTCGCCGGTGGCCACTTTCTTCTGGAAGGCCTGGAGGCTCTGCGCGGGTTTCTGCACCTGGATGACTTTATCTTTGCTATGGGAGACCATGCGAATCACTCCGAACCTAAAGAATGCCCTAGCCCGGCGCGCTTCGCACTTGAAAATGTGGAGAGGACTGCTACCATTGAAGGCTAGGCCCGGATAGCTCAGTTGGTAGAGCAATGGACTGAAAATCCATGTGTCGGCGGTTCAACTCCGTCTCCGGGCACCAACCTGAACGACCCATCCCCTGAATCTACAACGATTCGGGGGTTTTGCTTTGTAGGAATAGCATGCTGTCACAGAGCCATTTGTTAGCCTATAGTCTACCCGATTCACTACAAAATTCACTACATGGAATTGTGAGCTAAGATCTTTATTTGGTAATAGTTTAGCTATTCAGCCCATTGCTCGCGCCAGGGGTGCCAGGTCCGACGTCCCACGAAGCAGCAAGCAGACCCAAGCCAAAGGAAGGCTCTCACCTGGAAGGACATCCATGGACCTGATCCAAAAGGGTTGCGCCTCAAGGGGAGATTGCCATGCATGGTCAGCACCATTCCCTGGACCATTGCGCGAAGGGACTGCCGGGCTTGGAGAAGGATGGCGGGTGGTAGGGATGGTTCAGGCGTCCAGAATGAATACTCGTGTTTAAACACGCATCGTTCATTCCATAGGAAGTGAACTGCGCGGAAAGGCAGGGTATACCTTTTTGTGAGAACAAATCTAAATCACGATTCCACGGGGGGTAATCCGGATTCTCTTGGTATCCTCAAATTCCACCAGTTACCCTCTGAAACGGATTCTCAATTTCAGAACCCCAGGAGTGGTAAACATGCAAACGGTACCATTGGGCAACCTCCAAAGGTGGCAGTAACTTGGGTTTCTCCTTTCAATCCGACCCAGGCTGGTATGATTCTCAAGTCATCCAGTTCACAGTATGCCGAGGGGTCCCAAATGGCACTTGGAACGAATCTCAGAGGTCGTCTCCGAAACACCGATCTGCCAAAAAGCCATGGTCTGATGCCACTGTATGAGGCAGTTGTTAATTCGATCCAGGCGCTTGAAGAGGGGCGAGTGACGGTTTCGGAAGGTGAGATTACCATAGAAATTTTAAGGGAAGATCAGCCCACCTTGTCACTAGATGAGGTCACAAAAAGACGCGGACCTGACCCTTTACATAAAATTATTGGGTTTAAGGTTATTGATAATGGCGTGGGCTTTAACCCAAAAAACTTTAAATCCTTTGAGACATTGGATAGTGAACATAAGGCGGCACAGGGTTGCAGAGGCGTTGGCAGGCTTCTTTGGCTTAAAGCATTTGATAAAATATACATTGAGAGCGTTTATCTTGATGGCGAAGGAAGAAAAAGGAAGAGAACGTTTGCCTTTGATGATAGGAATGAAGTAAGTGATCAGCGTGATGAACCAGTTGACGGTATTACTCCGTGTCGGACCGTTGTTCATTTGCACGGATTTGAGAAGACATACCGCGAAGCTTCATTGAAGTCAATTGAGCCGATCTCGCGTGCTTTATTGGAGCATTGTCTATGGTATTTTGTTCGTCCTGGAGGGGCTCCGGCAATTCAGTTGATTGATGGCGATGAAACACGGTTCCTTTCGGAGGTTTATGATGCACATATGCTGGACTCTGCCATCGTCACCCATGTGACTATTAAGGATATCGATTTTGAATTAACTCATATTAAACTTTATGAAGCAACTACTTCCCCTCACAAGATTGCATACTGTGCGGCGAACAGACTAATAAAAGAAGAATCGATTAACGGTAAAATAAGTGGTCTTTATGGGCAAATTGCTGATGCCAAGGGAGATTTTATATACGGGTGTTATGTTAGGTCTCAGTTTTTAGACGACAATGTTAGGTCTGATAGAAGTGATTTAACAATTCCAGAATCCCTTTGCGGGTGGGCAGTGAAGAACGAAATATCTATGGCGGACATTAGGTCAGAGGTATTACTTTCGGCAGAATCTTATCTTGCTCCTATGTTGGAAGAAAACAGAAGATCTGCAAAGGAACGAATTCATGATTTCGTCACGAAGCAGGCTCCTAGATATATGCCAATTATTCAAAAGCTTTCTGATCAAAATTTGCACATCGATCCAAACGCTCCCGCAAAGGAGATTGAGCTATTTCTCCATAAACACCTTTACGAAGCAGAATGTAAACTTTTGTCCGAAGGTCATGACATCATGGTTCCTAATGGTATAGAAAGTAAAGATGATTATTTGAATCGGTTAGATCGATATTTAAGCGCCGTGGAAGATATAAAGAAATCAGACTTAGCAAGTTATGTATCCCATCGTAAGGTTATACTTGATCTCCTAGAAAAGGCTATAGAAAGGGATGCTGATGGATCATATTCTAGGGAAGATGTAATTCACAAGCTAATTGTGCCAATGGGTGTTGATTCTAACGAAGCCGGGTTAAGCGAGTGTAATCTCTGGTTACTGGATGAGAGACTTACATTCCACGATTATCTTGCCTCAGACAAGAGCATTAGATCGATGCCAATAACCGGATCTACATCCGGGAAAGAACCAGACATTATAGCAATGAACGTCTATGACAATCCCCTTCTCGTGTCGGAAGGAACTCGGCTTCCCCTCGCAAGCGTCACAGTAGTGGAATTAAAGCGCCCCGTCAGGGATGATATGAGGGAGGGAGAAGAAAAGGACCCTATCGAACAGGCTTTGGGCTACCTTGATAGAATAAGACAGGGTGGCATGATGACTGCTAAAGGGCGCCCAATCCCAGAGTCTGAAAACACTCCTGGGTTTTGTTATATAATAGCTGACTTAACCCCGACCATGCAAACACGCTGCAAGATGAAGGGATTAATACCAACTAGCGATAAAGCTGGATATTTTGGCTACAACGATAACTACAAAGCTTATATTGAAGTGATTTCCTTTACAAGACTTGTTAATGCGGCAAAAGAAAGAAATAGAGCATTCTTTGACAAGCTTGGATTACCCTGCACATAGGGCAGTTTGATGAGGAGCCAGCCCTATTAGAACCCCTGTCGTGTACTCGAAAGGCGTGTCCTTTCATACCATAGATGGTTCTTTGGAATAGTTTTTTGATCTAACAATAAATCATATGTGGTGGGCACAAGCATACCTTTGTGCTGTATTGTCCAGGTTGCTCATAAGAGCGTGTAACCTCCGGCTCATTCCTAAATTCTCGGCAGTGTCGCTGCTTGTATGGGAATGCGCCCGGGGAATGACCGCCCTATTGAAACCTTGAGATGCGTCTAGGAATTTGACAGAATAAGAAATCGCTTGCCTCGCCTTCAGGGAGATTCTAATGGAAAATTCAGGTTTGGTGATTCAACTTCTCACTGAAATAAAATCCGAAATAGCCGGAGCATCTGGGTTTAAATTTTCAAATATCATTGTTGCTCTCATTGTTGCCTTCAGTACTTTACTTGGCATTCTTATTCAGGCATTGATTCAAAATGCAATTAGCAAAAGAAGGTCTCAAGAAGATTATACCAAATTGGTGGTCCAATTTAGAGCCGACATTGTTAAAGAGGAATTATCCTTAATCCGGGCGTGTGCTTCTGAGCTATTGGCTGATTTTGATGTGGTGTACAACCTGATATCAGAGCAGGACTGGAAATCAATTGAACCGAATAAGATTCAAGAATTGTTTTTTGAAATAAGTAAAAAAACAAATCGAATTGGTCTTAGCCTTAGTTTAAAAGAACCTAATCATAAACATGCATATGATGCGATTAGGGACCTCTATACAATATCCCAGGAATACTCTTTGGTTTATAGCGTTAACAACATTAGGGAGCTAGGTGAAGGCTATAAAAAAGAATTCAATCGATTGGAAAACAAATATGGCGCAACGAGGCATCATGGTTTAATTGGAGCCATAGAGAATACCTATATTGAAAAGCAAGACGAAATAATACTTCAGTTGGCGACAATCTTCGATGAATCCTGGCAACGAATTGGGCAAGACGGGAGCTAATTCTTTCCCTCCAGCCAATACCAGATCGGATACTTGGCATCGGTGTCCCTTGGGGTATATCCCGCGTCCCAGAGATAGCCGCTGAGCCATTCAATCATATCCAGGGCATCCTTGACCCGGTGGACCGAACCTGGGAACAGGTGAAGCACGATGCTGAGGGATTGGCGCGGTTCAGCTTGGAG
Organism: uncultured Holophagaceae bacterium; assembly: GCA_963717275.1. Taxonomy (GTDB): domain Bacteria; phylum Acidobacteriota; class Holophagae; order Holophagales; family Holophagaceae; genus Mesoterricola. The sequence continues at coordinate 2,704,393 of CAVQVX010000001.1, forward strand.
CCAGGCGGCGTTGTCTTCGATGAGCTTGGTGATCTTCTTTGCTCCATCAGTGGTTGGAATCGGTGCCGGGTCGAAGCGTCCAATATCGTCCGATCCGGGGATGTCGATTTCTGGTTGCAAGTCGAGAGGGGTGATCGTTGTCATTGAGATACCAAGAGAAAGGAATGCCGACGGGCATCCGGGTTCTCTTGTTCACTACCCACACTGGATTTCAAATCTTGACTTACCCGGGTTGGAACCACTCAGTCTCGACTTGATGGTTTTCTAGGATGCTGGGAAGCGCAGCCCCATAAAGGCAAGCCACAATTGCTTCCTGGTGATCCTTTTCGATAAGTCGCGTAATCTTCCATCGCTTGACCAGTGCATGGACCTTGCGAAGATTTGCAATATCTGGAAGATCGAAGCCGTTTTCGTCCTTAAATGTGATGTTTGAAGCTAAATCATCAAGATCGGCTTCGCCATCAAGGAGTTCAAGCGCTTCCTCGGCAAAAATCCTCTCCAATTCTTCCTGGCTGAATCCACCAGCCTTCAGTTTGGCTTCGTCAGGCTTCACCAGCGCCTTCCAGACGAGGCTGTCTACTAGGGTGCCCTCTGGGATGCCCTGCTCCGCTGCGCACCTTCTGATGGCGTTCTCTACCACCGGAGACACCGTGTAGGTTTTCCGGACCCAGCATCGACTTGGACGTGGCATGAAAGACTCCCCTCAAACATGTTACCGCGTATATACGCACCCATACAAATCACAGCAGTCAAAGACGACCGAAATAGTCAGGTTCATGCCTGGTATTCCCGTCCTTGTTCATGAGCGTTGGTAACAAAGCTCCGCAGCACTCACGCTGCCGTGTGGAGGTCGTGATGACACAGAATTCCCAAGTAATATGCGTAAAAGATTCACCAGCCATATTTTACGTTTTCACCATTGATGCTGGACTTCGTCTGATACATCTACGCAATAATTCAGCATGTCCAATTGGGAAAACCTGGGAAGGTTCAATTCTCGAAAGTGCCGATGATGTCCAGGATGCTCTGAATATAGAGGACAACGTTGGGATCTTGCTTCAGGGAAAGGATGGTTATCTTCCAAATCTTTTGGGGGTCTGGTGTCTAGAAATTGATTCAAAGGCTGCTGGGGAAAAGTTCAGTGACACTCCTTTCAATTTGATGTTCTCGGACGGGGATACAGTTCGGAAGGTGCTTGTAGCTCGTTTGCCAGACAATTTACTGCGTCGGCGCAGTCGGACGGTGAAGAGGTCGCACACTGTGAGGATGACTGGCATCATCATGGGTCCTGGAAGCCATCAAGGGGCAGGAGGGGTGATCAAGGCGCATGTTAGGGATAGGTTATCGGGTCAGTGGACACCTTGGGATGGAGAAAGGTCTTGTTGGGCTTCATTGTCCGTTGTTGATCCAACACCGTACCTACCATTGGAACCGGTGTTGATACCGCTACCAGAAGCCAACGCTCGTGAAGCCTTGGGGCGGGGTGTTGGAGAAGAATGGATTTTCCGCGATGGTCTTCCAATCGGAGGCTGGCTCGATACGCCATACAAGACGGCTCCCGGGGACTATCAGACTAGGCTGATCCGTGGTCGTGGGTATGTTAGAAGTCGAATTCGGTGCGGGATTGTGAGCCGATCTGGTGAAGGTGGGCGCTACACCCTTCTTGTTATTGCCAACCATCTTTTGAAATACCTGAGGCTTTCGCCAAGTGATGTTCTTGACTTGCTGAATAAACAACTCTACATGGAAATCTATCCCTGGAACGTGAAATGCTGCGATGGCGCTACGGGTTTGACATACCCTTGGACAGATAAGGAACTTGTGGAAGCCATCACGGCTGCCAATGAATACGTCCCGTATCAAGGGGTAGTTGACCATGAGTTGGATATTAGACTGAAGGATGCAAAAGCAAGACTGCAGGAATTCATGCGAATTTTGAGTTACCTGCCAGAACCGGATCTGGAAGCACCATCAATGAGTTCAGCTGCTCTTTACAATGCCTTCCTTGAGCTATTTAGCCTAAGCGTTGAGGATTGTTCGCAACGCCGTTTCTCGCTGGCATTCCAAGATGCTAGGAGGTGCGGGTTCCTGAAGCTAAAAGATATCAAGCGTACGAGAAAGAAGGTTCGATACCATCTCGGTATAAATCAAGAGTTGATCGATTTTGCCATACAACAATCATCCAGTTCGTCTTTACACCAATCAGCATGAGCATTTTTTGATGGTGCCTGGGCATGTGGAGAAAGACCCTTCTATATTTATCATGTACAAATATAGTAGGCTCTGTCTCCACATACTATAAAGGTGGCAGGATCAAGTAGAATATTGTTGTTTATGTACATGCATAGTCAGCAGCAATGTATGAATGTTGCAAAATGCAACGTGCATCCGCGTGTGTACTCCAATAGGACACGATGTGTTTGGCTGCTGATGGTTGGTAATTGATCTCTAGAGTCCAAGACGGACGATCAGGAGATACCAGTGCCAACCATTGCTCAATCGCATCAAGGCAGCCAGCATCAAGCAGGAAGTTCCATTCAGCCTTTGGTGACTAATGACATTAGGCAAGCTTGGGAATGGCTTCAGAGAGCATTTGGCAGCGATAATAGGATATCCAGCGAATATTATGAGCCTAGTAACTTACTTCCTGGTATTGTCGTCTGCCGTAATCTTCAAAGGCATGCTTGCGGAGCGCTGATGGGGTTCAAATGACATCATCTGTATACAAGATCATTGCTGTTGATGTGTCGTTTTGAATATCGGCGATGACCAAATATTGATCACCATTTGTCTTTTTCCAACTACAAAACCAACCAAAAGAATAGGGAAACCATGGGAACCGAACAACTTTGTGACTGCACAAAAGAATGCCCTGGAAGGCATCTTTGCGAAATTGGAACATGGGTTAGACCAGAGAAACCAGTAGCATTTGGATGCGCCAGCGAAGCATTGGATCGTTTAGGTGAATGGCTCTACATGAAACCGCGCTCGACTCATAAGGTAGTAGCAGCGATTTTCAAACAGACATCATTCGTGGATGACCCAGGCAAGATTGATCTATTCAGTGAGTTCTGGAATGCGATGTGTGCCCTTGGTTTTGAACCATCAACCGACAATATTCTTAGGGCGCTTTGGCTTCCTCCATTGTACGGGAATGAAACGCTTGCAATACCTGGATTGGACAACGTCAAGACTGAACAGCTGCCCATAATTTGTCAGCCAGGAGTTTCTGTTACCAGCAAACCACATAACTTTCAACGAATTCTGGAGTTCTTAGTATTGATAAACCGTGATGTTTTGTTGAGTGAGTATCTTAGGACATCTGAAATTTTGGATTTGATGTTTCCAGATGCCAGCAAGGAGGCTCGGAATAATTGGTTTATCCAGGCAATGGATGACTGCTTATATCGGATCGGGTTCACACCGGTTGGCATTGAGGTTGATGGAGCTGAAAAGGCGGGGGTCCAAGATGATCCCGAGTGGTTTTGTGATGGTGATCCAAAGGATGCCCTTCACTTTAATCTATGGGCAGGAGCGGACTCAGCCCACTGTGATTTGATCGGGAAAACATAAGCCGGAAGAGATTACTTCGTGCTCGTGCCCTGCATCCGTCGTTTTGCCAATGCATCTTGTGCCGCTTGATTACCCTTCCTGTTGCTCGTCTTGATGTACCCAAGGGATGTCTGCCCGAAATTTTTCTGGTATGCGGAGATCACATCAACCGCCTCGATCTTGAATTCAGCCTTCCCGACGATCTCCAAGAAAGCATCCACAATTTCTTCCGGTGAACCCTTGAACCGCTTGCAGATGCCCTTGGCAAAGGCTTCAGCCGCCCTCTCAACCTTGGAGGCACGCTGCTGCTTTGGTGCCTGAGCTTTCTCGTTCTCGTTGCGAATCTTGGCGAAGGCAGCAACGGCATCAGCGGGAGTCAATCCGTACGTGTCAATCGCATCCAGTACGCTAGTGTACTTCTCCAGCCCCTGATAGAACCCACGGTCGAGCTTTGCCCCCGTCTGATCCTGGAGGGCTGTAAGGAGCCTGGTGATCACGGCAGCGGGCACCTTCTCGGTCCCCACGAGGTATGCCGCTTTGTTGGTCTTCCCTTTGCCTGGAACGTAGTAGATTGGTGTAGTCATCTGTGTCTCCATTGGTAAATGCCATTATGCTACAAGGTGCGTTCCTATGCTTCGGAATTCTAAACCCCGATGAACCCACAGTTGTCGAAGCAAAACCAATTAATAATCAGGACACGATGTACAGCTAGGGTATATCCATCTGCTGTCCTTGTTGGGCTGAAGGTATACCTGGAAAAAGAAGGTTAACCAAATTTTCAATCGTCTGGACCTCGGCAAACTCCTTCCTAGGCACATTTCGGTAATCCTTCTTTTCCTTCTTTACACCAGCAGCGTTCTTATGCCAAGGGACAACTGTGATGGGGTAATGCTCGATGATTGGCATTGGATTTCCTGGCTTATCGCCGAAGAATAGGAAACGATCAAAATCCAAGGTCTGCTCTTTGTAAATTAGCACTACTACACACGCGCCTTCTATTTTGGAAAATTTGAGGTTCACGCTGTACTTCACCGCCTTCCCCATTTGGTGGGTCTGCTTGATCTGGACATACCTCAACCGCCCATCGCACCGGAAGACCAGATCGAACCCGGCATCATCCACGTCACTGGTGAAAATCTGGAAATCCAGCAAGGGATCACGCCGCCAAAGCTCCTGCGCAATTCTAGCGATGAGGGCATGGGTCAGAACATTCTCAACATGGCTGGAGCGCATGTACAGCGCCATCTTATAATTGCCGCTAATCGGGGAAACGGGTTTCAGGGCTGCTTTTCGAGCAACCGCCAGCATGCTCCTGCCGCTCGAATGTTCTCGACAAAGTCCTTTGCGGAATTCCTTGTACGGGATTTGAACTTCGTGAAGGCGTGCCCAGTGGGCATCAGCGCCCAGCCATCCAGGTCCCTTGAAGACAAAACCGCAAAGTGGGCAGGTTTTCTGGGGTGACGCGGGTTGGCTTTCCTTGCAGCAAAGGCATTCAGGCATGGGTCCTCCATCTTCAATTAGAAGCAAGGATAAAACCGGGCATCCAGAGTCTGAAGGAAGAATCCCGTGACCGCACCAACATTCAACCCCCTTCCACGCCACCTGGACCCACCCACTTAGGATGTCAGGTATCAAGCAGCATCAAGAGCCTCAGGCTCGGAATACAGCTACCGCTTGGCTGGCATGCAGCATTGCAAATTACTATGAATCTCCATCATCCAACCATGAGTGTGTGACCCGATGGCTGAACATGGGTTCATGACGGCTTTTGCCGACCATCTCAGTCAAGGACTGGATTTGGGGGATGAATCAAAGAACCAGGATGGGACCGAGATCAATGATACTAGCCCTCACAAACCAAAGCTGCAAGGAAAGAGCATACGATTACCTGAAGCTACCCGCCTGACATGGCGCAGCGGGCGGTGGGGTTGGTATTGAAACAGGCGGAGGCGCTGGTGGAGGGACGGGAGTGGGAGGCAATATACAATTATTAAGTAGAAAAAATAACGGTGCTAAGACGCCGTAACACATTAATGAAGCTAATTAGGGCACAAGGCGTGCCTTTATGCGAACATCACTAGTTGTAGCAGACAGAACTCCAAGGCTTTGGTCGATGATTACCAGCACGTACGACCCGCTCTGAAGTCTACCTTCGCGCTTATAGCTCTTTGTTTTGTCTGCTTCAAATCCTGGGTAATGGCGGAATGTCTTCTTTGTCTTGATGGATTCAACCTCCGAAGGATCAACGAGACGAATTTCAATAGGGTTACCTCGAATAATCTGAACTTCGAGATTCAGAGTTCCTGCATAGGGCAGCGTTAGCGGGATTCCTTTGAAAGATTTGGCGGGCAAATTCTGGACCTCATCTCGAAGGTCGACAGGACGAAATGATGCGACTGCGGAAAATACTGGGTTCGCAGCTATCTGTTTGGGGGTTAGCCGTCTTGAGAAACCCCATATGACCCCGGCAAGCAGAACTACCAAAAAGAGTAGAGTGACTGGATTTGTGCCAGACCGTATAGCAGCACTCCTTTTTGCATCAGAGGTAGGTATCGGGTTTGTCAGGGCTGGATTGTCCTTTACATAATTTCCGAGAAGTTTCGCCTTTGCGTCTTTGAATTCTTCAGAAGTCAGGGCACCAGACTGCTTCAAATCATTCAGCTTTGCAAGTTCATCAGAGATGCTCATGTGCATCGCCTCTAAAGATGAGTAGACCCATACCCTTGTCAGTGATTATCGAAATCATTGTGCATGGTGGGCAGCGAGACCGCGACATACATTTCCAGCAGCGCCTGCCGCATGGGGGTATCCTCGCCGACAATCCGAATATTCATTCTAGATAGGCGAACCTTGGCTTCCACAAATGCTTTGGCAAATAATGTGTCCTTAATCAATTGATCCCGGGAACCTTCTGGCTTGTAGGACGCTTTGGTCATGTTGGTTGCCTCTCTTGCAAGGCGAAAAGCGAATGGAGAACTATTTTGGGGCGAGCCCAGTCGGCAATGTTGTTGCAGCCGCTTTCGCAGGGAATTGGTTCGACCGACATAGAGGTATTGTTCAACGTTCTCTGCTATTTCAGAAAAAAGATAGATCCCTCTCTCCGGAAGCTTAGGTGGCAATGCTGAAAACACAAATGGTGGGCAACGAAGCAGTGCTTCATACAGCGCATGTAGGGATTCGACGTGCTGACGGAACTGTTCGTTCATGTGGGGCACCATCACGCAATTTCCACGGGACCACTAGGGGCGATATTCGGCGCCAGGCATCAACTGAAAACCTGTCGTCATGGGTGGATTTGTAGCGGCAAGTATCCCACGAGATCATCCTCAGGAGCCAGTCAGTTCGCTCAACCGAGGGATCAGTACCCGCGTGTAGCATGTTTGTCGCCCTCTGGAAGCATTCGGATCACCGTGTGGATGGTGTCGGATAGGGTTTCGGTGGCATGTCCTTCGCCGCGCCCTGAAAGTTGACCACTTCTGCTCGCCAAAAGTGGACCAGGCTTGAATTCAAGATCTGAGCCTGGGAGTGGCGTTTCTCTTCTCTCGCCCTTCGAGGGGGCACGTGGATTGGGTTCATCTCTGTGGCTGCGCTGCATGATCATCGCCATATCTTGCCAATGCACAATTCACCCATCCAAACGCAAGCATGGCAACATCTACAGATGGTTTATAAATCTTGTCGCGCGACAATGTTGCCCCAAGACCGGAAGCCGAAGACCGTCAAGCCCATTTTTCGAGACTGGGGGGAAGAATCCTCCAGAGCCCGGCAGACCAAGTCTCGGGTGCGCCAAGCAGGTGGGTCACTTTTGGCAAACAAAGGTGGGTCACTTCTGGGAAATTCCGAAGGCATGTCGCATCTTTGGCTCATGCGGCTGGCGGTCCTCTAGGTCGTCCATCCCACCCCGTGCAGCCTTTGGCTTGACCTGGGGTATCCTGGACCCCTCCAGGCGGTTGCTGAACACCAGAAGGTGCCACCGGGACCCTTCACAGAGGGTTGCAAGGACACCGAAGAATATTCGACCCTCTTGATAAGGCTACCGCAGGGCAATTGCTGGAGTAACGACAACGGTTGTCTGCTGCTGCGAAGTGCTTCCATCTAATAGGGAAAGTGTGTATGTAGTTGTCTCTGGTGGTGTAATGCTTATTGGTATACCACTCCATATTGCCAAATTGCCGGGATTTATGACGGCATTTCTGCCTTGTGCTCCTCCGCCGAAATAGATCGCAGTCAATTGCGTTGAACCACCAGGAGCAATTGTCGCTGGATTTGCTGTAAAGCTCGTAATTGCAGGATCAACATTTACGCTTAAGGCTTCTGACACAGATGAACCTTGAGAACTGGTGACAGTAAGCGTATAGGTGGTCGATAATGTCGGCAATACGATGACAGGTGCCCCACTGATAACCTTTCCTACAGATTGATCGATTACTCCTGTCCCGCCTGAAAAGGTGAAGCTGAGGGTTGCGGAATTGCCGACATCGATGGTGGGTGTTGGAGATGTAAAGGATGTAATCATTGGGGTGGAACTAATACCGCTGGCGGTGCTTCCGCCACCACATCCAAGGCTGATAGCCACAACGGAAACTGCGAAAGCCTTAACCAAAATTCTAAACACAAAAACTCCAACCATTTGAAAGTCGCCGATAAAAATTGCTTGCAGCGACCTTGCCCGAATTAGGAACAGGAAGAATCCATGACTGGAATCAATCACGAAGCTTTAGTTTAATTAAACCAGTGATTACCTTAGCCCTCGACATGCCTCGAATCGACGCCAAAGCCGTATGGATCTTCTGAATTTTGGCGAATACATCAGGAAGAACTCGAACGCTGGCGTTCCTCGCTGGATCAGAGGGTGCCCTGGCACGCCTCTCATCTACGAAGGTCACTGAGGCTTCGACGAGTGCCCGGAGATCGCCGTTGAACTCAGATACGGCATCCTCAAGGAATCGGCTGACTCCGCCTGGATATGCTTGGAGCTTGATTAAGACCGAGTCTGGAACGGAAGCACTTATCAATTTCCGTTGGGCATTTATGAAGACAAATTTAAGCGGCTCGATATCGCCGTAAAGGACGAGATCGTCGGCTCTAGAATCAGCCTTCGGTGGAGTGGCTGATGAGGGTTCTTTTCCGCTTGGCTTTTGTGTATTGGAGCGGGGCATGGGATACGCCAGAAAGGAAGGATCACAAAGGGATAGAAGATGATGGATGCTCAAGTTGCAACAAGCAATATGCTTTTACTGCAACATTTAGTTATCACATCATGATGTAAAACAACAACTGCAACATGCAGCAATACACGAAACAAGATGAGGCGGGTAAAGCTCGAAAACCCCACCCACCCCAAGTCGTTTCAGCTATTGCAGCTTCGATTGCTCGGCTTTCTCTCGTAGGCGCAACCGTACAAGCGTATTGCTGACGCCAATCTCATCAGCAACGGACTTCAGCGTCCTGCCCTTGCTCACTGCATCCACCGCCCAGGTGATCAACTCCGGCGTCAACTTGACCGGCGACCCACCACGCAACGACACGCCTTCCATCCGAAGCACCTTGCACGCCATTTCCGCTGTGATCCCAAGTTGCTTGCCAATCTGCACGCCCGTCATTCCCTGCTCATGCAGGCTCAGGATTTCCAGGGTTCGGGGATGGCGGGTCCAGGACATGACCTTCTTGGAGGTGCAGCCCATCTGGTGAAGGCGATACCGCACAGCCTGCTCCGTACCCTTCCCGATGGCTGCATGGATATCCGGAATGGTGCTGCCGCCATCATGGAGCCGCTTCATATGGTCCAGGTCATCGGCGGTGTACAGGTCCGCCTTGGAGATGCCAGCCGCCTTGAGCCGTGCCAGGACCGGGCGCACACTGGTTCCGAATTGAGCGGCAATCTTCTCGACGGTCATCCCCGACCGCTTCAAATGGGGGATTGCTGCCATCTGCTTTATGTAGGCGTCCTGGTCATCCAGGTGTTCCATGATCTGGTCCAGCACGGCTTGCTTCCGGGCAAGGATCGGGAATGGCAGTGTGAAGTACACATTCGCAACCAGTGATCTCAGGCGTTCCCGGTTGCTTTCCACGAAGATGCGGAATATGACGTTCTTCCTCTTTCCTTGTGGCTGTTCCTCAACCGATTTGAAGAACCAGAACCGTTCAAGAAGCTGGTCACGCAGGGCGGCGCTACCAGATGCTATCGAAATCTCCGCGTGCTTGTTCATCTCCCTGAACCTCAAGTGCCCGTCACCATCAATCAGCCCGGCAAGCACGGCACCATGAAGGTGATCAGGGATGCTGTCCCATTGCAGGGATGCCGTCAAACTCTTGCGGGGCGTGATGCCCAGGGCGATGAGATCGACGGCAATGGCGTCTGAGTTGACTTCCCAGATGACCCGGTAGCCATTTTCGATCGTGCGCAGGTTGCCGCCAGCGATCTCCTGAGCCATGCGGCAGGCTTGGATATCGCCAGCAAGAATTCTCAGGTTGACCACAGAGCGGGAAATCCCTTTGCGGGGGTCCTTGACCGTTCCATCGGCAAGTAAGAAGCCGACCAGATAAGCCTTTTGATGGCTGTCGATGACGTTGAATGCATTGTGGTTCACAGGCAGGGCGGGGAAACGCATCGTCTCGGCTCCCATCACGCCAACCCAAGCTTCAGGCTGAGCGCGTCCTGGGAGCGGCGTTTTGCGCCCAGGCTGGTTTCCAGGTAGATCTGGGTCGTAGCCAGGTCTTTGTGTCCCAGCATCTCCTGAATCTCTGTGACGGGCGTTCCTGCCTCAGCGTGAAGGGAGGCAAAGGTTGCTCTGAGGCGATGGGAGGTAAGAGTCCCAAGATTGAGTGACTCTGCGGCTTTGATAAGTGGCTTCCTTAGGAATCCTGGTGTGTGAAGCTTTCCCAAAGGTGTAGGGAAAATCCAGCCGCTGAGGGTTTTGGGCATGTTCTCAAATTGGTGCCATAGCCAAGCGGGAACAGGAAGAACCCTCGCCTCTTTCCCCTTCGCCCTTCCCACCTGGTAAGTTCGCTGCTCGGGGTCGAGCCACTCCCATCTCATCCCGGCTACCTCTGCGGACCGGCAACCTAACCCGACCATTACACGAACCATTACTCGGGCATGCGGGTTCGTCGTGGCACGATCAAAGGCGCTGAGGAACTCCGATAGCCGGGAAGCGGGAACAGTTGTGCGGGGTTGCCTCTGGACCCGGAGCAACTCAACCTTTGGTGCACGCTTGAGCTTGCCCCGCTTGACACCGAAGTTGAGCAAGGTTCGCAGGGAGATCAGGACATCATTGGTGTAGACGTGGGACTTCTTGGCGGCGAGAAGGGCATTCCTAAGCTGGTCGATGTGTGAGAGATGAACCTTTGAAAGGGGGAGTGACCCCAAGTTGGGATTGATCCAGTGTTTCCAGTGGGCGGTGAGAGACGCCAGATAGAGAGGGCTGATCTGGGCACGTTTTGCGTTCAGAAATTCCTCATGCAGATTTGCCAAAAGGTGAACTTCCCGATCTTGCGGGAGGGCAAGCTGCCCCCGGGCAATATCCAGGCGGACCTGATTCAGAGCCAAGTTCGCAAGCTTGAGGTCGGTCGTGTGCGTTGAGCCTTGGTAGCGCTCCCCGTCAACCATGATGTCGTAATGCCAAGTGGTACTTCCCCGTTGAACGAGTCCGGGTGTTTTGCTTCGAGCCATCGCGCTCTCCTTGGAGGCGCTGGACTGGCATGCGAGGGGTGATTCCCTACAATATTCACTACATGGGCGGAAACTGGAAGGTCGCCCGACTATCACTTGAATGCAAGTCGAGCATTCTGATAGACTTGAATTGGACGCCCGGATAGCTCAGTTGGTAGAGCAATGGACTGAAAATCCATGTGTCGGCGGTTCAACTCCGTCTCCGGGCACCAATCAAAACAACACTTACGGCCATCCACTGCGGGTGGCCGTTTCGCTGTACGTCTACGGTACGTCTAGAATTCCAGGACGTTGCTGGCGCTTTTTCCTGAGGGTGCTGGCAGGGCTGACGAAGTTTTTTTCGACCGTCGGTACCCGTCAGAAGCAATAAGTTAGGATCCGTGGCTATCGAAAATGCTCCCTGATGGTCGAAGGTTAACCGTTTCTATATATTGACAGTATTTGACTTAAATATGGTACGCGGTAGGATGGGCGAACCGGCATGGTTGTCGGCACTTTCAAAAAAACCCCGGCGACCCCGGGCATTCCAAAAAGGTTTCCCATGACCGCCATAGAACCTCTCTACCCCCTCTCAACCTATGCGGTGCCCAGATCAAGTGCCCCTCCGCAGATTGAAGGGAAGGATTACTTGGTCCTTACCTACGACCTCGAGGAAGACGTGAAGGCCCTTGAACTTGCCCTGTCTGAAAGTGAGAAGATCTTTCAGCGCGGTGGCCGGCTGGTTCGTGTCATAGATGACGTTCTCGCCAATGAACCTGGCTCTAGCCAAATCCCCCTTCGAATCCAATCAATCAGTCCTTCAGCGCTGAGGTTGATCCTCTCGGAGGTCAAGCACTTCCTAAGAGAAAACCAGGAGGGGTTCAAGCCTGTCTATCCCCCCGTCGATCTGGTTAATGCCCTGCTTGAAAAAGGCCGATATCCGTTTCTTCACCACCTCCGGGGGGTAACACAGGTGCCAGTCCTAAGGCGGGATGGAAGCATCGTTCAGGATGAGGGCTATGACCGTTCAACAGAATTGCTTTACCAACCCTTAGCCAACTTTCCGCGTGTTCGAGAGATGCCCACGGAGCAAGAGATCAAGGGCGCACTGGACCTTCTGCTTGAGGTGGTGGTTGACTTCCCCTTTGCCGACCCGCAAATGGGCCAAGCCGTTTTTCTAGCTGCGGTTTTTTCCGTTCTTGGCCGCTGCGCCTTCCCGGGGCCAGTCCCGATGATTCTGGTTGGAGCGAACATGCCGGGAACCGGCAAGAGCAAACTCGCCGATGCGATAGGTCTGATCTCCACCGGCCAGACAATTCCGCGATCCAACCAGCTTCAAAGTGAATCAGAAGAGCGCAAACGGATTACAGCAATCCTCAGCAAGGGCCATCGGCTCTATCTCATCGACAATGTGAGCGGTCCGCTTGGGGGTCCCTGCCTGGATGCTCTCCTCACCAGTGACGCGTGGGCGGACCGGATCCTCAGCAAGAGCTTGGAGGTGACTCTCCCAAACAACCTGCTGGTGATCGCTACCGGCAACAACCTTCAGGTCAAAGCAGACACTGCGCGGCGGTGTTTGTTGATCCAGATGTTGTCCATGGAGGAACACCCCGAGGCCCGCTCCAACTTTCATCATCCCGACCTTGAGGCATGGATCGCGGAGCATCAGGCAGCGCTGCTGACTGCCGCACTCACCATCCTCCGCGGTTATGTTGCCGCTGGGCGACCCGTTCAGGCCATCGCTACGCTGGGAAGCTACGGAGGTTGGTCAGCTTTAATCCAATCGACCGTGAAATGGGCACTCGGCGTTGACCCGGGAGAAGCACGGATTCCAGTTGGGGAGGGTATGGATACTGACACCGAAACCCTTCAGCTGCTGATGTCCGGGTGGTTGGAAATCGCACCCAACGGCGAAGCATTGACCTGTGGCGAAGCCTTTGATCGAATCAAAAGCGACAGCATGGGGCAGAGCATCATTGAGGCCATCGAGATGTTCCGCCCTTGGAAAAAGCAGACCACCGTGGAACTTGGTCACATCCTTCAATATTTCCGCCAGCGGTTGCTGGGTTCGGCAAACTTCGATCACGCAGGCAAAAAGACCGGCAAAGGCTTCCGATGGAAGCTTTATCAGGCCAAGGTCGATTGACGTCACATCACGGCAGGTGTGACGACCATGACGATGCTGACGACCTTTTTCACTGCTGGCTGAATTGGGCGATTCCGGCCATCGGCATGACCGGCACGGTGGCCATCGAAGAATTGGAAGGCCATTGAAAGCTTTGCTCCACCACCAAGGCCAGTAGCAAAAAACCAGAAATCTGGTCAAAACAGGGAACTTGTCAGGTTCGATAGGGGACGGATCGTTCCTGGGTGACGGCCCCTGCCGGCTTTCTTCCGGAGATCGTCAGCCACCCGCTGGGTTGCGGCCACGACGCCGGTGTTCTTACCCTGGCTTGCCGCCAAGTCCTCGAAAAACCGAACCTCATCGTCAAATGCGTCCGGCGCAAAAACTCGGGTGATCGCCTCAGAACCATTATTTATCTTATGTGGGAAGCGGGGATGATCTCCTAAGAATCTCTTCTGGTTGTTACCTTGCCAGCGAACTCGATTCGAGGATCCTTTGAAACTCGTCAAGATACTCCCGAAAATGTTGAGCAAGGAATCGTACTACTCGCCCGTTTTCTAGCAATGGCCTGAGATACCCTCGGGCAATTGTCAGCGCCATGACTTGTTCACTATATGTCTGATCGATCATGCGGAAGTCCTTTTCTTGAATCCGCATTTCATGCTCAATTCGGGCCAGATCTTCTGGTTTGACTCCAGGGAGCCTCTTCACGCTCTCGGGATTGACAAGTTGCTCCTTCGGGGTCGTCATCATGAGCGCTCGCGCATATGTTGCAGAGTATGTTCCAGCTGCAACCATGACCTCTGCCATCTCTATCTGCCGGAGCGGCTTTACTTTCTTAAAAATAGAAATTGTTTCATTAGCTATTGGCTTATCTTGAAGTATGATCACTGCCTCTTGGCATATATCTTTCAGGAAACTTCGGTGATGGCGGACCGTGCCAATAGAGATGTTAAGGGCCTTTGCGATTCGATCTTCTGAAACACCGGCATCGAGGGCCTTCAGGATCATTTTGTTTGCCTGAATAGGTGGAATTCGGTTTACCTTTTTGTTGTATGTATAGCCCTCATCCTGACAGGAAATAAGACAGGGTATTTCGATGATGCAAAGCTCCCTCATTGCCTCAACTCTGGCATTTCCATCGAGAATAATAAATTGACCGCCCTTATGAGGAAATATACTCACCGGTTCGACAATACCCACCTCGCTAATTGATGCGACAAGTGCACGGTACTTCATCGACTGTTTTTCATTCTCCCCAATTGTTCTGGTGGGGAGGAGATTTTCGATGTTTACTGAGAGCCCATCAAATTCAAACGCGGCTTTTAGGGTTAAGGTAGTCATTTCGAAATCAACTCATTTAAATATTTTGGAACTACGTCAAGTTTCTCAGCCCGGAGAAGGGTCACGAAGGTTTCACTTTTCAACAGGTCGCGAAGCGCTGATAGGACAAACCGAAGTTGCTGCTCGCAATAGCGTGACTTCCTCACTAGCTGCTCCTGCTTCTGCGTCTCATGTTGGAGAGTGCGGACAAGTAACTGCGGTGAGGGATTTTTGGCCTTTTGAGATCCTGATCCACGCAAAGTCTTCCCACGAGAGCGTCGCTCATCGAGCAATCACGATCGATACATTGAGCATTCCGTTTATCGAAATCAAACTGGTGTTCTCATCTAGACTGACAATACCTCCGCGCTGTTCTAGTGATTGGACCACATCTTTGACGGTTTCAGGATAGATGGACCGAAGCCTTCTGTTGATTTCAATAAATTCAAAATCGCGGTCTGGGAAGTAATTGACTAGCTGGTAGGCTCTGGCCAGACTGCCAAAACGCTGCCGATAGGTGGAACTTGATGGCATCCCCTCGGTCTCGTCGATAAGCAGCCCACTGATCCGTCCATGAAGGTGAGCCAGTCCACGAAGCTGGTCAAGAAGCTCGGCGTCAGAGTCATTCTTGTGGCGCTCAAGGATGATCCTTTGAGCTGCTAAGAAATCCTGGTCATCTACAATTGCCTGGAAGGCTGCATCACGACGAACCCACATTTGGGGCGGGTTCCGGACTCGCTTTTTCTTCAGTTTATAAGAAATTCGGTTGTAAACATTGTTGCCGATGTATTTTTCGTTGGTGAGAACTTGGCGGATCATCCCTCTGGTCCATTTTCGACCACACTCGCCCTGGATTCCATGGTGGGTGAGTTCTGCAGCAATCTCGTTTTCGGATCGTTCCTCATGGACGAAGAGGCGGTAGATCCGCCGCACCACGGCGACCTCCTCCGGTGGACCAGGCACGAGCACCACACGGTCGGTTTGAATGCTTTTCTGCTCACCAGGCTGAAGCTCAGCCTTTGGTTTTCCAACCTGATCAATGAGCAACCGCCTCAATCCGTAGCCGGCGGTTCCTCCCTGTCGGAACCCCAGTTCCACAAGTTTGCATTGCCCCTTAAATACTTTTGCGGATAGCTCCCGGCTGTACTCGCCGGCCATGGCACGCTTGACGCCCTTGACGATCGTGGAAACTGGACTCCCGTCGTTTTCAAACTGTTCGGCACAGGTCCTGAACACTTATCCCGGCCCGCTTGCAGATGTATTCATAGTAGGCGCTCTCGTCCGCGTCCTGGAATCTGCCCCAGCGGCTTACGTCGTACACGAGGATCATGCTGAAACCCGGGCTCCCGTGCTGGACCAGATCAATCAACTCCTTTAAGCCGTCGCGCCCATCAATTCGAAGTCCGCTTTTACCGGAGTCACTAAAAGTACGAACAATTTCGATGCTCCGCTTGCTGGCGTACTCCTTGAGTACATCGGACTGGTTTTCGGTGGAGTACTGCTGATGCTCGGTGGACATTCGAACGTATTGGGCTGCGCGTACCGGTTGATCACTCATGACTGGACCTTCCTTGGTTGAGTGGTTGCTCATTTCGGGATATTTGCCCAGCCAACACTAAAAGCAACCACCTTGAAGCACCATGACCTGATAGGTCAAATTTTCGGCGCGGCCATGACCAAAAAGGTCAAGTCCATGAAAACGCCATAGCCTGCTAGCCCAGAGAAGAAGGCCTTATGGGGGACCCTTGGATGAGAACCCGCGAAGAACGACTCGGACAGAAGATCTCTAGGCAAAGGAAAGCTGTGGGGCTGACTCAAGCTCAGCTGGCGGAAAAGGTTGACGTCCAACCGGAGACCATCAGTCGTATCGAAACGGGGACGAGAGCAGCTTCAGTTAAACTAATTGCACAGATATCAGACGTTCTCGAGTTGGAGTTGCATGAGCTATTCCGCCTTCCAGATGGGGAAAGTCCAAAGGATCGCGAAATTGAAAAGCTCTTGTGGTTCGCTCTCCGGCTATCACCCGGCGAAGTCCAAATGGTCCTGGACGTCGGAGCTGCTGTGATTGCGAGTGTTCGACGCACTCAGTCGAAGTAACGTGCCGCACCTGGTGGCTCAGGAGCACCGGACCGCCGCCGGAGCGAACCACTCCCCAATGTTATCCATCCGATGAACGCCCCTCGGGGGGATTCACGGTCAAGCCGGTGAGAACGGTAATTGTCCTCAATCTCCAGGGACTGCCACAGCCATCGCACCGGGACTGGTCCAATGCCCCACCTGATCGAAGTGCGGACATGATGCAAACCCCTATAATTATGAATCAGCCTCCATGTGTGTTTCTGCAAGTCATTGAATCCAGTTTATCCTCTCAGTCTTTCAAAGTTTGAATTTAGAAGTGAATCACAAATGTGGATTGCATAATTTTATATGTTTATGGTTATTTTTCGATTTTTAATTTAATCGTTTACATTATATATCAAAAACGGCAATACCCAAAAATCAATATATCAAAATGAATAAACAAATATTGTATGATGTTATTTATAAACATTTATGTTGCAAATCAAAGCTCATTGTTATGTCTACATATGTCTAATTTTGGCTGTTGTACATTAATATCCGTTGAAGTCTTTATTGTCCGTTGATATACTTATACAAGCGGTGAAGTTATCACCGCACTGCTGGAGTGGCGTTCCACTCCAATAACAGTCCACTTTTAGAGGAGATCAAAAATGGACACAATGGCTAGGAAAGCACTTTCAATTAACGAAT
This sequence comes from uncultured Holophagaceae bacterium, assembly GCA_963717275.1. Lineage (GTDB taxonomy): Bacteria > Acidobacteriota > Holophagae > Holophagales > Holophagaceae > Mesoterricola. Next base: position 2,721,816 of record CAVQVX010000001.1, read on the forward strand.
TTAGAAAGCTCTATGGATTAGGTCGAACCATTATTTATTCTTTAATTGCTGAAAATAAACTGCACGTCTTTAAGGTTGGGCGCCGGACTTTGATTTCGGCAAAGGAGAGCGAAGAATTTCTTACTCGAATGGAAGGTCATTCAGTGAAAGGCGGCGGCAAATGAATTGGTCTCGGTTAAATTTCATGAAAAATTATAAAAACCAATGTGAGTCTACTTCGGAACCATTATTTCCATCTCCTACCTTTGAATTATTGAATATTTTTCCTCTTGAAGGTGGGAAAGGCAATATTCATGTAGGAATAGATAATCACAATGGTTCATGTTTTGGCGTTATAGGTTGTGGGCCTAGGTGTGACATTAAGGGCATGATATGGTTCATTTTAGATTACGATGCAGCACATAATATTGGTTATAAAATTTCAAAAGGGAATCCATTTACAATGAATGGTAACTGGAATTACGGAAATAGCTGGCGTAAACCAGTTCAATATGAATTTGACGAAACCGATATGGTAGTACTTGGTAAAGCTATAAATATCTTGAATGATAAAATGAAAACAAAAAGTGGAATCTGGGACATATTGGATATTTTATGTAATTAAATATTATAATATCGGGGATAGCATAATTGCTATTCCCGATATTCATTTTTATAAATATTTTTAGGTGCATTAATGAGAGATAAACAAAAGAACGAAACGTATCTACATTATCATAGTTTAGGGTTTAATCTTATTCCTCTTGTAGAAAAATCAAAGTCTCCAGCGATAAAGTGGAAAATATATCAAAACCAAAGAGTTGATGAACTACAATTGTTAGATTGGCTTAAAAATGATAAAGCTAATTATAACATTGGGATTGTAACTGGTGCAATCTCAGGTATCGTTGTAGTCGATGCTGATTCGCCAGAAGCAATTGTTTGGTGTGATGCAAATCTTCCACCGACGCCAATGCAAAGCAAAACGGCCAAAGGCAAACATTATTTATACGGTCACCCCGGCATTGCAATTCCCAATGGCGTTAAGTTAAAGGGAATGGCCCTGGATGTTCGCGGTGATGGTGGCCAGATCGTTGCACCAGGTTCCATTCACCCGTCTGGTGTTACTTATGAGGAAATTGGTGATTGGTCCAGCATCGAGAATCTTCCGGTGTTTGATCCGGCCTGGGTAGCACCTGATAAACCAACCAAATCAAAGAATGTTTCGGATAAACAAGCCAAACCCAAGGCCAAAAAAAATCATAAAGAAACAAACGTAATAGAATATTTGAAAAATGTTGAACCGTCTGTTGAAGGAAATGGTGGAGATGTCCAAGCATTCAAAGTGGCTGCATATGTCATAGAAACATTCAATCTTACAATTGATCAAGTATTAATCTTAATGCTTGAGCATTGGAATGAACGATGTAGTCCGCCGTGGGATAGCTCAGATCTTAGAAATAAAATAGACAATGCATTCAAATATAGCAAAAGCCAAAAGGAGGCAAAGGGTTTAAACTTTTTGTTGGATTCAAAGGGAGCCATAAAATCAAGCCCTGGTAACCTTGCAAAAATATTTCGTTACCATCCCAAATGGGGAGATAAATTATCACTCAATACTATGAATTTGGAAGTAAATTATGAACACCAACCTATATCCGAATATTTGATCGATGAAATACAGGAATGGTTGGAAAACACATACGGCGTCTCATTTCCCAAAAGAGAAGATGTATTAGCAAAATTAATAGCTCAAGCATCAAAAAATAGTTACCATCCTGTTCAAACCTATTTGAAAGAGTTGCCAGAATGGGATGGGGTCGAAAGATTCCATAAAGTTGCCAGCGAAATACTTAATGCCGAAGAGCACCCTTTGAATGAATCATATTTGAGATGTTTATTTGTTGGTCTTGTATCCAGAGCTATGGAGCCAGGTATTAAAATGGATACGGTGTTTGTACCTGGTCGGAGATCAGGGTGTCGGGAAAAGTACATTTTTTAAAATTCTTGGGGGTGATTTTTATTCCGATTCCTTTATAGATCCAGGAACAAAAGACAGCTATCTTCAACTTGCATCTGCATGGTTATATGAATTGCCAGAGGTTGATTGGGTTTTCAGCAGAAAGGCTACCGAAGTAGTCAAAGGTTTTTTGTCAAGCTCCCATGATAACTTCAGACCCCCTTATGCCAGAAAAACAATCAAACATCCACGTTCAAGCGTGTTTACTGGAACCACAAATCGAATTGATTTTCTAACTGATCCTACAGGGCATCGCCGATTCCATGTCATTCGCGTAGGGTCATTCATTGATTTAAAGAAACTAAAAGAATGGATGGAGCAATTATGGGCTGAAGCTTATTTCTTATACAAAAATAATACACAACACTGGCTTACAAAAGAAGAGGAACTTGTCCAAGAGGAGCGTGCATCTGAGTTTGAAAGTATTGATCCATGGGAAGAATCACTTAGAAGGATTGAAAAAGAAATGGAAACTGGTGTTTCCAATCGCAATAAAAAATCGTTAAGTATTGTTGAAATACTTAAACAAATCGGGGTTGAAGAAGGCAATGCTACACGCCGAGAATCAGTCAGACTCGGTGCATTGCTTAGGAAGATGGGATGGAATCAAATCAAAAGAGGGAAAGTTTCTGAAAAGGCTTGGGTACCAAGATTTCAAACTATATCTTAAAATTCATCTAAGTCTAATTAAAGAGGTTATCAAATGGACAACGAGTATAGCGGTAGCAAGTATTATGGTTGCGATGGCTTCGATTCAATGGAGGAATTAATTGTGCATGGCATGCGTATTGCTGAAAACATAATATTCGAATTCAAAAATAATACCGCAGAGCATTTAAGCACTGAAGAACTACTTGATTATGGTGTTAGATTGTTACCAGTCCTGCTGGAGCATAGAACATCAACCAATCCTTTAAGATATTTTAAACATGGGTGATCCGGGAAACTTCTGGTAAGCCAATCGCCACCTGGGTCGGCAGGTCTATCTCCATCAAGGGGATAGGCCGCCCTAAGTTTACCATCGTAATCAGCTTGGGCGTTGCACGGGTCTATGTCAGACCTGACTTTCAAAAGTCCAATGAGTTGGCAGCAGAATGAGGGTATCCATGCGCATCCCCTTCCTCTTTTTTTATATAACTCTTAAAGTAGGTAAGAGATAGACCCGTGCAACACCGAACTGCATGACCAGATTGCTCTTGAGGCGGGTCTATCTTTTCTCCGTTCCCCGCCAGGCGGGCATCGTTTTTCCACCGCGCATGGTCAGGCCAATACACAGAACAGGATCGGGGTGCCGGGTTACTTTTTTTTCCAGAGCGTAGGAGATGCGAGGACATAGATAAAATAAGAACTAAGCCAGCCGTCCGTGACGGCGACCGAAGGACCTGCTTCATCCAGGGAGACGGGAAGACACCGTAACCTCCATCGGGTCACACCGCGATCCGCTATTGCACCTAAAGTGAGATAGGTTCGCGATTCAGACCAGAGCAGCACCATTGCAATCTGCCACACGACCATAACAATGGAAAACCTTTCGGTAATGTTGCGGTAGGGAATATGAAACGGGAATTTTCTGCTATTATAAATGATGGAGAATGGTTTTATGCGAAAATGTCTACCCAAATTAAACCCTGAGTTACAAAGATTTGTTCACAAATCCTTTAATGGCAATAAATGGATTTGCCATCATTTAATCAATCAACCATTACCACTAGATGCTGATGGAATAGATATTTGCAATAATCTCCTTGTATCGAAACAAAAAAGTTTTGATGATGCATTAAAAAATGAAGATTGGCTGAAATGGATTTTAATAATCGAAGAGCCAATGCGAGCTATGTTATTAAACGTATACAAAAAAAGGATCAAATCACATATCGAATATTGGCAACTAGTAAGCTCTATATGGATGAACCTTCACTTTATACATGATAAGATGGATGATCTAATTCAATTATTTGAAGATCCCCGTCCAGGCCGCGAGTTTTTGATGAATGAAAGTGAACGAGCAACTCTTTCATCTATGCCTGATGTTATTGAAATATGGAGAGGACACCGCAATGCTGTAACGGGATGGTCTTGGACAATTAATAAAGATATTGCCATATGGTTTGCCATGCATTCATGCGGAAAAAATCTCAGCCATGGATATTGTAAAAAAAATGATGTGGTTGCATATTACAATCAACGAAAAGAGCATGAAATTGTAATTTATCCATCTAAAATATTTGATATATCATGTATCGATGTGTCTAATGAGGTTGAATCATTTTTAGGAAGCTCCTTTGGTGAAGCGTTTCCGATATAATTTAAGATATTAATTTAGTTTCAATAAATTCAATTTCGGTGTGTTTTAATTTAAAATAGAAATAGTCACTTCATACAACTGAGAGAAAAAATCAGGACCAGGTTTGATGACTCCATTCGTCCTGTCATGGATCAGTTGTGCGAACCCTACCATTGCTCGTGCCTGTTCATTGCGAAGCATCTTCGGGTTCAAATCACCCAGCCTGACACGGTCGAGACCATCCGCATCCTTGATAAGGGTTCCCAGTCGGTAATGGGGGTCGGACGGGGAAGGTTCACCGCTGGAATGGATCGTGACCGCGTACTCAATGGCCGGGTAGTCCTCATCGCGAACTCCCCCAAGGCGAAATACTGCCTGCACCTCCGGCAAGGAGGCCAAACGCAACCAGGCGTTCTTCCCGTGGACATTGCACCTGCCATCGTGCTTTCGGGCAATGTCATGCAGATACACAGCCGCCCATAGACGGGAGGTCTCCTCCACAAATCCGGTGGCCTCGACCAGACGCAATGCATGGATGAGCACTCGAGCTACATGGGCTTGACCGTGAAGGGTGCTTCGGTGAAGGAAAAGGTTTGGCAGAGGAACCATCTCCGCGTCCGACACCTTTATGATCGCCCTGATGGTTGCCAAATCCATTTATCAGCCTTTGACCTTTCCTATTGGCACCAGGGAGCCTATGCGACAGAAAGAAGGAGGGCAAGGCATGTCGCCTCGCCCTCCTTCACATTTAGTTATTTCTTCTTCCCAGCCCTAGCCTTGGCCAAGGCCGTTTGGGCGGCCGGATTGCCCTTCCGGTTGCTGGTCTTAATGAAGCCCAGCTTTGACTCCCCAAAATTCTTCTGGTAAGCAGCAATGCAATCAACAGCCTCTGATCTAAACTCGGGCTTTGTCACAGTCTCAAGGAAAGCATCAACCACCTCTTCCGGAGTGCCCTTGAATCTCTTGCACATTCCTTTGGAAAAGAGTTCCGCAGACCTGACTACCTTGGAAGCCCTTTGACCAGTCACGTTCTTCACTGGCTGGTTTTCTTCCTGGAGCCTCTTGAAGCTGCCAACTGCAACAGCCGGAGCCAATCCGTAGGCATCAAGAGCATCAAGAATTTTGGGGTACTTTGCCAACCCTTGATAGAATGCGCGGTCCATCTTTGAGCCTGACTGATCATGGAGCGCCGTCAGAAGCCTGGTGATAACCGCAGCGGGCACCTTTTCTGTGCCAACAAGGTAAGCAGCCTTGTTGGTCTTGCTGGTGCCTTTGACGAAAATGATCGGTTCGGCCATAGATTCTCCTAGGGGAAGTGATGCTACCGTATTTTGAGTACTCACTTCCGTTTGGTCAACTCCTTTTTGAGAATTAGGGTAGGTCCCAAACAGAGATATTACTGATTTAGCCATTTTTTTGATATTCGGCATATATTCCTCTTCAAATGAATTACACCGTTTTGACATTGTTGATCAAACCGATTGTATGTCAATAACAAAATTACCTTTTATCATCTAGATTTCATTACGGTTTGATCTCCAATATTCTCACTTGGTTGTCAAAATTCATTTTATGGAATAGGTCAGTACCCCGACTAAATATTCTTCTTGGCTAGATTAGTTGGTAGGATTCATTGCGAAATGGTTGAGCGTTAACATTCTAGGAGACTATGATTAACCCAACCTATCTGGAAAGCCTATGACCTCTATGCCCCTCACCAAGCAGATCCTCGGCCTTTTCGGATGGCTCGCCGTTACCTTTGGCGCGGCAGCTGTCGGCGCGACTGTCTCCGCCAGCGCCGGAAACTTCTATCGGGACCTATCACGCCCCGGTTGGGCACCTCCGGCCTGGGTGTTTGCTCCGGTCTGGAGTGCGCTCTACCTTCTCATGGGCATCGCGGCCTGGGTGGTCTGGCGTGAGCACGGCTTCCGCTATGCCCGTTTTGCGTTGTCGCTGTTCCTGATCCAGTTGGTGGCGAACGCACTCTGGACCTGGCTGTTCTTCGTTTGGCATCAGGGGGCACTGGCGGTTATTGAGATCCTGATCCTCTGGGCATTGATTCTCGCCACCGCGATTGCCTTCTGGCGTGTGCAATCGGTTGCTGCGGTCTTGCTAATCCCTTACCTTGCCTGGGTGGCTTTCGCGTCTGTGCTTGCTTTCGCGGAATGGCAACGCAATCCGCAATTATTGGGGTGAAGGATCTCTCAACCCCTTGCCTCACCGGCGTCCCATCCATGTCGTCAGCCCGATGCTCCATTTCTCCGGATCAACCACGAAGGTATGCTAACCGCTTTGCCCATCAAGGGTGGTACTCTCAGCTATCGCCATCCTACAACACGGCCCAATCCATTTTGGAGTTATAAATGCCTAGGAAGGGATTCACCAAGACTCAATTCAAAGCAGCACTCCAACAAATTGGAAAACCAGGCGGTCGCCAGTTGGTTTTCCTCCAGGCCCATTTCTCAGCTCCTGGGCGAGCATCTACTGCTGCTAAACTTGCTATTGCAGCAAAATATAAAAATTATGGTGGGGTTAACCTCCACTATGGTATTTTGGCAAAACGCATCGGTGAAGCACTTGGTTACCCAGATCCCCACATCGGGCTGCTTGTTGAGTTCAATCGTCCTGCATCCTTGACCAATGCGCACTGGATTCTCTCAATGAAGCCTGAATTTGCTGAAGCCCTCTCTTCATTGGGCTGGGTCAAATAGTCACCGATCGTTTTTAAAAGGGGGGCCCGCCATGACTGGCCAAATAGCCGACTGCTTCCGCTATCAGGGCCGGGATATCTCAATTGTCGAGATTAGAAACGGGCACTTGTTCACCCCATCACTCTTTAACCTGGAACCTATTTCCACGAATACTGCGTGCTGGCGAGGTTATTTAGCAAGATTTGGACTTTTAGACTCAAGTCTCGTATTGGACACCCTTCATATTAATCTGATAACGAAGAGCCATACACTCAAAAAAGGGCCGGCCATCAATGGTGTGAATCCAACCTATTTCACGGCAAAGCACATGACCAATGGAAACGAATGGTTCAACAATAAATACGAAGGACTTGGTTACCATTTGAACTACACCGGTGGTCTATTGCTGGGAGAAGGATTTATATCAGAATTTTATTCCCATGGCGGTTTTCAGTCAGCATGGAAATATAAGAGTGTACTTGAATTAATCTTCGTAGCCGGAATTTTGAGACAGGAGTTTGACCGCTCGGAAGAAATGGCCGATTTACGAAATCTATTAAATGCTGAGGAGGCGAAAGTCAACTTTCGGGTCTAATGCTCCGCTTCCGAGAGGACAACACGTCCTTTTAAAATCGAGGGTTTAAATTTGTTTTGGTAATCCGTTTAGCACGATATTGCGGCGGCAGGCTATCAACCGAACAGATTACAATGCGGCACGGACAAGTTTTCCATCTCCAACAGTCGGGGCACTTCCCTTCGGCCTCTGGAAGAATAAGCGATCAGGGAACATCGATGAAGAAAGTTATCATCACGAATGTCAATGCGAAGGAGGACCGCGAGGCCTGGCTGGCTCTTCGCAGGCAACATATCACTGCAACTGATTGGCCAAAGATTATGGGCACGAGCCGCTGGGGCAATGCAGTTGATGTGATATCCGATAAGGAAAGCGATGATGACGAAGACTACTTCCAACCGAGTCTTCCAATGCGGGTCGGGACCGAACTGGAACCACTGATCATTCATATCGCAATGGAGATGCTTGGGCCAGGATATTACCTTACCCAGCAATTTGTATCACGCAAACACATTGGCTTCACACCTGACCTCCTGCAAATCAATGATGGCTCTGATTGGGTGCTGGTAGAGATCAAGGTTTCTGTCAAGGATTGGAACGGAATCGTGCCTCCAGATTACATGGACCAGGTCAAGTTTCAGGCAATGGTCCTGGGCATTGATCAGGTCCAAGTCGTCCATTTGAAACTTGCGAGCTGGCAGGAGGGACTGAGGATGATCCAGTCCAGAGATATCCCAGATGAAAATCTTACACGATATCTTGTTGATGTAGATGAAGCAGAGCGTAACCAAATAGAACGAACTGCCGATAGATGGTGGGAATTGCACATTTCAGATGGCTGAGGAGATCTTTATCTATGGACTCACTCACAACAATCGTTCCAGCTCCCACTCATTGTCTTCATTTTGATATACCGCCCACAACTCTAAGCGGAAAGGACTTTCGGCCAACCTTTGCTTCATTCCAGCACCAGCAAGCCTAAACTGCTGGACAAGAATCCCTCGAAGGCCCCTTTTCCCCGATTTGCGGGATTCAGCAAGGTGTTGGAGGTAACCCTCAATCTGGTCAGGCCCGTTGTTAGTCGTGACCGCCCTTTTTACTTCGATAATTGTATTGCCACAAACAATATCTGCTCTCCCGGGTCCAAGGCGAACTTGCCTTTTGGGTTTACCTCTTAGGCCAAGTGCGTGATGAAGGTAAGGCAACGAACAAATCGCATTTTCGGCAATTGTCTCTGCAGCGAGCCCATCCTTGCCTGTCCAGTGACCCAGTTCCTCCGACCAATCGGGACTGTCTATAGGAAGTCGGGTGGGCCTCAGGCCACCAAGCAATTTGACAATTGCTTTTGCTTCCTTTTCCGTTAGCCGAATTGCTGATCCCTGGAGCGCCCTAATTCCATTGCTGCTAAAGCGGTTGGAAGTAGCAGGAGTGGATAATAGGCGATCACGGGAGATGGGATTTGTGAACATCTGGAATCGGCCCCACCTTGCATATCGGTTTCCTTCCTGGATCTGAGGGTCACCGTAGGTCACCACTCCGACAATCCCTCTACCGGAAGTGCCTTCCCAAATTATTTGACGATCACCCGCAGTAGTTGCCTTAAGACACCAAAGATATTGCCCTGTAAAACTTTGATCATCTGGATCATCATCTCCAATATTTTGTTGATGCCAAGCAGCAATCTGGTTTGGAAGGGCATCGCTTTCTTCGATGGATTCATTAGTTTCTTCAGGAATATCCTCGACAGGTGAGTAATTGACAGAGTGTAGATAGATGGTATCCAACGGGCCCAATTCATCCATAGGAGGCTCGATCTGGATACCGTTCGCAAATAGGCTATCAGTAATTTTGTTTTTCAAAGATTTCGTTAAACGTTTTGCTCCAAACATAGACATTAGGTTTGATATTTTCTTCCAGGCAATCCTTTCAGATTTCCGAGATTCAAGCCAGGTTTTGATCTTTGCGCAGGCGATTTGGTCCCGATTGTCCATGCTATGCTTCTCCTGATCTGAAATTCGTGGAGCAGATGGAATCTGATTTTTTTCTGGATATTCAGAATAATAGTTTGTTTCTGCCTGATTCTTCAATATAGATTGAATCCTATGGAATCGGACTTCCCCGAAGTTTTTCATTAATTCAAATGATACTGTTTTTAATTGGTACTGGGATTTGATCTCAGCCTCCAATCGAAACCATATTTCCATGGCCATGCGGGCGTCTACCAATGCTCTATGAAATCCACTGGGGTTTGCAATTCCAAGAAATTCAACAAGTGTTTCCAACCTGTGGTTTGGGGCGTCCGGGAAAATTCGACGCGCATTCATCATCGTGCAAGCGAATAGTCCTGAGTGCGTGCGCCCAATCCGGTCCAGTTCCGCAACCAGGAACTTGCGGTCAAAGGAAACGTTATGGGCTACGATCGGCCGATCCCCCAGGAATTTCGCAAAACGTTCCATCACATCTTCGCATGGGGGGGCTTTAATCAGCATACTATTAGTAATTTGGGTAAGGTTCTCAATTCTATTACTTATGCGAAATCCCGGGTTCATTAGACTTTGAAATTCATCGATGACTTTGTTCTTCCTTAAGAGAACCGCACCGACCTCAATTGGTCGATCCCCAAGGGCTGGCGAAAACCCTGTGGTTTCGAAATCGAGGACAACAAGGTCATAGTTTTCCACGACGCTCCTCATTTGATCAATTGAGTGAACCGCAATACAAACTACGAATGACCAAAATCATTCTTCGGGAATTGCCACCGTCCAGATGCGCTTTAAAGGCAGTTCTGCTTTCAGGTCCTCATCTAGCTGTTCATAATTGGCGAACAGCTGTTCCAAAAGTTCTTTCTGACTCCATAGCCTCACTTTGAAGAAGCTAGGGGCAAGCTCCTTTTGAACATTGCTCTTGAAGCCACTCCAGGAGACGAAGAGACCTTCCTGTGCACCAAATTTCGAAACTGCACCAAGGAGCTTATCGACCGTGGGTCGATCAATTGGCGAGGATTCTGACTTCACTTCCACGCACAACCTAGGAGTGCCAAACCCTAGAGGCCCGGAACCAGCAAGGATGTCCGCTCCACCGTCAGCACCCTCTGGGCTTCTATAGGTTGTGTAGCCCTGTGTTTTTAAAATTGCCTCAACGATTCTGGTTAGTCCATGCCCCTTGAATTTAGCCGAAATCAATTGGGCGATCCTGTCATTGCCCAGTACCTCCAAATCGGTGTCAGGGGGGACCACATCACTGCCACCGACTGGCTCTTTAGTTGCGGCCGCGATCGTCTCTGGTTTCCATCCGTTCGCTTTCATGGCCAGCATTCGTGCCTCAGCGTTATTTCGATGAATCCGGCAGATGGTCATCAAAGCCCCAAAGGAGAATAGAAGATCTCTCCCGAAGTTGCTTCGAGGAATGGACTCCACAATCCATTTGACCGACCGCCAATGGTAAAACGGGCTGGGTCCCACGGGCTGGTATTGATAATCCCCAGTCACCTCCCCGATGGACATTCCAGGCTGTGTTTTCTGGGGGAGAACGATCAGATCTCCCTTTTTCATATCATGAGCAAATGGCCAAATCTGACTGGCCCAATTGGAAATGGTTCTTGGCTTCGACTCAGAGTAATTTTCCGCCATCACTTTGATCAAAGCGTCGCGATCCACCAATTTTGAAAGGTCAACGTTGAGTTGGTCCCATGTCACATAGATCCGGCCTTCCTGGATAAATTTCTGTTCAAATTCACCTTGACCTCCACCGCGAACTAGCCAAACCGCCATTGGAGCCTCCCTCGCACACTCGCATTTTATGATTTGATGGTAAATCAAGCATACATCAGGATCGGGCATCATCCCTGAGCTATGTCATTCTTCCCGAGCAGGCACGAAGATAGCCAGAGGTCGAGCCGAAACCGCAGAAACGGCGTAAACCCGCACTACCATTGATCCGTCTCAGTGTCTCAACGTCTCAACCTTTTCTCAAACTTTGGACTAGACCACGGAGAGTGTGCTTGGGGATGGTGTAACCCCTGCCCTGTTGGCTATTCCTTCACTACTCTTCAAAAGAGATGAGACTGATGATACAGTTAAATAACTACCCCTAGTTTCAATGTTTGAGATGTCTCAACCCCCGTCTCAACCCAGTCTCATTGCACACCCACCGGGGTCTTCGTCCACCAATCCGTTTCTGTGGGACCTGGCGTCTGCTGATCCAGGAATATCGACATGACCAGATACCACCGATCGCCGCCGGCATAACCTTCAGCACCACCTGGATGGTGAAGCCACCACCGCGCAGGGCCTTCCGAAGTTAGCAAAAGGTTACGCGTTCCGACCGGACGTTAAGGGACCACCCAGCGGCTCACATCGCGACTCCCATAGCTCTTATAGTGAGATCCGTTCGCGACCCAGCGATGAATCACCGCTGGCGCCCCCGCCGCTCCAGCAGGCCGGCTACCTACATGACCCCGAGCCAATGTTACCTTACTCAGGGTCCATGCCATGCACAGCCTCCAAATCGAAACAATGAAAACAGTGGCCTTCACACGAACAAAGGGGTAAGCTCGTTGCATCCACTTTTACCGTACATAGAACTGACGGACTTCGTCGGTTCCCATCTTTTCTGTATGGATTGAAGAGGGAGACCCGCCTTGGCTCCAAGTAGTTCCCTCCAAAAATGCCCTTACTGCCTTAGCGAAATTCCCGCTGAGGCAAAGAAGTGCCGCCATTGTGGAGAGTGGGTCAACAATCGAATCCCTTCAGACTCGACAAACCCCACCCCACCCGCCGCCCCAGATAACCAGGTCCTTAACCCTCTGCCAATATTCCAGCACCCAGCCAAGTCCGAAACGGTTTTGAACGTTTCATTTAAGAAACGGAAGGTTCAAGGAATCTCTGGCTATGGTCAATGGCGAGGGAAGGGATCAATTGCATTCTCTAATGAAGGCATAACGATAACGGGTAGGCATGTTAAATCTTTTGGCAAGCGAATGGGTTGGACATTTGGAATCACTGCTATTGCGATGATCATATCTGGTGGTTTATTGGCACCAAGTTTTATAATTTTTTACCTACTTTTTGAGTTTGTGATACTTGATTCTGAAGTCATTGATTTTTCTTCCAATAATATTGTGCACTGGGCAACTTCAAATGGAAATTTTGCAGTTGCAATTACTGACTTCGGGAATAAAAACCCCGTTGTTTTTGTCCCTGATGATCTTAACCAAGCTGAAACAACCTTCAAATTGTTTTCAACGAATGCACAGATATAAAAAACAACAACCACCCTGGGGAATCAAAAAATGGAACCGCCAGAAAGTCAAGAATGTCCATTTTGTTTTAGTGAAATTCCAACAGAAGCAAAGAAATGCCGACATTGTGGAGAATGGATTACAATTCCTGCTACTGAGACGAAAGGATTGGAATTATCTTCAGCGAATGGAAATGCACTCAAAAATGATGATCATCAGGTCAATGAAAAAAATAAATCCAAATATAAAACAAAACCTTTTATATTGAAAACTCTGGCCATAATATCTTTTCTTATTGGAATACAAGAATTGGTTGGGTTGGAAATTCATAAATATTCTACAATTAGCGCGCAAGTTGATGGCATTGCGCACAGCGTTAGCCATCAAGTTCTCGAAAGTCTTTGGAATGATGATAATCCATATTTTCGCCAGATTCAAATTGGATGTTTTCTTTTCTTTGTTGTAATTGGAATAACACTATGGGTCCGATCGAATAGGGTTTTTAAAGCAGGTGAACCTAATAAAAATGAAACTAAATATATCAAAGCAACGGATAATGATTTATTTTTTCTTAAATTCATTATTACAACTATTACGGCTTTTTTTATATCAACATTGTCTCTATCATTGCTTAAATTTACTGTGTGGGTAACAGCCCCTATCGGATTGGTCATTGGTATTATAGTATCTAATATTATCTTGAAAAAAAAGAAATCTATAACTTGAAATAACATTACGATGAGAATGAAACAATGACTTCTGATTTAAACTCAGTCTTCACTACACGGAGAAAATCATGGTGACAAACACAAAATGGTGGGTATTGGTCGTACTTTCGTGTTCATTACTAGCTACTGGGTGTGGGAAAAGCGTAGAAGATCAAGCCAGCGAAAGGGTAGAGAAGCAGTTGAAGGGGTTCAAACAGGATCTGCAAAATAAGGGCTTTACGGAAGCCCAAGCTGCTGCTGCTGTGAAACAAGTTGAGTCGGTTTCTGACCGAAAATTATCAATCGAGATTGAAAAAGAAAAAATTAAAAACGGACAGTGATGCAGGAAAAAATTGTTATAACAGGAGCAATCAATGACAAAAACCAAACAAAAAACAATATTGATTTGTATAGCCATTCCTACATGCTTGGCGATAGCAGTATTTTCCTACCATAGGTATAATATCCAACATAGGGCGTATGCAATTCAACAAATATGGAATGATAAAAGGAATGATCCTCTTATGACAATGGAACAGGCTATTTCTGTTTCAGAGAATTATAACGGCAGTCCTGAAGAAGTAGTGGAAAAAAGAGAGAATGAAGATCCTTTGTACGCAATCAATCATCTATCTAAAGTCTATAGGGATTCAACCCTTAATGTTGTATGGAACGCAAAGATGCCTCAAGTGTATATTATAATAGATGAGTTAATTGAAAATATTAAAATAATTAGAATTGGGATTAAAGATTCTACGACTGCCTCTTTATCGAAACGAGATAATATTACAAGTCGGTTGCAGGGGCTTTGGAATAATGAAAAGAAAGGCCCCAAAGAAGCAACCACAATAGTGATGACTGAATTAATTAATGAATTGATACCTAAAATCAATTCATGGAATTCTAAACACCCTGAAGGCCTTCCATTGAAAGCAAAAAATGCAGCAAATAAACTATTAAATATTCAGGGAAAGGTAAAATCGTTGTGACTCATAGTGTATTGATGATAAAAAGAAAATCATAAAAAATAAATGGACGCGATACTGCCCTCCACCAATAAAACTTGAAAAAGCAAAGGATCACCGAATAGCTAAGATAAGGGATCCCCTAAGCGACTGCCATGACGCCTCCCCTATCGTGGGGCAAGCCAATCGAAGAAGGTTTTCACCTCCGAGTCATGGCTTTCTGTTGGATTTCTGAGAATTGGCCAGGCCGATTGGTCCTGGCCAGTTTCATGCGGATGCCCATCCTCATTTTTTCTTGCCGGCCCTCGCCTTGGCCAATCCAATTTGCGCAGCCGGATTCCCCTTCCGGTTGCTTGTTTTGATGAAACCCAACTTCGACTCGCCAAAATTGTTCTTGAAGGCGGCGATGCAATCAATGGCCTCTGACCTAAACTCGGGCTTCGCCACGGTTTCAAGGAAAGCGTCGACCACCGATTCCGGGGTGCCCTTGAACTTCTTGCAGATCCCCTTGGAGAAAAGTTCCGCGGCCCTTGCTGCCTTTGATGGCCTTTGATTTGCTGGATTAGCAACCGCCCGGTTTTCTTTCTGGAGTTTCTGGAAGCAGCCGACTGCAAGAGTTGGTGCCATTCCATAAGCATCAATTGCGTCTAGGACCTTTTGGTACTTACTCAGACCCTGATAGAAAGCACGGTCAAGCTTCGGTCCCGAAAAATCATGGAGTGAAGTCAGGAGCCTGGTGATCACCGCTGCAGGCACCTTCTCTGTTCCAACGAGGTAAGCCGCCTTGTTTGTTTTATTAGTCCCTTTGACAAAAATGATTGGTTCTGCCATAGTCTCTCCTTTTGAAATGTACAGGAAAGATTATCACACGGAAGAAAACCAAACTAGAGGTATTTTAGGAAGGGCGATCATTCTGCCCGTTGTAACCGGCAACATCTTTTAGGATTCGCATGGCATGTCGTTCATCCAAGGAGTAAAAAGAATAGTAGCAACCTCTGCATTGCGCTTTCCCGGATTATTGAAGAATCAAAGGGTCAACCATATCACAATGGACGGGCCGACCTGGTCGAGGCCGCAGCAGCCACACCAATTAGACCTTTATACAAGTGGATCTAATACGCATTTTTAATGATGTGAACTCCTATACGAACATTATAACTATCACCCCCATTATCTACAATTACATAATAACTCCCTCCATAGGGAGGTTTTATAAAAACCGGGGTTTTATCATAATGCCCACCAAAATATCGAAAACTACTTCCATTTAGATAATTTTGATAATTGAAATAATCCATCACCATGACGTTCATAGCCTTTTCAAGGTCAACACGAATGGTGTCGGTGTCACTCAAATATTCTGGCCCATATGTGGTGTGAGGAGGGGGATTGTATGTCGTATATCTTTGTGCAAAGGTCGGTACGGAAATTAGCAAAGCAGCAATGATGATACGATTTTCTATCATTTTGGGCCCTTTGTGAGCTAGGTGCAATTGGTTTTTAACATGATCAATTTCGTGTTAAATCGTTATATCGTGAATTCGTCAATATTGAGCCATTTAGAATTTTTATAACAATTCACTTAGCAATTTTAAACTGGCTTCTTTAAACGCCATTCTAATAATATGCTCAACTATATGAATATTTGGTACTTCAATATAGGACAAGCCGACCTTTGGCCCATTACCATCTTTAGATCCGATTACAAGTGAACCGTTATTGTTAGATATAACAATTTGGTCCCACGTAAGTGAGATTTTTTCATCTGCCTCGAAAATTTTATGATTAACCAGATCCAGTCCATTATCTTTAATGGTGCAGTTTCCGTATTGAAATTTTGCACCCTTTTTCAATGCATTTAACTTTTCAACAATTATTCGAATACATACACCTTTCCACAATCGCTCTATAACATTATCATATATTGATTGTTCTTTGATGGTTATAATTATTTCAGAATAAGCGTTTCCATACGCTATCGTATAAGAGGTTCCGTGATAAATACCATTTGTAGAATGCCTAATCCCTCCCCAACGAACTCTTGTTATTTCATTTAATTTTATAATATCACCATTATAATCAATACTATCTTTGGAAATTTTTATAAAGTTTTTGCCAAACATACCAAATTTTTGAAAATATGCCATTTCCTTATCCTTTTCTTCTTCTTTAATTTTGTTCATCCTTTGTGTTTCTTTTATTTCATCAAGCGTTTCTATATCTGATTGAATTTTATCTGCTATTTCAGGAATCCAAGGGAAAAGGGTTTTGATTAACAAAGTAATCCTGCTAGATATTAATAGCATTGAATGTTTATTATACAAAAATATTCCCAAGCTTCTAACAGAATCTAAAACTGAAACGCTATGTTCATTCGGTATACCTCTAGATTGCGAACTAATTTGAATTGGCTTTGATACAAATGCCCAATTCTTGATTACAGATTCGAGATTATCGACCAATGGAGTAATTATTTCCTCACCTTTTGGCGAGAGTATTTTTATTGCCTCTATAATTTTTTCAACATTTTTAGCTTCTGCATGAAGAAATTCTTGACATTCAATTTCGTAACTATCAACAATTTCATCAATCAGTTCTGGGGCATGGATTGTTCCATTACTTGTAATCTGATCAACCGTTGTTATCATAATTTCGACAAGTATCTTTGATGGTAACTCATTTAGACGATTAATAATATACTTCTTATAATTGCGCTTCCTTTCACTTAATTCAACTTCAATTGGTTCTATATTGTTGAGCTCTGGGAACCCAGAAATAATGCGATCCTCATTAATTAATTGCATTACAATTATTGGTTCGATATTTTCAACAATTTTGGAAAAATATTGAATATATAATGATATTTCATGAATTGTATCCTCACTCCCAAAATCATCAAAGGCCGCAGCCAATAGATTTGCATGAGCAATTGTTGGAATACCTTGCGATTTTCTTATAGCATCAGGGTCACTCCCGAGTAAATTTAGTAGTTGGAGGGATCTTTTTGGTGACACACCTGGCAACCATCCGATCTCAGCTCCGAGCCTCACTCTTGGGTTCAACAGAACCGCACGGGCTTGTTGGCATCTTTCATGATCTAATTCAAGGGCCTTGGCCTCAGCGAGTTCAACTATTCGTTTTCTATCATCACGCGTTGTAGCCTCTAATACATAAAATGGGTTATTTAGCAAATCCGGTGTTCGCAGGGAACCGAGGGGGACCTCATCCCCATTTTGTTGGAGGATCTTTGGTGAAGGATCTGAATTCGACATTGGATTGAGTCCTGGAAGTATTACCATCTCGTTTTTTTTGATCAGGTTTCCCCTATTTGGATTCAATAATTCGTAAGTTTTTTCTTTACTTTTTTTATAAATCTTGCACGTCCTTCCTGTTGAATGTCTAAACGATGTGCAGCAATATATAATTGTGCAGCTTGCATATCTGTCTCCATATATCTAAATGATGAACATCTACTATTATAATCATCCACAAGCATATTAAAATTTTTTATAGCTGAATGATCGTATTTATTAACAGTTTCTTGCCCAACTTCCAATCGAATCTTTTCTGCCAAGCAATACGCTATTTGGGAGGCGTTCAGTGTCTGACCAGCTCCAACTGGTGGTATCGATTCTGATACGACAGATGGGCTTATAATGGGAGAGGGTTCTGGAGGTTTAGGATATGTAGGAGTTGGGTTAGCAGAAGGGTACGACGGTTTGTTGTCAGATAGAGTTGCAGCGTACATTATTCCTATAATACACACAACTGCAATTAGATAACCAAATATTTTAAACAATGATGATCTAGGTGTCGGTTTTGGAATTTTTTGAGCATTTGTCATTTTCTCATCTATTCCAACTTCGCCAAACATTGGAGAATCAACTTTCACTGGTTTGTTTGAGATATTTTCATTTCCAACTGATAGGGTATTGGCTTTCGCCACAATAGAATTAACATCTAAATCGACAACCATTCCCATTAGGCCCGCAAACCCCATGTCTTTCCGATCTGGCGGTATGTTTTTAGAGTTCAAATGGAAACTCCTTAGATAAATCCAATTTGACGGTGTATTTTATTTTCCTTGCCTCGTACCGGAGAAGATTTTAATGCGTTCAAAAGACTAGGCTGATCAAGCGAAGATCTACCTAAGCGGGCCGATAGTCTGGATGCTTCCCGGATTATGAATACCACGTCAGAAAGAGGTCTACCAATCAACTGTTTCGCAAGAGGAATAGCATCAACGTCATCATCGGTCGGGAGAGATGCTAAGAGCTTTTGCATTAACGAAATTATTTCGTTTTCGCTTGCATAATCAACTTTAATAATATGATCAAATCTTCCACGTCGAAGAATTGCGGAATCAATTAACTCTATTCGGTTTGTCATAGCTATTATTAGAACGTCTTTCCCAATAGCCTCTGGGATTCTTCTTAAAAATTCGGCCATTTCCTCAACCCGGTGGTGCCCACTACCTATTTCGCGATCAGCTAAAAACGCTTCCATTTCATCAATGATCAAGACAGAAGGTTTGTTTTCAATTGCTTTTTCAAAAATATCTGATACCTTTTTACTGGTTTCATGAATAAATGGACTTGCAACACTGGATGCATCAATATGAAAGCTAGGCCAACCAAGAAAATCAACCAGACGATCAACGGCAAAAGTCTTGCCACATCCAGGAGGCCCATGTAGAACGATCGCAGACGGGAATCCAATCCCAAGTGTTTGGTAACGAACCCGATTTCGCACAATATCAATGATATGCTCATTAAAAAACGTCTCCAGTTCAGGTCTTCCTGGCAACTCAAAATTCATTTTTTCATAAAGAGTCCCAGGATTACTTCTGTTTGGCGTAGGCGATTCTGAAAAGTCATTTGTTTCTTTAAGACCTTTAGTTCGTTTTTCATTTTCAGAAATCATTTCCAATACATCAAATCCTGCAATTTCGATAATTTCTTTCAAATGAGAGGCATCTAACCAATTTAATATTTGATGTATTCGTCGAAAAGATTTCACGGAAACGTTTATTCCGCCAGTTAACCAGTAACCAAGAACTATATCATCATCAATTTTTGACGTTATACTATAGGTAGGTAATAACCGACTTAGTTTTTCTATATAAATAGCGTCCTGTATCGGCGAAATCGAATCTATCTGCCTAGTTTCCCTCATAGCTATGGCAAATGCTAAGGCATTGCTTTTGGAATCAGGCGCTTTCCCTTCTGCTACCGGACACAACACCTGACTTGGTCCAGTCGAGATGGACCCAAAATGTTCGCCATCGTAATTGAAACCTTCGAAGGAGACTTCGCTGAGAAGTCCATTTTCGATCCATCAATTTAATAGTTGGTTTTTGGCAACCAAGGCTCTGCCTCCACCCCGGGTCAGAACCACCTGCCAATCATTACCTTCGGAAAGTGTCAAACCGCAGTCTGCGCCATCAGGCAGAATAAATCCTATTGGTAGCCAGGCATCTAACCCCATCTTCTAACCCCGCACAATATTGGAACCAACGACCATTTCATCTTCTCGCCATGAAGTTAATCGAATTGAATCGAGGTGGGCGGTCACCTGACGCAATTTGTCGATATCATTATTCTTTAATGCCTCCATCCCAAGCGCAACCAATTCTGCATGTAAGGCTGCATCTTGGAATAGGTGTGAATCTTCTGCCATCCACTTAAAACGGTCGATCACGAAACTGTCTTGACGCCAAAGAATGATGAAATTTTTATTTCTCAAATCGGCTAAATGAGCCTCGAAATCCCCACTGTTATTCTCAATAGCACGTTGTGCTGTTTTGACAAGATTATCAAAGGAAGTTTCTTCTGTTGGGCGAGCATTTTGTCGAACATATTTATCAAAAAACTTTTTGGCATTTTCTAATTCGAGTTTCCTAATTTCTTTCAGATGATCTTTTCGAGTTAATGCCAATAACTTCTTTGAATCTTGGATATTATCCATAGCTTGCTTTGCCGTTTCAGGATCATTTTCTCCCTGAACTACGCTTTTGGCTTTTTCAAGCATTTCTCTTGCCTTTTCTAAACGCAGGTCCTCAATCTTGGAGGCCATTTCATCAATACGTTTAAGAGTTTGATCAGATTGTTCTACGATCAATTTGGACGCTTTGGAATAATCAATTTGCCCTTCCTGTCGAGAATAAAAGTTTCTACCACTATGAAACAACCCTTTAATTGATGGCACTGATACTTCCATGACAATATTGCCGGAATCAAGAATTTCATATTCGCAAATCAACTCAGCTCCAGCAGCGATCACGCCGTCTTCAAAATCAGAACCCTTAATTTCAAACATTCCAATGAATCTATTATCACCAACGGGATCAATTATTTCCCCTTCCCACAATTTAAACTTAATAGAATTTGAACCTCCAGATTTTAAAGATTCTTCTGCTTTGAATATTTTTCGGTCTTTCTTTGGTAACTGATCTCCCTCTCTAACTAAATAATCGAGTACAAATCGACCCCCAATTTTATCACGTGCTTCAACTCCAATAGAGTGAGATGCAGGTATAGCATCTATATTGGCTGCAGTGCGAACAATTATTATTTTATTTTCTTTCAGACTGACTGCCCCCCCTACTCCATCAAAAAGAAAAATTTTAAATTGATTTTCTCCAGGTTTAGCTAGTGTTACTTCAATAATCTCACCGTCCTTTAACGTTATTCGTCCCGAAGACCAACCAGTGTCCAAGCAATCTATTTGAAAAGTCAAATCGGGCAAGACTTGGCCCTTCAACTTAACCACAATCTTTGCTTTCGAGTCTGGGGTTCGTGATACAAAAAGGAAGGAGAGATCTATACCCCTCCCTGCGCTGACAACGCCCCTAGAACTCTTTCTGCCTCGGCTTTCTGATTCCCAGTCAATTGATTCAGCGAAAACGGCCGCCCCTTCAGCGACTGCTGTCATTGGATTGACATCGGTTGATGGGGAAATTCCCAATTCGAAGGCTACCCTGTCTCGTAGAGGTTTGTACTGTGTAGGACCCCCAACAAATACAATACGTTCGACATCATGGGGAGTAAGTCCCGCTTTTTCAAGAGTCAACCTCGTTGCTTGGATGGACTCTTCTATTTTTGTAGAAATAAGTTCATCGAAATTTTTCCTGATAATGGGGATATCAAGATAGATTTCTTCTCCGGATTGATCTCGAACACCAATCTCTGTTTCAGGGAGACTGATAATGGCTTCTTCTCTTTGTGATAACTCTATCTTGGCCTTTTCTGCTGCCCATGTAGCCATTCTCAGAAGTGGTTTGAATTTCGCCTCACTAGAAAGTTCTTCAGGAAGCTTAAACCGATCCACTAACCAGGGCTTAACTACATTATCGAATAGCATTCGGTCGAAATCTCTGCCGCCACACATTGCGATACCCCCATGGGCTAGCAGACTAACCCTACCGGAGATACTCTCTGCAACTGCAATGTCAAGAGTTCCACCACCCAAATCATAAACGACAAAGATACCATCTGCTTTACGCTGGCGCATTATACTCATTACGGCCGCAACAGGTTCCTGCATCAAAGCCACTCTTCCAATGCCGGCAGAATCAGCCGCAGACATTGTGGAATCCTTTTGCATTTGATTGAAGGCCGCAGGAACTGTTATTACTGTTGCGGTATTTTTGTCATTACGTATTTCTTCAGGAAGGTAACCAAATAGGACACGTAAAATTTCGGCGGAACACTCTTCAGGAGTCAGGATTAGATTAACCGCTGGAAATTTCAACGGAGTACTTGTTCCCATAAGGCGCTTAAACAAAGTCGCTGCGTTGTCTGGGTTACGCGCAGCATTTTGGTATGCCCTCGACCCGACATATTTATTCCCACGCTTATCTATGAAAACAGCAGAGGGTGTGACATCATATTGTTCAGGGCTTTTATATAGATGTATTAAATTACCATCATAAGAGCAAATGGCGCTATTTGTAGTCCCTAGATCTATCCCCACATATTTCATATTATGGCCTTCCTTAGCATCACTGTTCCCTGCCTTTTGAGTCCATCTGGTCCCATAACAATGGGTTCGATCATTTGGTCAACGATTAGGCGGTCATCTGGCTCAAAATCTCCAACGTTCAAGGCTGATGCCGCCATCCCTGGATCAAATTGGTGCCCCTCGACATTTACTATTTTAAGATTGATTGAGTCTAAAGTCTCTTCCACTCGTTTCTGGAAATAACGCAATTGATTAATATACCGACTTGCCTCTCCGGCATCCATTTTGTTCAGCACCCTAGCAAAAACGCGCGAGAACCTCCAACTTTCAACCGCCATCTCAATCAGGGAATGTTCAAGCGCGCTAGCCAGGACAGGCTCATCAGCATTCATTGAATTCTCCGGGATGGACCCATTCTAAACGAGGGCACCCCACAAGGGCATTAAATATTCCTACCGCTGGCGGTTTTGAACCTAACCGGTTTGGCACCAGTTGGTTTAAAGAACAGAATCCAAAATAGATAAGCGAAGGGAACCCCCTTCGCATTTTTCATGCTGCCATGAAGGGCCTGAACACCTCGCCCTTCCGGCGAACTAGTTCGTCGAAGAATGTCTTCACTTCAGCTCCCGCTGCGTTCTGAAGATAGGCCATGCATCGATCAATGACTTCATTTGGAACCTTCGACTCAACCCCAACCCTCAGCAGCCAGGCAGAGCGTTTTGGGCTAAGTCCTATCCCTACCTTGGAGTCAGCCAAAGGTGCCAAATCCGGGGCTACTGAAGACGGCACACTTGCCGATGCCGACTCCAGGACCTGAACTACTTTCTTCGCCGTCACCGCCTGCAACACCGGCACTCCAACCAGTTCCGGAAAGTCCTCTATGTCCTGGGTGAAGATGTCAGATGCCCCGGTCGCCATTAGCACCGCCGACACGAAGGCCCGCTTCTCCGCCATCTTCTGGATCGTGTTACGGATGTCAAACAGGGACAGGCTGCGGTACTTCGCCTCACGGTTATTGCACCTGGCGCTGCATCGGCTGAGGACCTCACCGCCGGGACCCTGGATGGTGCAGGCTGCTTCAATTTCGAAATAGCCGATGCAGGTCCCGGACACGATGGCCCCGTCCCGCCTTGTGCCGGTATAGCTCCATTCCGCCTCAGGATCATCGACGGTGACATGGCTTTCCAGCAGGGGAGCCAGCCGGAAAGTCATGCACAAGACTTCGGCCCCGGCCTTCCAAAGCGAGGGTTTGGGCGTTCCGGGAATGGTCCCGAAGTGTGTCCCTTCCTTCATAACGCCCTTCATCACTTCCTGGATGGCATGGGTGCGTTTCCGGATATCCGAAACGCTGAACGGTGGCATTGCGGATGGTGCTGAAGCCACTGGCAAAGCCGGTGCCAGGGTTACGACGCCATTGATTGGCATTTGCTTTCTCCTTTGTGGTGGATACGAAGGGTTGAGAGGGCCGATGTCTTCTGGAAGCGATTGAACATATCCGGCGCCTCCCGCTGTAGGGCTTTGCTGTCGAAGCTGGTCCTGGACGATTCCACGATCTGGACGATTCCGTTTTCGAGAAGAACCTTGCTGGCCCCGGTTATTTGAAGAGCCACCTTGACCTGGTCCCGCAGTTCGGTGACACGGTCCTGCATTGGGCCGACTTTGGATTCAAGCTCAGCCAGTTCTTCGAGCTGACATTCAAGCTGAAGCCGCGTGACTTCTGGGATCTCACCACGTTTGCCGGACTCACGCTGGGCCTGGAATACTCCACAATGAGCAGAATAGGGGCAGGTATGGCAGTAGCCCCTATCGGGTTCACCAGCCAACTGGACCAAAAAATCAGGATCTTGCAGCGCGGTGACGGCCAGCATGGCCCGGGTTTCAAGCAGGGCATAGTGTTCGGGATCGAAATGGATGGTGAAGGTGGTCATATCCGCCAGATTTTCGCGGGACACCAGCACAACCAATGCCCAAGCCAATCCTGATAGGCCCATTTGAGCTTGAACCTGGTCGTGGTAGTTCTGGGGCAGGCCGTCATTCTGGAATCGTTTGAAGGTGCTAGTGCTGGCGGTCTTCACCTCAAGCACGCCGTCACCGGCAATGCCTTCGAAGTCGCCAATGATTCGACCATCGGGGTGTGCACGAAAAGGCAGGGCCGGATGCTGAAGGTCAAGCTGGACCCGACCGGTGTTACGAAGTCTGCCATTCAAGGCGATGCGGACCAACTGCACCACTTCGTTCTCCATGGCTCGGCCTGCGAGCATCCGACCCATTGATGCTTGATCGAAAGGTTCGGGATAGAGCTTGCCGGAAACGACTCGGCGCAGGCATGACCCGACTTCCGATGCGCCGATGTACTGGGTTCGATCTCCAAGGCGGGGATTTTGTTCCATTCGGGATTGCAGCGCAAGCTGCATCCCGACTTGATCTACGATTGGTGCATTCATGTTTTGCTCCATGAAAAAAGCCGGTCGAGGTGACCGGCATGGGGTTCGAGTTCAGGGTGCGGGTGCAGTGGGAGGGTCTTCCCCATTCACTTGTATATGTGAAAGATGGTGAAATTTTCCATTTCCCGATAAACAGGAAGACCCTCCCGCTTCACCCATAGTCAGCTGGGCCGGTGCGGACGGAGGGAATAGTTAAACCCTCCAAGTGCCATCAATGCTCATCAGCCCACCAATTGAGAATGGCTACGACCACCATGGCGACTGCGATTGCGATCTCTTCCATGTAAACCTCCAGATATGAAAAAGCCCCGCGAATGCAGGGCTAAAGTGGTTGAGAGGATATTTCCCGCTTGGCTGAGGCCCGCTTTTAGCGGAACAACCAGGTGCAGAAGCAATAGAGGCCGTAAGGGAACATGGACGCTGCCATGAAAAGGAGGAAAAGGATGATGCCGATTGTTTCCATCAGGCATACAAAGAAGCGTTTCATTGCGAGCCTCTAGCCGACCATCGCCATTGCCGTATCGAAGGCCTGCTGCTTGAACTCTGCACCGCGCCCGAAGAGGATGCTCTGGGTGCGGCGAGTTTCGTCATCGGCCTGACCCTTCGCCTTCAGGTCGTAATCGGCATGTTCGACCATCGCGTTCAGTGCCCACCAAGCCGTGCCAGCGACCCCAGGAAGATCGACGCCCATGCCGGTGTTCAACCGTCCCTCGACCAGACGGATCTTGTTCTCCATTAACGTTCGACCCCGACCATCGGCCACATTGATCGGGTTGCCGATCATGCGCTCAAGGTATTCGTCGATCCAGACGTCATCGATCTTGAAGCTGGCAAGCTTCGTGAACTGCTCGCCCACGATTTCGAAGTGTTCTTTGTAGCGGAGCAGGACCATCGCGGCCATTTCAAGCTTCTGCCGCATGTTGCTGGTGTGACGGATTGAGATGACGCCGCGTGATCCGTTCATGGCGAGATTGAAGGTGTTCTGGCAGACCACGCGGATATCGGTGAAACGCACTTCGGTCTTCATGGTGCCGTCATGGGAAGTAGTGCCAAGCAGGAACTGCTCCACGCCGTCACCGGCAATGGGGTAGAACACATCCGGCAGCTTCGCCAGCATCCAGACCTTCTCGCCCTTGCCGATGGCGCCGGCCGTTTGGAACTTGCCGCCGGACTCCTTCAAGAGGATGTCGAAGAAGTCGAAGGCCTCCTGGTTCTGGAGGACCTCATAGCCATCGCCAACGACCCCCAGGACATCTTGAGTGTGGCCGTTGATGGTTGCCCAAGCTTCAATCGGTTCGGTCATGCCTGGGGCAAGATCAGAGCGAAGGCGGTAGAGCTGTTCCTTGCGAACGGGGTAGTCCAGACGGGCGGCGGCGATGGCTTCCGCGCTGGTGAACTCCTGTTCGAATTGAACCCCGAGCTTATGCCAGGGGCGCTGGCCGGTGAAGGCCATGGTATTGCGATAGAGGTTGTGCATTGGATCTCCTTAAATGAAAAAGCCCCCAGCATGGGCTGGGGGCGTTGAGTGAAGGGATGGATTGGGGGTTTTTCCTAATCCATTGTTTCAGGATTGCTTTGATGAGAAATGCAATGGGGAGGTACTCCTTTGAGATCTCCGGACATGAAAAGGGACCAGCCAAAAGTGACTGGTCCTGCATTGATCTTATAACAAGTAATTATCCAAATTTGCAACGTTTACATATTTATCCATTTACCGGCTTGTGGAGCCCTACTAAGCGTGCCTTTTTGCCTATCCTGACTGGTTTTCCGTTCATCGCCCCTTGAATCCAATCTGCGGCTTCTTGGGATGCTCGCCCCAACAGTCCAGTGGGGCTGAGGCTTTGATAAGTTTCTTGAATCCTTCCAACCTGGTGGCCAAGAAGCTTATCAGCCACAAGCCCGCCATGCCCAAGTTCAGCGGCAGTGCTGCCAAAGGTCCGGCGCAGATCGTGAGGTGTAATGTCCGGTAAGTTCGCCTCTTCTCGGATTCGCTCCCATACTTTGCCGAAACCGTTGAAGGATTTTGCTAAATTACTCCCTGGAAACACAAAATCGCTAAGGTTCCGTTCTGCTAGTCGCCTAAGCAGGGCAGCGGCATGTGAGTTAATTGGGATAAGTTTGGTACCTTCATCATCTGTTTTGTGTTCCATGAAACGAATGACTCGACGGTCAGTGTCCACATCTGAAAACTTCAACCCCAGGGCCTCACCTCGCCTTAACCCGGTAAGACAAATTAGGCGCACCAGATCTGCATGATAGGGATTCAGTGCTTGCCTTTTCATGAGCGCTTGCAAGGCCATTTCTAACTTGCGAAGTTCTTCAGCGGAGAGAATCCGCTTGCGTGGAGCCTCTTTGGTTCGCGTCAGGGGTATACATGGGTTGCTTCCTCTAGGTATCTGGTCAAGGCTTTCTGCCAATCGTAATAGGCCCTGCAATATCCATGAAGCTCTGTTTGCTTGAACAGGCGTCTTTATGCTGAGCTTTGCAAACCATTTGGAAATTTCCTCAAAGGAAAGACCTGACACTAACCGCTTTCCAAACGCAGGCAGTATCACCCCGTGGATGATGCTGAGATAGCTGGCTAGGGTGCTGGGCTTTAGTTTAGGGGCCTCCGTTTCCTGCCAGAGTTCAACAAGAGATTGGAGCGTATAGGCATTATGGATCTTGGCCACTTCTGACAAGACATCGCGACCATCTTTGTGCTTTTGTATGAGATCTCCGGCTTTCTGCCTCGCAACAGCCAAACTCAAGGCCCCTTCTTTTTGTCCCTTTGTGCCCGGCATGGAACATGCCCCCAGGGTCATGTGGACCTTCTGGGTATTAGCCCGTTGGAGGGTAAGCCCATAGCTCCGGGACCCCTTCGGGGTGACTCGCACAAAGAGTCCTCTCTGCCTAAGGTCCCAGTAGTAGGCAATTTTAGTAGTCGCCTTCAACCGATCAACGAAGCTCTGATCAAGGTCATACCTTGTCCTGGTGCCGCCCATGGAGTTTCTCCCGTACGTCTACGGTACGTCTACCTCCCAGAACGTCAAGGGGCAATCACGCACAAACGCACATAAAAATATTTTGTAAGTATCCTATTATTCGTGTTTAAAATTTATTACTTTCATAGACGAACACCAACGACCAAGGTAGCAATGGACTGAAAATCCATGTGTCGGCGGTTCAACTCCGTCTCCGGGCACCAAAAGATACAACAATGAAGGATGCCCCCTGAGAGGGGGCATCCTTCTTTAATTTCCGTGCCAATTCCAATACGAAATGGGTTAGGAGAGGAAACCTCACATTGGCTAAACCCTCGCCCATGCCGTGATACGTGTGGTTGCGATTTCAACTCGAGTTTTGGCGTCTGGAGGGAAGCATCCCGCAGGCAGGTACAGCCCCGGCCCGGTCCGTTAGGATGGGGCCAGCACCAGGGTAAACGTATGAATTGTGCGTTATCCGCGCTGGCCGCCGGAGGAACATCAAGCTGCTCCTGGCGTCCCCGAGCCCATCGCCCCGTCGCGGTCGCACCCTGTATCCTGGTGTGGGAAGGACCCATGGCCAAGCAGAAGCGGAAATTGACGGCGGCGCAAAAAGCGGAAAAAGCGAGGATCCGCCAGGAATATATGTGGATATTCGTGCGGGGCAAGCAGAAGCGGGTTCGTCGCCCACCCACCATTGACGGCATGGACGCGGAGGAATGGCTTCGCCAAAATGCAGACCCGATCTGGCTCCACCAGAATGAGCTTTGGCACTTGATGCCGGAGAATGTGTTGACTGAGATAAATATGAGCTCAGACGAGGATTTTCCAGCCTCCCGAGAGGGCGGCAACGCCAGTTTCAGCCAAGCAGAAGCGGGTGGATCGGGAACTTCCTGTCCTTGATGGCGATGTAGGTCTTCGGCCGGGGTTGCACCATGGGCTTGTACCAGCTCCCGCCTCGAACCACGCGTAAGGTGCCACTGGTTGGACCGGTGGGGTCGGTCTGGCCCCGTCCGCATAGGGGCCGCACCAGTTTCCACACCACTCGAAAACGTTCCCGCTCATGTCGAAGAAACCGAAGGCGTTGGCTGATCCGGACGCTGGCGGAGTCGGCTGCAGCGATTTGATCCGAAGCCATGCAGCACACGATCCTGATCCTGCATGGCGGTGAGAATGACGCTGGTCCAGAACAGGGAGCCGTCCTAGCGCATACGCCAACTCTCGGTCTCGAACCGGCTGGGCGCGCACCGCATCGAGGGTCCGATGGGTCGCCCCTCCGGCCGGCGTCTCCTACTTCTCAGCAGGCTCGGGGCTGCCCGCGGCGTTCGCGGGCGGCGCCTGGGAGGTCTTGATGGCCCAGGCCCCGAGCCTGGCCAGGGCATTGCGCCAGTTGCCGGCGGAGACGATCATGCCGCCGATGAAGCCGAGGATTGCGCCGATGATGAGGGTGATGAAGGCCATGGTGTGCTCCTTTGGGAAGGGTTCGAGAGGCTGAGGACCACCCAGGTGGGAAGGGAAATGATGCTACGAGGTTTCATGGCAGCCTCCATGAAAGGAAGTCGGCTGCGGGGATGCTCAGCCTGGTCGCGTGAAACCTGGATGGGCTGGCAGGATCCACCAGGCCTCTTCCATGGAACAACCTAACTTCTGCCTGAGGCCCGTCAAGTGGTGCGACTCGAGTCGCCATCCGCGCCCCGATCGGACCGGCGGCGAGCGCGGGTCGCCGTCAAATGTGACGGATTCGATCAAATCCTGGGACGTCAGGCGTGGCCGCAACCATCCCAGGATAGGACAGCCCATGGTCATTCGGTCGTAAGACATAAAATAATGGATCTTATCTAAATCATTCAACCTCTGGCACGATCCATGAGTCTCATTCCGCCGGGGACAACCCATCCCCGACCGCCACCCTCCGGGCCAGCACCAACCAGGAGAATCCCATGACAACGCCTACCCACCCCGACCGGCCCATTTTTACCCGCGCGATCTGCCTGGTGATCCTGAACGGTGCGGCAGCGGACGCGGCCGTCACCCATGCCCGGACCGGATCAGCAAGCGAAATCCGGGCATTTTTTAAGTTGTTTGAAAGGAGAGGCTGTGGACAAACAGGAAATGCGCTACCCGATCATTTGTGCCAGCATGCGCTTGCTCGTGGAACACCTGAACGTTTTTGTCAGAGATATGTCCCTTCAGCACAAAGAGGTGCGGTTCAGGAGGGAAGGCAAAACGATTCTCTGTGATGATCCCCAGCGGACCTGGGTGGTCATTCATTCCTCCAGAAGGAGTTCGCCATGACCCTGCATCGACGATGGGCCATTTTCACCATGGTTGCCTGTCTTGGCAGCGGCATCACACTGGCAACCGATGCCGACAGCCAGACCGTAGCTTCAGTGAAAAACAGCTTCACCTTCCGGCACTACTTGAAGGATGACGACATCACAGTCAAGGCCTCGAAGGGCGTGGTGACCCTGAACGGCACCGTATCGCAGGACTACCACAAATTCCTCGCCGAGGAGACCGCCTCCGGCACGCCGGGTGTGATCCAGGTGGAGGACAGGCTTTCGGTGCGGGCAGACCAGCCCGAAGCCGGTTCGGACGCGTGGATCACGATGAAGGTCAAAGGCGCGTTGGCATTCCACCGGAATGTGAGCGCCCTTGCCACTGAAGTGACCACAGACAAAGGGGTGGTCACCCTCCGCGGCAGGGCCGATTCTGAGGCCGAAAAGCAGTTGGCCACTGAATATGCGAAGGACGTCGAGGGAGTGAAAGCGGTCCGCAACCAGATGACCGTCGGTTCCACCGAACCGGCGACTCGGCGGATCGCCGAAAAGATCGACGACGCCTCGATCACGGCCGAGGTGAAGACCAGCCTCCTGTTCCACCGCTCCACCCGGGCCCTGGCCACCAAGGTCGACACCAGGGATGGCGTCGTGACGATTCACGGCGAGGCCCGGAACCCCGCGGAGAAGGATCTGGTGGGCAAGCTGGCCCAGGATGTCAGCGGAGTCCGGAAGGTGGATAACCGGATGCGGATCGTCCAATCAGAACCTTGAGCAGGCAAGGAGGACCCCATGAGCCTGAATCACGACCTTCCCCCCCACCCCGGCGACACCCTGCAGGAATCCGATCCCTAGCCGGCAGCCCATTCGAAGGGCTGAAGGCCCAGCTTGCGCATGTGGGCCCGTTCCAGTTCGCCCAGGGTTTGGCAGCCGGCCTCTTCCGGTTCGGCTTCGGGAAGGGATGGGCCGAACCGGTCAAGCACTTGGAGTTTGTCTCCCTGCGAAGTGATAACGGCCCGCTCGATTTTCATTTCTTTTGACGGGGAAAGGC
Organism: uncultured Holophagaceae bacterium; assembly: GCA_963717275.1. Lineage (GTDB taxonomy): Bacteria > Acidobacteriota > Holophagae > Holophagales > Holophagaceae > Mesoterricola. The sequence continues at coordinate 2,752,973 of CAVQVX010000001.1, forward strand.
ACGGGTGCGGCCGGTTCTTCCGGTCCCTGGTGAGCCCGCCGTCAGGACATCCGCCAGACCCCCGAGGTTCGGGTCCGGGGCACGGCGAGCCGTCGACCTGGTGCTTGACGCCGGGTCCGCAGGTGACTTTCCCGGATGGGGACTTGATAAATTCAGGCATTTTTCTCACGGTTGCCAAGCGTTCCCACCCCGAATTCTTCCCACCCGCACCGGACGGGGGGTGCCGGTGGACGGGATGCTTCCGGAAGAGGACATGAATGGTTTGCCGGAGGGACGCCCAGGCAGGCTTGCGCGGTCGGGAATTAGGCCTACCCTCTGTCGCTAAGGTTACGCCCCGGAGCGTCAGCGTGGGACGAAACCAGATGTATTGACCCATGAGGCCAACAATCCTCCTGTCGGCGCAGAATCGCCGACCAGAGGGTGCGCAACCAGCAGGCAACCAGGAAAACCATGAAGCGAAAAATCTGGCCGACAGTGGCCATCCTGATTCTCATCGGCGCGGGCTCACTGGTCATGCGCAAAGGCGGGGAGCCGGTGCAGTGGCGGACCGCCCGGGTCGACCGGGGCGACATCATCCAGCGGGTGGTCGCCACCGGCACCATCAACGCCCTGATCCAGGTGCCGGTGGGCACCCAGGTGTCCGGCGTCGTGACCTCGCTCAGCGCCGACTTCAGCAGCCTGGTCAAGAAGGGCCAGGTCATCGCTCAGATCGATCCGACTCCCTGGGTCACGGCCCTCGACTCGGCCCAGGCCGCCCTGGAGCAGGCCGAGGTCACCCGAACCAACGCCGAAACGGGGTACCGCCGAACCCTCGCCCTCTGGAAAGCCAGGCTGGTCTCCGACAGCGACCTGGATGCGGTCGACACGGCGCGCAAGGTGGCCGGGGCCACCGTGAAGGCGGCCGAATCGGCCCTTGCGACGGCCCGCACCAACCTGGGCTACTGCACCATCCACGCCCCGGTGGACGGAGTGGTGGTGGCCCGCATGGTGGACGTGGGGCAGACGGTGGCGGCCAGCTACGCCACCCCGAACCTGTTCATCATCGCCCAGGACCTTTCCAAGCTGAAGGTGCAGGTGGCCATCGACGAGGCGGACATCGGGCAGGTGCGGGTGGGGCAGGCGGCCAGGTTCACGGTGGAGTCCTACCCTGATATCGAGTTCCGCGGAGTGGTGAGCGAGGTGCAGCTGAACCCGGTGGTCACCAACAACGTGGTGACCTACAACGTCGTCATGCAGGTGGACAACAAGCACCGTCCCAAGGCGGAGGCCCCGGCCGGTCCCGCCGGGGAGCTGGAACGCACCACCGCGCGCTACATGCCTCCCGGGAGCCCGGTGTACTCCGCTGACCTGGCGCTGTTCCCCGGCATGACCGCCGACTGCTCCATCATCACCCGCCGCAGGCAGAAGGTGCTGCGGGTCCCCACAGCGGCCCTGCGGTTCGATCCGGCTCCGTTCGAGCCCCCGGAAGGCGAAGGCGCCGGCCACGGCAGCTGGGTCCCGAACGTGGCCCGTGCGGCCGTTCCGGCCCAGTCCGGGCGCGGACAGGCGGCGGAGCGCGCGGAGCGGGTCTGGGTCCTGGAGGACGGCAAGCCGAAGCCCGTCCCGGTCGAGACCGGCGCCTCCGATGAGCAGTACATCGAGGTGAAGGGCGATGGGCTGACCAACGGCATGGCCGTCCTGACCGGCGCCGACGACTATCAGAAGCCGGGACCCCAGGGGGGCCAGCCGCTGCTGGGGGGGGTGCGCCGGTGACGGGCGGCCTCGCCGCCGGCGCGGAGGACCGGTCTTGACCTTCCGCGAGTGCCTGAAGATGGCCCTCGCCGCCATCATCCGGAACCGGCTCCGGGCGCTGCTCACCATGCTCGGCATCGTCATCGGGGTGGGGGCGGTGATCGCCATGATCGCCATCGGCGAAGGTTCCCGCGCGGCCTCGGACGCGCTCATCCAGAGCACCGGATCGAACATGGTGACGATCTTCAACGGTGGCGCCAGTTCCAGCAACACGCGGCTGGGGCCGCTGGGCCTGGGCAGCCTGCCGGTGCTGCTGGCAACGGACGCCCAGCGCATCGAACGGGAGCTCGGGAATTCCAGCGTGCTCGCGGCAACGCCGCAGAACCGCGCCTACCGCACGGTGGTCCGCGGCAGGAACAACTACTTCACCACCATCCAGGGTTCGGGGGTGGAGTTCCCCAGGATCCGCGGCTGGCAGGTCGGACGCGGCCGCTTCTTCACCAGCCAGGAAGTGCGGGGGCTGGCCAAGGTCTGCCTCCTGGGCACCACCGTGCGGGCCAACCTGTTCCGCGCCGGGGAAGACCCGCTGGGACAGACCATCCGCATCGCCGCCGTCCCCTTCCAGGTGATCGGCCTGCTGGAAGCCAAGGGCGCCGGCATGCTGGGCGACCAGGACGACCTGGTGGTCGCGCCCTATACGACGGTCATGCGCCGGCTGCAGGGGGCGGACCGGATCCAGAACATCCTGGTGAGCGCCCGGCCCGGGAAATCGGACCTGGCCGAGCTGGAGATCACCTCCCTGCTGCGCCAGCGGCTGCACCTGCCGGCCAACGCCGAAAATCCGTTCCTCATCCGCAAGCAGGACGACCTCGTGAAACTCCAGGACCAGCAGTCGGGGGTGCTCACCGCCTTCCTCGCCATGGCGGCCGGCATCTCATTGGTGGTCGGCGGCATCGGCATCTCCAACATCATGCTGGTGAGCGTCACCGAACGGACCCGGGAGATCGGCGTGCGGCGGGCCCTGGGAGCGACCCGCAACCTGATCCTGCGGCAGTTCCTCACCGAAGCCGTCCTGCTTTCCCTCCTTGGCGGACTGTCGGGGGTGGCGTGCTCCTATCTGGCCATCTGGTTCATGAAGCGGTTCCTCTCGGTGCCGGCTCTGGCCGAGCCCTGGGCGGTGGGGCTGGGCCTGGGCTTCAGCGCCCTGGTGGGCGTCGCCGCCGGGCTTCTTCCCGCCCTCAAGGCGGCGAAGCTGGATGTGATCGAGGCGTTGCGTTTCGAATAGTGGCGGGGGGGTGATGGATCCCTACTGTTAAAAGTTTTGAATTTCAAGTCTTTTTAGACGGTTTAAAACCATTACCATCTCTGCCGTCATGCGCTTTCCGACCGTTCCCGGCCGTGCCGGCCAACACCTCGCCACCCTCCCTTCGGATCGGTGGAAGCGCTGCGTTTTCAAGATCATGCGCCCATACGGTGACGCCGGCCGTGGATCCCCCGGCGCATCCGGGCGCAGGACGATCACAAGCGCTCAATCGTCAGTTGCCCGCAGCGGGATCCTCGTACGGAAGGGGATGCCGTCCGGCGAGTCCGGGGCGGACCGCTGGATCTGGATCATCCGCGGAGCGATCATCCTGGGCCTCGCGTCCATCTTCGCCTTTGGCCTCGCCGGTCCCGGGCTGCGGCCGATCCTGCACGCCCTGGAGGCCGGGCACTGGTCACGGATGTTCACCGGGCCCGGCCGGGTGTGGGGCGCGCTGGGCCTGTCGGTACTCGGATTCAGGACCTTCCTGTGGTTCCGCTACCGGCCCTTCCCGCTCGCCCGCTCGGACAGAGCACCCACCATGACCGTGGTGATCCCCGCCTACAACGAAGGCGCCGAGGTGGAGGAGGCGATCGATTCCGTGGCCGGCGCGGAATACCCCATCGACCGCCTGCAGATCATCGCCGTGGACGACGGCAGCCGGGACGATACCTGGGAGCACATCCAGGCCGCCTGCGCGCGCCATCCGGGCAGGGTGGAGACGGTGCGCTTCCCGGCCAACCGCGGCAAGCGCGCCGCGCTGGCGGAAGCCATCCGCCGCGCCCGGGGGGAGCTGCTGGTCACCATCGACTCGGACAGCGTGATCGACCGCAGGACCCTGCTGGCCATCGCCGGACCCTTCCGGGACCCGAAAGTCGGCGCGGTGGCGGGCAAGGTGGTGGTGAAGAACACCGGGGAAGGCCTGCTTCCGCGCATGCTGCATGTGCGTTTCATCATCGCCTTCGATTTCCTGCGGGCGGCCCAGTCCACCTACGGGACGGTGTACCTGCTGCCCGGGTGCGCTTTCCGCCTACCGCATGAGCGTAGTCCGCGCCGTGCTGGAGCCCTGGCTCCAGCAGACCTTCCTGGGCCAGGCCTGCACCATCGGCGAGGACCGCGCCATGACCAACTTCATCCTTTCCCAGGGCTACGATACGGTCTACCAGCGTCCCGCGGTGGTGCACACGACCGTGCCCTCCACCTACCAGCGCCTGTGCCGGATGTACCTGCGCTGGGACCGCAGCTTCATCCGGGAGGAACTGCACCTGGTCCGGATCGTCTGGCGGCGTCCCTGGCGGGCGCGCCTGATCGCCGGCCTCGACACCTGCATGGCCAACCTGCAGTTCCCGGTCTGGCTGATGGGCTACGTGCTCACCCTCCACGTGATCCTGCACCACCCGGGCGTCCTGCCGCGGATGCTGGTGCTGGTCGGGGTGATGGCCCTGCTCAACACCCTCTACTACCTCCACAGTGAGCGGTCCTGGAACTTCATGCTGGAGCTGGTCTACGGCTACTTCTTCTGTTTTGCCCTGTTCTGGATCTACCCCGCGGCCTTCCTCACCCTGCGCAACCGGTCGTGGATGACCCGCTGACACCCGGGTGCAAATGGGGCAGACTGATCATCGCCAAAGGGATGCCGATGGAGGGAGAACCTGGGATGGAGTCGGCCATGGAGCATGCCAAGGTCCCCACGCTCATGGCCGCGCTCAAGGAGGCGGTGGCCGATCGGCATGGACGGATGGAGGCCCTGCCGTTCGTCCCGGCGCTGACCCGGGGAGAACTGCCCCTGGCAAGCTACGTCGGACAGCTGCGCGCCATGGCCGTCATCCATGCCACGCTCGACCACGAGCTGGCCCAGCCCGGGGCCGAAGCCGTCCGCGCCCTGACCCTGGACCGGCCATCGCGGCTCGCGCATCTGCGCCAGGACCTCGGCGCCTTCGACCGGATGCTGATTCCCGACCTCAAGCTGGCGCTTTCCCACGCCCACCGGATCGCCTCGATGATCCGCCTGCTTCGGGTCGGCCAGCCGGCCGATCTGCTGGGCGTCATCTACGTCCTGGAGGGAACCTCCCTCGGCAATGCCGTTCATCATCCGGATGTTCTCAGGATCCAAGGCCTTCCGGCTGCCGGGGGCACGCGGTACTACGAGGGGTATGGCCCCGGCAGCGCCCGCAACTGGCAGGCGTTCAGCCAAGCCATGAATGCCTTCCCGCTCGACCCGGCCGGGAGCGGTCGGGTCATCCAGGTGGCCCTCGCGCTCTTCGACCATCTGGAGGATCTGTTCTCCGCGCTGTACCCCATCGAGAACGCGGAGACGGTCTTCAGCGCGGCCATGCTCAACCCGGAAGCGGGCGACCACGCCATTCCACAGGATGCCGAACGGATCGCGGCGGCGGTGGCGGCGGGAGACCGATGCCGGGAGGAATTTCCCTACATCAAGGAACGCTATCAGGAACGGGGCCGGCGTTTCTGCCGGAGCGATGCGGCCTGGCTCGCCGCGCTCGTCGATCTGCCCGGGAAGGAACAGCTGACCCAGATCGAATGGCTGGGCCGGGTGCTCGGCAACCGGGGCATGCCGCGGCTCATCCTGGAACGGCAGCTGGAACTGCTCCACGACCAGCTGGCCGCGCAGGCGCCCGGCCAGGGTCATGAGACCGGTGCGCTGCTGGCGGTGGCGAGGCACCTGCGCGGGGAACGCCTGCGGCGCATCCCCGAGGCGTCCGGCGCCGACCTGGTGCAGGCCTTTCACCGGGCCACCGACGGCGAACTTCACGGCCGGTTCAAGGGCACCGGGGCGCTCATCGTCTCCGCCGTCTGCGACCGGGACGCCGGCATCACGGAGGCGGTCGCCAGCCTCCAGGGTTGGCTGACCGACCCGGAACGGTTTCCGGTCGCCTGGATCGCGGCCGTGGCCGATACCGTGCAGTCCGCCGAGGCGGAACTATCCCTTCACTGCGGGGGTGGCGCGCCATGATCAAATGGTGCAGCTACTGCAGCCATTTCATTGGCGAATGCGAACCGTGGACCGACTACCAGATCACCCACGGCGTCTGCCAGGCCTGTTTCAAGAAGCTGCTGGCTGACGAGGTTCCGGACCCCCTGGCCATGCAGGAGGTCAGGACCTTCTTCCGATCGATGCAGGCGGTCGCCCGGTCCGGCACCCCGGTCGAAATGGACCGGATCCTGCGGGAGAGCCGGCGCCTGCGCATGCCCCCCATGGATCTCCTGCTGGGGATCCTCCAGCCTCTGCTGGTCGAGATCGGCCAGTTGTGGGAGGAGGGCAAGGTCACGGTGGCCATCGAACACCGGTTCAGCGCCCTGGTCCAGCAGATCGTGGCGCAGGTCCAGAAGGATGCCGCCGGGGCCGCCGGTCCTGACCGGGCGGAACTGGTCCTGTTCAACGCCGAAGGCAACGACCACCAACTGGGCCTGATGATGGCGGAATGCTTCTTCGTCACCTGCGGCATCGCAACGCATGCGGTGCTGGAAGGCTTGCCCGTCAAGGAGGTCCTGGACCTGCTCGAATCCCGGAAGCCCGAAGCGGTCGGCTTCTCGGTGGCCCTGCCCCCTCAGATGCAGCAGGTGCGGGAATTGGCGGTGCGGATGCGGGAGCTGGCCCGGCCGCCCCGGTCTCTCTTCGTGGGTGGGCCGGCCTTGCGGATGGGACTGGACCTGGACCCGTCATTGGGCATCAAGCCGTGTTATCAGCCTTCCGAAGCCCTGCCTTTCCTTGCCGCAAAGGGGCATTGACCTTCAAGCCGCGCGGGCCCCGGTGGATGCCGCCGAACCTCAAACGCCCAGGGACTGCAGGTAGGCGCGGCTCTGCTTCACGTTGTCCTCACCCGCGATCTCCAGGGTGGTGAGTCCGTCGAAGCCGACCTCCCGGAGGGCCCGGTAGGCGCCCTTGATGTCCACCACCCCGGTGCCCAGCGGGATGCAGGACATGCCGGCGCCGAACACCTTGCCGCGCTGGGCCAGCATGTCCGCCGGCCAGTCCTTCCAGTGCACGTGCTCGATCTTCGTGCCGAACTTGCGGATGAACGATACGGAGTCGCCACCGCCCAGCCACAGGTTGCCGGTGTCCAGGTTGACCCCCAGCGCCGGGGAGTCCGCGGCGTCCAGGATCCGTTCCAGGTGGGTTTCGGAGCCGGTGTAGCGGCCGTGGGGCTCCAGCAGGATCTTCACGCCGAGGTCGGCGGCCATCCGGAGGGGTTCATGCAGCTTTTCCCGGATCGTGAAAAGGGCCTCGGCCTCCGTGAGACCGTGGCCGAACGCGGTCTTGGGGTCGCCTTCGGCGGTGATGACGTGCTTGACCCCGATGGCCGCGGCCGCACGGACCGCCTTGATGATCTGGTCCGTCCCGTAGCGCCAGGGGGCGGCCGGGTCCAGCAGGTTGGCGTGGGCGCAGTAGGAACTGATGGTCAGTCCGTATTTCTCGAACAGCCTCTGAATGTCGAACGGGTTGGCGTCCAGGCTGGCTACGGCGGTGAAGCCATATTCGGTGCCGAGGCAGGCGCCGTCGGTGTTGTCGGTGACGTCGGCGTAGCTGAAGCCCCACGCCTGGAGCAGGGCGAGCTGGGTTTCCAGGGTCGAGAACCCCTGGACCAGGGCGAAACAACCAACTTTCATGATGACCTCCATGGCCTTGGGCGGCGGATGTCATCACGTTACGAAACTATGGGGTAGAATGCGTTCAGGATCCCTTTTCGGTAAATCGTCAACCTTTTTCGGGGCTCGTCCATGCCCAGTCCGCTCATTGTGTTCCAGGACGCGGGGGTGAAGTCCTACGCCGACACCTGCGAACCCCTGAAGGCGGCCGCCGCGGCCGGCGAGCTGGCGCTGGCCGGCTGGTCCCGGGGCAGCTATCCCGGGCGGCGGTTGCCGGCCAACGATCTCCAGGAGCTGCGCTCCATGGGCGTCTGGGACGCCCGTTGGGCCCAGGGCTGGGGCCTGGACCTCCACTGCAATGAAGGGATCGAACTGACCTATCTGTCCAGGGGCAGCGTGGCCTTCGAGGTGGACCGAAAGGCCTGGACCCTGCGCAAGGGGCAGTTCACGATCACCCGTCCCTGGCAGTTCCACCGCGTAGGCGATCCCGCGATCTCCCCCTGCCGGCTCATCTGGGTCATCCTCGACGTCAAGGTCCGCCGGCCCAACCAGGCGTGGGTCTGGCCGCCCTGGCTGCTGTTTTCCGCCAAGGACCGGACCCGGCTGACCCGGCTGCTGAGCCACAACGAAGAACCGGTCTGGGAGGCCGACGAGCCCACCGCCCGCGCCTTCGAGAACCTGTCGGAACTGTTGGAATCGTCCACCCTGGACAGGGTCAAAGTGAAGATCCGGATCAATGAGCTCCTTGTGGAAGTCCGCGAGTGCCTGGAGCGCCGGCATATCGTCCTCAGGAAGGAGTTCTCCAGTTCCCGGCGGGTGGTCGAGATCTTCCTGGAGCGGCTGGCCCTGCACATCGACCAGCCGTGGACCCTGGCGACCATGGCAGCCAAGTGCGGGCTATCCAGGAGCTCGTTCTCGGCCTACTGTCTCGAGCTGACCAACGCCACTCCGGTCGCCTACCTCACCCGCATCCGCACGGAGGCGGCGCTGGCCATGCTCCGGGCGCCCGGGGCCAGGCCGATCACCCGTATCGCCTTGGCCTGCGGATTCAACTCCAGCCAGTATTTCGCCACCCAGTTCAGGCGCCGGTTCGGATGCGGTCCCTCGGAATGGCGCAAGCGCCACGGGCCTCGTTCCTGACCCACGGCAACAGACGGGCGCCCGGCGCGGCGCCATGGTCCCGGGTTCGTTCACCATCCTGGTGGTGGCCAGGTGATCCGCGCCTACCAGAGGCCGAGCACCTTCCACCACATGCCGCCGATGCCCACCCAGATGACGATGTTGACCACGCTCACCAGGAGCCCGACCCGCCACCAGGTCCCCACCGCCACGTAGCCCGTGCCGAACAGCACCGGCGCCGGCCCGCAGCCGTAGTGGGTCATGCTGGCGAAGAGGTTGCTGAAGTACGCGAGCACCAAGGCCGCCAGCACGGGGGGCGCGCCCAGGGCCACCGCCACGCCCAGGAAGGCGCCGTACATCGAGGCCACGTGGGCGGTGTTGCTGGCGAAGAAGTAGTGGCTGTAGAAGTACACCAGGCTCAGCACCAGGAAGGCGAAGATCCAGCCGTGGCCGGACATCATGTCGCCGATCCCCTTGCTGAACCAGGGGATCATGCCCAGCTTGTTCAGGAACCCGGCCATCATGACCAGCGCCGCGAACCACACCAGGGTGTCCCAGGCCGCCGTCTCCTTCTTCACGTCCTCCCAGGTGAGGACGCCCAGGCAGAGCAGGAAGCCCAGGCCCACCAGGGCGGCGGTGGTGGCGTTGAGGCCGCCCAGCTGGCTGGAGAAGATCCACATCACCAGCAGGAGCACGAAGACCCCCAGCATCATCCACTCGGAGGCCTTCATGGGGCCGAACTCCGCCAGTTTGGCCTTGGCGATCTCCACGGCGCCGGGGGTTTCCCGGATCTCCGGGGGATGCACGTTGTAGATGAGGTAGGGGACCAGCGCCAGGGAGATGAGGCCGGGCACGATGGCCGCGACCATCCACCCGGTCCAGGTGATCGTCACGTGCAGGTCCCCGGCCAGCTTCTGGGCCAGGGGATTGGCGGCCATGGCGGTGAGGAACATGGCGCTGGTGATGATGTCCGCCTGGTACGCGGCGAGGGTGAGGAAGGAGCCGATCTTCCTTTCGCTGCCGTCCCCGGGGTGGCTGCCGTAGGCCCGGGCCAGGCTGGCCATGATGGGCATGACGATGCCCCCGGCCCGGGCGGCGTTGCTGGGGATGGCGGGGGCCAGCACCAGGTCGGTGGCGGCCAGGCCGTAGCTGAGGCCCAGGGTGTTGCGGCCCAGGAGCTTCATGAAGTTGTAGGCGATGCGCGCGCCCAGGCCGGTCTTGATGAAGCCGCGCGAGATCATGAAGGCCAGGACGATGAGCCAGATCACCACGTCGCCGAAGCCGCCCAGCGAATCGCCGATGCTCAGGGTGCCCGAGAGCGCGGTGGCGGCGATGCCGATCATGGCCACGGCGCCCATGGGCAGGGGGGCGAGGATGATGCCGGCGATGGTGGTGACGAAGATGGCGAAGAGGTGGAGGCCGTTTCTCCAGTCCTTCTGGCGCCTGGCCTCGGCGGCGTCGGCCTTGGCCCGGGCCTGCGGGTCCGGCGCGGGCGGCCTGACGTCGGGGGCCCCCTTTGGAGCAGCCTGGGCCGTCGCCTGGGCCGGACCCGCCTGGCCAAGGAAGGCCCTGGCGCCCGGCGCCGGCACGAAGGCCGGGAGGCCGAAGAACAGCGCGGCCCCCAGGAGCAGGATGAACAGGGATTTCGCGGGCTTGGCGCCCTGCCATCGGGCTTCGGTCCGGCTCATGGCGTGCTCCTAGTCGAGGACGGTGCGCATGACGGGGAAGAGCTCTGACTTGCCCTCGAAGCCGATCCCCGGGAGGCTGGGCAGCCCCACGTAGCCGTTCTCGACCCTGATGTCGTCGGCGAACCCGCAGAAGGGTCTGAACACGTCGGGATAGGACTCGTTGCCGCCAAGGTGCAGGCCCGCCGCCATGTTGAGGGACATCTGGTGGCCGCCGTGGGGCACCACGCGCCGCCGCGACCAGCCATGCTCCTCCAGCATCGCCAGGGTCCGCAGGTACTCCACCAGGCCGTACGACAGGGCGCAGTCGAACTGCAGGACGTCCCGGTCGGGGCGCATGCCGCCGTAGCGGATCAGGTTGCGGGCGTCCTGGTGGGAGAAGAGGTTCTCGCCGGTGGCCATGGGGCCCTCGTAGTGCCTGGCCATCTCGGCCTGCAGGGCGTAGTCCAGGGGGTCGCCGATCTCCTCGTACCAGCGCAGCCCATAGGGGGTCAGCGCCTTGGCGTAGGCGATGGCGGTGGGCAGGTCGAAGCGGCCGTTGGCGTCCACCGCCAGGTTCTCCCCCGCGCCCACGATCTTCAGGACGGCCTCGATGCGCCTCAGGTCCTCGGCCAGCGGGGCGCCGCCGATCTTCATCTTCACCACGGTGTAGCCCCGGTCCAGGTAGCTCTTCATCTCGGCCTGGAGGGCGGAGTGGTCCTTGCCGGGGTAGTAGTAGCCGCCCGCGGCGTAGATCCAGACCTTGTCGTCGGCCACGCCGCCGCTGTAGCGGTCCGCCAGGAGACGGTAGAGGGGCTTGCCTTCGATCTTGGCCAGGGCGTCCCACACGGCCATGTCCACGGTCCCCACCGCCACCGAACGCTCGCCGTGGCCCCCGGGCTTCTCGTTCTTCATCATGGTGGCCCAGATCTTGAACGGGTCCAGGTTGCCCCTGGCCTCGTCCAGGAGGGAATCGGGATCGGCCTCCAGGATGCGCGGCAGGATGCGCTCCCGCAGGATCCCGCCGGCGGCGTAGCGGCCGTTGGAATTGAAGCCGAAGCCGACCACAGGCTTCCCGTCGCGGACGACATCGGTGACCACGGCCGCGACGGAGCAGGTCATCTTGCGGAAATCGATGTAGGCATTCGAGATCGGTGAAGCGATGGAAAAGGTCCGCTCCCGGACGTCGGTGATGCGCATGGCGGGCTCTCCTGGGGATGCCCTTATAGTGGACCACCCGGGGCCGCCTGGTCCACGTTCCAGCCGCCCCCCAGCGCCTTGTAGACGGCGATCAGGTCCGCGCCCAGGTTCTCCCGGCTCTGGGTGAGGGCGCTGTCGTCGGCGAAGAGCGTGCGCTGGGCGGTGATCACGGTGAGGAAATCGGTCTGGCCTTCCCTGAACAGGGCCAGGGAGAGGTCCACCGCCCGGTGGTCGGCGGCCACCGCGGCGCTGAGGGACTGGTAATGCTTCTGCTCCTGCTCGAAGGCGACCAGGGCGTTCTCCACGTCCTGCAGGGCGGTCAGCACAGCCTGCCGGTAGGTCGACGAACGCGACGTCGCGCAGGGCCTCCTGCGCATGGATGTTGGAGATGGCGGCCCCGCCCTGGAAGATCGGCCAGGACACCGCCGGGCCGAGGAACCAGGACCGGTTGGCCCGGTGCAGCAGGGTGTCCAGGTGGCTGCTGGCCTGGCCCACCCCGCCGGTCAGGGAGAACTGCGGGAACAGGTCGGCCACGGCGACGCCGATCTGCGCGGTGGCGCTGTGCAGCTGGGCCTCGGCCTGGCGCACGTCGGGCCGGCGGCGGAGCAGGTCGGAAGGCAGCCCGGCGGGAAGGGTGCGTGGGCAGGGCGGGCAGGTCGCCCGTGGGCGACAGGCGCTCCATCAGGTAGCCCGGCTGCCGGCCCGAGCAGCACGCTCAGCGCATAGATGGCCTGGCGCGCCTCGGTCTCGTAGACCGGGATCTGGGCCTCGGTGGTCGCCACCGTCTCCTGCGCGTTGGCCAGGTCCAGGCCGCTGTCGAACCCGACCTTGTAGAGCTTGGTGGTGATCTCCACGGTGTGCTGCTGCACCTCCAGGTTCGCCTGCGCCGTGACGATCTCCTGCTGGTTCCCGCGCAGCATGCACGTAGTCCAGGGCCACTTCGGCGGCGATGCTGACCTGGACGTCCTGCAGGTTCGCGGCGGCGGCCGCGACGTTCGCCTCGGCCGATTCCACGTTGCGGCGCACGCCGCCGAAGATGTCCAGCTCCCAGGTCGCGTCCAGGCCCGCCGTGAACAGGTTGGTCGCGCCGCCTCCCGGGGCGTAGGCGGGGCCTCCCTGCCGCGGTGGCGCCGGCCGACGCGGTGACGGACGGCCACAATCCCCCGGCGGCGACCCCCTGCAGCGCCCGGGCCTGCCTCAGGCTCGCCTCCGCGCCGGCGATGCCGAGATTGGCCTTCAGCGCCTCCTCGATCAGCGCGTCCAGGGTCGGGTCCTGGAACTGCGTCCACCACTGCCGCAGCACCTCGGTCTGGTTGGCGGTCGGCGGCGTTCCGGTGGCGCCCACCCAGGCGGAGGGCATGGCCGGCCTGGGCGGGGTGAAATCGGGGCCCACCTTGCAGCCGCAGAAGAGCAGCAGGGCGACGCAGGCGGTCAGCTTGGCCTTCATGGGCAGGTCCCTATTCATAGCGGAGGGCGTCGATGGGATCGAGGCGCGATCCCTTCCAGGCCGGATAGAAGCCGAAGATGACGCCCACGCTCGCGGACACCACCACCGCCGTCACGATGGCGCCCAGCGACGGCGCGGTGGGCCATTTGAGCAGCCGGGAGACGAGCATCGAGGCGCCCCGTCCGAGCAGGATGCCCACGATGCCGCCCAGCAGGCAGAGGGCGACCGCCTCGGTGAGGAACTGGCGCAGGATGTCGCCCGGTTCGGCGCCCACGGCCATGCGCAGGCCGATCTCGCGGGTCCGCTCGGTGACCGAGACCAGCATGATGTTCATGATGCCGACCCCGCCGACCACCAGGGAGATCATGGCCACGTACAGCAGCAGCTTGGTGATGAGCTCGGTGGTGGAGCTCATGGCCTTGGTGATCTCGGTCATGTCGCGCACGGTGAAATCGTTCGGCGCATTGGGCCGCAGGTGGTGGAGCTCGCGCAAGGTGCTGGTGATCTGCTCGATGGCCGACGGGGATGTCCTCGGCGCTGCGCGCGTTGGTGAGGATCTGGTCCACGTTGGCGAACCGGATGGGCTGGGGCAGGTCCTGCAGCTCGTTGGTCGACGGCGGTCGGGTACAGGGTCTCGGAGTTGGTGGCGGAGGCGACGTTGGGATAGAGGCTGGTGAGCGAGTTCACTTCGGTGGTGTTGGCGGTGTTCAGGGCGCTCTGGTTGCCGCCGGAGAGGGAGGTGGCCACGACCCGGTACTTGAGCGTCGTCCACGGGCGCCAGCACGGTGTCGTCCTGGTCCTGGCCCATCATGTTCGCGCCCTTGGGGCTCAGGACGCCGACCACCTTGAAGGCGACGTTGCGGATGCGGATCTCCTTGCCGATGGGCGACTGCCCCTGGAACAGCTCGCGCACGATGGTCCCGCCCACCAGGCAGACCTTGCTCATGTTGCGCACGTCCTGGTCGGAGAACGCGGTGCCTTCGGCCAGGTCGGTCCAGTCGCGCACTTCCAGGAACGCCGGGTCGGTGCCGTAGAGGGAGGTGGGCACCCAGTTCCGGTTGCCGTAGACGATCTGCGTGCGGGCGCGGACGATGGGGGCCACGTTGGCCACGGCCGGGCACTGGCTGCTGATCGCTTCCGCGTCCTTCGGGGTCAGGGTGGTCTGGCTGCCGATGCCGTAGTTGATGCCGCCCACCTTCTGGGCGCCGGGAATGATGACCAGGGTGTTGGCGCCGATGCTGGACAGGGTCTTCTGGATGGCGCGGGTGGCGCCGTTGCCGATCTCCATCATGGTGATCACCGACCCTACGCCGATGACGATGCCGAGGGTGGTGAGCAGGGTGCGCATGACGTTGCGCCGGAGGGCCCGGCCGGCCATCCTGAGGACGAGGACCGGTTTCACGCCGCCGCCTCCCGCTTCCTCGATGAGGCCGTCCTTCATGCGGATGGTCCGCCTGGCGTGCCGGGCCACGCCGGGATCGTGGGTGACGAGGATGATGGTGATGCCGTCGTCCTGGTTGAGCTGCTCGAACATCTCGAGGATCTCCTCGCTGGTGCGCGAATCCAGGTTGCCGGTGGGCTCGTCGGCGAACAGCACCTCGGGCCGGTTGATGAGCGACCTGGCGATGGCGACCCGCTGCTGTTCGCCGCCGGAAAGCTGGGACGGCTGGTGGTCGACCCGGTCGGCCAGGCCCACCTTGGCCAGCATCTCCCTGGCCCGCTCGCTGCCGTTGCGGTTCGGCGACAGGTGTCCCGGGCGTAGTCCAGGGGCATGAGCACGTTGTCCAGCGCGGACATGCGGGGCAGCAGGTTGAAGCTCTGGAAGACGAAGCCGATGAACCGGTTGCGCAGGCGGGCCCGCTCCTTGGCGTCGTAGCTTGGAGATGTCCAGGCCGTCGAGCCAGTACTCTCCCGACGTGGGGTGGTCGAGGCAGCCAAGGATGTTCATGAGCGTGCTCTTGCCGGAGCCGCTCGCGCCCATGAGCGCCACCAGCTCGCCCCGGGCGACGCTCAGCGAGACGCCCTTGAGCACGCGGCAGGTCCACTTCGCCCAGGTGGTAGGTCTTGTGGATGTCTTTCAGCCTGATCAGTTCTTCCACGCGCGCCCCCCTAGCGTCCCTCAGGCGCAGGCTGGCCCTGCTCCTGCCCCTGGGGCCGTCCGCCGCGCTGGCCCGGGAACCTCGGGGGCGCGAAGGGATTCTTCTCCTCCTCCTGGACCGGCCCGACCGCGCGCAAACCCTCGCCGGTGACCACCCGGAGGCCTTCGGCGAGGTCGGAGCCCGACACTTCGGTGAAGGTCCCGTCGGTGAGGCCGGCCTGAACATTTATGGGTCGCACATAACGCCCCGCCGCCACCCAGAGGGTGCCGGGGGTGCCGGCGCCGCCACTTTCGGTACGCTCCCGGCGGGCGGACCGGTCACGGCCCTTCAGCCCGGGCGCCGGGGCGATCTGGCCGGGCCTGGGCAGCCAGCGGAGCGCTTCGTTCGGCACCATGAGCACGCCCTTGCGGTGGCCGATCTGGAACTGGGCGTTGGCGGTGAGGTAGGGCAGGAGCTTGCCGTCGGCATTGTCCGTGTCGACCTCGATGGTATAGGTGACCACGTTCTGGGTCATGGTCGCGTTGAGCCGCACCTGCCCCACCCGCCCGTGGAACACCCGGCCGGGGAAGGCGTCCACGGTGAAGGCCACGTCCTGGCCCACGGCGATGTTCCCCACATCCGCCTCGTTCACGGAGACCCAGGCCTGGATCTGCTTCCTCAGGTCGCTCGCGATCAGGAACAGGCTCGGCGCGGCGGTGGAAGAAACGACGGTCTGGCCGATGTTCACGCGCCGGTCGATGACCACGCCCTTCACGGGCGATTTGATGGTGCAGTAGTCGAGGTTGATCTGCGCCGTCCTGAGGTTGGCCTCGGCCTGCTCCACGGCGGCCTTCGCCACCGCCACGGCCGCCTGCGAGGTGGCGAGGGCGGCCTTGGCGGCTTCGAAGGTCGCCTTGTACTGGTCGTAGGCGCTCTGGGCCAGGGCGTCGGAGGGGCCGAGCTTCTCCGCCCTGTCCCAGTTCTGCCTGGCCAGCGACAGGTTGGCCTTCTGCTGGAGCACGTTGGCTTCGCTGGCGATCACGTTGGCCTTGGCCTGGTCCCTCTGCGCCCTGGCGGTGGCCACCGCGGCCGCGTACAGGGAACTCGTCGATCCGCGCCAGCACCATGCCGGCTTCCACCTCCGATCCCCAGTTCACCTCCTTGCCCGACCTGTCCTTGCCGAAAGCGACGATGATGCCCTGGACCTGCGCGCCGACATCGACCGCGGCCTGCGGTTCGAGGGTGCCCGTGGCGCTGATGGTGGCCACGAGGTCTCCGCGTTTCACCGGGGCGGTGCGGAACACTGCCGGCCTGTTCCCGAAGGACCGGTAGATGCCGTACCCTGCCCACACCACGGCCACCGCGGCCACGGCCAAGGCCGTCATGATCCATGACCGTCGCATCAGTGCATGTCCTCCATGGGGTCTGCTTCACCGGTGGGCCGGACGCACCCGGCCGCAAGGGGGCCTGATGCCCCGCGGGAAGCATCAGGCCGCTGGGTTCGAACGAGGCCAGGAGGCTGTCCGTGCATCAGGGAGCCAGCGTGTCCGGGGCGCTCCTGGGCCGGTCCAGGGTGCGCACGGGGCCGCCCTCCCGCCATCCGCCGCCGCGGGCCATCCGCCTGCCCTCCCGGAAGCCTTCCATGCGGGCGACCTTTTCGCGCTGTTCGGGGGTGAGCACCGCGTGCATCTCCTGGCGCATGGCGCGGCGTTCCTGCCGGGCGTCAAAGCGCGCGTCGGCCAGGGTCCGGTTCAGGGCCTTCAGGGTATCCGGTGGGGTTTCGGGCTTCCTGAGCGCTTCGGAGAAGGCCCGGCGGGCCTCCATGGCGGCCTTCCGCTTGGCCTTGAGGGCGTCCTGGTGCCTGGCCTGGATCGCCTTGAGGCTGGTCTTCTGGGCGTCGGTGAGTTGCAGACGCCGCGCCATCGGCCCATCCACCCAGGAACGGGACCTCGGTTGATCCATTCCGGCCACGGGTCCCTGGGGTCCGGAGGCGGGCGCGCCATCGGCCTTGGCGGGGGACAGGCCGAAGCCCAGCATCAACGCAGAGGCGAGCACGGCGACAGAATACCTATTTCTCATCATGTGATCCTCAAGTGAAGGAGCTTTTCATAGCTCATCCGATAGACCAGGGCCTTTCGCGTCCGGTTGAGTTCGGAGTTTCACCTTTTGTCAAGGAAATGATATCTAATCGTTCCATGGAGTTGGGCTAAATCTGGGGGTCCGATGGTCCGATCCAAATGCATGTTTTGTTTATGTTTTAAGCTTGCCGTATTCCAATAGTTTTTGTCACGATCAACCAAACACCCTTTTGCATGGTTCTATTTGTCGGAGGCAAATATGAAAACCTGGATCCTGGCAGCTACCACCCTCGCCCTCGCCACCGCGGCCCCCCTGGCTGCCCAGACCCCCAACTTCGGGCTGGGCCTCATCCTGGGCGTGCCCACGGGAGCGCTGAACAGCAGCTCCTACCCCGATGGCCAGAACGAGACGTACAACAGCTCCCTGGGAGGGCAGTTCACCGTGAGCTGGCCGGTGCAGCAGGCCCTGGCGCTGCGGCTCAACCTGAGCGGCATCGCCTTCGACGGCACGGGAAGCGCGCCCGGATTCTACAACTGGAATGTGCAGGATTCGGTGTTCAGCATCGGCGGCGAGGCGGAACTCTTCCTGCCGGACGGGAATGTCGAGCGCCACCTCGGCTCCTACCTGATCGGGGGACTGCACTCGGATTTCGAACACTTCAGCGCCAGCAACTTCGACCCCAGCTACGCCGCGTTCACGTCGGTCGACAAGACCCGCCTCGCGGCGACGGTGGGCTTCGGCCACACCTTCCGCGGCTACGGACGCACCCACTGGACGCTGGAAGCGGCCTACCACAAGACCCTGACCGGCACCGACAGCAACGATTCGGCCGGTATCGGCTTCCCGGCGTCCGACTACCTGAAGTTCTATGCCGGGATCGCATTCTGAAAAGGAGGTCGGGATGAGTGCCCTTGGCTTTCGCTCTCGACGTTCGTTGGAGCGCGCGCTGGTGCTCGGTTTCCTGGCCGCCACCCAGGCGTTCGCAGCCATGCCCCCGGGCGGTTTCGTGCCTCGGCCGGGGCTCGGCTACGGCTGGCGCGGAGGGTACTACGGCCGGCCCGGTTGGTACGGGCGGCCCGGATGGTACGGGGGCCCCCGCTGGGGCTGGGGACCCGGCTTCTTCCTCCCCGGCCTTCCCGTGGGCTGCCTGACCCTCAGCTTTGCCGGGGCGGCCTGGTACTACGGCGGAGGTTACTGGTACCGACCCTACGGCGCGGGGTTCGTGGTGGACATCCCGCCGGTGGGGATCGTGGTCCCGGCCCTCCCGCCCGGCTGCACCACCAGCGTGGTCGATGGGACGACCTACTACTACGCCAATGATGTCTACTATTCAGCTGCGCCCGGTGGTTCGGGGTATGCCGTCGCCACGCCGCCGCCGGGGCAGGAGCGACCGCCCATGCAGGGGCCGCCGCCCATGCCGCCGCCAGCGGGAAGTCCCGATGCCGCGGCCCTGGACGCGCTGGTGGTCATCCCCAGGAAGGGCCAAAGCGACGCGAAACTCCAGGCCGATCGTCTGACTGCCCAAAGGTTCGCCGCGAACCAGGCCGGGTACGATCCCGCCCACAGCGATCCCTCCGATCCCGGCACCGGGAGAGCCCGGCAGCGCTATTTCCAGGTCATGAAGTCCTACCTGGAGAACCTTGGCTATGCCGTGCAACTGAAAAAGGAGACCCCATGAAGCTGCTTTGCGTATCCTTCGCCGCGATGATGCTGGCCCTGGGGTGTGCGGGGCCTGAGGTCCACTACGACTACGATGCCAAGGCCAAATTCCCGGCCCTCCACACCTATGACTGGTACGCGGCCAGCCCGGCCGACCAGGCCCAGGCCGGGGGGGTGAAGAACCCGTTCGTGGATTCCAGGGTGCGCCGGGCGGTGGAAAACGCCCTGGCCGCCAAGAACTTCCAGAAGGAGACGAGCGCCGAACCCGATTTCCTGGTGACCTACTATCCCGTCTACGTGCTCCATCGCTACAGCCGTGGCCTGGTGGGGATCGGGTTCGGAGGGCCGGGGATGGCCGTCGGCGTCGCCGGCCCGATCGGCGGCGGCCCCGGCTGGCGGTCGGGCTCCATCGTCCTGGAGATCCAGGATGCCAAGACCCACCAGGTGATCTGGAAAGCCGAGGCCGAGGACGCGATCGACCTTTCGGAGGGGCCGGAAGATTCCGAACGGGACGTGTCGGCCGCGGTGAACAAGATGCTGCTCCAGTTCCCGCCGACCCGCCCGGCTTCCTGATCCGGCGGCCGTCATTTCTCGTGGAAGCGCCATACCCCGTCCCAGCCGGGGCCGGGCGGGTCGTCCCGGAACTGGCGGCACCGCTCGGCCAGGACAAGGAGGGGCCCGTCGGGACCCTGCGGGAGGCCGTCGAGGAGCCTGAGAGCTTCATCCCAGCGCTGGTTCCGGTAGTGGTCGAAGATGGCGGCGGAGGCCTCCGCCTTCAGGAGCAGTTCCACGGTCGCCCCGGTCCGCATGGCCAGGAGTTCGAAGATGCCGATGGCCTGGTCCTTGCCTTTGACCGCGACCAGGTCTACCGGCCGGGCGACCACGGCCGCTCCGGCCGCCTGCCGGGTGGCGGCGCTGATCAGGATGCGGGTGCCGTAGACCTTGTTCAGGCCCTCCAGGCGGCTGGCCAGGTTGACGCTGTCGCCGATGACGGTGTAGTTCATCCGTCCCTCGAAGCCGACGTTGCCGACGATGGCTACGCCGGTGTGGATCCCCATGCGGGTGTGGAAGGGCTGGCAGCCCTCCTCCTGCCAGCGCTGGTTGAGCCGCAGGAGGCTTTCCTGGGCTTCCAGGGCGGATTGGCAGGCGAGCCGCGCGTGGTCGGCGAGCGGGGTCGGGGCGCCCCAGAAGGCCATCACGGCGTCTCCAATGAACTTGTCCACGGTGCCTGAGCCCTTGATGAGGATGCCCGTCACTTCCTCGAAATAGCGGCCAAGCCTGCCGACCAGCACCTCGGGGCTCAACTGCTCGGAAAGGGTGGTGAAATCGGCGATGTCCGAGAAGAAGATGGTCAGTTCGCGCTGCTCCCCCCCGATCACGGCCTCCTTCTCCAGGTGCAGCAGCTGGGTCACCACCTCGGCGGGGACGTACTTCCTGAAGGAGCGCAGGCCCTTGCGCATGTTCTGGACGGATCCGTCAATCTGCGCCACTTCCCGGATGCGGGTCGGGACGGGCGGGACTTCGGAGAAATCCAGCTGGCGGATCCGGTCCACCTCTCCGGCGAGGGTGGTCAGGGGCCTGGCGATGGAACGCGAGATGCGGTAGGCCAGCGCCAGCGAGAGGAGGGTGAACAGGCCGGCCAGGGCCAGGGAGGCGTACAGGTCGCGCTTGATGGGACCCAGGATCTCGTCCTCGGGCACCACGACCCCGAAGGTGAACTTGAACCTGTCCAGCGGCTCGAAGGACGCGAGGATCCGCCTCCCGGCAGGGTCGCGGAATGCCTGGTAGCCCCGTGCGTCCGGCCTGGGGTCCCTGCGGTAGCGCATGACGGCATGGCGGATGTTCTCGTCGGCGAGTTCCTCGATGGGGCGCAAGGAGTAGTCGGTCCATCCGTTCCTGGTGACGCTCTTCACCAGTTCGCCCAGGTCTCCCTCCCTGGCCAGGGGCATGGCGACCACATGGAAATCCCGGTCGACGACGAAGGGCTCTCCGGATTTCCCCACCTTGAGCCGGCCGAGGAATCCGGACAGGTCGTCCAGGCGCATGTCGAGGGCGACGACGCAGACCAGGCGCCCGGTCCGGTCATAGACCGGGTTGACGTTGGAATAGTTCAGCCCGGCCTTGCTGGAATAGAGATCCGTCCAGACGCGCTTGCCGGCCTCGATCCCGGCCTTCCACCAGGGGCGGGTCCTGGGGTCGTAGCCGGTCCCGAGGCTTTCCACGGTGTCGGGGTAGGCGGCCGCGTAGGCGGGGTTCGAATGCTTCCAGGTGGAGACCACCGCCCGGGCGGTGCGGTGCACCAGGTGGGTGGAGATGGAACCGTCGGGCATGCGCAGCGCCTGGAACTTGTGTCCGGACGGCAGGCCGCAGTCGATGAGGGTGATGGACGGATTGGCCTCCGCCGCGGCCTTGAGGAAACCGGTGAACTTCCCCTCCTGGGCCGGGTCAAGCGTGCCGCTCTGGATCAGCTCGGCGATGAGCACGTTCAGCCGCTCCACCCGGAACAGGCGCTGGGCCAGCTTGTCGGACACGGAATGGATGGTCTGCCCCATCATGTCGTAGGTGGTCTGGACCAGGGCCTTCTTCACGCCCAGGTAGAGGGCGGTGACGATGGAGATCCCGGACACGAGGATCAGTCCGGAAACCAGGGTCGAGATCGCGACCCGGAGCGTGACGCGTCTCATGGCTCCTCCTCGCCTGGCGCGGGCGGCAGAGGCTGGGGGATCTCCAGGCTGAACTCCGCCCAGCGCCCCTGTTCGCTCCGGGCATCCATGCTGCCGCCATGCAGGCCGGCGATGCGCCAGGCCGTGTAGAGCCCGATGCCGGTGCCCTTGCGCGCGGACAGCTCGGGATTCTGCAGGCGGCTGAACTTGCGGAACAGGCGCGGGCGCTCTTCGGCCGGGAACCCGGGTCCTTCGTTCCACACGACGATCCTCATCCGGCCCGCTCCGAGATCCACGGTGAGCCGGATGGTCCCCTCCGGCCGGCCATACTTCACCGCGTTGCCCAGCAGATTCACCAGCACGATCCTGAGGAGGTGCGGGTCGCATTCGACAGGCTCGAAGTCGCGCACCGGATCGCGCTCCAGGTTCATGCGACGGTCCTGGATCTGGGGCAGGATGAGTTCCACCGCGGGGTCGACGACCTCCTCGAGGAGATCGACCGTCCGGGGCCGGAAAGGCAGATGGCCGCTTTCCATCTGGGCCAGGTCGAGGTATTCCCGGATCACCTCCAGGAGATGGTTGCCCATGCCGATCAGCCGCTCCAGCTTGCGAACCTGGGCCGGCTCCATGGGGCCCAGGTAGCCATCGGCCAGCACCCGGGCGTCGGTGAGCATCGAGGCGATCGGATTCTTCAGTTCATGGCTGACGAAAGCCAGCACTTCCATATAGTTCTGATTGGCCTGGCGCAGCTGCGCGACCATCCCGTTGAAGGATTCCGCCAGGCGGCCGATCTCATCGCGCCTGTGGACCGGGGCGCGGGCCATGAGGTCGCCCCGGCCCATCTGCCCGATGGCCCCGGCCAGTTCGGACAGCGGCAGGAGGATGCTGCGGTGCACGAAGTAGGTCACGATCAGGGCGATCACCACCAGAGCGCCCAGGCCGATTTCGGTCGCCACCAGCCGGGTGCGGAGAACGTTGCGGTGCAATCCCTCGGTGCTCACCGACACGCCGAAGGCACCCACCAGCTCGCCGTCCCGGCGGCCGGCGAAGGCGGTCACGCCGCTGGCTGCGTGGCAGGTGGCGCATTCGGGCTGCAGCTTGGCGGGGGCAAGCACATACAGCTGCGGGGTGCCGTCCGGCGCCCGGTAGCTGAAGGACCGTGAGGTGAGCGAAGGGTCCTGGTCGAAGGCCTGCATGGCCGCTCGCTCGAAATCCGCCGCGGGCCCCTGGGCCGTGACCTGCCCGGTGCGGACCCGGTGGAACACCATGCCGCGGCTCCTGCAGTAGCCGGCGGCGGCGGCATGCAGCATGAAGCGGGAAGAGACGGCCAGGGCGGTCAGTTCTTCCTTGAAGGCCGATTCGGCGCGCCGGACCTGGGCTGTGCCCACGTCCCAGATCAGCGCGGCCATGAACAGGCTGAGGGCGGCCCCCACCGGGATCAGGAAACGGAAAGTGAGGCTCAGCCGGTTCAAGGGGAACCCCTTCGGTCACCTCTGCTGGCGTCCGGGATGGTGGCCCGCGCCGCGGGGAGGGTTCGGCCCCGGGTCCAGGGCCAGGGATTGGGCGGCGATCTCCGGAATGACCCACTCGGTCCGCGCCTGGGGGTCGCGGGTCCTGGCCCGGTGCAGCCCCTCGGTGGCGCGCCTCAGGGCGTTGCGGATGGTCAGGTCCTCCCGGTCCGCGGGGTTGTGCGGGTGCCAGATGGTGGCGCCCATGGGGATCGCCCCCAGGAACCGGCGCACCCGCGCCAGCACGATCTCGGCGCCCTCGGGCGCGGTCCGGGGCAGCAGGAGGGCGAAGTGCTCCCGGCCCAGGTCGACCAGCAGATCCTCGCCCCGGGACTGTTCGGCGATCTTCCCGAGCTGCCGGGCGGCCTCCCGGGTCACCGGGAGGGACCACACCACCACGGCCATGCTTTCGGAACGGCGGCGGGCCAGGAAGAGGTAGGCGCGCAGCCAGATCTCCAGGAAGCCCCGGCTGGGCAGGCGGGTGGCGGTCGACTCCAGGGCGCCGTCTTCCATGGCCGATACGGTGAGGTCCAGGGCTTCCCGGGTGTTGTGCAGCTCCTGCTTGAGCAGTTCGATCTCCATCACCTTGCTCAGCAGGTTGCCCACCAGGTTGACCAGGACCACCTGGTTCCGGGTGAAGGCCCGGGGTTCGAAACTCTGCGCGCACAGCACGCCGATGAAGGTGTCCGAGCGGCGCAGCGGCACGCCGATGTAGGCGCGCACGTGGAGGTCCGTGTGCGACGGATGCTCGCGGTATTCCGCGTCGGCCATGGCATCCCGGATGACCAGGGTCCGGGTGGTCCCGTCCAGCACGCGGGAACAGAAGGTCCGGTGCGGCTCGAGCACTTCCGGGCCGGGCGGGAGGTCGTTCCGGACGGCCCACCAGATGGCTTCGAACTGCTGGTCGATGGTCCGGATCATGACCGCGCTGTCCACCTGCAGCTGGTCCACCAGGAGGCGCAGCCCCGCCCCGAACATCTGGGTGGGGTCGCCGAAATCCCGCTCTACCAGATCCTTGAACAACCTGAAATGCAGGGCCTTTTCGCGGTGGCGGGATGTCGGCTTGATCGGGGTGGACTTGGATCCTTTTTCCATGGCTTTTTCATGAAGGTTGGCTAGAAGGTAGCACCATTATCCAATTCGGCTCCATCCCATCAATCTTTGGCTGCGCATGGGTGATATTCAGTTGAAGGAATCAAGGTTCGCCGGAGGACCCGGCAGGGTCCGTTCAGTCCCGCGCGCGCGCCCCGAACAGTTCGGCCAGGCTCAGTTCCTGCAGCAGCTCCAGCAGGCGCCGGTCTTCGATGACCATGGCCACCTGGATCCGGTCGCGCTGGGTCAGCTTCACGAAATAGCCGATCACCGAGGAGGGCATGGAGAAGCACTGGTTGATGTGCAAGGCGAGGGTGCGGGCGCCGCCGGCCACCAGGTCCTCGACCGCCTTGCGGATGGCCAGGTAGTCGGCGGTGGTCTTGATGTTTCCGGTGACGGTGAGTTCAGTGGCGCTGGTCTGGTTCAACTGCATGGCTTCCCCCTGGGTAGATCCGGATCAAGGTGATGGCGTTGCCCACTTCGTTCAGATAGAAGGCGTCGGTGCAGGCGCGCACCATCTTCAGGCCCCGGCCCGAGGCCAGCATGCTGTCGGCCCCCTGGAGCAGGAAGGCGTCGGGGGTGAACCCGGGGCCGGCGTCCTGGACGGTGACCCTGAGCAGGCGCTGGCCGGCCCGGGCCTGGACCGACACGTGCACGCCGATGCGCCGTTCGACGTCTGCTTCCAGGTCATGCAGGCTCTGGTAGTAGGTGCCGTCTTCGAGCATCCGGACCTTGGCCCCGAAGTCGATCTCCAGGGAGCCGTGCTCGTAGGCGTTCAGCATGGCCTCCCGGACGGCCATGGCGAATTCCCCGCCCGGGCCCGGGCCCAGGTCCGCGCCGGCCTCCAGGCGCCGTTCCAGTTCCTCGCACGCGCGCTCCACCTCCTCCAGCCGGCTCGGGACCTCAAGCTCGTCCCGCCAGAGCGGTTCGCCATCCACGCGCGTCAGCAGCACCAGGGCCACGTCGTCGGCCGGGCTGCCGACCTTGGCCCGGAAGGCTTCCCACAGCTGGTCCCGGCCCAGGCTGCCGGCGAAATCGCGGTCCAGGTGGTCCCGGTAGAGGTCGCCGCCGGCGGTCACCGCCTCGTTCAGGCCGTCGGTGTGGACCAGCAGCGCCTGGGCGGCGCCCAGGTCGTGCATGGTGGTGCGGAAGGCCTCGACGTAGGCCGACAGGGGCGGGTTGTCGCAGCGCAGCTTGCGCACTCCGCCTTCGTCCCGCACCAGGATGGGCGGCATGCCGAAGGCGGCGGTCTCCATGACCGGCCTGTCCTCGGGCAGCCAGGCCAGGGTGAGCGGCAGCACCTCGTCCTCCAGCAGGCGCTTGCGCATCATGGCGGTGTAGCGCCGGACGAAGTCCTGGAAGGCGAAGGGCGCCCGGGCCGAGGCGTCCGCCAGGAGGTTGAAGGCGTGGACGCTGAGCGAGGTGCTGAGGGAGGCGGCGAGGCCCTTGCCCATGGCGTCGGCGACGAACAGGAGCATGCCGCCCGCCATCCGGCGCAGGGAGTAGCTGTCGCCGCACATGATGTCGTGGGGGGAGTAGACCACCTGGACGATCCATTCGGCGCGGGCGCAGGAGAAGCTCCGGCCGGCGTAGTCGTTCTCGAGGATGCTCAGCTCCTTGCGGAAGGCCAGCTCCTGCTGGTGCTCGTGGTACTTGTCGCGGAACTGGAGCAGGCTCATCTCCTGCTCCAGGTTCCTGCGCTGCAGGTCCTCGTTCTCCAGCACCCCGGTCACCATGGCCACCGCGTTGAACAGGCTGGCCCGGGTGGCGGGCTTGGGGATGAAGGCGGCGATGCCCAGGTTGATCGCGCGCACCAGCAGGTCGGTGTCCATTTGCGAAGTGAAGAAGATGACGGGCACCTTGGCGTCGATCCGGCGGATCGCCTCGGTCATCTCGATGCCGGAGAGGAAGGGCATGTGGTTGTCGGTGAGCACCAGCTGGGGCCTGTGGGCCTGGAAGGCCGCCAGGCCCTCCCGGCCGTCCCCGGCCACGATCAGCTCCTTGAACACCTTCTTCAGTTGCGCCGACATCATCCGCAGGGTGGCGGAGTCGTCCTCCACCAGCAGGGCGGTGAGTTCCCGGGCGAAGCTCGGAACCGGCTTTTCCATGTCCGCTAGCCCACCTTGAAGTGGTTCAGGGTCTTGCGCAGGTCTTCGGTCTTGAGGGCCAGGTTGGTGGAGACCGCGCCCACGCCCTTGGCCGCGTCCTTGTTCTGGTTGGAGAGGTCCACCAGCTGGTTCATGGTCTCGATCAGGTCCTTGGTGCGGGTGGCGATGTAGGTGGTCTTCCTCACCAGTTCGGAGGAGGTCGTGACCGACCCCCTCAGCCGGGCTCCGGTGGTGCCGGCATCCTCCATCAGCCCTCTGGCACGCCCGGAGACGGCCAGCATCTGTTCCGAGGCCAGGGCGGTCTCGCCGACCATGGCCTCGATGCCGTCCACCACGGACCGGACGTTGGCGCTGATGTCGGTGAGGGAATTCTGGGTCTTGGCGGCGAGCTTGCGGATCTCCTCGGCGACCACGGCGAAGCCCTTGCCCGACTCCCGGGCGTGGGCGGCCTCGATGGAGGCGTTCAGGGCCAGCAGGTTGGTCTGGTTGGCGATCTCGGCCAGGATGCCCAGCACCTCGTTGATGCCTTCGGCGTCCTGGTTCAGGCGCTTCATGCGCCCGGCCAGGCCGGACTGCTTCTCGCCTTCGGCGATGACGATGGCGCCCACGCTGTTGAGGGTGGCCACGAAGCCCTCGAGGACCTGTTCGGTGGACTCCAGGGTCTCGGTGGTGGTGATGGACATCTCTTCGGTGACGTCCAGGTTGCGGGCGACGTCGGCCATCAGGTGGCTGCTCTGCTCGGCCATGGCGCATTGGCTCGCCACGTTTTCGGCCAGGCTGCGGGAGATGCCGGAGAGTTCGCTGCTGGAACTGGCGGTCTCCCGGGCGGCGGCCACCGAAAGGGCGACGGTGTCGTGCGCCTTCTGGATGAAGGTGTCGATGTAGCCCGCCATCTCGCACAGTTCGTCGGCCCCCTCGATGTTGATGCGCTGGGTGAGGTCGCCTTCGCCTTCGGCCAGGTCATGCATGCGCCGGGTGATCTGGGTGAGGGAGGACTGGATGCTCAGCCCGATGGCGATCCCGAGTCCCGCCCCGCAGATGATGAAGAAGGTCAGCAGCCCCAGGTTGGCCCGCATGGCCTCGCGGTACACCGCGGAGGACTGGCTGAGCGTGGCCTCGCGGCTCATGGCCTGGAGGTAGTAGAGATCGGCCAGCCCCAGGCAGACCAGCGCCAGGCTGCATCCGAGGATGATCGCCAAAAGACGGGTCCTGATCTTCAATCGCTTGAGCACCTTCATCTGCAGCCCTCTTGAATCCATAAGCAGACCAAGAACCGGGGCTGTTTGTCGAACGGATTCTGCCGGGCCGCCCGCGGGCCGTCCGGCAAAGGCGGGGCCTGGAAAAAACCCTGGGGGGGGCATCCCCGATCCGCTATAGTTGCCTCACTCCAAAGGAGGCAGCCATGCTCATCAGAGAGCTGATGATCCCCAAGCCCGCTGTGGCCACGCCCCAGACCACCATGCCCGAAGCCTTGAAGATCATGCAGGAGAAGAAGGTGCACCGCCTGCCGGTGGTGGACGCCCGCGGCAACCTGGTGGGCATCATCTCCGAGACCGATCTGCACAACGCCGCCCCGTCCTCGGCCACGCTCCTCTCCTTCTGGGAGATCCCCACCCTGCTGGCCAAGGTGACGGTGGAGTCGCTGATGATCAAGGACGTGGCCACCGTGACCGGGGACACCCCGGTGGAGGACGCGGCGCGCATCATGGCCGACCGGAACATCCGCAGCCTGCCGGTCATGGACGGCAAGGCCCTCGTCGGCATGGTCACCCAGACCGAGATCTTCAGCGCTTTCATGGAGATGCTAGGCGGGCGCCGGGAGGGGGTGCGCATCTGGGCCACCACCGCGGACAAGAAGGGCACGGTCGCCAAGATCACCAGCGCCATCACCGGGGTCTCGGGCGACATCGTGGGCCTGGGCTTCCATGAAGTGCGGGATGTGCACGGGGTCCGCTGGGAGATCACCATCAAGGTCCAGGATGTCCCGAAGGACACCCTGGTGGCGGCCATCAGGCCGCACATCCTCGAACTCCTGGACGTTCGCGAAATCTAGATAAGGATCACTTCCCGCGCTGGGAAGCCCCGTTCCGGGCCGAAGGCCGCCTGGCCGCGCCGCCGCCGAACCGGCTGGGGCCGCCCGGGCGCGGGCCGCCGCGGCCCATGCCCCCGCCGCCGCGTCCGGTGATGATGGGCTCGGCCTTGATGCTGGGATCGGGGGCGAAGCCGCTGATCACCTGGGTCGGCAGGGGGCGTTGCAGCAGGTGCTCGATGTCCTTGAGCAGCTTCTGCTCGTCCACGCAGACCAGGCTGAGGGCCATGCCCTCGGAGCCGGCCCGGCCGGTGCGGCCGATGCGGTGCACGTAGTCCTCGGCCACATGGGGCAGCTCGTAGTTCACGACGTGGGGCAGCTGGCAGATGTCCAGGCCCCGGGCGGCGATATCGGTGGCCACCAGGACGGTGATCTTGCCCTCCTTGAAATCGGCCAGGGCCTTGATCCGCTGGGGCTGGCTCTTGTTGCCGTGGATGGCCGAAGCGGCGATGCCGTCGGTCTCCAGCTGCTCGGACAGGCGGTTGGCGCCGTGCTTGGTGCGGCAGAAAACCAGCACCTGGTCCAGCTTCTGGGTGCGGATGAGGTGCGAGAGCAGGGCGCGCTTGCGCTCCCGGTCCACCGGGTGGACCAGGTGCTCCACCAGCTCGGCGGCGGCGTTGCGCGCGCGCCCCACGTCGACCGAGGCGGGGTTGTTCAGCAGGCCGGCCGACCAGCTGGCGGATCTCGTCGCTGAAGGTGGCGGAGAACAGCAGGTTCTGGCGCCTGCTCGGCAGCAGGGCGAGGATCTTCCTGATGTCCCGGATGAAGCCCATGTCGAGCATCCGGTCGGCTTCGTCCAGCACCAGGAACTGCAGCTGGGAGAAGTTGACGTTGCCCTGCTGGTGGTGGTCGAGCAGCCGGCCGGGGGTGGCGACCAGGATTTCGATGCCGGCGCGCAGGGCCTTGACCTGGGGGTTGATGTTCACCCCGCCGAACACCGTGGCGGATCGGATCGGCAGGTACTTGCCGTAGGTGCGCACGCTCTCCTCCACCTGCATCGCCAGTTCCCGGGTGGGGGTGAGGATGAGGCAGCGCAGGGGGTGGCGCGCGGGGGAGGTGCTGGCGCTGGCCTGGGGGGCGAGCAGCTGCAGGATGGGCAGGACGAACCCGGCGGTCTTGCCGGTGCCGGTCTGGGCCCCGGCGAGCAGGTCGCGGCCGGCGAGGATCAGGGGGATGGCCTGGGCCTGGACGGGGGTGGGGGTTTCGTAGCCGTTGTCGCGCACGGCACGCAGCAGCTCGGGCATGAGGCCGAGGGTGTCAAAGGACATGGATGCTCCTGGAAGGGCCCACCCGCTCGACGTTCGGGTCGGAGCGGGCCCCGGTCGGGGCGTGAACTGGATTTCGAACTGAGAACCAACGGGTTGATAAGGGCGCAGACCGGTGCGCGCCTTCCTAGCACGATGATTGACATTAACGAGAATTCGTCTCAAAGTCCAGCGGTTTTCGAATCTTATTCGCCGATGATCTTGATCAGCACCCGCTTGTCCCGGCGGCCGTCGAACTCGCCGTAGAAGATCTGCTCCCAGGGACCGAAGTCCAGGGCGCCGCTGGTGACCGCCACCACCACCTCCCGGCCCATGACCTGGCGCTTGTGGTGGGCGTCGCCGTTGTCCTCGCCGGTGCGGTTGTGCAGGTAGCCGCCCTGGGCCGGGTCGGCGCCGGCGTTGAACGGGGCCAGCTTCTCCAGCCAGCGCAGGTAGTCGGCGTGCAGGCCCGGCTCGTCGTCGTTGATGAAGACGCTGGCCGTGATGTGCATGGCGTTCACCAGGCACAGGCCCTCCTGGATGCCGCTGTCCATCGAGGGCCTCTTCCACGTCGGGGGTGATGTTCACGAACCCGGTGCGCTCGGGCTGGTGCAGGGTGATGGTGGCGCGATGGGATTTCATGCAACACCTCCTTGGCTAGACTGGGGGCTTAGGAGAAGCGCCCATGCTCAGTATCGCAGGCAGGACATTCAGCAACCGGCTCATCCTGGGCACGGGCAAGTACAAGGATTTCGCCACCATGAAGGCGTGCTACGAGGCGGCCCGGGTGGACATGGTCACCCTGGCGGTGCGCCGCTTCGACCTGGGGGCCAAGGGCGAAGCCAACATCCTGAACTGGATCCCCCAGGGCATGGCGCTGCTGCCCAACACCGCCGGCTGCTACACCCGGGAGGAGGCCCTGCGGGTGGCCCGGCTGGCCCGGGAGGCCCTGGAGACCGACTGGGTCAAGCTGGAGGTGATCGGCGACCCGCAGAGCCTCTACCCGGACGGCGAGGAGACCCTGCGGGCGGCGGCGACCCTGGTGAAGGAGGGGTTCGTGGTGCTGCCCTACGTCAACGCCGACCCGATCCTGGCCAGGAAGCTGTGCGAGGCCGGCTGCGCCGCGGTGATGCCCCTGGGCAGCGCCATCGGCTCCGGCCTGGGGGTGCAGAACCCCGACGTGCTCCAGATCATCCGGGAGGTGGTGGGGCGGCTTCGGGCTGCCGCTGGTGGTGGACGCCGGGGTGGGCACCGCCAGCGACGCGGCCGTGGCCATGGAACTGGGGGCCGACGCGGTGCTGCTGAACACCGCGGTGGCCGAGGCCGGGGACCCGGTGAAGATGGCCCGGGCCATGGACTGCGCGGTGCGGCCGGGCGCCTGGCCTTCGAGGCGGGCCGTATGCCCAGGCGCCTGTTTGCCAGCGCCTCCAGCCCTGTGGCGGGAGTCGTCGGGGATTCAGCGGTTATCCTTGGTCCAGGAGTTTTTCCATGCCCCGTTTCAGCACGCGCTCCGGCCGCGAAGTCCTGGAAGGCCATCCGCGCCTGCCGGACTGGATCACCCAGGAGCGGGTGCGCCTGGGCGATCTGCACGCCATGAAGGCGGGGATGCGCGATTCGCGGCTGCACACGGTCTGCGAGGAGGCCCGCTGCCCCAACCGGGCCCACTGCTTCAGCCACGGCACCGCCACCTTCCTGCTCATGGGCGACACCTGCACCCGGGCCTGCGGCTTCTGCTCCATCCGGAGCGGCCGGCCGGCTGCCCTGAACCCCCTGGAGCCTGAGGAGACCGCCCAGCGGGTGGCGGCGCTGGGCCTGCGCTTCGCGGTGCTCACCTCGGTCAACCGGGACGACCTGGCCGACGGCGGCGCCGCCCATTTCGCCGCCACCATCCGCGCCATCCGCCGGCTGAACCCCGGGGTGGGGGTGGAGGTGCTGACGCCGGACTTCATGGGCAACCTGGAGGCGGTGGCCGAGGTGGTGGCGGCGGGGCCGGCGGTCTTCAACCACAACACCGAGACGGTGCCGAGCCTCTACCCCTCGGTCCGCCCCGCGGGCCGGTTCCCGCGCACCCTGGCGGTCCTGGCCGAAGCCAAGCGCCTGGGAGAGGCCCTGTTCGGCGACGGAGTTCCGCACCAAGTCCGGGCTCATGCTGGGGCTGGGCGAGACCGAGGACGGAACTGCTGGAGGACATGCGCGGCAACTGGCGCGGGCCGGGGTGGACATCCTCACCCTGGGCCAGTACCTGCGCCCCACCCGGCACCAGCTGCCGGTGCAGGCGCTACGTGCCGCCCGACGAGTTCAAGGACCTGGGCCGCAAGGCCAAGGCGCTGGGGTTCCGCACGGTGTATGCTGGTCCGCTGGTGCGGTCCAGCTTCAATGCCCACGAGGTCAGTGAGATGGAAGGCATCGCCATCGCCTGACGGGCCTGAGCTTGAGTCCGTTCCCGGGTACCGACCGCTTCACCATCCGGCGCCGCCTGGGCTCCGGGGCTTTCGGCGTGGTCTACGAGGCCTTCGACGAAGAGCGCCAGACCCTGGTCGCGCTGAAGGTGCCGCACGACGCCAGCACCCGGGACATCAGCCGTTTCAGGCAGGAGTTCCGCGCCCTGGCCGAGATCAGCCACCCCAACCTGGTGACCCTGTACGAAGTGATGAGCCACGGCCCGGAATGGTTCTTCACCATGGAACGGGTGGAGGGCGGGACCTTCCGCGAGCATCTCTGCCCCGGCCTGCAGCCCCCGCAGGACTACCGGGCCGCTGCGGGCACTGCTCAGGCAGTTGGCCGAAGGGCTGTGGTCGCTGCACCAGATGGGCAAGCTGCACCAGGACCTCAAACCCAGCCATGTGCGGATCGAACCGAACGGGCGCCTGGTGTTCCTGGACTTCGGCTTTTCCGCGGACCCGGCGGCCATCGGTCCGGGCCAGGCCGGCGGGCGGGGCCTGGAGGCCCAGGCCTACATGGCCCCCGAGCGGATCGGCGGCAAGCCGCCCACCGAGGCGGGCGACTGGTACAGCGTGGGGGTGATGCTGCTACGAGGTGCTCACCGGAACCCTGCCGTTCCCCGGCGGCAGCCTGTCCACCCTCATCGACAAGCTGCGGGTGAGCCCGCCCGGCCCGGAACTGCTGGCGCCCCAGGTGCCTGCGGACCTCGCTTCGCTCTGCATGGACCTGCTGGCCCGCAAGCCCGAGGACCGCCCCTGCGGGGCCCGGATCCTGGAGCGGCTGGGCGGCTCGATGAGCGCGATCCCGCCCCGGATGTCCGCGGAGCCGGCGGCTGCGCACCAGCCCCCTGCTCATCGGCCGGAAGTCCGAGCTGGCGGCCCTGGGCCGCGCCTTCGAGACTTCCCTCAAGGGCAGGACCGCGGTGGTGTTCCTGCACGGCCATTCGGGCATGGGCAAGAGCTACCTGCTGCGCCGCTTCGTGCGCCGGATCAGGCGGGAGGAGCCCGGGGCGGTGGTGCTGGTGGGCCGCTGCACCGAGGAGGGCTCGGCGCCCTACAAGGCGCTGGACAGCCTGATGGAGGACCTGGCGCGGCTACCTGGAGCGGCCTGCCGCCGGGCAAGGCCGCGATCCTGCTGCCGCGCGACATCCACTGCCTGGCCCGGCTGTTCCCGGTGCTGCAGCGGGTACGGGCGATCGGCCGCGGCCAGCCAGGCGCCGCCGCCCTCCCCCGATCCGCAGGAACTGCGCCGGCGCGCCTTCGCCGCCCTGCGCGAACTGCTCATGCGCATGGGCACCCGCCATCCGCTGGTGCTGGTGATCGAGGACCTGCAGTGGGGCGACCTGGACAGCGAGGCGCTGCTCTCCAACCTGCTGCGCGACCCGGATCCGCCGTCCATGCTGGTGCTGCTGACCTACCGGACCGAGGACTCCGAACCGGTGCCCGCCTTCCGGGCGCTGCAGCGCAGGCTGGCGGAGGAGGGCACCGAGGTGGTGGAGGTGCCCATCGAGAAGATCCCCCGGGCCGAGTCCGAGGCGCTGGCCCGGGCGCTGCTGGGCAGCTACCGCTCCGACGTCGAGGCCGAAGGGGCCTGGATCGCCAAGGAATCGGGCGGCAATCCGTTCTTCATCGGCGAACTGAGCCGCCATCTGCGGTCGGGCATCCGCGTGCTGCACGGTCCCGGCGAGCAAACCCTGGACGCCTACATCCTGTTCCGGGTGGGCGCCCTGCCGGAGGCGGCCCGGATCATCCTGGAGACCCTGGCCCTGGCCGGCCACCCGGTGGAGTGGGATGTGCTCCGGCGCGCCTGCCGGATCGAACCGGCCGGCGCCGAGGCGCTGACGCCGCTGCGCGCCGGCCACCTCATCCGCGCCCGGGGCGCCCACGGCATGCTGCTGGAGCCGTACCACGACCGGATCCGCCAGTCGGTGCTGCGGGGCTTCCCCGAGGCCAAGGCCCGGGCCCTGCACCTGGCCCTGGCCAAGGCCATGGAGCAGTCCATGGAACCCGACGCCCAGGCCCTGTGCCTGCATTTCCAGGCCGCGGGCGCCCAGGCCAAGGCCGGGGAGTATGCCCTGGTCGCCGCGGGGCGGGCGGTGAAGGCCCTGGCCTTCGCGCGCGCGGCGGAGTTCTACCGGCTGGCGCTGAGGCTGAAGGAGCCCAAGGGGGCCGAGTACCTGGGAATCCTGCTGAACCTGGCCGACGCCCTGGCCGGCGCCGGGCTGGGCAACAAGGCCGCCCAGGCCTACCTGGAGGCCCTGCCCATCGCCCCGCGCAAGGACGGCCTGCGCCTGCAGCGTCGGGCCTCGGAGGAGTATTTCCGCAGCGGCCGGTTCGACCAGGGCGAGGCGGCCCTGGAGGCCGTCATGGACCGGATCGGCATGAAGCTGGCCCAGGCGCCATGGCGCACCCGGCTGCTGGAGCTGTTCTGCCGGCTGAGGCTGAGGCTGCGCGGGCTACGGCTTCCGGCAGCGGGCCGAGGCCCAGGTGCCCCAGGCGCGACCTGGACCGGATCGACATCTGCTGGGCCGCGGCCATGGGGCTGGGGCCGGTGGACCACATCCGCGGCGGCGCCTTCCAGGCCCGCCACCTGCTGCTCGCGCTGCGCGCGGGCGAGCCGTTCCGCATCGTGCGCGCCCTGGCCCTGGAGACCATCTACGTTTCGCACCGGGGCAACCGGAGCAGCAGGGCCACCCAGCGGATCCAGGACCTCACCCTGGCCCTGGCCGAGCGGATCGGCCATCCCGAATCCGCTCGGCCGCGCCCTGGTGGCCGCAGGCACCGCCGCCCTCATGCAGGGGCGCTGGAAGCCCGCGGTGGAGATGCTGGAGCGGGCCGAGGCCCTGCTGAAGGACAACTGCGCAGGCCTCGACTTCGAACTCCACCTGGCCCAGTACCACGCCCTGCTGGCGCGCCAGCAGATGGGCAGCCTGCGCGACATGGAGATCCGCCTTTCGGCCCGGATCCAGGCGGCCCAGGACAAGGGCGACCTGCTGGCCCTCACCAACCTGAAGACCGGCATCTCGCCGCAGGTGCACCTTGCCCACGACGAGCCCGCGCGGGCCATGCGCGAGCTGCAGCAGACCATCGGCGAATGGTCCAGCGCCGGCTTCCACCTGCAGCACTACAACGCCCTGGTTTCCAAGGCGGAGGTGCTGCTCTACTTCTCCGATCCGGAACAGGCCTACGGGGTGGTGTCCCGCCACTGGCTGCTCCTGCGCCGCTCCCTGCTGCTGCGCATCCAGCACGTCCGGGTCACCTGCCTCGAACTGCGGGCCCGCGCCGCCCTGGCGGTGGTCCTGCAGGGCAGGCCGGATCCGGCCCGGTCGCGCTCGCTGCTGCGCCTGGCGAGCGGCGACCGGCGCCGGATCGAGCAGGAGGGGGTCGGCTACGGCGACGCCCTGGCGCTGCGCCTGCGCGCCCTCGAGGCCCTGGCCCTGGGCCGACCGGACGAGGCCGGGGCCCTGCTGTTCCAGGCCGAATTGGCGTTCCAGGCCTGCGGCATGGCCCTCCACGCCATGGTCGCCCGGCACCGCCGGGGCCGGATGGAGGGGCCTTCCGGCGCCGAGCAGGTGGACGCGGCCGAACGCTGGATGCGCGGGCAGAAGATCGTCAGCCCCCAGCGTTTCGTGGCCATGCACTTTCCGGGTTAGACTGAGTCCATGTCGAAGACGGCCGCCAACCCCTGGGATGCGCCGGCCCCGGAGGGGGCGGGGCTGCCTTCGGCCTTCGGCTGGCTCCCCGAGGATCTGCCGGGCCTGGGGGCGCCGGGGCGGCCGGAACTGACGTTCTCACGGCTGCAGCGCCCCTGGACCTGGGCGGCGGACGGGCCCGCCCTGGGCAAGGCCGCCAGGGCCTGGCTGGAAGGGGCCGGCGACGGCCGCCTGCCGGAGATCGTCGAATCCCACCTCTCCGACGACGGCGCCACCAAGGTGGTGCTGCGCCTGGCGGACGGTGAGCGGATCGAGGCGGTGCACATGCCGCGGGAAGTGCGCAGCCCGCGGGTGACCCTCTGCATCAGCAGCCAGGTGGGCTGCGCCATGGGCTGCACCTTCTGCGCCACCGGGGCCATGGGCATCCGGCGCAACCTCTCCAGCGGCGAGATCGTCGGCCAGGTGATCGCCCTGATCCGGGCCCTGGGCCCGGCCCAGGCCCACTCCGTCACCCTGGTGTTCATGGGCATGGGCGAGCCCCTGCACAACCTGGACAACGTGCACCGGGCCATCCGGATCCTCAACCATCCGGCCGGACTGAACATCTCCACCCGGCGCATCACCGTCTCCACCTCCGGCCTGGCGCCGGCCATCGAGCGCCTGGCCGGCATGCGGCCGCGGCCCTGGCTGGCCCTGAGCCTCAACGCCACCACCGACGAGGCCCGGTCGCGGGTCATGCCGGTGAACCGGGCCTGGAACCTGGCCCGGCTGCGCGCCGCCCTGGACCGCTGGACCCTGGCGCCCGGCGAGAAGCTCCTGGTGGAATACGTCCTGATGGCCGGGGAGAACGACAGCCCCGAGGACGCCGACCGGCTCGCCGACTGGCTCGGGGAACTGGCCCATGGGCACAACATCAACCTCATCCGCATGAACGAACACGACGCGGCCCGGTTCAGGCGCCCACCGAGGCCCGCCTCCAGGCCTTCCTGGACCGGCTCAAGGCCAGGGGCTGCTTCGTCACCGTGCGCAAGAGCCGGGGCCGGGACGTCCAGGGGGCCTGCGGGCAGTTGTTGAAATAAAAAATTTATACGTTACTGCTTCCCATCACAACCCGTTCGACGGATACTTGGAGCCGTGGTAACGTCTACCGATCCAGTCATCCAGGCACGGAGCCACGGGGTAAGCATGCTATTCGTCAACGACAATCCTGCACCCTGGATCCCACCGGCGGAGGCCTGGTTCCCCGAGCCGGCGCCGGTCATTCCGGATCCCTACAACGAGGATCCCTACTTTCCCGACCCCTACGCCAAGCTGTAGGCGCGATGGACATCCTGCTCGCCTCCAGGAATGCCGGGAAGCTCGCGGAATTCCAGGAACTGCTGCCCGGGCAGCACCTGCTTCCCTGGCCGGCCGGGGCGCCCGAGATCCCCGAGGAGGGCGCGTTCTTCCAGGACAACGCCCTGCAGAAGGCGACCTTCGCCAGGGAGTGGTGGGCGGCGCACGGCACGGCCCGGGTGGACGGGGTGCTGGCGGATGATTCGGGCCTCTGCGTGGACGCCCTCTGGGGCGGTCCCGGCGTGCTCAGCGCCCGCTTCGCCTCCGGCCTGGCCCAGGACGCCAAGAACCGGCTCCTGCTCGCCATGATGCCCGCGGACCGGCCGCGCACCGCTCGGTTCGTGTGCGTGCTGGCCTGGGCGCCCATGGCGGGCGCGCCCCGCACCTTCGGCGGCGCCGTGGAAGGCGCCCTGGCCCGGAGCGCCCGGGGGATCCAGGGCTTCGGCTACGATCCCCTCTTCATCCCCGAAGGGATGCAACTCACGTTCGGCGAACTGGCGGCGGAGGCGAAGCACCGGATCAGCCACCGCAGCCGGGCCTGTGCCGCGTTCAGGGCCGAAATGGTGTTTGATTGATTTATTATTATATAATTATTTTCTGAGACCAGTTCGCGTGCTTTTCGTGGACGTCTTTCATATAACGCATATCTTTGGGGGTGAGTCTGGCCACGGCGGGACCTTCTGCTTGATTAATTAAATATTTAAACTGGGTCAAGGCTGGACTCCATCCGGGGATCCCATGGGTTGGCAGGCCATCTTGACCACATTGGGCAGCAACGTGGCGCTCGCGGGCCTGGCGCTGGGGTGTGCCGGTGCGGACGGCCCGGGCCCGGCGGCGGTCAGGCCCGGCCCGGCCGCGGTCATCACCGAAATCAAGCCGGAGGCACTGCCCGGCCGCCATCCCAGGTTCGTCTCCGTGGGGCCGCCCAGGGCCCTGGAGGGCGAACCTTACCGGTACAGGGTCAGCGCCTTCGACGACGGCGAGGAGGTCCGCCTCACCCTGCTGCGGGCGCCCGAAGGGGCCGCCCTGGAGGGAACCGTCCTGGAATGGACCCCGGAGCACGCCCAGGTGGGCAGGGCGCAGCGGTTCACCCTGCGCGCCGCGGACGGGCACGGCGCCGAGGTCCAGGACTGGACCGTCATTCCCGAAGCTGAACCGCATGCCTGGGTGCGGACCCGCCATTAATCCCCGAACTGGCCCTTGTCGCGCAGGGCCACGGCGGCCTGGTAGGCTGAAAGCACGGCGCCGCGCACCCGCTGGTAGCTGTTCTCGGTGACCTTGGTCGCGAAGGTCAGGGTGGCCACGAGGAAGTAGCCTTCGCCGCTGGGCAGGGGCAGGGGCGAGGCGAGGCTGATCTGGGCCTGCATGATGGCGGAGGAGCTGTCCTCGCGCAGGGCGGTGGCGATGCGCTCGGCCCAGGCCTGCAGCCGCGGGGTGGCGGCCAGGCCGTCCGCCTCGGTGGCCACCAGGATCCGTCCGTAGAGGGTGAAGAACAGCCTCAGCTGGGGGTAGTCCAGGGCGGCATTGAGGTAGCCGGCCATGGCCGCGATCTGCTGGAAGTCCTTCTGCAGCGCCTGCAACCTGGCGGAATTCGGGGTGACGGGGGCGGTGCCATGCCCCATTGTCACCGATATCCGGAGAAAGGTGCAGTTCGGCTTGCGGTCCGGCGCCCGACCTGGAACCCTGGAGCTTCACATAGGCCCGGAAGCCGGGAAGCGGGTTCAAAGCCCGCGCTGCCCCGCAACGGTGAGCACCCCGGAGACCCCGGGAGACCCAGCCCGATCCACTGAGGCGCCGCCTCGGGAAGGTGAGGGGGGTGCCGCAAGGGCATCCGTCGCGTGCGAGCCCGGAGACCTGCCCCGGGCCATTCCCTCGCCGTGGGAGCGAGAAGGAGCCGAACATGCTGATGCCGACCCTGCCTTTCCTGGACCCTGCCCGCAAGCCGGGCATCCAGGCCCACCTCGACGATCTCACCAAGCCCCAGGGCTCCCTGGGCCGGCTGGAGTCCCTGGCCCTGCAGATGGCCTGGATCAGCGGGCACAACCGCCCGGCCGACCCCGAGGCCTTCATCCTGACCTTCGCCGGCGACCACGGCATCGCCCGGCAGGGCGTTTCGGCCTTCCCGCCGGAGGTGACCCCCCAGATGGTGGCGAACATCGCCGGTGGCGGCGCGGCCATCTCGGTGCTGTGCCGGGCCCTGCGCATCGGGCACCGGACGGTCGACGTGGGCGTGGCGGTGCCCTGCCCCTACCCCGGGGTCGGCCAGCGCAACGTGATGCGCGGAACCGGGGACCCCAGCGCCGGGCCGGCCATGACCCGGGACCAGGCCGAAGCCTGCCTGCGCGCGGGCATGGACGAGGTGGCCGAACTGCCCGCGCTGCCCTTCGCCCTGCTGGGCGCTGGGCGAGATGGGCATCGCCAATTCGGCCATCGCCGCGCTCCTGGTGTGCGCCTTCACCGGCATGGACCCGGCAACTCGCCGTCGGGCCCGGCACCGGCGTCAGGGGCGAGGCCCTGCAGCGCAAGCTGGAGGTGATCCGGACGGTCCTGGGCCGGCACCGGCTCGACCCGGCCGATCCCGTCGGGGTGCTGGCCGCGGTGGGCGGCTGCGAGTTCGGCGCCATGGCCGGGGCCATGCTGGCCGGCGGCCGCCCGGGGCTGGGCGGTGATCGTGGACGGCTACATCGCCGGCGCCGCGGCCCTGGTCGCCCTGGCCCTGGAACCGCGCCTCAAGGACTTCCTGGTCTGGTCGCACCGCTCGGCTGAGCCGGGCGCCAAGCGCCTGCTGGAGGTGCTCGGGCTCGGAGCCGGTGCTGGACCTCGGCCTGCGCCTGGGCGAAGGCACCGGCGCGGCGCTGGCGGTGCCGATCCTGCGTTCGCGCCTGCGCGGTGCGCGGGAAATGGCCACCTTCAGCGGCGCCGGGGTCAGCCACGGCCGACGTGCGCTGATGCTCACCGGCCTGGTCGCCGCCCTGCGCTTCCTCACCCGGCTGCCGCGTGCCCGGGCCCGGAGACCCGGGCCGGAGCACCTGGGCCGGGCCGTGGGCTGGTTCCCCCTGGTGGGGGCGCTGGTGGGGCTCGGCCACCGCCGCGGTCTACGTGCTCGGCCTGGACTGGTGGCCGGCGCCCGGTGGCGGCGGTGCTGGCGGTGGGCTTCGGGCTGATGCTCACCGGCGGCTTCCACGAGGACGGCGCCAGCGACGCCGCCGACGGGCTGGGCGGGCGGCTGGACCCGGGAGCGGGTGGTGGAGATCATGCGCGACAGCCGCATCGGGGCCTACGGCGCCATGGCGCTCTGGGTGCTGCTGACCTTCCGCTGGGCGGCGCTGGTGCGCCCTGGGCCGCCGGTCGCTGCTGGCCCTGCCCCTGGCCATGGCCTGGGGCCGGTGGTCCATGGCGCTCGACCCTCGGCGCCCTGCCGCCGGTGGCCCAGGGCCTGGGCAGCCGGGTGCGCCAGGGCCTGGGCAGGGGGCCCCTGGTCCTGGCCACGGTCATGGCCGGGCTGGTGACGGCCGCGGCCTGGGCCTTCGGGCTGGCGCCAGCTCTGGCAGCCGCCGGCCGCGGCGGGCCTGGCGGCGCTGGCCTGGATCCTGCTACCTGAAGCAGCGCCTGGGCGGGCAGACCGGGGATCTCCTGGGGGCCGGCAACCAGCTGGCCGAGGCCGCCGTGCTGCTGGCCCTGCTGGCGCGATGACCACCCTCTACCTGCTGCGCCACGGTCCCACCGATGCGGTCCGGGGCGCCGCCCCTGGGCCGGCTGGACCTGCCGGTGAACCCGGCCGGGCAGGCCCTGTGGCCGAGGGTCAAGGAGGAGCTCCTGGGGCTGGGGCTGCAGCGGGTGCTCACCTCGAACCTGGCCCGGGCCCGGGACCACGCGCGGGACCTGGGCCTGCCCTGCCGGGTGCTGCCCGATCTGGCCGAGCAGCACTTCGGCGCCTGGGACGGGGTGCCGTGGGCGGAGATCCGGGGGGCCGAGGCGTTCTTCCGGGATCCGGTGCGGGGCACTCCGCCCGGCGGCGGGGAATCGTTCGAACGCCTGCGCCGACCGGGCCCGCGCGGCGATCCGGGGCACCTGGGAGGCGGACCCGGTGACCCTCGTGCTGGCCCACGGCGGCCCGCTGCGGGCGATCCTGGCCCACTACCTGGGGCTGGCGCTGGACCGCGCCCTGGACCTGGCCTGGCAGCCCTACGGCCTGTCCAGACTGGAGATCTACCAGGAGGGGCGGGGCGTGCTTTGTTTCCACAACCGCGCCTTGCCCTCGGAGCGCGCTTCTGGGATGCTTTAGCCTTACATCGTGTGCTGGATGTTCGGGAAGCAGGTGCGAATCCTGCGCTGCCCCGCAACGGTATGCACCTCGGCCAGCGAGCCGGGAGACTCTGCTGGTCCCACTGGGGCGCGTCCCCGGGAAGGAACCAGGGGCATCGCAGAGGTGCCTGTCGCGTGCGAGCCCGGAGACCGGTCCTGCATTTCCCAAACCTGCCGTGGGGGCAGGGCGGGTCTGCCCATCCGGGCAATCCCTCCGCCCCCCGGCCTCATGCGCGGAGCATGTCATGGGTTCAGCCCGGATCACCTTCCTTCTGGCCCTCGGGGCCAGTCTCTGGGGCAGCGACCGCCGCGATGGAGGCGCCCCGGCCCCCGGCGGAGGCCTCGGCCACGGTGACGGTCACCGCCGAAGCCACCCCGGTGGAGCTCGAGCCAGACCCCCAACCCGGTGGTCGTCATCGACAAGGCAGGCCATCGACGACAGCGGGGCGGCCAGCCTGGGCGACCTGCTGCAGGGGCCGCTTCCGGGCCAGGTGTTCGCCACCGGCGGGGTCGGCACGGCGTCCTCCATCTACCTGGGCGGCACCCGGCCCCAGGACACGGTGGTCACCCTGGACGGACTGCGCCTCACCGACGTCTCCGGCCTGGGCGGGGTGAACCTCAATGCCCTCGGCCTGGCCGGCATCGACCGGGTCGAGGTCCAGACCGGGCCCTGCTCCACCCGGTTCGGTTCCGACGCCCTGGGCGGCGCGGTGGCCATGTACAGCTCGGGCGGCGCTCCCGCGGGGTTCCAGGGGGAGGTCCGGGCCGGGGCAGGCAACGAGGGCATCGCCCGCGGCTACCTGGGGGCCACCTATGGCTGGGACCAGGGGTGGGTGCGCATGGGGGCGGCGGCGCA
Organism: uncultured Holophagaceae bacterium; assembly: GCA_963717275.1. Lineage (GTDB taxonomy): Bacteria > Acidobacteriota > Holophagae > Holophagales > Holophagaceae > Mesoterricola. The sequence continues at coordinate 2,795,152 of CAVQVX010000001.1, forward strand.
GCGGGAGGACCAGGTGCTGGATCCGTCCAACCCGTACCGCTCCACCGGGGCCTACCTGGGGGCTGGCCGGCAGCTGGGCTCCGACACCCTGGTCACGGTGAACTACTACAACACCTACAGCGGGGTGCCGATCCCCATCGTCTATGCCGGATCCGCCCCGCGCAGCTCCTACAATTTCGACGCGGACCGGCAGGACTTCAACCGGACCCAGATCCTCAGCGGCACCCTGCGCACCGAGTTCTCCCCGGTGCTATCCGGCGAACTGACCGTCGGCCAGGTGCTGCAGAACCGGCTGGAGCCCAACTCCAACACCGACCTGCCCACGGACATCTACCTGAGCCGGCGCAACCAGGCCGTGGGCCATGTCACATGGCAGCCTTCCTCCGCCGGCTCCCTGACCCTGGGGCTGGACGGGTCGGATGAAACCGCGCGGAGCCCCGATTCCTCCGAAACCGGCACGCTCGCCGCTTCGGCCAAGCACATGGCCATCCTGGCGGAGGGGCAGCGGGAACTGCTTCCGAGCCTGCGGGCGGTCGCTTCCCTGCGCACGGAGCGGGACAGCCAGACCGCGCCGGGCGCACCCGACAACAGCCTCACCCAGACCACCGGCAAGGTGGGGCTGAACTGGACCCTGCCCGGGGGCTTCAGGGCCTATGCAAGCGCGGGCACGGGCTTCAGCAACCCCCTCCTGTACCAGTCCCTGTTCAACGCCCAGTACGGAGGGGCGCCCCTGGAAAACGAAAAGAGCCGCACCGCCCAGGCCGGGGTCACCTACGCCGCGGGGCCCTGGAAGGCGGGATTGGAACTCGGCCGCACGCTGTATTCCAACCTGGTCTTCTACAACCCGGCACTGGGCCCCTATATTCCTAGCTGGTTCAGCAATTCCGGGCTCTATCAGAACGACTCCGAACTGCGCATCCAGTCGGCGGAACTCAAGGTCGGCTACGAAACCAAGGTCTGGGGCCTCAGCGGCTTCTACCGCAACCAGGAAGCCCGGGACCTGCAGCAGCCCGCGGGCCAGCAGTTGAGCAGTTCCGCCGTGGTGAACCGGCCCTTCCAGACCGTGGGCGCCAACGTCTTCAGGGTGCTCGGCGACGTCCGGCTGGACGGCCGCTGGTCCTGGGTCGGGCCCCGATACGAATACGGGCTGGCCGGGGGATTCAAGGAACATTACAACGACCTGAGCCTTTCGGCGGCCTGGTCGGCGCGCAAGGACCTCACGCTCACCCTCCGCGCTGACAATCTGATGCAGCCCAAGACGTCCCTGGCCCAATGGCTGGCCGGCGCCCGGGACTTCCAGAACGACGCCTCTCAAATCTACGGCTACCCGGCCCAACCGCCCACGGTGACCGCCGAGCTGCGCTACCGTTTCTAGCATGCGCGGTCTGCTCATCTCCCTCCTGCTCGCCTTTCCCCTCATGCTCGGGGCGGCGGGACCCCAGCGGGTGGTGAGCCAGACCGTGGGGACAGATGATCTTTTAATGGCGATTGCCGATCCGGGTCAGATCGCCGCCCTCAGCCACCTGGCCCGGGACGCGCGCTACAGCCCCGGGGCCGAACGGGCCCGGTCCTTCCCCTGCCTGCGCAACGGCGAGGCGGAGGACATCCTGCGGCTCCGGCCGGACCTGGTGCTGGTCGCTTCGTACACCCAGGCGGAGACCGTGGCCCTGCTGCGCCGTGCCAAGGTCGAGGTGCTGCTGGTGGACCGCTTCGATTCCCTGGACGACCTGTATGCCAACGCGCGCAGCATCGGCCGGGCCCTGGGCCGGAGCGCGCGGGCGGAACAGCTGGTCCGGCAGTGGCAGGCCCGGGTGGCCGCCCTGGCCGCGCGGCTCAAGGGGTGCAAGCCGGTGCGGGTGCTGGCGGTGGGCTTCTACCCCTTCACCGCCGGCAGCGGCACCACCTTCCAGGACCTCTGCGACCATGCCGGGGCCCTGAACGTGGCGGCGGAGCAGGGCCTCAAGGGCCACGCCCCGACCCCCAGCGAGAAGGCGCTCGGCTGGCAGGTGGACGCGCTGGTGGCGCCCTGGGAGCCGGGCATGGACCTGCAGGCCCGCCTGCGCGACCTGCCGCCCTACAAGTTCATGGCGGCCTTCCGCCAGGGCCACGTGCTGGCCATGCCCGGCGCGCTCATGGCGAGCACCAGCCAGGCCCGCCTGGACGCCTACGAATGGCTGGCCCGCGCCCTGCACCCGGAGGCGTTCCGGTGAAGGGCCTGGGCGCCGGCGCGGCCCTTGGCCTGCTGCTTCTGGCGGCGGTCCTGGCCTCCCTGGCCCTGGGCGACGCCAACCTGCGGCCGTGGGAGGTGGTCCAGGCCCTGGCCGGGCGCGGCGACGAGCTGGCCCGCACGGTGGTCTGGGACCTGCGCCTGCCGCGCACCCTGGTGGGCATCGCGGTGGGGGCGGGCCTGGCCGCTTCGGGCGTGGCCATGCAGGCGTTCTTCCGCAATTCCCTGGCCAGCCCGGGACTGCTGGGGGTCAGCGCCGGCGGCGCCCTGGGCGCGGTGGCGGCCCTGGCGCTGGGCGGCGCCGCCACGGTCTGGACCGTGCCGGGAGCCTCGGTCCTGGGCGCCTTCATGGCCACCGGCGCGGTGGTGCTGCTGGCCCGCCGGGGCGCCAGCCCCGAGCACCTGCTGCTGTCGGGCGTGGCGCTGAACGCCATCTTCGGGGCCGGCACCAGCTTCCTGCTCGCGCTCTCGCGCCGGGCAGTTCCAGGTGAGCGGGCAGATCCTCTTCTGGCTCATGGGCGGCATCGAGAACCGCACCTGGGAGCACGTGTGGATCGGGCTGCCGCCGGTGCTGCTGGGCTGCGCCCTCATGCTGCCCCTGGGCCGGCCCATGAACCTGCTCAGCCTGGGGGAGCCTTCCGCCCAGAGCCTGGGGGTGGACGTGCGCCGGCTGCGCTGGCAGCTGATCGCCCTGTCCACGGTGCTCACCGCCCTGGCCACGGCGGTGGGCGGCGTGGTCGGCTTCGTCGGCCTGGTGGTGCCGCACCTGCTGCGTCTCGGCCTCGGTCCCGACCACCGCCGGCTGCTGCCGCTGTCCATGCTGGGCGGCGCGGCGCTGGTGCTGCTGTGCGATCTGCCCACCCGGTTCCTGCCCGGCGGCCTGCGCCTGGGCGTGATGACGGCGCTGCTGGGCGGCCCGTTCCTGCTCTGGATGCTGCGGAGGAACCCGTGCTGACGGCCGAAGGGCTGACGCTGGGCGGGCGCCTGCGCGATCTGTCCCTGAGCCTGGAGGCCGGGCTCATGGTGGCCGTGGTGGGCCCCAACGGCGCCGGCAAGTCCACCCTGCTGCAGGTGCTGGCCGGTCTGCTGCACGCCCAGGGGCGGATCCGCTGGAACGGCCGGGAGCTGGCCCGGATCCCCTTCCTGGAGCGGGGCCGCACCCTGGCCTGGGTGGGCCAGGAAAGCCACGCGGAGTTCGCCTTCCCGGTGCGCGAGGTGGTGGCCCAGGGCCGCCACGCCTGGGGCGACGACGGCCGCGGGATGGATGAAGCCATGGCCGCGCTGGACATCGCCGACCTCGCCGACCGCCCCATCACCCAGCTGAGCGGCGGCGAGCGCAGGCGGGTGTTCCTGGCCCGGGCCCTCGCCACCGGCGCCCCGCTGCAACTCTGGGACGAACCCGCGGCCAGCCTGGACGTGCGCCACGCCCTGGAGGTGCTGAAGCTGGCCAGGCGGCTGGCGCGCGAGGGCGGAATGCTGCTGGTGAGCCTGCACGACCTGCGCACGGCGCTCTGCTTCGACCGGGTGCTGGTGCTGGACCGGGGCGCCATGGTGGGGTTCGGTGAGCCCGAGGCGGTCCTCACGCCGGAACTCATCCTCGGTGTGTTCGGGGTGCAGGCCCGGAAGGACGCCGCGCTGATCCTGGAACTGCCATAATTGATCCATCAGAAAGGGACAGCCATGACCGAGACCCCGACCCGCGCAGCAGCCTGGCAGCTCCTGGTGGAGTACAACGCCAGCGACAGCCTCCAGCGCCACGCCCTGGCGGTGGAGGGCGTCATGCGCCACCAGGCCCGCAAGCACGGCGAGGACGAGGACATGTGGGGGCTGGTGGGCATGCTGCACGATCTCGACTACGAGCGCTTCCCCGACCAGCACTGCGTCAAGGCCAGGGAGATCATGGAGCGCCACGGGTGGCCCGAAGCCTACGTGCGGGCCGTCGTCTCCCACGGCTGGGGCATCTGCTCCGAAGTGGAGCCCCTCTCGCTCATGGAGAAGACCCTCTACGCGATCGACGAGCTCACCGGGCTGGTGACCGCCGCCGCCCTGGTCCGGCCGTCCCGCAGCGTGCTGGACCTGCCGGTGAAATCAGTCCTGAAGCGCTGGAAGGAGCGCTCTTTCGCCGCCGGGGTGGACCGCGGGGTGATCGAGCGGGGCGCCGCCATGCTCGGCGTCGACCTGCCCACGCTGACCGAAGACACCATCGAAGGCATGCGCGAGGTGGCCGTGGCCATCGGGCTGAAAGGGAACGCCTAGCCGGCAAACGGCATCTCACTGAGCACCGGACCGACGATTCCGGTTGTCGGGAGGCGCCATGAAGGACAGCGGGATCGTTCTGCTCTTGATCAGCGTGCACGGGTTGATCCGGGGCACCGACCCGGAGTTGGGGCGCGATCCCGATACCGGCGGCCAGGTGCTCTACGTGCTGGAGCTGGCCCGCGCCCTCGCTCGCCAGGAGAACGTGGCGCAGGTGGACCTGCTGACCCGGATGGTGGAGGACGCCGCCGTGGGCCCGGAGTACGCCCGCCCGGAAGAAGTCCTGGCGGACCACGCCCGGATCATCCGCCTGCCTTTCGGGCCGCGCCGCTACATCCGCAAGGAGCTGCTGTGGGACCACCTGGATCACCTGGTGGACCGCTACCTGGACTATGCCCGCGCCCTGCCCAGGCTGCCGGACCTGATCCACAGCCACTACGCCGACGCCGGCCACGTGGCTTCAAGGCTGTCCGCGCTGCTCGGCATCCCGTTCGTGCATACCGGGCATTCCCTGGGCCGGTGCAAGCTGGCGCGCATGCTGGAAGCCGGTGGCAAACTGCCCGGCCTCGAGCGGTCCTTCCATTTCGGCCGGCGGATCGAGGCCGAGGAGGAGACGCTGCGCTACGCCTCCCGGGTGCTGGCGAGCACGCGCCAGGAGATCCGGGGGCAGTACGGCCTGTATTCCCATTTCAGCCCGCGCCGGGCGGTGGTGGTGCCGCCGGGCACCGACACCTCCCGCTTCGCCCCGCCCGGGCGGCGCGGGGCCGATCCCGGGGTGGCCGGCAAGGTCGACCGGTTCCTGGCGCATGCGCGGCGCCCGGTGGTCCTGTGCATCGGCCGCCCGGTGCCATCCAAGAACCTGCTCGGGCTGGTCCGGGCCTTCGCCGACCCGGAACTGCGCGCGCGGGCCAACCTGGTGCTGCTGGCGGGCAGCCATGAGGACATCGCGGACCTGGACGCGGAGGGCCGGGCCACCTGGGAGGAGCTGCTGCGCACCCTGGACCGCCTGGACCTGTTCGGCTCCGTGGCGTTCCCACGGAACCACCTGCCGGCGGAAGTGCCGGAGTTCTACCGGCTCGCGGTGGCGCGCCGGGGGATCTACGCCAACCCGTCCACCAGCGAAGGTTTCGGCCTCACGCTGATCGAAGCGGCGGCCTCCGGACTGCCGGTGGTCACCACCGACAGCGGCGGCCCCCGCGACATCGTGGCCAACTGCCGCAACGGGCTCGTGGTGGAACCCGCCGACGACCAGGCCCTGGCCGCCGCGCTGAAGGAGGCCCTGGCCGAACCCGCGCGCTGGGCCGCCTGGAGCCGCAACGGCCTGCGCGGCGTGCGCAACATCTACACCTGGGACGCCCATGTCCGACGCTACCTCAAGGTGGTCGCCCAGATCCTGCGCCGGGAGCGCAAGCGCCGGCGCCGGGAGCGGGTTTCGGCCAGTTCAGGCGGGGAACGTTCGCCGTTCCTGCACAGCGAGGGGGTGCTGGTGTGCGACCTGGACGGCACCCTGCTCGGCGACCGGCCCGCCCTGGAGCGTTTCCTGGACTGGATCCGCGGACAGGGCGGCAAGATGGCCTTCGGGGTGGCCACCGGGCGCAAGCTGGAAAGCGCCCAGTACATCCTGCGGGAATGGGGGATGCCGGCGCCGGATGTGGTGATCAGCGGCATCGGCACCGAGATCCGGTACGGGCGCAACGCGATCCGCGACCTGGGATGGGAGGAGCACATCCGCCGGGGCTGGCGCCGCGAGGACCTGGCGGCGGCGCTCAGGGACATCCCCGGCCTGGCGCTGCAGGGGCGGCGCGCCCAGGGGCCGTTCAAGCTCAGCTACCACGTGCGGCCGGGCCGGATGCCCGGGCTGGGGACCCTCCAGGAGGTCATCCACCGCGCCGGGCTGCAGGCCAACCTGGTGTATTCCCAGAGCCGGCATCTGGACATCCTGCCGCGCGGCGCCTCCAAGGGCCAGGCGGTGCGCTACCTGGCCTTCAAATGGGGGATTGCCCTGGACCACGTGCTGACCGCCGGGGATTCGGGCAACGACCGGGACATGCTGCTGGGGGACATGCTGGGCATCGTCGTCGCCAACCACAGCCCGGAACTGGCGCCCCTGCGCGGCCGGGCCCGGGTCTATTTCGCCGCCAGCCCGTTCGCGGGCGGGGTGCTCGAGGGCATCCGCCACTACGCCCTGCGCTATCCCTATCCGGCCGGGGACGACGCCCCGCATTGCAGCCCGTCGTAGATGTAGTTCTGGAACACCCGCTCCGGGCGGCTGCCCCAGGCGCGGATCTGGGCCGAGCCGCGTTCGGTGTCAAGGGTAATGAAATAACCATTCAAATGATCATCCAGATCGAACACCAGGCCGCAGCCTCCCGGCTGCAGGGTCTGCCACTCCATCTCCCAGATCCAGAACGGCTCGGCCACCGGTACGGTGAACACCTCGAACCCGCTGCGGCAGGCGAACCGCAGGCGTTCGCCCTGGGTGTGGCAGGCGGCGGTGGGATTGTCCAGGGAAGGCCGCAGCGGCTCCTTCTGGGCCAGGGCGGCGCCGCGCGCCTTTTCCGGCCAGCGGTGGCAGCTGACCAGTTCCAGCTTGCCGTCGGCGCGCCGGCGCAGCTCCTTGGGCGGCGGCAGGCTGCGGGTGCCGCTCTCCACGTTGAGTCCGTCGATGTAGAAGGCGTAGACCAGCACGCTGGGCCCGTCGCGCATGACCCTGGCCGCGTAGTTGCCCCTGGGCATGAGGATGTTGTTGCTGAAGGCCCGGTATTCGCCGCGGAAGGCATCGCAATACCAGTAGTGCACCTCGATGTCTTCCCGGATCGAACCGATGAGGTAGTAGGTGCCGCCCAGCTCCACCAGGCAGGGGCACTCGATATCGTCGAACATGCGCGGGAAGAACAGCGGCGGTTCGATGACGTAGGCGTCGGCGGCGCGCCGCACCAGCCCCACGCATCCGCGCCGGCTCACCTGGCCGCCGATCACCCGGGCGCAGAGCAGCATCCAGTCCTGCCGCTCATTGCGCACCAGGAACGGGTCGCGGAAGGAGATCCAGCCCCGCTCGCTGAAGCCCGGCCCCTCGTAATGGACCCCGGTGGGCAGCAGCGGCAGGTTGAGTTCGTTCTCCTTGCGCCAGCGTTCCAGATTGCGCGAGACGGCCCGGCCGATGCGCTGGACGAAGCCGTGCTCCGCCCGGTGCAGGCCGGTGTAGAACATCTCGTAGAGCCGGAGGACGGGGTTGAAGGAGACGTGCATGGTCCATAGCATGTCGTCGTCCCAGGAGCCCGGTTCGCCGGTGAAGATGGCGTTGCGGGTGCGCTTCCAGGACATGCCGTCCGGGGAGACGGCGTGGGCGATGTAGTCATGGTTGGGCAGCACCAGATGGAACAGGTGGAACAGCTTCCCCCGGCGGATCACGTCGATGTCGCCGATCTCCGATTCCCTGAAGCCACGGGACGTATACATCCGTTTCGCCCTGGGCAAGTCCGCCCGATAGCTTGGATTCCGCGTCGGCTGCGCCGTTACTCCGGAGGCCCGGCGCGACCACCGCGGATCCGCCAGGGCAAGGGGAAAAAGCGCGGCACGGCACGCCGGTACCGGGCATATCCGGGCCCCAGGGCCCTAAGCAGGTCGCGCTCCTCCAGCAGGGTGCCGGCCAGGATATAGCCGCTGGACCCCAGGGCGAACACCAGGTGGCCCAGGGTCATCGCCGGCGTCGACCAGAAGGCCACCAGGAAGCCCAGCATGAGGGGGTGCCGGACCCGGGCGTAGACGGCGTTGACGCGGAATTCCGGCTCCCGGCAGGGCACCCGGCGGAACAGGCACCAGGCTTGGCGCAGGCCGAACAGGTCCAGGTGGCTGATCAGGAAACTGCTGGCGAACGCCAGGGTCCAGCCCCCCCAGAACCCGGTGGTGGCGGCCAGGCGCAGCAGCGGCTGGCGGATGTCCCATACGGACTGGGGCATGGCTCGCCAGCAGCGGAACAGGAGGATCAGGGCGAGGCTCGAGAACAACACATAGGTGCTGCGTTCCAGCGCCGGCGGCACGTACCGGGTCCAGGCCCGCTTGAAGGCTGGACGCGCCATCAGGCTGTGCTGGAAGCCGAACAGCCCGACCAGCGCGAGGTCGGTGGCCAGGGCCCAACCGGCCGGGCCGGTTGGGCCGGTTGGCCCGACCGAGACCGAACGCGCCAGCCCGAGATCGCCCACGAAGCCGACCAGATAGCCGAAAGTGCCCAGGAACGCCAGGTAGCAGAGCAGGGCGTACGCGAGCGCCAGGAAGCCCATGGGCGCTCCGCTACAACTGCCGGAGGAAGGCCACCAGGTCCGCCTTTTCCTGTGGCTTGAGTTTCAACTCCAGCACCAGGTCGAAGAACGCCACCGTGTCCTCGAGGGTGAGCAGGCGGCCGTCATGCAGGTACGGCGGAGAGTCCTTGATGCCCCGCAGCGGCATGGTCTTGATGGGTCCGTCGGCGCCGGCCATGGCCCCGCCCTGCATCCGGGGCCGGAAAAAGCGTTCGGTGCGCAGGTTGTGCATGGAGTTGTCGGTGTAGTACGGCCCGGGATGGCAGGAGGCGCAGGTGGCCTTGCCGAAGAACAGGTCCTGGCCGCGGCGCTCGGAGGCGGTGGCCAGGCGCGGGTCCAGGGTGCCGTCCACCTTGAGCTTGGGTGCCGGCGGGAAGTCCAGCATCGCCTGGAACTCGGCCATGTCGTGCACCTGGCTGCCGCGTTCCAGGATGTTGACGCCCTTCTTGGTGGCGGTCACCGGATCGCCGTCGAAGTAGGCGGCGCGCTGCTCGAACTCGGTGAAATCCTCCACGGACTTCAAGGCCCGCTGAGAGCCGAACAGGCGCTGGATGTTGACCCCGCGCAGGCTGGGGGTGTCGCTGCGATGGCGGAAGGCCTGGGGGCGCTGCTCGCCGGTCAGGTGGGTGGCGCCGTTGGTGTGGCCGTTGGCGTGGCAGTCGAAGCAGGCCACCCCGCGGCTGGGGCGCAGGGACCGGCGGTCGTCGGTGGCGTTGAACTGCTGCTGGGGAAAGGGCGTGAGCAGCAGGCGCAGGCCCTCGAGCTGCTTGGGGTTGACGATGCCGTTGAACAGCTCGAAAAAGGTGTCCAGGGTGACGAGCCTGCCACGCGACACGTCCCCCAGGTCCGGCCGGGAGGTGAGATAGAGGGGCGGCGGGAATTCCGGCAGGAACCGCTCGGGCAGGTCGAAATCCACGTCGAAGCGGGTCAGGTCGCGCTGTTCCTGGCGCGCGATCTCATCGATCTGGAAATGCGGGAAGACCATCCCGCCGGCCGGGTGATCGGGATGCGGCAAGGGCAGGAAACCCGGGGGAAACAGGTCCCGTTGCCGGATGGTGTCGGGATCCATCCGGGACAGCGCGTCCCAGGTCAGGCCCGGGGGCAGTTTCACGCGGACGCCGGCCTGCACCGGCTTGCCCCGGGACATGGTGACACCCGGAGCGGGGCGGTCGGCCAGGTCGTAGCGCGCCTCCAGCAGGGACAGCTGACGGGCCATCACCGCGCCCTTGCCGGCGGCGAGGCGGTCGCGCACGGCGGCGAAGGGTTCGGAGCTGTCCACGGCCAGATAGCTGGTCCGGCCGGCAGCCGCCAAGGGGTCCGGGGGAGGGACCCGGAGGGATAGAAGGCCGCCAAATAGAGCAATCGCAAGCAGGCCGGAGGGGGCTGCCGTTCGGAACATGGGTTGGTCCCTTTAAAAATTAAAAATAGAATGATGAAAAAATTGTAATTATTCTTTGTCTCACACTGAATTATACCATTTCGCATCGGCGAGGCAAGACCTTCCCGGCCACCGACTTTCCCGTGGCTCCAGGATGCGCGGCCGGGTCATGATGTTGGCATGGGCATGATCCTTTTCGTCACGGGGCCGGTGCGCAGCGGCAAGAGCAGCTGGGCGGTGCAGAAGGCCATGGAATGGGGCCCCGGGGTGGTGTTCGTGGCGAGCTACCGGCCCGATCCCACGGATCAGGAGATGGCGCAGCGGCTGCGCCGGCACCGGGCCGAGCGTCCCGCTTCCTGGCGCACCCTGGAGGCTCCGGCGGACCCGGCCGCGGCCTTGGCGGCCCTGGTGCCGCCGCCGTCGGGCGTGCTGATGGATTGTCTGACCCTCTGGCTGGCGGACCGCATGGAGGCTTCGGACGGGGCCATCCTGGAAGCCTGGGACCGTCAGATGAAGGCCTTCGCCGAGGCCCCCTGGCCGGTGCTGCTGGTCAGCAACGAGGTGGGCTGGAGCACGGTGCCGGAAGACCCCATGGTGCGCCGCTTCCGCGATCTTGCCGGATGGCTGAACCAGCGCTCGGCGGGCGCGGCCCAGGAGGCCTGGCTGTGCGTGGCGGGATGCCGCCTCCGGCTGAAATGAACCGGGCGCCAGACTGTGTCGTCCGTTGTTCCGCCCGGCGCGCCTTGCGGTTGGATTGGGGTTCCGTGCGGGTGCGCCGACCCACCGGTGCGTGAGAGCCTTGCCGCATGCTCGTCGGCTTCGCCTCCTGCACGTGCGCCAAGGTCTCACGCAGACCTTCCCCGCCTGGGGTGGGGGTTCCTTCGGTTGGCGGCATGGGGGCGAGGACGCCGCTCCCTGGAATGACCGGGGTCCCAGGATGGTTGTTTTTGAATTTTGTTCAATGAAACGAAGACGAATCGACTCGGCCCCGGGGGGAAGGAGCAGCGTGGCCGCTTGCATCGCCCGGAGCGCAGCGAGGACGTTGCAAGCGGTCCACGCGCCGGTGGGTCGGCGCAAAAAAACGGAACCCGAAGCCAACCGCAAGGCACGGCGGGCGGGACAACGGACGCCGCAGCAAAACTAGGCCCGGCGGCGCAGTGCCCGGCCCAGGCCCAGGGGGCCGGCCACGGTGGTGAGCAGCAGGGCGCCGACGATGCCCGCCTGGATCTCCGGCGCGAGCAGGGGGTGGCCGCCGAACTGGAGATGGCTGCCGGTGGCCACGAAAATGAGCCCCACCTCGCCCCTGGGCACCATGCCCCAGCCGACCAGATCGCGCCGGAGGCCGGTTCCTCCGGCGAGGCCGGACGCCAGCTTGGCGGCGCAGCCCAGCACCGCCAGCGCCAGGGTGAACCCGAGGATGCGCGGCTGGAGCAGGGCGGCGGGGTCGATCCGGGCGCCCATGAGCACGAAGAACAGCGGCGAGAGCACCACCACCAGGGGCTGCACCAGCTGCTCCAGGCGGAACAGTTCGCGTTCCTCGAGGACCTGGATGTGGGCGGGCTCGAGGATGAGCCCGGCGGCGTAGGCGCCGACGATGGCCGCCAGTCCGGCGAGGCTGCCCAGCCAGGCCAGGAGGAAGGCGAACCCCATCGCCGCCGGCAGCAGGATCTGCTGGCTGCGGAATCGGTTGGCCAGGCGGAACAGGTGCGGCGTGGCCCAACGGCCCAGGGTGAGGGCGGCCCCCAGGAAGCCCAGGGCCAGCACCAGGCTCCACGCCAGCGGCCCCCAGTCCATGGCGCCGCCCGCCTGCGCCGCCACGGCGCCGGAGATGCCGCCGAGCACCAGCAGGCCGAGCACATCGTCGATCACGGCAGCGCCCAGGATGACCCGCCCTTCCCTGGATTTGGCCGCGCCGAACTGCCGGAGCACCTGGGCGCTGATGCCGATGGAGGTGGCGCACATGCAGGCGCCGATGAACAGGTCCACGAGGAGGGGCGTGTCCGCGGGCAGCACCAGCCAGGCTACCAGCAGGCCCGCGCCCACCGGGGCGACCACTCCCAGGAGGGCCACCCGGAAGGCGGCGGGGCCCACCCGCACCATCTGCGGCACGGTCGATTCCAGGCCCACCGCGAACATCAGGACGACGATCCCCAGATTGCCGAGCAGTTCCAGCGCGGGATCAGCGGCGACGGCGGGGAACCCGGGATGGTGCCGGGCGAGGGCGCCCAACACCAGGCCGGCGGCAAGCTCGCCGGCCACGGCCGGGAAATTCAGGCGGAGCGCCAGTTCGCCGCCGAGCTTGGCCACCACCCAGAGCAGCGCCAGCAGGGCCAGAATGGTGCCGATCGGCTCGGAACCGAAGATGGCGCACACCAAGTCGGCACCTCCCCATGGAAAATCAATATCTCACCGGAAGCCCGGGTCCCTTCAGAATACCTGCATGTTCATGCGAGCATCCTTCAGCGGGTTCGCCGGGTCGTCGTGGTCGGCCTGGCTGGGTGTTTGGCTGCTCCTGGTCTGGGGGGTGGAGGCCTGGATCACCCGCGTCCGGTTGCGGGATTTGGCCGGGCTGTCGGGACCCGGGCGGCCGGATCCATGGCCGTCGGTGGTGCTCTGCATCCCGGCCCGCGACGAGGCGCGGGAGCTGGGGGCGGCGCTGGACGGGTGGCTGGCCCAGGACTGCCCGGGGCTGCGCATCGTCGTGGTGGACGACGGCTCCACCGACCGCACCCCGGACATCCTGGCGGAACGGGCCGAGCGCCATCCCGGCCGGTTGCGGGTGCTGCGCAACGACCACCTGCCGCAGGGATGGCTGGGCAAGAACCATGCGCTCGACCTGGCCAGCCGGCAGCCCGAGGCCTTGGCGGCGGAATGGCTGCTGTTCGCCGACGCCGACGTCCAGGCCGCGCCGGACCTGCTGCGCCGGGCGTTCGCCTACCTGGAGGAGCATCCTGCTGACCTCTTCACGCTGCTGCCTGCCTTCGACACGGTGACCTGGTCCGAACGCCTTTTCCTCCCGGTGGCGAACATGTTCTTCCTCTGGCTGGTGCCGCCGCTGCGGGTCGCGGATCCCCGAAGCCGGTGCTGTTGCGGGGTGGGCAGCTTCATCCTGGTGCGGCGCGGCGCCTATGACGCGGTGCGCGGCCACGCCGGCGCGCCGATGGAAGCCGTGGACGACATGATGCTTGCCTACCGGATCAAGCAGGCCGGGTTCCTCAATCGGATGGCGCTGGGCGGGCCGCATCTGCACCTGCGCATGTACCACGGGTGGCGCGAGGTGGTCGCGGGGTCGCGCAAGAACCTGCTTGGCCTGCCCTACCTGTTCCCTCTGGCCCCGTTGATAGCGGCCGCGGTGCTGCTCGGCACCCTCGGGTGCGTCCTGGTGGCCGGCGCGGGGCACCCCGGGCTCGGGGTCCTGCTGTGGCTGCTGGTGCCGCCGCTCGTGGCCGAGGTGCACCAGCGCTTCACCGGGCGCGCCGCCGACCTGGCGTGGGCGTTATGGCCGCTCAGCGGCTTGCTGGTGGCGGCCGGCATCTGTTTGGCCTTCGGCGACCGGTTGCGCGGGGTGAACCGCTGGCGGGGGCGGGAGGTCAGGCTTTGAGGGGGGCTTGCACGGGGGGGGATGGGACAGTGGGAGGGCGATCACTAGCCTTCGAACAGCTTGAGGGTCTCGTCCAGCTTGCGCAGCACTGCCAGGATCCTGAACGGTTCCACCGGCACGTAGTCCACGGCGCCCGCCGCCAGGGCGCGGTTGCGCTTGAGATCGACATCCTCCTCGGTGCCGGCGAGCAGGACCGGCAGGGGGCATTTCTCCTGCTCCACCACCTGCCGGGACAGCTCCAACGGACTCACCAGGCGCAGGTGGTTGTGGATGACGATCAGCCGGGCTCGGCCCCAGCCGTTCCCCGGGGCCTCGGGGCCAAGCAGCAGGGGCCTCAGGCTTCCCTTGATGTAGTCCAGGCTCAGGACGCCGAACTTGCGGCCCAGGGCCTCGGCCATGCGCCGGGCGAAATCCTCGCGTTCGGTCAGGATGAGGATGGCCGGGTCCCGGTCCACCCAGGTCCGCAGCCTGGGGCAGCGCCGCGCCCTGGGTTTCCCGGTGGGACGGGCGTCCGGCGCCGGACTGGTAGCTTTCCCGGTCCCGCTGGGCCTGGAGCCGCTGCTGGCCGTCCAGCCAATTGCGATACTGGTCCAGGGCGCTCTTTTCGACCCGGTCGGTGAAGCGCATGCCCACGTAGTCTTCGCCGAAGTAGGCGACCAGGGCGTGGGCGGTGATCTTCAGATCGTCCTCGAGGGCCAGGTCCAGGGTGGACTCCTCGCCCAGGCGCAGGACCTCCTGGATCTTCCGGGTGGGATCCTGCATGACCATTTCGAAGCCGTCCCGGCCCAGGCCCTTGATCTGGCCGTCCAGAAGCGAATTCCGGTTGTTGGTGAAGGTCACCTTCGGGGCGGTGTCGGGGGCGAAGTGGGCCAGCCGGTTGTCATCCGACCGGCGCAGCAACCGGGGCACGGAGAGGGTGGCGCAGCGGATCCCCTCCCACTCCGCAGCGCCCTTGAAGGTCACCACCGATTCGTATCCGAAGCCGCGGTCCTGGAAGGCCAGCGAGACCTTCTCGCCCAGCGGCAGGGCCCAGGCTTGCATATCCTGGGCCGGCATGGAGACCAGGATGCGCTCGGCCTCCTGGGCGAGGATCTGGAAGGGCGAACGCAGGTCGCGGGCGGCCAGGGATACCTTCATTCCGGCCAGGCACAGGCGCTGGAGGATGATCCGGATGGCGAGGTCGTCTTCGAGGGTGCGCGGATCGTTGGCCATGGGTTCCTAGGGTGCGGGTACGGGCGGGGGCAGCCAGCGCATGAGGGCCTCCTTCAGGTCCAGGATGGTGATGGGCTTGGCCAGGTAGTCGTCCATGCCGGACTCCAGGCAACGCTCCCGGTCCCCGGCCATGGCGTTGGCCGTCATGGCCAGGATCGGCACGCGGCGGCCGCCGCCCTCCCGCTGCCGGATCTGCCGGGTCGCCTCGAAGCCGTCCATCTCCGGCATCTGGCAGTCCATGAGGATGAGGTCGAAGGTCCGGGCCGCCGCCGCCGCGCACGCCTCCACTCCGTTGACCGCCAACTCGGCGCGCAGGCCCAGCTTCTTCAGTACCGCCTGCGCCACCCGCTGATTCACAAGGTTGTCCTCCGCCAGGAGGATGCGCATGCCGGACAGCGCCGGGGGGGCGATCGGCAGCGGTCCGGGCGCCACCGGCGCGGGCAGGGTGCCGCGGTGGCCTTCCAGCAGGGTCCTCAGGTGGGCCCTGCGCATGGGCAGGGGCAGGAATTCCGTGATGGGCAGGCCGGTGGGCTGGGAACCGCCGTCCTTGTCGTAGGGGGAATGGGCCCGCACCAGCCGGAGCCCGGCCAGGGCCGGGTCGGCGCGGACCGCCTGGACGAACCCGGGCAGGTCCGCCGGGGCCGACCCGGCCGCGCCGTTGAAGAGCAGGAAGGCCTCCTGGCCCGGCGCGCCGCAGGCGGCCCGGAGCCGTTCCAGGGCCGGACCGCCCGGTTCGAGGCTTTCGGATTCGAAGCCCCATTCGCGCAGCTGGGCGTCCATGAAGCCGCCGCTGGCCGCGGGCAGGCCGGCCAGGAAGAAGCGGGGCCGGGTCTCGGGCAGCCAGAAGGCCTGTTCCTCCTGCGCCTGGAAACGGGCGGTGAACCAGAACAGGCTGCCCTGTCCCTGGGTGCTGCTCACGCCGATGGCGCCGTCCATGAGCTCGGCGATGCGCTTGCAGATGGCCAGGCCCAGGCCGGTCCCGCCGTACTTGCGGGTGGTGGAGGAGTCGCCCTGGTAGAAGGACTGGAACAGCTTGGCGGCCACCTCTTCGCGCATGCCGGCGCCCGTGTCCTCCACCTCGAAGCGGAGCGTGACGGCGGACCCCTGGCGCCCCTCCAGGCGCACCCGGATCAGCACCGACCCGGCCCTGGTGAACTTGATGGCGTTGTCGGCGAGGTTGGACAGCACCTGGCGCAGCCGGATGGGATCGCCCATGAGCAGGGTCGGCGCCTCGCGCGAGACCCAGGTGGCCAGTTCGATGCCGCGGTCGTGGGCCTTGACCCCCAGGATGGCCAGCAGGTCGTCCAGCAGGCCGTGCAGGTCGAACTGGATGCGCTCCAGTTCCAGCTTGCCGGCCTCGATCTTGGAGAAGTCCAGGATGTCGTTGATCAGGCGGAGCAGGGTGGCGGCGCTGGCCCTGATGGTGGAGGCGTAGTCCCGCTGCTCGTCGCTGAGGCTGGTGTTCACCAGGAGCTCGGTCATGCCGATGATGCCGTTCATGGGCGTGCGGATCTCGTGGCTCATGTTGGCCAGGAACTCGGACTTGAGCCCGCCCATGCGCACCGCCTCGTCCCGGGCGTGGGACAGTTCCCAGTTCTTCATTTCCAGGTCCAGCGCGGCCCGGGCCAGCTTCTCCTCGGACTGCCGGCGTTCGGTGATGTCGTGGAACTGCCAGAAGTGGCCGTTGAACTCCTCGCCCGCTTCGATCGGGACGAAGTCCATGGACAGGATCCGGCCGTCGGCCAGGCCGAGCTCCACGCCGGTGACCCCTTCGCGCCGGGCCAGGAGCGCGGCCTGGAGCGAAAGGAAGGTCTCCGGCTCCTGGAACTGGGGCTGGATCAGCTCGAGCAGTTCCAGCGCCTCGCTCCCGGCCAGCAGCTGGGGCGGCACCGGCACCTCGAACATCCGGCAGAACGGCTCGTTGAGCAGCGAAATCCGGCGGTCGGCGGTCTCCACCAGGATGGCGCCCTGCATGTTCTCGATCAGCGCCCGGAGCCTTGAATTCAGGGCGCCCAGGGCCGCCTGGGAGCGCTTGCGTTCGGTGATGTCGGTCATGGTGCCGGATACGCCGGTCACCACGCCCTCGCTTCCGAGCGTGATGCGCGTGTACATCTCCACCCAGAAGTAGTGGCCGGCCTTGGCGCGGAAGCGGAACTCGCCGCGCACGGTGTCCTCCGCGGCGTCCATGGCGCTGGTGAGCAGGTTGAGGTAGCGCGCCTGGTCCACCGGGTGCATGTGGTCCAGGAACGGCGTGCCCAGGCTTTCCGTCACCGGGAAGCCGGTCATGGCCTCCCACGCCGGGTTCAGGAACGCCCAGGCGCCGTCCCGGTCGATCTGGAACACCGCCTCCTTGAGGTGGTCGACCAGGGACTTGTAGCGCGCCAGGTCCTGGTCCGGCGCGACCGGATCCAGCGCCTTGGCCAACAGCCCGTTCAGCCCGGCCAGGAACCCGGCCCAGGCGGGCCCTTCCGGCAACGCGGCACCGGAGTCTGCCAAAGCAGCAAGCTGCTGAGCGAGGTGGGGGTGATATTCCATCGGGGGGTCGGAGGCTTTCTGCGCGGCGGAGCGGATTCCTTCCATACTATCGGGTGGCTGTCCTGAAGGGTGTATCGGCCATCCCGGGCGAGAAAAGAAATTTCTTGTTTTTTTCGCTTTTGGGCCCCATCCTTGGACAAGCCCCAAACGGCATTGCCCTGTTTCCCCCCCGCCTTCCGGAGTTCCCATGGCCGCCACCACCAATGAACAGGATGACCGCCTGAAAGTCTTGAACCGGGCCCTCGCCGACATCGAACGGGCGTTCGGCAAAGGCTCGATCATGAAGCTGGGCGAGCATTTGAATGTGGACGGGATCGAAGTGATCTCCACCGGTTCCATCTCCCTGGATTCCGCCCTGGGCGTGGGCGGCGTGCCCAAGGGCCGGGTGGTGGAGGTGTACGGCCCCGAGGCCAGCGGCAAGACCACCCTGGCCCTGCACATGGTGGCCCAGGCCCAGAAGAAGGGCGGCCTGGCCGCGTACATCGACGCGGAGCACGCCCTGGATCCCGAGTACGCCCGCAACCTCGGGGTGGACATCGACAACCTGTTCATCAGCCAGCCGGACAGCGGAGAGCAGGCCCTGGAGATCTGCGACCAGCTCGTGCGCAGCGGCGCCCTGGACATCATCGTCATCGACTCCGTGGCCGCGCTCGTGCCCAAGGCGGAGATCGATGGGGAAATGGGCGAGATGCAGGTGGGGCTGCAGGCCCGGCTCATGAGCCAGGCCCTGCGCAAGATGACCTCGTCCATCAGCAAGACCAACACCTGCGTCGTGTTCATCAACCAGATCCGCATGAAGATCGGCGTGATGTTCGGCAACCCCGAGACCACCAGCGGCGGCAACGCGCTCAAGTTCTATGCCTCCGTGCGCCTGGACGTGCGCAGCATCCAGAGCATCAAGGGCAACACCGGCGATCCCCTGGTGTCCGCCAAGGACGAGGATTCCTCGGTGGTGGGCAAGAAGACCAAGGTGAAGGTGGTCAAGAACAAGGTGGCGCCGCCGCTCAAGGTGGCCACGTTCGACATCATGTATGGCGAGGGCATCAGCCGCCTGGGCGAACTGGTGGAACTGGGCACCCAGCTGGAGATCATCCAGAAGAGCGGCTCCTGGTACAGCTACAAGGACTCGCGCCTGGGCCAGGGGGCCGACAACGTCAAGAAGCTGCTCGCCGACAACCCTGAACTGGCGGATGAAATCGAAACCTTGATCCGCGCCAAGGTGGGGCTTAAGCCGGTCTAATCCCAATACCGACGCTATTGGCGCTAATCTTCGTCGTTCTGCATCCCGAGGCTGAGCCCGCGCAAGTGGGCGGGCACCGGGCTGGCGGCCTGGGCCGCCCGGGATCCGGAGCTTGCCCGGTCCGCCATGGGGGCGTTGGCCGCCCGGGGGCGGGCGGATCCGGGACCCTTGAACAGCTCCACCATCTGCTCAGGGGTGGCGAAACATTCCAGGCGGTCCAGCTGGGCGACCGTGGGGAAGCGTTCGTAGCGGATCCGGCGCGGGCCCCAGATGTCCACGGTGGTGCCATGGATTTCCGATATGCGCGGCAGGGTCTGGCGGAAGTAGATGCCCAGCGGGCGGCCGCTGGCGGCCACGAAGCCGATCAGGTCGGTTTCCGGCAGGAGCACGGGCTTGCCTTCCTGCCAGGTGCTGTAGCTGATGGAGCGCCCCTGCTGGGTCCGAACCACGCCGGCCGGGGCCGGCACGCCCAGTTCGGCCGGCAGGCAGCTCTCCTGGGCGCGGTAGGCGTCGATCAGGTCCGCTTGCCGCAACTCCCGCTGGGGCTGGGCCATGGGGTGGGGGTCCTGCAGCGAGGCGGGGAGGAAGTTCTGCCCCACCTGCTGGTAGATGGTGCCCATGAGCCTGGGGCCGGGGCCTGCCAGCGACCGGGTGACGGCTTCGACCAGCTGGGGCAGCAGCACCTGGGGCGCGACGAGCAGTTCATCCTCCGTCGGGATGGCGAGGAAGGTGTTCTGGCCCGGGAACAGGCCGCTCCACAGGGACGGCATGAGGAACCGCGAGGCGCTTTGGCCGTCGGCGAAGGCGCCCCGGTAGATGCCCGAAGGCTGGCGCTGGAACGGGGTGCCCTGGGAGCGCTCGCGCAACTGGTCCAGGCTCCGGTCCAGGACGTCCTCCCAGGTGACCCCCCAAAGGGTGAGCCAGGCGGCGGGCATGGTCTGCCCGCTGACCACCATGCGCAGGGCGAGGCCTTCGACGAAGGGCCTGAAGAAATAGCCGTCGCGCTCGGCCATCCAGACCGGCACCAGGCGCGGGGCGAGATCATACTGGGCATCCTGCCAAAGGGGAGGCAGCGACCAGCCGTGCGCCACCAATTCCTTCAAGGCATCGCCCCAGTGCCCACGCTCGGTTTCGCTCAGGTGGAGGAATTCCTCCCGATGCCCGGCCAGGCCCGGCAGATCCGCGGGAATGCCCCTGGCGGCGAGGACCTCTTCGAGGCTGGTGAGCGGCTTGCGTTCAGGGGTGCTGAAAAATCTGGAAAGAAAGGCCATGGTTCATCCGATTGAGTTGATGTTCATTTTGCCCCAAATGGGCCGGAAGATTGCCGTAATCTGGATGCATGGGGCCACTTGATTCCCTTTCCAGGCCACTCAGGGCCCTTCGCGTATCGGTGACCGACCGGTGCAACTTCCGCTGTCCCTACTGTATGCCAAGGGAGGACTTCGGAGCGGGTTTCGCGTTCCTGGAGCGCAAGGAAATTCTCAGCTTCGAGGAGATCCTGCGGCTCGCCCGGATCTTCATCGGGCTGGGGGTGGAGAAGATCCGCCTCACCGGCGGCGAACCGCTGCTGCGCAAGGAACTGCCTCTGCTCGTGGCCGCGCTGAAGGCCTTGCCGGGCCTGCGCGAGACCACCCTCACCACCAACGGTTCCATGCTGGCCGCGCTGGCCCTGCCCCTGAAGCAGGCGGGGCTGGACCGCCTGACCGTGAGCCTGGATTCCCTGGACCCGGTCCGGTTCCAGGCCAACACCGATGCGCAGGTGCCCGTGGAGCGGGTGCTGGACGGGCTTGAGGCGGCCGACCGCGCCGGCTTCCAGTACACCAAGCTCAACTGCGTGCTGCGCCGGGGCGTCAATGACGCGGATATCCTGCCCCTGGCCGGGTTCGCCCGGGAGAAGGGCTATACGCTGCGATTCATCGAGTTCATGGACGTGGGCACCCGCAACGGCTGGCGCCTCGACGATGTCGTGCCCGCCGGCGAGGTGGCGCAGATGATCGGCCGGCGCTGGCCCATCGAGCGCGTCTGGAAGGCCAACCGGAACTGCGTGGCCCAGCATTGGCGCTACCGTGACGGCGCGGGGGAGCTGGGCCTGATCGCCTCGGTCACCGAACCGTTCTGCGCGGGCTGCGACCGTGCCCGCCTGTCGGCGGACGGCGTCATGTTCACCTGCCTGTTCGCCAACGAGGGCCTCGACCTCAAGACCTTCATGCGCGGCGGCGCTTCCGATGAGGACCTGCGCGCCCTCCTGGAGGCCCGGTGGAAGCTCCGGGACGACCGCTACTCCGAACTGCGCAGCGCCGATACCGTGCACCTGCCCAGGGCCGAGATGTTCCACCTGGGCGGTTGACCGCGCTTACCGGCTGGTTTGCGCGATGGCCTACTTGAGGGGCAGGACCGCCTGCAGGCAGGCTTCCCAGACCTCGTCGGCGGCTTCGTCCAGGTAGAGTTCGATGGCGTTTCCGGCCGGACGGGCTTCCGGATGGGCGGACCAGGCCGCGAACACGGCGTCCAGCCCCTCGCGGTCCAGGCGATGGTCCCGGTCCTTGTGCGCCTTGCGCACGCGGTCGGTGTCGGGCCCGCGCATGGACAGGCCGTGCCGCGGGGCCGCGTGGAAGGTGAACACGTGGGACCAGGTGGAACCGATCATCTGGTTGAAGTGCAGGAACGCGCCGTGATTGGAGAAGGTGCAGGTGAGGTTGCGCCGGGGCCCGGGCCAGATGGCCGACCAGCGCGTCAGCAGGGCTTCCGCGCGTTTCCTCTCCTGCGGATGTTTCACCGCCGCCAACGCTTTTTCCAAAAACAGATCCAGGTCTTCCAAGGGTAATTGCTCCAGGTGGAGAAGAATACCTGATTCCCGGCGCATTGCGGCGGCCGATGCGGATGGCCAGGCTTGGAAAATTAAAAAATAATAAAAAAATGAAACAATTGGAGCCAGCCCGGAGCAGCCCGCCCGGCATCCATGGCGGCGGAGCCGGCAGCGACCTCGAAAGAGATTGAAAGTCATAAGCAAAGGACGTATTTTCAGATTTTGAATACTTACCGGGGATGGCTGGGGGGTTTCCCGCGGTCGTTCCGGCAGGGTGGCCCCGGATCCTAAGTCTTGAAATTTGAGGTGACCGAGATCGATCTTTTTTGGAATGAACCTTCCCTTGGTATCTGTCACCTGATATTAATGTTGCACCCTTCCCTTCACCCCGTAGCCAAGCTGCCCTTCATCACCCCCCAAAAGCTGAGGCATTCATGATAAAGATCGATATCGCCGGAACATTGATGCAGACCCTGCCTGTTTCCAAGGCAACGGCCCTCCAGGTGGTGGATCTTCTGACGGACCGCATGAAGAAGGCCCTCCTGGACGGGCATCGGATCGAGATCCGCGGGTTCGGCGTGTTCGAACCCCGCCCCCGGAAGCGCGGCATGGGGCGCAACATCAAGACCGGAGCCAGCGTCGACATCCCCAAGGGCCGGAGCATCCGCTTCAAGCCCGGCAAGGACCTGCGGGACATCGAGGTCAAGTAGCCCGTCATTCCTTGGGGTAGACGCGCAAGCTCTTCCACTGCTTCAACATGACTTTGCCCGGGGGGAAGCCGCGCGGCTTCGAGACGTCCGCGCAGCGGCAGTAGTGCACTTCCACCTTGCCGCCGTCCCGGGCCTTGCTGAAAAAGGCCGCCAACTCGGCTGCCCGCTCGATGAGGGCCCGGGGCAGTTCGGCGATGCGCTCGGGGTTCCGGACCACCACGTGGCTGCCCGGCGTGTTCGCGACGTGCAGCCACAGATCGTGGGGTTCCGCCACCTTGAAGGTGAGCTGGTCGTTGTCGGCGTCACCCTTGCCGATGAGGACTTCGAAGCCCTCGACGTTGACGCTGCGGAATGCCTTGCCTTTGCCGTCGGCTCGCCCGTCTTTGCGTTTTTCCGGTTTGTCCATGGTCTTCCTGCCTGATGCGGTGTGCTTGGGGGGTTTGGCGGGAGGGGGCGGCACCCCGGCCTCATGCTGGGCTTCGCGCAACGCCAGGGCACGCATCTGCCGCTCCAGGTCGCCTTCCAGTTCCGCCACCCGGGCCAGGCCGCGCTCGGCCCGCTTCACTGCGGTGAACCAGCGCTGCACGGTGTCCTCGGCCCGGTGCCCTTCGGGCAGTTCGATGATGCTGCCGTCCAGGAGTTCGGCCTTGCCGCAGGCGCCCCGGAGCCGGTAGAGCTCGCCCGCCAGGGCCTGGGCCCGGGGCCGCAGGCCGAGGGCCAGGGTGTGCCGTTCCCGGTCCCGGCCCAGCGCGTCGCGGAGGCGATCCAGGCGCTTGCGCTCGGCCAGGAGCCTGCGGTCGGCGCCCGCCTGGCGCGGCAGAAGCACCTGCTTGGCGGCCCGGTCCATGGACCAGGCGCGGTGCCGGGCCAGCAAACCGCCGGTGCCGGGCAGCAGGTCCGGGATCCGGCCGGCCAGGGCCGCTTCCGCGTCCGGGCCGAAGCGTTCGAGGAATCGGCGATAGGGCGGAGGATCGCCCTGCGGTTCCGGGGCTTCGGGCGGGAACAGGTGGCCCATGCCCATGCGGGCCGGGTTGAGGTCCAGCCCGTCCAGGCGCAGGCCGGCCCGGCCCGGTATCGCCTGGAACGAGAGCCGCGCCGCCTCGATCCGGCCGGTGATGGCGGTGCGCCGCAGCACAAGGCCCAGCCAGCGTTCCCGCGGATCGCCCGCCACTTCGGTGAGCCGCGTGCCCTTGAGCTCCAGCATCCAGCGCCGGGAAAGGTCGGGCTTGGCTTCGGCCTTGAGCATCAGGTAGGCTTCATCGCGCTCATGCAGCAGCCACAGTTCGGGCGCCGGGTTGAGAATGAAGATCCAGGCCATGCCCGGTTCCAGTCCGGCCCGCCGGTCCGGCGCCCAGAGCAGGGCCAGGGCGCGCGGGCTCGCCCATGCGCCCTGGATGGAGCCCTGGCCGTCATTCAGTCGCGCCCGGGCCAGGGCGAGCAGGAGCGGAGCGTCCATGGGGCTACAACAACTGGAGGATGGCTTCGGCGGGCAGGACCATGGCGAATTCGCCATGCAGTTCCGCCAGCCCCACCTCGTGCAGGGTCTGGGCCGGCACCCGGTTGCCGTCGACATCATCCAGTTCGAAGGCGACGCAGGCGTCCCGGACCACCACGGTCTTGAAACCGAGATCGCAGGCGGAACGCGCGGTGCTGGAAACGCAATGGTTGGTGGTGAAGCCGGCGATCACCAGGCGGTCGACGCCCTGCTGGCGCAGGTGCTCCTCCAGGCCGGTGCCGATGAAGGCGCTGTGTCCGGCCTTGGGCAGGACGGCCTCGCCCGGCAGAGGGGCGGTCCCGGGCTTGAACGTGTGGCCGGGCTCGCCGGGATAAAGCGGAGAGTTGGGATCGCGGGAATCGGTGCGGATATGCACCACCGGCAGCCCGCCCGCCCTGAACGCCTGGATCAGGGCGGCCTGAGTTCCTTCGGCCCCCGGGTTGTTGCGCTCGCCCCAGTAGGGTTCGTCCCACCCCTGTTGCGCGGCGATGAGGACGAGGGCGGTGGTCTTGGGCATCATGATTATGAGTTTATCCCCTGGGTCACGGGATTTCCTCGACGAACGGGGAAGGGCCGTTCTTTTCGAAATAAGTCTTGAGGATCATCATCGTCCGGGTGGTGACGTGGGGGCCCAGGGAGCGGATCCGGCGCAGCCGCTGGTGCACGCCCATGGGCGATTCGGCGACGATCTTCAGCAGCAGGCTGTCCTCCCCGGCGATGGTGTAGGCGGCCAGCACGTCCGGCTCGCGTTCCAAGGCCTGGATGAACCGCTCCTCCAGGGCATCATCGTTGCCGGATTGGTAGCGCACCGCCACGAAGGCCACGCACGGCTTCATCACCGAAGCTGGGGTGACCAGCGCGCTGTAGCCGCCAAGGACGCCCTCGGCCTCCAGCCGTTTGACCCGGTCGATGACGGTCGGCCGGCTGACGCCAAGCCGTTCGGCCAGTTCCGCATGGCTCATGCGGCCCTCCTTCTGGAGGGCGGCGACGAGACGGCAGTTGAGGTCGTCCGTCATCAGGTTCTTTGCCATTGTGGGCCTCTCAGGTTGCCATTTTATTACAGTTTGGAGCCCGAGCGGGACGCCGCCTATACTGCCTGGAGGTTCTTGCCGAAGGAAAGAGGCCGCCATGGATTTCGCCAGCCCGTTCACGGACCGCAGTTTCTTCCTGACCGCCGGACCCTGCGTCATCGAGTCCCGGGACCACGCCCATTTCCTGGCCGCCCAGCTCGTGGACCTGGCCGAGGCGCGGGGCATCCCGCTCATCTTCAAGGCCAGCTTCGACAAGGCCAACCGCACCTCCCTGGCCAGCTACCGGGGCTCGCCCATGGCCGAAGGGCTGGACATCCTTTCGGAGGTGCGTTCCAGGCTCGGCGTGCCGGTGCTCACCGATGTGCATGAATCGGTCCAGTGCGGGCCGGTGGCCGAGGCGGTGGACGTGCTGCAGATTCCCGCCTTCCTTTGCCGCCAGACGGATCTGCTGCTCGCCGCGGCGGCCACCGGCCGCCCGGTGAACATCAAGAAGGGCCAGTTCCTGGCCCCCTGGGATCTCCAGCACGCGGTGCAGAAGGTGCGCAGCCATGCAGGCCACGGCCCGGTGTGGGTCACCGAGCGGGGCTCCAGTTTCGGCTACGGCAACCTGGTGGTGGATTTTCAGTCCTTCCCGCACCTTCGCCGGACCGGCTGCCCGGTCATTTTCGACGCCACCCACAGCGTGCAGAAGCCCGGCGCCCTGGGCAGCGCCACCGGCGGGGCCCGGGACATGATCCCCACCCTGGCCCGGGCCGCCGCCACGGCCGTGGACGGATTCTTCTTCGAGGTGCACGAGGATCCCGCCAAGGCCCTGAGCGATGGCCCCAATGCCATCCGGCTGGACCAGTTCGGCGACCTGCTGGACCAGCTGCTGGGGATCTGGCGGACCGCCCGGGGCGCCGCACTGGCCGACCCGGCCAGAAATGGCTAATGTCGGCATTATTTAATTAAATATATTATTTTTACCAATGAATATGAAGCAATCACGGGCATCTTGACGGGGTGGCATGGGGCCGCATATTGCATTGCCTCGAGGCTCCGATGCTCCGATCCCCCGCCATGACCCGAAGTTTCCTGCGCGCTCTGGCCTGCCATGGGGCGCCCATGGCCTGGGCGACCCAGGTGGAAACGAGCCGGGTGGAGAACGCCAGCGCGGAAACGTGGGTGCTGGTGCTGTCCGGAAGGGACGGAGCCGCTCGCCCGGTGGGCGAGGCCCGGGTCGTGGCGACGGGCACGGCCCGGCCCCTGGCGGCGTTGAAGCGGGCCGGGGACCGGTACGAGATCGGGCCCGGGCAGGCGCTCGAACTGGAGATCACCCCCGAGCAGGACGCCATCGGCCTCGCCTTCAGCCTGCGCCGGGCCGGCGAAGGTCCCTTCGACGGCTGCCGGTTCCAGGTGGCCCAGGCGGGCCTTGCCGACCTGCCGGCCATCGAGGTCACCGCGCCTTGCTGCGAGGTGCAGCTGGACCCGGCCCGCTTCGGCAACCCCCAGGACGGTCCCTGGATCAGCATCGGCCCCTGAAGTTGCCCCTGCGGGCGGCGGCCGCGGCTAACCTAGGCGTATGGCTCCCGCCGCCCCCCCCATCGCCCCCCTTCTGGACCGGTTGCGCCAGGCCTATCCGGATGCCAGGTGCGCCCTCGACCACCGCGATCCGTACCAGCTGGTGGTGGCCACGGTGCTCAGCGCCCAGTGCACCGACGCCCGGGTGAACCTCACCACCCCGGCCTTCTTCCAGCGCTTCCCCGACCCGGCCAGCCTGGCGGCGGGAAGGCCGGCAGGAGGTGGAGGCGCTGATCCGCTCCACCGGGTTCTTCCGCAACAAGGCCAGGAACCTCCAGGGCATGGCCCGGGCGCTGCTGGAGCGCCACGGCGGCCGCGTGCCGGCGGACCGGGACGCCCTGGCCCGGCTTCCGGGGGTGGGGCCCAAGACCGCCAACGTCGTGCTGGCCAATGCCTTCGGGGTTCCGGCGCTGGCGGTGGACACGCACATCTACCGGGTGGCGCGGCGCCTGGGGCTGTCTGCGGGCACCACCCCGGACCGGGTGGAGGCCGACCTGTGCCGCCAGTTCCCGGCAGAGCTGCTGGATCGAGCTGCACCACCAGCTCATCTTCCACGGCCGGCGGGTCTGCCACGCGCGCAAGCCGGCCTGCCCCGGCTGCCCGCTGCGGGCCCTCTGCCCCACCGGCCAGGGCCTGATCCCCGATCCCCACACGGGGCAGGCGCTGCCGGCCCCTGAACCCGGTGCGCCGGACCGGGCGGCCGCAGCCGCCCGACCCGCCGGCCGCGGGTCCGGCGCGAATCGTCTCCCTGGTGCCCAGCGTCACCGAACTGCTGGCGCAATGGGGGCTGGCGACGCGCCTGGCGGGGCGCACGACCTTCTGCGTGGAGCCCGCGCTGGATCCGGGCTTCGGTGCCGGCCGTGGGGGGCACCAAGAACCCCGACATCGCGCCGCATCATCTCGCTGCGCCCGGACCTGGTGATCCTGGAGCGGGACGAGAACACCCTGGCAGGCGGCCGAGGCCCTGCGAGGCGGCCGGGGTGCCCATCCTGGTGCTGGAGATCCGCTCCCTGAAGGACTGCCTGGAGGCCTTCCGGCAGCCTGGGCGACGCGGTGGGGCTGCCGGAGCAGGGCGAGGCCCGGGCCGCGGCCCTGAAGGCCGTGCTCAAGGCCCGGCCGCGGAAGGGGCCCCGCACCCTCACCCTCGTCTGGAAGGACCCCTGGATGAGCGCCGGGCCCGGACACCTACGTATCGGACCTGGTGCGCCAGGCCGGCCTGACGCCCATCGGCCCGGAACGCTACCCCGCCCTGACCGACGCGGAACTGGACGGCCCTGGAGCCCCAGGTGCTGCTGCTGCCGGACGAACCCTACCGCTTCACCGCCCGGCACCAGGCCGAACTGCAGCGGCGCTTCCCGCGGGCCAAGGTGCTGCAAGGTGGACGGGCGGCACCTGACCTGGTACCTCAGCCGCACCGGGCTGGCCCTGGAAACCCTTTCGGCCGTGGCCGCTAGCCTTTGAGGAACTTGAGCATCTCGTCGGGCTTCTGGAAGCCCAGGATGCGCCGGAGTTCCCGCCCGTCGCCGTCCAGCAGGATCACCGTGGGGTAGCTCAGGATGCCGAGCTTCGGGGCGAGGTCCTTGCGCGTCTTGTCGGTGTCGATGCGCACGGCCACGGCGTTGGCCTGGATCCAGGCCGCTACCTGGGGGTCGGGCCAGGTGTCCTCGTCCAGTTCCTTGCACTCGGCGCACCAGTCGGCGTAGGCGTCCACCAGCACCGGCTTGCCGGCGCCTTGGCCCGGGCCAGGGCGGTCTCCAGGTCCTGGTCCAGCCAGCCCGGCAGGGCCTTGGCGGGGGCCTGGGACGGGCCCTGGGCCACGGGGCAGCAGGTTCAGGTCCAGCCCGGCCTCGACCCCCCGCAGGCCGAGCAGCAGGCCCAGGATCAGGGCCAGGTAGCCCAGGCCCTTGGCGAAACCCGCGGACAGGGATTCGGCGGGGCGGAAGGCGCCGAGGATCGGGGCCGCCAGCAGGAGGGTGAGCGCTCCAGAGGGCGAAGCGACAGCCAGGCAGGAACCACCAGCCGGACGTTCCATACCGCGAAGCCGAGCACCACCAGGCCCATGGCCTGCTTGAGCTGGACCAGCCATTCGCCGGACCGGGGCAGGGCGGCGGAGAAGGTCCCCACCGCCATGAACAGCACGCCCATGCCCAGGGCGAAGGTGAACAGCAGGGCGGCTCCCAGCAGGACCCGGCCGTCCTGGGCGATGGCCACCAGCGCGGTGCCGATGAACGGACCCACGCATGGCGCGGATAGGGGCCCCAGCACCAGGCCCATGGCGAAGGCCCCGGCCAGGCCGCGCCGGGGCCGGACCCCTGCAGCCTGGACTGGAGCCGTTCCGGCAGGCGGATCTCGAAGGCGCCGAACAGGCTCAGGGCGAACAGGGCGAACAGGACGGAGACCGGGACGAGGAACGCGGGCCTCTGGGCCAGGGCGCCGAAGGCGGCGCCGGTGAGGGCCGCGGCGACGCCCAGGGCGGTGTAGGTCGCCGCCATGCCCGCCACCAGCGCGGCGGAAAGCGCCAGTCCCCTGGCCTTGCCGCCGCCCTTGGCGCCGATGACGGCCATGGTGATGGCGATCATCGGATAGACGCACGGGGTGAGCGAGGCCGCCAGGCCGAAGCCGAAG
Source organism: uncultured Holophagaceae bacterium (assembly GCA_963717275.1). GTDB lineage: Bacteria > Acidobacteriota > Holophagae > Holophagales > Holophagaceae > Mesoterricola. The sequence goes on from CAVQVX010000001.1 coordinate 2,824,126, forward strand.
GCCGCCAGGAACAGCCAGAACCCCGAGCGCGGCATGGTGGCCCCGGTCGCCGGGGCGGCGCCGAGGCTGGCCGCGCTCACCCGCAGGTCGCGGTCCACCGGCGGGTAGCAGACCCCGCCCACGCCTTCGGTGCAGGGCTGGTAGGTGACCACCAGGTCCACCTCCGCGGGCAGGCCCGAACCGGTCACGGGGATGGCCACCTGGCCGTGCCAGATGCCGTCGCCCAGTTCGTCCTTGGCGTCGGTGGGGGGCAGCGGGCCGGTCTTCAGGGTTCCAGGGGTGCCCGGCTTCAGGGCGACGGTCATGAACGCCGCCTTCAGGTGCGCCCCCTTGGGCACGGTCAACCGCACGGCGCCCGCCTCGAAGGCAACGGCCACATCCTTCACCGGATCGAACCGGCCGCCGGCGCAGAGCGCCAGGGCCAGGACCAACCATCCGATGATGCCAGCTGCGGTTCGGCGCATGGGGCCCCCTGTTGCCTGCCACCGATCATGCCATCACTGAAGCAAACTGCACCAACTACCGGCTGGGCTACAATGAACGCAAGGTGACCACGCTGCTTTCCATCAGCCGCCCGTTCGTGGCGGACCATTTCCACGACCTGCCCGGCTTCGTGGAGGACCGGCATGGCCACAACTGGGAGGCGGAGGCCACCTTCGCCATCGACGGCCTGGACCGGGAAGCCGCCTGCGCCGCCGCCCTGGATGCCTGGGTGGCGCGCCTGGACTACACCCTGCTCAACGCCCAGGCCAGCCTCCAGGGGCGCAACCCCACGGCCGAGGTGCTGGCCGAATGGCTGTTCAGGTTCCTGGAGGGGCTCGGCCAGGGCGCGGTGCGGGTGAAGATCCGGGAGAAGGCCAACTATTGGGCGGCCTGCGGAAGGCCGGAACCTTGAGGCCCGCGGCGGGACTTTGCCTCGGTGCCGTCACCCTGGGCGCCCTCCTCCTGGTGGACTGCGGACGCCAGGCTCCGCCCCCGGTGGCGGCCCCGGTCCGGCCCGCCGTCCCGGCCGAGCCCCTGGAACCATGGCGGTGGCACATCGTGGGCGGGCTCCTGGTGATCCAGGGCGAACTGGAACACAGCACGGAACTCGTCCTGAAGGGCCGCACCCTCTCGGCGACATGGCGGGCGCCCGCGGGTCCGGTGCGCTGGGAACTCTACCGCCCGCCCCCCGGCGAAGTGGCCGAGCTGCGCTCCAGTGACGGCGGACTCCTGGCCACCTGGAATTTCGACGCCCCGCCCCCGGCCTACCCGCCCGCCCCGAAACCGCCGCCGTTGGCCAAGGCCGAGCCGCCCAGACCCGCTCCGCCGCCGCCGGTGGCCAAAGCCGAGCCGCCCAGGCCGGCCCCGCCGCCTCCACCGGCCCCGGTGCGGGTCGTGCCGCCGGGTCCCTGGGCCAGGACCGAACCGCACCTTCCGCTGCCCCGGGTCATCCAGGCCCCGCCGCCGCCCGTGGCCAAGGCCGGGCCGCCCAAGCCGGTTCCGCCCCCGCCCGTGGCCAAGCCCGAGCCGCCCAAACCCGCTCCGCCGCCGCCTGTGGCCAAGGCCGAACCGCCCAGGCCGGTCCCGCCGCCGCCTCCGGTGCGGGTCGTGCCGCCGGGTCCCTGGGCCAGGACCGAACCGCACCTGCCGCTGCCCCGGGTCATCCAGGCCCCGCCGCCGCCCGTGGCCAAGGCCGGGCCGCCCAAGCCGGTTCCGCCCCCGCCCGTGGCCAAGCCCGAGCCGCCCAGACCCGCTCCGCCGCCGCCTGTGGCCAAGGCCGAACCGCCCAGGCCGGTCCCGCCGCCGCCTCCGGTGCGGGTCGTGCCGCCGGGTCCCTGGGCCAGGACCGAACCGCACCTGCCGCTGCCCCGGGCCATCCAGGCCCCGCCGCCGCCCGTGGCCAAGGCCGAGCCGCCCAAGCCGGTTCCGCCCCCGCCCGTGGCCAAGCCCGAGCCGCCCAAACCCGTTCCGCCGCCGCCGGTGGCAAAGGCCGAACCGCCCAAGCCGGTCCCACCGCCGCCCCCGGTGCGGGTCGTGCCGCCGGGTCCCTGGGCCAAGACCGAACCGCACCTGCCGCTGCCCCGGGCCATCCAGGCCCCGCCGCCGCCCGTGGCCAAGGTCGAGCAACCCAGGCCGGTTCCGCCCCCGCCCGTGGCCAAGCCCGAGACGCCCAAACCCATTGCGCCGCCGCCCGTGGACAAAGTCGAACCGCCCCGGCCGGTCCCGCCGCCTCCCCCGGTGCGGGTCGTGCCGCCAGGTCCCTGGGCCAGGACCGAACCGCACCTTCCGCTGCCCCGGGCCATCCAGGCCCCGCCGCCGCCCGTGGCCAAGGCTGAGCCGCCCAGGCCGGTTCCGCCCCCGCCCGTGGCCAAGCCCGAGACGCCCAAACCCGCTCCGCCGCCGCCGGTGGCCAAGGCCGAACCGCCCAAGCCGGTCCCGCCGCCGCCCCCGGTGCGGGGCGTGCCGCCGGGTCCCTGGGCCAAGACCGAACCGCACCTCCCGCTGCCACGGACTGTCCAGGCCCCGCCCCCGCCCGTGGCCAAGGCCGAACCGCCCAAGCCGGCTCCGCCCCCGCCCGTGGCCAAGGCCGAACCGCCCAGGCCGGCTCCGCCCCCACCCGTGGCCAAGGCCGAACCGCCCAGGCCGGCTCCGCCCCCGCCCGTGGCCAAGCCCGGACCGCCCAGGCCGGTTCCGACCCCGCCCGTGGCCAAGGCCGAGCCGCCCAAACCTCCCCCCGCGCCACTGGTGGCCAGGATCGAGCCGCCCAGGCCCGCTCAGCCGCCCGCGGCCGCCCCGAACCCTGTGCCGGCGGTTGCCGGGCAGCCTGCCCAGGACTGGCCGGGGGAAGGGGAGGCCCTGAACCTCATGCGCGGGCCCAGGGGTGAACGGAGCATCTGCATGACCTTCGATGGCGGCTCCACCGCGGAGGTGGCGACCGAGGTGCTCGACGCCCTGCACGACCACGGCATCAAGACCACCATCTTCCTCACGGGCGACTTCATCATGAAGTATCCCGACCTGGTGCGCCGCATGGCGGCCGAGGGGCATGAGCTGGGCAACCACACCCTGACCCACCCGCACATGGCGCCCCACTACAAGCGCGATCCGCAACTGACCCGGGAGCGCTTCGACAAGGAACTGCTGGAGGCGGACCGGGCGCTCTACCGCCTGCTTGGCCGGCCCATGGACCCATACTGGCGTCCGCCGTTCGGCGAGCAGACCGCCGAATTGCGCAAATGGGCCGAGGAACTCGGCTACCGCACCGTGAGCTGGAGCGAGGGCGCCGACACCCTGGACTGGACCACGGTGAAGGAGTTCAACCTCTACCGGAACGGCGCCGCCACCATCGAGCGCCTGGAGAAGCGCATGCACAAGTCCGACGGAGACGGGCTCATCGTGCTCATGCACCTGGGCTCCCTGCGGCCCGCCCTGGACCGGCCGGCGCGCTACCTGGGCCCCTTCATGGACCGGGCGATCAAGGACGGCTGGCACTTCGTCTGCATCGGCGACTACCTGAAGGCCATGGGCAAGCCCAGGTGGGACGCCTCCCGCCGCGTGGCCCGGCTCAAACAGGCCAACTAGGATAGACTCCATTATCCAAGGAGGTGTCGTGAAGGGAATGGGCAGGATCCTGCTCAGAGTGGTGGCCGGGGCCTTCGCGCTGGTCATGGCGCTATCCCTCCTGAGCTTCCACCCCCTGGATCCGCACCCCTTCTCCCAGGGCGCCATGGGCATGACGGTGCACAACCTGTGCGGGGTGCTCGGGGCTTCCATGGCCGGCATCCTGCAGACTCTGGTGGGCACCGGAGCCTGGCTGTTCCCCCTGTACATCCTGTGGGAGTGCTTCCCCTCCGGGAAATCCCAATGGCCGCGCCGGGTGGCCTGGCTGGGACTGGCGCTGTGCGCATGGACCCTGCTGGGCGGCCTCGGGCCCCGGCTGTGGCCCCTGGGCGAAGGCCAGCACCCCATCGAACTGCGCTGGGGCGGCTGGGTGGGGCGGATGCTGTGGCCTCCCGCCCTGCGCGTGCTCGGCCCGGTGGGGCTGCCGGTGGTGCTCGGGGCGCTGATCCTGGCGGCCCTGCTGGTGCTGGCGCCCGTGGTCACCCGGGCGGCGGGCGCCATGCTGGCGCGCTGGTTCGGCCACACCGCCATGCCCTGGATCAAGCCGCTGCCGGCCAAGGGCGCCCGGGGCTTCCTGGGCATGCTGCGCAGGCCCTTCCTGGTCACCTGGCGCAGGCGCGAAGTCCCGGAACTCGACGCCCAGGACGCCCGCGAGATGCTCACCATGGACCAGCGCCGGAAGGCGGACGACGACAACGTCGCCGCCCTGGACCGGGCCGAGCGGGAATCCGCGCAGTACCGCAAGGCCAACCGCACGCAGCCGGATCCCGAACTTCCCGTCATCAACTCCATGCACCTGGACGCCGGCGTCGAAGCGCACGATGACGACCTGGAGGGCGGAGCCCTGGTGGTCTCCCACGGCTACGCTCCGCCCTCGGAACCGATGCCGCCGCCCGCCCTGCTGCGCGACCTGCCCGCGCCGGTGGTGAAGCCGCCCCTGGTGCGGCCCAAGGTGGAGCGGGACGCCTACGGGCGGGTGGTGGAGCAGCAGCCGCTGGGCATGACCGAGCCCACGCCCTCGCTGCCGCTGCCCGAACCGCCCCCCGCCCCGAAGGCCCGGCCCGGCGCGGCCTCGAAAAGCCAGCCCGTGGCGCCCATCCCCGCGGGGAAGCCCGCATCGCCCGCCGAGTCCGTCCTCGGGGTGGTGGACCGCCTGGAACTCCCGCCCCGCCGCCTGTTCGACCCGCCCGGGTCCGAACAGCGCCTGGACCTCTGCGCGCTGGAATCGACCCGCATCCTGCTCCAGCAGAAATTCAACGAGTTCAAGGTCAAGGGCACCGTGACCGGGATGCAGCCCGGGCCGGTGGTGACGGTCTACGAGTTCCAGCCCGACCCCGGCGTCCCGGTGGCCAAGGTGCTGGGCCTGGAAGAGGATCTGGCCCTGGGGCTGAAGGCCGAGAAGGTGCGCATCGACCGCATCCCGGGCCGCAGCCTGGTGGGGATCGAAGTGCCCAACCACCACCGGGAGGTGATCAGCTTCCGGGAGGTGGTGGACAGCCCGGCGTTCCGCGACCCGTCCCAGAAGGACGGCCGCAGCCTGCTGACCCTGGCCCTGGGCAAGGACATGGCGGGCCACCCGGTGGTGGCCGACCTGGCCAAGATGCCGCACCTGCTCATCGGCGGCTCCACCGGCAGCGGCAAGAGCGTCGGCGTCAACGCCATGATCTGTTCGCTGCTGCTGCGCGCCATGCCGAACGAAGTCAAGCTCATCCTGGTCGATCCCAAGATGGTGGAACTGGGCATCTACGAGGACATCCCGCACCTGTGGGCGCCGGTCGTGACCGACATGAAGGAGGCGGGCCGCGTGCTCAAGTGGGTGGTGGCGCAGATGGAGGACCGCTACCGGCGCCTGGCCATGCTCAGCGTGCGCAACCTGGAGGGCTTCAACGCCAAGGTGATCGAGGCCGGCGGCAGCATCGACCTGGGCGACCGAACCCCCAACCCGCGCTGGCCGGACCGCCCCGCGGTGCTGGAGCCGCTGCCCTACGTGGTGGTGGTGATCGACGAACTCGCCGACCTCATGATGGTGTGCCGCGCCGAGGTGGAGGACAGCATCGCCCGCATCGCCCAGAAGGCGCGCGCCGTGGGCATCCACCTGATCCTGGCCACCCAGCGGCCCTCGGTGGACATCGTCACCGGCGTCATCAAGGCCAACCTGCCTTCCCGCCTCAGCTACCGGGTCAACACCAAGATCGACAGCCGCACCATCCTGGACAGCGGCGGCGGCGAGCAGCTTCTGGGCAAGGGCGACGCCCTCTTCCTGGCCCCCGGCAACGCCCGGCCCAGGCGCATCCACGCCCCGCTGCTGACCGAGGACGAGACCCTGCGCCTGGTGGACTGGCTCAAGGATCGCGGCCGGCCCGACTACCACTCCGGCCTGCTCAACGCCATGGAGACCGAGGACGAGGCCGGCCCGGACGGCGCCGAACCCGCGGCCGCGGCCGGGGATGACGTCTACGAGCGCGCCGTGGCGGTGGTCAGGCGCGAGCGCAAGGCCTCCACCAGCCTGCTCCAGCGCAAGCTGAACATCGGCTACGGCCGTGCGGCGCGGATGATCGACCGGATGGAGGAGGAGGGCATCATCGGCGCCGACCGGGGCGTCGGAAAGCCCCGGGAAGTCCTGGTGGGAGAAGACTAGCCCAAGTTCCGTACGCACGTCCCCAATTGGGCCTACCGGAGCACGGTAGGCCCAATGTTTTCAGTAGAGCATTTTTCAAAGTGCCGTTTTAGGCACTAAATTATTTTCTATAGTTATTGACACCGCTTCGTTGTGACCGATATTAGTATCACGATGTTCATCAAGCGTACGGTCGCCAAGTATGGGGAAAAGACCTACGTCAACCACCTGCTGGTTGAATCGGTGAACACGCCGGTCGGACCCCGGCACAAGGTGATCTGCAACCTCGGCCACATGGACCCGGGCCCCAAGGAAGAGTGGCTCGATCTCGCTGATCGGATCCAAGCTGCGCTGGGCGGCCAGCCCTCGCTGTTCCCGGATCCCCGGGTCGAGGATGCGGTGCGCCGAGTCCGTACCCGGCAGGCCAAGCAAAGCCAAGTGGAAGTGGCAGCCGAGGAGCCGCTGGTAGGCGAGACCGCCGTGCCCGAGGTCGTGCCGGTGAAGACCTCCGGCGTGCAGATCCAGGACATCCGGGAGGTGGGGCCGCTCCATGTGGGCCATCAGATTTGGGAACGGCTGGAACTGGATGCCGTGCTGAAGGCCGTGGGGCTGTCGATCCAGGCGCGGCAGTTGACTGAGGTGATGACCTTGAACCGGCTGATCCAGCCGGCCTCGGAGTTGGCCATGGTGGACTGGGCGGGCCGAGTGGCCATCGCCGACGTGCTTGCGACCGATCCATCGAAGCTCAACGAGGATAAGTTCTATCGGAATCTGGACACGCTGCACGACAAGCGGGTCGAGATCGAGCGGGAACTCCACGCCCGGGAGAAATCGCTGTTCAATCTGCAAGGTCAATTGCTGCTCTACGATCTGACCAACACCCACTTCGAAGGCCAGATGGAGGCAACGCCCAAGGCCAAGCGTGGGCACAACAAACAGATGCGCACCGACTGCAAGCAGGTGGCGATGAGCCTGATGCTGGACGGCGATGGTTTCCCCATCGGCCATGAGATCTACGATGGAGCCACCATCGATGGAACCACTGTGGGAGCCATGCTGGATGCCCTGGAACAGCGCACAGGCATTGAAGGTGGGCTGACGGTGGTCATGGACCGCGGCTTTGCCAGCCGGAAGAACCTGGACCTGGTCCGCTCCCGGAAGTATCACTACCTGGTGGCCGGGTTCCAGAACCAGCGCGGGCCGCTGCTCGGCGAGTTCGAGCAGTTGGAAGGCTGGTGCGAGTTGGAGCCGAGCGCCATGAAGTTGCCGATCCAGATCAAGCGGATCGAGCAGGACGGGCTGGCCTACCTGTTGTGCCTGAGCCCGGCCCGGGCCGAGAAGGATCGGGCCATCCGGGAACGGCAGGAGAAGCGGCTGCTGAAAGACCTGGAGAAACTGGGTGAGCGGGTGCGCCAGGGCCTGGAGAAAGAGCATCCCCTGACCGATGCGGACCTGTTCGAACGTGTTGGCAGGCTGCGTGAACGCTATCCACGGGCGGCCCGCTACTACGCCATGGAGCGCCAGGACGGCCTCCTGGTCTGGCCGGTGAAAGAGGCCCTGCGGACCAGGGCGCAGGAATTGGACGGCGCCTATTTTCTGAAGACCTCGCGCACGGATCTGGAGGCGGAGGAGATCTGGAGAACCTACATGGTGCTCTCCCGGGTGGAGGCGGCCTTCCGCGACCTCAAGGGGACGCTGGACCTGCGGCCGGTCTACCACCGCAAGGAGACCCGGGTGGAGACCCACATTTTTCTATGCGTCCTGGCCTACCACCTCCAGGCCGCCATCGAACATCTCCTCCAGGGCGCGGGGGACCACACGAGTTGGGAAACCCTGCGCCAGGAACTCATACCAATTTGCCGTCAAACGTAGAGTATTCAGGCCGCCGATTCAGTAATCCAAGGGAACGCCACCATGGAACGGAGAATCTCTGGGGATTCGTGGAGACGGCGGAGGCTTGTTTCCACGAGGTCCATCACCCTGTCCAGGTCAGGGAGCACCTGGTTCCGGATGTCGTTCTCGCGGATATATTCCCAGACATGCTCAGCTGGGTTCAGTTCCGGGCTGTAGGGTGGAAGCGACAGCAGGGTCATGTTCGCTGGGACAACGAGGTCGTTGGCTTTGTGCCATCCGGCGCCATCGAGCAGCATGACGCAGTGGTCATTGGGGAACTGTGCTGACGAATGGGCCAAGAAGATCGACATCAGCTTGGCGTCCACCCACGGCAGGATCATGGACGTCATCTGACCGTCCTGGGGGCAAACGGCCACGTAGGCGTATACGTATTCTCGGACGACCTGACTGCCAACCGATGGACGCAAAGGCATGGGTGCCCAGCAACTGCGGCCATCGCTGATTCGGCCGAAGCGTCCTTCATCCTGGAACAGAAGCCGCAGTGGCGTTCCTTTTGGAAGGCCAGCAACTATGGTTTGGAGCTTTTCTGGGAGTTTTTTTTAAAGGCCGCAGCAGCGGCGGGGTTCTGCTTCACATGGCGGGGACGAGGCGCCAGCTTTCGCCACTCGTGGCGGTGGAGAAGTTTGTAGACATAGTCCAGGGATACCTCCTGACCAAGACGCTGGCAGAGGGCCGGGTGCAGGTGTTTGGCTGTGAGAATGTCCCCACCCTCGGCGCGAGCCAACTGTTGGCTCAGGAATTCCCGTTCCTCATCAGGCGTCATCAACCCCCAGCGTCTCCCTCCACGCCCCTGCCGGTCCAGGCCGGCTGGCCCGAGGGTGTTGTACTCACCAATCCATTTCCAGATCGACTGGGTCGAGACCAGGAGCAGTTCCGCGATGCTATGGGCCGGTAACTTCCCGGAGTGCGTGAGCCAGACGGCTAGACGCCGCTGGTAGGCCGTCTTGTCTGGTGCCTCCTTGACCCACTCCATGAGTTGGTCCGTCGTGAACCAAGGTGTTAGTTCAGATGGCGTCCTCATGAATCCCCTCCTGAGAGAGAGGATACATTACTCTATGTTTGACGTCAAATTGGTATCAGTACCCATCACATCGCGACCGTGGTCATGCCCACGGCAGATGGCCGGAAAATCGCCATCCGCCGCGGCAGCATCCCCGAGCAGCGGCCCAGGGAGATCTACCGACTCCTGGGCATCCCGGGCGACCCTATGAAGCCGATTAGGACCTGGGTCTGACCCACCTCGAATCCCGCCCGATAGGGACTAATTTCGGCCATCGGGATTGGAAACAAAGCTGGTTAGTGACTTTCGTGCGGAACCCGGGCTAGCGTTCGAGTCCCGGCCATGCGGCTTGCGGTTGGCCGCGGGTCCCTTGCGGGTGCGCCGACCCACTGGTGCGTGAGAGCCTTGCCACATGCTCGTCGGCTTCGCCTCCTGCGCGTGCGCCAAGGTCTCACGCTGTCCTTCCCCGCCCGGGTTGGAGGTTCCTACGGTTGGCGGCATGGGGGCGAGGAAGCGGCTCCCTGGAATGCCCAGGGTCCCAGGATGGTTGTTTTGAATTTTGTTCATTGAAACGAAGACGAATCGATTCGTCCCTGGGGGGAGGGACCAGCGTGGCCGCTTAGACTCCCCGCAGCGAAGCGAGGAGAGTCTAAGCGGACCACGCACCAGTGGGTCGGCGCAAGCAATCGGAACCCGAAGCCGACCGCAAGGCACGACGGGCGGAACCACGGACCCCGCAACAGGACTAGTTGAGCACCGGAGGCACGTACGGAAGGGTGAGACCCAGCAGCCAGAGCATCAGCAGCACCACCGGCAGGTGGAAGATCAGCTGCATGGTCGAATAGCCGGCCAGGTCGCGGGCCTTCACCCCGGTGAGGCCCATGAGCGGAAGCATCCAGAACGGGTTGACGAAGTTGGGCAGGGCCTCGGCCGCGTTGTAGACCTGGACCATCCAGGCCATGTTCACGTGCAGGGACTTGGCCGCGTCCAGCAGGTAGGGCGCCTCCACGATCCACTTGCCTCCGCCCGAAGGCAGGAACAGGCCGAGGATGGCCGAATAGACGCCGCCGACGAGCGGCAGGGTGCCCTGGGTGGAGATGGAGACGAAGAACTTGGCGATGGCCTCGTTCAGGTGGGAACCCATCAGCACGCCGAAGATGCCGGCGTAGAGCGGGAACTGGAGCAGCACCCCGCCGGTCATCGGCACCGCCTTGGCGGCGGCGCGCAGGAAGGCCCTGGGCCGCCAGTGCAGCAGCATGCCGGCGATGAGGAACATGAAGTTGTAGGTGTTCAGGTCGAGGGCCGCCAGGCCGCCCTGGGTCTGGAAGACGTAGACCAGGTAGATCACGCCCAGGGCCACCAGCACCAGGGTCAGCACGGGGCTGAACTCCAGCTTCTCGCCCGGCGTCTGGGCGGTGCCGATGTCCTCGCGGGAATCCTGGTAGGTGATGCCGGCCATCTCCGCGGTCTTGGCGTGCTCGGCGGTGGGGGTGGAGACGTAGCAGATCCAGACCGAGATCACCACCAGGACCACGATCATCACCAGGTTCTGCCAGGTGAACAGGGTGGCCTTCAGGCTGATCACGCCGCTGATCTGCAGGAGGCCGGCGGGAATGGAGCCCTTGGTCGCCATGAGCAGCGCGGCCGAGGAGGACAGGCCCAGAGCCCAGATGCTGCCCAGGCCCAGGTAGCCCGCCGCGCCGATGGCGCGGTAGTCGATGCCCTTGACCCGCTTGGAGATCTCACGCAGCAGGATGCCCGCGAAGATCATGCTGAAGCCCCAGCTGATCAGGGAGGCCAGCATGGCCAGCAGGGCCACGTAGGCCACCGCGGTCTTCGGGGTCTTGGGGTAGCGGGCCAGCACGTCGATGACCTTGCGCACCGGGGCGGACACCGCGACGATGTAGCCGCCGATGACGATGAAGGCCATCTGCATGGTGAACGGGATGAGGTTCCAGAACGACTTGCCGAAGTCGACCGACACCTGGGTGGGCGTGCGGCCCATGGCCAGTGCGGCCACGACGACGATGACCACGGCGATGGCGGCGAAGACATAGGCATCCGGGAACCACCGCTCGCTCCAGTCGGCGAGCGTGGCGCCCAGCCGCGCCATCGCCCCCTGTTCCTGTCCAGACGGTTTCCTGCTCGGGTTTGCCATGGTCGGGCTCCGTGAATGGGGTGGCAGGGATTGGGATCGGCCCGATTATTCCAGAAACCGTGGATTTTCCTAACACTTTGACACTCGACGAAAAACCGGGGCGGCCTTGTAAAATGGGTGCCATGCAAGCCGAACCCCGCCCCGAGCAGACCTACCCCCAGCGCGTCCCCCTCAAGATCATCGGCCGCGGCGCCGAGATGGACCCCGCCCAGATCGCCGCGCTCATCCTGAGCCACCTCGGCCCCCAGCCGGCCGCGGACCTGGTCCACGGCACCAACCGGCGCGGCGCATACACCAGCCTCACCTTCTGGGTGACCCTGCCCGCAGCCGAGGCCGAACTTCCGCTGCGAAGCGCCATCCAGGCCCTGAAGGGCGTGGTGATGCAGCTTTGACCCGCGGCGCGGGCGCAGGTTACCTTGGACGGGCCGCCGGTCCGGCGGAAGAGGTGGCAAGGATGTTTTCCCACTGCATGATCCCGACGGTCGACCCGCGCTTCGTGGTCCAGGTCCACGGCGGCGCCTGGGCCATTCCCGGCAGCCTCCGGCAGCCGCACGTCGACGGGGTCCGGCGCGCCCACGGCGCGGCGCTGTCCGCCCTGGCCGGCGGGGCCCGTCCGCTTGACGCGGTGCTGGCCGCCCTGGAGGTGATGGAGGACGACCCCACCTTCGACGCCGGCACCGGCAGCTTCCTGAACGAGGACGGCGAGGTGGAGCTGGACGCGGCGGTCATGGAGGGCGAGGGCCTGCGCGCCGGCGCCGTCGCCTCCATCGGCCGCTTCAGGAATCCTTCGGCGATCGCCCTGGCGGTGATGGAGCGCACCGAGCACGTGCTGCTGATCGGCGCCGGGGCCGAGCGCTTCGCGCTGGCCGAGGGCTTCGCGCCGGTGGATCCGCGCAGCCTGGTGCACCCCCGGGAATTCGCCGGCCACAGCGCCTGGGTGGCCGCCGGCAGGCCCGACGCCCGCATGTTCTTCGACGAGGAAGGCCGGGTCGATGCCAAAGGTCGGGTGGTGGACCACGACAAGCGCGGCACCGTCGGGATCGTCCTGGGGGTGCGCCAGGGGTCGGGGCGCTATGCCCTGTTCTCCGGCATCAGCACCGGCGGGACCCGCGGCAAGAAGCTCGGGCGCGTGGGCGACGCCCCCCTGGTGGGCTGCGGCCTCTACGCGGACGACGAAGGCGGTGCCATCTGCTGCACCGGATGGGGCGAGGCCTTCATCCGCACGGCCGCGGCCAAATCCGCCTCGGACCTCATCGGCCGCGGCGCGCCGCCCCAGGAGGCGGTGGAAACGGTGCTGCGCAACCTGTACCGGCGCACCCGCGGCAGGGGCGGCATCATCGCCGTCGGCCCGGACGGCCGGACCGGGGCCGCCTTCACCACCCCGGACATGGGCTACGCGGGGCCGGATTGCCGGGAACTGGCCCTACCCTAGGATGAACCTATAATTCAAGGGATCACTTCATCCGTGGCGGCGGTCCCATGATCTCCCTCGGGTTCGATTTCGGTTCCCTCTATGCGAAAGCCGTGCTGCTGGACAGCACAGGCCAGGTGGAGGAGAGCCTGTACCGGCGCCGCGGACCGGGGGAGGCCGAAGCCCTGGCGGTCTTCCTGGTCGCCCTGGAAGCGCGCCACCCGGGCCTGCGGGCCGCGGTCGGCACCACCGGAGGGGAGGCCCCGGGGTCCCTGGACCGCATCGCCACCCAGGCCAACGGCCTGCTCGCCGTGGGCGCGGGGGTCCGGCACCTGCACCCGGGGGTGCGCAGCGTCATCGAGGTGGGCGGCCAGACCGCCAAATTCATCGTGCTGGAGGAGGACGGCGGCCTGCGCGACTTCGCCACCAACGAAGCCTGTGCCGCCGGGACCGGCGCCTTCCTGGAGCAGCAGGCGCGCCGCCTCGGCCTTGGCGCCGAGGACCTGTCCCGGCTGGCGGCCCAGGCGAAGCGCGCCGCCACCATCGCCGGGCGCTGCTCGGTGTTCGCCGCCTCGGACATGATCCACCTGCAGCAGAAGGGGACGCCCCTGGCCGAGATCGCCTACGGGTTGTGCGCGGCCATCGCCCGGAATTTCCTGTCGACCCTGCTCAAGGGCCGGGAGGCGCCCGCCCCCGTGGTGCTCGCCGGCGGCTGCGCCCGCAACGGGGGGATCCTGCGCGCCTTCGGCGAATGCCTGGGCCGGGCCGCCGCGCCCTCGCGCTGGCCGGGGCTGGAGGGCGCCGTGGGCGCGGCCCTGGGCGCCGATCCGGCGGGTGCCGTGCCGATCGGGGAGATCCTTGCCCGCCTGGCCGCCCCGTGCGCGGCGGCGGGCGCGGAACGCCGCGGCTATCCGCCCCTGCGCCCCGCGCAGAGCCGCCCCTCGGCCGAAGAACCGGAATCCGGGTGCGCCGGCGGCGCGGCAGGCTACCTCGGCATCGACGTGGGCTCGGTGAGCACCGACCTGGTGCTGCTGGACCGCGCGGGGGCCGTGCTCTCCTCGATCTACCTGGCGACCCGGGGCCGCCCGGCCGAAGTGCTCCTGGAGGGCCTGGCCATCCTGGATGCGCGCTACGGAGGCCGGTTGCGGGTGCTGGGCGTCGGCGCCACCGGCAGCGGCCGCCATCTGGCGGGCAAACTGGTGGGCGCAGATGTGGCGAAGAACGAGATCACCTGCCAGCTGCTGGGGGCGCGCCACTTCATTCCCGATGTGGACACCATCCTGGAGATCGGCGGGCAGGATTCCAAGTTCATCCGGGCCCGGGACGGGGCCATGAGCGACTTCACCATGAACAAGGTGTGCGCCGCCGGCACCGGCTCCTTCCTGGAAGAGCGCTCCCGGGAACTGGGCATCGACATCCGCGGGACCTTCGCCGAACGCGCGTTCGCCTCCACCAGGCCGCTGGACCTGGGCTCCCGCTGCACCGTGTTCATGGAGACGGAGGTGGTGAACGCCCTGGCCCGGGGCGAATCCGCGGCGGACATCTGCGCCGGCCTGGCCTATTCCATCGTGCGCAACTACCTGGACAAGGTGGTGGGCACCCGGGCCCTGGGCCGGAGGATCGTCTTCCAGGGCGGCGTGGCCTCCAACGCGGCGGTGGTGGCGGCCTTCGAAAGCGTCCTGGGCCGGGAGATCCTGGTGCATCCCTGGAACCGCATCTCCGGGGCGGTGGGCGCGGCGCTGGCGGCCCGGGCCGGGGGCGCGGAGCGGTCGGCCTTCAAGGGGTTCAGGGCGCCGGTGCCCAGGATGACTTCGTTCGAGTGCCGCCGCTGCCCCAACCGCTGCGAGGTGAATCTCATCCGTTCCGGCGGCCAGCGGGCCTTCTTCGGCGACACCTGCGAACGCTACACCAGCGGGGCGCCGGATGCGGACCCGCGCGTGCCCGACCTGGCCGCGGCCTACACGGCGCACTGCGAAGGCCTGTTCACGGAGGGGAGCGGGCTGCGCATCGGCCTGCCCAGGGCCGCCGGGCTTCTGGGGGAGCTGCCGTTCTGGGCCGCCTTCTTCAGGGAACTGGGGCACCGGCCGGTGCTCTCCGGGCCCACTTCCCAGGCGACCCTCGCCCTGGGGCTCAAGCACCTTCCGGCGGGGGTGTGCCTCCCGGTGAAGCTGGCTGCCGGGCACATCCACGCCCTGCTGGACCAGGAGGTGGACCTGGTGTTCGCTCCGGCGCTCATCCAGCTGCCCGCCGGCGACCCCGACCACGCCTACACCTGCCCCTATACCATGGCGGGGCCGTTCATCCTCGGCGTGCCGGCAACAGCCCGGTGCATGGCGCCGGTGCTGGACTGCGCCGGCGCGGAGGCCTTCGCCGACGGCTTCGACCCCTGGCGCGGCCGGCTCGGGGCCAGCCGGGAACGCCTGAGGGACGCCTACCGCGCCGGGCTGGCGGCCCAGGCCCAGGCGCAGGAGAGGTTCCGCCGCCGTGCCCGGGACCTGGTCGCTTCGGGGGAGCACACCCATGTGTTCGGGATCCTGGGCCGTCCCTACGCGCTCTTCGACAGCTACCTGAACCTCGGCCTGTTCGAGCGCCTGCGCCGGCTCGGAGTGCTGGCGCTGCCCATGGCCTTCCTGCCCCGGGAGGGCGCGCCGGCCGATCCGGGCCTGCCCTGGCGCCATCCCGGCGACATGGTCCGCTCGGCCTGCGCCCTGGCGCGCACCCCCGGCATCCATCCGGTCGTCCTGACCAGCTACGGCTGCGGCCCGGACGCTTTCACCCTGCGCCGGGTCGGGGCGGCGCTGGGATCCCGGCCGCACCTGGTCCTCGAACTGGACGAACACCGGGGCGAGGCGGGCCTCATGACCCGGATCGAAGCCTTCCTGGACCAGCTCGGCGGGGCGCCGCCGCCCGCGTCGGCCCCGGCGGCCCGGCCCGGCCCCGGGTCGGCCCTGCCCGCGCCGCCCTGGGTCGTCCGCATCCCCCGCTTCGCCGACCACGCCCACGCCTACTGCGGCCTGATGCGCCACCTCGGCCACGAGGCGCAGGTGCTGCCGCCGCCGGGCCCGGAGGCCCTGGCCCTGGGCGAACGCTACGCGCTGGGCAAGGAGTGCCACCCCTACGCCATGATCCTCGGGGACCTGCTCCAGCTCGCCGGACGCGCCGCGATCGATACGGTGTTCTTTTTCCCCGGCACCGGCATTCCCTGCCTGCTGCACCAGTACGGCCGGGAGATGCAGGCCCTGCTGGGCGAACGGGGGATCACCCGGCTGCGCGTGTGGGCCCCCGCGGGACAGGAACTGGTGGATGCGTCGGGCCTCAAGGCCATGGAGCGCTTCTACGCCGGCCTCCTGGCCATCGAGCTGCTGGTCAAGGCGGTGTGCCGCATCCGGCCCTACGAGCTCGACCCGGGGGCCACCGACCGCGTCCACCAGGCCAACCTGGCGCGCATCGAGGATGCCGTGGCGGCGGGTGACGTCATGGCGGCCCTGGACCAGTGCCTTCTGGCGCTGGCCCGGATCCCGGTGGCGCACCTGGCGGACCGGCCGAAGGTGGGCCTGGTGGGCGACCTTTACACCCGGGTGAACGAGGTGGCCAACCAGGACCTGGTGCGCTGGCTGGAAAGCCAGGGCCTGGAGGTCTGGCCCGCCCCGTTCCAGATCGACCTGGTGGATTTCGGCATCTCCCGCAAGCTGTTCCGGAGCCTGGCCGACCTGGACCTGCCCAGCCTGCTGGCCAGCGGGTCCATCGCCCTGCTCCGGGCCCTGCTCCACCACCGCGCCCGGTCCGTGGCGGGGCCCCGGGCGGACTGGCAGGATGAGCCCGGGTACCTGGACCTGAAGCGGCTCGCGGGCCCCTACATGCCCAACGAGGCCCACGAACTGCTCTACCTGCACGTCGCCAAGACCGTCGACTTCGCGCGCAGCGGCGCCGACGGCATCGCCAACGCCATCTGCTTCGGCTGCATGGTCGGCACTGCCGCGGCCGCGGTGAACGAACGGATCCGCCAGGATTTCGAAAACATCCCGATCCTCACCGCGGTCTTCGCCGGCGCCGACGATCCGGCCCGGCGCATGGCCCTTTCCGCCTTCGTCGCCCAGGTCAAGGCGCACCACCGCAAACGCGCTGCCGGACGCCCCCAGGGCGGCCTGCTGGCGCGCCTGCGCGAACTCGCTAGGGCCTGATGGTGCCCATCATGCGCGGGTAGGGCGCGGTCTCGCGCACGTGGGGCAGCTTGCAGATCCAGGCCACCGCCCGTTCCAGGCCCAGGCCGAAGCCGGCGTGGGGCACGCTGCCGAAGCGGCGGACGTCCAGGTACCATTCGTAGTCGGCCTGGTCCAGGCCTTCGTTGGCGATCTGGTCCAGGAGGTACTGCAGGCTGGAGGCGCGCTCGCCGCCGCCGATGACTTCGCCGTAGCCTTCGGGGGCCAGCAGGTCGGCGCCCAGGGCCAGCTTGGGGTCCTCGGGATCGGGTTCCATGTAGAAGGCCTTGAAGCACCTTGGGGAAGTGGTGCACCCACAGGGGGCGGTCGGTGGCGTTCATCAGGATGGTCTCGTCGTCGTTGCCGAAGTCCTCGCCCCAGCTTGATGTCGCTGCCCAGTTCCTTGAGCCGGTCCACGGCCTCGGTGTAGGTCATGCGGTTGAAGGTGCCGTTCAGGGCGCGTCTCCAGGGGCGCCAGGTCGCGCTCCAGGATGGCCAGCTCCTCGCGGCCGGCCCTCCAGGACGCGCTGGATGATGAACTTGGTCAGGCGCTCGCCCAGGACCATCACGTCGTCCAGGTGGGCGAAGGCCATCTCCGGCTCCACCATCCAGAATTCGGTGAGGTGGCGCCGGGTCTTGCTCTTCTCGGCGCGGAAGGTGGGGCCGAAGCAGTAGGTCTTGCCGAAGGCGGCCAGGCCCGGCTCCTGGTAGAGCTGGCCGGACTGGCTGAGGAAGGCCATGCCCTCGTCGAAGTACTGGGTGCCGAACAGGGTGGAGGTGCCTTCGCAGGCGCTGGGGGTGAGGATGGGGGCGTCCAGCAGGGTGAAGCCGTCCCCGTCGAAGAAGTCGCGGATGGCCTTGGCGATGGTGTGGCGGATGCGCAGGATGGCCCACTGGCGCTTGCTGCGCAGCCAGATGTGGCGGTTCTCCATGAGGAAGGCGGTGCCGTGCTCCTTGGGGGTGATGGGGTAGTCCACGCTGTCGCCCACCAGGGTCAGGGCGGTGACCAGCAGTTCCGGGCTCGCCGGTCTTCGGGTGCTGCTGCACCTTGCCGGTGAGGATGACGGCGGCTTCCTGGGTGAGCCTGCCGGCGAGCTCGTAGCTGGCGGGATCGGCTTCGGCGGCGCCCACCACGCACTGGACGAAGCCCGAGCCGTCGCGCAGGTCGATGAACCGGGTCTTGCTGGTCCGGGCGTTGCGCACCCAGCCGCGCAGGGTCACGGTCTGACCGATGTGCTGCTTCAGGTGGCGGACTTCGACGATGGGGGCTTCCACGGCAGGCTCCAGGACTCGTCTTCCATCATGCCGCGGAGCGGGGCGTATGCCTAGGCGTCCGTTGTTCCGCGCGGCTTGCCTTGGGGTTGGCTTCGGGTTCCGTGCGGGTGCGCCGACCCACCGGTGCGTGAGAGCCTTGCCGCATGCTCGTCGGCTTCGCCTCCTGCGCGTGCGCCAAGGTCTCACGCTGGCCTTCCCCGCCTGGGTTTGGGGTTTCTTTGGTTGGCGGCATGGGGGCGAGGACGCCGCTCCCTGGAATGACCAGGGTCCCAGGATGGTTGTTTTGAATTTTGTTCAGTGAAACGAAGACGAATCGACTCGGCCCTGGGGGGAAGGGGCAGCGTGGCCGCTTGCATCGCCCGCAGCGCAGCGAGGACGTTGCAAGCGGACCACGCACCGGTGGGTCGGCGCAGGAATCCGGAACCCGAACCCGACCGCAGGGGGCGACGGGCGGAACTGCGGGCTATGCCCGGCCGGTGTCCCGGAACTTGGCGCCGACGACCATCTGCAGGCCGCGGATGTGGTTCAGCACCCGCTCCAGCTTCTGCCGGGCGATGTCCTGGTACTGCAGCTGCTGGATCAGGTCGAAGACATCGTCCTGCAGTTCGGCTGCCCAGGCGCTCGATCTCGGCCAGGTCGGCCTCCTCGCCCTTGAGCCGGCCCAGGGCCGCTTCCTGCTTGAGCCGGCCCAGGGCCTGGAAGCCCTTGTCGGTGCCCGCCAGCATGGATTCCACGCAGTCGACCACCTTGGCCATCTCCTGCTCGGTGTGGGCGATGGCCTCCTCCATCTGGGGGATGATCCGGCCGCCTTCGGCCACCGTCCTGGGCGGGGCGAGCGCGATCAGCTCCTTGAGCCCCTTGTCCAGGGCCAGGTCCTGGTCCTGGGCCGCGGCCGGGCTGAGCTGGGCCCGGGCGCCGTGGAAGGTGGTGATGAAGCCGGTGTCCAGCAGGGCGATGATGCGCTCGCCCTGGAGGATGAAGCCGCGCACCCAGGCGCCCTTCGGGCCCGGCCAGCAGGGGGCTGGCGGGCACCATCTGCTCCGGGGCGGCGCTGACCACGGCGTCCACCGCGTCCACCAGGACGCCCACCGGGCTGCCGCCGCCCAGGTCCAGCACCACGATGTTCCTGGACAGGGCGGCGTCCTGGTGCGCCAGGTTCATGCGCGAGCGCAGGCTGATCACCGGGATGACCTGGCCGCGGTGGTCCAGCAGGCCCTCCACGCTCCTGGGCATGTGCGGGATCCGGTTGAGCTCCATGAAGCGGGGTGATCTCCGCCACCTGGCCCAGGGGCACGGCGTAGACGTGCCCGTCCAGCGCGGAAGCTCAGGTACTGGCGCGGGCCGCGCCGTCGTCCTGCGGCGGGGCCGCGCTGGTCCCGGGCCGCCTCGGCGACGCTCACAGGGCCTCCTCGATGGCCAGCATCATCAGTTCGGCCGGGTCGAGGATCAGCACCACGCCGCCGTCGCCCAGGATGCTGGCGCCGGAGATGCCGGGCAGGCTGGCCAGGTAGGGCGCCAGGGGCTTGATCACCATCTCCTGCCGGCGCAGGAAGGCGTCGACGATGATGCCCATGCGCCGGCCGCCGGTGGAGACCACCACCACGGGCAGCTCGTCGTCCTCCGTGGGCCTGGAGGTCGTCGGCGTCCTTGAAGTGCAGCAGTTCGCGCAGCCGGGTGATGCCCAGCACCTCGCCGCGCAGGTTGATGGCCTTGCGCCGGGTGAGGTGGGACAGGGTCTCCCGGGGCACCAGCAGGGTCTCCTCCACGGACGTGCCGGGCAGGGCGAACACCTGGCCGCCGGCCCGCATGAGCAGGGCGTCGATGATGGCCAGGGTGAGCGGCAGCTTGATGGTGAAGATGCTGCCCTGGCCCACCGCGCTGCTCACCGACACGCTGCCGTTGAGCTTGCGCACGTTGGACTTGACCACGTCCATGCCGACGCCGCGGCCGGAGATGTCGGTGACGGTCTGGGCGGTGGAGAAGCCGGGCAGGAAGACCAGGTTGATGGCCTCCTCGTCGCTCATCTGCTCGGCCCGTTCCGGCGGTGATGATGCCCTTTTCCACGCGCCTTGGCGCGGATCACCTTGGGGTCGATGCCCTTGCCGTCGTCCTCGATCTCCACCAGGACCGAATCGCCCTCGTGGCGGGCCCGCAGCACCACGGTGCCGGTCTCGGGCTTGCCGGCCCGGCCGCGCACGTCCGGCATCTCGATGCCGTGGTCGGCGCTGTTGCGGATGAGGTGGATGAGCGGATCGCTGAGTTCCTCGATGAGGCTCTTGTCGATTTCCGTCTCCTCGCCCACCATCTGCAGCTCGATCTTCTTGCCGCTGCTCTTGGCCAGGTCGCGCAGCATGCGCGGGAACTTGGTGAAGATGGTCTTCACCGGCACCATGCGGATGCCCAGCACCGAGGCCTGGATCTCCTTGCTCACCTGGTCCAGGTAGATGCTGGCCTTGCGCAGCTCCTTGACCAGGTCGTCGGCGCTCGCGGTGCAGGGTCTCGGCTTCGAGGCGCTCGACGATATGGCTGATCATGGTCTTGCTGATGATCAGCTCGGCCACGGTGTTCATGAAGGTGTCCAGCTTGGCCTGGCTCACCCGGATGGTGTCCGAGCACTTGTCCTGGTTCTTGTCGGCGGTGCCTTTGGCCGCGGCGGGCTGGCCGCTCCCGGCGGCTGGGGCCGCGGCCGGGGCCGGGCCGGGCGCGGCCGCCAGGGCCGGGGCGGGCTTCGGTTCGGGCCGGGCACGGCTTCGGGCGCGGGCCGCGGCGCGGGCTGGCCGCCGAGGCTGAGCGGGAAGTACTGGATGGCGACGTTCTTCACGCCGTCGAAGATGCTCTTGACCGCATTCGGCGGATTCCGCCGGGCTGCAGGATCAGGAGCCAGGTCGAAGGGCACCTCGTCCGGGCGGAACCGGTCCAGGTCGAGTCGGCTTCATGAGGGTGGAGGAATGGACCAGGCGCCCCACCAGCTCCACCATGGGCAGCATGGACAGCGGGTTGAAGGGGGTGCCCAGGATCGCGGGCAGCAGCTCGATCCGCATGGCCAGGACGGCTTCCCCGCGCTGCAGGGCCTCCTCGGCGGCCTGGACGGCTTCCCGGTCCAGGTCGGCCAGGGCTTCGGGCAGGGCCAGGCGGCGTCTCCGGGGCGGCCGGCCGGGGCCGGAGCGGGCGCGGCGGGCTTGCCGCCGCCCTTCAGGGCCTCCAGGCGCGCGATGAGGTCGCGAGGTGTCCGGATCGACCGGCGCGCCCTGCTTGCGCAGGTCGACGCCCACGTCGTTGACCAGGACCTTGAGCATGTCCTCGGTCTCGAACAGCAGTTCCATCACCTCGGGGCTCACCGCCATCCGGCCCTTGCGCAGGTCGTCCAGCACGTTCTCGCCGATGTGGGCCAGCGCCTGCACCTTGGTCAGGCCCAGGAAGCCGGAGGCGCCCTTGATGGTGTGGACGCTGCGGAAGATGGCGTTGAGGATCTCCAGGTCGCCGGGCGCCTCCTCCAGGGTCAGGAAGTTCTGCTCGATGAGCTCGAAATGCTCGCCCGCTTCCACCAGGAAGTCTTCGTAGAAGCTGGGATCGTCCAGGGAAAAGTCAGCTCATGGCGTCAGCCTTTTCTCTTGCCCTGGAAGACCTGGAGCTGCTGGCCCTCCACCTCGGTGAGAAGACACTGCACGTTCAGCAGGAAGATCACGCCCTGTTCCACCCGCGCGACCTTCTCGATGAAGGCGTTGGCCCCCACGGCGGCGACCCTGGGGGGGGTCCTCCAGGCGCCGCTGGTCGACGCTCTTGACCTCCTCCACGGAATCCACGACGAGCCCGGTGGAGACCCCGCCGATGGGGGTGATGACGATCCGGGACAGGCTGGTGACGGCCTGCCGGGGCAGGCCGAAGCGCTCGCGCAGGTCGATCACCGGCATCACCTCGCCGCGCAGGTTGAGCACCCCCTCGATGAACGAGGGCGCCCTGGGGATGGGGGTGATGTTGCCGACCATGATGATTTCCCGCACTTCGTGCAGGCGCAGGGAATAGGCCTCGCCGCCCAGGCGGAACACCACCAGCGGCAGTTCGTGGGTCGGCCAGCGCCTCCTCGTCGCGTTCGGGCATGAGGCTGGAGCTCATGGCGGCGATCTTGGCCTGGTCCTCGCCGTTGATGATGTCCAGGACCTTGAGCAGGCTCACCATGCGGTCGGAGCGGAGCACGATCCCCTCCAGGTCGGCCGCTTCCCGCTCGCTGAGGGTCTGGGGCGGCGGCAGGATGTCCTCTTCCTTGATCCGGATGATCTCCTGGATGCCGTCCACCACGATGCCCAGCTTGGCCCGGCCGAAGCTGAGCAGGATCACCATGTCGCCCGGCACCGCCTGCTCCGCCGGCTCGGCGTGCAGCATCTGGGTGAAGTCGAGCAGCGGCAGCACCTGGTCCCGCAGGCAGATGACCCCCATGACGTAGGGCGGGGCGTCCGGCACCTTGGTGACCGCGGGCAGCTCGATGATCTCCTCGACCATCTTGAGGTTGATCCCGAAGGACTCCCTGCCCAGGGTGAAGGTGACGTAGGGCAGTTCCTCCTCGACCTGCTCCGCCACGGCCTGGGTGGCGCCGCGAGGTGAAGATGCCGGAGCCGCCGCCCTTCTCGGTCAGCTTGGCGCGCTCGCTGAATTCCGTGGAATCCAGGATCTTCTCCAGGTTGATGAGGGTGATCAGGCGGTTGGCCGCGGTGACCATGCCGGCCAGGTAGTCGCTGCGCACCCCGGCCACGAGGGGCGGCGTTTCGCGCAGGGTGAAGTCGTCCAGCTTCACGACTTCGGAAACCGAATCGACCATAAGCCCGGTGGGCTGGCCGGCCAGGTCCAGGATGATGATCGCGGGTCTTGGCGGTGGGGGCCTTGGGCGGCAGGTGGAAGCGCAGCCGGCTGTCCAGCACCGGGATGATGCTGCCGCGCAGGTTGACGATGCCCAGGACGAAGCTGGGCGAGCCGGGCACCGGGGTGATGTCGGTGCGCGGGGTGATCTCCTGGACCCGGTCGATGTCCAGGCCGAATTCGACCTCATCGAGGGTGAAGGTCACCAGCTGGCCCGAAGGGTACGATGTCCAGGGCCTGACTGGCCTGGGTTTCCGCGGTGGCCATGGTCTCAATCCTTGTTCATGCTGCGCTTGAATTCATCCACCACGGAATCCGCGTGGGCCCGCTTCTCGTCCGGGGTGGTGCCGGTGGAGGCGATGGTGCGGCTGATGGAGGCCCGCTCGCCCTCGCTCTTCAGGCCGGTGCCCAGGAGATCGACGATGTAGTCGTGGATCTGGCGCAGGTGGTGGACGATGCGCTCCAGCTTCTGCCGGGTGATGTCCTGGAACTGCATGAGGTCCATGGCCTCGTAGACCTTGTCCTGGATGTCCTTGCCCGCGGCCATGACCTGGTTGATGGCCTCCTGGACCGAGGCGTCCTGGGCGCCCGGGTGGCGCATGACCGTGGTGATGAGGGCCTGCTGCGTCGCCACGAGGCTGCTGATCAGGTCCAGCTGGTCCATGACCTTGTTGGTCTCGCGCTCGGTGACCGCGGTGACCGCGTCCAGTTCGGAGATGACGTGGCCCTGGGGGTCGTCGGGGGCGACGGCCTGCGCTTTCGGAGCGGCCTTGGGGGCGGCCTTCCCGCCCTTGGTCATGAGCGCGTCGATTTCAGATTGGTCCATGGGCCCTCCCGGGGGTCTAGCCGAGCAGCGATTCGATCTTTTCCTTGAGGGTGTCAGGCGTGAACGGCTTGACCACGTAGTTGTTCACCCCGGCCTGCAGGGCCTGGACGATGTCCTCCTTGGCGGCGTTGGTGGTGACCATGAGGATGGGGATGGAGGCGTTCTGCGCGCGCACCGCCTGGACGAATTCCAGGCCGTCCATCTCGGGCATGTTCCAGTCGGTGATGATCATCTCCACGCCGCCCTGGCCCAGCTTCTCCAGCCCGGCCTTGCCGTGCTCGCCTTCCACCACGTCGGTGTAGCCGATCCGGGAAAGGGTGTTGATGATGATGCGGCGCATCGTCGAAGAGTCGTCCACGATCAGGATCTTCAAGGGGAACTCCTTTAGGTTCAGTCTTCCGGGTTACTGGTCAACGGGGGCGGAGGCCTCGATGAATTTTCTCAGGGCTTCTTGATCATCGGGATAAACGTTCAGGAACTTCACTCCCAGTTCGTAGTCGCCGGCGTCCAGGGTCTCGATCCGGACCACCTGGCCCACCGCCACCAGGGGCCGCAGGTCCTGGTCGTGGGCGGGTCCGAACCTGCCCTGGTGCTTGCCCCAGCCCGGCACCCTCAGCTCGAGCTTGAGCAGCGTCCCCAGCGGGATGGACTTGGGGGAGCTGAGCAGCAGGCCGCCCACGGAGATGTCCCCGTAGACGCTGGTGGCCGGCTCGGGAAGGGTGGAGAACGTGAGCTCCTGGAAGCCCACAGTGGCTCCCATGGGCATCCGGCGGAAGTGTCGGCGGTCGGTGGGCATGGCTGGGGGTCCTTTGGCGGTTTGACGGGAATTCAAGGCGAGCCCGGGCTTGTTCTGAAGTTCAAGCTTATTGCACCACATTGCTGCCCCGGCAGGAAGCTTTGGACCCTATCAAATTGTTTATTCCTGCCAAGCGGATCCGGCAAGGCGATCACCAAGGCACTTCGAACGGACGCACCAGCTGTTCGATGCCCTTGAGGGCGACCGGCTCGATGGGCACCAGGCCTTCCGCCCCGATCAGTTCGACCGTGCGCGGCCCGGCGACGATCTGCCCGGCCTGGCCACGGCGCTTTCCAGGCGCGAGGCCAGGTTCACGGTGGCGCCCATGACGGTGTAGTCCATGCGCTTCTCGCAGCCGATGTCCCCGGCGAAGGCCTCGCCGCTGTTGATGCCGATGCGCATGCGCAGCTCGGGATAGCCTTCCGGGCGGTCCTCGTTCAGGGCCTTCAGCCCCTCTGCATGGCCACGGCGGCGTCCACGGCGTGCCGGGCGTGGTCCGGATCGGGCGCGGGGGCGCCGAAGAAGGCCATGATGGCGTCGCCGATGTACTTGTCGAGGGTGCCGCCTCTCATGAAGATCTGCTCGGTCATCACCTCGAACGACCGGTTGAGGATCGAGGCCAGCAGCAGGGGCTCCATCCCCTCGGACATCCGGGTGAATCCCGAGATGTCCGCGAACAGCACCGAGATCTCGCAGCGGCGGGCCTGCAGCAGCGGGGCGTCGAGGTTCTGGGCGGCGCGCAGGATCTCGCCCACCACCTGGGGGCTGTGGTAGCGCTCCAGGCGCTGGCGGAACCGGGTCTCGCGCTCGCGCTGGATGCCCACGGCGGCGAAATTGGCCATGGCCGACAGCAGGTGCTCGTCCTCCCGCTTGAAGCCGCCCTTGCTCAGGCTGGATTCCAGGTAGACCACCCCCAGCGCCTGGTCGTCCACGATCAGGGGCGCGCAGAGGGCGGAGGAGATGCCGTGGATCTTGATGCTTTCGCCGGCGGCGAAGCGGGGGTCCACCCGGGCGTCGGTGGTGAGGATGGTCACCTGGTCGGTCATGGCCTTGCGGGCGATGGTCCGGCTGATGGGGGTGGTGATGGCCCCGGGCTTCTCCTCCCAGGCATATTCCGGCACCAGCTCGCCGGCCGGGTTGACGAGCAGGATGAAGCCCCGCTGGCAGCGGATCTGGCCGGTCACCAGGGTCATCACCGAATCCAGCAGTTCGGCCAGGCCCGCCGCGCCGAGCAGCTTGCCGGCCATGGCCGCCAGCCGCTGGAACAGGGAATCCACCTCGGCCGGGCTGCTCTCCGCCTGGTGCTTGGCGAGCAGGTCCTCGATGCTGGCGTGGGGGACGAAGATGCTGGCGGACGCGTCCAGGGCCCGGTCCTCCAGGGCGATCTTGGCCTCGGTGACGGACCTTGCCGCCGGCGGTGGACAGGTGGGGCGGGATGGGCTCCGGGCGCTCCTCGATCCATTGCACCGGAACCTCGCCCAGCAGGGCGGTGTCGCCCGGCGCCATGGCCGCGGGCCCGGTCACCGGCCGCTCGTTGAGGCTGGTGCCGTTGAGGGAGTTCAGGTCGGCCACCCACACGCGCCCGTCCTTGAGGAAGAACCTGGCATGCACCCGGCTGACGGCGTTGGAGTTGATGCGGATGTCCGCGGCCGCGCCGCGGCCGATGGTGGTCCCCTCTTCGGTGAGGTCGACGGTGTGCTTCGCCCCTTCCACGAGCAGGATGATCTTCATGCCGTTCCCAATGAGCGGCGATTTTACCATGGGGCTCCGGGCCGGGATATCCTGGGGGTCGAGGAGGCTGGATGACGAAAGTGGGTTTCATGTCCCTGGGATGCCCCAAGAACCTGGTGGACAGCGAAGTGATGCTGGGGCACCTGAAGCTGAAGGGCTTCACCCTCACGCCCCGACGCCGACGGAGGCCGAGGTGCTGGTGGTGAACACCTGCGGTTTCATCGAGAGCGCCAAGAAGGAGAGCATCGAGGCCATCCTCCAGGCCGCCGCCTACAAGAAGGACGGCGCCTGCCGCCGGCTGGTGGTGGCGGGCTGCATGGTGGAGCGCTACCGGGAGCAGCTGCTGGCGGACATGCCCGAGATCGACGCCTGCCTGGGCACCCGGGACATCGAGCACATCGCCGAGGTGGTGGGCGCCTGCGGACCGGCTGTTCGAACCCGAGCGGGACCCGGCCTACCTCTACGACGAGCACAGCCCGCGCCTGCTCACCACGCCCAAGGCCAGCGCCTACCTCAAGATCAGCGAAGGCTGCGACCACAGCCTGCGCGTTCTGCATCATCCCGGCCATCCGCGGCCCGCAGCGCAGCCGGACCATCGCCTCGGTGGTGGCCGAGGCGCGGCAGCTGGTGGCCCAGGGCGTGCTGGAGCTCAACCTGGTGGGCCAGGACACCACCGACTTCGGCCGCGACCTGGGCGATCCGGACGCCCTGGAGAAGCTGGTGCGGGACCTGGGCCAGGTGGAGGGCCTGCGCTGGTTCCGCATCCACTACGCCTACCCCAACCGGCTCACCGACGGCCTGCTCCGCGCCCTGGCCGAGACTGCCAACTGCGCCAAGTACCTGGACATGCCCCTGCAGCACGGCGACGCCGGGCTGCTCAGGGCCATGGCCCGGGGCGGCGGGCGTCCGGCGTTCCTGAAGCTGCTGGCCAAGGTGCGGCGCATGGTGCCGGGCGTCTTCATCCGGTCCAACTTCATCGTGGGCTTCCCCGGCGAGGACGAGGCGGCCTTCGAGGAACTGTGCGCCTTCGTCGCAGGAGGCCCGGTTCGAGCACGTGGGGGTCTTCACCTACTCCCCCGAGGAGGGCACCCCGGCCTTCGCCCTGGGCGACCCGGTGCCCGCCCGCACCAAGAACAGCCGCAAGCGCAGGATCATGGAGCTGCAGCAGAAGATCTGCCGGGAGCGCAACCGCGGGCCTGGAGGGCCAGGTGCTGGAGGTCCTGGTGGAGGGCGCCCACGAGGAGACCGACCTGGTGTTCAAGGGCCGGCACTGGGGCCAGGCGCCCGAGGTGGACGGGCAGGTGCTGATCGTCGGGGGCGAGGTGGCGCCCAACACCATCCAGAACGTGCGGATCACCAAGGGGCATGCCTACGACCTGGTGGGCGAGGTGGTGGACGCGGCGGCCAGCTAGCATGACTGTGGGGCCCGTTGTTCCGACCGTCGTGCCTTGCGGTTGGCTGAGGGTCCCGTGCGGGTGCGCCGACCCACCGGTGCGTGAGAGCCTTGCCGCATGCTCGTCGGCTTCGCCTCCTGCGCGTGCGCCAAGGTCTCACGCTGTCCTTCCCCGCCTGGGGTGGGGGTTCCTTCGGTTGGCGGCATGGGGCGAGGAGACCTCTCCCTGGAATGCCCAGGGTCCCGGGATGGTTGTTTTGAATTTTGTTCATTGGAACGAAGACGAATCGATTCGTTCCTGGGGGGAAGGGGCAGCGTGGCCGCTTGCATCGCCCGCAGCGCAGCGAGGACGTTGCAAGCGGACCACGCAACGGTGGGTCGGCGTGAGAACCCGGAACTCGAAGCCGACCGCAAGGCGCGACGGCCGGAACAACGGACGCCGCAGTAAAACTAGGATATTGGATGGGAACCTGGACTCGCCCAGTGGCACTCCTGGTGCATCCGGGCAACGGCGGCTCCCGCTTTCCCGCCAGGGGCGACGGCATTCCTCCGCCTGGGATGGGCGAGAAATGGCAAGCACAGAAAAACTCAGGGTCGCACTCCTCCAGATGGCAAGCCACGGGCTCGACCAGACGGCCAACCAGGTGAAGGCCGAGGCCTTCTGCCGAGCGTCCGCCCGGCATGGGGCGGATATCGCGCTGTTCCCGGAAATGTGGAACGTCGGCTACAGCCTGCGGGATCCGGCCGTCTGGGCCGAGGCCGCGACCCGGGCCCAGCCTTTCTACCGTCATTTCCAGGCCCTGGCCAGGGAACTGCGGATGGCCCTGGCCGTCACCTTCCTGGAACGGGGTCCCGACGGCCCGCGCAACACCCTGTCTCTGATCGATCGCTCCGGGACCGAAGTGCTGGCCTACAGCAAGGTGCACACCTGCGCCTTCGACCGGGAAGCCCCCCTGGTCCGCGGCTCGGCCTTCCCGGTGGCCCGTCTGGTCACCGCCAAGGGCGTGGTCCAGGTGGGAGCCATGATCTGCTACGACCGGGAATTCCCCGAAAGCGCCAGGATCCTCATGCTGAACGGCGCCGAACTCATCCTGACCCCCAATGCCTGCGATCTGGAGACGAACCGCCTGGCGCAGTACCCGGGCCAGGGCATACGAGAACGTGCTGGGCCTGGCCATGGCCAACTACGCCGCGCCCCAGGAAAACGGCCATTCGGTGGCCTACGACGGCATGGCCTTCGATGCCCACGAACGGACGCGGAACATGACCCTGGTGGAGGCGGGCCAGGACGAGGGGGTGTTCCTGGCGGATTTCGACCTGGAGGCCCTGCGCGCCTACCGGGCGCGGGAACCGATGCGGGCCATGCGCAACTCTGAGGCCTACGGGCGGATCCTGGGGCAGATCCTGGGGCTTGGCGCCCAGCGGTGATAGCATCGGAACCACCCGAACGAGGTGCGGCCGCCCATGGAGTTCACTCCGGTCAAGAGCAGAAGGCTCTACGAGGACATCGTGGAGCAGATCAAGCAGCTCATCGACGAGGGCAAGCTGAAGCCGGGCGATAAGCTGCCGGCCGAGCGGGAGCTGGTCGAACGCCTCCAGGTCAGCCGGGTTTCCGTGCGGGAAGCCATCAAATCCCTGGAGATGCTCGGGTTCGTGGACATCCGCCCGGGCGACGGGACCTTCGTCCGGGACACCGACACCGACGACATCATCCGGCCCCTGGCCATGTTCCTGGCCGTGGAACGGCATTCCCTGCTGGACATGTTCGAAGTGCGCCGGATCTTCGAGACCGCGGCGGCGGGCCTGGCCGCGCAGCGGGCCGAGGCCGCGGAGGTGGAGCAGCTCGGACGGCTCCTGGAAGGGATGAAGGCGGGGGTCAACCTGCAGGATCCGGAAAAGGGCGAGGAATTCGACACGGCCTTCCACTACGCCGTGGCCGAGGCCACCCACAACAGCCTGCTGATCCGGCTGTTCCGCACCGTCTCGGAGGATTTCAAGAAGGCCAACTCCACCGCGCGCCGGCAGCTCTACCTGGACAGCGCCGACAACGTGCAGAAGATCGTCGACCAGCATGTGCGCATCTTCGACGCCATCCGCGCCCGGAACGCCAGGGGCGCCGGCGACGCCATGCTGGACCACCTCACCTTCGCCGAAACGGAACTGCGCAAGCACCTCCGCTGACGGCCCGGGGAAGACCGGTCACGGGGCCGTTTCGACCGGTCCCGAGAAAAGCTTTGCTTTGATCTTTTCCTGGTCCAATGATCATGTGGTCCTACCACCATACCGACATCCTGGACGGTTTCCTTTCCCAACGCGATTCCCAGTGCCGGCCGCTCGCCCCTGGAGGGCCGCGGCCGGCGCCCCCTTGCCCATTTCCAAGGAGCAACCATGAAGATCGTGGTCTGCATCAAGCAGGTCCCCGGCACCACCGAAGTGGAGGTGGACCCCAGGACCGGGGTCCTCAAGCGTGACGGGGTCGATTCCAAGCTGAACCCCTACGATCTCTATGCCCTGGAAACGGCGCTGCGGATCAGGCAGGCGCACGGGGCCACGGTGAAGGCCATCAGCATGGGGCCGCCCCAGGCGGAGCAGGTGCTGCGGGAGGCATACATGATGGGGGTGGACGAAAGCGTGCTCCTCACCGACCGCAGGTTCGCCGGCGCGGACGTGCTGGCCACCGCCTACGCCCTGTCCCAGGGGATCCGCCAGGGCGGCACCCCGGACCTGATCATCTGCGGGAAGATGACCACCGACGGCGACACCGCCCAGGTGGGGCCGGAGATCGCCGAGTTCCTGGGGATCCCCCACGTGGCCAACGTCCTGCGCATCCTGGAGGTGGGCGCGGACGCGGTCACGGTGGAGATGGACATGGCCGCCACGGTGGAGATCGCCCGGGTGCGCTACCCCTGCCTGATCACGGTGGAGAAGGGGATCTGCCAGCCGCGCCTGCCATCCTTCCGGCTGAAGCTGGAGACCCGGGACCGGGCCATCCCGCGCCTCTCCCTGGCCGACCTGCCCGACCAGGACGCCGGGCACTACGGCCTCGACGGTTCGCCCACCCAGGTCAAGCGGATCTTCCCGCCCGAAGTCAACGCCCACCGCGAACGCTGGACCGGCCCCGGGCCGGAGCTGGCGCAACGCCTGGGCGAGCGCCTGCGCCAACTGAAATTCGTGTGAGGAGGAGAGACCCATGGCGCGCATCATCATCCACCAGGAAGCCATCCGGGACCGGGAAGCGCTGAGGACCCTGTGTCCGTTCAACGCCCTGGATTTCGTCAACGAGTACCTTGAGATCAACGCCGCCTGCAAGATGTGCAGGCTGTGCGTGAAGAAGGGCCCCGCGGGGGTGTTCGAGTGGTGCGAGGAGGCCCTGGACGGCGTCGACAAGTCGCTCTGGCGCGGGGTGGCGGTCTACGTGGACCACCAGGAGGGCCGGATCCATCCGGTCACTCTGGAACTTGTGGGCAAGGCCCGGGAGCTGGCGGCCAAGATCGGTCAGCCGGTCTACGCCGTCTTCATGGGCACCGGCATCGGCGCCGCGGCGCAGGAACTGCTGCACTACGGGGTCGACCAGGTCCACGTCTACGACGACCCGGCCCTGCGCCACTTCCGGATCGAGCCGTACACGGCCGTGCTGGAGGACTTCATCCACCAGGTGAAGCCGGCCATCGTGCTGGTGGGCGGCACCACCATCGGCCGCTCCCTGGCGCCGCGTGCGGCGGCGCGCTTCCGCACCGGGCTGACCGCCGACTGCACCTTCCTGGACGTCCAGCCCAACACCGACCTGGACCAGATCCGCCCGGCCTTCGGCGGCAACATCATGGCCCACATCTTCACCCCCAACCACCGGCCCCAGTTCGCCACGGTGCGCTACCAGGTCTTTTCCGCGCCGCCCCGCGCATCCCAGGCTTCGGGCCGGATCGTGGCCCGGAGCGTGCGCCCGGAACGGCTCGAATCGGGCATCCAGGTGCTGGAGGTGCGCCGCAAAGAGACCCGCGCGGGCATCAAGGACGCCGAGGTGATCGTGGTAGCGGGGCGCGCGGTGAAGAAGGCCGCGGACCTGGACATGATCGACCGGCTGGCGGAACTGCTGGGCGCCAAGGTGGCCGGCACCCGGCCCATGATCGAGGCCGGCTGGGTGGACGCCAGGAAGCAGATCGGGCTTTCCGGGCGCACGGTGAAGCCCAAGCTGATCATCACCTGCGGGGTATCCGGGGCGATCCAGTTCGTGGCCGGGATGAACAACGCCGACTGCATCGTCGCCATCAACAGCGATCCCAAGGCCACCATCTTCAATGTCGCCCACATCGGCATCGTCGGCGACATCTACGAGGTCGTGCCGGCCCTGATCGGGCGGCTGGAAGCGGGCGCCGACATCGATGAAACCCTTGCCCTGGTCAACGCCTAGGAGGCCGCCATGCCATACAAGACAGTAGACGCCCGCGACATCAACTTCCTGGTGGGCGTCTGCGGCGCCGACCGCGTGCGGGTGGGCGAAGCGATCAACGAGGACTACAGCCACGACGAACTGGCCGGCATCCACAGCAGGCCCGAGGTCCTGGTGGAGGCGGCCTCCACCGACGAGGTGGCGGCGGTCATGCGCTACGCCAGCGCCAACCGCATCCCGGTGACCCCGCGCGGCCAGGGCACCGGCCTCGTGGGCGCGGCGGTGGCGACCCGGGGCGGGATCATGCTGAGCCTGGCGCGCATGAACCGCATCCTGGAACTGGACGAGGAGAACCTGACCCTCACCGTGGAACCCGGCGTGCTCCTGATGGAAATATCGAAGTACGTGGAAGAACGCGATTTCTTCTACCCCCCGGACCCCGGCGAAAAGAGTGCCACCATCGCCGGCAATATCAACACCAACGCCGGCGGCATGCGCGCCGTGAAGTACGGGGTGACCCGCGACTACGTGCGCGGCCTGGAGGTGGTGCTGCCCAACGGCACGGTCATGGAACTGGGCGGCAAGGTGGTGAAGAACAGCTCCGGATACGCCCTCAAGGACCTCATCGTCGGCTCCGAGGGCACCCTGGGCATCGTCACCCGGGCCATCCTGAAGCTCCTGCCCCTGCCGCGCAAGGCCCTCAGCCTCCTGGTGCCCTTCCCCAGCCTGGAACTGGCCATCAACACCGTGCCCAGGATCATCAAGTCCAAGGCCATCCCCACCGCCATCGAATACATGGTCCGCGACGTCATCCTGGCGTCCGAGAAGTTCCTCGGCAACGAGTTCCCGGACAGTTCCGCCGACGCGTACCTGCTGCTGACCTTCGACGGCAACAGCAGCGAAGAGATCGAGGCCGCCTACGAGAAGGTCGCCCGCATCTGCCTGGAGGCCGGGGCGCTGGACGTGCTGATCTCCAACACCCAGGAGCGCCAGGAGTCCATCTGGAAGGCCAGGGGCGCGTTCCTGGAGGCGATCAAGGCCTCCACCACCGAGATGGACGAGTGCGACGTGGTGGTGCCGCGCAACCGCATCGCCGAGTTCGTCAAGTTCGCCGAGCGGCTGCAGGACCGCTTCGACATCCGGATCAGGAGCTTCGGCCACGCCGGGGACGGCAACCTGCACATCTACGTGCTCAGGGACGACCTGCCCGAGGCGGCCTGGCGCGGCAGGCTGGCCGAGGTGTTCGAGTGCATGTACGCCAAGTCCCGGGAACTGGGCGGGAAGGTCTCGGGCGAGCACGGCATCGGCTACGCCAAGCTGCCCTACCTGAGGGAGGCCATGGGCGTGGAAGGCATGGCGCTGCTGCGCGGCATCAAGCAGGCCTTCGATCCCATGCTGGTCCTCAACCCCGGCAAGGTGGTCGCATAGGAAAAGCGGGCAGGGTATCGTGGGAGTCCTGGAGGTCACCCATGGCCGAGTCCGACACCGCCGCCCTGGCCTGGAGCGGCAACACCCTGGATCCCGACTACAGCCGCTCGGCGGAACTGTCCAAGCCCGGAGGCGAGGCCGCCATTCCGGTCAGCAGCCTGCCGGCGAACGGCGGCGTCGCCGGGCGCTGGAATCCCGAGGACCTGCTGGCCGGCACGCTGGCCCACTGCCATATGCTCACCTTCCTGGCCATCGCGGCCAAGGCCCGGGTCCAGGTGCTGGGCTACCAGGACCGGGCGGAGTTCACCGTGGTCACCGAGGACCGCGTTTCGCGGGTGGCGACGATCACCCTCCAGCCCATCATCCGGGTGGCGGCCGGCACCGACGCGGCGAAGGTTGAAGAACTGTTCCGGAAGGCTCATAAATATTGTGTCATCGCCAATTCCATCAGCTCCAAGGTGGAAATGCGGCCGCAGGTGGTTGAAGCTTGAAAGGGACCGGCATGTCGATCAAGGCGCCCCGATGGGCATGGGTGGTGGCCACGGGGTTCGGGTCGGGCCGTCTGCGCCCCGGCCCCGGCACCTGGGGCAGCCTGACGGGCCTGGCCGCCTGGTGCCTGCTCTCGGTGCTGCTGGCCACCCCCTTCACCACCTGGGTCCTGGGGCACCGCAACCACCCGGACCTGGCGGCGTACATCTACGGGGTGGAAGCGCTGTTCATCCTGGCGCCCCTGGCCATGGCCTGGCTGGCCCGGCGCGCCTCGGGCCTGGTGCTGGCGGAGACCGGGGAAAAGGACCCGGGCTGCATCGTCGCCGACGAATGGGCCGGGATGTGGATCACCCTGTGGCCCATGCGCTGGGAGATCGCCCAGAACATGATGCGCCTGACCGCGCCCGGGTGGTGGCGCTGGGTGCCGATGCTGGTGGTGCCGTTCCTGGTGTTCCGCCTGCTGGACGTCTGGAAGCCCTGGCCGGTGCGCCAGGTCCAGGCGCTGCCCGCGGCCGACGGCATCGTGGCGGACGACGTGGTGGCGGGTCTCTACGGGGTCCCCATCGTCATGCTGGCGGCACCGCTGGTCCTGCATGCGCTGGAGTTCCGTCCCTGAGGGAAGGTGCGGGGCGCGCCCTTGCATATTTATGAATAGTTATTAAATTGGCCTCACGTGAGCTGACTCACGCCACCCCAGGGGCCGCGAGTGAACCCGATCGCCTTGAACCTGAATACGTGGGGCCTTGCCCTGCTGACCGTGGGCTTTTTCCTGCTGGTCTGCCACCTGGGCCTCTGGGCCTCCTACCGGTTCTTCCCGCGCGCCCGCTTCGGAGAGGACAGCACCGATCCCGCCGCCCTGTACATCACCATCATCGGCCTCATCTTCGCCTTGATCTTCGCGCTGGACATCACCGCGGTCTGGGCCAACTACGACCAGGTGTGCGACGTGGTGAGCAAGGAAGCCGACAACCTGAACACCATCTATCGCAATCTCGATGCCTATCCCGAGGCCTTCCGGGAACCGGTCCAGGCCCGTCTGAAGGCCTATGCGGA
This sequence comes from uncultured Holophagaceae bacterium, assembly GCA_963717275.1. GTDB lineage: Bacteria > Acidobacteriota > Holophagae > Holophagales > Holophagaceae > Mesoterricola. The sequence goes on from CAVQVX010000001.1 coordinate 2,859,257, forward strand.
TCGCCTCGTCCATGTTGAATTCCCGCTCCTGGCCGAGGGACGGAACGGGGGTGAGCCCGCGGCCCGGCAGATGATCGCCGAGATCGACCGCCAGATCACCGGCTACCAGGTGGCCGACGCCGCGGAGAAGCCGCTGCACCGGCAGATGCTGCGACTGCTGGCCGAGGGCCGGGCCCTGCGCGCGCAGCGGCTCGAGGGGGCGGAGCCCTACCTGGGCCCGCCCATGTGGATCTCGCTCGTGCTCGGGACGGTGCTTGTCATGGTTTTTTCATGCCTGTTCAACATGCCCGGCAGGCGCCAGCACTACCTCATGCACGCCTCCCTGGCGGCGAGCGTCGGTGTGGTGTTTCTCCTCCTGGTCGCCTACAACGCGCCCTTCCGGGGCCCGGGGGCCATCACGTCGGATGACATGCGCATGTTGAGCGAAAAGATGTGGCTCCCCGGAACCCCCTTGACCGAAGGCCAGGCCGCCCCGGTCGCATCCGCACTTCGGAGGAACGCTTGGAAATCCTGATGCTCAGCCTCAATGAATGGACGCTGGCGATCCTGATCATCGGCGGGTTCGTCCTGCTCTCCTGTGTCTGCCTGTGGGCCACCGGAAGGTTCATCCCGGGCCTGCGCTTCGGCAAGGGGAGCACGGATTTCGGCCTGATCTACGGCACCGCCATAGGAACGATCTTCGCCTTGATCTTCACCTTCGACATCATCTCCGCCTGGCAGAACCACGAGCACGTGGCCGCCCAGGTGAGCCAGGAGGCCGCCAACCTGAACAACATCTATCAGGACCTGGATGCCTACCCTCCCGAGATCCGGAATCCCCTGCAAAGCGAGATGCGCAGCTACGTGGAAAAGGTGGTCGGGACCGAATGGGCCCTGCAGGCCAAGGGGGATGATGAACAGGATCCGGGGACCCGCGGCACGATGCTGGACATCTACGGCCACCTCACCCGGTACCGGCCCGGAACCGGCGCCGCGGAGCCCCTGCATGAAGCGATGCTGGACCTGGTTTCCGAGAACCGCACCCTGCGGCTGGAGCGGATCAAGGGCGGGGAGGCCTACCTGGACGGGATGATGTGGTTGTCCCTTGGGCTTGGCGCCGTGATCCTGATCGGGTTTTCATGCCTGCTGAACATGGCCAGCCGAACCGGACACTACACGATGCATGCCAGCCTGGCCTTCAGCATCGGGCTCGTATGCTACATGCTGCTGGTCTACGACTACCCCTACCTGGGGCCCGGAGCGGTCAAGCCGGGTCCCTTGCGCGAGCTCACGGAGAAGGTCTGGGTGGCGCGCTGACGGGCGTCAACTGCGGGTATCTTCCAGGAGCTTGCGCCAGACCGAGGGCTCGCTCAGGCGCCCGGTTTCATCCAGGTGGCGGCTTTCGATGAGGTAGCTGTAGCCCTGCTCGGTGAGGAACAGCTGGCGGTTGCGGGCGAATTCCTGCTCGGTGGTGTCCCGCGAGATGAGGGAATAGAAGTAGCTGACGTTGCGCTCGCCCTTGGGGCGCAGGATGCGGCCCAGGCGCTGGGCTTCCTCCTGGCGCGAGCCGAAGGTGCCGCTCATCTGGATGGCCACGCTGGCGTCCGGCAGGTCGATGGCGAAGTTGGCCACCTTGCTGACGATCAGCACCTTCAGCTCGCCCGCCTTGAACTGCCGGTACAGCTCCTCGCGCTCGCGCTCCGGGGTCTGGCCGGTGAGCACCGGCGCGCCCAGGCGTTCGCCGATGATGCGCAGCTGCTCCAGGTACTGGCCGATGACGAGGATGCTCTGGTCCGGGTGGCCCGCCAGCAGCTCGTCCATCACCTTCAGCTTGAGGGTGTTCTCCGAGGCGATGCGGAAGCGCTGGCGCTGCTCGGCCACGGCGTATTCCATGCGCTCGTCGGAGGGCAGCGGCACGCGGATCTCCAGGCAGTGGGCGGTGGCGATGAAGCCGCTCTTCTCCAGGGTCTTCCAGGGCACGTCCACCCGCTTGGGGCCGATGAGCGAGAACACGTCCTCCTCCTTGCCGTCCTCCCGCACCAGGGTGGCGGTGAGCCCGAGCCGGCGCTTGGCCTGGAGCTCGGCCACGGCCCGGAACACCGGGGCCGGCAGCATGTGCACCTCGTCGTGGATCACCAGGCCCCAGTTGGCCGCCTCGAAGATCTTGAAGTGCTCGAAGGGGGAGCCCTTGGTCTTGCGGTAGGTGAGGATCTGGTAGGTGGCGATGGTGACCGGCCGGATCTCCTTGGTCTCGCCGGTGTAGAGTCCGATCTCGGCCTCGGTCAGGGTGGTCTTGTCCAGCAGTTCCTGCTTCCACTGCTTGACCGCGGTGACGTTGGTGGTGAGCACCAGGGTGCGGGTCTGCAGCCGGGCCATGCAGCCGATGGCGATGACCGTCTTGCCCGCGCCGCAGGGCAGCACCAGCACGCCGGCGCCGCCTTCGGGCCCGCCGCCGGCGTGGAACACGTCCACCGCCGCCTTCTGGTAGGCGCCGCAGGCCGAACGGCTTGCCGGTCCCCGCCAGCCTGGACCGCAGCTCGAAGGCCAGCGGGTCGCCCGGCTTGAACCCGGCCATGTCCTGCACCGGGTGGCCCAGGCGGATGAGCTGGAGCTTCACCTCGCCGCGCATGCCGCTCTGCAGGTAGATCCCGCGCAGGTCCGGGTAGGGCTCGGCCAGCAGGGTCTGCAGGCTGCGCTGGTTCTCCAGCTCGTAGAACAGGCCGCGGTCGTCCATCTCCAGGGCCAGCCGGCCGTCCTTGTCGACCAGGCGCAGCTTGCCGTAGCGGGTGCCGTGGTCCTCGATCTCCTGGAGCAGGTTCTGGGGCAGCGGATACTTGGACCAGCGCTCCAGGGTGGCGGCGATCTCCGCGCAGGTGACCCCCGAGGCCGAGGCGTTCCAGAGCGAGAGCGGGGTGATCCGGTAGGTGTGGATGTGTTCCGGGGATTTCACCAGCTCGGCGAACCGGGCCAGTTCGTCCCGCACCTCCTCGAAGGCCGGGTGCGCGACCTCGAGCAGCAGGGTGCGGTCGCTCTGGACGATCAGGGGGTTGTCGGGACGATGGGCGATCAAGGTGGGCATCCCAAACCCTTGAGACTAAGGGCAGAAGCGGCTCCGGTCAACGGTTGGCGCCATGGCCCGGGAGGTCGAGAAATTCCATTCACATCTTTGGACACTTCATGAGAAACTGATCGGTCGTCTGAACTGGCAGATGCAAGTGAGGAATCATGGGCCCTTCGCATTACCAGCTATTGGCTAATTGCACCGACGAGCAGCTGCGCCAGATCTGCGCGCGGCGCAAGCTTCCGCTTCCCCAGCACTGGCAGGAGGGCCCGGAAGGGCGCATGCGCCTGCTGAAGACGATGGTGTTCCATCTCGAGGACAACAAGCATCTCACCAACACCCTGCTGGACCTGGACAGCCGCCAGCTGCGCGCCCTGAAGGCGCTGGCCGAGGAGGACCTGCAGCCCGCCGAGGAGGTGCAGAACGAGCTGGCCGGGCTGGGGCTGATCCTTCCGGACGGCGCGGCGTGGCGGGTCGCGGGCCGGGTGGCGGACGCCCTGGCCGACTTCGACGACGGGGCGTTCTCGTTCCAGGCCGAGCCCGGCGTCGCGCTGGTCCCGGCCCAGCCGTACGGCTTCTCCCTGGCGCTCACGTCGGTGCTGCTGCGCTGCATGGGCGGGATCCGGGTGCTGAAGGGCGGGTTGCCGGCCAAGAAGGAGCTGGGCCAACTGCTGCAGAAGAACGCCCTCATCAGCGAGGAGCGGGACGCCACGCTGATCTTCACGCTGCTCGACCGCCTGGGCCTGCTGTGGAACCGGGAGGGCCGGGTGGACACCCTGCTGCCCGCCGTGCTCACCCACCCGCCCCGGTGGGTGCCCGAACGGGCCTTCGCCATCCTGCTGGAGCACGATCTGCGCCTGTGGAACATGCCGCCGGCCGAGGACCGGCTGTTCTTCATGCAGCACCTGCTGGAGCGCAAGGGCCAGGCGCTCGCCGTGCAGCCTTTCCTGGCCTTCCTGCAGACCCTGCACCCGCTGGACGCCCAGCGCACCCAGACGGTGTTCCTGCCCTTCCTGGGCCGCATGGGCCTGGTGAGCCTGGACGCCGGGGGCGAGCACCTGTGCCTTTCGCCCCACGGCGAGGCCCTCGCCCACGAATACCTGCTGCGCGACCACCGGGGACACCGCGGCCCACTGGGCCCCCCTCCTGGCGGACCAGCCCCTGGTCATCCAGCCCACCCTGGAACTGCTCACCCCCATGGCGCAGAACCCGCACCGCCTGCTGCGGCTGGCCCAGATGGCCGAGGTGGAGACCCTCGACACCATGGTCGGACTGCGGGTCGGTTCGGACACCCTGATCCGGGCGCTGGACCTGGGCCTGACCCTGGAAGAGATGAAGGCGCTCCTGGCGGGTGGCGAAGCCAGCGAGGTGCCCCAGCCGCTGTCCCAGCTGCTGGAAGACCTGGCGCGCAGGCTGGGCGAGGTGGAAGTGCAGCAGGGCTGCCGCCTGGTGAAGGCCCGCTCGGCGGCGCTGGCCGAGGAGTTGCGGCTGCGCCCCGAGCTGGCCTCGCTGCACCTGCAGCCCATCTCCGACACGGTCATGGAGGCCAACGGCCCGGGCAACGCCTTCGCGCTGCTCAAGCAGGCGGGCTTCCTGCCCAAGCCCGGCCGCTTCCTGCCGGTGAGCATCGACGGCGACGAAGCCCTGTACCTGTGGTCCCTGGCCTGCCTCTCCTTCGTCGACGAGCAGGGCATGAACCACCATCTGGACCCGGTGCGCCAGATCATCCATGCCGCGCTTCAGCGCATCCAGGCCGAGGACCCGGCGCTGCACCAGGAGATCCGGCGCCGGGTGCCCATGCTGCACCTGGGCGGCGGCGCCCAGGCGGCCGAAGAGACCCAGCGCATCCTGGAATACGCCGCCAGCTACAACCTCATCGTCGAGCTCACCTACCTGCCCCTGGCGGCCCATCGCGCCCAGCAGCGCAAGGTGACCCCCCAGGGCCTGGACGGCGAGCACCTGCGGGGCTTCTGCCACCTGCACCAGGAGGAGATGAGCTTCCGCCTCAGCCGCATCATGGGGGTGCGCCTGCTGAACGAAAGGGGTTGGACGCCGCCGCTGCAGTCCGAGGCGATCTAGGAGCCTGTCCAAGTTAAGCACCCGGGTCCCGACCGTCGCCCCGTTCGTCGTCGCCGGCAAGGCCGGCGCCAACGGGAAAGCAACGAAGGCCGACGTTCGACGGTGTTCGCACGCTGGCCCTTCGTAGCGGCTGGTGACAGGTTGTGGGGCCGGGCTCTCCAGGTCCGGCCTGGGGCCCAAGGGGCCCGACCCGAGGGGGGGCTTGGTTCCTTGCGAGGCGCGCCGACCGTTCAGTTTGGGGGCGTTTCGCGCGTACCAGAAAGATCCGGGGAATCCTCGCGCCAAAGCTAATGTTGGGCCGAGCGTGTACGATAAGAGAAGTATGACCAAGCGATTCCGGCCCTGGGACCCCAAACAGAAGTGGCTGTTGCCACCCGAGATCACCGAATTCATTCCCGAGGGGCATCCCGCCCATTTCGTGCGGGACCTCGTGGTCGAGGAACTGGACCTCAGCGCCATCCTCGGTTCCTACGTGGAAGACAAAGGTTTTCCGCCGTTCCACCCGGCGATGATGACCGGTCTCCTGCTTTATGCCTACACCCAGGGCGTGTTCTCCTCCCGGAAAATCGCCAAGGCCTGCATCGAGAGGATGGATTTCGCGGCGGTGACCGGGTTCCAGAAACCGGATTTCCGGACCATCAGCCTGTTCCGCAAGCGGCACCTGGCCGCTCTGGGCGGTTTGTTTCAGCAGGTGCTCATGTTGTGCCGGCAGGCCGGGCTGGTGGCCTTGGGGCACGTGGCCTTGGATGGGACTAAGGTCAAGGCTAATGCGAGCAAGCACAAGGCCATGAGCTACGACCGGATGGTGAAGGCCGATAACGAGTTCGCCGAGGTGGTGAAGGGCTGGCTGGACCAGGCGGAGATCACCGATCTGGGCGAGGATTACCGGTTCCGGAACCGCCAGGGCGATGAGTTGCCGGCCTGGGTGGCGAACAAGGTGGAGCGGATGAAGAAGATCCGGGAAGCCAAGGCGGCCCTGGAGCAGGAGGCCATCACCAAGGCCAAGGAAGACGAGAACAAACCCAAGAAGAAGGCCAAGCGCAAGAAGCAGGATGATGATGAGGATCCGCCCGGGCCGCCTGAGCCTCCGAAACCCGAGCCCAAGGCCCAGCGCAATTTCACCGATCCGGAAAGCCGGATCATGCCCACCAAGAACGGCTTCGAACAGTGCTACAACGCCCAGGCCGGGGTGGACGCCAAAGCCCAGGTGATCGTGTCCTGCGACGTCGTGAACACCAACGCCGATTGCCCCCAGTTGCTGGCCATGGTGGATCAGGTTCGGGCCAACCTGGGCCGGAAACCCGACGTCTGCTCAGCGGATGCTGGCTACTGTTCTGAGGCCAACCTGGAAGGCATGGCCGCCAGGCACATCAGAACCTACATCGCGACAGGCCGGCAGAAGCACGGCACCAAGGCTGCGACCCATGCGAAGAATGGCAAGACCGGGAGTCTGGTGGCCGCCATGCGGGACCGATTGAAGCGCGGGGGCTGGCGCAGCCCTTACCGATTGCGCAAGCAGGTGGTCGAGCCAGTGTTCGGCCAGATCAAGCAAGCCATGGGCTTCCGCCAGTTTCTGCTGAGGGGCCTCGCCAAGGTCAAGGCCGAGTGGCAGCTTGTCTGCACCGCGCACAACCTCCTGAAACTCGCGAGGGCCACTTCCTGAAGCCTGGGGGCCTGAATCAGGGTATCAGAGGCCCTATATCGGCTTTCCGATCACTTTGCCGGCGCCTACCGGTCCTTTTGCCCTCCGTTTTTCAGGGAACGGTCTGACCTGGAGCGACGAAGGAGCGGAAGGTCAGAACGTTCCCTGAAAAACGACCCTGGCAAAAATCCGGGACACGGATCAATACGTAGACGGGCTCCTAGGAGCCTGACTACGTATTAGAAGGCCCCGCGACGACGTCTGGAGGCCCGATTGTCGTGCGAAAGGCCCGCAGGAGGATGTTAATGCATCCTTCAAGGGACTTGCACACGAGAAGCGGGCCTCCAGACGTCGCCCTTCGGGTGATGGCAGCGGCCACGGCAATCCCGCGTTACGCTCGGCGAACGATTATCCAAATCGCTCACCTCGCGTGCCTTGTCTTGCCATGGCCGGTGCCATCATCGCGGGGCCTTCTAATACGTAGTCAGGCTCCTAGCTATCCCGCGATCTCCTGGATCCGCTTGTCGATCTTCTCGGCGACCTTTTCCAGGATCTCCTTCAGCTCGGCCTTGGCCTCCTTCTGGTCCTTCTCGGCCTTGCGCTCCAGCTGCAGGATGGACTTCTGCATCTGGTTCAAAAGGCCCTTCAGCTCATCCAGTTCGTCCATGACCAGGTTGAGCCGCGCGTCGGGCGGCCGGCTGTTGCTGAAGACCGACATGCCGGCAAGCAGGGCCGCCAGCGCCGATAACATCAAGATCAATATCGCCAAGCCATTGGACATCACGGCCACCCCATGGCTCTATCCTACCCTGGGTCCGGGTCGAGGTACCATTCGGCCCCGCCCCGGCGCCCCGGGCCGGGATCAATGCGCCTTCACGCTCTGGGTGTCGTTCACCGTGGGCTCGGCGGAGCGCTCCACCGGGATGACCAGCTCCTTGGGCTTGTTCCTGGGGGAGGCCTGGCCCACGAGCAGGGTCTGGGCCGGCCGGGACCTGGCGGCTCGGGGCCGGAGACGGCGCGCGGCGGGGGCTGGACCTGCCGGCGCGGCGGCGGCCAGGCGCTGGATCTCGGCCTCCTCGCGGGCCACGGCGGCGGCGAGCTGTTCGGCCTTGTGCTTCTGGCCGATGCCCCAGGCCCCCACCCCGCCCAGGGCCAGGGCGAAGGGCAGGGCGGCGGCCAGCAGCATCCAGGAGCTGCGCGCCGGGCGGTGCGGTTGCGGCGCAAGGCTTCCCGGCGGAGGTCGTCGGCCAGGCGCGACCAGTTCCGGGGTGGGCTCGGTCTCGAAGTAGGTGGCATGCCGGGGCCGCCATGCCCAGGAGGGCGCGCAGCTCGTCGCGGAGGGCGGTGTCGGCTTGCGGGTTCTTGGCTGCGGTCGGGGTCATGCCAGGACATGGAGACCTCCATGATGGAATTGAGCTGGTTTCTCAGGTGGGCTTTGGCCCGGTGGATCCGGGTCTTGACGGTGGCTTCGGGGATATCGAGGATTTCGGAGATCTGGCGGATGGAAAGGTCTTCCACGACAAACAGCCAGAGGGTCTCCCGGAAGGTGGGGGAAAGCGCCTTCATCCGTTCCCGGACCTCCTGGCTCAGCAGGTCGTCGTCCGCATCCGGGCCCTTGCCGGGCTCCACCACGGCTTCCAGGCTGACGGACTGGTTCTTCAGGGGGCGGCGTTCGGTGAGGGAAAGGGTGCGGACGGTCCCGTACAGGTAGGCGGTGGGGTGTTCGACGGGGGCATCCCGCTGCATGAGGATCACGAAGGCTTCCTGGGCAATATCTTCCGGGTAGGTGGCGCCATAGCGCCGGGCGTAGCTGACCAGACGGGGATACAGGGAGGCGAAAATATCATGAAACTCATGGGAATCCCCGAAGGGAACGGTCTGGCGTTTTCAATGGCTCCATGGATGGCTCCAACAGGTGAAGTGCTGAATGGACCCGGAATGTTCCCGGCATCGCGAATGATTTTTCGGAAACTGGATAGTCTATGACCATGATCGGTCCCTTTCATCCCTGGCGCGACACCCTCCAGGACCTGGGCGTGATGGGTCTGATACCCGTCCCCGTCCAGCGGGAGGCGGTCCTGGAAAACCGTCTCGCAGCCCATTATGAACCAATCCGCGCCTGAAGTGATCACAGGAAAAAAACCAGCATCGGCCTGCGCCGGCCCGGCACCCGGCCGACCCCGTGGCCTTCCCGCCCTCCGGAACGGGTGGCCGGCGGCCGCCGACCCTGGCGGAGCTGGAGGCGCGCGATCCAGGGCTGCCTGGCCTGCCCGCTGGGGGCCGGCCGGATCCGCTTCGTGTTCGGCGAGGGCAGCGCCGCTGCCGGGCTGATGTTCATCGGCGAGGGGCCCGGGCGGGACGAGGACCTCAAGGGGCGGCCCTTCGTGGGCAAGGCCGGGGAGCTGCTGGACAAGATGCTCGGCGCCATCGGCCTGGAGCGCGGCCAGGTCTACATCGCCAACATCGTGAAGTGCCGGCCCCCGGACAACCGCACCCCCACCGGCCCGGAGGCCCAGCGCTGCCTGCCCTACCTGCAGCCGGCAGATCGAGCTGCTCCGGCCCGCGGGTCATCGTCACCCTGGGCGCGACGCCCCTGCGGGAACTGCTGGGCGTGCAGACCGGGATCACCCGGATCCGCGGCCAGTGGCAGCGGCTGGACATGCTGGGGGGCATCCCGGTGATGCCCACCTTCCACCCCGCCTACGTGCTGCGCCAGTACACCCAGGAGGTGCGGCGCGCGGTGTGGAGCGACCTGGTGGCCGCCAAGAAGTGGCTGGACGAGGCGGGCACGGGCGACCGTGAGAATCCATGGCAAACTGGGCCGAACAGCATGAGGATCGTCCATGCGCCTGATCAACGTGCATCTTCATCGCCATCATCGCCTTCGTGCTGATCTCGGTCGGCTACGTCTACGTGCAGAACGCGGAGGTCATGGGCAACGAGGTGCTGCTCTGGCAGCACGCGTCAGGTGCGGGTGTCGACCCTGCTGATCGGGGTCTTCCTGCTGGGCTTCGTGCTCAACCTGCTCTACACCGGCATCATGGAGCTGCGCCGGCTGATCCGGGGGCTCAGCGCCTCGGCCGCCACCCGCGCCGGCAAGCGCCTGTCCAGCCTGCTCCAGGAGGCCCGGGAACTGCTGGCCCACGGCCTGCCCGGGCCAGGCCCGGCAGGTGCTGGAGAGCGTGCTGCGGGAGCGCAGCGACCACGAGGCCGCCAGCCTGCTGCTGGGCGAGGCCCTGCTCAAGCTGGGCGACTACGACCAGGCGGTGCGCTACCTGGAGACCTGCTGCCTGGCCCGGCCCGAGCACATCGAGTTCCACTACCTGCTGGCCGAGGCCCTGATCGCCGCCCGCAACCCGGACGGGGCCGTGGCCATCCTCAAGGGGCTGGCCGGGGACCACCCCAAGCACGCCCTGCGGGCCCTGCGCAAGCTGCGCAGCCTGCACGTGGACGCCGGCCGCTGGGAGGACGCCCTGGACGTGCACAAGCGCATCGCCTCGCGCTTCGCCGCGGCCATGAACCAGGCCGAGCGGGCCCAGGGCACCGCCTTCCTCTACCAGGTGGGCATGGGCAAGGTGGAGGCGGACCAGTTCAAGGAGGCGGCCCAGGTCTTCCAGCAGGTGATCAAGGAGGACGCCCGCGTTCGTGCCGGCCTACCTGAGCCTGGGCCGCTGCATGATCCTCCAGGACCAGGAGCCCCAGGGGCTGGAGATCTGGCTGGAGGGCTTCCGCACCACCGGCGAGGGCGCCCTGCTGCAGGAGATCGAGGACTACTTCATCCAGAGCGGCAAGCCCGAGGAGGGGCTCTCGGTGCTGCGCCGGGTGGCCGCCACCAGCGAGTTCGCCACCACCGCCAAGTTCTTCCTGGGCAAGATGCTCTACCGCCTGGAGATCCTGGACGAGGCCCTGGTGCTGTTCCAGGAGGTGCGGGCCCAGGTGGTCTACTCGCCCATCCTGTACTTCTTCATGGCCAAGATCCACGCCCGGCGCGGCCGGATGGACCAGGCCCTGAACGAGTACCGCCAGCTGCTGCGCAACCTCGGGGTGCTCAAGATGCGCTTCGAGTGCAGCGTCTGCGGGCACAAGGCCGGCCGGACTACGCGGACCGCTGCGAAGCCTGCGGCAGCTGGAACAGCAACCACTTCCTTTTCAAGGAGAACGAAATGCCGGAGCTGCACCTGCGGCCGGAGACCGGGCCCTGGGTCGGGCAATCCTCTGAAACGGAGCCGGTTCCGTTCTGTGTGACGGATGCGTTAAACTCCTTGGGCAATGATCATGGCCTCAACCCACCGAGGGAACGGGCTCCAGCTTCCGGAGATCCCTGGCAGTGGACGTTCCACTGCCTAACCTAAGAGGGGACAACGCAATAGCGCTGGCCTGAGCCAGGAGTGAATCATGGAGATTCTTCTCATCGAAAACGTCCAGAACCTTGGTGTGCGCGGCGATGTGGTCAACGTCAAGGACGGATACGCCCGGAACTTCCTCCTGCCCCGCAAGAAGGCCCTGCCCGTCACCTCCGGCAACAAGCGCCTGATCGAGCTGGAGAAGGAGCGCAACCTGAAGATGCGCGCCAAGGAACTGGCGGATGCCCAGGCCCTGGCCGCCAAGCTGGAAGCCGTCCCGCTCACCATCGCCAAGAAGGTCGGCGAGAACGGCACCCTGTTCGGCTCCGTCACCAACGGCGACGTGGCGGACCTGCTCAAGGCCAAGGGCTTCGAGCTGGAGAAGCAGGCCATCACCCTGCCGCACGTCAAGGCGGTGGGCACCTACGACGTCGACATCCGCCTCTACTCCGGCGTCCACGCCAAACTGCAGGTCGAAGTGACGGCGCTCGCCGCCGAGTAGCTGTTGGCAACCTTTCCGTCCTACGGAACCGGTCCATGGGGCTCTGGTTCCATATAGTCCATTTTCATCTCCAAAGAGGGATAGCATGAGCAAGACCTCCATCAAACCCGAAACCATCGGCATCCCCGAGCTTTCCGCCTCCCTGGCCGAAGCCCACGACCTCACCAAGGCCCGCGCCAAGGCGATGCTGGACGGCCTCCGCGACGAGATCGTCCAGTCCCTGCTGGAAGGCAAGCGGGTGAACGTGTTCGGCCTGGGCACCTTCGAAGTCCGCGCCACCAAGGAAAAGATGGGCCGCAACCCCAAGACCGGCGAGAAGATCCAGATCCCCGCCGGGCGCAAGGTGGTCTTCAAGGCCGCCAAGGGCCTCAAGGACCAGATGTAGTCCTTCCGATTCCGGGCAAAACGGCCACCCCCCGGGGTGGCCGTTCGCATTCATCGAGGGGTTCCTCGGTCGACTTTGGCTTCCGTTGTTCCGCCCGTCGCGCCTTGCGGTCGGCTTCGGGTTCCGGGTCTTTGCGCCGACCCACTGGTGCGTGAGAGCCTTGCCGCATGCTCGTCGGCTTCGCCTCCTGCGCGTGCGCCAAGGTCTCACGCTGGCCTTCCCCGCCTGGGTTGGGGGTTCCTTCGGTTGGCGGCAGGGGGGCGAGGAGACCGCTCCATGGAATGGCCAGGGTCCCGGGATGGCTGCTTTGAAGCTTGTTCAATGAAACGAAGACGAATCGACTCGGCCCTGGGGGGAAGGAGCAGCGTGGCCGCTTGCAGCGCCCGCAGCGGAGCGAGGACGCTGCAAGCGGACCACGCAAAAGTGGGTCGGCGCAAGAATTCGGAACCCGAAGCCGACCGCAAGGCTCGACGGGCGGGACAACGGACTAGCCCCCGCTCAGGAGGTGGATCACCTGCACCACCGCTCCGTCAGGGATGGCCTCGCTGTCGTAGTCGGCGCGCTCCACCCGGCGGCCGTCGATGGTGACGATGAGCATCGGGAAGTTGTACTTCTTGGCCTGGAGCACCCCCCGGACGGTCAGGCCCGGGGTCCACGCCAGGGGGTCGCCGTTGACCTGGATCATGCTCAGCCGCCGTGCGCCTGCACGATCGCCACCACCTCGGGAAGCACGTCCAGGCCCAGTTCCTTCAGGCGGGCCATGGTGGGCACGCCGTCCGGGGTCCAGCCGCGCCGGAGGTAGACCGCGTCGCACAGCTTGCTGTAGCGGTCCATGCGGTACTCGCGGGTGATGGCGATCTTCTCGTCGATGGCCTTGCCGGCCGGGTCGACCCCGATCTCCTCGAGCATCTGCTTGTCGTAGCGCTCGGCACGGGACTCGTACTCCTCCCGGGTGACCGGCCCCACCGAGCGGTACGGCGGGATGTCGTTGCGCACGCAGACCCTTGCCCATGCGGATGTTGAAGATCCGCTGGAAGTTGTAGACCCGGGCGGACTGCATCAGCATGGTTTCCCGGTCGATCTGGATGCCGGTGGTGGCGGTGAACAGGTCCAGGTAGTTCTGCACGTGCTCGGGGATCTTGGCGGGCTCGGAGGTGGAGGCGTTGTCGGCCGGGGCGACGTCGTTCCAGGGCAGCTTGCAGAAGCCGTTGAGCCCGAACCAGGTGCGGAACAGGGGGAAGTAGTAGAGCGCCTCGGCCTTGTCTTCGAAGGTGGGCAGCTGCTTGTTCACCATGTCCATGAAGATCACCCAGGCTTCGTCGTGCTGGGGGCCCTTGTTGGTGAGGGCGTAGCCGCCCTGCTGGGCCAGGGACTCCTTGGACAGGTACTGGCTGTATTCCAGGCCCTTGCTCTCCATGCCGATGTCCTGATCAGCTGCGGGTCGCCCCAGCCGTTGGCGATGAAGAGTCTCCTTCATCTTCTTCACGCCCTGGCCGGCGATGCGGCCGAAGCCTTCGCCCCGGGCCATCTGGTGCATCATCTCCAGGTCGGCTTCGGCGTTGCCCCAGGTGAGGTCCAGGCCGCCGGTGCGCTCCAGGTTGAGGATGCCCCGCTGGTAGCACTCCATGATGAAGGCGGCGAGGGTGCCGTAGGTGATGGTGCAGATGCCGTAGGTGTCGCAGTAGAAGTTCAGCTCCAGCAGCCAGTCGGGGTCGAACACGCCGCCGTTGGAGCCCAGGCCCGCCGCGTTCTCGTACTCCGGGCCGTCCACGGTGACCATGTGGCCCTTGTAGGGGCCGGTCGCAGCACCAGGCCGTCGGCGCCCTTGGCGCAGGCCATGGAGCAGCCGTACCAGCATCCGTCGGAGGTCATCTGGCTGCAGCGCGCCTCCCAGACGTAGGAGGCGATCTGGTGCGTGTCCGGGTGCGAGCCGTACTGGAAGTTGTGGGTGGGCAGCAGGTCGTAGGCGTCCATGATCTCCACGATGTGCGCGGTGCCGTTGCGGCGCATCTTGCACTGGCTGTCGTCCAGGGTGCGGATCTCCTTGTGCAGCTTGATGCCGGTCCTGGCCAGGGTCTCGAAGTCGGCGGGGTGGTTCAGGTCGGCCTTGACCACCGGGCCGCGGCAGACCAGGGCGCGGATCTTCTTGTCCCGGAACACGGTGCCGATGCCGCCGCGCCCGGCCTGCTTGAGCCGGATGCAGCCGCGGCGCTTGTCCCACCAGGTGAAGTTGAGCATGCCGATCAGGCTGTGCTCGGCGGCGGCGCCGGTGCAGACGACGGAGATGTTCACCCGGTCGGCCTCGTCCTCGGCGTACATGCGGGTGAGCACCTCGCCCAGCACGTGGCTGTCCACCGGCTCCAGGGGGGCCTCCTCGACCCGGATGATGCCCTTCTGGCCGTCGATGAACAGGATCACGTCCCGGTCCGACTTGCCCTGGAGTTCCAGGGCGTCGAACCCGGAGAACTTGAGCAGGGGCCCGAAGTAGCCGCCCACGTTGGAATCGATGGGGATGTCGGTCTGGGGCGAGATGGAGACCACCAGGGACTTGCCGCTGCCGGGATACTGGGTGATGCCGGCCACCGGGCCGGGGCTGATGATGATCTCGTTCTCGGGGTCGTTCCAGCGGGTGGCGGGGGTGACCGCGTTCCAGAGGTGCCAGAGGCCGAAGCCGCGGCCGCCGACGAACAGGTCCTTCATCTGCTGGGTGACCGGCTTCTCCCGGATCTCCCGGGTGGTGAGGTCCACGTAGAGGGTGCGGTCGGTGTAGCCCCGCTGCGGCAGGCTCGGGGTGAAGGTGGCTTCCTTCAGCACCTTGTGCGCGGCCCGGATGGCCTCGAGCCCTTCGTGGTATTCGGTGCGCTGGGTGAAGTCCACCGTGCACGGGGGGATGGCGGGAATGGCGGCGTTCGAGGTCATCTCAGGATCCTTCGATCAGATGATGCGGGGAGCGGGGACGGGAACGTCGACGATTTCCAGCGCCGAGTGCGGGCAGGCCTTGACGCAGAGGCCGCAGGCGGTGCACTTGTAGGGCTCCAGCCACTTGGGGACGCGCTCGAAGGCGCCCTTTTCGCAGAAGCCGATGCACATGTAGCAGCCCACGCACAGCTTCTTGTCGATCATCACCACGCCCTGCTTGTTCCGGGTCAGGGCCTCGGCCGGGCACACCGTCACGCAGTCGCCGCACTGGTCGCAGATCACGGCCGCGCTCCGGCCGTCGGCCAGGGCCTCGATGTGCAGGGCCGCCGCAGAGCGGTCGTCCAGCTTGAACATCCTGGTCGCGCAGGCTTCCTCGCACTCGTGTTCGCAGTCGCGTCCGCCGTCGCACTTGGGCAGATTGATCTTCAGCTGTCTCATGCCGATCCGCTCCGATCCGGGGGTGATTCACTAACACAGTAAAAAAGATGAACTTACCCAAACTTAAAAGTACAATGCGGGACCGGCGCGGGCAACCGGGCCGGCGTGGTATGTGACCGGGCTCACCATATCCGTTGGGATATAACGCAACGGGACCCTCCAGCCGCCGCCGGCGGCGGCTGGAGGGTCCGGGGTCCGGGCGTCGCGCTACATCTTGTAGTCTTTGAGAATGGCGGCGGCGTTGCGGAAATCAGGCGTCATGGGGCGGTCGGCGTCCAGGGTGGGAACCTTCGCGCGCACGGCCTTGAACAGCTTGTTCGTGGCGGGGGAAAGCTTGTAGCTGGGGGTCTTGGCGAGGCGCAGGTCGACGGCCTGGGCCGCGTGCACCACTTCGACGCCGAGCAGGGAGAAGCTGTTGTCGATCTGCTTCTGCAGCCGTTCGACCACGTAGGGGGCGTTGGTGGCCACGTCCTCGACCTGTCCGGCCACCGGCAGGAACTCGGTGGAGACCGGCGTGCCGAGGACCTTGTTTTCCATGGCCAGGGCGACGGGAGGCTTCTCCATGGCGCCGAAGGCATGGTAGGTGTTGGGGGTGCCAAGGTAGCGCTCAAGCCCGCCGTTGAAGTCCGGCGTGCCCAGCTTGGTGATGCGCAGGGCCGAGGTGATGGAGTTGTGGGCCAGGGCGATGCCCAGCTGCTCGAAGGCGATGACCCAGGGCAGGGGCTCGAAGTTGGCGGAAGGCAGCACGGCGCCGTTGACTCCGCCCACCGACACGTAGCTCTTCTTCTCCTGCCAGCGGTCGGACTTGGGGGTGACGCCCACGGCCACGCCGGGGTTGTCGTCGGACGAGTTCAGCTGGATGTTGAACAGGAAGCGGGCCACCTCGTAGGCCCGGTTCACTTCGCCGATGACGAAGACGCTGTCGCGGAAGCTGAGGGGATCCTGCAGCCGGCGGTTGTCGTCCTTGTCCCAGATGCTGGAGCCGTCGAGCAGGGAGCGGATCTCGGTGCCGGCCTTCACGGTCTCGGGGAACGGGTGCAGGGCCAGGGTGTCTTCCAGGAACGGCGAGACGTTGCCGTTCAGGCCCTGGATGCTGAAGGCGAAGGTGAGGGTGTTGACCCGCTGCAGCTGGGCCATGTCGTTCAGGGCGAGCGCGCCCATGCCGGCGGAGTAGGCGTTGGAGCTCAGGATCGCCAGGGCGTCCTTGCCGAACAGCTGGACCGGCTTCATGCCGATGGCCTTGAGCGCGTCCGCGGCGGGGATCTTCCTGCCCTTGTAGTAGACTTCGCCTTCGCCGATCATGGCCAGCCCGATGTGGCTGCAGATGGTGATGTCGGCCTCGCCCATGGAGCCGCCGCTGGGCATGCAGGGGGTGACGCCCTTGTTGAGGAACTGCACGTAGGCGTCGATGACCGGGATCTGGACGCTGGCGCCGCCGACCAGCATCATGTTGAGCCGGGCGGCCATGGTGGCCCGGGCGGTGCGGATGTCCTGGTCCGGGCCGACGCTGCCCGAGTGGGCGCGGATCAGGCCGGTCTGGAACTTGCGGGAGGCGTCGATGACTTCCTGGGTGAGCTCGCCCTTGGCGTCGACGAACTTCCGGTCCTTGTTCAGGCCCACGCCCACGGTCAGGCCGTAGATCATCTGGCCTTCGCCGGCGGCCTTGCACAGCACCTTGAAGGCGTCTTCGGCCTGCTTCATAGCGGCCGGGGCGATCTTGACCGATTCGCCGTCGGCGATGGCGGCGATGAGTTCGGGCGTGGCGGAGCGCCCGTCGAGGGTCACTTCGGCCTGGAGGAAGGTGGCGGGCACACAGGTGGCGGCCACGATCAGGTATGGGAACAACTTGCGCATGCTGGACCTCCTTCAGGGATCCACTGGACGTGGATCGTTTGGTTAGGCTTTCGGCACCGGCGCGAAGGCCGGGGATGGGGCGGGGACGGACTGGGCTGCTTCCCGGGGCAGGAAGAGGATGGCCACCAGCGTCACCACGCAGGCCGCCATGACATACCAGGCCGGGGCGTAGGTCCCGCCCGCGCGCATGGTCAGCCAGGTCAGGATGGCCGGGGCGAAGCCGCCGAACACCGTCACCGAGAAGTTGTAGGAGAGGGACATGCCGCTGGAGCGCACCGCGGTCGGGAAGATCCCGCCCAGGGTCGAGGGCGCCACCCCGACGAACAGGGCGACCATGATGCAGAACACGGTCTGCACCAGGATCAGGCTCAGGGTGGTGTGCGACCCGCTCAGCCACACCAGCAGCGGATAGACCCCGAACAGCATGAGCAGGGCGGCCAGGCCCAGCACCCGGCGGCGGCCGATGCGGTCGGACCAGGCGCCCGCCAGGACGCAGGAGACCACCATGAAGCAGTTGCCGATGAGCGAGGCGAGAAAGGCCTGGCGGCTTTCGAAGTGCATGGTCTTCTGGAAGTAGGTCGGCATGAAGATGATCAGGGTGTAGACGCAGATGGCCCACAGCACCGAAAAGCCGATGCCGGTCAGCAGGGCCCTCGGGTATTCCAGGACGACCCGCAGCAGGGGCGTCTTCAGCGACTGGCGTGCCCGGTGGGCGCGCTCCATCTCCTCCCGGAACTCCGGGGTCTCGTCCAGGGTCGCCCGCAGCCAGAAGCCCACCGGGGCGATGGCCAGGCCGATGAGGAAGGGGATGCGCCAGCCCCAGTTGCCCACCTGCTCCCGGGTCAGGAGCAGGGTGACGCAGGTGGCCACCAGCGCGGCGAGCACGTTGGAGATGGCCATGCTGGCCTGCAGCCAGGACGCGTAGACCCCCTTCCTGCCCGGGGGCGCGTGTTCGATCAGGAAGGCGGCGGCGCCGCCGATCTCGCCGCCGGCCGAGAAGCCCTGCAGCATGCGGCCGCACACGATCAGCAGCGGCGCGCCGATGCCGATGGCGGCGTAGCCCGGGGCCAGGGCCATGATGCCGGTGCCGCCGGCCATGAGCAGGATGGTCATGGTCAGGGCGGCCTTGCGTCCCGCATAGTCGCCATAGGCGCCGATCAGAAGCGCTCCCAGGGGCCGGGCCACGAAGCCGATGCCGAACGCCATGAAGGCCTGGAGCAATTGGGCGGCGTCATTGGTGTGGCGGAAGGCGTTCTGGCCGATGTACACCGCGAAGAAGGCGTAGACCGAGAAGTCGTACCATTCCAGCGCGTTGCCGATGGAGGTCGCCACCACCGCCCGGTGCCCGGCGGTGACCCTGGCCGCGTTCTCCTGGCTTGTTCCCATAACCATAGTCATTTCCTTCAATGGATTCACTGAGCGTCTGGAGCTTGCGGGCGGGGCACGCCCCGCCGGCCCGCCGCAGGGCGGTACGGCAGCCATGACATGACCGCTGGTCATTCCTGGGCGGGCAGGCGCACGCGCGAAGTCTTCTCCGGGGAGAAAACCATAAATGTTAGATTACGAAAGGACTATCAAAAAGCATAACATGTTAACGATGTCCGAGGCCATAAATTAACCTTCGTGTCGTTTTTCAAAAAATTCAATTTACCATGGGACCCTGCCCCTGTGCGCCGCACGGACCCGCGGCATCTCCCGCCCGGGTCACAGCCGGCCCGACTGGGTTAGAGTAACGGACATGCCTTCCGTGCCTGGGCACATAACCTGGAGTTGCTGATTTGAGCCTGAACCTGCGCCAGATCGAGGTGTTCCGAGCCACCATGCTCACCGGCTCCATCAGCGGCGCCGCCAAGATGCTCGACGTCTCCTCGCCCGCGGTGTCCCGCCTCATCTCCAGCACCGAGCAGCGGCTGGGGCTCATCTTCTTCAAGCGGATCAAGGGCCGGCTCTACCCCACCCCGGAGGCGCAGCGCCTGTTCCTGGAGGTGGATGCGGTCTACCAGGGGGTGGAGCGGGTCAACGAGGTGGCCGAGGACCTGGTCGGCAACCGGGCCGGGCACCTGCGCATCGGCTGCAACCCCAGCCTGGGCCAGCTGATGCTCCCGCACGCGGTCAAGCGCTTCTACGAACGCCTGCCCGAAGTCCGGATCATCCTGCACACGCTGCTGCCCAGCGTCCTGCTCCAGGCGGTCCTGACCCAGCAGGTGGAACTGGGGGTGGCCTTCATCCAGGAGACCCACCCGAACCTGCTGGTGCGCCCCCTGTGCGAGAACCGGATGGTGGCGGCGCTGCCCAGGGACCACCCGCTCGCCGCCCGGCCAAGCCTGCATCTCAAGGATTTCCTGGACCAGCCCTTCATAGGCTATGGGGCCGACAGCCCCATCGGCCGGCTGCTTCGGAAGCTGTTCACGGAGGAAGGGCTGACCGTCCGGGCCAAGGTCGAGGTGCAGCAGGTGCACGTGGCCTGCGCCTTCGTCCATGACGGCCTGGGCATCTCCATCATCGATGAGCTGTCGGCCATGAGCCCGCTTTGGCCGAACCTGGTCACCCGCCCCCTTGAACCGTCCGCCGCGGCCCCCATCAGCATCATCCACGGCGCCTTGACGCCCCCTTCCAGGCTCGCCCAGGAATTCATGGCGACGCTGGAGGAAATGTACGCGACCTAAGTCTTACCTCGGCGTCCGTTGTCCCGCGCGTCGCGCCTTGCGGTCGGCTTCGGGTTCCGGGGCTTTGCGCCGACCCACTGGTGCGTGAGAGCCTTGCCGCATGCTCGTCGGCTTCGCCTCCTGCGCGTGCGCCAAGGTCTCACGCTGGCCTTCCCCGCCTGGGTTGGGGGTTCCTTCGGTTGGCGGCATGGGGGCGAGGTGACCGCTCCATGGAATGCCGAGGGTCCCAGGATGGTTGCTTTGAATCTTGTTCAATGAAACGAAGACGAATCGACTCGTCCCTGGGGGGAAGGAGCAGCGTGGCCGCTTGCATCGCCCGCAGCGCAGCGAGGACGTTGCAAGCGGACCACGCACCCGTGGGTCGGCGCAAGAACCCGGAACCCGAAGCTGACCGCAAGGCGCGGCGGGCGGAACAACGGACGCCGCAAAACTAGGCTTTCAGGGCTGCGACGATCCGCTCGGGGGTGGCGGGCAGGGTGGAGAGGCTCGTGCCGAGGGCGTGGTTGATGGCGTTGATGATCGCCGGCGCCACCGGCACCGTGGCGATCTCGCCGACGCTCTTGGCGCCGAAGGGGCCCAGTTCCTCCCCGGCCTCGATCAGGGCGACCTTGATGTCGGGCATTTCCGGGGCGTTGGCGAGGGTGTACCGGCTCAGGCGGCCGGCGGTGATCCGGCCGGCGGCATCCACGGTGATCTCTTCGCTGAGCGCCATGCCCATGCCCATCTGGACCGACCCCTGGATCTGGCCCTGGACGAAGCCCAGGTTGATGGCCTTGCCGATGTCGTGGACCGCCACGTAGTCCAGGATGCGCACCCGGCCGGTGATCCGGTCCACCTCGACCTCGGCGAAGTGGGCGGCGTAGCTGGTGGGGTTGCCCGGTGACTCGTAGGTGAGGCTGACGCTGAGGCCGGTATGCAGGGTGGCCTGGGCGTAGACCGCGCATTCGCCGTACCCCACCCCCCGGTCCGGACGCTCCCGAAGGAAGGCCCGGCCATCCTCCAGGGCGAGTTCCTCCCGCCCGGTTCCCAGCAGGTCGGCGGCGCAGTCCAGCAGCCTGCCCCGGAGTTCCTCCGAGGCCTGCTTGACGGCGCCGCCGCAGACGAAGGTCACCCGGCTGGCCTGGGTCCCGGCGGAGTCGAACGGGGAGACCAGGGTGTCGGCGGCCGGGACGATGATCCGGGCCATGTCCAGCCCCAGGACTTCCGAGGCGATCTGGCGCATGACGGTGATGGTGCCGCAGCCCAGGTCATGGAAGGCGCCCTTCAGGGTCGCCGATGCCGTCCGAGTCCAGGCGCATGGTCACGTGATGAAGTCCGGATAGGCGCCCTGGTAGCCGTTGCCGTGGGCCGCGCAGGCCATCCCCACCCCGCGCGCCATCCGGCCCGCGCTGCGGGGCCGGTTGAACTTCCCGGTCCAGCCGAACAGGTCGACCCCCTGGTTGACGCAGTCGATGATCCGGGCGTTGCCCAGATCGGCGCCGCTGAGGCCGTCCCGGTCGAAGGGCCGGACCAGGTTGCGCAGCCGGAACGCCACCGGGTCCATGCCCAGGGCCCGGGCCGCGTGGTCGATGTTGATCTCGGTGGCCGCGCAGATCTGGGGGCTGCCGTAGCCGCGGCAGGCGCCCCCGACCGGGGTGTTGGTGCAGACCACGTCGGCCCGGTAGCGCTGGTCCGGGATCCGGTACAGCTTGAACAGCTTCTTGCCCATGGCCATGGCGATGGCCTCGCCGTTGGTGCAGTAGGCGCCGGCGTCCACCAGGGTGCGGGTGTCCCGGGCGAGGATCGTGCCGTCCCGGTCCACGGCGGTCCGGACCCAGCTGATGGTCTTGTTCCGGGTCCGGGTGGCCTGGATGCTTTCGGCTCGGTCCATCCACAGCTTCACCGGCCGGGCCAGGGCCAGGCTGAGGAACGCGGCCACCGGCTCCAGGATGGGCTGGCTCTTGCCGCCGAAGGAGCCGCCGGTGGTGGTCTTGATCACCCGGACCCGGGCCAGGGGGATCCCCAGGGCCTCGGCCACGATCAGCTGGACCTGGAAGATGACCTGGCACGGGGTATGGACGGTCACCTGGCCGGACGGATCGGTCTCGGCCACGCAGCAGTGGGTTTCCATGGCGGCGTGGTGGATCTTGGGGGTCTCCACCCGGTCTTCCGCCACCAGGAACGCCCCGGCCATCCCGTCCGGGCCGTTCCCGCTTTGCATTTCCTTGTGGTAGAGATGGTTGCTTGCGCCGTGCAGGGGCTGGGAGGCGGGATCCAGGGCCGCTTCGGGGTCGATGACGACCGGCAGTTCCTGGTATTCGGCCCGGATGAGGCGCACAGCCGCTTCCGCGCTCTCCCGGCTGGTGGCCACCACGGCGGCGATCCGGTCGCCGCAGAACCGGACGTGGTCGGTGAACAGGGTTTCGTCCTCGATGACCGCGCATGCCCTCGATCCACTTGTGTGAGTTGTAGGGGATCCGGGGGGTGTTGAAGGCACTGTAGATGGCCACCACCCCCGGCAGCCGCTCGGCCGCGGACAGGTCCAGGGCCGTCACCCGGGCATGGGCGACGGTGCTCAGTAGCAGCCGGGCATGGAGCAGGCCGGGGAACTTCAGGTCGTTCACGTAGCGCATCGCTCCCGTCGCCTTTTCCAGGACATCATGGATGGCGATGGACTTGCCTACGACGTGCAGCGCTTCGGTGGACAATTCGGCTCCCTACCACGCGTCCCGGAACAGGACGGTGCCCATGTCCAGGGCAAGGCCCTGGATGTCGTTCATCTTGTGCTGGAACATCGCGATGCCCTTGATGGAGACCTCGACCTCGGCCCGGAGGGCCTCGGCCAGTTCCGCCGCCAGTTCCGGGCCGGGCGTCCGGTCCTGGAGCAGGGCCTCGGCCGATCGTGCGTGGTAGGCCAGGGGGGCCGCCGAACCCAGGACGATGCGCGCGCCGGCGATCCGGCCCAGGCCCGGGGGGCAGTCCAGCACCATGGTCAGGCTGACGTTGGCGATCACCACCTGGCTCCGGGCCCCCATCCCGATCTTGCCGTAGCGGCTGCGCTGTCCGGGGGATGGGGCGGGGATCTCCACCCTGATGATGGCTTCGTCCCGGTTCAGGGTGGTCCTGCCGATGCCGGTCACCACGTCGTGGATGTTCCTGCGGGTCAGGCCGCCCCGGCCGTCGAGGACATGCAGGCGCGCGTCCAGGGCCATCAGGGTGGCGATGGCGTCCCCGGCGGGGGAGGCGTTGGCGATGTTGCCGGGCAGCCGGGCCAGGTTGCGGATCTGCACCGAGCCGACCTGGGCGGCCATCTGGGCCAGGCAGGGCAGGATGCCGGCGATGACCGGGCTGGCGCAGAGCTCGGCATAGGTGACGTTGGCGCCGATGGTGATCGCGTCCCGGGTCTGCTCGATGGCATCCAGCCCGGCGATGCCGGTGAGGTCGATGAGGGTGCCCTCGGTGATCCCCTGGTCCCGGATGCGGATGATCAGGTCGGTGCCGCCGCCCAGCAGGTAGGTGGCGGGGCCGGCCTCGCCCAGGCAGGCGACCAGGTCGTCCAGGGTGGCGGGGGCCTTGAAAACCAGGCTACTCATGGCCATCCCCGCCCGCCCGGGCCACGGCCAGGACGGCCTCGACGATTTTTGTGTAGCCTGTGCATCTGCAGAGGTTTCCGGCGATGGCCAGGCGGATGTCCGGTTCGCTGGGGTGGGGGTTGCGCAGCAGCAGCGCCTTGGCGGACATGAGCATTCCCGGCGAGCAGTAGCCGCACTGGATGGCCCCGCCATCAATGAATGCCTGCTGCAGGGGGTCGAGCCGGCCCCCCACGGCCAGGCCTTCGATGGTGACCACCGCCTGGCCCCGGGCCTGCAGGCCCAGGATCATGCAGGCGTTGACGGCGATACCCTCCATGAGCACGGTGCAGGCGCCGCATTCCCCTTCCCCGCAGCCCTCCTTGGTGCCGGTCAGGTCCAGGCGGTCCCGCAGCACGTCGATCAGCCGGGTCTCCGGATCGATGTCCAGGGCCCGGGCGGTCCCGTTCACGGTGAATTCAAGCAGCATCGGCCCTTCTCCCCGGTTCTCGGCGCCCCCAGAACCATGAACCAAGGGTAACAAAAAGATCAGTGAAAGGCATTCAATGTTAACGAATTTGTTGCGAGCCCCTTGCAATCAGGTGCACCGAAGTGGCCTTGAAGGCGGCCACCACGGGGCGCCCGGGCGCCAGGCCCAGCTCCTCCAGTGACCGTGGGGTGACGAAGGCGGCCAGGTAGAAGCCGCAGTCCAGTTCCACCTTGAAGTAGGGACCCCGGGGCACGATCCGGGTCACGGTGCCGGCGAAGCGGTTGCGGGCGCTGGTGCCGGGGTCCGGCATGGGCGGCGAGGGTGACGTGCTCGGGCCGGACCCCCACCAGCACCGCGTCGCCCAGTCCGGGCGAGCCCACGGCCTCCACTTCGTGCCCGCCGACGGCCACCTGGCACAGCCCCATCCCGCTGGCGGCGACCGTGCCCGGAAGGATCGTCTCCATGCCCACGAAGCCGGCCACGAATTCATTCACCGGCTGGTTGACCACCTCGGCCCCGGGGCCGCTCTGGACGATCCGGCCCCGGTGCATGCACCGCGAGCAGGTCGGCCAGGCGCAGGGCCTCCAGCTGGTCGTGGGTGGCGAGCACGGCGGTGGTGCGGGTCTGGCGCAGGGCCGCGCCCAGGTCGTCCAGGAGGGCCTCCCGGGTGGGCGGGTCCAGGGCGGAGAAGGGCTCGTCCAGGAACAGGATCTCCGGCTCGCAGGGCGAAGGCCCGGGCCAGGCTGGTGCGCTGGGCTTCGCCGCCGGAGAGCTTGCGGGCCTGGCGGCCCAGGAGGCGGCTCGATGCCGAAGCGCCGGGCCGCCTCCTGGACCGCGCCGGACCCGCTCCGGGGCCGGGCACGCCATGGAGCTTCAGTCCGGCCTCCAGGTTGCGGGCGACGGTGGTGTCGAACAGCAGGGGCTGCTGGAAGACCATGGTCACCCGCTTGCCGGTAGGCCTCGCGCCCGGAGCGCGAGTCCAGGGCCGGCCCCGGAACAGCAGGTGCCGGCGGCCGGCTCCTGGAGGCGGCCAGGGTCTTGAGCAGGGTGGTCTTGCCGGATCCGTTGGGGCCGATGAGGGCGAGCACGGTGCCGGCCGGCAGGGCCAGATGCGGGATGTCCAGCACCTGGACCCCGCCCCGGTGGACGGTCAGGGCGCGGGCCTCCAGGACCGGGGTCGGGGACGGCCCGTTCACCGGGGCCGGTCCCGCTGCTGGATGTGGGTGAGCGCCGCGTTCACGGCGAAGGTCAGCGCCAGGAGGATCAGGCTCAGGGCGATGGCCGTGTCGAAGTTGCCCTTGCCGGTCTCCATGACCGTGGCGGTGGTGAGCACCCGGGTGCTGCCCTTGATGTTGCCGCCCACCATGATGGAGGCGCCCACTTCCGAGATCACCCCGCCGAAGCCGGCCATGACCGCGGCCATGAGCGGCAGCCGGGCCTCCCGGGCCAGCAGCCGCACCATCTGCAAGCGGCTGGCGCCCAGGGAGAGGATCTGCAGGCGCAGGTCGGCGGGCAGCTGCTGGATGGCCGCGAGGCTGATGCCGGCGATGATGGGCGTGGCGATGACGGTCTGGGCCAGGATGATGGCCGAGGGCGTGTAGAGCAGCTCCAGGAAGCCCAGGGGGCCGTTGCGCCAGAGCAGGATGGTCACGAACAGGCCCACCACCACCGGCGGCAGGCCCATGCCGGTGTTGATCAGGCTGATGACCCAGGCGCCTGCCGGGGAAGTCGTTGAGGGCGATGGCCATGCCGGCGCCGCCGCCGATGGCCAGGCTGGCCAGGGTGGCCAGGATGGAGACCTTGAGGGAGAGCAGGGTGATGCCCAGCACCTCCGGATCCAGGGTCCAGAGCAGCTCGACGGCTTTCTTGATGCCCTCCCAGATCAGCCCCAAGGATCAGGCCTCCTCCATGAAAGGATACTGGAAATCCCGGTGCGGGCGAGAAGCACTCCTTGATGGTGCGGGGCGAGGTCCAGCGGATCAGGTTCAGGAAGCTGCCGGCCTTGTCGTTGGTGCCCGAGGCCCGGGCGCCGCCGAAGGGCTGGTGCCCGACCATGGCGCCGGTGCACTTGTCGTTGATGTAGAAGTTGCCGGCGGTGTTGGCCAGGGCCTCGGTGAGCTGGTTGATGACGTGCCGGTCCCGGGCGAAGATGGCGCCGGTGAGGGCGTAGGGCGAGGTCTCGTCCAGGAGCGCGCAGGGTCTCGTCCAGCCTGGTCGTCCGGGTAGACGTAGACGGTGAGCACCGGCGCGAAGATCTCCTCCTCCATGGTGACGAACTTGGGGTCGGTGGTGAGGATGATGGTGGGCTCCACGAACCAGCCCACCGACTTGTCGCCCTTGCCGCCGCCAGATGATCTCGGCCTCGGCTCGATGCCTTGGCCAGCTCGATGTAGCGCATGGTGTTGTCGAAGCTGGCCTCGTCGATGACGGCGCCCATGTAGTTGCGGAAGTCCCGCGGGTCGCCCATGCGGATGCGGGCCATCATGCCAGGATCAGCTCCTTGAGCTCGGGCCAGCGGGAGGCGGGGGCGTAGACCCGGGAGCAGGCCGAGCACTTCTGCCCCTGGTACTCGAAGGCGCCCCGGACGATGGCCGGTGGCCGCCTCCACCAGGTCGGCGGAGTGGTGCACGAAGATGTAGTCCTTGCCCCCGGTCTCGCCCACCAGCCGGGGGTAGATCTTGTACTTGGCCATGTTGTTCGCGACGGTCTGCCACATGGAGTTGAACACCGCGGTGGAGCCGGTGAAGTGCAGGCCGGCGAAGCTGGGGTGGTCCAGGGCGATCTTGCCCATCTGGGAGCCGCGG
The DNA here is from genome assembly GCA_963717275.1 of uncultured Holophagaceae bacterium. GTDB lineage: Bacteria > Acidobacteriota > Holophagae > Holophagales > Holophagaceae > Mesoterricola. The sequence continues at coordinate 2,885,967 of CAVQVX010000001.1, forward strand.
GCGGGCACGAAGTTGATCACGCCGTCGGGCAGCCCGGCCTCCTTGTAGAGCTGCATCAGGTAGTAGTTGGAAAGCATCGAGGTGGAGGCCGGCTTCCAGACCACGGTGTTGCCCATGATCGCCGGGGCGGTGGCCAGGTTGGCGGCGATGGCGGTGAAGTTGAAGGGCGAGATGGCCAGGACGAAGCCTTCCAGGGCCCGGTAGTTCACCCGGTTCCAGGTGTGGTTCTGGGAGACCGGCTGGTTGCGGTAGATCTGCTCCATGAACTTGGCGTTGTAGCGGAAGAAGTCGGCGGTCTCGCAGGTGGAGTCGATCTCCGCCTGGTGCGCGGTCTTGGACTGGCCGAGCATGGTCGCCGCGTTGAGGATGTAGCGGTAGCGGCCGGAGATGAGGCTGGCCATGCGGTTGAAGATGGCGGCCCGCTCCTCCCAGGGGGTGTACTTCCAGGCGTACTTGGCCTGCAGGGCGGCGTCGATGGCCATGCTGATCTCGGCCTCCCCGGCCTCGTGGTAGTGGCCCAGGACGTGGCCGTGCTCGTGCGGGCAGACCACCTTGCTGCAGCTTGCCGGTGCGGACCTCCTGGCCGCCGATGATGAGGGGGATGTCGACAACCTGGTGGTACTGCCGCTCCAGCTCGGCCTTGAGCAGGGCCCGCTCCCGGGTGCCCGGCGCGTAGGAGGCCGACGGCTCGTTGTAGGATTCGGGCAGCTGGAAGATGGCGTTGGTCATGGAGTGCGCTCCAGGTTGGTCTCCAGGTTATTCCTCTTGCTTGCCGGCATCTGGAAAAAAGAGCGGGCCGCCGTACTTGTCGACGCCGAAGGTGCGGATCGCCTCCTGGGTGGCGGGGGCCACCATGAAATCGGCGAAGGCCTTGCCGCCCGCGGGCGTTCACCCGGGGAAACCGGCCCGGGTCCAGTTCGATGACGTGGTAGATGTTGAGCAGGGTGCGGTCCCCCTCGCACAGGATGGCCATGCCGAGGACCTTCTTCATGGCCAGGTAGGTGGCCCGGTCGGACAGGGTGTAGCCCTTCTTCTCGGCCGCGACGTTGAGCGTCTGGCCCATGCCCAGGCCGGTCTGCTGGTACCATTTCTGCCCCTGGGGGTCGACTCCGGCGGCCTTCCAGAGCTTCAGCTCCTGGGCGTGGGTGCCGGAGTTGTCGGCCCGGGAGAACCAGGGCTGGCCCTGGGTCGCGATCCTCCGGAAGGCGTCGGGGGCGGTCTTGGCGCCCCTGACCCCGGCCGGGTCCGCCGGCGGGCCGAGGATGACGAAGTCGTTGTGCATGACGAGCCGGCGCTGGCCCCCGTGGCCTTCGGCCATGAATTTCTTTTCGGCGTCCGGGGAGTGAGCCAGAAGCACGTCCGCTTCGCCCTTTTCGCCCATGGCCAGGGCCTGGCCGGAGCCGACCGCGATGGTCTTCACCTGGATGCCGGTCTCGCGCTGGAACATGGGGATGAGCAGGTCCAGCAGGCCGGAATCCTGGGTGCTGGTGGTGGTGGCGAGGATGATGCTGGGTGCTGCCGCCCGGGCGCCGAAGCCGCTGAGGGCGAGCAGGCCCCAGGCGAGGAGGGAACGGAAGGTTTTTTTCATGGGCACCTCTCGGGACAATGCGCCCCTTGCGATCGTCCCATGCCGATACAGCGCGAAGCAAGCGGTGCGGGTAGAGGGTCATGACGGATCGATCTCGACCCACCCGTCATCCGGAGAGCATGGGTCCCCAACCCCGCCGCAGGCGGGGTTGGGGACCCATGCGGCGACAGCTCGGAACATGGGTGAAATAAGATCGCTCTGCGCCCTCAGCGCCTCTGCTTCCTCAGCGTTAAAATTCTTTTGACAGAGCTTGCTGCAGCGATGGGATCATCGGCGGCGAGAACCATGAACCCAAGCAACTGGAGTGGGTCGCGGCGGTAACGATATTGGGATCAACCTACGGCATCAGCAGGTGCTGGTACTCGTGGATGGCCTTGCGCACCGCGACCCAGGCCTGGTCCTGCAGGTCCCGGTAGCGGCGCACGGCCTCCAGCCCCAGCTCGGTGACCCGCGCGCCGCCGCCGCCGGCGCCGCCCAGGCGGGCTTCCACCAGCGGCGTGCGGAAGCAGTGGTTCATTTCGTCCACCAGCAGCCAGGCGCGCCGGTAGCTCATGCCCAGCTTGCGCCCGGCCGCGGAGATGGAGCCGGTCTCGTGGATGGCGTCCAGCAGGTCCGCCTTGCCGGGCCCCATGGCATAGTTGTCTCCCAGCGGGATGCCGATCCGCACGATTTTCCTGATCAGGGGATCCATGGGCGCTCCCGGCGGGTTGGATTCATTATAGTGAGACAAGTTGAACCGGTGACCATGACGACCTACCCCGAAGCCCTGCGATTCATCCTGACGCTGGCGCACCCGCTGCCGGGCGCGCCCGTGCCATTGGCGGAGGCCCTGGGACGGGTGTCGGCGGGGCCGGTCCTGGCCCGGGAGCCGGTGCCGCCGTTCACCAATTCGGCCATGGACGGCTTCGCGCTCCGGGCCGGGGACGCCGCGTCGGCCTCGGCGGAGCGTCCGGTCCGGCTGCCGGTCCTGGGCGAGATCCCGGCCGGGCGCCCCTCCGGGGTCGCGCTGGGGCCGGGGGAGGCCTACCGCATCATGACCGGGGCCGCCATGCCGGAAGGCGCCGATGCCATCGTGCCGGTGGAGGAGGCGGAGGCGGCGGAAGGCCAGGTGGTCCTGGTCCGGCCGCCGCGCCCGGGCGACCACGTGCGGCTGGCGGGGGAGGACATCCAGGCCGGAGGCCTGGTGGTGCCCGAGGGCCGGGTCCTGCGTCCGGCGGAACTGGGCGTGCTGGCCGCCATCGGCCAGGCGGAAGTGATCGTGCATCCCCGCGTGCGGGTGGCGGTGATCACCACCGGCAACGAACTGGTGGACGCCGGGGAACGACCGGGGCCGGGGCAGATCCGGGATGCCAACATCCACTCGCTGGCCGCCCAGGTGCGGGCCGCCGGGGGCGTCCCGGTCTGCCTGCCGAGGGTGCCGGACCGGCGCGAGGCGGTGGCGGCCGCCCTGGCCGAGGCCCTGGCCGGCGCCGAGGTGGTGCTCACCAACGGCGGCATCTCGGTGGGCGACTTCGACTACATCAAGGAGGTCCTGGAAGGGATGGGCGCGCGATCAGGTGTTCTGGCGCGTGGCGCAGAAGCCCGGCGGCCCGCTGGGGCTATGGCAGCTCCAGGGCCGGCTGGTGTTCGGGATCCCGGGCAACCCGGTGGCGGCCATGCTCATGTTCGAGGAGTACGTGCGTCCCGCCTTGCGCCGCATGATGGGCTTCACCCTGCTGCACCGGCCGGAGCGGGTGGGGCTGATGGCCGCGCCCTGGCGCAAGCGCGCCGACGGCCGGCTGAACTTCCTGCGGGTGACCGCCCGGGACGAGGGCGGACGGCTGCGGGTGGCACTCACCGGCCCCCAGGGCTCGGGCCTGCTCTCCTCCATGATGCGGGCCAACGCGCTGGCGCTGATCCCGGCCGAGGTCGTCGAGCTGCCCGCCGGCGGCGAGATCCTCCTGCACCTCATCGACGAGCCGGAGGACCATTGAGCCCCGCCCAAGGCAGGCCGAGCTGTTCCAGGATCGCCCAGGTGGGGCTGCGCTCCGTGCACATCGCCGCCATGGGCCTGGTGCTCGGGCGGGATCCATATGGGCGGCGGGTTCGGGCGGCTGCGCGGCCGCCATCCTGGCGGCCGTCGCCAGCGGCCTGCTGCTGGCCCTCCTGGACCTGGCCAAGGGGCCCGGGTTCCTGCTCCAGGGCAGCGGCGCGGCGCTGCTGCTCAAGCTGGCGCTGCTGGGACTGGGCAACGTCTGGAGCGGCGCGCGCCTGGAGTGGTACCTGGCGGCCACCCTGGTGGCCTCCATCGGCGCCCACATGCCCGGCTCCTGGCGGCACTTCTCGTTCCGCACCGGCAGGGTGATGGAGTAGAGTAGCTAGCGCACCTCGAGAGGTAATGAATGTTTCTTGTCTTCACAGACCGGCTGGGCGCCTTCGCCGCCTGGTTCGACCAGATGGGCTGGCAGAAGCTGCAGAAGCTCGTCCTGGTGATGGTCACCTGCGTCATCATCCTGTGGGCCATGCGCCTGGTGGGCAAGGCCGTGAACCGCTCCCTGTCGGTGGCGCTGCAGGAGGGCAATCCCGACACCATGCGCCGGGCCAAGACCCTGGGCTCGGTGCTGGAGAATTTCGCCCGGGTGCTGGTGATCTCGTTCTTCATCCTGGAGACGCTGCAGGAATTCAACGTCAGCGTGGGGCCGCTCATCGCCGGGGTCGGCATCGTCGGCGCCGCGCTCGGCTTCGGCTCCCAGAGCATCGTCAAGGACGTGATCGGGGGATTCTTCCTCCTGGTGGAGAACCAGTTCGGCGTGGGCGACATCATATCCATCGGCGACCGGCACATGGGCACGGTGGAGCGGATGACCCTGCGGGTCACCATGCTCAGGGACCTGGAAGGCCAGGCGCACTACATCCCCAACGGCACCATCACCGACGTGGTGGTGATGAGCAAGGAGTTCGCCAAGGCCATGGTGGAGGTGGAAGTGAGCCAGGACGAGGACGTGGTGCGGGTCATGGACGTGCTGCGCGAGCTGGGGGCGGAAATGGCGGCGGAACTGCCCGCGGTGCTCGAGCCCACCGACGTCCAGGGCATCATCAGCATGACCCCGCACAGCTGCGTCATCCGCACCCTGACCAAGTGCGAGCCCGGGCAGCAGTGGGCGGTGGGCCGCGAGTACCGCAAGCGGATCGCCGTGCGGTTCCAGAAGGAGAACTTCGCCCGGCCGATGCCGCAGCGGCTGGTGTGGAACCGGCAGTGGGAAGGGCCGAGCGAGCAGGCCTAAGTTCGGGTGGCCTTGCGCAGGGTGTCATACCAATTTGCCGTCAAACGTAGAGTATTCAGGCCGCCGATTCAGTAATCCAAGGGAACGCCACCATGGAACGGAGAATCTCTGGGGATTCGTGGAGACGGCGGAGGCTTGTTTCCACGAGGTCCATCACCCTGTCCAGGTCAGGGAGCACCTGGTTCCGGATGTCGTTCTCGCGGATATATTCCCAGACATGCTCAGCTGGGTTCAGTTCCGGGCTGTAGGGTGGAAGCGACAGCAGGGTCATGTTCGCTGGGACAACGAGGTCGTTGGCTTTGTGCCATCCGGCGCCATCGAGCAGCATGACGCAGTGGTCATTGGGGAACTGTGCTGACGAATGGGCCAAGAAGATCGACATCAGCTTGGCGTCCACCCACGGCAGGATCATGGACGTCATCTGACCGTCCTGGGGGCAAACGGCCACGTAGGCGTATACGTATTCTCGGACGACCTGACTGCCAACCGATGGACGCAAAGGCATGGGTGCCCAGCAACTGCGGCCATCGCTGATTCGGCCGAAGCGTCCTTCATCCTGGAACAGAAGCCGCAGTGGCGTTCCTTTTGGAAGGCCAGCAACTATGGTTTGGAGCTTTTCTGGGAGTTTTTTTTAAAGGCCGCAGCAGCGGCGGGGTTCTGCTTCACATGGCGGGGACGAGGCGCCAGCTTTCGCCACTCGTGGCGGTGGAGAAGTTTGTAGACATAGTCCAGGGATACCTCCTGACCAAGACGCTGGCAGAGGGCCGGGTGCAGGTGTTTGGCTGTGAGAATGTCCCCACCCTCGGCGCGAGCCAACTGTTGGCTCAGGAATTCCCGTTCCTCATCAGGCGTCATCAACCCCCAGCGTCTCCCTCCACGCCCCTGCCGGTCCAGGCCGGCTGGCCCGAGGGTGTTGTACTCACCAATCCATTTCCAGATCGACTGGGTCGAGACCAGGAGCAGTTCCGCGATGCTATGGGCCGGTAACTTCCCGGAGTGCGTGAGCCAGACGGCTAGACGCCGCTGGTAGGCCGTCTTGTCTGGTGCCTCCTTGACCCACTCCATGAGTTGGTCCGTCGTGAACCAAGGTGTTAGTTCAGATGGCGTCCTCATGAATCCCCTCCTGAGAGAGAGGATACATTACTCTATGTTTGACGTCAAATTGGTATCAGCCACCTGTTCCTTGCCCATTGCCCCCCTGGCGACCGCGAGGGTCAAGCGCTCGAACAGGTCGTCGTCCTGGGCCAGTTCGACCCCGTTGATGACCAGGAGCACCAGGGCCGAAGCCAGGGCCGCGCGCTTGTAGCCGTCCGCGAAGGGGTGGTCGCTCGCCAGATGCCATAGCAGCACGCCCGCCAGGTCGAAGATGTCTCCGCCGGTGTAATGGAAATGGTTCTGCACGGCCATGACGGCCGACTCCACCGCCCCGGGGTCGGCAATACCCGCCAGCCCGCCGAATTCGGCCAGGCTCCGGGCATGGATACGGAGGACCGTGTCCACCGTGAGGAAAGTCGGATTCATTTGGAAAGCCGGCGAAGGACTTCCTTGTGGGTGTCGAAGACTTTGTCGATAGCCTGGTCCAGGGCCACCGGGGCATGGCTGGAAGAGATCGTGAGGGTCCGGCCGTTCACCTGAAGGTTCACCGGCACCTCCGGCGAGATGCCGACCAGGTCCATCAGGGTCCGGTCGAGCACCACCGCGTAGCTGTTGCCTACCTTGACGAGGGTTTTGGTGAGCATCCGCCACCTCCAAAGAACAATGTATGTACTTTGGCATAACGGTCAATGGCAGCCCAGGATTACCCCCTGGCCGCGTCCTTGGCGATCAGGGCGTTGATCCTCTGAGCGAAAGCCCGCGGATCCTCGAGCTTGGATCCCTCGGCCAGCACCGCCTCGTCGTGCAGGAGGTGCGCGTAGGCGTCGATCCGGGCGTCCAGCGGGTCGGCCTGGTGCAGCTTGCGCAGGGCCTGGACGGCGGGGTGGTCCGGGTTCAGTTCCAGGATGCGCTGGCTGGGGCCGCCCAGGTCGCGGCCCGGCCCATCTTCTGCAGCAGGCGTTCCATGTTGGCGCCCATGTCGCCCTCGTCGGCCACCAGGCAGGCGGCGCTCTCCTTCAGGCGGCGGGACAGGCGGATGTCCTTGAGATCGGAGAAGGTGGGCTTCAGGGCGTCCAGCAGCGGCTGGAACTGTCCGGCGGCCTCCTCGGTCCTGCTTCAGCTCGTCGGCAGGGAGTTCCGGCGCGGAACGGTCGGCGGCCTTGAGTGTCTTGCCCTTGTAGTCGGTCAGGGCGGGGATGACGAACTCGTCGATGGGCTCGGTGAGCAGCAGCACGTCCCAGCCCCGGTGCCGGAACACTTCCAGCGACGGCGAATGCTCCAGCACGGAACGCTGCTCCCCGGCCAGGTAGTAGATGTCGGTCTGGTCGGCCGGCATCGCCTCCACGTACTGGGCCAGCGTGGTGAACTTGCCCTCCTCGGTGCTGCAGGCTCGGGAACAGGAGCAGGTCGGCGATCTGGGTGCGGTGGTCCCAGTCCCGGGCCAGGCCTTCCTTCAGGATCCCGCCCAGTTCGAGGAACACCTCGGTGTAGGTCTCGTATTCCTGGGTCTTCAGGTCTTCCAGGGCGCCGAGCACGTTCTTCACCAGGCTCTTCTGGATCTTCTCCAGCAGCGGGCTGTGCTGGATGACCTCGCGGGAGACGTTCAGCGGCAGGTCCGAGCAGTCCACCACGCCCTTCACGAAGCGCAGGTAGGGCGGCAGCAGCTGCTCGCAGTGGTCCATGATCTGCACGCGGTTGATGTAGAGCTTGGGCCCGACCTTCGCCTCCGCGAACTGCAGGTCGAAGCCCTTGCGCCGGGGGATGTAGAGCAGGGCCTTGAAGTCCAGCATGCCTTCGGCGGCGTAGTGGATCACCTTGACCGGGTCGTCGAAGGCGCCCGCGATCTGCCGGTAGAAGGCGTTGTGCTCCTCGGCGGTGACGTCGGCCTTGCTGCGCAGCCAGAGGGCCTTGCGCGAATTGAGGGTCTCCTCGGCGATGGTCTTCTGCTCGCCCTCGGTCTTCTCCACGTCCATGACGATGGGGTGCTCGATGAAGTCGGAGAACTGCTTGACGATGCCGCGCAGCCGCCAGGGCTCCAGGAATTCCTTCTCGTCGGCCTTGAGGTGCAGGGTGACGTCGGTGCCGCGGCCGGAGCGCTCCGCCGGCTCCACGGTGAACTCGCCCAGGCCGTCGGATTCCCAGCGCACCGCGCTCGGTGGCGCCGGCGGCCCGGGAGACGACGGTCACCTTGTCGGCCACCATGAACGCTGAGTAGAAGCCCACGCCGAACTGGCCGATCAGCTCGGGCCGGACGGCGGCGTCAGCCTGCTTGAGGCTGTCCAGGAAGGCCCGGGTGCCGGAGCGGGCGATGGTGCCCAGGTTCTCGATGATGTCCTCGCGGCTCATGCCGATGCCGTTGTCGGACACGGTGAGGGTGCCGGCGGCCTGGTCGGTGGCCAGCTTGATCTTCCAGTCCCGGTCGCCTTCCAGCAGGTGCTCGTTCTGCAGGGAATTGAAGCGGATCTTGTCGATGGCGTCGCTGGCGTTGCTGATCAGTTCGCGCAGGAAGATCTCCTTGTGGGAATACAAGCGAATGGGTGATCAGGTGCAGGATCTGCTGCAGCTCGCTCTTGAACGCATGTTTCTCCGCTGCCGTTTCGGTCATGGGCGTCACTCTCCATTCATGGGGCACCATTCTGCCACAAGCTGACAGGTTCTGGTCGGGCCGTTAGGATGAAGGGAGGATGACCACGCCAAGCAACCCACCCTCACGCCCCGCCATGTCCCAAGCCCTCGAAGGCGTCATCGGCGCCTACGAAGGCGTCCTGCCGGCCCGCAACCCGGGCCCGCCCGCCATTCCCCCCCTCGAGCCGGGCCATGCCCTCGGGCCGCGGGTGGCCGAAGCGGTGGCGTTCGCCATCCAGAAGCACGGCGACCAGGTGCGAAAGGGCACCTCCACCGCCTACCTCACCCACCTCCTGGCCGTGGCCTCGCTGGTGGGGGAATCGGGCGGCAGCGAGGACGAGGTCATCGCCGGGATCCTGCACGACGCGGTGGAGGACGGCGGCGGCGCTCCCGTGCTGGCGGAGATCAGGGACCAGTTCGGGCCCGGCGTGGGAGCCATCGTCAAGAGCTGCACCGACTCCGACGCGGTGGGCGAGAAGGCCCCCTGGCTGGAGCGCAAGCGGGCCTACATGGCGCACCTGCTGGAAGCGCCGATCCCGGTGCTGCGCGTGGTCTGCGCCGACAAGCTGCACAACGTCCAGGCCATCGCCAAGGACCTGCGCACCCACGGCGCCGCCGTGTTCGAGCGGTTCCGGGGCGACCGGGAAGGGACCCTGTGGTACTACCGGAGCATCGCCCGGCTGTTCGGGGCGCTGATCCAGGACGAGCCCGACCTCGACCCGGGGCTGCGCGCCATGATCCGCGAACTGCGCGAATCGGTGGGGCGGCTGGAAGGTTGATCGGGAAATAAACCTTTCGCAAACACAATCAGTCCAATGATTTTACCCGCCAATCGGAGCGGCGGGAGCATGGCGGGCGCTCCATAATGTTAGGATTGGAACACCCCCCAGTCGGGGGATGTATGAGGTTTGAGACATGCAATACGATTTGGAAGGCAGGACACCCTTCGGACGTTCCCGGGCCGAGGACCGGGTCGCCTTCGTCCGGAACGTTTATCTTTGGCTCATGGGCGGTTTTGGCGTGGCAGCGGTGGGCGCGCTCTGCGCGCCTTATGTCGCCAACGCCCTGATCCCGGCCCTGGGCGGGGCCTTCGTCTGGGTCCTGTTCGGCGCCCAGTTCGGGTCGCTCATCTGGGCCAGCGCGGTGAGCCGGCGCAAGCCGCTGAACCGCTACGCCTACACCCTGTTCACCTTCATCTGCGGCATCTTCGCGGGCATCGTCATGGCCATGGTGGCGATGCGCTCCGGGCCCGGCATCGTCCTGGCCGCCTTCGGCATGACCGCGGCCGACTTCCTGCTGCTCACCGGGGTCGCCGTGTTCTCCAAGGCCGACTTCAGCTTCCTGCGCAGCTTCGTGATCGTGGGCATCGGCGTCATGTTCTTCGGCAGCCTCATCGCCGCCATCTTCCATCTGGAGACCTTCGGCCTGCTCATTTCCGCCGTGGCGGTCATCGCCTGCTCGGCCAAGATCCTCTGGGACACCTCCGCCATGCTCAGGACGGAGGACTACAGCGATCCCGCGGGCTTCGCGCTGTCGCTGTTCGTGAGCCTCTACAACATCTTCCTTTCCCTCCTCCGCCTCCTCGGCGGGCGCCGCAACTAGCCCCACCCCCATCCCAAAAAGGACGCCAATGCTCCGCAGCGTGATTCTCACCACGGCCACCCTGGTCCTGGCCGCCCAGACCCCGGCTCCCGAGGCCACCGCCCCCGCGGCGAAGACCGCGAAGGCCGCGCCCAAGGCGGCTCCGAAGGCCGCCCCGAACCCGGTCCTGGCCACGATCGGCAAGGAGGTCGTCCGGGAATCGGATTTCGAGCTGTTCCTCGACACCACCCTCAACGACCAGCAGAAGATGCAGCTCCAGTTCATCGAGGGCGCCAGGGAGCAGTACCTGAAGCGCTTCCTGGAGTTCAAGGCCCTGGCGGCCAAGGCCAGGAAGGAAGGCCTGCAGAACCAGCCCGACCACGCCAAGAAGCTGGCCATCATGGACATGCAGCTGCTCATCCAGTCCCTGATGGATCGCGACGGGCCGGCCCTCCAGGCCAAGCTGGCCATCAAGGATGACGAGGTGAAGGCGTACTTCGACGCCCACAAGGACAAGTTCAAGACCCCCGAGACGTTCACCGCCCGGCACATCCTGATCAGCACCCAGGCCCAGGGCGACAAGAAGGCGCTCACCGACGCGGAGGCCAAGGCCAAGGCGGACCAGGTGCTGGCGGAGATCAAGGGCGGCAAGACGTTCGAGGAGGCCGCCAAGGAATACTCCGATGATCCGGGCAGCAAGGACAAGGGCGGCGAATACGCGGACACGCCGTTCGGCAAGTTCGTGCCCGAGTTCGACCAGGCGGTGCGCACCCAGCCCATCGGCAAGGTGGGCGATCCGGTGAAGACCATGTTCGGCTATCACCTGATCGAGGTGGAGAAGATCACTCCGGCCGTCGCCCAGACCTTCGAGGAGTCCAAGGACGCCGCCAAGGAGCAGGCCGTCGCCGAACGCCAGGAGTCGGTGATGGAAGCCTACATGAACCAGGTCAAGAAGGAGGTCGGCTTCAAGCCCAGCGGCGACAAGCCCGTCAAGGCGGCGCAATGAACCTGCGCGGGTTCGCTCCCCTCTGCCTTCCCTGTCTCGTCCTGAGCGCCGGGGAAGTGCGGGAGGAGATCCTGGTGGTGGTCAACGCGCACGTCATCACCCGCCGGACCTTCCAGCAGGCGGTGGAGCAGGGCACGGCGGCCCTCTACCGGGAGTTCTCCGGCAAGGCGCTGGACGACAAGCTGCGCATGGCGCGGGAGAATACGCTCCAGGGGATGATCGACAGCTACCTGATCACGGACAAGGCCGCCGACCTCGGCATCTCGATCTCCGACGAAAACCTGCGCAGCTATGTGGACGACCTCAAGCGCCAGAACAACTTCACCTCCGACGCCGACTTCGAGCGGGCCCTCAAGGGCAGCCTGGGCATCGGGCTGCAGGCGTACCTGGCCCGGTCCAAGCAGGAGATGCTGAAGAACGAGGTCCTGCGCCGGGAGGTGTACTCCCGGATCGCGGTCGACGAGCCCGAGCTCCTGGCCTACTACCAGGAGCACCGGGCGGACTACAAGCAGCCCAGCCGCTTCCGCATCCGCGAACTGGTGCTGCCCAGGGGCAGCACCCCCGAGGAGCAGCAGGCCACCGCGGACAAGCTCGCCGCGATCCAGGCCGAACTCAAGAAGGGCACCCCGTTCGAGGATCTGGCGGCCCGCGAATCCGACGCTCCGAGCCGGAGCACCGGCGGCGACCTGGGCTGGCTGGACAAAGGGCGTGCTGCGCCCGGACCTCGAGTCCGCGGCGCTGGCGCTCAATCCGGGGCAGGTCTCGGCGCCGATCACCACCGACCAGGACGTATCCCTGGTGCAGCTGGTCGAGGCGCAGCTGGACCGGGTCAAGCCGTTCAGCGAGGTGCGCGCCGCGATCCTGGAAAAGCTCCAGGAGCCCAAGGCCCAGAGTGCCATCGAAAGCTACCTCCAGGACCTGCGCATCCGGGGCAACATCCGGTACAGGTTCCGAAGGATTCGATTCTGAAAGGGTGAACGTGCGTCTGGACCTGTTCCTGAAGAAGACCCATCTGGTCAAGCGCCGGGAACTGGCGCGGGAGCTCTGCGAAGAGGGGATGGTCCGGGTGAACGGGACGCCCCGCAAGGCCAGCCACGAAGTGCGCCTGGGGGACGAACTCCTGTTCCCTCTGTACAACCGCATCATCAAGGCCCGGGTGCTGAACCTGCCCGAAGGCGCGGTGCCCCGGGGCGACCAGTGGTCATTCATCGAGGTCCTGGAGGAGAAGCGGGCGCCGGTGGACGACTCCTTCGGCGTGGACCCCATGGCGGCCAAGCCCAAGACTCCCACCAACCACTAAGGACCCGCCATGGCCGAACAGCCCGATCTGCGCTCCCTCAAGGAAGGGGACACCTTCTCCGGCTTCCTGCTCGCCCAGGAAGCGGCCTTCAAGACCAGCGCCAAGGGTTCCGAATACCTGGAACTCAAGCTGGCGGACGCCTCGGGCGACCTCAAGGCCTTCCTGTGGGACCTCCGGGCCATCGAAGGGGACATGGACCAGGTGGTCGCGGACGTCTTCCTCAAGGTCAAGGGCCAGGTCTCCCTCTACAACGGCCGGACCCAGCTGCGCCTGGACAAGGTGCGCTTCGCCAAGGACCAGGAGATCGAGGATTTCTCCCGGTTCTTCCCCACCAGCCGGCGCCCCCGGGAGGAGATGCTGGCCGAGCTGGACGCGGTAGTGGCGGGCGTGGGCGATCCCTGGATCCGCCGCCTGCTGGAAATGCTGCTGGTGGAGAACACGGTGCTGCGCGCGGCCTTCGCCCAGGCGCCCGCGGCCAAGAGCATGCACCACGTCTACCTGGGCGGCCTGCTGGAGCACACCCTGTCGGTGGCCGCCATGGCCGAAACGGGCTTGCGCGCACTACGGCGAGATGAACCGGGACCTGGTCCTGGCGGGGGTGCTGCTGCACGACCTGGGCAAGACCGTCGAGCTCACCTACCAGCGCAGCTTCGGCTATTCCGACGCCGGCAACCTCATCGGCCATATCGCCATGGAGGCCGAGTGGATCAACCGGGCCTGCGCGCTGATCCCCGATTTCCCGGAGGAGCTGCGCCTGCTCGTCCTGCACATCGTGCTCAGCCACCACGGCCGGCTGGAGTACGGCTCCCCGGTGCTGCCCAAGACGCCGGAGGCGCTCCTGGTGCACTACCTCGACGACCTGGACGGCAAGCTCGAAGCGATGTTCCGGGCCATCCGCGAGGACGCCGGCTCCACCAACTGGACCCCCTTCTCCAAGAGCCTGGACCGCATGTTCTACAAACCCCGCTGGCCCCCGATCCCCGGTCCCGACGCGTAGCTACTCCGCCGCGAACGCCAGGACGCGCCGGCGCAGGGCCGCCACGCTCAGGCCCTGCTCGTCCAGGAGGCGGGCGGGTCGCCGTGCTGGACCAGGTGGTCGGGGACGGCGCAGCGCAGCAGGGGCCTGCGGATATTCTCGTCCGCCAGGAGCTCGGCCACGGCGGAGGTGAACCCGCCCAGGGCGCAGCCCTCCTCGAGGGCCACCACCTTGCGCGTCCGGCGCGCCCAATGGCCGATCAGTTCCCGGTCCAGGGGCTTGATGAAGCGGGCGTTGATGACGGCGCAGGCGATCCCGTCGGCCTCCAGCCGCCCGGCCAGCTGCCAGCGCCGGCGCCACCATGGTGCCGATGGCCACCAGGGCCAGCTGGTCGCCTTCCCTCAGCAGCTCGCCCTTGCCGATGGGCAGGGCCGCCACCGGCTCCTGCAGCGGCACGCCGCGGCCGGCGCCGCGCGGGTAGCGCAGGGCGGCGGGACGGTTGCTGTAGAGGGCGGTCAGCAGCATCTGCCGCAGCTCGTTCTCGTCCTTGGGCGCCATGAGGATGAGGTTCGGCATGCAGCGCAGGTAGGCCATGTCGTACAGGCCGTGGTGGGTGGGGCCGTCGGCGCCCACGAGGCCGCCCCGGTCCATGGCGAAGGTCACCGGCAGGTTCTGCAGGCAGACGTCGTGCAGCACCTGGTCGAAGCCGCGCTGCAGGAAGGTGGAGTAGATGGCCGCCACGGGGCGCATGCCCTGGGCGGCCAGCCCGGCGGCGAAGGTCACCGCGTGCTGCTCGGCGATGCCCACGTCGAAGCAGCGCTCGGGGAAGGCCTTCTGGAAGATGTTGAGCCCGGTGCCGTCCAGCATGGCGGCGGTGATGGCGACGATCTTGGGGTCGATCCGGGCCAGTTCGGTCAGGGTGTTGCCGAACACGGAGGTGTAGCTGGGCGGGGCGGGGACCGGCGGGGTCCGCCACGACCTTGCGGATCTCCCCGGTCTCCGCGTCGAAGGCGGTGACGCCGTGCCATTTGAGCGGGTCCTTGAGCGCCGGGGCGTAGCCGTAGCCCTTCTTGGTCTGCACGTGCAGCAGGACCGGGCCGGCCTCCATCTTCTTCCTGGCCTCGCCCAGGACCTTGAGGGTGGCGGCCAGGTCGTGGCCGTTCACCGGCCCCATGTAGCTGAAGCCCAGGTCCTCGAACAGCAGCCCCGGCACGGCGATCCGCTTGAAGGACTCCTCGCTCCACTTGGCCGCCTTGGCCAGGCGCATGCTCACGCTCTGCACCGGGATGGCCTTGATGGCGTTCTCGATCCGGTCGCGCCAGCGCTTGTAGTACTGGCCGGAGATCATCTGGTTCAGGTAGCCCTGGAGCGAGCCCACGTTGGGGTTGATGCTCATGTCGTTGTCGTTGAGGATCACCATGAAGTTCCGGGTCTCCAGGAACCCGGCCTGGTTGAGGCCCTCGAAGGCCATCCCGGCGGTCATGGAGCCGTCCCCGATCACGGCGATGCAGGCGAAGTCCTGCTTCTGCAGGTCCCGGGCGGTGGCCATGCCGAGCGCCGCGGAGATGGAGGTGCTGGCGTGCCCGGCGCCGAAGTGGTCGTAGGGGCTCTCGTCCCGCTTCTGGAAGCCCGGAGAGCCCGCCGTGCTTGCGCAGGGTGGGGAAGCGGTCCTTGCGCCCGGTGAGGATCTTGTACGGGTAGGCCTGGTGCCCCACGTCCCAGATGATCCGGTCCGCGAGGAAATCGAACTGGCGCGCCAGCGCCACGGTCAGTTCCACCGTGCCCAGGTTGGAGCTGAAATGGCCGCCGGTCTCGCTGATGGATTCGATGAGGAACTGGCGCAGCTCGAGCGCGAGCTGTTCCAGCTGCGCCGGCGTGAAGTGGTGGATCTGCTGGGGGGAGGCGATGGAGTCGAGCAGCGGGTAGGGGCTCACGCGCTCCGCTCCGCCAAGTAGGTGGCCAAGCTCGTCAGGGAATGCGGATTCGGAAGCGAGCTGAAGCTGGCATAAGGCTCGCTCGGTGGCCGCCTGCAAGGCCTGTTGGGCTCCGGTGAGCCCCAGCAGCAGGGGGTAGGTGATTTTACCCTTGCCCTCGTCCTTGCCAACCCTCTTGCCCATGGCGGCTTCGGTGGCGGTGGCGTCGAGCAGGTCGTCCTTGATCTGGAACGCGAGGCCGAGCGCCTCGCCGGCCTCGCGCAGGGCCACGCGGGCTTCCGTCCCGGCGTTGCCGGCGATGGCGCCCAGTTCCAGGGAGGCCCGCAGCAGGGCCCCGGTCTTCAGGCGGTGGATGAGCTGCAGCTGGGCCAGGGTCACCGGCTCGCCGCCCCGGGTGCGCCGCTCGCCCTCGAGGTCCAGGGACTGGCCGCCCGCCATGCCGCGCCAGCCGGCGGCCTCGCCCAGGACGCGCAGGGCTTCCACCCGCCGCGAGGGGGGCAGCGAAGCGTCTCCGGCCAGCAGGGTGAACGCTTCGGTGAGCAGCCCGTCACCGGCGAGGATGGCCTGGCCTTCGCCGAACACCATGTGGCAGGTGGGCTTGCCGCGCCGCAGGTCGTCGTCGTCCATGGCCGGCAGATCGTCGTGGATCAGCGAATAGGTATGGATGTACTCCAGCGCCAGCGCGCAGGAGAGGGCGCACTCGGCCGGGGCGCCCAGGCTTTCGGCGGCCAGCATGCAGAGCACGGGCCGGATGCGCTTGCCGCCGGCCTTGAGGCTGTAGGCCATGGCCTCGGCCAGGGTGGCCGCCTCGCCCCCGGCCAGGGGCAGCAGGTAGCGCGCTTCAAGCAGGGGCAGCAGGCGGTCCAGGTCGGCGCGCACCTGGGACTGCGCGGTCACGCTCAAGACGGGTCCCCTTCCAGCGGCTCCCTGCGGTACTCGCCGCCCAGACCCTGCTTGAGCACTTCCACCCGGCGCTGGGCCTCGGCGAGCTGCTGCTGGAGCGCCTTGCTCAGGTTCACGCCCTCCTCGAACTCCCGCAGCGCCTCCTCCAGGCCCAGGTGCCCGCTCTCCAGTTTCTGCACCAAGGCTTTCCAGCCGGTCGAGGCCGTCGTCGAAGGATGCGGGTTGCGTCGCCATAAGATCAAGGTTAGGGCCCTTCCCGGTACGATTCCACATCAGGATGCGGTAACTTCGGATAAAGGACGGACGGGTGATGACGCGAGTGCTCGTAGTGGATGACAGCCGGGAAACCTGCGATCTTCTGGAACTGCTGCTGGGAGACGAAAAGGGCGGGCCCGGGGTGGAGGTGGTCAAGGCCACCCGGCCGGAGGAGGCGGTGGCCCACCTGGAGGCCGGCGGATTCGACCTGATGCTGTCCGACATCAACCTGGAAGCCGGCATGGACGGCCTGGACCTGCTCCGGGTGGCCAAGCCGCTGGGGGTGGAGACCATCCTGCTCACGGGCTTCGGCACCCTGGAAAAGGCCCTGGAGGCGGTGCGCGAAGGCGCCTTCGACTTCATCTCCAAGCCGTGGAACAACGAGGAGCTCAAGTCCCTGGTGAAGCGGGCCATCCTCAAGAAGGACAGCCGGGCGGGGCGCGGCCAGGCCGACGGCGCGCCCAGCCTGCGCCGGAGCCTGATGATCGGCTCCAGCCCGCCGATGATGGAGGTCTACCGGACCATCGCCTCGCTGCAGAACAGCCGGACCACGGTGCTCATCGTCGGCGAAAGCGGCACCGGCAAGGAACTGGTGGCCCAGAACATCCATATGAGCAGCGACCGCAAGGACCACCCTTTCGTGGCCATCAACTGCGGGGCGCTGAGCGAGGGGCTGCTGGAATCGGAGCTGTTCGGTCACGTCAAGGGCTCCTTCACCGGCGCGGTGTCGGACAAGAAGGGTTTCTTCGAGGAGGCCACCGGCGGCACCATCTTCCTGGACGAGATCGGCGAGACGTCGCCCAGCTTCCAGGTGCGCCTGCTGCGGGTGCTGCAGGAGCAGGAAGTGCGCCGGGTGGGCGGCAACCGCACCGTCAAGGTGGACGTGCGGGTGATCGCGGCCTCCAACCGGGACCTGGGGCAGATGGTCAAGGCCGGCAAGTTCCGCGAGGACCTTTACTACCGGCTGTGCGTGGTGGAGATCCGGGTGCCGCCGGTGCGCGACCGGTGGTCCAGGGACAGCCGCACCGGCAGGATCATCTCGGACATCCCGGCCCTGATCGACCACTTCCTGGCCGAGTGCGCGCGCAAGGACCACCAGTCCTACCTGATCCGGGCCGACGCGCGCAAGCAGCTGGAGGCCTACAGCTGGCCCGGCAACGTGCGCGAGATGGCCAACATCATCGAGCACCTGACCCAGCTGAGCCGGGGCCGGGAGATCACCCCGGACGATTTCCCGGACAAGATCCGGGACGAGATCCGAACCCGCGGCACGGAACTGCCCCACGCCCCCACCCCGCTGCTGGAGCTGATCGAAGGCTGGGACCACCTGCCCACCCTGGAGGAACTGGAGCGCCGCTACATCCAGGTGCTGCTCAAGCACGAGCACCGGAAGAGCCGGGTGGCGGAGATCCTGGGCAAGGACCGCACCACCCTGTACCGGAAGCTGAAGGAACTGGGGCTGGCGGACGGCAGCGAGGACGGCGGACTGTGATGCAGATTGCAACACGTTGCAAGATCCTACGTTGAAGAATGGCAGCATCCATTATTAACATATCTATTTTACAATATTAACGAATTGGCCTGAGTTGTGCTTATTGGGAGACATGACCGGCCGTGCCGGTTTCCACTGGAGAACACTCAATGAGCAAACTTGCTGCCCTGCTGATCGCAGCCGCCCTTATCAGCCCGGTCTTCGCCCAGGCCCCCGCGGCTCCTGCGACCCCCGTGGCCCCCGTGAAGGCTGATGCGACCAAGAAGCCTGTAGCCAAGAAGGCCGCCGCCAAGAAGCCCGCCGCCGCCGCGGAGGCCACCAAGGCCCCCAAGGCTCCCGCCGCCGCCGCCGCCCCCAAGGCTCCCGCCGCCCCCGCGCTGACCGCGCAGGCTCCCGCCGCCCCGGCCGCCGCCCCCGCGCCTGCCGCTCCCGCCGAGAAGCCCATGAAGAAGGCGAAGAAGGCGAAGAAGGCCCCCAAGAAGGCCGCCGCCCCCGCCGCCGCCCCCGCGCTGACCGCCCAGGCTCCCGCCGCTCCGGCCGCCGCCCCCGCGCCTGCCGCTCCCGCCGAGAAGCCCATGAAGAAGGCGAAGAAGGCCAAGAAGGCCCCCAAGAAGGCCGCCGCTCCCGCCGCCGCCCCCGCGCTGACCGCCCAGGCTCCCGCCGCCCCGGCCGCCGCCCCCGCGCCTGCCGCTCCCGCCGAGAAGCCCATGAAGAAGGCGAAGAAGGCCAAGAAGGCCCCCAAGAAGGCCGCCGCCCCCGCCGCCGCCCCCGCGCTGACCGCCCAGGCTCCCGCCGCCCCGGCCGCCGCCCCCGCGCCTGCCGCTCCCGCCGAGAAGCCCATGAAGAAGGCGAAGAAGGCCAAGAAGGCCCCCAAGAAGGCCGCCGCCCCCGCCGCCGCCCCCGCGCTGACCGCCCAGGCTCCCGCCGCCCCGGCCGCCGCCCCCGCGCCTGCCGCTCCCGCCGAGAAGCCCATGAAGAAGGCGAAGAAGGCCAAGAAGGCCCCCAAGAAGGCCGCCGCTCCCGCCGCCGCCCCCGCGCTGACCGCCCAGGCTCCCGCCGCTCCGGCCGCCGCCCGCCGCGCCTGCCGCTCCCGCCGAGAAGCCCATGAAGAAGGCGAAGAAGGCCAAGAAGGCTCCCAAGAAGGCCGCCGCTCCCGCCGCCGCCCCCGCGCTGACCGCCCAGGCTCCCGCCGCCCCGGCCGCCGCTCCCGCTCCCGCCGCCCCCGCCGAGAAGCCCATGAAGAAGGCCAAGAAGGCCCCCAAGAAGGCCGCTCCTGCCGATGCCGCCGCCGCTCCTGCCGCTGCCGCCGCTCCCGCCGCCCCCGCGAAGGCCAAGAAGGTGAAGAAGGAAAAGCCCGCCGCCGCTCCTGCTGCCTAAGCTTTCCGACCCAAGAAAAGAGGACCCGGCGACGGGTCCTCTTTCTTTTGCCCGGGTGGGCAGTGCGGGCGACCTGTCAGCAGATCTCGTGCAGCCAATGGTGGGTGTCGGGCGCCAGTCCGTGCTGGAGGTCCAGCAGGGCCTTGCGCAGCTGGGTGGCCACCGGGCCGGACTCGCCATTGTTGATCTTCCACTCGCCGTGGGTGGACTTGACGGTGCCGATCGGGGTGATGACGGCGGCGGTGCCGCAGGCGAAGGCTTCGGTCATGCGGCCTTCCTGCAGGGCGGCCTGCCACTCCTCCACGGAGATGCGCCGCTCCTCGGCCTTGAAGCCCATGCTCTTGGCCAGCTCGAGCAGGGTGAGGCGGGTGATGCCGGGGAGCAGGGTGCCGGTGAGCTCGGGCGTGACCACCACGGTCTGCCCCGCTTCCTGGTAGACGAAGAAGATGTTCATCCCGCCCATCTCCTCCACGTAGCGGCGGTGCACGGCGTCCAGCCAGACCACCTGGTCGCAGCCCTCGGCCTTGGCCTCCTTCTGGGCGATGAGGCTGGCCGCGTAGTTGCCGGCGCACTTGGCCGAGCCGGTGCCGCCGGGCGCGGCCCGCACGTAGTTCTCGGAGATCCACACGGTGACCGGCTTGACGCCCTGGGGGAAGTAGGCCCCGGACGGGCGAGGCGATCAGGAGGAACAGGTACTCGTGGGAAGGCTTGACGCCCAGGGCGGCTTCGGTGGCGATCATGAAGGGGCGCAGGTAGAGGCTTTCGCCCATGGCGGTGGGGACCCAGTCGCGCTCCTGGCGGATGAGGGTGTCGGCGGCCTCCACGAACAGCTCCACCGGCAGTTCCGGCATGGCCAGGCGCCGGGCGGAGGCGTTGAAGCGGTTGGCGTTGGCCTCGGGCCGGAAGGTCTTGATGTGGCCGTCGGGCTGGCGGTAGGCCTTGAAGCCTTCGAAGATCGCCTGGCCGTAGTGCAGCACCGAGGCGGCGGGATCCAGCAGGATCGGGCCGTACGGCTTGAGCGTGCCCCGGCCCCAGCCGGTCTCCTCGTTGTAGGGGATGACCACCATGTATTCGGTGAAGACCTTGCCGAAGCCCAGGGTTCTGCATGCGCTTGGCCCGCTCGGCGGCGGAGATGGGCTCCTTCGCCAGCTGGATGATCGAGGTTGGTGGGGGCGTGAGGGGACTCATGGGAGCTCCTTCAGGTGGAGGCGTTGGGACGGGCGTGCATCAGGCCGCCCAGGCGCGCGATGGCCTCGCGGGTCACGCTGCGGCTCATGGGTTGAGAAATTGAGCCGAAGGCAGTTGGTGCCCCTGCCGTCGGGGAAGAACAGCGGCCCCGGGGCGAAGCCCAGCCCGTGGGCGATGGCGGTGCGGTGCAGGTCGAGGGAGGAGAGGTCTTCGGGCAGGACCACCCAGAGGTGCATGCCGCCCTTGGGCTCGGTGACTTCGGAGTCCCGCGGGAAGCTGGCCGTGGACCGCTTCCAGCATGGCGTCCCGGCGCTCCCGCAGGGCCTTGCGCAGCCGGGACAGGTGGCGCTTGAAGCCGCCGTCGGCGAGGAACTGGCCCACCACCGCCTGGGACAGGGTGGGCACCGAGATGTTGTGCACTTCCTGCACCGGGCTCAGCCGCGTCCAGCATCCGGTTCGGGGCGATGATGTAGCCCAGGCGCAGGCCCGGCGGCCAGGGACTTGGAGAAGCTGCCCAGCTGGATCACGTGGTCGGCGCCGGGCAGGCTGCGGCAGGAGGGGATCCGGGCGCCGATGAAGCGCAGGTCGCCGTAGGTGTCGTCCTCCACCACCGGCACCCCGTAGGTCTGGGTGAGGGCGAGGATCCGCTCCCGGCGGGTGCGGCCCGAAGGTCAGCCCGGTGGGGTTGTGGAAGGTCGGCACCGTGAACAGCAGCTTGGCGTCGCCCTTCTGCAGCAGGGAGGCCAGCCGTTCGGTGTTCATGCCGTTGCGGTCCACCGGCACCGGCACCGCCTCCCGGCCCAGGGTCTGGATGAGGGCCAGGGCGCCCACGTAGCAGGGGCTCTCCACCAGCACCCGGTCGCCGGGGACGGTGAGGGATTCCAGCACCAGGGCCAGCCCGGCCTGGGCGCCGGGCACGGCGCGGACGCCCCAGCCGTCCGGGATGGCCTCGCCCTCGTTGGCCAGCCAGCGGGCGATGGCTTCCAGGTAGCCGCGGTGGCCCGCCGGGCCGCCGTAGGCCCAGGCTTCGGCGCCCAGGTCCTTCATGGTCTGCACGTGGAGCCGGCGCAGGGCTTCGCTCGGGCAGCAGGTCGGCCGGCGGGAAGTTGGCGGAGAAGCTCACCAGCGAACGGTTCTGGGCCCGCCCAGGGTCTCGCCCAGCCAGGGCCCCAGCTCGTCCTCGCGCACCTTGCAGCGAGGACCCCTGGAACGGGAAGTTCTCCGGATCGCGCAGGGCCGGGGCTTCCGGCAGGTGGTCGGCCACGAAGCTGCCCCGGCCGGTGACGGTCTGCACCCAGCCGGTGCGCTTGAGCCCGGCCAGGGCCTTGAGCACGGTCAGCCGGTGCACCTGGAAGCGCGAGGCCAGTTCCGGCACGGCGGGCAGCCGCATGCCCGGGATGCCACTCGCTTTTCTGGATGAGCATGCGCAGGGACCTCTGCAACTGCAGATAGAGCGGACTG
This sequence comes from uncultured Holophagaceae bacterium, assembly GCA_963717275.1. Classification (GTDB taxonomy): domain Bacteria; phylum Acidobacteriota; class Holophagae; order Holophagales; family Holophagaceae; genus Mesoterricola. The sequence continues at coordinate 2,908,011 of CAVQVX010000001.1, forward strand.
GCTGCTTCGGGATTGAGGGGGTGGGTGGGGGCCATGACCCCCAAAGTTTGGTCCTTTTATAGGGAAAAGTCATCCATCCTTGGGTGAAAGGATAGGCCAAGGCAGACCACCCGGTTGTCCTTATGAAGATTTAGGCACTTCCATACCGGCACAGACCGGTTTATTTGAAGGAAAGGAGCTCCACTTCGAACAGCAGGGTCGAGCCGGGCGGGATGGCGCTCCCCGCCCCCTGGTCCCCGTAGCCCAGGGCAGGCGGGACGATCAGCACCCGTTTGCCCCCGGCCTTCATGGTCATGATCCCTTCGTCCCAGCCAGGGATGACCTGGCCCGGTGCCCACCTGGAAGCGGAACGGTTGCCGGGGATTCTGGGCCGAATCGAACAGCGCGCCGCGCTGCTTGTCGTTGTAGAGCCAGCCGCGGTAGAGCACCGAACAGGTCTGGCCCACGCTCGGCTGCTTGCCCCGCCCGGGGCGCATATCCACGTACTGCAGGCCGCTGGGCGTGGTGGTGAAGGCGGGCAGGGCCGGCCTGGCGGCCAGCACAGTCCCCACCAGCGCCACGGCGATCCCGTGCAGGCGCATTTTCATATCCAACTCCTAAGTATCGACATCCAACAGGTCCCGGCGGCGGATGCCGGTGGTTCGCCCGGTGCCCAGGGCGGAAACCCCGAAAGCCTCGGGCACCAGCACCTGACCTGGCGACCCGGCGGACCTGCTCCAGGTCGACCTGGTCGATCTCCCGGATCTGTTCGTCCAGGTTGCGCACCCGGTCCATGTGGATGGCCTGGTGGGCCAGGGCGAACATGCGGCTGCTGGAGGACTCCTGGTTCAGCACCAGGCTGCTGCGCAGCTGGAGCTTGGCCCGGTCCAGTTCATCGGCGGTCACGCCGTCCCGGCGCACCTTGGCGCACTCGGCGACGGTGCGCCGCACCAGTTCCTGGGCCCGATCCGGGGCGCAGCTGGCGGCGATCTGCAGGGCCCCGGTGTCCCGGTACTGGCTCAGGTAGCTGCCCACCTGGTAGCACAGGGCATGCTTCTCCCGGAGTTCCATGAACAGCCTCGAGGACATCCCGCCGCCGAGCACATAGCCCAGCAGGTTCACCGCGGCGCGGTCCGGGTGCTGGTGCGGGCACCGCCGGGAAGCCCATGACCAGGCTGGCCTGCTGCAGGTCCTTGCGCCTGGTGTTGAGCAGGAAGGGGCGGGGCCGGTTGGGCGCCGGCAGCGCGCCGTCCGCGCCCGTCCGGGCAGGCGCGCCAGGATGGGCTGGAGCAGTTCCAGGAAGGCTTCGGGCTGGATGTCCCCGGCCGCGGCGATCAGCAGGTTGGGGGCCCGGTAGGTCTTCCGGAAGAAGGCCGCGGCCTGCGCCGGACCGTAGCTCGCCACCTGCTCCCGGGTGCCGAGGATGGGGTGGGCCAGGGTGCCCCCGGGCCAGAAGTTGGCGTAGAACAGCTCGCTCGCCCAGTCATCAGGCTGGTCCTCGCTCTGGCTGATCTCCTCCAGGATCACCTTGCGCTCCCGGGCCAGCTCGTCTTCATTGAACCGGGGCGTGGTCACCAGTTCGCCCAGCAGGTCCACCAGGGCCGGCAGCTGTTCGCGCAGCACCTTGCCGTAGAAGCAGGCGGTCTCCTTGCCGGTGAAGGCGTCGACGTTGCCGCCCAGGCGGTCCGTGGCCTCGGCCATGACCTGGGGCGCGGGGTAGCGTTCGGTGCCCTTGAACACCGTGTGCTCGATGAAGTGGGCCAGGCCCTCCTCCTCCGGCAGTTCGAAGCAGGAGCCCCGGCGCACCCAGAAGCCCACGGAACAGCTCCGCACGTGGGGCAGGGGCTCGATCAGGATCTCGGTGCCCTGGGGCGTCTTGGAGCGGAAGGGGCGATGGGGCATCCACCGAGTGTAGCATTCACATCCGATGCGATCCGCAGCAGCAGGTTGACCCGGTGCCGGCCTTCCTGGCCGTCGAGCGGCTTGAGCAGCCGGTCCTTGATATAGCCTTCCAGCTCTGCCAGCCGGTCGTCCTCATCCCTGGCGGCAAGCGCCATGACCGGAACGGCCGCCCGACCCGCAAGCGCCCGCAGGCGGACGATCCAATCCAGGATTTCCTGCGGTCCCAAGGCAAAGTCGGCGGCGACCAGGTCGGGCCTGTCGGCCTGGATCGAATCGAACGCTTCGGCCAGGGTGGTGGCGCCCTGGACCTGGATGCCGTCCTTCTGCAGGTGGGTCTCCATCTGCGCCTGGATGGCGCGCGAAGGCGAGACCACCAGGAGCGAAGGGCCCGCGGCCGGCTCCGGCTCTCCGCCCTGCGCCGCCACCCTGAGGCCCAATTCGAGGGCGAGCCGGGCGCGCATCCGGAAGACCACCTCGTGCTCCAGTTTCGAAAGGTAGTCGTCGGCGCCGGCCTGGATGCTGCGGGTGCGGATGTCCCCCTTCAGGGCGGTGAGGATGAGGAAAGGGATGTCCTGGAGCAGGGGATCGGCCTTGATCTGCCGGCACAGGTCGAAGCCGTCCGTGCCCGGCATCACCGCGTCGCAGACGATGAGGTCCGGGCGGTGGCTTTCCAGGTAGGCCATGGCGGCCTGGGCGCCGGGCACCGGCTCCACCTGCGCGCCCAGGTATGCCAGGCGCGCGGTCATGAGCCTGCGCATGTAGGCGTCGTCGTCGATGAAGAGGACGTTCGGATTCAGGTGCCGGGTATCGGGCAGGACTGCGCCGTGGCCCCAGGGATCACCGGAGTCCATTCCACTTTCCTGGCTGGCTTCATCATTCATCAGCATGCTCCCGGGCCCAGGCCGGCCATCAGAACCGGTAGAAGACGCCCCCCTTGATGGAACTGGCCGTCCCCACCGAGGGCCTGAACTGTCCGAAATCCAGGCTGAACTCCATCGCCACGGCCGAATTGAACCGGTGGCCCGCGCCGATCATCACGCTCGGCGCGGTCTCCCGGACGCTGCCGCCGCCGCGCTGGTCGGTGTTCCACCAGTTGAGCTCCACGCCGGCGACTCCGTAGAGGCCCCGGCGGCGCCCTTCCAGGTAGCGCAGGTAGTCCGCGCCGATGCCCACCGCCTGGACGGTGGTGCTGCCCGACAGCGAGGCCAGGCTCCACGAGCCGCCGTCGATGCGGGTGTAGTCGAGGCGAGGGCGCACCTCGCTGCCGCCCTGGAGATCGATCGCGCCGTGCACGCCCACCTGGAAGCCCGTCCTGCCGCCCACCTGGGAGCGCAGATCCTGCTGCGGGAACACCAGGGAGGCCTGGATGCCCGCTTCGGTCTCCTCGGCCGGGAGCGGCAGCACGGCGGCCGCCAGGCAGAGGGAGGTGGCTAGTGTCGAGCATCGCATCGCGACTCCATGGCTGAATGACCCCAGGGTACCATCCTGGGATAAAAAAATGCCCGGCGCATGGCCGGGCATTTTCATCGGGCTTCCGATACGCCCTAATCGGCCGTGATCTCGACGCGGCGGCGCTCCTTGAGGCGGCCGGCCTTGCCGAGCTTCTCGCGCAGGAAATAGAGCTTGGCGCGCCGGACCTTGCCGCTGCGCAGGATCTTCCAGGTGGTCGATGGAGGGGCTGTGCAGCGGGAAGATGCGCTCCACGCCCGACGCCGACGCTGATCTTGCGCACGGTGAAGGAGGTGCGCATGCCGCCGCCCCTGATGCTGATGACCACGCCCTGGTAGACCTGGATGCGCTCTTTCTCGCCTTCCTTGACCTTCACGTGGACCTTGACCGTGTCGCCCGGGGCGATCTTCGGCAGGTCGGTGCGGACCATGCCGGCCTCGATGCGGTCGATGATGTTTGTCATTGCCGTCTCCTATGGGGCCAGCGGTCCTGACGCCAGCAACGGCGGGACATGGAACCCGAACCCACGATGCGGGGCCTTCCAGTCTAGCGCGGACGCGGCCAAAAGGAAGTCAATATTTCCAACCTTTCCAGCCTCTTGGCCGGGGCCGGTCGCGCTCCTCCGGGTGCTCCGCCTGCCACGCGCACCACTGCGCTTCGCGGGGCAGGGCCTCCAGGCGTTCCCGGAGGAAGCCTGGCCCAGAGCTCCGGACGCAGCCGGCGCGTGCGTTCCATGGACGCGCGCAGGCGCCACAGGCGGACCGCCTCGTGGTTCCCGCCCAGCAGCACCGCCGGGGCCTCCAGCCCCTCGAACCGTGCCGGCCGGGTGTAGTGCGGGTGGTCCAGCAGCCCGGTGGCGAAACTGTCCTCGGTCCTGGACGCCTCGTTGCCGAGCACGCCGGGCAGCCACCGGCAGACCGCGTCGATGAGGCACAGGGCGGGCAGTTCGCCGCCGGACAGGACCGCCTCGCCCACGCTGAGCTCCTCGTCGACGTAGCGTTCCACCGCGCGCTGGTCCAGGCCCTCGAACCGGCTGCACACCAGGATCAGCTGGTCCAGGCCGGCCAGTTCGACCACCTTGGCATGGTCGAGGGCGGGCGCGGCGGGCGAGAAATGGATCACCCGGTGGCGGCCCCTGCGCGCCGTCGCGGCCAGGGCGTCGCGCAGCACGTCCGGGCGCAGCACCATGCCCGGCCCGCCTCCGAACGGCGGGGCGTCCACGTGGCCGAACGCGTTGCCGGCGAAGGGGCGGTAGCTGGTCGCGGCCAGTTCGTGCCCCAGTTCGCGGAACGCGCGCCCGGTGACGCCGACGCGGGCGGCCTCGAACAGTTCCGGAAAGAGGGTGAGGACATCAAAGCGCATGGATGGTTTCTAGCATGGCTGGCCGGAAAGGGACGGCTGAAAAAGATCGGTCGCGGACGGAAATGAAAAGATGGACCGGGGGATCGGTGCATCCAATAGCCATTCGCCCGATCCGCAGCGGCGTTTTTCGAAAATGGATGCATGGGAGTTCACAAATGGAACAGGTTTCCATCTTTATGGCCATCACAGCTGGTTTATCCCTCGGCCCGATAGCCACTATCATATTAAATATATTTAGAATAATATTCTATTTCATTAGATAAATTTCTTTATATTAAACTGGTAATAATTAAAATAATGGTGACAATCATGTTCGAATTTATGTTGTTTGCCCTGCTTCCAGGAATGGTTTTTGACTACCTCGGCTTGGTCATTGCTATCCTTACGGTTGTCCAAATTATTTGGGGATTGTTTGCCAAGGCATGATGATATTCATCTTGTTTCATATGCCCGTCCATATCACTACCGTTTATATTAAATATCATTTATTCCTCAGCGATCCTCAGCGAGATCTCAGCGTCTCCGCGATTCAATTGGATCACTCATGCTCCGACGCATTGCCCCTTCGCGCCGGCATACCTAAGATCCAATTGAACGCGGAGACGCTGAGATCTCGCTGAGGATCGCTGAGGGAAATCATTTTTCCCGGCTCTGTTGTTTTGACCCGAATAGCAATGAAATGATTCGAGTTCTCCTGCCTCAAGAGCCCGGGTCGATCCCCGGCTCCGACCAGCCTTCGCCGTCCTCCGCCTCCGGCTCCTCCGGCAGCCGGTAGGCTTCGGCGCTCCATGCCCCCAGGTCCTTGATGCGGCAACGCTCCGAGCAGAACGGGCGGGCCGCGGAGGTTTCCCAGGCGACAGGTTTGCGGCAGACGGGACAAGGGCGGACCAGCATGGCCCCAGTGTACCCCCGTCCATGCGCAGATGCCCGTCCCTCGGCCTTGCTTGAATCAGGTTAAACAAATCTTAGTCAAATTTGGAAGATCTGCTTGACGAGGTTCCCCATCGCCCTAAACTGGATGAGTAGGGTGGCCCTGGGGTCATCCCGGACCATTCACGGAGGAAGGCATGGGCAAGATCATCGGCATCGATTTGGGCACGACCAACAGCTGCGTCGCCATCATGGAAGGCGGCCAGCCCAAGGTCATCCCCAATGCGGAAGGCTCCAACACCACGCCCAGCGTGGTGGGCTTCAATCCCAAGACCAGTGAGCGCCTGGTGGGCGCTCCCGCCAAGCGGCAGGCCGTGGCCCAGCCGAAGAACACGGTGTCATCCATCAAGCGGTTCATGGGCCTGCCCTTCAACGATTCGGAGAAGGAACAGCGCCTGGTGCCCTACCAGGTGGAGCGCAGCGAGAAGGGCGGCTGCGTCGTCAACATCATGGGCAAGCACTACACCCCCGAGGAAATCAGCGCCATGGTCCTGCTGAAGATGAAGGACAGCGCCGAGGCCTACCTGGGCGAGAAGGTCACCGAGGCGGTCATCACCGTGCCGGCCTACTTCAACGACAGCCCAGCGCCAGGCCACCAAGGACGCCGGCGCCATCGCCGGCCTGGACGTCAAGCGCATCATCAACGAGCCCACCGCGGCCGCCCTGGCCTACGGCCTGGACAAGAAGAAGGACGGCACCATCGCCGTGTTCGACTTCGGCGGCGGCACCTTCGACATCTCCATCCTGGAAGTGTCCGAAGGCGTGGTGGAGGTGAAGTCCACCAACGGCGACACCCACCTGGGCGGCGACAACGTCGACCAGATCCTCATCGACTGGCTGGTGGAGGAGTTCCAGAAGGCCGAGGGCATCGACCTGCGCAAGCAGGCCGACGCCATGCAGCGGCTGAAGGAGGCTTCGGAAAAGGCCAAGTGCGAGCTGAGCTCCACCACCCAGACCGACATCAGCCTGCCCTACATCACCGCCGACGCCAGCGGCCCCAAGCACATCACCCAGACCCTCACCCGGGCCCGCTTCGAGGCCATGATCGAGCCGATCCTGCAGAAGCTGAAGGTGCCCTGCGAGAACGCCCTGAAGGACGCCAAGCTGTCCCACCGCGAGATCGAGGAAGTGGTGCTGGTGGGCGGCTCCACCCGCACGCCCAAGGTGCAGGAGCTGGTCAAGTCGCTCTTCGGCCGCGAGCCCAACAAGAGCGTCAACCCCGACGAGGTGGTGGCCGTGGGCGCGGCGGTGCAGGGCGGCGTGCTCGCCGGCGACATCAAGGGCGTGCTGCTGCTGGACGTGACGCCGCTGAGCCTGGGCATCAACGCCAACGGCGGCCAGATGAGCACCATCATCCCGCGCAACACCACCATCCCGACCAAGCGCTCCGAGGTCTACACCACCGCCGTGGACAGCCAGCCCGGCGTGGACATCGAAGTGTTCCAGGGCGAGCGCCCGCTGGTGGAAGGCAACAAGCTGCTCGGCAACTTCCACCTGGGCGGCCTGCCCCCGGCGCCGCGCGGCATGCCGCAGATCGAGGTGACCTTCGACATCGACGCCAACGGCATCGTGCACGTCACCGCCAAGGACAAGGGCACCGGCAAGGACGCCAGCATCACCCTCACCGGCTCCACCGGCCTGTCCAAGGAGGACATCGACGCCAAGGTCAAGGAGGCCGAGGCGCACAAGGCCGAGGACGAGGAGCGCAAGAAGCTGCTCGAGGACAAGAACACCCTGGACCAGACCATCTACCAGGTGGAGAAGCTGATCAAGGAGAACGGCGACAAGCTGCCCGAAGGCGACCGGAAGGAGGCCGAGAGCGCCCTGGCCGAAGGCAAGGAGGCCCTGGCCAGCATGGACAAGGCGCGCATCCAGAAGGCGCTCGAGAACATCACGGCCAAGTCGCACAAGCTGGCCGAGTCCATCTACAAGGACACCACCCCGCCGCCCCCGGCCGGCGGCGGCGCCGCCCCCGGCGGGGAGGGCAAGAAGGACGACGACGTCATCGACGCCGAAGTCGTGAGCTGACCTCCGTCCGCCGCAAACAGAGCCGGGACATCCGTTCCGGCTCTTTTTGCATCCGAAAAAAACATGAGTCCCCGAAACGCAAATTTACGGTAGATTGCTGCCATGGCCCACCCCGATTACTACAAGATCCTAGGCGTCCCCCGGGGGGCCTCCGAAGACGACATCAAGAAGGCCTACCGGAAGCTGGCCCGCAAGTACCACCCGGACCTGAACCCGGGCAACAAGGATTCCGAAGCCCGGTTCAAGGAACTCACCGAGGCCAACGAGGTCCTGTCCGATCCCGAGAAGCGCAAGAACTACGACACCTATGGCGATCCCGCGGGCGCCCCGGCCATGGGCGGGCTTTCCGGCGAAGACTTCGACGCGGGCGCCATGGGCGGCACCTTCCAGGACCTGTTCCGCGGCTTCGGCGGCCGCGGCCGCGGCCGGAGCGGGCCCAGGCCAGGGGAGGACACCCAGCATCCGGTGCGCATCGGCTTCAAGGAGGCCTTCCACGGCACCAAGCTTTCGCTCAGCCTGCAGCGCAGCGAGACCTGCCGGGCCTGCCAGGGCTCCGGCGAGCAGCCCGGGTCGCGCCCGGCCACCTGCGCCGCCTGCGGCGGCAAGGGCTACCGGGAGGAGGGGTCGTCCTTCTTCCGCACCCGCCAGGAGTGCCCGGCGTGCAACGGCACCGGCAAGAAGGCCGCCGCCCTGCAGCGCCTGCCAGGGCCGGGGCCGGATCCCCAAGGCCGAAACGGTGACCGTGGCCATCCCGGCCGGGGTGGAGGACGGCACCCGCCTGCGGGTGGCCGGCAAGGGCGAGGCCGGGCGCCGGGGCGGCGGCCCGGGCGATCTCTACCTGCAGATCCAGGTGGAGCCCGATCCGCGCTTCGAGCGCCGGGGCGCCAACCTGTATCTGGACCTTCCCATCAGCTTTTCCGAAGCGGCCCTGGGCACCAAGGTGGAGATCCCCACTCCCGACGGCCATTCCACCATCAGGATCCCGCCCGGGACCCAGAGCAACGCCAACCTGCGCCTGAAGGGGATGGGCATGCCGATCCCCGGCAGCGGCCAGCGCGGCGATCTGTTCGCGCGGATCAAGGTGATGACCCCCAAGATCGCCGACGAGCGCAGCAAGGAACTTCTGCGGGAACTGGCGGAACTCAACGATGCCGACATTCGGGCCAACGCCTGGAGGTAATGCATGCGCCGGGATCCAAAAAGTGGTTCATACATGATCGGGGTGGTGGCGGCCCGATACGAGATCCACCCGCAGACCCTGCGCCTCTATGAGCGGGAGGGTCTCCTGCTGCCTTCCCGGACCGAGGGCAAGACCCGTCTCTACAGCGAAGAAGACCTGGAGCGCCTGGAATTCATCCTCAGCCTCACCCGGGACCTGGGGGTAAATCTTGCCGGAGTGGAGGTTGTGCTGAACCTTCGGGACCGCATGAAAAATATGCAGGATGAAATGCAGCATTTTGTGGAAGCATATGAATCTAAAATGAAGGCTGCCGGAATCGAACCCGAACGGGTCCAGGAAGGCATTCCTTCCACAGGATTGGTGAAACTCACCTCCCAAGGCCTGCGCAAGCGCTAAGCTGGTATCCCTTTTTGCTATGCTGATCCTTCCCTTGAAGGTGGAACGTGCCCCAACGGCATCTGGAAGAGCGATCCCTAGACAAATACTTCGATTCGATCCGGGACCTGCCGCTGCTGACGGCCGAGGAGGAGCGGATCAACGGCCGCCTCTGGCAGCAGCGACCGCAATCCCGAGGGCCTGCGCATGCTGGTGGAGGGCAACCTGCGCTTCGTGGTGAAGGAGGCGCGCAAGTTCCAGGGCATGGGCCTGGACCTGCTCGACCTGATCTCCGAAGGCAACCTGGGGCTGATCGAGGCGGCCAAGCGCTTCGACCCGGAGCGCGAGAACAAGTTCCTCACCTACGCCTCCTGGTGGGTGCGCCAGGCCATCTTCCACGCCCTGGCCGAGCACGGCAGCAAGATCCGCCTGCCGCAGAAGGTGGCGGGGCACCTGGTGCAGCTCAACCGCATCTCGCACCGGCTCGGGCCAGGACCTGGGGCGGGTGCCCACGGTGCAGGACATCGTCGACGCCAGCCACTTCACCGCCGAGGAGGTGGAGCGCCTGCAGCTGCTGCAGCAGACCACCTCCACGGTCTCCACCGAGCAGGGCATGGGCGAATCCGACCTCACCCTGGGCGACAGCCTCGAGCAGACCATCGAGCCCTCGCCCATGGACACCATGGACCAGGAATCCTTCCTGGACCAGGTCCGGCTCGAGCCTGGGCCTGCTGAACGACAAGGAGCGCCGGATCATCGCCCTGCACTTCGGGCTGGACGGCACCGACCCCATGACCCTCGAGCGCATCGGCCAGTCCTTCGACCCGCCCATCAGCCGGGAGCGGGTGCGCCAGATCGAGGAGCGCGCCTTCATGAAGATCCGGGACCGGCGCAGGGTCCTGCTGGGCCAGTTCCTGAAGGGGGACCGTTCGTGAGAGGCCAACCGGGCTGCCCCCTCTGCGGGGGGCTGGGCGTCGTCCTGGATCCCGACCCGGTCCAGCCGGCGCGCCCCTGCCCGTGCAGCGCATCCGCCGCCGCGCAGCGCATCCTGGACGGGATCCCCGCCCGCTACCGCGGCGCCACCCTGGAGGGCTTCTGGGAGTGGTGGAAGATCCAGCACCCCGCGCGAGAAGCTCGCGCCAGCTGCTGGCCGCCGGCGCACCAGCTGCTGGAGCACGCCGACCACCCGCGCCACCCTGCCGGAGGACCTGCGCTCCAAGCTGGACCTGATCGTCCACAAGTGCGGCCCCAAGCCCCAGCGCCGGACGGGGAAATGGGCTGGCGCGACCCGCAAGCCCGGCCCAGGAGCCCCAGGGCTACCGCAGCCTCTACAACTGGACCCGGAACGACCGCGACCCCTCGGACTTCTGGTGGATCGACGGGCCGCCCGGCAGCGGCCGCAGCACCCTGGCCGCCGCCGTGCTGAAGGCCTGGTGCGAGCGCCTGGAACAGCCCGGGCTGTTCGTCTCGGTGCGGGCCTTCAGCCTGGAGCTGAAGGACATCTACTACGACTCCGCAGTCCTTCCGCAACACCGACTTCCTCAGCGAGCGGGACCGCATGGCCCCCCTGCTCAAGGCGCCCGTGCCTGGTGCTGGACGACTTCGACCGCATGGACGCGGACATCCGCGTGGTGCGCGCCATGGCCCAGCTGCTGGACCACCGCTACGGCGAGGAGCTGCCCACCCTGATCACCGCCGGGCGCTGGGCGGAGACCCTGCAGGCCGCCGACAAGGAGGCCTACCCGCTGCTCCGCCTGGAGGATTCGAGCCTGTCCCGGCGCCTGGCCGCGAGCAAGCGGGTGGAGCTGCGCCCCACCCTCGAGCGGCTGCTGGAAAGCGTGAGCGGGTAGAGGCTTGAAACGCATCCTGCGGGGCCTCCTGCGGCTCCATCTGCATCAGCCCGCCGGCCTCTGGGCGGTGCTGGCGGGGCTGACCCTCGTCCTGGGCCTGGGCGTGTTCCGGGTGGAGCGCCGGCTGGACCTCATGAGCCTTCTGCCCACGGACAACCCGGTGGTGCGCGCCAGCATCGAGGCCGGGGTGGGCCAGCAGGAGCTGCTCTGGCTCGCCGCCGAAGGCACTCCGGCCGACCTGGAGGCCCGGGAGGCCTGGGCCGAGCATCTGGTGGACAACCTGCTGACGGCTTCCGGCCTGCCGGACAACGGGCTCGACCCGGAAGGCCGCATCTCGGCGCCCATGCCGGCGCCGGGACCCGGGGGCGCCTCCCTGTGGCCGCCGCTGCTGGCGGCGGGCAGCTTCCTCGAGGGCGACGGCGACGTGGGCCGGCTGGTGACCGAGAAGGCCTACGCCCTGGCGCCCATGCTGCTGGGGGACCGGCTGGAACCGCTCAGGGACCCCGCTGGAGGTGCGCCGGCGCCTGCGCGCCACCGCCAGGGCGCTGGCCTCGCCCGATCCGGCCAAGGCCAAGATGGCCCAGATCGACCCGCTGGGGATCCTGGCGCTCTTCCCCGCCGAGGATCCGACCCTCGCGGGCGCCATCCGCTCGGCCAGGGGCTTTCCGCTGCGGCTGAAGACCGGCTACCTGGAGACCAAGGACGACCGCTTCGTGCTGCTGCCGCTGGTGCTGGACTTCCCCAGCGGCGACAGCCGGGCCACGGCGCGGGTGCTGCAGTGGCTGGGCCGGGGCGGCACCGGAGCCGCTGCCGCGCAAGACGGGCCACGCCCAGGTCGTCCGGGCCCTGGCCGCGCAGGCCGGGCGGGCCTTCCCGATCCAGGCCACCGGCGCGCACGCCATCGCCTACTGGGAATCCTACCGGCTCACCCGGGAGATCCTCGCGAGCCTCTGCCTCAGCTTCCTGCTGATCGGGGTGGTCTACTGGATCGGCTTCCGCACCCTGACCGGCTACGGCTTCGTGGTGGTGCCGCTGCTGCTCGGCATGCTCTGGGCGCTGGGCCTCACCGGCTGGATCCTGGGCCGGCTCAACCTCATGGCGGCGGCGTTCGGCGCCGTGCTGCTGGGCATCGGCGACGACGTCGGGATCCTGCTGTTCAGCCGCTACCGGGATGAGCGCCAGCTCGGCCGGGGCAAGGCCCTGGCCATCCGCGCCGCCCTGCTCGCCACCGGGCCCGGCGTGGTGGCCGGCGGGCTGGCCACGGCGCTGGCCTTCCTGGCCTGCATCGCCGCGCCCTTCCCGGGCTTCCGCGACCTGGGCCTCACCGCCGGGCTGGGGCTGCTGGCCTGCATGGCCTCCAGCTTCCTGGTCCTGCCGGGGCTGCTGCTGGCCCTGGACCGGGGCGCCGGCACCTTCGAGGCCAGGCCCCGGCCCGCCCCGGCCCGGGCCCGGATCCCGGGCTGGAAGCCTCTGCTGGCGCTGGCGCTGGTGCTGATCGGCGCCTGGGGCATCCGCCGGCTCACCTGGGAAGAGGACCTGCGCCGGTTCCGCCAGGAAGGCAACCCGGCCCTGGCCCTCCAGGAGACCCTGGCCCACGCCCTGGGCGCGGGCCTGCAGCCCCTGGCGGTGCAGATCCCCCTGGACGATCCCGAGCATCTGCCGGCGCTCTGGAACCGCATCGTCCCGCCCCTGCGGCGGGAGGGGCTGCCCATGCCCGTCTGGCAGGAGACCGACCCGGAGCTGAGGCGGGTCCTGGCCTCGGACACCTGGTACGGGCGTGTGCTGGAGGAGGCCGGCGCCTGCCGGGCTCGACCCGGTGGCGCTGGAGCGCCCGCTGTCCGCCCTGCGGGCCAGCGAGGCCGACCCGCTGGCCCTGCCCAGGGCCCTGCAGGCCCTGATGCCGCCCATCCGGACGCCGGTCGCGCGCCCGCGCTGGAGCCTGCTGGACGGGGTCCGCCGGCGCAAGGCCGAACCTCCGCCGCCGGACGACTTCACCCTGCCGCTGCGGCTGGGCGAGGCGGCCCAGGAGCGCATCCAGGGCCAGATCGAGAACGCCGGCGCGCGCATGGTGGGCAACCGCCCGCTGTTCCGGGCCATCAAGTCGGTGGCCAAGGACGCGCTGCGCCAGATCATCCTGCTGGCCCTGGCGGCGGTGCTGGCGGTGGTGATCCTGTTCGGCCGGCGCCTGCGCTTCCTGGCACTGGCCCTGGTGCCGCTGGCCGCCAGCCAGATCGGCGTGCTGGGCATCCTGGGCTGGACCGGGGAGCCCCTGACCTTCCTGTCCCTGGTGGCGATCCCCATCTCGCTGGGGGTGAGCGTCGACACCGCCATGAACCTGCTGCACCGCGCCCGCACCGAGCCCCTGGCCGCGGCGAAGGTGGCCCGGGTCAACGCGGTGTGCGCCGGCACCACCCTGGCCGGGTTCGGCGGGCTGGTGTTCAGCGGCTACCGCGGCCTGCGGGGCCTGGGGCTGGCCTCCCTGGGCGGCGTCGCCCTGGCCCTGCTGGTCACGCAATGGCTTCTGCCATGGCTGCTGCAACGGTGGCCCATCCTGAAGGACAGGCCATGAACCCGCTTCCCGGACTGATCGCCGGCCGCCTGTCCCAGGGCCCCGTCCCCGCCGCCGAAGTGATGGCCCTGGCCCTGTACCATCCCGAGGCCGGATACTACCGCCGGGCCGAGGGCCCCTGGGGCTTCCAGGGAGCCGACTACTACACCGCCCTGGACCTGGGGCCGCTGCTGGGCGAGGCCATGGCCTGCCGGCTTGAGCGGGCCTGGGAGCGCCTGGGCCGGCCCGAACCGTTCGTGGTGCTGGAACCCGGCGCCGGCCGGGGCTGGCTGGGCCGGGACCTGCTCCAGGCCGCCCGGGGCCCGTTCGCCGCGGCGCTGCGCTACTGGCACCGGGACGACAACCCGGCGGCCGCCTCCGCGGCCCGGGAGGCCCTGGCCCCGGCCCTGGCGGCGGGCCGGGCCCGGCTGGTGGCCCAGGGGGAAGCCGCTCGTCCCGTTCCAGGGCGCGATCATCTCCAACGAGCTGTTCGATGCCCTGCCGGCCCAGCCCTGGCGCTGGGACGGTTCGGGCTGGGAGTACGAGGCCCTGGGCTCCGAAGGACCGGTGTGGCTGCCGGGCGGGCCGTGCCCGGCCACCGAGTGGTTCGCCGGCCAGGCCGAAGGCGGGCTGGAAGCCGGCGACGGCGCCCCCTGGTGCGAGGACCTGCCCGCGCTGGCGGCGGATCTGGCCGGGACCCTGTCGGCGGGTCTCTTCCTCACCGTCGACTACGGCGAAACCGCCGCCCGGCTGCTGGACAAGGGCGCCGACCTGAGGCGTTTCCGCGGCCATGAGGTGGATGGCAGATGGTGGGAGGACCTGGGCAGCGCCGACCTCACCGCCGATGTGGACTTCACCCGGCTGGCCGCCCTGCTGGAACAGGCGGGCCTGGGGGAGACGGCGCACCTGAGCCTCGGCCGCTGGATCCGTGCCCACGCCCCCCTCGCCCGGTGGGAAGCGGAATGGCAGGGCCTGGAGCCGGCCGACCGCCTGCGGCGCATGGAGAACCTGCTGCAGCTGACCCTGCCCGCCAAGATGGGAGACCGGTTCCGGGTGCTTGAAGCATGGAAGTCTGATCGATAGGTTTTCTGGTTCGTCTGGACGGAAATCCCGGCACCATCCGTTTCGGCCTCCGCCGCGGGGTGTCAGGCCTGCGTCCGGTCCCGCAGGTTGCGGCCCACCATCGCGGCCCCCAGGAGGATCCCGCCCACGCCCAGGAACACCAGGGCGCGCAGCGGCAGGCTGGCCCGCTCCAGGTCCACCAGCAGCAGCTTGAGGCTGGCCGCCCCGAGCAGGATGTAGCCGGCCCCCGCCAGGCCCCGGGCCAGGGCCGGGCGGACCGAGCGCAGGCTGGCCAGCCACTGCCCGGCGCCGCTGCCGGCCAGGACCAGGGTGCGGGTGACGTCCTCCGCCAGCCGGCCGAAACCGGCGAACCGGACCATCAGGCCCAGCTCCCGGGCCGCGACGACATTGCCCACCGCCTCCAGGCCCAGGAACCCGGCCCGGCCGGGCAAGCCTTCCCAGCGCGCCAGGCCGGCCCAGGCAAAGGCCGCCAGGGCGCCGTCGCAGAAGGCGAGGTTGAGGCACGGCAGGGCGTTGCCGCCGCCCCCCAGCCACAGCTGGTCGATCCAGACCCCCGACGCCAGGACCGAGAGGCCGGCGGCGAGGATGGCGAGGTTTCGCGCTTCCGCCTCCCAGCCGGGCCGGAAGCGGGCGCGCTCGGCGGTCCAGGCGGATCCCGCCGCGTAGAGGCACCAGCCGCAGCCGGCCCAGGGCCAGTCCAGGGCGGCGGGCAGCGCCAGCACCAGCTGGATGGCCACCAGGACCAGCAGGCCCAGATCGGCTTGGCGCCCGCCCAGCCGGCGCCGCACCGGGCCGACGCAGAGCAGGTTGACCAGGGCCAGGCCCAGCAGGGGCAGCGCGAAGGCCTGCCGGGGCAGGCCCGCCCCGGACCAGCCGCGCCAGAGCAGCCCCGCCATGGCCAGGGTGGCGAAGATCCACAGGCCGGTGGCGAAGGCCGGGCGCGGTTCCTCCTGGCCGGGGAGCCAGATCCAGATCCCCGCCAGGAGGTAATGCAGGACCAGGAGTCCCATGAAGACCTGGCTGTCCTGGGCGGGCAGGCCCAGGGCGGCCACGGCCAGCATCAGCCAGACGCCGGCCAGGGCCACCCATCGGGCCAGGCCCCACGCCGCACCGGTCCGGGTGGCGTAGGGCACCGCGCATGCGGCGGCGAGCAGGGTGGCCAGGTAGACCGACAAGGAGAGCTCATGGGGCACGGTGGTGGCGAACACCAGGGGCGTCACCAGCCCGACCGCCAGGGCGACGATCAGGGCCGCCTGGGACCGGCTGCGGGCGGCTAGGAACCCGGCCGCGACGGTGGTGCCTGCCGCGGCCGCGAAGCCCACAGCCGGCGGGTAGAACTGATACCGGAATGCACCGGCGTACAGGGTGAAGAGCAAGGCGCCCGTTCCGGCGCCCAGCAGGCAGGTGCCCAGGGCCTCGTCATTCCGGAAGAACAGCCGGCGGGCATGGGCCGCCAGCCCGCCGCCGACGGCCAGGCCGGCCATGAAGCGGATGCCCGGGCCGACCCAGCCCCGCTGGACCGCCAGATGGAGGAAGAAGCCCGCCCCCGCCAGGAAGATGAGCGCGCCCACGGCGGCGACCAGGACGACCGGGTTGAGCGGCCTGGAGGCCGGCCTCCGGGCGGGGGCCATCACCCTTGGCGCCGGCCTGGCGGGCGGCGGGGCATCCACCCTGGCCCTCAGTCGCGCCACTTCCGTCTCCAGCCGGGCCAAACGTTCCGCCATGTCTGCCATCGAAATGTCCATGGGATCCCTTCGCGAGCGGGTTCAGTATAAACTAATTAATTATAAATTGATGCCTGGGGTCCAGGGAGTATCCCATATTTTGCCTTGCACCATCAACAAAGGCATGGCATTCTGATTGGCCTTGTCTTGGGCTCCTCAAGTGCGCCGCTATTTCCCGGTCCGCCGCCCAAGCCTCCTTCGCGAGGATGTCATGTACGCAGTGATCCAAACCGGTGGCAAGCAGTACCGAGTGGCCGAGGGCGACATCGTCCGGGTCGAACTGCTGGATAAGGAACTCAAGGAAGCGTTCTCGTTCGACCGCGTGCTCCTGGTGGACAACGAAGGCGAGCTGAACATCGGCAAGCCCACCATCGCCGGCGCCACCGTGACGGCCGAGGTGATCTGCCACGACCGCCGCAAGAAGGTGTTCATCTTCAAGAAGAAGCGCACCACCACCTACCAGCGGACCCAGGGCCATCGCCAGGGCTACACCGAAGTCCGCATCACCGGGATCAAGGCTTAATTCGAATCCGAAAAGCAGAGAGGTTTGTCATGGCTCATAAAAAAGGCGTAGGTTCAAGCCGCAACGGCCGCGATTCCAATGCCCAGCGCCTCGGCGTGAAGGCCTTCGGGGGCCAGCTGGTCACCGCCGGCTCGATCATCGTCCGCCAGCGCGGCACCCGGTTCAAGATGGGCGTCAACGTGGGGATGGGCACCGACCACACGCTGTTCGCCAAGGTGGAAGGCAAGGTCCGCTTCCAGGATAAGGGCCAGCATGGCCGTTTCATTCATGTGGATCCGGTCGAAGCTTGATCCACGCCGTTCCTCGTGAGGGCGCGCGGCCATAGGTCTGCGCGCTCTTTCGCTTTTCGTTGCGAGGTCAGGCGGCCATGTTCCTTGACCATTTGACCCTCCATCTGGAAGCCGGCCACGGCGGCGCCGGGGCCGCAAGCTTCCGCCGCGAGAAGTTCGCCGAGAAGGGCGGGCCCGACGGCGGCGACGGCGGCCTGGGCGGATCGATCTCGTTCCGGGCCGACAAGAGCCTGAACACCCTGAACCCCTACCGCAACCAGCGCAACTTCTGCGCCGGGCGGGGCGAGAACGGGGCCGGCGGCCTGTGCCACGGCAGCGACGGCGCCAGCCATGGTGCTGGACGTGCCCCTGGGCACGGTGCTCCGGGACGCCGCCAGCGGCGAGTTCCTGGCCGAGCTGCTGGAGCCGGGCCAGACGGTCTGCGTGGCCCGGGGCGGGCGCGGCGGCCTGGGCAACAACCACTTCAAGAGCTCCACCAACCGCACCCCCGCGCCACGCCCAGCCGGGCGAGGAGGGGGAGGTGCGGGACCTGGACCTGGAGCTCAAGCTCATCGCCGACGTGGGCCTGCTGGGCTTTCCCAACGCCGGCAAGTCCACCCTGGTGAGCCGGGTCTCCGCGGCCCGGCCCAAGATCGCCAACTACCCCTTCACCAC
Source organism: uncultured Holophagaceae bacterium (assembly GCA_963717275.1). GTDB lineage: Bacteria > Acidobacteriota > Holophagae > Holophagales > Holophagaceae > Mesoterricola. The sequence continues at coordinate 2,925,888 of CAVQVX010000001.1, forward strand.
CCTGGAGCCGCAGCTGGGGGTGGTGCCGGTGGACGAACTGGTGAGCTTCGTCATCGCCGACATCCCGGGCCTGATCGAGGGCGCCGCCGGCCGGCGCCGGCCTGGGCATCCAGTTCCTGCGCCACGTGGAGCGCACCCGCATGCTGCTGCACCTGGTGGACCTGGCCGATCCCGTGGTGGAGCCGGAGCAGGCGGTCCGGATCATCCAGGACGAGCTCAAGGCCTTCTCCGCGGTGCTGGCCGCCAAGCCCTGCTGGCTGGTGGGCACCAAGCTGGACGCCCTCCAGGACGACGGACCGCCGGGCCCGCTTCGAGGCGCTCTGCCGGGCCCGGGGCCAGGAGCCGATCCTCATCTCCGGGCGTCACCGGCGAGGGCATCCGGCCCCTGGTGTTCCGGATCGGCCGACGGCCCTGGCCGAGCCTGGGGAAGGCCTGAGCCCATGCGCGTCGGGCTGCTGGGAGGCACCTTCAACCCGCCCCACTGCGGCCACCTGAAGCTGGCCGAGATCGCCCTGGAGGCCCTGGCACTGGACCAGGTGCGCTTCATCCCCACCGCCCTGCCGCCGCACAAGCCGCTCCCGGCCGGGGACCCGGACGGCGCCGCGCGGCTCGCCCTCCTGGCCGAGGCCCTGGCGACCACGGGGTCGCCCTTCAGGGTGGAGCCCATGGAAGTGGAGCGGGGCGGCACCAGCTTCACCGTGGACACCCTGGAGGCCCTCGCGGCCCGGGAACCCGGCCTGCCTGGATCTGGCTCATGGGCAGCGACCAGCTGGCCGGGTTCCCGGCCTGGCGGCGGCCGGAGCGGATCCTGGAGCTGGCCTCCCTGGCCGTGGCCCCGCGGCCCGGATGCCCGAGGCCGGAGGGCCTGCCCGGGATCCTGGCCGGACGGGACCCGGCCCCGCTGGTCGGGCGCGCCCGGGGAACTGGTCTGGCTGCCGGGCACCGGCCTGGACCTGGCCTCCTCGGACCTGCGCGCCGGGCTGGGCCGGGGCGAGACCCCTGACGGGATTCCGCCCCAAGTAATGGCTGCCATTTTGCGCGAAAAACGGTACCGTTAGACCTTGCTTTGGGAGACCCAATGAACCTTGATCAGCGGCTTGCGAGCGTGGTGGAAGCGGCGCGCTCCAAGAAGGCCTTCCGGATCCGCCTGGTGGACGTGACCGGCATCGCCAGCTTCACCGACACCTTCGCATTCATGTGCGGCGGCAGCGACCGGCAGAACCGGGCCGTGGCCGACGCCGTCGAGGAGGCGCTGAAGATCGCCGGCGAACGTCCCCTCTCCACCGAAGGCGCGCAGAACGGCAACTGGATCCTGCTGGACTACGGCGACCTCATCATCCATGTCATGGACGAGGAGACCCGCAGCTTCTACAACCTGGAAGGCCTCTGGAACACCGGGCGGGAGCTGGCGCTCCCGGCCGAGGTCCGCCCGGCCGCCGCCAATCCCGCGAACCAGACATCCGAGAGGTAGTTCCATGCTCAATCAGCACAGCGCCTTCGATGCCATGCAGGCCCGCCTGCGGGTCGCGGCGGAGCTGTACGGCCTGGAGGACGCCCTCTTCCAGGTGTTCATCGCCCCCATCCGCTCCATCATCGTCAGCTGCCCGGTGCACATGGACGACGGCCGCTGGGAGGTGTTCACCGGCTACCGGGTGCAGCACAACGTGGCGCGCGGCCCGGCCAAGGGCGGCATCCGCTACGATCCCCGGCTCACCCTGGACGAGGTGAAGGCCGGCGCCGCCTGGAACACCTGGAAGACCGCCGTGGTCGACGTGCCCTTCGGCGGCGGCAAGGGCGGCGTCATCTGCGACCCCATCACCATGAGCGAGGGCGAGCTGGAGCGGCTCACCCGGCGCTACATCGCCGAGATCATGGACCTGCTCGGGCCCGACCGGGACGTGCCCGGGATCGACATGGGCACCAACTCCCAGGTGATGGCCTGGGTCCTGGACACCTACACCATGCACACCCGCAAGACCGAGAACGCCGTCGTCACCGGCAAGCCCATCTCCCTGGGCGGCAGCCTGGGCCGCACCGAGGCCACCGGCCGGGGCATCCTCATCTCCGCCCGGGAAGCCATGCAGCGCCTGGGCAAGCCCCTGGCCGGGCGCCACCCTGGCGATCCAGGGCTTCGGCAACGTGGGCTCCCAGAGCGCGCGCCTGCTGCACGAGGCCGGCGCCCGCATGGTGGCGGTCTCCGACCTCAAGGGCGCCATCCGCAACGACCGCGGCATCGACACCCACGCCCTGCTGAAGCACCACGCCGAGGCCAAGACCGTGGTGGGCTTCAAGGGCGCCGAGCCCATGGATCCCCGCGAACTGCTCACCATGCCGGTGGACATCCTGGTCCCCGCCGCCACCGAGAACCAGATCACCGAGGACAACGCCGCCAAGGTGCGGGCCAAGGTCGTGGTGGAAGGCGCCAACGGCCCCACCTCGCCCGAGGCCGACCCGATCCTGCTGGACAACGGCGTGCTGGTGGTGCCCGACATCCTGGCCAACGCCGGCGGCGTCACCGTCAGCTACTTCGAGTGGGTGCAGAACCGCCTGGGCTTCTACTGGCGCGAGCGGGAAGTGAACGAGCGGCTGGTGGAGTACATGACCCACGCCTTCCAGGCGGTGTTCGCCACCACCGACAAGTTCAAGACCAACCCCCGCATCGGCGCCTACATCCTGGCCCTGGACCGGGTCAGCCAGGCCATGCACGACCGGGGATTCTACGCCTAGCTGACTGGGGCGTCCGTTGTTCCGCCCGTCGTGCCCTGCGGGTGGTTGGGGGTTCCGTGCGGGTGCGCCGACCCACCGGTGCGTGAGAGCCTTGCCGCATGCTCGTCGGCTTCGCCTCCTGCGCGTGCGCCAAGGTCTCACGCTGTCCTTCCCCGCCTGGGGTGGGGGTTCCTTCGGATGGCGGCATGGGGGCGAGCTGACCGCTCCCTGGAATGCCCGGGGTCCCGGGATGGTTGCCTGGAAGCTTGTTCAGTGAAACGAAGACGAATCGACTCGGCCCTGGGGGGAAGGGGCAGCGTGGCCGCTTGCATCGCCCGCAGTGCAGCGAGGACGTTGCAAGCGGACCACGCGCCGGTGGGTCGGCGCAAGGACCCGGGACCCGAAGCCGACCGCAAGGCGCGACGGGCGGAACAACGGACGGCGCAGTGAATCTAGAACACCCGGAAGAAGGCCACGTAGCCGTTGATCGAGCGCACCCCGGGCAGGTTGCTCAGCAGGCCCACGCCCAGGTCCAGGCGCACCGTGGTGAACACCCAGAACCCCGGCAGGTCGCCGGCGGCGCCCAGGCCGGTGAAGTAGCGGGTGGTCGGGTCGTCCAGGCCGCGCAACTCGGCATGGTCCAGGGAGAGGGTGAGCCGCAGGCCCGGGCCGGAGGGCAGCACCAGGCCCGCCTTGGCGTAGGCCAGCCGGTCGGCGGTGATGGCGTTGCTGCGGATGCCGGCGATCCGCACGTCGCCGCCGATGCCGCCGACGCTCAGGGACTGGAAGCGGTCGAAGCCCGCGCCCCCGGCCCAGCCGGTCTCCCCGTGCAGCCAGGCGCCGCCGCCCAGCTGGTAGTCGTAGCCGGCCCGGGCGCCCCAGCGCTGGAAGCGGCCCTGGTCCGGCACCGCCTGGAGGGCGCCCGGCAGGCCGTAGACGCCCTCGGGGCGCTGGCCCGCCGCCGCAGTAGCCCGCGAGCTGGAAACCCGCGTGCAGCCAGGACAGCTCGCCGCGCAGTTCCCGGGTCAGGCCCGAGGGCGGCAGGACGAAGCCGGGGGTGCGGTACTGGGTCTGCAGCGGCTGGGAGAACACGTCCTCCCGGAGCCGGACCGAGCCGTCGAAGCGGAACTCGGCGCCCAGGTCGCGGCCCAGGCACCAGGTTCAGGGTGCCGAACCTGCCGGCCCACGCCCTGCTCGGGCGCTGGAGCTGGCCGTTGACGATGGGCCGCTCGGTGGCGGCCAGGAGCAGGGAGGTGGAGTCGGCGCTGAAATCGAAGCCCGCCCAGGGCGCGCGGCACGGTCACCTGGGCCTGGTTGAACAGGACGGCGGTGAGCGGCGTTGACCTGGATGCCCCGGTTGAAGGCGTTGAAGTCGAAGTAGGCGAGCCCGGCCAGGGGCACCACCGGGAAGGGGAGGGTCGGATCCACCAGCAGCACCGCCGCCCACCGCCCGGCCCGAGGATCTTGACCTTGTCCTCCACCTTGCGGGTCGCCGTCCTTCTGCTTGTTGAAGTAGCGCGGGCCTTCCACGGTCTGGCGCACCATGGTGGCGTCGGATGCCGGGCGCGCCTTGGCCCGGGATGCCTCGAAGCCCGGGGCGTTGGTGATGAAGTCCGAATAGGCCAGGGTGCGCTGGACCTGCACGACGGCGCCGGCCAGCAGCCAGCGCTCGAAGCTCTGGGCCTTGACCACGCGCCAGGTGCCGGCGCCGGCCTCGCCGTAGGTGAGCACGCGTGCGCTCGGACTTCACCGTGCCGGGCAGGCCGGCGCGCTCGGCTGCGCTCCTCCAGGATCCGCCCGCTGGCCTCGTCCACCAGCAGCTCGCCGGAGAACAGCAGCGGGATCGCCGTCCACCGGCCGGAAGCGGATCCGGCGCCGGCCCGGCGCCCTGCCGGGACCGCCGTCACGGTAGCGGTAGCGCTCGGTGAGGTTGAGCGCGGCCGGGACGGCCAGGCTGGCGCGGCTCTCCACGATCGGCAGCTGCAGCCCCGGGTGCAGCTTGGCCTTCACGCCGTTGACGCGGACCGACTGCTGGAGGGTCTCCTCGGGCTCGCCCGCCGCCTCGAAGAAGCGGAAGCTGAAGCCCAGGTCGGTGCCGGGGCCCTGGGCCGCCTGCAGGTGCAGGTCCACCTCCAGCCGGCCCTCCCGGTTGCGCGCTGCGGCGTGGTCGGCCAGCTGGCTGGCCCGCACCGGGCCAGCAGGGCGCCCACATCGTAGGCGCGCGGCCGCGCTCACGCTCACTTCGCGGCGCTCCGCGGGCGGCGCGGCGGGCTCCCACCCGGCGCCCTGGAAGCGCCAGCGGCGCGCTTCGCCCGGGCCGGCCGGCGCAGGGTGAGGTCGCCTACGCCGCCCTCCACTTCCGTGAAGTCCCCGGGCAGCTGCGCCGCCAGCCGCTCGGCGGGGCCCCCGGGCGGGACCACCAGCCGGCCGCCGTCGCCCAGGAGTTCCGGACAGGCGCGGACCGGGGTCCTCGGGCAGCCAAAGGGTCCAGGGCCGCCCGGGAAACTGGGTCTGGGCCTCCATGAGGCGCTCCCGCCAGAGGCCGGCGTCAGCGCCCAGGTCCGCCGGCAGCAGGGCCCCGCCCTGGACGGCGCCCCAGGCGGATTCGTCCCAGACCGGGGCGGCGCCCGGATCGAAGCCCAGGTACAGCGTGACCGCCGGGTCCTGGGCCTTGAGCGCCTGGCTCGCGGCCAGGAGCAGCGGCAGGCGGTCCGGCCCGCCCGGGCGGGAGGATGCGCACGGCGCCCGCGCCCCGCAGCGGGCCGACCCGCACCGACCAGGCCTGGGCCGCCGCCTCCACCTGGGCCGGGTCGCGGGCGTCCCGGGGCAGCCAGTCCGCCGCCTTCGAGCCGCGCAGGTCCAGGTCGACCGGAAGTGGAGCGCCCACCCGGAGGGGCGTCTGGGCCGGCAGGGCCAGGAAAAGGCATGGCAGGAACAGGAAGCGGTGCAAAGAACCTCCTGGTGCGGGGTTTCAGTCTATCGATTCCGGACTTTCCTTTTTACCGGATATCCTTACCTTTGTCCTGGAAGAGCGCCATGCGATTCACCGTGAAATTTACAACCCCCGCCGGCGAGATCCTGACCCGGGATTTCGAGGGCCACTCCGTTCCGGAAGTGCGCGAGCGCGTCCTGGCCGAGGGGCATTTCCCCATGGACGTGAAGCGTTCCGGGGCGGCCTTCCGGCGCCAGCGGATCGTCTCGGCGGCCACCCTGATCCTGTTCAACCAGGAGCTGCTGGCCCTGCTCAAGGCCGGCATCCCGCTCCTGCAGTCCCTGGAACTGCTGGTGGGCCACGGCAAGGATGCCGCTGCTGCGCAACTCCCTGGACCGGGTGGTGGAGCTGCTGAAGGAGGGCATGTCCTTTTCCGAGGCCCTGGAGCAGGTCGGCACCTTCCCGCCGGTCTACCGGGCCAACGTGGTGGCCGGTGAGCGCAGCGGCACCCTGCCCGATGTGATCGCCCGGTGGCTGGCGTTCCAGTCCTTCGCCCAGAACAGCCGCCGGCGCATCACCGAGGCGATGGTCTACCCGATGTTCCTGGTGGTGGTGATGATCATCGCCCTGGCGGTGATCTTCAACGTGGTGCTGCCGCGCTTCTCGGAGATCTACGCCGGCAGCGGCATGGAGATGCCCACGGCCACCGCCGTGCTGCTCTCGATCGGCGAGTTCGTGCGCAGGACCATCTATTTCCAGGCCGGCGGGCTGGTGGTGCTGGCCGTCTTCCTGCGCTGGATGTTCACCACCGAGGCGGGCAAGCGCATCCTGGAGCAGTTCATCCTGGCCATCCCCCGGATGGGCACCCTGTACCGGATGTACCACTCCTCCGTCTTCACCCGCACCCTGGGCGTGCTGCTGGCCGGGGGCATGCCCGCGCTGCAGGCCCTGGAGGTGATCCAGCGCACCACCCCCAGCGAGCGCATGCGCCTGCGCCTGATCACCGTCACCGAGCTGGTCCGGGCCGGGTCCTCCCTCCACCTGGCCCTCGAGCAGTCCAAATTGCTGGATCCCCTGGCCGTGGAGATGACCCGGGTGGGCGAGCAGTCTTCGGCGCTGCCGGAGATGCTCAACCACGTGGCCGACTTCTTCGACCAGGAAGTCGAGAAAGCCACCTCCGCCGTCACCACCCTGATCGGCCCGATCCTGATCCTCTTCATGGGCGTGATGGTCCTGGGCCTCCTTCTGGCGGTCTACGTCCCCCTCTTCAACGCCAACGGCATGGTGCGCTAGGAGCCTGTCCAAGTTAAGCACCCGGGTCCCGACCCGTCGCCCCGTTCGTCGTCGCCGGCAAGGCCGGCGCCAACGGGAAAGCAACGAAGGCCGACGTTCGACGGTGTTCGCACGCTGGCCCTTCGTAGCGGCTGGTGACAGGTTGTGGGGCCGGGCTCTCCAGGTACGGCCTGGGGCCCAAGGGGCCCGACCCGAGGGGGGACTTGGTTCCTTGCGAGGCGCGCCGACCGTTCAGTTTGGGGGCGTTTCGCGCGTACCGGAAAGATCCGGGGAATCCTCGCGCCAAAGCTAATGTTGGGCCGAGCGTGTACCGATAAGAGAAGTATGACCAAGCGATTCCGGCTACTGTTCTGAGACCAACCTGGAAGGCATGGCAGCCAGGCACATCAGAACCTACATCGCGACAGGCCGGCAGAAGCACGGCACCAAGGCTGCGACCCATGCGAAGAATGGCAAGACCGGGAGTCTGGTGGCCGCCATGCGGGACCGATTGAAGCGCGGGGCTGGCGCAGCCCTTACCGATTGCGCAAGCAGGTGGTCGAGCCAGTGTTCGGCCAGATCAAGCAAGCCATGGGCTTCCGCCAGTTTCTGCTGAGGGGCCTCGCCAAGGTCAAGGCCGAGTGGCAGCTTGTCTGCACCGCGCACAACCTCCTGAAACTCGCGAGGGCCACTTCCTGAAGCCTGGGGGCCTGAATCAGGGTATCAGAGGCCCTATATCGGCTTTCCGATCACTTTGCCGGCGCCTACCGGTACTCTCTGCTCTCCGTTTTTCAGGGAACGGTCTGACCTGGAGCGACGAAGGAGCGGAAGGTCAGAACGTTCCCTGAAAAACGACCCTGGCAAAAATCCGGGACACGGATCAATACGTAGACGGGCTCCTAGCAGTCGCCGCAAGGCGACGAACAGCTCGGAGTTGGCACTCCGATTGCACATGCCACGACCTGGGCGGATTCTACCCAGGCTCTGTCGCTTGGCCGCTGCCAAGGGATATGTGGGGGACTCATCTATTTTCATTTTTTCACCATGCTACACTTGCGCCCTGCTCCGGGGAGGCCCTCGTGCTGAGCACTGATACCTGGGTTGTTGACGGCGCAACGTATTCGGGACTCTGCATGGGCCTGGGCGAATCAACAACTTCGGGCCTTCACCAAGCCGATCCCCTGTCATTGTCCTTCCTGCATCTGATCGGTCCGAAGAATGGGCTTCGGGACATTTCGAAGAACGAAGATGGGAGTTGGGTGGGCTCCAGGCTGGGTTGCGTTCCTGCCCTTCCGGGCTCCTTCGGGAACGTATCGCTCCATGTGCAGGATATGCATGGGGTTTTCAAAAGAGTGTGCGGGGGAGGTCGTCCTGTATGAGCCAAACCAAGGTAATGACGGTTGCGTTGATCAACGTAATGAAAACAGGGGATTTGCAATACGAGCAAGAAATCCCCCTGGGTTTGGCGTACATGGGTTCTTTTTTGCAAAAGCAACTTTATTCGGTTATATTCAAGCAGTGTTTCGCCGGTGTAAATGAAGCCGAATATGATTCAGCTGCGAACGTAGAGGCTGATGTGTACGGCTTTCAGTTGACTATGGGAAATTTTAATGAAGTGCGATCCGTGGCCGCCAGGATTAAAGCCCGTAAGCCTAATTCCAAAATTATTTGTGGTGGCCCCTTTCTGGTCTCGCTGTCCAAAGATGTCTTCAAAAATGAACCACTATTTGATTTTTTTGTCATTGGAGAAGGAGAATATACTGTATTGGAATTATTACATCATTTAGAGAATGGCAATCCTGATTATTCGGATGTTAACGGATTGTGGTGGCGCAATGGCGATAAGCGTGTTATTGAAAATGAACATAGAAAATTTATCGATGATTTAGATTCTTTACCTTTCCCATCGAGGACATATCTGGAAGCGGGAAATTTCGATCCTACAGACAAGGGCCTTTTGGATAGTGTGCGAATAGTAACTTCAAGAGGTTGTGTTGGCAATTGTAGTTTCTGTTGCGTTAACATTAACCAAAAAATTCAAAAAGGAAAGGTTTGGCGAGGCCGGTCTCCGGAAAATATAGTGGATGAGCTGGAATTTTTGTCCAAACGATACAAAGCTAAGCTATTCAATTTTTCTGACAGTTCATTTGATGATCCTGGTAAGAAAGGGAAAGATCGCTCTCGGCAAATTTGCGAGTCAATCATTCAAAGAAATATTCCGCTTTCAGCTAAAATATATTTACGCTGTGAAACAATGAAAACCGAAAAAGATGTTGAGTTGCTTAAACTTTATAAAAAAGCTGGCATTGATGTAATTATTATTGGAGTAGAATCTGGATCGGATTATGAGTTGCGCCTTTATGAGAAGAGGGCATCCGTTGAAGACAATTTCCGCATCGCTACAATTCTTAAAGAATTGGACCTGTTTTACGTATTAGCTGGATTCATTATGTTTGGACCCAATTCAACCATGGAATCATTGCATGACAACATTAATTATATGAACAAATGCGGTTTCGTAGATAATTTGATGTCGATTTCTAACGTATTGATGTTGGTCCGGGGATCAAAATTATATAACATGATAAAAGCTGAGAAGCGTTTGATCGAATCCAAAGAATGTTGGGAGCTTCCAACTTACCTGTTCAAAGATCCGATGGCAGAGCGGATGACAAAACACTGGCTAAATTTATTTGTTCGTTATCCAGTAACTAATCAAGTGAATCAATTACAAATTAATAGCGGAAATTTGGTAGCAAGAATGACTAATCCAATGAATGTAAAAGTGTTAGATTGCTTGAAAAAAGAATTTGACACTTTTAAAAAATCCTTCAACGAGTTGAGCCAGGAATTCAGTCAACTTCAGTACAATTATTTTATAAAAACTTGTGAACTTGTCGAAAACAAATGTTCTGATAACCGTTTGACAGATAGTGCGAATGAGTTCTTCGGGAAAACATATTCATCTTATTTGCCAATATACAAAGGAATATATAATAATTTCATAACAAAAATTATCAATGCTGGTTTTGGGTTAAGCGGAATTTCATTCAATCATTTTATTTCCTCCATGGGTGTCGACAGCAGTGATCGGGTCAAGAATGCTTGATGGATAGGTCCCTTGATGGGGTGCGAGGCCATTATCGATGACTAACGGTAATGCACCTTCAGCCACTTGTTGGGATCCTGGGCCTGGGTCAGGTGGCGGATCTCGAAGCCGAGGCGGGGGCCGTCGGCGGTGGCGCCGACGGCCCCCAGGGGCTCGCCCTGCTTGAGGATCTGGCCCTTGGTGACGGCCAGGGCCTCCAGGTGGGTGTAGAGGCTGAAATAGCCGTCGCCGTGGTCCAGGATCACCATGGGGCCGAAACTCTGGTAGAGGTCGGCATAGACCACCTTGCCGTCGGCCACGGCCAGCACCGGGGCGCCCTGCTCGGCGGCGATGAGCAGGCCGCTCTGCAGGGTCCGGGTGCGGAACTGCGGGTTCACGTGCTCCCCGAACGGCTGCGCCAGGGTCCCGGTGGTGGGCTGGGGCAGTTCGCCGTGCAGCGCGGCGAAGGAGCCGGGAGCCTCGAAGGCGTCGCTCCGGGGCTTGCCCAGCAGCTGGCCCAGCATCCGCTCCAGCTGCAGCGCCTCCTCGGCCAGCTCGGCCTGGATCTCCTTCTGGCGGCTTTCGTCCTGCTTGAGGCCGTCCAGGAACTGCTGCAGGCGCGCCTCGTGCAGCTGCAGGCCGGCCTGGGCCTGGATGGACAGCTGCTCGTCCTCGGCCTGGCGCTGCATGGCCGCCACCAGTTCATGCTCGCGCCTGGCCAGGTCGGCCTGCAGGGCCTGGATCCGGTCCATGCGCCGGCGCTCCTGGTCGCCCAGGTAGGCCTGGTAGCGGCCTTCCACGACGTACTGCTCCAGGCTGGAGAGTCCGGTGAAGAAGCTCAGCTCGCCGAGCGGACCCCTGGCCTGCATCCAGCGCACCTGCTTGCGCAGCTCGCCGCGCAGGGCGGCGATGTCCCTCATGGTCTGCTCCTTGCGGGCACTGATGGCGGCCACCTCGGCCTCGGCCTGGTCGCGCTTGAGCCGCGCGGTCTCCGCCTGGGCCCGCACGCGGTCGGCGTCCAGCAGGGTGGCCTGCAGTTCGACCAGCACGCCCTTGCGCCGCTTCTTCAGCCCTTCGAGCTGGGCGTCCACCGTGCCAAGGCGCGCCTGGACCTCGGCCAGCCGGCTCTTGATCTGGGCCGGATCCTGCCTGGCCGGCGCGGGCGCCGGCTGCTGGGCCCAAAGGCCGAGGCAGGCTCCGAGCAGAAGCAGCCGGGCTGGGTTCAAGCCCGGCTCCGCTTGGCGGGCCTGCCCGGGAGCAGCAGGAGCAGCGCGGCCAGCGCCAGCGGCACGCCCAGGCTGAGCGGCAGGGCGCCCCAGGCCATGGGGTCCGACGGCAGCTGGCCGGAGGGAAGGGAATGGCCCAGCGCGACCATGGCCTTCACGGCTCCCTTGGGCACGTCCAGGTCGCCCAGGAACTCCCCGCCCCAGGCCATGACCCGGCCCACTTCGGAAAGGCCGTAGGCCAGCAGGACCGCAAGGCCGCGGTTGGACTTCAGCAACAGCCCCAGGGCCGCGGCCCAGAGCAGCAGCTGCAGGCCGAGCACCACCGCGTTCAGGTCGGCCAGCAGGATCGGCGCCGCGAAGGGGCTGCCCAGCAGCCGGCAGCTGGCGGCCAGGACCGGCAGCACCGCCAGCTGGCCCAGGAACAGGCCGTGCGCGAAGGCCAGCGCGGTGCCGGCCACCAGGCCCAGGTAGCGCTCGCCGCGGCCGCCCGCGGAAAGCCATTCGCCCAGCGGGATGATGCCGCCCAGGAGGATCACCGCCGGCACCACGCTGTAGACCATCCGGCCCAGGTTCTGGATGACGTAGGGCTTGGGGTCCTCGAAGCCGAGCGGGATCCCGACCCCGAACACCATGAGCTGGGTGCCGCCCTCTCCGAACCCCTGGACGCTGGTCAATACCAGCCCCGCCAGCAGCAGGCAGATGCCGGCCCAAACGATCCGCAGTTTCGAGCTCCCAAAACGATCCATCGTCTCTCCCGGTTCATGTCCTAGAGTTTAAGCTAACGGAAGCGACCCGCAGCGCGGTTCCTCGAGGCCCCTTCCGGCAAGTTTGGAGAAGTGAAGACATGAAACTCATCATCTGGGATTTCGACGGGACCCTGGCTGACACCCGGCCGATCATCGAGGCGGGCATGGACCATGCCCTCGGCGTCCTGGGACTGGATCCCGGCCTGCGGGAAACCTGGCTGGAAAGCGTCGGCCTGCCGGTGGAGGAGGGCATCCAGCGCACCTTCGGTCCGCTGGGGATCGGCCTGGACGAGGTGGTCAAGGCCTACCGGAGCTTCAAGCACACCGAGCACGATTCCATGCTGAAGGGATTCGACGGCATCCACGAGCTGCTGGATGAACTGCGGGCGGCCGGCATCCCCATGGCCATCGCCTCCAGCAAGCGCGGCCAGGCGCTGCGGCGCCAGCTGAAGGTCCTGGGCTGGGAGGGCTACTTCGACCCCATCGTGACCCCCGACGAGGTGGCGGCGGGCAAGCCCGATCCCGAAAGCCTGCGCGTGGTCCTCGCGGCCCACGGCCTCGCGCCCGCGGACGCGGTCATGGTGGGCGACAGCACCTACGACCTCGACATGGCGCAGCGGGCCGGGGTGCCCAGCGTCGCGGTCGGCCACGGGTTCTCCAGCCAGGAGGCCATGGCCGCGTACGGACCGCGCGCCTTCGCGCCCGACACCGCCGCCCTGCGCGACATCCTCCTCGCCTGGAGCCGCCCATGACCCTCACCCACCTGGATCCCGAAGGCCGTCCGCGCATGGTGGACGTTTCCGGCAAGGCCGTCACCCGCAGGAGGGCCGTGGCGGCGGGCTACCTGGCCCTGTGCGAGGAATGCGCCGCCGCCCTCGAGGCGGGCGCGGGCCCCAAGGGCGACCCCTGGACCACCGCCCGGATCGGCGCCATCGGCGGGGCCAAGCGCGCCGGCGACCTGATCCCGCTGGCCCACCCCCTGGCCCTGGAGGCGGTCACGGTGGACCAGCACTGGGACCCGGCCGCGCGCCGGGCCTGGATGCGGGTGGAGGTGTCGGCGGAAGGCCGGACCGGGGTGGAGATGGAAGCCCTGGCCGGGGTCAGCCTGGGGCTCCTGGTCCTCTACGACATGCTCAAGGCCGTCAGCCACCGGATGGAGATCGGCCCGGTGCGCCTCCTGTCGAAGGAAGGGGGGAGGCGCGGCCGGGTGATCCAGCCCTGGGACGAATGCCCTTGGAAATAAATTGAAGCCTTCATTGAGTTACATTTCCGTTTGATCCGCCGAGGACTCTTGGGATAGGATCATGGGTCTTGTTATGTCCACCATGGGGAATTCCCCAGGAGGTAATTTAGGCATCCATAACCCATTCGAGTTCCCGCATGAGGAGACCCCATGCGCAATACCTTTATTGCATTTGCCCTGGTCATTTCCGGTTTGTCTGGGAATCTTCAAGCGTCGAATCGTCCGCGCCCCGCCGTCCACAGCACCGTCCACAGGGTGCGCAAGGGTGAGACCGCGGCGCGGATCGCCCGGCAGAGCGGGATCACCTTGGAACAACTGGGGAGCCTCAATCCCGGGGTGAATCTCGGCCGTCTGGCCGCCGGCACGGTCCTGCGGGTGAAGCTGGAGCGGGCCGCGTCCCTGCCGGGGCGCAAACCCTCCGGACTGGTCCGGGCCAGGAACCTGGGTCCCTTCGTTCCGGTGGCGCCCCTGCCCGGGACGCCGGCCATCGGGCCGGGCAACCTGGTCCACATGGAGCGGATCCTGCCTGCGGAAGGGCTGTCCCCGGTTCCCGTGGCGGTCAATCCGGGCCGGAGTTCAAGCGAGGCGCCCGCAGCGGCCCCCGTCCCGGCGGGCAACCCCGTCCGCGCCCAGGGGGGAGGCCCCGCCCCCGCCCTGACGGGCCTGCGCAAGGTGCTGCCCCAGGAGGATGAGCCCGATGAGCTGGAAGCGATGCCGTCCGCCGGGTCGCCCACCGATTTCACGCCCGCCGACCGGGACAACCTCGACCTGCTCTGGCCCGTGCCGACCCGCACCATCAGTTCGGCCTGGGGGCCGAGGATCCGCACCCGGGTGGTCAGGGTCAGGACCAGCACCCGCAACAGGCGGGTCATCCGGCGCTTCATGGGCACCCACAAGGGCGTGGATCTCAGCGCGCCCATGGGGGCGGGCATCTTCGCGGCCCTGGACGGCCAGGTGGTGGCATCCACCCGGCAGAAGCAATACGGCAACTATGTCGCGGTGGACCACGGCAACGGCGTCCTCACGCTCTATGCCCACTGCAGCCGGAACTGCGTCCAGGTGGGCGACATCGTCCGGCGCGGGCAGAAGATCGCCGAAGTGGGCCGCACCGGCAACGCCACCGGCCCGCACCTGCATTTCGAGCTGCGCCTGGACGGGGTTCCCCAGAACCCGCTGCCGGCCATGAACGACATGGAGGAGGTCCCCGCGGACCTGCTGGCCCAGAACCAGGCCGCCGCACCTCCCGAAGTCAAGCGTTAGCGTGGTAGGCTGGATTTTCGCGGGTTTTTGAGGTGAGCATGGTATTTCCTTTCCGGCTGCGCGTTCGCGCGGCGATGCTGGTCATGGCGGGTCTCTTCGGGCTGGGCTGCCATAAAGGGACGAACCCGGCCAATCTCAATATTTCCGGGATGGTCACGTTCGTGCGGCCCCCTGTCCAGTACGACCCCGTCAGCGGCAGCCCCACCGGCTACGGCTCGACGGGCGTGGTCTACCCCGGCCGGAACCTGGTGGTGAAGGCCTTCTTCCTGGACACGGACATCGGCGCCGACGGCCTGCTGCACCAGAACTGGCGCCTGGGCGGATCCACCGTCACCGACGACAACGGCAACTACTCCATCGGCGGCCTGGTCGTGGGATACAGCACCTTCATCGAGGTGGACAGCATCTTCCAGCAGACCGACGGCGACGGCGCCACCGTCCAGGTCATCGCCGACCCGGACGGGATCGGCAGTTCCCTGCCCGAACCCCAGCGGCCCATCTACGCCTACCGGGTGGATGTGGCCGGCGTTCCGGTGCCGGGCCAGAACCCGGTCGCGGCCAACGACACCACGATCGGCAGCCCGGTGGCGGTGCTGAACGCCAGCACCTTCGTCAACCCCGCCCTGACCACCAACGATGTCTGGGCCGTCACCCTCCCCAACTGGTACGTGCCGGGCACCAACCCCAGCCCGACCCAGCCGCAGTCGCCGCCCATCGGGACCCAGGCGGTGGGCAGCGAGGTGCTCGGCATCCTGGATTCCGTCTTCCTCTTCTCCGCCTACTACGGCGACCCCACCCCGTCCCGGGTGAAGGGCGGCGTGCTCGACCTGCACTACTACCCGGGCCGTACCGAGTCGCCCCGGCGCTCCTACGTCCTCTACGACCTCGACCATACGCCCAACAACTTCGATGGGACCAAGGAACACTATTTCGGCACCCTGGCCGGCGGCCCGGCCGTGGACGACGGCTGGGACCCGGGCGTGATCTATCCCATGCTGGCCCGCAACTTCCTGTACGGCCAGGGCAAGACCGCCCTGTTCCCCACCGGCACGACCAGCCTGGCCAGCGAAGCCCCGGATCTGGCCATCGTGGACGGTTTGGCCGACGGCATGGCCGCCACCCTGCTGACGTCGCCTTGGCTCACCGACACCACGGCCGCCGCCGGGCTCGCGCCCCGGGACATCCGGGTGATCCCGGCCCAGGCGGGCTTCACCTCGCCCGCCACCATCGCCGCCGCCTCCTGGCAGCTGACCCTCGCGGCCAACGGCCTCGCGTCTCCCGGGAGCTACGCCGAATGGCAGGCCGGGATGACCAATCCCGCCGTCCTCGCCCGGCTCTACAACCTGATCTACCCCACCTTCAGCTTCCAGGGGGCCCGCAACATCGATACGATCCAGACCGACGTCTCGAGCATGTTCACCCAGGTGGGACGCCTGCAGGAGCCCATCGAGCCCGGGGAGCCGGTGGACCTCCGGACGATCTTCAACAACACCACCCTGCTCGTGCTGCTGCAGCCCTACGGGGTCCTGTGGCCCCAGCTTCCCGCGGAGATCCCCGCCTACGCCGTCAACTGGACCCCGAACACGCTCGCCCTGGGCCCGGACTCCTCCACGACGCCCCTGCCCCCCTTCACCCTGTCCATGGCCGACGCGGTGCAGGTCCCCAACCCGCAGCTGCCCACCACCGCGCAGCCCACTCCCCCGGCCCTGGTCTATCCCAACGTCACCCAGGGCGAAGTGGCCTACGCGAAGTTCTACCTCACCTATGACCGGGGCTTCAACCTGAGCGTCAACACGGTGCCCGCCCTCTCCACCACCAGCGCGGTCATCGAGTTCGTGGTGGACGGCCAGGTCGAGACGCCCTACCTGTTCGGCAGCGGCTACCCCAGTTCCTACACCTTCACCCTGGCGGGCAACACCACCGACGTCACCAACCCGCTCTGGCACTTCGTGCGCATCCGCGTGCTCAGCCCGACCGTCCAGCAGCCCGACCTGCAGACCACGGTCAACCTGGCATGGAACCACAACCCTTGAACCTCGAGCATGCCCTCGCCCTGATCCAGGACCGGGCGCCGTTCCGGCCTGACCTGGCGATCGTCCTGGGCTCGGGGCTGGGCGCCTTGGCCGACTGCCCCGAAGCCGCCGCGGGGGTCGAACTGGCCTTCGCCGGATTGGGCTTTCCCCGGCAGACCGTGGCGGGGCACCGGGGCCGGCTGATCTTCTGCGAGCTGGAGGGCCGCAGGGTGGTGCTCCAGGCCGGACGGTTCCACGGCTATGAAGGCCACCCCCCGGCCCTCGTGACCGCCTCCATGCGGCTGTTCGGCCGCATGGGCGTGAAGGCCGTGGTCCACACCAACGCGGCCGGCGCGGTCAACCCCGATTTCCGGGTCGGCCAGCTGATGGCGATCAGCGATCACATCAATTTCACCGGGGGCAACCCGCTCACCGGGCCCAACGTGGAGCCTGGCCCACGCTTCCCGGACCTGACCGCCGCCTACGACCCCATCCTGCGCCGGCAGCTGCACGCCGCGGCGACCGCCCTGGGGCAGACCCTCCGGGAGGGGGTGTACCTGGCGGTGGCAGGGCCCAGCTACGAGACCCCGGCGGAGATCCGCGCGTTCCGCACGCTGGGGGCCGACGCCGTGGGCATGAGCACCGTCCCGGAGGTGATCGTGGCCCGCCAGGAGGGCCTGCGGGTCGCGGGCATCTCCTGCCTTTGCAACATGGCCGCGGGAATGCTGGCCCAGCCGCTCGACCACGGGGAGGTGCTGGAGGCGGGCCGGGCCGCGGCCGGGGCCTTCGAGGCGCTGATCCGGGCCTTTCTGCGCGATCTGGCTCTGTAACCCGGGCCGGCGGCGCTACCCTGGATCCCATGGATGATGCGCCGAAACCAGATGTCCGAACGGAGACCGGGCCGGACGCCCTGGTGCAGGATGCCCTGCGGCTGCGGCAGGAAGGCGACCTGGAAGCGGCCGGAGCCTGCTTTCGCCAGGCGCTGGCCCTGGATCCCGGGCACTTCGCCGCTCTGTACCTGTATGGCGAGCTGCGGCTGCGGATGGGCGAGCCCGCGGCGGCGGAGGAACTGCTGGAGCAGTCCCTGTTCGCCAATCGCGGTTCCGCCGTCGCCCATGCCGCCCTGGCCCAGGCGCTCTGGCAGCAGGACCGGCCCGATGAGGCCCTGTACCACCTGGACCGCGCCGAGCGCCTCCAGCCGGATTCGGAGGAGGTGATGCTGAACCGGGGCATCGTGCTGCAACAGCAGGGCCGGCCCGAGGAGGCCCTGGCCAGCCTGGACCGCGCCCTGGCCCTCAACCCCGGCAACGCGGCAGCGCTGAGCTCCCGCGGGCTCGCGCTGCTCCAGCTGAAGCGCGCGGAGGAAGCGCTCGCCGGGTTCGACCGGGCCTTGGCCCAAAGCCCCGGGCTGGCCCAGGCGCACCGGGGCCGAGGTGCCGCCCTGTGGGAGCTGCGGCGGCTCGAGGAGGCTTTGGCGAGCTTCGAGCAGGCGCTGGGCATCGAGGAATCCGCCGACAGCCACAAGGACCGGGCCAAGATCCTGCTCGACCTGGACCGGCCCGGGGAGGCCCTGTCGGGCTACGAGCGGGCCCTGGTCCTGCGCCCGGACGACCCGGACTCCCTGCGCTACCGCGGGAACACCCTGATGGAGCTCAAGCGGCCGCAGGAGGCGCTGACCAGCTACGAGCGCGCCCTGGAGGTGGCACCCGGCATTCCGGACACCCTCCTGGCCTGCGGCAACGCGCTCCTGGTACTGGGACGGTCCCTGGAGGCGCTGGACAGTTATGACCGGGCGCTGACAGCCCAGCCCGGCCGCGCCGACGCCACGCTGAACCGGGGCAACGCCCTGGCCCGGCTCGGGCGGCCCCTTGAGGCGCTGGCCGCTTTCGACCTCGCCCTGGAGCGCCAGCCCGGCTGGGCCAGTGCGCTGGCGAACCGCGCCCTCGCCCTGCTCGCGCTCAAACGCGCCGGAGAGGCCCTGGACAGCGCGGATCGGGCCCTGGCCCTGGAGCCCGAACACTTGGAGGGGGTGATCAACCGAGGCATGACCCTGCTGGACCTCAAGCGGCCCAGCGAAGCGCTGGACTGCTTCGACCGGGCTCTGGCGCTTCGGCCCGACCATCTGGACGCGTGGATGAACCGGGGTACCGCTCTGCACATCCTGGGCCGGCACCGGGAGGCGATGGTCAGTTATGACCGGGCGCTTTCGATCCGGCCCGATCACGCCGGCTGCCACTCCAACAAGATTTTCGTACAGGACTTTCTGCCGGAGCTCAGCTTCGAGGAGCACCAGCTTGAGCGACGCAGGTACTGGGAGGCCCAGGCTGCCTCGATCCCCCCGCCCGCTGCCCATCCCAATGACCGCGACCCGGACCGGCGCCTGGTGCTGGGCTACGTCTCAGCCGACTTCAAGCACCATTCCGCCGCCTCCTGTTTCGGGCCGGTGCTGCGGCGCCACGACCGGGCCGGGTTCCGGGTGGTGTGCTACTCGGGGGTCCAGACCGAGGATGACTGGACCCGGGAGTTCCGCCAGTTGGCCGACGCCTGGCGGCCCATCGCCGGCATGACCGACGCGGCGGTGGCGGAGCAGGTCCGCGCCGACCGCGTGGACATCCTCATCGACCTTTCCGGGCATTCCAAAGGGAACCGGCTGCCGGTGTTCGCGCGCAAGCCCGCGCCGGTCCAGGTGACCGCATGGGGCCACGGCGGCGGGACCGGGGTGCCGGCTGTGGACTGCCTCTTCACCGATCCGGTGCTCATCCCGGAACGGGTCCGGCCGCTTTTCGCCGAGTCGTGCATCAACCTGCCATGCTGCATCACCTTCGAGGCCCCCGCAGTGGCCCCGGAAATCCGCGGCCTGCCGGGGCGGACCCGCGGGCACGTCACCTTCGGCTGCCTGAACCGGTCCAGCAAGGTTTCACAGGCCGCCCTCGAGCTTTGGGCGCGGATCCTGGTCCGGGTGCCCGGTTCGCGCCTGCTGCTGAAGGACATCATGCTGGAGGACCCGGAGGTGCGCCGGCAGATCCTGGAGGCTCTTGCCCGGCTCGATATCGGCCCGGGACGGGTCGAACTGCGCGGCGCCACCTCCCGGCAGGAACACCTGGACGCGTACAACGAGGTGGACATCGTGCTGGACACCATTCCGCAAAACGGCGGCATCGCCACCTGGGAGGCCCTGTGGATGGGCGCGCCGGTGGTCGCCATGCTGGGGCAGAACCTCGCCAGCCGCCTTTCGGGCGCCATCCTGCAGTCCCTGGGGCTGGGAGGATGGGTGGCGGAGCGGGAAGCCGACTATGAGGAATTCGCGGTGTGCCGGGCCGGGGACCTGGATGCCCTGGCCCGGTTCCGCGCCGGCATCCGCGCCGCCATCCTGGCCAGCGACGCCGGCAACCCGGAGCGCTACACTCGTGCGGTGGAGGCCGCCTACCGGACCCTGTGGAAGAGGTGGTGCTCGGCCTGACGGACGGCCCGGAAAGGAACTGCCATGCCCGATCCCGCACCCGAAGGGCCCAACGCCGATGCGGCATCCCTGCTGCAGGACGCCCTCCGGCTGGCGCGGGAGGGGGAGGAGGGCCTGGCGGCGGCCCGGTTCCGGCAGGCCCTGGCGGCGGATCCCGGGCATTTCGCGGCCCTGTGCCTGTTCGGGGAATGGACCCTCCTGCGCGGCGACCCTGAAGCGGCGGCCGAGCTCCTGGAGCGGGCGGTGGAGGTGAACCCCAGGTCCGCCCGTGCCCATGCCAGCCTGGGCCGGGCGCTCAGGGGCCTTCAGCGCCCGGAGGAGGCCCTGTCCCATCTGGGCCGAGCCCTCGTGTTCCAGCCCGACGATGCGGAAGCGATGGTGAACCGGGGCATCGTGTTGCGCGAGCTGGGGCGGGCCGAGGAGGCCCTGGCCTGCCTGGATCGGGCCCTGGCCCTCCAACCCGGCCAGCCGGAAGCGCTCCTGAACCGGAGCGCGGCCCTTCTGGACCTGAAGCGGCCGGCTGAAGCCATTGCCAGCTGCGACCTGGCCCTGGTTGCGCAACCTGACCTTCCCGGAGCCCACCTGAACCGCGGCAACGCCCTGATGGACCTGGGCCGGCCCGAGGAGGCCCTGGCCGACTACGAGCGCGCTCTGGCCATGCAGCCGGACCGCGTCGAACCGCTGCTGAACCAGGGCAATGCCCTGCTGAAACTCGGACGGGCCGAACAGGCCCTGGGCCGCTACGATCGCCTGCTCGCGCTCAGACCGGAATGTGCGGACGCGCATTATGACCGTGGAAACGCCTTGAAAACGCTGAACCGGAACGAAGAGGCGCTGGCGGCCTATGGCCTGGCCCTTGCTGTCCAACCCGGCCGCACGGATGCGCTCGTCAACAGTGCCCATCTGCTTTGCCTTTGCGAGCGCGAGGCGGAGGCCCTGGCCTGCGCAGACCAGGCCCTGGCGCTCGATCCGGATCAACCGGAGGCGCTGCTCTCCCGCGGCGCAGCGCTGCTGGGACTCGACAGACCGCTCGAAGCCCTGGTGAGCTTCGAGCGGGCCCTGACCTTAGAGCCTGGGTATGTCGATGCGATCATGAACAAGGGTATTGCCCTGTATAACCTGGAACGCCATGAGGAGGCTCTGGCCTGCGCAGAGCAGGCGCTGGGCCTGAGCCCGGACCATCCTGGGTGTCTGGTCAGCCGGGGCACCGCACTGTATCGACTCCAGAGGCCCATCGAGGCCTTGGCGAGCTTCGACCGAGCCCTGGCCCAGGTGCCCGGGAACCTGGAGGGGCTGGTCAACCGAGGCATGGCTCTGCTGGAGCTCAAGCGGCCCAGCGAGGCGCTGGAGAGCTTCGACCGCGCGCTGGCGCTCCGGCCTGATCACCTGGACGCGTGGATGAACCGGGGCAGCGTCCTGCATGTCCTGGGCCGGCACCGGGAGGCGCTGGACAGTTTCGACCACGCGCTGTCGATCCGGCCGGACCACGCCGGCTCCCAGTCCAACAAGATCTTCGGTCCAGGACTTCCTGCCGGAGCTCAGCCTCGAGAACCACCAGATGGAGCGGCGCAGGTACCTGGGAGGCCCAGGCAGCGTCGATCCCCCCGCCCGCCGCCCACCCGAACCACCGCGACCCGGACCGGCGCCTGGTGCTGGGCTACGCCTCCGCCGACTTCAAGCACCATTCGGCGGCCTCCTGCTTCGGCCCGGTGCTGCGGCGCCACGACCGGGCCGGGTTCCGGGTGGTGTGCTACTCGGGAGTCCGGTCCGAAGACGAATGGACCCGGGAATTCCGCCAGCTGGCGGACGCCTGGAGGCCCATCGCCGGCATGACCGACGCGGCGGTGGCGGAGCAGGTCCGCGCCGACGCGGTGGACATCCTCATCGACCTGTCCGGGCATACCATGGGCAACCGGCTGCTGGTGTTCGCGCGCAAGCCCGCGCCGGTCCAGGTGACCGCCTGGGGCAACGGCGGCGGGACCGGGGTGCCGGCGGTCGACTATCTGTTCACCGACCCGGTGCTCATCCCGGACCGGGTCCGGCCGCTGTTCACCGAGACCTGCTTCGACCTGCCTTGCTGCATCACCTTCGAGGCCCCCCCCGCCACGCCGGATATCCGCGCTCTGCCGGCGCTGACCCTTGGGCGTGTGACCTTCGGCTGCCTGAACCGGTTCAGCAAGGTTTCAGAGGCCGCCCTTGAGGTCTGGGCCCGGATCCTGGTCCGGGTGCCAGGCTCCCGCCTGCTGGTGAAGGACATCACGCTGGAGGACCCGGAGGTGCGCCGGCAGATCCTGGAGGCCCTGGCCCGGCTCGGCATCGGCCCGGAGCGGGTCGAGTTGCGCGACGCCACCTCCCGGCGGGACCACCTGGACACCTACAATGAGGTGGACATCGTGCTGGACACCTTTCCGCAGAACGGCGGCATCGCCACCTGGGAGGCCCTTTGGATGGGCGCTCCGGTGGTCTCCATGCTGGGGCAGAACCCGGCCAGCCGCATTTCGGGTGCCATCCTGCATTCCCTGGGGCTGGGCGGGTGGGTGGCGGAGCGGGAAGCCGACTATGAGGAACTGGCGGTGCGCCGGGCCGCGGACCTGGATACCCTGGCCGGGTTCCGCGCCGGCATCCGCGCCACCATCCTGGCCAGCGACGCCGGCAACCCGGAGCGCTACACCCGGGCGGTGGAGCGGGCCTACCGGACCCTGTGGCGGCGCTGGCTGGCCGGCCAAGATCCGGCCCGGTAACCCCAGCACCCGCGCTACATTGGTTGCATGCCCAAGATCCGCGTGCTGTCCGACCAGGTCGCCAACCAGATCGCCGCCGGCGAGGTGGTGGAGCGCCCGGCCTCGGTGCTGAAGGAACTGGTGGAGAACGCCCTGGACGCCGGCTGCGCGCGGCTGGAGGTGCGCTGGGAGGACGGCGGCAAGCGCCTGCTGGAAGTGGCCGACGACGGCTGCGGCATGGGCCGGGACGACCTCTACCTGGCCCTGGAGCGGCACGCCACCAGCAAGGTGCGCACCGCGGACGACCTGGGCCGCCTGACCAGCTTCGGCTTCCGCGGCGAGGCGCTGCCTTCCATCGCCTCGGTGAGCCGCCTGGATCTCTGCAGCGCCGAGGCGGACGGCGCCGGGCCACCGCCTGCGCTGCGAATTCGGCATCATCAAGGAGGTGCTGCCGGCCCCGCGCGCCCGGGGCACCACGGTCACGGTGCGCGACCTGTTCGCCCAGCTCCCGGCCCGCAAGCGCTTCCTCAAGGCCACCGAGACCGAGCACGCCCACCTCTGGGGCGTGCTCACCCGCATGGCCCTGGCCACCCCGTCAGGTGCACTGGACGCTGCGCTCGGACCGCAGCGGCGAACTGGTGCTGCCCGCCGGTGGCCGCGGCCGGCGCCCGCCTGGGGCCGCTGCTGGGCGAGCGCATGGCCGCGCTGGTGCCGTTCCGGGAAGGGGAGCCGCCCTGGACCCTGCACGGCTACGTGTCGCCGCCCGGAACTGAGCTTCCGGGACCGCAACCACCTCTACCTGTTCGTCAACGGCCGGGCGGTGCGGGACCGCCTGCTGCTGGCGGCCCTGGCCGAAGGCTGGGAGGGCTTCTTCCCCAAGGGCGGCTACCCGGCGGCGGTGCTGTTCCTGGAACTGCCGCCCGAGGCGGTGGACGTGAACGTCCACCCCACCAAGGCCGAGGTGCGCTTCCGGGAGCCCCAGCGGATCTTCCCCTGGGTGAGCCGGGCCGTGCGCGAGGCCTGGGGCCAGCTGCGCGGGGACCTGCCCTCGGTGCTGGACCTGCCGCCCCGGCCCCTGGAGCTGGACCTGGACCAGCCCCTGCGCCCGCCGGCCCCGGTGGCCGCCGGCCCAGCCCCACCTGTGGGCCGCATGAACGCCGCCGAGGCCTTGCGCTCCATGGCCGCGGCCTTCCCGCGCCGTCCCCGGCGAGCGCGGGCGCGGCCGAGCCCGACTGGCCCGGGCCGGGACCGTGCGCTACCTGGGGGCCTTCGACGCCACCTACCTGCTGGCCGAAGTGCCAGGGCGAGCGGGAGCCGGAACTGTGGATCGTGGACCAGCACGTGGCCCACGAGCGGATCCTCTACGAGCGCCTGTTCCTGCGCCACCACCGCCCGGCGGTGCAGCCCCTGCTGCCGCCCCAGGTGGTGCGGGTGGGCCCCGAGGCCATGGCCCGGCTGGGCCCTTCCTGGGCGAATTCGCCCAGGCCGGGCTGGAGGTGGAGGCCTTCGGCGCGGACGCCCTGGTGGTGCGCGGCCTGCCGGATTTCCTGATGGAGCGGGACCCCAGGGCCCTGCTGGAGGACCTGCTGGCCCGGCTGGACAGCGGCGGGCAAGCTGGACCTGGACTGGTTCCGCCGGGAGCTGAACGCCGAGCTCTCCTGCAAGGCCGCCATCAAGAAGCACCACGTCCTGACCGGCGGAACTGGCCCAGCGGCTGATCGAGGACCTCATGGCCTGCGCCGTGCCGCACACTTGTCCACACGGCCGGCCGGTCATCAAGAAACTGACCCGCGGGGAGTTGGAACGAAGTTTCGGCCGGCGCGTGTAGAACCGATAAGCCAGTTGAGGTGCCCCCAGTCATGACCCCGAACCCGTCCATCAAGACCATCATCCTGGCGGGCGGCCTGGGCACCCGGCTGTCCGAGGAGACCGTGGTCAAGCCCAAACCCATGGTGGAGATCGGCGGCCATCCGATCCTCTGGCACATCATGAACATCTACGCCCACCATGGGTATGGCGAATTCATCGTCGCCCTGGGCTACAAGGGCGACCTGGTGAAGGACTACTTCCTCCGGTTCAACGCCATGAAGGGGGACCTCACCGTGGACCTGGCCCGGGGCACCCACCTGGTGCACGACGGCCAGCATCCCCAGTGGAAGGTCCACCTGGCCGACACCGGCCAGGACACCCAGACCGGAGGCCGGGTGCTGCGCCTGCGCAAATGGGTGGAGCATGACGATATGTTCATGATGACCTACGGCGACGGCGTGGCCGACCTGGACCTCT
Organism: uncultured Holophagaceae bacterium; assembly: GCA_963717275.1. Taxonomy (GTDB): domain Bacteria; phylum Acidobacteriota; class Holophagae; order Holophagales; family Holophagaceae; genus Mesoterricola. The sequence continues at coordinate 2,950,839 of CAVQVX010000001.1, forward strand.
CCGCCCTGGTGGCCTTCCACCGGCGGCACGGCAGGCTGGCCACGGTGACCGCGGTGCGGCCTCCGGCCCGGTTCGGCGGCATCACCATCGACGGCGACCGGGTGGCCGCTTTCGCCGAAAAGCCCCAGGTGGGCGAAGGCTGGATCAACGGCGGCTTCTTCGTGCTCAACCGCAAGGTGCTGGACTACATCGACGGCGACCTGACCGCCTGGGAGCACGAACCCATGGAGCGGCTCACGGCCGAAGGCCAGCTCATGGCCTACCGCCACGACGGCTACTGGCAGCCCATGGACACGGTGCGCGAGCGCAACCTCCTGGAGGCCCTCTGGCAGAGCGGGCGCGCGCCCTGGAAGGTGTGGCCATGAGCGAAGCCCAGCGCACCGCCCTGGTCACCGGCGCCACCGGGCTGGTGGGGTCCTGGCTGTGCCGGCGGCTCCTGGATGACGGCCTCCACGTGGTGGCCCTGGTGCGCGACTGGGACCCCCAGAGCGAACTCATCCGCAGCGGCGACATCCGGCGCTGTGCCGTGGTCTCCGGCTGCCTGGAGGACTACCCCGCGCTGGAGCGGGCCATCGCCGGCCACGGCGTCGACACGGTGTTCCACCTGGGCGCCCAGGCCATCGTCGGCACGGCCCTCATCAGCCCCCTGGCCACCTTCGAATCGAACATCCGCGGCACCTACAACCTGCTGGAGGCCTGCCGGGCGCACCGCGACCAGGTGGCGCGGGTGGTGGCGGCCTCCAGCGACAAGGCCTACGGCAGCTCGGATGTGCTGCCCTACACCGAGGCGATGGCGCTCGAAGGCCGCCACCCCTACGACGTCTCCAAGAGCTGCGCCGACCTGCTGGCCCGGAGCTACGCCGAAAGCTACGGGCTGAACGTGGCCGTGGCCCGCTGCGGCAACATCTACGGCGGCGGCGACCTGAACTGGAGCCGCATCGTCCCGGGCACCATCCGCAGCGTCCTGGAGGGCAAGCCGCCGGTGCTGCGCTCGGACGGCAGCTTCGTGCGCGACTACCTCTATGTGGAGGACGTGGTGGACGCCTACCTGGCCCTGGCCGAGGCCGCCGGGCGCCAGGGCGTGCGCGGCGAGGCCTTCAACTTCAGCCCCCAGCGCCCGCTCACCGTCCTGGAGATCACCCGGGCGGTGCTCGCAGCCATGGACCGCAGCGACCTGCAGCCGGTGATCCTGGGCACCGCCATGGGCGAGATCCGGGACCAGGCCCTGGACGCCGGCAAGGCCGCCCGCGTACTCGGCTGGGAACCCCGCTTCGGCCTGGAGGACGGCCTGGAGGCCACCGTCGCTTGGTATCGTGAGTTCATGAGGGGCCGGCAATGAATTTATCATTATCCAGCGCATCCTGCCATGTGTGTGGATCCAGCGCCGTGCGGCTTTTTCCGGAGATCGGGCGGTTCCGTCCAGTGGCCTCGGACAACCGGATCGTCGAGGGCCCGTTGGCCCTGTTGGAATGCGCCGACTGTGGGGTTCTGCAAATGAACACCGGTTCCGCCTGGCGGGAACTGGCGGGGCGGATCTACGCCAGCTACGCGGTCAACCAGAGCGACGGGGAGGAGCCCTTCCTTTTCAGTTCAATCTACGGCCCAGGGCCGCGCGCGGGCATCCTGGCCACCCATCTGGCCCACGGCATGCCCCTGGCCCGGCGCGGCCGTCTGCTGGACATCGGCTGCGCCAACGGCAATTTCCTCAGGGCCTTCGGGGCCCAGAACCCGGGCTGGGCCCTGTCCGGCCTGGAGAACTCCACCTTGTGGCGCGAAACCGTGCTGGGCGTCCCCGGCGTCGAGGGCTACCATTGCGACCTGGGAGAGCTGGACGGGCAGCGCTTTGACCTCATCGTCATGTCCCACGTGCTGGAGCACATCCCCGATCCGGTCCACTACCTGGCCGGGCTGGGAGCGTTGCTGGAGGAGGGCGGCCGGCTCTGCCTGGCGGTGCCGGACATCCGCCAGAATCCGATCGATCTGCTGGTTCTGGACCACTGCACCCACTTCGACGCGGCGAGCCTGGGGCGGGTGCTGAACCGGGGCGGATTCCCGGCCCAGGCCCTGCAGGCCGACATCATCCGCAGGGAGATCATCGCCATCAGCCCCTTCGACGGGGTTTGCAGCGATCCGGAATCGGCCGCCCTGGGCACCGTGGCGGCCGACAGCCTGGCCTATCTCACCGCGCTGATGGCCAGGGCCAGGGAACTGCGAGCAGGCAACGCCCGGCTCGGCATCATGGGCACTTCCACCGCCGCGATCTGGATCACCGGCGAACTGGGGATGGCCGTGGATTTCTACGTGGACGAGGACATGCGGCGGATCGGCAAGACCCTGTTCGGCAAACCGATCCTGTCGCTCCAGCAGGTGCCCGCGGGGACCTGCGTATTCATGCCCATGACCGGCGTGGTCGCCCGGTCTGTCCTCGAGCGGGTCCGGCGCACCGACTTCGATCTCACCTATCTGGCGTGGACATGAATCGCGCCTTCAGGAGGGACCATTCATGACTGCCGCGGAACTGCGGGCGCGAATCCTGGACCTGGTGGAGACCTTCGCCCGGGAGAACTGGCCGGAGCAGCCTTTCATTCCCGGCACGACCCCGGTGCCCGTGAGCGGCAAGGTATTCGACGGCCAGGATGTGCGCACCCTGGTGGACGCATCTCTGGACTTCTGGCTCACCACCGGGCGCTTCGCCGCACAGTTCGAGCTGGAGTTCGCCGCCTTCATGGGAAGGCGCTTCTGCAGCCTGGTGAACTCCGGCTCCTCGGCCAACCTGCTGGCCCTCACCGCCCTCACCGCGCCGGAATTGGAGGATCGCCTGCGGCCGGGCGACGAGGTCATCACCTGCGCCTGCGGCTTCCCCACCACCGTCAACCCCATCCTGCAGAACCAGCTGGTGCCGGTGTTCCTGGATGTGCACGTACCCACCTACAACCTGGACGCCAGCCACCTGGAGGCGGCCGTCGGGCCGCGCACCCGGGCCATCATGGTGGCCCATACCCTGGGCAACCCGTTCGACCTGGCGAGCGTCATGGAGGTGGCGCGCCGGCACCGCCTCCGGGTGATCGAGGACTGCTGCGACGCGGTGGGAGCCCGCTTCGACGGGAAGCCGGTGGGGACGTTCGGGGACCTGGCCACGGTCAGCTTCTACCCGGCCCACCACATCACCATGGGCGAAGGCGGCGCGGTGCTGACCTCCGATCCCCTGCTGAAGAAGATCGTGGAATCGCTGCGCGACTGGGGCCGGGACTGCTGGTGCGAGCCGGGGCGCGACAACACCTGCGGCAGGCGCTTCGACTGGCAACTGGGCCAGCTGCCCCACGGCTATGACCACAAGTACACTTACAGCCGCGCCGGCTACAACCTGAAGCTCACCGACTTGCAGGCGGCGGTGGGCCTTTCCCAGATGCGCAAGCTGCCCTCGTTCATCAATGCGCGGAACGCCAACTACGCCTGGCTGCGGGAGCGCCTGCGGCCCCTTGAAGGCCGCCTCGTCCTGCCCGAGGCCCTTCCCCTGGCCGAACCCAGCTGGTTCGGATTTCCCGTCACCGTCCCGGGCGGCAGGCGCGCGGAAGTGATCCGCGCGCTGGAGCGGCAGCGGGTGGCCACCCGGCTGCTGTTCGGAGGGAACCTCCTGCGCCAGCCCGCCTATCATGGGATCCCGCACCGGGTTGCGGGGACCCTGGAAAACTGCGACCGGGTGATGAACGACACCTTCTGGGTGGGTGTCTACCCGGGGCTGACCCAGGCGATGCTGGCCTTCGTGGCCGATACGCTGGAGAACGCTCTTGGCTGACCAGGAGGCGGGTGGGTCACCGGCCCACCGATCTCCAGGCCGGGGAAAGGGTGGGGAATTCCCGCCGGGCCTGCTCCAGGCGTTCCGGGGAATCGATGGCGCAGCGATAGCCCGCGAGGGGGTGCCCGAATACCCGGCCGCCGGCGATGAGGCACGGGAAGATGTCCCTGGGGAAATCACAGGGGATACCGGGCGGGATGAGTTCCAGGATCGAAGGGTCCAGCAGGTAGACCCCGGAGTTCACCCAGGGGGAATCCACTTCCGCGCGCTCCTCCGCAGTTGGGCGCTCCAGCAGGCGCACGATGCGGGATTCCCCGTCCAGCACCACCACGCTGTTGGATCCGGGCCGGCGGTGGACCAGAAGGGTGGCCAGGGCTGCCGTGGTGCGGTGGAACGCCACCAGCGCCGACAGGTCCTGGTCGGTGAGCACATCCCCGTAGTGCACCAGGATGGGGCCATGTCCGGCCAGGTGAGGCTCGGCGTTCTTGACGCTGCCGGCAGTGCCGAGGAGGTGGTCCTCGTGCACATAGGTCAAGGCGACCCCATAGCGGGACCCGTCCCCGCAGTGCTCCGCGATGGCCGCGCCGTGGTGATGGAGGTTCACCACCACCTGCTGGAACCCGTGCCGGGCCAGGTTGCGCAGGATATGGCCCAGGATGGGGGTGCCGTCCACCTCCAGAAGGGGCTTGGGGGTGAGGCGGGTCAGGTCGCCCATGCGGGTTCCGGCCCCGGCGGCCAGGATCATCGCCTTCATGAAACCCATTGCCCACCTCGCCTCCTGGCATCCTGCCCGGCATTGCACCCATAAGAGTCGATGTCCGGCGGATTCCATTGCATGCAGAATAGGACGGAGCTGAAGCGGAAGCCATGCCCAGTCGTCCCAATCCCAGCCGTTGCAAGGAGCCGTCATGTCCCTCAGCCATGAAGCCTGGCAGAACGTCACCCGCATGGATCACCCGGATGGTTTCATGCTGGGCCCCATCAACGCCGAAACCTTCCTGCGCGACCCCAAGCACATGGGTTTCATGCTGGCCCGCTACAAATTCGCCGCCAAGATGATGCGCCGTTGCGCCGCGGTGCTGGAGGTGGGGTGCGGGGAAGGGTTGGGGGCCCTCATGTTGGTCCGTGACACCCCGGCCGCCGTGACCGGGGTGGATTTCGACCCGCAGCAGATCCGCTACGCCCAGGAACAGGTGGCGCCCCACGGGGCCGGGCGCCTGGTCTTCCAGTGCGCCGACCTGGCCTCCTGGGATCCTTCCGGACCCTATGACGGCCTGCTCTCCATCGATGTGATCGAGCACGTGCATCCCCAGGATGAAGCTGCCTTCCTGGCCCATTGTGCCGGTGCCCTGGCTCCCGGAGGCATCGCCATCATCGGCACCCCGAACATCGCCACCGATGCCTTCGCTTCACCCCCCAGCCGGGCGGGCCATATCAATCTTTTCGATCACACCCGCTTCATCACCACCCTGGAGCGCCACTTCCTCCACGTGTTCCTGTTCTCCATGAATGACGAGGTGGTGCATACCGGGTTCCATCCCATGGCGCACTATTTCATGGCGCTATGCATCAAGTCCGCCAACTGACCTTGCCCTGAATGCCGGAGGGGCCCGTGGAACGGATGCTGGTGCTGGGACATCGGGGAAAGCTGGGGCTGGCCCTGGTCAGGAGCTTCGCGCAAGGGTTCCAGGTCGAGGGACGCAGCCTGTCCCAGGGCTTCGACGCCGCCGATTTCCGCCAGGTGCGGCAAGTGCTCGAGGCGGTGCGGCCGCAGGTCGTGGCCAATGCGGTGGCCTTCACCGGCCTGGACGCCTGCGAGGCGGACCCCGCCAAGGCATTCAGGCTCAACGCGCAGCTGCCCAGCTACCTGGCCCGATGTTCCGGGGAACTGGGCTTCCTGCTGCTGCATTTCAGCAGCGACGCCGTGTTCGACGGCACCCGGGCGTCCGGGTTCTATTCGGAGGAAGACCCGCCGGCGCCGGTCAATGTCTACGGAGCCAGCAAGCTGGAAGGGGACGGTTTCGTGGCGGCGGGGGCCGAGCGTCATTATGTTTTCAGGCTTTCCGTCCTGGCAGGCGAATGCCGTGGTCCCGGGCAGTTCCTGGAAAAGATGATCGACCGCGCCCGGACCGGCCAGGCACTGCGGGTGTCCAGCGATATTTACTGCTCGCCGAGCTATGTCCGGGATGTGGCGGAGGCGGTCCGGGCGGCGGTGCTCTCCGGGCGCCCTTTCGGGTTGTACCACACGGCCAATGCCGGCTGCGCCTCGCTCTGGGAATGGGTGGACGCGGCCGTGCGGGAACTCGGCCTGGAGGTTCCGGTCCTGCCGGTTTCCCACCTCACCTTCCCCTCCCGCGCCAGCAGAGCCCTGTACACGCCCATGACCTCGGTCAGGCAGGCCCCCCTGCGTCCCTGGCGCGAAGCCATCCGGGATTATTGCCGCGCGGGGGGATGGAGGATCCAGCAGCCTGACCGGCAGCCATGAGCGTGATGCCGGAGGGCCGGCCCCGTCACACGAACGGCAGGTGCTGACGATCCATGTCCAGGTACTCCAGCACCAGTTGGTTGCCCCGGTGGGCCACGCAGTGGTGGTTGCATACCACGCTGGGGTCGAGCCGGAGGAACTGTTTCTTGCCCGCCATCCAGGCATCCCGGAAACGGCGCCCATTGATGGAGAACAGCAGCCCGTCGGGGTTGTAGGCCTTGTCCTGGCATGAATACACGTTCAGGTCCGCGGCGATCACCGGTCGGATCTGCAGGAAAGGGCACCAGTGGTAGTCCTTGCGGAACGAGTTCATCTGGATGTCGAAGGCGTCCGAGATCTCGGTCTGCCGGCCGAAGTCGGCCGCGGCACGCTTCACCTGGTCCAGCACCAGCCCATGGTGCTGGAGGTGGTAGCGGTGGTTCTCCGCCTCGTCGTTGCTCACCACGACCGGCGAGATCTTGATGCTGTCCACCCCCAGGCCGGCGAGGGTGCGCACCAGTTCGTAGACGTGGGGCCCGTTGTCGTGCCCGACCACGATCACCGCGCTCAGCACGCAGGGGCCGCCCAGCCGCTTGAACCCCTCCATGTTGGCCATCACCTTGGCGAATTCGGTCTCCTTCACGTGGCGGGCCTTGGCATAGCTCGGCCCGTCCCAGCCGTCCAGGCTCACCCGCACCCAGATGCCCTTGTGCGCGAAGATCTCCCCGAGCGCCCCGCCCAGCCGGGAACCGTTGGTGAGGCTCGCGAACGGGATCCCCGCGGCGGCGAGCCGCTCCACGGTCCGGAGCAGGTGCGGGTAGACGAACGGCTCGCCGCCGCCGCTGAAGGTGGCCGCGCCGACCTTCATCTCGATCAGGTCGTCGACGATCTCCATCATCTTGTCCAGGGGGATCTGGTCCCGCTCCACCATGGTCTGGCCCAGCTGGAAGCCGTCCTGGCGGTAGGCGCAGAACCAGCAATCGTGGTTGCAGATGTTGGTGGGCTTGATCCGCACGTGCAGGGGCGGGAGCACCGTGTCCACGCTGCCCGGCAGGGAATTCAGCTTTTCGGGGTAGGCGAAGACCTTGAGGTTGGTGTTCAGGATGGGCATGGGCTACTCGAAGTAAATGAACTCATAATCGCCGTTAAAGCCGAAGTGGTTGAACAGCCAGACCCATTCCTTATCGTCAAAGAAACTCTCCGCAGTGAGGGCCCAACATTGCAGGTTGAACAGCTCCTGGTCGTTCCGGTAGCTTTCGACCATGAGGTATTGCTGGCGAGCCACCCGGGCCAGTTCGCCCAGGGCGGTGGCCAGGTCGAACACGCGCAGGTTGTGCAGGCAGCCCAGGGACAGCGCCAGATCGAACTGGCCATCCTGGAACGGCAGCGGCTCCCGGGCGTCATGGCGGAACAGGAAAGGCCGGACCGGCTCCGGAGCGTCCTGGAGGGCATGGTTGGACAGGTCGCATCCGCGCACCTCGGCCCCGGGCAGCAGCCGCTGCAATTCATAGAGCAGGTGGGCCTTGCCGCAGCCCACATCCAGGATCCTCGATCCCGGGCCGAGCCCGTAGGCGGCGATCATCCGCTCCGCCACCGCCCGCCAGCGGCCGTCGTAGCGGTAGCCGCCGTACCCGTAGCGGCGGTCGCCGTCCCAGTAGTCCATGCCGTACTGCTTGGCCACGCCCATGGCCTCGACCTTGCGGTCCACCATCCGGGCCAGGCAGTCCCGGCTGGAGCGGAGGTGGAGGGGAGTGACGAAGTCGCGCAGGATGCCCATGGGAGTCCGTTCTCTGAGATGCCGGCCAGGCGCTGGGCGGTGCGGACGGCCTGTTCCGCACTCAGGCCGCACTGGGCCATGAGGGAGGCCTGGGAGCCGTAGTGTTCGCAGAACGCATCCGGCAGGCCCATCCGCTCGAACCGCTTCGGGGTCCGGAACCGGCTTTCGGCCAGCACTTCGGCCACGGCGCTGCCCAGGCCGCCGGTGCGCACATGCTCCTCGAGGGTGACCACCACCGGGCAGGGCTCCATCCAGGCGCGCAGTCCCTCCACATCCAGGGGCTTGAGGGTGGGAACGTGCACCACGCCGGCAGCCACCCCCTGGCCGGCCAGGAGATCGGAGGCCTCCAGGGCCATGCTGCCGGTGGTGCCGGTGGTGATGAACAGAACGTCCGTTCCGGCCTTGAGCGGATAGATCCTGCCGATCTGGAACGGGGCGGCGGGGTCGGTGATGATGGGGTCGCCGCCCTTGCCCAGTCGGATGTAGATGGGCCCGGGATGTTCCAGGGTGACCGGCATGAGCCGCTTCATCTCGGTCGGCGTCCGCCGGGGCCAGCACGGTCATGCCGGGGATGGTGCGCAGGATGCCGATGTCCTCGATCGCCTCGTGGGTGGGGCCCAGGGGGGCGTAGACCACGCCGCCGCCGCTGCCGATGAGCCGCACCTTGGCCCGGTGCAGGCAGAGGTCCAGGACGATCTGCTCGAAGCAGCGCCGGGTGAGGAAGGTGGCGATGGTGTTGACGTAGACGATCCGGCCTTCGAGCGCCATGCCCGCGGCCATGCCCACCACATGGGCTTCGCTGATGCCCTCCATGAAGAACCGTTCCGGCAGCTCGCGCTTGAAGCTGTCGAGCACGCCGGCTCCCAGGTCGGAACCGATGAACACGACCCGCTCATCCTGCCTGGCCAGTTCGAATACCATGTCGAGCGCGGTTTTTCGCATCAGGCTTGCTCCAGTCCCTTGAACAGCGCGGCGATTTCTTCAGGCGTGGCGTTGCTCTTGTGGTGCCACTTGGCGTTCCCCTCCAGGAAGGTGATCCCCTTGCCCTTGACGGTGTGGCAGACGAGGATGCCGGGCCGGCCGGGGGCGAAGGGCAGCGCGGACAGGGCGGCGCGCAGCGCGGGCACGTCATGCCCGTCGGACTCCCGCACCTCGAACCCGAAGGCGCGCCACTTGTCCGCCATGGGTTCCAGCTCGAGCACTTCGGAGGTGGTGGAATAGGACTGCATGCGGTTGTAGTCCAGCAGGACGGTGAGGTTGTCCAGGCCGTGCTTGGAGGCCGACAGGGCCGCCTCCCAGAGGCTGCCCTCATCGCATTCCCCGTCGCTGTCGATGACGAACACCCGGGCCGGGTTGCGCTCCAGCCGGAGGCTCAGGGCCATGCCCACGCCCATGGCGAGGCCGTGCCCCAGGCTGCCGGTGGAGGCCTCCACCCCGGGCACCTTGCCGAACTCGGGGTGGCCGCCCAGGAAGCCGTCGGCCTTGCAGAAGCGCCACAGTTCCTCTTCGGGGAAGAAGCCCTTGTCCGCCAGGATGGCGTACAGGGCCAGGCAGCCGTGGCCCTTGGAGAGGATCATCCGGTCCCGCTCCCTTGCGCGCGGCCGGGCCGGGTCGAAGGCGAGCACGTGGTCGTAGAGCACCCGCAGCATCTCCACCAGGGAGAAGGCCGAGCCCAGGTGGCCGCGTCCGCCGGCCTTGAAGGTCTCGACGATCTTTTTCCGGAGGGCGCGGCTGCGCTCGTCAAGGGGCGGCGTGGGGCGCCCGGCGTCAGATCTGGAAATAGGGGAAGTTTGCATGGTCATCCAGCAGCTGTGTTAGTTTGACCTGGGCTTTCGCCAGTTGTCGCGCTTGTCCTTCCTCCGGGGCCGTGCCGTCCCGGGCGGCGAAGGCGCGCCGTTCCAGGGCTTCCGGGAGGAACTCGTTCAGAAGGATCAGGCACCACTTGATCCCGTAGAGGGGGAAAGCCAGGCGGGTCCGCAACGGAAGCTCCGGCACCGCGGCCAGGCCGTCCAGAAGCCCCGCGGCGAACTGGCGCCTGCGCTCCAGGGTGAGCCCCATGCCCGGGTGGAGCAGGAGGTCCGAGAGGGTCTTGGCGGGGTCGTCCCAGCCGAAGTACTCGAAGTCAAAGAAGACCAGCCGGCCGTTGCACCGGAGCGCGTTGTGGAACCCGAAGTCCGAGGGGCTGAGGATGCGGGCCCGGACCGGCAGTTCGCCGTCAAAGGGGATGGCGTACCGGCGGCACTGGTCCTGGCACTCGGCCAGGAGCGCTTCCCAGGCTGGGAGCAATTGGCCTGCCAGAAATCCCCTGAGGGCTCCCGGCGCCGCCGCATCCAGGGCGGCCAGCCGGGAGCGAATGCCGGCTTCCAGGGCCTGGAAGGAAAAGCAGGCTTCCGAGGCGGCGGGCAGCCCGAGCGCCGTGGGCCGGCCGGAAAGGTCGCGCAAATGCAGCAGGAAGTCCACCGCTTCGGCGACCTCCGCCGGGCCGGGAGTGGTGATCCTGTCTCCCTCGATGCATTCATACAGGGCGAAGCTGTGCTCGGGATCGGCGGCCAGGGGGCGCGGCACCCTCCGCAAGCCCTCTTCCCAGCAGAAGGTCAGGGCCTGGAACTCGGTCCCCATCCGGTCGCGAGGGTCTCCGGGGTGGCGGAAATAGACCTTGAGGGCGGCGCATTCGCCGGTGGCGCCGGTGACCCGGTAGACCCGGCTGTTCCTGCCTCCGCCCAGGCGCGCGAAGGCGCTCGGCGACCAGCCGAGCAGGGCCCGGAGCCGCTGGATCGGCGGCAGGGCGGCGTCCGTCGGCTCAGGCATGGAAGACCTGGTCGGTCACGGCGGCCCAGGAACGGGCCAGGGTCACCGCGGGCAGGCCGGTCACCCGCTCCCGGTCCGGCGCGTAGAGGATGCCCCGCACCTCGGGCGGGAAATCCGGTTCCCGGAACACTTCTTCCAGGTCGTCGATGAACAGGGTGCAGCCGGTCGCGCGGATGTGGGCCAGCTTCTCGGCCCGGGTGGCGCCGAACCGGACTGATCCCGGGGCGAGGGCCCCGCCCCGGAAGAAGCCCTCCGCCTCGAGCCAGTCCAGGGCCGCCTGGCGCAGCGAAAGGCCGCCCGGATCCCGGCTGGCGAACTCGGTCTTGTGGCTGATGACGAAGACGGGGATGCGCTCCCTGGAACATCGGCCGAGGAAATCCAGCGCGCCCTGCGCCGGCCGGGATTGCCGGATCCGAGGCCCGTAGACCTGGAACTGGAGTTCCTGCCAGGCCAGGTCGCCGCCCGGGCCTTGCCGGACGGCATCGCGCACCGCCCGTTTGGATACGGGGATTCCAGGCCCGACGAGGCCGGCCGCCCGGGCGGCCTGGTGGAAGGCCTGGTCGTAGCAGATGATCGTATTGTCGAAATCGACCCCGATCACCACGGCCGCCTCCGCAGCGTCACCTCAGACCCGCCTGTTGCATGCGCTTGATGTTGGAGTAGCGGGAGTCGGTCATGGGATCGGGAATCCGCCCCTCGGCGAAGCCCCGCTTCAGGTCCGCGACCGCCTCCTCGATGCTGTGCCGGGGCGCCCAGCCCAGCTCGCGCTGGATCTTCGCGGAGGATACCCGGTACGAGCGGTTGTCGTCGGTGGGGGTGGTGACCACTTCCACGTCCGGGCCCATGACCGAGCGGACGATGCCGGCGATCTCCGCGACCGTGTGGTTCTGGTAGCCGGCGTTGAAGATCTTGCCGTCGATGGCCGCATCCTCCCATTCGAGCGTCCGCACGTAGAGATCGGTCATGTCCTCGATATGCAGGTTGGGGCGGGTCTGGGTGCCGCCGAACACCTTGATCACCCGGTTGCACTGGGCGTGGGCAGTCATGACGTTCACCGCGAGGTCCAGCCGGAGCCGGGGCGAATCGCCGCAGATGGTGGCCGGGCGCAGGATGAGCGTGGTGAAGCCGGGCGCCCTTTTGTCCAGGAGCACGTCCTCGCACATGGCCTTGTACTTCGAGTAGTCGGTGAGCGGCTCCAGGGTCAATTCCTCGGTCACTTCCGGCTCGGTCTTCAGGCCGTAGACGCTGCTCGACGATGCGTAGACGAAACGCCGCACCCCGCTCGCCTTGCTGGTGTCGACCAGGCCGAAGAAGGCGTCGTAGTTGATGCTCCGGCCCAGGCCGGGGTCCAGTTCGAAGCTGGGGTCGTTGGATATGCAGGCCAGGTGGATCACGGCGTCGCAGCCGGGCAGGATCTGCCTGAGCAGGGCCGTGTCCCGGATGTCGCCCTTCACCTGCTCGAGCCCCGGATGGTCCTTCACGCGGTCCAGCACGCCGGTGCCGTAGAGGTAGAGGTCCAGCACCCGCACCGGGTACCCCGCCGCGAGCAGCTTGGGCACCAGCACCGCGCCCACGTAGCCGGCGCCGCCGGTGACCAGGATCCGTTGCAGTTTCCGTTTGTCCGTCATGAGGAGGCCTCGGAGGTGAGCGTCGCCAGCGCCAGGTCGGTGAGATGGTGGATCAGCACGGCGTGGGCCGACTCCACCAGGCCATACCCGCTGGAGGCCACGTGGAAGTTCAGGTCACCCTGGGCGCGCAGGGGGTTGTCGGGGCGGAACCCCGAGAAGGTCAGGAGGCGGGCGCCGCGCGCCCTGGCTGCCCCGCAGCCGTTGAGGATGTTGGGCGATTTCCCGGAGGAGCTGATGGCCACCAGGAGGTCCCCGGGCTCCGCCCAGAGGTCCACCAGGTTGGCGAAGGCAGTTTCATAGCCATGGTCGTTGGCCTGGGCCGTCAGGATGGACGGCTCGGTGAAGACCAGGGCCCGGACCTTGAGGGAATGGGCCAGGTCGGTCTGCATGTGGCTGGCGATGGCCGCGCTGCCGCCGTTGCCCAGCACCATGACCTTGCGCCCCGTCCTCCTGGCTTCGAGGATGAGGGCCTCGGCAGCCCGAAAGGCCTCGGCCTGGGCGATGGGTTCACCCCGGGAGCCGGTGGCTTCGGCCGATTCCAGGAGATGGGCCAGATCGTCCGTCCAGGTTGCTGGATGCGTGGGGTTCGTCATGGTCGGGCCTCAGGCCAGGATGGCCTGGATGTGCTCTGCCAGCTTATCCAGGTCGAGATAGGTGCGGTGGCCGATGGTGGCCACGGCCTGCGCTCCCACCACGTTGCCCAGCAGGCCGAGCACTTCGCCGGGAATGCCCTGGGCCACGCAAAGGGCCGCCGCGGAGAGCACGGCGTCGCCCGCGCCGACCCGGTCCAGGATCTGGTTGGAGAGGACCGGGGACCTGGAGAAGCCGGAGCCGCGGTCGTAGACCAGGTTGCCCAGGCTGCCCCGGGTGATCAGCATGGTGCGGCAGTCCATGCGCTCAGCGACCTCCTGCATGATGGAGGATACGTCGCGCTGCTTGCTGCGCACCTCCAGCCGGAGTTCCTTTTCGGACAGGCTCACGAAATCGGCCCTCGGATACTTGGAGATCGTGTTGAAGCCCTGGTTGTCGGCGTTGGTCTGGGTGTTCACCGCCAGGAACCGCGCCTTGCGGCACAGGATCTCCACCGCTTCGGGCACCAGCATGCCGTGCCCGTAGTCGGTGACGATGACCACGTCGTACTCGGGGAGGATGGTTTCCAGCTGCCCGCAGAGGGCTCCCGCGGTGGGCCCGGTCTCCTCCATGTGCTTCAGGTAGTACACCTCGAACAGCTTCTGGAGCGGGTAGCTTTCCAGGTAGCGGCGCTTGACGATGGTCGGGGCGTCGTCCTGGTAGAGGAAGATCGGTTCGATCGCCGGGTCCAGGTGCTCCCGGACGAAGGGCTCGGTGGGGTCGGGCCTGCCGTCCTGGCGCCCCAGGACGGTGAGCAGGCTCACCCGGTCGCAGATGGCGGCCACATGGTTGGCCACCGCCAGGATGCCGCCGGCGAAGGTTTCGGAATGCAGGTAGCGGGTGGCGAGAATGGGCTCCTTGCCGGATTTGCCCATGGTCTCGCAGTAATGGTACTCATCGACGATGGCTTCGCCCACCACCAGCACGCGCAGCGAACGCCCGTTGGCGAGCCATGCCATGACCGAGGCCGGGGTGTGCCGCTGGGCGAAGGCCTGGAGGTAGCTCGAGACTTCGGGCGGGTAGGCCGAAAGGGGATTGACGACGGGGTTGACGCTGGCCATGGTCTGCCTCATTTGCCAAGGTACTTGAACCAGTCGCGGGTGGCCTCGGCCACCGAGGCGACGTCCCACACCGGGGCGTCGCGCCAGAGGTCGATGTGCTCGAGCATCCGCGCGACCCCGTCGGGGAAGGCCACCTGCGCGCGCCAGCCCAGCGCGGCCTCGATCTTCCGGGTATCGGCGAAGGTGCAGTCGGGCTCTCCCGGGCGCTTGGGCACATGCACCGCCCCGCCTCCCAGCAGCTCGACCAGCTCGTTGATGCTGTAGGATCCGCCGGAGCCCACGTTGAACGCTTCGCCCGCACAGCTGGACTCGGCGGTCCGGACCATGGCGTCGGCCACGTCGGTGACGTAGGTGAAGTCCCGGGTCTGGCGCCCGTCCCCCACCACGGTGAAGGGCTTGCCCGCCCGCTTCTGGGCCAGGAAGACGCCGAACACGGCGCCGTAGGTTCCGGTGGTGCGCGAGCGCGGACCGTAGACGTTGAACAGGCGCAGGGATGCCACGGGCAGGCGATAGATCTTGTGCCAGCTGAGCATGATCTCCTCGCCCAGGTACTTGGACAGGGCATAGGGGTACATGGGCCGGATGGGCGCCGTTTCCGGGGTGGGGACGGTGTCGGGCAGCCCATAGCAGGTGGAGGAGGCGGCGTAGACCACGCGGCCCGCCCCGGCCAGGCGCGCCGCCTCGGCCACGGCGGCGCAGCCGTCCACGTTGGTGGCGAGGTAGGCCAGGGGATGCTCGATGGACGGGACGATATCGGCCAGGCCGGCCAGGTGGAACACCCAGTCCACGCCCTCGAAGTGCGGCCGCAGGCGCTCGAAATGGGTCACGTCGACCCGCTCCACCTGGAGGGCGGGGTGGTTCCGGAAGCCCGCCAGGTTCTCCTCCCGGCCGGTGCAAAAGTTGTCCAGGACCCGCACCCGGTGG
Organism: uncultured Holophagaceae bacterium; assembly: GCA_963717275.1. Taxonomy (GTDB): domain Bacteria; phylum Acidobacteriota; class Holophagae; order Holophagales; family Holophagaceae; genus Mesoterricola. Next base: position 2,965,927 of record CAVQVX010000001.1, read on the forward strand.
CCGTCGCTGAGCAGGCGCTCCACCAGATGGCTGCCGATGAAGCCTGCTCCGCCAGTGACGAGGGTTTGTCGGGTCATGGGCAACCTTTCCAGATTGCGTATCGGGGAGGAAAGCCGAAGCCATTAGCCTAATCGAGTCTGACCCTTATAATGGGACAAACCGGGCGGGAAGCCCGAGGACTCAATGCCCGTTGGCAGCCAGGCTTGAAGGAGATGCTCGTGGACAGGGCCGCAACACGCGCCGTCTTCCTGGATCGTGATGGAGTGCTCATTGAGGATATGAATTTACTGGTCCATCCCGGGCAGATCCGGATCCTGCCTGGTGTGGCGGAAGCAATTGTCCTGCTTAAGGAAGCTGGCTTCGTTCTCCTGGTGGTGAGCAATCAGCCGGTGGTGGCTCGGGGCCTCATTGATGAATCGCAGGTGCGTACCCTGCAGCAGGAGGTGGAGGCGCGCCTGGTTTTGCAAGGATGCGCGCGCCTGGACGGATTCTATTTCTGCCCCCACCACCCCAAGGCGACCCTCCCCGCCTACCGCCAGGTATGCGAGTGCCGCAAGCCCCGTCCGGGACTGTTGCTCAGGGCGGCGGCGGAGCATGGGGTCGATCTGGCGGGAAGCTTCATGGTGGGCGACCGGCCCACCGATCTGGTCGCGGGGGAACGGGCCGGCTGCAGGACGGTCTGGGTGGAGACGGGCCAGCACCTGGCCCCGCCCATCGAAACCGGAGAACCCTTGCCCCTGGTCCGCCCGGATCATGTGTGTGCCGATCTCCTCCATGCGGCGCGCTGGATCCTCGGGCGGCGCGGATGACCCCGCCCGGGGCGGAGCGGGTCGAGGCGATCGGGATGACCCATGCGGATGGCGTGGCGTGAATACAAGGCGATCCCGTGGGTTATCCTGCTTCATGGAGTCGACCATGTCCGCGCGTCCCAGGCTTTCCCTGTGCATCCCCACGGTCAACCGTTCCGCCTACCTGGAGGCGGCCCTGCTCAGTGGGCTCAGGGAAGCCGCAAGCCAGCCTGCTGGACGCGTGGAGGTGCTGGTCAGCGACAACGCCTCCACCGATGGGACCGCGGAGCTGATCGCCAGGATCCAGGCCAGCTACCCTGAACTGCGCGCCTTCCGGAATGCCGAGAACCTGGGCTTCGACGGCAACTACCTGCGCTGCCTTGAAGAGGCCCGTGGTGAATTCGTGTGGATCATGGGGGACGACGATGAATGGCTGCCTGGCAGCGCTGAGCGGGTGCTGCGCGAGCTCGAAGCCGGGGCGGACGCCTGCCTGTGCCAGGCCCAGGCCTCCGACCTGGACATGCGCCCGGTCGCGGTGCTGCCCTGGTATCTCGATCCGGAACCTCAGACGATATGGCACCTGAACGGGCGGGAGGACCTGATCCGCTACTTCGACGCCTGCGCTCGGAACGCGGGGGTCTTCGCCTTCATCAGCGTCGCGATCTTCCGCCGGGACCGCTTTCTCCAGAGCCGGGATTTCATCTCGCGGTCGGCTACCTTGTCGTATATCCATCTTTTGGGAATGATGGCGTTTTTCCGCCAGCCCACGCGCCTTCACTACATTCCGGATGTGCTGATCCGGAACCGAATCAGCGACCTGCACAGCACTTCCTCTGCCTACGGCAACCTCTTCGTCAGGTGGATGCAGGACCTCATCAGCTGGGCCCAGATCGCCGATGAGGTGTTCGGCGATGACCCGGAACTGCACGCGGCGTTTTCCCGGATCCTGGGGCGCAACCACCACAACACCATCCTGCCGGGGATGCGAATGCATGCTCCCGACCAGGAGGCTTGGCGCGCGGCGGAACCGCTGCTCGTCCGGGCCGGGTTTTCCCGAGTCCGGATCGCGGCCGTGGATTTCGCCTTCCAGCACATGCACGGCAGACGCCTGCCCATGGAGACCCTGGATCCCGTCTCCCTATGCTTGGCGGACCTGCCGCTCGTGGCCAGGGGAGCCCGGCACATCGCCTGCCTGGCCCTCGGGGGGGTGCGCAACATCCTGGATGGGGCAGCCCTCCTCGCTGCCCTGGACGGCCAGGAGGGGGTGCGGCAGGTCCAGGTGCTCTGCACCTCGGAAGCCGCGGAACTCCTGGATGGCTGCGCGGTCCAGGTCGTTGACCCGCGACGCTATGCCCAGGATGTGCCGTACCGGGATTCCATCGTCCGGCTCCTGGTCGGCTTCGCGCCCGAACTCATGGTGAACCTGGACCCGGAGCGGGGGGTCCAGTCCGACGACCTCGTCCACGCGGCCCTCCCGAGCGGCGCCATCGCCTACGAACACCCTGGAACAGGGCATGATGTGCCCATGGTCGCGAAGGCCGACAGCGCATACACACGCCTGGTTCCGCGCCAAGCGGGAACGGACGCGATGCTTGCGGCCCTCGGCCTGGAGCGGACGCGCCCCGCCCTCCGGCCCTCCGGCCGGGCCCGGGAGGAAGCGCGGGAAATGCTGGAGAGCTTCGGATGGGATCCCGCGACCACCCTTGCGGTCCTGGCGGACCGATCCACGGATCCGGAGGATCCCGGGTTCCAGGATGCCCTTGCCAAGGCGGACCGCGCGGGCTGGACCCTGCTCGGGCTGGGGGACCGGGACACCTATTCGATCCTGGAGCCGGTCCTGGGTCCGCGGGGGGGCCGGGCGGCCAACCTCGCCGGCGTGCTGAGCCTGGGGGCCAAAGCGGCCCTGCTGCAGCGCTGCGGCGCATACCTGGGGGAGGCCGGCGCCCTCCAAGCCCTCGCGCAGGCGTGCGGCTGCCCCCCCTTCCAGGGTCGCTAGCAGCCCACTTCGGAGGCCAAACCATGCCCGCCACCGCCATCATCACCCGCACCCTCGGCCGGCCCCTGCTCCTCGCCCGGGCCGCCGCGAGCGTCGCCGGGCAGACCTGCCAGGATTTCCAGTGGGTGGTCGTGAATGACGGCGGCGACGCCGGAGCGGTGGACCGGGCCATCGCCCCCTGCCTTCCCGTCCTTGGCGGCCGGATCACCCGGGTCGACCATCCCCAGCCGCTCGGGCGGACCGCCGCCAACAACGCGGGCATCCGTGCCTCGGACTCCCGCTACCTGGTGTTCCATGACGATGACGACACCTGGGAGCCGGCCTTCCTGGCCCGCACCACCGCGGCCCTGGCGGCGCGGCCCAGCCCGCTGTTCCGCGCCGCGGCCACCTATTCGACCGCCATCCACGAAAGGATCGAAGGTGGACGGATCCTCGAGGTAGCGCGTCATTCCCTGAACAGCGACCTGCGGGAGCTCAAGCTGGCGGATTTCCTGCGCGAGAACCGCACGCCCAACCTGAGCTTCCTCTATGAGAGGGCCGTGCACGAGGACCTGGGCCCCTACGACGAAACCCTGGCCGCCCTGGAGGATTGGGAGTTCCTGCTGCGGTACTACCGCAGGTTCGAGGCCATCCTGGTGCGGGAGCCACTGGCCAATTATCATTTCCGCCCGGGATCGGCCGCGGGCAACGATGCCAACAGCGCAACCGATGTGGACCTTCACGCCCGCAACCATCAGCTGCTCTGGAACCGCCTCCTGAGGGAGGACCTGGATGCCGGCCGATTCGGCATCGGCGCGCTGGGAGCCGTGGTCCAAACCCTGGACGAAGACTCCCGCCGCCTGGACTACCTGGCGGATTTCGCCCAGCTTGCCATGCGCGCCCGGACCGACGGCCACACCCGTGCTTTGGTTTGCGGCTGCGGGGTGCCCGGGCGCCGGGCTGCCAGTGCCGTGCGCCTGACCGGCATCCAGTTGCTGGGCTTCACCGACCGCGATTCACGCATGGAAGGCACCCAGGTGGAAGGCCTGCCCGTCCTGTCGCCCGAAGCGGGACTGCGCACCGGAGCAGCCTGCATCGTCGGCTCCTTCAATAGCGCGGAGGAGATCGCCCTGGACTTGCGGACCTTGGCCAGGAAACTGGGCCTGCCCGCGCCGGCCATCTACCTGCCGGGGCGCTTCCGCTGAACGTGGCCGGATGGGGAGACATGAACGCAAGTGCGGCCCACCCAGGACCTTGGATTTCGTATTATTCTCGGGGGAATTCTAAGAAGTTGATTCCCCTCGATGCCATTGCCACACTGCTCAGAAGGCCAGATCCAGGAAGCCCCGCATTCATCCGAGGAGGTCCCCATTGCCAGAACCCGCCGGCCAGGAGCTATACCGAAGCAGCCAGGAGGACCAACTCCGCCGCGAATTTGTGGACACGTTCAAACAGTGCCCCATCCCCGACATCGACATCCTGAACAACCTCGGCCTTTTCATCAATTCCAAAAACCTTTCGCGCATGCTCTTTATGCAGCATATTTATGAACAAATCGTGGAGGTGCCCGGCATCGTCATCGAGTTCGGAACCCGCTGGGGGCAGAACATGGCCCTTTTCTCCGCCCTCCGCGGCATTTATGAGCCCTTCAATAGACACCGGAAGATCGTTGCTTTCGACACTTTCGCCGGTTTCCCCACCGAGGCCATCGGGTCCCAGGACAATACGGGATCCCCGATAATCCGGCCCGGGGGACTGGCTACCAGCCAAGGCTATGGGAACTACCTCGAGACGGTTATGAACTATCATGAGCAGGACAATCCCCTCGGGCACATCAAGAAGTTTGAGATCCGCCAGGGGGATGCCTCGGACGAGACCCGGAAATACCTGGAGGAATTCCCGGAAACCATCGTGTCCCTGGCCTATTTCGATCTGGACATTTACGAGCCCACGCGGAACTGTCTGCAGTTGATCCGGGAACACCTGGTCAAGGGCAGCATCCTGGCATTTGATGAACTGAACGACCGGGACTGCCCCGGGGAAACGGTCGCCCTCGCCGAAGTGTTCGGGCTCAACAACATTCGCCTGCGCCGCTGGCGTCACGCGGCCCGCACCGCCTATTTCGTGGTGGAGTAGTCAAGCGTCGGCCGAAAGGCGCCGGCAAGCCTCCAGGACAGCTTCCGGTCCGTAGCCTTCTCGCCGCATCAGGTTCGCTCTGGACGGATTGCCCAGGGCGAATGCGTGGCCAGGACCCAACCGTTCCACCCTGCAGGAACTGGATCGGGAAATCACCCTCTCCCTCACCTGCAACGCCAGGGAGGCGATGGGTGACGCCTCCTCCAGCACCAGGATGGCGCGGACCGTCCTGGCCAGTTCGTCGACCAGGTCGAGGTCCAGAGGAGTCAGGGTATGGATCTGATAAACCCAAGGGGCGATACCCAGCGAGGCCAGGTCCGCCTCCAGGTCCAGCACCTGCCTTGCCATGTCGCCGGTGGTCAGGATGGCGATCCCGTGGCCGCTGCGCAGACGCCGGCCCCGCCCCAGCACAGGGGCTTCCTCCGCGTCCAGGGGCCCTTCGCCGAACTTGCCGATCCGCATGTAGGACGGACCGGGCAGTTTCAGGAGTTGGGGGAGCAGACTCTCCACTTCCCCAGGGTCCCCCGGACAAACGATGGTCATGCCGGGAAGCAGGGACATCAGCGCCAAGTCGTCCGGAGCGTGGTGGGTCACCCCGCTGGCGGCGTAGCAATACCCCCCGCCGGCCCCCACCACTACGACCGGAAGGTGGGGGTAGGCGAGGCAGACCCGGATCTGCTCAAACGGCCTCGCCGTCATGAACGAGGCGATGGAATAGATCACCGGCCGGAACCCCTCCAGGGCCAGCCCCGCTGCGGCGCAAACCATCTGGGCCTCAGCGATGCCGGCATTGATGTAGCGCGGGCCGTGGGCTTCCCGGTAGGCGTCGAACACCTGGAACCCCAGATCTCCGGTGATGAAGACCACCTTGGGATCGGCCTGGGCGCACCGGTCGAGCGTTCTGGCGAAGGCACCCCTCATGGCCTGGCCCCCCTCTGGATTGGCTGCACACCCAGTTCATCCAGGGCGTTCCTGAGATCCTCGGCTGACGGTTTCCGGTAGTGCCATAGGACCTCCTTTTCCATGAATGAGATACCGGTGTGGGTTCGCGCGATGAAGGCGGAAGGCCGGCCCGGCTCCAGGGGGAAATCCTCCAGAACCCCCAGCAGATCCTGGGGGGAGTTTACGTCCACTGTGACTGAGCCCCAGCCGAAGCTCCTGAATTTCTCCGCCATGGAGGTGCCGCCTGAAAGTTCATCATTCATGCCAACGGCCTGGATGCCATTGTTGTCAACGATCACTGCGACATTCTCCAGGTGTTGGGCCGCGGCGAAATTAGCTGATTCCCAAACGCTGCCCTCGTTGCATTCCCCGTCTCCCAGGAGGGCGACTACCCGGGACGGGGATCCCTTCAACCTGAGGCCGTAGGCCATTCCCGTCGCTATCCCCAGGCCGTGGCCCAGGCTGCCGGAAGAAGCCTCCAGCAAGGGCAGGGCGTGTACGCAGGGATGGTTGGGCAGGGAGGATCCTTCCACGTTGTACTCCTCCAGGACCTGGACCGGGAAATAGCCCAGGTTGGCCAGGACAGCGTAAAGGGAGGCGCAACCGTGCCCCTTTGAAAGAAGGAAGCGGTCCCGATCCTCGTGCCTGGGATCTTCGGGGAAGATCTTCATCCAGCCATGGAACAGGGCGATGAGGATATCGACCATGCTCAAGGCGGAACTCAGATGTCCCTCCTTGCCGTCGAAGGCCATCTGCAAGCACGTCGCGCGGATCCTCCGGGCGATCTGTTCAAGTCTGTCTGGTTCGTGGTCCGGCAACAAAATTCCCCCGCAATGCGTCAGGATCAATCCGTCAGCAGGATGACACAGTGTCCTGCCTTGGCGGAGATGGTTAGCCCTTCCGGACATGGCCCGCTCCCTGGGGTGTCAGCAGCCATAATCCGGCACCATCCCGTCATCGATCCAATCGAACATCTGACGCACGCGGTGTTCGCTCGTATGGTAACGGAGCACTTTTTGCCGGGCGGCCTCGACGATCCGCCGGCCATGAGCCAGATCCTGGTGCAGCCGGTTCAAATGCTCCACCATATTTTCCACACGCTGCCTTTGAAAAAGAAGGATTTCCTTGCCGTCTTCGAAAAGAGCGAGGTTCCGGGGACGTTCAGGAACCTCCCAGGACACCATCGGCACATTGGCAGCCATGGTTTCAATGACCCGCCCGGCATAGGCCTTGACGAAGCTGGGAAGATTGACGACCCCGTTCCACAGGGGCAGTCCCCCCATCCAACTTTGGAAAATGCCGAAGCGCAGGCGCCTGAGTTCCTGGACATAGCGGGCATGAATCTCCTTTGTCGACCCCTCCTTCGCCCGGAGTGCCTGCACCATCCATGCATGGACGTCGTCAAAGCCTGCGGGCAGATCCGTCCCGAGTTCCGGTCCCCGGGGAAAAGAGAGAATGCTGTGGATCCCAGGCCGGGAAACCAGTTGGCGACGCTCTTCACTGTAGAAGTTGCCGAAGAAAGCCGCCCGATTGATCGAAGGCGGCCGATAGCTGCGTCCGACAAACCGCTCGGGCACAGCCGAGGGAAACCACACGGCCCGGGCCGCCCCCGTTGCCTCGATCACGCCAGCATCCCGCTCGTCTCCACACAGGACGTGAGTGAGGCCGAGGGCGTGGATCTGCCGAAAGACGTGCTCCTCCCGTCCGGCCAGGGCCGAATTCTCTTCGCGTTCCATGTCCGTGTAGGACATGGATTCGAACAGCATTCCCACCCGGACCGGCACCTTTTCCTTCAACCATGCGCAGAACCCAGGGCTGAACCGGGCGTGCACCAGCCCCACCCAAGCCTGGTCGTAGGGCATTCCACCAGCCAGTTCAGGGGCGCGATCCTGCCACGATTCCTGACTGAAAGGGGGCGGGGGGAATACTGGCAGGACGAAGGTCCTGGCACCGTTGGCCCGCATCCCGTCCTCCAGGCCGAACGTCACCGTATAGCTATGGGGCTTGCCCAGTTCCCACCCGGGAAACTCCAAGGGCATGAAGAGGATCGATCGGTTTCGTTGCGTGCCAAACGTCATGGTTCCCCACACTTTCGGGCAGTCCGGCTCGGGAGTGGCCGGGTCTCACCCCATGGAAACAGATGTGCAATAGTTATTCCACACTTGCGGGTTGACCCGGCTGAGCCAGGCTTCCTTGCGAAGTTTCCTTCGGCCCCCCTACATTGGCATCCCGATCCCCCGTGCATGGCTTATTCCATTCCCGCTCCCACAAAGGCCTCCCCATGAACCATAGAATCCTCATCACCGGCGGCGCGGGCTACCTGGGCTCGATCCTCTGTGAGCGCCTGCTGGCTGCCGGGCACCGGGTCGCCTGCCTCGACAACCTCCGCTACAACCAGAACAGCCTGTTCCACCTGGCCGCCCACGAAAACTTCGAGTTCGTCTTCGGCGACGCGCGCGATGAGCGGACCCTGGCTCCCCTGGTGCGGCAGGCCGATGTCATCATCCCCCTGGCCGCCATCGTCGGGGCCCCGGCCTGCGACCTGGACCCCTGGGCGGCTGCCACGACCAACCTGGACGCCATCCGCCTGATCAAGCTCCTGCGCGGACCTGGCCAGCTGGTGGTCTACCCCACGACCAATAGCGGCTACGGCGCCAGGTCCGGGGACCTGCACTGCACCGAGGAGACGCCACTGGAGCCCATCTCGCTCTACGGGCGCACCAAGGTGGACGCCGAGACCGAACTGCTGCAGGCGGACAACACCATCACCTTCCGCCTGGCAACGGTGTTCGGCATGTCCCCGCGCATGCGCCTGGACCTTCTGGTGAACCACTTCACCTACACCGCCGCCACCGACGGCTACATCGTCATCTTCGAGAAGGACTTCAAGCGCAACTACGTGCACGTGCGGGACGTGGCCGACTGCTTCCTGCACGCAATCGGCAACGCCCCGGCCATGGTCGGCCGCCCCTTCAATGTGGGCCTGGACACCGCCAATTTATCAAAGGAGGAACTGGCCCTGAAGATCAAGGAACAGGTGCCGAGCTTCCACATCCAGTTTTCGGAACTGGGCAGCGACCCCGACAAGCGCAACTATATCGTTTCCAACCAGCGTTTGCGCGAGGCGGGGTTCGAGGCGAAGCGCTCCCTGGAGCAGGGCATCCGGGAGCTGCTCAAGGGCTTTCGCATGTTCGGCCGCCCGCCATACAAGAATCTTTGACCATGGGCGCCGGGCCGCTCCCCGAAGCGCTGGTCCTGGCAGGAGGCCTGGGCACCCGGCTGCGGGAGGCCGTGGCGGACCGGCCCAAGGTGCTGGCGGAGGTGTGCGGGCGGCCGTTCCTCTTCCATCTGCTGGAGGGTCTAGAGGCGGCGGGGGTGCGCACCGTGGTGCTGTGCACCTCGTTCATGGCCCAGACTGTGCGCGCCGCGGTCGGGGAGCGTTTCGGCTCGATGACGGTGCGATACTCCGTGGAAGAGACTCCGCTGGGCACCGGCGGAGCCGTGCGCCTGGCCCTGGGCCAGGTAGACGGCGCCCGTATGCTGGTGACCAACGGGGACTCCCTGTTCCGCACCGACCTGCGCCGGTTCTGGTCCTGGCATCTGGCCCGGGAGTTGCAAGCCTCCCTCCTGCTCGCCCGGGTGGACGACGCCAGCCGGTTCGGCCGGGTCGAGCGCAATCGGCTTGGGCAAATCACCCGGTTTGCCGAAAAGGATGGGGTACCCTCGCCGGGCTTGATCAACGCGGGGATCTACCTCCTGGATCGCTCCTGGATCTCCGCCATCCCTCACGGGCGCCCCGTCTCACTGGAACGCGACATTTTCCCCGAATGGATCACTCAGGGACTCTACAGCATGACCGCGAAAGGCCTCTTCATGGACATCGGGACCCCTGAATCCTATCGTCGGGCAGAATCGGCCCTGCAGCCGCGGAGGGGGGCATGATCATCAGCCGGACTCCCTACAGGATCTCCTTCTTCGGCGGCGGCACCGACTACCCGACGTGGTCCGACCAGCACGGCGGCGCCGTCCTGGCCACCACCATCGACAAGTACTGCTACCTCACCTGCCGCTACCTGCCGCCCTTCTTCGAGCACAAACACCGGATCGTCTGGTCCCGGATCGAGACTTGCAACAGCCTCGACCAGATCGTCCACCCCGCGGCCCGGGAGATCCTGCGCTTCCTGGAGATCGAGCGGGGCGTGGAGATCCACCATGTCGGCGACCTGCCCGCCCGCAGCGGCATGGGTTCCAGCTCCTCCTTCGCCGTGGGCCTCCTGCATGCGGTGCACGCCCTCAAGGGCTTCATGCCCACCAAGGATCAGCTGGCCCGGGAAGGCATCCACATCGAGCGGGAGGTGCTCAGGGAAACGGTGGGTTGCCAGGACCAGATCCTGGCCGCCCATGGCGGCTTCAACTACATCCGCTTCCACCCAGGTGGCGGGCATACGGTGCACCCTGTGCTGATTTCCCGGGAGCGGGTCCAGGAGCTGAACGACCACCTGATGCTGTTCTATTCCGGCATCAAGCGCACCGCTTCGGAGGTGGCCGACTCCTACGCCCTGGACCTGGACGCCCGGCAGGCGCAGATGCGGTTCATGCATCAGCTGGTGGACCGGGGCCTGGAGCTGCTCAACAGCTGCCAGGACCTGGGCGCCTTCGGCGGGCTCCTGCACGAAGCGTGGATGGCCAAGCGCAGCCTGAGCGCCAGGGTTTCCAATCCCCTGGTGGACGAGCTCTACGGCCGGGCCCGGCAGGCCGGGGCCACCGGGGGCAAACTCACCGGCGCCGGCGGCGGCGGCTTCCTCGTGCTGTTCGCTCCGCCGGCCCGCCAGGCCCAGGTGCGGGCGGCCCTGCGCGACCTCATCCACGTGCCGTTCCGCTTCGACACCACGGGCAGCCAGATCATCGCCTTCAACCGGGAGGAGGACTATTCCCTGCTGGAGGCCGGCCCGGTCAGCCCGGATTTCCGCGAACTGGCGGACATCCGCGAGGTCATCTGATGGCGGGAAGGGAGCGGAGGGTCTTCGTGGCGGGCGGCGACACCCTCATCGGCGCAGGCCTGCGCCGGGTCCTGGGGCGCATGGGGGCGCCGCTCCTGCCTGAGCCTTCCGGGCTGGACCTGGCCCGCCCGGACGAGGTCCAGGACTTATTCGCCGAGCAGCGCCCCACCCAGGTCTACATGGCCGCCGGGCGTTCCGGCGGGATCGCCGCCAACGAGCGCTTCCCGGCCGAGCTCATGCTGGACAACCTGCGGGTCGCCTGCAACCTGCTGGAAGCGGCGCGCCGGCTCGGGGTGGAGAAGCTCCTGAACCTGGGCAGTTCCTGCAGCTACCCTCGGGACTGCGGCCAGCCCATGGCCCCGGAAGCGCTCATGACCGGTCCCCTGGAGCCCACCAACGAGGCCTACGCCACCTCCAAGCTGAGCGCCATGGTCCTGGTGCGGGCCTACCGCCGGCAATACGGCCTGCCCTACATCTCCGCCATCCCGGCCAACGCCTTCGGCCCCGGCGACGATTTCTCCCCGGAACAGTCCCACGTGATCGCCGCCCTGATCCGCCGCATGGCCGAGGCCAAGGCCCGTGGCTCGGCTGCGGTGGAGGTCTGGGGCACCGGCGCGCCCCGGCGCGAGTTCATCTACGTGGACGACCTGGCTGAGGCCTGTCTGGTGGCCATGGAGCGCTACGACGGCGACCTTCCCATCAACCTGGGCACCGGGACCGACCTCTCCATCCGGGAACTGGCCGAAGCGGTGCGCACGGCGGTGGGGTACGGCGGCCAGCTGGTCTTCAACCCGACCCGGCCGGACGGCATGCCCCGGAAATGCCTGGACGGCTCCGCCCTCCTGGCCCTGGGCTGGCTGCCCCGGGTGCCCTTCGCCCGCGCTCTGGAACTCACCTGCCGGTGGTATCTCGAAAGCGCCGCCCATGCCTAGCCCCTGGCCGCTCATGCGCAACAACATCCCCCGGGAGGACTTGGACGCGCTCATCGCCTTCCTGGGGGACGACCCGATCCTCACCCAGTCCCGCAACGTGGCCGCGTTCGAGGCGGAGTGGTCGTCCTGGCTGGGCTGCGCCCACAGCGTGTTCGTCAATTCCGGGGCGTCCGCCAACCTGCTGACCATGGCCGCCCTGGCCTACACCCGCGGCCCCGGCGAAGTCATCGTGCCCACCATCACCTGGGTCTCGGACATCGCCTCCACCCTCCAGTGCGGGCACACCCCGGTGTTCGTGGACATCGACCCGCACACCCTGGGCATGGACCCGGCCCAGGTGCTGGCGGCCCTCACCCCGCGCACCCGGGCGGTGTTTCTCACCCATATCCTGGGCTACAACGGCCTCACCCGGGAGCTGCTGGATGAGCTGGCGGCCCGGGGCATCCCCCTCGTCGAGGACGTCTGCGAATCCCACGGCGCAACCTTCGAAGGACGCAAACTGGGCACTTTCGGCCTGGTTTCCAACTTCTCGTTCTACTACGCCCACCACCTGACCACCATCGAGGGGGGCATGGTCTGCACCGGCGATCCGGACCTGCACGAAGTGTTCCGGATGCTCCGCTCCCACGGCATGGTGCGGGAATCCAGTTCGGCCGGACTGAAGGAACGCTACCGGCGGGAGCACCCGGACCTGAACCCCGACTTCATCTTCGCCTACCCCGCCTACAACGTGCGCTCAACGGAACTCAACGCCGTGCTGGGCAGGGCCCAGCTCAAGCGGCTGGACCGCAACAACGAGCTGCGCCGGCGCAACCTGAAACTGTTCCTGGACAACCTGGACTCCGCCAGGTACCGCACCGACTTCGCCACCGAGGGCAGCTGTAATTACGCCTTCACCCTGGTCCTGCGCGAGGCGGACCCGGCGTTCCGCGACCGGGTGGTGGACGCGCTCCGGGGCCACGGAGTGGAATTCCGGCGCGGCACCTCCGGGGGCGGCAACCAGTTGCGCCAGCCTTACCTGCGCAGCCACCCAGCCTCCCGCCAGCTGGAGCGATTCCCCCAGGCCGAGCACATCCATTTCTATGGCTTCTATATCGGCAACTACCCTGATCTGAATCCCGATTCCATCCTGGAACTCTGTTCCGTGCTGAATGGCCTATAAATGAACCGCCGCCTCGATGTCCTGTTCGTCACGCCGGATGCCTCGGCCGACGCCTACCAGGAACTGAGCAGGGACTTCAGCGCCATCGAGCCGCCCACCTGGAGCCTGCTCCTGGCCCAGAGTTGCCGGTCCAAGGGCTATGGCGTCGCCATCCTGGACTGCACGGCCGAGCGGCTCACGGACGCCCAGGCGATCCAGCGCATCCGCGAGGCCGATCCGCGGCTGGTGTGTTTCGTGCTCTACGGTCAAAACCCCAATTCGGGCACCACCAGCATGATCGGCGCGGTGCGCCTGGGCACGGCGCTGAAGGCCGCCCACCCCGATTACCCCCTCTGCCTGGTGGGCTCGCACGTGAGCGCCCTGCCTCGGGAGGTGCTGGCGCTGCCGTTCGTGGACCTGGTGCTGCTCAACGAAGGGGTCTACGCCCTGCACGATCTTCTGGGCTCTGACCTCGGGGACGACTTGGCCCGCATCGCCGGCATCGGCCACAAGGTGCATGGCCGCCCCATGCTGAACCCGCCCCAGCGGGTGGTGCCCCAGGAGCGCATGGACCTGGACCTGCCGGGCTACGCCTGGGACCTGCTCCCATGCAGGGAGAGGCCGCTGGACCTCTACCGGGCCCACCTCTGGCATGCCGACTACAATCTGGACCTGCGCTCGCCGTTTGCCGCGCTCTATACCTCCCTGGGCTGCCGGTTCAAGTGCGATTTCTGCATGATCAACATTGTGAACCGCACCGACAACGGCGAAGGGATCGCCGCCGCGGACTCGGCCGGCATGCGCTTCTGGTCCCCCGGATTCATCATCGGCGAATTCGAGAAGCTGCACCGGATGGGTGTGGAGACCATCCGCATCTGCGACGAGATGTTTTTCCTGGACCGCCGTTACTTCGAACCGCTGCTGGAGATGGTCGTCGAGCGCGGGTACCGGCTCCGCTCCTGGTCCTACGCCCGGGTGGACACGGTGCAGCCCAGGTATCTGGACCTGTTCAAGCGGGCCGGCATCAACTGGCTGGGGCTCGGCATCGAGGCCGGCAACCAGATGGTGCGCCGACAGGTGTCCAAGGGCTCCTTCCAGGACGTGAACATCCGCGCCATCGTGCGGATGATCCAGGAGGCGGGGATCAGCGTCGGGGCCAACTACATCTTCGGCTTCCCCGAGGACACCCTGGCGACCATGGAGGAGACCCTGGACCTGGCCCTGGAACTCAACACCGAGTTCGCCAACATGTACACCTGCCAGGCTCTGCCCGGCAGCCCCATCTACCATACCTGCAAGCAGAACGGCTGGGCCCTGCCGGACAGCTTCGAGGCCTTCGCCTTCCTGGGCTATGAGTGCCAGCCCATGCCCACCCGGCATCTCAGCCCCGAACAGGTGCTCCGGTTCCGCGACGAGGCTTGGCACCGTTACTTCACCACCCCCGCCTACCTGGACCTGGTCGAGCGCAAGTTCGGCGCCGAGCAGCGTTCCAGCGTCGAGGCGCTCACCCGGATCAAGCTCAGGCGCAAACTCCTTGGAGATTGAATGACCCGCAATTTCGCCATCATCGGTGTCGGAGGCTACATCGCCCCCCGCCACCTGGCCGCCATCCGGGACACCGGGAACATCCTGGTGGCGGCCCTGGACCACCACGATTCGGTCGGCATCCTGGACCGTTTTTCCCTGGACGTGCCGTTCTTCGTGGAGTTCGAGCGCTTCGACCGATACGCGGAGAAGCTGCGCCGCATGGAGGAGGCCCGGCGCATCCACTTCGTTTCCATCTGCTCTCCCAACTACCTGCATGACGCCCACGTGCGTTTCGCCCTGAGGATCGGGGCCGACGCCATCTGTGAGAAACCCCTGGTGCTCAACCCCTGGAACCTTGACGCCCTGGAAGTCATGGAGGCCGAAACCGGGCGGAAGATCTGGACCATTCTTCAGCTCCGGCGGCATCCCGCCGTCCGGGACCTCAAGGCCCGGGTGGACCGGGCGCCCGCGCAGAAGCGGTTCCGGGTGGAACTGTCCTACGTCACCCCCCGGGGGCGGTGGTACCACACCTCGTGGAAGGGCCAGATGGAGAAGTCCGGGGGCCTGGGCACCAACATCGGGATCCACCTGTTCGACATGCTCCTGTGGATCTTCGGGGCTCCCTCCGCACTGGAAGTGGAAGGCAGGGACGAGCGCAGGCTCTCCGGCACGCTCGAACTGGCCAGGGCCGATGTGCGGTGGTCGCTGTCCCTGGACCCCCGGGACGTTCCCGCCCAAGCCCGGAAGCTGGGCAGAGGGTCCTACCGCGCGCTCAGCATGGACGGCGAGGACGTGGAATTCTCAGACGGATTCACCGAACTTCACACCGAAGTCTACCGGGACATCCTCGCCGGATCCGGACCGGGGATCGCCGATGCCCGGCCGTCCATCGAACTGGCCTATCGAATCCGCCAGGCAGCCGTGAGAGGGTAGGGAGCATGGAAGCCTTCGTTCACCCCACCGCCATCATCAACCCGGGCGTCACCCTGGGCCCCGGCACCAAGGTCTGGCACTTTACCCACCTTTTGCCGGGAACCGAGGTGGGGCGCGATTGCACTCTGGGCCAGAACGTCATGGTTGGGCCGGACGTCAGGATCGGCGATTCCTGCAAGATCCAGAACAACGTCTCCATCTACAACGGAGTGGAGCTGGAAGATTATGTCTTCTGCGGTCCTTCGATGGTCTTCACAAACATCCCCGACCCCCGGTGCGAATTCCCCCAGCAGGGCAGTTCCCACAACCGGCGCACCCTGGTGCGCCGGGGGGCCTCCATCGGAGCCAACGCGACCATCGTCTGCGGCATCACCATCGGGAGGTACACCTTCATCGGCGCTGGCGCCGTGGTCACGACGGACGTCCCCGACTATGCCCTCATGCTGGGCGTCCCGGCGGTCCGTGCCGGCTGGATGAGCCGCCACGGGGCCCGGCTTCATGGGCCGGACGCCCAAGGCGTCCTGACCTGCGCCCGGAGTGGCTGGCGCTACCGGGAGGACGGCGGGATCCTGCGCTGCCTTGACTGGGGCGAAGACACCCCCGTGACCGGGGAAGGGAGGTAGGCCATGGCGGATATCCGCGGTGCCAGGATCCTGGTGGTGGGAGGGGCGGGCTTCATCGGCTCCCACGTGGTGGACGAGCTGCTCAAGGAGGACGTGGGCCAGGTGGTGGTCTATGACAACTTCTGCAGGGGCACCCTGGGCAACCTGGAACATGCCCTCAAGGACCCCCGGGTGCGGATCAACGAGGTCGGCGGCGAGATCCTCCAGCCGGACATCCTCGGCGCGGCCGTGAAGGGCGCGGACCTGGTGGTCCACCTGGCGGCCCTTTGGCTGCTCCAGTGCCACGAATACCCGGCCTCGGCCTTCGACGTGAACATACGGGGCACCTTCAACGTCCTGGAGGCCTGCCGGCATCATGGCGCCAAGCGCCTGGTCTACTCGTCCAGCGCGTCGGTGTACGGCGACGCGGTGGAGATCCCCATGACCGAGGACCACCCCTTCAACAACCGCACCTTCTACGGCGCCACCAAGATCGCCGGCGAGGCCATGTGCCGGGCCTACAACGAACGCTACGGCCTCCCCTACGTGGGCCTGCGCTACATGAACGTGTATGGGGCCCGGCAGGACTACAAGGGAACCTACATCGCCGTGATCATGAAGATCCTGGACCGCATCGACCAGGGCCTGCCGCCCATCGTCTATGGGGACGGATCGCAGAGCTACGACTTCATCTACGTGTCCGACGTGGGCAGGGCCAACGTCTGCGCGCTCAAGAGCGACGCCAGCGACCGGTTCTACAACGTCGGCAGCGGAACCCGGACTTCCATCAAGGAGATCTGCGAACTGCTCCTGGACCTCTCCGGCTCCAGCCTGCCCATCCGGTACGAGCCCGCCGGCCAGACCTTCGTCACCAACCGCATCGGCAGCACGGACCGTGCGGAGGCCGATCTGGGCTTCCGCACCCGGGTGGCCCTGAAGGACGGCCTGGTCCGGCTCATCCAATGGCGCAAGGCCCACCAGGAAAGTTGCCGGTAGGCCATGTGCGGCATCGCGGGGATCTTCAACGTTGACGGGCGACCGGTCTCCATGGGGGTGCTCAGGCGGATGATGGACGCAGTGGCTCACCGCGGGCCGGACGGAGAGGGCTTCTGGACCAGCTCCTTCGTCGGCTTCGGGCACCGGAGGCTGGCCATCATCGACCTGTCCCCCCTGGGCCACCAGCCCATGCAATCCACCGACGGCTCCTGCGTCATCACCTTCAACGGGGAGATCTACAACTTCCAGAACCTGCGCCTGGAACTGGAAGCCAAGGGGCATGCCTTCCGTTCCCGCAGCGATACGGAAGTCCTCCTCAATGCCTACCTGGAGTGGGGTCCCCGCTGCGTGGAGCGGCTCAACGGCATGTTCGCCTTCGCCCTCTGGGACGCCAAGGCGAATCGTCTTTTCATCGCCCGGGACCGCTACGGCATCAAGCCCCTCTACTACCGGTACCAGGGCGGCACCTTCCTCTTCGCCTCGGAGATCAAGTCCATCATCCAGCACCCTGATATCAGGGTGAAGGTATGCGTCCCCGCCCTGAACGAGTACTTCTCGTTCCAGAACGTGTTCACCGACCTCACGCTTTTCGAGGGCATCAAGCTCCTTCCCCCGGCCCATACCCTCACCCTGGACCTGGGCGACACCGGTTCCCTCCGGATCCGCTCGGTACTGGGACTTCGATTTCAATGAGCCGGAGACCTGCCGGGACGAACGGGAGTATCTGGAAGAACTGGACCGGCTGTTCCAGGAGGCCGTCAACTCCCAGCTGGTGAGCGACGTGGAAGTGGGCTCCTACCTCAGCGGCGGCATGGACTCGGGCTCCATCACCTGCATCGCCGCGCAGAGTTTCAGGAACCTGAAGACCTTCACGGGCGGCTTCGACCTCTCGTCCGCGTCCGGCCTGGAGCTCGGTTTTGACGAGCGGGCCAAGGCTGAGTTCCTGTCCAGCCGGTACAAGACTGAGCACTACGAAGTCATCCTCAAGGCCGGGGACATGGAACGGGTGATGCCCCAGCTCATCTGGCACATGGAGGACCTGCGGGTCGGCCAGAGCTACCCCAATTTCTACGTGGCCCGGCTGGCCAGCAAGTTCGTGAAGGTGGTCCTCTCCGGAGCCGGGGGGACGAACTCTTCGCGGGCTACCCTTGGCGCTACTACCGGGCCGTGGTCAACGACGACCAGGAGCACTATGCGGACAAGTACTACCGCTACTGGATGCGCCTCATCCCCGACCGCCTGAAGCCCACCTTCTACCAGCCGGACATCTACCCCGGGATCCTGGCCCACCCATGCCAGGAGGTGTTCCGGGGCGTCCTGCAGGGACGGCCACTGCCCATGCATTCCCCCGAAGACTACGTGAACCAGTCCCTCTACCTGGAGGCCAAGACGTTCCTGCACGGCCTGCTGGTGGTGGAGGACAAGCTGAGCATGGCCCACGGGCTGGAAACCCGGGTCCCGTTCCTCGACAACAAGCTGGTGGACTTCGCCACCCGGGTTCCCGTCTCCATGAAGCTCAGGGACCTGGGCGAGATCGTTCGTCTCAACGAAAACGAAGTGGGGCCCAAGACCCTCCGCTTCCTGGACCCGTCCACGGACGGCAAGATGCTCCTCCGGAAGGCGTTCTCGCAGTATGTCCCCGGGGGCTACTCCGGGGGGGTCAAGCAGGGGTTCTCCGCTCCGGACGCCAGCTGGTTCAAGGGCGAGAGCATCGACTACGTGAAGAACCTCCTGGGCGCCCGCGAGGCCCGCATCTACGCCTACCTCCAGCCTGAGGCCGTGCACAGGATCATGGAGGAGCACTTCACCGGCCAGGCCAATCGCCGGCTGCTCATCTGGTCTCTGCTCTGCTTCGAGTGGTGGCTCAGAGTCTTCCTTCCCTGACCCAGGAACGGCCCCATGAAAATCCCGATCACCAAGCCCTGTTTCGACCAGACTGAATTCGAGCTCATCCGGAAGCCCCTGGAGAGCGGATGGCTGGTGCAGGGTCCATTCGTCAAAGAGTTCGAACGGTTGTTCGCGGCCTTCACCGGCGCCCCGTTCGCCAAGGCCAGTTCCAGTTGCACCACGGCCCTTCACCTGGCCCTGGCCGCCCTGGGCATCGGTGAAGGGGACCGGGTGCTGGTCCCCTCCTTCACCTACGTGGCCAGCGCCAACGCTGTGGAATACACCGGCGCCAGGGTGGCCTTCTGCGACATCGACCTGAGGACCTTCAACCTGGACCTGGCCGAGGCGCGCGAGATCCTCTGCCAGGACCGGGAGCGCAGCATCAAGGCCATCATGCCCGTGCACCTGTTCGGGCTTTGCGCAGACATGGAGGGCGTGCTCGCCCTGGCCCGGGAGTTCGGCCTCAAGGTGGTGGAGGACGCGGCCTGCGCCTTCGGCGCCCGCATCCTGGACCGGCACGCCGGCACCTTCGGCGACGCCGGCTGCTTCTCGTTCCATCCGCGCAAGAGCATCACCACCGGGGAAGGGGGCATGCTGGTCACCGCCGACTCCGCCCTGGACGCCCGGGTCGGGTCGCTCCGGGACCACGGCGCCGGCAAGAGCGACCTGGCCCGGCACGAGGACCATGGCGGCAGCCTGCTGCCGGACTTCGCGATGCGCGGCTACAACTACCGCATGACCGACCTGCAGGGCGCCCTGGGAGTCGCCCAGATGCGCAAGGCCCGGGCCATCCTGGAAGCCCGGGCCCAGGGGGCCGCCCGCTACGACCGGCTGCTGGCCAAAATCCCGTTCCTGGCTCCTCCTTCCACGCCTCCGGGATGGACCCATGGATACCAGTCCTACGTGTGCCTTTACACTGGAGGTGAGGATCTTTCCACGCCCGACCGGTCCCGGGTGGACCGGCTCAACCGGCTCCGCAACGACCTCATGGCCCGCCTGGAGGCGGCAGGGATCTCCACCCGCCAGGGCACCCACGCGGTGCACACCCTGTCCTACTACGGGGAGCGCTACGGCCTCGCGCAGGAGACCTTCCTCCACGCCTACGCTGCCGACCGGTTGAGCATCGCCCTGCCGCTCTACGCAGGGATGACCGACCTGGAAGCCGAAGAGGTCGTCGAGTCCCTGGCGCGAAGCGTGGAGGCCTCATGAGGACGGTATTCTTCGGGGCGTCCAGGCTCGGGCACCTGTGCTGCACGCTCCTGATCGAGGAACGTCTGGCGGAGGTTGTCGGGATCGTCACGGCTCCCAGAGCCTTTCAGATTTCCTATGCCTCGGCCCCGGTGCTCAACCGGCTGCACCGGGATTTCAGCGATATCGGCCATGCCCATGGCATCCCGATCCTGGTCATGGAAGGCAAGATGACCACTTGCAGGGAATTCCTGGAGGGCCTCGGGGCGGAATTGTTCGTGGCGATTGGATGGTACCGACATGATCCCGGCCTCGATCCGGCGCATGGCCCCTCGCGGCTGCATCGGCATTCATGCGTCCCTGCTTCCCAAGTTTCGCGGAGGAGCTCCGCTTGTCTGGGCCATGATCCATGGAGAACCCGAAACCGGGGTCTCCTTGTTTCACTTCTCCGATGGGGTCGACGATGGGGAGATCATCGGCCAGAGGTCGTTTCCCATCGGTGGTTCGGACACGATCCGGGACCTCATGGCTCGAGCGGAATCCGCCTCCCTGGAACTGCTTCGGGAATTCATGCCAAAGGTCGCCGCCGGCACCGCCCCCAAGACTCCCCAGCGGGAAGAGGATGCCACGCGATTTCCCCAACGTTCTCCCGAGGATGGACGGATTGACTGGACCTGGGAACCCAGGCGCATCAGGGACTTCATCCGGGCCCAGACAAGGCCCTATCCGGGGGCCTTCACGCTGATTGGAGACAAGAAGATCGTGATCTGGGATGCCGATGTGGAAAACGTCCCGGAGGTCGGCGAATTGCACCACCCTGGTCCCAATGAGTGATTTCACCGAGGTCGAGATGCCGATGGTTGCCCTGATCGCCGTCCTGGCGTTGGCTTTCCTGATCCGATTCCTCCCGAGACTCCGGCGCAGGGACGCGATCGTTTCCGACACTTACTTCCACCTTTATTGCGCCGAGCTGATCCGTAGCAGCCGTTTCCGGATCCCGCTTCGGCTCCCCAGTGTTATCCTTAACCATAAATACACTTATCCATTCGGATATCATCTGTTCCTGGCGTTGTTTCCGAAGAACATCCGCGGATGGGCCGAAATGTCTACCGGGGCAGCATTCGATACCGCCAACACGGTCATGGTTTTCGCTGCGACGAACTGGTTTCTGCGGCGAGCGGGAGTTGAGGGGCCATGGATTCCGATGGCAGCCGCTTTCCTTTATGCGGTTTCCCCAGCGTTGCTCCGCGTGGGTTCCGGCCCGAGGAGTTACAACGGCAGCGCCCGGATTCCGGGACAGAGTTTGTACCTGGCCCATATCCTGTCCGCCTATCTTGCCTGGACCACGGGCAGTCTTGCGTGGGCGGGGGTGAGCGTCCTGGCTGGGGCCGTCCTCCTTTTCACGGCAACCTTTTCCTTTCAGGTCTTTTTCTTTTTCGGGGTGTCCTTCGGATTCCTGGTCAGCCCGCTCTACTTCTTGATGATGATGGCTTCTGTCCTGGCGTCGATGATACTCACCGCCGGGAGGACTGTAAGCGTCTTGCAGGGAAGAATTGCCCATTCGACATTGTATTTCACCCATCTACAGAAGATCTTTCTTTACCCTCATATCGTGCCCTTCAGCCGCTACCTCGGTTCCGCTGGCAAAGCCATCACCCGACTCGTGCGCGGAGACAGGCAGGCCTTCCTGGAGTGGTTTTTCCATGAGAGGTACTTCCTCCATCTTCTGCTGACCACCTTTCCCCAGATCGCACTCCTGGTCTGCCTGGCTCCGGGGAAGGGTTTCCATCACCAGGACGCGAGGTTTTTGGTCATCTGGGTCATGAATGGGGTCCTTTGGTTCTTCCTGACCCGGTGGAGGCCAATGTTGTTCCTGGGCGAAAGCGAGCGCTACCTGGAATCTGTCATGCTTCCCTCATTGACCCTGTTCACCCTTGGCGCCAGGGAACAGGCCCCTTGGCTCCTCTGGGCCGTCATGGCCTACTTTGCCTTGGCGGCCATCTATCTTGTCAGGGATTACCTGCGGAAATTCCTGATGTCCCACTTGGACTACTCGGAGTCGGAGGCTGTCTTCCAGCAGTTGCGCAAACTGCCGCCCGGCAGGCTGATGCCGGTGGGGTGGGTCCACTGGCAGGCGATCCAGAGAGGGACGAACCCGGTTCTCACCATCGGTGGCCTGGTGGATACGAAACTGCTTCCCCTGGATGAATTCCTTCTCGTCTACGGCAACTACCCCTACCCAGGGAGCGATTTCAGGGGGATCGCAGACCGCTATGGGATCGCCTATCTGCTGGCCGAACGCTCCTGCCTGGAGGACTACCTGGATCACCTCGTCATGGATGCCACCCGGTTCTGGGATGACTTCATGGTGCTCCGGCAGACTCCGACCCTCATCCTGCTCGCCCGGAAACGACCGCTGGCGGAACTCGCATCCGAAACCGCCGAAGCGATCCGAAGCGATGACATCCCCAGGGCCATGCCCGGTCTCGACACGTTGATCCAGTTCCTGCCGGGCTCACAGCAGCTGGTCCAGGCGCGGGATGGAATGACCGACCTCGGCAGGCGGCCCACGGGGCCAACCCCAGTCGATCCGTTCAACCTGGATCAGTTGTTCGCGTGCGGTCGCGCCCTCCTGGTTGAACTCAGGTATTTTTCTCTACTGGACCGGATGGTCGCGGACGGACACCGCGAGATCATCGTGTGTGGTGCCGGACGTGCCGCGCCCAGCCTGCTGGGCCTGGCGTGCCAAAAGGGGCTCACGGTGCGTTGTTTGACCGACAGGACTGCGGGAGGCCCGATGAAAAGACTCCTGGGCATCCCCATACGCAGTCTGGAGGAAGGGGTTTCCCAGGAGTTGCCCTGCCTGATCGGCACCCCTGCCTTCGCAAGGGAAATTGAGGATGAAATAAAAGCCACGGCCAAGCACCTGGGCCGGCCCGAACCACCCATTTACGCACCAGGAGGTTGAGCCGTGGGCATGACGCAAAAAAGGGTGCCAAATACAGCGATTACTTTCGATATTGATTGGGCGCCGGACTGGGCCATCAGGCTCTGTGCCGACCTTTGCAACCAGGCAGGCGTCCCGGCTACCTTTTTCGTCACCCACGATAGCCCGGGTACTGAACGAACTCAGGCGAGAATCCGATCGCTTCGAACTCGGGATCCATCCGAACATGCTGGCCGGCTCTGACCACGGCCGGTCGCCGGAAGCCATCCTTGACCATTGCCTATCGATCGTACCGGAGGCGGTCTCCATGCGCACGCATGGGCTCTACCAATCCACCCCTTTCCTGGCAACGGTTTGCAGGCGAACACCCATCGAAGTGGATCTTTCCATCCTTCTCCCGTTCCACCCGCACCTCCAGGCGACCACCTTGCACTGCGGGCCCCGTGGACGGCGCCTGGTCCGGCTGCCCTATTTCTGGGAAGATGACGTGATAGCGGCCTTTCCAGAATGGGACTGGTCCGCTCCGCTCCCCCTCCTCCAGGACAAGGGTTTGCATATCTTTGATTTCCATCCCATCCACGTGGTCCTGAACATGGCCGATATGGATACTTATGAAAATCTCAAGAAATTCATGAACGGGCGTCCCATGGCGTCACTGA
This sequence comes from uncultured Holophagaceae bacterium, assembly GCA_963717275.1. Lineage (GTDB taxonomy): Bacteria > Acidobacteriota > Holophagae > Holophagales > Holophagaceae > Mesoterricola. Next base: position 2,989,580 of record CAVQVX010000001.1, read on the forward strand.
CCGAGGCCGAATGTCGTCCTTTCTGCAACCCTGGCTGCGGCACGCGCACCTACCTCAGGTCCCTCCTGGCCAGGAGGGATGATGTGGAATTCGCCACCCCCCGGATACTTGCTCGATATTCGGAGGCCCCAGGGGCATGAGAGTCGCGATTATCGGACGGACCCGAATGCTGCTGGACGCTGCCCGCCTGGTGGCGGCGGCTGGGCACGAGATCCCGCTCGTCATGACCTGCCGGGCCGAGCCTCACTCGGGAGCCGGCCCCGAGGATTTTCGCCAGCTCGCCTGCGATCAGGGTGCAACCTTTTTCGCCGACGCCCGTATCAACGAACCTGACCGCCAGGACCAGATCAAGGCGGCACAATGCGATATCGCGATTTCAATGAACTGGTTGACGATGATCGCCCAGTCCACTCTCGCCTTGTTTCCCTGGGGTGTTCTCAACGCCCACGCAGGGGACCTGCCACGCTTCCGCGGTAACGCGTGCCCAAACTGGGCGATTCTCAACGGAGAGCCGCTCGTCGGGCTCTGCATCCATGAAATGATCCCGGAACTGGATGCGGGTCCCGTCCTGTTGAGAGCTCATTTCCCCCTCAGCGATGACATTTACATCAGCGATGTCATCGCTTGGCTCGATCGCCGGGTACCTGAAATGTTGGCCGAGGCCGTGCAGCTGGTCGCCACGGGCCAGGCCCTTTCCCAGGCCCAAGACTCGGCAAGCAATGCCAGTCTCCGATGTTATCCGCGAAGACCGGAGGACGGCCGGATCGATTGGGCCATGCCTGCGGACCGGATCATGCGGCTCATCCGGGCGACCTCGCGTCCGTACCCCGGAGCGTTCACCTTCCTGGAAGGCAGCGAACGGGTCACCATTTGGCGGGCCGAGCGCTGGGTTGCGCCTGGACCCTTTCTGGCCGTTCCAGGGCAGATCTGCTTCCCCGTGGAAGGCGATCCTGTCGTGGCCTGCCAGGATGGCATGATCCGCCTCACGGACATCAACCTGGATGACGGCAGCGCAGGGTCCTTGGCTAAGCGGCACCTTCTGAGGAGCTTGCGCAACCGGTTGGTCTGAGCGGCCGGGAACGGGCCCTGCACCTGCCTGGCTTTCTCATGACCTGCGGGCGACCGCAGTGATGCCGGCGTCCTGCACCAGGAAGTGCTCGATTTCGAGGCCGACGCCATCGATCCAGCCCTTGACCTGGTCTGGGGTCTGCCGGTGGCAGTTCGCGGGGCGGAACCAATCGAAATTGACATGGTTCATCTCATCCAAGGTCCAATCCTCACGGTAGAAGGCCTTGCAGACATGCCAGTAGAAGAAGCGCTGGAGATCCCAGGTCCCCTTGCGGATCCCGAGCATGGGAACGTCCTCGGTCACCTCGATGGTCGCCTTCATTTCCCCGAGGGTCCTTCCAAGCCTCGTCAAGGGTTCCAGGGCCGCCCAGGCTTCAGGGTCGCTCAAGCCCTGGAGCTCCGCCCGGATGTGGTCATCGGTGAATTCCCTGATCACGGCCTTGCGGGCATAGACGTAGAAGAGGAACCGCCCGCCGGGCGCCAGCTTGCGGACCAAGGCCCGGAACGCGGCCTGGGGATCATCGGTGTGGTGCAGGACCCCTTCCGAGAAGATGAAGTCAAAGGATCCGTCCGGAACAGGAATGTCCAGCAGGCTGCATTGCAGGAAATCGCCCGGCAGGCCGCGCTCCTCGAACCGTGTGCGGGCGACCTCCGCGGCAGAGGAGATGTCCACCCCGAGATAGTCATGGTGTCGCAGGTGGTCGCCAAAAAACAGCAGGGCCGAGTTTCCGGAACCGCAGCCCGCGTCCAGGATCAGCTTCCTGCCGCCCCCTTCAGCGAGCCAGCTTGCAAGACGCTCCGGAGCGCCCTCGCAGTATCTTTCGAACAACCACGCGCGGGTCGCTTCCTGCACCGCGGGGGACTCGTAGGTGTCCCGGCGGGCCCATTTGAAGCCGAAAGCATCGCGGGTCTGGCCCTGGGCCGGGGAGGCCGGGGAACCTGGCGAGGGGGCCCGATTCAATCGGGCGAGTGCGGACATGGGACCATTCCTACCGAGAATCTCATCGAAGAGTCCATCCCCAGCGCAGGTGGGAGGAAGCCCCTTGAACCATTCTGGACCGCCCTCCTGGTTTTCTACGGCGTAATATTTGCATACCGGAATTGATCCCCTGGAGTTCCCGCGTGACCATCTGCTCCTCCCCTGACCATAACACCGTTCGACCTCCTGTTCCGCGGCCAAGGGTCCTGCTCATCGCGGACTACCCGGGTTGGATCTTCGAGCGCCACGCAAGGACCCTGCAGGCCCAACTGGCGGACGAGCTGGATATCGACATCGCCTACCTGGGCGACACGTTCGAAGAAGCGGCGTACGATCTGGTGCACCCCCTGGAATGGAACCTGGTGCCGGAGGGGATGCCCCGGCAGCCCTTCAAATGGGTCGCCGGGATCCGCTCCCATGTCAGTTGGGAGGGGCAGGACCTCCCCGCTTTTTGCCGCAATCTGCGGGGCTGGTTCAGCCGGACCTACGCGGTGAGCGCACGGCTTCAGGCCATCTTCCGCCCCGAGCTTCCGGACATCGTGCGGCTTCCCCACGGCGTGGACACGGAACATTTCCGTCCCTCCGCGCCGCCTCCTGCCCTGGAGTCCTCGCTGCGGGTGGGCTGGGCCGGCAATCGGGAAGCATCGGTCAAAGGCTTCGAACAATTCATCCTTCCCCTGGGCGATCTGCCGGGTGTGAGGCTGGTTGTCTGCGGCTACGCGGACCGGCTCCTGGGGTTCGATGAGATGCGTGGCTTCTACGATTCCATCGATGTCTACGTGTGCGCTTCCCTGAACGAAGGGCACAACAATTCACTGCTGGAGGCCGCCGCCATGGAGCGGGCCATCGTCACCACGGACGTCGGAACCGTGCCGGAGTTTCTCATCCATGAGCAAAGCGCCCTGATCGTGCCGCGCGAGCCCGAGGCCTTCAGGCACGCCATCGAGCGGCTCCGATCGGATCCCGAGCTCCGCGCTCGGTTGGGCAGAGCGGCCCGGATGGCGGTGCTCGAACATTTCCAATGGGAAGCCAGGATGGATGACCACCGCAGGTTCTTCCAGGAGGCCCTGGCCCTGGCCAAACCGGCCCCGGGCGCCGAGGTCTTCCTGTTGCCCGAAGGAAGCCCGCGCCGGCTCATCGTGGAGTCTGTGGCAGCGTTCCTCGAGGCATTCAAGGACGCGGATCCGGTGACGCTGATGGTCCAGGAGGGGCGCACGACCAGGCCCCGCATCCTGGTGGAGGTCCTGATCTCCATGTTGGGCGACGGGAGCCAGCCCGCCATCCAGGTGGTCCCTGGCCCTTCAGCAACTGGGCTCCCCGCTTCATCCGCGAATGTCCATCTTGTGGCTCCGCTGCCTTCGACCGGACCAGAGCCCGGCCAGGCCCGAACTCTGGCTTTCAACCAGGCCAGGGAGCGAATCCGGGGGCGCCTGGACGCCATCCTTGCCCCGCTCGAAGCCCTGGACTTCGCGGTCGATCGGATCCTGGCCCTGGGGCATCCAAGCGTCATCGTCTGTGGGGCCACGCCTCTGGCCAGACTGGCTTCGGAACGGTTGCGCCAGGAAGGGATCGCGGTGCTCGCTGTCACTGACCGCAGCGCCTCCGGAAAATCCTCGTCGCTTGATGGGGTACCCGTGCGGTCCTTGGAAACCGGGCTCGGTTTGGCCCCCGCTGCGGCGCTGGTGGCGGCCTTGGCCTCCGGGGCAGCGCTCGAGCAGGAAATAATAAACATTTGTAAGATCAAGGGGATGGTCCAGCCGGAAACCTACAGGGTCATCCTGAGTTAGACCCATGCCCCCTGTTTGAAGGATGTGAGCACGGGCGTTTCGGGGATGGCGACCTTGGCAGGGAACGCGTTCCGGATCCTCCCCCTTACCCATTTTTCGTTCAACGGGTACCTCCCTGATTTCCAGGTTTGGGGTTCCTGCGGTAGGGCTTCACGGCCTTGAGGACGATCTCCGCCGACCGGATGACATTGTTCCGGTCGCGCATGGCGGCCTCCAAAACCTCCCGGGACACTGCTCCCGACCGGAACGCCTCTTCCCAGGCGGGATCCAGGGCCCATTCCGAAGAAACCACCTCGAAATTGATCCGCAGTTGAACGGCCATGGGCGTATTGGCATGGTTCTCACGGATCCAGTCCTCGTTCACGTCCACGGAGAAGTGCCGGAACTGTTCGGGGACGATGGCCCTCACATGGGTGGGATCCTGGAGGAAATCGTCGTGGCGAGGGTGGGGCGCGATGATCCGGATGGTGCCGCCCGGGGCGCACACCCGGTAGAGCTCCTGCATGATCTTCAGGAAGGTGGCATTGTCCTTGCCGAGGTGCTCCAGGACATGCTGCAGGAGGATCTCCTCAGCGCACTGGTCCTCGAAGGGCCACGGGAAATTTTCCAGATCATGGACGACGTCGGGCCTGACGGCGGGGTAGAGGTCCACGTTGATCCATCCGCCCTGGTAGTTTCTTCCGCATCCCAGATTCAATTTCATCGGCATCCCTCTTGTCAGGCCGGGTTCCCTACATGGGAACAGATCCACAGCATTTATTCCATATGCTCCAGGTCCGCGCAGATGGCACCGCCCTTGCCTATGTTCTTCCGGGTCCCCTACACTGGCATCCCTTCCTTTTGCGAAGGACCGCGTTCATGGCGGCGAAACCCGGGCCTGCGGGACTTACCGGTGACGAATGGAGTGGCACCATGAAGGAAATGACCATCATCATCCCGACCATGTCCGGCAGGGAGGAGGTCCTGGCGCAAATGCTCCGCGGACTGGAAGAACAGGATGCCGGACTTGATGCCTTCGACGTGATCGTCGTCCAGGATGGGGGGGGCGCGGCACCCGGACCGGACTCGCCCCTGCACAGGAGCACCAGGGTCTTCAGGCACGATCTGCGCAGGGGCCTTTCCGCGGTGCGGAACACAGGCCTGGCTCAGGTCCGCACTCCCCTCGCCATGTTCATCGACGATGACATCATCCCTTCCCCCGGCGTCCTGCGGGCCCACTTGGCCTTCCATGCGAGGCACCATGACCCCCTGGTCATGGGGGCGGGCCGGGTCACTTGGCGTGGCCACCCCAAGTACAACGGGATGATGGAGTGGCTGGAGACGGTAGGAGACTGGTCCCTGTTTCACCGCCTGGCCCCGGACCAATGCTTCCCTTACTGGATCGGCGGCTATACCTCGTTTTTCGCGGAAACCCTGCGGGACCTCGCATTCGACGAAACCTTCACCCTTTATGGATGCGAGGACCATGAACTGGGGTACCGTTTCTTCCGCCAGGGCGGCCGGCTCCGCTTCGTCGACCAGGCTGAAGGCCTCCATCTGAAATGGGTGACGGCCGGCTCGACCTACCGCGAGGGGCGCAGCGGTGGATACAACAAATGGCTCCTATCGGCTCGCTATCCGGATGTGACAGGCACCCCCATGGGCCTGATCACGGCCATCCAGATGGAACGCCAGGTGCCGGACCATCAGCCCGTCCTGGACATGCTCGATCGTTTCGCCACAGGGGTCCACAACCAGCTCAAGCGGAGCACGGGTCTCCTCTTCCAGTTCGTTTCCGGCCTGGCCAACGGTCACGGTCAGCTCGATTACTGGCGTGAAGCCTTTCCTGGCTTCGATGACGCGGCCGAACACCTTTACCATGGCTACGTCACGGGCGGGGAGGACCTGGGCGAGGCCCTGGCAGCCGCACTGTCCGCTTGTCCGACCATGCCCTGGATAGGGCTCCATGCCGCCCGCCATACCCAGGACCTGACCCTCCGCAAGGAACGGCTGAGGCGGATCCTCGCCCGATATCCCGCATACTCCCTGGTTCAATTGGAACTGCTCGAATGCCTGGACGATCCGGTCGAAGCCGAGCAGTCCATCGACCATTTCGCTTCAGAGCAGCTTGCGGGTCTTGAACGCTCCGGTGCGCAGACTTTCACTTACAAGGCGGCCATGATCCTGCTTCGCCTCGGGCGCGCGGCCAGGGCGGAGGTCCTCCTCAACCAAGCCGCCGACTTCGAGTGCTGGGAGGAGGGCCAGCTGATCATCGCCCGGCGTGCGCTGAAGGAGTTGGGGGCACTCCATGCCGGCAGGGGGGATGCGGCACGCGCGGCCGCGTGTGTGGAACGGCAGCACCAGATGCCCGCCGGGTCAGTGCAGGCTTTGAAGGACCGGGCGAGCCTCTGCGGACCGCATGAATCAATTTTGAAAAGCTGTTCGAACGAATGGCTCACAACCATGGGCGAGCTATAGCGCAAGTCAACCGTTCCCAGCATGGATCCAAATGGTCGCGGATTGCCCTTCTGAGGCCCGTGGAAGCTTGCCGGTCATGGCTCCTGGGCCTCCATCCAGGCGTCCAGCCACTCCCGCACAGCGCCTCCGCCCCCGGGTCGGGACAGGATCCAGGTGGCTGCGGCGAGCACAGAAGGGTGGGCATCGCATGGGGATGCCGAGGCTCCGGCGATGGCCATGGCCGGCAGGTCGTTGATGTCATCTCCCAGGAAGCAGATGGCCTCCAGGGCCAGCCCCTGGTCCCGGGCGTAGTCCCGGAGCGCGCCGGCCTTGTTCCGGCAGTTCCCACGCACCTCCTCGAAGCCGAATTTCCGGGCGAGGGCCCCCAGCAGGGGCCCCTCCTCGCCGGTGATGATGACGAAGCGCAGGCCGCGCTTGCGCGCCAGTGACACGCCCATCACATCCCGGAACGAGAAGCGCTTGAAGATCTCCTCGCTCTCGCCCATCCAGAACCCGCCGTCGGTAAGCACGCCATCGACGTCGAGCGCCAGTGCCCGAATCGCTTTCATGGTCATGCGCCCTTGCGCCGAAGCTTGCGCATGATCGGTATCTCTCTCGGCAGCAGGCGCTTGTCCGGGCTGCCCATGGCCATCTCCACAAGGCGGATGTCACGCACCAGCCGGCTGAGGCCACTGGGGCCCACGGAGGCGGCCTGGTCGCTGCCCCACATGGCCCGGTCCAGGGTGATGTGCCGCTCCACCGCGCAGGCCCCCAGCGCCACCGCCGCCACGCTGGTGGCGATGCCGGATTCGTGCCCGGAATAGCCGATGGGGATGGCGTAGCGGCTGCGCAACGCCGGGATCACCGCGAGGTTGAGTTCGTCGTAGCTGCAGGGGTAGACGCTGCAGGTGTGCATGACCACCAGGTTGTCCTTGCCCAGCACCGCCACCGCGTGGTCGGTCTGCTCCTGGGTGCTCATGCCGCAGGACAGGAAGAGGGGCCGGTCGCCGGCCTTTTCGCGGGTGTAGCGCAGCAAGCCGTCGTCGGTGAGGGAGGCCGAGGCGATCTTGTAGCAGGGCACCTTGAACTGGTCGATGAAATCCACCGAACCTTCGTCCCAGCACGAGGCGAACCACGGGATCTGCTTCTGCCGGCAATAGGCGTCGATGGCCTCGTACTCCTTCTGGCCGAATTCGAGCCCGCGCTTCAGGTCGCCGTTGGTGGGCCCGAACGGGTTTTCCCTGGGCTTGGCCAGTTCCTCCGCGGTATAGACCACGTCCACCGTGCGCTTCTGGAATTTCACCGCGTCAAAGCCAGCCTTCTGGGCCACGTCGACCAGGGCCTTGGCGAGCTCCAGGCTGCCGTTGTGGTTGATGCCGATCTCGGCCACCAGGAAGCAGGGCTCCCCGTCGCCTACGAAACGCTGGTCCAGCCTGATCCGAGTCATGGGGGGCCCTTTGGTGGCAAGTCCGGAAGAATACGCATCACATTTTGTACCAATCCATCGTCCGCCGGATGGAATTGATTAAATCAATCCTGGATCGGAATCCCAATTCTTCCTCCATCCTCCGGACCGACGGCAGGTAGCGTTCGGCCGGCACGCCTTCCCGGGCCTCCTGGCGGATGACCACCGGCAGTCCCCGCATCCCCGCCACCATCCGCGCCAGGTCCCCCAGGCGAATCCCTTCCGGGGAGCCCACGTTGTAGGCCCGGCCGGGCTGGCCGGACAGGAGGATCAGCCAGCAGGCCATGGCGTACTCGGACGCGTACAGGTAGGAACGCCAGGGAGTTCCGTCCCCCAGCACCTCCACCGGCCTCCCGGCCAGCGCGTCCCGGATGAAATTGCCCAGTGCCAGGTGGGTGTCCAAAGGCAGGTGCGGGCCCACCAGGGCGAAGCCTCGGGCGATCACGGCGTCCAGCCCGAACTGGTGGCGGAAGACCATGCACAGATGCTCGGCCATGCGCTTGCCCTGGGCGTAGCGGGTGCCGGGGTTCATCGGGTCCGGGGCGCCCGGGTGGGTTTCCGGGATCCGCTCCAGGTCTGGCGGCTGGGGTCCGTAGACGGCGCCCGAGCTGAGCAGCAGCACGCGCTGGGCCTTGGCTTCCAGAGCCCGCTCGAGCAGGTGGCGGGTGCCCAGGACCAGGGTGTCCAGGTGACCCAGCAGGTCCGTGTAGGAAGCCGCCCCGCTGGCGTCGTTGGCGCCGTGGATGACCAGGTCGAAGGGTCCGGCGGACGGGCCGAAGGTGCGGATGTCGCCCCGCAGGAAGGTCACGGCGGGATCCGCGGCCAGATGGGGGCATTTGGCATGAAACGCCTCCGGGTCGCGGGACAGCACCTGGATGCGGGACCCCAGGTCCCACAGGGCGTTGGCCCGGCAGTACAGCTCAAGCAGCCAGGATCCCACGGTCCCGGTGCCACCGGTGAGGAGGACCCGTTTGCCCTTCAGGCCCTGCCAGGCCCGGGCCCAGGGCAGGATGGCCTCGTCGATCTGGGCGGTGGGAACCGGTGGCGCCATGGTCAGTCCGGCAGCAGTGGGATGAGCATGTTCTCCTGGAGTTCCTCCCGGCCCAGGAACGGCCACAGGTCCTCCAGCGGCCGGCTCACCATGCCGCCGGTGGCGCTCACCGCCGTCGCCACCCTCGGGGCGAGCAGGACCTCGGGGTCCAGGACCACGTCGCAGACCACGGGCCCCGGGAGGTCCAGCAGCTCCCGGATCCGCTCCCGCAGTCCGGCCGGGCTGGTCAGCCGGAAGGCCGGCAGCCCGAATGCCTGCGCCACCGGGAGGATGTCCGGAAGGGCGAGCCCGGAGCCGGTGTCCGAGGCCACCAGGCGACCCTGGAAATGGTTGCGCTGCATGGTCCGGATGGAGGCGTAGCCGCCGTTGTTCATGACGAAATACTTGACCGGGAGTTGCAGCCGCGCCAGGGTGGCCAGTTCCTGGATGTTCATCCAGGCTCCGCCGTCCCCTTCCATCGTCAGGGTCCGACGCCCGCCCAGGGCCAGGCAGCCGCCCAGGGCTGCGGGCAGGCCGAAGCCCATGGCGCCCAGTCCGCCGGTGCTGAAGGCCCGCTGTCCCGGCTTGGGCTGGTAGACCATCCAGAACATGTCCACGGCCGCGCCGGAACTGCAGGGCAGGATCAGGTCCTCCGCCCCGGCCTCCTGGCTGAGCAGTTCGTAGAAGTGGTAGGGGTTGATCGGCTCTCCGGGGGCCCATTCCCGGGCCGGCAGCAGCGGGTAGCGAGCCTTCCAGGCCCGGCATCGTTGCAGCCACGCGGACCTGTCGGGGCCCGGCCGCAGCTGCCGGTCCAGTTCGGCCAGCACCAGGGCGCAGTCGGCGACGATGGGCAGGTCCACCGGCATGCGCAACTTGCCGATCTCCGCCGGATCCAGGTCCACCACCACCTTGCGCGCGCCCCGGGCGTACTGGGACTGGTTGTGGCCGGTGGTGTCGAAATCCAGGCGGACTCCCAGGGTCAGCAGGAAGTCGGCGTTCTGCAGGATGAAGTTGGAGGCCCGGCTGGCCACCGGACCGGGACGGCCGAAGCTGAGCGGATGGTCCGAGGGGATCAGGTCACAACCGCCCCAGGTGGTCAGGACCGGGACGCCCAGGCGCTCGGCCGTGGCCAGGAAGGCGGTCCGGGCGCCGGCCGAATGGACCCCGTTGCCGGCCAGCAGCACCGGCCGCTCCGCCTGGCCCAGCAGTTCCAGCAGGGCGGCCACCTGGCCGGGCAGCTGCGGCGGCTGGGCCGCCGCCGGCGGCGTGAAGCTTTCCAGTTCGCCGGGCTCCACCTGGGCGGCCTGCACGTCGAGCGGAAGGTCCAGCCAGACCGGCCCCTTGCGTCCGGAGTTGGCCAGGTGGACCGCCTTTTCCAGGTGGAAGCGGATGCTGGCCGGATCCATGACCGTCACCGCGTACTTGGTGAGGGGACCCGCCACCGAAACGATGTCCACCTCCTGCGACCCGATCTGGCGGGCGCCGGAATCGCCCTTCAGGTCGGAACGTTTGGCCTGGCCGGAGAGGATGAGCACCGGGCTGGAAGCCAGCCACGCCCCGGCCACCCCGGTGAGGGTGTTGGTGCCGCCGGGTCCCCCCGTGACCAGGGCCACGCCCAGGCGGTTGGTGGCACGGCCGTACGCTTCGGCGGCGATGGCGCAGGCCTGCTCATGCAGGTTGGGGACGAAGGTGATGCCCTCGGCCCGGCCCAGGGAATCCACGAGGTGCATGGCGCCCCCTCCAGGCAGCATGAACACGTGCCGGACCCCTTGCTGCCGGAGGAACTGGAAGACATAGTCGGAGAGTTTCAAGCGCCGCTCCTGGACAGGTCGATTCTACCGGGCATGGGGCGCAGGAACCTCCTGGAGCCCGGGAGGATATCAGAATAAGCTGGCGCCAGCCTTCCCGTCCGGCATCCAGGGGGATCCATGAGTCTGGCCACCATCCAAGACAAACTGCAGCGCCTGGAGATCCTGGGTGGCCCGGCCGAACTGGATGCGGTCGAACTGATCCTCGCCGAGCGGATCCGCCAGGTGGACGGGGAGGGCTGGACCCCGGCCCATGACGACAGCGAGCGCCGCGAAGGCCAACTGGCCGCCGCGGGCGCCAGCTACGCCCTGGCGGTGGCCCAGAAGGCCCTGGTGCATGCCCGCACCGGCAGCCTGGACGTCAAGCCCAGCGCGCCCCACGCGCGCTGGCCGTTCAGCCCGCTGGCCTGGAAGCCGGCCGGCATGCGCCGGATGACGGTCAAGGCCCTGGCCTTGATCCTGGCGGAGCTGGCGCGCCAGGTGCGGGCCGGTCTGGACTGATCCGGCCCCTTTCCTGCGCCAGGTCCAGCCCCAGCCGACGGGCCGCGGCGTACAGGGCCGGCCGGGCCAGGCCCAGGGCCCGCGCCGTTTCCGCCACCTGGAACCGGTGCCGCTCGAGGGTCTCCAGCAGCAGCCGGCGCTGGAATCCGCGCGTGGCCTCGGCCCAGGTGCCGCCTGCCGCGGGCGGCGCGTCCAGTTCCGGGAAGTGGGCCGGCCTCCAGGGGGCCCGGGCCGCAGCGCAGCAGGGCCCGCTCGATGGCGTGGAGCAGTTCGCGGAAGTTGCCGGGCCAGGGCAGCCGGGCCAGCGCCTGGGACAGTCCGGGCCGGAGCGCGGGCGCGGCCTGGCCGTTCTCCCGGGAGACCCGGGCCACCAGGCGCGGGACCAGGAAGGGGAATTCGTGCCGCCGCTCGCACAGGGCCGGCAGGGCCAGCACCGCGCCCTGCAGGCGGTAGAGCAGGTCGTGGCGGAAGGCTCCTGCCTCCGCCAGGGCGTCCAGGGGCCGGTGGGTGGCGGCCAGGAAGCGCACGTCCACCTGCAGCGCGCGCTCGGCGCCCAGCCGCCGCACCTCCCGCTCCTGCAGCACCCGGAGCAGCAGCGCCTGCAGGCGCGGGGCCAGGTCGGCCACCTCGTCCAGGAACAGGGTGCCGCCTTCGGCGCATTCGACCGCGCCCCGGCGGTCCCTCAGCGCCCCGGTGTAGGCGCCCTTCACATGGCCGAACAGCTCCGATTCCAGGAGCGACTCGGCGAAGGCCGAACAGTTCACCGGCACCAGCGGCCCGCTCCGGCCCGACAGCCGGTGCAGTTCCCGGGCCGCCAGTTCCTTGCCGCAGCCCGAAGGCCCGGAGAGCAGCACGGAGAGCCGGGACCGGGCCACCCGCGCCAGTTCCCGCAGCACGGCGGCCATGGGCTCGCTGCCGTCGGTCAGGATCCCGTGGGGGGGCGGGGACGCGGTCACGCCCCCACGTTGCCCGATCCCGCCCCGTCCTTCAAGCCCCGGTTCAGCGGGCGTCCAGGTAGGGCAGGGTGATGGTCTTGTGCGTGGGGATCTCCAGGGTGTAGACGCCGTAGAGGTCCACCACCCTCGTGTAGTTCAGGGAGATGGTGCACATCCCGGCATTCCGGTCGCCCGAGATGGTGATTTCATGGCGCCCTTGGCCCGGGCTTCGGGGATGCCCAGTTCGGCGGCCTGGCTGCGCAGCTTGGCTTCCAGGGCCGGGATGGTGTAGAGAGCCGCCTGGCCCGCCAGCTTCCTCGGCCGCGTCCTCCAGGCTGCTGTTGCTGTAGAAGACCGGCACGATCTTCAGTCCCGCGGCCACCAGGGACACGAGTATCAAAAGAGTGAAGACGCATCCGATCTTGCCTTCGCCCCGCTCTGCGGTACTGGGATTGTCGACATGGCTTGCCTTTCGCTGGAATCAGGGTTTGAGATCTTCCAGGGCCTGGCGGGCCAGGGGCGCCAGCGAGCGGGCCGTCCGGACCGAACAGGGTGGCCTGGGGATATTTGAGGGCCTGGTTGAAGGCCTGGACCGTCTCCGAAAGGTAGACGTTGCCCATGTGCAGCAGGCAGACTCCGGTGTAGTAGTCCAGGGTGCCCTGGCTGACGCCCTGCACCGTGGTGATCCGGGCGTCCCGCAGGATCTCCAGGGCCTTGTCGTATTCCCTGAAATGGATCAGGGCAAGGGCCTGCTGCAGCCGGAGCAGGCCGGCCTCGTCCCCGCTCGGCGCCCAGGTAGCGCAGGCGCAGGTCGGACAGGACGAAGGGATAGCTGAGCCAGGCGACGTTCACCGGCAGTTCCAGGGCCTGCCGGGTCACCGGCAGCGTGGCCGGGGCCTCGCCCTGGCTGACCGTGATCCTGCCGCCCGTGGCCTCGCGCCAGGGCCTTGCGCAAGTCGGCCACGGTGGCCACGGGCTTGCCGTCCACCTGCTGGATGGACCTGCCGGTCTTCACGCCCGCCGTCTGGGCGGCGGCGTCGGCCTGCAGGACCCAGGGGCCGTCCGGGCGCCAGGTCCAGGAGGGTGAGGCCGGCCCAGGGCTCGGCGAGCGCTACCGGCGTCTCGATGCTGCGCCACCAGCTGGCCCAGCGGGTCGCTCTCCAGGGGCTTCACCACCAGCCGCTCCTCCTCGCCGGTGAGGGTGGCCAGCACCAGTTCCACCTGGTGGATGGGGTCGCCCGGGACGGGCCGGGCCCGGAGCACCAGCTCGGTCTCATGGGAAGCCTGGAGCCGGGCCAGGCAGTCCTGGGGCGTTTCATCCCTGGCGGCGGTGAGGAAGGCGGCCCGGCTCAGGCGCGAGCCCAGGGTCGCCAGCAGGCCGGTGATCCGCTCCCGGCCGGCGAATCGGCTCGTCCCCCTCGAACCCGGCGTAGGTGAGCCGCGGCTTGGGCCGCGCCGACACGGTGGTGGACTTGCCCTCGAGCAGTTCGACCCGCTGGGCGAAGGCGCCCTGCGGGAACCGCACCTGCAGGTCGTAGGCCTGGGCGCAGACTTCCAGGTCCTTGACCGGGACCGGGCCGAAGCTCCTGCCCGACAGGAACAGCTCGCCCCCGGGCGCGGCGCTCAGCACGGTCAGGGCGCTCTGCGGGAGGCTCCAGCCGGATCGGCTCGAGGTCGTGGTCGGCGAACGGGGTGGTGAGGCCTTCGCGGCAGTTCCAGGAGTCCGGGGCCGGTAGCAGGGGAGCCTGAGCTCCAGCGTGTGGCTTGCCGGGGGCGAGGCCGGTGAGGGCGAAGCCGGCCGAGATCTGGTCCGGCGCGACGCCCGAGCTTCTCGGCGTAGGAGGCCAGCTCCGGCGGCGCCTGGCCCTGGGTGGCGCCCTGGCGCTTGCCGTCCACCAGCACTTCGGCTCCGGCGCGGGCTGGTGAACAGGGTGATGACCGAGGAGGTCCGCGTCAGCTTCAGCTCCACGGCGCGGGTCTCCTTGAGCGCCAGGTCGACCTGCTGCTCCTGGGGCTCGAAGCCGGGCCGGGCGTAGCCGAGGGTGTGCGGACCCGGCGGCAGGTAGCGTTCCAGGGTGCCCGCCGTCGGCTGGCCGGGCTTGCCGTCCACGGTGAGGGTGCCGCCGACGGGGTCCAGGGTGAGCTTCAGCTGCCCGAACCTGCCGGCGCGCAGGGCGTCGAAGGCGGCCTGGAGCCGGGCGTTGGTGATGTTCCGGTCGATCTCGAAATCGGGGTTGAGGTCCAGCGCGGCTTCCAGGTGCTTCGGGGCGCTGCGCCCGCCTGGCGGCGATCCGGTCGTCCAGGATGGCCATCCAGTTGTAGGTTTCGCAGAGCACCTGGATCCACGCGGGGTCCAGTTTCCGAGCGTCGGGCTCCAGGGCGGCGAGGACGGTGCCGAACTTGGCGGCGGCGCCCTCCCGGTCCCCCTGGGTGGCCCAGGCGGCCTTGGCCTGCTGGAAGGTGTCCCTCAGCGGCCGGGTCCTGGGCCCGCAGCGGGGCGGTCCCGGCCAGGAGGGCGGCGAGGGCGAGGGCGAAGGCGAGGAACCTTGGAGTGGGCATGGTCAGTCGAGCCGGATCAGCAGGTCGTTGGAACGGTCGGCCAGGATCAGCGCCCCCTGGCGGTCCACGGCGATGGCCCTGAACTTGCCGGAGAGCCCCAGGGCTCTTGTAGGTGGCCGAGCGCAGCAGGGCGCCGTCCGGGCCCCACAGCGCCACCCCCTCGAAGTCGCCGTCCACCAGCGCCGCCACGTGCCCCAACGGGTCCGAGGCGAGCGCGACCACGTATTTGAAGGGGGCCGGCAGATCCCTGCCATAGGGCACGGTGTTGCGGACCAGGCCCTGGGCATCCAGGAAGACGAGGTTGCGGCTGGCGTCCGAGGCCGCCACCACGCCGCCCGTGGGCAGCGGCGCCAGGGCCGCCGCGCCGGCCAGCGGGACCTGGCGCGCCGGCCCTTCGGGCGGGATGACCTCGATGGCCTGGGCCTTGGCGTCGCCACCCAGAGGTTGCCCCAGCCGTCCAGGGCGGCGCCGGAGGGAGCCTGGAACGGCGCGGGGGCCGGCGCGCCGTCCTTGGCCAGGCCGGCCCGGGTGACCAGCCAGATCTGGCCGGAAGGGGTGGCCACCATGGCCTTGGCGCCCTTCACCGGCGGGCCCGCGGCGGCGAGCTGGCCGTCCTTCAGGAGGGCGGCCTGGTCCAGGTCGTCCTGGTAGATGTAGAGCTCGCCCGCGGGGCCGGTGGCCAGAAGGGTCGGCGTCTTGAGCCACTTCTGCCGCCCTTCGGGCCAGGGGCCCTGGGAGCGCAGGGCGGGTTTCTGGATGCCGCTGCTTGACCCGCACCTTGATCCGCCACTCGGCTTCCCGGCTTTCATCCGTGTCGGGGAAGCGGTTGCGCAGGGACTGCAGCATGCGCAGGCAGCCGGTGGTGTCGCCCATGAGATCGAGCGTCTCGGCCGCCAGCAGCTGGGATTTCCGGGCGACCTCGGAATCGGGGTCCAGCCGCACCGCCTCGATGTAGTTCTGCAGGGCCCGCCCCCACTGGCCCCGGAGGCGGCAGCACTGCCCCAGCTCGAACCGAGCCTGCCTGGACCGCGGGGTGGCCGGGGAACAGGTCCACCACCCGGTCGAAATCGGCCTGGGCCTCGCTCAGATCGGCCGGGGTCCGGGCGCGGGCCGCCAGCAGCTGGCCGCGCAGCAGCATGGCCTCGGCCGCCCAGGGCGTCCTAAGGTGGTCCGCCTTGATCTTTTCCAGCAGGGGCAGGGCCGCGTCGGGCCGCTTCTCGACGTCCGCCTGGTGCCTGGCAAGGTCCATGAGCGCGTGCGCCGCGAAGGGCGAGCCGGGCGCCTGCCGGATGAGCTGGTTCCAGGTCTCGATGGCTTCGTTGTAGGAATGGGCGGCGTAGGCGCGCTCTCCGGAGCGGAACAGCCGCTCGGCGAGGCCGGGGTCCTGGGCGCACAGCGCCGGGACCACGGCCAGTGCCAGGACCAGGCAGCGCATCCCAGGTGTAATCAGCGGCATGGAGGCCTCGAACGGGTTGAGGTGCCAGTCTATATCCATTCAGGCCTCCAGCGCCCGGAGGACCTGCTCCAGGGGATAGGGTTTGAACAGGACGCCGATCACCCAGGGGCTCTGGGCCAGGTCGCCGATGTCCCGGGACGAGGTGGAGACCATGGCGTTCCGGCACCGGTTCTGCTGCCACTGCTGCTCCAGCCAGCCGGCCAGGTCGCCTTCGGCGTCCTTGCTTTCGGTGAGCAGCAGGTCGACCGGGCGCCGGCCTCGAGTGCCGCTTCGGCCTCCTGGCGGCTGCCGGCCTCCAGCCAGCCCCACTGGCCCTTGGCCGCGAGGGATCCTGGCCAGGCGCTTGCGGAAGAACGCGCTGGGCTCCAGCAGCAGGATGGAACGGATCGGGGCGCGCCGGTTCAGGTCCTGCTCGGCCAGCCCCAGGGCGAGCAGGGCTCCGCGCGCGGCGCTCTTCAGGCCCAGGCCGGTGGCCTTCTGGTGGATCTCCCGGATCGGGTCGAGCAGGGGCCCGGCCTGGCGGGTGAGGCCGCCGATCTCGCACAGGTGGGCGGTCTCGCGCCATTCGGCCCCGGGCTTCTGCAGCTGGGCCTTGACCAGGGCGGCCAGGTCCTGGGCCGAGCTGGGGCCGGACGATCAGCTCCGGGTCCTGCAGGGTCTCGCGCAGGGCCAGCAGCGCCTCCACCCGCTTGGGGCCCGCGGCCGGAAGGCGCTGGACCTGGGCCTGGATCGAGCCCTCCTTCTGCGCCAGCAGCCCCAGGCTGGCGCTCCTGCGGCCCAGCTCCTTGATCACCGCGGCCACCCGGTCGTTGCTGTCCCGGTCCCAGGTCTCCTTGGTGCGCATGTCGAACAGGAAATCGGAGAACTGGTCCTTCAGCCCATCGTAGGCCTGCTGGTCGAAGACGTAGAGGTCCTGGGCGGCGAGCACGGCGCGCAGGCGCTGGCCCTCCCCCTCGCGGTCGTCGCAGCAGCGCTCCAGCAGCTGCAGGAACGCCGGCAGGCGGTCCAGGGGCAGCGGCTTGTCGTAGCCGGTGAAGGCGGCGAGGGACCCCTCCAGGGCCAGGATCAGCACCTGCGGCTCGCGCAGCGCGGCGGCCCGGTCCAGCAGGCCCAGCGCCGCGTCGGGCGTGCCCAGCTGCTTCAGGGCCCGGGCCAGGGCCAGCTGGAGGTTGAGCGGCTTGCCGTCGTGCAGCATGCCCAGCAGGACCGGCGCGCTGCCCGGGTAGCCGATGGCGGCGATGGCGTCCACCGCCTCCGCCAGGAGCCCGTCGTGGCCTTCGGCCTGGATGAATTCCAGCAGGGGTCCGGCCGCCTTGAGGGTGAGGTTCTCCTTGAAGGCCCAGATGGCGATGCGGATCTGGTCGGGGTTGCCGCTCAGGAACAGGGCCATGAGGGCCGGGAACCCGGAAGGCAGCTTGGCGAGGTGGTGGCTGGCCAGCTGGCCCATCTCGACGATCGGGTCCTGCATGGCCTTCATGAAGAAGGGCGCCAGCGTGTCGTCCTCCCGGGTCCCCAGGGCATTCAGGTACTGTTCGCGCCGGGACGCGTCGGGGTCCGCCAGGAGTTCGTCCAGGATCCCGCTTTCGGAGGCGGGGAGCAGGCGCAGGAAGGCGTGCACGGACCCCTCGCCCCCGGCGCGCGAGCGCAGGATGGCGGTGAGCGCCGGGCAGCGCCCGTTCCGGGCCGAGCGTGCCCGAATCCACGGCGAACGCCAGCGCCTCGGCGACCTGGTCGCACTGCTGCGCCAGGTGGCCGAGGCGGGCCTCAGCGGCCGGGGCGGCCTCGGAGATCATGGCCGAATAGCGGGCCACCTTGCCTTCGGTCACCAGGCCGAGGGCGTCCAGGAGGAACGGTTCGAAAGCGCCCCGGGCCGAGGCGCGCAGGGCTTCCAGCGCGGGCGCGGCGTTGCCGCCCTCCTGGCCTGCCGCATGCTGCAGCCCGGCCACCGCCTCGGGCGCCTTGGGCTGGAACCGGGCCGCGGCCTGGCGCAGCAGTTCCGGCAGGGTGGAGGCCCGGGGCAGGGTGTGCAGCCGGTTGAGCAGGTCCAGGAGCGTCTGGTGGTCCAGGACATCCAGGCGGGTGCTTTCGGCCAGGTCGAGCAGGTAGTCCAGGGCCGGCGCATGCGGCAGGGAGCCCAGGACCCGCAAGGCCAGGCGCTGGGTGAGCGGGTCGCCGTCCCGGTGGGCGGCGATGAGGGCCTGGATGTCGCCTTCCCCGGCCATGGCGGAAAGCAGCTTGGCGCCCTGGGCGGCCAGGCGCGGGTTGCCCTGGCCTTCCATGAGCCGGCCCACGTAGTGGGCGAGCGCCTGCTGGGGCTGGAACTGGCCCAGTTCCCGGTTCAGGATCACCTGGTGGTCGGGATCGGTGCGCTGCCGCTGGAGCGCCTGGAGCGCCTCCAGGGCGTTGCGCGTGCCGATGGCGCCCAGGGCGGCGCAGCCGTCGTCGAACACGCCGAGGTCGGGTTCCACCTGGAGCCCCTTGGCCAGCCACGGCACCCATTCCGGCCAGTCGGCCTTGGCGATGCAGGCGAGGATGGCCTTGCGCAGGCCGCGCGCCGAGGCGCCGGGCGAGAGGTGCGCGCCCAGGTCCGGCAGCGCCTGCTTCTTCAGCTTCTGCAGCGTCTGGGCCAGGCGGACCGGGAACGCGGCATCGCCGTCTGCGTATTCGCCCAGCAGGATGCGCAGGGCGTCCAGGGGAGTGGGGGGGGCTTTGCGGGGAGGGCTGGCCATGTATTTATTGTTATCGGCCCGGAATCGCAAAGGGCCAAGTTCATCGGTATTCTTTTCTCGGCCGGGGGGTCTGCCCAGGGTTGCTCCAGGCTGCCGTCCCCGATGGAGCACCCGATGGAACCGATCCGCGACCTATGGAAATGCGCCCTGGCACCCGCCGGCGGGTTCCGCGCCCGGGCCGCGGCCCGCCCGGGGCTCGGGCCGGCAGTGCGCGAACTGCTGCGGGTCCGGACCCTGCCCGCCCTGGCCGCCCTGGTCCTCGGCTACGCGGCGTTCGCGGCAGGCTACGGCCGGATCGCGCGCATGGAAGGGCCGATCTGGGACATGCTCTGGGCCAGGCTCCCGGACCAGGTGAGCCCGGGCGACCTCAAGGCCGCCATGGCGAACCTGCCCGCCCTGCCCGGCTGGGGCCACGCGCTGCCCTGGCTGGCGGTGCTGGCGCCGCTGGGGGTCCTGAGCATCTGGCTGCACGACGCGGTATGGGACCACATGGCCCTGTGGGCGCTGCGGGGGCTGTCCGGGCGCGGCAGCTTCCGGGTGACCCTGGAGGCTGACGCCCAGGCCCTGACGGTGGGGGTCGTCGGCGCCCTGGCGGGTCTGCTGAAATACCTGCCCGGCGCGGGCTTCCTCCTGGGCATCGCGCTGCTGCCGGTGGCGGTCTACTTCTGGGTGCTGCGCGGCTACGCCCTGGCCGCCTGGCACGGGTGCCCGGTGTGGAAGGGGATCGCGGCGACCCTGCTGCACGCCGCCCTCATGGGGCTCCTGGTGTTCGGCACCCTGGCCATGGTGGCGGTGGTGGTGCTGGAGGAACTCAGGATGGGGTGACCGCAAGAAAGCCGCCGTTGCGATTCGGCGTGTCGGTGTCAAGATGTTTCCACCTTCCCCGCGGAGCCGCCGATGTCCTTCCAGGAGATTCTGGACAACCTGATGGAGCGTGTGCCGGAGTCCATCGCCGCCGCCTTCAACGACAAGGACGGCGATCCCATCTGCGCGCGCACCCTCGAAGTGCCCAACGAGGCGCTGCAGATGCTCGGGGCCTACCGCAACGTGGTGGACCGGCACCTGCGCCAGGCCATCGAGGATTTCGACCGGGGCGACCTGGAGCAGGTGGCCTTCTGCACCAGCCAGCATTGGATCCTCATGATGGGGGCTCAGGAACACTGCGTCCTGGTGCTGGTGATGCGGCGCGACGGGATCCTTGGCCGGGCCCGGTTCGAAATGGACCGGGCGATCGCGATGCTCAATTCGGAGATATAGCGCCTGTCTGGGGGGTAAGGCAGCGGGTGATCGGCGCACCGCCACGGTACCCGAACCCAACCGCAAGGCTAGCCCAGCAGCTCGGCAAGCCCGCCTCCTGCCGCCAGGGCGGTCAGGGGCACGGCGCTGACCCTTTCCCCGATCGGATAACCCCGGGTGCCGGGGTAGACCACGGCCAGGTGGTCCAGTTCCAGATCCGCCAGGGCGGCCCGGATGGAGGGGGTCAACCGCGGAGCATCGATGCGCTTGCATTCGATGCCGAAGCGCTTGCCTTCCTTGATCAGCATCAGGTCGAGTTCCGCACCGGCATGGGTGCCCCAGAAATAGGCCTCGTCCGGTTCGACCGTCGCCAGGATCTCCTCCACTGCATACCCCTCCCAGGAGGCTCCGACCTTCGGGTGGTTCTCCAGTTCCAAAGGCGTGCGGATGCCCAGCAGGTGGTGCAGCAGGCCACTGTCCCTGAAATAGAGCTTGGGCGCCTTCACTTGCCGTTTGCTGAGGTTGGCGTGCCAGGGCTGCAGGGTGCGGAGGAGGAAGGTCCCCTCGAGGATGTCCAGGTAGCGGCGGACGGTCATTTCAGAGATGCCCAGGGCGCGGGCCGGTTCGGCTCCGTTCCATACCTGCCCGTGATAGTGGGCCAGCATGCTCCAGAACCGGAAAAAGGTCTGGCCGGGCAGGCGCACTCCCAGAGCGGGAAGGTCCCGCTCCAGGAAGGTCCTGATGAAGTGCTTCCTCCAGGTGAAACTGTCTTCATCCGAAGGCGCGAGGTAGGCCAAGGGAAATCCGCCGCGCGCCCAGTGGGTGTGCGTGGCGGCCGCTCCCACCTCCACCAGATGGAATCCGCCCATGGCAATCATTTCAACCCTTCCGGCCAGGGACTCGGCCGCTCCCTTGATCACGTCGGGAGAAGCACTGCCCAGGATCAGGAACCGGGCCGGCAACGGATCACGATCGGCCAGGACCCTGAGGATCTGGAACAACAGAGGTGCCCGCTGGACCTCATCGATCACCACCAGGCCCTCCAACCCCGCAAGGGCCGTCATGGGCTCCTCCAGCCGGGCAAGGCTGGCCGGGTCTTCCAGGTCGAAATAGGCCGGGTGGTCTGGGGGCAGGAACATGCGCGCCAACGTGGTCTTGCCGCACTGGCGGGGTCCCAGCAGCGCCACGATCCGGCTGCGCTTCAAGGCCGTTGCGATCCGCTCGTGCATCTGGGGGCGCGGGAGCTTCATGTCATCAAATTACCTTGAAATTCCCCCTTGGCAAGGTGGAATTTCAAGGTATTTTTAACCCTAGGTTCTCAAGAGGTCCAGCGAACCCGTCACCGCCCCGGCCACGATCAGGCCCATGGCGCAGCCGGAGAGCGCGGTGAGGTGGCGGCCGCCGAACAGCACCAGCACCAGGGTCGACAGCAGGGGGGTGAGGTAGGCCAGGGCGCCGATCACCCGGGGGTCGCCGCGCTTCATGGCCGCGTCCCACGTATAGAAGGCCAGGCCCATGGGCCCCAGCCCGAGCAGCACCAGGAACATCCAGTCCCGGGGGCTGACGCTGAAGGGCGCGGGATGCCCGCCCAGGGCGTGCAGCGCCAGCGCCAGGAGGCCCGAGGCCAGGCAGAAGCCGCCCACGGCCCCGGTGCCGAAGGGGCGGACCCGCTTGGTGAGGAGCGAGTAGCTGGACCAGACGAAGGCCGCGCCCACCGCCAGGAGGTAGCCGGGCAGGTGGGCCAGGTCGAGGCTGAGCCGGCCCCCGGTGATCACCAGGGCCGCTCCGGCCAGGCCCAGCCCGGCGCCCAGGAGGTGGTGGCGGCGCAGGCGGCTGCCCAGGTAGACCGGCGACAGGATGACGATGAGCAGCGGCCAGAGGTACTGCAGGAGGTTCACCTCCACCGCCGGCGCGTGGCGCAGCGCCAGGAAGAACAGGGCGTGGTAGCCGAAGATGCCGAAGATCCCCAGGGCGAGGGTCCGGAGCGGCACTTTCCACTCCCGCACCCGCGCCAGCCCCACCAGCCCGCCGATGCAGAGGGCGACGCCGGCGGAGAAGAACGCCGGGAGATGGCTCACCCCGGCGCTGAGCAGGGTGAGGCTGCTCCAGATCAGGATGGTGCAGAGCGACAGGACGATGGCGGGCATGCTACAGCGACAGCATACCGGCGATCTCCATGCGCAGGTCCGGGATGCCGGTGCCCTTCTCGGCGCTCACCCAGGCGATGTCCTGGGCCTGGAGGCCCAGGCCGGCGGCCACGTCCCGGCGCTGGGCCAGCTGGCGCGAGGGCTTCACCTGGTCGCACTTGGTGGCCACGATCCGGTAGCGGCAGGTCCACCGAGCGCAGCCAGTCCAGCATCTGGTGGTCCAGTTTGGTCGGGCCCACCTCGGCGTCCACCAGCACGAAGACCATGCGCAGGCTCTTGCGCCCGGTGAGGTAGCCCTCGACCATGGCCTGCCAGGTCTCGCGCTCCCGGGCCGGGCCGGTGGCGAAGCCGTAGCCGGGCAGGTCCACGATCCAGCGGTCGGTGCCGGTGAGGAAGACGTTGATCAGCCGGGTGCGCCCGGGGGTCTTGCTGGTCTTGGCCAGGCCCTTCTGGAAGCACAGGGCGTTGAGCAGGGAGCTCTTGCCGACGTTGGAGCGGCCGACGAAGGCCACTTCGGCGTGGGCCGCCCCCAGCTGCTTCACGCTGGCCGAGGAGGTCAGGAAATGGGTGTCTTTGAGGGGCTGGGCCATGGGGTCGCTCGGTTCGCAGGGACGGGTCAGGGTCCAGCTTGGCAGATTTGCCGGCGGGATCGATCCCGAATGCGGGCCCGCGGGCGCCGGTATCATGGTGGGCAGGACGGGGAGGCCGCAATGGGTTTCGCAATGGACGCCCGCAACGCCGTGGAGGCCCTGGCGGCCCATCTGGCGGAATCGGAGAACCGCGCGGGCAAGGTGATCCGCCAGCCGCCCATGGGCGAACTGATCGAGAGCCTGGAGCTCGAGCGGCTGATCGCGCAGGGCGGGCTCACGGGCGCGGCCTTCGGCACCTTCCTGGAGCGCTACCTGGCCGCCGCCACCCGCCTGCACCACCCGGGCTACATGGCGCACCAGGTGGCCGTCCCGCACCCCATGGGCGCGGTGGGTTCGCTGATCGACGGGACGCTCAACAATGCCATGGCCATCTACGAGATGGGTCCTGCGGCCAGCGCCATCGAATTCGTCCTGGTGAACTGGATGCTGGCCAAGGTGGGCTGGACCCCGCAGCCGCTGCCGCCCGCGAAGGGCGCCTCGGGCGGCGGCGTGCTCACCCACGGCGGCTCCCTGGCCAACCTCACGGCCCTGATGGCGGCCCGCGCCCGGATCGACCCCGAGGCGTGGCAGGACGGGATCAGCCGGGACCTGGTGGTGCTGGCGCCCGAAGCCTGCCACTACTCCATCGCCCGGGCGCTGGGGATCATGGGCCTGGGCCGGCGCGCCCTGCGCGCCGCACCCGCCGACGCCGACGAGCGTCTCCGCCCCGACCGCCTGCCGGAGGCTCTCGGCCGCCTGCGCGACGAGGGCTGCCGGGTGCTGGCCGTGGTGGCCAACGGCTGCTGCACCGCCGCCGGGCTCTACGACCCCCTGCGCGAGGCCGGCGCCTTCTGCCGGGAGAACGGCCTGTGGCTGCACGTGGACGCCGCCCACGGCGCCTCGGCGCTGCTCTCGGAGAGGCTGCGCCCCCGCCTGGACGGCCTCGAACTGGCCGATTCCATGATCTGGGACGCGCACAAGATGCTGCGCACCCCCACCGTATGCGCCGCCGTGCTGGTGCGCGAGCGCGCCGACCTGGACCGCGCCTTCCGCCAGGAGGCCAGCTACCTCTTCCACGACAAGGACCAGCCGGGCTTCGACTTCATCCAGCGCACGGTGGAGTGCACCAAGGCGGCCCTGGGCCTGCGCCTGTTCATGGTGCTGGCCGCGGAGGGCGAGGCCGCCCTGGCCCGCTACATCGAGGGCCGTGCGGACTTCGCCCGGCAGGCGGCGGAGCGGATCCGCCGGCAGCCCGGATTCGAGGTGGCGGTGGAGCCCGAAAGCAACATCGTCTGCTTCCGCGCCCCGGGCAGCGACGAGCACCAGCTGGACCTGCGCCGCAGGCTGCTGGAGCGGGGCCGGCACTACCTCACAACCACGGCCTTCCGCGGCCGGCGCTGGCTGCGCATCACCGCGATGAACCCGGGCACGGACCTGGACGACATCGAGCGCCTGCTTGCGGAGCTGGGAGAATCCCCATGTCCGGACGCCTGAAATCCTTCTACGAACATGCCCGCCAGACCTTCGACCTGGCCCAGGCCCAGCAGGCCCTGGAGTGGGACCAGCAGGTCATGATGCCCCCCGGCGGGGTGGAGCAGCGCTCGCACCAGATGGCCGCGCTGGCCGCGGTGGTCCATGGCCGGCAGGCGGACCCCGCCTTCGGCGAGCTCATCGCCGGGCTGGAGGCCGAGGCCGGCCTGCCCGAAACGGTCCGGGCCGACCTGCGGGAGGCGCGCAGGGCCTTCGACCGGGCCGTGAAGATCCCCGAACGCCTGGTTCAGGCCCGCGCCGAGGCGTGCTCCCTGGCCCAGGCCGCCTGGGAGGAGGCCCGGACCGGGAACGACTTCGCCGCCTTCAGGCCGCACCTGGAGCGGGTGGTGGCGCTCACCCGCGAGCAGGCCGCGGCCGTAGGCGGAGGCTACGACGCCCTGCTGGACGAATTCGAGCCCGGCATGACCGAGGCGGAACTGCGAGCCGTCTTCACCGACCTCAAGGGCCGCCTGGTCCCATTGCTGCTGGCCGTTCGCGGGGCTTCGCGCCAGCCCGACGCCACCCTGCTCGCCCGGAAATTCCCGGTGTCCGGGCAGAGGGCGTTCTGCCTCCAGGTGCTCCGGGACATGGGCTTCGACCTGCGCCGGGGCCGCTTCGACGTATCCGCGCACCCGTTCACCAGCGGCACCCGCGGCGATGTGCGCCTGACCACCCGCTACCTGGAGGACGGCCTTGGTTCCGCCGTGTTCGGCACCATCCACGAGGGCGGCCACGGCCTCTACGAGCAGGGCCTGGACCCGGAGCGCTACCGCGACCCTTCCGGCCAGGCCTGCTCCATGGGGATCCACGAGTCCCAGTCGCGCCTGTGGGAGAACCTGATCGGGCGCTCCCGGGCCTTCTGGTCGCACTACTGCGAGCCCCTGAAGCTGGCCTGTCCCGGTGTCCTGGACGGGGTCGCCCCGGACGCGTTCTTCGCCGCCGTGAACGCCGTCGCGCCCAGCCTGGTGCGCGTGGAGGCGGACGAGGCCACCTACAACCTGCACATCATCCTCCGGTTCGAACTGGAAAGCGGGATGATGGCCGCGCGCATCGAGGTCGGCGACCTGCCTGCCTTATGGCGCGACGGGATGAAGGAATACCTGGGCGTCGAACCTCCCGATGACCGGCTCGGCGTCCTCCAGGACATCCACTGGTCGGCCGGGCTGATCGGCTACTTCCCCACCTACGCCCTGGGCAATTTATATGCCGCCCAGTTCATGGAGCAGATGAAGCGCGACCTGCCCGACCTGGACGCGCGGGTGGCCCGGGGCGACCTGCTGCCGGCGAAGGAATGGCTGAACCGCGCCATCCACGTCCACGGCCGGCGCTGGCCGGCCCAGGAACTGTGCCGGCGGGTGACCGGCGCGCCGCTTTCGGCCGAGCCCCTGATGCGCCATCTCCAGGGCAGGTGCGCGGAGATCTACGGAATATAGATCCGCTCGACGCGCGCGTTGATCTGGCAGGTGACCTCGTAGGTGATGGTCCCCAGCATGCCGGCCCATTCGTCCACGGTGATCTCCAGGTCGCCGCTGCGCCCGATGAGGACCACCTCGTCGCCCACCCGCACCGTCGTTTCAGGCCCCAGGTCGACCATGATCTGGTCCATGCAGACGCGCCCAGCCACCGGGTAGGAGCGGCCGCCGATCAGCACCCGGCCGCGGTTGGAGAGCAGGCGGTTGAAACCGTCGGCGTAGCCCACCGGCAGGGTGGCGATCCAGGTGTCGGCCGGCGCGGCCCAGGTGAGCCCGTAGCCGACCCGGGTGCCCGCGGCCACCTTCTTCAGGAAGGACACCCGGGTGAGGAAGGAGAGCCCGGGCAGCAGCGGCACGGTGCGGGGCGTGCCCGGATCCGGGTAGAAGCCGTAGATCATGATGCCGGGCCGGACCAGGTCGAAGAATCCCTCCGGATGGCCCAGGACCGCGCCGGAATTGGCGCAGTGCACCAGTTCCAGCTTGTGCCCAAGCGCGGCCTCCACCGCCGCCACGGCGGCCCTGAAGCGCTGGATCTGGGCTTCGGTGTACGCCGGATCGGCGGCGTCGCTCACCGGCAGGTGGGTGAAGGCGCCCTGCACATGCAGATGGGGGCAGCGCCCGGCCAGGAACCGCGCCATCTCCGGCGCCTCCGGCGGCTGCACGCCGATCCGGGCCATCCCGGTGTCGATCACCAGGTGCACGTCGGTCCGGACGGCCCGTGCCGCGCACACCGCTTCCAGCGCCAGGGCGTTGTCCTGGTCGCACACGGCCAGGGTGAGGCCGGCCGCGACCGCGGCGTCCATCTCCTCGGGGAAGGCCGGGGACAGCTTCAGGATGGGCAGGCCGATCCCCGCTTCGCGCAGCTGCATCCCCTCCGGGACCGTGGCCACCCCCAGCCAGTCCACCCCGGCGGCCTCGGCCATGCGCGCGACCGCCACCGCCCCGTGCCCGTAGGCATTGGCCTTGACCGCGATCAGCAGCTTGCGCTCCGGGCCGATGCGCTCGCGGATGGCCATCAGGTTGGCCCGGATATGATCCAGGCGGATGACGAGATGGGTTTGGTAGAGCATGAACTTATCTTACGACGGTAGATCAGCCCGCCCCTGCCCACCTTGACCAGTTCAGGCACGGTGTGGCCGAAGCTGTGGCCGTAGCTGGGGCTCTGGATGCGCAGCTTGCCGACATGCACCTTGCCGATGATGGTGCGGATGCGCACCTGCTGGCCCAGTTCCGCGTCCTCCAGCAGGAAACCGGAAACCCGCACGGTATAGGAGGGAGCCTTGGATGGATCCAGGTTCAGGGCGGCGGCCCGCCGGCCGGTGGCGATCAGGGTCCGTTCCACTTCGACCCAGGTTCCTTTGGGGATTGTGCTCATGGGTACACCTGAAAGAGAAGGCCGCAAGCGGGCCTGATTCAAACCTTCTATGGGTACTTCAAGCGTTCGGACCGTCCGGCGGATAGCCTGGCATCCAAAAAGGCTCAGCTCTCACGGAAATCATGACACAAATCATCAATATGATTCAAACAAGTTTTATCAATTCCCGTTTCGGATCCCTGCAGATATATCACTGATTCTAAAGCATTTTCTAAGTGTAAGACGGGTTTTATGCGGGGTGCCCGGCCGGCCCGGGAAAGGCGCCGATCCGCCTCCGGGGGTTTACAAGATGTCAAGCACTGGCCCGGTCAGGCCAGCGGCGGCAGCACCACCATGCTGGCCGGCGCGGGGTAGTCGAAGGCCATCCGCCCGTGGTCCAGGCCGATGACCCGCTTCTTCATGCGCTGGATGAGGTTGCGGTCGTGGGTGGCCACCAGCACGGTGGTGCCCTGGCCGTTGATGCGCTCGAACAGGGCCATGATCTCCTGGGCCAGGTCCGGGTCCAGGTTGCCGGTGGGCTCGTCGGCGATCAGCACCAGCGGGTCGTTCACCAGGGCCCGGGCGATGGCCACGCGCTGCTGCTCGCCGCCGGAGAGCTGGAGCGGGTAGCTGGCCAGCTTGTGCTGCAGGCCCACCATCTTGAGCGCGCGGAAGGTCCGCTGCTTCTGCTCGGCGTGGCTCACCCCGAGGATCTTCAGGACGAAGGCCACGTTCTCGAACACCGTCATGGTGCGGATCAGCTTGAAATCCTGGAACACGATGCCCATCTTGCGGCGCAGCTGCGGGATCTCCTTGAGCGGCATGGAGGCCAGCCGGTGCCCGGCGATGCGCAGTTCCCCGGTGGTGGGCACCTGTTCCCGGAACAGCAGCTTGAGCAGGGTGGACTTGCCGGCGCCGCTGGGGCCGGTGAGGAAGATGAACTCGCCCGGGTCGATCTGGAAGCTCACGTCCGCCAGGGCGGTGTGGATCCGCCCGTACTGCTTGCCCACGTGGGTGAGGGTGATCATGCTACAGCCTAGCACCCACAACTTCGGTGTACCAGCCCGCGGGCCCGCTCGGGGGTGATGTCCCCGTGCAGCAGGGCCCGGCCGTCCCGGAAGAGCATGATCCGCAGGTCGCCCTCCTGGCCGGACAGGGCCAGGGGGCTGAGCTTCCAGGGCTGCCCGGTGCGCTGCTCCAGGCGCGGCAGCAGCGCCTCCAGGTCCAGGTCGCCGGGCGGGTTGACCCGGATCTGCACCCCCTCCAGGCCGCACAGCCGGGAGGCCATCATGGTCCAGCGGGCGTTGAGGAACTCGGTGACCCTGCCGGTGCAGAACCGGCACCGGGTGCCGGGCAGCTTGCAGGAACTGCCGCTCGTTGCGCCAGAAATCGAAACGGGCCAGTTCGGGGTGCGGCTTCCTCGCCGGTGAGGATCTTGAGCGCCTCCAGGGCGGCCCAGCTGCCGACGATGCCCACCGCCGGGCCCAGGACGCCCGTGCTGTCGCAGGTGTCCACGTCGCCGCCGGCCGGGGGCTCCTCCATGAGGCAGCGCAGGCAGGGGGTGCGGGGCGGGTTCAGGGGCCAGACCATGCCCTCGCCGCCGATGGCGCCCGAGTAGATCCAGGGCGTCTCCGGTGAGGATGGCATAGTCGTTGATGAGGAACCGGGCCTCGAAGTTGTCGGTGCCGTCCATGATCAGGTCGAACCCCGCCAGCAGCTGGCGGGCATTGCCGCTGGTCAGGTCGGCCACCCGGGCCTGGATGTCGATCTCGCGAATTGGCCTCCCTGAGGCGCAGGGCGGCGGTCTCGGCCTTGGACTGGAACAGGTCGGCCTCCCCGTACAGGATCTGCCGCTGGAGGTTGGAGGCCTCCACCAGGTCCCGGTCGATGAGGGTCAGGTGCCCCACGCCGGCCCGGGCCAGCCAGGCCGCGATCACCGATCCGGTGGCCCCCAGCCCCACCACCGCCACCCGGCGCGAGCGCAAGCGGCCGTCGGCCTCCTTGCCGAGGAAGATGCGTTGCTTGGCGTAGCGATCGACCATGCCCCCAGGATAGGGAGGTCCGCGATAAATGGAAAGGAACGGGCCTTGGCGCCAGCTACATCTGTGGGGGGACCGCGCGCTCGCAGGCTCGCTCTCCGTCCCCCCACACCCCCACTCCATGCCCGGGCGGAGCCCGAACAAGGAGTCTCTTGTCCCTCGATTTATCAAAAAAAACTAGTTGACGGTGCCCTTCTGGCCTTCGGCCATGGCCTTCTCGTAGTCGGCCTGGAGGCGGTTGCCGTCGGAGATGGCGAACTTGTAGACGTATTCGAACCGGTCGGCGCCCTTGGTGAGGCCGATGATTACCTCATACACGCCTTCGGCGCCCACCTCGAAGGGCGAGGCGATGACGTTGAAGGTGCCTTCCTTGGCGCCGTCGGGAATCTCCACGTCGCTGTCGCGGATGATGTCCTTGCGCTCGCCGTTGGGGGAGACGATCGAGAAGCTGAACTTGAAGGTCCCGTCCATGCGCGAGAAGCGGGTGTAGAAGCATACCTTGGGCAGCACGAAGGGCACCTGCGGCACGACGATGTGATGGTCGTAGAGGCCCATGAGGGAGGTCTTGCCGCCCATCTCCTGGCGGATGTCGTCGCAAAGCAGGGTGAATTCGTGTTTGGGGGCCTTGATCTGCACTTCTTGCATGGGAGAGCTCCTGGGTGAAAGGCCAGTGTACCTGTAGCGCCCGGTGAGTCCAAGCAAAGTGCGAGCGGCCCGGGCCTTTTCGGCCGGGGGCCGGATATGGTAAAGGTCAAGCTGTTGACAGGAGGCTGGTGTGGTCCGGTGGCTGGGTATCCTTGCGTGCGCCTTGAGCCTTCACGCCCAGGAGGTGCACGTCCAGGTGCTCAACACCACCGATGTGCGCGGCCGCATCCTGCCCCAGGACACCTTCACCCTGCAGCCCCTGAACCAGGGGTGGGCCCGGCTGGCCAGCCTGGTGCGCACCCTGAAGGCGGCCAACCCCAACACGGTGCTGGTGGACTGCGGCGGCGCCACCCAGGGGGAGCCCGTCAACTACGTGTGGTCCCAGCTGAACAGCAAGCTCCCCGAGCCGACCATGGCCATCATGGACTCCCTGGGCTACAGCGCCATGGTGGTGGATGCCCAGGAATGCTCCCGCGGCATCACCCAGGTGCGCGCCATCGAGGAGCAGGCCCAGTTCCCCTGGCTGGCGGCCAACGTCCTGTTCGCCGCCGACGGCCAGCGGGCGTTCACCGCGTACGTCAAGCTCGACATGGGCGGGGTGCAGGTGGCCGTGGTCGGCCTCGCCTCGGTTCCGGCCCGCCCCGCCGACGGGCTGGTGTTCCAGGATCCGGTGGCCGCCGCCAAGGCCCTGATCCCCCTGCTGCGCGAAAAGGAGAAGGTCGACCTGGTGATCGTCGCCCTGCACGGCGGCGTCGGCAGGGAGCCCTGCGCCGACCCGGAAAACCTGGCCGCGTGCCTGGCCCAGGTGCCGGGCGTCGACCTGGTCCTGGCCGGGCGCAGCCGCCAGCAGGTGGCCACCGATGAGGGCGGGGCGGCCATCCTGCAGGCCGGGCAGAACGGCCAGGTCCTCGGCGTGGCCGACTTCACCTTCAACCGGCCCCGCCGGGGCAGGATGGAACTGGTTTCCAAACGGGTGCGCCTCGCGACCCCGCCCGAGACGAACGACCCCGAAGTGATGGAGCTCACCGCCCCCCTGCGGGCGGCCACGGAAACCTACCTCAACACCTTCGCCACCAACCTGGGCACGGACCTGGACGGGCGCTGGACGCGCATGGAGGGCACCGCGCTCATGAGCCTCCTGCACACTGTGGCGCGCCAGGCCAGCGGGGCCCAGATCACCGCCCTGGCCACCCCCGGCGCGCGGATCTTCATCCCCCGCGGCGCCACCTCGGTGCGCCAGTTCTATGGGCTCTTCCCCAGCGACGACCGGATCGACCGGATCCGGGTGGACGGACGCCAGCTCAAGGCCTACCTGGAGCACGCCGGCCGCTTCTTCAACTACTGCCACAACCCCGAACTGTTCTCCAAGGTTCTCGGGCCCGAGGACTACGACACCCTGGAGGGCTGCGATTACACCCTCGACCTGTCCAAGCCGGTGGGAATGCGGGTGACCGAGCTCGAGTTCCAGGGCCGGCCGGTGAAGGACGACCAGACCTTCACCCTCGGGCTTCCGGCCGCCCGGGTCGCGGGCGCCGGCGGATACATGGAGGCCATGGGCTGGTCCGGCCAGCCCGAATTCGAAAGCCAGGCCCCGTTCCGCAACGCCCTCCTGGAATACGTCCTGTCGCGGCCGAACCTGGCCCCCGCCGCCGGCGACAGTCTGCACATCCTGCCGGCCCTGGACCGGGAACGGGTGCTGGCCCAACAGCCCTGACCCGGAGTCCAGACCCGCTCATCGGAGGCTCCATGGAACTCAGCAGCATCGGACTCGGCACCTACCTGGGCGACCCCGGCCCGGCCACGGACGCGGGCTACCGGGACTCCGCGCGCGCTTTCGCCGCCGCGGGCGGCACGGTGTACGACACCGCCGCCAACTACCGCATGGGCCGCTCCGAGCGCGCCCTGGGAGATGTCCTGGGCGGCATGGACCGGGCGTCCTTCTTCGTGAGCACCAAGGCGGGCTACCTGCCCATGGCCGACGGGGTCACCCCGGAAAGCCCGAAGGCCTGGTTCCAGCGGGTGCTGGCCGGGCCCGGGGTGCTTTCCGCCGACCAGGTGGTGGACGGCTGCCACGCCATGACCCCGCGCTACCTGGCGCACCAGCTGGAGGTGTCCCTGGAGTCCCTGCGCCTGTCCCGGGTGGACCTGTTCCACCTGCACAACCCCGAGCAGCAGCGTCCCGCCCTGGGGCCGGCCGGGTTCCGCGCCGCCATGCGCCTGGCCTTCGAGGCCTGCGAGCGGATGTGCCTGGACGGGAAGATCGGCGCCTACGGGTGCGCCACCTGGAACGGCTTCCGGGTGGCTGCCCAGGCGGCCGATCACCTCTGCCTGGAGGAGTTGCTGGAGGACGCCCGGGCGGTGGGCGGCCCCGGCCACCACTTCCGCTGGATCCAGCTTCCCCTGAACCTCGCCATGCCCGAAGCGTTCACCCGGGCCACCCAGGCGTTCGGCGGCGAGCTGCTGACCCCGCTGGCGGCGGCCCGGGCCGCCGGGCTCCAGGTGCAGGTTTCCGCCAGCCTGATGCAGGCCCGGATCCTGGGCAAGGTGCCCGCCGCGCTCCTGCCCGGATGCCGGACTCCAGCCCAGGGCGCCCTGCAGTTCGCCCGCTCCTGCCCCGGGGTCGCCACGGCGCTGTGCGGCATGAGCAGCCCCGGGCACGTGGCGGAGAACCTGGAGCTGCTGGCCCGGCCCAAGGCGGATCCCCAGGAACTGCAGGATTTGGTAGGATGATTTAGATGACAAGAACAGTCTGGATTTTCACCCTGGAATGGCAATAATTCGGTCATGCACTTGTTGGCCGTCACCCCAGGCGAAGGACTCGATCACTCCCGCCGCCGTCGCGGCCCGGTTGCGGGCCGCCTGGCCCGACCTCCCACGTGAAACGGAGCGCCCATGAAACGAGTCCCACGAGCCATCGGGTGGCTGATTGCGGCCTTGACCGCATTTGCCCTGCGGGCGGACGCCGAATGGAAGGCCGAAGCCGCCAGGTTCCCCCAGGCCATGGCCGTGGTGGAGGACAGCGCTGAAACCTTCGACGTGCAGGCCGACGGCAAGTACCTGTGCTCCACCCACTACCGTGCCACCATCCTGCAGGAGCCGGGCATCGAGCCGCTTTCGAAGTACGAGGACAGCTACTACGAGAAATACGACACCCTGGTGGTCAAGCGGGCCGTGGTGACCGGTCCCGACGGCCGGGTGACGGCGGTGGGCCAGGACAACATCAAGGACATCCCCATGCCGGCCCGCGGGCCGTTCTACCTGCAGAACGTGCGCCTGGTGGTGATCACCTTCCCGCAGCTGCAGGTGGGCTCCACCGTGGCGGTGGACACCGAGATCAGGCGCAACGCCCCGCCCATGGACGGCACCTTCTCCCTGCTGGAATCGCTCCAGGGCGAGCAGCCCGCACTGCGCCAGAGCATTTCGGTGACCCTGCCCAAGGCCATGCCGCTCAAATGGAAGGTCTACCGGGGCGAGGCGGCGTTCATCCGCTCCGAGCGGGACGGCCGGGTCACCTACCAGTGGCAGGTGGGCGAGGTGCCGCAGCTGGTCCCGGAGCCGGGGATGCCGCCGGCCCCCGAAGTGATGCCCATGCTGGCGATCTCCACCATCCCCAGCTGGCAGGACGTGTCGCGCTGGTTCGCTCGGCTCTCCGCCGACGGCCAGAAGATGACGCCGGAGCTGACCAGGCTGGTGGCCGACGTCACCGCCGGCAAGACCACCCAGGAGGACCGCATCCGTGCCTTGTATTTCTGGTCCTCCCGGAACATCCGCTACGTGGAGACCGCCTTCACCGGCGAGAAGGCCGGCTTCAAGCCCGCTTCGGCCGAACAGACCTACCAGCGCAAGTACGGCGTGTGCCGGGACAAGGCCGAGTTCCTCGTGACCCTGCTGCGCTCCATCGGGGTGGACGCCTACAACGTGCTGATCACCGCCGGGGTCCGGCGCGACCCTGAGATCCCGGGCATCCAGTTCAACCACGCCATCGTCGCCATCCGCCGGGCCGACGGCAGCTTCACCTACCTGGACCCGACCGCCGAGGACTCGATCCAGTACCTGCCCTACTCCGACCAGTACAAGTACGCCCTGGTCTGCACCCCCCAGGGCGAGGACATCCGCTCCACCCCCCTGGCGCCGCCTTCGGACAACCGCATGGACATCACCCTGGAGACGGTCCTGGGCGCCGACGGCAGCCTGGGCTCGAAGGTGGTGATGGAGCCCTCCGGCATCTACGACCTGGTGTTCCGCCAGTACCTGAACAGCATGCCGCCGGCCCGCCGGGAGATGTTCTTCAAGACCATCGCCGGACGGATCCTGCCGGGCGGGTCCATGACCGACCTTGTCCTGCCCGACCTGGACGACCTGAACGCCCCGGTGCGCATGTCCTTCACCCTCTCGGCCCCGGACCAGGGCATCCGCGCCGGCGACTACCTGGTCTTCACCACCCCGGGCCAGGGCGGGCGCCTGGACCTGCTGCTGGGCTCCCTGCTTTCCGGCGCCACCGCCCCCGTGCGGCGCTTCCCGCTGGCGCTGGAGGCGACGGTGGAATCGCGCGTGCGCGAGTCCATCAAGCTGCCTCCGGGCTATGTCGTGCGCTCCCTGCCCGCGCCGGTGGACCTCAAGGACGGCGGCACCGCCCTGACCCGGAGCTGCGTGCCCGCCGCGGGCGGCCTGGCCTACGCCGAGGCGTTCTCCGCTTCGCAGACCTACTACTCGGACGGCGCCTATGACGGCCTGCGCCGGCTGCTGGACCAGCGCGGCCGGCTGCGCGACGGCAAGATCATCCTGAAGGGAGGCGCCCAGTGACCGCCCAGCACCTGTTCCGGGGTTTGGCCCTCTGCTGCGGATTGGCCCTGGCGGCCGCCGACCCGGCCACCGTATCGGCCGCCCTCAAGCAGACCGCCGACGCCGCGAGCTACCCCCAGGCCGGGGCCGTGGTGCTGCTGGACGAGCTGGTGGTGACCCTGGACCGCCAGGGCCGCACCACCACCGAGGGCCACCTCCTGGTCAAGGTCCTGCAGGACCGCGCCATGCGCCAGCTCAGCGACCAGCGCATCCCTTTCCGGGGCGACTCGGAAAGCTGCGAGGTGCGGGTGGCCGCCACCCATCTGCCCGGGGGCGCCACCCAGGCGCCCGAACCCAACGGCATCATGGAGGTTTCCGACCCCGAGGCGGCCTCGGCGCCCTTCTATTCCAGCGCCCGGCTGAAGGTGGTGTCCTTCCCCGGGGTCCAGCCGGGAGCGGTGCTGGAGCTGAAATACCGGGTGCTGCCCCTGCCCGGCTCGAAGGACCCGGGCGCCGCGCCCTTCACCGGGCGAGCGCGCTGCTCGGCGGCTCCGAGCCGATCCTGCGCAAGACCGTCACCCTGCGCGTCCCGAGCGGGAGCGGGCTGAAATACGAGATGTTCAACCACGCCCCCGAACCAAGCCAGCGCACGACCGGACAATCCGTGGAATACACCTGGACGGTGACCGACCAGCCCCAGCTGGTGCATGAGAACGGCATGGTCCCGGAAGAGGAGGTGGTGCCCCGCATCACCTGGACCGTGGCCAAGGACCGGGAGGAGCTGGGCCGCTGGCTGAATGCCCGTTTCCAGCCCGCCAGCCGGCCCGACGCCGCCGTCAAGGCCAAGGCCCTCGAACTGACCGCGGCGCTGCCCAGTCCCGAGGCCAAGGTGGAGCGCCTGGCGCTGTTCGTCATCAAGGAGATCCAGACGGTGCCCCTGGGCCTGGGCCGGGTCGGCTACCAGCCGACCCCGGCCGGGACCATCCTGGCCAACCGCTATGCCGACACCCGGGACAAGTTCGTGCTGTTCCAGGCTCTGATGCAGAGCGTGGGGCTGTCCGCCGACCCGGTGTTCGTCCATGGATCCAGGACCCGCATGTCCAGCCTGGCCTGCCTGGACGAGTACCAGGACATCCTGGCCCGGGTGAGCCTGCCTTCGGGCGTGACGCTTCTACGACCTGATGCGAGAACCTCGGCCGTCTGGGCGAGCTGACCGCCGCCAACGCCGGGCGCCCCGCGCTCCTGTTCGGCCCAGGTGGCGGCCGGGCGATCACCACCCCCATGGTGGACCAGCGACACCAGTACGTGCGCGCCGGCTGGGACATGGTCCTGGACGCCTCCGGCGCCCTCACCGGGCGCATCACCCTGGCGTATGGCGGCCTGTTCGACCACCAGATCCGGCGCATGTTCTTCGGCCGCAACGAGGACGAACGCAGGGAGATGTTCCAGGCCGCCGCCGACCATGTGAAGAAGGGCGCCACCATGACCGGTTTCACCGTCTCCGACCTGCTGGACCTGACCCGGCCGCCGGTGGTGACCCTGAGCCTGCGCATACCCGAATTCGCCTGCCGCCAGGACGACATGATGATCCTGAACCTGCCCGCCGAGCTGATCCCCCTGGGCGAGACCCCGGTCCAGCCCGCCCTGCCGCAGGTCCAGCACCCCTTCCTGGTGCCCGGAACGTTCGGCCTGGACGCCACCCTCTCCATCAAGCTTCCCGACGGCTACCGCATCGCCTACCAACCCCCGGGCGCCGACACCCGGCAGGGCCCCTTCGAATTCAAGATCAGCAGCGCCCCGGAACCGGGCGGCATGCTGTTGAAGCGTTCCGTCGTCTGGCAGGACGCCGTGGTCCAGCCCGATGCCTACCCGCCCCTTTGGCACGCGTACGGCCAGACCACCCTGCCGGGCAATGCCCTGGTGCTGCTTGAAAAAAACTAGATCTCAAATCACTGTTATATTTATGCCTGCGAAAATCTGACAAAGCACCCTTGCAGGACCCGAACCTTCCTCAGGATGCCGTGGGCTCAATCGTCGTGCGGGTCATCGGGCATGATCCACGGTAGGGAATGGAGATTTTTCATGAAGAGCGTCTCACAGCGGCTGAATGGCAGCATCATCTTCACCGTCAGCGTCCTCTTGTTGATGATGGGGGTCATTTCTTCGGTCCGGGAGCGCTCCAGCCTGAACCGGCAGCTGGCGCGGACGGCTTCCGTCATCCAGAGTCAATTGTCTGTGGCGCTGCCCGCTCCGATCTGGGCCATGGATACCCATCTGGTCGATACCATCCTCAGTGGGGCCATGTCCGCACCGGAAATCGAAGGCATCGCCGTGACCGGCCCCAAAGGCCCCCTCGCCATCATGGCGCGTGACGCCTCCGGCAACCCCATCAGGATGGACAGCGCATCCGGATTCACCTCGACCATGAAGTCGGAAGCCCCGATCATCTACAACGACAACGGGAACACCAGGAACCTCGGCACGCTGCAGGTGTTCATCTCGTCCAAGGCCGTGGGCGACGCCTTCTGGAAGAGCCTGGTCCTGCTCACGATCGAGATCGTCGTGATGGACATCCTCCTGATCCTGGTGCTTTCCTGGGTCGTCAGGGCAGGGGTCATCCGTCCCCTCCATTCGCTCCGGGATGCCTTGGCCTCGATGACCGGCAACGATGCCGACCTCGACCGCCGCCTGGACGAGCGGCGCAGTGACGAATTCGGGCAGATCTCCCACCATTTCAACCAGGTTGCCGGGCTTTTCCGAACCATCGTCAAGGACCTGACCGTTGAGGCCGCCAACGTGGCGAGCAGCTCGAGCGAACTCAGTTCCACGGCAGAGCAGATGCAGATCACCGCCTCGGAGATCGCCGAGGGCAACGAGACCCAGCGCGTCAGCATGAGCGGCGTCCTGTCCGACATGGACCGGTTGTCGGCGCTGATCTCCAACATGGACAACCGGCTGATCGAATCCTCCAACCGGGCCTCCCAGACGGCGGACATTTCCCGTGAAGGGGGTGAGGCCGGTGAAGCCACGGCCCGCGCCATGAATTCCATCCGGGATGCGACGAAGCGGATGGCCCAGGCTGTCACGGTCATCCATGAGATCGCCAACCAGACCAACCTTCTTTCGCTGAATGCGGCCATCGAGGCGGCCAAGGCCGGGGAACAGGGCAAGGGTTTCTCCGTCGTTGCGGAAGAGGTGCGGAAACTGGCCGAGCGCAGCGCCCAGGCCACCCAGGAGATCCATGGCTGATCCAGGAAGTCAACACCCGGGTCGAGCAGGGCGGCGCGACCGTCTCCCGGAGCGTGGAGTCGCTGACCTCCATCCGCAGCCACATCGATAACCTGGCCAACAATTTCAGGGGCATCTCGGAAGCCATGAAGCAGCAGACCCGCACCGGGACGGAAGTCCGGTCGCGGGTTGAAGGCACCAACAAGGAGATCGAACGCACCGCCACCGCCAGCGTGGAACTTTCCGCCACGGTCGACGAAATCGTTCGCACCGCGGTGGGACTCTCCAAGGTCGCCGCGGGCCTCAATGCCCAGGTGTCCCGCTACACCCGCGAGATCCTTGTCTTCGCCAATGAATCCATGCCCCAATGCGGCATGGTGGACCACAAGCCTGCCGGATTGGCGGTCGAAATCCTCAATGCCTTGACGGCGGAAGGCGGTCCGTCCTTCAAGTACGATTTTTCCCAGCCCTGGGCGCGTGCGCAGGCCGCGGTGCACGACAATCCCGGGACGTTGATCATTCCCTTGACCCGGAATGCGGAAAGGGAACTCAAATACCAGTGGGTCGCCCGCCTGTTCGAGAATGGGGCCCACCTGGTCTCGGTGGGGCGCCCTGCGCCGATCCATTCCATCGACGAGGCCAAAGGATTGGGTGTCGGCGTCATGCGCGGCTCCACTTTCGAAGATTTCCTCAGGAAAGCTGGTTTCCCCAGTTGGTGGATGTGCCGAAGGATGAACTCATCGCCAACATGCTGGTCGAGGGGAAAGTGGACGCCTGGGCTGGAGCCGACCTGGTCGTGCGTCATCTGTTCGCCAAGATCGGCCAGAACCCCGCCAGGCTGCAGCAAGGCCCCCAGCTCGGGGAAGTGGGCCAGATCTTCATCGCGGGCGACGTGCATTTCCCCGAGGCCGATGCCAAAGCCATTGCCGATGGCCTGGAGAAGCTGCGGCAGAACGGCAAGATGGAAGCCATCCTCAAGCGTTATGGCGCCCATTCAAGTTGAGGATTGTCGTGGGATCAGCCTGCCAGGCAGGCCTGCTGGGAGATGTGCCGCTCGAACTCGCCGCGGAACTTCTGCAAGGCTGATTCCACCGGTCCGCAGGCGGCGTCGCCCAGGGCGCACAGGGTGCGCATGTTGATGCGCGGCGGCAGGCTGGCCAGCAGGCTCCAGGTCGTCGGGGCGGCCCTGGCCGTGCTCGATGCGGTGCAGGATCATCTCCATCCAGTTGCAGCCCTCCCGGCAGGGGGTGCACTGGCCGCAGCTCTCGTGGGCGTAGAAGTGGGTGAGGCGCAGGAGGGCCTGCGCACCATGCAGGTGTCCTCGTCCATGACGATGATGCCGCCGGAGCCGGCCATGGAGCCGCGCGCCTTGACCGTGTCGAAATCCATGGGGCAGTCGAAGTCCTGGGCGTCGAACATCGGGGCGCTGGCGCCGCCGGGGATGACCGCCTTGATCTTCCGCCCGGTGCTGGAGCCTCCGGCCAGGTCGTTCATGATGAAGTCCAGGGGCAGGCCCAGCGGCAGCTCGTACAGGCCCGGGCGCTTGATGTGCCCCGAGAGGCAGATAGATGCGGGTGCCGGTGTTGCCCGGGGTGCCGATCCGGGCGTAGTGCGGCCCCGCCCATGCGCAGGATCAGCGGCACCGCGGCCAGGGTCTCCACGTTGTTGACGGTGGTGGGCTGGCCGAAGGCGCCCACCTGGGCCGGGA
Source organism: uncultured Holophagaceae bacterium (assembly GCA_963717275.1). Lineage (GTDB taxonomy): Bacteria > Acidobacteriota > Holophagae > Holophagales > Holophagaceae > Mesoterricola. Next base: position 3,029,103 of record CAVQVX010000001.1, read on the forward strand.
AAGGCGGCTTGACCCTCGGCTCGCCGCGCCGGCCCTCCAGGCTGTTGAGCAGGGCGGTCTCCTCGCCGCAGATGTAGGCCCCGGCGCCGCGGTAGGTGAGCAGGTCGAAATCCCAGCCGGTGCCCAGGATGTCCTTGCCCAGGTAGCCGGCGTCCCGGGCCTGCTGGATGGCGGCGTCGAGCTTGTCCACCAGCCAGCCGAACTCGCCGCGCACGTAGATGAAGCCCATCCTGCACTGCATGGCCCAGCCGGCGATGATCATGCCCTCGATCAGCTGGTGCGGGTTGTACTCCAGGATGGCCCGGTCCTTGAAGGTGCCCGGCTCGCCCTCGTCGGCGTTGCACACCAGGTAGCGGGTCAACTTGCGCTCGGGGGTGTCCTTGGGCATGAAGCCCCATTTCATGCCGGTGCGGAAGCCGGCGCCGCCGCGGCCGCGCAGGTCGGAGAGCTTCACTTCGGCGGTGACCGCGGCCGGGCTCCATGCTTCAGCGCCTTGCGCAGGGCCTCGTAGCCCTCCCACTTGTCCTGGTAGGCCTTCAGGGTCCAGTTGTCCAGGTCGCCGGCGCCCCGGAGCATGAAGTTGGGATACCTGGACGGAGCCGAAGCCGTCGAAGGTGTAGCGCTGGGGATCGGGCTTGGTGCGGATGCGCGGCCATGCTCACTCCCCCCACGGGCTGTATTCGCCGCGCCGGCAGGCGTCCAGGATCGCCTCCAGGCTGCGCCTCGTCCACGAACTCGTCGAACACCGCCTCGTTCACCTGGAGGCAGGGCGCGCTGCCGCAGGAGGCCAGGCACTCCACCTCCTCCAGGCTCCACATGCCGTCGCCGGTGGGGCCCCCGCCCGGGACGGCGCCGGTCTTCTCGGCCGACCTTGCGCAGAAGCTCGTAGGCGCCGTTCAGGGCGCAGCAGACGTTGGTGCAGACCTGCAGGTGGAAGCGGCCCACCGGGCTTTTCTTGAACATCGTGTAGAAGGTGGCCACCCCGAACACGTGGCCTTCCGGCACCCCCAGGGCCGCCGCCACTTCCTTCATGGCGGCCAGGCTGAGGAACCCGAATTCCTTCTGGGCGATGTACAGGGCCGGCAGGGTTGCGGCGAGCCGGTCGGGGTACTGGCCGGCGATCGCGCCTGGATCTCGGCCACCGCCTCCGGGCTCAGCCGCTCGCGCCGGCTGTGCGCGAGCCGCATGCCCGGGGCCAGGGGCACGTCGCTGGTCTCAGGGGTCAGGGGATGGTTCATGGGCAGGACTCGCCGGCGGAGGGCCGCATAGAACCCCCAGTCTAGCCTGAAGGCCGGCGGACGTATCGCGGGCTCAGGGTCAGAGCCCTTGTGGGTGCCGTCGCAGAACGGCTTGGTGCCCGAGTGCTTGCAGTTGCAGAGGGCGACCTTGGTGGTCTCGGTGATTTCGAACTTCTGCGGGGCCAGGCCGGTGCCCTTGTGGGACCCGTCGCAGAACGGCTGGGGCCCGAGCCGCCGCAGGCGCACCAGTAGTAGGTGCCGGGCTCGAGGGTGAGCACTTCGGGCTTGCAGGGCTGCGATCTTGGGTTCGCTCATGGGGCCTCCTTGGGATTCAGTTGATTTGTCGGCTTCGATGTTCAGGGTGATGTCCACTTCGTCGCCGACGCCGGGCCGATCATGGCCAGGGTCTTGATGCCGAAGTCCGAGCGCTTCAGCTTCAGGGCGCCTCGAACCCGGCCACCACCGTGCCGGGCTTCATGCCGGGGCCGGTGCCAGTTGAACGTGACCGGGATGACGATGGTCTTGGCCACGCCGTGCATGGTGAAGGTCCCGGTCACCTGCAGCTGGCCCTTGGCGGCTGCGGCCACCGAGGTGCTCTTGAAGGTGATGGTGGGGTAGCTCGGCCACGTCGAAGAAGCGGGGCTGCGCAGGTCCTTGTCCCGGGCGTCGACGCCCGTGGTGAGGCTGGCCGGCGTCGATGATCACGTCCACGGTCGACTTGGTGAGGTCGGCGGTGTCCATCATGATGGTGCCCTGGAACCGGTGAACTGGCCGGTGACATGGGTGATCAGGTGGCGGACTTTGAAGTCGGCCTCGGAATGGACGGGGTCGATCTTGAAGGTCTCGACCCCGGCCGGCGCGGCCTGGCGGGCGGAGGCCGCGGGATGGCGAGGACGAGGCCAGGATGACGGACGCGAGGAATCGGGATGTCATGGCGCCTCCTGAAATAGATGTTCGAACACCATGTTGGAAGATTATACTTTTTCGAGTGGGATGCAAGACTTTTTTGAGAACCGGTCCCGTTTTGCTAGTCTGGCCGTACGGCATCATCGCATGGCCCCGGCTTGTTCACGCCAATAAAAAACAGTGCCGTCAAAGGCCAGTTCCCCGATTTTCCCGCTTCCGCCACCCCCCCGAGATCCCCATGAAACTGCGCGAAGAACTCCACATCAACAAGCCCATGGAGCCGGGCCAGGAGATCATCCTGGCGGTCCTGCTCACCCGGGAGTACGTGGAACGCCTTTCGGAGGAGCGGCTGTTCAAGCCCGCCAGGATCACCGACCAGCAGTTCAACGTGCTGCGGATCCTGAAGGGCGGGCCCGGAGGACGGCTACCTGATCCGGGAGATCCGGCGCCGCATGATCTCCCGCAGCGCCGACGTCCCCAGGCTGGTGGAGCGCATGGTCAAGTCCGGCCTCGTGCAGCGCCGGGAGGACCCGGCGGACCGCCGGGGCTCCCTGGTCCGGCTCACGCCCGAAGGGCTGGCCCTGGAGGCCAGGCTCGCGCCGGTCCATGCCGACCTGTGCCGGGAGGTGGCCGAAATCCTGGCGGAATGGGAGAGCAAGGCGATGATGGGGCTATTGCAGCAGCTCCGCGACGGCATCGCCGCCAGGCTGGGCTAGGCTGTAGGCCGATCGGAATGGCGGAACCGTATCGACCCACCCGGGCTGTTTCTTGTCAGGTTCTGGGATGGGGCCCCATTCGTGGGTTCGGTATCTGCGGGTAAAAAACCATATACGCTGAGGAAGCTGAGGCGCTGAGGACGCAGAGCGGGCTTCGCGAGGCAAAGAGCCGCCCCACTCCGCCCAGGCCCTGCCCGCTATCGCGGGCCGCGACGCTCCGCGTCGCGCGGCTGGGGGCGCTGGTCCTTCCGCATGCAAGCCTGTGGCTGACCAGCGCCCCCAGCCTTGGACGGGCCTGGGCTTTCCATTCGGAGCATCACTGGTGAGTCCAGGTTCCATGTCCGCAAGCCAGTGGCTCCTTAGGTTCGCGTCAGCCATGTTCAATGCAATCCGCCCAAAGCGACACATTGTTCCTTGGGCACGATGTTGAGCCCAGGCCCGTCAAGGCAAGCCCCAGCGGGCCCGTGCACGTTTGCGTGCAAAGGGACCGGTGGGGCTTGCCGCGCGGCGCATAGCGTCGCGGCCCGCGATAGCGGGCAGGGCCTGGGCGGAGTGGGGCGGCGCCTCGACTCGCTTTGCACGCTCTGCGTCCTCAGCGCCTCAGCTTCCTCAGCGTATATATTTCTTTACCTGAACTTGCCGGGGCCTTGGGATGGGCTGGTCAGATGGTTCCAGATCCCTGGCAGCTGGGGGTGGGTCAAGATGATTCCGCCGTTGCGATCGGTCTACAGGCTAGGCTTTCCGGGCGGCCTTGCGCGGAGCGCCGGCGGAATGGCCCGGGGCGGTCTTGCCCAGCGGGCGCGGGGAGCCCGTCCCGGGGCGCGGGCGTTTGGCTTCGGGTGCCGGGGCCTCGGAGAACCGCTCCGAGCGCTTGCGCCGCTCGATCTTGCGCTCCTTGGTGATCTTGGGCTTGTAGAGGCCCTCCTCGCCGGTGATGCCGGCCTCGGCCCGCACCACGCGCCGGGCGTTGCGAAGGGCCTTCAGGACGTTCTCCATGTCCGCGGGGCATCGGCGCGGTACACGGTGATGGTCTCCTCGGTCACCGGGTGCCGGAAGCCGAGCAGTTCGGCATGCAAAGCCTGCCGGTCCAGGCTGTCGCTGGCCACGCCGTAGACCTGGTCGCCCAGCAGCGGGAAGCCGCGCTCGGCGAACTGGACCCGGATCTGGTTGCGCCTGCCGGTCTCGAGCTTGACCTCCACCACCGTATGCCCCGGCAGGCGCTCCAGCACCCGGTAGTGGGTGACCGCCAGCTTCGCCCCCTTGAGATCGTGCTTGGCCCTGGAACCTTCGGGCACCACGGTCATCTTCAAGGACTTGCGTTCCACCAGCTTGTCCGAAAGGGTGCCGGCGTTCTCCGGCAGTTCGCCCACCAGGATCGCCAGGTAGACGCGCCTCAGGTGGTGCTCCTCGAAAATGTTCTTGAGGCCGTTCAGGGCCTCCGGGGTCTTGGCGAAGACCAGCACGCCGGACGTGTAGCGGTCCAGGCGGTGCGCGATGAACAGGTGGAAGCGCTTGAAGCCGCGCCGGCGGTAGTGGTCGGTGAGGGCTTCGGCCAGGCAGGGGTCCTGGTGGTTCTCGGCCGGCACGGTGAGCAGCCCCGCGGGCTTGTTCACGAACACCAGGTGCTTGTCCTCCCACAGGATGTCGAAGGGCGTGTCCTTGGACTTGCTGGGCCGGGGCAGGGCGGTGTAGACGATGTCCGGGTCGAAATTGACTTCGACCGACTCGTCCGCGGCCAGGCGCCGGCCATGGGCCTGGGCGGTCTGCCCGTCGATCTTCACGCAGCCGGCGTCGATCAGGCCCTTGGCCTGGCGGTGGCTGACCTCGAGTTTCGTGTGCAGCTCGGTGGCCAGGGCCGTGCCTGCCAGCGCGACCTTCCAGGTCTCGTTCCTACGGGCCATGCTTTCCTCCAGTGCCCGGCGTCCTTGGAAACGCTGAGCGATCTGTCAGCAGATCATCAAAAGGCTTGAAACACAAGGATTATTTAAGGAAAGCCACGGCCAGGGCGCCGCCCGCCAGGGCGCAGCCGGCGGCGGCCCAGCCCACCAGCTTCAGGCGCCGCGGCGCCGGCGGGGCCAGCCAGATGGCCAGGGCCGCACAGGTCATGGGCAGGAACGCGGCGAAGGCCGCGCGCGGCAGCGCGGTCCGGACCAGGGCCGCGCTGCCGCAGAGGCCCGCCCCGAACAGGAACGCCGCCAGGCGCGGAGCGGCGGCCCCGCCCCGCTTCAAGGCGAGCAGATGGGCGTGGACGATGGCCGTGCCCAGTGTGAACAGGGCGGCCAGGACGGCGGCGAGGGCGGCGCCCTTGGCCGGCGGCGCGCCGCCGGCGACCGTCACCGGCAGGGTCGCGGCCGAGAAGGTCCAGGCCGCCAGCACCTCCCCGGCCGCGGAGCGCTCGAGCCCCGCCAGGAACAGACCGAACAGGCCCGCCCCCAGGACGGCCGCAGGCAAAAGGGAAACAAGCCACGCGGGCGGGGCGCCGATCCAGGCCGCCGCCCCGGCCAGGGCCGCCAGCGCGCCGACCAGGGCCAGACGCCCCCGGGCCCTCGCCCCGGCCGGCGGCGGGAACTCCCCCCTGCGGCCCAGCAGCACCAGGGCCGGCTCGCTGGCCAGGAACAGGGCGGCGCAGAGCAGAGCCTGGGCCAGGCCGCGCCATCCCGGGGCGAACGCCAGCGCGCAGGCGAGGGCGACCCCCATCTGGGCGTAGGCGCCATGTTCCCGGGGCCAAAGGGAGACGGGGCGGGGGGCCACGGCTTCAGGCCCCCAGCAGGGCGGCCAGGCGCGCCTGCCACTCGATCTGCAGGTCGGCCATTTTCAGACCCTTGCCCTTGCCCGGGGCGGCCTGGAGCAGGCCCTGGGCGGAGGGGTGGGGCAGCGCGTGCAGCTGGAAGGCCGGGGCGTCCTCGAGGTCCTGGAAGATCCACTGGGCCCGCCTGCCCAGGGCGATCACCCGCAGCTGGCCCGGGCAGCGCCCGGCGGCCGCCCGCAGCTCCGCCCGAGCCGGGCCCGGTTGGCCGGGCCGCGCAGCTCGGCGTCGGTGGGCGCCCGGAAGGTCTGGAGGTCCCGGCTGGGGCAGACCGGGTAGGCGTTGCTGAGGGCGGCGCCGCGCCAGTTCCGGGACCAGCCCCTGCTCCCGGAACCGGGCGCCGTCCCAGTCCAGGTAGGCCTCCGGCGGGCACCCGGGCCAGCCCGGCGGCCTCCAGGGCCCGGTAGACCAGGATCCCGGCCCGGTCCCCCCAGAAGGGGATCCCGCTCTGGTCGGCGCCCCGGGGCCCCGGGGCCTCCCCGAACAGCATCACCCGGACCGGGCCCGTCGGGGGGAAGAGGGGGGCGACCTGGGTTTGAAGAATCCGAGACATATGGCATCAGATTGCCAGATGCCTATCTTGAAGGATACGACATTTTGATCGCAAGGAGGCAGATATGAGTGGCGGCACCCATCCTGGCACCGGCAAGCCAAAGGGGTGGAGGATTGGAAACACTGGCATTCCGCTGCGGCTGAGGGACCGGCTTGGGATTATGAAAACTTCTCCCCGTCTCGATATGAAGATCAGCGATCTGGACGATCCCGACGTCGCTTCCATCGCAGGTTGATCGAATGGTTAATGAACCAAAAATAAGATTCGATAATTTCTGGACCCGGCATTCATTCCGTGCGTCCATGTATGATCATTTCATTCGATCGAACGTCATTCAGGTCAAATCGCGAAATACCGGGCCTGGGGGTGCCAGGCCACCAGGGCCGAGGTCGTGTACTCCGGATCCATCTGGAACTGCTCGGAGATCGTCACGCCGATGGCCGCGCCGTCCAGCAGGTCCAGGAGGGTGGCGTTGCCCTCCAGGTCCGGGCAGGCGGGGTAGCCGAAGGAGTAGCGTGAGCCCTGGTAGCCCTGGTTGAACAGCTGGCGCAGCTGGGCGGCGTCGTGGCCGTGGATGCCCAGCTCCCGGCGGATGCGCGGCGTGCAGGCGCTCGGCGTAGGCCTCGGTGAGTTCCGTGGCCAGGCCGTGGAACAGGAAGTAGTCCGAATAGCGGTCGCTGCGGTACAGCTCGCCGGCCAGGTCGGCGGCCTTGCGGCCCAGGGTGACCAGCTGCAGGGGCAGCACGTCGAAGCGCCCGAGGAGGCGGGCTCGAAGAAGTCCGCGATGCACAGGCGCCGGCCCTGGTCCTGGCGCGGGAAGGGGATCCGGGCCAGGACCCGGTCCCGGTCCGGGGCGTAGACCGCGAGCGCGTCCCCTTCGGCCCGGACCGGGAAGTAGCCGTAGCAGGGCCCTGGGCTCCAGCAGCCGCTCGGCCAGGATGCGCTCCTTCCAGGCGGCCAGGAGCGGTTCGGCCTTCTCCTGCAGCACGGCCTCGAAGGCCTCGTCGCTCGAGCCTGCCCTGGGTGAAGGACCAGCGGTTGCGGATCACCACGAAGGTGTCCAGGTACTCGAAGATCTCGGCCACGGTGTGGCCGGCCTCGCGCACGCCCCAGAAGGGCGGGCTCGGGGACGTCGCAGGCCGCGCTTCACCCAGGTGCTCTGGCCGTCCGGGGACAGCTCCGCTGGGCGCCGCGCCCCGGTGCAGGACGGTGATGCCGGAAGCCTCCGGGGCCGGCGCCGGGGCGCCTTGGGCGCCGGCACCGGAGACGATGGCGTCCATGTGGCGCAGGCCCTCGAAGGCGTCCTCGGCGTAGAGCACCTGGCCGCTGTAGGCGCTCTGGCACTGCTCGGCGACGAAATCCCGGGTCAGGGCGGCGCCGCCCAGGATGACCGGGATGCGCAGGCCGCAGCTCCTCCATGTACGCCAGGTTCTCGCGCATGACGGTGGTGGACTTCACCAGCAGGCCCGACAGGCCGATGGCGTCGGCCGGGAACCCGTCCAGGGCGGCCAGGATGCTTTCCACCGGCTGCTTGATGCCCAGGTTCAGCACCTCGTAGCCGTTGTTGGAGAGGATGATCTCCACCAGGTTCTTGCCGATGTCGTGCACGTCGCCCTTGACCGTGGCCAGCATCACCCGGCCCTTGGTGGTCGAGGACTCCCTGGGCAGGTGCGGCTCGATGCGCTTCACCGCCGCCTTCATGGCCTCGGCGCTCTCCAGCACGAACGGCAGCTGCATCTCGCCGGCGCCGAAGCGCTCGCCCACCACGCGCATGGCGTCCAGCAGGACCCGGTTGATGAGCTCCAGGGGCGGCACGGTCTCCAGCGCCTCGTCCACGTGGTCGAGGATGCGCCGCTTCTCCCCGCCCAGGATGTCGCGCTTGAGCCGCTCCTCCACCGGCAGGTCCTCGCCCGCGGCCTCGGCCGCCGCCGCCGGCCCGGCCGTCCGCCGAACAGGGCCATGGTCACCTTCAGGGGATCGTAGCCCTCGCGCGCGCCGGTCGAAGATCAGGTCCTCCGCGGCCTCGCCGCTGCTCCGCGGGGATCTGGGCCACCGGGATGACCTTGGCGGCGTTGAAGATGGCCAGGTCCAGCCCGGCCTTGACGCCGTGGTAGAGCATGAGCGCGTTCACCACGTGCCGGACCTGGGGGCTCAGGCCGAAGCTGACGTTGCTCACCCCCAGGATGGTGAGCACGCCGGGGAAGCGCGCCTTGACCTGCCGGATCGCCTCCAGGGTCTCCATGGCCGAGCGGCGGAAGGTCTCGTCGCCGCTGCCCAGGGTGAAGGTCAGGGGGTCGATGATGAGGTCGGACGGGTTCGAGCCCGTACTCGCCCACCACCAGGTCGTGGAGGCGCCTGGGCCACGGCCAGCTTGCGCTCGGCGCTGTGCGGCCATGCCCTGCTCGTCGATGGTCAGGGCCGACCACCGCCGCCCCGTAGGTGCGGCAGAGCGTCCAGCACCTTGCGGGCCCGGTCCTCGCCGTCCTCGAGGTTGATGGAGTTCACCACGCACTTGCCCGGGGCGTTCTGCAGCGCCATCTCCAGCACCGGCACTTCGGTGGAGTCGATCATGAGCGGCAGCAGGGTCTGGGGCACCGTCTTGCGCAGGAAGGCCGCCATGTCCCGGCGCCTCGTCCCGGCCCACGTAGGCCACGCAGACGTCCAGCATGTGCGCGCCCTCGCGCTGCTGGTCGCGGGCGATCTCCGCCAGGCCGTCGAAGTCGTCCTTGGCCAGGAGGTCGCGGAACTTCTTGGAGCCGTTGGCGTTGGTCCTCTCGCCCACGATCAGCGGGGCGGGGCTCCTGGCGCAGGGTGACGCTCTGGTAGAGGCTGGCCACCGAGCGCTCCAGGCGCGGGCGTGCGGTGGGTCAGGCCGGCGCGCGCCCAGGCGCTGGCGCAGGGCGCGGATGTGGGCCGGGGTGGTGCCGCAGCAGCCGCCCACGATGTTCAGGCTGAACTTCCGGGCCAGCTGGGCCACCTTCTCGGCGAACGCCTCGGGCTCCAGGGGGTAGACCAGGGCGCCGTCCTGGTTCACCGGCAGGCCGGCGTTGGGCAGGCAGCTGAGGCGGAACGGCGACGCCTCGCCCAGGGACTGCAGGGGCGCGTGCATCTCGTCCGGCCCGGTGCCGCAGTTGAGGCCCAGCACGTCGATCCCGAGCATCTCGACCGCGGTGAGCACCGCCTGGATCTCGGTGCCCAGCAGCAGGGTCCCGGTGGTCTCCACCGTGGCCTGGACCCACACGGGGCAGGCCCGGCCCAGCTCGGCCATGGCCGCCCGGGCGGCGCGCACCGCGCACTTGATCTGGCCCAGGTCCTGGCGAGGTCTCGATGAGGACGGCGTCCACCCCGCCCCGCACCAGGCCGCGCATCTGGGCCAGGTAGCTGGCGTAGCAGGGCCGGCGTAGTCGATGTGGCCCAGGGTGAGCAGCTTGGTGCCCGGGCCCACGGAGCCGATGACGTAGCGGCGCCGGTCGTAGGACCGGGCCACCTCCAGGGCCAGGCGCGCCGCGGCCAGCGTTCAGCTCCTCGGCCCGTTCCGGGATGCCGAACTCCCCCAGCACCACCTGGTTGGCGCCGAAGGTGTTGGTCTCCACCGCGTCGGCGCCGGCGTCCAGGTAGGCGGCGTGGATCTCCCGGATCCACTGCGGGCGCCGCTCGTTCAGCAGCTCCATGCAGCCCTCCAGGGCGTTGCCGCCGAAATCGTCGACGGTGGGCTTGCGGGCCAGGATCTGGGTGCCCATGCCGCCGTCCAGCAGCAGCACCCGTTCCAGGAGCAGGGAGGCCAGGGTGGTCATAGGTCGATCCCCAGGTATTCCACGTCCACGGTCGCCTTCCACCGCGCACCTGGCAGGCCAGGCGGTGGTCGGCGGGGGCGTCCAGGCCCTGGAGGAAGTCCCGCTCCTCGGGCTCCATGGCCGAGCAGTGCTCCAGCCCCGCCAGGACCCGGATCCGGCAGGTGCCGCAGGAGCCGCTGCGGCAGCCGAAGGTGATGTCGGCGCCGGCGGCGTCGGCGATGGCCTGCAGCGGGGTGCCCGCGGGGCGCCTCCACCAGCAGGTCCTCGGGCAGGAAGCGCACCCGCACCGGCCCGCTCATCGGCCGTCCCCGGCGCCCAGCAGCGTGTCCAGCAGCTCCACCTGGCCCAGGGGGGCCGACAGCTGCAGCCCGCGCACCGACGGGCGCACCCGGGCGATGATCTCCTGGGCGATGGCGATGCCCTCCTTCATCTGGTCCTCGGCCGTAGGTCCACTGGGCCATGCGCTCCAGGATCGCCGGGCGGCACCCGCACCCCGGGCACCTCGTTGGCCATGAACTCGGCGTTGCGCAGGCTCTTCAGCGGCCAGATGCCGGCGATGACCGGGATGCCCAGGGGCACGGCGAAATCCAGGAAGCTGGAACAGCGCGTCCGGCGTCGAAGATCGGCTGGGTGATGGCCCATTCCGCCCCGGCGTCCACCTTGTAGCGGAACCGCTGCCAGCTCCCGCTCCATGTCCACGCGCCACCGGGTTGGCGCCCACGCCGATGCTGAACCGGGTGGGCACGCCGATGTCGCTGCCGCCCAGGTCCAGGCCCGCGGTTCAGCTGGCTGAGGATGTTCACCAGGCCGATGGCGTCCACGTCGAACACGGCGGTGGCGGTGGGGTAGGGGCCCAGCTTCGGGCGGATCGCCGGTGATGGCCAGGACGTTCTGCAGGCCGAGGCCCGGCCGCGCCCAGCAGGTCGCTCTGGATGCCCAGCAGGTTGCGGTCCCGGCAGGCGAAGTGCATGAGCGGCTCGATGCCCACCCGGCGCTGGATGATGACCGCGGTGGCCAGGGCCGACATGCGGGCCATGGCCCGGGGCCCGTCGGGGATGTTGATGGCGTCCACCCCCCGGTCCTTGCAGTGCTCGGCCTTCTCCACCAGCTTGTCGGCGGAGGTGCCCTTGGGCGGCACCAGCTCCACGCGTGATGACGAAGCCCGCCTTCGGCCAGCTTGCGGCTGAAGGCGCTGCGGTCGGCCGTGGGCACCCCGGGGTGGGGGGTCTCCGGCTCGGCCCGCTCGCTGGCGCCCACCACGAAGGCCCGCTCCTGGCGCAGGGCGCCGCGCATGGCGCGGATGTGGGCCGCGCTGGTGCCGGCGTCGCCGCCCACCGCCCGGGCCCCCAGCTGGAAGGCCTGGCGGGCGAATTCGCCCAGGTACTCGGGGCTGGCCATGTAGAGCAGGCGCCCGTCCACCATGCGCGGCAGGCCGGCGCTGGGCTGCAGGATCAGCGGGCAGTCGGTGACGGTCTTGAAGCGCTTGAGCAGGTCCAGCAGGGGGGCCGGGCCGCTGCCGCCGTTGACCCCCACCAGGTCGGCGCCCCAGTCGGCCAGCTTGCGGATGTACCACTCCGGCTCGGTGCCGTACAGGGTCTGGCCCTCGTCGTTGGGGGTCATCATGGCCGCCACCGGCAGGTCGCAGACCTTCTTGATGGCCAGGATGGCCTGGTGGATCTCGTTGAGGTCGGCGAAGCTCTCCAGCACGAACAGGTCCACCCCGCCTTCCAGCAGGGCCCGGGCCTGCTCGGCGAAATAGCCCTGGGCCTCGTCGAAGGAGGTGGGCCCCCAGGGCTCGATGCGCACGCCCAGGGGGCCGATGGCGCCCGCCACCCAGCCGGGGGCGTCGTCCTGGAGCACCTCCCGGGCCAGCCGCGCGCCGCTCCGGTTGATCTCGGCCAGGCTCTCCGCCAGGCCGTAGCCCTGGAGCTTCAGCCGGTTGGCGGCCCAGGTGTTGGTGGTGATGATCTGCGCGCCGCCGGCCCGGAACTCCTCGTGGATGGTCTTCACCAGGTCCGGCGAGGCCAGGTTGGCCTCGTCGAAGGAGCGGTTGATGTAGACTCCGCGCTCATAGAGGACCGTGGGCGTGGAGCCGTCGAACAGGAAACATTGACCGGATTGGAGCGCTTCCTTGAAAGGAGTGGTCATATCAGAGCCACCTTCTCGACGCAATGTCGGTGGAGTTCTGGGAACGAGTTCACCCAGTCGGGCTTCAGGGACCAGGAACGCGAGCGAAACACCCGTGTCCCCAGCAAGGATGGCCGCGATCGGTTCGCCTTCCAAGGGGGCGAGCAGGCCCAGGGCACGGCCGGGGGCAGCCCTGAGGCCTTCCCCGACCAGGGCGACCACGGCCCAGCCCCGCTCGAGGGCCATGTCCGAGGCCGCCAGGTCGCGCAGCACCGCCTCGCCGTCCGCCGTTCGGCCCGGGCCACCAGCAGGCCTCCGTCCGGGGTGGCGAGCAGGCCGTAGAGCGACGCCCCGGCCTCCTGCAGCCGGTTGGCCGCCTGGAACATCCGCTCGAACAGGTCGGACTCCTGGGCCGGGGGCAGGCGCAGGCAGCAGACCCCCTCCTTGTAGGCCACCGAGGTGATCTCCCCGGGTTCCCGGGCGGGCGCCTGGAGCCGGATCTCGGTGCGCCCGCGGTCCGGGCCGGCTGGGTGTTGGCCAGCACCAGGCGGAACCCGGCCCGGCCCACCGGGGCGAGGGAATCGGCATGCAGCACCTTGGCCCCGAAGGCCGACAGGGCCGCGGCCTCGCGCAGGCTCAGCCGTGGGATCAGCCGGGCGCCGGGCACCAGGCTGGGGTCGGCGCTGAGGATGCCGTCCACGTCGCTCCAGATCTGCACCTCCTCCGCACCGAGGGCCTCCCCCAGCAGGGTGGCGGTGGTGTCGGAGCCGCCCCGGCCCAGGGTGGTGACCGCACCGCCCGGGGCCCTGCCCAGAAAGCCCTGGGTCACCCACAGGGCACCCTGGCCAGGCGCCTCCCGCCAGGGGCCGCAGGCCTCGCGCAGGGCCTGCCGGTCCGGCCGGGCGCGGCCGTGCCGGTCGTCGGTGCCGCAGCACCTCGAGGACGTCGCGGAACGCGGCGGGCCGCCCGCGCTTGCCGAGCAGGGCAGTGAGCAGGCGGGCGGAAAGGGTTTCGCCCACGGCCATGACCGCATCCCGGGAGCGGGGCGAGGCCTCGCCCACCAGTTCCATCCCCAGGAGGAGGTCCGCCAGGGACTGGAACAGAGGCTGCCAGTGCGGCCGCAGGTCGGCATCCAGCCCCAGGCCCCCGGCCAGGGCCCAGTGGCGCCGCTCCAGGGCCGCGCGCAGGCCCGCCGCCTCGGCGGCGTCGCCCCGGGCCAGGCGGCCATGGCCAGGCGCAGGCTTTCAGGGGCACCGCCCAGGGCCGATACCACAACCAGCCCCCCGGCGGGCAGTTCGCGCCCGATGATGTCCGCGCAGCGCCCCAAGGCCTCCTCCGTGCCGACGCTGTTCCCTCCGAATTTAAGAATTTTCAAGCAGCTACCTCCAAAAGCAATGCGTGCGCCTTCCAGCGGCTGGGCCTGGAAAAAAGCAGGGGCCCGATCGCCATCGTGGATCGGGCCCCCTGCTGTCTGTGTCCTGGTTGGCAGTCACATCAGTTCGGTATCTATCCGGCGATCGCCGCCGGCAGGAATTGGCACCTTGCTTCAAGCAGGTTGCCAAGGTTTCACAGGGCCCGTCCCTCCACCTTTCTGGATAGCTCACTATGGAACTGGCAAAGAACTCAGAGACCCCATCTTCGGTGCAAGGCCGGCCGCTGTCAATGGCCCTGGCATCCGGCTTACCCTGATTCCATGCTCGCATCCCTGCGCATCCAGAACCTCGCCCTGGTCGAGGATCTCTCCATCGAGCTGCTCCCGGGCTTCACGGTCCTCACCGGCGAGACCGGGGCGGGCAAGTCCCTGCTGGTGGACGCCCTGTCGCTCCTGGTGGGGGCCCGGGGCGACGGCGACCTGGTGCGCCAGGGGGCCGACCGCGCGGTGGTGGAGGCGGTGGCGGAAGGCGGGTTCGAGGCCTGGAAGGCCTACCTGGCCGAGCGCGGCTTGCCCGAGGAGCAGCCGGTGGTGCTGCGCCGGGAGGTCTCCGCCGGCGGCCGCAGCCGGGCCTGGCTGAACGGCGGCGCTTGCAGCCTGGCCGATCTGCGCGAGGCGGGCCGCATCTGGATGCGCCTCACCAGTCAGCACGACCACCAGTCACTCATGGCCGAGGAGCGCCACCTGGGACTTCTGGACGAGGTGCTCGGCATCCGCGCCGACCTGCAGGCCCAGGGCGCGGAGGTGCGCGAGGCCCAAGGCCGTCTGGTCGCCCGCAAGCGCAGCCAGGCCCAGCGGGGCGAGCGCCTGGAGTGGCTGGCCGAGCAGATCGCCGACCTCGAGAAGCTCGCGCCCCGGCCCGGAGAGTGGGTCCAGCTGCGCTCCGAGCGCGAGCCCCTGCGCCACGCCGTGCAGCTGGAGCAGGCCTTCCGGGAGGCCGCCGAGGAGCTGGACGAGGCGGGGCGCCGGGTGGAGAACGGCCACCGGGCCCTGGTCCGCACCGCCCAGATCCTTCCCGCGGCCCAGGCCGAGGTGGACCGCCTGCGCTCCGTGATGCTGGAACTGGAAGATCTCCTGGCCCTGGCCAAGGACCAGGCGATCCGCTGGTCGCGCGAGGGGGTGGACCGCATCGAGGCGCTGGAGACGCGGCTGGCCCAGTTCGAAAGGCTGGCCAGGCGCCACCGCTGCGAGCCGGACGAGCTCCACGGCCGCCTCGCCGATCTCAAGCGCGAGCAGGACGACCTGCTCGCCGGCGGTTCCAGCCTCAAGGATCTGGAAGCATCCCTGGCGCGGGCCTGCGAGACCTACCGGGCCGCCGCCGAGGCCCTGCACCAGAGGCGCGCCGGCCTGGTGCCGGGCCTGGAGAAGGAGGTGCACCGCCGCCTGAAACGCCTGGGCATGGCCGGGGCCCGCCTGCAGGTCAGGCTGGCCCTGGCGGAGGAAGCCTCCAGCCCCGTGCTGCAGGCCGGCCGTCCCGCCAGGGTCTCGGCCCAGGGCTTCACCGCCCTGGCCATCTGGATCGAGCCCAACGTGGGGGAAGGCTTCCGGCCCCTGGCCAAGATCGCCTCGGGCGGCGAGCTGAGCCGCCTCATGCTGGCGCTCCAGGGAGCCGGCATGGCGCTGGGCGGCGATGGCGGGGAACCGCTGGTCCTGGTGCTGGACGAAGTGGACGCGGGCATCGGCGGCGAGACCGCCATCGCCGTGGGCGCCGCCGTGGGCGAACTGGGCCGGCGCCACCAGGTGCTGGCGGTCACCCACCTGGCCCAGGTGGCGGCCCGGGCCGACCAGCATGGCCTGCTGCGCAAGGAGGTCCAGGACGGCCGCACCCGCAGCGGCCTGGTCTGGCTGGCTGGGCAGGGCCGGGTGCGCGAGCTGGCCCGGCTGCTCTCGGGCCATCCGGACCGCCCGGAAGCCTTGGCCCATGCGCGCAGCCTGCTGGGCACTTAATCCGACAGGACGGTGCAGGCCAGTTCGCTTGAGGTGCATCCATTTATTTTGATGCGGAGGTTCTTGCAATGCAGCGAGGCCTGATTCAGGGGGACTGACAGTTCGTCCTGATGGGATGGCCGTTCGGCGCTGCCTTCGAATTCGAGGCACTCGATATGAATATTGTTATCGTCCCTGCCCAGATATCGGATCGCGTAATCGAGACGGCACCGGTCCGGATCGATTTCATCCGTTGTTGCGATAGGTAATCTATAGGGTGAATTGACGGATTGGATGGTCTTCCTCATCCCGCTGGATTCTTCGACCCCGTCCCTGATGAATATGAAATCAGCGAAGGTCCCATCCGGCTTGACGTAGAGGAGCGGGCTGGCGTTCCCGTCATCGCTGGCATCGACGAACCTGCAGAATTGGCTGCCGCCGATGTCGATCATGCCGACGTTGGTGAGCACTCTTCCGTGGGGAAATACATACACGCGATCCGGGGTCCTGATGGTGATCTGCCGGTCCAGGACCACGCTGCCCTGGACCCTTTTCCGGATCCAATAATCCTTGTAACGTATCAGCGTCCTGCCGCTTTCCGCGACCAGCGGCGCGCCGATGACATAGTTCTTTTCCTCAATGTGCTCAGGCGGTCCCGAAACCCACGTTGCGGCCGGACGATGGTTGGGCCCGATGCATCCCAGGGTCATAAAAAGCAATCCGGATAGCAAAAGATCTTGAATATTCATCAATGCCTCGAAACTGGAATGATTGCCGGCGGGCCGGCGCTCCCCGGACGCTTCTGAGAATCATACTGGAAAACCCACGGATTCCGGCTCCCGGCGGGGGGGGCATAATATAGCCTCTTGGACGAAACCCCGCTTCGCGCCATTCTGGATCCTCGGTTTGAACATGGGGATGACCAGGTTCGCTTGGGGTCTGGCATCCAACGGGGGGTCAAGGGTATGGCGCGAAAGACGGCAAGGATCGGGGTGGGCACGCTGGGGCTCCTGGCGGGGCTGGGAGCCACCCGCCTGGCGGCCCAGTCCTGGGAGCTGCCGGCCTCCGATCCGGTGAACATCGCCCGCAGCGGCACCGGCGTCGCCTTCGGCAACAACCTGGAGGCCGCCTCGCTGAACCCGGCCCTGCTCGCCACCCTCCGGGATGACCGCAGCGCCTACATCGCCGCCGGGATGGAGATGCAGGCCGCCAAGGCCACCCTCCAGAGCAACAGCAGCACCCTCTACAGCTCGGACCGGAACCGCTTCCTGCCCGCCCTGGGGGCCGCCTGGCGGCTCGACCCGACCCTGGTGCTGGGGTTCAAAGTCGACCAGCCGTTCATGAGACATGCCGAGATGCCCATCACCTACAGCGGTCGCTTCCTCGGCGAGGCCTTCGACCTGACGACCCGGCGGGTGGAGGCTCAGCTCGGCTGGGCGGCCAGCCCCAACTGGGCGTTCGGCGCCAGCCTGGGCGGCACGCGCATCGATTATTCCTGGGACGACCAGGTGCGTTCGGTGGTCTCGACCCCGGCCACCGGCCCCCTGGGGCTCATGGAGACCGACCTCCACCAGGGCGGCAGCAAGACCGCGCCATCCTATTCGCTCGGTTTCCGGTGGGCGCCCAATTCCCGCTGGACCCTCGCCGGGATCTATGTGGGAGCGATCAAGGCGACCCTTCCCCTGAAGGCCTCCTACGGGTCCCAGCCGCCCTCCTACACCTACCTCGACGGGGTCGCCAATGCGCCGGCCGGCACCAGCGCGGCCGGGGCCCAGCAGCTCGCCGCGACCCGGCTGAACTCCGGCAGCGGCGGCATCACCCTGCCCGGCAAGCTCACCCTCGGCGTGCGCCAGCGGGTGAACCAGGTCTTCACCTGGGAAGCGGACGTGCGCTACCTGCTGGCGGGCCAGACGACCTTGCCCGGCCACCCGGCGGCCAGCCCCGCGGGCCAGGCGACGGTCTACAGTCCCGGGAACGTCAACGCCTTCCGCAACGGCTGGGGCATCAGCGTCATGGGCGAGCTGACCCTGTCGAAGAACTGGACCGCGCGCATCGGCGCGGAGCTCGACCCGGCCCTGCGCGCCGACAGCGATGTCGAGCCTCTGGTGGGCGGCGCCAAGTCGTCCGGCCTTTCGGGCGGGTTCGGCTACAAGGCGCTGGGCGGGGAACTGAGCCTGGGCTACCAGTACCGCCAGTCCCAGAGCGTCGACACGCCCAACCTGGACGGCACCTGGAAGAGCACCGGCTATGCCGCCAACCCCGGCTCCGTCACCCGGGTCGAAGGCATGGGCCACCTCTGGTCGGTCGGGTACAAGAGGACCTTCTAGTGCGGTATCTGGGTCCCCATGCCTGCGAGGAGGCGCTGGAGCGGGGCGAGCTGCAGACCCTGCGCGTCGCCCCGGCCGCCTGGGAGCGCTGCGCCAAGCTGCGCCTGGCCGCCCGTGAGCAGGGCGTGGTGGTGCACCGCGAACCCATGGACAGCCTGGACCGGCGCTGCCAGGGGCAGCGCCACCAGGGAGTCCTGGGCGAAGGCGAGGCGATCGCCCTGGCGCCCATGGAGACCCTCCTGGCCAAGGTCCGGGAGCGCGGCGCCAGCGCCCTGGTGCTGGCCCTGGACGGCATCAGCGACCCGCACAACTTCGGCGCGATCCTGCGCTCGGCCGCCGGCGCCGGGGTGGACGGCGTGGTCTTTCCCGAAAGGCGCTCGGCCCAGGTGAACGAGACCGTCATGCGGGCCAGCGCCGGCACCGCGGGGCGGATCACCCTTGTCCGGGTGGTGAACCTGGCCCGGGCGCTGGAGCAGCTGCAGGAGGCCGGCGCCTGGGTCTACGGCCTGGCCGGGGGCGAAGGCAGCCGGGACTACCTGGACGAGCCGTTCGACCGCGGCACCGTGCTCGTGCTCGGTTCCGAAGGCGAGGGGCTGCACCAGAAGATCCGGGAGCACTGCGACGGGCTGCTGGGGATCGCCATGCCGGGCGGCATCGAAAGCCTCAACGTTTCCAGCGCCGCGGCGGTGATGCTGTTCCGGGTTCTGGCGCGCAGGCGGTAGCCGGCGAATCTTTTTTGTTGTGCCCCCTGGGCGCGCGTGCTAGCCTTATCGTTCCCGCTCAGGAAAGCTTTGTCCCACAAAGCTCCTGATTGGGAGCTTTGACAACGCCTAGATGGCCGAGTGGTTAATGGCAGCAGACTGTAAATCTGCCGGGCACCGCCCTACGGAGGTTCGAATCCTTCTCTAGGCACCAGTTCTTTCGCGGAAGACTGGTCGAATGCGGGAATAGCTCAGTTGGTAGAGCGTCAGCCTTCCAAGCTGAATGTCGCGGGTTCGAACCCCGTTTCCCGCTCCAAAAAGTACAGGCCCACATAGCTCAGTGGCAGAGCGCGTCCTTGGTAAGGACGAGGTCTCCGGTTCAATCCCGGATGTGGGCTCCACTTTTTATCCGTGAAGCTTCCTTGCATACAACATCTCCCCCCCACCTCCAGGAGGCATCTGTGGCCAAAGAGAAATTTGATCGCTCCAAGCCCCACGTCAACATCGGCACCATCGGACATGTGGACCACGGCAAGACGACCTTGACGGCCGCCATCGCCACCCTGCTCTCTGTCACCCAGGGCGGGACCGCGAAGTCCTATGAAGCGATCGACTCCGCCCCTGAAGAGAAGGCCCGCGGGATCACGATCAACACCGCGCACGTGGAATACCAGACCAAGAACCGCCACTACGCGCACGTCGACTGCCCCGGCCACGCCGACTACATCAAGAACATGATCACCGGCGCCGCCCAGATGGACGGGGCGATCCTCGTCGTCGCCGCCACCGACGGCCCCATGCCCCAGACCCGCGAGCACATCCTGCTTGCCCGCCAGGTGGGCGTGCCCTACATCGTCGTGTTCATGAACAAGATCGACATCGCCGACCCCGAACTGAGCGACCTGGTGGAAATGGAGCTGCGCGAGCTGCTCACCTCCTACGGCTTCCCCGGCGACGACATTCCCATCATCCGCGGCTCGGCGAAGCTGGCCATGGACAACGCCACCAACCCCAACTCCCCCGAAGTGAAGTGCATCTATGAGCTGATGGACGCGGTGGATGCCTACATCCCCAATCCTGCCCGGCCCATTGACAAGCCCTTCATCATGCCGGTGGAAGACGTCTTCACCATCACCGGCCGCGGCACCGTCGTCACCGGGCGCATCGAAGCCGGCGTCGTCAAGGTCGGCGAGGAAGTGGAGATCATCGGCCTCAAGGACACCGTCAAGAAGGTCGTCACCGGCGTCGAGATGTTCAAGAAGTCCCTGGACCAGGGGCAGGCCGGCGACAACGCGGGCATCCTGCTCCGCGGCGTGGAGCGCAAGGACGTGGAGCGCGGGATGGTCCTGGCCAAGCCCGGCAGCATCACCCCCCACACCAAGTTCACGGCCGCCGTCTACGTGCTGGGCAAGGACGAGGGCGGGCGGCACACCCCCTTCTTCAACAAGTATCGCCCTCAGTTCTACTTCCGCACCACGGACGTCACCGGCTCGATCGAGCTGGAAGCCGGCCGCGAGATGGTCATGCCCGGCGACAACGTCACCCTGACCGTTGAGCTGATCCAGCCCATCGCGATGGAAAAGGGCCTCAAGTTCGCCATCCGTGAAGGCGGCCGCACTGTCGGCTCCGGGCGGGTTGACGAAGTCATCCAGTAAAGGATCCTTCCAATGGCCGACATCGTTCAGCTTCTCTGCACCGAGTGCAAGCGCAAGAATTACCAGACCACCAAGAACAAGCGCACCACCACGGGCAAACTCGAGTTCAAGAAACACTGCCGTTTCTGTGGGGGCCACCGCCTTCACCGGGAAGGCAAGTGACAGGATCCTTCAGCTCCCGCCCTCGCGGGCGGGATCAGGGTGATTCGCATGTGCCTTAGGGGAGTAGCTCAGCTGGTAGAGCAGCGGACTCCAAATCCGCAGGTCGCGGGTTCGAAACCTGTCTCCCCTGCCATTTTTGCTCCGGCCCCAGCCCACTGAGCTGGGGCCACTTTATTGGATGCCAACCCTCATTGGGGGATCCCTTTGATATCAGCTATTAAGCAACAGGCCAGGGAACTTCTTGCCGAGCTCAATCGCGTCGATTGGCCCGCCAAGGACAAAGTGCTGAGCGCCTCCTATTCCGTCGTCGCCGTCTCCGTGTTCGTGGGGCTCTTCCTGTGGGGCGCGGATTGGGTGATCTCCTGGGGGATGAAGTTCATCCTGCCAGGTCACTAAGCCGGAGGACGAAATGACCGAACCCATGGGCACACTCGCCGGGGAGACCTTGCCGGCGGCCAATGACCGCAAGCTGGCCTGGTTCATCATCCACACCTATTCCGGCTACGAGGCCAAGGTGATGGAGAGCCTGCGCCAGCGCATCAAGATGGAAGAGCGCGAGGAGCACTTCGGCGATCTCCAGATCCCCGAGGAGACCTACGAAGAGATGAAGGTGGACGCCAAGTCGGGCCGCAAGGAGCGGGTCCTGAAAAAGCGCAAGTCCTTCCCGGGCTACCTGCTGGTGCAGATCGCCGTGACCCGGAAGGGCAACAACTTCGAGATGGAGGACGCCGACTGGCACCTGGTGCGCAATACGCCCAAGGTCACCAGCTTCGTGGGGGCCAACAAGAAGCGGCCCACGCCCCTCACCGAGGATGAGGTGCGCCAGATCATGAACCACACCGAGGAGACCCAGGAGAAGCCCAAGCCGAAATACCACTTTGAAAAGGGCGAAAAGGTGCGTATCATAGACGGCCCGTTCGCTAATTTCGAAGGGGACGTGGAGGAGATCCACGAAGAGCGCTCCACCATCAAGGTGATGGTGACGGTGTTCGGTCGCAGCACCCCCGTGGAGCTCGACTTCATCCAGGTGGAAAAGCGCTAGCGCTCCCACCCTACAAGGCGGCAGTCGCCGGCATGCGCCGGAATCCGTCGCAGGAGAGAGGAAACACATGGCCAAGAAAGTAACCGGATACATCAAGCTGCAGCTGCCCGCGGGCGAAGCGACCCCGGCCCCGCCGGTGGGCCCCGCGCTCGGCCAGCACGGCGTCAACATCATGGAATTCGTCAAGCAGTTCAACGCGAAGTCCGTGACCCAGGTGGAGAAGGGCACCATCCTGCCGGTGGTCATCACCGTTTTCGGCGACCGCAGCTTCAGCTTCATCCTCAAGACCCCCCCCGCGGCCGTGCTGATCAAGAAGAAGCTCGGCCTGGACAAGGGCAGCCCGGTCCCCAACAAGCAGAAGGTCGGCAAGATCACCAAGGCCCAGCTGGCCGAGATCGCCAAGGTCAAGATGCCCGACCTCAACGCCGGCAGCCTCGAGGCTGCCATGCGCTCCATCGCCGGCTCCGCCCGCTCCATGGGCGTGGAAGTCGTGGACTAATATAACTGAGGGGGGCGAACGCTCGCGTCGCTCGCTTATCACCCCCCTCAGACTCCCCCATGAACCCTTTCGATTTAATCGGAAACCCGCAGCGCGCGGGAATCCCGGCAACCGCGACCGTCATCGCGGGAGATCAGTAGAGAAGGAGACATTATGGCAAAACCTGGAAAGAAGTACCAGGCTGCCGCCTCCAAGATCGAAAATCGCCCCTACGAGCTCTCCGAAGCCCTCAACGTGATCAAGGACGCGGCGTTCGCCAAGTTCGACGAGACCGTTGAAGTGCACATGAGGCTCGGCGTCGACCCCCGGCACGCGGACCAGATGGTGCGCGGAACCATCGTCCTGCCCCACGGAACGGGCAAGACCATGAGGGTTGCGGTCATCGCGGGCGGCGAGAAGATCAAGGAAGCGGAAGCCGCCGGTGCGGAAATCGTGGGCGGAGACGATCTGGTGGAGCGCATCCAGGGCGGCTTCATCGAGTTCGACGCCCTCGTGGCCACCCCGGACATGATGAAGGGCGTCGGCCGCCTGGGCAAGATCCTGGGCCCGCGCGGCCTCATGCCGAACCCCAAGACCGGCACGGTGACCTTCGACGTCACCAAGGCCATCAAGGAGATCAAGGCCGGCAAGGTGGAATACCGGGTCGACAAGACCGGGATCATCCATGCCGGCGTGGGCAAGATCTCCTTCGGGGTCGAGAAGCTCACCGAGAACGCGAAGGCCCTCATCGACGCCGTGCAGAAGGCCAAGCCCCCCGCGGCCAAGGGCAAATACGTCAAGGCGATCCACATGGCCTCGACCATGGGCCCCAGCATCACAGTGTCCAACACTGTCGTAGAAAAGTAGAGGCGGACCATGGAACGCGAACAAAAGCGCACCGAAGTGGCCCAGCTCAAGGGTACGTTCGCCACGGCCAAGTCCGCGGTGGTCCTTGGGTTCAAAGGCCTGACTGTGGACAAGGACACCTCCTTCCGCAAGTCGATCCGGGAAAGCAAGGCGCAGTACCGGGTGTCCAAGAACACCCTGCTCCGCCTGGCGGTCAAGGAAACGGTCTTCGAAGGCCTGTCCGAACACTTCAAGGGCGCCACCGCCGTCGCCACCACGGAAAATGACGTGGTCGGGCTGGCCAAGGCCGTCCACAACTTCCTGAAGGACAACCCTGGGGCCAACCTCAAGGGCGCCATCCTCGACGGGAAAGCGGTCACCCTCGGCGAATTCAAGATCATCGCCGAATTGCCCTCCCGCGAAGTCCTCATCGGCAAGCTGCTTTACCTCATGCAGTACCCGATCTCCGGAATCGCGGTGGCCCTCGAAGCCATCCGCAAGCAGAAGGAAGGCGCGGCCTAGGCCCGCCCTCCACCAACCCCGAACCCACCCCACTAGATTTGAGAGGAGAATTTCATGGCTCTCACCGCTGACACGCTGATCCAGGAAATCGAAACCATGACCGTCCTCGAGCTGGCCAATCTGGTCAAGGCCCTCGAAGAGCGCTTCGGCGTATCCGCCGCCGCCATGGCGGCCCCCGCCGGCGGCGCCGCCGCCCCCGCCGCCGCCGCCGAAGAGCAGACCGAGTTCAACGTCGAACTCGTCGAAGCCGGCGCCGCCAAGCTGAACGTCATCAAGGCGGTCCGCGAGATCGTCTCCGGCCTCGGGCTCAAGGAGGCCAAGGACCTGGTCGACGGCGCCCCCAAGCTGGTCAAGGAAGGCGTCACCAAGGACGAAGCGGCCAAGATCAAGGAAAAGCTCGAAGCTGCCGGCGCCAAGGTCGTCATCAAGTAAAAATCGACCCAGGCGTCATTTATCAAAGCGCGAGGTGTCTCGTACACCTTGCGCTTTGTGGTTTGAGAAAAAGTGGTATGCTTATTCCTTGCCCCCGAGTCAATGGTTCGGGCATTCAGACTCCAGTCACCACGAAGGGCCCCGGTTGCAATATTGTCCGTGTGCCAGAACAGCGCGATCCATCGGGTCAGCGGCCACCAGGATCGGTGGCGAGCTGGCCGTAGGCGTGTCGCGGGGCCTTCGATGTGTACAAAGCAAGACCCATCCATGCTTTCCCACTGGCCTTTCCAGGGCCACTGCGGGCGTTCTCCGGAGTGAACCATGAGTGTTCAACAGAACATCTACCGCCAGCGTGTCCAGTTCTCCAAGATCCGCTCCCTGGTGCCGATCCCCAACCTGATCGACATCCAGAAGCGCAGCTACGACGAGTTCCTGCAGATGAACCTGCTGCACACGGAGCGCGAGCCGAGGGGGCTGAAGGCGGTTTTCGAGTCCATGTTCCCCGTGCACAACGGCAAGAACACGGACGGCAGCGACGCCAGCCTGGAAGTGGAATTCGTGGACTACACCGTGGGCCACTGGGCCTGCAAGTGCGGCAAGAACGAAGGCCTCGAGCACCTGCGGACCACCTGCAAGAACTGCGGCCACCACATCGTGACGGACCACCCCAAGGACCCCACGGTGGACTGCCCCAAGTGCGGCACCCGCAACAAGAACGAAGCGAAGATCTGCGACGTGTGCAACGAGCCCGTGGGCCTGCACCAGAAGATGCAGATGGAGGAGTGCGTGGAGCGCGGCGCCACCATGGCGTCCCCGCTGAAGATCCGGGTGAGGCTCAACCAGTTCGACAAGGACGAGAAGGGCAACCGCCGCTACAAGCAGTCCCAGGAATCCGAAGTGTACTTCGGCGACCTGCCGACCATGACCGACCGCGGCACCTTCGTCATCAACGGCACCGAGCGCGTCATCGTGTCCCAGCTGCACCGCTCGCCCGGCGTCTTCTTCGCCATCAGCAACGACAAGGCGCTCTACAGCGCCCAGGTGATCCCCTACCGGGGCAGCTGGATCGAGTTCGAGCTGGACACCAAGGGCCTGCTGTACGCCCGCATCGACCGCAAGCGCAAGTTCCTGGGCTCCACGTTCCTGCGCGCGCTCGGCCTGTTCGACGAGCGGCTGGCGGACAACCAGGCCATGCTCAGCCACTTCTACACGGCCGAGAAGTTCGTCCTGAAGGGATCCGACATCGCCATCTTCCCCAGCGACCTGCTGGTGGGCCAGAAGGCCATGGAGGACATCAAGGATCCCAAGAGCAAGGAGGTGCTGGTGCCCAAGGGCAAGGTCATCAGCCGGCGCCTGCTGGAGAACCTGCTGAAGGCCGGGGTGAAGGCCGTCAGCGTCGAGCGCAACCTGCTGGACGGCGCGGTGCTGCTGGAGGACGTGGTCAACATGAACACCGGCGAGGTGCTGCTGGAGGCCAACGACGCCTTCGTGCAGACCCACCTGGAGATGTTCCTCGCCAACAACGTGAGCGAGTTCACCGTCTGCTTCCCGGACAACGACGCCACCGGCAAGGTGTTCAGCGAGACCCTTTCCAAGGATCACACCGAGGATTGCGAAGAGGCCGCCAAGGAGCTGTTCAAGAAGATCCGCCCGGGCGAGCCCGCCACCCTGGAGAGCAGCAAGAAGCTGCTCCAGGCCATGTTCTTCGACAACCAGAAGTACGACCTGTCCAAGGTCGGCCGGCACAAGATGAACGCCAAGCTGGGCCTGAACACCGACCTCGAGGCGCGCACCCTGAGCGTCGAGGACTTCGTCGCCACCGTGCACTACCTGCTGCGCCTGAAGAAGTACGACACCACCCGCTCGGACCGCGTGGACGAGGTCGCGCCGGTGCGCAAGGACGACATCGACCACCTGGGCAACCGCCGCGTGCGGTCGGTCGGCGAACTGCTGGAGAACTGCTTCCGGGTCGGCCTGGTGCGTGTGCAGCGGGCGATCAAGGAGAAGTTCTCCATGGCGCAGGATCCCAACAGCCCCCTGCAGCCGCACGACCTGATCAACTCCAAGCCGGTGATCGCCGCCATGAAGGAGTTCTTCGGTTCCAGCCAGCTTTCCCAGTTCATGGACCAGAACAACCCGCTGTCGGAGATCACCCACAAGCGCCGCCTTTCGGCCCTGGGACCGGGCGGCCTCAGCCGCGACCGCGCAGGGTTCGAGGTGCGCGACGTGCACACCTCCCACTACGGCCGCATCTGCCCCATCGAGACCCCTGAAGGCCCGAACATCGGCCTGATCTCCTCGCTCTCCTGCTACGCCCGGATCAACGAGTTCGGCTTCATCGAAAGCCCCTACCTGAAGGTGGAGAACGCCCGCATCATCAACTACGCCAAGGTCACCGGCGTGAGCGACTCCAAGTTCAGCTACATGCAGGTGGTGCGCCTGGACGAGCTGGAGGCCGAGAACGCCAGGCTGGAGAAGGCCGGCAAGCGCCCCGCCAAGTACGAGATGCACGCCTGGTACCTGTCCGCCTGGGAAGAGGACGAGCACGTCATCGCCCAGGCCAACGTGCCGGTGGACGCCGAAGGCAACATCCTGGACGAGTTCGTCACCGCCCGCGTGGCCGACGAGACCAAGACCGTGGAGCGCGAAAAGGTCACGCTCATGGACGTCAGCCCCAAGCAGCTGGTGTCGGTGGCCGCGAGCCTGATCCCCTTCCTGGAGAACGACGACGCCAACCGCGCCCTGATGGGCGCCAACATGCAGCGCCAGGCGGTGCCGCTGATCCGCACCGAGGCCCCCATCGTCGGCACCGGCATGGAGTACTACGCCGCCCGCGACTCCGGCGCCTGCGTCCTGTGCCGCCGCTCCGGCATCGTCGAGACCGTGGATGCCATGCGCATCGTGGTCCGGGTCGAGGACGAGATCGAGACCGAGACCGCGCTGGAAAGCGGCGTGGACATCTACACCCTGATCAAGTACGCCCGCTCCAACCAGAACACCTGCCTCAACCAGGTGCCGCTGGTGAAGAAGGGCGAGTACGTGGCGGCCGGCCAGATCCTCGCCGACGGTCCCTGCTGCGACCACGGCGAACTGGCCCTGGGCCGCAACCTGATCGTCGCCTACATGCCCTGGCGCGGCTACAACTTCGAGGACGCCATCCTGATCAGCGAGCGCGTGGTGAAGGAGGACATGTTCACCACCATCCACATCGAGGAATTCGAAGTCCACGCCCGCGACACCAAGCTCGGCCCCGAGGAGATCACCCGGGACATCCCGCAGATCCGCGAGGAGATGCTGAAGAACCTGGACGAGTCCGGGATCATCCGGATCGGCGCCACCGTGCGCCACGGCGACATCCTGGTGGGCAAGGTCACGCCCAAGGGCGAGACCATCCTCAGCCCCGAGGAGAAGCTGCTGCGCGCCATCTTCGGCGAGAAGGCCTCCGACGTGAAGGACGCCAGCCTCACCGTGGGCCCCGGCATCGAAGGCACCGTGGTGGACGTCAAGGTGTTCACCCGCAAGGGCCAGGAGAAGGACCTCCGCACCCAGCAGATCGAGCGCGAGCAGATCGCCAAGTGGGAGAAGGACCTCGACGACGAGGAGCGCATCATCCGGGCCGAGGCCAAGAAGAAGATCGTCGCCCTGCTGAAGAACAAGGAGCTGGCCGAGCCGCTCAACGACGACAAGGGCAAGGAGCTCCTGCCCAAGGGCAAGAAGCTCACCCAGAACATGCTCGAGGCCGTGCCCTACCACCGCTTCCGGCAGGTCACCGTCACCGCCGGCAAGGAGCGCCTGGAGGCCTCCGTGCTGGACATCCTGGACAAGACCGAAAGCCAGCTGCGGGTGCTGCGCGACATCCTGAACGAGCGCATCGACCGCCTGGTCAAGGGCGACGAGCTGATGCCCGGCGTGCTGAAGACCGTCAAGTGCTACGTGGCCGTCAAGCGCAAGCTGCAGGTCGGCGACAAGATGGCCGGCCGGCACGGCAACAAGGGCGTGGTCAGCCGCATCCTGCCCATCGAGGACATCCCCTACCTGCCCGACGGCACCCCGGTGGACATCGTGCTGAACCCCCTGGGCGTGCCTTCCCGCATGAACATCGGCCAGGTGCTCGAGTGCCACCTGGGCTGGGCCGGCAAGGCCCTGGGCGTGCACTTCAGCACCCCGGTGTTCGACGGCGCGCGCGAATCGGACATCAAGGAATGGCTCAACAAGGCCTGGGAGAAGAAGGGCAAGCTGGGGCCGGACACCACCGGCAAGACCCTGCTCTACGACGGCATGACCGGCGAGGCCTACGAGTCGCACGTGAGCGTCGGGTGCGTCTACATGCTCAAGCTGCACCATCTTGTCGACAACAAGATCCATGCCCGGAGCATCGGACCCTACTCGCTGATCACCCAGCAGCCCCTGGGCGGCAAGGCTCAGTTCGGCGGCCAGCGCTTCGGCGAGATGGAAGTGTGGGCCCTCGAAGCTTACGGCGCGGCCCACGTGCTGCAGGAGCTCCTGACCTACAAGTCCGACGACATGCACGGCCGGACCCAGATCTACCAGGCCATCATCAAGGGCGAGACGATCAAGGATCCCGGCCTGCCCGAGAGCTTCAACGTGGTGAAGAAGGAACTGAACGCCCTCTGCATCGATGTCGCGATGCTGACCCGAGAGGAACTGGAACCCCTCCAGGACGTCGAAGAACCCGCGTTCTCCATCGAGGGGTGAGACTGCCGCCCTTCCTGAGTCCTTGTTGAACCGACATTTGAAAAAGAGGTCGTCATGTATCCCGAGCAAACCAACATCAATGCCTATGAGTGCATCCGGGTCACGCTCGCTTCGCCCGACGTGATCCGCTCCTGGTCGCGCGGCGAGGTCACCAAGCCTGAGACCATCAACTACCGCAGCCTGAAGCCCGAACGGGACGGCCTGTTCTGCGCCCGGATCTTCGGGCCCGTGAACGACTGGGAATGCCTGTGCGGCAAGTACAAGCGGCAGAAGTTCAAGGGCGTCGTCTGCGACAAGTGCGGCGTCGAGGTCACCCGCAAGGCGGTCCGGCGCGAGCGCATGGGCCACATCGCCCTGGCCTCCCCGGTGAGCCACGTCTGGTTCTTCAAGGGCGTGCCCAGCCGCATCGGCTACCTGCTGGACATCCCGCTCAAGGACCTGGAGCGGGTGCTCTACTTCGAAGCCTACGCCGTCACCGATCCCGGCGACACCCCGCTGAAGAGCCGGGAGATCCTGGCCGAGGAGAAGTACCGCGAGTACAAGATCGAATACGGCGAGCGCTTCCGCGCCCAGATGGGCGCCGAGGCGATCAAGGAGCTGCTGCGAGCACGTGGACGTGGAGGCGCTGGCCATCGAGCTGCGCCACCTCATGAAGGCCGAGACCTCCACCCAGAAGCGGGTGAAGATCGCCAAGCGGCTGAAGGTCACCGAAGCCTTCAAGCGCTCGGGCAACAAACCCGAATGGATGATCCTGGACGTGGTCCCGGTGCTGCCCCCCGAACTGCGGCCGCTGGTGCCGCTGGACGGCGGCCGGTTCGCCACCTCCGACCTGAACGACCTCTACCGCCGCGTCATCAACCGCAACAACCGCCTGAAGAAGCTCCTGGAGCTGCGCGCCCCCGAAGTGATCGTGCGCAACGAGAAGCGCATGCTGCAGGAGGCCGTGGACGCCCTGTTCGAGAACGGCAAGCGCGGCCGGCTGCTGCGCGGCGTCTCCAACCGCCCGCTCAAGTCCCTTTCGGACGCCCTCAAGGGCAAGCAGGGCCGGTTCCGCCAGAACCTGCTGGGCAAGCGCGTGGACTACTCGGGCCGTTCGGTCATCGTGGTGGGCCCCGACCTCAAGCTGCACCAGTGCGGCCTGCCCAAGAAGATGGCCCTGGAGCTGTTCAAGCCCTTCATCTTCAACCGCCTCGAGCACAAGGGCCACGCCGCCACCATCCGCCAGGCCAAGGAGATGGTCGAGCAGGGCGTGCCGGAAGTGTGGGACGTCCTGGATGAAGTGATCCAGAACCACCCGGTGCTGCTCAACCGGGCTCCCACCCTGCACCGCCTGGGCATCCAGGCCTTCCAGCCGGTCCTGGTGGAAGGCAAGGCCATCCGGCTGCACCCCCTGGTCTGCACCGCGTTCAACGCCGACTTCGACGGCGACCAGATGGCCGTGCACGTGCCGCTCAGCCCCATGGCCCAGATCGAAGCCCGGGTGCTGATGATGTCCACCCAGAACATCCTGAACCCCGCCAACGGCAGGCCCAACGTGGTCCCCTCCCAGGACATCGTGCTGGGCGGCTACTACCTCACCAAGAAGCGGCTCGACCGCAAGGGCGAGGGCATGGTGTTCGGCAGCATGGACGAGGTGATCGCCGCCCACACCGCCAAGGTGGTGGAGACCCACGCCATCATCCAGCTGCGCCTCACCGGCGAGGTGGTGGACACCGAGGCCTGGCACAAGAAGGACCCCAAGAAGCGCTCCGAGCAGGACGTGTTCGAGTGCCCCGCGCACATGGTCAAGCACGAGCTCATCACCACCACCGTGGGCCGGGTCATCTTCAACCGGTCCATGCCCGAGGGGCTGCCGTTCATCAACGGCCTGCTCAAGAAGGAGGGCCTGCTGTCCCTGGTGAACCGCGCCTACAAGCTCAACGGCGCCGAGCTCACCATCCGCCTGCTGGACGCCATGAAGGACGTCGGGTTCCTTTGGGCCATGAAGGCCGGGGTGAGCGTCGGCATCGACGACCTGGTGGTGCCGCCCTCCAAGCCCAGGCTGCTCGAGGAGGCCAACAAGGAAGTCCGGGCCATCGAGCACGAGTACTACCATGAAGGCAAGCTGGACGCCGCCACCCGCTACAACCGGATCCTGGAAGTCTGGGGCCGCACCGCCGAGACGGTGGCCACCGACATGATGAAGGAGCTGGAGCGGCGCAACGAGACCGGGCAGTTCCTCAACTCGGTCTACATCATGGCCGATTCCGGCGCCCGCGGCTCCAAGACCCAGATCCGCCAGGTGGCGGGCATGCGCGGCCTGATGGCCAAGCCCTCCGGCGACATCATCGAGACGCCCATCACCGCCAACTTCAAGGAAGGCCTCAGCGTCCTCCAGTACTTCACCTCCACCCACGGCGCCCGCAAGGGCCTGGCCGACACCGCGCTGAAGACCGCCGACTCCGGCTACCTCACCCGCAAGCTGGTGGACGTGGCCCAGGACGTGATCATCAACGAGGACAACTGCGGCACCCTGGACGGCATCGAGGTGCGGGCCATCGTCAACAGCGACGGCACCATCCGTTCCCGCCTGCGCGACCGGATCATGGGCCGCGTGGTGCTGGACGACGTCACCGACCCCTATTCCGGCGAAGTCATCGTCCCGGCCGGCACCCTGCTCACCGAGGAACTGGCCTTCCACATCGAGACCTCCGGCATCGTCAGCGTCAAGATCCGCTCGGTGCTCACCTGCGAAGCCCGGCGCGGGGTCTGCGCCCAGTGCTACGGCCTGAACCTGTCCAGCGGCCGGCTGGTCGACCTCGGCGAAGCCGTGGGCGTCATCGCCGCGCAGAGCATCGGCGAGCCGGGCACCCAGCTCACCATGCGCACCTTCCACGTGGGCGGCGCGGCCAGCCGCACCTCCGAGAAGTCCACCCACGAGGCCCAGATCCAGGGCATCGTCCGGCTTGACGGCATCAAGTACGTGGAAAAGGCCAACGTTTCCGCCGAAACGCCCGAGCTGATCGCCATCAGCCGCTCCGGCACCATCCAGGTGGTGGACGCCAGCGGCAAGATGCGCGAGAGCTACAAGATCGCTCCCGGCGCGGTCATCCACGTGCGCGACGGCGAAGAGGTCGAGCCCAAGACGGTGCTCGCCGAATGGGACCCCTACAACGACTACCTCATCTCCGAAAAGGCCGGCCTCGCCGACTTCAAGGAGTTCGAACTGAACGCCAGCTACCAGGAGGAAAAGGACCAGATCACCGGCCGCTTCCGCAAGCGCGTCATCGATCCCACCGACGACAAGCTGCACCCGCACATCAACGTCAAGGGCGACAACCACAAGGTGCTCCAGCGCTACAACATCCCCACCGGCGCCTACATCGAGGTGGAAGACGGCCAGGCCATCGAGCAGGGCGACGTGCTGGCCAAGACCCCGCGCCAGCAGGCCAAGACCAGCGACATCACCGGCGGCCTGCCCCGGGTCACCGAGCTGTTCGAAGGCCGCAAGCCCAAGGATCCCGCCATCATCAGCAAGGTGACCGGCATGGTCAAGTACGGCAACCGGGTGCGCGGCAACCAGAAGGTGATCGTCGAGAACGTGCACGGGGACCACGAGGAATACCTCATCCCGCGCGGCAAGCACATCCAGGTCCAGGACGGCGACGAGATCCAGGCGGGCGAAAAGCTCACCGAGGGCGCCGTCTCCCCTCACGACATCCTGGAGATCCAGGGCGACAAGGCGCTCCAGGCCTTCCTGCTCAATGAGGTCCAGGAAGTCTACCGGGCCCAGGGCGTGACCATCAACGACAAGCACATCGAGACCATCATCCGCCAGATGATGCGCTGGGTGCAGATCACCGACGTGGGCGACACCCCGCTGATCGTCGACGAGAAGGTGGACAAGCACCGTTTCAAGGAGATCAACGAAGCCGCCTTCAAGGACAACGGTTCCCCGGCCACCTGCGAGCCCCAGCTCCTGGGCATCACCAAGGCCGCCCTCACCTCCGAGTCCTTCATCTCGGCCGCTTCCTTCCAGGAAACGACCCGGGTGCTCACCGAGGCGGCCCTGGAAGGGCGCGTGGACTACCTGCGCGGCCTGAAGGAGAACGTCATCCTGGGCCGGCTCATTCCGGCGGGCACAGGAATGGCACTGTACCGTAACCTCGAGATCGAAGAGGGGCAGTATCCTGAGGCTTCCGACACCGATCATCTCGGGTTGGACGATTTCGACGACGAGTACAGCCGCATGGCGCAGCACGTCGAGGAACTGCAAGGGATGTCGGAAATCGAAGGTGATGATCTCTAGCCAAGGCATTCACCGGCAGGTTTAGCGTCGCAGGCGACTCATGGATCCCAACGAAGTCGCCTGCTTCTT
The DNA here is from genome assembly GCA_963717275.1 of uncultured Holophagaceae bacterium. Taxonomy (GTDB): domain Bacteria; phylum Acidobacteriota; class Holophagae; order Holophagales; family Holophagaceae; genus Mesoterricola. Next base: position 3,061,839 of record CAVQVX010000001.1, read on the forward strand.
TGTGTGAAGAGGCAGAATGATGGTCACAGCAAATCGTGCGCAGGGACCGGGAGATCCTGAACGTGTCAGTTGAATCTGAGGCCTCGCCCCATCCAGCGAAAAAAGTCCTGATAACGGGTAGTTCCGGCTTTGTCGGCAGGCACATGGCGCGGCTGCTCCTGCAGCGGGGCTACGAGGTCTACGCCCTGGACCAGGGCGTTCCCATGGACCTTCCCGAAGGCTGCAGGCCGCTGATCGTGGACCTGGAGGACCCCGCCTCCATGGTCGAATTGCCGAGGGAATGGTTCGGGGTGATCCATCTGGCCGGAGCCTCCATTCCCAGCCTTTTCGCCACGACCGCTCCGGTCATTTTCAACCTGCATCTCACCTTGAACCTGATGGAGCATCTTCGCGCGGCCAGGGTGCTGCTGGTGAGCAGTTGTCACGTTTATGCGCCCTCCGGCGAACTGAGGCACGAGGAAAGCCCCATCGCTCCACAAGGCCGCTACGGGCTTTCCAAGCACCTGCTTGAACAGCTGGCTCCGCATTACGCGGATCGCCTTGACATCCGCATCGCACGACCTTTCAACCACCTGGGGCCGGGCCAGCGTCCGGAGCTGGTCATCCCGTCCCTGCTGCGCAGCCTTGCCGGGCATCCCAAGGCCGATACGACGCCCGTTGTCATGAAGGGGCAGAACAGCACCCGGGACTTCATTGACGTCCAGGACGTGGTGGAGGCCTACCTGGCCATCCTCGAACTCGATTCCCCGCGGCACCGGATCTTCAACGTATGCACAGGCCGGGCGTGCAGTATCAGGGATGTGGTGCGGACGGTCCTGGACCTGGTCGGCTCCTCCCGGGAGATCCAGTTTTCGGAACGGCCCAATTCAAGTGATGACATCCCCTTTCTGGTCGGGGACGCTTCGCGTTTGAGGAACGCCTCGGGGTGGTCGCCCAGGGTCACACTGGCCCAAAGTCTTTCCAGCATGCTTGCCGCACATCCTCACTAGGCGGGTTCCGTGAACCGGGAACGAATGGTTTTTTGAAATATTGAGTCTGTGCTGCATGCGGAGGGGGATCATGACGACGAAAAAAGCGGCCCTGGTCACGGGGATTACCGGCCAGGACGGCAGCTATCTGGCTGAACTCCTCCTCTCGAAGGGGTATGAGGTCCATGGCGTCATCCGCCGGGCATCCACATTCAACACGGGGCGGATCGATCACCTGACCGTCGGCGATTCGCCCAATCCGGATTTGCACCTTCATTATGGAGATCTTTCAGACAGCGGTTCCCTTCGGGACATCCTGGACCGGGTGCGGCCTGACGAGATCTACAACCTTGGCGCCCAAAGCCATGTCCGGATCAGCTTCGACCAGGCGGAATACACCATGGACGTGACGGGCACGGGTGTATTGAGGCTGCTCGAGGCCCTCCGGAACTATCTCAAGCATGGGGGCAAGCCGGCGCGCTTCTACCAGGCTGGATCGAGCGAGATGTTCGGCTCGGCGAAGCCCCGCCAGCACGAGGGCACCCGTTTCGAACCGCGCTCGCCATACGCCTGCGCCAAGGTCTGCGCCCACTATCAGGTGGTGAACTACCGGGAGAGCTACGGCCTGTTCCTTTGCAACGGCATCCTGTTCAACCATGAAAGCCCCAGGCGGGGAGAGAACTTCGTGACCCGGAAGATCACCCGGGCCGCCGCTCGGATCAAGTTGGGCCTGCAGCGGAAGGTGGCGTTGGGGAATCTTGAACCCAAGCGGGACTGGGGTTTCGCCGGGGATTACGTGGAGGCCATGTGGCGGATGCTCCAGCAGGACAAGCCCGACGACTACGTGGTGGCGACCGGCACGTCCGCATCCATCCGCGATTTCCTGGACATGGTGTTCCAGCAGGTCGGTCTCGACTGGAAAGAGCATGTCGAGATCGATCCCAGGTTGTTCCGGCCGGCCGAAGTGGACCATCTCGAGGGTGATGCCGCCAAGGCGCGGAGGATCATGGGTTGGGAGCCGGCCACGGGCCTTGGGGCCCTGGCGAGGATGATGCTGGAGGCGGACATGCTGCAGGCTCAAAGGGAAATGCGTTTGAAGGGTCTGTGACCCAGTCGGGGCGGAACGACCATGGGCAGGATGCCTTTTCCCTCCCGGATCCCTGTTCCCCGGCGTTCTGATAATCTTGATTATACAGTTGGAGGATATGTGGTAGTACCCGACCTGGGTCCATGGTTTCAAAAGACCATTGCAGATCGGGTTCATCGTTGCGGCTGTGACTGCCATTACCACCCTGGCGCTTCCGAATTACTACAGATCCGAGGCCCGGATCCTTCCTGCGGATGCAAAGTCCACAGGCAATCTGGGGCAGTTGGCGGCAGCGGCGGCCGCCTTTGGGGTCGGCGTGCCTGGGGCAGGCGATTCGGGCGACGCGAACTTTCCGGACATATTGGTAAGCCGTTGGACCAAAGAACGTCTCCTGAACACCGGGTTCAAGTTCCGGCAGAAGTCCTGGTTTTTCGGGCATGAGACGGAGCATCAGCAGACTTTATATGCCTACTTGGATGCCAAGAACATGGACCGGGCCCTGAAGGATCTGGACAAGATTCTTTTTGTCGGCAAGGACCTCAAGACCAAGATCGTGACCTTCGGCGCCGAGACCCGGTCCCCGGAACTCTCGCAGCAGATTACGGAAAAGATGGGCAAGGATCTGGAGGCCTTCGTCATGGATAAGGGGCACAGCAAGGGTGGCGCCAAGGCCCGCTTTGCCTCCGACCGGCTGGAGGATGCCCGGGCGGAACTGGCCAAGGCCGAGGAGGCCTTCCGCCGCTTCATCGAGGTGAACCGGAGCTACATGATCAGTGCTGATCCCTCGGTCCGCCTGCGCGGCGTCAGCCTGGAAGCGGAATTCAAGCTGCGCCAGCAGTTGGTGACAACCCTTTCGGTGAACCTGGAACAGGCCCTGATGGAAGAGAAGAATGATATCCCGATCGTTAATATGTTGGATCCCGCCAATCTTCCCATCGAGAAGAGCCGGCCGAGGCGAACAGTCTTCGTGCTGATGGCGTTCTTCGGCGCCGCGGCGGTGGCATGGGTATGGCGGAATCGTGGGAAGCTGCAGACTATGGTGTTCGAGGATAAATCGGAGGAGGATTCCTCCCTTGCAGAAAAGGAGTCCGCATGAAGGGGGTCGTTCTTGCCGGTGGGACGGGTTCCCGCCTGTTTCCTTTGACGAAGGTGACCAACAAGCATCTGCTCCCGGTCGGCTACGCGCCCATGCTCTGGTATCCCGTATGGAAGCTCAAGCAGGCCGGCATTGAGGAGATCCTGATCGTCACCGGAACCGAGCATATGGGTGACGTGGTGGGATGCCTGGGATCCGGAAAGGACTTCGGGTGCCGCTTCACCTACAAGGTCCAGGACGAGGCTGGCGGGATCGCCCAGGCCCTGGCGCTGGCGGAGAACTTTGCCGGGGGCCAGGATATCTGCGTGATCCTTGGCGACAACATCTTCGAGGACGACCTTTCCGCCGACGTTGAGGCGTTCACCAGGCAGGGGAAGGGCGGGCGCATCCTGCTCAAGCCGGTGCACGACCCACAGCGCTATGGTGTTGCCGAACTGCAGGGGGACCGGGTCATCGGCATCGAGGAGAAGCCGAAGGCGCCCAAGTCCAACCTGTCCGTCACCGGGATCTACTTCTACGACGGCACCGTGTTCGATATCATCCGCACCGTGAAGCCCTCGGGCCGGGGCGAGATGGAGATCACCGACGTGAACAACGCATACATCAGCCGAGGGGAAATGAGCTTCGGCACCCTCCAGGGTTGGTGGACGGACGCGGGCACCTTCCCGAGCCTGGCCCTGGCCAGTGAACTGGCCGTCAAGGCCCCGATGCCGTTTCCCGACCTGCCCCGGAGGATCTGATGCACTTCGAGAAAGGAACCATTGAGGGTGTGATCATCAAACCCTTCCGTAAGTTCACTGACGAGCGCGGCTGGCTGGCCGAAATCTTCCGGCACGACGAACTGCCCGATTGGTTCCGCCCCGAAATGTCCTACGTGAGCGTCACCAACCCGGGCGTGTTGCGGGGACCCCACGAGCACGTGGACCAGGCCGACCTGTTCTGCTGGGTGGGGCCCGGCGATTTCAAGATGACCCTCTGGGACAACCGCCCCGACAGCCCCACTTATGGCAATCGGATGGAGTTCGCCATGGGCGTCAACAACCCCGGCTCGGCCATCATCCCCAAGGGCGTCGTCCACTGCTACCGCTGCATCAGCCATGAGCCGGGCCTGGTCATCAACTGCCCCGACCGGCTGTTCATGGGCCAGGACAAGCGGGAGCCCATCGATGAGATCCGTCACGAGGACGACCCGGAAAACCCGTTCGTGAAGGATGAGCAGGCCCGAAGGGCGCACCTCTGATGCGAATCCTGGTGACCGGCGCCGCAGGCCAACTAGCCCATGCCATCGCGCAGGTGTGGCATGGACATGACCTCGTCCTGCCGGAGGAGGCCCGGCTCGACCTCGGGGATCCCATGGCCGTCAGGCGCGTGGTGGAGGAGGTCCGGCCCCAGGTGCTGGTCAACTGCGGGGCCTTCACCCAGGTGGATCGTTGCGAGTCCGAGCAGGAAACCGCCCGGCGGATCAACGGCGACGCCGTCGGCTGGCTGGCCGAAGCCTGCGACCGCCAGGGCGCCATGCTGATCCAGATCAGCACCGACTACGTGTTCGACGGCACCGGTACCCGGCCCTACCGCGAAGAGGATCCCACCAACCCACAGTCGGTGTACGGTCTGACCAAATTGGAGGGCGAACGCCAGGCGAACAACTGCCGGCGGCACCTGATCGCTCGCACTAGTTGGCTTTACGATGCCTGGGGCAGCAATTTCCTGAACACAATGATCAGGGCCGCAGGCCAGGGAAGGCATTTGCGTGTGGTGGATGACCAGCGGGGCGCCCCCACCACCTGCCGCGCCCTGGCCCGCCAACTCCGGGCTGCCGCCGAGCAGGGCTGGCAAGGCCTGGTCCACACCACCTGCCAGGGCGAGACCAGCTGGCACGGGTTCGCCCAGGCGATTTTCGCGGGCAAGGGGATCGCGGCCGACCTCAGTCCTTGCACCACCGCCGACTATCCCACCCCAGCCCGCCGCCCAGCGTACTCGGTGCTGGATGGAGGACGCCGGCAGAACCTGGGGACCGACCTCATGCCGCCCTGGGAGGAAGCCCTCGCCGAAGTGATCGCCCGCCCCGACCTGACAAAGGATCTATAATGCCTGAAACAATTCTCATCACCGGCGGCGCCGGCTTCATCGGCAGCAACCTGGTCCACCACTGGCGCCGCAATCATCCTGGCGACCGGATCCTGGTGCTGGACCTGCTCACCTATGCTGCCGACCGCAGCCAGATCGACGGCCTCGACCGCGTGGAACTGGTGGTGGGCGACGTGCAGAACCTGGAACTGACTCGCCACCTCATCGAAAAGAATGGCGTTTCCAGGATCTTCCATCTGGCGGCGGAGAGCCACGTTGACCGGAGCATCACCGGCCCCGCAGCATTCATCCAGACGAACCTGGTGGGGACCTTTGCGATGCTGGAGGCTGCCCGGCAGGTCTGGGCTGGAGACCAACAAGGGCGTTTCCTTCATATCAGCACTGACGAAGTCTATGGCTCCCTGGGTGACACCGGGCTGTTCCACGAAGAAATGGCCTACGCTCCGAACAGCCCCTACAGCGCAACCAAAGCTGGGAGCGACCATCTTGTCCGAGCCTACCATCACACCTATGGGATGAACGTTGTAACAACCAATTGTAGCAATAATTATGGGCCTAGGCAGCATCCGGAAAAGCTGATCCCCCTGGCCATCGGCCGGATGGCAAAGGGGGAACCTGTTCCGGTCTACGGTGATGGCCAGAACATCCGCGACTGGTTGTTTGTGGAAGACCACTGCGCAGCTTTGGAGTTGGTCATGCTTAACGGCATTTCGGGCGAGACCTACTGCGTGGGTGGGAACAACGAATGGAAGAACTTGGATCTGCTCCACCTCCTCGCAGACACGGTTGATGACCACCTTCGGCGAACCAAAGGGAAAAGCCGCGGCCTGCTGACTTTCGTGAAGGATCGTGCCGGGCATGACCGCAGGTACGGGATCGATGCGGCCAAGATCAGGCTAAAGTTGGGTTGGCGCGGTGAATACAGTTTTGCTGACGGCCTCAAGGCTACTGTCGCCTGGTACCTCGCGCTTGATTAAAAGGCATCATGTCTTTCCCAGTCAGAAAAATTGAGTTCGGGTGAATCGGAGAACCAATGGGACATCTGGATCAGTGCAAGTTGATTGATCTGCCAAAAATCAAAGATCACCGGGGTAACTTGACCTTCATTGAAGGGAATAACCATGTTCCTTTTGATATACGAAGGGTTTTTTATATTTATGACATCCCAAGTGCTGAGAATCGAGGCGCGCATGCCCATTATGATCTTCATCAGTTCATTATTTGCCTATCTGGTGGTTTGAGCGTATTTCTCGATGATGGCGTGGAGAAGAGGACCGTCCATTTGAACCGCCCATGGGTAGGGCTGCATATTCCCCCCCTTATATGGGCCTCCGAGGGGGATTTTGATCCAGGGACGGTCTATCTCGTGTTGACAAGTGATGTATATCGACCTGAAAGCTATATTAGGGATTATGCCAAATTCCTGGAGGAGGTAGAATGCAATGATTAACCGGGTTCCCTTCTTGGATGTAGGCGCCACCTACCGTGAGTTGAAATCGGAACTTGATGAAAACGTGGCGAGGGTGTTGGAAAGTGGTTGGTACCTGCTTGGCGAAGAGCTGAAGGCGTTTGAACAGGAATATGCCGCATATACCGGGTCAAGGCATTGTGTTGGCGTGGGCAACGGCTTGGAAGGGCTGGTCCTGGCACTCAAAGCCCTTGGTGTCGGCCCCGGAGATGAAGTGATTGTCCCGGCCAATACTTACATTGCAACTTGGCTGTCCGTGTCCTATGTCGGTGCCACTCCGGTGCCGGTGGAGCCCACCCCTGGGGTCTGGAACATCGATCCTGAACGGATCGAAGCCGCCATCACTCCACGGACCAAAGTGATCCTGCCAGTGCATCTCTATGGTCAGCCTGCGGATATAGCCCCGATCCTTCATATGGCGCGCCTCCATGGCCTGCGTGTTCTGGAGGATGCGGCCCAAGCGCACGGTGCCCGCTACCAAGGGCGCCGGATTGGTTCCCATGGTGACATCGTGTCCTGGAGTTTCTACCCCGGGAAAAACCTTGGCTGTTTTGGAGATGGCGGAGCTGTGACCACCAATGACCCCGACCTTGCTGACAAGGTCAGGATGCTTCGGAATTATGGCAGCCGAGTGAAGTACCAGAATGAATTAAAAGGACATAACTCTCGATTGGATGAGATCCAGGCTGCTGTACTCCGGGTCAAACTGCGCTACCTTGACGAATGGAACACGTCGCGCTCGGCAATCGCCTCCAAATATCTGGACCAACTCGCCGATATACCAGGATTGGGACTGCCGCAGGTCATTTCGGATGCCGAGACGGCTTGGCACGTGTTTGTTGTGGACGTGAAGGATCGAGATGGCGTTCAGGCTCATTTGAAGGACCATGGCATAGAGACCCTCATCCACTATCCCGTTCCCCCACACCTAAGCGAGGCGTATGCATCAGACTGTGTATGGGGCAGCTACCCAATAACCGAGAAGGCCGCAATGACCCATCTCAGCTTGCCGATCGGACCTCACCTGGATTCCCATGCCGTGGATCGCGTCACTGAAGCCCTGAGGAACGCCCTTGGTTCAGCATGAACTTCTTTTGTAATCCCGAGAGCGCCTGGCGCTGTCCTGTTCTGATCCTGGCAAGGGGCAACGTCTATGCGTGACATTCTCAAAGCAGGCATCAAGGTGGGCTTGGCTACGCTGGCGGGCCTTCTGGGTTGGGTGGTAGCAGGCAAGGTCCTTGCAGTCATGCTGGGAGCCGCAGGACTGGGGCTTTTCGGGCTTCTGCGGCAACTGCTGCAAAATCTTTCCCTCCTGGCATCCTTTAACGGGCAGACAGCCTTGGTACAAGGAATTGCATGCCGGACAGCCAAGGAGGACCAACTTCGATATTCGGGATCAGTCCTTCGGATCCAGGCCCTGATCGTGATGATCGTCGTCGTGGGTCTTTTGGTGGGAGCGCCATGGCTTGGACCGCTCCTGATCCCCCATCCCCAGGGCAAGGTATTACTCCGTTGGATTTCCATTGCTTTGCTTGCGGTGGTGGCTCAGGGCTATGCGATTGGTTTGCTCAATGGCCATCGCATGCTCAATGAGTTAGTCCAGTCGCAAATGCTGGGCCCGCTTTCCGTTCTGGTTTTGACGTTCCCCATGATCTGGTTGGTTCGCGGTGGGTTTTCGTTTGGATTCGTGCTGATGCTGGCGGGGCCGGCCTTGGTGGTCACCCTAAGGGCGGTTTGGGCAGCTAGGCGTTCCGGCTGGTTTCCACGTATCCGCGAATGGACGATTAATTGGGGTGATGGCATCAGTTTCTTCCAGATGTCCTCAGCACTTCTTGTCGCGGGAGCAATCACCACGGGGAGCCAATTCTTCGAGAGCTGGCTGGTCGCCAAGAGAATGGGCCTCGCCCAGTCGGGTCAATTCTGGACCGCTTGGACACTAAGCATGAGTTATGTGACTTTGGTTCTCAGTTCCTTTGGAACCTATTACATGCCGAGTCTAAGCTGTATAAAGAATCCGGAAGAGAGGCGGTCACTTATCCGGTCCTATTTATTCCTTTCGATGCTCGCCATGCCTCTATTGGTTTCCTGTGTGGTTGTATTCAAGCCGTGGATCATCCGCGGGATGTTCAGCCAAGCCCTTCTGCCATCCCTAAAGGTTATGCGTTGGATGCTCATTGGAGATTTTTTAAAGGGTATATCGTGGGTGCTTGCCTTCCCAATGCTTGCTTTTAATGAAATGAAGTGGTTTTTTTGGTCAGAAGTTGCATTTTCCGGAGGGGTGGCCGGACTCGCATGGGTATGGGTCGAACTTGGGGGTGGTATTGGCGGCCTTGGGGCTTTATTCATGTTATGTTATGCATTATATCTCCCAGTTATGATGTACTATATTTCGTCAAAACATGGATTTAAATGGAAATTGCCTGAAATAGTTCGATTCTTGGGCGGATTGGCGATGGTCCTGCTGGTTTCCATTCACACTTGGAATGACGAACGTGTTCGCTGGACCTCGGTTGCTCTGCTGATGATCTCAACTGGAGGATTCATGGTCTTTTCGCTGCGAGGGACCGCTTGGCGTAAGATAATGCCCATCCGTTTGGGCCTCTCCGGTTGAGGATTTCGAGTCGGGGACCTTTGATGCGGCTCGCTGACCAGACAAGCAGAGGCCCAAGCACATTCTGGCCTGGCCCTCTGGCAGGTGTTGGGTTTATCTACGGTCTTCATCCAGGTTTCAATGCCGGGTGAGCGCCGGGAAGCAACCGGATCCAGTTCAGTCGGCTTTCAGATTCTGGCGAATTTTCTTTTGCCGGGCGGAATACAGAGCCCCGTCGGCCAGAACCACCTTGGTGGGCGCCTTGAAGGGGGCGAGCACAGCCAGACAGCCCTTGCGGACGCGCATTTTCAAGGTGGCGGCGTCCTCAGGGACGGCTACGGCGATCTTGGCTACCACGATCTGGCCCAGGAGGGGATGGGGTTCGCCATAGACGGCCACATCAAGGATGTTGTCGAGGGAGAGGATTACGTCCTCGACTTCGGCGGGATACACCTTCTGGCCGCCGACGTTGATCAGGTCGGTGACCCGACCCAGGATCCGGAAATAATCCCCGTCCACCTCCACCCGGTCCTGCGTATTGAACCAGCCCTCGGCATCGAATTCTGACGGGGCGTTGAGATAGCCGACCATGGCATACTCGGACTTGACCCAAAGGATCTCGTTCACAACCTTGGTCTGGAACCCTTCGCCGCCGATCCGGACCCAGAGCGAACCGTCGGGCCTGGACTTGGAGCGCAACACGCCTACCTCGGAAAGCCCGTAGGTCTGCTGCAACTCCACATCAGGGAAAACCTGCCGGAGACGGTCCAGAGTTGTCTGAGGCATGACTTCGGTGCCGTAGGTAATCCGGTTCAGGGATCCGAGATCATACTCGCGATGGAGGTTGGAGGCCATCAGCATGGTGAGAAACGAGGGGGTGGTGGGCAGCAGTTCAACCCTGTAATCCTGGATGGCCTTGCAGATGCTCGCCACTGAACGGTTGCGCACGGTGACCACATGGCCCAGGCTCGCGGTGATAGCCAGGATGGTGTTGATGCCGCCGAAATGGTCAAGCATGAGGAATGGAATAGCGGTGATGGGCTTGCGCGGCATGCGGAACTTGTCCGCCACTCGGTTGAAGTCGTGAAGGATCCCCTTGGGCTTTCCGGTGGATCCCGACGAGAACAGGACCAGGCCAGGCGCACCGGTCTCCAGGAAGGTCGCCAACAAGGGGTTGTCGGTGGCAACCCGCCGTTCCGAGATGCAGACCTGGATATCCTCGGGGTCGAACTCGGCGAACCAGTCGCAACCAGAGACGGCGAGCGCGGTGTCCAACTCTATGACCGAGTCTCGGGTCAGGGGGATGATGATGTTCCGGTTTCCCGCCAGGGCAAGGACGAGACAGACCACCTCGGGTGAATAATCACCAAGGATGACGACGGTTTCGCCGGGCCGGATGCCCCGTTTCTGGATCTCGGCGCCGAATGCCTCCACCTTGGCCAGGACTTCCCCGTAGGAAACTTTCCGTCCTTCATGGGTGAAGGCAGGACGGTCCGTGCGGGTGGCAAAGCGTTCCAGCAACCATTCCATTTTTCGCTTCTCCTAAACGTCAATGAGTGCAGAACCGGCCGAAAGCCCAACCCCGAACCCCGAAACCAGCACCCGCATCCCCGCCGTCAGGCGCCCCTCCTGCTCAGCCCTGGCCAGCGCCACCGGTATCGACGCGGACACGGTGTTGCCGACCGTTTCGAGATGCCGGAAGGATTTGCCATGAGGAATCTTCAGGTTCCGTTCCAGGGAATCGAGGGTCAAGGCGCTTGCCTGGTGGAACACAAACAAATCCACATCCGCGATGCCCATTCTATTGCGCGAAAGGAGCGTTTCGAGTTGGCTCGGGACGGTGGAATTGATGAAGGACCAGACTCCGAAGCCATCCATGTGGATATCCTCACGGCTCCGCCGATTACCGCTGATGTCCATTTCCTCGCGACCGCTATCGCCGCCTTTGGGCTCCCGAAACCCTCCGGCGGGCACGCAGAATTTTCGCCAGTTGCGACCGCTGCTCCAAAGCTCGAAGTCCACCAGACGCCAGCGGTCCGTGGCCGCAGAGACCACCGTCGCCGCGGCGCCGTCGCCAAACAGAACCCGGGCCGAGCGGTCGCCCGGATTGATTAGCCGGGAATAGGTGTCCGCGTTGACCAGCAGCAGCCGCCGGGCCTGGCCGCCCAGGATCAGGCCGCGGCAGATGGCCAGACCGTAGACGAACCCGGAGCAGGCCAGATTGAAGTCGAAGGCCAGGACCCGGTCCGGCAGCCCGAGCTTTTCTTGCAGGAGGAACGCGTTGGACGGCATCACGTAGTCCGGGGTCTGGGTGCAAAAGACGATCCCGTCGAGCCCGTCCAGGTCCGTCTGCAGGCACAAGGCCGCACAAGCCTGAATGGCGAGGTCCAGGGCCGTCTCCCCTGGAGCGGCGAGATGCCGGGACAGGACGCCGGACCGGGCAGCGACTTGGTCCATCAACCAACTGGGGTTCTCCGTCGCCAGATCGGCGTTGCTGACCACCTGGGCCGGCAGCGCAGAGGCGATGGCTTCAATGCCTATCACCTGGTTAATGGGAGCCATGGCTCACCTCTTTCGCTCAGAGTGTTCGGTGAGACCTAGGAATGCCAGCAACTGGGTGTTTTCCCGGCGGATTCTGGCGAAAGGGGCACAATCGCCATGGCCAGGGTAGACCACAGCCCCCTCTGGGAAACTGTCCCACAGGGCCAGCAGGGTGGCCTTTAGTTTCTCGTTATCTCCCCCTGGCAGCTTTGACAGGCCAACGCCGTGGGCGTAAAGTGTGTCGCCGGTGAACAACGCCTGGCCATACTTAACGATGCAACTGCCCGGTGTGTGTCCCGGTGTGTAAAGAATCCGCAATTCTTCGGTGCCGAACGTCAGGCCGAAGCCTTCCGCTTCTTCCACCTGGGGTAGTTTCATGGTGAACGGGACCCTGAAGGCCATCAGCAGGAAGTTCGATCCCCGCAAGGTCTTGAGGTCAGCGTGGTGCAAGCGGCATGACGCGCCGTACTTCTCCTGGAAGAAGGCCGCGCTGCCCGCGTGGTCGAAGTGTCCGTGGGTGCAGAAGATCCAGCGGGGTTTCAGGCCAAGGCCGGCAAGAGCCGAATCGATCGCATCAGTATCAGTTCCGGGGTCCACCAGGAAACACTCACCCGGGGTACCCGCGGCACATATATAGCTGTTCGAAGGGTGGATCTGGTTGATGATCCGCCAGATGCGTTCGCCCACCTCAGCCATGCCATTCGGGTTTGCCATCTAGTGCACCCCGCCAAGGTAGAGGGTCTGGGCAGTAAGGCAGGAACTTCGTTTCGAGGTGAAAAAATCGATCACGTTGAGGATGTCGTCGGCCAGGGCTAACCGTGGGATAGGCAGGCCCCGGATGATCTCCTGGATCTTGTCCTGGGGCAACTGGCTAAGCATGTCGGTGGCGATGGCTGAGATGGCCAGGGTGTTGACGGTGACCTGGAAAGGCGCGAACTCCTTGGCCATGATGTTGCCCATGGTGGTGAGCCCGGCCTTGCAGGCCGCGTAGATCGAGTCGCCCATGGGTTCAAGGCTCACCGCCATGGAGCTGATGTTGATGATCCGGCCCCATCTTGCCTTGCGCATCAGCTTTGCTGCCTCCCGGGAGACGATGAAAGGGCCGAGCAAGTTGGTGTCCAGCATCGCCTTGGCCGCGCTGGGCGCCATTATGAGAGAGTATTGGGAGGTGAGAGTTCCCGCATTGTTGATGAGGATATGGAGTTCGGGGAATTCTCGCCGCACGGATACGAAGGTGTTCTGGACGGCCTCGGGATTCGCGATATCCAGCTGGTAATGGCGATAGCGCTGGTGGGTGAAACTGGCCTCTCCCCGGGCGAACCCCAGGACTACGCCCCCCTGTTCCAGGAGGTGCTCGCAGATTAGCCGCCCCACTCCCCGCCGGCTGCCGGTGACCAGGGCCACCCGGCCACTATAGACTCCCTCCACCATGGGAATCAGGCCTTCCCGTTGGTCAACTGGAGGATATAGGCGCAAAGGGTGCGCACATCCGTAAACGGCGATACTGCCTGGTTCATGGCCTGGTCATCAGTGAGGCAGATGGCCTCGTCAACAGCATCGGCGACCGCTACCTCCACATCCGAAATCACCGAAACCAGTGCTAGGGAATCCAACAGGGAGGACCCGCCGAACAGCCTTGTCTCGATGCTCACCGGGATCTGGCTGGCGGCGTCCCGCTCCGAATTAAGGTTGGCCAGAGACTGGAAAATCATCTCCAGAACAGAGTCTTGGGTGAGAACCATGGGAATTTCCTTATCAGGTTGCATCGAAACTAGGGTTTAGCCTCAATCATCGTGCGCCCGGAAGCGATAAGGGTTCGCATCCGCGGCAGGGCCACGCGCCGGTATTCATCTTCCAGCAGGCCCATGCAGATGGCATCCTGGAAATGATTATTGATGAAATAGTGATTCCGAAGCCGTCCCTCTTCCTTCATGCCAAGGTAGGTCTGCCACTTATACATCGCTGTGTTATCCGAAGTGATGAGACCGTGGAGTCGCACCAGCTTTAAAGTATCGAAGGCGAATTCATATAGCAGTTTCATCGCTTCTGCGGCCACAGGAATTCCCCGGGCCGCCGCCTCCTCGCCGATAAGAAAGCGCGCCGGTTCCGCATGGCGATTGATGGGGTCGACTCCCACTAGGGATAGCATGCCCACCGCCCTTCCGTCCCGGAGCTCGATGATAAAGTTGAATTCGGAACTGGGCCGGGATGCGATCCACTGGCGCTGGGCTTCTACGGTTTCTGCGCCCTTGTTCAGGTTGATCGCACGGTCGCTCAACCGCCAGCGCAGGGTGAGTTCCGCATCGGCTGGGATGAGCGGGCGGAGGTTGATGAATTCACCGGGGAGGTGGGCTTCGGAAGACATAGCCATGCCGCTAGTTTACAATAAGGTCGGCGTCTGGGGGGAGGGGAATCGTAACCGTTCGCTCGGGTCCCGATCGAGTTGCCCGCCAAGTGTCTTTGGGGGGAGCCCCCACTCGCCAGGGAGCTGCCCCAGGTACGATTGGGGCTCTGCAGAATACGTATGAGCGAACGAGCCCATTTTCGTTTAAAATCAGATATGATCTTGAACCTGAAATTAGCCGAGAAGGGGTTCTTTTGGAAAAGCAAATGCCAACGGTGTCAATCCTGATTCCCACTTACAACCATGAGAATTTTATTACAGCTGCTTTGGATTCGTGCAAGGGGCAAAAGGTTCCACTCACTGAACTGTTGATTCTTGATGATGGCTCGTGTGACCGGACATTTGAATTGGCTGAAGCGTGGATCAAGGACAACCAGGAAGGGTTTTCTCGCATCAAGTTGTGGAAACAAGAGAACAAAGGTCTTTGTGCCACACTAAACACTTTGATTGAATCGGCACAGGGGAAATATTTAGCCCTCTTGGCTAGTGATGATTTGCTTGTTGAGAACAGCCTACGCTGCCGAGTGGAATTTCTTGAAGCGAGGCCGGACCTTTGGGCGGTCTTTGGCGATTCGATTCCCATCGATGAAGCAGGTGCAGAACTTGCGGAGAGTTCTTTGACTGGACTAGGAATTCATTCCAATAAGAGGGCGTTGGCGGATCCTGGTCTTCTGCCTTTTGAGCTTATTCAGCGATGGAGTGGTTCTGGACCGGTATTTATGGTAATGAAAGAGGCTTTTGACCCGGTTCTTGGCGTCGGCCTTTATGATGAAACTTTATATTTTGAAGATAGAGATATGTATCTCAGATTAATTGCACGAAAAAAATTGGCATTTATTGACTCCGTTGTAGCTAAATACCGTTGCCGACCCCAGAGTATGTCTAGAAGCATGGATAGCCAAAATAGAATGCAAGATGGCATGCGTAGAAGCAACCGAAAGGCGATGAAATATTTTTCTGGATTTTTGAAATGTATTTTGGCTTTATGGGTCTTTTCTGAGGATTTCAGATATGTTCGACGCCCAAGAATATTTTGGTATCCAATAGGAACCCTGGCTGCTATATGCCGGAAGTCTATTTTTATATTATATAACCTATATTTAAAGGCCAATAGACGCTATCGGTCCTGACTTGATTTTTCCCAAGGTGGGTTAATTCATGTTGAGGAAATCCCTCCCCTATCACTAATTGGGGGATTTCAGGGTTCATTGTGCGAGAAGATTGGATGAAGACTCCAAGGCGCGACTGCGAATGGCGTGTCGGAATTCGGATGTGGCTTTGACTTTGGCAAGGGCGCGTGAATGGGCTTAGACCACAGCTTGGCTCTGTCCCGGTTCCCCGGCGACCTGCGTTTGGGGAATCGCGCCACCGGTACCATCCAACTTTACGTCGGCTCAATCAGACGGTTCGATGAGTTCCTGGGCCAGCCAGGAATCCATCAGACGTCGGGTAGACCATCTGTAAAGGCAATCGGTCGGGCTTCCCGGCTCGGACAGCATCACGAATACGCCGTTTTGAAGTTCCTCCATGCGAGGACCCCGGGCCAACCGGAAGGTCGCCTGGATCACCACCCCCGAAGCAAGGCACACTTGCCATCGATTCCTTCCCTTTCGGGGAAACGACTTCATCATCATTCCATCGGCCACCTGGATCCGCAACTGCGAGGTGATCTGGATCAACCCCGGATCCTTAGGAAAGCGGTCACGTTCCCGGTTGCGTCTGCGCCGTCGCTCGACCTCCAGCAAATTCTATTCTAAGATGAATAGCTATGTCTTTTCCTTTTTCTTCAGGTGTTAATGTCTCCTCGGAATTTTCCATTCAATCTGGCCATGACGTCTAGCCTGCCATTAGATGCGATCGCTGCGGAACTAGCAGCAACTGTTTCATCCTTTGATTACGCCGAAACCCGATTGCGGGCTGGAAGGAAGGCAAGTGGAAGGCTGCTCGAGGCATTTACGACCAAGATCATTTGCACGAGGGATGGGCGAAAAGGAGGTCATGTCTGATGAGTGAGCGATTAATTCATTTTTTCAAACTTGGATTAATGGATAAATATAATTACATTCGCGTCCTGGTTTGGAAAATTAAATCATTTTGTATATATCGTCCTTTTTTTGGTTCATTTGGAGCAAAGAGCTACATTGCTGCTCCAATACTCGTGGCCAGACCGGATCGTATCTTTATTGGGAAAAGGGTGGGAATCCGTCAGGGCGCCAGGATTGAGGTCATACATACCAACACTATGAGAATTCCGTTGTTGGAAATTGGGGACGGAACCAATATCGAGCAAAATGTTCATATAGCATGCCACGGTAGGATTAGAATAGGTTCTAATGTTACGATTACAGCAAATTGTGCCATTGTAGATATTACCCATCCGGTAGATCCTAGCGATTCCGAAGGTAAGATCGGTGACCGCATCCTTGATGAAGAATCTTGGGTTGAAATTGGCGATGGGGCGTTCCTGGGGATTGGAACGGTTGTGTTGCCCAAAGTTAGAATCGGGAAAGGTGCCATGATTGGAGCCAACTCTGTCGTGACTAGGGATATTCCAGCATTCGCCATTGCCTCCGGCGCGCCCGCAAAAGTGCGCCGGATCTATCGAATTGAGAAATAAACTGTTTGTTGCACAGGGGCAACCATGAAAGTTTTAATCACAGGAGGAGCCGGTTTCATCGGGAGCCGGCTTGCCACGCGAATTCTGGCGGAAGGGCAGGAAGTAGTATTGCTAGACAATTTTTCTCCCCAGATCCATGGGAAAAACCAAGATCTCTCTGTTGGCCTGCGAAACCGCGTACGCTTGATCCGTGGAGATGTACGAGATCGAAATTCTATGCTGGATGCCATTGAAGGCGCGGACGTGGTCGTTCATCTCGCTGCAGAAACCGGAACCGGGCAATCCATGTACCAAATTGCACATTATTCTGATGTAAACATTCAGGGGACAGTATCTTTAATGGACCTACTGATAAATGAAAAATCATTGAATGTCAAAAAAGTGGTGGTCGCATCCTCCCGGGCGGTTTATGGGGAAGGCCGTTACCTTTGTGGGGAGCATGGTGTTGTACATCCATCCGTCAGACGGGTTGAGATGATGACCGCAAGAAAGTTCGAACCAGAATGCCCGGTTTGTGGCTCCCCCTGTACTAGTATTCCGACCACGGAAGAAACGCCTTTTTCTCCTGCGTCGTTCTATGGGCTTACGAAACAAGTTCAAGAACAGACCATTCTGCTCATGGCCAAGGCAGTTGGCCTGGATGCCATCGCACTGCGCTACCAGAATGTTTACGGCCCAGGACAATCCCTTCTGAACCCCTACACCGGCATTTTGGCGATTTTTACCGGACTTGCCCGGAAAAATGAGGAGATCCGGGTTTTTGAAGACGGGCAAGAATCTCGGGATTTCGTCTTCATTGATGATGTGGTGGAGGCGACATGGAGGGCCCTCAACCCAACGGTCCACGGTACCCACGCCCTGAATGTTGGGAGCGGTCAAGCAACAACGGTCAGAGTGGTGGTGGATGAAATCATCAAGTTTTTTGCGAGTTCCTCCAATATCAGGGTGACTGGGGAGTTCCGGGTCGGAGACATTCGTCATAATGTGGCAGATATTTCTGCGGCACAAAGCCTTCTCGGGTTCACACCGGCAGTTCAGTTCGAGGATGGGATTCGTCAGTTCCTCGATTGGGCCGCGGGAGAACCGGACCAGGGACACGGGTATCAGGACTCGTTGGCTGAGATGAAGCAGCGAGGATTAATGCATGGCTAAGGAACCTCGGATTGGCGTGGTTACCGTAACATTCAACAGCGGTCAGGTTATTGATGCGTTCATTAACTCGGTCTTGAACCAGGATCACCCAAACTTCTGCCTTTTTGTGATTGACAACGCATCCAAGGATGACACTCTTGCTCGTTTGGGTGCCTGTCCAGATGTAAGAATTCAACTGATTCCAAACGCACAGAACCTCGGGGTTGCCGAAGGCAACAATCAGGGGATCGAATCCGCACTGGCGGACGGCTGTGAATACATCCTTCTGTTGAACAACGATGTGGAGTTCGGCCCGACTTTGTTCTCGGAACTCGTCAACGGCATCGAAGTTCATGGCTGCGGGTTGGTCGTTCCGAAGATATATTTTCATGATGATCCGATGCGGATCTGGTGTGCCGGGGGGGCGTTCCACCGATGGCGTGGGTACGCTACACAGCATTTCGGCGAAGGGGTCTTGGATATCGGGCAGTTTAATGAACCGCGATCTGTAGAGTATTGTCCTACTTGCTGTATGCTGATCAAAAGTGAAGTGTTCCATACCATCGGCATGATGGACAAGAAATATTTCGTTTATTGGGATGATGCCGATTTTTGCTACAGGGCTTTGAAGTCAAAATTGATTTTATATTATATTCCAACAGCGAAACTATGGCATAAAGTCAGTTCGCTAACCGGTGGCAATAGATCAAATTTTTCATTCCGTTATTACACTCGAAATAAGATCTATTTCCTTCTGAAAAATAGGCCTCTGCCAGAGGCGATGTTCCACCTTCTATTTTATTACATGTATTTAACATTAGCTCTAATTTTGAATATAGGGAGCTGGGAAATAAATAAGACAAGACAGCGCGCGTTCTTTGAGGGATTGTTCCTGTATCGGAGGGCATAATTGAAAAAGGCCCATCGGCAGGTTTGCTTTTTCTGGGCTGCAATGCTCGCATTGTTTTTGCTCCCTCCGGAAGTGACGAGTATTCTGTTCTTCATCTACGTCAGCACGGCCTTTATGAAGGGGCAGATCGCATCTGGCGACAAAGCGATGGTGGCAGCCATTCCCCTGTTGGCCCTCCTGCCATTGGGTATGATCAATTGTTATGTTTACCCGTTTTCTGACATCGTAAAGGACATATGGTATTTTTCTTTGCCTTCCATTTTTTTCCTTGCCGGATGGGCCATGGCATCGGGATGGTCGCCCCAAGAACTCAAAGTAAATTGGGCCTATTTCGGGACAGTCGTTTCGATACTCTTTCTGGTCCATGCAGGGTGGATCTTCGCCACCGGAACTGCCTCATTTGCAAATGCCTATGAAATGCGGGTGGCCCTTGGTGCAGGTGAAATCACCTCAGTCTGGGGGCTCCTGGCGGTCGGGAGCCTGCTTATCCATTCGAGGCTCCAAGGTGGAAGGAAGGGTGCGCTTATTGTGGCCGCCATTGCCAACCTGGCCGCGATGGTGTTGCCCGAGTCAAGAACCTCTCTGGTATTTCTTTTTTCTGGCATTTTCCTGGTGTTCATTCCTGCCCATATGGGCAAGAAACGGGGTATGTATTGGATTGCATTGTCAATCGGATCGTTATCACTGGTTATTCTGCTGCTGGCCCTTGGGCCCGGTAACGAAGCCACCGCCCTGGGGCGGCTCCAGAATATGTTCTGGGAACAATTCTCATTCTCCTTTGCCGACTTCGGCGACGTCAATAGCAGGTACCGAGCCTTCGAAGCGCTTGCCGCCATAAGAACCTACATGGAGGGTTCTGTTTGGAGCCAGATCTCCGGCAACGGTTTCGGTAAATCCGTTGATCTGGGAATGCTGCTGAATCTGGGAGGACCCGGGGCGGTAAGCGAATACCAGTTTGTGCCGGTATTGCACAATGGCTATTTATTTTTACTGGTGAAGACAGGACTTATCGGATTTCTGCTTTATATTGTCTTTCTTGTTCGGACCTTCCGTTCCATCGTGATGGCAAAGGCCGAGGCAGCCACGCGTTTCTGGCGGGAGATCGGCCTTGTGGTCGTAATTTCCACTTTCCTGGGGACCCTGGTGGTATCGGGGCCGTTCAACAAAGGAGGTTTCTTCACGACTTCCCTTCTAATGGGGATGGCCCTTCGCCAGGTGTTCGCTCCGGCCACCAGGAGAACCTACCCGATCCGGTCGTAGGCGGCTAGCAACTCCGCAGCGCTGTGCTCCCAAGAGAACTTTGTAGCCTGTATCAGGCCCGCTAGGGTGAAGGCCTGCCTGCGGGCGGTGTCTTGAATGGCCTCCAAGAGGGCCTGGGCAATGGTGGGCCACTGGTTCGGATCAACCTGCCATCCGGCGCTTCCGACCACTTCTTCCAGGGCGGTGGTCGCGCTGGTGATGACCGGGCAACCGCAGGCCATGGCCTCCAGGGGAGGAATGCCGAACCCCTCCGCGAAGCTGGGGTAGGCCATCACCATGGCTGCTCGGTAGAGGTGAGGCAGCATCTGGTCCGAAATGCCGTGCAAAAAGACAATATCCTTCTCAAGATTTTTTGTCTTGATGAGAGCGGCCAGGTCCTGATACCCAAAGTCCTTCCCACCCAGGAACACCATTTTAGGTAGGCTTTTGCCTTGGGCTTTCAAGTAGGCGTAGCTTTCTACAAGCGACTTATGGTTTTTCCGAGGTTCGATCCTTCCGACTGAAAGGATGTAGTCTTCTAACTGGTAGGTCTGCCGCACCAATTCCTGGGAGGTCTTTTGATCGCCCGGGTGGAAGATCGCCGGGTCAATGGCGCACGGTGTCAGGCAGATCCGCTCAGGTTCGATGCGGTACCGCTCAATGATCTGAGTTCGGCTGTACTCTGAAATGGTCAGGATGAGTTCGGCGCGTTTCGCGCTCCGCTTGATGAGCGGTGCGAGGGTGAACTGGGCTGACGAGGGAAAATACTGCGGATGACTCAGGAAGAGCAGGTCATGGATGCTGACCACCTCTTTGCAGGCCTTCATGAGGGGTGCCACAAAGGTCATGTGATAGCAGTCGATACGTTCCTCTCTGAGGCGACTGCTGGTCCTCCATGCCAGTCTGGCCAGTCTGGATGAGGTCCCGAACCCTTTCCATTCGGGATGTCCTGGCCAACATTCAGGCACCTGGGTCGGGTCATCGACAAAAAAGATCCACTCGTGCCGAGAAGGCATCAAAAGTGCGGCTTGGTATAGACCCTCAATGAATCTGCGACTCCCAGACCCCTGCAATTCGGAGTGGAGTAGGTGATAATCAATGCCGATTCGCATTTGCGTTAATATCCTTTTTGAGGTTTTTTACAAGTACAGTTTGTTGAAAGTCCGTAAGAGATCTGCACTTTGATTTTAACCAAATTTGGCCGGGTTGAAAAGTGGTAGGTAGGTGCCGTAATGGAGTTGCCACCCATTCCAGTTGCATTTATTAATACAAAATGTTAATGTGTGTTTTCCATAATTGTCATGGGCTTTTGAGGTCTCAGTGGTTCAGGTAGAATGATGAAGGTGGCCAGAATCATCCCTACTTTTCTCCGCCAGGAACAAGAGTTGGTGCCTATGTTAGTGAAACCCCATTTTCAGGAGCCAAGGTAATGTACCAAGTAAATCGTTCCATTCGGATCGCGGGAACAGGTTCCGCCGTACCGGACCGAATCGTTCCTAACTCCGAACTGGTCGGACGGGCCCACTCCAGCGACGCCTGGGTTCGTGAAAACCTTGGCATTCACGAGCGACGGATCGCCGCTCCCGGGCAGTTCACCTCGGACCTGGCCGCCGAAGCCGGGCGTCGGGCCCTGGAAAGCGCGGGCGTCAGACCCGAGGATGTGGACGTCATCATCGTCGCTACAGCAACCCCGGATCGGAGCGCGCCGTCGACCGCCTGCATCGTCCAGCACAAGCTGGGAATCACCAACCACTGCCCGGCCTTTGATCTCAGCGCGGTCTGCTCGGGTTTCCTGTACGGCATGTCGGTGGGCAGCCAGTTCATCCAAAGCGGCATCTACAAAAACGTGCTGGTCATCGGAGCCGATACTTTCTCCCGCATCACGGACTATCACCGCCGGGACTGCGTGTTCTTCGGAGATGGTGCCGGGGCGGTTGTCCTGCAGCGGACCCAGGTCGAAGACGGGTTCTTCTGCTTCGAGTTGTTCGCGGATGGCAGCGGTCAGGACCATTTCACGGTATTCCCCGGTGACTTCGCTTTCACCATGAACCCCAGGGCCGTTTACGATACCGGCACCACCGTGCTTCCCGAGACCATCCGGGATCTCCTGTCCCGCCACCAGCTCAAACCCATGGACATCGACCACCTGATCCCCCACCAGCCTTCGGTGCGGGTGCTCAGGAAAACGGCCGAGAGCCTGGGCATTCCACTGGAACGTGTCTGCATGAACATGGAGCGCTATGCGAACACCGCGGGAGCCACGGTGCCCCTCCTGCTGGACGAAACCGTCAGGAGCGGGCGGATCAAGGAAGGGGACCTTGTCGCCTTCGCCGCCGTCGGGTCTGGGTGGACCTGGGGTGCAGCCCTGTATCGCTGGAGAGCTTAGGAGATGGCCATGTCCCAGTCTTTTCCCGGTCCGATCGTCATTACCGGCAGCAACGGCGGGCTCGGCTCATCCCTGGTGGCGGGTCTCCTGGCATCAGGCGTTACCCGGCTTGCCTGCCACTACCGCCGCCGGTCCGACACGGTTTCGGGGATCCTCGCAGCCCATGGGCTCAAGCCCGAGGATCACCTGTTCCAGGCGGAACTCACCCGCGAGGATGAGGTCCAGAACATGCAGGCCGCAATCAAGGAACGCCTGGGAGCCCCCTGGGGCCTGATCAACATGGCCGGCGGATCCACCAACGCGGTGAGCTGGAAATTATCTTTCGCTGACTTCAACGCCATCCTCCAGTCCAACCTGGGTTCCACTTTCCTCACGACCCGGGCCTTCCTGCCGGGCATGCGCGACCAAGGCGGCGGGCGCATCATAAACATCTCCAGCATCGTGGCCCACACCGGCGTTGCCGGCGCCTCCCATTACTGCGCCGCCAAGGCGGGGATCGAAGGCTTCACGAGGGCTGTGGCCCAGGAGGTCGCCAGCAAGAAGGTGACCGTCAATGCCCTGGCTCTCGGTTACTTTGACAAGGGCATCATCGCCGAAGTTCCCGCCGAAATCCTTGAAGTGATCAAGGGCCACATTCCCCTCAAGCGCCTGGGGAACGCCTCGGAGATCCAGCCCCTTGTCTCATACCTGCTCAGCCCGGAGGGTGCCTTCATGACCGGACAGGTGATTCACCTGAACGGGGGGCATTACGCATGAGCCTGGCCTTTTCGCCATTCCGGAAGGATGTTGAGTTCCTGGAACAGAGAGCCCTGTTTTCCAGCGCCTTTCCCGAAAACGCAGGCCTCCAGTGCGAAACGGAGGCTTTCTACCTGAGGAAATTCAGAGCGTTCCCAAACGAGCCAGCCGCTTATGAATACATTGCCCGCGATCTGGAGGGAATGGTTGGATACTATGCCGCCATCCCATTCACCTATACGATCGACGGCGAAGCTTTCCGCTGTGGCATGGTGTGCGATGTGATGACCGCACCCCGCATGCAGGGCAAGGGGGTATTCACCAAACTCGGGACCTATTCCCTGGACGCCTTCGAAAAGGAAGGGATCGACTTCGTCACCGGCTATCCGCGCCGGGCGGCGGTCATACCTGGACACCTGAAGGTGGGCTGGAAGATTGCCTTCCGCCTTCCCCTCTTCCTCATGCCCTTGCGCACGAACGCCCTGCTGGCCACCCGCGGCGCCTCCTTCCTGGCCCCCGCGGCCAACCTGGTCCTGAAGGCTGCCCGTGGAGCACTGCATCTGTTTCGCCCCGGACGCGGGGGTCTCACCGTGCGGGAATGGGATTGGAGGGAATTCCTGGCCGACCAGGACTACGCAGGCTTCTTCCAGCAGTGGCGTTCGGGCCGGCGCAATGTCCTGGAAAAGGACGAACCCTACCTGCGCTGGCGCCTTGCCTTCCAGGGGGTGGACTACCATATCGTATCTGCCCACAAAGGGGATCGACTGGTGGGCGTCTCGATCCTGAGGAACTGCAGCCCCGATGGGGTACCCTCCCTGGCCCTGATGGACCTCATGGTCCTCGAGCCGGAACTGGCGGTGCGGGCCGCGCTTGCCGATGGCTGGGTTCGCTTGGCCGTGCGCACCGGAGCCGAAGTGGTCCTGACCATGATGAGTGAGTACCACGCCAAGCAGCGAAGACTCTGGAGCCTGGGTTTCCTGCGGACTCCGACCGTATTCTCCCTGATTCTGAAGTGTCTTAGCGCCAGGGCCAAGGACAAGGTGCTCCCGGACCCCGCCCACTGGGATCTGATGTGGATCGATTGTGATGACCTGTGAACTTGAGATTCAGATCCGGATCATCGGGGTCTGATCCCACGCGATGGCAAGACAGGCTTGGCTCAGGGATTGTCCGCCAAACCGGGCCAGGAAACGGTCCAGTTTGCTGGATGCACCGGCGATGCCCACATAGGCCTTGAAGTGGCGCAGGACGGAAAGCCCCGGAATTCGCGGTTGCCCGGCGTCGAAGTCTCGGGGATGGAAATAGGTGATGGCGCCGGGCTGCTTCCGTGTCCAATGGGTGATGAGGGGCAAGGGCAGCAGTCGGAAGTAGCCGCCTCCCACGAAGGCCATGCGGAGAGGCCCCGCTCCTGCGAGGGAAACGGGGAATTCCTGCATCGTGCGTTCTCCGACGGCGAGGCGGAACGGCCTTCCCGGGAACAGGGTACGCGTTCCTCCGTGTGCGTGCACGCCTGGGAATACCGAACAGTCCGCGGTAATGCCCAGATCCAGGAGGATTTCGAATGCCCAAAGGCATTCTGCCGTAATGCTGAAACCGGGGGCGCGGTAATAGGGTACGGGCGCCCCGGTGGCTTCCGAGATTGACCCCAGGGCCCGGCTCGTTTCCTCCCTGAATGATTTGGGGGTCTGGCGCCACACCAGGGAATGGATATCGGAATGGCACCCGATATCATGGCCCTGGGAGGTAATCCGCTGAAGCAATGCAGGGTGGTGGCGGGCGATCCATCCCAGCGCGAAAAAAGTGGCCTTTATTCCCCGCAGGTCAAGCTGGCCCAGGATCTTGTCGGTATTGGCCTCCACCCGGGATTCCTGGTCCCCCCACCGATCCGCCCCGGGGATGGCGTCGCATTCCAGCAAGTGGAACCACTCTTCCAGATCGAAGGTTATGATCGGTGCAGCTATGTCCGGGCTGGGTTTCATCGGCAGGTCTTCCATTGAGAATTCTTGGCTGATCGTTGGGGGGTATGGCCTTATGAGTCACTCGCCTGGAATTCTGCACGATCGTTAAGGTGAATCCCCTGTTTAACGATCCGGCCAGGATTGCCTACCACCACACAGTGGGAAGGCACATCCTTGGTCACAACCGTCCCGGCGCCGACCACGACTTCATCCCCGATGCGAACCCCCGGCAGGATGGTGGAGCGAACCCCGATGAAGCAGTTCCGCCCGATATGGGTGTGGGTGACCCAGGGGAGCCGCCGATTGGCGGGGTCTCTTTTTACATGTTCGTGGGACAGGATCAGCGTATGGCTGCCGACGAGGGTATTGGCTCCAATATGGATCCCCTCCGGGTAGACCTTGTCCAGAAGAAGATGGCTTTCAAGAATGACACCTTTCTCAATGTTTTTATAACCGCTTATTCGGGCCTTGAAAAAGCGCCATGATTGGATTTTGGTAGAAAGGATCTCCATCATTCTGATTCTGAATAGCACGTCGGCTCCCGATAAATGGCAATTGAGCATTCTGAACGGGGTGTCTACCAGTGGGGCAACCCATTCAAGTCTGCCTTGACAGGGGCTGACTTGGAAGGATCAAAAGAGTTCGGCGTATTTCGCAGCAATGATGTTCCATTTATAACGACGTTCCGCGATCTCTGCCATGGTCTTGCGGATTCCCTCCCACAGGGGCTCCGGCGTTTCCTGAATGAGCGTCGCCAACTCTTCCGCGGTCTTGAAATAAAGTGCCTTGCATTCCGTGGTGGCCCGATTGTAGATCACATCAAAGGCGGCGATGGGAAGGCCCAGATGCATGGCTTCCACCAGACTGGGATTGGTGCCTCCGGCGGAATGTCCATGCAAATAAATGGAACAATACCCGCGAAAGCGATTGAGAATGTCCTGGTCATAGATGGCTTCGAGCAGATGCAGGTTCGAATAGCCAGAGTATTTCTGCTTGATCTCGCGTCCGAAGGGCGAGCTTTGCCAGTTCCCGATGAAGACAAGAGGAAACTCGGGTATCCGGGCGAATCCTTCCAGGATCATCTCGATATTGTTGTCAGGCTGGATCCGGGCCACTGAAAAGGAGTAGGGCGTCTTGACGAACGGGTAGCTCTCCTGGAACGCCTCGGTCATGGCAGGCCTGGTTATCTGATCCCCTCCGTATTCGATCAGGTGGCTGGTCCTGCCGTAAGCCTGGCGGAAATACTCCCCGATGCCTTCGTTAT
Source organism: uncultured Holophagaceae bacterium (assembly GCA_963717275.1). GTDB lineage: Bacteria > Acidobacteriota > Holophagae > Holophagales > Holophagaceae > Mesoterricola. The sequence continues at coordinate 3,088,321 of CAVQVX010000001.1, forward strand.
CGCAGACCAGGACATCCGCTGCCCGGATGGAGGACCGTTCAAGGAATTGCAGGAACTTCCGGGTCTTCGGGCCCCATTTGGAACGTTGCCAGTCCAGTCCGCCCTGGTTCAGGATGACCTTTTTCCCAAGGAGTCGGGCGAGGGGGTACAGCATGCCGCCGGAGGCGCCAAGCACCACGAGTACGTCTGCAGAAAAACAGGCGTGAAGAATGCCAAGGGCATCGAACAGAAGGCTCTGCGGGCCATTGGCCCTGAATGGAAGGTAGACGAGTCTCGCCCCCAGGAAGGTCCTGGGGCGCTCCCGGTAATCTGGCCCGCTGCAGTAGACCGTGAAATCGAATTTTTTTGCCAAGTTCAAAACCAGGTAATGCGCAAAGGTTTCGAAACCACCATATTTTGCCGGCAGTCCCATGGTGCCGATGATCGCGACGCGTTTGCTCATGCCTGGGCGCTCACCTGGGCAAATTCCATGGTCTCCTTCATGTGGAGCCCCGAGGAGGCCCCGAACACGATGGATCGGATCCCTTGGCCCTGCACGTAGGCCACAGCCTCCCGCGGCGCGATGGCTCCGGAGGCCAGGATCGACATGGCGGTGACGGGGTAGGGCTGGGGGCCTTTGAAATAGGTTTCGTAGGCAGCCAGGCTCGGGGACATGAGGTACCCGGCTTTGTTCACGGAACCACAGATGGTGGCGTTGGTGATTCCGCATTCCTTGAGAAAGGCCGAAAGGCGCGGGATGTTCACGGTCAGGAAACCGGGCGTAGCTTTGTAGTGTTTTTCGATGTGCCGGGCGTATTCGATGAAAATCTCCTTGAATTCCAGTCCCAGAAGGAGATCCGTGATGACGTTCTGAAGATAGATAGCCTTGAAATCCAAACCCTTGAAAATTTTCATTTCGAAATCGACCAACAGGGTCATGAGCTTGGTCAGGTCGCCCGTCAGAAGCCCCAGGCCCTTGCCCGCCATGCCAAGCAGATCCATGGCTGATTGGCCTGACAGGACATCCTGGATGGTGGCGGCGATGCCCTTCTCTGCGACCTTGTTGGCATATTTGTGCGGATAGGGGATGGATGGGTAGAGAACCAACCCCGGGAAATCGCTCTTGTGAGCCCGCAAATAGTTGCAGATCTCCAATGCCTTCTCATTGCTGTTGAGCATGAATGCCCGTATGCCCAGGTTGTGGGCCGCATGGTAGGCCTTGTAGACCTGTCCAAGATCGCTGAAACGCTCGGCAAGTTGCTGCCCCTTCTCCTGGGACATGTGGTTGATGCCGAAGAACTGGTTGTCGCCGAGAATGAGTGAATCCAGTTGGATCATCTATCTCTCCCCATCAGCATTGGCGAAGATCATTTCGATGACTTCCTGGGTGACCGCCCCGTCGACGAAACTGCAGCCATTGGGCATTTCCGGGTTTCGGGCTCCCTCGGCGAAAGCGTAGAGTTCCCGGGTGAACTCCGCACCGCGCACATAGAATGGGACCGGTTGCATCAGATCCGGCAGGTTAAGGGTATTCCAGCCTTTATTGAAATGCGGATTCTCCTTGTTCATGAAAACTTTGAGCCCATAGAAATCCGCCTGGATCATTCCCTCGTCCCCAAGAATGGTGGTTTTCATGACCGGCTTCCGGTAGCTTGGCTCGCTCCAGTTGGCCAGGAAGTTGCCAATGACTCCATTGTTGTAAATGAGCGTGGAACTGACCAGGTCTTCCACGTGCTCGGAATAGATGGAGACGAGGCGGGTCCCGGCGACCTTCGAGGGCTTCCCGAACAGGTTGACCACCATGTCCACGGCGTGGGAACCGAATTCATTGAGGCAGCCGCCTCCGGTTTTGCGGTCCCCGCGCCATCCGGCCCCATTCTCTTTTTTGAGGACTGTGCACCCGTGCATCTCAACCTGGAAATTCACGGTACGGCCCAGGATTCCGCGTTGCAGGAGTTCCTTCACCTTGAGATAGACGTCGCCGAAACGGGCGACGTAGCCCACCTGGTGAAAGGATGTCCTTTGGGCGGCGCTCAACTGGGCGAAGCGCCTTGCCTCCGCCGCGTCGAGGGTGAATGGCTTCTCGACAAAAATGGAAAGGTTGCGCTCCATTGCCGCTGCGATCATGGGGCCGTGCATTTCCGGCGGCGTCGCGATCAGCACGGCGTCCAATGCTTCGTTCTGGAGCATCTTCTGGTAATCGTCATAGAGCTTGATGTCGGTTCGGTATTTCGAGATGGCGTGGGTTATGAGTGACTTCCCATCCGCCGCTGCCGTTACCTTGAGGAACGGGTGGCCGCCCAGGATCGAGAGATGCGTAAGTCCCATCCGCCCCACGCCAATGATGGCCGCTCTCACTGTTCTTGGGATCTCATCGATCATTCCTTGCGACCCGGTGAGAGGGGGAAGCGTAACGGTCATTTGGAACACCTGATAGGGTTGGGCTGAGGGTTCAATTTGTGCAGTCAGTTATGGGAGGACGTGCGATGTCTGGTTGGCACAGAGGCAAAGCTGGTTGCGGGCACTGATTCGGTTTTGGGGATCGGCGAATGCGCGTAGCGTGGCACCGCATGTTCCGCCCTTTGAAAGGCGTGGACCGGACCGGTCCGCCGGCATCCTGTGTTGAAAATTTCCCGGACTATGTGAAAAATTTCACGATCTCCAATGATGGCAGTCCTGTTGATTCTAACGCACGGTAACTGAATCTCCAACCCGTAAGCGTGAGAATGGAATGAAGAACCATCCGGTTTTCGCCAACGCGACATGTGGCGTCAGGGCCCATAAATAGTCCCGCTCACCGCCTCGGGTTTCCACGATCGGACAGATTCGAGCCGTATTTGCGGAACCTGGCATTTTCGCCAAGTTTCATGCCGCAAATGATCACATGTCAGCTGGCATGCTGGGACCCTGAAGCCACACGCCTCTCGGCCTCGGTCACAAAGGGTGTCGGCCGCCTTGGTACGAACGCTCTAGGCTTTTCCGCGGTCCTTCGATTCTGCCGGATCCCATCGCGGAAGACCTTGGCACAGAGCGCCAGGAGGGCGCATACCCCAACCCAGGAAAACACGCCGACTCCGGGCAGCTGCGTGACCCGGAGCATGGGCAGGGCGGCAAAGACAAGCAGGATGGGTGTCGCCAGCCAGACTTTCTGGTTCATCCGGTCCATCATCCAGTGGTGGAGATGACTGCGATCCGCCTGGCCCAAAGGCAAGCCGCACCAGCCGCGGGTCGCCACCACCAGGGAGACGTCCATGATCGGGTAGGCGAAAATCCAGAGGGGCAGGTTCGCGTTCCACGGAACCAGGAGCCTGATGGTGAGGACCGCGAACAGGGTTCCCATGAGCATGGCGCCGCAATCACCAAGAAAATGCTTGGCCCTGGGGAAATTCAGCAGCAGGATGGCCAGCAGCGCCCCCTTCAGGATCGTAGGCTGGGGCCCAAGATGCCAGCCGATCGCAGTGAGGATGAGGAGACCAAGCCCCATGGACAGACCGTTGACTCCGTCGATCAGGTTGTAGGCCTGGGGAATGCTCCAGAACCAGAAGAGGAGGAGAGGGAAAGTCACGATAGGGTGGGTCGGGATCGGAAAGGCCAGGAAGACCACGTGGTCAACCGTGTGGGCGAGCAGCAGCGACGAATAACCCGCCAGCAGGATGGCCACAATCAGGCCGAACAGCGCCTTGTACCGGGCCCGCAGATCGAACCGATCGTCCAGGGCCCCCATGAGGGCCATCCCGTGGATTCCGATCCAGTCCATGCGATGCAGGGGCCAAGGGAACCAGCCCAGGAGCTGGCACAGGGCAAGTACGCCCCAGAGCGCCAACCCGCCGGTGAGAGCCATTGGCTTTTCATGCGTTTTCCGGGCTTGGTCCGGATGGTCGACCCACCCTAAACGGGGAGCCACGGCGATCAGGGTGACGGAAAGGGAAATCCCAGCGATGAAGCCAACGACGGCTGGGGTCCACATGGATGTCAAGGTCTCCTCCACAATTGCTGCGAGTTGGCTACCCATAACCCCCCCGTAGGTCCGAACCGGAGTTATAGGGTATACCCAATGTCCCATTGGGGCACCGGGTGGGCAAGTGAAAATCCCGTGAAACCTTTGCTGCGGATGGCCGAAAACTTTTTTGGCGTTCCCCTGCTGCCGTTCGAGTGGCGGCATGCGGATAAAAGTTTCGATCTCGCGATTGAACTGGGAATGACTGATACATTTTATATTAACAATAAATACAAATATATTGACGGTATGCTGCCGAAAGGGTGCGAATCCCCAATCCGATTGTGATTTAGATCCGATGCACAGAGGCGCCGCCGCAAGGCGACACCTCTGTATGATCGAGGCAAATCCACGTTCCTTGCTGCGAGGCGGCGCGAACCGGGACTCCCTGCTACTCCTGCGGCTGGGAGCCAGCCTGCTCCGCCATCAGCGCCTTCCGGCTCAGCTTGATCTTGCCGTTGGCGTCGACCGCGATGCACTTGACCATGATCTCCTGGCCTTCGCTCACTTCGTCGGCGGGGTTCTTGACCCGGTGCGGGGCCATCTCGGAGACGTGCAGCAGGCCGTCGAGGCCGGGCAGGATGGTCACGAAGGCGCCGAACTCCACCACCTTGGCCACCCGGCCCAGGTAGGTCTGGCCCACCTCGGCGGTCTGGATCAGGTCGGCGATCATCTTGAGGGCCACCTGCAGCTTCTCCTGGTTGGCGCCGGCCACCTGGCAGGAGCCGTTGTCGTCGATGTTCACCGAGCAGCCGCTCACCTCGATGATGTTGCGGATGGTGGCGCCGCCCTTGCCGATGACGTCGCGGATCTTCTCCTTGGGCAGCTGGATGGTGTGCATCTGCGGCGCGTTGCCGGCGATGTCGCCGCGCGGGGCGGCGAGGACCTCGCCCATGGCGGCCAGCAGCTCCAGGCGGCCCTTCTTGGCCTGGTCCAGGGCCTTGGTGAGGATCTCGGTGGTGATGCCGCCGATCTTGATGTCCATCTGCAGGGCGGTGATGCCCCGGGTGGTGCCGGCGACCTTGAAGTCCATGTCGCCGTAGTGGTCTTCCTGGCCGGCGATGTCGGTGAGGACGACGAACTTGGCGCCGTCGCTGACCAGGCCCATGGCCACGCCCGCCACGGGGGCCTTCATCTTGATGCCGGCGTCCATCAGCGCCAGGGTGCCGCCGCAGATGGTGGCCATGGAGCTGGAGCCGTTGCTCTCGGTGATCTCGGAGACGACCCGCAGGGTGTAGGGGTTCTCTTCCTTGGAGGGCAGCATGGCCGCGATGGAGCGCTCGGCCAGCATGCCGTGGCCGATCTCGCGCCGGCCGGGGCCGCGGTTGGGCTTGCACTCGCCCACCGAGTAGCCGGGGAAGTTGTAGTGCAGGTAGAAGCTCTTCTTGACCTCGTCCTCGAGGCCTTCGATGGTCTGGATGTTCTCGGCGGTGCCCAGGGTGGCGGTGACCAGGGCCTGGGTCTCGCCGCGGGTGAACAGGCAGGAGCCGTGGGCGGCGGGCAGCACGCCCACTTCGATGTTCAGGGGGCGGATCTGGTCGAACTTGCGGCCGTCGAGACGCGCGCCCTGCTTGAGGATGGCGTTGCGGAACAGGGTCTCCTTGAGCAGGTCGAAGCTTTCGACCACGTCCTTCTTCAGCTCGGGCTTGCTCGGCGGTGAGGTCGGCGACAGCTTCCTTCTTCAGGGCGTCGATGGCCTGGTAGCTCTCGATCTTCACCTTCATGGTGAGGGCGGCCAGCAGCTTCTCGGCGTACTTGGCGGCCACCAGCTTGTAGACCTCCTCGTTGCGCTCGGGCTTCGACGGGAACCAGCTTGGTGCTTGCCGACCTTGGCCTGCAGTTCCTTCTGCAGCTTGACCAGGGTCTTGATGGCGGCGTGGCCGAACTCCAGGGCCTTGACCATGTCGGCTTCCTGGAACTCCAGGGCGCCGCACTCGACCATCACCAGGGCCTCGTCGGTGCCGGCCACCAGCAGGTCCAGGTCGCTGACCGGGGCGCTGGGAGACGGTGGGGTTGACCACGAACTGGCCGTTCACCCGGCCCACCCGCACGCCGCCCACGGGGTTGTGGAAGGGGATCTCGGAGATGATCAGGGCGGCGGAGGCGCCCGACCATGCCCAGGGTGTCGGGCTGGTGTTCGCCGTCGAAGCTGATGACCTGCACGGTGATCATGGTGTCGCCGTTGTAGCCTTCCTCGAACAGGGGGCGCAGGGGGCGGTCGATGAGGCGGGAGGTGAGGGTTTCCTTGGTGGTCTGCTTGCCTTCGCGCTTGAACCAGCCGCCGGGGATCTTGCCGGCGGAGAACCCGGGCTCGCGGTAGTCCACGGTGAGCGGGAAGAAGTCGATGCCTTCCCGGGGTTCGGCCCGGCACACGGCCACCAGGACCATGGTGCCGCCCTGGCGGACGATGACGGAGCCGTTGGCCTGCTTGGCGATGCGCCCGGTCTCGATGCTGATGGGGGTGCCGCCGAGGTCGATGCTGACGGTGGTGGGGGTGAAGGTGAGGGTGTTCATGGATTCTCCTGGGAGCTCGGTCCCAATGTGGCTCCCGGAATGGCGATCCCTCCATGAAACCCTCCGCCGGCATGGATGGGGGAGGTGGGCTTCCTGCAGAGGTCGCTGCCGATGGGAGCGAGACGGATCGGCAGAGGCATCATAACACATGGAAAAAAGAGCCTAAGCCAAGGCGATTATTTCACCTGCGGTTTGCCCGCTCGGCGCGCTGGACCTCAGGCAGGGCCGCCGCAACCCATTCAATGGTTTCACGCAGGCCTTCCGTCAAGGGGACTTCCGCCCGCCAGCCGAATCGCGCCAAGGCCCGGCTTGTGTCGAGCCTTCGCTTGGGCTGGCCGTCGGGCTTGGAGGGATCGTATTTGATCTCGCCCTGGTAACCGCAGAGATCCTTGATCCTCAAGGCGAGGTCGCGGATGGTGATCTCGTCCCCGGTGCCGAGGTTCACCGGATCACCGTCTTCGTATCTGGCCATCGCCTCGCAGATGGCCTTGGCGGCGTCCTTTACATAGAGGAATTCGCGGCTTGCGGAACCGGTGCCCCACAGTTCGACGGCGGGCCTGCCGTCGGCCTTGGCTTCCAGGAATTTCCTGATGAGGGCGGGAACGACGTGGTTGCTCTCCAGATCCAGATGGTCGCCGGGGCCGTAAAGATTGACGGGAAGCAGGAATATACCGCGGGTGCCATACTCCTGGCGGTAGCCCTGGAGCTGGACCATGAGGGCCTTCTTGGCGATGCCGTAAGGGGCGTTGGTTTCCTCGGGGTAACCATTCCAAAGGTCTTCCTCCCGGAACGGGACCGGGCTGAACTTGGGGTAGGCGCACACAGTGCCCAGCACCAGCAGTTTCCCCACCTGCCCAAGCCGGCAGGCCTCGATGAGATGAAGGCCCATGGCCATGTTGGCGTAGAAGAAGGATCCGGGGTGTTTCCGGTTGGCGCCGATGCCTCCGACCCAGGCGGCCAGATGGAACACGCCGTCCGGCCTCTGGTCCTTGATGAAGCGAAGGGCCGCGCCAGGATCCAGAAGGTCGCATTCGGCTTCGGTCGGGGAAAGGATTTCCGCTCCGCGAAGTTCCAGTTCGGCTCGCAGGTGGCAGCCCAGGAAGCCGTGCCCGCCGGTCACCCAGACGCGCTTGCGGTCGAGCGGGAAGGTCTCTTGAAAACTCATCGCAATCCCTCCCGGTTGACCTCGGACATGCCCGCCTGCCTCAGGAGCAGTTCCCGCTCAGCCAGTTTGAGGTCATGGTCGATCATCATGGCGGACAGGGTCCTGAGATCCGTCCGGGGTTCCCATCCGAGCACCTCCCGGGCTTTGCTGGCATCGCCTTCCAGGTGGTCCACTTCTGCGGGGCGGAAGTAGCGCGGATCGATCTCAACAAACTGTTTCCAGTCCAGGTCGAGATGCCCGAACACCATTTCAAGGAAGCCCTGGATGGAGACCGCGACACCGGTGGCGACCACGTAATCCCCTGGGGTGTCCTGCTGCAGCATTCGCCACATGGCTTCCACGTAGTCTCCGGCGAAGCCCCAGTCGCGCTTGGCCGCCAGGTTCCCGAGGAACAGCTTGTCCTGGAGGCCGAGCTTGATCCGGGTGGCGGCCCGGGTGATCTTCCGGGTCACGAACGTCTCCCCCCGGCGCGGGCTCTCATGGTTGAAGAGGATGCCGTTGCAGCAGAACATGCCGTAGCTCTCGCGGTGGTTGATCACCTGGTAGTGGCTGTAGGCCTTGGCGCAGGCATAGGGAGAACGGGGCTGGAAAGGGGTCCCCTCGAACTGCCGGGGTTTGGCACTTCCGAACATTTCGCTGGAGCCCGCCTGGTAGAAGCGAACCTTCTTGCCGCTGGCATCCGAGAATGCGCGCACGGCCTCCAGGAGGCGGAGGGTGCCCAGGCCCACCACGTCCGCCGTGAATTCAGGCTGGGCGAAGCTCACTTTCACGTGGCTCTGGGCGCCGAGATTGTAGACCTCGTCAGGTTTCACTTCGTCCATCACCCGGCGCAGGGCGTTGCCATCCGACAGGTCTCCGAATTCCAGGTGGAGCATGGGGTTCTTGTGGGGATCGACATAGAGGTGGTCGATGCGGTCCGTGTTGAAGGTGGACGCCCTCCGGATGATGCCGTGCACCTCATAGCCCTTCTGGAGGAGCAATTCGGCCAGATAGCTGCCGTCCTGGCCGGTGATGCCTGTGATGAGTGCGATCCGGTGTTGGGGCATTTAGGAACTCCAGGGAGGATGGTGTGGATCTGGCGGTTCGCGAGAGGTGAAGCCGGCGGGCGATTGGAAAAGTATGACCGCTTGCCGCGGCACACCAGCCTTGCCCGACTATCTTCTCCCATGATGCACGTTCCAGCCATGATTCCGCGACCCCCGGCAAGAGCCTTCCGTGGCCCCGGACGGGAGGGGTCGGGCTTTCAGTGGAGGTCCGCGCCGACGGCGGCAGGACGGATCGGCGGCACCATCACGGCACGTGGAAAAAAGAGTTTGAAGCTCGCATGCGATTGAAGCCACGGGGGATGCTGACCAAAACAGGTGTATTCAAAAATAATGGGAAATGTGCGAATCAACCTTGCGCGAACCCCGGCTTTACCATACTTTCCACCAAGACCAATGGAGGGCGGCATGATCATCCGGGCAGAGTGGCCGGGCTACGTTGTGGATGTTCTGGTCGCTCCAGGGCAGGAGGTGGAAGAGGATGAGACCTTGATGCTCCTGGAGGGCACGGACGCCACCCATACGCCCTTCTACGTGAGCGCCCCGGAATCGGGGAAGGTCAAGCACATCCTCCTGGAAGAGGGGGATTTCGCCGAAGAGGACGACGATCTGCTGGAACTGGCGGAAACCGAGTAGCGCCGCACGGGAATGCCGGAGCCCCGTCCCGCATCGCAGGGATTGCGGGAATAATGCAGACAGACTCCGGGACCCCTCATGCACCAGCACGGCGACGCCAACCCAGAACCTCACGACCACCCCCATGACCATGACCATGGCCATGGCCTGGGCACGCCGGGGCGCCTTGGGCTGGAGTTCGGCCATCTTCGGGGTCGGCGCGCTGGTCCAGGGGCTCGGCGGCTTCTGGACCGGATCGTTGGGCCTGGTTTCCGACAGCCTGGAGAACTTCAACGACCTGGTGGCCAACCTGCTGAGCCTGACCAGCCTCCTGGTGGCCAACCGGCGCGAGCCGTGCGACCGCTTCGCCTACGGCTGGCACCGCCTGGAGGTGTTCAACACGCTCCTGGGCGCCGGCATGCTGCTGGCGCTGGCCGCCGGCATCGTGGTGGAGGCCTGGCACCGGCTGAAGGCCCCGCCGTCCATACGCACCGGCTGGGTGCTGGTGTTCTGCTGCCTGGGGCTGGCCCTGAACCTGGCCGCCGCCCTGACCCTGCGCCCCCGGGGCAAGGACGAGCTCGAGCGCGACGCCAGCCTCAAGGCGGCTTACCTGCACGCCTTCTACGATTCCATGGCGAGCCTGGCGCTGCTGGCCAGCACGACGGCCATCCGGTTCACCGGCTGGCGCTGGCTGGACCCGCTGGTGGCGCTGCTGATCGTGGCGCTTCATCGTGCGTGGGGCCTACGCCCTGGGCGCGGACGCCACCGCCATCCTCATGCACCGGGCCGCCTTCGACCACGCCGATGCGCGCAGCCAGATCATGCGGCTGCCCGGGGTGTCGGGGGTGGAGGACATCCGCAGCTGGCGGCTGTGCAGCCACCTGGTGGTCTGCACCGCCCACGTGCAGGTGGAGATGGAGCGCCTGGAGGACACCCAGCCGCTCCAGGCGGACATCGAGCGGCTGCTGGCGGACCGGTTCCGGGTTCGCCACATGACCATCCATTTCGAGACCCGGGGGATGGCCGGGGGGCACAGCCACCGATTCAAGCACGAACACGAAGCCGACGACCCTCACGGCCACGAGCACGACCCCGGCCACCGCCAGACTCCATGACCGGGCTGCGCCCGGGCTTGGAGTGGGGAGTGGGGGACGGAGAGCGAGCAGCGCGAGCGCGCGGTCCCCCCACAGGTACATCAGGCGTGGCTGATCCTGGTTAAGATGAATTGATGCTTCGAGGTGTGCATGTCCCTGCTCGTGAAGAACGCCCGACTGCTGGATCCCGCCCAGAGACTGCGACGGTCCCGGCTCCCTGCTGGTGGTGGACGGCCGGGTGGCCGCCATGGGCGCGGCGGCCGGCGGCGGACCCCCGGGCCGCCGGGGCCGAGGTGCTGGATGCCGGAGGGCAGGCTCCTGTGTCCCGGGCCTGATCGACCTCCACGTGCACTTCCGCGAGCCGGGCCAGACCGCCAAGGAGACCATCGAGACCGGCTCCCGCGCGGCGGTGGCCGGCGGCTTCACCTCCGTCTGCGCCATGGCCAACACCAAGCCGGTGAACGATTCCGTGGCCATCACGGAGATGATGCTGACCCGGGCCCGCAAGGCCGGCCTGTGCCGCTACTTCCCCCTGGGCACCGTCACCAAGGGCGCCGCCGGCGAGGAGCTCACCGACTTCGGCACCCTCAAGGCCTCCGGCTGCATCGCCTTCAGCGACGACGGCCTGCCGGTGATGAACGCCGCCATCATGCGCCGGGCCCTGGAATACACCTCCTGGCTGGACATGCCCGTCGTCGCCCACGAGGAGGACACCAACCTGGTGGCCAAGGGCTACATGCAACGAAGGCAGCGTGAGCGCCGCCCTGGGCTGCCTGGGCATCCCCGCCGCCGCCGAGGAGGCCATGGTGGCCCGGGACATCGTCCTGGCCGAGCACACCGGCGGGCACCTGCACCTGGCCCACCTGAGCACCAAGGGCTCCTTCCGCATGGTGCGCGAGGCCAAGGCGCGGGGCCTGCAGGGTGACCTGCGAGGTCACGCCGCACCACTTCGCCCTCACCGACAAGGAGATGACCCGGTTCGATTCGGACTTCAAGATGAACCCGCCCCTGCGCAGCCAGGCCGACCTGGACGCCGTGCTGGAGGCCCTGGCCGACGGCACCGTGGACGCCATCGCCACCGACCACGCCCCCCACGGCTGGGACGACAAGGAAGTGCGAGCTGGCGCTGCGCCTCCTTCGGCGTCATCGGCCTGGAGACCGCGCTGCCGCTCACCCTGGAGCTGCTGGTGAACCGCAAGGTGATCAGTCCCTGGCCCGGGCCGTCGAGCTGCTCAGTTCCGGCCCGGCCCGGGCCTTCCACCTGGACCGCCAGGGCCTGGGGACCCTGAAGGCCGGGGCGCCCGGCGGACTTCATCCTGGTCGACCTGGACGCGCAGGGTCACCGTGGACCGGGCCTTCATCCAGAGCAAGTCCTACAACACCCCGTTCAAGGGCTGGACCCTGCCCGGCCAGGTGCTGGGCACCTGGGTGGAAGGCAAGCGGGTCTGGGGCTGAGGTCTAATAAGCGACGTGGATGAGCTGGCGCAGGGCCGCCAGCCGTCCATGGAGGGCGTTGTCGGTGAGGGATTCCAGGGCCGCGGTGCCGAACTGCTGCACGGTGAAGCTGGCCATGACCGTGCCCATGAGGGTGGCGCGTTTGAGGGTCTCGAGGTCGCCGTCCGCTGCCGAGGCGAGGTAGCCCATGAATCCGCCGGCGAAGGTGTCCCCGGCGCCGGTGGGGTCCACCACCTGCTCCAGGGGGTAGGCAGGGGCCAGGAAATGACCCTCCGGGGTCAACAGCGCCACCCCGTACTCGCCCCGCTTCACCACCAGGATGCGCGGGCCCAGGGCCTGGATCCTCGCGTAGATCCTGCAGCAGGTTCCGCTCGCCGGTGAGGCTGCGCGCCTCGGCCTCGTTGACCAGCAGGATGTCCACTTCCTTCAGGACCTCCAGCAGCGCCGGCCGGGCCCCGTTGATCCAGAAGTTCATGGTGTCCAGGGCGATCCAGCGCGGGCGGACGGCCATCTGCCGGACCACGTCCAGCTGCAGGACGGGGTCGATGTTGCCCAGGAACAGGCTAGGGGGCCGTGCCGGTAGGACTCCGGCAGGTCGGGGTGGAAGTCGGCGAAGACGTTGAGGTGGGTTTCCAGGGTGGTGGCCTCGTTCAGGTCCTGCGCCGTACTCGCCCTTCCAGTGGAAGGAGCGCCCGGGCTTGCGGACCAGGCCGGCGAGGTCGATGGGCCGGCCCTGGAACACCTGGTACTGCTCCGGGCCCGAAATCCTCGCCCACCACCGCCACCACCTGCACCGGGTGGAGCCGGCTGGCGCCGAGGGAGAAGTAGCTGGCCGACCCGCCCAGGATGTTCACCCGCCGCCCGGAGGGGGTTTCAAGATCGTCAAAGGCGACGCTTCCGACGACAAGCAGACTCATGGGTTCACCCTGGACAAAGCTGGAGGTTGAACATTCGATCCCCGCCGGCGGCAAGGCCGGATTCCCCGGGACGCTCAAGTGCATGGACTAAGTTTACGCCATCCCGTGCTTGGCCATGACGGCCGCCCGCTGCTTGTCGAACTCGGCCTGGGTGATGAGCTGGCTGTCGAAGAGGTCCTTGAGCTCGGATGAGCTCCTCCTTGAGGGTCTTGGCGGGGGCGGCTGGGGCCGCGCGGGGCGCTGGCCGGCGGGGTAGGGGGCCTGGGCCATCTGGCCCATGGCGCCGCCCATCTGCTGGCCCATCATGTTGCCCATGCCGACGCCCATGCCCAGGCCCATGCCCATGCCGGCCAGGCCGCCGGGGTTCTGGGCGGCCAGGGGCACCGAATCGGCCACCTGCATCTGGGTGTAGGCGCCCATGACCGGGGCCATCATGCCCACGGAGGTGCGCTTGTCCATCATGGCCTCCACTTCCTCGGGCAGGCTGATGTTCTCGATGAAGAGCTTGGAGCACTCCAGGCCCATGGTCTGGAACTCCGGGTCCATCTTGGCGCGCAGCAGGTCGGAGAGCTCGTCGTAGTGGGCGGCCAGGTCCAGGGCGGGGATCTTGGCCTCGCCCAGGGCGTCGGTGAACTGGCTCATGAGGCTCTTGCGCAGCTGCTCGGTGATGTCGTCCTTGGTGTAGAGGCCGTTGGTGCCCACCAGCTCCTTGAGGAACTTCTTGGAGTCCTGGACCCGGATGGAGTAGATGCCGAAGGCCCGGATGCGCAGCATGCCGAAGTCGGCGTCGCGCATCATGATGGGGTTGGAGGTGCCCCAGCCCAGGTCGTTGTACAGGCGGGTGTTGGTGAAGTAGACCTCGGACTTGAAGGGGCTCTCGAAGCCGTACTTCCAGCCCCGCAGATCGGCCATGATGGGCATGTTGCGGGTGGAGAGGGTGTGGGTGCCGGGGGCGAAGGTGTCGGCGAACTGGCCTTCGTGAGACGAAGGTGGCCTCCTGGCTTTCCCGCACCACCAGCTGGGCGCCGTTCTTGATCTCCTGGTTCCGCACCGGGAAGCGCCAGGCCAGGGTGTCGTTGGAATCGTCAAGCCACTCGATGATTTCGATGAATTGGGCTTTGCCCCAGTCCATGAGCCCCATGAAGGCCTCCTCGCGGCGCCTGCCGTCCCCTTGAGTGTACGAGAGATTCCGGAGATTGCCAGGATGCAGGCTACCTGCGGGCCTTGGGGAGCCTGGGGTTGGGGATCCGGGTCTTCGTGAGGACCCTGTGGGTGTCGTTGTCGACCACGCAGCGCCAGCCGCGATCCTCGCCGGGCATGTGCACGTCCACCAGCCAACCGCCGGTGGCGCCGTTCAGGGGGATGCAGCGGGCGCTCACGGCGATGCCGCCGGTGTTGCGCTCGGCGATGGCCTTGGCCTCGCGCGCGGTCTTCACCGGGACCGAGATGGCCCGGGGCGGCTTCGCGGGAGCGAGCAGCGCGGGGACCAGCAGCAGGGACGCCAGGGGCATGGGGCCTCCCGGGGGAGATCCTCAGGAGTGCGCTTCGGGCAGTCCGAGTTCCCGCAACCAGAGGGCATGCACGGTCGGACGTTCGCTTCGGACGCCGTCCCGGCGCAGGGCATGCACCCGCAGGGCGCCGTCGGTGAAACCCAACAGCACCCCTTCGGCGGTTTCGCGGAAGTGGCCGGGGGGGCAGGGGGCAGACGCGGGCAGCGCCCAGCTCACCTGGACCTTCCCCGCCGGGGTCTGGATGAAGGCGTTGGGCCAGGGATCCGCCACGGCCCGGATGAGGTTGAAACCGTCCCGGGCCCGGCCGTCGAGGTCGAGCCGGCCGTCTTCGGGCTTGCGCCCGCCGAAGTAGGTGGAGGGACCCAGGGTGCGCTGGGAGATCCGCCGGGCGGTGCCGTCCGCCAGCTTCGGCGCGGCGGCGCGGACCAGTTCGCGCCCGGCGTCGGCGCAACGCAGGGTCAGGCTGAGGGCGGTCTCGTCCCAGGCGATGGGCAGGGCGGCCTGGGCGACGATATCGCCGTCGTCGGGCTTGGGGGTCATGGCGTGCAGGGTGATGCCGGTCCGGGCTTCGCCCCGCAGCAGCACCCAGTTGATGGGCGCGCGACCCCGGTAGTGGGGCAGGAGGGAACCGTGCAGGTTGTAGGCGCCCAGCCGCGGCAGGTCCAGGAACCGGGCCTGGATCATCTCCCGGAAATAGAAACTGAACAGGAAATCCGGGCGGAGCGCCGCGATGTCCGCATAGACCCTTTCTTCATTGAACTTCGGTTCCATCCGTACGGGGATGCCGCGGGTTTCGGCGAGCACGGCCGGAGGCGCGAACCAGCCTTCGTCGGCGCCCTGGGGGTAGGTGTAGAGGCCCAGCACGTCGATCCCGGCCTCCAGCAGTCCGGCCATGGCCTCGCGCCCCACCGGCGAATAAGCGCATACGATGGCGGTCGCCATTCCCGACACCTCCCAGGGTCCAGTGTAGCCGAGCATTTGGCTGGGCCCGATCGGCGCGGGGCTGGTATAAAGTGAGCCATGTCCATGCCAGATCACTTGACCACTCGACTGTTCGTCGCGGATTGGGGCCTTGCCGCGAAGCTTTCCGCCGCCATCCTGGGCGCATGCCTGAGCCCCGCGCCCGCGCAGGCCCAGACTTACCAAATCGATGAATTCCACAACCTGCCGCGCCTGACCTGGGACGATACGACGACCCTGGCCCGCGCCCCCGGCGACTGGGATTCCCGCCAGTGGTCCGAGGCCGGCCTGGGGCTCGCCGCCGTGGTCGCCGTGGGATTCGCCCTGGACCACGCGGCGGACCAGTGGGTCGTGCGCAACCGGCGCGCCTCATGGGACCAGCCGGCCAAGGACGTGGCCCAGCTGGGGGGCGTCGGCGGGCTGGTGCTCATCGGCGGCGGGTATCTGGGCGCCAGTTGGCTGGACAAGCCCGAAGCCCGCTCCCTTTGGGTGGATGCCGGCATCGCCACGGCGCTGGCCCGGGGGAGCGCCTTCGTGGTCCAGTTCGCCACGGACCGGGCGGTCCCCTCCGACAACGAGGGCACGAGCCATTTCCGCCCCTTCAGTTCAAGCGGTTCGTTCCCCTCTGGGCATACTTCCCAGGCCTTCGCCATGGCCTCGGTCATCTCCATGCATGCCGACAGCGCCTGGGTGGGCGCGGCCGCCTACGGTCTGGCCGGCCTGGTGGGCCTGTCCCGGATGGAGACGCGGGACCACTTCGCTTCGGATGTGGTGGCCGGGGCGCTGCTCGGCACGACCATCGGCCGGGCGGTGGTGCATGTGAACCAGGCGAAGCGAACTGGGGCCGGCGCCAGATCGGAGATCAGCTTCGCTCCGATATGGCGTCCGGATTACCGCGGGATCCAGCTGGTGGCCAGGTTCTGACGCCTGGCTCGCGAGGGTGAAATTTTTTCAGCAGGTTATTGCTTGAACGTATTGATCAGGATGGCCAGAGGCGTGAGGGCCGCCAGGTTGTCCTGCCAATTCACGTCCCGGCGGATCTTCTGAGGCACCAGCACCGCATCGCCGGGTTCGACCACTCGGCTGCTGACCCAGCTGTCCATGATCCGGCCATCGGCCTTGAGCAGACGGATATGCCCGGTGTCGGCGTTCGGGGTGGCGCCGCCGGCCAGGGTGAGCAGGTCCCTGACCTTGTATCCGGGCCTGACGTTGAAGGCGGCGAAGGGGCTGGCGGTTTCACCCACCACATAGGCCACCTCGGTCTTGCGCGGGATGATGATCTCGTCGCCATCCATCAGGACCACCTCGGCCGCGGGGTCGCCGGCCAGGATCCTCGGCATGTCCACCACCAGCCGGCTCAGGGAGCCGGCCATCAGGCGGTGCAGGAGGGGCGACACCTCTATGGCGCCGGTGACGGGCATCCGCTTGGTTTCGTTCAGACGGCCCAGGATCTCATTGATGCCGTTGGCGGTCGGGTCCTGGTCGGTCACGCCGGAAAGGGCGTTGGCCCTGGCCTTTTCGGGGGTGATGGCAGCCATCGGGCGGAGGAAGATGCCCGCGTTGGGCATGGCCTCCGAGGTGAGGCCGCCTGCCCGCTTGACCACATCCCGGAGGCTGGTCTTCTCGTTGGGAAGGTCGTAGACCCCCGGCCGGGCCACCTGGCCGCTGAGGGTGACGGTCCGGTGCTGACGGAAGTCGGGTTTGGCGAACAGGGAAATCTGGTCGTAGGGCTTCAAGGTCGGGTTGATCCGTTCGTCCGTCAGGTCCACCGGACTGGCATCCTCGGTGGACAGCAGCCTGCTCAGGTCCAGTTGCCTCACGTCCTCGGTTTTCCCTTCCCTGGAATGGGACAGCTCCGCCACGTAACGATCCGCACTGTTGAGAGGGACGCCCGCCCTGAACAACAGGTCCGACGCCCGCATACCCTGGATGAACTCGAACTTGCCAGGCCTGGTCACCGGCCCCAGGACGGTGACGGACAGGGGCAGGCGCAAATCGCCGATGCGATACAGTTCAATGACATCCCGGTTTTCCAGCAAAATGTCTTGTTCAGGATCCCCGGCCAGGGCGCCGCTGAGGCTGAACGGCAGGAACCGCTTGGAACCATCGGGCAGCGTCCGCACCAGTTCCCCACGCTCCATGTAGGTGTCCGGCAGCAGGAGGGAAAAAGATTTGAGGATATCGCCCACCCGCTGGCCGTCCTTGCGCGCGAAAAGTCCCTGGATCCGGGTCCAGCCCCGGACGCTGACGGCTCCCGCATCAAAGTCCCGCAGGGGGAGCGCCATCAGGACGTCACCCCGCTCGAGAACGCACTTGGCCATGGCATCGCCCGCGGGAACGTCCACGCTGTTCAAGGCGCCGTCCGCGCCCACCCGCCTCAGGGTCACCGAGCCGGAGAAGGCCTTCAGGGCGAAACCCCCGGCAAAATGCAAGGCGTCCTGCAGGGTTTCGCCGGGCAGCATTTCGAACTGCATGGTCGGAGTCTTGCCTTCAATGATCCATTGGCTGAGCCAGGCCGGCTGGCCTTCGAACTCATTCGGGCGATTGTTTCCGGACTCGTCGATTCGCAGGTCGACCCGTTTATCGGCGATGAGTTCGCGCAGGTGCTGCTGGAGGATATCCAGGCGGTCTTCCAGGTCGGCCCTCGCGGCAGCCGTCAGAGGCGCAGTCATGAGGCCAGTGGCGGCGGTGGCAGCGGCGGCGGCAGCATTTCCATTGGTATTGCCGGTGGAGGCGCCTCCAGGCCCCTCGGCGGGATTGCCTTTGGTGGCGTCCTGCATGGGGGCGGGTTTGGCCTCGGCTCCCGCCTCCTTCGGGTATTCCGGAATGGGTGGTCCGGCCTCGTCGGTCTCGGCCTTATCCGGCGGAAGGCCCAACCGCTTCTGCACCTGCTCGATCAAGCGCCTGGTTTTCCGTTCATCGTCCGACTCCTTCACCTGGCCCTGGGCATTGGCCGCTTCATGCACCGTGGCGACCACCCGGGTGAACCCCCCCTGAAGCTGCACCTGGTTCTGGATCAATGGGACAAATAGGGTGTCGCCGTTCTGGAAACCGAAGTTGAGGTTGCCCAACCCATCGGCCCGCAGGGGGTAGAGATCCACCGAGTGGACCATCCGCCCGCCCCGGATGACGCGGATCTCGCGGTAGCTGCCGACGCTGGTGGGCCCTCCGGTGAGGCTGAGCACATTGATGACGCTGCTCAGGCTGGGCACGAGATAGGCGCCCGGCTTGTAGACTTCCCCGAGCACGAAGACCCGGACCTCGCGCATCTTGGTGACCGAAAGGTCCACCGTGGACCGGGAGAACACCTGGGAGACCTTGCCCTGGACCGCCGCCCGGGCCTGGCCCAGGCTCATGCCTGAAACCGCAACGGTTCCCACTTTGGGGATGACGATTTCGCCCCGGCCATCCACCTGGACCGGCACTTCGAACGTGGCGCTGCCGAACACGCTCATCTGCATGCGGTCACCCACCCCCAGGACATAGTCTTCGGAAATGCCCCCGTCCGTCGGGTTGGGTCCGTACTGGCGGGTCTCGAACAGATCCGAGGCAAATCTCACGGGTCCCTTGTCCTTGGCTTTGGCCAGCCGGATTTCCCGATCCATTCTCTGGTATTGGGAGTCCTGCTGGAGCTGGGGGTCTCCTCGGTCGACTTGGGGAGCACGGGCGGGACCGTGAGCCGGGGAGTCGACTCGCCAGCCTGGGCGGTGGCGGCTCCGCCGAGGAGGTTTCCCATCGCGTCTCCCTGCGTCGCAGGAACCTGGGCCAGGACCTGGAGGGCAGCCAAGGTCCCGATCCAAATCCTTGCTTTGAACAACATAAGGGTTCTCCTTCAATCATCATTTCGACCAGGCGGGCCGTGGCAATGTTGCCAATACAATAGCATGGGGTTCGCGCCCCCATGGCTCGGGGACCTTTTCCTGAGTGCATGGCGCCAGGGACTGAAGCCTGCCAGCGACCCCCGGGCAGAGGGGGTTGGCCAGCACCGGGGACCAGGATGTTCCAGGCCGGTGCGGGAACCCTGTTCCAGGTCTTCAACACCTGATTACCGACGGAGGACTTCGGTTCGGCCCGGCTGCGGGAGGGCAGGGCGTTTTCCCTGGTTGGTGGGTCGATCAAAGGCTTTGCCATATTTAATTATTCATATTGGAGTTTATTCATGGTTTGTAAACTGAAGCAATGGGTCGGCATGTTGGCCCTGATGCACCTCATGGCCCAGGACCCGGGAGCCGCCTTGGGCGGGTCTTTGTCGCTGCTGCAGCAGGCCAACGCCGCAGCGCCCCTCCAGGCTCCGGCCTGGGATCCCCTGCCCAAGGCCCCGGAGCCAATGCCAGGCCCGAGACCCGGCCAGGTGCCGGAACAGACCGGCCAGACCGCCCAGCAGGAGAGGCTTGGCCAGGCAATCACCCTGGCCAAGGCCAGGGAGGGAGGCCTGCCCCGGTTCGCCGCAGACCTGTTCGAGACGCGCCAGGTCGGGCCCAGCCCGACCGACGGCGGCATCGCGGAGGACTACGTCCTGGGCGTCGGCGACCAGCTGCGGCTCAACGTGTACGGCAGCGCCACCTTCGAAGCGCCGCTCCAGGTGGACGGCCGGGGCGGGGTCGCCATCCCCAAGGTGGGGACCGTGGCCGTCGGCGGCCTCAGCCTGGGCCGGGCCAAAGCCCTGGTCCAGTCCCAGGTCGGGCGGATCTTTTCCCGGTCTACCGTGGACCTTTCCGTCACCCGGCTGCGCGAAGTGCGGGTCATCGTCCTGGGGGAGGTCTACCAGCCCGGCTCGTTCCTGGTGCCGAACCTCAGCGGCGTCATCAATGTCCTGAGCCTGTCGGGGGGGCCGACCGCCCTGGGCAGCTACCGCGACATCCGGATCCTCCGCGGCGGCAAGGTGATCCACAGGGTCGATCTCTATCCCCTGCGGGCCGAGGGGGTGGGCAACCTCAACTTCGGCTTCCAGGGCGGCGACACGGTCTTCGTGCCGCTGGCGAGGAACCAGGTTCGGTTGGAAGGGGCCTTCGTGCGGGTGGCGGCCACCGTGACCGGGAAGCGCCGGTCCCGGGACCCGGTGCCCGAAACGGAGGAGCAGAAGACCATCCGGCGCAACATCCGCGCGATCGAGGAACGGCTCGGCCTGCCGCTCCCGTTCGAAGATGAGCACACGGGCGGGGACGAGCGGTGGGAGGAGGGCCGGCTCCGGTTCGGGGCCAACCGCCAGGCCGCGGTCCTGGATACCCTGAAGGCCCAGCAGAATGCCGCGCCGGGCGGGGCCAGGTACCTGTCCGAAGCGGCCCAGCTGGCCGCCCTGGGCATGGCCCAGGCGACCCCTGGCGGCGGGATCCTGGGCGTATCCCGCGGGACGGCGGAACTGCTGCTCCCCGCCGAGCGGACGGAGCTGGAATACAGCCTGGAAGTGCTCAAGGAGGAGCTGAAGAAAAGCAGGGAGGCCAGGGGCTGGCAGGACCAGCGGGTGGACCCGGACCCCCTCGACCCGGAGTATGCCGACCAGCCCGAATGGTTCGTCCGGTGGCAGAAGGATGGCCGGACGCCCGTGATGCTGTTCGAGATGATGCCGCTGGAAACGGTGCAGGACGCCGTCGGCTTCGCCGGAGGCTTCGCCCTGCAGGGATATCCGGGCTCGGTCAGCCTGCGCCGGCTCGCCCCCGACGGCTCGCGCAGCGTCATGGATGTCCCGGCGGGCGCCGCCATGGCCGGCACCGCGGTGGAGCGGGGCGATGTGATCACGGCGCTCCCGTTGCGCGGCTACCCGAAAAAGTCGGTCACGGTCAGGGGCTGGGCGCGGGTGCAAGGGGTGTTCACCCGGGAGGACGGGCAGCGGGTGGGCGACCTGCTCAGGAACTACGACATGCTCCTGCCGGACACCTATCTGGAAAGGGGCGAACGGGTGCGGGTGCGCGCCGACGGCAGCAGGGAGTTCACCGCCTTCAGCCTCGCCCGGGCGCTGGCGGGCGACCCGGCCGATGACCTGCTGCTGGATGACCGGGACGAGATCAATCTGTTCCGCATCCAGGACCAGCGCCCCCGGCGCTACCTGAAGGTGGTGGGGCCCGTGGCGCGGCCCGGGCAGTACGAATTCATCGAGGGGATGCGCGCCGCCGATCTCCTGTTCCGGGCCGGGGTGCCGATGGACAAGGCCGACCGCTGCGTGGCCGAGCTGGCCCGGTCCCGGGAGGGCGGCACCAGCGGGACCGTGCGGCTGGACCTCGGGCGGCTGCTGTCCACCGATGCCAGCAGCCCGGTGGCGCTGCGCGACGACCGGGTCAATCCGAAGCTGCGCCCCGACGACCAGATCTCGCTCTTCGCCAGGCCGGACTACCGGCCGCACCGGACGGTGATCCTCACCGGCCAGTTCAACCGCCCCGGCGTCTACGGCCTCGAAGCCCCCGGGACCAGCCTGCGCGACCTGGTCGTCCGCGCCGGCGGCCTCACCCCCGAAGCCATGCCGAACGCCGGCATCTTCCTGCGCGCCATGCGCCCGCTGGACCCGGACCGCAGGCGCGCCAGCATCCTCGCCGGGATGGAGACCTCCGACTCCGGCGCCCGGGCCGTCAACGAGGTCCTGGACCGGCTCAACGAGACCAAGCGCAACGCGACGACCGGGCTCCTGCTGCCCAACCCGCTGCTGCACGGCCTCCAGAGCGGCAACCTCAACCGTCTGGTGGTGGACATGGGCGGAATCCTGGCCGGCGACCCCGCGGCCGAGGTGGAGCTCCAGGATGGCGACGAGATCATCATCCCCCGGCGCACCGACGTGGTCTGCGTGGTCGGCGAGACCGCGAGCCCCTTCGCCGCCTTCAAGGCCGCCCGGGGCATGCGGGTCAAGGACCTGGTGTCCCTGGCCGGCGGCTATACCCGCAACGCGGACACCCGGAACGTCCGGCTGCTCAAGGCCGACGGCCGGATCGTGGACCGGCGTCTCGCGCGGCGCGAAGTGGAGCCTGGCGACGCGCTGCTGGTGCCCCAGCGCATCCGCCGCGACGTGAACTGGACCGAAGAACTGGCCGCCCTCACGCCCCTGGCCATCCTGATCAACACCTTCAAGTGAGCACGCCCCGGCCGGAGCGGACGCGCTCCTCGATGGCGGTGGTGCTGTGCCCGGGCAGGAAGGGCACCAGCACCACCCGGCCGCCCCGGGCCTCCACCACCTCCCGGCCGACCACGGTCTCCGGGGGTGTAGTCGCCGCCCTTGGCGAGGATGTCCGGCTGCAGCGCGGTGATCAGTTCGAGCGGGGTGTCCTCGTCGAACTGCACCACCGCGTCGACGCTGCGCAGGCCGCACGAGGATCAGCGGCCCGGGCCCGCTCGTCCTGGAGCGGCCGGCCGGGCCCCTTGAGGCGGGCCACGCTGGCGTCGCTGTTCAGTCCGACCACCAGGAAGTCGCCCAGGGCCCGGACGTCTTCCAGGTACTTGACGTGGCCGGGGTGCAGCAGGTCGAAGCAGCCGTTGGTGAAGCAGAGGGTGGCGGGGCGGCGGGGATGCGCCTGGAGGAAGGCCTGGGCGTCGGGGTAGTAGGGATGGGTGAACTCATGGGCATCCTGGGGTAAACTATCAAGTTGCGGCTTTGCCGCGGCGAATACAAGAGGATGCCATGCCGTTGTACGAATACCGCTGCGAGACCTGCGGTGAACTGGAAGAAAAGCTGGAGGGCTTCGAAGCCCCCACCGAGCACGACTGTCCCCAGTGCGGGGCGTCCGCGGGCATGCGCCGGAAGGTGTCCCTCACCTCCTTCACCCTGGCCGGCGGCGGCTGGATGGCCCAGGGCTACGGCAAGGGGGCCAAGGCCAAGGACGCCGGGGCCAAGGACGGCATTCCGGTCCCGGCCAAGGCTGACGCCCCGGCCCCTGCCGCCGCGCCCGCCCAGGGCTGCGCCGGCGGTTGCGCCTGCCATGCGACCAAGCCGGCCAAATGAATCTCGTCATTCGGGCTGGACAATCCGCCGCATTTTGCTAGTATTTAAGATTCCCGGATCCTATGGGCCCGTGGAATGCCTTCGCTCGATGTCATCTTCTCTCAGGAATGCATGACCTCTCGGGCGCCGGTTCGCCCCATGGCGGACCCAAACCAGGAGGATGGTGTGCCAACCATCAATCAGCTCATCCGCCAAGGGCGGAGCACGTTCATCAACAAGACCAAGAGCCCCGCGCTCGACGCCTGCCCCCAGAAGCGCGGCGTCTGCACGCGCGTGTTCACCACCACCCCCAAGAAGCCCAACTCGGCGCTTCGCAAGGTGGCCCGTGTCCGGCTCACCAACGGCATCGAGTGCACCACCTACATTCCCGGGGTCGGTCACAACCTGCAGGAGCACAGCATCGTGCTCATCCGCGGCGGCCGCGTGAAGGACCTGCCCGGCGTGCGCTACCACGTCGTCCGCGGCACCCTTGACGCCACCGGCGTCGCGGGCCGCAACCAGTCCCGTTCCAAGTACGGCGCCAAGCGGCCCAAGGCCGGCGCCGTCGCCGCGAAGAAGAAGTGAGGGAGACATGAGCCGCCGATCCAGCCCGACCAAGCGCGAGATTCTTCCGGACCCCGTCTACAACAGCGTCACGATCACCAAGTTCATCAACGTCCTGATGGAGCGCGGCAAGAAGTCCACCGCCGAGCGCATCCTCTACGGCGCCCTGGAGATCGTCGCCAAGAAGTCCGGCGAGGAGGCCATCGAGGCCTTCCAGAAAGCCATCAACAACATCAAGCCCTCGGTGGAAGTCAAGTCCCGCCGCGTGGGCGGCGCCACCTACCAGGTGCCCGTGGAGGTTCCCCAGAGCCGCCGCCAGTCCCTGGCCATGCGCTGGCTGAAGACCTACTCCGCCGGCCGCGGCGAGCGCACCATGCGCGACAAGCTGGCCGGCGAGATCCTGGACGCCATGAACTTCCGCGGTTCCTCCGTGAAGAAGAAGGACGACGTCCACAAGATGGCCGAAGCCAACAAGGCTTTTGCCCATTTCCGCTGGTAGTCACAGTCCCTTCACAAACGGGGCCGATCATGACGGATCGGCCCCCGTTTTTGGACGTGGCGACATTCGACTGATATTTGAATCCTGAACCCTGAAGGAGGCCCCCGTGGCCCGCACGACTCCCCTCGAGCGCTACCGCAACATCGGCATCATGGCCCACATCGATGCCGGCAAGACCACGACGACGGAGCGTATCCTCTATTACACCGGCAAGATCCACAAGATCGGCGAGGTGCACGAGGGCGCGGCCACCACCGACTGGATGGTCCAGGAGCAGGAGCGCGGCATCACCATCACCTCCGCCGCCATCACCGCGGCCTGGACCGCCCAGACCGGCCTGCTCAAGGACGTCGAGCACCGCGTCAACATCATCGACACCCCCGGCCACGTGGACTTCACCGCCGAGGTGGAGCGCAGCCTGCGCGTCCTGGACGGCGCCGTGGCGGTGTTCTGCGCCGTGGGCGGGGTCGAGCCCCAGAGCGAGACCGTCTGGCGCCAGGCCGACAAGTACGGCGTGCCGCGCCTGGGCTTCGTCAACAAGATGGACCGGCCCGGCGCCGACTTCTTCCGCGTCTGCGAGATGATGCGCACCCGCATCAAGGCCCGGCCCATGCCCATCCAGATCCCCATCGGGGCCGAGGAGCACTTCAGGGGCGTGGTGGACCTGGTGCTGATGCAGGGCCTGACCTTCAACGAGGGCGACAAGGGGTTCGAGGTCCTCTACGGCGAGATCCCCGCGGAGCTGGTGGAGACCGCCAAGGAGTGGCGCGAGAAGATGATCGAGATGGTCGCCGAGACCGACGACACGCTGATGGACAAGTACCTCAGCGGCGAGACCCTGAGCGAGGACGAGATCCGCAGGGGCATCCGCAAGGGCTGCCTGGACCTGGTGTTCACCCCCATGTGCTGCGGCTCCGCCTTCAAGAACAAGGGCGTGCAGCCCCTGCTGGACGCGGTGGTCAGCTACATGCCCAGCCCCCTGGACGTGCCCGCCATCAAGGGCCACGACATGGACGGCAACGAGGTCGAGCGCCCCGCCAGGGACAGCGAGCCTTTCAGCGCGCTGATCTTCAAGATCATGGCCGACCCCTTCGTGGGCTCGCTGGCCTTCATCCGGGTCTACTCCGGGGTGCTGGCGGCCGGCAGCGGCGTCTACAACTCCAACAAGCAGCGCCGGGACCGCATCGGCCGGCTGCTGCAGATGCACGCCAACAAGCGCGAGGACATCGAGGAAGTGCGCACCGGCGACATCGGCGCCGCCGTGGGCTTCAAGGACGTCCTCACCGGCCAGACCATCTGCGACGAGGACCACCCGGTGATCCTGGAGTCCATGGACTTCCCCGACCCGGTCATCCAGGTCTCGATCGAGCCCAAGACCAAGGTCGACCAGGAGAAGATGGGCATCGCCCTCAGCCGCCTGGCCCAGGAGGATCCCACCTTCAAGGTGAAGACCGACCCCGAGACCGGCCAGACCATCATCGCCGGCATGGGCGAACTGCACCTGGAGATCATCGTCGACCGCATGATGCGCGAGTTCAAGGTGGAAGCCAACGTCGGCAAGCCCATGGTGGCCTACCGGGAGACCATCCGCAAGCGCGTCGAGTCCGAAGGCAAGTTCGTGCAGCCAGTCCGGCGGCCGCGGCCAGTACGGCCACGTCAAGCTCGTCGTCGAGCCCAACGAGCAGGGCAAGGGCTACGAGTTCATCAACGACATCAAGGGCGGCGTGGTGCCGAAGGAATACATCAAGCCGGTGGACCAGGGCATCCAGGAGGCCCTGCAGTCCGGCGTGCTGGCCGGCTACCCGGTGGTGGACGTCAAGATCACCCTCTACGACGGCAGCTACCACGAGGTGGACTCCAACGAGATGGCGTTCAAGATCGCCGGCTCCATGGGCTTCAAGAACGGCTGCGAAAAGGCCAACCCCGTGCTGCTCGAGCCGATCATGGCCGTGGAGGTGGTCGTCCCCGAGGACTACATGGGCGACGTCATCGGCAACCTGAACAGCCGGCGCGGCCACATCGAGAACATGGAAGACCGGGCCGGGGTCAAGGTGGTCACCGCCAAGGTGCCCCTGGCCGAGATGTTCGCCTACTCCACCAGCCTGCGCGGCATGACCCAGGGCCGCGGCAACTACACCATGCAGTTCTCGCCACTACGCCGAAGCGCCCCGGAACGTGGCCGAAGAGATCATTGCCAAAGTCCGGGGCACCAAGTAAACTGACTCAGTTCAGCCTTCCGGCCCCGCGGGGCCGGGATGCGCAAGACCGTCACAGCCCCCTCCCGGGGGTGAGGCCCGCAATCGATCCTCGGATCGAGACCTCCTGATACCAAAGCCAAACCGGGGATTTCCCCGCGGGGGGCCTTGAAAACTCGAAAAAAGCCATTGCAATCGCTCTGGCTTTTGTTATGCTGGTTAGCCTTGTCCCTGTTCAATTGGGATGTTTTTCCACATGGGCGGTCAACGCCCCACGTCTATGGACGGTTCACCCGTCCCAATGGAGTGAAGATGAAAGATAACATTCGCATCCGTCTGCGAGCCTTCGACCACCGTCTGCTGGACCAGTCCACCCGCGAAATCGTGGACACCGCCAAGCGCACGGGGGCCCAGGTCGCCGGGCCCATCCCGCTTCCGACCCGCACGTCGAAGTACACCGTGAACCGCTCGCCCCACGTGGACAAGAAGAGCCGCGACCAGTTCGAGATCCGCACCCACAAGCGGCTGCTCGACATCCTCAACCCGACCCAGAACACCGTGGACACGCTCATGAGGCTGGACCTTCCGGCCGGCGTGGACGTGGAAATCAAGGTGTTCAGCCGTCAGGGCAACAGGTAAGGGAGGGGAGCGAGAATGACTAAGGGAATCATCGGCAAGAAGCTGGGCATGACCCAGATCTTCAACGACAAGGGCCAGGTCGTCCCCGTGACGGTCATCCAGGCGGGCCCCTGCGTGGTGGTCATGCGCAAGACCGTGGCCAGGGACGGATACGACGCCGTGCAGGTGGGCTTCGTCGACCCCCAGGGCGGCAAGCGCGCCACCAAGCCCGAAAAGGGCCATTGTGAAAAGCACGGCGTGGCTCCGGTCCGCGTGCTGCGGGAACTGAAGGTCGACGCGGGCGACACCCTCAAGGAAGGCGACAGCATCCTGGCCGGGCAGTTCGCGGAGAAGACGAAGATCCATGTCACCGGCATCAGCAAGGGCAAGGGCTTCGCCGGCGTCATGAAGCGCCACCACTTCAAGGGCGGCCGCGCCACCCACGGCTCCATGTTCCACCGCGCCCCCGGCTCCATCGGCGGCAGTTCCTACCCCAGCCGTGTCTGGCCCGGAATGCGCATGGGCGGACAGATGGGCAACGAACAGGTCACCGTGCGCAACCTTGAGATCGCGAAGGTGGACGCCGAGAACAACCTGCTGCTCATCAAAGGCGCCGTCCCCGGCCCCAAGGGCGGCTACGTCGTGATCAAGCAGGAGGCGTAAGATGGCGCTCTTTCAACAGCCCGTATTGAACTTTGATAACGCCCAGGTCGGCACCGTCGACCTGCTGGCCGAAGTCTTCAAGCTCGAGGACATCAACAAGCACCTGATCTGGGAGGCCGTGCGCCACTACCTGGCCAAGCGCCGGGTCGGCCTGGCCTGCACCAAGGCCAAGTGGGAAGTCTCCGGCGCCGGCCGCAAGCTCTGGAAGCAGAAGGGCACCGGGCGCGCCCGGGTCGGCTCCATCCGCTCCGCGCTCTGGAAGGGCGGCAGCACCGTGCACGGCCCCAAGCCGCGCAGCTACGACTACCAGTTCCCCAAGCGCGCCCGCCGTTCCGCCCTGCGCAACGCCCTGTCGGTCAAGCTGGCCGCCGGCCAGCTGCTGGTGGTGGAGAACTGGACCGTCGAAACCCACAAGACCAAGGCCCTGATCGCCACCCTCGGCAAGCTGGGCATCCAGGGCACCGCCCTGCTGGTGGGCACCGAGGAGTCCGAGAAGGCGGTCCTGGCGGCCGGCAACAACCCCCGCCTGCGCACCACCGAGAGCCTGGGCGTCAATGTCTATGACCTTCTGAAGTATGACCAGGTCGTCTTCTCCAAGGACGCGATCCTGGCCCTGCAGGAAGTGGTGAAACCATGACCAAGATTTTCGAAGTGATCCGCAAGCCCCTCCTCACCGAGAAGGGCCAGATCCTGCGGGAGAACAACATCCAGGTCTTCGAGGTGGCCACCTGGGCTTCCAAGCACCAGATCAAGGAAGCCGCCGAGCTCCTGCTCCAGGCCAAGGTCAAGTCGATCCGCACCGTCCGCATGCCCTCCAAGGCCAAGCGCCTGGGCCGCTGGATGGGTTCCACCGGCGTCGGCAAGAAGGCCTACATCGAACTGATCGACGCTCTGACCCCCAAGGCCGAGTAGATCGACCGTTCATCCACTCGTTCGGGCGGACAAGCATTGCCACTATCGCCCGACCCTTTCAAGGCAAGAGGTCCCTATGAGCATCAAAATGCTCAAACCCACGTCCCCCGGGCAGCGGGGCATGTCCAAGCAGGGCTTCGAGGAGATCACCTCGGATACGCCCGAGCGTTCCCTGCTGGCCAAGCGCAACCGCACCGGCGGCCGTTCCAACACCGGCCGGATCACCACCCGGCACATCGGCGGCGGCCACAAGAAGCGCTACCGCATCATCGACTTCAAGCGCAACAAGGCTGACGTTCCGGCCCGGGTCGCCACCATCGAGTACGACCCCAACCGCACCGCCCGCATCGCGCTGCTGGTCTACGCCGACGGCGAGAAGCGCTACATCCTGGCCCCCGACGGGCTGGAAGTGGGGCGCACCGTCGTCTCCGGCAAGAACGCCGACATCCTGGTGGGCAACACCCTGCCGCTCAAGGGGATCCCGCTCGGCACCGAAGTCCACAACATCGAACTCAAGCCCGGCAAGGGCGGGCAGATCGCCCGTGCCGCCGGCACCTTCGCCCAGCTGGTGGCCAAGGACACCGAATACGCCCAGCTGCGCATGCCCTCCGGCGAGATCCGCAAGGTCCACCTCGAGTGCTCCGCCACCATCGGCAAGGTGGGCAACCTCCAGCACGAGAACGTGGCGCTGGGCAAGGCCGGCCGCAAGATCTGGCTGGGCATCCGCCCGACCGTCCGCGGCGTGGTCATGAACCCGGTCGACCACCCGCACGGCGGCGGCGAAGGCCGCACCTCCGGCGGCCGTCACCCCGTCACGCCCTGGGGCCAGCCCACTCGCGGATACAAGACGCGCACTTGCAAGCGCACCACCAAATTCATCGTCAAGCGGATCAACTAGGAGGGGAATTCATGGCACGTTCACTAAAAAAAGGTCCGTTCATCGATGCCCACCTCCAGAAGAAGGTGGATGCCGCCCAGGCCATCAGCGACAAGCGGGTCATCAAGACCTGGTCGCGCCGGTCCACGGTGGTGCCAACGATGATCGGCCTCACCATCGCCGTGCACAACGGCAACAAGTTCATTCCTGTCTATGTCACCGACAACATGGTGGGCCACAAGCTCGGGGAGTTCTCCCTCACCCGGACCTTCAGGAGCCACGCCGGCAAGTCCGATTCCAAGGCGAAGGGGAAGTAAGATGAGCGACACCGTATCCTGCGCCACCATCAGACACCTCCGCGGATCGGCCCAGAAGGCCCGGCTCGTGGTGGACCTGATCAGGGGCAAGAAGGTGGGCGAGGCCCAGTGGCTGCTCGCCTCCACCAAGAAGTACGCCTCTGACCACATCAAGAAGCTTTTGGACTCCGCCGTTGCCAATGCCATCGACAAGGATCCCGCGGTCAACCCCGACGAACTGTTCGTGCAGAGCGCGTTCGTGGACGAGGGCTTCCGCATGAAGCGAGTACCGGCCTGCCCCCATGGGCCGGGCCTACCGCGTGCAGAAGCGCACCTGCCACATCACGCTCCAACTCGGTCGGGAGGAATAAGCCATGGGTCAGAAAGTTCATCCGTACGGCTTTCGTCTGGTCTTCAACAAGAACTGGCACAGCAAGTGGTTCTCCAAGCGCGAGTACGCCACCCTGCTGCACGAGGACCTGAAGCTGCGCAAGCAGCTCAAGGGCCAGCTCCACGGCCTGAACGCCATGGTGTCGAAGATCGACATCGAGCGCGCCGCCGACAAGGTGACCGTGCGCATCTTCACCGCCCGCCCCGGCATCGTCATCGGCCGCAAGGGCGCCGAGATCGACAAGCTGCGCGAGGACCTGCAGGCCAAGCTCAAGCGCCCCGTGAGCGTCGACATCCAGGAGATCAAGAAGCCTGAGATCGACGCCCAGCTGGTGGCCGAGGGCGTCGCCCAGCAGCTGGAGCGGCGCATCGCGTTCCGCCGCGCCATGCGCAAGGCGGAGGAAGCCGCCATGCGCTTCGGCGCCAAGGGCTTCAAGATCAAGGTCTCCGGCCGCCTGAACGGCGCCGAGATCGCCCGCACCGAAGACTATCTCTCCGGCCAGATGCCTCTCCAGACGATCCGGGCCAACGTGGATTTCGGCTTCGCCGAAGCCAAGACCACCTACGGCATCATCGGCGTCAAGGTATGGGTCAACCTTGCCGAAGCCTCCGTCGAAACCGTGAAGCGCTGAGGTAACAAACCATGTTGATGCCGAACAAAGTCAAGCACCGCAAAGTCCAGAAGGGCCGCACCCGCGGCGTGGCGACCCGCGGCAACGAACTGTCCTTTGGCGACTTCGGACTCAAGGCCACCGAGCACTGCTGGCTGACCAACCGCCAGATCGAGGCCGCCCGTATCGCCATGACCCGCCATATCAAGCGCGGCGGGCGCATCTGGATCCGGATCTTCCCCGACCGGCCCACCACCAGCAAGCCGGCCGAGACCCGCATGGGTTCCGGCAAGGGAGCTCCCGACGGCTGGGTGTGCGTGATCCGTCCCGGACGCATCCTGTTCGAGATGGAAGGCGTGGACGAGACCACCGCCAAGGAAGCGCTCCGGCTGGCTCAGATGAAGCTGTCCGTGGCCACCGAGTTCATCTCCCGAACCCCGCCGGAAGAGTGAGAGGATTGAAATGAACAAAAAGAATCCATTCAGCGATCTGGCTGGGAAGAGCACCGAGGAGCTGGCGCAGCTGGAGGCCGACCTGGCCGCCAAGCGCTTCACCCTCCGCATCCAGCATGCCGTGGGACAGGTGGAGAACACCGCCGAGATCCGCAAGACGCGCCGTGAACTTGCCCGCGTCAAGACTGCCCTCAAGTTCAAACTGGCCCAGTGAGGAAACCATGAGCCTAGAACACAAGATGATTCGCAGCGGCGTCGTGGTCTCCAACAAGGCCGACAAGACCGTGGTGGTCAAGGTGGAGCGCAAGTTCCAGCACCCCCTCTACAGCCGCACCGTCAAGCAAACCGCCAAATTCATGGCCCACGATGAGACCAACGCCTGCCAGATCGGCGACGTGGTCAGGATCGTCGAGTCGCGTCCCCTGTCCAAGCACAAGCGCTGGATGGTCCTCGAGATCACCCAGAAATCCGGGGAGTAAGGAGCCGATATGATTCAAATGGGATCCATGCTCACCGTCGCCGACAATTCCGGCGCCAAGAAGATCTGCTGCATCCTGCCCCTGGGCGGCGGGGTCGGCCGGATCGCCCAGCTGGGCGACGTCATCACCGCTTCCGTCAAGGAAGCCATCCCGGGCGGCACGGTCAAGAAGAAGGCCGTCGTCCAGGCCGTGATCGTCCGCCAGCGCAAGGCCTTCCGGCGCAAGGACGGCTCCTACATCCGCTTCGACGAGAACGCCGCCGTCATCATCAAGAAGGACGGCGAGCCGGTCGGCACCCGCGTGTTCGGCCCCGTGGCCCGCGAACTGCGCGAGCGGAAGTACATGAAGATCGTCTCCCTCGCTCCCGAGGTGCTCTAATGGAAAAAACCGGTCAAGATGAAGCTGAAGAAGGGCGACACCATCGTCGTCATCGCCGGCAAGGAGAAGGGCAAGCAGGGCGAGATCGCCAAGGTCAGCCCGGCCACCAACAAGGTGCTCGTCGGCGGACTCAACATGATCAAGAAGGCCACCAAGCCCAACCAGCAGACCGGCGAAGGCGGGGGCCTGATCTCCAAGGAAGCTCCCATCCACGCTTCCAACGTCATGCTGGTGGACGCCAAGACCAAGAAGCCCACCCGCAAGCGAAGCTGACACACCGATTTTTTGATTCCATTCCCTCGCTTCCGTGAGAGAATGTCCGTTCCGCCGATGGATTGCCGTCGGCGGAACCTTTGACAAACCGAGGTTGGAAGGAGACGGGCCGGACCGCCGGACCCAAGCCCTTCCGCTCTCCCGAACCCTGGGGACGTAGTCGCCCCCCGGAAATGGAGGAAGTAATGACCACCCCTGCGGAGCCCCGCATCAAGGCCCGCTACGTCGCCGAAGTGGCGGCCAAGCTCAAGGAAGAATTCGGGTACACCTCTGCCATGCAAGTGCCCCGTTTGCAGAAGATCGTCATCAACATGGGCGTCGGCGACGCCATCCAGAACATCAAGGTTCTGGACGTCGCCGTGGATGAGCTCACCGCCATCGCGGGCCAGAAGGCCGTCATCCGCAAGGCGAAGAAGAGCGTCGCCCAGTTCAAGCTGCGCGCCGGCATGCCCATCGCCTGCATGGTCACGCTGCGCGGCCCGCGCATGTGGGAGTTCCTCGACCGGCTGGTGACGCTGTCGCTGCCCCGGGTCCGGGATTTCCGCGGCGTGCCCACCAAGTCCTTCGACGGCCGCGGCAACTACACCCTTGGCCTCAAGGACCAGCTGATCTTCCAGGAGATCGACTACTCCAAGGTCGAGAAGATCAAGGGCATGAACATCACCTTCGTCACTTCGGCGCCCACGGACCCTGAGGCCCGCGCGCTCCTCGCCCATCTGGGCATGCCTTTCAGAAAGTAGATAGGAGCCCACATGGCAAGCACCTGCAAGCGCTACAAAGATTCAGCATCAAACCCAAGTTCTCGACCCAGCACCGCAACCGCTGCAAGGTCTGCGGCCGTCCCCGGGGCTACATGCGCAAGTTCGAACTCTGCCGCCTTTGTTTCCGCAAGCACGCCCTCGCCGGCGAGCTCCCGGGCGTCCAGAAGTCGAGCTGGTAAGGAGAGGCACCCATGAACACCGATCCGATCGCCGATTACCTCACCCGTCTGCGCAATGGCATCATGGCCGGCCACGACTCCGTGGTCATCCCGCCAGCAGCATGAAGCTGCGCCTGTCGGCCATCCTCAAGCAGGAAGGCTACATCCACGGCTACAAGTCGGTGGAGCACGAAGGGCCGCAACTACCTCATCGTCAACGTCAAGTACGTGAAGACGGGCGAACCCGTGATCCACGGCCTCAAGCGCATCTCCAGCCCCGGCCTGCGCGTCTACGCCGGCGTCAAGGAGATCCCCGAAGTCCACGGCGGGCTTGGCATCGCCATCCTGACCACCCCCAAAGGCCTGTTGACCGGCAAGGACGCCCGCAAACAGAACCTGGGCGGGGAAATCCTCGCCCACGTCTGGTAGCCCCTTCGCCCTTAAACCCTTTCCAAGGAAACAATCATGTCACGCATCGGAAAAAAGCCAGTGGCACTGCCGAAAGGCGTCAAAGTGACCGTCCACGGGGCTGAGGCCGTCGTCGAAGGCGCCAAGGGCACCCTGCGCTGCCCGATCCATTCCGGGATCACCGTCGACGTCCAGGCCGATTCCATCAACCTGACCCGCGTCTCCGACGAACCCCAGTACCGGGCCTTCCACGGCCTGACCCGCGCCCTGATCAACAACGCCGTCCTCGGCGTGACCACGGGCTGGAAGAAGGAACTGGACATCGTCGGCGTCGGCTACAAGGCGGCGATGGACGGCTCCAATCTTCGTCTCGACCTCGGCTACAGCCACCCGATCCTGTATGCGGCGCCCGCCGGCATCACGATCGGCGTCGAAAAGAACACGCATCTCACCGTGACCGGGATCGACCGGCAGCTGGTCGGCCAGGTGGCCGCCGACATCCGCAAGTTCCGCAAGCCGGAACCCTACAAGGGCAAGGGCGTGCAGTACACCGGTGAAGTCATCCGCCGCAAGGCCGGCAAGACTGGGAAGTAGGAGAAACCATGGGTAACGATCTCACACTTCGCCGTCAGCAGACCAAGGCCCGCATCCGCGGTCGCCTGTCCGGGACCCCCGAGCGTCCCCGCCTCACCATCTTCAAGAGCCTCAAGCGGATCTATGTCCAGGCCGTGGACGACACCCAGGGCATCACCCTGGCCGCCGCCAGCAGCCTGGAAAAGGATCTGCGCGCCACCCTGAAGAGCGGTTCCAATATCGCCGCCGCCAAGGCCGTCGGAGCAGCCGTCGCCGCCCGTCTCAAGGAGAAGGGCATCACCGCCGTCGTCTTCGACCGCAACGGCTATGTCTATCACGGCCGCGTCAAGGCGCTGGCTGACAGCGCCCGCGAATCCGGGCTCCAGTTCTAAGGAGGGGCCAATGGCATACACAGACAACAAGCACGCACAAGAATCTTCCCAGTCGGGCGAGATGAAGGACCAGGTCATCTATGTGGGCCGGGTCACCAAGGTGGTGAAGGGGGGCAAGAACTTCTCCTTCTCCGCGCTGGTCGTCGTCGGCGACGGCAACGGCAAGGTCGGCTTCGGCCTGGGCAAGGCCCTCGAAGTCCCGTCCGCCATCAAGAAGGGCATCGAGAGCGCCAAGCGGAACATGATCAAGGTTCCCATCTCCGCCAACGGCAGCCTGCCGCACCCGGTCACCGGGCGCTTCGGGTCCGGCTCGGTGCTGATGAAGCCGGCCCCCGAAGGCACCGGCGTCATCGCCGGGGCCGCGGTCCGCGCCATCATGGAGGCGGTCGGCGTCAAGAACGTGCTGACCAAGAGCCTCGGCTCGTCCAATCCCCACAACGTGGTCCGCGCCACCTTCGAAGGGTTCCGGGGCCTCATGGACCCCTACCAGACCATGGTGAACCGTGGTCTCGACCAGGCGGAGGCCTAGCATGTCCCAGCTGCTCGGAAAACAGGTCATCCTGACCCTCAAGGCCTCCAGGATCTGCATGGTGCCCAAGCACAAGGCGTTCCTGCAGACCCTGCACCTCAAGAAGGTGGGGGACCAGCGCGAGTGTGAATACACGCCGAATGTGCATGGCATGGTCAAGCGCATTCCCTACCTCATCGACATCACGGTGAAGGGGTAAGCCATGAAATTGAATGAACTCCAGCCCGCTCTGGGCGCCACCAAGGATCGCAAGCGGGTCGGCCGCGGCAAGGGCTCGGGCAACGGCAAGACCGCCGGCCGGGGCGAAAAGGGCCAGAAATCCCGGCGCGGCTACTCCAGCAAGCGCGGCTTCGAAGGCGGCCAGATGTCCCTGGTGCGCCGGCTGCCCAAGCGCGGCTTCACCAACATCCATGCCCTCAACCTGCAGGAACTGGACCTGGATTACATCAGCGCCCATTTCGGCGAGGGCGAGACCGTCTGCCTCGAATCCATGCGCGACAAGAAGCTGCTGAAGTCCGCCGCCAATGGAATCGTGGTGCTGAACAACGGCGAGCTGACCCGGAAGGTCACCATCGTCGCCGACCGCATTTCCAAGGGCGCCCGTGAAGCCATCCTGGCTGCCGGCGGCACCATCCAAGAGCCCCCCTGCTCCAAGCAGGCGGCTAAATAAAAAGGGCAAAATAGGATATGGAAAAGATCCGACAGCTCTTCACCAACCCCGAACTCCGAAAGCGTTTGATTTTTACGCTGGTCATGCTCGTGATCTACCGTCTCGGCGTGCATGTCTCGGTTCCGGGCGTGAACGCCGAAGCCCTGGCCAAGAACCTGGGCAAGGCGGGAGATCTGCTCAACGTCGTCGACCTCTTCTCCGGCGGCGCCTTCAAGAAATTTTCCATCTTCGCCCTGGGAATCACCCCCTACATCACCGCCAGCATCGTGCTGCAGCTGATGGGGGCGGTGGTGCCCACCCTCGAGAACCTGCAGAAGAAGGAGGGCGAGGCGGGGCGCGAAAAGATCAACCAGTGGACCCGCTACCTCACGGTGGGCCTGGCCTTCATCCAGGGCTTCGGCATCGCCTCCCTGGCCCAGAGCCTCGGGCCCGACGTGGTGATCATCCCCGGCATCGAGTTCAAGCTGCTGTGCGCCTTCACGCTGTCCACCGGCTCCATCTTCGTCATGTGGCTCGGCGAGCAGATCACCGAGCGCGGCATCGGCAACGGCATCTCCCTGCTGATCTTTGCCGGCATCGTCGCCGGCCTGCCCCGGGCGTCCGGCACCATCGGCACCATGCTCAAGGCTTCGCTTGCCAACCAGGGCAACGTGGCGCCCCCGGGCGTGTTCCTCCTGCTGCTGGTCTGCATGACCGCGGTGCTGCTCGCCGTCGTCCTGGTGGAGAACGCCTACCGGCGCATCCCCATCCACTACGCCCGGCGCGTGGATTCCTCCAGCATGGCCAGCCAGCGCAGTTCCTACCTGCCGCTCAAGGTGAACACGGCGGGCGTCATGCCGGTCATCTTCGCCAGCTCGGTGATCTTCTTCCCCGCCACCATCGCCCAGTTCACCAAGTGGGAATGGCTCGGCAAGGCCTCCAGCTACATCAGCCCGCAGACCCACTTCTGGGTCTACACCCCGGTCTTCGTCGCCGTGGTGGTGTTCTTCTCGTTCTTCTACACCAGCATCGTCTTCAACCCCGATGAGACCGCCGACAACATGAAGAAATCGGGCGGATACATCCCCGGCATCCGACCCGGGCGGGAGACCAGCATCTACATGGACAGCATCCTGTCGAAGCTCACCTTCGCGGGCGCCATCTACCTCGCGCTGGTTTCCATCGTGCCGCTGGTCATCACCAACAGCATGCCGGGCCTGAACTTCTATTTCGGCGGGACTTCGCTCCTGATTGTGGTGGGCGTCGCCCTGGACACCGTGGCCCAGCTGGAAAGCTACCAGGTCATGCGCCGTTATGATGGTTTCCTAGAGCAGGGGCGGCTCCGCGGAGGACGCCTTGCCAGAGCTGGAGGGCGATCCAAATGAAAGTCCATATCCTGCTGGGTGCGCCCGGCTGCGGCAAGGGCACCCAGGCCAAACGTTTAGTCGAAAAAAGGGCTTTGATACACCTGTCCACGGGTGATATTCTGAGAGATGCCGTTTCGAAAGGAACGGAAGTCGGCCTTCGGGCCAAGGCCCTCATGGCCAGCGGCAAGCTAGTGGATGACAGCACGGTCAATGGAATCGTTTTCGCGCGGCTGCAGGACGAGACCGGTGACGTGTTGTTCGATGGTTATCCCCGAACCCTGTTCCAAGCTGAATCTTTGCAGACTTTCCTCTCCTCGCAAGGAATCGCTTTGGGCTACGTGATGGACATCGATGTCCCCTGGCAGGAGCTGGAAGCGCGGGTCGTCAACCGCAGGGTTTGCAGCAACAACTCATGCGGCGCGATTTACAACCTCACCAGCAAGCCTCCCCGCGTAGAGGGTGTTTGCGACCTGTGCGGCAGTCCGCTGAAGCACCGGGCCGACGACACCCGCGAAGCCTTCCAGAGCCGGATGGTCGAATTCAACAAGACCTTCGAGCCCCTGCAGGCCTTCTACAAGGGAACGCCCCATTACCGGCCAGTGGATGGCACCCGGCCTCCGGAGCAGATCCACGGCCAATTGGTTCAACTTTTCCAGGAGCAAGCTTGAGCAAAGAAGAAGCCATTGAGCTCGAAGCCACAGTGGTGGAGTCATTGCCCAATGCCGTGTTCCGGGTTGAGCTGGAGAACAAGCATCAGGTGCTTGCACATATCAGCGGCAAGATGAGAAAGAATTTCATCCGCATCCTCCCTGGTGACCGGGTCCTGGTGGAGGTCACGCCCTACGACCTCAGCCGCGGCCGCATCATTTACCGATTCAAGTAGCGCTCACATGTTCCAGCAAATGTCCCTAAGGGGGAATTCATGAAAGTCAGGCCCTCTATCAAAAGGTTGTGCGAGCACTGCAAGGTGGTCCGCCGTGAAGGCATCAACCGGATCATCTGCAAGAAAAACCCCAAGCACAAACAGCGCCAAGGTTAAGGAGTAAGCATGGCACGCATCGCAGGTATCGATCTGCCAATTGCCAAGCGCATCGAGATCGCGCTTACGTACATCTATGGCATCGGTCGGCCCAAGGCACAGAGCATTCTGACCCGGGCCAAGGTGGATTTCGGCACCAAGGTGCGGGATCTCACCGAGGAAGAGGTCGGCCGCATCCGCCGTGTCATCACGTCGGAAGAGACGGTGGAAGGCGACCTCCGCAAGAACATCGGCCTGGACATCAAGCGGCTGATGGACATCGGATGTTACCGGGGGCTCCGGCACCGCAAGGGCCTGCCCGTCCGTGGCCAACGCACGCACACCAACGCGCGCACCCGCAAGGGCAAGCGCAAGACCGTCGCCGGCAAGAAGAAGTAAAGGTTGAGGAACTGACATGGCAAAGACCCAGTCGAAGACCGCCGGCAAGAAGGTGGTCAAGAAAAAAGAGAAACGTAACGTACCCCACGGCGTGGCGCACATCCAGGCCTCGTTCAACAACACCATCATTTCCATCTCTGACCCTCTGGGGAACATGCTCAGCTGGGCCTCAAGCGGCAACCAGAACTTCCGGGGCACCCGGAAGGGCACGCCGTTCGCCGCCCAGATCGCCGCCGGCGTCGCCGCCGAAGCGGCCAAAGAGCAGGGCATCCGCTCCGTGGATGTCCGCGTCAAGGGGCCCGGCGCGGGTCGTGAGAGCGCCATCCGCGCCCTCAACGCCGCCGGGATTTCAGTGACCAGCATCCGCGACGTCACCCCCATTCCCCACAATGGCTGCCGCCCTCCCAAGCGGCGCCGGGTTTAAGAGAGGAGGAGAACCATGGCTCGATATAGTGACGCCGTTTGCCGCCTCTGCCGTCGCGAGGGGATGAAGCTCTACCTGAAGGGCGAACGCTGCTTCAAGGAAAAGTGCTCCTTCGAGACCCGCAAGGGCAAGATCCCCGGGCAGCATGGTGCTGCCAAGGCCAAGAAGCCCACCGGCTACGCCCTGCAGTTGCGCGAGAAGCAGAAGGTCAAGCGCATCTACGGCGTGCTGGAGAAGCAGTTCAGCCTTTATTTCAAGCACGCCGAAAGCAAGAAGGGCGTGACCGGCCACAACCTGCTCGCCTTCCTGGAAAGCAGGCTGGACAACGTGGTGTTCCGGCTCGGGTTCTGCCCCAGCCGCGCCGCCGCCCGGCAGATGGTGATGCACGGCCACATCCTGGTCAACGGCAAGCGGGTCGACATCCCCAGCTACCAGACCAAGGCCGGCCAGAGCATCTCGATCTCCGCCAAGGCCCAGCAGAACGATTTCGTGAAGTCCTCCCTGGAGACCGCGGCCGGCCGCGGGATCCCCCAGTGGCTCACCCTCGATGCCAGCGCCTTCAAGGGCGCGGTGATCGCGGTTCCCTCCCGGGAAGATGTGCCTCTTGACATCAATGAGCAGCTGATCGTCGAACTCTACAGCAAGTAAGGGGACAGGAATGCTGAACATCAGCGATTTCCAGCGTCCGCGTTTCGCGGAAGTCAGTGCGAGCTCCAAGACGGGCTCTTATGGCGAATTCGTCGCCTATCCATTCGAGCGCGGTTTCGCCACGACCTGCGGTCATGCCCTGCGCCGGGTGCTGCTCAGCAGCATCGAGGGCGCGGCCATCACCAATGTCCGGATCAAGGGTGTGCAGCACGAATTCACCGCCATGCCCGGCGTCTGGGAGGATGTCACCCACATCCTCCTGAACCTCAAGGAAGTGCCCATCAAGCTCCACTCCAGCCAGCCCCAGATCATCACCATCAGCCACAAGGGCGAAGGCGTGGTGACCTCCGGCTCCATCCGGACCAACCAGAACGTGGAGGTGACGGACCCCAACGTCCACATCGCCACGCTCGGCGAGGACGGCGAACTGGAAATGGAGATCCAGGTGAGCATGGGCCGCGGGTTCGTGACCGCCGACCGCAACCTGGACGAACGGCTCGGCCTCGGATTCATCCCCATGGATTCGAACCACAGCCCCATCACCCGGGTCAACTACATCGTCGAACCGGCCCGGGTCGGCCACAGCACCGACTACGAAAAGCTCACCCTGCAGGTCTGGACCAACGGCACCGTCGATCCCAAGGACGCGGTCAGCGATTCGGCCCTCATCCTGCGCGAGCACTTCCTCATCTTCGCCCGCCAGGACGAGGATGCGGTGGAAGCCGAACCCGGCGTCGCCATCCTCACCACCGAGGGCGTCAACGGCATGCTCAGCAAGTCCGTTGAAGAACTGGAGCTTTCCGTCCGGGCCAACAACTGCCTGCGGAACGCGAACATCACGACGATCGGCGAGTTGGTCCAGCGCACCGAAGCGGAACTGATGAAGACTAAGAACTTTGGCAAGAAATCCCTGCAGGAGATCAAGGACGAGCTCGCCCGCATCGGCCTTTCCCTCGGCATGCGCATCGAACAAGAAGTTTAAGGAGCAACCCCATGCGTCACAATGTCACGGGCAAGCGCCTGGGCCGCACCACCAACCAGCGCAAAGCACTCATGAAGAACCTCGCCACCTCGCTCATCACCCATGAGCGGCTGGAAACCACCCTGGTCAAGGCCAAGGAGCTCCGGCAGTACGTGGAGCCCTTCATCACCCTCGGCCGCATCAACACCGTCGCCAACCGCCGCCTGGCCATGGCCCGCCTGGGCAGCAAGGCCACCGTGAGCAAACTGTTCGACGCCGCCTTCCGGGCGCGCTTCGACGGCCGCCCCGGCGGCTACACCCGCATCCTCAAGACGGACCACCGTCTGGGCGACGCGGCCGACATGGCGATCATCGAGCTCGTGGACTACGTCCTGCCCGAGCCCAAGGAAGCCGAACCCGCCGAATAGGCAACGACCGCACCGAACCCGGGGGCGCTCCGCGAGGAGCGCCCCCGGGTCGTGCTATCTTGGATTTTTCCCGTTCCCGGGCGAAAGGGTCCTGCCTTGGCCAACACCTACAACAGCTTCAGGGTCACCATGTCCGGCCGGAGCCCAGGCGCGGTTTCCACGGCCCGGGGCAAGGGGGCCGTGGCTTCGGCCTCCAGGCAGGCCTCGGAACTGGCGGTGGCGGTGCTCCAGGACGGCGGCAACGCCTTCGACGCGGCCTTCGCCCTCGCCTTCGCGCTGTGCGTCTACCACCCCCAGGCCGGCAACATCGGCGGGGGCGGATACCTGCTCTTCCAGGAACACGGGGCGTCGCCCAGGGTGTTCAGCTACCGGGAGCAGG
Organism: uncultured Holophagaceae bacterium; assembly: GCA_963717275.1. Lineage (GTDB taxonomy): Bacteria > Acidobacteriota > Holophagae > Holophagales > Holophagaceae > Mesoterricola. The sequence continues at coordinate 3,129,772 of CAVQVX010000001.1, forward strand.
CGCCGGGCGGCGCGGTGCGCGAAGCCTTCCTGCTCCCCGACGGCTCGCCGGATCCGGACAGGACCGCCTTCGGCCCGGCCTCGGTGTGCGTGCCCGGCACGGTCAAGGCGTTCTTCGCCCTGCAGAAGCGCCACGGCAGGCTGAAGGCCAAGGATCTGCTCCTGGCCGTCGCCCGGCGCGCCGAGGAGGGCGCCATCCTCACCCAGTACGAGGCGGACTGCCTGAACCGGCTCGCGCCCAAGCTGGCGGCCTCCCCGGAGGCGAAGAAGATCTATGTGCGGCCGGTGCCGTTCCAGGCCGGGGACGTGCTGCCCAATATCCCCCTGGCCAGGACCTTCGAGCGCCTGGCCCGGGAAGGCGAGGCGGCCTTCTACCGGGGCCGGATCGCCGAGCAGATCGTTTCCGACCTGGGGGCCAACGGCGGATTCGTGAGCGCCGAGGACCTGGCCGGCTACCGTTTCCGGGAACTGGAGCCGATCGCCATCGCCCTGGCGGGACGCCGGGTCTGGACTGTGCCGCCCGAAGCCGGGGGCGCCATGCTGCTGGAGATCCTCAACATCCTGGACCGCCCCTCCGTCAGCCGGCATCCCTTCGGCGGCGCGGCCTACCACCACCATCTGGCCCAGGCCTCCAAGATGGCCTTCATCGACCGGCTCGACTACATGGGCGATCTGCCGCTGGACGGCAACCCGGTCTACCGCGACCTGCTCGGTTGGGGTTACGGCGAGCGGCTGTTCGAACTCATCGATCCGGGCAGGGACACCCCCACCGACGTCCTGGCCGGGCGCATGCGCGGCGGCCGCATGGCGGAAGGGCGGGAGGCGGGCAAGCACACCACCCACTTCGCCATCATCGACGCCGAGGGCAACGCGGTGTCCAACTCCTATACCATGAACCTGCGCTACGGCTCCAAGTGGGCCGTGGCCGGGGCCGGCTTCCTGCTGAACGGCAGCATCGATTCCTTCTCCTTCGTTGAGGGCAGGGAGAACTACTACGGCGTCATCGGCAACCGGCCCAACCTGTTCGCCCCCGGCAAGCGCCCGGCCAGCAACATGGCGCCGGTGTTGGTGACCGGGCCCGAGGGTGTGGAGGCCGTGCTGGGCACCCCGGGCGGGCCGACCATCCCCACCACCCTGGCCAACCTGCTGCTGGGCACCCTGGTGCACGGCCGGCGCCCCGAAGCGGTGGTCGCCGCCGGCCGGCTGCATCACCAGGGCTGGCCCGACGCGCTGGCGCACGAGCCCGGCTTCGACCGGCCCGACCTGCTGGCAAGCCTGGCGGAGTTGGGCTACCCCCTGAAGGACAAGCACGAACTCATCGCCGACGTGCAGGGGGTCTGGTGCGCCGGCGGGGAGTGCCTGGCCGTGAGCGACTACCGGAGGGAAGGGAAGGCCCTGGCGGTCTGAACGCCTACCCCAGCAGCGGCGCCAGGAAGCTGCCGGCCGGCACATAGCCCTCGCTCCGGTCCGGGCCGGTGCTGAGGTAGGCCATCGGGGTCTCCACCGCGTCGCACAGGGCGGCCAGGTAGGTGCGCGCCTCGGCGGGCAGGTCCTGCTCGCGCGTGATGCCGCGGGTGGGGGCGCTCCAGCCCTTGTACATCCTGACCACCGGCTGGACCTCGTCCCAGTCGGCGGCGCAGGAGGGCAGCCGGCCGCTGACGGAGCCTTCGCCGTCGCGGTAGCCCACCACCATGCCCACCTCGTCGAACCCGTCCATGACGTCCAGCTTCATGATGCCCAGGCCGTCGGCGCCGTTGGTGCGGCAGGCGTGGCGGGTGATGACGGCGTCGAACCAGCCGCAGCGGCGCGGGCGCCCGGTGGTGGTGCCGAATTCGCGGCCCACCTGGCGCAGCCTTTCGCCGGTGGCGTCCAGGAGTTCGGATGGCATGGGGCCGGAGCCCACCCGGGTGGTGTAGGCCTTGGCGACGCCCAGGACGTGGCCGAGCGCCTTCGGGGGCAGCCCGGTGCCGGTGAACAGGCCGCCGATGCTGCAGTTGGAACTGGTGACGTAGGGGTAGGTGCCGTGGTCGATGTCCAGCAGGGTCGCCTGGGCGCCTTCGAACAGGATGGATTCGCCGCCGCGCCAGGCCTTCCAGAGATACTCCTGGGCGTTGCCGATGAGCGGCAGGAGCGGCTGGGAGAGCTGGATGAGCCCGGCGGCGATGGACTCCAGGGAGGCCAGGGCGCCGGTCGGGCCCAGCAGGTGGCGCACCTCGTCGTAGCCAGGCCGGATCCGCTCCGCCAGGACTTCGGGGTGGAGCAGGTCGCCCATCCGGACGCCCTTGCGCGCCGCCTTCATCTCGTAGGCGGGGCCGATGCCGCGGCCGGTGGTGCCGATCTTGACGCTGCCGCCCTCGCGCCACTGGTCCAGGGCGATGTGGTGGGGCAGGATGACGTGGGCCCGGTCGGAGATGAGCAGGCGGCCGGCCAGGTCGAAACCCTTGCCGCGCAAATTTTCCAGTTCCTTGAGGAAGACCTCCAGGTTGAGCACCACGCCCGATCCCACCACCAGGAAGCATCCGGGGTGGAGGGCGCCGCTGGGCACCTGGTGCAGGGCGATGCTCTGTCCGTTCACCACGACCGTATGGCCGGCGTTGTTGCCGCCCTGGAAGCGCGTCACGTTCTGGAACCGGGCGGCAAGGAGGTCCACCAGCTTGCCTTTGCCTTCGTCGCCCCACTGCAGCCCGAGGATGGCGAGATTCGTCGCGGCCAATGTCATGAAAACCCCCAACGGCCAGTTTACCGTGCCGGCCGCTGATCGCCCACAGTTAACCAATGTAGGGACATCCGGGCCGGATGACGCTACCCTGGAGAATCCTACCCTGGCCCCCGAAGGGCCAACGGGGAAGGACATTTCCCCGGGGGGGAGCCGTGTTCGAAAAGTTCACTGAAAAAGCCCGTCGCGTCATGTTCTTCGCCCGCTACGAAGCGAGCCAGTTCGGGTCCGAAAGCATCCAGAGCGGTCATCTGCTGCTGGGCCTGCTGCGCGAGGCGGAGAAGACATCCATCCAGCTGCTGGACCGCATGGGCGTCCAGACCAACCTGCTGCGCGAGCGACTGATCTCGGCGCTGAGCCCGCGCGACAAGAAGGCCGCGCCCAGCAGCACCAGCATCAACATCCCCATGGAGGAGGAGGTCAAGCGCATCCTCCAGCATGCCACCCAGGAGAGCGCCAAGCTCAACCACAAGCACGTGGGCGCCGAACACCTGCTGCTGGGCATGCTGAAGGAGGAGCAAAGCCTGGCCGGCCGCCTGCTCAAGGAGGCGGGCGCCGATCTGATCGCCGCCAAGGAGATCCTGCTGGAGGCCACCAAGGAGGAGAAGATCGCGAAGAAGAAGAAGGAGCACCCGCTCCTCGCCGAATTCGCCCGGAACCTCTCGGAACTGGCCGAGCGCGGCATCTTCGACAACCTCATCGGGCGCGACCTGGAGGTGGACCGCATCATCCAGATCCTCAGCCGCCGGCGCAAGAACAACCCGATCCTGCTGGGCGAGGCGGGCGTGGGCAAGACCGCCATCGTCGAGGGACTGGCGCAGAAGATCTTCGAGGGCAACGTGCCGCCCAGCCTGCAGGACAAGCGCATCTACGCGCTCGACCTGAGCCTGGTGGTGGCCGGGACCAAGTACCGCGGCCAGTTCGAGGAGCGGCTGAAGTCGATCATCGCCGAGGCCTCCAAGGATCCCAGCGTGGTGCTGTTCATCGACGAGATCCACAGCATCATCGGCACCGGTGCGGCCGAAGGCAGCCTGGACGCGGCCAACATCCTGAAGCCGGCCCTGTCGCGCGGCGAGGTGCAGTGCATCGGCGCGACCACGCACAAGGAGTTCGCCAAGTACATCGACAAGGACCGCAGCCTGGTGCGCCGCTTCCAGCCGGTGAACGTCAACCCGCCGGACGAGGCCGAGACGCTGAAGATCCTGGACGGCATCCAGAACCGCTACGAGCTGTTCCACCGGGTCAAGTACAGCCCGGCCGTGCTGCACTCCGCGGTGTACCTGTCCAACCGCTACATCACCGACCGCTTCCTGCCCGACAAGGCCATCGACCTGCTGGACGAGGCGGGCGCCCGGGTCAAGCTCAGGGGCGGCGCCACCGTCGGAGAAAGCCACAAGGCCGAGGAGGAGCTGCACCGGGTCATCAACGAGATGAACGAGGCCGTGCTGAACCGCGACTTCGAGCGGGCCGTGCTCCTTCGCCAGAAGGAAGTCCAGCTCAGGGAGCAGCTGCAGGGCGCCACCGCCGAACTTTCGGAGGAGGACTACGAGAAGTTCGCCGAAGTGCAGGAGCAGGACATCGAGGACGTGGTCGCCTCCTGGACCGGCATCCCCGTGCGGGCGCTGAAGAACGACGAGAAGGCCAACCTGGCGCACATGGAGGAGCACATCAACGAGCGCGTCATCGGCCAGGCCGAGGCGGTGAGCGCGGTCAGCCGGGCCGTGCGCCGGGCCCGCACCGGGCTCAAGAACCCCAACCGCCCCATGGGCTCGTTCCTGTTCCTGGGGCCCACCGGCGTGGGCAAGACCGAACTGGCCAAGACCCTGGCCGGGTTCCTGTTCGGCGACCCCAAGAAGATGATCCGCTTCGACATGTCGGAATTCATGGAAAAGCACGAGGTCTCCAAGCTGCTCGGCGCCCCTCCGGGATACGTGGGCTACGAGGAGGGTGGCCTGCTCACCGACCGGATCCGGCGCAATCCGTACTGCGTCATCCTGTTCGACGAGATGGAAAAGGCCCACCCCGACCTCATGAACGTCCTCCTGCAGATCTTCGACGATGGCCAGGCCACCGACGCTTTCGGCAACCAGGTGGACTTCAAGAACACCATCATCATCATGACTTCCAACGTCGGCAGCCGCGAACTGATGCCTGACAAGAACCTGGGCTTCGTCGAGAAGAGCTCCCGGCCCGACGCCGGGGCCGGCGACGCCATCAAGGTGCTCAAGCGCACGTTCCCCCCGAGTTCCTCAACCGCATCGACGAGATCGTCGTGTTCAACCGGCTTGGCGACGAGGACCTGCGCAAGATCGTCCGGCTGCTCATCGCCGACCTCAACGTCACCCTGCAGCAGCACAACCTGGTGGTCACCCTCACCGACCAGGCCTGCGATTGGCTGGTGAAGACCACCGTCAAGGACCGGGCCTACGGTGCCCGCCCGCTGCGCCGGGCCATCCAGAAGCAGGTGGAGGACCCGCTGGCCGAGCTCATGGTGGCCCAGGAAGCGGTGCCGGCCGGCATGGTCCACTTCGACCTGGTGGATGAGAAACTGGTTCCCCTTTACACCCCAACACCTGAAAACATCCAGGAGCCCCAGCTTACCGGGGTTCAAGGATAGAAACCGGATTCCGCCCACCCGGGCGGCGCCCCGAGACCTTTTGACGCTGAGCATCGATGAGCCGGTCCCCGGCCTCATGCCCCTGGGCAATGAATGTACAACCCCCTGCTATGGACTGTGGATGCGGATGAAATCGGAAAACAAAGGACTGAACGGACACCTTGGCTTCCGGTTTCGGGTTGGAATGATCCCCCTGCTCCTGGCTGCTGGCTTTCTTGCCCTGCCGGCCGCGGCCCAGGACTCGGAGGTGGTGACCAAGCTGGAGGTGGTGGGAACCCAGAAGCAGACGCCGGCGACGGTGCTGTTCAAGTCCGGGCTCAAGGAGGGGGACGACCTGCGCAGCATCGACCTCACCGAGGTGCTGGACCGGCTCTGGGCCACCGGTTCCTTCGATGACATCAAGTTCGAGGTCAGCGACGAGCCCAACGGCAAGAAGCTCACCATCCACGTGAAGGAGCGGCCCCTGATCAAGGAGGTCGACTTCCGCGGCGGCACCGGAGCTGGGCGTCTCCACCATCAAGGACAAGATCAAGGACAAGAAGCTCACCATCAACCCCGACTCGGTCTACGATCCCGAGGCGACCCGCAAGGTCAAGGACCTGCTGGTGGACATGGCCGCGGAGAAGGGTTTCACCCACCCGGTCATCGACGTGAGCCTGGAACCCATGGGGCCGACCATGTCGCGCCTGGTGTTCGACATCAAGGAGGGGGGCAAGGTCAAGATCTACAGGATCGCCTTCCGGGGCAACAAGGTCGTTTCCAGCTCCCGGCTCAGGGCCGTCATGGAAAAGACCCGCACCCACGGCTTCTTCAGCTTCATCGGCTCCAGGGACCTGCTGGTGCAGAAGAACCTCGACGAGGACCTGGGCAACATCCGGAAGGAATACTGGAAACGGGGCTACAAGGACGTCTTCGTGGGCAAGCCCACCATCAACGTGGAGGACCTGACCTCGGCCCGGCAGAAGAGGAAGAACGCGTCCCGCATCATCAACGGCAAGTCGCCCCGCTATGATCTCCGGGCCACCCTCACCATCCCGATCGTGGAGGGGGGCCAGTTCATGGAAGGCACCTTCAAGATCGAAGGCAACGACAAGGTCTATCCGGGGCCCAAGGGCGAGGCGTTCTACCGCACCAAGATCGCCGAGATCGAGCGCGACAACCGTTCCTGGTGGGCCCGCTGGTTCAACCTGAAACCCTCCATCGAGGAGCGGCCCGGGGCGAAGCCCCGCCCCTTCGACCTGGACGCCCTCAACGAAGGCCTGGACAAGGTGCGGGAGGCGTACAGCAACCAGGGCTACATCCAGTTCCGCGCCGACAGGAAGCTGACCGTGCGCGAGGAGAACGGCGTCAACAAGGTCGATGTGGACGTGAAGGTGGATGAGGGCGAGCAGTACACCGTCCGGCACATCTCCTTCGAAGGCAACACCAAGACCAAGGACAAGGTGATCCGGCGCTCCATGATCCTCAAGGAAGGGGACGTGTTCAGGACGGAGCAGTTCCGCGACTCCTTCACCGGCATCTCCCAGCTCGGCTACTTCGAGGTGAAGTCCCAGGAACCCAAGGTGGACCTGGTGCCCGACAAGCCCCAGGTGGACATCACCATTCGCGGGGAAGAGGCCGGGGTGAACGAGCTGATGTTCCAGGGCGGCTACGGTTCAGTGCTCGGCTTCTCGCTGGGCGCCAACTTCTCCACCAAGAACCTGGGCGGCGGGGGCGAAACCCTTTCCCTGGGCTACACCATCGGCCAGTACCAGAAGAACGCGTCCATCAGCTACACCGAGCCCTACCTGCTGGACATGCCGTACTCGCTGTCCACCTCGGTGTCCAACGGCTCGACCAGCTACAGCTCTTCCCGGGTGGGCAGCTCCTATGCCTACAAGCAGATCAGCCGCAGCATCGGCGCCAGCATGGGCACCCGGCTCTCCACCTTCCTGCCGGACCAGACCTGGGCCTTCTTCACGACCTACGGGGTGGGCTACCGGTTCAGCCTCATCCAGATCGAGGGCGGCCGGAACTACTATTACCGCAACACCAGCCCCCAGCTCACCTCCTCCATCAGCCAGAGCCTCACCTACAACACCGTCAACCATCCCTTCAAGCCCACCTCGGGCCAGAAGATCAGCCTCGGCTTCGAATATGGGGGCTGGCAGTTCGGCACCGATTCCCCGTTCTTCCGGACCACCCTGGATTACGAGCGGGTCGCCAACATCGCCGAGCGCCACATCTTCGCCATCAACACGAGCTACGGGTACATGAAGAACCTGGGCGACCAGCAGCTCCCGATCTGGGACCTGTACCGCCCGGGCGGTGAGAACTCCATCCGCGGCTACCGCTTCGGGCAGGTGGGCTCGACGCGCCTGGACAACAACCTGCAGGAAGTGGTCGTGGGCGGCACCAAGCAGTTCATCACCAACCTGGAATACCAGTTCAAGATTGCTGATGAATTCCGCACCGTGCTCTTCTACGATATGGGACAGGCATGGGACCAGGGCATTCCCATCTTCACCTCCGGACTGAAACGGAGTGCGGGTGTGGAACTCAGGTTCTTCCTCCCCATCAGTCCCGCCCCCCTGCGGCTGATCTGGGCCCGGAAGCTGAACCCGTACCCGTTCGACACCTCCGGTGCCAGCGATTTCCAGTTCAGCATCGGAACCACCTTCTAATCAAAAACCCTGCGGGGCGCATGCGCCCCTGATGTCTGGAGGTCCCATGCGACCGCTTCACAGCCTTCTATGTCTCACGGCGGTCGTCGGCCTGGCCGCCCAGGACGTGCAACCCCGGATCGGGATCCTGGTGCCGGACCGGGTCATCGAAAAAGACGGTGCGCGGGCGCAAGCTGTTCTCCGAGCTGGATGCGCTCAAGAAGTCCCTGGGCGAGAAGATCCAGGCCAAGGGCGCCGAGATCCAGAAGCTGAGCAGCCAGCTGCAGTCCCCCAGCATCAGCGAAGCGGGCAAGGAGAACATCCAGAAACAGCTGCGCGACCTGGACTTCGAGGGCAAGAAGCTGCAGGAGGACAGCCAGAACGAGTACCAGAAGACCCAGCAGCGCGTGGTCAACCAGTTCCAGCAGGAGCTCGCGCCCCTGGTGGACGAACTGGCCAAGGAGAAGAAGCTGCAGCTGGTGCTGACCTACCAGCCCGGGATGGTGGCCTACGCGGACCCGGAATGGATCGTGGCCTTCTCCGACGAAATCGCCAAGCGCTACGACGCCAAGTACGAATCCAAGGCCCCCGGCGCGCCCGCCGCCGCACCCAAGGCCGCGCCGGCGCCCAAGCCCGCCCCCAAGCCCGTCGCCCCCTGACCGCTCCCATGGGTCGCTGGCGCGACCCTACGAAACGATTAACGGAGGGTTACCTTCCGCCGTGTTGCACCTTCGCGAGGCGGCCCGTGGTGAGGAACACGACCCATTCTTCCCTGACGTTTTTTTCCGCTTCGCAGGGTCGCGCCAGCGAACCATGGGAGCGAACAGGGCGCCATGGAGGGACCCGCACCCACACCTAGGACCGGCCGGTCGAGCCGTAGCCGCCCTCGCCGCGCTGGGTCTCGCCCAGGGCGGTGGTGGAGGCTTCTTCGCGCCAATCCCAATCGGGCACGGCGGCCAGCAGCAGCTGGGCGATGCGCTCGCCGCGCCGCAGCAGGAAGGGAGTGGCGCCGTGGTTGACCAGCAGCACCTGGACCTCGCCCCGGTAGTCGGCGTCGATGGTGCCGGGGGCGTTCAGCACCGTGACCCCCTGCTTGAAGGCGAGCCCGGAGCGGGGGCGCACCTGGCCCTCGAAGCCCGGGGGTATCGCCAGCGTCAGCCCGGTCGGCACCAGACGCCGCTCGCCGGGCGCCAGGGCCCATGTCTCCTGGTCGGGGATGGCGGCGCGCAGGTCCATGCCGGCGGCATGGGGGGTGGCCCGTTCCGGCAGCGGGAGGCCCTGGCCATGGGGGAGCCGGCAGACGGGGATGGGGATCATGAAAGCTCCAATGGTGCGCGCGGGCAAGGCCGCTCCCTGCCAAGATAAAACAATACACCGGCGACCCGCCGCACCGGGAGTTCCCCCCATGACCTTCAAGGCTGCCATCGCAGCGCTCGCCGCCATCGCCTTCTGTCTCGGGCTGGCGGCGCAGGAGGAGCCGCGCCTGGACGCCAGGACCGAGACCCGCAGCGAAAGCCTGGCCTACGGCTCCAAGCTCTGGGTGAAGAACCGCAACGGCGCGATCAGCGTCAACGGCTGGGACAAGGAGGAGGTCAGCCTCACGGCCGAGATCCGCGATTCCGACCAGCGCCGGATCGAGCTGGCGGTGCAGCGGGTGGGTCCGGACATGGCGATCGAGGCCCGGTTCGTGCAGCCGCGGCTGAGCCTGGGCCTGAGCCCGGCGCCCACCCCCTGGTGCCGCATGACCTTGAATGTCCCGGACAAGCTCCTGGGCCACTTCCGGGCCCTCAACGGCCCCATCTCGGTCGGCCGGGTGATCGGCTTCGTCCATTGCGAAACGGTCAACGGGGATATCTCCCTCAGTTCCCTCGCCGGCGAGGTCCAGGTGGAGACGGTCAACGGCAACATCGATGCCAGGGAACTGCACGCCCGCATCAAGGGCGGCACCGCCAACGGCGGGATCATGCTGGAGAACGTCGACGGCCAGGTGAGGATGGAGACCACCAACGGCTTCATCACCGCGCGCAACCTGGACGGCTGGGGCGAAGGCATCTCGCTCTCGAGCACCAACGGCGCCATCGAGCTGGAACTGGGCCGGGCCGCCGGCGACCTGGTGGCGGAAAACGCCCACGGCGACATCCGGGTCCGGGTCGGCGGCGCCCAGGTCCTCGAACTCGGCAAGCACCGGGTGCATGTGCGGATCCCCGGCAGCAGCCAGAAGATCCTCCTCGGCACGACCAACGGCAGCATCGAGGTGCATTAGACTGATCTGATGCGGATGCCCCTCGTCCATCTGGTTCTGCCCGCCCTGCTCGGGACGGCGCTGTCGGCTCAGAACGCGCGCTTGCCGCAGGTGTTCGAGAGCAGCCTGGGCAACGGCATCAAGGTCCTCGTGGTGGAACGCCCGGGCAGCGGCGCCGTGCACGCGGGGCTGTTCGTGCGCGGCGGCCGCGCCGCCACCGGCGGCCTGCCGCCGGTGGCGGCGGACCTGCTGGCCCGGACCCTGTTCCGCCGGATGCCGCCGGCCGGCCTGGACCGCAGGCTGGAACCGGCGCTGGACCAGGAAAGCGGGGCGTTCGAGGCGCTCCGGCTGGACCGCCTGGCCCAGGCGCGCCAGCCCGGTGGCGCGCCCTCCCCGGACCTCGGGTCGATCACTGCGCTGGAAGAGAACGCCATGGCCGACCTGCAGAAGCTGGAGGGCGAGACGGAGACCTGGGACGCGCTGGACCCCCTGGGCGCCACCGGGCGCAGCCTGACGGTCACGGCGGACTACCTGGGCGAGGAGCTTGACCTGCCCGCCGCCTCTCTCCCCAGCTGGTGCCAGCTCGAGGCGGCCCGGCTGCAGCGGATGCCCATGGGACGGTTCCCCCTGGAACGGGACCGGCTGATCCGGGAGATCGGAGAAGGGGCTCCCCCGAGCCCGCCCGCCCTTTCCGTGCTGCTGGCCACGGCCCTGTCGGGCCGGCCCTATGCCCTTGCGGCGGAATTCCACCGGCCCGAAGTGGAGACGGTCACCTGGCGCGAGCTGGGTGCCTACGCCAAGGAGGCGGCGTCGCCGGAAAACATCACCCTGGTGCTGGTGGGCGACGTGAAGGGCCCGGCCCTCATGGCGCGCCTGGAGCAGACCTTCGGCACCCTGGCCAAATCCCCGGTCGCAGCCTCCCGCTGGGGTGGGGCACCGCTGTTCCAGGCCAGCGACGCGGTGAGCTCGCTGGAATCCCCCGGCGGCCGCCGGCTGATCGTGAGCACCACCGGCGACACCCGGGTGTTCTTCGGCTGGCGGGTGCCCCCCGCCAACCATCCCGACAGCTCCTACCTGCGCGCCCTGACCCAGATCCTGGGCGGCGCCCCGAGTTCCAGGCTGATCCAGAGCATCGTCACCACCCGGGCCATCGCCCGCCGGCTGACGATCGGCATGGGCATCCCCGGACTGCGAGACGTGAACCTGCTGGTCATCGAGGCCGAGCCCGCCGAGGGCCATTCCCTGGACGAACTGGAGCAGGCCATCCAGGACGAGGTGCTGAGCCTCCAGCGGGAGCCGCTGACGGATCCCGAGGTGCGCCAGGCCCAGGTCCAGCTCGAAGCCGCCGAGATCATGGTGCAGGAGGACGCCGCCAGCCTGGCGGCGGCCCTGGGCGCGGCCCAGTGCCAGGGCGGCGACTGGCGGCTGGCGTTCCGCGCCCTGCAGACCGGCGGGCTGAAGGCCGCGGAGATCCAGCGGGTGGCGCGCACCTACCTCGTGCCGGCCCGGGTCACCATTGCCCAGCTGGGGCCGGACCCCCTGCTCCTGCCCATGGACCGCACCGAAAGCCGTCTGCTGCAGGCGCTCACCGCCCTGCTGCAGCGCAAGCTGGGCAACACCGCCCAGGCCCAGACCATCCTGCGCGAAGCCCTGCGCCAGTTGCGCATGCTGAGCCCGGCCGAGCGCGAACAGACCCTCAAGCTGCTGGAATCGCAGGTGAAGCCATGATCCCCTGGACCGTGCCGGTCCTGGCCGCCGCCCTGTCGGCGGCGCTGCCCGCCCAGGTCGCGCAGACCTTCAGGCTGGACACCGGGCTGAACTGTGTCCTGCTGGAAACCCACGACCGGCCGCTGATCCGCATGGAGCTGGTCACCCGTTGGGACCGCTCGGAGCTGCCGGCCGGCAAGGAAGCGCTGGCCGGGTTCCTGGCCGATGCCATGCGGGCCGGGGGCGCCGGGGGCGCCAGCCGCAACAATTTCAACCGCGCCCTGGACGCGCTGGGCATGCGCTTCGCCTTCCGGTCCCGGATGGGCTCGTACCGGTGGACCCTGGTGGCCGACAGCCGGGCCCAGGAGACGGCCATGGAACTGCTGGTGGACGCGGTGGTCCGGCCGGCATTCGACGGTCCCCTGGTGGAAACCGGGCGCCAGGCGCTCATCAAGCGGGCCGGCCTTGAAACCCCGCGGGACGCGCGGGGTGTCCCGGTTCCTGTGGAGCGTGGGCGCGCCCGAGGCGCTGCTGCCTCCGGCGGGAGCGAGCCTTGACCGGATCGAATTCCAGGACCTGCTGGACTTCAAGCGGCGGGTGATCCGTCCGGAGGGGTCCACCCTGCTGCTCTACGGCGATCTCAACCTCACCCAGGCCAAGCAACTGGCGCTCATGCACCTGGGCATCTGGCAGCCGTCCGTCCAGGCTCCCCTCAAGGGGCTCCCGCCCAGGGCCGCCGACAAGCCCGCGCCCCGGCTGCTCGCGGTGCTGGAGCCCAGCCCCGCGACCGAACTGTGGGCCGGCGCACCCCGTCCGCTGGCGAGCGCGCCCGCCGTGGACGCGCTGCTGCCGATCCTGCTCGCGCGGTGGTCGCGCAGGCAGTTCGGCTCGTTGGGCATGACCTTCACGCTTGCGCAGGACGCGCGCACCCCGCTGCTGATCAAGGCCAGGGTGCCGAGCGCGGAGCGGGACGGGCTGGTGCCCGGCTTCATGGCGGCCCTGGCCTCCCTGCGCCGCGGCGGGCTCTCCGAGCAGGACCTGGCCTTCGCCGTGGTCCAGTGGAAGGCCGAGAACGCCGCGCTGGCCCTGCACCCGGAGCCCCTGCTGCGCGACCTGGCCGATGGCCGGCTGGACCCGGGCCTGGCCCAGGCGGTGGACCGGCTCACCTTGACCGAGGTCGAGCCAGGCCCTGCAGTCCTGGCTGGACCCGGACCGGCTCCGCTTCCTGCTCCTGGGCGCGGACGCCCCCATGCTGCAGGCGGCGGAAAAGGCCGGGCTGGCGCCCTCGATGGTCATGGGAGACTAGTTTGACCGCGGCGTCCGTTGTTCCGCCCGTCGTGCCTTGCGGTTGATTGCGGGTTCCTCGCGGGTGCGCCGACCCACCGGTGCGTGAGAGCCTTGCCGCATGCTCGTCGGCTTCGCCTCCTGCGCGTGCGCCAAGGTCTCACGCTGGCCTTCCCCGCCTGGGTTGGGGGTTCCTTCGGTTGGCGGCATGGGGGCGAGGAGGCGGCTCCCTGGAATGCTCAGGGTCCCGAGAGGGTTTTTCTGATTTTTGTTCATTGAATCGAAGACGAATCGAATCGTCCCTGGGGGGAAGGAGCAGCGTGATCGCTTGGCCCCCCCGCAGCGAAGCGAGGAGGGGCCAAGCGGATCACGCGCCGGTGGGGCGGCGCAAAACCCCGGAACCCGAAGCCGACCGCAAGGCACGACGGGCGGAACGACGGACGCCGAAATCAAGCTAGATGACACGCAGGCTGGAGAGCAGGATCAGCAGGATCAGCACGGGGGTGAGGAACTTGAGGATGCCGTAGACCAGCCGGCCGTGCCAGGGCGCGCCCGACTAGCCCTTGTCCATCTCGGCGGCGAACGCCTTGCGCGACAGCACCCAGCCGCCGACCACCGCGATGGCCAGGCCGCCCACCGGCAGCAGCACGTTGGATGACAGGAAGTCGAACAGGTCGAAGAAGTTCTTGCCGAAGAGCTTCACGTCCGGCCAGCAGCGGGTTCTGGGACAGGGTGGCGGGCACGCCCAGGGCGAACATCAGCCCGCCGGTCAGGATGGCGGCGCCGCGCCGGCCCAGGTGGCCCTTTTCGATGATCCAGGCCACCGGCACCTCCAGGATGCTGACCATGGCGCCGATGGTGGCGATGGCGGTGAGCACGAAGAACAGGGCGGTGAACAGGCCGCCCAGGGGCATCCGGCTGAAGATCAGCGGGATGGTGTTGAACAGGAGGCCCGGGCCGCCGGCCGGTTCGCCGCCGAAGGCGAACACCGCCGGGAAGATGGCCAGGCCCGCCAGCAGGGAGACCGCGGTGTCGGCCAGGGCCACCCGGGTGGCGTTGGGCACGATGCGGGTGGAGTCGGGCAGGTAGGAGCCGTAGGTGGTCATGGTGCCCATGCCCAGGGACAGCTTGAAGAAGGCCAGGCCCAGGGCGTAGAGCACGATCGAGGCGGTGAGCTTGGCCAGGTCGGGCTTGAACAGGTAGGCCACGCCCGCACCGGCCCCGGGCAGGGTGAGCGCGCGCAGGTCGCAGATGATCAGCAGGATGAACAGCAGCGGCATGAGGGTCTTGGTGACCTTCTCGATGCCCTTGGAGACGCCGGCGGCGATGATGCTGGTGGTCAGCGCCAGCACCGCGGCCTGCCAGAGCAGCGGCTCCCAGGTGCCACCGGCCAGGGCGCCGAAGGTCCTGCCGTCCAGGGTGCGGCCCGCGAAGAAGGCGCCGAACGACTTGAACACGTAGGCGAACACCCAGCCGGCGACGTCGGTGTAGAAGGCCATGATCAGGAAGGCGGCGGCCACCCCGGCCATGCCGATGCCGGCCCAGAACTTCTGCCCGGGGATCAGGGTGCCGTAGGCGTGGATGGCGTTGGCGCGCATCTTCCGGCCGATGGTGAGCTCCACCACCAGGACCGGGATGCCCACGAAGGCGATGGCCAGCAGGTAGACCAGGACGAAGGCGGCGCCGCCGTGGGAGCCGGTGAGGTAGGGGAACTTCCAGATGTTGCCCAGGCCGATGGCGGAGCCCAGGGTGGCGGCGAAGGCGCCGAGGGTCGATGCGAAGGCGTCCCGGTGCTTCGGGGCGGGTACGGACATGATGGCTCCTGGCAATGAGAAAAAGACAGATCAGCCCGGATAGCGCCCGGGGATCCGCAGGCCCAAGGTCTCCGGCAGGCCCAGGGCCAGGTTCATGTTCTGGATGGCCTGGGTGGCCATGCCCTTGCCCAGGTTGTCGAGGGCGCAGAGCACCACGCCGTTGCCGTCCCGGGCGGCGACGGAGAGGTCGGCGAAGGCGCTGCCGGTCACCGCGCCCACCCGCGGCGAGTCGGCCACCAGGCGCACCAGCGGGGCGTCCCGGAACACCTCCTCGGCGCGGGCGCGCAGGCCGGCCGGGTCGAGGCCCGCGGGCAGCGGGAACTGCAGCGAGGCGAAGATGCCGCGCACCATGGGCGCGCTCTGGGGCACGAAGGCCAGTTCGCCCCCGATGCCGCAGCTCCGCCATGCCCGCCCGCACTTCGGCCAGGTGCTGGTGGTTGAGCACCTTGTAGGCCTTGAAGTCGCCGGCGCGCAGGGGGTGGTGGGTGCCGATGGCGGGGCTGGCGCCGCTGCCGCTGGAGCCGGTGGCGGCGGCCACGGCCATCCAGCCCATCTCCAGGCCGCGCAGGGGCATCAGGGCAAGCTGCAGGGCGGTGGCGAAGCATCCCGGCGAAGCGATGCGCCGGGCGCCCGGCAGCAGGGCCCGGTTCCACTCCGGCAGGCCGTAGACGAAGCGGGAGAGGTGCTCAGGGCAGGGGTGAGGGCCGCCGTAGGCCTGGGCGAACACCTGGGCGTCCTTCAGCCGGAAGTCTCCGCTCAGGTCCACCAGCAGCAGGCGCTCGCGGATGCCGGCGGCTTCCCAGGCCGCCTCCAGGGCGGGCAGGCGCTGGGCCAACTCGCCGTGCGGCAGGGCGGCGAACACGATGGGCTGCGCTTCATGGGCGAAGGCGCTCCAGTCCACTTCGTCCTCGAAGCGGCCGTCGACGATGCCGTTGAGGTTGGGATGGGCCGAGCCGAACGGCTTGCCCGCCAGGGCCCGGGCGGTGCCCCGGAGGGTGCCCACCGCCGGGTGGGTGCAGAGCCAGCGCAGCAGTTCGCCCCCGCCGTAGCCGGAGGCGCCGAGAATGACGACCGAGTGCAAGTTCAAACCCCCTTGGCTTTGCTGGACCTTGTCCAGGACCAGCCGGCCCAGTTCCTCGGGATGGTTGCGGGCGTTCCAGGCCGGCAGCCCCAGGCTCTCCACGAAGCGCACGCCCACCCGGTTGTCGGTGGCGGGCCCCGCCACCACGTCCACCTCGATGCCGAAGGCATCCTTGAGGTGGCGCACGCCGCCCTCCACCCCCACCGGGTCGTTGGCACACAGCACGTAGGCCGCGCCCCAGGCCACCAGCCCGGGATCGGAAAGCACCGCCTGGACCCCGTACTCGCCCAGGATGCCGTCGCCGGTCTCAGCGACGATGATGTTCATGCCGCGGTCGGCCAGTTCGCTGAAGATCACCCGCGCCGCTTCGGGCGCGGTGGCCGGCCCGGTGCAGGCCACGCCGGCGTCGGTGAAGTCGTAGCACCGCTTCGGCGCCGTAGTCCTGCATGGCCAGGATGTCACGCATGAGGCTGACCCCGGTGAGCTTGGCCCCGCCCACCTGGTAGCCCGGCCTGGGCGAAGGCGCGCACCAGGGCGCAGGCGGCCAGGGTCTTGCCGGAGTTCATGCAGGTGCCGGCCACGAACACCACCGGCACCTGGGTGGTGGCGGGCTTGCCCTGCAGGGCCGCCGCCTGGATGATGGCGGGCTGGCCCAGGCGGTTGCCGAACTGGGGGAACGCCAGGACCTGGCCCAGCACCTCCACCTCGAACGGGGCGCCCACGCCCGGGTTGCTGGACACGCAGTGGCCCATGACCCCGCCCAGGTTGAGCAGGTGCAGGCGGTCGCCGGCGGCCACCCGGGTCGGCAGCACCCCTTCGTAGCCCTGGAGGGCGTTGCGGTGGCCGAGCGCGCCCACCACGATGTCGCCGTCGTGCAGCGCGCTCATGCGCCCGTGCACGTCCTCCAGCTGGTTGTAGACCGCCTTCTCGCCGTGGATGCGCCCGGCGATGACGGCGCCCTCCCGGGCCTCCACCTCGGCGCTGAGGGTGACCCAGCGGCCCAGGTGCAGGTTGCGCGTGATCGAGGCGATCTTGTCGAGGTGGATGCGCATCACCTGGCCTTCAGGGCGACCATCTGCGGCACGCCGAAGATCTTGGCGAAGCCCGCGGCCTCGGCCCCGGACCAGAGCCGGGTGCTTTCGCCGTAGCTGGCCATGTCGGGACGCACCAGGGCGAAGGGCGAGCGCACCCCTTCCACGTGGAAGCCCAGGGGGTGCAGCTGGAGCCGGACGTCGCCGGAGACGGTGGCCTGGCTGGAGTCCAGGAAGGCCTCCAGGTCCCGGCAGAGCGGGTCGAAGAAGTGGCCTTCGTGCAGCATCGAGCCGTACAGGTTGCCCAGGGACTCCTTCCAGAACGTCTGCTTGCCGGTGAGCACCAGCTTTTCCAGCTCCCGGTGCGCGGCGATCAGCAGGTGCGCGGCCGGCGCCTCGAACCCGACCCGGCCCTTGATGCCCATGATGGTGTCGCCCAGGTGGATGCCGCGGCCGATGCCGAACGGCTGGCCCAGCTCGTTGAGGGCCTGCACCAGCGCCACCGGGTCCATGGGCTTGCCGTCCAGGGCGCAGGGCACGCCCTTTCTCGAAGGCGACCACCAGGGTGCGCGGCGGCCTGGCGGGGTCCACCGCGCCGCCGGGATAGGCCGCGGCGGGCAGGTGCTGCCAGGGGTCCAGGGTCTCCTTGCCGCCCACGCTGGTGCCCCACATGCCCTCGTTGACGCTGTACGATTCCACCTTCTCGGGGAAGTCGAAGCCGCGCGCCGCCAGGAAGGCCCGCTCCTCGGCCCGGCTCGGGGCCAGTTCGCGGATGGGCGCCATGAGCGCCATTTCCGGCGCCAGGGCGCGGAACGCCACGTCGAAGCGCACCTGGTCGTTGCCGGCGCCGGTGGAGCCGTGCACCAGGGCGGTGGCGCCGATCTGCTTGGCGTGGGCCACCACGCGCTTGGCCTGGCAGACCCGCTCGGCGCTCACGGACAGCGGGTAGAGCCCGCCCCGGAGCACGTTGCCGGCGATCAGGTGGCGCAGGTAGTCGGCGAACAGCTCGCTCCGGGCGTCGATGGTGGTGTGCGAAGCCGCGCCCAGCTTGAGGGCCAGGGCGTGGATCCGGTCCAGCTCGGCCGGGCCGAAGCCGCCGGTGTCGACGGTGACCGTGTGGGTCTCGTGGCCCTGCTCGTTGAGCCAGAGCACGCAGTAGGAGGTGTCGAGGCCCCCCGAGAAGGCGAGCAGCGCTTTGTGTTTCATGGATTCCCCCAGGCGAAAAGCCGTTCGTTGGTTCGGTCGATCTGGTCGCGGCGCGCCTCCAGCCAGGCGCGGGCGGCCTCCAGGGCGGCGCCGGCTGCATCCAATCCCAGGCCGCCCGGGGCGGGCCCGGGATCGGCGGCGAAGGTGCCGTCCTTGAGCTGTTCGGCCACCAGCCGGTAGGCGTCCCGGAACGTCATGCCGCCGGCGGCGAGGCGCGAGGCCGCCTTGGCGGCGTGCAGCTCTTCGCTGCAGGCGGCCAGGCATGCCGCCTTCTGGATCTCCAGGCCGGGCAGCAGGTGGGCGAAGATGCGGAACAGCTCCTCGGCCTTGGCCAGGGTCTCCAGGAACGGCGCCTTGAGCGAGCTGGTGGTCCCGGTGGTAGCTGGAGGGCAGCCCGCCCGCGAGGTGGGCGAGCAGCGCGGCCAGGCCGCGCAGTTCCCGGCACCGGGCCCGGGCCAGTTCCAGCACGTCCGGGTTGTGCTTCTGGGGCATGATGCTGGAGCCGGTGGTGAAGGCGTCGGGCAGCTGGATGAAGCCGTACTCCTCGGTGCTGAAGAGCGCCAGGTCCCAGATGGCCTTCTCCAGGGTGCCCGAGGCCGAGGTGATCCAGGCGGTGATGGCCTGCTCGTAGCGGCCGCGGCTGTTCATCACGTCCATGGGGCTGGCCTGGACCCGGGAGAAGCCCAGCAGTTCGGCGCTGCGGGCGCGGTCCAGGGGGATCGGCGGGCCGAACCCGGCGGCGGCGCCCAGGGGGCAGCGGTCCAGGCGCTCCCACAGGGCGGGCAGGGCCTCAAGCTCCTCCAGCAGGCCTTCGGCGAAGGCCGCGGCCCACATGCCCCAGGTGGCAGGGCATGGCCCGGCGCATGTGGGTGTAGCCGGGCAGCGGGGTGTCCGCTTCGCGCCGGGCCAGGTCCAGCAGGGCCCCGGCCGCGGCCTGCACGCTCCGGCCCAGGTCCAGCAGGCGCGGCGCGCATGAGCAGGCGCAGGGCGGTGGCCACCTGGTCGTTGCGCGAGCGGCCCAGGTGGATGCGCTTGCCGGTCTCGCCCAGGCGCTCGGTCAGGGCGTGCTCCAGGGCGGTGTGGCAGTCCTCCTCCTCGGGCAGGATGACCAGCCGGCCTTCCAGGGCCTCCTGGCGCAGCCCGCGCAGGGCGCCCACCAGGGCCCGGGCCTCGGCCTCGGGCAGGAGGCCGGTCTCGCCCAGCATGCGGGCGTGGGCGGCGCTGCCTTCGGTGTCGAAGGGCATCAGCTGGAGGTCGGTCACCGGGTCCTGGCCGACGGTGAAGCGGTGCAGTTGCAGGTCCAGGGGCAGGTCCTTCGCCCAGAGTGCTTCAGCCATGGTGGGACTCCTGGGACGCCATCCGGGCGTAGTTCAGGACCAGTTTCTCATAGAAGGCCGCGCCGGCCTTGAGCTCGCCCAGGGAGAGCCACTCGTCGGGCCGGTGGCTGCGGTAGGTGTCGCCCGGGCCCGCCTTGACCGCGGGCAGGTGGCCCAGGTAGGCCCAGTCGGAGGCGGTGGCCGATCCGGTGCCGCCCTGGGTGCCGGCGGCGGCCAGGGCGGCGCGCACCACGGCCTCCCCCGGGTCGGTGGCCACCGGCCGGTAGCGGTCGGAGAATACGCTCACTTCGCTTTCCAGTTCGGCGGTGATCATGGCGGTGAGGGCGCCGTGGTCGAGGTTGGGCGTGCTGCGCACGTCCACGCATGAATTCGCATACGTCGGGCACCTGGTTCTTGGCCAGGCCGCCGGCGACCATGGTCACCTGGGCCCGGGCCTCGCCCAGCAGCAGGTGCGGCTCGAAGCGCATGGCGTCCAGCCGGGTGATGTCCCGGGCGGCCTTGTGCACGGCGTTCTCGCCCAGGTGGGCGTGGGCCACGTGGGCCGCTTCGCCCTGGGCGCGTGCACTGGAGGATCAGCATGCCGCGCTGGGCGGTGACCACGGTGAGCCCGGTGGGCTCGCCCACCACGGCCGCGTCCAGCGGCCCCAGCAGCGGGCAGCAGCTCCTGGATGCCCGGTGCCGCCCACCTCCTCGCCGGCGCTGAAGGCGAACACCGCGCGGCAGCCCGGGAGTGCCCGGTCGCGCAGGGCCAGCGCGGCCAGCACCATGGCGGCCACGCAGCCCTTGGCGTCGTTGGCGCCCAGCCCGAACAGCCGGTCCCCGGCCCACCAGGGCGAAAGGGCGTCGGCGCTCCAGCCGGCGCAGGGCGGGACGGTGTCCAGGTGGCTCACCAGCAGCAGCCGGGGCCCTTCGGCGCCCAGCTCGAACCAGAGGTTGGCGCCGTGCCGGCGCACCTGGAAGCCCTCGCCGGCCAGGAAGGCGGTCAGGTGGTCGGCCAGGGCCTGCTCCGAGCCGGACACGCTGGGGATGGCGACCAGGGCCTCCAGGAGCGCGGCGGGTTCCATCACGCGCCCTCCTCGCCCAGCCTGGCCACCAGCATGGTGCCGCTGCCCTCGTTGGTGAACACCTCGGCCAGGATGGCGTCGGCGCGCACCCCGGAGACCAGGTGGACGCTGGCTACGCCGGCGTCCAGCGCCTTGCGGGCGGCGGCGAGCTTGGGCCGCATGCCGTCCCTGATGGCGCCGGCCAGGGCCAGTTCGTCGAGCTGGCCTGAGGTCGGCCAGGGGCACCAGGCTGCTGGGGTCGGCCGGGTCGGACAGCAGGCCCGGCACCTTCAGCACGAAGAACAGCTTCTCCACCCCCAGGGCCGCCGCCACTTCGGCCGCCACGGTGTCGGCGTTGGTGTTGAGCACCTGGCCGTCCGCGGTCGGCGCTGAACGGCGCCACCACGGGCACGTAGCCGCCGGCCAGGAGGTGGCGCAGCAGGGCCGGGTCCACCCCGGCCACGTCGCCCACCATGCCGTAGTCGACGATCTCGCCGTCGACCTCCACCGGCGGGCGCCGGTTGCCCCTGATCAGCCCGGCGTCCTGGCCGGAAAGGCCCACGGCGGGGATTCCGGCGGCTTCCAGGTCGGCGATGAAATCCATCTGGATCTTGCCCTTGAAGGCCATCTTGGCGGCGTCCAGCACCTCGGGTGAGGTGACCCGGCGCCCGGCCACCTTGCGCGGTCTCCAGGCCCATGGCGGCGCACAGCTTGTCCAGCCCGGCGCCGCCGCCGTGGACGATCACCAGCGGGATGGAGAAGCTCCACAGCAGGGCCAGCTGTTCGCAGACCGAGCGGCGCAGGGCCGGGGTCGTCCAGGATCTCGCCGCCCAGCTTGATCACGAACGGCTGGTGGCGGAAGCGCCGGACGTACTGGGCGGCGCTGCGCAGGGACTCGAAGGGGTGCGGCTGTGCCGGCATGGTGACCTCGCTATCGTTACTGTTCCAACAGCCACTGGATGAGCGACCGCTGCACGTGGAAGCGGTTCTCCGCCTCGTCCACCACCCGGCACCAGGGGCCGTCCAGCACCCCGTCGGCCACTTCCACGTTGCGCCGCACCGGCAGGCAGTGCATGAAGATGGCGTCCCCGGCCGCCTGGTCGAAGTGCCGGGGCGAGGTCAGCCATTCCGGGAAGGCCTTGACCGCCTCGGCGCCCAGGCCGCGCGGCGGTGGAGGGGCCCCAGGCCTTGGCGTAGATCACCCGGGTGCCCGGCCGTGGCCTGGTCCAGGTCGTGGGTGACCGTCACGCTGCCGCCGGTCGCCTTGGCGAAGGCCTCGGCCTCGGCCATGACGCTGGGGTGCAGTTCGAAGCCCTTGGGGTGGGCCACCCGCACCTCGCAGCCGGCGGCCGCGGCGGTGAGCAGGAAGCTGTTGGGCACGGCCTTGGGCAGCGGCTTGATGTGCGGCGCCCAGGCCAGGGTGACGGGCAGGCCCCGGGTGGAGCCGAAGGTCTCCCGGGCGGTCATGAGGTCGGCGAGGCCCTGGCAGGGGTGCTCCCGGGCGCTCTCCATGCTGATGGTGGGCACCGTGCCCGAGGGTGCGGAAGCCGGTCATGACCGGGTCGGCGTTGTCCGCGTCGTCGCTCGCGCCGGAGGCGAAGGTGCGCACCGCCAGCATGTCCACGTAGCGGGAGAGCACCGGCGCGGCCTCCTTGATGTGCTCGGCCCGGTCGCCGTCCATGACCGCGCCCTCCCGGTCCTCCAGCTTCCAGACGCCGTTGCCCACTTCCAGCACGATGCTCGAGCCGCCGCCCCGGGCCATCACCGCCTCGAACGAGGCGCGGGTGCGCAGGGAGGGGTTGAAGAACACCATGCCGAGGATCTTGTCCACCAGGTGTCTGGGATGGGGTCCGCTGCTTCCAGGCCTGAGCCCGGGCCAGGATCTCCTCCACTCCCGCACTGCCGAAGTCTTGAATGCCGGTGGCGTGTCGCATGTCAGTTTCCTTGCTTGAAGGCGTGGACGGCGTCGAGCAGGGCGGACACCGCCACCAGGCTCAGGTTCAGGGGAGGCATGAGGCGCAGCACTTCGGGGTTGCCGCTGCCGCCCGACCAGGATGCGCTGTTTCATGAGGTGGGCCTTGAGCCCGGCCGCTCCTCCGGGGACCTTCAGGCCCAGCAGGAGGCCATGCCCGACCACCTCGGATACGCAGGTGCCCTTCAGCCCCTGCCGGATCATGTCCTCCAGCACGAGGGCCTTGGGCATCAGGCCCTCCTCCAGGATGACCCGCAGGGTGGCCAGCAGGGCCGCCGAGGCCAGCGGCCCGCCGCCGAAGGTGCTGCCCAGGGCGCCGGGCCTGACCGCCGCGGCCACCGCCCCGCTCATCAGCAGCGCCCCCATGGGGACGCCCGAGGCCAGGCCCTTGGCGGAGGTGACCAGGTCGGGCCTGACGCCGTGGCGGCCGGCCACGTAGGGGTGCCCCAGCCGGCCCACGCCGGTCTGCACCTCGTCGTAGATCAGCATGCAGCCGCACTGCCCGGGTGCGGGCCCGCAGCTTCTGCAGGAATTCCGGCAGGGCCGGCCGGATCCCCGACATGCTCTGCACCGGCTCCAGGATCACCGCCGCCGTCCTGCCGAAGTCGAAGGCGTCCAGGGCCGCCAGGTCGTTGAGCGGGCAGCCGGTCGCAGTGCGGCCAGGAAGCTTTCCAGCCCGACCGTGATCTTGGGGTCGTCGGTGACCGACAGGGCCAGGGTGGTGCGCCCGTGCCAGCCGCCCTGGAAGGCCGCGAACCGGGTCCGCCCGGTGAGCTGGGCCGCCACCTTCAGGGCGTTCTCGTTGGCTTCGGCGCCGCTGTTGCAGAAGAACACCGAGGCCAGGCCCGAAGGCTCGCCCGAATTGGCGAACTGGACCAGGCCCTCGGCGGCCCGGGTGCGGACCGGCAGATCGGCGGCCGTGCTGTAGAAGATCAGGTCCTTGGCCTGCCCGGCGATCGCCTCCACCACCTTGGGGTGGCTGTGCCCGGTGGAGCAGACGCAATGTCCGCCGTAGAAGTCGAAGTAGGGGTTGCCCTGGTCATCGAACACCCGGTCGCCCTCGCCGCGCACGATGGGAAAGGGGTAGGGCGGGTAGGTGGGCTGGAGGGCGGGAACGGAGGGGGACTGGAGATCGGTCGGCATGGGGGGCAAAACCCGGGACTACCAGGTGCGTAATGCAAAGTGTGCAAGGTCTGGCCTCCCAGGTCAACCCCAAAAGATGCAGTGCCTGTGTGAATTTATTGGTTCATGAACGTCATTGCCTATTGCAAATTTGCGCAAATTTATGCACATTGGTGTCATGAACCTGGATTCGGCCATCCTCCACCACCTCAGCCAGCGCGACATCCCCGAGCAGGCCGACCTGCTGGTGCTGTTGCGGGCCGACGGGTTCGACCTGACGCTGTCCACCCTGTCGCGCCACCTGAAGAAGCTCCAGGTGCACAAGGCCGACGGCCGCTACCAGGTGGGCGGCCCGCTGCGTCCGGGCGCGCCCCGCTTCACCCTGCGCAAGGTCCCGCCGCTCCTGCTGATCATCAAGACCAATCCGGGCTTCGCCCAGGCCATGGCCCTGGCCCTGGACGGCGGCGACCTGCCCTCCCTGGGCGGCACCATCGCCGGTGACGACACCATCTTCGTGGCCCCCTCCGACGCCGCCCTGCTCGATCGCCTGGAAGCCGAAGTGGTACAGCGCCTGGGCAGGGGCATCTAGCTTGATTGCGGCGTCCGTCGTGTCTTGCGGTTGATTGCGGGTTCCTTGCGGGTGCGCCGACCCACCGGTGCGTGAGAGCCTTGCCGCATGCTCGTCGGCTTCGCCTCCTGCGCGTGCGCCAAGGTCTCACGCAGACCTTCCCCGCCTGGGTTTGGGGTTCCTCCGGTTGGCGGCATGGGGGCGAGGAGACCGATCCCTGGAATGCCCAGGGTCCCGGGATGGTTGCTTTGAAGCTTGTTCAATGAAACGAAGACGAATCGACCCGGCCCTGGGGGAAGGAGCAGCGTGGCCGCTTGCATCGCCCGCAGCGCAGCGAGATGGTGTGTTGGTCGTCAAGGGGGTGGGGCGGATTTCGCTTTTCCCTGCGGGCTCAGGATAGGCCGGCGGGCTGCCGCGCAAGGTCGCAAAGCCCGCGCCGCAAGCGTCACGGCCTTTGCGGCCCGCTGGCGCTTTGCGTGCCAGCCCGCCTACGCCGTTGCTGCCCGCTGTGAGGGAAAAGCTAGCGCTGGAAATGGCTCAGATAGGTTCTGAGGGGGCCTTCCTTACGTACTTTGGATCGTAGTCCTGTTCCTCCAGCAATACCGCCCGGCAGGTGACCAGGATCTTGCGCATGAGCGCTCCGAGCGCCACCATGGCCGGTTTCCCTTCCTTCAGTAGGTGGTCGTAGCTTTGGGCCACGGGGCTTTGCCCACGCGCCGCGGCCATCGCCCCCATGTAGAGGACCTGGCGTAGCCGGCCACTCCCATGTTTGGTCATATGAGCCGTGGCATGCAACGAGGTGCCGCTCTCGACCAGACCCGGGGCCACTCCGGCAAAGGCCTGAAGGGCCTTGTGGTGAACGAAGTCTCTCAGGTCGCCACATTCTCCCATCAAGGTTCCCGCCACCACTGGGCCGACCCCCGGCACCGTCTGTAGTCGGCGAAAGTCCTTCTTCAACCCCGGATCCTTGGCGATCTGGGCTTTGATGGCCTGGTCCAGGTCCGCAACGGCCTTCTTGACCTGAGCCAAGGTCTGCTCCCGGATGGTCTGGGCAACCTTGGAGTTGCTGGGGATCTCGTTCCGGTTCCCCAGTCGGATGGCCTCCTTGACCATGGCGGCGCGTTCCCGGCTCAGGGCTCGGAGCTGTTCGTAGGCAGGGGACATTGGCTGGTAGGAACGAGGATTATAGGTATCCCCGTATCGTGCCAGCATGATCGCATCCTGGGCATCGGTCTTGTTTACCATCCCCAATCCCTTGGCGTATTGACGCACCCGCCAGGGTTGGGCAATGGCAACCCGCACACCCGCGCGCAGGGACAGAAGCCAGTTCGCCATCTCCTTGCCATAGCCTCCGGTGGCTTCCATGACCAGTGCTGATTCCTCGCCCTGGGGAACCTGACGATCCACCCAGTGCAAGCACTCCTGGCAGCCCTGCCGGGACCGGGGGAGCTTGATATGGGGCGCCTTCCGGGCCTCTCCCGGGAACATACTGACATCGAAGGTGTCCTTGGACACGTCGATGCCGAACCACCTTGGTTTGATTGAGACCTCCATGGTCCCTCCTTTCCGCCCCCGGAAAGGACCCCAGCACCGAGAACACCTTCCTTGCAGATGCGAGTTCGACCCTTGATGGTAGTCCAGCTATATGGATGCCGATGAGGGGATGGGCGCCATCTCGCTTACGAGTTTTAATCCCGTGGACGTTCGCAACTCCATCCCCCCCGGCCCTTCCAAAGGCTCCTTAGGATCCTTGCTCCGGGGGAGCAAGGCAAACATACAAGGACGTTGCAAGCGGACCACGCACCCGTGGGTCGGCGCAAAAAATCGGAACCCGAACGCGACCGTAGGGCCCGACGGGCGGAACAACGGACACGACTAGGCGAACGGGCTTTTCGCCACCTCTTCCAGGATCCACCGGGTGAAGGTCTGCAGCTTGGCGCTGGCGGGCGTGTCGCGCGGGCGGTTCAGGTAGTAGGCGCAGCCGGGATCGATGCCCAGTTCGAAGGGCTGGGCCAGCATGCCCGTGCGCAGGTCCTCCTTGATCAGCTCGGCATAGAACAGGCCGAAGCCGTGCCCGTCCAGCACCACCTGCCGGAGGGCGTGGGGATCGTCGATCCGCACGGCGCCAAAGGCGTCCGCGTCGTCCACCCCGGCCGCGGCGAACCATTGCCGCCAATGGTCCCGGTCCACCTCGAAGAACAGGTGGTGGCCCAGCAGGTCGCGCGGCTGCAGGCCCGGCCCGAGCTTCTCCAGGTACTCGGGCGTGCAGACCGGCGTGAGCCGGGTCTTCAGCACCAGGGTCGACTCCACTCCGGGCCAATTGCCGGGGCCCCAGGTGATTTCGGCGTCCACCCGGTCGTGCGCGAAATCCCCGGACCGGTAGGTATGGTGCAGCAGCAGGTTGATGCCCGGATGGCGCAGCCAGAGGTTGCCGAGCCTGGGGGTCAGCCAGCGCAGGGAGAAGTAGGGGGACACCCCCACCGTCAGGGCATCCTCCTTGGCGGCGCGGCGCACGCTGCGCAGGGCCGCGGACAGCGCCCCCAGGGCCCGCGCGCTGTCCGTGAGCAGCTGGGAGCCTTCGGCGGTGAGCTCGATGCGCCGGTGCAGGCGCCGGATCAGCTGGACGCCGAGGTCCTGCTCCAGGTGGCGGACATGGTGGCTGAGCGCCGCCTGGGTCACGAACAGCTCTTCAGCCGCCCGCTTGAAGCTGCCTTGCCGGCCCACCGCCTCGAAGGCGCGCAGCTGGATGATCGTGGAAGGGCTCAGGTCCATGGGCCCAGATTACGCTTTATTTAAAGTAATGTGATAGATAAAGAAATCAATTAAGCAAACCATTGCCAGGTCTACTGGCGGGTGCGATCTTGGAACCGTGGACAGCACCGGATGGCCGGTGGACATGGATGAAATCCATGGAATGGGGTTAGCCGGCAACGGTTGGCGACCACCCGAACAGGCTTGAGCTTGATTGAATTTTAATTCAACTCAAACCCAATACCGCCATTTCGGGACATCGGAGCGGGCCTCGGTCCGCACAGGGGAGGCTTTATGTACGACCATATTCTGCTGGTGGCCGATGGGCTGGACGGTTCCGGGCAGGCCGCGCGGATGGTGGGCGAAACGGCCCGGAGGATGCAGTCGGCCGATCTGTGCATCGCCGTGGCGTACCCGCCGGTT
Source organism: uncultured Holophagaceae bacterium (assembly GCA_963717275.1). GTDB lineage: Bacteria > Acidobacteriota > Holophagae > Holophagales > Holophagaceae > Mesoterricola. The sequence continues at coordinate 3,157,327 of CAVQVX010000001.1, forward strand.
CCTGACTACCTGGGCGCTCCGTACTGCGAAAAGGCGATGGCGAAACGTCTGGCCAAAGCCGAAGCGCTGGCGCAGCGGCTCCGGCGTGAAGTCGGGCCTGTCCCCGGGAAAATCCAGACCGAAGTGCTCGAAGGAACGGTGGCCGATGTGACAGTGGCGATCAGCCGGGTGCGCGGCAGCGATCTGATCGTGATCGGGTCCCGGGAAACGAGGTCCGTTCGCCGCATGTGGGCTGGGCTCCACGGCGCGGGCCATGCCCTGTGCCCGGTGATGGTGGTCTGATCCTGGCGGCGCGCCGGCCGCGCCAGGGATCTTGCCGCCTCGAACCATCAGCAGAAGGACGCCCCCATCATGGGGGCCCTTTTTTTTGCGACCATCAACGCTTTCCGGACAACGTCGCCTTTGAACGTTTGTTGAAATTTCATTTTTCGTATTTCATGAAATTCTTGACATGCCTCTTGGGTGAGATAGAGTAACCCAAGGAAATCCCAAAATGGTCGAAATCACCAAGGTCAAACTGAGCAATCAGGTCTATGCCGCGCTGAAGGAGATGATCGCCATTCATCGCTTCGAGCCCGGCAGCCGGATCAATGTGGAGCAGCTCACCAAGGAACTGGGCACGAGCCGGACCCCCATCTGGGAGGCTGTGCAACGGCTGATCCAGGAAGGCCTGCTGACGGAGATCGCCAACCGCGGCGTGTTCATGGTGGAACTCACGCCTGCTGCGGCCATAGAGCTGTACACCGTGCGGGAGGCCCTGGAGGGCCTGGCGGCCCGGGGCGCGGTCCTCAACATCGACGAGGGGACCATCCGGAAGATGAAGGAGAGCCTGGATGAGCAGCGCAAGGTGATCCAGACCCGGGATCTGGTCGAATACTCAAAGCTGGACTTCGAGTTCCACGGCCTGGTGTACGAAGTCTGCGGCAACGCGTTGCTGCGGGAGATGCTCGACACCATCAAGCACAAGATGCGGCCCATCGCCATGCACATCGACCTGGTGCTCCCGCAGCTGGTCAAGGAGCACCTGGGCATCATCCAGGCGCTGGAACAGCGTGACGGGCAGAAGGCAGAGCAGGCTTTCAATATCCACAATCGCCACCTGATCAGACAGATCCAGGAGAGTTCAGAAGGAAGCACCTGGAAGACATTCGTTTCCCAGTAGCAGCAGACAATCCCAGGCAGGTCCAGCCATCCGCCGCCGCGCCACGACGGCGCGGGTCGTCTTCAACCGTTTCCAGAAAAAGAGGAGGTGCTATGCCAAATCGCCTGAAGGAAGTGGTGCGTCTTGTCACCGCTGTGCTCGTGCTGTGCGCGGCCGGCGCGGCAGGCGGCAGGGCCCAAGCGCCCAAGAAAGTCACGGCCGGCTTGATGTTCGGCATGACCGGGGCCGCGTCGCCGATCGGGCCGGTGCAGTTGGAGGGAGCCAAGCTGGCCATCAAGGAGGTGAACGCCTCCGGCGGGGTGAAGCTGAAGGGTGCGAAAGTGCCGCTGGAATTCGTCATCAAGGATGATGAATCGAAACCGGACATCGCCATCCGGCGCTTCCGGGAAATGCTCACCGAGAATAAGGCCGACTTCATCCTGGGCCAGACCTTCGCCCCGCTTTCCGCCGCCATCAACAAGGAGGTCAAGAAGTCGCCCGTGCCCTATTTCCCGGTGAACGTCGTCGCCATCACCATGTTCGACAAGAGCGAGATGGCCGAGTCCACCTTCGCCATCCACGGCTGCGCCTACTCCATCGGCTATGCCGGCGCCTCCTACATCGCCGACAAGCTCAAGCTCAAGAAGATAGTTTTCTTCGGGCCGGCCTATGCCTTCGGCAGGGACCAGTGGGACGGCGCCAAGGCCGCCTTCGCCAAGCGCGGGATCAAGGCCGAGTACGTCGAGTCGCCGGTGGGCACCAGCGACTACACCTCCTACCTCACCAAGATCGCCGAGGAAAAGCCCGAGATCGTGATGATGGCCCATTGGGGCGTCGACGCCATCAACGTCCTGAAGCAGTCCTACGAAACCGGCCTCAACCGGAAGACCAAGGTCTGGTTCGACTGGATGACCAATATCTTCGGCAGCGGCGTTCAGCCCGAGGCGCTGGCGGGCGTCTACTCCATGATGTCCTGGTATTACAACATGGAGGGCTTCACCGACCCGGCCATTGTGAAGGCCTCCAACGAGTTCACCAGCAGGTTCGAGAAGGAATACAACCATCCCCCCGATCCCTACGCCGCCATGGCCTACATCGGCGTCCGGGAAGCAGTCCGCGGCATCGAACTGGCCCAGTCGCTGGATCCCGCGGCTGTCGCCAAGGCGATCATGGCCCATCCCGCGTTCGATTCCATGAAAGGCCCCGGCGTCTGGCGCGCCGACCACCAGCCGGTGTTCAAGTACGGCGCCTACGTGGTGGTGGGCAAGGGCGAGAAGGAGCGCAAGAACAAGGACGACCTGGTGCGGATCATCGGCGCCTACACCGGCGAGGAATACCTGCCGGTCCTGAAGGACCTGGGCTACTGATGTCCACGCCGGCCCTCCTGGAAACACGCGCGGTTTCGCGCCGGTTCGGCAGCTTCCGGGCCGTGGACCAGATGACGTTCAGCATTCGTCAAGGAGAGGCGGTGGGCGTCATCGGCCCCAACGGGGCCGGCAAGACGACCTTCTTCAACCTCCTCACGGGCCTGTTCCCGCCCTCCGGGGGCCGGATCCTGTTCGAAGGCGCCGACATCACCCGGTGGGCGCCGCAGGCACGCGTGCTCCAGGGGATCGTCAGGACGTTCCAGCTGGTCTCGGTGTTCGACTCCCTGCCGGTGCTGGCCAACCTTGTGCTGGCCCACCGGCGGTTCTGCAAGCAGGGGGCCGGGGTCCTGCGCTTCTTCTTCTCGCCCTTCCAGCAACCCGGCGTGACCGCCGCCTGCATGGAGAGCCTGGAGATGATGGGCATCGCACCCAAGGCCCAGGTGATGACCTCCCAACTGTCCTACGGCGAGAAGCGCAAGCTCGAGATCGCGATCGCCTTGTCCCTGAGGCCGAAGCTGCTGCTTCTGGATGAGCCGTTCGCGGGGCTTGGCGACGCGGAGATCACCGAGGTCCTGCGCCTGGTACACCGGATCAAGGACAGCCTGACGCTGGTGATCATCGAGCACAAGATCTCCAGGATCGTCGACCTGGTGGACCGGCTCTGCGTCATGCACGAGGGGCGGCTGATCGCCGAAGGGGTGCCCGCGGACGTCCTGTGCGACCCCCTAGTGCGCGAGGTCTACTGGGGCAAGGAAGAGGGGCTCACATGCTCAGTGTAGGAAATGTCACCGTGGCCTACGGGCCGGCGGTGGTGCTCCAGGACATCTCCCTCAGGATCGACCCCGGGGAGATCGTGTTCCTCGCCGGCCGGAACGGGGCCGGCAAGACCACGCTGCTGAAGACCATTTCGGGTTTCCTGAAACCCAGGCAGGGAAGCATCGCCTTCCAGGGCAAGGACGTTGCGGGGCTGCGGCCCGAGCGGATCGCACGCTCAGGCCTGCGCTATGTTTTCCAGGACAAGCGGGTCTTTTCTCAGCTGACGGTGCGGGAGAACATCGAACTGGCGGCCTATCCCACCCGGGAGCGGCTGCCCGAGGCGATCGCCAAGGTGGTCAGTCTCTATCCGAAGATCGAGCAGTTCCTCGATGTCCCGGCCGGCGGCCTGAGCGGAGGCCAGCGCCAGATCCTCCTGATCGGCAGGGCCCTGGTCGGAAACCCCAAACTTCTGCTCATCGACGAGCCGACCGAAGGCCTGGCGGCCGGGACTATCAATGACATCTTGAACGTACTGAATGGAATGCGTGGCAACCTCGCCATGTTCATCGTGGAACAGAACCTTTCGGTGGTGGGCATGCTCGCCGACCGCCTCTACATCATGCAGGAAGGGAGGATCGTGCGCGAAGTGATGGACCGGGAGGAAATCCGGGCCAAAGCGACGCTCGAGCGATACCTCTAGGCAGCAACCATCAACAGCAGCCGTATGCCGTGCATACGAAAACAGGAGGCCAGCATGGCCAAGCACCGGATCAACGCAAAATCCACCGCGATCGTGCTGATCGAGGCCCAGTACGATTTCCTCAAGCCCGGCGGTTCCATGTACCAGTTCATCGCCGAGCAACTGGAAAAGCGCCAGGTGATCCCCAACCTCGTGAACCTGGTGAGCCAGGCCCGGCCCAGGGTCAAGAAGATCATCTACTGCCCGTTCGAAAGCTTCGAGCCCGGGTTCCCCGAGATCGATCGGGAAGGCCCGGGCATGTGCGGCCTGCGCGGCCTGGAGATCGACATGCCCACCGCCTGGCAGATCGACGGAAAGCCCGTGACCGGCGCCTGGGTCAAGGGGACCCCGGGTCCCGAGATCATTCCCGAGCTTGAACCCCAGAAGGGGGACATCGTGCTGCGGGGCAAGAAGACGCTGGACGCCTTTCACTCCACGGCCCTGGACTACACCCTCAGGACCAACCTGGTGGACACCGTCGCGGTGGTCGGCTTCCACACCAACTGGTGCGTGGAGTCCACGGCCCGCTCGGCCTACGACAAGGGCTACCGGGTCATCGTCATCGGCGACTGCACCGGCACCGACACCCAGTACGAGCAGGACTACGCCGAGAACGTGATCTTCAAGAAGATCGGGCTGGTCATGAACCAGGCCGAGTTCCTGGAGAGCCTCATCTAGCGAAGGAATGACGGGGGGACCCCGCGGGGTTCCCCCGCCCCTTGACGACAATCATGAGGCGAAACCATGAATCGCGAATTCGAGCCCGCACGGCCGAACTGGAAATGGCGCTGGACCCCGCTGGCCGAGGTGGGAGTCATCGCCGCGATCTTCCTGGCCGCCCCGCATGTCCTCGGGCTGGACCGGTCCACCGATTTCATCATTTTCTGCATCTACGTCATGGGCTTCAGCCTGCTCTACGGTTTCATGGGCCGGCTCTCCTTCGGGCACATGCTCTATTTCGGGGCCGGAGCATACGGGGTCACCCTGTTCGCGCAATATGTCTCGCCGAACCCGATCCTGGCCGTGGCGGGGGGGATCCTGGCGGGCGCTCTGACCGCCCTGGTGCTGGGCCCGGTCATCGTTCGCACCACCGGTGCCTGCTTTGCGCTGATCAACCTTGCATTCAACCAGGTCGGCTATTTCGTCATCCTGGTCCTGCTGGCGAAGTACACGGGCGGAGAGGACGGAATGTCGGCTTCCTTCGCCCACCTGGGCCCCATGGACTTCGGCCGGAAGCCAGTCATCTTCGGTTTCTCGCTGGTTTGCCTGCTCCTGACCTATTACCTGCTGCGCAAGCTCACGTCCTCGCCGTTCGGGCTCCTGGTCAAGTCGATCAAGGAGAACGAGGTGCGAGTGAAGTTCCTCGGCTACAACACCTTCAGGTACAAGTGGGCGACCTTCGTGCTGTCGGCGGCTATCAGCGCCTTCGCCGGCGCCCTGTCGATCCTCAATTACAGCTACGTCACTCCCAGCTTCATCGATCCCAACCGCAACGTGGAGGTCATCTTCGCCACCCTCATCGGTGGCCCGGCCAGCCTGTGCGGCGCGCTGACCGGCGGCGTGCTCTACATGAGCATCAGCAACTACCTGGCCTCGTACATCCCGCACTGGGAGATGTTCCTGGGGATCGCGCTGCTGATCGTCGTGTTCAGGTTCCGGAGAGGCGTTTGGGGCTTTTTCGCGGAGCGCACATGAAAGCCACCCCATGCTGAGCACGATCGCCTACGGCCTCACCATCGGCGCCATCCTCTACCTGGTGAGCGTGGGACTCTCCCTCACGTTCGGGACCATGAGGATCGTGAATTTCGCCCACGGATTCATCTACACCCTCGGTGCCTATTTCATGCTGACCCTGCTCCCGCTGGCCCACGGTCACTTCTTCCTGTGCGCGGCCGCGGCGGTCCTGCTGACCATCCCCATCAGCTACGCGGTGGAGCGGTTCGTTGTGCGGCGGCTTTACGGCGTGTCCATCGACTACGCCATCATCGCCACCTATGCCGTCGTCCTGATCGGCGTGGACCTGATCAAGTGGGTCTGGGGAGCGACTCCGAAACCGCTGTCCGATCCCATCGGGACCGAACTGACCCTGTTCGGGGCGACCTTGCCGACCTTCCGGGTGGTGATCATCGTCCTGGCCATCGCGGTCGCCTGTGCGCTCTGGCTTTTCTTCAAATACACGGTGGTGGGGAAGATCGTCGTGGCTAGCCTGGAGGACAAGGACGCGGTCCGGGGCCTGGGCATCGAAGTGGACCGCTATTTCTGCTACGTGTTCGTCCTGGGCAGCTGCCTGGCGGCCCTTGGCGGCGTGCTTTACGCACCCATCACGTCGGTGAATCCCTACATGGGCTTCATGACGCTGCTCGTCAGCTTCGCGGTGGTCATCGTCGGCGGGCTTGGCAACCTGAAGGGGACCTTCATCGCTTCCTTCGCGCTCGGCCTTCTCATGGCCCTGGTCGGACGCTACTGGGGGCCGGCTTCGGAGACCGCAGTCTTCATGGTCATGATCGGCGCGCTCATCCTCAAGCCGATCGAAGTCTGAGGTAGGCACGCAACCGGTTTGGGCGCATGCTTTTCCAGCAATGACTGACCGTTCCCTGGCTACGCTCAAAATCCGGCTCACCTGCGGCGACATCTTCGCCATGGGCCCGGGCAAGGCCGACCTGCTGGAGGCCATCCAGGCGACCGCGTCCATCGCCGCCGCCGGGCGCAAGTTGGGGCTCAGCTACTGGAAGACCCGGCACCTGCTGGACGAGATGAACCTTTGTTTCCTGCAGCCGGTGGTGACCACCAGCAAGGGCGGCGACAGGGGCGGCGGCGCCCAGGTGACCGAAACCGGCCGCATGGCGCTGGCCCAGTTCCGCGCCATGGAGGCCGAAGCCGGGGCCGCCATCGCCGACCGGGTATCGGCCTTCCAGGAACTGCTCAAGCAGCGTTGACCGGGAACCTGGGGGATGCCGGGCGGCAACAAAAGGGGGAGCGGCCGTTTCGATGTATGAGCTATCATACATCGTCCCGTCGCCTTGGAGTGGCCATGAAACCCCGCACCCTGCTGCTTGCCATCGCCGTCGCCCTCGGCGGCTTCTGCCAGGCCCAGACCCGCCCGGTGCAGGTGGCCGTGGCCGCCGCGGGCGATCTGCGCGGGGTGCTCGAGGAACTCAAGGCCGGCTTCGAGGCGGGGCATCCCGGCGTCCAGCTCCAGCTGTCCTACGGCGCCTCAGGCAGCCTCACCGCCCAGATCCTGCAGGGCGCACCCTTCGACGTCTTCCTGGCCGCGGACGAGGGTTTTCCGGCCCAGTTGCAGAAGGCCGGGCTGACCGAGGTGCCGTTCCCCTATGCCATGGGCAGCCTGGTCCTGTGGGTGCGCAAGGACCTGGCGCTGGATCCGGCCCGGGACGGCTGGAAGGTGCTGCTGAGCCCGTCCGTCAAGAAGGTCTCCACCGCCAATCCCCGGACGGCCCCCTACGGCCGGTCGGCGGAGGCCGCCCTGCGCTCGGCCGGGATCTACGACCAGGTGAAGGCCCGCCTGGTGTTCGCCGACAACATCGCCCAGGCGGCCCAGTTCCTGCAGACCGGCGCGGCCGAGGCGGGGCTCGTTTCCGCCGCCCAGGCCAACAACCCGGTCCTGCGCCAGCAGGGCGAGGTCTGGACGGTGCCCGCCGCGGCCTACCCGCCCCTGCGCCAGGCGGGGGTGATCCTCAAGCGCAGCCCCGCGCAGGACCAGGCCCGCGCCTTCCGGGACTTCATCGTAGGGCCGGACGCCCAGGCTGTGCTGGCCCGGCATGGCTACGGCAAGCCCTGACATGGACTGGGAGGCCATCCGCCTGAGTCTCCGGCTAGCCGGCGGCTCCACGTGCCTGCTGGCACCCCTGGGCATCCTCCTGGCCTGGCCCCTGGCCTATGGCTGCTTCAAGGGCCGGATGCTGCTGGAGGCCGTCACCTCCATTCCCCTGGTGCTGCCGCCCACGGTGCTGGGCTTCTACCTGATCGTCGCCCTGGGCCCGCACAGCCCCATCGGGGCGGCCTGGGAGAGCCTGACCGGGACCCGCCTGGTGTTCAGCTTCCAGGGCCTGCTGCTGGCCCAGGTGATCACCAACATGCCGTTCTTCCTGCAGCCCCTGGTGGCCTCCCTGGGCGGCGTGGACCGCAGGCTGATGGAGGTGGCCAGCACGCTCGGCTCCGGGCGCTCCGGCGTCTACTTCCGGGTGGCGCTGCCGCTGGCCTGGCGCGGCCTGCTGTCCGGGCTGATCCTCAGCTTCGCCCACGCCATCGGCGAATTCGGCGTGGTGCTGATGGTCGGCGGCGACCTGCCTGGCCGAACCCGCACCGCCTCCATCGCCATCTTCGACCAGGTGCAGGCGTTCGACCTGGCCGGCGCCAACCGGACAGCGATGCTGCTGCTGACCTTCGCCTTCGCGGTGCTGGCCTGCACCGCCTGGCTGCGCGCCCGGGAGCGGGCATGAAGGTCCGGTTCAGCAAGCGCTTCCCGGCGGGACCGACCATCGAGGCCGAGTTCGAACTGAACCTCGGCGGTTTCGGCCTGACGGTGCTGTTCGGACCCTCCGGCTGCGGCAAGACCACGGTCCTGCGCTGCCTGGCCGGCCTGGAGCTGCCGGATGGCGGCCTGATCCAGGCCGGAGGGGAAACTTGGTTCCATCCGGACCGGCCGCCCCTGCCCGCGGCCCGGCGCGGCATCGGCTACGTGTTCCAGGAGTCCGCCCTGTTTCCGCACCTGAGCGTGGCGGGCAACATCGGCTTCGGCCTGCACGGCTGGCCGCGTGCCGAGCGCCGGGCCCGGGTGGCCGAGCTGATCCGGCTCATGGGCCTGGAGGCCTTCGCCGAGCGCCGGCCGGCGGCGGTCTCGGGCGGCCAGAAGCAGCGCGTGGCCCTGGCCCGGGCCCTGGCCCCGCGTCCGCGGCTGGTGCTGCTGGACGAGCCCTTCGCCTCCCTGGACCGGGCCGGCGCCGACCAGTTGCGCCACAGCCTGCGGCAGATCCTGCAGGCCCTGGGCGTTCCCGCGATCCTGGTGACCCACGACCCGCAGGAGGCCCTGGCCCTGGGCGACCGCATGCTGCTCATGGCCGAAGGCCGGATCATCCGGGACGGCGCCCCGGCCGAGGTGCTTTCCTCCACCGGAGACGCCGCCCGGGCCCAGATCGGCGAGGTGCACCGGGCCCGGGTGGTGGGCCGGGCCGAGGGCCTGCTGCGGCTGGAGGTGGGCGTCGTCCAGCTGTACGCCCCGGATCCCGGCGGCGAGTTCCGCGAGGCCTACGCCTGCATCCGGGGCGAAGGGGTGTCGCTGGAGCGGGGGCCCCATGGGCTCGTGTCGCAGCGCAACCGCCTGCCCGCCACGGTGGTCGCCATCGAGCCTCTGGGGGCCCTGCAGCGCGTGCGGCTGGACGCGGGGATGCCGCTGGAGGCGCTGGTCACCGCGTGGGCCTGCCATGATCTGGGGCTGGCTCCGGGGCAGGAGGTGCATGCGCTGATCAAGGCGAGCGCCATCCAGGTGATTCCCATCGAAATTTAAATGAATAGAGATAGTTAACAAATTGGAAATTCAATTGCCAATTTGTTGGACAGGAACTCCCCGCGGCGGCCCGAAGCCAGTGATCAGACCTTGACGCCGAACCGCCCGGCCAGATCCAGGTAGCGGCTGCGCACCCCCTCGATCACCGCCTCCGGCAGGTGCGGCGCCGGGGGCTGCTTGTTCCAGTCCGGCAGGGACTCCAGGTAGTCGCGCAGGAACTGCTTGTCCAGGCTGGGCGGGTTGGCGCCGGGCCGCCAGCTGTCGGCCAGCCAGTAGCGGCTGGAATCCGGGGTGAGGGCCTCGTCGATCAGGATCAGTTCGCCGCCCGGCAGCAGGCCGAATTCGAACTTGGTGTCGGCCAGCAGGATGCCCCGCTCCAGGGCCAGCTCCCGGCCCCGGCGGTAGAGGGCGAGGCTCAGGTCGCGCACCCGGGCGGCCAGGTCCGGGCCGATCAGGCCGGCCATGGCGGCGAAATCGATGTTCTCGTCGTGGCCTTCCTCGGCCTTGGTGGAGGGGGTGAAGATCGGCTCGGGCAGCGGGTCGGCGTTGCGCAGGCCGGCGGGCAGGGGGATGCCGCAGACGGTGCCGCTGCGGACGTATTCCTTGAGCCCGGAGCCGGCCAGGTAGCCGCGCACCACGCACTCCACCGGCAGCGGGGCGGTCCTGCCGCACCAGGATGGAGCGGCCCCTCAGCGGTCTCGGCGTAGGGCCGGAGCTCGGCGGGGAAGGCTTCCACTTCGGTGGCCTCCAGGTGGTTGGGCAGGATGTCCCGGGTGGCGCCGAACCAGAAATTGGCCACCTGGGTGAGGATCCGGCCCTTGTCCGGGATGCCCTCGGGCATGATGCAGTCGAAGGCCGAGATGCGGTCGGTGGCCACCAGCAGCAGGCGGCTGCCCAGGTCGTAGACGTCGCGGACCTTGCCGCGGCGGAAGGCGGGGAAGGGCAGGTCGGTGGCGAGCAGGGCGGCCATGGGGCTCCTCGGGCAGGGGTCAGGGCAGTTCGGGGATGTGCCTGGGGGTCGGGGCGAGCCAGTGCAGGCCCATGGGCAGGAGCTGGTAGCGGTTCTGGATGGTGACCCAGCGGGACAGTTCGGTTTCCCGGACGCTGCCCCCGGGGCCGGTGACCGGGAGCCCGCGCTCGCGGCAGAAGGTCTCCACCTCGCCCGGGGAGACCCCCAGCAGGGTGGGCAGGAGGTCCATGGGGTAGGTGTTCTCCTGGGGCTGGCGGTTGAGGACCCGGTAGTCGAAGGTCTCCCGCAGCACCGACAGGGTGGCTTCCCGGTCCAGCTCCAGGGCGGCGTCCAGGTGCGGGCAGGGGTCGCCCCCGGCCAGGCTCCGGGCCTGGGCGGCGCCCAGGTGGGCCAGGGGGTGCACCGGGTTGGCCTTGAGCAGCCTGGCGAAGGCCTCCCCGGCCTCCTGGTGCCGGTGCAGGTTGCAGCAGGGCCTCGCCGCGCATGAGCAGGGCCTCGGGGCTGCCGGGGTTCACCAGCAGGAGCCGTTCGGTGACGTCCGCCAGCTCCTCGATCATGGACTGCTGGCGCAGCAGCGACGCACAGCCAGGCCAGGGCGGCCCCGTGCTGGGGGGCCAGCAGGAGCATGCGCTCGAGCAGCTCGATGGCGTGGGCGGCGTCGCCCTCCTTGTCGGTGCGCTGGGCCCAGTCCCAGAGCACCTCCGCCTGGCGGGCCACCGGATGGTTCAGGGTGCCCCTGCGCTCGTCGGTGGGGTGCAGCAGCTGGGTCTGGACCCAGGTGTAGCGGTTGGGGTTCCGGCCTTCCGGGGCGGCCAGCTCGTCCTCGATGGCGCGGATGACGATCTTGAGGCCCCGGTCCCACAGCTGCGGGATGGGCATCTGGACCTGGGTCTGGAGCTCCCGCCGCAGGGGCTGGAGCGGGTCGCCGGAGCGGCCCAGGTGCAGCTTCAGGCGCAGGAACCGGACCTCCTCGGGAGCCTCGCCGTCCACCCGCACCCGGAGCGCCAGTTCCCCGGTGTCCGGATCGAATCCGTCCAGCAGGAGATACTGCAGCTGCGCTCGCATGGTACGAGATTAGCAAAGGAGGTTGACCTTGGCACCCTTCGCTAGGAATATTGCTGCTATAGTCTTGCGAGGGAGCCGGCCATGAAAAATGCCTTTGCCATCGGAGCTGCTCCTTTGTGGCATGGCTTCCGTGCCGGCGCAGGCAAGCGAATTCGGGTTGCTGCTGGACAAGGAGATCGGGCGGGCCGAGACGTTCAACGGCACCGATCCCGGCCCTGCGGATCGGCAACTACGATGCGGCGAGCCCCACGGGCGTGCGGCTTCCGCGCCGCCTACACCTTCCTGGACCTGAAGGTGGCCGAACTGGGCGCCGCGGTCACCTACCATCCCAAGACCACGGACGACCTCACCGTCGGCGGCACCACCATCGGCAAGTTCGGCGACCAGTACGTGGCCATCGGCGTCCAGGCGGACTGGAAGTTCCTCCTGAACCTCCATGCCGGCCTGGACATGCGTTCCGAGAAGCTCACCACCACCACGGACAACGGCCGACAGCACCACCCTGGTCCGGCCCTGGGTGAAGGCCGGGGTGGGCCTCGCCGTCCCCACGCCCGTGGTCAGCCCTTTCGTCCGCCTGGAAGTGGCCGTGCCCCTCACCAGCCCCGATTCGACCAGCTCCACCTGACGATTTCCGCAAGGCCATGGCCCCTTCGCTCCAGGTGGCGCTCTACGGCGGCATCAGGTTCTGACACGATTCCAGAGGTCGCATGGAACTGCGGGTTCTAGGGTGTTCCGGGGGAGAGGCCGAGGGCTACAGGCTCACCGGCCTGCTGGTGAACGGCGTGCTGGCCATCGACGCCGGCTCGCTCACCCAGGCGCTGGAACGTCCGGGAACAGGCCGGGATCCGGCAGATCTTCATCTCCCATTCGCACCTGGACCACATCTGCAGCCTGCCCTTCTTCACCAAGAACATCTTCGGCCACACCGAGGTGCCGGTGGAGATCCGGGCCCTGCCCGAGACCCTGGACGCCCTGCGCCGGCACCTGTTCAACGATGAGCTGTGGCCGGACTTCTCGGTGATCCCCAGCCCCGACAACCCGATCATCCGCTTCTCGGAAATCCGGCCCGGCAAGACCTATGAGCTGGAAGGGGCTGCGCATCACCCCCATCCCGGTGAACCACCTGGTGCCCTGCGTCGGCTACCTGGTGGAGGACGACCACTCCGCCTTCATCTTCTCCTCGGATACCGCCGAAACCGACCAGGTCTACCAGGTGGCCAACAAGACCAGGAACCTGAAGCTGTTCATCACCGAGGCCAGCTTCCCCAACGAGCAGGCCTGGCTGGCCGAAGCCTCCAAGCACCTGACCCCGGAAAAGCTGGGCCGGGAACTGAAGAAGCTCAAGCCCCACGTGCCGGTGGGCATCTACCACCTGACCCCCGGCGACCGGCCGATCATGCTGCCCCAGATCGCGGCCATCGCCGATCCGCGCATCCGGATGCTGGACCAGGACGCGCGGTTCAACTGGTAGATCGACGGTGACGGCCGTTGTTCCGCCCGTCGTTGCCTGCGGTTGGCTGCGGGTTCCGTGCTTTTGCGCCGACCCACCGGTGCGTGAGAGCCTTGCCGCATGCTCGTCGGCTTCGCCTCCTGCGCGTGCGCCAAGGTCTCACGCTGTCCTTCCCCGCCTGGGTTGGGGGTTCCTTCGGCTGGCGGCATGGGGGCGAGAAGACCGCTCCCTGGAATGACCAGGGTCCCGGGATGGTTGTTTTGAATTTTTGTTCATCGTAACGAAGACGAATCGACTCGTCCCTGGGGGAAGGACCAGCGTGGCCGCTTGCATCGCCCGCAGCGAAGCGAAGGACGATGCAAGCGGACCACGCAACAGTGGGTCGGCGCAGGAAACCGGAACCCGAAGCCGACCGGAAGGCACGATGGGCGGGACAACGGACGCTTGGCGGGGGCTCGATCAGAACCCATGACCCCCGGGGCGTCCGGCTGCGGCGAGGCGGATGAGGCTGGCGCGCAGCCGGGCCTGGGCGTTGTCCAGGTCGGGTTCGGTCTGGTGGCTTCCTTCAGGATCTGCAGGGCGCGCAGGCGGGCCGCCTCGGCCCGCTCCACGTCGATCATGTCCACGGTCTCGCTGACCCGGGCCAGGATGGTGACGTGGTCGGGGCCCACTTCGGCGAATCCGCCGAACACCGTCAGCCAGTGCTTGTGGTCGCCCTGGGTGAAGCTCACCAGGCCGTCGCCCACCGGGGTGATGAGCGGCGTGTGGCCGGGCAGGATGCCGTAGTAGCCGTTGTCGGCGGTGGGGAACTGCAGGTCGGCCACCTCCGCCGAGAAGATCTGGCGTTCGGGGGTGAGGACCTCGAGGAGGATGGAGTCGGTCATGGCGCGCCTCAGGCCTTAGCCAGTTTTTCCGCCTTCTCCACGGCTTCTTCGATGGTGCCGACCAGGTAGAAGGCCTGCTCGGGCAGGTGGTCCCACTTGCCGTCGCAGATCTCGCCGAAAGCCGCGGATGGTGTCCTCGAGCTTCACGTACTTGCCGGCCATGCCGGTGAAGGTCTCGGCCACGAAGAACGGCTGGCTCAGGAAGCGCTGGATCTTGCGCGCCCGGGCCACCACCAGCTTGTCGTCGTCGGACAGCTCGTCCATGCCCAGGATGGCGATGATGTCCTGGAGCTCCTTGTACTTCTGCAGGATGGCCTTGACCCGCATGGCGGTGTTGTAGTGCAGCTCGCCCAGGATGCGCGGATCCATCAGCCGGGAGGTGGAGGCCAGGGGATCCACCGCCGGGTAGATGCCCAGGGCCGACAGTTCGCGGGAGAGGTTGGTGGTGGCGTCCAGGTGGGCGAAGGTGGTGGCGGGCGCCGGGTCGGTGTAGTCGTCGGCGGGCACGTAGACGGCCTGCACGGAGGTGATGGAGCCCTTCTTGGTGGAGGTGATGCGCTCCTGCAGCTCGCCCATCTCGGTGGCCAGGGTCGGCTGGTAGCCCACGGCCGAGGGCATGCGGCCCAGCAGGGCGGACACTTCGGCGCCGGCCTGGGTGAAGCGGAAGATGTTGTCGATGAACAGCAGCACGTCCTTGCCTTCGGCGTCGCGGAAGTACTCGGCCACGGTGAGGCCGGTGAGGGCGACCCGGGCGCGGGCGCCGGGAGGCTCGGTCATCTGGCCGTAGATCAGCGCCACCTTGGAGTCCTCGATCTTGTCCTTGTTGATGACCCCGGATTCCATCATCTCCACCCAGAGGTCGTTGCCTTCGCGGGTGCGCTCGCCCACGCCGGCGAACACCGACAGGCCGCCGTGGCCCTTGGCCAGGTTGTTGATGAGTTCCATGATCAGCACGGTCTTGCCCACGCCGGCGCCGCCGAACAGGCCGGTCTTGCCGCCCTTGGCGTAGGGCTCCAGCAGGTCGATGACCTTGATGCCGGTCTCGAACATCTCGGCGGTGGTGTTCAGGTCCACGAACTCCGGGGCCTCCCGGTGCATGGGCAGGGTGCGGGTGGTGCCCAGCGGGCCGCGCTCGTCCACCGGGTCGCCCACCACGTTGATGATCCGGCCCAGGGTCTCGGGCCCCACCGGCACCTGGATCGGGCCGCCGGTGTCGGTCACCACCTGGCCGCGCACCATGCCCTCGGTGGGCTGCATGGCCACGCAGCGCACCCGGCTTTCGCCCAGGTGCTGCTGGACCTCCAGGGTGACCTTGGCGGTGCGCCCCTGGGCGTCGGTGACGTCCGTCTGCAGGGCGTTGTAGATCGCCGGGAGATGGCCGGTGAATTCCACGTCCACGGCCGGACCTACGATGGCGATGACGCGGCCTTGCTTTGTTTCACTCATGGGGGAACCTCGTGACAGGGGTGGCGATCAGGCGTTGGCGCCGGACACGATCTCGATGATCTGGTTGGTGATGGAGGCCTGGCGGATCTTGTTCATGTGCAGCGTCAGGCGGGCGATCATGTCCTCGGCGTTGGTGCTGGCCTTGTCCATGGCGGCCATGCGCGCTCCGTGCTCGCTGGCGGAACTTTCCAGCAGGGTGTGCAGGAAGGTGGTCTCGATGAACCGGGGCAGCAGGGCGGAGAGCACCTGGGTGGGGCTGGGCTCCAGCAGGTACGGCACGCCCGTCGGGGCGGGGCGTCCGGCAGGTCGATCTCCATCGGGAAGATGCGGTGCACCATGGGGATCTGGGTGAGGGCCGAGGCGAAGTAGTTGTAGATCACGTAGAGCGCGTCGATCTCGCCCTTTTCGTACTGCCCGGCGGCCTGGGTCGGAGATCTGCTCGGCCACGTGGGCGAAGTTGGGCAGGGAGATTCCGAGGAACTCCTGGGCGACCGCGAGCTTCTGCTTCCTGGCCCAGTCCGCGGCGCGCTTGCCCACCACGTCCAGGTGCGACCAGTTCGGCTTCGCTTTCCTGCACGAACGCGGTGGCCTGCTTCAGCACGTTGGCGTTGAACCCGCCGCACAGGCCCTTGTCGCTGGCCACCACCACCAGCCGGATGCGCTGCTCCTCGCGGGGGGCCAGGAAGGCCTGGGCGATGGGGCTCTTCACGGTCTCGGCGTCGTCCTGGAACCGCGCCACGACGCTGCGGACGATCTCCGTCATCTTGTTGGAATAGGGGCGAAGGGCCAGCAGCCGCTCCTTGGATTTCCGCAGCTTGACCGCGGAGATCATCTTCATGGCCTTGGTGACCTGCTGGGTGTTCTTCACCGACCGGATCCGGCGGCGAATGTCCTGTAGGCCGGCCATGGTTTATGCCCCCACGGGCTGGTTCAGGGCTGCCACGAAGGTCTCCTTGAAGCGCGGCGATCTGGGTCTTGAGCGCCGCCTTGGTCTCGTCGGAGAGCGCCTTGGTGTCCTTGATCGCCCGGAGCAGTTCCGGAGCGTTGATGTCCAGGAACGCGTGCAGCTCGGTTTCGAAGCGGCGGCAGGCGGGCACCGGCAGGTCGTCCAGGAAGCCCTGGGTGGCGGCCCAGATGGTGACCACCTGCTTCTCCACCGGCATGGGCACGTACTGGGGCTGCTTGAGGATCTCCACCAGGCGCTGGCCGCGGTTGAGCTGGGCCAGGGTGGCCTTGTCCAGGTCGGAGCCGAACTGGGAGAAGGCCGCCAGCTCGCGGTACTGGGCCAGTTCCAGCTTGATGGACCCGGCCACCGACTTCATGGCCTTCACCTGGGCGGCGCCGCCCACGCGGGAGACCGAGATGCCCACGTTCAGGGCCGGACGCACGCCGGCGTTGAACAGGTCGGATTCCAGGAAGATCTGGCCGTCGGTGATGGAGATGACGTTGGTGGGGATGTAGGCGGAGACGTCGCCGGCCTGGGTCTCGATCACCGGCAGGGCGGTCATGCTGCCCGCCGCCGCGCGCTTCGGACAGCTTGGAGGCGCGCTCCAGCAGGCGGCTGTGCAGGTAGAACACGTCGCCGGGGTAGGCTTCGCGGCCGGGAGGGCGGCGCACCAGCAGGGAGATCTCGCGGTAGGCGACGGCCTGCTTGGAAAGGTCGTCGTAGACGCAGAGCACGTGCTGGCCTGGGTTGGCGGCGTCCGCCGGCTGGCCGTTGACGCCGTGCCACATGAAGTACTCGCCCAGGGCCGCGCCGGTCATGGGCGCCAGGAACAGCAGGGGCGCGGGCTCGGAGGCGGTGGCGGCCACCACGATGGTGTGCTTCATGGCGTCGTAGGCTTCCAGGGTCTTCACCACCTGGGCCACGGTGGAGCGCTTCTGGCCGATGGCCACGTAGATGCAGATGACGCCGGTGTCCCGCTGGTTGATGATGGCGTCGAGGGCCACGGCGGTCTTGCCGGTCTGGCGGTCGCCGATGATCAGCTCGCGCTGGCCGCGGCCGATGGGGATCAGGGCGTCGATGGCCTTCAGGCCGGTCTGCATGGGCTGCTTGACGCTCTCGCGGTCGACGATGCCGGGGGCGATGCGCTCGATCGGGTTCTGCGCCACTGGAGGCGATGGGGCCCTTGCCGTCGATGGGGTTGCCCAGGGCGTCCACCACCCGGCCGACGAAGGCCGGGCCCACCGGCACGGACATGATCCGGCCGGTGCGCTTGACGGTGTCGCCTTCCTTGATGGCGGCGGTCTCGCCCAGCAGGATGATGCCGACGTTGTCCTCCTCCAGGTTGAAGGTGAGGCCCATGACCCCGTGCGGCAGTTCCAGCAGCTCGCCGGCCATGGCCTTCTCCAGGCCGTGGGCCCGGGCGATGCCGTCGCCGACGCTGATGACCGTACCGATCTCGGAAACGTCGGCCTGGGCGTCGAAGCCTTCGATCTGGCTGCGAATGATGCGGGAAATCTCTTCCGCGCGGATGTCCATAGAGCGATCCTCCGAAATGCCGGGAAAGGGTTATGCGGAAAGCAGGCGGGCCTGGAGCAGGCGGAGCTGGCCCTTGAGGGATGCGTCGTAGACGGTGGAGCCGACCTGGGCCTTGACCCCCCCGAGCATGGCGGGGTCGAGGCGCCAGTTCAGCTTGACGGTCTTGCCGGTGCGGCGGCGACAGGCGCGGCGGTGAGGGCTTCGCTCTGCGGCGCGGTCAGGGGCTGGGCGGTCTGCACGGTGGCTTCCACCACCCCCAGCCGCTCATCCACCAGCTCGTCGAACGCGCCGGCGAGTTCATAGATGAGGTTCAGCCGGGCGGCCCCGGCCACCACGCCGAAGAACCGGCGCAGGGTGGTCGCTGGTCCCCCGGGCCTCGAGCACGGCGTCCAGCGCCTTGGCCTTCTGGCTGGGCGCCAGCAGCGGGTAGAACGCGAGCCGCTCCAGGTCCGGGTTGGCGCGCACCAGGGCGGCGACCGCGGCCAGCTCCTCGCGGATCTCCACGAGGGTGCCCTGGTCCTGCGGCGATGCCGGCGAGGGCCTTGGCGTAGCGCCTGGCGACGAGGCGGTTGCTCACTTGGCACCTCCCACTTGCTCGATGGCCTGGTCCAGCACGCGCGGCGGCCACTTCGCCCTTCACCCGGCTCTCCAGCCGCTCGGGCGGCGCCGGCCACCACCAGCTCGGCCACCAGGGCGCGCAGCGCGGCTTCCGCCTGGCGCGCCTGGGCCTCGATCTCGGCCCCGGTCTGGGCCAGGATCTGGGCCGCTTCAGCCTTGGCCGAGTCGATGATGCGCTGCTTCTCGGCCTCGGCGTCGGCGTCGGCCTTGGCCATGATGCCTTCCAGCTCCTGCTGCGAGGCCGGCCATGCGGGTCTCCAGCTCCCGGATCTGGCCGGTCGGCTTCGGCCTTTTCCCGCTCGGCCTGGGACAGCTTCTCCTCCAGCTCCCTGGCCCGGGCCTTGAACGCCGAGGCCAGGGCGCCCTTGAGCAGGAAGACCGAGGATGCCGGCGAACAGGGCGAAGTTGAACACCGTGACGCCGAACTGGGCCATGGTGCCCAGGGACCGGCCGAACAGCTTGACCTCGGGATGGTGGGCATGGCCCTCGCCGGCTTCGGAGGCTTCCGCTCCATGGCTTTCGGCGGCCGGCTCGGCCTGGGCCGCGGGCTGCGGCGCCTGGGCCACGGCGGCCGCGGAGGACAGGGCGAGCACCATGGCGAAGGGTGCGGCGAAAAGGATGATCCGGCGAAGTTTCATCACGTCATGCCTGCCTGAGGAGATGCTTGACCATGGATTCGGACAGGGCTTCCACCTGGGTCATCAGCTCGGCCTTGGCCGCCTCCTGGGCGGCGGCCAGCTGCGCCAGGGCGCCGGCGCGCTGGTCCCGGGATGCCGCGCGGGCCTGCTTCGAGCAGGGCCTCCTTCTGCCGGACCGCGGCGGCGGCCAGGGCCTTGCGGTGCTCGAAGGCCTTGCCGCGCAGTTCGCGCAGCCTGGCCGCGTAGTCGGCCTGGCGGGCCTCCACCAGGGCGGCCGCCTCGGCGCGCCGGGCGGAGCCGGACTGGATGGCCGCCTCGCGGTCGTCCATGACCTGCACCACGGGCTTGAAGAAGACCTGCTTCATGAAAAGGAACAGGCAGGTCACCAGCACCATGACGAAGATCAGCGTGGCCCGCGTCCAGCTTCATGGGATCGGGAAGGGTGTCCATGAAGCCCTTGGGCGCCTCGTTTCCGCCGGACACCAGGATCCCGAACTGCCACATTGACGCCATCACATCGGGAAACACAAGTCCCTCCAAAAACCTATATCAATGTCCGAAACTCGGAGTCGCGCGGGGTACGGCAGAGACATGACCGCATGCAGATGAAATAAGATTCTTGCAACTTCCTTCAGTTTGCTCAAGCGCGGGTTTTAACCTTGACGTCTCCAGGCTGATCCGTGGGAAGCTTTTCTTTCGGCGATACGGGCGATTAGCTCAGTCGGTAGAGCAGCTGCTTTACACGCAGCATGTCGGCGGTTCGAGTCCGTCATCGCCCACCAGCAATGGTGCCTTGACAATCAGGTCCAGCAATTCCCGGGGGTTGTAGCTCAGTTGGTTAGAGTGACGGCCTGTCACGCCGTAGGTCGCGGGTTCGAGCCCCGTCAGCCCCGCCAATTAAAGGAAGCGCCCGTCGGGCGCTTTTTTTTTAGCCGCCCCTCCCAGTGCCATACCATGAAACAGTGGGCGTTTCCGCCCACAGCTGCCCCGGTCGCCCCATGAAACTCCCCCTCGTAGCCCTCTGCGGACGTCCGAATGTCGGGAAGTCCACCCTGTTCAACCGCCTCACCCGGACCCGGGCGGCCCTGGTGCACGACCTGCCGGGCATGACCCGGGACCGGAGCTACGGGCGCGTGACCTGCCTTTCGGAGGCGGGCGACCCGGAGGAAGTGTTCGAACTGGTGGACACCGGCGGCCTGGACTTCGAAGGCGGCGACGTCATCACCCAGGGCATCACCCGCTTCGCCAGGCGCCATGCTGGAGGCCCACGTGCTGGTCCTCATGGTGGACGCCCGCGACGGCTGGAACCCGATCGACGCCGAGATCGCCTCGCGCATCCGGCCCCAGGGCAAGCCGGCCATCCTGGTGGTGAACAAGATCGACGGGGTCAAGGGCGGGGCGCCGGACGGGGCCTTCTACGAGCTGGGCTTCGACGAGGTGCACGTGGTCTCGGCCAGCCACGGCGACGGCGTGCCCGAACTCCTGGCCAGCATCCGGGCCCGGCTGCCGTTCCACCGCAGCCAGGAGGAGGCCGAGCTGCACGACCCCGCTGAGGAGCTGCGCTTCGCTATGATCGGCCGGCCCAACGTGGGCAAGTCCTCCCTCGCCAACCGGCTGCTGGGCTACGAGCGCAGCCTGGTGAGCGAGGTGGCCGGCACCACCCGGGACACCGTGGACACCGTGTTCCACGTGGGCGAGCGGATCTACCGCCTGATCGACACCGCCGGCATCCGGCGCAAGGGCAAGACCTACGAGGGCGCGGAGAAGCTGTCCATCCTCAAGGCCAAGCAGGCCATGGCGCGGGCCGACGTGTCCCTGCTGCTCATCGACGCCGTGGAGGGGGTCACCCACCAGGACGCGGTCATCGCCGGCTACGCCCAGGAGGCGGGCGCCGCGGTGATCCTGGTGGTCAACAAGTGGGACCTGGTGGACAAGGACACCTTCACCGCCATCACCTTCGAGGAGAAGCTGAGGGACGACCTGGGCTTCCTGCAGAATTCGCCCGATGATCTTCATCTCCGCGCTGACCGGGCAGCGCGTCAGCAAGCTCTTCACCATCATCCACGAAGTGGCCGAAGCCCACGCCAGGCGCATCCCCACCGGCCAGCTGAACCAGTTCCTGCGCGACTCGGTGGCGCGCATGTCGCCCCCGGCGGTGGACGGCAAGCTGCCCAAGCTGTTCTTCATGACCCAGGTGGGCACCCGCCCGCCCAGCTTCGTGATCAAGACCAACACCGACCGGGAGCTGCACTTCAGCTACCAGCGCTACCTGGAGAACCGGCTGCGCGAGGAGTTCGGCTTCACCGGCACCCCGATCCGTTTCGCCTTCCGCCGGCGCGGCAAGGGCGAGGGCGAGGACGACGGCGTGGCCAAGGTGCGCCGGATCCTGGATCCGGGCGAAGGCCTCAAGCCGACGCGCCAGCGGGAGCACCCGGCCCCGCGCGGCGGCGCCCAGGCCCGGAGGCGCGAAGCCTCGGCCCGCTCAAGCGAGGCGGAAGCTCCCGCCAAGGAAGCGCCGCTCAAGGCTCCGGCCTTGAAGGCGGTAGCTCCCGCCCGGCCCCGGCCGGCTGAGCCGCACCCGGCCCGGCCCAAGCAGCCCAAGCGCGCCGTGACCGCCCGGCCCCGCGGCAGGACCGGACCCCGGAAGGGCACCGCCCCGCGCAGCGGCAAGGCCACGGCCCGCCCGGTGCGGGCGCCGCGCAAGCGCAGCGGTCAATAGATCCCCGCGGTGGCTCCGCCATCCACCTGCAGGCTGACCCCGGTCAGATAGCTGGCCCTTTCGCTGCACAGGAAGGCGATGACGTCGCCGATCTCCTCCGGCCGGCCGAAGCGCCGGGCTGGAATGGCGGCCTGGGCCCTTTCCAGGTACTGCTCCACGGTGATCCCCTCCTTGCGGCCGCGCACTTCGGCCAGGTGGATCTGGCGGTCGGTGGCGACGTGGCCGGGCAGCAGGGCGTTCACCAGGACGTTGTCCGGCGCGAATTCGGTGGCCATGGTGCGGGTCATGGCGGAGATGCCGGCGCGCAGGGCGCTGCTGATGGTGAGGAGGGGCTGCGGCTGCTTGGCCGCCAGCGAGGTGATGTGCACGATCCGGCCCCAGCGCCGGGCGCGCATGCCGGGCAGCACCAGACGCGACAGCCGCACCACGTTCATCAGGGTCGACTGGATCCCTCCGGCCCAGTGCTCTTCGGTCAGGTCCAGGAAGGTGGCGGCGGTGGGGCCGCCGGTGTTGGTGACCAGGATGTCCACCCCGCCGAAGGCCGCCGTGGTGGCCTCATACCATGCGGCGAGATCGGGCTCCCGGCCGACGTCGCACGCGTGGGCCAGGATGGCCGCGGGCGGGACCAGCTGCGCCAGCTCGGCCCGGGCCGCCTCCAGGGCGGCCGGGTCGCGCCCGCAGATGGAGACCCGGCACCCTTCCCGGGCCAGGGCCTTGGCCGCGGCCTTGCCCAGGCCCTTGCTGGCCGCTGCCACCATCGCCACACGCTCTCCGATGCCCAGGTCCATGGTCGTCCCCGCTGGCGGCGGCCCAGGCGAGACGCGCCTTTGCCGAGGTCAGCCATTGTACTCCCGGGGGCAAGCGAGACGGTCCCTGCCGGCCGGAACGGCAAGGCCGATGCCAAGGCCTTTTCCAAAAAAAGTGTTGCAACACCTAAAAAGGGGTCTATTCTGAATTATGGGTGTTATAACACTCATTTTGGAGACCCCATGCGAAACCCTCATTCCCGCCTCATCCTCGCCGCCCTCACCCTGGTGGCGGTCCTGCCCGCGACCGGCCTGCGCGCCGCGACGCCGGCCGCGGTGGAGACCTACCAGATCGACCCGGCCCACAGCAACGTCGGCTTCCGGGTGCGCCACCTCATGTCCAAGGTCACCGGCCGGTTCGGCAAGGTCGCCGGCACGGTGAACCTGGATCCCAAGGACGTGACCCGGTCCTCGGTGGAGGTGACCATCGACGTGGCCAGCGTCTCCACCAACGACGACAAGCGCGACGGCCACCTGAAGAGCCCTGATTTCTTCGACGCCGCCAAGTACCCGACGATCACCTTCAAGAGCACCGCGGTCAAGCAGGTGGCCAAGGACCAGCTGGAGGTCACCGGCCTGTTCACCATGCACGGCGTCACCCGAACCCTGGTGATCCCGGTGCTCAGCCTGGGCACGGCGGTCGATCCCTGGAAGAACGTGGTCGCCGGGTTCGAAGGGGCGCTGAAACTGAACCGCCAGGAATATGGCGTCTCCTACGGCCCGGGGCTGGTCGGGGATGAAGTGGAGATCGACCTGAACGTCGAGGCCAAGAAGCTTTAAGTCATGTAGGCCGCCAGCAGGTTGGCATTTTGGCTGGACGAACTGGCTGGGGCCTGGCTGGCCAGGTCGCTCTGCAGGGTCTGCCAGGCGGTCAGGGCCGTGCTGGAACTGCCGCTGGCCAAGGCGGTGGCGAGGGCCGAGAAGTCGCTGGACAGGGTGTCGGAACTGGAACTGCTGCTTGAACTGGTGCTGGTGGTGGTGCTGGACCCGGTCCCGCCGCCAGGCCCGTTCTGCAGCTTCTGCTCGATCTGGCTGAGCAGGGTCTGGGCGTCGGTCAGGTCGCCGGAGCTGATCAGGCTGCCGAGCTTGTCCATGTCCTTCTGCAGGGGGTTGCCGGATCCGCCGCTCGGGGGGGCCTGGCTGCTCAGGTCGGTCTGCAGGGTCTGGTAGGCGCTCTGCGCGGCCGAGGCGCTCCCGCTGCCGAGGGCCGTGCCGAGGGCGGTGAAATCCTGGGCGATGGTGCTGTCCTGGTCCGAACCGCTGCCCTGGTGGGCCTGCATCTTGGCCTGCATCGCGGCGTAGGCCTTCTGGGCCCCGGTCACGTCGCCCGCGCTGATCAGGGAGCCCAGGTTGTTGAGATCGGTCATGAAGGAGGCCGGGCCCTGGGCGTTCGAGGCGGACTGGGCCTGGGCGGAGATGCTCAGGGTGTCCGAGGACAGCGCGCTGGACAGGCTGTCGCTCGCGGAACTGCCGCCGCTCGACGAGGCCGCCAGCAGCGCCATCAGGTTGGCGGCCTGCACGCTCGACGATCCGAGTGTGGAAAGGGTTGAGATGTCCATCGTTCCCTCCAGAGGTGGTGGATCACGGTCCGGTCGGTTGGGGCAAGGCGCCTGCCAAGCCCGACAAGGCCTTTTCGGGTGGAACGGCATGTGGGCCGAGGGATCCTGGCCCAACGGCGCCGGCGTGCCGGTGAACGGCGCGGTGCGGGGGGCGAACGTCGGGCTGTTCAGGGACGGTTTCCTGCCGGTCTGCGTTCGCGCTGAATAACTTGTTAAATATTAATTTTTAGAATGAAATGGGTCAATTCTGCAGCCCTTCCGGGACCCGCTCCTGGCCGCCGGTGGCCGGCGGCGGGGGAGACGGTTCGACGTTCGGCCCATCCTGATCGACATTGGCCGGCGAAATCTCGCCGCTCGGCCCCCCGGATGGGCGATTCTGGGGCAGGCCTGTTTTCATAGGGCCATCGAGTCTGTCCTCTTCCGGGTTGGTTCCATGCGGCAGGAAATCATCGTCAAATCGCTGGTCCGCCGCGTGGGCCTGCCCGCGAACCTGCTCGTGATGGGCCTGATGGGGGGCATGTTCTGCCTCTTCCAGCTGGCCGCCCGGCTTCCGGAAACCCGTCCGTCGGACGCCTTCCTGCCGTTCATCCTGCTCTTCGGGCACCTCGCCCTGGCGCCGGTGCCCTGGCAGTGGACCGGGGACGACGCGGACCGCCCGGGGCTGGGCCGGGGCTTCATCCAGGCGCTCTGCTTCGACGCGCTGTGGATCGCCCTGGTGCTGGCGAGCCTGCATCAGCTGGGCGGACACCCCCCGCCGCCGCATCCTCCCGGCCCTTTCCCGCTCCAGCCGCCGCCTTTCCGCAGCCAGCCGTTCCGCCCCGGCCTGGGGCTGGGGCTGGTGAACCTGGCCTTCGCGGTGGCTTTCGGCTGGGTCTACGCGGCCAAGGAGGCGACCGAAACCCGTGAGTTCCGCACCGCGGAGCTGCTGCGCCAGTCCAGGGCCAGGGCCCTGCAGAACCAGCTTGAACCCCACGTCCTGTTCAACGCCCTGAACGGCCTCGCCGAACTGGTGCACGAGGACCCCCTGGCCGCCGAGGAGGCCATCTCCCGCCTGGCGGATCTGTACCGGATGCTCACGGTGCACGGCGCGGCCGGCCTGGTCCGGCTGGGGCAGGAGCGCCGGCTGGTGGAGGCCTACCTGGAGATGGAGCAGATGCGGCTGGGAGAGCGGCTCCAGGTGGAATGGCGGTGGCCCGAATGGGCCGACCCGCTGGAACTGCCTGCGCTGTTCCTGCTGCCCCTGGTGGAGAACGCCATCAAGCACGGCATCGCCCCGGCGCAGGCCGGCGGCCGGGTGGTGATCTCCTGCACCCGGGCCCAGGGCCGGGTGGAACTGGCGGTGGAGAACGGCGGCCTGGCGCTGCGCGAGGGGGAGGGCCGGGGCGTGGGCCTGGGCAACCTGGAGGCGCGCCTGGCCCTGTGGACGGAATTCGCCGGCAGCTTCATGCTGGCGGCCCGCGGATCACAGACCGTGGCCACGGTGCAGTGGCGACCGGAGGCGAAATGAGGAAGCTCAAGGTGGTGGTGGCGGAGGACGAGGCCCTGAGCCGCAAGCGCCTGGTGCGCCTGCTGGAGGAGGCCGGCTGCACGGTGCTGGGCAGCTTCGCCGAGGGCCGCGGCGCCCAGGAATGGATCCTGGGGCACCCGGAGGTGGACGCGGTGTTCCTGGACATCCACATGCCCAACCTGGACGGCCTGGCCATCCTGAAGGCGGTGGGCGGGCAGGTGCCCATCGTGCTCATCACGGCGTTCGCCGAGCACGCCGTGGAGGCCTTCGACTCCGAGGCGGTGGACTATCTGCTCAAGCCGGTCACCGCCTCGAGGCTGGAGCGCGCCCTCAACCGCGTCGAGCACCGCTGGTCCGGCGCCGGCGCGCCGCCGGCGGCGCCGGCACAGCAGCGCTATCCGGTCCAGGCGGGCGATGGGGTGGTGTTCGTGGACCTGCACAAGACCACCTATTTCGAGGTGGAGAGCGAGGTGGTCTGGGCCCACGCCGGCGGCCGGCTGCGCACCCAGTGGAACTCCCTGGCGGAGGTGGAGGCGGCTTTCCCCGGTTCGGGCCTCCTGCGCATCCACCGGCACCTCCTGGTGCGGCTGGATGCCGTGCTGGGGCTGCGGCCGGCCCAGGGCGGACGGGCCCTGGTGCGCCTGCTGGGCGGTGAGGAGATCGAGGCCAGCCGGGGCGGGGCGCCGCGGCTGCGGGAACACTTCGGGATCAGCTGAGGACGATCTCCCAGCTGATCGGCGCGGCCTTGGCCAGCATCGCCGAAACGCCGCAGTAGCGGTCCATGGAGAGGATCACCGCCTTCTCGAGCTTGTCCATGGGCAGGTCCCGGCCCTTGAACACGTAGCGCAGGTGGATGCTCTTGAAGACCTTGGGGTGCTCCTCCGTGAGTTCCGCGCTGGCCTGCACCTCGAACCCCTCCAGCGGCACCCGCATCTTCTCCAGGATGGAGACCACGTCGATCCCGGTGCAGCCGCCCAGGCCGGAGAGCAGCAGCCCCTTGGGGCTGGCGCCGCTGTCCTTGCCGCCCGAGGCCAGCGGGGCGTCCAGGGGTATGCTGTGCCCGCCCTGGTGGGCGGTGAAGGCCAGGCCTGAGTTCCAGGTCACGTTGGATTGCATGGCGGCGCTCCCTGCTGGAGCCGGGTCCAGGGCCCGGCGTTGTGAACCTGCTGGTGCCCGGCCCGTTCCAGGATCAGCTTGGCCAACCCGCTGCGCGCCCCGCTGGCGCAGCAGAGCAGGACCGGCCGGCCCGGGTCGATCTCCTTGATCCGCGCCTGGAACTGGTCCAGGGGGATGTTGACGCTTCCGGGCACGTGGCCCTGGCCGTATTCGGCCTCCGTGCGCACGTCGACCACCTGCGCTCCGGCGGCCTTCAACGCCATCAGATCATCCATGGTGCAACCTCCGCCAGCCCCGAACGGAATCCGGGCCGATCCAGGGGCTCAGGACTGGGGACCAGCTTAACAAAGGGCACGGTAACCTTTCACGGGTTGCTAAGGAGATGACGACATCCGGTGTTGACGATGAAAAGATAATATCCGAAACCGGCCGCGTCAAGCGCGCCGCGACCGATCCCGTATCCTGGAACCAGGGGAGGCACCCATGAAGACTTTGGACGAACGGACCCGGGGAATCCGGCTGGTGTGCACGGATGTGGACGGCGTGCTCACCACCGGCGCGCTGCACTACGGGGACGGCGCCAGCCACGGCAAGACCTTCAACGTGCGCGACGGCGCCGGGATCAAGTGGCTGCAGCGGTCCGGCATCCCGGTGGCCTTCATTTCCGGCCTGCATTCGCCCGCCACCCTGCAGCGGGCCAGGGACCTCGCGGTGGAGGACTGCATCGTCGGCAAGCTGGACAAGAAGCCGGTGCTGGAGCAGCTGTGCGCCAAGTACGGGCTCGAGCCCTGGCAGGTGGCGCACCTGGGCGACGACCTGGCCGATCTGCCGCTGCTCGCCAGCGTCGGCCTCGCCTGCTGCCCCGAGGACGCGGTGGCCGAGGTGCGGGCCGCGGCGCACTGGGTGGTGCAGGTGTCCGGCGGATGCGGCGTGCTGCGGGCCGTGGCCGAGCGGATCCTGAAGGACCAGGGCCGCTGGGAGGGCGTGGTCGCCGGCTACGGGAAATAGCCGGAAGGCTGGGCGTCAGGTCGCGCGGCTGAGGAAGTGCCCGGCGACCCGGGCGGCGGCACCCGGCTGGCCCAGGTGGGCGCGGATCCCGCCCAGTTCCGCGCGCATGCGCGCAGCCGCCTCGGGGTCCAGCAGGGCGGCCAGTTCGCTGCCCAGGCGCTGGGGGTTGACCTCGCCCTGCAGCAGTTCGGGCACCACCGCCCGGCCCGCCACGACGTTGGCCAGGCCGAAACGGGGGATCTTCACCACGCGCCTGGCGGCCCAGTAGGTCAGGGGATTCAGCTTGTAGATGATGGCGAAGGGGGTGCCGAGCAGGGCGGTCTCCAGGGTGGCGGTGCCCGAGCAGACCAGGGCCGCGTCGGCGTACGCCCGGGCGGCGTAGCCCAGCCCGTGCACCAGGGTCACCGGCGCGGACCCCAGCAGGGCGCGCAGGTCCGCTTCGCGCAGGGTGGGCGCCACCGGCAGCACCCACTGCACCGCGCGCCGCCCGGGCTGGGCCTGCCAGTCCCGCACCAGCTGCACCAGCGGCGGCATGAGCCGCTGCAGTTCGCCCGCCCTGCTCCCGGGCAGCAGGGCCACCAGGGGCCGCCCCGGATCCAGTCCGGTGCGCGCGAAGAAGGCCGCCCGGTCCACCTCCGGCACCACCGTCTCCACCAGCGGGTTGCCCACCCAGAGCGCTTCCACCGGGCAGCCCTGGAACAGCCCGGGCTCGAAGTCGAACAGGCAGTAGAGGGTGTCCAGGATGCGGCCCAGTTCGGGGATGCGGCCGGCCTTCCAGGCCCAGACCTGGGGGCAGACGTACTGGTGCAGCCGCACCTGCGGCATGGCCCGGCGCAGGGCCTTGGCCAGCCGGACGTTGAAGCCGGGGTAGTCGATGAACAGGGCCCCGCCGATGCCCTCCTCGCGCGCCGCGGCGAGGATCGCGCCGAACAGCCGGCGCAGCTGCGGCAGGTGGCGGATCACCTCGACAAGCCCGACCACGGCCAGGTCCTCCACGTCCGCCAGCTTGCGGTCCAGGAACGGGGACATGAGGCTGCCGCCCACGCCGATGAACCTGAGGTCCGGACGGCCGGGCCCGGAGCGCGCGCAGGATCTCCGCGCCGTGCAGGTCGCCGGAGGCCTCTCCGGCGATCACCAGGATGGGTTTCATGCGCCCTCCTCGGGGAACAGCACCGGCGGGAAGGCCCGCGCGATGTCGGCGGCGGCCAGGAGCAGGGCGTCGGGATCCGCGGCCGGGATGGCCAGGTTCCAGCGGTAGCCCAGGCGCTGGATCGGCCGGAAATCGTCGCCGGGTTCGCCCACGGCGCAGAACAGGCGGTCCGAGATGCAGTCCAGGTCGGCGCCGAGCGCGGCGTCCCAGCAGAACCCCACGGCTTCGCCGCGGGCCGCGCGCAGGCGCTCGGACCAGGCCGGGGGCCGCGCCCGGGGCCGGGCGCAGGGCGAGCTTGGGCCTGGCCCTGGGTCACCTCCAGCAGGCCTTCCAGCACCGCCATGAAGGCCGGCCTCCCCGGTCCGCCCCTGCGGAAGCGGCGCGCGCAGCACCAGGAAATCAGCTCCCAGGCGCGGCCGCAGGGCCGCCAAGGCGGTCTCGCCCAGCCCGGGGCCCCAGGGCAGGTCCGGCAGGTGCAGGGCGTGCACGGGCGGCCCGCCTGCGACCGGCCGGGTCCAGTCCGGGTGCAGCGCGCCGTCCCAGGCCAGTTCGACGGCCGGAAACGCGCGCCAGGGTCCGGGCGCGCAGGAAGAAGGGAGTAGGGGCACAATTCGCATCAAGTGATTATCATGAAGCACCGGAGGCACCCATGGCCCGAGTTTTCACCTTGGAGGAAGCCCGCGAGGTCCTGCCCAGGGTCCAGGCCGTGACCCGCCCGGTGTTCGAACTGGCCTCGAGCATGGCCGAAGAACTGCAGGCCGCCGAGGACCGCGAGGACGAGCAGCGGGTGGAATCGCTGCAGACTGCGCCTGGAGTCGCTGATGGAGTCCTGGGCGGAAGCGGTGCGCGACCTGGGGCCGGACGTGAAGGGCCCGTGGCTGGTGGACTTCGATTCCGGCGACGGCTACTGGTGCTGGGCCTTCCCCGAGGAGGACCTGGACCACTGGCACGACTACGAAGGCGGCTTCTCCAGCCGGGTCCCGGTCGCGGAAAAGCCGGGGGCCAGGCACGGCTGATGCCGGAGGCAGAGCTTCCGCGAGGCGGTGTGCCGGGCGGTGGCCCAGGTGCCGCGGGGCCGGGTGGCCAGCTACGGCCAGATCGCGTGGATGGCCGGCTTTCCGCGCCGGCCCCGGCAGGTGGGGATGGTGCTCAAGGGCCTGCCCCAAGGCACCGACCTGCCCTGGCACCGCATCGTCAACGCGAGGGGCTACGTCCCCAGCCGCGGCCGCTGGTGGGGCGCGATGCTGCAGATCCAGCGCCTGCGCGAGGAGGGGATCGAGGTGGACGACGCGGGCAACCTGGACCTGGCGCGCTTCGGCTGGACCGTCCAGTAGCTACAGATGCCCGACCACCAGCAGGAGGTCGTCATCCTGCAGGGCCCTGTTCAGCACGGTCGCGGGCTTCAGGCCCGCGGCGATGAAGGCGTGGATGATGAACCTGGTGTTCACGGGCTCGGAACCGGCATCCCTGATCATGAAATAGAGTCCGCTGGCGCCGGGGAATTCGGCCATGGGGCCCAGCTGGACCGCATCCCACCCGGCCGCGGCCAGGATGCCGGCCAGTTCGGCGGAATAGGCCTGGGAGTCCGCATCGCCCTTCATGCCGGAGAGGCCCACCCTGCCCTTGGGGTTCTCCTGCAGGAGGGCGATGAGCCGCGCTCTGAGCGCGAGCGGGATGGGCTTGCCGGCGGCTTTCGGCTCCGCGGGGGCCTTCGGTTCCGGTCTGGGCTCCGGCACCGGCTCCGGCTCCGGCTCCGGCCTGGGCACCGGCTCCGGCTCCGGCCTGGGCACCGGCTCCGGCTCCGGCCTGGGCACCGGCTCCGGCTCCGGCCCGGGCTCCGGCTCGGGAGCCACCGGCATCACCGCGACGGGTTCCCGGTGCGCGGGCCTTGGCGTGGGCGCCTCGGGAGCCTTGTCGGGTTCCGGGGCCTGGCTCCGGATGAACGGGCCAAGGACCTTCCTCCATTCAAACATTCGCACCTCCAGCCAGCGGGCTGGCCCCTTCATTGTCGCCGATGGTGACGCTGACTTTGCGGGTGAGGTTGGCTTCCTTCATTCCAGGGATCCTCCGAACGCCAAGGGCACGCACGACGGCCTAAGTTCTGGTGGCTGCTTGACTGTATTCTGCCCTAAATCACGCGGCGGTTCAGTGGAAAATAGCGGCAAATACAAGGTTGGCGGCCGGTTCCACCCCCCTGCGGGCGGCACCCGGCGGCTTTCCCGCCCGCACTCGGTGCGCGCTAATTGCCCATGCGCCCGAGCAGGATCCGGATGGCCTTTTCCCGGTCCTCCAGACCGGCCTTGAATTCGATGTTCCGGGCGTGGCGCTCCTCCACCCGGGTCTCCTCCAGCTCCTTCACCAGCAGCAGCCGGAGCAATTCCGCTTCCTGTTCCTGCAGATCCAGCATCATGGCATCCCCCTTGGTCCGGGCGGCCCAAATCGCCAGTCTCCCGATGAATCATAGGGCCTTGCGCCCAGGGGGCAAGCGCACCCGCATGGGGGGTGCGGCTCCAATCGCCATCCGGGACGGGCTATGCTTGGGAAAGGCAGCGCTTTCACCCGGGAGGCTCATTCCATGGATCTCAATCTTGGCGGCAAGCTTGTTCTCATCACCGGCGGTTCCAAGGGCATCGGCCTGGCTTGCGCGGCGGCCTTCATGACGGAGGGCGCCAGGGTCGCCGTCTGTTCCCGGTCCCAGGAGAACCTGGACCGCGCCTTGGCCGCCCTGCCCGGGCTGCTCGCCTTCCCGGCGGACCTGGTCCAGGCCGACGCGGCCGCGGCGCTGGTGGAGGCGGTGGAGGCCCGGATGGGACCGGTGGACATCCTGGTCAACAGCGCCGGCGCGGCCAGGCAGCTGCCGCCCGACGAACTGACGCCCCAGGCCTGGCGTTCGGCCATGGACTCAAAATATTTTTCATATGTGAATGTGATGGATCCCATGGTCAAGCGCATGGCTGGGCGCGGCCAGGGCGTCATCATCAACGTCATCGGCGTGGGTGGCAAAGTGGCTTCCACGGTCCATCTGGCGGGCGGGGCCGCCAACGCGGCGCTCATGCTGGTGACGGCCGGGTTGGCAGCGGCCTACGCCGCGCGGGGAGTGCGGGTGGTGGGGGTCAATCCGGGCCTGACCGAAACCGACCGGGTGGCGAATCGGATGCAATCCACCGCCCGCATGGCCGGCATCAGCGTGGAGGAGGCCCGGGCCCGGGCGGTGGCCCGGATTCCGGTGGGCCGCATGGCCACCCCGGAGGAGATCGCCAATGCGGTGGTCTTCCTCGCCTCCGGCAAGGCCAGCTACGTCACCGGCGTGACCCTCGCCATGGACGGCGCCCAGAACCCGGTGGTCTTGTAGGGAACTTTCCGGCTGGATGTACGACCAACAGGTGACCGGGCTCACGGACTCCGGCCGGTTGATCCATGCATACTGGGATACGCAGACAGTCTGAGGTCATCATGAGCGAATGGCAAAGCATCGAAACCGCGCCGAAGGACGGAGGCATCCTGATCGGCCGGGGATCCTACGGTCCGGACGATTCGGACGACATGCTCGCGGTCGCGATGCGCTTCCAGGGCGACCTGTGGTTGCGGGACGAGGCGGGGGGCGGATTCACGGTGCCCTGCCACCCCACCCACTGGATGCCCATGCCCGCGCCGCCCAAGCCGCAGAACCGCCTGGTCGCGTTCAAGGTGTGCGGGAGGGACCGGGAGGAGCTGTTCACCGAAGGCAGATCCTGGGAACGCTGCCGGGATTCCGATGCGGAAGCGTGGTTCCCCTGGCCCCAGGTGCCGGCCCGGCTGAAATAGCCGGACGCTGCCGGGGGAGCGCGCTGGGTCCCAAGGTTGCCACGTGCGTTTAAGTGAGCTTGGAAAAAATTTGGTCTATTTCGAAATTGCAAAGTCAACATCAATCAATTAAAATACTTATGAATTGTATAATATTGGAGCCTCCCATGGATTCTATTTCCGTGCAAGATCCATCCGGAGCCGGAAGTTGGACGTTGATTCTCAACTGCTCTGGACCCCATAGGCAAGAATTGCAGGACCAGGCCAGCGGAATCTCTGGGCCTTCCTTCATGACATGCGCCTATTGCCAGTGACCAGATGGGAGAAAATTTATATACTCAGGATAACGAGGGGGAATTTCTCCTGGCGGTGTACCCGGAGCGGTTGAAGTGCGGATGGGTGGCGTCCACGCCTGAACGAGGGTGACGCCGTTCATCCCGGCCCGCCCGCGCCGCCTCAGGCCTGGCGCTTCAGGCGCAGGTCCGGAAACTGATGGCGCTCGCGGAAGCCCAGGCTCTCGTACAGCGCGATCGCTCCGGGATTGTCATGGTTGACCGCGAGATGCGTGGTCCGGCAGCCCAGTCCCCAGAGCGCATCCAGGACCCTGGCGACCAGGGCCTTCCCCAGGCCTCTGCGGCGGGCGCGCGGTTCGACCGCCACCTCGAGCAGGTGGCCCTGGACCTCGCCCATCCTGGAGGCCAGGGCGAAGCCCAGCAGATCGTCGGAAACGGGGTCGCGGGCGATGAAGGAGGCTGCAGGCTCGAACCTCCCGCAAACGGGGTGGGTGAGGACCTGGTTCATGAGGATGGTGACCCCTTCCTGGGTGTTGAAGGCCGGATCAGGCATGAACTCCGAGGTTCCGGTATAGGAGCGCCAGAGCAGGCCCGCGGCGGCGGCGAGATGGTCGCCATGCCAAGGTTCCAGGGCAAAGGGTTCCCGGGGGCCGCCGGAAGGGGTCCAGGCCGCCTCCATCAGCGAGCGCAGCCTGATCTGCGCCGGCCAGCGCGATCGAAGCCGGGCCAGGGTCGCGGACGCCGCCCCGAAAAGTTCCCCGGATATGCCGTTGATCATGGAGATGGAGAAGGCATCGCGGATGGCGGCATCCAGGAGCGTGGCCTCCACCGCTTCGACCGGCGCGCTCCGGGAAACGAACATGCGTCCCACCACGACGATATCTCCGCTGATCCGGAGGGGCAGGTAGCCGAGGACCTTGCCCTCGGCAATCCAGGTCAGGCCATCGGTGGGGCCGCCCCAAGGCTCCACCTGCCAGTGCAGGATCCGCCAGAGCACCTCCTTCTCCTCGGCCAGCAAAGGCTGGAGGCCCTCGAATTCCTGCCCGAGAAGCTGTCCGAGTTTTCCGGCGGAGACAGGGTATATGGCCATTTCATGCCTTTCCCTAAGGGATCAATCTGAAGTCAGCCTGGAGAAAAGATCCTACCGTCCGCCAGTATGTTCTCGCTTCCCGGGATTGGATCTCAATTGCCTGGGCGGTCACAGCGATTGTGCCACTCCGGTTGGCTGAGGCAACACGGCATATTATTTGGTTTCAGCTTTTATGATTAGAATTTACAGCTTTGCCACACGGCTGCGGGGAATCGGTGGGTTCGATTTTTTTTTATCGT
Organism: uncultured Holophagaceae bacterium; assembly: GCA_963717275.1. Lineage (GTDB taxonomy): Bacteria > Acidobacteriota > Holophagae > Holophagales > Holophagaceae > Mesoterricola. The sequence continues at coordinate 3,191,677 of CAVQVX010000001.1, forward strand.
TACAAGACCAAAAGGTCATAATAACCGAGGTATTTTTCAAATATTGCTAATAATACATTTGACTTGTTCGCATGGATAGCTGAATCAAACACCATTACAAATAAATCATTAAAACAACCAGCAAAATGTCGAGATTGCATGCCGGCATTTCCAAAATTCAGGAACCGGGTCCCTTGCGACCTCCCTTGGCGGTGCCTATGTTAGGGACTTAGCTATAACCGTGTTGCCAAAATCGGGAGGCCACTGTGATCACAACCAACCACCATCGTAATTTCCTCACTGCCTTGACCATTTCCATCCTGCTCGTCGCGCCGGCCTGCAACCGGACCGGCGAGAACAAGGAGGTCAAGGAGATGACCCAGAAGGCCTCCGAGCTGGAGAAGCTCAACCAGCAGGCCAGCGCGACCAGTGCCGAGGAGACGCGCAAGCTCGCCGAAGCCGGGGTCAGCAACATCACGCCCAATCCGGAAACCATGCAGCTCACCGACGACCAGAAGAAGGCGCTGGAGGCCCGGATCAAGGAAGAGAAGAACAGCTCCTACCAGGCGCTGCTCCAGGAGGTCCTGGACAAGGACAAGGAGATCAAGGGCCTCAACCAGAAGATCGCCCAGCTGCGCGCCGTGCTGCCCAGGCCTGAGATCGCCAAGGCCGATGACAGCCATTACGGCATGGCCCTGCGGTTCCTGAAAAAGCGCGGCGTGCCCGAGGAAAAGGCGAAACTGCTGATCAGCAAGGTGATGATCCTGGACAAGATGACCCCCGGGTTCGAGGTCTACCACTTCTACAGCAACGGGGTCTACGGCACCTGGGTCGCCCAGGGCAAGGCCGACATGTCGCCGACCCAGCTCCAGGCGGCGGACCGGGCCAGCCTTGAAGCCGAGCGGGACAGCGCCAGGCAGCAGAGCCAGGAACTTCAGTCCAAGATTGCCGACCTGAACGCCGAGGCCGCGAAGGTCGCGGCCGACGTCGATGCCCTGCGCGCCGAGAAAGCCAAGCTGACCAAGGACCTGGCCGACCTGACCGCGGCCAACAACACCCAGCAGGCCATGCTGAACTCGGTCCACTACCTGGTGGGGCAGCGCAAGACCCTGGAGCAGGAAGGCGTCATCGTCGTGCCGGTGTTCGCCCGGGACCGGGCGGGCGCCAACTGGAAGGACGAGTCCTTCACCAAGAACGCGGACCTGCGCTCCGAGGACAGCATCACGCTCACCGCCGCCGAGGCGGGGCTGGAGCGGATCAGAAAGGTGGATGTGGTGCCCGGCTCCCTGGAGAAGGACAAGCACTACACCCTGGAAATCAACCCGGAGCGTACGGTGGCGACGGTGAAGTTCCTGGACAAGGACCGTTTCCGCAACGAGAAGGTCGTTTTCGCCCTGGTCGATTGACCGTGGAGCCGCCCATGAGCCAGAGACCCGTTCCCTTCGCCTGCGCGACCCTGCTCGCCCTGATCGGAGGCGCCGCCCTGGGCGCCGCGACGGTGGCGCTCACCACGCCGAGGACCGGCCGGGAGGTCCGGGACCGGTTCCGGGCCCTGGCCAACCGGATCCGGGGCAGGGTCGGCAGGCACGGCCGTTCGGATGATGAAGCGGTGGAGATGCTGTTCATCTGAGGCCAAGGGGGGGCCTGACGAGCGGGGAGGTGTTAAGTGGGGGTTCATCGCCCGGGAGGCCCCATGCAGTCCATCATTCCCTGCCTCTGGTTCAACGGCCAGGCCGAGGAGGCCGTCCGATTCTACGTTTCCACCTTCCGGGACGGGCGGATCCTCGGCGTCACCCACTACCCCGAGGGCGCCCCCAGCCCGGCGGGCACCGTGATGACGGTCCACTTCACCATCTTCGGGCAGACCTTCATGGCCCTCAACGGAGGCCCCGGCTTCCCCTTCACCCAGGCCGTCTCCCTGATGGTCGCGTGCGCCACCCAGGCGGAGCTGGATGCCACCTGGGAGCGTCTGGCGGACGGGGGTGAGCCTCTCCCCTGCGGCTGGATCAAGGACCGTTACGGCCTCTACTGGCAGGTGGTCCCGGCGGCCCTGGAGGGCATGCTGACCTCGGGAGACGCGCAGGCCGTCCAGCGCGTGGTCCAGGCCGTCTGGCGGATGTCGAAGCTTGATTGCGCCGAATTGGAGCGGGCCTTCAAGGGCTGATGCGTTCCCTTTCAGGGAAGGATTCTGAACGTCCTCCCCTCAGTGTCCGTTCGCGTCCTGGTTTTCCCCTTGCGGCAGCGTTTTCCCTGCTGGCCACTGCCTGTGGAGGCGGTGGCGGCGGGTCCGGGTCCATGGCCGCACCGAGCGGCCTGGCCCCGGCCTCAGCTCACGCACGCCAACCGTTGGGACACGGAGCACTGGACCCGCCCGCGCTCGCCCAAGACTGTCCAGGGTGCCACGCACAGCCTCAAGGGCACCTCCCTTGAACCTGCACCGGGAACCTCGCCTGCCGGCCCCCAGGCTGAGTTCTGGGGCAGCGTCAGATTGGCCCCGGTGCGGCGCTCTTCCTGGCTGGCATCGTCCATGTATACGGGCGTGATAATCCGCCCCCCTTCCCTCCGCCAGGAGGCGGCGGAGGGCAGCGATGAGGTCAGTCCTGGTTATCCTCATGGGGCTTGAATCCGGTGAGCAAATGACCCACCTTGAGGGTGTCCGGCGTCTGCGTGAAGTCCAACGAGCAAGTCTCGCGGCCCACGCCACCAGCGCCGGGCATTTTTATGTCTAGACCTTCGAGATGGTGGCCGTAGTAGGTGGTTCCCGTGCCCTCCATGTCCCGGATGACCATGCGGGCTCGGTAGACACCCCCGGCCAGTTCCAGGGGGGCGATGGGGGTATGAACCTGGTGAATGTCCGGGCGCCCTTCTCGGTCGGGTTCTGTTTGCACCGGCACGGCCACGCGGAGGAGTTCGGGGTTGGCGAGGTTCGTCCGGACCCAGTTCCTGGCCGTTTTGTGGCCTTCCGCGGCGCCGCCCATTTCATCCCCGCGGACCTTGACCACGGGGACTTCCTGGTTTGGGTCAGGCGTCCAGGTCCTGCGTTTGTCGCGGTTGAAGCGGTCGGCCAGGTCCTGGTATTCCGCTTTGAGTTTCGGTGGGGTGGTGTTGTATTTTTCAGGCATGGGGTCCCAGTTTAGGGAAGGATGCCACGCAAAGCGACCCGCGGCGTGAATAAAGGCGGTCCAGACCCATGGCCCCGTGGTGCGGTGGAGGGGATGGGCCCCACCCGCCGCCTCCATGCTCCGCTGGCATTTGTAGGACCGGTGTAGGACGCAAAACAAAGGGCCCGGATCAACCGGGCCCTGTTTGCTTGTGTTTATTGGTTGGGGAGGAAGGATTTGAACCCTCACCTGACAGAATCAGAATCTGTTGTCCTACCGTTAGACCACTCCCCAGTAGATATCCCCATCATATCCGTTTTTTGGGGAAAAACAAGATCCTTCGTGCGGGAGGTTTTGGCATCGCGGGGGGGCCGGGGGCGGTATTATAGCCGTCAACGGGCGGGGAACAACATGGCGGAAACCCTCAAGCTGGCCTACTTTGTGGCAATGAAGGAAGGCGCGAGCTACCTGGGGGGGCTGCTGCTCACGGATACCTCCGGGATTCCCATCGATTTCCGCTACACCGAGCCGATCACCCCCACCAGGCTCCAGGGCGTGCTCTACGGCAAGGCGCTGGAGCCGCACCTGAAGGAGGAGGTCATCCAGAAGACCCTCCTGAAGGAGCTGAAATCCACCCCGGACCTGTTCATCCTGCCCGCGGCGGACATGGCGGGGGGATGGAACGGGGATGCCAAGTGCCCGGCCCTGGCCCTCCAGAAGACCCAGGAGACCTCCATGGCGCGGGTCGGCGAAACCTTCCGGGTATCGCCCCGGGAGGTGCTGCTCCAGGGCGGGGAGGGCGCTTCCCCCCTGCGGGTGATCTTCGCCCTGAGCGGTGGAGCCGGCCGCCCAGGACCAGGCCCTGCAGAAGCTGCAGGAAGTGGCCTACCACATGGATCCCGATGGAACCGCTGGAGCGGGTCTACGCCGCCCTCCAGACTCTCGTCAGACCGGAATAGCCATGGCCGGCGCACGGCTGAAGGAAGCTATGTCCGGACCTGGCGGAAACCATCCGCCGGGTGTTCCAGGCCTCCGCCTACGCATCCGGTGAAGGTCGCCTGGGCGGCGCCCTTCCCGCGCCAGATCCCGGCCCTGGAGGCGAGCCTGAGCGAGCCGTTCGAGCCGTGCCGGGCCACGGCCTGCGCCCAGGACCTGCTCGGCGCCGTGCCGGCGCTGCCGGCGGCGCTGGGATTCACCGCCGGGGTGACCGCGGAGCCCGGCTGGGCGGCCTGGCAGACCGGGGCCAAGGTGTGCGCCCTGCCCATGTTCCAGCCCGAGAAATGCTCGCGCCTGGAAGTGCCTTCCCTGCCCCGCCGGGTCGCCGCGCGCCAGGCGAGGACCGGGGATCTGGCCACCCGTTCCCGCAGCGGCTGGGAAGCGTTCCCGGCGCCCGGGGTCCGGCGTGCCCAAGGCGGGTTCGAAACGCCGCGCTCGTTCCGAGGGCTGGAGCAGATCCTCGCCCTGCCCGTGGCGGTGGCGGGGGAGGACATGGCCAAGGTCTCCAAGGCCCTGTGGATGCGCTACACCCTGCAACTGGTGCGCTCGACCGGCGAAAACATCCGCAACCTCGACGTGCTCGGGCTGTACCGGATTCCCGCCAAAGGCACGCGCCAGTTGAACCATGATCCCGCCACCGGCAGGCTGCTGGTGACCCTCGGCCCCGAAGCCAGCGGCGCCGACCGTTCCCTGTTCATCCTGGCGCGACGCAAGTCCGATGCATCGACCGTCTATTGTTTCGTGGAGGAAGCATGACGCCCGAGCCCAAGGACGACCCTGGCATGTTCTGGCTGCCGGAACCGGATGCCACCGAACCGACGGTCGTCGTCCCCGGCTGGTCGGACCACGAAACAGCCATGCGCAAGCGGGCCCCGGAGGAGCAGGAGTCCCTGCCGGCCGAGCACGTGCTGGTGGTCTACGCCGGCACCCACCTGGGCCGGGTGTTCCCCCTGGCCCCCGGCGTCAACGTCATCGGCCGCTCACCCGGGCGTGGACCTGCCCTTGCCGGACGAGGAGGTGAGCCGGACCCACGCCTGGGTCACCCTGCGCGGCGCGCCCGGGAACGAGGTGATCCTGGAGGACAAGGGGTCCACCAACGGGACCTTCCTGAACGACCAGCCGATCACCCGGCCCGACCTTCTTGGCGGCCGGCGACCGCATCGGCGTGGGCAACCACGTGCTCAAGCTGGTCGCCATGGATCCCCTGGAACGGTCCTTCTACGCGGTGCTGCTGGACCAGACCATCCGCGATCCGCTCACCGGGCTCAACAACCGCCGCTCCACCCTGGAGGAGCTGCAGAACCGCTTCGACCTGAGCCAGCGCCACCACCGGCCCCTGGCGGTCATCATGTGCGACCTGGACCACTTCAAGCTGATCAACGACACCCTGGGGCACGGCGCGGGGGACCTGGTCCTGGAGGAGTTCGGCCAGCGCGTGAAGACCAGCCTGCGCGCCACCGACCTGGCCGGGCGCATCGGCGGCGAGGAATTCCTGCTGATCCTGCCCGAGACCGACATGGACGGGGCCATGCTGCTGGCCGAGACGGCTGCGCGCCGCCACCGGCGAGCACCTGTTCGAGCTGCCGCCGGAGCGGCTCAGGGTCACCTGCAGCCTGGGCGTGGCCCAGCGCATGCCGGAGGACCGGAACGGCGGCGCTCTCCTGGCCCGGGCCGACGGGGCGCTCTACTCCGCCAAGCGCGCGGGCCGGGACCGGGTCGTTTCGGACCCGCCGGAATGATTGACAACCGCGAACCCAGGAGCTTGAATGGAGGGTCTGCCGCCCCACAGGCCAGCCATGCCGACCCAACCGCTCCTCATCGAGGATTTCGAGGAATACGATCCGCCGACCCTGAACGGGCTCGCGGCGGGCGAAGCCGACCCCGGCAAGCCCGGCGAATGGGCCCTCATCCGCTACGTGGGCAACCCCATCGGCGAAGTGCTGCACGCTGGGGCCCGCCGGCCTGTCCCTGGGCCGGGCGCCCGAGAACCAGATCCGCCTGCCCGAACCCGAAGTGAGCCGGCACCACGCCCGGGTGGAGCTGGTCCACCAGCGCGGGCTGGCGCCCATGGTGCTGCTCTCCGACCTCGGGTCCACCAACGGAACCTTCGTCAACGGCGGCCGGATCATGCCCAGGAACGGCCCGATCACGCTCCGGCAGGGCGACGTGGTCCGCCTGGGATCGCACGCCTTCAAGCTCAAGCACATGGATGAGCTGGAGAAGAACTACCACCAGGCCGTGCTGGCCCAGGCCACCGTCGACCCGCTCACCCAGCTGGGCAACCGCTCCGCGGTGCTGCGCTTCCTGGAGAAGCACACCGACCTGGCCCGCCGCTACAAGCGGCCGCTGGCCCTCTTCATCTGCGACCTGGACCACTTCAAGGAGGTCAACGACCGCTTCGGCCACGCCTTCGGCGACCTGGTCCTGCGCAGCTTCGGCACCGTCGTGCGCGGCCGGCTGCGCGCCAGCGACGTGGTGGGGCGCATCGGCGGCGAGGAGTTCCTGGTGGTCCTGCCCGAGACCGGCGGCGCAGAGGCCCTGACCGTGGCCGAGGGGCTGCGCGCGGCGCTCGCCGCCGAGCCCATGCCCGCCCCGGCCGGGGAGGACCTGCGGATCACCTGCTGCTTCGGCGTGGTGGAGCACGGCGACCAGGATGTGGACGGCGGCTCGATGCTCGCCCGCGCCGACCTGGCGCTGTACCGGGCCAAGGCGTCGGGACGCAACCGGGTCGAATTCGACGGTCTCGTCATGACCCTGCTCCTGCCCAGGCGCATCGGCGGCATCCGGGTCCTGGAACGCCTGGGGGAGGGCGGCATGGCCTTCGTCCACCGCGCCGAGGACCCGTTCCGGCCCGGACCGGCCCCTGGCCGTGAAATTCCTGCGGCTGGAGGCCGCGGCCGATTCCGAACTGGTGCAGCGGTTCCTGCGCGAAGGCGAGGTCCTGCGCCGCCTGCGCCACCCCAACCTGGTGGAGGTCGTGGATTTCGGACGGGCCGGCAGCACCCCGTACATCCTCATGGAGCTGCTGCCCGGCGGCAGCGTCAAGCAGTGCTTCGGCGAGGCCCCGGCCCGGCTCCTGCGCCGCCTGCAGCCGGTCTCCGGCGCCCTGCAGGTGGCCCACGACGCCGGCGTCATCCACCGCGACCTGAAACCCTCCAACCTGCTGTTCGCCGCGGACGGCCGGCTCAAGGTCACCGATTTCGGCGTCTGCCTGTGGGAAGGGGGCGAAGGCACCCGGGTCACCAAGTCCCAGATGGTGGTGGGGACCCTCGGCTACATGGCCCCCGAGCAGCACGGCGACCCGCGCAGCGTGGACGGCCGGTGCGACGTGTACGCCCTGGGCGCGATCCTCTACGAGTTCACCACCGGCCGCTCCTACAGCCAGGTGCAGATGCCGCCCGCCGCCATCCGGCCCGGCTTCCCGCCTCGGCTGGCCCGGATCCTGATGCAGTCCCTGGCCCCCGATCCGGCCAAGCGCATCCCTTCCATGGCCGCCCTGGCTACGAGGAGTGGGCCGTGTGGCTGGAGAGCGCCGAGGCCGCGGGCTGGGGCGAGGAGCCGCTGCCCGGGTTCAGCCGCGAGGACGCCGAACAGCCCACCCTGGCCCGGCCCAGGCCGATCCAGCCCGAACAGCCGGAGCCCGCCGAACTGCGCCTGGACCCCTACCTGGACGGCCTGCGCACCGGAGGCGTCGGCGCCCGGCGGGCCGCGGCCGAGGGCCTGGCGAAGGCCGTCCTGCCCGGTGACGAGGCCTACCTCCTGGAGGTCCTGGCCCGCTCCGCCGAAGGCATGCGCTTCGCGCTGCGCCGCGGCCCTGGGCGCCGTGGGCACCGACGCGGCCCTGCCGGCCCTGCTGGGCCTGCTGCCGGACCCCTTCGCACAGCGTGAATCCGCCGAGGCCGCCAGCCTCATCGCCCAGCGCGCCGGCCGGCCCGGGCTGGTGCTGCCGGCGCTGCAGGAGCCCGGGCTGGGGTCCAGCTGGCGTGGGGCGCCCGGGCCCGGCTGGGGGACGAAGGCTGGGCCAGGGCCCTGGCCGCGGGCTGGGCCGGGCTGTCGCAGCCGCTGAGGATCCAGGGCCTGGAGGCGGCCCGGTTGCTGCCGGCGGCGGCCAGGGCGCGCATCCGCGAGCGGCTGCGGCCGGAGGCGGAGCGGGCGGGGGGGCAGGTGCAGCGGGACTGGGAAGCGCTCTAGTCCAGCAGGCCGGCGAAGGCGGCAGGATCCCACTCCTCGACCGTGCCCGCTACCAGGATGGCGTGGCTTCCGCCATACAGCGCGCTCCACAGGGCCGCGCGCAGTTCGGCGGTGGCCAGTCGGCCACGGGCAGGCGGACCTCGGTGCCGTGGTCCCAGCCGAGCCGGCCATTGAGGCGGTGCAGCCGGAGCAGCAGTTCGCCATGGTCCAGGGCGCCGGACAGCAGGGTGGCGTCATCGAGGTCGTGGTCCCGGTCGTGGTAGGCCTGCCGGCCCGCCTCGTCGTTGAACCGGCGCCGCCCAGGACGGCCGCGGGCGATCGGGGCGCCCGCCGGGCGACCAGACCAGGCCGCAGCAGGCGCAGGCCACTTCGCAGGCCCAGTCCCAGGGGCCGCCGGTCGCGGCTGAAGACAGGCGGCGCCCACGGGCGGGGCGGCCGCCATGAGGCCCAGGGCCACGCCCTCCACCCGGTTGCGGAAGGCGGGGTAGCCGCAGGGTGCCCCAGCCCGGGGCGGTGAGCGCCGGCCGCTCCTGCAGCCGCGCGGCGCGCTGGATCAGCAGGGCCCGCAGGGTCACGGCCGGGCCGCATGGGGCTATTCCATCATCTCGCTGATGCTCCGGCCGCCGTGGATGCGCAGGATGGCGTCGCCGAACATGGGGGCGGTGGAGAGGATCTTGAGGTGGGGGACGCCCTCCTGGACCTCGCTCGGAGATGGGGACGGTGTCGGTCACCACCAGCTCGTCCAGCTCGGCCTCCTGCAGCTTCTCCAGGGCGTTGCCGGAGAACACGGCGTGGGTGGCGCCCACCCGCACCCGGCGCACGCCGAAGGTGCGCAGGATGCGCGCGGCCTCGCGGATGGAGCCGCCGGTGGCGATCTCGTCGTCGAAGATGATCACGTCCTTGCCCTTCACCTCGCCGATGAGGGCGGTGGAGTGGGCCTCCTCGCTGTCGTCGTAGCGCCGCTTGTCGATGATGGCCATGGGCAGGCCCAGGCGCTTGGCGAAATGGCCGGCGATCTTGCCGGCGCCGGCGTCGGTGGCCACCACGGCGGAATTGGACAGGTCGGAATTGCGGAAGTAGTTCACCAGCACCGGCGTGGCCAGCAGCTGGTCGGCCGGGATGCGGAAGAAGCCGAGGATCTGCGGGGCGTGCAGGGTCATGGTGAGGACCCGCTCGGCGCCGGCGGTGTGCAGCAGGTCGGCCACCAGGCGGGCGGTGATGGAGATGCGCGCCTCGTCCTTCTTGTCGCTGCGGGCATAGGGATAGTAGGGCAGCACCGCGGTGATGCGCGCCGCGCTGGCGAACTTCAGCGCGTCGATCATGATGAGCATCTCCACCAGGTTGTCGCTCACCGGCGGGGCGCTGGTCTGGATCACGAAGACGTCGGATTCGCGCACGTTCTCGTCGATCTTGACCTTGATGTTCTCGTTGGAGAATCGCGTGATCCGGGACTTTCCGAGCTGCATCCCCATGTGGGCCGCGATGCCCGCCGCCAGGGCAGGATGGCTTGAACCCGAAAAGATCTTCATTTCACCGAACATTGCACCCCCAACCCGGACAGTTTACCCAACCCGAAGCGGCCTGTGCAGATGAACGCCGATCAATCCTGGACTGAATCTCAGAATACAAACGATCTATACCTTGCCGCCGCCCACCCGCTCGATGCGGGCGCCCAGGGCCTTGAGTTTCTGCTCCAGGCCGGCATAGCCGCGGTCCAGGTGGTAGATCCGGTCCACGGTGGTCTCGCCCTGGGCCACCAGGCCGGCGATCACCAGGGTGGCCGAGGCCCGCAGGTCGGTGGCCATGACCGTGCAGCCGGTGAGCGGGCAGGGGCCGGCGACGATGGCGGTGCCGCCGTCGATGCGCAGGTTGGCGCCCAGGCGCTCCAGCTCCATGGCGTGCTGGAAGCGGTTCTCGAAGATGGTCTCGCGGATCACCGAGATGCCGGTGGCCTGGGTCATGACGGCCATGACCTGGGCCTGGAGGTCGGTGGGGAAGCCCGGGTAGGGGGTGGTGGCGATGTCCTTGGCCCGCAGCTTCTGGCCGCACTCGCGCTGGATGCGCAGGTGCCGGCCCTCGGCGCCCTGGCGCTCGGTGAACACGCAGCCGCAGCGCTCCAGCAGGTCGATGACGGCGCGGATCTGGTCCGGGTCCACCCGCTCCAGCACCACGTCGCCGCAGGCGGCGGCCACGGCGCAGAGGAAGGTGCCGGCCTCGATCCGGTCGGGGATGACCGCGTGCTCGCAGCCCTCCAGCCGCTCCGACGCCCTGGATGGTGAGGGTCGGGGTGCCGATGCCCTCGATCCGGGCGCCCATGGCCGCCAGCATGCCGGGCCAGGTCGCCCACCTCGGGCTCCATGGCGGCGTTGCGCAGGACGCTGGTGCCGTCGGCCAGGGCTCGCCGCCATGAGGATGTTCTCGGTGGCGCCGACGCTCACCTTCTCGAAGGCGTGGTCGATGGCCTTGAGCCGCCCGGCCGGGACCCGGGCCTCCACGTAGCCCTTGTCGATGGTCATCACGGCGCCCATGCGCTCCAGGGCCTCCAGGTGCAGGTTGACCGGCCGGGCGCCGATGGCGCAGCCGCCGGGCAGGGACACCGAGGCCCGGCCGAACCGGGCCAGGAGCGGGCCCAGCACCAGGATGGAGGCGCGCATGGTCTTCACCAGGTCGTAGGGCGCGCGCAGTTCGCCGCCCTCCAGGCCCGCGGCGGTGAGGGCGGCGGAAAGCTCGTAGCCGGCCTCGTCCTTCTGGATCTCGGCGGCGCAGCCCAGGGCCTGGAGCACCCGGATCATGGTGCGGATGTCGGAGACGGCCGGCAGGTGGCGCAGGGGCACCGGCTCCGCGGTCAGCAGGGCCGCGGCGATGCAGGGCAGGGCGGCGTTCTTCGCCCCGGAGACGGCGACCCGGCCCTGCAGAGGAACCCCGCCTTGAATGACCAGCCGATCCATCTCGCCTCCAACCAATCTCTCAGCTTACCGGATGTGGGGCGGGCCGGAACAGGATCCGCCCTTCCAGGGCGGAGCCGGGCAGGGCGCCCCAGGCGCGGCTGTCATGGCTTTCCGGGCGATTGTCGCCCAGCAGGAAATAGCCGGGGCCGACGGCCCAGGGGCCGGCGGACTCGCGCTCGGGCCGGTCCACGTACGGCTCCGCCACCGGGCTGCCGTTGATCCACAGATCGCCCTCGCGCAGTTCCACCCGGTCGCCCGGGACCCCGACCAGGCGCTTCACGGCGGGCCCGCCCGGGGTGCGGACCAGCCAGACCTGCCCGCTCGCGGGGGTGCCGGCGCACCACGGGCGCAGGGCGAAGCAGACCGATCCGGCCTTCAGCCCGGGTTCCATGCTGCGCCCCCGGATCCGCACCGGGTGGAAGAAGGCCAGCGGGGCCAGCGCCAGGGCCAGCGCCGCGGCCATGCGCCTGGGGGTCACGGGCGCAGGGCCAGGCGGCGGCCGCGGCCGTCGGTGAGGGCCACTTCGGCGAGCCGGGCCGGGGCCGGGACCCTGGGGGCGAGTTCCGAGGCCAGCTTCCGGGCCAGTTCCAGCGGGCCGGCCAGGCCGAGGTCGGAAAGGAGCCTGCCCTGGAGCGGCGCCAGGAGGGCGTCCAGGGCCGCCTCCAGGTCGCGGAAGTCCACCACCACGTCGAAGCCGTCCAGCCCGGTGCGGGCGGCGACGACCTCCACCTTGTAGTCGTGGCCCTCCCAGCCGCCCCCGGCGGAACGGTAGACGACGGAGAGCTGGCGCTCCACGGCGGCTTCGAAGCGGAGTGCGGGAGACGTGTTCCATGCCTCGATTCTGCCACCGCTCGGTGTAAGGCGCGCCGGTATCCGCTAAACTGGCCTCTGCAGATTGCGGAGATGCCCATGCGTGATTTCTCGACCCAGTCCGTCCGCCCCGGCGTGGAGAGGGAGGAACTGGAATTCGACGTGCTCTTCGTGGGCGCGGGACCGAGCAACCTGGCCGGGCTGTGGCGGCTGCTGGACCTGATCGAGGCCCACAACGCCCGTCCGGGGGTGCGAGAAGCTGGAAGGGCTCACCATCGGACTGATCGAGAAGGGCGACGGGATCGGCGACCACGCCTTCTCCGGCGCGGTGCTGGATCCGGCGGCCATGCTGGAGCTCTGCCCGGACTACCTCGAGCGCGGCTTCCCGACCGAGGGCGCCGTGCGGCGGGAGGAGATCTGGCTGTTCACCGAGCGCGGCGGGATGCGCGCGCCGGTGCCGCCGCCCTTCCTGCGCAACCACGGCTTCCCCGTCGTCTCGCTGTCGCGAATGGTGCGCTGGATGGCCGCGCAGATCGAGCAGCGGGAGGTGCCCGGGGTGGACGTGATGATCCTGCCGGGCTTCGCCGGGATCAAGGTGCTCTGGGAGGACGGCCGGGTGGCCGGGGTCCAGACCGCCGACAAGGGGGTCAACGCCGACGGCGCGCCCCGGTCCAACTTCGAGCCGGGCAACCGCCTCAAGGCCAAGGTGACGGTGTTCGGGGAAGGCCCGCGCGGCCACCTGGCCCGGGAGCTCGAAGAGGTGCTGGGCCTCCAGGCCGGCGCGGTGAACCCCCAGCTGTACGAGACCGGCGCCAAGGAGATCTGGGAGATCGAGCCGGGGCGGGTGCCGGACGGGTTCGTGCTGCACAGCACCGGCTGGCCCCAGGCCGACGGGGAATCCGGCGGTTCGTTCGTCTACAAGATGGCCGGCGACCGCCTGGCGGTGGGCTACGTGGTCAGCCTGGACACCCGGGACCCGTTCGCGGACGCCCACCTGGCCCTGCAGAAGTTCAAGGCCCACCCGCGCATCAAGCCGATGCTGGAGGGCGGCCGGATGGTGCAGTACGGGGCCAAGGCCCTGGCCATCGGCGGCTGCTACTCCATGCCCCGCCTGGCCTTCGCCGGCGGCATGCTGGTGGGCGACGCCGCCCAGATGGTGAACGCCGCGCGGCTCAAGGGCATCCACCTGGGCATGAAGGGCGGGATGGTGCGCCGCCGGGACCATCCTCCAGGCGCTGCTGGAGGGGGATTTCCAGGAGGCTTCGCTGATGCGCTACGCGCAGGCCTTCATGGCCTCCTGGGCCGGGCGCCGAGCTCCGCCGCACCCGCAACTTCCACCAGATCCTGGCCCATGGCCTGACGCCCGGGGCCGCCCTGAAGCTGGGCATCAGCCTGGCGGCCGGCGGCTGGGTGCCCGGGCGATCCCCTGCGCGGCCACGCCGACGCCCAGGCCACGGACAGCACCGAGCGGTTCTACGGCAAGGCGGGGCTCAAGCGGGACGACCTGGACTGGGGGATCAAGTTCGACGGCCGGCTCGCCGTCTCCAAGCTGGACGACGTCTACGCCTCCGGGGCCATGCACGACGAGCACCAGCCCGGGCACCTGAAGATCGTCAAGGGCGACGCCGTCTGCGTCGGCTGCTGGGAGACCAAGGGCAGTCCCTGCACGGTGTTCTGCCCGGCCCAGGTCTACGAGATGCATCCGGACCCGGGCGGCCGCGTCGAGCGGGTCGCCATCGCCTATTCCAACTGCGTGCACTGCAAGACCTGCGACATCAAGTGCCCCGAGGGGAACGTGGTCTGGACCCCGCCCGAGGGCGGCGGCGGGCCGAAGTACACCCTTTGCTGACCGGGGGCCTGCCCATGCTGGACGCGCGACTGCTCGAGATCCTATGCTGCCCGGCCGAATACGCCGGAACGGCCTGCCACGGCGAACTGGAAGAGCGCGCGGGCGGCCTGCGCTGCCGGACCTGCGGTCTCGTCTACCCCGTGGAGGACGGCATCCCGGTGATGCTGCAGGACCAGGCCAGACAGGAGAACCCATGAGAATGGACCGGACCCAGGCGGAAAGCCTGCTGGCCAGGATGCGCGGGCACCGGGTGGCGGTGCTGGGCGACCTGATGCTCGACGAATACCTGTTCGGCGAAGTGAGCCGGATCTCGCCGGAAGCGCCGGTGCCGATCGTGCGGGTGAACCGGGAGCGGGCGGTGCTGGGAGGCGCGGCCAACGTGGCCGCCAACCTCAAGTCCATCGGCGCGGAGCCGGTGCTGGTGGGCACCCTGCAGCAGGACGTGGCCGGCAACCGGCTGCAGGCGCTGCTGCAGGGGCTGGAGATCGGCGCCGAGCGCCTGGTGATCGACCCGACCCGCCCCACCATCATCAAGACCCGGGTGATCGGCCAGCAGCAGCAGATGCTCCGCATCGACCGGGAGGAGGAGGGCGGATGCCCTCCGGCCGCGGTGGAAGCCCTGTGCCGGAGCCTGGCCAAGGCCCTGGAGCCGGCCTCGGCCCTGATCATCTCGGACTACGCCAAGGGCGTGGTGAACCTGGAGCTGATGGACCGGGTGCGCGACCTGTGCCGGGCCAGGGGCATCCCCTGGATCGTCGACCCCAAGCCCGCCCACGCGGCGCTCTACCAGGGCGCGCCGCTGATGACCCCCAACACCAAGGAACTGGCCGCCCTCACCGGCATGCCGGCCAAGAGCGACGACGAGCTGGCCGCGGCGGGCAAGGCGCTGATGGACCGGCTGGGGCTCCAGGGCCTGCTGGTCACCCGCAGCGAGAAGGGCATGGCCCTGTTCGCCCCGGACGTGAAGCACAAGGCGCCCTGGCTGATCCCCACCGAGGCCCGGGAAGTGTTCGACGTGAGCGGCGCCGGCGACACGGTCATCGCCGTGTTCAGCGCGGCCATCTCCACCGGTGCCGGCTGGCAGGCCGCGGCCATGCTGGCCAACGCCGCCGCCGGCGTGGTGGTCGGCAAGATGGGCACCGCCACCGCGACGCCAGCGGAAGTGCTGCGCCACTACCTGGACCAGGAAGCGCTATAGGTCCGTGTCCCGGACCTCGACCTAGTTCGTCAGTTCCACCGCGAGGATGAAGTGGTCGGCGCGGGGGATGCGCTCGACGACCTGGTGGAAGCTGAGGTCGAAGGTCTCCGTCGCGCCGGCCGAGACGCCGCCGATCTTGGGGCCGCCGCTGGCCACCCCCAGGAGCCGGTTGTCGGCGTCGAACACGGCCACGGCGAAGCCCGGGGTGCGGGTGTCGCTGCTGGTGTTGGTGACTTCGACGACGGCCCGGGTGCCGAACTCGGCGCCCTTGAAGAGGGGCATGGTGCGCTTGTTGAAGAAGATGGAGTTGATCTTCAGGCCGTCCACCTCGGCGCCGAGGGCCATGTACTGGTCCCAGCGGAACTTGAATTCCTGGCTGAGAAAGCTCAGCGGCTTCAGGTCCTTTCCCTTGGCGGCCGGCGTGACGGCGGCGGGCTTGGCTTCGGCCGGTGTCGGGGCTGCAGGCGCTGGCGCGGCCGGGGTCTCCTGGCCGGCCGGGACGACCGGGGCTTCCACGGCGACGGCGGTGGCGGGCGGGGCCGGCGCGGGGTCCTGGACCAGGAGGAACAAGGCGGGAAGCAGGTAGTTCAGCATGGGAATCCTCATGGGGTCACGGCAGATCAGCGCGGGTCCGGGCCTGCGCTCCCTATTTTGCCAGGGTCGCCCGCCGGCGGCTCAATTGCGGCCGAACAATCCGCTGAACAGGCCCCGCTTGACCGGCGGCGGCTCGGGGGCGGTCCTCGGCTGATCCTCGGCCAAAGCTTCGCGCATCTTGCGCAGGCGGTCGAACACCGGGCGCAGGGCCGGGACCTTGCTGGCCTCGATCCAGTGGTCGCTGTACTGGCGCGCCACCATGTGGTATTCCAGCACGCGGCCCTGTTCGATCCAGGTGGTCATCTGCTCGAGGCTGACGTTCTGGCAGGTCTCCTGTTCCAGCTGGATCTTGAGCAGGTTGGAACCCTGGGCGGCGATGTCGCCCGGCAGGACGCCGGGCATGTCGGCGGGAGGCTGGTAGCTCGGCCGCGGCGGAGCCGAAGGCATGGGCGCCGCCGGGCGGGGCTCCAGAGCGGCGGCCATGGCGTTCCGGATCTCCTCGGAGGTCAGCTTCACGGTGGAGGACAGGTCGGATTTTGGCGCGGCCTCGGGCACCGCGGCCTCATGGGCGCTCGGCTCGGGCGCGGCGGCAGGGGCGTCCGGCCCATGGGCGGCGGCCTCATGGGGGCCGCTCAGGGTGTCGGACAGGGCGTCGAGGGTGGCTTCCACGTCCATCGTGCTGCGGCTGCCCATGCGCATGGCGCGGATCGGCTGGGAGGGTGCTGTCCCCATGAGCTGTTCAATCGCGTCTTTGGCGGAAGCGAAGCCGGTGCCGCGAGCGGGTTCGGGTGCCTCGGCCGGTTCCGGAGCCGGCGCATGGACCTCCGGGAGGCCCTCGGCGGCCGGCGCGGCCAGGGGCTCAGGTTCCTTCGGGGCGGCGGCCGGGACCGAGGCCAGCAGCCGGGCCACGGCCTCCTCGATGGGGAATACGGAACCGCAGCGGAAACACCTGGCCCTGCGCAGTCCGGGCCGGACGCGGGGGGCACCGAGAGAGAAGCGAGTGGAGCAGCCTGGACATCGAAGGGATTCGAGCACGGTCATCTCCGGAGGGTTCTACAAAAGGATAGGCCCATTCTGCCGATTCTGCAGCGGTCACGGAATCAGTTGATTTCCGGGGTCAGGGCGGGCCGAGGCGCTATCCTGGGCGGACGACAGATCGCAGGGGAGGTTCGTTGACGGGATTGCTCATCACCATGGAGGGGGTGGAAGGCTCGGGCAAATCCACCCAGATCCAGCGGCTGGCGGCCCGGCTGCGCCGCGCCGGCGCGCCGGTGGAGGTCTCCAAGGAGCCGGGCGGGACGGTCCTGGGCCGCGAGCTCCGCGCCCTGCTGCTGGAACCCCACCCCTCCGGCGAGACCTGGGCCCCCAAGGCCGAACTGATGCTCTTCTACGCCGACCGGGCCCAGCACATCGCCCGCTTCATCACGCCGATGCTGGAGCAGGGCAGGGTGGTGCTGCTGGACCGGTTCGACGATTCCACGCGGGCCTACCAGGGCGCCCAGGGCATCGCCGACGCCGTGCTGGACCGCATGGGCGAGGTGGTCCTGGGCCGGCTGAAGCCCACCCTGACCATCATCCTGGACATGGACCCCGCCGAGTCCCTGGTCCGGGTGGGGGCCCGCAACGGCGCCGATCGAAGGCTTCCGGGAGACCCGGTTCGACGAGGAGACCCTGGAGTTCCACCGGCGGGTGCGCAGCCGCTTCCTGGTCATCGCCCAGAAGGAGCCCCAGCGGGTGGCGGTGGTCTCCGCCCGGGAAGCCGCCGACAAGGTGGAGGAGGCGGTCTGGGCCAGGGTCGCGCCCCTGATGCGGACCGCGGGCTACCGGGTGGAATAGTGTTCGATCCGCTGCTGGTCGGCCACCGGGCCGTGCGCGGAACGCCTGCTGGAGCGGGCCCGGTCGGAGGCTGGGCGGGCTCCCTGCTGCTTCACGGGGCCCGACGGCGTGGGCAAGCGCCGGGTGGCCATGGAACTGGCCCAGCGGGAGCTGTGCTTCCGCCGCAACGCCTGCGGCGCAGTGCCAGGGCTGCCTGATGTTCAGGGGCGACGCTGCCGGTGGAGCTGCCCAACCTGCTGCGCATCGCCCCGGAAGGCAAGGCCGGGCTGATCCGGATCGGCGCCATCCGCGGCGACGACCTGGTGGAGGGCGGGGTCATCCAGTGGGCGCACCGGGCGCCGCCGCCCGGCTGCCACCGCTGGATCCTGGTGGAGGACGCCCACCGCCTGAACGGGGCCAGCGCCAACATGCTGCTGAAGATCCTGGAGGAGCCGCCCGCCGGGCACCCATTTCCTGCTGGTCACCCACCGGCCCGAGGCCATGCTCCAGACCATCCGCTCCCGCTGCGAGCGCATCGCCTTCCAGCCCCTGGCCGCGGAGGAGGCCTGGGCCGTGGCCCGGCGCGAAGGCTGGGAGGAGAACAGCCGGGAGGCCTGGACCGCCCTGTCCGCGGGCACCCTGCGCTACCTGGAGCCCGAAGCCTTCCAGCGCGCCTCGGACCAGGTGGACGCCTGGATCAGCCTGGGCGGCGGCGCCGCCTTCAACGACGCCGCGCGCCCCCTGCTGCCCGCCAAGGAGGCCGAAGCCAGCCAGGGCGAGCAGGTGGGCCAGGCCCTGGAGATCCTCCTGCTGCTCCTGGCCGACGTGGCCCGCTGCCGGGCCGGCAAGCCGCTCCGGCTGGCGCCCTGGGCGGCCGGGATCGAGCGGCTGGCCGGCTCGGCCATGGCGCCGGAGAAGCCCCAGGCCCGCGTGTTCGACGCCCTGCGCAACCTGCTGCGCAACCCCTCCCCCGAATCCCTCCTGCGCGAGGTCAGCCTCTCCCTGCGCTGACCACCCTCGCTTCGAGGTCCGCTGTTCCGCCCGTCGCGCCGCCCCACCCTTGCGTGCGATCCCTGGTCGGCTTCGGCGGCTGCGCCGCCTCCAGGCGATCCAGGGATCTCACGCGGGCCTTCCCGTGCCTGGACCCAATGCCCGGGGTTCATTGTCAGTTCCAGGGACAGGAGACGAAGCCAATGCTCAACGCCCAGGAAGGCCCAGCGTGAACCCTTGGATCGCCCGCAGGAGGCGCAGCCGACGAGGACGATCCAAGGCGTTCACGCGACGGTGGGCCGGCGCGCCGGGCGGAACAGCGGATGCATCAAATGGATCTCACTCCGCGAGCACCACGCAGCCCTTGCCGTTGGCCTTGGCCTTGAAGAGGGCGCGGTCGGCCTTTTCGAGGAGGTGCTCGGCGCCGTCGGCGTCCAGGGGGTAGGTGGCGATGCCGATGCTCAGGGACATGGGCACCCGGGAGGTGCCGACGGTCAGGCTGGCCTGGCCCAGGGCCTGGATCAGCCGCTCGCCCAGCTTGCGGGCGCCGAAGCCGCTGCCGCCGGGGATCACGATGCAGAACTCGTCGCCGCCGTAGCGGTAGAGCCGGTCCTGGAGCCGGATCATGCGCTTGGCCTCCAGGGCGACCCGGGCGATCACCTTGCTCCCGGTGGGGTGGCCGTAGCGGCTGTTGAGGGCCTTGAGGTTGTCCACGTCCAGGAACAGGAGGGCCACGGAGGCGCCGCGGATCGAGGCGTCGCGGATGATCTGCGGCAGCTCCACCTCCAGGCACCGGCGGTTGTTGGCCACGGTCAGGTCGTCGGCGAAGGAGAGCGCCTGGCTGTGCTCCAGGTGCCAGGCGTTGATGATCAGGTCCTCCACCTCGCGCAGGAAGCCCAGGAAGTGCTCGGGGCCGGTGCACGGCTCCAGCAGGCGCAGCAGGCCGACCTGCTCGCCCGGGGCAGAGCAGCCAGGCCTGGCCGGTCTGCACCAGGGCGGCCGCCTCGGGCAGGGAGAGGGGGTGCTCGGGGAAGCCGTCGCCGAACCGCTGGAAGAAGGTCTCGTCCTTGCGGATCCAGATGGCCCCGCCCTTGGCGCCGGACAGCTGCACCGCGCGCATCAGGATGGGCCGGAGCAGCTCGTCCAGGGAGGCCAGGTGCAGCATCTGCCGCAGCCAGCCCTCGCTGCCCAGGTCGCGGGTCTGGATGTGCACCAGGCTCTTGCGCACGGCCTCCAGGGGCTGGCTCTGGCGCACCACCCAGCCGGGGCGGCAGGACAGCACCTCGCTGGCGCTCTCCGGGTCGGCGTCCGCCACCCACCACAGGATCTCGGTGCCCTCGGGAGGGATCCAGCAGGGGGTCGGGACGGTCGGCGACGATCAGCAGGGTGCCCTCGCCGACCCCGTCCTCGACCTCGAACCCCCATCCGGCCAGGGCCTGCCGCAGGCGCCGGGCCTGTTCGCTGGGGTGGATGTCGATCCAGTAGATTTTCGACATGGGAAGATCCTAGTTCATGGCCGTGTCCAGGCGGGAGGAAAGGTGTTCCAGGTGCGAGCTGAGGGCGTCCAGGGGGCCGTGGATGTCCCGGCCGCCCCGTTCGGCCCGGACCCAGCGCCTGAGCAGGTTGAGCGACTGCGGGTCGCGCACCGCCAGGGTCTTGGTGGCCTGGATCAGCTTGTGGGTGATCCGGACGCGCTCGGGCGCGCCCGGGACCAGCGCGGCCAGCTCGGCGGCGAGCCGGTGGGCCTCCCGGGAGGTGTTCAGGTCCAGGCGGATCAGCGGCACCCGGGCGTTGATCCGGAGCAGGAACACGTCCAGGAAGCGCAGCAGCTCTCCGGCGATCTCGGCGCCCTCGGGCGAGCGCCGGCTCGATCTCCTCCGGCTCGTCGAGGGCCTGCACCAGCTGCTGGGTCAGGCGCTCGAACTCCTTGCGGTCCAGGCTCCGGATCAGGATGAACTCGGGGCTGCGCCGGAAGGCCACCACCTGGCCCTGGGCCTGGGCCAGGACCAGGGCGAGCCGCGGCCAGTTCCTGAGCTCCAGCTGCACCTGGACCTTGGCCAGGACCGGGTCGAGGTACTGCCAGAGCCGGTAGAGGCGCTGGCGCAGGCGGTCGCCCTCCTCGGTGAGCGAGGGCGAATCGGGGAACAGCTTCTTGCGCAGATCGGGCGAGAACAGGCCGACCAGGTCGCCCATGAGCTGGCGCTGGTGGCTCAGCAGCAGGGCCTCGAGGTTGTCCAGGGCGGCGGCCAGCTGGTCCACGTCCTCGTTGGCCAGGGACTGGTGCAGGAGGCTGTGGATGGTGGCCTGGTCCTGGAGCAGGGAGAGCACCGCCTGGCGCAGGAAGGCCCCCAGCAGCAGGGCCTCCTCGCTGCCCTGGGGCAGCGTGCTCGGCGACCCGGGGATGGAACACCCGCTCCGCGAGCCGGCCCAGCTCGGCCTCGATGACCCAGGAAGGTGGGCACCTGGGCATAGCGCACGGGGACCGCGGCGTTCACCGCGGGCTCCATGTTCTCCACCAGGTTGAGCAGGGCCAGGTGGCTGGCCAGGGCCCGGGCGACGATGCGGAAGGAGGGCGGGGTGGCTCTCCCGCAGCTGCTTCAGCAGGGCGCGCACGTCCGCGGGCAGGCTGCGCTCCAGGAAGCCGCTCCTCGACCCGGGGCAGGGTCCAGCCCAGGTGGTCCCACAGCCACTGGAGGCTGCCCCGGACGCGCTCGACCGCGGGCCAGTGGACGCCCCGGTCGAGCGGGCCGGAACAGGCTCAGGCGCAGGCTGGCGATGACGTGCTGGACCAGCAGCAGGGGCTCGGCCCGAAGGCGGGTGGCCTCCGGCAGGGCGCTCTCCAGCAGCAGCTCGAGGCTGCGCAGGGCCGCCAGCGGATTGCCCGAGCCGGTCTGCAGGGTCCGGTTGAGCTGCTTCATCTGGGTGTTGAGCCGGGCGACCAGGGCCGGGCCCTCCTCGCCGGTGCCGAGCAGCGCGAACAGTTCGCGGAAATGCTGCCTTCTCCTCCTGGAGGAAGGCGGACCAGTGCTCCCTGCAGCTGGGACCCCTCCAGGGACTCCGGACCCAGGGCGGTGGCCATGGTGCGCAGGGCCGCGATGAGGTCCAGGAGCTGGATGATCCATTCCGGCTCGCCGTTCCGGGCGAGCACCTCCCGGTGCGCCGCCGCGGCCGCTTCGGCCAGGCTGGACAGGCTGTGCTGGAGCACCAGGCCCATGGCCGTGCGGGTCTCCGCCGCCTGGCGGTCGCTGAACTGGTTCAGGAAGACCAGGAACAGCCCGAAGGAACGGCGCAGCCTGGCCATCCGGGGCGGCTCCTGCGGCCGGGGCGCCGCTGCATGGCCCGGCTCGGCCAGGGGGAAGAGCGCCGCCCCGCCCTCCCGCAGGATCTCGTCCAGGAGCTCTATATCCTTGCGCGAAAGGCCCTTCTCCCGGATGAGGTCCCGGGCCTGGTCGAGCCGCGGATCGGTGGACTGCGCGCTGGGCATGCCCCCAAGCATAGCCGGTTGATGAAATCCCGCCATATACCTGTTCACAAGAGCCATATCTATAAAACATCCGCCTTGGGTGTACACTTCAGCCACCGCAACGGAGGCCCAATTGGCAAGCAGGCTTGGCGAAATGCTTGTGAAGGCCCAGCTGATCACTGAAGCCCAGCTGGAAGAAGCCATCAACCTCCAGCGCCGCGAGGGCGGCAAGCTGGGCAGCATCGTCGTCCGGCTGGGCTTTTGCGCCGATCAGGACATCGTCAGCTTCCTGGGCATGCAGTACGGGGTTCCCGCCGCCGACCTGGACCAGTGGCCGCCGATCGAGTCCAGCGTGATCGCGCTGGTGCCGTCGGAGCTGGCCAACAAGCACAAGGTGCTGCCGCTGCAGCGCTCGGGCAACGTCCTGACCATGGCCATGTCCGATCCCACCGACATCTTCGCCATGGACGACGTGCGCTTCCACACCGGCTACAACATCGACCCGGTGGTCTCCTCGGAGATGGGCCTGGTCCGGGCCATCGAGCGCTACTACGGCGGCTCCTCGGCGCTGAAGCTGCGCGACAAGGACATCGGGCGCTCCGGGTTCACCGTGCCCGAGGATGAGCAGTCGGCCCTGGGCACGCCGATGACCCCGTTCGAGGAGACCGACGAGGAGGCCCTGGACCTCAAGGACCTCGAGGAGGAGCTGAGCGGAGCCGAGGCCGACTACGAAAGCGTGGACGACGACGAGAACATCAACGCCGTGGCCCTGGCCAAGGGGAGCGAGGAAGCCCCGGTGGTGCGCCTGGTGAACATGGTGCTGATCGACGCCATCCGCAAAGGCGCATCGGACATTCATATCGAACCGTACGAAAAGCACTACCGGATCCGCTTCCGCATCGACGGCCTGCTGCAGGAGGTGATGCGCCCCAGCATCAAGCTGAAGGACCCGGTCACCTCCCGGGTCAAGATCCTGGCCAAGCTGAACATCGCCGAGAAGCGCCTGCCCCAGGACGGCCGCATCAAGCTGCGGGTCAACCTGGGCGGCCGGGCCAAGGTGATCGACTACCGGGTGAGCATCCTGCCCACCCTGTTCGGCGAGAAGATCGTGCTGCGCCTGCTGGACTCGGACAAGCTCATGCTGGACCTCACCAAGCTCGGCTTCGAGCCGGAGAGCCTGCAGCAGTGGGACCGCCAGATCACCAAGCCCTACGGGATGATCCTGGTGACCGGGCCCACCGGGTCGGGCAAGACCAACACCCTGTACTCCTCCATCGCCAAGCTGAACACGGTGGACGTGAACATCATGACGGCGGAGGACCCGATCGAGTTCAACTTCGCCGGCATCAACCAGGTGCAGATGAAGGAGCAGATCGGGCTGAACTTCGCGATGGCGCTGCGCTCGTTCCTGCGCCAGGACCCCAACATCATCCTGGTGGGCGAGATCCGCGACTTCGAGACGGCCGAGATCGCCATCAAGGCCTCCCTCACCGGGCATCTGGTGCTTTCCACCCTGCACACCAACGACGCCCCCTCCACCATCAGCCGGCTCATGAACATGGGCGTCGAGCCGTTCCTGGTGGCCACCAGCGTCAACATCATCTGCGCCCAGCGCCTGGTCCGGCGCATCTGCGCCAAGTGCAAGGCGCCGGAGAAGCACCAGCCGCCCACGGAGGCCCTGCTCAAGGTCGGCTTCACCGAAGAGGAGGTGAAGCGCGGCATCACGGTCATGAAGGGCACCGGCTGCGATGCCTGCGGCGGGCGGGGCTACAAGGGCAGGGTCGGGCTCTACGAGGTGCTGGAGATGTCCGAGACGCTCAAGGACATGATCCTCACCGGGGCCAGCGCGATCGAACTGCGCGAACAGGCCGAGAAGGAGGGCATGATCACCCTCCGGCGTTCGGGCTGCCGGAAGGTGCTCGACGGCGTCACCACCATCGAAGAAATCGTCCGCGAAACCGTGCTCTAGCCCAGGAGGCCGCCCATGGCCGAACAAACTGCTCAGTTTATGTTGTTCCGTTGCAGCAGTTGCTCAAGACCATGGTGGAGTACGGCGGCACCGACCTGCACATCACCGTCGACTCGGCGCCCCAGGTGCGCATCGACGGGCGCATGGTGCCCCTGAAGCTGCCCCCCCTGGACGCCGCCCAGACCCGCTGGCTCTGCTACGGGATCATGACCGACCAGCAGAAGCACCGGCTGGAGGAGGACCTGGAGGTGGACTTCTCCTTCGGCCTGCAGGGCGTGTCCCGGTTCCGCGCCAACGTGTACAACCAGCGCGGCGCCACCGCCGGCGCCTTCCGCAGCATTCCCGAGGTGATCCGCTCGTTCGAGCAGCTGGGCCTGCCGCCCATCGTCCAGACCCTCTGCGAAAAGCCCCGGGGCCTGGTGCTGGTGACCGGCGTCACCGGCTCGGGCAAGTCCACCTCGCTGGCGGCCATGATCGACCGGATCAACGAGACCGAGTCCCTGCACATCCTCACCGTGGAGGACCCGGTGGAATACGTGCACCGGCACAAGCGCTGCCTGGTGAACCAGCGGGAGATCCACGCCGACACCCAGAGCTTCAAGAAGGCCCTGCGCTCCGCCCTGCGCCAGGACCCGGACGTGGTGCTGATCGGCGAGCTGCGCGACCTGGAGACCATCGAGGCCGCGCTGACCATCGCCGAGACCGGCCACCTCACCTTCGCCACCCTGCACACCAATTCCTGCGTGCAGACCATCAACCGCATCATCGACGTCTTCCCCGCGCACCAGCAGCCGCAGATCCGGGCCCAGCTCTCCCTGGTGCTGGAGGGGGTGCTCTGCCAGTCGCTCATCCCCAAGGCCTCGGGCAAGGGGCGCGCGCTGGCCCTGGAGGTGATGGTGCCCAATTCGGCCATCCGCAACCTGATCCGGGACGACAAGGTGCACCAGATCTACGGGACCATGCAGACCGGCCAGCTGAAGTTCGGCATGCAGACCTTCAACCAGAGCCTTTCCGACCTGGTGCAGAAGGGCGACATCACCCTGGACATCGGCCATGTCCTACACTTCCAGCCCTGAGGAACTGCGGGAGATGATCAACCGCGGCGCCGGCACCCTGAACCTGGGGTCTTCGGGGCAGGCCCCCGGCAAGGGCGGCCCTTCCGCCATGACCACGCGCAACCCCAACATCAAGTACACCTAGCCTGGCCGGCCATCCGGCCTTATCCTGGATCAAACAGCCCTTTGCATCTGGTTACGAGGTTCTGATGCCCGCATACGCATGGAAAGGCAAAAATCGCCTGGGGGATCTGCAGGAAGGCGTGATCATCTCGGAAACCCGGGACAGCGCCGCCGCGGCCCTCAAGCGCAACGGCCTGCAGGTCCTGTCGGTCCGGCCCCAGACGGCCGGCGGCGGCAAGAGCTACGGGAGCGTGAAGGCCAAGGACCTGGCCATCTTCACCCGCCAGTTCAGCGTGATGATCGACGCCGGGCTGCCCCTGGTGCAGTGCCTGGAGATCCTCGGGGCCCAGCAGGCCGACAAGAACTTCCAGAAGATCATCGCCGCCGTGCGCACCGACGTGGAGCAGGGCGCCACCCTGCAGACGGCCCTGGCCAAGCACCCCAAGGCCTTCAACGACCTCTACGTGAACATGGTGGGCGCGGGCGAAGCCGGCGGCATCCTCGACCTGATCCTGCAGCGGCTCTCCGGATACATCGAGAAGGCGGTCAAGCTCACCTCCAAGGTGAAGGGCGCCATGACCTACCCCATCACCGTGATCGTCATCGCCATCACGGTGGTGGCCATCATCATGGTGAAGGTGATCCCGGTTTTCTCGCAGATGTATGAAGGCCTGGGCAGCGCCCTGCCGTTCCCCACCCAGATCTGCATCATGCATGTCCAACATCATCATCCATTATTTCCTGCTGCTGGCGGCGGCCATCGTCCTGATCGTCGTGGGCCTCAAGTACTACTACAAGACCCCGGCGGGCCATCTGGTGATCGATACCCTGATGCTGAAGATCCCGATCATCGGCGAACTGCTGCGGAAGGTCGCGGTGGCGCGCTTCTGCCGGACCCTGGGCACCCTCACCAGTTCCGGCGTGCCGATCCTGGAAGGCATGGACATCACCGCCCGCACCGCCGGCAACATGGTGGTCCAGAACGCCATCATGAAATCGCGCGAAGCGGTGGAGCAGGGCCGCAACATCGCCGGGCCGCTGGCCGAGACCAAGGTCTTCCCGCCCATGGTGATCCAGATGGTCGGAGTGGGCGAGGCCACGGGCGCCCTGGACGCCATGCTGTCCAAGGTGGCGGACTTCTACGAGGACGAGGTGGACAACGCGGTGGCCGCCATGACGCCATGATGGAACCCATGATCATCGCCGTCCTCGGCGGCATCATCGGCTTCATCGTCATCGCGATGTATATGCCGATCTTCAACCTCGCCAACGTCATGGGCAAGGACTGAGGGTCCGGGTCCCGACCCCGGGCCCCGTTCGTTCCTATGGGTCGCTTCGCGACCCTGCGGAACGTAAAGGCAACTTAGCAGACGATTCACGTTCGGGTCCCTCCTTCTGCGAAGGTGGAACACATTCCTTCACCGCCTGGTGTTTTTTCCCGTTCCGTGGGGTCGCGAAGCGACCCATAGGAACGACCCTGACGAGAATCCGGGACACGGTCGATCCTAGTCGGTCGTGAAGGCGAAGGCCTGGAAGCCCTCGCCGGGCCAGGCCATGGGGTCGGGGCGGAAGAGGGTGGCGGGGTTGTCGCCGGTGCCCATGGAGGCGGGCCAGAGGGCGGCGGGGCGGAATCCGGGGTGGGTGGCCAGCAGGTGTTCGCGGTGGGCAAGGCCTTCTTCGGGCAGCCAGGAGCAGACGGCGTAGATGAGAGGCCGCCGGGGGCCAGCCGGGGCAGGGCCGCCTCCAGGAGCGCGCGCTGGGCCTGCGCCAGACGCCCCAGGTCCAAGGCGTCGCCCAGCCAGTTCAGCTCCGGGTGCTTCTGCAGGGTGCCGGAGCCGCTGCAGGGCGCGTCCAGCATGATGAGGTCGAAGCTGGGGCCGTCCCGCAGCAGCCAGGGGCCGGCGTCGGCCACCACGATCTCGGCCGGGACGCCGCGCAGGTCCAGGTTCTCCTGGAGCCGCCGGGCCCGGGCGGCATTGCGCTCCACCGCCACCAGGCGGGCCTCCGGGTAGCGCCGCGCGAGGACCGTGGCCTTGCCGCCGGGCGCGCAGCAGGCGTCCAGGATCCGGGTGACCGGGCGCTCCCAGGCGAAGGCGAGCAGGGCCTGGGAGCTCAGGTCCTGGACCATGCCCGCGCCGCGGGCCAGCCAATCGACCGGGAAGGGCGCGTCGGGGGCCAGGGCCAGGGCGCCCGCGCACGGCCCCAACCGGTTCGAGGCCCTGGGGCAGGGGCTCGTCCCGCAGCATCCGGAAGTGCGGGCGGGGCGGCGCCTGCAGCCGGCGCCAGAGGGCGTCGGGCGAGCCCCCTGCGCGCGGGGCCAGGGCGGCGCGGAGCACCCGGTCGGTGAAGGGGGTCCGGTCCAGGGCCGGATCCGAGCGGTCCAGTCCGGCGGCCAGGGCCGCGCGGTCCCTGGCCGCGCGCCGGAGGATGGCGTTCACCAGGCCCTTGTGCGGGGGGAAGCCCACTTCCCGGCTGGTGGCGAGGTCCACCGCCTCGTTCACCGCCGCGTGGTCGGACACGCCGGGCAGCCACGCCAGCTGCGCCAGGCCGATGGCCAGGGCCACCTGGGTGCCCAGGGGCAGGCCCCGGCCGGGGTCCTTGAGCTGCGGGCGGATCGCCGCCTGGAGGGTGCCCCAGCGGCGCAGGCACTGCCCGAGCAGGGCGTTGGCCAGGCCCGCGTCGCCCGCCGCCAGCCCCGCGTCCCAGGCGTCGGGCACGCGCGCGCCCTCCCCGAAGACCAGGTGCAGGGTGCGGGCGACGGCGACGCGACTGGGTGTGGCCATGGCCACCTCCTTGTCTTGAAGGTTCTCACACTCGAGGGATTCGCTACACTGGAAAGATGTCGCACCAGCCTTCCGCGTCCCGGATCCTCCGGGCCCTCACCTCCGATCACCATGTCCGCTTCGCCGCCCTGGACGCCAGTCCGCTGTGGGACGGCGTCCGCCGGGGGCACCCCCAGCTGGAGGCGGCGGCCTGCGCGGCCCTGGTGGAACTGCTGGCGGCGACCCTGCTGCTGCAGTCCCGCACCTTCTTTTCGGAACGCGCTGCAGCTGCTGCTGAAGACCGCCGGGCGGGCCAGGTCGGTGGTGGCGGACGCCTGGCCCGACGGCGGGATCCGCGGCATGCTGGACGCTGGCCCGGGGCGGACTGGCCCCTGGTTGAAACCGCCCGGGCTGCTGCAGGTGATGCGCTCCAATCCGGCCGGGCAGCCGTACATCGGCAAGCTGGAGATGGTGGAGGGGCCGCTGCAGGCCCAGGTGGAGGCCTACCTGATGCAGTCGGAGCAGATCCCGGCGAGCATCACGCTCTGGTGCGACGCCGGCACGGGCGAAAGCGGCGGGCTCCTGGTGGAGCCCATGCCCGGCTGTCCGCCCAGAGCGCATGACCGACCTGGTGGCGGCCCTGGAGGGTCTGGAGGTGGTCCCCTTCTGGGAGCGCAGTCCGGCCTTCCTCGCCGGCTGGGTCAACCAGCGGCGAGGGCGCGGAGATCCTGGCCGAGCGCCGAACTGCACTACCGCTGCCGCTGCGCCCGGGAGACGCTGATGGAGACCCTGGCCGGGTTCGGCCGGGAACGGCTGGCGGAGCTGTTCCGGGCCGGGTCCCCCCTGGAGGTGCGCTGCGACTACTGCGGCAAGGTCTACGCCATCGGCCGCGAGGACATGCTGGAAGGGGGCGGGCGCGTGACCGCCGGGCAGGTCCAGATCGCCGAGCGCGGCCGGCCCCTGGGCGGCCCCTTCGAGGTCTGGCTGAACTTCCGCCTGGTGCCCTTCCTGGCGGCCTTCCTCATGAGGATCCTCACCTATACCCTGAGGATCCGCTACGAAGCCGAGGGACCGGTGCAGGATTTCCGGGCTGCCAACGAGCGATTCATCCTGGCGTTCTACCACCGGCGCCTGGTGATGATGCCCAAGGCCTATCCGTTCCGCGGCAGCGGCCCCGGCGGCGAGCCGCGCGGCGTGGCCATCCTGTCCAGCGACAGCAAGGACGGCGAGCGCAGCGCGGCGACCTGGCGCTGGTTCGGCATCCACGCCGTGCGCGGCACCGCGGGCGCACAGCGGCGCCCAGGCCCTGGTGAAGATGATCCGGGCGGTGAAGGATGGCTGGGACCTGGGCATCACCGTGGACGGGCCGCGGGGCCCGCGGCAGCAGGTGAAGGCCGGCGTGCTGGCCGTCTCGCGCAAGACCGGCGCCTGGATCGTGCCGGTGTGCGTGGCCTACGAGCGGGCCTGGAAGCTTCGCACCTGGGACGAGATGCTGGTGCCCGTGCCCTTCTCGGCGGTGGCGGTGCGCTACGGGACGCCGTTCCGGGTGCCGGCGGATGGAGACGAGGAGGGCTACCGGCTGCGGCTGGAGACGGAGCTGAACGAGATGGAGTCGTGGGCGCAAGGTCTTTAGTCAGGTCGTACGCAGCGCCTCCGGCGGCTCGGCCCACAGCCGCACGGTCTCCCCGCTCACCGGGTGCGGGAAGGCCAGATGTTCCGCATGCAGCAGGTAGCCGCCGTCGCCGGGCAGCGCCGGCAGGTCCGGGCGCGGCAGCCCGCCCGGGGCGTAGAGCGGGTCGCCCACCAGGGGGTGGCCGGCCCAGGCCAGATGGATGCGGATCTGGTGCGGCCGGCCGGTTTCGATCAGCACTTCGAACAGGGTGCTGGACGGGCGCCGCTCCAGCACCCGGGCCCGGCTCAGGGCGGGCTTGCCGCGCTCGCTGGCGGCGAACAGGGTGCCCAGCCAGGGGTGGGGGACCGGGCCGATGGGGGTGCGGATGACCATCTCGTCCTCCAGGGCCCGGCCTTCGGCCAGGGCCCGGTAGCCCTTGACCACCCGGTGCTCGCGCCAGGCGGACTGGACGAGGGCGCCGGCGGCGTGGCTGCGCGCGAACAGGACGATGCCCGAGGTGGCCCGGCCCAGCCGGTGCATGGGGCTGGCCTCGGGATACCGGGCCCGCACCTGGGCCAGCAGGGTGTGCTCCAGGAAGCCGCCGCCGGGCAGGGTCGGCAGGCCGCCGGGCTTGGCCACGGCCACCAGCAGGTCGTCCTCGAACAGCAGCTGGAACCCGGTGTCGACCTCGGGCTCCTCCCAGGGGGGGCGGTGCCACACCAGTTCCTCCCCGGGCGCCAGCAGGGTGCCGGGGGCCACCGGCCGGCCGTCCCGCTCCAGCTCGCCCCGCTCGATCCGGGCGCGCCACTGGGCTTCGGTGGAATGCCGGTGCCGGCGCACCAGGTGCCCGAGCAGGGGCGCCGCTTCCTGGATCCGCTCGCGGTAGTCGAAGCCGCGGTTCACCGGGCCACCATCCAGTGCATCAGGATCGCGCCGGCCGCGGCCACGTTCAGGCTGTCCACCCCTTCGGCCATGGGGATCCGGACGATCCGCCCGCACCGGGCCAGATCGGGGGCCGACAGCCCCGGGCCTTCGGCGCCCAGCACCAGGGCGGTGCGGGCCGATGGCGTCCAGTCGCGCAGCGGGATGCTGCCGGGGCCCAGGGCGGCGGCGGCGATTTCGCCGCCTTCCAGGCGCCAGTCGTCCAGGGCCGCCCAGACGTCGTCCCGGCGCCAGAGCGGCAGCTTCCAGGCGGCGCCCATGGAGACCCGCACCGAGCGGCGGCTGAAGGGGTCGGGGCCGGGCCCCAGCAGCGCCCCGTCCAGGCCCAGGCCGGCGGCGGTGCGCAGCAGCTGGCCCAGGTTCTCGGCATCCGCCAGCGCCGGCAGCGCCAGCAGCCGCCGGCAGCCCCTGAGCGCATCCGGGCCGGGCTGGGCGGGGATCCGGGCCGCCGCCATCAGTCCGCGGTGGAAGGGGAAGCCGGCCAGGGCCTCCAGTTCGGCCCTGGGCGCGGTGAGCAGCTCGGCGCCCTCCGGCAGCAGCGGCCGCGCCGCCCCGGCCTGGGCGCTCTCCGCCAGCACCGCCACCACCTCGATCCGGCCCGCGCGGCCCCAGGCCAGCAGGTCCTCCACCAGGATGCGCCCCTCGGCCAGGAAGCAGGGCCCGAACCGGGGGTGGCTGCGCGGGCCGGCGAAGCGCAGGTCGGTGAACAGGGGCCAGAGGTCGTCGGTCGGCATACCAGATCATAGATGGTACACTGGCGGATTCCGGCCCAGCCCGATCGAAAGCCGCACATGCCCCAACCTCCCATCGCCGTCGTCTCCCTTTCCGGGGGCCTCGATTCCTGCGTGGCCACCGCCGTGGCCCGGGCCGAAGGCTTCGACCTGGCCCTGCTGCACGCCGACTACGGCCAGCTCACCGAGGCGCGCGAACGCCGGGCCTTCCTGGCCATCGCGGACCACTACGGGGTGGCCCCCGAACGCCGGCTGGTGATGCCGTTCGACCATCTGAAGCGGATCGGCGGCTCGGCCCTCACCGACCCGTCCATCGCCCTGCCCGAAGGCGACCTGGAGCGCCAGGGGGTGCCGGTCAGCTACGTGCCGTTCCGCAACGCCCACCTGCTGTCCACGGCGGTGAGCTGGGCCGAGGTGCTGGGGGCTTCGGCCATCTTCGTGGGGTTCGTGGAGGAGGATTCCAGCGGCTACCCGGACTGCCGGGAGGTGTTCCTGCGCGCCTTCGAGGTGGCGGCAAACCTCGGCACCCGCCCGGAGACCCGCATCAGCCTGAGGGCGCCCCTGATCCACCTGAAGAAGTCCGCGATCGTCCAGAAGGGGCTGGCCCTGGCCGCGCCCCTGGAGCTCACCTGGAGCTGCTACCAGGGCGAGGCGGAGGCCTGCGGCCACTGCGACTCGTGCCTGCTGCGGCTGCGCGGATTCCGGCAGGCCGGGGTGGCCGACCCGATCCCGTACGCCGTGAACCGATAAGGAGCCTTTCGTGCCCGTGCCGAAGCCGCAACCGACCCTCAAGACGCTGCCGAAGCGCCGCGTCACCGAGCCGTCCACGACCCTGGACACCTTCGCCAGCCCCCGCCCCGGCCGGGCCTTCGAGATCCGGTTCGAGACCGACGAGTTCACCTGCCTGTGCCCCATGACCGGCCAGCCGGATTTCGCCCGCCTGCGCATCACCTACATCCCCGACCAGCTCTGCGTGGAGTCCAAGTCGCTCAAGCTCTACCTGTGGAGCTACCGGGACCGCGGCGCGTTCCACGAGGCGGTCACCAACCAGATCATGGACGACCTGGCGGCGGCCCTGGCGCCCCGGTGGATCCGCGTGGAGGGGGACTTCCTGATTCGCGGCGGCATCCGCACCCTGGTCTCCGCCGAATACGGGACGAAGTAGGGATGCGTGCCCTGGTGGCGCTGGGATCCAACCTGGGCGACCGCCGGGCCAGCCTCGAAGGCGGCCTGGCCGCCCTCGCCCGCCTCGGCGCGGTGACCCCCTCGCCGCTGCGCATGGAGACCCCCGACGAATCCGGCCGGGGTCCCGACTACCTGAACACCGTGGCCCTGCTGGAGATCGCCGGGGAGGACCCCGCGGCCCTGCTGGAGGCCCTGCTGCGGGCCGAGCTGGCCCTGGGCCGGGACCGGGCCCGGGGCCGCAACGCCCCGCGCACCCTCGACCTGGACCTGGTCGCGGTGGAGGGGCTGGAGGGCTTCTGGCGCTGGCCCGCCCCGGCCGACCTGGCCCTGCTGGGGCCCGAGCTGACCCTGGAGCTGCCCCACCCGCGGGCGCGCAGGCGGCCCTTCGTGATGGAGCCGGCGCGGGCGCTGGGCGTGACCTTCCTGTAGGGATCCCGTATCATTCCATCCATGTCCCCCGAGAGGTTCGCAGAGGAACTGCGCCGCGCCGAATATGCCGCGCGGTTCAACCGCGTGGTGGACCACATCCAGGCCCACCTGGTGGAAGCCATGGACCTGGAGACCCTGGCCGGGGTGGCCTGCTTTTCGCCCTACCACTTCCACCGGCTGTTCCACGGCTGGATGGGCGAAACGATCCACGATTTCATCCACCGCCTGCGGCTGGAGCGGGCCGCGGCCCAGCTGGCCTACAACCCGGGCAAGAGCATCACCGAGGTGGCCCTGGACTGTGGCTTCTCCTCCTCGTCCACCTTCGCCCGGGCCTTCAAGGCCTTCCACGGCGTCTCGGCCAGCCAGTGGCGGCAGAATCGCAATTTCGGCAAACCGGTTCGCAAGAACTGCAAAGCGCAGCCGGCGGGCCTGACCGCAAGCTTGATCGACGAATCCGATCCCCTGCGGGAGCGCGCATACACCATGAACCTGAAGGTCTCAGTCCGACAGGTGGCGCCCATGAACGTGGCCTACCTCCGCCACGTGGGACCCTTCCAGGAGAACGCCGCGCTGTTCGAACGCCTCCTGGGGCGGATCCGGAGCTGGGCCGAGGCCCGCGGCCTGCTGCTGCCCTCGGCCAGCCTGCTGAGCATCAGCCACGACGCGCCGGAGATCACCGCCGCGGAGAAGCTGCGCCTGGACGTCGCCCTCACGGTCCCCGAAGGCACCCCGGTGGGCGGCGAGATCGGCGGGCAGAGGCTGGAGGGCGGGAGCTACGCCGTGGCCCGGGTGCGGATCCGGGCCAACCAGTTCATGGAGGCCTGGGACGCGCTCATGGGCGGCTGGCTGCCCGGCAGCGGCTACCAGCCCGATGACCGCCCGCGCTTCGAGATCTACCTCAACGACCCCCTGGCCGATCCGGAACGCCTGCTCGACGTCGAGCTCTGCCTGGCCGTGAAGCCGCTGTGAGCCCGGAGGCCGGCGCGCCCCTGGTCGAGGTCCGCGGCGTGACCCGGCGCTACGGCCCCGTGCTGGCCAACGACCGGATCGACCTGGAGCTCCGCGGCGGGCGAGGTGCACGCCCTGCTGGGCGAGAACGGCGCCGGCAAGAGCACCCTGTCCAAGATCATCTATGGTTTCGTCCGGCCGGACGCCGGGGAGCTGCGGGTCGGCGGCCGCCCGGCCGCGCTGCGTTCGCCCCGGGACGCCCGGGCCCTCGGCATCGGCATGGTGTTCCAGGATTTCATGCTGATCCCGGCGCTGAGCGTGCTGGAGAACATCGCCCTGTTCCTCACCGACCTGCCGCCGGTGCCGAGCCGCCGGGCGGTGGCCGGGCGGATCCGCGCCCAGGGCGAGCGCTTCGGCCTGGCGGTGGACCCGGACGCCCCGGTGCGCCAGCTTTCGGTGGGCGACCGGCAGAAGGTGGAGATCCTCAAGCTGCTGCTGGCCCAGGCCCGGGTGCTGATCTTCGACGAGCCGACCAAGGTGCTCGCGCCGCACGAGGTGGACGCGCTGTTCCGGGTGTTCGCGGCCCTGAAGGCGGAGGGCTACTCGATCCTCTTCATCACCCACAAGCTGCGCGAGGTGCTGCGCTGCGCCGACCGCATCACCGTGCTGCGCCAGGGCCGGGTGGCGGGCGGGTTCGGGCCGGGCGAAGCCCGGGAGGAGGCCCTGGTGGCCATGATGTTCGGGCACCCGGGAGGCCGAGCCCCAGGCCCGGGCGGAGCAGGCGCCCCGGGCGCCCGGGGCCCCCGTCCTGGAACTGCGCGGCGCCTGCTGCGCGGGCCGCGGGCAGCGAGACCGCGCTGCGCGGACCTGGACCTGCATCGGCGCAGGGCGAGATCGTCGGGGTGGCCGGGGTCTCCGGCAGCGGCCAGAAGGAGCTGGGCGACCTGATCCTCGGCCTGCGCCCCCTGGCCTCGGGCGGCAAGCGGTTCCTCGGCGCCGACGCCTCCCGCTGGATCGATCGCGCGCATGCGCGACCAGGGCTGCGCCTTCGTGCCGGAGGACCCCCTGGCGATGGCGGCGGTGGCCGGGCATGTCGGTGCGGGAGAACCTCGCCCTGGGCAGCGGGCGGCGCTACCGCAAGGGCGCCCGGCTCGACTGGCGGGCCCTGGAGGCGGGCATGGCGGCCTCGTTCCAGGCCCTGGCCTTCCCCGTGCCGCCCCTGGATCCGCCCATCGCCGCCCTGTCCGGCGGCAACCTCCAGCGGGTGGTCATCGCCCGGGAGATGGCCCACGCGGCCCCGGCTGATCGTCGCGCTCTACCCCACCCGCGGGCTGGACGTGCCGCAGCGCCGCCTCGGTGCGCGCCCTGCTGCTGCGGGCCCGGGACGGCGGCGCCGGCGTGCTGCTGATCTCCGAGGACCTGGAGGAGCTGGCCGGGATGGCGGACCGGCTGCTGGTGCTGTTCGCCGGCGCCATCAGGGGCGAATTCCGGCGCGGCGCCTGGCAGGCCGAGGCGGTGGGCCGGCTGATGACGGGATCCATGGCGGCGGCCCGTGGCTGAGGGCGTCCGGCGCTCCCCGGCCCTGGGGCGCCGCCGCGCGCTACGGCGCGATCTTCGGGGCGTCCCTGGCGGTGTTCGCGCTCGATCCTGCTGGCGGCCGGCAAGGACCCGCTGAAGGCCTACGCCGACACCTTCCAGGCCACCCTGGGCAGCGCCTACGGCTTTTCCGAGCTGCTGGTGCGCATGACCCCGCTGCTGCTGGCGGCCGTGGCCGTGGCGCTGCCGAGCCGGCTCGGCCTGATCAACGTGGGCGGCGAAGGCCAGCTCTACATGGGGGCCTGGCTGGGCTCGGCCGGGGCGTTCCTCTGCCCCGGCGCGCCGGCCTGGTTCCTGCTGCCCTTCGTCCTGGCCATGGGCTTCCTGGGCGGCGCCCTCTGGGGCGCCATCCCCGGGTGGCTCCGGGCCCGCAGGCTGGTGAACGAGACCATCGCCACCCTCCTGCTCAACTACGTCGCCCCGCTCATCGTCAGCTACTTCATCTTCGGGCCCGTGGCGGGCCCCGGAGAGCTCCGCCTATCCCCAGTCGCCCCGGTTCCCGGACGCGGCCCTGCTGCCCACCTTCTTCGACACCCGGGTGCACGCGGGGCTGCTGGTCGCCCTGGCGGCGCTGCTGGCCTACTGGCTGCTGATGGAGAAGACCCGCTGGGGCGTGCAGATGCGGGCCATCGGCGGCAACGCCGAGGCCGCCCAGCGCCTGGGGCATCCCGGTCGCCGGATGGATCGTGGCCGCCCTGGCCGTCGGCGGCGGGCTGGCGGGCCTGGCGGGCATGGGCGAGGCCATGGGCAGCGCCGGACGCCTGCGCCAGGGGCTTTCCCCCGGCTACGGCTTCACCGGATTCCTCATCTCCTGGCTCGCCGGCGGGCGGGCGATGGGCATCCTGGTCATGGCCTTCCTGTTCGCGGTCATCACTTCCGCCGGGGACACGCTGCAGATCACCCAGGGCCTCCCCTACTCGGTGGTGAACATCCTGCTGGCCATGATCCTGTTCATCGTGCTCAGCCGGCGCCAGGGAGGCCGGACGATGAGCGCGCCCCTGGCCATCGGCGTGCTGGCCGGCGCGGTCCTTTCGGGCACTTCGCTGCTCTACGCCACCCTGGGCGAGACGATCGGCGAGCGCGCCGGCATCGTCAACCTGGGGCTGGAGGGGGTGCTGCTGATCGGCGCCTCGGTGGGCTTCGCCGTGGCCGCCGCCAGCGGCAGCGCCGGGTCGGGCCTGCTGGCGGCGGCCGCGGCGGGCGGCCTGACCAACCTCCTGTTCGGGTGGCTGGTGGTCACGCGCCGGGCCAATCAGCTGGCCAGCGGCCTGGCCATGATGTTCTTCGGCTTCGGGCGTGAGCGCCCTGGTGGGCGCGCCCTACGTGGGTGCGGTCATCACCGGCCTGCCCAAGTGGCGTCCGGCCTGGCTGGCCGGGCTGCCCTGGGTGCGCGCCACCACCCTGTTCAACTACGACCTGCTGACCTGGCTGGCCGTGCCCGTGGCCGTGCTGGTCTGGTGGGCTGCTGTTCCGCACCCGCTGGGGGCTCGGAGTGCGCGCGGCGGGCGAAAGCCCCCTGGCGGCCTTCGCCGCCGGGCGCAGGCCCGGGGTCCTGCAGGTACCAGGCGCTGGCCGCGGGCGGCGTGCTGGGCGGGCTCGCCGGCGCCCACCTGTCCCTGTCCCTGACCCTGGCCTGGGCGGAGTACATGACCGCCGGGCGCGGCTTCATCGCCATCGCCCTGGTGATATTCTCCAAATGGAACCCGCTGCGGGCGGTGGCCGGAGCGCTCCTGTTCGGCGGCGCGGAGGCGCTGGAGCTGCAGCTCCAGGCCCAGGGGTCGGCGATCTCCCCGTTCATCCTCGAAATGTCTCCCTACCTGCTGACCCTCCTGGTGCTGCTCGCCTGGGGCGGGGCGCGCAGGCTCGCGGCGCCGGCGGGCCTGGGCAGGACGTTCTACGGTTCCGATTGACAACCCCCGGAGGTGGTCCCATGAAGCGAATCCTGGCAACCCTGTTCCTCCTGGCCGCATGCGCGCTCCAGCCCGCCCGGGCCGATTCCGGCCTCGTGATCGGCGCCGTGTATGTCGGCAGCGTCAACGACTACGGCTACAACCGGTCGTTCCACGACGCCCTGGGCCAGGTGGCCCGGGCCCTGCCCGGGGTCAGGCTGCTGGAAGCGGAGAACGTGCCGGAGACCGGCGAGGCCGAGCGGGTGCTGGAGGGGATGATCCAGCAGGGCGCCCGGCTGCTGTTCCCCACCAGCTTCGGCTATTCCGACGCCGCGCGCCGGGTCGCCAAGCGGCACAAGGACGTCTGCTTCGAGTTCGCCGGCGACGGCGACACCGCCAGGAACTTCGGGGTGTTCTTCGGTTCCACCCAGGCCGCCTGGTACCCCATGGGCGTGGCGGCGGGCAAGATGACCAAGAGCAACAAGCTCGGCTTCGTGCTGGGCATGCCGATCGGGTATGGGCTGGGCAACGTCAATGCCTTCCAGATGGGCGCGCGCTCGGTCAACCCGAAGGCGCAGACCGTGGTGGTCGTCACCGGCGGCTGGTCGGACAAGGCCAAGGAGGCCGGCGCCGCCAACGCGCTGCTCGACCAGGGCTGCGACGTGGTGGGGATGCACGTGGATTCCCCGGCCACCATCATCCAGACGGTCGAGGCGCGGGGCGGCATGTCCATCGGCTTCCAGTCGCTGGAGGCGCGCGCGCTGGCCCCCAGGGGCTGGATCACCGGCCTGGGCTTCACCTGGACCCCGTTCTTCACCGAGGTGGCCAGGAACGTCATGGCCGGCAGGTTCAGGGGCGAGGCGGTCTACCAGGGGCTGGGCAAGATGGTCGCCATCGCCCCCTTCGGCGCCTCGGTGCCGCCGGCGGTGCAGGCGCTGGTGAACAAGGCCGCGGCCGAAGTGGCGGGCGGCTTCAATCCCTTCACCGGCCTCCTGAAGGACAACAAGGGCAACACGGTCCTGCCGCCCGGGGCGAGCGTGGGCGCCGACCAGATGGGCGGCCTGAACTGGTACGTGGAAGGCGTCATCGGGAAAGTGAGGTAGGCCATGATCCTCAAGGAGCGCATCAACGCGGCGAACGAGGAGGCATTGCGCCGGATCGTGGCGGCCGATCCGGTCCTGGTGGACGTGGCGCCGGCCGGCGAGGTGATCCCCGGCATGCGCGACCGGATGATCCTGCACTCCGGGCCGCCGGTGTCCTGGGAGCGGATGT
The DNA here is from genome assembly GCA_963717275.1 of uncultured Holophagaceae bacterium. Lineage (GTDB taxonomy): Bacteria > Acidobacteriota > Holophagae > Holophagales > Holophagaceae > Mesoterricola. The sequence goes on from CAVQVX010000001.1 coordinate 3,230,124, forward strand.
GCGGCGCCCAGCGCGGCGCGGCCATCGGCATGTGCCTGTTCGAAGGCTGGGCGAGGGATCCCGCAGGAGGCCGAGCGCATGCTCGCCGCCGGCGAGATCGCCCTGGAGCCCAACCACCACCATGCCGCCGTGGGCCCCATGGCCGGCACCATCACCCGCAACATGTGGGTGTGGGTGGTGGAGAACAAGGCCTTCGGCAACCGCGCGTTCTGCCGCCAGGTGGAGAGCTTCCAGCAGTTCGGCGACTATTCCAGGGACGCCCTGGGCCTGCTCGAGCAGTGGCGCGACGTGTGGGGGCCGGCGCTGCGGGCCGCGGTGCTGCGCATGGGCGGGATCCCGCTCAAGCAGCTGGTGGCCCGGGCCCTGGCCATGGGCGACGAGATGCACAACCGGGTGGTGGCCTCCTCCAGCCTGTTCGCCAACGCGGTGGCCCCGGTCCTGGTGCAGTGCGGGCTGCCCCAGGAGCAGGTGGTCGTCCACCCTGTACTACGTCGGCAACCACCCCTTCCTGTTCCTGGGATTGTCCATGGCCGCGGCGAAGGCCTCGGTGGACCCGGCCCGGGGGGTGGAGGCCAGCACCGTGGTCACCGCCATGGCCCGCAACGGCACCGATTTCGGCATCCAGGTGAGCGGGCTCGAAGGCGAGTGGTTCACGGCCCCGGCCCCGCGCGTGCAGGGCCTGCTGCTGCCCGGGTGGAACGAGGCGGACGCCGGGCTGGACATGGGCGATTCCGCCATCACCGAGACCGACGGGCTGGGGCGGCTTCATCATCGGCGGCGCGCCGGGCATCCTCAGCTTCACCGGCGGCACGCGCGGAGCAGGCGCTGGCGTTCAGCCGGGACATGCGCACCATCACCGTCGGCCAGAGCCCCGACTACCTGATGCCCGCCCTGGATTTCGCGGGCGCCGCCCTCGCCATCGACATCCGCAAGGTGGTGCGCGCCAACCTGGTGCCGGTGATCGACACCGCCATCGCCCACCGCGAGCCCGGCCACGGGATCATCGGCGGCGGCATCGTGCGCCCGCCCCAGGAGTGCTTCACCAAGGCGCTGGCGCGCTTCGCCGAGAAGTACCAGGCGTGAAGGGAGGCCGCGCATGACCAGGCGGACCGTCATCCTGAAGAACCGCTACTTCGATTCGGTGTTCCTGATGCTGGCCGCGCGGCGCATGGCCGCGCAGCCCGGCATGGCCGACGCCTCCGCCCTGCTCGCCACCGCGGCCAACCGCGCGGTCCTGGCCGGGCTCGGCTACGGCGGGGGGGATGCGGCGTTCGCCGCCGCCGGCCCCAATGACCTGGTGCTGGCGCTGGAAGGCGAGCCCGGGCGCGGTGGCGGCCATCGCCGCCGATCCGGAGGCCTGGCTGGCCCGCGGCGCGGGCCCGGCCCCGGCCGGGGCGCCGGCGCCGCGCTCCATCGCCGAGGCCGCGGCGGGCAGGCCCGACAGCGCCGTGGCGGTCATCTCCGTGCCCGGCGCCGCACGCCGCCCGGGAAGCCCGGGCCGCGCTGGAGGCGGGCCTGCACGTTTTCCTCTTCTCCAGCGGGGTGGATCTGGCCGACGAGCTGGCCCTCAAGCTCGAAGCGCGCCGGCGCGGCCTCATCGTCATGGGGCCGGACTGCGGCACGGCCTTCCTGGGCGGCGCCGGCATCGGCTTCGCCAACGCCGTGCGCCCCGGGCCGGTCGGCATCGTCGGCTCGACCGGCACCGGCATGCAGGAGTTCTCGTGCCTGGTGCACCAGGCGGGGTCCGGCATCTCCAGCGGCGTCGGCACCGGCAGCCGGGACCTCGCGGACGCCGTCGGCGGGCTGTCGACCCTGGCCGGGATCGACGCCCTGGAGGCGGACCCGGCGACGCGGGCGATCGCGGTGCTGGCCAAGCCGCCGGGCCCGGCCGCCGCGGCGCTGCTGCTGGAGCGGCTGGAGCGCTGCGCCAAGCCGGTGGTGCTCTGCCTGCTGGGCGCGCCCGCGGCGGACGGCAAGGTCCGGCGCGCCGCCACCCTCGACGAGGCGGCGGGCCTGGCGCTGGAGGCGGTCGGCCTGGAACGTCCCGCCGGCCTGGTTCCGGACCCTGACGCCCTGCGCCGCCTCGCGGCGGAACAGGTCGCCCGGATGCGGCCCGGACAGCGGCACCTGCGCGGGCTGTTCTCAGGCGGGACGCTCTGCTACCAGGCCCAGGCCATCCTGCTGGAGGCGGGCCTGGCGGCGCATTCCAACGCGCCGCTGCCCGGCATGCGCGCGCTGGCGGATCCGCATGCCAGCGTGGAGGACAGCCTCGTCGACCTGGGCGCCGAACTGTTCGTGGAGGGCCGGCCGCACCCGATGATCGACGCCGCCCTGCGCCGCAAGCGGCTGGCCCGGGAGGGGGAGGATCCCTCCGTCGCCGTGCTCCTCCTGGATTTCATCCTCGGCGCCATCTCATCGCGCGACCCGGTGGGGGACCTGCTGCCCGCGCTCCGGGGCGCCCAGGAGGCGGCGCGCCGGCGCGGCGGCCATCTCTGCTGCTGCGCCTCCGTCTGCGGCACCGGAGCGGACGCCCAGGGGCTGGAGGCGCAGAGGGGGGCCCTGGAGGAGGCCGGGGTCCTGGTGTTTCCCAGCAGCGCCCAGGCCGCGGCGTTCTGCCGGGAAGCCCTGCTGCTGCTCAAGGGGGTGCGGTGATGGCACGGGAATTGAAGGACCTGCTGCGGGGCAGGCCGGTGTTCGTCAACGTCGGGGTGCGCGAATTCGGCGACAGCCTGGCGGCCCAGGGCTTCGACGTGGTCCAGGTGGACTGGTCGCCGCCCGCCGGGGGCGATGCGCGCATGGCCGAGCTGCTGGACGATCTGCTCTGACCGGCTTCAGCCATGCAAGGCCTGGAGCCGCTTCGCCAGATCGGCGGGCGGGCTGAACACATGGGCCCTGCCTTCCTTGAACTTGTTCAGGAAACCCAGTTCGGCCAGTTCCAGGAGGTCGGTGCGGGCGGTCTGGTAGACGATGCCGTGGCTGCGCTGGTGGGCCTCGATCCGGTAGCCCGTGTCCGGATGCCTGAGGGCGTGTGCCAGCAGGGCCCGCTGCCGGTGGTTCAGCCTGGCCTGAAGCTCGGGAGACAAGGCCAGGAGCCGTTCCACGCTCTGCTGCTCCCTGCCCTTGCGGGCCAGGTATTCGTGCAGCCCCGCGATGGCCTTCCGGATGGTCTCCAGCTGGTGGAGGATGAAATAGGTCGTGTCGCCCCCATCCGATTCGGTGAAGAGGTAGGCCCGCCCATACCGGGCCGGCGCTTCCTTGAGGACCCTGGAGATGGTCAGGAATTCGGTGAGCCAGTAGCCGCTGCGCAGCATGGACCAGTAGAACAGGGCTCGGGCCGTCCTGCCGTTGCCGTCCTCGAAGGGGTGGTCGTAGCCGAGCATGAAGTGGAGCAGGATGGCCCGGATCACCGGGTGGACGAAGGGGCGCTCGTTTTCGGAAGCGTTGGCGAATGCGCACAACTTCTCCATCCGCTCCCGCAGTTCCTCGTGGCGGGGCGGCTGGTGCAGGACAGCGCCGTCGCTGGTGTCCACCACGCGGATATCGTCGCCGGTGCGCAAGCGCCCCTCTTTGCTGGCCTCCCGAAGGGTTCCTTCGGCGATCAGGCCGTGCAGTTCCAGCAGCCGCTCGACAGTCATCGCCTGGTTCCGGAAGGTCTGGATGGACTGCATGGTGCGGAAATTGTTGAAGATCATCCGCTCGCTCAGATCCCTGGGCTTCCGGCCTTCCCTCAGCATGTCGACGGCGACCCTGCGGGTGGTCGACGCCCCTTCCAACTGGCTGGAGGTCACAGCCTCCTCGATGAGCGAGCGGACCCGATATTCATCCCTGTGCTCGGGGGTGGTGACTTCCACAGGCGTCCGGATCTGCCCGGCGGCGTCCTGATCGATGTGATGGAGGTGGATCTGCACCGGTTCGGGAACACCGAAAGTGAAGGCTTTGCCAACCTTGTCCAGCAAGGGCAGGGATTGGGCCAGCGCCAGGCGGGCGGTCCTGATGCCCAGCCACCAGAGTTCGCGGGTCAGGCCGTCGGGGGGGGTGCGATGCCTGAGTTCGTCCCAGTGCAGATACTGGCCGCCCACCAGGGGGGTCGGCTGGCTCTGGAAGACACGGGCCAAGTCGTCCGGTGAAACATTTGATAGTATTTGCTTTGTTGGAGGAGGAAGCCTGGGCTGCTTCACGTGGGTACCTACTAATTTGTTTCTAAATTAGTAGTCGATTCAGCGTTTGTCCAGGATTGATTCTCATTAAACTACTAATTTTGATTTAAAATAGTAGTTAAGTAGTAATTGGTTCAATGCACGGCCTTCCGTAGATGAGGAATCAATGACACTTCCCGATGGCTACCACCTCTCCTTCGATCAAGCCGACCTTCAGATCGATGTGATCCACGACTATCTGTACCACTGCTATTGGAGCCCCGGGGTGCCCAGGGACATGGTGGAGACGGCGGTCAGGAACAGCCTGTGCGTCGGGGTGTTCGACCCCTCAGGCGCCCAGGTGGGTTTCGCCCGCCTGGTCACCGACCACGTCAGCTTCGGCTACCTGGCCGACGTGTTCGTGCTTGAGGCGCACCAGGGCAAGGGGCTGGGCCATGCGCTCACCCGGGCCCTGCTCGACCTGCCGGAAGTCCAGGGGTTCCGCACGCTCATCCTGCTCACCCGGGACGCCCACCGGCTCTACGAGGACTGCGGCTTCAAGCGGGTGGTGGATGCGAGCCGCTTCATGGCGATCCGGCGCCCGGGCAACTACCCGCCGCCCGCGCAGAGTGCGTCTGCGAAATAGTCAAATCGTTGGTTCGTTTCACCCAGGGGAAAATAAGATCGTAACTGTTGAAATAAATATGATTATATCAGGTTGAGTTTATTTCGTGGCCAATCCGGCGAAATGACTTATGCGCAGAAGAGGAGCAGAGGCCGCTGAGAAAATGAAAGATCAGCGGGCAAAAGGCTCCGACCCACTCGCCGCATGACCCTCATGGCCCCGCCGAAGGCGGGGTCCCTGGGCTTTGCCCAGGGAGTTCGGAAGGCAGGCCCCCCCAAATGCACATGGGGTTTCCTCCGCACCCATGCGCTACCGAGTTGCCCATGTGCATTTGGGGGGGCCTGCCTTCCGAACCCAAGAGGGCCATGCTTGCCGGACTCAATGATGATGAGGCTCTGCGTCATCTGCTCCTCCGTGGCCTCTGCGTCTGGTCTTTTCATTGAAGACACCACGTCGATGGATTTTGCGACTTCCCCAAGCCTTTGAGATGGTACGAACGTACCGTCCGGCCGATCCGGCATGACCCCAAACCAAGGCCAGCCTTGACCCCCAGGACCTGGCTTCAAAACCTGGCCGCGCTCCCTGGAATCTCCCAGGTGTCCCCGCCCAGTCCGAAGCGCTGGAACATCGCGCCGGCCTCCTCGCTGGTCCACTTCTTCCACCGGGGATCCAGGTGCCTGCCATACCACGCCTGGGCGAACGGCCAAAAGCCGGCGAGCGTGCGGGTGTCGCCCCGGGCCATCCGGTGCCGGCGGCACCAGTCGTTCACCGCCGCCTCGTGCTCGAACACCAGCATGGCGCTGCAGGCGTGGATGACGTTGTCCCAGCAATGGCGCATGGGGGTGGGGAAGTGGATCAGATAGTCCTCCTCCACGATCCGGCCGTCCCGGATGTGCAGGTCCACCGGCCGGCCTTCGGCGCCGAACGAGGTGCTGATGGTGACCTCCCCGCCCAGCAGGGTGGCGACGCCGAGGGAGCACCAGGCGCAGTTGCCCCACCATCCGCGCCCCCCGCTCCGCACCCAGAAACCGGTGGGCGCCAGGGAGAACGGATGGATGACCCAGACTTCAGGCTGGTGCGGATGCAGCACCACGCCGTGGTCGTCGGCCAGGCGGCGCAGGCCCGCGACCACTTCCGGTTCGGGCAGGCCCAGCATCCGCCCGAGTTCGGCCCGGTCCGGGGCGAAGCCGTGGTCGATGATGTGCCGGATGAGGGTGTGGTGCAGGGTGCTGTTCAGGGTCCCGGGGTCCATCGCGCGCCTCCGCTGCGGATCAGACGTGCATGATCTCGGCTTCCTTGTGCTTGACGATCTCCTCGATCTCCTTGATGGTCTCGTCGGTGGCCTTCTGGACCTGCTCGAGGGCCTTCTTGGCGGCGTCCTCGCTCAGCGGGGCGTGCTTGTCCTTCTCCAGCCTCTTGACGTCCTCGTTGGCGTCGCGGCGGACGTTGCGCACGGCGGTCTTGATCTCCTCGCCCATCCGGCTCACCACCCGGGTGAGGTCCCGGCGCCGCTCCTCGTTGAGGGGCGGGATGGGCAGGCGGATGACGTTGCCGTCGTTGGCGGGGTTGAGCCCCAGTTCGGACTTGAGGATGGCGGTCTCGATCGCCTTGATGGCCTTCTTGTCGAACGGCGCGATCACCAGCATGGAGGCCTCGGGCACGCTCACGCCGGCGATCTGGTTGATGGGCATCATGGACCCGTAGTACTCCACGTGCAGGGTGTCCAGGATGCCCGCGTTGGCCCGTCCCGTGCGCACGGTGGCCATCTCCTTCTTCAGCGTTTCGATGGAGGACTTCATGCGCTTCCTGGTTTCGGCGAGGATGGCTTCGACGGTGGCGGTCATGGCGGCTCCTTCAGGGACGGATGCGATTCCAGCGGTTTGGTTCCAGATTATCATCCGCCCGGGGCTTCCAGTCTATCAGGCGGCTCCGCGCGCCCGCAGGACGCGCACCACGATCCAGGTCGCCAGCGCCCCCACCGCGCCCAGCAGCGGGCCGATGACCAGGGCGCCCACCAGCCATTCCCAGGCCCGCTGGTGGATCTGCAGCAGCAGGGTGGTCCGGTTGAGCTCGGTCCAGAGGCTGCCGTGCAGCAGCAGGTGGCCGGCCTGGATGCACAGGAAGGGCACGAACGGGACGATGCCGACGCTGCTGGCGGCGCCCGCGGCGAGCTTGTTCAGGTGCAGCTTGTGGCTCACGTAGACCGCGGCGGCCAGGCCGAACGGGATGATCGGCAGGCTGCCCACGAAGATGCCCACCCAGGCCGCCGCGGCCAGTTCGCCGGTGCCGGTGTGCTCGCGCCCCAGCCGGCGAAGGAATCCGCCGGGCGTGGGCAGCAGGTGCCTGCGCGGCCAGGGCAGCAGCGAGCGCAGCACCAGCACGGAGTGCAGGCCGACCATGCGCAGGTTGTCCCGGAACCGGCGGAAATGGGAGATGCGCCAGGGGCCGTAGCGGACCGAGACCGGGGTGGTGAGCAGCGGAAGGCCGGACCAGGCGGCGCGCACCAGCACCTCGATCTCGAAGGTGAAGCGCCGGGTGAAGAAGCGCCGGGACAGCAGGAAGGGGACCGGGTAGAGCCGGTAGCCGCTCTGGGTGTCGGCCAGGGCGTGGCCGCATTCCAGGCGCACCCAGAAGTTGGAGACGGCGCGCCCGAAAAGGCTCGAGCGGGGCGCGTTGCCGGCATCCATGCGCCGGGCGCCGAGGACGATGGCAGGCCATGCGGAGCGGGCCGCGTCGAGCAGGGCCTGTGCGTCGGCCGGGTCGTGCTGGCCGTCGGCGTCCAGGGTCAGGATGGCGTCAAACCCTTCCCGCCCGGCCAGTTCGGCGGCGCGCAGGATGGCCCGGCCCTTGCCCCGGTTGCGCGGTTCGCGCCAGAGCCGGACCGGCAGGCCCTCCAGGCGTTCCAGGGCGCCGTCGGTGCTGCCGTCGTCCACCACCAGCACGGGCAGGCCCTGGCGCAGCACGCCCTCGACCACGGCCCGGACCGTGGCCGCGTGGTTGTAGACCGGAATGACCGCCAGGACTTTCATGGTTCCGTTCCGCCTGCGCCTTCGCCGCGGGGCTCCGAGGGCGCCATGACCTCCCTGCCGATCAGGGCGCCGAGGGGCTGGATGGGCAGGCCCCTGGCCCGCAGCCCCTGGATGAGTTCCTCGAATTCGGCCAGCAGCCGGTCCGCGCCGGCCCGGTGCGGCGCGGTGTCGTGCAGCAGGATGATGTCCCGGGCCCTTGCCTTGCCCAGGATCCTCCGCGCGAGCCCGCGCACCCTCCGGTTGCCCAGGTCCGCGGCACGGCAGCTGAAGTTGACGCAGAACATGCGCTCCGCCGCCAGCACCGGCCCGAGGTCGGGGCCGCTGATGCCCACGGGGGGCCGGAAGGCCAGCGGCACCGCTCCGAAGCGCCGGAGCGCCGCCTGGGCTTCCGCCACCTCCCGGGCGATGGCGCGCCGGCCCATCAGCATGAGGAACGGGAAGTGGTTCTGGCTGTGGTTGCCAAGGGTGTGGCCCCGGGCGAGGATGTCCCGCACCAGGTCCGGGTGGGCCTGGGCCTTGCGGCCGATGACGAAGAAGGCGGCCTTGAGGCCGTGGCGGTCCAGCAGGTCGAGCACCCGGGGGGTCACCGCGGGGTCCGGGCCGTCGTCGAAGGTCAGGGCCACGCCGGCGGCGCCCTTCGGGCCGCGGCTGACGATGGGGAAGTAGAAACTGAACCGGGGCAGCAGCGGCGCCGCCAGGCAGGTGGCGACGAACAGCAGCAGGGGCACGGCGGCCAGGCGCGGGTCCACGAACAGCAGCAGCGCGGCGATCGGGAATGCCGCCAGGGCCATCAGGTGGGCCGGCGCCGGGAGCGGGATCATGCGGGGTCCTTGGGGAGCGGGCAGCGCCCGGATTCAGGTATCCTCATGGTATTCGATCTTTTCCTCCGCCTCGCCGGACCGCGTCAATGTTTCCTCCCCAGGTTGCCATGTCCAGATCCATCCAGCCGCAGGGCTTCGCCGGGCGCCGGGTGAAGGCGGGGGCGTCCGCGCCCGTGCGCACCCCGTCCCGGCCCCGGTGACCCGATGCCGCTGCTGCCCGCCGTGCTCGAGCGTTCCGGCCATACCTTCACCCTGGCCATGGACCCGGACCTGACGGCCTTCCAGGGCCACTTCCCGGGCCACCCGGTCCTGCCGGGGGTGGTCCAGGTGGACTGGGCGGTCCGCTTCGGCTCCGAGGCGTTCGGCCCCCTGGGCCGGTTCCGCGCCATCGAGCACCTGAAGTTCCAGGATCCCATCCGTCCCGGGGAACCGGTGCAGCTGCACCTCGGCTTCGATCCCGGCCCGGGGCGGCTGCGCTTCCGCTACGAGGCCGGGCCGGTCCGGAAATCATCGGGCGTGATCCTGTTCGCCCGCTGAGGGGAGATGAAGCCCATGAAACCGCTGCTCACTTCGGAAGTCCTCATCGAGATCCCGTTCCACGATGTGGATTCCATGGGCGTCGCCTGGCATGGGCATTACGTGAAATACCTCGAGATCGCCCGGACCGCCCTGCTGCGCAAGGTGGGCCTCGATTTCCGGCAGATGCAGGAATGGGGCGTGCTGTGGCCGGTGGTGGTCTGCAACATGAAGTTCATCCGGCCCCTGCGCTACGGCCAGCAGGTGCGGGTCCGGGCGGACCTGCTGGAGTACCGGGCACGCCTGCGCATCGCCTACCTGCTCAGCGACGCCGCCACCGGCGAGCGGGTGAACCGGGCCGAGACCATCCAGGTGGCGGTGACCTCGTCCACCCACGAGCTGCTGTTCGAGTGCCCGCCCATGCTCGCCGAGGCCATCTCCCGCGCGGCGGGCTGAGGGATGCGCAGCCGGGCCTGGATCTGGCTGGTCTGCGTGGCCCTGATGGCGGGCTACGCCTCCTGGCGCGCGCTGCGCGGCCAGGCGCTGCAGACCGATCTGCTGGCCATGCTGCCCGCGACCGAGCGCAACCCCGTGGCCGAGGCGGCCCTGCGCTCGCTGACCCAGGTCACCGCCGGCCGGGCCATGTTCCTGGTGCGGGCCGGCGACGAGGCCCGCGGCAAGGCCGCGGCGCTGCGCCTGGCCGCATCCCTGGCCCGCTCCGGGGCCTTCGACGAGGTCCAGTCCACCCTGCCCCCGGCGGACCCCGGGGAGGTCGGCCGCTTCTACCAGGGCTACCGGTTCCGGCTGCCCGCGCCGGACCCGGCCGCGGGCTCCGCCGCCCTGGCCGCCCAGGTGCGGGCCCGGCTGTTCGCGCCCGGCATGACCGGCACCGCCCCGGCCCTGGATCCCCTGGGCCAGCTGGACGGCTTCCTCGCGGCCCTGCCGTTCTCGACGCTGCGCCTGGAGGTGCGCGACCGCCTCCTGGTCATCCCCACCCCCGAGGGGCTGGACGTGCTGATCAGCGCCGGGCTGCCCGGATCCGCCTTCGACCCCGCCGTGCAGCGGCGCGTGGCGGCCGCGGTGCGGGACGCCGAGGCCGACCTCGCCGGCGCGTTCCCGGAGGCGCGCGTCCTGCGCACCGGCGTGGTGTTCTACGCCCTCGACGCGCGCCGGGCCGCCGAAGGCGAGGCCAACCTGTTCTCGACCCTGTCCATGCTGGGCATCTTCGCGCTCTACTTCGCGGTGTTCCGCACCGGGCGCCACCTGGCGCTGGGGCTGGCCTGCGTGGCGGCGGGCCTGGCCACGGCGGCCGCGGGCAGCCTGCTCATCTTCGGCCGGCTCTACCTGCTGACCCTGGCGTGCGGCGCCAGCGTGCTGGGGGTGGCGGTGGACTACTCGTTCCTCTATTTCGCCAACCAGGTGGGGGCGGGCGCGGGCTGGCGCGCCGGGCCCGCCCTGCGCCGGCTGATGCCGGCCCTGCTGATCGGCCTGGGCACCACGCTGCTGGGCTATTCGGCGCTGCTGGCGGCGCCCTTCCCGGGCCTGCGCCAGATCGCCGCGTTCTCCATCCTGGGCCTGGCCGGAGCCTTCCTCACCGTGCTGCTGGTGCTGCCCGACTGGCTCGGGCGGCCGGGCCCGGCCCGGCCGGAACTGCTGGGCCGGCTGCGCCGGCTGCTCTCCGGCTGCGCGCGCCTGGCGGCGCGCCGCCGGGTGGCGGCCTGGCTCGGCCTGCTGGCCGTGCTGCTGGCCCTGGGCGCCTCCAGGGCCCGGGTGGACGACCAGGTGCAAAGCCTGATCCAGCCCTCCCGGGAGCTGATGCGCCAGGAGCGCCTGATCCGCGACCTCACCGGGCTGTCCAACGACACGGCCTTCTTCCTGGTGGAGGGGCGGAACGAAGGGGCCGTGCTGGAACGCGAGGAGGCCCTGCGCCGGCGCCTGGGCGGCGCGGTCCAGGCGGTCTCCTGCTTCGTGCCTTCCCCCGCCGCCCAGGAGGCGGCCCTGGCGCGCCGGCGGGAGAGGATGCCGGAGCTGGCCCGGGCCCTGGGCCAGGTGGGCTTCAGGCCGGAGGCCGTGGCCCGGCTGCGCTCGGACCTGGCGCAGGAGGCGGGCCGGCCCCTGACGGTGGCGGATTTCCTGCGGATGCCGTTCTCGGCGCCGTTCCGCCGGCTCTGGCTGGGGCCGACCGCCCACGGCGCGGGCTCGGTCCTGTTTCCCGCCGGCGCGGACGATCCGGGCCGGCTGGCCCGGGCCGCCGACGGCCTCGAAGGCGTGACCCTGGTGGACAAGGCGCGCAGCGTCTCCGCCCTGATGGGCCACTACCGGCGCATCGCCTCCTGGGCGCTCTGCGCGGCGATCGCGCTGGTCTGGCTGGCGCTGGCGCTGTGGCGCGGGTTCCGGGCCAGTTCGCTCATGGTGGCGCCGTCCTGCCTGGGGATGCTGCTGGCGCTGGCCGGCGGCGCCCTGGCCGGGATCCCGGTGACCCTGTTCACGGTCATGGCGCTGATCCTGCTCCTGGGCTTCGGGGTGGACTACACGGTGTTCCTCGCCGAAGGCGGCGACGACCCTTCGGCGCTCCTGGCCGTGCTGCTGGCGGCCGGCGCCACCCTGATCTCGTACGGGCTCCTGGCCTTCAGCCACACGCCGGCCCTGCGCGGTTTCGGCTTCACGCTGGCGCTGGGGGTCGCCGGCAGCGCCCTGCTTTCCTGGATGGCCCTGCGCCCCCGGACCCGGGCATGATGGCGGAAGGAGAATCCCCCTGATGCAACCCTCCGCCCCCCTGGTGCCGCACCGCGCCCCGCTGCTGCTGATCGACTCGGTGCTGGCGGCGGACGCGGAGCACTGCACGACCCTGACCCGGGTGGACCCCGGCGCCTGGTACGCGGACCCCGGCGGCGCCATGCCGGGCTGGTTCGGCCTGGAGCTCATGGCCCAGACCGTCGCCGCCTACAGCGGCAGCCGGCAGCAGGGCCAGGCGCCGAGGTTCGGCTACCTGGCGGGCGTGCGCGAGTACCTGTGCGCGGAGCCTTCTTTCGCGGCCGGGGACCTGCTGGAGGTGACGGCCCGGCTCACCTATGCGGACCCGCTGGGCCTTTCCGCCTTCGCCTGCGAACTGCGCCGGGAGGGCGCGCTCCTGGCCAGCGCCACCCTCAAAGTGTTCGAATCCGAGTGAACGGAGCCGCCCCATGGCCATCCAGCCCCAGCCCGACCCCAACCGCGTCCTGGTGACCGGCGCCACCGGCCGCATCGGCCGGGCCATCGCCATGGCCCTGGCCCGGGACGGCTTCCACGTCACCGTGCACGGCCGCCGGGAGGCCGAGGCCGAGGCCCTGGCGACGCGGATCCGGGAGGAGGGCGGCGGCGCCGACGCGCTGGTGTTCGACGTGACCGACCGGGAGCGGGCCAGGGCCCTGCTCGAAGCCCGGGTGGAGGCCTCCGGCCCCTACTACGGCATCGTCTGCAACGCCGGCATCACCCGCGACAACGCCTTCCCGGCGCTCACCGACGAGGAGTGGGACCAGGTGCTGGACACCAGCCTCAGCGGCTTCTTCAACGTGGTGCACCCGCTGACCATGCCCATGATCCGCACCCGCAAGGGCGGCCGGATCGTATGCATCGCCTCGGTCTCCGGGGTGATGGGCAACCGCGGCCAGGTGAACTACAGCGCCGCCAAGGCCGGCCTGATCGGGGCGGCCAAGGCCCTGGCGGTCGAGCTCGCCGGGCGCGGCATCACGGTGAACTGCATCGCCCCGGGCCTGATCGAATCCGGGATGCTGGAAGGGCTCGAACGGGAGCGCGCCCTGGCGATCGTCCCGATGGGCCGGGTCGGGCAGCCCGAGGACGTGGCCGCCCTGGCCGCCTTCCTGTTCTCCCGGGCCGCCGGATACATCACCCGGCAGGTGATCGGTGTGAACGGGGGCATGATCTAGGTTCTTTGCTGCAGAATCGCTGGCGCGATTCTTCCGCAAAACTGAAACCGGCCATGGGTTCATCCTACCGGTCCCTGTGCCGGGATGGGAAGGTGCGCTCGAAACGCCCCCAAACTGGACGGTCGGCGCGCCTCGCAAGGAACCAGGCCCCCCTCGGGTCGGGCCCCTTGGGCCCCAGGGCCTGCTGTAGAGCCAGGGCCCGCGACCCGTCACCCGCCGCAACGAAGGGCCAGCGTGCGAACACCGTCGAACGTCAACCTTCGTCGCTTTTCCGTCGGCGCCGGCCTAGCCGGCGACGACGAACGGGGCGACGGGTCGGGACCCGGGCAATACCCTGGATAGCCTCCAGATCAGGGATAGGCGCAGCGGCCCACCCCCATCGGGGTGGTCACGACGATCTGGGGCGCGGGGGTCCCGGGGTCGCCGACGGTCACGGTGATCCGGGTATCGCCAACCACATGGAGGTCATGCCCGACCTGGGCGCCGACCCGGACCTCGCTGGCGCCGCTGAATCCGGTGCCGGTGAGGGTGAGGACCCTGTTCCCGGCCCCGTCCGGCGCGCCGGCGGCGGCCTGGGTCACGATCGGGCGGGTGAGCTCCCTGAGCTGGTCCACCATGCGGGTTCCGTTCAAAGGGGACCCGCCCAGCCGGTCGAACAGGTCCCGCAAATCGACGGCATGCTGCGCTATTCCAGTCATGACGGCCTCGTCGACATCGTTCAGGACCAGGTGCAGGGTGGCCGCGGCGCGGTCGCCGCACCGGGTGAGGGTCCAGAAACTGGTGCTGTGCGCGGGGTCGAGCCCCTGGATCGCCAGGTTGTTGGGCGAGGAGACGACCATCGGTGGCAGCTGGGGGTGGATTTGAGCGGGGTGCACGGAGATGCCTACGCTGAAGAAATCGGCGGGGGCATGGCCCTGGAACTGGATCCCCGCAGGGGCCTCGAAGATCCCGACCGTCACCTGGGGCGCGCTGTTGTAGCCTCCCCACATCGGCGCCTGGGGATCGGTCCAGTAATGGGGCCTCAACAGGATGGGGATGCCCGGTTCCCAGGGCAGATCCTGGCTTACGCAGAGGATGTCGACCTGCCCCGGCAGCAGGCCCAGTGCCGCGATCTGGTTCCGGATGGATGCGGGCAGGGCGTCGATATAGGTGGTCGGGAACTTGAGGTTCAGGCGGCAGGCGAGGACTCCCGCCGTGGGGGTAGCGCGCAGATGATCGCTCGGGTGGTAGGCGTGGAGGATGGGAGCCTGGGGGTAATACTCTCCGTATTGGCGGGTCCGCCGGGTCGTCGGCAGGTCCAACGCAGGTCCAAACGCATTATTGCCCAGCATGTCGGTGCGCGCGAGACCGGCGTTGAAGGCCTCGCCCCGGAAGGCATGGACGGCGATGGCGAGGAGGGAACTGCTCGTGCCTCCCGTCGGCTGGGTGGCGGTCACGAGGTAGTTGGCCCCCGGCACCCGGTTGGCCGGGATGCCCGTGATCGCGCCGGTATGGGCATCCAGATGGAGTCCCTGGGGAAGGTCGGGGGCGATGGTGTACGTGGCTGTCCAGGCTGTGCCGTGGACCGGGGCATTGGGCTGGATCGGGACGCACGCCGTGTAGACGGCGCTTTGTTCGGCATACCGCACGCCGTCACCGACGCCCATATGCAGCACGGTGGTGGTGCTGCCGCCCGGCCGGGTGGCTGTGACCACACGCTGCCAGGCGGGGTCGGCCAGGGTGGGGGTGCCGGAAATGACCCCCGTGGCGGGGTCCAGGTACAGGCCGTCCGGGAGGGCCGGATGGATGGCGTAGGTGGTCCCCGGCTCGCCCGGCGTGGCGGGGGCGACCGGGTGGATGGCAAGGCCCCTGGGGTAGTCCGGTTCCAGGGCCGGGTGGCGCAGACTGTCGACGGTGATGGCCATGTCCACGAAGGTCGACTGGCCGGCGGGATTGCTGGCGGTGACCCGGCAGACCGGGGATGGGCCGGTGGGGGTGCCGCTGAGGGTCCCTGTGGCGGGATCCAGGGTGAGGCCGGGCGGCAGGTTGACGGCGGCGAAGGTCACTCCGGGGCCGGCGCCGGAGGCGAGGGTCGCGGGGTTGGGGATGATGGGGAGCCCCGTAAGATAGCGCGGGTTGTGCCTGGCGTAGGTGAGCCCCGCGGGCGGCTCGGGTTGGGGATTGGGGTTTGGATTGGGAACGGGGTTTGGAATTGGAACGAGATCGGGAACGGGGTTTGGAATTGGAACGGCATCGGGAACGGGGTTTGGGTTTGGAACTGGATTGGGATTGGGGTTTGGATTTGGAATGGGATTGGGATTGGGGATTGGATTCGGAATGGGATTGGGATTGGGGATTGGATTCGGATTCGGGGTTGGATTCGGATTCGGACCCGGGGTGGGGTTCGGGTTGGCCGTCACGGTGATCGCGAGATCCACCGAGGTCGACTGGCCGGACGCCGTGGTGGCGGTGATCCGGCAGGTGACTGGGGCGGAGGTTGGCGTGGTTGGGCTGCCGGTGAGGGTCCCCGTGGCCGGATCCAGTTGCAGGCCGGGCGGCAGGGGGGGATTGACGGTAAAGGTTGCCGCCTGACCGGCACCGGCGAGGGTCGGCGCATGCGGTGTGATGGGTTGGCCAGCCGTCCATGCGATCGAACGTGATGAATAATTTAATGTCATGGGCGGAACCGGTTGGGACGACCGGCCGCCTCCACAATGGATGACGGAGGCGAGACTGACCAAGGTGACCAGGGCCGCCACCAGGGGCGTGCCAAGGATGGAATGGAAGAGGGTGTGGCTTTTCTCGGTTTCAACTTGAAATCCTATACAAGGCGGTTCGGGTCCATGGGGTTGGGATGGCCCCCTTTGGAAGGGAATGCCTTATATGAAGAATTAGTTCCAGAGTTGCCCGGTCATCACTTCCCGATCCCGGCGAGCAGTTCGCCCACCAGTTCCGGCACCCGCACCGTGGCCGGTCCCTGCCGGTGCTCGAAGAAGGCGTCGGTCACCAGCGAAGGCTCCAGGTTGAGCTCGATGGTGGTGGCGTACGGGCCCACGCCGGCCACGAACCCGGCCGCGGGATAGACGTTGCCGGAGGTGCCGATGGCGAGGAACAGGCCGCAGCGCTCCAGGGCCGCGCCGATGCGCTCCAGTTCCAGCGGCATCTCCCCGAACCATACGATGTGCGGGCGCAGGGCGGGCCGGGCGGCGCAGGCGGGGCAGGGCATCGCCTCGCTGGTGTCGCCCGGCCACGGGAACACCGAACCGCAGCGGACGCACCGGACCTTCTTGAGCTCGCCGTGCATGTGCAGCAGGTTCCGGCTGCCGGCCCGGTCGTGCAGGTCATCCACGTTCTGGGTCACCAGCAGGAAATCCCCCGGCCAGGCGCGCTCCAGTTCGGCCAGGGCGAGGTGGGCGGCGTTGGGCTGGACGTCGGCCAGCTGGGCCCGCCGCGCGTTGTAGAAGCGGTGCACCCGGTCGGGATCGCGCTGGAACCCTTCGGGGGTGGCGACGTCCTCGATGCGCTGATCCTCCCACAGGCCGCTGGCGCCCCGGAAGGTGCGCAGCCCGGACTCCGCGCTGATGCCGGCGCCGGTGAGAACGACGATGGAGGAGGCTGGGGGGAGGCGCATGGTGATTCAATCATATGCCCGTCAGCCCGCCGGGGGCCCCAGGTTTCCGAGGGTCCGGGGGGCCCCCAGGCGCGCCACACCATACCCGCCCGAACCGTCGAAGGTGAGGCAGGTCACCCGCTCCGGCCCGCCCTCGGCCCGCAGGCGGATGGCCGCCGCCGCCAGATCGAACGCCGGGGCCGCGGGCATGCAGCCGACCAGGGGCGTCAGGTCGCCGGCGCGCAGCACCTGGCCCGGGTCGCCCAGATCGGGCGGCGGGCCCTGGCCGGTGCTGGCCCATTCCAGGCTGCAGTAGGGCGCCCTGGCTTCAGCCCGGGCGGAGAGCAGCACGAAGGCCGCGCCTTCGCCGCAAGGGACGCCCGGGGGCCCCAGCGGGCGCTCCATCTCGTCCCGGCGCGACCACAGGTAGGCGATGAGCTCGGACAATTCGTCCACCCCGCCGAACAGCACCCGCTCCACCCGGCCCTGGTCCAGCCACAGCTTGGCCGCCATGAGGGCCGAAGGCACCGATAGATGGAACTGGCTGACGGTGAGGTTGGGCCCCTTGGCGCCCAGGAGCATGGCGAGGTGGGCGGCGGGGGCGTTGTGCAGGCTGCCGGCGAAGTGGGTGGGCGAGGTGCAGGCGTCGCCGCCTTCGATGATGGAGTCGATCATGGCCTGGGTGGTGCCGGTGGCGCCGTAGCCGGTGGCCACCACCACGCCCAGCCGCTCCCATTGCGCCGGCGGCAGGCCGGCGTCCTCAAGGGCCAGATGGGCGGCCAGGGCGGTGATGCGGGCCAGGGGGTCCAGACGGCGCTGGCCGCGCCGGGGCACGAAGCGGTCCAGGGGCGCGGGATCGGCCCGGCGTTCCAGGCCATCCGGGGTCCGGCCATCCGGGGTCCGGCCGCCCGGGGTCCGGCCCAGGGCCTCGGCCAGGGCCTGGACGCCGCAGCCGAACCCGCCCACCACGCCGATGCCCTGCACGGTGATGGTCATGGCCGGGCCCCCAGGCCCAGGGCGAGCACGGCGTTGTTGCCGCCGAAGGCCAGGGACTGGGACAGGGCGACGGCGCCGCGCGCGGGGCCGGCCGCGCACACCGGCTCGGCGCCCAGGGCCGGATCGGCGGTGCTGAAGCCGGCCGAAGCCGGAATCCGGCCGAGTTCCAGGCAGGCCACGGTGAAGGCCGCTTCGATGGCGCCGGCGGCGCCCAGGGTGTGGCCGGTGCAGCCCTTGGTGGAGAGGAAGGGCACTCCGGGCAGGGTCCGGCGCAGCACCTGGGCCTCCACCAGGTCGTTGTCCGGGGTCGCGGTGCCGTGGGCGTTCACGAAGGCCACCTGGGAGGGCGCGATGCCCCCGGCGGCCATGGCCTCCCGGACGGCCCGCTCCAGGCCGGCCCCGTCGGGGCTGGGGGCGGTGAGGTGGTGGGCGTCGCAGGAGGACCCGTAGCCCAGCACGAACGAGCGCGCCCGGCCGCCGCGGCGGCGCAGCGATCCGGGAGCTTCCAGCACGAGCACCGCGGCGCCTTCGCCCAGGTTGAGCCCTGCCCGGTCGCGGTCGAACGGCGCGCACCTCCCCGGGGCGTAGATTTGCAGGGAGATGAAGCCGTTGTAGGTGATGCGTCCCAGCTCGTCGGCCCCGCCGGCCAGCACCAGGTCGCACAGGCCGGCCTCGATCCAGGAGGCGCCCAGGCCCACCGCGTCGGTGCCCGACGAGCAGGCGTTGACGATGGTCTGGCAGGGCCCGGTGAGGCCGAACGCGCGGGCCAGGGCCGCGGCCGGGTTGCAGCGCAGGATCCGCTCCATGGGGGCCAGGGCGGGCCTGCCGCCCGCGCGGAAGGCCCGGCAGAACGGCTCGTCGTTCATGGCGCAGCCGACGGTGGTGCCGACGCAGGCCCCGACCCGGAGCCGACCCAACTGCTCCCGGTCCAGGCCGGCGTCGGCCAGGGCCTCTCCGGCGGCCGTCAGCAGGAGGGCGGCGGTGCGCAGGGTGTCGGGCGGCTCCTGGAAGCCGCCGACCTCGAACACCGGGTAGTCGATCCCGTGGCTGGAGGCGAACCGGGTGGGCGGCGCCGGCGCCGGCCCGCCCAGGAACAGCGAGGCCATGCAGGCCGGAAGCGACGGGCCCGCGGCGCAGATGCAGCCGGCGCCCGAGATGGGGACCGCCGTCCGGGTCATGCCGGCTGGCGCGCTTGGATGAAGGCGGCCAGGGCGTCGATGGACGCGAAGGCGGGGCGGCCGTCCTCCATGCTCTTCAGCTCGATGCCGAAGTGCTTGCGCAGCAGCATCACCAGCTCCACCGCGTCCAGCGAATCCAGGCCCAGCCCTTCGACGAACAGCGGGGCGGCGTCGTCGATGTCCTCGGGCCGGGTGTCCTCGAGGTTGAGCTCAGCGATGAGCATGGTCTTGAGCTTTTCCTTGAGGTCCATGGGGTACGGCTCCTGATGAATGCTTTGGCCGGAGCGCTGGCTTCACCTACCCTGGCTGCTGCCTTCATCATAGGGGCCGCCCCCGGCGGCTTCAACCGTCAACAGCCGCCGGCGCGCGACGGCGCTTGAAACCCGGAGGTTTTCCATGGCAACCTGGAACGCCGGCATCCCCCATGGGGTGCGCATGTCCGCGGCAACGGATCGGAAAGTCTGGGGGTCGTGCTTGAATCGGCGGGTCGTCATAACCGGGATGGGCGGGTCCGCTTTCGGCGCGATCGGCACCCTCCTGCCGATCGCCAGCACCTGAATGGCGCGCAGAGGCTGGGACAGCCGCAGCTTCGGCACCCGCTTCCAGCACGGGATCTTCTACGCCGTCATCCGGCATTTCGGCCGGCGCGCGGCGCACGCCCTGCTGCGCCCGGTGGTGTTCTGGTTCGTGGCGTTCAAGCCTGAAGTGCGGCGCAAGGCGGGCTACTACCTGCACCGCCGCTTCCCCGGCCGGGAAGCCCGGTTCGCCGACACCTACCGCCTCTGCCTGGGCTTGGGCAAGGTGCTGGTGGACCGGGCGGTGCTGGGGATCCTCGGCCCGGACGGCATCGCTCCAAGCATGGCGGACGCCTCCCGGCTCGAAGCGCTGCTGGCCGAGGGCCGCGGCCTGATCCTGGTGACCGCCCACGTGGGCGGCTGGCAGCATGCCATGTGGGGGCTGCTGAACCTGAAGGCGCCGGTGAGCCTGCTCATGCACCGGGACGAAGGCGACGTGGACAAGCAGTTCTTCGAGCACGGCGAGGGCGGCCCGCCCTTCACCCTGCTCGACCCGGCCGGGTACCTGGGCTCCACCCTGGAGATGCTCCAGGTGCTGGGCTCGGGCGGGGTACTTTGCATCATGGGCGACCGCAGCTTCGGCGCGGCGACCCTGGTGGTCGACTTCCTGGGCGGTCCGGTGCCGCTGCCCTTCAGCCCCTACCGGCTGGCTTCGGCCACCGGCGCGCCCATCGCGGTGATCTTCTCCCGGGAGCTGCGCGGGAGCTCGGAACTGCAGCTGGCCCGGGTCATCCGGGTGCCGGCGGGCCTGGGGCGCAAGGCCGCGGCCTACCTGCCCTACGCCCGGGAGTTCAGCGCGGCGCTGGAGCGCTTCGTGGCCGAGCATCCGTACCAGTTCTTCAACTTCTACGACATGTGGAATCCGGAGTCGTTCACTTGAGGGTCAGGGTGCCCACCACCACCGGGACCGCATAGGGCGTCCCCGACGGGTCCAGGACCGTGCCCAGGCCGTTGTCGACCAGGCTCACCTGGCCGGCGGGGCCGCCGCTGACCGGGGTGAGGGAGATCTTGCCGATCACCGCGGCGCTGACGTCGTCGACCGGGTGGAGGAGGCCCTTGTTGGCGGCGATGCCCTGGAGGGTCTGCCCGTTGACCCAGCCCTGGCAGAGCGTGCCCACGGTGAACAGGGTCCCGTTGGTGACGGGGGTGGCGGCCCAGGCGGCCCGGGTGGTGTCCACATTGAACCCGAAGGTCACCCCGCAGGCCGGCGTGACGGGGCTGGTGGCGGGGCCGACCAGGTCCAGGACCAGGGCGGAGGAAGTGGTGGCGCCGGTGTCCAGGACGAGGGCGAACTGCCCCTGGGCTTCCGCGGCAGGCGGGTTCACGTAGGACAGGGTGGAGGTGGCACCGCCGGTCCCGCCGCTCCCGGTGGCGACACTGTTGCTGGCGCCACCGCCGCAGGCAGCGAGGGCGAGCAGGGCCGCGACGGCTGTCAGGGGCAGAATGAAACGTCTCATTGGATCACCTGGGGTGCGAAATGACTGATCCAAAGGTCCACGTCGGTGTCATCGACCCTGCCGGCACCGTTCAGATCGGCCGCGAAGTCGAGGCCGAAGAAGGCGCCCGGCCCGCCGGGGCCGGTGCCTGTGGCCTGGACGCTGGGGTTCCACGCCGCCGAAAGGGCCAGGAGATCGCGAACATCAATGGACCCGTCGCCATTGACGTCCATCTCCGAGTTCAAGTCGGCGAACAGGGTGATGCTGGCCGTTCCGGTCGCTCCGGTCGAATCGGTGGCGGTCAAGGTGACGAGGTAGCCGGAATCCGCATTCTCCTGGAAAGCATGGGTGACCGATGCGCCCGTGGCGGTGGTGTTGTCCCCAAAGTTCCATGAATAAGTTGAGATTGTGCCTGCATTCTGGGTCGTGGCGGCGCCGGTGAAGGCGATGGGGGTGCCCGGAAGGACGCCCGTGCTGGTCACGGGCAGGGTGATGTACGCGCTCACGCCCGCAGGGCTGACAGTGACGGCGACGGCGCTGGAAGCCTGGGTGTAGGTCCCGTCGGTCGCCGTGAGCACCGCGTTGAAGGTCTGCTTCGTGGTTCCAAGGAGATGATAGGTGTGGCTGACGCTGGCTCCGGAGGAGGTCGCGCCGTCGCCGAAGGACCAGATGTAGGTCAGGGCGGATCCGCTGGTCGGGTCGGTGGCGGAACCGCTGAACGCGACCGGCTGGCCGCTTACGACCGTCGCGCTGGTGGGCACTGAAAGACTGACCGTGATGGGATTGCTCCCGGCCACCCAGTTGGCCACCAGGGCCGCGGCGTTGAGGCTGCCCAGGCCGGTGGCTTCATCGTACCCCGTGCCCGCCGCATAGCCGGCCAGCCCGGGAATGTCGGTGTTGCCGACCGTGACGTCATTGAACACCGCGGGTCCGGTGCCGCCGGTACTGGGCCCGGGCCAGGTTGTAGAGGGTGAAGTTGGGGTTCCCCTGCCGCCCCCCGAATTTCTGGACCACCAGGGCCATGATGCCCGCCATGCAGGGCGAGGACACGGAGGTGCCGCCCACCTCATAGGCCGTGCCCTCCTCGAAAGCGACGGAAGGGTCATGGATCCCCGCCGCGTTGAAGGAGACGTCCGGCAGGTCCCGCATGCCGTCGGCCGGCACGTTGAGGGCCGTCTGCCAGGAAGGCTTGGCGTAAAGGCTGGACGGTCCTCCGCTGCCGGCATACAGGCCCGACCCGTCGGCGGTCAGTCCGCTTTCGTTCCAGGCCGCCTCCGGAATGTAGCCCAGGGCGGTGGTCTCGAAGTCGGAGGTGACCGAGGTGAGCCAGTAGGTGCCCGAACCTTCATTGAACATGGTCCCGCCGACGGCGGTGTTGAAGGGCGTCGAGGCGATCCCGGATACGCCCTTTCCGAATCCGGCGGCCGAACTGTCGTTCGGATCGGCGCAGCCTGCGGGGCCGTTGTCGCCCGCGGCCACGAAGACGGACATGCCCTGGGCGGCGGCCTGCTCCCAGAGCTGCTCGTAGAAGGTCGCCTGGGCGGTGCCCATGTCCTGCTCGCATTCGCCGTAGCTTTCGGTCACCACGTCCGCGAGGTTGTTGTCGACGATGTACTGGGCCGAAAGGTCCACCCCGTTGGCGGTGAAGGAGGATGGCGAGACCACCATCACGACCGTCGCGCCGGGGGCCGCCGCCGTGCTCCACTGGGTGTCCACGTCGGCCTCGAATTCGTCGCCGCCCAGGTATTCCAGGCCCGGGTCGGCGCCGTTGTGCACGACCTGGATCGTCTGGCTGCCGATCGGGCTGTAGGCGTCAAGGTTGAAATCATCAACGAAAGCCTGCTGATCCGCCGCCGCGATGTCCGTCTGCGCCACCACCGCGATGGTGGCACCATGGCCGGTGATCCCCTGGGCGAAGAGGGGCGCGAGCCCGTAGATTTTGGCGAAATCCCCCGGGCCGACGACATTGCTGCCATCCCCGGCCAGCAGTTGCGGCGCTGCGCCGCCGGTGCGGGTCAAGGGGCCCAGCCTGCGGCTGTAAGCCTTGGGCCGGATGTCGTTCAGGGACGCCACGCCGCTGGTGAAGCCGGCGAGGCCTGCGGGAATGGAAATGCTGGTGGCGTTCCCGTTGTGCGTCACGCCATCCAGGTCGTACCGCACCATGGCGGTGCGGAAGGCCTTGCCCACCTGGGCGGCGGTGCCGGAGAACGAGACGGAGAGCCCGCTCCTGGCGATGCCCTGGACCGTGAAGCCCTGGGCCCTCAGCCAGCCGGTGGCCGCGTCCAGCTGGGTGGGGGAAGGGCCGAAGCGGGTGCCGAACTGGTCCGGGGTCAGCCATTGGTGGTAGCGGGGCGAAGCCGGGTCCTGCTGGTCCCTCAGCAGCTGGTCGAGCTGGGATTGGGCATCGGGGCTCAGCTTCAGGACCAGGTTCAGGCTTTCCATGGGCTGGTCCGCCGGCACCGGCCCCAGCGGCTCCAGCCGGGCCAGGCGGCGATGCACGCTGCCGGGCAGGGTGACCCGGACCTGGTCGTCCCAGAGGGGTACGGGCGCAGGGGGCGCCGCGGTGAGGGCCGAAGTGAGCAACCCGAGCAGGAGGGGGGGGATTCGACCGTTCAGCATCTTGGGTCCGAGTGTAGGCCGGAATTCGGGGCGGCACAGAGGCGAAAAAAAAGGCTCAGATGCCTCCGACCCGGAATTCCCGGGAAGGTTGAGGCGATTCCGCCCCGGTCAGCCCAGGCAGGTGCTGCACCGCGCCCCGGCCTGGAGGTTCTCGATGAGCCTGGGCACCGGGGCCAGGTCCGCCACCTCCACGAGATCGGCCTCGGGGTCGTGGGGCGGGCGCGGCACGCCCTGGCGGTTCACCCACACGGCGGTCCAGCCCGCCTCCAGGGCGCCGGTCACGTCGTCGCGCCAGCTGTCGCCCACCATGGCGAGCTCCCCGGGGAACAGCCCGAGCCGCTTTCGCACCGCCTCGAAGGCGCCCAGCTCGGGCTTGAGCACCCCCAGTTCGGCGCTGAGGAAGCGGGCCGGGATCAGGCTGGGCAGCTCCAGGCGCTCCAGGAAGCCCAGGTCGAAGCTCTGGGTGTTGGAGAGCAGGGCGACCCGGGCCAGCCGGCGGGTGTCCCGCACCGCCTGGACCGCGTCGGGGAAGTACTGGGCGTCGCCCGCCGCGGTGCGGAACACCTCGGCCATGGTCTGCAGCTGGCCGGGGCTCAGCTCCAGGCGGTCCTTCCAGTCCATGAGGAAGGTCTGGGCGTCGGGGTGGGGATGGCCCATGGCGTCGCGCCGGAGTTCGTGGAAATGGCGGCTCTGCTCCGGCGACAGCATGCCCAGGAGGTGCCTGAACGGGTCGCCGTTCCGGCTGTGCACGATGGTGTTCCAGAGGTCGAAGACCACGGCGCGGATCATGGGGCGGCTCCGAAGGGGCGGCGGGTGCGCACCGGCAGTTGCAGGGGGATGCCGTAGGCCTGGGCGCGCAGGGTGCCTTCCAGCGCCCAGGCGCCCGGGCGGTCCCCCCTCAGCGCGGCCTGCACGTCCGGCCAGCCCGCGGCCAGGTCCTTGTAGCCGAAGGCGAGGTCCGCCACCAGCTGCCCATGGCTGCCGGCGGGCAGGTCGAGGGCCTGGGCCAGGCGGACCTGGCCGAGGGGCCTGACGGCGCCGTCCGTCTCCAGCCGGAACGTCCCCTCGAAGGCCTGCACGTGGAACGGCACGCTCGAGGGGTTCTCCACCCCCAGGGTGACCCGGAAGGTGATCCGGGAGCGTTCCAGGGGCAGGGCCAGCTCCAGTCCGGGATCGACCCGGTCCAGGCTGAAGCTCAGGCTGCGGGCCGCTTCCTCATACTGCCGCGCCGGCGAGCAGGCCGGCATGGCGACCAGCAGGGGAAGGGCCACGAAGCCCAGCCGCATCAGACCCCCCGGTAGATCACGCAGTTGTCGGTGGTCTCGAACAGCTCCAGCTGCAGCAGCCCGGGCAGGTCGGGCTTGATCTGCTGCCAGATCCACACGGAGATGTTCTCGGCGGTGGAAAGCGGGATCAGGTCGTTGAGGAAGCGGTGGTCCAGGGGGAAGATCACCTTGTCCCGCACGATCTTGGAAAGGTCGTCGAAATCGATGATCATGCCGGTCTCCGGGTTCACCTGCCCTTCCAGGGAGACGAACAGCTTGTAGCTGTGTCCGTGCAGGTTTTTGCACTTGCCGGGGTGGTTGTAGATGAAGTGGGCGGCCTCGAAGCCGTATTCCTTGCGTAGAATCATGGTTCACACTATAGGTCCCGTCGGGGAGGCCTCATTGTAGCAGTGGCAGCCCGCGAACCTGCGGATTGCCGAACTCTGGAGCGAACATGGCCGATTTCTGGAAGTACCACGGACTGGGCAACGACTATCTGGTGATCGACCCGCGCAGCTTCCCCTTCGAGCCGCACCCGGAAGCGGTGCGGGCCGTCTGCGACCGGCACTACGGCTGCGGTTCGGACGGGATCCTGCTGGGGCCGCTGGCCGACCTGGGCGATCCGGAGCGCCTCACCCTGCGCATCTTCAACCCGGACGGGTCGGAGGCTGAGAAGAGCGGCAACGGCCTGCGCATCTTCACCTGGTACCTGTACGAGCACGGCTTCGTGGACGCGGCCCCCTTCCCGATCCGCACCAGGGGCGGGCGGGTGCTGGCGCAGGTCATCGACCCGGCCGGCAAGGTGGTGCGGGTGGACATGGGCGCGCCCAGCTTCGACGCCCGCGCCGCGGCGCCGGGCGCCGGGCTCGCCGAGATCGTGGACCGCGAGCATGACTTCGGCGGCGAGCGCTGCCGGATCACCTTCGTCTCCATGGGCAACCCGCACTGCGTGGTGACCGGTCCCGCCCCGGGCGAGGCGATGGCCTGCAGGCTGGGCCCGCTGGTCGAGCGCGCGCCGCTGTTCCCGGCCCGGACCAACGTGCAGTTCCTCCAGGTGCTCTCGCGTTCCGAGATCCTGATCGAGATCTGGGAGCGGGGCGCCGGCTACACCCTGGCTTCGGGCAGCTCCAGCTGCGCCGCCGCGGCCGCGGCCCGCCGGCTGGGGCTGGTGGACGACGAGGTGACGGTGCACATGCCGGGCGGGGAGCTGCAGGTCAGCTTCATCGGCGGCTCGGCGCACCTGGTGGGGCCGGTGGAGAAGGTCATGGAAGGCCGGTTCGGGGACGACCTGCTGGCCCGGATCCGGGCCGCCGGCCTGTCCTGATGCGCCTGCGCGCCTGGCTGGCCTGCCTCGCCTTCCCGGCCCTCCTGGCCGGGCCCGTGACCCCGGAGGGCGCGCTCCTGGCGGCCCGCTACGACGCCATGGACGTGGAGCACCACTGGCTCCGGGGCCACCAGGTGGACTGGCGCACCGGGGATCCGAAGCCGGACCGCGCGGGCAGCACCCACTGCAGCGAATTCATCGCCGCCGCCTGCGAGCGGCTGGGCGCGTACGTGCTGCGCCCCCCGGAGCACGGCGCGAAATTCCTGGCCAGCGCCCAGGCCGAATGGCTGGGCCGGTCCGGGCCGGCCCTGGGCTGGCGTCCGGTGGATTCGCCCTTCAAGGCCCAGGAGCTGGCCAACCAGGGCCGGATCGTCCTGGTCCTTTACGAAAGCCCCGACCCGCGGAAGTCGGGCCACGCCGCCCTGGTGCGCCCATCCGACAAGGCCGACGCCGTCATCGCCGAAGAGGGGCCCCAGGTGACCCAGGCCGGTGGGGAGAACGCCGCCTCCACCAGCCTGCGACAGGGTTTCCGGTTCCATCGAGGCGCCTGGGTCTCGGCCCGGGAATACAAGGTGGTTTTCTTCGTCCACGAATAAGACGATTCGTCGTTGATACGGTGTCTCATCCGGATTTCCCGGGCCCCCGTGGCCGACAGATCGTCGGAATCCGCCAGGGTTGCTTGCGGTTCCGTTGGTCCAGACCATACTTTCCCCGACGACCTGAGGAGGGGGCGGGCATGGACGAGATGGATCGCAAGATCGTGGAGGTCCTGGTCGGCAACGGGCGCATGAGCCACGAGCAGATCGCCAAGGAAGTTCATCTCTCCAGGCCCGCGGTGTTCGAGCGGATCAAGCGCCTGGAAGCCCAGGGCGTGATCCGCGGCTACGGCGCCCGGATCCGGGTCAGCAATGCCGGGAAGGTGGTCATCGGCGGCAAAGGCGGCTACACCCTATGACTGGGCCAGCGCCTGCCGCAGATCCTCCACCAGGTCCGCCGCGTCCTCGATGCCCACCGACAGCCGGATCAGCCCGTCCCGGATGCCGATCCGCTCGCGCATCTGCGGGGTCATGGAAGCGTGGCTCATGCTGGCCGGCTGGTTCACCAGGCTTTCCACCCCGCCCAGGCTTTCGGCCAGGGTGAACCAGCGCAATGCGCGCAGCACCCTGGCCACGGCTTCGGGGGAGCCGTCCTTCAGCTCGAAGCTGAGCATGGCCCCGAACCCGGACTGCTGGCGCAGGGCCAGTTTGTGCTGGGGGTGGCTCGCCAGTCCCGGGTAGTTGACCCGCGCCACGGCCGGATGCTCGGCCAGGAACGACGCCAGCACGCGGGCGTTGGTCTCGTGCGCGCGCATGCGCACGTGCAGGGTCTTCAGGCCGCGCAGCACCATGGCGCAGTCGTGCGGGCTCTGGCTGGTGCCGAGGGTCATGTTGAGGATGGCCAGGCGCTCCAGCAGGTCGCGCCGGTCCTCCCCCGCCACCACCGCGCCGCCCACCACGTCGCTGTGCCCGTTGAGGTACTTGGTGGTGCTGTGGAACACCAGGTCGGCGCCCAGCCGCAGGGGATTCTGCAGCACCGGCGAAAGGAAGGTGTTGTCCACCGCCAGCAGCAGGTCGCGCGCCCCGGCGATCCGCGCCAGGGCGGCCAGGTCGAGCAGGCGCAGCAGCGGGTTGGACGGGGTCTCGGCCCAGATCAGCCGGGTGTTGGGCCGGATGGCGGCGGACACGCCCTCCAGGTCGGTCATGTCCAGGAAGGTCGCCTCCAGGCCATGCACCCGCCGGGCGTGCTCCAGGGTGCGGAAGGTGCCGCCGTAGCAGTCGTCGGGGCAGAGCACGTGGCTGCCGTGCTCCAGCAGGCTCAGCACCGCCAGGATGGCGCTCATGCCGGAACTGGTGCAGATGGCCCCGCAGCCGCCCTCCAGCAGGGCCAGGGCCTCTTCCAGGCGGGCCCGGGTGGGGTTGCCGGAGCGGGTGTACTCGAACCCGCGGCTGGTGCGGATATCCGGCAGGGCGAAGGTGCTGGTCTGGTAGATGGGCGCCGCCACGGCGCCGTAGGCGGGATCCGGCGCCGCCCCGCCGTGCACGCACCGGGTGCCCAGGCCGGCCCCGGGCAGGAGCCCCTCCTTGTGCTCCCAGCCCATGGCGCCCGGGGTGCCGGGCGCCAGGGTCCTGAATCCGTTGCCGTCCGGATGCGTCTGGTTCATGGCGGCGCTCCCGGCCTACTGCCTGCCCAAGGCCTGCAGGATGTCCTGCTTGAGGTCCTCGACGTGCTCGATGCCCACCGACAGGCGCACCAGCCGGTCGTTGATGCCCAGGCGCCCGAGCACGTCGGCCGGGATGGAGGCGTGGGTGGTCTTGGCCGGCAGGCAGATGAGGCTCTCCACCCCGCCCAGGCTGATGGCCAGGGAGATCAGCTTCAGCCGGCTGAGGAAGTGGTCGGCGAGCTCAGGGCTGACCAGCTCGAACGAGATCATGCCGCCGAAGCCGCCGGCCTGGGCCTTGGCGAGCTGGTGCTGGGGATGGCCGGGCAGGCCGGGGTAGTGCACCTTCTCGATGCCGGGCACGGTCTCGAGCCACGGCGCCAGGGCGTTGGCGTTGCGCTCGTGCTGCTCCATGCGCACCGCCAGGGTCTTGATGCCGCGCATGAGCAGCCACGAGTCCTGGGGCCCCAGGATCCCGCCCATGGCCTTCTGCATGAAGTGGATCTCCTCGCCCAGTTCGTCGGTGGCCGACACCACCAGCCCTGCCACCACGTCGCTGTGGCCGCCCAGGTACTTGGTGGCGCTGTGCACGACCAGGTCGGCGCCCAGCAGCAGGGGGTTCTGCCAGTACGGGCTCATGAAGGTGTTGTCGACGATGAAGCGGAACCCGCGCCGCTGGCAGATGGCGGCGATGGCGCGCAGGTCGGAGATGACCATCAGGGGATTGGTGGGGGTCTCCACGAACACCGCCCGCGTGGCCGGGGTGGCCGCCGCCTCGATGGCCGCGAGGTCGGAGGTGTCCACGAAGGTCGCGCTGATCCCCATGCGCACCAGGATCTGCGTGAGCAGCCGGTAGGTGCCGCCGTAGAGCACGTTGGAGACGATCAGGTGGTCGCCGGCGCCGAAGCACATGAACACGGCGGCAATGGCGGCGAGGCCCGAGCCGAAGGCGGACGCGCGCCTGCCGTGCTCCAGGGCGGCGAAGGCCTTCTCCAGGGCCTCCCGGGTCGGGTTGCCGGAACGGGAATATTCGTAGCCCTTGGTGTTGCCGTGGACGTCCTGGAGGTAGGTGGACACCTGGTAGATGGGCACGCTGAGGGCGTCGAACTGCGCGTCGATCTCGTTGCCGGTGTGCAGGACGAGGGATTCCTTGTTCAAGGCTGCTTTCATGGTCTTTCTCCGATCGGGTCAATACCGCAAGTGGGCGCGGAAGGCGCCCGGGGGAAGGGGATGCGGGGGATGCTAGTGGGACACTCCTAGGTAGGCTTTCTGCACCAGGGGATCGTCCAGCAGGTCCTGTCCGGTGCCGGAGACGATCACCTTGCCGGTCTCCAGGACGAAGGCGCGGTCCGCCAGGTCCAGGGCCTGGAATGCGTTCTGCTCGGCCAGCAGGATGGTCACGCCCTTCTGGCGTATCTCCCGGACGATCTTGAACATGTGCTCGACCATCAGGGGCGCCAGGCCCAGCGACGGTTCGTCCAGCAGCAGCAGGCGCGGGCGGGACATGAGGCCGCGGGCGATGGCGCACATCTGCTGCTCGCCGCCCGACAGGGTGCCGGCGAACTGGTCGATGCGCTCGCGCATGATGGGAAAGAGACAGGTACATCTCCTCCAGGTCCGAGGCGATGCCCTGCTTGTCCTTGCGCAGATAGGCGCCCATCATCAGGTTCTCCTTGACCGTCAGGTTGGCGTACAGCCGGCGCCGTTCCGGCACGAGGCAGACGCCCCGGGCCACCACGTTGTAGGCCTCGCGCGGCAGCGGCTGGCCCTGGAACAGGATCTCGCCGCTGGACGGGGCCAGGAGGCCGGCCAGGGTCGCCAGCAGGGTGGTCTTGCCCGCGCCGTTGGCGCCCACCACGGCCACCACCGTGCCCTCCTCCACCTCGAGGCTCAGGTCGTGGAGGGCGTGGATGTGCCCGTACTTGACGTTAAGCGTTCGAATGCTGAGCACGTTTGAACCCCTCTCCCAGGTAGGCCTTGAGGACATCGGGATCCTTCTGGATCTCCTCCGCCGAGCCCTCGGCCAGCTTCTCTCCGAAATTCATCACGTAGATCCGCTCGCAGAGCGCCATGACCACGTCCATGTGATGCTCGATCAGCAGGGTGGTCAGCTGGAACTCCTCGTGGATGCGCCGGATCAGCCGGGCCAGGTCGAGCGACTCCTCCGGGTTCATGCCGGCCGCCGGCTCGTCCAGCAGCAGCAGCCTCGGCTTGAGCGCCAGCGCCCGGGCGATCTCCAGCTTGCGCTGCAGCCCGTAGGGCATGGCGTCGGCCCGGGTGGCGGCCTTGTCCTGCAGCCCGACCGCAACCAGGAAGTCCATGGCCCGTTCGCGGATCGCCTTTTCGCGCCGGCGCACGATGGGCAGGCGCAGCAGGGAAGCCCCCAGCAGGTAGGTCTCGTGGCAGTCCAGGGCGATGATGACGTTGTCCAGCACGCTCAGGTTGCGGAACAGGCGGATGTTCTGGAAAGTGCGGGCGATGCCCTGGCGGACGATGCGGTCCGGGCGCAGGCCGGTGATGGTCCGGCCCTCCAGCGCCACCGAGCCTTCGGTGAGCCCGTAGACCCCGGTGATCAGGTTGAAGGCGGTGGTCTTGCCGGCGCCGTTGGGCCCGATCAGGCCCATGATCTGCCCCCGGGCCACATCGAAGGTGATGTTCCTGCAGGCGGTGATGCCGCCGAACAGCTTGGTGACGCTGCGCAGTTCCAGCACGGCTCCGCTCATGGCCGGCCTCCCTTCGCGGGACGCCGGAACCAGCCCCGGATCATCTCCAGGTTCAGCTCGCGGTAGCCCATCAGCCCCTGCGGGCGGAAGATCATGATGAGCACCAGGAGCAGGCCGTAGGCCACCAGGCGCCAGATGTTGGCCACCCGGAGCGCCTCCGGGATGCCGATGAAGACCAGCGTCGCGATCACCGGCCCGCTGATGCTGCCCATGCCCCCGGCCACCACCGCGGCGGTCATCTGGGTGGACATGTAGGAGGTGAACATGGACGGCTGGATGAAGCAGAAGTAGTGGGCGAACAGGCCCCCGGCGAGCCCGGCGGAGAAGGCGCTGAAGGTCAGCGAGCGCAGGCGGCCGATGAAGATGTTCACGCCCATCATCTCGGCGGCGACGAAGTCCTCCCGGATGGCGATGCAGGCGCGCCCGTGGCGCGAATGGATCAGGTTCCAGGCGAACCAGATGACGATGAAGGCGCAGACCAGGAGCACCGGCAGGGTGGTCTCGCCGCGGATGCCGGGAAGGCCCCGGGCGCCCTGGGTGATGGGCAGGTTCTCCAGCAGCACCCGGATCGCTTCGCCGAAGCCCAGGGTGGCGATGGCGAAGTAGTCGGTGCGCAGCTTGGCCTTCAGGGTGGGGTAGCCGATCAGGAAGCCCACCAGACCGCCCGCCGCGCCGCCCAGCGCCAGCGCCAGGTAGAAGTTGAAGCCGTAGAAGTAGGTGAGGATGGCCGCCGTGTAGGCGCCGATGGCGAAGAACGCCGCGTGGCCCAGGGAGAACAGGCCGGTGAAGCCGGTGAACACGGCCAGGCCCACGGTGGCGATCACGTAGATGAGGCCCAGCGAGATGACGCCTGAGATGTAGTTCCACATGGGGCTACACCTTCTCTTCCAGGAAGCGCCCGAACAGGCCCGTGGGCATCACCATCAGGAGCAGCACCAGGAGCGAGAAGCTGAACACGTCCCGGACCACCGAGGAGACGTAGGCCGAAACGAAGGTCTCGGTCACGCCCAGCAGGATCCCGCCCACCACCGCTCCGGGCAGGCTGCCCAGCCCGCCGATCACCGCGGCGATGTATGCCTTGTTGGTGATCCAGCCCATGGTGGGGTAGACGATGTACTTCATGCCCAGGAACGTTCCGGAAATGCCGGCGAGCCCCCCGGCCAGGCAGAACACCAGGCCGATGAGGTGCTTGTCGTTCACGCCGTTCAGGCCGCACACCTGGATGTCATAGCTGGCGGCGCGGATGGCGATGCCGGTCCGGCTCTTCTGCAGGAAATAGTGCAGGGCGAAGATGGCGGCGAAGGAGAAGGCGATGGCGAAGACGTCCAGCACGCCGATGGAGACCCCGTGGAAGCTCAGGTTGCGCTTGGTGAACACCTCGGGGAAGGCGTAGAAGTGCGCCCCGACGATGGCGTAGACCAGGTTCTCCAGGAAGATCGCCGTGCCCATGGCGCTGATCATGAAGAACAGCGACGAGGCCCGGCGCTTGCGCAGCGGGCTGTAGGCCAGCCGCTCGTTGAAGTAGCAGAGGATGGCGGCGCCCAGGATGGAGAGCGGCAGGGCGACCCCCAGCGGCAGGCCCAGCTTCATCATGGAGAAGTAGCTGATGTAGGCGCCCAGCATGATGATGGAGCCGTATGCGAAATTGCTGAAGTTGAGGATGCTGAACACCAGGGAGTAGCCCACCGCCATGAGCGCGTAGATTCCGCCGATGGCCAGCCCGGTCAGCAAGGTCTGGACGAACAAGGGTCCCCCTCTCGCGCGGTTTCGCCGCGACAAAACAGATCGGTGAAAAGGGGGGAGGCTTCGCCCCCCCCCTTCCGGATTGCCCTACTGGGTGACGAACTTGGTGACGTAGATGAATTTGCCGTCCTTGACCTGCTGGATGACGGCGGGCTTGTTGAGCGGATTGTGGTTGGACGCGTCGACGGTGAAGATGCCGGAGAGGGTCTGCAGGCCCTTGGTCTGCTCGATCTGGGTGGTGAGCTTGGCGGGGTCGACGCCGCCGGTCTTGGTGATGGCGTCGATGATCACGTCGAGGGCGTCGATGGCCATGACCGGGTTGGGCATGACCGGGTCGTTGTTGTACTTGGCCCGGTAGTCCTTGATGAAGCCCTGGATGTCGGGGTCTTCCAGGCTGGTGATGTTGACGAAGTAGGAACCTTCGGTCGCCTTGCCGCCGAGGGTGATCAGGTCGGGGCTGGCCCATCCGTCGCCGCCCATGGGAACGGCCTTGATGCCCAGGTCGGCGGCCTGCTTCATGATCAGCGCGGCTTCCTTCTGCATGGTCGGGATGTAGAGCACGTCGGGGTTGCCGCCCTTGATCTTGCCGAGGATGGCGCGGAAGTCCAGTTCACCGGAGCGGAAGGCTTCGCTGGCGACCACCTTGCAGCCCTGCTTCTCGAACTCGGTGGTGAAGTACTTGCCGAGCCAGGACGAGTAGTCGGAGCCCACGTCGTAGATGATGGCGGCGTTCTTGAGCTTCAGGTTCTTGGCGGCGAACTGGGCGGCCACGGTGCCCTGGAAGGGGTCGATGAAGCAGGTGCGGAACGCGGTGTGGCGCACCTGGCCGGTCTTGTCGTCGACGGTGACCTTGGGGTTGGTGGCGGAGGTGGCGAGGAAGGGCACGTTGGCCGGCTCGGTGACGGAGGTCATGGCGATCGCCACGCCGCTCTGGCCGGGGCCGATGATGGCGCAGACGCCATCGCTCACCAGGCGCTTGGTGACGTTGACGCCTTCGGTGGCGTCGGCGCGGGTGTCGTAGGAGATGAGCTGGATCTGCTTGCCCATCACGCCGCCCTTGGCGTTGATCTTGGCGATCTCCATGTCCAGGGCGTTCTTTTCGGACTGGCCCCAGGTGGAGTTGTCGCCGGTCAGCGCCACCGCCTGGCCGATCTTGATGACGTCGTTCTTCTTTTCGCAGCCGAGGGTGGCGCACAGCGCGACCGCCAGCGGAATCAATGCCGTAAGCTTCGAATTCATGGGGCTCCTCCTTGGGGGAGTGGGTGGGTGGACTGCAGCGGGGGTTCCCGCGGATGGGAACGCCTTGCGGCACGGCGGCGGTGGGCGGGCGGAGCGGACCCACGATCACGGTGACAAGGCATAGGAGGGTTATGACTCATACTAAGCAGGTTGTGTGCCAACCGGACATGTTTCCGAACGGCACGACCTGATGGGGGTTTTCTGCTTGAACCAGGCAGAGTGCCAACTCAACGGGATCAATGGGATGTTAGTATCACCCATTGCCCCCATTGATCCGCTCCCTGGAGAGCCTCCCGTGGCCAAAAAGGTCGCCCTGATCACCGCCTTCGCCAGCGTCGCCGAGGTCCACCGCCGGACCCTGGAAAGCCTGTTCCGCGGCTCGATCGACCTGCGCTGCCATTCCTACGACGTGGTCAACATCAACAGCCCGATCGAGGCGGATCTGTTTGTCATCTCCATCTACCAGATCTACCTCAACATCCGGCAGTTCATCCCCAAGGACGCCAAGGTCATCATCATCAGCAACACCCTCACCGAGGAGCAGTACCGGCGCGTGGCGGAGCTGCCGCCCGGCCTGTCGGTGCTGGTGGTGAACTACAGCGTCGAGATGACCATGGACACCATCTCGCTGTTCCACCGGCTGGGCCTCAGCCACCTGGAATACGTGCCGTTCTACCCGGGCATCACCCAGGTGCCGCACCTGGAGACCGCGGTGACGCCGGGCGAGCCCCAGCACATGCCGCCGTTCGTGAAGCGGGTGATCGACATCGGCGACCGGGTCATGGACGCCAAGACCCTCATCGACCTGGCCACCGCCCTTGGGCAGGAGCACCTGCTCAAGGAGGACCGCTTCAACGACTACTTCCAGAGCATCCGGACCAGCCACGACAGCCTCACCTCGCTGTTCGACCGCACCAACATCCTGGACAGCCAGCTGTCCGGACTGCTGGACGTCATGGACGACGGCATCATCATCATCGAGAACACCGGGGTGGTCTATGCCTGCAACCGCAAGGCGCGGGAGGTGCTGGACCGCGAGGAGGACCTGGTGGGGAGCCGGGCCGAAGACCTGATCCCGGGCATCCCCTTCGACCGGGTCATGGCGGAGCAGATGGAGGTGGACCACACGCTGGTGAAGATCCATTCCCGGGACATCTCCATCAAGGTGGTGCCGGTGACCGCCGGCCGGAAAACCCAGGGCGCCCTGGCCATCATCAGCAAGTTCGAGGAGAAGGAGCGCAGCCAGCACCGCCTGCGCTCCCAGCTGCTGGGCAAGGGGCACCGGGCGCGGTTCACCTTCGAGCACATCCTGACCCGCGACGAGCATTTCAACGAGATCAAGAGCCTGGCGCTCAAGAAGGCCAAGTCCGACGCCTCGGTGCTGATCATCGGCGAGACCGGCACCGGCAAGGAGCTGTTCGCCCACGCCATCCACAACGCCAGCCGGCGCAAGGAGTGGCAGTTCGTCACGGTGAACTGCGCGGCGCTGCCGGAAAGCCTGCTGGAAAGCGAGCTGTTCGGCTACGAGGAGGGCGCGTTCACCGGGGCCCGGCGCGGCGGCAAGCCGGGGCTGTTCGAGCTGGCCCACCAGGGCACCATCTTCCTGGACGAGATCGGCGAGATGGACCTGAGCCTGCAGACCCGGCTGCTGCGGGTGCTGGAAAGCCGCGAGGTCATGCGCATCGGCGGCGACAGCATGATCCATGTCGATATCCGGATCATCGCCGCCACCAACAAGGACCTGTGGAAGCTGGTGGAGGAGGGCAGGTTCCGGCGCGATCTCTACTACCGGCTCAACGTGCTGCCGATCCAGGTGCCGCCGCTGCGGGAGCGCAAGGGCGACATCCTGTTCCTGCTGGACCACCTCAAGCGCAAGATCGGGGTGGAGCTGGCGGTGACCGCGGAGACCGAGGAACTGCTGGTGCGCTACCCCTGGCATGGCAACGTGCGCGAGCTCAAGAACTGCGCCGAGTACATGGCCTACCTGGACAAGCGCACCATCGAGGCCCGGGACCTGGCGCCGATCCTGAAGTGGCCCGACCGCGCCCGCCAGGGGGAAGACCCCGGCCTCACCGCCTTCATCGAGCAGGTCGGCCTGCAGTTCGAGCACACCCTGTTCATCCTGGAAAGCCTGTACGCCAGCCATCAGGACAGGCGCCGCTCCGGGCGCCGGAGCCTGCTGGAGAGCGCCCGCAAGCAGGACCTGTTCCTCACCGAGGCGCAGATCCGCAAGGCCCTGGTGCGTGCCGAGGCGTTCGGCTACGTCCAGCTCAACCACGGCCGGGGCGGGACCCTCATCACCGCTTCCGGCATCGAAGCGCTGAAGCAGCTGCGCAACCCCATGCGACCATGGCGGTAGGGAGGGAAAATGGACGACGCGACGAAGCTCATCCGGTCCGGCGCGGACGGTGGCAAGCCGGTGCGGGCGATCAACCCGGGGGTGCTCCGGGCCTCCACGGTCCTGTTCGAATCGTACGAAGATCTCGTGGCGGCCAATGCGGGTGAACATCCCGGACCGACCTACGGCACCGACCGGCTGCCGCTGCAGCGGGCCTTCGAGGAGGCCGTCCGGGAGATGGAAGGGGGCGCCCTGACCCGGGCCTTCCAGTCCGGGATCAGCGCCATCATCAACACCCTCCTGGCCTTCACCCGGAGCGGGGACCACATCCTGGTGTGCGACAACGCCTACGGGCCCACGACGCAGTTCTGCCGGCAGGTCCTGGCCCGGTTCGGGGTCGAGGCCAGCCCGCTTCCGGCCAGCGCCGGGGCGGACGTCGCGCAGCACCTGCGCCCCGGGACCCGGCTGATCCTGCTGGAATCGCCCGGATCCAACACGTTCGAGCTGCAGGACATCCCCGCCATCGCCCGGATCGCCCGGGAGCGCGGCGTGATCACCGTGCTGGACGGCACGTGGGCCACGCCGCTCTGCCTCAAGGGGCTCCAGCTGGGGGTGGACGTCGCCGTGCAGTCGGCGACCAAGTACATGTCGGGGCACTCGGACGTCCTGCTGGGGACGGTGACCGTGACCCCGGAACTGGCAGGGCCCCTGGATGCCTTCTGCCGGGTCATGGAGCTGTTCGCCGCGCCAGAGGACTGCGCCCTGGCCCTGCGCGGGCTCCGGACCCTGCCGGTGCGGCTGCGCCGGCACTCCGATTCGGCCATGGAGATCGCCCGGTGGCTGTCCGCGCATGCGCTGGTGGACCAGGTGCTGCACCCGGCCCTCCCCAGCCACCCCGAGCACCACCTGTGGCGCCGGGACTTCCAGGGCGCCTCGGGGCTGTTCGGCTTCACCTTCCGGCGCGAGTACCCGCAGGAGCGCCTGGCGGCCTTCGTCGACGCCCTGGAGCTGTTCGGCATCGGCTACAGCTGGGGCGGCTACAAGAGCCTGGTCACCGCGGGGCGCCACGCCCGGGCGCTTCCCTCGCGCTACCGGGACCGGACCATCATCCGCCTGAGCATCGGCCTCGAAGACCCCGCGGACCTGATGCGCGACCTGTCCGCCGCCATGGCGAGGCTGGGGTAGGTTTGCTGCTGCGTCCGTCGTTCCGCCCGTCGCGCCTTGCGGTCGGCTTCGGGTTCCGGGTTTTTGCGCCGACCCACCGGCGCGTGATCCGCTTGGCCCCTCCTCGCTCCGCTCCGGGGGGGCCAAGCGGCCACGCTGCTCCTTCCCCCCGGGGACGAGGCGATTCGTCTTCGTTTCGATGAACTAAAATTCAAAGCAGCCATCTTGGGACCCTGGGCAATCCAGGGAGCGGTCTCCTCGCCCCCATGCCGCCAACCGAAGGAACCCCCAACCCAGGCGGGGAAGGACAGCGTGAGACCTTGGCGCACCCGCAGGAGGCGAAGCCGACGAGGCTGCGGCAAGGCTCTCACGCACCAGTGGGTCGGCGCAAAAACCCGGAACCCGAAGCCGACCGGCAGGCACGATGCGCGGAACACTAGTTGTTCGCGAGCCAGGCGGCGTAGACGCTGTCGACCGTTTCCTGGTGCAGTTGGATGAGGTCGCCGACGCCCCTGAGGATCTCGACCAGGGGCGGCGCGTCGGTGGAATGCCGGCGGATCAGCCTTTCCCAGACTCTCTCGAACAGGATCTCGTGCTCGTAACGATGGGCGGCGAGGCTGGGGTAGCCCTGGGCTTCCAGGAATTCCTCCTCCGTCTTGAAATGCTCCATGAGGGATTCGGACAGGTTTATAAATTGCTCTTCGGCCTGTGGGATGGGTGCACCTGCCTCCAGCGCCCGGCTGAGCCCCATGATCAGATTGTGTATTTGCAAATGCTGTGCGTCCAGCCGGGGGACTCCCACCGGAGCCGGGAAGTTCCACAGGAAGGGATCCACTGGGTTGCCTTATCGATTGATATCATTATAGTCATTCGCCAAGCCAAGGCCAAGGGCGGCTTGCCCCGGGTGAAGGCAAGGGGGGTTTCATCCTGGCGGCACCCCCTGGGTAGGATAGACTTGTCATGAGGTCCCATAGCTCAGGCGGATAGAGCACGTGCCTTCTAAGCACGGGGTCGCAGGTTCGAGTCCTGCTGGGACCACCACTTCGGGGAGAAGGACGGAATCGGGTCGGAACCCGATCCACCGCCCTGGAGCGGAATTCGATCCGGGAACGGATGGGATGAATTCTTATCTGCACCCGTGGGGCATGGGGCTAGCCTTACCATTGAACCTTTTAATGAAACTAAAGTTAATCAATTTTCATGGGAAAGTAAATACCATCCATAATTTAGTTGCGGTTAATTCATATAATAAATATGAGTAAAAAACTGATTTCAAGATTTTGTTGACTCTTATTTTTCAATGTGCTGAAATGCTCTTTCGTAATAGCTAAACAATGCGCCTATTGAATAAAGCCTCTTCCCTTTCTGAACGCCCATAATATGAAATCTCAGTCCCCATTCCAGATTCGTTTTAAACCCGTTCATGGCACCATTTCGGGCTTTCCGAAACAGGGCCGCCCCGTCCCCGTTCCGACGGTGACCCCCATGGCGCGCCCCGCACGCTCCCGCGGATCCGAAACGGTGTCCCGCGGCATGACCCGCTGCCCGCCCTGACCTTCGTCGCATCGCTCCGCAACGGCATTTGCCGCCGGGCGGACCGCCCTGAACCGCCGGGAGCCCGGAGGAACTGAACCATTCGTGAGGCCTGCGCCCTGAACTCCCAGGGCGGAGGCGGGCTTGTCTCATCAAGAGGCTTTGAAAAAAATGCAAGCATCGGGAAACGACCCATCCACCGCCCCCCGGACCGAAAGTGCCGGAGCGTGGACCTGGAAGCTCGACCGCAGGCCCATGGTGCGCCGGGGCGGCAAGCTGCTGCTGGACGGGGGGCTGGCCGCCCTGGCCTGGTGCCTGGCGTGCGGCCTGCTGCGCCCGGAGCCCGCCCCGGCGCGCGGCGCGCTCCTGTTCGCCGGGCTCGCCATGGCCGTCAACGCGGCCTTCGGGCTCACCGGCCAGCATTACCGGCTGGTGGGCCTGTCCGAGGCTTCCGCGCTGCTGCGCGGCTCCCTCACCATCGCCGTCGCCGGGCTGGGGTTCTGCGCCCTGCACGGCGCCGCCCGGTTCGGGGTGGCGGGCGCCGACATCTTCCTCCCGGCCAGCCTGCTCACCGGGGGGCTCTGGTTCGGCCTGCGGATGCTGGCCATGCACCTGCACCACCGGCGCTTCCGACCGCGCCGCGCCGGCCGGCCCGGGTCCGAGCGCACCCTCATCGTCGGGGCCGGCCGGGCCGGCATGCTCCTCTGCGGAGGCATTGCGCGAGCACCCGAAGCTGAGCTACCAGGTGCTGGGCTTCGTGGACGACGCGATGGAAAAGCAGGGGGTGCGGGTCGGCGGCGTGCCCGTGCTCGGGCCCACCCGCCTGCTGGATACCTTCATCCGCGAACAGCGGGCGACGATGGTGATCCTGGGCATGGCCGGGGCCCCGGGCGCCCGGATCCGCGAATTGAGCCGCAGGCTCCAGGCCCACGGGGTTCGGGTTAAGACGGTGCCGGGGATCCTCGAACTGGTGGGGGACCACCCCTGGAAACCGGAAGTGCGCGACATCGCCATCGAGGACCTGCTCCGGCGCGAGGCGGTCGAGCCTGGACACCGGCGCCATCCGCCAGGCCCTGGAGGGGACGGTGGCGCTCATCACCGGCGCGGGCGGTTCCATCGGCAGCGAACTGTGCCGCCGGGTGGCCGGGCTTCCGGCCCGGCTGCCTGGTCCTGCTGGGGCGGGGCGAGAACAGCCTGTGGGAGATCGAGCGCGACCTGCGCCGGCTCTTCCCCGCCCAGGACCTCGCGGTGGCCCTCTGCGACATCCGCAACCGCGGGCGGCTGCACCAGGTGTTCGACACCTGGCGGCCCCAGGTGGTGTTCCACGCCGCCGCCCACAAGCACGTGCCCTACCTGGAGCAGAATCCCGAGGAGGCCATCGGGAACAACATCTTCGGCACCCGGAACGTGCTGGAGGCGGCCCTGGCGGCGGCCACCCGGATCGTGGTGAACGTCTCCACCGACAAGGCGGTGAACCCGGTCAACGTGCTGGGCGTGACCAAGCGCATCGGCGAGCACCTGGTGACCAGGGCCGCCTCGGAGGCGGCCCCGGGCTGCCGCTTCGTCAGCGTGCGCTTCGGCAACGTCCTGGGCAGCCGGGGCAGCGTCATCCCCCTGTTCCGGGACCAGATCCGCCGGGGCGGCCCGATCACCGTCACCCATCCGGACATGGTGCGCTACTTCATGACCATCCCCGAGGCCGGCGCAGCTGGTGCTGCAGGCGGGCATCCTGGGGGACACCGGCAGGGTGTTCGCCCTGGACATGGGCGAGCCCGTCCACATCGTCGACCTGGCCAAGGACATGGCGCGCCTCTCCGGGTTCTCCCCGGGGGTGGACATCGATATCCAGTTCACCGGCGCCCGTCCCGGCGAGAAGTTCTTCGAGGAGCTGTTCACCGATGGGGAGAAGCGCACGGGCCTACGTCCACCCCAAGGTCTTCGAGGCGGTCCAGGACCCCACGCGACCCGGTCCTGCTGGAGCAGGGACTTGCGGCGCTGAAGGAGGCGCCGGGGCCTGCCCGACGGCTTCCGCCAGCGGGAGATGCTCAGGTGGTTCATGAAGCTGGTGCCGGTCTACCGTCCCTCGCCCTCGGGCCTGGGCCGCTACCTCCAGGATCCGGTCCGCATGCCCCGCCCGAGGCCCGGCGCCCACCCCGCGCCGGATGGCCGGACCCCGGATGGCCGGACCCCGGACAGCCGACTCGGCGTCGTGGGCTGAGGGTGGAGCCATGCTCAAGCCCTGGACCGTTCCCGCCCGCCTGCGCGACGCCTTGCGCCGTCCGCTGCGACACGCCTGCTGGGCCGGCCTGGCGGCGGCGGGCATGACGCTGCTGCTGTCCAACCGCTACAGGTCCGAGGCCAGGATCCTTTCGGACACCGGCCATGCCGGGGGCGGGTCCGCCCAGCGCACCGGCGTATGGGCGCCCACCGCCCCGCCCGAGAGCCTGGTCAGCAGGGAGGACGGCCCGACCGTCATCTACGCCGACATCCTGCACAGCCGGCGCCTGGCCGAGCAGCTGCTGGTGCGGCAGTACGAGTACGGCCATCGTCCCTGGCGGTTCGCCCGGCCGGTCCGGGTGCGCGGGACCCTCCTGGAATACCTGGGGGCCGGGGACGTCGACCGGGGCCTGGGCCCGCTGCGCAAGCTGCTGCGGGTGGACCGGGAAGCCAAGTCGGGGCTGCTGACCATCAGCGCCGAGACCACCTCGCCGGAACTGTCCCTGCAGGTGGTGCGCCAGGCGGCCGAGGGCCTGCGCGGGATCCTGGTGGAACTGAGCCAGGAGGCCGGGCACGAAAAGGCTCGCTTCATCCAGGGCCGGCTGGAAGAGGTGCAGGGCCGCTATGCGGAACTGGGGCGCCAGTTCGAGCGCTTCCAGGACGCCAACCGCAACTGGGAGACCAGCCCGGCGCCCAACCGTCCGCTTCCGCGGCACCCAGATGAGGGAAGTCCTGGACCTCTGGCGCCAGGTCGTGACGAACCTCACCCTCAACCACGAGCAGGCCCTGCTGGAGGCCCAGAACGACACCCAGACCCTGCTGCTGCTGGACCCCGGCAGCCTTCCGCTGGAAAAGAGCCGGCCGTCCCGGGCCTTCATCGTCTTCACCGTCGCCGCGGCGGTGGGGGCGGGCAGCTGGATCGCCCGCAACCGTGCCGCCATCACTCAACCGAATCCTTGCCAAGGAGTCCGCAACATGACCGTCCAGACCCGAACCGCAGCGCTCGCGCCGGCCGCCGAACTGATGGAAAAATTCAAGGACCGCACCGCCCGGGTGGGGGTGGTGGGCCTGGGCTACGTCGGCCTGCCCTTCGCCGTGGAAAAGGCCAAGGTCGGCTTCCGGGTCCTCGGGCTTCGACCGCATCGACGGACCGGGTCGCGCAGGTGAACGCGGGCGACAACTACATCGGCGACGTGGACGACCAGGACCTGCGCGGACCTGGTGCTGGACCGGGGCCTGCTGGCCGCCACCGGGGACTGGGACCGGCTGCCCGAAATGGACGTGGTGGTCATCTGCGTGCCCACCCCGCTCACCCGCAACCTGACCCCGGACCTGCAGTACATCGAGGCGGTCACCTGCGGAACTGGCCCGGCGCCTGCGCCCCGGCCAGCTCGGTCAGCCTGGAGAGCACCACCTACCCGGGCACCACCGAGGAGGTGATGAAGCCCATGCTGGAGGCCTCGGGCCTCAAGGAGGGCCGGGACTTCTGCCTGGCCTTCAGCCCCGAGCGGGTGGACCCGGGCAACCAGCGCTACAGCACCCGCAACACCAGCAAGGTGGTGGGCGCGCGGCCGCGGCCTGAGCCGGGAGGTGGCGCTCGCCTTCTACCGCCAGACCATCCTGCAGGTGGTGCCGGTGAGCTCCTCCCAGGCCGCGGAGATGGTCAAGGTGTTCGAGAACACCTTCCGGGCCGTGAACATCGCCCTGGTGAACGAGCTGGCCATGCTCTGCGACCGCATGGGCCTGGACGTGTGGGAGGTGCTGGACGCGGCCGGCACCAAGCCGTTCGGGATCATGTCCTTCTACCCCGGCCCGGGGGTCGGCGGGCACTGCATCCCCCTGGACCCGCACTACCTGGAGTGGAAGGCCCGGGAGTTCAACTTCAACACCCGGTTCATCGCCCTGGCCGGCGAGATCAACCGGCGCATGCCCGAGTTCGTCGTGGAAAAGGCCATGCGCCTGCTCAGCGACCACGGGCTGGGGCTGCGCAGCGCCCGGGTGCTGGTCCTGGGCGTGGCCTACAAGAAGGACGTCGACGACCCGCGCGAAAGCCCCGGCGCCGAGGTCCTGCACCTCCTGGCCCTGCGCGGCGCGGCGGTGGCCTACCACGACCCGCTGGTGCCGCGCTTGCGCGAGCACGGCAGCGAGCTGGACGAGCGTGCCGCTCACCGCCCAGGCCCTGGCCGACGCGGACCTGGTGCTGATCCTCACCGACCACTCGGCGGTGGACTACGGGTTCGTGACCCGGCACGCCCGGCTCGTGCTGGACACCCGCTACGCCACCCGCGGCGTCCCCTGCGACCGCGCCAAGGTGGTGCTCCTGTGAGCCCGCTCGTGGCGGTGGCCGGATGCGGGGCCTGGGGCCGCAACCATGTGCGCGTCTTCCACGAGCTGGGCGCGCTGGCGGGGGTGGTGGAGGTGCTGCCCTCCCTGCGCGAACGGATCCAGGCGGACTTCCCCGGGGTGCCGGTGTGGGGCTCCCTGGAGCAGGCGCTTCCCCACGCCCAGGGGATCGTCGTCGCCACCCCGGCGCCCTCCCACGCGGCGCTCTGGCCACGCGGGCGCTGGCGGCGGGGAAGGGGGTCCTGGTGGAAAAGCCCATGACCCTGTCCGCGCGCGAGGCGCGCGAACTGGTGCGCCTGGCCCAGGCCGCGGGCCAGCCGCTCATGGTGGGGCACCTGCTGCTGTACCAGCCGGCGATCCGGGAGCTTAAGCGGCTGCTGGACGAACGACGCCGTCGGCCGGGTGCTGCGGGTCCACCAGGAGCGGCTCAACCACG
The DNA here is from genome assembly GCA_963717275.1 of uncultured Holophagaceae bacterium. Taxonomy (GTDB): domain Bacteria; phylum Acidobacteriota; class Holophagae; order Holophagales; family Holophagaceae; genus Mesoterricola. Next base: position 3,274,092 of record CAVQVX010000001.1, read on the forward strand.
GCCGGGTGCGCAGCACCGAAAACGTGCTCTGGAGCCTGGCGCCGCACGACGTGGCGGTGCTCTGCCACCTCATGGGCGGCGCCCCCCGGACGGTGCGGGCCAGCGGGGCGGCGTTCCTGCAGCCCGGGATCCACGACGACATCCACCTGGAGCTGGGCTTCAGCGAGGGGCGCTCGGCCCACATCCACTCCGCCTGGTACTGGCCCGGCAAGCGCCGGGGCCTGCGGGTGCTGGGCGACGACGGGATGATCGCCTACAACGAGTCCGACCAGAGCCTCACCCTGCACCGCAAGCGGCTCAGGGGCGGCGATCCGCCCGCGGGCCTGGCGCCGGTGGACGAGGGCTCGGAGCGGCTGTTCGAAGGCAGCGGCGAACCGCTGCGCCTGGAGGACCAGCATTTTCTGGACTGCCTCGCCACCGGCGCGCTTCCGCTGAGCGACGGGCGCAGCGGGGTGGAGGTGGTCCGGGTGCTTGAGGAGGCGGACGCCCAGCTCAGGCAGGCATTGAACCAAACCAACAAGGAGAGCGCATGAGCACACTCGCAGCCCCCAAACCGCACTACGCCCACCCCACCGCGGTGATCGACGAAGGCGCCCGGATCGGCGAAAACACCAGGGTCTGGCATTTCTCCCACGTCTACCCGGGGGCCGTCATCGGCCGCGACTGCATCCTGGGCCAGAACGTGATGGTGGCCGACGGCGTCAGCATCGGCGACCACTGCAAGATCCAGAACAACGTCTCCCTCTACGAAGGCGTGGTGCTGGAGGACTACGTCTTCTGCGGCCCGAGCATGGTGTTCACCAACGTGCAGACGCCGCGCTGCCTGTTCCCGCGCAACCGCGCCGAGGACTACTCCGTGACCCGGGTGAAGCGCGGCGCCAGCATCGGCGCCAACGCCACCATCGTCTGCGGCATCACCCTGCACGAATGCGCCTTCGTGGCGGCCGGGTCGGTGGTGATCCGGGACGTGCCGGCCTACGCCATGGTGGCCGGCGTGCCGGCGCGGATCATCGGCTACATGTGCGAGCGCGGCGAGCGGCTGAAGTTCGACGCCGGCGGCCGGGCCGTGACCAGCTATGGCCAGGCCTACCGCCGGTCGGCGGACGGCCTGGTCGGGAAGGAGGCCTGATGAGCACCCAGACCCGCATTCCCGTGTTCGACCTCGCGCCGCAGGTGGAAGCCCTGTGGGAGGAACTCAACCTGGCCTTCCAGCGCGCCCTGCGTTCCACCCACTACATCCTCGGCCCCGAGGTGCGCGCCTTCGAGGAGGAGGCCGCGCACTTCCTGGGCGCGGCCCACGCGGTCGGCTGCAACTCCGGCACCGACGCCCTGGTGCTGGCCCTGCGGGCGCTGGGCGTGGGCCCCGGCGACGAGGTCATCACCACCCCCTTCACCTTCTTCGCCACCGCCGAGGCCATCAGCCAGGTGGGCGCCACCCCGGTGTTCGTCGGACGTGCAGGAGGAGAGCATGAACCTGGACCCCGCCCTGATCGAGCGGGCGGTCACCCCGCGCACCCGGGCCATCCTGCCGGTGCACCTGTTCGGCCGCCCGTGCGACATGGGCGGGATCCTGGACATCGCCAGGCGGCGCGGGCTCGAGGTGGTGGAGGACTGCGCCCAGAGCTTCGGCGCGCGCTACCGGGACCGGACCACCGGGACCCTGGGCCGGATCGGCTGCTTCAGCTTCTTCCCGTCCAAGAACCTGGGCGCCTTCGGCGACGGCGGGCTGCTGGTCACCCGGCGACGCCGGGCTGGCGGACCTGGCCCGGGCGCTGCGCGCCCACGGCTGCCCGGAAGAAGTACCACAACGAGATGTTCGGCTACAACTCGCGCCTGGATGAACTCCAGGCGGCCCTGCTGCGGGTCAAGCTGCCCCGCCTGGAGACCTGGAACGAGGGCCGCAGGCGGGTGGCGCGGACCTACCGGCGGCTGCTGGAGGGCCTCAAGGGCATCGTGGCGCCCGCGCTGGTGGAGGGCCACGTGTTCCACCAGTACACCATCCGGGTGCCGGGCTGCGACCGGGACCGCCTGCAGGCCCGGCTGGCCGGGGAGGGGGTCGAGACCATGGTCTACTACCCGGTCCCGTGCCACCGGCTCGAGGCCTACGCGCACAGCCACGGCCACGTGTCCTGCCCCCGGGCGGAACGGCTGTGCGCCGAGGTCATCAGCCTGCCCATCTGGCCGGAGATGGCGGAGGAGGACCAGGCGTCCGTGGCCCGGGCGCTGGCGGCGGAGGTCACCCGGGGATGAGCGTCGCGTTCGGATTCCAGGGCGGCCGGCTGCACGGATTCCGCCTGAAGGTGCTGCAGGTGGCGGGCGGCACGGCGCTTGCCCAGGGCATGCTGGTCCTGGCCTCGCCGGTCCTGACCCGGCTGTACACCCCGGCCGATTTCGGCGTGCTGGTGGTGTACGTCGCCATCGTGTCGATCCTGGTGATCCTCGCTTCGCTGCGCCTCGAGTACGCCCTGCCCATCCCCGCCGACGACGGCGAGGCGATCGACCTGCTGGCGCTGTGCGTGCTCCTGGTGGCGGCCACGACCTGCCTTTCCTCGCTCCTGCTGCACGCCATGGAGGAGCGCATCCTCGCCTGGATGCATGCGCCCGCCCTGGCGCCCTACCTGTGGCTGGTGCCGGTCAGCATCCTCGGCTGCGGCCTCTACCAGGTGTTCAACTGCTGGGCCATCCGCAAGGGCGGATACAAGCGGATCGCCCGCACCAAGGTGACCCAGGGCCTGACCCAGCTGAGCCTGCAGATCGGCCTCGGCGCCCTGGTCAAGGGCCCGCTGGGGCTGCTGGTGGGAGACGCGGTGGGGCGCAGCAACGGCACCCGCACCCTGGCCATGCTGGATTGGCGCAGCGACTGGGCCCGGCTCAGGCGCGTGACCTGGCGCGGGATGTGGCGGGCGGCGGTGCGCTTCCGGCGCTTCCCGGCCATCGCCAGCGGCACCGCCCTGATGAACGCGCTCAACATGCGCATGCCGGCGCTGCTGCTGGCGATCTACTATGGGCCGGCGGTGGCCGGGTGCTTCGCCCTGGCCCAGCGGGTGTTCGCCCTGCCCAGTTCGGTCATCGGCGAATCGGTGGCCCAGGTCTATTTCGGCGAGGTGGCGGGGCTCGTCAAAGGGGACCCGGGCTCCCTGATGGCCCTGTTCCGCGGCACCCTGCGGCGGATGTTCATGCTGGGCCTGCCGCTCATGCTCGCCGCCATGGCCGCCGGGAGGTTCCTGTTCCCGCTGGTCTTCGGGCGGGACTGGAGCGAGGCCGGGCTGTTCGCGGTGGCGCTGGGGCCCATGGCCCTGGCCCAGTTCACCGCCGCCTGCGCCGGCAGCACCCTGCTGGTGCTGGAGCGGCAGGACCTCGCCCTGTACCGGGAGGCGCTCCGTTCGGGCCTGCTGCTCGGCGGCATCCTGGCGGCGTACCTGCTCAAGTGGCCGGCCCGGCCAGCCATCTTCCTGTTCGGCGCCACCGGCACGCTGGCCTACGTCGCCTATGGCCTGGTCACCTGGTACGCCATCCGGCGGCACGGCCCCAGGCGGGTGCGGGCATGACCGGCTGGATGCGGGCCTTCGCCACCCGGCCGCGCTTCCTGGCCCTGGCGGCCTTCCTGTTCGCCGGCGACCTGAAGGCCGACCCCAGGCTGGGCTGGCTGCCGGTCGACCTCACCCTGCTCACCGGCGCCGTGCTGAGCGGCGTCCTGGCCGTGCGCTTCCTGCGCGGAGCCCGGCTGCGCTCCCCGGGCGGCCCGGCCCTGGTGGGCTTCTGGTTCCTCACCTTCAGCCCGGGCCTCTTCCAGGCGGTGGATTCGCCCTACGGCCTGCAGAAGATCGCCACCATCTACACCTTCACCCTGCTCGCGGCGCTGGCCCCGCTGCTGCTGGTGGAAGCCGACGCCGACCTGCCCAGGCTGATGAACGCCCTGGCCTGCTTCTGCCTGGTCATCACCCTGGGCGGCCTTTTCGGGGGCCGCCAGCAGGCGCAGCGGATGGCCGCCTTCGGGGGCGGCACCATATCGCTCGGGAGGGCCTCCGGCCTCCTGTTCACCTACGCCGCCATCGCCCTGGCGGACGCCGCGCCGTGGCCCGGGCTCACCTTCGGGATCCTGGCGCTGGCCGGGGTCACCGCGCTGTTCTCGGGTTCCCGGGGCCCGATCCTGGCCGGGCTGGCGGTGCTGGCCCTGCTGCTCGGCGCCGGGCGGATGCGCCTGGGCTTCCGGGCCGCGCGCCTTGCGGCCGCCGGCGGGCTGTTCCTCCTGGTGCTCGTGTCCTCCCTGTCGCTCGCCCCCAAGGGCTCCCTGGACCGGGTGGAGGCGTTCATGCACGGCCGCTACGGGGATTCGGAAGCCTACCGGGTGAACGCCCTGCGCGCCTCCTGGGACCTCATCGGCGACGCCCCGTGGGGCATCGGCTGGGCCGGCTTCGCCACCTGGGTGGACCCGGAGCGCGGCCTGCCCCGGCAGTATCCGCACAACCTCCTGGCCGAGGTCACCCTGGAATCCGGCTGGATCTGCGGCGCGGTCACCCTCCTGGTGCTGCTGGCGGCGACCGCGGCCGCCTGGTCCGGCACCGGCAGGGTGGGCGGCCGGCTGGTGTTCGCCGGCACCGTCTTCTACCTCATCAATGCCATGGTCAGCGGCGACGTGAACGACAACCGGCCGCTGTTCATGTTCGTCACCTCGGCGCTGATGCTGAGGGACCTGCCCGTGCAGGCGCAGCGGTGACGCGCCGGATGGCCGTGGTCACCACCGCCCACCCCTGGGGCGACCCGCGCGTATTCCAGCGGGAGCTGGCCGCCTGCCTGGAGTGGGGGGTGGAGACCCATGTCTTCGTGCCCCTGGCCGAGCCGCCGGAGCGTTCGGGCTGGAGCGCCGACCCGCGCCTGGTGCTGCACCCCCTGCCGCTGCCGGCCGGCCGCATGGGGCGGCTGCGCCTGGCCCTGGGCGTATGGCGCGAGGTGCTCCGGCACGGGCCCTTCGCCCTGGTCCACTTCCACGATCCGGAACTGGTGCCGGCCATGGCGCTGCTGGCGATCCTGCGTCCCGGACACCTACACCCTGTACGACATCCACGAGGACCTGCCGCTGCAGGTGGTGTCCAAGGACTACCTGCCCGCGGCCCTGCGGGCGCCGGTGGCGCGCCTTTCGGCGTGCCTGCTGCGCGCCGCCGCGGGGCTGTTCAGCGGCTTCGCGCCGGCCACCGAGGCGATCGCCCGCGCCTGGCCCGCCGTCCAGCACCCGGGTGCTGCACAACTACCCCAAGGCCATGTTCGGCGCGGTCCGGAGCCTCGGGCGCCCGCTGGATCCGCACCGGGTGATCTACATGGGCGGGCTGTCCCGGGGGCGCGGCACGCTGGTGGCGCTGGCGGCGGTGCGCGAGGCCCGCCAGCGCGTCCCCGGCCTGCGCCTGGAGCTGGTCGGCTGGATCATGGACGCCGAGACCGGCGCCGCCATCGCGGCCGCGGTGGCCGAGGGCTGGTGCGCGCACGTGCCGCGCCTCGGCCCGGAGGAACTGCTCGAGCGCGCCGCAGGCGCCGGGGTCGGCCTGGTGACCCTCACTGCCGCGGCCGAACTACCTGGAGGCCCTGCCCACCAAGCTGTTCGAATACATGGCCATGGGCATCCCCGTGCTGGCCTCCGACTTCCCCCTGTGGCGCGGCCTGGTGGAGCGCAGCGGCGCGGGGCGGCTGACGGCCCCGGTCGCGGGCGCGGTGGCCGGGGCCCTGGTGGACATGGTCCTCGGATCCCGGGCGGCTTCTGGCGTACGCCGAAGCCGGGCCGGGAGGCCTACCGGGACCGCTACCGCTGGGAGGCGGAAGCCCCGCAACCTCCGCTGGCACCTGCTCCGTGCCGGCCTCTCCTGACTGCCCCAGGTGCCGCCGATGAAGATCCTCCTGGTCAACCCCTACGCCTTCCCTCCCAGCCAGCCCGGCGGGACCCGGCACTACTCCCTGGCCCGGGCGCTGACGGCGCTGGGCCACCAGCCGACCATCGCCGCCGCCGGGCTTCGACCACGTCACCCGCACCGACCGGCTTGGTCCCGGGGAAGCCGCGCGCCGGGAGACCCACGGCGGCGTGCCCTTCATCTGGCTGCGCACCCCCGGCTACCGGGGCAGCGGCGGCGCCGCGCGGCTCTGGAACATGCTGGCCTTCGCCCGCGCGGTGGAGCACCGGCTGGAGCCGCTCCTGGACGGGCGCCCCGACGTGGTCGTGGGCAGCAGCCCGCACCTGTTCGGCGCCCGGGCCGCGCTGCGCCTGGCTCGGCGGCTGGGGGTCCCGTTCGTGCTGGAGATCAGGGACGTGTGGCCGCAGTCGCTGGTCGACGTGATGGGGGTCTCCCGCTGGCACCCCCTGGTCTGGGCCATGGAGCGGATCGAGCGCGAACTGTACCGCGAGCGCGGACCACATCATCACCCTGCTGCCCGGCATCGGGCCGCGGGTGGCGGAGCGCGGCGGCGACCCGGGCGCCCTCACCTGGGTGCCCAACGGCATCGACCTGGGCCTGGTCCCGCCCCTGGCCGAACCCCGGGAGCGGGCCGGCGTTCACGTTCCTGTACGCGGGCTCCCACGGCCGCACCAACGCCCTGGACGTGATGCTGGACGCCGCCGCCCTGCTCCGGGAGCGCGCCCTGCCCAGGCGCCGTTCGCCTGGTGCTGCTGGGCACCGGCCCGGAAAAGCCGCGCCTGCAGGCCCGGGCCCGGGACGAGGGCCTGGCGGCCGTGGAATTCCTGCCTCCGGTGCCCAAGCGGGAGGTCTACCGGACCCTGGCCCAGGCCGACGCCTTCTGGGTCAGCTCGCACGACACCAGCCTGTGGCGCCACGGGATCAGCTTCAACAAGCTCTACGACTTCATGGCCATGGCCCGGCCCACCGTGATCGGCCTGGACTGCCCGAACAACCCCATCGCCGAGGCCGGCTGCGGCATCACCGTGCGCCCGGGCGACGCCGCGGCCATGGCGGCGGGGCTGGAACGGATGCTCGCCATGGGGCCCGGGGAGCGCCGCGCCATGGGGCTGCGCGGCCGGGCCTACGTCGAGGCCCATTTCGATGTCCGCATCCTGGCCGGGCGGTTCGAAGGGGCCCTGCGGGAGGCGCTGCAGGCGCGCCCGGGGAGGACCCATGCGGGCTGAGCTGCTTCAGGTCGGCGACCCCCGCTGGGGCGGGTTCCTCGACGCCTGCCGACACGATTTCTACCATCTGCCCGAATACGTGGAGCTGTGCGCCCGCCACGAAGGGGGCACGCCGGCCGCCTTCTGGGCCGAGCGCGGGGACGCGGCCATGCTCGTCCCGATGGTGCTGCGCGCGCTGCCCGCAGAGCTGGCCCCGGAGCCCGGCTGGCGCGATTCGGCGGCGCCGTACGGCTACCCCTGCCCGCTGGTGCGCGGCGGCCCCGATCCCGCGAACGTGGCGGCCATGCTCGAGGCATTCAGGGAGGTGGGGGCGGCCGCCGGCATCGTCACCGCCTTCCTGCGGCTGCACCCCCTCCTGCCCCTGCCCGAGGCGCCCCTGCGCGCCTGCGGCGCCCTGGTGGAGCACGGCGAGACGGTCTACCTCGACCTCGGCCTGCCGCGGGAGGAACTGGACCGCCAGACCCGGGTCAACCACCTGGCCGACGTGCGCCGGCTGGAGCGCGAAGGGCTTCCGGGCCCAGCTGGACCGCTGGGAGCGGATGGACGACTTCATCGGCATCTACGAGCAGACCATGCGCTACCGTGGCGCCGACCCCTTCTACCTGTTCGGCCGCGGCTACTACGACGAACTGCGCCGGAGCCTGGGCGGGCGCCTGCACCTCTGCGTCGTGCAGGGCCCCGGCGGCGAGGCGGCGGCGGCCGGGCTGTTCACCTGCACCGGCGGCCTGGTGCAGTTCCACCTCAGCGGCACCAGCGAGGCGTTCCGCCGGGCCGGGCCGGCCAAGATGATGCTCATCCACATGCGCGACTGGGCCAAGGGGCGGGGCGCCCGGTACCTGCACCTGGGCGGCGGGGTGGGCTGCAGGGAGGATTCCCTGGCCTTCTTCAAGCAGGGCTTCTCCAAGCTGCGCAGCCGCTTCCAGACCTTCCGGATGGTCCTGCGGCCGGCAGCCTATGAAGGCCTCGTGCTGGCACGCGGCGGCCCCGGGCCCGCCGACGGCTTCTTCCCCGCCTACCGCCGCCCCTGAATGGAGACGCCCATGACCCCGCCCTTCCCCAAGCTGACCCTCCTGCGCACCGCGGCCGGATCGCCCGCCCACCGTGACCCAGTACAAGGCCTTCCAGGCCCTGGGCTGCCGGATCGTGGCGGCCGACTGCGACCCCGCCTCGGTGGGCTTCCAGTTCGCCGACGCCGCCTACGTGGTGCCCAGGGTCGGGCGCGCCCGGCTACCTGGAGCGGATGCTGGAGATCTGCCGGCGCGGAGGCGGTCGACCTGTTCCTGCCGGCCCTGGACGAGGAACTGGCGCTGTGCGGGGAGCACCGGCGGAGCGGTTCGAGGCGGCGGGCACCCGCCTGCTGCTGTCCGGCCCCGCGGGCCCTGGCGGTGTGCGCCGACAAGCTGCGCATGGCCGAGTGCTTCCGAGCGGCTGGGCATCGCCACCGCGCGCACGGTGCCGGCCGCGGCCTACCGGGAGGGCGCCTTCGGGCGCTTCCCCCTGGTGGTCAAGCCCCGCGCCGGGCGCGCGGCGGCACCGGAGTGCAGGTGGCGCGCGACCACGCCGAGGCGGCCTTCTTCGCCCGCTACGTGGAGGACGCGGTGGTGCAGGAGCGCCTGGAGGGGGTGGAATACACCCTCGACGTGCTGGCCGGCCTGGACAGCGACGCTGCGCATCCTGTCGCCGCGCCAGCGGCTGGCCACCGAATCGGGGGTCTCGTCCAAGGGCGCCACCCACTGGCGGGAGGACCTGCGTCGACCCGGTGCGGCACCCTGGTGCGGGCCCTGGGGATGGTGGGGCCGCTGAACTTCCAGTGCTTCGTCGGCCCGGACGGGCGGGTGGCCTTCACCGAGATCAACGCCCGCATGGCCGGCACCGCCATCCTCAGCCAGGCGGCGGGGGTGCCGCTGTTCGAGGGGATCCTGGACCTGGCCCGGGGCCGCGAGCCCGAGGCCCTGGCTGAGACCCTGCCCGCCGCTGCTGATGTACCGCTACTGGGACGAGGTGTTCCGCGCCCGGCCGCGGGGAAGGAGGCTTGAATGGCGGCGCTGGAAGCGGTCGGCTTCGACCTGGACTACACCCTCTGGGACCAGGACGCCTTCGCCCGCACCTTCTTCGAGGCCATCGCCGCGGGAACTGGGCCGGCGCCTGGGCTGGGGCCGCGAGCAGGTGCTGCGGGCCTGCCACGGCGCCCTGCGACCGGCTGACCCTGGCGCACCCGCGCCTGTTCGACCACGCCCTGCACCAGCTGGGGGCCTGGGAGCCGCGCCTGGTGGCCGAACTGGTGCGACCGCTACCACCGGCACCGCCCGCCCGGCCGGCCCTACCCGGGCGCGCTGGGCGCCCTGCGGCCGGCTCCGGGAGGCCGGGCTACTGGCTGTTCCTGGTCACCGACGGCCACGGCCCGACCCAGCGGCACAAGGTGGAGGCCCTGGGCCTGGGCCCCTGCTTCGACCAGATGGTGTTCACCGGCGACTTCGCCCGGAACCTGCACAAGCCCAGCCCGTTCCCGTTCCAGCTGGCCTGCGGCCGGCTGGGCGTGGCCCCGGCCCGCTGCGCCTACGTGGGCGACAACCCCGCCTGCGATTTCAAGGGGCCCCGGAGCCTGGGCATGCTCACCGTCGGCGTGGCCACCGGGCCCTTCGCCCGGCTCGGCCGCGGCCCAGGGCCAGGCGCCCCACCTGCGGGTCGACCTCCTGGAGGACCTGGCCGGCCTGCTGGCCTGCGACCCGGTCCGGGGCGCACCATGAAGCGCGGCCTTCGATCTGCCTGCTGGGCGGCGTCCTGCTGGTGCTGGCCGCGCCGCTGCTGGCCGTCGCTGGCCCTGGCCGTGCGCCTGGATTCGCCGGGCCCCGCCTGGTTCCGCCAGGACGCGCCTGGGCCATGGCGGCCGCCCCTTCTCCATCTTCAAGTTCAGGACCATGCGCCACGGCAGCACCCACCAGGGCGCCGGCCTGGAGACCAGCCGCGGCGACAGCCGCATCACCCGGGTCGGGCGGGTCCTGCGCAACCTGCGCCTGGACGAGCTGCCGCAGCTGCTCAACGTGCTGCGGGGCGAGATGAGCCTGGTGGGCCCCAGGCCCCTGCTGCCCGAGATTCCTGCCGTACTACGCCGACCAGGACCGGCGCCGGCTGGAGGTCGCTGCCGGGCATGACCGGCTGGCAGCAGGTGAACGGCGCCGCCCGGCACTCCTGGCGGGAGCGGGTGGCCCTGGACGTCTGGTACGTGGACCACCGGAGCCTGCGGCTGGATCTGCGGATCCTCTGGCGCACCGTCGGCGTCGTGCTCCGGGCCGACACCGTCGTACGCCCCGGACGGCTCCCAGAACAGCGGCCTGCCCGACGCCTGCTGCCCGCCCCGGAGCCCCGGATCCGGCGCCGAGGAGGAGCCGTGAACGCCCTGATCAAGCTGGTGCTCGCCCCCCACCCGGACGACGAGGTGCTCGGGGCCGGCGGCGCCATGGCCCGCTGGGCGCGGGAGGGGCACACCGTCCACGTGGCGGTGGTCACCCGCGGGCCGGCCGCCGCTCTACGCGGAGGCCGAGGAGGAGCCGCTGCCGCGCCGAGGCCCGGGCCGCCCACCGCTGCCTGGGCGTGGCCCGCACCTGGTTCCTGGACCTGCCCGCGGCGGAACTGGACGGCCTGCCGCACCGGGAGCTCAACGGCACGGCTGGCGGAGCTCCTGCGCGCCTGCGCCCCGGACGAGCTGTACCTGCCCTTCCTGGGCGACGTGCACCTGGACCACCAGCTGGTGTTCCAGCTCGGCCATGGTGGCCGCCCGGCCGGGCCCGGGCGGTCCCCCGGCGCATCTACGCCTACGAGACCCTCTCCGAGACCAACTGGAACGCCCCCTACCTGACCCCCGCCTTCGTCCCCAACCACTTCGTGGACATCACCGGCACCCTGGAGGCCAAGCTGGAGGCCATGGCCCTGCTACCGCTCCCAGCTGCGGCCGGCGCCGCACGAGCGCTCCCTGGCGGCCCTGCGGGCCCTGGCCACGCTCCGGGGCGCCACCGTCGGCCTGGGCGCCGCCGAAGCCTTCGTCACCATCCGCACCGTCGCCTGACCGAAGGCGGCCCGGCCGGCGGGCTAACCGTGCGATTCCGGAAGACGCTGAAAAAAATAATTCTTAGGGTTTTAATGACCCGCGGTCAGTCATAAGCTTCAGTCCACGAAATCCTTCTAAATGAGGTGGGGACATGACAAAGGTCCTGGGCAGGGCGCTCATTCTCTCGTCGCTGCTGATGCTGGCTGGCTGTGCGAGCCGCCAGGATCCTGTGGCGAACGGCGCCCCGGTGGTGAGCACCAACGCCGCCGTGTTCGATCCGACCACGGGGAACGTGCCGCTGCCCAACATCCTCGCCACCGCTGAAGCCGCCGATCCCCTGGCCGGGCGGGCCGCGGCCACCCCCATGACGCCTCCCGAGGCCCTCGCCTACATCAACCTCCACGAGGTGGGCGGCACCAACGCCGTGGCCGGCGTGAACGCGCCGATCTACCTGCAGTTCACCTACCCGGTCGACCCCACGACGGTGACCGCGGCGAACATCAAGGTGTTCCAGATCACCCCGGACGCGGCGGGCACCGAAAACAATCCCCTCGGGTTCACCGACGTCACCGGGCTGTTCAGCTTCGACTACGCGAAAGGCGGCACCGATCTCTGGCTGTTCCCGAACTTCCCCCTGACCCCGGGCACCCGCTACCTCTACGTGGTGACCGACCGGGTGCTGGACGCGGCCACCGAAGCCCCCATCATCCCCTCCGTGTACTTCCAGGTACCTGCAGTCGCCCACCCTGCCCGCCGGGGTGGCGGCGCCGCTGGATCCCATCTGGGCCAACGTCACCAGCGGCGGCAACATCCTGTTGTCGGGCTACGGCAAGGTCATGGGCGACCTGATCGCCGCCTCAGGCCACCACCACCATCAAGGCCCGCACCGACATCGCCCTCATGGGCCGCTTCATCACCTCCGGCGCCGGCTTCATCAGCGCCACCCCCACCGGGCCCCTGCTTCCGGTGGAGGCGGCCCTGCGCGCCTTCGCGGCGGGCGGACTTCCCGGCGGCCTTCCCGGCAAGACCTGGACCAACAGCATCGCCGTCACCACCACCTTCACCCAGACCAACGCCAATCCGGCCCTGACCGTGGGCGCCTACTGGAGCGGCGTCACGGGCCTGCCCGCCAGCACCGTCCCCGCCACCATCGGCACCGTCGTCCTGGGCACCATCAATTCCGCCTTCCTGGCCCTCGATCCCGTGGTGGTGGCCGCCAACAGCGCCTCCATGGACCTCACGGCGGTGACCGGGGCCTATGACGACCCGGCCGGGGTGGTCCAGCCGTTCCGGGTTTCCGGAAACCTGGTCGGCTACTACAACGTGGCCACCACCATCCCCTTCGTGTACGTGGCGCCAGCCGCGGCCGCGCCCGCCGGCGGCTACCCGCTGGTGATCTACCAGCACGGCATCACCAGCCAGAAGGAGACGGTCATGCTCGCTTTCCCAGGCCCTCACCGGGGCCGGGTTCGCCGCCGTGGCCATCGACCTGCCCATGCACGGCGCGCTGGCGCTCAACCCCACCCGGACGTCCACCCAGTGGGGCCAGGATTTCATGGCGGTGGGGACTCCGCTCGCCACCCGCTCCAACATCCAGCAGGGGGCCTTCGACCTGGACCGCCTGGAGTTCACGGTCGGGGCGGGCGGCTTCGCGCCGCATCTGGGCGCCGTCGCGCCGGCCATGACCCACATCGAGTTCGTGGGCATCAGCCTCGGCTCCATCGTGGGGGCCTACTACCTGGCGGGGAACACCACCCTCGCCACCAGCGGCCTGCCCGTACACCCAGACCACCCTCGACGCTGACATGAAGGGCTTCCTCAGCGTGCCCGGCGGGCGCCTGGCCTACCTCATCCAGAACAGCCCCGCGTTCAGCGCCACCGTGAACGCGGGCCTGGCAGCGGACGGGATCAATGCCGGGACCCCCACCTACAACGAGTTCTTCCAGGTCACCCAGACCGTGGTGGACACCGCCGATCCGGCCACCATGACCACGCCGCTGGCGGCGGGCCTGCCCAGCCGGCTTTCCGGGCGGCTGCTCATGCAGGAGGCCACCTCCACGACCTTCAGCCGGGGGCAGTCCGACCAACGGCGACCAGGTGATTCCCAACGCCTACAGCCGGTATTTCGGCAACGCCCTGGGCGGCGAGGCCGTGCTCGGCACGCCGGCCGCCGCGGCGATGGCTCCGGGCTTCTCCCAGCTCGGCTACGGGAGCGCGGACCGCATTCCCGCCCCCTTCATGTTCACCCTCTCCGGGGCGAACCCCGTTCCCAAGGAAGCGCCGGCGGCGCTGAGCGCCACGGCCACCAGTCCCACCGAGGGCTATTTCCAGTTCGACCAGGCCGGCATCGAGCACGGCGGCCTCCTGGATCTGTCGAACCAGCCCGCCAACGCGGCCCTCATGCAGAAGCAGATGATCTACTTCCTTGGCGCGACCGGCACCTCCATCGCGATCGACCCCACCGCCTTCTAGCCATTCGAGGTGCCTATGTGCAAGCGCATCCTTCCAGTCCTTGCCCTGATCCTGGCCTGGGCGCCCAGCGCCGGCGCTTCGGGCTTCCAGCTCCGCGAGCAGAGCGCCTCGGAGCAGGGGGACGCCTTCGCCGGGGCCTCCGCCGGCGCCCAGGACATCTCATCCATGTTCTGGAACCCGGCCGCCATGGCGCTGTTCGACGGCACCCAGGTCTTCCTGGGCGGGTCCTACATCAAGGCGACGATGGACCTTTCGGGCGCCTCCGGCACCCGGGCGCCGGGTTTCCAGCCCGGCAACCTGCCCATCTCGGGCGGGCCGGACCTGCCCAACGCCGTCAACCAGCCCGTGGTGCCCGCGCTCTATGTGGCCCGCAGGCTCAGCGAGCAGTGGTCGGTGGGCCTTTCGGTGAACGTCCCGTTCGGCCTGGTCACCAACTATCCCGGCGATTTCGTGGGCCGCTACTACGGCCTGGAGACCAGCCTGAAGACCTACGACATCGCCCCGGCGGTGGCCTGGAAGAACGACGCCTGGACCCTGGGGCTCGCCCTGGTGGCCCGCAAGGCCGAGGCCACCATCACCAACGCCGTGGACTTCGGCGCGATCGGCAACTCCATGGGGGTCCCCGGCTTCATCCCCGGAGGATCGGACGGCACCGCGAGCCTGTCCGGCGACTGCTGGAGCTACGGCTACAAGCTGGGCGCCACCTGGGCCGCCACGCCGGACCTGCGCTTCGGCGTGGGCTACCAGGCCCAGACCACCCTCGACGTCAAGGGCTTCGTCGGCTACCAGGGCGTGCCCGGCGCGTTCGCCGCCAGCATCACGGACTCGGACGCCGAAGCCAGGATCAAGCTTCCCGCCACCGCCTCGGCCGGCGCCACCTGGCAGCTCACTCCGACCTTCAGCCTGGCGGGGGAGATCGCCTGGACCGGGTGGTCCTGCTTCAACGAACTGCGGGTGACCTTCGCGTCGGGCCAGGCGGACGACGTGACCGAGGAGAACTGGAAGGACACGATGTTCTACTCCCTGGGCGCCATCTGGAAGGTCAGCCCGCAGTGGTCGCTCAAGGGCGGCCTCGCCTACGACCGTTCCCCGGTGGACAACCAGAGCCGCACCCCGCGCATCCCCGATTCCGACCGCACCTGGATCTCCGTGGGCGCGGGCTGGGCGGCCGACCCCCGGACCTCGATCGATCTCGGCCTCACCCAGATCTTCGCCCCCAACGTCAACGTCGGCCTGACCTCGGGCAATGTCCCCACCGATCCGAACTACTACCGGGGCAACCTGACCGGCGTCTACAAGGTGGGCATCACCATCGTCGCGCTGTCGGTGCGGCACCAGTTCTAGTTTTACTGCGGCGTCCGTTGTTCCGGCCGTCGCGCCTTGCGGTCGGCTTCGGGTTCCGGGTTCTTGCGCCGACCCACGGGTGCGTGGTCCGCTTGCAACGTCCTCGCTGCGCTGCGGGCGATGCAAGCGGCCACGCTGCCCCTTCCCCCCAGGGATGAGTCGATTCGTCTTCGTTTCATTGAACAAAATTCAAAGCAACCATCCTGGGACCCTCGGCATTCCAGGGAGCGGCCGCCTCGCCCCCATGCCGCCAACCGAAGGAACCCCCACCCCAGGCGGGGAAGGTCTGCGTGAGACCTTGGCGCACGCGCAGGAGGCGAAGCCGACGAGCATGCGGCAAGGCTCTCACGCACCGGTGGGTCGGCGCACCCGCACGGGACCCGCAGCCAACCGCAAGGCACGACGGTCGGAACAACGGGCGCCACAGTCAAGCTGACTGCCCGGATCGACCCCCACGGGCCCTCCGGGTTCAGGGGGTGCTTCGGGCGTGGGGCGCGGCCCCGACCAGGCCGAAGCCGGCGTCGAGGGTCAGGGCCAGGAGTCCGGCCAGGATCGCCCCTTCCGCCAGGAACCCGTTGTTCTGGGTGACCAGGCCCGAAAGGATCGGGACGCCCAGCCCCCCTGCGCCGATGGTCGCGCCGATGGCCGCCGTCCCGACGTTGACCACCATGGAGGTCCTGACCCCGGCCAGGATGAGCGGCCGGGACAGCGGCAGCTCCACCCGCCACAGCACCTGGCCGGGGCGGAAGCCCAGGCCCTGGGCGGCGTCCCGGGTGGCGGGGGGCACCGCGAGCAGGGCCTCCACCGTGTTGCCGAACACCGGCAGGATGCCGTAGAGGGCCAGGGCCACCCAGGCCGGGCCGAGCCCGAAGCCCAGGACCGGGACCATCAGGATGAGCATGGCGGCGGGCGGAAAGGTCTGCCCGACCGAAGCCAGGGTCCGGGCCAGGGGGAGAAAGGTCCGGCCCCAGCCCCGGGTCACCGCGATCCCAAGGCCAAGGCCGGCGGCGACGGCCACCAGGCTGGAGAGGCCCACGAGGACCAGGTGCTGGGCCAGGAGCGCCAGGGGGGTCGCCCGGGGGTAGAGGGGCCAGGGCCACATCCCCGGAAGCGCGGTCAGGAACCCCAGGGCGCCGCCGAACCCAACCAGGGACAGCAGGTTCCAACCGCCGAACTTCATGGCGCGGTCTTCCCGGTCCGGGCCCAGGCCTCCAGGTCCCGCCGGTGCAGCCATCCGGTGATCCGATCCTGGCGGTTCTTCAACGGGACGACGTCGGTGCCGGATTCCAGGAAATGCGACAGCACCAGGCGCAGGTCCAGGTCCTCGGCCAGGGCGGGCTCTGCGCCGGCGTCCGGGGTCCCGGCGGGCCGGGCCAGGGCGGAGGCGGGAACCCGGCTCAGCCGCTTCAGGGTCCGGTCCTGGCCCAGGAAATCGCCGACGAAGGGGTTCGCGGGGGCCTCCAGCAGCGCCTCGGTCCGGTCGTACTGGACCAGGCGCCCCTCCCTGAGCATGGCGATCCGGTCCCCCAGGCGGACCGCCTCGTCCACATCGTGGGTGACGAAGACCACGGTCTTCTTCAGGCGCCGCTGGATC
This sequence comes from uncultured Holophagaceae bacterium, assembly GCA_963717275.1. GTDB lineage: Bacteria > Acidobacteriota > Holophagae > Holophagales > Holophagaceae > Mesoterricola. The sequence continues at coordinate 3,290,670 of CAVQVX010000001.1, forward strand.
TCCAGGAATTCCCCCTGGATCCGGTGCCGGCCCAGGGGGTCCACGGCGCTGAACGGCTCGTCCATCAGGAGGATGGGCGGATCCGAAGCCAGGGCCCGGGCCACTCCCACCCTCTGGGCCTCGCCGCCGGAAAGTTCGTGGGGGTAGCGGCCACCGTAGGTCCGGGCCGGGAGCCCGACCAGGTCCAGCACCTCCTCCACCCGGGCGGAGATCCGGGCCCGCTCCCAGCCCAGCAGCCGGGGCACCGCGGCCACGTTGTCCCTGACTTTCCAGTGGGGGAACAACCCGACGTTCTGGATCACGTAGCCGATGGTCCTGCGCAGGACTTCCGGCCGGTAGGTGCGGACTTCCCGGCCGTCCACCAGGACCCGGCCGGAGGTCGGTTCCAGCAGCCGGTTGACCAGTCTCAGCAAGGTGGACTTGCCGCTGCCCGACGGGCCCAGGAGGATGCAGAGCTCGTGGTCGGCCAGGGTGAGGTCGATCCCGGCCAGCGCCGTGGTGTCACCGAACCGGTGGGTCACGCCTTCGAAGGTGATCATGGACGCACGCCCCGGGGCCTGGCAAGGAACCCCAGGATCCGGTCGGCCGCCAGGGCCAGGGCCACCACCGGCAGCGTGCCCAGCAGCACCAGGTCCATGGCGGTCTGGCCCAGGCCCTGGAAAATGAAGGTGCCCAGCCCGCCCGCACCGATCAGGGCGGCCACCACGGTGTTGCCGACGGTCTGGACGGTGGCGATCCGTATCCCGGCCAGCACCGCCGGCCAGGCCAGGGGGACGACCACCCCCAGCCCCAATTGCCATCTGGACATGCCCATGCCCCGGCCCGCGTCCAGCACGGCCTGGGGCAGTTCATCGAGGGCGGTCAGGCTGTTGCGGGCGATGGGCAGGGCGGCATAGAGGCTCAGGGCGATGAGCGCCGGCGCCGGGCCGATGCCCTTGATGCCCCAGGCCCGGAGCGAGGGGAACCGGGTGGACAGCCATGCCAGGGGCAGGATCAGCAGGCCGAAAAGGGCCAGGCTGGGCACGGTCTGCAGAAAATTGAGCACGAAGAATCCGCCCTGGCGCCAGCCCGGGGAGCGGTGGGCCGCAATGCCCACAGCCAGTCCCAGCACGGTCCCGGCCAGCACCGCGCCGCCGGTGAGGGTCAGGTGCCGGGTGAACTCGGTGCCGAAAGCGGAGCCCAGGCCCCGGGCCTCCCGGACCAGGCTGAGGGCGTCGAACCAGCCCCGCGCCAGCCCGGCGAGCACCATGCCCAGGGCGGGCAGCAGGCCCAGGGCCCGCACCAGGACCCCGGAAGGCATGGCGATGGCCGCCACCATGGCGCCGAGCAGGGTCAACCAGAACCCGGCGCCCAGCGTCACCCGGGCGATCGCATCGGTTCCCGCCAGGGCCCAGGAGACCCGCGCGGCGCCCGCCAGGGCCGCCAGGACCGGCAGCGGGACCAGGAGCCAGGCCCACCGGGCCGCGGCGGCCCCCCTGGCCGAAGGGGGCAGGCACGCGAAAACCCCGATCCCCAGCCAGCCGAGCAGGAGCCCCAGGGCCGCGGTGCGGCTGGCCGGAAACAGGAACCAGCCGGTCCCGGCCACGATCCGGTTGGGGGCGAACTGGTAGAAGGGAACCAGGAAGGCCGACCCGGCCCCGGCCAGGGCCAGGGCGGCCAGGACCGGGTCGATCCGGGGGGATCCGGGGGCGGCTCGCGCCACGGGGTGTCCCGCTACTGCCCCAGCCCCTGGGCCTTGAGCCAGCTGGCGGCCACGGCCGCGGCGGACTCGCCGTTGACGGCGACCCGGCCGTTCAGGGTCTGGAGGGTCACCAGGTCGAGCCTGGAGAACACCCTGCCCAGGAGCTGCTCGATGGCCGGGTAGCGGGCGAGCACCTCCTGGCGGACGATCGGGGCGGGTTCGTAGATCGGCTGCACCCCCTTGGTATCGGTCAGGACCACCAGCCCCAGGGCGGCCAGGGAACCATCCGTGCCGTAGGCCATGGCCGCGTTCACCTGGTTGGTCCCCTGGGCGGCGGCCTTCTCGGTCAGGGCCGTGTTGCCCCCGGGCAGGGACAGGGTCTGGTCGGGCCTGAGGCTGAACCCATAGGCCTTCTGGAACGCCGGAAGGGTATCCGGCCGGCTGATGAATTCTTCGCTGGCGGCCAGCTTGAAGGGCTTGCCGGCCTTGAGGTAGGCGGCCAGGTCGTCGAGGGTGGCCAGATGGTTCTGGTCGGCCAGGTCCTTGCGCACGGCGATGGCCCAGGTGTTGTTGGCCCGGGCGGGGGTCAGCCAGACGATGCCGTTCTTCTCCAGGTCCAGCTTCTTCACGGTATCGAAGCCCTTCTTCGCGTCCTTCCACACCGAGGGATCGGTGCCGGTGAAGAAGTACTCGCCGTTGCCGGTGTACTCGGGGTAGAGGTCGATCTCCTTGGCGGCGATGGCCTTGCGGACCACGTCGGTGGTGCCGAAGCCGACCTTGTCGGTCACCGGGATCCGGTTGGCGCTGAGCACCTGGACGATGATCTTGCCGAGAACCGACCCTTCGGTGTCAATTTTGGAGGCGACCACCACCGGAGCATCGGCGGCGAGGGCGGCGGACGCGAGGGTCAGGGCGGCCAGGAACACGATGTTTCTCATGGGATTCTCCTTTCAAGACCCGTGCCGGGGCCGGGTTGCGGAAAGGTCAGTCCAGGAGGCATCCTGGGCAACGCTCACCGGCGGCGTAGATTGCCGGAATGGATGGGGGTGCGTCAATAAATATTCTGTTTTTTTACCGGATCAGTCATTCAGTTGGAACGGGTTCCGCCCATCCCAGGCGACGAGAGCCGGGTCAGGCCTCCAGTGCGAAGGTCAGGGCCATGCAGTCCGCCACCCCGCCCATGGTGAGGCCCATGCGGCGGTAGTCCTCGTTGCGCGCGGCCAGCCAGGGTTCCGGGTCCTGGCCGCGCTCCAGCAGGCGCTGCAGCGCGGCGCCGTCCGCGCGCAGGCGCGCGAGTCCCTCCAGGCCGCAGCGGCTGACGGCGGTGGTGTCCTCCACCCGCTGCATGAGCACGGCCATGAGGTAGAAGGCCGCGCGATCCGGCGCCCAGGTGTCCAGGACCTCCCGGTAGCGGGGCCAGCCGTGTTCGAACACGGCCGGCAGGCCGGCCAGGGCTTCCGCCCGCACCCCGCCCAGGCCGTGGCGCGCGCGGACCCGGGCGCCGTGGGAATCGGTCGCGCTTGCGCCTTCGAAGATCTCCCGGGCCACGCCCGCCACGGCCGCCGGCGTGGCCCGGCCGCCGCCGCGGCAGGCGGCCATGAGCACCAGGCCCGCCAGGAAGATGTAGCCCTTGTGGGCGTTGGAATGGATGGCCCGGGTCATGCGCGCTTCGGCCTCGACTCCGGCGGCGACGAACGCCGCGAGATCCCGTCCCTCCCGGTGGCAGTCGAGGATGTCGCCGAAGTAGCGCGGCAGAAGGTCCACCGAAACGCGCATGGACGCATGCGAAAGGTCCGGGTGGGAGCCGCAGTCCCGGCGGTCCACCAGCCCGGGCTTGGGACTGAGTTCCAGTTCGCGCAGGGCGCCCCGGGCCAGGCTGGCCGCCAGGGCTTCCATGGAAGCGGGACCCGGTTCGGGTCGCCAGGGCCGCAGCAGGTCGTCCACCCGCCGGTCCAGAGCCCCCTGGGGATGCCGGGCCAGGCGGATGCACTCCCGGGCCGGCGCGCCGCACACCAGGCAGGGGCGCGGCGGCAGGCCCAGCGCGGCCCGGTCCAGCTGGGCGCCGTCCGGCCCGTAGACGTCCAGGTCCAGCAGGCGGCCCGATGGGCCGCGCGCTTCAATCTCCAGGGCCGCGGCCTTCGCCGCCGCGGGGGTGACGCCGGAGGCCGCCAGGTGGAAGAGCTCCAAGCCGGTCCCGCCGGCTTTCCAGCAGGTCCAGGCCGATGGCCGCGCGCAGGGCGTCCAGGGCGTCGCGCAGCAGCGGGGCTGCGCCGGGGCGTTGCTTGTCCGCCCCGGGCAGGTTGGCGCCGACCGTCAGGAGCGCGGGCGCCCCCCGCCCGAGGGCGAGCCGGAGCGAGACCTGCCGCCCGTCCCGCGCCTCGAGCAGGTCATCCTTCAATGCAGCTTCACTCACTGACTTTGCGCACCACGTCGATGATGGAGCCGTCCCGGTATTCGATGAGCGCCACCACCTCGTCGGTGAACTCCACCGGCCGGGGCTTGCCGGTGAGGCGGGTGATCTCCTCGTGGAATTCGTGGATCTCCTTCACCGGCAGGTTGCGCCGGCGCAGTTCGCGCTTGAGCTCCTCGTGCCGGTCGGCGACGCAGATGCCGCGCTCGGTGACGATCACGTCCACCGTCTCGCCCGGGGTGGTGACGGTGGTGACCGCCTCCCGGACGATGGGCAGGCGGCCGCGCATGGAAGGCGCCACCACGATCGCCAGCTTGGCCCCGGCCGCCACGTCGCAGTGGCCGCCGGTGTTGTGCAGCAGGTAGCCGCTGGACTCGGTGTTGACGTTGACGTTGAAGTCCACGTCCACCTCGGTGGCGCCCAGGATGACGCAGTCCAGCATGTTGACCACGGCGCCCCGGTTGAACGGGTTGGCGTACAGGTCCGCGCTGATCTCCCGGTGCCCGGCGTTGCGCGCGATCGACTCCACCGCCTTCAGGTCGAAGCACTGCACGTCGAACAGGGTCTCGAAAAAGCCCTGCTCCAGCATGTCCACGAAGTAGCCGGTGATGCCGCCGCAGCCGAAGCTGCCGCGGATGTGCCCCTCGGCCATCTTCCGGCACACGTTGTCGGCCACCGCGAGCGAGGTGCCGCCGGCGCCGGTCTGGAACGAGAAGCCGTCCTTGAGCAGGCCGGAGGCCTCGATCACTTCCGAGGCGTACTTGGCGATGAGCAGGCCGGCCGGGTCCCGGGTGATGCGGGTGGTGGTGGAGACGATCTTGGCGGGGTCGCCCAGCGAGTCGATCTGGACCACGAAGTCCACGTCGCTCTGGGAGATGCTGATGGGCGCGCAGGGGAAGCGCACCAGGTTGTCGGTGACCGCCACCACCTTGCGCGCGTAGCGGGCGTCCGTGTGGGCGTAGCCCAGGGAGCCGCAGGCCGACGGTCCCGAGACCCCGTTCAGGTTGCCGGTGCTGTCGCAGGCGGGCGCGGCGATGAAGGCGGCGTCCACCTCCACCTGCCCGGTGATCACCGAGCGCGCCCGGCCGCCGTGGCTGCGCACCACCACCGGGCAGTCCAGTTCGCCCTTGCTGACCAGTTCGCCGATCAGGCCGTTCACCCCGGTCTCGATGCGGGTGATGACGCCCTTGCGGATGTAGGGGATCATTTCAGCGTGCACCGCGTGCACCGAGCTCGAGGCGATGCCCATGTCGCGCAGGCCCATGGCGTCCATTTCCCTGACCAGCAGGTTCAGCAGGACGTCGCCGTTGCGCAGGGCGTGGTGGGTGGAGATGGTCATGCCGCTCTTCAGGCCGCAGGCTTCGATCGCCGCGCGCAGGCCCGGCAGCAGCTTGCTGTCGCCGGGGGCGCGGCGCACCAGGGGGCGGGTGGCGCGGAGCGCTTCCGGCTGCCGGCTCCAGGGATCCAGGTAGGGGTCGAGCGTGCGGCCGCGCCACTGGGCCGGAATCTCCCGCCCGAGGCTATTTTTCGCCATGGATCACCTCATCGGAAAGGTCGAATTCCAGCATGCCGAAGGCCACGCCTTCGCGGATGGTGCGGGCCGCGCGGGTCACGACGGGCGCGTCGACCATCTTGCCGCGCAGGGAGATGACGCCCGTGCCCATCTCCCGGGCCCGCTTGATGGCGTCCATCACCTCCAGGGCGTGCCTGATCTCTTCGGCCGTGGGCCGGAACACGTCGTGGATCACCTCGATCTGGCGCGGGTTGACCAGGGACTTGCCGGTGAAGCCCAGGCGCTTGACCAGCACCGTTTCCGCCCGCAGGGCCTCCATGTCGTTCACGTCCGAGAAGATCGAGTCGATGGCCTGGATGCCCGCGGCCTTGGCGGCCCAGACCACCTGGTTGCGCGCGGAGAACAGCTCCTCGCCGGTCTTGGTGCGGTCGATCTCCATGGAGGCGGTGTAGTCCTCCGCCCCGAAGGCGAGGGCCACCAGGCGCGGGGAGGCCTTGGCGGTCTCCACGCAGTTGAGCACGCCGAGGGCGCTTTCGATGGAGGGGATGATCTTGAAATGGCCGATCTCCAGGCCGAGGCGCTCCTCCTGCTCGGTGAGCAGGGTGTCCAGCCGCTCCACGATCTCGGGGTGGTCGGCCTTGGGCAGGCGGATGCCGGTGGGGAGGGAGGGCAGCACCTCGCGCAGGTCGGCGTCGGCGTAGGGAGTGTCCAGCGCGTTGATGCGCACGAACATCTCCTTGGTGCGGTCCGTGAAGGAGCGGAGGAAGTTCCGGGCCAGCAGCCGGGCCGAGTCCTTCTCCACCAGGGGCACCGCGTCCTCCAGGTCGATCATCACCCCGTCGGCCTCGAACACCGGGATGTTTTGCAGCATGCCGGGCATGTTGCCGGGCACGTAGAGCATCGATCGGCGCAGTCTCATGGCTTTTCCTCGATGAAGATGGTGTCCACGCCGCTGGTGGCGGAGTGGTGGCGCTCGATGCCTTCCACCAGGTACTCGGCCAGGACGATCTCGCAGGTGGCGAACACCACCGCTTCCGCCAGCCGCCCGCCCACGACGTCGCCGTTGGACTTGGAGACGAGGACGTGGAATTCGCCGGCCAGCCTGTGCTCGCTGTCGGGGGCGATGTTGCCTTCCAGGCCCAGCAGTTCCAGCGGGCCCTCGAGCCGGCTGGTCTTGTAGCGCGGTTCGGTCATGGGCAGATGGGCGCCGGCCTGGATGCCGGCGAACTCCACGTCGCGCACCGAACCCACCGCCGAGACCAGGGAGGCGAACGGCAGTTGCTTGGCGCTGGCGAACTCCAGCAGGGACTCGATGATCCTGGCGCCCGGCTCGAGCTTGATGATGAAACGGCGGCCGGTGTTGCATTCGCGGTACCAGAGTTTTTCCACGGCTACTCCTTTGCGGCCCGGCGGACCGCGGTCTCGATCCGCGCCGCGATGGCGTAGTCGAGGGCTCCACGGTCCGAGACCTTGATATGGCCGGCGCGCACCTCGAGTTCCCCGAGGGTCGCTTCGATCCGGGCGCGGATCAAATGTTCGTATTGTTTCTTCACGGTCGAATCGATGTCGATCCGTAGGGTCTCCGATGGCTCCACGACGACCATCAGGTCGCTGGATTGCATCGTGCCCGCGCTGGCCTTGCTGCGGATTCGCATAAGTCAGGTTTCCTCCATGGTGTTCAGATAGGCGAGGGTGGATGGCGGCAGCAGGTGCCCGGAGCCCGTTCCGATCGCCCGCCGCGATCGCCGCGCGCACCCGGCTGGCGCTGATGGGTTGCCCCCCGGCTTCCAGCCTGGGCACTTCGACCAGCCGGATGCCGTGCTCCGCCATGACTTCCGCCATCGCCCGGTTGTAGGCCGCGGTGGTCGGGCAGAGCGGCTCCTGGCCGACGAAGCGGACCGCCAGGTGGAAGGCGGGGGCCAGCGCCTGGGCGAACAGGCGCAGGTCGACCTGCATCTGCGCCTCGGCGACGGCGTCCAGCCGCTTCAGGAAATAGGACGGGAAGGTGCCGGCGCTCACCGCGTAGCGGGAGGTGTCGAGCACGGTCACGTTGGGCAGGTGGGCGGTGGCTTCCCGGGCCAGCCGGAAGCGGACCGCGAAGGGGAACTGGGAGCGCTCTTCGCGCACCACGAACAGGTAGAGCCGATCCACCTGCCGGGCGGCACATTGCACCAGGTGCAGGTGGCCGAGGGTGAAGGGATTGCCGTTGATGACCACCGCGCCGTGATGGCCGGGGGTGATATCGGCGGCATGGGCGGCCAGGTAGGCCGGAAGGCCCGGCCCGTGCTCCAGCAGCGCGGCCTGTCCTTGGGTGACCAGCAGGCGGAAGTTCAGGGCTTGGAAGGTGGGGACGTTCTGGGGCGGGGTGAACGCGAACAGGGTGTCGTGCCCCGCGCCCAGCCCCGACTGGATGAGCCGGGTGACCAGTTCGCCCAGGATGTCGGTGCCCTGGTGGCTGGGGGCGATGGCCAGCATCTTGAGGACATAGCCGGCCCGGGCGCCGCAGGCCACCAGCCGGCCCTGATCGTACAGTTCGGCAAGATCGTCGAACTCCGGTTCGAAGCGCAGACCGCAGGATTCGATCAGGGCCCGCGCCTCGGCCCCCGCGCGCTCCTGATCCGGTCTGGTCAAAGGTCGCCTCCTACCCTGTGGATGGCTTGATTATAACCTCCGAATACAACAGAACATGGCGATGAAGGGCTTTCCCTTGCCGGTTCGTCAAGCCCTTTCCGGCCCCCCCGGGGACCGGGGCCGATCGGGTGGACGGGCCAATGACGGGCACCCAGCGTACCGCCCCGGCGCGGATCGCGCCGGGGCAGCGGGCTATCAATCTGTAAAAGATTTATTCAGCCGCGGCGGCCGGGCCCTCCCCTGCAATGGGAGCGTTCCGTCCGCCGATCACGTCATGCAGCTTCTGCCGGTCCAGTTCGCCCTCCCACCAGGACACGAAGGCGCAGGCGACGCCGTTGCCGGTGATGTTGGTGAGGGCGCGGCATTCGCTCATGAACTTGTCGATCCCGAGCACGATGGCCATGCCGGGGACGAGCGCCGGGTTCACCACCGCCAGGGTCGCGGCGAGGGTGACGAATCCCGCTCCGGAGACGCCGGAAGCGCCCTTGGAGGTGAGCATCGCCACCAGGATGATGGCCAGCTGCTCGCGCAGGCCCAGGTGGAAGCCCAGCGCCTGCGCGATGAAGATGGTCGCCAGGCTCATGTAGATGTTGGTGCCGTCGAGGTTGAACGAATACCCGGTGGGCACCACCAGGCCGACCACGGGCTTCGAGCAGCCCATCGCTTCCATCTTGCGCATGAGCTGGGGCAGGGCGCTTTCCGAGGAGCTGGTGCCGAGCACGATCAGCAGTTCGTCCTTGATGTAGCCGATGTAGCGGAAGATGTTGAAGCCGATGATGCGGGCGACGATGCCCAGGATGACGATCACGAACAGGGCCGAGGTCAGGTAGAAGGTGGCGATCAGGCCGAGCAGGTTGCCCAGCGCCGAGGGGCCGTACTTGCCGACGGTGTAGGCCATGGCGCCGAAGGCGCCGACCGGGGCGGCCTTCATGACCAGCCCGATGACGCCGAAGACGCCCTGGGACAGGTCGTCGATCATCGAGCGCAACCCCTTGGTCCTGTCGCCCAGGTGCATCAGGGCCAGGCCGAACAGGATGGAGAACAGCAGCACCTGGAGGATGTCGCCCCGGGCGAAGCCGCCGACGACGCTGTCGGGGATGATGTTGAGGAAGAAGTCCACCGACTTCATCTCGTGCGCCGCCTTGGCGAACTGGGCCACCGACGCCGCATCGGGCGCCTTGCCGCCGAAGTTGAGGCCGGGATGCAGCACGTTGCCCACGATCACGCCGATCACCAGCGCGAAGGTGGAGACGATCTCGAAGTACACCATGGCCTTGACCCCGATCCGGCCCACGGTCTTGGCGCTCTGCACATGGGCGATGCCGGAGACGACGGTGCAGAAGATGATCGGCGCGATGACCATCTTGATCAGCTTGATGAAGCCGTCGCCCATGGCCTTGATCCAGTCGTTGGTGGCGATGGAAGGCGCCAGCCATCCCAGGAATCCGCCGATGACGATGGCGCAAAGCACCTGCACGTAGAGGACCCGGTAGAACGGGATCTTCTGTTTGGGAACGGCTGCGTTGGCGGAATGATCCATATTTCCTCCAAAAATGCGCCCATCGCTGGGCCACGGGACAGGTGGGGCTCAGGCTCGCTCAAAGTGTAGGTATATTGGCCCCGAGAGTACCAGAATTTCCGGTCCCAAATGCAAATTTAACCAACCCAATTCAAAGGCCATACGATGGATTGTTCCTACAGGTAAAAAACGTGAATTATCCAAGTATCCATCGATAAATGAAGAAAACCGCCATGCCACCGCCGATGGCGGCCAGCAGGTGGTTGAAGCGCCAGGCGATGAGCGCGGTGGCCAGGGCGCCCACCAGCCAGGCGTTGTGCCAGTCGAGCTGCCAGTGGGCGCCGTCCGGAAGCAGCACCATCGGCATGACGATGGCGGTGAGCACCGCCGCCGGCACATAGCGCAGGGCGCGCTGGACCAGGGGCGGAAAGGCGACCCGGTCGCCCAGGGCGTAGAAGGCGTAGCGGACCACGAAGGTGACCGCGGTCATGCCGGCGATCAGGATGCAGTTCACGGCTGTTCAAGACAGTTCCTCCACCACCACGCCGATCGCCACGCCGGTCATCGCGGCCAGCATCAGCCCCAGCTTGTAGGGCAGGGCATGCGCCGCCAGCGCCACCGCGCCCGCCCCCAGCGCCGCGCCCAGCATCGGCCGGTTGCGCAGCATGGGCACGACGATGCCGGTGAAGGTGGCGGCCATGGCGAATTCCAGGCCCATGTGCTCCAGCCGGGGCAGGGTGCGCCCGAGCACGACCCCGGCCAGGGTCCACATGAACCAGTTTCCGTACATGGAAAGGCAGGACCCCAGGTAGTACCAGTGCTTGAACGGGGAGGTGTCGGTCCTGATGTAGCGGTGCTGCACCACCGCGAAGGTCTCGTCGGTGAGCCAGAAGGCCAGCGGGATGCGCCAGCGCTTCCGGAGGCCCGCCACGTGGGGCATCAGGGTGGCCGAATAGAGCGCGTGGCGCAGGTTGACCACGAAGGTGGTGAGCAGGATCACCGCGAGCCCGCTTCCGCCGGCCAGCAGGGTGAGCGCGATGAACTGGGACGATCCGGCGAACACGAACAGCGACATGGCCAGGGCGCCCGCCGGGGAAAGCCCGCTGGGGGCGGCCAGGGTGCCGAAGATGACCCCGAACGGGGCCGCGCCCAGAAGCATCGGCAGCGAATCCCGGGCCCCGGCCAAAGCCTCGGCGAGCCGGTGGGGGTGGCTGGGGTGCGCCATGAACGTCTCCAACCACAACCATAACTCATCCTTGGCGCGTCCCGATTCTGGAACAGGGATCCCGAATCAGGATGCGGGCCTGGCCTTCCAGTCCCATTCCGTTAATTTAAGTAAAGCAATTACGCTAGTTGTGTAAACGCCCCGGCCGGGCCGCCGCTGGCACCTGCATTGCTCTGAATGGTGATCCAAGTCCCGCGCGGCGAAAAGTTGCCAGCGGACGACCGAGCTTGGCCACTGGCCATGGGACGGGCGGGGCGACCCCGCCTGCCCCTGGCGGATTTTTGCGAAGGATTTGCCATGAGAAATTCACGATCTGCTGTCCTGGCCACCCTGCTGCTCTCATGGGGTTGTGCGGTGCAAGGCGCCACGCCACCCATCCCCGTCCACGTGCTCGCCCCGCCTGTCCCGGCCATCGCCAATACCGGCTACATCACGGCTCCCGCCCTGGTGTCCGCGGGCATGGCGGGCATCCTGGCCTCGGTTCCGGCCCAGGCCGGCGCCGCCTACCTGTGGAGTGTCAATGGAGGCACCATCCCGGGAGTCAGCACCAACGCCGCGGTCTATCTTCGACGCCGGCGCCGCGGGCACCGCTCACGGTGCAGTGCGCGGTCAGCCTGAGCGGCGTGCTTTCGGTCTACAGCCAGGCCATTCCGGTGCTGCCGGTCCTGCCGGTGACCGCCTTCGTACTACGGTTCGGGCTTGAGCGCCGACTCCCTGGCCAACACCGTGCTGGGCGGGCCCAGCCTGAACAGCGCGAGCTACCGGTTCCAGGCCCGCCACACCAGCGCCCTGAAAGGCATCCGGGTGTTCTTCATCTGGTCCCTGGTGAAGAGCGGCTACCAGGCTGGTCAGGGCGGCACCGTCCAGGTGAGCCTCATGGCCGATGACGGCACCGCCGCGCATCTGCCCACCGGCCCGGCCCTGGCCACCGTCACCTACGGCAACATCATCGCCCAGAACAACAACTACCCCGAACTGACCTTCCCCACCCCGGCCGTGCTGACCGGCGGCCGCTTCTACCACCTGGTGTTCACCAACGTCGACCCCAGCCCCACCGCCAACTACATCTCCCTGGACAGCCTCTACACCGACGCCCAGACGGCACCCATGCAGCCGTCGGTGAGCGATACCGATTTCGCCGAACTGGTGCGCTTCGGGCACCGGCGCCTGGAAGGTGCGCGAGGGCTTCACTCCCATCCTCGAACTGGACTACGCCGACGGCGGCAGCCAGGGCAACGGCTACATGGAAGTGTGGTCCACCAATCCCAAGCCCGTCTCCGGCAATGCCCAGGTGCGGGAGACATTCAAGGTGAGCGGCCCCAGCCGCACCTTCAGCAGGATCATGGTCCGGCTCCAGCGGGTGGCCGGCACCAGCCCCCTGACCTTGCACCCTGACCGAAGCCGACGGCACCGTGATGGCCCGGGGCAGCGTGCCCGCCGCCAGCGTGCTCGAGGGCGTCTCTTCCTGGGTCACCTGCACCCTGCCCATGTCCTACGTGCTCGCCACCGGCGTCGGCTACAACCTCACCCTCAGCGCGCCCGCCGACACCCAGTACTCGGCCTACCCCATCCGCAAGGGCCTGGACAAGGGCTTCTCCGACGACACCGCGTTCCCCGACGGCTACGCCCAGTGCACCAGCTCCGGGCAGCGCCGGCTGGGCCGGCTGGGACATGTGGGGCACGCCCGGCCTCAACGACCAGCGACCTCCAGTTCATGTTCCTGCCTTGAGTCACAGCCAGTGCGAGAACAGTCGGGCGAAGGCCTCCTTGATCCGCTCAGGCAGGGAACGAGCTTTCCATTCCTGCCATCGGATCTCGGTGGATTCCCCGAGGTCCTCCTCGAACATGGCTTCCATCTGGGATGCGAAATCAGGGCCGAGAATGACCAGGTTGACTTCGTCATTGTGCAGGAAGCTCAGGAGGTCAAGATTGGTTGAACCGACCGTGGACCAGACCCCGTCGATGACGCCGGTCTTGGCATGGAGCATGGTGTCGGGGCGGCGCTCATAGATCCTGATCCCGGCCTTGAGCAGTTTCGTGTAGTGGGCTCTGCCGCCGTAGTACGCCAACGCCGAGTCGCTGCGCGCCGGAAGGATGATCCTCACGTCGACCTTGCGCCGCGCGGCGTTCACCAGGGAGACCTGGATCTGCTCATCCGGGGTGAAATACGGAGTGGTGAGGTGGATCGAATTCTGGGCGTAGGTGAAAGCTGAAACGTACATGACATAGGTGACCCGGTTATCCAGGCCCGGCGTGCTGCCGATCACCTGCACCAGGTCCTGGCCCCGCGGTTCGAGCCGGGGGAACAGGCCGCCGCCCGGATCCGGGCCCTGCTGCCGGGCCCAGGAATCCAGGAAAAGTTTCTGGAAGCCCGCCACCGCGGGGCCTTCGACCTGCACATCGGTATCCCGCCAGGCGGCCGGCGCATGCTCCCGGCGCTCGCTGGAAGACGGGCTGGAGTTGACTTGGCTGATGTTGATGCCTCCGGTCACGGCGATCCTGCCGTCGACGACCAGGATCTTGCGGTGATCGCGCTGGGTCAGGCGCCAGTTTTTCCCGTGCCGCTTTTCCGGGTTGACGGGGTTGAATTCCCGCACCTCGATGCCGCCGTCCCGCAGCCGCTGGAAGAAGGCCGCGGGCGTCGACAGGGAACCGACACTGTCGTAGAGCAGGTCCACCCGCACGCCCTCGGCCCGCTTTTTCAGGAGGGCGTCGGCGAAGCGCCGGCCCACCTCGTCCTCCTCGAACTCGTAGGTCTCGAGGCAGATGGTTTCCCTGGCCGCCAGGATGGCCTGCAGCATGGCGGCATAGGCCTTCGGCCCGTCGATCAGCAGGGTCACCTGGTTCCCGGTGAAGAGGGGGCTCCCGCCGAGCGCCTCGACCAGCAGCGCATTGCGCCGCAACAGGTCCGTGGGCTCGGCCGCGCCATTCAACCGGTCCAGGATCTTCCGGCTGATGCGGGGGGAAAATTCGCCCTTGGAATTGACGATGGTCGGGGTCTCGCTCGTGATCCATGAGTTGTAATCGTTGATATTACGCGGAGACGAACAGTGTCCGAGGAAGAGCAGGGCAGACAGGCCCAGGCCCAGGCGCCAGCCAGCGCCCGAGGCTCCGGGAAGACATTGGGGTCCAAACGCTGCACACACCTGGGCGGCCCTTCCTCATCGAAACGGAGGAGAAGATACACCAAACAGCCGGGCGCACCAGAGGCGCCGCCGTGTCCGGATGCGTGCCCGGGGGCATCTAAACCGGGTCCTGCCCCTTGCGGCCGGGCTTCGGAGGTGTCCATGCGTCAACTGGTCTGGCCGCTGGCCTTGCTGCTTCTCGCCCCGGGCCTCATGGCCCAGGGGGCCCTCTACGGACCGGCCGTCGGCGGCGATGCCCTGGCCAACACGCCCATCGGCAAGGCCGGCATCCAGGTGAGCTGCCGGTTCCGGGCGAACCCCGGGGGGGTGTTCAGGGGCGCCCGGCCCTACCTCATCTGGAGCTTCCGTCGGCAGGGCTACCATGCGGGCACCGGCGGCATCCTGAAGGTGGACCTGGAGACCGATGACGGCACTCCCCTGCACCGGCCCTCCGGTCGGGTGCTCGCAACAACAGCGCGGCGCATGGCCTTGGTCGCCACCAGCGACACCTTCTATCCCCTGCTGGCGTTCGACCGGGCCCCTGTGCTCCAGGCCGGGACGCTCTATCACCTGGTGTTCAGCAACACCGACCCGGACCCGGAGCACAACTTCGTTTCGATCAACGCCCTGTTCCTCAAGTCCGCCGAAGCGCCCCTGCAGCCCGGCGCCGATGACGCGGACTGGGCCATGCTCATGCGCAGCCGGGTCAGCCCGGCATGGACGGTCCGGCGCACCCCCGGCAGCCGCGAAGGCTTCACCCCCATCCTGGAGATCGACTACGCCGGGGGCCGGTCCCAGGGCATGGGCTATGTGGAATTCTGGATGGGGGCGGCCAGGCCCATTTCCGGTTCCCACCAGGTGCGCGAAACCTTCACGGTCAGCGGCCCGGCACGCCTGGCCGTATCGGTGTCGGCGCGGGTGCGCCGGCTGGAGGGGACGGCTCCCCTGACCCTCCGCCTGGAGCAGGGGAACGGCAAGGTCCTGGCGGAGGGCGAGGCCAAGGGACCCATGCCCGCCTGCACGCCGAGCGGTTCCTTGGGCGGCTGCGGCTGGGTGACGCTCGCGTTTCCCGAGCCCGAGGCCCTGGCCTCCGGCCGGACCTACCGCCTGGTGCTGAGCGCCCCGGACAGCACCCGGTACGAAGCCTTCCCCATGCGCAAAGGGTCGGACAAGGGCTTCAGCGACGCCACCCTGTTCGCCGATGGCCACGCGGAATTCAGCGACGGGGAGCAGTGGCTGGGATGGGAGCAGTGGGGCAGGCGCGGACTCACCAACTCGGACCTGCAGTTCTTCTTCCGGCTGGAGAAAGCTGGCATTGGCAACCACTATGATTATAATATTTTCAACACCCAAGGTTGCCCCGGCCATGAAAAAATCGCGCTGCTACCGGTACTCCAAACGCGCCTTGGACCTCCTGGCAGCGGTGGCGCTGCTGGCGGCGCTGTCTCCGGTTCTGGCCGTGCTGGCGCTGCTGGTGCGCCTGAAGATGGGGCGCCCGGTCCTGTTCCGGCAAGTGCGCGCGGGGATCCAGGGCCGCCCCTTCGCCATCTTGAAATTCCGCACCATGACCGATGAACGGGATGCCGAGGGCCGCCTTCTGCCCGACCCGCAGCGACTGCCCCCGCTGGGAGCGTTCCTTCGGCGCTCCAGCCTGGATGAACTGCCCCAATTATGGAACGTCCTGCGGGGGGAGATGAGCCTGGTGGGCCCCCGGCCGCTGTTCGTCGAGTACGTGCCCCGGTATTCCGAGCGCCAGCGCCTGCGCCTCGAGGTTCCGCCCGGCATCACCGGCCTCGCCCAGATCAGCGGGCGGATCAACCTCGAATGGGCCGACCGGCTCAAGTTGGACGTGGATTATGTGGAGCGGGCCTCCCTGGGCCTCGACCTGCTCATCCTGTTCCGCACCCTGAAGAAGGTCATGGGGCAGGAGGATTCCACGGAGACCGGGAACACCAACCGCATTTTCATGGGCGAGGGCGGATCCGGCCCGGTCCAGGGCGACGCCGGGAGTGAGGCCTTGGCCGCTGCGGCCGGGAAGGATCCCAGGGAAGGCATCGGCGCCGACCCGGCTTCGAGAACGCGTTAAAGTCTTATCATGGCTTTGATATAATTAAACATTTCAAAGCTTAAGGCTTCAATGCTGGCCCGTCTATGCATGTTGGCGCTGAAAACGAAACGGGCCTCCAGGCGGTCCTTGATCAGGTCGATGACGATCGCGATGGCATACAGCCTGACTTTTTCGGGGTCATGATCCATGCCCGGGAGAGTGTAGGTCTGACCGAACAGGCTGCCTGATTCAATCACATCGTCGGTCGCGCCTCGGTAGTTGAAGAGCACTTCCGGTTCTGGCAAACCGTTGAGCCGCTCCACCAGGGCTGGATTGGAGCCAAGGTATTTGTACAGGTTGATGTGGTTCCCGGGAAACCTGTCCATTTGACTCGAAACATCATTTAAAATATCTTCACATGCTTTTCGATTATCTATTTTCAACAGAGTGGGCGCATAGCTGATGAGGCAGCCTATCGTCCCGCTCAAGTCCATCTCTGGCAATGCAATATCCCTGCCGTGCAGCAGACGGTCAAAATACACGGCGCTTCCCTGCCACCGGCTGAGTGCGACTGACAGGCCAGCGATGAAGATGCGTTCCGCGTTGAATCCCTCGCGCTTGTTCCGCAGCAGCCACCGGGTTTCGGCTTCCGAAAGGGTGAACTGCACCACCTGCGCGGAACCGTTGGTGTTGACTGCCCCATCCTGATTCAGGTCTTTTTTAAGTCTGGCAACGTGCGACCAGTCCTGGCAGGCCCATCCCCTGGCGTCCGCCTCGACTTCCGCGGAATCCGAGTAGGGCTTCAAAATCTGAGTCCATTCGCTAAAGGAGGTCGAGGCGGCATGGATGGATGTGTCACCTCCTGATTCAAACCTTCGGTAGATCGAATCAAATTCCAGCCAGAAATTTCTCCAAGATAGGACATCCATGGCGAAATGATGAACAATAAAAAAGAGTTTTTGCGGCTGGTTTTCGCCCATCTCGAACAATGCCATGTTCGCGATGGGGCCCCCGTTCAAACGGATGGTCATCTGCAGTTCCTTCGCACATGCTGCAATGGCGGTGTCTTGCTCACTGACGGGCAGGCCGGACAGATCGACCCGCCTGAAGGCGATCGTCGTTTCCGGTGTCGGCGCGACCGTCGCCTGCCATCGGTCGGCATCGCGCCGGAACTGGAGCCTGAAGGCGTCGTGGCGGGCGCCGAGGTGCCTGAAGGCGGCTTCCAGGAACTGGGGTGAAAGCCGCCTTTTCGCCACCAGCATCCTGGAGATGTTCCACTGGTCGGGAGTTCGCGGTCCGGCTTCGCGAAGGAATCTGAGGATGAAGGGCGGGAGATGGGTCAAGATGCCGGAAAAAGGTGTGTACGGTTTTCTTCCTTCTTCAGGATCGCGGCGCATGCCCGTTTTGATCAACTTTTCGATGGTAGGTGCGTTCCGCAGTTGGGAAGGGGAAACGGTTATTCCGTTTTCTGCTGCAAGCATGCATAGATTCATGGCCAACAAAGAATCGCCGCCAATATTATAAAAATCATCGTTTATTCCAACACGGGGTATTCCAAGAACCTGTTGCCATAAATTAGCCATAAGGCTTTCCGTTTCATTGCGCGGTTCTGCATAGGTTTCTGTATTAATAGTATTTTCAGCGGTTGGCGGCGGCAAAGCCTTGCGGGCGATTTTCAAATTCACATTGAGCGGCATCTTGTCCAGGATCATCCAACCTGAAGGCTGCATGTATTCAGGTAGGAACTGCCGCAGGTGCATACGAACCGGATCCAATTCAAAATGGCTGCGATCTTCGACCGTCAAATAGGCAATCAACCGAATTTCCCCTGTGCCGATGGGAGCAGTCGATAGGATGGCGTCCTTGACCCCTGGCGCTTTCCGCAGATGGCTTTCGATCTCAAGCAGCTCGATCCGCTGGCCGCGGATCTTGATCTGGAAATCACGTCTGCCAAGGAATTCCAGGTCACCGGAGGTATGGATACGGCCCATGTCTCCTGTCCTGAAAAAAATTGAGTTATCAATTGCAATAAATGCCTTTTTGGATAATTCGGGTCTATTGAGATAGGACGTCATGACTCCAGGGCCCTTGAAACATATTTCGCCCACCTCGCCATCTCTCACAGTTTCTCCGCGATCACCCAAAAGGATGCAGCTTGTGCCCGGAAATGGCTTCCCGACATAGGACCGGTCCACGACAGCATCCCTGCGCGCGAAATAGAAGCAACCCATGCATGCGATTTCGGTGCAGCCGTAGATGACATAGACTTCCGCATTGCTGAAAACGGTTTTGAGGTCTTCCAGCAGGTCGGGGGCAACGACATCTCCACCGGAAGAGATATGGCGTACCTGATTGAATCGGCTAAAATCGGGAATTTGTTTTTTGATGTAATGGAGAACTCCCCTCAGTAGGGCAGGGCCGATATGAACGACAGTGGATTTTTCTATGGTACTGGCGAGTTGCGTATAATCCATGATGGCTTCTCGAGATAAAATATTTAATTTTGCTCCTGACACCATGCTGGCCATGAGGTCAAAAAGGCTGATGCTGAATGAAAATTTTGCAATGGTTATGAACGAATCCGCCGGGTTCACACCGAACTGTTTGATGGCGGAAAGCACATAATAGGCCAAACTAAAATAACTTATGGGAATGCCCTTGGGTTGACCCGTCGTGCCGGATGTGTAAAAAATACATGCCGTCGCTTTTCCAGATACATCCAGTTCCGGATTCAAGGATTTGGAATCTTCTTCAACCGGATCAAGGAATGGGTAGGCATAAGGGCATGTCAGGACCGAACGGAATTTTTCAATGATGTCTTCCCCGGACAAGGTCAAATCAAGCGCCGCATCCTCGACGATGCTTCTGATCCTTTCCTCCGGATAGTCCGGATCTATTGGCACATACGCAGCGCCTGCTTTCTGGATGGCGATCAGGGCGATGATGATCCCGAATCCAGGTCTGAGACATACTCCGACCCTGTGCCCGACGCCCACGCCCTTGGCGATCAGCCAATGGGCCAATCCATTGCATTTCCGATTGAGTTCTCCATAGGTCAGAGATTCTTCGCCATAGCAGACAGCCTTCCAGTTGCGATGTTTGTTCGCCACCCGTTCAAAAATGGCATGGAGGGGGCAATCGAACTGGAATGTGGTTGCAGGATTGGGAGTGGGTCTCGACGCAACGCGCATATGAGTTTCCTGCCACCCGACCGGACCCAGGTGGTCAAAGAGTGCTCCGTTGGTTTATCCCTGGACTTCGCTATGAGGAGATGGATTAACGACTGGCAGGTCTTGAAATATACAAGATAATCAAGACGGATTTAATATAAGGAGTTCAAACAAGATTTCAAGGATGCCTCCCGCAAAAGGTTTGGCTTGGGCTCAAGGGTCGGGATGTGTCCCCAACCACGAAAGCCATTGCGCCGGGACCGATTCGCTATTTCAAGTAGCGGGGCAGTTCGTCCGGCCGGAAGCAGTGTGCCATGGCCGTCTCCCGGGTGATCTGTCCGGCCCGGACCAGCTCCGCCAGGGACTGCTCCATGGTGATCATGCCTTCGGCCCTCCCGGTGGAGATGGCGGTGTAGATCTGGTGGTCGTCGCCCTTGCGGATCAGGTTGCGCACGGCATGGCTGGCGGTGAGGATCTCCACGGCGGGCCAGCGGCCCCGTCCGTCCCGGGTCGGCACCAGCTGCTGGGCCACGACGGCCAGCAGGGCCAGGGACAGCTGCTGGCGGATCTGGGGCTGGTTGCCCTGGGGGAACGAATCCAGGATGCGCGAGACCGCCTGGGAGGCGTCGTTGGTGTGCAGGGTGGAGAGCACCAGGTGCCCGGTCTCGGCGGCGGTGAGCACGGTGGCGATGGTCTCCGGGTCGCGCATCTCCCCCACCAGGATCACGTCCGGGTTCTGGCGCACGATGCTGCGCAGGGAGCTGGCGAAGTCCGGGGCGTCCTGGCCCACCTCGATCTGCTCGACGATGGCGTTCCGGTTGAGGTGCAGGTACTCCACCGGGTCCTCGATGGTGACGATGTGGTCCCGGCGCTCGGCGTTGATGATGTCGATGATGGCCGCCAGAGTGGAGCTCTTGCCCGATCCGGTGGCGCCCGTCACCAGCACCAGCCCCTGCCGGGCCTCCGCCCAGCGGCGCAGGGTCGCGGGCAGGTGCAGCGATTCCAGGGTGGGGATCCGGGCCGGCAGCAGGCGGATGCTCCCCGCCAGCGTGCCCCGCTGGTAGTGCAGGTTGGCCCGGAACCGGCCCAGCCCCTCCCGCTGGAAGCAGAAATCCACCGATTTGTGGCGCTGCAGGTCCTGCTGCTGGCGCGCGGTCAGGAGCGGCAGCAGGAGCGAGCTGGCCTCTTCGGCCTCCAGCGCCGGTCCGCCGCCGAGGATCAGCCGCCCGTTGACCCGCAGCGCGACGGGCGCCCCCACCACCAGCAGCAGGTCCGAAGCGCCCTGTTGCGCCGCCTGGGCCAGCACCGGATCCAGTCCGTTCGCGGCCTCCGGCAGCCTGGCGGCGGTCCGGCCAGGTGCCGCGCCGCGGTTGAGGGCATCGACGAGCGAGTTGAGATCAGGATCATTGCCGGACATGGGCAGAACTCCCTGGCAGCGCGGGCGGCTTCCCAGTTTAAGGCAGTCGGGCGGCCGGCACGACTGTGGCGTCCGTTGTTCCGCCCGTCGTGCCTGACGGTCGGCTTCGGGTTCCGTGCGGGTGCGCCGACCCACCGGTGCGTGAGAGCCTTGCCGCATGCTCGTCGGCTTCGCCTCCTGCGCGTGCGCCAAGGTCTCACGCTGCCCCTTCCCCGCCTGGGTTTGGGGTTCCTTCGGTTGGCGGCATGGGGGCGAAGTGGCGGCTCCCCGGAATGGCCAGGGTCCCAAGGTGGTTGTTTTGAATTTTGTTCAATGAAGCGAAGACGAATCGACTCGGCCCTGGGGGGAAGGAGCAGCGTGACCGCTTGGCCCCCCCGGAGCGGAGCGAGGAGGGGCCAAGCGGATCACGCGCCGGTGGGTCGGCGCAAGAACCCGGAACCCGAAGCCGACCGCAAGGCGCGACGGGCGGAACAACGGACGCCGCACTAGAACTGGCGCCGGTTCCACGCGGCGAGGTTCCTGCGGATCTGGGCGGCATGCACCTCCAGGTGCTCGGCATAGATCCGGAACCAGTCGGCGTCCGTGTAGAGCCCGCTCTCGGAGTGGCGGCCCGCCTTGTTGAAGGCGGCATCGGGGAGGCGGCGCAGGCACGCCACGGTGTTGGCGCGCACCGCGGCGATGGTCAGGAAGGCCAGTTCCGGGTCGTGGCCGTGGTAGTCGAAGGTGCGCGCCCAGAGGTTCTCGTCGTAGCCGACGATCAGCGGCTCGGGCTCGGCCAGGACGAGCCGGATGCGGGTGTGTCCATAGACCTCGCTGTCGGCGCAATGGACCACGACCTCGTGGGCACTCCATTTGCCTTCTCCGGGCCGCCACTGGCGGGCTTCGGCGGGCAGTTCGCCCCACGCCTGGCGCAGCAGTTCGGGCCCCGCCTCGAAGCGGTCGAGGAAGGCCCTGCGCTGCTCGGCGGTCAAGGGCGCGGCGCTCGCCGTCATTTCATCAGGGCCGCGCCGGCCATGGCGCATTGGTTGTCGTTGGCACTGGCGTCGCCGGAAACGCCGATGGCGCCGATGATGGCGCCGTTCATCAGCAGGGGAATCCCGCCTTCGACCGCGATCGCTCCGCGCAGGTGGAAGGTCCGCAGGCCGACCCCGCCCGAAGCCACCATGTCCTGGAAGGCCTTGGTGGGACGCTTGTAGATCACGGCCGCGCGCGCCTTGTCGATGCAGACCGCGGCGCTGGCGATCTGGGTGTTGTCCATCTTTTCGTAATAGACCAGGTTCCCGCTGGGGTCGACGATCGCCACCGCCATCGTCCACTTGTTCCGGGCCGCTTCCTGCAGGGCCGCCCGGGCGGGCTTCTTCGCGTCCTCGAGGGTGATGGACGGGCCGTAGGGGTTCGGCATCTGCGCCACGAGGCGCCCGCCGAAGGCCAGGACGGCAAGGGAAAGGGTGAGGATGGACCGGATGCGCATGCGTAATCCTCCTTGGAAGTGGAACCCGCCCGGAATGGCTACCGGCACAGCACCAGCGAAACGGCCGTCTTGTCGTTGCCCCCCATGGACACCATGAGGCCGTGCTCCCGGGCCAGCGGCACCTGGAACGCCCCGGCCCGGCCGGTGAGCTGCTTCCAGAGGTCCACGGCCATGCGCACCCCGGTGGCGCCGGTGGGGTGGCCGTAGCCGACCAGGCCGCCGCCGGTGTTGGTGGGGAACCGGCCGGCGCGCGCGGTGGCGCCGTCCAGCACCAGATCGGCCCCGCCGCCGCCCGGCGCCAGGCCCAGCGCCTCGACGCTCAACAGGCCGGAGATGGTGAAACAGTCATGCACTTCGAACACGCCGGCGTCCGGGATGGCGATGCCGGCCATGCCCGGCGGCCCTGGGCCGCGGCCATGCGGCTGGTGGTCAATTCGGTGAGGTCGGGCGGCGGGGTGGTGAGGTTGGCGGCCACCTGGGCGAAGCCGGCCACCCGCACCACGTCCGTCGCGGGTCAGGCCCAGGCGGCGCCAGGCCCTCGTCCGAGGCGACGAGGATGGCGGCGGCGCCGTCGGAGACCTTGGAGCAGTCGTAGAGGTTCAGGTGCTCGGTGAAGCCCTTGGGATTGGGCGGGGTGAGGCCCTGGGCCAGCAGGTCGGGGGCGGTGTTGTGGTGCTCCTGGGCGGCGGGGTTGAGCCGGGCGTGCTCGACCGCGTTCTGGTACCAGTGGGCCATGGCCTGCCGGGCGAGTGCCGGGCCGACCTTGGCGGCGTAGGCTCCGGCCCGTTCGGAGAACTTGCCCGGGAAGAAGAACGCCGGGCCCTCCTTGCGCTCCCCCTCGCAATAGCCGGCGCCCGCCAGGTAGTCGGCGCAGTAGAGCGCCTTCACGGTGTTCTGCACCTCCACGCCCATGACCAGCACCACCTCGGCCAGGCCGCTCAGCACGCTCTTGATGCCCCTGGGCCAGGGCCAGGCCGCCGGAGGCGCAGGCGCCCTCCACCCTCAGCGCGGGCTTGTACTCCAGGGTGGGGTGGACGATGGTCATCAGGGAGCCCAGGTGGCCCTGGTGGTTGAACCGGGCGGCCATGAAGTTGCCGATCACCCCCTCGTCGATCAGGTCCGGGTCGCTGATCTGGGCCAGCACGGCCTCTCCAGCCGACCGGATGTAGGGGTCCAGGCCGGGGCGGGCGGTGCGGGGATTGAACTCCCTGCGCCCGGGCCCGAGGCTGACGGTGTAGGCGCCGGCGGCGAGGTAGACGGGTCTGGGCATGGGTTTCATGGCTGCACGCACTGCACGTAGTCGTTGATCGGGCCGTAGAGGTGGAAGAAGCCCAGCTTCAGGACCTCGTTGACATCCTCCGGGCTGTTGGCGACGCCCTGGCGGACCAGGCCGAGCCCGGTGGCCCGGCTGGCCTGGAGGTGCTTGCGGGCCATGATGGCGCCCGGGGTATCCATGCCCCCGAGGGTCCGGAACCAGGCCTCCAGCTTGGCGGCGGCGTCCGGGTCCTTCTGCAGGGCCTTCCAGGAGAGGGTCCCCGGAGCCGGGCCGAGAAGGTCTTCGGCCGACCGGAACCAGGGCCCGTCCAGATCGACGTAGGCCCGGGCGTCCGGGTCATAGATGCCCGCGGGCCTGCCCTTCACGTATTTCAGGAAGCCGTCCCTGGGCGCGCCGCTCGAGGTCTGGCCGCCCTTGACCCCCTGCGCAAGGAGGCGCTCCAGCAGGTCGCTGCCCAGGTCCTCGCCCAGGTAGCGGGACATCACTCCGGTGATCAGGTGGAACACGTCGATGCCCACGTAGTCGATGAGCTGGAAGATGCCCATGGGGCGAAGCAGGTAGTCCCGGGAGACGCGCTCCACCAGGTGCAGGGCCGGCACGAAGCCGTGCTCGCGGCCCAGGCGCTGCACCTCCCGGATGGCGTAGAGCCCGTCCCGGATGAAGTGGCCGTTGCCGATGAAGCCGGCGATGTCGTTGGCCGGGACGGTCTTCTTGCGCAGCGCCCGGGCCAGTTCGGCGGACAGCCGGGCCAGTTCCGGGGCGCACCCGCGGGGCTGGATCAGCTCCACCAGCTTCTGCACCGCCGGGGGGTTGTAGAAATGGAAGCCGATCAGCCGGCCCGGAATGCCGCAGGCCTCGCTGAGCGCCTGGAGCGGGATGCTGGAGGTGTTGGTGAGGAAGAACGCCTCGGGCTGGCAGCGGGCGGCCAGGTCCTGGTAGATGGTCAGCTTCACCGCTTCCGATCTCGAACGCGGCCTCGAACACCAGCAGGGCGTCCTGGGCCAGGGCCAGGGTCCTGCCGGTGCGCAGCCGCAGCAGCACCTCGAACACGAATTCCTGGACCATGTCCCGGTTCTCCACCAGGTCGGCCCGGTCCTTGAACAGCGCGCGCAGCCTGTTGATCTGCCTTTCGCCGTCCTTGGCGGCCTGGTCGCGGATGTAGCGCACCAGGCCCTGCAGCCCGGCGTCGTTCATGTCGATGAGGTTCAGGACCCAGGCTGGCTTCCGGTTGTTCGATGGCCCGGTAGGCCTGCTCCAGCGCCAGCAACAGGGCGATGCCGCTGCCCATCTTGCCGGCGGCGCCCACCACGGCGACGTTCTGCAGTCGGGCGTTCAGTTCCATGGGATCCCCCGGTCAGCTGCCCTGGAAGATGACATCTTCGCGCTTTTCGAGGAAGGCCTGCATGCCGGTTTTCTGGTCGGCGGTGACGAAGGTCTGGGCAAACAGTTCGGTCTCGTGGCTGAGCCCGTGCCCCAGGGTGGTGTCGGTGCCCTGGTTCACCGCCGCCTTGCAGAGCGAAACCGCGACGGGGGCCCTCGAGGCGATGGTGCGCGCGATCTCCAGGCAGCGCGGCATGAGCTGATCCGGGGCGACCACCTCGTCGAACA
This sequence comes from uncultured Holophagaceae bacterium, assembly GCA_963717275.1. Classification (GTDB taxonomy): domain Bacteria; phylum Acidobacteriota; class Holophagae; order Holophagales; family Holophagaceae; genus Mesoterricola. The sequence continues at coordinate 3,315,763 of CAVQVX010000001.1, forward strand.
GGCCGATCTCCAGGGCGCGCTGGGCGCTGATGATCTCTCCGGTGAACAGCAGGTATTTGGCGGCGGAGCGGCCCAGGATCCGGGGCAGGCGCTGGGTGCCGCCGAAGCCGGGGATGATGCCGAGCTTGACCTCGGGCTGGCCGGCCTTGGCCTTCTCGCTGGCGATGCGCAGGTCGCAGGCCATGGCCAGTTCGCAGCCCCCGCCCAGGGCGAACCCGTTCACCGCCGCGATCACCGGGTGCGGGAAATCCTCGATCAGGTTGAACACCCGCTGGCCTCGCTGGGCGTACGCCCGGGCTTCCAGCGGGCTGAAATCCGCCATCTCCTTGATGTCGGCCCCGGCCGCGAAGGCCTTGCCGGCGCCGGTGAGGATCACCGCGCGCACCGCGCGGTCGGTGCCCAGGGCGCTGAAGGCGCCCTCCAGGCCTGCCAGGGTCTCGTCGTTCAGGGCGTTGAGCGCGGCCTGGCGGTCCATGGTGACCACGGCCAGGTCACCCTGCATCTCGACGTTCACGTTGTGCGTCACGATTCACTCCTCGTTGAATTGCGGTTCCCAGGGTTCGACCACGCACAGGGGGTCGCCGGTGGCCACCCCGTGCCCGACCCGTGCCGTGACGGAACCGATGATGCCGTCGATGGGCGACTTGATTTCGTTCTCCATCTTCATGGCTTCCAGGATCAGCAGGACCTGGCCGGCCTTCACCCGGTCTCCGGGCTGGGCCATGACCTGGCGCACGTTGCCGGCCATGGGCGAGCGCAGGTCCTGGCGCCCGCTGGCGCCGCGGGACAGCTTCATGGCCAGCTTCTTCTTCTTCTCCTCCACCATCTCCACTTCGAAATGGTCGCCCTCGATCACCACCTCGAACAGGTCGGAGGTGTCCACGGCGTCCACGTCCACTTCGAACGAGCGGCCGTCGATGAGCAGGGACAGCAGGTTGGGCTGGGGTTCCAGGTAGTCCACGTGGTACTCCCGGTCGTCCAGGTTCACCCGGAAGAGGTTGGGGGAGGTCTCCAGGATCTTCACCCGGACGGTCTTGCCTTGGTGGGTCGCGATGTAGGCCATGTGTGTGTCCTCAGAACCCTGACTGCCGCTGCACCCGGCCGCTGGACTTCCACGGGGAGCTCTCGGCGCACTCGCATCCGCCCCCCATCATCCGCTGGGTCCGCTCCCGGTCGCGCAGGAAGGCCTTGATGGCGGCCGCCACCAGGGCGATGTCCTCGTGCGGCTTGACCCGGGCGGCGTCCTGGGGCTGGAACTGGGTGTCGATGAAATTGGTGTCGATATCGCCTTTGATGAACTTCTCGTTCTTCATCACGCGCGCGTGGAACGGGATGGTGGTCTTGATGCCCTTCACCGAGTACTCGGACAGCGCCCGGGTCATGCGGGTGATGGCGCGCTCCCGGGTGCTGCCCCAGACCACCAGCTTGCTCAGCATGGGGTCGTAGTGGATGGGCACGTCCAGGCCTTCGTACATGCCGGACTCGTCACGCACCCAGGGGCCGCCGGGAACGCGCAGGCCGATGATCCTGCCGGGGGTGGGCAGGAACCGGTTGTCCGGGTCCTCGGCGTAGATCCGGCATTCCAGGGCGTGGCCGTGCAGGGGCACGTCCTCCTGGCGGAAGGCGAGGGGGTAGCCCGGCCGCGCTGCGGATCATCTCCTTGCACAGGTCGATGCCGGTGATCATCTCGGTGATGGGGTGCTCCACCTGGAGCCTGGTGTTCATCTCCAGGAAGAAGAATTCCCGGGTCTTGCCGGAAACGATGAACTCCACTGTGCCGGCCGAATCGTAGGCCACCGACCGGGCCGCCTGGACCGCGGCCTCGCCCATCAACCGGCGCATCTCCGGGTCCACCATGGTGGACGGCGCCTCCTCGATGACCTTCTGGTGGCGCCGCTGGATGGAGCATTCCCGCTCGGGGAAGTAGATGATGTTGCCGTGCCGGTCGCCCAGCACCTGGATCTCGATGTGCCGCGGGTGCTCGATGTAGCGCTCCAGGTAGACCGCGTCGTCGCCGAAGGCGTGCAGGCTTTCGGACTTGGCGGCGCGGTAGGCGGCCGGCAGGTCCTCCATGCGCGAGATCATGCGCAGGCCCTTGCCGCCGCCGCCCGAAGCCGCCTTCATCATGAGCGGGAAGCCCAGTTCCCGGGCCCAGGCCACGGCCTGCTCCTCGGAGGCGAGGTTCTCGCGCATGCCCGGCACCAGCGGCACGCCCATGGCGTGCACCGCCACCCGCGAGGTGGTCTTGTTGCCCATGACGCGGATCGCCTCGGGGTTGGGCCCGATGAAGGTGATCCCGGCCTTCGCGCAGGCCTCGGCGAAGCCGGCCCGCTCGGAAAGGAACCCGTAGCCGGGATGCACGGCGTCGGCGCCGCACGCCTTGGCCACCTCCAGGATGCGCGCCTGGTTCAGGTAGGACTCCTGGCTGGGGGCGGGGCCGACGCAGTAGGCCTCGTTGGCGGCGCGCACGTGCAGGGCGGCGCGGTCGGCCTCGGAATAGACGGCCACGGTGGCCACGCCCAGCTCCTTGCAGGCGCGGATCACCCGGATGGCGATTTCGCCGCGGTTGGCGATGAGGATCTTGGTGAACATGGCAGCTCCCCTCACAACGGCAGGTTGCCGTGTTTGCGGGGCAGATTGGCGGCCCGCTTGTTCTTGCACATTTCCAGGGCGCGGATCAGGGTCGGCCGGGTCTGGGCCGGGTCGATGATCTCGTCCACGTAGCCCAGTTCCGCCGCGTTGTAGGGGTTGGCGAACTGCTCCCGGTACTCGTCCAGGAGGGCCTTGCGGGTCTTTTCGGGATCGAGAGCCTTGGCCAGTTCGGCCCGGTGGATGATGTTCACGGCCCCTTCCGGCCCCATCACGGCGATCTCGGCGGTGGGGTAGGCGATGGCGTAGTCGCAGCGGATGTTCTTGGAGTTCATCACGCAGTAGGCCCCGCCGTAGGCCTTGCGGGTGATCACCGTGAGCCTGGGCACGGTGGCCTCGGCGATGGCGTAGAGCAGCTTGGCCCCGTGCTTGATGATGCCGCCCAGCTCCTGGTCCACCCCGGGCAGGAAGCCCGGCACGTCCTCGAAAAAGATCAGCGGGATGTTGAAGCAGTCGCAGAAGCGCACGAAGCGGGCGCCCTTCAGCGAGGAGTCCACGTCGAGAGCCCCGGCCAGGTGGCTGGGCTGGTTGGCCACGATGCCCACGGGGCGCCCGTTGAGCCGGGAGAAGCCGATCAGCAGGCTCTTGGCGTAGTGCTCCTGCACCTCGAAGAAGTGCGCGTCGTCCACCACCGCCTTGATCAGGTCGCGCATGTCGTACGGCTGGTTCGGGTTGTCGGGCACCATGGTGCGCAGGGCGATCTCGCCGCGGTTGGGGTCGTCGGTGCGGCTTGCGGTGCGGCGGGTCGTCCTGGTTGTTGAGGGGCAGGAACGACATCAGCTCGCGGATCATCAGCAGGCATTCCTCGTCGTCGCCGCAGGCGAAGTGGGCGCAGCCGGAGCGGGCGTTGTGGGTCATGGCCCCGCCCAGCTCCTCCTTGGTGACGTCCTCGTGGCTGACGGTCTTGATCACCTCCGGGCCGGTGATGAACATGTACGAGGTGTCCTTCACCATGAACACGAAGTCGGTGATGGCCGGCGAATAGACCGCGCCGCCGGCGCAGGGGCCCATGATGGCCGAGATCTGCGGCACCACCCCCGAGCAGAGCATGTTGCGCAGGAAGATGTCGGAGTAGCCGGCCAGGGACTGCACCCCCTCCTGGATGCGCGCGCCGCCGGAGTCGTTCAGGCCGATGATGGGGGCGCCGTTGCGGGCGGCCATGTCCATGATCTTGACGATCTTCTCGGCGTAGGCCAGGACAGGGAGCCGCCGAAGACAGTGAAGTCCTGGGCGAACACGTAGACCAGGCGCCCGTCGATGGCGCCGTAGCCGGTGACCACGCCGTCGCCGGGGATCTTCACCTGGTCCATGCCGAAGTTGGAGCAGCGGTGCAGCACGAACTTGTCGATCTCGGTGAAGGAGTCCTCGTCCAGCAGGATCTGGATCCGCTCCCGGGCGGTGAGGCGTCCGGACTTGTGGTGCTTCTCGATCTTGTCGAGGCCTCCGCCCAGTTCGGCCCTTTCGTGGCGGGCCTTGAGTTGGGCGAGCATGTCTTCCTGCCTTTGGTTCATGGGGACTCCGGATGGGGGGAAGGGCCCGGTGGGATGTTACGTAGGGTCTTGAGAAAAGAAATCAAACGCCGAGGAAGCGGAGGCGCCGAGGACGCCGAGGGTATCAGCGGACATGGCCCGCGGGACCATCTGCCGGCAAGCCTGGATCCCCCGGGGATTTTTCCGGTCCCAGCCGCCCTGAGCGCAGGGCCATCGAGATACTGCCATGCACCGTCGCCTCGCCAGCCCTGTGCTCAGGGCGGCTGGGACCGGAAAAATCTGATGGCCGGAGGCCATCACCCCGCCTTCGGCGGGGCCAGGGGATCCAGGCGGGAGCGGGGTCGGTTCCCACTGCAACTGATTTTCTCGGCGTCCTCGGCGTCTCCGCTTCCTCGGCGTTGAATTTTTTTGGATGGGTCATCCGAACCCTCGCCCCTTCGCCATCCATCAGAGCAGCTTGGCGATGGTTTGCAACTGCATGAAGGTGGTGCCTTCGTAGATCTTGCCGATCTTGGAATCGCGGAAGAGCTTTTCCGCCGGATAGTCCTTGGTGAATCCGTAGCCGCCGAACAGCTCCAGCGCCTCGCTGGAGACCCATTCCGCCACCTGGCTGGCGAAGTACTTGGCCATGGCCGCCTCCTTGACGAACGGCGCGCCCGCGTCCTTGAGCCGGGCCGCGTTGTAGGTCATGAGACGGGCCGCCTCCACCCGGCTGGCCATCTCCGCCAGGCGCATCTGCACCGCCTGGAAACTGAAGATCGGCTTGCCGAACTGCCGGCGTTCGCGGGTGTAGGCCAGGGCGTGGCGCAGGGCGCCGTCGGCCAGGCCGGTCATCTGCGCGGCGATGCCGATGCGGCCCTCGTTGAGGGTCTCGATGGCCACCTTGTAGCCCTTGCCCACTTCGCCCAGCACCTGCTCCGGCCCCACTTCCACGTCCGCCAGGGACAGTTCGCAGGTGGAGCTGGCCCGGATCCCCAGCTTGTTCTCCTTCTTCGATACCGAAAATCCGGGCATGCCGCGCTCGACGATGAAGGCGGTGATCCCCTTGTAGCCCGCGGCCGGATCGACGGTCGCGAACACCACGAAGATGTCGGCCTCCTGGGCGTTGGTGATCCACAGCTTGCTGCCGGAGAGGCGGTAGCCGCCCCCGTGGGGCACGGCCCGGGTGGCCAGGGCGAAGGCGTCGGAGCCCGAGCCGGCCTCGGACAGGGCGTAGGCGCCCACCGTGTCCCGGCACAGGCGGGGCAGGTAGCGCTGCTTCTGGGCCTCGGACGCCCAGCGGACCACGCAGTTGTCGACCAGGGTGTTCTGCACGTCCACCAGCACGGCGACCGACGGGTCGACCTTGGACAGCTCCTCGATCACCAGGATGGCGTTGAAGAAGCTCGAACCGGCGCCGCCGTACGCCTCGGGCACCTCGACGCCCATGATGTCCAGGGCGAACAGCTTGGGGACCAGTTCAGGGCGCATCTCCTGCGCCTCGTCCATGGCCGAGCGCAGCGGCTCGATCTCCCGGGCCGCGAAATCGGCCACCAGTTCGCGGAAGGCTTCCTCCTCTTCGCTGAGAAGGGTGAGGGGCGGAGTCATGAAGGCCTCCAGGGCACAGCGGAGTTGATGGGGCATTCTCACATGGATCGGCGGTATTTTCCGCCCAATTCGTACAGGGCGGCGGTGATCTGGCCCAGGCTCGCGACCCGCACCGTTTCCAGCAGCGCCTCGAACAGGTTGCCGCCGCGGAGCGCCTGCTCGCGCAGGCGCGCGAGCGCCGGGCCCGGCCTGTGCGCGGTGCCGCTCCTGGAAGTCCCTCAGCTCGCGCAGGCGCTCGTCCTTGGTTTCGCGCGCGGCCCGGATCACCGGCCTTTGCGCGTGCGCCTCGACGGCCTGGACGAAGGTGTTGACCCCGACCACCGGGAGTTCGCCGGAATGCTTGCGGGTCTCGTAGAGCAGCGACTGCTCCTGGATCCGCGCGCGCTGGTACTGGGTCTCCATGGCCCGCAGCACGCCGCCGCGCGCGTTCAGCCGGGTGAACTCCTCCAGCACCGCCTCCTCCACGTCGTCGCTGAGCTGGCCGATGAAGTGCGAGCCCTGGAACAGGTTCTCGTTGCGGTAGAGGCCGAACTCCCGTGTGGTGATGAGCTGGATGGCCATGGCCAGGCGCACCGACTCCTCGGTGGGGGTGGTCAGGGCCTCGTCGTAGGCGTTGGTGTGCAGGGAGTTGCAGTTGTCCGTGAGGGCCGTGAAGGCCTGCAGGGTGGTGCGGATGTCGTTGAACTTCATCTCCCTGAGGTGCAGCGAGCGGCCCGAGGTCTGCACGTGGTACTTGAGCTTGCGGCTGGCTTCGCCCGCGCCGTAGACGTCGCGCAGGGCGATGGCCCAGATGCGCCGGGCCACCCGGCCCAGCACGGCGTACTCCGGGTCCAGGCCCGAGCTGAAGAAGAACGAGAGGTTGGGGGTGATGGCGTCGACCGGCCATGCCCCGGCTGAGGAAGTACTCCAGCAGGGTGAAGCCGTTGGCCAGGGTGAAGGCCAGCTGGGTGACCGGGTTGGCCCCGGCCTCGGCGATGTGGTAGCCGGAGACGCTCACCGAGTAGTAGTTGCGCATGCCGTGGGCGACCAGGAAGGCCTGCACGTCGCCCATCATGCGCAGGGCGAACTCCACCGAGAAGATGCAGGTGTTCTGGGCCTGGTCCTCCTTGAGGATGTCGGCCTGGACCGTGCCCCGCAGGCTTTGCAGGGTCTCCTCCCGGAGCCGCGGCGGCCTCGGCGGGCGCGAGGGCCTCCCGGCCCGTCTCGCGCAGCCGGCGCTCCAGGCGCTGGTCCACCGCGGTCTCGAAGAACATGGCCAGGATCACCGGGGCCGGGCCGTTGATGGTCATGGACACCGAGGTGCCCGGGTCGCACAGGTCGAAGCCCTTCGAACAGCTGCTTCATGTCGTCCAGGGTGGCGACGCTGACGCCGCTTTCGCCGACCTTGCCGTAGATGTCGGGGCGCTCGTCGGGGTCCTGGCCGTACAGGGTGACCGAGTCGAAGGCGGTGGACAGGCGCTTGGAGGCCTCGCCCTCGCACAGGAAATGGAAGCGCCGGTTGGTGCTGCCCGGGGCCGCCTTCGCCGGCGAACTGGCGCTTGGGATCCTCGTCGGCCCGGCGGAAGGCCCAGGCTCCGGCGGTGTAGGGGAAATCCCCGGGCACGTTCTCCTGGCGCAGGTAGCGCACGATGTCGCCCCAGCGGTCGGTGGCCGGCAGCTCGCACCTTGCGGATCCGGGTGCCCGACAGGCTTTCGGTGCACAGGGGCTGGACCACTTCCCGGCCCCGCACCGCGTAGCTGAGCGCCTCCCCCGCGTGCTCGCGCCGCAAACGCTCCCAGCGTTCCAGCAGCGCGGCGCCTTCCGGCCCCAGCTCGCCCCGGGCCTCGTCCGCCATGGCCCGCAGGGGCTCGCTGTCGAGTTCGGCGCGGACCGTTTCCAGCGCCTGCAGCCGGTCGGCCCGGGCGGCCAGTTCGGCGGTGCGCGACCGGTATCCGCGCACCGCCTGGACGATCTCCTGCAGGTAGCGGGCCCGCTCGAACGGGATGACGGGTGCGGCGCGCTCGCAGGAAAAGGCGGCCGGGCCCGGGTCGGGCAGGCTGGAGGGCCATGGCCGGCCGTGCTCGCCCAGGAGCGCTCAGCAGGTCCAGGTAGAACCGGTCGACCCCGGGGTCGTGGAAGCGGGTGGCGGCGGTGCCGTAGACCGGCAGGTCGCGGTCCGGGACGTCCGCCCTGATGCCGCGGTTGCGCCTGACCTGGCGGCGCACCGCCGCGAGCGCGTCCTCGGCGCGCTTGTCCTCGAACTTGTTGATCACCACCATGCGCGCGAAGTCCAGCATGTTGATCTTCTCAAGCTGGGTGCCGGCGCCGAATTCGCTGGTCATGACGTACACCGGCAGGTCGGACATCTCGGTGATGTCGGTGTCGCCCTGGCCGATGCCGCTGGTCTCGACGAGGACCAGGTCCGCCACCCGCCGGAGCAGCCCGCAGCCACGGCGCACCGCGGCCACGGTCTCGGCGCCGCCCTGGGCGGCCAGGCTGCGGAAGAACACCCGCGGATCGCCGGCGGTGTTGATGCGCAGCCGGTCGCCCAGCAGGGCCCCGCCGGAGCGCTTGCGGGTGGGGTCGATGGCCAGCACCGCCACCCGCAGCTCCGGGAAGTCCAGCAGCAGGCGCAGCAGCAGCTCGTCGCAGAGGGAGCTCTTGCCGGCGCCGCCGGTGCCGGTGATGCCCACCACCGGCGCCGGGCCCGGCCGGGTCCCGGGTCGCGTTCCAGGGCCGCGCTGAGCAGGCGCGCCAGGGCCGCGCGCTCGCCCCAGGCGGGGCTCGCCCCCGGGTCCGGCGGGGGCCCTGGCGGGCAGACGGTCCAGCAGGTCCTGGATCATCCCTTCCACCCCCAGGCGCATGCCGTCGGCGGGCGTGTAGATCTTCTCGACCCCCGCCGCCTCCAGCGCGGCCACCTCCGCCGGCAGGATGACCCCGCCGCCGCCGCCGAACACCTTGATCCGGCCCGCGCCCTCCGCCCGGAGGCGTCTCGGCCAGGTAGCCGAAGAACTCCATGTGCCCGCCCTGGTAGGAGGAGACGCACACGGCGTCGGCGTCCTCCTCCACCGCGGCCTTGGCGATCTCCGCCACGCTCCGGTCATGACCCAGGTGGATGACCTGGGCCCCGTGCGCCACCAGCAGGCGGCGGACCATGTTGATGGCGGCGTCGTGACCGTCGAACAGGGCGGCGGCGGTGACGATCCTGGCCGGTCGGGTAGTTCCACCCATGAATGCTCCAGCCGAGAGGATGAGAAAGAAGATCCCCCATTCTCCACCGGATCCGCACCCTGCCCAGATGCTTTTTCCTCCCGTTTTTTACATGCGCCCTGCGCGCGACCCGCGGCTTGCCGCGATGCGCCCGATAAACCGGGCGATGCGCTCCAGCACCTGGTCCCGGGCCTGGAGGTGGGGGCTGTGGGCGCAGGCGGGCACGAGCATCGCCTCGGCCGGGCCGGAAACCCCTTCAAGGATGGCCCGGATCTGCTCCGGGGTGCCGTACTCGTCGTCCTCGCCCTGGATGGCCAGCACCGGGCAGCGGATGTCCCGCAGCAGGGGCACCATGCTCCAGTCGCGGAACGCCGGCGACAGCCAGACCTCGCTCCAGGCGCGGAACATGGCGTCCACCTGGTCGCCGTGGTGGGCGCGCAGCCGCTCGCGCAGGGAGGTGGTGTCGAAGGCGTGCAGGGTGCGCCAGATGCCCACGAGGGTCTGGTCCTCGACGAAGGGGTGGGCCGCTTCGACCACCGCCCCCACCAGGTTCTCGGGGTACCGGGCGGCATAGAGCAGGGCGATGGTGCCGCCGTCGCTGTGCCCCACCAGGAGGGGCGCTTCGATGCCGCAGGCGGCGAGCACCTCCGGCAGGCGTTCGAACGCCTCGACCTCCAGGTAGTTGGCTCCGAGCGGCCCGCTCCGGGCCGCGGAGCGGCCGTGGCCGCAGCGGTCGTAGACCAGGGCCGGCAGGCCCGTGGCCTGGGCCAGGGCGGACGGGAAGTTGCGCCACTGGGTGATGCTGCCCAGGCCTTCGTGCAGGAACACCAGCACGGTCCCGCCTCCGGTCAGGGACGTGCCGGGGGGCAGCACCGACTTGGCCTGGATGCGCGACCCGCCCGCCGCGATGCCGAAGGCCAGTTCCTCGCAGGCGAGGGTGCGGATGGATGGCTTCTCTCCGGTGGACATGGGGCGCGCCTTCCACGACGGATCCAGTCCCGTAATGATAGGTCGCCGGGCCGCCTAGGCCAGTCCCAGCACCGCGTCGTTGCGGGCCCGGACGGTGCGCAGCAGGTCATGCTCCCTGGTGAGGTCGTGCCCGAACGACGGCACCATCGCGCGCAGCCGCGCCTGCCAGGCTTCGCTCTGGGCCTCCTCGGAGAAGCAGCGCAGGATGAGGTAGACCATGGTGGTGGCGGCGGTGGAGGCGCCGGGCGAGGCGCCCAGGAGCGCCGCCAGCGTCCCGTCCGCGGCGGCCACCACCTCGGTGCCGAACTCCAGCTTGCCGCCCAGCTTGGGATCGCCCTTGATGATCTGCACCCGCTGCCCGGCGATCTCCAGCTTCCAGTCCCCAGCTGGGCCGTGGGCACGAACTTGCGCAGTTCGGCAAGGCGGTCCTTGGGCGACTGCAGCACCTGGCCGATGAGGTAGCGGGTCAGGTCGAGGTTGTGCCAGCCGGCGGCCATCATGGGCCAGACGTTGCCCGGGCCGATCGCCTTGATCATGTCCAGGTAGGAGCCGGTCTTGAGGTACTTGGTGCTGAAGCCGGCGAAGGGCCCGAACAGCAGGGCCTGCTCGCCGTCGATGTTGCGGGTGTCCAGGTGCGGCACGGACATGGGCGGCGCGCCCAGGGAGGGCTTGCCGTAGACCTTGGAGTGGTGCCGGCGGATGACTTCCGGGTTGCTGCACATCAGCCACTGGCCGCTCACCGGGAACCCGCCGTAGCCCTTGCCCTCCTTGATGCCGGACTTGCGCAGCAGGGTCAGCGCCGCGCCGCCGGCGCCCAGGAAGACGAACTTGGCCCTGACCTCGTAGGTCCGCCCGGATTCCAGGTCGACGCTCCTCACCCGCCAGGTGCCGCCCGGATCGCGCTGCAGTTCGCGCACCTCGTGCCTCAGGTGCAGGTCGAAGCCGCCGCGCCGGGCCAGGCCTGCGAACAGCATCCGGGTCAGCCGGCCGAAGTCCACGTCGGTCCCGCGCGGCACGTGGGTGGCCGCCAGGGGCTGGCCCGGATCCCGGCCCTCCATGGTCAGCGGCATCCACTCGGCGAGCCGGGCCGGGTCTTCGGAGATACAGCATGTCGTGGAACATCGGGTGGGCGCTCAGCTGCGCGTGGCGGGTGCGCAGGAAGCGCTGGTTGGCCTCGCCCCAGACCATGCTCTGGTGCGGGACGTTGGTGAGGAAGCCCGGGGGCGTCGGGCAGGTCGCCCTTCTCCACCAGGTAGGACCACAGCTGGAGGGAGATCTCGAAGGCCGAGTTGATGGCCAGGGCCTTGCCGATGTCCACCGAGCCGTCGGGCTTCTGCGGCGTGTAGTTCAGTTCGCAGTTGGCGGCGTGTCCGGTGCCCGCGTTGTTGGCGGCCTTGCTGCTCTCCAGGGCGATGTCGTCCAGGCGCTCGAACGCCTTGAAGCGCATGTCCGGCTGCAGTTCGCCCAGGATGGTCGCGAGGGTGGCGCTCATGATCCCGCCGCCGACCAGAACTACGTCAACCAGTTCCTCGTTCACCGCTGTCGTCGCCACTGCTGCTCCTGCAAGGCTTCAGGTTACAAGGTAAGTGCCCGATTCTCTCGGGAGGATCCGGCCTCATTTGCGTGGGACTATTATGCACACTCGTCGATTCAATAGCTAAGCCAGAACATGGGGCGGCAAAAAACCTCCGCCGGGCCGGCCAGCGCGGCGGTGGGTTCGCGGATGCCGCCCGGGGCCTCAGTTCGCCCGGGCCAACCAGAACCGGCGGGGCGCCAGGCACAGGCCGATCAGGGCCAGCTGGCTGAGCGATGAACCAGACCAGCGCCCAGAAGGCCTGGTCCATGAAGCCGTAGGAGTGCAGCCCGATGCCGAGCATGTTCACCCCGAACCAGGACAGGCTGGTGATGATGTTGCCGAAGATGGCCATGGCCATCAGGCCCCTTCTCGCGGATGTAGCCGCCCCAGCGGGCAGTGCAGGATGATCGCGTTCCAGAGCACGATGAGCAGGGCGCCGTTCTCCTTGGGGTCCCAGCCCCAGAAGCGGCCCCAGGACTGGTCGGCCCAGATGCCGCCGAGCACGGTGCCGACGAAGCTGAACAGCAGGGCGAAGCAGATGATGCCGTAGGTCATGTCCACCAGGGTGCGGGTGGTGGCCGGGTCCGGGTCGGGCGCGAGGTGCTTGCGCAGGGTGTAGGCGATGGCGATGATCCCGGCCAGGAAGGTGCCGCTGTAGCCGATGGTGACGCGTCACCACGTGGGTGGCCAGCCAGAAGTTGGAGTCCAGCACGGCCCGCATCATCTCCATGGTGTCCCCCTCCATGGCCAGGTGGTGGGCGATGATCAGCGAGGCGAACCCCGCCGCGGCCGCCACCGCGGTGCCGAAGCCCTTGCCGGTACATGCGTTCCAGGACCAGCCCCAGGACCACCGCGCGCCCAGCCCGACGAACACCGCCGAGGAGTACAGGTTGGTGACCGGCGGCCGGCCCTGGAGGATGATGCGCGAGACCAGGCCCACGGTGTGCACCAGCGGCGCCGGCGGCCAGCAGCGAGAACGCCGCCGCCTGGAGCAGCTCGCGCCGCCCAGCCAGGAACCGAACAGGGCGAGCAGGGCCAGCACGTAGATCACCATGCCCAGGTAGAAGGGCTGGACCCGGTTGAACAGGTTCTCGCTGTCGGCGTGGCGCAGGGCCTGGGGCCGGACGCTGCCGGCGAGCCCTGGCAGTTCGGCCACGCTCCGGTTGAAGGCTTCGGGCTGCCCGGCCCGGTAGCCGGCGCCCGCCATGGCCAGGGGCATCAGGGCCGGGTGCGGCCGGCCGTGCCGGCCAGCCAGGGCCTCGCCGGTGCTCTGCCAGGCGTCGGGGTTCTGCCCGGGCAGCGGCGGCAGCGGACGGAACCGGGCGGCCTCGGCCAGGCTCTGGCGGCGCTGGGCGGCCTCGGGGTCCGGGGGGCGCCTGGAGCTCCTGGGCCAGCCCGGGCGAATCGGCCAGCTGCACGGTGTTCTCCAGCTGGTTGTAGAGCACGACGCGCTCGAACAGGTTCACGCACCGCGCTCTGGAACCGGCTGCGCTGGGCGGCTTCCAGGGCCTGGGCGGCCTGGGCCTGGTTCTCGATCTCCTGGAGGTGGGGGGCGATGTCATTGAAGCTGAAGTAGCGGTTGGCGGACTGCTTCATGCCCATCAGGCCCAGCACGTCCGGGTCGTTGATGACGAACACCGGCTGGGCGTCGGCCGCCTCGGGGTCGGAACAGCACGTCCAGGATCCATTCGTCCGGCCCGAGCTCGCGCCCCTGGAAGGGCACGCTCTGCTTGCTGCGGATCATCAGCAGGGCGTTGCGGGCCACGGAATCCAGGGGCTTGACCCGCCCCCCCTCCAGCACCGGCAGGCGGCCGAAAGCGTCCATGTCGAAGCCGCGCACCGGCCCCGGGGCGATGGCGGCGGCCAGCACCGCGGCCAGGGCCAGCAGGCCGGGAGCCAGGTGAACGAGTTTGACGCCTTTCATGCGGCCTCCCGGCCAGCCTGGCGGCGCTTGATGGCGTTGAACAGGGTGATGCCGAAGTGCGATCAGCAGGCCCAGGGTGATCAGCGCGCAGGAGATGTAGGGCAGCAGCCAGCCGGGGTTGGACACCACCTGGAGGATGGAGAGGGTGTCGCCCTTGCCGTAGCTGGCCTGGTAGAAGGCCTTGCCGTCGTAGCGCAGGGGCTGGTTCATGTAGATCAGCACGTCCCGCTCCTCGCCCCGGGCCGGGTTGGAGAGGTGCACCAGGCTGGAGAAGTTCTTGGGGATGTCGGTGCCCGGGTAGACGTCGTGGCTGAACTTCTTGAGGGTGAGCGGAGTAGGGCAGGTAGTAGCGGCGGGCGCGCATGGAGAGCATGTAGGTGCGGCCCTCGTGGATGAACGACTGGGGCGCCCCCAGCGCCGGTGGACACCAGCCAGGTGCCGTAGCTGCGGCCGCCGGCCAGCGGCTCGACGAAGGCCGAGGTGGCGTTCACCTCCTTGTCCGAGGCCGCCGGGCGGCGCCTCGGTGATCTTGACCCCGGCGCCCGACGCCCCGGTCGGCCAGGGCCGGCGGATCGCCCGGCGGCCAGGCGGCGCCAGCACGGCGTTCGGGTAGAAGCGCTTCACCCTGAAGGTGAGCGGGGTGCCCGGCACGGGCGATGGCGGCTCCCGGCCGCAGCAGCGCGTCGGGGATGCCGTATTCCTCGCGTGTGGGCCGGGTCGGTCACGTCGGTGACGCGCCAGCTCCATGTCTGGTGGTAGCTCTCCAGGAAATTCACGGTCTGGCCCTGCTCGATGGCCATGCGGGCGTCCACCTGGAAGGCGCCGGTGACGAACTCGCCGGCGACCAGCAGGATCAGCCCGGCGTGGACCACCCAGAGGCCGAGCTTGCGCGGGTTCGAATCGAAGCGCCGGATCAGCGCGGCGGTCAGGTTGGCCACCAGCACCAGCCCCACCAGGGCGCCGCCCGGGAACAGCGGCAGCGGGAACGGCACGCCCCGCAGCTGGCGCAGGACCAGCCAGCTGCGCATGTAGGTGTTGACCGCGCCCAGGGTGCCCAGGTCGGTCTGGGCCAGGGTGCAGAGCACCACCAGCGCCATGAGCAGGACCAGGGCGATGATGGTGACCTGGAGGGAGGCCAGGAGGTTCCAGCAGCGGACCGCGAGGCGCTTAACCAAGGTGCAGGGTTTCCAGGATACTTCATGAAAGCCGGCTTGGCCTTGCCCACCGGCTCGGCGTCGCCCATCAGCTTGAAGAACCAGGTGTTGCCGTCGGGGGTGGCGAGCAGGCCGGTCACCATGCGGCTCTTGACGCCGCCCTCGCTGGTGAAGTCGTAGACCGCCACGGGCCCGATCTTGGACTGGACCGCCTTGCGGCTCTGTGGCCAGGGCGTCGTCATCCAGGGGCGGCAGGCCGATCTGGCCGCGCCAGCGGTTCACGTTGGCCAGTTCGCCGCCCGCGGCTCCGGGCAGGACGACCACGGACACCTCGATCTTGCCCGGACCCGGCGGGGTGAGGGTGGCGATAGCGCATGCCGCTGCCCGGCGTCTCGTTCCAGCCCTTGGGCAGGGACCACTTGAGGGCGAGGGCGCCGGTCGGGTGCGGGGGCATGGGCACCTGCCCGGCCGGCATGGCACCGGGAGGCATGGCACCGGGAGGCATGGATCCCGGAGGCATGGCCGCGGGCGCGCCCGGCGCGGCCCCGTGGGCGCCCACCATGGGCGGCGCGGCGGGGGGCGGCGCCTCCTGGGGCACGCTGGCATGGCTGACCTGGTTGCGCTCGCACCCGAGGCTCACGAGCAATCCTGCCGAAACGGCGAGGGCCGGCCAATACAGGAGCGCCGAAGGCGCGCGCCCGAGGGTCCCGGGTTTCTGGCTGGAATTCCGCATGTGCTTCTCCTCATCAGCAAGCATAGCTTGGCTATAGCAACAATCTTGACGATTTTGCTCGAATTTGTCCGGCGCGAGAAGCGCTTGCATGAATTTTCCTAGTCCACATCATTATTAATAGGTATCTGGTCGAGCGCCAGGACGCCGCCGGGGTTCATGATCCCCTGGGGGTCGAAATGGTGCTTGATGGCCCTGAAAAGGTCCATCTGCGCGCGGCCGATCTGACCCTTCCAGCCAGGGGGCGGCCATCCTGCCGATGCCATGGTGGTGGCTCATGGCGGCGCCCTGGTCGCGGATGATGTGCAGGATCCCGGCCTGGAACGCCAGGTATTCCGGGATCCCATCCATCCTTGCCATGAAAATGAAGTAGAGGCTTGCCCCCTGGGGGTAGGCGTGGGACAGGTGGGTCAGGCAGAGGGTCCGCGGCCGCGCGGCGCAGTAAGCCCGGACCCCCTGGCGCACCCGCTCCAGCCCGTCCCAGGAGGCCGCGCATTCCAAGGTGTCCGTGAGGATGCCGAAATCCTGAAGCTGGTCCCTCAGGCAGGGGTCCCGGAACCGGCCGCGTTCCCAGGCCTGGGTCGCCCGTCCGGTGGTGGGCAGGGCGCCCCGGGCCCGGCAGATCTGGCCGATGCGCCGGCGCGCCAGCCGGGCGAATCCGCGCTCGCCTTCGGTGGCGCCCAGCAGCAGGCAGCGCTCCCCCTGGCGCAGGCCCAGGAAGCCCAGCAGGCGGTTCAGGGCCGCACCGTCCAGGCCGTGCCGGGTCAAGGCCAACTCGGTCTCCGCGGGATCCGCCAGGCGGAACAGGGCCGGGTGGCCGAACTGCCCCTGCATCACTTCCCGGGCGGCGTCCAGGGCGACGGGCCAGTCCGGGAACAGGTATCCGAAGCGGGCCCGGTTCTCCGGCAGGTACCGGTGAACCTTGAGCGTCACCTCGCAGAGGACGCCGAAGGCGCCTTCGGCGCCCAGGAGGATCTGGTCGGTGTCGGGTCCGGTGGCGGCGGCCGGGTGTTCCCCGGTGCGGAGGGTCCCGGCCGGGGTGACGTACTCCTGGGCCAGCACCAGGTCCTCGATCTTGCCGAAGTAGGTGGAGTTCCTGCCCGGCGCCTCGGGTCGCCACCCAGCCGCCCACGGTGGAGAACTCGAAGGACTGGGGGAAGTGCCCGCAGGTGTAGCGCCTGGCCGCGCCGAACAGCTCCGGGGCCCGGTTCAGGATGCGCCTCCAGCCGGGGCCCGGCCATGCCGGGCTGCACCGTGATGGTCTGGTTGGCCTCGTTGAAGCGGATCACCCGGTCCATGTGGGTGCGCAGATCGAGGGTGACACCGCCGCGCGGGCTCCGGGTGCCTCCGGTGACCGAGGTGCCCCCGCCCCGGGGCACCACGGGGATCCCCCTGCGCAGGCAGAAGTCCATGATCCGCCCCAGGTCGTGCCGGTCCCGGGGGTGCAGCACGGCGTCCGGCAGGTCCCCGCAGCGGCCCCGGCGCAACCGGAGCAGGTCGAGCATGCCCTTGCCGTGGGCCGCCGAGATGCCGGGCGAAGTCGTCGGTGCGCACGTTCTCAGGCCCGAGCATGGCTTCCAGTTCGGCACGGGCCCCGGCCGGCAGCGCGCCGGGGCCGGGGGCGGCGGCCGGATCGAGCCCGGTCCGGGCCGGGCGGCGGAAATCGTCGTCGGTCATGGCGAAAACCTCCTTCAGCAGCCGGTAGAGACCCGGGCCCGGGATGCCCGGGCTCCGGGCGCCCCACTGGAACAGGGCGCGCCAGGTGCCCGGCGGCGGGGGGCCTTCCATCCAGGGGGGGTCGAACGCGGTCGTTTCATGCGTCCTCCTCGCGGCGAGCGCTGCGGGATAGTCGAGGATCTGGCGGATCTGCGCGTTCAGCGGCCCCAGCCGGCGCTGGATGCGCCGGTGCACCTTGTGGTAGAGGTCCCGGTACAGGCCCGCGTTGGCCGCCCTCGGGGCGAAGATCCGGCCCGGCCGCACCATGCGCCCGACCGCCTCGGCCACCGAGCCGTGCAGGCCCGCCCCGGCGGCGGTGAGCGCCGCCGCGCCGAGGCCCGCCGCCTCGAAGGTCTCCCCCGCCCATAACGGGCGGCCGAAGATGTCGGCGGTGATCTGGCAGATCTCCGCCGACTGGGAGGCGCCTCCGGCGATGCCGATCCGGTCCGTCCGGAACCGGCCGGCCCGCTCGATCCGCTCCAGCCCGTCGCGCAGGCCGAAGGCGAGGCCTTCGATGAGCGAGCGGTAGAAGTAGCCCCGGGTGTGCACCTCGCCCAGGCCGATCATGGAACCCTTGGCGGCCGGGTCCTTGAGCTGGGCGCCCCAGTGCGGAAGGGTCATCAGCCCCATGGACCCGGCCGGGACGTCCCTCAGGAAGCGGTCCAGCAGCGTCTCGGGCGGGACGCCCAGGGCCCGGGCCTCCGCCAGTTCCTGCGCGGCGAATTCGCGCAGGAACCAGTTGATCATCCAGTAGCCCCGGAACACCTGCATCTCGGGGCAGTGCCGGCCCGGCATGGGCGGCGGGGTAGGCCGGCATGAAGGGGAGCGGCTCGAAGTAGCGCGGGCTGATGGTCTGGACCGCCGCGGCCGTGCCCAGGGAAAGGCTGGCCATGGCCTCGCCGGTGCACCCGGTGCCCAGGCTTTCGGCGCCCTTGTCGGAGGCGCAGGCGATGACCGGCACCCCTTCGGGAAGCCCCGTGGCCGCCGCGGCCGCCCGGGTGACCGGGCCGATGAGGCTGCCGGGGAGCGACCAGTTCGGGCAGCTTGCCCGGTTCCACCGGGAACAGCCCGGGCGTTGAGCTCTCCCGGCCGGCACCAGCGCAGGGCCCGGTAGTTGAACGGGGTGTGCCCGATCTGGCTGGCGATGGAATCCTGGAACCGCCCGGTGAGCCGGTGGTTCAGGAAGCCCGAGACCTGGAGCACCTTGGCGGCCCGGTCCCAGAGCTCCGGCTGGTTCTGGCGCACCCAGTTGGTCTTGCAGTCCTCCTGGGCGTGGAGGAGCACCGGCAGCACGCCCGATCGCCGCATAGATGGCCTGCCGGGCCCAGTCCGGACGGTAGACCCGCCGGCCTTGCGGGTGTCCAGCCAGAGGATGGCGGACCGGAGCGGCTCGCCCGTCGGCGTCCACCAGCACCGGGCGTGTTGCGCAGGGCGGCCACGCCCACTCCCTGGATCCGGGCGAAGGCCGGGCCCGAGCGGGCCTTGAGGGTGCGCGCGGCCGCGCACAGGGCTTCCCAGTAGGTGCCGGCGTCCTGCTCGGCCCAGCCGGGACGGGGGCTGAAGTAGGGCTCGTAGGGGACCTTGGCCTTGTCCAGCAGCCTGCCGGTCCTGGAGAAGAGCATGGCGCGCAGGCTCTGCGTGCCGCAATCCACGGCCAGGAGGGTGTCTTCCATGGGCTTCCCTTCAAGGCAGGACGGTTGTCCGGACGTAATCCAGGTAGCGCTCGAGCTCCTCCCGGACCCGCGCCGGCTCCCAGCCGTAGGCGCAGGCCATGATCCCGCGCCACCCGCGCGGCCAGGGCCGGCTGCCGGTCATGGCCGACCAGCATCTGCATCTCCGTGCGGCGCAGCATCACGTCGCACAGGAGCGGGGCGTTCTCGAAGGCGAGGATGTGGCGGAGTCTCGGCGGCGCAGAAAGGGTGGCCCTCCAGGAGCGGCTCGCCGGAGGCCGGATCCCGCTGCACCTCGGCCAGGATGCGCAGGGACTGCCGCCCGTACTGCTGGTGCAGATGGCGCCCGGCCGGCTCCGGCACCAGCCCCGCCAGCCCGCGCTCGCAGGCGAGCCGGCGCCAATCCTCCCAGGCCAGGCCGTTCCTGAACGGCCGGCGGGAGAAGTCGCGGCGGGCTTCGCGCCCTTGCAGGCGGCGCAGGTAGCCGGCGCCGGAACAGCGGTCCAGGACCTCCCAGGCCATGGTCCGGAAGGTGGTGAGCTTGCCGCCGGCGATGGTCACCAGGCCGTTGCCGGGATCCAGCAGCAGGTGCCTGCGCGAGACGCTCGAAGCGCTGCCGTCCCGGCCGCGCACCAGCGGGCGGATGCCCGCCGAGGTGGAGAGGATGTCGGCCCGGCCCAGGCGCGCGGCCGGGAAGACCCGGTTCACCGTGCTCAGGAGGTAGTCGCAGTCCTCCGGTTCGCACCCGGGCCGGTCGAGGTCGCCCGGGTAGTCGGTGTCGGTGGTGCCGATCACCGAGACCTCGCCCCGGCGCAGAACGAAGAAGCTGCGCCCGTCCGCGTCGGAGCGCAGCACGAAGGCCCCCCGGTTGCCCAGCCTGGCGTTCGGCACCACCAGGTGGACCCCCTTGGTGGGGCGGACCAGGCGCGTCTTTTCGGCGCCGGCCAGCGCCAGGGTCGCGTCGGTCCAGGCGCCGGTGGCGTTCAGCACGCAGCGGTGCCCGGACCGGAAGCGCGCACCGCCCGGGGCCGATCCTCCAGCTCCACTTCGAGGCCGCCGCCGTCCAGGGCCGAAAGTCGCACCGCCCTCACGTAGTTGAGCGCCACCGAGCGCCCTCCCGAGGCGTCCCGGGCCTCCTTGAGGGTTTCCAGCACCAGCCGGGCGTCGTCCACCAGGGCGTCGTAGTAGAGGCCGGCCATGAGCAGGCCTTCGGTGCGGACGGCCGGTTCCCGGGCGGCCAGCTGCGCGGGCGTGAGGAACCGGTGGGGCAGGTTCCTGTATCGGGAGAAGGCGTTGGACAGCAGGTCGTAGAGCCGGATCCCCGCCCGCACCCGGCCCGGGGTGTCCCGTGCCGCCCTGGTACGCGCAGAGGTAGAAGCCCAGGGGCCGCACCAGGTTGGGCAGGGCATGGCGGAGCCAGTTGCG
Source organism: uncultured Holophagaceae bacterium (assembly GCA_963717275.1). Classification (GTDB taxonomy): domain Bacteria; phylum Acidobacteriota; class Holophagae; order Holophagales; family Holophagaceae; genus Mesoterricola. The sequence continues at coordinate 3,335,843 of CAVQVX010000001.1, forward strand.
TTCGGTGGCGGCCTCCCGCACCAGCCTGAACTCCCCCTGGGCCAGGTAGCGGAAGCCGCCGTGGACCAGCTTGGAGGAGCGGGAGGAGGTGCCGGAGGCGAAATCCTCCTTTTCCGCCAGGAGGAAGGGGATCCCGCGCAGGGCGGCCTCCCGCGCCACGCCGGCGCCGGTGATGCCGCCGCCGATGATGACCAGGTCGAAGCAGCCGGTGCGGGCCTGCTCCACGGCGCGGGGGCGGTCCTGGGCGGTCCAGGAAAGGGCTGCGTCTTCGGTGCCGATGGGGGAGAATAGATTCATTGTACTTTTCTCGATTTGGTGCTCAAGTTATTCAATAACTTTAAAATAAATATAACTGATGGGTAATTTTTATTAATTTACAAGGATTTTTGAGGTGATTGGAATCTTGCTTGGATAACAATACTCAAACAATTTGACATTTTGAAGCATCAAATTGAAACGGATACATGTGAGAAAATTCACAATATTTTTCAATTATTAAATAGAATAATATTATGTTTTTATCTATTTTGATCAGGGTTTATCAAAATACTGTCGGTACCTGGCATCTGTGCTTTTCTACGCGTTCCTCAGCGAGATCTCAGCGCCTCCGCGTCCAATTGGATCACTCATGCTGTAGTGCATTGCCCCTTCGCGCCGCCAGATCAAAGATCCAATTGAAACGCGGAGGCGCTGAGATCTCGCTGAGGAACGCGGAGGAAACAAAAACTCGGTTTGTACTGACGGTATTGGGATGAACCGGGATGAAGAAAGATGCAAAAATAGTTGATTCAAGATCCTGGTTCATCCTGCCGGCCATCCTGGCCTGCCTGCCCATCCGGGCCGGCGGCGTCTTCTGCAGCAGCAACCAAAGCGCTGAATACATCCGCAGCTTCGACCGCAACAGCGCCATCGACGATGCCGATATCGCCTACTACAACATGTCCGGCACCGTCTTCCTGCGCCCCGGCCTCAGCTTCAATCTCAGCAACCAGACCATCCTCCAGCGCGCGACCGTCCGCACCCTTGGCAACCCGGTCCTGGGCGACCGCACCTACGTTTCCCATGACCCGGTCTGGCTCGTGCCCAATGTCTACGGAGTCTGGCGGGAGGGCGGCAGGGCCCTGTTCGCCGGCATGGAGACCGTCGGCGCCACGGCCGTGCGCCAGTGGCCGGACGGACTGCCCAGCCTGGATCTGGCGGGGAAACAGGCGGCAGGTTATCCGGGCGCGGCCTCCGGGCTCGATGGCGCGCTATTCCCATCCCGGTCCTGGCTCAGGGGTTCCTCCTCCTTCATGGCCTGGCGCCTGGGCGCCGCGTTCCGCTGCGGACCGCGCTGGGCCGTGGCGGTGGCCGGGCGCGTGGTCCGGGCCCGCCAGGACATCACCGGCGGTGCCTGGGCCCATGACGCGTCCGGCGGCGAGGCGCGCCCAGCCGGGATCCTGATCGATGTCTCCTCCCGGGCGATGGGCTGCTCCCTGGAATTCGGCATCGATTTCCGCTGCCACCTCCCCCGATAAAGGAACGCCCATGTCCCGGACCCTCCCGTTGCTGACCTTCGCCCTCCCCGCCCTGCTCGCCGCGCACCCCGCGCCGGCCGGGGAAACGCGGGTGACCCTGCTCCAGACCACCGACCTCCACGACCACGGCCGGGGCTGCGGCCATGTGTCCGGCGCCCCTTCGGCCCGGGGCGGCTATGCCCGGATCGCCGCCTACGTGGAACAGGTGCGGGCCTGCTGCGGGCACCCGGTGCTGCTGGTGGATTCCGGCGACTGGTGCATGGGCACGCTCTACGACCTCACCCTGCCCCGCGGCGCCCCTGGCCCTGCGGTTCGCCGACGCCCTGGGCTACGACTGCATCACCCTGGGCAACCACGAGTTCGACTATGGGCCGGCGCGGCCTGGCGGGATATGCTGCCGGGCCGCCCGGCTGCGCACGCCCATCGTCGCCACCAACCTGGAGCTCCGCGGCGACGCGGACCTGGCGCCTTTCCTGGGACCGGGCCGGCCGATCCGGCCGACCCTGGTGAAGACCCTGGCCAGCGGATTGCGGGTGGGCTTCATCGGGCTCATGGGCCGGGCCGCCGCCGCCGACGCGCGCTGCCGCCCCGGTGCGGTTCGCCGACTACGGCGGCGACGCCCGCGCGGTCCAGGCGCTGGTGGACCGGCTGCGCGGCCAGGGCTGCCGTCTGGTGATCGCCCTGGACCACGCGGGCACCGATGCGGCGGGACAGTCCGGGGAGGACGTCGACCTGGCCCTGCGGGTGACAGGGATCGACGTCATCGCCTCGGGGCACGCCCACAACCCCCTGGATTCGGCAAGGGTCGTGGCCAACGGCGGCATGGAGCACCCTCGTCGCCTGTGCCGGGGCCTACGGCGCCAGCGTCTCCCGCGTGGACCTGGTCGTTCCGCTCCGGAGGCGGCCCCGCCCTGGAGGCTCGGCCAACTTCGCCCATGACCGATGCCGCCCTCGCCGCCCTGGTGCCCCCGGCGCGCCCGGATCCGGCCTTCGGCGCCATGCTGGAACAGGCCGATCTGGAACTGAACCGGGCGCTGGCGCCGGTGTTCACCGGAGTGGCGCGCTTCGCCGACTACGCGGCAGACGACCCGGCCACGGGCATCTACCACCCGGTGGCGGCGTGCGCCCGCGACCTCCTCCCCAACGACCAGGATCCCATGCCCGCGCCCAACGGCCTCGGCGACCTGTGCGCCGACGCCATGCGCGCCGTGGCCAACGCGCCTGGCCCGGGCGCCGACCCCGCCCCCTTCAGCGCCGCGGCGGTGGCCACGGGCGAACTGCGCGGCGGCCTGGCCTCCGGCGCGCCGATCACCTTCGCCGATCTCTATGGGATCCTGCCCCTGGGCCGTTCCCCGGATCCGGCCCAGGACGGCGCCACCGGGGAGCCCGCTGGTTTCCGGCCTACCTGGACGGCACCGGGCTGCGGGTCCTGTGCGCCATGCAGCTGCTGGCCCAGGCCGGCCTCGCCGGCGCGGACGACTACCTCGACCTGTCGGGGCTGGGCTATGCCCTGGATCCGGCCGGGAGACCGCGGCCTTCTTCAGCCGCCGCCGGCGCCGCCACCGCCCTGGCCCTGACCGGGCAGCGGGCGCGGGGCGGGTCGGCCCCGGCCGCGGCCGGGCCCTGGCGGCCCTGGCCGGAGCTGCCCGCGGACCGGGGCGCCGCCCTGCTCGCCGCCGCGGCCGCGGGCAACCCCTTCGCCGGCGCCATGGTCCGCCTGGACGACCCCGACCCGGCCCGGGTGCCGGCCCACCTGGCCCTGCTGGGCCGGGTGGCCCGGGCCGCCGGGACCGACGCCGCCACCGGGTCCACCACGCTGGACGCCCTGCTGCTGGCCCAGGCCATGGCGGCCATCGGCCCGGTGTCGGCCTTCGCCCCGGCCGACCCCGCCTGCACCGGCCCGGCCGCGCCCCTGGGCCCGGGCCGCTGCCGGGTCGTGCTGGACCTGTACTGCTGCTCCTCATGGTCAGCACGGATCCAGGTCCGGGTTCGGCTCCGACGGCCGTCTACCAGGCGGCCCGGGGCGACCGCAAGCTGTCCGGGCAGCCCCGGACGGCATGCGGGCCATCCTGGCCAACCGCCTCGAACCTGGACCCCGGCGGGACCTTCCGGGAAGCTGAAGGCCTGGATGGCCCTGCTGCTGTACCTGGCCGCGCCGCCCGGCCGGGGCGGCCACTTCGGCGGCGGCCGGATCACCGCCGAGTACGACTCCACCGCGGACTTCAGCCGGTTCCCCGGCTTCGGCGCCGCGGTGCGGGTCCGCAACGCGTCCTATCCCGCTGGACCGCATCGCCGCCCTGGCGGCCCTGGCCGATGGCCTGACGGGAGGCGCCATGACCGGATTCCGCGGGGCCCACGTGCTCATCACCGGCGCCGCCAGCGGCATCGGCCGGCTGCTGGCCCTGGGCGCCGCCGCCCGGGGCGCCCGGGTCACCCTGCTGGACCGGGACGAGGCCGGCCTGCTGGCACTGCGGGCCGAGACTCAGCCGGGACGGGCGGCGACGCCGCGGCGTTCGCCGTGGACCTGTGCGACCGGGCCGCGCTCCAGGCCGTCCTGCGGCCGGGTGCTGGCCGCCCGGGGGCCGGTGGACATCCTCATCAACAACGCCGGCGTGGTCACCGGCAAGACCCTGCTGGAGTGCTCCGACGCGGCCATCGAGCGGACCTTCCAGGTGAACGCCCTGGCCCTGTTCTGGACCGTGCGCGCCCTGCTCCCGGCCATGATCGCCCGGGGCCGGGGCCACGTGGTGACCATCGCCTCCGCCGCCGGGCTGGGCGGCACCTCCCGGCTCACCGACTACTGCGCCTCCAAGTTCGCCGCCGTGGGCTTCGACGAATCGCTGCGGCTGGAACTGCAGGCGCCTGGGCCACCCCATCCGCACCACCGTGGTCTGCCCCTGGTACATCGACACCGGCATGTTCCAGCGGGGTGCGAAGACCCGGTTTCCGCGGCTGCTGCCCATCCTGCGGCCGGACTACGTGGCCGGCAGGATCCTGCGGGCCGTCGAGGCCGACCGCCGGCGGCTGGTCATGCCCCGGTTCGTCATGGCGGTGCTGCTGGTCCGGAGCCTGCCGCCGGGCCTGTTCGACGCGGTGATGCGGTTCTTCGGGGTGGACCGGAGCATGGACGGCTTCGCCGGAAGGGCGGGGCAGGGTCGGGACTAGAGATAACGCAGGGTCAGATCGATCAGCTTTTTCACCTTCGCGGTGAACGGCGGGTACAGCCACTGGATCGGCGAGAACCGCGAACTGCGCAGCACCCCCCGCTCGTTGGAGAAGGCCTGGAAGCCGAACCGGCCGTGGGCCTTGCCCAGCCCCGAGCCGTTCACCCCGCCCCCCGGCAGGTGCGGGTGGGCGAACTGCAGCACGGTGTCGTTGATGCAGGACCCGCCGGCGCGTGGTGCGGGCCAGGACCGCCTCGGCCGGTGGCCGCGCCGGCCGGTGAAGACGTAGAGGGCCAGCGGCTTGGGCCGGGCGTTGACGAAGCGCACCGCCTCTCCAGGTCGGCCACCTCCAGCACCGGCAGGATGGGCCCGAAGATCTCCTCGCGCATCAGCGGCGCGTCGGGCGCCACCCCGGTGATGACGGTCGGGGCGAAATAGTTGTCCTCGGCGTCCCAGTCGCCGCCCAGTTCGATCCGGCCCGGGGATCCCTCCAGCAGGCCGCGCAGCCGGGCGTGGTGGCGGGCGTTGAGGATCCGGCCGTAGTCCGGGCTGGCCTGCGTCGGCCGGGCTGGCGCCCGTAGAAGGCGGCCACCGCCCGGCCCAGCTCCTGCACCAGGGCTCCGTGGATCCCGGCGTGGGCCAGGACGTAGTCCGGCGCCACGCAGGTCTGGCCGGCGTTGAGGAACTTGCCCCAGGCGATCCGGCGGGCGGCCAGCGCGCAGGTCGGCGTCGGCGTCCACCAGCACCGGGGACTTGCCGCCCAGTTCCAGGGTCACCGAGGCCAGGTGCTCCGCCGCCGCCCGCATCACCGCCTTGCCCACGGCCGGGCTGCCGGTGAAGAAGACGTGGTCGAAGGGCAGGGCCAGCAGGGCCTTGGCGGCGCCTTCGTCCCCCTCCACCAGCGCCACCTCCGTTTCCGGGAAGATCCCGGCCAGCAGGGACTTCATGAAGGCGCGCGGCGTGCGGGGTGAACTCCGAGGGCTTGAGCACCGCGCAGTTGCCCGCGGCGACGGCGGACACCAGCGGGCCCCAGGGTCAGGTAGAGCGGGTAGTTCCAGGGGCTGATGACCAGCACCACGCCCTTGGGTTCGTGGCCGGATCCAGGCCCGGCTGCCGGTGAAGCTGAGCGGCGTGGGCACCCGTGACCGGGCGCATCCAGCGCTCCAGGCTGGCGCATGGCGCCCTTGAGCTCCGCGATCAGCGGATACAGCTCGGCCAGGTCCACCTCCTCCGGGACCTTGCGGAAATCCGCCCGCAGCGCCGCGTGGGCCTCCGCCCGGCGCGCCACCAGGGCCTCCAGCAGGCGCCCCAGCCTGGCCCGGCGCTGGTCCGGGCCGCTGGCCGCCACCGCCCAGCGGGCATCCCGCTGGCCCTGGAACAGGGCCTCGATGGAGGCCACTCAGATGACCCAGTCGGCGGGAAACTCCTGCTTGAACTCCACCGACGTGTGGTTGCGGTACTGCAGTTCGGGGTTCTTGCCGGAGACCCGGGTGCGGGCCGGCACCGACTGGGTGAGGAAGACATTGCTGGCGATCACCGCCCCTTCGCCGATCACCGTCTCGCCGCCGAGGATCGACGCGCCCGAGTAGACGGTCACCTCGTCCATGAGGGTGGGGTGGCGCTTGGCGCCCCGGAGGGTCTGCCCGCCGCGGGTGGACAGGGCGCCCAGGGTCACTCCCTGGTAGATCTTGGCGCGCTTGCCGATGACGGTGGTTTCGCCGATGACCACGCCGGTCCCGTGATCAATAAAAAAATATTCATCAATGCGTGGCGCCGGGATGGATATCAATGCCCGTGATGTTGTGTGCATATTCGGTCATGATGCGGGGGATGAGGGGAAGCTTGTTGACGAAGAGCTCATGAGCCACCCGGTAGGTGGTGATGGCCAGCAGGCCGGGGTAGGAGAAGATGATCTCGTCGAAGTCCGCCGCGGCGGGATCGCCGTCGAAGGCGGCCTGCACATCGGTGGCGAGGATGGCGCGCAGGCGGGGAATGGCGCCCAGGAGTTCGCGCACGATCCGCTCGGCCTCCCCGTCGCAATCCAGGCAGGGCACGCCCCGGCGGTTGGCCTGGTGCCGGATGGCGTTGCGCGCCTGCTCGAACAGCTTCGTGTCGATGGCCCGCAGCAACTCCTCCACGTGGTATTCCAGGGTCGACGAGGTCAGGTGCTGGCGCCCGAAATAGCCCGGGAACAGCAGTTCCCTCAGGAGCTTGACGATCTCGATCACGCGTGTCGCGGTTGGGCAGGTAGCCGGCGTCGATGTGCCGGGTGCGCGGCTCGGCCAGGTCGCTGGCGACGATGGCCTCCACCAGGCTCCGGAAATGGCTGGGTTCGCTTCGGCTGGGCGTCTGGTTCATGGCGGGTGCTTTCGCGGCGTGGAACGGGGTGGGCCGGTGGAAAATGAAGGCCCATCATATCGTCGCTGGCGTCAATGTCCAGAGTCCTTCCGGAGGTTGGGCAGGAAGCAAGCCAGCAGGCCGATCGCCGGGAGGAAGCTGCAGACCCGGTAGACGAAGATGATGCTGGTGTGGTCCGCCAGCCGCCCCAGCAGGGCCGCGCCGATGCCGCCCATGCCGAACGCCAGGCCGAAGAACAGTCCCGAGATGGTCCCCACCTTGCCGGGGATCAGCTCCTGGGCGTAGACCAGGATGGCCGAGAAGGCCGAGGCCAGCACCAGGCCGATCACCACCGTGAGCAGGCCGGTCCAGAACAGGTTCGCCTGGGGCAGCAGCAGGGTGAACGGCAGCACGCCGAGGATCGAGCCCCAGATCACCTTCTTGCGGCCGATGCGGTCGCCCACCGGGCCGCCGATGAGGGTGCCGGCCACCACCGCGCCCAGGAACACGAACAGGTGGATCTGGGCGTTCTGCACCGAAACGTGGAACCGGCTGATCAGGTAGAACGTGTAGTAGCTGGTGAGGCTGGCCAGGTAGAAGTATTTGGAGAAGATCAGGGCCAGGAGGATGGTCAGGGCCAGGGCCACCTTGCCTTGCGGCAGGGGCCGGGGCCGCGTCGGCGGGGCGGGGGGCGCGCAGCACGGCCGAACCGGTGCGCCGGTACCAGGCGCCCACCGTGGAGAGCAGGATGATGGCGACCAGCGCCGCCAGTGGCGAACCAGGCGATGCTGGCCTGGCCCCGGGGCAGGATGAAGAAGGCCGCCAGCAGCGGCCCCAGGGCGCCGCCGGCGTTGCCGCCCACCTGGAACACCGACTGGGCCAGGCCGTGCTGGCCGCCCGAGGCCATCCGGGCCACCCGGGAGGACTCGGGGTGCAGCACGGACGAGCCGACCCCCACCAGCGCCACCGCCGCCAGCAGGACGGGGAAGGTGGCCGGCCCGGGAGAGCAGGATCAGGCCGGTGAGGGTGAAGCCCATGCCCACCGGCAGGGAGTACGGCTGCGGGCGGCGGTCGGTGTAGACGCCCACCACCGGCTGCAGCACCGAGGCGGTGAGCTGGTCGGTGAGGGTGATCAGGCCGACCTGGCTGAAACTGAGGTGGAAGGAGGTTTTCAGGATCGGGTAGATGGCCGGGATCAGCGACTGCATCATGTCGTTGAGGAAATGGCAGAAGGCTGATGGTCAGCAGGATCCGCAGGACCAGGGTGCCGGCTGGGGAAAGGGGCTCGGTCCGGGCCGTGCCGGTCATGGAACGCTCCGATTGGAAATTCAGGTTGTTTGTTGTCAACAATAGTACATGAACAAGAGGGGATGGTCCGAATTGTGACCAAATTGTCCGGGGGTTTGCCTTACTTTGGACTTGTCATTTCCTGGAGACTGACCATGGCCCATACCATCACCGAATCCTGCGTCGCCTGCGGCGCCTGCATCACCGAGTGCCCCACCGAGGCGATCAAGGAAGGCGATCCCATCTACACCATCGACGCCGAGACCTGCATCGACTGCGGCGCCTGCGCCGACACCTGCCCCTCCGAAGCGATCGTCGCCGGCTGACCCCGGCCCGGCCAGCACGGCGCCCCGGCCGCCCATGAGGCCATGGGCGGCCGGGGCTCGGCTGCGCGAGCCCGCATGACGAACCCCGACCTGGTCATCCGCGGCGCCCGGGAGCACAACCTCCAGGGGCTCGACCTGGTCATTCCGCGCGGGCGGCATCACGGTGATCACCGGGGTCTCGGGCTCCGGCAAGTCGTCCCTGGCCTTCGACACCCTCTTCCGCGAGGGCCAGCGGCGCTTCCTGGAGACCCTGCCGGCCTTCGCCCGGCAGTTCGCCGGGGGCCTCGGCCGGCCCGCGCTGACCTCCATGTCCGGCCTCGGCCCCGCCGTGGCCGTGGGCCAGCGGGTGAGCCTGGACAACCCGCGCTCCACCGTCGGCACGCTCACCGAGGTGTGGGACCTGCTGCGCCTCCTCTATCGCCCGCCTGGGCGAGGCCGCGACCCGGCCGCGGCGCGCCCTGTTCTCCTTCAACGGGCCCGAAGGCGCCTGCCCGGTGTGCCAGGGGCTGGGGGTGGAGGACCGGCTCGACCTTGACCTGCTGGTGGCCGACCCGGCCCGGTCGCTCCGGGACGGCGCCCTGCGGGTGAGCACCCCCAACGGCTACCTGATGTACTCCCAGGTGACCCTGGCCGTGCTGGACCAGGTGCTGCGGGCCCATGGCGGCTCGGTGGACATCCCCTGGTCCGGGCTGACCGAAGAGGCGCGACAGGTGGTGCTTTACGGATCGGAGCGCCTGCGGGTCCCCTACGGCAAGCACCCCCTGGAATCCCGCCTGCGCTGGCGGGGAATCACCGCGCGCCCGCGCGAGGAGGGCTTCTACCGCGGCCTGGTGCCGGTGATGGAAGCCATCCTGAGGGGCAAGCGCAACGATTCGATCCTGCGCTTCGTCCGCTCGGCGCCATGCTCGGCATGCCGGGGCGCGCGCCTGCGGCCCGAGGCCCTGGACGTGCTCTGGCGCGGCCGGCGCATCGTCGACCTCGCGGCCATGACCGCCGGGGAACTGGGCGCCTTCCTGGCCGGCCTGCCCGCGCATCCCCGGGAAGCCGCGGTGCTCGACCCCATCCGCGCCGGGATCGGCGCCCGCTGCGCCCTGATGCGCGAGCTCGGCCTGGGCTACCTGGCCTTCGACCGCCCGGCGCCCACCCTCTCCCCGGGCGAAGCCCAGCGCCTGCGTCTCCTGGGGCTGGCCCTGGGCGAACTGCGCGGGCTGGTGCTGGTGCTCGACGAACCCTCCGCCGGCCTGCACCGCCACGACGTGGGCCGGCTGCTGGCGGTCCTGCGCCGGCTGCGCGACCAGGGCCAGACCGTGGTGGTGGTGGACCACGACCCGGTCATCGTGCGCGGCGCCGACTGGCTGGTGGACCTGGGCCCGGGCCCCGGGGCCCAGGGCGGCCGGCTGCTGTGGAGCGGCCCGCCGCCGCCGGAGGGCGACACCCCCACCGCCCGCTGGCTGAGAGCTCCCCATGCGCCGTTCCGCCCGGTCCGGCCCGGGGCCGGGATCCTGCGCCTGGACGGCCTGACCCGGAACAACGTGCGCGCTGCGGCGGTGGACCTGAAGCTGGAGGCGCTCAACGCCATATCGGGCGTTTCCGGCGCCGGCAAGACCTCCCTGCTGGAGGCGATCACCCTTCGCCTGGGTTCGGGCGGCGCGCCCTTCCGCCGCCTGGTGAGCGTCGACGCCCGCCCCATCGGGCGCACGCCCCGTTCCAACGCGGCCACCTACACCGGAGCCTTCGACCTGATCCGCGACCTGTTCGCAGCCACCGCAGAAGCCAGGGCGCTCGGCCTGGGCAAGGGCCACTTCACCTTCAACAGCGCCGGCGGCCGCTGCGAAACCTGCGAAGGGGCCGGGGTCGTCGAGGTGGGCATGCGCCACCTGGGCCGGGTCGGGACGACCTGCCAGGCCTGCGCGGGCCGGCGCTTCCTTCCCGGCGTGCTGGCGGTGCTCCACCGCGGCCGCAGCGTGGCGGACCTGCTGGAAGGCAGCGTCGACGAGGCGCTGGCGCTCTTCCACGACCACCCCCGGCTGGCGCGGATCCTGTCGGCCCTGCGCGACTGCGGCCTGGGCCACCTGCCCCTGGGCCAGCCGGCCACCACCCTCTCCGGGGGCGAGGCCCAGCGGGTCAAGCTCGCCGCCGAACTGGCCCGGGCCGCAGGCGGCCCCGCCCTCATCGCCCTGGACGAGCCCACCACCGGCCTGCACGCGGCCGACACCGCCGTGCTGCTGGCCGCCTGGGACCGCCTGCTGGCCGCCGGCCACACCCTGCTGGTGGTGGACAACGACCTGGAGGTGCTGCGCGCCGCCGACCAGGTGATCGATCTCGGCCCCGGCAGCGGGCCCCTCGGCGGCCGGGTGGTGGCGGCGGGCCCGCCCGCGGACGTGGCGGCCTGCCCGGCTTCGCTCACCGGGGCCAGCCTGGCCGAAGCCGGGCCCCCGGTGCCGGCCGCCGAGGCCCCCGCCGCGCCCCCGGCCGACCCGCCCATGGAACTGCGCGGGGTGACCACGCACAACCTGAAGGCCGTGGACCTGGCCATTCCGGCCAGCGGGCTCACCGTGGTGACCGGGCCGTCCGGCTGCGGCAAGTCCTCGCTGGTGTTCGACACCTTGCTGGCGGAGGCCCAGAACCGGTTCGCCGACCTGGTGTCCCCATGGGCCCGGCGCCTGCTGCCCAGGCGGGGCGGGGCGGAGTTCGATTCGGCCGGCGGGCTGCGCGCCGCCGTGGCGGTGCCCCAGCGCGCCGGCCGGCGCAATCCCCGTTCCCGCCTGGGCACCGCCACCGGCCTGGACGAGCTGGCGCGCCTCCTGTTCTCCCGGGCCGGGACGCCGTCCGGGCTGTGGGCCTCGGCCTTCTCGCCCAATTCCCAGGCCGGCGCCTGCCCGCGCTGCAAAGGCCTGGGCTTCATCCAGGCCTGCGCCCCCGAGCGGCTGGTGAGCCATCCCGAGCGCTCCCTGGAAGCGGGAGCCATGGACGGCACCCGCTACGGCGCCTACCTGGGCGAGCCCGATGGGCAGCATGTGGCCGTCCTGCGCGCCGCCGGCGAGGCCCTCGGCCTGGACTTCGCGCGGCCCTGGCGCGAACTGGGCGCCCGGGAGCGCGAGGTGGCCATGGCCGGATGCGGCGACCGGCTGTTCGAGGTGGCCTGGCACTACCGGCGCGGCAAGTCCCGGGGCGTGCACCGGCTCACCACCCCCTGGGCCGGCTTCGCCGGGCTGGTGGACCGCGAGTACGAACGGACCCACGCCGACCCCAGGGGCGAGGCCCTGGAACCGATGCTGGCCGAAAGCCCCTGCCCGGAGTGCCTGGGCGAGCGGCTCGGGGCCGAAGCCCGGGCGGTCGCCTTCGGCGGCCTGCGCTTCCCGGAGTTCGCCCGCCTGCCCGTGGCCCAGGCCCTGGACTGGCTGCGAAGCGGACCCTGGGCCGGCGCTGCGGCGGCGGAACTGCGGCCCCTGCTCCGGAGGCGCCTGGAGGCCCTGGACCGGGCCGGCCTGGGCTACCTGGCCATGGACCGGGAGATGGCCACCCTGTCCGGCGGCGAAGCCCAGCGCGCGCGCCTGGCCGCGGCCCTGGACGAGGGCCTGTGCGGCGTCGCCTACGTGCTGGACGAGCCCACCCGCGGCCTGCACCCCCGCGACACCGCCAGGCTGGCAGACCTGCTGCGCACCCTGGCCGACGCCGGCAACGCCGTGGTGGTGGTGGAGCACGATCCCGGGATCATCGCCCGGGCCGACCGGATCATCGAACTGGGCCCGGGGGCGGGCCCCGACGGCGGCCGGATCACGGCCGCCGGCACCCCGGCCGAACTGCGCGCCGATCCCGCTTCGAACACCGCCCGGGCGCTCCGGGGCCCGGGGCCGGCCCGGGAACCGGCGCCGTTCCGCCCCGGGGTGACCGTGCGCGGCGCCTGCCGGCACAATCTGCGGGGCTTCGACCTGACCTTCCCCATCGGCGCCCTGGTGGCGCTCACGGGCGTATCGGGGAGCGGCAAGTCCACCCTGCTCCACGAGGTGCTGGCCGGCTCCATCCGGGCCGGCAGGCCGGTGGGCTGCGCCGCCCTGGAGTGGCACGCCGTCATTCCCGACCTGCTGGCCCAGGGCCAGGGCGCGGCGGTCCCCGGCGGCCAGAGCAGCGTGGCCACCCTCACCGGGGTGGCGGATCCGCTGCGCCGGCGCTTCGCCGCCACCCCCCTGGCCCGCGCGAGGAAATGGAGCGCGCGCCAGTTCTCCAGCGCCGTCCCCGGCGGCCGTTGCGAGGCCTGCCAGGGCCGGGGCGCCGTCACCATCGCGCTGGACCTCCTGCCGGACGTCACCGTGGGCTGCGAGGAGTGCGGCGGCCTGGGGTTCCGCCCCGAAGTGCTGGAATGCACCGTGGCCGGCATGAGCATCGCCGGCGCCCTGGGGGCCACCGTCGCCCGGTTGGTCCAGTCCTTCGCCCAGGATCGCGCCATCGCCCAGCCGCTCCAGGCCCTGGTCGAGGCCGGCCTGGGCTACCTGACCCTGGGTCAGGACGCCGCCTCCCTGTCCGCGGGCGAAGACCAGCGCCTGCGCCTGGCGGGCCTCCTGGCCAGGGCGGAAACCGGGCCGCGCGCGGCGGTGCTGCTGGACGAGCCCACCCGGGGCCTGGGCGCCGGCGAAGTGGAGCGCCTCCTGGCCGTCCTGGGCCGCCTGGCCCGGGCCGGGCACCTGGTGGTGGCGGTGGAGCACCACCTGGAGCTGATCGCCGCCGCGGACTGGATCATCGATCTGGGCCCCGAGGGCGGCGCCGGCGGCGGCGCGGTGGTGGTCCAGGGGCCCCCCGCCGCGGTGGCCGCCTGTCCCGGCTCCTTCACCGGCCAGGCGCTGGCGGGCTCCCGGCAAAGCCCGCCGCCCTGCTTTCTTTAATTACCATACGGTCGATCCCGGCTGGAAGGAGTCGAAAAAAAAGAGCCGCGGGCCGGGGCGAAAAGGTGCCGGGCGCCCAGGCCGGAAAAGTCCCGGTCGAGGCCAGGAATCGACCACTGACAATGCTTATTCGACCACTGACCCAGGTTTCTCCCCTGGCGGCCGGAAGGTGTCGCATCCTATCCCACCGCACCCTGCTTCGACTTAAAAATTCCACTTCCCACGGCCCGGCCTGCGAATGCCCGGCCGGGCCCGGAGATGGAATTGAATTTTGTAAATTTCACAAGCCCGTCACATACCGCTGCCAATCTCGACAACAAGCACCAATAACCCACTTCAGGAGCCAACCATGAAGCGCCTTCCGTTCGTCCTGCTCTCCCTCTGTGCCGGGCTGCCCATGCTCGCCCAGGCCAATCCGCTGAAACTCACCAGCCCCAGCGGTGACTCCAGCCTGACGGCCTACGGCGTGTTCGACCTCGCCGTCGCCCGGATCGCCCATCAGGCCACCCTCAGCGACGAGTACAGCAACACCGGCGATCCTCGGCCCACCAAGACCGCCACCGCCGCCGTCACCGGCATGCTGAACGGCGGCCTGTCCGCCGATCGCTTCGGATTCAAGGGCGACACCACCATCGGTGGCGACTGGAAGGCCCTGTTCCAGCTTGAAATGGGCTTCAACCTCATCAACGGCAACGCGAGCAACGGTGTCCTTTCCTTGGCCGAGAACACCGCCAACGTTGCCCAGAAAGCCAACGGCTCGTACAGCGCCGACTCCGGCGTCAGCGGCCAGCTGTTCGCCCGCGGCGCCTTCTTCGGGGCCGGTTCGCCCACCTGCGGCACCATCACCGCAGGCCGCATCCCGACCTTCTTCACCGACATGATCTCCGACTACGATCCCACCAACGGTGCGCAGCAGTTCTCGCCCATCGGCTACTCTTCCACATGGTCCGGCGGCGGCGGCCTGACCGACGACGCCCGGCTCGACAACAGCGTCAAGTACCTCTACAAGAAACAGGGCTTCGACATCGGCTGGATGCACAAATGGGGCGGCGTCAGCGGCTCTACCGGCTCCCGTTCGGCCGACAACCTCATCGGCGGCTACGATGGCGGCTTCTGGGGCGTACAGGTTGGTTACATGAACGTCAAGGACGGCACCTCCGTCAGCAACAACACGATCGCCGCCAACGGCAGCATCTCCGCGACCGGTGTCGTCACCCTGCCCACCGTGAGCACGGTCAAGGTCACCTTCTACGACACCAAGTCCACCCTGCTGATGGCGAAGTACAAAGTCGGCCCCGTGTGGATCAAGGGCGGCTACCAGCACATTGAGTACACCAACCCCAGCAACCCGGTGCAGGACGCCACCATGACCAGCATCTACGGCCAGTCGGTTGGTGCGACCAGCGTCACCGCCCTCACCATCGGCGGAGCCGGCCAGACCAAGAAGCTGGACATCTACTGGCTCGGCGGCAACTATGACATCACTGCCAAGCTCAACGTCGCTCTTGGCTGGTACGAAATCGACCAGAGCGACTTCTCCAACGGCACCGGCACCGCCGCTGATACGCAGGGCGACGGCAAGTTCGGATCCATCGTCCTCGACTACCACATCAGCAAGCCCTTCGACGTGTATGCCGGTTACATGAACGGCCAGTACACCGGTGGCCTCGCCGCCGGATATCCCCTGGCTTCCAACAACATCTTCGGCGCTGGCGCCCGGTACATTTTCTAGACTCTTTCCGCCCTGGTGAAAGAAAGGCCTCCTTCGGGAGGGCCTTCTCCATGAGATTTCAGGTCTTCAGATCCCGTCCAGGATCGCCTGTCGCTTCTTCTGGTATTCCTCCTCGGTGACCAGGCCCTCGTCGCGCAGGTGCTTGAGCGCGCGCAGACGCTGCTCCTGCTGCTCGTAGAACGCCGGGTCCCGGGCGGGGCGGGGCGGGCTCGGTCACGGGGGCGGGAGGAGGCGGTACGGTCGCCTCGGCCGGGACGGGAGGAAGCGGAACCGGGGCGGCGGCGGGCGCCGCCGGCGCGGGTAGGGCGGCCTGCGCCTGGAAGGCCAGCCAATCGGCCCGCACGTTGGCGGCGCGGGCGGAGCGCAGCTGGACCGCGCCCGGCGCGGTCCGGGACCCGAAGGTGAAGGTAGGCTCATCGTCGCTGGCGAGGAAGTCGAAGCGGGCATCGTGGACGATGACCTGCATGGCCCCATCCCGCCAGAAGAGGCGCATGGTGACGGCGCGGGGCAGTTTCATCAAGTTCTCCGTCCCGCGGCGGTTGGTGCTCAAGAGCAGGAGATCCTCGCCCGGTGCGGCCACGGCGAAGGCCTTGCGCAGGGGCTCGCTCAGATTGATGACCTCATCATTGTCGAACAGGGGGTCCTCCGCACTGGGCCCCATGATCCGGATCGAACCCAGCTGGACGGCCAAGGAGGAGGCATCCAGCGCCACCGGGTGGTCGTTGGCGGGCGCGCCGGCCTCCCTGGGCACCAGCTTCACCCAGGTGTGGCCTGACAGCTTCCAGACCTGGGGGTGGGGCTTGGGGGCCTGGGCGGTCCAGGCGGCGGGGGCTGCCACCAGGACGGCGGTGCACAACCAGGGCCGGATGCGGTGTCCAAGCAGCTTCATGAGAGGTTTCTCCTAGTAGGGCAGCGCCGGGATCGCCTCGGCCATCTTCCTGGCGAGCTGATCCTTCAGTTCGGGCGGGAACTTCTTGCTGAGCCCTTTGAGCTCGGCGAAATCGGTGATGACCGTCCTGGCGGCGATGACCGCCAGGGTGTCCGGAGCCAGGAAGTCGACGTGCAGTTCGGCCTGGATCTGGGTCTTGCTGAGCAGGAGGTAGGACTGTTGGGACTTCGTGCGGAGCTGCAGGGTCAGAACGACCAGGGTGTCCGGGTGGTAGCTGGTGACGAGATTTCCGTTCAGGGTCCGGTCCTGGCCCGGGCCGAGCGATCCGATGTTGTAGATGACTGTGAATTCAGGAGGGAACAGCTTCGCCAGGGATCGTGGAAGAAAGTCGAAGTCCTCGAGCTTCGCGCCGTACTGGGACAAGCCGCCCTTCTGGAAATAGACGCCGTTGATGCTGCCTTCCCGCAGGACCAGCAGGGCCGTGAAGGACTTCGGGGGCGCCGGCGGCGGAGCGGGGTTCACCAGGGCGGGGGAGGCTTCGGCCGGCTCGGGGCCGGGCGAGGGTACTGCCGTGGGAGCGGGTCCGGATTCCACGGCCGGGGTGGCAACGGGCACGGGCGCCGGGACTGGAATGGGCGGGGGGACCGGGGCGGGTGCGGCTGCGGGAACGGGGGCCGCCACGGGAACCGGTGCCGCCACCGGACCGGGCGTGGCGGCAGGGGTGAAGCCGGCCGCTTTGGCGGACAACTGGCGGCGCAGCGTGGCCAGCACGCCGCCCAGGGTGGCGGCTTCCCCGGTTTCCATGAAACGGGTGGCCTCGGTCGCGTCCTCAGCGTTCACCATGCGCAGGGTAACGGTAACTGAAACATTGTTATTGGCAGTGTTGCGTTCGGGGAAATAAGAGCCGGCGAGGATGAAGCGCGCCCCCAGGCGTCGGCCCAGCCCGGCGATGGAACTCCGGTAGGCGGGATCGGATTCCTGCAGTTTGAATTCCGGGAGCGCCGCCAGGACCTGGCTCCGCTCAACCAGGCGGAACGCCCCGGAGTCGGCGAAGGCGCCGGCCACGAGGGAGTTGACGGTGTCCGAAATGTCGCCCAGGTCCCGCCTCCCTTCCTCCTTCAGGGGCAGGATCGCCAGGCTGGGCCGCGGCTCCTGCGCCCGTAGGCTGAAGCCGGGCGAAACCCCGAGCAGCAGCGTGACCAAGGCGATGAGGCACAGCCTTTTCATCGGGCACTCCTGAGATGGTTTTTACAACCTCCATGGTAGCAAGCGGGGTTCCGGGGTACACCACATATACTGGTGGGATCCGAGGAGACCCCGATGAACCCCCAACGCGTCGCCGTGGTGCAGGCTGGATCCACCTTGTTCGACACTCCGCGCACCCTGGACCGCATGCAGCAGCATTGCGAAGAGGTGCAGCGCCAGGGAGCGCGGCTGGCGGTGTTTCCGGAGGCGTACGTCGGCGGCTATCCGAAGGGCCTGGATTTCGGCGCCCGGGTGGGCACCCGGTCCGCCGCCGGCCGCGAGGATTTCCTGCGCTACCACGCTGGCGCCATCCCCGTTCCCGGTCCGGAAACCGCCAGGATCGGCGGCTTCGCCGCCGAGATGGATTGCCATCTGGTGGTCGGGGTGATCGAGCGGGATGGCGGGACCCTGTACTGCACGGCCCTCATGTTCGGCCCGGACGGCAAGCTGCTCGGCAAGCATCGGAAGCTGATGCCCACGGCCAGCGAACGCCTGATCTGGGGCATGGGCGACGGCTCCACCCTGCCCGTGCTGGAGACCCGCCTGGGCCGGCTGGGCGCGGTGATCTGCTGGGAGAACTACATGCCCGCCCTGCGCCTGGCCATGTATGCCAAGGGCATCAGCCTGTACTGCGCGCCCACGGTGGACGACCGGGAGATCTGGCAGGCCTCCATGCGCCACATCGCCTACGAAGGGCGCACCTTCGTGCTCAGCGCCTGCCAGTTCCTCACCCGCGCCGACTGCCCGCCGCACTACGAGTGCATCCAGGGCGACGCGCCGGAGACCGAACTGATCCGCGGCGGCAGCGTCATCGTCGGCCCGCTGGGGGAGGTCCTGGCCGGGCCGGTGTACGGGGGGGAGGCGGTGCTCACCGCCGACATCGACCTGGACGACACCATCCGCGGCAAGTACGACCTGGACGTGGCCGGGCATTACGCGCGCCCGGACGTGTTCTCCTTGACTGTGGATGAAGGACCTAGGTTTATTTATAAAAATTAAATTTAATAATTACTATGTTTACACGGGGGATTCCGGCAGCCGCAAGAACTTTTGATGACTTTTTCGGGGTTCAAGAAAGACAGTGTTGTATAGTCCTTGCCACCATCCCCAGTTCTCATTGATCCCCGTCCACCACCCATCCAAAGGAGGTCTCGTGAAAATTTTCTCGAAATCGGTGGCGCTGCTTCCCGGCTTGGCGCTCCTGCTCTCCGCTGGCACCGCGAATGCCGCACCTGCCTTCCATATCGGCGTCTGCACGGAAACCGTGACCCAGGCCGAGGACGATCTTCGCGGGGCCGAGCAGCTGATCAAGGAATACGGATCGGTGAACAACGGCGGCATGATCCGCCATATCACCTATCCGGACGACTTCATGTCCCAGCAGGAGACCGTGATCTCCAACCTGGTGTCCCTGGCCGACGATCCGCTGATGAAGGTCGTCGTGACCTGCAATGCCCTGCCCGGCGTGGCCGAAGCCTACAAGCGGATCCGGGCCAAGCGCCCCGACATCATCCTGCTGGCCGCCCTGCCCGCCGAGGATCCCCTGGTGATTCAGAAGGCCGCCGATCTCGCCATCGACGCCGACTTCGTCTCCCGCGGCTACACCATCCCCTGGGCCGCCAAGCAGCTTGGCGCCAAGACTTTCGTGCACATCTCGTTCCCCAGGCACATGTCCTACGAGAGCCTTGGCCGGCGCCGGGCGATCATGGAAGTGGCCTGCAAGGACCTGGGCATCAAGTTCGCGTTCGAAACCGCCCCCGACCCGACCTCGGATGTGGGGACCGCCGGCGCCCAGCAGTTCATCCTGGAAAAGGTTCCGCAATGGCTGAAGAAGTACGGCCCCAACGGCGAGAAGGTGGCCTTCTTCTGCACCAATGACGCCCAGACCGAGCCCCTCGTCAAGCAGATCGCCGCCAGCAAGAACGGCATCTTCGTGGAGCCGGACTCCGCCTCGCCGCTCATGGGCTTCCCGGGCGCCCTGGGCATCGATCTATCGGCCGAGAAGGGCAACTTCCCCGCCATCATGAAGAAGATTGAAAAGACCCTGGTGGCCAAGGGCGACAGCGGCCGGCTGGGTACCTGGGCCTGGAGCACCGGCTACACCCTGGTCGCCGGCATGGGCGAACTCGGCAAGCGGGTGGTGGAAGGCAAGGCCAAGCTGACCAACACCAAGGACATCTATGACGCCCTCGGGAAATACACCCCCGGCGCCAAGTGGAACGGCGCCTACTACACCGACATGAGCACCGGTGTAAGGGCCAAGAACGAACTGCTGGTCTACATGGACACCTACGTCTTCGGCAAGGGCTACATCGGCACCACCGCCCAGAAGGTTCCCGAAAAGTATTTCACCGTCAAGAAGTAGCACCCTCCCTCCACCCCTGTTCAAACCTGCCTGCATCTCCGTGCAGGCAGTTTCCCGGATGAAAAGAGCGCCCAGCCTTGACCGGCTGGGCGCTTTGTTCGGGTGGGCCTCGCCGGCGGGGCTCAGAGCCCCTTGATGATCTCGGCCTTCTTCTGCGCGTATTCCTCGTCGGTCAGGAGGCCGTTCCGGTGCAGGTTGTCCAGCTGGAGGAGCCGCTCGCCCGTGCTCAGGGCCGGTTGGGGGCCCTGGGGGCGGGGCGGCACCAGCCCGCTGGGGTTGGTGTTGCCGCCCTGCTCCACGCTCATCTTCTTCGCCAGGGCCTCCTGGAACGGCTTGCCCAGTTCCTTGCCCAGCTTGAAGGCGAGCTTGTTCATGACCTCCTCGCAGTTCTTGATGGCGGTTTCATGGTCCGCAGCCTCGTCGCTGTTGGTGAAGGCGAACATCACCTTGCCGTCCCGGTCGGAGATCCGTCCTTCCACGGAGAAATGAGCGATGTAGAGGCCGGTGGCGTATTTCACATCGACGCGGAGTTCGGTGACCACCACGTCGAGGGTGTTGGTGGAGCCGGGGATGACCAGGCGGCCGAGGGCGTAGGGGAGAAAGTCGAGGGTGTTGGCGTAGAAGTCCGTGGACTGACTGGTGATGCGGCCGAGCGTGAACCCGCTGCCGGAGTCGAACTTGGGATCGACCCACACCTGGTCCAGCTTTTTCCCCCGCTTCAACTGGGCGGAGATCTCGGGACGCAGCAGGCCGGGTTCCTGGGCCACCGCCGGCCAGGAGGCGGCCATGGCGAGGGTCAACAATCCGAGAACCAGCTTCTTCATCGGTCTACTCCTTCCCGAAGGGGTCTGTCCGGGGAACCCCAACATGATGCCATACAACCGTCCGCTGGGCTTGCCGCGATTTCGGAACGGTGCCGCCCGGGTACGCAAGGGCGCGGCAGGAGCGGTTTTCCCGGCGGGGGCCGGAGCGGGGGGAAACCTGGCGAGGACGCCCACGGGGATCCGCGTGAGACCCGGACCCATCGGGATCCCGGCGATGCCCTTCCGGGGACAGGGAGAGGGCAAGGGCTCTGATTTGAGGGATATTATAATTAAAACATTTATTATAGATGTCTATTTTCAGCATATTAATGATATTTTCAATATTTTTGATAATGCTCGATTTTGTTAAGCGGTCGGAAATTACCAAATGGTTTAAAGGTTTCAACAAAATTTTGCCAAAGCCTGGTATTTTTCGAATTGGAGCATTGAAAATATCAAATCAATTTGCATAAAAAAATTAAAAATTAACATTTAATAAATTAAAACCTTGCAAATGCACGTTTTTGAAAATTTAATTCCCAATAATTTGATCTTCGGGATTTTTTTTTGTATTCAACCAACATCCCTTTGGGTATAGTTCTCGCACCACCCGCTCATTGGCATTCGCGCCTGCCAAGCATTTGTAAAAGGAGGTGAACCATTATCGAGAGCCACTGCTCTGCCGCCGGTCGTAATGCGTCTCCTTGCGAACGCTTCGACTTTGGCGTCCCCCTGGTCCCTGCATGCGCCCGCGTCTCCAACGCGGCCCGGACCGAGGACGCTCCAGGGGCGTTCCGCAGATGGCGAAGTCACACGGCTCGGCAGCCGAGGGCGGCATGACCGCCCTGAACCCCAAACCGGCATGAGCACCGGTGTACGCAGCAAGAAACAACCTTCACCGCCACTGTTCAACCCTGCCTGCAATCCGTTGCATGCACCCTTCCAATAGGAGAGAAGAAATGAGCCGCTTCCGTAATATCACCACCGCCCTGGCAGCGATGCTGCTTGTGGGTGCCCCCACCCTCAGCGCGGCCGATTTCCAGGCCGGCGACACCAAGATGAGTGTCTACGGCTTCGTGATCACCTACGCCAAGTACTACATCAACGCCAATGACGACATTTATGGCGGAAACGATGCCGGCAGTCTGTTCTACAACACCTCCGGCGGCCTGTTTGCCACCAACTGGAGCGGCATGCCGAAGGGTCAGTTCTTCATCGACGCCTACCCCAGCCGGTTCGGCTTCGCCAGCACCACCCCCAGCGCCACCCTGGGCGACATCACGACCAAGATCGAGTTCGACCTGAACGGCGGCGGCAGCGGCCCGACCGGCGCTGCCCTGAACTACCGCCACGCCTACGTTTCCTTTAACGGGTTCACCTTCGGCAAGACCTGGATCAACATGCTGGACCTGGATGCCGGCGCTGACACCGTCGACTGGGCCGGCCCCATCGGTGCCATGTCCTACGACGTCACCCGTGACAACCAGATTTCCTGGAACGGCAAGATCGACAAGAACAACAGCGTCCTGGTCGCCGTCGAAGAGATCAACAACAGCGGCGGCAACGGCTTCGTCGGCGCCAGCAATCCCGAGTTCAAGACCCCGGCCGTCGTCGCCGGCTATACCTATTCCGACAGCTGGGGCCACGTAAGTCTTCGCGGTGCGTTCCAGAACCCCACCTACTTCATTCCTGCCACTGCTACGGCCGGCAGCCAGAGCTTCAGCAAGTCGATCGCGACGGGCCAGATTTCCGGCGACGTCAAGATCGCCAAGGACGACCTGATCTATGATCTCTACTTCGGCAATCCGGGTGGCATGGGCACCGGCATCCAGGCCGCGTTCGTCGATGCCGCGACCCAGAACGTCGTCTCCATCAACCAGACTGGCTGGGTGGTGGGCTACACCCACAGCTGGACCGACGCCGTCCGCTCCAACATCGTGGCCAGCGGTGTGACCTGGAGTTCTGACAGTTCCACCCCGCAGACCGCAGCCGCGACCAACGGCACCACCGGCCCGGCCATGAAGAATGCCTACTTCGGTGAACTCAACACCTTCGTCAAGCTCTCCAAGACCGTCGAGTTCGGCGCCGCTTATGTCTGGGAGCAGGCCAAGGCCTTCGGTTCCAACGCCGCGTGGGTTGACTACGACGGTTCCAAGACCCAGAAGATCTCCAACAACAAGATCGAGCTTTCCATCAAGGGCAGCTTCTAGTCCCACCACCGTACGGCGGGCTGATCTCATGATTCTTTCTTGAGACTGGCTCATCCGAACGGATCCCAAGACCCGGCCGTTCCTTCGCTTGCGAAGGAGCGGCCAAGTCTTTTGGGGGTGGCGAAAGGTGGCGTCCGTTGTTCCGCCCTCCGTGCCTTGCGGTTCGCTGGGGTTCCGTGCGGGTGCGCCGACCCACCGGTGCGTGAGAGCCTTGCCGCATCCTCGTCGGCTTCGCCTCCTGCGGGTGCGCCAAGGTCTCACGCTGCCCCTTCCCCGCCTGGGTTGGGGGTTCCTTCGGTTGGCGGCATGGGGGCGAGCTGACCGCTCCCTGGAATGCCCGAGGTCCCAGGATCGTTGGTTTGAATTTTGTTCTTTGAAACGAAGACGGATCGACTCGTCCGGGGGGAAGGAGCAGCGTGATCGCTTGAAGCGCCCGGAGCGCAGCGAGGAGGCTTCAAGCGGATCACGCACCGGTGGGTCGGCGCAGGAACGCGGAACCCGCAGCCGACCGCAAGGCGCGACGCGCGGAACAACGGACGCCGCAGTAGAACTAACCCCAAAAAATGGAATCTAACGGTCCTACCATTGGGTGCTGCGGGCCCCGGGCTTTATTCGGGATCCGGAGGCGAATTCCGTTTGAAACGAAGATGCCCGGGAGGGTGACGGGTTCCTTCCAACCCATGGAGCACGGAGGCATGCCAGGATCGCTGACCGCCGGTCGACTGAACGGGAATCCGCCAGGGCACTCATTTTCACCTTCGGCGAAAGGGTCGATTGGAGAATAGCGCAGCATAGACCACTCCTCCGGAATCACGGGAAAACCGGCACCCGGCACAG
Source organism: uncultured Holophagaceae bacterium (assembly GCA_963717275.1). Classification (GTDB taxonomy): domain Bacteria; phylum Acidobacteriota; class Holophagae; order Holophagales; family Holophagaceae; genus Mesoterricola. The sequence goes on from CAVQVX010000001.1 coordinate 3,359,435, forward strand.
ACTGCTTTGCTTCAAAAATTAAAATTTTATTGTATTTTTCAAAATATGATTCAATTTAATGATATTTAAAAGGGTTAACATTTTAAAAATATTAATTATTTAAAAATAATACTTTATTGTGTCCCGTTTTGGGCCGAGTTTGTGACCGAGGACAAAGGCGATTCTGCGTTCGCACCGGATCTTCAGGTCTACAATCGTAGATTCAACGTGAGTGCTTGGAGGAGGCGTCATGAAGGTAGGGACTCGATTTGCCACGGGCCCGGGGCCGGCCACGGGACCCGGACGTGGCACCACCGCAGGCATCGGAGCATAGAGGGCGACATGGGCAACGACACTCCGCTCCTTTCGCTCCAGAACATCTCCAAGGATTTCTACGGCAACGTCGTGCTCCAGGACGTCTCCTTCGATGTCAAGCGGGGGGAGATCATAGGCCTGGTCGGCGAGAACGGGGCGGGCAAGACCACCCTCATGCGCATCCTGTTCGGCATGAACGTGATCCGGGATACCGGCGGATACCACGGCAAGGTCTGCATCGAAGGCGCGGAGGTGCACTTCGCCAGCCCCTTCGACGCGCTGGATGCCGGCATCGGCATGGCCCACCAGGAGTTCAGCCTGATCCCGGGGTTCACCACCACCGAGAACATCGTGCTGAACCGGGAATCCATGCACGCCAGCCCGCTCAACGACGTGTTCGGCGACCGCATGAGCGTGCTCGACCGGGAGGACATGAAAAGGCGCGCGGTCAGCACCATCGCCAAGCTGGGCGTGCAGCTCGACCCGGACACCCTGGTCTCGGAGATGCCCGTCGGGCATAAGCAGTTCACCGAGATCGCCCGGGAGATCAACCGGGAAAAGACCAAGATCCTGGTGCTGGACGAACCCACCGCGGTGCTCACCGAGACCGAGGCCGAGGTGCTGATCAAGGCCCTGCGCGACCTGGCGGCATCGGGCATCGCCATCATCTTCATCAGCCACCGGCTGCACGAGGTCATCGAGGTGGCCGACCGCGTGGTGGTGCTGCGCGACGGCGTCATCGTCAAGGACACCCCCACCAAGGGCGTCACCGTGCGCGACATCGCCTCCTGGATGGTGGGCCGCCAGGTCAAGACCGAACGGGACGAGGAGTCGGTGCGCAGCTTCAGCGAAGACATCTTCGAGGTCAGCCACCTGTGGGTGGACATGCCCGGGGAAACGGTCAAGGACATGAACTTCACCGTGAAGAAGGGCGAGATCTTCGGCATCGGCGGCCTGGCCGGCCAAGGCAAGCTGGGCATCCCCAACGGCATCATGGGCCTGTTCCCGGCCGGCGGCGAGGTGAGGCTGCACGGCAAGCCGGTGCTGCTCAACGAGCCGCGCCTGGCCCTGCAGATGGGCATGGCCTTCGTTTCCGAGGACCGGCGCGGCGTGGGCCTGCTGCTCGAGGAAAGCCTCGAGTGGAACATCGCCTTCACCGCCATGCAGATCCAGGACAAGTACCTGAGGCCGGTGCTGGGCGGGCTGTTCAAGGTGCGCGACGAGACGGCCATGCGCGCCCTCACCCAGACCTACATCGAGGATCCTGCACATCAAGTGCACCAGCGCCGGCCAGAAGGCCATGGAGCTCAGCGGCGGCAACCAGCAGAAGATCTGCCTGGCCAAGTCGTTCGCCATCGAGCCGGACCTGCTGTTCGTGTCGGAGCCGACCCGCGGCATCGACATCGGCGCCAAGCGCCTGGTGCTGGACGCCCTGTACAAGTACAACCGGGAGCTGGGCATGACCATCGTCATGGTCTCGAGCGAGCTGGAGGAACTGCGTTCCATCTGCGACCGCATCGCCATCGTCGACGAAGGGCGGATCACCGGCATCCTGCCGCCCACCGCCGACCTGGCCGATTTCGGCCTGCTCATGACCGGCGAGCGGGTGTCGAAGACCTCAAAGAAGGAGGCCTGATGTCCAGCCCGAGCCAAGTAATGAACCCATCGCCACAGGAGGGCCTGGTGCAACGCCTGAAACAGTTCGGAGCCGACTTCGGCTGGCCCCGGATCATCATCTTCTTCTTCCTGGTGGCGCTGTTCTTCGCGGCGCCGGCCGTGGGCGTGCGGGTCGACGCGTCGCTTTCCGACGTGTTCAACCGGTTCGGCCAGAACGCCTTCTTCGTGCTGGCCCTGGTGCCCATGATCCAGTCCGGGTGCGGACTGAACTTCGGCCTGTCGCTCGGCATCATCGCCGGCCTGCTGGGCGCGACCCTTTCGATCCAGCTGGGGCTGCACGGCATCGTCGGCTTCTTCGGCGCCCTGGTGCTGGCCTCGCCCTTCGCTACGATCTTCGGCCTGCTCTACGGCAAGCTGCTCAACAAGGTCAAGGGCGAGGAGATGACCATCGCCATGTATGTCGGCTTCGCCGGCGTCATGTTCATGTGCATCATGTGGCTGCTGCTGCCCTACACCGCCCCTGACATGATCTGGGGCTACGCCGGCAAGGGCCTGCGCACCACGATCTCGGTGGAGAACTACTGGATCCACATCCTCAACCGGTTCCTGGCGGTACAGGATCGGGCAGTTCTTCTACTTCCCCACCGGCGAGATCCTGTTCGTCGGCTTCGGCGCCTTCCTCATGTGGCTGTTCCTGCGCACCAAGACCGGCACCGCCATGACCGCCGTGGGCTCCAACCCTGACTACGCGCGGGCTTCCGGCATCAGCGTGGACAGGATGCGCATCATCTCGGTGATCATCTCCACCATGCTGGGCGCCACCGGCATCATCGTCTACGAGCAGAGCTTCGGCTTCATCCAGCTCTACGGCGCGCCCCTGGCCATGCCCTTCACGGCCATCGCCGCCATCCTGATCGGCGGCGCCTCGGTCAAGAAGGCGTCCATGCTCAACGTGGTGATCGGGGCCTTCCTGTTCCAGGGCCTGCTCACCATGACCCCGTCGGTGATCAACTCCTGGCTGCAGACCGACATGTCCGAGGTCGTCCGGATCATCGTATCCAACGGCATCATCATCTATGCCCTAACCCGGAAAACGAAGGTGTCCAAATGAGCGGCAAACGGTCCTTCGGCCGCTTCCTGCGGGAGAACGCGGTCATCCTCCTGTTCCTCGTCGTCACCGTCCTGGCGATCCGGCCTTCGGGCCTTTCCCTGACCTACATCGGCCAGGAGATGATCACCCGGCTCGGGCGCGACTCCTTCCTGGTGCTGGCCCTGCTGCTGCCGATCTACGCCGGCATGGGCCTCAACTTCGGCATGACCCTGGGCGCCATGGCCGGCCAGTTCGGCCTGATCCTGGCGATCAACTACAACATCCTGGGCGTCTACGGCCTGGTGTTCGCCGCCCTGGTCAGCCTGCCGGTATCCCTGCTCATGGGCTACATCTGCGGCGCGGTGCTGAACAAGGCCAAGGGCCGGGAGATGGTCACCGGCTACATCCTGGCGTTCTTCATCAACGGCATCTACCAGTTCGTGGTGCTCTACCTGATGGGTTCGCTGATCCCGGTGCGCTCCAAGGCGATCGTGCTTTCGCGCGGCTACGGCATCCGCAACACCCTCAACCTGGACAGCGTCCGGCTTTCCCTGGACAACCTGCTGGCGGTCCACGCCGGGCCGTTCACCCTGCCCATCGCGACTTTCCTGGTGATCGCCGTCCTGTGCCTGTTCATCATCTGGTTCAAGAAGACCAAGCTCGGCCAGGACATGCGCGCTGTGGGGCACGACATGGCCGTGGCCGAATCCTCCGGCGTGCCGGTCGACCGCACCCGCATCATCGCCATCATCATCTCCACCGTGCTGGCCACCGTCGGGCAGATCATCTTCCTCCAGAACATGGGCAACATGGCCACCTACAACGCCCACGACCAGACCAGCTTCTTCGCGGTCGCGGCCATCCTGGTGGGCGGCGCCTCGGTCAAGAAGGCCACCATCCCGAACGTGTTCATCGGCGTCATCCTCCTGCACGTGCTGTTCGTGGTATCCCCCGGAGCCGGCCAGAAACTGTTCGGCGAGGCCATGATCGGGGAATACTTCAGGCAGTTCATCGGCTACGGCGTCATCGCGCTCTCCCTCGTGCTCTACGCCTGGCGCACGCGCAAGGAGGCTGACCGGCTGCGCGAAGGCCTGCGCGGCGGGGCCGCGGCGACGGAAGGAGGTGCCAAATGAGCGGCGCCGTGATGGATCCCAAGACCAAGACCCGGCGCCTCCTGGTGCGGTTCGTCCTGATCCTGGTGTATGCCGGGCTGATCGGGTTCATGTTCGTGTTCGGCAAGGGCCACACCCTCATCATCGACAACAAGGATTCCGATGACGGTTCGATCAAGGCGATCGAAAGCCTGACGGTCTCCGTGGACGGCCAGGAGCCCATCGACCTCCAGGCCGGCGACCGCGACATGGCCAAGATCAGGGGCCAGCGCCACCGGGTCGAGATCACCGTCAAGGACAGCCAGATGGTGGCGCACCAGATCCGGGTGCCGCTGAACGAGGACGTCCTCCTGGTCTCCCTGCCCAAGCTCCTGGCCGGCCAGCCCGCCGTGATCACCTTCGTCCCCCTGGACGTGGCGCCCCCGGCCGACGACCAGGGCGGCAACAGCAACGCCTTCACCGCCCCCGACGCGGCCGGCGCGACCCCCGCCGCCCCGGCGGTCCCGGAAGCCCCCAAGCCCGCGGCGCCCTGAACGGCCCCCGCCTCCTGACCCCGGCGCTCTCCGGAGCGCCGGGTTCCATCCGCCCGTTCACCCCTCGCGCAGCCGCGCGCGCAGGGCATCGAACTCCGCGCCCCATTCGCCGCGCCACCGCCGGCGCAAGGACGCATCCATCCAGGCGCCGTCGAGGCCGTTCAGCATGAACTCGCGCACCTGGTCCAGGCCGAAGCCGAAATCCCGCATCATCATGTGCCAGGCTTGGGTCGGGGTCACCTGGTGCAGCGTCGGGTCATCGGTATTGGGATGGATCCTGAGGCCAAGCCGATGCATGAACCGGATCGGATGCTCCGCGGCCCAGCGCCCGGGCGGGAGGGTGCGCTTGTAGTAGGAATTGGTCGGCACCACCGTGAACACGATCCCCCTTTCCGCACAGCTCCGGGCGAAGGCCGGGTTCTCCAGCACGGTGTAGCCGTGGTCGACGCGGTCGACGCCCAGCAGTTCCAATGCGGTCTCGACGTTGGTCCAGGGCATTCCGTACTCGCCCGCGTGGGCGGTGGTCCTCAGGCCCGCCGCCCGGGCCATGCGATAGGCCTTCCAGAACCGTTCCGGCGGATGCTCCGGCTCCCGGTAGTCGATGCCGATGCCCTGCACCTCCGGGACCCGGTCGGCCAGGACCCATTCCATCATGGTGACCGCTTCGGCCGGGTCGGCCTCGCGGTCGATGCTGGGGATCATCTGCGCGATGATGCCGAAATCGGCCCGGGCGGCGTGGATCCCCCGCACGATGGCCGCCTGGGCCCGGGCATAGGGGATGCCGGAACCCTTCACCGTCCCGGTGGGGTTCCAGAAGAACTCGCTGTAGCGCACCCCATGGCTGGCCGCGTCCTGCAGATACTCATACGTGATCCGCTGGAGGTCTTCGTCCCGCTTGAGCAGATGCTCCTCCAGGGCGCGCAGCCCCGGGATCGCGCCCACCGGCTTCTCGCCGCGGGTGTAGATGGCGTTGATGGTGGCCCTGGGCACGGGGGCCCGGGCCTCGCGGGCCAGGTCCAGGAAGGTCTCGTAGCGGACCGCTCCCAGGAGGTGGCAGTGGAGTTCCGCTTTCGGAATCAGGCGAAGGAATTCCTCCAGTCCCAGCGTGGCCTCGGGCCGGCCGGCCCCTTCGATCGAAGGCATGTCCTATCCTCCTTTTATCTCAGGCTGGACAGCGAATAGAAATAGTAGACCAGGACCAGGCCCAGCGCGTAATGCCAGACCCCCAGCTCCCGGGCCCGGCCCCCGGCGGCCTTCATGAGCACGAAGGCGATGAAGGCGGCCGCGATCCCGTTGCCGATGTTGAAGGTGAACACGGTGAGGGCGATGCACAGGAAGGCCGGCAGGTATTCGGTGGCATCGAGATAGTCGAGGTTGCGCAGCCCCGAGAGCATGCTGATCCCCACGTAGACCAGGATCGAGGCGGTGGCCGCCGCCGGGATCATCAGGGCGATCGGGGTGAAGAACAGCACGGAGAGGAAGGCGAGGGCGGTGGTGATGGCGGTCAGCCCGGTCCGTCCGCCGGCCTCGACGCCCGCGCCGGACTCCAGGTAGGTGATCAGCACCGGGATCGTGAACAGGGAACCCAGGGTGGCGGCGACGGAATCGACCAGGAAGACCCGGTTCAGGCCCGGCAGATCGCCATTCTTGTCCAGGAAGCCGGCCTTGTTCGAGACGCCCAGCGCCGTGCCCAGGCTGGAGAAGAAGTCCGGCAGGAAGAAGGCGAACAGGTAGGGCAGGTATTTCAGGTTGAAGGCGCCGGCGAGGTCGAAATGGAACGCCACGGGCGCGACGGAAGCCGGCAGGGACCAGAAGGTCGTGGGGATCCTGGTGACGCCCATGGGGATGCCGATGAGCGTGGTGAGGATGATGGTGATCAGGGCGGCGCCATGGACCTTGCGGGCCTGGAGCACGAGCAGGAGGGCGAAGCCGATGACCGCCAGGAGCACCATGGGCTGCGCCAGGTTGCCGAAGGACAGGGCCGTCTTCTCGGTGCTGGCGGCGATGATCCTGGCGTTGCGCAAGCCCAGGACGCAAAGGAACAGCCCGACCCCCGCGCTGATGGAGATCTTGATCCCCTTCGGCACCACCCTGACGATGAGGTCCCGGATGCCCAGCAGGGTGACCAGGAAGAACAGCATGCCGCTCAGGAAGATGATCCCGCAGGCCACCGGCACCGGGACTTTCTGGATCTGCACCAGGGTGATGGAGAATATCGCCACTCCGCCCATCCCGGGGGCCAGGGCGAAGGGGCGGTTGGTGTACAGGCCCATGGCCACCGTGGTGAGGAACACCATCACGACCATGGCGGTCAGGATGGATCCCGGCGGCAGTCCCGCTTCGCCCATCAGCTTGGGCACCACCGCCAGGACATAGGCCATGGTTGCGAAGGTGGTGATGCCCGCCAGGATTTCGGTGGTGATGTTCGTCCTGTTTTCCTGGAGCTTGAATTGGCGCTCTATCAACTCATGGACAAAGTGGACCATGCCGTCCCCCCGGTGATATCAGCCTTTCAGGTTTTCCTAGACTTTGAACCGCGCCACCAGGGCGTTGAGGCTCTCCGCGGCCCTGCTCAGTTCGTCCACGGTGCGGCTGGTTTCGCGGATGGTGGCGGCCATCTCCTCGGTGGCGGCGGCGTTCTGCTCGGCGATGCCGGTCAGGTCGCCCATGAAGCCCACCACCGCGCTGCTGTCCTGGCTCTGGGCGTGGCTCTGGCCGCCGATGGCCTGGATGTGCTCGCCGCTGGCGGCATGGCTTCCTGGATGTGCTTCAGGCCGGAGCCGGCGGCGTGCACCATGGTGCTGCCGTCCTGGATGCTCTTGTTGGAGGTGCTTGATGAGCACGCGTGATCTCCTTGGCCGCCTGGCCGCAGCGCTCGGCCAGCTTGCGCACCTCCTCGGCCACCACCGCGAAGCCCTTGCCGTGCTCGCCGGCCTTGGCGGCCTCGATGGCGGCGTTGAGGGAAAGCAGGTTGGTCTGGTTGGCGATCTCGGTGATGACCGTCAGGATGTTGCCGATCTGCTTGGAATTGGTGTTGATGGCCTCCATGCCGGTGACCACTTCGTCCACCGCGGCGCCGCCCCTGGCGGCGGCTTCCTGGGCCTGCTCGAACACCTTGAGGGCGTTGCCGACGTTGGCGTAGATGATCTGGGAGGACTGGGCGATGGTGCCCACCTTGTCGGTGGCCTGGCTGCACGCTGGTCTTCTGGTTCTCGGCGGTCTGGGCGATGGATTCGGCGGTGGAGTCCATCTCGCTCATGCCGGCGCTCATCTGCAGCGAACCGGAGGCGATGGTGCCGGAGATGGCGATCACCTGGTTGACGATGCCCTGGATGTTCTCCACGAAGCGGTTGAAGTTGGCGGACAGCTGGGCGATCTCGTCCTTGCCGCCGGCCGTCCAGGCGCGCGGTCAGGTCGCCCTCGCCTTCGGAGATGTCATGCATGCCCTGCTTGATGACGTCCAGGGGCTTGACGATGGCGTTGCTGAGCAGGAAGGCGGCCGCGAACCCGAGCGCCACCATGCCCAGGCCCAGGAGGAGCATCAGCAGCATAGCTGAACCGGAGTTCCCGGTCGATGCTGTCCTGGTTCATGACCAGCATGAGGTAGTAGTCCTTGCCGGCCTCCGCGCCCTTCACCTTGATGGGGCTGGCCAGCACCTGGTAGCCGCCCCGCTGGTACCGGCTCGCGCCGGTGGCCGCCAGCGGGCCGGCCATGAAGAAGCCGTCGACCTTCGGGTCATCGGTGAACTTCTTCTGGAATTCCACCACCTGCTTCCTGTTCTGCACCACCACCACGCCGGCCAGGCTGACGTCCTTGTCGCTCTTGATGAAGTTCAGCGCGCGCTCGGTGGTGCCCGACAGGTCCCGCTCATCGGTCAGGATGGTGGGGGCCACCGCCTCGCCCAGCAGATTGGCGAGGCTGTCGGCCTTGACCAGCATGGCCTTGGACTGGGCCCGGCGCAGCATGATGCCGGTGGCGAAGGCGGACACCAGCCCCAGCAGGACGGTCAGCCCGATGAAGGAACAGGTCAGCTTCTTCCTGATCGTCAGGTTCTTCCAGTAGTCCATCCGGCCACCCTTCGCAGAAAAATCAGGAAACGTCCCATTTTCCATCAATTTGCCAATCAGGTAACTGGGAAAACTCAAGAAAGGAGGTTGGCCAGCTGCTCGAAACGCTGACGGTGCGCTCCATCGAGCTCCAGGCCAAGGCCGGGGGCGCCGGTGGCGCCCAGATGGTCCCCCTCCTCCCGCACGCCGCCCGTGGCCGGATTGAAGGCCAGGTCCACGTGGCCGTCCAGGTCCACGTGGGTCACGTTGGACGAACCGAGCGCCAGCGCGGCCCCGGCGGCGATGCCCACCACGGTCTCGGTCATGCAGCCGATGAGGCAGGGCATCCCGCCGGCCCTGGCGATGGCGAGCACGTCCAGGGCGCGGGAAAGCCCGCCGACCTTCTGCAGCTTGATGTTGAGCATCGAGCAGGCCCGGGCGCGCACCAGCGCCAGCGCGTCCTCAGGCGTATGCACCGCCTCGTCGGCCATGACCGGGATGGGACTGCGCTCGCTCACCCATTTCAGCGCATCGAGGTCGCGGGCGGGCACGGGCTGCTCGGCGAAGGCGATGCGCGAAGGCGCCAGGGCCTCCAGGACCCGCAGCGCGCCTTCGCGGTCGTAGCCCTGGTTGGCGTCCACGTGCAGGGGGAAATCCGGCCCGAGCGCCGACCGCACCGCCCGGACCCGCGCCACGTCTAGCCCGGGGTCGAGCCCGAGCTTCAGCTTGATCTCCCTGAAGCGCCCGCCGGCCAGGATCGCGCGGGCTTCCGCGACCGTCTCGTCCAGGGAAAGGATGCCGATGGTCATGGCGTTGGCGATGCGCTTGCGGGCGCCCCCCAGCAGCGCGCAGAGGGGCAGCCCCGCGATCTTCCCGGCCAGGTCCCACAGCGCGATGTCGTAGGCCGCCAGCGCCGCGGCGTGGGCCTGGCGCCAGGGCTCGAGCAGGCCGAGGATGGCTTCGCGTTCCATGGGGTCGCGCCCCGCCACCAGGGGCGCCATGGCCGCGATGGCTTCCCCGGTGCCTTCGACCGTTTCCCCGCACACTTCGAAATTGGGCGCCGCTTCGCCCAGGCCGGTCAGCCCCGCGTCGGTGGTCAGCCGCACCAGGAAGCCCTGGTAGAGCGTGCGGGTAGCGTAGGCGACCTTGAGCGCCTTGAGCCTGGGGATGGCGAGGGGGAGGGCCTTGATGCCGGTGATGCGCATGCTAGGTTTCGCGCACGCGGGCGATCTCCTCGACGGTCCGGGGGCGCGCCTTGCCGAGGATGCGGTGGCCGGTCCCGGTGACCACCACGTTCTCCTCGATGCGGATGCCGCTGAAGTCCAGGAAGCTTTCCAGCTTCGCGTAGTTGATGTAATCCGTGAAATTCCGGTCGCGCTCCCAGCGCCGGATCAGCTCGGGGATGAAGTAGAGGCCCGGCTCCACGGTGAGGACGAAGCCCGGCTGCAGCGGGCGCGCCAGGCGCAGGGACTTCAGGCCGAACTGAGGGCTCTTGGGTTCGCCTTCGTAGCCCACCCAGCGTTCGCCCAGGCTCTCCATGTCGTGGACGTCCAGCCCGATCATGTGCCCCAGGCCGCACTGGAAGAACAGCGCGTGGGCGCCCTGTTCCACGGCGTCGGCCGCATCGCCCTTCATGAGGCCCAGGTCCTTCAGCCCTTCGGCGAGGGTGCGGCAGGCGGCGAGGTGGACGTCGCGGAACGGGACCCCGGGCCGCAGGCCGTCGATGGCCGACAGGTGCGCCCTCAGCACCACCTCGTAGACGTCCCGCTGGCGTCCGGTGAAGTCCGGGCCCACCGGGCAGGTGCTGGTGAGGTCGCCGGCATAGTGGGAAGCCGTCTCGGCCCCGGCGTCCAGCAGGAACATGTGCCCGCTTTCGAGCATCGTCCGGCCGGCGTGGTTGTGCAGGGTCTCCCCGTGCACGGTGGCGATCACCGGGTAGGCCAGGGCGCCGCCCGCCGCCAGGGCGATCTCCGTGACCCTGGCGGCGATCTCCGTCTCGCGCACGCCCGGCCGCGCCATGCGCATGGCGGCCAGGTGCATGTCCACGCTGACGTCCACCGCCCGCTCCATCTCGGCGATCTCTTCGGCGCTCTTGACGGCGCGCATCTCCACCACGGCCCGGATCAGCGGCACCGAGGCCCGGGCGTCGGCCTGGTCGGGGTGGATGCCCAGGAGGCGGAACAGCTTCTCCCGGTGCTCGGGCCGGTAGGGAGGGAGGTAGTGGACCTTGCGGTCCTTGGCGCGTTCCAGGCAAGCGGCCAGCGCATCGGCGCCGGCGGTGGCGGGGATGCCGGCGCGGGCGGCCAGTTCGGCCCAGGATGGCTGGGGCCCCGTCCAGACGATGTCGTCCAGGGTGAGGTCGTCGCCGAACAGCACGGTGCGGTCTTCGTCCAGGTCCATGAGCGCCGCGCAGCCGGGGCGGTCCACGCCGAAAAAGTAGAGCAGGCTGCTGTCCTGGCGGAACGGGTAGGTGTTGTTGGCGTAGTTCATGGCGCTTTCGTCATTGCCCAGGAACAGGAGCAGCCCTGAACCCAACTGGCCGGCCAGGCGGCTTCGGCGATCCACGTACGTCCGCGCGCTGAACATGGGAATGCCTCCATCGGGATGCCTAAGTGTAGCTCTTCGGCCGGGGCGCGATCGTCCTTCCCGGAGCAAAGGCCCGGGTGAGCGAACAATTTACTGGCAATAGTGCTTTTTTTCCCGTTGACTGAACGCTGGGAAAGGGGTTCTGTTTGATTCAAAACGGAGCAGTCGGATACATTTCGCAAAAAAGCCATAATATTAAATGATGCGAAATGAAAAAAAAGTGATGAATGAAAATCAAAAATGTTATTTTCCATTGTTTCAAGTTCAAATGAAATTCTAATTTTCCCCCTGAGCCGAAGGTCCAAGAAAAATGCATAAAATTCTTATTTTATTCCTTTCTCGCCACCGAACGGCGCCCACGGAACCCACCCACGGCTTCGGCGAGGCACCGGCCCCATCGTCCGGGAACCAGATCCAGGGGGCCTTCCGGGCCTTGTGCCAGGCCGGCGATCCGGTCGGTCAAGCAAGGCCGGATGGTGTAAAAACCGACCGGCGCCGGCCTTGCCGGAATCGTGCGGAGGCGGGCCGGGGCTGGGCTTTCAGCCTTGCTTTTCATGAAAAATGGCGCACTATACTCCATATATTGACCCTCGGTCAATATTCGGCTCAATGATCCAACTCACAGTTTATTTTATAAAAAATTTTTATAAATTAATTTTCGAGGTGTAAATTCCTTGCAACCTTTTCCCCGGAACCATGGTTTTTCGGGAATACAATTGACGTCCAACAAGCATTCTCTTCCAGGAGGCAACATGAGTAGGTTGACCAGACTCGCCACGGCCCTCGTGCCCGCGGCGATGCTCTTTATCGGCAGCAACGCGATGGCTGACGCGCCGTTCCACGTCGGCATCGTAACCGGCACCGTTTCCCAGTCCGAGGACGATCTGCGCGGCGCCGAGGCAGCTCATCAAGGAATACGGCTCCGTCAAGACCGGCGGCATGATCCAGCATCAGACCTACCCTGATGACTTCATGTCCCAGCAGGAAACCTTCATCTCCAACGTGGTCTCCCTGGCGGACGACCCGAAGATGAAGGCGATCGTAGTCAACCAGGCGATCCCCGGCACCGCCGAGGCCTTCAAGCGCGTGCACGCCAAGCGCCCCGACATGCTCTGCTTCGCCGGCGAGGCCGCCGAGGATCCCCTCGTCATCTCCGGCTCGGCCGACTTCGTCGCCAACAACGACTTCGTCTCCCGCGGCTACACCATCATCTGGGCCGCCAAGCAGATGGGCGCCAAGACCTTCGTGCACATCTCCTTCCCCCGCCACATGTCCTATGAGAGCCTCGGCCGCCGCCGATCCATCATGGAAGAGGCCTGCAAGGACCTGGGCGTGAAGTTCGCCTTCGAAACCGCCCCCGACCCGACCTCCGATGTGGGTGTCGCCGGCGCGCAGCAGTTCATCCTGGAAAAGGTTCCGGCGTGGCTGAAGAAGTACGGCCCCAACGGCGAAAAGGTGGCGATGTTCTGCACCAACGACGCCCACACCGAGCCCCTGCTCAAGCAGCTGCTGGCCTCCAAGAACGGCGTCTTCGTCGAAGCCGACCTGCCTTCCCCCCTCATGGGCTACCCCGGCGCGCTGGGCCTGGACCTCTCCAAGGAAGCGGGCAACTTCCCCGCCATCCTGAAGAAGGTTGAAGCCGGCGTCATCGCCAAGGGCGGCAGCGGCCGGTTCGGCACCTGGGCGTTCAGCAGCGGCTACACCGTTTCCGCCGGCCTCGGCGAATACGCCATCCGCTGCATCAAGGGCACGGCCAAGAAGGGCAACCTGAAGGACGCTTTCGCCGCCTACGGCAAGTGCACCCCCGGCGCCAAGTGGAACGGCGCGTTCTACACCGACAGCAACACCGGCGTGCGCTCCAAGAACATGGCCCTTGTCTACATGGACACCTACGTGTTCGGCGGCCTGAACGGCAAGAAGTTCCTCGACACCACCGGCGTCAAGGTTCCCGCCAAGTACCTACGCCATCAAGAAGCACTAGGCCTCGTTCGGCATCATGCACGGAGGGACCGCGAGGTCCCTCCGTTTTTTCATCCCCAGGCCCAGACGCGCAGGGAGAGGCTGCCCATCTGCCAGCCCTGGTGCACGGTCCGCACGGGCGCGCCGTCCGCCGCGCCCAGGGCGAAATACAGCGGGTCGAAGTGCTCGGTCGTGGGCACCGCCTTGGCGTAGCCCGGGGCGAGGCGCGCCGCTTCGAACAGGGCGGGGGCGTCCAGGGGCGCCAGGCGACCTTCGATCCAGGCTTCGAAATCCAGGGCCCAGGCGTCGGGGGCCGAGTGGTCGGACCAGTCCAGGATCCTGAGGTTGTGCACGATGCCGCCGCTGCCGATCAGCAGCACGCCTTCCCGGCGCAGCGGGCCCAGCGCCCGGCCCAGGTCGTAGAGGGCCCGCGGCGTCCGGGGGACGGGCAGGGACACCTGGATGACGGGGATCCGGGCATCCGGGAATGCCGCCCGCAGCGGCACCCAGGCTCCGTGATCCAGGGGACGGACCGGGTCCAGCCCGGCCTCCAGGCCTCCGGCCCGAAGCAAGGCCACCACCCGCCCGGCCAGGGCCGGGGCGCCGGGCGATGGGTAGCGCATCCGGAACAGCGGTTCGGGAAAGCCACCGAAATCGTGCATCGTCTCGGGATGCGGATGGGCCATGACCTGGATGGGGCCGGGGCTTTCCCAGTGGGCGCTGACCACCAGGATCGCCTGCACCCCGGCCAGGGTGCCGGCCCAGGTGCGCAGGGACGCTTCCCATGCCCCGCCAGCCAAAGCCAGGGTGGGGGCGCCGTGGGATACGAACAGGACGGGCTGGGCCGGGCTTTCCATGGGGATCTCCAGGGGGCGGGGGTGGAAATTAGGTGTTTAAACATCTGTTGTGATGAAAAAAATCACCTGCGACGAGCATAGCCCCTCTCCCCGCCTCCCGCCAACGGAACCTCGCAAGGACGGCGACATTCATCCTGGCGTTATGCTAATTCTTAATGAATAAAGGAGGCGGTCATGGCGTGGCTGAAGATCCAGTTATCCGCGGAGGATGTGGCCAAGGGGCTGCACACCCACCTCCAGGAGAAGTTCCAGATGGTCACGGGGCGCATGCGGGCCAAGGACGTGGCGATGTTCGGGCCGGCCGATCCGGGCGGGGACTATGTCTGCTATTTCTCCCCCGGGTGCCTGCCGCTGGTGGGCGATTTCCTGCGCGCCAGGGGCGCCGTGGAATGCGCGGCGCCGGGAGCCGGGGAAGTGAAGCTCCTGGCCGGGGACCCTGAAGCGCTGAAATAGCTCCTGGCCCGCCCATTTTCCTGGGACCTGGCGCGTCTGCTGTTCCGCGAGGACCTCCGACCGCGGGAGGACGCCCCTGCCCGAAGGGCGTGGATGAAATTTGCATTTTATGGTTGCGAATCTTTCATCTTAATTTATTTTTCATGCTGTTTTCAAGGGGCGAAAGGAGGAACCGATGGGCCATCTTCCTCAGGGGAGGACTGTTTCCAATGTGGCGCAAGCCATGAGCCGGGCGCTTCTGGCCGTGGGATTGGGTGGTCTCCTGGCCTGCGGCGGTGGCGGAGGCGGAGGCGGCGGCAGCACCTCCACCCCGCCGCCCCAGCAGACTTCCCCGCCGGTCGACATCTCCGGAGCCTGGACCGCCACCGCCAGCGGGACCACCTACCACGCCCTGGTCCTGCCCACCACCTACGCCTTCCGGAGCCTGGACTCCAACGTCCTGGAGGGCAGCGGGACCTTCACCGTGAGCGGCAACGCGCTGGGCGGCTCCATCGTGATCTTCCCCAGCGCCCTCTACGCCGCCGGAGGCTATCCCAAGCAGAACGGCACCATCGGCGGGACCGTCTCCTCCACGGCCATCAACGACACGATCACCGTCCCCCTGGGCACGGTCAGCATCGAATCTCGCCCCCGACCCCGCGGCCAACGTCGCGGTCCAGCTCGCGAGCCTGGCCGGGAACTACGTGGCCACCTCGCCCCAGCAGACCTCCTCGGGGCTGGGCGGGACCTTCACCCTCACCGCGGCGGGAGCCCTGACGGGATCGGATCCCAAGGGGGCCCTGTCGGGCACCTTGACCGCCGTGGCTCCGGGGCTCAACGCCTTCAACGCCGCCCTCACCTACACCCCCGCCTCGGGCACGGCCCAGACCTACACGGGGCTGGCCTATCTCCTCCAGGGCTCCCCCTCCGTGCTGGTGCTCATGACGGACGACGGCTCGACGGAATTCTCGGGCTACTTCCAGATGCAGTGACGGGGAACGGGGCGGGCGACGCTTCGGAGTCGCGCAGGACCGCCAGGGCCCCGGGCAGGTCGACCGCGGGACCGAGCACCGGGGCCCAGAGGTCGCCCACCCGCCGGAACCGCGCCGGGCCCGTGACCAGGGTGAAGGCCGAGGGGGTGAGGCCCCGGGTCACCTCGCTCCAGTCCAGGGGCGTGGAGACCGGGGCGCCCGCGACCGGACGGACCGAGTACGGCGCCGCCATGGTCTTGCCCCTGTGGTTCTGCAGGAAATCCAGGTAGACCCGGCCCGGGCGCCGTTCCGGAAGGCGCTCGACGCTGGTGAGGTCCGGCAGCCTCCGGTTCAGCGCGCGCATCAGCCCCTCCGCCAGGGCGCGGGCCTGGTCGTAGGAGTACCGGGCTCCCAGGGGCAGGCAGATGTGGATGCCGGTCTTGCCGGAGGTCTTGGGCACGCTCGCCAGGCGCAGGTCCTCGAGCATCCGGCGGGCTTCCCGGGCCACCTCGAGGACGGCCGGGAATCCGGCCGTCTTGGCGTCAAGATCCAGCAGGAGGTAGTCCGGACGGTCCAGGCTGGCCACCCGGGAATGCCAGGGGTTCAGGTCGACGCACCCCAGGTCGACCATGTAGAGGAGGGCGTCCAGGCTGTCGCACAAAAGGAACGCGATCTCCCGGTCCACGGTCCCGGGCCGGAGGCGGACCGTGCGGATCCAGTCGGGATGGCGCTGGAGGTTCTGCTGGTGGAAACCGGGCCTGCCGATGCCGTCCGGGAAGCGGTGCATGGCCTCGGGGCGGTCCCTCAGGATGGGCAGCAGGAAGTCGGCGACGGTCTCGTAGTAGCGCGCCAGGTCGCCCTTGGTGAAGCCTTCCGCGGGCCAGAACACCTTGCCGGGGCGGGCGATCCTGAAGGATCCGGGCAGGATGGGCGCCGCCGCCGGGGATTCCCGCTTCACGTCCCTGGGATCCTTGTCGGCGCGCAGGCCGAGAAACAGGGGCTGGCGCAGGCGCCCATGACGGGTCCATTCGCGGAATGCCACCTCGCAGACCAGGTCCGGAGCGACCCAGTGGACCGTGCCGCGGATCCTGGAGGCATCGGCGAAGGGAGAGGCGCTCCTTGGCCTTTTCCCCAGGACCTGGGCCAGATGGGCCAGGGTGCGAGCGTCGAAGCCGGAGCCCACGCGGCCGGCGTAGCGCAGGTCCGGCCCCTCGTAGACGCCGACGAGCAGTGCGCCCAGATGCCGGCGGGCGCCCCGCCCTTCGGTGAACCCGCCGATCACCACTTCCTGGCGGGCGCCGGTCTTGACCTTGAGCCAGGCCCGGGAACGCCGCCCCGGCTGGTACGGGCTGGCGCCGTCCTTGGCGATGATGCCCTCGAGCCCGCGCTTGCGCGCTTCGTCGTAGCAGGCGATGCCGTCCCGCTCGATCGCCTCGCTGAAGCGGACGCGGGCCAGGCCTGCCACCAGCGGCCGCAGGGCCTGCCGGCGCTCGGCCAGGGGAAGTGGCCTCAGGTCCCGCCCGTCCAGTTCGAGGCAGTCGAACACCATGTAGGCCAGTTCGCCTTCCCCGGTCTCCGGCCAGCGCTGGAGGGCCCCGAAGTCCGATCGACCCGCCCGGTCCAGGACCACCACCTCGCCGTCCAGGACCGCCTTCCGGTCCAGTTTGCCGAGCGCTTCGGCGACGGGCGGGTAGAGCCGGGTCCAGTCCTTCCGGTTGCGGCTCCAGAGGCGGACCTTGCCCCGGTCCACCTGGGCGAGGACCCGGTTCCCGTCCCACTTGGTCTCGAACAGCCAGCCCTCCCGGTCGAAGGGGGCGTCCACCAGGGTGGCCAGCATGGGTGACGGGGGCCCGTCCCGGCCCGCGGGCTTGAACAGCAGCCAGGTGTTCGGCTTGCCCGTGCGGGCGCGCAGGAGATGGTATTCACCCCGCAGCTTCTCCCCGGCCAGGTCCAGGACCAGGTGCCCCTTGGCCAGGCCTTCCCGGAGCCTGCGCCGGGACTCGGCGGAACCGGCCGCCCCGGCGGCCGCGTAGGTCCCCCGGTCCCAGATTCGCACCGATCCGGCGCCATAGTGGCCCGGCGGAATGTCGCCCTCGAAGGCCAGGTAGTCCAGGGGGTGGTCCTCCACCTGGATCGCCAGGCGCCTGATCGCCGGCTCCATGGCGGGCCCTTTCGGAACCGCCCAGGAAAGCAGGACGCCATCCAGTTCCAGGCGGAGGTCAAAATGGCGATGGGCGGCGTCATGCCGCTGGACCACGAAGCGGAGCGGGCCGCGGCTCCGGCCGGCGCGGCCTTTCGGCTCCGGCGTCCGGCCGGACCGGCGCTTGCGCCTGTACTCCGTCAGCGGCATGTTCTCCTCCCCGCGCAGGTTCGGGTCCGTGCCCGCCTCGTTCCTTGATGGCGTCTTCCGCGGCCAGGTTCCCGGACCGGAACCGTGATTGCCAGGGATGATGAAAAATTGGTATTTTGAAGGATGCCCTTCCCGAAACCTTCCCTGTCGCGCGGCTCGGCTGTGGCGCTGCTGGTGGCCGGGGCCTATTTCATGGAGAACCTGGATGGCACGGTCATCATCACGGCCCTGCCGCAGATGGCGCAAACCTTCCACGTCCACGCCCTGGACCTGAACATCGGGGTGTCGGCCTACCTGCTGACCCTCGCGGCGCTGATCCCGGCCAGCGGCTGGATGGCGGACCGCTTCGGCCTGCGCACCGTCTTCGCCGGCGCCATCGTGGTGTTCACCGCCGCCTCGATGCTCTGCGGCGTGTGCCAGAGCCTCGCCGCCTTCACCCTCGCGCGCATCCTCCAGGGGGCGGGCGGCGCCATGATGATGCCCGTGGGCCGGCTGGCCGTGCTCCGGACCACCGAGAAGCACGAGCTGATCAACGCCATCGCCACCATCACCTGGCCCGGCCTGGCCGCGCCGCTGCTGGGGCCGCCCCTGGGCGGCTTCATCGCCACCTACGCGTCCTGGCACTGGATCTTCTACCTCAATGTGCCGCTGGGGCTCGCCGCCCTGGTGGCGGCGCTCCGGCTGCTGCCCCCGGGCCGGGAGCCGGCGCGGCCCTTCGACGGCGTCGGCTTCGTGCTCACCGGCACGGCCTGTTTCACCCTGGTCTACGGGCTGGAGCTGGTGAGCCGCGACCAGGCTTCCCGCGCCACCGTGGCCGCGGTGCTGGTGGGCACCGCCGCCGTCTGGGCGGGGGCATGGATCCATGCCCGGCGCCATGAACACCCCCTGATGGACCTGAGGTCCATGGTCATCCGCAGCTACGCGGTGACCGTCCGGGGCGGCGCCTTCTACCGGATGGCCATCGCCGCCATCCCGTTCCTGATACCGCTGCTGTTCCAGATCGGGTTCGGGCTCAACGGCTTCGTCGCGGGGTCGCTGGTGCTGGCGGTGTTCGCCGGCAACCTGGTCATGAAGCCCATGACCACGCCCATCCTGCGCCGCTTCTCCTTCCGCGCCACGCTCCTGGTCAACGGCGCCCTGAACGCCGCCACCATCTTCGGCTGCGCCCTGCTGACCCCCGCCACCCCGGTGCCGGTGATCGTCGCGCTGCTGTTCGCCAGCGGCATGACCCGTTCCATGCAGTTCACCGCACTCAACACCCTCGCGTTCGCCGATGTGCCGGAGGGCTGGATGAGCGGCGCCAACACGGTGTTCAACATGGTCCAGCAGTTGTTCATGGCAATGGGCATCGCCCTGGGCGCCGTGGCGCTCAGGGTCGCGGGCCTGCTGGTCCCGGGCGCGGCCCCGGGGGCCATCCCCGTGGGCCATTTCCGGCTGGCCTTCGTCATCATAGGGGTCGTTTCGCTGTTCGGATCGCTGGACGTGCTTGGCCTCGATCCAGCGGCGGGGAACAATGTCCGCCTGCGCAGGACGAGCCCCGGCTGAGGGTGGCACCGCCGAACTGCGCAACACCGCTCAATGGATGACGCGCGAGGAATCCAACTGGAAGTGTCACGCGATGGAGATGGCGATCATCCCTTCAATGAAAGGAGCCCGCCTAGGGCGGGCTCCGGGTCGTGTGTCCACAGGGGGAGGCGATAGCCAACAAGTCCCGTGGCGAACAGCTGAAGTTTAACCCCTTCCACGAAAGTGTCCAGCATGCCCAACAAGGATCTAATTCAAGCGGTCAGAAAAGCCCTTTCGGCCGCCCGCCTGGAAACTTTCGAGATCGCCTCAGCGGCCAAGGGCGACGAGGATCTGGCGGCCTTGAATCTCTATGCCTGGAACGCCAGGGTATCTGCTGCGCTCCTCGCTCCTCTCCACATTTGCGAGATCGTGGTGAGGAACGCCGTTGCCGAGGCCATCGAACATGTGTACGGACATGGCTGGCCCTGGTCGCCCGGTTTCGAGCGGAGCCTTCCCGACCCAATGCGGGAATGGAGCGCGCGCAGAGAGATCATTGGCGCCAGGCGGAATTTCCGGGCCACGGGCAAGGTCATTCCCGAACTGAAGTTTGTCTTCTGGCAGAACATGTTGACTCAGCGCCATGACCTCCGCCTGTGGGTTCCATTCCTCCATGAGGTGTTTCCCAATATCGGTCGGAGTGCCCCTGTCGCGCATCTGCGCCACGCGATTTATCTGGACCTCAAGGTGCTGCGTGAACTGCGGAATCGGATCGCCCACCACGAGCCGATCCTGAATCGGGATTTGATGGCGGACTACCAAAGGATGGTCCGCCTGGTGGGTCGGCGCTGTGGCATCACCTCAGCTTGGATGGGCCGAGTCTGCGGAGATGTTCCGCAACTGATTGAGCAAAGACCTTGATCACACGGAGCGCACAACCGGGGCCGGGTTCTGGAATATGCAGAACATCCTGACGCACCTCCTTCATTGCATGATCCGCTGCCCCGTCAGTTCCGCCGGATCAGGAAGCCAACCGCTTAAGATTTAGCAGGATATGGGCTACGGACCGCCCGTGGGCCGGAACCGGAAGCGCCATGTCCGGTCCCATCCCATCGTTCAGGTGGTAGGCCCTGGGATAGCCGCACCGGTGGATCGTGAGCATCTCGGTGACCGAGGGCTGCTCGAACTGCAGGCTTGGGTCGCCCAGGCAGTTGGCGCCCTTCTGCGTGCGCCGGGAAGGGTCCAGGAGCTCATTGAGCACCCGGCGGGCGAGGATCTGGATCAGCTGAGGCTCCACGCCAGCCATTTCATCGTGGATGGGATCGAGCGGGTAGGACGCGGGATGGGAGGTCATCGGTGCTCCGGATGCTTGCCGCCGGCGCCTGGAAACGGGAGGGTCCATGCAGAAAACCCGTCCCCAGGATGCGGCGGACGGGTTGGTGGGATTGCTTTCGGGCTGTCTTCTAGCTGAGCGCCCTCCCCACGACCTGTCCCCCGCCGGTAAACAGGCGGTAGGCGTAGGTATAGGCGAAGGTGAAGGTGGGCATGGAACCTCTGGTTGAAGGAGCATAGCCTGCGACGGGGTGGGTGTCAATCACGAAATACGGGATGCCGCTGGGGAAAAAAGGGGACAAAAGGTGTCGGCCGTCATCCAATCTTCTGAATCCAGTCGGAAGGCGCAAGCTCATTTTGTTGAAAACACGTATCCCTTTCTTGTTCTTTAAAAAAACGCTGGGCTCGGAACCCGGGATGGAGGCCCTGCCATCGGGGCTTACCTTGGCGTTCTGGCGCCCGGGGTGGTTCCGGCTCCGGCCCGGGGGGGTGCCGGCCATGCCGTTCCTCGCCTGGGGCTGGTGCCATGCCCTTGGGCTCTTCGCTTCCAGGGATTACGCCCTGGTGCTGATCTTCGCCGGGGAAACGCTGGTGCACCGCACCTGCCTGCTCCCCGCGCATTTCCGGTTCCCCTTCATGCGGCCCGGAGACCTCCAGGCTTCAGGCATCTGGACCCATCCGGACCATCGGGGGCATGGGCTGGGGCTGGCGGCCCTGCGGGCCGTCTTTCACCAGGACCCGGGGCTCAGGCCGGACCCTTTGGTACATGGTCCGGGAGGACAACCTCGCCTCCATCCGGCTGGCGGGGAAGGCCGGCTTCCACCCCTGGGGCAGGGGCGGGAAGGTCGCCCGGCTCGGCATCGGCGCGCTGGGGGCCTACCGCATCACCGAAAGGCCCGGGCTCCGGGATGGCTGCTCCCTGCCGGCCGCCGCAAGGTCATCCTGGAACGATCCGGTGTAGCTGCGCCTACCTGTCGCCCGGCGCCTGCCAGGCCTGGTCGAAGAAGGTGTTCAATTCGCCGCCCAGCCTGGCGAGGAAGGCCGCGCGATCGAAGCCCGGCGGGTCGGCGGCGATGTCGCCGTCCAGGGTCTGCAAGGGCGTGGTGGGGGTGTCCATGAACGCGAAGTGCCAGGCGTTGGGCACCCGGTGCAGCTGCACGCCGGGGATGTTCCGCGCGGCCCATTCCGCATGGAAGCGCGGCACCAGCCAGCGGTCGGACTGGGCTTCGTAGATCGCCGTGGGCACCCTGATGGAAGCCAGGGAGGCCGCGCTGAACAGGACGCTCACCGGGGCCAGGGCGGCCACGGCGCGCACCCTCGGATCGCGCAGCGGGGTGCGGTCCGCAGGCGGGGCCGTGGCGGGCGCCGGGCCCTGGGAGCGGCCGGTGCTGCAGAACAGCGGGTCCTCGGCGCACTCCTCGGCGCAGTGCCTGGCCAGCCGCGCCATGTCCGGCTCGCCGCCGGCCAGGGCCAGCACCGTGTATCCGCCGGCCGAGTGCCCGATCGCGCCGATGCGCGGTCCGCGCTCGTCCCGGGCGATGCGGTCCTTCCACTTGGGGTCGAGCAGCAGGGCGTCGACGACCCGGCTGACCTGCCCGGGCCGCACGAAGAAATAGCGCTCGTGGTGCTGGGTCAGGAGGGAGTTGTCCTGCCAGTTGTCGCCCGGATGACGCAGGGCGGCGACCAGGTATCCGTGCCCGGCCAGCGCCTCGGCCAGCCGGCTGTGGCCAAGTTCGGAGCCGCCGGTGCCGTGACTGATCATGATCAGCCCCCTGACCGTCGCCTCGGGCTTGCCGTAAAGGGCCGCGTTCACCGTGAACGGCCCCATGGGCATGGCCCGCGCGGTGTCCTGGGTCGGGTAGTACAGGGCCACGGTCGTGGCCGGGGCGTCCCTGGTGGCGCCAGGGACGTGGATCTCCATCCAGCCCACCTGGGCGGCCAGGAGCCGGGCCGCGGCGAGCAGCCCGGAAAGCCAGATGATGCAGTGCCGGACGCGGGCTGGCATGGCGATCCTCCCGGGTGGATTGGGTTGCCATCCATGCATACCACGGTCTGGGGGCGCCGGTAAGACGGCAGCGCGAAGCTACTTGATCACTGGAGTCTCGTTCGCCGGGGCAGCCGCGGCCTGGCTGTGTTTGGCCTCGTGGCCAAGATTCTTGGCGGCGGCGCGCTGTGCCAGGATCCGCTTGGCCGTGGTGTTGCCCGCAGCGGCCAGCTGGGCGAGTTGTGCCGGTGAGTCCTGGGCGATCTGGGCCGCCGTCTGCGGCTGGGGTGGGGTCTTGGCGGCGCTGGCGGCGGTTCCCGGGTTGGCCGCCGGGGCTGCAGCGGGCGTGGCTGCGGCTTCGGACGCGGCCTTGCCGGCGCTGCTGATCTGGACCGTATCCGCGGCAGGGGCCTGGGCCTTCGCCGCGGGCGCCGGATTCGGGGCGTGCGGCGCCTGTGCGGAAACCCCGGCTGCCGCGGCGATGTCGGCCTGGGAACGGCCCTGGACGGACTGGATCGCACTCATTGGAATCCTCCTTGAAAGGGCAGGGGGCCTCATGCCCCCTGGGGTGGGGTCCGCCGACGGGGACATTCCTTCGGGAACACCCATTCCATCGTCCGCAAAGGCGGGCCGGACCCGAACATGACGAAATTGTCATGTCATTGTTTGCTTTCTGAACGCCGGGGAGGGAGGGCGCGGGGGATAGACTGGACGGGCCGAGGGTGCCGCGCATGAGGCTGCTGGTCGTCGAGGATGAACCCAAAACCGCCACCTACCTGAAGAAGGGGCTGGGCGAGAACGGCTTCAGCGTGCAGGTGGCCCAGGATGGCGACCAGGGCCTGTTCATGGCCATGGAGAATGCCTTCGACCTCATCATCCTGGACGTCATGCTGCCCAGACGGTCCGGATGGTCCCTGCTCGAAGCCCTCAGGCAGAACGGACAGGTGACCCCCGTGCTGTTCCTCACCGCCCGGGACACGGTGCCCGACCGGGTGAAGGGGCTGGAACTGGGGGCGGACGACTACCTGGTGAAACCGTTCGCGTTCTCCGAACTGCTGGCCCGGGTGCGGACGCTGTTGCGCCGCCCGCTCCTGCGCCCGGTGGACAACCTCTCCGTGGCCGACCTGGAACTGGATCTGCTCCGGGGCGACGCCAGGCGCAATGGGAAATTCCTGGGCTTGACCCGCCAGGAGTTCCTGCTGCTCTCCCTGCTGGTCCGGAAACGCGGCGAGGTGCTTTCCCGCGCCTTCATCGCCGAGCAGGTGTGGGACATGCGCTTCGATACCGAGACCAACGCGGTGGACGTGGCCGTGCGCCGGCTCCGGCGCAAGGTCGACGACCCTTTCGAGCAGAAGCTCATCCACACGGTCCGCTCCCTGGGATACCGGCTGGATGTGGACTGAGGTCCGGAGCTGGTTCGCACCCCTGCGCGGCAGCCTCCGCCTGCGACTGGCCCTGGCCTTCGCCCTGGGCAGCATGGGGGCCCTGGTGGCGGTCTCCGGGTACACCTTCTGGGCCTTCCAGCGGGAGGTCCAGGTCCGCGACCGGCGCCTGCTTGAGGGCCGGATCCAGGAGGTGGCCGCGGCCCTGGAGCAGGGCAACCGCGCCGGCCTGGAGGATGAGGTCCTGGGCCAGGGTGCCGCGTCCACCGACCCCCAGGTCTGGCTCCGGGTCCTGGACAGGGGCCTTGTCACCATCGAATCCCGGGGCATGTCCGAGTCCCTGCCGGCTTCGGGGTTCGGCGGCAACGGGCAGAGCCGTCTTCACGGAAGGCGCTACCTGCTTCGGGAGCGGCCCGTGGGGCGCTTCTGGGTCCAGGGCGCCCTGGAGACGACCGAGGACGAGCGGCTTGTCGTCAGCTACCGGCACCGACTGATCTATGCCCTCCTGCTCGGCAGCGCCGCCTGCGCCGTGTTCGGCTGGTGGGCCGCGAGCCGGGGCCTGGAGCCCATCCGGACCATGGTGGACTCGACCCGCACCATCACCGCGCACCGGCTCCAGGAGCGGCTGGATCCGGCCGACGCGCCCCAGGAGCTGCGCGGGCTGGTGCGGGCCCTCAACGACATGCTGGACCGGCTGGAGCAGGCCTTTTCCAGGCTCTCCCGGTTCTCCGCCGACCTTGCCCACGAACTGCGCACGCCCATCACCAACCTGACCGGGGAAGCGGAAGTCGCCCTTTCCTGCGAGCGCCCGGGGGAGGAATACCGGCGCGTGCTGGAGTCGAGCCTGGAGGAGTTCCGGCGGCTGTCGCAGCTGATCACCCGCATGCTGTTCCTGGCCCGGGCCGAGGACCCCCGGACGGCCATCAGGCGCGGCGTGGTGGACCCGCAGCGCCTGGTGGACGAGGTGCTGGCCTTCTTCGAGGCTTCCGCCGAAGAGCAGGAGGTGCGGCTGGAGGGCAGCGCCGGGGGCCGCCTGAGCGGCGACGCGGACCTGCTGCGGCAGGCCCTGGCCAACCTGGTGGGCAATGCCTTGCAGGCCACGCCCCGGGGCGGCCAGGTCCAGGTGACCGTCCGGTCAGGGCCCCAGGGCGCCGAGGTGCGGGTGCGGGACACCGGCCGCGGAATCCCGGCGGCCGAACTGCCCTACGTGTGCGACCGGTTCGCCCGCACCCGGGCCTCCCTGGACGGAAAGGCCTTGGGCACGGGGCTGGGGCTGGCCATCGTCCATTCCATCGCCCGCCTGCACGGGGGCACCCTGCGGATCGAAAGCGAACCGGGCCGGGGCACCACCGTGTGCCTGCTGCTGCCGGACTGAGGCCGTTGCGGGGCCAACTCAACTTCAGTGCCAGGCGCCGGCGGTGCGCAGACCCACCGAGGCGCATACTGCATCAGCGTTCTGCTACTTTCGGCGAGAGCCGCGCCATCCTCTGAACGGATGGGGAGAGCCCCGTCCCGTCAGAGGATGACGCAGCGAGTTCCGCAATCGCCTTGCTCCCTCAGGCGGAACAGGTCGCTTCCGGCCGGCCCGTGCAGGTAGGTGGTGGATCCCGGAAGGCTCAACCGCTCCTCGCCGCTGTGGCCCAGGCCCAGCACCTCCCGGGGTCCGCCGGGGGATGCCCAGGTGAACGTGTAGGTGATGTCATCCTTTTCCGAGATGCCGGTTCCGAACGTCATCTCGCTGAAGATCCGGAGCACGACCATCCCGCTCTCCTGGCCCGGATCGGCCGCCCCCGAGAAGATCACCGAACCGCCGGGCGGCACCACCAGGGGGCCCCATACCCCGTGTTGCGTATCCAGAAACCCTCGAAAGCGGGGTGCCCGGGGGCCGGCCCCCGCCCCCCAAGCCTGAACCGGTTGGTCAGATGCCGGCGGCTCACCTGGATAGAGGGTGACCTGGACGCCCCCACTGCCGGGGGTCTTGCCGAGGAAGGCCGTGATCCGCACCTCCCGGCCCATTTCGTTGATGAACCCCTTGTCCGCAAGGAGGGGACAGGCGAGGAGAAAGGCGACAAGCAAGGATCTCATGCACACTCCCATTTCCCCGGTCTTGGGGCATATAAAAGATGCATCATTCCTTTCCCCGGTTCCCGCAGCGGCCGATGAAGGTGGGATTCGACGGTGAGGTCTTCAGTGTCGCCGTCAACCAGCCCATGCTTCTGGCGCGCCACTCAGACTTGATGGTCGCCTTCCTTGCTGGGGGCGCGGCTGACCGCGCTCCCGGGCCCTCGCCTCTACCGAGATGGGCACATAGAAACGCGCCACCTTTTTGATGGCATAATCGGCAATATATTAGATATAGCTTGAATCGAGGGCGATATCGCCGGGGCATCCGGCGTCACTGAAATTTTCGTCACCACACCACTACTTTTTGTCAATTTATTTATAAGCCCACTGACCCCGTCCGTCCAATAGACCGCCGTCCCGTTTATTGCGATGCTCGTGGGGCTGATGCTCGACCCGACCACCCCTGCAGATCCTCCGGTGAGGGGTACCTTGCGGATGGTGCTGCTGGCGATATCGATGTAGTAGACATCGACAGCGTCCACGGCCATTATCTGGTATGTCGGCGAAGGAGATTGCCCGTCTGGGTCGCCAGGTTCGTGACTCCGCCTCCTGCCGTCGAGGTGGTGTTTATCTGGCCATTTCAGTCATTGTACCTGACAACATTGGCGGAATTGACAGCGATATAGTGCGGCTGGCTTTGGTTTTGCGCAATTGCCGTACCACCCACATTTCCTTTGGCAATCTTGTAAATATTGCCAGGTACCTGGTGGTGCCGCCCTGGTCCGCAAAATAGATGTTGGAGGAATCCTGTGCGAGGTTGATAGGGAGGATATAAGGACCATTATTATTGCCGGCAAGCTTGGTGACCCGACCGCCGCCGATTCCAACCTGATTCAGGACGTCGTTTTCCTGGGTCGTTTCGACCCAGTAGACATTGTTCGAATCTACCGCAATTCCCCAGGTGACCACATCGAGATTCGGATTATTTGCAAAAAGTATGTGGGTCCTGATTGCCCATTGCAATCTGAAAAGGCGATCTTTCCTCTCCACGGACTGGCCACATGATCGGCATTGGGGTCCCCGCCTCAGGTGGCGCGATAAGTCACCAGGACCTGCCAGTCGGCGTAGTCGGCCTGGACGGTCTTCATGGCTCTGACCATGTGCTGGCGGAAGGCCGTTTCGATCAGGCCGCCTTGGCCAGGCCAGAGCTTGAAGGTCACCCGGATGAAGTCCCAGCCGCCGGCAGCCGCCGATCGCACCGGCCCCACCTCCGGTTCTTCCAGGATGATCGCCCCGAACTGCACCCGCATCCCCTGGGCGACCCGCCGCACCTGCTCGGCGGCTTGGTCCGGGGCCAGGTCCGGCGGGATCTGGACGTCGGCGTAGGCATGGATCCCGCCCTGGGGAAACCGGCTGACGTTGGCGATGGTGCGGTTGGGAATAAACACCACCTGGTTGAAGAAATTGAGCAGCTTGGTGAAGCGCAATCCGATCTCCTCGACCCGGCCGACCACCACGGCCGTTCCGGCGATCTCGACCAGGTCGCCGACGTCGAGTGCGTCCGAGAAGATCAGGGTCAGGCCGATGACCATGTCCTGGACCAGGCCCTGGGAGCCGAAGCTGATGGCCAGCCCGATGATGGACGCGCTGGCCAGATAGGCGGTCAGGTTGACGCCCACCTCCTCCAGGAGGAAGCCGAACGCGAAAAAATACATGACGAATGTGGCCGTGTTGGCGATGAGCCGCACCAGCGTACTGAATTTCGGTTTCTGGGTGAAGAAGTCCAGCGTGTGGTTTGGGGCATGGGCCTTGCTGACCAGCCATTCGCTGAGCAGGCCCACGAACCTGACCGTGACGTGCACCAGCACCGCCAGCACCATGATGAGGATCAGCCGATGCCCGGTGGAGGTTTGGTGCCCGGTCAGGCGGCTGTAGGCGCGGCTGATGAAGGTCTCGCTGGTTTGCACCGAGAAGGAGGGAGCAGGATGGCTGGTCTGGGTCATGGTTTCCACTGAATCATCATCCCCCGGAGCCAGCACCGTGGCTATCTGGCGAGAGGCCGCCTCCGCGCTGGGCATGCGGCTGAATGTTGAGATTTCCAACCGCACCCAGTGGGGGTGCCTCCCAGGCGTCTCGTGAGGAAATACCGGCTGTTCGTGATGGTGCGTTCCATGAGGCCTGCGAGGTGATCCTTCACTCCCGCCTTCGAATGCACCTCGCCCCGAGGTGAAACCGGAGCATCATCAGTGCTGATGGGCCAGAATCTTCGCATCGATGCATCGGACCTGCGGGGCCTCGCACGGTTGGCCGTGGAAGCTACCGTCGGTGTGACGGATCTGGTGGAGACCGTTCACCATGCCATCAGCCATTCGATCGCCGCTCGCGTGGGCCTGCGGCCGGTTCGGGGGCGGGGCCTCCAGGGCGGCATCTACAAGGTCATCCGCGCAATGACCCGCGCCCTGGGCCAAGGTGTGGATGCCTCCCGGATCCCCTTCGTGGCCTCCATGGGTGGACCAACGGCTTCCCCCGCCAGTGAAACCCTGCGGGCGGCCCTGAATGGGGTGGTGGGGGACCATCTGGCAGCCACCGGCAACCCCCTGGCCCTGAGCATGAGTCTTCATTACGAAGGCCGACCCCTGGTACCGGAAACTGCCGACATCCTCGCGACGATCCCGAAGCCGGGCACCCGAATACTCCTCCTGATTCATGGGCTGTGCTTGAGCGACCCGCATTGGGTGCGGGAGAGCCATGGCCAGGATGTGGCCCTGGCCCGTGACCTGGGCTATGCACTTCTCCACCTTCGCTACAATAGCGGGCTTCATGTTTCGACCAACGGCCGTGCCTTGGCAGATCTGCTGGAAGCCCTCCTCGCCCGGTGGCCGGAGCACGTGGAGCATCTGGCCATCCTCGCCCACAGCATGGGTGGCCTCGTGGCCCGGAGCGCCTGCCACCAGGCTGAAGTTACGGGCCAAGCCTGGTTGGGTTCCCTCCGGCACCTGATCTTCCTGGGCACCCCCCACCATGGCTCTCCCTTGGAACGATGGGGGCACTTGCTGGAACTCAGCCTGGCGGCAAGCCGGTTCACCAGCGCCTTCAGCCGGCTGGGAAATCTCCGCAGCGCTGGCATCACCGACCTTCGCTACGGCAATCTCCTGGACCAGGACTGGCAGGGGCATGAGCCTTTCGCCCACGATCGGGACACGCGGCTGCCCGTACCCCTCCCCGAGGGGGTGTGTTGCTGCGCCATCGCCGCCATGGCAGGGGAGTCCAGGGGCTCCCTGAAGGGGCGCCTCCTGGGGGACGGACTGGTGCCCGTGGAAAGCGCCCTGGGCCGGCACCGGGAGGCCAGCCGCCGCTTGTCCTTCCCGGAGGATCGCGTATGGGTCGGATATGGGATGAACCATGTGGATCTGCTGGCCCGGCCGGAAGTGTATGAGCAGATCCGGCGCTGGCTCATAGGGCCGGCTGGTGCCCTGCCCTGAGCGCCGCCTCGAGGTCCACCAGGGCAAGGTGTCCAGCGTCCAAACGCTCTTTGCCTTCGCCATCAGCCCCGGCACAGACCCTGGGCGGAAACTAAATCTTGATTCCATGAGTGATTCGAGGCGCTGAATCCTGTGTAACCGATAATGGAGACGGATGGAGGCGCACCATGGTTGCCCATCCGGACCTGAAATCACTCCCAAACCCCAGTCCCGGCACTCCGGAACCCGAAGCCGAACTGCCGGACCAGGCCACCCGGCACCAGGATTCCTACCGCAAGGTCATCCTTGGGCAGGCGGCGGATCCGATCTTCCCATCCACCTCCCAGCCTCTCAATGTTTCAGAAGAGGAATTCATGTTGCAGGCGCTTGAGGACAAGGGACCTCGCATGCGGAACCGCCATCATGTTCCGCCCCTCTGGCGCTGGCTGTTTTTGGTGATACTGGTGTCCGTCGCACTCAGCATTGTTCTTGCGCGCTAGCCTTGGGTTTGGGACGGGCTGCCATGGTGGTTGAACGAAGGCTGCGTTCGCAACCGGAGGAGGATCGCGCCGGCAGCCCGATCGAATCGGAATTGACTAGCAGGAATTGCTGAATGCATGCTCCTTGGTTATGGCGGTGTTGGAGCACCGGCCCCATAACCAAGGAGGTAATGCATGAGCCACTCCTGTGCTTTGGCGCGACTCGAATCTGATCTTAGGATGGCGAACCGGGCCAAGGGAACCATCCAGCAATACCTGGCGTCGATTCGGCGCTTCCAGGAGATGACCGGGAAGACAGCCGAGCATACCTCCCAGGAGGAGATCCGTCGGCGGGTGGAGCATCTCCAGGGCCAGCCCATCGGACGGAACGGCTACGCTGCCACTATTCGGCCCTGGCCTACCTGGGCCGCTACGTGCACTGGGTCGGCATCGCCAACTCGCGGCTGCTCGATGTCGCCGGCGGCCAGGTGACCTTCCGGACCAAGGGCAAGCCGTTGACATGGGAGCCAATCATTGCCTTGCTCCGGAATACAACCACGGAATTTTGCTAATCGCGGCTGATCATGCGGTCCCAGTGTTTGTGCAACCCGACTGACAAAGCCAAGTTCCGAGGGAGACTAGGCATGTTGGCTGGAACGGCAATTGCTCCAGATGTTGAAACGGTCCCGGCAGCCTGTATGGGGAATTCGATCCCGGCACCAGGGTAGTCAGTGGTTTCACATAAGGTGTTTATTATTGCAGTACCAGCGGTTGCAATGGCGCTAGCGGGGATTTCCGCCGTCAATGCGTCTGGGCCGATTTGCTTGCATGCCAACCTCTGGCCGTTCCAGCACAGTCCGTCCAACATATAAGGTGTCGTACCTTGATCGATATAGGTGAGGGTGAAGCCCGGGCCTCCCGCGACAGCCGAGGTGGGGGATATGGTAGGGGGATTGGCGCCAGGAAGTTTGATCTCAAGATAAAAGTAGTTGGACGCGGTTCCATTGGATGTGTCCAGAACAGAGATCATTCCAGCACTTGCGGTGCAGCCGACGGCCGGGACCGTAGCTGTAAGAGTTGTCGGACTGATGTAAGTGGTCGGCAAGTCGGTACCATCCCACCGCACGACCATCCCGGGAACTGAGAGACCAGTCCCGTTGACGGCAAGGGTGAAGGAGGGACATCCTGATTCAACTATATTCGGGGAGATGGAAGAAATGGTCGGCCCCGTGACCGCGATAGATATGGGGATGCTTATGGGACTCCCAGTGATTTGGTTTTTCCCTTCGGCGTCCGTCGATACAGCGAACACCAGCGAATCGGTAGATGTTCCTTCGCCAAGCCACCACGGTGCACAGGAAATGGCCGCGGTCACGGTGGATGCGGCTTGAGTGAACGTCAGGTCCTGGATGGCGCCCGTCGTATCATAAGCATTGAAATACAGATTGGTCTGGGATTGCCAGTTGGCAACCGAGAGGGTTACAGTCGCGATTCCAACTCCTGATTCATTGGATGCCAACGTACCTTGGATGGTGTTGGGCGTCGCAGTCAGGCTGAGTTGGGATGCCTCCTGGGGGTCCTGATTGCCGCCACCGCCGCCACCACCTCCACAAGCCAGAGACAGGGTAATTGCTGCATAAGTGCAAAGCAATAAGACCCTATTGAGGGTGTGCATATGTACTCCATGGGGAAATATTCAAATTTATTGATGTAATCATTATTCTACCTTTGTACGCCGCAAGGTGAAAGCGCCAGATTTTCAATTAAATTAGCACTAGTAATTCATTGAAACACCCTGAATTCCGTCAGTATCAACAAATATTCATTAACTTGTGCCGTACCAGGGCATCATTTCTAATTCCATTGCACTTGTGTTGAGATTAAAGGTTACATAATGGCCATCATGTAACTTAAATAAAATGATGAACAATTCAATTTAGTGGATAAACCGTTATATAAACACTTAGATGATTAAAAATTGTGTTTCAAAGGAATGCCCCCCTATGGCAGGCCAGATGTCCCCCCTACGGTGCGGGATGAAATCATCGAAGCGATGATAATTGGCGGGACATCGGCCCCCAGGGGACGTCAGCGGTTCTTTTTGGAGTGTTTGGGTTTGGGAGAGGCAGCCTGCACTGCCTGTTCGGTGGCGGGCGGGTTTTCGACGGGGTTCATTGTGAATAACAAGGGAACCAAGAAGGGGGGGATCCCCATCCGCTGGCAGGATTGCAGAACGAACTCTCGCCAGAAAGACCACACGTGATTGATGGCGCCCATTGAGACGATGGCTGTAAGTGCCTTTGCCCGCAACGCCGGATCTAGTTCGCCATCCAGGGCCACGTAGGAAAGGCGATAGATGCCTACGACATTGAAGCCATATTCGCCTTCCGGTGCCCCCTCAACCCGCCTTCCCCTGGCGGTCAACGTGACGTTAGCCATGGCATTGCGGCCATCTTCGGCAGTCGCTATGTTTACTGCCATTCCACCCTCCACAACCATGGCCGGCAGCGGATTCTGATCCATCAGAACTGTACGATCGAAGGTCCCTTGAATCATGGTGATCGCCAACAGGGCCGCCTTGTTAAGCAGTGGCCGAGCTTCCTCCATCATCTTCGGCGAGATCTGAGCCTGGGCCTGGCGTAACTCCGGGGTCTGCACCTGGCCAGCCATCAGTCGACCCCGCAGGAAACAGCTGCGACAACTTCTGGGGCCGACTGGTAAGGTCTCAGAGGCGGCATCTGGTTGAGATATTCCCATACAAATTGCTGGGCCCTCTGCAGTCCAGAAGCAGTTGATTCGGTCGCAACCACAATCGGATCCAGGTCCACCACCTGCACATCCACGGTTTTACCCAGCGATACCGCGAGGTCCACCATGGTCCCGATGGTCAGATTCTGCCTTCCCTGCAGGGCCCTGGAGACTGACTGAACGCGTTTCTGCGCTTTCTTTGCCAGGAGGGTTTTGGAGATCCCCTGGCTGGCCATGGTTTCCTCGATCCCAACTACGTATCTGTTAATGGATCGCTCGCGTTCAAACACGGCTCGGTTCTCTGGAACCGCGAGCAGTTCGGCAAGTTCAGGGGAGACCCGTAAATTGGTCATTTTGACCTCAGCGATAAGATGAAATCGAGGGTGATCCGTTCAGCCTTCTTGGTGGCCATCCCGGTTAGTGAATGCCGGTCCCGCTCCCGTCCCTTCTTCGGATCCTGGAAGCCATAGACCAGTACCAATCTTTCTTTTGCCCCGTCTGGGCAGGACACGGAATAGAAGCGGATGCGCGGGTCGTCCTTGAACTTGAATAGGTGAACCCCCGGCCTGCCAGCAGGAGGGGTTAAATGCAACCAGGCTTGCTCATGCCCGCTCGCCCGACTCGGGTACCTTCCCTTCGTCCGCGTAAGACTGGATGGTTCCGGCCAGGGTCAGGCGTGTTTTCACAGGAAGGCTATCAAAGAAATCAAGAGGGTCGTTCCGATCTCCAGAGCGGTGCCAAAACACCACGAACTGCTTGCCTTCAAGGAAAAACTTAGGTTCTGGCTGCATCCGCCACCTTCAACATATATGTTTATATCTGGGAAAGCAACCAAGAAGGTTCGAAATTTTGGGATGTGTCAATCGGTGAAATGATAATTGCATTATTGTTTTTCCCCCTAGATCGCTGATTTCTTGGGCAATCTCGGAAGAGCAGAGTACACATGCCCATTTCCTGGACACATGCAGGTCCCGGGGAATGCCAGGATCCCACGCCCTAGCCCCAATACCGTTCACTTTGGGTACACCACTCTAACATCTGGCACATAGCGCCGGTTGCATACAACCGTACGCGGGCGGAGATGCCAGTTGCACATCTTCCGCTTCACGCCTCTTGGATTCTGTCGAGTGCGGCTTGAACTGACCCGTTCATCCAGGATTTCCAGCAGCACGGCTTCGTGAAATGCGCGCCTTGCCCGAGGGGGGGAGAGCCGCTACCAGCGGCAACTTCCTGCGGACCACGCGGACTGCATGTATGAACGATAAGCAGTCTGGATCCACTCCTCCTCGAAGCGCCGCTTCATGCATCAGTCCTCGGACCGCAAAGTGGGCCATCACAAGGCCATAGAATTCCTGCCGGACCAGGTCCGGGGTCCGGCTGCGCAGCAGAGTCTGGCGACCTCGTAGGTGGGTCTTCAACTCGTCGAAAGCGGATTCAATTTCCCAGCGCTCATGGTAGAGGGCAGCCAAATCCTTTGCTGGCGCCTGTTTCGGGTCAAGGATGGTCGTGACCAAGCGGTAGAGTTGGTCCTCATCAGGTGGCTGGCTAGGGGCCGGGACTCGGCCATCCAGTTCGTATTCCACCACCCTGATCTTCAAGCTCACATCCTGCAGTTTGCGCTTTTGCCTGTAAGCATGGATGGTTGTGAGGAAGGAGCCATCTTCGAGTTCTTGCTCCCGCACAAATTTATTTGTGGATTTGATACGCCATAACAGATCAGCTCCGGTCGCCTGGGCTTCTTGCCAAAGGGTGAAGCTATAGAAGCCGCGGTCTGCAAGGCATAGCATGCCCTTCCTCAGGAAGGGCAGCACCTCCCTCGCAAGCACAGATTCATGTGTCGTGATTGGGCCCATGCGGGTCCCGAACAGAATATGGGTGCCACTTTCGACAAGGGAAGCGAACCGGATTTGCGGGAACGCGCTCGTCCCCCTGCTCGCGCTGGGACGCCCAAAGGCCGCCTCGTTCTCGGGTTCATCGGGGATATCCAAGGTGCTGCCGTCGATGCTGACCAGTCGCCAATGCCGAAACCAAGCGCCCTGTGTGGATTCCGTGGCGACGGGGTGAACAACTTCGTCATGCAGCAGTTGAAGTGCCTCCCATCCAAGTCGGGATCGGGCCTGGGAAATCCCGGACTTCCCAGCCACCTTGACCTGGGTACCCGTTCCCATCAGCCATTGGACCCCTTCCAGCAGGCAGCGCAGGACTTCGCGCGTGGATGCTTGCGTAAACAGTGCCAAGGCAATGACATAGTAGATCACGACGTGGGCAGGGAGGTCCCGGTTGCGAACGCTCGTCTTATGAGTCCGCTTTAGCACTTCCTCGATGCGCTCCGGAGGGAACATCCTCGCCACCACCCCGAGGGTGATGTAGTCGGAGATCCTGCTCCCACCTTCCAGTTTGGCTACCGTCCTGGCCATAGTTGTGCCCGCCTATAAAAATAGGCATTTTGATGGCCATGTCAATACTTAAATGAACGGTATTGGCCCTAGCCCAAGTTCCGCACGTCCGTCCCCAATTGGGCCTACCGGCACATGGTAGGCCCAATGTTTGCAATTAGGGATTTGCGAATATGATAAAATAGTGGCTAAAAAAACTTACTAATACCCTTGTTTTTTAACTAATTTGACGCATATTAGTCTTGCCATGTTCATCAAGCGATCCATTTCCAAGCAAGGTGGCAAGACCTACGTCAGCCACGTGCTCGTGGAGTCGGTGCTGACGCCCGCTGGGCCGCGGCACAAGACCATCTGCAACCTGGGGAAGATGGATCCCGGCCCCAAGGAAGACTGGCTTCTGCTGGCTGAGCGCATCCAGATGGCCCTGGGCGGCCAAGCCTCACTGTTCCCGGATCCTCGGGTGGACCAGGCGGTGGCGAAGATCCGTGAGCGCCAAGCCAAGGCCAGCCCTGCTGAATTGGAAGAACCGCTCACTGGAGAAGTCGCCGTACCGGACGTGGTGCCGGTGAAGACCTCGGGCGTCAAATGCCAGGATCTCCGGAAAGTGGGTCCGCTCCATGTGGGCCATCAGATATGGCAGCGCCTGCAGATGGAGGCGGTCCTGAAGGCAGTGGGCATCTCGGCGCCGGCGCGCAAGTTGACGGAGGTGATGACCCTGAATCGCCTGGTCAGCCCCTGCTCAGAGCTGGCCATGGTGGGCTGGTCCAGGCGGGAGGCGGTCAACGATGTCCTCGGCGTGGATGCCGAGCAGCTGAACGAGGACAAGTTCTACCGGAACATGGACAGGCTCCACGGGCACCGGATGGAAATCGAGCGGGAACTGTATGCGCGGGAAAAGTCCCTGTTCAATCTCGAAGGCTCACTGGTGCTCTACGACCTGACCAACACCTACTTCGAAGGCCAGGCGGCCCGGAACCCGAAGGCGATGCGGGGCCATAGCAAGGAAATGCGGACGGACTGCAAGCTGGTGGCCATGGGGCTGATGCTGGACGCGGACGGTTTTCCCATCGGGCACGAGGTCTTTGCCGGGAACACCATCGACGGCAATACGGTGGAGGCCATGCTCGATGGTCTGGAAGCCCGGACCGGGCGCGAGGGCGGCTCCACGGTGGTCATGGACCGGGGGTTCGCCAGCGAGGACAACCTGAAGCTGGTCCGGAGTCGGCATTACGATTACCTGATGGCCGGCTTCCAGCAGCAACGGAATGCACTGCTGAAGGACTTCGAGGACCTGGAGGGCTGGGAGGCGATCCAGCCCAGCGCCAACAAGGTGCCGGTCCAGATCAAGCGGATCGAGAAGGGCGACGAGGTGTTCCTTTTGTGCGTGAGCCCGGCCAGGGCGGAGAAGGAGCGGGCCATCCGGGAACGCCAGGAGAAAAAATTGGTGAAGGACCTGGAGGCGCTGGTCAAGGCCGTGGCAAAGGCCCTGGAGCAGGGCGAGCCCATTGGGGACAAGGAACTGGGCGAGCGGATCGGCAGACTGCGGGAACGCTATCCAAGGGCCGGGCGGTATTACCTGGTGGACCGCAAGGAGGGGATCCTGGAATGGACACTGAAAGTCGAGCAGCGGGCCCGGGCCGAGGAACTGGACGGGGCCTATTTCCTGCGGACCAGCCGGAAAGGCATGGGGCCGGAGGAAATCTGGCGAACCTACATCGCCCTCACTCGGATCGAGTCCGCGTTCCGGGATTTGAAGGGAACGCTGGATATGCGCCCGGTCTACCACCAGAAGGAAATCCGGGTGGAGACCCATGTTTTTCTGGCGGTCCTGGCCTTCCACCTCCAAGCAGTCATCGAGCGGACTTTGAAGGAAGCGGGAGACCATACGTGCTGGGAGACCGTGCGGGAAGAGCTCAGCACCCACCATGTGGTCACCACGCTCCTGCCTACCGCCGACGGCAAGACCCTGGCGATCCGCAGAGGCAGTGTCCCCGACCGGAGGGTCGGGGAAATCTACCGCCATCTGAACCTGGATCCCGAGCCCATGACCCCGATCAGGACCTGGCTCTGAGCCCGTTCTGGAACCCCTCGAAATAGTGGCTAAAACGAGGTGTCGGGATTGACAATAAAGGATGTTAGAGACTTTCGTGCGGAACTTGGGCTAGCGGCCCCGGGGTTCACCATCAGCTATGGATCTTTGTCCGGATGCCGGAACTGCTCCCAGGTGAGGGACATGAAGGTCCGATCGAAGGAAAGGATTCGTGCCCCTCCCCAGGGCGGATGCGGTGGCGGATGATGTTCAAGGAATTCCCGGATCTTCGGCTGACGCCGGCCGGCAGGAGAGATATTCCCGCCTTCCGGATCGGCCAAAGAAATTTCGGCCGGCCAAGTGCGGGACCGCGAGGTTTCTCCGGCCGGCCGAGCGGGGTCGAATTCTGCCTTTTCTCAGACCTTTCCATTCCGACGCAGGACGGACGCAGGATGGCCCCGTAAGGCACCTTCTGGCCGACCGCATATATTACAAGGCAAGTCCATATAGGACGGGCTTTCTTTTGGTCGGGGCGATAGGATTCGAACCTACGACCCTCTGCTCCCAAAGCGGATAAGTTGTTAAATCATGGTGAATCATTGTGTGTCAAACTCAATCAAGGTAAGCAGATACTGAATCATGCTCTTTCATTCTCGTTCAGGTTGCTTCAAACTTATGCAGGCCGGATGCAGGCCGATGCAGGCGACGGGAAATCGTGAGGGCCCATGAAAAAGAGCGATGTGGATTTGACCGACAGCAAGGTCGCGAAGATGAAAGCGACTGGCGCGAAATACAACATCTGGGACCGCGCATGCCCGGGGTTCGGGGTAGAGGTCAAGCCATCAGGAACCCGGATCTTTGTGGTGAAGACCTGTATCACGGCCGGAGGTGTGAAGCGGCGTCAATGGCACACCCTTGGGCATTGGCCTTTGAAGAATGTCGTGCAGGCCCGCGCTGAGGCAGTCGCTCTGAAGGACCAAGTCCGCAAGGGGGAGGATCCCAAAGCCCTGATTATGGCCAGACGGGAGGCCGTAAGGATGAACGAGTTCCTAGACCGTTATTATGAGGAGCACCTTCAGGTTAAGGTCACCTTGGAAGGTAAGAAGCTGACGGTCGTCAAAATTGGGAAGGACGCGACCGGTCTTCCAGAGGGGAGTAAAGGGAAGGAGCCTGCCCGATCAATTGAAAGGTTCATTCGGCCCGTTCTCGGGGGCATGGCTGTTCGTGATATCGGTACCGCTGACATAGCAGACCTACTGTTTAGGATCCGGAAGAACACGCCAATTCAGGCCAACCGGCTTCGATCGGTCCTCCTGGGAATCTTCGCGAAAGCGGAAATCTGGGAGTCTGCGACCCATTGGGTCCAATCCTGTGCCGGTCCAAGAACGGGCTCCTGAGAGCCATCGGGAGCGAAATCTCTCTGACCAAGAAATTGCCCGCCTCGGGGCCACGATTCGATCTAATGAGCTGCTCTCCAATGAAGGAAGGAAAATCTCGGATCCATGGCGGGAAAATCCCTATGCCGTGGCAGCCATTCGCTTGGCATTACTGGCGGGAATGCGCAAGGGTGAAGTCCTAGGCCTACGTTGGGACTGGGTGCACCTGGATGATGGTGAGATCCGCATTCCCGCGGGTTTCCATAAATCGGGGAAGAAGACCCAGAAGATTCGGGTGGTGAGATTGTGCGCTGCAGCCCGGGCTATCCTAAAGTCCTTGCCACGAGCGCTTGGCAATCCCTATGTCATCGTTGGAGATTTGCCGGCCACCCATTTGGTGGACCTGAATGGCCCCTGGCGAAGACTGCGCGTGACTGCTGGCCTTGCCGTGGCCGGGAAACCGGCAGATGAAGATGTGACGATACACGATCTTCGCCGAACCTATTCCAGCGTTGCGGCCCGGTTGGAGGTGCCTGAGCTTTTCATCGGAGCGCTCCTGGGACATGCGGTGGTAACGGTAACCCAGGTTTACGCCCGAGTGAGCCAGGATCCACTGCGGGAGTACGTAGAAACCATTGGGGCTCGGATCGCTGGGTTCTTGTCTGGGGAGATCGACCTCGACAAGGAGGCTGAGGAAGCTCAGGCCAAGCGTAAGGGTTCCAAGTTGCTCTAGCGTTGATGTGCTGAAGCCCTTGGATAGCCTGGAAGGACGATTCCATGGGAAAATAGGTCCACTTGAAGCCCAAGGTAAAGGTCTCTGGCCCAAGGAGCATGCATGGCAAATTCAGACACGATTCGATGGGACTCGCGGGGTAAGCACCTTAATGGCAAGTTCTATAAACCTGACAATCCACCAGGTTTCATGGATAAAGCAGTTCAAATTCTTGTTTCGGGCCATCAGGTCAGCGCAAAGGATGCTGAAGGTATTGTGGCGTACCTTGCAGACCAGTATCT
Organism: uncultured Holophagaceae bacterium; assembly: GCA_963717275.1. Lineage (GTDB taxonomy): Bacteria > Acidobacteriota > Holophagae > Holophagales > Holophagaceae > Mesoterricola. The sequence continues at coordinate 3,399,051 of CAVQVX010000001.1, forward strand.
TTACCACAAAGACATAGAAAAGACAGCTCCAGGTTTTGCGTCCGTAAGAAATAAATTGGGAGTATTACAGAAAAGGATTCGTGACCTTGTCACTGAAATTCGAGGTCTGGATGAAGTGACCGTTTCGGCCATCGCGGGTTCTAGCCTTGTACTTTTGCTTGAGGAAGAGGAATTAGAATCCGAACGATTTAGAAGTTTACTTCATAACGCCCAACCTGAAAAATTTTGTAATAATTTTCGAAATGAAGATTGTAATGCTGAGAGTATGTGGATTAATAAATTGATAAATATGGATGATTATCTTGAAATAGTTTCAGGATTTCTACAGAAAAATAAAGGGTATTCCGATAGTGGCCCCAGAAATGGTCCGTATCTTAATTTACGTGGTACACCTGAGTTAAGATTGGTGATGGACGGGTGGAGCGAATTCGAGATTAATGGTCTCAAACCATCTGCAACAATAGGGAGTAAATTTTATGATTTTATTAACAACATTAGAATATATGCTGATGAAAAATTAGATCGCGACAGTGATTGGGTTCATTCATATGCAGTAAAATACAAGAAATTAGTTAGGACCTTAGAGGACTGCGAAATTAACATCAAGCGACTTCGCGAATATGTCGAGTCAGGTACCAACACTGATGATGAGTTCCTGGATCCGTGAGGTTTTCTGAAAACCGGGTGATTGGGCTCAATTTCACCAGCCACCCTACCGCCAGAGGGCGATTTTTTGATTCGAGCCCTTTCCTGCCATGCCCAGGAGGCCGAAGCGGGCCCTTTCTGTGCCATTCCTCCTGAACCTTCGGCCAGCCCAACAATTAAAATTGGATTTCGGGCCGGGATGGCGGTCAGGCCGGACTTGGAAAGGGGGCAGCCAGGCTCCGATACAGGGCGAGGAAGGCTTCCCGGCCAGGGAGGGCGCGACCGATGTCCAGTTTGAGTTGGCCGGAGCCGCGCAGGATCCGAGCGGGAATCTGGATCAGTTCCTGGATGATCGTCTTCATGCGACGGCGTTTGGCGGGGTGACGGTGGCGGATGACGCCCTTTCCGAGGATCCCGAGCAGGCGAAGCACGTTGTAGGCCAGCATCCCCAGGCCCAGCACGAGGGCGTTGGTCTTGAACGCGCCGCTCGGCATCCGCTCCAGGTCCAGTTCGCTCTTGATCTCGGCGTGGTACTGCTCCGCCGTCGCGTGCTCGCAGTAGAGATCGAACAGCTTCTCGCCGGGCAGGTCCAGGCTGGTCACCCATGTCTCCATCTCGTACTTGGGCCAGCGCCGAAGCAGCAGCCTCTGGCCGGGCGGCACATCTTCCAATTCCCACATCAGCCGCTTGGTGATCTTGAGGACCCGGCGCACGGGGATCTGCTTCCCCTCGAACTCCCGCATTTCCATCCGGCTGAGATAGGTCTCCCGGCGGTTCCGGCCTGTGCGCGTCCAGGCGCGACCGGAGAGCGCCTGGGCCTCCTCCAGCCAGTTCCAGCGCACGTGCGCCGGGTTCCCCTTCACCAGGAAGTCCACGCCCTCCCCCTGGGCCATCGCATAGTTCTCGGCGGCGTCGAAGGCGGAATCCAGTCGGATCAGGATCAACTCCACACCCAGGCTGCGGAGATCCTGGATTGCTGCCCGCAGGACCGCCGTGGCCCCTTTCTGGCCATGCTGTTTGCCGGGCCGGAATTCTTCGCGGATGCACCAGCCCTCGACCCCAGCGAAAACGAACATCGGCGCGAAGCCAAAGACGTCCGGCATATAGGTCCGGCTCACGCCCTCCTTCTTGGTCTTGCCGTTGTCCTGGGGCGTGGTGTCCCCGTCCAGGCAGACGTGCCCGGTGCTGCACGGCGTGATGGAAGCCCCTGACCGGCGGATGAGATCCAGGCTGGCCTGACGGACCATCTGCAACGCCTCCTCCAGGTGGCCGTCGGCCAGGTTGTCGAGGTGCTGGCGGAGCGTTTCCGGCGAGGCCACACGGTCGATCCGAAGGGCCTTGGCCACCCACGCCTGGCCGAACCAGGGACGCAGGGCCTCGAAGTCGCTCTTGCCCGTGGCCAGCGAGGCCACGTAGGGCGTCAGCACGTCCCCCCAGGCGATCCCGCCTCGGCCCTTGTGGAAGGTCCGGGTGAAGGCGGAGCGGAAGTCCGTGTAGCGAAACAGGGCGTTCCCGACCAAGGCGATCCCGCCTACGCCCGTGAGCGCCAGCCCCTCTGACCCTCGCATCCCAATCCCGCTCATCCCGCCCCCACAGAAGAACTGACAGGTTGATGCAGATGGGGGTTTACGTTAATACATATATAGTTTAACTTGTATAAAAATTAGCAACAACTTATTCACGCTTTCAGGGTGGTAAACGACCACTCCCAGCGGGCCGCAGAAGCCCGGTGTGAGGATGTCGGCAATGGAAGACCCCGCCATTGGGATTTAGCGGTCATCGTAGCAAATGGAAACTGAAGGCATTGTGATGCCCTGGAAGCACGACATTAACAAGCGGCTCGGCGACTGCGAGCCCGCGTTCACTATCTGTGAGGATGACGATCCCGTTGCCGGACTTCATGGAAACCATGACAAAGGATCTATATCCGGGATTGCTCCCCCAGTGCCACAGATTCAGCCCATCGCTACCGCGTTCGAGGCCCCAACCAAGACCCCATTCGAGACCAAGGCGACCGTCCACAGTTACCGGCGTCGTTGTCGTTAGCCGCAGGATCTCAGCATCAGCCAGAAGGGCGGTGATGAACTTGGCGTAGTCTCCGGCAGTGGTGTAGAGCGACGATGGAACAATTGCCTCAGGAAAGTTCAACTGACGGGGCTGTCCAGATGCCGATGTCCCCGGGACGAGCCTGGTCGAGATAGCAGGTGACCATCTGAACTCACTGCTAGTCATCTTCAATGGCTCAAATATCAACCTGCGCATGAGTTGGTCGACCTCCTCGCCCGTGATTCTTTCAGCCACTTGCTGGAGCAGCATGAACCCCTCGCCGGAATAGCCCCAGGAGCTTCCAGGTCGAAAGGCGAAAGAAAGATTCTCGTTCGACCAATTTGGTAGCCCTGACGTATGACTTAGGACCATCCTCGCTGTCACCTTACCGAGATCTGGGGTGGCGACGAGGTCGGTCATCGGCGCCTGGCGGATCGCGAACGGATTCCGCCGATGGAGGTATCCGTTGGGAAGGTAGGACAGGAGTGGCCGGTCCAGATCCAACCGCCCATCCTTTACCAACTTCAAGATGCCATAGGCAAACACAGGCTTACCAAGAGAGGCGGCCTGAAAAATTGGATCAGAAGCTGTAGGAGCCTTCCGTTCACAGCAGGAAACGAAGCCGATTTGCCCGGTAGTATGACCCGAGATGATGGCAAAACCAACGGCACGGATACCATGCCCTTGCGCCAATCGAAGGGCAATGTCGGCAAGATCATTTGCGGACTTACCACCAGAGGCGAGGAGAGGACAAGCAGCCGTCAGCAGAAGGAGTGTGGACCACCGTGATGGAATTTGCATAGCGCGACCTAACGTCCTGGGTCCATGAATGTTTGTGAAGGGAGAGCGATGGGGCTCCATTTTGCCCACACACCCATCCTCCCGGAACGTCCATGGGCAGATTACTCGATGCGGGAACATCCGGGGCGGCCCAGAAGGCCGGAGTGGGCCTTCCCGGTGCCATTTCGCCCGAGCATTCGGCCAGCCGTCGCGATGGCAGGTGACCTCCAGGCAGGGTCAATGGTCAGGCCGGGCTTGGAATTCCAATCCCGTCTATCCCCTCTGACCCACAGAAGATGTGAACGATCGAACCATGGGAAAGTCAACGTTAATACACAAATGATGATACTTTTGTGCACACCGGTAACGACTTGCTCACGCTTTCAGGTGATTGCTTGGTTGCAAATCAATATGAACTTTCAGAACGAGAATTCGAACACGTCCTTCTCGATCCGGAAGCTGGGTCAATTCGTTTTTCAGGCCGCGAGAGTGGGCTCCCAAATGAGTTCGACCTTCCTCATCTAACTTTGGACGCCTACCGGCAGCTACTCAGAAAGGGCCTGAATCTATTCATCCAGGACGGCGCGGAAATCCCCGATGCGGCCTTGAAGCATCGCCGCCCACTCATGGAGATTTGGGCCCCCGCCGACGGTTGGGACACCGCTTGGGCCGAAGCCAAGGCCATGGCCGATTCCGACCACGAGTGGGACCTGTTCCTGGGCAAGGAGCACGCCGTCCAAGCCGAATACGGCAACCTGGATGGCGCCCTGGACATGGCCGCCTCCCCCGAGCACGGCAATGTCCCCTACCGGGCCGAACCCCAACACGGATCCCTCTTCGACCCCGAAGAGTTCCGGCAGGACGGTCAACGGAGGCTGCTGTGATTCAGGGCCCCCTTTCCCGTGAGGCCCTGATCCGTGAGGTCCAGGCGCAGTGGGACTTGATGGTGTCCGTGAGCACGGGCGGACCGAGCATGAAGGAAGTTCAGGCGGACTACGCCAATCGGTGGAAGGTCATCAACGGGACCCTCACGGCCATGGGGCTGAAGGACCCGAACCCGTTCCGGACCATTTGGGACTGGCATGGACGCTGGAGTAGCGGGGACCTTCCCCAATATCGGGATCGGAGGACCTTCCTCACGGAGCTGTTTCGTCCCCTCATGGACCAGTTGGAGGCCATGTCCTCAGGGGACCGATCCGGACTCGGGGCTGAACCTACGGGATGGGAACGGGTGGACCGATGTGTCGAGAAGGCCAGGGGCCGACTGACTACCGCAGCAATGGAGGAGGATTTTCAACAGGTTGGTCTCCTGTGCCGCGAGATCCTTATCTCGACCGCCCAGGCCGTGTATGACCTTCAGCGCCACCCTGCCCTAGATGGGACCACCCCGAGCCGGACAGATGCCAAGCGGATGCTGGAGGCGTTCATCGCCGTCGAGCTTGGGGGTGGGTCCAACGAGATCGCCCGGAAGCACGCCAAGGCGGCAATGGATCTAGCGTTAGGTCTCCAGCACGATCGGACGGCGAATTTTCGCACAGCGGCCTTGTGTGAGGAGGCGACCACTTCGGTCGTCAACCTCGTGGCAATCCTCTCAGGCCGCCGGGATCCCGCCGCCGTAGCTGTGGAACCTGTTCCGTCCCAGTCTGCCCCTGACCCGGAGTGGTTCTAATTAAAACGCCTCATGATGCCGAGAACCCAATGAACCAGCCCATCTTCCTTGCCACCGATGTGAAGGATCAACTCCTAGCCGTCGAGGCCACAACCTTCTCGAAAATCGGAATCCGTGAACGGGATGATTTGCAACGTTGGGTCCTGCGCCTCCCAGACCTGCTTCAGGAACCATTGCTGGTCGTCACCTCGGAGTTCGACCGGTTCGACAAGAGTGACAGGCGGCTCGACATCTTGGCCCTGGACGCTGCGGGTCGCCTGGTGGTCGTGGAGTTGAAGCGGGAGTTGGAGGGTTCGTTCGCCGATCAGCAGGCCATCCGCTATGCGGCCTTCTGCTCGACCATGACCATGGAAGAGGTCGTGCGGGAGATGGCCGACTACCACCAGATCGAGCAGGACGAGGCCGAGCGAAAGATCCAGACCTTCCTGGGCACGGGTGAGCTTCCAGAGTTGAGCGCCCAACCTCGGATCATCCTGGCTGGCAGCTCCCTCGATGACCAGGAACTGACGAGCACCGTGCTCTGGCTCCGTACGTTCGGCGTCGACATCAGTTGTGTGGAACTTGTCCCCTACCAGTTTCCGGACGGCGGTCCCGTTGCCATTGTTCCCCGCATGATCATCCCCTTGGCGGAGGCCAAGGACTACCTCGTTCGGGTGCAGGCCAAGCAGCGCAAGATCGCCACCAAACAGGCAGAGGCGACGGAATACTTCCCACTATGGGAGGCCGTGGCGGCCCAGTTCAACCTGGAGCAACCCAACCACTTCACTCTGGCCTCCGCATCCCGGGGCCGGATCATGCAGGTGCGGACTGGAATCGGGAACATCCACTACGAGTGGACCAAGGCCCAGAGGTTGGGCTGTGTCCAGGTGGCGGTCCATTTCGAGGACAGCGACCGGGAGATCAACATGCGCAACTTGGGGCTGTTGGAGCCGATGGCTGCTGATCTTGAAAAGGAATCAGGGGTGCCCTTTCATCGTGAGCCCTGGGGGGACAAGTGGGCCAAGGCCGAGTTTCGGGTCGCCCTGGAGCACCCGGACCTCGCCCGGCACGTCGCGTCCTTGATGGCTCTCCTGATCGACCGGACATGGCCGACCCTCCGGCAGGGCCTCCGTGGGGGCAAGGGTTGAACACCGTCATCGCAGACACTCATTTTCACCATTGGGGACCCATCACATGTCGCTGAACCCCATCGTCTTCACCAAGCAGATCCTCGACACCTTCCTCCGCTACCAGCGGACGGCGTTCCCGTTCTCGGACCCCAGGTTGGCCGCCCAGGCCAAGGAGATGTTGGGGGAGAGCCTCACCAGCCATCTGGCCAAGGGCCCCTTCGTCAGCCTCAGCCGTCCCTTTAGCCTGGGCGCCACCGTGGCGGCCCTGGTGGCCGAAGGCAAGCTACACGCCGGGATGAAGGGGGTCATGCCCTACCCGACACTCTTCCAGCACCAGGAGGAGGCCCTACTCGCCGTGAAGGCGGGCAAGCACCTGATCGTGTCCACGGGCACAGGCTCGGGCAAGACCGAGGCCTTCCTATCCCCCATCCTGGACACCGCCCTGACGATGAGGGACGCGAAAGCCCCCCAGGGGGTCATGGCGGTGCTCGTCTACCCCATGAACGCCCTGGCCATCGACCAGATGGATCGCCTGCGACGGATGCTGCGGGGCTCTGGGATCAGTTACGGGATGTGGGTGGGCTCCACCCCGGACAAGGACGCCGGGGCCGATGTCGAACGGGCCCCCGAGTCCCTGTCGGGTGAGCCGCTGGCCAAGTGGCTGGAGGACCCGAAGGCGAAGACACGCCGGGTGCCCCAGGAGGAGCGCATCTCCGAAGAAGACATCCGCACCCGCCCGCCCCGGCTCCTGCTGACGAACCCCCAGCAATTGGAGCTGCTGCTGACCCGGGCCAAGGACCAGGGCCTGTTCTCCAGTGGCCAGCTCCGCTACCTGGTCTTCGACGAGGCCCACACCTACGAGGGCACGACCGGGGCCGAGGTTGCCGTGCTCATCCGGCGGCTGAAAGCCTTCGCCGGGGGCGACATCACCTGCATCGGCACCTCGGCGACGTTGGCGGACCCCGAGCGGGGCACCGAGGCCGCCGCCCGTTTCTCCCACCGCTTCTTCGGCGTGCCCCAGGACAAGGTGGCGGTCGTCGAAGAGCGCTATGTTGAGGTCCAGTGGCCCGCACCGGGTGCGCTCCCGGCACTACCGACAGGAGATGCCATGGCCGCCCTGGAGGGCCTGCTGGCCACGGTCACCGGGGAGGACTGGGAGGAGCTGCCGAAGCTGAACGCCCAGGTCAAGCGCTGGCTGGGCGTTAACATCCCCACCAAGGCCTCCGCCGAGGAAGGCCTGCATCACCTCCTGTTGTCGAACCCGATGGTGCAGGCCATCGCCAAGACCTTCGCCAAGCCCCTGGGGCTAGCCGAGGGTGCCGTGATGGCCGCCAAGGAGGCCGGACGTATCCTGGATCCCATCTGGAATCAGGTCGAGGTCCTGGCCTACCTAGCGATGGGCGTGCGGGCCCAGAAGGATGGGGACCCCATCCTTCGCCCCAAGTTGCACACGTTCATCTCCGGTCTCGACCAAGCCCACGCCCGCTTCGAGGACGACGGCCAGCTCAAGCTCTACCTCACCAACAAGGTGGACCTGATCCAGCAGCACCCCGATTGGCAACCCTCGGGCATCTTCCCTGTGTCGGTGTGCACGACTTGCGGCCAGCACCTGATGGCCACTGAGATCTGCGGTTTCGGGATCGAGGAGGGGAAGATCATTGGCGGGCAGATGGAAGGTCACAACTCCGTCCTGGCCAGTGAGGGACAGGTCGCCGACGGCCCCAAGACCTCCACCTGCTACTTCACCGACCAGCTCGCATGGCAGCTTGAGGAGGAAGGCGAAGACGACACTCTGCCGCTGGCGGCCCGTCCCGAGTTGAAGGGCACCCTTACTGGATACCTCTGCCGCAGGTGCGGCAGCGTTCACGGACGAGGCTCCGACAAATGCTTGGCCCCCAAGTGCGGCATAGAGCTGCCGCTGCTGAAGGTTGAGATCCCCGAGGAGCAGAACACCAAGTGCCCGGCCTGCGGGTCGGGTAGCCGGGGCTACAAGGGGGCCGTCCGCCCCTTCCGCGCCGTCCGTGCCTCCCAGGTGGCAGACGTGCACACCCTGGGGCAGGCCATGCTCACCTTCGCTCCCAAGGACCACCGGAAGCTGCTGGTATTCGCCGACAGCCGCCAGGACGCCGCTTTCCAGGCTGGGTGGAGCGAGGACCACGGTCGTCGCCACCGGCTGCGCCAGTTGATGTTCCAGGAAATCCAGAAGGACGACGGCTTGTCGTTCGGGGCCATCCATAGCCGTCTCGTTGACCGGTTGATGGGGGACAACTTCCTGCTCAGGGTCATCGCCCCGGAGGTCATGTCCTATTTGGTGGGCACGACCGACAAAGACCGGCTCCGGAAGGAAGTCGCCAAGTATCTCCGGCACCGCCTCATGGCCGAGGCGGCCACATCCTACACCAGCAAATACGGATTGGAAGCCTACGGCCTTGTTCAGATCGACTACCCGGAACTGGACGCCCATCGGGCAAAACTCCAGGAGATGGCCGGGATCCTGACATGGGACCCGGCGGATGTGCGGCGCTTCCTGGCACTGCTGCTGGACAGTTGGCGGCGCAATCAGATCCTCTCGGACATCAACGGCGGCGCCGATACCTACACTCGCATCTGGAACCAGGGCGCCCGTGAGGTCACCAAGGGCTACATCCAGGAGTTCAAGCGCCCCAAGGTTATCGTCCTGAAGAAGAAGAAGGAGGGCGACGACGAGCGCCGCCAGCAGGCCCTGATCTCCAAGACGGGCCGGACGTTCGCCCTGGGCCTCTTGGCCAAGCTGACGCCGGGACGTTCACCTTCGGACCGGGTCACGTTCATGGAGGAGGCTTGGGCCTTCCTCAGCCAGTCGTCGTTGATGGAATACGTCACCTTGAAGGGCAGCGGCCTGAAGGCCTCTGCCTTGCCGGGTGGCAAAGGGTTCTCCCTCATGGCGGACAGCCTGAACTTCAAGATCGCCACCGAAACGTGGCGCTGCCAGCGGTGTCGGAAGCCCACAGTCCACACGTCGCCAGGGAACAAGTGCCCCCGGCACAACTGCGACGGGATCCTTAAGTCCGAGCCCTTGGACAAGGACAACTTCGACGTGGCCCTGCTGCTCCAGCCGGACTTCGAGCCGATGGTGCCGTCCGAGCACTCCGCCCAGGTGCCTGCCGCCGAGCGTGCCCGCATCGAGCGCGAGTTCAAACGGAAGGACGGGGACCTGAACTGCCTGGTGGCCACCCCGACCTTGGAGATGGGCGTGGACATCGGCGCCCTGGACATGGTTCTGATGAGGAACATGCCACCCGGCTCCAGCAACTACTGGCAGCGGGCTGGCAGAGCTGGCCGACGTGAGCGGATGGCGTCCATCGTCACCTACTGCAAGCGCTGGCACCACGACCAGTATTTCTTCAACAACCCCCTGGACCTGCTCCGGGGTGAGATCGAGGCCCCCAGGTTCAACCTGCGGAACCCCGTGCTCGTCGCCAAGCACGTCCACGCCGTCGTCGTCGGCACCCTCCTACGGCTGGAAGGACCCGAGTCCGAGGCCATTAAGGCCATCTTCCCGTCGTTCATCGGCGACTATATGTTCCATTACGACGCCGACGAGGAGCGGACCCGGCTGCGGGCCAAGGCCCCCGAAGTCGGTGAGCCCCTGGCGGAGCTGGTCGTCAAGCATCGGGACAAGCTCGTCGTCGCCGTACGGGCCGCCTTCGACCAGTCGTGGCCGGTGGAGGACCAGGAAACAGTTCGCCATGACATCCTGGACGGTCTCCTGGATACCCTGGGCCCCGACCTCCAGGACGTAGTAGAAAGGCTCTACCACCGCGCCAAGTGGGCAAGCGATCGCCGGGCTGAATGGGCAAAGCTGGAGGGTGAAGGCAAGGAGCTGGAGGAGCCGGAGCGCCGGTTGAAGCAGCGCTTCGACGCCATGATCAGGGCCTACCGGGCCAAGGCCCAGGACACCTACACGTTGTCGGTCTTGGCCCTGGAAGGGTTCCTGCCCGGCTACGGGATGACCCAGGGTGGATGTCGGTTCGAGTTCCACGGCGCCGACTCCAAGTCGGCCAGCCGGGACTTGTCTCTGGGACGTGGACTGGCCCAAGGCGTCCGGGAGTTCGTCCCAGGCAACTTGATCTACGCCATGGGAGAGCGCTTCAAGGTCGTCAGCTATAGGATGAGCCCTAAGCCCGAGGACAGGACCGCTGAGCGGTTCGAGGTCGGCGTGGACCCCGATGCCCCCTTCCTACGTCTCCCTGGCCAGGCTGGCAAGCTCGGCGTCGCCGCCGCGACCCCACCAGCCTCCGTGGACGCCATCCCAATGTCGGACGGCAGCCTGGACCACGCCAGCAGGATCACCGACGACGAGTCGATGCGATTCGCATTGTCGGTTGACCTGCGTGCCAGCCAGTTGGAGAACGTCCACAACGGCGGGGCGACGTATGTGGTGCCGAGCGGGCTACAACTCCAACTCCTACGTCAACAAAAGCTCAGGCTCGTCAACCTTGGCCCCGCCAACCTGTCCCGTCAGGGCGAATGGGGCTACCCCATCTGCACCGTGTGCGGGGCGGCCAGGAGTTCGATGTCGTCGGACGCCGAGAAGTTGTCGTTCGTCGAGACCCACCAAAAGTCCTGCGGACAGGTCCCGGTCCCGCGTGCCCTGTTCGCCGACGTGCGGGTGGACGGCCTACGTCTCCGTGGCCAAGCCTCCATGGCGGATGCCGCCAACTTGTGCGAGGCACTCCTACTTGGTGCCCGGGACCTTCTGGACATGGGGGAGCGGGACCTGACGTGGGTGGGGATCGCCCAAGACGACGGCGCCTGGGAAGCCTTCATTTATGACCCCATGCCCGGGGGGTCTGGGGTCCTCGACGAGATCCTGGACCGATGGGAGCAGGTTCTGGACGAAGCGACCGAACGCCTCCAAGGATGTCCGGAAGCTTGTGCGACGGCATGCTATGAGTGCCTCAAGAACCACTCCAACGCCTTCCACCAGCCCTACCTCGACCGGGTTAAGGCCAACGACCTGCTGGCCACGTGGCGTGGCCTGAAGGTGCAGAACACCATCGAGCCCGCGACGGGGGACATGCCCATCAAGGGCCAGCCCCACCACTCGAAGGAGCAGGTGTTCCTGCTCGCCCTACAGGAAGCTGGACTCGTCGGTGAGGACGGCCCGGAGTTGAACGCCAACCTGGACCTTGGCGATGGCATTGTGACATCCCCGGACGCGCTCTACAGGGCCAAGAAGGTCGCCGTCTACCTGGACGGCATGTCCACTGCCCTGCACGGGAACCCGAAGACCCAGCAGACCGACGCGATGATCAACCGGATCCTCAAGATGGAGGGCTACCACGTCCATCGCATCCCCTGGAGCGCCCTGACCGACCCGACCGCGAAGAAGCAGCACTTTGAGGCCATTGGCCATAGCCTTCATGGGGCATGACAAACATCGTGTGATGCCCCTAAAACCTTGAAAATGCTGTGACTGACCGGCCTGGAACAGAAGCCTGACATGCCCCTTGCCCCAGGTCCGGTCGCCCAGTGTGCGCTACCCCCTGCGGGGGCAGGTAGGAACCTTCGCGTGGCCTACCTCAGCCGCTTTGAGACTCGCAGCTTCGATGAGATGGGAAGGAAGTTCAGGTCCGCCGCGTGTTGAAAGTCAGCAAGCGCCTGGCCTGGGAACTCAAGGGCGTATCCCCCGGGGAAGACCCAGATCGAAGAACTGCATGGTGTCTTGCGAGAGATAGGGTTGGACAGTTAAACATTGATTCAACAATTGGCGATGCATTTGTTGGACGGCTGACTGGTTGGGTTGCTGGCAGCCCCGGGATGAGTCTCTGGGGGGCTTTGCATTCCCGGAGAGTCTCTTCCCTTCTGTTCGGATGCAGGCCCTATGCAGGCAGATACGCAAAACGAGAGATCTGGATTAGCCTTTTGTGCCGAAAAAACACCACCACGATTGAGTGGTGGCGGCCTTCTTGATTGGTCGGGGCGAAAGGATTCGAACCTTCGACCCTCTGCTCCCAAAGCAGATGCGCTACCAGGCTGCGCCACGCCCCGACTGAGGGAAGAGGATAACAAGGCTGCGGCCCGGACGCGACCAAAACCTCTGGGGAGGCGGGTCGCGGGCGGGCCGGGATGTTGTAATCCTACTTGTTGCTGAGGGTGACGCTGCGCAGGTTGAAGCCGGCGGCCTGGAGGTCCAGGACCTTGCTCGGCCAGGTTCACCAGCAGGCAGGGTCTCCAGCTCCTCACGGCCCATCTTGGTGGCGGTGGGCGGAGGGACGGTGACGATGGAGCTGGTCTTGCGGTTCTTGGCGAACGCGAGGTTCAGGTTGAACTGCAGGGTGCCCTTGCTGAAGCCCATCTGGCCTTCCAGATGGTTGATCAGGCCGGCGCCGTCGTAGCCCAGGGTGAGCGAGGCGGGGCCTTCCATGCCCTTGCTCTGGTTGGCGATGGTGACGTTGCTGAGCTTGCCGCCGGGATTGTAGCTGAAGGTCATGCGGGTGTAGACGCCCTGGCTGTCGTTGCTGTAGTTCATGTGACTGCGGAAGGTTGTTGGTCTTGTCGAACACCACCTCCAGCCTGCCGCGCTTCCAGAAGCCCAGGCTTTCGGCCATGCTCTGCTCGCGCTTCTTGGGATCGTAGGGCCCGGTGCTGGTGGTGAAGACGAGGGTCTGCAGGGTGCCCTCGGAGCCCTTGCCCAGGCTGGCCTTGAAGGTCGAGCCGTCCACGTAGACCTTCTGGATGTCGTTGAGGCACTGGCGGAACCAGCCCAGGAAGGAGGTGGGCGCGTTCGCCGGGCGGCAGGTCCACCCGGCTGGTCCAGGCGTTCTGTTCCTTGCTGTACAGGAAGCCCTTGGTTGCCGACCCGGTAGTAGAGCAGGTTGCCGAAGTCGCCGGTGAGCTCGGTGCGGAAATCGGCGTTGGCGAAATAGGTGCCCTTGAGCTTGAGGTTGACGGTGCCGCCCTTGGTCAGGCCGCCCTTCACCGCGCCCTGGCCCAGCCTGCTCGACCTTGGCGTTCATGGCGGCGGCGGTGAGGCTGATGGCCAGGGTGCCTTCCAGGTCCACGGCGTTGACCCCGCTGTAGGGCTTCGCCGAACCAGGCCTTGTTCACGGCGTCCAGCACCTGCTTGAAGTTCTGGCGGGCGAACTGGGCTTCCAGGCTGTCCTTGGATTTGCCGGTGGCCGCCTTGCCCGCCTTGGCGGGTTTGGTCGGGGCCGGGGCCTGGGCGGGGGTCTGGGCCAGGACGCCCTGACCGAGCAGGACCAAGGCGGACAGGACGGCGGTGGAACAAAATTTCATGTGTATCTCCAGGAAATTCAACGGCTTTCGGGGTGCGACCGGGACGCTTGAAGCTCCTGCCGCTTTTTGGCGAAGCAGGAGTGGCAATAGGTTGAATGTACGTCGGGGGGCACGAAATCAAGGTACTCCACCGTGCCGCATTCCATGCAGGTGATCTGCGTGAGGATCTGGGCCTCGCTCTTGCGCGCCGGCTTCTTCACCGGCAGGGTCTTGCGGTAGCAATGCGGGCAGTTGAAATACTTCTGATCCGGAGTCAGTTCGAACGTGCGGCCGCAGGTGGCGCAGACCTTCTCCCGCAACTGGCTCGGCTCCTTGACCTCCCGCTTCTGGATTTTCACAGTCCCCGCCTGCTGTGCGGCCAGCGCGCCGGTGGCCGCGGGAGGGGGGAGCGTGGGGTCGGGGGGTTTGGGGCTCATGGGGTTCTCGAAGAGAGCGGACGGATCCGAAGGAATCATAACATCCCCATGGCCCCAACCGTCGCCTGAGCCAAGAGCATCCTCGCCTCGAAGGGGGCGCCGATGGCATTCTGTTGGGATGGAAACCGCCCAGAGTCTCATCCAACCCCTCCTGCACGGCCGGCCCCGGGCCCTGGCCCGGGCCATCAGCTGGATGGAGAACGGCCACCCCCAGGCCCGGGAGCTGATGGCCCTGGCCTGGCCGCACCTGGGCCGGGCGGTGGTGGTGGGGCTCACGGGGTCGCCCGGCGCGGGCAAATCGACCCTCACCGACCAGCTGGCCCGGCTGCTGCGGGCCGAAGGCAAGAAGGTCGGCATCCTGGCCGTGGACCCCACCTCGCCCTTCAGCGGCGGAGCCATCCTGGGGGACCGCATCCGCATGGGCCGGATCGCCGCCGACCCGGGCATCTTCATCCGCTCCATGGCCACCCGCGGGGCCCTGGGCGGCCTGGCCCGGGCCACCCAGGACGCCATCGACCTGCTGGACGCCGCCGGCTGGGACGTGATCATCGTCGAGACGGTGGGGGTGGGCCAGGACGAGGTGGACGTGGTGAGCTGCGTCCAGACCTGCTGCGTGGTGCTGGTGCCGGGCATGGGCGACGAGATCCAGGCCATCAAGGCCGGCATCATGGAGGTCGCCGATATCTTCGTCATCAACAAGGCAGACCGGGACGGCGCGGACAAAGTTGAATCGGAAATCGAGGGGATGAAGGGCTTATCCAAGACCAAGGCCTGGGATCCGCCCGCGCTGCGCACCATCGCCGGGCAGGGCGACGGGGTGCCGGAACTGCTCGCCAAGATCCGCGAGCACGGCGTCTGGCTCAGGGCCCACGGCGGCTATGAGGACAAGGCCCGGGAAAGGGCCCGCCTGCGCTTCGGCAGCCTGCTGGCCGAGGAGGCCGCGCGCCGGGCCCGGGCCCGGGCCGGGCGGCAGAAGGAGGAGCAGCTGGTCCAGGCCATCGCCATCAAGGCCATGGACCCCTACGCCGCGGTGGCGGCGATGCTGGATTGACCATGGACTCCCCGCGCGTCTACCTGATCGACAACTTCGATTCCTTCACCTACAACATCGCCCACGGGCTGGCGGCGGCGGGGGCGACGGTCGAGGTGCGGCGCGCGGACGGGGTGGACCTGGAGGCCCTGGAAGCGGAGCCGCCGGACCTGCTGGTCATTTCTCCCGGGCCCGGGCATCCGCGCGATGCCCAGGTGGCCCTGGCGGCCATCCGCCGGTTCGCCGGGAGGGTGCCGATCTTCGGGGTGTGCCTGGGCATGCAGTGCCTGGCCCAGGCCTACGGCGGCAAGGTGGAGGAGGGCTTCCCGGTCCACGGCAAGACCAGCCGGATCCTGCACGACGGGCGCGGCCTGTTCCAGGGGCTGCCCTCGCCCCTCCGGGTGGCGCGCTACCACTCGCTGTGCGTGCGCGAGGTGCCCGGCTGCCTGACGGTCACCGCCCGCACCGAGGACGGCATCCCCATGGCCCTGCGCCACCGCGGCATGCGCATGGCCGGGGTGCAGTTCCACCCGGATTCCTTCCTCACCGACGACGGCCCTGCGATACTGGAACATGCCCTGCGAGGAGATTTCTGAAACCTGGAGCGCCCAGACCTGCCGGTTGAAGACGGCGGACTTCTTCGACGCCCTGGGCGAAAAGCCCTTCGCGTTCCTCTACGGGGACGGCTCCGACACCCGCTGGCTCATCCTGGGCGAGGACCCCATCCTGGTCCTGGACGAGGCGCGCGGGCCGCTGCCGAGCTTCTTCCGCTCCGGCGAACTGCCGCCGGTGCTGCCCGACTTCATCGGCCACGTGGGCTACGAAAGCGCCCACCGCTACGCCGCCTTCCTGCCGCCGCCGGCGGCCAGGCCCTTCCCGTTCCCGGATTGCCGCCTGGCGGTCTACCGCAGCCTGCGGCTCTACGACCGGGAGACCGGGACCCTCTATGTGGCGCACCGCGAAGGCGCCGGGTCCGGGGAAGGCAACGCCCTGCTGGAAGGCCCCTTCCGCGCCCGCAAGGTCTGGGACAGCGATCCGCCCGCGGCCTACCGGGCCAAGGTGGAGCGGATCCGCCGGGAGATCGCCCTGGGCAACGTCTACCAGGTCAACCTGACCCGGTCCGAACGCTGGGCTTTCCGCGGCGACCTCAGGCTGTTCGCGCGCCGGCTGTACGACGCCAACCCGGCGCCGTTCTCGGCCTTCATCGCCGGGCCCGGGCACTCGATCGTGTCCTCGTCGCCCGAGCGCTTCTTCCGGATCGGCGCGGGCCGGATCCTGGCCAGCCCCATCAAGGGCACGGCGCCCCGGGACGAGAACCCGCAGGAGGACGCCCTGCAGAAGCGCAACCTGCTCTCCAGCCCCAAGGAGCGCGCGGAACTGGCCATGATCACCGACCTGATGCGCAACGACCTCACCCGGGTCTGCCAGATCCCGTCGGTGGTGGTCGAGGCCTACCCCCGCCTGGAGAGCTACGCCAACGTGCACCACCTGGTGGCCGACATCGCCGGCGCCCTGGTGCCCGGCCTGACCCTGGAGGCCCTGTTCGGCGCCCTGTTCCCCGGCGGATCGGTGACCGGCTGCCCGAAGATCCCGGCCATGAAGCTGATCCGGGAGCTGGAGGCGCAGCCGCGCCTGGTCTACACCGGGGCGCTGGGATGGTTCTCGCACGACCTGGCCCAGGCCGACTTCAGCATCGCCATCCGCACCGCCTGGGCCTCGCAGGACGAGCTGCTGTTCGGGGTGGGCGGCGGCGTGGTGTGGGACTCCGATCCCGCGGCGGAGTACCAGGAGACGGTGCACAAGGGGAGCTCCATCGTCCGATGCTTGAACTCCTGACCGATACCCGGGTCGACCTGGCCGCCTGCTCCGCCCGGCACGGCGAGGGCGTGTTCGAGACCCTCCGGGTGCGGGACGGGGTCCCCCTGCGCCTGGCCGCCCACCTGGAGCGGCTGGCCGCCGGCGCCCGCTTCCTGGGCCTGGAGCCGCCGCCGGACCTGGAGGCGGTGCGGGCGTTCCTGGCGGGCCCCTGCTCGGGGTTGGCCAGCGGCGTGCTGCGCCTGCTGGCGGTGGACCGCACGCTGCGGGTGACGGCCGAACCCTGGGAGCCTTCGGACCCGGGGCCGGTCGTGCTGGGCCTCAGCCGCGCCACGAGGCGCTGCAGCTGGAGCCCGCTCAACCGCTTCAAGACCATGTCCTACCTGGAGAACCGGCTCATGGCCCGGGAGGCCGAAGGCCGCGGGCTGTTCGAGGTGGTGGCGCCGAACGAGGCGGGCCGGCTCACCGACGGCTCCCGCACCAGCCTGTTCCTGGTGCTGGACGGAAAGATGCTGACCCCGCCGGTGGCGGACGGGGCGCTGCCGGGGGTGGCCCGGGGCTGCCTGCTGGCGGCCGGACTGGCCACCGAGGCGCCCCTCGGGCCGTCCGACCTGGCCCGGGCCGAGGCCGTCCTGCTCACCAATTCGCTGCGCGGGGCCATGCCGGTGGATGCCTTGGAGGACAAGGGAATCCGCGCGCCGGATCCGGGCCATGCGCTGCTCCGCGCGGCCCGGGCCGCCTTGCGCAAAGGATAAAACCGTGACAGGGTAGGGCGACCGCGCGGATTCCGCCGGCAGGTCAGCGATGGGAGTGCATGTGGGCGATCTGTTGTTCTGGCACCGGCTCCAGTTCGGTTTCACCGCGACCTTCCACTACCTGTTCCCCCAGCTCACCATGGGGCTGGCCCTGGTCATCCTCGTGCTGAAGGCCCTGGCCCTCGCCCGGGGCGACGAGCGCTCATGCCGAGGCGGCCCGGTTCTGGATCCGGATCTTCGGGCTCAGCTTCGCGGTGGGCGTGGTGACCGGCATCCCGCTGGAATTCCAGTTCGGCACCAACTGGGCCCGGTTCTCCGCCCACGCCGGCGGGGTCATCGGCCAGACCCTGGCGCATGGAGGGCATGTTCGCCTTCTTCCTGGAAAGCACCTTCCTGGGCCTCCTGGTCTGGGGCGAACGCAGGCTCGGCCCGAAGCGCCATTTCCTGGCGGCGCTGGCGCTGTTCCTGGGCAGCTGGCTCTCGGGCTACTTCATCGTCGCCACCAACGCCTTCATGCAGCACCCGGTGGGCTACCAGGTGGCGGCCGACGGCACGCTGCAGCTGGCCGACTTCTGGGCCTACCTGCTCAACCCCTGGGCGGTGGTGCAGTACCTGCACAACATGATGGGCGCGGTGGTGACCGGGTCCTTCGTGGTGGCCGCGGTGGGGGCCTACTGGACCCTGCGCGGCGAGCACGCCCGAGCAGGCCGCCCTGAACCTGAAGACCGGCGTCTACATCGGCGCTCCTGGCCAGCCTGCTGGTGGCCTTCCCCACCGGCGACCAGCAGGGCAAGCTGGTGGCCCGGCACCAGCAGCCGGCCCTGGCCGCCATGGAGGGCCGCTGGCGGAGCGGGCCGTACGCCGACCTGAACCTCATCGGCCAGCCCAACGTGGAGGCGCCGCCGGCTGGACAACCCGGTGCGCCTACCCGGGCTGCTGAGCTTCATCGCCTACGGCTCGTTCTCCAGCCACGTGAAGGGGCTGGATGAATTCCCCCGGGACGCCGTGGCCTCCCAACCTGGAGACTGCTGTACTACGGCTTCCACATCATGGTGGGGCTGGGCACGCTGTTCATCGGCCTGATGGGCCTGGCGGCCCTGTTCCTGGCCTGGGGCTGGCTGCAGCGCGCCCGCCCGCTGCTGTGGGCGCTGATGCTGGCCTTCCCGTTCCCCTTCATCGCCAATTCGGCCGGATGGATGGTGGCCGAGATGGGCCGCCAGCCGTGGCTGGTGTACGGGCTGATGCGCACCGCGGACGGCACCTCGAACCTGGTGCACCCGGGCGAGACGGTATTCACCAGCCTGGGCTTCGCCGGGCTCTACTTCGTCCTGGGGCTGCTGTTCCTGTTCCTGGTGGGCCGGGAAGTGAGCCACGGGCCGGTCGGCCACGCCTAGGAGGCTTGATGGAAATGCTCTGGTTCTGGCTGGTCTCCGTCATGGTCGCGATCTACGCGGTGCTCGACGGGTTCGATTTCGGCGCCGGCGTGCTGCACCTGTGCGGTGGCCCGCAGCGACGCGCGAGCGGCGCGAGGTGCTGGCGGCCATCGGGCCGCTGTGGGACGGCAACGAGGTCTGGCTGCTGGCCGCGGGCGGGGCGATGTTCCTGGCCTTCCCGCGCCTGCTGGCTTCGGGCTTCTCCGGGTTCTACCTGGCCATGTTCATGGTGATCTGGGCGCTGATCCTGCGCGGCATCGCCATCGAGTTCCGCTCCCACGTGCGCGACACGCTCTGGCGCGCGTTCTGGGACGTGGTGTTCGTCGGCGGCCAGCGCCCTGCTGCCGGTCCTGCTGGGAGCGGCCCTGGGCAACGTGGTGCGCGGGGTGCCGCTGGACGCCGGCGGCTACTTCCAGATCCCGCTCTTCACCGGCTTCCGCACCGGCAACCCGGTGGGCATCCTGGACTGGTACACCGTGCTCATGGGCGTGCTGGCGCTGGCCACCCTCGCCGCCCACGGGGCGCTGTTCCTGGCCTGGAAGACCGGCGGTGCCCTGCAGGCGCGCTGCCGGCGGGCCGCCCTCGCGCTGTGGCCGGCGGTGGTCGCGCTGGCCCTGGCGGCGACCCTGGCCACGGCCTGGGTGGCGCCGGCGCTCTACCGCAACCTGCCCCACGCCCCCCTGGCCTGGGCCGCCACCGTCCTGTTCCTGGCCGGGCTGGCCAGCGTGGCCGCGGGGCTCGCGCGGGAACGCTACCTGCTGGCGTTCCTCGGCTCGAGCGCCTTCATCGTCGGCATGCTCGCGGCCACCGCGGCCTGCGTCTGGCCGGTGATGCTGCCTTCGACCCTGGATCCCGCGGCCAGCATCACCGCCTACAACGGCGGTTCGGGCCCCGCAGGGCTGCGCGCGGGGATCGGCTGGCTTTGCCTCGGGCTGCCCCTGGTGGCGGCTTATTTCACCTATCTGTTCTGGCTGCACCGGGGCAAGGTGACCGCGCCCGAAGAAGGCCAGGGCTATTGAATACCCCCCGCCCCGATGCGCCGGGCCAGCTCCTCCTGGGCCGAGCGCAGCCGGCGCAGGCGCGCCTTTGTTGGGCGGACCCCCTTCTCCCACCACAGCCCCTTGACCTCCAGCACGCCCCGCTCCCGGTGGAACTTGCCGTCCATCCGTCCCACCAGGGCGTCCCCTTCCAGGATGGGCAGCACGTAGTAGCCGTACTGGCGCTTCGCTTCGGGCACGAAGGCCTCGAACCGGTAGTCGAAGCCGAACAGGCGCAGGGCCCGGGCCCGGTCCCGGACGATCGGGTCGAAGGGGCACAGGAGCGTCATCCGCTCGCCGGGCTCGGGCAGCGCGGCCAGGCGCTCGCGCCAGTCCGGGACGGCGAAGGCGGGCTGGCCGTCCGACCTCCACCCGCTCGATCCGCGGCCGAGGCGCACCAGCGCGCGGCTTCCCGCGGCTCCACCGCGTCCCAGTAGGCGGCCATCTCCTTCGGGGTGGCCACCCCGAGCCGCTCCAGGGCGGTGGCGCAGGCCCACTCCAGGTGCGCTTCCGGATCCGGCGCGGGGCGGGCGTGGGCCTCGGGGAACACCCGTTCGGCCAGGTCGTAGGTCTTGTGGAAATGGGTCCGGCCGGCCACGGCCAGTTCGCCCACGTGCCAGAGCAGCTCCAGGGCCGCCTTCTGCGGCTTCCAGCCCCACCATCCGGCCTCCCCGGAGCGCTCGTGCTCGAAGTCGGCGCTCCTCAGCGGGCCTTCCTGCCGGATCCGCTCCAGCACCTGGGCCAGCAGCTCCTCGGCCCGCTCGCCGATGCGCTCGCGCCACCAGGGATTGGCGAGGATGCGCGCGCGGCTTTTGGGGAAGCGCAGCTTCCAGTGGGGGTACCACTCCAGCGGGATGGCGCAGGCGTCGTGGGTCCAGTGCTCGAACAGGCGGCGCCGGTCCAGCAGCGCGTCGAACTGGGCCCGGTCGTAGGCCGCGCTCCGGCAGCCCAGGATGAGGTGGTGCGCCCGCTCCAGCACGTTGATCGAGTCCAGCTGCACGTAGCCCAGCTGGCGCACCAGGGCCTCCAGGCCGTCCGGCGGCGGCCCCAGCAGGGCCTGCCCGGCCAGCAGCAGCCGGCGGGCCTGGGCGAGGCTGAGGGATGGCGCGGACATAACCTATGTAAACTGTACCCGGAGGTCGAACGTGCCTGGACATCTGATTCTGGTGCCCACCCCCCTGGGCAACCTGGGCGACCTGACCCACCGGGCCGAGGAGGCGCTGAGGGTCTGCGACCTGGTGGCCTGCGAAGACACCCGGCGCACCGGCGGCCTGCTGAGCCACCTGGGCATCGACAAGCCGCTGCAGCGGTTCGACGACCACGCCAGCCTGGAGGCGGCCGAACGGGTCGCCCAGACCCTGGCGGCGGGCCGGACCGTGGCCTACTGCTCCGACGCGGGCCTGCCGGGGATCAACGACCCCGGGTTCGAACTGGCGCGCCTGGCCCGGGAGGCGGGGGTGCGGGTGACGGTCCTGCCCGGGCCCTCGGCCGTGACCCTGGCGGTGGTGGCCTCGGGCCTGCCCAGCCACGCCTTCAGCTTCTGGGGCTACCTGCCCTCCCGAAGCGAGCCGCGCAAGGCCTTCCTGCGCAAGCTGGGCACCCAGGAGGAGACCGTGGTGGTGTTCGAGACCCCGCACCGGATCGTCGAAACCCTGTCGGAGATGGACGCCATCCTGCCCGAGCGGGAGATCGCCCTGGGCCGGGAGCTGACCAAGCTGCACGAGACCTGGTACCGGGGCACGCCGTTCGAGGTGGCCCGGCAGCTGGGCGGCGAGAACCGGGGCGAGATGGTGCTGGTGATCGCCGGCGCCGACGCCAAGCGCACCCTCACCGAGGTCCCGGCGGCCTTGGACGGGGGGAGCTGCCGGGCTGGGCCCTGCGCTACCTGGAGGCGGCCCGGGAGGGCGGCATGACCCTGCGCGAGGCGGTCAAGCCCCTGGCCCGGCACCTGGGGGTGGCGGCCAGCGAACTCTACCGGCTGGCGGTGGAGGCGCGCTGATCGGTTAGAATCAGATATTGGGGGACCCATGAAGGTCAGAGTGCTGGTGTCGCTGAAGCCGGGGATCCTGGATCCCCAGGGCAAGGCCGTGGAGCAGGGGCTGCACGGCTTCGGGTTCCAGGTGGAGCAGGTGCGCATCGGCCGGCTGATCGAGCTGGAGGTGCCCGCATCCGGCCGGGACGAGGCCGAGGCGCGGGCCCGGGCCATGTGCGACAAGCTCCTGGTCAATCCGGTGATGGAAAAAGCCAGCATCGAGGTGCTCTGATGCGGGTGGCCGTCCCCACCTTCCCCGGGTCCAACTGCGACCACGACGCCCTGCACGCCTGCGGCGCGGTGATGGGCTGGGACACCCGCGCGGTCTGGCACCGGGACGAACGGCTGCCCGAGGGGACCGACCTGGTGTTCATCCCGGGCGGGTTCAGCTACGGGGACTACCTGCGCTGCGGCGCCATCGCCGCGCTTTCGCCGATCATGGCCGACATCCGGCGGTTCGCCGACCAGGGGGGGCTGGTGGCGGGCATCTGCAACGGCTTCCAGATCCTCTGCGAGGCCCACCTGCTGCCCGGGGCGCTGCTGCGCAACGAGTCCCTGCGCTTCATCCACAAGGACGTGCACGTCCGGGTGGAGCGGGGCGGGACGGCCTTCACCCGGGCCATGGCGGTGGGGCAGATCCTGCGCCTGCCCATCGCCCACGCCGAAGGCAACTACACCCTGGACCAGGCCGGCCTGGACGCCCTGGAGGCCCGGAAGGGGGTCCTGTTCCGCTACTGCTCCCCCGAGGGGGACACCCGCCTGGATTTCACCCCCAACGGGGCTGCCAACGGCATCGCCGGGATCGTCAACGAGCGGGGCAACGTCCTGGGCATGATGCCCCACCCGGAGCGGGTGGTGGAAGAAGTGACGGGAGGGATTGACGGATTGTGGTTGTTCCGCAGTATCGAGGGTATGCTTTCTAAAGTTTGACACTCTAATACACTTGACTGGAATCGACCCGATCGGGTCGAAACCGTCATCTCGGAGCGCGATCTCCACCCACCCGTCATTTGTCCCCAAGAAAAAACCTATGACCGGTCCCGATACAAAGAACGTCCAAACCTATACCAGCGGCCCGTTGCGGCTTGTGGTCTGCAAGCGTGATCCGGTGCCGGCGAAGGCGATGCCGTCCAACGAATCCTGGACGCTGTTGCTGCCCGGCAGCCCGATCAGGGTGTGCACCGGGGAGGACACCGAGGAGGGTGTCGTCCCCCGGGGCAGCCTGGCGCTGCTGATGCCCGGCTTCGGCCACACCTTCAAGCGCCACCATCCGGACACGCCGTTCGGGTTCACCGCGCTGCAGATGGACGGGCCGTTCCCCGAGCCCCTGGTCTCGGTGCTGCAGCACCCGCCGCGCAAGTGGCAGGAGGCGAGCTACGCGGTGCTGCGCAGCCAGAGCCTGAAGCAGCTGTTCGGCATCTTCACCCAGGAGATCGCCAACCCCGACGGCCTGCAGCTCATGACCCGGGAACTGTTCCTCATCCTGCTGGGCGCGGAGCTCACCCGCCTGTGCGAAAAGGAGGACCGGGCGCGCTTCCCCTACCGCCTGAGCCGCAGCACCCTGCAGGTGGTGCTGGACCACATGGAGGCCCACCTGGGGGCGCCCAACAGCGTGCCGGAGATGGCCAAGCTGGCCCGCTGCACGCCGGACCATTTCATCCGCCTGTTCCGCGAAGCCACCAGCACCACGCCGCACCAGTACCTGATCGAGCGCCGCCTGCAGCGCGCCGTGCAGCTGCTGTCCGACGGCGAGCGGCCGCTGGACGTGGCCGAATCGCTGGGCTTCTACGACGCCTCGGCGTTCACCCGCGCCTTCAAGCGCCGCTTCAACGTGCCGCCCAGCAAGTACGCGCAGGAAGCCTACGACCGGCAGTTCAAAAAATCCTAGAAGCCCCAGGCGCCCGGCGGCTGTAGACTGATACCTTGTCTTGAAAGGCTTCGCCATGCCTGAAACCGCCATCACCTTCGACGACGTGCTGCTGGTCCCGGCATACAACCACCACGAATCCCGGCGCATCGTCGATGTCGGCATGACCGACAAGACCGGCAAGCTGACCCTGGCGCTGCCGGTCATGACCGCCAATATGGACACCATCACCGAGGACGGCATGGCCGATTTCATCTCGGCCAAGGGCGGCATCGGCATCCTGCACCGGTTCTGCTCCGTCGAGGAGAACGTGGCGATGTTCAAGCGCTGCCACGGGCCGACGTTCGTTTCGGTGGGCACCTCGGAGAAGGAGATGGAGCGGGTGGAGGCCCTGAAGGGGGCCGGGGCGCAGGTACTTCTGCGTGGACGTGGCGCACGGGCACGCCAAGTACGTGGGCAAGATGATCAAGCGCATGCGCACGATGCTGCCCAACGAATGCATCATGGCGGGCAACGTGGCCACCTACGCGGGCGCCGACTACCTGGCCTCGGTCAAGGCCGACATCGTCAAGGTGGGCATCGGCCCGGGCAGCGTGTGCACCACCCGCATCAAGACCGGGTTCGGCGTGCCCCAGCTCACCGCCATCCAGGAATGCGCCCGGTGCGACCGCTCCATCGTGGCCGACGGCGGCATCCGCTACGCCGGGGACATCGTCAAGGCCATGGCCTTCGGCGCGGACTTCGTCATGGTGGGCGGCATGCTGGCCGGCACCCGGCCCACCCCGGGGGAGCCGGTGCGCAACGAAAAGGGCGAGCCCACCCACAAGGTCTACCGGGGCATGGCCAGCAAGGAGGCCGCCGAGGACCACCTGGGCGGGCTGACCGGCTGGAAGACCGCCGAGGGCGTCGCCACCACGGTGCCCTACCGGGAGGACGAGGACGACATCATCGCCGACATCGTCGGCGGGCTGCGCTCGGGCCTGACCTACGCCGGGGCCAACACCATCCGCGAACTCCAGCGCAAGCTCAACTACATCCTGGTGTCGCCGGCGGCCCGGGTGGAGAGCCTGCCGCATCGGCTGTTCCTGTAAGGAGGAGGTCCAGCACCTCCTGGGCCACCCTCAACCCGAACAGGGCGGGCATGTAGGAGATGGTGCCGATGGGCGTGCGCCTGCGCCCGGCGCCGTGGTGCTCGCCTTCGTCCCGGGGGTCGTGGGGCAGGGTGTTGCGGGCCGGCTCGGTGGAATAGACGCAGCGGATCCCGGTGCGGATGCCCAGGCGGTGCAGGCGCTGGCGCAGCACCCGGGCCAGGGGGCAGATGCGGGTCTGGTCCAGGTCGCCGATCGCCACCTGGGCCGCGTCCAGGCGCCCGCCGGCGCCCATGCTGGAGACCACCGGCAGGCCGCGCTCCACGCAGGCGGCCAGGAGCAGCACCTTGCTCGACAGCGAATCGATGGCGTCCACCACCACGTCCACCTCCGGTTCCAGCAGGCCGTGCACGGTCTCGGCGTTGATGAATGCCTGGCGCGGGTCCACCCGGCAATCCGGGTTGATGTCCAGCACCCGCGCCGCGCCCAGGGCGACCTTGGGCTGGCCCAGGGTGGAATGCAGGGCCAGCAGCTGGCGGTTGACGTTGGTGGCGCTGGCGCAGTCGTAGTCCACCAGGCGCAGGCTGCCCACTCCGGCCCGGGCCAGCGCCTCCATGGCGTAGGAGCCCACGCCGCCCAGGCCGAACAGCGCCACCCGGGCTCCGTCCAGCCGCGCCAGCGCGCCGGGGCCCAGCAGCTGTTCGGTGCGCGCGAACCATCTCATGGCAGGAGCCTCCTGAACAGCCGCCGGGCGTTGCCTCCGGCCTGGGCCGCCAGCTCCGGCCCGCGGCCCAGGGCCCGGGCCGCGCCTTCGGCCACGAGGGCCACCTGGGACGGTTCGCGCGCCCCGCTGGGGGCGTCGGATTCGAACAGCAGCCGGTCGGTCGCCACTGCCCGGAGCACCGGGCGGACCGCCTCGAAGGAGAGGTGCAGCCCCAGCCCCTGGAGCTCCGCCGCGGTCTCGGCGGATCCGTTGAAGGCGTGCAGGGCCGCGCCGGCCGCGGGGAGCCCGGTGGCGCGCAGCATGGCGCCGAGCCGGCCCCAGGCGCGCACGCAGTGGATGGAGAGCGGCAGGTCGAGTTCGATCGCCAGGTCCAGCTGGGCCTGGAAGGCCGCCTCCTGGGCGGCGCGGCCGGGCCGGCAGAAATCCAGCCCGCACTCGCCGATGCCGGCCCTGGCGGCGCCGAGCGCGGCTCTCAGGCGACCGATCCAGCCGGGTGCGGCTGCGGGGGCGTACCAGGGGTGCAGCCCCAGCATGGGCAGCACGCCGGCCTGCTCCCGGGCGAGGTCCAGCACCGCCTCCCAGTCCTCCTCCCGGGTGGCGCAGCAGACCATGTGGGCCACCCCGGCCGCCCGGGCCCGGGCCGCCGCCCCGGCCCCGCCGCCGAGGCGCGGATCCTGCAGGTGGCAGTGGGCGTCGAAATGATCGGTCATGGACCCCCAGTCTATAACCAGCAGCCGTCCTGCGGGTCCGGCATGCCCTCGCTGAACCACTCGAACGCCGACGGGATGGCGATGAGGGCGCCCAGGGCATGGGGGATGCCGTCCCCGGGCTGGCCGATGGGCGACAGGAACAGCAGGCGCGAAGGATCGCCGCCGCCCTGGGTGATCTCCCGGCCCAGCCGGTCGATGGCCAGGAGGGTGTTCGAATAGGGGATGTTGACATCGTCCGGGCTGTGCCGGAACAGGATCGGGCGGGTGGGCCGCCACCCGGCATAGAGGTCGTTTTCGGCCAGGAGGGCGTGGACCGGGCTGTCGGCATAGGCGGGATCGTCCAGTTCCCGGCCCAGCCACTCCGGATTGAACATCCGGCGCAGGTTGACGGCGTCGGGCGGCATGCCCAGGCGCCGGCCCAGCTCCGCGTCTACGGTCCTGCCGTCCTGGCTGCCGTCGGTCCAGCCGAGGATATCGCCGTCGGGTCCGGCGGCCAGCAGGTCCGGCGCGAAGACATCCAGGGGATCCATGCGCGGCCCGTAGACCGCGTGGGTGCCCCGGACGAAATAGGGCAGGTAGTAGGGCCTCGGGTAGAGGGTGGCGGGATCGATGAAGGTGGCGCGCATGGCCCCGGAAAGGTCGAAGGGCCCGGCCATGCAGGCCGAGCCGGAAAAGGCGGCGCCCTGGCGCTCCAGTTCGCGCACCGCGGCCAGGGTGGCGTAGCCGCCTTCGGAATAGCCCATCAGGTAGAGGCTGCCGTCCC
The DNA here is from genome assembly GCA_963717275.1 of uncultured Holophagaceae bacterium. Taxonomy (GTDB): domain Bacteria; phylum Acidobacteriota; class Holophagae; order Holophagales; family Holophagaceae; genus Mesoterricola. The sequence goes on from CAVQVX010000001.1 coordinate 3,426,251, forward strand.
AGCCGTAGCCGTGCTGGCGCAGGAACGGGTCGGACAGTCGGCGGATCGCCGGAATGCTGTCCACCACCGCCCAGGCCAGGGACTGGGCCTGGCAGTAAGGATGGTAGGACCCGGCGTCGGTCCCGGCGCCGGGCAGGTCGGGCATGGCCACCGCGAAGCCGTACCAGGCCGCCGCGGCCGCCCCCAGCCGCCATTCGTCGCCGCCGAAGGCCGAAGGCACGGCGTCCTTGCGCAGTTCGGTGGCGTGGGTGTACAGCACCAGGGGCAGCCGGGCGCCGTCCCGCACCCGCCAGGCCGGAGGGAAGAACACCCGGCCGGAGAGGGTCACGGCCGTGCTGGCGGGACGGCCCTGGGCGTCCAGCACCGGGTAGCCGGCGGCATCCATGAGGGGTTTGCGGGCCGGGTAGGTGAGCGGGCAGGAGTGGAGGATCCAGTCCGGGAGGGTCAGGTCCCGGTGCTGGAGGTCGCGCAGGCAGTCCTGGTAGGAGGTCCAGGCGGGCGGGGTGGTGGCGTGCAAGCAGACGGCCGTGGCCAGGGCGAGGATGAAGCCCCGGAATGGGGGGGGATGACGGTGCATGGAAGGTCTCCTTCGGTGCGGCGACCTTGCAGGTTCCGTTCCGGACGCGAAAGCCGCGGCGCCCTTGGCGCAGGCGGCCGCCTGGGCCGGCCTTTCCGGTCAAAGTGATCGCCCGGCCCTGCAATTTGACCTGTGCCGGCCCGGGCCCGTCAGCCCTGCAGCGCCGCCTCCAGGGCCGAGGCGTGGATCTCCCGCAACCCTTCCGCTTCGGCGTCCAGCACGCACCGCCCGTCCACCATGACCGTGGCCCGGCTGCCGCCGGTCAGCCCCAGCCTGGAGAGGGTGACCCGGTGCGCCTGGGCCAGGCGGGCCAGGCTGGACTCGCCTTCGGGCTCCACCGTGACGACGATGCGTCCGGCGCTTTCGCCGAACAGCAGGGCGTCCAGGCGCAGGCCGGAGCGGCTCAGCTCCAGCCGGCAGCCCATGCCGGCGCCGAAGGCGGACTCCAGCACGGCCACCAGCAGGCCGCCTTCGCTGGGATCGTGGGCGCTGCGCACGAGCCCCATGCGGATGCCCTCGCGAACGCAGGCCTGCAGGCGCAATTCGTCGTCCAGGCGCAGTTCGGGGCAGGGGCCGGAGACCTGGCCGGTGCGCGATTTGAGGGTACTCGCTGCCGCCCAGTTCGTCCCGGGTCTCGCCCAGCAGGAAGACGCCGTGGCCGGGTGCGCGGAAGGACGACCCGCAATAGCGGTTGCCCTCGCCTTCCAGGGCGCAGTCCTCGATCAGCCCGACGGCGCCGATCATGGGCGTGGGGTAGATCCCGACGCCTTCGGTGTCGTTGTACAGGCTCACGTTGCCGCTGACGATGGGGACGTCGAGGGCCAGGCAGGCCTGGCGGATGCCCAGGATGCCCTGGGCCAGGGCCCACATGTTCTCGGGGTTCTCCGGGTTGCCGTAGTTGAGGCAGTCTGTGAGGCCGATCGGCTCGGCGCCGACGCAGGCGAGGTTGCGGCAGGCTTCGGCCACGGCGTGGGCGCCGCCCCAGAAGGGATCCAGGTAGGCGAAGCGGCTGTTGCAATCGCTCTTCATGGCGATGGCCTTGGCGGTGCCCTTGACCCGGATCAGGCCGGCGTCCGCCTCGCCCTGGCGCAGCAGGGTGTTGCCCCGCACGGTGCCGTCGTACTGCTCGAAGATCCAGCGCTTGCTGGCGATGGTGGGGCTGGCCAGGAGCCGGCGCAGGCTGGGCGTCGACCTCCTCCGGGCCGAGGTCGGCCGGCATGGGCCGGCGCGCGGCCTCGTCCAGGTAGGCGGGGCGCGACTGGGGCCGGTCGTACTTGGGCGCGGCGTCGGCCAGGGGCTGGATGGGCAGGTTGATGACCTCGGCGCCGTGCCAGAGGCCGATGAACCGGCCGGAGCCGGTCACTTCGCCGACGATCACCGCGTCCAGGTCCCACTTGTGCAGGATCCGCTGGATGCCCGCCTCGTGCCCGGGCCGGGCCACCAGCAGCATGCGCTCCTGGCTTTCGGAGAGCATCAGCTCGAACGGGGTCATGCCCTCCTCGCGCATGGGGATCCGGTCCAGGTCCAGGGCGAGGCCGGTGCCGGCCCGGGAGGCCATCTCGAAGGAGCTGGAGGTGAGGCCGGCGGCGCCCATGTCCTGGATGCCGATCACCCAGTCGGTCTGGAAGATCTCCAGGCAGGCCTCCAGCAGGAGCTTTTCGGTGAAGGGGTCGCCCACCTGCACCGTGGGGCGCTTCTCCTCGCTGCCCTCGCCGAATTCGCTCGAAGCCATGCTGGCGCCGTGGATGCCGTCCCGGCCGGTCTTGGAGCCGATGTACATCACCTTGTTGCCCACCCCCGAGGCGTAGCCGGTGAACACGTTGTCGGCCCTGAGCACGCCCAGGGTGAAGGCGTTGACCAGGATGTTGCCGTTGTAGCAGGGGTCGAAGGCCGCGTCGCCGCCCAGCATGGGGATGCCCATGCAGTTGCCGTAGCCGCTGATGCCCGCCGCCACCCCCTTCACCAGGGCCTTCATGCGCGGCGCGTCCAGTTCGCCGAAGCGCAGGGAGTTGAGGTTGGCCAGGGGCCGGGCGCCCATGGTGAAGACGTCGCGCAGGATGCCGCCCACGCCGGTGGCGGCGCCCTGGTACGGTTCGATGTAGCTGGGGTGGTTGTGGCTCTCCATCTTGAAGGCCACCGCCCAGCCGTCGCCGATGTCCACCACGCCGGCGTTCTCGCCGGGGCCCTGGATCACCCGCGGGCCTTCGGTGGGCAGGTTCTTCAGGTGGATCCGGGAGGACTTGTACGAGCAGTGCTCGCTCCACATGGCGCTGAAGATGCCCAGTTCGGGGTAGCTGGGGGTGCGGCCGTCCAGCAGGTCGAGCGCGGTCCGCCATTCAACGGGGGACAGCCCGAGCTTCAGGGCCAGGGCTTCATTGACGGCGGGATCGGCGGTGGCTGGCATGGACGCTCCGGGAAGCCTTGATTGTCGCAGGCCGCCGGGGCCAAGTCACGGTTCGGCCGGAGCCAGCGGCGCCTCGCCGCCCTGGGCGTGGCGCCGGATGATGCCCTGGGCCAGGCGCTGCAGGAAAAGGCCCCGGGCCGGGTTCCAGGACATGGCGCTGGCCGCCTTCCATTCTCCGGCCAGTTCGAACAGGGGGGCGCTCTCCAGCTGGGTGCCCAGCAGCAGCACCGGCGCCCTGCCCACGGCCAGCTCCACCAGCGCCTTGATCCGGCGCCGCTCGTCCAGGCCGGCGCCGTTCACCTGGAACACCGCCAGGGGCGGGGAACCGGCCAGGGCGTCCTTCAGGGCCTGGGCCGACGGGGCGATCCGCGCCAGCGGCTGGATCGGCTGGAAGATCTCGCGCAGGGGCTCTTCCAGTTCCGGGTCGGCGCTCACGAAGAGGATCCCCGAAGGGCCCTCCGGACGCCCCGCGGAGTTCGTTTCGCAGGCTGGTCTCCCGGCGCAGCGCCAGGCGCTCCTGGTCCTCCTCCCGGCGCTTGAACACCCAGCGCGCCAGGGGCTCCGACACCTCCAGGGGCAGCTTCGGGTCGAACTGCAGGCCGATGCTCGCGCGGCCCCATGTGGCGGATCTCGCCGCGGGCCTCGATCTGGATCTCGTCGTCCAGGGGGATGCTGAGGATGAGCACGGAGCCCACCTGCAGGGTGGTGCCGGTCAGGTCCCGCTGGGCGTGGATGCGCGCGCCGCGGGTGTTGAGGTCCACAAGGGAGGCCTGGAGCAGATCGCCCTTGGGGGTGCCGTAGGTCACCGTGACCCGGCCCACGCGCTCCACCCGGTACTCGGTGCGGTCGTCGTTCTCCAGGAGCTGCTTGGGGATGCTGAGCCGGAGCGTGCGCTTGCCGTCGTGCACGCCCAGGCCCAGGAGCTGCACCGGGCCCTCCATGAAGCCGAGCCCCACCGGGAAGCACACCTTCAGCTCGGCGCCGCGCAGGCCGAACGAGGCGTCCTCCCGGCTCATGGTGGCGGCCACCTGGAGCTCGCCCTTGCCCAGGGCCATGAAAAAGGATTCGAAGCGCAGGTAGGGGGTCACCAGGATGACAAGTTCATTCCGGGCACAGGCCTGGGCCAGCACGTCCTGGATCGCATCCGACCGCTTGATGGCTAGGGCCACAGGTTCTCCGATACTTTCCTTTATCCTATGGCGTTCGGTCCATGTTACAAGTCCATTCCTCGGAGGTTCGATCATGTCCCGCCCCAGCACGCTCCTGCTCTACAGCGCCCCCAAGAGCGGCTTCGGCGACGAATGGATGACCTTCCTGCCCATCGGGCTGGGCTTCCTGCAGGCCATGCTGGCCTCCCGGGGCTTCCCCTGCCGCCTGGCCAACCTCAGCGGCAAGGGCCGCAAGGAGGTCCTGGCCTACCTGCGGACGCACGCGCCGAGGGTGATCGGCGTCTCCATGTTCACCTTCAACCGCAAGCGCAGCGGCGACCTGCTGCAGTGGGCCCGGGAGGCCTGCCCGGAGGCGCTGCTGCTGGCGGGCGGGCCGCACCCCACCCACCTGGCCGGGGAGGTGTTCGAGGACTGCCCGGCCCTGGACGCCATCGTCAAGGGCGAGGGCGAACTGCCCCTGCTCGGGCTGCTGGAGCGGCTGGACGCGGGCCAGGACTGGCGCGGGGCCCCCGGGCTGATCCTGCGCTCGGGCGAGACGGCCTCGCTGCCGCCGATGGAGGACCTGGATCAGATGGGCGCGCCGGTGCAGCATTTCGCAGGCGGATTTCCTGGACGATCCCGGCCAGCTCTCCTACCTCAGCACCAGCCGCGGCTGCCCCGCCACCTGCAACTTCTGCAACACGCCGGAGTTCTGGGGCAGCAGCGTGCGCTTCCGCAGCCCCGGGGCGGTGCTGCGCGAGCTGGTCCTGCTGCGGGAGCGGCTCGGCCTCACCTACTACAGCTTCCGGGACGACACCTTCACCGCCAACCGCACCCGGATCCTCGCCCTCATGGAGCTGATCCGCGGCTCCGACCTGCACCCGCTCTGGAACTGCCAGAGCCGGGTGAACCTGGTGGACGAGGACCGGCTGGTGGCCATGAAGCGCGCCGGATGCGAGTTCATGCAGTTCGGGGTGGAGCACGGCAGCGAGCGGGTGCTGGAGCTGCTGGACAAGGGCACCAGCATGAAGCACGCGATCCGCGCCCTGGCCCTGGTGCGCAAGGTGGGCATGAACCTGGGCATCTACCTGATCACCGGCATCCCGGGCGAGCACTGGGAGGACGTGGAGGCCACGGCCGAGCCTGATCCGGACCAGCCCGCCCGCACGACGTGCAGATCTCGCCCCTGGCCCTGTACCCCGGCACCCGGCTGTTCGACCAGTACCGCGCCGAGGGACGGATCAGCCGGGATTTCTTCCGCGGCTCCGGGGACGCGGAGATCTTCGCCCGGGTGGACGCCCACACCGAACGGTCCCTGCGCCACCTGGCCGAGGTGAGCGAACAGACCCGGCCCCAAGGCCGTCTACAGCCCGGCCGAGTTCCAGGAGCAGAAGCGTTGGCTGGGCTTCTGCGCGGTCACCAACCTGCTGTGCGGGGAGGCCGCGGAGGAGGCCGGCCGGCCCGGGGAGGCCGAAGGCCGAGTACGCCGAGGTGATCCAGCTGGAGCCCGGCAATGCCTGGGGCTTCATGAAGCGGGCCCTGCTGCGCCGGCGCCTGGGCCGGCCGCGCGAGGCCTGGGCCGACCTGGACGAGGTGCTCGCGCTGGCGCCGCGCAACCCCGAGGCGCTGGAGCTGCGCGCCAATGGGGGGCCAGGCCGGGCAAGTCCGGCCGCTGGAAGCCGTCCCAGGGGCCCGCGGCGGAGATGAAGGGCGCCCAGGCCTATCTGGATAATAAATAAATTAATTTAGAACTTTCAACATCGTGCCTGCACTGGGAAGGTGGCGCGCCGCCTTTTCAATGTTCCAAGCTGATTGGGAGTTCTGTATGAATAATAAAGTAATTGGCCTAAGCCTTCTGCTGGCCTCCGGACTCGCCTCCTCCACCGGGTTCGCCACCGATCCCTTCTCCCACGCCTGTCACTCCGGGCTGTTCAAGCGGGGCGACAAGGATCCCAGGGACCTTCCCCTGCCGCCGGTCCAGAAGCTGGAAGCGCTGGTCGACAAGAACAGCCTCCAGATCCGGGACGGGCGCAACGGCGAGACCCTGGTCTTCCAGGTGTTCGCGGCCTATCCGGGCTCCGCGCCGGCGGCCCTGAAGGTGCTGGACGAGGACATCGGTCCGGACGGCGAAACCATGGTGGCCGCGGTGGATCTCACCGGCAGCGGCGTATCGGACCTCGTCTATGCCCGCAAGGGCTGGGGCGGGTGGAAGGTGCTCAGCAACGGCGCCCGGATGCCCAAGCCGTTCCAGGGATTCGTGTCCGGGCTGTATGACAAGGACCGGGATTCCGCCAGGTCCGAGGCCATCGCCGCGGACACCCACGAGCTGGTGGTGGACAGGGATCTGCTGGCGGCGGTGGGCGATTTCCTGGGCAACGGCACCGAGCAGCTGGCCTACACCCGGCCCGGATGGAGCCAGATCTGGGTGGTCGGCGCGCACGGGGTGGTGCAGATGGCCGCCGACTTGACGGGCATCGAGCCCAACGGCCCGGGCATCCGGACCCATTGGCTGTTCCCGTTCAAGTCCAAGGGGACGCACCACACCCGGCTCGCCTACTACCGCATGGGCGCCACCCTGATGCCCACCTTCGCGCCCAGGGGCATGGCCTTCAAGCGGGACCAGGTCCCCGTGAAGGGAAACTGGGAGAAGCTGAACCAGAACATGCTCGACTGGCCGCAAAAAGCGCCCGGCGCACTGGACCAGAAAGTCGAGGAGGCCAAGGAAAAGGTGACCCGGGCGGTCGGCCTGGATTAGCGGGCACCAGGGTCGGCTGCGGGTTCCGCGTGATTGCGCCGACCCACTGTCGCGTGGTCCGCTTGCATCGTCCTTCGCTTCGCTGCGGGCGATGCAAGCGGCCACGCTGCTCCTTCCCCCCGGAGACGAGTCGATTCGTCTTCGTTTCAATGAACAAATTCCATAACACCCATCCCGGGACCCTGGGCATTCCAGGGAGGGGCCTCCTCGCCCCCGTGCCGCCAACCGAAGGAACCCCCAACCCAGGCGGGGAAGGACAGCGTGAGACCTTGGCGCACCCGCAGGAGGCGAAGCCGACGAGGCTGCGGCAAGGCTCTCACGCACCGGTGGGTCGGCGCACCCGCGCGGAACCCGAATCCGACCGCAAGGCTAGCGGATGTTCCCCTGCCGCTGGGCGACCCAGTTCATGACTTCCAGCGGGGTCATGCGGTTGAGGTCCAGGGCGTTCAGCTCTTCGCGCAGGGGGTCGGCTTCCGCTTCGAACATGGGCAGCAGGGGCTGGCTCTCGGCGGCGGGGCGGCGGGTCCGGCGGGGCGGGGCGACGGCGGTTTCGGGGGCCTGGGCCAGGATGCGCTGGGCGGCGGCGATCACCGAACGCGGCAGGCCGGCCAGGCGCGCCACCTGGATGCCGTAGCTCCGGTCCGCCGGGCCTTCGGCGATCCGGTGCAGGAACAGCAGGTGCTCCTCCCACTCCTGCACTTCCACGTGGAGGTTCTGGATGCGCGGGTCATCGGCCAGCCGGGTCAGTTCGAAGTAGTGGGTGGCGAACAGGGTGCGCGGCTCGCCGCCCTTCAGGTCGCGCAGGTGCAGGGCGATGGCCTCGGCCAGGGACAGGCCGTCGCGGGTGCTGGTGCCGCGGCCGATCTCGTCCAGGATCACCAGGCTGGCCGGGGTGACCTGGTTCAGGATCCGGGCCGTCTCGGTCATCTCGACCATGAAGGTGGATTGTCCCTTGGACAGGAAGTCCGAGGCGCCGATGCGGGTGAAGATGCGGTCCACCAGGCCGAAGCGCATGAGGTCGGCGGGGACGAACGAGCCCACCTGGGCCAGCACCACCAGCAGCGCGGCGGTGCGCAGGAAGGTGGACTTGCCGCCCATGTTGGGGCCGGTGACCACGGCCATGGCCCGGGCCGCGGGCAGGGACAGGTCGTTGGGGATGCACTCCCGGCCCATCCGGGCCTCCAGCATGGGGTGGCGGGCGCCGGCCAGGACCAGTTCCCGCTCCTCGCTCAGTTCCGGCCGGGTCCACCCGGACATCCGGGCCCGCTCGGCCAGGGCGCACAGGACGTCCAGCCTGGCCACGGCCTGGCACAGCCGGGCCAGGTCGGCGCGGTGCTCCAGCACCACCGCCAGCAGCTTGCGGAACTGGGCCTCCTCCAGGCGCAGCAGGTCTGATTCGGCGCTCAGCAGGCGCTGTTCGAAGGCCATCAGCTTCTCGGTGGTGTAGCGCTCGGCGTTGGCCAGGGTCTGCTTGCGGATGAAGTGGGCGGGCACCGCGGCCAGGTTCGCCTTGGTGATCTCGAAGTAGTAGCCGAACACCCGGTTGTACTTGACCTTCAGGCTGGCGATGGCGCTGGCGGCGCGCTCCTCCTCCTCCAGTTCCAGCATCACCTGCTTGGCGTCCCGGGCCAGCCGGCGCACCTCGTCCAGTTCCGGGTCCACGCCTTCGCGGATCACCGAGCCCCGCTCCAGTTCCAGCGGCAGGGCCTCCTCCAGGCAGCGCTGGAGGGTCTCCAGCAGGGCCGGGCATAGCGGGGTGTCGGCGGGCCAGAGCGCCAGCTCCTGGGCATCCGCGGAACCAGCCGCCCTGCTTCGATCAGCCCGGGCAGGGCCTGCGCGCGGGCCAGGCCGTCGCGCAGCTGGCCCAGTTCGGGCGGCGCGGCCAGGCCGAGGGCCACCCGGCCCAGGATGCGGTCCAGGTCGGGCACGCCGGCGCAGCTGCTTCTGCAGGGGCTCGCGGTGGCGGTCCTCGGTGAGCCAGCCCACCTGGCGCCAGCGCAGCTCCAGGGCGGCCCGGTCGCGCAGCGGCTGGTCCAGCCAGGCCTTGAGCAGGCGCGCGCCCTGCCGGGTCCGGCACTGGTCCAGCAGCGCCAGCAGGCTTCCGGCCTTGGTGCCGTCCAGGGTGTTGGCGGCGATCTCCAGGTGCCGGGAGGAGGTGGCGTCCAGCAGCGGGCCGACCGCGCCCAGCTCCAGGCTCACGCCCTGGATGTGCGCGGGCCGGCCCTTCTGGGTGGCCTCCACCTGGTCGAGCAGGGCGCCCAGGGCGCCGATGGCGGCGGGGTAGGGGTCGAGGCCGACGCCTTCCAGGTGGGTCCAGCCGAAGAAGGCCAGGATCTGGCCGCGCGCCCGTTCAGGTCTCGAAGCGCCAGGCCGGCCGTGCGGGTCCGGGCGGCCTCCAGGTCGAAGGGGTCCGGGGCGCCTTCGGCCAGGATCAGCTCCTGGGGCGCCAGGCGCTCCAGGGTGGCGGCCAGCAGGTCGCGGCCCTGGCCCGGGATGACCCGCAGCTGGCCCGAGGCCAGCTGCAGCAGGGCGATGCCCCAGCTCTCCCCGGTCTGGTGCAGCGCGGCCAGCCAGCGGCCGTCGTCGTCCAGCCAGGTGCCCGGGGTGATGATCCGGGTGATGGCGCGGGGCAGCAGCCCCTTGACCTCATCGGGCCTGGCCGTGGGCTCGGCGATGGCGGCGGAGAAGCCGGCGGCGAGCAGCTTGGGCAGGTAGCTTTCCAGCGCGAAGTGGGGCACGCCGCACATGGGGGTCTCGAACTCGGTGCCGCGCCCCCGCACGGTCAGCGCGATCTCCAGGACCGGCGCGGCGCGGACCGCGTCCTCGCCGTGCAGTTCGAAGAAGTCGCCCATGCGGGTGAACAGGATCGCGTCGCCGGCCTCCCGCTTGAGGGCAGCGACCTGGCTGAGCATGGGAGTGGACATGGGCTTCCCGGGGAGACCTTGCGGATCCCCCAAGTGTAGCCAGGTTGGGCGTCAGTTCCGCCCGCAGACCCGGTCCAGGGCCTGGATCAGCGGGATGATGGCCGTCTCCTCGATGGAGCAGAAGGCGATCCTCAGGTAGCGCCCGCCCTGGCTCACCACGCCCACGCTCTCCTCCTCGATCAGCCTCTGGCGGACCGTTTCGGCGTCGAGCCCCGCGCGCAGTTCCAGCAGGCAGAAGCAGCCCGCGTTGAAGGGGAACACCTTCCAGTTGCGGCTGGGCCGCTCCAGCGCCGCCTTGAGGGCCTTGTAGCGCGCGGCCAGGAGCAGGCTTCTCGGCGAGGGGCGCCAGCGGATAGGGGTTGCCGGCGCCGTCGGTGATCTGGCCGACGGTGGCGTTGATCCTGCACCCCCTGCTCTGGGCGGCCTGGAAGGGGATGCCCCTGGGGAAGAACGAGCGCCGGCCCAAGGGCGAAAGGGCCTCGAACAGCGCGGGGTTGAGCGCCTGGAGACGGGCGTTGCGTTCCTGGGCTTCGGCGTGGATGGCCATGGGCTGCCTTTCACCATTTATCATATTCAAGCGCGAAATCCTTCACTCATAAGGCCGCCCCGTGAATGATGGAAGTCACATGACCTAGCCCCAGGGCAAGGAACCGCAATCGTTATATAAAGCCTTTAAATTCAGCCATCTGGACTCAGCGGAGGGGCTTTCCCGCGGAACGATGGTGCATTGCATGGGCATAGGGCAATGTCTACACTGACAGGAATCAGCGTCCGAGGGGCTCGACCTGACCATAGGGGCCAGTCCACTTCCACGCCATCCGGGAGAAAGTTCTTATGAGCGCCGTATTGAACGTCCCTGACTACGTTTCCAACACCAAGGCGATCGCCTGGATCCAGGAGGTGGCGGATCTTTGCCAGCCGGACCGGGTCTACTGGTGCGACGGCACCGACGCGGAATACGACACGGCTGTGCGCTGAGATGGTGGCTGCCGGCACGTTCAGGAAGCTCAACCCGGCCAAGCGCCCCAACAGCTACCTGGCCCTTTCCGATCCCAGCGACGTGGCCCGGGTCGAGGACCGCACCTTCATCTGCTCCCGCCGCAAGGAGGACGCCGGCCCCAACAACAACTGGATGGATCCCGGCGAGATGAAGGACGAAGCTCACGGGACCTCTTCAAGGGCTGCATGCAGGGCCGCACCCTCTACGTCATCCCCTTCAGCATGGGGCCCGCTGGGCTCCGACATCGCCCACATCGGCATCGAGCTCTCCGATTCGCCCTACGTGGTCGTCAACATGAAGATCATGACCCGCATGGGCCGCAAGGTCTGGGACGTGATGGGCAACGGGCCCTTCGTGCCCTGCCTGCACTCGGTGGGCAAGCCCCTGGCCGAGGGCGAGAAGGACGTGCCCTGGCCCTGCAACGCGGACAACAAGTACATCGTCCACTTCCCCGAGGAGCGCGCCATCTGGTCGTTCGGCTCCGGCTACGGCGGCAACGCCCTGCTCGGCAAGAAGTGCTTCGCCCTGCGCATCGCCAGCTGCATGGCCCGGGACGAAGGCTGGCTGGCCGAGCACATGCTGATCCTGGGCCTGGAGGCCCCGGACGGCGAGAAGACCTACGTGGCCGCCGCCTTCCCCAGCGCCTGCGGCAAGACCAATTTCGCCATGCTCCAGGTGCCCGAGCACTTCAAGGGCTACAAGGTCACCACCGTGGGCGACGACATCGCCTGGATCAAGCCCGGCACGGACGGCAAGCTCTACGCCATCAACCCCGAGGCCGGGTTCTTCGGCGTGGCCCCGGGCACCGGCATGAAGTCCAACCCCAACGCCATGCTCTCCATGACCGAGAACACCATCTTCACCAACGTGGCCCTGACCCCCGACGGCGACGTGTGGTGGGAAGGCATGACCGACGAGGTCGCCGGCCCACCTCACCGACTGGCAGGGCAAGGCCTGGACCCCGGACTGCGGACGCAAGGCGGCCCACCCCAACAGCCGCTTCACCGCCCCGGCGCGCCAGTGCCCCTCCATCGACCCGAACTGGGAAAACCCCAAGGGCGTGCCCATCAGCGCCTTCATCTTCGGCGGCCGCCGGGCCACCACGGTGCCCCTGGTGGTGCAGTCGGTGAACTGGAACTTCGGCGTCTACACCGCCGCCACCATCGGCAGCGAGATGACCGCCGCCGCCGCCGGGACCATCGGCGAAGTGCGCCGGGACCCCTTCGCCATGCTGCCCTTCTGCGGCTACCACATGGGCGAGTACTTCAACCACTGGCTGCAGATGGGCCGCGAGATCCAGAACCCGCCGCGCATCTTCTGCGTCAACTGGTTCCGCAAGGGCAAGGACGGCAAGTTCGTCTGGCCCGGCTACAGCGAGAACATGCGGGTGCTGAAGTGGATCGTCGACCGCATCCACGGCCGCGGCTACGCCGCCGAGACGCCCGCTGGGCTGGGTGCCCCGGGAGAAGGACCTGGACCTGACCGGCCTGGAGGACTTCGGCGACGACGGCTTCGAGCACGGCCATGGCCATCAACCGGGACGAATGGCGCCACGAGGTGCTGCTCCAGGAGGAGCTGTTCGAGAAGCTCTACGACCGCCTGCCCAAGGAGTTCTTCCACATGCGCCAGCTGCTCCTCAGCAGCTTCTGGCGTTCGCCGGAGAACATGGGGCTGGCGCCTGAGCGGTAGCGCCCTGCGGCTGCCGGAAGGCCCCCGGGGAACCCTCCCCGGGGGCCTTTGCGTTTGGCGGCGGCGTCCCGGCGTTTTTGCCGTGCTGGAACAAAAATCCTGTTTCGCCTATTTTTCGTGTAATATGGACAGCGGACCCGATGGTCCGTCTCCCTGGCCCGCCGAGGCATGGGAGTAAGCAGGGCTTTTTTAAACCCCTTTCCAGATGGAGTTCGCGCGATGAGCACGCGAGGTCTGCTGGCCTTCCGTTTCGAAGGTCTGGATTACGTCACCTACAACCATTCGGACAGTTACCCCAAGGGCCTGGGCCGTGGCATCGTCCACTTCGCCCAGGAACACCTGAGGGGCCGGGACTCCATCCAGGCCTTCGGCCGGAAACTGGCTGCGCTGGAGTGGCTGACCCAACCCCGGGATACTTCCGCCGGCACACCGCAGGGGGCGGAACTGCTGGAAGCGATCGCGACGGGGCGTGTACGCCGGGTGGTTCACGACCCGCAACTGTCCCGCACGTGCTTGGGTTGCGAGTTCGCCTGCATCCTGGACCTGGACGCGGAGGTCCTGGAATTCTGGGACCTGCCCGAGCGGGCTGAGACCTTCCCCCTTGGTTCCATCTGTTCCTGTGCGGTGGGCGTCATGGAATGCGAGAGGCGGAGGTGACACGAGCGGAAGAGCCAGCCATGGATTCTTTTTTGTTGACGGCGCATGCCGCCCAGATGGCTCTTGAGCGGGGGATTGCGTGTGAATGGATAGGCTTGGTGCTTCGCGAGCCAGACACGACCTACCCTGATCGCTAGCTCACTAAAGAAATCTTAGTTGACATGAATCAAGTAAAGCCTATGCTGGCCTGTGGAGGCTGACCATGGCCATGCTGCCGTTTACCCAAAAAGCGAACGAAGCCCTTGTGGGCGCCCGGGACAAGGCGGTGGCCGGCCAGCATCCGGAACTTTTGCCCCAGCACCTGTTCGCGGCCCTGCTGGAGCCGGACATGGGCCTGCGGCCCGGTGCTGGAGCGGGCCGGACTGGCCGCGGAGGCGCTGGACGGGCTGGTGGACGGCGCCGACCGGACTGCTGGACGACCTGCCCAAGGCCATCGGCGGCAGCCAGCCGCAGGCGGGGCCGGCCTTCCGGAACTTCCTGGAACTGTCCAGCGACACCGGCGCGCGGCCTGGGGGACCGCTTCGTGGCCACCGACGCCATGCTCCTGGCCTTCGCCAACGCCGCCACCGATGCCAAGAAACTGCTGGCGAAGTTCGGCCTGGACCGGCAGAAGCTGGAGGCGGCCATCCGCGAAGCGCGCAAGGGCACCCGGGTGGAGGACGAGCGCGCCGAGGAGAAGTTCGCCGCGCTGGAGAAGTTCGCCCGGGACCTCACGGAGGTGGCCCGGTCCGGCAAGCTGGACCCGGTCATCGGCCGGGACGAGGAGATCCGCCGGGTGCTGCAGGTGCTGGTGCCGGCGCACCAAGAACAACCCGGTGCTGATCGGCGAGCCGGGCGTGGGCAAGACCGCCATCGTGGAGGGCCTGGCCCAGCGCATCGCCAAGGGCGACGTGCCGGAGAGCCTCAAGGGCATGCGCCTCATGAGCCTGGATATGGGCGCGCTGGTGGCGGGCACCCAGTACCGGGGCCAGTTCGAGGAGCGGCTGAAGGGGGTCATCCAGGAGATCGAGCAGGCCGAAGGGCGAGATCATCCTGTTCATCGACGAGCTGCACCTGCTGGTGGGCGCCGGCGCCACCGGCGGCAGCATGGACGCCGCCAACCTGCTCAAGCCGGCCCTGGCCCGGGGCGACCTGCGCTGCATCGGCGCCACCACCCTGGACGAGTACCGCAAGCACATCGAGAAGGACGCGGCCCTGGAGCGGCGCTTCCAGACCGTATTCGTAGCCGAGCCCAGCGTCGAGGACACCATCTCCATCCTGCGCGGGCTCAAGGAGCGCTACGAGCTGCACCACGGCGTGCGCATCCGCGACGCCGCGCTGGTGGAGGCGGTGCAGCTGAGCCAGCGCTACATCGCCGACCGCTTCCTGCCGGACAAGGCGGTGGACCTCATGGACGAGGCGGCCTCCCTGGTGCGCATCCAGATCGACACCCGGCCCATCGAGATCGACGTGCGCGAGCGGCGGCAGATGCAGCTGCAGCTGGAGCGGCACGCCCTGGCCAAGGAGAAGGACCCGGCCAGCCGGTCCCGGCTGGCGGAGCTGGACGAGGAACTGGCGGAACTGGGCGAGGAGCTGTCGCGCCTGCGGGCCCGCTGGGAGCAGGAGAAGAGCGCCATCGAGGCGACCCGGGCCCTGCAGAAGCGCATGGACGACCTGCGCATCGAGCTGGAGCAGGCCAAGGGCCGCGGCGAGTACGAAAAGGCCTCGCGGCTGGAGTACGGCGAGCTGCCCACGCTGGAGAAGCAGATCGCCCAGGCCACCAACGTGGCGGGCGCCATGCTGCGCCAGGAGGTGGCCGAGGAGGACGTGGCCAACGTGGTCAGCAAGTGGACCGGCATTCCCGCCTCGCGCCTGCTGGAGGGCGAACGGCAGAAGCTGCTGCACATGGAAGACCGCCTGCGCGAGCGGGTGGTGGGCCAGGACCCGGCCCTGGTGGCCATCAGCGACGCCCTGCGCCGGAACCGGGCGGGGCTGGCCGATCCCAAGCGCCCCATCGGCTCGTTCATGTTCCTGGGCCCCACCGGCGTGGGCAAGACCGAGGTGGCGCGGGCCCTGGCCGAATTCCTGTTCGACGACGAGAACGCCCTGGTGCGCATCGACATGAGCGAATTCACGCACGAGGCGGACGCCACCCGGCTGATCGGCGCGGCCCCCGGCTACATCGGCTACGAGGAGGGCGGCGCCCTCACCGAGGCGATCCGCCGCCGGCCGTACGCCGTGATCCTGCTCGACGAGATGGAGAAGGCCCACCCGAGGATCTTCGACCTGTTCCTGCAGGTGCTGGAGGACGGCCGGCTCACCGACGGCAAGGGGCGCACCGTGAACTTCCGCAACACGGTGGTGCTCATGACCACCAACGTCGGCAGCCAGGCCATCTTCGCCGCCGGCGGCGAGGTGGACAGGGCCGAGAAGCAGATCCAGACGGCGCTGCGGCAGTACTTCCGGCCCGAATTCATCAACCGCCTGGACGAGGTGGTCACCTTCCGCGCCCTGACCCTGGAGGACATGAAGGCCGTGGCCCGGATCCAGATGAAGCGGGTCGCGGCCATGCTGGAGGCGCAGCACGTGGGCCTGGAGCTGCCGGACGAAGTGCTGGCCTGGCTGGGCAAGGAGGGCTTCGACCCGCAACTGGGGGCGCGCCCGCTCAAGCGCCTGATCCAGCAGACCGTGGTCAACCGCCTGTCGCGCCTGATCCTGGAAGGACGCCTCCAGCCGGGCGAGATGGCCGGGCTGAAGGTCGAAGGGGACGACTTGGCGATCGAAGTGGAGGCTGTGCAGTAGAGGGGGATATTTGCCTGGGTCGGCCAGCCCTGGGTTCAAAGAAAAATTTTTACTTCGTCTAATTTTCGCATACCCTATCCAACGGACTCGATGGTCCCGCTCGAAGTCAGGTAATGGGGTAAAAAACAATATTCAATTTATACAATATAGGAGGGATTTTTTGATCCAATCTTTCGGGTTGAATGTACAGCAAAGTGTACACTTTCCGGGTCCCCCGGAGCCTTCCATGCAAGCCATGTCCCTCACCACCGCCCGCAAAGAGTTCCTCAATCTGCCTGAGATGGTCCAGGAGGAACCGATGTTCGTGACGAGACATGGCCGTCCCGTGATGACCCTCCTGTCTGTGGACCAGTTCGAAGGCATGATGGAAACCATCGAAATACTCAGCGATCAGGTATTCGCCAAACGCCTGCGCAAGAGTATCGACCAGGCCGGCTCCGGCAAGACGGTGAACCTGGACGAGGCTGCCGCCCGACTCGGTCTGTGATTCCACGTGGGCGCGCATGGACGTCCAAAATCCCACCCGGAATCAGGTTTCGCGCACCAGAAGGGGAGCATCGTCACCTACGCTTTGGAAATCACCGAAGAAGCCCTGGCGATGCTGACTGATACCAATTTGCCGTCAAACGTAGAGTATTCAGGCCGCCGATTCAGTAATCCAAGGGAACGCCACCATGGAACGGAGAATCTCTGGGGATTCGTGGAGACGGCGGAGGCTTGTTTCCACGAGGTCCATCACCCTGTCCAGGTCAGGGAGCACCTGGTTCCGGATGTCGTTCTCGCGGATATATTCCCAGACATGCTCAGGCTGGGTTCAGTTCCGGGCTGTAGGGTGGAAGCGACAGCAGGGTCATGTTCGCTGGGACAACGAGGTCGTTGGCTTTGTGCCATCCGGCGCCATCGAGCAGCATGACGCAGTGGTCATTGGGGAACTGTGCTGACGAATGGGCCAAGAAGATCGACATCAGCTTGGCGTCCACCCACGGCAGGATCATGGACGTCATCTGACCGTCCTGGGGGCAAACGGCCACGTAGGCGTATACGTATTCTCGGACGACCTGACTGCCAACCGATGGACGCAAAGGCATGGGTGCCCAGCAACTGCGGCCATCGCTGATTCGGCCGAAGCGTCCTTCATCCTGGAACAGAAGCCGCAGTGGCGTTCCTTTTGGAAGGCCAGCAACTATGGTTTGGAGCTTTTCTGGGAGTTTTTTTTAAAGGCCGCAGCAGCGGCGGGGTTCTGCTTCACATGGCGGGGACGAGGCGCCAGCTTTCGCCACTCGTGGCGGTGGAGAAGTTTGTAGACATAGTCCAGGGATACCTCCTGACCAAGACGCTGGCAGAGGGCCGGGTGCAGGTGTTTGGCTGTGAGAATGTCCCCACCCTCGGCGCGAGCCAACTGTTGGCTCAGGAATTCCCGTTCCTCATCAGGCGTCATCAACCCCCAGCGTCTCCCTCCACGCCCCTGCCGGTCCAGGCCGGCTGGCCCGAGGGTGTTGTACTCACCAATCCATTTCCAGATCGACTGGGTCGAGACCAGGAGCAGTTCCGCGATGCTATGGGCCGGTAACTTCCCGGAGTGCGTGAGCCAGACGGCTAGACGCCGCTGGTAGGCCGTCTTGTCTGGTGCCTCCTTGACCCACTCCATGAGTTGGTCCGTCGTGAACCAAGGTGTTAGTTCAGATGGCGTCCTCATGAATCCCCTCCTGAGAGAGAGGATACATTACTCTATGTTTGACGTCAAATTGGTATGAAATCGAGGATCTCCGGGTGCGGCTCAAACTGCTCGAACGGATCAGGAAGCTCGCCGAGGAACCCGAGAAACAGGGTAAGCCTTTGATTGATGAGTTGCTTGGCTACCGAAGCATCCGAGCCATCGGACAGCGTTACCGGATCATCTATAGAATCCGCGAAAGCGCCGTCATGGTTCTGGTGGTGGGAGCGGGTATCCGCAAGGAGGGACATCGGTCTGATATATATGCCCGGATGATCAAGGTATTCCGCAAAAAGTAGCTGTCCCTCAGGCGCCGCCGCTGCGCCCCACCACCTCGGGCGGCGCGCAGCCGCAGCGAAGCCCGAAGCCGGCCAGGTCGTCCCAGGTGGCCGCATCGATGGGCACGCCATGGGCGCTGCGCTCGTCCCAGGCGGCCCATTCGGGGTCGCCCGGCGCCATCACCCGCCGGCCGGGGCGGGCCGGTTGGGCGCGCAGTTCATCCAGGAATTCGGTCATCCGGGCGGCGAACGCGTCGCCGGGCTGGAAAGCGCCGGGGGCGAAGACGATGAAGAAGTGGCCGAGCCGCGCCGGACGGTGCACGTCGTCGGCGGTGAAGGACGGCAGCCTGGCCCCGTGCAGCATCCCGGTGAAGGCCGAACAGAGGATGTCGACCATGACCGCGAGCCCCGCGCCCTTGTAGCCGTAGCCGGCGCCGCCCAGCGGCATCAGGGCCGCGGCCTTGAAGGGATCCACGGTCATTTCGCCTTCGGCGTCCAGGGCGACCTCGGTCGGCAGGGCCGAGCCGGTCGCGCGGCGCAGCAGGACCCGGTTGAGGGGGATGCTGCTGGTGGCCATGTCCAGCACCATGGGGCGGGCCCCTGCGACCGGCACGGCGAAGCTGACCGGGTTGGTGCCCAGGAACGGCTTCACCCCGTCATGGGGCGCGACGATGGCGTCGGCGTTGGTCATGCCGAGCGCGGCGAAACCCTGGCGGGCGGCGGCGAGCGTGTAGCCGCCGGTGGCGCCGTGGTGGGTGGAGCGGCCCACGGACACGGCGCACAGGCCGGTCTCCCGGGCCGCCGCCATGCCGGCCTCGATCGCCCGGTAACTGGCCAGGTGGCCCAGGCCGTCGTCGGCGTCCACGTGGATCACCGACGCCGACAGGCGTTCCACGCGCACCGATGGGGAAGGGTTGATCCGCCCGGCGCCCAGCCCGCGCAGGTAGTGCGGCGCCAGCCGGATCCCATGGGTGTCCACGCCGCGCATGGAGGCGTCGGTGAGGGCGCGGGCCGCCGCCTCGGCGCTATCCCGGGAGGCGCCGGCGCCGCGCAGCAGCGCGCCGAGGAAGGCCTCGACGGCCGCGGCCCGGCAGCGCACCCCCTCGAACGTTTCCACGTCAGCCCAGCAGCGCGCTGACCTGCGCCAGCCGGGCCTGCTTCTCCTCGGCGTTGCCGCGCATCTTGGCCACGGCGGCCTCGGGGGCCTTGGTGGTGAAGGATTCGTCGGCCAGCCGGGCGTTGAGGGACTCCAGTTCCCTGACCAGCCTGTCCCGCTCCTTTTCCAGCTTGGCCCGCTCGGCGGCGGGATCCTTGAGCCCGGCCAGCTCCAGCGCCACCGTGCCGCCGCGCACCACGGCCACGGCCCGGGTGGGGGTGACCAGGTCGCCGTCGGTGAAGGTCACGGACTCGAGCCGGGCGATGCCCTTGAAGCCTTCGCTGAACGGCTCCAGGGAGCGCACGGTGCAGAACGCCGCCACCTTCTTGCCGGGGTCCACGCCGTTGTCGGCCTTGAGCCGGTGCAGGGCGGTCAGGACTTCCTGGAAGTGCGGAACCAGGGCCGGATCGCCGCCCTGCTCGGCCAGCAGCGGATCGTCCAGCGGCCAGCTGCGGGCGGCCAGCAGCTCCGGCTCCCCCGCCGGGAGCCGGCCGGCCATGACGGCCGCGTGGATCTCCTCGGTGACGAAGGGCACGACCGGGTGCAGGGCGCGCAGCAGGATGTCCAGGAAGTGCAGGATGGCGGCCTTCTGGGCCCGGCTGCCCTGGGTGAGGGTGACCTTGGCCAGTTCGATGTAGGTGGCGCAGAAGTCGTCCCAGACCAGGTGGTACAGGGTCTCGGCGGCCTCGTGGAAGCGGAACTCCTCGATGGCCCGGGTGGCGAGGGTGAGCTGCTCGCGCAGCCGGCCGATCATCCAGTACTCCGCCTCGCCCAGTTCCGGGGCCACCTCCAGGGTCACGTCCGGGGTGAGGCTCAGCTGCACGAAGCGGGCGGCGTTCCACAGCTTGTTGCAGAAGTTGCGGCTGGCCTCGAGCCGTGAGCGGGAGAGCGCGATGTCGGTGCCGGGGGCGGCCATGGCGGCCAGGGAGTAGCGCAGGGCGTCGGTGCCGTACTCGTCCATGGTCGCCAGCGGATCGATGACGTTGCCCTTGGACTTGGACATCTTGGCGCCGTGCTCGTCGCGCACCAGGGCGTTGAAGTAGACGTCCCGGAACGGCACGTCGTCGGTCCAGGTGAGCCCGGCCATGACCATCCGGGCCACCCAGAAGAACAGGATGTCGTAGCCGGTGATGAGCACGCTGGTGGGGTAGTAGCGCTCGAGGTCCCCGGTCTGGTCGGGCCAGCCGAACACGCTGAACGGCCACAGGGCGGAGGAGAACCAGGTGTCGAGGGTGTCGGGGTCCTGCTCCAGGCGCGGGTCGGCGCACTTCTCGCAAGCGGCCGGGGTCTCCTCGGCCACGGTGATGTGGCCGCAGCGCTGGCAGGTCCAGGCGGGGATGCGGTGGCCCCACCACAGCTGGCGCGAGATGCACCAGTCCTGGATGTTCGTGAGCCAGTGCTCCCAGACGCCTGCCCAGCGCTCGGGGGTGAACCTGATCCGGCCGGAGCGCACGGCTTCCAGGCTGCGCTGGGCGGCCTCATCCACATTCATGAACCACTGCTCGGAGACCAGGGGTTCCAGCACCGCGCCGCTGCGCGAGCTCACCGACACCTGGTGGGTGTAGGGCTCGATCTTGTCCATGAGGCCCTGGGCCTCCAGTTCGGCCACCACCTTCTTGCGGCATTCGAACCGGTCCAGCCCGGCGAAGGCGGGACCCGCCATGGGGGTCATCCAGGCGTCGAAGCCGATCACGGTGATGTTGTCCAGGCCGAGGCGCTGGCCGGCGGCATGGTCGTTCGGGTCGTGCGCGGGGGTGAGCTTGACGCAGCCGGTGCCGAACTTGGGGTCGACCATGGGGTCCGCCACCACCGGGATGAGCCGGTCGGTGAGGGGCAGGCGCAGCATCTTCCCCACCAGGTGGGCGAAGCGTTCGTCCTCGGGATGGACCGCCACGGCGGTGTCGCCCAGCATGGTTTCGGGCCGGGTGGTGGCCACCACCACGAAGCCTTCGCCCTCGGCCAGGGGGTAGCGGATGTGCCAGAGCTTGCCCTGGCGCTCCACGTAGTTCACCTCCAGGTCGGAGAGCGCGGTCTGGCTCACCGGGTCCCACTGGATCATGCGCGGTCCCTTGAAGATGCGCCCCTGCTTGTAGGCGGCGGCGAACACCTTGCGCACGGCCCGGTTGAGGTCCGGGTCCATGGTGAAGCGCTTGCGGGTCCAGTCCACGGAGGCGCCGAGCGCGCGCAGCTGGTTCTCGATGGCGCCCTGGTTCTGGTCCTTCCAGTCCCACAGGCGCTTGATGAAGGCTTCGCGGCCCAGGTCGTGCCGGCTCTTGCCTTCGGATTCCATGAGCTGGCGCTCCACCACCACCTGGGTGGCGATGCCGGCGTGGTCGACATCCGGGCACCCACAGGGCGTCGAAGCCCTGGGCGCGCTTGAAGCGGGTCAGGATGTCGTGCAGGGTGAACACCAGGGCGTGGCCCATGTGCAGGTTGCCGGTGATGTTGGGCGGCGGGATGACGATGGACCAGGGGGTCTTGCCGCTCTCTGGCTGCGCCTCGAACACGCGCGAGGCTTCCCACTGGGCGTACCACCGCTCCTGGGCGGTCTTGAAGTCGAAGGCTTTGTCCATTTCGTGCATCATGAATTCCTGGGGAATCTGGGGATTGAAGGGGTTTCCACGCGCATGCCCAGGGATTCCAGCAGCCGGTGGTCGTGGGAATCGCCGGGGTTGGGCGTGGTGAGCAGCTTCTCCCCGGTGAACAGGCTGTTGGCGCCCGCGAAGAAGGCCAGGGCCTGCATCTCGTCGCTCATGGCGGTGCGCCCGGCGCTGAGGCGGATCCGGCTTTCGGGAAAGAGGATGCGCGCGGTGGCGATCATGCGGATGAACGCCATGGGCGGCGGCGGTTCCACCCCGGCCAGCGGGGTGCCGGGTACCGCCACCAGCTGGTTGATGGGGATGCTTTCCGGCGGCGGGGCCATGAGGGTCAGTTCGTGCAGGAAATGGATGCGGTCCTCCGGCTTCTCGCCCATGCCGACGATGCCGCCGGTGCAGACCTCCAGCCCGGCTTCGCGCACGGCCCGGATGGTGTCGAGGCGCTCGTCGAACTTCCGGGTCGAGATGATGGTCTCGTAGAATTCCCGCGAGGAATCGATGTTGTGGTTGTAGACGGTGGCGCCCGCGGCCTTCAGCCGCCGGGCCTGCTCCACCTGGAGCATGCCCAGGGTGACGCAGACTTCCAGCCCGAGCCCGGCCACCGCCGAGACGATCTCCAGCACCTGCTCGAAGGCCTCGCCGTCGCGCACCTCGCGCCAGGCCGCGCCCATGCAGTAGCGGGTGGAGCCGTTCGCCAGGGCCGCCCGCGCCCCCTCCAGGACCCGCTCCTTCTCCTTGAGCGGCTCCGCCCGGACCCCGGTGTCGTAGCGCGCCGCCTGGGGGCAGTACGCGCAGTCCTCGGGGCAGGCGCCGGTCTTGATGGAATCCAGGGTGCAGAACTGGATCTCCCGGGGGTCCCAGTGGGCCCGGTGGACCTGGGCGGCGCGGAACAGCAGATCGGGGATCGGCAGATCGTGGATCGCCCGGATCTCGGCGGTGGATGGCATGGGAATCCTTAAGTACTAAAGACTCCAGCCTACCACGGCGGCCGGATCAGCCCAGGCCCCGCTTTCGCAGGAGCGGCTCCACGCTCGGGTCGCGGCCCCGGAAGCGCCGGTAGAGCGCCAGCGGGTCCTCGCTGCCGCCCTTTTCCAGGATGTTGGCGCGCAGCGACCGCGCCGTGGCCGGGTCGAAGATGTCGCCGCGCTCCTTGAAGGCCTGGAAGGCGTCCGAATCCAGCACGGCGGACCAGAGGTAGCCGTAGTACCCGGCCGCGTACTCGCCGCCCATGCTGTGGGCGAAGTACGGCGTCCGGTGCCGCACGCCCACCTGGGGCAGCAGCCCGATCCTGGCCATGGAGGCCCTTTCGAAGGCGGCGGCGTCCACCGGGCTCGGTTCGGTCAGGGTGTGCCAGTCCAGGTCCAGGAAGGCGGCCGCCAGGAACTCGGTGGTGCCGAAGCCCTGGTTGAAGGCCTGGAGCTCCTGGATCCGGGCCGCCAGGTCGGGGGGCAGGGGGTCCCCGGTGCGGTGGTGGCGGGCGTACATGGCCAGCACTTCCGGTTCGGTGGCCCAGTTCTCCAGGAGCTGGCTGGGCAGCTCCGAGAAGTCCAGGGCGGTGGCGGTGCCCGACAGGCTGCGGTAGCGGCACCGGCTGAGCAGGCCGTGCAGGGCGTGGCCGAACTCGTGGAACAGGGTGCGCACCTCCACCAGGTCCAGCAGGGCCGGCGCGTCGCCCACCGGGCGCGGGAAGTTGGCCACGTTGTAGACCACCGGGCGGATGTCCCGGCCGTCCCGCAGCCGCTGCCGGCGGAAGCTCTCCATCCAGGCCCCGCCGCGCTTGCCGGGGCGCGGGTGGTAGTCCGCGTAGTAGATGCCCAGGAAGCTGCCGTCCCGGTCCTGCACCAGGTAGGTGAGCACTTCCGGGTGGTAGGTGGGCAGGTCCCGGCGCTCGTTGAAGGTGATCCCGAACAGGCGGTTGGCGGTGCGGAACGCCCCTTCGCGCACCTGGTCCAGCGGGAAATAGGGCAGCAGCGCGCGGGAATCCAGGCCGATCCTCAGGCTGCGCAGCTTCTCCGCGTAGTAGCGCCAGTCCCAGGGCTCCAGCCGGGCGCCGGGCAGGTCCCGGTCCATGAGCGCCTGCAGCTCCGCCTTCTCCCGGGCGGCGTGGGCCAGGGCCGGGCGCCACACCTGCTCCAGCAGGCTGTAGGCGTTGGCCGGGGTGCGCGCCATGCTCTCCTCCAGGGCGTACTGGGCGTAGGAGGCGAAGCCCAGGAGCCGTGCCTTCTCGCAGCGCAGCGCGGTGATCCTGGCTGCCAGGCCGTTGTTGTCCCGGGCGTCGCCGCGGTCGCAGCGGGAGACGTAGGCCTGGTGCATGCGCCGGCGCAGGTCGCGGTTGCGGGCGCGCTCGAGGAAGGGCCACAGGCTCGGGGCGTGCAGGTCGAACACCCACCTGCCCTCCTGGCCGCACATCTCGCCCGCGGCCAGGGCCGCCGCGCGCTCGCCCTCCCCGAGCCCGTCCAGGTCCTCGGCGCGCTCCACCACCAGCTTGAAGGCGTTGGTCTCGTCCAGCAGGTTCGCCTCGAACTTCTGGCAGAGCAGGGCCAGCTCCGCGTGCAGGGCGCGCAGCCGGGCCCGCTGCGCCGGCGGCAGGCCGGCCCCGCCCCGCTGGAAGCCGCGGCGGGTCTTCTCCAGCAGCGTGCGCGCTTCCGGGGGCAGGGGCTCGCCGCGCCGGCAGACCGCCTCGACCCGCCGGAACAGCGCATCGTTCTGGCAGATGTCGTCCCGGTGCCCGGAGAGCAGCGGACCCGCCGCCAGGGCCACGGCCTGGAGCGGGCCGCTGGTGTCGGCCTCCACCAGGGCCGAGAACACCCCGATCACCCGGTCCAGGAATTCGCCGGAATCCTCCAGCGCCTCCACGGTGTTTCGGAAGGTGGGCGCCGAGCGGACCTTCAGGACGGCGCGGATCTCGTCGTTCTGGCGCCGGATGCCGGCCTGGAACGCCGGCAGGTAGTGTTCGGGCCTGATGCGGTCGAAAGGAGGCACGCCGAACGGGGTTTCCCATTTGTGGAAGAAGGGGTTTTCGTGGTTCAGGGAGTCTGGCGCATGGGCGGCCATGGGCGCACCGTGGGAGATCAGTGGATGAAGATTGCACGAAGTTGAATTGAAAGAGGGCAAAATGTGATATTTTTTTTCGACCTTAAAGACTAATGACGAAACTTGTGCTGTTAATATATAAAATAAGGAAGAAACGGGCCACCCCAGGCGCCGCCGGCCCGGAAACGGGAGCCTGGCCATCACGACGGCATCAGGCTTCGGCGAGTTCCTCGTCCAGTTCCGGCGCCCCGGTCCGGGCCTCGCCCGATCCCTTCTGGGCCCAGGTCAGGGTGCCCAGGACGCCCAGCAGCACCAGGGCGCTGGACAGCAGCACCGCGGCATGGAAGCCCGCGCAGGAAATGCGTCTCCGTGCCCAGGAAGGCGCCCAGGACGGCCACCCCCAGCAGGGAGCCCACCTGCCGGCCGGTGTTGAAGAGGCCCGAGGCGACGCCCGAGTGCGATCCCGGGGGTGGCCCGGAGCATGGACACCAGGGCCGGGGAGATGCCCAGGGAAGAGCCCAGGCCGATGGGCAGCATGATGCAGGGCCAGCCAGAGCTGCGGGGTCTCGGGGCCCATGAAGCTGGCCAGGAACAGGCCCAGGGAAGCCAGGCACCAGGGCCAGGGTCATGGGGGTGCGCGGGCCGGACCTGGCCACCCAGCGGCCCAGGAAGGGGTGCAGGAAGGGCTGCAGCAGGGTCATGGGCAGGAAGGTCAGCCCGGTGAGCATGGGGGAGAAATGCCGGCACGGTCTGGAAGTAGAGGCTGGCCATGAAGACGAAGCCGTAATAGGCGAAGCAGATCAGGAAGGCCACGAGCGTTGGCGTTGACCCAGGCGGGGATCCGGGGCAGCTCGGGGGGCAGCATGGGCGCGGCGGCTGCGGCCGCTGGCGCACGGCGAAGGCCGCGACGGCGGCCGCCAGGACCGCCACCGGCAGGAGCGCGGCCCGCAGGCCCCGGGCCCGGCCTTCGATCAGGGCGTAGGTGAGGCTGGCCAGGGCCGCGACGGCCAGGGCCTGGCTGGTCCAGTCGAAGGCGCCTGGCGCCGGGCCCTCGGCCTTGCTGCTCGGCCACGGAGACCCGCAGGAGCACGATAGGCGAGGAGGCCGAAGGGCACGTTGACGAAGAAGATGCTGCGCCAGCCGAAGGTGCCCACCAGGAAGCCGCCCAGCACCGGGCCGGCCGAGGCGCCGGCGGAACTGCAGCAGGCCCAGATGCCCACCGCCTTGGCCTTGGCGGCCGGGTCGTCGATAGGTGCGGTTCAGCAGCGAAAGGGCGTTGGGCAGCAGCAGGGAGGCGCCCATGCCCTGGAGGGCGCGGGCGCCCATCAGCAAGGCCAGGCTGGGCGCCAGGCCGCAGGCGACCGAGGCCAGGGTGAAGAGCCACAGGCCGGCGCTGAACATGCGCCGGTAGCCCAGGCGGTCGCCCAGGGTCCCGGCCACCAGCAGGCAGCTGGCGAAGCTCAGGGTGTAGGCGTCCACCACCCACTGCAGGCGGGCCAGGTCGGCGCCCAGGGCCTGTCTGCATGGATTCCAGGGCCACGTTCACGATCAGGCAGTCCATGACGGTCATGAAGACGGCGCAGCAGTTGGCCAGCAGGCCCAGCCTGGCTTGGAGTGGGGTGGGTGCCGTGGACATGCGGGACGACCTCCGGGCGACGACATTTCCATTATTGGTAGGTGGAGCTAGATCGTCCAAAACTGATTTGTGGTCAAATCGATCGTTTTTTGGTATCGATAGGGCGGGTGGGCGTGGCGCAGATACCGGTCATCGACCTCGCCAGGAGTCTCTCTCCACCTGCACCGGCACCCTGATCCGCGGAACCTGCCTTCAGCCCGCGAAGGGGCAGCCGCCGCCGCAGCCGCCGCCGCTGGCGCAGGGCGGGGCGTCCGGCTGATCGGCGTAGCCCGGCTCCGGGCTGGCCAGGGCCGGGACCGAAGGCTGGCGCAGCATGCCCATGGGCGCGCCGCAGGCGCAGTCGTGGCGCGGATCGGCGGACAGGCCCTGGAGCAGCTCCTCGGTCTGCCCGCAGGTGTCGCAACGGTATTCGTAGATGGGCATGGGGTCTCCTACAGGGTGGCCCAGGCGGCCAGGAGGTCCTGGGCCTGGGTGACGGCGTCGGCGGGGGCGGCGGGCAGGGTGACGGTGCCGTCGGGATTGAGCTGGGCGCCCTTCTGCTGGCGCACCCAGGCGATGAGCTTTTGCGGGTCGAGCGGGGTCTGGGGGCCGACCCGCAGCTTCAGCCGGCCCCGTTCCGTCGAGACCTCGCTCACCGCCAGGGCCTGGGCGCGGATGCGCACCTTGAGCAGCTCGAAGAAGCGCACGCTGCCTTCGTCGCCCTCCGGCACCTGGCCGAAGCGGTCCTCCAGCTCCAGCCGGTACAGCTCCAGGTCGCGCTCGGAGTGCAGGCGCGAGGCGCGCTTGTAGGCGACCAGGCGCTCGCTGGCGTGGTCGATCCAGGCGCGCGAGAGCTGGGCCGGCCCCAGGTCGATCCGCACTTCGAAGGTGCCGCTGGGCTGGCCCTGGAGTTCCTGCAGGGTCTCCTCCAGCAGCTTGACGTAGAGCTCGAAGCCGATGTCGTGGATCTGCCCGGACTGCTCGCCGCCCAGCAGGTTGCCGGCGCCGCGCAGTTCCAGGTCCATGGCGGCCACCCGGAAGCCGGCGCCCAGCTCCGAGAAGTCCTCCAGCGCCTGCAGGCGCTTGCGGGCGTCCTCGGTGATCTCGCCCTTGCCCGGGATCAGCAGGTAGGCGTAGGCCGGCACGTCGCTGCGCCCGACCCGGCCGCGCAGCTGGTAGAGCTGGCTGAGGCCGAAGGTGTCGGCCCGGTGCACGATCAGGGTGTTGGCGTTGGGCACGTCCAGGCCGTTCTCGACGATGGTGGTGGCCACCAGCACGTCGATCCGGCCCTCCATGAAGCCCAGCATCACCGCCTCCAGGCCCTCGTCGGTGAGCTGGGCGTGGCCCACCCCCACCCGCGCGTCCGGCACCAGCTCGCGGATGCGCGCGGCCACGGAGACGATGGAATCCACCCGGTTGTGCACCACGTAGACCTGGCCGCCGCGGCGCAGCTCGAA
This sequence comes from uncultured Holophagaceae bacterium, assembly GCA_963717275.1. GTDB lineage: Bacteria > Acidobacteriota > Holophagae > Holophagales > Holophagaceae > Mesoterricola. The sequence goes on from CAVQVX010000001.1 coordinate 3,454,036, forward strand.
CTGGATGGCGGTCGCGATCAGCTCGTCGCTCCAGGGCGCCACCACGGTCTCGATGGCCAGGCGGTTCTTGGGCGGGGTCTCGATCAGGCTGATCTCGCGCAGGCCGGTGAGGCTCATGTGCAGGGTGCGCGGGATCGGGGTGGCGCTCATGGCCAGCACGTCGACGTTGGCCCTGAGCTTCTTCAGCCGCTCCTTGTGGCTCACGCCGAAGCGCTGCTCCTCGTCGATCACCACCAGGCCCAGCTCGGCGAACTTCACCCGGGCCCCCAGCATCTGGTGGGTGCCGATGACGATCTCCACCTTGCCGTCCGCCAGGTCCTGCAGGATGGCCTTGGCCTCCTGGGGGTCGACGAACCGGTTGAGCATCTCGATGCGCAGCGGGAAGCCGCTGAAGCGCTCCTTGAAGGTGCGGAAATGCTGGAAGCACAGGATGGTGGTCGGGCACAGCACGGCCACCTGGTAGCCGTCCAGGGCCACCTTGGCCGCGGCCCGCATGGCCACCTCGGTCTTGCCGAAGCCCACGTCGCCGCACAGCAGCCGGTCCATGGGGCGCTCGCTTTCCAGGTCGGCCTTGATGGCTTCGGTCGCCTCGACCTGGTCGGGGGTGGGCTCGAACGGGAAGGTCGCCTCGAACTCCGCCATCTCCGGGCCGTCCGGGCTGTAGGCGTGGCCCTTCTCCAGCTTGCGCTGGGCGTAGAGCTTGAGCAGCTCCTCGGCCATGTCGCGGATGGCCTTCTTGGCCCGGCGCTTGACCTTGGCCCAGGATGCGCCGCCCAGCTTGTCCAGCGGCACCACGCTGCCGTCGGGGGACACGTAGCGCTGGATCAGGTCGGCCCGCTCCAGGCTGACGTTGAGCCGGCCTCCGTCGGCGTAGCGCAGCTGGATCACCTCCTGCTCCTCGCCCCCGGCGGTCAGGGCGCCGAAACCGACGAACTCGCCGATGCCGTGGTCCAGGTGCACCATCCGGTCGCCCGGCTTGAGGTCGCGCAGGTCGGAAAGGAAGGCCGCGCTGCGGCTGCGCTTGGGCGGCGCGGCGAGGGCCTTGCGGCCGAACACCTCGCGCTCGGTCAGCACCAGCAGGCGGGCTTCCTTGAGGTGCACGCCCGCCGACAGCGGCAGGTGGGTGCAGCGGCAGCCGGCCTGGGTGCCGTAGGCCACCGGAAGCTCGTATTCCTGGAGGATCTCGCCCAGGCGGTCGCGCATGCCCGGGGTGGAGCCGGCCAGGAACACCCGGTGCCCGCCGAGGGCCAGGTCCTGCAGGTAGGCCGCCAGCTCCCCCAGCCGCCCCTGGAACTCGCGCACCGGCTGCGCCTGGAGCGGCACGGTGGCCTCCGACTGCCATTCGGTGAGGGTGAGGGTGGTGCGGCTGGGGTCCTGGGCCAGGAAGCGGTCTTCGAACTGCGGGCAGACCACCCCGCCCCGGCGCAGCGCCGCCAGGTTGTCCTCGATGCGCGCGCGCTCCCTGTCGCGGATGGCCTCCTCCCACTGCGGCTCGAGCTTCACCCGCAGGCAGGGCGGCACCCAGTGGGCCAGCTGGCCCCTGGGCTGGCCCAGCAGCGGGTAGAACAGCTCCTCCCCGGGGAAGTGGCCCTGGGTGGCCAGGCGCGAGCGGCGGAAGGCCAGGTCGTCCCCGGCTTCCGGGGTGCGCGCCGCCGCGGCCTCCAGCGCCCGCAGCAGCGGCGCGCCGTCGCCGCGCTCGCCCTCGAAGCGCGGGTAGAGGGTGATGGCGGGCAGGGCCTCGCCGGTGCGGCGCTGGCTGTCCGGGTCGAAGGGCCCGAGCTTTTCCAGCTCGTCGCCGAAGAATTCCAGGCGCAGGGGGTTCTCCAGGTGGTCGGGCCAGAGGTCCACCACCAGGCCGCGGGCGCTGAATTCGCCCTGGCTGGAGGCCAGGTCCGCGCGCCGGTAGCCGAGCGCGACCAGGGTCTCCAGCAGGAGTTCGCGCGGCACTTCCGAGCCCTGGCGCAGCTCGAGCTTCTGCCGGTCGAACCAGGTGGGGTGGGGCAGCCGTTCCTGGGCCGCCAGGGGGCCGGTCACCAGCACCTGCACCCGGTGCTCCAGCAGGCCGATGAGTGTGGCCAGGCGGTCCTTGAGCACCACGCCGGGCGGGCTCGACTCGCCCCCGGCGAACGGGGCGAAGCCGGGGAAATGGGCGACCCGGGCCTCGGGCAGGAGCACCGCCAGGTCGTGGGCCAGGGTCTGGGCCTCCATCTCCCCCGGGGCGTCCACCCACAGGGCGCGCTGGAGGCCGTCCTGGCTGGTCCAGCGGGCCAGGATCAGGGCCAGGGCGGTGGGGGAGGCCCAGCGCAGGCGGGCCTCCGGCCCCAGCGCCCCGGCGTCCAGGAGGCGCAGGAGGTCGTTCAGGTTGGCGCGGTCTTGGCTACTCATCCAATCCAGTCTACTTGCGCCTCCCCGATAACGGCAGCTTGGTATCCGGGGCGTCAGGCCTGACAATGGAAGGTTCCCGGCGGTGAAGATGCAACTCGACCAATCCATCCAGGCCCTCCGTTCGCTGCTCGACTCAGGCGATCGGCAGGGCTGCGCGCGGTCGCTCGGCGAACTGCGGGAGCGCTACCGGCAGGGGCCGGACGCGTTCGACGCCCCCTCGATCCAGGCCCTGCGCGACATCGCCGAGGCCTTGAAGGCCGAGCCCGACCTGCGCGCCCGCCTCAAGTCGGTGTTCGGCTTCGACGCCTTCCGCCCCGGCCAGGAGGACGTGATCCAGGCCGTCATGGCCGGCCGGGACTGCCTGGCGGTGATGCCCACCGGGGCCGGCAAGTCGCTCACCTACCAGCTGCCGGCGCGGCTCCTGGGGGGCACCACCCTGGTCATCTCGCCCCTGATCGCGCTCATGAAGGACCAGGTGGACGGCCTGCAGGAAGCCGGCCTGCGCGCCACCTTCCTGAACTCCTCGCTGGATCCGGCCGAGCGCATGGAACGCATCCGCAAGCTGCACCGGGGGGATTTCGAGCTGGTCTACGCCGCCCCCGAAGGCATCGAGCAGAGCGTCGGGCCGCTCCTGGACCGGCTCGACCTGCGCCTCATCGCGGTGGACGAGGCCCACTGCATCAGCCAGTGGGGCCATGACTTCCGCCCCGCCTACCGCAACCTGGCGGGGCTCAAGGCGCGCTTCGGCGGCCTGCCGGTGCTGGCCCTCACCGCCACCGCGACCCGCGAGGTGCGCCGGGACATCCTGAGCCAGCTGGGGATGGAGGCGCCGTTCGAGTTCCTGGGCTCCTTTTTCCGGCCCAACCTGAAGCTGCACGCGGTGAAGAAGGGCGGCGACGGCCCGGCGGTGCGCGAGGCGATCCTGCGCCTGGTGCAGGCCAGGCCCGGCCAGAGCGGCATCGTCTACTGCCTGTCCCGCAAATCGGTGGAGTCCACCGCCGAATACCTGGTCTCCCAGGGCGTGCGGGCAAGGGCCTACCACGCGGGCCTGGAGGCCCAGGAGCGCGAGGCGGCCCAGGAGGCCTTCCGCCGGGACGACGCCGACGTGATCACCGCCACCATCGCCTTCGGCATGGGCATCGACAAGAGCAACATCCGCTACGTCATCCACCGGGACATGCCGAAAAGCATCGAAGGCTACTACCAGGAGATCGGCCGCGCCGGGCGCGACGGCGCCGACGCCGACTGCGTGCTGTTCTACTCATGGGCCGACGTGATGAGCCTGGAGCGCTTCCTGGACGGGCTGGAGCCGGCGGCGGCGGCGGTCCAGCGCCGGCAGATCCGGGCGATGTACGATTTCGCCGAAGTCTCCTCCTGCCGGCACCGGGCGCTGGTGGGGCATTTCGAGGAGCGCATCGAACCCTGCCGGGAGGCCTGCGACATCTGCGGCGGCAGGGACGTGCTGGCCGAGGCGCCCCGGTTCGCGCGCGCCCGGGCCCGGAAGGGCTCCCCGCCGGCCCCGGCGGCGCCCGTGCACATCCCGCACGACCAGGAGGAGGCCCTCTACCTGGCGCTCAAGGCCCTGCGCCGGCGCCTGGCCGACGAGCGCAACCTGCCCGCCTACCTGGTCTTCAGCGACGCCACCCTGCAGCTCATGGCGCGCCTGCGGCCCGCCAGCGCCCAGCACCTGCTCGGCATCAGCGGGGTGGGGCCGAAGAAGCTGGAGACCTACGGCGCGGTGTTCCTGGAACTGCTCAGGGGCTTCGAAGGCTGAACTCGAATACAATCATCGTGGAGAAGCTTCATGGATATGCGAAACACCAGGACCCTGCCGGCGCTCGCCCTGTCCGCCCTCTGCCTGGCGGCGGCGCTCGGGTGCGGCGGCCACAACTATGTCGATGTGCCCTGGGTGGACTCCTTCACCCCGGGCCAGGCGGCGGCGGGCGCCAGCGTCAGCATCTTCGGAGGCAACTTCAAGGACCTCAACAGCGTGAGCTTCGGCGGGCAGCCGGCGCTCGCTTACAAAGTGAACAGCCTCACCCAGATCACCGCCACCGTCCCCGACGATGCGGTCACCGGCGCCATCACCGTGGTCAACACCAAGGGACTGGGCACCTCCTATTCCTCCTTCATCGTCCAGCCGACCATCACCGCCATCGAACCGACCGCCGGGCCTCCGGGCACCGTCATCACCGTCACCGGATCGGGCTTCTACGATCTCTTCAGCGTCGCCATCAACGGCGAAACCCCCGGCGCCGCGGGCGCCTCGACCTTCAGCTACCTCGACCCGAACCACGTCACGGTGCAGGTGGGCAGCAGCACCACCACCGGGGCGCTGGTGCTGACCGCCTCCGGCCTGACGGCCACGGGGCCGGTGTTCACGGTCAATTAAACATCCGAGGAGTCCATCCATGCTCGTCTACATTTCGGTCTATGTGCTGGCCGCGGTCCTGGTGTTCCAGGGAGTGAACCTCCTGGTCGAGCGGAAGACGACCGCCTCCGTCGTCCCCGCCGAAGTGAAGCCCGCCCCGGCCTGGGCCTTCCGCTGGGGCCTGCTGCTGGTGATCTACGGCGGCTGCCTGGCCCTCACGGCCATCATGAGCCACGGGTGCACCTGGCTGGCGAGCGGCCTGACCACCCTGCGCTGCCTGGGCCTCGCGATCATGGCCGCGTACGGCCTATGGCTGGTGTTCGGCGGCAAGGTCAACTACACCCCGGCCCCGCCCAGCAAGGAAGCGCACGGCCACTGATTACACCTGGAAATCCAGGTTCTCGGTGATCCGGGTGCCGTCGCGGGTGAATTCGTCCAGGAACCGGCCGATGCGGAACTCGGCCTGGCGCAGGTCCACCACGCCCAGGTTGAGGTTCAGCAGGTCGACGTACCACGGGGCCTTGGTGGTGGTGCGCACGTAGGCGTGGGCGATGGCCCGGGCGATGGGCAGGGTGGTGGCCTTGGAATCGTCGTGCACGTCCTTGTTGCGCGCCTGCAGCAGCTTCCCGTATTCCTCGTCCAGCAGGCGCTTGAACAGGTCCTTGGTGAAGCGGTCGCCGGCCGCGACGCCGGTGGCGGCGTCCGCCTCGGTCAGGGTGGCGCCCTTGTGCATCCACTCCCACAGGATGGACAGGCGGATCTCGCCGGTGGCCATGTCCTCCATCAGGTAGAGCACGTCGTCGTCGCCGAAGAAATCGGCGGGCTTGAGCGCCGCGGCCTGGAAGCCCTGCAGGAAGGCGTTGCCGTACTGCAGGGCGACCGACAGCAGGTTGCGCGCGCCGCGGATGGTGCGCGGCGCGGGCTCCAGCCGGGTCAGGGCGGCGGCGTCCTCGGGCCCGTACTCCAGGCGGGGGAAGGCTTTGCCCAGCTGGTTGGGCTCGCCCGCCTTCTCCCAGACCGGGCGCACGATGTGGACCATCTTCCAGTGCGCCACCCATTTGCCCGAGGCGCCGGCGCGCTGTTCGCGCTCCGCTCCGGCCACCGCCCAGGCCATGCTCGCGGCCACGCCGGCCTCCGATCCCACCGGGATGTTGGGTTCCATGCCGCCCTGCCAGAGGGCGCAGCGCCCCAGCCGGTCGGGCGTGTTGACGGCGCGCCGGACGCGGTCCTCGTAGGCCCGCATATAGCTGTAGACCATCGTGATGGACTCGATGTTGGGGTTCACGAAGGCCGGGTCCCAGGCCATGGCGTCCGAAACGCTGTTGATGTAGTCCCAGCGCCCGGTGTTGAAGCCCACGAAGTGCGGCGCCAGGGCGGCGCGGATCTCCATGAGCTGGAACGTCGCCTCCAGCTGCTCCACCAGCACGTAGACCTTGACCGTGCCGGCGGCCAGGCCCAGGTGGGCTTCCAGGGTGAGCAGCATGGCGTTCCAGAGGGCGGCCTCCTCGGCGGTCTGGATCTTGGGCAGGTAGAGCACGAGGCTGCGCCCCTCCGCGCGCAGGCGCGCCTGGTTGTTCACCAGGAACAGGACCAGGTCGGTGATGGAGGCGGAAAACCCGCGGCCGTTGCGCTCCCGCACGTGCCGGTCGTCCAGGTGCAGGCCCCGGGCGCGGAACATCACGGTGGTGAAGTCCAGCTGGTCGCGCCAGTGGCCGATGATCGGGCGGTGCAGGAAGCCCCGGGCCCAGTTGTTCATCTCCCCCGAGACCTCCTTGGCCACGTCCAGGAAGACCGGGTCCCGGGCCAGGGCCAGCTTGAGGTTGCGCTGGTTGTCCAGCGACATGGTGTCCACCTGGCCCAGGGCGTCCTCGCCGTCGAACATCCACCCGTCCGCCCCGGAAAGCAGCGCGTAGGCCACGTTGCGGATGCCCGCGCGGATGTCCGAGCGCGGCCTGGTGCCGGGGCCGGTGCCCTGGATCCACTGGCGCGCCAGGTCCGGCGGGATCACGGCGCCGTCGAACTGGCCCGCCCGCGCTTCGGCGACGGTGATGCCCGCGCGCGGGACCAGCGCCTTGGGATCCAGGAAGCCGATCCGCTCGCCCGCCACGGCCCGGCGCCTGCGCCGGGCGATGCGCGCCGCCATCAGCCGGTCCCGTTCGCGGTTGAGCGGCGCCAAAGCGTAGATGGCCTCCAGCACCTCGCGGGTGAACAGATCGGGATAGGTCTCGAGCACATTGCCGCGCCACTGCAGGGGAGATGTCATCGATCCGTTCCTTTGGGTCAAGGGCTGTCTTTGGAAAAACAAGTGTAGCCGGAAATCTGCTGCAGGCAATTTAATACCGGGCCGGTGAACGGGCTGGGCGGCGGTTGGGCGCGGTTCGGCCCTTGAATCAATCAATCGATTGATTAAAATCAATCATCCGGTTGATTCATGCCGGCGAAGGTTTCCATGACCCCATCCGATGCGCCGAACTCCTCCCGCGAACGCCTGCTGGAAGCCGCGATCCTCTGCTTCGCGGAGAAGGGCTTCGACGGCGCCGGGATCCGGGAGATCGCCCGGCGCGCCCGCGCCAACTCGGCGCTGGTGCAGTACCACTTCGGCGGCAAGACCGGCCTCTACGCGGCGGCCCTGCGCCACATCTTCAGCTGCAGGCCGGTGCGGGTGGCGCCGCCGCCGGCGGACCCGCGCCATCCGGAGGCCAGGGCCGAGGCCATCCGGACCGTCGGCGCCATGGTCGAAGCCTTGCTGGAAGAGCTCCTGGCGGCGAGCACCGGCGGCGAGCTGGACCGGGCCAGCCTGCTCCTGGTCACGAGGGAGCTGCAGTCGCCCCGCGCCGACATGGCCGCGCAGCTGCTGGAGCACATGCGCCCCTACACGGACATCCTGCAGGGCTGCATGAGGATCCTCCGGCCCGACCTGGACTGGCTGGCGGCGCTCGACTACACCAGCAGCATCTTCGGCCAGGTGGTCCACCTGCACAACAACCTGCCGCTGATGCGCCTGCTGCGCGACGAGCCGGACTTCCCCAGGGACCTCAAGGCGGTGGCCCGGCACATCACCGCGTTCAGCCTGCGCGGCATCGGCATCCCCGAAGCGTTCCCAGGAGCCTAGCCATGCTGTTCTTCCCCCCCGCGGCCCAGGCCGCCCAGCCGGCGCCGGCCCCTTCCCGGAGCTTCGACCTGGCCGCGGCCCTGGCCCTGGCCCGGAGCCGCCTGCGCAAATCGCGCATCACCGCCCCGTTCGCCGGCGAGGTGGCCCAGCGCCTGGTGCAGCCGGGCGAGGTGCTGGCCCCGGGCCAGACCGCCTTCTGCCTGGTGGACAACCGCAAGCTCGAGATCCAGGCCGACCTGCCCGCCGCCAGCCTGGCCCGGCTGCACGTGGGCATGCCGGCCGCGTTCCGGGTGGCGGGCTTCGAGCGCCCGTTCCAGGCCCGCCTCACCCAGATCAGCGGCTCGGTCCAGCAGGATGGCCGCACCCTGCGGGTGCGCCTGGAGGTGGCCAACCCGGGCGGCCTGCTGAAGAGCGGGCTGTTCGCCGAAGGGCGAGATCCTGGCCGAGGGCGGGACCACCCGGCCCGCCCTGCCTTCCGCCATCCTCACCGCGGTGGGCCGGGACGCGGACGTGTTCGTGGCCGAGCAGGGCGTCGCCCGCCGCAAGCGGATCCTGGTGGGCCCGGAGCAGGACGGCTGGCGGCCGGTGGACGGCCTCGCCGCGGGCGCCCAGGTGGTGGCCCAGGGGCGGGACCTGGTGGCGGACGGCACGCCGCCTCCAGCCGCCGCCCGGGGGAATTGATCCATGTTCCTCTCCGACCTTTCCATCAGGCGGCCGGTGCTCACCACCTGCGTCATGCTGGCGCTGGTGGTGCTGGGCCTCTTCTCCATCCGGGGCCTGGGCCTCGACAGCTTCCCCAAGGTCGACATGCCCGTGGTCACCGTGAGCGTGGTCTACCCCGGCGCCAGCCCGGACGCGGTGGAGCAGGACGTGGTCAAGAAGATCGAGGAGGCGGTCAACCCCATCGAGAAGGTGCGGGAGATCAGCGCCACCAGCCAGGAGGGCCTGGGCACCCTGACCATCCAGTTCGAGATCGAGCGCGACGTGGACCAGGCGCTGGAGGACGTCCGCTCCAAGATCGGCCAGATCCGCCGCGACCTGCCCGACACCATCAAGGAGCCCATCATCCAGAAGTTCGACCCGGCCCAGCTGCCGGTGCTGTCGCTGATCGTCAAGCCCGACGCGGGCCACGCGGGCATGGGCGAGCGCGAGCTCACCCGCATCGCCGACGAGTTCCTCAAGCGCCGGATCGAGAACATCCCGGGCGTGGGCAAGGCCGAAGTGGTGGGGGGCGCCACCCGGGACATCCTGGTGCAGGTGGACCCCTCGAAGCTCGAGGCGCTGGGCCTCACCCTGCCCCAGGTCATGACCGCCCTGGGCCAGGACACCCAGGCCGTGCCCAGCGGCAACCTGCTCACCGCCGACCCGCGAGATCAGCGTGCGGGTGGACGCCAAGGCGCGCCGGGTGGAGGACTTCGACCAGGTCGTGGTCGGCAACCGGCAGGGCCGCCCCATCGAGCTGCGCGAGGTGGCGCGGGTGGTCGACGGGTACAAGGAGAAGCGCACCCTGGCGCGCCTGGACGGCCAGGACGCCGTGGCCCTGGAGATCCAGAAGCAGATCGGCGGCAACACCGTGGCCATGGTGCGCGCGGTGGACGCGGCGCTGCGCCGGCTCGCGCCCGAACTGGCGCAGCTGGGCGTCACCACCGACAAGGCCAAGGACAACTCCAAGTTCATCAACGACTCGGTGGACGACGTGGTGGTCTCCATCCTCCTGGGCGGCGCCTGACCGTGCATCATCGTCTTCTTCTTCCTCAGGAGCTGGCGCTCCACCATCATCACCAGCCTGACCCTGCCGGTGTCGGTGATCAGCACCTTCACCGTCATGAAGGCGCTGGACTTCACCCTCAACACCATGACCCTCATGGCGCTCTCCCTGGCCATCGGCATCCTCATCGACGACGCCATCGTGGTGCGGGAGAACATCACCCGCCACGCCGAGATGGGCAAGGACCACGTCACCGCCGCGCGGGAGGGCACCGCCGAGATCGGCCCCGCCGTCATCGCCACCACCCTCTCGATCCTGGCCGTGTTCATCCCGGTCGCCTTCATGGGCGGCATCGTCGGCCGGTTCTTCTTCTCGTTCGGGATCGTGGTGGCGTTCGCCGTGGCCGTCTCGCTGTTCGTGAGCTTCACCCTGGACCCCATGCTCAGCGCCGTGTGGCCCGATCCCGAGCACGAAAAGGGATACCAGGAATCGCACCACGGCCAGCGCCGTTCCGTCATGAAGCTGGTGGACCGGTTCAACGACCTGCTGAACGGCTGGGAGGCCTGGTACCGGAACGCCATCGTGTGGGCCATGGACCACCGCAGGACGGTCATGGCGATCGGCTTCGGCAGCTTCCTCCTGGCCATGTCGCTCATGGGGATGCTCGGCAGCGACTTCATGCCCGACTACGACCGGGGCGACTTCCAGGTGGGCTTCAAGGTCGAGCCGGGCGCCAGCCTGCAGGCCGCCAGGGCCAAGGCCGAGGAACTGGAGCGGATCATCCGCACCCGCCCGGGAGGCCGGCGACAGCGGCGAAGTGGAGCACGTCTACACCACCATCGGCACCGGGCTGAACGGCACCATCACCGAAGGCACCCTGTACGTGAAGCTCAGCGAAGGCCGCCGGCTACATGGGCACCGCCATGCTGCTGGCGGTGTTCTTCATCTACTTCGTCCTGGCCAGCCAGTTCGAGAGCTTCAAGCTGCCCATCACCATCATGCTGTCGCTGCCGCTGTCGATGGTGGGCCTGGTGCTGATGCTGCTCGTCACCGGCGACGCCCAGAGCATGATGACCAGCATCGGCCTGATCCTGCTCATGGGCCTGGTCACCAAGAACGCCATCCTGCTGGTGGACCGCGCCCTGCAGAACATGCGCGAGCACGGGATGGCGCGGCGCGAGGCGCTGATCGAGGCCGGCATCACCCGCCTGCGGCCGATCCTGATGACCAGCTTCGCCATGGTCGGCGGCATGCTGCCGCTGTTCCTGGCGCTCGGCGCGGGGGCCCAGCTGCGCGCGCCCATGGCGCGCGCCGTGGTGGGCGGCATCATCACCTCGACCCTGCTGACCCTCATCGTGATCCCGGTGTTCTTCGACCTGCTCGACGGCTTCTCGTGGAAGGGCCTGTGGCGGCGGCTCACTTCACGTTGAAGGTGAACTTGGGATGGCATTCCAGGCATTTCACGACGGGCGGGCGGTGCTGGCGGTGGCATTCCGTGCAGGCGAACGGCCCGGGGTGCGGGGCCTTGCGCACGGCGTGCGGGTTCACCGCGAGATCCCTGGTCTGGGCGGCCATGGCCGGGAGGTCGCCGTGGCAGTCCATGCAGGCGGATTCGGGGGCGGCGCCGGCGGGGGCCTCCGACTGGTGGCAGTCGTGGCAGGTGACGCCGGCCTTGGCATGCGGAGCAGGCAGCGTTCGGCTTTCCACGGCCCATCCGGGGTTGGACAATCCCGACCAGACGCAGAAAAGGGCCAAAAGGCGGGCATATTGCATGTAAACTCCCCGATACGATCTTTGATCCAGACAGTATTGCGTCTCCTCAAAGACAGTCCAACCCTTTCCAGCGCAGAGGGCTTCATGAGGCAGTGGCATCCCATCCCATTCGTTCTGGCCCTGGCCGCGGGCGTCGCCCTGGCCGGAAGGCTGGAAGCGCAATCGGTCCAGGTCCGGGCCACGGTGTCCGACGCCCTGCCGCATTACCAGCCCGGCGTCCAGCTCAAGGGCGCGCTGGAGATCCCCTGCACCGACGCCCTGTCCGACCTGGGCGACGAGTGGAACCGCGGCTTCCGCAAATTCCACCCGCTGGCAAGCCTGGTCTTCCTGCCCAAGCTCAGCGCCGAGGCGGCCACCGCCCTGGTCTCAGGCAAGGCCCCGCTGGTCATCCTCGCCCGGGATCTCACCGCCGGCGAGACCAAGGCCTTCCAGGACAAGTACGGCTACATGCCCATGCGCATCCCGGTGTGCATGGACGCCACCATCGTCTTCGTCAACAAGGCCAACCCCATCACCTCCATCACCATGCAGCAGCTGGACGCGATCTACTCCAAGAGCCGGCTGGGCGGCGCCGGAAAGCCGGCGCTGGTCTGGGGCGACCTGGGCGTCCAGGGCGAACTGGCCACGCGCACCATCAACGCCTACGCCCGGGCCGAAGGCACCGCCACCCGGGCGGCCTTCGCCACCACGGCGCTGCTGAAGGGCGAGTACCGGCCCGGGATCATCGACCGCGAGGACTCCTCGGCCCTGGCCGAGGCGGTCTCGACCGACGCCGCCGGGATCGGCTTCGGCCCCATGGCGTCCTGGTTCGCCACCAACAAGACCCTGCCGGTGGTGCCCTACGGCGGCACCGAGGCCCGCTACCCCACCCAGGAGCTGGTGACCTCCAGCAAGTACCCCATGCCGCGCCTCTTCTACGCCTACCTGAACCGCGCCCCGGGCCAGCCCGTGCCCGCCGCCGTCAACGAGGCCGCGCACTACCTCCTGTCCCAGGACGGCCAGAACGAGGTGGCGGACGTGGGGCTGCTGCCCGGGCCGGTGGAGTTCATGACCATCGCCCTGAAGCGCCTGAGCCGGTGATCGCGTTCAGGGGGCCTGGCGGACCCAAGGGGTTCCCGTGGTGATCGCCTGCCGGTAGCGCCGGTACAGGAGGTCGAAGGGAGAACCGGGCTTCAGGGCCAGGAGCGTCTGGGCAACGTAGAAATCGTTGTTGTCGTAGGTGGCGTCCTCGACCAGGTCCGAGGCTGAATCGTCCTGGTAGGTCTGCGCCTGGAGCATGGCGATGTTGAAGGGGGATTCCTCGTCGAATGGGTAGATGAAGATGGCGCCGCCCTTGCCGAGCCCGTCCTGGCCGCCGGGCCCGCCCTGGGCCCGGTTGCCCATGAAGGAGCACTCCACGAGGTTCAGCGTGCCCGCCCTTAGGAAGATCGCTCCGCCCATGCCCCCTCCGCCCCCGCCCAGGCCTCCGGTGAACCCGTCACCCGGGACGCCGTCGCCCCCGAATACGCCTCCGGTGCCCCCCGCGGCCCCGGCCATGAAGGTGCCGTCCGGGGCGAGGCCGCCGCTGCCGCCGCCCCCGCCGCCGAAGGAGGAGCCGTTGCCCCCGCCGCCCAGGGGGCCGACGCTGAAGCCGCCGCCCCCGCCGAAGGTGGCGTCGCCGCCGCCCAGGTTGTCGATCCAGTTGATCAGGGAGGCCGTGTAGAGGCCGCCCCGGGCCGCGCCGCCCCCGGCGCCGTCACCGCCCGTCGCCGGCCCGCCGCCGGCGTCCGTGGTGGCGGCGCCGTCCAGGTGGCCCGTGCCGCCGGTGCCTCCCAGCAGGCCGCCCCCGGCGCCGTTGCCGCCCACGATCGGGACGTCCCCGCCGAAGCCGGCTCCGCCGCCGTTCTCGCCGTCACTCCCCGGCAGGCTTTGTCCGCCGATGGCGATGTTGAAGGTGAAGGCAACCCGGCGCAGGGTGACGGAACCCGAATTGATGAAGAGCGCGCCGCCCATGCCGGCCGCGCCGCCCCCGCCGCCGGGGGCGGTGCCGCCCTGGGCGGCGCCGTTGGTGACGGTCAGATGGTCCAGCACCAGGGTGCCCCCGTCCACGAAGAAGGGGCGGCAGGTGCCCGTTCCGTCGATCACCGTCGGCTGGTCGGGGTTGCCGAGGAGGTCCACCGCCCCGGTGACGGGGGGGAGGGCCGAATGGAGCGTGATGGGCGGGCTCCCGGCCGGCAGCGCGAAGGTGATGCCATTGGCGCCCGGGGTCTGGGCCGCCTGCAGGAGCGCCCAGCGGAGGGTTCCGCTGCTGCCGTCGTCCGCGGCGCTCGTGACCACCCACTGGTGGTTCGCCGGTTCCAGGTCGAAGGGTGCGGCCATGTCCCCGGGTGTCGTCGCGACCGCCTCGGGTTGGGGCGACGTTGCCGCGCGGTCCCTGGCGGGAGGGGTGTCCGGCGCGCCGGCCGGCGCGGAAACCGGGGTCACGCCCACGTCGTAGATCCCGCCGTCGCTCATGGTCAGGTCGACGACCAGGGTGGACGACTGGGCCCCGGGAAGGGCGACGCCGTTGAGGGTCCACTGGTAGGCATAGGCTTCCGGCGGCTGGAGGACGCCCCCGACCCGCACTTCCGCGGTCAGGGGGATGGTCGAGCCGGGTGCCGCCATGGGGTCGGCAGGTCCGCTGATGGTGACCACGGGCGGAGTCCCCGGGACGGAGCCCCCTCCGCCGCCGCAGGCCAAGGCGAAGAGAAGGGCGAAACCCGCCAGCCATCGAGGGGAAGAGGCCATGTCGGCTCCTGGAACGCCGGGCCCGCCCGAACGGACGGGTGGGGACAGAAATTGATTCTTAATTTATGCATTGTCGATTGTGAAACAACACGATGTGTATATTTTATTGGTTTTATTTAAATAATCAAAATTCATTCCATGGCAAATTTAAAAATAAATTATTGACACTCCAACGTCGCCACCTAGGTTTGCTATCAACTTGCCAACCTTCGACGCAGGCAAAGGTTCCCCAGTCCACCCACCCGGCCCCGCCCAGCGGGGACCACCCGGTTTCCAAGGAGAGTTTGATGTTCCGAAAGTTCCTACCGGCCCTGGCGGCTTGCCTCATCGTCGCCGGGTACCATGCGCCCCTGCGCGCCGACGACACCGCCGACAAGGATGCCGAATCCCAGATGGACGAACTGTTCAAGACCTTGGCGATCAGCCTCCAGGGCGGGACGCCGAGCCCCAATGCCCAGCTGACCTTGATGAGCCCGGGCCTGGCCCTCTCCAGGGGTTTCAACGCTGCGAAGAATGACGCGGACAAGCAGATCCTGAAGGAACTGGTCGACACCATCCCCTTGGCTGAACCGAAGTACGTCGCCAATGGCACTTCCAAATATTCCGACGTCACCCGAATGGTCCTCGAGAACCACCAGCTCACCACCAAAATCGAGCTGAGCCCGGACGAGAAAGCCAGGCTGGCAAAGGCCAGGGCGATCACCAATGACGACAGCCCGGAACAGCAAGCCTACGAAAAGTACAAGAGGGCCTATTTTGACGCGACCGATGCCATGGACGCGGCATCCATGGGGGGCAAGCAGCCGAGCTCGCGCATCAAATCCGACGTCGCCGATGCCCAGAAGAAATGGGTCGCCAACGGATACAAGAACGAGATCGATGCCGCCTACAACGTCATCCAGCAGCTCTCGAGCAAGGACGGCACGGCCTGGTGGCAGTCCATGGCGGACCGGTTCACGACCTCCAAGGAGGAGGACGGATCCATGAAGGTGTCCTTCTTCCCTGATCCCGGCAAATGGTCCTCCTCTGCCTGGACCACGATCACCTTCAAGTACGGCCAGAAGGCCGATTCCAGCAAGATGACCAGCGAATCCGTCAAGGCCTCCGTGTCGGGAAGCTACCGGTGGTTCAGCACCGACTCGTCCTTCTCCAAGGACGATGTGAATGCCAAGGACCTGATGTCGCACAAGGACTTGAGCCTTTCGTTCGAAGTGCTGAGGGTCAACATCTACCGCCCCTGGCTGCCCGAGGACATCTTCCGCAACCGCTACTGGACCCTGCCCAGATCGGTCGGCGGAGGGGTGATCTCCTACGGGACCATCCAGCGCAACCGCAAGGACAAGCCGCTCATGCCGGGTACTGGTGACGAGCATGTACCTCGTGCGCAACCTGAAAATCACCAGCAAGATCGATAAGTCCAGCCTGGAAACGTACAGCCACGCCATGAGCGTCAAGGCCAAGGTCGGCCTGGGCCCCTTCACCATCACCGGCGGTTACGACAAGCGGGACCAGGGCAGCCAAACCGATACGAAGATATCGGAAACGGGCATCACCTGCGCCGGGGTCCAGGTGCTCGGGTTCCTGGGCACTGTGCCGGCCGCGTGCCCCGGAGCCACGGTGAAGTGACGCCGGTCCGGTTGGACATGAAACGCCTGTTCCTGCTGGTGTTCGCGGTCGCCGCCGGCCTCCGGGCCGAACCCGTCAGCGTGGTCCTCGACAAGCTCTACGCCAAGCTGGCCGCTGCCTATCAGTCCACGGCGGCCATGGGCCAGGGAAAGACTTTCCTGGTCCTGGCCAACCCGGGCTTCCCGCTCGGGAAAATCAACCTGGCGGACGACTATGAAATCTCCCAACTGGCCGACCGGATCCCGCTCGTGGCCCGGCTCTACCAGCCCAGCGCCTCGACCTACTCCGACACCTACAGGACCATCATCAGCCAGTCCGAGGCGAGCAACTTCGTGGATCAGACCGCCCGCCAGGCCGCCCTGACGGCCAAGCGCCAACTCTGGGACCCAAGGCGCCCCGGCAGGCCCACCCCGGCCTACGCGTCCTACCTGCAATACCAGGCCGCCTGCGCGGATGCCCAGGACGCCCTCTCCCTGGCCGAGACGGAACAGCGCGCCACCGGTTCGGCAGTACCTCCCGAACTGGCGCCCGCCCTGGAGGCGGCCCGGAAGAACTGGGAGACCCTGGGCAACCGCAAGCTCATCGACGATGCCCAGACCGCCCTCGACAGCTACGCCGGAAGCAACCCCAAGGCGCAGTTCTCCAACCTCCTGGCCGATTTCACGGCCTGCGCCCGCCGGGACGGCCACCCCGAGTACTACCCGGTGCTGATCGTCCCGCCGCCCAGCGCCTGGAAGAGCGAGGACGGATGGCGGGGGTTCAGGTTCACCCAGTCGGAAAAGTCCCAGGCCCCGGCGGCGCAGGCCGGGACGGACAAGCCTTCCGATGAGGTCGTGGAATCGGTCCATATCGGCCTGGAGGTCAAGCGCGTGAATTTCAAGCGTCCCTGGCTGGACGAAACCATCTTCAAGAGCCAGCGCTGGCGCCTTCTGAAAAGCTGCTCTTTCGCCACGGTCTCCACCGGCAATCCGGCGGACAAGGACCCCGGCCGCATGCCCCTGCTGATCACCGGGATCCTGCTGGCCCGGAACGTCAGGATGAGCGGGCGCTGGAAGCAGAGGCCGGGGCAGGAAGGGGGGCCGGCCTTCGGGCCGATCCGGCTGCCCGCCAAGCCCTCCCAGACGGGCGAGACCACCATCACGGACCTGGATCCCCAGATCATCGCCTTCATCTGCACCGTCCTGCCCAAGTCCCCCAACCCGGACGACAAGGCGTTCCGGCACTGAGGCGCAAGCAGCGTGGGGCGTCCGTTGTTCCGCCCGTCGTGCCTTCCGGTCGGCTGCGGGTTCCGCGTTCCTGCGCCGACCCACTGGCGCGTGATCCGCTTGGCCCCTCCTCGCTGCGCTCCGGGGGGGCCAAGCGATCACGCTGGTCCTTCCCCCCGGGGACGAGTCGATTCGTCTTCGTTACCTTGAACAAATTTCAGAAGAACCATCCTGGGACCCTGGGCATTCCAGGGAGCGGTCAGCTCGCCCCCATGCCGCCAACCGAAGGAACCCCCGACCCGGGCGGGGAAGGGGCAGCGTGAGACCTTGGCGCACCCGCAGGAGGCGAAGCCGACGAGGCTGCGGCAAGGCTCTCACGCACCGGTGGGTCGGCGCACCCGAACGGAACCCCAAGCCAACCGCAAGTCACGACGGGCGGGACGGCGGACGCTAGATTCCGGCCAGGGCCCGGTACGCCTCCAGGAAGTCCAGCGGCTGGGGCAGGATCTCGTCCTCCAGGTCGGGGTGGTAGGCGACCCAGGTGTCCTTGGCCGCCAGGCGCTTCACCGGGGCGTCCAGGTCGAAGAACAGTTCGTCGGCGATGCGCGCCGCGATCTCGGCGCCGTAGCCCCAGCTCAGGCTGTCCTCGTGGGCCACCAGCACCCGGTGGGTCTTGCGCACGGTGCGGGCGACCGCCTCCCAGTCGAACGGGTTCAGGCTGCGCAGGTCGATGATCTCCACGCTGATCCCCTCGGCCTCGGCCATGGCGCGCGGCCTGCACGGCCCGGTAGACGGTGCTGCCGAAGGTGATCACCGACAGGTGCTCGCCCTCGCGCACGGTGCGGGCCTTGGCGAACGGGATCATGAAGTCCGGGGCCCGGGTCGTCGCCCTTGTTGTGGGTCTGGCGGTAGAGGTGCTTGGGCTCCAGGAACAGCACCGGGTCGTCGCAGCGGATGGCGGTGCGCAGAAGGCCGGCGGCGTCCAGGGCCCGGGACGGGCAGACCACGCGCAGGCCCGGGGATGTGGGTGAAGAGGCTTTCGCCGCACTGGCTGTGGCAGATGGCGCCGCCCATGAGGTAGCCGCCGATGGGCACCCGCACCACCACCGGCGCCTTGAAGTGGTTGTCGCTGCGCCAGCGGATGCAGGCGAGCTCGTCCCGGATCTGCTGCATGGCGGGCCAGATGTAGTCGAAGAACTGGATCTCCACGATGGGCTTGAAGCCCCGCGCCGCCAGGCCGATGGCCCGGCCGATGATGGTGGCCTCGGCCAGGGGCGCGTTGAACACCCGGCTCCGCGCCGAACTGGCGCTGCAGGCCGTGGGTGGCCTTGAACACCCCGCCCTTGCCCTTCACCTGGTCCAGGATCTCCGCCCGGGAGGCGTCGGCCACGTCCTGGCCGAACAGCAGGATGGCCGGGTTGCGGGCCATCTCCTGGCGCAGGGTGGCGTTGATCAGGTCGATCATGGTCTTCCCGCCCGCGGCCGGGGCCTCCGAAGCGCCCTCGGTGTCGAAGGCGGGGCCGGTGGGGTCCACCGACTCGCTGTAGAGGTGGCGGCAGGCGCTGCCGCTGTCCGGGGGCGGGCTCATCTCGGCTTCCGCCCAGGCCAGGTCCACCTCGCTCTGGACCTCCGCCTTCAGCTCCTCGAGCCCGGCCTCGCTGAGGTCGCCCAGCTCCACCAGCCGGGCGGGGTAGGTGACCATCGGGTCGACGCGGGCCTCCTCGGCCCGCTGGGCGGGGGTCTTGTAGAGCTGCTCGTCGTCGGAAAGGGAGTGCGAGTAGGGCCGGGTCACCCTGGCCCGCACCAGGGCCGGGCCCTTGCGGGCGCGGGCATAGGCCACCGCTTCGGACATGGCTTCGTAGCTGGCCAGCGGGTCGAGCCCGTCCACCGGGTCGAGCACCAGCAGGCCGTGCGCCTCCCAGCCCTTGAGCAGGGCCGCCACGTTGGCGCCGGGGTACTGCACCTCGGTGGGCACCGAAATGGCGTAGCCGTTGTCCTGCACCAGGAACACCAGCGGCACCTTGAGGTTCACGGCGCTGTTGATGCTCTCCCAGAATTCCCCTTCGGCCGCCGCGCCGTCGCCGAGGGACACCAGGACCACTTCGTCCCCCTGGATGCGCAGCCGCTCCTGCAGGCCGTTGCGCTCGGCCCGCAGGACGGCCTCCGCCGCGCCCACCGCCTGCAGGCACTGGGAGCCGGTGGGGCTGGAGGTGGTGAAGATGTTGATTTGCGGGTCCGACCAGTGGCTGGGCATCTGCCGGCCGCCGGTGGCGGGGTCGAGCTTGGCGCCCACCGAGGCCAGGAACATGTCCCGGGCGGCCACGCCCAGCCCGTAGGCCAGGGCCCGGTCGCGGTAGTACAGGAAGAACCAGTCCTGGCCGGGCCGCAGGCAGAGCGCCGCCGCCGCCTGCACCGCCTCGTGGCCGACGCCGTTGATCTGGAAGAACACCTTGTTCTGGCGCTTGCCGGTGATCTCCCGGTCGTCGATGCGGCGCGCGGCGTAGATGGTGCGAAAGAGCGCGACCCGTTGGCTGGAGGTCAGGGACCGGTTTTCAAGGCGAACGGCCGTCTTTGCCAAAGGGCTTCCTTTCACCGGGGTGCGGCGGCCAAGTAATTTATCACAAGTGGGTCCCGTGCCACCGCTTTGTGTGGTTCGTCCCGGTGGTAAAAAAAAGAGGGCGGGTCCCGGCCGGTCCGGTCGGGACCCGCCCCCCGCGCGCAGGCTACAGGCCGCCGGTGTAGGCGGATTCGCCGTGCAGGCCCTGGTCCAGGCCGCTCTCTTCCACGCCCTCGCCGACCTTCACCGGGGTGATGCGGTCGATGAGCCAGAGCATGCCGTAGGTGAAGGCGAAGGCCCAGACCGGACGAAGCGCCACCGCGCGCCAGCTGCTTGCCGAAGAAGCTGAAGCCGCCGCCGGTGAGCAGGCCGTTGGTGACGATGTTCGGGTTCCACATCTTGTCGGCGAACAGGCCCGAGGAAGATGATGCCGATGAAGCCGCCCACGCCGTGCACGCCCCAGACGTCCAGGGCGTCGTCCCAGCCCAGGCTGTTCTTGAGGGCGACGGCGTAGTAGCAGATCACGCCGGCGAGGATGCCGATGAGGGCAGCGGTCATGGGCGAGACATAGCCGGCCGCGGGGGTGATGGTGGCCAGGCCGGCCACGGCGCCGGTGAGCAGGCCCAGGAACTTGGGCTGCTTGGCGTTCATCCATTCCACCACCAGCCAGGTGACGGCGGCGAAGGAGGCGGCGACGTCGGTGTTGATGAAGGCGGAGGTGGTCACGGAGTCCACCTGGAATTCGCTGCCGGCGTTGAAGCCGTACCAGCCGAACCACAGCAGGCCGGTGCCCAGGGCGACCAGCGGGATGCTGTGCGGGATGGTGTCGATCACCTTGCGCTTGCCCACGTAGAGCACGGAGGCCAGGGCCGCCAGGCCGGCGGTGTTGTGCACGACGATGCCGCCGGCGAAGTCGAGCACGCCCCACTTGGCCAGCAGGCCGTCGGGATGCCAGACCATGTGGCAGAAGGGGAAGTAGACGAAGATCAGCCAGGCGGTGAGGAACCACATGTAGGCCTTGAAGGTCACGCGGTTGGCGAAGGCGCCGGTGATCAGGGCCGGGGTGATGATGGCGAACATCATCTGGTAGGCCACGTGCACGAAGGTGGGGATGCCGAGGGTCGGTGTTGCCCTGGTACAGGCTGTGCAGGTCGATGCCCCGCAGGAAGGCGTGGGTGAACGGATTGCCGATGATGCCGCCGAGGCTCGGGCCGAAGCACATGGAGTAGCCGAAGGCGAACCAGATGCACGGTGGTCCAGCCCATGGACACGAAGCTCTGGATCATGACGCCCAGGACGTTCTTGCGGTGCACCAGGCCGCCGTAGAAGAAGGCCAGGCCTGGGGTCATGAGCATGACCAGGCTGGTGCACAGGATCATGAATCCCGTATTTCCGGTGTTTATCTGGGGAAGCATGGGTTAGCTCCTATGGAAAAGGGCCGACGGGGTCGGGCAGGGTGGGATTAGGCGACGCTGGTGGTCCAGTGGGTTTCCTCGAGCGCATGTTCCTGGCCGCAGGTGTCGTGGCCGTTGGCCGGCACCAGGCGGACGCCGCTGATGATCTCCAGGGCTTCGTCTTTGGCGATGCAGGCCTGGCAGAGGGGAACGACGAAGGTCGTGCCCGGTTCCCCTTCCTTGTGCACGACGGCTCCGATTTCCGGCTTGCCTTCGCATCCGACCGCCGTGCAGTAGCCGGCCCGCTGCCCGCTGAACGTTTCCCAGTGCTTCAGCCAGCTCTCGCATTGGCAGCCTTGCAGCCAGGATTGCCTGCCTTTCGCGACGCGCACGAAGGACCTGGTCCTGGCGGGGCGGCAAGTATCCGCGGCATCGGCCGGTACCAGGGCGACCCCCTTGACGATGGCCAGGACTTCACCTTGCCTGGCGGCGCAACTGCTGCACAGGGGCACAAGGCAGACCTTGCCCGGGTTTCCGATCTTCTCCACCCGCGCCCCGATTTCCGGCTTGCCATTGCAGCCGGAAACCATGCAGTAGCCCGCCCTCTGCCTGCTGAACGCTTCCCAGTGCCGCAACCCGCTCCCGCAGCCGCAAGGTTCAGCCTTGCCTTCCGCCAGGCGGACGCGAATGACGCCAGTGTCCAGCGTGCCGCAGGTGTCAGCGGCTTCGGTCGACACCAGGGCCACGCCATCGACGATTTCCATGTATTGCCCGTGTCTGGCGGCGCAGTCACGACAAAGGGGGACGATGTACACCCGGCCCGGTTCTCCCGGCTTCTGCACCTTGGCGCCGATGGTGGGTTTGCCTTTGCAGCCGACCACCATGCAATATCCAGCACTTTGTCCGCTGAAATCGTTCCAATGCTTCAACCAGCTCTCGCAACGGCAGCCTTCAATCCGGGTTTCCATCAGGTTAAGGATTCGCATAAAGACTCCTTTCGTGCTTTTTAACAATTAAAATACTTTGAGTTGCTTCAAGATTAGAAGTCAACTCAAGCTACTTAATTTCAATGAATCTTCAAGCACAGAAAATTAACGCAACATCGAGCTTGAATCAGGAAGCGTCGAAATCCTTTGGTTCATTAATACAGTATAGGTCTGGATAGTCCATGTAAAGAGTTAATTCATATTAAAATCAGTTTAAAATGACATTAAAATTTGGTTTAAAAAATTTATTACAGTATCATATGCGAACATGACCTATAAGCGGATAACCCTCTTGGGGGTATGAAGATTAAGGGCAGCGGTTTTTAAGGTGCCAAAAGTCGAAAATAATAATGGATCAATACGATGGTGATCGGGTAGCATGTTGGAGGCGATCCGTTGTCTGCCCAAGGGATGTTCACCCAAAGGCACGGTGAAACAGGTTAAATCGATGTTAAAATAAATTACTCGAACGCTGCTCGGCAGATAAGGTCCCTGGGCGCTCCAGCCGCCTGTCCCTCCGCGAGGGGGTCGAAACGGCCGCCCGCCTGCACCATTTCTGGGGATGCCTTGGATGGCCGGATCAGAATTTTGCGGCGATCCCGACTGAATAAAATTAGAATGAACCCATCCAAAAACCATCCCCAACCGCCAGGAAGGGAAAAGCTCATGTCCCCCAGCCCATCGAAGCAGCCTCCCGAAGCCGGGCCGGGAGCGGGTGGAAAGGCGGCCTCTGGCCTGGCGGGGGAGCCAAGGTACATGGTCCTGGTGGACGGCAGCCCGGAGTGCAACAGGATCCTCAGGGAAGCCTGCCGGCTGGCCGAAGCCAAAAGGGCCCCCTGGCTTGCGGTGCACCTGGACGTGACCCAGCGGCTCATCCATCCCCGGGCCGAGGAACGGCGCCTCGTCGCCAACCTGAACCTGGTGGAAAGGCTGGGGGGCGATCTGGTCCGCATCCAGCCTTCCAGGCGGGCCGTGGCCCGGGACCTGCTGGCCCTGGCCAAGGCGCGCCGGGTCACGCACCTGGTCCTGGGCCGCGCCGGGAGCAGATGGGCGACCGGCTCAAGGCCTTCGCTGCTGGAAGACCTGGCCCAAGGGGATCTGGAACTGGTGATCCACGTGGTCCCCAGGTCGGAGGCTCCGGCGCCGCCCCCCCCGCCACCCGAAAAGGAGTCCCTGGACCTGGGCAAGGCCGGGCTGGCCGCCCTCTTCGTGGCCCTGGCCACGGCCATCGGGTTTCCGGTCTACGACTACCTGGGCCAGGTGGACGTGATCATGCTCTACATGCTGGTCATCATCGTGGCGGCCACCCACCTGGGCCGCTCGGCCACCCTCGTCGCCTCGGTGTTGAGCATCCTCTCCCTGGATTTCTGTTTCATCGACCCGCGCTACAGCTTCGTGCTCACGGACCTCAAGCACCTTGGGACTTTTGCGGTGATGCTGGGGATCGGTTGGGTCATCCTGGGCCTCACCCAGCGCATCCGGGCGCAGACCCGCCTGGCCCAGGGCCAGGAGCGCCAGACCCGCATCCTCTACCGCCTGAGCAAGGCGCTGGCCGAAGGGGGATCGTCGCCGGCCATCCACCGGCGGGTGGAGGCCTACCTCCGCCAGGAACTGGATGTGCCCGTGGCGGTGCTGCTCTGCGACGAGAAGGGCCAATTGCGGGATCAACTGGTGCGGGACCTCAGGCTTGCCCCGGAGGAACTGGAGATCGCCCGGACGGCCATGGAAAGGGGCGTGCCGGTGGGCCACGGCACGGAGGCCTTCCCGCAGGCCCGGTGCCTGATGCTGCCCATGATGGGCGCCGAGCGGGCTCTGGGCGTGGTGGCGATCCTGCTGGTGCCGGTGACTGCCTTCCTGCAGTCCGCGCGCCTGGACCTGCTCATCCCCATGGTCTCCCAGATCTCCCTGGCCCTTGAACGGGCCCGGCTGTCCGAGGAGCGGACCGAATCCCGGATCCGCGCCGAGCACGAGCGGCTGCACAACACCCTCCTCAGCAGTCTGTCGCACGATCTCAGGACGCCCCTGGGGACCATCACCGGCGCCACCTCTTCCCTGCTGAACCCCGGCCCGCAATCCGCGCCGGGGGACCAGCAGGTGCTGCTCACCACCATCCATCAGGAATCCAGCCGCCTCCTGCGCATGATCAACAACCTGCTGGGCATCACCAAGCTGGAATCGGGGATGGTGCGGGTGAAGAAGGAATGGGCGGCCATCGAGGAAGTGGTGGGCTCCGCCCTCAGCCACCTGAAGGAGCAGCTGGGAACCCGCCCCGTTTCGGTGGAACTGCCGGAGATATGGATCCCCATGGACCCTGTGCTGATCGAGCAGGCCCTCATCAACATCCTGGACAATGCCATCAAGTTCAGCCCACCCGGGAGCGCCATCGAGGTCCGGGGCTGGGTGGAGGACAAACAGTTCCGGATCTCGGTCGCGGATGAGGGCCCCGGGGTCCCCGCCGGCGAAGAGGAACTGATTTTCGACAAGCTCTATCGCGGCACGGGAAGACCCCCCGCCCCCGGCGCCGGCCTGGGGCTGGCCATCTGCAGGGGGATCGCGCAGGCCCACGGGGGTACGATCATGGCGCAAAACCGGCCAGGGGGCGGAGCCCGGATCATCCTCACCCTCCCCCGGGAAAGCTCCACCGAGGAAGCGATGCCCTCAGAACTCGATCCCGAATTCATCCCCTGAAGCTTATGGCAGGCCCCATGAACCCTGAACAGCCCCTCGTCCTGGTCGTCGAAGACGACACCCACCTCATGCAGTACCTCCATACCACCCTGCGCTCCCACGGTTTCCGGGTGGAGGAGGCGCTCACCTGGGAGGAGGGGAAGAAGCTGGCCATCCAGTGCGCGCCGGACGTGGTGCTCCTGGACCTCGGCCTTCCCGACGGCGACGGCCTCAGCCTCGCCCGGGAATTGCGCACCGTCAGCCGGGTCCCGATCATCGTGGTGAGCGCCCGGGGGCGCGAAGAGGACAAGATCCTGGCCCTGGACATGGGGGTGGACGATTACATCACCAAGCCGTTCGGGTCAGGGGAGCTGCTGGCCCGGATCCGGGTGGCGCTCCGGCATTCCGCCGACCTGGCCGCGCCGCCCGCATCCGTGGTTGAGGTCGGCCGCCTGCGGATGGACTTCGCCAAGCGGGAGGTGACCCTGAACCAGAGTCCCGTCCGCCTGACCAAGAATGAATTCGACCTGCTCGCGGTCCTGATTCGGCACGCCGGCCAGGTGATCACCAACGGCCAGCTGCTGCTGGAAGTGTGGGGCGACACCTCCAAGGCACACTCCGCCTATGTGCGCGTCTACATGCGCAGCCTGAGGAAGAAGCTCGAAGTCGACCCCACCCGTCCCCAGCTGCTTCTGACCGAACTCGGGATCGGCTACCGGCTTGAGCCTGGGGATGGTTGTTAAAACCACGGATTAGAGTTAAAAATAACCATTCGAAAGTTAAATTTTATTTGTTTAATGATTAATTTGGCTCCATTAAGGGTAGCAGCATGCTTTCCTTGGCTGGAACAGCGGCCCGAGGGGATCCCGAGGACTGGATGGATATATTGTTAATTGAAATGGCGGAGAAATAAAAATTATGACAATTAAATGTAAAAATTACATAAATAACATATGTAAAAAATATAAATTTATTGTTTATTAATTTTAATTGACAATAACAAAATAATGGATTTGGAATAGAACATATTGCACATTATATTTTTGGAAAACCGTTTTGTGTAATTTCTCGTAAAATGAAATAAAAATATTCTTAACCAAAACACAACGCTCGGAGGCATCAAGGGTCGGATGGAACGGCATCTTTTTTTAAATTTATTATTAATTTTTATTTATATATTTTTTACTTTTCCATTATATTTTTTATCATTTTTAAAATACATAACTTGCCTATTTTAAACTATTTAAATGGGCCATCTAGGTGTTTTTCATATCCCGTGTCGATCATGGAATTCAAAGCCCCAGGCTGCACAATGGAGTGTATAGGTGCTGAGATTTCAGTCACAACCAACGAATTTCAAACTCTTTTGCCGCAACGTGAAATTGACCTTGTGCTATCGTCCTTAGAATCCGTTTCGTGTTTCGTCTGCTGGCCCAGCAGACAGAGCACATTCCCAAGCGCACCTTCACCTTCACGGTCGACACACAGCCGGCCTGACCCTACTCCACTTCATAAGGAGTCAGACATGACGCCCAACGCCTTTGATACAGGCAACTTAGCATTCATGCTTGTTGCCGCAGCCCTCGTGCTGGTGATGACACCGGGCCTGGCTTTCTTCTACGGGGGCTTGATCGGCCGCAAGAACGTGGTGGCCATCATGATCCAGAGTTTCGTGTCCATGGGCTGGGCCACCTTCGTCTGGTGGGCCTGCGGCTTCTCCCTGGTCTTCAGCGGCGGAGAGGGCGGGGTCATCGGCAACTTCCACTACGCATTCCTCAGCGGCGTCCGGCCCGACACGCTCATCACGGTCAACGCCGGCACCCCCAGCGCCTACACCATGTCGCTGCTGGTGCTGTTCATCTACCAGATGATGTTCGCCATCATCACCCCGGCGCTCATCACCGGCGCCTTCGCCAACCGGATCAAGTTCCCGGCCTACATGATCTTCCTCACCCTCTGGATGTTCTGCGTCTACTTCCCGGCCGCGCACATGGTCTGGGGCAACGGCCTGTTCGCCAAGTGGGGCGTGCTGGACTTCGCCGGCGGCACCGCGGTCCACACCACCGCCGGGTTCGCCGCCCTGGCCTCCGTGGTCTACGTCGGCAAGCGGAAATTCATGGAGAAGGGGCCGCACAACATTCCCTTCGTCGCCCTGGGCGCCGCCCTCCTGTGGTTCGGCTGGTACGGCTTCAATGCCGGCAGCGAGCTGCATGCTGACGCCACCGCCGTGGTCGCCTTCGTCAACACCGACATCGACCGCCTCCGTGGCCGCCATCACCTGGCTCTTCCTGGCGTGGCGCTTCGAGAAGAAGCCCAAGTTCGTCGGCCTGCTCACCGGCGCCGTGGCCGGCCTGGTGGCCATCACCCCCGCCGCCGGCTACGTGAGCCCCACCGGCGCGGTCTGCATCGGCGTGATCGTCAGCGTGCGTCTGCTACGTGGCGGTCGAACTGAAGAACCACCTCGGCCTGGACGACGCGCTCGACGTCTGGGGCTGCCACGGCGTCGGCGGCGTGACCGGCTGCGTCTGCACCGGCATCTTCGCCACCACCGTGTGGAATGCCGGCGGTGCCGACGGCCTGCTCCGGGGCGGCGTGCACTTCTTCGCTTTCCAGGTGCTCAGCGTGGTCATCACCATGGCCTATGCCTTCCTGTTCAGCTACATCGCCCTGTGGCTCATCAACAAGGTCACTCCGGTCAAGGTGAGCAGCGAGGAAGAAGAGGCCGGCCTGGACGTCGCCCTCCACGGCGAGCCCGCCTACCTCTAGAATCAGGCATCACCCGAAGGGGAAGGGGCCGCGCCGTTGGCGCGGCCCCTTTGCATCAGTCATCATGAGAGAACTCGATCCCAAGGAGGCCTCTCTGTCCGTCCCCTCACCGGCTCCCGCCGGTCCCATCCTGGTGGCCCTGGGTTCCGAAGCCCGGACCCTGAGGCTGGTCCACACCGGCTTCCGCATGGCGCGGGAACAGGGGCGGCCCTGGGTGGCCGTCCACGTGGAGGTCCCGGGCCGGGAAAGCGCGGGGGAGGCGGACCAGGCCCGGGTCTGGCTGCAGGAGGCCGAGGACCTGGGGGCCGAGACCGCCTGGGTGCGCTCCGCCACGGTCAGCGACGGCCTCGTCGAGGTGGGCGCCGCGCGCCGGGCCGGCCAGGTGGTCATGGGCTGGAACCGGCCACGGGGTCCCCTCGAGCGCCTGGAGCAGGCCCGGGACCAGGAGGCCATCCGGCGCGGCCTCGGGATCCGGATCGTCACCGTGCCCCTGGACCCGCCCCCGGCCGGATCCGTGCGGAGCACCGGGGACCTGCTCGCGGCCGTGCTCGCGATCGGGGTCCTGCTCGGGGTCTGCACCATCTTCGCCGCGGCGCTGTTCACGGCGATCGGCTTCCCGGCCATCCCCCCGGTGTATGCGCTGGGCGTCGGCTTCATCGCCCACCGCTGGGGCCGGGCCTTCTCGATGCCGGCCGCCCTGGCGGTGGTCCTGGCGTTCGCGGTCCGCTTCACCTCCAGCAGGTTCCCGTACCGCCCGGAGGATTGGACCAACGGGTTCTACCTGCTGGGCGCCCTGATCCTGGTGCAGATGGTGGTGCTCCTGGTGGATCGCCTGGACCGGGAGACCCGGTCCCTGCGCCGGCGGGAGGCCGAAACCCTCCTGATCATGCTCCTGTCCCGGGCCCTGGCGCGCTGTTCGACCGTCCAGGAAGTCGCCCTGGTCCTGGCCAAGAGGCTCCAGGGCCTGTTCCAGGCCCAGGCCTGGGTGCTCTTCGAAGGCGAAGGGGACACCTGGCGGCAGCTGCCGGAGTCGCCGCAGGCCCCGCCCTGCCCGCGCCCGAGCGAGATGACCCCGCGCTTCGGCGACCATGCGGAACGGGCCGAGCCGTTCGAACCGCTGTTCCTGGATGCCTGCACCTACGTGGCCCTGGCCGGGCAGGCCGGCTCCGAAGGCCTGCTCCAGCTGCGGCTTGGCGAGGGCCGGCCGCTGCCCCACGATGCCTGGGGCCTGTTCCAGTCGCTGGCGGTGCAGGGCGCCCTGGCCCTGGAGCGGGTCCGGTGGCTGGAGGCGGCCCAGCGGGCACGGCTCGACACCGAGTCCGAGCGCATGCGCAACACCCTGCTGGGGGCCGTTTCCCACGACCTGCGCACGCCCCTGGCGGCCATCCAGGGAGCGGCCACCAGCCTGCTGCTGCCGGAGCCGCTGCCGGAGGCCGCGCGCCTGGACCTGCTGGCCATGATCCGGGACGAAAGCCAGCGGCTGGCGCGGCTGCTGGGCGACCTCCTGGAGCTCACCCGGCTGCAGAGCGGGGCGATCCGGATCCAGAAGGAGTGGCAGCTGCTGGACGAGGTGGTGGGGGCGGCCGTGCTGCGCATGGAGGCGCAAAAGGCCGCACCGCCCATCCAGGTGGACCTGCCCGCGACCCTGCCGCTGGTGCCGCTGGACGGCGCGCTCATGGAGCAGGTGCTGATCAACCTGCTTGCCAACGCCGGCCGCCACGCCCCCGGCAGCCCGGTGGAGCTGCGCGCCTGGGAGGAGCCCGGGACCATCCAGCTGGAGATCGCCGACCGCGGCCCGGGCATCCCCGAGGCCCTGCACCGGCGGGTGTTCGACAAGTTCTTCCGGATGCCCAGCAACCTCCGGGACGGCGGCGCCGGCCTGGGCCTGGCCATCTGCGGCGCCATCGTGAAGATCCATGGCGGCGCCATCTGGGTGGAGGACCGCCCCGGGGGCGGGGCCCGTTTCCGCATCACCCTGCCCCTGGACGGCCTGCCGCCCGCGCCGATCGACCACGACCCTCCGCCCCCCACCCTGGAAACCCCGCCATGAGCCAACCGCTGATCCTGATCATCGAGGACGAAGCCTCCCTGCGCCGCTTCCTCGTGCCCACCCTGGCCAACAACGACTACCAGGTGCTCACCGCCGCCACCGGCACGGACGGGCTGGCCATGGCCCGGAGCCACAACCCGGACATCATCCTGCTCGACCTGGGCCTGCCGGACCTGGAGGGCGGCCAGGTGCTGCAGAGCCTGCGCCAGTGGAGCCGCAAGCCGATCATCATCATCTCGGCCCGGAACCAGGAGAAGGACAAGGTCCAGGCCCTGGACCTGGGCGCGGACGACTACCTCACCAAGCCTTTCGGCGCCGACGAGCTGCTGGCGCGGATCCGGGTCGCCCTGCGCCACGCCACCCACACCTCGCTGGAAACGCCGGTCCTGCAGTGCGGCGCCCTGAAGCTGGACCTGGAGCGGCGCGAAGTCACCATGGACGGGGTCCCGGTGCGCCTGACCCCGCTGGAATACCGGCTGCTGGAGGCGCTGGCCCAGCGGGCCGGGAAGGTGGCCACCCACGCCCAGCTGCTGAACGAGGTGTGGGGCCCGGTGGGCGCCGGGCAGACCCACTACCTGCGCATCTACATGGGCACCCTGCGCCGCAAGATCGAGCCGGACGCCACCCGTCCCAGGTACCTGCTCACCGAGCCGAGCGTCGGCTACCGGCTCAACATCGACTAGCGAAGGTCTGCACCGTCCCGATGTCCACGAAGCTGTCCAGGGGGTCCACGATGACCCCTGCCGGGCGCTCCAGCAGGTAGGTGTGGTCGTCCAGCGTGCGCACCGGGTCGCCCAGGGGGTCGAACACGTGGTTGCCGGCGCCGGCGAAGGCCTCGTCCGGGTGCTCGGAGGCGGCGATGCAGCAGCCCGCGGCGAACACCGCGTTCTCGATGGCCCGGGCCTGGAGCAGGGCGCGCCAGATGTGGTCGCGCCGCCAGGGCCACCAGGCCGGCGCCACCAGGAGGTCGCACCGGGCCTGGATGCGCAGCGCGCGGGCCTGCTCGGGAAAGCGCAGGTCGTTGCAGTTGAGCAGGCCCAGGGTCCAGCCGCGCAGCCGCACCGCCGCGTAGCGGTCGCCGGGCTCCCAGATGTCGAATTCGCCGTTGGGGCGGAACAGGTGGACCTTGTCGTAGCGCGCCTTCTCTTCGCCGCCCTGCCATACGGTCAGGCGGTTGCGCCGGTCCTCGGTGAAGGAACCGAACAGGAACGCCGTGTCCGGGCAATCCCCCGAAAGGGTGCGGAAGCGGGCGCGGACCGCGGCCGGGTCCGCCAGGCGCCGGTAGCCGTGCAGGAAGCTTTCGGGGAACACGCAGAGATCGGCGCCCGCCGCCGCGGCGCGGGAGCCCTCCTGCTCCATGCGGGCCAGGTTGGAGGCCACGTCGAGGCACACGAAACGGGACAGATGCAGTTTCATCACCCTCTCCATTCAACGCTTCATTGGACCACGAAGCGCCCTTCGGCGCGCTGTCAAGGAAGGCTGCCAAGGGTGATGAACGGTTTGGTCCGGTCGGTGTTGATGGTGACCTGGCCGGGGGCGCCTGACCAGGCGCATTTCTCGACCCCTATGAATGGATCAACCGGAAGGGTCTTCACCCGGCAGGACCAGGCGGACCCGCCAGCCTTGGGCGCGAACGCCAGGTCGAAGCTGAAGAACCCCTCGTTGGATTCGTTGAGCATCAGGACATAGTCCTTGCCGCCCTCCAGTTCGAAGCTGTCGCCCGGCTGGGCCAGGGTCCCCAGGGTCCGGCTGGCGGTGGGGATCTTGATGTCGATGCGGCCGTTGGCGGCCTTGAGGGTCAGGATGCAGGGGGTGGCGCACTGGATCCGCCGGGGGTCGGCGGCGGCCCGGGCCGGCTGCGCCAGGGCGATGCAGGCCAGGCCGGCCAGGAGCAGGCGGGTGGGCGGGGTGAAGGGGCGCATGGGCAATCCTTTGAAACCTCTTGAATAAATTAATATTTTTTTACCGATGTCAAGGGCGCACCACCACGGTCAGGGTCGCCACGGTGCGCCCCTTCATGATGCCATCCAGCGGACGGTGGATGCCGGCCCGGACCTGCACGCGCTTCAACCCTGCCTCCCGGCCGTCGCCGCCCGCGCCATCCAGGGCGTATTCCAGTCCCAGCACCCGCTGGAACGGCCCCCGCCCCTGGCCGGCGTTCCACAGCGCGGTGCCTTCGACGTAGGCCAGGGCATGCCCGCCCAGTTCGCCCCGCCAGCGCAGGAACCGGTCGCCCGAGGCGCTCAGGGCGGGCAGGGCGGGCTGGGCGACCCGGTCCAGGTCCAGGCTTTCGGGCACGAGGCTGGTGGTCGCGCCGCCCAGGTGGAAGGTCTCCTGCGGATTGCCGCGGAAGCTGCCCTGCTCGCCCCGGAGGGTGATGGGCAGGGCCGGGGTCTCCAGCCGCAAACGGAGGGAGGTGCGCAGGGCGTTCCAGGACGGCGGGTCGCCGGCGGTGCGGCTGCTCCCCAGGAACCAGGAGGCGCCCGGCTGCAGCTCGACGCCCCAGGGGCCGCGGGCCCACAGGGCCTGGAAACCCGCGCGCAGCCCGGCGAGCTCCCGCGCGTAGGCGCTCGCGGGCTCCGGCGAGAGCGGCCGCACCCGCTCCCAGGCGAGCACCGGGCTGATCCGGAACGGGATTTCACCCAGGCTGTCGAAGGTCAGGGCCCATTCGGCCCCGCGCCGCTCCCGGTCGGCCTGCACCGGCCCGGTCTCCTGCAGCGAGGGCCGCTCCAGGGCGGAAAACACCATCAGGGAGGGCTTCCAGGGCCAGGCGGCGGAGCGCAGGCCGGCCATGGCGCCGCGCGGCCCGGGGCCGTCACCCAGCCCGGCCAGCGCCAGCCAGGACAGGCGGTCCAGCAGGTCCGACCCGGTGACCCCCAGCTGCAGGCTGCGGCCCGACGGGGTGAGGCTGAGGCCCGCGGCGAGGTGGTTCCAGAGGTTGGCCCCTGCCCGGTAGGGCTCGGCGGGAGGTGCGGCCGCCGCCGGCGGCAGCGGGTCGGGGGCCGGAGCGGGCGGCATGACCGTGCCGGGGGCGAGGATGCGCGCATCGGAGGCCTGCGCTTCGGCCAGCGGGGGCAGGTCCAGGTCCAGCCGGCGGATCTCGGTGCCGCGGGGGTCCAGGCTGGTGTAGAACAGCCAGCGGCCGTCCGGGGACGGGGCGGGATTCCAGGCCGCGCCCGGGGTGCGGGTCAGTCGCTGGGCGGGATCGAACCGGAGGGCGCCGCCCTCGGACCGGTAGGGCACCCGCACCAGGTTCCAGACCCCGTCCAGCTCGCAGGCGGCGTAGATCTGCCCACGCCCCGCGTCGAGCCATGCCCGGCCGACCGGCTGCCCCGGAAGCGGGACGCGCTGTCCCTCCAACTCCAGCACCCAGCCGCCGGACCGGCGCACCGGCATCAGGATCCTGCCCGGGGTCCGGGGCGAAGGCGGATCCCGGTCCACCCCGGCCCCGATCCGCCACAGGGCGGGCCGGGGATGCAGGGTGCCCTCGCGGTCGGGGCGCTTCATCTGGAACAGGACGGTCCGGTCGTCGAGCCATTGCGCCTCCAGGGGCGCGTGGTGGTCCAGGCTGGGCAGCCGGGCCAGGAGGGTGGGCTGGGGGTATTCGGCCGGGGCGTCGGGCACGGGATTGAAGGGGTCGGAACGCACGGGAGCGGCCTGGGCCGGGGCGGGACGTGCGGACAGGTCCCAGACCCGCAATCCGGGGTCGCGGGCGGCCGCCACCCTGGCGAGCAGCCTGCGGCCGTCCGGGCTCACCCCCAGATCCGCCACGCCGCCATCCACCCGCAGCCAAAGCGCACCCTCGCGCAGGCCCTGGACCTTGAACCGGGTCTCCCATTCCAGGGCGTCGTGTCCGAGTTCCGCCTGGAAGCGCTGGTAGCCGTCCCGGGCGGTGAATCCGAAGGTGGCCCGGAACGAGGCTTCGAAGGACCGGCCGTCGCCGGCCAGGTGCTTCCAGAACTGCTGGAGGATGTCCGGCTGTTCCGGTCGCTGGCGCTCCAGCCACTCCAGATAGGCCGATCCGGCCAGATAGTCCATGTCGGACGCCTGGCGGCCTGGGCCCCGGTTCAGCACAGCATAGGACGGCAGCTTGCCGGCCCGGGCCCATTGGCGCAGGACCGCGGCCCGGATGGAGCTGTGCGGGCGCCCGGAGCCCGTGACCCGCCCTTCCACCAGGACGGCATAGCCTTCGGTGACCCATTGGGGGCACTTCAGCGCCAGCGGCCCCAGCGGAAGAGTGAACAGGGAGCTGAACCCCGTGACCGCGCGGGGTCGTCTCCCGGGGCGGGTCAGGTGATGGATATGGGTGAGCTCGTGGGAGAGCAGCTCCTCGGTCCAACTGCTCATGGAACCGCCGATCTGGCTGTCGCTGCGCGGTTCGGTGCGCCAGAGCACCACATGGGGGGCGCCGATGAGGGGTACGGCCAGGCCGTTGGCCAGGCCCAGCGGATCGGCCAGGACCACCTGGATCGGCCCGGGGCACGCATACCCCACCAGGGTGGTCACCCGGTCATGGATCGCCTCGATCCGGCCGGCCACGTCCCGGGCCCAGTCGGCCAGCGGGGGCGGATAGTGGATCCGGTAGTGGGCCGTCGCGAGGGTCCGCCATTCGGCCCAGGGGGCCTGCTGGGCCGGCGCGCCGGCGAGGATCGCCGATGCGCCGAGCAGGGCCATCGTTCGAAGCGGCATGGGGGCCATGGACCCCATCGTAGTCCACGACCGGGAGGTTTCCCTCCATCATTTCGTCCCGGGCCGGCGTTCCTTCAATACCCGTAGCTCCAGGCCAGGGCGCCGGTCTGGCTGGAGATCGCCACGACCCGCCGCTCCCAGGGGCAGGTGAACACATAGGCCATGTCGTCCGGCAGGTTCGGCCGGTCCGGGCGCACCAGTTCCACGCTGGAAAAGCCCTGGACGTAGCCGTTGGCGTTCAGGTCCTGGATGGCGCCGTCCAGGGGGATCGCCACCCAGGTGTTCTCCAGGGATTTGACGCCCACGACCGGCTTGTCGGAAAGCAGGAAGCTGTTGAAGACGCCGTTGGTGCATTGCGCCTGGGCCGTGACCTTGGGGCCGGGCTTGTCGGGCAGGGAGTCGGGGCCGGTCGCGCTGGTCTCGGCGGCGTTGATCCGGTACATGAAGGTCCAGTGCTGCACGTCCGAAGCCCGGCTCATGAGGAACTGGGAAGCCAGGGCGCCGTTGTCCCCAACGACCTTATGAAGCGCCAAGGCCATGGGTTGGCGAGTCCCGGCCATGCCGCTCGAAACGTAATGGGCCGCCACGGATACCAGGCCATTCAGGTCGTTGGTGCTCTGGGCCGGCAGGTTGATGCTGATGCAAGCCAATGGGACAATAAACTTGAATAAATTCATGACACGTCCTCCTGATAGGGGTCTATAAATATTGCGGATATGGAGTATCTAGGTGATGAACACATGGATGTGTTCGCCGCTCGATTTTCACTCCCGTTGTTTATTTCATTATTATTAAAATAATAGATGACATCATAAAGCGCTGGTGAAGTCATGGTCTTTGAAAACCAGAACATATTTTAGTGTTTTTTAAAAAAATGACACGCCTTTTTTTAAATAAACAATTATTCGTGATGATAAGAGCCTGTCTCGGTAGGCAGGGGTGGTCGGGGGCGCGGATGGCCGTGCCCACGGCCGCCCGGGCCTACCAGGACAGGCTCCAAGTGCCAGTTCGCCCCGAACTCATTCACCGCCTGGATTGGGAGTTCCTTCGGTTGGTGGCATGGGGGCGGGGAGGCGACGCCCTGGAATGCCCAGGGTCCCAGGACGGTTGTTTTGAAATTTGTTCATTGAAGCGAAGACGAATCGATTCGTCCCTTGGGGGAAGGAGCAGCGTGGCCGCTTGCATCGCCCGCAGCGGAGCGAGATGGTGTGTTGGTCGTCAAGGGGGTGGGGCGGATTTCGCTTTTCCCTGCGGGCTCAGGATAGGCCGGCGGGCTGCCGCGCAAGGTCGCAAAGCCCGCGCCGCAAGCGTCACGGCCTTTGCGGCCCGCTGGCGCTTTGCGTGCCAGCCCGCCTACGCCGTTGCTGCCCGCTGTGAGGGAAAAGCTAGCGCTGGAAATGGCTCAGATAGGTTCTGAGGGGGCCTTCCTTACGTACTTTGGATCGTAGTCCTGTTCCTCCAGCAATACCGCCCGGCAGGTGACCAGGATCTTGCGCATGAGCGCTCCGAGCGCCACCATGGCCGGTTTCCCTTCCTTCAGTAGGTGGTCGTAGCTTTGGGCCACGGGGCTTTGCCCACGCGCCGCGGCCATCGCCCCCATGTAGAGGACCTGGCGTAGCCGGCCACTCCCATGTTTGGTCATATGAGCCGTGGCATGCAACGAGGTGCCGCTCTCGACCAGACCCGGGGCCACTCCGGCAAAGGCCTGAAGGGCCTTGTGGTGAACGAAGTCTCTCAGGTCGCCACATTCTCCCATCAAGGTTCCCGCCACCACTGGGCCGACCCCCGGCACCGTCTGTAGTCGGCGAAAGTCCTTCTTCAACCCCGGATCCTTGGCGATCTGGGCTTTGATGGCCTGGTCCAGGTCCGCAACGGCCTTCTTGACCTGAGCCAAGGTCTGCTCCCGGATGGTCTGGGCAACCTTGGAGTTGCTGGGGATCTCGTTCCGGTTCCCCAGTCGGATGGCCTCCTTGACCATGGCGGCGCGTTCCCGGCTCAGGGCTCGGAGCTGTTCGTAGGCAGGGGACATTGGCTGGTAGGAACGAGGATTATAGGTATCCCCGTATCGTGCCAGCATGATCGCATCCTGGGCATCGGTCTTGTTTACCATCCCCAATCCCTTGGCGTATTGACGCACCCGCCAGGGTTGGGCAATGGCAACCCGCACACCCGCGCGCAGGGACAGAAGCCAGTTCGCCATCTCCTTGCCATAGCCTCCGGTGGCTTCCATGACCAGTGCTGATTCCTCGCCCTGGGGAACCTGACGATCCACCCAGTGCAAGCACTCCTGGCAGCCCTGCCGGGACCGGGGGAGCTTGATATGGGGCGCCTTCCGGGCCTCTCCCGGGAACATACTGACATCGAAGGTGTCCTTGGACACGTTGATGCCGAACCACCTTGGTTTGATTGAGACCTCCATGGTCCCTCCTTTCCGCCCCCGGAAAGGACCCCAGCACCGAGAACACCTTCCTTGCAGATGCGAGTTCGACCCTTGATGGTAGTCCAGCTATATGGATGCCGATGAGGGGATGGGCGCCATCTCGCTTACGAGTTTTAATCCCGTGGACGTTCGCAACTCCATCCCCCCCGGCCCTTCCAAAGGCTCCTTAGGATCCTTGCTCCGGGGGAGCAAGGCAAACATACAAGGACGTTGCAAGCGGACCACGCGCCGGTGGGTCGGCGCAAGAACCCGGAACCCGAAGCCGCCCGCCAGGCGCGACGCCCGGAACAACGGACGCCGAAGTAAAACTAGCCGTTCGGCTTGAGGCTCTTGGCCAGGAGCTGGGTGCGGATGAAGGCGTCCAGGTCGCCGTCCAGGACCTTCTGGGTCTGGCTGGTCTCTTCCAGGGTCCGGTGGTCCTTGACCATCTGATAGGGCGCCAGCACGTAGCTGCGGATCTGGGAGCCCCAGGCCACGTCGGACTTCTCGCCCGAGGCCTGGGCCACCCGCTCCTCGAGCTTGCGCCGCTCCAGCTCGAACAGCCGGCCCTTCAGCACCTTGAGGGCCGTGGCGCGGTTCTGGATCTGGCTGCGCTCGTTCTGGCAGCTGACCACGATCCCGGTGGGCAGGTGGGTGAAGCGCACCGCGCTCTCGGTGCGGTTCACGTGCTGGCCGCCGGCGCCGCTGGCGCGGAACACGTCGATGCGCAGGTCCTTGTCGGGGATGTCCATCTCCACCGTGTCGTCCAGCTCGGGGCTGACGTAGACCGCGGCGAAGCTGGTGTGCCGGCGCTTGGCCGAATCGAACGGCGAGATCCGCACCAGCCGGTGCACCCCGGCCTCGGCCCGCAGGTAGCCGTAGGCGTAGGGCGCCGTCACCATGAAGGTGGCGCCCTTGATGCCGGCCTCGTCGCCGTCCTGGTAGTCCAGCATCTCGGTCTTCCAGCCCTTGGTTTCGCAGTAGCGCAGGTACATGCGCAGCAGCATGGCGGCCCAGTCGCAGCTCTCGGTGCCGCCGGCGCCCGGGGCGATGGCGACGATGGCGTTGTTGGCGTCCAGCTCGCCGGAAAGCATCATGCGCAGTTCCGAATCGTCGATGTCCCGGCGCAGCTGGGCCTCCAGGGCCTCGGCCTCCAGCAGCATGTCCGGCGTCGTCCCGGGACAGTTCCAGGGCGGTCTCCAGGTCCTCCAGGCCCCCGGCCAGGCGCTTGGCCAGGGCGATCTCGTCGGTGAGGGCGCCGCGCTTCTTGAGGATGGGCTTGGCCGCCTCGGGCGAGTCCCAGAACCCGGGGGCCGCGGTCTGCTCTTCTATCTGCTCCAGCTCGAGCAGCTTGCGCTCCGGGTCCAGGTGGCTGCACAGTTGCGCCACCCTCGGCTCC
This sequence comes from uncultured Holophagaceae bacterium, assembly GCA_963717275.1. Taxonomy (GTDB): domain Bacteria; phylum Acidobacteriota; class Holophagae; order Holophagales; family Holophagaceae; genus Mesoterricola. Next base: position 3,491,909 of record CAVQVX010000001.1, read on the forward strand.
AGCTCGTTCTTGGCCCTGTACGAGGCTCTCAAAGTCCATGTTCCATCCATCATCAGCGGCCGTGCGGGTCAGGCCAGCCTACTACTTTACCGCCCGTCGCCCCATCCCGCCAAAACCCGTTCGGGGAAGATCCGCGATCCCAAGGTATCCTTGGGGTCATGGCCGAGACGATGACCGCTCCCAGCGAGGATATGGAGCCCACTTCACGTGGGTTCATGAGCGGCCGTGGGGCGATGCCGCCCTGGCCTACGCCCGCTGGGAGCACCCCGCGCCCCGGGGCCGGGTGGTGCATCAGCCACGGCTACGGCGAGCACGGCGAGCGCTACCGCCACGTGGCCAGGTGGCTGAACCGGGCAGGGCTGGTCGGTCTCGGCCCTGGACCACCGCGGGTTCGGCCGCAGCGGCGGGGTGCGGGGCGATGCCCACGGGCATCCGCGGCCCGGTCGAGGACCTGACCCTGTTTCCTGCGCCAGGAGCGCGACGCCTCGACGCCGGGCGCGCCGGGCCTGCCCCAGGTCCTTCTGGGGCACAGTTTCGGCGGCCTGGTGGCGCTGCTGGTGCTGCTCTGGCACCCGGACACCCTGGACGGCCTGATCGTCACCAGCCCGGCGCGTGAAGCTGCGCGAACTGCCCTTCCCGTTGAAGGTCGCTCCAGAAGCTGTGCCACCTGGCTGGTCCCGCACCGCCCGCTGGAGCTGACCGGGGACAAGTCCCAGGTCTGTTCGGACCCGGACCTGGTCCAGCGCTACCAGGACGGATCCCCTGTGCCACCGGTTCGTCTCCGCCGGCTTCCTGGCGGCCATGCTGGAGGGCCGGCGCGAGCTGCTCGGCTTCGGGGCCGAACTGGACCGCCCCATCCTGCTCCTGGACGCGGGCCGGGACATCGTGGCGGATCCCGACGGCGCCGAGGCCCTCTGGTCCGCCGTCCGGCCCGACCTGCTGGAGCGCCACCGCCTGGAAGGCTTCTATCATGAGATCTTCCATGACCTGAGGCCGGGCCGAGGCGGAACGCCTCGCCTGCCGGTGGCTGGACCAGCGCTTCCCCGCCGGGGAGGCATCCGCCGCACAACCGTCCGCCCCATCCGAATAAGCAAGGAAACCCATGACCCACCGAAGCGCCCTGTCCCTCCTCCTGCCGGTCCTCCTGCTCCTGGGCGGCGCCGCCTGCTCCAGGAAGCCCAAGACCGTGGCGGACCCCTACCAGGGGCTCAGCGCCGCGGAACTGCTGGCCAGCGGAACGGTCTACCTGCAGAACGGCAAATGGGAGGAGGGCCGCAAGATGCTGCGCAACATCGAGGAGCGGCTGCCGTCCTCCAAGGAGTTCCCCGCCGCCAAGATGCTCATCGCGGACAGCTTCTTCTACGGCTCGAAGACCTCCTATCCCGAGGCCATGGTGGAGTACAAGAGCTACCTGAACTACTTCCCGCGGTCCGAGCGGCGCGACTACGCCCTCTACCGGATCGCGCTCTGCCACTACGCCACCATCGAGAACGCCGAGCGCGACCAGGCCGAGACCCGCAAGGCCATGGAATCCTTCCAGACCCTGCTGCAGGAGGCGCCGGGCTCGGTCTACGCGGTGGACGCCAAGGCCAAGATCACCCAGTGCTGGCGCCGTCTGGCGGAGTCGGAGCTGATGGTCGGGATCTTCTACGTGAACAGCTTCAACTACCTGCCGGCGGAGCGGCGGCTCAAGAGCCTGCTGGACGACCTACCCCGACTACGTGGACCGCGAACGGGCCTACTTCTACCTGGCCGAGGCCCTGCGCAAGAAGGGGCTGGACCCGGACCAGGCCAAGGAGTTCCAGAAGGACTTCCTGGCCAAGGCCGGCAAGGAGGACATGGGCAAGCTCACAGCGGCGGAGAAGGCCCAGTACGAGGCCGAGCGCAAGGCCCTGACCGAGGAGGAGACCGCCAAGTACCGGGCGGAAGCCAGGAGCTACTATCAGAAGCTGGTGGAAAGCTATCCGACCAGCCCCTGGGCGGCCCGGGCCAGCGACCGGCTGGTGGAGATGGGCCAGGTGGGGCTCAAGGAAGAGCTGGACAGTTAGGGTGCCTTCGCAAAGTTTGGGTCGAGCGTGATAGGGGAACCATCTCGACCCACCCGAAGGCTGATGATCGCTTCTCGCAGCACAACGCGATGCGTCGGTAAACCGATCTAAACTAATTTTATCGCTGAGGAAGCAGAGGGGCCGAGGACGCCGAGCCGCACCAGGCATCATCCGGAGAGCATGGGTCCCCAGGGTTTTGGAGAGGGGGGCCGCAGTAAACACGCCAGCGCGTTTCATGCGGCCCCCCTCTCCAAAACTTCCGGGGCTGCGCCCCGGAACCCCGCCGCAGGCGGGGCTGGGGGCCCATGCGGCGACAGCACGGAACATGGGTGATGAAGGTTGGCTCTGCGTCCTCAGCGCCTCTGCTTCCTCAGCGTTAAATTTTTTTTGGCTGAACTTGCTTTAGCGTTGGGACCATTGGCAGCGAGAACCATGAATGAGTAAGCAATTCAGCCCTCATGGAGCATCACCAGTGGCTTTAGCGGAATCTTCACGTCGTGGCCCTGGTTCTTGATTCCTTCTTGAGATTTCAAGCCATAAGCTTACAGGTCTCGGAGGACCCATGGAGATTATCGCCATTATTTCACTTATATTAAGCGCGATCTATACGTTCTCTTTCCTCTTTTTCGAACTGCGCCGCAGCGGCTAGGATTTTCTATTTGAAGAAGCTCAGCAGCCCCTGGGCCACTTCCTCCCGCATGGCCTCGGTCATCTCGGGATAGACCGGGAGGCTGAGCACTTCCTGGGCGGCCAGTTCGGATTCCGGCAGCTGGCCCTTCCTGTAGCCCAGGTCCTTGAAGCAGGGCTGCTCGTGCAGGCAGATCGGGTAGTAGATCGCGCTGCCGATGCCCAGGCCCTTGAGATGGGCCTGGAGCGCGTCGCGGCGGCCGCCCTTGACCCGGATGGTGAACTGGTTGTAGATGTGGCGGCCGTCCGGCACCACTTCCAGCGGCAGCGTCATCCGCTCCTGGGCGATGCCCTGGAGCCGTTCGATGTACCACTGGGCGTGCCGGCGCCGGCCGGCGTGCCAGCCTTCCAGCATGGGCAGCTTGGCCCGGAGCACCAGGGCCTGGAACTCGTCCATCCGGCCGTTCATCCCGATCTCGTGGTGGACGTAGACCGGCTCCATGCCGTGCACGCGCATCCGGCGCACCCTGGCGGCCAGGGCCTCGTCGTCGCGCACCAGGGTCATGCCGGCGTCGCCGAAGGCGCCCAGGTTCTTGGTCGGGTAGAAGCTGCATCCGGTCAGGTCGCCGAACTGGCCGGCCGACCTGCCCCAGCCCTTGGCGCCCAGGGACTGGCAGGCGTCCTCGATGACCGGCATGCCGTGTCTGGCGGCCACCGCCATGATCGCAGGCATCTCGGCCAGCTGGCCGAACAGGTGCACCGGCATGATCGCCTTCGTGCGCGGGGTGATGGCGGCTTCCACCAGCGCGCCGGTGACGTTGAAGGTGGCGGGGTCCAGGTCGATGAAGACCGGCGTGGCGCCCAGCCGGGAAACCACGCCGGCGGTGGCGAAGAAGGTGAAGCTCGGGATGATCACTTCGTCCCCGTGCTTGACGCCCAGGGCCATGAGGGCCACCAGCAGGGCGTCGGTGCCGCTGGACATGCCGATGGCGAACCTGGCCGCCGGCATAATCGGCGAGTTCGGCTTCCAGCCCCTTCACGTTCGCGCCGAGGATGAAGCTCGAGCGGTCGATGAGGCCGGAGAGCCCCTGGAGGATCTGCTCCTTCACCGAGGCGTTCTGGGGGGCGAGTTCAAGCATGGGCACAGGCATGGAAACTCCAGGGAATCCTTCATCATACCCCGGAGTGGCCGCTTCCTCGAGGACTCGCGCCGCGAGCGGGCCGGGCGTGATGCGCATTGACGGGGACCCATGCGAGGCCCGAAAATGGAATCCATGGCGAAGGTGCTGGTGATCGACGACAGTCGACTGATGACGATGTACCTTTGCAGGGTGCTGGAAGGCCAGTATGTCGTCGAAGCGTGGGTGCCGCCTTCGGCCATGGAGATCGGCGACCACATCCTGGAAAGCGCGCCCGACGTGGTGCTCACGGATTACCAGATGCCCGGGTGCAGCGGCGCCACGGTGGCGCGCATGGTGCTCAAGGCCAGGCCGGGGCTGCCTGTGATCGTCATCACCGCCAGCCGCGACGAGGACGTGGCGGCCACCCTGCGCAAGTTCCAGGTGGTGGACATCCTGCACAAGCCGGTCGCGGCGGAGACGGTGCTGGCGGCGGTGGAAAAGGCCCTGGCCGGTGCCTGAGCCCCTGCTGTGCCGTTCCGGGAATTGTGCCAATCTGGTGAGTGCTCGATAAGGAGGGTCGCATGTTCCGGCGTTTGGACGATTTCAGGAAAGCCTGGACGGAAGAGGCCAAGCACACCGTGGCGGTGCTGGAGGCCATTCCGGATCCGGCCCTGGACGTCGCCATCACCCCAGGGCATCGGGATCTGCGGCGCCTCGCCTGGCACCTGGTGGAGTCGGTCATCGAAATGCCGACGCGCATGGGCCTGGCCATCCCGGGCGCGGAACGCGTCAAGGGAGGATTCATGAGCCCCCGCCCGCCACCATGGAGGGGATCCTCGAGGCCTACCAGGCCGCTTCCGCCGGCCTGCTGAAGGGCATCGAGACCTGGTCCGACGCCGACCTGGAGCGTGACGACGAGATGTATGGCGAGGTCTGGAAGCGCGGCTACGGCCTGCACGTCCTGCTGGTGCACCAGACCCACCACCGCGCCCAGATGACCGTCCTCATGCGCCAGGCCTCCCTGCCGGTGCCCCCCATCTACGGCCCGGTCAAGGAAGGCTGGTCGGCCTACGGGGTGGAGCCGCCCAGGGTGTAGGGCTCCTTCGGCGTCCGTCGTCCCTGCCGGCGCGCCGACCCACCGTTGCGGGATCCCTGGGATCGCCTTTGGCGCTCCAAGGGATCCCGCTGGTCCTTCCTGGGCATTGGGTATTGGCTCCGTCTCTTGTCCCTGAAACTGACAATGAACCCCGGACCGATGATCCAGTCCCGGGAAGGACCAGCGTGAACCGTTGGGTCGCCTGGAGGCGGCGCAGCCGCCGAAGCCGGCCCAACGGTTCACGCAACGGTGGGTCGGCGCGCCGGGAGGGACGACGGACGCCGCAGTGGCCCTAGCGCCGGAGCCGGCGCAGCACCTTGTCCCTGAGCGACCTTGCTTCGGGGACGCGGAAGGCGAAGAGGAGGGCGGCGTAGAACAGGGCGCACAGGGCGATCAGGGAGAAGAGGCGCAGGCTCGTGGGGCCCAGGCCCCTGAAGGTGTCCAGGCCCAGCCAGCGGGCCCCGGACCAGGCCAGGGCGCCCATGAGGGCGGAGGCGAGGGCCATGGCGGCCCAGCCGCCCAGCACCTCGCGGTAGGGCAGGGCCATGCGCCGGCGCATGGCCGAGGCCAGGAACAGCAGCCCCGCCATGCTGGCCACGCCGTTGGCCAGGGCGATCCCGGCGGTGCCCAGGGGGCCCATGAGGGCGATGGAAGCCGCGACGTTCACCAGCACGCCGAACAGGGCGGCGTAGGCGGGCCGCCTGTAGTCCTTGAGGGCGTAAAGGCACTGGGCGGCGATCCGCCCGGTGGCGATGAACAGGAGGCCCACCGCCTGGAACGCCAGGGTGTGGGCGGTCCACTCCACCGCCGCGGCGTTGTAGCGCCCGGTCTGGAAGATCACCGCGATGATCGGCCCCGCCAGCACGGCCATGCCCACCGCTCCGGGGATCACCAGCACGGCGGTGCCGCGCAGCGCCCCGGCCAGGCTGGCCCGGAGCCCCCGGGCGTCCCCGGCCTCCACCAGGCGGCTCATGGCCGGCAGGCTCACCGTGGCCACGCTGGCGGCGAAGACGCCCAGGACCATCTCGCCCATCATGTTGGAGTTGAACAGGACGGTCTGCGCCCCCACCGCAAGCTGGGAGGCCAGGATGGTGGAGATGACCACGTTGATGGGGTGGATGCCGGTGCCCATCAGCCCCGGGGCCATCCGCTTCAGCGCCCGGCGCACCCCGGGGTGGCGCAGGTACAGGCCCCAGCGGATGCCGAAGCCCAGGCGGCCGGAACGCCGGCCAGAGGACGAACATCTGCACCAGCCCGCCCACCAGGGTGGCCAGGGCCAGGATGACCGCGGCGCGCTCCGGGGCCCGCCACGCCGCCGGCCCCCAGTGCAGGCAGGCCAGGGCGAAGCCGATGAAGGCCAGGTTCCAGAAGGTCGACACGGAGGCCGGCAGGCCGAACCGCCCGCGCAGGTTGAGCACCGCCGACAGCCCGGCGGTGAGGCTCACCAGGATCAGGTAGGGGAACATGATCCGGGCCAGGGAGGTCGTGAGCACCCACTGCAAGGGTGCCGCCCGGGTTCCCGCCAGCACCTCCCAGAGCACCCCGAACTGCTGCCACCACCGGGCTTCAGGGGACAGCTTGCCCAGCATCTGCAGGCCGGTGAGCAGCCCCATGGCCGGCAGGCAGAGGATGCACAGGAGGGTCAGGAACAGCCCCAGGGTGCCCAGGAACCTGGCCACCATGTCCCGGCCGGCGGCCTCGCCCTGGCCGGCTTCGACCTCGTTCAGGGTGGGCAGGAAGGCGGCGGTCATGGTGCCTTCGGCGGTGAAGCGGCGGAGCAGGTTGGGGATGCGGAACGCCACCATGAACGCGTCGGCCGCCAGCCCCGCGCCCAGGTACTTGGCCAGCAGGCGGGATTGGAGCATCCCGGTGATCTTGGACAGCACCGTCATGAACCCCACCACCCCGGCGGAACGCAGCATGGAGGGCCGGCCCGACGGCGCTTGGGGAGTAGGCTGCTCCTGGGACATGGACACCGGCGGGAAGGGGTTGGGCGAAGGACCGCTCCCAGCTTAACATCAGGGGCCTCAGGTTGCGGGTTCGCCGGCCGGACGGCCATAATCTCCCATGGCCAGGAGATCATTCATGTCGCGGATGCTGCGCTGGGCGGGCGTCTGCATCCTGCTGTTCCTGGCCGGCAGCGCCGGGCTGGTGCTGCTGCTGCGCTTCGTCCCGGTGCCTTTCTCGGCGCTCATGCTGCAGCGCCGGGCCGAGGCCTGGGCCGGGCACAAGCCCTACAGCGCCCAGCACCGCTGGATGCCCCTGGAGAAGATCGCCCCGGCCATGGGCGTGGCCGTCATCGCAGGCGAAGACCAGAACTTCGAGGACCATTTCGGCTTCGACTGGCAGGCCATCGAGAAGGCCATCGCGCACAACGAGCACAGCCGGAAGAAGCGCGGCGCCTCCACGGTCAGCCAGCAGACCGCCAAGAACCTGTTCCTGTGGGAATCCCGCTCATGGGCCCGCAAGGGCTGCGAAGTCTACTTCACCCTGCTGCTGGAGACCCTGTGGCCCAAGCGGCGGATCCTGGAGGTCTACCTGAACATCGTGGAGTTCGGCGACGGCGTCTACGGGGTTGAGGCGGCTTCGCGCAAGTTCTTCGCCCGGCCCGCCGCGGCCCTCAACCCCGGCCAGGCCGCGCTCCTGGCGGCGGTCCTGCCCAATCCGCACCGCTACCGCGCCGACGCGCCGAGCCCCTACCTGCGCGGGCGCCAGGAGTGGATCCTGCAGCAGATGCGCCAGCTGGGCGGGGACCAGGTGGTAAAGAGCCTCTAGAATCCCGTCAGGCTGCCGGGCGACACGTTCAGCTTCAGCCAGTACTCCGTGACCAGCCGCACCACTTCGGTCAGGGCGCCCCGCTCCGCCGGCTTCTCGACACAACTGTTGCTCAGCCCCGCGCCTTCGGCGATGGCGCGCGCGTCCTTCGGTCCGGTCATGATCACCACCGGCAACCCGGCCGCGGCGGGTTCGGCCCGGATCCGCCGCAGCGCGCCCAGGGCATCCCGCTCCAGGTTGAGCAGGATCATCGCGGGCTGCGGGCCCGGCCCGGCCAGCCGGGGCAGCGCCTCGGCCGCGTCGCGGACCCGCTGCACCGAGCAATGCGCGGGCATGAGGGCCCGGAGGATGGGTTCCAGCTCTTCAGGTGTGTCCTCCACCAGGAGGATGACCTGCCTGTACATGAAATCTCCCTGTCCACCGCTGGAATGCCGGATGGTATAAAGGTAGGTCCTTTTATCGTTCAAGTAAATATTTAAATAATTGTAGTTGTACTCATCAGTCCGACCTAGGCACTTTGCCTGATGGGGCTCCCGGGCGGGCCTTCAGGCGATCCCGGCCCGCACCGCCAGGGCGGCCAGGGCGGTGGCCTTGTGCAGGCTCAGCTTGAGCATCAGGTTGGCCTGGTGGGTCTGGACGGTCTTGACGCTGAGGCCCAGGCCCTGGGCGATTTCCCGGGTCGGCTGGCCGCGGCCCAGGCAGGCCAGCACCTCGCGCTCGCGCGGGGTGAGGGTGGCCAGCAGGCTGCGTTCCTCGGCGCTGAACGGGGTCACCGTGCGCCGCTCGGAAAGGATCAGCCGCTGGCGGTGGGCGCAGGTCAGGATGGCGAACTCGAGGCGCGACTGCTGGATGGGCTTCACCACGTACTGGTCGATCCCGGTCTCGATCGAGCGGCTCAGGTAGTCCGCGTCCTCGAAGGCGGTGGTGACGATGATGTGCACGGCCGGATCGAGGTTGCGGATCTCCCGGGCCATGGTCAGGCCGTCCATGTTGGGCATGCGGATATCGGTGATGACGATCTGGGCCCGGTGGGCCCGGAACGCCTCCAGTCCTTCCACCCCGTCCTTGGCGATGACGACGCCGGCGGCCCGGCGCTCGAGGAAGACCCTGAACGCCTCGCGCGTGGTGGCGTCGTCCTCCACGTAAAGCAGGGTGAGGGTCTTCAGGTATGCGCTGTCCAGTTGACCGCTGGTCATGGTGTGTCTCCCGTAAGGGCCATCAGGATGGAAAATTCGGCGCCACCATCGAGGTTCCTGGCGCTGATCCGCCCTGACATGTTTCCTTCGATGATCTGCTTGGACATGTAGAGGCCGATCCCGGTGCCGCCTTCCCGGGTGGAAAAGTAGGGTTCGAAGATCCGTTCGAGCAGCTCGCCGGGGATGCCGGGCCCGTTGTCGCGCACCGTGAGCCTGCAGAAACCTTCTTCGCGGGCGATGGCGATGACCACCTCGCCGCGCTGCACCCCTGCTTCCTTGATGGCGTGCTTGGCGTTGCTCAGGAGGTTGAGCAGCACCTGGGAGAATTCGTTGGGCAAGCCGGAGAGCTGGAAATCCTCCGGAGCCTCGATCCGGATGGCGACGTCTTCGGCCATGAAGCTGGCCTCCACCAGGGCCACCGCGGCACGCACCTGCTCCAGCGCCGAGAAGCGGTCCGAGCCCTTGTCCGGGTTGAAGAAGTTCCTGAAATCGCCGATGGTGGACGACATGTTCTGGATCAGCAGTCCGCCCCTGCGCAGGTCCCCTTCCAGCTTCCCGGCGCTCAGTTCACCGTAGCGGTGGGCGTCGCCGAGGTTGATCAGGAGCATGTTCAGGGCGTTCAGCGGCTGCCGCCACTGGTGGGCGATATGGCCGATCATCTCGCCCATCGCCGCCAGCCGGTTCTGGGCCATGAGCATCCGGTCCTTCTGGCGCAGGTCGGCGATGGCGTTGCGGACCCCGGTGATGTCCTGGATGGCGCCGAGCACCATGGTGATGCGGCCCGAATCCATGATCGGGCGGCCGTTGGCATGGACCCAGATGCGGCGCTGGCGCGCGGTGACCAGTTCCAGTTCCAGGTCGAACGCCTGGCCTTCCAGGGTGGCCTTGCGCACCGCCTCCCGGATGACGGGCACCGCTTCGGGGACATAGAAGGCGATGGCCGACTCCAGGCTGGGCGAATACTCGGCGGGGGTGGGTTCGTGGATGCGATAGGTTTCATCGGTCCAGAACAGGGTCCCGCTGTCCAGGTCGACCTCCCAGCCGCCCACCTTGGCGAGGGCCTGGGAATCCAGGAGCAGCTGATGCATTCGCTGGGATTGCGCTTCGATCTGGCGGCGCTTGGCGAGGTCTTCGCGCATCCGGTCATTGGCCTGGCGCAGGTCCTCCAGGGCCTGCCTGGCCAGCGCGCTGTTCTTGCGGCGGGATTCCACCAGGAGGGCGATCCCGAGCGAACTGGCCGCGAAGAGGGCCATGGCCATGACCTCCGCGGGGGACATCCGGCCGCGCAGGACCCAGAAGAAGACGAGCAGCAGGGAAGCCAGGATGGCCAGGAGGCCGGCCATGAGTCCGCTCCACAGCGAGGCGAGCATGACCGCGGGGTAGAAGGTCAGGTAGGGGATTCCGGGCCCCAGCGGCCCCACCAGCGCGGCCCGCAGCGCCGCGGCCGAGCCCACGACGGCCAGCGTCCGGAACAACAGTTCCGGTGCGGGCTCGTGGCTGACTGCGGGTCTCGCCATAGGAAAGCTCCCCTGCCGGCGGGAGTCGGGGAAACCCGCCGTGGATGCTGCTGGATCACTTTTTCAGGATTTTGTGCTGGAGCCGTCCGGATACTGGGCTTTCTGAACATCTATCGGTTACGTCGTGCCTGGAGACGGACGGTATTGTTTATACAGCAAAGACTACTTGATTTTCCCGATCCTGTGCAAAACACCGCGCCGCTGGATGGAGTTTCTGCCGGGGTCGCCTCCCGGAACCGGCGCCCGGGCGTCCCCTCAGCGCAAACACCTAGGTTATTTTGGGGATAGCATCCGGTCGATTTCAGCCTCGGCCGCGGCCCAGTCGTCCGTGGGATCACCTCCCTCGAAGCCGCGCCGTTCCGCGCGGTAGTAGGCCGCTTCACGGATCAGCCGGTGCCTTTCGCCGGGATCGATGGCGGAGGGAAGGCGCGCAGCGGCCACGGCAGAGGCTTTGCGGGCCGGGCCTTCCTCCTGCTTCCCGGGGAGGCCCTTTCCGTGCTCCCTGGACGTTTTCTTTTTCCGTTTCCCCTCTTCTTTCCCCGGCTTCAGCTTCTTGGCTGCCGGCTTCGGGGACGGCTCGGGAGCTGCTTTTTTTGCCTTGGATTTGGTGGACTTTTCCTCTTTCATCGCGGTTCCTCCTCCATGTGGCCATTGTTGGACAGTCTAGGAGCTCCGGGAACCGCCATCAAATGGCGGCGGCAGCCGGAATCGTGGGTCCGGCATTCAAGAATCTGCCCCGGCCTGTCGATGGTTCATCAGGGCTCGACTGGCCATGGACTGTCGCAGGTCGCTCCCGGCCCATCCCGTTCCACCATGGCGAGGTCAACATGCCCAAATGTCTCACCCTGTCAGCCCTGCTCTGGGTTCTGCCCATGGCGGCCCAGCCGGCGGAGGATACCTTTCCGGGGGAGAACCTGATCGGCGTGCAGGGCCGCGCGAGCCTCCCCGCCGCGGACCTGTCCAGCGCCGTGGGCAGCCCGGGGCTGGGTGCCGGCTTCAGCGTCCAGGCGGAACTGCATTTCCCGCCCCACCTCCTGGACCGCAGCCAATCCATGATGGCCGCCCGGGTGGCGCTGGGCGCCGACGACTGGAGCGCGGTGGGCAGGGGCGCGAACCGCACCGTCAGCGCCTACGCGTTCGGCCTCGACGGGGTCTTTTTCCTCAAGGATGACGGCAGGGCGTTCCTCAACGGACCCTACCTGATCGCCGGGGCCGAGCTCATCGCCTGGAACGTCGGCACGGCCGCCTCGGGCACCGGAAGTTCGGAGCGGGCCGTGCGCGCCGGCATCACCGCCGGATTCGGCTGCCGCCTGGACCGGCACCTGGACGCGGAACTGAAGGTCATGGGCAGCGAGGTGAACCCGGCCTTGAAGGTGGGGGCCGCCATGGCATGTCTCAACTACTGGTTCTGAAGATTGAAAAAATTTTTCCTTGACTGAAAAAAATAGTCTATCCTGGATGCATGGAGGTGAGTTTATGAACGTGAATTTCGGTGCCATCAAGGCAGCGGCGGAGGGCTATCGGGCCGACATGGCCCAGTTCCTGCGCGACATGATCGCCATTCCTTCCGAGTCCTGCCAGGAAGAAGGCGTCATCCGCAGGATCGCGGCCGAAATGAAGAAACTGGGCTACGACAAGGTCGAGATCGACGGCCTGGGCAACGTCATCGGCTGGATGGGGACGGGCGACAAGATCATCGCCATCGACTCCCACATCGACACCGTGGGCATCGGCAACATCGCCAACTGGGACAAGGATCCCTACAAGGGCTATGAAACCGATGAACTCATCTACGGGCGCGGCGGTTCGGACCAGGAAGGCGGCATGGCCTCCGCCACCTACGGCGCCAAGATCATGAAGGACCTCGGCATCATTCCCGAAGGCTACAGGATCATGGTGGTCGGCACCGTCCAGGAAGAGGACTGCGACGGCATGTGCTGGCAGTACATCTACAACAAGAGCAAGATCGTTCCCGAATTCGTCATCTCCACCGAACCCACCGACGGCGGCATCTACCGCGGCCACCGCGGCCGCATGGAGATCCGCGTCGACGTCAAGGGCGTCTCCTGCCACGGTTCCGCGCCCGAGCGCGGCGACAACGCCATCTACAAGATGGCCGACATCCTCCAGGACGTCCGGGCCCTGAACGAGAACAACGCCGAAGAAGGCACCCTGATCAAGGGCCTCGTCAAGATGCTCGACCCCAAGCACAACCCCGGCCACTACGAGGACGCGCGCTTCCTCGGCCGCGGCACCTGCACCACTTCCGAGATCTTCTTCACCTCGCCCTCGCGCTGCGCGGTGGCCGACTCCTGCGCCGTCTCCATCGACCGGCGCATGACCGCCGGCGAAACCTACCAGTCCTGCCTGAAGGAGATTGAGGACCTGCCCAGCGTCAAGAAGTACGGCAGCGACGTCAAGGTCTCCATGTATTGGTATGACCGGCCCTCGTGGACCGGCGAGGTCTACAAGACGGAATGCTTCTTCCCGACCTGGATCAACAAGGAATCCGCGGCCCACGTCCAGGCGCTGGTCGACGCGCATCACGGAATGTTCGGCACCGAGCGGCTGTCGCCCCCCGACGACATCGCCAAGTCCACCCGCGTGGGGCGTCCCCTCACCGACAAGTGGACCTTCTCCACCAACGGCGTCTCCATCCAGGGCCGCTACGGCATCCCCTGCGTCGGTTTCGGCCCCGGCGCGGAATCCCAGGCCCACGCCCCCAACGAGATCACCTGGAAGAGCGATCTCGTCCGCTGCGCGGCGCTGTATGCGGCCGTGCCCGCGCTGTACAAGCCCGAGAACAAGGTCACCGAAGCCGAGTTCCGCCAGGAGCTCACCGGCAACCAGATCAGCTAGCCATCATCTCCTGCGCGACGGCGATCCGGATCAGGCTGAAAACCTGATCCGGATCGTCTGTCTGCGCACCGCAGGGTCCGGCCGCCTTGAACCCATGCCACGCCTATGCGGACCCTCCGAAAGAATCCCTGAATTTGAATATGACAACTTGTTGCGCTGCGCCAATAAAAAACAGGCATCTAACTTGAAAGATGCCGATTTCAACCTATCCTGTCGGGGTTTGCACACCCAAGGAGGTTGCCCATGCGCACCATGCTGCAGATCGTGCTGCCGGTCGAATCCGGGAACAAGGCCATCAAGGAAGAGATCCTCGGTCATGTACTGGACAAGGTCTTCTCCAGCATCAAGCCGGAAGCGACCTACTTCCTATCCGTGCGTGGGAAGCGATGCTGCATGGCCTTCTTCGACCTCAAGAGCCCGGCGGACATTCCGGTCATTGCCGAACCCTTGTTCATGGGGTTGAATGCCGAAGTGGAGTTCATCCCGGTCATGAACGCCGAGGAATTGAAGCAGGGTTTGTCCCGCCTCGGGTGATCCCCTAATTCAATTCTTTGCAGTCAACGACCTTCCAACCTTCGGGCAGGTAGCGTTCGGCTTCCTCGCGCGTTGCGGCCTTGACCACGGAAACGACGGTGAAGTTGGGGTACGCGACGCGCACGAGGTTGAACACGAAGGTTTTGTATTTGGGGTGCATCGAGGGCTCCTTTCGATGCTGTGGCGATTCCGGATGGAACTGGAGCCGCTGTCCGGACTCGAACCGGGGACCTTCCGCTTACAATGCGGCAATCCATTATAATCCAAAATTTTTTTAGTGTATTCCTTTTCACTTTAATCCCTTGTTGGCGTGACTTCCGCATGGTTTACTGGTTTTTTTGATTTGTGAAAGGCACATCAAAATGTCCAGTAGGATCGACCGAGAAGGCCATATTAACTATGACATCATCATTCCAGGTAGGCGATTTTGTGGCAATACAGGCCACAGGGACAAGACGCAGGCGGCCACATGGATTGCCGACTTCAAGGCCAAAATCCGAAGGGAGATGGCCAACGAGGTTATTGGGATCAAACCCGAAGTTACCCTGACCTGCCAGGCCCTCCTCCATGAGTGGCTCGCCCACCACGCTGGGAAGCCTGTCCGCAACGTGAAGGCCGAAAACCCCTCAATCCTCAGGCACCTCTGCTTCGTTTTCGGCTGGGGCGTGAAGACGGAGCGGATCCCGAGGCTGCCCTTCCGGAAGCTGAGGGAGCTGATCGAACAGGAACCAGTCAGGACCTTCCTCCGGCCCGAGCAGGTCAGGCCCTTCCCGGCCCACCTTTAAATTTTCCTTGAATTTGGTCGGATGACCGATTAATTTCATTCCATGGATGTTCCCACCGTCAAGGCCCATGTCAGCGAAACCCGCCGCCTGCTGCTGGAGGCGGCCATCATCTGCTTTGCTGAGAAGGGCTTCGAAGCCACCACCACCCGGGAAATAGCCGATCAGGCGGGCAAACTGGTTTCCCTCATCGCCTATCACTTTGGGACCAAGGAACGCCTTTATGTGAGTTGTTTTGAATACATGATGGACGCCTACCCGCGCACCCCGCCGCATCCGGCCTACGCGGACCTGGCTGCCGTCAGGCGGAATCCGGAACTGGCGGTGCGTGCCCTGCGGGCAGTCGTCCGGGGGGTGGTGCAGGACCTGTTCGCCTCGGCAGGAGACCCTCTGGGGGAGGCCTCCATCAAATTGTTCATGGCGGAGATGGGCTCTCCCCGCCCGCTCCTGCACGCCCTGTTCCGGAGCCGCATGTGCGAGTCCGCCGACCTGGCCAGGGCCTGCATCGTCGCCCTGCGGCCCGGGCTCCAGGAAACCGAAGTCGCTTTCCTGGGCCAGTGCATTTTCGGCCAGTGTCTGATCCACCGCCTGATGGCCGGGACCAACGCTCTCCTCTGGCAGCCCTTGCTGCCGCCGGAATCGCCGCTGGTCACGGCCGACCGGATCGCCGACTTCGTCCTTCAGGGGCTCGGTCAGCGGGAACCCAACTGAAAACGTCTTCACTTCAACCGAGGTAGCGCATGCGAAACAGAGTGATGGCCGGCCTGGGGCCGGTAATGGGCCTCTTTGTGGCGGGCGGACTGCTGACCGGCTGTCAGCACCGGCAGGGCCAGGCGCCGGTGCCGGAGGTGGCGGTTGAGGAGATCAAGACCCAGCCTGTGACCCTCACCACGGAACTGCCGGGGCGCAGCTCAGCCTACCTGATGGCCGAGGTGCGGCCCCAGGTGAACGGCATCATCCAGCAGCGGGCCTTCATCGAAGGCAGCGATGTGAAAGCCGGGGCGCTGCTGTACCAGATCGATCCGGCACCGTTCCAGGCCGCCCTGGCCAGCGCCCAGGCCGCTCTGGCCAAGGCCCAGGCCAATCTGCCACCGCTCCAGAGCCGGATGGAGCGCGACCAGGAGCTGGTGAAAATCAACGCCATCGGCAAGCAGGAAGCGGAGGAGGCGGTGTCCGCCAGCCGCCAGGCCGAGGCCGATATCCTGGCCAGCAAGGCGGCGGTGGATGCCGCCCGCGTCAACATGGCCTACACCCGCATCACCGCGCCCATTTCCGGCCGGATCGGCAAGTCCAGCGTGACCGTGGGCGCGCTGGCGACCGCGTACCAGGGGCCGGCGTTCACCACCATCCAGCAACTGGATCCGGTCTACGTGGACTCGCCCCAGTCCACCGCCTACCTGCTTCAGCTGAAGCGGAACATGGCCGCCGGCCGGATCAAGGGCGGCTCGGCCGACCAGGCCAAGGTGAAGCTGCTGCTGGAGGACGGCACACCCTATCCCCAACAGGGGGTCCTGAAGTTCTCTGACGTGACCGTGGATCCCAGCACCGGCTCGCTGACCCTGCGCATGGTGTTCCCCAATCCGGGCCACGTGCTGCTGCCGGGCATGTATGTCCGTGCGGTGGTCGAGGAGGGGGTGGCGGACCAGGCGATCCTGGTGCCGCAGCAGGGCGTCGCCCACGATCCCAAGGGCAACGCCACCGCCATGGTGGTGGACCCTGCCGGAAAGGTGGAACAGCGTTTCCTGAAGATCGACCGGGCGGTGGGTTCCCGCTGGCTGGTCACCGACGGCCTGAAAGCCGGTGACCGGCTGATCATGGAAGGCCTGCAGAAGGTCCGGCCGGGCATGCCGGTCACCGTCGTGCCCTTCCACGAGACCCCCGCCCCGCAACCCGCCGCCGGCAACTAGAGGAATCCCTTCATGGTCAATTTCTTCATCGACCGGCCGATCTTCGCCTGGGTCATCGCCATCATGATGATGCTGGCGGGACTCCTGGCCATCACGACCCAGCCGGTTTCCCAGTACCCGCCCATCGCCCCGCCCGCCATCACCGTGGCCGCGGCCTATCCGGGCGCCTCGGCGAAGACCGTTGAGAACACCGTCACCCAGATCATCGAGCAGAAAATGACCGGGCTGGACGACCTGCTCTATTTTTCCTCCAGCAGCGACTCGGCGGGCAACGCCACCGTCACCCTCACGTTCAAGCCGGGCACCGATCCGGACGTGGCCTGGTCCAAGGTCCAGAACAAGATGGATACGGCCAAGGCCATGCTGCCCCAGGTGGTGCAGCAGACCGGTGTCACCGTCACCAAGTCCACCCGCAACATCTTCATGGTGCTGGCCCTGACCTCCTCGGACGGCCGCCTCTCCAGCGAGGACCTGCAGGACTACCTGGCCTCGGACATCGAGAACCCGCTGGCCCGGGTGGAGGGGGTCGGCCAGGTGGATTCCTTCGGCACCCAGCACGCCATGCGCATCTGGATGGACCCCGACAAGATGGTCAGCTACGGCCTGACCCCGGACGATCTGCGCCAGTCGCTCCAGTCGTATAACGCCCAGGTTTCCGCGGGCCAGGTCGGGGGACTCCCGGCGGTGAAGGGCCAGACCCTGAACGTCACCCTGAACGTCCAGGAGATGCTCCAGACCCCCCAGCAGTTCGAGCACATCCCGATCCGGATCAACAGCGACGGCTCCACCATCCGGCTCAAGGACGTGGCCCGGGCCGAAATGGGGACCGAGTCGTACCAGACCCAGACCTTGTCCGACGGCCACCCGGCCGCGGGCATGATCGTGCGCCTGGCCGCCGGCGCCAACGCCCTGGACACCTCCCGGAACATCAAGGCCAAGATGGACGAGTTGTCCCGATACTTTCCCAACGGGGTGGTGGTCTCCTATCCTTACGAGACGACGCCGTTCGTGTCGGTTGCCATCCGCGAGGTGGCCAAGACCCTGATCGAGGCGGTGGTCCTGGTGTTCTTCGTGATGCTGCTGTTCCTGGGCGACATCCGGGCCACCCTGGTGCCCACCATCGCCGTCCCGGTGGTGCTGCTCGGCACCTTCGCCATGCTCCAGTACGCCGGCATGTCCATCAACATGCTCACCATGTTCGCCATGGTGCTGGCCATCGGCCTGCTGGTGGACGACGCCATCGTGGTGGTGGAGAACGTCGAGCGGATCATGCACGAGGAAGGCCTGCCCGCCCGGGAGGCCACCATCAAGTCCATGGAGCAGGTGACCAGCGCCCTGGTCGGCATCGGCCTGGTGCTGGCCGCGGTGTTCGGCCCCATGGCCTTCTTCGGCGGCTCCACGGGCATCATCTACCGCCAGTTCTCGGTCACCCTGATCACCGCCATGCTGTTGTCGGTGGTGGTGGCCCTGGTGCTGACCCCGTCGCTGTGCATTGCCTTCCTCAGGCCGGCGCGACGGAAGAAGCATGCGTCGAAACATGCCGGGTGGGCGGCGACCCTGCCGTTCTTCCAGTGGTTCGACCGCAACTTCGACAAGCTCCGGGACAAGTACCTGGCCCTGGTCGGGCACGTCCTGGGCAGGACCCTGCGCTTCGTCATCGTCTATGCGGTGATCGTGGGCGGGGTGATGGTCCTGTTCCGCAGCCTGCCGTCGGCCTACGTGCCGGACGAGGACCAGGGCTCGGTGATGGTCATGGCGATGCTGCCGCCCGGCGCGCCCCTGGAACGCACCGAACAGGTGATGGATGAGGTCAGGCAGCACTTCCAGACCGACCAGAAGGACGCGGTGAAATCCTGCATGACCGTGGCCGGCTACGGCATGGCCGGGATCGGCCAGAACACCGGCATGGCCTTTGTCAAGCTGAAGGACTGGGACCAGCGCGACAAGCCGGGGCTCAAGGTGGAGGCGGTGGTGCAGAAGGCCATGGGCGTCTTCAGCCGCCGGCGCGACGCGGTGGTGTTCGCCTTCGCCCCGCCGCCGGTGATCGAGCTGGGCACGTCCACCGGCTTCGATTTCGAACTGCAGGATCGCGGCGGCCTGGGCCACCCCAAGCTCATGGAGGCCCGCAACCAGCTGATGGGCATGGCCATGCAAAATCCGGTCATGAAGGCGGTGCGGCCCAACGCCTTCGACGACCTGCCCCAGTACGACGTCCACGTCGACTACGACCGCGCCGGCGCCCTGGGCATCCCGGTGGACCAGATCAACGACACCCTGTCCACCGCCTGGGGCAGCGCGTACGTGAACGACTTCAGCGACCAGGGCCGGGTCAAGCGAGTCTACCTGCAGGCCGACGCCCGGTTCCGCAGCCAGCTTGAGGACCTGAACCGCCTCTACGTGCGCAACAGCAAGGGCGCCATGACTCCCTTCTCGGCCTTCTCGACCGGGCATTGGAGCTACGGCTCCCCCAGCCTGCAGCGCTACAACTCGTTCCCGTCCATCGAGTTCATGGGCGAGGCGGCGCACGGCCGGAGCACCGGCGAGGCCATGCAGGCCATGGAAGACATGGCAAGGAAGCTGCCCAAGGGGATCGGCTTCGACTGGACCGCGCTGTCCTACCAGGAACGCATGGCCAGCGCCCAGGGGCCGATGCTCTACGCGTTCTCCGTGCTGGTGATCTTCCTGTGCGTGGCGGCCCTGTTCGAAAGCTGGACCATCCCGTTCGTCAACCTGCTGATGCTCCCCCTGGGGGTGTTCGGCGCCCTGGCGGCCACCAGCCTGCGCGGCCTTCCCAACGACGTCTACTTCAAGATCGGCTTCCTGACCACCATGGGGCTCTCCACCAAGAACGCCATCCTGATCATCCAGTTCATCATGGAGCAGACCCGCCAGGGGATGGCCCTGGTGCCGGCCACCCTCGCCGCCATCAAGATCCGATTCCGCCCGGTGATCATGACCTCCCTGGCCTTCTTCCTGGGCACCCTGCCGCTGGCCCTGGCCCACGGCGCCGGCGCCGGCGCCATGAAGGGGATCGGGACCGCGGTGACCGGCGGCATGATCTCGGCCACCTTCATCGACCTGGTGTTCATCCCCATGTTTTTCGTCCTGGTTTCCCGCACATTTGGCCGCAAGGCCTCCGGCGACGGGACCGTCCCCGCCCTGGAAGGAGAACGGCCATGACCGCCCGTCGTCTTTACCCCTCGCTCCTGGCCGCCCTGGCCCTCACCGGATGTTCCATGGCGCCGCGCTACAACGCTCCAGCGCCGCCGGTGCCCGGAGCCTTTCCCGGACAGCCGGCCGCGGCCTCCGGAACGGCCGCCGCCGAGCTTGACTGGAAGGCGTTCTACGCCGATCCGCGGCTGCAGCGGGTGCTGGAACTGGCCCTGGTCAACAACCGGGACTACCGGATCGCCGGCTTGAACATCGAAAAGGCCGGCGCCTACTACCAGATCCAGCGCGCCGCGCTGCTGCCGAAGGTGGATGCCGGCGGCAGCTACTACCGGGGATCGCTGCCCGCCACCGAGGCCGGCCTGGTTCCCGGGTTCGGCGCCTCGGTGGGGATCACCGCCTGGGAGATGGACTTCTTCGGCCGGCTCACCAGCCTGAAGCAGGAGGCCCTGCAGAATTACCTGGCGACTGAGGAGGCGCAGCGGGCGGCCCGGGTGGCGCTGCTGGCCCAGGTGGCCAATGGCTACCTGATGTTGGCAGGCGACCAGGAGTCTCTGAAACTGGCCCAGGCCACCGTGGAAAGCCAGAGCAGCACCTACGACATGGTCCAGCGACGCTTCCTGGTGGGCGCCGGTTCGGAGATCGACGCCCGCCGCGCCCAGACCAGCCTGGAAAGCGCCCGGGTGGACCTGGCCAGCTACACCCGGATGGTGGCCCTGGACCGCTCCGCCCTGGACCTGATGGTGGGGGCCCCGGTGCCGCCGGACCTGCTTCCCGAAACCCTGGGCGCCATCGCACCGCTGCGCGAGGACTTCGCCGTCGGCCTGCCTTCGGAAGTGCTGCTGCGCCGGCCCGACATCCTCATGGCAGAGGATCAGCTCAAGGCCGCCAACGCCGATATCGGCGCGGCCCGGGCGGCCCTGTTCCCGAGCATCACCCTCACCACCAGCGCCGGCACCAGCGGCGGCAGCCTGAACGCCATGTTCAAGCCGGGATCCAACTATTGGCTGCTTTATCCCCAGATCAACCTGCCGATCTTCGATTTAGGCGCCCGCCGGGCCAGCCTCCGGGTCTCCAAGACCCAGCGTGAGATCTATGTGGCCCAGTACGAAAAGGCCATCCAGACCGCGTTCAAGGAAGTGAGCGACGCCCTGACCCAGCGGGAGACCCTGCGCCAGCAGTGCGTGGCCCAGGCCGCCCTGGCCGAAGCCACCGGGGCCACCTACCGGCTGGCCACGGCCCGCTACGAGGTGGGCATGGACAGCAGCCTCAGCGTCCTGGACGCCCAACGGACCTCCATCGCGGCCCGACAGGCCCTCATTGCCGTGCGCCAGGCGGAGCTGAACAATCTGGTGACCCTGTACAAGGCCCTGGGGGGCGGGGCGAAGCAGGTTCAGGACTAACCCAAGTTCTATGGGAAAGAATCCAACTCCCTTTATTGGCAATCCAGATGCCTCGATTTAGGCACTATTTGGAGGGATTTCAGATCGGCCTCAAAGCCAGGTTCTGATCGGCGTCATGGGTGCGGGATCCGACCTACGCACTTTCCAGCAAGCCGAGCTGCGCAGTCTTGGTCATGCCGTAATGAGTTCTTGGCCTCTTGAAACCTTGACTCCATTGGAGCCGCTGTCCGGACTCGAACCGGAGACCTTCCGCTTACAAGGCGGGTGCTCTACCAACTGAGCTATAGCGGCTGTAAGGGTTTGCGGGGAATACCCGCCTGACTTGTGACTCTATTGTGACGCTAACCCGTTTCATACACCAAGGGAACCCCCCTCATCCGAGGAGGTTCCATGGCGACCCATCATCAGGGGCTCACGAAGGTAGGAGAGTATTGGCACTACTCCCTCAGCATCAACGGACAACGGCTCCACGGCTCGACCCGCGCTAAGGATCTGCCAACCGCCAAAAGGGTTCTTGAGGACCGGCGGCGGGAAGCGGTCCTGAACCAGTGCGGGGTTCATCGGGTTCCGACCTTAGCGGATATCGTCAAACAGTGGCTGCACCACCACAATAGTTAGTAAATCGGGTCCGCACAGGGCGAACGCTCGGCTGGGTCGGCGCGATGACGCGCGACCCGATTTACGGTCTTGAACAGGCCCGGAGCGGTAGGGGCCGGCGCGATCAGGCTGCTATGGGCAAATCGGGCTCGGTCGGGGGCTGGGAACGGAGCCGGAGAGGCCGTTTGGCGACGCTTGGGCCGCAAATGTCCCAGACGATCCGGACGTCGATGGTTCCGATCCTGTGCAGGAGCATGACCCTCCCGACCTGTCCTGACGGCAGGTTGCGGCGATACTGCCTGGTCGTTGTGGGAACGGTCAGCATGGTGTGTCCGTTTCAGGAGGAGCCCGGGGGGCGGTGGGTTCCAACCGGATCCGGTGGAGCATGCCGCCGCAAACCGGGCAGGCGCGCATTTCCTGCTCCAACCACGTCACCGGAGATGTCGGAGCTTTGGTTTTGGTCTCGCCCAGGGCCTGCCGGGCCCGGTTCAGGAGGCCCCCTGGCTGGGCGGATGCATAGAGGCCGGCGTGGCGGATTTTCCGGAACCCTGGCGGCAGCACGTGCTGGACCAGGCGGTAGAGGAACTCCACCGGTTCCAGGGTGGCGGTGCGGCCATGCTTGGTGCGGAAGGTCACCTGCTCATCCGTTTCCTCCACCAACCGGGAGTTGGCCATGCCCACCCGGTGCGTGTAGCGACCCAAATACTGGAGCACGTGGCTGGACTTGCGGAACGGCTTCTTGACGTAGGCGATCCAGCGCTTGTGCTTCACCTGGGCGATCAGTCGGGCGTAATCGGCCTCCGTCCATTCAGGGAACTTGCCCGCATCCCGACCAGTCCCCAGCGCAGCCAGGACCTTGCCGCGAAACACCTTGCCCAGCATGTCCAGCGGGAACAGGTAGCGGTGCCTGAGATGGATGAAACTGCCGCCATCCAGGGCAAGGCCACCGGCGCTGACCAGCACGTGGACATGGGGATGGAAGGCCAGTTCCCGGGTCCAGGTGTGCAGGATCAGGGTCAAGCCGAAGGTCAGCCCCTTGCGGGTCCTGCCCAGTTCCAGGAGGGTGTCGGCGACGGCGCGCAGCATGGCCTGGTAGACCACGGCCGGGTGGCGCCGGGCCAAAGCCCGCAGTTCCGCCGGCAGGGTGAACACCACGTGGAAGTGGCCGATGGCCAGGATCCGCCGACTGCGCGCGGCGATCCACTTCTCCTGGGCCAGGGCTTGGCACTTCGGGCAGTGCCGGTCTCGGCAGGAGTTATAGGCGATCCGCTCATAGTCGCCATGCTCGCAGACCAGCTTGTGACCGCCGAGGGCGGCGGTCCGGCAACGGCTGATCGCGGTCAGCACCTTCTTCTGCCCCGGGGCAAGGCGATGCTTGGCCTCGAGGGCGGGGCGGTGCTTGCGAACGATCTCGCCGATGTCGAACCGGGGCCGGGGCCCCACGCCTCAATCCGGCAGGTCCTCCAACGGACTACGGATGGCGGCGATCTGGCTGGAGGAGACCTGGGTATAGATCTGGGTGGACCGGATGCTGCCGTGGCCCAGGACCACCTGGATCCGGCGCAGGTCTTCGCCGTTCTCCAGCAGGTGGGTGGCAAAGGCGTGGCGGAGCATGTGCGGGCCCACGATCTTGCCGATGCCGGAGGCGGCTGCCGCGCAGAGCAAGGCGCGGCGGGCTGTGTCCAGGCAGATGGGATGGCCCGACTTGGAGGCGAACAGCCAGGGCTTCGGCGGCTGCTCATGCTTGTAGTAGGCGCGCAACAGCCCATAGAGCTTGGCGTCCATGGGCACCATCCGCTCCTTGCCGCCCTTACCGTTGCGAACGTGGATGACCTTCAGCATGGCGTCAATGTCCCTGGTCTCCAGCAGGCTGGCCTCGGTGATCCGCAGGCCGGTGGCGTAGATCAGGGTGAAGAACATGCGGTACTTGGCGGTGGTGAACCCGTCCAGGAGCCGCTGGATCTCCGGCCGGCCCAGAATCGACGGCAGAGGAGCCTTGGCCTTGGGGATGGTGATCCAGGCCACCTTCTCCGGCTGTCCCAGGGTCCGGGCAAAAAGGAATTTCAGGGCCGCATAATGCTGCCCGAGCCGAGAGCCACCGACCGCCTGGCCACGGAGGTAGTCCACCCAGCGGCGGACCGCTTCCTGGCTGGCGTCGGCCGGGTCCTGCCCGAGGTATTCCTCGAACCGCCGGACGGAGGAGACGTAAGTCTCGATGGTGCGGACGGCGCGATTCGCCATCCGCAGGTCGCCGGCGAACCGGGACACGGATACACTGACTGTCATTGCAGTTCTCCTTGAACATGGGGCTGGTGCTGTAACACCGCCGTATTCAAGGAGACTGCAAGCCGGAGATTCTGCAAACCTTATTGGGCGACCGGGCTGGACGGACGCTGATCACCCTGCCGCGGAGCGGCTTCGTTCAAGACCGACTTTGCAGGATGGTCCAGCCAAGGGTTGACAACTGGGCAAAAATAGCCTAGCTTGATGCTGAGACGAACAGTTTTCCGTCCAAGGAGGTAATAATGATTCCACTCGGTGCCAAGGTTAGAAGCAGGATGGATGATTCAATCCAGGGGGTGGTTCAAGCACACGTCTTCTGTGAGGCAAGTTCGGGCGATCCTCTGGAGAACTCGCCTAGGAAGTGTCTAGTGAAGGCATATATTGATGGCTCGATCTTGGTTGTACTGGAGGAGGATCTTGAGATTGTCCGCTGATAAGACCAATAACGGTTTAAACTATTCAGTGCATCGCTTCCTAGCATCTACGAGCAAATCCTCAACCTCTGCCTGTGTGCCACCAATAATCTCCTTTATTGCTGCTCGAATCGCAAAACGGATGGTGATTGTCCTATTCCTGTAATCTGAATACACTTTGGTAACACCATCTGATAACTGGCTGGACGTGACATTTGGGGCAACTGACCTTGCCTTTCTTGCAATATCATCGATTTTCATAATTCGTTTAAGATTTTCATCAGAGGGGTTATTGCTGATGGAGGATAGCAATATCATACCCCAAATTTCTGCTTCTTCTTCACGTCCATCCCAGAATCCACAAATATACCCGGTCTTTTGCTCAACATCCAGGGTTCGCCACCAGTTCCCATTGCGAACAGCTTGGGCTCTTGCCATAGCGCAGGATAAGGCAAGGATACAAACCAATGAGCATCTACTTAGGAACATGTGCTAATCTCCTTAAAAGAACTCATATGATTCAACCCTCATGATCAAGACCTTGAACTTGCACCATCTTGATCAAGTGCCCATGGCTGGGTTGTTGCTCCGTTAGGGTCACAGGGGCATGACAGGGGTTGATTTGACCGTACTCAGCGGACTCGCTTGGATTGTCTCACCAAGAATACTGCCACTGGACCATAGCAACCAGAGATATACTTCATGATTGAATCCATCGATGACAATGCAAATGCCTCTGTTGGCGGTTCCTCTAACTAAACCAGTTTAGTTATCTATCCGGACCAAGGGAGGGTTCATGCTCAAGTCAGTCTTCGTATCAGCAGCACTTTCACTGGTTTGCCTTGGAACCTCCGCCCAGATACCCCCCTTGTCATCTAAAATTATTGCATTACAGAAACAGACTGATAACCTTTATGGTGATACAGCAAAAATCCAAGCAAACGTTATGAGAAGCGGTGTTCTTGACGATAATATCGGGATCGCAAGTATTTTTGAACTGGACGGTAAGTTGTCTGCTAACCTAAATCACCTATATAGTTTACAGCTTTTATTAGAGTCATCCACATGCCCTGATGATAAACCACTTGTTAAGAATTTAAAGACTAGCCTAGTTAAATATATGGCTAGGATGCTGGATGGCGATTTTGGACCCGTCTATGTCGGAATGTCAACCACACATAACCTTAGTCTAATATCAATTTATCACAGATTAGATGACATTCTCAAAGCCGAGAGAGAGTTGCTAGACGAAGCCCGTTAATTTCCCATGTCTAAACCAGACCGGACCTCTAGTATGGGGGTGAGAATACTTACGCAACTCTCTGCTTAAGGACATTGTTTCAATATAACGTGATTGGCACAACGACGTATTTACGTTATAAATGAACAGCGTCGTTACGGAGTTATGATGGCACGCCCCCCTCGCAAACCAGGATGGAGCCCCATCACCCTCACGATCTCTGACGAGATTGCCACAGCCTTGCGTGTACGCGGCGCTGTCACTGGAGAGGAGATCGGACAGATTGCGGACCAGATCCTCCGTGCGACTCTGGAGCCCATCTTGGAACCCGTTAAAGCCCTCAGTGGCAGCCTTGAGATTCGCCCACTATTGCCAGGCACCGCATCTGCCGAGTCCCAACAGCCATCGGGCAGCATTCCGATACCGGTCCCAGGGAAGAAAGTTGCGGCGCAACCCACCAACCAGCCCTCCTTTGATGATCCATCTGTGCGTGCAGAGTATGAAGCCCGCTTCCTTGAGGAGGCGCTTGACAGTGCGCGACGTGACTTTGGATGGGAGCCCTTCCTTGAAAAGTTAAAATATGAGGCTGCGGAAGCCCATGCCATGGGGAGTCACTTGATCCGCGCGGACAACATCGAGCAGGAGGTCGGGAACTGGATTGCTGCAAAGCGCGTTCCGACCCGCTGGAAGGAACGCTTGTTCTCTGCGCTTGGTGGTAGCGAACCCTGGGTGTGGCAACTCACAACTTCTGCCATGCCCCGCAGAGGTCAGCGATTTAAATGTTTAACAATCAACCTTCGAACCGCATGTCGAACCCGCTTCTTTATCACGTCCCCGGTGGTCTTTGCCTGAAAAGCCTGGTACCCCTGGCTGTGCCCGTCCGAGAATTCAACCCAGAGCCGTCCGTTGTGGGACCAGAACCCAACCGGCAGCACGTTCTGAAGCGGGTCGTCTTTCATGACTGCAATATAGGGTTTCTCTAATAGGTTTCAATGAGATAGAAATATTAAACAGAAGTCCCATTACACCCACTCAAGGAGCAAAAGGACAAATCGGCGACAAGGGGGTTGAGGTCAACTGACCTTGTCCAACCCTCGGTGCAGGTATTCGTGGAGCCTTGGCAGCAGGGCAAGTTCCTCGGGAATATCGTTGATCTGCTGCTCCTGGGCGGCGTGCAGGAGGGCTGCCCAAGACATTGGGTCATCCTCGATAGTGCCCATTCCAAGCCACACCAGGGACATCAGTTCAGTCTTGGCGGGCTGGGGAAGCTGGTCGATCACGGTCACCAGTTCTTGCAACTCTGGTAGGGGAGTGTCCACATTCAGGAGGTCATCGGGCTTGGTGAACATCTTCTGGTCTACCTTGGATGCTATGCACTCAGCTTGTGCGAGAACCTCGGTCACTTGGGCAGGAGTAAGGGCAGCGAGGTAGATTCCCATTGATTGACTCCACAAGATCACCCACTGTTGTTGAAGGTGGCTGTTTCCGCCACCTAGGGTTCGGAATGTTGCACCTGGTTAGACAATGGCGACAGGTCCAATGTCTTGGATGCGGTATGGCAGTATTGAGCAATTCAATTATATGCCTTCAAGCGTGGAGGGAAAGGGGAGGGCGCTGGTGTTTCTCAGCCTGAGCAATCGCTGCCACCCAACCTAGCCGTGGTTCGTTGGCACGACCTTGCTGAGGTGTGGTCCGCCTCCGGAAGTTTCGTCACCATGGATGGAGTCAAAGCCTTATTTTTGGTACTAGGGCACATAAAATATTTTAAAATTTCATGGGTTTAGCACAATTCTGACCCATATTGTATGGTTTGAGGGCAAGATAGCCTCTCAGGGTCCCGGCAAGATCTTCACGCATCACCTCATTGAAGGAGGCGAACGTGGGTAGGTATCTGGCTATTGGTGAGAAAGAAATCTTACAAGAATGCATAGCAGCTTTGGTGGCGGCAGGGTTTGATACCATCCCGGCAGCGGCTGGATTGGAAGCCTTGGCGGCATACCAATCAGTTGCTGAGGATACTGCTCCTAGCTTTATTGATGTTGCGATACCTGCGAGGGATAGCATAAAAGCGATCCAGGTAATTGAAGAACAAGACCAAATTATTAAAATTTTTATTATCAGCGGCTACCTAGACATGGTCCCGGCATTGGCAAAATCCGACAATCAGAAATCCAAACACTTGTGGCATTCGGGAGGAACTTACCCTGAGCAGCAAGAAAGTCGCTGCGGTTCTCGGAGGGAAAAGGATTGGGCTAAAGGTTGGACGCGTAGCCTAAAGGGACTGCACAAGCGGCTCGATGCTTGAGCATACCAGTTCCTATTCGGAATCAAAGCCATGCATAGGGTGCGAGGAGACCCGGGTGTTCTCGTTATTTTGTTGAAAAGTTGAGCATCTGTCCATCTAAGACCTATACTAGTAGATCGATTCTTAAATAACATTGCTTTTGGGTTCCAACCATCAGCCGTGCCAGACCGGCTTGGTTAAGTCATTTCATCTTTTATCCCTTTTTCCATCCCCGTTCATCCGTGTTCATCCCCGGCTGAACTTTCTACGGGTGCGCCGGCAGATATGAACAGGGGAGAACGCCATGGCCATCCAGGATCCACTCACCGAACTTATCATCGGCTGTTGCTTCCGGGTGGCCAACGAACTGGGCCCAGGTTTCCTGGAAAAGGTCTACGAGAATGCGCTTGCCCATGAACTGTGGAAAGCCAAGGTCAATGTGGTTCAGCAGCAGGGCATCGAGGTTTTCTACGATGGCGTCAATGTCGGGAATTATGAAGCC
Source organism: uncultured Holophagaceae bacterium (assembly GCA_963717275.1). Taxonomy (GTDB): domain Bacteria; phylum Acidobacteriota; class Holophagae; order Holophagales; family Holophagaceae; genus Mesoterricola. The sequence continues at coordinate 3,520,261 of CAVQVX010000001.1, forward strand.
GACCTCCTCGTGGAAGGTCGTGTCCTCGTAGAGGTGAAGGCCGTTTCCGCGGGGAGTATCAGAAATTTTGTGTTTGGGCGGGTTTCATCGGGGCTTGATCTCCAGGTTCAAGGCTGCGGCCGATCGAAGTGCTGGGGGTAGAGAATCGCGAAGTGGTTCAGGGCTTCCCTCCAGCCGTGGACTATCTTGTGCCAGTTCTTGGTCTGGTTCCTCAGCACCAAGTAGATCAGCTTCGTGGCCGCCTGGTCATTGGGGAAATGCCCCCTGGCCTTGAGGATCTTGCGCAGCCTGGCATTCAGACTCTCGATCGCGTTGGTGGTGTAGACCAGCTTCCGGACTGGCTCCGGGTAGGACATGAATGGGATCACCTGGTCCCAGGCCCGGCGCCAGAGACGGACGATGGGCGGGTATTTCTTCCCGAAAGGCCCGGCTTCGAAGGCATCCAGGCACTGCATAGCCGCCTCGGCGTTGATGGCCTTGTAGATCCCCTTGAGTTCGTGGACCACCGGTGTCCGATCCTTGAAATTACAGTATTCCATGCTGTTCCGAAGGAGGTGGACGATGCAGTTCTGGATCTCTGTCTGCGGGAACACCGCCTGGATCGCCTCAGGGAAGCCCTTCAGCCCGTCCACCACCGCCAGCAGGATGGTCTCTACACCGCGGCTCTGGAGCTCCGTAACGACCCCGCGCCAGAACTTCGCCCCCTCCGTCTGCTCGATCCACAGCCCCAGGACCTCCCGGGTGCCATCGCGCCTTATGGCAAGGGCCAAGTAGATGGCCTTGTTCATCACGGTGCCCTCGTCCCGGATCTTTACCCGCAGCGCGTCCAGGAACAGGACCGGATACAGCTTGTCCAAGGGCCTGACTTGCCAAGCCTTCACCTCCTCCATGACGGCACTGGTCACTTCGCTGATCAGGTCTGGCGAGACCTCGGCTCCGTACTGCTCCTCCAGGAATGCCTGGATCTCCCGTACGGTCATTCCCCGGGCGTACATGGCCACAATCTTCTGGTCAAACCCATCGAAACGCCGCTGACCCTTCGGAATGATCTGAGGCTCAAAGGTGCCTTCACGATCCCGTGGCACCTCGATCTCCACAGGGCCGTCTTCTCCTATCAGAGTCTTTTTGGACGATCCGTTGCGGTGGTTGCTTGCCTTTTTGCCGGCACGATCGCCCTTCTCATAGCCAAGGTGATTCGTAAGCTCTGCATCCATTGCCGTTTCTACCAACGCCTTGGTGAGCTGCTTCAGAATCCCTTCCGGGCCCATCAGGTCCTCGGGCTTTTCGTAGCCCTTCAACAGCTCTTTTAGGATTTCGGGTGTGATAGCCATGCTCCATGCTCCTGCAGGAAGTGGCCCACACACAAAATTTCTGACAGGCTCTTTCCGCGCTTGGTAATGCGGATGTGGCGCAGTGCCTCAATTACATGAGGGGGACCGGGCTGGTGACCTGCCTGCTGGTCAACTTCGGGAGGGCAAAGATTCAGGTCCGGAGGTTGGGGATGACCCGTGCGGCGGTGACCGGGGATGTAGAGCTGGATGTGAAGGACGTCCAGTAGGCAGCTTTCGGGTAAATCCAGCGCAGGTTAGCCGGGGATGAACGCGGATGAACGAGGATAAAAGCTGATAAAAGAATAGATACGACTATGAAACACACTCTTCTTCGATCTTGTAGCGCCACCTGAAAACGACCGGATCGGCATTGAGGTCCTGGAGGTAGCGCATGATCCGGGCCTTCAGTTCGGCCTTCGAGGCCACCCGGATTCCCCTGAGGATGGTCTTGGTCATCTTGGCGAAAAAGACTTCCACGAGGTTCAGCCAGGATCCGTGCTTGGGCGTGAACACGAACTCGAAGCGGTTGGGCCGCGTCTTGAGGTAGGCCTGGGTCTCCTTCGAGATGTGGGCTGAATGGTTGTCCAACACAATGAGAATGCGGGTTTCCGCGCTGTAGGCCTGGTGGATCTGCTCGAGCAGCTTGGTGAATTCCAGACTGCGATGGCGCTCTTCGATGCAGGCGTGGACCTTCCCTGTCAGCAGGTCCAGGCCTGCCAGGAGGCTCAAGGTGCCATGGCGTTTGTATTCGTAGTCCCGGCCATTGCAGGGGTGCTTCCCCGGCACGGGAGGAAGGTCTGGTGCTACCTTGCCAATGGCCTGGATCCCTGGCTTCTCGTCCAGGGACAATACCGCCATCAACTGGCCCTCATCCGTCTCGGCCTTGTCGCCACTTTGGAGCTTATCCTGTAGGATTTGGACCTCACGGTAGACCATCAGGATCTGGGCCATCTTGGTGTCGAACTCGGGGTCGCGCCGCTCCAGGTAGTATTCGATCTTGTGGGGCCGAAGCTCGGCGCCGGTGAGCAGCTTGGAGACGGTCCCCCGCCCGAGCATGGCCAAGCAGGGATGACCGGCTTCAGGTCCGTGCTTTCGGGCGTGGAGCGCCAAGGTCCGGGTTGCCCAGAGTTCTTCCGGATAGCCCAGATCGACGGGCTTCGTGCAGGCGACAGCCATGAGCCAGGCACGCGCTTCGGCAGTGATCTCAGGTTTGCGCCCTCGCCCGGGACGGTCTTCCAGCGAAGCCAGGGCACCCATTTCAAGCGCCCGGTTGAGGATCCGCTCGATCTTTGGGCGATTCGTCTGGAAGGTTTGGGCCAAGGCCGTCACACGCTCCCCAGCGTGGTAAGCCAGCAGGACCTTGGCCCTCTCGATGCGCGCCTGCCCTTCGGTCCTGGATTTCGCAATGCTTGCAAGTTTGGACCTGGCCTCCGCATCGAGAACCAACTTGGCCCGTATGGGGTTGCGTCCCATAACACCTCCGATGACCTACCTATAAGCGTAGGCCATTGGAGGCTTTATGCAATGTTATTTTGGAATCTTTCTACTAGGTCAGGGCGTTCAAAGAGAATGGGACTCATAATACCCACCGGGTTTATATAAGTTATTCTTGTAACATAGCTGAGCCAACCTCCCATGCGATCAGATTTATCAAGTGGAACGGTGCTATTTGTTGATGACGACCCCATGGTCCGCGAGTGCGCCTCTGCCTTACTGGCAGCCCTGGGGTTCGAGGTTATCGAGGCAAAGGACGGACTGGATGCCTTGGAGAAATTCCAAGCAAACCCACGCGCATTTGCTGTCGTGATCATGGATATCACAATGCCTCGGCTTGACGGGATCGAGGCGACCAAGAAAATCAAAGCGGTCGATTCAGCTGCGAAGGTCATCCTGAGCAGCGGTGGTAGCCATCAAGCGCCCTGTGAGGTCGCACACGAAGGGTTCCTGCCAAAGCCATACAGAGGGAGAGAGTTGCTGGAAACGATCATGAAAGTTCTCAGCATGGATAGAATACAGGTTCCTTGGCTGGTAGGGATTTAACGAAACGAGGCAAAATCCTCAGCAGACCGATCCACCCCGAGGGACCTATCTGAACAACCTTCCGTGGGAAGTTACCGACCTTCTCATACCGTGGGAGTGGGATATCAAGAGACCGCCATCACTACACGAGAAACATCGTTGACGGGACCTTGGTGGCACGGACTCCGCGCCAACGGTGCGCTTGGAGCGAGTAACGTCTCTCCTGGGCACCAAAATTGAATCGGAACTCGGTTGATCTGCTTGCAGCGATCCAAACTTATGAAATCTTTGTTTTAAATTTATTCAGTTGTAATTATCAACTCTTCCTATGCCTAATGCCAACCTCCTTTCCGAGTGCATGTGTCCTAAACAATGCCTATTACTTGTCTGCAGGAACGTTGCTCGGATCAAGCCGTAACAACCAACGGTTTCAAGTGTCGTGTTTCTAAAACTGCCTGTCGAAACCGATCGTCAATGAAGATGTTTTGTGGCGAAGACTAAGGAATGCTCTATACATTAAACGATCCGTGTGTCCGTTATTTCGCTTCAAGGGAACCAAACAATTTTGTATAAATAGATGAACCATAAACCCGAGGTGAAACCTGGGATATTTAAATAATTATCTCTTTTCGATGTTATGCATCGAGGGGGTGCACTATGCCATGGCAGGTTCACATTCTTATTGACCATCCAATCGTTGAGACGACCTATTCAGGGGTTCTCCCGAGGGAAGAAATGAAGCGATCGATGGGTGAAGCTCTCACCGTAGCAAAGAACCATGGTATAACACTATTTCTTAGAGATTGCACTTTTTTGGAAGGCATCCAGTCAATAGCTGACCTATACATTCTGGCTGGCTCTCTTGACATGAAATCAAAGTTTTTCAAGATAAAGAAAGCAATACTACTCCCGAATGCTCAGTTTACACCGGAGCAGATTGAGTTTTGGAGAGATGCCTGCATGAACCGCAACATCCTTGTCGAGTTGTTTAAGGATCGATAAAGCGCCATTGCTTGGCTGCTTATCTAGACTTACCTTCAATATGACGATAAATTTCTACTTACCATGTTATTGGCATGTATTAAAACAACTTAAATGTAATCATGTATGCGTTAGAAATGCTAGTATTTTCAATTACCGTAATTCAAGCCACCGGCTGAAGGCTTGATCAGCCATCTTTAAGTGGGACTGATTTAACTCTGCGAACTCCTCCACCATGTCAACCAATGGTGGGGCGTTCGAAGCATGCCATCGAGCCATATCGCCCTTGAACCGCTCCAGTATCCTATCGTGCTCTAACCGGTGAGTGACAAAATCGGGGTATTTCATAGTTCCCATGAATTCTTCCTCGGTCCTAAAATGTTCAGTGGTCTGATCGACCAGTTGGATGAATCGATATTCAGCCAGGGGACCCTTGGGATCAGTTTCCAATGTCCTCACCAACCCCCAGAGCAATCTATGCAATTCCAAGTGTTGCCCGTCTAGCAAATCAACGCCAACTGGTGGCGGACAGTTCCGCAGGATGTCTATCATGGCAACTCCTCGCCCGCCAGGAATATTAATCCATTCCGTTGGCTATCGCTATTATTTTTCCAAGCTGACCCATGTATCCTTATACACCTTGGCGGCATCAAAACAAAGGTCCGTGTAGCCACGATGACGCGCCCAACTCGGTCGATCTATTAACACCTTAGATAGACATCCGGAACGGAACCCATCCCTGTTGACCTAAGGGATGATCGTCAGATAGACGACCTCAATGATGTCCTCATGAGGATGTTCCCTTTGGGCAATTTCCTTAGCGGCTTCGTGGTTAGTTGCGTCTACGATTATGCGTTGCCCAGAGGCGAAGGTTACCCCGAAATACGCCATCAAGCTCCCCGCTGTTCGGATTCGCTAGCAGATTTGAGGCTTTGGATCTTGGCTTCAATGTGGGCAACATCAACTGCAAAGGCATCAACCTCCTTGTGCAACCCTTGCTGCCGCGCTAGGTCTGCCAGACCAGAAATGCTCTTCTTGAGCGCCTCAAGGCTCTTTTGAGTTTCTGCGTGCAGAACCAGGTTCTGAATTCGGGTCATGCGACCCCTCCTGACAGGTGCGGGTGAATCGTTCAAATCTTGGCTTCGGGCTTTCCTGTATGAAATCATAGCAACGATGGGATAACCAATTGCACCGTCTATGTATTTTCAAAGTCAAACACTCGGGAATCCTCAGGGTGGGAGGAGGTTACCGGTGGCATCTTCAGGGCATGGGCGAACAAAGCTTGCCCAAGCGGTGATGTACTTCCCATAGCCCCCTCTTGGTAAAGCCCCAACCCGTCTCTGACGGTCCCGGAACCAAGGTCCGGCACCCGTCGGTATTTCAGAATCGAGGACCGGAGCCAGAAAAACCCCTCCCCACTCCCTCTTGTGTCGATTCGAGGGCACCACTCCAGCAAACCCGCGTACCGTCTATGTTTCCTGGGAATCGAGTTGTGACGTTGTTGTGCAGGTCTGCCGGAAAACTGGTACACTTTAGGTTCACTTGCGGGTGTTCTCTCGGTCCTTGGAATTGGCACGTCACAGGCGGAAACCCAATAACGATGTGGGCTTCCGCTCATGTTGAGAGAGCCGCTGTCCGGACTCGAACCGGAGACCTTCCGCTTACAAGGCGGGTGCTCTACCAACTGAGCTATAGCGGCGGGGGCCCGGCGGCCGGCAGGCGCGGGCTTCCTGGAAGTATGCCCCAGGCACGCGCGATCCGCCAACCGGTTCCGGGGCTTCCCGTGGCGGGATGCCGGTGGGATCATCTGGCTTTCCCGGGGAAGGTGCCGTTTGTCCCAGTCGTACCGAATCGCCGTGGTGGACACGGAAACCACCGGGCTCTACCCCTCCCGCGACCGGCTGGTGGAGATCGCCGTCATGCTGCTGGAGGTGGATGCCGGCACCGGCCGGCTTTTGCGCCGGCTCGAGACCTACCAGGAGCTGAACGACCCCGGCATGCCCATCCCGGCCCAGGCCACGGCCATCCACGGCATCACCGACGCCATGGTGAAAGGCCGCCGGATCGACGCCCAGCGGGTGGCCCGCATGCTGGCGGGCGCGGACCTGGTGGTGGCGCACAACAGCGGGTTCGACAAGGGCTTCGTGCGCCAGCTGGTGCCCGGGGCGGACACCCTGGTCTGGGGCTGCTCCTGCCGCGGGATCCCCTGGCGCAGGCTCTACGCCCAGGTGGAGAACACCCGGCTCCAGCATCTGGCCGCGCGCCTGGAACTCTGCGCCGGCACCGCCCACCGGGCCCTGGGCGATGTGGAGACCACGGTCGACCTGATCCTGCGCACCGACGCCCAGGGCAACACCCACCTGCTGCACCTGATCCACAGCAAGCTCGCCGCGCGGGTATCCTGAACCGCCGCGCGTGGATTCGACATGATTCGCATGGGCAGATCGATCCTCCTCCTCCTCCTCCTCCTCGGATGCTCCGCCCTGCTGCGGGCCGAGGACCCGCTGGCCGCCTTCAACGCGCTGTTCCGGGAGGCCTATGCCCAGGCCAAGGCGGACAGCACGGCCCGCCAGGGGGCGGTGCTGATGGTGGCCGGGGACAAGCTGACGCTCTACCGGAACGGCGCCCAGGCCGCGGAGGCGGTGATCCGGCCGGCCCGCTACCACCGGCTCAAGGCGGTGGCCCACGTGCCCCTGGCCCTGCAGGTGCTGCTGTCCGGACCGGCTCCGGAACCCGGGCGGATCCGGACCCTGCGGGCCCTGGTCGGCCGGGCCCGGGCCGGGCTGGACGGATGGTGCGCCGGGCCGGTCCTGGCGAGGCAGCAGCAGATCCTGGACGCCAGCCTCCAGGTGCTGGACGACCAGGCGCGTCCGGGAGGCCTGGCGGCAGGTCGGTTGGCCGCCTTCACCCAAGGCATGGGCCCCCTGCTCCTGGCCAACGCCGACGCCGCCGCGGGCCTGGAACTGGACGCCCTGGACCGGCAGGTGGGCGCCTGGCGCCGGGCGATGCCCGATGCGGACTGGCGCGCCCTGCGGGTGGTGATCATCGGTTCGCACATGGCCCGGGACGGGGAGATCTCCCAGCAGTACTTCTGCCGCCTCCTGGGCGAGCCCGGGGAAGGGGGACGGGTCGTCTACGCCGAGGGCCTCTGGCAGCCCCGGGACGCCCTGGACCTGCTGGCCACCCACCGAGGTGGACGGGGCGGCCGGGGCGGCCTTTTTCGGCGATCCCATGCGCATGCACCGGGATATCCTGGCCGACGGCGCCACGGCCTGGCTGGATGCTCATCTTCCGGCACCCGGGCATTGACAGAACTTGAAATAATCCACTTAAGTTAAGGTCATCGCCCCAGGGGTCGCAGGATTGGGAGGCATGGATGGCATTGCTCGTCTGGGACAAGCGGCTCGAGACCGGCCACGGCAAGATCGATGAGCAGCACAAGTCGCTGGTGGAGATCTTCAACCGCTTGCACGGCGCCATGAAGCAGGGCAAGGGCAAGGCCGAGGTGGAAGGGATCCTCGTGTTCCTCAAGGACTACACCGTGACCCACTTCGCCATGGAGGAGGAGATCATGGCGAAGCACGGCTACACCGGGGCCGCCAAGCACAAGGAAATCCACGCCGACCTGGTGCGCCAGGTGGCGGACCTGGTGGCCAGGTTCCAGGCCGGCACCGCCACACTCACCCTGCCGGTGATGAACTTCCTGGAGGATTGGCTGGTGCAGCACATCCAGGGGGAGGACTACCAGATGGCGCTCGAACTCAAGAGCAAGGGCATCCAGTAGCCTCGTAGGCTTCCAGTTCGCGCCACAGCGGCTCCCGGTCCGGGCGCTCGGCCCGCAACCGGGCCAGCGCGGCGCGGAAGCCCTCCCGGTCCAGCAGGCCCTTGGCCGGCGGCCGCTCCAGCCGCTCCCGGCAGTGGGCGCGCCCAGCGCTCCCGCTCGGCGGGGGAGAGGGTCTCGGGCCAGTTGCGGGCCCGGTAGCGGAAGAACAGCTCGTCCAGGCGCCGGTCCTGGAAGGCAGGCCGGAGGGAGGCCAGCGCCGCAGGCGGGGTGCGGGCGATCCGGTCCATCCAGGTGCGGTCCTGGCTGGAGAAGAAGCCGCCGCCGTAGATGGAGAAATCCGGGTCGGCGCCGCCTTCCGGGTAGGCGGCGGCCATGGCCTCCAGCACCCGGGCGCGGAACGCCCCGCGGGCCTGCAGGGCGGCGCCCAGGGCCTGGGCGGCGGGCAGGTCCACCTGGTAGCGCTCGGCCACGGCCGGGGTGAGCAGGCGCAGGTCGCGCACCACCATGGGGCAGCGGTTGGTGTGCAGGGTCTTGGCCGGCAGCCGGGCCAGGCCCTGGGCGGCCAGTTCCGCGCCGCTCAGGAACAGCCGCCGGCGCAGCGCCTCGGTGTCGAGCTCCAGGAACGGCCCGAAATCGAACCGCAGGTCCCAGAGCGCGATCTCGTTGGGCCGACCGGGCAGGTCGCCCAGGGGCCAAACCAGGGAGAAGGCGCCCTGGGCCGCCTTGAACATCCCGGACACGTGGATCAGCGCCTGGGGGTGCGCGGGATCCACCTGGGCGCGCACCCAGGCCTTGTTGCGCGCCTTCAGGGCGAAGTCCCAGAGCCTGGGCTGCGCCTCCTTGAGCCGGCGGGCCAGGGCGATGGTGGCCCGCACGTCGGCCAGGGCCGTATGCGCCTGGCCGTGCTCGATGCCGTTGGCGGCGGTGAGATGCTCCAGGCGGAAGCTGGGGCTGCCGTCCTCGCCGTCCGGCCAGGCCAGGCCTTCGGGCCGGAAGGCGCGGGCCAGCCGCAGCACGTCCAGCAGGTCCCAGCGGCTGTTGCCGTTCTGCCACTCGCGCCCGTACGGGTCGATGAGGTTGCGGAACAGGGTGCAACGGGTCAGCTCGTCGTCGAAGCGCAGGTTGTTGTAGCCGCAGGTGCAGGTTTCGGGCTCGGCCATCTCCCGGTGGATGGCGCCGATGAAGTCGCGTTCGCATACCCCCAGGCGCCGCACCGTCTCCGGGCCGATGCCGGTGATGGCGCAGGCGGCCGGGTCGGGCAGGTAGTCGGGGCTGAGCCGGCACCAGAGCTCCAGGGGCTCGCCCAGCGGGTTGAGCTCGGCGTCGGTGCGCTGGCCGGCGAACTGGGCCGGCCGGTCCGCGCGCGGATCCACCCCGAACGTTTCGTAGTCGTGCCAGTAGAAGGAAGGTGCCATGCCTGCGAGGATACTCCAAGGGAAGCGGCAGGTTATGGGCACGTCCAACAAGCCAACTGAAATGACGACGTCCGGGCGCGCGGGATGACCTTCCTGGCGCTCTCCGAACTGTTCCGCGCCGGGCGCGCGCCTTCGCGCCCCGTGGCCTTCGGCCCGGACGGCGCGCCCAGGACCTGGGCCGAATTCGCCGCGGGCGCCGCCTGGGCTGCCGGGCAGGCCCGCCGGGCCGGGGGGCGCCGCTGGGTGCTGGCCTGCCCCGGGGCCTGGGATTTCGCCGCCGGCCTTTGCGGGCTGCTGCAGGCCGGGTGCACCGTGGTGCTGCCGCCCAACTTCCGGCCCGAGACCCTGGCCTCCCTCGAGCGGGCGGCGGACGGCGCGCTGCGCGCGGTCGGCGAGGCGGCTCCGCTGCCCGCGGCCCTGGAGGGCGGACTGGAGTTCTGGACCTCGGGCAGCACCGGCGAACCCAAGGCGGTCGCACGCAGCCTGGCCCAGGCCGAGGCCGAAGTGGCAATGCTGGAGCGGACCTTCGGGGCGCTGATGCCGTCCGGCCCGGTGATCGGCACGGTGCCGCACCAGCACATCTACGGCTGCCTGTTCCGCATCCTGTGGCCCCTGGCGGCGGGGCGCCCGTTCCTGTGCGAGCCCGCCGGGGATCCGGCCGGGTTCGCGCGCGCCCTCCGCATGGCCGGGCCGGCGGCCCTGGTCTCAAGCCCGGCCCACCTGTCGCGCCTGCCGCACCTGCTCGACCTGGAGGCGCTGCCCGCGCCCGGGGTGATCTTCTCCTCGGGCGGGCCCCTGGACCGGGCCGACGCCGCCCTCTGGCGCCACCGGGTGCTGGAGATCTACGGCAGCACCGAGACCGGCGCCATCGGCTGGCGCAACCAGGGCGCGGACCCGGCATCGGCCGACTGGACGCCCTGCGACGACGTGGCCCTGGACTTTCGCGACGGCGCCCTGGTGGTGCGCTCGTTCCGGGCGGGACCCGAGCCCCTGCGGATGGAGGACGCGGCGGAACCGGCCCCGGAAGGGCGCTTCCGGCTGCAGGGGCGGCTGGACCGGATCGTCAAGCTGGCGGAACAGCGGATCTCCCTGCCCGAGCTGGAAAGGGCCCTGGAGGCCCATCCCTGGGTGGCCCGGGCCGCGGTGACGCTGCTGGAAGGGCCCCGCCCCGCGCTCGGCGCCGCGGTGGTGCTCAATCCGGGCGCCCCCGCCGGGCGCGACGCGCTGGTGCGGACCCTGCGGGCGCACCTGGCCCTGCGCCTGGAAGCCACGGCCCTGCCGCGGCGCTGGCGCTTCCCGCGGGAACTGCCCTGCGACGCCCGGGGCAAGCTGACCCCGCGGCTGCTCGCGCAGCTTTTCCAGCCATGAATCCGCTGCCCATGCTGTTCCTGACCTCCCTGGCGCTGCACGCCCAGACCGCCCTGCCCGGCGCCCTCACCGCGCACCTGAAGGAGGCGGCCTGCGTCCACCTGGATTTCACCCAGACCCGCACCCTCGCCGCCCTGTCCCGGCCCCTGAAATCCAGCGGCAGCCTGGTGCTGGCCCGGGGAAAGGGCGTGATCTGGGCGCTCCGGCGTCCCCTGGCGATCACCTACGTGATCGGCCCCAAGGGCCTCCTGGTGGTCGACGGGGAGGTCCGGGAACGCAGGAGCGCCCGGGAGGCGCCCATGGTGGCGCAGGTGGGCCGGATCTTCCAGGCCCTGGCCCAGGGCGACTGGGGGGTGCTGGAGAGCACCTTCACCGTGACCGGCGCGGGCGATCCCGCCCATTGGGAAGTGGACCTGGAGCCCAACGCCCAGGCCGCGGCGTTCGTCCGGCATATCCGGCTCTACGGCGGCCGCTTCATCGACCGGATCCGGCTGGATGAGCCTGGCGGGGACCGCACCGATCTGGCGTTCCAGCACCAGACCGTGGACGCGCCGCTCACGCCGGCCGAGGCCAGGCTGCTGGACCAGGACTAGTTTTTCGGCAAATGCCGGCGCGCGTGCCCGTAGAGCGCCGGCCAGAGAAGCGCCAGGGCCTCCTGGACCAGGACCGGCAGCACGGGACGCCCGCCGCCCTTGACCCACAGCCGCTCGGCGCCGCGCAGGGCGGCCAGCAGCAGGCAGGCTTCCAGCTCGGCGATCCGCTCGCCCTGGCTGCCCGCCGCGCCCCAGCGGCGGAAATGGCCGGCGAAAAGTTCCAGGTAGTCCAGGTCCAGCTCTGCCCTCCGCGCCCGCAGGGCGGGCGTCGCCTCGATGCGCTGCAGGCGCCGGAGCCAGAGATCCCGGTCCTCCTCCATGTGCCGGGCCAGGGCCTGGCAGGCCTCGGCCAGGCCGGAAGCGTCGATCGACTCCGCCAGGCCCCGCACCAGGTCGGGGTGGTCGCGCAGGAACAGGGAGGCGTCCCCGCCCTCCGGGTGCGCCAGCGCCCGCTCCAGCGCTTCGCGCCAGCGCTGCTGTTGGCGTTCCTCCCGTTTCCCGCTCATGGGATCATTCTAGGGTGAAAACCCTTCGCCCCCCGACCCTCCTGCTGTTGCTGCTCCTGGCCGGATGCCGGGGCCCGGACACCATCGATGTCGCCCCCGGCGCGGCCTTGCGCCTGTGTCCGCCCGAGGCCGCGCCGGACTTCTTCCTCAACCAGGAGGTGGTCATCACCCTGCCTGACGGAAGCCGGGAGACGCTCATGGCGGCCATGGAGAACCGCCGCGGGGTGCTGGGCCTGGTGGCCGCCACCCCGCTGGGCCAGACCCTCTTCAGCATGCGGGTGCGCGACGGCAAGGCGCTGGTGGACGTGCGGGCACCCCTGCCGGGCCGGTTCGATCCGCGCATGCTCCCGGCCCTGGTGCAGTTCGCCCTCTGGCCGGAAGCGGCGGTGCGCGCCGGGCTGGGCCCGGGGCTGCGCCTGGAGCAGTACGGCGCCCGGCGCGAGCTCCTGCTGCGGGACCAGCTGGTCTGGTCCGCCACCCGCACCGGCGAAGCCCTGGTCATGGAGGCGCCCGGCCTGGGCCTGCGCCTGCGCATCCGCACCCTGGACGACTTGTGACTAGGCGCCTGTTCGGCGGGGTGAGAAACTGAAGGGTCGACAGGAGCCGCCATGAACAGCAATCACGAAGCCTGGTTCAAGATCTTCCGGGAAAAGGCGAAGAGCCTCGCCAAGCACATCGTCCTGCCCGAAGGGGTGGACGACCGCTCCCTGGTCGCCGCGTCCAGGCTGATGCGGGAGGGCATCTGCCGGCTCACCGTCCTGGGCGACCCGGGCAGGATCCTGGCCCGGGCCAAGGAACTGGGCATCTCCCTGGAGGGCGTCACCCTGCGCGACCCGGCCAGCGATCCCGGGACCGCGGCGCTCGCCTCGGCCTACTACGAATCGCGCAAGCACAAGGGCATGACCCAGGAGAAGGCGCTGGAAACCCTCCAGAGCCCGCTCTACTTCGGCGGCATGATGGTGAAGCTGGGCGAGGCCGACGGTTTCGTGGCCGGCGCGCTCAACACCACCGGCGAGACCGTGCGCGCCTGCCTGCTCACCATCGGCTGCGCCCCCGGCGTCAAGACCGTCTCTTCCGCCTTCCTGATGATCCACCCCGACCCGGCCTTCGGCGAGAAGGGCGCCATGATGTTCGGCGACTGCGCCGTGCTGCCCGACCCCGACGCCGAGCAGCTGGCCGAGGTGGCCCTGGCCAGCGCCGACACCGCCACGGCCATGCTGGGGGTGGAGCCCAAGGTCGCCATGCTCTCCTTCAGCACCGCCGGCAGCGCCGAGCACGCCCTGGTGGACAAGGTCCGCGCCGCCCTCAAGCTGGTGCGGGAAAAGCGGCCTTCGCTCAACGTGGACGGCGAGATCCAGTTCGACGCCGCCATGATCCCGGCCATCGGCCAGAAGAAGTTCCCCGGCTCCAAGGTGGCGGGCCAGGCCAACGTGCTGGTGTTCCCCGACCTCAACGCCGGCAACATCGGCTACAAGATCGCCGAGCGCTTCGGCGGCGCATCCGCCAACGGCCCCTTCCTGCAGGGCCTGAAGAAGCCCGGCAACGACCTGAGCCGCGGCTGCACGGCGGAGGACATCGTCAACACGGTGATCCTGACCGTGCTGCAGTCGGCGCTCTAACCCGTAGATAGGAACCAGAAAGCGCCCGGCTCGCCGGGCGCTATTTTTTGCAGAGGCCGTCAGCTGTAATCGAATCTGTCATTCCATGATCGTGTTGACCTTTTGGCGAGACGGGTGGAACCCGCTATCGACCCGGTTTCCCTTGATCTGAAATTTCTCTACGGGAACGGCTAACGGTTTCCCGTCCACCCGAGGGATTCTTATAAGGCTGGTGAAGACCACTTGGCCTTGAACCTCACATCGGAATCGCACCGATCTGCTGCATAAGGCCGAGCAGATCTGGCTGGCCACGCTCTTCAACGATCTTCCCTCCAGAAAATCGGTAGAAGTTCATGGCTTGTACTTCGACCTTCTTCCCGGTGGGTGCCACCCCGAAGAAAGCCCTCTCGTGGGTGCCGCGCATGGTGAACCGGGCGGCCACCATGTCCCCTTCCGCGATCATCTCCTCCAGCGACCACTGGATGTCCGGGAAACCGCCTCGCATCATGCCGATGATTTCGAGGTAGCCACTTGGCCCGCGTACAGGCTCGGGCCGGCCAGGGACATGGAACACCGCATCCGGCGATACCAGTTCCACTGCGAGCTTCTCGCTGGCGGTGTTAATGAACTCAACAAATCGAGGCATTATCTGCTTGTTGTTACTCATTTTTTTCTCTTGGTTCATTGGCATTGAAGTTCAGAAGGTCCCATCCGTCGATTTGCTCAAGTCAGCAAAGGCGCGGATCTCTTTAAGGCGGGCCTCAAGGCCAGCGGTTGCCGCCGCGAGCGCGTCGCTTCCGGCATGGAACTGTAGGGGCGGATGCTCCATGCGGGTGAGCTTCACCAGAACCTGGCCGAGCTTTACCGGATCGCCTTGCTGGGTTCCATGGTAGGGCGACCACTGCTCCTCGGCCCTGGCCTCGCCCGCGTAGTCCTCGATGACCTGGCTCGCCCACTGCGCATTTTTGGAATCCAGGAGATCTGTTCGGAAGAAGCCTGGTTCGATCACCGAAACCCTGATCCCGAATTGCTCCACTTCCGCCGCCACCGACGCCGACAGGCCCTCGACCGCGAATTTCGTCGCGGAATAAGCTGCGCAATGCTTGAATCCGATCACACCGGCCAGAGAGCTGAGGTTGATGACATGCCCCGACCGCTGCCGGCGCATCACCGGGAGTGCGGCGCGCATGACGTTTACCACACCATAGAAGTTCGTAGCGAATATCCGTTCGATCTCCTGCAAGGTCATCTCCTCAAAATTGCCCAGCAGGCTATAGCCGGCATTGTTGACCAGCACATCGAGCCGGCCGAAACGCTGAACCGCCTCCAGGACGGCCGACTGGGCCTGACCTTCATCGGAGACATCCAGCGGGACCAGCGCAAGGTTTCCGGTATCCTCCGCATTCAAGGCATGGCGCAGTTTATCGAGGCTTCTGCCGGTGGCAAGCACGCTGTCGCCGACCTGCAACGCCGCTTTCGCGATCCCCGTGCCGAGCCCGCTGCCGGCACCCGTGACCAACCAGACTTTACCCATGGCAAAACACTCCTTTCTGGAAATGGATGTGCTGAACGCCAGTGCGATGCCTCACGCCCTGGCCAATCCAAGAGGATCTGATGTGTGTTATAAGACCGAGGAAGGATCTCGCATCCGGTTGACGTCCCTTCTGGGGGGCATTCCGAATCGACGGCCGTATTCCCTGCTGAACTGCGATGCGCTTTCGTAGCCGACGCGAAGCGCGGCTGCTCCGGCATCTAGGTCTTCGTTCAGCATCAACTGACGTGCTTCCTGGAGCCGCAATAGCTTTTGGTACTGCACCGGGCTCATGCCCGCCACCGCTCGGAAGTGGTGACGGAAGGTGGATGGGCTCATGTGCACGAGGTCAGCTAGGTCATCCATTGGGATGGCCTGGGTGAAGTGCTGCTTCAGCCATGTCATCGCCCTCGCGACCTGTTGGCTCGGAGAGCCATCGGCCACGATCTGGCGAAGCTTCGGTCCATGCTGTCCCGCGAGCAGGCGCACCACGATTTCGTTTTGAACGAGCGGGGCGAGTTGCGGGGCCAGGCTGGGCTCCTCGATCAGTGCAAGGAGTCTGGCAACAGCATCCAGAACAGGGGGCTCCAGCCCGCCAATGGACATCGCCAGGTAGGTGCTGCTCCTGGGGGGAGGCGGCAAGGTCATCTCCGCTGCGACCTGGATAATCAGTCGCTGGTCCAATCTCAGCATCAGGCCTATGAAGGGCTCCGCGGCGCTTGCCTGGGTGACATGAGCAATGACGGGGAGATCGGCGGTGGTTAGCAGCGACTGACCGGCGCCGTAGTTTAAAACCTCATCTCCAACAGTTACCCGTTTCCTGCCTTGCACGATGATCGCCAGTGCGAACCCGTAGATGCAGGGGATGGGTTGGGTCGGAGAGCTTCGCCGGTGGAGCGATAGCGATGGAATGGCGGTGGTGTGGTCGCCATCGCTTGGGGCAAGGCGCTCAATGATCCGTGCTAGGCGATCCATTGCTGACCGACTGGGGATGCTTGATTGGGGGACTTGGGGCATGGTGTGAATCCGGTTCAACCGACAGGGACAGTCTAATTCCAGGGGTGCTGCCCGTTGCCCATTTCGGCTCAGATCCGTTGATTCAGGTATGAAATGAGGCGGATTAGGCAAACAGGTCATTTCTACAGAGAAGCCCAGGGCTCGATGAGCTGGCCCAGCCCTGGAGCTAGGCATCCATCTGTGCGCCCGAGCCAGCATGGGGAGGCAGTCGATGGATTCGTTCCTAAAGGATTCACCCACGCCCGCCGGAAACACCCAACCATGGGTTGGCAGTCACGAACGATCATCGAGCGCAGCCTTGCTGAATGCCCGGAGAAGCCTTCCGCGGGGTTAATTCCTGTCCGCCGGCTCACCCATGCTTCTATTCTTGAATGGAGCCTTTCTCCGCACCTCGCAACCTTTGCTTGAGATCCCATTTGTCGACCCGGCCTGAGCATTCCACCTTCACCGCGCGCCACGAGGCCGTGCTCCACCGCCTGGTGCCTGCCTGGATCAAGGAGGACTTCGATCCGGTGGCGGACCTGCTGGATCAGTGGGGCCTCCCGGAACCCCACTGCGTGTGGTCGCCCGAGGCGGCCTCCATGCCCGGGGAGCGCCTGGCGGCCATGCACGCCCTCTGGAAGGTGCATGCGGGGGACCGGGAACTGCCCTCCGTGGAGGACTGCCGGCCCGAAACCTATGGCGAGCTTTCGTCGGTCATGATGTTCCTGGATTTGCTGGAGGACGGCCGGTCCTTCCGCTACCGGCACTATGGCGAGGAGTTGGCTGCCCACGCGAACATGAACTGGACCGGCCGGACCACCGTGGACATGGCCTCCTTCATGGAGCACTCCCTGCTTTACGCTTCCAGCTACCTGGCCTCCGCGGCGCGGCGCGAACCGCTCTACACGGAGGTCATCTCCTCCCCCAAGCTCATCACCACCACCTGGTGCCGTCTCCTGCTGCCATACGTGGATGCGAAGGCAGGCGTGGTTTCCTTCGCCTGCGGGAACGTCCCCATGCCCGGCCTTCCCGCCTGGCCCGCGGTGAGGGGCCGCGGCCGCGAGGGACGCCCCCAGGCCGCCCTGCCGGAGCGCAAGCTGGCCCAAGACTTCCTGCGCATGGAGCGCAACCTCCGCGACATCCTCACCCTGTCCAGCGCGGCGGTGATGATCGCGGAGCCCGACGCTGGAACCATATACTTCATCAACGATCCCATGATCCGCCTTCTGGGCCGATTCTTTCCTGAAGTCAGGGTACACGCCGCCCGACGACATCTTCGAGAGCCCCGGCCCATACGAGCAGGCCCTGGAGCAGATCCGGGGCGGCGGCGCGGTGCGGGGCCTCGAAGTGCAGCTGCGCGGCGCCGGTGGCAAGCTGCGCTGGACGCTGATGTCCGCCCACGAGGTCTTCTTCGACAGCAAGGTGCGAATCGCCTTCTGGTTCTATGACATCACCGACCAGAAGCATACCGAGGAAGCCCTCCGCGCTGTCCAGTCCCAGAAGGAGGAGACCATCAGGCAGCTCCAGGACGCCCTGGATCGGGTCCGCACCCTGGAAGGCATCATCCCCATCTGCAGCTACTGCAAGAAGATCAGGGACGACCAGCAGGTACCTGGCTGCAGGTGGAGCAGTACATCAGCGAGCGGACCCAGGCCAGGTTCAGCCACGGCGTCTGCCCGGAGTGCAGGAGCCGCGTCCTCGCGGAGGTGCGCGGACCACAGGAAGGTCCCTGAAATAACCGCATGAAACCTCCCTAGCCTTTTCTCCCGGGCTGGGTGCAGCTTCGGCTCAACCCGCCAGGGTCCCCGGAACCTGGAGCCCCTCGGCGCCTTTGGCACGCCTGCGGCTTGCTGCCTTGCGCGCCTTCTCCACCTCGTGGAAATGGGCCACCGCCCATTGGCACAGGGCGCCCAGCGGCTCTTTCAGGGTGGCGCCCAGCTCGGTCAGGGAGTATTCGGTGCGGGGCGGCACTTCGGGATAGACCACCCGCAGCACCAGGCCGTCCTCCTCGAGCCGGCGCAAGGTCTGGGTGAGCATCTTCTGGCTGATGCCGCCCACCCCGCGCTGCAGTTCGCCGTAGCGCCGGGTGCCTTGGGACAGGAGGTAGATGACCAGGGTCGTCCATTTGTCGGCCACCAGGTCCAGCACTAGGCGGGTGGGACAATGGGGGCTCAGGACATTGGGTTCCTGGGCGCAAGCTTTGCTGACCGCATTACGAACCATTGGGTGCCTACCTTCCAAAAAAGTGCCTACTTTCAAAAAGATTGTAAGCTCCCTAAGTTTGGATCACGGCTGAATCGGCCGCAACACCGAATTCGAAAGGAGCATCCCATGATTCTCGTGACTGGCAGTACCGGCAAGGTCGGTCTCGCCCTCATCGATGCGTTGTCGGCCGCAGGGGCGCCGTTCAAGGCGCTGGCCCGCAGCGACGCCTCCGCCCAGTCGCTGGCGGCCAGGGGCGTCCAGGTGGTGCGCGGCGACCTGGGCGACCGCGCGGCGTTCCGGGCGGCGCTGGGCGGGGTGGACAGGCTCTTCCTGCTGTCCTCGGCCCCCCATTGCAGCGAGCTTGAACTCCCGGCCATCCAGGACGCCAGGGCCTCGGGTGTGCGCCACGTGGTCAAGCTCTCCGCGCTCGGCACCGAGGCGGATTCAAGCAACCCGCTCTTCCGCGAGCACGCCCGGGTCGAGCGCGCGCTGGAGGAATCGGGGCTCACCTTCACCATCCTCCGGCCCACCTTCTTCATGCAGAACTGGGTGGCCTTCTACAGCCACGCGGTCAAGGCCGGCCAGCCGGTCTACGTCAACGCCGGCAACGCCCGCCTGGGCTGGATCGACACCCGCGACATCGCCGCGGTGGCCGCCGCCGCCCTGACCGGGACCGGCCACGAGGGGCGGATCTACGACCTCACCGGCCCGGCCCCCTTCTCCTACGCCGAAGTGGCGGAAAAGCTGAGCGCCCTGCTGGAGCGCAAGGTGGCCTACGTGGCCGTGCCCGACGCCGCCGCCTACCAGGCCATGACCGGAATGGGCATGGATCCCTGGTACGCCTACGGGATGGTCGTCCTCAACCAGCAGGTCCGCCGCGGCCAGGCCGATGTCACCACCGGCACGGTCGAACTGGTGACGGGCAAACCGCCCCGGTCCCTGGACGCCTTCCTCCAGGAAACCCTTTCATCCTTCAAGTGAACCCGGAATTCAAGGAGCCCCGAATGGCACGTACTGAAACTCTCCTCTCCCCCGCTGAGCTGGTCCAGACCCAGCGCTGGCGCTATGCCACCAAGAAGTTTGAGCCCGCCCTGAAAATCCCCCAGGACGCCTGGGCGGCGCTGGAACAGTCGCTGATGCTGTCCCCCAGCTCCTTCGGCCTGCAACCGTGGAAGTTCGTGGTCGTCACCGATCCTGAGGTGCGGGCCCGGCTGCGCGCCGCGTCCTGGAACCAGGCGCAGGTGGAGGACTGTTCCCACCTGGTGGTGTTCCTGGCCAAGGACACCATCCGGGAGGCCGACGTCGATCATTTCCTCGCCCGGACCGCCGAGGTGAGCGGCCAGTCCCTGGAATCCCTGGAGGCCTACAAGGGCATGATGATGGGCGGGCTGGTCAACGGACCCCAGGCCTCCCAGCTCGGCCAGTGGGCCGCGCGCCAAGCCTACATCGCCCTGGGCAATTTCATGACCAGCGCCGCCCTGCTGGGAGTGGACACCTGCCCCATGGAGGGGTTCGATCCGGCCCAGTACCGATCGCATCCTGGGACTGGAAGGCAGCGGCTTCCACGTCGTGGTGGTGTGCACCGCGGGCTACCGGGCAGCGGACGACGCCTATGCCGCCCGGCCCAAGGTCCGGTTCCCCCAGGAAGAACTGGTTGCGTATATCTGACGGCTCCGGGCAGCCATCGGATCACCTCGGCCTGGTGAGCCGGATGCGGACGACCGCACCGGCGCCACCATGGCGTCGACATTCGGCGCCCAGTTTTCAGGTGGCAATATCACCCGCAAACCGCCTTCTCGGCACAAGCGGCACGGGCAAGGTCGGTCCCGCCCTCATCGATGCGTTGTCGGCCGCAGGGGGGCCTGCAGCCCGGCCGTCACCCGGGGTTCCCGGGCTCCAGCAGCAGCGTGAGCAGGTTGAGGGATTCCTGCCAGCCCAGGTAGCAGGCCTCGGGGGGAATGGCCGCCGGCACGCCCTCCTGCACGATGGTCACCTCGGTCCCGCAGGACACCGGCTTCAGGGAGATCGCGACCTGCATCTCCCCCGGAAGGTTCGGGTCGTCGAACACGTCCGTGTGGCGGATGCGTTCGTTCGGCACCAGCTCGAGGTAGGTGCCGCCGAAGGTGTGGCCGGCGCCGGTGGTGAACTGGGCGAAGGACATTTCGTAGGTGCCGCCGACCCTGGCGTCCAGGTGGTGCACCTTGCCGGTGTAGCCGTTCGGCGGCAGGAATTTGCACAGGGCGTCGGGGTTCAGGAAGGCCCGGTAGACGGTTTCGGGGGTCGCGCGCAGCACGCGGTGGAGGCGGATGGTGCTCATGGTTCCCTCCTGATATGTCGTTCTTTCCCAAGGGGTCCCAACGTAACTGGCGCTCGGCGTGCTGTCAAGGTTGTTGACACCTTCTTTTTGCCGGGCGGGAGCGCATCATGGAAGCGGGAGGCGATCCATGATGCGACTGATGCTGTGCGGATGGCTGGCGTGCGCCGCGCCCTTCCTGGCGGCCCAGGACAGCCCCAAGGACAACAAGGTCGTGGAGGGCGCCAAGACGGCCGGGAAGGCCGTGGGCGAGGCCGGCAGGAAGGTGGGCCAGGCCGCCCGGGACGGTGCGGTGGCCGTCAAGGAGGGCGCCAAGAAGGCCGGCAAGGCGGTGGGCGAGGGAGCCAAGAAGGTCGGGGAGAGCATCAAGGAAGGGGCCAAGGAGGTCGGGCACAAGGTGAAGGAGGCGGTTTCGAAGGACTGAGGCGAAATTCGCGGTTCACTAAAGGGCGCGACATCACTAGGATTGGCCAAACCGACTGATCGCTCGCGCCGATTCCCCCAGCCCATGGCGCATCGCACCCGAGGAGTTCCTGCGTGCAAAACCGCCTGCTCGCCCTGGTCCCGTCCGAAGCCTTCCAGCTCGTGCTGGTGCTCTTCCTGTCCTTCCTGATCGGCCTGGAGCGGGAGGAGCTCAAGCGGGGCGGGAAACGGGTGTTCGGCGGCGTCCGCACCTTCCCGCTCCTGGGCCTCATGGGCTATGTGGTGGCCCTGATCGGCCGCGACAATGTCTTCGCCGTGCTCATCGGCCTCGTGGTGGTGGGCGCCTTCATGGTGGTCTCCTACTGGAACAAGATCCAGGCCAGCAGCGAGGCCGGCATCACCACCGAGGTCTCCGGGCTGGTGGTCTACCTGGTGGGCGCCCTGGTGCACCTGAACCTGATCTGGTTCGCCTGCGCGCTGGTGGTGGTGAGCCTGCTGCTGCTGGAGCTCAAGGCGGTGCTGGAAGGCCTCACCGAGCGGATCGAGCCGGAGGAGGTCACGGCCTTCACCAAGTTCCTGCTGCTCACCTGGGTGATCCTGCCCATGGTGCCCAACCAGGAATTCGGCCCGTTCCAGATCAACCCGTTCAAGACCTGGCTGGTGGTGGTGGCGGTCAGCGGCATCTCCTACGCCAGCTACCTGATCCTGAAGCTGGTGAAGGGCCGGGGCGGCATCTTCCTCACCGGCGCGCTGGGCGGGATCTACTCCAGCACCATCACCACGGTCGTGCTGGCGCGCCGGGCCGCCAGCGGCCATGCCCCGCACGACTACGCGGGCAGCATCCTGTCGGCCTCCGGCTTCATGTACCTGCGCATCGTCGTCCTGATCTGGCTGTTCAACGCGGCCCTGGCCCGGGCCCTGGCGCCGGCGTTCCTGGTCCTGGCGGCGCTGGGCATCCTCGGCGGCTGGCTCTGGCACCGCCTGCCCGACGCGCTGCTGAAGGACCCGCCCGCGCCCACCCAGGCGCACAATCCGCTGGAGCTGCGAACCGCGTTCCTGTTCGCCCTGCTGTTCGTGCTCATGCTGGTCGCCACCCACCTGGCCCTGACCTACCTGGGCAGCCGGGGCATCTACTCCCTGGCCGCCGTCATGGGCCTGACCGACGTGGATCCCTTCATCATGGGCATGACCCACGAAGCGGGCCTGTCGACCTCCCTGCGGGTCGCCGCGACCGGCATCCTCATCGCCGCCGCCTGCAACAACCTGATCAAGGGCTTCTACGCCTATTCCCTGGCCCGGGGCAAGGCGGGGCTGTGGAGCCTGGTCATGCTGACGGGGCTGGGGGCGGCGGGGCTGGTGCTGGTGCTTTGGATCTGAGTGATTCCAACTTCGACCCGTGGGCCAGGAGGAAGCGGAGCGCCGGCTGCCGTCCGACTGGGGCTAAGCCCGGAAGGCCTCGGCCAGCAGCGTCGTCCAGTGCCTCCAGCGCAACCGGGGCCAGCAGCCCGTGGTCGTCATCCAGCACCCTGCAGCATCGCGCCCGGGTTGCCGCGCGGCGAAGGCCTGGCTTTCCGCCAGCGGCACCGCGTCGTCCCTGCGGCCGTGCAGGATCGCCACCGGCAGGTCCAGCCGCCACTGGTCGTCGTCCCGCCACCGGGGCAGGTCCGCCAGGAGCTCCGGGCCCAGGGTGAGCCAGCGGCCCCGGGCGTGGTGGTAGGTGGGCATGGTGCCGCGCCTGCGGTAGCCGGCCCAGCGCCGCCCCGACAGCCGGCGCCGGGCGAAGCCGAAGGCGGGGGCCAGCAGGATCAGCCGGGCCATGGGCGCGCCCTGGCGCGCGGCGGCGGCGGCCACCAGGCCGCCCATGCTGGAGCCCACCACCACCGGCGGCTCGCGAAGGCCGCCGAGCAGCTCGGCCACCGCCGCCACCTGGGCGGTGAGGGTGAGGTGCTCGAAGTCGGGCAGGTTCAGGTCCGGGGCATGGAACGGGATGCTGCCTCGCCGCGGCCCAATCCCGGCAGTGGGTGCCCTTGGCGCCGTGGGGGCCCGAGGCGAAGCCGTGCAGGTAGACGAGGTCCATCTAGGCCATGGCCGCCAGGAAGTCTTCGGGGCCGGCGATGGAGAAGGCCTTCACCTCGATCCCGGCCTCCTTGGCCTGGCGCTTCACCAGGCCGGCCAGGACCTTGCCGGGGCCCAGCTCGAAGAAGGTGGTGACGCCCTGCTCCAGCAGCAGGGCGGTGAGGGCCTCCCAGCGCACGGCGCCGGGGATCTGGCGCACCAGGCCGTCGCGCAGCCGGTCCGGGTCGCTCACCAGGGCGGCGTCGACGTTGTTGGCCAGGGGGCAGGAGGGGACGGCGAATTCCAGGGCCTCGAGCAGCGGCTGCATGTGCGGCCGGGCGGGCTCCATCAGCGGGCTGTGGAAGGGGGCGCTCACCGGCAGCTTCATCATCTTGCGGCAGCCGCGGGCCTTGAGCAGCTCCATGGCGGTCTCCACCGCCTCGGCGTGGCCGGCGATGACGATCTGGCCGGGGCCGTTGAAGTTGGCGGGCACCACCACCTGGCCGGTCTGGGCCTGGGCGGCGCGGCAGGCGGCTTCCACATCGGCGGCCGCGGTGCCGAGGATCGCCGCCATGGCGCCCACGCCCACCGGCACCGCCGCCTGCATGGCCCGGCCCGCGCTCGCGCACGGTGGTGCACCGCGGCGCCGAAGCTAAGGGCGCCGTTGGCCACCAGGGCGCTGTACTCGCCCAGGGAGTGGCCGGCCACGAAGTCGGGCTGGGGCAGGCGCGCGCCGAACGCCCGGACCACCATGGTGCTGTGGGTGAGGATGGCGGGCTGGGTGTGCTCGGTGAGCTTCAGCTGCTCCTCGGGGCCCTGGGCCATCAGCGCCGAGAGGGGGAAGCCCAGGGCCTCGTCGGCCTCCTGGAGCACGGCCTGGGCCGCGGGTTCGGCCGCGGCCAGGTCCACGCCCATGCCCACGGCCTGGGAACCCTGGCCCGGAAACAACCATGCGACTTTGCTCATCGGGGAACCTCTTGACATGGAAAAGACGGCCGTCGGCCGCCTTTTCGGTTGAGCTTGCGTGATCAGGGCGCCCTACTTGGCGGCGGCGGCGGACTGGGCGGCCACTTCGGCCGCGAAGTCATCCTTGCGCTTTTCCAGGCCTTCGCCCAGCACATACTTGGTGAAGCGGCGGATGCTGAGCTTCTCGCCGATCTCGGCGGTCCTGGTGGAGAGGTACTGGGCGACGGTGACATCGTCGTTCATGATGAACTTCTGCTCGAGCAGGCAGACTTCCTCGAAGATCTTGTTCATCTTGCCTTCGACGATCTTCTCGACCACGTTGGCCGGCTTGCCGGTGGCCAGCGCCTGTTCGGTGGCGATCTCCTTCTCCTTCTCCAGGAAGGACTGGGTGACCTCCTCCTTGCTGACGAAGCGCGGCGCGGGGTCGTGGGCCGCCACGTGCATGGCGATCTCGCGCACCAGGCGCTGGAAGGGCTCGGTGCGGGCCACGAAGTCGGTTTCGCAGTTCAGCTCGATCAGCACGCCGACGCGGCCGCCGGGGTGGATGTAGGACTCGACGATGCCCTCGGCGGCGATGCGGCTGGCCTTGTTGGCCGAGGCCGCCAGGCCCTTCTTGCGCAGGTAGTCGATGGCCTTGTCCATGTCGCCGCCGTTCTCTTCCAGGGCCTTCTTGCAGTCCATCATGCCGAGACCGGTCTTGTCGCGGAGGGCTTTGACATCCAGGGCGGTATAAGCCATTGTGTGACTCCTTGGTTTGGAACCTGAATTGGAAACGGTCAGGAATCAGCCAGTTCCAGCCGACGCCTGACCGCTCGCATGTTGCAGCCTAGGCTTCGGCGCCTTCAGCCATCTTTTCGGCCATCATGGCCTTCATGTCGTCGCTGTCGCTCTTGTCCTGGAACGACTGGCGCCCTTCCAGGATGGAGTCGGCCACGCGCTCGGAGAACAGGAGGATGGAGCGGATCGCGTCGTCGTTGGCGGGGATCACGTAGCTGATCTTGTCGGGGTCGCAGTTGGTGTCCACCAGGCCCACCAGCTTGATGCCCAGCTTGACCGCCTCGGTGACGGCGATGTCCTCCCGGTGCGGGTCGATCACGAAGATCACGTCGGGCACCGCGCGCATGTCGCGGATGCCGGCGAAGGAGGCTTCCAGCTTCTCCTTGGCGCGGGTCAGGGTGAGGATCTCCTTCTTGGAGAGCGTCGCGGTGCGGGCCGGGATCGTTCAGGGCGGCCTCGATCTCCTTCAGCTTGTCCAGGGACTTCTTGATGGTGGCGAAGTTGGTGAGCATGCCGCCCAGCCATCGGTTGTTCACGTAGAAGGCGCCGCAGCGCTGGGCCTGCTCGGCGATCAGCTCCTGGGCCTGGGGCTTGGTGGCGACGAACAGGAAGGTCTTGCCTTCGCTGGCGGACTTGGTCAGGAAGTTGGCGGCCTGGTTCCAGAGCCGGAGGGTCTTCTGCAGGTCGATGATGTAGATGCTGTTCCGCGCGCCGAAGATGTACTTCTTCATCTTGGGGTTCCAGCGCTTGGTCTGGTGCCCGAAATGGACGCCCGCTTCGAGCAGTTCCTTCATTTGAATCGCAGCCATGATGGCCTCCCTGGGGGTGTGGGATGAAAGGCGGAAGGTTCCGCCCGAATCGGTTCCGCCGGTGGGGGGAACCCGTCAGAGACAAAGACGGGGAGAACATGTCTCCCCGGCTCGGAATGGCGTTGGCAAGGATTAGCGCTTCGAGAACTGGAAGCGACGGCGGGCGCCCATCTGGCCGGGCTTCTTGCGTTCCTTCATGCGCGGATCGCGGGTGAGCAGCCCCGCCTGGCGCAGCATGCTCTTGAGCTGGTCGTTGTAGCTCAGCAGGGCGCGGGAGAGGCCCATGCGGATGGCCGAGGCCTGTCCGGCGGGGCCGCCGCCGGAGACGGTGACGACCAGGTCGAACTTGTTCTCCAGGTCGGCCAGGGTCAGGGGCTGGTGCACCACCATGCGCAGCACGGCGTTGGGGAAGTAGTTCTCCAGGGTGCGGCCGTTGACCACGACCTTGCCGGTGCCGGGGCGCAGGAAGACGCGGGCGGTGCAGGATTTGCGCCGGCCAGTTCCGTAGTTTTGGGAAATCGCCATGTGTTGCCTCGGTAAGGTTACAGCTTGATCGTCATGGGTTCGGGGGACTGGGAGGCCTGCTGGTGCTCGGCGCCCTCATACACCTTCAGCTTGCGGTACATCGCGCGCCCGAGGGGACCCTTGGGGAGCATGCCCTTCACGGCGCTCTCGATGATGCGGCTGGGGAAGGTCTTCTTCATGACATCGGCGCGCACTTCCACCATGCTGCCGGGCTGGGTGGTGGTGCGGCGGTACATCTTGGTGGTGCCCTTCTTCCCGGTGAAGACGGCCTTGGAGGCGTTGATCACCACCACATGGTCGCCCATGTCGAGGAACGGGGTCCAGGTGGGCTTGCTCTTGCCGGAGAGCACATCGGCGACGACCGTGCTCAGACGGCCCACCGGCAGTCCCGTGGCGTCAACCACGAACCACTTGCGGGTGATCTTGTCCGGGCCTTTGGGGAAATAGGTGCTCATGGCCAAACTCCGAAACTTCCGTAAGGACATACTCAGAACGCCACCCTCCACGGGGTGCGCAGAAAGAAAACCTTATCGCCATACCCGCATGGGGTCAAGCGATGTTTTCACATTCCGTAGGTCACGTTGCGGCCAGGGCCCAGAGTTCCTGGGCGACCCGGCTGGCGCCCATCCCGTCGACCAGCGCCATGCCGTCCCGGACCTGCTCCTGGCGCGCCTCCTGGCCTTCGGGACCGAGCCACTGGGCCAGGGAGGCGCCGGTGGCGCCGGGGTCGGCTTCGCTGCCCAGGCCGAGGTCCAGGCAGCCGTTGTGCAGGGCGATGTCCGAGAGCATGAAGTGCTGGCGTTCGTTCTGGCCCCAGGTGGCGGCCGGGATGCCCATGCACATGGCCTCGGACAGGGTCACCCCGCCGGCGCACCACAGGGCGTCGAACTCGGGGATGCGCCGGGTGAGCCCGGGCAGGGATTCCAGGATCCGGCAGCCGGGGAAGGGGGGCAGGTCGAGGCCCCGGGGCGCCAGCAGGGTGCAGGTGCCGGTCCAGCTGCCGGCGAGGGTGAGCGCCCTGAGCACCTCGAAGGCGCGCCGGGCCAGCCCCGGCCCGTCGGTGCCGCCGAAGGTCACCAGCAGCTTGTGCACCGCCAGCGGCTGCAGCGGCTCGCGCCGGGGCCGGGCCTGCAGGGCCTGGCCGTCCACCACGATGAACTGCGAACCGCGCAGGATGCGGCAGTTGCCGTTCCAGGTCTCCAGGGGCCGGACCTTGCGGCCGTTCACCAGCTTCAGGGGCGAGGCCGGCCAGCTCGACGCCCTCCAGGAAGGGCTGGAACAGCAGGTCGGCCTTCTCGTGGGCGTCCGCCTCGTCCTCCATCATGGCCACCTTGAGCGGCCGCAGCGCCTGCAGTTCGGCCGCGCTGGCCTCCCAGTGGTCCACCAGCACGACGGCGGCCCCGGCCTTCAGGTCCTCGGGCAGGCCCGCATGCGGGTCTTCGCCCAGGTCCACGGCGGCGCAGGGCAGGTCCTGGTCGAGCCAGGGGTGCCGGCCGGCGCCCACCCGCCGGGCCCGCTCGTCCCCGGAGACGGCGACGCAGGCCGTGCCGCCCAGCGCCCGCCACTGCTCCTGCAGCACCAGGGCGCGGGCGACGTGGCCGAGGCCCAGGCGGAGATCGGTGTGGACACGAAGGATCAGTAGGGGATGCATGGGTGTTTGCATAATTAGAAGGAAAGTCTAGCCGGAGACCCCGCCTCCCGGGCCATAAGAAATGAACGGTCCGCGCCGGCGCCGGGGCGCCAGGGTCAAGGGAAAGGGTGTCCGGCTTCGAAGCCAGGTTCCGGGAAGGGGCATGTCGGTGCCGACCGCCATGGCCCAGCCGTCCTTGAAGTAGGCTTCCTTGTAGCGGACGTAGCGCGGCCAGACGCCGGCCACCAGGGCCAGCTGGCCCGGGGAGAGGGGGCCCTTCACCTGGGCCGGCCAGCCCGCCACCAGGGTGTGCGCCGGCGCCTTGAAGCCCTCCCTCAGCAGCGAGCCGGCCGCCACCAGGCAGCCCTCGCCCACCTCGGCGCCGTCCATGATGGTGGTGCTCATGCCCACCAGCGCCCCTTTGCGCAGGGTGCAGCCGTGCAGCATCACGTTGTGGGCGACGCTCACCTCCTCCTCGATGCGCAGCGGCCACTGGTGGTTGGTGACGTGCAGGCAGCAGAGGTCCTGGATGTTGGAGCGCGCGCCGATGCTGCACGGCGTTGACGTCCCCCCGCAGCACGCAGTTGAACCAGATGGACACGTCGTCGCCGAGCGAGACGTCGCCCAGCACCGTGGCGCTGGGGGCGATGAAGACCCGCTCGCCGATCCTGGGGGCCATGCCTTGGAAGGGATAGATCAAGTTCCACCTCGGTCGCCCAGAATAGCGCCGGCGAGCATTTCCTGGGCAGGACGGCTATGATTTGTCTTTCAAGATCATGTCAAAAGGCGGACGCAATGCTTGAACATCTCATCCCGGCCCGTCGCCAGTTCCCGGCGGACGATCCCATCTTCACCCTCAACGCCGAGGCGCAGAAGCGCAAGGCCGCGGGCGAGGACGTGCTGAACGCCACCCTGGGCGCGCTCGCCACGATGCGGGCGAACTGGTGCTGCTGGAGACCATCAAGGAGATGTGGCGCGAGCTGACCCCGGCGGAGACGATGCCCGTACGCGCCCATCGCCGGCGATCCCGGCTTCCTGCGCGCCCTGGTGCGCCGGCACTGGCCGAAGCTGGACGGGTTCGGCGCGGGCTGCGCCACCCCCGGCGGCAGCGGCGCCCTGGCCGTATCGGTGCGCAACCTGCTCGAACCGGGCATGCGGCTGCTGACCGCGGCGCCCTTCTGGGGGCCCTACGCCACCCTGGCCTCTGAAAACGGGGCGGGCATCGCCACCGCGCCCTTCCCCGAGCCCGGCCAGGGGCTGGACGCCGAGGCCTGGATGCGCGCCGGGAGCGCCCTCATGGAGCGCCAGAAGCGGCTGCTGGTCTGGCTCAACGATCCCTGCCACAACCCCACCGGCCGGAGCTTCACCCGGGCCGACCGCGACGCGCTGATGGCGGTCCTGCGCAGGCTGGCCGAGCGCGGCCCGGTGACCCTGCACCTGGATTGCGCCTACCTCGACTACACCGCGGACCCCGGCCACGTGAGGGCGGCGCTCGACCACTACGCCGAACTGGGCGAGGAGGGCCGGGTGCTGGTGGGGGCCAGCCTCTCCCTGTCCAAGTCGCTCACCCTGTACGGCGGCCGGGGCGGGGCCCTGGTGTTCCCGTGGGCGCGCGACGGCGCGCTGCAGGCGGCGCTCGCCACCACCTGCCGCGGCACCTACTCCAACTGCCCCCGGGCCGCCCAGTCGCTGATGCAGCGCCTGGACCGGGACGCCGGGCGCCAGGCGGCGCTCCAGGCCGAGCACCGGCACTGGTCGGGCGTGCTGGAAGCGCGCGCCCAGGCCCTTGACGCGGCCCTCAAGGCCGAGGGCATGGCGGGCGCGCCCTGGGTGGGCGGCTTCTTCATCGCCCTGAAGGCGGCCGATCCTTCGGCGGTCTGCGCCAGCCTGAAGCAGCAGGGCGTCTACGTGGTGCCGCTGCCGGACGGACTGCGGGTGGGCATCTGCGGGCTCCCCGCGGCCCAGGCGGGGCGCTTCGCCCAGGCCATGGCCCGGGCTGTGAAACAATCGTGAAAGCTTTCCCCTGGACAATCGCGGCGGATTTGCTATTCTGATGAGCCGCGGGCGTATAACTCAGCGGTAGAGTGCTACCTTCACACGGTAGAAGTCCCAGGTTCGAATCCTGGTATGCCCACCACCAAGATCCAAGCGGCCCCTGGGTTCCCTCGGGGGCCATTTTCGGTTTCGAGGCAGGTCGGTTTCAAGGGAAGTCATCGAGGAGAATCCATGCCGTTCATCAATGCAGTCCAGCTCCGGGTCGGGATGATCGTCAATTTCGAGAACGAGCTCTGCCGGGTCACCTTCGTGGAGCACCAGACCCCCGGCAACCTGCCCGCCCGCATCGCCACCAAGATGAAGCGCCTGAAGGACGGCCTGAACCGGGAGAACCGGTTCGGCTCCTCCGAGAAGGTGGACAAGGTCAGCCTTGAGCAGCACATGATGGAATTCCTCTACGAGGATGGCGACCACTTCGTGCTGATGAACAACGAAACCTACGAGCAGATCGAACTGCCCAGGGAGTTCCTGGGCGAGGACGCCGCCTTCCTGCAGCCGAACATGCAGGTGGAGGTGGAGTTCCACGACGGCAACCCGCTCAGCATCACGCTCCCCCCCAGCGTCGTGCTGGAGATCCTGGAGACCGAGCCGGTCATGAAGAATGCCAACGCCACCGGTTCGTACAAGCCGGCCAAGCTGGAGAACGGCGTCACCGTCGGCGTCCCGCCCTACATCGAGGCCGGCGAAAAGATCCGGGTCAACACCGTGGATCGGACCTTCATGGAGCGCGTAAAGTAGTCTATGCCCATCTGTTGAAAAGCCCCGCGGTGCGGGGCTTTTTTCATTGGGCATGTTTTGCCTTTTAAAAAGGCTCGGATTTTGAACTTTCCCAACAGAGCCGTCTGTCCGAAAGAATAACCCTTGTTCCCGGCCGCCTCGAAGGTGTGATACAAATCACTGTGAAGGAACGGGGACCTATGGGGCAGGCGGTGGTCAACTTGCGAAGAATCGATTATCTGGCCGGCCTGCCCGTTCCGGAGGCGGAAGAACTTGCCGGCGTGAGCGAACTCAGGCGCTACGCCGACGGCGCCCCGGTGTTCGCCCAGGGGGAAGGCATGCCCGGGGTGTTCGTGGTGATCCAGGGGGCCCTGAAGGTTTTCCGGACCGACGGGCGGGGCAAGGTCCAGGTCATCGACATCCTCCAGCCGGGCACCTGCGTGGGGGAGGTGCAGGTCTTCGACGGCGGCCTGGCCGCTTCCGGCGCCGAGGCCCACGGTGACACCGAGTGCTGGCTGATCCCGGCCATGCCCCTGCGGCTGATGGCCGCGCGCAACAACGCCGTGGCCATGTGCCTCATCCAGCATTTCGCCGGCAAGATCCGCCACCTGATCTCCCTGGTGGAGACCCTCAGCCTGCACAGCGTGCCCGAGCGGGTGGCGCCAGCTGATCCTCGAGTACCAGGGGCGCAATCCGGGGCGGGCCCTGGTGGAGTTCCGGGAGACCCAGGAGGACCTGGCCCAGTGCATCGGCGCCAGCCGGGAAGCGTTCAGCCGGGCGCTGCGCCTGCTGGCCGACCTCGGGCTGATCCAGAGCACCTTCCCGGTGGTGCGCATCCTGGACATCCAGAAACTGCAGCGCTACGCCAGGGGCTAGGTCGAGCTACTGCTTGTTCTTGGGCGTCCTGCCCTTCAGGTAGCTGTCGATGCCGAAGGCGGCCTTCTTGCCGTCGCCCATGGCCAGGATGACCGTGGCGCCGCCGCGCACGATGTCGCCGCCGGCGAACACCCCCTCCATGGTGGTGGCCTGGTTTTCGTCCACCACGATGTTCTTCCACTTGTTCAGCTTGAGGTCCGGGGTGGTGTTGGTGAGCAGGGGGTTGGCGGTGGTGCCCAGGGCCACCACGACGATGTCGCAGGGCATCTCGAACTCGCTGCCGGGGATGGGCACCGGGCGGCGCCGGCCGGAGGCGTCGGGTTCGCCCAGTTCCATCTTCTGCAGCTTGACGGCCCGCACCCAGCCCTTTGCGTCGCCCAGGATCTCGAGCGGCGCGACCAGGAACTGGAAGTCGATGCCTTCCTCCTCGGCGTGCTCGATCTCTTCGGCCCGGGCGGGCATCTCGGCCCGGGTGCGGCGGTAGGCGCAGATCGCGTGGGCGGCGCCCAGGCGCTTGGCGGTGCGCACCGAGTCCATGGCCACGTTGCCGGCGCCGAACACCACCACGGTCTCGCCGCGGGCGATGGGGGTGCCGCCTTCCACGTCCAGCCAGGCGCCCATGAGGTTGACCCGGGTGAGGTACTCGTTGGCGGAATAGACGCCCTTGAGGTTCTCGCCGGGGACGTTCAGGAACATGGGCAGGCCGGCGCCGTTGGCGATGAACACGGCGTCGAAGTCCTCGGCGATCTCGTCGACGGTGAGGGTCCGGCCGATGATCACGTTGCACTCGATGGTCGACGCCCAGGGCGCGCAGGTTCTCCACCTCGCGGTCGACGATGGTCTTGGGCAGGCGGAACTCGGGGATGCCGTAGCGCAGCACGCCGCCGGTGTCGTGGAGCGCCTCGAACACGTGCACCTTGTGCCCCATGCGGGCCAGTTCGCCCGCGGTCGGTCAGGCCGCCGGGGCCGGAGCCCACCACGGCGACCCGGAACCCGGTCTGGACCGCCGGGGGCTGTTCCCTGGGCATGTTGCGCGGCGGCCCAGTCGGCCACGAAGCGCTCCAGGCAGCCGATGGCCACCGGCTCGCCCTTCTTGCCGCGGATGCACACGCCTTCGCACTGGACTTCCTGCGGGCAGACCCGGCCGGTGGTGGCGGGCAGGGCGTTGTCCACCCGGAGGATCTTGGCCGCCTGCTCGAAATCGCCCAGCGGCCACGGCCGTCGAGGAATTCGGGGATGCGCACGCCCACCGGGCAGCCTTCCATGCAGGGCTTGTTCTTGCAGACCAGGCAGCGGTTGGCTTCCTCCATGGCCAGCTCGGGGGTCAGGCCCTGGTTGACTTCGCGGAAGTTGCAGGCGCGCTCCTTGGCGTCCTGCGCGATCATCTTGACCCGTTTGATGGCCATGCGCTCTTTGACGGACAGTTTGGTCATGGATCAGTCCTTTTTCAGTGCGGCGATTTGCTGGTCCAGCCGGCAGCCGTGGGCGTCCAGCTCGAGGTAGGTGGCCTGGCGGGCCGACAGTTCGCGCGAAATCCACCTGGTGCCCGTCGAATTCCGGGCCGTCCACGCAGGCGAACTTGATCTTGCCGCCCACCGTCACCCGGCAGCCGCCGCACATGCCGGTGCCGTCCACCATGATCGGGTTGAGCGAAACGATGGTGCGCACCCCGTAGTCCCGGGTGAGATCGCACACCGCCTTCATCATCGGCACCGGGCCGACCGCGTAGACCGCCGCAGGGCGCTGCCCGGGGTCTTCCAGGATGCGCTTCAGGGGCAGGGTGACGAAGCCCTTCTCTCCGGAGGTGCCGTCCTCGGTGGTGGTGTGCAGATGCTTCGAGAACGCCCCCAGCTCCCGCTGCAGGATGACGTACTTCTCGCTGCGCCCGCCGATGATGGTGGTCAGCTCGTTGCCGGCCTCGGCCAGGCCCTTGGCCAGCGGGTAAAGCACCGCCGTGCCGGCGCCGCCGCCCACGCAGACCACCCGGCCGATCTTCTCGATCTCGGTGGGCTCGCCCAGGGGGCCGGCCACGTCGGAGATGAAGCCGCCGGCCGGGACCGCGACGATCTCCCGGGTGCTGATGCCCACCGCCTGGATGATCAGGGTGATGGTGCCGGCCGCGGCATCGTCGTCGGCGATGGTGAGCGGGATGCGCTCCCGCCCCTGGCCGCAGCGGATGATGACGAACTGCCCGGGCTTGCGCGAGCGGGCCACCCGCGGCGCGGCGATGACCATCCGGTGCAGTTGAGGTGCGATCTCCTCGTTGCTGACGACCAGGAACATCCGCTTGCCACCTTTCGTTCAGGGCCCCGCCGGGGCACTCCCGCCCGGGGGCGGTCTCACGGCGGGGAGCGTCAAGGAAATTGCAACTACTGATGCTGGAGCGGTTCACGCTTCCAGCGGCGCGACTGGCCCGAAAGAATCGGAATGGTGCCCACGCCCCTGCGACTGCCAGGGGTAAGCCAGTATGTCATTCGCAAAGCCAAAATCATAGCCCGTCGCCTGAGGGTGACAGGTAAGTCATTTACTTTCAACTGGGGGCAGGGGCAGATGTGCCCAAGATCCCTCTGGGCCGGATCGACTCTGGCGTCCGTGGTTCCGCGCGTCGTACCTGGCGGGTGGTGGCGGGTCCCGTGGGGGTGCGCCGACCCACCGGTGCGTGAGAGCCTTGCCGCATGCTCGTCGGCTTCGCCTCCTGCGCGTGCGCCAAGGTCTCACGCTGTCCTTCCCCGCCTGGGGTGGGGGTTCCTTCGGTTGGCGGCATGGGGGCGAGGGGGCCGCTCCCTGGAAGGCCAAGGGTCCCAGGATGGTTATTTGATTTTTGTTCTTTGAAACGAAGACGAATCGACTCGGCCCTGGGGGGAAGGAGCAGCGTGGCCGCTTGCATCGCCCGGAGCGCAGCGAGGACGTTGCAAGCGGACCACGCAACAGTGGGTCGGCGCAAGAACCCGGAACCCGAAGCCGACCGCAAGGCGCGACGGGCGGAACGACCTAGGAGCCCGTCTACGTATTGATCCGTGTCCCGGATTTTTGCCAGGGTCGTTTTTCAGGGAACGTTCTGACCTTCCGCTCCTTCGTCGCTCCAGGTCAGACCGTTCCCTGAAAAACGGAGGGCAAAAGTACCGGTAGGCGCCGGCAAAGTGATCGGAAAGCCGATATAGGGCCTCTGATACCAATTTGACGTCAAACATAGAGTAATGTATCCTCTCTCTCAGGAGGGGATTCATGAGGACGCCATCTGAACTAACACCTTGGTTCACGACGGACCAACTCATGGAGTGGGTCAAGGAGGCACCAGACAAGACGGCCTACCAGCGGCGTCTAGCCGTCTGGCTCACGCACTCCGGGAAGTTACCGGCCCATAGCATCGCGGAACTGCTCCTGGTCTCGACCCAGTCGATCTGGAAATGGATTGGTGAGTACAACACCCTCGGGCCAGCCGGCCTGGACCGGCAGGGGCGTGGAGGGAGACGCTGGGGGTTGATGACGCCTGATGAGGAACGGGAATTCCTGAGCCAACAGTTGGCTCGCGCCGAGGGTGGGGACATTCTCACAGCCAAACACCTGCACCCGGCCCTCTGCCAGCGTCTTGGTCAGGAGGTATCCCTGGACTATGTCTACAAACTTCTCCACCGCCACGAGTGGCGAAAGCTGGCGCCTCGTCCCCGCCATGTGAAGCAGAACCCCGCCGCTGCTGCGGCCTTTAAAAAAAACTCCCAGAAAAGCTCCAAACCATAGTTGCTGGCCTTCCAAAAGGAACGCCACTGCGGCTTCTGTTCCAGGATGAAGGACGCTTCGGCCGAATCAGCGATGGCCGCAGTTGCTGGGCACCCATGCCTTTGCGTCCATCGGTTGGCAGTCAGGTCGTCCGAGAATACGTATACGCCTACGTGGCCGTTTGCCCCCAGGACGGTCAGATGACGTCCATGATCCTGCCGTGGGTGGACGCCAAGCTGATGTCGATCTTCTTGGCCCATTCGTCAGCACAGTTCCCCAATGACCACTGCGTCATGCTGCTCGATGGCGCCGGATGGCACAAAGCCAACGACCTCGTTGTCCCAGCGAACATGACCCTGCTGTCGCTTCCACCCTACAGCCCGGAACTGAACCCAGCTGAGCATGTCTGGGAATATATCCGCGAGAACGACATCCGGAACCAGGTGCTCCCTGACCTGGACAGGGTGATGGACCTCGTGGAAACAAGCCTCCGCCGTCTCCACGAATCCCCAGAGATTCTCCGTTCCATGGTGGCGTTCCCTTGGATTACTGAATCGGCGGCCTGAATACTCTACGTTTGACGGCAAATTGGTATGATACCCTGATTCAGGCCCCCAGGCTTCAGGAAGTGGCCCTCGCGAGTTTCAGGAGGTTGTGCGCGGTGCAGACAAGCTGCCACTCGGCCTTGACCTTGGCGAGGCCCCTCAGCAGAAACTGGCGGAAGCCCATGGCTTGCTTGATCTGGCCGAACACTGGCTCGACCACCTGCTTGCGCAATCGGTAAGGGCTGCGCCAGCCCCCGCGCTTCAATCGGTCCCGCATGGCGGCCACCAGACTCCCGGTCTTGCCATTCTTCGCATGGGTCGCAGCCTTGGTGCCGTGCTTCTGCCGGCCTGTCGCGATGTAGGTTCTGATGTGCCTGGCGGCCATGCCTTCCAGGTTGGCCTCAGAACAGTAGCCAGCATCCGCTGAGCAGACGTCGGGTTTCCGGCCCAGGTTGGCCCGAACCTGATCCACCATGGCCAGCAACTGGGGGCAATCGGCGTTGGTGTTCACGACGTCGCAGGACACGATCACCTGGGCTTTGGCGTCCACCCCGGCCTGGGCGTTGTAGCACTGTTCGAAGCCGTTCTTGGTGGGCATGATCCGGCTTTCCGGATCGGTGAAATTGCGCTGGGCCTTGGGCTCGGGTTTCGGAGGCTCAGGCGGCCCGGGCGGATCCTCATCATCATCCTGCTTCTTGCGCTTGGCCTTCTTCTTGGGTTTGTTCTCGTCTTCCTTGGCCTTGGTGATGGCCTCCTGCTCCAGGGCCGCCTTGGCTTCCCGGATCTTCTTCATCCGCTCCACCTTGTTCGCCACCCAGGCCGGCAACTCATCGCCCTGGCGGTTCCGGAACCGGTAATCCTCGCCCAGATCGGTGATCTCCGCCTGGTCCAGCCAGCCCTTCACCACCTCGGCGAACTCGTTATCGGCCTTCACCATCCGGTCGTAGCTCATGGCCTTGTGCTTGCTCGCATTAGCCTTGACCTTAGTCCCATCCAAGGCCACGTGCCCCAAGGCCACCAGCCCGGCCTGCCGGCACAACATGAGCACCTGCTGAAACAAACCGCCCAGAGCGGCCAGGTGCCGCTTGCGGAACAGGCTGATGGTCCGGAAATCCGGTTTCTGGAACCCGGTCACCGCCGCGAAATCCATCCTCTCGATGCAGGCCTTGGCGATTTTCCGGGAGGAGAACACGCCCTGGGTGTAGGCATAAAGCAGGAGACCGGTCATCATCGCCGGGTGGAACGGCGGAAAACCTTTGTCTTCCACGTAGGAACCGAGGATGGCGCTGAGGTCCAGTTCCTCGACCACGAGGTCCCGCACGAAATGGGCGGGATGCCCCTCGGGAATGAATTCGGTGATCTCGGGTGGCAACAGCCACTTCTGTTTGGGGTCCCAGGGCCGGAATCGCTTGGTCATACTTCTCTTATCGTACACGCTCGGCCCAACATTAGCTTTGGCGCGAGGATTCCCCGGATCTTTCTGGTACGCGCGAAACGCCCCCAAACTGAACGGTCGGCGCGCCTCGCAAGGAACCAAGCCCCCCCTCGGGTCGGGCCCCTTGGGCCCCAGGCCGTACCTGGAGAGCCCGGCCCCACAACCTGTCACCAGCCGCTACGAAGGGCCAGCGTGCGAACACCGTCGAACGTCGGCCTTCGTTGCTTTCCCGTTGGCGCCGGCCTTGCCGGCGACGACGAACGGGGCGACGGTCGGGACCCGGGTGCTTAACTTGGACAGGCTCCTAGTTGGAGGACCGGCGCTCGGCCTTCTTTCGCTCGTTCTCCGAAAGGATGCGCTTGCGCATGCGGATGAAGTTGGGGGTCACCTCCACCAGCTCGTCGTCCTCGATGTATTCCAGCGCCTGCTCCAGGGTGTGGTCCCGGGGCGGGGTGATGCGGGTCGCCTCGTCGGCGCCGGATGAGCGCATATTGCTGAGTTTCTTGACTTTGCCGATGTTGACGACCAGGTCGTTCTCCCGCGCGTGCTCGCCGACGATCATGCCTTCGTAGCACTTGGTGCCGGGGTGGACGAACATGACGCCGCGGTCCTCCAGGCTCATCATGGCGAAACCCACGGCGTCGCAGGCGTCCATGGAGACCAGCACGCCGTTCTTGCGCCGGGGCAGTTCGCCCTTGTAGGGGCCGTAGTGGCTGAACAGGCTGTGGATGATGCCTTCGCCCCGGGTGTCGGTCATGAACTCGGAGCGGTAGCCGATCAGGCCGCGGCTGGGGATCTTGAAGTGCAGGCGCACCCGGCCCAGCTCCTGGCCCATGTCCTGCATCTCCGCCTTGCGCCCGCCCAGCTTCTCCATGACGATGCCCATGGACACTTCCGGCACGTCGATGGAGAGATCCTCGTAGGGCTCCATCTTCTCGCCGGTCGCGGGGTCGGTGTGCAGGATCACCTCGGGCCGGCTCACGCACAGCTCGAAGCCTTCCCGGCGCATGGTCTCGATCAGCACCGACAGGTGCAGTTCGCCCCGGCCGGAGACCTTGAACGAATCGGGGCTGTCCGTGTCCTCCACCCGCAGGGCCACGTTGAACTGCAGTTCCTTCATGAGGCGCTCGCGGATGCGCCGGCTCTGGGTGTACTTGCCGTCCTGGCCGGCGAAGGGGCCGTTGTTCACCACGAACATCATCGAGATGGTGGGCTCGTCGATCTCCACGTATTCCAGGGCCTGGGGATCGTCCAGGGAGGCGATGGTCTCGCCGACCCGGATGTCCGGGATGCCCGCCAGGGCGATGATCTCGCCGGCCGAGGCCTGGGCCAGGTTGACCCGGGTGAGGCCTTCGAAGCCGTAGAGCATGGTGACCTTCTGGGTCTGGATGGTGCCGTCGCGCTTGATCAGGGCCACCGGGTCGTTGACCTTGATCTGGCCGTTGACGATCCGGCCGATGCCGATCTGGCCCACGAAGTCGTTGTAGTCCATCAGGGTGACCAGCATCTGCAGGGGGGCCGCGGGGTTGCCGGTGGGGAACGGGCAATGCTTGACGATGGCGTCGAACAGGGGGTCGAGGCTTTCGCTGGGGTCGTTGACGTCCATCATGGCGTAGCCCTGCTTGGCGCTGGCGAACACGCAGCAGAAGTCCAGCTGCGCGTCGGTGGCGCCCAGCTCGATCAGCAGGTCGAACACGGCGTCCTGGGCCCAGAGCGGGCGCGCGCCGGGGCGGTCCACCTTGTTGATCACCACGATCGGCCGCAGGCCCAGGGCCAGGGCCTTGCGGGTGACGAACTTGGTCTGCGGCATGGGGCCGTCGAAGGCGTCCACCACCAGCAGCACCGAGTCCACCATGCTGAGCACCCGCTCCACCTCGCCGCCGAAGTCGGCGTGGCCCGGGGTGTCGACGATGTTGAACCGGTAGCCGCCCCAGTGCAGGGCCGTGGTCTTGGCCAGGATGGTGATGCCGCGTTCGCGCTCCTGGTCGTTGCTGTCCATGGCGCGTTCCTGGACCCGCTGGTTGTCCCGGAACATGTGGGCGCCCTTGAACATGGCGTCGACCAGGGTGGTCTTGCCGTGATCGACGTGGGCGATGATGGCGATGTTGCGGATCTTCTCGATGGCGGTCATGCGGGTCCTTGGTAAAGAACTGGGGAGCCCCGGCGCGCAGCCGGGGCAGAACCCTTGATTTTAACAGGGCCGGGTGATTTCCCGTAGAACGGATTTCGGCCGGTGGGACTAAACTAGGGAAATGTACTGGGTTGGGTTTCATCAAGGAAATCATCGGAGTCGGCCATGCACATCAACGAACTGCTCACCACCATCGTTGATCTGGGCGGGTCCGACCTGCACCTGAAGGTGGGCAACTTCCCCATCGGCCGGATCAAGGGCCGGCTCACCCAGCTCACCCAGTTCAAGAAGCTGGTGCAGGAGGACACCATCGCCATGGCCTACTCGATCATGGCCACCGACCGGCAGAAGTCCAAGTTCAAGGAGAACATGGACATCGACCTGGCCTACTCGGTGCCCGGCGCTGGGCCGGTTCCGCTGCAACATCTTCAACCAGCGCGGCACGGTGGGCATGGTGCTGCGCGTCATCCCGCGGCGCATCTTCTCCATCGACGACCTGATGCTGCCCCGGGTGCTGAACAAGATCTGCGAGGAGCAGCGCGGCCTGGTGCTGGTCACCGGCACCACCGGCTCGGGCAAGTCCACCACCCTGGCGGCCATGATCGACCTGATCAACGCCACCCGCACCGAGCACATCCTGACCATCGAGGACCCGATCGAGTACCTGCACCGGGACAACCTGTCGATCATCAACCAGCGCGAGGTGGAGGCCGACTGCCGGTCCTTCTCCACCGCCCTGCGGGCCGCGCTGCGCCAGGACCCGGACGTGATCCTGGTGGGCGAGATGCGCGACTACGAGACCATCGAGACCGCCATCCACGCCGCCGAGACCGGGCACCTGGTGTTCTCCACCCTGCACACCCTGGACGCCGCCGAGACCATCAACCGGGTGATCTCGGTGTTCCCGCCGCACCAGCAGAAGCAGATCCGCATCCAGCTGGCCCAGGTGCTCCGGGCCGTCATCAGCCAGCGCCTGGTGCCCCGGGCCGACGGCCAGGGCCGGGTGCCGGCGGTGGAGGTGCTGGTGGCCACGGAGACCGTCCGGGCCTGCATCGAGGACAAGGACAAGACCAAGGGCCTGCGGGAGGTGATCGCCCAGGGCACCTCCCAGTACGGCATGCAGACCTTCGACCAGAGCCTCTATTTCCTGCTCCAGGAAGGCTCATCACGGTCGAGGAGGCCCTCAAGCGGGCCACCAACGTCGGCGAGTTCAAGCTGCGCCTGGAGGGCATCGGCAGCACCAGCGATTCGGCCCGGGCCAACATGACCAAGGGCATGTCCATCAGCTCCGGAATGAGCAACGCCACGCCGGTCCGGCCGGGCAACAAGCAGCCGGATCTGCCGCCGGACTTCAAGATCCACCTGGGCCGGTAGCGGCCGACCGGGCGGATCGGGTCAAATATATGTATATAAAAAGCTTGGGCCCCTTCCGGGACCCATCCGGCGAAGTTTCCATCTTTTGAGATTTTTCTTGGGGGGTGGTCGCGTTTTATGATTGTATAGGCATGTCTGTACTTTGTTCACGATCCTTCCCGAACCCCGTGAGGTATCCCCGTGACCCATCGTGTCGTCGAATGCGTCCCCAACTTCTCCGAAGGCCGCGACCTGGCCAAGATCAAGGTGATCACCGACGCCATCGAGGCGGTCGCGGGGGTGCGGCTGCTGGACGTGGATCCGGGGGCGGACACCAACCGCACCGTGGTCACCTTCGTGGGCGCGCCGGAGCCGGTGCTGGAGGCGGCCTTCCGGGCCGTGAGGACCGCCGCCCAGGTGCTGGACATGGCCAGCCACCACGGCGCCCACCCGCGCATGGGCGCCACCGACGTGTGCCCGTTCGTGCCGGTGGAGGGGATCACCCTGGAGGAGTGCGCGGGTCTGGCGCGCCAGCTGGGCGAGCGGGTGGGACGGGAGCTGGAGCTGCCGGTCTACCTGTACGAGCACGCCGCCAGCCGCCCGGAGAGGCGCAACCTGGCCGTGGTGCGCAAGGGCGAGTACGAGGGCCTCGCCGAGAAGCTCCAGGACCCCGACTGGGCGCCCGATTTCGGCCCGGCCCGGTTCGACCCCAGGGCCGGCGCGCTGATCACCGGCGCCCGGGAGTTCCTGATCGCCTACAACATCACCCTCAACAGCCGCGACAAGGCGCACGCCACCGACATCGCCTTCGAGCTGCGCGAAAAGGGCCGGGTGGCCCGGCGCGGCCAGACCAGCGCCTTCTACAGCAGCGGCAGGGAGCTGCGCTACGCGGAGGGCTGCTTCCCGTGCGGCAACTGCGGCTTCGACGCGCCCGCCTTCGAGGCGCTGGAGGCCCACTGCCGCGACCAGCACGGCTACGACCTGGGCCGCCTGCTGCGCCTCAACGACGTCGACCCCGGCCAGGGCGTCGTGGGCCAGAAGGTCTACAAGGCCGGACTGTTCACCCACTGCAAGGCGATCGGCTGGTACGTGGACACCTACAAGCGGGCCCAGCTTTCCATCAACCTGACCGACTACAAGGTGACCCCGCCCGAGGCGGTGCTGGAGGCCGCCCGCCGGATGGCGGCGGAGCGCGGCCTGGTGGTCACCGGCAGCGAGATCGTCGGCCTGGTGCCGTTCCAGGCGCTGCGCAAGGCCGGGCGCTTCTACCTGAAGCTGCAGGGCAAGTCGCCCTTCGTCCCGGTGCCCGACCTGCTGGAGAACGCCGTGTTCTCCATGGGCCTGGCCGACGTGGCGCCGTTCGAGATCGAGAAGAAGGTGCTGGGCCTGCCGCGCAAGCTGGACCACGCGCTGGTCGACCTGACCTGCGCCGAGCTGGCGGACGAGGTCAGCCGCGACACCCCGGCGCCGGGCGGCGGATCCATCGCGGCCCTGGCCGGGGCGCTGGGCGCGGGCCTGGCTTCCATGGTCGCCAACCTGGCCCAGGGCAAGGTGCGCGGCCAGGACGAGGAGGCGCTGCTGGCGGTCGCCGAGCAGGGCCAGCGGCTCAAGGACCAGCTGATCCTGGCGGTGGACGACGACACCAGCGCGTTCAACGCCTACATGGAAGCCCGGCGCCTGCCCCAGGGCAGCGCCGCGGAGAAGGCCGCCCGGGAAGCCGCCATGCAGGAGGGCCTCAAGCTCGCGGTGGAGGTGCCCTGGGCCACGGCCGGCGCCTGCTTCGAGGTGATGCGCGCGGCGGAGCGGGCCATGGCCTCGGGCAACCCGGCCTCCATCACCGACGCCATGGTGGGCGTCCAGATGGGCTTCGCCGGCCTGCGCGGCGGCATCTGGAACGTGCTCATCAACCTCAAGGACATCGCCGACGCCGCCTTCCGCGCGGACATGGAAGCGCGCTGCGCGCGGCTGCTGGCCGACGCCCGGGCGCTGCTGGAGGGCGCCATGGCCCATGGCGACGGCAGGCTTTCGGGCATGCTCGAAAAGAAACAGCGAAAGGAGAACGTATGACCCAGACGGTGGAACAGGATCCGCGCATCGACGCCAGCCGCGTCATCCGGGCC
This sequence comes from uncultured Holophagaceae bacterium, assembly GCA_963717275.1. Taxonomy (GTDB): domain Bacteria; phylum Acidobacteriota; class Holophagae; order Holophagales; family Holophagaceae; genus Mesoterricola. The sequence continues at coordinate 3,563,039 of CAVQVX010000001.1, forward strand.
CCCCGGGGCCCCGGAAAGACCTGCAAGAGCTGGCTCACCGAAGCCGCCTACCGCATGCTCCAGAACAACCTGGACCCGGAAGTGGCGGAGAACCCCAAGGCCCTGGTGGTCTACGGCGGCATCGGCCGGGCCGCGCGCAACTGGGCCTGCTTCGACGCCATCCTCGCCGCGCTGAGGAAGCTCGAGGACGACGAGACCCTGCTGATCCAGTCCGGCAAGCCCGTGGGCGTCTTCAGGACCCACGCCGACGCGCCCCGGGTGCTGATCGCCAATTCCAACCTGGTGCCGCGCTGGGCCACCTGGGAGAAGTTCCACGAGCTGGACCGCAAGGGCCTGTTCATGTACGGCCAGATGACCGCCGGATCGTGGATCTACATCGGCGCCCAGGGCATCGTCCAGGGCACCTTCGAGACCTTCGCCGAGGCCGGCCGCCAGCACTACGCGCGGCGACTGGGCCGGGCGCTGGATCCTCACCGCGGGCCTGGGCGGCATGGGCGGGGCCCAGCCGCTGGCCGCGACCCTGGCCGGCGCGGTGTCCCTGAACGTCGAATGCCAGCAGACCAGCATCGACTTCCGCCTGCGCACGCGCTACCTGGACCTGCAGGCCAGGGACCTGGACGACGCCCTGCGCCTGGTCCGGCAGCACTGCGCCAGCCGCCAGCCGGTATCCATCGGGCTGCTGGGCAACGCCGCCGAGGTGCTGCCGGAACTGGTGCGCAGGGCCAAGGCGGGCGGCATGCGGCCCGACCTGGTCACCGACCAGACCTCGGCCCACGACCTGATCAACGGCTACCTGCCCATCGGCTGGACCGTGCCGCAGTGGAAGGCCGCCCAGGCGGACCCCTCCGCCCACGCGCGCCTGGGCGCCGAGGCAGGCCGCTCCTGCGCCGTGCACGTCCAGGCCATGCTCGACTTCCAGGCCCTGGGCATCCCGGTGGTGGACTACGGCAACAACATCCGCCAGGTGGCCAGGGAGAACGGCGTGGCCAACGCGTTCGACTTCCCGGGCTTCGTGCCCGCCTACATCCGGCCGCTGTTCTGCCAGGGCAAGGGCCCGTTCCGCTGGGCGGCGCTCTCGGGCGACCCGGAGGACATCTACCGCACCGACGCCAAGATCAAGGAGCTGTTCCCGGAGAACAGGCACGTCCATCGCTGGCTGGAGATGGCCCGGGAGCGCATCAGCTTCCAGGGCCTGCCCGCCCGGATCTGCTGGCTGGGCCTGGGCGAGCGCCACAAGGCCGGCCTCGCCTTCAACGAAATGGTGCGCACGGGCGAACTCAAGGCGCCGATCGTCATCGGCCGCGACCACCTGGACTGCGGGTCGGTCGCCAGCCCCAACCGCGAGACCGAGGCCATGCGCGACGGCACCGACGCGGTCTCCGACTGGCCGCTGCTCAACGGCCTGCTCAGCATGCGCCGGCGGAGCCACCTGGGTCTCCCTGCACCATGGCGGCGGCGTGGGCATGGGCTTCTCCCAGCACGCCGGCCTGGTCATCGTCGCCGACGGCACCGACGCCGCCGCCCGGCGCCTGGAGCGGGTGCTCTGGAACGATCCCGCCACCGGCGTCATGCGCCACGCCGACGCCGGCTACGAGCTCGCCCAGGCCTGCGCCCGCGAGAACGGCCTGAACCTGCCCATGCAGGCCTGAGCGGGCGGTTCGCCACCCTCACGTCAACACTCATGGAGGCCGCCAGTGCCGCAGAAAAAGTCCGGGGGCCTGCGCGCGCAGGCGGGTTCCACCACGCTCTACCAGCTGGTCAAGGACCACATCCGGCTGCGCATCCATGAAGGCACCTGGAAGGCCGGCGACCGCATCCCCTCCGAACACGAGCTGGTGGCCGAACTGGGGGTGTCCAGGATGACCGTGCACCGCGCCCTGCACGAGATGGCCGAGCACGGCATCCTGGCCCGCTTCGCCGGCATCGGCACCTTCGTGGCGGAGGAGCGCCCGCAGTCCGGCCTCCTGAAGATCACCAACATCGCCACCGAGACCCGGGCCCGGGGCCACGAGTACGCCTGCGACGTGCTTCTGGTGGGCCGGGAGTCCGCCACGCTGGAGGTGGCCTCGGCGCTCGACCTGCACACCGGCGACTCGGTCTACCACGCGGTCTGCGTGCACCGGGAGAACGGCGTGCCGATCCAGCTGGAGGACCGCTACGTCAACCCCAAGGCTTCGCCCGAGTTCATCGGCCAGGACTTCGGGCAGATCGGCTTTTCCGAGTACCTGGTGAAGACGGTGCCGGTGGACGAGGTGGAGCACGTGGTGGACGCGGTCCAGCCCAGCGTCGAGGAGGCGGAGCGGCTGGAGATCCGGCCCACCCAGCCCTGCCTCGTGCTCACCCGGCGCACCTGGTCCGGTCCGCTGGTGGTCACCTTCGTGCGCTGCGTCCACCCGGGCTCGCGCTACCGCCTGGGCTCGCGCTTCCGGGTCAGCGGGCCGCAGTGGTTCGGCTGAGCTGACGGAGGGCCTCCATGGCCTCCGCGGCCCGCTCCACCGGCACGAACAGGTGATCGTGGATGGCCGCGGCCACCACGTTGCAGCTGATGCCGCGCGCCGCCAGGGCCTCGGCCACGGCCGCGGTGAGGCCCACCGCCGCCAGGTCCGAGGCCACCGTCAGGGTGATCCAGGCCGCGTGGAACAGGGGCTTGAGGTTCAGGTAGAGCGCGTCCTCGGCGCTCAGGATGGCGGAGACGCCTTCCTTTTCCCGGAAGGTGGCCAGGGGCTCCACGGACCATTCCCGGGGGCCGTGCGGGAGCCGGACGAAGACGTAGACGCCCTTGTGGAGTTCGGGTTCCAGGGAGCGCAGCAGGTGGGTCAGGTCGGAGATGGGTCGGTTCATCTGACTAGGGTGAGCGGAATCGACTTGAATTTCATCCCCCTGCATAGGTGCCTGAACGCGGAGCAATAAAGCTGCGTTAGATTGCGGTTTAATCAACTTTCTAATGATTATCTGCCTGCCACTGGAAACGAAGCTGGGTCAGTCGAGATCGGCGAACGTTCGTCGCATTTTCTGGCTGGTGGAGGCCATGCCCGTCCGGTATAGCGGCAGTTTGATAATTAGTTGAAACTTTTATCTCGAAAATAGGGTGAAACCTTCTCTTGCTGATTGACACTTCGTACCCGTCATGCACGTCTTGCATGCGAATAGAAAGGGAGAACGGACATGTCAGATCAGCATCAACCCGTACCTTTGAGTTGGTTTATCCCAGTGGCTCTGATCGTTTGCCTATCTGGCATGCAACCTGTCTTGGCCAGGTCTTTCTTGAAAGAGAATGAGCGAGTGTACCGAGGTCAGTACCTTGTGTCTGAGAACAGGCGATACACCATGGGTCTGAACGAACACGGCACGCTGGAGATTATCGATCTGCAGCCCAGTCCTGGACAGAAAGATATCATACCGGGATGGGATGGCAGAACATTATGGGCAACCAAGGTCAATCCTCTGCGGGACATCATTCATGCTCCAACCCCAGAAAAATTTAGTGAAAATATGTTTTCCGAATTCATAGGGAAATGCCACTATTTCGACCCGGAGAAACCGGTCAAGCCCCTTGTTGGAGGTCATTATTTTACTTTGAAAAGTTCACCTGATGAGCAACCCGCGAAAGTCCATTCAGTTGTCCCGATCAAGGACCAAAGGATAAAATTTCTAAGGGTATATGATATTAATGATAACATAATTTGGGAAGTCACCATTTTGGCCAATGATTATGGGATTAATAACATTGCCAATCAAGGGGCAAAAGTGGCATTGCATTTGGATAATTATGGAAGAGCTTTTATTTATAATAGAAATTCAATTATATGGTGCACGTGCCCATATTGTACATTTTGGCTTACCAGCTATCCCACTCCTGATCCCGAGTCCATTCAAAATATAGCTCATATTGACAAATATAATTATGGATTATATTTTCATGATGAGCAATTGGATATTCCGTTTCATTTTGCATTTCCTGTGCGAAAACAAACACCTATTTGCATAATGACATATTCATTCATGTCGAGCATAAGTGTGGGGTTCTTCAACCCTACCCATTCCGGGGTGAAAATTTATCCCTTCGATGAATTTTGGGATAATTTATGCAAACATACATACATCAAAGCCAATCTGGGCAATGAGATGGTAGTGCCCAGAAGGGTTTCGTGGCCCTCTGTCACCACTCCCCCTGCAGGTGGGACTGTCATGGCCTTGCTTGCCTCTGCTTTCGGTCAGCAAGACAGCGCCTCGATAGCCGAAAGCAAGGCCCCGGCTGCCTCCGCTGGGCAGATGGCACTACCTGTGCCTGGTTTGCCGGAGAGGCGGAACCCCGAATCTGCGGAAAGCCTTGAGTCCCTGCTATCCCGCTCCGATTAGCCCACGGACCCACGCGACCGCTGTTTATCCGATGAGCCTGCCCGTGACGCGATTCAAGAAGAACCGCAAGGGGTCGTCTGTCATGACCACCTTTATGGTTTGCTAGGAGAATTTATGAAAAAAATTTGCCGTTCCAGTCCGTTCATTCTGGCGAGGACAACCTTCCTCCGCTGCTGTCTGTTGTCGATAGTAAACGGCGTTTCCTTCTGCGGGGCGGAAACGATCACCATGCCCGAAGGCGGCGCCAATCCGGAATGTATGCTCCTGGTTGACTCCGGGGGCGCACTCGGCTTGTCCATCCGCATGGGACCCGGCCTTGGCGATGAATCTTTACGCTACCATCCGACGCTGACGGGATGGTTCAAGCCCCAGGTTGGCCTGTTTCCAGTGCGGTCATCCGCTGGAGAGTCAAACCTCGCGCCCGCTCTGTTCACATCCCCTGGCTTTCGTCTGCAACCAGGCAGCATGGACCTGCGGATGCGCCGGGAGGGGCCAAGGCGCGTGCCCTCCCACAGCCAGCCGCCAGGTTTGACCTTGCAGTGGTCCCTTCCGGATGGCTCCAATGGCTTTGCCGCAAGAATGTGCCCGGAATCCAGGGATGCCTTCGCCACCCTGGCCCGGTTCGGCTATCCCTTCGACCTGAGTGTTGGTGGGATGCATCAATGGCATTCCGAACCTCTTCCGATGGTTTTCAGTGGAGCGGCGGGGGAGGTCATCATCGGTCTTAACGACGAGGTGCCGAACCTGCCATTCGCGCGCGGTGATGGGCCTTGGGCAGCACCTTCGGGCTTCCTGGTCGTGCGGGGGGGCACAGCCTATGAATTCAGGGCTTCATCCCCTGGACAGGAACCCCGCTGGACGCAAACGGATAGGGTCCACTACCACCTTGTCGCCATGCGTAGCGCTACCGGGACCGTCGTCTCATTTACCTATGGCGACAGTGGAGATGACTTTTCGGCGGCCTGCGGTGGCGAGACGGTGAGCGTGACCCTCGACGGCGTGGAGCCGTCACCCCCAGCGGATGTCCTGGACGATGTCCTTCCCGGGCCGCCGCGGGGCAATAGCCTTCTGCGCCTTCGGGTCACCTACTGCGGATCGCGCAGCCTCGGCTACATCGTCACCGCCCTGGTTGGGCCCGGGCGTGTGGCTGAAGGGAAAACGCTGGAACTTCCAGACCAGGAAGGGCAGGAAAGACCCCTCCCAGACTCTCTCCTCCAAAAACTGCAGGTGAATTCCGTCCACCTTGAAGGCGGAACAGGCCCGGTGGTTTTCCACTATTGGAAAAATGCGGAAGATCCCTGTCAAGGGCCAAGTGGAACGGTCAACCTGGCGCCCACGCTTCTGCAGGAGATTGGCTGGCCAGGAAACCTCGTCCGGCTTGGGTGGGAGGCGCGACCCCGGATGCTTTCCGCGGCTGGGGAGTCGGCCGGAACCGTGTCCTTGTCTTACGGTGTTCGCAGGATCGAGGAGCGTCGGCCCACATCACCAGGGTCCGGGGCGACCCTTCATGTGTTGCGCCTGGAGGGGCTTGACGAAGGGCCTTTCTCGGAAACGGTCACTCGGCCAAATGGCACGGTCCAGAAGCGTGGACCGGGGGAATATAGGCGATCTGCCGCTTTCAGCGGATCCTCAGCCATTGGGTTTGACCGGTATGGGGTATCCTTCCTCCTGAAGACACTTCCCGAGGTCGATGCTGCGCTGGGGGCTCCCCCGCAGGGATTTTCCCAGGAAGGACTCAAGGGCGGAATGATGCCGTTGCAGTTGCCGGGCATGCAGCCACCTGGGCAGCCCATGCCCGTCTTTCCCAATCCCGCGCCGATCCCGATCTTCCCTACCCCAGGCCGACCCATGCCAATCATGCCATCCGGGCCCCCGCTCCCGGCGCTTCCCATCACGCCAGGGGTCCCCTGGCCCCCTCGGCTGCCGCCGCCCCCGCCGCCCCCGCCCCCGCTCTGGCCGACCATGCCGACGGGACCCGGTTCGGGTACCGCCCCTGCCCGAACCCCCACCCAACCCCAGGCCCAGGCCCGAACCCTGGCAACCGTCACCAATGCCAGTCCTCCCTGAGCGGCCTCGGCAAGACCTGACGCCGTCAGTGGGCGCAATGACCACCACCAGGAGGCCACCTGAGGCGGAAGCGGACTCCTTGGGACGCTGTATCGTTGGAGGAAATTTCAAGGAAGCCATTGCCCGCTTGTATGAGCGTGGAACAGCATTTCCGGATTTTGGCTCCCTACCCGACCTTCCCAGGTCGCAAGCGAATATCAATCATGCTCAACGGGCAAAGGCTCTTTGGGACGCCGTTCCTACTCACGACGATACAAAATTTGCTCCGTTCACGATTGTATATGTATCAAATCCTGCAGATACAGCAGCACTTCCAGGAGCAAAACCTATGCCGGTCCCAGGCGCAGGTGCGGCTGGCTGGGTCACCAGGGCGTTTGAGTCTGGTGGCGCCTGGACTTTGGGGGTAATCCTTTCATTCCTTCAACTCACAGATGCTTCCCCTCGCAGAATGACTGGAAAAACACCAAACGAAGGAGTCCCTGGCTCAACGGTGGTTAATCCCGGGAGTGGCCAAGTTCGCATCTATGGGCCGGATGGGAAGCCTGTTAAAGATATAGACTATGATCACGATCATGGGCAAGGATCTCCTCATGTCCACGATTGGGGGCGAGACGAAAATGGGAAACCTGTTCGAGGTCCTGGACGTCCCCTTGATCCCAACGACGATGAATAGTTTTTTGCAACTGAGATATGAAAGGCGGCGAACATGATTATGGACAAAGAAAAAATTGGTAATTTGCATGATGCAGATCTAGTCTCTGTGGGAAAAGATCTATTATTAAATCGATTATCACTGTCCTTTAGGCTTGAAAACAATGAAATTCGCAAAATAAATTTACTCGAATGTGAAATTTTTAGAATGACAGATTTTGTTTCTCAAAATATTGTATATAGTTTATCTTATTATCATGGGATGGATATAGATGTTGATGAAATAAAAAAACATTTAGATTGGGCATCAAGTTTATCGGATTCAACAAGCTATTTGGATGAATCAAGAATGAAATTGGTGATCGAAAAGATAAGAACTGGTCAATCTATTTTGCTCGTACTTGAACCGAGTTGGGGGGCAAGGGTTGTGGCTGTTTTTAAAACAGTTGAATAATCATAACGGTACCGAGGAAGATATTGAATTACCACCAAAATAATGGGCATTTGGTTCTCTCGGCTGGGCGGCTATTGCTTTGAATTGCTTCTCGTGTTAGATTTTAGTAACGCGTTTATAATATATCTAAATGCGTTGTAAATAACAATAAATGACAAAACAATAATAAATAAAACAAACAATCAATGTCACAACCAAAAATAAAGTCAAAAAAACCAACACTTCACCCTCGGCAGGCTTGGCCATGAAGCTCCGCTGGTGGTTCCTGGCTTGCGCCATCCTCCTGGCCGGCGGCCTGCTCTACGGCTCCCGCAGCCGCGGCCCGGCCAGGGAGCCCCAGTCCCCCTTCCGCCTGGGCCGGGTCCAGGCCGCCGAACTCCAGGTGAGCGTGCGCGAGGTGGGCGTGGTGGACCCGCTCACCAAGGTCGACATCAAGGCCCCGGTCTCGGGGCGGGTGGTGGCCATCAAGGTGCGCGAAGGCGACCGGGTCCGGCGCGGCCAGCTGCTGGCCGAGGTGGAACCGGACGTCACCCAGGCCCAGCAGCTTTCCGCCGTGCAGGGCAAGGTGTCCAAGGCCAGGCTGGAGTTCAACCAGGCCGAACGGGAGTTCGTCCAGCAGGCCGCGCTCTACCGCCAGGGCCTGGTCTCCGAGCAGGCCTACCGCGCCTCCAGGGTCGACCGGGACCTGGCCGAGGAGGCGCTCAAGTCGGCCAGCGCCGACTACGAGATCGTCGAAGGCCGGGGCATCCCCATCAGCGGCAACGCCTCGACCCAGCTGGCCCGGGTCGCGGCGCCCATGGACGGGGTGGTGATCCGGAAGGGCGTGGAACTGGGCGACTCCATCATCTCCGGGGTGAACGGGATCAACGCCGGCACGGTGCTGTTCGCCGTGGCGGACCTGGGCTCGCTGATCGTCCGGGTCAACCTGAACGAGGTGGACATCGCCAAGGTGCACCCGGGCCAGCCGGTGAACATCACCCTCGACGCCTACCCCCAGCGGGATTTCCGGGGCAAGGTGCGCTTCGTGGCGCCGGCCGCGGAGCCGGTGGACAAGGTCAAGGTGTTCAAGGTGGAGATCGCCCTGGACCATCTGGACGACAGCCTGCGCACCGGCATGACCGCCAATGTGGAGATCCTCGGCGAGCGCCGGGAGCACGCGGTCAGCGTGCCGCTGGAGGCCCTGCAGCGCCGGGACGGACGGACCGTGGTCTACCGGTTGAGGCGGGACATCCCGCCCCGGGCCATGGCCGCCGCCCGGGAAGGCCTGGCCGGGCGTTCGAAGTTCGTCTGGCTTTCGGACCACTGGCGGGACTACTTCGAAGCGGTTCCGGTGGAGGCGGGCCTGGCCACCCTGGAGCGGGTGGAGATCCGCTCCGGCCTCGATCCGGACGACCAGGTGTGCCTGGAGGACCCCACCCGCAAGCGGGTGGAAAAGGACGAGGACGACTACTGATGCCCCCCGCCATCCAAGCCGAGCGCATCACCAAGGTCTACGGCGCGGGCTCCGCGGCCGTGCGGGCCCTGGGCGGAGTCGACCTGACGGTCGCGCGCGGCGAGTTCCTGGCCCTGGTCGGCCCCAGCGGCTCGGGCAAATCCACCCTCATGGCCATCCTGGGCTGCCTGGACCGGCCCACGGAGGGCAGCTACGCCCTGGACGGCGAACCGGTGCAAGGGCTTTCGGGCGCAGCCCTGGCGCGCATCCGCAACACCCGGATCGGCTTCGTGTTCCAGGCGTACAACCTGCTGCCCCGGGCCTCGGTCGCACGCAACGTGGAGCTGCCGATGCTCTACAGGGGGGTGGCGCGCCGGGAGCGCCGCGAGCGGGCACAGGCGCTGCTGGAGCAGGTGGGACTGGGCGGGCGGGGCGACAGCCTCCCGGGGCAGCTTTCCGGCGGCCAGCGCCAGCGCGTCTCCATCGCCCGCGCCCTGGCCAACCGGCCCAGCATCCTGCTGGCGGACGAACCCACCGGCGCGCTGGATTCCCATACCGGCAGCGAGATCCTGGCCCTCTTCCGGGAGCTCAACGCCCAGGGCAACACGGTCATCCTCGTCACCCACGACCCCGGCGTCGCCGCCCAGGCCCGGCGCCGGGTGGAATTGCGCGACGGGCTGGTCGCCCGGGACACCGGCGCATGAGCCGCCTGCTGGAGGCCTGGCTGGAGATCCGGGACAACCCGGGCCGGACCGCGCTCCAGGCCCTCGGCGTGGTGCTGGGCGTGGCCTCGGTGCTGGGCGGGTTCTCCATTTCCGACAGCATGAAGCGGGAGTCCGAGCGCTTCCAGGTGAAGGTGGGCGGGCTGGACAAGCTGAAGGTGTGGCCCGATCCCCCCGCACGCTCCGGCGCGGGCACGGCTTTGGAGGCCGCCAACCTGGGCCTGCGCGCGGCCGACGCCGAGGCGGGCGCGGCCCTGGCCCCCGGGACCGTGGCGGGCGTCAGCACCCGGAGATACACCCGGGCGCTGGTCAAGTCGCCCCACGCCGCCCAGGAGCGCGAGGTGACCGGCATCGGCGCGGACGACCTGCCCATGGACGGCTACGCCGTGGCCCGCGGGCGCGCCTTCTCCGCCGCGGAGCTGGACGCCGGCGCCCCCGTGGCGATCCTGGGCACCCGCGCGGCGCGGACCTTCTTCCCGGACGGGGAGGCGGTGGGCCGCCAGATGGTGCTGGGCGGCGTCCCCGTGGCCGTGGTGGGCACGCTGGCACACCGGGAGTTCCGCTTCGGCGAGGGGCAGGAGAACGTCTTCGCCTGGCGCAACCGGATCGTCGCCGTGCCCGCGGCGTTCGTGCAGAAGCGGCTCCTGGCCGACCCGCACCGGCGCCTGGACCAGGTCGCCTTCCGGGTGCCCACCGTCACCTCCATCCGGGACTTCAGCCGCGACCTGGCCGCCCTGCTGCGCCGGCAGCACCGGGGCCAGAAGGATTTCCGCATGGACGACGTGGCGGCGCGGATGAAGCGGCAGGAAAGCCAGGGCAGGGTCTACGACCTGGTGTTCCTGCTCTCCGGCGTCCTGGCCCTGGCCGGCGGCGGCATCGTCAACGTGAACATCGGGCTGGCTTCGCTCAAGGAGCGGGTGCGGGAAGTGGGCGTGAAGATGGCCCTGGGCGCCTCGGCCCGGGAGGTGTTCAGGGGCTTCATGGTCGAGGCCATGCTGCTCACGTCGATCGGCGCCGCGGCGGGGCTGGCCGCGGGCGTGGGCTTTTCCTGGGCCATCGCGCGCTTCCTGGACGTGCCCCTGTACCTGCGTCCGGACAGCTTCGCATGGGCCTTCCTGATGGCCCTGGTGTTCGGCTTCGGCTTCGCCCTGTACCCGGCCTGGAAGGCCAGCCGGCTTTCGCCCATGGAGGCCCTGCGCTATGAGTGAGCGCCTGGCCCTGGCGGGCGAGGTGATCGCCTCCGGCCTGTCCGAACTGTGGGCGCACAAGCTGCGCTCCGTGCTCACCCTCACCCTGCTCATGCTGGGCGTGTTCGCGCTGGTGGTGATGACCTCGCTGCTGGGCGGGATCATGGACAAGGTCCGCACCGGGTTCCAGGGCATGGGCTGGGAAGGCGCCCTGGTGCTGCAGCCCAGGGCCCCCGGGACCCTGGAGCAGCGGAAGCGCTTCCAGCAGAGCCCCGGCCTGCGCCTGGAGGACCTGGCCCGGATCACCCTGCCCAGCCCGAAGGTGCGGGCCTGGATGCCCCGGGCCGTCCGGCCCGTGCCGGTGCGGGTGGCGGGCGGCACCGAGCGGGCCTGGGCGATCGGCACCGCGCCGGACTACCTGGCGGTCATGAACCGGCGGATCGCCGGGGGCCGCGGGCTCACCGAGGACGACCGGAAGCGGCGCAGCCCCGTGGCCGTGCTGGGCGCCACGCTGGCCTCGAAGGTCCTGGGCGGCGCCGATCCGATGGGGCGGGAGATCGTGGTGGAAGGGGTCTCCTTCCGGGTGGTGGGCGTGCTGGCGGGGCAGACGATCTTCAACGAGGACGCCTGGTACGACGCCAACGGAATCCTGGTGCCGCTGGAAGCCTACATGGACCGGCTGGAGCCCGGCCACCGGCTGTCTTCGATCATCGTCAAGCTGGCCGCCGCGCGCGATCTGGACGAGGTCTCGGCCATGCTGCTGGCCCGGGCGCGCCAGGCCCACCACGGCATCGAGGACGTCGAGGTGAAGAACCTGGACGCCGAGGCCGCGCGCAACTACCGGCAGTTCCTGAACCAGATGCGCGGGTGGAAGGTCGTGCTGCTGAGCCTGGCCGGCACCGTGCTGCTGGTGGGCGGCGTGGGGGTGCTCTCGGTGATGCTGATATCCTGCTCCGACCGGCGCTTCGAGATCGGCCTGCGCAAGGCGCTGGGGGCATCCGACCGGGAGATCTTCGGCCAGTTCCTGCTGGAGGCCGCGGTGCTGGGGGCCCTGGGCGCCCTGGCCGGGACCCTGGCCGGAGCGCTGGCGTGCCAGGCGCTCTCGGCCCGGTTCCCCTACGGCCTGGTGGTCAACCCGCTGGGCCTGGCGCTGGCCTGGGCGACGGCCCTGGCCCTGGCGCTCGGGTTCGGGCTGTACCCGGCCCTGCGCGCCATGCGGCTCAGCCCCATGGAGGCGATGCGGTAACTGGACAGGCGATCGTGGACGGCCGGCCCGATCGGCCTATATTTTCCATGTTTCTTCATCGAGGTGCCGGCCATGTCCATCGCTGTCGCGTCCAGGATCGATATCCGCAAAGCCATGCCGGAGGATGCCGCCGCTTGCGGCGGGATCTGCTTTGACGCCTTTTCCACCCTCAACCAGTCCCACGGCTTCCCGTGCGATTTCCCCGCCGCGGATGCGGCCGTGGGGCTGCTTTCGATGCTGTTCGCCAACCCGGGATTCCACTGTGTGGTGGCCGAAGTGGATGGACGCATCGTGGGCAGCAACTGCGTTGATGAGCGTTCAATTATTGCTGGGCTGGGCCCCATCACCGTCACACCGGGCGAGCAGAACCGCCGCGTGGGCCGCAGGCTGATGCAGGTGTCCATGGATCACGCATGGGAACGCGGTGCGGCCGGCATCCGGCTGGTCCAGGCGGCCTTCCACAACCGCTCCCTGGCCCTTTACGAGGCCCTCGGCTTCGATATCCGGGAACCTCTTTCGTGCCTGCAGGGGCGCACGTCCCTGCGGACCTTGCCCGGTTGCTCGGTAAGGGCCGCGAACCCGGCGGACGCCGCCGCCTGCGATGCCCTGGCCATGCAGGTGCACGGCTTCACCCGCGCGGACGAGTTGGCCCAGGCGGTCCAGCATGGCAGCGCGCGGGTGGTGGAGCGGGCGGGCCGGATCACTGGCTACACCACCGGCTTGGCCTTCTTCGGCCATGCCACGGCCGAATCCAACCAGGACCTCCAGGCGCTCATCACCGCCGCGGACGGCTTCGGCGGCCCGGGCATCCTGGTGCCGGTGCGCAACAACGCCCTGTTCCGCTGGTGCCTGGCCCAGGGCCTGCGGGTGGTGCAACCCATGACCCTGATGAGCATGGGGCTGTACAACGAACCTGCCGGAGCCTGGCTTCCCTCGATCAGCTACTGAAGGGCAACCGGGTCCGGCCCTGGCGCTCGGGTTCCGGCCGTACCCGGCCCTGCGCGCCATGCGGCTCAGCCCCATGGAGGCGATGCGCTGATTGGACGCTGGACGACCCGAGCCGTCAACCCGTAGTCTGGGGAATGATGACCCAGGAGCGCTCCATGCTGCCGGATTCCTCCACTCCATCGGAAACCCTCCGTCTCGCGGCCACGCGCATGCGCGATTGGCGCTTCCATTGCTGGTACCTGGGGCGACGCCATCGCGGTCGATGGGCTGCTGGAGGCGGACGCGCAGGGCGCGGGCGCCCATCGCGCCCATGTCGTGGAAACGCTCCTGGGCTGGCATTCGCACTGCCTGCCTAATTTCGATGATGTGCTGGCCCCCGGGGCCGCCCTCATCCGGCTGGTGATGGACGGGGATCTGCCCCCGGCGGCCGCGCAGCGCCTGCTCGACCAGCTCGAAGGCCTTCCCCTGATCCATGGCGTCATCCCCATGCTCGAACCCCATCGCCACGCCTTCCGGAACGGCGTCTGCATCGATGCGGTCTACCACCTGCCCGCCCTCTATGCGATGGCGTCGCTCTGGAAGGGCGACGAGCTCCTCGCCCGCAAGGCGGTCCGGATCGCGGTGGAAAGCATGAAATGCCTGCGCTGCGACGCGGGCTGGGCGCAATGGTTCGACCCCGCCCGGAAGGCCAACAACAACGTGGCCTGGAGCCGCGGGATGGGCTGGGCCGTGCTGGGCCTGCTGGACCTGGTGCAGATCCTGGACGGCAGGGGCACGGCGGAGCCCCACGACCTGGCCGCGGAAGTGCTGCGCCGCCTGGCCGCCACCCAGACGCCGGACGGCCACTGGGCCGAGGTGCTCGATCACGCGCCCGCCGCCATCGAGACCTCCACCGCCACCTTCTATGTGGCGGCCGTGCTGCACCCCGCGGCCCGCGGGCTGGCGCTGCCGCCCGCCACGCTGGCCCGGGCGGCAGCGGCCTGCGGGCGGGCGCTCGCCGCCGACGGCACCTACACGGGGGTGACCGCCGACGTGCTGCCCAGCTGGGACATCCGGACCTACGAGCACTGCCCGACCGAACCGTCGCCCTGGGCCCAGGGCGCGGCGCTGCGGGCCTTCGCCGCCCTGGCGAGGACTTCCGGGCGAGCATAGCCCGGGGCGAGGCGGGAGGGCCCGCCTCGCCCCGGATTGACGCGCGGGCCTACGGGTGGATCAGCTTGGGATCGGTGACCACGCCCTCGTAGTGGAAACCGCCGTTCTTCACCACCTGGATCTGGACCTCCTTGACCACTTCGCCCTTCTCGAAGCCGTGGATCATGCCGGTGAGGCCGTTGTAGTCATGGAGGTTGAAGATGGCCTGCTGGATGGCCGGGCCTTCGACGCTCTTGGCGCGCTTGATGCCTTCCACGATGATCATGAAAGCGTCGTAGGCGGAGGCGCCGACCATGTCCGGGTCCACCTTGAACTGGGTCTTGTATTCCTTGAGGAAGGCCTGGACCAGGGGCCGCTTGTCGTCGCGGTTCAGGTTGGTGGTGATGGAGTAGCCCTCGGCGTCCTTGCCGGCGATGTCCACGAATTCGGGAGAATCGGCGCCCTCGTAGCCGACGAACTTGGCCTTGAGGCCCATCTCACGGGCCTGCTTGATCATCGGGCCGCTCTGGAAATAGTAGCCCGGGGAGTAGACGACATCCGGGTTCAGGTCCTTGATCTTGGCCAGGTAGGGCTTGTAGTCCTTTTCCGACATCGGGTAGGTGCCCCAGGACACGACCTGGGCGCCCTTGGCGGCGGGGGTATCCATGAACTGCTTGAAGCCGACCGCCATCTCCTTGCCGGCGTCGTTGTCGCTGGTGAGCACGACGATCTTCTTGCCCTTGAGCAGGGTCACGCAGGTGTAGGCGCCGGCCCGGCCTTCCACCGCGCCCAGGAAGCCGTTGCGGAAGCAGTAGGTGTACTTGCCGCCCGAGGTGACGTCCGGGTGCACCGCGTAGGCGGCCACGAGCGGGATCTTCTCGTCGTTGAACAGCGGGGCCACGGCCCGGGAGGGCATGCTGTAGGAGCCGGCCACGAAGGCCTTGACCTGGTCCTGCTCGATGAGCTTGCGCGCCAGGGCGGTGGCCTGCTTGGGATCGGCGGCGTCATCGTAGACGATCGCCTCCACCTTCTGGCCCAGCACGCCGCCGCTGGCGTTGACCGCGTCCACGGCCAGCTTGATGGAGTTCTTGACGCTGGCGCCGTCGGAGGCGGCGAAGCCGGTGATGGGGGCCATCACGCCGATCTTCACGGTCTGGGCCTGGATCGCGGTGCCGGCCACCAGGGTGAGGGAGATCAACAAACAGGTACGTTTCACGGCAACTCTCCTTGGAAAGGGTGGTTGGGAGGCGGTAGCTGAAGTGGTGTGTCTACCCAAGATATGCCTCTTTGACCTTGGGGTGTTCAATCATTTCCGCCGCCCGGCCCTGGTAGGCGCAGGAGCCGGTCTCCATGACGTAGCCGCGGTCGGAGATCTTCAGGGAGGCCATGGCGTTCTGCTCCACCAGCAGGATCGGCAGCCCCAGTTCCCGGTTCAGCTGGCGCAGCAGGGCGAACACCTGGTCCACCAGCTTGGGCATGAGCCCCATGGAAACCTCATCAACCAGCAGCAGCCTGGGTTCCGAAACCAGGGCGCGGGCGATGGCCAGCTGCTGCTGCTCCCCGCCGGACAGGGTGCTGGCCAGCTGGCCGCGCCGCTCCTGGAGCCGGGGGAAAAAGCCGTAGAGCCAGTCAAGCCGCTCCTTCACCGGGCGCCTGCCGCGCTGGCCATACAAACCAATTATTATGTTTTCATATACGCTCAGCCGGGGAAACACCCGGGAGCGCTCCGGCACCACCCGGATGCCGCGCCGGGCCCGCTCGTGCACCGGCATGCGGGTGATGTCCGCGCCGTCGAAGCGGATCCGGCCGCCGCGGATCGGCTCGATGCCCATGACCGCGTTGATGGTGGAGGTCTTGCCCGCGCCGTTGGCGCCGACGATGGTCACCATTTCGCCCCGGTCCAGCACGAAGTCCAGGTGGCGCACCGCCTCGATGTCCCCGTAGGTCACGGAAAGGTCTTCCACTTCAAGAAGCATCGGCCTCCCCCTTCCTGCCCAGATAGGCCTCGATGACGCGCTCGTCCCGCTGGATGGCCTCGGGCGTGCCCTCCGCCAGCTTCTTCCCGTACTCCATGACCACGATCCGGTCCGAAAGGCCCATGGCCACGCGCATGTTGTGCTCGATGAGCAGCACCGTGAGGCCCTGGGCGCGGATGTCGCGCACCAGGGTCTCCAGGCGGGAGATCTCCTCGTGGCGCAGTCCGGAGAACGACTCGTCCAGGAGCAGCAGCTTGTGCCCCACCGCCAGCGCCCGGGCGATCTCCAGCCGGCGCAGGTTGCCCAGGGGCAGCAGGCCCGCCTTGCGCCCGGCCAGGTCCGCCAGCCCCACCCGCTCCAGCAGCGCCATGGCCTCCCCCCGCTCGCGCCTCGAGCGCCAGGAGGTCCACAGGCTGGAGGCGTGGCCGTAGCGGTCGATGCCCCGGGCCACCAGCACGTTCTCCAGCACGCTCAGGGTGGTGAAGGGCTTGACGATCTGGAAGGTGCGGCCCAGGCCCAGGGCGGCGACGGCGTGCGGCGGCAGCCCGTCGATGCGCCGGCCGAGAAAGCGGATCTCCCCGCTGGAAGGCTTGTAGACCCCGGAGATGAGGTTGAAGGTGACGGTCTTGCCGGCGCCGTTGGGCCCCAGCAGGCCCAGGATCTCGCCCTGCTCCAGGGCGAAGGACACCCCGTCCACCGCCCGCAGGCCGCCGAAATGGATGGCGAGGTCCTTCACCTCCAGCAGCGGGGCGCTCATGACTTGCCTCCCAGGAACAGCGGCAGCAGGCGCTTGCGCACCAGGCTGCTCTCGCCGAAGATCCCCCCCGGCTGGAACCGGATCATGAGCAGCAGGATCATGGCGTAGAACAGGATCCGGTAGTTCGCCAACGGCCGGAACACCTCCGGCAGGGCGCCCAGGATCAGGGCCCCGACCAGCGGGCCCATCAGCGTGCCCATGCCGCCCAGCACCAGCATGGCCAGGAAGGACACCGAGAGGGGGAAGGAGAAGTCGTCGGCGCTGACGAAACGCATGTAGTGGGCATAGAGCGAGCCGCCCAGGCCGGCGAACATGGTGCCCACCATGAAGGCCAGGAGCTTGAAGCGCACCGGGGAAATGCCCATGCTGGATGCCGCCGCCTCCTCTTCCCGCAGGGCGAAGCAGGCCAGACCCGCGAAGACCCGGGTGAACAGCCAGGAGACCAGCACCACCAGGGCCAGGCAGGCCAGGCAGAGGTAGAGGAAGTGGGCCCCCCGCAGCGCCGTGCCGAACAGCTCGATCCGGGGGATGCCGCTGATCCCCAGCGCCCCGCCGAAGAAGGGCACGTAGAGGAACATCGCCTGCACGATGAAGTTGATGCCGATGGTGGTGATGGCCAGGAAGTCGTGCTTGAGCCGCAGGCTGGGCAGGCCCAGGAGCAGCCCGCACAGGGCGCAGATGACCAGCACGAGGGGCAGCGCGGACCAGAAGCTCAGCCCGGCCTGGGTGGAGAGCAGGGCCGCGCTGTAGGCGCCGATCCCGAAAAAGGCCGCGTGGCCCAGGGAGATCTGCCCGGCGTAGCCGACGATGACGTTGAGCCCGCACACCACGATCGCCTGGATGGCGATCTGGGTGAGGATGGTGATGGCGTAGCCATTCATGGCAAGACCTCGGATGCGGGGAAGATCACTTGGAGCCGAAAAGGCCTTCGGAACGCCACACGAGCACCCCGATCATGGCCACGAAGGCCAGGGCGTCGCGCGGGAAGGGCACGTTCAGGTAGCCGATCAGCAGCGTCTCGGCCAGGCCCAGGAGCATGGCCGCGATCACCGCGCCGGACACCGAGCCCATGCCGCCCACCACGATCAGGGCCAGGGTCTTGTAGGCTGGCACCGCGCCCATGGTGGGGTAGACCTCGTTGTAGTAGATGCCCACCAGGATGCCGCCGATGGCGGCGATGGCCGAGCCGATCACGAAGGTGAGGCTGACGATGGCGTGGCTGTTGATGCCCTGGGCGCCGGCGATGGGCATGTCCTGGGAGGTGGCGCGCATGGCCAGGCCCACCTCGGTGCGGGTGGTGAGGTACCACAGGAACACCAGGATGGCCGCGGTGATGACGTAGACCGCCACCAGGGTGGAGTTGAGGTGCACCCCGGCCAGGTCGATGGCGGGGAAGGGCAGCTTGGCGTCGAAGGTGATGATCTGCGGCCCGGCGATGAGCCGGAGCAGTTCCTCGATGGTCAGCATCACCGCGATGCTGGCGATCAGGGGCACGTAGGGCGGCTGCTTGAGCAGCGGGAAGTAGACCAGCCGCTCGATCAGCACCCCCAGGACCGAACAGAGCAGCATGCTGCCCAGGAAGGCCAGGGCCAGGCTCCCGGTGCTCTGGAAGATGTACACCCCGGTGTAGGCGCCCACGGTGTAGACGCTGGCGTGGGCCACGTGGAGGATGCGCATCACCCCGTACACCAGCGCCAGGCCCAGGGTCAGGATGGCGTAGATCGAGCCCATGGCCAGACCGTTCAAGAGTTGCTCGGCGAGGAGATGCATCTGGGATCCTTGGGTAAATCAAGTCCAGCGTATCAGGCTGACTGATATTGTATAGACATTATTTCCACCAATGCCGGCGAGGGTTTTTCCCTCCGCCCGGGTCATTCCACGCGCAGCCGGTAGCCCACCCCGGGCTCGGTGACGAGGTGCTCCGGCCGGGCCGGGTCGGCTTCCAGCTTCTGCCGCAGCTGCGCCATGTAGACCCTCAGGTAGTGTGGCTGGGCACCCTGGACGCTGCCCCAGACCTCCTTGAGCAGCTGGTGGTGGGTGAGCACCATGCCGGCGTGGCGGATCAGGGTCGTGAGCAGCTTGTATTCGTTGGGG
Organism: uncultured Holophagaceae bacterium; assembly: GCA_963717275.1. GTDB lineage: Bacteria > Acidobacteriota > Holophagae > Holophagales > Holophagaceae > Mesoterricola. The sequence goes on from CAVQVX010000001.1 coordinate 3,582,063, forward strand.
GTCAGGTGCACCGGTTCGCCGGCCACGGTCACCTCCCGGCGGGCCTGGTCCACCCGCCAGGTGCCCAGTTCGAACACCGGGGCGGGGGTCGCCCCCGCGTCGCGGTGCACGTGGCGCAGCGCCACCCTGATCCGGGCCAGCAGCTCGCCCGAGCCGAACGGCTTGGTGAGGTAGTCGTCGGCGCCTTCGTCCAGGGCCATGATCTTGTCCTGCTCCATGCCCCGGGCGGAGACCACGATGATGGGGGCGGTGCACCACTCGCGCAGGCGCCGGGTGAGCACCAGGCCGTCCTGGTCGGGCAGGCCCAGGTCCATGAGGATGAGGTCGGGGTGGTGGCTGGCGGCCATGAGCTCGCCTTCCTTGGCGTTCACCGCCTCCAGCAGGCGGTAGCCGTGGGGCGCCAGGGTCACGCGCAGGTAGCGCCGGAGTTGCGGCTCGTCTTCCACCAACAGGATGAGGGGGCCATCCTGGATCATGGGGCTACTCCTCTGAGGGAGGGGGGGAGGCGCCTGCCCCAGGGGCAGGCTGACCATGAACTGGGCGCCGCCGGCGGCCCGGTTGCTGGCCAGGATCTTGCCGCCGTGGGCCTGCACGACGCCCTTGCAGATGGCCAGGCCCAGGCCGGCCCCGGGCCGCGGCTCGCCCTGGGGGAAGCGCACCAGCTTTTCGAAGATGCGCTCCTCCTGGCCTTCGGGGATGCCGGGGCCGTGGTCGGTGACGGACAGGGTGATGGTCCGCTCCGTGGCCCAGGCCTTGATCTCGATGGGCAGCCCGGGCGGCGAGAACTTGTCGGCGTTCTCCACCAGGTTGACCACCACCTGGCCCAGCAGCACGGCATCGGCCTGCACCAGGGGCAGGTTCGCGGGCAGCGACACGGTCACCGGCCGCTTGCCCAGCGTGGCCGCCATGCGCGCCAGCGAGGAGCCCACGACCTCCTCCAGGGTCACCCACTCCTTGACCAGGTCCACCACGCCGGACTCCAGCCGGGTCACGTCCAGCAGGTTGGTGACCAGCCGCTGCAGGCGGTTGCTCTCCTCGTGGATGGTCTCCAGCAGGTCCCGCCTGGCCGTCTCGGGCAGCGCCCCCTGGTCGTCCAGCAGGGTCGAGGCGGCGCCGGTGATGCCGCCCAGGGGCGTGCGCAGGTCGTGCGAGACCGAGGACAGCAGCGCGTTGCGCAGCTGCTCGCGGTCCACCTGGCGCATGGGACTCCCGGTTGCGCTCGGCCAGGATGGCCCGCTCCAGGGCCACCGCGGTCTGGTTGACGAAGGCCTCCAGCAGGTGGCGCTGGTCGGGCTCCATGCGCACGGGCGCCTCGGTCGGCTGGATGCCCATCACCCCGATCAGCTCGTGCGCCCCCTTCAGGGGCAGGTACAGCGCCTTGGCGCCGGGCAGGGTGTCGGTGCCCATGCCGGCCGGCTCATGGTGGTCGTAGACCCACTGGGCGACGCCCAGCTCGTCCTGGCCCACGGGGTCCTGGTCCTTGCCCTGGCTGTGCGTGAGCCGCCCGCCGGGCCCCGGCAGGAAGATCCACACCCGGCTCTGGAAGTGGGTGGCGACGTTGCGGATGGCCGACTGGGCCATGGCCGAGGAGCCGCTGCTGCGGGTCAGCTCGCCGGAGAGCCGGAAGAGGGCCCGGATCCGGTCCTCGCGGTTGCGCGCCAGCCGGGCCTGGGAGCGGATCCGCTCGGTGAGGTTGCCGATCACCAGGCCCAGCAGGAGCATCACCCCGAAGGTGGCCAGGTGCTTGAAGTTGCCCACGGCGAACGAGATACCGGGGCGGCATGAAGAAGAAGTCGAGTGCCAGCACGCTCATGACCGAGGACGCCAGCGAAGGCCAGCGCCCGAACCGGCTGGCCACCAGGAGGATGCCCAGCACGTAGAGCATCACCACATCGGCCAGTTCGAAATGGGGACCCATGAAGATGTTGACGAGCGTGACCAGGACCACCAGCACCGCGCCCGAGATGAAGTGGGCCACCGCCGGCATGCGCGATCCGCGGGCGCGGGGCTTGTGCTTCTGCTGCTGGTCGCGCTCGTCGCGGGAGGAGATCACCAGGATGTCGATGTCGCCGCTCCGGCGCACCAGCTCCTCCAGCACCGAGCCCCGGAACATCTCGATCCAGCGCGGGTGGGCGGGCTTGCCGATGATGATCTTGGTGACGTTGTGGCTGGTGGCGAAATCCAGGATGTCGTCGGCGGTGGACAGGTCGCCCTGCAGCACGGCGGTCTCGGCGCCGAGCCGCTCGGCCAGGCGCAGGTTCTCCTCGAGCTGCGTCGCGCTCCTCGTCGGAGTAGCGGATGTGCTTGCCGGTCTCCACGTAGGCGGCGATCCAGGGCGCCTGCAGGGATTCCGCCAGGCGCCGGGCGGCCCGGATCAGGCTGGCCGAGCCGGGCTTGGAATTGACGCAGACCAGCACCCGCTCGCCCGCGGCCCAGGTCTTGCCGGTGATGCCCTTGCTGGCCATGTAGCGGCGCATGTCGGCGTCCACGTGGTCGGCGGTGCGGCGCAGGGCCAGTTCGCGCAGGGCCAGCAGGTTGCCCTTGCGGAAGAAGCGCTCGACGGCGTGCTGGGCCTGCTCGGGCACGTAGACCTTGCCCTCCTTCAGGCGCTCCAGCAGCTCCTCGGGCGGGATGTCCACCAGCTCGATCTGGTCGGCGCGCTTGAGCAGGGTGTCGGGGATGTTCTCCCGCACCACCACGCCGGTGATCTGCGCCACGGTGTCCTTGAGGCTCTCCAGGTGCTGCACGTTGACCGTGGTGAACACGTCGATGCCGGCGTCCAGCAGGTCGATCACGTCCTGCCAGCGCTTCACGTGCAGGGAGCCCTGGACGTTGGTGTGGGCCAGCTCGTCCATGAGGATGAGCGCGGGCTTGCGCTTGAGCGCCGCCTCCAGGTCGAACTCCTCCAGCTGCACGCCCCGGTAGGGCAGCAGGCGCTTGGGCAGCACCGGCGATCCCTTCGGTGAGGGCGATGGTGTCGGCGCGGCCGTGGGTCTCCACCACCCCGGCCACCACGTCCACGCCCTCGTTCTTGCGGATCCGGGCTTCCTGGAGCATGGCGAAGGTCTTGCCGACCCCGGGCGCCATGCCGAAGAAGATCTTCAGCCGGGCCCGCTTCGCGCGGGCCTCTTCCTCCTGCACCTTCTTCAGCAGGTCATCGGGGTTGGGTCGCTTGGGTTCCACGCCCCATAGCTTAGCCCAGAACGGTCAGCGCAGGGCGTCCAGGGCCAGATTAAGCTCGAGGACGTTGACCCGCGGCTCGCCCAGGAACCCCAGCTGGCGCGGTTCGGTGCTGCGCGCCACCAGGGCGAGCACCTCGGCCCGGGTCAGGCCGCGCGCCCGCGCCACCCGCGCGGCCTGGTAGCTGGCCGCCTCGGGGCTGATGTGCGGGTCGAGGCCGCTGGCCGAGGCCGTGACCAGGTCCGCCGGCACCGGCTCGGCGTTGCCGGGGTCGGCGCCGCGCAGGGCGTTCATGCGGGTCTCGGCGGCCGCCCTCAGGGCCGGGTTGCCGGCCGAGAGGTTGGAGGCGCCGGAAGCCGCGGCGTTGGTGGGGAAGCCGCCGGTGGCCGACAGCCGGCCCCAGAAATAGCGCGGGTCCTCGGTGTGCTGGGCGATGAGCGCGCTGCCCAGCACCTGGCCGTCGCGCACGATCAGGCTGCCCGCGGCCTTGCGCGGGAAGCAGACCGCGGCGGCGCCGGTGACGGCCAGGGGGTAGGCGATGCCGGCCAGCAGGGTGAGGCCGAAGAAGGTGGCGAGGGCGGGTCGGAGCATGGACATGTAGGTTACCTCAGACCAGATGCAGGAAAGTGAGCAGAAGGTCGATCGCCTTGATGCCCAGGAACGGCACGATCAGGCCGCCCACCCCGTAGATCAGCAGGTTGCGCCGCAGGATCGCCGCGGCGCCCAGGGGCCGGTAGGCCACGCCGCGCAGGGCCAGGGGGATCAGCGCGACGATGATGAGCGCGTTGAAGATCACCGCCGACAGGATGGCGCTCTCCGGGCTGTGCAGGCCCATGATGTTCAGCCGGCCCAGGGCCGGGTAGGTGGTGGCGAAGGCCGCCGGGATGATGGCGAAGTACTTGGCCACGTCGTTGGCGATGCTGAAGGTGGCCAGCGAGCCGCGGGTCATCAGCATCTGCTTGCCGATCCGGACGATCTCGATCAGCTTGGTGGGGTTGGAGTCCAGGTCGACCATGTTGCCGGCTTCCTTGGCCGCCTGGGTGCCCGAATTCATGGCCACCGCCACGTCCGCCTGGGCCAGCGCCGGGGCGTCGTTGGTGCCGTCGCCGGTCATGGCCACCAGCCGGCCCCCGGCCTGGTAGTCGCGGATGAGCTTCAGCTTGTTCTCCGGCGTGGCCTGGGCCAGGAAATCGTCCACCCCCGCCTCGGCGGCGATGGCGGCGGCGGTGAGCGGGTTGTCGCCGGTCACCATGACGGTGCGGATGCCCATGCCGCGCAGTTCCGCGAAGCGCTCCTTGATGCCGCCCTTGACGATGTCCTTCAGGTGGATGACGCCCAGCGCCCGGGCGCCTTCGGCAACCACCAGGGGCGTGCCGCCCTCGCGGGCGATGCGGTCCACCTCGATGCGCAGCGATTCGGGGTAGGCGCCGCCCTGGTTGTGCACGTACTCCTCGATGGCCGAGATGGCGCCCTTGCGGATCTCCCGGCCGCCCAGGCTCACCCCGCTCATGCGGGTCTGCGCGGTGAATTCGATGAAGCTGGCGCCCAGCGCCTGGATGTCCCGCTCGCGCAGGTCGTAGCGCTCCTTGGCCAGCACCACGATGCTGCGCCCCTCGGGCGTCTCGTCGGCCAGGCTGGAAAGCTGGGCGGCGTCGGCCAGCTCCTCCTCGCCGACCCCTTCGGCCGGGATGAAGGCCACCGCCTGGCGGTTGCCCAGGGTGATGGTGCCGGTCTTGTCCAGCAGCAGCACGTCCACGTCGCCGGCGGCTTCCACCGCCCGGCCCGAGGTGGCGATGACGTTGGCCTGCACCATGCGGTCCATGCCGGCGATGCCGATGGCCGAAAGCAGCCCGCCGATGGTGGTGGGGATCAGGCAGACCAGCAGGGCCACCAGCACGGTGAGGGTGACCGGGTTGCCCTGCCCCGCGGCCTTGACGCTGAACAGCGAGAACGGCAGCAGGGTGGCGGTGGCCAGCAGGAAAATGATGGTGAGGGCCGCCAGCAGGATGTCCAGGGCGATCTCGTTGGGGGTCTTCTGGCGCTTGGCGCCCTCCACCATGGCGATCATGCGGTCCAGGAAGCTGTCCCCGGGGTTGGCCGAAATGCGCACCACCAGCCAGTCGGAAAGCACCGTGGTGCCGCCGGTGACCGCCGAGCGGTCGCCGCCGGATTCCCGGATCACCGGGGCGGATTCGCCGGTGATGGCGCTTTCGTTGACGCTCGCCACCCCCTCGATCACTTCGCCGTCGCCCGGCAGGGTGTCGCCCGCCTCCACCAGCACCACGTCGCCGATGCGCAGCAGGGGCGCGTCCACCAGCTCCGCCGCTTCGCCGCGCCTGCCGCCCCTGAGCACCTTGGCCTTCACGTCCTTGCGCGACTTGCGCAGGCTGTCGGCCTGGGCCTTGCCGCGGCCTTCGGCCATGGCCTCGGCGAAGTTGGCGAAGACCAGGGTGAACCAGAGCCAGACCGCGATGGCCAGGATGAACCCGGCCGGAGCCTCGCCGTGGCCGGCCGTGGCCTGGGCCCAGAGCAGGGTGGTCAGCGCGCTGCACACCCACACCGTGAACATCACCGGGTTGCGCAGCTGGTGCAGGGGGTTGAGCTTGCCCAGCGCCGCCCACAGGGCCGGCTTCAGGATGGCGCCCTCGAACAGGGGCCGGGGCTGGATCTCGCCGGTGGAACTGGAGGTGCGCATCAGAAGGCTCCCAGGGCGAGCTGCTCGGCGATCGGCCCGAGGGCGAGCGCGGGCAGGAAGGTCAGGGCGCCCACCAGCAGCACCACCGCCACCAGCATGGCGACGAACAGCGGCGTGTGCGTGGGCAGGGTGCCCAGGCCCGGCGGGGTGCGCTTCTTGGCGCCCATGGAGCCGGCGATGGCCAGCACCGGCAGGATCACCCCGAACCGGCCCAGCAGCATGGCGATGGCGGTGGCGGCGTTGTAGAAGGGGCTGTCCACCGAAAGGCCGCCCATGGCGCTGCCGTTGTTGTTGGCCACGCTGCTGAAGGCGTACAGGATCTGGGTGAAGCCGTGGGCGCCGGGGTTGGACACGGCGGCCGCGGCCGAGGGCAGCAGCACCGCCGCGGCCGTGCCGGCCAGCACCACCACGGCCGGGATCAGGATCACCAGGGAGGCCATCTTCATCTCGAACGCCTCGATCTTCTTGCCCAGGTACTCCGGGGTCCGGCCCACCATCAGGCCGGAGACGAACACCGCGATGATGGCGAATATCAGCATGCCGTACAGTCCGCATCCCACCCCGCCGAACACCACCTCGCCCAGCTCCATCAGCCAGAGCGGCACCAGGCCGCCCAGCGGGGTGAAGGAATCGTGGGAGGCGTTCACCGCGCCGCAGGAGGCCGAGGTGGTGGCGGTGGCAAACAGGGTGCTGCCGGTGATGCCGAAGCGCAGTTCCTTGCCCTCCAGGTTGCCGCCGGGGTTCTCCATGCCGGCGCCGCGGCTTTCGGCCTGGGTCACCGGCATGCCCCTGAAGGCAAGGTTCTGCCGGCTTTCCGCCCAGTGGCAGACGGAGAGCGCCAGCACGAAGATCACCGTCATGGCCGAAAGCAGGGCCCAGCCCTGGCGCCGGTCGCGCATCAGCTTGCCGAAGGCGTGGCAGAACGCCGCCGGCAGCAGCAGCATCGCCAGGATCTGGGTGAAGTTGGTGAGCGGAGTGGGGTTCTCGAACGGGTGGGCGGCGTTGGCGCCGAAGAAGCCGCCGCCGTTGGTGCCCAGCATCTTGATGGCGGTCTGGGAGGCCGCGGGGCCCACCGACAGCACCTGCCGGAGCACGGTGGTGCCGCCGGCCGCGATCGGCGTGAGCAGCCTGGCCACCGGGTTGGGCCCCAGGGTCTGCACCACGCCCTGGGACACCAGGAACAGCGCGAACACGAGCGAGAGCGGCAGCAGCACGTACAGCGTGCAGCGGGTCAGGTCCACCCAGAAGCTGCCCAGGCTGGTGGCCTTGCGCCGCCGGATGCCCCGGGCCAGGGCGGCCATGACGGCCATGCCGGTGGCGGCGGAGAGGAAGTTCTGCACGGTGAGCCCGGCCATCTGGGTGAAGTGGCTGAGGGTCGATTCGCCGGAGTAGGCCTGCCAGTTGGTGTTGGTGACGAAGCTGACCGCGGTGTTGAAGGCGAGGCCGGGGGGGATGGGCGGCAGGCCCCGGTTCAGGGGCAGGGCGGGCTGGAGCACCTGCAGCAGGAACAGCGCCGCGATCCCGATGGCGTTGAACAGCAGCACGGCCAGGGCGTATTCCTTCCAGTTCATGCGGTCGCCCGGGGCGATGCCGCCCAGGCGGTAGAGCGCGCGTTCGACGGGCCCGACGATCCGGTCCAGGGGGGTGGCGTCCCGTTCCAGCACCTTGCCCAGGTATTCGCCCAGCGGCTTGGCCAGGAGCATCAGGAGGACGAGGAAGAGTCCGAATTGGAGGAAGGTGTTCAAGCTCACTGGAACCTCTCGGGCATCAGAAGGGCGACGGCCAGGTAGGCCAGAAGGCCCAGGCCCAGCAGGGCGGCGACGATATGCATGGTGTTCAAGGCAAGGCCCTCCCGGGAGAAGCTGGGCCTCCCCGCTGGAAAAAAAGTACGGCTCCAGATCATGAAACCGTAAAAGAAGCTGTTGCCCGCATCAAGAAAACGTCAGGATGCGGACCGCGGCCGGGCCCTCGGGCCCGGCCGCCGCCCCGGACTGGCCGGGCATCAGGCCTGGTGGTAGATTTCCGCTCCGGTCGCCTCGAACTCCCTGGCCTTCTCCTCCATGCCGGCGGCCAGCGCCTCCTCCTCGCTCAGGCCGTGGCTCTTGGCGTACTCGCGCACGTCCTGGGTGATCTTCATGGAGCAGAAGTGCGGCCCGCACATGGAGCAGAAGTGGGCGGACTTGGCCCCCTCGGCCGGCAGGGTCTCGTCGTGGAACTCCCGCGCGGTATCCGGGTCCATGGCCAGGTTGAACTGGTCCTCCCAGCGGAACTCGAAGCGCGCCTTGGACATGGCGTCGTCCCACAGGTGCGCGCCGGGGTGCCCCTTGGCCAGGTCGGCGGCGTGCGCGGCGATCTTGTAGGTGATGACGCCGTCCTTCACGTCCTTCTTGTTGGGCAGGCCCAGGTGCTCCTTGGGGGTCACGTAGCAGAGCATGGCGGTGCCGTACCAGCCGATCATGGCGGCGCCGATGGCCGAGGTGATGTGGTCGTAGCCGGGCGCCACGTCGGTGGTGAGCGGGCCCAGGGTGTAGAACGGGGCCTCGCCGCAGACCTCCAGCTGGCGGTCCATGTTCTCCTTGATCTTGTGCATGGCCACGTGGCCCGGGCCTTCGATGATGGTCTGCACGTCGTGCTTCCAGGCGACCTTGGTCAGCTCGCCCAGGGTGTCCAGCTCGCCGAACTGGGCCTCGTCGTTGGCGTCGGCGGTGCAGCCCGGGCGCAGCCCGTCGCCCAGGGAGAAGGCCACGTCGTAGGCCTTCATGATTTCGCAGATGTCCTCGAAGTGCGTGTAGAGGAAGTTCTCCCGGTGGTGCGCGAGGCACCACTTGGCCAGGATCGAGCCGCCCCGGCTGACGATGCCGGTGGTGCGCCGGGCGGTGAGCGGCACGTACTTCAGCAGCACCCCGGCATGGATGGTGAAATAGTCGACCCCCTGTTCGGCCTGCTCGATGAGGGTGTCCCGGTACAGCTCCCAGGTGAGCTCCTCGGCCTTGCCGCCCACCTTCTCCAGGGCCTGGTAGATCGGCACGGTGCCGATGGGCACCGGCGAGTTGCGCAGGATCCACTCCCGGGTCTCGTGGATGTTGGCCCCGGTGGAGAGGTCCATGACCGTGTCGGCGCCCCAGCGGATGGCCCAGGCCATCTTCTCCACCTCCTCCTCGATGCTCGAGGCCACGGCGGAGTTGCCGATATTGGCGTTGATCTTCACCAGGAAGTTGCGCCCGATGATCATCGGCTCGGTCTCCGGGTGGTTGATGTTGCACGGGATCACCGCCCGGCCCCGGGCCACCTCGTCCCGGACGAACCCGGGGGTGATGTGGCTGCGGATGCCCTTCGCATCGCGCCCGAGGTTCTCCCGGATGGCGATGAACTCCATCTCGGGGGTGATGACGCCCTGGCGGGCGTAATGCATCTGGGAGACGTTGCGGCCGGAACGGGCCCGGACGGGCAGGCGGTCGGCGTGGAAGCGGATGGCGTCCAGTTCGGGATCCCGTTCGCGCAGCTTGCGGTACAGGCTGGTGGCCCCGGGGAGTTCCTCCACGTCCTGGCGTTCCCGGATCCAGCCCTGGCGCAGGGGGAAGAGGCCGTGGGCCAGGTCGATCTTCGCCTGGGGATCGGTGTAGGGGCCGGAAGTGTCGTACAGGAGCACCGGCTCGTTGTCGCTGAGGGTCCCGTCGAAATCCCGGGTCTGGTGCAGTTGCACCGCGCGGATGGGCACCCGGATGTCCGGGCGCGATCCGGCGGCGTAGACTTTGTGGGCGGAGGGGAACGGCTTCAGGCATTTCTCAAACGTCGATTCCCCCTCGGGAACCTGTTTCAATTCCCCTTCGGGGAAAGGGGAGGCTGGGCTGGGCATGGATACTCCGGCGTGATTTCGGGGCATGGTTGATTTTTTTCACCCCGCTGGTTGCGAGTTTAACGCGGAGCGGAGTCAGAATTCAGTGTTTCGGTTCCGCCAAGGGGGTGCAGAATGGTATTGAATCACTGAGTGGTTCCAATTCGTTCAATCCCATGGGGCCCGCATGTCCAATCCCGAGGCGGCCAAACCGCAAGCGACCTCCGCCATTCCCGACCAGTTGATCCAGATCGCCCACGAACAGGAAGGCGGGGCGGAACGCATCATCTCCCAGATGGAGGTGGTGCAGAACAGCTTCGAGGAGATCCAGGCCCTCACCCGCGACTGCCAGGAAGTGCTGGCCCGGCTCATGCCCCCCTCCGATGACCGGCAGGCCCTGATCGACAAGATGGAAAGCATCAGCCTCCACGCCGACAACGGCATCTACAACGTCCAGGGCGCCTACGACCTGTTCCAGTACCAGGACATCGTGCGCCAGAAGCTGGAGAAGGTCGGCCACCGGCTGATCGAGGTCTCGGAATTCCTCATGCACAACCTGAATCCCACCATGCCCGAAACCCGCAGCTCGGCCTCCGCCGGGCGGGACATCCTGGAGCGCAGGGCCCAGGACGCCGACCTGACCAAGGACCAGACGGATGCGGTCATCGCAGAATTTTTTGCTAAGATCCGGAATGCCAGGGCTACCAAGTAGCGGCGGCCTGGACCGAGTCTTTTCCCGGGAGTTGGCACATGGATCTGGTCAAGAAATGGGGCCTGGCGCTCACATTGGGCTGCCTGCTGGGCGCCCAGCCGGTGGATGATCCGGTCATGAAGGCACGCCAGCAGCGTTCCCAGGCCCAGGGCATCGAGGAGGGCGACCTGCCGGCGGTGCCCCGGGCGATCCTCGAACCGCCGCCGCTGCCGCCCCCGGAGATCCACGCCAAGGACGTCCCGCACCCGCGCGGCGCCAAGGCCGCCAGGCGCCACGGCGCCAGGAAGCACGCCAAGGGCGCGCAGGCGGGCGCGGCCGACCCGGCCCCCAAGGCCAGGACCGCCCGCCGGGCCAGGCCGGGCAAGGTGGCCAAGGCCCCCCGCAAGCGGGTGAAGGCATGAGGCTCGCGGTCCTCACCTCCGGGGGTGACGCGCCGGGCATGAACGCCGCCATCCGGGCGGTGGTGCGCCAGGCGGACGCCCTGAAGATCGAAGTCTACGGCGTCTGGCGCGGCCTGCAGGGCCTGGTCGACCAGGAGTGGCGCCCGCTCACCAGCCGCAACTGCGCCAACATTCTCCAGCGCGGCGGCACCATCCTGAACACCGCCCGCTGCCAGTCCTTCCACCTGCCCTCGGTGCGCGCCCAGGTGGGCCGGGACCTGCGCGACGCCGGGGTGGACGGCCTGGTCATCATCGGCGGCGACGGCAGCTTCACCGCCGCCGAAGTGCTGGGCCGCGAAACCGGCGTCGCCGTCGCCGGCATCCCCGGCACCATCGACAACGACCTGCCGGGCACCGACCTGACCCTCGGCTTCGACACCGCCCTCAACACCGCCGTGCAGGCCATCGACCGCATCCGCGACACCGCCAGCGCCCACGAGCGCCTGTTCCTGGTGGAAGTCATGGGGCGCAGCTCGGGCATGCTCGCCGTGAACACCGCCATCGCCTGCGGCGCCGAGGCGGTGCTCTACCCGGAGTCCGAGCAGGACACCTACGAGCTCCTGGTGAGCCAGTTGCGGTCCGGGTGGGAGCGCGGCAAGCGCTCCAGCATCGTCGTGGTGGCCGAAGGCGACGTCAGCGGAGGCGCCTTCAAGATCGCCGAGCGCCTGCGCGAGGAGTACGGCCTGGACCTGCGCGTGGTGGTCCTGGGGCACATCCAGCGGGGCGGCAGCCCCACCGCCCTGGACCGCATCTGGGGCAGCAAGTGGGGCTCCGAGGCCGTGAAGCGGCTCGCGGCCGGCGAGCGCGCCTTCTACCTGGGGGTCCAGTCCGGGCAGATGGTCTCGATCCCCCTCTCGTGCATCCACGACCAGCGTCCCGCGCCGCCCAGGGAACTGGCGGCCCTGGCTGGCATCCTGGCGCGGTAGGACTACTTTTCTCCAAGGATGGAGCCGTTGATGAAACAGCCTCACAAGTCCCACCGCAAGCTGGCGGTCGTAATGGCAGGTGGCAAGGGAACCCGCTTCTGGCCCCGCTCCCGGGGCAAGCGCCCCAAGCAGTTCCTGGCGATGGTCGGGGAGGAGTCCCTGCTGCACCAGACCGTGCACCGCCTGGCCGACGCCTTCCTGCCCGAGGACATCTTCATCCTCACGACGGAGGAACTGGCCGGGGAGATCCGCGGGATGCTGCCCGAACTGCCCGCGCGGAACATCCTGGTGGAGCCCGAGGGCCGCAACACCGCCCCCTGCTTGGCCCTGGCCCTGGTGACGATGGAGCAGCGGGTTCCCGACGGGGTCATGGTGGTGCTCAGCGCCGACTCCTGGATCGGCGACAGGGGCAGGTTCCTCCGGGACATCGACACCGCCGTCAACCATGCCGCGGAAAAGCGCGACCTGGTGACCTTCGGCATCCGCCCCACCTATCCCGAGACCGGCTACGGCTACATCGAGACCGAAGGGGACGGCCCCGTGCTGGGCGTCAGCGCCTTCCGGGAAAAGCCCAGCTACGAGAAGGCCGTGGAGTACCTGGAATCCGGCAACCACTACTGGAACGCCGGCATGTTCGTGTGGACCCTGCATGATTTCCGTTCGGAGCTGCTCCGGCACTGCCCGGAGATGCTCGCCCCGCTGGACGCCTGGGTTGCCTCCGGCGCCAGCCCGGCCGCCCTGGCCCAGGCCTACGGGCGCCTGCCCAAGCTGTCCATCGATTATGCACTCATGGAGAAATCCGACCGGGTTGCGGTGGTGCCGGCCCGGTTCCGCTGGTCCGACGTGGGTTCCTGGCCTGCGGTGGTGGAGTTCCACGAGGCCGATGCCGCCGGCAACGTGGTGCTCGGCGATGTGCATGCTTATGGAATCCAGCAATTGCGCGATCTTCGGAGGCCAGCGCTTCATCGCCGGCAGCGGCCTGTCCGATCTCATCGTGGTGGACGAGCCCGACGCCCTACTCATCTGCCGCCAGGACCGGGCCCAGGATGTCAAACTGATCGTCGACAAACTCAAGGCGCTGGGCCGCGAAGACCTCCTCTGAGCGCCGCCTTCTCCCGCAAGGACATCCCATGACCAGCAGACCCGCCAGCCTCCACGTCGACAAACCCTGGGGCAGTTTCGACCAGTACGTGCTGAACACCCCTTGCACCGTCAAGATCCTCACCTGCAACCCCGGCCAGAAGCTAAGCCTGCAGCGCCACCGCCAGCGCAACGAACTGTGGGTCGCCCTGGACGCCGGCGTGGTAGTGGAACTGGACGGCAAGATCATGACCCCCGACAAGGGCGCCGAGATCTGGCTGCCCGTGGGCAGCACCCACCGCCTCAGCTGCGCCAGCGCAACCCACCCGGTGCGGGTCCTGGAGATCAGCCTGGGCACCTTCGACGAGAACGACATCGAGCGGCTCGAGGACGTGTACGGGCGCAGCTGACAGGCACTCAGTCCACGGTGACGATGGGCGCCAGCTTCATCCGCCTTAGCCTGGCCCGCAGGAGCTTGAGCCGCAGGCGCGCGGCCTGCCTGGAGGGGAAGGGGCCCAGGCGGATCCGCTGCAGCTTCGGCCCGGAAGGTCCCGAAGGGTCCAGCAGCGCCACGGTCGCATCGATGCCCAGGAGGCGTTTGAGGTCCTTCCTGAGCATCGCCGCGTTCCAGGGATCCCACAGCGCGGCGAACTGGATCCAGACCGTGCCGGGCCGGGTGCGCTCGGCGGGCGGCGGCCCGGCCGGCTTGGCGGGGACGGGGGCGGGGGCGGGCGGCGGCGCCGGGGGGCCGGCCACCTCCGGCAGCGCGGCCGGCGTGATCAGTTCAACCCCCAGCGGGATGCTTTGACCGCCTTTCAGATTGTCCGCGTGGATCCAGAAGGTGGTGCGCTCGCGCAGGGTGAAGGTGAGCCAGCTGTTGGCCGGGACTTCCAGCCCCAGGGGCTCGATCCGCACCCGGTCGGTCCCCACCGCATGCCAGGAGAGCGTCACCTTGTCCCCGGGCCGCGCCGCCGGGGGCGTGGCCTCGAACTGCCGGATGCTGGCGGAGTCCGGCGGAATGGGGACCCCGAGCAAACCGGCGAGGATGACGGGAACAAGAGCGTGCATTTCGGAGGGCCTGGCCAGGAAATGAAATCACGGCCATATTCAGCCAAGCTGTCTAAACATTGCAACCTAATTTATTACTGAGGCATGTGATTCCGCTGTAAAAAACCGGAATGCGGCCGCCGCGGGATCACCTGTGCCCGAGGATCGTCCCGTAGGCCACGCCCACCACCGTGAACAGCACCCCGGCCATCGCGAACCCGCTGATCGCCTCGCCCAGCACCGGCACCGCCATCAGGTAGGTGACGATCGGCAGCAGCTGCAGCCAGATGGCCGCCTCCGGCACCGACAGGCTGCCGTAGGCTTCCGCCATCAGCCACTGTCCGCCCAGCGCCGCCAGGCTCATGAGCATGGCCAGCGTCCAGGGCCATAGCCCGCCCGGCCAGGGGCTGAGGGCGAACGGCGCCACCACCACCAGCCCCACCAGGCAGAAGTAGAAAAAGATCGTGGCGCTGTTGGTGGTCGAGCGCATCGCGCGCATGGCCACCGCGCTGGTGGCCGCGAAGAACGCCGCCCCCAGCGCCGCGAACTCCCCCCGTCCCAGCCTGAACGCCACCTTGCCCTGCCCGAGCACCAGCACCACCCCGACGGAAGCCAGCAGCACCGCCAGCAGCAGATGCACCGTGGGCCGTTCCCGGAAGAGGAACAGCGCCATGACCGTGGCGAACACCGGGAACAGGTTGTAGATGATCCCCGCCTCCCCCGCATGGATATGCGCCAGCGCGTCGAAGTACAGCACCACCACCAGCCCCCCGGTGATCCCGCGCGTGATGAGCAGGCGATAGTTTTGCGGCGCATGCAGGCGTGGGCAGACCCAGAACGCCGCCAGGCACACCACGATCCCCACCAGGAAGCGCAGCACCGACAGGTGCCCCGCCGTGAAGCCCATGCCAGGCTGGGTCAGCTTGCGCGCCAGTACCGCCATGGCCCCGAAGCAGAGCGCCGACCCCACCAGGGCGGCCCTGGCGAGCATGCGGTGGCGGGCGGTGGCTGGAAGGGGGGGAGGCACCGAGCCATCAGACCATGAAAGGCTGGAAAGATCACGATCCGCCTGGGGTGAAGGGGGGGCCGCGGGGCAGGGCCTTCGGGCCGGCTGAATCTTTTGTGCAACCCGTGGTCAATCGCGGTAAGCTTGAGTCGAGGTGTTCCTCCCATACCGCCCTAGGCGCTATGGGGTCCAGGAGCTTCCCGCCACCAACAGTCCCATCACCTAGACCAGCCCCCGATTTGAGGGAGCTCCCGCAAAAGAAACCCCACCAACCATACCCCGCCAAACTTTCCTTCACGAAGCGCCCCCGCCTCGGGGCGTTTCACTGTACGGATCAGAGTATCCTGCACTCACATGCACATTGATAACATTGGACTTGTAGATTTCTGACAGCATCCTTGACCACCATGATCCATGGTTTTTATCCACGCGTTTGCCCGAAATTTGCCCGATGATGTCCGGGGGTGGGCATGACGCGGTCCAAGAGCAGCGGAGACCTGGGGACGAGGACGGACAGGGCGAAACTCGCGTCGCGAAAGGAGCCCTACTGGCTTGTCCTGGAGAAGGGCAGGGCCCTCGGCTACGCCAAGGGCGCCAATGGAGGAACTTGGATCGCACGCTACTAAAACCCTGCCGCCAACCCGGCCCGGGCCAAGAGGGCGCTCGGCGCCGCGGATGATGTCTCTGACGCCGACGGGAAGATGGTCCTGGACTGGAAGCAGGCCCAGGACGCGGCCCGGGAATGGTTCAAGACCGCGTTCTTCCAGGCCACCGGGGAGCGGGTCCGCACCGGCGTCTACACGGTCGCCCATGCGGTGGAGGACTACCTGGACGACCGCGACCGCCACGGCATGACCACCGTGGACCGGGTGCGCAAGGACTTCGAGGCCCACGTTCTGCCTTACATCGGCCGGGATGCGGTGGAAAACCTGACCCGCAAGCGGATCGAGGACTGGATGAAGCTGGTGGCGGAATCCGGCCTGCCCCGCGGGGCAAGCCCAGGGCCGCGCCGGTCACCCCCGACCAGAAGCGCTCCAGGAAAAGCACGGCCAACCGGATGTGGAACAACCTGCGGGCTGCCCTGAACCTGGCCTACCAGGAGCGGCACGTGCCGACGGATGTCGGCTGGGCTAGCGTCCGGGCCTTCAGGGGTACCCAGGTGGCCCGGATTCACTTCCTGAACGTTTCGGAGCAGGTGCGCCTGGTCAACGTCTGCCCTGCGGACTTCCGCCGGCTAGTCCAAGCCGGCCTGTTCACCGGGGCCAGGGAGGCGGAACTGACCCGCCTGGTGGCCCAGGACTTTGACCCGGAGAACGGATCCGTCTTCATCGAGTTCTCGAAGAATCGTAAGTCCCGGCACGTGACCCTGACAACGGAAGGCCAAGCCTTTTTCCGGGAGGTGACTGCCGGGCTGGCGCCGAGCGCACCACTTTTTCGGCGCTCGGAATACGACCGGAAGGACAAGCGCAACACCGGGGAATGGACCCGTCCTGAAATGACCCGGACGATGCGAAAGGTCTGTGATGCGGCCAAGATCACGCGCATGGTCTTCCACGAACTGCGCCACACTTACGCCTCGATGCTGGTCAACGCTGGGGTTCCGCTGGTCTTCGTAGCGCAGCAACTGGGCCATGCCAACACCCGGCAGGTGGAGAAGCACTACGGCCATCTTTGCAAGACGGCCAAGGCAGACGCCGTGCGCCGGCTCACGCTGGACTTGGGGATCTTCCAGCCAGGGAATGTGGCAACCCTTGAGGTCAAGGCGGCGAAAACCGCTAAGTAATCTTTGAGTAGAATTAAGGTCCGTGGTTCTTTCGAATAGATAGATAATCATTTAGAATCTGAATGTCTTATTGATTTTCTACTCTGGGCAAATATAAAGAGTGTCTTCAAGTGGGATTTTTAATCCCCTTGCAACCAATTTGGTTGCTACAGGGATGGGGTTTTTTGGGCCTTGAATTGGAAGAATTACCCGTAACGGTTTTCCGAAGGCTATCTTTGGCATACCGTTTTGTATTTGACCTAAATTTGCAGTTATAATAGTATTGTCATCATTTAATTCGACTTTGGGATACATAAATTGATTGTGTGTCTGGGCTGCATAGTTTGGAATTGATAAATCAAACAGGCCACTTCCTCGCATAGGCTTTACGGGGATTTTATCGGCAACAAGTAATCCGGAACTTCTTGGAATTGTTAATGTAATTGTTGCGTCATCAAGATACTGATGGCCATTGTTGTGAATTCTAATATTTATTTTTTCGGCTATCTGTGTAAAAATATAAAAATAATCTTCCTCGGCAAAATCCTTCTTGATCCTGGCTAGATGCTCTTTGAGCTTCTCTAATGGCATATGTTGGTAGCTGTTAAGGTTCCCATAGCCGAGATTGCCGAGTGATGATAAAGAATTTGCAAGCGATGTCAAATTAGTATCCTGTAATAGAAATTGGGCCATGTATCATGCAATTGGGATAGTCCCTTCTGGCTTTTGGGGATGTAATTTTTCGTATTCAATTTTTTCTAATTTGTCAATGTAGCTTTGAATTTTTTCTGCCTCAATTGTTGATGGTAATTCAACTTGACTCGACCGCTTGATTGGTATCTCTTTGGACCCTGGGTCGATATTCCATTAAATTTTAATAAATGCTCTTAAATCTTGATTAGTATTTTTATTATTAAACATTCGATCTAGATCTGATCTTAGAATAGAGAGAGTGGCCGTTCCTTTTCTTATTTTTCCTGTACCTTGGGTGAGTGGGCTATAATCCTTGCGCATCAAGTAAGGTTGGTCTTCGCAATTATATATTCTTAAATAGGCTAATGAGTGGCCTTCAATTTCAAAAGGCACAAATTCAATATGGACCATGGGTTCAATGTTCTGAAGGATCAGTTGTTCAATCTCTGCAGGGTCTGGATACGTCGCTATTGAATGGAAAGTTTTTGTCCCGTCCGGCTGTAGCTTGACGCCAAAAATAATGTGTCTGTCGTCTCGGGTTTCGGCATTGGCCATAGCCATTATGTCCGAGATAAGATCTGCCCTTCTGGCAGAAGGATAGTAGGTCTGTTTGAAGTCAAGGTTGGTCGACTCTCGACCATAGGTAATTAACTCTTCGATATTCATTGACCGCCCAATTCTATGATACCTGGGTACATCCCTCGCCAGATCAAAATAGGGTGATAAATGTACCGTATACCAGGAGATTTTTTTCGCCCGGGAATGTTGCACCTCTGGATGTCCTTGCTGCGCGGGATGCCGGGTAGAGATTGAGTCACAGCCCCGGCGTCTACTCTGGGCAGATCACAGGGAGTCTACTTCATCCCACAAGAAATGGTTTCTTTCGTTGAACATTGCGCTTACTGCGCTCGCACTCGAAGGCGCTCCTCCGCGTTTTGGCTTTCGCGATCTGTTCGCAAACGGTCTTGATATCCCTGAGCAACTGCTCCGGTTCCGGTATTGGTAGCTGGTGTTCGGCAGGTGTATCGTGCGCTTCAGTAGCTTCACAGGCGCGATCGTATACGTCCATGACCGCATCCCATTCTTCTTGGGGATGGCCAATTACAGCCCCGAAGGAATCCACCGATACAACATTGCTGAATGGCTGAACTGTGTTGTTCATGAATTCTTCCCGAACAGCGCGTTCAATTGTGCCGCGCAACTTGCCGTATCCCTCGGCGACCCGCTTGGCATTCTCCTCGCCCATATAGTCACCGGAGCTTTCCTGGATGGCCTTGGCAAGTTTTTCGATCTCTTCCAGGCGCATCTTGCAATTCATTGTTTCCCAGGTGAGGCCGTCCACAACATTTCCCGGTCCTGCGTCCCATCCGACGGATTTGTAGTGAGCTCCCTGGTTGGCCTTACGCAAGGCATGATCAATTTCGGTGAGGAACACCGCGTCGTGGGTGAATACCAATACCTGTCGCTCTGCTGCAAGGGCTACGATGCTCTTTGCCATGTTTCGTCGGTAACGGTGATCAAGGGATGTCGAGGGATCATCAAAAATTATGGCTGATTGGTGAGGAAGAGAGCGGACCTCGGCGAGAAATAACGCCAGGGCTAGGGCACGCTGCTCGCCCTCAGACAGAACCAGGTGGGCATCCAGCGCGGAATCCTTTATTCTCAGGGCGACGAAGGTATTGCCTTGATCGGTACGGCCCGTCAGTTCAGGGTGAACGCGGCGACGATACTCTAGATCTGCAAGCTCTTTGTTCATGGCCGCAGCCAGCGCAGACGTTACATGCGCCTTTGCCAAGGTTGTCATCTTGGTGGAAACGCCTTGGGGGTTTAGGGTTGCATAGCACCTATCGAGCTCTCGTTTGCGGACACTATCGGCCACGAACTGGGAGGCTTGTGGCATTAATACGGTCAATGATTGGCGGGCCTTTAGCTCCCGCAATTCGGCTTCCAATGGAGCGCGGGTGGCCGGATTTACGGATTGACGAAGAGCCGTTGCACTCAGTCGTATTTTTTGTACCTTGGCTTGCAGCCTAGCATCCAAGGGATCACCGAGCGGCAAGAGGGGGATGGGTGAGGTCCAATCCTTGTTCTTGATGGCATCTTGTAGCCATTGTCGACGTGCGGACCAAGCAGCAGTGGCGGCAGCGATGTCTGGGTACATCTCTGGGTCGAAGGACTGCAACTCCGTCAAGGTCGGTGCATCTAATGGTGCAAAGTCCGCTTCTGCAATTGTTGAAAGGGCCTTTCGCAAGGCTTCTTCGGCGACGGATGCATTGTTGGCTGCCTGGCCAGCAACAAATTCAGCAAACCGTCGCATTCGCCGCCGCGCGTCCGGTGCCAATTCCATCTGGCATAGCACGCACTTCGCGCCCTCTTCGGTATTGGGAAACGGATGATCGAGGTACACATGGGTGGCCGAGAATTTTTCAGCTGCATCGTATAGGGTTTTCCAGATGGCGTTGCCAGTGCCGGGCAGTAGCGTATCGGGATGCTCAGGTTGATCGGTGCCTTGCAAATGCTGCTGAGCGATTTCATAGGCAACCTTGGCTGCCTCCTCTGCTTCGTACAATGCCTTTCCCTTGGCAAGTGCTGCTTCACTGACAAAACGCTGGGCCTTCTGGGAGCGTTCAATGGCCGAGGTCAGGCGTTCAGCAAGTCTGTCTAGAGATTTTGCCTTTGGTTCAGAATTCAACTCCTGGAGTAGTTGGTCCAGTTCCTTGATTCGGGACGTGTCATCAGCAGTTAGGGTTCCCAGCGCGAGCAATGCGCTGAGGACAGTGTCTGGACCAAGGGTGGTGATCATTGCCCCTACTGCGGTCGCGCCCTTGAGAGGCTCGAAGACTCTCGCATTCAACACAATCGCATCGCGCTCAGAAGCAATCCGGCGTTGCATTTCTTTCTGGGCGGCGGCCAAGCGATTGAGTTGCCCTAAACCATACGGTAAAAAGGCTGGGGATCCTTCCCTTTCAACGTAGTGCCTCGCACAGGCGGCATCGTAGACCGAGATCATGCTGAGGTTGGGGTTGGATGGCCCTCCTTGGGTCCACTGCACTCGCTGGGATTTCCCATCCACAAGCACGGATATCTCAGCGGAAGGTACCCGCGGGCCGCCGGTGGTTGGTCCAAACGCATCCGGTTTCACGTCTTCCCTACTTCGCGCCCGGCAAGCATTCTTTAAGATCCTCGCATAGCCGGACTTTCCTGCCCCGTTTTCTCCAAATAGGACTGTCAATCCGGAAGACTCAAACTTGACCGGTTGCCGACTGGTTGGGAATCCATTGACATGCTTGAAATTTGAAATTTCAACAATTTGCACAGTTGCTCCGCTTCCAGCGCCGGGTACGTGTGCTTGAGTCAAATGGTCAGGTCTCACTGGCGCGGAAGGTCCACCTCCGTGAGCCTCCTTGACCATGGCCATTAATTCGTCAATATCCTTTGCCGTAAGTGTTTCCTGGAGGAACAGCCGTCGAAGGGCATCTCTCTGCCAATCATGCAACCCATCCGACCAACTGATAATCTCGTCTACCAGTGTCATTTTGGCCATCCCATATTTGCTGTGAACGGATGGTTCATCATCCCACCTGGTGAGAGGTGGAGGGAAGGCTCTATTCCCTGCAGAATCGAGAAATATGGGGGGTAATGCTATATGAGGTGCTTGTGCCGTGGTGATTTAGAATCCTAAGCATAACCGGGCCATGAATGGCGCCCGAGGTGTTCTTACCGGTTTTGAAGTGTTGTCTCAATTGGGCACACTCTCCGGGAATGGTCCATGCCCGGCGAGATGCTGGCTTGAGCCAGGTGCACTGCACTGTAATCGGTAGATGCATTTTGGTAGACCAAGCGATACATTGATTGAAATGGAAAGCAAATCGATCAACGATCTCCTCGCGGAAGCGAAGGTCAAAGGATGGAGGACGGTTCTCGTCCTCACTGCGCTCGACCTGGAACTCCAGGCTGTCTTGGCGCATCTCGCCTACCTCTATTACGTAATGGGTCGTGACGGGAAGATCTACGAGTGCGGCAATTTTAGAGTTGCCGGACAGGAATGGCTTGTCGTGCTCGTCGAGACAGGCCCAGGAAACCATGAATCGCAGGACGCGGCCACGAATGCACTCATGGCGATCAGACCTGAACTACAAATTTTCGTGGGCGTCGCTGGCTCCCGTAAGAAGGACGTTCCGATCGGTAGCGTTGTCGTGGCAAACCACGTATACAGCCCTTATTCGGGGAAACATGACGGAAGCGGGTTCTCTGCCCGGCCACGTGAATTCCCTGCGGACAGCAGACTCCTTGATGTTGCTCGCAAGATCCGCCGTGACAGAAGATGGACGGATCGAATAACGGACCTTGCGGACCGCAAACTACCCCCATTTGACGACTATCCGTGCGCTTTTCCACCTCTGGCTGAGATTGCCCCGGCGGTGTCCACAGAAGCGGTGTCAGCTGACAAGGCTAGCGAGCTCGAATCACTCATTGCAATCCATTATGGTGATGCGTGCATCGTCGAGATGGAGGGTTTCGGTTCCTTGTTCGCTGCCGCGCGTGAAAGGACGCCCGCGATCGTGATACGCGGCGTGTCGGATATGGCGGAGTTTAAAGAGCCTGA
This sequence comes from uncultured Holophagaceae bacterium, assembly GCA_963717275.1. Classification (GTDB taxonomy): domain Bacteria; phylum Acidobacteriota; class Holophagae; order Holophagales; family Holophagaceae; genus Mesoterricola. The sequence continues at coordinate 3,604,045 of CAVQVX010000001.1, forward strand.
GACCGACAAAGTTCGTCAGCCGATTGCGGCTGCGCATGCCGCCGCGTTCGCGTTCGAACTGATCGCCCGGTGGACCGAGTTTTACCCTGGCGCGCTTGCACTTCCGACTCACAGAACAGGGTCGGACCTGGATTTGATTCGCCCATCAGAGCCACCACCAACCTCCCCTGGATCAAGTGCGAGTACCGACTGCTGCTCGCTACGTATTAAATCTTCAAACCGAGGTCGGGGCAGCTACTGCCGAAAGCATTGCTGCCATGGAAGCGATGCTGCGGGAAATCGCACGCGAGCCCGGCATCTCAGTCGAGCGCATCGAGGAGGGTTCACTCCGGTTGATTGTGCGCGATCCTTCGGCGGCGCTTGAGGCGATTGGAGCAGAGAAGCTCCGCGATGAGTTTAAAAGCCGGTTCTCGATTCAGCTCTTAGGTTTTGTGCCCGAACATTGTTTGGAGGAGCTGAATGAAGTTGCGGAGGAGTTGAGGACCGCCTCACACGATCTCTTACGCTGGCCAGACACCCTTCCGGACGGAGAACAGTTCGAACGCCCTGAGTTGCAACAGTTGCTGGCACTCACGAGCGCACGCGATCGTTCCGCGATTGCCGTAATTGGGGACCCCGGCTCAGGGAAGTCAGCGCTTCTCGCCATGCTCGGCAAGTGCCTAGTTAAGGCTGGTCATCCGGTTCTCGCCATTAAGGCAGACCTCATCGACACTGAGGTCAACAACGAAGCCGACTTGCAGGAGCGCTTGGGATTGTCCGAGCGCCCATCGTCGATGCTGACACGCCTTTCTAGGTTGCGCCCGACATTCTTGCTGATAGACCAACTAGACGCATTGGCAGGTTATCTCGATCTCCGCACCGGCCGCCTGACTACACTGCTCAACCTTGTGCGACGCCTTGGGAAAACGGAAAATATTCATATTGTACTGTCGTCTAGGAAGTTCGAATACGAACACGATGTTCGCCTGCGCGCAATATCGGCCGAAAGCCTGGAACTGAAGTTACCGGGGTGGAGCGCGGTTCTGGAAGTCTTGCAGGCGAAGGGCGTCGCTGCTGGTGGCTGGCCAACCGATGCACAAGAAGTTCTGCGCTCGCCCCAAGCGTTAGCGATATACCTGCATTTGGATGAGAAGGTTCGGTCCGAAGCGCTTCTCAGCTACCAATTGATGCTCGACCGCCTCTGGGATGAACGTGTCTTGTCGGGAGTCGATGGAGCAAAGCGCTCCCGCGTCGCATCCGACCTTGCTGACCAGATGGCAGAGGAAGAACGCCTATGGCTGCCGCGCGCCATGCTGGATGAAGTGAAGGCGGAGATTGATTCGCTTCTGGCGATCGGCATCCTTACGCCTAATGCTGCTGGTTCGAGTATCGGATTCGCGCACCAGACCGTGTTTGACTACGCCCTTGCGCGCGCCTTCGCGAAGGGAAAAGGTAGGCTATCTTCATTCGTTCTAGAGCGGCAGGCATCGCTGTTTTGTCGACCAAAAGTGTGGGCCGCTCTCACCTATCTCCGCGGTGCCGATCCTCAGGCTTACGAAGAAGATATCCGCCTGCTCTGGACTGCCGATGGCCTGCGGCGCCATCTGCGTCTGCTTTTGATCGAATTCCTGGGGCAGCAGCGTTCGCCAACTGATGCCGAGGAAGCCCTCTTGCTATCGGCGTTCGCACTCGACGATGATCGTGCGATGGCTTTCCGTGCAATAACGGGTAGCCCCGGTTGGTTTACGCGATTCGAGCATTCCATCATCGCTCGGGCAATGACCGGCGATGAACCATCGCGCAACTGGGTTGCTCCTGTGCTTACTTCGGCGATGGAATTCTCGCCAGGAGAAGCCATGGCACTAATCGAGCGGTTCTGGCTGCCGCTGCCAGAGAATGACTATCGGTCGTGGTCTGTGATCCAGCAGGGGCAAGTTTGGAACGACGCAATGCTCAACGCCGGGACCACAATTCTCCATCGTTCGCAGGTCGCGCCTGTATATCTCAACCATATTGCTGGGGCGTTGGGTATCGAACAGCCGCGCGTAGCCCTCCTCCTAATTCGCGCTGCGTTGGACCGCATGCTTGCGGAGGCGGTATCCGAAGGGACGAATTTGGCCGGTCGGACGCCGCCACCTGAGGCAGACGAAGTAACGCTTATGCTATGGAGGGATCGCAACGACCCAGTACGCATTATTCGGAATTTGTTGGAGAACTCCAACGACTGGGACATGCTTGGGTCGCTTGCGGAGCAAGCCCCCTCAGAGACCATCGATATTCTCTGGCCATGGTTTGTAAACGCGCTGGAGGCGATTGCGAACCTTCAGGATAAGACCCGAGATCGCCCTTACTATGCTATGCAATATGTGGCGGATTTCCGGTTCGAGGGGGAGAACGAATTGGAGTTGCCGGAACCGTCGATAACTTCTGCCCTCCGTATAGCTATCGAGCAGATTGCTATTCATGACCCAGATGGATTGAGGAAATGGGTTTCGGCGGCGAGCGTGCTCGAATTCATGCCGGTTCATCGGCTGATTGCGCATGCCTTTCGTGGCGCACCCTTCGTGTTTGCCGCTGACGCGTTCGACTACATCCTTGCCGACGAACGTCGCTTGTCACTGGGCAGCTTAGAGGACTATACCGCTACTACGACTAGTCTCGTGTCAGCCATCGCGCCCCATTGGACCCCCGAGCAGGTCGCAACTTACGAGCAGCGCATCCGAGGCTATAAGCCTGCCGTGCCGGCCGACCTTAATCACCCGGACGGGCATAGGTCCTGGAGTCGAATCTTGCGCTGTCAGCGCCTTCGGCTACTTAGAGCGCTGCCGAAAAACAAGCGCACTCGGGAAACAGCCGAACTGGTTCGCACGGAGGAGCGTGCTATCGGGGACGGTCGTCTGGGAGTGAGGTTCAGCGGCGTGTACTCGCCGGCGCCGATCATGAATGCAGACGAGATGCGCCGAGCCAAAGACGATGACATCATCAACGCCTTCCGGGAACTCCCCGATGCCACGGGCTGGGACCACCCGAGTGACCACCGTAAGGGCGGTAATATTCCGCTCTCCCGAGAATTTGCCAATTTTGCCAAGGGTAATCCCGATCGTGCGATCCGCCTGATTTCCCGTCTCGAACCTGCGTTCGGCGAACGCGCAGCGGGTTCCGTGATAGCGGTGCTAGGCGAGGCCATTGACTCCAAGGTATTGCAGGAAGTCATAGTGTCTCTCTCTAAGCGAGGTTTCGGTAGCTTCGAGTTCCAAAGCTCTGTGGCGATGGCCATCGAGGTCATGTTGAGCAATAACGTGGAGCTAGGCAGTGCTCTCGTGGAGACGATGAGAAACTGGCTTCTGGCTGAAGGTAAGGTAACTGAGTCCCTCGTAGAAGGAGAGCAAGAGGAGGGGGAGCAGGAGCAGGAGCAGGGAACATCGAGAAAAGACAATGACCCTGTGGGTAGAAGCCTCCTTTGGGGTTATGGAGGGTTTTCGATCGTGCCCGGAGGACCGTTCCCGATCCTGCACGCATTGGCTCGCCACTATCTTGTAAGGCAGGATCACGAGGCGCTTTGCAGGTTATTGTGCGAATGCCTAACCCTCAACTTCAAGCAGGTCACCTGGGCGCACTTGCTGCCGATCATGAGGTATCTGCGACCTATGGAGGGTGCCGATGCTGGGCCGGCAACGGCTCTAATTGCAGCCATCCTTGAGCGCTTCCCCAGTCTATTGGGTATGCGTGACCTTGCAGTCATGCTTGGACACATCCATTGGTGGGCGCCGCAGCTTGTCGAACACGAACTACCTCGGTGGAAGAGCTCGGAAAGAGAAACCGCCCGACAAGGCTATGGTGAACTCGTTGCGCTAATGGCGTTTCTGCACCCTGACCGGGACTTTGCAAAGGCCGCACTCGCCGAAATTCAACGGGGCAATGATGCCGCCACTCGGGCTGGTGCTGCAATGACAGCAGTGAATCTTTGGATTGACCCAGCCTACCGGGCGCCTGCGACCAGCTTCTTGGTGGACCTCATACCGCAAGCTGGGAATACAGAATGGAATGCAATTTTTGATCTGTTCCGTATCGCCGATGAATTGATTCCGGACGAGAGCACAGGTACTTCTTCTAGAAGCGATCGCTGATCATGCTGGTTCGGCGCCGACCGTCAGCGCAAGCTATATTGTCGACCGGCTTCAATCCCTTTTGCCGCACGAAGCATTGCTGGTGGCGCGCCTGGCGAGAGTGCTGATCGAAAAATGGCATGGCGATTTAGCCGACATTAGGACAGGCACTGCTGGGCACGCGTCCGACCTTGTTGACCTCGCGGTAACACTACACCGCCTCGGGCCGACCACCCGCGAGGCAGGCACCAGCCTCTTTGAAAGGTTACTGGAAATAGACGCCTTCGAAGCGCGGGCTACACTCGATCAGATAGACTGCCGATTTCGCGGCTCGGCCGGGATCGGCCGGCCTCGATTACAACGCCGCCAAAGACAACAGCGCAGGCAACGGCGGTCATCTTAACGGCCCGTCGCTATTTCGTGTGGGTAACCGGCGTTATAGGCCGGCCGGGATTCCAGGGCAGGGCTGATGGGTTAGGGGCCAGGGAATCCCTTTCGGCCTGACTGGGTTTCCTGGAAAGAAGGGGCCTGAGAAGATGGTCCCATGGACACCAAAGTACTCTTCACCATGGCGCTGGGCCTTCAGGCCCCTTGGGAGGTCACGGACCTCCAGTTCAACGAGGAGGCCCACCGGCTGGACATCCTCATAGATTTCAAACGGGGAGCGGACTTCCCTTGCCCCGTCTGCGGCCAGTCTTGCAAGGTCCACGACACCGAGGAGAAGACCTGGCGGCACATGAACTTCTTCCAGTACGCCACCTACCTGACGGCCCGGGTTCCCCGCTGCAAGTGCGACAAGGATGGGGTCAAGCAGGTGCAGGTGCCTTGGGCGCGGCCGGGGTCCGGGTTCACGCTGATGTTCGAAGCCCTGCTGATGGTACTGGTTCGCTCGATGACGGTGTCCGAAGCGGCCAGGCTGGTTGGGGAGCACGACACGAGGATCTGGCGGTTGATCAACTACCACGTGGAGGATGCCCGATCCCGGGTGGACATGTCGGAGGTATCCCGGGTTGGGATCGACGAGACCGGGGCCAAGCGGGGCCAGAAGTACATCACCCTGGTGGTGGACATGGAGGCGAAGCAGCTCCTGTTCGGGGTGGAAGGCCGGGACCAGGAGACCCTGAAGGCGTTCAAAGCGGACCTGGTGGGCCACGGCGGCGACCCGGCGAAGATCACCGAGGCCAGCGTGGACATGTCGCCGGCCTTCATCAAGGGCCTGGGGGACCACTTCCCGAACGCCAAGCTGACGTTTGACCGGTTCCACGTCATGAACCTGCTGGGCGAGGCCGTGGACGAGGTGCGCCGCCGGGAGGTCAAGGAGTATCCGGAACTCAAGCAGTCCCGCTACGTCTGGCTGAAGAACCCCTCGAACCTCAGTGCCCGCCAGGCAAAGATGCTGAAGGCTTTGCGGAACGCCAACCTGAACACGGCCGAGGCCTACCGGATGCGGTGCACGCTCCAGGACTTCTACGAGCAGGCCAACCCCCATGCGGCCAAGCTGTTCCTGGACGAGTGGATCGCCATGGTCCTGGCCTCGGGGATCGAGCCCATGGTCAAGGTGGCCCAGACCCTGCAGGCCCACGCTGAGGGCGTGCTCCGCTGGTTCAGGAGTGGGCTTTCCAACGGGTTCCTGGAAGGCCTGAACTCCCTCATCAAGGCCGCCAAGGCCAAGGCGAGAGGCTACCGGAAGATCCGGAGCCTCATCACGGTCGCCTACCTCATCGCGGGGAAGCTGAAGTTCAACGTGGCGGAACTGTGGCCCTCACCGCCCAAGGAGAAGCCCACCGCCAGGGAACCGGTTCCCTTCCGTCCCAACCCCGTCCTCTGCTGACCCGAGGGCCCACCAGGCCCGGAACCCCATCTGCCGGAGCCTGAGCCAGGAGGTCCCCCTTCCCGGCACCCAGCAAGGCTGGCGCAGGCTCTGCCTGCCCAACCCTTTCACCTGCCGTCGCCGTCGCCCATCGGCCCCCCCGCACAAAGCGGGGGCCGATGAGGCGACCGCAAGCGATTCGCCGCCTCCCTGCGGTCAGTAACACATCAAGGCGCCGAGACCCTCCGCGGGCACCTTCGTGGCCAGGGGCGTGATGCAGCGAAGCGGAGGCACGACCCTGGCGAGGGTGAGCCGGTCGAGATGACCGGGTGACCCGGGCAAAAGCCCTGGTTATAACCCTGGTTTACCCACACGATTCAGCGAAGAGCCATCTTAACCCTTCTGTAAGAGCTTCTCATGCTCTACTGATCCGCTGTGCGGCCCCGCTGGGGTGAGGCACAATGAGGCACTCTTCGATGAGGTCCGAAGGCTTCCCCTCTCGGCGAAGCAGCGTTGCCATGTTCGAAGGGCTTGGTCGATAGGGTAATATTTGAATAGGTTCAGCAGTCAAAACGAGAAGGAAATGACCTTTCCGAGTAAATTACAGCGCTTCGCGACAGTAGGAACAGTTATCCCTTGTCCTAACATGACCTTATTGGCGGGTGACCACGAACCACCCGTGGTTGTGGGCTCGGGTGAGATTGTCGTCAGTTCGGAGACATCTTTCCATTACCGAATCCAAGGTTTGCCTGACGACATCGGCCATGCACTACGCACCCTCAATCGCATCCGCCAAGCCCCCTATGACGGTCTCCTCCGTAACCGATTGGAGGTGGCGGCGGAGGATGGTACGCAGCTCCTTTGCGGCTGGACAGTGCCGGAAGTCGACATCGGAGACGGAGGCGAGGACTGGATCTTCAATGGGGAATTTGATGCCCTGACGATGAACGATAACGGCCCTACCTCCCTCTTCACAAACGTAGCCTATTTGCTTCCTGTCCACCACATGGCCCGCATTGTCCTGCGACGGCTCTTCCCAAAACCTGGGCCGGATGGAAAATCGGTCCATCTGATGCTTATCATCGGAACAGAAGTAACGTTCATTCTCGACGACAAGGCCAACTTGCTGCTGATTCATGCGCCAGGGGACGCTCAGCTACCGGTCACGTTCACCGAAAATTGGCTGGGCGAGCCGCTCCGGATTCTGTTTGGTCAGCTTATCTACCCCCGGTTTGTCGCCCGAGGGACCGGGACCTATGTGATGAACTGGGTCCGCCCCTCACCACCTTGGTCGAGGTATGCCGATGCCTGCGCCCTTTGGCAGGGGCCGGAGGCGCTCACCAACAGGGATGGGTTCTGGGATAGCTATGCTCGCCTCCTCGCCTATATCGCCAGCGCGCGTGATTTCGAGGCGAACAAGATCACTGAACTCTATGTTGAGGTGATCCGAGCTTCCGCTGGATCCCGTTGGGTATGGGCGCTAACGTATGCGAGCGCGGCTGAGGGCATAGTCAATCTGATCTTCCCGAGAGGTTCACAACGGCCAGACATGGATGCTTCCGAGATCGAAAAGTTGAAATTAGGAATTGACCTGTTTAAAGCTCATATTGATCTTTGGACCGGAGACTCGCGACTTAATGGGCCGGCCAAAGCAGCAGCGGCACGGATATTAGATACCACGGCGGCGATCGGCCTTCGTCAACTTCGTGAAAACGGCTGGGTGACAGCAGATCAGTACGAAGCGTGGAGCACGCTTCGCAACCATGTTATGCACGGGACATTGGTGTCGCCGTATTCAAGCGCGAAGGATGACAAACTGCTCCTCGACCTTTCGGAACTCCTGCACGCGCTTACACGCCGGATCATAGCGAGCATTGATCCGACGAGGGGAACGATCTCAATGGAACCCCCACCTGAACGGGGGCCTGCAAGGTTGCCCGATAATTGCCCGAATGATCAGGAGCCGGTAGATAAGATTTGTAATTAAACAGCATAAATATAATCGAAGCGCCCCCGCCTCGGGGCGTTTTACTTTAAGTTGAAATATTTAAATAATTACAATTCTTGTGGCCTTCTCCTGCAAGGGGCGTGGGTTCTGCCCGTCCTGTGGTGGTCGTCGCATGGAGGATGGGGCAGAGTACCCTCTGCAGCCGGGTTCTCCCTGAAGTGCCGCTACGGCAGTGGGTGCTCAGCCTGCCGAAAGGGTTGCGCCTACCTGTTGGCCTACAACGGACGCCTTTGGCGAGCCAGGCGTCTTCGAGTTGCCCCAACCGGACCTGGGCGAACGCGGGTGATCTTCTTCTGCGGCGAGGAACGGGTTGGGGAGCCGCTCAAGGCAAACCGCGACGTGGCCCAGGGTGAGCTGGGCTGGACCCACGCCGAGTCTGAGGGCGTCGTCCTGATGGGCGGTATCGGCATCCCATGGGAGACCCGGGGTGTGCTCCGCCAGGTGGCGCTGCCGGGCGGCCCGGCCGATGGGACGATCTGAAGGCCCTGGCCGCCACCTGGGCATTCCTCTTGAGTGCCTTGTGAGACCGCTGCCCCGATTCAGGCCATGAAAATGGCCGCGTCAGCGATGGGACGATGCGCCAAAGGGGCGGGAGCTATATGTATAGTTAATTGCACCTGGATTCTGAATGGATCCCTGCCCTGACCGGTTTCCACCTCCGCCAGGCCTTCGCGGATCCCCATGTCGGAGTCCGGACCATGCGCCATTCCCCCTCCAGCCTGTTCCGCACCCTCGCCTTCACCGGGGTCCTGCTCTGCCTCCCTGGACTTCCGGCCCGGGCCGGATTGACCTTCGGCATCATCCCCGAACGCCTGCAAATGCCGGTTCACGGCAAGGCCGAATTCAAGGCCCACCTCCAGGATCCCGACGGGCCTGACGCGGAATTTCCCCTCCACGGGCTGGTGTGGACCTTCACCGGCTCGGATGGGGTGACCCACACCTCCGGCGAAGGCCGCTTTCCCTTCGTTGATGGCGTCGACGGGCCGCCCCCGTCCTGGTCGGCCGGAGAACGGGTCCTGGTCAGCGTCAGCGCGCCAGGCCCGAGGCTCTCTGCGATGGCCATGCTTGAGATCATCGCCGCGCAGGAGGTCCCCGCGCCGGCAACGGCCGCCCCGGAACCCCGGGGAACCAAGCGGACCTCCGAGGCCCTCGGGGCGCGGCCGGACGGGGCCGGCGCGGGATACGCCGCGCCGAGTGGGCGCAAGCGAGGCCGGCACCGGGCAGCGGAACCCCTGCCTGCCATGGAGGGCGGCGGAGATGGAGGCGGATCCACCGCGGAACCGCAGGTCAAGCCGGAACCCCCGACCTGGCTCGAACCCGGTGCCGCGGACGGGGAGAACAAGGACGCGGATGACGATCCCGGAGTCCGCATCCTCCGGACGGTCATCGGCAGCTTCGAGGGGGACAGCCCCAAGGCGCTGAAAGACGCGCGACCCGAGGAGGAGAATGCGGGGGTGATGGATCCCCACCCGATGCTCGGTGCGGGTTCCAGGGGCCTGATCGCCAGGCGGGATCTGGCCGCGGGCGAGGTGATCGCCTGGTATCGCGGCGATTTCCTCACGACCGAAGCCTATGGGCGACGCTTCGGCGCCCTGAGCGCGCGCGCCTGGGCCACCCGGCCGGAGCTTCAGTACCTGGTGGAAGTCCAAACCTGGGATGAGGAAGCGGGCGACCAGGTCACCCGAGGCTACCTCGACGGCTACCAGGAGGGAAAACCGGCCATGGCCGCACTGGCCAACCATGGGGGCGACGCTGCGAACGCCTCCCTGCGAGTCCAGGTATGGACCGACGCGAAGGCGGACGCCGCGGACCGGTCCTATCAAGTCGCCCTGGTGGCCGATCGAGCCATTATGCAGGGAGACGAGGTTCTCATCGATTATGGAGGCGAATACCGGCGCGACATGGAAAGGAGCCGCTCGTTCGTGTCCCCCACCCCCGCCAGCCACCGGACCGCAAGGGGCGCTGCCCCGAAGCCGGCGCGCGCGGCCCGTCCCGATCCCGGGAGCCTGGCGTCCGCCCGCCCTGAACCCAAGGGAGCGGGCACGCTCGCTCCTGACGGCGAGAAGCCCTTCCTATGCGATGAGGAAGGTTGCCGCTCCCGGTTCAGCCTAGCCGGCAGCCTGGCGAGGCACAAGCGCATCCATACCGGCGAGAGGCCTTACGAATGCGAAGAGAAAGATTGCGGCGCCCGGTTCACCCGAGCCATTAACCTGACGGCGCACAGGCGCATCCATACCGGGGAGAAGCCTTACGAATGCAAAGAGAAAGGTTGCGGCGCCCGATTCACCCAGAAAAGCAACCTGGCGAAGCACAAGCGCATCCATACCGGCGATAAGCCCTTCAGGTGCGAAGAGAAGGGTTGCACCGCCCGATTCATCCACCGCGGCAACCTGAATCAGCACCAGCGCACCCATACCGGCGAGAAGCCCTTCGCATGCCCGGAGGCCCACTGCACCTCAAGTTTCGCCCGGAAGGGCGATTTGAATAGGCACATGCGCGTCCATACCGGCGAGAAGTCCTTGCAATGAGGGCGACCCGGACCGCCTTGGCCACTCTCGGGAGGAATTCCGCTTCCAGTCGGCAGGCCACGGCCGTCGCTTCCGGCAAGGAGAACGAGATTAAAAAATAACCACCCTCCCCCCGCCCGGGAATCGGGAAACCATTCCCCGGATCGGGGCATACCCCTTGAGTCGCCCGTCTTCGGATCGAGGGCGCCCTTCCCCTGAGGAATCCACGAATGTTGAGTTCCAGAACAGTTCTTGTCCTGGCCGTATCGGCCCTTGTCTGCCCCATCGCCCCGGCCCAGGTCACCCTGACCTTGGATCGCCCATCGGACCGCGTCCTGAGTTCCTCCTTCCGGACCCTCACCGCCGCCGCGGAGGAAGGCGGCCCGTGGACCTGGACCTTCGAGCTCCGTCCGGAAGACCTCAGCCTGGGCTTTGGCCTGGAGGCGGTTCCAGGCAGGCCCGACCAGCGCATCCTCACGGTGCCGGACATGCTTGTCGAGCACACCTGCCAGGTCAGGGCGGTCGGCACCTGCGGCGCGGGGGCCCCGATCCAGGGGCGGATGGACCTCGCGGTCCACCCGCTCAGGACCTTGGGCAGCGTGCGCGGCTTGATGGACCAGACCTTCCCGGGAATGTTCGACGCCCCCATCGCCATGCGGCCGTTCCACGCCAGCCTTGCCCCTTCGCCCACCGGCGCCGTCGCCGCTCCGGACGCGTTCATCCGACAGGCGGCCTTCGTCACCGATCCGGCCCTGGGATCCTTGTACCGCCACTGGCTGGTGCTGGACGGCACCGGGTTCCACGCCGTCTCCCTCCAGGGCGACGTGGTGGAGGTCCCGTGGCTCCCCGTGAACACGGCCTCGGACAGGATCGCAACGTTCGCGGTCCGCCCGCCCGGGAGCAGGGGAACGGGGCCCGCACTCGTCTACACGGTGCGCAACGCCGGCAGGGGGGGCGGAGGGGGACCTGATCGGTTCTTCACGGTGTCGCCCGGGGGGAAACCGGCCCCCATGACCCTGAACCTCGATCGCTATACACTAAGGGCTTTCCGGGTCGATGGGATCGCCATGAACCTGGATGGGGATGTCTTCATCGGTGGTTACCGATGCACAGAGACTCGCTCGCACCGCAGCAGGACCGAAGAGATCTTCCGGCTCGACCACCGGGCAGCCTCCGTCCCCGGCGGCACGGTGGTGCCGGAAGACCTGGGGGCCAATCCCAATTTCCTGACATCCATGGCCTTCGACCCCAAAACCGAGACCCTCCTCCTCGGCGAGGCCGGGGCCATAAGCAGGATCGATTGCGACGGGAAGGGGCGGAAAAAGGTCCTGGAGTTCCCCGAATCGGACGTGTGCGCTCCCAGCCTGGCGGTCCATGGCCCTTGGCTTCTCTTTGCCATGGGTAGCGAAGGGCGGCATGACTACGAAACGGGCGCATGGGTGGGCGGCGGGTACAAGCTCATGGCTTACAACCAGCACGATTCCAGCCTCCAGGTGCTCGCCAGGCCAAGGCCTGATGAGGGTGGCTGCCGCTTCGGCCCCCTCAAGCCGTTCCGGCCCGAACTGTCCGACACGGAGTGCGCCGCCTTCCCCGCAGGGGGGGTGCCGCTGGGTTCCCTCGCCGTCGCACCGGAAGGGATGGCCATTTGCGGCGTGGGCGCGGAGCTGGTCGAATTGGACCTGCCCCTGGATTCGCTGAGCCTGGCCCTTCCACCGCCCGAATCCAAGGCCATGGCAACCCCGCCGGAATCGAAGAACGAGATCGGCCCCGCCCCGGCTTCGGCCTCTTCCTCTTCCTCCTCAAGCCCCGCACCCTCGGCGCTTTCCGGGCTGCCCCCCTGCGAATTCAACGTCGCCTATACCCTCACCCAGGACCAGGTCGTGGAGCTGGTGCGGAGGGGCGGTGTCCTGCTTTGCGAGCTGGGGAACGCGGAGGGGACCGGTTTCGGCGTGATGCGGGATAGGGTGGACACCCTCGCCCGGATGGCCAGGGAAGCGAAAGGCGCATCCGGCGCCAGCGGTCCCTCGTTCGGCGAGCGCTTCCTGAAGGCGACCATCCAGGGGCTGCATCCCGAGACCCGGGATCCCTTGCCCTCCCCGCTGCGCAGGTTCCGCCGGGATTTCACGCCCCTGCCCGACGGAGGCCCGATCGGTTTCGCCCTGTGCTGGTCCCCAAGCTGCAACTGGGTCCTGATCGCCCCCATCCAGGAGCACGCGGACACCTGGGATGCCTACCGGTGGACTCATGCCGAGGACGGCAACCCCCTCACCCTCGAGGAGGCGCGGAGGATCCTGGTGCCCCACTTGACGGGGGAGTGGGTTCCCTTCAGTCCCCTCGTGGCTTCCGAGGGCAAGTGAGGAACATCCGTCTACGTCAATGGCTGTTCTGTGAATCCGAGAGGGTCGGCAGTCCAGGTCCATGCCCTGGTTTCGAGCCGTTCGAGGCCGTTGGAATCCCTATGACCACGAGAAACAAATCATTAATATGTGACATCCATCCCATGGGAGCCATCAACGCTTCCGAAGGAGACTCACATGTTCAAGATATGCCCATGGCCTGCGATGGTCCTCGCATTGGTGAGTTGCACGTTCGCCAGTGCGATGCCTCCAAAGAATAAGAAAAGGAGGCTTGCCCCCCCACCCGCAGCCGGTGCGGTCATCAGCCCTACCTCCGGCGGTCTTCTTGGCTCGGGCTCGGGCCACGTCACCCCGGCCACGGCAATCGAAGAACGTTCGGCCTCCGGTTCCTCGAGTTCCTCAACTTCCTCCCGCCCTCCCGATCCCGGCAGCCCTGCCGCCTGCGCCTCCGCGTCATCCGCACCACCCGCCACCCGGACCCCGGCCATCACCGTGGAGGACCTTCTGGTGGAGGCCTACCGGCTGGACTTCGCAGATCCGGTCGACCCCATTGAATTGGGTGTGAACGAGACGGCCCAGGTCGCTGAGCATTTCGAGGTCCGCGTCGACTGGTACGAATGCGACGCTGAAAGGCCCGGGGACGGTGGGCTGATCCTTATCCAGCAGACGGACTGCCTCAACGACGGCGCGGAAGGCGATGCCGAGGGAAGGATCCTGCTGTCCGATGGGGGGGACATGGTTCTCCTGGAACCGGTGGAGGAGGAGAAATCCGCCGAGTTCAAGGGGACGGATGCCCGCGGATGCGCGCGTACATACCGCACGGTGGGCGGCGATCTCCAGGGGCTTGGCCCCAACCAGGCCATTCACCTCGTCTCCCTGATGGCAAATGGAAGGATCGCCCTTCCGGAAGAGATCGGCGCCCTGCGGGGAATGCTGGCGGAGGACCTCACCCGGGACGAGATCCTGGACGAAATCATGACCTTGAAGGACGCCCTGGAGGCTCACCCCGGGGCCTACATCACTCCGGACGGACGGGTCCCCGGTTTCGGTTCCCGGTTCGGCCCGATGCTCCTTCTGGATCCAGCAGTCAAGGAAGCCTGGAAAAGGCACCTCGGTGGCCTACCCTTGCCCCCCACCCCCAAGGATCTGGTGGCGTCCCTGAAAGCGAGCCTCCAGCGCCGCCAGATGGAAGCGAAAGAGGACGATCTGCGGGACTGCGACCTTGCGGCCGAATTCGGGAAGGTCCGGGTGGAGGAGCGGAAGGGCTCCAGCGCCGCCGCCGCGGCGGCTGCCCCATCCACTGCCCGGCCGGAGGGGAAGGACGTCAAACGATCGACGAGATGAGGCCGGGAACCTGGCAGTGGAGGGCGCCGAGCCTTTCATCAATCCATGGGGCAGTCGGCGAGGAGTTCGGTCCGGCGGACCTGGGCCAGGCGGAGGGCCTTCCGGAAACCGGCCGGGCTCTTCTCGAAATCGGGGGCGAAGGCCAGCAGGCGGATCTCCTTGCCGACCTTGGCATACAAGGGCCGCCAGCTGCCGGCGGTATCGCCCAGCGGGCGCAACTCCCAGATGCCATCCCCGTCCTTGAGGAGCCGGGCATGGGGCATGCCCAAGGCCATGCCCTGGGGCCGCAGCTTGGTGTTGATGAAGGTGTCGATGTGTTCCCGGACCCCGGGCGCGACCGAGGCCGTGAATTCCTTCCGGGCCCTGGGATGCCAGCTGACCGGGAGCGGGGCTTTCTCCTCTCCCTCGCCTCTGCCCGCCGCCTTGGACTCCGCCTTGAACTCGGCCTTGGACTCGACCGGGCGGTCAAGGCTGGCCTTCTTCTGCTCTTTCGCCGCCCTGCGTCTGGCTTCGCTTTCGGCAAGCGCTGCCTCCCGTGCCTCTTGTGCCCGGGCGACCTCCTCCTTGCTGGGAGGAATCGCGTCGGTCCGGTTCAATTCGCGCACCGCCTGGATCATGCGGTCCTTGTTCTCAGCCGCGCGGCGTTCCGCCTCGGCTGCCCGGCCTGCCTCCAGAGCTTCCTGGCGGGCTTTCAACTCGAGCATTTCCAGCCTTTCAACTTGATTCCTGAAAAAAGCCTCATCCTCGTCCAAGACGATGCTCAGGGCCTCGAATTGTTTCAACAGCGCCAAGAGCCTATCGTCCTCCTGGACCTTAAAGGCGTGAGCCTCCCGGTCGGCCACCGCCTGCCTGGGCTCATAGACGGCGGGGCGGCTCTTGATCCATCTGCTCGCGACGTGCTGGAATGCAACCGCACATTCGGGGTGCCCTGGGAAATAGGTCTTGCATGCCTTCACGATGCTCAGCGCCTTGAAGGCCAGCCTTTCCCGGTGGGGAACCGGTTCCGGGTGGTCCCGGTCGAATGCTGCGTCCGAGGCTTCGTCCACGGCAAGGGAGAGGAATTCGAAGGGAACCAGCCGGAATGCCAGTTCCGTAGGCTTGGGCTGGCCGCGCCACCAGGCCAAGGCCCCGACCCGGGCAAGCTCGCCTTCCGGCCTGGTCCGTTCGTCCATGGGCTGGGCAAGGCGGGATTGAAGGGCCTTGCCGAAGAGCACCTTCAAGTCGTCCCGGTCGCCGCAGTAGTTTTCCGGCACCATGGCGACGATATCCCTGAGGCTCGCGACCTTTTCTCCCTCAGAGCGGGGATCCCCGTCAAGGCCCTCTGAGGCATAAAATCGGTCGACAATTGACTTGTGTTCCCAGACGGCCAGGTTGGCCATGATGGCGAAGCGTCGGGCCAGGGGCTCGTACCGCTGGATGGCCAAGGCTGCGACCGCCTCGGGGACCCTCCAGGCATCAGGAACGGCAGCGGGAACGGGAAGGGGCTCGGGGGCCGGACGGCTGCCGGCACCGGCACCGGGGACCATGGCATTCAGAGCGGCTGGCAAGGCGGCCGTGAGCAGGATCTTAGCCAGCTTCCTGGGTAGAAAGGGGCGGAAAACGCTTGGGGCGATGGGGGTCATAGGGGTCTCCGGGATCAATGAAAGTAATGATCCAACAATATAAATACAATGAATAACGAATATGTTCCCAAACCGTAGATTGACTGCGGCGTCCGTTGTTCCGCCCGTCGCGTCTTGGGGTCGGCTTCGGGTTCCGGGTCCTTGCGCCGACCCACCGGCGCGTGATCCGCTTGGCCCCTCCTCGCTCCGCTCCGGGGGGGCCAAGCGGTCACGCTGCTCCTTCCCCCCGGGGACGAGGCGATTCGTCTTCGTTTCATTGAACAAATTTCAAAACAACCATCCCGGGACCCCGGGCATTCCAGGAAGCGGCGCCCTCGCCCCCATGCCGCCAACCGAAGGAACCCCCACCCCGGGCGGGGAAGGGGCAGCGTGAGACCTTGGCGCACCCGCAGGAGGCGAAGCCGACGAGGCTGCGGCAAGGCTCTCACGCACCGGTGGGTCGGCGCAAAAACCCGGAACCGGACGGCGCGGTCCGGCGTTTGCGCGCCGGCGGATCCGTGCGCTTCACGGCTCCGGCGACGCGGCTGGGCGGGAAGGTGATCGTGGAGGTGGAGGCGGAGGATGATCCCTTCCTGCGGGCCCGCGCGGAGCGGAGCCGGTTCAAAGGCGGCAGGACCGTGTCCCCGTGCTTTCCGGGGAGCGGGCCGCGCAATGGGCTGAAGGGCTCCTTCTGCCTGATGCTGGTCGGGCTGGCGGCGGTCGGGGATCCGGCGCTCCGGGAGGCCCTGGCGCAGGGCGCCACGGCTGGCGCGGCCGGGGCGGATCCCCTCATCGCCCGGCTCGAGGCGAGCGTCCAGGATGGCCTGGACGGGCTCGGCCCGGCCTGCGGGCTCGCGATCCGCAGCGGGAACCCGGCGCCCCCCTGCGGGCCGGACTATCGGGATGGAATCCTGGCGCAGGTGGCGAGCCTCCAGGAACAGATGGAGCAGCTCTTCGTCGACCCGGCCGTCCTGGGGGCGGGGCCCTGCCGCCGGCCGGGCGAGGCCGAAGGCCCGGCCAAGGTGCGCCTCGCGCTGGTCCAGGGCGGCAACCTGGCGCTCTACGACCGGCTCGCGGCCTCTGCCTCGGCGCTCCAGTGGGAGCTGGCATCGGATGGCTACGTCCTGAGCTCCGTGGGAGGCGGCCTGGTGGCCGGCGGCTACCAGGCGTACTCGGCCGGGGGCGTCCTGGCCGCCCTCGCCGCCGGGATCAACGCGGACGCCTACGAGCTGTACCGGATTTCCGCGGCGTCCCGGACCACCCAGGCGGACGTCACCCTGGCGTTCGACGCCGAGGACTGGAAGGATCTGGAATCCAAGGCGACCCAGGCCGCGGCCGCCCGGGAAGCGGGTTCGTCGTCGGCGGCGCGCCTGCCGGTCTCCACCGGCGCCGCCGGGGAGCGCGCCGGGAGCACCGGGGCCGCCCCCCCGGTCCACGCGGGGTCCCGGAATTCGACCGCTCCGGCGGAAGTTCCCTCCTCGACCGGGGCGATGCCCGTCGTGATCGCCCTCGTGCTGGGGACGGAGCTGCCGACCGGTTCGGACACGGCCGCCGCGATGAACACGGGGACGATGACCTGCCGGGTCGCACCCGCCTTGGGGACGGGATCGGCGGCCCATCCCGCCCCGGCGGAGTTCTCGGAACCCGGAGCGACGGCGCCCGGCACGGCGGAGCCTTCCGGACCCGGAGGGACGGCGCCCGGCGCGGCGGTCCCGGTTGCCTCCGCCATGCCGGACGCATCCGGGTCCACGGCCTCGATCCGCCCGGAGGCGGCGGAACCGGTGAGCAGCGGGGCCTCGCGCACCCTGCTCGCCCCGTTCAGGGCGCTGACCGGGTGGTGAAGGATGCCTGGAACAAAGGGCTCATTGATCCCATGTAGCAGGCACAGGCGCGACCGCCTGTCCATCCCAAGGAGTCCGCAGCATGAACGCCAGAACCTTTTTCCTGTCCCTGCTCGCCCTGGCCCCTTTGGGGACGTCCCTGGTCGCCGGGAACACCGCGCCCGGAAGCTTGAAGGCCGTCATCGCGGGTGCCGCCCTTGCCTCAGCGGCTCCCGCCCTGCCCACCGCCGTCCTCGGAAACCCCCTTGCCATGATTCCCCAACGCCCGGTCCACCGGGTGCTGCGCCCAGTCCTGGGCCGGGATTTCCAGTTCCTGATGCTGGACCTGAACCGGGAGATCCAGCAGACCATGGCGACGATGGAACTCGCGAACGAACTCGCGGCCGCCACCATGGACCTGGGCGATGTGAACGCCCTGATCGCGGGGATCAGGGGAGATCAGGAAGCCTTCCTGAAGGCATTGGGGGATCCCGGTCCCGCGATCGAAGGCGGCGAGGAGATGGCGGCGCTGCGCGGCCAGGGGGCCTCGGTGGTGGTCATCGACGGCCCCAAGCCGCCGACGTTTCCCGATGAGGATCCCCGGCAGCCTTCCTGGATGGCGGCGGATTAGGCCTGGCGGACTTCACCCTCCTGGCCAACCTTGCTTTCGTCCGGACCTTTCGCCCCGGACCAGGTGGTCGGATTCCTGGCGCCCCTGGTCCTGACCGGGGTTCCGGAGGCCAAGGATGCGGGATCGGCGCCCGCCACTGCCCCCGAACCGCCCGGATCCTCCCTCACCAGCGCCGCCGCCAAGCTGATTGAATAACCTTGCAAATATGACCATCATGATCCCATATTTGCATGGATGATTGACCGAAGACTGACCTCCACCCTTCTTGCGCGGCTGGAAGCCATGCCCGCCGTGGGGCTCATCGGCCCGCGGCAGTCCGGCAAGACGACCCTGGCCCTGGCCGTGGGGGTGCCGCGCGACGCCGTCTACCTGGACCTTGAATCCGAATCGGACCGGGGCAAGCTCGCGGAGCCGGAGGCGTACCTTTCCAGCCCACCTGGACCGGCTGGTGATCATGGATGAAATACACCGCGCCCCCGGGCTGTTCCCGATCCTGCGGGGCCTCATCGACCGGTCGCGCAGGACCGGGCGGAAGGCGGGACAGTACCTGCTGCTGGGCTCCGCCTCCCTGGATCTGCTCCGGCAATCGGGTGAGACCTTGGCAGGACGCATCGCCTATCTGGAACTCTCCCCTCTTGACGCCCTGGAGGCCCGGAGCCTGCCCCTGGACGACCTGTGGCTGCGCGGCGGCTTCCCGGAGAGTCTGCTGGCCAGGGACGATGCCGACAGTCTGCACTGGCGTCAGGATTTCATCCGCACCTACCTGGAAAGGGACATTCCCCAGTTCGGTCCCCGCCTTCCGGCCGAAACCCTGCGCCGGCTCTGGGCCATGCTGGCCCACAACCAGGGCGGGATGCTGAACAGCGCCCTGCTCGCCCGCAACCTCGGCCTGGACGTCAAGACCATCAACAGCTACCTGGACCTGCTGGTGGACCTGCTCCTGGTGCGCCGCCTCCCCCCATGGCACGCCAACCTGGGCAAACGGCTGGTGAAGGCGCCTCGGATCTTCGTGCGCGACAGCGGCCTGGTGCATGCCCTGACGGGTGTGCCGGACCGGGAGACCCTGCTGTCCCACCCCATCCTTGGGCCGAGCTGGGAAGGCATGGTCATCGAGAACCTGATCGCCGCCGCCCCGGACCAGGCAGAGCCCTTTTTCTTCCGCACCGCCGGAGGAGCGGAAATCGACCTGCTGCTGGCCTGGCCGAGCGGGAGCCTCTGGGCCATCGAGGTCAAGCGCAGCCTGGCGCCCAGACTGGAGCGGGGCTTCCACGCCGCCTGCGCGGACCTGAAACCGGAACGCCGCGTGGCGGTCTACCCCGGCACCGAACGGTATCCCATGGGCAGCGGCGTGGAAGCCATGCCCCTTCCGGCCCTCATGGAGGAGTTGGCCGCCCTCCGGTAGTCAGACCTGTTCCAGGACCTTGATGTCCCGGGACGCCACGATGTCCTTCTGGCGCTCCCGGGCCGCGAGGAAACGGGGAGTGTTGGCGTGGGCCTTGAGGTCCTCGCGGGTTGCCCAGGCCTCCAGGAAAACCATCGTGGCCGGGTTGGCGGTGTCCCGGTGCAGGTCGTAGCGCAGGCAGCCGGGCTCCTGGCGGGTGGGGGCCACCTGGGCGGCGAGTTCGGCGGCCATGGCGGCTTCGGCTCCGGGCCTGGCGGTGATGATGGCGACGACTACGACCTGGGACATGCTGGCCTCCGGAAGATGCCCCAGGATACCAGCCCGGCGCCGCCCACTGCCGCAGCGCCCGCCCATCCGGATCTCCAGGAGCGGGCGGGCCCTCCCCCATGACGGGATCGGCACTTGTTCGCTGCGCCGGAAAGGGCCCGGGGAATTTGTGCGGCGGTTCTGTACCCCGCGAAGGTTGTCTGGCTGTACCCCGCGCCCACGGGGGGATGCCTCTAGCCTTGCCTCAGGAGGAAATCATGTCCCTGAGAAAATACCTGGGCCTTGCCCTCGCCGGCGGGCTTCTGATCATGGCCGGGACGGCCTGTACGCGGCCGATGTACGCCCAGTCGGCGCCTGGACTGGAAGGCTGGGAGCGCGCCCATCCTGAAGCTTCACGTGACCTGGGCGCCTGGGTGCGGGAGCATCCCGACGCGGCCCGGAAATTCTTCGAATGGGACGCCGCCCATACGGAGCGGGCCCACGCCTTCGTGACCTGGTCGATCAACCACAGGGGCGAAGGCATCCGGGCCTTCGCGGAAACCCACCGCGGCTGGGAACACTTCGACGTGATCATGCGGGATCACCAGCCCGCCGCCAACGCCTTCATGGGCTGGTGCCGCCGTCACCCGGAAGCGGCTGAAGCGCTGATGTCACACCCCGGCGGCTTGAACTGGGCGGGGCACCACCTCTACGCTGCCTACTAGGAGGCCGTCCAAGTACTTGATCCGGGTCCCCCCATTGCGCCCGTAGGCCGGTTCGGTTCCTTGATCTCCACTCGTTCCTCGCTCCGATCAAGGAACCAAACCGTTGAATGCTCCGGACCCAGGTCCTTGTTTCACTCATTAATGGCGTGGAATTAGGGCTCTTCTTGCGCCCAGGGGGAGCGTATCACCGGGAACCTGCTTCAGCAGGTGGCTCTCACCAGCTTTAGCAGGTTGTGGGCGGTGCAGACCAGCTGCCACTCGGCCTTGACCTTGGCGAGGCCCCTCAGCAGAAACTGGCGGAAGCCCATGGCCTGTTTGATCTGGCCGAACACGGGTTCGACCACCTGCTTTCGGAGCCGATACGGGCTTCGCCACCCGCCCCGCTTCAGCTTATCCCGCATGGCTGCGATCAGGCTTCCCGGCTTGCCGTTCTTGGCATGGGTCGCGGCCTCGGAACCGTGTTTCTGGCGCCCGGTCGCGATGTAGGCCCTGATGTGCCGTGATGCCATGCCGGCCAGGTTGGGCTCCGAACAGTAGCCAGCATCGGCTGAGCAGACATCGGGTTTCCGACCCAGGTTGGCGCGGATCTGGTCCACCATGGCCAGCAACTGGGGACAATCCGCGCTGGTGTTCACCACTTCGCACGCAACGATCACCTGGGCCTTGGCGTCCACCCCAGCCTGGGCGTTGTAGCACTGCTCGAAGCCGTTCTTGGTGGGCATGATCCGGCTCTCCGGATCGGTGAAGTTGCGCTGCGCCTTGGGCTCCGGTGTTGGGGGCGGCGGCG
Organism: uncultured Holophagaceae bacterium; assembly: GCA_963717275.1. Lineage (GTDB taxonomy): Bacteria > Acidobacteriota > Holophagae > Holophagales > Holophagaceae > Mesoterricola. Next base: position 3,625,368 of record CAVQVX010000001.1, read on the forward strand.
GGTCCTCATCGTCATCCTTCTTCTTGCCTTTCTTCTTGGGTTTGTTCTCTTCTTCCTTGGCCTTGGCCACCGCCTCCTGCTCCAGGGCCGCCTTGGCCTCCCGGATTTTCTTCATCCGTTCCGCCTTGTTCACCACCCAGGCCGGCAACTCACCGCCCTGGCGGTTCCGGAAGCGGAAATCCTCGCCCAAATCGGTGATCTCCGCCTGGTCCAACCAGCCCTTCACCACTTCGGCGAATCCGTTGTCCGCCTTTACCATCCGGTCATAGCTCATGGCCTTGTGCTTGCTCGCATTGGCTTTGACCTTGGTCCCATCCAGGGCCACATGCCCCAATGCCACCAGCCCGGCCTGCCGACAGAGCACCAGCACCTGCTGGAACAGCCCGCCCAGGGCGGTCAGGTGCCGCTTGCGGAACAGGCTGATGGTCCGGAAATCAGGCTTCTGGAATCCGGTCACGGCGGCGAAATCCATCCGCTCGATGCAGGCCTTGGCGATTTTCCGGGAGGAGAACACGCCCTGGGTGTAGGCATAAAGCAGGAGACCGGTCATCATCGCCGGGTGGAACGGCGGAAAACCTTTGTCTTCCACGTAGGAACCGAGGATGGCGCTGAGGTCCAGTTCCTCGACCACGAGGTCCCGCACGAAATGGGCGGGATGCCCCTCGGGAATGAATTCGGTGATCTCGGGTGGCAACAGCCACTTCTGTTTGGGGTCCCAGGGCCGGAATCGCTTGGTCATACTTCTCTTATCGGTACACGCTCGGCCCAACATTAGCTTTGGCGCGAGGATTCCCCGGATCTTTCTGGTACGCGCGAAACGCCCCCAAACTGAACGGTCGGCGCGCCTCGCAAGGAACCAAGCCCCCCCTCGGGTCGGGCCCCTTGGGCCCCAGGCCGTACTGGAGAGCCCGGCCCCACAACCTGTCACCAGCCGCTACGAAGGGCCAGCGTGCGAACACCGTCGAACGTCGGCCTTCGTTGCTTTCCCGTTGGCGCCGGCCTTGCCGGCGACGACGAACGGGGCGACGGTCGGGACCCGGGTGCTTAACTTGGACAGGCTCCTAGGAGTGTGTCCAAGTTAAGCGTCCGTGTCCCGACCCGACGCCCTGTTCGCTCTCGGTCAGTCGCATTCGCGACTGCCGTGAGCGTAAAGGAGGCCTTCGGTTCAGGGGCCGGTGTTCCACCTTCGATGAAAAAGCTGAGGAATCGGCAAATCAGAGGTAAAGCTTCGCAGGGTCTGTACCGATAAATAGGTATGACCAAACGATTCCGGCCCTGGGACCCCAAGCAGAAGTGGCTGCTGCCACCTGAAATCACCGAATTCATCCCTGAGGGGCATCCGGCCCATTTCGTCCGGGACCTCGTGGTCGAGGAACTGGACCTCGCCGCGATCCTCGACACCTACATGGAAGACAAATAGAAAGTAAATCGGGCTCGCGGGACATGAGCGTACGGCTGGGTCGGCGCGATGACGCGCAGTCCGGTTTACGTTCTTGGACAAGCCCGTAGCGGCAGGGGGCCGGCGCGACTGGGCTATGGGGTTTTCGACGCTGGCCGGAAGCCAGGATAGGGTCGGAAGGCCTCGTTGATCGATGTCATGGCCGCTGATTTCCCCTTGATGATCAGCGTTCGCGCCGTGAGATCCGGGTGCAGGCAGACCCCGGTCCACCCAACCGGATCGGGTAAGCCGGGAATCGACGATATGGCCGTTGTGGGGACGATCAGCATGGGGCGTCCTCAGGTGGTGCGCGGATGGCGGACGGCAGGGGCGTCCGGCGAAGGGTTCCGCCACAGATCGGACAACTCCGTGCAGCCAGCTCCAGCCGCTCCAGTTCGGACGGTTCCTTCCTGGGCTTCTTGCAGGACCCGACGAAGGCCCGGGCCCGCTCCAGGAGCCCACCCGCCTGAACCGACCCGTAGAGGCCGGCGTGGCGGATCTTGTGGAAGCCCGGAGGCAGGACGTGCTGGACCAGGCGGTGGAGGAATTCCACCGGGTGAACCGTGGTGGTCTTGCCGTTCTTGGTGGCGAACGTGACCCGGTCCTCGGTGACGTCCTGGATCCGGGAGTTGGCGATGCCGACCCGGTGGGTATACCGGGCCAAGTAGGCTGCCACGTGGCTGGAATGGCCGAACGGCTTCCTGGCGTGGACCACCCAGTCCAGATCACTGACCGTGGCCATCCGGCTGGCGTAGAACCCCAGCGGAACGTCCGGGAAGGCGCCCTTCTGCTGGAGCCGGCCCAAGGCGTTGAGCATCTTGGCCCGGAACACCTCACCCATCATCTCGACCTTGAACAGGTATTTCTTGCTGCTGGGGATGAAGGTCTTGCCGTCCAGGGCCAGGCCCCCGGCGGTGGCCAGCACATGGAGATGGGGATGGAAGGTCAGTTCCCGGGTCCAGGTGTGCAGCACCAGGAGCAGCCCGGGGGTAACCTTCTTGCGGGTCCGGAACAACTTAAGGAGAGTCTTGGTCGCGGCATGGAACAAGGCGCCGTAGAACTTGGCCGGATACTGCCGGGCCAGGAACCGCAGTTCCGCCGGGACAGTGAACACCAGGTGAAAGTGCGGCACGTCCAGGAGGCGCTGGGTCTCCTTGTCGAGCCAGCGTTCCTGGGCCAGGGCCTGGCACTTGGGGCAGTGCCGGTTTCGGCATGAGTTGTAGCTGATCCGCTCGAAGTCGCCGTGTTCGCAGACCTCCTTGTGCCCGCCCAGAGCGGCGGTGCGGCACTGGCCGATGGCCGTGAGCACGCGGCGCTGCTGCCGGTTCAGGGGCTCCCGGCTTTCCAGGGCGGCGCGGTGGAGGCGGACGATGTCGGCGATGTCGAAACGGGGCCGGTGGGACCCCACCGGATCACTCCGGCAGATCCTCCAGCGGACTGCGAATGGCGGCAATTTGGCTGGGCACTACCTGGGTGTAGATCTGAGTGGACTTGATGCTGGAGTGGCCCAGGACCACCTGGATCTTCCGCAGGTCCGTGCCACCCTCCAGCAGGTGGGTGGCGAAGGCGTGGCGAAGTAAATGAGGGTTCACAATCTTCCCAATCCCGGATGCTGCCGCCGCGCACAGCAGGGCGCGCCGGGCGGTCTCCGCGCAGAGGGGACCGCCCGATTTGGAGGCGAACAGCCAGGGCTTCGCGGGCTGCTCGTGCTTGTAGTAGGTCCGCAGCAACAGGTAGAGCTTGCCGCCCATGGGCACCATCCGGTCCTTGCCGCCCTTGCCGTCGCGGACATGGATCACCTGCTGCATGGCGTCGATGTCCCGGGTCTCGAGCCGGCAGGCCTCGTTGATCCGCAGGCCGGTGCCATAGACCAGGGTGAAGAAGGTGCGGTACTTCGCCGTCGTGAACCCATCCAGCAGCCGGGCGATCTCGGCCTTGCCCAGGATCGACGGCAGGTGCGCCTTGGCCTTGGGGATGGTGATCCAAGCCACCTTCTCCGACTGGCCCAGGGTCCGGGAATAGAGGAACTTTAGGGCCGCATAGTGGAGGGCGAGCCGGGAGGCCCCGATGGCCTGCTGCCGGAGGACGTCCACCCACCGCCGCACCGATTCCTGGCTGGCATCGGAAGGGTCATGGCCCAGGAACTCCTCGAACCTCCTGGCCGAGGCGACATACTGCTGGATGGTTTTATGGGCGCGGTTCGCCATTTGAAGATCCCCGGCGAACCGGGACAGAGATACACTGACCGCCATTGCAGTCCTCCTTGAATGTGTGGCCGGTGCTCCAACACCGACACATTCAAGGAGCCTGCAAGCAGCAGATCCCGCAAGCATTTTTAGTCAATCAGGCTGGACGGATGCTGCTCACCCCTGCCGCGAAAGCGGCTTCGTCCAAGGCTATCCGCCCTTTCACCCGGCGATGATGGTGGCGCTCCTGCTCTATGCCTATACGCAGGGGGTGTTCTCCTCCCGGAAGATTGCCAAGGCCTGCATCGAGCGGATGGATTTCGCCGCCGTGACCGGATTCCAGAAGCCTGATTTCCGGACCATCAGCCTGTTCCGCAAGCGGCACCTGACCGCCCTGGGCGGGCTGTTCCAGCAGGTGCTGGTGCTATGCCGGCAAGCCGGGCTGGTGGCATTGGGGCATGTGGCCCTGGATGGGACCAAGGTCAAAGCCAATGCGAGCAAGCACAAGGCCATGAGCTACGACCGGATGGTAAAGGCGGACAAAGAGTTCGCCGAGGTGGTGAAGGGCTGGTTGGACCAGGCGGAGATCACTGATTTGGGCGAGGATTTCCGCTTCCGGAACCGCCAGGGTGGTGAGTTGCCGGCCTGGGTGGTGAACAAGGCGGAACGGATGAAAAAAATCCGGGAGGCCAAGGCGGCCCTGGAGCAGGAGGCGGTAGCCAAGGCTAAGGAAGAAGAGAACAAGCCCAAGAAGAAAGGCAAGAAGAAGGATGACAACGAGGACCCGCCGCCGCCCCCGACACCAGAGCCCAGATATCAGTTTGTCTCGCGTATCCCCGCAGGGGATACCGAGAGGGCGCAGCGCAACTTCACTGATCCGGAGAGCCGGATCATGCCCACCAAGAACGGCTTCGAGCAGTGCTACAACGCCCAGGCCGGGGTGGACGCCAAAGCCCAGGTGATCGTGGCGTGCGAGGTGGTGAACACCAGCGCGGATTGTCCCCAGTTGCTGGCCATGGTGGACCAGATCCGCGCCAACCTGGGTCGAAAACCCGATGTCTGCTCAGCCGATGCTGGCTACTGTTCGGAGCCCAACCTGGCCGGCATGGCATCACGGCACATCAGGGCCTACATCGCGACCGGGCGCCAGAAACACGGTTCCGAGGCCGCGACCCATGCCAAGAACGGCAATCCGGGAAGCCTGATCGCAGCCATGCGGGATAAGCTGAAGCGGGGTGGATGAGACGCACTGCGTCGAATCAGCCCGTATCGGCTCCGAAAGCAGGTGGTCGAACCCGTGTTCGGCCAGATCAAACAGGCCATGGGCTTCCGCCAGTTTCTGCTGAGGGGCCTCGCCAAGGTCAAGGCCGAGTGGCAGCTGGTCTGCACCGCCCACAACCTGCTAAAGCTGGTGAGAGCCACCTGCTGAAGCAGGTTCCCGGCGATACGCTCCCCCTGGGCGCAAGAAGAGCCCTAATTCCACGCCATTAATGAGTGAAACAAGGACCTGGGTCCGGAGCATTCAACGGTTTGGTTCCTTGATCGGAGCGAGGAACGAGTGGAGATCAAGGAACCGAACCGGCCTACGGGCGCAATGGGGGGACCCGGATCAATTACTTGGACGGCCTCCTAGGGCGCCCTGCTACGTTCGTTCGACCCGGGCGATGAAACAGCCCGCCTCGGCATTCTGGATGGCGATGAAGGCGATGCCGGGATCCTGGAACAGGGCTTCGATGGCCTCCTCCGGAACTTCGCCCTGAAGTTTACGGTTGACGACGCCGGCGCCGCCCTTCAAGTGCCCCCGGAGGACCATGGGCAACCCCCGCAGTTCCTCCGGGAACCCCGCGCCTGCAAACGGTTCGCAGGACGCCTCATGGATGAAGATCGGCCCGACCACCCCGACTTCCTCCGGCTCCCGGTACGGGTTGTAGTTCAGCAGCAGGCGGCGCTCGCCTTCCAGGGTCCGGCGCAGACAGGACCGGCAGGGCCCGTAGCCGTTGGCCGAAGCAACGCCGGCCTGCACAGGGTGCCCGTAGCCCGGCGCCCGCCCGGTGTGACGGGCCTCTTCGGCCATGTGGAAAGGAATGGGGATCACGCGAAAACCCATGGTCACCTCCGGGGCGGGAATCGGCCCGGTGAAAGGGTTGGACATTCGCGAGGACCGGGCGACCCGGTTCTTGCTTCAACCCTTCTCCGGGTCCCCGGGAATGAAAGGGTCCAGATCGCACCTTGCGCGTGGGTACTCTTGTAACCACACTTGAGGCAGGAGGGCCCCCTATGATCCACGCCGATCCACCCCGCTCGCTGATCCGTGCCAGGGTCGTCAAGGATGGCAACTCTGTCGCTGTGCGTCTGCCCGCCACCCTTGGCCTCAAGCCTGGCGAAGAAGTGGATATCGACATTCGGCGCGTCAACGAATGGCCTGCCGGCTTCTTTGACCTGGAGCCCAGTCCCGATTTCCCCATGCCCGAGCGCACCAGCCCCGGGATCCGGGAGGCCCGGAAGAAGCGCCTGTTCGGTGGGAAAGGCTGATCCCTGATGCCTTCATTCCTCCTGGACACCAACTTCTGCATCCATTTCATGCGTGGCCGCGCCTGGGCCCGCTCTGCCTTGGAAAAGGTCAAGGTGTCGGATGTCTCCATCGCCGCCATCACCGTGGGGGAACTCCATGAGGGTGCCCACCGCTCGGACCATCCGGCCAGGGAGGTCGCCAAGGCCGAGGCATTTCTCAGACCTTTTGAAATCATTCCTTTGGATCGAGATGAAGCGATCGGGTGGGGCCTCCTCGAAGCGAGGCTCCGCAAGGAGGGGAACCCGATCGAAGCCGAAGACTGCATGATTGCCGCTATCGCGCATAAGCACGGCTTGACCCTCGTCACCGGCAACATCAAACATTTCGCCAGGGTCAAAGGCCTGCACGTCGTGGATTGGGAACAACACCCGCCGAAGGCCTGAACCCCCCTGATGCGCCGGCCCGGGACCGGGCACACTTGAGGGAGGCCGGCGCGGTGGTCCGGGCCGGCGGGAGGCGGACCATGGACTGGCGACACGCACTGGAAGAGGCCCTGGCCGCGCGCCGGGAGGACATCCTGGCCTTCACGATGGACCTCATGCGCATCCCCAGCGAGAACCCGCCCGGCGCGGCCTACCGGGAGTGCCTGGCCCGGGTGGAGCGGGAACTGGACCGGCTCGGCATCGGATACCGGCTCGTGGAGGTCCCGGGCTTTCCGGACCATCCCCGCTGCAACCTCCTGGCCTTCGTGGGGGAGGGCCCCCGGACGCTCTGGTTCCACGGCCACTACGACGTGGTGCCGGCCCAGCGCCGGGACCAGTTCGAGCCCCAGGTGCGCAAGGACGTCCTGGTGGGCCGCGGCTCCTCCGACATGAAATCCGGCCTCGCGCTCATGATCTACGCCGCCCATCTGTTGAAGGAGGTGGGCGCGCCGCTGCGGGGCCGCATCGGCCTCTGCGTGGTCGCCGACGAGGAGACCGGGGGGCAGGGCGGCTCCGGCTACCTCGCCGAGGCCGGGCTCCTGGGCACGGACGCCGTCGCCATGGTCACCCCGGAACCCACCAGCGGCGTGGTGTGGAACGCCAACCGGGGCGCCGTCACCCTGAGGGTCACGGTGCTGGGGAGGCCGGCCCACGTGGGCCTCCAGCACCAGGGGATCAACGCCTTCGAGCACATGGTGGAGGTGGTGCGCGGTTTCCAGGCCCTGAAGGCGGAGGTGGAGGAGCGCCGCAGCGCCTACCGCATCGACCCCCCCGAGGCGTCCCGCTCCATCCTGATGCTGGGCGGCCGGGTGGAGGGCGGCACCAATTTCAACGTCGTGCCCGAACGCTGCGCCTTCACCCTGGAGCGGCGCTTCAACCCCGAGGAGGACTTCGCGCAGGAGAAGGGGCGGCTGCTGGAGGTGCTGGACGCCGCGCGCCGGCGCGGCATCCGCCTGGAGGTGGAAACCCTGCAGGAGATCCAGTCCAGCGGGGTATCCGAGGCGGAGCCCGCCGCCCGGGCCCTGGGGGAGGTCATCGAATCCGTCCTGGGCGCCGCGCCGTCCTTCGAGATGTGCCCGGGCAGCCTGGAGATCCGCTGGTACATCCAGCGGGGCATCCCGGCCTTCGCCTTCGGCCCGGGCCTCCTGGAGGTCTCGCACGGGCCCGGGGAGTACGTCCAGATCGAGCGCATCTACCAGCACACCCTCGTCTACGCGCTCTATGCCCTCAGGATGCTGGCATCCTAGGAGCCTGACTACGTATTAGAAGGCCCCGCGACGACGTCTGGAGGCCCGATTGTCGTGCGCAAGGCCCGCAGGAGGATGTTAATGCATCCTTCAAGGGACTTGCACACGAGAAGCGGGCCTCCAGACGTCGCCCTTCGGGTGCTGGCAGCGGCCACGGCAATCCCGCGTTACGCTCGGCGAACGATTATCCAAATCGCTCACCTCGCGTGCCTTGTCTTGCCATGGCCGGTGCCATCATCGCGGGGCCTTCTAATACGTAGTCAGGCTCCTAGCGCCTACTGCCAGGACCTCCGCAGGATCCAACGGAGTTCCTGGATCTGCTGGACCTCCTTCCGGACGGCGCGGAACTCGTCCAGGGAGGTGAGGTGGATCTCACTCAGACGTTTCTGGAGGTCCGGGTCGAGCTGGTGGATCTTGGCGATGGGGGCTGGTTTGCGGCTGTCCATGAGGGGCCTTTCGAACGGCCAGTGTGTCGCCCCGGAGTAAACCACGGGAACCAAGGCCGTAAATCGTGTGGAAAACCTTCGGCGTGAGCCGGTTCGTTCCGCCGGGGGCGCCGAATCTTGGCTCCGCGGTTCAAGGGGGGTAATCTTTTTCAACCTTTCAAGTCTCACAAGTCCACCATGGATGTGCCGAAGAAGACCGCGGACCTTCAGCCATAGGAGGCTCACATGATCCGGCGCGATTTCTGCAAAGCCTCGTTGGGAATGGCTGGACTGGCCCTCACCGGCCGGGTGGCCCTGGCCGGGACCGGCGCGCAGGCCGCTCCGGGCGCCCCGGCGCCCGTGGCGCCGGCGGCCCCGGGCCTCACCCGATACGTTTCCGAGTTCATCGTGAACACCCGCTATGAAGACCTGCCGCCCGAGGTGCTGGAACTCGCCCGGAAATCCATCCTGGACGGCTTCGGGCTGGCGCTGGCCGGTTCGGTCTCCGAGCACCGCCATGCGGTGCTGGAATACCTCCATGAACTGGGCTCCAACGGCCAGGCCAGCGTCGTCGGCACCGACCGGAAATCCGCGGCCCGCTTCGCGGCGTTCGCCAACGGCGTCTGGATCCATGCGGACGACTTCGACGACACCCAGCTGGCGGTGGCCAAGGACCGGGTCTACGGCCTGCTCACCCATCCCACCGTGCCGGTGCTGCCCCCGGCCTTCGCCCTGTGCGAGCTGGGGCGCCGGTCCGGCAGGGACTTCATGCTGGCCTACAACGTGGCGGTGGAAGTGGAGTGCAAGATCGCCGAGGCCATCGCGCCGCGACATTACGGCGACGGCTTCCACTCCACCGGCACCTCCGGCTCCTTCGGCAGCGCCGCCGCCTGCGCCAGGCTGCGCGGGCTGAGCGCGGAGCAGACCGCCTATGCGCTGGGCATCGTAGCCGCCGAGGCGGCGGGGCTGCGGGAGAACTTCGGCTCCATGACCAAGCCCTTCCAGGCCGGCCACGCCGCCGAGAACGGCACGGTGGCGGCGGACCTGGCGGCCCTGGGCTGGACGGCCGCGCCCAACATCCTGGAGGCCCGCTTCGGCTGGTTCAACGCCGCCGGCGGCGGCTATGCCGCCAACGCCATCCAGGGCCGGCTGGGCGCGCCGTGGAGCTTCGCCACCCCGGGGGTCTCCATCAAGCCGTTCCCCTGCGGCTCCCTGGCGCACCCGGCCATGTGGGAATTCCTGGACCTGGTCAAGCGCAACGACATCAAGCCGGACCAGGTGGACCGGATCGACATGGGCGGCAACTCCAAGATGATCTCCACCCTGCTGCACCATCAACCGAAGAACGGGCTGCAGGCCAAGTTCAGCATGGAATTCGCCCTGGCCATCCTGCTCCTGGAGCGCAAGGCCGGGCTCGCCCAGTACCAGGACGCGGTGGTGCTGCGCCCGGACGTGCAGGAATGGATCAGGCGCGTGAACTACTACGTGGACCCCGTGGCGGAGGCGGCGGGCTTCGACCGGATGACCAGCCTCATCAGGATCCATATGAAGGACGGCCAGGTGGTCACCGGCCGGGCGGACATGGCCAAGGGCAGTCCGGACAATCCCATGTCGTTCCAGGAGAGCTCGGACAAGTTCCGGGAGTGCGCCGACTTCGCCAAGTGGCCCGCGTCCAAGCGCGAAGCCATCATCGAAGCGGTCAAGGCGCTGGAACGGCTGCCGGACATGGGCCGGTTGACGGCGGCGCTGACGGTCTGAGCGTCCTGGTGCAGGCATGGCTGGAGGCCGAAGGGGACCTGCCGGCCCGCTTCACCAGCCCGGATAGCGCGCGGACCAATACGCGGCCTCCCCTCCGTTTTCCCTGGCCTCCTGACCGGGCTCCGCAAGGAGCCAATCCTCCACCGACGCCAGGTCATCCGCCATTTCCGCGATGACCTCCTTCAGCTCCAGATGCGCCAGCCACCGTTGGGGGATTTCGTGGGCTCCCAGCATCGCCCCCATGAGGTTCCCGGTGATGGCGCCCGTCGAATCACTGTCTCCGGTGATGTTCGCGGCGAGGATCACGCCCTCCTCCAGGCTCTCCGCCCGCAGGGCGCAGAACAGGGCGATGGCGAGGGCCTCCTCCGCCACCCACCCCTGGCCCAGCTGAGCCAGGGCCTCGTCCGCGGGCCTCGGGCCGGCGGCCAGCGTCTCCGCCGCCAGCATAGCGTCCAGGGTCTCCCCATGGCCGGGCCGCGCGCGAAGCAGGTCCCCGGCGGATTCCAGTGCCGTCGGAAGGGCACGGCCCTGGACCGTTTCACGGATGATCATCGCCAGGACGCCCGCGGGCAGCTGGCCGCTCGGATGGCCATGGGTCAGGGCAGCGACCTCGCAGCCCCAGTCGAACGCCTGTTCCGGGGCCAGCCCCCGGGCGGCGGCATAAAGCCCGATGGGGGCCACCCGCATGACCCCGCCGCACCCCTTGGACGCGTTCACCGCGGGCGCCGCATCGCCGACCGCGTCCCGGGCCGCCAGCGCCGACAAGCAGGTGTTGCCCGGCGCCCGGGCCGAGAACAGGGCTGCGTGGCTGAAGAGCCACCCATCCTTGCCGATCCCGTAGGCCCTGCCTTGCACCCCCTGGGTGGCAAGCCAGCGCTGGTAGGCATGGCCGATGATGCCGGGGAGGTTGACCAACCCCCGCAGCGCGCCCCGCACATGGGCGCGCAGGACCCCCTCGGCGGTGAACAGGGTCATCTGCGTGTCGTCCGTGATCGCTCCCACCCGTCCATAGGCCGGAGCCAGGTCGCGGATCCCCCCGGGGCCGAATCTCCCCCGGATGGAGCGCAGGTCCATGAACTCCACCGGCGCCCCCAGCGCATCACCCACCGCCCCGCCCAGGAGGCAGCCCCGGAACCGGCTCGCCCGGTCCGGAGCGATCCGGTGGCAGGGCCGCGCCGGCGACGGTTCCACCGGCTTGCGCCGCCTCACATGGTCCTCCTGCATGCGGTTCTCGATGGCGCCCGGGCGGGCCTTGCGCACGGCGGCGATGGCCTCCTCCGGATCCATCCCGAACTCCACCAGCAGCCGCGCCGCCACCGTGCCGGTGCGGCCGAGGCCGCCGCGGCAGTGGACGACCACCTTGGCGCCCGAGCCGAGCGCGGCGCGGATCCGGGTCCCCGCCGGCGCCCAGGCCCTCTCCCACTCAGCATCCGGGATCCCGCCATCGGTGATCGGCAGGAGGAAGTGCTCCACCCCGGAGGGCATTTCCCGGGGCAGGTTGCCGACCTTGAAGGCCGACAGTTCCGCAGGTTCCATGAGCGTCACCAGGATGCTCGCGCCCCAGTCCCGGATCATCCGCAGGTCCGCGGCGAGGTCGCGTTCCCAGTCTCCGGAGATCGCGCTCCGCTGGACCTTCCCGGGACAGAGGGTCATGCCGATCACACCGGAGGTGCCGGGCACGCTGACCCCGTCGATCCTCAGGGGGTGGGTTTTGCTGGTCTTTTTCATGTTCAGGTCTCCAATTTCTCCACGAACCCCGCGCGAGGCTCTGTCGATGCGAACCTCCTGGAAATCAACGGAAGGAGATTTCCTGACCATGATGCAACATCCGGAACGACAGTTCCTGACGTTTGCCGGGCGGTCCCGGCAGCGATCCTTGTCAGGCGAGGTAGTCCCCCAGCGCCTCCGCCAGCTGCAGGCGGACGTTCTCCCGCAGCCAGTCCGGCCCCAGGACCTCTGCGGAGGCCCCGAACTGGAGCAGCCACCGGCGGGCGCCGTATTCGTGGTTGGCCTTGGACCGGATCCGGGCGCTCCCCCACCTTGATCGCGCCGATGCGGTTCAGGCGCAGGTGGATGGGTACCAGTCACTATCTCGTTTCAGGCTCACGAATATTTCCCGCCCTGGTTTCATCAGGTAAACCATGACCAATAAGGAGCTCCTGCAACAATCGATGAACTAGAGGCAGGCTTTCAGAGGTTGTCATGCGCACCTTCACCATCCTTCTCTTGGTTTCGGCCATGTGTTTGGCCCAGGCCCAGGGTCACCCTCGCCTCATCCTCGAGGCGCCGGATTTCGACTTCGGCCAAGTCACTCCAGGCACGGTGCTCAAGCACCAGTTCAAGGCCACCAATGCCGGCGACGCAGCCCTGTCCATCTCCAGGTTGCAACCAGAGTGCGGATGCACCACGGCCGTGGTGGGCAAGAAGACCCTGGCGCCGGGTGAAAGCACGGAACTCGAGGTGGACTTCAACACGGCGGGCGAAAGCGGCAGCGTCCGCAAGATGGTGCAGGTGACTTCCGACGATCCGGCCTCCCCGGTGCAGAACCTGTATTTCGAGGCGAGGATCCTGGAAGGCGTTTCCCTTTCCTCTGACCGGGTGCTGTTCCTTGGGATGACCCGCGCGGACCACCCGAAATCATCCGTGAGGTTGACGAGCGGAACGGGACAGCCGATCCGCATCGTCAGTCTGGACAGGTCCGAGGCTCCATGGCTTGGGGTGAATACCCGGGCGGACGGCAACGATCTGTGGGTGGACTTTGATCTGCAGGCGAACCTGCTCCCGCTGAGCCGGCTTTCCGGAACCGACACCCTGGTCCTTCACCTTGCGAATCCTGAGCCTTCAGTGGTGAAGCTCGATGTCCAGTGGGAATTGCACGCTCCGGTGACCGCCTCCCCTGAGCGGGTGGCTTGGGCCGAATCGGCCGGCCATGAGCTGACCGCCACCGTGAGCCTGATGGACAACGAACACAAGTTGTTCAGGATCCTTGCTGCAACCACCAGCAATCCTCTGCTCCGCGTGGCGGTCCTTTCGGCCAGGCCCGCCTCCATCCAGGCAATCCGGCTGACCCTTTCGGCCTTGGCCAAACCGGGGACCTACCAGGAGAAGGCCTATCTCACCTTGGACACCCCGGGGCACCCTGTGATGGAGGTGAGGGTCGCCGCCTTTCTACACTGAACCCCGCCCAATAAGATTTCATTGTTGATTTTTTTCATCATCCATTTGCATCCGATCCCCGGAACGGAGCGCGATGGGGAGGTTCATGGCGAATCGTTCGCCAAACCATGCGAACCGATGAATCTCGACTCCGCTCAGGCCCGATGACACCTCCCGCAATCCGAAAAGGCGATGTTGCCGTTGTGGCACGCGAAACACAGGGTGCGGCCGCTGTGGTCGGCAAAGGTGATGCGGCCCTGTTTCGCCGTCTGGAACAGCTGCTTGCCGGTGGCATTGGACGCCGTGTGGCATTCGCGGCAGGCGTAGCCCCTGCTCGCGTGCAGGTGGTGATCGAAGACCACCGGGCCCTGGGCGCCGCCGCGGTAGGTCAGCGCCCTGGGCTCGTCGGCCGGACGGTCCAGGCATGAGGCCAGCGCGGCCGCCAGCAACCAGGGACTCCACCAGGCTCGGGCCATGGCCGCCTCCTAGGCCAGGATCTGGCGGTTGATGCTGCGCACGTCGGGGATGCCGGTCACCACCATGGAGGCTTCCAGTTCGTCGCGCATGGTCTTCATGAACAGCGCCACGCCCGCGCGGCCGCCGCCGAAGGCGGCGCGGATGATGTGCCGGCCCACCAGCACGGCGTCCGCGCCCAGGGCCACGTACTTGAGCACATCGTCGCCGTAGTGGACGTTGCCGTCCACCAGGATCACCAGGCTGCCCTTCACCGCGTCGGCGATGCCGGCCAGCACCGAGGCCGTGCCGGGCGTATGGTCCAGCACCCGGCCGCCGTGGTTGGAGACGCAGATGCCGGCGGCTCCGGCCTCTCCGGCCCAGACGGCGTCTTCGGGGGTCATGATGCCCTTCACCACCACCGGGATGCGGGTGGCGCGCACGATCTCGCGCAGCTGGGCGATGGACTTCGGCTCCACCGCCAGGTCCCGCGGGTTGCCCTGGTAGCGGCCGCCCGAATCGATGTCGATGGTGATCATGCAGGCGCCGGCCGCCTCGGCCAGGCGCACCAGTTTCAGCAGGTTCTCCTGCGGGCGCGGCTTGATGCCGGCGATCGCCCTGCCGCCGTAGCGCTTGATGACCTGGTAGCGGGCCTGGACTTCGGCCATGGGGTCGGTCTGGCCGTCGCCGATGGCGCCCACGGTGCCCGCATCCACGCAGCCGCCGATGATCCGGTCGAAGTACTCGGCATCGGGCAGCAGGCCGCGGAAGTTGGAGCGGGTGCCGCCGATGGGCGCGGCCATGGCCGGAAGGGACAGCTTCTGGCCGAAGATGACGGTGGAGGTGTCGGGTTTCCGGTCCTGGTTCGAGACGGCGTTCAGGGGCCGCAGCTTCAGCCGGACCTGCTGCAGGTCCTTGAAGTTGTTCTGGAAGGAGGCGCCCGACCACAGTCCGCCCATGCCCGGGAATTCGCCCGCGCAGGCGATGCCGTCGCACTGCGGGCAGACCCGGCAGATGGGGTACAGGACTTCGCGGGCCTGCTGGTAGACCTGGGCCACCCTGCCCCGCGCGCTGGCCGGGCCGTAGGCCGGCGGATAGGCCGCCGCGATGCCGCTCGCGGTGGCGCCGGGCGCCGCCAGGGCCGGGACGTCAGCCGGCGGGGCGCCGGCGGGCGTCAGGTTCGTCGCCTGCTGGGCGACGGTCGCCGCCGGCAGCATCACCTCGCCGGCCAGCATGCCCGCGCTGAAAAACGCCGAGGCCTTGAGAAAGTTTCTCCGGAACATAGCGGTCTCCTGTCTGCCTGTAATGGGATCTTCAATGATCATAGCTCCGGAAGGGAGCGTTCGGCTTCACTACGCCCGGGGGACGCGGCCCGTCACCGCATCAACCCCTGCACCAGGCACCCCGCGAGGCCGCCGCCCAGCACCAGCCAGGTGGGATTCGGCTTGAACCGGATGAGCAGGACCGCGCTGGCGAGGCCGAGCGCGGCCGTCCACGGATCCACCACCGCCGCCCGGCTCAGGGTCCAGGTGACGGCGGCCATGAGGGCCAGGGCGCCGGCGTTCACCCCGTCCAGGAACGCGGCCGCCCTCGGCGACTTGCGCAGGCGCGACAGCACCAGGCCCAGGCAGCCGACAAAGAGGAAGGACGGCAGGAAGATCCCCGCCGTGGCCAGCAAGGCGCCCGGCCAGCCCCTGACGAGGTAGCCGATGAAGGTGGCCGTCGTGAAGACCGGGCCCGGCGTCACCTGGCCCACTGCCACCGCGTCCAGCAGCTGCGCCTGGGTGAGCCAATGCGCGCGGTCCACCAGGTCCGCCTTGAGGAAGGCCAGGATGACGGGCTTGATGCCGTAAAGGAGGGCCTGGGCCCGGGGCAGCTGGCCATAGCGGACATAGGCCCAGGCGATGGCCAGGGTCATGGCGGTGGCGGGCAGGACGAAGCAGGCTCCGCCCAGCACCAGGCCCCGCCAGCCGGCGCGCCGGTAGCCGATGCCCATGGCCATCTGGGTGGAACTGGGGCCCGGGATGAGGTTGCAGGCGCCCAGGAGATCGAGGAACGCCTCGTGGCTGAGCCAATTCCGGCGCCGGACCGCTTCCTGCTCCATCAGGGCGATGTGGGCCGCGGGCCCGCCGAACGCGGTGAAGCCCAGGCGCAGGAAGAAGGCGGCCAGTTCGCCCAGGGAGCCGGCCCCGCCGCTCCCGGCGGCGCGTTCGGGTTCCGCGAGGTCAGGCATCGCCGCGGACCTTCCGCGCCGGGCTTTCCGCCAACCGTTCCATGGTCCGCCCTCCTCCGCCCCGCCCCCCTGCATCCTTCCGCCCGGATGCAGCGGAGGATAACCTGGGCTGAGCCCGGAACGCCACCATGGAAAGCCTGCCAGAGAGAACCCGCACCCCCGGCGACGGCCCATCGGGGAACCGGCCCCTGCGCGTGGGCCTCCTCTCCGACACCCACGGCCTGCTGCGGCCCGAGGCGCTGGCCTTCCTGCGCGGCAGCGACCGCATCATCCACGCCGGGGACATCTGCGATCCGGCCATTCTCGACGCGCTGCGGGCGATCGCGCCGGTCACCGCGGTGCGCGGCAACTGCGACCAGGAGCCCTGGGCGCGGGCGCTGCCCGGCTCGGCGTCCCTGCAGGTGGGCGGACTGCTCATCCATGTGCTCCACGACCTGGGGCAGCTTGAGTTCGAACCGCGCGGGCGCGGGGTCCGGGTGGTCGTCTCCGGGCATTCGCACAAGCCCGGGGTGGTTGAGCGCGACGGCGTCCTGTTCGTCAATCCGGGCAGCTGCGGGCCGCGCCGCTTCAGGCTTCCGGTGGCGGTGGGCGAACTGGTCATCGACGCGGGCCGGGTGTCGGCGCGCACCGAAGAGATCGTTTGAACACCCGCAGGCAGCTATCATGGGCTCAAGGAGACGAGACCATGGCGCCCACCTTCAAGTTCGACTGCTTCCGATCCATCGCCGATGGCTGGGTGGCCACCGGGACCGTGCAGGGCGTGAAGGGCGGTTCCTTCGAGGAACGGCCCGTGTGGTTCGGCTGCCAGGGGGCCACCTGGCAGGAACTGCAGACCGCCATGGGCAAGCTCGTGGAGGTGCTGAAGCCGCGCCTGGACGAGAAGGCGATGACCGTGCCGGTGGAGGCGTTCGTCAAGCCCTGGCCGGAGCACCAGCCGCTGCTGCTGCCGCCCCTGGGCAACGCGTCCCGGCTGTTCGACAACCTGGTCAGCGTGGGCACCCGGCGCCGCGCCTGGGTGGAGAACGCCGACGAGGTCCACATCGTTTCGTTCCTGAAGATCGGCGCGCTGGCGATCTTCCGGCCGACGGGGTTCTGGAAGCCCGAGCTGGTGTCCAGCTTCCTGGGGTTCGCCATCGGCCTGGTGCCGGAAAAGCCTACGCCCATCCCGGAACGGGCCGGCCAGACTTCCGCGGACCTGGTGGAGGAGATCCTGCTGGGCGGCGGGGAGGATTGACCGGGCGGCGGCAAACCGACCTTACCCTGGAGAAAACAGACGCATAATGGCGGGTGAATGAGAGCTTGGAGTCCCATGCCCCGCGCCGCCTCCCCCCACCTTTCCCTCCACCTTAATATGCCCGCCGATCGGATCAGGATCGGAAAGCGGTTCGCCCAGCTCAACGGCACCACGGTCTCGGGGCTGGTGAGCGAGATGTTCGGCGCCTTGGAGCGGCTTGAAAGCGATCCCCTGTGTCTGGATCGGGTTCTGGAACCACTTGCCGGCATGGTTCCGGATCCCGGAAAGGCCAGGCGGGAAGTTGTCATGGAGGCACTGGAAAGCAAATACGGGTCATCGTGACGCCAGACCTTCAAAGATAAAATTTTTAAATTTAGTCTAAAATCGACTCATTTAAACTTAGTTACAAATATTTTTATTGCTGACCAAAGTCATTTAAACTTAAAGCTTCACCTCCTCAACATTCCGGGCGATGATGAACCTCTCACCCGGTGCCCCATGACCTTCTACGAGATGCATGACCAGGACGGCGCCATCCGCCAGTGCTACGCGGAAGTCCAGCGCTGGATCGAGGCCACCGGCATCGCGGGGCTGCAGCGGCGCATGGAGGAGGCCGAGGCCATCTTCCGGCGCATCGGCATCACCTTCGCCGTCTACGGCGAGGGGGGCGACCCCGAGCGCCTGATCCCGTTCGACCTGCTGCCGCGGGTGTTCAGCCGGATGGAGTGGCAGCGGCTGGAGCAGGGCATCCGCCAGCGGGCCCAGGCCCTGAACGCCTTCCTGTACGACGTCTACCACCGCGGCGAGATCCTGCGCTGCGGGATCATCCCCCAGGAGATGGTGTACGGCAACGAGGCCTTCCGCCCGGAGATGGTCGGCTTCGACCCTCCCGGGCGGGTCTACAGCCACATCGTCGGCATCGACATCGTGCGCACCGGGCCCGAAAGCTTCGAAGTGCTGGAGGACAACTGCCGGACTCCGTCGGGGGTGTCCTACATGCTGGAGAACCGGGAGATCATGACGAGGATGTTCCCGGAGCTGTTCCTCAAGGGGCTGGTGACGCCGGTGGACAACTACCCGGCCATGCTCCTGCAGAGCCTCAAGGAGGTGGCGCCGCCGGCCTGCAAGGGCGATCCGGTGGTGGTCCTGCTGACGCCGGGCGCGCTCAACTCGGCCTACTACGAGCACAGCTTCCTGGCCGACCTCATGGGCATCGAGCTGGTGGAGCCGGTGGACCTGTTCGTGGACGCCGGCCGGGTGTGGATGAAGACGACGGCCGGGCCCACGGCGGTGGACGTGATCTACCGCCGGATCGACGACGACTACCTGGACCCGCTGGTGTTCCGCCCCGACAGCAGCCTGGGGGTGCCGGGCCTGTTCCAGGCCTACCGCTCGGGCGGGGTGACCCTGTGCTCGGCGCCGGGCGCGGGGATCGCCGACGACAAGGCCATCTACGTGTACGTCCCGGAGATGATCCGCTTCTACCTGGGCGAGGAGCCGGTGCTGGCCAACATCACCACCTGGCAGTGCGGAAGCCCGGAAGGCCTGGACTACGTGCTGGCCCACCTGGGCGAACTGGTGGCCAAGGAGGTGCACGGCTCGGGCGGCTACGGCATGCTGATCGGGCCCCAGGCCGGGCCCGAGGCGATCGCCGCCTACGCCGCGCGGATCCGCGCCAACCCGGCCGGGTACATCGCCCAGCCGACCCTGGAGCTGTCCACGGTGCCGACCCTGGGGCAGACCGAGGTGGTCAGGCGCCATGCGGATTTCCGGCCCTACTGCTTGGTGGGCAGGCAGATGCGCCTGGTGCCCGGCGGCCTCACCCGGGTCGCGCTGACCGAAGGGTCGCTGGTGGTCAACTCCAGCCAGGGCGGGGGGGTCAAGGACACCTGGGTCTTGAGGAACTGAGATGCTGAGCCGCACCGCCGAGAACCTCTTCTGGATGGCCCGCTACATCGAGCGGGCCGAAAGCACCGCGCGCCTGATCACCATGGGCCAGCGCATGGCGGTGCTGCCCGCATCGGGCTACCGCGACGAGTGGCGCTCGGTGCTGCGGGTGACCGACAGCTCGGGCTACGTGGGCGAGGGGCCGATCACCGAGGAGGACATCGTCCGCATCCTGCTGCTGGACCCGGACAACCCCGCCTCGATCCAGTCCTGCCTGGTGCGGGCCCGGGCCAACGGCAAGTCGGTGCGCACCAAGCTCACCCAGGAGATGTGGGAGGCGCTCAACCTGAGCTGGCGCCGGTTCGAGGGGATGCAGGCGGGCGAGGCCCGGAGCGAGCTCCCCACCCTGATCGACTGGGTGAAGACCCGGGCCTCGGTCTTCCGCGGCGCGGCGGAGACGGGCATGCTGCGCCACGCGGGCCACGACTTCATGCGCATCGGCGGCGCCATCGAGCGCGCCCAGATGACCCTGCGCCTGCTGGAGGTCAAGTACTACGTGCTGCTGCCCGAGACCGACGTGGTGGGCGGCGGGCGCGACCACTACCAGTGGACCTCGGTGCTGCACGCGCTGTCCGGGTCGCGCGCCTACCACCACGTCTACGGCGGGGTCTACACGCCCGCCCGGATCACCGACTTCCTGATGGTCAACCGGGCCTTCCCGCGCTCCGTGGCCTACTGCGTGGACCAGACCCGCACCCACCTGGCCCACCTGGCCCGGGACCACGGCGGCCCCACCCCGTGCCACCGCACCGCCTTCGAGCTCTACCGCATGCTCAAGCAGGGCGGCGACGGCGCGCTGTTCGAGCGCGGCCTGCACGAAACGGTGCAGCACTGCATCGCCATGTTCAACCGCCTGGCCAGCGAGCTGGCGGAGGCCTACCACTTCTAAGGACCCCCATGGAACTCGTGGTGCGGCACCAGACCACCTACCTCTACGCCACCCCGGCCGGCCAGGTGGCGCTGCTGCTGCGCCTGCGCCCGGGCCTGCTGGACGGCCAGAAGCCGCTGCAGTGGTCGGTGACGGTCAACGGCGCCGGGGTGGAGGGTTTCACGGCCAACGCTTATGGCGACGCGGAGGCGTTCTTCGCGTTGCGCGGCGCGGTGGCCGAAGTGGTGATCGTGGCCGCGGGGCGGGTGGACACCCAGGACAGGCACGGCGTGGTTTCGGGCTTCCGCAACGAGCCGCCGCAGGCGCTGTTCCTGCGCCAGACCGCGCTCACCCGCCCCGGCGGCGCCACCCGGGACCTGGCCGCGGCGGCGCGCGGCGCGGACGCCCTGTCCAGCCTGCACGCGCTCTCGAACCTGGTGCGCGAGCGGGTGGCCTACGTCCCCGGCGCCACCTCCATGGGCTCCACCGCCGAGGAGGCCCTGGTCCAGGGCCGCGGCGTCTGCCAGGACCACGCCCACCTGTTCGTGGGCGCGGCGCGGGTGCTGGGCATTCCGGCCCGCTACGTGGTGGGCTACCTGCACGCCCTCGAGTCCGCCGAAGCCCTGCGGGAGACCCACGCCTGGGCCGAGGCGTGGGTCCCCGGGCTGGGCTGGGTGGGCTTCGACGCCACCAACGGGCTGTGCGTGACCGACCATTATGTGCGCCTCTGCTGCGGGCTGGACGCCAGCGACGCGGCGCCGGTGCGAGGTTCTGTCTTTGGCGGGACCGACATCACCATCTATGCTGATGTCAGGATCGCCGAGGGAGGACCCGATGTGCCCGAGCAGATGCAGCAGCAGCAGTGACCCGCGGAGCTGAGCCATGACCTACTGCGTGGGGCTGAGGCTGTCCGGGGGGCTGGTGCTGCTGTCCGATACCATGACCAACGCGGGTCTGGACAACATCTCGCGCTTCACCAAGATGTTCACCTTCGAAAAGCCGGGGGAGCGGGCGATGGCGCTGCTGACCTCGGGCAACCTGTCCATCACCCAGGGGGTGATCGCCCGGCTGCGCTACGCCATCCGCTGCGGGCACGAGGACTCCGGGCTGGAGACCCTCATGAACGCCGAAAGCATGTTCCAGGCCGCCCAGAAGGTCGGCGCGGAGATGGCGCGGATGCAGGCGGAGAACCGGGAGACCATGCTGCGCCACGGCGCCTCGCCCGACGCCAGCATCCTGCTCGCGGGCCAGCGCCGGGGCGGCAAGCACCGGCTGTTCCTCATCTACTCCGCGGGCAACTTCATCAAGGCGACCGCGGACACGCCATTCTTCCAGCTGGGCGAGCACAAGTACGGCAAGCCGATCCTCGACCGCGTCATCACCCCCGAAAGCTCCCTGGAGGAGGGGGTCAAGGCGGTCCTCGTGTCCATGGACTCCACCCGCATGTCCAACCTGACCGTGGGCATGCCCCTGGACCTGGCCGTCATCGAGAAGGACGCCCTGTGCTTCCGCACCCGCCGGCGCATCGAGCGGGAGGACCCGGGCTACGCCGGCCTCTCCCGGGCCTGGTCCAAGGCGATCCGCCGGGGCTTCGAGGAACTGCCGCCCTTCCCGGAGTAGAATGAGCACCATCCCGGACAGGAGGTTCCCATGAAGACCGGCCACGCCATGGTGTTTTCACCCGCATGAGCGACGCGCGCCCCCAGGGGGCGGGACCCGGCATGATCCCGCTGCAGGGCCCCATCCCCGGACAGGACCTCCAGGCCTGGGTCGACGCCCGCATGGCGATCATCCCCTACAGCCGGATGGCCGGCATGACCGTCACCGCGCTGGAGCCGGGCCGGAACAGCGTCCGGCTTCCGGCCCGGCCCATGTGGTGCGGCGACACCGGGCGCAACCGGGTCCATACCGGCGCCATCTGCGCCCTGGCCGACACCGCCTGCGGTTTCGCGGCCGGCACCTGCTCCAGCGAACTGGGCGCCTTCGCCACCCTGGACCTGCGCATGGACTACCTGCGCTCGGCCGACGCCGGGCTGGACCTGGTCTGCCTGGCCCACTGCCACCGGCTTTCGCGCAGCGTGGCCTTCGTCACCGGCGAAGTGCGCCAGCCCGGCTGCGATGACGTGATCGCCCTGGTCAACGCCACCTTCATGCGCACCGCCGTCGCGCGCCGCGGCCAGGACGGCGCGCCCGGGCCCGGCGCGGCGCGCCCGCAGCCGGAGCCGCTTGCGCCCGAGGACCTGCGGGCCGCCGCCGCGGCCACCCGCCCCGCGCTCCCGCGAGGCCGCTCGCCCTACGTGGATTTCCTCGGCGTGGCGCGCCACCCCCAGGCCCACGCGGGCCCGATCTTCCGGCTGCCGTTCCAGCCAGACCTGATCGGCAACCCCAGGCTGCCGGCCATCCACGGCGGCGTGCTGGCGGGCTTCGGCGAGACGGTGATGCGGCTGCACCTGGAGGCCGCCCACGCCAAGGGCGTGCCCAAGGCGGTGGACTTCTCCATCGACTACCTGCGCCCGGCCCGGCCCGTGGACACCTACGGCCAGGGCGTCACCATCCGCCTGGGCCACCGGGTGTCGCTGGTCCAGGCCAGCCTGTGGCAGGACGACCCCCAGCGGCCGGTGGCGGCCACCCGGGGGCATTGGCTGATGCCGCTGCCCTACCAGGGGACGATGTAATTGTATTTCCGCAGCATGTAGAGCCAGAACTCCCGGGTGAGGCGGAAGTCGGTGGCGGCGTCGGTCGGCCGGGGGGGCAGGAAATAGTCGTTCCCGTCGGGGAAGCCGTTGATGTTGAAATCCGCGAAGCTGGGGCCCATGCGCGGGTCCACCGGCTCGTAGTCGTCGGGGTTGACCAGTTCCCTCGTGATCACCTCATTGGACAGCACCGATTTGGGATTGTCGGGCTCGTGGCGGCGGGCCCCGTTGGGCTCCGTGAACCCGCGCTCCCGCGCGGCCTGGAGCAGGTCGATCATCTTGTCCACGGTGTAGGCGTCGAAATGGACCCTGATGTCCGCGTCCGGATGAGTCACGTCCCGGGCGCCGAGCAGGAATCGCTTCATGACCTGGTCGGACCTGAATTCATCGTGGTTGACGACATAGTAGTGCGGGAAGGCGAGTTCCGTGAAACGGCCCCTGAGCCCCAAGGAATAAAGCATGGTTTGACTCAGGTTCTCGATGATCATGGTGGGGAATTCACGGTCGTCGGGGTGCAGGGCCACATGTTGCCGGATGAAATCCGTTTTATGGTCGGTCAGCACGCTGCTGATGAATTCACCGATGTGTTCCGGCCCGGTTCCATTGTTGAACATCCGTTTCTCGACTTCCGTAAGGCCTCTGGTGAGTCCGTCGGGGCATCGGCCGATCTGTGCGCTCAGGTCATGGCACATCTCCATGAGTGGGGTGGCACCCGTGATCCGGGTGCTCATCTCACCGCGACGGGTCCTCGCTTGCGCCTCGTCAAAAATTCTTTTGATTTTTTTCCGGAGGCGGATTTTCTGCTGGTTTGAAGCTGAATTGATGGTTTCATTTACGTTCGTTATATCATGATCAGGGACGGCCCGCAACCCGCGCAAGGTAGCCCAAATGGCATTGATTTCATTGTCAGTGACGGGATGTGGAACAAAATCATCGATATCTTGAGCATGCACATGAAGGTAGGGATCTGCATCCACATAATCATAATTAATATGGTATTCAGATTGATCTCCGGCGGCACGCGGCAGCCGCGCGATCCTTTCCATTTCCTGATGGCCTGTTCGGTATTCGGCTGACAGGTTCATCAGGCGGAAGTTGCGCCCATGATACTGGTGCTCGGCATCAATGTTGTTGATGAGGGCCACCCTGGCGTTGAGGTGTGCGGTTTGCACCGCTGGGATGTTCGCGCCGGCTTCCCTGGCGTTCCGCAAGGTTGCGGCGTTCGGGTGCGGAGCCGGGGCCGGAGCAGGGGTTGGAGCGGGAGCAGGGGTTGGAGCGGGAGCAGGGGTTGGAGCGGGGACGGGGGTTGGGGCCGGGGCGGGGGTTGGAGCCGGGGCAGGGGTTGGATCCGGGACAGGGGCCGGAGCAGGGGCTGGCGCCGGAGCAGGGACTGGCGCCGAAGCAGGGACTGGCGCCGGAGCAGGGACTGGCGCCGGAGCAGGGACTGGGACTGGAACTGGAGCCGGGGTCGGTGCCGGGGATGGGGTCGGGGCTTCAGAAATGGTGAGCGGCCTCGGAGCCGGCACGCCCGCCCCGCTCCTGGGACGCAGCGTGGGGCGGCCGGTTCCGGCGCCTGGGGGTACGGTCACGATGAGCCGGGTGCCGTTCTGCTCCACGCGGAACGCCGCCGTGGAGACGGGCCCACCTTGACTGGCAGGCGCGCCGGGCGCCGCGGCCGGGAACTCCACCTGCGCCACCTCGGAGAGATGGGTTCCGGTGAAAGTGATTTCATCCCCCACCCGGGCCATTCCGGGTTCGACCTCGCCGACGGTGATCGTCGTGGCCGCCTGGTCGGCATGACGGGTATTGGCCGGGGTGCCCCCGCCGCCTCCGCTACAGGCGAGCGTCAGGGACATGAGCAAAGCCAGCGAGGCGGCGGACCGCTCTGGCAGCAACGTGGATTTGAAGGTTGGGGAAGATTCAGGCACGGGGTTTGTCCTCTACGAGCTATTAATGCCTCCCTTGAAAGAAATGTTTCACGCTTGTGGAACAAAGACCGGCTTTTTCAGGTTGTTTTGTGAACGAAAACAAGTCTTTCTGGCTTTGGGGATGCATTCCCGCTGCCCAGCCTCCGGCCCGGAGACAAAAGCGCCCGCACCTTCATCGACCCGGCCCGGCTGGCTCAGGATCGGATGAAGGTGCAGGCGCCTGTGGCCGGGTTCAACGGCCCAAGCAGCCCAACCCTTGCCTATGGCAAGATGTAATTGTATTTACGCAAAATATACAGCCAGAACTCGCGGGTGGGCCTGAAGTCTTCAGAGTGAGTTGGGTCTGTTGACAAGGCGAAATATTCGTTCGGCTCGGAGAGCGATGTGGCAATGAATTCTAAGTATTTTCTGCCTACCACCGGATCCGCTTCGGCGCCCGTGGCGGCATTGATCACCCTGATCGGCTCACCGGTGGCAACATCGATCAACTCCTTGGTGATGAGTTCGGTGTTGAGATGGGAAGCCGGAACGCCTTCCCATCTCATCAGCCGGCCACTCGCGTCCCTTCGCATCGAGCGCGCATACGCCTGCTCCAGAAGGTTGATCATCTTGTCGACATTGTAGGCATCGAAGTCGATGGATACCCCGACGCCCGGGCTGATCCTGGCTCCGCGTTCCCCCATCAGGAATCGGCGCATGACCGCCGCCGGGGCAAAGGGGGGATTTCCCACGTATCCGTAATAGGGGTACGCGAGTTTCTGGAACCGTCCCCTCAATCCCATGGAATAGAGCATGGTCTGGCTTAGGGTCTGCACGACCATGGTCGGGAATTCGTGATTCCTGGGATCCATCTCCGCATGGTGTCTGATGAACTGCCATTTGTAATCGGTAAATACACTACTTATAAATTCACCCATGTTTTTGGCTGGGCTTCCATGGGTGCCAAAATAGTCTTGCTCAACTTCGGTAAGGCCATTCACGATGCCATCGGGGCAACGGTTTACCGCGCACGTCGCCTCGTATAACTTAATGGCAAACTCATCCAAAAGACCCGGGCCCTCGAATCCAGCGGCCGAGGTGACGCCATCCGCAATCTGACCGTTGACCTCGTCGAAAAGATTGAAAATTCTGATGCGCCCTGGGACCTTGAGCCACTCAGTGTTGTTCACGAGGTTCTGGAGTTGTTCCCAGCGAGCATCCGGGGCGACATGGGTGTTCCGCAGGAGGCCTATGATGTGGTTGAACTCCGCATCGGTTATCTGGTTTGGTGTGAGGTATCGCCTCTCCAGGTCGTAAAGCCCCTTCCAGACCTGCTCTGAGGTGGCACCTTCCATGCATGTTTTATCTGCTAACCCATGCGTGAATTCGACCATCGGGTCCTGGGCACCGGCGGGGACCGGCAACCCATAGGACCTTTTCAATTCCGCAATGTCGAAGAGCCTTTTGAGCCTCTTGCGTGTGCGGTACTTGAAGGCCGGGTCATCGTCGATCAGTTGGCGCAAGGCATCGAGCCTATCGTCGGGAACGATATGTTCAGCCCTGAGGGTGGCGAACATGCGGTCGAATTCGGCATCGGTCACCCTTCCCGGGTAGGGCAGCAGGACCTCGCGTTCAAGCTCTGCCAGGCCAGCCTCGATGTCGCCCAATCCACGCTGGTGCGGTCCGCATAAATGTCTGTTGGCATCCCGGGTGAAATCATGGATTCGGTCGGCCAGCCCCATTCTCGAAGGTTGGCCATAGAACCTCTGCAACAGGAAGACGTCGAAGATCCTCTTCAATCTCCGGCGGTTGCTGGCTTTGCTGCCGGCGTGGTCGTCGATCTCGTGGTGCAGCCAGTCAATCCGGGCGTCCGGGGCCGTGTGGGTCGCCCTCATGAGCGCGAAGATCCGATCGAAATCACCATCGGACACATCCTCGGGCGTCAGCGCCGCCGGGTCGAAGTTGTGCTTGGCCAGGTAGGGATCGCAATAGATATAAGAATAATTAATTTGATAGATCAGTCCGCCGGAAGGATCCCGCTGATTTCTTGGGAGCCGTTGGATTCTTTCGAGTTCATTGAAACCTGCGTTGAATTCTTCCTGGGTGTTCATCACGCGGTGGTTGCCCGTCGCGTTGTAGGTGATGCGTTCGGCCATCCGTTCGACGGCCTGGACTTCGGCCTCCGCGTAGGCCTGCTGCGCCTCCGGGCTATCGGCCGCGGCTTCCCTGACCTGTTCAAGTTGCCGGGCAGTCATTCGAGGCGGTTGCTGGGGGTCGGGCGGAGGCAGTTCCTGGTGATCCGTCGGAGGCGCCTGGGGGTTGGGTGGCGGAGGCGCCTGGGGATTGGGTGGCGGCGGGGCCTGGGGATTGGGTGGCGGCGGGGCCTGGGGATTGGGTGGCGGCAGGGCCTGGGGATTGGGTGGCGGCGGGGCCTGGGGATTGGGTGGCGGCAAGGCCTGGGGATTGGGTGGCGGCGGCGCCTGGGGGCTGGGCTGTGCCGGCGCCTGGGGGGCGGGCGGAGGCGGGAGCGGATTGCCGGCTTCCGCAGGGAGTGCGGTGCTGACCAGGAATTCGAAGGGGGAGACGAGGGTATGCCCGTCCCTGAACCTCACGGTGATCCTGCCCGTGGTTGCGCCACCGGGCACGGTGGCCTTGACCAGCGTCCCGTCGGGACCTTCCTCGCTGAAGGTCGGGGCGGCCACGCCGTTGAACAGCACCTCCGCCACACCCCTGAGATGGGTGCCGCTCAGGTGGACTTCACCTCCGGCTGACATGGTGTGGGGCAGGGGGGCCAGGAGGGTGGGCATGGGCAGCACCCTGAATACCGTCCGGGAGCTGGCCGCGTCGCCATTCCGGAGCCGCACGGTGATCCTGCCGCTGGCGGCGCCGGGCGGTACGGCTACGGTGAGCCTGGTGCCGTTCTGCTCAACCGTGAACGCCGCGGTGCTGACGGTCTCACCCGGAAGCGCGGAGGCGTCGGCGGCCGCGGCGGGGAACACCACCTCCGTCACGTCCGTGAGATGGGTTCCCGTGATGGTGATCTCCGTCCCCGCCCGGGCGGTTTCGGGCTGGATGCCGGCAATCGTGATCCCGCTGGTGGCGGCCTGGCTGGTGGAATGGTCGCTGGACTTTGGGTCTCCGCCACCTCCGCCGCAGGCGAGCGTCAGGGCCACGAGCGCATAGGCGGCAAACCGGTCCTTTCGGAACCGGTGTTTGAAAATGGACATATGATGGTTCATCCTGCACGAGCCTCCATCAAATTATATGTATTTAATATTTCCATTCAATTTTTTTTTAGGTGGGTTTGACATCCCTTCCCCGGGGGCCGCGCCAGCTGGAGGATTCCACATGGCAGCCGCCCAGTCGCCTGGCGGTTCGGAAGGCCTTTTGGCTTGCGCCAGGGCTCGATCACCTTTACCGTGGTCTAGGGAATGCCATCGAAGGTTGCGTACGCACAGATTATTTTTTTAAAATTATTTATATTATCGCATCCGAATTTTTGGCCGGGAGTTGCTCTATTTTGAAGGATATTGAAATGCCGACTTCCGCTGCCCAGCGTTCTGGACTGACCCGCCTATGCCTGCTCCTGCTGCTCCTCTGCGTCGCCGCCCCGGCCCAGACCCGGCCCGGCGAACGGGTGCCGCTGCCGTCCAGCAACGCCTACCCGCCCTTCACCCCCGTCTCCACCCGGGCCTTCGGCCCGGCAGGGCTCCTGGTGCGCCAGGCCCGGTGGATCCGCAACCAGGTCTGGACCGCCGGCACCCTCGGCGAGGCCTCGGCCTACCTGTTCCCCAAGGGCTACGACGTCGATTCGGGCTATGGCATGCTGGGCACCGACTATTTCACCTGGATGCTGGAAAACAACTACGGCTACTACCAGTACGACCTCGCCCACGACGACCACCAGCTTGACGTCCCCCTGGGCACCGGCGACGACGCGGCCATCGAGCGGGTGATGATGGCCGGCGGCGCCGACAGCTACGACATGGCCTCCTGGGCCGTCGCGCTCTCCGCGGCCACCCGCACCGGCCACTTCTCCCGGGCCGAAACCGACGATTTCAACGCCGCGCTCCTGGCCTACCACCACTTCCTGCTCACCTCCAGCTACCCCGGCGGTTTCCAGAGCTACCGGGTGGGCGGCTCCGGCACCTGGCAGTACGGCGAATCCAGCGAGGACCCGACCGCCGGAAGCGATGCCCATGGCCGCCCGCATGACGCCCGCAACGCCTACTACTGGGCCTACCCGGCGCCGAGATGGCAGAACCCGGATCCGCACTGGGACCCCCTGTCCCCCTCCGGCGCGGTGATGGATTGGCCGGGCTGGGACGCGGTCACCGGGGAGGAGGCCTGGATCGCCCTGCTGGCGCCCATGCAGGTGGCCTTCAACCAGAACCGGGGCCGGCCCGGCTGGGCGGCGGTGCAGCAGCCCATCGACGCGGTGGCGCTGGTGGGGAACGCCTGCCGGGCCCTGCGCGCCATCGGCCTGATGCGCAACTCGGCCACCGGGGCCGTCTACCGCAACGTGCGGCCGCCGGGCCGGCCCGACGATCCCAAGTGGTTCGACGTGTCGCTGGAGAACAACTGGTCCCTGTACACCGGCCTGCGCTTCCTGCGGGCGGCCCTGACCGACCTGCGGGCAGCCATGCCGGACTACGGGCGGGTGCTGGATTTCGACCTGGACCAGGCGCTCCTGGACCTGGACCGGATCCAGGGCGGCCTGCGCACCTTCTTCAAGAACAAGGCCCTGGTCTGGCACGCTCCGGGCGAGCCCTTCGACGACCCCGCCGCCCTCGGCTGCGGCTTCTTCCTGCAGGGCTGCACGGGCCGTGCCGGGGCGGCCCGGGGCAACCATGCGGCCTTCGCCACCGACGTGCAGACCTGGGGTGTCGCGGCCATCCTGGGCGACCGGGACCTTGAGCGGGAGCTGGAGCCGATCTACGGCCAGGATTTCCTGTACCGGATGTTCCGTTCGGCCATCGACCTGGGCGGCTATGCCCGTCCCGGGCCCGACGGCAGGCCGGTGCTGGCGGGCATCGGCTTCAACGCCCAGGCGCCGGGGGATCCGGCCGGCCAGATGTCGGGCGAATGGACCTGGGGCGCCATCAACGCCGCCATCCTCCTGGCCGACTTCTACCGGGAGCCCGGCCACGCCGACCCGGCCCGGCGCGCCGAACTGATGGCCTGCGCCCGCACCATGATCGCCGGGGTGGACCGTTATTGCTCACACGACTACAACCCCGGCGATCGGGCGGACGGCCTGGAGTGGGCCGGCACCCTCTACGCCAACGCCAGGCAGTGGATCCCGTGGGGCTGGTTCTCCAACGCCTGCCCCTCCCAGGCCGCCACCACCTGGGCCATGCGGGTCAACGCCGGCTTCGACAGCTTCGAGCTGGGCGGCGGGGAGCACCAGGCCACCGTCCTGGAACTGGGCCTGGCGGGCCGCTAGCGGCCGCTCCATGCCGGCATCGGGAACACCACCTTGGATTCGGCGAAGCTTTCCGGGAAGACGTTGACGTAATTCAGGGTCTTCAGCTGGGTGATGATGTCCATGGCCCTGATGTTCTGCCCCGAGGCGTCGAAGGCCACCTTGCCGCCCAGGGACAGCGGGGAGTCCCACACGTTGGAGCGGATCGTCTGGGCCACCCGGTCGGTGTCCAGGGTCCGGGCCCTGGCGATGGCCTGGGCCAGGATGTGCAGGGCCACCGCCTCCTCGATGCTGTCGCTGTCGAATTCCACGCCGGTCCTGGCGCGGTAGATGGCCGTGAGCGGGGCGACGCTCTTCATGTACTTGCGGCCGATCTCCGGGGAGTACCTGGCAGCCGCCCATGAAGTAGTCGCCGTCGGCGCCCAGCTGCCTGGCGATGATGGGGTCCTGGTAGCCGGTGCAGAAATCCATGACGACCTTGGGGGCGACGTTGAGCTGTTTCATGGTGCGCACCCAGAGGGTGTAATCGCCGCCCAGGCAGGCGCCGAAGACGGCGTCCGGGCGCCGCGCCTTGAGGGTCTGCACTTCGCTGTTCAGGTTGGTGGCGCCGGGGGCGAACAGGACGTCGGCCACCACGGCGAGGCCCGCGGCCCTGCAGGCGGCCTTGGCTTCGTCGCCGGCGTGCTTGCCGAACTCGGTGTTCTCGTAGATCAGCCCGACGGTCCGGATGGCGCCGCTGTGCTCCCGGTTGAGCTGCTTCAGGTAGTCCACATACTCCCGGGCTTCGGTGCGGTCGGTGGCGGCGAACCGGAAAAAGTGCCTGAAGCCCCGCTCGGTCAGGGTTGCCGAGCTGGAGCTGCCGCACAGGAACAGCTTGCCCAGGCGCTCGCCGACCGCGCTGGCCGGCTTGCTGCAGCTGCTGTTGTACGAGCCCAGCACGCAGTAGACCCCTTCCTGGTTGTAGAGCCGTTCGGCTTCGGATTTCGCCACTTCGGGCCGGCCCTGGGTGTCGGCGTTGACCAGGACGAACCTGTAGCCCTTCAGGAAGCCCTTGTCGTCGGCCAGGGGGATGTGGATTTCCGGATGGGGGTTGTTGAGCACCTCCGCCATCGTTTCGACCGCCGCCTTGCAGCGTTCCCCGGCCACCGCGCAGGGGCCGGTCAGGGGGTACAGGGTGCCGATCTTGATGACCTTCTCCTGGGCCCCGGCGGCCGAAGCCAGCGCCCCGCCCAGGGCGAGCGAAAGTCCAATTCTCCACTTGGACCGCAACTTCGCGCTCGCCATCTCCCTGCCTTTGCCAAGGCTATTGATTACGCCCCGGCCCGCGAAATGACAAGGGCTATTTCAGACCTTGAAGCGCGAAACCAGGGTGCTGAGCTGTTCGGCCGCCTGGCTGAGGTCGGCCACGGTCCGGGAGGTCTCCCGGATGGTGGCCGCCATTTCCTCGGTGGCCGCGGCGTTCTGGTCGGCGATGCCGGCCAGTTCGTCCATGAAGCCCGCCACCGCCGCGCCGTCCTCGCTCTGGGCCAGGCTCTGCCCGCCGATGGCCTGGATGTGCGCGCCGCTGGAGGCGATGGCCTCCTGGATGGCGCCCAGGACGGCGCCGGCGGTGCCGACCCTGGCGCTGCCGGTCTCGATGCTCTTGCCGGAGGTGCCGATCAGCCCGTTGATCTCCTTGGCGGCCTGGGCGCAGCGCTCGGCCAGCTTGCGCACCTCCTCGGCCACCACCGCGAAGCCCTTGCCGTGCTCGCCGGCCTTGGCCGCCTCGATGGCGGCGTTCAGGGAAAGCAGGTTGGTCTGGTTGGCGATCTCGGTGATCACTCCCAGGATGGCCGCGATCTTGCGGGAATCGGCGCGGATGGCGTCCATGCCGGCGACCACTTCGGCCACCGCGGCGCCGCCCCGGGCGGCCGCGGCCCTGGCCTGCTCGAACACGTCCAGGGCGTTGGCCACCTTGCCGTGGATGATCCGGGAGGACTGGGCGATGGCCCCGACCTTGCCGGTGGCCTGGAGCGCGCTGGCCTTCTGGCCTTCGGCGGCGCGGGCGATGGCTTCGGCGGTGGTGTCCATCTCCCCCATCCCGGCGTTCATCTGCATGGAGCCGGAGGCGATGGTGGCGGAGATGGCGACCACCTGCTGGATCAGCCCCTGGATGTTCGCCACGAACCGGTTGAAGTGGCCCGAAAGCTGGGCGATCTCGTCGCTGCCGCGGGCTTCCAGGCGGGCCGTGAGGTCGCCTTCGCCTTCGGAGATGCCGCGCATGCCGCGCTGGATCATCTCCAGCGGCCCGACGATGGCGCGGCTCAGGCCGAAGGCGAAGGCCAGGCCGACCGCCACCATGCCCAGGCCCAGGACGGCCATGAGGATGAAACTGGTCCGCAGTTCCCGGTCGATGCCCGCGCTGTTCATGGCGAGCATGACGAAATAGCGCTTGGCGGGCACATCGGGCACCGGGAAGGGGGTGAACAGCATCAGGCAGCCCCCCTGGCGGTAGCGCTCCCGGCCGGTCGCGGCGAAGGGCGCGGCCAGGGCGGACGGATCCAGGGCCGCGCCGGGCGCGAACTGCTGGCTGTATTCCACCGCCAGCCTGCCGTCCTGCAGCGCCACCACCGCGGCCAGGCTGAGGTCCGGGTCGCCCCTGAGGAACTCCAGGGAATGCATGCTGGTGCCGGTGGCGAACTTCTCGTCGCTGAGGATGTTGGGCGCGACCGCCGCGCCGAGCATGCGGGACAGGCTGGCGCCCTTGGAATGGAGCGCCCTGGACTGGGACCGGTCGAGCATCCAGCCGGTGGCCAGCAGGGCGGCCAGCCCGAGCACGGCGGTCAGGCCCAGGAACGACAAATTCAGTTTCTGCCGAATGGCAAAGCGGTTCCAGGCCAGCATGCCGGCGCTCCTTAGCAAGGGATGGATGGTCACATTCCGAGGTAGGCCTTGCGCACTTCTTCGGATTCCAACAGGTCCCTGGCCGGGCCGCTCTGGACGATGCGGCCGGTCTGGATGACGTAGCCGCGGTCGGCCACCTCCAGCGCTTCCTGGACCATCTGCTCGACCAGGAGCACCGTGGTGCCTCGCCGGTTGATCTGCACCACGGCGTTGATCACCTTCTCCACCAGGGCCGGCATGAGGCCCAGGGACAGTTCGTCGAGCATGAGCAGCCTGGGCTTGGACATCATGCCCCGGGCGATGGCGCACATCTGCTGCTCGCCGCCGCTGAGCGTCTCGGCGGTCTGCCGGGAGCGTTCCTTGAGCAGCGGGAACAGCTGGTAGACCTCCTCGAGGCGCTCTTCGACCACCTTGCGGTCCTTTTCGGTGAAGGCGCCCAGCTCCAGGTTCTGGCGCACCGTCAGCTTGGCGAACAGGCGCCGGCCTTCGGGCACGAAGCTGATGCCTTTCTTGAGGGTGGTGTGGGCCGGGGTGCGCGAGATGTTCTCGCCCATGAACTCGATGCTGCCCCGGGTCGGGTGCATCAGCCCGGCGATGGTGCGCATGGCCGTGGACTTGCCCGCGCCGTTGGCGCCGACGATGGCCACCAGTTCGCCTTCGGCCACCTCCAGGGAGGCCCCGAAGATCACCGGCACGTTGTCGTAACCGCAGTGGATGTCATTGACGCGCAGCATCATTGCCTTTTGCCTCTCTCATCGCCTTGAGCCGTTTGCTGAACTTTTCCCCCAGGTAGGCGGTGATGACCCGTTCGTCCTCACTCACCACGCTGGGCCTGTCTTCCGCGATCTTGACGCCGCCGTTGAGCACGACGATCTTGTCGGCGATGGGCATGATCGCCTCCATGATGTGCTCGACCATCAGCAGGGTGACGCCGCTGGCCTTGAGCGAGCAGATCAGCGCCACCATCTCGTTCACCTCGGTGGCGGTGAGGCCGGCCACGCTTTCGTCCAGCATCAGCAGTCTGGGGTCGGTGGCCAGCGCCCGCGCAACCTCCAGGCGCTTCTTGAAGCCCATGGTGAGGTCGCCGGCCTGGCGGTCGCGGAACTCGGTGAGGAAGCAGCGCTCGATGCAGCGCTCGGCCACCTCAAGCGCCTTCTTCGGGCTGGAATTGCGCAGGTAGGCTCCGACCATGACGTTGTCCAGCACGGTCATCTCCTTGAGCGGGCGCACCACCTGGAAGGTGCGCCCCACGCCCAGGCGCGCCACCTTGTGCGCGGGCAGGTGGGTGATGTCGTGGCCCTGGAACAGGATCCTGCCCGAACTGGGGCGGTACAGGCCGGCGATGCAGTTGAACAGGGTGGTCTTGCCCGCCCCGTTGGGCCCCAGCAGGCCGACGATGGTGCCTTCCTCCACGGAGAAGGACACGTCGCTGTTGGCCACCAGGGAGCCGAAGCGCATGGTGAGGTGTTGGACATCCAGCATGGCCATGCTAACGGCCCTCCTTGACGCGTCGCCTGCGCTGGATGGCGGTGAGGATGCCCATGAGCCCTCCGGGCTGCTTGGTCATCGCCAGGATGATCAGCAGGCCGAAGATCATCAGGTCCACCCCGCTGCCCAGCTGGCCCAGGTAGGCGCGGGTGTACTCCTGCAGGGGGATGAGGATGGCGGCCCCGAGCAGCGGGCCGAAGAAGGTGCCGACTCCGCCCAGCACGGTGACCAGCACGAAGCTCATGGACATCTGCAGGGACATCACCATGGGCGGGTCGACCCGGTAGTTGTACTGCACGAAGAAGGCCCCGCACAGCGCGGCCAGGAAGGCCGATACGGCCATGGCCGTGAGCTTGACCCGGGTGGCGTCGACCCCCAGCGATTCGGCGGTCTCCTGGCCTTCGCGCACCGCGCGCAGGTAGTAGCCGAACCGGCGCCGCTCCATCCAGCGCACCACCGAGAACACCAGGATGAACAGGGCGAAGGCGCCGTAGTAGTAGCCGACCTTGGTGCCGGACCACACGAAGTTGCGCCAGCCGTCCGGCAGGATCGGATAATCCAGCCCCAGCGCGCCCCCGACCCGGTCCCAGACCATGAACAGGCGGTTGAAGATCTCCACGATGGCGAACGTGGCGATGGCGAAATAGTGCCCCTTGAGGCGGAAGCACGGGTAGCTGATCACCACCGAGACCAGCGCCGCCACGCAGGCGCCGGCGATCACCCCGGCCCAGGGCGCCATGCCGCAGGTGACCACGGCCATCCCGGCCCCGTAGGCGCCGATGCCGAAGAACACCGAGTGGCCGAAAGATACCTGGCCGCAGTAGCCGCCCAGGATGTTCCAGGCCTGGGCCATGCTCGCGTAGAGCAGGACCATGACGAGCACGTGCCCGGAATAGGAGTTGCCCACCAGTCCGTGGATCGCCGGCAGCGCCGCGAGCCCGGCCAGGAGGCCGTACCAGATCCAATCATTGCGTTTCATCATTACCACCCGAAAAGGCCCTTGGGCCGGACCATGATGACCGCCAGGTAGACGGCGAACACGGCCACGTATTTGAAGACCGGTGCGATGTAGAAGCCGGCGAAGGCTTCGACCAGGCCGATGAGGAGGGCCGCCAGGAGGGTGCCGACGATGCTGCCGAACCCGCCCAGGGCGACGATGACGAAGGCGATCAGGCCGAACAGCGAGCCCACGTCGGGGTGCACGGCCAGGTAGCTGGGCATCAGCCCGCCGGCGATGCCCAGGCAGGCGCCGCCGATGCCGAACACCAGGAAATAGATCCCTTCGGTATGGATGCCCATCAGTTCGGAGGCCTCCCGGTCCATGCTGGTGGCCTGGATCGCCCAGCCGATCCGGGTGCCCTTGATGATGTAGAACAGCACCGCGATCACCACCAGGGAAAAGAGGCTGGTGACCAGCTGCGGCACCGCGATCACCACGCCGCCCAGGTCGAACTTGCGGCTGTCGAGCACGGTGTGCGAAAGGATCAGGAAGTTGGGCGAGAACCGGTTCAGGCAGAAGTTCTTGAGCAGCATGGACAGCCCGAAGGTGGCCAGCAGCGGGGCCATGGGCGACTTGCCGCGGATGCACGGGGTGATGATCAACTTGTACACGATGATGGAGAACAGGAACAGGAAGGCGCCCGAGGCGATCCAGGACACCAGGGGATCGATCTTCCAGAGGAAACCCAGCCAATAGGAGACGTACATCGCCACCATGAGGAAGTCCCCATGGGCGAAATTGAGCACGTCCATGACGCCCCAGATCAGGCTCAGCCCGGCGGCCACCACGGCGTAGAGCATGCCCGCGAGGATCCCGTCGACCGCGACTTGCAAAAACATGGCCATCAGTCCAAAACCTCCCTCAAACGAGGGGGGAAGTGTCAGCCTCCCCCCCGGTTTTCACCCCGATGAACGACAGGTTAACGGTTATTCCAGCCAGGCAGCGGGAAAACGACCTTGGCCTCCGCGTAGTTCTGCGGGAACAGATTGATGTAGTTCAGGCCCTTGAGCTGGGTGACGATATCCATGGCCTTGGTGTTCTGGCCGGAGGCGTCGAAGGCCACCTTGCCGCCCAGGGACAGCGGGGAATCCCACACGGTGGAGCGGATCGTCTGGGCCACCTTGTCGGTGTCCAGGGTCTTGGCCCTGGCGATGGCCTGGGCCAGGATGTGCATGGCCACGGCCTCCTGGATGCTGTCGCTGTCGAACTCGACGCCGGTCTTCTTGCGGTAGATGGCTTCCACCGGCGCCACGTTCTTCATGTACTTCATGGCGATCTCGGGGGAATACTGGCAGCCGCCCATGAAGAAGTCGCCGTCGGCGCCCAGCTGCTTGGCGATGATCGGATCCTGGTAGCCGGTGCAGAAGTTGATGACCGCCTTGGGCTGCACGTCCATCTGCTTCATGGTGCGCACCCACAGGGTGTAGTCGCCGCCCAGGCAGGCGCCGAACAGGGCGTCGGGGTGCTTGGCCTTGAGGGTCTGCACTTCGCTGTTCAGGTTGGTGGCGCCCGGGGTGAAGGCCACGTCGGCGATCACGGTCATGCCGGCGGCCTTGCAGGCGGCCTTGGCTTCGTCGCCGGCGTGCTTGCCGAATTCGGTGTTCTCGTACATCAGCCCGATGGTCTTGATGGCGCCGCCGTGCTCATGGTTGATCACCTTGAAGTACTCGACGTATTCCTGGGCTTCGGTGCGGTCGGTGGAGGCGAAGCGGAAGAAGTACTTCAGGCCCCGCTCGGTGAGGGCGGCGGAACTGGAGCAGCCGCACAGGAACAGCTTGCCGAGCCGCTCGCCCACGGCGCTGGCCGGCTTGGAGCAGCTGCTGTTGTAGGAGCCCAGCACGCAGTAGACCCCTTCCTGGTTGTAGAGCCGCTCGGCCTCGGACTTGGCCACTTCCGGCTTGGCCTGGGTGTCGGCGTTGACCAGGACGAACTTGTAGCCCTTGAGGAATCCCTTGTCCTTGGCGAGGGGGATGTTGATCTCGGGATGGGGGTTGTTGAGAACCTCGATCATCGTTTCCACCGCAGCCTTGCAGCGCTCCCCCGCCACCGCGCAGGACCCGGTCAGGGGATACAGGGTGCCGATCTTGATGACTTTGTCCTGGGCAAATGCCGTCGAGGCCAGCGCGCCGCCCAGGGCGACGGACAGAACTGCTTCCCACGAGGAACGCATGGTGCACCTCCTTAAGGTGTGGTGTTGGGAAAGGGGACAAGAACTTGCCCGTCCTGCAGGTAGCTGCAAGAGCTCGTGTTACGTTGGGCTGGGGCTACGCCGGTGTCAGGATTTTGATCGTATACGATATCGTAGGTGATGCCAAATGGCCCACGCAAGGACTATTTTCAGAAAATATACGATCGCCCTTCAGTGCTGGCCCAGGGGGCTCCAGCGTCCGCCGGGGTTGGCTTCCAGGGAGGCGATGTTGGAGATGGTCCGGTAGTGGGTCACGGCCTGGATGAAGGCCTCGACCACTTCCCGGGTCGACTCCACATGCAGGCGCGCCTGTTCTTCGGCCTCGGCCGCGGCGCCCCGGTTCAGGGCGTCCAGCAGGTCCCGGTGCTGCTGGTTGAAGCTCTTCACCTGGTCGTCGTTGAACAGCACCGGGGTGCCCAGGGTCCAATAGCGCATCAGCACGCGCTCGTGCAGTTCGGTCAGGAGCGCATTGTCCGCGGCTTCCAGGATCAGCCGGTGGAACTCGTCGTTCCTCTGCTGCAGTTCATCGCGGTCGGAGAAGGCGCCGGGCTCCATCCGCTCCACCAGGCGCGCCAGCGCATCGGCGATCCGGGGCCGCATCTTGCGCGCGGCGATCCGGGCCACCTCGGCCTCGATCGCCGCCCGGCATTCGAACACGGTCTGGATGCTCTGGTCGTCCAGGCTCCTGACCTCCCAGCCCCGGTGGTTGCGGGCCACGAAGCCTTCCCCCTGCAGCAGCAGCAGGGCTTCCCGCACGGGGGTGCGCCCGACCCCCAGCAGGTGGCTGAATTCCTCCTCCACCAGGCGGTGCCCGGGCTTCAGTTCCGCGGCCAGGATCATGTTGCGGATCTTGGCGATCACCCCGCCCGTGATGAGGTTGCTACTGGACTTCATGGAAGAGGGCTCCAGGAGACATCATAGGTCCGGCCGAGATCCCGATGCACTCATTAATTAACTGCGCAGCGCCTTCCAGGTCTGCCGCTGCAGGAAGCTGTCGCCGGCGTTCTGCTCCATCCGCTGGAAGAGGGCCCACGGCGCCGTGAAGGACATCACGTGGGGCCCCAGGACGGCGCGCACGTTGCGGCGCGCGGAAAGGTCGGTCATGCCCACCAGGCCGCGCGGGGGGTTGCGCTCCCCTTCCCGGTAGGCCAGGATGCCCATCACCTGGCAGGCCGCGGCCCAGGGGATGATCACGCTTTCGCCTTTCGGGTCGCCATGGTTGGCCAGCACCACGAGGGCCGAAAGCTGGTCGGGGTCGACGAAGAAGGTGACGCTTTGCGGGACCTCCCCCTCGGCGACCTGGTCGAGCGGCTTGACCACCACGAACCGGGCCGGGATCTCGCGCATGGGCAGGGCTTCCACGAAGCGCGCGGTGGTCGCGGCATCCGCCTGGTACTTTTCGCCGTGCAGGAAATCGTCGGCGAAGACCGGGTTGCCCGAGGCGGCGATCTGCCTGCCGATGGCGCGGCCCGGCTCGGTCGCGGCGTTGCCGTCGGAGAGGAAGCCGCAGAAGCATTCGAGCCCGCCCGGGAAGCTCCGGTAGCAGTTGCCGAACCCCAGGCCGACGCCGCCGCCCCAGCAGCCGTACGTCTCGCCGTCGAAGGCGGCGGTCCGGCCCTTGGCGGCGGCCGCGGCGAACAGGCTCACCACGCAGCCGAAGCGCCCGGGCTTGAAGCGCACCGCATCTTCCGGGGCGGTGTCCGACCACAGCAGCGCCACGGCCTGGTTTTCCAGGCCGAGCGCTTCCCCAGTCCGCGTTTTCACGGGAACCTCCTGTGCTATTTTGCCAGTGCCTGCTCCAGCGCCACCGCCACGGCGACCGAGGCGCCGACCATGGGGTTGTTGCCCATGCCGATCAGGAACCCCATCATCTCCACGTGCGCGGGCACGGAGGAGGAGCCGGCGAACTGGGCGTCGGAGTGCATGCGGCCCATGGTGTCGGTCATGCCGTAGGAGGCGGGACCGGCGCGCCATGTTGTCCGGGTGCAGGGTGCGCCCGGTGCCGCCGCCGCGAGGCCACGGAGAAGTACGTCTTGCCCTGCTCCAGGCACTCCTTCTTGTAGGTGCCCGCCACCGGGTGCTGGAAGCGGGTGGGGTTGGTGGAGTTGCCGGTGATGGCCACGTCGACGCCCTCCAGGTGGATGATGGCCACGCCTTCGCGCACGTCGTCGGCGCCGTAGCAGCGCACCTTGGCCTTCTCGCCCTTGGAGTAGGCCATCTCGCGCACGACCTTCAGCTTGCCGGTCGCGTAGTCGAACTCGGTCTGCACGTAGGTGAAGCCGTTGACGCGCGAGATGATCTGCGCGGCGTCCTTGCCCAGGCCGTTGAGAATCACGCGCAGCGGGGTCTTGCGGGCCTTGTTGGCCGAGCGGGCCAGGCCGATGGCGCCTTCGGCGGCGGCGAAGGACTCGTGGCCGGCCAGAAGGCGAAGCACCCGGTCTCTTCGCTTGCAGCAGCATGGCGGCCAGGTTGCCGTGGCCGATGCCGACCTTGCGGTCGTCGGCGACCGAGCCCGGGAATGCAGAAGGCCTGCATGCCTTCGCCCAGGGTATCAGGCGATGTCCGCGGCCTTGGTCTGGTTCTTCTTGATGGCGACGGCCGCGCCCATCATGTAGGCCCAGCCGGCGTTCTCGAAAGCAGATGGGCTGGATGCCCTTGACGATCTTGCGTAGACGTCGACGTCCTTGCTCCAGGCAGAGCTTCTCGGCCTCTTCCAGCGAGGCGATGCCGTACTGCGGCCAGCACCGGCTCGATCTGGGCGATTCTTCTTTCGTATCCTTCAAACAGAGCCATGATCTGTCTCTCCTACTCGTGGCGGGGGTTGATGGTGCGGACGGCTTCGGCAAAGCGGCCGTAGGTGCCGGTGGCCTTGGTCAGCGCGGTCTGCGGGATCCACGCCCTTGGCGATGGCGTCCATCATCCTGCCCAGGTGGACGAACTCGTAGCCGATGATCTCGTTGTCCTCGTCGAGGGCCATGCGGGTCACGTAGCCCTCGGCCAGTTCCAGGTAGCGCGCGCCCTTGGCGCTGGTGCCGTACATGGTCCCGATCACGCTGCGCAGGCCCTTGCCCAGGTCCTCCAGGCCGGCGCCGATGGGCAGGCCGCCCTCGGAGAACGCGGTCTGGCGTGCGGCCGTAGGCGATCTGCAGGAACAGCTCGCGCATGGCCACGTTGATGGCGTCGCAGACCAGGTCGGTGTTGAGGGCTTCGAGGATGGTCTTGCCGGGCAGGATCTCGGCGGCCATGGCGGCGGAGTGGGTCATGCCCGGAGCAGCCGATGGTCTCCACCAGGGCCTCCTCGATGATGCCGTCCTTGACGTTGAGGGTCAGCTTGCAGGCGCCCTGCTGGGGGGCGCACCAGCCCACGCCGTGGGTGAGGCCGGAGATGTCGTTGATTTCCTTGGCCTGGGCCCAGCGGCCTTCCTGCGGGATGGGCGCGGGGCCGTGGTTCGGCCCCTTCGCCACACATGTCATGTGCTCAACTTCCGTCGAGTAGATCATCCGCGGACCTCCTGAAGTCTCAATCTGGATGTCGCCAGTATACCTCAGCGCAGGGTCCGGAGCCCGTCCGGCGTCTGGACGCGCGCGGCCAGGGCGGGCTCGCCGCGGGAAACGGTGAAGGCGCCCTGGAAGCCGATGGTGCGCAGCAGTCCGGACAGCGCCGCGGGGCGCGGGTGGACGCCCTCCAGGGCGACCAGGGCGCAGCCGCTCTCCGGCATCAGGGCGGCCGGGTGGGGTTCGGCGCGCCACTGGATCAGGGTCGGGGCGATCCCGTCGAACGGCATCGCGCCCTGGTCCGGCAGGGCGATCTCCCAGCGCAGGGTGCCCCGCTCCATGGCCAGGACGCGCCCGAACAGCGGGGCCGCGGAGCGGATGTCGCCGGTGCGGGCGACCCAGGTGGCGAGGCGGGGCGGCTGGTCCCGGTTCCGGTCGAGCTCGAACCATCGTGGATATTCCGCGACGCCTTCCGGGTCGACCGCGATCACTTCCAGGTAGGTGGCGGGGCCCAGCCGGAGCAGGCAGTTGTGGGTTCCCATGCGCGGGTGCCGGCCGCCGGGCAGGGGCGCCACGCCCAGGATGCCGGCCACGTGGGCCACCCCCTCGGCCAGGGTCGGCGCGGTGACGACCAGGTGGTCCAGCCTGGCGATCATGGCTTCGCGGCGCCCTTGGGCGGCTTGGCCTTCTGCCGCTCGTCTTCGGCCTTTTCGGTGGCGCTGGAGAGCACCACGATGGAGATGCGCCGGTTCTGCGGGTCCTTGGGATCGTGGCTGTCCAGGGGCACGCTGTCGGCGTAGCCGGTCACCCGCTGCACCTGGCCCGGGCGCAGCCCCGAGGCTTCCAGCACGCGCCGGGCGGTGTTGGCCCGGTCGGCGCTCAGCTCCCAGTTGGTGTAGGCCTTGCCGGGGTAGACCATGGAATCGGTGTGGCCGCCGATGAGGATGTGGTTGGGCAGCTTGCCCAGCTCCTGGCCGATCTCCTTGAGGATGGAGAGGGTGTAGGGCTTGAGCTTGGCCGAGCCGGAGTCGAACAGCACCTGCTTGAGCTTGTCCTGGATCTGGATGCGCAGGCCCTCGTCGGTGAATTCGAAGCTGATCTGGTCCTTGAACGCCTCCAGCAGCTTGTCCTCGTTGAAGGCCTTGGAGATGGTCGAGGCGGTGTCCTCCATGCGCTGGCGGTCCTGCTCGCCGGCGTCGTCCTCCGCCGCGCGGGCCGCCGCCCTCGTCGCCAGGCGCCTTCATGCCCTTGCCGCCGGGCAGGATGCCGGCCTTCTGGATCTGGTACTCGGTCAGGATGGCCTTGCCCTTTTCCGTGTTGAAGAAGTCGGGATCCTGGAACATCCCCGCGATGCCCGCCTTGGTGTTGGAAGTGGTGGAGTTGAGCAGCCACATGAGGAGGAAGAAGGCCATCATGGCGGTGACCAGGTCGGCGTAGGCGACTTTCCAGGCGCCGCCGTGGGCCGCGGCGTGGCCGCCCTTCTTCTTGATGAACTTGA
This sequence comes from uncultured Holophagaceae bacterium, assembly GCA_963717275.1. Taxonomy (GTDB): domain Bacteria; phylum Acidobacteriota; class Holophagae; order Holophagales; family Holophagaceae; genus Mesoterricola. Next base: position 3,667,884 of record CAVQVX010000001.1, read on the forward strand.
CCTTCACTTCGGGTTGCTGCTCGGCCATGGGCTGGTTACCTGGGCTTGATCTGGCGGACCACTTCTTCGAGTTCCTGGGAGCCGGGGCGCTCGGGGGAGGGGATGTTGCGCCGGGCGAACTCCACCGCCGTCACCGGGGCTGCGCCGTTGCCGAAGGCCACCAGGCCGGCGCGGATGGCGTTGAAGAAATGCCCTTCCGCCGCGTTGACCTGGTCGATGTTCTTGGCCAGGGGGCCGAACACGCCGTAGGAAAGGAAGATGCCGAGGAAGGTGCCCACCAGGGCCGAGCCCACGTGGCCGCCGATGACGTTGGGCGGCTGGTCCAGGAAGCCCATGGTGATGACCACCCCCATGACGCAGGCCACGATGCCGAAGGCCGGGAAGGCGTCGGCCATGGTGTTCACGGCGCCGCCGGGGGCCGCGGATTCGGCGTGGTGCACGTCCAGGTCCATGTCCATGACCTGGTCGATCTCGTCGATCTTGGCGGAACCGTTGATCAGCAGCTTGAGCGAATCGCAGAAGAAGTCGAGCGCGTGGTGGTCGTGCAGCATGGTTGGGTATTTCTTGAAGATGGTGGAGCTGTGCGGATCGTTCACGTCCTGCTCCAGGGCCAGCAGGCCGCCCTTCTTGATGTTCACGTAGACCTCGGTACTGCAGCATCAGCGATTCCATGTACACCGCCTTGGTGTAGGCGCTGCCCTTGAGCGGCTTGGCGATGTTGGCCACCACCGACTTGATGGTGTTCATGGAGTTGCCGGCCAGGAACGAGCCGATGGCGGCGCCCAGGAGGATCGTGCCCTCGGCCGGCAGGGGCTCCATGAGGATCTTGATCTTGCCGCCTTCCATGGTGTACCCGGCCAGCACCGCGCCGAAGACCACGACCAGACCGATGATGAAAAACATTTGAAAAGACTCCCTCTTCTTGTTTCGGAATCCCGCGCGTTCTCTTGAATGTAACCGAGAATACAGCATCGGTCTGGCATCATGGGAGACTGCCATTCGCGATAAGGAAAGCTCCCATGGATCATCGACAGGAACAGGACAACGGCTTTTTGCAAGGCGCGCGCATTTCGCCCAAGGCGATCCGGCCGGGCATGGCGGTGGCCGACCTGGTGGACCAGGCATTCCTGGCCTACAATGCCGGCCGCATGGCCGAAGGGGCCAGGCTGCTCTCCCAGAAGATCCTCCAGCCGGGCGTGACCCTCGGCATGACCCTCACCGGCGCGCTCACCCCGGCCGGCCTGGGCTGCTCGTGCCTGGTGCCGCTCATCGAGGCGGGCTGCATCGACTGGCTCGTCTCCACCGGCGCCAACCTTTACCATGACACGCACTTCGCGCTGGACCTGGCGCTGCACCGCGGGTCGCCGTTCCACTCCGACCAGGAGCTCCGGGAAGAGGGCGTGATCCGGATCTACGACATCCTGTTCGACTACACCGTCCTGCTGGACACCGACGCGTTCTACCGCGAGCTGATCAAGGCCCCGGCCTTCCAGCGGCCCATGAGCACGGCGGAGTTCCACCACCTGGTGGGCGAGGCCCTGCACCTGCGCGAAACGGCCCTGGGCACCGGCACCACCTCGGTGCTCTCGGCCGCCTACCAGTGCGGCGTCCCGGTCTTCACCAGCAGCCCGGGGGACAGCAGCATCGGCATGAACGTGGCGGCCATGGCGCTGGAAGGCAACCGGCTGGCTTCGACGTGAACGCCGACGTGAACGAGAGCACCAGCATCGTCCTGGACGCCAAGCTGAAGGGCGGCAGGAGCGCCGTCTGGGTGCTGGGCGGCGGCAGCCCGAAGAACTTCATCCTGCAGACCGAGCCGCAGATCCAGGAGGTGCTGGGGATCGATGAGCGGGGGCACGACTACTTCCTCCAGGTGACCGACGCCCGGCCGGACACCGGCGGCCTCTCCGGCGCCACCCCGGCCGAGGCGGTGAGCTGGGGCAAGATCGATCCGGAGCAGTTGCCGGACGCGGTGGTCTGCTACACCGACAGCACCATCGCCCTGCCCATCCTCACTGCCTACGTGCTGACCCGCACCGCGCCCAGGCCGCTGAAGCGGCTGTTCGACCGCAGGGAGGAGCTGATGGAGCAGCTGCGCGGCCAGTACGCCACCCGCGGCCGCCTGAGCGGCGCCCCCACCACCCAGCGCGACCGCGCGGACACCTGGCCTTGCGGCACCCCCAAACAACCTTAAACTTATCAAGCATTCCCCTGAGGCTCCCTTTCGGGCATGCTATTCACAAAGAGGGGAGAATCGTTTCCTCTATATGGGATTTGGCCGGGAGCGGTGGCGGCCAGGTTCTGGTCGCCTCCATCGTTGTCATGTCCGGCGGGAAGCCTCCCGGGGTCCCGGCGGAACGGGAGGAAGTCGATGACCGGATCCAGCGCGCCATGGCCCATGGGGGCCCAGGCACCGGTTTTCCTTCAGGGCTGGCATCCGTTCGCCACCGACCAGCTCGCGGCGGGTTTCGCCGGGGCCGGGGGGGCCGGCGTGATCCGGGTTCCCGCCTTCCCCGACATGGAAAGCCTGTCCCGCCGCCTGGCCGAGATCTGCCAGTCCGGCAAGGGCCATGTGGGCCTCGACCTGCGCGGCGTCCTGGGGGAGTTCTCGGCCCGCCTGGACCTCGCCGCCCACAACCTGGCCACCTTCCTGATCCACGAATCCGACCTCATGCCTGAGCGGCTGGAAGCCCTGCGCGCCTGGCACCTGCCCCGGCTGGTGGTGGTGCGCGACGGCGAAGAGGCCGCCGCGGCCCAGAAGGACGGCGCCTCGGCCCTGCTGGCCGCCGAGGGGGAGGGCCTGGCCGACCGGCTCTTGCGCATGGTCAAGGCCAGTTCGCTGCCCTGCTTCGCCCCGGCGGCCGGCAACGCCGCGGAAGGGCGCGAGCTCCTGGCCCGCGGCGCCTCCGGCCTCCAGCTGCGCGCCCCGTCCCTGCTCCGGGCCGGGGCCGCCGAATTCCTCGCCGGGTTCCGCAAGCGCCTGGCCGACGCCCTGGGCGGCGGCGCCTTCGACGCCCTGGTGGAAAAGCCGGCGCCGCCCCTGCCCTCCCTCAAGATCCGCAACCTGGAAGTGCCGTATCCGATCATCCAGGGCGGGATGGGCATCGGCGTCTCCTGGGACCGCCTGGCCGGGAACGTCGCCCGCAGCGGCTGCGTCGGCATCGTCTCGGCCATCGGCACCGGCTACCGCTATCCGGGCCTGGCCCGGACCCGGGCCGGGCGCCCGGACCAGCCCGAGAACCTGCAGAACTCCGAAGCCCTGCAGCGCATCCTCAAGGACGCCCTGCGCATCGCCGACGGCCACGGCGCGGTGGGGGTCAACATCCTCTGCGCCATCAACGAATACGAGCGGGTGGTGCGGGAATCCGTGGCGGGCGGCGCGCAGCTCATCATCTCCGGGGCCGGCCTGCCGCTGTCCCTGCCCGACTACGTGGGCGACCGGGACGTGGCGCTGGTGCCCATCGTCTCCTCGGCCCGGGCGCTCAAGCTCATCTGCAAGACCTGGGAGCGCAAGTTCAACCGCCTGCCCGACGCGGTGGTGCTGGAAGGCCCCGAATCCGGCGGCCACCAGGGCTTTTCGCTGGAGCAGTGCGCGGACCCGCTCTTCTCGCTGGATGCCCTGCTGCCCTCGGTGGTGCAGGAGCGCGACCAGTGGGGCAGCTTCCCGGTGATCGCCGCCGGCGGCGTGTGGGACCGGGCCGACATCGACCGGCTGATGGCCAACGGGCGCCGGCGGGGTGCAGATGGCCACCCGCTTCATCGGCACCTTCGAGTGCGACGCCCACACCAACTTCAAGGAAGTGATCCTGCAGTCCAACCGCTCCACCATCGCCCTGCACGGTTCGCCGGTGGGCATGCCGGCCCGGGGCGTGATGACCGCGCTGCACCGCCGCATCGTCGAAGGCACCGCTCCCAAGATCAAGATGCATCAGCAATTGCGTTTCACCCTGCGAGCACGGCAAGGGCGCGGTGCGGGTGGGCTACTGCATCGCCGACAGCCTGGGCGACTCCCACGGCGGCGACATGCAGTCGGGGCTGTTCTTCACCGGCAGCAACGGCTGGAAGCTGGACGACCTGATCCCGGTGCGGGACCTGGTGGGGGAGATCACCGAGGACTACGGGCTGGACCGGCTGGCGGCGTTCTAGCTTGACTGTGGCGCCCGTTGTTCCGACCGTCGTGCCTTGCGGTTGGCTGCGGGTCCCGTGCGGGTGCGCCGACCCATCGGTGCGTGAGAGCCTTGCCGCATGCTCGTCGGCTTCGCCTCCTGCGCGTGCGCCAAGGTCTCACGCAGACCTTCCCCGACTGGGTTTGGGGTTCCTTCGGTTGGCGGCATGGGGGCGAGGAGGCCGCTGCCTGGGATGCCCAGGGTCCCGGGATGGTTGCTTGGAAGCTTGTTCAATGAAACGAAGACGGATCGACTCGGCCCTGGGGGGAAGGGGCAGCGTGGCCGCTTGCATCGCCCGCAGCGCAGCGAGATGGTGTGTTGGTCGTCAAGGGGGTGGGGCGGATTTCGCTTTTCCCTGCGGGCTCAGGATAGGCCGGCGGGCTGCCGCGCAAGGTCGCAAAGCCCGCGCCGCAAGCGTCACGGCCTTTGCGGCCCGCTGGCGCTTTGCGTGCCAGCCCGCCTACGCCGTTGCTGCCCGCTGTGAGGGAAAAGCTAGCGCTGGAAATGGCTCAGATAGGTTCTGAGGGGGCCTTCCTTACGTACTTTGGATCGTAGTCCTGTTCCTCCAGCAATACCGCCCGGCAGGTGACCAGGATCTTGCGCATGAGCGCTCCGAGCGCCACCATGGCCGGTTTCCCTTCCTTCAGTAGGTGGTCGTAGCTTTGGGCCACGGGGCTTTGCCCACGCGCCGCGGCCATCGCCCCCATGTAGAGGACCTGGCGTAGCCGGCCACTCCCATGTTTGGTCATATGAGCCGTGGCATGCAACGAGGTGCCGCTCTCGACCAGACCCGGGGCCACTCCGGCAAAGGCCTGAAGGGCCTTGTGGTGAACGAAGTCTCTCAGGTCGCCACATTCTCCCATCAAGGTTCCCGCCACCACTGGGCCGACCCCCGGCACCGTCTGTAGTCGGCGAAAGTCCTTCTTCAACCCCGGATCCTTGGCGATCTGGGCTTTGATGGCCTGGTCCAGGTCCGCAACGGCCTTCTTGACCTGAGCCAAGGTCTGCTCCCGGATGGTCTGGGCAACCTTGGAGTTGCTGGGGATCTCGTTCCGGTTCCCCAGTCGGATGGCCTCCTTGACCATGGCGGCGCGTTCCCGGCTCAGGGCTCGGAGCTGTTCGTAGGCAGGGGACATTGGCTGGTAGGAACGAGGATTATAGGTATCCCCGTATCGTGCCAGCATGATCGCATCCTGGGCATCGGTCTTGTTTACCATCCCCAATCCCTTGGCGTATTGACGCACCCGCCAGGGTTGGGCAATGGCAACCCGCACACCCGCGCGCAGGGACAGAAGCCAGTTCGCCATCTCCTTGCCATAGCCTCCGGTGGCTTCCATGACCAGTGCTGATTCCTCGCCCTGGGGAACCTGACGATCCACCCAGTGCAAGCACTCCTGGCAGCCCTGCCGGGACCGGGGGAGCTTGATATGGGGCGCCTTCCGGGCCTCTCCCGGGAACATACTGACATCGAAGGTGTCCTTGGACACGTTGATGCCGAACCACCTTGGTTTGATTGAGACCTCCATGGTCCCTCCTTTCCGCCCCCGGAAAGGACCCCAGCACCGAGAACACCTTCCTTGCAGATGCGAGTTCGACCCTTGATGGTAGTCCAGCTATATGGATGCCGATGAGGGGATGGGCGCCATCTCGCTTACGAGTTTTAATCCCGTGGACGTTCGCAACTCCATCCCCCCCGGCCCTTCCAAAGGCTCCTTAGGATCCTTGCTCCGGGGGAGCAAGGCAAACATACAAGGACGTTGCAAGCGGACCACGCACCCGTGGGTCGGCGCGAGAACCCGGCACCCGAAGCCGACCGCAAGGCGCGACGGCCGGAACAACGGACGCCGCAGTAAAACAAGCAGCCGTTGCGGAGCTTTGCTTCGCTACGGCTGCTTGTGCCCAGCACGGATGTCCGATCCAGTCGAGACCCTGCGGTGCTGGGATCAGCTGACCGATGGGGAAGACAGCCTTTAAACCGAGCGGTCAGGTCGTTGGCCTTGCCGCTTCTCCGTATGGGGCCAAGAGCACACAGAGCTAATCATTACCTTGCTTTTTTGTCTGAGTCATTTTTTTGTTTATTTCATTTGTATATTTTCTTTCCATAAAATTCCATAACCATAAACCATAAAAATACCCGCCGATTTGCCAAATTATATAATATCTAATCAAGCGACAAAGCGTTAAATTTAAAGGATTTGTAATTAAATTAAATATTATAGCCATGGTTGCAGTCAAGCCACCCCAAATAACTACCCCTCGAATTAAAATAAATCTATTCTTGCCAGAGCGCCTCTCCAGTTCCCACGGCTTCATTAAAAATATAAATTTCATATGCACTCCTGGAGGAAAACATAATAAACAAGATGAGAAAACATGCAAAAAGGATCCTGGGTCATTTGGATTCGTTTTGGAATCGGCGGAACCGGCCCCCTCATCCGGGCATATGGCGTATGCATCCCAGGGTATCCCTGGTGCTATTTTTCGCGGAGGTGTTCCATGATCTCATCTTACATAGGCATCTCAATCATTCCCGATGAGCAGATGGAGAACATTCGAGGTGGCATGTTCGGTCCGTTCGTCAATACGCCCTTCAACCCGGCTGCGTTTGCCCCCAAGCGGCCGATCCCTGCGCAACCACCGGTGACGCAGGGCCTTGGGCACACCATGGTCAAGGGCGCAGTCCATCCCCACGCTTATGGTCAAGTCAAATCGATGTGAGTCTGGCGGGGGAACCCTTTTCTGGGTTCGGAATACTCCAGACCAGCAGGCAGGCATCCTTGCGCCCCGGCAAGGAGATGAGCCGCTGCGGCTCGTGCCCGGGAACCGAGAACGTGTGGCTCACCAGCAGGCTGCCCGGGTTCATTTCGCGCTCCGCCTTGATCCACAGGTCGGGCATGGGCGCGGGCGACAGGAAGGCGTACACCACGTCGTAGTCGCACAAATCCTCGCGCCACAGGCTGCCCCAGCGGATCCGGCAGTTGCGGTGGGGCAGGGTGCGCAGCCAAGCGACCAGGCAAGTCAGCGGCGAGGCTTCGACTCCCTGGAACCGGCAATCCGGGCGTTCCCGCGCCAGGAAGGCCAACGGCCCGCCCAGCCCGGCGCCCAGATCGACGAAGCGCACCGGCTGCGCGGGCAAAAGGGCCAGAAGGGCCTGCCAGGCCGCCCGGTTGGAGTTGTACAGGGGCACCCGGGTGAGCACGCCGCCGCCGTAGACCAGCAGCAGCGCCGCCAGCAGGGCGGGCCAGACCCAGCCGGGCGGGGGGTGCCGGAGCAGCAGCACCACCACCCAGGGGAAGCCCAGCAGGAAGGGGATCCAGCGCGGCGACAGGGCCAGCCCGCGCCCGGTGCCCACCGCCAGGGTGCCCACCAGGAAGACCGTCGCCGCGCCGTGGATGGCCCGCGGCATCAGCCCGGCCCGCAGCACCAGGGCCAGGAAGCCGAAGGCCACGGCCTGGGCCAGGCAGGCGCGGAAGATGGGCGGCCATGAGCGCATGGGGTCAGTATAGTGGACGGATGAGCTGCATCGGCCGATTCGCGCCTTCCCCCACCGGCGAACTGCACCTTGGGAACCTGCGCACCGCCCTGGCTTCCTGGCTTTCGGCCCGGGCCAGGGGAGGCCGCTGGCTGATCCGCATGGAGGACGTGGACGCGGCCCGCTGCCGGGGCAGCCTGGGCGACGCGCAACTGCGCGACCTGGCGGCGCTGGGGCTGGAAAGCGACGGGCCGGTGGTCTGGCAGTCGCGGCGCCACGGGGCCTACCAGGCGGCCCTGCAGGCCCTGTTCCAGGGCGGCCGCCTCTACCCCTGCATCTGCACCCGCAAGGATCTGGCCGTGATGGGGTCGGCGCCGCACGGGGAGGACGGCCTGCGGCCCTACCCGGGCACCTGCCGGCACCGGCCGCTGCCGTTCCTTCGCCCGGACGCCCTGCGCTGCCGGTTGCCCGAAGGTCCGATCCGTTGGACGGACCGGGTGCTGGGGCCCCAGGAGGACGATCCGGCCGAGCTTACCGGCGACCCGCTGCTGCACCGCCGGGACGGCTGCTATGCCTACCACCTGGCGGTGGTGGTGGACGACGGCGCCCAGGGGGTCACCGAAGTGGTGCGCGCCACCGATCTGCGCGGCGTCACCGCAACCCATATCCTGCTGCAGCAGGCGCTCGGCCTGGCACGGCCGGAATACGCCCACCTGGGCCTGGTGACCGGGCCTTCGGGAACCCGGCTGGGCAAGCGCGACGGGGCCCTGGGCCTGGCGCTGCTGGCACACCGGGGAATTGGCGCGGCTCAGGTGCTGGGCTGGCTGGGGTGGAGCCTGGGCTGTCTGGAAAGACCGGAACCGGTGGCGGCCTCGCAGCTGGTTGAGGGATTCGCCTGGGAGAGGGTGCCGCCGGGGCCGGTCGCGGTGCCGCCGGAGTGGTGCGGGTAGGCCCGCGGAACTGAATGGGGCCGGTCCATTGACATAGAGTCAGAATAGGGGCCAATCCCATGCAGGGCGTACCATGCACACCGTGAACATCCGGGAAGCGAAAACCCACTTGTTCCGGCTTGTTGAACAAGCCGCGCGGGGAGAGCCGTTTGTCATCACCAAGGCGGGCAAGCCGCTGGTCGTGGTCATGGCTCTGGGCGCGCCGGCGGCTGGACAGGTTTGCCGACTGGGTTTTCTTGAGGGGCAAATTTCCATTCCCGCTGATTTCGACAGCTTGGGGAGTGAGGAGATCGGACGTTCGTTCGGGGCTGAAACAGCTTCCGGATAACTAAATCCTGCTCAGAACATCGGTACAATGGATGATCCGTCAATAAGCGTTCCAGGGGAGGCTCTAAAATGAGGCTGCTGATCGCCGTGGACATGGAAGGCGCCACCGGGGTGGCGTGCTGGGATCACGTCGACCCCAGGCACGCGGAATACCAGCGCTTCCGGCGCCTGCTCACGGCGGACGTGAACGCCGCCGTCGCCGGCGCCCTGGAGGGCGGGGCCGGCGAGGTGGTGGTGAGCGACGGTCACGCGAACAGCGGCAACGTGCTCATCGAGGAACTGCGTCCCCGGGCCTGCCGGATGTTCCGGGCGGCGGTCTAGATGCGCGCCCCCGCCGAAATCGGCATGCCCCTGGAGGCGGTGGACACGCCCGCCCTGATCATCGACCTGGACCCCTTCGAACGAAACCTGAGGCGGATGGCCGACGCGGTGGCCGGAACCAAGGTGAAGCTGCGGCCCCACGCCAAGACCCACAAGTGCCCGGTCATCGCCCTGCGCCAGATGGCCGCGGGCGCCGTGGGGGTGTGCTGCCAGAAGGTGGGCGAAGCGGAAGCGCTCGTCTACGGCGGCGTGAAGAACGTGCTGGTGAGCAACGAGATCGTCGGCGCGTCCAAGATCATGCGCCTGGCCGCCCTGGCCCGGGAGGCCTGGGTGGGGGTGTGCGCGGACGACCCGGGCAACGTCGACCAGCTCAGCGCCGCCGCCGGCAGCCTGGGGGTCACCCTGGCGGTCCTGGTGGAGGTCAACGTGGGCGCCGACCGGTGCGGAGTGCCGCCGGGCGCGCCCGTGCTGGCCCTGGCCCGGCGCATCGCCGGGTCCCCCGGGCTGCGCTTCGCGGGTCTGCAGGCCTACCAGGGCAGCGCCCAGCACCTGCGCCGCTTTGATGAGCGCGGGGCGGCCATCGCCCGGGCGGTGGAGGCCGTCCGGCTGACCGTGGACCTGCTGGAACGGCACGGCCTCGCCTGCGAGCTGGTCTCAGGGGCGGGCACCGGCACCTATCCCTTCGAGGCCGCCAGCGGGGTCTACAACGAGCTCCAGGTGGGATCGTACCTCTTCATGGACGCCGATTACGGCCGCAACTTCAACGCCGGCGGCACCCAGGCCGCGGACTTCGAACAGAGCCTGTTCGTCCTGGCCACGGTCATGAGCCATCCCGTGCCGGAACGGGCGGTGCTGGACGCCGGGCTCAAGGCGGTGAGCGTGGATTCCGGCCTGCCGCTGGTGGCCGGGCATCCCGGGGTGGAGTACGCGGGCGCGTCCGACGAGCACGGGACCTTGGCGCTGCACGGCGCGGCGCTGGCGCTGGGCCAGAAGCTGAAGCTGGTGCCCGGCCACTGCGACCCCACGGTGAACCTGCACGACTGGTTCGTGTGCTGCCGCAACGGCCGGGTGGAGGCGCTATGGCCGATCACCGGCCGGGGAGCCGGATTCTAGGGGTACACGGCGAAGGGCCCGGCGCATGCCGGGCCCTTCGCCAGCTTGACCGGACCTAGGCCAGCGCGTTGACCTTCAGGGTCAGGCGGCTCTTGTAGCGGTTGGCGGCGTTCTTGTGCAGCACGCCCTTGCGGCAGGCCCTGTCCACCACGCCCAGGGTGACGGGCAGGAGGGTGGCGGCTTCGGCCTTCTTGCCGGTGGCCACGGCGGCCAGGAACTTCTTGATGGCGGTCTTCAGGGTGGACCGGTTGGCGCGGTTGCGCAGGCGCGCCTCCACGTCATGGGCGGCTTTCTTGACAGCTGACTTGTGATTGGCCATGAATCCGGTCTCCTGCCCTCGGGGGCTTCCAGTGCACAGTTGGGTTCACCCCATGAGGCGAACCATCATTCTATCCCAAGGATGCCTGGGTTCAAGCGGAAAGAGTGTGAGAACGACTAAAGATTGGCCCTTCCCGTCAGGCTCGCATTCCTTCATGCTGGTTGGAGGCCCCTGGCTTCCAGATCAAGGATTGTCATGGAGCGTTCAAAAGCATCCTTCCAGCAGGCCCTGGCGCAAGCCTTGCCGGGGCAGGAGATCAGTCTGGACCGACCGCGCTCCGGCGACCTGGGCGACTTCGCCTTCCCCTGCTTCCGAGCGGCCAAGGCCCTGGGCCGGAACCCGCAGCAGCTGGCCCAGGAGCTGGCGGGGAAGATCGTCATCGAAGGGGCCGAGCTGGTGGCGGCCGGGCCCTACCTCAACCTGAAGCTGCGCCCGGAAGTGCGCGCCCGGCTGCTGCTGGAGGCGGTCCTGGGGCCGGTGGCCTACGGCAGCGCCCCGCCGCACGGGGAGACGGTGCTGGTCGAATACAGCTCGCCCAACATTGCCAAATTATTCACGATCGGCCACTTGCGTTCGACGATGATCGGCCATTCGCTGGCCCAGGTGAACAGCTACCTGGGCTGCGCCGTGGTGCGGCTCAACCACCTGGGCGACTGGGGCACCCAGTTCGGCACCATGCTGGCGGCCTACAAGGCCTGGGCGGAGCAGGACAATCCCAGGCTGGAATTGGACTTCCCGTGGGCCGACGAGGTCCCGGAGAAGCTGCGCTCGCCGCTCTACCGGCTGTTCCAGCTGTACGTGCGCTTCCACGCGGCGGAGGAGGCCGACCCGGCCCTGCACGACGAGGCCAAGGCCTGGTTCGTGCGCCTGGAGCAGGGCGACCCCGAGGCGCGGCGCCTGTGGTCCTGGTTCCGCGAGATCAGCATCCGGGAGTTCCTGCGCATCTACGACCGGCTGGGCGTGGGCTTCGACTCCATGGAGATGGGCGAGGCCTTCTACGAGGACCAGCTGGCGCCCACCCTGGAACTGCTGGAGCGCTCCGGCCTGCTCAAGGAAGGGGAAGGCGGCGCGCGCATCATCGACCTCGAGGACGTGGGCATCCAGACCCCCTGCCTGGTGCAGAAGGGGGACGGCAGCAGCATCTACGCCACCCGCGACGTGGCCGCCGCGCTCTACCGGCGCGCCACCTGGAACTTCTCCCGCTGCATCTACGTGGTGGGGGCCGACCAGGTGCTGCACTTCAAGCAGCTGTTCGCGGTCATGGAAAAGCTCGACCCGTGGTACCGCGGGCGCATGCTGCACACGCCGTTCGGCATGGTCTCGCTGCCCGAGGGCAGGATGTCCACCCGCAAGGGCAACGTGATCTTCCTGGAGGACGTGCTGGACGAGGCGGTGGCCCGGGTCGGCGCGATCATCGAGGAGAAGAACCCGGGCCTCGAGGACAGGGACGCTGTGGCCGAGATGCTGGGCATGGGCGCCGTGGTGTTCTTCAACGCGCTCAACGACCGGGTCAAGCCGATCACCTTCACCTGGGACCGGGTGATCGCGCTCGACGGCGACACCGGCCCGTACGTGCAGTACGCCCACGCGCGCATCCTGTCGGTGCTGCGCAAGGCCGGCGGCGACTGGGCGGCGCAGGCCCGGCCCGCGGCGGCCGAGGGCGCCGCGCTGCCCTACGGCGCCGCCCCGGTGCCGGGCGACCTGGACGGGCTGGCCGAGGCGCCGGCCCAGAACCTGCTGTTCGAACTGGCCGGACTGCCCGAGGCCTACCGCACCATGCAGCGGGAGAACATGGGCACCGCGGTGGCGCGCCAGCTGCTGGCGGTGGCCAAGGCGTTCTCCGGCTTCTACACCAACTGCCCCATCCTCTGGCCGGAAAACAGCCAGGCGGTGCGGGAGGAGCGGCTGGCCCTGTGCGTGGCCACCGCCCGGGCCCTGCGCCAGGGGCTCTTCATCCTGGGCGTCCAGGCGCCCGAAGCCATGTGATTGATCGAAGCAAAGTTGAAAGTCCAAGCGTAGTGGCTATCGGCCGGGGGAGACTGTTTATGACCAAATTCGTTTTCGTGACAGGCGGAGTGCTTTCGAGCCTCGGCAAGGGCATCGCGGCGGCATCCCTGGGGGCGCTGCTGGAGGCGCGCGGGCTGAAGGTCACCCTCATGAAGATGGATCCCTACCTCAACGTGGATCCAGGCACCATGAGCCCGTTCCAGCACGGCGAGGTGTTCGTCACCGACGACGGCGCCGAGACCGACCTGGACCTGGGCCACTACGAGCGCTTCACCTCGGTGCCCACCACCCGCAACCACACCATCACCACCGGCCGGATCTACAACACGGTGATCCAGAAGGAGCGGCGCGGCGACTACCTGGGCAAGACCGTTCAGGTCATCCCGCACATCACCGACGAGATCAAGGGCACCATGAAGAAGGTGGCCAAGGACGTGGACGTGGTGCTGGTGGAGATCGGCGGCACGGTGGGCGACATCGAGAGCCAGCCGTTCCTCGAGGCGATCCGCCAGTTCAAGCTGGAGGCCGGCCACGGCAACGCCATCAACATCCACCTCACCTACGTGCCCTACATCAAGGCCGCAGGCGAGCTGAAATCCAAGCCCACCCAGCACAGCGTCAAGGAACTACGCGCCCTGGGCATCCAGCCCGAGGTGCTGCTGTGCCGCGCCGACCTGGACATCCCCCGTTCGCTGCGCGACAAGATCGCCCTCTTCTGCTCGGTCACCCCCGACGCGGTCTTCTGCTGCCGGGACGCCAGCACCATCTACGAGGTGCCGCTCAACCTGCACCTGGAGGGCCTGGACGCCAAGGTGGCCGCGCTGCTCAACCTGGGCGACCGCAAGCCCGACCTGAGCGCCTGGCACGACCTGCTGCACCGGATCCAGAACCCCCAGGGCAGCGTGCGCATCGCCATCGTCGGCAAGTACGTGGAGTTCAAGGAGAGCTACAAGTCGCTGATCGAGGCCCTGCATCACGCCGGCTACGGCCTGGAGACCCAGGTGGACCTCAAGTGGATCGAGGGCGAGGACCTGGAGAAGGGCGACCCGGCCGCGGTGCTGGGCGACTGCCACGGCATCCTGGTGCCGGGCGGGTTCGGCGTGCGCGGCACCCTGGGCATGATCAAGGCCATCCAGTACGCCCGCGAGCAGAAGGTGCCGTTCTTCGGCATCTGCCTGGGCATGCAGATGGCGTCCGTGGAGTTCGCGCGCAACGTGGCCGGCCTGGAAGGGGCCGATTCCACCGAGTTCGAGGACAACCCCCGGCACCGGGTCATCTTCAAGCTGCGCGAGCTGGTGGACGTGGAGGAACTGGGCGGCACCATGCGCCTGGGCGCCTACCCCTGCGTCCTGGAGGAGGGCAGCCAGGCCGCCCTGGCCTACCACGCCCTGAAGATCAGCGAGCGCCACCGGCACCGCTACGAGTTCAACCAGTCGGAATTCCGCAAACCCATGGAAGAGAAGGGGATGGCCTTCACCGGCCTGAGCCCTGACGGCACCTTCGTGGAGATCGTCGAACTGCCCGAGCACCCCTACTTCCTCGGCTGCCAGTTCCACCCCGAATTCAAGTCCAAGCCGCTGCAGCCCCATCCGCTGTTCACCGCGTTCGTGAAGGCGAGCGCCGGACACCGCGGCTAGGCCCGTGCGATCATCCATTCCTTCGGGAGGTATCCTGTGACCCAGATCGACAAACTATGCATCGACACCGTCCGCTGTCTGGCCATGGACGCCGTCCAGAAAGCCAACAGCGGCCACCCCGGCACGCCCATGGCCCAGGCGCCTGCGGCCTACGTGCTGTGGACCCGGTTCCTGAAGCACCACCCGGGCAATCCCTCGTGGGCCGACCGGGACCGCTTCGTGCTCTCCTGCGGCCACGTGTCCATGCTGCTGTACTCGCTGCTGCACCTGACCGGCTACGGCCTGTCGCTGGAGGAGCTCAAGCAGTTCCGCCAGTGGGGATCGCGCACCCCGGGCCACCCCGAGTACGGCCACACCCCGGGCGTCGAGACCACCACCGGCCCGCTCGGCCAGGGCATCGGCAACGCCGTGGGCATGGCCATCGCCGAACGCTGGCTGGCCCAGCGCTTCAACCGCCCCGGCTTCGAGGTGGTGAACCACCGCACCTTCGTCTTCGCCGGGGACGGCGACCTGATGGAGGGCGTGTCCCAGGAGGCCGCCAGCCTGGCCGGGCACCTCGCCCTGGAAAAGCTGGTGCTGCTCTACGACAGCAACCGCATCACCATCGAAGGCTCCACCGAGCTGGCCTTCACCGAGGACGTCCCCGGGCGCTTCGAGGCCTACGGCTGGCGCGTGCTGCGCGTGGCCGACGGCGAGGACCTCGATGCCCTCGCCCGCGCCTATGAAGAGGCCTGCCGCCCCTGCGGCAAGCCCACCCTGATCGAGTGCAAGACCATCATCGGCTTCCCGGCGCCCACCAAGCAGAACACCGCCTCCGCCCACGGCGCCCCCCTGGGCGAGCCGGAGATCCGCGCCACCAAGGAGATCCTGGGCTGGGACCCGGACGCCAAGTTCCTGGTGCCCGCCGAAGCCCTGGCCGAATGGCGCAAGTGCGGGCCCCGCGGCGCCGAGGCCGAGGCCGCCTGGGACCGGCTGTTCGCCGCCTACCGCGCCGGCTTCCCGGAGCTGGCGGCGGAATTCGAAGCCTCGATGAGGGGCGAACTGCCCGCCGGCTGGGACAGCCAGCTGCCCAGCTTCGAGCCCGGCGGCAAGTTCGCCACCCGCGAAGCCGGCGGCAAGGCGCTCAACGCCCTTGTCCCCAAGGTCCCCAACCTGCTGGGCGGCTCCGCCGACCTGAGCCCCTCGACCGACACCGTGCTGAAGGGCGAGGCCGATTTCGAGGCCCGCACCAGCGGCCGCAACTTCCACTGGGGCATCCGCGAGCACGCCATGGGCGCGGCCCTGAACGGCATGTGCGCGCATGGCGGGCTCCAGCCCTACGGAGCCACCTTCTTCATCTTCAGCGACTACATGCGGCCCAGCATGCGCCTGGCGGCGCTCATGAAGCTGCCCGTGAAGTACGTCCTGACCCACGATTCCATCGGCGTCGGCGAGGACGGCCCCACCCACCAGCCGGTGGAGCAGCTCATGTCGCTGCGCATGGTGCCGAACATGACCATGATCCGGCCCGCGGACGCCAACGAGACGGTCGCCGCCTGGCGCCTGGCCATGGAGCACCGCACCGGTCCCGTGGGCCTGGTCCTCACCCGCCAGAAGCTGCCCGTGCTCGACCCGGCCAAGGCCCGGGGCGCCGCGCAGGGCGCCTACGTGCTGGAGGAGGCCAGCCAGGCCCCCCGGCTGATCCTGCTGGCCACCGGCAGCGAAGTGCACCTGGCCCTGGCCGCCCGCGCCGCGCTGGAAGGGGAGGGCATCCCCACCCGGGTGGTGTCCATGCCCTGCTGGGAGATCTTCGCCCGGCAGCCGGAAGCCTATCGCGAAGCGGTGCTGCCCGCGGCGGTCAAGGCCCGGGTCTCCATCGAGGCCGGGGTCACCTTCGGCTGGGAGCGCTGGGTCGGCGGGGCCGGCGCCAGCATAGGCCTGGACCACTTCGGCGCCTCGGCGCCGGCGGAGACGCTGTTCGAGCAGTTCGGCTTCACCGTGGCCAACGTCGTGGCGACCGCCAAGGGTCTGCTGTAGCGGCGTCCCGCGATAGACTGATGGTTTGAGCCGAGTCCGCGCCGGAGATTTCATGCAATTGAGCCAATACCGCCAAGCCCGCATCGAGAAGCTGCAGAAGCTCCAGGCCATGGGCCTGGATGTCTGGCCGCGCAAGGCCGAGCGCACGCACGGCATCACGGAGATCCTGGCCGCCCATGCCGGGTCCAGCCACGAGCAGTTGGAGGCGGCTCCGGTGAAGGTGAGCGTCATGGGCCGGGTGCTCGCCATCCGCGAGATGGGCAAGAGCGTGTTCGCCCACATCACCGAGAACGGGGAGAAGCTCCAGGCCTACTTCCGCATGAACGACCTGCAGGCGCCCGGATGGGAGGTGGTGAAGCTGCTGGACATCGGCGACTTCATCGCGGTCACCGGGCCGCTCATGCGCACCAGGATGGGCGAACTGAGCGTGCGTGCCGAGCGCATCCAGTTCCTGGCCAAGGCGCACCTGCCGCTGCCCGAGAAGTGGCACGGCCTGCAGGACAAGGAGACCCGCTACCGCCGGCGCTACCTGGACCTGGTGGCCAATCCCGAGGTGATCCGGACCTTCCAGACGCGCTCGCGGATCATCGCCGGGGTGCGCCGCTACATGGAGGGGCTGGGCTTCCTGGAGGTGGAGACGCCGATGATGCAGCCCATCCCGGGCGGCGCCACCGCGCGGCCCTTCGTCACCCACCACAACGCCCTGGACATGGACCTCTACCTGCGCATCGCCCCGGAGCTGTACCTGAAGCGGCTGATCGTCGGCGGCTTCGAGCGGGTGTTCGAGATCAACCGGTCGTTCCGCAACGAGGGCGTGTCGGTGCGCCACAACCCCGAATTCACGATGATGGAGAGCTACGCGGCCGGCGACGACCTGCGCGACGTCATGGTGCTCACCGAGAACCTGTTCGAGCGCATCGCCGAGTCCTGCGGCGACCTGGAGCGGCCCTGGGGCGAGGCCGCTGATCAGCTACCGGACGCCGTTCCGGCGCCTGACCCTCAAGGACGCCATCGCCGAGTACGGCGGCATCGAGCGGGCCCGGCTGGAGGATCCGGCGGCAGATCGTCGCCCTGGCCCGGGAGATCCACGCGGAGGACGTGGACCGGAAGGCGCCCGGAGTGCTCCTGGGCGACCTGTTCGAGCACCACGCCGAGGCACACCTGATCCAGCCCACCTTCATCACCGATTATCCGGTGGAGCTGAGCCCGCTCACCAAGGAGCTGCCCGGGGAATCCCGCCTTCGTGGACCGCTTCGAGCTGTTCATCGGCGGCATGGAGCTGGCCAACGCCTACTCCGAACTGAACGATCCGGTGGTGCAGCTGGAGCGCTTCCAGGCCCAGCTGGCGGAGCGCGCGGCGGGCAACGACGAGGCCATGCTGCTGGACCAGGATTTCGTCAACGCCCTTGAGCACGGCCTGCCGCCCACCGGCGGCCTGGGCGTGGGACTCGACCGCATGGTCATGCTGATGACCAACAGCGCCAGCATCCGCGACGTGATCCTGTTCCCGCTCATGCGGCCCACCGTCAAGGGGGCCGGGAGCGCCGACGAAGAAGACGAGGAGGAGCAGCCATGAAAGTCGTCGCCGTCAACGGCAGTCCCCGGAAACAAGGCAACACCCGCCTGCTGCTGGAAAAGGTGCTGGAGCCCCTGGCCCGGGCCGGCTGGCAGACCGAGGTCGTCCAGCTGGGCGGCCGCGACATCCACGGCTGCCGCGCCTGCTACCAGTGCATGGAGCAGCAGGACGGACGGTGCGCCTCGGGCCGGGACGACTTCAACGACATCTTCGAGCAGCTGCTTGGCGCCGACGCCATCGTGCTCGGCTCGCCGACCTACTTTTCCGGCGTGAGCACCGAGATGAAGGCGTTGATCGACCGGGCCGGGTTCGTGGCCATGGCCAACGGCTGCGCCTTCGCCGGCAAGATCGGCGCTTCGGTGGTGGCGGTGCGGCGCGGCGGCGCCACCCACGCCTTCGACAGCATGAACCACCTGTTCTTCATCTCGCAGATGATCGTGCCGGGTTCCACGTACTGGAACATGGGCTACGGGCTCGAGGAGGGCATGGTGGAGCAGGATGCCGAGGCCATGCGCAACATGGAGCAGCTGGGCCAGGCCATCGCCTGGCTGGGCCGGGCCGTGGCCGGAAGCCCGGCGCCCTATCCGGTGCGCAGGAAGGGCGAAGCCTAGTTTAGGTCGATCGAATTGGCGGAACCGTTCGGGTCCAATTCTTCCTCAATGACCGATCTTCCCGGCAAGGCGGTGAGTTTCGGTGACTTCGGCTAAAAAACTGGATACGCCGAGTGAGCCGAGAAGCCGAGGACACCGAGCTGCACCAACCATCATCCGGAGAGCATGGGCCCCCAAGGTTTTGGCGAGGGGGGCCGCAGCAAACACGCCAGCGCGTTTCATGCGGCCCCCCTCGCCAAAACTTCCGGGGCTGCGCCCCGGAACCCCGCCGCAGGCGGGGCTGGGGACCCATGCGGCGACAATTCGGAACATGGGTCATGAATTTTGGCTCAGCGAACTCGGCTCCTCGGTGTGCTCGGCGTTAATATTATTTTAGCTAAACTTACGAAAGCGTTGGGATGAGCGGAAACGAGCACCATAAATTCAATTAACCGTGGTGTACCGTGATTATTCTGGTATCACGATCGACCCACACCAGTTACTCGTTCACAGCTTCGTGGCTGGCGCGGGTCTTCCTGCCGACGCCCCGGAACAGGAATGCGAGCGGGACGCAGAGCAGCGCGAGGAGGCCCAGGAACCGGAAATTGTCCACATAGGCGAACAGGGACGCCTGGTGCTGCACAAGTCCGTAGAGCATCCCCAGGGCCTTCTCGTGCGCGGCGTACGGGCTCGAACCGGCCAGGAAGATGCCGCGCTCGATCCCCTGGAGCCTCTGGGCCACCGCGGGAGTGCCCAGGGTGACGTTGGCCACCAGGTAGTTCTGATGGACCTGGGTTCCGCGCACCAGAAAGCTCATGATGCTCGCGATGCCGATGCTGCCCCCGAGATTGGTGTCCTTGTGGCAGGCGTGCGTGACCTCGGCCGCCGCTGGCGGCCAGGCCACTGCACGCGCCTGACGACTCGGTCCTATGCCGGCAGGCCGAGACCCGCCAAGGTGGCAGCATAGTTCCAGGGCATCCACTCCTCAGGATTCTCCTCCACCAGGACGCGGTAGCGCTGCAGGGCCACGAGGTAATCGAATGGGTTGATCTTGCTGAGCTCCGCCGTGTGGATGAGGCTCATGAACACGTCGCCGACACGGGCGCCGGCCAGCGTCTTGTAGAACAAGGAATTCTTACGGTGCAGGATGGCCCGTTTCAAAATTCTCTCGGCGGCATTGTTATCAATGGGCGCTCCGGGTTCCCGCAGGAACAGGGTCAGCCGGTTCCAGTGTTTCTCCATGTACTCGATCGCGTCTCCCAGTCCCGAGTTGGGCTCCACCTGCTTTCCGTCGGTCAGCTTCCGGATCCAGGCCCAGACCCTATCCATCACCGGGGCGCTCCGCTCCTTGTGCAGGTCGAGTCTCTCCTTAGGTGACATGCCCTGGGTGACGGCCTCGTTGGCATAGACCGTCCTCAGGCACTCCAGCAGGAACCGGCATTCCTCCGGGAAGTCCTCCGCCACTTCCACGAACTTGCGCCGGGCATGGACCATGCAATGGGCGACGATGGTGTCCAGTTCCCCGGCGGTGTTGGCGTTGAGCGCATCACACATCTGGATGGGCCGGGTCAGCTCCTCCTTCCGACGGCGGAGCACCTCGGCCAGGTTCTCGCCGGAATGGTTCATCCCGGTGAGGAACAGCGCGACCCGGTGTTCCCCCTGCTTGCCGATGAGGCCGGTGGTGTAGACCCCCTTGCGCGCCTTGCCCTTGCGCTGGAGATCGGGGCGGTCGAGCACCTTCATGACCGTGTCGTCGTTGTGGATCACCTCGCTCTGGGCTACCCAGGTGATCAGGTGATCGAAGGCGGGCTCCAGCAGGCCGGCGGCCTTTTTCACCAGCTTCCACTGGGTTCCTACCGGCAGAGGCACGCCCAGGCCGCCTTGGAACTTCTCCAAACGGTAGAACGGCGTGCCCAGCCCGTAGCGCAGGGATCCGACCATGCTGGAGGCCGTCTCGTCGTATTTCTCGGTCCCCGTCCCCTCGGGGGCCGGAGCCTTGAACACCTCGTCGCAGCAGTTGCAGCGGAAGCGCTCCAACTCGACCACCTTGGCGGAAAGGGGCGCCATCCCCACGACCCGCACCAGCACCGCGGGCTCGGCCACGGGATAGACCCGTCCTTTGGGGCATTCAGGGCAGTGGTCCCCCGCTGAGAGGTCGGGGTGGGCCACCTTCACCTGCTCCGCGCCCCGGTAGCAGGAGGCGGGATTCCGGCCGTGCCCCTTCCGCTTGGGCTTATCGGCCTTCGGCCCCGCTGGAGCCGGCTCCCCGGCGGCCTCCGGAACAGGTTCGGCCTGGGCCGTGGGGCAAACGGTGGCCGTCTTCTCCGTGGAGGCGCCGAACAGCCAGTCCCGGAGACGCGTGAGCGAGACCCGCTTGCGCTTGATCTCAGCCGTGAGGTAGGCCGTGGTGGAGACGGTGGCACGCAGGGCCCGGACTTCCTCGGCCGTAAGGGGTTCCCCCCGCTCCACCTTGTCGAGGTAACCATGCAGCGTTGCCGCCTCCACCTCCTGCACGGCGGTGGGCACCGGTTTGGCCTGCTTCGGCTTGCGTTGACTGGAACGTCCCATGCTTCGAGGTTCGCACCGCTGCAGTATGAGTACCACACAATAATTTATAACATTAATAATGTCTTTAATTATGCACTACGACGGACCGCCATGGTGGGAGTGCCTCCGTCGCGGCCGGGTTGCCCCCGCAGAGCAGAACCTGCAGTTCGTGGGCCAGGAGGGCCGCCACGCCCTCCTGTCCCTGAGGCCAGTGGCGGAATTTCCCGGTGCTCAGCCGCTTGTGACACAGCCAGTACCCAGTGCCGTCATAGGCCAATAAACGGAGCGACCCACCCGTGCGGCTCCGGAACACGAATATGCAACCTGAAAGGGGATCGGCCCGCAGGCGCTCCTTGGCGAGCCGGGCCAGGCCGTCGATTCCTTTCCGGAAGTCCACTGGTTCGGCTGCCACCAGGATCCGGGTCTGGGGGCTGACTTGGATCACGACCGCCTCATGAAGGCCGCCACGATCGCGGCGGCGTCCAGGGCGCGACCCCGCATCCGGAGCTGGCTCCCATCGGCCAAGGCGATGTCCACCTGGGCTTCGGTCCCGGAACCTGCCTCCTGGCCTGGCGCCCCGGCCAGGAGCAGCGCTCCGGAAAACTCCAGGAAGGTGGCCGCCGGGGTCTGGACGTCGCGGACTTCCATTCGCTCCCGCAGGGCGCTGTAGTCCACCTCGATGGCACGGGCGATCCGGCAAACGCCATGCACTGCCGCCAGACCCATCGCCTGCTGCCAAAGGTCGGCCGGCATGGGCCCCACCTTGGTCCGGGTTTTTCGCCAGGACTGGATCGCCGCTTTCAACCGTCCAGCCTCCGCAGGCAAGGGCCCGCTGCTCCGCACACCCATGAGCTCCTCCATGAAACTCATCAAGGTAACGGGCTACTGGTGGTCAGTTCACGCACGCCTGCGACAAGGACACCGAGATTGCGCATCAGGTTGTAGATGCCGGCGGCGTTGCCGATGTCCTCCCTGGCCAGGCGCCCCATGGTCATGGTGGTCAGCGGGACGAAGATGCAACCCGTCGCGAAGCCGTTCATCAGGTTGGGGAGGACCACGGAGACCATGGAGATTTCGAGATTGATATGGCTCAGCAGCAGCGCGGAGAAGCCGAGCAGGCCGAAGCCGATGGCCAACAGCACCCGCCCATCCACCCGGTCGCTCAGCTTGCTCATCACGACCATCGCCAGGATCGAGCCGATGCCGCGCGGGCTCACGGCCAACCCGCTGTCCAGGGCCGGATAGCCCATCAGGGTCTGGAGGAACAGCGGCAGCATGGCGGTGAATCCGTAGAGGACGAAGCCGTAGATGGTGTTCACCAGGGTTCCCACGCCGAAGTTGCGGTTGGCGAGCACCCGCAGGCGGACGATCGGCTCAGGGTGCCTGAACTCGCGCCAGACGAACCCGGCCAGCCCCAGCGCGGCCACCGCCGCAAGCCAGCAGATCCATGCCGACCCGAACCAGTCGACCTCCTGACCCTTGTCCAGCAGCAGCTGCAAAGCGCCCACCCAGATGGCCATCAGCGCGAAGCCCAGGTAATCGATGGTTCCGCGAAAGGCTTCCTTGAGGTAGGAGGGATCCACGATGTACTTCCTGGCCATGGCCAGCGCGACCAGGCCGACCGGCAGGTTGATGAAGAAGATCCAGCGCCATGAAAAGCTGTCGGTGATCCAGCCGCCCAGGGTCGGGCCGATGATCGGGGCGACCACGATGCCGAGGCCATAGACCGCCATGGCGGTGCCGTGCTGGCGGGGCGGGAAGCTTTCCAGCAGGATGGCCTGGGACAGGGGGAGCATCCCGCCTCCGCCGATGCCCTGGAGCACCCGGGCGACGATGAGCATCGGCAGGGAGGTCGCCAGTCCGCACAGCATGGAGGCGGCGGTGAACATGATGATCGAGGTCATCAGCAGGCGCTTCCGGCCGATGCGCCGGGCGATCCAGCCGGTGGTGGGAAGCATGATGGCGTTGGAGACGAGATAGCTGGTCAGGACCCAGGTCGACTCGTCAGTGGCGGCCGAAAGGTTCCCGGCGATGTGCGGCAAGGCGACGTTCGCCACCGAAGAGTCCAGCACCACCATGAACGTCGCGATCATGACCGAAGCTGCGATCATCCACAGGTTCCATTGCTGTCGCCGCTCTGCCTCAACGTACCCGGCGGACGGGGCGGAAGGCAGGCTGGGGGCTCGGGTCGCGACAGGCATGGGGCCCCTTGGACGGTGGGAAGGCTGGCTGCAGGCAGACTCCATTATCCCAATTTTCGAAAGGGGTGTTGAACCTCAAATGCCTGGCTGCGAAGCCGGCCACCCCAGGCCCTGCGGGAGCGCCTGGCGGGACCTCAGGAGAAGGCGGGCTGGTGCGCTTCCAGGATGCCCGCCGCGCGGAACCGCTCGAACACCGCCTGGGGGTACAGGGGCAGCTTGTTGAAGGCCACTCCGGTGGCGTCCAGCACGGCGTTGCGCAGGGCCGGGGCGGGCGAGATCACCGGGCACTCGCCCAGCGCCTTGGCCCCGAACGAGCCCGAGGGGTCGACCGTCTCCACGAAGGCGGCGTTGATCTTCGGGGTGTCCATGATGGTCGGCAGCTTGTAGTCCAGCAGGTTGTTGTTGAGCGGCTTGCCGGTGGCCGGGTCGAACAGCATCTGCTCCAGCAGCGCCATGCCGAGCGCCATGCTCACGCCGCCGTGCACCTGGCCCTCGGCCAGCTTGGGGTTGATGATCCGGCCCGAGTCGTGCACGTTGTAGAGCTCCAGCACCTCGATCTTGCCGGTCTGGATGTCCACCTCCACCGCCACGAAGGTGGCGCCGTAGGACATGGCGCTGGTGCGCACGTTGGCGGAGACGTCGCTCCGGATGGGGTCGGCGTGCAGCCGGTCGTAGTAGGAGTCCATGGCCACGTCCTCCAGCGTGCAGACCGGGCGCGCGCTGTCCCTTTCCACCACGACGCAGTCGCGGATGTCCAGGGCCTCGGCGGCGAGGCCGCACTTGCGGGCGGCGATGGCCAGCACCTTGGCCCGGGCCTCCAGGGCGGCCTTGCGCACGGCCACGCCGGTGATGCAGGTCTGGCGGGAAGCGTAGGAGCCGGGGTCGAAGGGGGTGATGTCGGTGTCCTGGGCGGTGACCACGTGGACCCTGTCCATCGGCAGGCCCAGCACCTCGGCGGTGATCTGGGCGAACACGGTGTCCGAGCCCTGGCCGATTTCGGTGGCGCCCACCTGCAGGGTCACGGAGCCGTCCTGGTGCATGACGATCCGGGCGCCGGCCAGTTCCAGGCTGAACGGGAAGGTGCCGGAGGCGTAGCCGAAGCAGGCCATGCCCACGCCGCGCCGCAGGGGGCCGGTCTGGCCCGCGTACTCGCGCTTCTTCTCGTCCCACCGGATCAGCGCCTTGCCCTTGGCGATGCACTCGGGCACGCCGAAGGTGCGCACCGTCACCTGGGTGAGCGGGTCGGTGTGGCCCAGGGGCACGAAGTTGCGCAGGCGGAATTCCATGGGGTCCTGGTTGAGCGCCCGGGCGATGTCCTCCAGGTGGCTTTCCAGCGCGAAGTAGACCTGGGGCGATCCGTAGCCGCGCATGGCGCCGGCCACCGGCAGGTTGGTGGAGACGGTCAGGGGGGCGAACTTGACCGTTCGGAAGTCATAGAGGGAGCGGAAATTGGTGCCGCCGGCCATGGCGATGGAGTGGCCGTGGGAGGCGTAGGCGCCGGAATTGCTCAGCAGCTTGACGTCGATCCCCAGCAGCTTGCCGTCCCGGGAGACCGCGCTCTTGAGATGGATCTTCATGGCGTGCCGGGTGCGCGAATCGATGAAGACCTCTTCCCGGGTGAGGGCGTAGCGCACCGGGCGGCCCTGCACGGCCAGGGTCATGGCCGCCACCAGCGGCTCCACCACCACGTCCTGCTTGGCGCCGAAGCCGCCGCCGATGGTCGGCTTGATCACCTGCACCATGCCCCAGCGCAGTCCCAGGGCCTGGGCCACCACGCGCCGGACGATGTGCGGGATCTGGGTCGAGGAATTGATGACGATGCGGCCGTTGCTGTCCCGGTAGGCGAAGGCGCTGTGGTTCTCGATGTGGCAGTGCTGGACGATGCTGGTCTCGTATTCGCCCTCGAACACCCGGTCGGCGCCGCGCAGTTCGGCCTCGATGTCGCCGAAGCCGTTGCCGAAGGAGCCGAGGACGTTGTCCGGGCGCTCGGCGTGCAGGGCGGCGGCGCCGGGCTTCATGGCGTCCTCGGGGGTCAGGGCCAGCGGCAGGACTTCGTACTCCACCTCGATCAGGCGCAGCGCCTTTTCCGCGGTGAGCAGGTCGGTGGCCACCACCGCCGCGACGGCGTCGCCCACGAAGCGCGCCTTGTCGGTGAGGATCATGCGGTCCGCCACGTCCCGGTGGTGCGGGTCCAGGGACCAGGGATGGCCGGCGGTGCCGAAGCGGTTGGCGGGCAGGTCGGCGGGGGTGAGCACCGCTTCCACCCCGGGCAGGGCCTTGGCCCGGCTGGTGTCGATGCGCTTGACCAGGGCGTGGGCGTGGGGGCTGCGCAGGACCTTGCCCACCAGCATGCCGCGCTCGAAGAAGTCGTCGGAATAGCGGGCCCGGCCGGTGACCTTGGCGATGGCGTCCAGGCGCTGCACACTCTTGCCCACAACGTTCAATTTCATGGTGCACCTCGGGACGGCGGACGGGGCTTCGGAACCCCTTCGCTTCTGGGCTGGATGTCGGAACTGCGCCACTGGGTAAAGCTCACGCCGGTGCCTGCCATTATGGATGGGCCCCAGGGGTTATTCAAATTTTTTTCAGGGGTGATGCCAAATTTTCAATTCAGGCTGATCCGGTACACCCTCCGGGTCTCCAGGCTCTGCCCCAGCCCGCTCTGGCGCTCCTCGTTGCTGGCCCAGGAGGCCACCAGGCGGTTGCCGCTGCGCACGAAGTGGATCTCCTCGGTCTGGACGCCCTGGAAGTGGATCAGGTACCGGCTGCCCTTGTAGCTCACGTCGCTGTGGTAGGCCAGGGGGGTGCCGTCGGCGCCCAGCCACACCTCGGCCCGGGCCGTGACCTCCTTCACCGCCCGGCGCAGGCTGGGCGGGGTCAGCAGGGGCGCGATCCTGACCACCAGGACCGTGGCGGGCTTGTCGAGCCAGGCGCCCTGGCGGGTCTCCAGCAGGGTGGCCTGGAGCAGGAGGCGGTCCAGGGTCTGGCCCTCGTTCAGGTGCTCGGCGATGTCCAGGGCCGAAAGGCTGCGCAGGATCTGGGCGGTGGGGGTCTCCAGGAACGGGGCCAGGGCGGAGGCGCGCTGCTCGGCGTCGGCGGCCTGCAGGGTGGCGCGCTCCCACGTGACGCGCAGGCCCTGGGGGCCGTCCTCGGCGCGGGTGGTGGCGCCGCCCTGGATGGTGACCGGCCCGCCGGGCTCGCTCACCTGGCGCCAGAACTGGTAGTCCAGCGTGGCCTTGACCGGCTCGCTGCCCTGCAGCCGCTTCAGGGTGAGGCGCAGGTCGCCCAGGCCGTCGGCGCGCAGGCAGGAACCGGCCAGCAGCAGGAGGACGAGCTCAGTGGCTCTCGGTCCGTTCCTTTTCCAGGGCCGCAAGGTAGACCTCCAGCCACTTGGTGGAGAAGTTGCCGGAGATGAAATCGGGGTGGTCCATGATCAGCCGGTGCAGGGGGGCGCTGGTCTTGATGCCTTCCACCACCAGGGTGTCCAGGGCCCGGCGCATGCGCGCCAGGGCCTCGGTGCGGTCGCTGCCGTGGGCGATCAGCTTGGCCACCAGGGAATCGTAGTAGGGGGGGATCACGGCGTCCTGGTGCATGGCGGTGTCCATGCGGATGCCGGGGCCGCCCGGGGAAGTTCAGGGCGGTGATGCGGCCCGGGCGACGGGGTGCAGCGGAACGGGTCCTCGGCGTTGATCCGGCACTCGATGGCGTGCCCGCGCAGGACGATGTCCTCCTGGGTGTAGCGACAGCTTGTGCCCGGCGGCGATGCGGATCTGCTCCTTGACGATGTCCACCCCGCTCACCATCTCGGTGACCGGGTGCTCCACCTGGACGCGGGTGTTCATCTCCATGAAGAAGAATTCGCCCCGGGCGTCCAGCAGGAACTCGATGGTGCCGGCGTTGAAGTAGCCCACGGCCCGGGCGGCGCGCAGGCCCATCTCGCAGATGCGCTTGCGCAGCTCCGGGGAGAGGCCGGGCTGGGGCTCTCCTCGATCAGCTTCTGGTGCCGGCGCTGGATGGAGCACTCGCGCTCGCCCAGGGTGATGATGTTGCCGAACAGGTCGCCCAGGATCTGCACCTCGATGTGCCGGGGCTCCAGCAGGTACTTCTCCATGTAGACGGTGTCGTCGGTGAACGCGGCCCGGGCCTCGGTGCGGGCGGTGTTGTACATGTCGGGCATCTCTTCGGGGCCGTTGACGATGCGCATGCCGCGCCCGCCGCCGCCGGCGCTGGCCTTGACGATGACCGGGTAGCCGATCTGCTCGCCCCAGGCCAGGGCGTCCTCCACCGTTGTCGACCACGCCGTCGCTGCCGGGCATGAGCGGCACCCCGGCGGCCTTCATGGTGGCCTTGGCCTGGGCCTTGTTGCCCATCATGCGGATGATCTCGGCGTTGGGCCCGATGAAGACGATGCCGCAGGCCTGGCAGACGTCCACGAAGTGCGGGTTCTCGCTGAGGAAGCCGTAGCCGGGATGGATGGCCTCGGCCCCGGTCACCTCGGCGGCGGCGATCACCTGGGGGATGTTCAGGTAGGACTTGGCGCTGGGGGCGGGGCCGATGCAGATGTCCTGGTCGGCGAAGCGCACGTGCAGGGCGTCCCGGTCGGCCTCGGAGTAGACCGCCACGGTCTGGATGCCCAGCTCCTTGCAGGCCAGGATCACCCGCAGGGCGATCTCGCCCCGGTTGGCGATGAGGATCTTCCTGAAGGGCGGCTCGCCGCCCTTCGGCGGCCTTGCCCTGCGCGGGCTTGCGCTTCAGCGCGGCCATCGGGTCAGCGCACCCGGATGGCGAACAGGCGCTCGCCGTATTCCACCGGCTGGCCGTTCTCGGCCAGCACCGCCACCACTTCGCCGGCCACGTCGCACTCGATCTCGTTCATGAGCTTCATGGCCTCGACGATGCAGAGGGTCTGGCCGGGCTTGACGAAGTCGCCGGGCTGGACGAAGGGCGCCGCGCTGGTGCTGGGGGCCCGGTAGAAGGTGCCGACGATGGGGCTGGTGATGGGGTGGATGCCGGGGTCCTCGGCCGGCTCCGCGGCCGGCCGGGGCGGCGGCGAGCGGCGGCGGGCGCCGGCTGCAGGCGCCGGGTCTGGGCCGGCGCCGGGCGCCGGCGCCGGCGCGCCGCCGCCCTTGCGGATGTGCAGCTTGACGCCCATGGACTCGAACTGGAGTTCGTCGATGGGCTCGCGGCCCACCTGGGCTGATCAGGGCCTGGATGTCGCCGAGCTCCAGCGCCAGGCCCTGGACCCGGTCCTGGCTTCGGGGCGGCCGGAGTCCGGCGGGCGGGGCTGGGGCTTGGTCGGGGACTTCTTGGGCGTGCTCATCGTGACTCCATGGGGAGCGCTGGGAAGGGTTCCATCAGGGATCGGTGGCCGCCGGGGGCGCGGGCTCGCGCAGGCGCCGGCCCTTGGGGCCCACCTCGTCGGGGCGGAACTCCTTGCTGGCGGCGTCCAGGATGCCGTTCACGAACTGGGTGCCCTCCTGGTCGCTGAACTCCTTCACGATCTCCAGCGCCTCGTTGATGATGATGGGGAAGGGGATCTCCTTCAGGAACATCAGTTCGTAGACCCCCAGGCGCAGCAGGTTGCGGTCCACCACGGCCATGCGGTGGATCTTCCAGTGCTCGGCGAAGCGGGTGAGCACCGCGTCGATCTCCTCCAGGTGCCCGTGGACGCCGTCCACCAGGCGCCGGGCGTAGTAGAAGGCGTCCCGGTTCAGGTCCTGGATGGCGTTGAAGCCCGCGAAGATCTCGTCGGGCAGGTACTCGGTGAGATCCATCGCGTAGAGCATCTGAAGGGCATACTCCCGGCCCCGGCGGCGAACGCCCATCACCCTTCCCCTTGCCGGGAGCCTTGAGGACGTGGAACAGGTCCACCATCTCCAGCAGGCTCATGGCGGCTTCCCAGCCCTTGTTGCCCATCTTGGTGCCGGCACGGTCGATGGCCTGCTCCACGGTGTCGGTGGTGAGCACGCCGAAGATCACGGGCACGCCGGTCTCCAGGCCCACCTGGGCGGTGCCCTTGGTCACTTCGTTGGCGATCATGTCGAAATGGGGCGTGCCGCCCCGGATGACGGCGCCGAGCAGCACCACCCCGGCGTACTGGCCGCTGCGGGCCACCTGCAGGGCCACCTGGGGCAGTTCGAAGGACCCCGGCACGCGGATGAGATCGATCTGGGCCTCGCTGCCGCCGTGGCGGACGATGCAGTCCGTGGCCCCGCCTACCAGCCGGTCCACGATGAATTCATTGAAACGTGAGGCCACCAGGGCGAATCGATCGCCCTTGTCCACACGCAGCTGGCCTTCAAAGATCCCCATGGGAACCCCCCGAAAGGTGGTTGAGTGGATGACGATAGCACAACTCAGCGGGCCTGGACAGTGCGGTTTGCGCGCTACCGGCGCTCTTCGCGGGCCTCCTGCAGTTCCCGGGACGCCAGGTGGCCGCTCACCCGGCCGAAATAATACAGGTAGGTGGGCCGGCCGGCCCGGCGCCAGGTGCACCCGGCCGCCTTCATCCGGTTGAACAGGTCGGTGTCGCTGGAGCGGACCGGGCGGAAACCGCCGCCCTCCAGGAAGCACGCCTTGCGCCCGAACAGCAGGCCGGTGCAGGACTCGATCTTCGCCACCTCGATCTCCTGCCCCGGGCGGTAGAAATCCGGCACCACGGGGTTCGGGTCGGGCGTGCAGTTGACCAGGGTGAAGCGGCCCAGGGCCAGGTCATGGGCGCCCAGGGTGGCCAGCATCAGGGCGAGGTGGTCGGGCAGGTACTCGTCGTCCGCGTCGAGGAAGGCGACCAGCCCGCCCCGGGCCTCGGCCAGCCCGAGGTTGAGGGCCGCGCTGTTGCCCCGGTGCGCGGTCCGGAGGGAGCGCAGCCGGGCGCCGCCCTGGCGCTCCAGGGCCCGCAGCACCCGCGGGGTGTCGTCCGTGCTGCCGTCGTCGACGACGAGGTGCTCCCAGTCCTGGAGCGTCTGGCCGAGCACGGACTGCACGGCGGCCGGGAGGAACGCGGCGTGGTTGTGGGTGGCGGTGATGACGGTGATCATGGGCTTGATCTCCCTGGCATCCGGGGGCGGCTCAGGCGGTCCGGGACATGGCCTCGCGCCAGCGGGACTCACTGGGGAAGACGTAGAAGCCCCTGGCCATGGGCACCAGGCACAGGGCCAGGCAGACGCTGGCGGCCGGCGGGCCCAGCTTGATCCCCAGGTACAGGCCGCACACGGCGACGGCGGCCAGCAGGGCGCTGCGCGCCAGGTTGCGGGCGCGCAGCGCGCCCAGGGCGGCGCGCGGGTCGCCCATGCGGCCCAGGCGCCCGGGCAGCACCAGGGACAGGGCGAAGGCCAGGGATGCCGCGGCCACCGCCCAGGGCACCCGGTGATCGTTCCACGGCACCCGCGCGAAGCCGACGAGGAACCACTGCCAGCGGCCGCCCAGGGCCTGGCTGCCGACGCTGATGAGATACATGGCCGGGGCGGCGAAGCAGCAGGTGAACGCCACCAGCCTGGCCTGGCGCACGGCCAGGCGCAGTTCGCGCTCCTGCTCGGGGGCCAGTGCCATGGGTTTCTCCTACCTCATCTTGCCCAGCAGCCGCAGCAGCCCGTCCAGGATGGTCAGGGGATGCGGCGGGCAGCCGGGGATGAACAGGTCCACCGGGATGCCCGGCGGCGGCGGCGCCGCCCAGCTGCTCGGCCTGGTGCAGGTAGGGGCCGCCGCTGATGGCGCAGGCGCCCACGGCGATGACGATCTTGGGCTCGGGCACGGCGTCGTAGGTCTTGCGCACGGCCAGGGCCATGTTGGCGGTCACCGGGCCGCAGATGACCAGGCCGTCGGCGTGGCGCGGCGAGGCGACGAACTGGATGCCGAAGCGGCCCAGGTCCCAGGCCAGGGTGCCCAGCACGTTCACGTCCACCTCGCAGCCGTTGCAGCCGCCGGCGCTCACCACCCGCAGCTTCAGCGACCGGCCCAGCACCGCGCATGAGCTCCCGGCCCAGGGCTTCGGCCAGGCGCGGCGCGCCGCCCGGGACCAGCGAGCAGGTCCTCCCGGGCCCGCGCGGCCAGGCGGTGGTCGCCGGTGAAGCGGACGACCCCTTCGGGGCAGGCGTCCACGCACTCGGTGCAGAACAGGCAGCGGCCCAGGTCCAGGCGCCATCGGACTCCAGGTCGATGGCGCCGGTGGGGCAGGCCGGCGGCGCAGGCCCGGCAGCCCTCGGGGCAGGCGCCGGGGTCGAGCTCCGGCCGGCCCCGGAACCGCTCCGGCAGGGCCGGGCAGGGTCCTGGGGTAGGCCATGGTGCGGTGCCCCTGGCGCCAGCGGGACAGCGAGGATGTGGATCATGGGCGCCTCACAGGTCGTGTCCGCAGTAGGAGAGGTTGAAGCTCTTGTTGCACAGGGGGAAATCCGAGATCTGCTCGCCCCGCAGCGCCAGCGCCAGGCCGAACCAGTTGTGGAACGAGGGGTCGACGATCTTGTAGCGGCTGAACCGGCCGTCGCGCGCCGGTGACGGCCAGGTGCAGCACTTCGCCGCGCCAGCCTTCCACCAGGGAGACGCAGAAGCTGGTCCGGGGCCAGCGGCGGCGCGGGCCGGGCGACGGCTCCGGCTCGCCCCAGGCCAGGGATTCCAGGGCGGAGCGCAGGAACCCGTGGCTTTCGCCCAGTTCGGCCAGCGCACCCAGGCCCGGGAGTGGACATTGCCGCTTTCGGCCAGGCACGGGGCGACCGGGTGCTCCAGCGTAGGGCCCGAAGGGGTGGTCCCGGCGCACGTCCATGGTCGATGCCGCAGGCGCGGGCCGGCACGCCCACCAGGCCGATCTCCCGGGCCTGGACCGGGTCCACGGCGCCCGCGGCCTCGAACCGGTTCAGCACCGAGGCGGCGCCCCACATGCAGCTCCACCGCGTCCCGGGTGTCCGCCCAGGCGCGCTCCAGGCGCCCGAGCAGGGCCCTGGCCCGGGCCGGGTCCAGGTCCATGCGCAGCCCGCCGGGCCGCAGCCAGTCCCGGCCCAGCCGGCTGCCGCAGGCTTCCGCGGTCATGTTCAGCCAGTCGCCGCGGATCCGCCCGCAGTAGGAGGCGGTGGGCAGGAAGCCCACGTCGCCCGAGCATGGCGCCCAGGTCCCCGGTGTGGTTGGCGGCCCGCTCCAGTTCCAGGGCGACGCCCCGGACCCGCTGGGCGCGCAGCGGCACCGGCGCGCCGGACAGGCCCTCCAGCGCCTGGCAGTAGGCCCAGGCGTGGGCGATGGTGGAGTCGCCGCAGGCGGTCTCGGCGTGCTTGAGGCTCAGGGGGTGGGGGCCGCCCTCCAGGGCGCGCTCGATGCCCCGGTGCTGGTAGCCCAGGGCGATCTCCAGGTGGAACACGGTCTCGCCGTGGCACTGGAAGCGGAAGTGGCCCGGCTCGATGACCCCGGCGTGCACCGGGCCCACCGCCACTTCGTGCACCTCCTCGCCCTTCACCTGGTAGAAGTCCAGGACGCCCGGATCGCTGGGCGGTCCCGAAGGCGTCCCGGCCCCTCGGCCCAGGAGCGGTGGAAGCGCACCGGCTTGAACCAGGGGTGGCCCTCCGGGACGATGCCGAACTGCTCGGCCAGTTCCCGCTCGAACAGGTGCGCCTGGGGGCACTCCGGGGTGAGGGCGGGATAGCGCGGGGCGTCCAGCCGGGTGCGCGCGGCCGAAAGCCGGCCGGCGCCGTCCTCGGCCAGCACCGCGTAGAGGTTCATCTGGCGGTCGGCGCACAGGCAGGCCAGGCGCTGGCCGGAGCGCACGCCCTGGATGACGCGTGGCGCGGAATTCGGCCAGGGTGAGGTCGGGCAGCTCCGTCAGGGGCAGGGCGCGGCCGTTGCGGACGGGGGCGAACAGGGAGCTCATTGCCGCCCTCCACCAGGTTGGCGGCGCTGCGGATCATGCCGGTGAGGGGGCCCGGCAGCCACAGGCCCAGGGTCACGGACAGCGCCAGGGCCGCCACCAGCGGGGCGGTGGTGGCCCAGGTGTCCCGGTACGGGGTGCGGGCGCGGTCGGGCGGGGGCGTGCCGAACACCACCTGCACCACGGTGTCGCTCATGGCCAGGAAGATCCCGCCCAGCAGCACCAGGAAGGCCACCCCGGTCCACAGGTAGGGCGGGGTCGAGGGCCGCGGCGGCGATGTTGAACTCGCTGATGAACGGCGCGAACGGCGGGGTGCCGGTGATGGCCAGGAAGCCCAGGAAGAACAGCCAGCCCGAGACCGGCGTGCGCCGGATCGCGCCGCGTGACGTAGGGCAGTCGCTTGCTGGCGTAGCTGCGGTTGATGTTGCCGGCCGCCATGAACAGCACGCCCTTGACCAGGGCGTTGGCGGCCAGGTGGAACAGGGCGAAGCGCGCGGCGCGCGCCGCCGATGCCGATGCCGAAGGCCAGGATGCCCATGTGCTCGACGCTGGAGTAGGCCAGCAGGCGCCGGATGTCCAGCTGGCGCACCATGAACACGGCCGCCCAGAGCATGGACAGGAGGCCCATGCCGACCATCAGCTCCCGGGCGAAGGCCAGCTCGCCGGCGGCGGCGACGATGGCGTAGAAGCGCAGCAGGGCCAGGAAGGCGCAGCTGGTGACGCCGCCGGCCAGGAGCGCGCCGATCACCCCGGGGGATTCGCCGTAGGCGTCGGGCTTCCAGGTGTGCAGGGGCGCCAGGCCCATCTTGGTGCCGTAGCCCACCAGGGCCAGCACGAAGCCGGCCCGCAGCCAGGGCCGGGACAGCTGGCCGGCGTCCTGGATCAGGCTGCTGAAGAAGAGCGGCTCGCTGCAGGCCGCCCATGCTGCGCCGAGTAGGCCAGGAACAGGGTGCCCAGCAGGGCCAGGGCGATGCCCACCGAGCCGATGATCAGGTACTTCCAGGTGGCCTCGATGGAGCGCTTGTTGTGGTTGAAGTAGATCAGCGGGGCGGTGGCGAGGGTGGTGGTCTCCATGGCCACCCAGACCAGGCCGGGGTGGCGCGCCTGGGCCAGCAGCGAGGCCAGGCCCAGGAAGCAGAGGAAGCTGGCGACGAACACCCGGTTGTCCCGCTCCGGCCGGAGCGCCAGGTAGGCCGGGGCGTACCAGGCGCAGAAGCAGAACAGCACGCTGATCACCAGCAGGGTCCAGCCGCCCAGGGCGTCCAGGCCCAGCCACGCGCGTCGGGCGGACAGGCGTGCCGTAGCCGCGCAGGGCGAACGCGGCGGCGGCCAGGTGCAGGGTCGCGGTCGGCGGCAGCAGGCGCGCCCGCAGGGCCGGCGAGCCGATGGCGAAGGCCGCACGGCGGCCAGGAGCGGGAGGGCGATGAGGAACCAGGCCATGGTGTCAGTCCTTGAGCTCGGCCAGATGCCGGGTGTCCATGGAATCGAAGGCCACGCTGATGTGGTTGATGACGATGCCCATGACGAAGATGCCCACGAACAGGTCCAGCAGGATCCCGGTCTCCACCAGCATCGGCATCTCCTCCACCAGCATCAGGCCGAACAGGTAGATGCCGTTCTCCAGCACCAGGTAGCCGACCACCTGGGTCAGCGCCTTGCGCCGGGTGATCAGCAGGATGAAGCCGGTGAGCAGGGTCGACAGGGAGGCCGGCACGAACAGCGCGAAGCCGCCGCCCGGGGCCAGCGGCAGGCTGCTGGACAGCAGCAGCGCCAGGCCGGTGCCCAGGGCGCACAGCACCAGGGACGCGGTGAAGCCGACGTAGGGGGTGACCTCCCGGTCGATCTTGACCTTGCGGCTGGCCCGGCGGAACAGGTAGGGGATCAGCCAGCCCTTCACGCCCACCGCGGCGATCACCATGAGGACGATGTGCAGGTGCCGGCCCAGGCCCATGGCCAGGGGCAGCAGGCCCAGCAGCACGCCCTGGATCACCGCCACCTGGATGGCCTTGTTGATCCGGCTGGTGGCCACCAGGGTGAAGTTGGTGAGGACGATCAGGGCGATGAGGAGATCACGCAGCATGGCTCTCTCCTAGGCCTGGAGCAGGAAGAAGGCGAAGGCGGTGGCCAGCAGCCCCGCCACCAGGAACTGCGGCACCCGGTTCATGCGCAGCCGCGCGGTGGCGCTCTCCACCAGCCCGACGACCACCGCCAGCAGCGCCATGGCGCCGTAGAAGCCGGCCCAGTCCAGCCACGGCTGGCCGGTGCGGGGCAGCAGCGGCCCCACGATCAGCGCGCCCAGCACCAGCAGCTTGAGGCTGGCGCCGTAGAGCACCAGGGCCAGGGCCGGCCGGAATGGTCGAGCACCATCACCTCGTGGATCATGGTGAGCTCCAGGTGGGTGTTGGGGTCGTCCACCGGGATGCGGCGAATTCTCGGTGAGGAACACGATCAGCCAGCCCGCCAGCACCAGGATGAGCGGGCCGGTGGCCCGGGTGATGGCGAACCCCGTGTCAGCGCCAGCATGCCGGACAGGGACAGGCTGCCGGTGGCCTTGGCCAGGGCGGCGAAGCCCAGGAACAGCGCGGGCTCGGTCAGCACCGAGAAGGTCACCTCCCGGGCCGCGCCCATGCCCTCGAAGCTGGAGCCGGTGTCCAGGGCGGACAGCACGGTGGCGAACCGGGCCAGCGCCGAAGAGGTAGGCGAACAGGATCATGTCGCCCTGGAAGTTCACCGGCGCCGGGGTGTGGCCGAAGGGCACGAGCAGCGCGGCCACGAGACCCGCGGCCACCACCGCCGCCGGCCCGGCCAGGAACACCCAGGTGGTGGCGCTGCTGAACACCGGCACGCTTGCGCGCGAGCTTGGCCAGGTCGTAGTAGAGCTGCAGCACCGGCGGGCCCTGGCGCCCGGCCACCAGCGCCTTGACCTTGTTGATCAGGCCCGGGATCAGCGGCGGCAGCAGCAGCGCGGTGAGGATGTGCAGCCAGGATCTGCAGGGAACGGGCAAGGGTGGAGTCGGTCATGGTCAGGCCACCATCCAGACGAGCAGCGCCACAAGGGTGAGCAGGATGTAGAGCAGGTAGAGCGGCAGCTGGCCGC
Organism: uncultured Holophagaceae bacterium; assembly: GCA_963717275.1. Classification (GTDB taxonomy): domain Bacteria; phylum Acidobacteriota; class Holophagae; order Holophagales; family Holophagaceae; genus Mesoterricola. Next base: position 3,704,067 of record CAVQVX010000001.1, read on the forward strand.
TCTGGAAGAAGCGCAGCAAGGACAGGCCGCGGGCGGCGAAGCCCAGGCCCGGAGCCGCCACCCGGTCCAGGACCGGGTCCGGCACGCGGGAGCGGTAGCTCCGCTGGGTGCGGGAACAGGCCCTTGACCCGCACGCCAGCGCACCTGGGGCCAGAGCGCCAGGCGCAGGGCCGAGACCAGGCCGTCGGCGAAGGAGGAGGCGGTGTACTGGATCCGGGGGCTGGCGGCGGCGTAGCCGCAGTCCCAGGTGGGCAGGTCGGCCCGGGGCGCGGCCGCCCGGCGCACCAGGCCCAGGCCAGGGCGCACACGGCCAGCAGGGGCAGGGCGATCCAGGTGAGGGTGCCCAGGTGGGCCAGGGCGCCCAGGTCCGCCGGGCCCGAAGGCCCGGTGGCGCCGGCGGCCCGGGCCAGGGCCGGGACCAGGGCCGCGGGCAGCACGCCGATGGCCGCGCAGGCGCAGGCCAGGACCACCATGGGCGCCAGCATGGCGCGGGGCGGCTCCTGGGCCGCCGCGGCCTCCGGCGAACGCGGCCCGGCCCAGGAACACCACCCCGAACACCTTGGCGAAGCAGGCCGCCGCCAGGGCCCCGATCAGCGCCAGGGCGGCCAGGGCTGAGCACGGACCAGGCCGAGCGCGGGACAGGAGCCCGCGGAAGGCCGCCAGGTAGATCAGCCATTCGCTGACGAAGCCGTTGAGCGGGGGCAGGCCGCAGATGGCCCATGAGCCGACCAGGAAGGCCCCGGCGGTGACCGGCATGGTCCCGGCCAGGCCGCCCATGCGCTCCAGGTCGCGGCTGCCGGTGGCGTGCGCCACCGAGCCCGCGCCCAGGAACAGCAGGCCCTTGAACAGGCCGTGGTTGAGCACGTGCAGCAGGGCCCCGGCGAAGCCCAGCAGCTGCAGCGCGGGCAGGCCCGGCGCTCTTGCCCAGGGTGCCCAGGCCCAGGCCCAGCAGGATGATGCCGATGTTCTCGATGGAGTGGTAGGCCAGCAGCCGCTTGAGGTCGTGCTGGGCCAGGGCGCAGCGCCACCCCGAGGATGCCCGAGACGGCGCCCAGGGCCACCAGCAGCGCGCCCCACCAGAGGGGCGGGTCCGGCACCAGGCAGAGCCAGCGGACCAGCCCGAGGATGCCCATCTTGATGCAGCACGCCCGACATCAGGGAGGACACGTGGCTGGGCGCGGCGGCGTGGGCCCCCGGCAGCCAGAAGTGCAGCGGGAAGATCCCGGCCTTCAGTCCGAAGCCGAGCCAGCAGGAGCAGGAAGGTGGCGCGTGCCGCGCGGGCTGGCGGCGAAGCCCGGGGGCCAGCGGCAGACCAGAGGTAGGTGCTCGCCGGCCATCAGCGCGAAGGCGCGCGAACAGGCAGAGGGTCCCGGTAGTGGGTGGAGGCCAGGTAGATCCAGCCGGCGCGCCGGGTGTCGGCATCCCGGTCCTCGGCCGTCACCAGGAAGAACGAGGTCACCGCCATGCCCTCCCAGGCCATCAGGAAGGTCAGGGCGTGGGCCGCGGCCACCAGCAGGGCCATGGAGGCCGCCGTGATGCCGAACAGCAGCCGCAGGCGCCGGGCGCTTTCGAAGTGGCCGTCCCAGTAGCCGCGGGCGAACACCGCGCCGCACGCCGGCAGCACCAGCACCGGCACCAGGAACCAGGCGCCGATGGGGTCCAGGCGCAGGAAGCCCTGGGTGCCCAGGGGCGTGTGGGGCAGGGCCAGGCTCGACGCTGGCGCCGCCGATCAGCACCCGCCCGGCCGCGGCCAGCCCCGCCAGCGCGCCGCCAGGCCCAGAAGCCAGGGCGCGGCCTGGCCGCCCCAGGTGCGCGGACCACAGGCCCGGAACGCCGGAAACCGCCACCAGGAGGACGCACAGGCCGAAGAGGATCATCCCAGCAACCTGGGCCGGATGACCAGCCACAGGAACACGCCCACCAGGGTGATGAGGATGTAGAGCAGGTACATGGGCAGCTGGCCCTGCTGCAGGCCGCGGTAGCGCATGCAGGCGCTGGGCCAGCAGCTCGGTGCGGGGGGCCACCGACGCCCTTCGCCGACCGGGTCCTGGAACTCCGAATGGAAGCCCACGGCGTGCGGGGAACAGCGCCTTGATCCGGCGCACCCGGGTCGCGCAGGCCCGGCACGAACTCGCCCCAGCCGTCGGCGAACGAGCTGGCGCTGTACCTGCATCCGCGCGGTGGGCCGGGCGTAGCCGCAGTCCCAGGTGCCGGGGCGGCGCGCCGCCGGGGCCGGCGCGGCGCATCCAGAGCAGCGCCGCCGCCCCGAGCGCCAGGAGCAGGGAGGCCAGGTCCCGGCCAGGACCCTGAACTCGCCGGCCCACGCCGGGCGCGAGCGCGGGCCCCGCGCCCGGGGCCAGCACCAGGAGCACCCGGTCCAGCAGGGGCAGCAGGAACGGCGCGCCCAGGCTCAGGGCCAGGCACAGGCCGGCCAGGCCGGCCATGGGCCCGGTCATCAGGGCACCGGGGTCATGGGCCTGCTCGGCCTCGGGACTGCGCGCCGTGCCCAGGAAGATGAAACCGAAGAACTTGGCGAAGGCCACCCCGGCCAGGCCGCCGGTGAGGGCCAGGGCGGTGAGGGCGAGGCCCTCGGTCCAGGCGCCGCCGCCCGCGAAGGAGGCGAACAGGCCGCGGTACAGCAGCCATTCGCTGACGAAGCCGTTGAACGGCGGCAGCGCCGCCACCGCCAGCACGGCCGGGAACAGGGCCAGGGCGGTGCGCGGCATGCGCCGGGCCAGGCCGCCCAGGCGCTCCACGTCGCGGGTGCCGGTGGCGTGCAGCACCGAGCCGGCGCCGAAGAACAGCAGGCTCTTGAAGGCGGCGTGGTTCCACATGTGCAGGATGGCCGCGCCGAAGCCCAGGGCGGCGATCCAGGGATTGCCGATGGCCCGGCCGGTCCAGCCCAGGCCCACGCCCATGAAGATGATGCCGACGTTCTCCACGCTGGAGTAGGCCAGCAGGCGCTTGAAGTCGCGCTGGGCCAGGGCGCAGCCGACCCCGCAGAGCGCGGTGAGGGCGCCGGCGGCCAGCACCGCGCCGCCCAGGTGCGGCACCGGCGGCAGCAGTCCGGATACGCGCAGCACCCCGTAGACCCCGGCCTTGAGCATGACCGCCGACAGGATCGCGGAGACGTGGCTGGGCGACCCGGCGTGGGCCGCGGGAAGCCAGAAATGCAGCGGCACCAGCCCCGCCTTGAAACCGAAGCCGAGCAGCGCCAGCACGAGGATGATGCCGTCCAGGACCGGGCGCGGGAGCGGGTTGCTGGCGTGCCAGGCGTAGCCGCCCAGGCGCTGGGCCAGCAGGATGGTCATGGCGGTGAGCAGCATCGTGCCCACGTGGGTGCAGGCCAGGTAGACCCAGGCGCCGCGCATCACCTCGGGCTTCTCGTGCTCGGTGCACATCAGCAGCATGGCCGCCATGGCCATGGCCTCCCAGGCCACCAGGAACAGCACGCCCTGGCGGGCGATGAACACCAGGTTCATGGATGCCACCAGGAGACCGAAGAACACCCGCACCCAGCGCCCGGAGCCCTTGGCGGCCTCCAGCGGCCAGTAGGCCTTGCCGTAGACCAGGCCCAGGGCGGCCACCAGGTGCAGCGGCACCAGGAACGCGGCCGACAGGGCATCCACCTCCAGCGCCGCCGACACGCCCCAGAACTGGAAGGTCAGGCCCCCGGCCGTCCCGCCCAGGAGCACCGTCAGCGCCCCGGCCAGGCCCAGAAGGGAGCCCAGGACGCCCAGCGCGACGGGGACGCGGTCATCGGCCGCGGCCAGGCCCAGGAGCCCGGCGCCGATCCAGCACCCCATGGCTGCAAGCATCAAGGCAACGACCAGCATGGTTCCGGACTCCGCAAGGAAAGCTGACGATCAAGGAGCCGATGGCTAGGATCGAACACCTGCAATTGTTTTATTTAGCCCAGGGGAAACGGCTTGTGTCGCTCATTGTAACATTTTTCCCGCGGGCAGGCCGACCGCCGCGGGCAGGTTCAAGCCAGCATCCATTCGTAGGCGGGCTGCACGATTCTCCTTCCGGGAAGGAGAATTTTTCTTTCAATTCGCCTTCTGGAAAGGAGAAGTGAACGGCCACGGTCTATTCGACGACCCAGGCGGAACCCAGGCCCACCTCGCAGGTGCCGTACTTGATCCACATGAAGCCGTCCACGCCCCATGCAGGTCCCCAGGAGTTCTTCAGCAGCCAGGCGCCCTTGGCGTCGTCCCAGCCCACCAGGAGGATGGCGTGGTTGATGTCCGTGTAGACCTTGGAATCGTCGAACACCCCGCCGGTATACGCGGCGAAGTAGTCGTCGGCGTGGACGCAGGCCGAAACGCCGCCGTAGGTGTAGATGGCCGTCTTGATGGCCGCCACCGGCGGCGTGGAGTCGGAGCCGCCCACGAAGCCCCACCTTTCGACCGGGGTGTGGGTGGGGTTGCGGGCGATGCTGCAGGCCACGACGTCGCCCACGTAGGGGAAGGCGGCCGCCGGCACCGCGCCCTCGAGCGTTCCGATGGTGGAGAAGGGCCAGCGAGCTGCCGCACATGCCCTGGTCCTTGACGGTGCTGAACACGCCCACGTAGGAGGCGGGCAGGTCCGTCCGGGTATCGTTCGCGGATCCGGACGATCGGGCTCAGCCGCCGCCGATGGCCATGGCGCGCTATTCCGGCCCGGCCTCGGCCTGGATCGATGCGCGGGCTTCGCGCTCCTGCCGGCGCGCGAGGCGCAGCCGCTCGGCCTTGGCCTGCTGGTCCGCGGTGAGGACCGCCCTCACCTCCATGAACTCGGCCCGCTCATCCAGGAGCAGCCGCAGCCGGGCCTCGCTTTCCGCCGCCTGCAGCGCGCGCAGCCGGGCCTCGGCGAGGGCCGGGTCCTCCCGGGCGTCCATCAGGGCCATGGCCTTGGCCTCCAGGTCCCGGTGCAAAGCCGACCGGGCCGGCCGGCGCTTGTCCATGATGGCCTTGACCGCCTGCTTCTGGGGCTCGGTGAGGCCCAGGAAGCCAAGCATGGGCGGCCCGTCCGGGCGGCGCATGGGCTCGCCCATGCCGGGGCCCGCCATGGGCGGCGGCCCGGGCCTGCGGCCATCGCAGGGCCCGTCGGGCGGGGCCTGGGTCGCGCCCGCAGCCAGGGCGGCCGTCAAGATCAAAGCGGTTTGTCGCAGCATCGCAGTGCCTCCAGGCCCCCAGAGTGCGGCACCGGGGGCTGCGGGGCACGTGATTGCTGCGAGCGTCGGTCTGGCGGGGGCGAACGTCGAAAACCGGGCGGTCTACGGCACCCAGATTTCCGCGGGCGCCGGGTGCGACAGGAAGGGCGTCATGGCCTCGGTGAAACCGTAGGCGCCGGCCGTGCCGAAGGCCAGCAGGGCGCCGGGGCGCAGTTCCGGCAGCTCGCACGTCGCCCAGGCGGTCCAGGCTGGTGCAGAGCGGGCCGGCCAGGGTGGCCGGGCGCAGGGGGCCGGTCCCGCCCACGGCCCGCACCGGGAACGGCTGGCCGGTGAGCAGGGGGCGCAGGAGGTGGTTCACCCCGGCCTCCAGGATGGCGAAGCGCACGCCCCGGCTCTCCTTCACCCGCACCACCCGCGACAGGTAGACCCCGCAGGGGCCTGCCAGGAACCGGCCCGGCTCCAGGACCAGGCTGCCGGTGAACCAGGGATGGGCGGCCAGCAGCGCGCCCAGTCCGCGTCCCGAGCGCGTCCACGTCCAGGGGCGCCTCGGCCTCGGCGTAGGGCACGCCCAGGCCGCCGCCCAGGTCGATCTGCTCCAGCGCGAGGCCGTGCTCCCGCTGCAGGCGCCGGGCCAGCTCCAGCACGTAGCCGTGGGTGGCCAGCAGGTTCCCCGCGTCGCGCTCGTTGCTGGCGGCGAACACGTGCAGGCCGCGGATGGTCACCTTGCGCAGGCAGGCGGCCCGGTCCAGGAAGGCCGGCAGGTCCTCCTCGTCGACCCCGAAGGCGGAGGGCCCGGTGCCGCCGATGATGCGGCGAGGCCTCCGTGATCCCGGCCATGGGGTGGACCCGCAGGTTCACCGCCACCGGGCCCTTGGCCAGGGCCTCCAGGCGCTCCAGGTCCTCCCAGCCGTCGGCCTGGACGCGCACGCCGTGGGCCAGGGCCAGGGCTCGAGCTCCTCGGTGCGCTTGCCGGGGCCGGTGTAGAAGGTGCGCCCGCTGCCGATGCCCAGGGCGTGCACCCGGGCCAGTTCGCCGCCGGAGGCGCAGTCGAAGCAGGACCCCAGCTCGGCGAAGGCCTCCAGCAGGGTGGGATGCGGGTTGGCCTTGACCGCGATAGGCGAGGCGCGCCCGCTCGGGCAGGGCCTGGCGCAGGCGCAGCCACTGGCTGCGGGCCACCCCCAGGCTGTAGGCGAACAGCGGGGTGCCGTGGATGCTGGCGAGGTCGGCGCAGGCGCCGTCGTCGAAGGCGAAAAGGCTCATGATTCTCTCCAGAACGGCGCGAGGCGGCGCGACGCCCTTCACGGATCTGCTCCGGGGTCCCCGGCGTAGCTCAGCCGGATGTGGCCGCGCCCGCCCGGGCCGAAGGCCTGGCCCGGGACCACCACCACCCCGCCCTCGTCGCGCAGGCGCAGGCAGAAGGCCATGGGGTCGGCCAGGGCGGCGGAGGGCAGGGCCTGCCAGTGGTAGAAGCCGCCGGCGGAGCGGCGCGGACGCGGTGCCGAAGGCCTCGGCGCAGGCTTCCGGCGAAGGCCTCCCAGCGCACCCGCAGGTGCTCCCGGGCCTCGGCCAGCACCGCGGCGGAGGCCTCCAGCAGGGCCTGGGCGGCCAGCTGGGCCGGACGGGCCGGGGCGGTGACCATGTAGGCGTGCACCAGCCGCGCCGGCGCCAGCCAGGCCGGGTCGCCGATGGCCCAGCCCACGCGCAGGCCCGGGCGCGCCCCAGGCCTTGCTCACCGAGCCCAGCACCAGGCCGGTGTCGCTGACCTCGCGCAGGGACGGCCCGCGCCGCCCAGGCACAGCTCCCGGTAGACCTCGTCGGACAGCAGCAGGACGCCCCGGGCGGCGCAGGCCTGGGCCACTTCCGCCAGGGCCTGGCGAGGTGGCGCCGGCGCCGGTGGGGTTGCCCGGGTGGTTCACCACCGCGACCTTGGCCTCCGGGGTGCGGTCCAGCGCGGCCCGGAAGGCGGCGGGGTCCAGGCTGAAATCCGCGGCCAGGGCGTAGGCCACCGGCTCGGCCCCGGCAAGCCGGGCCAGGGCGGGGTAGGCCAGGAAGCCCGGGTCGGGCACCAGCACCGCGTCGCCCGGCTCGAGCCAGGCCTGGAACAGGGCGTAGAGCACGCCCTGGCTGCCGCAGCCGAGCATGACCTGGCCGGGCTGGGCGCCGTGGAAGGCGGCCACCGCCTCGACGCAGCTCGGGCAGGCCGGCGTTGGGGCCGTAGGCGCAGGGGCCCTGCTGCGGGCCAGGGCCAGCCGGGCCGGTTCCGGCAGGGCCCAGCCGGGCTCGCCCAGGCCCATGGGCACGGCGCCCGGGGGCGCCCCTTCGCTGAGCGCCCGGATCGGGCTGGGGCGGAGCTGGCGCGAACCGGTCGGCGGGGCTCAACGCAGGGCCTCCTCCAGGGTGGTGGCGGCGTCGGTGCCGCCGTCCCGGTACTTGACGATGCACGGGGCCGCCAGGGACAGCCCGCGCTCCCGCGGCGAAGGCGCCCGAGGCGGGGCGGGTGCCGGGCACCACCACGGCGCCTTCGGGCACTTCCCGGGTGAGCTCGCGGCCGTTGACCAGGTCGTAGATGCGGGTGGAGGCGGAGAGGACCACGCCCGGGGCCAGCACCGCCCGCCGGCGCACGATCACGCCCTCGAACAGGCCGCACAGGCCGCCCACGAAGGCGTCGTCCTCCACCACCACCGGCACGGCGCCGGCCGGCTCCAGCACGCCGCCCACCTGGGCCGCGGCGGACAGGTGCACCCGCTTGCCGATCTGGGCGCAGGAGCCCACCAGGGCGTGGCTGTCGACCATGGTGCCCTCGTCCACGAAGGCGCCCACGTTGACGTAGGCCGGCGGCATGATCACCACGCCCGGGGCCAGGAAGGCGCCCGCGGCGCACCGAGCTGCCGCCGGGCACCATGCGCACCCCGTCGGCCAGGTCGAAGCCGCGCGGGCGGGAAGGCGGTGCGGTCGAAGGCACGGGCTGGGCCAGCCGGGCACCGGCGCGGTGGGGGTGGAGCGGAAGCCGGCGAGGATGGCGGTCTTCACCCAGGCGTTGGCGCGCCAGGCGCCGTCGGCGTCCGGCTGGGCGGCCCGGGCGGCGCCCCGCTCCAGGGCCTCGAGCAGGGCGGCGTGGGCCTCGGGCAGGGCCGGGTCGGCCAGGATCGCGGCCATGTCGCGCTGGTAGAAGGGCTGGAGGTGGCGCATCAGGCCACCCCCACGCCGGCTGGCGCAGCAGTTCGGCCAGGCGCGCCCGGGTGGCGGCGCCGGCGGCCGACCAGGGGCAGCCGCAGGGTGTCGCCGCAGATCCCCTTCAGGGCCAGGGCGGCCTTGGTGGGGATGGGGTTGCTCTCCAGGAACAGGGCGTCCATGAGCGGCAGGAGCGCCTGGTGCAGGGCGATGGCCTCGCTGCGCTCGCCGGCCAGGGCCAGGTCCACCAGCTGCTTGGTCTCGGCCGGGCAGGACGTTGCCGATGACGCTCACCAGGCCCGAGGCGCCCACGGCGATGGAGGCCAGGGCCAGGTTGTCGTCGCCGGACAGGAGGGTCTTGCCCGCGGGCAGGGTGCGGGCGATCTTCGGCGATCTGGGCCAGGTTGCCGCTGGACTCCTTCACCGCCACCAGCTGCGGGTTCTCCCAGAGCATGGCCAGGGTGGAGGGCAGCACGTTGAGGCCGGTGCGGCCCGGGCACGTTGTAGATGATCACCGGCAGGCCGGGGGCGGCCTCGGTCACGGCCTGGTAGTGGGCCACCAGGCCGCCGGGGGTGGGCTTGTTGTAGTAGGGGGTCACCACCAGGGCGCCGTGGGCGCCCAGCTCCTGGGCCCGGCGGGTCCAGGCGGCGGCCTGGCGCGGTGGCGTTGGAGCCGGTGCCGACCACCACCGGGCACGGAGCCGGCCTCCTCCAGGCAGGCGGTGATCAGGGCGTCGCGCTCGGCTTCCAGGATGGTGGCCGCCTCGCCGGTGGAGCCCAGCACCACCAGGTTGTCGACGCCGCCGGCGACCACGTGGCGCACCAGCCGCCGGAAGGCGGGCAGGTCCACGGCGAAGTCGGGGGTGAAGGGGGTGGCCAGGGCCACGGACAGTCCGGTGAAGAGGGTCATGACGGGTCTCCGAAGCGGAACAGCGGGTCGAGGATTTCCTTGGCGCAGTCGTCGAAGGTGAACAGGCCCTTGCGGCCGCGCACCCAGCGGGCCGCCAGCAGCGCGCCCCGGGCGAACACGGCCCGGGAGCGGGCCCGGTGGGTGAGCTCCAGCACTTCGGCCGGGCCGTCCAGGCCCACGGTGTGGGCGCCGAACTCGGCCCCGGCGCGCAGCACCGAGACGCTCAGCTCGTCGGGGCGCCGGGGTGCCCAGGGTCCAGGCGGTCTTGCGCGGGCAGCCGGCCATGACGGCCGCGGCCAGGCGCTTGGCGGTGCCGCTGGGGGCGTCGGCCTTGAGCGCGGTGGTGGTGGTCGGTGACGTAGGGGTCGAGGTCCGGGTCCAGGGCGGCGAACCGGCCCAGCACCAGGGACAGCCGGGCCATGAGCGCCACCGCCAGGCTGAAGTTGGGCGAGGTCAGCACGGCGATGCGGCCGCTGCACGCGTGCCTCCAGGTCGGGCAGGCTCCAGCCGGTGGCGCCGATCACCAGGTCGGTGCCGGTTTCCAGGGCCCAGGCCAGGTGCCCGGCCACGGCCGCGGCGGCGCTGGCGTCGAAGGCCAGGTCCGGCCCCGGCCGGGGTGGCTTCGCCCTGGTCGATGTGCCAGGCCAGCTCCAGGTCCGCGGGCGCCGCGCCAGCTCCTGGGCGATGGCGGAGCCCAGCCGGCCCCGGCCGAAGATCCCGATCCTCATCGGGCGGCCGCGCTCCTGGCTGGAGCCCTTCGATGAGGGCGGCGTGCAGGGCGCGCAGGGCGGCCTTGGCGTCCTCCTGCTTGACCACGAAGCTCAGGTTGATCTCGTTGGCGCCCATGCTGATCATCTCGACGTTGATGTCGCGCAGGGCGCCGAAGCAGCGCCCGGTCACCCCGGGGGTGAGCTTGAGCCGCTCGCCGACGATGGCGACGATGGCCCGGTCCCGGGCGACGCCCACGGTGGCGAAGGCCGCCAGGTCCTCCAGCAGGGCCTCCAGCGGGCGCGTCGGCGTCCACGGTGAGGGAGACGCTCACCTCGGCGGTGGCGATCAGGTCGACGCTGATCTTGTGGCGGGAGAACACCTGGAACAGGCTGGCCAGGAAGCCGCTCTGGTTGAGCATGTGGGCCGAGGTGACGGTGAGCACGGTGATCGGGCCGCGCTGGGCCAGGGCGGTGATGGGCCGGCCGGTGCGCACTTCGGCGGTGATGGTGGTGAAGCGGCCGTGGGGGCGCCGGGTGTGGCGCACGGTGACCGGGATGCCGGCCTCCACCGCGGGCTGGATGGTGGCGGGGTGCAGCACCTTGGCGCCGAAGGCGGCCAGCTCCGCGGCCTCGGCGAAGCTCAGCTCGGCGATGGGCTGGGCCTCGGGCACCACCCGCGGGTCGCAGGTGAGCACGCCCTCCACGTCGGTCCAGATCTGGATGTCGCTCGGCGCCCAGGGCCGCGCCGAACAGGGCCGCGCTGAAGTCGCTGCCGCCGCGGCCCAGGGTGGTGGTGAGGCCGCGCGGCGGTGGCGCCGATGTAGCCCTGGGTCACCACGGCCCGGCCCGGGCCCAGCAGGGGCGCCAGGATGCTCGGCCGGCCAGGGCCTTGCAGCTCCCTGGACTGGGGCAGCGCGCAGCCGAAGCGGTCGTCGGTGCGCACCACGGTGCGGGCGTCGACCCAGGCGGCGCCCAGGTGGGCGGCCAGGATCCGGGTGGAGAGCCGCTCGCCGATGCTGGCGATGGCGTCCATGCTGCGCGGGCTGAGCTCGCGCAGCAGGGCCACGCCGCGCAGCAGCAGGTCCAGCTCGCCGCCCAGCTCCGCCAGGGCCTGGTCCAGGTCCTCGGGCAGGCCCGCGGGGAACAGGTCCCCGGCGATGCCCCGGTGCCGCTCGCATGAGGCTGCGCTGCAGGTCCAGGGCGGCGTCCAGGTCGCCGGCCTCGGCGCGCGCGGGCGGCCTCGAACAGGGCGTCCGTGGTCCTGGCGGTGGCGGAGAGCACCACCAGGGGCGCTTCGGGCAGGGCCTCCACGGCCAGGGCGGCCACTTCGCGCATGCAGGCGGCGTCGGCCACGGAGCTGCCGCCGAATTTCATGACGATCATCGCAGCACCCCCTGGGCGACGGCGAGCTCGGCGTTGAGCACCGATCCGCCGGCGGCGCCGCGTTCGGTGTTGTGGCCGAGCAGGGTGAACTTGATGCCCAGCAGCGGGCAGCGGCGGATCCGCCCCACATGGACGCTCATGCCGCCGTCGTCCTCCACGTCGCGGCGCACCTGGGGCCGGTTCTCGGCCGCGTGCAGGCGGATCGGCACGGGCGGAGCGCTGGGCAGCCTGAGCTGCTGGGGCACCGGGGTCCAGGCGGCCAGCGCCTCGCGCACCTGCTCGGGGCTGGGGTCGCCCTTGAGGCGCACGCTGACCGATTCGGTGTGGCCTTCCAGCACCGGCACCCGGTAGCAGAGGGCCGAGACGACCATGTCGGCGGGGCCGCCCGAGGGGCCCAGCAGCTTGGCCACCTCGCGCTCCACCTTGTCCTCCTCGCCCCCGATGTAGGGCACGACGTTGCCCAGGATGTCCATGCTGGGCACGCCGGGGTAGCCCGCGCCGCTCACCGCCTGCATGGAGGTCATGATCACCGCCTCGACCCCGAAGGCGGCGTGCAGCGGGGCCAGCGCCATGACCAGCACGGTGGTGGTGCAGTTGGGGTTGGTCAGGATGGCGCCGCTCCAGCCGCGCGCGAGGCGCTGGCCGGGCAGCAGCTCCAGGTGCCCGGGGTTCACTTCCGGCACCAGCAGCGGCACGTCCGCGGCCATGCGGAAGGAGGCCGCGTTGCTGAACACCGCGGCGCCGGCCCGGGCGAAGGCCGGCTCGATGTCCGAGGCGGCGGCGTTGTCCAGGGCGCTGAAGGCGATGGGGTTCTTGGCCTGGCCCGGTTCGCACGGCAGCAGGACCTGGTCGCCCAGTCCGGCGTAGGGTTCGCCGTCCAGGCGCCAGTCGCAGGCGTCCCGGTAGGCCTTGCCGGCGCTGCGGTCGCTGGCGGCGATCCTGGTGATCTCGAACATGGGGTGGCCCGCCAGGCGGCGGACGAAACGCTGGCCTACCACGCCGGTGGCGCCGAGGACGGTGACGGGGATCTTGGACATGGGGAAGCTCCTGGGGGGTCGGCGAAAGCCTTCATTGTTTCAGAAAATGCAGGGCGAGCCTGGCGTTGAGTTCGATCCCGCCGCGCAGGTCGGCCAGGGTGAGGTGCTCCTGTCCGGTATGGGCCACCCGGATGCTGCCCGGGCCGGCCAGCACCACGGTGCCGTCGGGGATGAGGCCGCGCAGCTGGGGGACGTCCGAGCCGAAAGGCACGGGAGCCCGGTCGAAGCCGGGGATGGCGGGGAACAGGCAGGGCGGGTCGTCCAGCAGGACCCGCAGTTCGCCCTGGGGCGGGCGGAGGGCGGCAAGGCGCCTGGCGGAAGGTGGATCCGGGGACGCTGCGCAGGTTCAGCACGGCCTCGGCCCGGTCGGGCACGATGTTCACCCCCGAGCCGCCCTGGATGGTGCCCAGGTTCCACACCTCGGGGCCCAGTTCCGGATCGCTGCGAAGCGGAAGGCCGCGCATGGCCGAAAGCCAGTCCAGCAGGTCCAGGATGGCGCTGTGCCCCAGTTCCGGGCTGCCGCCGTGGGCGGCCCTGCCGCGGCAGGCCAGGGCGAGGTTCTCCACGCCGCGCTGGCCGGCGGCCAGCTTGAGCTCGGTGGGCTCGCCGTTGATCAGCGCCTTGCAGCCCTTGAAGCGGTCGGCCCAGGCATGGGCTTCCTGGGCGCCCAGGCTGTCCGTCTCCTCGCCTGCAACCCCGAGCCAGGCGAAGCCGGTGCGGCCCTCGGCGAGGAGCCGGTCCAGCGCCAGCCACTGGGCGACCATCTGGCCCTTGGCGTCGCAACTGCCGCGGCCGTAGAGGATGTCCCCTTCGATCCGGGGCGCGAGGAAGGGCGGCACGGTGTCCAGGTGGGTCGAGAAGAGGACGCGCGGTTCGCCCCAGGTGGCGAGCACGTTGCACCGGCCCGGAGCCAGCTCGGCGGACCTCGACCCGGGCGCCCCGGGCGCGCAGGGCGGGCAGCAGGGCCGGCAGGAGTTCCGCCTCCTGGCCGGTGGTGGAATCAAGGGCGCAGAGTTCCGCCAACAGTCGGAGCGCCGGATCTGGCGATGGGGGGGTGGGCAGCACGAAGACCTCCAGGTGCGAGGGAAGCCTTTGAACCCACCATGAACCCACTCGGGGCCAGGATTTCGTCTTCAGGCACTTCGCGGCGATTGGGCGCCGCGACAGCCGCAGGGTATTCTCCCTGACGTCCAAGGCCAGCGGTGATGAAGCGCTTGCCCTTCGGCGATCCACCCCTTTCGCCCGCGATCACCGGGCTCATCGCCCTCCTTCGGGGTACTGATGGGAACCGCTCCTCCATCGGTCTTTCCACCCTGGCACGGATCCGGCCCCATGGCAAGGACTTTCCCCGGGAGGCGCGCCGCCCGCGGGCGTAGAATGTCCGCATGGCTCAGCATTCCTTCCCCTCCACCGCGGCCACCCGGCTCCTGAAGGAGCTGAAGATGCCCTTCACCGAGCACCTCTACCGCTACGAGGAGCACGGCGGCACCAAGGTGTGCGCCCGGGAACTGGAGGTGCCCGAGCACGCCGTGGTGAAGACCCTCGTCATGGAGGACGAGGCCGGCAAGCCGCTGGTGGTGCTCATGCACGGCGACCTGGAGGTGAGCACCAAGGCCCTGGCCCGGCAGATCGGGGCCAAGGCGGTGCACATCTGCAAGCCCGAGGTGGCCAACCGCCACTCCGGCTACCTGGTGGGCGGCACCAGCCCGTTCGGCACCCGCAAGGCCATGCCGGTCTACGTGGAAAGGAGCATCCTCGAACTGGACCGGATCTTCATCAACGGCGGCAGCCGGGGCTTCCTGGTGGCGCTGGACCCGGCCGGCCTGGTGCCGGCCCTGCACCCGACCCCGGTGGAATGCTCCGATCAGGACTCCTGAAGCACCCTGACCAGGAAGTCGAAGCGCGGCGCGGCGCGGCCGGCGTCGTCGGGGGCGCAGGGCCCGGAGGGGATCCGGGTGAACACGCCGCGGTAGCCTTCCGCGCCCCGCTTCAGGTTCCAGCGGGTGCGGATCCACGAGCCGTCGCCCTTGCGCATGCGCAGCTCGAACGGGGCGGTCCTGGGATGTTCGAGGCCCAGGCGCAGGCGGTCCAGGTCCGCCGGGTGGATCAGCGCCTCCAGGGCGGGCAGGTCCCCGGGCAGCCGCTCCGGGGGCCAGGCCCAGCAGGCCCAGCCCCTTGTCCGAGATCACCAGCTCGTCCTCGGTGAGGTACCAGGGCACCATCCGCCCGGTCCGGGCGGCCTCCAGCAGGTCCGGCGGCACCGCCAGGACTTCCGGGGGCGCCTCGCCGGCCTGGAACCGCCCGGTGGCGTCCCTGAAATTGAACACCTGGCCCACGGCGTCCCGGCCCAGGCGCTGCGTCCTGCCGAAGACCTCGACGGAGCGCTGGTCGCCGCCGTCGAGCACGCCCAGCAGCCTGCGCTCGGAGTGGTCGGCGAGCGCCCGGGCCTCGTTCAGGAAGGCGCCGGAGTCGGCGAACTGGTCCTGAAGGCAGCGCAGCACCCGCTCCAGGTCCATGGGGGCCATGACGTAGTCGGGGATCCCGCACAGCGACATGAACTTGCGGTTGTAGGTGGCGATCCTGCCGGCCAGGTCCGCCACCAGGATGCCTTCGGTGGAGGACTCCAGCACCGTGCGCAGCAGCCCCACCGTCCGGAGGTGGTCCGCCTGCGCCTGCTTCAGGGCGGCCTGGTTGCGGACCGCCTTCAGGGCCCGGCGCAGGACGGGGGCGAGCCGGTCCAGGGCGGAGCGGTCGATCACGTCCTCCGCGCCCTGGCGCAGCCATTCCGCCGCGAGGGCGGCGTCCGCGCCGCGCGCCAGCAGGATGGCCGGCAGCTCCGGGCAGCGCCGCCGGGCCAGGTCCAGCGCTTCGGTTTCCGCCAGCTCCGGGGGAAGGTCGCCCACCAGCAGGAGGTCGAAGCTCCATCCGCCCGGCAGCGCGTTCTGGAGGCCCTCCCGGCCCCGGATCCAGGTGAGGTCGCAGGCCAGGTATTCGGCCTTGAGCAGGTCGGCGACCTGCTCGACCTGCCCTTCCCGCTCCGCCAGGAACAGGATCCGGAATTCGGCCGTCATGTCGCGGCCGCCGCGGCCGCGCTCAACGGGCCTGCCCCGCGAGCGCGTGCTGGAGCCTGCTCGTTTCCGTCCCCGGGAACCGGTTGGCCCGGGCCTTCTGCAGGTCATCCCTGGCCGCCGGGAGCAGGCCCGCCCTCCTGCCGGGGAAGGCCTTCAGCTGGACCATCCGACCCAGGCCCTCCAGGGCATAGGATGAGGAGGAATCGGGGTTCTGGATCCGGGCGCTCTCGACGAGGGCGCGGGATTGGCCGAGGCTGGATGCGGGGTCCATGCCGTGGCCGGCCTCCCATTCGGCCCGGATCAGCCAGGTGGCGGCCAGGGTCTCCTTGAGGGTCCAGGGGGCGCCCTGCAGGTTCGGCTGCACGCGCTCCATGACGGAGTCCAGCACCGGCCGGGGGTCGATGCCCCGGGAGGCGTCCAGCCTGGCCTTGAAGAGCATGATGTCCCATAGATAGTCGCGGGCGAGAAACGGCGTGTGGCCGGAGGCGTTCAGCGCCTCGCCGATGTCCGGGCCCGGATCGCGGCCCCGGAACTGCTCCTGCTGCGCCATCTGCCAGTAGAGCAGCATGCGGTCGGCCCGGAGGCGCACCGTGAGGGGCTCCTTGGCCCAGGTGCCCAGGAAGATCCGCGCCGCCTCCAACTCGGGCGTGGGGTCCTGGCCCCCTTTCGCCATGCGCCTGGCCTCGAGCAGCCGGAGCCCGATCCAGTCGTCCTGGAGTTCGGGATCGGTGGGGTCGAGCAGCAGGGCCTTGTCGCAGATGCCCTTGAATTCCGCCATGAAGGGCGGGGGCAATTCGCCCCATTCCACGTCGAGCGCCGCGAGGTCCCGGGCCGCCTGGAGAACGGCATGGTAGGCGGCCGGATCGCTCTGGCCGATCGCCATGGCGGGCCGCGCCGCGGCCAGGGCCTCCCGGCAGTGGGCGAGCGCCTTGGGCAGGCTTCCGGCGTCCCGCTCCTGCCGGGCCATTGCCAGCAGGCAGGCGGATTCGAGCCCGGCCTCCCCCCAGCGCCAGGGCGCGGCCTCGAAGCTCGCGCGGCTGGTGGCGGCCGCGCGCAGGAAGTTCCGGTCCATGAAGGCGAGCGCGGCTTCCGCGCCCGCGTCCGGGGACTGCGCCAGGGCGTCGCGCAGGGTGGCGTCCCGGTCCGGAAGCGCGGCCCGGGCCCCGGTGAACCCGTGCTCGAATTCGGCATCCTCTTCGGCCGAGCGGGTGACGGCCAGGGTGGCCTCGGCCAGCATGCCGGCCACCTCCGGATCATGGTCCCCTCCGGCCCAGGCCTGCTCCAGCTCGGCCTTGGCCGGGGCCCATTCGCGCGCCAGGACGTGCATCCTGCCCAGGGCGTAGTGCCCCTGGCCCTGCCATCGGGGCGCCAGCCCGGCCACTTCCGAAGCCTCGCTTTCCAGCCGCGCCCGGAGGCGCGCGTAGCTCGGCCTCAGGTCATGGACCGGCAGCGTCAGCTCCACGAGGAACGCCCGGTCCTGCGCCTGCGCGTCGAGCGTGATCCGGTGCATCCGGGCCATCTGCGCGGCCTCGCCGCGCAGCGTCCGGGCCTGGAGGGCCCACATGACCGACGTGGCGACGGCCGCGCCCGCCAGGGCCGTGGCCACGCTCCTGAAGCGGCGGAGCGCCTTGAACCGGAACATGCGCGCGAACCGGCGTGCGGCAGCCTGGACGGGAACCCCCTGCTGGAACCGCCACAGGTCCTCCGCCAGCGCGGCCGCGCTCGGGTAGCGCAGATCCGGGTCCGCCTCCAGGCACTTGGCGATGATGCACTGCAGGTCCCGCGGCAGGGCCGCGTCCCCGCAGCCGGCGTCCTCCGGGTCCCGCCATGCCGGGGGGGTGGCCGGCGAGCGCGAAGTGGAGCGTGCCGCCCAGGGCGAACACGTCGGTGGCCGGCGAGATCCTGTCGCGGTCGCCGTGCATCTGCTCGGGCGCCATGTAGGCCGGGGTGCCGATGACCCCGTGGGTGAAGGTGAGGGCGGGCTCGTCCAGGGCCATGGCCAGGCCGAAGTCGCAGACGAAGGGCACCCAGCCCCCCTGGGCGTCGCGCTCCAGCAGGATGTTGGAGGGCTTGAGGTCCCGGTGGACCAGGTTCAGCCGGTGCACCACGTGGACCGCCTGGGCGACCAGGGCCAGGATGGTGACGGCCTCCTTGAGCGACAGCTCGCCGCCGGGTCTGCTCCAGGTTCGCGCCGTGCACCAGCTGCATGGCGACCCGCAGGCGTGCCCTGGTGGTTGTCCACGTCGTAGATCCGGCAGATGTTCGGGTGCACCACCCGGGCGTGGATCTGCGCTTCGTGCATGAACCGGATCAGGGCCGGCGGGCTCGACGTCCTTCAGGATCTTCAGGGCCACCGTGCGGCACAGCACCACGTCCCAGGCCTCGTGGACGTCGCCCATGCCGCCCCGGCCCAGCAGCGGTCCGATCACGTAGCGCCCCTCCCTGGGGCACTGGGCGCTTAGCCAGGCTGGCTGGAGGGACAGGGTTTCTACCATTCGCGACCCAGACGGAAAGGAGGAGGCTCCTCATTGGTGCAAAACACAATACATGAAAAAAGAACGCGGACGGTCGGTCCGCGCTCTTTTTTTCTATTGTTGATCATTTCATCTGAAAATCAGATCTCCGGTTCCTCGGAATCCTCCCCCGGCGCGTCCACGTGCCCGGCCTGGGCCAGGGTCTCGTGGTCCAGGCCGTGCTCCTCCTTGTAGTGGTGCGGGGTGAAACCTTGCCGTCGAGCCAGGCCCAGTTGATGGGATAGATCGTCCGGGTCGAAGATCACGAAGTAGAAGTGCCAGACCAGGATGGCCAGGGTGGCCAGGATCGCCTCGAAGTAGTGGACGGTGGTGGCCACGTCGATGACCCAGCGCGGCACCATGGTCGGTGGCGTAGAGCTTGAACCAGATCATCAGGCCGGTGGCGGCCATGAGGAAGGTGCCCCACACCACCGCCCAGTACTCGGCCTTCTCGGCGTAGCCGAAGCGCTTGAACATCGGCTTGGGCGTGCCCGGGATCAGGTAGTAGCGCAGGGTGACCAGCACGTCCGTGATGTCCTTGGGCTCGGGCAGCATGTCCAGCACGAACTGGCGCCCCTCGCGGCGTGAAGATCACGAAGAACAGGTGGGCGATGGCGCCGGCGATCATGACGCAGGCGGCGGCGCGGTGGCCGGTGCGGCGGACCAGCTCGCTGGAGCCCATCAGCCAGCTCAGGCCGGAATCGGGGTACTTCAGCGCGAAGCCGCTGATCACCAGGACGATGAAGCTGGAGGCCAGCAGGCCGTGCTGGATCCGGGCGGCCAGGGTCATGCGCACCAGGTGCGGTTCGGGATCCTTCAGCGAGGCCATGGCCTTCTTGCGCAGGATCAGCAGGTTGTGCACGACCATGCCGCCGATCACCGCGATGATCATCAGGATGTAGGTGGTGCGCACCCAGTGGTCGACCTTGCCGCCCAGGTCGGAGATCTGCGTTCTTGTCCTCGTGGATGGTGCCCAGGGCGAACTTCTCGTTGGCGTTGGCGTGGCACTTCTGGCAGGTGGCGATCAGGTTGGCCTTGTTCACCGAGGACTTGGGGTCGGAGGCGGGCAGGACGTTGTGGTAGCCGTGGCAGCTGGCGCAGTTGGCGGCGGTCTTGGAGCCCATCTTGGCGGCCATGCCGTGGTAGCTGTCGAAGAAGGTCGGGACCCGGTTGTTGGGCAGGTCGAACTTGGCGTTCATCCGGGCGATTGCCGTGGCAGCGGCTGCAGACCTCGGCGGAAACCTTCGGGTCGGGCTGGCGCTCTTGAGGCTCTCGATCTGGTGGTCCGAGTGGCAGTCGACGCAGCTGGGCGCCTCGCGCACGCCGTTGGCCATGGCCTGGCCGTGGATGCTGGCGCGGACCGTGTCCACCTCCTCGGGGTGGCACTGGCCGCAGGTCTTGCCCAGGTTGTCGCGGTTGACCGGCGAAAGCGGGTCGTTGACCTTGATGATGTCGTGCATGCCGTGGCAGTCCGAGCACTGCGCCGCGCCGGTGTCGCCCTTCTTGCGCGCCAGGCCGTGGACGCTGGCCTCGTAGGTGGCCGAGGGCTTGTCGTGGCAGGTGGCGCAGACCACCGGCCCCACCGGCTTGCCGGGGTGGGCCGAAAGGTCCACGTCCGCATGGCAGCTGGTGCAGCCGTTGCCGGCGTGGACCGAGGTGGCGAACCTGGCGGCGTCGACGAAGGGCGGCGCCTTGGGGGCCTTGGCGCCCTTCCTTGCCTCCGTCTTCTGGCCGTGGCAGGCCAGGCAGGTTGCGTCATCGGAGGGCGCCGCGGCGGGGGCGGCGGCGCCGAGGGCCATACCGGCCATCATGACGGCGATCAGGGCAGACTTGACTTTGAGCCAGTTCATCGGCGGGCTTCCCTCGGGAGAAAAGTAACAAAAGACTAGCTTATCCGATATTGGCTAGGCAGATATACGTCTTCTTTTTCAGAGGGATGTGATCCATCTGGCGGTTCGCCGGGGGGGCCGGCCGGCATCACCGTTCCTGGATGCGGATTCAAGGCTTCTCCACTTTCCCGGGGATTCTGCTAGGATGGGACTCCGCGCCTCTAATCGGGGCGCATCCTTTTATATGCGCCAGCCAGACAACCCCCCGGGCCCCCCCGCCACCCTCCGCTGCTTTTCCCAAGGCCAGCAGCGACCGGGGATTTCGCCAATCCCAGCCGGGCCGAGCCCCTTCCCATGGAAAAGATATGCCAAAGCACGTACTAGCAAAACTTGAAGCCGAACTGAAGGTCCTGAAGCAGGCCCTGCTGGTGGACATCCCCAAGGAGATCGCCAGCGCGGCCTCCCAGGGCGACCTGTCGGAAAACGCCGAATACGAGCAGGCCCTGGCCAAGCGCGACATCTACCAGAACAAGGTGGTCACCATGGAGAAGCGCATCGCCGAAGTGGCGAGCCTGGACATCAGCCGGCTGCCCCGGGACAAGGTCGCCTACGGCACCCGGGTCACCCTCCTGGACCTGGACTCCGAGAAGGAAGTCACCTACAAGCTTGTGCTTCCCGAGGAATTGGCGGATCATCCGGACCACCTGAGCATCAGTTCCCCCATCGGCATGGCCCTGGTGGGCGCGGTGGAGGGGGACGAAGTGAAAATCAAGATTCCCGCGGGAGTCAAGCGGTTCGAGGTCCTGACCCTGGTAACCGTGCACGAGCAGTGAAACCCCAGTGCAAGGGAGGCGGCGTGGCCCCACAATGGATGGGGCCGGTTCCGTTCGAGGAGATGTTCATGAACAACAAGACGAAGCGGGAGCAGCAGTGCTCCTTCTGCGGCAAGGCCCCGCACGAGGTGGAACAGCTCCTGGCAGGACCGAACGCCTACATCTGCAATGAATGCGTTGAAGCCGGGACAGCTCCAGCTGCGCATGAGCCGCCAGGGCAAGCCCGCCGGCAAGCATGAACCGAGGCTGGCCCGGCCCAAGGAGATCAAGGCGTTCCTGGACGACTACGTGATCGGCCAGGACGGCGCCAAGAAGCGCCTGGCCGTGGCCGTCTACAACCACTACAAGCGCATCCTCACCCCCCAGAAGAGCCTGGGCACCACCGAAGTGGAGCTCACCAAGAGCAACATCCTGCTCATCGGCCCCACCGGCACCGGCAAGACCCTGCTGGCCCAGACCCTGGCCCGCATGCTGGACGTGCCCCTGGCCATGGCCGACGCCACCACCCTCACCGAGGCGGGCTACGTGGGCGAGGACGTGGAGAACATCCTCACCAAGCTGCTCCAGGTGGCCAACTACGACGTGGAGCGGGCCCAGCGCGGCATCGTCTTCATCGACGAGATCGACAAGATCGGCCGCAAGAGCGAGAACCCGAGCATCACCCGGGACGTGAGCGGCGAGGGCGTGCAGCAGGCCCTGCTCAAGCTGGTGGAAGGCACCGTGGCCAACGTGCCGCCCCAGGGCGGGCGCAAGCATCCCCACCAGGAATTCATCCAGCTGGACACCTCCAACATCCTGTTCATCTGCGGCGGCGCCTTCGTGGGCATCGAGGAGATCATCAAGCAGCGGGTCCGGGCCAAGGCCGTGGGCTTCGGCGCCAAGCCCAGCTCCAAGGACCGCAAGGACGAGCTGCTGGCCCTGGTGGAGCCCGAGGACATCATCAAGTTCGGCCTGATCCCCGAGCTGGTGGGCCGCCTGCCGGTGCTGGCCACCCTGCAGCCCCTGGACCGGGACGCCCTGGTGGCCATCCTGACCCAGCCCAAGAACGCCGTCACCAAGCAGTTCGCCCGGCTGTTCGAGATGGACGACATCGAGCTGACCTTCGAGGCCGGCGCCCTGGACGCCATCGCCGACCAGGCCCTGCCGCGCAAGCTGGGCGCCCGCGGCCTGCGCTCCATGCTCGAGCAGATCCTGCTGGAGCCCATGTTCGAGCTGCCCTCGCGAGGACCGCACCACGAGGGCCACCCTGCACCTCACCCGGGTCCTGGTGGAGAAGGAGCTGGGCATCCCCAGCATCCCCATTCCGGCCGCCGGCTGAACCGCTCCCACCCTGCGCATGAGCGTGACAACCCGCAAGAGCCTCACCCTGCCGGCCATCCCCATCCGGGACATGGTGCTGTTCCCCGGCAGCCCGGCTGCCGTTCATGGTCGGCCGGCGCGCCTCGGTGCGCACCATGGAGCTGGCCATCAAGGCCGGCGACCACCTGGTGATGCTCACCCAGCGCGACCCCAAGGAGGAGGAGCCCAAGCAGGAGTCCCTCTACGCCATGGGCACCCTGGCCCTGGTGGAGTCGCTCATCCCGGTGCCCAAGGACCACTACAAGGTGGGGGTGCGCGGCATCGCCCGGGTGCGGCTGGAGCGCTACCTGGACGAAGGCGACGTGGTCCAGGCCGAGGTGGCCATCCTGGCCGAGCCGGCCCCGCCGGAGACCGCGCTGCTGCCGACCTTCAACCAGGCGGTGCAGGCCCTCCTGGCCCGCAACCCGGAGCTGACCCGCATCCTCTCCCTGGAGTCGCTCCAGGAGCTGCCCCTGGGCAGCGCCATCGACGCCGTGGCCGGCGCCCTGCCGGTGGAGGTGCGGGACAAGCAGCAGGTGCTGGACCAGCTGGAGGTGGAGCCGCGGCTGCACACCCTGCTCAAGCTGCTGGAGCTGGACGCCGCCCGGCACCGCATGGAGGGCCGACGAGGACAAGACCCGGCCGAACGCGCCGGACCACAGGCCCTTCGTGCTGGGCGAGAAGATGGGCGGGCCGCAGGCCGCCGGGCGCAAGGGCGAGAAGGACGAGATCAGCCGCCTGCGCGAGCAGATCCTCAAGGCGGAGATGGGCGAGGAGGCCGAGAAGAAGGCCCTGGAGGAGCTGGACCGGCTGGAGGGCATGGCCCCCCAGAGCGCCGAATCCACCGTGTCGCGCAGCTACATCGACTGGCTGCTGGCGCTGCCCTGGAAGGCCTACGCCGACGAGCACCTGGACCTGGACGAGGCCGAGCGCATCCTGGACGAGGACCATTCCGGCCTGGAGAAGGTCAAGGTGCGGATCCTGGAGTACCTGGCCGTCATGCGCCGGCTGCGCGACTCCGCCGCGCCGACGGGGGCGCGCGCCGGCCTGCGCGGGCCCATCCTTTGCCTGGTGGGCCCGCCCGGGGTGGGCAAGACCTCCCTGGCCCGATCCATCGCCAGGGCCCTGAACCGGCCCTTCCTGCGCTTCTCCCTGGGCGGCATGCGGGACGAGGCGGAGATCCGGGGCCACCGGCGCACCTACATCGGCTCCATGCCGGGGCGGATCATCTCGCTCATGAAGAAGGGCGGGGTGCGCAACCCGCTCATGCTGCTGGACGAGATCGACAAGATGGGCGCCGACTGGCGCGGCGACCCCAGCTCGGCCCTGCTGGAGGTGCTGGACCCCGAGCAGAACTTCGCCTTCCAGGACCACTACCTGGACGTGGGCTTCGACCTTTCCCAGGTGCTGTTCCTGGCCACCGCCAACGTGCGCCACCAGATCCCCCAGCCCCTGGAGGACCGCCTGGAGATCCTCGACCTGAGCAGCTACACGAGGAGCGAGAAGCGCGCCATCGCCCAGGCCCACCTGGTGCCCAAGGCCCTGGAGCGCCACGGCATGGAGAACATGGGCGTCGGCGTTCGAGGACGCCGCCATCGACAAGATCATCCAGGACTACACCAAGGAGGCCGGGGTGCGCCAGCTGGAGCGGGAGATCTCCGGCGTGCTGCGCAAGCTGGCGCGCCAGAGCCTGCAGCCGGAGGAGGCCTTCGACGGCCGGGTCACCGCCGCGCGCCTGCCCAGGCTCCTGGGCCCGAGATCTTCCTGGAGACGCCCCTGGACCGCCAGCAGCCCCCGGGGGTGGTGCAACGGCCTGGCCTGGACCCCGACCGGCGGCGACCTGCTCACCATCGAGGCCGCCAGGCTCCCCGGCAAGGGCACCCTGCGCCTCACCGGCAAGCTGGGCGAAGTGATGCAGGAGAGCGCCAACCTGGCCCTGTCGTTCGTGCGCATGCGCTCGGACAGCCTGGGCCTGAAGGAGGACTTCCTGGAGAAGGTGGACCTGCACGTGCACCTGCCCGAGGGCGCCATCCCCAAGGACGGCCCCAGCGCCGGCATCACCCTGGCCACGGCGCTCATCTCGGTCCTCACCGGCATCCCCGTGCAGAGCGACCTGGCCATGACCGGCGAGCTGACCCTGCGCGGCATGGTCCTGCCCATCGGCGGCCTGAAGGAGAAGCTCCTGGCGGCGCACCGCATGGGCTGCACGACCGTGCTCGTCCCGTCCGAGAACGCCCGCCACCTGGAGGAGCTGCCCCAGGAGGTGCGCGAGCAGCTCACCATCCACCTGGTGGCGCACATGGACGAGGTGATCAGGCTGGCCCTGGTGCGCCCGCCGGTGCCGCTGGCCCCGGCCGGGGCCCCGCTGGCCGTCGTCTGAGTTCCGGCCGACCGCTCCTCCGGCATTTTTAAACCCGGCAACCGGCCGGGTTCCCCAAACGGGGCCTTCTCTTGACACAATGATTCCATGTCATTTGCCCATCTGCACCTCCACACCGAGTACTCCCTGCTCGACGGCCTCACCCGCATCCCCGACCTGGTCAAGAAGTGCAAGGACGAAGGCATGCCCGCCGTGGCCGTCACCGACCACGGCAACATGTTCGGCATGATGAAGCTGGTCGACGCCTGCGAAAAGACCGCGCGACATCGACGGCAACCTGGCGGTGAAGCCGATCCTGGGCTGCGAGGTGTACGTCGCGCCCCGCTCGCGCCACGACCGCAAGCTGGACAACGCCGCCACTGAACGCCGAGGGCATGGAGGACTGCCTGGACCCCTCCGGTTCGCGGGACGCCGGCTACCACCTGGTGCTGCTGGCCAAGAACCCGGTGGGCTTCCGCAACCTTTCCAAGCTGGTGTCCGCGCGGCTTCACCGAAGGCTTCTACTACAAGCCCCGGGTGGACAAGGAACTGCTGCGGGAGTACAGCGAGGGGATCATCGCCCTCACCGCCTGCCTGGGCGGCGAGGTCCAGGCCCGCCTGCTGTCCGGCAACATCGAGGCCGCCGAGCGGATCGCCCGGGACTACCAGGGCATCTTCGGCGAGGACTTCTTCCTGGAGATCCAGGACCAGGGCTTCGAGGCCGAGCGCCTGATCATCCCCCTGCAGTACGAGCTGAGCCGGCGCACCGGCATCCCGCTGGTGGCCACCAACGACTCCCACTACCTGAACCACGAGGACGCCGACCTGCACGACACCCTGCTCTGCATCGGCACCAAGACCTTCAAGAGCGCGCAGCGGCGCATGCGCTTCTCCACCGACCAGTTCTTCGCCAAGACCCCCGAGGAGATGGCGGCGGTGTTCGGGGAGCACCCGGAGGTGCTGGAGCGCACCCTGGAGATCGCCGCCAGATCGAGCTCTACCCCATCACCCGCAAGCCCATCACGCCCCAGTTCCCGGTGCCCTCCGGGCACACCCTGGAGAGCTACTTCCTGGAAGTGGCCCGGGCCTGCTTCGAGGACGCGCATCGAGGAGTGCCGGCCGCTCTGGCAGCGCGGCGTGCTCAAGTACACCGAGGACAAGTACCGGGCCCGGCTGGCGTTCGAGCTGGACACCGTCCTCAGCATGGGCTTTCCCGGCTACTTCCTGCTGGTCTGGGACTTCATCCGCAAGGCGCGGGAGATGGGCGTGCCGGTGGGCCCCGGCCGCGGCAGCGCCGCCGGCAGCATCGTCGCCTGGTCCATGCACATCACCGACATCGATCCCATGCAGTACGACCTGCTGTTCGAGCGGTTCCTGAACCCCGAGCGCATCTCCATGCCCGACGTGGACATCGACTTCTGCCGGGACGGCCGGCAGAAGGTGATCGACTACGTCACCGAGACCTACGGCAAGGACCGGGTGAGCAACATCGTCACCATCAACCAGCTCAAGACCAAGGCGGTGATCAAGGACGTGGCGCGGGTGTTCGAGAAGGACTTCGCCTTCGCCAACAACCTCACCAAGCTGGTGCCCCAGGAGCCCGGCAAGCCCATCACCGTGGCGCAGGCCCTGGAGCAGAGCGAGAAGCTGCGCGAGCTGTACGAGTCCGACCCCGAGGTGAAGAACATCCTGGACATCTCCGCCCGGCTGGAGGGCCTGGCGCGCAACACCGGGGTGCACGCCGCCGGCGTCATCATCGCCCCGGACGACCTCACCAAGTTCGCCCCGCTGTCCCGGGACAAGGACGGCAAGGTCATGGTGCAGTACTCCATGATGGAGGCCGAGCGGGCCGGCCTGCTCAAGATGGACTTCCTGGGCCTGGAGACCCTCACCCAGATCGCCAAGACCCAGGGCTACATCGCCAGGACCCACGGCCGGCCGGTGGACATGCTGACCATCCGCACCTTCGACGACAAGAGGACCTTCGACCTGTTCAGCCAGGGCGACACCGACGGCATCTTCCAGTTCGAGTCCGGCGGCATGAAGCAGCTCCTGCGCAACCTGCGGCCCGACCGGTTCGACGACCTCATCGCGCTCAACGCCCTGTTCCGCCCCGGCCCGCTGGGCGCGGGCATGGGCGAGACCTACGTGAACTGCCGGCACGGGCGCGAGCCGGTCACCTACATGTTCCCGTCCCTGGAGCCCATCCTCGCCCCCACCTACGGCGTGATCCTGTACCAGGAGCAGGTGATGCAGATCGCCAGCCTGATCGCCGGGTACTCCCTGGGCGAGGCCGACATGCTGCGCCGGGCCATGGGCAAGAAGGACTTCGCCAAGATGGCCAAGGAGAAGTCCAAGTTCATCGACCAGGGCGCGGAGCGCGGCTATGACCGGGCCAAGGTGTCCGAGCTGTTCGACCTCATCGAATACTTCGCGGGCTACGGGTTCAACAAGTGCATCCACGGCTCCACGCGGGTGGTCCACGCCGGGACCGGCGAGGTCCGCACCGTGGAGGAACTGTTCCGCGCCGGCCGGCCCTGGACCATCCATGCCCTGGGCAGGGACGGGAGGCTGAGGGCCAGGAAGGTGGAGGAGGTGGTGGCCAACGGCCGGAAGCCGGTGTTCCGGATCACCACGGCCCAGGGCAGGCGGATCGTCGCCACCGCGAACCACCCCTTCCTGACGGTCGGCGGCTGGACCCTGCTGGAGGACCTGAGGCCCGGCGATCGGATCGCGGCGCCGCGGGCCCTTCGGGTGGCAACCGAAAAGGCCTGGCCGGCGCACGAACTCGTCGTCCTGGGCGGACTGCTGTCCGAAGGCAACACCTGCCACCCCGAGGCGGACGCCAAGCGCATCCCGGACGAGGTCTTCACCCTGCGGGACGAGGACCTGGAACTCCTGCTGGGCCGGCTATGGTCCGGGGACGGGAGCCTGGGGGATGCCAAGCTGAAGGTGCCGTACTACGCCACCTCCTCCCGGGAACTGGGCTGGGGGGTCCAGCTGCTGCTCTCCCGCCTCGGGATCCTCAGCGGGATCCATGAAAAGACCTTCCGCTACCGCGGAGGCACCCGGACCGGATACTGCGTCCACCTGTGCGGCGAGCACGCCCTGGACCGCTTCCTGGAGCGGATCGGTCCGCATCTGCTGGGCAGGGGGGAGCAGCTTGAGGTCTTGCGTGCCCATGTGCAGGCGACCGAGCGCGGGCTCACCAGCATCGACACGGTGCCCGCGGCGGTGCGGGTGCACGTGGCACAGGCGCGGGAGACCCTGGGGCTGACCTGGAAGGATGTGGAAGCCCGCAGCGGCCTGTCCATGAAGGAGTTCTATGGAAAGGGCAGCGCGGGGAAACGGGGATTCCGCAGGGGCACCCTCGCGCGGCTCGGGGCGGTCCTCGATTCCGAGGCCCTGACGGTCCACGGGAATTCGGACGTCTTCTGGGACCGGGTCTCCCTCATCGAGCCCATGGGGGAAGAAGAGACCTACGACCTCTGCATCCAGGACGACCACAATTTCGTGGCCGACGGCCTGATCGTGCACAACAGCCATTCGGCCGCCTATGCCCTGGTCGCCTACGAGACCGCCTACCTCAAGGCCAATTTCCTCACGGAATTCATGGCCGGCCTGCTCTCCACCAAGTCCAACCGCACCGACGACGTGGTCAAGTACATCCAGAACTGCCGGGAGCTCGGCCTGGAAGTGCTGGGCCCCGACATCAACCAGAGCGAACTGGACTTCACCATCACCGGCGCCAACCAGATCCGGTTCGGCTTCGCGGCCGTCAAGGGGCTCGGCGAGGCGGCGCTGGAGGCCATCCTGGCCGCCCGGGCCCAGGAGGGCGGGTTCAAGGACTTCTTCCACGCGCTCAAGGTCGACCGACCTGCAGAAGGCCAACCGCCGGGTCTGGGAGTCCCTGATCAAGGCCGGCGCCTTCGATTCCATGGAGGCCAACCGGGCCGCCCTGGTGGCGGGCCTGCCTTCGGCCCTGGAGAACGCCGGCAAGGGCGGGGTGGACACCGGCATGACCTCGCTGTTCGACGAGGCCGAAATGGCCAGCCTGGCCGACAACTGGTCCCTGCCCGAGGACGTGGAGCCCTGGTCGCGCAAGGAGCGCCTGCGCTGCGAGCGGGAGACCCTGGGCCTCTACGTCTCCGGCCACCCCCTGGAGGAGTTCAAGGACGCCCTGCAGGTGCACACCGTGGGCTCCATCGCCGCGCTCAAGGAGGCCGTCGCCGCGGGCCGCACCAAGGACCGGGACGAGGTGAGCCTGGGCGCCATGGTGAGCAACGTCTCATTCAAGACCAACGCCAAGGGCGAGCCCTGGGCCATCCTCTACCTGGAGGACCTCACCGACAAGGTGGAGGCGCTGCTGATGGCCGCCCATTTCGACCCCGCCACCCGGAAGCGCACCCGCACCTTCGAGCTGTTCCGGCACCTGGCCCTGCCCGACGCGCTCCTGCGCGTGAAGGGCGAACTGAAGGTCGAGACCTCCGGCAATGGCAACGGAATGGCAACGGCAATGGCGGAGACGAGGACGAGGAGGAGCAGACCGTCATCAAGCTGTTCGTCACCGGCCTGGAAAGCCTGGAGGACTTCCAGGGTAAGGGCTTCAGCGGCGCCGTGGTCAGGCTGCCCAAGGGCCGGTATCCGGACCGCCTCCTGCCGCTGCTGCGCCTTTACCACGGCCCATACCCCCTGCATCTGGAATTCCAGGGCCAGGACGGCATCGTGGCCCGGATCAAGGCCGGGCCCGAACTCGGCCTGCGCTTCGACCCGGATCTTTCGGACCGCGTGGCCAAGGAGGCCGGCTGCACGTTGAGCTGGACCTATTGAGCGATGAAATAGCATGTTTAAATAATATTATTTTGAACGCCGTGCCCACCTTCGATCGCCCATGGCCTTGGGGACGTGACTGAAATTGCCCAGCCATGCCATGGATTTACCGCAAAAAAAGGCTGGCAGCCCTCGGCTTGCTGCTTATATTGAGATTCAATCAAAGAACGCTTCTCGCGGCGTCTTTGACAGAAAAAATAATGTATTCATCAAAACAGTTCGCTCTCCCTCCCTCCCGGCCGGTGCCGGCCAGGAGCCATGGGTTGGGCGCATGGCCGAACAAGGAGCGGGCATGCTGCGCACCCTTTTGATCCTCGCCGTTCCCATCAGCAGCCTCCTGGCCAACATGCCGTCGCCGGAGAAGATCCTTCCGGAGGCCTCCCAAAGCCAGCTCCAGCTCCAGGACATCCCGATCGCGCCGGAGGACAAGACCGGTTCCAGCGAACTGGCCCAGATGCGCGACGCCGCGGAAAAAGGCGACCTGAACGCCCAGGCCCGGCTCGGCGTCATGTACTACTGGGGCGAAGGCGCGCCCATGGACTGGGGCGAGGCCAAGGTCTGGTTGCGCAAGGCTTCGGAACGAGGCCACGCGGATGCCCAGGCCAAGCTGGGCGCCATGTACTTCCTGGGCCAGGGCGGGCCCCGGGACATCGTGGAATCGGTCAAGTGGTTCCGGATGGCCGCGGAGCAGGGCGAACCCTACGCCATGGGCTGCATGGGCGTGATGTACGCCGTGGGCGAGGGCGTGCCCAAGGACCTGGTGCAGGCCTACGTCTGGCTGTCGCAGGCCCAGGCCAGCGGCGATGACGATGCCGCCGAGCCCTTCATGCAGGTGAAGAACCACCTGACCCCGGCCCAGCTCAAGGAAGCCGACCGCCTGCTGGGCGAGGCCATGAAGAATCGCGGAACCAACTGATCCAGCCGCGGGGCGGTTCCCGTACACTCGAGTGGCAGGAGTGCCCATGACCGCCATCCCCGACTATTCCGCAACCGATCGCGCCGAAGTGCCCGAAGCCTTCAAGTGGCGGATCGCCGATATCTTCAAGGACGAGGCGCAGTGGCGCGCCGGCTTCGGGGAAGCGCAGTCCCTGGCCGCGACCCTGGATCCCCTGGGCCGGGCCTGGACCGCCTCGCCCGGCGCCATGGGCGACTTCATGGAGCGCCTGGAACAGGTGCAGCGCCTGGGTTCCAGGCTGGCCCACTACGCCAGCCTCCAGGGCGACATGGACCTGGGCGACACCCGCTACCAGGCCATGAAGGGCGAAGTGCAGAGCTTCATGGTGGGCCTGGGCGCCAAACTCGCCTTCATGGAGCCCCAGCCTGCTGGAACTGGGCGAAGCCAAGGTGGAGAGCTTCATCCAGGCCGAGCCCCGGCTGGCGCCGCACCGGGTGGGCTTCATGAAGATCCTGCGCATGAAGGACCACGTCCTGCCCGAAGGCGAAGCCCGCGTGGTGGCCACCGCCGGGCTGTTCACCCACGCGCCGTCGGCCGCCGCCGGCATGCTCACCGACCTGGACCTGCCCAGGCCCGAGGTAACCCTTTCCACCGGCGAAACGGTCCTGCTCAGCACGGCGAACTACCAGAAGCACCGCGCCGCCAAGGATCCCGGCGACCGCCAGCTGGTGATGGAGGCCTACTGGAACGGCCAGAAGCGCTTCGAGAACACCCTGGCCACCCTGCTCGACGCCGGCATCAAGCAGGACCTCTTCCACGCCCAGGTGCACCACTTCCCCACCTGCCTGGACGCCGCGCTCTATCCGGAGGCCATCGACACGGCGGTCTACCGCAACCTGGTGGCGACCGTGCGCGCCAATCTGGCCCCGCTGCACCGCCTGCTGCGCCTGCGCCGGCGCATGCTGGGCCTGCCGGAGCTGCGCTACGCCGACCTGTACGCTTCGGCCGTGAGCAGCGTCACCCGCACCTACCCGTTCGAGGAGGGGCGGGACCTCGTGCTCAGCGCCACCCGGCCCCTGGGCGCGCCCTACACGTCGGTCCTGGAGCGCGCCTTCAGCGATGGCTGGATCGACCTCTACCCCAACCGCGGCAAGCAGTCCGGAGCCTATTCCAGCGGCGTGCACGGCGTCCATCCGTTCGTCAAGATGAACTACGACGGCACCTTCCACAACGTCTCCACCCTGGCCCACGAACTGGGCCACGCCATGCACTCCCACCTGTCCGAACAGGCCCAGCCCTACCCCACCGCCGACTACCCCATCTTCCTCGCCGAGATCGCCAGCACGTTCAACGAGAACATGCTCATGCACACGCTGCTGGAGACCGAGCGCGACACCACCCTCAAGCTGTTCCTGCTGGACAGCTACCTGGAGACCCTGCGCGGCACCCTGTTCCGCCAGACCTTGTTCGCCGACTTCGAACTGGCCATGCACGAGCGCGTGGAATCGGGCCAGTCGCTCACCGCCGACTGGCTGAACGCCACGTACCTGGAACTCACCCGCCTCTACTACGGCCACGACCAGGGCGTGGTGCGGGTGGACGACTACATCCAGAACGAGTGGAGCGGCATTCCGCACTTCTACTACGGTTTCTACGTCTACCAGTACGCCACCGGCATCGTCGCCTCCATGGCCCTGGCCGACGCGGTGCTGCGCGAAGGCGGGCCCGCCCGGGAACGCTACCTGGGGTTCCTCGGTTCCGGCAGCAGCCGGTTCCCGCTGGATACCCTCAAGGCCGCTGGCGTCGACCTGGCCCAGCCCGGGCCCGTGGCGGCGGCGCTGGGCGCCTTCGACCGCCTGGTCGGACAGATGGAAAGCCTCTTCGAATCCTGATCCGGATCGTGCACAATCTCCCAGGACGCACGCCAGCGGTGAAGGGAGTTTGACAATTGCTCTTCCTGATCTTCATCACCCTGATCGCCGGTCTGCAGGTCCTGCACCGGCGCCTGCTGCATCAGGTGTTCGATCGCAGGTTCGACCGCTGGGTGGTCCTCGCGCTGGTGCTGATCCACACGCCGTTGGCGGCGTACATGGCCTTCCGTCTCACCGGCGCGGGCAATTCGGTCGTCTGGCTGCGGCCCCTGGCCCGGGCCGGGGCGTACTTCCAGCTGCGTCACCGTCATGAACCTGCTGGTCTGGGCCGTATCCAGCCTGGCCTGGCGCTGGACCCACCTGTGGCGCTCCCCCCCGCGGAGCCCCCGGAAGACCCCCAGCGCCGGAAGTTCCTGCGCCAGACCAGCCTCGTGGGGGTGACCCTGGCCGGGTTCACCGTGGTGCGCGGCACCCTGGAAGCCCGGTCCGATCCGGACATCATCCGCCAGGAGCTGAGCTTCCCGGATCTGCCGCCCGGCTTGGACGGCCTGCGCATGGTGCAGATCTCCGACCTGCACGCAGGCCCCCTGGTGCGGGCCGAGCAGGTGCAGCGCTGGCGCCGCCTGGCCGAAGGCGAGCGGCCGGAACTGCTGCTGATCACCGGCGACATCGTCGACAGCCTGCCGCACGAAGCGGGCCCGGTGGCGGAGGCCTTCCGCGGCTTCCGGGCGCCCCTGGGCTGCTACGCCATCCTGGGCAACCACGACTACTTCACCGACCCGCGCCCGATCTGGCGCAGCCTGGAAGGCATCGGCGTCGGCTTCCTGGAGAACCGCCACGCCCTGGTGGAGCGCAGGGGCGGCACCCTCGCCGTGATGGGCCTGCAGGACCCCATGGCCCGGCATGGGCGGTTCCGCGACATCGCCTACGGCCCCGGCCCGCGGCCCGACCTGGCCGCGGCCGGGCATCCCCGACGGCGCCTGGCGCCTGTGCCTCAGCCACCGCCCCAGCGACTGGCACCTGGCCCGGCAGACCGGCGCCCCCCTCACCCTTTCCGGCCACACCCACGGCGGGCAGGTGAACCTCATTCCCGGCGTCTCCAGCGCCCTCATGCTGGGCCGATACACCCAGGGCCTGTACCGCGAGGACGACCGGACCCTCTACGTCAACCGGGGTCTGGGCGTCGTCGGCCTGCCCATCAGGATCGGCGCGCCGCCCGAGATCACCGTCATCACCCTGCGGCGGGGGTGAAAACCCCTTCCCCGGAAGGGCCCGGTACCGGTAGTATTTCTATTCACGCTTCCGCGGCTCCATCGTCTAGCGGTTAGGACGGCGCCCTCTCACGGCGTTAACAGGGGTTCGATTCCCCTTGGGGCTACCAGAAAACAAAGCGCTTAGGCCCACTTCGGTGGGCCTTTTGCTTGGCATGGTAAATAGGTGGTAACTATCCGTTCCCGGGCAGGGTCGGACAATGGCGGTCAGAAGTGGACAGACCATCTCCTCCCGAGGAGGCATTCCCACTAGGTTTCCTCGATTTGAACTCGCCTACCATCGACCCGATTGGTGCCCTGTGTTCCGGTCCTCACAACGTTTCCATTCCAGGATTGGTTGGGGCAGACTTTCCGGAACGCAAAAGGCAGGGGTCGGTAACCTCTCAGTCCTCAACCCTCCCAACAATGGAATAGTTACCACGTTAGTTACCATCTTTTGGCTGAAGGGCCTGCACTGCCCCCTGGGTCAGCCATTCCCTTAGATTCGACCATCACTCCCCAGTTGAGATGACCCCGAGAGTGGTCTCCCATTCATCCATACCTGGAAGGAGGTCACACTCATCGAGGGTAGCCTCTCCTAGAGTGAATTTGATGGCCTGGGCGGCGGTGTCCCGGACCTTCGAGCTTTTGTCGCCACCTTGGATGACCTCGAAGATCGG
This sequence comes from uncultured Holophagaceae bacterium, assembly GCA_963717275.1. Lineage (GTDB taxonomy): Bacteria > Acidobacteriota > Holophagae > Holophagales > Holophagaceae > Mesoterricola. Next base: position 3,737,902 of record CAVQVX010000001.1, read on the forward strand.
AATAAGATCAGGGACTTGATAAATGCCTAGGCATTGGACAAAATACTGCCGCAATTGCCAGTTTTTGTTTTTCAGGTATGGCAGTATGGCCTCGCCGCATCCTACGCCCATTCTGATCAACGCATTCCGGCCCCGTATCGCATTCGCGCTGTTGGCCTGCGCAAGCATCATTTCAATCACTTGCTCAGCGGCATCGCTTGCTTCGTAGCCAATTAGGATCGAAGTAATGATCTCGATGGTCTGTTTCCGGTCGCTCTTTAGGCCAGGGAGAAGGTCTAAAGGATCTATATCAGAATCAATTGCAGCCTTTACAATGTTATCTACTTGAGCCCAGGTTGCACTGTCCGCTAAGAGCAGGACCAACTCTGAAGTCAGCTTGCCGTCGTTTCCCGTTGAAATCATTTTGAGGTCTCCTGAGGAGGGAAAGCAGGTCACGGTTGGGGCATGGGCGCAGCCGGGGGTGGGGAACAATTAACGCCAGGGGTATCACACCAGTGTATCTTCAACGGTGACATCGGCTACGTCAAGGATGCAGCCAACGGATGACCTGAAGAACAACTCGCATGGGGAGTGGACCCACAAGGATTCGCCCCTGAACGACTCCACGGCTCGGAAGGAATAAGGCCTGACCCAGGCAGAGATCATCCAGGGCCTCCGTGCAGGCCAACTTCACTTCAGGGAGGGGTCGGCTCACGGGAATCCCTTCCTACGATTGCTTCGGCACGAAGTTGAAGCACTGGTGGAGGCGAACCACGGGGCCGAGTATCTGAAGAACCAGCAGGTCCAGGCTGAAGTCCAGAAGATCAACAAGGAGTTGAAGAAGCTGAAGGCCCAGATTGCGGTGTTGGAAGAGCGCAAGTCAAAGCTCGCCGGTGCAAAGCTCGCCGGGTAGGATATGGCTCCTGCTGTAGAAACCGACCCCCAAACAGAACTGATTCGCAGAAAATGCCAATGTGGGTATATATCTATTGATTATATTAAAGTTAGATGGATTTGAGTTTAGCCCAGCCCAAAAACGTTCCGCCAAAAAATTTTGCAAATCAAAATCCTCAAATTCGTTTCGGGTGTTTTGAATCTCGAATGGCGGCTACGTGGTTCCTCCATACCTCACCTTGCTCTCCATGCGGTCTGCATTGCACGATTCGCGGGGAGGGAATATAAAATGATAATTTCAATCTAGCAAATCGGGTCAAGAAAAAAATCGCGGCACCAAAAACTCAAATTCCGATTGGTCGTTTCACGTTTTCCCTAGCTGGAGGTTCCCAAAACCTCGCCCCCCACAGATCCAGTGCACCCCAGAAGTTGGGAGGCACTTGGCTTGGGCATTGCTCGGTGCTCAGCAAGACAGTGGCTCTAGCGGGGAGAATGGATCTCAAGCGAGAGGCCAAGCGATCAGGTTCCAGAGCAGCAGTAGAACTGATCTATTGTGGATCGAACGAAAAGACCGAAACTAAGAGTGTCTCGGTGCTGGTGAGTGGGATGAAATCAATGATCAAAAATATCCCTTGGTACATTTTATTTGTTATATGCCTACCGATGATTGGGCTGGTGCTGGGTGTTCGCTGGCTCAGGAAACGTTCAGCTGATCGACGTATCCATCTGGAAACTGAACAAGATGCAGAGCGTGTTTATCTAGATCAGCTAATTGAGAAGATTAGAATTGCTCCTAAAGAAAAATATAACCAGGACCACCCACCAGTTTGGCCAAAAGAGACTGGTCCGGTTCAATATCTACCTCCCTTCGAAGATGGATGGCTCAAATGAACAACGATCCCCTGGAATTTGACCCGCACAAGATGAGCCAGGAGGAGTGGGACCATTTATGCGACCTCAAGGAGCAGACCCCCATTGATATTGGGAGATATTACGACCCTGCTTTCAAAAAAGTGACCAAGGCTCGATTGGAAGAAATGAAACTCCAGTCCGCTCAGGCTGGAAGGAAGATGGACGTAGAGAAAGTGTTATGCGAGATGGGTTATGAGATTGTTGATGAACTGCCTTTCAGAGAACCCCCTCCCGATATGATTAAACCTTACTGACAGGTGGGGTAGCATTCTGGCCATATTAGGGCCTCAAATTCTTTGATGGTGGCGTTCACGGTTAATAAAGTAATTTCTTATACCTCTTTTTACAAAAGACTGTCCAAAAGATCTCCCAGTCCCAGCGTTCAGCATGGAGCGATGCCCCTTGTGAACGTTCCGGTCGATCAGGGCACCATATATTGAGCCCCAGACGCGCCGGGAGGTTCTGGAACCCTTGTCAAAAAGTAATGCCTTGCACCTTTAGGTTCGCACGACCTTTCCCAGGGCTTCTTGGACACATGCTTCCAGTTCAGCCCGAAGCTGATCCCGATCCTCGGGATCTTCCTCGTCGAGGTTGGCCGTGAGGGCATCCACGCACATGGCGGTCGCCTTCTGGGTTGCCGAGGCCACACCCTGCTCTGCGATCGTCATTGGAATTGCGGTTTGGAACCCAGGAACGGCCTTTCGGTGAGGACATCAGTGGTTGGTTAACTTTTGTCTGGACATGGATACAGCGGGTTCTCCAGAGTCAGGCCAGCGTCTTCGATGGCTCCGTGTAATTGCGGACGTGCCGTCTGGTAAGCTGTACCAAACCAAACAGTGAATTCTTCTTGGGGCCGACAGTGATTCCAGGTAGCGAGTCCATCCCCTCTTCGGCTGCGAATGATGGTATCGCGGGGTTCTCGCAGCGGGTGCTGCGTTACTTTCTGACCTTTCTTCAAACCGATTTCAAGCGTCAGCAGGCCCCCAGGCGGCGGATCCAGCTTAAGTCCGAATCCGGTTTCAGGACGGGCATCCCGCTCCGGAAATACCTCACGCTCAACAACACGATATGGAAGTTCGCCGCCAGCGCCCCGAACAACGGACTTACGTTCCGCCTGCCGCCCGGCAAGTATGTGGCACCCATGAGCGAAGCACTCCGGGACCTGATCCGCCAGCACACGGCTGCCATCCATCCGGATATCGTTCGGAACATCGCTACCGCTTGTGTGGAATACGCCAAAGCTCGCCGAGGCAAAGCCTTGGACAATCCAGAAAGCTTCGTCGACAGCGTCCAACTTCACTTTGTCGAATTGACTGGGAAGGGACTAATCCAGTCGCTCCTGGCGCTTCTGGAGGGGCCTTTCACGGCGAAAGCTTATTCAGCGATCGAGTCAATCTACGACGTCGAGTCCGATCTGACTGAGGCGGTCACCACGCGGGTCGTGGAAGCCCTGCCGCCAGCCATCAACTCCCTCATCGTCAAGGACGACACGGAGCCAATGAAGGCGATTTTTGATGAGTTCTTCACCGTGGAGGACATCCGGGGGAGGGTTCAAGCGTTCTTTGACGACTTCTCTACGGCGGATGCCTTCCTGGAGGCCAGAGACCTCCAGCACACCCTACGCAGTGCGGAGCAGCAGTCCTTCTACCTCTACCTTTGCGAGATCCGGTTCGGCTCTCAGGCTTTCCCTCTCTTCTACATCCCCGCCACCTTCGAATATGACGATACCAAGAGGGAGTTCTCCTTCGAATTCGACCCACACCTCTACATCAACAAGCAGGCCATCGACTGGATTCTCCAGGAAAGGCGGGGCGAATCGACCACACTTCCCATTTCTCCGGTTCAGGACCGCATCATCTACCTGGATGGGGGCCGTTCTTTCGTGGATGAGATGGAGACCGTCCTCAACCGGCTGATCCCGTCCCTAGAATTGGCGGCTGGGATCAATCTCAGGCAATCGACCCTCCAACAGCAGTCCAGTCCCACCCTCAAAATCGCCAACACAGCCTATTTCGCCATCTTCGACAAGTCTGACGAAGCTCTGCTCAACGACTATGAGGAGATGCTGGCCGCCTTCGCGGAGGAAAGCTCCGGGGCCCGTTCCATGTTCGAGAACATCATCCGTGGCTTCCTGATCGATAACCCGATCAGCGTCCAAAGCGAGGTGAATGGGGAGTGGAAGGCACTGTCCATCTCGGAGCGGCTGGTTGCAATTGCTCCGATCCCGGTCAACGAAGAACAACGCAAAATCCTTTCCGCCATCAAGAACCCTGATTGCAACTACATATCCGTCGAGGGGCCTCCTGGCACCGGCAAGTCCCACACCATCACCGCCATAGCCTTCGACTGCATCCTGAACGGCAAGAATGTCCTGGTCCTGTCCGACAAAACCGAGGCCCTTGACGTGGTTCAGGACAAGCTTGAGACCACGCTTCAGAAGGTCCGCCAGGGAGACGAGGACTTCCCAAACCCGATCCTGAGGCTCGGCCGATCCGGAAGCACCTATAACCGGCTGATCTCGGCATCTTCCAGGGAGAAGATCCGAACCCACTTCGATGCCGCCAAAGCGCACGAGGTGGAGATCGAGGCAGAGGCGACGGCTGGGCGAACCAAGCTGAAGGCCGACCTGGACCAGACGATCAAGGTGTTTTCCGGGATTCGGCTGGCAGAGATAGAGGCGTTGCATAGGCTGGAAGGCGAGCTTGAAGCCCTGTTCCCCGGTGCGGCCAAGTGGCTCCAGCACCCGAGCAATCCCGCTCTGGTCCCAACGCTGGCCGATACTGCCAACAGGCTGGCGGCCACGACGTTTCCCCCGGTAATCCTTAGTCAACTCAGGGCAGACGGAGAGACCGGCACATTGAAGGGTCTTCGGCGCCGTCTTGCGGCATGGATGATAGCCGCCGAGCTTGCACCTTCCCTTCGAAATCCCAAGGCCCTCAAACTGTTCACGGTATTGGAGGCGCAACACCAGCCGATCCTGATGCAATATCTGATGGCTTACGAAAATCTTCGGATGCCATTGTTCGGGTTCTTGTTCCGGAAAGGACGAGTGCAGGCTCTCAACATGCAGGTTGGTGCAGCCCTACCATGCCCTGATCCGGTTGACCTCCACCGGCACATCCCCGACTTGAAAATCGCCCTCGGGATGGTCGGGCAGATCTGTGCTCTGGCCAACCAAACGGATCTCACCGAGGAAGTCGGTTTCATCTATCGGCTATTGCGCAGCGGAGAGGCCAACCTGAGGGGCGTCGCTGAATACTTCAACCTGATTGACGGGTTCACGAAGGCGGTATTCCCACCTCCTCCAAACGTCCGCCCAGACTATGGGACTGCGAACATCAAAGGCATTGAGTCACTCCTCCATTTCGTTGTTTTGGCCTGCCAATACGCTCACGCTTGGCAGCAGGTGACAACATCCTTTGCGAGTCTCCCCACCATGGACTATGTCGGGACCAAGTCCCGACTAGAGCAACTGCACACAGCCCGGATGACGAGGGAAATCGACGAGCGTTTCCTGAATTTCGTCACCAACAAGTCGGCCACAGCCAAATCAATCGGTGGTGTCATCAAGGCAAAGCAGAAGTTTCCGGAGGAGGAGTTCCACCACCTCTCGGATGCCTTCCCCTGCATCATCGCCGGGATCCGCGACTATGCGGAGTATGTCCCGCTCAAACAGAGGCTGTTTGAGGTAGTAATCATCAACGAAGGCAGTCAGGTCTCGGTAGCCCAAGCACTTCCCGCATTGCTCCGAGCCAAGAAGGTCATCGTCTTCGGCGACCAGAAGCAGTTCAGCAATGTGAAGTCATCCCAGGCCAGCAACGCGATCAACGCGGGTCACCTGACAGACATCGAGGCTTACTTTCGAGCCAACGTCTCCGATGCGGCCACCAAACTCCAACGACTCAAACACTTTGATGTGAAGAGGTCGATCCTGGAGTTCTTCGCCCTTATCTCGAATTACCAGACCATGCTGCACAAGCATTTCAGGGGCTACCAGGAACTGATCAGCTTCTCATCCAAGAAGTTCTATGGAAACGCCCTCCAAGCCATCAAAATTAGAAGCATTCCGATCGACGAAGTGATTCGCTTCGACGTCATTACCGACGGGGCCAATGACGGCAAGAGCAGGAACACCAATTCCGCCGAGGCCAAGCACATCCTCGAAACGTTAAGGCGGATGATCGACGAGAACGAAGATCTGACGGTCGGGGTTATCACCCCTTTTCGAGAACAGGTGAAGGTACTCAACGACACGCTCTTCCGTGATGCTTACGGAGAAAGATTCAACTCAGAGCTACGACTCAAGGTCATGACGTTCGACACCTGCCAGGGCGAGGAGCGCGACCTGATCATCTATTCCATGGTCGCCACGCCAACCCATGACTCCCTAAACTATGTCTTCCCGGTGGAACTCAAGGATGCTGAGGAACGAATCGAGGATGCGCTCAAATACCAGAGGCTCAACGTAGGGTTTTCCAGAGCCAAGGAAGGCATCCTGTTCGTGTTATCAAAGCCTGTCGAGGCTTTTCACGGTTCCATCGGCGAAGCTCTCATGCACTACAAGACGGTGCTCGAAACCAAGATTCTGCCTTCCGCCGAGGATACTGACCAATCCTCCCCCATGGAGAGCAAGGTCTTGGACTGGATTTCAAAAACCCAGTTCTACCAAAATTTGCAAGAACGGATCGAGGTCATCGCCCAGTTCCCAATTGGCGAGTATCTCAAGCAACTGGACCCATTCTATAAACATCCTGCATACCGGTGCGACTTCCTCTTGAAGTTGCATGACCATCGCAATCCGCTCAATGTTGTCATCGAATACGACGGCTTTGCAGAGCACTTCACCAATCTCGGCCAGATCCACAGCGGGAACTGGGAGCACTACTACAAACCAGAGGATATCGAGCGTCAGATGGTTATTGAGTCCTACGGCTACCGGTTCCTCCGGCTGAATCGCTTCAACCTCGGCAAAGACCTCATCACAGTCCTTTCCAGCCGCCTATACGAACTCGCCAAGACGGCCAGCATGGAGGATTTGGATTCGGTTGCCGTTGGCCAAATCAAGGAAGATGCCGATTCCATAACAAATGGCACCAAGAAGGTTTGCCCGAAGTGTGGAGAAATCCGGTCTCTCATGGATTTCTACGACAAGAAACTACGCAATGGCATTGGTGGTTTTGGCAGGAGTTGCATGGCCTGCAAGGCCGCGACCACAAAGTCATCCACACCCGGCACTGGCCGGAAGCGGTCAAGGTATAGAAAACCACGATGGTCCAAAGTTTATCCGTGAGTTTGACAAGTAAGAATCCCCCGGCGGTGCCGGGGGATTTCCGTCGCTGACCCCTCAAAGGGGCCTGATTGCGACGGGCATCCATACTTGCATTCCGCCAAGTTTGCCGCACCTAGAATGCGCCACCAACCAACACCACTTGGGCGATCAGGAGGGTGGAGGGCATCGAGAAATCCTCGCAGATGGCAGAAAGGCTTGGAAGGGCGGAAGATTGCCTTCCACTCTTCTGGGAATCATACCAAAGAGCGTGTGTTCAGGGACTCCCCGCCGCTGAGGCCCTTGGGTAAGAGACCGAATTGCTTCCCACCATGGCGGAACCGCGCCCATGAACCTCATAGTCACAGCCCCTGGCCTGGGAGAAGCCAAGGGCTGCTTCAAGGTGAAACCTAGAGCTTGGTTACGTTGGTCGCCTGGGGGCCTTTCTGGCCCTGGCCGGTATCAAAACTGACCCGCTGGCTCTCGTCCAAGGTCTTGAAGCCGGTGCCCTGGATAGCGGTGTGGTGGACGAACAAATCAGTGCCGCCTCCATCGGGAGTGATGAATCCGTAGCCCTTTTCTGCGTTGAACCATTTGACGGTGCCTTCAGTTGCTATAACGCCATCCTGCGAAATCGTCTGGGAGTATCGGAGCGTTGACATTCCCCAGACACAGGCCGTCAAAGCTAATTTGTGATACCGACTGAAGTTGCTTACATGGTCCAGCATGGGCGGATTGCATCAGGGAATCCCAAATATCTTTAGAGCACTCAGAGCGGTTTGCGTCGCATCGGCCAGCCCAACCTATAAACTTACCATCCCAAGACCTTAGAGTCGCTATGGGCAAAGGGGTGGGGGGTAGGGTGGCAGGATAAATTAAATATTTATTGAAAATACGATTTGGTCAAATCGGGTCACAAAAAAAATCGCGGCATTAAAATCCCCGATTTGAAACAGGGGTTTCACGTTTTCCAGATTGCGGAGAGGTGGCGGCTCCTGCGTGTCCTGCTGTTCAGCATGGATGAAATGCATCGCCACCCCTGGCCTCAGCAGCGGAAATGAGGGTCGCGGCTACGATGAACATCAACGACCACCAGTCCCAACCCAAGCATCGGCAACGGCTTTTTCAGACAGCGTTTTCTATCGTGCGGAGCATGTTGCCAAGCGTGGAAAATCCAACTTCATCTTCTTCTCTAGCCAACGACAAGCTGTAAGGGGCTCCGATTAGCCCAACGTGGCAATTAACTGGAGTTGTAAAAATTGGCAGAGGAGGAGCTCGTCTTATTTTTACAGAAGAAATGGAGATACAGCTTTCTTCCTGAAGAGCCTCGTCAATGAAGGTGCTGAGAATCAGGTCGGCGGATTTGTCAAACTCGGAGTAGAGGTTCACTCCAGTCATATCCCACACGCCATTCGTGTTCTTGGCTTCTTCATACCCTTTTCGATTACCTTGGATTGGGGTGAGGAACACAACGCCGCGACCATTATCAAACTGAAGTGCCATTTGTTTCGCATCTTTGATGTTCCGCTCCATCTCTTCCCTCGCATCACGCCCTGAACTTGTAGAAACGAGAGCTAAGTAATCCACGAAGAACAAGTCAATTGGCGTGGTCTGATTGGTCATTTCGGCAAGCATCTTGATATTGCTCCATGAAGACCCATCTGTAGGCTGCCGAATGATGAGTCGGCCTGGAAGATTCTCTTCTAGATCAGGAAGGACTATATCGCGTATGTATTTTTCTTCTTTCTCGGAGAGACAACCATCTTCAAAGTTCTTCTTTGTTGGTTTAAGATTATAGCTGGCAAACTTTGGGTCAGCCGAATGAATGAGTGAATAATTGATCCGTTCCTCGTTATAGGTTTGTTCCAGGGACACATGGAGAACGTTGAATCCCTGCTTAGCCGCATTGTAGGCTATCGTGCGACACAGGGTGGACTTACGCTGCCCTGCGTATCCCAGGACTCCCACGAAATCCCCATGCTTGATTGGGACATGGAGATCAATTTCCTGGATACCAGTGTGGATGCGATGGTTACCAACCAGTCGGTCAGCTTTGAACCCATCGTATAGCCCCATCACCTCCTTCGCCGTATCGTTCAGCGCACCACTGAGTGCCGTGTTTCCGGTCGTGATTACTCCGGTTTCAAGTTGTTGAAGCATGAACTTGACTGCATCGGTTGAACCAGAGTACACTTTGTGGTCTTTGGGGTTCGTCCAGGAGCTATTATTGATAGCCCGTACGATTTTCAGAACCTGTGCGAGACGTTCCCTTTTCCATTCATCCTGAAAGTCGGTAAGAAGCTGACCCAAATCGTTAATACTATGGATTTTCAATTCTTCTTGTGATTCGTAGTCAGCTATTTCATCAATTACTCCAAGAACAATAGAATTACGCTCTATCGTTTCTCGTAGAATAGCATAAGATGGCGCCATTTTCTCTTTATACCAAAAACATGCAATTTGCGATAATATTTCGATTCGCTGACAAGAGCATATTTGCCTTAATTTCAATCCGTTTTCGACCAACCATTCACATGCTTTGTTAGCTCTGACAGTTTCTTCTTCAGAATCATCATGCCTGATCAAATTGTGGAAAATGCGCCAAAAACTCATTATTTTTTCTCCTTGATTTCACAATATATTGAATCTTTGACCAACTTGTTAAAGAGCGAATCTCCGTATCTTTCGAAAAGCTGCTTTTTACTGAGATTGGTCGTTACGATTGTTGATTTACCTTTTTCATATCGGGTCGAAATGATGCGATTTAGTTGTTTTGAAGCAAAACTTTCTTGTTTTATCGACTCACTACCAAGATTATCGAGGATGACAATGCTGGCATAGGAAAATGCGTTATGCTTTTTATTAAGATCTTCGGTATTGATGCAATTCTGCTGGAACCAGTCATATTCGGATGCCCAGTTACACCATAGGTGCTGATGTGAGGGGCTATTTGGTCGAATCTGGCGTTCAGCCATGGCTCCGAATATACTCATTAGGTAGAGACCAACAGCGGAACTTTTGCCACACGCAAGAGGACTGCTGATAATGAAACCAGACTTACGATATTCGGGTAATTCACCCTTCTCCACTACTCGGTGCCATGTTTCAGGAAGCCCTTTTAGGAGAGCCGGGTGGACCTTAGAGAGAGAAGAAGTAGCATAACGTTCAGGAATCCCTGATTTATTAATGAGTTCATTGACCCATTTGATTTTAAGGCATTCACATGGAATTATCTGCCCCTGCTTAGTGTAAAGCCATTTGTTGTCATTGCAGATATTGCACACAATCATTATCGGTTCTCCTCATTATTTTTTTCCCATTCGTCGATTTGTTCTTGGCTCACCTCTACTGCATTACCTTGAGAGTTGGGTTCAGGTTGTTGAGGGTTAGAGGTTGTGTCCCTCTGGCGTTTCTTAGAGTTCTCGCTGTTGATAAAACTCAAGTGTTTATTGCGCCTCATCCAGCCCATCGCACCGACCATAAAGGAATGCCACATGATTTGAGTGGCCCGTTCGGTCCATTGCTCGGAAGGGATGCCAAGGGCTTCTGCGGCTTCTTTGGGGTCTTGCGGTAATTGGTCTCTCCAGAAAAGAGCCGATGCCTTGCAAAGGAGTCCTAGTTCTTCATTGGAGTAGATACCGCTCAGGAGTAACTCGCAACTGATGGGGATATCGGGATAAGTCTCAGCGTAGGATTTTGTTGGAGATGTCGTTGTTTTGGTCATATTATTTACCTTTCTTCCATGCCTTGATCTGCTTTTGAGCAGGAGCGGGAATCCTTATCGGAACCAGTGCCCACCCGAGTTCTCTCAGCAGGGAGAAGAGAACATCCTGATTAATCTTAAGGGCCACCCATTCAGGCTGTTCTTCAAGATGTGCTTTCAGGTGGGCGGTTTGGAACACCGCCATCCCGTATCGGGTTTCAAAATCCATTGAAATCCGTGTGGTTGTGGAGTCCAGAAGGATCTTCGCCTTATCTCTGACCTTCTGGCTGTTTTCTAGGATCACCTCTAATCGGTTCTCCTCGTTTGCTGGTCTTGCCATACTGCTACCTCCGAAATTAGGGCTGAGTGATTCCTTTCACTGAACCCCTTCATCTATGACATTCGGTAGTTGGATAATGTGGCTACTTATATTTTGGTCGTATGATGGTAGGAGAAAGGAATTATTGCAATCGTATACGGCCGCATCGAATGCTTGCGACGGCAGCAATGTAATGTAATAAATAATGGAATCAAATGGAATATTATATTTCATTACATTCTTTTTTCTCTTTGGTCTCACCTTTCTCTGCTTCGATAATTTATGTCTACTGGTTCAACCCTATGGGCTCACGCTCTAATCTGGATTCCTACTAGGAATGATTTCCTGCCCTCTCTGCTCCCCCAGGTGCCCCTGGAAGACCTTGCTTGGTCCTTTGGGCATCATCCTGTGGAAAGACCCTTTCGACTCAACCTGGAGGCTCCTGGGCGGCAGGGCAAGCCGGGTGACCCCGGAACCCTAAGTGGTCACATTACCTTGCCATCGGTCCGTTCCTGCCGCACCTGCCGGGGCCTCTGGCGGACGATGCGCCAGCCGGAGAGTCCAGCCAGATACCGTCACCATCAGAAATTCGAGAAACCGGAATCTTTTGTTCTCGAAGATGGCTTGGACCTGAGTATCAATCTGTATGGAACGACTCAACCACCCTCAGGAGCCAGAACTTCCGAGACTTGAGTCGCACCCATAGGCGAAAGTTACGGCCTGGGACGGTAACCTGGAGATGGTTTGATGGAGAACAACAACAGTGAGTTCAGAGTCCCGACTTTAGAAGATGCCGAAAAGATTCGTGCCAAATTCTTAAAGGACTACCCATACCAAGAGGCATACGAGAAACTCGCCGAAGAGTATTCGGAAGACAATGACTGTGATCTTGTCGAGTGCATCATGTGGGACATCATGACGGACCTCCGCCTCTCATGGGCAGCGGCTCGCGCCGTGTTCGGGGATATGGCCACCCCTGAGCTTGCCCTGAAGATCAACAGGATGATTAAGAAAGAGCTTGAACGCATAGATGCTCAAATTTCAGCCGAGAAGGCTGAGATCTTGCCAAGTTAAAACGCTTGAAGGCCCCGTTGATCACTTGCTCTTCTGGATTATCTGTTATACGGTTTCTGCCTTTGAGGTGTTTTTGAGCCAACAAAGCACCTCTTGGCGGGAATCTGAAGGAACACCCATTCCGGGGTATCTATCTATGGTTCTCGGGTCCACTTAAGAATGTTAGAAAGTGGAAGATTTATTTCATGGGGTCTGGGTCGCACTGAGTATTGTTCTTTATGGACGTCCCGATTGCATCCTATTTGAAAGGATCAAACATGAACAAGATCTCAAAAACCCTAACGCTACATCTTTCTGGCCCACAGTTCGTCTCGTACACAGATACGCCCCACTCCCCCCCCCCCCCAAAAAAAAATAAAACTTCTCTTCATGAAGAATCCCTCGCCCTCAGTAATAGGTAACAGAACAAAACGGTGACACCGATCCCACCGAGCTACAAGGGTCACAACCTTAAAGGAGGTTACTATGAACACGATCACTCACACGACAGGGCATCTTGCCAATATCAAGACTTTTATCCAGGAACATCAGCCCAATCTCTCAAAAGACGAATGGATGGCTATTTGTGATGTCCTGAATGGAGGCACTTTTAAGGAAGAACTCGGTTTCGAAGAAGACGGAACTCTCATTGATCTTCATTGGACTACAGAGGGCAACAAGTTCCTCGGTTCGAAGATAGAAGATTCTGAACCAGATGGCCTTTATGAGAAGTGGGAGATTGACGGACCAGCTCTGGTCAAGAAACTCTTGGCCCTGACGGAAGCGGAAGTTATGGCCGTCCTCCATGCGGTGCAGATCGCTTGGGATTGTTGCGAGGAACTCCCGATTGAAGAGGGTCTCGCAAAGGCAGGTATAAGTTTTCCCAGACCGTAAGTCAGATTTGTAATCTGACTTGGAAATCGGGGCGACCGGGCATGGCCGGGGATGACCCCTGATGGCTTCAGGCCGTTGAGCCATATCAGCGGCCACCTTTTCGGCAATTAGGCATCCAGGAGCCCAAATCCTGAAGGAGTCCACATGAAAACACTTAATACCAATCTTACTTCAAAAGGCCAACTGACCAAAGAAATACACAAAATCGTGATCGAGGCACAACGATTGGCATCCAGAGGCGACAACTTCCACACATTGTATGTTCGTCCGGACGGCACCTATTTTTGGGCGGAGGAGGTTAGCGCGAACTCCTGGATAAAGTCCACAAAATCCAGCCCCCTCTCGTCGATTATGCTTGTTGCCGAAGGTGTTTATCCCGGAGAGTGCTATTATTGGTCAGATGCGGAAATTGCTGATGGAATTGAAACTTACTTGCGGACAGGGTTAGCTGAGCTTCAACGGTTTGGTTTTTTTGAGAGCGGTAGGCGAGAATTTTAAATTCATCAAAACGAGCTTCGCTCTTAGCCTCAGAATTAGAACAAAACATCACATCCACGGGCAAGAGGAAAGACCACCCTTCCAAAATGGGGTCAACTACTACAACAATTTGATTTACTGCTATGACGATTCGACTTTGGGAATCGCGGTAATGGTTGGTGCCATCTCACTCGAATAGGCGAAGTAGAAGTGGGCTGAGGCGGTCTACCGGCACGAAAAGACCGACTATGATCAATTGTCGGCTCGGGGAATGAGCCGTGAACAAGCTGGACAACAGATGAAACATCTGGCAGCCTATACGATATTAGGCGGAGACCATAACCCTAAAGCCCTCCAAAATATCTGGTGATTTTTATTTTCTAGAGAAGTGTATTCCTGACGGTTTGGGGCTATTTATTCATATCAGCGGCCCACTTTTTGAGAAGAGACCACATGTCTCTACGTTGACCGAGGTTGGCCAATCCATCGGTTTCCCCGGAATAAACATCGAGGTGGGGCTTCGAATCCTAGAACCAAATCATGCAAGGCAGAAGACCTTTCCCATTTTCATACCAGAGCCACAATGATAGGCATCAAAAAATATTCGTGCTATAATTCCCACGGGGCATCCAAAAGGAGAATCTATGGCCGAACCAGTCATTTTTGTCAAAGGGACAAGCAAAGCTAACAAAGCAGCTTTCCTGGTTGGAACTGAGAAAGTTCCTGCAGCAGTGGTCACCAGACTTCTGAACGCACTCCAGAATCTTTCGGGTCCAAAGATGGACCGCGCCTTCTACCAGGGGTTGGCAAAGTATCCCGCTGTCCTGGATGCGCTTGATACATACGGTCTGCTTCCTGCTGTGGCGGTGAGTTCCTTCCAAAAGCTCCAGGAGGAAAATCGACCTGCTCCTAACCCGGCCTCTCAAAGGCCGTCCAAGGTAGCTAAGGCAGCGGAGATTTTCTCTAAAAGCATTTGCAAGCGGTTCAAGGGCAGTCCTGAAGAGGTGGTTGACGCTTTCCTCGAAACCGTGACGAAGCCCGAGTTCAAGACCGAGGCAATCGATTGCATTTCTGCATTCAAGAAGAACTTCGGTGAGTCGAAGCTGGGCTTCGTCAAGACGAGCAATCGTCAGGGCAATCCGGCCGCTCAGAAGGCGTTGGCCAAAGCGAGGGCTGGCAAGAAGAAATAATGGACATTTCCAAAACCGAAAGGAGCCAGGGTTTCTCTCCCCGGCTCCTTTTTCTTTTCCGTCATGAGGTTCTGAAGGCGACCGGACCCCTCAGCACAGGTTTTCTCAAAGAAGCGGATTCAAGAGTTCAGCGACAAGTTGGCCAGGAGTCTTCTTCTCCCGGCGGGCTCGCAAAATGATCTGCCCTACCAACTCCTCGGGAAGTTGGAGATTCAGACGCCCCGTGGGACCGTGAAATGCCTTAGGGCGTCCTCCCGGCTTGGGATTGGGAGCGTTTGAAGGGGCGGCAGTTGGCGTTGGCATTTCTGTAGGTGGTGCACTGGCAAGCCGGGCCTCATGCTGTGGACGGTGCTCCTGACCACCGGCCATCCAACGTTTCGCGGAATCGGGAGCAGGGCGTTTGATGTTGGCCATGGGTGTTCCTTTGTTAATCTGTTATTAACCTTTTAACAGAGAAACAAATTTAGTCAAGAACTCCCTGGCTTCCTGTCCTGCAAGGCCAGGAGCCTGAAAGGTTGGCAGGTGAGCCCCAAAGGCGTCCACGTAACCCTGCCGCTGGGGGACGGTCCCGAGGTAGTGGGTTCTGTGCTTCGGGTCGTGGCAGCCTTCCAGGGCGGTCTTCCATGACTCCGTGAAGGCGACAGCGCGCCTCCCATTGCCCATGATCCCGACCAGGAGCCTTGGGTTAGCGTTCTGTCGGGCTTCCCGGACCAGATCCAGCATTCGAGCAAGACCCCGGAGGTCCTGATAGCCGGAGGCGACTGGGATCAAGATGACCTTGGCAAGTCCGAGGACGGCGCGGATCTCAGGGCCATCCCAGGGCGGGCAGTCGGCGACGATCCACGGTTTCCCCTTTGCAGCGTCCTCCAGAACGCCCAATTCGGTTTGGTAGACGAGGCGGGCCGGATACTTCGTGCCCTCCTCCGCCCATGCGAAGGCGTCTCCATTTTCTGGGTTCAAGTCGAAAATCTCGGCTTTCAGGAAGGAGGCAAGGGAACAGCCCCACGTGGTCTTCCCCTGACCCCCTTTGATGTTGGCGATACCCACGAGTGTCATTGGTTCTCCTCAATTCTTAGTATAAATGTTTAAAGGTTTATTTGTCAATAACCAAAAAACACAAAAACTATAAAACAAAACAACAAAAAAAGATAACAACATTTAAACATCCTGAGTCCTCCTGCTCCTCAGGGGATTTTCTTGGTTCACCCAGGCTGACGGGTCCACATCGTCTGCGGAGACCAAGTGTCAGTGCTGGTCCCACCGGTCACCCGCCAGTCGTGCTCACCAACACCGTTTTTCTCTCTACTGGTCGATCAACCCTAATCGGACAACCCGCCCTTGAGGAGGTAGACCGCCGGATCGTAGGAGCCGTCCTTGAAGGCCAGCCCATCCTCAACCATGGCGTCCAGGGCGTCCTCCACGGCGACATAGCTGGCCTTGAGGGCTTCGGCTGCCCAGGAGATATCGGAGCCGTCTGAAGACCGCAAGTGGAGGATCAACTGGCTCCGTAGGTCGGGCGTAGGAACGATCGGGTGGATCGTCATGGGGCTCCTTCTCGGAAGACCGCCGGGATGTGAAGATATCACGCCAAAAGGGGAGGACGTGAAGGCCAGGGGAGCCGGGTCACCCTCGGGAAGCGGAAGGGTTCGGCAACGGTGGACGGACCGCCCTGCGTTCCGGCGTCCCCGCAGAGACCGCCACCAGGGCCTACCAGATGCGCCAGGAAAAGCCCCATGGCTCCATCTCGCCCATTGCCAGCGTCAAAGCCGAAGATGGGCCTGGGTTGAGCGGCCAACCCGGTTAATATTTGCTCATAGCTGTCACTTAACCCATTCGGAGACCACCTCATGCCGAGAAAATCGAGCAACCCGAAAACGAATGCCCCCAAAATCGCGCATGTGGTCCCGGAATGGGCCAAAAAGGTGAAGGACTACCGCGAAAAGGCCAAGAAGACCCAGGTGGAAGTGGAGAAGGCACTAAAAGCCACGGTCAACACCTTGAGTTTGGTGGAAAACGGCCGTCGTGAGTTCACTCCGACCCAGAGGAACCTCTTTTTCGAACTCATTGGGCAGCCGGAGGACTCGTCGATCCCGACCACGGTCCGCGACCTCGTCCCCAATGCCCCCAAGAAGGCCACCAAGGCTGCCAAACCGAAGGAAAAGAGGAAAACCAAAGGTGCAAAGCCTGCCGAGGCCGCGAAAGTTGCCGAAGAGTCCGCGTCTGCGCTCGTGGCCGACCATGCAAGCGACATCAAGGACGCTGAACCTGCTCCCGCAGCAATCTCTAATTTGAATGCCACTGTCGCCTCTACTGCAATGCCACTCAGGAAGCCCAGAACTCGCAAATCCTTTGAAGCTGCCCCCGTTCAGGCCCCGCCCATGCAGGCGACACCCCTCCTGCCTTCTAAATCTACCCCCACCCAGGCAATATCACCCGTCAAGGAAGCGGTCCTCAGCGATATCAGCCGTATCCTCAGCAACCCCGGCCTGAGCGACGCCCAAGCGAAGCGACTGCATGGTCTATTCACGTCTCTGGCTGTCAACGCCTTGCTGGGAGAGTAGCCAGAAATTGATCAAATTGGGTGAACTCTACCAGGTAATTGGGGTAGGTGCTGGGCACAGATTGGATTTCGGGGCGTTCCGGATTGCAATGCTGATTGTTGGCAAAGGGGAATTTTGCAAACTGCAACCTCGATACACACTGCCGTTATGGAGGTAGCGGGTGATTTGGGGCGGTTTCCCGGGACCATCAATTACTGCCGGTTGGACAGTATTTGTCCCTCATCCAAGGTGATATTTATGATTCACACCCCCGACATCGTATGGGTCTGATATTGTAAAGGTTCAGTTCCAAATCTTCATAAACCCAGGCGGTTCCATCCAGCAACTCCTCCAGACCTATAGCAGCAGGACTTCTGCCCATGCATCTACTGAATGAAGCCATGCCCTTGGAACCGTATGGGTCAGATCAAGCCCTTGACGCGCCTAGCCGGATCATCACAACAAAAGACATGAAACGTCCATTCCCTGGTTATAAGACGTATCTCGGCAAGTACTACCAGACCAAGATCGAAGAGTTCCTGGCCAGTTCCCATGGCAAAAGGCTGCTAGGGAAAGTGAACATGCTCATCACTTCACCCCCCTTCCCCCTGAACAACAAGAAAAGTTACGGCAACCTGAATGGGGAGGAATACCTGTCATGGCTTGAAGACCTTTCCCCAAGGTTAACCTCCCTTCTTGCCCCTGATGGATCCATCGTCATTGAGATCGGGAACGCCTGGAATCCCCATCAGCCGACCATGAGCCTGTTGCCCATGAAGGCACTCATGGCCTTTAAGGAGGCCGCCAACCTGCACCTCTGCCAGGAATTCATCTGCCAGAACCCCGCACGGCTGCCCAGCCCGGTTCAATACGTGAATGTGGAACGCTGCCGGATGAAAGATAGCTGGACGAGGCTTTGGTGGCTGTCCAAGACACCCAGGCCCAAGGCCGACAATCGCCGGGCCTTGCTGCCCTATAGCAAGTCCATGCTAAAGCTGCTGAAGGCACAGAAATATAATTCAGGAAGGCGCCCAAGCGAACATAACATCGGAGCTACCTCATTCCTTAGGGACAACGGGGGGGCGATCGCGTCGTCCTGCCTCACGGACGATTCACTGGAAGCCTTTCTCGGTTCCCTTTTATCAATTTCCAATACGATCTCCTGTGGTGATCCATACCTGGATTACTGCCGCGCCAAGGGTATCCAGTCACACCCGGCAAGGATGCAACAAACCCTCGTCGCCTTCTTCGTTTCCTTCCTGACGGAGGAGCACGACTTGGTCTTCGACCCCTTTGGAGGCTCGAACACCTCCGGATCCGTTGCCCAGGCCCTGAACCGGCGATGGGTCGTTACGGAGGCTGAAGATACCTACATGGAATCCTCAAAAGCCCGTTTCATCGACCGCCGCCTTCGTGGTCCCAGCAGGTGACAAACCATGCCAAACATCGGGTTGGCAGCCTTGCCAATCAACACGGAATATCGAACTGGCGACTCTGATCCAGTCGAGGATTTCTATCGGCCCTGCCTTTATCAGGCCGTGCATTACCGACGGGCTGTCGGTTTCTTCCGTTCATCCGTCTATTATCTGATCGGGACGCCCATCATTGAATTTGCCCGACGTGGCGGCAAGATCCAATTGGTCTGCTCCCCGGACTTAACAGAGGAAGATGTCCATTCGATCGAGGATGGCTACGATGCCCGCGGCCAGGTGGTAGAACGGTCCTTGTCCGAGGAAATCGATCGGTTGCTCTCCTCGGAAGCCACCTCCTATCAGACCCAGGTGCTGGCGACCTTGATTGCCGTCGGCTCTCTAGAAATCAAGATTGCCTTTCGGCCGGGTAGTTCCGGCCAGTACCACGAGAAGATCGGTATCTTCAAAGATGCCTACGAAAACAGCATCAGCTTCATAGGTTCTTCCAACGAAACATGGAGGGGCTGGCATCTGCATGGCAACCACGAGGCCATCGAAGTCTTCTGTAACTGGCACGGGGACTTTGAAGCCAACAGGGTCAATCGTCATGACCATTATTTCGACCGCCTCTGGTCGGGCGTTGTGCCAGGTGTTTTGACCATTCCTTTTCCGGATGCGCCGAAGCAAAAACTCATCAACGTTTCCCTTGGAGACTTGGACAGCGTGAGCGATGAAGATCTTGGCCCGAAGTTGAAGGAACGAACCCCTCTGAACCATCAGTTGGCCGCCATCCAGTCCTGGGAGGACTATGGCCGCATGGGCATCTTTGAACATGCCACTGGGAGTGGCAAGACCTTCACAGCCCTATTGGTCATCAAGAAGCACGTTGACGCAGGGAAGCCGGTCCTGATCCTGGTCCCGAGCCGCCTGCTGCTGGATCAATGGGCTGGAGAGGTCAGCCAGGAGATCCCCGATGCCATCGTCCTGCTGGCCGGTAGCGGCAACAGCCGTTGGCGGAAGAACGGGAAGCTCAAGGATTTCACCTGCCGGAACCCGAATCTGGGAAAGCGAATCGTGATCTCGACCATGCAGACCGCATCCATGGATGAATTCCTTGCGGCGCTTTCCGGCGGCGACCACCTGATGTTAGTTGCGGATGAGGTCCACCAGATCGGGAGCCGGAAGAATTCCAAGGCCATGCAGATCAAGTCCGGCTCCCGCCTCGGCCTTAGCGCCACGCCAAAACGGTACGGTGATCTCGAAGGAACCCAGAACATCCTTGATTACTTCGGCCCCATCATCCAGCCGCCCTTCACCCTACAGGACGCCATTAAGGCCAAACGGCTCGTGGAATACGAGTATTTCCCCCACCCGATTCACCTTAATGCCAAGGAATCCAAACATTGGCATGACTTATCAAAGAAAATAACCCTGGAGATCGTCAAACAGAATGCTGATTCCAAGGGCAACCGGCCCTTGTCGGACCGGGTCAAAATGCTCCTGATCCAGCGGTCCAGGGTGGCCAAGAAGGCTGCCGAGAAGATCACTCTGATTGGGTCGATCATCAGCCGGGAGTATCTCACGGGCGAACGCTGGCTGGTTTATTGCGAGGATTCCACGCAGCTTGGCGAAGTCTTGGCGGAGTTGCGGAAATTCAACCTGGCCCCCATCGAATACCACACGGGCATGGTTGGTGATCAATATGCGACCCTGAGCTATTTCAAGACCTTTGGCGGCATTCTGGTTTCCATCAAATGCCTGGACGAGGGCATCGACATCCCGACCATCACGCATGCATTCATCCTGGCAAGTTCACAGAATCCGAGGCAGTTCATCCAGCGGCGCGGCCGGGTGCTGAGGAAGGCAGCGGACAAGTACGTTGCCGTCATCCATGACGCCATTGTCATCCCGAACTCTCTGGAGGATGAGCCGGAACAGTTAGCCATCCTGAAAAGCGAGTTGCTCCGGGCCATGGAATTCTCCAAATCTGCAATCAACCGGGACTCGGGTGCCAACCTGCGCGCCATGGCCTTGGATCTCGGCTTGGACCCGGATCTGACGGTTGAAGACGGCATTGAAGACGAAAGCGAGGAGGAGGCATGAGCGGACCAGAAGTTCCTGACATGGCCCTGGACACCCTGTTATTGGTGGCCAAGGAGTTGAACTTGCCCCTCGAAGTCAACTTGATTCGCTCAGCCTATGCCATTCAGCGGCGGCATCAGTTTGATCGCGATCCCCAAGCCTCTTACCAGGACATGAAGCGGCTGGTAAATGAATTCGCCCAAGCCATGCCGAGCACCGAAGGGGGGAGCGTAAAATGAAGCTCATCTCTTTGACGGCAACCAATTTCATGCCTTTCAAGGGCATGCTGAAGCTCGATTTCCCCAGCGATTCGGTGAAAAATGTGTTGGTCGTCTACGGCGACAACATGCGGGGCAAGACCAGCATCCTCAATGCATTGCGGTGGGCCTTCTATCAGGTCGCCAAAGGTCGCCACCTTCGGGAAATCCCCCTTCAGGACTTGGTGAACAAGGAGGCCGCCCTGGAAGGCGACTGGACCATGGAGACGTGCGTCAAGTTCGAGGCAGACGGGCACCATTACACGCTCAGTCGGCGGGCCACCAAGAGACCTTTGGTGACCAAGCCGAGTCGGCCCGAGGATTTTGATGTCATCTCTGGGCTGCTCAAAGACAGTTTGGCCATTCCGGCCCATCTCATCGAACAGGAGATCAACCAATTCGTCCCGGAACAGGTATCCCGGTTCTTCTTGTTCGATGGCGAACTCCTCCAGGAATACGAAAACCTCCTGATCGAAGGCAACGCCGCCGCCCAGGAGATCAAGGACGCAATCGAGCAGGTGCTCGGCGTCCCGACCCTGACCAGAGGCAGGGATCAACTTGATACCCTGCTGAAAGAAGCCCAGAAGGAACAAACCAGGGATTTAAAGCATGTTCAGGGT
Organism: uncultured Holophagaceae bacterium; assembly: GCA_963717275.1. GTDB lineage: Bacteria > Acidobacteriota > Holophagae > Holophagales > Holophagaceae > Mesoterricola. The sequence goes on from CAVQVX010000001.1 coordinate 3,759,500, forward strand.
CTGGAGGCCCAGGCGGAAAAGCAGGCCGAATGGCAGAGAAAGCAGGAAGCCTTCGATCTGGATTTGTCATCCCTCAAGAACAAGTTGAAAACCAACAAGGAGGACCGCACCAAGCTCGATGATGAACTCGAAAAATTGGCTGCTGTCTTGAGGGACAAACAAAAGTACGAATTTTATAAGGGCAAAGAGAAAGAAGTCGAAGAGAGCTTGAAAAGCAAGAAGGCAGATCGACAGAAGCTGCTTGCGGAAGCCTGGCGCGACCTGTTGCAACCGAAGCTGCTCGAAAAGCGGACCCAGCTTCAGAACCTCCAGGATGACATCTCCGGGGTCATGACCCGGAGAACCAAGCTGGAAGGCCGAATTGAAGATTTGAAGAAAATGCTGGAGAAGCGATTCTGCCCTACCTGCAAACAACCTACTCCGGAAGGGGACCGTGCCAAGGTCGGCCATGATCTGGGTGTACTTGAAGAGGAACTGCGGCAAATTTCCGTTGACCAGCATCAGTTCCTGCACTTGTCTGACCAGATCCGGGATCTCAACAAGGTGATCAAACCCCTCATTTGGCCCCGAATCGCCTCCATCGACAACGATCTTACGAAGCTCAATATCGAACAGAGCCAAATCGCGAATGAACTGGAGAAATTGCGGGAGGCTGCCAAGACCTACGAGGACGCTGACGTAGCCCACAAGAAGGTCAGGCGGGATGGGTTGGTCAAGGAGGAAGGCACCCTCGGTAAGGAGATCGACGACACCCAAAAAAAGCTGGATGAGGCCAAGAACCAACTTGCCATCATCTCCAAGGCGATTGAAGGGTTACCCGGAGCTAGGGCGAAAAAGAGCACGGCCTTGGTGACCATCTACCGTGATCTCGGCAAGGTCTTTTCGGACAGCATTGAAAAACTCCGGGAGGAACTTCGCCTGAGTGTCGCTGCCAGGGCCTCTGAATCCTTCAAGACCCTCACGACACAGAAAGCCTATAGCAGGCTGGAAATCAATACCAACTATGGCCTCACCATCATTGATGAGCATGGGAATCCGGTAACCATCCGCAGTGCTGGGGCGGAGCAGATCGTGGCCCTGTCCCTGATCGACGGCCTTGCTCGGACCGGCAGGGCCGCAGGCCCTGTGGTCATGGATACCCCCTTTGGCCGTCTTGACTTACATCATCGGGACAACATCCTCCGCTACCTCCCCACGACGACCAGCCAGCTCGTGCTCCTGGTCCATGATGGCGAAATCCGAAGGGAAACGGATCTGGCCCCCATTGCCTCCAGGATTGGGGCGGAGTATGAGATCAAGGAAGTCAACCCACGGCATTCCATTCTCGAACGGGTGACGGCATGAGCAGCACGGTGACAGAACCGACCATGATTGGCCTTACGGAGAAGACCCACACTGGGCTCAAGCGCCTCAAGGACGACGAGCATTTCAACCAGATGGCAGATGGTTACCGGTTTGGGATCGCCCTGGCCCTGGCTTCGGGGGTCATCCCCGATGAAATCCAGGGGGCCGGGACCATTTTCAGCGTCGCCACGATTGACCCCAACAGGGAGATTTACACTGCCATCAAGTCCTTGATCACCACGGGCGACATGCCGGTGTACCGCTGGGCCGAACGGCTTGCGGAATGGGGCGTAACTGAACTAATACGCCGCGCCGAAGCTGGTGAAATCGATTTTGCCTCGATCTTCAAGCAGGTCGAAGAGGGGATCCAGGGGTAACGATTCGTGCTTCCGCTTAAAGCCTATCTCCTGCATTGGCAGCCTGATGAAGGTTGGAACATCACGGTCCACCGCGACCTTGATTCCCTTACCGATGCCTGCAAGCTGGCTATTTTTGAGCGGGATCACACAGTCGTCATACACATCGGCTTCTGGCGGCCAGATTCGGACGCCTTCCAGGAAGCGGTTGAACGGTTCCCGGGCGTCATCCTGGTGACATCATCCGCCAAGGATGCTCTGCCCCAGCCCCTGGCCACCACTGGCAAACCCGTCTGCGTCGTCCAGGGCCTGGGGCTTTTCCCGATCCTGTCCGGTTGGGGCTACGAAACCAGTGAGGCAGAGCTTGGGGTGGCCACCGAATGGCAACGCCAACTTTCCTTCCTGGGAGTTCCGCTACCTACCGTGCCCATGCCTCTGCCCTTCGAGCCGACGGAATCCTCGGAATGGGTAGCCAGACTTGCCATCGAAAACCCGGAGGCGCACCAAGCCGCTATGGCGTTTGGCATCCAGAATGATGATGCCCTGTTCAGCAAGGAAATGGCCCTTCCGGACAAGCTGCGTTCCTACTTGAACGTCTACCGGTTCCAGTTCATTACCGGTGAATTTCCGAGCGTCTCCAATGTTCTCGATCGGCTCCACCTAGCCGGATCGTCCCTACTCCAGGCCCCCCTGGGCAATTTTGAACTCTCGGTCCGGGCCACGAACATCTTCACCAGTGGCAAAATTGAGTACGTTCATCAGATTGCGGAGCTAAAGACTCAGGGGCTGTTCGGGTTGAAAAACATGGGGAAGAAGACGGTCACGGAGTTGGCCACCCTTATGCTCAGCAAATGGTTCCCTGGCTATCGCGAAGGTGACCTCGTGGCGTTTGAAGGGGTTGGCGAAAAGTTGGAGCAGAAAACCCCAGGCCAACAGGATGGTGGCCTGGGTTCTTTCCAAGGTCAGCCAGACGAACTTTTCCTGAGCCAACTGGAACAGGCGATCAGCCACCTCCCTGCCAACAGGCAAGACGTTATCCGCATCCGGATGGGGCTTGAGGGCGAACCCAAGACCCTGGAAGACATTGGCAAGGATCTTGGCATCAGCAGGGAACGTGTACGGCAGATTGAGACCGCAAATCTCCTGATCCTTAGAAGAAACGCTCCGTTCAAGAACCAACTTGTCCCACGTTTGCTCGGGCATTTGAAGGATCGCCAGTCTGCCCTGCCGCTCTTTGGCCTTGATGTGCTTGATCCATGGTTTGCTGGCGTGGCTGAAAACCCGTACGCCTTCGATTGGATTCTTGAGCATTGCTGTGAAGGTGCCGTTTCGCTGATCAGCCACAATGGGCAATACTTCGTAACACAAATACAACAAAAACAGTGGGATAGCCTGATTGATTCGACCTTGAATCTCATGAAATCCCAGGTCGAGACCAGAATAACCAGGGCAGAAGCCAACGTCTTGGTCAACGGCATGTTGGTTGGTCCTGGCGAAGAATTACGCGATGAACTGTGGGAGGAAGTCCTCCCGAATCTGAATTTTTCTGGAACGGACGGTGATGAGGACCTCCTGGTCAACGTGGGTAGCAGCCTGATGCCGATCATCGAGGCTGTTCTGGTGGAATCTCCCACTCCACTTCACATCACGGAAATTGCGGTCAGAGTTCAGGAACGATCAGGGCGCCAGGCCAATGAAAACCGGCTCAGAAAAATTCTTTCTGAGATTGCCTTCCTTTTTGGACGTGGCACCTATGGCCTTCGGTCCCACCTAGACCTTGACGACGAGGAACTTGATATCCTCCGAATGGAAGTCGAGGATCTCATCAACTCTTCCGATTCGCAGAGGCAGTGGCATGCCTCAGAGATATACTCAGCCCTGGCGGAAAGCTACCCGGATCTCTACTCAAAGATTACGCCGCATGCCATTGGCATTGCCTTGAAGAAGTCCGAGCTCGTGGTACCGCTAGGCAGAATGGTATGGACCGCCAAACAAGCTGCAATCAATGGCTCTGCTTTCCGGATTGATATTCACCAAGCCATCGTGTCCCTGGTCCGGAATGCAGGACGGCCAATGACGGCGGTGGAGATTCGGCAACGCCTGCTTCGCGATCGTGGCTTGAATTCCACTTTCCAGATCGTGATGGAGGATCCCTTGATCCGTGTAGGCAGAGGACTCTGGGGCTTGATCGATCGCGATATTCCTTACTCCAAAGAAGAACAAACCATCCTAGTGAATTCGCTGCTCCAGGCGTTGAACCAGCGTCAGAAGGGCATTCACTACACCTTGCTTCTCCAAGAACTATCCAAACGGGTTCAGGGCATTGATTTGAATGTTGATCCATCCCTGATCCAATCCATTGCCCTGCAATCGGGGGCCATGAAGGTGGATATGGGCCAGTACCTTTATCTCCCGGAATGGGGCAAATCGCGCTGGCCGTCCAATACCGAGGTGGTTGGTAAAATCATTGCGGGAAATCCAAATGAGGGATGGACTGCCGCCGAGATCCTTGCAATTGCTGAATTCGAGCTAGAAAGGTCTTTGGAGCCAGGCTTCATCCACAAGGCTATTGAAGCCCTTGGGGGCAACTATGACCTGGATGCCAGGAAATGGTTCTTCCAGACCGACGCTGTTAATCAAGACGATGAGGACTGAAGGGACGGTGGACAAGCCGCCCTCTACCCCGGCGTCCACGCAGAAAGCATCGTCAGGGCCAGTCAGACGCACCAGGAGGCCCCTGTGGCTTCGCTGCCCAGTTCTCCCCGTATCAAAGTGGAAGTGCAACGAGGATGAATGTGTTCCCAGCTACCTTGGGGTCGGCCCCGGCCGAGAAAACCTGATTGTTCAGGCTGGATCTCACCGATAATCAGCGAAGCCAGTCTGGAGAATTCATGTCTACCGTCTTCGGTCACGTCAAAATCATCGCCACCGATTGGCTCCGGCTCTCCAGGTTCTATCAGGAAGTCTTCGTCTGTGTCCAGGCAGAAGTAAAGAACAAGCTAGAGACCCTCAACAGCGATCAGGTGATCGGTGGCAGCCGATTGGCGCAACGCGAGTAGAGGTGCGTATTCGGCTGAGGTGTACCAGGATTTCAGCGTCCCCATGTCGGGAAATTCGATGATCACGAGTTTGGATGGTTGCCATGTGCCTTCCAAAACCTCAATAGGTCCGCCGCGCACAATAAATTGACCACCAAACTTGGCAATAACCGGCGCAACTTGCCTCTTGTAGCTATCATAGGTTGCTTGATCGGTAATTTGCGATTCTGCTAAAAGATACGCGGCCATCGGTTGACTCCTCGGTTGGTGTTGGCAGGTGGGCAAGGATGATTGCGGGGCGATCAGCAGAGGTGGGCAGGCATTGGGTAATACATGAGAATCCCTGCGTCGGTCGCACTTTTTCCCTGAGGCTGGGCATCGTGGCCATGGGCGTTTGAATGATCCCCTGTTCAATGAGAATGGCTCCGCAAAAGTACCCTTCTAAAGCAGGCGGGCTCTTCCGGAAACTCGGATGGAGGCGCCACGAACCTCAGATATCTCGGCATGCAGAAGGGAGCGCATTCCCATATCCTCCCCTTGTATGACATCGATGGAACCGCCGTGGGGCCATCGCAGGTCGCGCAGGTAGCCGCCCAGGGCCGCGGTGGCGGCGCCTGTGGCGGGATCCTCGTACACGCCTCCGAAGGCGAAGGGGTTGCGGGTGTGGAATTGGCGCGGGGTTTCGATCCACGCCAGGAGGATGGTGACCAACCCATGCTTGCGCATGAAAACCCGGCCCGCATCCAAGTCGTAATTCATGGCGGCGAGGGCTTCCCGGGTGCGCAAGGCCAGTACCAGATGGTTGGCACCGGCGTGGATCCGCGCAGGGGGCATGCTCGGATCCAGATCCTCAAGGGAATACCCGAACAGGACCAGGGCTTCCTGCACAAGGGCCTCATCGGCCGCCGTGCTGCGGGTTGGAGGGGAATCCAAAGCTGCGGCAATCGAAACTCCCTCATGCCAGCCGGTGACCGAGATGTCAGCCTCGTTGAGTTTCAGGGCGAAACTCCCATCTCCGTGACGGAGTGCCAGGGCCGCACCCAGCGCGATGGTGGCATGCCCGCAAAACGGCACTTCTCCTTCCGGGGAAAAGTAGCGGACCCGCCAACCCTCCGCCACCGGGGCCGCGAAGGCAGTCTCGGAATAGCCCACTTCGGCGGCGATCCTCTGCATCTCCTCGGGCTCTGGCAGTTTGTTGGCGAGATGAACCCCCGCTGGATTCCCTCCCGAATTCCCGTCCGCAAAGGCGGCGATCCGGAGGAGGCTCGGGATGGATTCAGGACAGGGATTGGGATTGGGATTGGGGTTGGGCATGGGAACTCCGGGAGACCTGGTTATTAATTCAGCTTGGCCGGGGCGAGTGCCTGGACTTCGATCTCCACGTCCAGATCGAGCGCGACCTTGGAGGCGACGACGGAACGCGCAGGGAAGCCTTCCGGGAAGTGGGAAGCGTAAGCCTCGTTGAAGTCGGCGTAGTGCTTCATGTCCGAAAGCCAGACGGTTACTTTAACGATGTCGCCCATGTCTGCGCCACAGGCACTCAGGGTTCGTTGAATGCCCGCGAGGGCATTTCGGGTTTGGGTCTTAACATCAACCCGAAGAGGTACTCCCGCCTCCGACATGGAAACCTGCCCTGAAAGAAACAGAAATCCACCAGCCTCAACCGCTTGGGAGAGCGGGAAGGGCAGGTTGCTTGGAAAACGCCTGATGTGATCGTTCATGATCATTCCTCCGTTTGGTTACGCCAGGTGCACCGACACCTGGTCAAGAATTCCGAATTACACGCTTCAAGGCACCAGCAGGAGAGGCGAGGATGCTCCCTCCGCTTCCAATTGCCTATGGCTTTCGCTCGCTTTCGCAAGGGGGTACTCCCGCGGCGCGCCCACACTCAGCCAGCCCTCCTCCAGAGCGACGAACACCTCCTTTGCCATGCGGTTCCGGATCAGTGGGTTCTGAGTGTAGTCGAACAGGATGGGTCGGCTGAGGGTGAGGGATTTCGACGCTAGGTCGGAGACTTGGAAACCTTCCACCATGCCGGATACCTGACCATAACTGACCAGATGTCCCAGCACCGCCAGGGAATCCAGGGAGCCCCTGAAGGTCGCTTTGCCCACCCCGTCGTACGCCACGTCCGCCCCGTGCCCGTCGGTCAAGGCCCATACTCGTTCGGCCACATCCTCCGAACGGGTAAGGATCACATGTTGGCAGCCCGCGGCCTTGGCTTTGGGGACCAGTGCCTCCTCCAACACCGTGCCGATGACCAGCGCACCTTTCCGGGCGGCCCACTGGCACAACAATTGGCCGACGCCACCGGCCGCGGCCTGGATGAGCACCACGTCATCGTGTTCGACCGTGTAAATCTCGCTCATGAGCATCACAGTTGTCAGGCCCCGCAGGAGGGCGGAAGCAACAACCGAGTCCGTGAGCGTGTGCGGGATGGCCATGAGCAGGCTGGCGTCGATCAGGCGGTCCGTGGCATAGGCTCCGTAGGTGCGGGAAATATAGCAGACGCGATCCCCCGTCCGCACCAGGTCCACACCACAGCCCACCTCCTCCACCACACCCACCGCTTCGACCCCGGGGATGCCGGGAAGAGCGAGGGTCTTGTAAAGCCCTGATCTGACATAGATGTCGTGGTAGTTCACGCCAATCCAGGTCTGCCGAAGCCGGACCTGTCCCGGTCCAGGGCTGCCGATCGAGACATCTCGCAGAAGGAGGTTTTCTGGCCCTCCATATTCCTCAACGATGATGGCCTGGGCCATGGGACCTCCTTCCGGATTGTTGGATCCGCAGTTCTCGGGCGTTTTGGCAGAATGTTTGCGCTGTGGAATGCCATTCCTCGCTCCTGGAAGGAGGAGGGGGCACCGCATCCCCTGCTGGAAACAATTCTATTCCAATGATATTAAAATTTGGTTGCGTTGTTGCTAAATTTTTGATCAAATCTGGAATTGAATTTGATAATATGGTGTTTTGGTGGAACGGAGTGCTAATGCAGCTTGATGATATCGATCGGCACATCCTGGGGGCTCTGCAGCGGGAGGGCCGCATGCAGAACATTGAACTGGCCAGGGAGGTCGGGTTGTCTCCTTCGCCCTGCCTGCGGCGGGTCCGCCTCCTGGAGGAAGCGGGAATCATTGAACGGTATGTGGCCGTGGTCAATGCCGCGAAGGTAGGCAAAGGCGTGACGGTATTCACGCGCGTCTGGCTGGTAGCGCAATGCTCGGATGCCATCAACCGCTTCACGGAGGCCATCAATCAGCTGCCACAGGTGGTGGAGTGCCACCTCATGGCCGGGGATTGCGACTTCATGTTGCGCATCGTCGCCGCAGATCTGAATGAATACCGGCAATTCCAGGTTGACCATCTGACGCGGATCCCAGGTGTGCAAAGCGTGAAGTCGGAAATCCCGCTGCAGAAAATCAAACTCACTTCAGAGATTCCTGTCTGACCTCGTGAACTATGCGTTCGGGGTTCGGGACAAGCTGATGGAGAACGAGAGCCTCGCCCAGCAGGCCGCGAGCAATAGCAAGGATCAGTTCAGCCAGGGCGACATCAAGGATGCCGTCGTGGACGCTGTCATCGAGCACATGGAGGTCAACAGTTCCATGGCTAATCAGGTATTGAACAATCAGCAGACCCTGGAAGGCTTCATGCGGCTGATGGTGGATCTGGTCTACGAGGGATTTGCGAAGAAGCGGGAATTGGCGGATGCATAGGTTGGGTTGGACAGGGGGGAGGGGTCCGGCTCGGATTTCGGGGCGTAATCAATTGCGGCATTCTGCAACCGGTACCCTCGAAACGCGATGTGGTTGTCGAGGGGACCGGTGATTTGGGTGGTCCCCCAAGACCATCCGCTGATCCTATTGAACCGGCAGAGAGGGGCGGGTGACGGCAGTGCCGCTGCGGAGGTACGAGTAAAGCGTTTCGCGGCTGATACCGAAGATCCTCGCCAAGTCAGACTTGCTTTCACCAGCTTTGGCCCGGAGGTGGATCTGCTGGACCTGATCGGCGTTCAACTTGGGCTTCCTGCCCTTATATACACCAGCCTTTTTGGCGATCTCGATGCCCTCCCGCTGGCGTTCCAGGATCAAGGACCGTTCGAACTCGGCGAACGCCCCCATCATCGAAAGCATCAGAAGAGAGATGGGGCTGTCTTCACCGGTGAAGGTCATGCCTTCCTTGACGAAGGTCACCTTGACCCCCGCCTTGGTCAGCCGTTGCACCAAACGGCGGAGATCGTCCAGGTTCCGGGCGAGTCTGTCCATCGAGTGAATGAAAATTTCATCTCCGGCACGAACATACGCCAGCATGGCCTCCAGTTCCGGACGATTCACGCTCTTGCCGCTGACTCTGTCCTCGAAGGTCCGGTCAACGGACACCCCATCCAACTGGCGGGCGGTGTTCTGCTCCAGGGTGCTGACCCGAATGTAGCCGCAACGTTGGCCGATCGCTGGCATATGTCCTCACTTGTCAATATAGATTCTATCACCTAAATCGGAATATGTCAATAAAATCCACAAATGACCCTAACCTGACTACCGCCGAGGCGAAATCGGTTGTCTGGAACGGGTGTAGCCCAGGTAGACACCGATCGATGCCCCGGATTCCAAACTGGTGTGCGAAAAGCATGAAGGTATGCAGTCAATCAGTCCAAGGCTTACGCTTCTCGGCAAGTTCCTCGCAGAGGGATTGGGCTTCAGCTTTCTTCGGCGATTCCAAAGCCTCGTGAATCTTGAGAGTAGCTGTGACTAAGATTCCAACTGCTGCATCGAAGTACTGAAGCATGTCTGCCTTGGTGGTCAGAGGAAAGAACTGCACCTCTATGTCTGCTCCACCATCCAGGATCGCGACATGGCGTTCTATCAATGCCCTCATGTTATTGTGGGAGTGGCAACAAAGAAAGTTGTAAAATGATTTGTACTCTTGAGTTTGGCCTGACCTTTCGAACTTCTGAAAAATATTGAGGGGTGGATACCCTTCACTTTTTAGCTTCTCTAGCTGAGCTTCTTGGTCAGTCAGTAGTTGATCTAGATCAATTTTCTCGCTGAAGCCTTGGAGATACGGGTTTTCCCCTGTTTGAGCTTCCCGAAGGATCTTATTCCACTCGCTGAGATTCGCCGCGTCCATGTGATACCCGTACTTTCGGTCAGAAGCTAAGTTTGTAAAGTCAACAAACGCTTCAAGCTGGGAGCGAAGGAGGATTGGTGTCCCAATCGAGGAGTCACCGCTGATCGAAACCATAATGGCGTGGGAGAGTTCCAGGATGGAGCCATAAAGCGAGACCAAGTTCATGCACCACTTGTGGGTCTTGTCGAAATGAAGCTCCCGCGCAAGGTTGATGCATTTAAAAATCGCCTCGCGGAAGAAGTCAAAGAGCTTACATGCTTCTTCCTCTTCCCTTGCTTCGGGTTGTGTTCCAGACATCAGCGTTCCTCCTTCTGCACACTATCCCTGGACGGCGCAGTAAAACCAGCAAGCGGGGTATTTCCATAGATAATTGTATATAAAACCAATCCCCGCCCAGTAAAATAGTTAAGGAGTCACTCTCGGCTTCCCCTGGAGACCCGATGCATGATGAGGAATTGGTAGCAAGGGCCGAAAAAGCAAGCACTTGCTCGATGTCCTCGAATCTCGGTTCCCAGCAGAACCCTAACACCCCTCCGAAAAAGTCGAGTCCGCGAGTTGGGGGCTACCGGAAATCATGTACGGTTGCTTCTCCGATACCCGGTAGGCGGTTCTCCTTGGATCACGGCTCGCTTGATACTTACAGTGACGCCCTTCTGGGCTGGGTCGCAGACCGGTGCCCAGAGGATGGCTGGGATAGCCTCATGGCCATGGCGGGTGAGCCTGGAGCACCGCCGTGGCTGAACCGGGCGGTCCTGGGCCTGGACGATCAGGTGAGCCATCAGATCCTGGCCCTTGGACTGGCACACTCAATCTGCCTTTACGCAGGGATCCAGAATGCCCCCCTGCCGAAGGGTGATGACCTGGAGTGCAGCCTCGTCCTCCACCGCTTGGGCATGATCCCGCCGAGCGGCATCCAGGAACTCGCCCACAGACTGGCCTTGGACTCCCCGCTCAGGCAGCAGGGGCTCCTGAATGTCGAAGAAAACTGGCGGCGTGGCCACAAAAGGCAGGAAGGTGAGCCGTTCTCGGTTGGCAAGTTCCTCCGGACGCGATTCAGCCTGAACATCCACGCCCTGGAGAAGCTGCTCGGAACCAAGATCAAGGTGGTGGAAGACCAGCGTGTCCTCCTGCTCAAGGATCTGGTCCTCGCCGAGGATGTCCGGCGGACCGTGGAAGGGCTGGTCCAGAGTCCTCCCCAGGCCGACAAGCCATTCATCATCCTCCTGAAGGGTTCCGAGGGCTTCGGCAAGAGGACGCTAGCCAGGGCGATCGCAGACCATCTCGGCCTGCCGCTGAGGGAAATCAACGCCTACGCCGACCCCAGGCCGGGGTTCTGCTCCCTCATCGACCTGAACAGCAACTTCGACGGCGACGACTGGACGAAGCTCCAGGACCAGATGGGAATCCTGTTCCTTCGCGAAGAGGGGGGAAGGTGTTCGTTCAAAGCCGAGAACCTCGTGGACTTGGTCCTGGATCTCGGGGCTCTGGATGTCGCCACCATGGTCACGTTCTGCTTCAGTGTCTTCAAGGACGCTGGTCCGCTCTTCAAGGACGTGGATGCGATCGAGGTTGGCCGGTCAGGGATCACGCCCGGCAAACTGGTCAATACGGTCAAGCGTATCCAGACGACAGCTAAGTGGCGGCCCTGCTCTTCGGAGGAGGTGAAGGCCCAGATGGATCGGGCCGTGCAGCAGTACGGCGAGTCCCAGCAGAAATCCGAATATGCCGAGGTAGTCGAACCCAAGGTGGGCATTCAGGATCTGTGCATGACGCCTCAAGTTCAAGAACGGTTCCTGCGGGTCATCAGGAATATCAAAGGTCGTGGCCAAATGCTGGAAGACTGGGGAATCGACGCTGCGCTCACCGGGAAGGCCAAGGCCATCTGCTTGTTCCACGGCCCGAGTGGCACCGGCAAGAGCATGGCTGCGGAAGTGCTGGCCAAGGAACTTGGTGCGCTACTGTGGCGAATCCAGGCAAGCGAGCTTCAGTCAGCGTACGTAGGTGCGTCGGAATCACGTCTCCACGAGTTCTTCCAGGAAGCCAAGACGAACGGCAAGAACGCCGTTCTCCTCCTGGACGAGGTGGATTCGGGTACTGAGTGACCGGAACCGGGCCGAAGGGGATACCCGGAGGTACCAGATCAGCCTGACGAACGAGTGGCTGAGAAGCCTCGACCAGTTCGAGGGCGTCCTCGTCTTCACGACCAACCATGCGTCAGGACTGGACCCTGCGATCGAGCGTCGAGTCCAGTTTCGCCTCGAATTCCCTGAACCTGACAGTCAGGTGAGGGCGAGGATCTGGGCCAACCTGTTCGGTAGGTCGCGTATCCCTGGCTCAAACGCACTGGACCTCACCGAGGTCGCGGAGCGGTTCCCTCTGTCCGGTGGCCTGATTCGAAACGCCTTCTTGGAGAGTTGCCAACGTGCGGCGGAGGCGGGAGCCATCAGTCAGCAGATCCTTTTGGAAGCATGTGAGGAGGAGTTTCGGTCTGGGCTTCCTGGCAAGAAGGCGAAGCAGATTCGGGGCTTCGCGGCCCTCGCCTAAACTGCAATTTTTCACCGTCGCACCACCAACCCATTCGGAGGCAAAACCATCTATGAGCAATGCCAAGACGGCTACGCAAGTCGCAGAAAATAAAATATATACATACGATTTGCTCGACGACGACCGTTACCTCTTGGCCCAGGTCGATGGTCAAAAAGTGCTGTTCGACACGGGGTGCCCGTGGACCATGAAAATGCCTGGAGGGCCGGATGTCCTGGAACTGCTGGGTCAGCCAATCCGGCTCCGCCATTCGTCGCTTTCTCGTTCGTTTGTCGAGGAAGGTTTTCATCTGCTGAACGTTGACTTCACTGCCCTGGTCGGCATGGATGTGCTCGGGAAGATGGCCTGGACCTTCGACAAGACGGCGCATACCGCAATCGCTACCACTGGCATCCCTGCGGAGGATGGGACTTCCTGGGTGCCGATGGATTCGCTCAACGGTCCACCCATCTGCAAACTGGACGATGGGAGTGAAGCCATCGTGGACACTGGAGCCCACTACTCCTACTGCATCGGTTCGGTCCCTCGTACCGCCAAAGTGGTTGGTGAGTTCAAGGATTGGAACATTCTCTGGGGCGCGGTCCATTCTCCTCTCTGGGAATACAGAGCGAAAATCGGAGGCCAGAGTTTTCTCGTGCGGTTTGGAAGGTTACCTGCCAAGGCCGAGTCAGTCCTCGCATGGATGGGAACCGGTTGGATTATCGGAGCCGATCTGCTCCGCCAGTTTCGCGTCACCATGGATTTTCCTGGAGGCCAGATGGGCCTGAGGCCCAACAGTGAGTAGCCGAGAGGCAGGGGGGTTTTGGGGAGAAACCACCCTGGCTGGAACCGTCAAGGCCCTGATGGCCTTGATCACGACCGTGGTGCTGATCGGCATTGCATACATCGCTGTGGCTGCACTGATCTCCGTCATTTGGTACTGCGGAGATCGATTCCTGCTGGGCAGGTCACGGAGTTGCCCCGAACTGAAAATGGGACTTGATGGCGAAGTGAAGGAAGATTTCTCCGAAGTGAACCGGGCCGATTTCGTCGCAATGCTCACCTGGATGGGCTACATGGTCTATGGGGCGTGTGCCCTTTTCATCGTCGGGCTGGTCGTCCTGGCAACCGCCCAGATGAAGTGGTGGTAAGGTGTAGCCCCAGCCGCAACCTGAGCCTACCGAAAGGATTGTGTAATCCTTTTAGGATTTGATCCGGGAGTCAATTTCAAGACCAGTTAAGGCCATACGGCCAGTGAGGTAGCTCAACTCGCTTCCGATCACGAATGTATTACCTTAATATAATGGCAATAAATTTCAACAATCTTGGGGATATTAAACCGGCCTTTCGAAAACAATTAAATAAAAATAAATCGAAGGAAATTCATTGAAAAAATAGAAAAATATGATATAATAAGTTGGGGTTGATCATAGCGCACCCCTACGGAGGGCAGGTTGAAACCATTGTCCGACGAAAGAGAAACAATTATCCTGAATATCTTCCGACAGATGCCAAAGAGGGATCTTAAGTCGGAGATTGAACACTTGGAGTGGTCTAAGAGATTGACTCTCCGCGACCATCCCAACGCAGATGTGTCTGACCTCGACTACTACATCGACCTTCGTCGAAAAGCGTTGATCCGATGAGGCCCCTCCAGTGAGTCTCGTCGCATCCATTGTCGTCGTGTGGTTCCTGATTGGTGCGGGGACTTTCTTGTTCCTGGCGTTCCTCGCGGTCAGAGCCTTTCTCCAAGGGGGCCTACCTGCCTTTCGCAAAATCCACCTCGGTATCCCCGGTCTGGTTTTGGCCCTACTTGCCATGAGCGTCTGCTGGCCTTGGGCCTTTAAGATGCTCAACGAATCATTTAGGGAGAATGGATGAAGGCAGAGAATTGGGTGATTAGCGCAGGCCCTTACGAGGAAGCCCTCGCCATGGTTGGCGACACGGACTTCTCCGGCCAGAACCTCCGCGAGTGCGTGGTTTTCAAGAAGCAACTCGAACGCGAATTCGGCGAAGCTCCCGCCAGATCTGACTTGATCATCAAATCTGAACTTCATGACTTCGGCGTTTTCTGGACCGTGGCAATCCGTTTTGACCCGGAGGATCCCGATGCAGTCGCCTACGCCAATCGCGTGGAGAACGGCGTGGCCAGATGGGATCAGATAGCCATTCAGGAATTGGGCCGATGAGCCTCAAAGCCACGAAGATAGTGGCTTTCAGGTGAATTTATGACAGGGGGAATCGAGCTATGACCGACATCTACAAGCCCACCAGTGCTGCCCTTGACGCATGGCGAGCCAATCTTGACATCCTGATCCAGCATCTGGACGCCGCCGATAAGGATGCCTCACGCGAGGCAGTGTTCGTCCTGCTGTTGCAAGGGCTCGGGCTCTTCGGCGGACCAGAAGGTCCAATGATGCACCTCTTCCCCGTGGTGGACTCGATCAGGAGCAAGATCGACAAATCGGATCTGGACGCCGCATTGCGGCAGGCAATCCTTCTCCAACAACAGCTAGAAGAAGTGAGGGCGTTAGTTTGCAGCGGAACCACATCAGCATGGGAGGCCGCACAGAGAAGCCTGTTCGATGCCGAGGAAGAACCATAGAACCTTGAAACCAGCAGCAGCGAGGAGCCTAAGGGAGGATGATTGCTCGATTTCATGAAGGGACAAGAAAGGCCGGTGCCGCCTTGGCTCCGGCGGATCACCGCCAGGGAAGTCCTGGAGGGACCGGCCCGGTGGATGAAGCGGTTCCTGGAGGCGGCGATCGTTTATCCAGGCTCAGGCACTGACGTTTCGCCCATGCGGCAGATGGAGGGTGTAGCCCATGTCTTCTTGTTCCTGGATCTAAGCATCCGACTCGACCAGATCAAGGAGAATATCCAGGCGGGGTTCGAGGACGGGAACGGTTACATGGCGTACAGCGTTCTCGCGCGGGCCGAGTTCGACCCAGAGCCCTTCCTTGCGGGGGGCACAATCCATGCACCGCAGCCTCCTGCTGATTACCATGAGCGTCGGTTCGGGGTCTGGGCCGTCCTCAACCGACTCGACGGGGGCGGACGTGTCGCCCTCATGGCCATTGGCGCGGAGGCCATGGGTGCGATCTCAGCTTTGTATCCGACCACGCCGCCGAAGGGTCTGGTCATCCAGGAACATGGGTTCTACTGCAACCCTTGGGGGAGTTGGCGAGAGCCCCTGACTCGCTATGCGAATGAACATTGGGCAACGCCGCCTGAGTGGCTGATCGTTGGTAGGGAGCAAGGGCTGTTTGAGCATTGCCGTGGCCAGTACGAACGCCTTGGAGCAGACCTCGCCGTTGAATCCATGCACGGGGATTGGCGTGTGATTCGGAAATTCTGCGATTAACAAGTAAAGAGGCCAAAATTTTCGAGTATTAATTTGAGAAGGCTTTCTAAGCTCCAAGGAGAAACAGGATGGAAATCCAAATTCATGACCTCGTCATATACGGACTCAAGGGCTCCGACGAATTGAGAGCAGTAAAAGCAGATACTCTGCTCAATCACCTACGCCACTCATACTTCTCCATAGCCCAGCAACGCTTCCCCAATGCGGATATCAATATTTGTATTCAGGCTGTCGGAACAGTTGAGGACAACTTTGCGCGGGAAATCACCTTCGAGATCTATGATGGAGAAATCCCCATCAAGAACCTCAACGACCTCAAGGTGGCCCTGGAAGAAATGCGGAAAATCATTGAGGAAGGACTGGACGCTATAACTTAGCCTCATCTGGGTGCTGCTGGCTCCTGTTGGCCGTGCCGGTGGCAGGGTTGGCCTTGCGATGGTGGCTGGGAGCCTGTCCCGGATTGGTCAAATTCGGTGTCACGCAGGGAATTGCCCCCCAGACTCAATTTGTTGTACTTAAGCACCTTAGGGGGGTATACCCTTCCGGCCTGTCGATTTTCGGCTGGGTTTCGGCTCGCCAATGGGAGACTTCGAACCAAGACGGCGACCAACAAAGGAGCCACTCAGCGAGAGTCGGAAGGCACGTTGGCCGCTCGTGGGTCCCACCAGTCCAAGGTGCTCGACCACCACTGCCTATGCGGGTCGGAAGCCCTCCCTCACCCCTGCCCAGGCGGATCAGTTGAGGCAGATGGCCAAGAATGGCGAGAAGAAGACCGCTCTGGTCGCCGAATACGGGATTAGCAGGGGAAACCTCTACGCATACCTCCGTGCCTCGTAGGGAGCCATACCCACTCCTTTTCCTGGATGGCCGCACCATACACCTTCTATTCGTCCTGGGGTATTGGCCAGAAGTGGGGTCGCCACTCGCCGCCGCTGTCCAGGCTAGCCGGAGCTTCTCCAACTATTCGCCTTATTCTCGGATGCGACAGTGGAAATGCATCTCCAGAGATTGATTGAGAGATAAATCGGGGTTCGATAACCAAAAGTCGAGATTACTTTTGAAGTCACGATTTAGTAAAATATCTAGGCGGTCCCTTCTGCTCCAATAAATCAAACGTGGCGGTGTGTGATCACAGTCTGAATAAAAAGTTGAATAAAAATGGCAGAAATAACAACCCAAAAGAGAGGTGCATCCATGAGCATTGTTGGAATAAGAATCTTAGACGATGTGGTAAAAATAGGGCTAGGAGCAATGATTGGATTCATTGGATCAATTGTGGCGATGTTTTATTCATTCAAACATGAAAGAATAAAAACAAAAAAAGAAAACTATCGAATGAAGATATGCGAAGCAATTGAGTGTTTAGAAAAAGTAAAGAATGGGACCGCTGATTATATCGCCAAAACCATAGCCTTTATCGAATTGCAAAAACATGCATACACCAATGAATCCTTTGACAGAGTTAAAGTAGAAGTGCTAGAGGCTGGTAACAATTTTCAAAAATTGCGAGCCGAAGCACTATCAAAACCAACAATTTTTGAAATTTTAGAATTGAAGGTTTCAGCCCAAAAAGCAGCAAATTTTTTGCATATGGTCCTTGACCCATTGAAAGCCATTGAGGATAATGAATATACCAAAAATATGAATATTGCTTTTTCTGAATTTATTGAATCGGCAAAAAATGACTATCAAGCTACATTTTAAAAATAATCAATAAGGTGTATTTATATTATCTGGTGGCATAAAGTATTATGGGGCAATCCTAATTTTAATCGCCCAATGCCGATTTGCCCATGAGTGCATTCTCTACTGCCCTAATGATTACAATTTGTTCTGGCAATGTTGAATCGTAATCCTCAGTCCCGAAAATCCAGGTGACCCCAGACGGGGGTGATGGTTTTGCTTTAAGCCGTTCCATCATTTCGCGCCAGAATGTTAAATCGATATTTGAGACTATCCATCCACTTCTCCTAAGGAGTGAATGTAATTCTAATAATGCAATCTCAGCCTGTTGGCTATTCAGCCCAATTTTGCCAGTCTCTACAGCATAAGGCAAGAACTTATGGTCATTTACCGCTGCTTGAAACCAGGAATCAGGCAGAGATGCCAAAGCAAAACCGTCTTGAGCGATTCCCCTTGAGATGGTGATCCCTATTGATTTTAATGATTTTTTTGTTGCTCCAACTCTTTTAAAAAATGTGGCCGCATCAAGAACTGTTCCATGGCCTTGAAAAAGGTTCTTTTCTGCATCAATGGCAACAGCCGTTTTGGATTCGGAGGACATTGGGATACTCCTTTGGCTTCCCGCCACACGATCCAAAGAATACGCTCAAAACACCTTAGGAGGTCAATCAGATGGACCCGCAGAGCCAGGAGATTGAGAAACATATTCTGAAGGTGCTGGAAATCCTGCACCAACCTAAACCCAGAGCAGAGGAACTACCCAGGGTGGCATTTGAGCCAAAGCAGCCACAGGTTGTGGTGCAATCCTCCCTCAAGGGGAAGGTGGTTGATATTGAAGTCATCCGCACACGCCTTTCCACTTACCAGGGGAAATCAAGCATGGGTCGGGATGAACTGTCGTTGAACATTTGCCTCAAGCTGCCTGATCTTCGGCTGAGTGCAAGAGAAGGACGGTTGATTGTGGACACTCTGACGGAGCTTATCCAGGAAGCCTTGAAGGCAGGCCGGAAGGTTGCTCTTCATGGTTTCGGAACCTTCCATGCCAAACACTGTGCAGCCCGAGTGGTGCGGAATCCCCGAGTGGGAGCAGGTCCAAACGCTTTCAAAAAAGTCGGCCCCAGGACCAAGTACCTATGGAAACCCGGATCAGGATTCGCAGCACCGCTGATCTGGAGGAAGGGTGCCTCGCGGTGATTGTCGCTAAGTATGAGGATGATCCCCATGACGCCTCAGGGGCTCCAGGGCGCGTTGGGATGGTCCAGGAGTGCCTCCCCCTTGGTCCAGATTTTTTTTCCGAGACTTCCATTGGTGGGATCATGTGACATTCAAGCTCAGGGAATCCCCTAGAATCCGGATATGCCCAGGAGACAGAATGGTCCGCAGACGTGGAACCGGCATACCCGGCCTTTCCTTTTCATGGAGGCGGGCCTTGGGTGTTTCTCAGGCCCAGGCCCGGCTATCCCGCAAGATTGGAATCCCGCTTTCGCGGAGCGGGCGGCAGCGGAAGATAGGCCGCTCAATGGGATGTTGCTGGCTCCTGCTGGTGCCGGTGGCCGGGTTGGCTTTGCGGTGGTGGGTGCTTGGGATCTGACCGTGCCGCCAAGAAAGAGAGGGTGCCCCAGGAAAGGAGGGGCAAACGGAATAAACATTGGTATTAAATGAGGTAGGCTACCCGTCTTTCAAATCCGATATTTGAAACCTCAAATCGAATCAGGCGATATGAAAGGTCGAACCGATCTCGTTCGATATGCCTGGGTGGCCAATCCGAATGACTAGGCTGGCAACGGACATAAAGAGCCCCCGCTTGGGGGCTGTGGGGGCCGGTGCCGGTCTGGTTATTCCTGGGGGTTGGCCTGTTCGAAGTAATGGTCTTGTTCGGCCTGGAGGGCGTAGAAGATGCGGTTGTAAGAATCCAAGCCAAGCAGGTTGATCACCTCAACGTTGTTCCAGCGGAGCTTGTTGATGACACTCCCGACGATTCCCACCTGACGGCAGGCTTCAATCCGCTTTGACCGCTTTGCGTCCTGGCGGCTCAGTTCCAGGCCAGCTTGCCGTCTGAACTCCAGGAAGGTTCCGAAGCACACTTCCCAAGTCCGCTGGGAGTAGACCCCATGGAGCCGGTAGAAGTTGCGGGAGATAAACTTCTCCGGGTTCTCTCGCTGGACTCGCTGGAGGTCTTCGATCATCACTGCGGGGGTGGCGGTGGGATCGTATTCGGTGATGCTATCTGTGTTCTCCCTCATTTGATGCTCCTTTGGTTTTGCGGTTCCTGCCGCTGAGACCTATTACTCGGTCAGTGAGGGTTCAGAAGAGTCATCAAGAATCTTTTTTCGTTGTAACCCATTGTCCCCAGGCAATCGCGTTTGAACCGCTAGTGTTAAAAAGATAGCGGTTAGGTTGAATACCAACAACACGAACAACGTGCTGGCGGCCATTCTTGGCCTGTCCTTCGTTTCAGAACCCACCCGGCAGTGAATATCCCAACTACGCCCTGCGGCCCAAACCCATCAGCATGGAGGAGATTCAGGAGAAAACCGCATCGGTCTCCACTTCCAATGGATAGGGCGTCATTTCTGTCCGTTGCCGAGGCCCATGGCCCGGTCTCCTGGTCTGCGCCACCGGATGATGATGGTGCCGGTGGCGGGGTGGTGGGTCGTGAAGTTATGGGGCGTGTGAATTCCATCCATAAAGGTCACGTGCTTGCTCGGCTGAAACGGGATGCCCATCCACCACTTACTGGTTGGTGAGTCGGGTGGCCAGAGCCTTGGCCTCTTCTGTGGAGACGAATCTTCGGCGGCCAATCGTGAAGGTTTTAAGCAGTTTGCCGTCAACCCATTCGTAAATGGTGCTCCTGCTAACCCCAAAACTATCAGCAACTTCTTGCATTGATAAGGCGATTCTTGGGATTGGATTTGTCTCGCTCTTTATGGCTTCCTTGTGATGGCCTCCGGATTTCATTGGGTTCCTCTGCACTTTCTACAGAGCTAATACCCGCCGTCGGGCCGTTTCAAAGACTGGTGCCGAAAATAAATTATGTTCAGGGTCGTCTGGGAATGACCATAGGAGTCCACGGGAGAGGAGCGGACCCCTGTCCGCTGGCATAACCTCACCGAGTTCGGTAGGACCGACAGTCCATCGGGATGGGTGAGGTCAGGGGAAAAGGTTTCATCACTTTGATGATACTGGCCCGGTGGTCCTAATCGTCTTGGTTCCCAAGATCTTTAAGTTGGACACCGCCGGAATAGGCCCGAGGTCCATGCCTTCGGTCTTATCCCGGATTTCCTTGCCGAGATAGTCCGGAGCCAAGTGCCCGTAGTGTTTGATGACCATGCGGGAATCGGCGTGGCCCATCGCTTTGGCAATGACATGCAACGGCACACCCAACCGAACCATGTTCGCCGCATAACTATGCCGGGAAGCCTCGTAAAAGCTCAGGTATTCAATTTCAGCGGCCTTGCAGGCCCGAACCATGGGCCTTTGGTTATCAGACTGCTTCCACGGACTCCCATTCGAGTGAAGAAACACCAGTTCCTCCGGTTTGCGCCCTGCAACCATGCTCCGAAAGAACTCAATCCCAGTGGTGGTCAGGGGAACATGACGGGGATGGCCCGATTTTGAATCCGAAATGAAGATGGTTCCATTCTCCGCGCCAACCTCTTTGACCTTCAAGCCGACCAGTTCGCCATACCTGCACCCGGTGTGGATACCGCCGGACAGAAGCTCACGAAACCCGGGTTCCGCAACATTGACTAGCCGGATAAGTTCCTCCTCGGAGAGGAATCTGTCACGGGACGCATCAACCGCCCGGAAGCTCTTCACTCTTGACCAAGCGTCATCCGAATCGACCTTGCGGTTCTGGAGTGCAAAATTGAGAATGGCCCGAAGCACGTTCCAGACCCGATTGGCCGTGGACTTTCTCGCCCGTTTCCCATCGGCATCATCTGGTGTGGGCCTCGTCTTTGCTTTCTGGGAACGACCAACCTTCACCTTCTGGCCAGAACCAGCAATTCCATCCAGCCAATCTTCGAGCATCTTCTGCTTCAACCTCGCCAACTCTGTCTCCCCAAACCGAGGGGTGATATGGCAGCGGATCACCCCTTGGGTGCGCCTCATACTTTTGCCGCCACGCCGTTCAAAGTCCTTCATGTAGTCATCGCAGGCCATGGCGATCGTATAGGCCGTCTTCGGCGTGGTCTCCTGCTCCTCATCACTCACAACAGCCATGAGCCGGGCGAAGACAGGAGCCGCTTTTTCCTGTGCCTGCGAAAAGGTCAGGATGTCGGTGCCATTTGCATCCAGATGGTCGTCGGCGGTTCCGAGCCGCTCTTTGCGGTTTTTTGGCTTCCCTGTTTCATCCTTCCAAATCACCCTGGCAAACCAGACTCCAGCCCCACCTTCTTTTTCTGGGCGTCGATATCCGATGTGCCTTCCTTGGGACACGGCTCTCCAGTGGTACTCCCCTCGCGCCAACTTGGCTCGATTCCCAACCTTCTCCAGGTCGGCATCTCGAATCTTCCTTCCCATGCGTCCTCCGAAATCCATGGTAACTACATGGTAACTATCCGTTCCCGGACAGTGGGAGTCAATGGGCTACACCAAATATCACAAAATCAATAGATACAATGATAGGCTGTTGACCGTTAGTGCCCTATTTCGTCTTTTTTAGCCCACGTTGCGGCCCTCTCACGGCGTTAACAGGGGTTCGATTCCCCTTGGGGCTACCAGAAAACAAAGAACTTAGGCCCGCAGATGTGGGCCTTTTTCATTAAAAGTTGCACTGACGTTGCATGAATGCCCCCGAACAGGGCTGAGCAGCGATGCACGGGAGCGTATCCCGTCCAGACCTCCGCTGCGGGGCAGCTACGGGCTGAGGCGGGGCGGCGCTGCGGACTGTCCTTGCTGCCCCGGCTTCGCCGTGCCGTGCCGGTCAGCCGTGGAAGCCCATAGTCGAAACCGGTCGCTTGATCCCCTGCCAGCGGATGTACCCAGCGGTAGAAATCCAGTAAAGGGCAATTGAAGGCTGCCCTACAACCGCCCCAAGCGGTTGTAGTCACCCCGAGAATTGGCCGAAGGCAATCGACCGCCGCCACCCTAAGTCGAAACAATTCACGAAGGACCACAGCATGGACCCATCCCCGTCCAAAAACTGCTGCCAAGGGGTACATCGTGTATCCCTCCCCGGACTAAAACTCCATGCAAGGGCAATCGACGGTTGCCACCCCAGGTCGAAAGAGTTCACGAAGGACACCAGCAGTGGCCCATGCCCGTCCAAAACTCCATGCAAGGGCTGCATCATCCAGCCCTCCCTGGCTCAAAACTCCATCCAACGGCAATCGACGATTGCCACCCCAGGTCGAAACGGTTCACGAGATTCACTAATAGTGAATGTGCCTGCAGGTAGAACTACATCGAGCAGCAACCACGGCAACCCCCGGTCGAAATCAATTAGGAGCCAGACATGCCAGATAGCACCCAACAGCAGCGCCCCGGATGTCCCGGTGCCCTTCGCCGTTGGCCGGAAAATCCCATGAACCACACTTCCAAGCTCGAGCCTGAAACCCCTGTCATCGCCCCGCTCTTCGTCAGGGTGGAAGATGCGGCGAGGGCACTTGCCATCGGGCGCACCAATCTCTACCGACTGCTCGGAGAGGGCAAGCTCCGCGCTACCAAGCTGGGCGGTCGGACCCTGATTGCCGTGGCGGAAATCGAAGCATTCGCCTCCCGGCTCCAGCAGGGTGCTTAAGTGGCTCATGTGAAAGGCCCCGCTGCTTGCGACAACGGGGCCTCAGACAAGCGAATTGCAAAGCCGACTCCCAAGTCTACCACGATCGACAGCCCCGCCGCGCAGGCCCTGGACAAGGCCCTGAAGGCCGTCTCGGACGCCGACCTGGTGGAGGTCCACCGGCACGTCAAGTCCGCCTGGGAGGCGGGCGTGGAGGCCTTGCAGGTCGTCCACTTCGTCCTCCACGATCCGGCGACTGCTGGCCTGCGCCGTGACCATCCCTGGCTGTCCCATTCGGCGACTGTCGCCTGCGAGGATCTGCGCCAGTTGGACAGGTCCACAGAGGTGCTCATGGACGTCTTCGGCCCGCTGGTGACTTCTCGGCGCTAAACGCGCCGCGCAAATTCGACAGGCTTCGGAGGGTGGCTCCGGGTCCGTCAACCTCTCCAACCGACCGCTACCACGTTCTCTAGGAAACGAAAATGAAGCAGAAGACCACCCATACCTATTCCTGCGATCACTGCCCCGAGCACCATAGTTTCGCCACTGAGGCGCAGTGTCTGTGGCATGAGGACCATTGCCCGCATAACCCCGATGTTCGCGCCTGCGAAACCTGCGTGAACCTTCAGGGCTTGAGGTGCGCCTCAGGTGCTGAAGGCCCCTACCGGAACAACTGCCGCCACTGGGTCGCCAAGGTGGCCCGATGAGCGGCGCTCTCGAACACGCTTTGGACTTGGCGGCGCGGGGATTTTGGATTTTTCCGCTGCGCGAGAACGGCAAAAAGCCTGCCCGAAAAGGCTGGCAGGATCTCGCCACCCGCAACCCCGAGCGTATCGCGAAGTGGTTCACCAACCACCGCTACAACGTCGGCATCTACACCGGCAAATTCGGCGACGGCACCCAGGCGGTCGTTGCCATCGACGTGGACGTTAAAGGATCCAAGCATGGCGACCAGACCCTCCTCCTCCTGGACATGGAAGGCCTTGCATTCCCCGAGACGCTGCGGCACGGCACTCCCACCGGAGGCTCCCACATTCTCTACGTCTGCGACGAACCCCTGCGCCAGGGCGTGGACGTTCTCGGCGAGGGCCTCGACATCCGTTCCGATGGGGGCTACCTCGTCGGCCCCGGCTCCGAGATCGATGGCAAGCCGTATATCCAACTCGAAGGCCCTGCACTCCCTGCTGCCGCCCCTGCTTGGCTTGTGCTTCGTCTTGGGGCTGATCGGAGCAGTGGCCCTGTGGATCGCACTCCCCTGGCTGGCATCGACCCTGATCGCGCGGTGGCCAGGGCGCTGAAGTTCCTGGAGACGGCCCCGCTGGCGATCCAGGGCGAGGGCGGCGACATCACCACGTTCCGCACCGCCTGCCGGATCAAGGATCTCGGGTGCTCCGAGGACCAGACCCTGGACCTGATGCTGGAGCACTGGAACGAGCGCTGCACGCCGCCCTGGGACCTGGAGGAATTGCAGGCCAAGGTCCACAACGCCTTCAAGCACGGCTCCAGCCCCCAGGGAGCCGCCGCCCCGGAAGCCATCTTCCCGCCGCTCCCGGCCCCGGAGGTCGAGGAGGGTGGCTGCGACGACGATCGGACGAAGGGCGACCCGGCGCTTGAACTGAACCAAGAATATGCCTTCGTCTCAAGCCCCGGCTGCCGGGTGCTTCGTGAGACTACGAATCCCGATGGTGACCCCGTGCTCCAGCACCTCCCGGTGACGGACTTCCACAACCTCTTGGCCAATCGAAAGACTCAAATCGGCAATGGCAAGCTGGTCTGTGTTTCCAAGATGTGGATGGAGGATCCCAGGCGGCGCACCTTCGATGGGCTCGTCTTCTCGCCGGGGAAGGACGCGGGGCCTCGCTGGTACAACCTCTGGCGCGGGTTCAAAGTCCAGCCCGATGAGGGCAAGGCCGACCACCCGGCTCTGGACATGTTCCTTGAACACGCCAGGGAAAACGTTTGCCAGGGCAACGAAGATCACTTCCGTTGGCTTATGGGCTGGTTCGCCCACCTCATCCAGAGGCCCTGGGAAAAGCCCCTTGTGGCGCTTGTGATGAAGGGAATGAAGGGCACCGGCAAGAATGCGCTGGTGGAGCGGGTGGGGCATCTCCTGGGGCGTCATGCCCTTGTCGCCGACGATCCCCGATACTTCCTCTCCAACTTCAACGGCCATCTGGAAGCTAACCTGCTGCTCGTCTTGGACGAAGCTGTCTGGAGCGGCGACAAGAAGGCAGAGGGCCGCTTGAAGGGTCTGATCACCGGCACCAAGCACATCATCGAGAAGAAGAATCTCGAAGCATTCACCGTAGACAACCTCACCCGCGTGGTCATGCTGAGCAACGAGAAGTGGGTCTGCCCTGCGTCTCAGGACGAGCGAAGGTTCGCCGTGTTCGAGGTCGGCAACGGACGGCGACAGGATCGGGAGTTCTTCCGAGAGATGCGTGAGGGCATGGAACAGGGCGGCTACTCCCACCTCCTCCGCTACCTGCTCGACTTCGACCTGGCCTCCATTGACGTGAACCAAGCCCCGATGACCGAAGGCCTGCTCAACCAGAAGCGCGAATCTCTTCGAGGCCCCGAGCGCTTCCTCGCCGATGCGATCGAGGCTGGAGAGATCCCGCTCCGTGGACCCAACAGCTTCCAGCCGACCCTCGAATGGGGTGAGATGGGGATCGAGGTGGACAAGGCGGCGTTCTTCAATGCTTACGCCGAAGCGTCCCGCAACTTGTATCGGGACCACCACGCCGGGGACAAGGGCAACTTCTGGAAGGCCATCAGTATCGTGCTGAAGGCCGGAGGTGTCGCGTTGAAGACCGAGCGGCCCAGGAGCGATGGTGGGAGCGCGAGAGGCAGGGTCGCCATGTTCCCGCCTCTCCAGACGGCGCGGGAAGCGCTCGACTGTTACTTGAAGGGAGCTTGATCAACCGGCCTGATCCCAACCGCTTTTTGAGATCCCGACCTCCTAGAGGCCGGGATCCCGTTTTTGGTCCAGGTTGGTCCAGGACAAAATCAGCTACTTGGACCGCGCAAACCCGTACCAGAACTGGCTTGGTCCAAGTGGTCCAGGTGGGAGTGGTGTTTTTGAACTTCCTATATACATAGGCTTACACATCTATACCATATTTTCTTATTTATATATTAACTTCTATTTTTACTTGGACCACTTGGACCACTTGGACCAAGCCAGTGCTGGTGCGGGTTTCATCGGTCCAGGTAAGAGGAAAGGACCCGGTCCAACCTGGACCATGAGCGGCACCGCCGCCCCGTGGCAATGGCGAACGTCATTTGAGCGGGCAGCGCCACGGAGGTTTTCGTAAAAATCCACAGAAACCCATGTAGCGAAAATCGCTACAGTTCGCCCGGCCACCCTGCCAGCAGGTGCCACCACGGCACGGAATGGCGGCTGAACTGAGCTACTTTCAGATTGTCTGGGAACACCTGGAACACATAGAACAGTCCATATTTTTCAATGTGATTTTTGTTCTAGGTTAGTTCCGGGTGTTCCAACATACTGCCATCCTGTAGCGAAAAACACGACTGTGTCTATTTTAAATACAGTAATATTTATACATAAATCAATTTTTTGATTTTGCCATCCTGGGGCATCACCAACCAATGGAGGTAGTCCCGTGAACTCAGCCACCCAACGACATGCCATCGTAGACGCCGCTGGCAACCTCTCCAGGGCCTTGAAGGCTTCGGACCCGCACTCTGCCCGCAGGTGCGTTGGAGGGCCTCCAGGCGATGCGGAGGTTTTTCGGAGCTGTGAGTACCATCCTCCAAGCGCCGTCCTCTTCCACCAGGGCGGAAAGGGGCGGGAAAAGCCCTGTGTGCGTTCAATGCCGGGGCGGGAGTAAAAAGCTTTCCGGGCGGATGCAGCCAGTTGTCCGCGACAAGCGCGACACCTGACTGCCTAGCATTTTGACTTGTCCCAAATCTACAGGTATTGACAGAAGGTGTTTCCTGACTAGATTAGTAATGTTTAATTGAAAAAATTAAACCCGCTGTTTGAGAAATTCTCGTTCTTGAAACGGATTTGCTGGCTGACGGGGGACTGTCAAATGCACCGATCTCACGGCATCACTATCGCGGGACTCGTTTTGATCATTTCATTTTTCATGGTTTCCTGCCACGGGGGGTCGTCATCCTCAGCCCCTAGCCCATCACAGGTCAATCCTGGGACAGCGTCCGTCACAATGGATTCATCGGTTCCGTCAGCAGGGGCTGCCGCCATTGCCAGCGTCATCTCTCCGGTAGGAGCGGGGACAATTAATTCTGGTGTAGCAATACCGACGCTATCAAGTGGCCAAGAAACGGTGGTCCTCGCTGTTGATGCCCAAAACAACATTCTACTTGGCAGTGTGGCAACCTCATCAGCCGTCAATCTCTCGACCACTTCGACTGCTTTGGCCCTTGTTCGGATAGCCATTGGGCCACTTCCGGCAGGTTTGACGACAACCCAAGTGAATGCAGCCATTCAGGCAACCGATGAATTCCCCAACCTTGTATCGCTTGTTGGGGGGGCATTGGGCGCTGGAAATTCGCCCGCACTTTCAGCCCCAGTATTCCAAAGCATTGGAACAGTGCTCAGCCAACTCGCTTCAGTATCTGATGACAGTGGAAGCTCAGCGACAAGAGTAACAAAGCCAGTAGCACTTAATCTAGCCAGCACAACGGTCCCATCCACTCCACTCCCATATTCAGTCCCCATTTCAGACAACGTCTTCGCCATCAATATCGTAGGTGCCGAGACCACGGGAGGTGGCGTAATGATGACGAATAGCTTCCCAATTCAGTGGGCTGTTGAAAGTACGACTGCCGATGGTACAAATGCCCTGATTCCTGCCAACCCGACAACCCAGGACGGAGATACTCAATTAATTGCAAACAATCTATCTTTGCTTAGTTTGTTGAAAACGCCTAGTTCAATATCGGTTCCTGGTAATGGGAACGGATTTAATCTAAAGGTTTACCAATCTCCAAATTCACAAACATCAAATTTTCTTCTTATAGAGCTTAATATGGTAATATTAACTTCTCAATGGGCAGGTATCGGTTTATCGAATAACTGTTATTCATCCATTCGAGACGAAGTGCTTGCTCCAAGTGCGACTCAATTGGTCTCCCAATCCACTGGGCTAAATCTATTAAATACAATTAAAGGATATATAAGTAACCCTTCCAATTGGACCAAAATAAAAAATATTGCCTTAACATGTTCAGGAATAACACCAAGTGCACTAGAAGGATCTCTAGCAAATTTGACTAATAGCTTTTGTAATTTTGTCACAGGATTTTCAACTGCGGAACTGAGTGCCGTTATAAACACTGGTTTCATGGCCGTTCAGATAGGAGAAACTGTCAAACATTGGAATGATCCAGGGGTTATAGTTGGAATTTGTGAAAATAGTAATCAAATTATTAATTGCGCTGCTCAACTAGCGATTAACCCATCGAGTCCAACCGTCACGATTGGGGGGCAATTACAGTTAACGGCAGTACCTCTTGATATTAATGGCAACCCCACCCTCGCATCATCTGCAGGCTTAACATGGGCTTCCTCGGTTCCAACAGTGGCTTCTATAGACCCCAATCTTGGAGTTGTGAATGGATTGGCGGTTGGGATTACTACGATAACTGTTCAAGACCCTAGCACGCTTCTCATGACGAATGTTGATCTTCAAGTTCAAGCAACTTCCCAACCCTCATTAAGTCCATGCAATGTGGTTGGGGTTCAAATGAGCACCTCACTTATCATGGGGACTCCGGGGTCCACCATTCCCGCCCCTCCTGCAGTAATTAATGTAACAACGACTATATACAGTAATACGGTCGTAATTTCATTTTCTAGTTTTTTTGAACCCATAGTCCTTCCTCTGGCTTGGCAAATAAATTTACAAAACGGTTACCCAGTAGCAGGGATTGCGCTCTTGGGGACATTGAATGGTAGTAATGTTTTTACTTATGACCCGGCAGGGAATCCGTATCAATTTAGTGGAGATGTCGGATGGAATTTAGAAAATTTTGGAAGCTGGTGTATATACGCGATGGGTGGAAACCTAATATGTTGGAATCCGGGTGGATATCTATATCAATGGGGCTTTACCACAACACCACAACCGGTTGAATAGCTATTAATATCCGACCCTCGTATGCGACCCTCAAAGCGGAAGGTTTGCAGCGGGAAGCCCATCTCACCGCGGCGCTGTGCCCTTTTTGGCTTTGGCGCCTAGGTTTGGTTTAACGAGTGAAGTTGGCGTCTGCTATTGGGTTCCCTCCTCATCGAGCTAAAAGAAGATTATTCAGTCGCGGGAACAGGTTCATCTACGGGCGGACGCTGTTGCCATAAGCGGGAAACAATATCACCATTAACGCATTGGCGAATTTATGGAAACCCCAGTCGGTCGGAGACCTCCATCATGTGTAGAACCTTCATGCACGAGAATCGGGAGACCTCGCTCCCCCCCTCTGGGAATGGACCAGAGGGCATTCTCGGGAATCTAAAGGGGAGGTGATCCTCGCCGGTGTGGGAAGGGCTCTGACCGCTGCTGAGGATGACATCGCAGCGGGCGCGGTCCACCTCCTGGCGACTCTGGACGGTCACCCTGGAGCGCCCCTGCCCATCGGGGCGCAGGGCGTGGCGGCGACACTGCGAAGCCTGACCCAGGAGATCGGTCAGGCCTGCGCCTCCGTGCGTGCGTAGCCAAGCACGCTTCACCGCCCCGCAGGGCCGCTCCTGGTGCGGTTCTACTCAGCGTAGGCAAAGTGCGTAGCACCTGTAACGTGAAAGCCAGTCGAGGTATTCTTGACAAAATTAGTCAAGGTAACGTAAAGCGAGTGTGAGTTTGTGGCTAGCGAAGCCACGAGGCCGCGTGACCCGCCTACGGCGAAACTGCCAGAAAGGACCCGTTTTCCCTGGGAGGGCACCCACCCCTATCAGATGGTCCATTTGGGCCGGGTCCAGCATGCTTTTGTGAGCCGCCAGGGAGGCAAGCAGCGCACCTCAGCGGTCTTGGGAAAAATTATCCGAGTTCGGGATGGCTGGTGGACCTAGCAACTTGCCGTCAAGATCGGCCACAATGGTGCAATATCTTCCAAGCACCCAAGTGGTTAATCCCAGCAGACGAAGGCGGAACCATGTCCTACTGGATCGATATCAGTCATCCGGGCTTAAACAAGTTCAGGCGGATTACACATTCTGACAAATGGGTCTGCGAAGAGAAGGCGCGGAAACAGAAGGCGGCCTGGGATGAGCAGTGGGCCTTGAAGGCCCAGGCCATGGGCAAAAAGAAGGAACGAGAAAAGGCAGCCAATCAGCGGGAAGCTCAGAAGGAAACGGCTGCGGATCGCACAGAGGAAGCATCCGATGCCCTAGACGAAATCGAGACCATTCTCGAACACGCCCTTGAAACGAGGGTGATATTCAATTGGGAGTCGCAGTTCGACCGAAAAAACTTCAAGGAACCCAAGCCAGTTTTGGGCGCGGTCCAAGGCGTGGGTGAACAGCCGAGGCGTCCCCTCAGCCAATCTGAACCTGAATTTACGTTCCTGGATCGTCTGATCTCGTCCCGGAAGAAGGCCAAGATCGAGGCATTTAAAAGGGGACGCGAAGCCTGTGAGCTGGAGTATCAAGCTGCTGTCGAAAAGTGGGAGGCCGCAGTCGCCGAAGTTGAAGAAAAGAAAAGGCTAATGGAAGAAAAATTGAAGTCAGATCTGAATAAATGGGAAGAGCTTAGGGCGCAGTATTTGGCGAAGCAGGAAGAATTCAATGCCACAGTTAAGGCTCGTCAAGCGGCCTATGAGGACGGGAACCCAGACGCAGTTACAGAACTCGCTGATCACGCCCTGTCTGCTTTGGCCCTGCCAGATTCCTTTCCTGACGAATTTGAGTTGGAATACAACCCGTTGAGCCGAATCCTGTTAATTGAATTCAACCTGCCTGCTCCTGAAACCCTGCCGACATTGAAGGAAGTCCGTTACATCCAAGCGAAGGATGAGTTTAAGGAGACACATATCTCTGAGGCCCAGGCCCGGAAGGCATACGACTCTACAATATACAAAATTGTTTTTGCTGCTATCCACTACGTCTTTAAGGCGGACTACCGCGAGATCATATCTGCCGTCAACTTCAACGGCTGGGTCAAAAGCATAGACCGGGCTTCCGGCAACGAAACAGTGGCGTGCCTTGTTTCCTTGCAGGTTACTCGGGGTGATTTCTTTAAGATCAACTTGTCCCAAGTGGACGTGAAGGCCTGTTTCAAGAGCCTCAAGGGGGTTTCTTGCAGCACACTTCACACCCTGACCCCGGTCGCCCCTATCCACGGCGCTGGCGTGGCCCAAGAGCCGTTCTGCCTGCTCGAGGGTAATTCCGTGCTCCGGGCAACGTTCCGCGCCACCTGGGGGCAGCCGGCAGGGGCCACAGGCACCAGATCTGGGAGCTTCCCAACGGCCAGGTCTACATCCTCGCCAGCCGCATGAGCGACGCGGGCCACCGCCGGCAGAACGTGTTCCAGCAGATCGAGAACTACGAGGAGGGATACGTCCCGGTTGGCGGCGAGAGTGATCGAGTAACAAATTACCCGGCGATTTGTCGCATCCATACGTTTTGGGGTGTCCCGGGGGAGATCATCACCTTCATTCCACACCAGTGAAGCCCTGACAGGGTGCGGGTCTAGCCAATTCATCCTACTCCCAAACATCCTGAATTCGGTGAGGAACGATTGCACCAAGGAACCATAGGTGACACCGGCAGCGATCCAGAGCCGTTCACCCTTCCGGTCTATGCCGCCGAACATGTGCTGGACGACGGCTACCGCCCCTGGGTGGGGGACATCGTTCAGGGCAGGCTCTGGCTGCAGGGGGGAATGCCGAAAGGCCAGGGTGCGGCCGCCATCATCAGCACGGGCGACTAGCCGGACAGATCCGCAGTGATTCCATCGAGAAAGAAGGACCCCAGTGCAGTTGCTCCTGACCAACATCGGACGGCGGTGGACCCTCCACCAGGCGAAAACGCTCGGCCCCGGCCGAGTTCCCCGGGATCTTGACCCTGGGCTTTGGATCCTGCTTCTGGAGCTTTCCAGGAACAAGGTGGTGCCCTTCCCGGGCGAGGTGGACGTGGCGGCGCTCCTGGAGCGATCCCTGGTCGAGGTCTCCGGGACGCCTGTGGACAAGGCCGCTCTGGAACTCCGCGAAAGGAGGGACCCGCTGGAGCATGTGGACCGCGTGGCCATCGAGTTCACCACTGCCTGCGGGTTCCGTTGCCTCCATTGCAGGAACGCCGGCCAGCCGCCGGTCACCGAGGAGGATCCGGCGCGTCTGTTCCCGGCCGTGGATCTTCTGGTGGAGATGGGCCTCAAACGTTTTGATTTCATCGGCGGAGAGGTGACCCAGTTCGGAACCGGGTGGCTGGAGGTGGTCCGAAACATCCGGCGACATTCCGGCGCCACGGTCGCCACACTCACCAGTGGCTGGTTCCTGGAGCGAGAGAATTTCCTGGCCGCCGGGCGCCGCTACGGCAACGACATGGACCTGCTTGAAGATCTGGCCGCGAACGGCGTCACCCACCTGACGTTCAGCCTGGACGGGCCTGAGGAACTCCATGACCGATGGCGCCGGACTCCGGGATTGTTCCAAAGGGTTCTCGGTGGGATCGCCAAGGCCCGCAAGGTGGGACTCAAGCCGCAGGTGTCCACGATAGGCGAGCCTCTTCCCTGGCTGGCGGAGGTCGCAAGGGCCCTCTACCCCGAAGCCGAAGATGAGGCGCCGACCGTTCTCCTGAAAAGGTTCGAACGGGATAGTCAGAATTACCGGAGCAACCTGGTGGACGTCGGAGGCGCCGCGGCCCTGAGGATAGGCCGGATCAAACCAAGGGCGATCGCGGATGGCAAACTCCGGTGCAAGGGGTTCTTCCGCCTGGGCCCGTCCTTGCGGATCAATGCCAACGGTGAAGTGGCCGCCTGTCCCCTCATGGGTGACGCGCCGGGGTACGGCAACCTGCGCGAAAAGAGCCTGGCTGATATCCTCAACCACCTGCAGTCGACTCTGCTGTTCAGGCTCCATGCGGAAAAGCGCATCGCAGGCTACCGCAGGTTCCTCGACCCGGGTTTTTTCAGGAACGGCGTTGACCACCCCTGTGCGGTCCTGGTTGCCCTGAACCGGATCGCCCTCATCATGGAGGAGCGCGCGGTCGATCCGGAGGACGCGGCAGAGGTGCGGCGGGTGAATGAGGAAGTGGCCCGCAGCGTGGGGGAGAGCCTGTCGCCCGGTCGGTAGGGCAGCACCAGGGGCGCAGCCATGACAACGCCCATAGGACGAACAGGGCCAAGGCCACAGCTTGCCCGGCGCACAGGCCAAGCAGGTTGAAGGGGAACAGAATCCAGATCTTTGAGGGCCCCGAGAGTGATCAAAAGGGCCCGGATGGAGTTCTGATGATGATTCAGGGCGGTGTCAAGCCGGACGGGCACATTCCGGCTCTTTAACCTTCCTCATCAGAAAGTACCCGGGACCCCGTGCTGGTGAAATCCCTGCTTAAATCTTTTTCCTGAATGAATCCATTCATTTTCATGAGAGACATGACATGCTCTTCTTTCCAAAATCTGATTTCAAATTCATCCAAATACGAATTAATATTTTCATTGTTATGCATTTTTGTTTTTTCTTTGTATACATAGATATCATCCTCTTTCAGTTCAATAGAAATAGTTCGATAGAAATGTTCACTTTCTAGCGACCCGCTCCGAAATAAAACCATGGTAGGGATATCGATCAGCAAAAATCCGCCAATCCTGATGGCTTTCGCCATTGAGCGTATCGATTTTTCCAACGCTTCATCATCCAATATATAACTGAGAACCGTGAATACGCATATGGCCATATCAAAAGGGCTGGGGGTATCAAAATCCTCGATCTTTTTGCATACGGTTTCCACTTTCTCGCCGCCTGGCTTATTCGTGAGCTGTTCGAGCATCTCCTGGCAG
Source organism: uncultured Holophagaceae bacterium (assembly GCA_963717275.1). Classification (GTDB taxonomy): domain Bacteria; phylum Acidobacteriota; class Holophagae; order Holophagales; family Holophagaceae; genus Mesoterricola. Next base: position 3,793,633 of record CAVQVX010000001.1, read on the forward strand.
GGTTCCACGGCCAGGACTTGGAGACCCCCTGAGGCCAAGGGTATGGCGATCCGGCCCGTGCCGGCTCCGAAATCGACAACGCGTGATGAGGAAGGCAGGCAATCCAATACATGCTGGACCGTCCGGTCAGTCAGGGACGCATAAAAGGAACCAAATGTCTCCTCGTATGCCCGGTCATAGAATTCGGCCCAGGAAGCATGAGGTGTGGTCATGCAAACACCACGCAGCCGCGGCTCGGGAAGAAGCCAACCCTGCGATACCGGATGACTTCGTTCCCCAGGATCCCCTCCGTCCCCGCCATCATCAGGGCCATGCCCAGCAGTCCGGGCAAGGATCCGCACCTGACCTGCAATAGCTCATCCGCCAGTGCCAACTCGACCCGGTAGGTTTCGGTCTGGAATTCCCCCATGCCGGGGTAGAAGTCGGTGACTGCACCCATCGCTGGAAAACGGACCAGGGCATCGTTCTGGAGGTAAGAGATCTGTGCCCCGGTGTCGAAGAACATCCGCAGCGCTCGGCCGTCAAGGTTTGCCTGGATGATTGGAATTCCCATGAACTCATCCATGGGAATGGGCATGCCAGGAAGTTCAAGAGATTCAGCAAAAGTCGCCTGGCCGGAAGGAAGGTCCAGGATGAAGTCGAAATTTTTGAGAATATCCGCCCCAATGAGGCCGACTGTCGGATGGTGGATGAGTGCTGTCAGGGCGATCGCATTCATGCCCTGAAAAGCCGTAGGCACCCCGAACTGTCGGACGTCGATAAGGATGGAGGATACGGCGCCGAAACTGGCCGTCCCTCCTGTGTCCAGAAGCCAGTCCTGTCCATGAACGGACACGAAAAGATGGCCATCTCTCAGAGAGAGGGGGTAAGAGGACATGATGGTTCCTTTGTTTGAGTGGAATAATTCTAGCCCCGCATCGTTCATCCCGGCGCCACAAAACATCCTTTCCTCCTTGGCAAGGTTCTCGAGCCGGGTCCGGGCCAACTGCTTCCAGGCCCGCAGGTCCTGCGGCGAATAGTCGAACCAATGGCCGGAGGCGCCGACGGGCCGCCAACCCCGGTGATCAACGACCTGCCGCACCACTCGGTGAATTTTTTAATATTTGGCCCATTAGTTGGTGCAATGCCTCCTATATCGCGGTTGGGGAGAATCCTTGCTACCAACATGAGTCCTGCGGCCCCTGAACGGGCAGTTGAAAATCGCTGGCGGTGTTCGGCGATGGTTGCTTCCCTGAAAGTCAGGCAGCACCGTCAACACGATCGGAGGGTTCGGCCATGAAAGGATCCCAACCGGGAACCTGGAACACGGGCATCCCCCGCCGCAGGGCGATTTCCTTCTCCCGCCTCATCCCCGGGCTGTCCCCGCAAAGGATCAGGGCGTCCGAGCGCGAGAGCATCTGCTCGCAACCGCGCATGGCCAGTTCGCGCACCCGCCCCGACGGGTCGCGGCTTTCATCCAGGAACGCGAAATTGCAGTGGGGAACGAACAGGGTCGCCTGGGGCAGGACGCCCTGGGCCCACTGGGCTAGGGCCATCATCTGGACCTGGTTGTGGCGCATGCAGTCTTTGCTCCCATCTCCGCGCAGGGGGCCGGCCAGGTAGAGCAGGGCAGGGGCCTGGCGCAGTTCGGTCCGGATGCATTCCCAGGCTTGGAGAACCGCGTGCAATCGAAGGGTCAGGGCGGCGTCGGACATGGCCCGGTGAAGGGCGCCATGGTGGAGGCCGAGGCGCCGTGCCAGGGCCCCGAGGCCTTTCGAAATTGAAGGATCCGGGCATAACCCGCGGGCGGATTCCAGGGTGCAGACCCATTCGATCTCCGGCAGGGCCCGCCCGAGCCGGCCGGCCCAGGCTTCCATGAAGCCGCGTTCGAAGGCGGCATTATGGCTGGCGATGCGCAAAGGACCTGCGCCCAGCGCGTCCAGCATGCCCAGGAAGGCTTCCGTACCGGAGAGACCCGAGCGCCGGATCTCCCCATCGGTGATCCCATGGGCGGCACGGGCTCCGGCCGACGAAGGACCGGCGTCGGATACCAGGGCGTGGAAGGGACGGGGGCCGGCCAGACCGACTTCCAGGACCCGGTCGGACTCAGGGTTCAGGCCGGTGGTCTCGAAGTCCAGGGCGAACAGAGGGAGGGAAGCGTCGGGATTGGACATGGGCTCATGGTAGATGCCCATGAGCGACATTCACTGACGCTGCCTTGCTGCGTATCTTGCATGCGTCCCCCCTTCCGAAAGGAACTCATGGATACAGCGAACACGCCTCCACCGCCCCGAACCGGCTCGAGACGATCTTTGATGCAGATCTCCGGGAGGAGTCGCCGCTGCGCTTCCGCAGGCTATGATTCGGCAACCCCGATCCGGCAGCTCGACCCTGATTGACAATCCCCCGATGGTCCGTTCTACCCTCCAAAGATCCCCTCCCCCAGGACTCCCATGCTCGAACTGACATACTCCAACCGCACCGAAGCGCTTCTCGACCACCTCGCTGAGCGGATCAGGCAGGAGCGGGCCACCGGCCGGGGCCCCTGGGAGCCGGTCCACCTGGTGGTGCCCAGTCCCTACCTCAAGGAGTATCTCAATCTGGGCCTGGCCCGGAAGCTGGGGGTGGCCGCCAACCTGAAGTTCAGCTACCTGGACAGCCTGTGGAAGGACCTCCTGGTGGACGGCAGCCGCTGCCTGCTGGCGTTCGACCTGCTCCGGGCCGGCCTGCTGTGCGTCCTGGCGGACCCGGGCTTCCTGGCCCGGCCGGGCCAGGGGCCGGTGCGGGACTATCTGGGGCAGGAGAACCGCCCGCTGAAGCGGGTGCAGCTGGCGGGGGAACTGGGCCGGCTGTTCGAGGAATACCAGATGAGCAGGCCGGACTGGATCGACCTGTGGCGGGGGGAGCGGCCCGGGAAGGAGACCAGGTTGCCGGAGTCCCGGCGGGCCGCGGACAAGGACATGGAGGCCTGGCAGGCGGACCTGTGGGTGGAGGTGCTGCGGGTGCTGGACGGGCCGGACAAGGCCGGCAACCCGGTCCGGCACCTCACCCTGCTGGAACTGATCCGGCAATCCAGGCTCGCGGACATGCGCCTGCCCCGGGCCATCCACGGCTTCGGACTCACCCACGTGGCCCAGGCATACCAGGACGTGTTCAAGGAGTTCGCCCCGCTCCAGGGCACGACGCTCCACCTCTACGCCCTCAACCCCTGCAAGGAGTATTGGGACGACCTGGAGACCGGGCGGGACAACCGCTCCAGGCGCGAGGAGGTCCGGGAGGCCAAGGACGGGGAAGCCGAGGACCCCTTCCGCCTCGCCGCCGACGGGCCCAAGGCCCTGCGCCTGTGGGGGCGCCCGGGGCGTGAGAAGATCCGGCTCCTCAACGATGTGAGCGAATGCGATTTCACGCCGGCCTTCCAGGCCCCGGACCCGGCTACGGTCCTGGGCCGGATGCAGCGGGACATCCTGTTCTACCAGGACCCCCTTGAAACCCCGGTGCCGGTGAACGACGGCAGCGTCCGCTGCCTGGTCGCCGCCAGCCCCCGGCGCGAGGCGGAGATCGTGGCGACGGAGATCTGGCGCCTCATGGACCTGCACGGCGATCTGGGTTTCTCGGAAATCGCCGTTGTGGTGCCGCCGGCGGACCAGGAGGCCTATTCCGCCCATCTCCAGGCCGCTTTCCACGAGACCCGCCGGATCCCCATGGTCCAGGGGACACGGGCCTTCCCGGTCATGGGGCAGACCCTCGAGGCGGTGGAGCTGCTGCTGGACCTGCCCACCTCCGGCCTGACCCGGTCCGCCGTGCTGCGTGTGCTCCAGCATCCCGGCCTGCAGCGGCGCCTGGGCGACCTGGACACCAGCGGCTGGAGCCGATGGTGCCAGGATTACGGCATCGTCCGCGGCGCGGACCGGGCGGCCTGGGACAACACCTACCTGGAGCCGGATGCGCTCAACTGGGACCAGGGCATCAAGCGGATGGTCCTCGGCGAATTCATGGCGGAAGGGGAGGCCTTCGCCCTGGGCTCCGATTCCTATCCGGTGGAGGGCGCCAGGGATCCGGCCTCCGCGGCCGCCTTCATCGCCCACGTCCGGGGCCTCTGCGCCGACGCCCGGGCGCTCGAGGGGAAGGTGGACGGGCCCCGGGTCTGGATGAGCCGGATATGGCGCTACCTGGAGCGTTGGCTGGAGACCGAAGAGGGCGAGGACGCTGAGGCGGTGATCAAGTCCCTGGACCGGGTCAAGAGCTACCTGGAGCGCGTATTCGAACGCGTCCCGGGGCATCTGGCCATGGCCGGGATCGATTTCCCCGCGGCCCGCCAGCTGGCCCTGGAGGCGTTGGAGCGGCTCAGGGGCGACCAGAACGCGAACCTCACCAAGGGCGTGGTGGTGGCCACCTATGCAACCATGCGGGCCATCCCGTTCCGGGTGGTGTTCCTCATGGGGAACCGGGAAGGGCAGTTCCCCTCCCGGGACCGGGTGAGCTCCCTGGATCTCAGGAAGAAGCGGCGCAGGGCCGGGGACGTGGGCCGGGTCGAAAACGAGAAATACCTGTTCCTGGAAATGCTCCTGTCGGCCCGGGACCATCTGGTGCTCACTTATGTGGGCATGGACGAGTTGAGCGGCGAAGCGTTCGAGCCTTCGGGGCTGTTCAAGGAGTTCCGGGAACTGCTGGCGGGCTACCTCGCGCCGGAGCCGGAACCCGGGGAGAAGGCCGACCCGGTCCTGGAGATCCACCCGTTGCGGCGCTTCGATCCGGCCTACTTCCCCGGGTGGTTCGGCGCGACCGGGGAGCAGAAGCTGGTCTCCTATTCGGAAATCGCGGCCAAGGAGGCCTGGGCCCTGTGCCTGGGGAACCAGGCCCGGGCCCACGGGGTTCAACTGCCGGCCAGCCTGGGGGACCTGGAGCTCGAGGGCCTGGACAAGATCAGGAAGGCCCTGGAAGCGCCGGAGGTACCCGGGAACTGGACGGATACCGGCAAGGTCGTCCGGATCTCCCTGGCCGACCTGAAGACCTTCCTGGAATGTCCCCTTTCCGGGGCGGCGGCGGTGCGGCTCGGCCTGCGCAAGCGGGACCTGGAGGACCGTGACGCGATGCAGGACGAGATTTTCGAGACGGGAACCTTGGAAGGGTGGAGCATCCGGAACGAGACCGCCATGGCCGCCTTGAGGGCGCCCGGGGCAGACGTGGCAGACCTCTACCAGGCCTGCCTGCGCCGGCACCAGTCCAAGGGGGAGGCCCCGTTCGGCGTCTTCTCCGACGTGGAGACCCGGAAGAACCAGGATTGCGTCCGCGCCTGGGTCGACCATCTGCGCAAGGACCCGGACCCGCTTCCGGTGGCCTGGCGCCTGGGGGCCAACCGCTCCCGGACCGGCCAGGTGGACCGCCCCCTGCCGCCCCTGTCCTTCCAGGTGGACCTCCATGGCAGGCCCTGCCGGGTGGAACTGAGCGGCGACCTGAAGGTGCAGCTGGGCGGATCCCTGTTCCTCGAGCGCAAGGAACCCCCGATCCCCTCGCTGATGGGCCGCTGCCGCCAGAAGGCCCTGTCCGCCTTCCTGGACCACCTGGTCCTCGCCTGCGTGGACGAGGGGCACGGCGAGCACCGGGCCCGGTTCGTCTACGAACAGGAGAAGGCCGGGGCCAAAGGCAAACCGGCCACCCGGGAGATCCGGTTCCGGTTCCCCGCCATGGCCAAGGCGGACGCCATCGGCCAACTCCGCGCCTGGGTCGAGGACCTGCTGACCGGGGACCACGCGGTCCTGCTGCCCATCGAGGCGGTGCTGGCGGCCAAGGCCAAAGGGGAAGATTTGACCGTGAAGCGCATCCAGGACTTCCTGGACGCGGAAACGGAAGGCGGGGAGAGAAGCTGCATCAGCACCCTGACGGGCCCCGTGCCGGACCCCATGCGGTTCGCGCCGCCACCCGAGCCCTGGAAAATCGCGGAACGCCGCCTCGGGGCCTTCCTGGAATTCGTGTTCGACCCCAACCAACCGGAGAAGGTCTGATGGCCCGCTACAGCATTCCGGAACTCCTGGACCATACCGGGTCCTCCCACTGCGTCATCGAGGCCAGTGCCGGAACCGGCAAGACCTTCACCCTCGAACACCTCATCGTGGACCTGATCCTCCAGGGGGTGCCCCTGGAGAGCATCCTGGTGGTGACCTACACCAGGAAGGCCGCCCTGGAACTCACCGGACGGGTCCGGAAGATCATCGCGAAACTGGCCGAACTTCCCGCGGACGCGGTGGTCGGGGAAGGGCCCTGGCGTCCGCTGGGCGGGGAAGGGACCGCCCTGCTCCGGAAAGCCTTGACGGGGTTCGACGCGGCCACGATATCGACCATCCACTCCTTCTGCAGGCAGGTCCTGGACGATGCCGCCTTCGAAGGGGGGCACCTGTTCCAGCAGGAGAACGCTTCCAGCGACGACCTGTTCGACCGGGCCTTCACGGTCATGCTCCGCACCGAGTATGGGAAGGGGCAGCGCGACCTGCTGGAACTGGCCCTGGAATCCGGTTCGGAGGGGCTCAAACCGCTGCGAAAGCTGCTCAGGGATGCCCTGGGCGAGGCGGACAACCTGGACCTTCCCGAGTTCCGGGACCTCGGCGCCTTCCTCGCCGGGTTCCCCGAGGATCTGGCGCAGGCGTTCATCGAGGGCAGGGCGGACCTCCACGCGGGCTTCCCTGGCGGGCATGCCGACATCAGGGCCCTGCTGGAGCAGATCCTGGAACGCCGGGCCGCGGCCCTGGCCTCCGGGCATCCCGCTGCTTTCTGGAAGGACAAGGCATGGGCCGGCACGACCCTGCCGCAAGGCCTGGAACCCTTCCGGGCTTCCGGCGTGGAAGGCGGCGCGGCAAGGCTGGGCGAGGCCGTGGCCGCCCTGGCCAATTTCAAGGCGGTCCTCGTGGCGGCCTTCCTCCCGCCGCTCCGCGAGGAATTGCGCCGGCACAAGGCCGAGGCCGGGCTGTACGACTTCGACGACATGATCAACCTGGTGGTCCGGGCCCTGGAGGGCCCGCACGGCGGCGCCCTGGTGGAACGGCTCCGGGAGCGGTTCCAGGTGGCCCTCATCGACGAGTTCCAGGACACCAACCGGCAGCAGTGGACCATCTTCAGCAAGCTGTTCCTGGACACCGGAGCGGGGCACCGGCTGTTCCTGGTGGGGGATCCCAAGCAGGCCATCTTCGGTTTCCAGGGCGGCGACCTGCCCACCTTCCAGCAGGCCCTGAGGGAGGTCAGGAAGAACACCGGCCGGGATCCCCTGTCCCTCAACGTGAACTTCCGGTCGACCCAGGCCGTCATCGACGGCTGCAATGCGATCCTGGAGAAGGACGACGACACGCCCTTCTTCACGGGACAGAACGCCGGCCTGATCACGACCCCGGTGGAATGCGGCAAGAAGCAGCTCAGCCTGACCGATGCCCAGGGTGAAAGCCTCCCGGCCATCCAGGTGGTGGACGTGTTCACCGACCCCACGGCCCGCGAGGTCAATCGGATGGCGGCCGCGCGCCTGGCCAAGGCCCTGAAGGCGACCCTCGACGACGGACGCTATGCCGGTGCCGGAACGCAAGAGCCCGCGGCTGCGCTACGAGGACGTCTTCGTCCTGGCAGCCAAGAAGAAGGAAGGGCGGGTCATGGCCCGGGCCCTGAAGGCGGAGGGGATCCCCGCGGCCCTCTACCGGGAGGATGGCCTGTTCGATGGGGTCGAAGCGGAGGCGTGCCGGGACCTCCTGCTGGCCATCGAATCGCCCCTGGACGAGACCCGGCGCGCCAAGGCGCTGCTGGGCCCCTTCTTCGGGCTCTCGTTGGCTGAAAGCGAAAGGGCCCGGGAGTTGCCGGAAGGCCACCCCATCCTCGCCCGGCTGTATTCCTGGCAGGAGCTGGCAAGGAAGGGGCGTTTCGGCGAACTTCTCAGCCGCGTGGCCTCGGAAAGCGGCATGAGCCAGCGCTTGCTGTTCCTGGATGGGCGGCAGCGCATCCTGACCAACCTCCTGCACATCCTCGAACTGCTCCAGAAGAAGGCCCTGGCGGGGCACTGCACCCTGGCCGACCTGGCCGTCCAGGTCCAGCGGTGGATCGACGACCAGGACCGCCCGGCGGTGGAAGACGGCACGACCCAGCGCCTGGAGCGCCAGAGCGGGGCGGTGCAGATCCTCACCATGCACAAGTCGAAGGGGCTCCAGGCGCCCCTGGTGGTGCTGTTCGGGGGGACATCCGGCTCCCGTCCCAGCGAGATCCACCGGTATCACGGCCAGAACTGGGGACCGCGCCGGGCCTGGGCCGGTCCGGTGAGCCTGGCCCCGCCAGAGATCCGGACGCTGATCGGGAAGGAGGAGGCCGAGGAGGGGGAGCGGCTGGCCTACGTGGCCCTGACCCGCGCCGAGGCCCAGGTGATCCTGCCCCGGTATGTGGTCCTCAAGAAAAACGGGAGGAATTTCGATGAGGACGGCAATCCCAGGAAGGGCATGTACCTGGCCATCAACCGCCGTCTCCAGGCCCTGCTGGGGCCCCGCCAGGCCCCCAAGGCGGCCGGGGGAATGGCGCGCAGCGAGGCCCGGGAGCAGATTCCCGAGCCGGAGGAGCCGATACGGAGGCCATGGACCGTGCCCGATCCGGCGCCACTGGCCTTGCCCGGGTTCGAAGCGATCCTGGAACGGGGGCGTCCGGTCTGGATGTTCAACTACACCGGCCTCCAGAAAGGGGTGGAGCGGGGCAGGGCGGAAGCGGGGGTGTTCGAGGAGGTCAAGGAACTGGCCCCGCCCGGGGGCCCGAGGGGCGGGAAGAAGCTGGGCACGCAGGTCCACGCCATGCTGGAGACGGTGGATCCGGCTTCCTTCACCGGCAGGGACCTGGAGGCCTGGATGGCGTTGCCGGCCACGGCGAAGCTGGCGGGAGACCTGCCCAAAGAGGACCGCAAGGAGGTCCTGCATTGGGTCCACCGCGCCATGACCCACCCCCTCCCGCTGCCGGGGGGCGGCGTGCTGGCCCTCTTCCAGGCGGAGGAGATGCTCCGGGAGATGGATTTCGTGACGCCCTATCCGGGGCTGCCGGACTACCTGAACGGGTCCATCGACGTCCTGTTCCAGGCCGGGGGGCGCGCTCACGTGCTCGACTGGAAGACCAACCATCTCCAGGGCTACGGCCCGGCCGCCCTGGATGCCGCGGTCCAGGCCCATTACCTGCTGCAGGTGAAGATCTACTCCGTCACCGCCTGCCGCTTTCTGGGGATCCAGGACGCGGGGCACTACGAGCGGGCCTTCGGGGGCGTGGTCTATGTGTTCCTCAGGGGGCTCCCGGAAGGGGGCGTCTGGACCTGCCGCCCCTCATGGGATGAACTGCGGACCTGGGAGCGGGACCTGGAGGATCTCCGGCCCGAACGTTGGACCCTTTCCCACGCGGGAGGCGCGCACCATGTCTGAAGATCTCCAGATGCTGCTGGAACTGCACCAGGACCGGGGATGCTTCCCCGGGAGGCTGGTCGACCAGGTGAAGGAGTTGAACCAGGACGCCTCCGCCATCATCCTCGCGTGGGAACTGAGCGGACTGGCCCCTGGCCTCGACCGGTCCAGGCGCGACCGCCTCTTCGCCTTGTGCCTTGCCCTGCGGGTGTCCCAGGGGCTGGGGCATACCCGCATGGCCCTGGCCCCCGCCGAAGGGAGCGCGGCGGACCTGGTGCTCCGGGCCGCCGGCCTGGGGCCGTTCGACCTGGAGGCTTTCCTGGAGACGGTCCCGGCCATCGCCGGCCGGCCCGGGGCGGCCACGCCCCTGATCATGCAGGAAGGCTGGCTGTACTCCCAGCGGATGCTCGACTTCGAGGAGGACCTGGCCGCGCGGGTGAAGGCCCTCTGCGCCAGGGAGGACCTGGAGCATGTCCCGGTGCCGGAGGACATCTTCCGGTCCCCCAGTCCCCTCAACCCGCGGCAGCGGGCCGCGGTGGAGATGGCGATGCGCGGGGCGCTCACGCTGGTCACGGGCGGCCCCGGGACCGGCAAGACCACGATCGTGGTGTCCATGCTCCGGGCCCTCCTCCGGCAGGGGACGGTCCGGCAGGACATCGCCCTCGCCGCCCCCACGGGCAAGGCTGCCCAGCGGATGGGCGAATCCATCCGGAATGGCCTGGCAGCTCTGGCGGACAGGTCCGAAGAGGAGCAGGAGTTCATCGACGCCCGTGTGGACCCCGAGACCCTGCACCGGCTCCTGGTCTGGCATCCGGCCACGGAGCACTTCCACCACGGCGTGGGGAACACCCTGCCGCACAAGATCGTGATCGTCGACGAGTCCTCGATGATCAGCCAGGAGCACATGTGCCGCCTGGTGGGGGCGCTGGGCAAGGACGCGCGGCTGGTGCTGCTTGGCGATTCCGAACAGCTGCCCAGCGTGGAGGCGGGATGCTCCTTCCTCGACATGGTCAGGCGCCTGGACGGGAACTGCGTGGAGCTGACCGAAAGCTACCGCATGGACAAATCCAACCCGAGCGGCCGAAATATCTACTCGGTGGCCCAAAGCATCCGGAGCAACCGCGCGGAAGACCTGTGGGAAGGCCCCGAGCCGATCCATTGCCGTGCGGCCCTGGACCAGCTGGACCATGCCCAGGTGGAACTGCTGGAGCCCGCCCCGGGGGTGATGAAGGCGTTCCTCGCGCAATGGTTCGCCCGTGAAGTGACGGGACTGAAGGGCTTCCAGGAACTGGCCGGGCGAGTGTTCAGCTTCAGGGGCGGGATCTGGGGAGACGGCGACGAGGCCGCCCTGAAGGCGCTGTTCGGCCACTTCGACGGGTTCCGCATCTTGTGCGCCCTCCGGGAAAGCCCGGACCACCGGGGCGTGGAGGACATCAACAAGCTGCTCCACGGGTGGATGGGCGGGATCACGGGCAAGGGCCTGACGCTGTCCACGCCCTTCTTCGCCGGCGAGCCGGTGCTGATGACCGCCAACGACTACCGCAGGCAGATCTTCAACGGCGACCAGGGGCTGATCCTGAAGGTAGCGTTCGACGCCGGGCCGCTGTACCGGCAGGCCGCCGTCTTCCCCAAGGGGGCCGGCTACGCGGCCTTCCCGCTGGAGCCGCTCAAGCAGCGGCTGGAGCACGCCTACGCCATGACCGTGCACAAATCCCAGGGCTCGGAGTACGCCCGCATCGCCATCGTCCTGCCCCAGATAAACCACAAGGCGCTCACCCGGGAACTGCTCTACACCGGGCTCACCCGGGCGAAGCAGTCGGTGGTGCTCCTGGCGGAACGGGAACGGATCCCGTTTGCCGCGGGGAACCCGTCCCGGCGGGAATCGGGGCTGGCGGGGCGGTTGGGCCCTTCGGCCGCGCCCCCGGAGGTTCAGGCATGATCCTGCGGCGCCAGATTTCAACCCAAAGGACGGCACGCCTATGAAGATTCTCCATACCAGCGATTGGCATCTTGGCCACACCCTGCGCGATGTGGGCAGGGAGTTCGAGCACCAGGCTTTCATCGATTGGCTCATTGGGCAGATCGAAGCCCATGAGGTCGATGCGTTGCTCATCGCCGGGGACGTGTTCGATACCTCCAACCCTTCGGCCGCTTCCCAGGAGATGTGGTACGGCTTCCTGGCCAGGGCTGTGAGGGCAAGACCGGGGCTGCAGATCGTGGCCATCGCCGGAAACCATGACTCCGCCGCGCGCCTGGAGGCTCCGGACCATCTCCTGCGGCAGTTCCGGATCCGCGTGGTGGGCAGCCTGCCCAGGGACGGGGAAGGGAACTTCGCTCCGGCAGGACTCCTCGTGCCCCTGGAGGACGGGGCGGGCATCCCCGCGGCGCTGGTGGTGGCCATGCCCTTCCTCCGGGCTGGGGACCTGCCGGAGGTGGAGGCCGAGGACTCTCTGATCGGGGGTGTCCAGCAGCTCTACGGGCAGGCGCTGGATGCGGCCAGGGCCCATGGGTTGCCGTCGATCGCCATGGGCCACTGCTATCTGGTGGACGGGAAAATGTCCGAGGGCAGCGAACGGAAGGTGCTGGGGGGCAACCTCCACGCCCTGCCCTTGAGCCTCTTCCCTGAGGATGTCTGCTACGTGGCCCTGGGACACCTGCATCTACCCCAGGCGCTGGACGGGGAGCGGGTGCGTTACAGCGGGAGTCCCATCCCCCTCTCCCTGGGAGAGCGCCATTACCGCCATTCGGTCACCCTGGTGGAGCTGATGGCAGACGGCTCCCTCCGGCAGGAGTTGCTCCCGATCCCCCGGACGGTGAAGCTCCTGCGCCTGCCTGAGCAGGGCTTCCTCGATCGGGAGCAACTGCTGATGGCCATCCTTGAACTGGAACCGGCTCCGGAAAGGCAGCCCGGCCAGCCCAGGCCGTTCGTGGAAGCCGGCGTGCGCCTGGAAACCTTCGAGCCAGGGCTGGCGGGAGAGATCCAGGAGGCGCTGGACGCAAAAGGGTATTTCATGGCCTCCCTGACCCTCCAATACACAGGCGATGGCCGGGCCCTGGCCGGGGCCGGCGCGGGGCAAAGCTTGAATGAACTGACTGTTGAGGACATATTCCGGAAAAAATGGAACAAAGACTTCCAGCAGGATCCGACGGAGGACCACTTGGCTGCCCTGCACGAACTCATCGACCAGGTGGGCCAGGAACTGGCCCCCTGAGCCCACGCCTGCCCAGCAAGGGCGCCATTCCGAGGGGAAATAATGAAGATCCTGAGCATCAGCGGTTGCAACCTGGCGAGCCTCAAGGGCGAATTCCACCTCCATCTGGACCGGCCTCCATTCAAGGAGAAGGGGCTCTTCGCCATCCGGGGGGCCACGGGAAGCGGCAAGAGCACGATCATCGACGCCATGTGCCTTGCTCTTTACGGCCGGACCCCGCGCCTGGGAGAGCGGGGCGGCGTGCTGGTCGGCCCGGCCGGCCAGGAGGATGCGGAGAGGCTCTCAGCCAATGATGTTCGGGGCATCATCCATCGAGGCGCTGGCGAGTGCTGGGCGGAAGTGGTTTTCAGGGGAGTGGATGGGAGACGGTGGCGCTCCCGCTGGTCGGTCCGGAGGGCCGCTCTGCGGGCGAACGGGCGTCTTCAACTGGCAGCCATGAGCCTTCAAGATGTTGATGAGCCGACCACCCGTTTTGCCGGGAACATCGGGGAGGTGAGGGAGGCCTGCAGGGCGAAGCTCGGCCTTTCGTTCGACCAATTCAAACGCTCGGCGCTGCTGGCCCAGGGCGAATTCGCCGCCTTTGCCAAGGCCAATGAAAGGGAGCGGAGTGAACTTCTGGAGGCCATGACCGGTACGGGGATCTATACCCGGATCTCCATCGCCGCCCAGCGCCGCCATTCTCTGGAAAAGCAGAAGGGAGAGGATCTGAGGGCCCAGCGTGAACGCCTGGGGCTCCTGGACGCAAACGACCGTGCCAAAAGGGAAGGTGAGTTGGCGGATGCCCGAGGGCGCATCCAGGTCCTGGAAAGGGAAGTGGCGGAGGCCGCCCAGCAGGAACGGTGGCATGAAAGGCATCTGGAATTGGAGCGGCTCTGGCAGGACGCCGACGCCAAGGCCCAGGAGGCCGGTCGATCGAGCCTCGGGACAGATGAGCGCAGGCGGATCCTGGAGACCGTGGAGTCTGCCCAGCCCATGGCGCCCCTCCGGGCGGGCCTGATCCGGGAGGAGCAGGAGGAGCAAAGGCTGCGTGCGGAAATACAGGCGAAAGAGGGCCTGATGCCGGATCTGGTGGCAGAGGAGGCGGAACATCGGCGTGCCGAGGAAGCCGCGACTGCGGCCCGCGATAGGATTCTCCAGGAAGGGTGCGAACTCGACCCCCAGATCCTCGCGGCCCGCGCTCTGGATATCCAGACAGAGAATGCCGCGGGCAGGCTGCGCCAAGCCCAGACGGAGGCTGAAGACCTGGGCAAGGCGCTTGCTGATGCCCGGGGCATCCTGAGGGATCTTGATGGCCGGGCCGGGGAACTGGATGAGGACCGGAAAGAGGTCCAGGGCCGTTTGCAGGCCGATCAGGATCTCACCGTTCTGGAACCGGACTGGTCCAGCCATTCCGTCGATCTGAAGGAACTGGCGGACGGCCACACGGAGTCCGAGGCGAAAAAGCTGCTGTTGGAAGAAACGCGGCAGAAGGCGGCCGACCTTGCGGCGGACCGGGACGCGAAGGCCCGGGAACTTGACCTGAAGACGCTGGAGCATGAGATTCTCCTCACCTCTGTGGGCGATCTCGAAACCCGACTGGCCGCCGATCCGCGCGTTCAATTGGACAGGGAGCGCGCGACGGCCCAGGAAGCCCTCGATGCCGGGCGCAGGGCCGAGTCCCTGCTAAAGGCGCTGAGGCCGATGCTGGACCAGAGGGCGGACCAGGGCCAGGCCGGGAAGGATCAGGCTGAGGCCGCCCGGGTGGCGCTCCGGCAGGCGGAAGAGGCGCGGGTGGCCCTGGCGGACCTGGAGCCTTCCCTCCGGGAAGCCAAAGGGGCCAGGGACAGGGCCCAGCAGGCCTTGAGCCTGGAGGATCAGAGGGCCCTTCTGGAAGAAGGGGTGGCCTGTCCCCTTTGCGGCGCCATGGACCACCCCTGGGCCACGGGTTCTCCGGTGGCGGGCCTCATGGAAGGGCTTCGGGCCAGGGCGGAAGAACTGGAGGCCGGGAAATCGGCCCTGGCGGGGGAGGAGACCCTGGCCCGCGCCCGCGCTGAAGACGCCGCCGTCGCCGTGGACCGGATCGGCAAGCTTCTCGGGGATCTCCAGAACCGCATCGCCCGGGAACACACGGCATGGGCGTCCATCCGGTCCGCCTGGCCTGAACTTCCGGCGGATCCCGAGGCGCCCGGGACATCCGCCGTGGTCCATGATGCGGCCCTCGATGCCGAAGAGCGGCTCGAGCGGGTCCAGGCGCGGGAAAAAGCCTGCGCCCAGCGCGAAACGGATCTGGAGAATCTGCGCAAGCGGGAGCGGGAGGCCGCAAAGGCCAGGCAGGAGATGGAGAAGAAGGTCTCCGCCCTGGACGGGGAGATCCGTGAAGCCCATATCAAGGTTTCCACCCTCGAGGGGGAACTCGGCCGCCTCGCCAAGGAAATGGCCCTGCGCCTGGAACGGCTGCGAGGCGCTCTGCCCGAAGGGGTGGTCCGATCCCTCCCGGCGGCGGCGAAAGAACTGTATGAATCGCTGGAGACGCGCATCGCGGAGTTCCGGAACCTCAAGCGCGAGAGTGAAGGGCTCGCCCAATCCATTGCGGAGCTCGAGGGACGCAGGACGGTCCAGGCGGCCCTGGTCGAGGCCAAGCTCGGGGAAGCGGAAAGAGGCGCCGCACGGGCAAGGGAGGTGGAGAAGGAATGGAGGGACCGGGCCCAGGAACGCAGTTCGGTCCTGGAGGGCCGCGCCGTCCAGGACGTGGTGTCGGAACTTGAAAAAAAGCAGGCGGAAGCCAAGGTTGCTCTTTCCGCCGCCAGCGAGGCCCACAAGGCGGCATGGAAGCGGCTCGAGGACCTGAAGACAGCTGTCCACACGTTACAGGGGCAAGTCCCGGTGGCCAGGAACGCCGTGGCCAAGGCCCGGGCCGCATTCGCGGAGGGCCTCGCCCGTTGGGGCGGGGATCACTCCCGTCTGGAGGAACTCCTCGCCTGGGAGCCTGAGGCCGTCCGGAACGAGCGCGAGGACCTCGCCGAGATGGATCGCACCCTGGGCAAGGCCAAGGCTGTGGCGGCCGAAAGGCGTGGCGAACTGGAAACCCACCGCGCGGGAACGAGGCCCTCCCGGACCCGGGAGGAAGCGAAGGCCTTTCTGGAAGCCTCCCAAGCGGAGCGGGATGGTCTGAAGGAGAACGCATGGACCCTGGTATTGGTGCTTCAGAGGGATGATGACGCGCACCGGCTGGCGGGCGCCCTGGACGAGGAAATCCGGCTTCAGGGGATCCAGACCGGCCTCTGGGAGTCCATGAACTCAGTGATCGGCTCCTCCGACGGCAAGAAGTTCCAGGTCTACGCCCAGAGCCTCACCCTCGATGCCCTCCTGGCCTACGCCAACGAGGACCTGGCGAAGCTGAACGGGCGCTACGAACTGCAGCGGATTCCATGGTCCAACCTGGAAATCCAGGTCCTGGACCGGGACATGGGCGGCGAGGCGCGCGCGCTGGAAAGCCTCAGCGGCGGTGAGACGTTCCTGGTGTCCTTGGCCCTGGCCTTGGGCCTGAGCGCCCTTTCGGCAAACGATACGCCGATCCATTCCTTATTCATTGACGAAGGGTTCGGGTCGCTGGATCCCCAGACGCTGGAGACCTCGCTGATGGTTCTGGACGAACTACAGTCCCAGGGGCGGCAGGTGGGAATCATTTCCCACGTGGAGGGTTTCGAGGCGCACATTCCGGTCCAGGTGCGGGTGGAGAAACTGGGCGGCGGCCGGAGCCGCCTTATTCCCCCTGCGGGGGCGATGCAACGCCTGGAGGAATCCGGAACCAGTGCCGCCGTACCATGCGAACCCATAGCCTCGCTTGCGCCCTGAGGCCTTGCCGTCAGATGCATCAAGAGCCGCCCGTGATGCAGAGGGAGAGCCGGGCGGGACACTGGGTGCCCTGAGGAACGCCGTCCGGGGACGCGTCGTTCAGGCTGGCGAAGCGGCTCGGCGCCGGAATGAAGGCCATTGAACACGGCATCGACTGGCAATGGGCGGACTCCAACCGGCTGATCCCGGGCCTGGGAGAGGCGCGGCTCGGATCCGGACGTTCGCTGCGGGACCTGGCAGACAGGAAGACTGCGCGCCCGCGATACCGCCACCCGGCCGCTTCTCCCTGGCCGCTCCGGCCGCGGTTTCAGCCATGGGATGCCTCCCTCCGCCATTTGGCCCACTCGCTTTTCATCTGTTGCATAAGTGCTTTCGCCCTCCGGGCGCCGCGGTCGAGGAGTCTCCCGGCGTCCGCCCATTCCTTCCGGCATCCTGTCCGGACCTGTGCCGTGACCCGGGCCGGGCGCAACGCCGCAGCTTGCGGCCGGTAATGGGTCCATCCGTAGACCAGGCACAGCGCCAGCAGCCCCCAACCCACCGGCGACCTCGCCGCGATCCGGAAATCCTGCCCGGAGGGAATCGAGCCGTAGGCGAGGTTCGCCACCAGGAAGACCAGCAGGACCAACGACAGGCCAAGCGGGGAGCGGTGCCCCAGGATCCAGTGCAAGAGCAGCCAGGCGCACGGGAGCAGCGCCAGGGGCGCCATGCCGATGAAGAACGAGTTGTACCATCTCAGGTTCGCCATCATCACGGCCCCCAACTGGATCTGGTCCTCCTCCCGCCTCGGGTAGACCGAAAAAGACGCCGGCCTGCCGTTCAGGATAAGTCCGGAAAGGTAGTGGCAGACCTCGTGGCAGAAGGTCCCGGGCAGCACCAGCAGCGAAAAGACCCAGAACAGCCGCTTGGCCTTCTGGAACAGCCAGAGGACCGCCGCCAGGAGGCCCAGGCAGAGCCAGGTCCTGGCGGGCATCACGGCAGCAGTTCCAGCCGGGCCCGCGTCCAGAAGTCACTGGCCTGGTCCCTGCAGCCGTCCAGGAAGGCCACGAGGGTCCGCATGGTGACATCCGGTGGGACCGGCATGGGGTTGTGCATGGCCAGGATGCCCGTCCAGGGGCGATCCCCGCCGCGTGACGGGAATGGCATCTCCAGGCGCGCGCAGAAATGCGGGCGGGAGAGGTTCCACCTGACGCACAGTGCCCGGGCACGGCGACGGGCCTCTTCGGGGATCCCGAACCCCGACGACATGTGGAACCACAGGAACTGAGAACGGATACCGCCGCCAGAGAGGCGCAGGGTGAGATCCTGGCCGGCCATTCCGCACATGGGCGGCGTGCAGAGGAATTCGCCATTTTCCTCCCGGACATAGTCCCAGTGCTGGACTTCCATGTAGTTGGCAATCAGCTCGGACAGGCGCGGGGCCAGGGCGGCGGGGCTCCGCCTCGACTCCGCGGGCCGGCGCGGTCCCGGGCCCTGCTGTTCCGCGCCATCCGTGACGCCGCCGGGGAGGCCGCCGCCCAGGAACCCCTCGGCGCCCGCGGTGAGGAAGAAGGGCTTCCGTTCCCATGGGTCATGGAATCCGTCCCAGGCGGCCTCGTTCAAGGGGGCCAGCACCTCGAGGCTGCGGTCCCCGGAACAGAACCTCTGGATCATGGCCTCGAACTCACGGGTTTCCATTCGCGTCCGTCCTCCTTGCGGGGGCACCTGCCCAGCAATCAAGGTAGGGCGTGAAGGGCGACATTGACTGACGCTGTTTCCTGGTGCAGGCAAAGGGCCGGATTCCAGAACAGCCTGGCGATGATCCTGGCCGCGCACCAGCACAGGACCAGGTGGAAGGTCGCGGCCCAGGGAAGGACAACGCTTGTCGCATGAAACTTCCCATCATGGACCCATGTCAAACACCCTCCGGATCCTCTGCTTCTCCGATCTGCACGGCAGGTGCTTCAAGGAGGCTTCGAGCCTCATCGACGAGCGGCGCCCGGACTGGATCGTGCTCTGCGGCGACATGCTGCCGGACTTCGACCGGATCTCCGGCAGGGACTCCCGGCTCGAAGCCCAGCGGGAGTTCTGGAAGGTCTACCGGTCCCGGTTCATCCGCCCGTTCGCGGTGACCACTCTGGTGCGGGGGAACCATGAGATCGAGGGGTTTTCAGACCCCGGATTGCAGCGGTTCCCGGCCATGCTCCAGGGTCGCCTGGTCCGCCTGGAGGGCATTCCGGTCGAATCCGGGGCCTGGGGTTGGAGCCGGGAGTGGGAGGAGGAGGACCTCGTGAAGGAACTCCAGGCCCAGCTGGCCCAGAATCCCTCTCCCTCGATCTATGTGAGCCACGTCCCGCCCCACGGGTGCCTGGACCGGGCCTGGGGCGGGGACAACCTCGGCCACCGGCCCCTCTTCCAGCATCTGCAGCGGAGCAATTGGCCCGAAGCCCTGGTGCTCTGCGGCCATGTCCACGAAAGTTTCGGCAGCATGGAATGCGGTGACACCTTGGTGGTGAACGCGGCCTGCGGATACGCATTGCTGGAATGGTGCCTCGGCACGCCCCGGCTGATCGCCCAGGCACGCCTCGAACCTGTGCGGGAGTCCGACTGGGATTTCTAGAAGCGGCTCCCGGCAGCTCCTAGCCCCAATACCGTTCACTTTGGGTACACCACTCTAACATCTGGCACATAGCGCCGGTTGCATACAACCGTACGCGGGCGGAGATGCCAGTTGCACATCTTCCGCTTCACGCCTCTTGGATTCTGTCGAGTGCGGCTTGAACTGACCCGTTCATCCAGGATTTCCAGCAGCACGGCTTCGTGAAATGCGCGCCTTGCCCGAGGGGGGGAGAGCCGCTACCAGCGGCAACTTCCTGCGGACCACGCGGACTGCATGTATGAACGATAAGCAGTCTGGATCCACTCCACCTCGAAGCGCCGCTTCATGCATCAGTCCTCGGACCGCAAAGTGGGCCATCACAAGGCCATAGAATTCCTGCCGGACCAGGTCCGGGGTCCGGCTGCGCAGCAGAGTCTGGCGACCTCGTAGGTGGGTCTTCAACTCGTCGAAAGCGGATTCAATTTCCCAGCGCTCATGGTAGAGGGCAGCCAAATCCTTTGCTGGCGCCTGTTTCGGGTCAAGGATGGTCGTGACCAAGCGGTAGAGTTGGTCCTCATCAGGTGGCTGGCTAGGGGCCGGGACTCGGCCATCCAGTTCGTATTCCACCACCCTGATCTTCAAGCTCACATCCTGCAGTTTGCGCTTTTGCCTGTAAGCATGGATGGTTGTGAGGAAGGAGCCATCTTCGAGTTCTTGCTCCCGCACAAATTTATTTGTGGATTTGATACGCCATAACAGATCAGCTCCGGTCGCCTGGGCTTCTTGCCAAAGGGTGAAGCTATAGAAGCCGCGGTCTGCAAGGCATAGCATGCCCTTCCTCAGGAAGGGCAGCACCTCCCTCGCAAGCACAGATTCATGTGTCGTGATTGGGCCCATGCGGGTCCCGAACAGAATATGGGTGCCACTTTCGACAAGGGAAGCGAACCGGATTTGCGGGAACGCGCTCGTCCCCCTGCTCGCGCTGGGACGCCCAAAGGCCGCCTCGTTCTCGGGTTCATCGGGGATATCCAAGGTGCTGCCGTCGATGCTGACCAGTCGCCAATGCCGAAACCAAGCGCCCTGTGTGGATTCCGTGGCGACGGGGTGAACAACTTCGTCATGCAGCAGTTGAAGTGCCTCCCATCCAAGTCGGGATCGGGCCTGGGAAATCCCGGACTTCCCAGCCACCTTGACCTGGGTACCCGTTCCCATCAGCCATTGGACCCCTTCCAGCAGGCAGCGCAGGACTTCGCGCGTGGATGCTTGCGTAAACAGTGCCAAGGCAATGACATAGTAGATCACGACGTGGGCAGGGAGGTCCCGGTTGCGAACGCTCGTCTTATGAGTCCGCTTTAGCACTTCCTCGATGCGCTCCGGAGGGAACATCCTCGCCACCACCCCGAGGGTGATGTAGTCGGAGATCCTGCTCCCACCTTCCAGTTTGGCTACCGTCCTGGCCATAGTTGTGCCCGCCTATAAAAATAGGCATTTTGATGGCCATGTCAATACTTAAATGAACGGTATTGGCCCTAGCCCAAGTTCCGCACGTCCGTCCCCAATTGGGCCTACCGGCACACGGTAGGCCCAATGTTTGCAATTAGGGATTTGAGAATATGACAAAATAGTGGCTAAAATAATTTACCTAATACCCTTGTTTTTTAAGCGAATTTGACGCATATTAGTCGTGTCATGTTCATCAAGCGATCCATTTCCAAGCAAGGTGGCAAGACCTACGTCAGCCACGTGCTCGTGGAGTCGGTGCTGACGCCCGCTGGGCCGCGGCACAAGACCATCTGCAACCTGGGGAAGATGGATCCCGGCCCCAAGGAGGACTGGCTGCTGCTGGCCGAGCGGATCCAGATGGCCCTGGGCGGCCAAGCCTCGCTGTTCCCGGATCCTCGGGTGGATCAGGCGGTGGCGAAGATCCGCGAGCGCCAGGCCAAGGCCAGCCCTGCTGACTTGGAAGAACCGCTCACTGGAGAAGTCGCCGTACCGGACGTGGTGCCGGTGAAGACCTCGGGCGTCAAATGCCAGGATCTCCGGAAAGTCGGTCCGCTCCATGTGGGGCATCAGATGTGGCAGCGCCTGCAGATGGAGGCGGTCCTGAAGGCCGTGGGCATCTCGGCGCCGGCGCGCAAGTTGACCGAGGTGATGACCCTGAACCGCCTGGTCAGCCCCTGCTCGGAGCTGGCGATGGTGGGCTGGTCCAGGCGGGAGGCGGTCAACGATATCCTCGGCGTGGATGCCGAGCAGCTGAACGAGGACAAGTTCTACCGGAACATGGACAAGCTGCACGGGCACCGGATGGAGATCGAGCGGGAACTGTATGCGCGGGAGAAATCCCTGTTCAATCTCGAAGGCTCACTGGTGCTCTACGACCTGACCAACACCTACTTCGAAGGCCAGGCGGCCCGGAACCCGAAGGCCATGCGGGGCCACAGCAAGGAGATGCGGACGGACTGCAAGCTGGTGGCCATGGGGCTGATGCTGGACGCGGACGGTTTTCCGATCGGGCATGAGGTCTATGCCGGGAACACCATCGACGGCACCACGGTGAAGGCCATGCTCGATGGTCTGGAAGCCCGGACCGGGCGCGAGGGCGGATCCACGGTGGTCATGGACCGGGGGTTCGCCAGCGAGGACAACCTGAAGCTGGTCCGGGAGCGGCATTACGACTACCTGATGGCCGGCTTCCAGCACCAGCGGAATGCACTGCTGAAGGACTTCGAGGACCTGGAGGGCTGGGAGGAGATCCAGCCCAGCGCCAACAAGGTGCCGGTCCAGATCAAGCGGATCGAGAAGGGCGACGAGGTGTTCCTGTTGTGCGTGAGCCCGGCCAGGGCCGAGAAGGAGCGGGCCATCCGGGAACGCCAGGAGAAGAAGCTGGTGAAGGACCTGGAGGCGCTGGTCAAGGCCGTGGCAAAGGCCCTGGAACGGGGCGAGCCCATGGAGGACAAGGAACTGGGTGAGCGGATCGGCAGGCTGCGGGAACGCTATCCCAGGGCCGGGCGGTATTACCTGGTGGACCGCAAGGAGGGGATCCTGGAATGGACGCTGAAAGGCGGAGCAGCGGGCCCGGGCGGAGGAACTGGACGGGGCCTATTTCCTGCGGACCAGCCGGAAGGACATGGGGCCGGAGGAGATCTGGCGAACCTACATCGCCCTCACTCGGATCGAGTCCGCGTTCCGGGATTTGAAGGGAACGCTGGATATGCGCCCGGTCTACCACCAGAAGGAGATCCGGGTGGAGACCCATGTATTCCTGGCGGTCCTGGCCTTCCACCTCCAGGCGGTCATCGAGCGGACTTTGAAGGAAGCGGGAGACCATACGAGCTGGGAGACCGTGCGGGAAGAACTCGGCACCCACCATGTGGTCACCACGCTCCTGCCCACCGCCGACGGCAAGACCCTGGCGATCCGCAGAGGCAGCGTCCCCGACCGGAGGGTCGGGGAAATCTACCGCCATCTGGACCTGGATCCCGAGCCCATGACCCCGATCAGAACCTGGCTCTGAGGCCGTTCTGGAACCCCTCGAAATAGTGGCTAAAACGAGGTGTCGGGATTGACAATAAAGGATGTTAGAGACTTTCGTGCGGAACTTGGGCTAGGGGCCAGGGAATCCCTTTCGGCCTGACTGGGTTTCCTGGAAAGAAGGGGCCTGAGAAGATGGTCCCATGGACACCAAAGTACTCTTCACCATGGCGCTGGGCCTTCAGGCCCCTTGGGAGGTCACGGACCTCCAGTTCAACGAGGAGGCCCACCGGCTGGACATCCTCATAGATTTCAAACGGGGAGCGGACTTCCCTTGCCCCGTCTGCGGCCAGTCTTGCAAGGTCCACGACACCGAGGAGAAGACCTGGCGGCACATGAACTTCTTCCAGTACGCCACCTACCTGACGGCCCGGGTTCCCCGCTGCAAGTGCGACAAGGATGGGGTCAAGCAGGTGCAGGTGCCTTGGGCGCGGCCGGGGTCCGGGTTCACGCTGATGTTCGAAGCCCTGCTGATGGTACTGGTTCGCTCGATGACGGTGTCCGAAGCGGCCAGGCTGGTTGGGGAGCACGACACGAGGATCTGGCGGTTGATCAACTACCACGTGGAGGATGCCCGATCCCGGGTGGACATGTCGGAGGTATCCCGGGTTGGGATCGACGAGACCGGGGCCAAGCGGGGCCAGAAGTACATCACCCTGGTGGTGGACATGGAGGCGAAGCAGCTCCTGTTCGGGGTGGAAGGCCGGGACCAGGAGACCCTGAAGGCGTTCAAAGCGGACCTGGTGGGCCACGGCGGCGACCCGGCGAAGATCACCGAGGCCAGCGTGGACATGTCGCCGGCCTTCATCAAGGGCCTGGGGGACCACTTCCCGAACGCCAAGCTGACGTTTGACCGGTTCCACGTCATGAACCTGCTGGGCGAGGCCGTGGACGAGGTGCGCCGCCGGGAGGTCAAGGAGTATCCGGAACTCAAGCAGTCCCGCTACGTCTGGCTGAAGAACCCCTCGAACCTCAGTGCCCGCCAGGCAAAGATGCTGAAGGCTTTGCGGAACGCCAACCTGAACACGGCCGAGGCCTACCGGATGCGGTGCACGCTCCAGGACTTCTACGAGCAGGCCAACCCCCATGCGGCCAAGCTGTTCCTGGACGAGTGGATCGCCATGGTCCTGGCCTCGGGGATCGAGCCCATGGTCAAGGTGGCCCAGACCCTGCAGGCCCACGCTGAGGGCGTGCTCCGCTGGTTCAGGAGTGGGCTTTCCAACGGGTTCCTGGAAGGCCTGAACTCCCTCATCAAGGCCGCCAAGGCCAAGGCGAGAGGCTACCGGAAGATCCGGAGCCTCATCACGGTCGCCTACCTCATCGCGGGGAAGCTGAAGTTCAACGTGGCGGAACTGTGGCCCTCACCGCCCAAGGAGAAGCCCACCGCCAGGGAACCGGTTCCCTTCCGTCCCAACCCCGTCCTCTGCTGACCCGAGGGCCCACCAGGCCCGGAACCCCATCTGCCGGAGCCTGAGCCAGGAGGTCCCCCTTCCCGGCACCCAGCAAGGCTGGCGCAGGCTCTGCCTGCCCAACCCTTTCACCTGCCGTCGCCGTCGCCCATCGGCCCCCCCGCACAAAGCGGGGGCCGATGAGGCGACCGCAAGCGATTCGCCGCCTCCCTGCGGTCAGTAACACATCAAGGCGCCGAGACCCTCCGCGGGCACCTTCGTGGCCAGGGGCGTGATGCAGCGAAGCGGAGGCACGACCCTGGCGAGGGTGAGCCGGTCGAGATGACCGGGTGACCCGGGCAAAAGCCCTGGTTATAACCCTGGTTTACCCACACGATTCAGCGAAGAGCCATCCCCGGGGACTTGGCGGTTCAACGGCGAAGCCGTAGACCCAGCACTCAAAAGGTCTGCGCGCCTGTTGCACACCGCGTTCAATATCAAGCCCGACATCGTTATCGAGACCGATGGGGTGCCCGTCGTCTGCATCGAGGCAAAACTCGAATCCGGCCTGTCAAGATATGATCTTGGTGATTTCAAGATTGATCAGTTGGAGATGCAGCACTTGCTGTTCATGAAATTGCTCAGGTGCAACCCGTGCATGGTCCTCATCTCTCAGCGAGCGGAAATAGGCAAGGATTCTCGCACAATCACATGGGCAGAGGCGTTCAAGTGTTTCACGAAATACCGAGGGGAAGAATGGATTGAATCGGCCATCAGGAGGGTGGAGACTTTGAATCGGGAAAAGCGACCCACGGAAAGGAGCGACACGATGCCCCAGCAGGATGGCCAGTTTCCATCCCATGATGATCTTCGGAAGGAAGTTGAAATATATGAATTATTGCAACCATTCCTAATTGAAAAAGGCGAGGTGCCAAGAAGAAACAACGCAACGATCGGCATCTCCTATATCAAGGGGGAGAAGGGTCAGCCGCACGAAAACTCGTTGTATCGAATCCGGACCACTCGAAAGTACTACACCTCCATTGAGCAAAAGAGGGCCAATCTGCCAAAGGGCTTCATCGAACTGGAGCTTTGGCCTGATGTCATCGAAAAAATCCAGCCCGGATTTTCGGCATGGCTCAAGCTGAAGGGGATTCAAGAGCCTGCTGAAGGTAGACACATCGATAAGGCAGGCAACATCAAGGTATGGATCCTCCAGATCCGAAGGCCGCTTGAACGAAGAGATGTTGACGAGATGAACCAACTTCTTCGCAAGGGATTCAGCCTGCTCGCGCGCCAGGCATAACTGGTCGAGGCTCAGGCAACTCGGATAAGGCCTCGCCAGGACCGATCCCTGCTCCAGGGATACCCCGAGCGACACTCTGTGTCGCCTCGACGGCGCCATCCTGGGATCCGGGAGGCTGCCATGAGAAGCGAAGAAAACGCCGGAATCGTGCGGGGCCTCGCGAATCCGTACCTCCAGGCGTTGGTGGTGGCCCAGGTGCCGGTGGACCAGATCATCCTCCAAGCCGAATCGATGGGTTTTCCTCCGGATGGGATGCTGCGCGTCGCGGAAGCGCTGGTGCCCCCCGGCCCCTCCGGAAGCTCCATGGCCGCCGTGCTGCTCCTGCTGGGGACAACCCGGCACTGGCGGCCCTTCGTGCCGTGGGCGCTGGTGTTCGGACTCCGTTTCCTCGAGCCCCTGCTGCACCCCTGCTGCTCTGAATTCGACCCCCTCGCGCGCCTCCTGGACGGCGACCGCTGGGATCTCCTGGCGAGCGATGCGCTGGAGCGCCTCGGCTATCCATTGCACCCGCGGATTCGCGGCTCGGGCGAAACCGCCGGACCCACCGTCCTGCCCTGGCTGGAAAAGGACCTGGGCCTCGTCCTGGACGGCCTCGAACTGACCCGCTTCGAAAGCCGCGCCCAGGCATGGAGCCAGGTGCTCGTCGATTCCCTGGTCCTTTGCGACGGCGCGGGTCCGCTGGCGCTGGGCCATGCGGGCGGAGACCCGTGGTCGGCCACGACGCGATCCACGCGGCTCCACCGGGTGCGGCGCCTGCGCACGCTGGAAGGCCTCCAGCACGTCGCGAGCCTGGTGGCGACGGACTGCCCCAGCCTGGAGAGCCTCGACTGCACGCCACCCATCGCGGTCCTCCGAGGCTGCCCCAGCCTCCGGTGGATCCGGTCCAATTCCCGGAGCCGCCTCCTCCATCTGGAGGACTGCCGGCGGCTCAGGTCCATCGGGGCGGAAAAGGTCTGGGACCAGGCCCTGAACGAGAAGGTGGCGCCTTCCCACCAGACCCTGGTCCTGTCGCGCTGCCCCGCCCTGCGCGACCTGCCCGGGCGGATGGACGTGACGGGCCACATGCTGCTCCGGCGCATCGGGCCCATCCATTCGTGGCCGTCGGATTTCCGCGTAGGGGGGGACCTGAGGCTGAAGGACTGCCCGGACATCGAGGAACTGCCTGCGCTGGAGGTCGGGGGCTCCCTGAGGGTGGAGGGCGAATCCGGGCTCAGGCGGCTGGAGGCGGGCGCCGTCATCGGAAGGCACCTGGACCTCCGGGCCTGCAGCCGCCTGGAAGGAGTCCCGCGCGGCGTGAGGGTGGGCGGAGCCATGTATCTGCCTGCCCACCTGCACAGGCAGGGGCCTGCCTTCGAGGCCCAGGAGCCCGTCCTGGAGGTGCCTGTGGACCACTACCCGATCCTGCGGACCCTGCTTCTGGGCCTGAGCTTCCAGGGGCTGTCCAGGCCCGCTGAACGGCTGGCCCTGCGCGAGCGTGCCGAGACGGCGCTGGAGAGCCTGAGGGGCGAGGTCCTGGCCAATCCCCGGGTCGAAGTCGAACTGCTGTGGACGGCCTCGGAAGTCTGGCGTGACCTCTCCGAGGAGCTTTGGGCCGAGGAGCATGCCTGGTCCTGCGACCGGAACGAGTCTGACGACGACCTGCCCCTGGCCTGGTTCCGGGGCCTGCTGCTGTCCGCATGACCGAGGAAACACCATGGACTCCACGACGCTGCCCGCAGGACCGCCCAGGAGTTGCTCCGGCGAACTGGCCGTGCTGAAGGCCCGGCTGTTCCGGGCGCGGGCCACGCTGGTGGACCAGAGCCCGTTCCTGGGCAGCCTGGTGCTGAAGGTGCCCATCCTCATCACCGAGGATCCCCGGGTGGAGTCCGCCTGCGTGGACGGGCGGGGGATCTGCTATTTCGGCAAGGGCTTCCTGGAGGCCCTGCCGCTCGCGGCCCTGCGCGCGGTGCTGCTGCACGAGGCCCTGCACCTGGCGCTGGAGGCCTTCCCCCGGTGCGGTTCCCGGCGGCCGCTGCGCTGGAACGTGGCCCATGACTTCGCCATCAACCTGCTCATCGAGGAGAGCGCCTTCGGCCCGGATTTCCTGAGCATTCCGGAGGCCTTCAAGCCTCTGCTGGATGCCCGCTACCGGGGGATCGCCGCCGAGGAGATCTACGACCGGCTGCCCCAGGACCTGGGCGAGATCGGACTGGGCGATCGGGAATGCGTCCGGGACGCCATCGAAGCCATGGACCGCGCCGAGAAGGCCACCCTGGGCAAGGCCATCCTGAACGATTTCCGCCAGGACGCCCTGACCGGGGAGGAATGGGACCTGGCCCGCAGGGCGGCGCAGCGGATCCCCGAGCGCATCCGGGGTCCCCTTCCGCAAGCCGGCCTGGAAACCTTGCGCAGGCTTTTCCCCACGGGGATGGGGGGCGGCGGGGCCTTCGGCGACCTGTGGTTCGACGCCTGGACCGCCCTCACCGAAGCGGAACGGGAGGCGCTGCGCGAATCCTGGCGCGAAAAGCTGGTGGAGGCGGCGGAACAGGCGCTCCAGGGCGGCAAGGACATCGGCAGCCTGCCCGGATGGGCCCAGAAACTGCTCGGACCGCTCCTGAATCCCCAGATTCCCTGGCAGGTCAAGCTGGCCCAGAAGGTCCACGGCCACCTCCTGGGCCGCAGGCGCACGTTCTCCCGCCCGGGGCGGCGATCCCACGCGGTCGGCGCGGTGCTGCCCGGGCCCATCAGGGACCGGGGCCCGGTGGGCGTGTTCGTGGATGTGAGCGGCAGCGTGGGCCCGGCCGAACTGGGCGCCTTCATGGGCGAACTGGTGGGCATCCTGCAGAACGCCGACCTGCCGGTGCGGCTCATCACCTGGGACGCCGCGGTGCAGGAGGATCTCCTCCTGGAGCGTCCCGAGGACATGCAGGCCGCCCTCCAGCAGAGGGACCTGGTCCTGGTGGGCGGAGGGGGAACCGACCCCCGGTGCGTCATCGGATATCTCGAGGCCCCCGAAGCCCAGGACCTGCCGCCGCTCAGCTTCGGGGTCCTCCTCACGGACGGGTATGTCCCCTGGCCCGAGGCTTCGGACTGGCCGTTCGACCTTCTGGTGGTGTGCAGTTGCGTCCTGCCCGAGCCCACCTTCGGATACGACGCGTTGATGATCGACCCGGGAGAGAAGCATGGTTGAAAAGATCCAGCCCAACTACCTGCCCCAGGTGAGGCCCGGCGACCTGCCCGACCTCGCGGTGGCCATGGCCCACAGCGGCCTCGCGATGATGCTGTACGGCAGCCCCGGCATCGGCAAGACCGCCCTCCTCCAGAACCTGGGCTGTGAAGCCCGGATGGTGGTTTGGGCCTCGGAACAATGCGGGGAGAAGCTCGCGGGTCTGCCCGTGGTGACCCTGAGCGCCCCGGAACTCAACGTGGAGGACCTCATGGGCGTTCCCACGGTGGAGGAGCTCATCCGGCGCCTGCCGGACGGGACCGAGCGGAAGTTCAAGGTGACCCGCTGGGCCACGCCGGCGGCGCTGGACCCCACCCGGCCCTTCGTGCTCTTCATCGACGAGCCCAACCGCTGCGAGCCCTCGGTGCGCAACGCCCTTTTCCAGCTCATCACCGGGCGCACCACTTCCGGCGGCTTCTGCCTGCCCCGGGGTTCGGTGGTGTGCATGGCCGGCAACCGCCTGGAGGACCGCGCGGGCGTGCGCACCATGGACACCGCCTTCAGCAACCGCTGCGCCCACTTCGAGCTCCTGGTGGACCACGAGGCCTGGCTGGACTGGGCGGCGCAGCAGAAGGACTTCTCCCCCATCGTGCGGGCCTTCCTGGCCCGGCACCCGGGCTATCTCTGCCGGTTCGACCCGGCCAGCCCCTGCCCCCAGCAGCCCACGCCGCGCACCTGGGCCGGGGCCGGTTTTGCGCTGCCCCAGGCGCCCGGGATCCTCCTGTCCCCGCTCCTGCAGGGGATCGTCGGGGCCGAAGCGGCCCAGCTGTTCCGCGGCTTCCAGAAACACGCGGACGTGGTCCCCGAGACCATGCGTTTGATGGATGCGCCCGACACCGTGAAGGTGCCCACGGAAGGCCAGCTCGACCAGGCCTGGATCCTGGCCACGGCGCTCAGCGATCACCTGATCACGCCGGCCAAGGCGCCCGCGGGGCAGCTGGACCCCCTGGGGCACGGGGTGGGGGTGGTGCTGGGACGGCTGGCCCGGGCCGGCTTCGAGGAGGTGGCGATCTTCTCCCTGCGCCGCGCCTGGCGCAATGCGGAAAAGCAGAGGCAGGGCGGCGGCGTGGTGCCGAACCTGCGGTTCTTCAGCGCGATCCGGACCCTCAGCGAAACACCCTCGTTCAGGCGGTTCCTCGAGGCCATGCAGGAGGAAGGGGCCGCCTGACGTCCGGCCATGGCAGACCATCGGAGGGCACCCCATGAATCCAGGACTTTCGGAACGTCGAATCCAGGCCGCCCTCCCGGGGCGCGACAGCGCCTGTCGCTTGGGGAAGGTCAAACTTGAAACATGGACCCGAACCTCCCGTGGATCTTCCAGTGCCTGTCCCTCCTGGGGCTGGCACCCCTGTCCTGCCTGGCGCAGATGGAAGCGGACGGAATCCCGCTCCGGAAAGCGCTCGAAGCCATCCTGGCCTGCCCGCCCCAGGGAGCGCTGACCCATGGGCTGGCCAAGGCCCGCTGCGCGGCGGCGCTCGCCCAGGGCCGGCCGGAACTGTTCCCGGTGCTCGGGAGCCTTCTCGGGTGGGAAGGGATCCATCCCCTTTCCATGCTCAACTGGGACGGCTGGGATCCGGACCTGGCCCTCGACCTCCTGTCGGCCCATTGGCAGGGGCCGGGCAGGATGCCCTTGCCGCTGATCGGGCTTGGCCGCGTTTCCTGCGCCAGCTTTCCCATGCTGCCCCATGGGCTGCGCCTGCAAAGGCTCCGGCTGGCCCATTGCACAGACCTCCGGCAGTTGCCCGACGGCCTGGAAGTCCAGGAATCGCTGGAGTGCTGGCACCTCGGGCTGCGCCGCATCCCGGCCTCCCTTTTCTGCGGAGGGAACCTCGTGCTCGTCGATCTGCCTTCCCTGGAAGGCTGGGGGGCGGATATCTGGATCAAGGGCGACCTCGTCATGAGCCGGATTCCCCGGAAGGCGGCGCCGCCCCGGGGCATTCGGGTGGAAGGGAAACATCGGGTTCCTGCCGGGTATTGATCGCGCACGCGGGATAGACCCTCGCCATCCTGATCCGGTGAGGTCCGGAAGCCTGAATGACTCTGAGGATGCCTTGAGAGATTGAGGGTTCAACCGGGACGACCTGGCCCGCGACCCAAAAATTTTTATTTGACACTGTAATATTACAGTGTATTTTTAAATCATGACCCTCCCTCCCTCCGCCTCCACCACCGAAGGACCGCTCTGGACCTTCGGAGAACTTCACGCAAAGGCAGAGGCCATCCTCATCGCCCAGGAAATCAGCCCGGAAAGCGGCCGGGTGCGGACCGTCCCCGACGAACGCACCTTGCGGTATTACACGACCATCGGCCTCCTGGCCGGTCCAACCGCATTGAAGGGGCGCAAGGCCTACTACAGCCGGATCCATCTGGCCCAGATCGTCGCCATCAAGCGTTTGCAGGCTCTCGGCATGTCCCTGGCCCAGGTCCAGCAGGAGCTTGCCGGGGCGACCTCCGGGGAACTGGAAGCCATGGCGGCCCTGCCGGAACCCCTGCCGGAAACCGTCGCACCCGTGGCCGCAGCCCCCGCGCGGGCCTTCTGGCGCGAGATCGCGGCCGATCGCCGTCCTGCATCCGCCGCCCGGCGCTCGGGAAGCTGGGCCGAACTGGCGCCGGGGGTCGTGATCCTGCTCCCCGCAGGACCGGCGCTCTCCGCCGAAACCTTCCAGATCCTTTCGCAGGCCGCCGCGCCTCTTGCTGAGGCGTTGCACCGGCAGGGCCTGGACCCGTCCCGGAACCCCATTGGAGGTGACCTTGAGTAAGTCCTTGCCCGTCCTGGATAGTGCCCCGGCGACACCCGAAGGCGATGCGGGCTTCGGCTCCCTTTCGACCTCCAGGGGGCCGCTGCCGCTCAAGGCCCTCGACGTGAAGGCCCACATCCTCGGGCTGGTCACCCGCGTCCAGGTCACCCAGACCTTCGTCAACACGCACCGGGAACCGCTCGAGGCCGTCTACATCTTCCCCCTGCCGCCCCGCGCGGCCGTGTCGGGCTTCACCATGCGCGTGGGGGGCCGGCTGGTGGTGGGGACCCTCCATGAACGGGAGGCGGCCCGGCAACGATACGCCGAGGCGCTCCGGAAGGGCCAGCGCGCGAGCCTGGCGGAGGAGGACCGGCCCAACGTCTTCACGCTGTCCGTGGGCAACCTGATGCCCGGCGACGTGGCGGAGGTCGCCTTCGAACTGGCGGGCCTGCTCACGCTGGAAGGGGACGAGGCCGAATGGCGGTTCCCGCTGGTGGTCGCCCCGAGGTACATTCCGGGAGACGCCCTGGACGTGCAGCAGGCCGGGCTGGGCACCACCCGGGACACGGACCAGGTTCCCGACGCCTCCCGGCTGAATCCTCCGATCCTCCTGCCCGGGTACCCGAATCCGGTGCTCCTGGGCATTTCCGTGGAATGGGATCCCGCGGGACTGCCCATGGATGCCATCCGATCGAGCCTGCACGCGGTGACCGAAACCCTGGTGGAAGGGAAGACCCGGATCACCCTGGCCCAGGCGGAGCGGGTGGACCGCGATTTCATCCTGCGGTGCCGGCTCCATTCCAAGCAGATCCATGCTTCGGCCGTGCTGGTGCGGGATGGTGCCGGCGCTTCGGACCCGGACGGCGGGATCGGCACCGTGATGGTGACGCTGCTGCCTCCGGCGCCAGGGGTCTCCGGGCGGGGCAGGGACGTGGTGTTCCTGCTGGACCGGTCAGGCAGCATGGAAGGCTGGAAGATCGTCGCCGCCCGCAGGGCTGTGGCCCGGATGGTGGACACCCTGGGGCCCGATGACCGCTTCGAGGTGGTCACCTTCAGCACCGACCTGGACTTCCTCGGCGGGGAAACCGGTGTGATGCGACCCGCCAGCGACCGGAACCGTTTCCAGGCAGTGGAATTCCTGACCCGCACCGGCGCCGGTGGCGGCACCGAGACCGCCCCGGCCATCCAGCGCGCCATGGCCCTTCTGCAGCCCGGATCCCGGACCAGGGATGCCATCGTTTTCCTGGTCACGGACGGCCAGGTGGGCAACGAGGACAGGCTCTTGCGGATGGTGGGAAAGGGTTTCGGGTCGTGCCGCTTCCAGATCCTGGGCATCAACGAGGCGATCAACGATGGCCTCCTCAAACGGTTGGCCGATACCACGGGCGGCTGGTTCCTGGCGGCGGAAAGCGAGGACCGCCTGGATGCCGTGCTGCTCAAGGCCGGCCAGAAGTTCGGCGGTCCGGTGGTGACGGAGATCCGCCTCCAGGCGCCCGGGGTGCAGTGGGTGAAGGATGCCCTGGTGTCCAGCGGCAGCCTGGACCTCTACCCTGGAACCCCGCTGGTCCTGCTCGGGCGCTGCAAGGCTGCTCCCGAGTCCTTGGCGGTCACCGGGACGGGGTCCCAAGGGCCGTTTGGCCACACGCTGCCCCTGGCGACCGCCGATGAACCCTCGCTGCGCAAGGTATGGGCCCGGTGGCGGGTGCGGGACCTGGAGGACCGCCTGGTCCGCGAACCGCGCGAGGACCGGATCCGGAAACAGCTGGTGGAGATCAGCCTTTCCCATGGCGTCCTTTGCCGGTTCACCGCCTTCCTGGCGGTGGACGATGCGACGGTGGTCAACCCCGAGGGCCTCCTGGAGACCATCGTGCAGCCCGTGGAAGCGCCCCGGCTCTGCATCGCGAACATGCTCGCCGTCCCCTCTGTCATAAGGATGAGTCAGGGCCGCCTCGCGAGTCACGCCGATGCCGAGGAATGCTTTGACCTGGGGTTTGACAACGACGCATGCGATTCGCCCCTGCCGTGCGCCCATCCATCTTCAAGCCAGGCTCCTGCCAGTCCTGGGCCGGCGGAGGACCCCCGGCAGGCGGCGACCACTTCGGCGGCCGGCCTGCTTGAATTCCTGGAGGGCCTGGGACCCATCGCTGCCCACACGACCGGAACGTTGGAATTCCCAGCCGAATGCTTCGAGCTCCTCCGTCTGCTCAAGGACAATGCTTTCTGCCAGATGCCTGTTGCTGAATACCTCATGAAGCTTCTGGAAGAAGCGAAATCCCGGCACCGGGTTCCCTTCCAGGGCAGGCAGGAGCGGATCCAGGTTTTGGTCTCCAAATTGATCTTGGTACTCAAGGACTTCCTGAAAGCCTGCGGTGTCCCGTCCGGCACCACCGGCTCCGTCAAGGGCCCCAGGGCCTTCTGGAAGCCTTGATTCCTGCGCGGCGGCGCCATCCTTGGCGCATGACGGAGACCCACGATGCCGTTCAGTCCAGTCCCACTCCGTTGAGCATTCCCGCCGCCGGCCGCCGGCCCAGCAACCATCGATCCAGTGCCAGCAGCCGGTCCCTGCTTCGATCCAGGCCCCCGTCTTCATACCCCCTCCTCCGTGGCCTTCGGGATCCGCTCCCAGGGCATGCCTGGCTGGAAGTGCCCCCAACGTGCCAGCTCAACGAGTGGTCGGGAAACTTCCCGGAAGCTGGCCGCGCACGCTGCGTTGCCCATTGGCAAGCTGGCGGTTCGGGGCAGGCTCCCCAGGGGCCGCTCGCGCCCGTCCAGACGGATCCGCATGTCCACGGGCCCGGTGCAGCCGGGAACATAGGCGAGGGTGACCAGAGCCTCCCCTGCCCCCGCCTCGGCCAGCGCGGCAAGGGCCAGGCGCCGTGCCAGGAGCCCGCCGATGCGGTCCACCTTGTTGAAGTCCTTGCCGGACCAGGCGCCTCCGCCGATGGGCACGGTGGGGCCGTAGGCGTCCACCACCAGCTTCTTGCCGGAGAGCCCATTGTCGCCCATGGGCCCGCTGCAGGTGAATTCCCCGGCGCCGTTGAGCTCCAGTTCGGGCAGAGGCAGGCCGCGGCAGGCGGTTTCCACGGCCTCTGCGGCGATGCGGTTCAGCACCATCCAGTCGGAGCCGGCATGGTGGTTGAGGGAAATGGAGACGTGCAGGGGACGCCATCCCGAGGCGCCGCGGGCGACCCGGACGATCACCTTGCCGTCGGGGCCCACCTGGCCGGCCCCCTGTTCCAGGCGCAGGCGGAACAACTCCCGGCCGATGCGCCGGCTCAGCCAGTGGGCCGGCGGCAGGTAGCCAGTGGCCGGGTCGGCCACGGCGCAGCCGACGCAGATGGCCTGATCGTCGGAGAAAGCCCGCACTTCGCGCTCGTCGGGATCGAACACCCCCATGCGCCGGAAGTCGGTCACCTGGATGCCACAGGCCCCCGGCTCCCAGATGAAGCCGGCCGCGTCCGCGCCATAGCCGGCGCTGGCGTAAACCTCCCGCACCAGTTCCCCCAGGGCCTCGCCCCGCACCGGGTCGAGCATGGCCTCCTCCCGGACCGCCACGCGGCCGGTGAGGACCAGGTGGTGGAACACGCAGGCCGCCTCCACTCCGACCTTCCCGAGGGGATCCGCCCGCTGGATACGCTCCACGATGGCGTCCGCCACCGCATCGCAAAGCCTGTCAGGGTGGGCCGGCAGGACGAACTCGGCGTGTTCGACGGTCTGGTTCTGAACCAAGGAAGTCATGAGGTCTCCTGGTGGAGGATGGGAAGGTTCCAGACCCGGGCGTTCAGGGCCTGGGCAAAGTCGGGATCGCCGCCGGCCGTCAGGGCTAT
This sequence comes from uncultured Holophagaceae bacterium, assembly GCA_963717275.1. GTDB lineage: Bacteria > Acidobacteriota > Holophagae > Holophagales > Holophagaceae > Mesoterricola. The sequence goes on from CAVQVX010000001.1 coordinate 3,828,620, forward strand.
GCCGAAGCGGCCCTTGCGTCGGGCGAGGGCGTGGGCATGTTCAGTGGGGACACCTCCCACCCAGCCGTCGGTGACCACCAGGGCCCGGCGGACCCCGTGCCGGACCATGTGCTCCGTGACCACGGCGATGCTGGTGCCGCCCGTGGTGCTGCCCACGCCCCGGCGCAGGTCGTCCTGGGTGATGTCCTTCACCACGGTGGAAAAGAGGTGCAGCATCGGAGTCATCCATCCGGACAACTGGGCGAGGGCGGCGTAGAGCGGGGCGATGAGCCCCTCCATGCTGCCGGAGACATCCAGGTAGACGTGGACCCGCTCGCCACGACTGAAGGAGCGGCGCGGCAGTTCGCCGGCGAACAGCAGGGGCTCGGCGCCGCAGGCCTCAAGCACCGCTGCGCGGCGGTCCCCGCCGTTCCGGTGCGGGAAGACCCCCGGTGCCTCCGTGATCTCGATCCGCGGCTTTCCGGTCCCATCGCCGCCCTGGTCGCGCAGGTTCCGCAAGGCCTGGCGCAGGATGGCGACGGCGGCAAGCTGGCGTTCCCGGCGCTCCATCCGGAACCCCCGGGGTGCGCTGCCCTGGTCCCGCCCGGAGCGCTGCTCCACCTCCGGCCAGCCGGCGATGATCTCCCGGATCTCGGCCAGCAGATCGGGGTCCAAGGGCTCGGCCTGGTCCTCGCCGTGGCTCCCCAGCAGATCGGGGTCCAAAGGCTCGGCCCCGTCATCGTCGTGCCCGCCCGACAGGGCCTTCGGGGCGCCGGCCTCTGCCGGGCCGTCCCCGTCCCCCAAGAGCCCACCCCTCCCCCCGGCCACTGCGGCCAACTGTTCGGCGAGCAGGCGGAAGAGGTCCTCGTAGCTGATGGACTCGTCCGTGTAGAGCCTGCGATGCAGCGAGCCGATGGCCCCGGGCAGCCAGCGCTCCGCCGGCGTGCGCCAGCCTTCAGGGGGCCGGAGCAGGGACCAGGGCGGATCCTGGGACGGGTACAGGTCCCGGAACAACCGGGTCCACTCCGGGCCCGGGAGGAGCAGGCAGAGCTGGGCGTTGATCACCGCGTCGAAGGCCAGGTTCAGGGTCGGCGTGGACCGCTGGTAAAGGCGCGTATGGCCCAACACCACGTGGAAGAGTTCGTGCAGCACCAGCATCACCAGGGCGGGGTCGTCGGCGCAATGCGCAGCGGCGAAGTCAGGGTTGATGCGCAGGCGCGAGCGCGGGCCCAGGGTCACCGCGGCCGTGGGCACCTCACGGGAGACTTCGATCTCCAGGAGCGACAGGAGCTTGGCGAAGGCTGGCTGGGCCACCGGAAAGGTGTTCCAGATCCGGTCCCGGAGTTGGGCGGCTTGCTCATCCATGGGCGGCCTCGGGTATCCACAGATCGACAGGCAGACCCTCCCGCAGGGCCTGGCTGAGCAGCGGCGAACCGCCGGGGTCACAGGTCCGGCCGGTCAGGTGGGTGAGCACTGCGAGGGTGCGCACGGGATCCGGGTCCGGGTCCGGGCCCGGGCTCGACGCACGGGTGGCCAGCATCAGCGGGGGCAGGGCGCCCGCCCGGCTCAGGGTCGGGGCCAGCCCCAGCAGTTCGTCCGCCAGTTCCTCATCCAGGCTGGCGTCCAGGAACCAGGGATCGTTGAGGCTGACGCCCTGGCCGCGGGCCAGGGCCACGGCGGCACACAGCCGGACATGGGTCTGGCGGACGCCAGGTCCTGCGACTCCACTCAGCCGCCCCCCCCACTGCGGCCACCGGTCCAGGAGGATCCGGTCGAAATCCACCCTGGCGTACCAGGCCAGGCCCCAGTTGGTGGGGGCCCCCCGGGCGGGTTCCGCCGCCCTTTCGTCCGGCAACCGGAAGGGCTGCAAGGTCAGCGTGCTGCGCGGGGGAGCGCTCATGTTGCGCCATTCCTGGCCCCATTCCAAAGCCATGGAGGCGGTCATGCCGCCCCCGCGGCGGACGGTTCCGCGAACAGTTCACGCCATTCCCCGGCCAGCCGGATGACGGCCCCCGGGTCGAATGGCTCCTTCTCCACCACCAGCAGATACATGAGCAGGTTGCCCAGGGCCAGGTCACAACCGGGTCCAGCGCCCAGTTTCGCGATGCGGGCGATCTTCTCGTTGAGGGCCTTGGCCTGGCCGATGCCGGTGGAGATGGTGTGGGCGCTGGTTCCGCTGAAGGTGCGCAGCTTGTCCAGGATGGTGGTGAGCAGTTCCAGGGTGGGCACGTTCACGCAGGACTGGCGCAGGAGGCGCGGGGCCAGGACCAGGGCGAGCACGTGCCGGCGCGGGACGGTGAGCGAGGCGAAGGCGTCGCTCACCAGGTTGGACAGGTCCAGCTTGGAGATGGCCCCCGGGTAGTGCCGAAGGCCCAGGGCCACCTGCCGGACCGGGTCAGGCTCGGCCCGGATGCGTGCCCAAAGGCTGTCCGGGCCCTCCTTCACCGCCCTCACCGCCATCTGGTGCAGGGCGCGCAGCTTGCCCTCCGCGATGCGGCGGCCCTGGGCCCGCTGGGGCAGGCCCCACTTGAGGGCGAGGAAGGCAGCGCCCTCCAGGTCCAGGTCCAGCCCCAGGGCCTGCCCGGCGCCGGCGATGGATAGGGCGGTCTGGGCCATGGCCACGGCCCGCCGGCCGCTGATGCCCAGGTGCGCCTCCTGCAGCGGGCCCACCAGGGCGTTCACGTAGCTGGCAGTCCAGGCGTGCCGGACCGTCCGGTCCTCCCCGGCGAACAGCCGGGCCTGGTCGATCAGGCGCGCGAGGCCGGGAAAAGGCGCGGGCGGCTCGCCCCCCTCCAGGATGATCTGCCGCCGCACGGGGCTTTCCAGTTCTTTCAGCGCCGGCAGGGTCACCACGTAGGGGAACCGGTCGGCCAGGGCCGGATCCAGGGGCAGCGAGCCTTCGTATACTTCCTCGTGCGCTTCCTCGTCTCCGGTGACCGGCGGGTTCATGGCCGACCACCGGTAGCGCAGGCGCGGCAGGGCGAGCCCCTGGATCCGTTTCTCGTGGATCACCGAGAACAGCTTGTTCTGGTGCTCTGGGCGGCAGCGGGAGATTTCGTCCAGGAACACCGATTCGGCGTTCCACAGATTGCCCGGTGTGGCCAGATAGTCCAGTCCGGTGCGGGTCGCGTTGGGCACGGCGAAGCCCAGCAGATCGTCGAAGGCGATCAGGCTGGCGTTGTAGTGCCGGTGGTCGAGGCCCAGGGCCGCGGCAAGGCGGTTCAGCAGTTCCGACTTGGCGGTGCCGTGGGGGGCGATGAGCAGGAGCGGGCGCTCGTCGGCCAACGCGGCCAGGATTACCGGATCCAGATGCGCCAAACCGAACAGGTTGAGGGACGCCAAAAGGCGGGTGGGGGTGCAGGGTGTGGCGGGCATGCGCAGCCTCCGGAGTCTGCGCCCCGTTTAGCAGCTTTGTTTAACGTCGCGGCAAGTGGGGCTAAAGGACGACGTGGTTGTTTCCGGTTGGGTCCAGCACATGGGTTCTCTCGAACCTGGGCACCGTGGCTCTTGCTCGGTTGCCGGCCCCGTGAAGGGCACTCTTCATGTCATTACCAATTTATCATGATGTCGATCGGTGTCAAGTGAGCAGGTAACAAGAAGCCGAGAATGGTGGATTCTGCCGACCCGGAGCAGCCAGATCGGCGTTCGATCCTGGTTCGGCTGCCGGCGCAGTCCGCACGTTCGGGGCGGTATGCGCTTAAGGATCCGGGGGATCTTCTTCGCCGCACTCCTGCGGAAGACACTGAATGACAGCCAACCCTTGATTCCGATTCCTACTCTTTGATCATGGCCATGAATTCTTCTTCCCCGATCACTTCAACCTCAAGCAGTCTGGTCGCGATCCTTTCAATCGTTCCCTTCTTGCTCTCGAGAAACGCGATCGCCTTGTCGTAACGGTTCTTGACGATCCCGGTGATCTCCTCGTCGATGTACTGCTGAGTCGCTTCGGAATACTCGCGCTGGCCCGGGGAGGTCTGCCCGGGGATGAAAATGGGACTCCTCTGGGAGGAAAGCACCACGTTCTCGAACCTGCTGCTCATCCCATAATCGCAGATCATCTTCCGGACGATCTCGGTTGCCCGGGCGATGTCATTGGATGCGCCGGTCGATATCTCGCCGAAGAAGATTTGCTCGCTGGCTCGACCGCCGAGCAGGACATCAACTTTGCCCAGGAGTTCTTCCTGGGTGAGGAGGAAGCGGTCCTCGGTGGGAATTTGAATGGTGTAGCCCAACGATCCGATGCCGCGGGGGATTATGGAGATCTTGTGCACCGGGTCGGCGCCTTTGGTGTACACCGCCATGATGGCGTGCCCGGTTTCATGGAAGGCGACGGTTTTGCGTTCGGTGGGGTTGATCAGCCGGTTCTTCTTCTCCAGACCCGCGACCACCCGTTCGATTGCGTTGTCGAAATCCTTGGGGAGGATCTGGCTGCGCCCCGCGCGAACCGCCAGCAAGGCAGCCTCGTTGACGATGTTCGCCAGGTCGGCGCCAGTGAACCCAGGGGTCTCCCGGGCGACCTTCTCCAGTTCGACCGAGTCGTCCATGCTCACGGTGCTGGCATGGATCTTCAGGATATCGAGTCGCCCCTTCAAGTCGGGCTTGTCCACCAGCACCTGGCGGTCGAACCGGCCAGGCCTGAGCAGCGCCGGATCCAGCACCTCCGGCCGGTTGGTGGCGGAGATGATGATGACGCCAACCCTGGCGTCGAATCCGTCCATCTCGACCAGCAACTGGTTCAAGGTCTGTTCGCGTTCATCGTTCCCGCCGATGGCGATGCCGCGGCTTTTGCCGATGGCGTCAAGCTCATCGATGAAGATGATGCACGGGGCCTTTTCGGCGGCCTGCTTGAACATTTCACGGACTCTGGCGGCCCCGACCCCGACGAACATTTCCACGAAATCGGCGCCGCTGATTTTGAAGAACGGGACCTTGGCTTCTCCGGCAACCGCCTTGGCAAGCAGCGTCTTGCCAGTTCCGGGAGGCCCGACCAGAAGCACGCCCTTGGGGATTTTCCCGCCAATGGCTTCATATTTCCCAGGTTGCCGGAGGAAATCCACCACTTCCACAAGCTCAGCCTTGGCCTCGTCGACCCCGGCGACATCTTTGAAGGTCACACCGGTATCCCCTTCCGCCACCAACTTGGCCTTGTTCGCACCAAAGGACATGACTCCCTGCCCGACCTTGCCGACCTGTTTGCTGATGAATCTCCAGAAAATCACTACCAGGACGATCGGGAAAACCCAAGGCAGGAGCGCGTTCAACAAATCGCCATTGGATGGGTCGGGGGCAAAATAATCAACGCCTTTATCATCCATGAGCTTGACCAGCCCCGGGTCGGCGACCCGCACGGTCTGATAGGATTCCGGATAGGCCGCCGGTTTGATCTTATCGATTTTCGCCTGATCGTATTGGGCCCTGGTCCAGGTGTACCCCGTCAGCTCCTTGTCTCCCAACTGGATCCGATGGATCTCGCCGGCCTCGATCTTCGCCTTGAAGGCGCTGTAGTCGATGGATTCGACCTTCGGTTTCTGGAACCTGGTATTGAACAACAGGATGAAAAGCATCATGACCAGGAAATACCATATGGAGAAATGGAACTGTTGACGGTTCAAAGGTTTGAATAGCGGCTCGTGCACGCCGAGGCCGGGCCTTTCCTGTCCTTTCCCATCCTTGGCCGGAAATGCCTTCGTGCCACCTTCTGAGCTAGGCATCTGATCCTCCATCACCGATCGGATCCGGCCACGTCGGCCAGCCATCCGGGTGAAAGATAAGGTCGAAAATTCAACCCATGAAGCGAACCTTCATGTCTGCCCAAGCCTCCAACGTCACGATCATCAGCAGCCGGTCCTCGGCCTGAAGGCGCAGCGCAGGATCCGGGAAGAGCATCCGGGTCCCGCGGTAGACCGCGACCAGGTCGATGTGATCCCTTTTCCTCTGCGGAAAACACCTCCCTGTGTGCTTCCCGATCCAGTCGCTCCCTTGTGCGATCGTCACCACCAGCAACCGGCGCCCGCCGGGCAGATCGATGGGGATGCCCGTGTCCAGGAGGCTCGCGAGGCTCAAATGGCCTATGGATTCGGGCAGGTCGAACTTCCTGGCGGCCAGGAGCTGTATGGCCCTTTCCAGATGTTCGACCTGGTGCGCGGGGGAATCGGAGCGCCCCTCCACCTGCCCCTCATAGAGCGTGGAGTACTTCAGCCTGGCGGAGACCTGTTTCTGCACCACATAGCCGACAGTGATGGCCAGGGCGGCGGGAACGAGCAGTTGGTACCCGCCTGTCATCTCGGTCACCATCAGCAGGGTGGCGATGGGAACTCGCGCGGCGCCCGCGAAAACGGCGGCCATCCCGACGATGACGAAGGCGGCATCGGGCTGGTGGAGCAGTTTGCCCAGGGCGCCGCCCAGCATGGCGCCAATGAACAACCCAGGGGCAAACACGCCGCCGGAGCCTCCGGAGGAAATGGTCAGCGCCAGGGCGAGCATCTTGGCAAGGATGAGCACCGCCATCAGATTCATGGCCAGCCTGCCGTTGATGGCCTCCTGGATCCAGCCATAGCCGCCTCCCAGCACGTGGGGCAGGACCATGGCCAGCAAGCCCAGCAGCAGGCCGCCAAGCGCCGGCTTGAAGTGGGGCGGAATGGGAATGGCGAGAAACAGATCCCGGGCCCGATAGAAAGTCTCCGGAAGCACCACCCCCACCAGGCCGGAGGCGACCCCCAACAGCGCGAACCAGGAATAACCCATGAAGCTCGTCGCAGCCATCTGCGCCGGCACGTGGAACAAAGACTGCCATCCGACGAAAAGCCCATTGACGGCGTAGGCGACGATTGAACCCAGCAGCGTATAGAGCAGGACCCAGGCGTCGAATTCCATGCCGCTGTAAAGCACTTCGATGGCGAAGAAGGCGGTGCCGATGGGGGATCTGAAAATGGCCGACAGGCCCGCCGCCATCCCGATCAGCAGGAGTGCGCGGCGGTCCTGCTCGGACCGGTGCGACAGGCTTCCGTAAATCGATCCGAATCCGGCGCTGATCAGGGCCGCGGGACCTTCGCGCCCGGCTGAGCCACCGGAACCGATGGTGATCGCCGAGGCCAGCATCTTCAGGAAAGGCACCCGTGGCCGGATGTGCCCCCCGGAGCGGTGAAAGGCCTTCACGGCGGTGTCGGTGCCGTGACCTTCGGCCTCAGGCGCCAGACCATAGACCAGGATTCCGGCGACCAGCCCGCCCAGAGTCGTTGCGACTGGGACAAGCCAAAGGCCGTGGGGCCCCACAGCGTAGGACACCGCGCTGGTTCCTTCCGGCAACCCTGGCGGGAGGTAACCCGCCAATCTCACCATGAATAGGTCGTTGAAAAAACCCAGCAGCCATGTGAAGGCCTGCGCGCCAAGCCCGCCGACGACGCCGAGCAGAACGGAATCAAGGAGCAGGCGCTGCTGCTTCCTCATCCGTTGGACGCCTTCAAGCCTGTCGGGGATCATGCTCATCTCCAGGGTCCGGGTCGCCAGCATTCCAGGCTGAATGGATTCGACCCTCTAGGGGGATTTTGAATCTGGCCCCCGGGGTTGACTGTTTCGTAACAGAAGCCCCTTTTGAACCACCTCGTCATGCATCTGTGCGGTCATTGCCTCGATCCGCTGGCCCAGGTCCCGGATAAGCTCGGTGAGTTGCGTATAGAAGATCGTCATCAACAGGACCACCCGGATCGTTTCGGTGATTCGGTAGATCGCGTTGCTGATCATCCTCTGGAAAATCTTCCGGGCCTCCTTGATGGCGTCGATGATGACAGAAAGGCCTGGCGTGAGCAGCACGATATCGGCAGCCGCGCGTGCCGCGTCGGTGGCTCCGGAAACAGCGATGCCCACGTCGGCCTTCTTCACGGCCGGGGCGTCATTGACGCCATCGCGTCTGACCCCGGCCCAGGGGGCCAGGTTCGCCTCCAGCGCCGGGTTACGTTTCATATATTTGGTATTAGGCTTGGGACCTTTAAAACATTCCGCCTGCTAAAGCGCGAGCCGGAAAACCGCGACCTCGTCGCCCGCCCCAGGGCAGATGCTGGAATCCGGGGTAAAGCCAAGCGCCGTCAGAAGGCGGATCGAAGCCGCGTTCCCTGGCGCAACGATGGCCAGCACGCCCCGCAGGCCCAGTTCCGCGCGCCCATGCGCCAAACACGCCAGCGCGGCCTCCCGGGCGAGGCCCTGGCCCCAGGACTCCGGCACGAAGGCATACCCCAGATCCACTTCCGGGATCGTGTCGCGCTTGATCAGACCGCACATGCCCATGGGTTCGCCGGTCACCCTGTCCTGCACCATGCAGAGCCCATGGGCGTGTTTCGCATAGCTGGCCAGGGGGCCCTGCCGGAGGTAGGTTTCCGCCTGCTCCAAAGTGCGCACCCCCTTGTCGCCGATGAATTCAATGAAGGAAGGTTCGTTCAGCAATCTCACAATGAACGGCGCGTCTTCCAGGGTGAAGGGGCGGATGGTGAGGCGATGGGTGTCCAGGGGCGTCATGCCTCAATCATGCCAGACCGCTCAGGCCCCGCATGTCGCCCGCTGCGGGTCGCGGCTTCCAAAATCCTTATCGGATCGCGTTCGCCCGGGCCCATCCCGCCATGGTTTGGGCGCCGCACTGGGGATGCCAAAACCTTTCATGGCTTCCAATGGCTGGAAATCAACCAATTCCGCTGTGCGCTTGAGGGCGGCCAGGTCCAACCGGGCGCTTGAAATGGGTGCCCTGGCTTCGCTGGAAGACCGTCCCGGGCGAGGGCGCAAACCTGAGATCACTGCCGAAGCGCGTGCCTGGCTCATGGCTGTCGCCTGCACGAAGCCCGTCGATCTGGGCTATCCCGAAGAACCCTGGGCAACCCGGACCTTGGCGCTGCACGCCCGAAAGCACGGACCTGAAGCCGGGCATCCCTGCCTGGCCATGCTCGGGCGGGGGACCGTTTCCAAACTGCTCACCAGCGCCGAGCTTCGGCCCCACAAGATCGAATACTACCTGGAGCGGCGCCATCCCGAGTTCGATACCAAGATGGCCCAGATTCTGATGGTCTACCGCGAGGTCCAGGTGCTCCCGTGCCCGGGAAGCACCCCGGCAACGGCCGGGACTACGAATACAAACCCGCATCCGCATTGTGTTGGACAATCACTCAGCCCATGTCTTGAAGGAAACCCAAGCCTGCCCCAAGACGCGGCCCAACCGCTTCGAGTTCGTGTTCACGCCCAAGCACGGGTCCTGGCTGAATCTGGTGGAAGTCTTTTTCGCCAAGATGACCAAGACCATCCTCAGGGGGATCCGGGTGGCCTCGAAGGCCGAACTGAAGGCCCGGATCATGCGCTACCTCCAGGACCTCAATGCCGATCCAGTGGTTTTCAGGTGGCGCCACAAAGTCGAAGAAGAATCTGTTTCATAGGCATGTCTTTTTTTATCAGCTTTTATCCTCGTTCATCCGTGTTCATCCCCGGCTAACCTGCGCTGGCCATACCGGAAAGCTGGCTACTGGACGTCCTTCACTTCCAGTTCCACATCCCCGGTCGCGGCCGCACGAGTCATCCCCAACCTCCGGACCTGGATCTTTGCTCTCCCGAAGTTGACCAGGAGGCGGGTCACCAGCCTGGTCCCCCTCATGTCATTGAGGCACTGGGCCACATGAGCCTGTCAGAAATTTTGTGTGTGGGCCACTTCCTGCAGGAGCATGGAGCATGGCTATCACACCCGAAATCCTAAAAGAGCTGTTGAAGGGCTACGAAAAGCCCGAGGACCTGATGGGCCCGGAAGGGATTCTGAAGCAGCTCACCAAGGCGTTGGTAGAAACGGCAATGGATGCAGAGCTTACGAATCACCTTGGCTATGAGAAGGGCGATCGTGCCGGCAAAAAGGCAAGCAACCACCGCAACGGATCGTCCAAAAAGACTCTGATAGGAGAAGACGGCCCTGTGGAGATCGAGGTGCCACGGGATCGTGAAGGCACCTTTGAGCCTCAGATCATTCCGAAGGGTCAGCGGCGTTTCGATGGGTTTGACCAGAAGATCGTGGCCATGTACGCCCGGGGAATGACCGTACGGGAGATCCAGGCATTCCTGGAGGAGCAGTACGGAGCCGAGGTCTCGCCAGACCTGATCAGCGAAGTGACCAGTGCCGTCATGGAGGAGGTGAAGGCTTGGCAAGTCAGGCCCTTGGACAAGCTGTATCCGGTCCTGTTCCTGGACGCGCTGCGGGTAAAGATCCGGGACGAGGGCACCGTGATGAACAAGGCCATCTACTTGGCCCTTGCCATAAGGCGCGATGGCACCCGGGAGGTCCTGGGGCTGTGGATCGAGCAGACGGAGGGGGCGAAGTTCTGGCGCGGGGTCGTTACGGAGCTCCAGAGCCGCGGTGTAGAGACCATCCTGCTGGCGGTGGTGGACGGGCTGAAGGGCTTCCCTGAGGCGATCCAGGCGGTGTTCCCGCAGACAGAGATCCAGAACTGCATCGTCCACCTCCTTCGGAACAGCATGGAATACTGTAATTTCAAGGATCGGACACCGGTGGTCCACGAACTCAAGGGGATCTACAAGGCCATCAACGCCGAGGCGGCTATGCAGTGCCTGGATGCCTTCGAAGCCGGGCCTTTCGGGAAGAAATACCCGCCCATCGTCCGTCTCTGGCGCCGGGCCTGGGACCAGGTGATCCCATTCATGTCCTACCCGGAGCCAGTCCGGAAGCTGGTCTACACCACCAACGCGATCGAGAGTCTGAATGCCAGGCTGCGCAAGATCCTCAAGGCCAGGGGGCATTTCCCCAATGACCAGGCGGCCACGAAGCTGATCTACTTGGTGCTGAGGAACCAGACCAAGAACTGGCACAAGATAGTCCACGGCTGGAGGGAAGCCCTGAACCACTTCGCGATTCTCTACCCCCAGCACTTCGATCGGCCGCAGCCTTGAACCTGGAGATCAAGCCCCGATGAAACCCGCCCAAACACAAAATTTCTGATACTCCCGGCCACATCAGCATTGCCCAGCGCGGAGGCGGCCTTCACCTCCACGAGGACGTGGCCTTTCTCCAGAAAACCCGGGCCCAGTTCGTTGGCCACCCGGAAGCAACAGGCGATGATGAGTTCGGTGAGTGGATCCTGGATGGCCATGGCGTTCCCCCCGTCCATATCTGCCGGCGCACCCGTAGAAGGTTCAGCCGGGGATGAACACGGATGAACGTGGATGAAACAATTATAAAAACTAAAAGGATTTAAACATGCAGGTCTGGCACGGCTGATGGTTGGATCCCAAAAGCAATGTTATTTACGAATCGTCCTACCAGTCCCGCAGTCCATTCCGGACCTGGTGGAACGGGTCCTCCACTTCTTCGAAGGCCGCCACGATCTTCGGGGCGAATGTCGCGGATGCTCTTGATCAGGGCATAGCCGTCCATCCCCGGCACGGCCTACAGGACCCGGTCGAGGATCTCGCCGCGCTTGCCGGTCCGTCCCGGGCACGGTCACCTCGTCCTGGTGTATCGCGGCATCCAGCAGGATGCGGGTCTCAGGCGGCCCTATCGTGGCGATCACCGGGAAGAAGCAGCGAGGGGCCGAAAATTCAACCTTGATAATTGATTTTCTATATTCATATTTGTATCAAATCCCATCCGAGTTTTATCCGGTAAGAATGCGTTTCCTTTTGCTGGTGGCTGCAAGATGCCCTGTTGATTTTTTCATCGTGGAGGGTTGAAATGCGATCAGCTTTGATCGGACTCCTTAGCCTGAATCTCGTTCTCCTTGGTTGTGGCGGGGGTGGCGGTGGCGGGACGCCTGGAAGCGGGACTGGGACCCCATCCCAGACGTTGACCATCACTGGCAGCGCCGGGATTGCCGGCGCTGCCATGAGCTACACAGGCGGGACTGCGGTCATTTGCGATAGCTCCGGAAACTACAGCATTACCGTTGCCAATGGATGGACAGGCACGGTAACGCCATCCCTGTCCGGTTACCTGTTCACGCCGGCCACCCTCTCGTTCACGGATATCACCGGGAATATGACCGCCGAGAACTTCACGGCGGCGGCAGCACCAGCGGCGTTCAGCGGCTATGATTTTGCACTCTCCGCAGGCGCTTTCTGGGAATTTTCCGGTGCTTACCACTCCATTGCACAGACCGCAGGCAGCCCCTCCCAGAGCACATCCAGTAACTGGAAATATGTAATTGTATTGGGGTCCCCAACAACCATTGCCGGACTGACCGCCTTTCCAGTCCAGTTATATGGAACCTGTTCCGCCCTTGCGCCTGCTCCGGCAAGCTGGAAATACCTCGCGCTCAATGCGAACCAGATTCTCGGCTCAACGGACGGCACGACGTTTTCAACGATCTTCGATGCGCAGACCGGTAAATGGCCTGGTGGTGGTTTCTTTTTTTCATTCCCGAAAACCAGCCTTACCACCGCAACATCCGGCACCATTCCAACCGCCAACCCCTACATTTCAGGCACGGCTGACATCGCCGGGACATCTTCCAATTCCAGTGAATGCCAGTACTTCCCTGGCGTCGGAACCGTCTGCGGTTCGACTTCGGCCCAGACGATCATCAAGGCGGAGGATTACCGCGCCGGCATCGGGCCTGTGGGATATAACTACATCAATGCCTGGACGGATGACAGTGGCGGCATCGACTCTGAGGGCACCATCACAGAATATGTCGGGTTGACAGCCTCCTCCTTTACCGGGCAGACCAACCCCCTGGCCACCATCTCCTTCGAAAACTCATCCGGGCAAAACATCACCGGCGTTTGGCTGGTGGCCGACCCGGCTGGGAAAAGCGGCACCTGGGGGTCCAACCTCGCCACGACTGCCATCGCGACCGGTGCTTCCCAGGCATTCAGCAATCTGGTTTCAGGGACGTACGACTACCGGGTGCAGTTCGCGGATCAGACCTACCTGTGCGGGTACTCGACCCAGGTGGCCGATGGCGGCAGCGTGACCATTCCGGTCCCGATTCCCGACCTGGCGATCGCGAACACCTCGGGCAAGACCATCACCACCATCTTCCTGGTGCTGGACCCCGCGGGGGTGAACAAAAACTGGGGCTCGAACAACTTCATTCCCAATGGCACTGGCATACCCACTGGGACCACCCAGGTTTTCGAGAATGTCGCGCCGGGAGCCTATGACATCCAGATCTGGACAGGATCAACCAATTACACGGCGCTTGATTTCCTGGTGGCCGCAGGCCAGACCGTCACCGTCACCGTAGGGAATTAAGTCAAGGCCAGGGACCCGTTTTCGGGCTGCCCCGTCAGGCTGTAGGCTCATCGCTTCATGCCAGGCCCGCTTGCCGAGAACGCACGCTGGAGCGGCACTGCCTCCTCGGAATGATCGCGGAGTGGGTGTTCACGCGGGGCCGTCACTCGATGCCGGCCGGCATGAATATGCAAGATGGTGGGTTACATCGATCTGGCCGTCTGGCCGCTCAACTCCGCCCACTCCTCCTCGGTATACAGCCTCGAGCGGGTCAGGAACCGAAGTCCCTCCGGGCCTTCCAGGGAGAACATGCCGCCCCGGCCGGGAACCACATCGATGATCAGCTGGGTGTGCTCCCAGTAGGCGAACTGGCTGCTGCTCATGTAGAAAGGGCAGGCGCCGATGAAGCCCAGCTGGACGTCGGAATCGCCGACGAGGAATTCGCCCAGGGGGTAGCACATGGGCGAACTGCCGTCGCAGCAGCCGCCGGACTGGTGGAACATGAGCTGGCCGTACTTGGATTTCAATCTCTCGATCAACTGCAAGGCCGCTTCGGTGGCGACAACGCGTTCGGTCATGGGCGTCCTCCGGGAAAGCCCGCGGGCGGCTCTTCAGGCGGGGCCGCCCGGAAAGGGGGGATGGGTCGCGGATCAGAAGAACCCGAGCGCCTTCGGGCTGTAGCTGACCAGGAGGTTCTTGGTCTGCTGGTAGTGGTCGAGCATCATCTTGTGGGTTTCGCGGCCGATGCCGGACTGCTTGTAGCCGCCGAAGGCCGCATGGGCCGGATAGGCGTGGAAGCAGTTGGTCCACACCCGGCCCGCCTTGATGCCCCGGCCCATGCGGAAGGCGGTGTTGCCGTTGCGGCTCCAGACCCCTGCGCCCAGGCCGTAGAGCGTGTCGTTGGCCAGGGCCAGCGCCTCGGCCTCGTCCTTGAAGGTCGTGACCGAAACCACGGGCCCGAAGATCTCTTCCTGGAAGATGCGCATCGGGTTGCGGCCCTTGAACACGGTGGGCTGCACGTAGTAGCCGCCGGCGAGCTCGCCGCCGAGCTGCGCGCGGGCGCCCCCGGTCAGGCACTGCGCGCCTTCCTGCCTGCCGATGTCGAGGTAGGAGAGGATCTTTTCGATCTGCTCCTGGGAGGCCTGGGCGCCGAGCATGGTTTCGGTGTCGAGGGGATTGCCCTGCTTGATGGCCTTGACCCGCTTCAGGGCCCGCTCCATGAACCTGTCGTAGACCGATTCCTGGATCAGCGCGCGGCTGGGGCAGGTGCAGACTTCGCCCTGGTTGAAGGCGAAGAGCGCGAACCCTTCGAGGGCCTTGTCGAAGAACTCGTCATCGGCATCGGCCACATCCTTGAAAAAGATGTTGGGCGACTTGCCGCCCAGTTCCAGGGTGACCGGGATGATGTTCTGGCTGGCGTACTGCATGATGAGCCGGCCCGTGGTGGTCTCCCCGGTGAACGCGACCTTGGCGACCCGCTTGCTCGAGGCGAGCGGCTTGCCCGCTTCCAGGCCGAAACCGTTGACGACGTTCAGCACCCCGGGGGGCAGCAGGTCGGCGATCAGTTCCATCAGGACCATGATGCTGGCCGGAGTCTGCTCGGCGGGCTTGAGCACGACGCAGTTGCCGGCGGCCAGGGCCGGGGCGGTTTTCCAGGCGGCCATGAGGATGGGGAAGTTCCACGGGATGATCTGGCCGACCACCCCCAGCGGCTCGTGGAAATGGTAGGCGACGGTGTCGTCGTCGATCTCGGCCAGGGTGCCTTCCTGGGCGCGGATGCAGCCGGCGAAGTAGCGGAAGTGGTCCGCGGCCAGCGGCATGTCGGCGGCCAGCGTTTCGCGGATGGGTTTGCCGTTGTCCAGGGTTTCGGCGTAGGCGAGCTTCTCCAGGTTGTCCTCGATGCGGTCGGCGATCTGGTTCAGGATCCTGGCGCGCTGGGCGACCGGGGTCCTGCCCCACTTGTCGGCGGCCGCGTGGGCGGCATCGAGGGCGAGATCGATGTCTTCGGCGGAGGAACGCGCCGCCCGGCAAAGCAGCTTGCCGGTCATGGGAGCGGGATTGTCGAAGTACTCGCCCTTGACCGGCGGGGTCCATTTGCCGCCGATGAAGTTGTCGTACTTTTCCTTGAGGCGGGCTTTGGCGCCCGGGGCGGTGGGGGCAGGGTAGATCATGGGATTCTCCTTCCGGGAAAGGGGTGCTGCGGGTCGTGCGGCGGGCATTCTAGCAATGGAAAGTTCAACATCAAAAAAATATTTTCAATGATGTATTTATTTTTATTAACTTGTTTATTGTGAGAATAAGACTCATTTTCTATTTCGATCCGGGCGCAGCAGGGCATCCCAGCCCGTCGGGAACGGCCAGGACTGCAGGGGATCGTTTCGATCAGGGCCTCTCGGGTTCCGCCACCCGATCAGACATTGAAGCGGAAATTGATCACGTCGCCGTCGTGGACGACGTACTCCTTGCCCTCGCTCCGGAGCTTGCCCGCCTCACGGCATTTGGCCTCGCTTCCCAGGCGGACCAGGTCCTCCCAGTGGGTCACTTCGGCCCGGATGAAGCCGCGCTCGATGTCGGAGTGGATCTTGCCGGCCGCCTTGGGGGCCGTGAGGCCTCGCCGGATGGGCCAGGCGCGGCACTCGTCCTCCCCGGCCGTGAGGAAGCTGATGAGGTCCAGGAGGGCGTAGGCCTCGCGGATGAACCGCACGATGGCAGGCTCGGCCAGGCCCAGGGACGCCGCGAACTCCCGCTGGTCCTCGGGGGACATCTGGGCGATGTCCATCTCCACCAGGCCAGCCAGGACCACAAGGCCGAGCCCCGCATCGCGCGCGTGGCCCGCCAGGTCCTCCGGCGCGGGAACGGCCGCCTGGTCCTCGGAGACGTTCAGGACGAGCAGCAGGGGCTTCTGGGTCAGGAAACGATACCCCGTGAGCGTCGCCCAGGCTTCGGGGGAGATCCCATCCAGGCGGCGCAGGGGCGTGCCGGCCTCCAGGGCCTCCTTGAGGGTGCCCAGGAGTTCCGCCTCGCCGGTCTTCGCCTTCTCCTTGGCGAGCCGCTCCAGGCGCTTCTCGATGAGGATGAGGTCGGCCAGGTTCATCTCGTCCTCGAGGCCCCTGGCCTCGGCGAGGGGGTCCGCGTCCTCCCCCGCGGCGCCCGTGAAGCCCCGGACCACCTGGCACAGGGCATCAACCTCGCGCATGGCCCGAAGGGTCGTCTCGTCCAGGCTCTTGCCCTGGTTGCCTGCGGATGCCGCGGCCACGTCGCTGAAGGTGATCTCGGCCAGGGTGCTCTTCTTGGGGTGGTAGAGGCCCGCCAGGGCGGTGACCCGGTCATCGGGCACCTTGACGGTCCCCAGGTTGGTCTTGCCGCGCGCCGCGCCGAAGCCGGTTTCGGCCGAAAGCCCCGTGAGCGCGTTGAACACCGTGGTCTTGCCGCTGCCTGGGAAACCGACCAACCCTACTTTCATGGACTTCCTCGCAAAGGACCGAACGCGCGATTCGGAGATGACGTAAGCCTGACCTGGATCCAGACCGGCAGGAGCGCGAACCTGCCCGCTTCCAAAGAACCCCGGCGCCGAGAGGGCCGGACGCGGGAGCATGGGATTGAATGACATTATAGGGGGAACTTCGGAGCAGGGGGGGAGGAGTGGGCCAGGCCTTGAATCCTTTGACCACTGCTTAGGCCTTCCCTGATCTTCAACGAACAGGGAATCAGAATTGCCGGTTCGGTGGGCCTTCCACCTGCCATTGGACCCCTATCGGCCAACGATGCCCCTGGCTGTCTGCTTCCACCCACGTTTATGACGACCTTGCAGCCTTGACTGGCGTCTCGGGGCTCCGGGATTGGCTTTGCCTTTAGCCGCCATCGGCTGCGCCACCGTCTCGACCCAAAGGTATGAGCCGGTTGCACCGCCAGCACTCCACCCGGTGGTCGCAACCACTCCCCCCAGTAAAGTGCTTAAGAGGAAAATCGCGGTTGCGAGGTTCACGAACGAGACCCGCTACGGTCGTTCCCTGCTGGTGGACGCCAATGACGATCCCCTTGGCAAACAGGCGTCCGACATGGTCTACAACCGTTTGATCAGTTCGGGCCAGTTCCTGGTCTTCGAGCGGCCGGATCTGCAGAAGGTCAGGACCGAGCAAAGTTTGACAGGGCAAGAGGGCCTCGTGGGCGTGGATACCCTGCTGGTGGGCTCTGTCACGGAATTCGGCAGGAGCGAATCGGGGAAGGTCGGCTTCCTGAGTGCGACCAAGAACCAGGTGGCTCGCGCCAAGGTTGAAGTTCGCCTGATTGATGTGCGCACCGGGCAGGCTTTCTTCACGGCGACCGGCACTGGTGAAGCCAATACCGAGACGGGGAGCATCGCGGGATACGGCAGCAAAGCGGACTATGATGCGACACTCAACGACCGGGCCATCGGCGCAGCTGTCTCCGACATGATGAATTCCATCGTCAACCACCTTGGCGATAGGCCTTGGACGAGCGACGTCCTGAAAGCCGAGGGCAATCAGGTCTATATTTCCGGCGGCGAGCGGCAGGGATTGAAGATCGGCGATCAACTCGAGGTCATGGTCCAGGGCCAGAAGATCAAGAGCCAGCAGACAGGCTTTGAAATCACCCTCCCGGGTTCCCGGGTGGCGAAACTCAAGGTCGTTGCCTTGTTCGGCACTTCCGAGGCTGACGAAGGTTCGGTCTGCGAGCTGCTGGAAGGGGCCATCCCAGGCAGCGGGTCCCTGTATGTCACGGCGCCCAAGGAGGCAAGCAAATGAAGCGGCTATTCCTGGCCTTCCCTCTCCTTTTCCTTGCCTGCGCCACCCCGGTAACCGTGGTCAGGACGATCGATGACCGGCCGAGGCTTCTCCTGCAAGGCGCGCCTGAGGGCGCCATCCTCCGTGTGGACGGCAGGCCGGTCGGCAAGGCTTCAGCCTTCTCGGGAAATCCCGGGGTCTGCCAGGTGGAACCTGGAGTCCATTTCCTGGAAGTCCGGCTCGGCGACAAGGTCCTGGTATCGCAGAAAGTCTTTTTCGGGGGCGGTGAACAGCGGACCGTTGTGGTTCCTCAGGAGGTTGCGCAATGAAATGCTGGATTCCCCTGATCCTGGTTCTCGGGCTGGGCTGCGCTGCCCCGCAGGCACGGTACGACTGGGGTGGCTACGACGACCACCTGTACGCCTTGATGAAGAGCCCTGGCAGCCTGGAAGACTACGGCATCGCGCTCAAAAAGCAAATGGACCGTCATCCTGATGACAAGCGCATGCCCCCTGGCCTCCATGCCGAATACGGCTACGTCCTGTTCGTGACGGGCCACAAGCCGGAAGCAGTGGCCCATTTCACCAGGGAAAAGGCCCTGTGGCCTGAATCCGCCCTGATCATGGACCGGATGATCGTGAACTGCGCGCCGAAGGCGCCGGAAACGGCGAATGCCCAGCCAACCGGAGCGAAACCGGCTGCCTTCGCAACTGTGGCGCCGAATCCCGTTGCCGGGGCCAGTGCAAACCCGGCGCCAAGCCTGGAGGCCAAATGAAACCAACAGCCATCGCTGCGGGCCTCCTGGCCCTCCTCCTCGCGACTGGTTGCGCCAAACCGGTTGCTTCAAAAGACTATGCGAAATTCCGGGGTGAGGATCCTTCCTCCATCCTGGTGGTTCCGGTCATAAACCGTTCCGTCGATGTCACCGCTCCCGATTACTTCCTCTCCACCTTGGCCGTGCCCCTCGCGGAGCGTGGCTACTACGTATTTCCCACCTACATGGTCAAGCGGCTGCTGGAGGATGACGGACTCTCCGACGCCAACCTGGTCCATTCGGCAGATGCCAGGAAGCTGGGGTCACTGTTCGGAGCGGACGCAGTCCTATACGTGACCATCAACAAATGGAATGCGAAATACGCAGTCCTCTCGACCAGTGTGGAAGTCGATTTCGACTATGTCCTGAAAAGCTGCAGGACCGGCGAGGTACTCTGGAACAACCACCAAGCCAGGGTTTACGTGCCCCAGAACAACAGCACGGGCAATCCGCTCGCGGACCTTTTCGTGATGGCGGTCAACGCCGCTGTCACCAAGGCGGCTCCCAACTACATGCCCATGGCCCGGCAAGCCAACCGGATGGCCTTCTATCCCCCTCACCAGGGACTGCCTGACGGCCCGCATGGGGCATCGCACGGCAAGGACAAAGACCAATTCTAGAGGCTTTCACAGCGATACCCGGGGGGTTCGATTCCGCTTGGGACCACCAGCAATCAAATGATTCAGGCCCGGGAAACCGGGCCTTTTGCCTGCCGCCGGCATGGTTCAGCCAGGTATGCTCCCGATGAGGAGTTCCGGGTTCAACAGCTATCCCGGTGGCGGGTACGCGGGGCGGATCCTGACCCTGGCCGACTCTACCCGTCGGCCTGGGATAGACCTTCGCGACCGGCAGGCCCGGCCGATGCGAGCAGAATCGGATGGGGTTCCACCACCCGCATCGCCCTGAGATCATCCCTGGGAGCGAAAATGCCAGGCCCCGACGAGGGGGCATATGCGTTTACGATCATCGAATCCCATTCCCCGCGTCCGAGGCAAATGACGCCTTTGATTCGTCCCCGTTCATCATGGGTGACCACCATGGTCTGGGCCCGCCTGCATCCCTCGAGTTCGCTGACCTTGACCCCCCATGAACGTGCGAGTTCCTCATCGGAGATCGGTGGACGGGAGGGGTTTCTTCCGCGGCGGAGGAAGGCCAGATAGTTGCCGTATCCCCACCCCATCACGCCCAGGATGATGCCCGCGAACACGGCGGCGCAGTTGCCCAGAAAGGCAAGCAGGTCCTGCCTCTCATTGATTCCAAGCCATTGGCCGTATCCGCCGGGCAATCCCATCCACGACAGCAGCATGTCGGTGAAAGGCAACATCAGATACAACCATAGCCACCACATCCCCATGGTGGCCGCGGCTTCAAGAAGGCGGATCCAGACGGTCCGGGATTTCGAAAGGTCGATGATCAGATCCAGCCCTGAACCAAGCTGAGAATCATGTTTCATGGGGAAACCCTCCTTATTCCGCGATCAGGGCTCGTCCACCGGGCCCGCACCCCGCCCTTCCGGAGCAGAACCTTGGGCACCGCGATCCAGACCGTAGCCATTTGGATAAACCAATAGACAAACGGGTACCAGATCATCCAGACCATGACTCCCCCGCTGCCCCGCTCGCTGCGCATATCGATGGTCATGGCCAGGAAGATCTGAACGAGGCAGGTTGTGGCCACCAGGGCGCCAGTCAACTGCGGGGAGATGGAAGCCACCCGGATCCCTGCCGGCAGGGCGATCAGATGCCCGACGGCCCACACCAGAAGCACCAGCCACACGAGGTAGGCCCAGATGATGCTCGCGAGCACCTCCAGGTAGATGACCCACATGCGGCGCTGCCGCCAGTCGAGCATGATCCAGGCAAATTTCCGAAGAACCTGCACCCCTCCCATCGACCAGCGCAGGCGTTGCCGCCAGAGGCCCTTCAAGGATTCAGGGGTCAGGATCCAGCAAAGCGCCGAAGATTCGTAGAGCACTTCCCATCCCCCGGTCTGGAGCTTCCAGCTGATGTCGATATCCTCCGTCAGCATGTCGGGACTCCAGTAGCCGACGGCATGCAACGCGCTTTTCCGGAAGGCCGCGATGACCCCGGATACGGTGAATACGCGCCCATAAATGCGCTGGGCACGCTTGATGAAACCGATGATCGAGGAAAACTCCCCCACTTGGATGCGGCTTAGCAGGTTGCTCCGGTTCCTGATCCTGGGGTTCCCTGTCACAGCCCCCATGCTCGGAATGGCAAGAAAGTGGCGAAGGATAAAGGGAATCGCATCCCGGTCGAGCAGGGCGTCCCCGTCGATGCAGACCAGGAACTCGTGCCGGGCCATCATCGCCGCGGCGGTCAGGCCGACGGCCTTGCCCTGGTTCCGGGCCAGGTGGATCACCCGCACCCGGGGTTCCCGAGCCGCGATGGCGTCCAGAATGTCTGGGGTCTGGTCCTTGCTCCCATCATTGACCGCGATGATCTCGAAATCGTGGTAGTTCACATTGACGAGATGGGTGATCACTTCGCGGGCATGATCCCCCTCGTTGAACATGGGGACGATGATACTGACCCCCGGTCCCTGGGATGCGGCCAGATCCGGCAGGGCGCGGGGCTTGCGCCGTTCCAGGCGGAAGAAATAGTACACGGCCCCCGCGGTCCAGAGGTAGGCCATGAAGAGGGGATAGTAGAAAACAAACCCGCAGAACCCCCGGAGGATGCGCGCCAGAAGGACCATGATCAATGCCCCACCGCCGCGACCGGCGTCCACCGCAGGGAGAACCAGGGGCCGATGGCCTCGAGATCAGGGTGATTGTGGAGAAAATCATCGGGGTAGAAAGCCAGATTGACCGCCCCGAGACTCTTCAGGCGCTCCAGTTGCCGCGCCAGCAGGGATGACTCCACCAGCTTCCCGGTATTCCAGTCCTTGGTCTGGAGCTCGAACACCGTTCGCGCCATGGCCTCCGGTCCGGCCGCCTTGACCTTGGCAACCAACCCATCCAGCCAGGTCACGGGATTGTCGGCCCCTTCCATGAAGGGGAAGGCCATGATGGCAGCGTAGTCGTAGCTGCTGAGGAAACCGCCCAGGGATTGGGCAAACCGTTGGGGTCCTTGGGGATCCAGGACGACCTGAGCATACAGGTTTCTGGCTGTGCGCAGAGCTGGCTGCCAGGCCCGAACCCGGGCCGCCAACTCCAAGGTGAAGTCGGTCAGGGCCTTTTCCAGGTAGGCCGACCTCCCTCCTTTCAGCTTGGCAAGGGCCTGGACGCCAAAAGGCGATGCATCCTCATCCTCGGAAAGGGAGGCGTCATCATGGAAAAAGAGCCCCTCGAAGGTGCAATGGGTGGCCAGATCCTCGTAGATCTCGGCAATCGCGCGACGCGCGGGTTCCGAGAATGGGGTCAGCCGGTGATTGGTGCCGGGCTGAGGATGCAGCGATTGGACAAAATCCTTGGATGCCGGATGGGATGCTGGCAAGGCGAAGCTCAGAACCGGGAGCCAGGCGAAGACGGCCACGCCAGCCCGGGTGTGCAGCTGCCAGGCGGCGCGGGAGAACAGATCCGCCCTCATCGGCAGATTCCGGTTAGGGAAATACAGGGCCTTGGCGACCCCGTCCCCTTCCGGATCCGCGAAGGCCTGCAAGAACACCGCGCTGGCACCGGAATCGAGCGCCTGCTCCACCAGGTCGTCGAGGTTCCGCTCCTGCTGGGCAGGATCAGGGTCATACACGTAGTCAAGATCCACCTGCATGGCATGCAAAGGGCGAATGCGCAACGGCTTGAATTCGGCTGACAGGGCCTTGCCGTCAGGATTGCCGACCAGCAGGGTGCGATGCATCCGGTCCAGGGGAGTCTGGTCCGTGTTCGGTCCGCTATCCAGGTTGAGCATGACCTTGAACCCGGCCTGGTGGGCGGCTGCAATCGCGGCATCGTTGTATCGCCCGAAGGGCCAGACCAGGGCGCGCGGGGCCTTCCCCAGCCGCTGCACCATCCAGGCGCGGGACCTGGCCAGGTCATCCTGGATCCGGGCCAGGCGCTGGGCCTCGCTTTCATATTGCCCCGATGCGGGGTCATACACCCTGGCTATGTAAGCCTGGATCAGGTTCCCCTGGGGGTTGGCAAGGAGACCACGATGGTAGTCAAAGCTGTGGCTGGCGAACTCCACCAGAGGAGAAGCGGCCATCTCCTTCAGCTGGGCCCAGCTCAGGAGATCGGACCGCCGGAATTGGCCATTGTCGTACGGCACGGTCCCACCGTCGGGCAACTCCATCCATTTGCCCACCAGCGCGAACAGAGCAGGATAATTGAACGCTTTAAGCAAAGGCAGGACCCGCTCGAAGTGGGAGCGGTAGCCGTCATCGAAGGTCAGCATCACAGCCCGTTCGGGCAGGGGCGCGCCGCCTTCCCTGGAAGCGATGATCCGGTCGAGGTTCACCACTTGGTAACCATTGCTGCGGAACCAGGCGAAGTGGCGGGCCAATTGGGGGGCGCTCACGGCCAAAGGCTGCCGCTCCGCCTCCTTGTCGGTGGCCACCACATTGTGGTAGCAGAGGACCCTGAATTCCCCGGCACTCAGAGCCAGGAAGGACAGCAGGACAAGGAACAGGCTCCGAATGCGCATCATGGCAGCCTCCCGGAAATCCCGAACTGCAGCTCAGTCCCGCGGTTGACGATGCCGTCATAGGGCCGTTCGAGGTAGCCCAGGCCGATATGGGCGTCCATGCCGCGTCCCAGGTTCATCAGAAAACCGTAGGCGATGGAAAATGTCCCGCGAGAACCATAGCCCACCGATTCATCGTATGTTCCCGTGGAAATCTGGGCTTTGTGCCGAATCTGCCACGGTCCTTCCTGCCAAAGGGGCCCGACGTAGGTGAACTGCAGGTTCAGGGCGGCATCGCGAACGGGATTGTAGTAGGGTGCAAGGGCCGGGCTCAGCGAGTTGCGCGAAAGCCAGATCCCCGCCTCGGCGGTGAAGATGTGCGGCCCCCAGGCATACAGCCGCTGGTCGCCGGTCATCCAGGCGCTCTCTCTCCGGTTCGTATCGGTCAAGTTCATGCGGGAGACGCCGGCCTTCAGGGCGCTGGATTCGTTCCAGGTGTAGGAGGCCCCTAACGAGCCCTCATCGCCACGGATGCCCGCATTCCAGGCTCTCAGGGGCGTGTCCTCGCTGTTATGCGCCAGAGCCAGGTCCAGCCTCAATGCATCCGAAGGCGTCAGTGCTCCCTTCACCAGGAAGGTGCTTCGGCCGGGGTCACCGCTGGGCCCCGAATTCTGGGTTCCACCCGCCACCTCCGCCTGTCCCAGGAGGCCCAGGAATGTGACCCCGACAGCCCCGCGATTCCGCTGGATCCCATTGCCCATGAGACGGGTATGATCTGTCTGGCCATCGCCCTCGATCCGCCAGTGGTCGGATATCAGGGGGCTTTCCGCATGCACCTGGAGGGCCTGTTCGTTGGGGCCGGTGGGCGCGTCGGGAGCGAGCGTCGTTGCGTGGGCGTTCTGGCCCTCGATACTGAATCCTGCGGCTCTGGCACGGGACGACTCCCGTTGGGCACTGTCCAAGCCGGCGCTCCCACCCATCAGCTCCGACGCCTTGGTCAGCGATTGGGTTTCGTCCGCGAATTCGCCGCATTCCCGCTGCGCAGCGGCCAGGCTGATCCAGGTCCAGCCACGTTCCGGGGCGCGCTGGGCGGACTGGTTCAGCAGATCCCGCGCCTGCCTGGGCTTGGACCGGAACCGCCAGACCAAAGCCAGGGCTTCCAGGGAGGAACCATCGGCAGGCGCCCGCCGCCGCAGTTCCTCCAGCCTGTGTTCCGCCTCGGCCAGGGCCTCCGTGTAACCCAGGCCTTGGGCATCCCGCCGCAAGGCCTCCAGCTCATCCCGGGTCAAGACGGCGCTCGCATCTTTCGGGGGAAGCCGCGACACTGCGGCATGGGCCACCTGGCGGGCCTGCCGCCACCGGCCTTGATCCAGCAGCGCCCAGAATCTGCCCATTTCGGCGTCGGGGTCCCCCGGAAGGTCAACCAGGACGGCATCGAATTCCGTCAGGGCCTTCGTGGGACGGCCCAACTGCAGCCAGGCGTCGCCCACCACCTGATGGATTCCAGGCAGGCCCTTCGCCCTGGGAGCGACCAGTCGGTGATATTCACGGATCACCTCGGGAGCGTGATACCCCCATCCCAGGAGGCCAAGGTAGTCCTCGATCACCCCTGTCCGGATATCCGGATCCACACCGGCGGGAAGAGACGCAAGGAGGGAGCGGTATCGCTCCAGGAGTTCCCGGGTGCCGCGCTCGCGGGCCGGCGATCCGGGCAACTCGGCCAGATGGCTCTTTTGCCCATCCAGGACCTCGCGCTGGATGGCCGCCTTTTCGTCCAAGTCGAGGAGGGCCGGGGGGGTGAGCTCCAGAGCCCGGTCCGGGAGTCCCAGGCGCCTGAGCGCCTGGAAACGCCAGCGAAGACCAGCCTCGCTCGCAGAGTCCTGCGCCAGGATATCCTCCGATGCGGAGAGCAGTTCACCCCAATCGCCCTTGGCCTCGGCCAAGGTTGCTCGGATCTGGCTGACGGCACTTTCCTTGAGGGCTTCCGGAGGCAGCGCATCCAGCAATGCCGATGCCGCAGGGTAATCGTCTGTCGCCAAGGCGACCCTGATGAGGCCAAGCCGCCCCTCCCGGCTCAGGGAATTCCGGCGCAGCTCTTCGCCATAGCAGACCTTGGCGAAGGCCAGGTCCTGGCCATCCAGAGCCGCGCTCCCCAGCGCTTCCAGCACGTAATCAGGAAACTCTTCTATTTTAAATGACTTGGCCAACGGGAAGACTACGCCGGCATGCCCGGCCCAAGCGCCGATGGTCAGGAAATCGTTGAGAATGTCTTCATCCTCAGGAAGTTCGGCATGGGCTTTCTGGATCAGCGTCCAGGCCAGCCCAAGATCACCCGCGTCGGAAGCCTTCAGGGCCTGCTGGTACTGAGACGGTGGATCCCCTTGAGCAGCGCACCAGGGCTGCACCAACGCGAGAATCGATGTCAACGCGACCTGATGGATGGAACGGCGCAACAGCAAGTCCTCCCCAGCAGTGAATCAATCCGCCAGTTGGAATCGGGGAAACCCCGGCAGGCGAAGCTACAGCCGACCTGTGGCCCGATCCCACAGCTGAATCCCCTTGCGAGAATTCCTGCCCGCAACCTTTAGGTAGGCAAGCTTTGTTGCGGGAAACCGAATTGCTTGATGCTCCTGCGAGTGCGGGTCAGTCGTCCTTCAACTGGATGCCCCCCCTTTCCCCTGTGGTTGAAGAACTGGAATTTAATTGGTGCGCAATATTTAAAGCTGCGATACCCAGGGGCTGGCGAGTGTTGATTTTCCCATATTGTTATTGAGAAAATCTTTAATTGCATATGTACTGCTTCTGTTTGCTAGGTAAAAATATTGACCACGAAAGTTTATTGTCGGAAATGTGCATGTCAAGTAGGTGTCTGAGCAATTTATTTTATTTTTTCTCACCCATTCGGGTGATGACAATGTCTGGGTTCCATGGATTTCTGTCGAATTTCGAAGAAGCAAACCTGCATCATTCCGGTCCGGCTCCAAGCCGGAACCAGAGGCTGTATCCGGGCAGCCTTCCGGCCCTTTTCAGCTTGTCCATCCGGTTGGCGTGCGTGGACTGAACGCAGGCGGCCGGCAGGCTCTCGGGTTCCTGGGGGAATTCGAAGGGAAGAGGAACACGGATCCGTTGCCAAAGGTGGTTGATTTTCCCCGGATGGAGGTCCAGGAATGACCTGGGACCAAGGGATCCAGTTCATCCCGGGGATGTGCGTGCTGGTGGTGGTCGAACGATGGACTTTTGTCGGGGCGTCGATGCCTAGCCACAGTGAGCAGCCGCTCGATCAGGGGGTTGCCTGCCCCGGCATCGCCACCCGCATGCCTGTCTGGCCAATTGACATCTTCAAGAAAAAACTGATACTGGGTCTTGATCTCGATGGAGGATTACAAGGGCATACGAGGTCATTCGATTTTTTGCGGGGGGTACCTAGGGGCCAGTAGGAAGGTTCTGCAACTGAAGGCTTTCATTTGCATTGGTCCCACCCATTACCAACTTGAAAGCTGTAGTACCTCTCACGCCCGACCCTGATGCGGTCGATACGTGGCACGCCGATTCGGGCGGCTGGCGTTGTGAGTTGATATAGGGCGGAATGCCCTCAAGGCTGGGATCTTCCAGCAAGGGGGTCATGCGAGGCGAGCACAGTGACGGCCTTGCATCGAAAAGCGCGTATTTGCGGGGTTATGCCCTGCATGTCATGCAACAAAATTTCCGGAGGAAATGCTGTTCGAATTAGCTGAATTACTGGGTCTAGCCGAAACAGGTGGATGTTTGGCGGTTCAGGCTTGAGGCCCCAGCGGAACCCCGGCCATCGGCCTTTTCCAGTTATGGTTTGGGTGTGAATACTTTTGTCGAAAAATAGAATCAAATCGCCATCCAGGAGTTTTCGGCGGTTTGGGTTCACATCGTTACTACGCCACGGAACATCCCGTTCCTTCCAAAGTGATCAGAAGTGGTGAATCCGATGAAGACTAAGACCATGTGCCGTTTGCTGGCGGCGGCCTTTGCCTGCACCTTCTCCGCGGTCGCCCAAAGCCCCCTTTTGACCAACGCCGCCAATTCCCTGATCAGTCGCGAGGATTCCTTTCTCGGGGGATGGGCTTGGCAGAGTGTCGAACAGGCCCCCAACTACCAGGGGGACAGTGACGTGGGAACCTCCAGCGTGGGAATCGCCTTCCTGGAGGCATACAACGCCACCGGCGACGTGACCTACCTGTCCGCCGCCGAAGAGGCCGGAAACTGGCTTGTTTCCGCCCAGACCGCCACCGGGTGGGTGCCCGATTATTACAATCCCGGCAACGTGAGCCCGAGCGGACCGGCCAACTACGGGTTCACGAGCATGGATGACGGCGCGATCGGCCAGGCGCTCTTCCTCTATTCCCTGTATCAGAAGACGGGCAACACCGCCTACGAGAGCGCCGCGACGAAAGCCGCCAATTGGCTTGTTTCCTACGCCCTGGCCCCCAGCGGCGAGACGGTCACAAGCGAATGCTACTGGTACTGGTGGGTACCCTCCAGCAATGGCACAACGGTCTACCTTGGTCTGGGATCGGGTGTGGCGGGCATCTTCTACGGACTGGACAAACTCTCCCAGTTGACGGGCAATGCCACCTACGAGGATTACGCCCTGGCCGGCGCCGCCTGGGAGGAGACCCAGATCGCCTCCAACGGTTCGGTTCCGGAGCAGACGGGCGGCGGCGTCGCCAGCGATACGGGTTTTTACCAGGGTTCGGCCGGGATCGCCTTCGCGTACTACAGCCTCTACCAGCACACGGGCAATTCCCGCTGGCTTACGGACGCCGACAAAATCATGGCCTGGGTGCGCTCGGTGGAGGTCACCAAGTCCAGCGGGGTAGCCTGGCCGGCCGCGATCGGCGGGAACGACCAGGACCTGACCAACCACACCAGCATGGCGTTTGGAAACGCCGGCATCGGCTGGGCCGAACTGCAGGCCTACAAGGTCACCGGCGCGACGGTGGATCTCCAGACGGCCGAAGCCGCCGGCAACTGGCTGCTTTCCATCGGCACCTCCGCGGGCGGAGGCACCACCTGGGAAGAGCCGTACGGAAACGCAGACAACTACACGTCCCTGGACCTGGGCGTCTCGGGCATCGGCTATTTCCTCTACGACCTCTACCTGGCCACGGGTACCACCACCTACAACACGGCGGCCCAGAATGCCGCCGCCTGGGTGTCTTCGGTGGCCTTCACGGATTCGCTGGGGTACTGACCGGGGCACGGACGTGGCCCCCGTGGGGTCCACCAATTGGGCCGGCAAGTATGAACCTTCCCGGGACTGGGGCACCGCGGGCATCGCCTCCTTCGCTGCCAGGATCAGCGGCGGGCCCGATGACCAGCCGCGTGATGCGGCTGCCCTGGCTCCCGTTTCCCAGGGCACCCAGGACCTCCCTCAGCGCCGGCGCGGGCACTGGAGGCTCCATCAGCCCCGGTGGACCGGTCACGGTGGGCCAGGGCATGAATTACACCTTTACTATAACCCCCAATAGCGGTTACACCATTTCCAGCGTGACCGTGGACGGCACCAATGAGGGCGCCATCTCGACTTATACCTTCACGGGCATCACGGCGGCCCATACCATCACCGCCGCCTTCACCGCAGCTTCCGCCACCAACCTTTCCCAAGGCAAGACGGCCACCGCCAGTTCCTCCTACGCCGGCTACCCCGCCTCCAACGCCAACGACGGCATCCTGACCACGGCCTGGGACGCCAGGAATGGAACCTACCCCGCCTGGTGGGAGGTCAACCTGGGTGCGAGCCACACCATCACCCAGGTGGTCCTCGACTTTTTCCCCCCACGCCCACGACCTGGAAATATGAAGTCCAGGGATCCACCAACGGCTCCACCTGGACGACCCTGGTAAACGAATCCGCCAATACCGCCAGCATCTCAAACGCGGCGCTCACCATCCCCAGCGCCACGGCCCACTACATCCGCATCTATTTCACGGGGGCTCCGTCAAGCGGCGACTGGGCTGGCCTTTATGAATGCCAGGTGTTTGGAAAATAAAGGCTCTTGGAAAGGCGGTGATCTCCGAGCAAGTTCCCCATCGATTTCATTCGGTGGCAAGGGCCGCCGCCACCTTCGCCAAGTGAGCCCGGGAATGGGTGCCGGTTTTCGCGTAAACCAACTGAAGCTGGGTTTTGAGGGTATTGATGGTCACACCCAACTCGGAGGCCACCTGTTCAAGGGTGCCGTCTTTGCATAAGGATGCGGCGGCCAGGCTCTCCGCTCGCGTGAGTTCGAATGCTTCCTGCAGGACGCTGGGATCGATGGCGATGGGTGCTGCAGGGTCCGTGATGAAGGCGATGGCCCTGGGGGTCGTGATCCCCTGATTGAATTCGTTTTGCGGAGCGAGGTTGGATATTCGGACGACATAAGGAGGACGGCCCGATCCCCGGGGTACTTGTATGCCCTTGGAGAAACGAGGCCTCCCCAGCAGCACGTCCCCAAGAGCATTCCGGAGAGCCCTGGAAATTGAAGCATCCACTGATCGGTCTTTGGCGTGGAGGCGGAAGCCATCCCTGCCGGGATCCTTCCACAAGCCCAGTCCGTCATCTGTCGCGAAAATTCCGTGGGCGGCCGGATTGGCATATTCCAGGTCACCCGCTGGGCCCAGGAGGGCGATGCCCTGGCTGATCCGGTCAAGGGCGGCAAGCGAGGTGGCCACCCGGCGTTTGGCATCCCCGAGGAGGATCAGCACACCCATGGACCGGCTGATGTGCGGGGCGATGAGGCTCAGGCGCTCCTTGTCCTTGAGGGTGAATGGGGGGTCCCCGCGGCCGCGGTAACTCGAAAAGCACATCAGCGGGAATGAAGGGTTCCCGTAGCTGAAGAGGATGCACGTGAGCATGTGGTGGATGTCCAGGGGTTCCAGATAATGCTTGTACCAGCGGGTCTCCGCGAGTTCTTCAGGGGAGATCAATTCCTCCCCGAGAATCACGGCTCCATCCTGGCTGAAGTAGCCTTTGGCCGAAGCCTTTCGCATCCACGCACTTTCTCCAGGAAATTCACGGAAGTTCCGGTCCAGTTCCTCCTGGAGCCAACCGAACACATGGGAGATCCCACCTTCCTGCCTGTCGATGGTTGGCGTGAACAGGGCGGCCTTGGTGGCCCCGATCCATTGAGAGAGTTTCTCGACGATCTCCGGCCACGCTTCTGGACGGGTAGCGCCCTCGTAGAGATGTCCAATCAGACTGTTCAATCTGGAGAACTCGCTGTCGTCCACAGGAATATCCGGATAAAATCGATATCGTTAATTCAAACTAACTGTGATTTCATGATTGTCAATAACAAATCATGCATTGTTTGCTCTACTCCAATGAGCCAAAACCAGGTATGACCAAGACCTGCGCGTTCCGTGCAGGTGCCCTCGTCATTCCGGTATTTGTTGAATCCCCCTCCACAGGCCGAAAGGAGTAAGGCACCAGGGCCCAGGAGATGGCCAAGGCCCCCGCCATGCCCGCCATGTCCGTTCCGGCCGATTCGACCAGCCGCCCAGCGCAGAAAGCCCCCAAGGCCAAGCCGAACAGGGATATCGCGTGGCCCACTCCATCGGATCCGCGCCTGAACGGCTCCGGGGGGTGACAAGAGTCCCACCAGGTATTTCTAGGTTTTTAGAAATTTATACTTGATCTAAATTTTTAGAAATATAGAATTGTGGCATGACGCCCCTCGACCCGACCCTCGAACTCCACGTCCAGCGCCTGAAGGCCCTGGGGCACGCCGCGCGGCTGTCCATCGTCAGGGTGGTGGTCCAGGGCCCGGTGGAGGGCACTCCCGTGGGAGAAATCCAGAACCGTTTGGACATCCCCGGATCCACCCTCAGCCACCACCTGTCCGAACTCACCCGGGCCGGGCTTCTGAAGGCGGCCCGCCAGGGCACCACCATCCGCTACGCCGCCCACTTCGAGCACCTCAGGTCCCTCACCGACTATCTGTGGGAGGACTGCTGCCGGGGGGGCGGATGCGACCCTCAATGCCTGTGTCGGGAGAAGCCATGACAACCTCGAACAACCCCACCCATGTCGTCGTTCGCAGGAAATACGGCAGCATCGCCGCGAAGAGCGGCAGCTGCTGCGGCCCCCAGTCCTCCTGCTGCGGCGGCGGCCGGGCCGACCAGGTGGCCCGCGGCCTGGGCTACACCGATGCCGAACTGGCGACCCTGCCCGGGGAGGCGAACCTCGGGCTCTCCTGCGGCAATCCCACGGCCATGGCGGCGCTGAAGCCCGGCGAGACGGTCCTGGACCTGGGCAGCGGCGCCGGGCTGGATGCCTTCCTGGCGGCCCAGCGGGTGGGCCCCGCCGGCAAGGTCATCGGGGTAGACATGACCCCGGAGATGCTGGAAAAGGCCCGGCGCAACGCGGAAACTTTCCGCGAGCGCACCGGCCTGGCCAACGTCGAGTTCCTGGAAGGGCAGATCGAAGCCATTCCGCTTCCGGACACCTCGGTGGACGTGGTGCTGTCCAATTGCGTCCTGAACCTGAGCCCGGACCAGGCCCAGGTGTGGAAGGAGATCGCGCGGGTGCTCCGGCCCGGCGGCCGGGTCAGCATCTCCGACATGGTGCTGTTGCGGCCCCTGCCGGAGGCCGTGCGCCTGGACGTCGAGGCCCTGGTGGGCTGCATCGCCGGCGCGGCGCTCAAATCCGACCTGGAGGGCATGATCCGGGACGCGGGCCTGGCGGACCTGAGCCTGGTGCCCAAGGAGGGTGCGGTGGAGGCGATGCTGCCCGGCGACGACCCCATGGCCGGCCACCTCGGCGGCCTGATGCCGGTCGGGACCCGGCCCTCCGATTTCATCGCCAGCCTGATCATCTCCGCACGCAAAGCTTGAAGCGGGGAACTAACCCCGGACCGGCAGCCGCACCAGGAAGCAGGAACCCCCACCTGGAGCGCCGTCCACTTCGAGGGTCCCCCGGTGCGCTTCCACCGCCAGCTTGCAGAACGGCAGGCCCAGCCCGGAGGAGGCCCAGCCGGGCTTGCCCCGTCCCTCCACCTGGCCGAACTTTTCGAAGACCCGCTCCCGGTCCTGCGGAAGGATGCCGGGCCCCTGGTCGATGACCCGCACGAGGGCCCAGCCGCCGGCTTCCTCTGCCCGGATCCGGATCCCCTTGCCGTCGGGGGTGTACTTGATCGCGTTGCTGAGCAGGTTCTCGAAGACCCTGAACAACAGGTCATGGTCGGCACGCACCGGGACCGGCCCGGCAACCTCCAGGGCCAGCCCTCGGGAACCGGCCAGGTCCCTGTGGCTGTCCACCACCTCCCCGAGGAGCGCCGCGAGGTCGCAGGGCTGGAGTTGCAGGGACATCCGCCCGGCCTCCAGCTTGTTCAGGTCGAGCACGGCGTTCACCATCCGGGCCATGCGCCGCGTCGCCCGGAAGGTCGCCGCCAGGGTTTCGCGGGATTCCACGGGCAGCAGGTGTCCGGTCTCCTCCTGCAGCAGTTCCAGCGAGGCCGTCATCGCCGTCAGGGGCGAACGCAGGTCGTGGACCATCATGTGCACCAGGCTGTCCCGGAGGGCTTCCGCCTCCTTGAGCCGGTCGTAGCTTTCCCTCATCTGGCGCTCGGCGCTCTGCACCTTCAGGTGGGTCCTGATGCGGGCCAGCACCTCATCCGCCGAAAAGGGCTTGGATACGTAGTCCGATGCGCCTGATTCGAACGCGACGACCTTGCTCGCCGAATCGGCGAAGGCGCTGAGGAAGATCACGGGGACATGGGCCATCTGCCCATCCCGCTTGAGCCTCCGGCAGACCTCGTAGCCGTCCAGGCCCGGCATCTGGATATCGAGCAGGATCAGCGAAGGCCGGTGCTTGTGGGCCGCCGCGATCGCTTCGACCCCGTTGTCGGCGAAGACCAGGGCATAGCTGGGGGAGAGGATCGCTTCCAGGGCCGCGAGATTGATCGGCTCGTCATCGACGATCAGAATCGTTCCTTCAGGCATCAGTGGGCCTCCGGTTGAATGTCCAGGGTCGCGCAAACCGGACGCCGGCTTCCCGGACGGGGCATCGGTTGGCGCGAACCGCGCGATCGACTTCAAGGCTTCCGCCATGGCCGCCTGCAGCCCAGCCAGCACTGCGGACGCTTCCTCGCCGGAATCCAGGGCCTGCTCCGCCTGCCCGGCGCAGGCGGAGACTTCTTCGAGGGCCAGGTTGCCGGAAGCTCCCTTCAGCTTGTGCGCGAGGGCAGCACCCTCCGTGCCGCCGGAGCGCTCGATCCGCTCGACCACATCGCCGTAATCGCGGGCGAACTTGCGCAGGTATTGCTGGTAGGAAGCCCCATCCTTCCAGACCGTGAGCCCTCTGCCCACATGCAGCCCGGGAAGGTCGGCGGATGCGGCGGCGGGAAGGGGCGCGGCGACCGGTGTCGCCGGGGCAGCCTGGCCGGCATGCCCGCCGGTGAGCTTGATGATCAGTCCGATGGCGGCGTCCACATCGAAAGGTTTCGACAGGAAGCCGTCCATGCCCGATGTTTGTGCCAGTTCCTGCGGGTTCCGGAAGGCGCCGGCGGTCATGGCGACGATGGGCAGCCGGCGCAACTCGGGCACGAGCCGGATCTCCCGGGCGGCCTCGTAGCCGGTCAATCCGGGCATCTGCACGTCCATCAGCACGAGATCCACTCCGTCCGGATGGCTCACCAGCCAATCGAGCGCCTCCCGCCCGTCGCCGGCCAGCACGACCTCCGCGCCCACGTCCGTGAAGATGCGCTGGGCCACCTCCCGATTGATTTCGCTGTCGTCGACGACCTGGATGCGCACCCCGGCCAGGCGCTGCCGAGGCCGGTCCTGCGCGGGTTCGGTCGCGCCCCGACGCAGGCGCAGGGCCTGTGAGACCGCGTTGTAGAGCGCCGAGGGGGTGACCGGCTTGCTCAGCACGGCATCGGCAAGGCCGCAATCCGCCTGCGCGAACAGTTCCTCCCGTTCATGGGCCGTGACCATGATCACGATGGGATCGTGGGCGACCTTGAGTTCGTGACGGATGATCCTGGCGGTCGCAAGGCCATCCATGCCCGGCATCTTCCAGTCCAGCAACAGCACTTCGACCGGCATGCGGCTTTCGGCATGGGCCGCCACATGATGCACCGCGGCTTCGCCGGAATCGACGGCGGCCGCCTTCCAGCCCAGGCCCTGGACCATGTTGCGCAAGGCTTCGCGGGCGATCTCGCTGTCGTCCGCGATCAGGACATCCAGGCCGGCCATTTCCGGAGCCGAGATCCAGGCGTCCCGCGAACGCTCGAACGTGAGTTCGAACCAGAACTCGCTGCCGATGCCGGGCGTGCTGTGGACCTGGATATCCCCGCCCATGAGCGCGACCAGCCTGCGGCTGATGGAAAGGCCCAGTCCGGTGCCGCCGAAGCGGCGGGAGGTGGAGGCATCCGCCTGGGCGAAGGGGGCGAAGATCTCCTTCTGCGCTTCGGGGGAAATGCCGATTCCGGTATCCCGCACCGAGAACCGCAGGGTCGTGTGATGATCCGTCGAGGCCGTGACCTGGATGCCCACCGTGACGTGCCCGCGCTCGGTGAACTTGATGGCGTTCCCGGTCAGGTTGATCAGGACCTGTTCCAGCCGCAACGCGTCGCCCAGGAGGTGGACGGCCTGGCCCGGCGGCGGGTCGATGACGAGTTCGAGGTCCTTGCTGCCGGCACTCGCGGCCATGATGGTGGCCAGGTTCTCGAAGACATCCTGGAGGCGGAAGGGTGCGGCCTCGAGCTCCAACCGGCCCGATTCGATCTTCGAGAAATCGAGGATGTCATTGATGATTCCCAGAAGCGAGCGACCTGCCATACGTATCTTGCGCACGAGGTCGCCGGCGTCCCCGGGGAGCGCGGCCCGTTCCAGGAGGTAGGCCAGGCTCAGGATGGCGTTCATGGGCGTCCGGATCTCATGGCTCATGTTGGCGAGAAAGTCGCTCTTGGCAAGGGTTGCGGCTTCGGCCGTTTCCTTGGCCTGGTGCAGTTCCGACACATCGAACAGCCACGCGAGGACCGCCTTCTCGCCTTCGTAGTTGATGACCATGTAGGAGCCGAGCGCCCAGACCCGTGGCACCTCCGGGCGGTCTGGAAGATGCAGTTCGACCAGCCGATTCAGCACCACCTCGCCCCGGCCGAGTCGCTGCCGGATATCCTCGAACACCAGAGGATCCACGTAATTCCTGCTGATATCCATTTCCCGAGCTTGTTCGGCACTGCAGCGAACCAGCTCAGTGAACGCCTTGTTCAGGAAGATGACCCGATGGTCCGAGAGCCGGGCGATGCGCACCGCCATGGGCGAAGCCGTGAGGATATTGCGCAAGGTGGCCTGCTGCTTCCTCAGCTTGGTATAGTCCTGCATCGCGGAGCGGGACGCCTGGATTCTGCCCTGGTCATCGTAGATCGCCGTCGCGGACAGCAGGCCCGCCAGCAGGCTGCCGTCCTTGCGGACGAAGTCGAATTCAAGGTCCTGGATGCGGCCCTCCGCCTGGAATCGCGGGAAATGCTCCTTGTATGTCGCCACCGACGGCGGCGTCATGAAATCCGTCATGCGCTTCCTGCCGACGACCTCTTCACGGGCATACCCGAGCCAGTTGAGCTCAGTGTCATTCATGCGCAGGATGATGCCGTCCATGGCGAGGGAGTGGTAGCCGCAGGGCGCCTTGTTGTAGAGGTCTTCCAGTTCCTCCATCTGGTGCTGGAGCCTGGCCGTGCGCTCTTCCAGCAGTTGTTCGAGGTGCGTCCGATGATCGGCCAACTCCCGTTCCATGAGCCTGCGCTCGGTGATGTCTTCCGAAAAAATGATGATCCCGCCGATGCCGCCGTCGACCTCGTGCCACGGTTTCACTTCCCAGCGAAGCCACTGGACCGTGCCGTCACTTCGCTCGAAGCGGTCCTCGTCCGTGGCCACCTGCTCGCCGGCCAGAGCCCGGGCGTTCGCGGCTTTCCATTCCGGGCTCATTTCCTGGAAAACCTCATCAAGATTCTTGCCGATGAGCCCCTGTTCCTCAATGCCGCGCTCCCCGGCCCAGCGACGGCTCGCCACCAGGTGGCACAGGTTCCGGTCGAACATGGCGATGGCCACCGGGGCGTCGCGCACGAACAGGCGGAAGCGCTTGTCGCTTTCCCGCAAGCGGAGGTGCGCGGCTTGCGTTTCCGCGATGCGCCCTTCCAGATCATTCTGCTGGTTCGCCAGGCGGCGCGCCCACCGGACCAGGAACGCGACCATCGCCAACGAGAGCGCCGCCAGCAGGGCCGCCGTCCGGCGCCACGCGGTCGCGAAATCGGAGATCGCCCGGCCCACGGTCATCCAGAAGGGCGAGTGGTCGAACTTGCGGTAGGCATAGACCCGCTCGATCCCGTCGATGGGCGCTACGGTCTCGTACACGTAGCCCTTCGCGCCGGGCTGACCGCGCATCAGATCCTGGATCGCCGGCGACACGTTGCGGTTTCCGATGTCCCGGTTCGCACCGGAAAGGTCCGGATACCGCACCACCTGCTCGAGGCCGGCGGTGCGCAGGTTGATGATGCCCGCGGAGCCCAGGGCGACGCTTGCGAAGGTCCTGCCGATCCCCTGCACGGGGAGGACGACGAAGGCCACACCCATGAATTCGCCGCGATCCGATTCGATCCGGCGGGCCATGACCAGCGACCATTCGCCCGTCAGCCTGGCCTGCAGCGGGTTGGAGAAGATCAGGCCCTTTTCGCCGGCGCGGGCGCGAATAAAGTAGTCGCGGTCGGAAAGGTCGAGGTGCTGGGCGGACAGGGTGGGGAAGCTCGTGTTGAAAAAGCTCAGGCCGCGATCGTCCGTGATGGCGACTCGGCTCACCAGGGGGTAGTTGGGCGCTTCACGCTTGACCTGGTCGAACAGGGCCCCGACTTGCGCGGCGCCCCGGGCCCCGGCGTCCTTGTAGCGCTGGCTGACGGAAAGCAGCAGGGCGTTGGCCTGGTCGAGGGAATTCTCCACCTGGGCGGCGAGCACGCCGGCGGTATTCGCGACCGAGACTTCGGCCATGGCATACCCCTCCTGCCGCTGCTTCCAGACCAGGAAGCCGGACAGGACCATGAGGGTCGAGGCAACCATCCCGGCGAGCAGATAAGAAGAGGACCAGCGCTTTGAACTCATGACCAATACCTTGCAATGGATTGAATGGGGTCACCTGAGTCAACATCCAATGTGCAGTTTTTCAACAAATTTTTCGCCCTCCAGCCCAGGTTCCTTCCGCCCGTCCACCCTCGGGCCTGCCGGCGGCCGGCAGGCCCGCCGTCCCCTTTCCGGCCAGGGCGCCACTGGTCTTGTCCATCGTGTAGCCGCTGATGTCGCCATCTTCGGCATTGGAAACGCAGGCCTGGGTTTTCGCGGGGGCCGGAGCGGCGACGGGCGGCCGATGCCGGCGTTCTTGGGAGAAGGGCCATCTGCAAGACGGCCCCACCTGGTGCCTGACAACCCGGGGAGCGGAAGCGCAATAAGTATGACAACTTTTCAAGAAAGTAAGGCAAATGCGCGCTGTTTGCAATGCCCTTCCGAATTAAACGGTTAAAATGTCCGTGATCTTCGAAAAACAGGGCTTTACAGGTTTTGAATTTGCCTGACAATTAACCCACAAACCCATCGAGACCCGCATGGTCCATCCCAACCCAGACGAGAAGGCCCCCGCCAACCGCGTGGAAGCCGTGTATGCGAGCCTATTCGAGGCCATCTCCAAGGGCGGTTTCAGCGACGGCCGGCTGCCCACCGAAGCGGAACTGTCCCAGACCTATGGCGTTTCCCGTCCCACCCTGAGGGAGGCCCTTTCCCGCCTGCGCCTCGACGGGGTGATCACGTCCCGGCGCGGCGCCGGCAGCTTCGTCCTGCACCGGCCGGACCGGAACATCCAGCAGTTCGCGGCCATCGAGAGCATCGCCGACATCCAGCGCAGCTTCGTCTTCCGCATCGCCATGGAATCGGCCGCCGCGGGCCTCGCCGCCGAACTGAGGACCTCCAGGAACCTGGATGAGATGCGCCGGGCGCTGGACCGCCTCGGCGCCATCCTGGAGCACGAACTGGCGGTGGAAGAGGACATCCAGTTCCACCTGGCGGTCATGCGCGCCTCGCAGAACCCCTATTTCGTCACCACCTTCGAGATGATCACCGGCCAGATCCGGGTGGCCGTGCAGCTGACCCGCAGCCTCTCCCTGGGCAAGAGCCGTGCCCGCCGGGAAAGCGTGCAGGCCGAACACGAGGACATCCTCACCGCCATCGAGCGCGGCTCATCGGTCGCCGCCTGCGATGCGATGCACGTCCACCTCAGCAACTCCCGCAACCGTTTGTTCGAAGGCCCGCTTTCCCAATAGCCGCCATTCCGCCCTTTCCCCTCCATCCGTTCGTTTTCTTTTCCATGTGTCTTCCCCGGCAAGGGGAACAGCCATCGTGCCTGGTCGATCCGCCGCAGGGGCGCACCGGCCGGGAAGAAGTGAACCATGAATCCAAACTGGGGTGTGCCCATGAGTGTCCAGGCCGGTTATGCAGGTGAGAACGCGCGCGCTGAGGTCCTCCACGCCGGGGACAAGCGCACGAAGGTCCGCTGGCTGATTCTCGCGCTGCTCTTCGTCATCACGACGATCAACTACGCCGACCGGCAGACGCTCTCCTTTGCGGCCCCGTTCATCGTCAAGGAGTTCCACCTCTCCATCATGCAGCTGGGCTACATCCTGTCCGCATTCTCATGGTCCTACGTGATCGTCCAGCTTCCCGGCGGGTGGCTGCTCGATCGCTTCGGCTCCAAGAAGGTCTATTTCTGCAGCCTCGCCTTCTGGTCGGTCTTCACGGCGGCGGTGGCCTATGTGGGGCTGTTCCCCGTGAGGCTCGTCTTCCCGCTGCTGTTCTCGTTCCTGCTCATGCTGGGGGTCGCGGAAGGGCCCTCGTTCCCGGCCAACAGCCGCATCGTCGCTGCCTGGTTCCCGTCCGGCGAAAGGGGCCTGGCCTCGGCGATCTTCAATTCCGCCCAGTATTTCGCCCAGGTGGTGTTCGCCCCCATCATGGGCATCGTCGTCACGACCCTGGGCTGGAAGCAGATCTTCAACATCATGGGCGGGATCGGCATCCTGTTCGCGCTGGTGATCCTGAAGGTGCTCCATGCCCCGAAGAGCCACCCGCGCGTGAACCGGGCCGAGCTGGACTACATCGAGAAGGGCGGTGCGCTGGTGAACCTCGACCAGGGCGGGGCGCGTCCGGCGAAGGGCAGGACCCTGGAGCACGTGAAGCAGCTCCTGGCCAGCCGGATGATGCTGGGCGTCTACTTCGGGCAATACTGCATCACCTGCCTCACCTGGTTCTTCCTCACCTGGTTTCCCATCTACCTGGTCAGGGCGCGGGGCATGTCCATCCTCAAGGTGGGTTTCGTGGCCGTGCTCCCGGCCCTGGCCGGATCCCTCGGCGGCATCCTCGGCGGATTTATTTCCGATACGTTCGTCAAGAAGGGGTTCAGCCTCACGGTGGCGCGCAAGGTCCCCATCGTCGGCGGCATGCTCCTCTCCACCATCATCGTCGCCTGCAACTACACCAACGTGAACTGGATCGTGGTGATGTTCCTGACCATCGCGTTCTTCGGCAAGGGCATCGGGGCGCTCGGCTGGGCCGTGGTCTCGGATACCGCGGCCAAGGAGATCGCCGGCCTGAGCGGCGGCCTCTTCAACATGTTCGGCAATTCGGCCGGGATCATCACCCCCATCGCCATCGCCTGGATTCTCCAGAAGACCAACTCGTTCAATGGCGCCCTGGTCTTCGTGGGCCTGCACGCCCTCGGCGCCATATTCTGCTACCTGGTCATCGTTCCCAGGATCCAGCGGTTTGAACTCAAGCACGGCTGAACCATTCCTCTCAGATGCAGGAGCGAACATGAACAACCCGATCCGTGAAGCCGTCCCGTCCCGCGCGCCCGTGGTCACCGGCATGAGGGTCATCCCCGTCGCCGGCCACGACAGCATGCTGCTCAACCTGAGCGGCGCCCACAGCCCCTTCTTCATCCGCAACCTGGTGCTCCTGACCGACAGCGCCGGGCACACGGGGGTGGGCGAAGTGCCCGGGGGCGAGCGCATCCGCCAGACCCTGGAGGATGCGAAGGAACTGGTGGTGGGCAAGGGCATCGGCAACTGCAACGGCATCCTCAACGCGATCCGCAACACCTTCGCCGACCGGGACGCGGGCGGGCGCGGTCTCCAGACCTTCGACCTGAGGGTGGCCATCCACACCGTCACCGCCGTGGAAGCGGCCCTGCTGGACCTGCTGGGCCAGTTCCTGGAGGTGCCGGTGGCGGCCCTGCTGGGCACCGGACAGCAGCGGGACGCGGTGGAGATGCTCGGCTACCTCTTCTACGTGGGCGACCGGAAGCAGACCGACAGCCCCTACCTGGACGACCCCGGGGCCAAGGACGACTGGCTGCGTCTGCGCCACGAGGAGGCCTTGACCCCCGAAGCCGTCGTCCGGCTCGCCGAAGCCGCCAAGGCCCGGTACGGTTTCAACGATTTCAAGCTGAAGGGCGGCGTCCTGGCCGGGGCCCGCGAGATCGAGGCCATCAGGGCCCTGGCCGAACGCTTCCCGGGGGCGCGCATCACCATCGATCCCAACGGCGCCTGGTCGCTCCGGGAGGCCATAGGGCTGTGCCGCGGCCTGCACGGGATCCTGGCCTACGCGGAAGACCCTTGCGGGGCCGAGGAGGGCTATTCCGGCCGGGAGGTGATGGCCGAGTTCCGGCGGGCCACGGGCATGCGCACCGCCACCAACATGATCTGCACCGACTGGCGCCAGATGGGCCACTCGATCCAGCTGCACTCGGTGGACATCCCCCTGGCGGACCCGCATTTCTGGACCCTGCAGGGCTCGGTGCGGGTGGCCCAGATCTGCAGCGAGTGGGGCCTCACCTGGGGTTCCCACTCCAACAACCACTTCGACGTCTCCCTGGCCATGTTCACCCATGTGGCCGCCGCGGCCCCGGGCCGGACCACGGCCATCGACACCCACTGGATCTGGCAGGAAGGGCAGGAACGCCTGACCCGCGAGCCGCTCCGGATCGAGGGCGGACTGGTCCGCGTTCCGGACAGGCCCGGCCTGGGCGTGGAGCTGGACATGGCGCAGGTGGAAAAGGCCGCCAGGCTCTACGATCAGGTGGGGCTGGAAGGCAGGGACGATTCCCGGGGCATGCAGTACCTTGTTCCCGGGTGGAAGTTCGACCCCAAGCGCCCTTGCCTGGTGCGCTGATTGACGTTCGCTGACAGGAGTCACCCATGAACACCGATTTCATACGGGGCGTCGTGCCGCCCCTGGTCACCCCGGTGGACGGCCAGGACCGCGTCCTGGAGCAGCCCTTCCGGCGGATCATCAGGCACGTGCTGGACGGGGGCGTGCACGGCGTCTTCGCCCTGGGCAGCACCGGGGAGTTCTTCGGGCTGGACGACGACCAGCAGAGGCGGGCCATCGAGATCGCCGTGGACGAGGTGAAGGGCAGGGTCCCCGTCTACGCCGGCGTGGGCGCGGTCACCACCCGCGAGTGCATCAGGGCCGCCCGGCGGGCGGAAGCCGCCGGGGCCCAGGCCATCACCGTGCTGCCGCCGCCCCTGCTGACCCCCACGGAGGACGAGCTGTTCGGCCACTTCAAGGCCATCGCCGACTCGACGCCCCTGCCGCTGCTCATCTACAACAACCCCGAGCGCATCCGCATCAACGTCTCGGCCAACCTGGTGGAGCGCCTCGCCGCCCTCCCGACCATCGTCGGCGCCAAGGACAGCAGCGGCGACATGACCCAGACCGGCGAGTACATCCGGCGCACCCGGGGCACGGGATTCAAGGTCATGGCGGGCCGGGACACCCTGATCCTCGCCACCCTGGCCTATGGCGGCGTGGGCTGCGTGGCCACCACCGCCAATGTCGCCCCGGCCCTGGTGGTGCGGATCCACGAGCGGTTCCTGGCCGGCGACCTCCAGGGGGCGCTGAAGGCCCAGTTCGACCTTGCCCCGCTGCGCATCGCCTTCGGACTGGGAAGCTGGCCGGTGGTGACCAAGGATGCCCTGAACCTCCTGGGCATGCAGGCCGGCGCGCCCATCCTTCCCAACACCAGCTGCTCCGGGGAGAACCTGGAAGCGCTGAAGCAAGTCCTGTCCGACATGGGCCTGCTGAAGTAGCGAACGGACCCACGCCCAAGGAGAGCACGCATGGCAGGCCCCGGGACGTCCCCCCTCTACATCCAGGTGCACCCCGCCGACAATGTCGCCATCATCGTCAATTCCAACGGCCTGCCCGCGGGCAGCAGGTTCCCCTGCGGGCTGGTCCTGGAGGAATTCGTGCCCCAGGGGCACAAGGTGGCGCTGGCCGACCTGGCCGAGGGCGCGCCGATCCTCCGCTACGGCGAGACCATCGGCCATGCCGCCAGGCCGATCCCCCGGGGCTGCTGGATCGACGAGTCCCTGGTGCGCCTGCCGGCGGCGCCCACGCTGGAGGACCTGCCCCTCGCCACCCGGGTGCCGGCGCCCCTGCCCGCGCTGGAAGGCTACACCTTCGAAGGCTTCCGCAATCCGGACGGATCGGTGGGGACCCGGAACGTGCTGGCTGTCACCACGAGCGTGCAGTGCGTGGCCGGGGTGGTCGACCACGTGGTCCGGCGCATCAAGGAGGAACTGCTGCCGAAGTTCCCCAACGTCGATGACGTGGTCGCGATCAACCACCTCTACGGCTGCGGGGTGGCGATCAACGCCCCGGCGGCCGTGGTGCCCATCCGGACGCTGCACAACCTGATGCTGAACCCCAATTTCGGCAACGAAGTCATGATCATCAGCCTCGGCTGCGAAAAACTGACCCCGGAGCGGCTGCTGAAGGAGGGGGGCGAACCGGTCCCGGCCGGAGGCGACGACGTCGTCTGCCTCCAGGACGAGAAGTTCGTCGGTTTCGCGTCCATGGTGGCCGCCATCATGGCGCTGGCCGAGAAGCACCTCGCCGCGCTCGACCGGCGGCGGCGGGAGACCTGCCCGGCCTCCGACCTGGTGGTGGGCCTGCAGTGCGGCGGCAGCGACGCCTTTTCCGGGGTCACCGCGAATCCGGCGGTGGGCTTCGCTTCGGACCTCCTGGTCCGGGCCGGGGCCACCGTGATGTTCTCGGAGGTGACCGAAGTCCGGGATGCCATCCACCTGCTGACGCCCCGCGCCGCGACGGAGGCCGTGGGCCGGGCCCTGATCCGCGAGATGGCGTGGTACGACGACTACCTCGCCCTGGGCCGGACGGACCGCGCCGCCAACCCTTCGCCCGGCAACAAGCGCGGCGGGCTGGCCAACATCGTGGAAAAGGCCCTGGGCTCCATCGCCAAATCCGGCACCAGCGCCATCGTCGATGTCCTCGCCCCGGGCGAGAAGGTCCGCCGCAAGGGCCTGGTCTTCGCCGCCACCCCCGCCAGCGATTTCGTCTGCGGCACCCAGCAGCTGGCCTCCGGCATGACCCTGGAGGTGTTCACCACCGGCCGGGGCACGCCCTATGGCCTGGCCGCGGCGCCGGTGATCAAGGTGGCCACCCGTTCCGACCTGGCGGCACGCTGGCACGACCTCATGGATGTGGACGCCGGCCGCATCGCCACGGGCGCCGCCACCCTCGAGGAGGTGGGCTGGGAGATCTTCCGCCTGATCCTGGAGGTGGCCGGCGGGCGGAAGCAGACGTGGTCGGATCACTGGGGGTTGCACAACGCCCTGGCCATCTTCAACCCGGCTCCCGTCACCTAGCCCCAATACCGTTCATTTAAGTATTGACATGGCCATCAAAATGCCTATTTTTATAGGCGGGCACAACTATGGCCAGGACGGTAGCCAAACTGGAAGGTGGGAGCAGGATCTCCGACTACATCACCCTCGGGGTGGTGGCGAGGATGTTCCCTCCGGAGCGCATCGAGGAAGTGCTAAAGCGGACTCATAAGACGAGCGTTCGCAACCGGGACCTCCCTGCCCACGTCGTGATCTACTATGTCATTGCCTTGGCACTGTTTACGCAAGCATCCACGCGCGAAGTCCTGCGCTGCCTGCTGGAAGGGGTCCAATGGCTGATGGGAACGGGTACCCAGATCAAGGTGGCTGGGAAGTCCGGGATTTCCCAGGCCCGATCCCGACTTGGGTGGGAGGCACTTCAACTGCTGCATGACGAAGTTGTTCACCCCGTCGCCACGGAATCCACACAGGGCGCTTGGTTTCGGCATTGGCGACTGGTCAGCATCAACGGCAGCACCTTGGATATCCCCGATGAACCCGAGAACGAGGCGGCCTTTGGGCGTCCCAGCGCGAGCAGGGGGACGAGCGCGTTCCCGCAAATCCGGTTCGCTTCCCTTGTCGAAAGTGGCACCCATGTTCTGTTCGGGACCCGCATGGG
Source organism: uncultured Holophagaceae bacterium (assembly GCA_963717275.1). Classification (GTDB taxonomy): domain Bacteria; phylum Acidobacteriota; class Holophagae; order Holophagales; family Holophagaceae; genus Mesoterricola. The sequence continues at coordinate 3,873,293 of CAVQVX010000001.1, forward strand.
CCCAATCACGACACATGAATCTGTGCTTGCGAGGGAGGTGCTGCCCTTCCTGAGGAAGGGCATGCTATGCCTTGCAGACCGCGGCTTCTATAGCTTCACCCTTTGGCAAGAAGCCCAGGCGACCGGAGCTGATCTGTTATGGCGTATCAAATCCACAAATAAATTTGTGCGGGAGCAAGAACTCGAAGATGGCTCCTTCCTCACAACCATCCATGCTTACAGGCAAAAGCGCAAACTGCAGGATGTGAGCTTGAAGATCAGGGTGGTGGAATACGAACTGGATGGCCGAGTCCCGGCCCCTAGCCAGCCACCTGATGAGGACCAACTCTACCGCTTGGTCACGACCATCCTTGACCCGAAACAGGCGCCAGCAAAGGATTTGGCTGCCCTCTACCATGAGCGCTGGGAAATTGAATCCGCTTTCGACGAGTTGAAGACCCACCTACGAGGTCGCCAGACTCTGCTGCGCAGCCGGACCCCGGACCTGGTCCGGCAGGAATTCTATGGCCTTGTGATGGCCCACTTTGCGGTCCGAGGACTGATGCATGAAGCGGCGCTTCGAGGAGGAGTGGATCCAGACTGCTTATCGTTCATACATGCAGTCCGCGTGGTCCGCAGGAAGTTGCCGCTGGTAGCGGCTCTCCCCCCCTCGGGCAAGGCGCGCATTTCACGAAGCCGTGCTGCTGGAAATCCTGGATGAACGGGTCAGTTCAAGCCGCACTCGACAGAATCCAAGAGGCGTGAAGCGGAAGATGTGCAACTGGCATCTCCGCCCGCGTACGGTTGTATGCAACCGGCGCTATGTGCCAGATGTTAGAGTGGTGTACCCAAAGTGAACGGTATTGCACCTAGCCCCAATACCGTTCATTTAAGTATTGACATGGCCATCAAAATGCCTATTTTTATAGGCGGGCACAACTATGGCCAGGACGGTAGCCAAACTGGAAGGTGGGAGCAGGATCTCCGACTACATCACCCTCGGGGTGGTGGCGAGGATGTTCCCTCCGGAGCGCATCGAGGAAGTGCTAAAGCGGACTCATAAGACGAGCGTTCGCAACCGGGACCTCCCTGCCCACGTCGTGATCTACTATGTCATTGCCTTGGCACTGTTTACGCAAGCATCCACGCGCGAAGTCCTGCGCTGCCTGCTGGAAGGGGTCCAATGGCTGATGGGAACGGGTACCCAGGTCAAGGTGGCTGGGAAGTCCGGGATTTCCCAGGCCCGATCCCGACTTGGATGGGAGGCACTTCAACTGCTGCATGACGAAGTTGTTCACCCCGTCGCCACGGAATCCACACAGGGCGCTTGGTTTCGGCATTGGCGACTGGTCAGCATCGACGGCAGCACCTTGGATATCCCCGATGAACCCGAGAACGAGGCGGCCTTTGGGCGTCCCAGCGCGAGCAGGGGGACGAGCGCGTTCCCGCAAATCCGGTTCGCTTCCCTTGTCGAAAGTGGCACCCATATTCTGTTCGGGACCCGCATGGGCCCAATCACGACACATGAATCTGTGCTTGCGAGGGAGGTGCTGCCCTTCCTGAGGAAGGGCATGCTATGCCTTGCAGACCGCGGCTTCTATAGCTTCACCCTTTGGCAAGAAGCCCAGGCGACCGGAGCTGATCTGTTATGGCGTATCAAATCCACAAATAAATTTGTGCGGGAGCAAGAACTCGAAGATGGCTCCTTCCTCACAACCATCCATGCTTACAGGCAAAAGCGCAAACTGCAGGATGTGAGCTTGAAGATCAGGGTGGTGGAATACGAACTGGATGGCCGAGTCCCGGCCCCTAGCCAGCCACCTGATGAGGACCAACTCTACCGCTTGGTCACGACCATCCTTGACCCGAAACAGGCGCCAGCAAAGGATTTGGCTGCCCTCTACCATGAGCGCTGGGAAATTGAATCCGCTTTCGACGAGTTGAAGACCCACCTACGAGGTCGCCAGACTCTGCTGCGCAGCCGGACCCCGGACCTGGTCCGGCAGGAATTCTATGGCCTTGTGATGGCCCACTTTGCGGTCCGAGGACTGATGCATGAAGCGGCGCTTCGAGGTGGAGTGGATCCAGACTGCTTATCGTTCATACATGCAGTCCGCGTGGTCCGCAGGAAGTTGCCGCTGGTAGCGGCTCTCCCCCCCTCGGGCAAGGCGCGCATTTCACGAAGCCGTGCTGCTGGAAATCCTGGATGAACGGGTCAGTTCAAGCCGCACTCGACAGAATCCAAGAGGCGTGAAGCGGAAGATGTGCAACTGGCATCTCCGCCCGCGTACGGTTGTATGCAACCGGCGCTATGTGCCAGATGTTAGAGTGGTGTACCCAAAGTGAACGGTATTGCACCTAGCCCAAGTTCCGTACGCACGTCCCCAATTGGGCCTACCGGAGCACGGTAGGCCCAATGTTTTCAGTAGAGCATTTTTCAAAGTGCCGTTTTAGGCACTAAATTATTTCTATAGTTATTGACACCGCTTCGTTGTGACCGATATTAGTATCACGATGTTCATCAAGCGTACGGTCGCCAAGTATGGGGAAAAGACCTACGTCAACCACCTGCTGGTTGAATCGGTGAACACGCCGGTCGGACCCCGGCACAAGGTGATCTGCAACCTCGGCCACATGGACCCGGGCCCCAAGGAAGAGTGGCTCGATCTCGCTGATCGGATCCAAGCTGCGCTGGGCGGCCAGCCCTCGCTGTTCCCGGATCCCCGGGTCGAGGATGCGGTGCGCCGAGTCCGTACCCGGCAGGCCAAGCAAAGCCAAGTGGAAGTGGCAGCCGAGGAGCCGCTGGTAGGCGAGACCGCCGTGCCCGAGGTCGTGCCGGTGAAGACCTCCGGCGTGCAGATCCAGGACATCCGGGAGGTGGGGCCGCTCCATGTGGGCCATCAGATTTGGGAACGGCTGGAACTAGATGCCGTGCTGAAGGCCGTGGGGCTGTCGATCCAGGCGCGGCAGTTGACTGAGGTGATGACCTTGAACCGGCTGATCCAGCCGGCCTCGGAGTTGGCCATGGTGGACTGGGCGGGCCGAGTGGCCATCGCCGACGTGCTTGCGACCGATCCATCGAAGCTCAACGAGGATAAGTTCTATCGGAATCTGGACACGCTGCACGACAAGCGGGTCGAGATCGAGCGGGAACTCCACGCCCGGGAGAAATCGCTGTTCAATCTGCAAGGTCAATTGCTGCTCTACGATCTGACCAACACCCACTTCGAAGGCCAGATGGAGGCAACGCCCAAGGCCAAGCGTGGGCACAACAAACAGATGCGCACCGACTGCAAGCAGGTGGCGATGAGCCTGATGCTGGACGGCGATGGTTTCCCCATCGGCCATGAGATCTACGATGGAGCCACCATCGATGGAACCACTGTGGGAGCCATGCTGGATGCCCTGGAACAGCGCACAGGCATTGAAGGTGGGCTGACGGTGGTCATGGACCGCGGCTTTGCCAGCCGGAAGAACCTGGACCTGGTCCGCTCCCGGAAGTATCACTACCTGGTGGCCGGGTTCCAGAACCAGCGCGGGCCGCTGCTCGGCGAGTTCGAGCAGTTGGAAGGCTGGTGCGAGTTGGAGCCGAGCGCCATGAAGTTGCCGATCCAGATCAAGCGGATCGAGCAGGACGGGCTGGCCTACCTGTTGTGCCTGAGCCCGGCCCGGGCCGAGAAGGATCGGGCCATCCGGGAACGGCAGGAGAAGCGGCTGCTGAAAGACCTGGAGAAACTGGGTGAGCGGGTGCGCCAGGGCCTGGAGAAAGAGCATCCCCTGACCGATGCGGACCTGTTCGAACGTGTTGGCAGGCTGCGTGAACGCTATCCACGGGCGGCCCGCTACTACGCCATGGAGCGCCAGGACGGCCTCCTGGTCTGGCCGGTGAAAGAGGCCCTGCGGACCAGGGCGCAGGAATTGGACGGCGCCTATTTTCTGAAGACCTCGCGCACGGATCTGGAGGCGGAGGAGATCTGGAGAACCTACATGGTGCTCTCCCGGGTGGAGGCGGCCTTCCGCGACCTCAAGGGGACGCTGGACCTGCGGCCGGTCTACCACCGCAAGGAGACCCGGGTGGAGACCCACATTTTTCTATGCGTCCTGGCCTACCACCTCCAGGCCGCCATCGAACATCTCCTCCAGGGCGCGGGGGACCACACGAGTTGGGAAACCCTGCGCCAGGAACTCAGTACCCATCACATCGCGACCGTGGTCATGCCCACGGCAGATGGCCGGAAAATCGCCATCCGCCGCGGCAGCATCCCCGAGCAGCGGCCCAGGGAGATCTACCGACTCCTGGGCATCCCGGGCGACCCTATGAAGCCGATTAGGACCTGGGTCTGACCCACCTCGAATCCCGCCCGATAGGGACTAATTTCGGCCATCGGGATTGGAAACAAAGCTGGTTAGTGACTTTCGTGCGGAACCCGGGCTAGCCTGACGGCGGCGCCCGTTGTTCCGAGCGTCGTGCCTTGCGGTTGGCTGCGGGTCCCGTGCGGGTGCGCCGACCCACCGGTGCGTGAGAGCCTTGCCGCATGCTCGTCGGCTTCGCCTCCTGCGCGTGCGCCAAGGTCTCACGCAGACCTTCCCCGCCGGGGGTGGGGGTTCCCTCGGTTGGCGGCATGGGGGCGAGGAGGCGGCTCCCTGGAATGCCCGGGGTCCCATGAGGGTTGCTTTGAATTTTGTTCAGTGAAACGAAGACGAATCGATTCGGCCCTGGGGGGAAGGGGCAGCGTGGCCGCTTGCATCGCCCGCAGCGGAGCGAGGACGTTGCAAGCGGACCACGCGCCGGTGGGTCGGCGCAAGAACCCGGAACCCGAAACCGACCGCAAGGCGCGACGGCCGGAACAACGGACGCCGCAGTAAACCTAGTTTGACCACACGGCAGGCGTTCGCCATTTCAGCCCGCTCACATCCTCCACCTCAAGCGTGTAGGCCCCTTCGGGCAGGGTTTCGGCCCGGCCCGGAACCAGGTCCAAGGCCGCCCTGGACCCCAGCGGAGCGACCAGGCCGCAGGGGCCGGGGCCGACCTTGAGGGCATAGGCGTTCCTGATCGAGCCTGGCGGCAGCGCCTTCAAGGCGGCCGGCTCGAACTGTTCCTTGACCTCGCCGGCCGCGTTGCGCACGCGGATGGCGGTGATGAAGGCACCGTAGGTGTCCGGGCCGCCATCCCGGTACAGGGTCAACCCGATCGATCCCGCCGCGCCGATCCGGCCCTCGGTGAGGGTGAAATGGGGGACCTTGGAATCGTTGTGCAGGCGGCCCCACAGGCCGCCGTAGAAAATCTGGTTGGTGGCCAGGGTGAGGCCGAGGCAAAGCGCAGCGAGGAGCAGGGCTGCCGGCCTGAACCCGCGGGGCTGCCCGGCCCCCAGGGCGCCTGAACTCATCCAGGCGCTCGGCGCGCTGCGTGGGAACCGGGTCTGCCAGAACCGGTCCAGGGACCATGCCCCCGAACCGGTCATGACCAACAGGATGCCCGCGGCCACTCCCAGCACCCCGATCTGCCATTCGTCCAGGCATGTGGAGCCCAGCCATCCGGACCCCAGCAGGATTCCCAGGGACAGCAGCACGATGCCCAGGGCAGCCGTGCGGGTTCCCAGGCCCAGCAGCAGGGCCAGGCCCACCAGGCCTTCGATCACCGTGAAGCCGACCATGAAGCCCTGCAGAAGGCCGCCATGGGCCAGGGCCAAGGCCAGAAACGCCTTGATGCCGATGGCATGGGGCAGGAACTTCACGAATTCGTGGCCCACGTAGGCGGCGGCGTCCGGATCCAGCTTCCCGGGTTCCAGGACGACCCGGCGCCAGAAGGCCGAAAAGAACAGCCAGCCGGTGACCCAGCGCAGGGGGGTCGCGCACAGGGCCGCCAGGTCCCAGGCGGCTGCCGCCGGGCGCGGATCCCCCGCCCCTGGCGGGGTGGTTCGGGTTTCAGACATGGCAAAGCCTTTCAATCAGGGCTGGATCTGGACGTAGCCATCCTGGACCAGCTGGATCAGGCGCCCCACCGCGCCCGTATTCACCTTGATGCCCGGCAGCAGGTCGGCGTTGCCCCAATGCTGGACCTTCATGGTGTAGGCGCAGGCCTCGATCCGGACAGGTTGTTTCTACGGCGCATGGAATTCCCCTTGCGGACAGCTGACGGGGCACCCGTCAAAAGGTCAGTTTCTGATGGCCGTGCAGGCTGAGGCTCTCGTCGGAATGGCAGGGGGCGCAGGTCTGCTTGGAGCGCATGTTCTCCATGGGGCCGCCCTTCTCGTGGCAGCCCATGCAGGTCTTGGTGCGGGCGTCGACGGCGGTGAGCGGCAGGACCTTCCCGGCGACCTGGGCGTTCAGCAGCTCGACGCAATGGCGGGCCACCGATCCGGCCAGCACGCCGCAGCGCTCGTCCCGTTCAGGGGAATAGGCCTTCAGGCCCGAAGCCTCGCACCACTTGGCGATGGAGGGGTGGCACAGCGGGGAGCCGGCGAGGCTTTGCACCGTCTTGAACCGGGTCCCCTTGGCCGCGAAGTTCGGCAGGGGGGTGTTCTCGTACCAGCGGAACAGCTCGTCGATCAGCGGGCCGGGGTTGGAGCTCAGCAGCTGGAGCGAGGCGGCGCAGCCGTTGAGGGCTCCGCAAAGGGTTCCCCAGCCGTTCACGCCGCCCATGCCGTAGGTGAACATCTCGAAGGGGAAGCTGGTGTACGGGGCCCCGAGCTGCCCGGCGACGCTGCCCACGATGGCTTCGAAGGTCCCGAACATGCAGTGCCCCTTCTTGTAGCTGTCGAAGGCGCGCTGGCCCACGGCGTCCGGATCCAGCATCCGGTAGGGCCAGGGCAGGTGCGCCAGGGCGCTGACCGGCCCGGAGGCCGGAGCCTGGGCCGTCGCCGATTGGGCCAGCAGGGCGGTGCCGCCCAGGGTGACGGCGCCTCCCAGGCCCGCCAGGAGGCCGAGGGCATGTCTGCGATCGAGGTTCTCAGTTTCCATGGTCGGCTCCTTTGCCTGGTGAGGTGAACGTCATGACGGTCAGATGGACAACAGCCCCAGCCGGACCGCGCCCAGCCCGAGGGAGGCGACGATCAGCCAGAGCGCGAGGCCCTGGATGAAGGGGCGGAACCCCACCGTGCGCAGGGCCTCCCGGCTGAGGCCGGCGCCGATGAGGAAGAGGGTGAGCACCAGGACATGGTGCGCTCCCGAGGCGACGACATGGCCCGCGTGCTGCAGCCCCGGGATCCACGTCACCAGCGCCGCCACCAGGAGGAATCCGCCGATGAACCAGGGCTTCTTCACCGGCCCGGCCTCGGCTCCGGACGCCTCGTCACCCGCCTGCTTTTGCCGTCTGGCGACCCAATAGCCGAGCGCCAGGGTCATGGGCACGATCCACAGGGCCCGGGCCAGTTTCACCGTGGTCGCCACCGCGAGCGCCCGGGGGCCATAGGCCAGCCCCGCGCCCACCACGGAACTCGTGTCATGGATGGCCAGGGCCGCCCAGAGGCCGAAGGCGCTCTGGCCCAGGCCGGCCAGGTGGCCGATGGGCGGGAACAGGACCAGCGCCACGCCGTTCAGGAGGAAGACCGTGGCCAGCGCCACGGAAACCTGGTGGGGACGGGCCCGGAGCACGGGGGCCGCGGCCGCGATGGCGCTCCCGCCGCAAATGGCGGTGCCCACGCTGATCAGCAGGCCCGCGTCGCGGTCGACCTTGAGGAACCTTCCCAGCAGCAGGCCGGCCGCCATGACGAAGGTCAGGCTGATCGCCGTGTATCCGAGGCCATGGAGTCCCACCCGGGCCACGGTGCCCAGGTTCATTTCCGCGCCCAGCCCCACCACCGCCAGGGGGAGGAGGCGGTGCGTCCAGCGCTGGGTCAGGGCCTGGGCCGGGTTGCCGCAGGTCAGGGCGATCACCGCTCCCGCCACCAGGGCCATGGCGGCGGAGGCCAGGGGCGTCAAGGCAAGGAGGCCCCCAAGGACCAGGATCGGCAGGGCGACCCGGGAAACCGGGGAACGGGGAGAAGTGTTTGCATGGCTCATGTTGTTGAAAGATAGAGCGCATGTATCCAAAGATCAAATTCGTTTTTCATATAGGCCATCAAAAAAACGGATGGACAACCTCGCGGCAGAACGCTGGAATGGGACATGCCCGCCCGATCCACCATGACCCTGGATTCCCGGAGGCTGGAAACCTTCCTGGTCGTGGCCCAGAGCGGCCAGATCTCCGCCGCCGCCCGCCTGCTGAACCTTTCCCAGCCCGCGGTCACCGCCCAGATCCGCCAGCTGGAAGCCGAAGCCGGTCATCCCCTGGTCCTGCGCCACCTCAAAGGCATGCGGCTCACCGAGCGCGGCAGGCGCCTGCTGGGCTATGCGCTCAAGGTCCACGACCTGCTCGCCGAAGCGGCCGAAGGCATGCTGGAGACGCAGGCCGTGGCCGGGGAACTGCACCTGGGCGCGAGCACCACCGCCGCGGCCTACATCGTTCCGAAACTGCTCCAGACCTTCCTGCTCAGCCACCGGCTGGTGACGGTCACGCTGGAGGTGGGCAACACGGACGAAGTGCTCGGCTGGATCCGGGACGGCAGGATCGCCCTGGGGCTCGTGGAAGGGCTGACCAGGGCCCCGGGCGTATCGCTGGAACCCTACCTCCAGGATGAGCTGGTGGCCGTGCGCCCCGCCGGAGCGCCGCCCGGCCTCGCCGCGGTGCGCAAGGCGTCGGATCTCGCCGGCGTCCCCCTGATCCGCCGGGAGTTCGGTTCCGGCACCCGGGCGGTGCTGGAGCGGGCGTTCCTCAAGGCGCACATTCCGGTCCAGACAAGGCCCGCCGACCTGGTCGTCGGGGATACCGAAACCATCAAGTCCTGCGTTCTGGCTGGGCTCGGCATCGGGTTCCTGTCGCTCTGGAGCATCCAGCGGGAGCTGGCGACCGGCAGCCTGGAGGTGATCCCACTCCCGGACCTGAGAATCATCCGGACCTTTTCCTGGGCCCACGGCAGCGGAGCGCTCCCGGGTCTCGCCTCCGCCTTCTGGCGCCACGCATCGCAGCAACCGCCGGATCCGCCGGGCTGAGCCGGCCGCAAGGGAATATCTGTACCCTTCGGATCTTTCCGAGCTGTACCAGGCGTCCGCCAAAAACCTCCCCAAAGTTGTACCCAGGTAGAACCCTAAGGCCCTGCGCTTTTTCCGGCCCCCGCGCAGGCCGGCCTCCGCAGGAAGCTGTCCCCTACCTGAGGAGAAACCCATGGAATCACGATCCCCCTTCTTTCTGGCGGCCACCGGGATCTCCGCGCTGGCCCTGAGCCTGGCCTGCGGCGGCGGCAGTGGCGGCCCGGCCGCCCTGAGCACCGGCGGCGGCAACGGCACGGTCGCCATGTCGATGAGCGACGCCTCCACCGAGGACTGGGCGACCATCGGGGTGAAGCTGCTCGGCATCGCCCTGGTCCCGCAGGGCGGCAGCGCCTCCAGCGCGGTCACCGTCTACAAGGCCCCCACCCCGGCGCCCACGATCAACCTGGTCCAGCTCGACCAGCTGAGCGAGATCCTGGGCAACGTCCAGGTGGCGGCGGGCACCTACACCCAGGCGATTCTCACCCTCAGCGCCAACCCAGGCGACGTCTACCTCACCTCCGCCGCCGATCCCTCCGCCAGCTTCGCCGGCGCCCCCTCCACCACCTACGGCCAGGGCGCGAACGCGAGCCAGGTGCAGATCCAGGGCGCGACCGGGGCCACCGGCGGCAAGACCGTGACCGCGACCGTCAACCTGGTCCAGCCCCTGGTCGTGAGCGCCAACGCCAACAATTCCCTCGACCTGGAGTTCGATCTCTCGCACCCGGCCTTCATCGTCGGCCATGTCACCGCCGCCGCCCAGTCGCTGGTATGGGCGGTGGACTTCAACGGCCCCATGCTGCGCCACCATCCCTGCCGCCTTACCGACATGGTGCTGCGCCACCTGTACGGCACGGTGACCGCCGTGTCCACCGACAACACCGCCCTGACCCTGAGCAAGGACTACCCGACCTGGCCGATCGTCAGCCCCGAGACCGAGAACACCTCCAGCGTCAGCCTTCCGGTCCTGGCCGACGCCACCAACGGCACCCTGTTCTTCAACCTCGACAGCAGCCCGATCACCCCGGCCACCGTGCAGAACTTCTCCAGCCTGGCCACCCTGCTCGCCGCCAACAGCGCGGCCGGCAAGACCACCTTCGTCCGGGTGGTCACCCGCTACCAGTCCAACGGCACCCTGGTGGCCGCCCGGGTCTACACCAGCACCTCCTTCAACACGATCTTCATCAATCCTGAAGGGCACGTGCTGCACGTGAGCGGTTCCGGCGCCTCGCCCACCTTCACCGTGGAGAACGACAACGGCCAGGGCGTGAAGGTCAATGTGACCGCCGCCACCAACTTCTATTTCCACACCCCGGCCAGCGCCACTGCCGGCGTCACCCCCATCAGCGGCAGCGGCGGGGTCACCTTCATGAATGACGGCTTCCTGGCGCGCGGCTTCAAGGTGCACACCACCGTGGATCCCACCACCATGGACGCCATCGACGTGGACATCGAGATCGCCAAGTACGACGGCGTGATCTCCAGCGCCAACACCAGCAGCTTCGACTACACGCACGCGTTCGCCACCGCCAGCGACGACTACACCGACTTCAACCTGCCCTACATCGCCTCCACCGTGGCCAACGGCATCGATCCCTCCACGGGCGATCCTTACCTGGGCTTCAAGTGGTGGAACCTCGGCTATCCCACCCTGCTCAATCCGGGCAGTTCGAGCACCGTCACCGCCATCCAGAGCTTCGTGGCGGCCGTGTCCGGGTCGGCCACCTTCGGCGGCACCCCGGCCATCAACGCGGTGCCCTACGGGGTGAGCTACAGCCTCTGGAACGGCACCGCCGCCACCCCCGGCTGGGACGCCCTGTTCACCATCGCCGAGCCGACCCCGCTGCCCCTGGGCAGCGTGAGCACGGCCTGGTCGCTGGCCAACGGCACCGCGACCTTCCAGATGACCGTGCCCAACGGCACCCAGGCCATGACGGTCGACCTGAACACGGCTTCCGGATCCGCGCCCCTGGTCTACCAGATCGACCGCACCAACGGCGTGGTCACCGTCAACCCGGTGGACATCACCACTCCCACGGGCCAGGCCACGGCGGCGGCCGGGTTGGTCAGCGGGGCGGCGGTCAAGGCCTACGGCGTGCCCCAGAGTTCCAGCGGCAAAGGCTACCTGATGGCCTACGTGGTGTTCTACTACACCGGCACCGCTTCGACCATGTGAGGTCCGCCGTCGACCGGATCCGGAGTGAAGGCCGAGGGGCCTTCACTCCGGCTGGGCGGGCTGGATCGCCCGCAGGAGCGAATCCCGCGTCAGCATGCCCCTGAAGCGCCCTTCCCCGTCCAGGACGGGAATGCGCTTGAGCTTCTTCTCCACCATCAGGAGCAGGGCATCGTCGATCAGCGCGTCCTCCCTGACGGAGAAGATGTCCGTGAGCATGATCTCCCCCACCGTGCTGGCCCACAGGGCCTTCAGGAAGTCCGCGTGCCTGCCGGCCAGGGCGGTGAACGAAAGTTTGTTCACGAGCAGGTCCAGGAACCCGCCCTTGTGGTCGGAAAAGGCCGCCATGAGGACCTTGTCCGATATCAGGCCCAGCAGCTTCCCCGCCGGGTCGACCACGGCCACCCGCTGGATGCTGGTGGTGTCGATCAGCTGGATGGCGTCCCACACCGGCGCTGACGGGGGCAGGACCGGCGTGTCGGTGCGCATGGCGTCCTTCGCCAGGGTGAGGTCCTTCAGCTTGACGCCGACGCGGTCGAAGGTCTCCCAGCCGGGGTTCTGGTCCATGATGGTCCTGAAGACGTCCAGCCGGGAGAGCATGCCGGTGATGCGGCCATCCTCGTCGACGGCCGGCAGGCGCTTGAGGTCCTTCTCCAGCATGAGGTCCACGGCCTTGGACAGCCGCTTGTCTTCCCTGACCGTCACGGCCGGGCTGGATCATGATGTCGGCCACCCGCATCCCGGCCAGCACTTTTTCCATGCCTTCGAAGTGGGCGGGGTCGAAGCTGCGGAACAGGCCGACCTTGACCGGCAGGGCCGTGTGCCGTAGCAGGTCGCCATGGGTGACCATGCCCACCGGGCGGTTCTGCCCGTCCACGACCGGAAGGCCGTGGAAGCTGGATGAAACCAGGATCCGCAGCGCGTCGGAGGCCGGGGCGTCCAGGCCGAGCGTCCTCGGATCGGGGGTCATCACGTCCCTGACCAGGATCTGGCGGGGCACCATCCGCTTGCGGCACTTGTGCCAATGGACGTCCTGGTCCTCCACCGTCATGAGGCCTTCGTCCACCATCTCCTCGATCAGGGGCAGCAGCCGGGCGCTCTCCGGCTTGGGCATGATGACGATGATCTCCAGCGGCATGTTGAAGGAGAGCACTTCGATGCTGTGGGTGGCGATTTCACCGTTCTCGTAGCAGCCGGCGATGCTGCGGGTGACGTGGCAGCGCGCGGAGATCTTCTGCCGGTTGATGAGATTCACGATCTCCTGGTACAAGGGCCTGCCGTTGTGGCGGGATTCCTCGCTGGTGAAGATGCGGGCAAGGGTATAGGTCAACGGCATGCGTCACCCCCGGTATTCACAGGCATTGTCCGGCCAGTTTGAGCCCGAAAACGGCCTTCGGCTAGCCGATATGGTTGCCCGGGGCGAAGCCGGCCTGGGACAATGCCTGCGGATCCGCGGCTGGAGGATGACCATGCGCACCGTGACGTTGCCAGGAGGGGAGCGGGTTCCCGCGCTGGGGATGGGGACCTGGAGCATGGGCGAAGACCCGGCCCGCCGCCGGATGGAGACCGACGCCATCCGGCTCGGGGTGGACCTGGGCATGACGCTCGTCGACACGGCGGAAATGTACGGCGAAGGCCTGACCGAGCAGTTCCTGGGCGAGGCCCTGGCCGGCCTGCGCGACCAGGTCTTCCTGGTCAGCAAGGTCTATCCCCACCATGCCAGCCGCCAGGGGGTGAAGGCCGCCTGCGAGCGGAGCCTGCGCCGGCTCCGCACCGACCGCCTGGATCTCTACCTGCTGCACTGGCGCGGGGGCGAGCCGCTGAAGGAAACCGTCGCCGGGTTCGAGGACCTGCGCAAGGACGGCAAGATCCGCCACTGGGGGGTGAGCAACTTCGACACCGCCGACCTGGAGGAACTGTCCGCGCTGCCCGGGGGGCGGCTCTGCGCGGCCAACCAGGTGCTCTACAACCTGGAGCGGCGCGGCCCGGAATTCGACCTGCTCCCCTGGATGCGCGCCCACCATGTCCCCCTGATGGCCTACAGTCCGATCGAACAGGGGCGGATCCCCGAAGGCGGCGCCCTGGCCGGGATCGCCGCCCGGCACGGCGTGTCCCGCTGGCAGGCGGCGCTGGCCTGGGTGCTGCGCCTGGCCGACGCCATGGCGATCCCCAAGGCGGCCAGCGCGGATCATCTCCGCCAGAACCATGCCGCGCTGGGGCTGGAACTGTCGGATGAAGACCTGGCCCGGCTCGACGCCCAGTTCGCGCCGCCCCGCAGCAGGCGGTCGCTGGAGATGCTTTGAGAGCGGCGCGCGCCGGCCTATCCTGGGTATCCTCCGGGCCTCGGGAGAGGCGCCGGCGGCTTCCGGGGTCGCAAGATGAGACTTCTTTCCATTGAACCCACGCCCAACCCCAACAGCATGAAACTCAACCTGGACGAAACCCTCCCCAGGGGAGCGGCCTACACCTATCGTCCGGAGGGCAAGGCCCACTACCCGCCGGGCATCCGGGAACTGCTCGCCATCCCCGGCGTGCAGAGCCTCTACCACGCCGGGGACTTCCTGGCCGTCCAGAGGGTCCCTTCGGCCCCCTGGGAGGCCCTGCTGGCCCGGATCCGGGAAGTCCTCGGCGGGGAGGCGGCTCCCCTGGCGGTCCCGGGTGAAAGGCCGCGGGGGGAGCGCTGGGGGGAGGTGCGGATCGCCGTCCAGCATTTCCGGCGCATTCCCATGCTGGTGAAAGTGTCCGATGACCAGGAAGAGCTGAGGGTGCCCCTCCCGGCCCGGTTCGGGGAGGCGGTGCAGAAGGCCGCTCCCGCATCCCCCAACATGCTCGCGGAGCGCCGCTGGATTCCCCAGCCGCCCCGGTTCGGCGAGACCCGGGAGGTCGGGGAGGCGGTGGCGGCCGAGATCGACGCCAGCTACGACCCGGTCCGGCTGGACGCCCTGGTCCAGCAGGCCTTCCAGGGCGGGGAGGAGACGCCCGAAGCGCGCTCGAAGCCCACTCCGGAAGCCCTTGCCCGGTCCCTGGAGGACCCGGACTGGAAGAAGCGCTATGCGGCCCTGGAAGCGGCCGGCGCGGATCCCGAGGCCATGGCGCAGTTGGTCGCGGCCATGGCGGATGCCCATGTTTCCGTGCGCCGGCTGGCCACGGTGCTGGTGGGGCTGGTGGGGACCCCGGCGGCGCTGGAGCCCCTGTGCCGGGCCCTGCGCGATCCCGCCGTGGCCGTGCGCCGCTCGGCCGGGGATGCCCTGAACGATCTCGCCGATCCCGCGGCCGTCCCGGCCATGGAGGCGGCCCTCGCGGACCCCAACAAGCTGGTCCGATGGCGCGCCGCGCGCTTCCTCTTTGAACTGGGCGGCAAGGATCAACTGGCCGCCCTGGCCCGGGCCCAGGACGACCCGGAGTTCGAGGTGCGCATGCAGGTCCGCCAGGCCATGGAGAGGATCGAAGGGGGCCAGGCGGCCCAGGGGCCGGTGTGGATGCGGATGACCCAGCAGCGCCAGGGGTGAGGCGGGCCGGCCGGCCTTCTCAACCGACGAAAGCAAGCGCGAAGAGGCCGATCCCCGACAGCCCCACCAGCATGCTGCCCAGCCACAACGCCCGGTTCCGCGCCAGCGCGGCGATGGCGCCCAAGGCGATGGAGACCTGGAACAGCGCGACGGTGTTGGCGAATCGGTGGTGGTGGTGCAGGAGGCGGTCGGCCTCGGCCGATTTCTCGTCCCGCTCCCGCTCCTTCTCCTCGGCGGCCTTCCTGATCTCGGCCTGCTCGCCGGCGTAGCGGGCGATTTGCGCCGGCAGCTGCGCGGGGATGGGCTTGCCCGCCGCTTCCCACGTGCTCCTCGTGGCCTCCTGGACCGCGGCCTTGAGGCCCTTGGCCTGGTAGTAGGTCCACTGGTCCGAGGCCTGCGCCTGGAGACGGGTGGATTCGGTCTTGAGCACGAGGGCCTCGTTCACGGTGGACCCCGCCTGCAGGGCCGCGACCGCGGCGAACGCGGCGAGCACCGCGGTCGTCAGGGCGATCTGCTTGAGGAAGCCGCTGCCCTGCTTCTCCATCTCTTCGTGGATGGCCTCGCTCAGCTTGTCGGTTTCGATTTCGGCTTCCTCGGGCATGGCGGGCTCCAGATTCGGGGTCGGCGAAAGACGGCAAGTCAAAGTAACCAGGAAAGCGGGCGGCGAGGAGGAAAATAACGGTGCGCCAGGCGCCCTTTATCGACCGGATGAGTCAAGTTAACATGGAGTGAAAATTTTTGTTCATCAAAAAAAATTATTGACTATGACGTCTTCTTTGCCTACCTTTGTAGGTGTTCTGATAGGCATCGGGCGGATCCGGGGCAGGACGCGGCAGCGCAGCCCCAGGCCTCCCACCGGCCCACGGGCCGCCTCCGTCCCCAAGAGTCCCCACACCCACCTTTCCCCATGAGGTAGACCATGTCCAGCATCACCTTCAACCTGAAGGAGTTCCAGACCCTCAAGACCGACATGTTCCAGAAGGACTTCCTGCTCACCTGGGAGCACCCCGAGGAGGAGATCAAGGCCATCCTGACCCTGGCCGACACCTTCAAGCGCCTGCATCAGGAGGGCAAGTCCTACAAGTCCTTCGACACCGGACTCGCCATCTCGATCTTCCGCGACAACTCCACCCGCACCCGGTTCAGCTTCGCCTCGGCCGCCAACGCGCTGGGCCTGGGCCTGGCCGACCTGGACGAGCAGAAGAGCCAGGTGGCCCACGGCGAGACCGTGCGCGAGACCGCCAACATGATCAGCTTCCTCACCGAGGTGATCGGCATCCGCGACGACATGTTCCTGGGCGAAGGCCACACCTACATGCAGGAAGTGGGCGACGCGCTCACCGACGGCGCGAGCCACGGCGTGCTGCACCGCCGCCCCAGCATCGTCAACCTGCAGTGCGACATCGACCACCCGACCCAGGCCCTGGCCGACCTGTGCTGGCTGAAGGAGCACTTCGGCTCCCTGTCGAACCTCAAGGGCAAGAAGATCGCCATGACCTGGGCCTACTCGCCCAGCTACGGCAAGCCGCTGTCGGTGCCCCAGGGCATCATCGGCCTCATGACCCGCTTCGGCATGGATGTCCGCCTGGCCCACCCCGAAGGCTACGACCTCATCCCCGAGGTGGTGGAACTGGCCGGCCGGCAGGCCTCGGAATCCGGCGGCAGGTTCAGGAAGACCACCAGCATGGACGAGGCCTTCGACGGCGCCGACATCGTCTATCCCAAGTCCTGGGCCCCCTACCACGTCATGGAGCAGCGCACGAAGCTGCTCAAGGTCTCCGACAAGGACGGGCTCAAGCAGCTGGAGAAGGACTGCCTGGCCAACAACGCCAAGCACACCGACTGGGAGTGCACCCGGGCCAAGATGAACCTGACCGCCGGCCAGAAGGCGCTCTACATGCACTGCCTGCCCGCCGACATCACCGACGTGAGCTGCAAGGCCGGCGAAGTCTCGGCCGAGGTGTTCGAGCAGTACCGCATCCCCACCTACCACGAGGCCAGCTACAAGCCCTTCGTGATCAGCGCGCTCATGTTCCTGGCCCGCATGCAGGACCCCGGCGCAAGGCTGGAGAGCCTCGTCAAGCGCTCCCAGAACCTCTACCTGTAGAACCGGAAGCCGCCATGCCCACAGACGTCAGCACCGAATCGGCCCTCCTGCGCAATCCCATGTTCGACCCCCAGCAGCGCTGGCCCGAGCCGGACCCGTCGGTGTGGTCCTTCCACCGGAGGATGCCCGCCTACCTCGCCACCACGCTGTTCGATTGCCCCGAACTGGCGCGGCGCTACGGGGTGGGCCGGGTCCTGGTCAAGGCCGAGACCCAGCGCCTCGGGCTGCCCAGCTTCAAGATCCTGGGAGCCTCCTGGGCCACCTACTGCGCGCTCTGCGACCACCTCGGATTCGCGCCCGAGCCCTGGGCCAACATCAACGACCTGGCCCGGCGCATCGGCTACCTCAAGCCGTTCAGGCTGGCCGCGGCCACCGACGGCAACCACGGCCGGGCCGTGGCCTTCATGGCACGGCTGCTGGGCTTCCAGTGCCGCATCTTCGTGCCGGCCGGCACCGTCCCGGCGCGCATCCACGCGATCCAGAACGAAGGCGCCGAACTGACCGTGGTGCCGGGCGACTACGAGGCGGCCGTGGCCCGGGCCGCGGAAGAGGCGAACGAGCACTGCCTGGTCATCTCCGACACCTCGTGGCCCGGCTACGACGTGACGCCCAGGCGGGTGGTGGAAGGCTATACAACTATTTTCGCCGAGATCGACCAGGCGCTCCGGGCCGCGGGCGCCGCCCAGCCGGACGTGGTCATCGCCCCGGTGGGCGTCGGCGCCTTCATGTCCGCCACGGTGAACTGGTTCCGCAGCCGGCCCTGGCAGGGCGCGCTCATCGGCGTCGAGCCCCTGGACGCCAACTGCGTGCAGGCTTCCATGGCGGCCGGACGGATGGTGGCGGTCCCCGGGCCGCACCGCTCGATCATGGTCGGCCTGAACTGCGGCCTGCCATCCCAGGTGGCCTGGCCGAGGGTTTCCAGGGGTGTCGACTGGATGGTCTCCATCAGCGACGAGCGCGCCCGCCAGGGCATGCGTGAGCTGGCCGAAAGCGGCGTCGTCGCCGGCGAGACCGGCGCCTCGGCGCTGGGCGCCCTGGCCGCCCTCCAGGGCGACGCGTCCGCCGCCGCCATCCGCGAAGCCGGCGTGCTGAACCCGGACGCCACGGTCCTCCTCCTCATCACCGAAGGCGCCACCGACCGCAGCAACTACCAGGCCGTAGTGGGCCGCCCCCCCGAAGAGGTCGGCACCCTCCTCACCGTGGCTCGCTAGTTCTACCGCGGCGTCCGTTGTTCCGGCCGTCGCGCCTTGCGGTCGGCTTCGGGTTCCGGGTTCTTGCGCCGACCCACGGGTGCGTGGTTCGCTTGCATCGTCCTCGCTGCGCTGCGGGCGATGCAAGCGGCCACGCTGCTCCTTCCCCCAGGGACGAGTCGATCCGTCTTCGTTTCAATGAACAAAATTCAAAACAACGATCCTGGGACCCCGGGCATTCCAGGGAGCGGTCAGCTCGCCCCCATGCCGCCAACCGAAGGAACCCCCAACCCAGGCGGGGAAGGGGCAGCGTGAGACCTTGGCGCACCCGCAGGAGGCGAAGCCGACGAGGCTGCGGCAAGGCTCTCACGCACCGGTGAGTCGGCGCACCCGCACGGGACCCGCAGCCAACCGCAAGGCACGACGGTCGGAACAACGGGCGCCACAGTCATGCCGGCTCCAGGATCCGGGTCCCCCCGGCGCGCCCTGTCAGCCCCTAGGTTCCTGCCCTGAATGCCATACGCTCATGGCTCATTCAAATAAATAATAAAGACATAAGGGTGAAGCGGTTTGAACCCGGGGCGATCGATGGGATCCTGGGCGGGTGCAGGGGTGGAGCAGCGTGCAGCAGACTGAGAATCTCAACATCGAGGCCTTCGAGCCCATACCGACGCCGGAGCAGATCCACGAGCGCCTCCCGCTCACGGAGGCCGCCGCCCGCACCGTCATCGAGGGGCGGCGCGCGCTGGAGGCCATCCTCGACCGCCGGGACCCAAGGCTCTTCATGGTGGTGGGCCCATGCTCGATCCACGACCCCGTGGCCGGGCTGGACTACGCCCGGCGCCTGAAGGCCCTGGCCGATGAAGTGGCCGATACGCTCCTGCTGGTCATGCGGGTCTATTTCGAGAAGCCGCGCACCTCGGTGGGCTGGAAGGGCTTCATCAACGATCCGCGCATGGACGACAGCTTCCACATCGAGGAGGGGCTGCAGAAGGCCCGCTCGTTCCTGCTCGAGGTCAACGGCACCGGCATCCCGGCGGGCACCGAGGCGCTGGACCCCATCGCGCCCCAGTACCTGGGCGACCTGATCGCCTGGACCGCGATCGGCGCCCGCACCTCCGAGTCCCAGACCCACCGGGAGATCGCCTCGGGCCTGTCGACCCCGGTGGGGTTCAAGAACGGCACCGACGGCTCGATCCAGCCCGCCATCAACGCCATCCTCTCTGCCGGCAGCCCGCACAGCTTCCTGGGCATCAGCGTGCAGGGGTCCTGCGCGGTGGTGCGCACCCGCGGCAACGGGTACGGGCACCTGGTGCTGCGCGGCGGCGACCGGCCCAACTACGATTCGGTGAGCATCGCCAAGGCCGAGGAGGCCCTCCTGGAAGCGGGCCTGGCGGCCAACATCGTGATCGACTGCTCCCATGCCAACAGCAACAAGAAGGCGGAGATGCAGCCCCTGGTGCTGCGCGACTGCGTGAACCAGATCTGCTACGGCAACCGCTCGGTGGTGGGCCTGATGGCGGAAAGCTTCCTGGAGGGAGGCAACCAGCCCATTCCCGAGGACCTGTCCAAGCTCAGGTACGGCTGTTCGGTGACCGACGCCTGCCTGGACTGGCCGGGCACCGAACGGATGATCCGCGCGGCCCGGCAGGCGCTGCACGGGCCCCTGCTGGCGCGGTGACCCCGGCCCTGGGATTCGAAGAAATAATAGAGTCATAAGGCGCCGAGGGTATGACGGCGGTCCGATCGATGCGATCCTGGCAGATCTTTCCCAGGCCACGATCAAGGGGTCGGCATGAAGCTGAAGGGCGCGGACATCGTCATCGAATCGTTGAAGTTCCACGGCGTGGACCTGGTCTTCGGCTACCCCGGCGGGACCATCATGCCGGTCTACGACGCGCTCTACCGTGCCGGCTTCAGGCACATCCTGGCCCGCCACGAGCAGGGCGCGGCCCACGCGGCCGACGGCTACGCCAGGGCCACCGGCAAGACCGGCGTGGTGATCGCCACCTCGGGGCCCGGCGCCACCAACCTGGTCACCGGGCTGATGACCGCCTACATGGACTCGGTGCCCATGATCGCCATCACCGGGCAGGTATCCACCTCCTCCATCGGCACCGACGCCTTCCAGGAAGCGGACATCTACGGCATCACGATCCCCATCACCAAGTACAACTACCTGGTGAAGGACGTCTCCAGGCTGGCCGAGACCTTCGCCGAGGCCTTCTACATCGCCCGCAGCGGCCGGCCCGGCCCGGTGCTGATCGACATCCCCAAGGACGTCCAGCTGGCGATGGCCGAGTACGCGCCCGTGCTGGAAGCGGACATCCCCCTGCTGCGCTATTCCCCGAAACCGGCCTACGCCTTCGAGGCGCAGGTGGACCAGCTGGTGGAGCTGATCCGCGCGGCGGAGCGGCCGCTGCTCTACGTGGGCGGCGGCGCCACGCTGTCGGATGCCAGCGACGCGATCCGCAGCCTGGCCCGCAAGGCGTCCATCCCGGTGGGCCACACCCTGACCGGGATCGGCGTGTTTCCCGGCGACGACCCGCTCTCCGTGGGCATGGTCGGCATGCACGGCGGGCGCTACGCCAACGAGGCCATCCTCGGGGCCGACCTGCTGATCGCCGCCGGGGCGCGCTTCGACGACCGGGTGACCGGCAAGGCCTCCGAGTTCGCCAAGCACGCCAAGATCGTCCACATCGAGATCGACCCGGCCGAGGTGGGCAAGATCGTGCCCGCCGACCTGGCCGTCATCGGCAACCTGAAGGAGGTGCTGGAGCGGCTCCTGGTGAAGCTGGACGCGGTGGAGGTGGACGGCCACGAGGCCTGGCGCGGCCAGATCGAGGCCTGGAAGGCGCAGTACCCCCTGACGCAGGCCCGGTCCGAAACCACCATCAAGCCCCAGGAGGTGGTCCAGACCATCGCCGAGCTCACCCGCGGCGAGGCCATCATCACCACCGGGGTGGGCCAGCACCAGATGTGGGCGGCGGTCTTCTCCGAGCACCGCCACCCCAGGCACTTCATCTCCTCCGGGGGCCTGGGCACCATGGGCTTCTGCGTGCCCTCGGGCATCGGCGCCCAGCTGGGTTGCCCGGACAAGCTGGTGGTGACCATCACCGGCGACGGCAGCTTCCAGATGAACATCCAGGAACTGGCCACGGCGGCCTTCTACCGCATCCCGGTGAAGATCGTCATCCTCAACAACGGCTACCTGGGCATGGTGCGCCAGTGGCAGGAGTTGTTCTTCGAGCACCGCTACTCGGCCACCGACCTGGAGGCGGGCAACCCGGATTTCGTCATGGTGGCCAAGGGGTTCGGGGTCGAGGCGTTCCGGGTGTCCCGGCCCGCCGAGCTGCGCGCCACCCTGGAGAAGGCCTTCGCGCACCCCGGGCCGGTGGTGGTCGACTGCATGGTGGAGAAGGAGGAGAACGTCTTCCCCATGATCCCCAGCGGCGGCACCGTGAACGACACGATCGGATCGTAGGAGAAGGAATGGTCAGCGAGGAGCCCGAGATCAAGCAGTACACCCTCTCCATCCTGGTGCGCAACCACGCCGGCGTGCTGTCGCACGTGGCGGGGCTGTTCACGCGGCGCGGGTACAACATCGAAAGCATCACCGCCGGCATCACCGAGCGCTCCGACATCACCCGCATCACCATCGTCGTCACCGGCGACAACAAGATCGTGGAGCAGGTGCTCAAGCAGTGCCAGAAGCTGGTGGACGTCATCAACGTCACCAGCCTGAAGTACAACGAGTCGGTCACGCGGGAGCTGGCGATCATCTCGGTCTCGGCCCGTCCCGAGCACCGCTCGCGCATCATCGAGATCGCCGACGTGTTCAACGCCAACGTGGTGGACATGTCCGAAGACGCCATCATCCTGGAGGCGGTGGGCAACGCCAGGCACATCAACTCGATCATCCAGCTGCTGTCGCCCTTCGGCATCGAGGACATCGCCCGCACCGGCGTGGCGGCCCTGGCCTACCGCAGCCGGATGGCGCCCATCAACTGACCGGAGGCTCGCCGAAGCGCGCCAGGATCGCGTCCAGGGCGCGCTTCAGCTCCGGCAGGGTGCCGCCTTCCCGGATCATGGCCAGCGCCATCTCGTTCAGCCCGCCGGGGGTGGCGGCCTCCCGCGCCAGTTCGCCGAAGCCGGCGCCCTGCAGCCCGGCCATGCCGGCCAGGGAGGCGAACATGGACGCCGTGTAGCGCCGGCTGGTCTCCGGGTCGGCGCCGCCCGCCGCGCACCACTGCCGGATGGCCTCCATCTGGGCGTAGAAGGGCGAGATCAGGCCGGTGACGGCCCACAGCAGGTGCAGCTCCCGCTCGTCGCGCAGGGGCATGGGCTCGCCCAGCAGGCCCAGGCAGGCGGCGACGCCCGGGTCGTCCGGGAAGAACGGCACCAGACCCAGGTGCCTGGCCACGTAGGGCAGGGGCAGCACCTTGAACACCCGGCGCGCCGGGCGGACTTCCATGGCCAGGGCCTGCAGCGGCTGCAGGGCGATGAAGGAAAGGACCGTGTGGTCCTCGCGGAAGCGCAGCCTGCCCAGGGTCTCGGCCGCCACGCCGGGGCGCAGGGCCAGCAGGACGACCTGGCTCCGGTCCAGCACCTCCTGGTTGGTGGCGGCGCGCTGCACCTGCTCGAAGCGCGCGGCCAGGGCGGCGGCCTTCTGCTCGTTGCGCGGCGACAGGACGATCCGGCAGGGCCGGCCGGAGGTGCAGAAGCCCTCCACCACCGCCGAGGCGATGCTGCCGGTGCCGATGAAGCCGAGCCTATGCGTATCGTTTTCCACCGTCATGCCGCCTCCGCTCCTGCCGTCGCAGCAGTGTCACATGGTCCGCGGTAAACTCAACCAGGAGGCGGCATGGAACCCGGACAAGGCATGGGGGCGCCCCGACGCATCGGACTCGCCAGCGACCACGGCGGCCACGGGCTGAAGGCCCGGCTGGCGGACCGGCTGCGCGAAGCCGGGATGGAGGTCGTTGATTTCGGCAACCTTCGGGCAGTCCCGGACGACGACTACCCGGACTTCGTGGTGCCCCTGGCCCGGGCCGTGGCGAAGGGCGAAGTGGCGCGCGGCCTGGCCATCTGCGGCAGCGGCGTGGGCGCCTGCGTCGCCGCCAACAAGGTGCCCGGCGTCCGGGCCTGCCTCGTCCACGACACCTTTTCCGCCCACCAGGGGGTCGAGGACGACGACCTGAACATCCTGTGCCTGGGCGGCCGCGTGGTGGGCGAGGCGCTCGCCTGGGAAGTGGTCAGCACGTTCCTCGCCGCCCGCTTCAGCGGCGCCGAGCGCCACCGCCGCCGGCTGGCCAAGGTGGCCCGGCTGGAAAGCGGAGCGGGCTCGCCCTGAAGGAAGGCTATGCCGCTCCGGGGGCGGGTGCTACCCTCCTGGCCCAGGAGGGCCCCATGAGCGACAAGGTCTACAAGAAGATCCGGGTGGTCGGCTGTTCGGCGGAGGGCTTCGACCAGGCCGTGACCCTGGCCGTCAGCAAGGCCAGCGAGTCGCTCCATGGCATTTCCTGGTTCGAGGTGGTGGAGTTCCGCGGCGCCGTCAAGGACGGCAAGCCGGTCGAATGGCAGGCCACGGTCGACGTGGGCTTCAAGCTGGATTGACGCTCCGGCGCCGCTGGAGGCACATCAGGGTGATGTCGTCGGCCTGGGCGGCGCCGGCCGCGAACCGGTCGACCGCGCCCAGGACGTGCTTCACCACCGCTTCCGGTTCGCAGCCGCAGAGGTGCAGCTCGGATTGGAGGCGGGCCGGCGTGAATTGTTCCATGGCCGCGTTCATGGCTTCGGTCACGCCGTCGGTGTAGAGCAGCAGGGCCTCGTGCTCCCGGAGGACCGTCTCCTGGGCCTGGTAGGGGTAGTTCTCCAGGATGCCCAGGGCCAGCCCGGGCCGGGTTTCCAGGTACCGGGACGGCCGTTCCGGGGTGAGGACGGCCGGCGGCTCGTGGCCGGCGTTGCAGTAGACCAGGCGGCCGGTGGCGGGGTCGAAGCTGCCGCAGAAGGCGGTGACGAAGATGCCCGAGCCGGTCTCGTCGCAGATGTGGTCGTTCACCGCGGCCATCAGCCGGGCCGGGTCGTCCAGGAACGCCCCGGTGGCCCGGAACAGGGTCTTGGTCAGGGCCATCACCAGCGCCGCGGGCACGCCCTTGCCTGAGACGTCGCCGATGCAGAAGCGCAGCCGCCCCTGGTGCCAGTGGTAGTCGTAGAGATCGCCGCCCACCTCCTTGGCGGAACGCAGCTCCGCGAAGAGGCTGAACGGGCCCTCGCCGGGGCTGCCCTTGGGCAGCATGCGCTGCTGGATGGTCCGGGCGATCCCCATCTCCTGCTCCAGCCTCCTGGACTTCTGCGCCTCAGCCATCAGGCGCGCGCCCTGGAGTTTGGCGGCGGCCACGTGGGCCAGGGTGGTGACCAGCTGGAGGTCGTCGCGGGTGAACTGCTTCAGCAGGGAACGGGAATCGAAATAGAGCAGGCCGATCACCTCGCCTTCCGCCTCGAGCGGGGAGACGATGGCCGTGGTGACGCCGCTGAGGATCAGGCTGCGCGAAGCGAGCTGGGGATCGTTCTGGGGATCCGTGAGCAGCAGCGCCTCCCGGCGGTCCACCGCCGCCTCCACCAGGGTGTGCGACAGGCTGATCTGCAGGTTCTGGCGCTGGCCGCCCCGGACCCGGGCCACGCTGGGGGTGATGGCCCCGTGGGGGTCCTTCAGCAGCACCACCCCCCGGTCCGCCTCGAGGAAGTGCAGCAGCTTGTCCAGGAGGGTTTCCAGGAGTTCCCGGGGCGAGACGTCCTGGATCAGGCCCAGGGTCAGGTCGTGCATGAAGGCGAGCGCCTGGGCCCTCGGGTCGCCATCCCGGTCGGCTCCGCTGCGCACCATGTCGGCCGACATGGTGAAGGTGGACAGGGCGGGATCCTGGGAAGCCTCCGGGTCGATGCGCACGGTGGGCTCGGCCAGCGGTGCCACCTCGACCCGGACGGTGCCGAGGATCAGCTCGTCCCCGGGCCGCACGGCGACCCGGCCCTCGACGGCGGCGCCGTTCAGCGAAGTGCCCAGCCTGGAGCCCAGGTCCAGGATGGCCAGGCCTTCGCCGTCCCATTCGAACCGGGCATGCTGCCGGGACACGGTGGAATCCTCGATGACCCAGTCATTCTGCGGTGCGCGTCCCACGGTGAGGGCCGGGGATCGGGGGCCTAGTGTTTTCGGGGGAAGACCTTTGATCTGGAGCTGGTATGAGGCCATGGCGACAAGGATGCGCATGCCGTTTTCATGCTTTCAAGAACTTTAAAAAGGGATCCTGGAATCGCCTATTTTCCCACCACCAGCCGGAGCTGGTTGAACTCGCCCTGCCTGCCGTAGTGGATCTCGTCCATGAAGGTGCGCAGCAGGTGCACGCCCATCCCATGGGGCGCCCTGGCCTCCAGCGGCCGGGCCGGATCGAAGGGCGGCGCGGAGCGGGGGTCGAAGGGCGCCCCGTCGTCCTCCAGGAGAATGGTGACCGCCTGCGCGCCCACCTCGATGGCCACCCGGATGCGCTTGACCCGCGACTCCGGATCGTGCTCGATCAGGTTCCGGATGGTCTCCTCCAGCGCCAGCTGGACCTTGAAGGCGGCCGGCCCTGACACCCCGGCCCGGTTCAGGAAGGTTTCGGCCTCCGGGGCCAGGGCGATCAGTTCGCCCAGGTCCTTTTCAAGCGTTTTGCGCAGGGTCGGCGGCACTAGGCGTCCGGCCCAAGCAGGCGCAGGCCGTCCTCCAGGCTGCGGGCGATGGGGATGACCTGGTCGATGCCCAGCGTCACCAGCACCCGTTCCACGGTTTCGGACGGGTTGAGCAGCACCAGCCTTGCGCCGGAGCGCTTCAGGGTGGTCGCGGCGGAGATCAGCATCCCGACTCCCAGGGAGGCGATGAACTCCACCTGGGACAGGTCCACCAGGGTGGGCTTGCGCCGGGCGGAGGTGAACCCGGCGAACTTGATGTCGTTGCCCTGCAGGCCTGCGGCATCGAGCCGGCCGGACAGGGCCAGATGGGTGATCTCCTGGTCCATTCGGATCTGGGTGATTTGCAAGGAATCCCCCCTTCGGGTCTGGCCCATGCTAGGGCACGCCCTCCGGCCTGTCATGTAAACATCGTGGAAATCAGGAAGGCCCCCTTGAGCTTGGGGGCCTTCCCTTCACCACTGTTCAGCCGTGCCGCCTTCCTGCGTCCGGGAGCCAATCGGACACCCTCGGGGGTCGTGCAAGGAGCCTGTTCAGACCCCTCTCCTCAATCCAAATGCGTCGAGGTCCCTGCAGGTTCCCGTCGCCAAAAAAATATTTTCCTTCCGCGGCCGACCCGCGGGTTAGGGTGGAGCCCGAGGCTGCCCATGTCCTGGTCCCTGACCGTCGCGGCCATCATCGAGCGCCAGGGGCGCTTCCTGTTCGTGGAGGAGACCGACGGGGTGCATCCCGAACGGGTCTTCAACCAGCCCGCCGGGCACGTGGATCCGGGCGAAGGCCTGCTGGAGGCGCTGGTGCGGGAGACCCGCGAGGAGACCGGCCTGGCCTTCACCCCCGAGGCGTTCGTGGGCCTCTACCTCGTCCAGGCCGCCAACGGCCGGGACTACGCCCGGGTCTGCTTCGCCGGCAGCGTTCCGGAGGGCCATGCGGCGCATCCCGAGGACCCCGTCATCCTGGGCTGCGCTTGGCTGACCCGGGCGGAGGCGGCCCTGCGCCCGCGTTCCAGCGCCGTGCTGGCCTGCCTTGACGACTACCTCAGCGGCCAGCGCCTGCCGCTCTCCTGCGTGGGGACCTTCCTCAGGGACCGCTAGTTTTACTGCGGCGTCCGTTGTCCTGGGGTTGGCTTCGGGTTCCGGGTCTTTGCGCCGACCCACCGGTGCGTGAGAGCCTTGCCGCATGCTCGTCGGCTTCGCCTCCTGCGCGTGCGCCAAGGTCTCACGCTGCCCCTTCCCCGCCTGGGGTGGGGGTTCCTTCGGTTGGCGGCATGGGGGCGGGGAGACCGCTCCCTGGAATGCCCAGGGTCCCGGGATGGTTGTTTTGAAATTTGTTCAATGTGACGAAGACGGATCGACTCGTCCCTGGGGGGAAGGGGCAGCGTGGCCGCTTGCATCGCCCGCAGCGCAGCGAGGACGTTGCAAGCGGACCACGCACCGGTGGGTCGGCGCAAGAACCCGGAACCCGCAGCCGACCGCAAGGCACCACGGGCGGGACAACGGCCGCCACAGTCCATCTGGAAATGTTCGATCCTTGATCCGCGTCAAGGAATGTTGACTTGGGAGGTCGGATATTGGGTCAGGGGAACCCCCCTGAACGGAGACAGCCCATGCCCTTCAACGCCCAGACCCGGATCGGCGACATCGTCCTGGAATCTCCCGCGACCATGCGGGTCTTCGAGGAACTCAACGTGGACTACTGCTGCGGCGGACAGCGCAGCCTCGCCGAGGCTTGCGCCCACGCGGGCAGCCCGCTGGGCGCGGTGCTGGAGCGCCTGGACGGGCTGGAGGCCGGGGCCTCCGCCGCCGGCGATCCCTCGGCCTGGAAGACGGCGCCGCTGGCCGACCTGATCAGCCACATCGAGGCCACCCACCATGCCTTCACCCGCGCCGAACTGGCCCGGGTCGCGCCGCTCATGGCCAAGGTTCTCCAGGTGCACGGCGGGCATCACCCGGAACTGGCCGACGTCGCCCGGTGTTTCCAGGCCATGGAAGCTGACCTGGGACCCCACCTGCAGAAGGAGGAGCAGATCCTGTTCCCCTTCGTGCGCGCCATGGAAGCCGGGGAGGAAGCGCGGGGATGCTTCGGCACCGTCCAGAACCCGATCCGGGCCATGCAGAACGAGCACGAGCAGGTGGGCGACATCCTCCGGGATCTGAGGACCCTCACCCGCGGCTACACCCCGCCCGAGGACGCCTGCGGCAGCTACCGCTCTCTGTACATGGGCCTGCGCAGCCTGGAGGAGGACCTCCACCTGCACATCTATCTGGAAAGCCACCTGTTGTTCCCGCGCGCGGTGGCGCTGGAGGAGGCCATCCGGGTCCATTGAACTACTGGATCTTGAATGCACGATAGATGAATTGGCCGGGAAAATTCATCGTAAAAATCGTTTGTCCATCGACCACTTCATTGATGATGGGAACCGTGCCCCAATCTATAAAATAATGTCTGGGGGCGAAAACCTGCACGGATCCCAGCGCGACGGCATCTCCGGGACCGAGGAACTGGTCATCCAGGGTGGCGGCCAGACTGCTTTCATCGATATCGGCCACGATCACATTGGATGGAGCGGTCGCGTAATGCCCATTGTTGTCATTGAAGATGGACAGCGTTACAACGTTGCCATCGCGGCTGACGATCCGCGGCATGTGTTGATGGTAGAAGGTGAAGTTGCTTGCGATGGTCTGGTTGCCCCCCCCGAGGATCCACTTGATCGGGATCACGCCATTATTGGATGATGCTGCATAAGGTAAAATTTTTATGATCGCATCCTGATTGCGAAACGACAGGATATAGCTGTTGTCCGCGGGATCCTGCGTGATCGAATTCCAATGCATGTAATCGGCGGGCGAAGCCATCGAGGAATCCAGATAGCTGCCGCCATCCGTATGGGTGGCATAAAATTGCGGGTAGTCCGCGGAGTTCCATTCCCAGAGAACCTGGCCGTTCTGAACTTCCTGGATCAGGGTCGCATCGACGACGGAACCGCTTTTGCCGCCATAGGCCGTCGTGTCGACGGTGGTGGGCAGGGCGGAACCGACCACGTAATGATCATCGTCGAAAAATATGAAATCATGGAGATCGAATCCCAGCTTGCCGTGGGTCGAGGTCGGAAGGTAGCTGTAGCTTCGGATGATATTGAAATTCAAATCCATCAGGTAAATAATGGCATCGCAAATATAGGCATAACGCTGCTGCCCATCCTGGTAGGTCAGTTTCTGGAAATTGGTTGATGTGTTGTTCAATCTTTTGAAATAGTGGAGTTCACCGTTTGCATCGAAAATGTAATTATAACTTAATGTTCCCGCCGGATTGAAACTCGCGGTGTAGATCAGCCCGGGAGAGACACCTCCAGCGTTTGATACGGTATAGGCGGGGATATCAGGAGGCGTGGGCGTCACCGTCAGCATTTCGCCCGGTACGCCATTGCCTTGTATGATGATATTGAACGGCGTCGAAAGATCGTTCAACTGCATCAAGTTGCTGCCGCCCGGAAAGAAGGCCCGGGTGTAGCCGGGAGGCAGCCCCAGCTCAGTGGCTGACACTTCGAGGGGAGTGCTGATGGAAGCCTCCGCCAGCGCATAGGCGGTCACCCCCGGGGTGTAGGGGGGCACCAACTGGGCCCTTATAAAGGGTGGCGGGTCGGAAACGGTTCCGCCGCAGGATAGGGCGCCAAGAAGTGCCAGGCAGACCAGCGCCGATCGCATCCAGGCCGTGCCCGTGCATGGTGAGCGGAAGGTTGGAACCAAGGTCATGATCCTCTCCTTGTCCCATGGCTGCGCCATGACCACGCAAACGTGGCGTGGCGCCCCATTTATTGCAGATCAAATATGAGACTCAAAATCAACGAGGCAAGGGTTCGAGGGGTGGGTTCTTTCGATTCGCAATAGGAGCCGCGCCTGAATCAGGCCTGCCGGATCCCTTGCCGAATACATTGAATGTTTGTAATTCTCACTGAACCAAGTCCTGCCAGGCGACTTATCGTATGGCAGGATTGACGGGCCACCTGGGCTCGCGGCCACTGAGCACCGCAATGACGTCCTCGGCCACCAGGCTCATCCGCGCCATGGCCTCCTCGGTGTGGGCCGACATGTGCGGCGTGCAGACGAACCGGCCGTGGCGGAACAGGGGATGGTCCGGCCCGGCCGGTTCGCGCTCGAACACGTCCGTGCCGGCGCCCGCGATCCAGCCCGCATCCAGGGCTTCCAGCACCGCGGCCTCGTCCCAAAGGGGGCCCCGGCCCAGGTTCAGCAGGAAGGCGCCGGGGCGCATCATCCGGATCCGCTCGCCATCGATCAGGTGGCGGGTCTCGGCGGTGAGCGGCAGGTTGAGGGAGACGTAGTCGGACGCGCGCAGCAACTGCTCCAGGCCGGCGCGCCGCGCCCCGCACCGGGCCTCGTCCTCGGCGGGGGCGGCGTTCCGGCTGTGGTAGAGCACCGGCATGCCGAAACCGTGGTGGCAGATGCGCGCGGTGGCGCGGCCCACCCGGCCGAAGCCGACCACGCCGAGGGTCTTGCCGCTCAGTTCCCGGCCGTGATACTCGTGGCGCACCTCCCAGCGCCCCGAGCGCAGGGCCCGGTCCGCCTCCAGCAGGCGCTTGGACAGGACCAGGGCCATGGCCACGAAATGCTCGGCCACCGATTCGCAGTTGGCCTCGGGGGTGCAGACCACCCGGATGCCCCGCTCGGTGGCGGCCGGGACGTCGATGGTGTCCAGGCCCGCGCCGTGCCGGCCGATCACCTTCAGCCGCGGCGCGGCCTCGATCAGGCGCCGGCTCACCGCGCCGCCGTTGCGCACGACGATGGCGTCCACGTCGCCCACCAGAGTCAGCAGGGTGGCCTCGTCCAGGGCCGGCGCCAGGATGACCTCGCCCGCCGCCCGCAGGAGCCCGGTGCCGAGTTCGTGCATGGGTTCGAACAGCAGGATCCGGGGCATGGCGCAGCTCCTATTTCTGGCAGTGCCCGCACCAGACGGTGGCCCGGTTGCCGTGGCGGCTCCCGGTGAGGAGGCGGCCGCAGTTCAGGCACGGTTCGCCCTCCCGGCCGTAGACGAACAACTCCTGCTCGAAATAGCCGGGGCGCCCGTCGGGGCGGATGAAATCGCGGAACGTGGTGCCCCCGCAGCGGATGGCATGGGCCAGGATGTCCTTCACGGCCTGGGCCAGCCGCCGGTAGCGCGGCCGGGTGACCTCATGGGCGGGCCGGCCCGGGGCGATGCCGGCCTGGAACAGGGATTCGGCGGCGTAGATGTTGCCGACGCCCACCACGTTGGCCTGGTCCATGAGGAACGCCTTCACGCTGGTCTGGCGGCCCCGGCTGAGGCGGAACAGGTAGTCGCCGTCGAAGGCGTCGGACAGCGGCTCCGGGCCGAGCTCCCGGAGCAGTTCGTGGGTCTCTCCCATCGGGTTGCCAGAGGAGGCAGCCGAATCGGCGCGGGTCGTTGAAGCGCAACACCCGGCCCGAATCCAGGGCCAGGTCCACGTGGTCGTGGCGCCCGGGCGGCACGTCGCCGTCCAGCACCCGCAGGGAGCCCGACATGCCCAGGTGCAGCAGGGCGCTGCCCGGCGCGAAATCCATCAGCAGGTACTTGGCGCGCCGGCGCAGGCCCAGGATGGCCTGGCCCGGGAGCAGGCCCTGGATCTCCCCCGGGATCGGCCAGCGCAGGTCCGGCCGGCGCAGGGTCACGGCGGCGATGCGCCGGCCTTCGAGCTCGGGGGTCAGTCCGAGGCGGGTGATCTCCACTTCCGGCAGTTCTGGCATGCCCCAAGAATAGTACTGCTTTCCGTGAAGGTTCCCATGCCGGCAGCCGCCACATCGCGCCTGTTCTTCGGCCTCGCCGTCCCGGCCGAGGTGAGGGCCGCGGCCGGGAGGTTCCAGGACGCCGCCCGAAGGGCCCCGGGCGCGGCCCGGTTCCCGCACCTGGAAGACCTGCACATCACCCTCGCCTTCCTGGGCCGCACCGAGACCGCCCAGATCCCCGCCCTGGTGGCCCTGGCCGCCGCGGCGGCCGCGGGCGCCTGCGCGTTCGCGCTGCGCACCGGGCCGGCCGGAGGCTTCCCCCTTGCGGGCCGGGCCCGGATCCTGTGGCTGGGCTTCGAGCCGCACCCGGCCCTGGATGCCCTCGCCGCCCGCCTCAGGGATGCGCTCAGGGCCGGCCGGGTCGCCTTCGATGAAAAGCCCTTCATGCCGCACCTCACCCTGGCCCGGTTCCGGGAGCCGGTGGACCTCGCGCGCCTCGCCTTGCCGCCCCTGGAGCCGCTCTCGTTCACCGTGCGGGAGATCACCCTGTTCCGCTCGGTGCCGGTCCCGGAGGGGACCAGCTACCAGAAGGTGGGAAAGGCCCCGCTGGCTCAGTGATCCGGGCGGGCGCCCCAGGAACGCGGCAAGGGGTCCTCCCGGTCCATGGCGGCGAACGCGGCGCGCTCCAGGGGATTGGTCCGGTAGAGTTCGCCCATGCCCGGCCAGCGCCGCTGGGTCAGCAGGATCGCCAGGGGCCGCAGGAGGTAGTTGACCACCTGCGCCAGCCAGGTGCCCAGGGGGCTCCAGCGGCGCATCTGGCGCACGTGGCACAGCTCGTGGCGCAGGATGCGCAGGGTGTAGGTCTCGCCCCGCACCAGGACCAGCCCGGGCATGGCCAGGCCCAGGATGCCGGGCGGCAGGAAGGGAAAGCGAAGGACCAGGGTCGGCACCGCCCACACCCAAAGCCAAAGGATGGCGTCCAGCTCCAGGAGCGGAATCACCTCGGTCTGGACGAACGATTGCAGTGCGGCTGGCAAGGGCGCTCCCGGGCGGCGGCAGGAGGTCCATTATGGCTCCGGAACCCCAGGATGCGCGCCGGCGCGTGCCTATACTTCCCATTGGAGGGACCCGGCGGAGACCATCCATGTTGAGAAACCCCCATCCCCTGCTGATCCGGTTCACCTTGTGGCTGGCCGCGGCGCTTGTGGCGGCGACCGTCTTTCTTTTTTGGGGCGGCGGGTTCAACAAGCTGCTGGAATGCATTAATGATGTTTTTATAATTAATTAAAATAGTCTGTGATGGGTTCATCCGGACTGGCACAGGGTTCGGCGTGATCCTGTAACATCTTTTATTAGTGATGGTTGCATGGAGCATGGGGGTTTTCTGTTTCATTGCCGCCTGACACCCAATACACTCGATTCATAAACGTAAATAATCCGATGAGCTCCAGGGGCATTGGGCAGGAAAGGAATGAAACAAATGGCGGAGTTCGAAAAGCGGGTCCTGTTGCTGGGGTGCGGCGCGGTGGGGCAGTGCGCCCTGCCGCTGCTGCTCAGGCACCTCGGCGTGGCGCCCGGCAACGTCACGGTGATGGATTTCGAGGACAGGCGCGGCGCGATCCGGGAATGGACCGACAAGGGCGTGACCTTCGTCCAGGACCGGGTCACGCCGGAAAACCTGGGATCCCTGCTGGAGCGCACCTGGGCGACGGGGACCTGCTGGTGGACCTGGCCTGGAACATCGACTGCTGCGAGACTCCTGCAGTGGTGCCACGACCACGGCGTGCTCTACCTGAACACCTCGGTGGAACTGTGGGACCCCTACGGCGCCGAGGCCGAAGCACCCCACCGAGCGGACCCTGTACTGGCGGCACATGAACATCCGCCGGATGACGGCCGGCTGGAAGACCCCCGGCCCCACCGCGGTGCTGGAGCACGGCGCCAACCCCGGCCTCATCTCCCACTGGACCAAGCAGGGACTGCTGGACATCGCCGGGCGGCATGCTGGCCGACGGCCGGGTCCAGGGCGCCGCGGCCGAGGAACTGGGCCAGCTGGCCCGGGACCGCACCTTCAACCGCCTGGCCATGAAGCTGGGGGTGAAGGTGATCCACTGCAGCGAGCGGGACACCCAGATCAGCTACCGGCCCAAGGAAGTGGACGAGTTCGTCAACACCTGGAGCATCGAGGGCTTCCGCGAGGAGGGCACCACCACCGCCGAGATGGGCTGGGGCACCCACGAAAAGGACCCTGCCCGCGCTGGCCTTCAGCCACGCCGACGGCCCGCGGCAACCAGATCTGCCTGGCGCGCATGGGCATGAACGTGCGGGTCCGGTCCTGGGTGCCGGACTACGCCATCCAGGGGATGGTGGTCCGCCACGGCGAAGCCTTCACCATCTCCGACCGCCTGACGGTCTGGGAAGACGGCAGGGCCGTCTACCGCCCCACCGTGCACTACGCCTACTGCCCCTGCGACAACGCGATCATCTCCCTGCACGAGCTGCGCGGCTGCGACTACCGGCTGCAGCCCAGGCTGCGGATCATGGCCGACGAGATCACCGGCGGGGCCGATATCCTCGGCGCGCTGATCATGGGCCACCCCTACCAGTCCTGGTGGACCGGCAGCCACCTGAGCATCGAACGGTCCCGGGAGCTGCTGCCGCACCAGAACGCCACCACCCTGCAGGTGGCCATCTCCGTCAGCGCCGCCGCCGCCTGGATCATCGCGCAACCCGGCCCGGGGCGTGCTGGTCCCGGACGACCTGCCCCACGAATTCGTGCTGGAGATCGCCCGGCCCTACCTGGGCCAGAACATCTCCACCCCCTCCGACTGGACCCCGCTCAAGCACCAGTCCAGCCACTTCCAGGGCTGGAACCGGCCCGACCTGGACCTGGACGACCCCTGGCAGTTCAAGAACTTCCTCGTCACCGACCTCGGCGATTGACCGAAAGGACTCACGTGATCAGCAAGACGCTTCTGCAGGAACTGGCCCAGGAGCACGGCACTCCCCTGTTCGTGGTCGACCATGACCAGCTTCGCGCAGAACCTGGCCGAGTTCAACCGCTGGCTGCCCCGGGTGCAGCCCTACTTCGCGGTCAAGGCCAACCCCGACCCGAAGATCATCCGCACCCTGTACCGGGCCGGGGCCAGCTTCGACGTGGCCTCCATGCCGGAATTCCTGCTGGTCCACGAGAACATCAAGGACCTGCCGGACAAGGAGCGCCAGGACTTCATCTGGGACAAGATCATCTACTCCCACCCGATCAAGGCCAACGCGACCCTGCGCGAACTGGACCAGTACAAGCCCCTGGTGACCTACGACAACTACGAGGAGATCGGGAAGGTCAAGAAGCACGCCCCCAACGTGGGCATGCTGCTGCGCCTGCGGGTGCCCAACACCGGCGCCATGGTCGAGCTGTCCTCCAAGTTCGGCGCGGAGCCGGGCGAAGCGGTGGACCTGATCGCCGCCGCCGAAGAAGGCCGGGATCACGCGTGGAAGGCCTGAGCTTCCACGTGGGCAGCCAGACCACCAACTTCCAGAATTTCGTCCAGGCCCTCAACATGGCCTCGGAGATCTTCAAGGAGGCCCGGCTGCGCGGCTTCACGAAGATGAACCAGCTGGACATCGGCGGCGGCTTCCCGGCCCCCTACGACGACAACGTCAAGCCCCTGCACGAGCTGGCCAGGATCCTCAACGACGCGATCAGCCGGCTGTTCCCGGAGGACGTGGCGATCCTGGCCGAGCCCGGGCGCTTCATGGTGGCCACCGCCTGCACCTCGGTCTCGGAAGTGATCGGCAAGGCCTTCCGGGACGGCAGGCAGTGCTACTACATCAACGACGGCGTCTACCACACCTATTCCGGACAGCTGTTCGACCATTGCCACTACCCCGTGCGCTCGTTCAAGAAGGGCCCGACCCAGATCTGCGCCGTGTTCGGCCCCACCTGCGACGCCCTGGACACGATCACCCTGGCCGAGGAACTGCCGGACATGGAGCTGGGCGACCTGGTCTACAGCGAGAACATCGGCGCCTACAGCCACGCCTCCAGCACCTCCTTCAACGGCTTCCCGCCGGCCAAGGTCATCCACCTGAACCTGTAGTCTGATATGATCGCCGGATGACAACCGGGCATCCCTCCAAAACACTCGAAGGCTTGGTCTTGCGGTGCTTCGGGCGTTTTCTGGCGATCCTTGTCCTGTCTTCCGCGCAGGCCTGGGCCGCCCACGCCTACGCCCAGTTCGGCGACATCAAGTACCCGCCCGGCTTCGACCACTTCCAGTGGGTCAACCCGGCCGCGCCCAAGGGCGGCGAAATCACCCTGGCGCCGCCCCTGCGCATCTCCCAGTTCGACAAGTACAACCCGTTCACCCTGAAGGGCACCTCGCCCCCGGGCCTGGCCGACCTGATGTTCGAAAGCCTGCTCACCGGCACCTTCGACGAGCCCACCACCGCCTACGGACTGCTGGCGGAGGACGTGGAAGTGGCGCGCGACCGCATGTCGGCCACCTTCCGGCTCAACCGCGCCGCGCGCTTCCAGGACGGCAAGCCGGTCCTGGCGGCCGACGTGAAGCACAGCTTCGACGAGCCTCACCGGCAAGCTGTCCCACCCGGCCTACCGGGCCATGTTCGCCGACGTGAAGGACGCCACGGTGCTGGACGAGCGCACCGTCCAGTTCCACTTCAAGCGCGCCAGCGCCGAACTGCCGCTGATCGTCGGCGGCATGCCGGTGTTCAGCCGCGACTGGGGCGCGGGCAAGCCGTTCGACCAGATCATCATGGACATCCCCATCGGCAGCGGCCCGTACCGCATCGGCCACGTGGACTTCGGGCGGGACATCACCTACCAGCGCGATCCGGACTACTGGGCGGCCCGGCTCAACGTGCGCGTGGGCATGTACAACTTCGACCGGGTCACCTACAAGATCTACAAGGACACCACCGCCCAGACCGAGGCCTTCAAGGCGGGCGAGTTCGACTACATCCAGGTGTTCTCGGCGCGGGAATGGGCGCGCACCTACGTGGGCAGGAAGTTCACTTCGGGAGAACTGGTCCGGCGCGACCTGCCCAGCGGCAACGCCGGGGATTTCCAGGGCTTCGTGATCAACACCCGGCGCCGGCAGTTCGCCGACGCGCGGGTGCGCAAGGCGCTGGAGCTGGGCCTGGACTTCGAGTGGATGAACCGGGAGTTCTTCTACGACAACTACACCCGGGTGCGCGGCTACTTCGACGCCAGCGACTTCGAGGCCAAGGGCCTGCCGGGCCCGGACGAGCTGGCCGTGCTGAAGCCCCTGCGGGCGAAGCTGCCGCCGGAGGTGTTCACCCAGCCGGTGCCCGCTGCCCCCTCCACCGACCCGCCCGGCAGCCTGCGCGCCAACCTGCACCAGGCCAAGCTCCTGCTCACCCAGGCCGGCTGGAACTACCGGGACGGCGCCCTGCGCAACGCCGCGGGCGAACCGTTCACCATCGAGTTCCTGGACAGCGAAGGCTCCATGGGCCGGATCGTCGATCCCGTACATGCAGCAGCTGGAAAAGCTGGGCATCCACTGCAGCTACCGGGTGGTGGACTTCGCCCTGCTGCAGAAGCGCCTGGACGTCTTCGACTTCGACATCACCAGCATCCGCACCGTGGGCAGCGAGGCGCCGGGCAGCGAGCTCAAGGACCGGTTCATCATCGGCCTCGGCCGCGGCCGAAGGCTCGGGCAACCTGATGGGCATGCGCGATCCCGGCCGTGGACGCCCTGGTGGACGAGGCCACCTCCGCCACCACCCGGCCCGAGCTGGTGGCGCGCCTGCGGGCCCTGGACCGGGTGCTGCGCTTCGGCTACTACTTCGTGCCGGCCTGGTACACCAATTCCTTCCGCATCGCCTACCGGGCCGGCAAGTTCGGCGAGCCCGAGGTGAAGCCCCGCTACTTCCAGCCCGAAGGCTGGATCATCACCGCCTGGTGGTCCCTCCACCCCTAGGAGCCTGTCCATGTGGGCCTACATCCTCAAACGGATCCTGCTGATGGTGCCGACCCTGTTCGGGATCCTGGCGATCACCTTCGCGGTGATCCAGTTCGTGCCCGGGCGGGCCGGTGGAGCAGATGGTCTACCAGCTCCAGGGCCGCAGCTCGGCCGGGGAGGGCCCGGCCGCCACCGGCGCCGGCTACCGCGGGCGCCAGGGGGTGGACGCCGACGCGGATCAAGGAGATCCGCAAGCTCTACGGCTTCGACAAGCCGGTGCACACCCGGTTCCTGCAGATGCTCGGCCAGTTCGCGCGGTTCGACCTGGGCCGGAGCTTCTTCCACAACGAGGACGTCTGGCAGCTGATCCGGGAGAAGCTGCCGGTCTCGATCAGCCTGGGGATCTGGAGCTTCCTGCTCACCTACCTGGTGTCGGTGCCCCTGGGCATCGCCAAGGCGGTGCGCGCCGGCAGCCGGTTCGACACGGCCACCACCCTGATCGTGCTCACCGGCTACGCCATCCCCAGCTTCGTGATGGGCGTGCTGCTGCTGGTGCTGTTCGCCGGCGGCGCGTTCGCCCAGTGGTTCCCGCTGCGCGGGCTCACCTCGAGCCACTGCGCCGACCTCACGCTCATGGGCAAGGTGACGGACTACCTGTGGCACATCGTGCTGCCGGTGACCGCCATGGTGCTGGGCAGCCTTCGCCGTGATCACCATCATGACGAAGAATTCGGTGCTGGAGGAGATCCACAAGCAGTACGTGCTGACCGCCCGGGCCAAGGGCGTGAGCGAGCGCAACGTCATGTGGCGCCATGTGTTCCGCAACGCCCTGATCCCGATCATGACCGGATTCCCGGCCGCCTTCGTGGGGGCCTTCTTCTCCAGCTCGCTCCTGATCGAGACCCTGTTCTCCCTGGACGGCCTGGGCCTCCTGTCCTACGAATCGGTGATCCGGCGCGACTACCCGGTGGTGCTGGGCACCCTGTTCTTCTTCACCCTGATCGGCCTGGTCACCACCCTGATCCGCGACCTGAGCTACCTGTGGGTGGATCCGCGGGTGAAGTATGACTGAGCGGTCCGCGCTGCAGAACCCCTGGCTGCGCGCCTGGCGCCGCTTCAAGGGCAACCGCCTGGGCTACCGCAGCCTGCAGCTGTTCGTGGCGCTCACCGTGGTGAGCCTGTTCGCCGAACTGCTGTCCAACGACAGGCCGCTGCTGGTGCGCTACCAGGGCCACTGGTACGTGCCGATGGTGCAGACGCCTGCCCGAGACCACCTTCGGCGGGGAGTTCCTCACCCCCACCGACTTCCTGGACCCCTTCATCCGCAAGCAGCTGGCCCGGCCGGGCAATTTCGCGCTGTTCCCGCCCAACCGCTACCACTACTCCACCATCAACTACTTCGCCACCGCGCCCGACCCGGCCCCGCCCAGCCGGCAGAACTGGCTCGGCACCGACGACCGCGGGCGCGACCTGCTGGCGCGGCTGCTCTACGGGTTCCGGCTGTCGGTGCTGTTCGCCTTCGCCGTGACCGTGGTCTGCACCGTCGCCGGCGTCGCCTACGGCGCGATCCAGGGCTATTTCGCCGGCTGGACCGACATCGCCATGGAGCGCTTCGTGGAGATCTGGGGGGCCATGCCCACGCTGTACCTGCTGATCATCTTCTCGGCCTTCTTCGCGCCCAGCGTCTGGCCTGCTGGTCGTGCTGATCTCGGTGTTCGGCTGGCTGATGATCGCCGCCTACGTGCGCGCCGAGTTCCTCAAGAACCGCACCCTCGACTACGTGCGCGCGGCGCAAGCGCCCTGGGCCAGCGCGACCGGGTGATCATCTTCAGGCACATCCTGCCCAACTGCCTCACCCCGGTGATCACCCTGATCCCGTTCGAGATGGCCGGGGCCATCGGCGCGCTCACCAGCCTGGACTTCCTGGGCCTGGGCGTGCCCGAAGGCACCCCGAGCCTGGGCGAACTGCTGGCCCAGGGCAAGAACAACCTGGACGCCTGGTGGATCTCGCTGGCCACCTTCACGGTGCTGGTGGTCACCCTGGTGCTGCTGATCCTGGTGGGCGACGCCCTGCGCGACGCGCTGGACCCGCGCAAGGAGATCCGGGAGGAGGCGCCATGATGCTCGAGGTGCAGGACCTCAGCATCAGCTTCGGCGCGCCGCAAGGTGGTGGACCGGGTCTCGTTCAGCCTGGACGCCGGCGAGAAGCTGGCCCTGGTGGGCGAATCGGGCTCGGGCAAGACGGTCACCGCGCTGTCCACCCTGCGCCTGTTCACCGCCGCCCGGCTCACGGGCGCCATCCGCTTCCACGGGCCGCGACGTGCTGGCCATGGACGCCGCCCGAGCTGCAGGCCCTGCGCGGCAACGACATCGCGGTGATCTTCCAGGAGCCCATGACCGCGCTCAACCCGGTCATGACCATCGGCGCCCAGATCATGGAGGCGCTCCAGCTGCACAAGGGGCTGGACCGCGCCGAGGCCCGCGATCCAGGCCATCGCCGCCCTGAAGCGGGTGGAGGTGGCCGAACCGGCGCGGCGGGTGGACAGCTATCCGCACCAGCTCTCCGGCGGCCAGCGCCAGCGCGCCATGATCGCCATGGCCCTGGCCTGCGACCCCAAGCTGCTGATCGCCGACGAGCCGACGACCGCCCTCGACGTGAGCATCCGGCACCAGATCCTCGACCTGCTGGAGCGGATCCGGGTCGAGCGCAACCTGGCGGTGCTGATGATCACCCACGACCTGAACCTGGTGCGCCGCTTCGCCGACCGGGTGGCGGTGATGGAGCGCGGGGTGCTGGTGGAGCAGGGCGCCATGGCGCCAGGTGATGGGCCGCCCGAGCCACCCGTACACCCTGAAGCTGATCGACAGCCGCTGCGAGCGCGACGTGGCGGAGCCCCGCGCCGGCCTGCGTGCTGGAGGGGCGCGCGGTGCGGGTCGACTATCCGGTGCACCGGCCCGGGATCCTCGGCTGGTTCAGGCGCGCGGCGTTCACCGCGGTGCCGGCGCCAGCTTCACCCTGGCCCCCGGCGAGACCCTGGGCGTGATCGGCGAATCGGGTTCGGGCAAGACCTCCCTGGCCCTGGCGCTGCTGGACCTGACCCCGGCCTCGGGGGAGATCTCGGTGGCGGGCGAGCCCTGGGCGGGCCTGGGCGCCCAGGCCCGGCGCGACCTGCGCCGGCAGATCCAGGTGGTGTTCCAGGATCCCTTCTCGTCCCTGTCGCCGCGCCTGACCGTCGAGCAGATCGTCGGCGAGGGCCTGAAGATCCACGAGCCCGGCCTGACCGGCGGAACAGCGCCGGACCCGCGTGCTGGAGGCCCTGGACGGACGTGGGCCTGGCCGAGGACGGCTCGGCGGACGCGCTCCTGGGCCGCTACCCCCACGAGTTCTCCGGCGGCCAGCGCCAGCGCATCGCCATCGCCCGGGCGCTCATCGTCAAGCCGCGCATCGTCGTGCTGGACGAGCCCACCAGCTCCCTGGACGTGACCATCCAGAAGCAGGTGCTGCAGCTGCTGGCCCAGCTCCAGCGCCGCCACGGCCTGTCCTACGTCCTGGTGACCCACGACATCGACGTGGTGCGGGCCATGGCCCACCGGGTGCTGGTGATGAAGGACGGCCGGGTCGTCCGCGAAGGGCCGCGTGGACCAGGTGCTGTCGGACGACCTGTGGGAGAGGATCTAGCGTCCGCCGTCCCGCCCGTCGTGCCTGACGGTCGGCTTCGGGTTCCGTGCGGGTGCGCCGACCCACCGGTGCGTGAGAGCCTTGCCGCATGCTCGTCGGCTTCGCCTCCTGCGCGTGCGCCAAGGTCTCACGCTGTCCTTCCCCGCCTGGGTTTGGGGTTCCTCCGGTTGGCGGCAGGGGGGCGAGGAGGCCGCTCCCTGGAATGCCCGGGGTCCCGGTATGGTTGTTGTGAAATTTGTTCAATGTAACGAAGACGAATCGACTCGTCCCTGGGGGGAAGGGGCAGCGTGGCCGCTTGCATCGCCCGCAGCGCAGCGAGGACGTTGCAAGCGGACCACGCACCGGTGGGTCGGCGCAGGAACGCGGAACCCGCAGCCGACCGCAAGGCACGACGGTCGGAACCACGGACGCCACCGTCGTGTCAGGGCCGGAAGCCGAGCAGCGCGCGCACCGTCATCCAGCCGCCCGCCGCCACCAGGATCGCGCCCATCCAGCGCTTGAAGCGGCCCAGGGTCGCGATGCTCATCCGCTCGCGCCAGCGGCGCAGCAGGGCCAGCAGGGTCATGAACCAGGCCACGATGCCGGCGCAGACCGCGGCCGCGAAAGGAAGCGCCTCGGCCCGGTCCATGGCGATCAGGCCGGTGGCGTGCAGGGCGCCCACGGCGGCGGTCCAGGTGATGATGAGGGTCGGGTTGACGGCGGTGATCAGGAAGCCCAGGACGAAGCTGCGCTTGCGCCCTGAGCGGCGCCCTTCGGCGGCGGGGGCGGCGCTGCGCACCCGGGCCACCAGCATGACCAGGCCCAGCGCCAGGAGCAGCCCCGCACCCACCGCCCGGGAGGCCGGCAGCACCACCGGGTAGCGCTCCAGGACCGCGCTCAGGCCCCAGAACGCCAGCAGCGCGTAGAGGCTCTCCGCCAGGGCGCCGCCCACCGCCACGTAGACCGCCCGGCGCGATTCGTGGGCCAGGCCCAGGTGCATCACCAGCACGGAGATCGGCCCGGCCACCGGCATGGAGCCGATGTAGCCGAAGGCGAACCCGATCAGCAGCGCCAGCATCGCGCTACCCGCGCTTCCAGCAGCCCAGCACATGGTCGTCGACCATGCCCACGGCCTGCATGAAGGCGTAGATGATGGTGGGCCCCACGAACTTGAATCCGCGCTTGCGGAGGTCCGCGCTCAGCGCGCGGGCCTCGGGGGTCACCGCCGGGACTTCGCCCTGGGCGCGCCAGCGGTTCACCCGGGGGCCGCCCCCGCGCCACAGGTAGGCGTCGAAGCTGCCGAATTCCCGCTGCACGTCCAGGAAGGCCCTGGCGTTGGCCACCGCGGCAGCCAGCTTGAGGCGGTTGCGCACGATGCCCGGGTCCTGGAGCAGCTGTTCCAGCCGCTCCGGGCCGAAGCCGGCGACCGCGGCCGGGTCGAACCCGGCAAATGCCCGGCGGTAGGCCTCGCGCTTGCGCAGCACGGTGATCCAGCTGAGTCCCGGCCTGGGCGCCTTCCAGGATCAGCATCTCGAAAAGGCGGCGGTCGTCGTGGGCGGGGACGCCCCACTCGCCGTCGTGATAGGCGACGTAGAGCGGGTCCGTGCCGCACCAGGCGCAGCGGGCCGGTTCCATGGCGGCGGTCAAGCCTTGGCTTCGCTGCGGAATTCCCGGAAGCGCTCCATGGCCTCCATCATGCGCGGGAAGCCTGCGGTGGGGGCCAGCAGGAGGATGGCGTGCTCCAGTTCCTGGGGGGTGCAGCCGGCCTCCGAGGCCTTGATCATGTGGGTGAGCTGGGCCTTGGGCAGGCCCAAGGCGGCCGATGTGGCCACCTTGATGAGCCAGCGCGTGCGCTCGTCCAGGGGCCCG
This sequence comes from uncultured Holophagaceae bacterium, assembly GCA_963717275.1. GTDB lineage: Bacteria > Acidobacteriota > Holophagae > Holophagales > Holophagaceae > Mesoterricola. The sequence goes on from CAVQVX010000001.1 coordinate 3,916,240, forward strand.
CCGTGCTCGTGCACGGCCTTGCCGAACTGGCTGTACGCCTCGTAGATCTCAGGATGGCTTGCGATCAGGGCATCCAGGTTTTCCCGGATCTTCATGGTCACCTCCGCGGGCAGCAAGGACTAAGGTAGGCGGTTCCGGCGCAAAGCGGAACACCTTATGGCATTCTGGACGATGGAAGAGGATCCCATGACTTGGCGAATCATGCAGCGGCGCACCCGGTTCGACGTCATCCGCGGCATCCTCCTGGTGGGGCTGACCAGCGCCGTGGCGGTGTTCTTCACCGCCGCGGGCCCGGGCGACGACCCCCTGGGCAACCCCCAGGACACCTCCAAGGTCTACCGCCGAACCATGGAGATGGTCGGCGGCCAGGCCAACCTGGTGGCCAGCGACATCAACGGCTGGATCACCGGGCTGTGGCACGGCCGCACGCTGGCCTACACCCTGGCGGTGCTGACCCTTCTGCTCGCCTACGGGTTCTACCTGGTCTCCGAGGACCTGCCGCCGGTCAAATAGCCTTCCCGCTCCTGGCCCTGCGTTCCAGCAGGAGGGCATGGGCGGCTTCCGGATCCTCGATCCCGGCCAGCAGGTCTTCGGTGGCGCACTGCACCCTGTCGACCTCCTCCCGGCAGCGGGTGCGGACCCCGTGGCGCTCCAGCACCGGGATGGCCCGGCGGCTGAGGACGAGGGTGTCCAGTTCCCGGATGCCCATGCGGACCACCAGGAAGGCCGCGGCCCGGCCGGTGATCCGGTCCACCAGCCGGGTGCCGGCCGGGTCGTGCCCGCTTTCGGCCAGGAACGCCTCCAGGTCGAACAGCGGGTGCAGCCAATGCCTGTCACTGGAAAACAGCACCTCCGTGCCCCGGTACAGCCGCAGGGTCAGGGGCGCCGGCAGTTCATCCCTCAAGGGCGGAGGCCTTGGGCTGGCGCAGGTAGCGGCCCATCAGCCGGAGCACGGCGAAGCCGCCCACGATCTGCAGCAGCAGGCCGGGCGCGCGGAACTTGAGCGCGGCCAGGCAGGGCTGCCAGCCGGCGTGGATCAGGGTGGGGAACAGCACCAGCGCCTGGTGCGCCGCCACCACCAGGGCCAGCAGGGCCAGGGTCGGCCGGGACGCGCGCGCGGCGACCAGGGCGGCCAGGGCGCCCAGCAGGGCGGACTGCAGGATGATCTCCTGCAGGGCGGGCGTCGGCGGCATGCCGGTGAGGAAGTGGTTGGCCAGGGGCGACAGCACGGCGGTGACGACCGCGGCCTGGGCCCCGAAGCGCCAGCCGGCGACCAGGGTGAAGAAGAAGATCGGCAGGAACATCAGCCCGCCGCCCGGGATCCGGTGCACGGCGAGCGGCAGCAGGAGGTTGCCCGCGACCATGGCGGCCGTGGCCAGGTACAGCCGCGCATCGCCCAGGTTGAGGCTTTCATGGAAGACGGTGGAGGTGGAACTGGAGTTGGACACCGTGGCTCCGGGGAAAAGGGACTCCATTCTAGCATTCCCTCCCCCACAGCGGGGGGAGGGATGGCGTCTTCCTGGAGACTCCGGCCATCAGGCGGCGCTGCCCTCCCTTCCGGCCATCCTGCGCCGGCCGAAGCTGAAGCCGAAGGCCAGCACGGCGGTGTAGATCGCGATCACCCAGAAGGTGGCGAAGAAGCTCCAGATGCCCCCCATGCCGGTCCAGGTCTGGTAGAGCCTGTAGCTCAGCAGGGCCGTGAGGGCCTGGCAGGCCAGCACCATGCCCACGGCCCGCAGGCGCTCGAACTCCAGCCGGAAGAACAGCACCGGCAGGGCCCACAGGCAGATGGCCCCGACCAGCGGATACCACACGTTGTCCCACAGCGCCATGAGGAAGCCCTTGCCGGCGGCCAGGTCCGGCAGGAAGCCGCTGGACCACTGGAGCAGCAGGAAGAAGCCCAGGGCCAGCGCGGCCAGCACCGCCCACCAGTCGAAGATCTCCTTGACCGAGGCATCCTGGCTGACCGCCGTATCGATGTGGTGGCTCCGGGTCTCCTTGATGAAGATGCCGCCCACCACCAGGGTCACCAGGGCGATGGCGACCGGATACAGCAGGCCCGCGTAGATGGCGTTGGCGCCGAAGGCCTGCTTGGCCGCGACCGAGGCCGTGAGGGCGGTGGCGATCAGCGGAAGGAAGCCGCCGAACCAGCCGTTGCCGATGTGGTAGGGCAGGGACATGGAGGTATAGCGGATGTTGGTCGGGAACAGTTCCACCAGGAAGGCGGCGATGGGCCCGTAGACCATCGTGACGTAGATGATCTGGAGCAGGACCAGGCCGATCAGCGCGAGCAGGCTGCCGTACGGGATTTCACTGAGCATGACCGCCTTGGCGCCGTGCGCGAGGGCGGGGGTGACGGCTTTCATCGCCATGTAGATGGGCACGTAGGTCAGGGCCGCCAGCAGGCAGCCCCACAGCATGATCTTCTTGCGCCCGATCCGGTCCGAAAGGTGGCCGAACACGAGGAAGAAGGGGGTGCCCAGCAGGAGCGCCACCGAGATGATCAGGTAGCTGGGGAGCCAGTGCAGCTTGAGCACGGCGAGGAGGAAGGTCAGGGCGTAGAACTGGCCGGTGTACCAGACGACGCCCTGGCCCGCGGTGGCGCCGAACAGCGCCAGGAGGACATAGCGCAGGTTGACCGGATGGGTGAAACTGTCCTTGAGCGGATTCCGGGAGACCTGGCCCTGGGTCTTCAGCTTGGTGAACAGGGGGCTCTCCTGGAGCTTCAGCCGGATGTAGAGGCTGACGCCGAGCAGGATGAAGGAGAAAAGGAAGGGGATGCGCCAGCCGGCCAGCCATGAGCCCGTGCCGGAAATGAAGGCCTCCTCCCCCATGAACCAGCGGGTGCCGCCGATGACCGCCATGCTGGCGAAGAATCCCAGGGTGGCCGTGGTCTGGATGTAGCTGGTGTAGTAGCCGCGCCGCTCATCGGGGACGTTCTCGGCCACGTAGGTGGCGGCGCCGCCGTACTCGCCGCCCAGGGCCAGCCCCTGGGCCAGCCTGAGCGCCACGAGGATGATGGTGGCCCAGATGCCGATGGTCTGGTAGGTGGGCAGGAAGCCCACCAGGGCCGTGGACAGCCCCATGGTGGCCATGGTCACCAGGAAGGTGTACCTGCGCCCGATCAGGTCGCCGATGTGGCCGAACACCAGCGCGCCCAGGGGCCGCACCGCGAAGCCGGCGCCGAAGGTGGCGAGGCTGGCCAGCAGCTGGGCGGTGGGATTCTGGGCCGGAAAGAACCGGCTGCCGAAAAACACCGCCAGGCTGCCATAGAGGTAGAAATCGTACCATTCGAAGAGGGTTCCGAGGGAGGATGCGAAGATCACCCTCCGGAGGCTGACATCTTTCCAGACCTTGCGGTCGTGGACGACGTGGCCGATCACGTGCTCTGTCATGGGCGCCTCCGCATGAGGGGGAAGATCAACGGAAAAAACCCCCGTCGACCGCGACGGTCGAGGGGGCATGGGGGAGATAGGGAAGGGTCGTTGCACTTTTCATAAAAATGCAAACGCAAATTAGGGCGATGGAAGTTTTGAGTCAAGGGATGTCATCATGGTTTTTCACAAATGCTTTTACGTGCCATATGATGATTCATGGATCATCAGATGTGCCCATGGTTCACCGCCGCAGGAATGCCATCCAGGCCATTCCCAATTCCTGTGGATGCCCCTAAAATAATTGACACTCATTACGTCACAGATGAAGGTCCCGGAGGCTGGCGGTTCGGGGTCATCAAATTCACCATTCAAGGAGGGACCCCATGGGCCTGATCAATTGGGACAAGCGGCTGGAGACCGGCCACGGCAAGATCGACGAACAGCACCAGGCGCTGGTGGTGGCCTACAACAACCTGCACGGAGCCATGAAGCAGGGGCGGGGCAAGGATGAATTGGGCACGACCCTCGTATTCCTCAAGGACTACACGGTCCAGCACTTCCAGATGGAAGAGGAGCTCATGAAGACCCATGCCTATCCCGGCACCAGCCGGCACCAGGACCTGCACCGGGCCCTGGTGGGCCAGGTGGCCGACGTGGTGACCCGGTTCAATGCCGGCCAGCCGGTGATGACCATGCAGGTGATGGACTTCCTGGAAGGATGGCTGGTGGAGCACATCATGGCGGAAGACTACCGGCTGGCCGAGTATCTCCGGGGCAAGGGCATCCACTGAACGAACGGCCGCCGGCCCGACTCGCCAGCGAACAAGGGAAAGGCCCGAAACCTGGGGGTGACGGGCCTTTCGATCTGGAGCCGGTGGAGGGATTTGAACCCCCGACCTACGGTTTACGAAACCGTTGCTCTACCCCTGAGCTACACCGGCCGGGCCTTGCCTTCCGAGAAATTCCGATCCACGGGGCGCCCGGAGCAATGCGGCGGGGCCAAATGGTTGACAGAGGCTGGGTTATCCCTGGCAACCCAAGATTGTACCATTCGGGCCGCGTGGCGCGCAAGCACTGAAACGGGACGTGCCGGGGGCGCGGCGCCACCCGGAGGGCGGTCGGTGCCACCCTTGTTGCAAAGATTTGCTTGGAGCCGGGTGGTAAAATACCTACCCTTCCCAACCACCCAAGGAGAGTGCCATGGCCTCCGAACCCAAGTGCCCCTTTTCCGGTGACGCCCGCCCCAACACCCGCGCCGGAGGCCCTTCGAACGCAGACTGGTGGCCGGACCAGCTGAACCTGAAGGTCCTGCACCAGCACCCCGGCATCTCGAGTCCGCTCGGCGCGGGCTTCGACTACGCCCAGGCGTTCGAGAGCCTCGACCTGGACGCGGTCGTCAAGGACCTCCATGCCCTGATGACGGATTCCCAGGACTGGTGGCCCGCGGACTTCGGCCACTACGGGCCGCTCTTCATCCGCATGGCCTGGCACAGTGCCGGCACCTACCGCATCGCCGACGGCCGCGGCGGCGCGGGGACCGGCAACCAGCGCTTCGCCCCGCTGAACAGCTGGCCGGACAACGTCAACCTCGACAAGGCGCGCAGGCTGCTCTGGCCGGTCAAGCAGAAGTACGGCCGCAAGCTCTCCTGGGCCGACCTGATGATCCTCGCCGGCAACGTGGCGCTTGAATCCATGGGGTTCAAGACCTTCGGCTTCGCCGGGGGCCGGGAGGACATCTGGGAACCCGAGGAGGACACCTACTGGGGCCCCGAAAACAAGTGGCTGGACGACAAGCGTTACTCCGGCGACCGGGAGCTCGAAAATCCGCTCGGCGCCGTGCAGATGGGTCTGATCTACGTCAATCCGGAAGGCCCGAACGGCAATCCGGATCCGCTCGCAGCGGCGCGGGACATCCGCGAGACCTTCGCCCGGATGGCGATGAACGACGAAGAGACGGTGGCGCTCATCGCCGGCGGCCACACCTTCGGCAAGACCCACGGCGCGGGCGATGTGAAACATGTGGGACCCGAGCCGGAAGCGGCCGCCATCGAGGAGCAGGGCCTGGGCTGGAAGAGCAGCTTCGGCACCGGCAAGGGCGGCGACACGATCTCCAGCGGCCTTGAGGTCACCTGGACCTCGACGCCGACCCGTTGGAGCGACACCTTCTTCCAGAACCTGTTCGGCTACGAGTGGGAGCTGACGAAGAGCCCGGCCGGCGCGCACCAGTGGACGCCGGTCCACGGCATGGGCGCCGGCACCGTGCCGGACGCCCACGACCCGGCCAGGCGCCATGCGCCCTCGATGCTCACCACGGACCTCGCCCTGCGCTTCGACCCCGCCTACGAGAAGATCTCAAGGCGTTTCCTCGAGCACCCCGACCAGTTCGCCGAAGCGTTCGCCCGGGCCTGGTTCAAGCTGACCCACCGCGACATGGGACCGCTTTCGCGCTACCTCGGCCCGCTCGTCCCCAAGGAGGAGCTGGTCTGGCAGGATCCCATCCCGGCCGTGGACCACCCGTTGATCGACGAGCACGATATCGCCGCCCTGAAGGCCCAGGTCCTCGCATCCGGGCTGACCCTCACCCAGCTGGTCACGACCGCCTGGGCATCCGCGGCGACCTTCCGCGGCAGCGACAAGCGCGGCGGGGCCAACGGCGCGCGCATCCGCCTGGCGCCGCAGAGGCATTGGGAAGTGAACCAGCCGCCAGAACTGGCGGAGGTGCTGGAGAAGCTGGAAGCGGTCCGTGCGGCTTTCAACGGCGCGCAATCCGGCGGCAAGCGGGTGTCACTCGCCGACCTGATCGTCCTGGGCGGGTGCGCGGCGGTCGAAGCGGCGGCGCAGAAGGCCGGCCACGGCGTGAAGGTCCCCTTCTCCCCGGGGCGCATGGATGCTTCGCAGGCGCAGACCGACGAGGTCTCCTTCGCAGTGCTGGAGCCGGTCGCGGACGGTTTCCGCAACTACGTGCGCAAGGGGCTCGAGGGATCGGCGGCGGGGTTGCTGGTGGACAAGGCGCAGCTGCTGACGCTGACCGCTCCGGAAATGACCGTCCTCGTCGGCGGCCTGCGGGCCCTGGACGTCACCGCCGGCCCGACCCGGCCCGGCGTCCTCACCCGGCGGCCGGGGACCCTGACCAACGATTTCTTCGTGAACCTCCTCGACATGAAGACGACGTGGCAGAAATCCCCCAGCGCCGGGGGCGTGCTGGAGGGGCGCGACCGGGCGACGGGGGAACCCCGGTGGACGGCGACCCAGGTCGACCTGGTCTTCGGTTCGAACGCGCAGCTGCGGGCGCTGGCGGAAGCCTATGCATGCGGCGACTCGCAGGAGCCGTTCGTGCGCGACTTCGTCGCGGCCTGGGACAAGGTGATGAACCTTGATCGCTTCGACCTTGCGAGGGCGCGCAGGAAATAACCGGTTCTGCGGAATCGAGGTTTATTTTTCCCCAACGCCGTACAAGTGTGATCTGTGAACAGTTGCCAAAAGCCGGCTTGGCAGTATATTGAAATCCCCACGCGAGGCTCGGAAACCATGATTCCGCCATCGGCCCTTCGCAACCTGTATACCTTCGGTTCCCTGCGCAACACCGAAGAGGGAGTGTCCATCAGCCTCAAGAACCGGCTGAGCGACTTCGTGGTCAACAGGTTCCTGGAAGTCCACATCGGCCCGCTGGACCTGCATCCCGACGAATTCGAACTGGACCTCGGGGACGGCGGGTGGCGCCAGGCCACGGAAGTCACGCTGGAACGGCCCGAGCCCTTTCCGCTGAAAAAGGTCGCCCACCTGAGGGCCCCGGGCAAGCACATCGAGGACGGCCGGCACCTCATCCGGGTCGCGGTGGAGGTGCAGGGCCTGGGCGATATCGACATCCAGGTGGAGGACGAGACGGGCGAGGCCCCGCCCGATCCCCTGCCCGAGCCCGGTCGCGCGGCCCTGCCCTGCGCCAAGGACGACAACGCCTCGCGGGACATCGTCGCGGCCCGCCGGGCGTTCGTGGAATCCTTCACCGGGGTCGACCTGCGCCATGTCAGCCAGGGCTCCTTCGACCCCGCGGCCACCCGCGGCAACATCGAGAACTTCACCGGCGTGGCCCAGGTGCCCCTGGGCTTCGCCGGGCCCCTGCGGGTCAACGGGCGAGCACGCCAAGGGCGAGTTCCTGATCCCCCTGGCCACCACCGAGGGCACCCTGGTGGCCTCGTACAACCGCGGCATGAAGGTGCTCAACCAGTGCGGCGGCGTGACCTGCACGGTACAGGCGGACCAGATGCAGCGCGCGCCGGTGTTCGTCTTCCCCAGCGCCCGGGAGGCCCTGGCGTTCCGCGACTGGGTGGACGAGCACCTGGACGATCTCCGGCGCGAGGCCGAGGCCACCACGGGAACCGGCCGGCTCAGCTTCATCGTCACCCACCTGGCCAGCAAGTTCGCCTACCTGCGCTTCAACTTCAGGACCGGCGACGCCGCCGGCCAGAACATGGTCGGCCGGGCCACCTACGCGGCCTGCTGCTGGATCCTCGAGCACTGCCCGGTGCCGATCCGCGCGGTTCTACCTGGAGTCCAACCTGGCCTCTGACAAGAAGGCTTCCCATATCAACCTCCTCAGCACCCGGGGCAAGCGGGTCACGGCCGAGTGCACCGTCCGGCGCGAGGTGCTGCTGGAGGTCGCCCACGCGGAGCCCGAAAGCCTGGCCTACCACTGGGGCGTGTCCAACATCGGGTCCATGCTGGCCGGCTCCGTGAACAACGGCTGCCACAGCCCCAACGCGATCGCCGCCCTGTTCATCGCCACCGGGCAGGACGTGGCGAACCTGGCGGAGGGCTCCTCGGGGATCCTCTACGTGGAACTGACGCCCACCCGGGACCTTTACCTCTCGCTCACCATCCCGTCCCTCATCGTGGCCACCCACGGCGGGGGCACCCACCTGCCGACCCAGAAGGAGTGCCTGCGCGTGCTGGGCTGCCTGGGCGCGGGCAGGGTCCGCAAGTTCGCGGAAATCGTGGCCGGCGTGGCCCTGGCGGGGGAGATCTCCCTGGGCGCGGCCATCTCCTCCCACGAGTGGGTGTCCTCCCATGAAAAATACGGCCGCAACCGCTGAGCCGCGCAACGGCGCCCGGAGCCCGGCCCGGGCGCGCGGGCCGGGCCTGCGGATACCGCTGCCCGAGGAGGGCCTGCGCGCCCTGGGCTTCGAGATCATGCCCGCCTGGAAGCCGCAGAGCATGCTGCGCCGACTGCTGGTCACCTGCCGGCACTTCCTCGGCCTGCTGTTCGGCGCGCTGGCCTACCGGGCGACCTCGGCGGGAGGCGCCCAGGGGGGTGAAGGGACTGGCGCTGCGGACGGCGGCGTTCCCGGGCCGGTTGCTGGTGGACCGCGAATTGCGCCGGCAGCCGCTCCCGGTCCAGCTGCGGCGCCGGCTGGAGCGCCTGGGCCCGACCTACATCAAGCTGGGGCAGATCCTCAGCCTGCGCGAGGACCTGCTGCCCCGGCCGGTCACCGACGAGCTGAAGCACCTGCTCAACCACCTGCCGGTGGTGCCCCTGGACGTCCTGATGGACATCGTGGAGCGGGACCTGGGGCGGCCGGCGGCGCTGATGTTCCTGTCGGTGGACCCGGTCCCCATGGGCTCCGCCTCCATCGCCCAGACCCACCGCGCCGTCACCGCCGAAGGGCGAGCCGGTGCTGCTGAAGGTGGTCAAGCCGGGGATCCGCCAGACCCTGGAGCGGGACGCGCGGCTGCTGCGGATGCTGGGGACGGTGGCGCAGATGCTCGTCCCCCGGTTCCAGCCGCGCCAGGTGGTGCGCGAGTTCTGCGCCTACACCCTGAGGGAGGCGGACCTGCGGCTGGAGGCGGAGAACGCCGAGATCTTCGCCGACCATTTCGCCGACGTGCCCGAGGTGGTGTTCCCGCGCATCTACCGCCAGTACAGCGGGCGCAGCGTCCTGTGCATGGAGTTCTTCGACGGCCTCAGCCCGGATTCGCCCGAGGCCCTGGCGCTGCCCGAGGAGGACCGGCGCCGGCCGACCGACCTGGGCGCCATGGCCATCATCCGCATGCTGTACCGGGACGGCTTCTTCCACGCCGACCTGCACCCGGGCAACCTCATCATCCTGCCGGGGCCGCAGGATCGGTTTCATCGACCTGGGCATGGTCGGGCGGCTGGACGAGGATCTGCGCCGGTCGCTGATGTACTACTACTTCTCCCTGGTGATGGGCGACGGCGACAACGCCGCCCGCTACCTCACCGCCATCGCCCTGCCGGGGCCCGCGGCCGACCCCGACGGGTTCCGCCGGGACGCCGCGGACATCGCCAACCGCTGGAAACGGGCCGCCACGTTCGACGAATTCTCCCTGGGCCAGCTCATCCTCATGTCCCTGGCCCGGGGCGCCGAGCACGGCATGTACTTCCCCGTGGAGCTGGTGCTGATGGTCAAGGCCCTGGTCACCTTCGAAGGGGTCGGCAACGTGCTGCTTCCGGGTTTCGACGTGGCGGAGGTGAGCCGGAAGCACATCCGGGGCCTGTTCATCGAGCAGTTCAGCCCCTTCCGGCTGCTCAGCGGCGGCATGCGCGGGGTGCCGGAACTGGTCGACGCCGTGGCCAAGCTGCCCATGCTGATCACGGACGGGCTCAGGGTGCTGGAGAAGGTCGCGCGCCAGCCCAGGGAGAATCCCATGGCCGGCATGCACGGCACGGTCCTGGCCGGGTTCTGCCTGGTGGCGGGCGCCGTGTCCCTGGGGTTCCGGGCGCCCTGGCCGGCGTGGTCGGCGCCTCTTCCTGGCCGCCGTCATCCTGGCCCTCCGAAGGAAGTGAACCATGCCCATCGAACGCATCGCGCCCAACGACGCCATCTGGCTCCAGGATTCGCCGACCAACCCGATGGTCATCAACGCGGTCATCATCACCGACCACCTGGATGTGCGCACGCTGAGGACCACCTTCCAGCGGCGCGTCTTCGAGGGCCCGGATGCCGCGGCCTTCGAGCGCTTCCGCTGCCGGGTCGGCGGGCGCGGCCGCCGGCGCTACTGGGAACGGGATCCGGATTTCGACCTGAGGCGGCACATCATCCCGGCCCGGGTGAAGCGCCTGGAGGGTCCGGAGGCCGTGCAGGACTACGTGGGAAAGGAAGCCAGCCGGGGCCTGGACCCGGACCACCCCCTGTGGCAGGTCCAGGTCATCCCGGGCCTGGGCGGGGACGCGACGGTCATCCTGGTGCGCATCCACCACAGCCTCGGCGACGGCGAAGCCCTGATGGGGCTGCTGCTCGCCCTGGTGGACATCCGCCGGATCCGGGCGGCACGGCCCGGCCAGGCCGCGACCGGCCGCAGGATCGCCGGCCTGTCGACCTCCTGCTGCAACTGGCGTCCATCGCCATGAGCGCTCCCGGCATCCTGCTGCGCCGCCTCACCTGGACGCCGGACCGCAGCCCGATGCACGGACCGCGCCTGTCCGGGAACAAGCGGGTGGCCTGGACCCGGCCCCTGGACCTGGACGTGGTCAAGCGGGCCAACCGCCACATCGGCGCCACGGTCAACGACGTGCTCATGGCCTCGGTTTCGGGGGCGTTCTCCCACTACCTGCTGGACCACGGGGGCGCCGCCCCGTCGCGGTTCCTGGTCTCCATGCCGGTGAGCGTGCGCGCCCTCGCCAAGTCGCTGCGGTGCGGCAACTATTTCGCCCCCGTGCCCCTCGAACTGCCCGCGGGCGCAGGTGTCCACGGCCACCGCATCCTGGCCGTCAAGACGCGGATGGACCGGCTGAAGGGCTCGCCCGATGCCGCTGGTCATCTACCATCTGCAGCGGGCGCTGCTCGCCCTCCTGCCCAACCCCCTCAGCCGGTTCATCATCGATTTCCTCGCCAACAAATGCAGCGCGGTGGTCACCAACGTCAAGGGCCCCGCCCATGACACTCACCCTCCAGGGAAGCCGGGTGCGCTCGCTCATGTTCTGGGTGCCCCAGCGGGCCAGGATCGGGATCGGCATCTCCATCCTGAGCTTCTCCGGCAAGGTGCAGGTGGGCGTGATCGCCGATGAGGCGCTGGTGCCGGATCCCGCCGGACTGATCCGGGCCTTCGAGGACGAATTCGAGACCCTGGAGATGCTCGCGGCCCTGGAGCCCGGCCCGGCCGGCGCCCCGGAAGCCGGCCTCCGGGCCCCCGAACCCGGCATCCGGCGGCCGGCCCGGCGCAAGGCGAAACCCAAGGCCACCCCACGCCCGGACATCCAGCCGCTTCCTGAGCCGGATGCCGTACCGTCCCAGGAGATCCTCCCGACCCTGATCGCGGCCGATCCGGCAGGACTCCCGCCGGTCATGGAAGCGGACCCGGTCGACGAAGAGCCCGTGCTGGTCTGAACGATCCGCTACTTCAGCTCTTCCTTGATGATCCCCAGCGCCTGCCGGATATCCGCCGGGGAGAGCCTGCCTTCCTTCATGAAGCGGACGACTCCGGCCGGATCGAGGAGGATGACGGCGGTCTGGCCGGCCTTCAGGTCCCATGCCTCCCTGGCGAGGCCCTTCTCGTCGGCGACGAAGAGGGCGTAGGGGAAGTCGTGCTGGTTTCTTTCCATGCGGCCGATGGCGAGGCTGCGGGTGCCCCAGAGCGCGTCGGCGAGGTTCACGACGGTGATGGTCTTGTAGGGCGCGTCCGGGAGGAGTTCGGGGAGCTTGGCGGCGACGAGCGCATCAATGAAAGGTTTGTTCACTGCTTCGAGGCCGAGGCGGGCGGCGAGGTGGTAGATGATCCGCACGCGGCCGTGGGTGGCCGACAGCTTCCAGGGGCGGTAGCCGATGTCCCTGCCGTCCAGGACCATCCTGCGGTTCTCGATCCGGGTGGCGGGCACCATGACCCCCTTGTCGGTCACCGCCACCTCCGGCAACTTCTGGCCCACGACCGCGCTCTTTTTCATGTCGGCTCCTACCCGAGGAGGGTCTCCAGCTGCCTGAGGGTGGATTCGAGCCGCTCGGCGACCGACGGCCCTTCGCCCGGGACGGCCCCCAGGCAGTCCCAGACCCTGCGCCCGGGGTCGGCGAGGACGTCGGCGCGGAGCGCCAGGCCGTGCTTGCCGAGAACGGGTCCCAGGGCCTTGCGGCGGGCCCAGAGGCTCTTGCGGGTCTGGCGGTAGCCGATCTCGCACACCTCGTGGCGGGAATGGAAGCGGAACAGGTTGGTGAACAGGCGGTGCTCGGAGGACTCCGGCTCGAACAGCACCAGGTCCGCTTCGGGATAGCTCTGGGCGGCCCGCTCCACCCCCATGGCGACCCGGGAGTGGATGAGGATCCGGAAGCACTGGGACATGCAGCGAGGGCAGGCCGCTGCGCAGGATGGCCCTGCGCCCGGCGGACTCGACGGGGTCCTCGGAGTCGTTGTTCCAGGGGACCAGGGGATTGACGCAGAACAGCAGGTCAGCCCCCTCGCCCAGGGCCACGGTGGCGTGCATGGTCTTCAGCAGCACCCCGTCCACGCAGGTCAGGCCCTCGATGTCCACCGGCTGGTAGAGCCCTGGGACGGCCGTGCTGGCCTGCACCGCGTGGGAGATGGGCACCTGGTCCAGCCCCTTCCGGCCGAAGATCACCGGCCCGCCCGTGTCCAGGTCCGTGGAGATGACGAAGAACCGGCGCTGGAGCCGGCGGAAGTCGTCGGTCCGGCCGGGCCGGGAGAACAGCCGGTGCAGGTAGTCGCGGATGGCCTCGTTGTCGAACAGGCACAGGGGCAGCAGGCCGGCGAGGCCTTCGATGCCCTCGGCGAACCCGGAGCCATCCGCCCCGGTCAGGACCTGGGACAGGGTCTCCAGGCAGGTCAGGGGCGCCTGCAGGCCGCGCTTGCGCAGTTCTCGGAAGGCCGGCACGAAGAAGATGGACGGGTCGAACAGGTGCTCTTCGCCCGGGCCGGCGCGCAGGCCCCGGACCATGTCGGTGACGGTGATCCCGTTGACGAGGTGGGCGCCCACGAAGGCGCCGGCGCTCACCCCGACGTAGACGTCGAGCCGGTTCAGGTCGAGCCCGGCGATGGCCTCCTCCAGGGCCCGGAGGGCGCCCACTTCGTAGACGCCCCCGAGCATGCCCCCCGAGGCCAGCGCGAGCCCCAGCCGCCGGCCCTTCTTCCGGCGCGGCAGAGCCATGGGGCCTCAGGCTGTTCACGGTGGTTTCGGCCTTGGGCTTGGGCTTGGCGACGGCCTTGGCCTTGGGCGCGGCCTTGGCCTTGGCCCTGGGCCTGGGCTGCGCCTCGGCCTTGGCCTTGGCCACCTTCCGGGTCTGCTGCACCATCCGGGTCAGCTCCTCCACCCGGTGGGTGAGCTTGACGATCTCGGCGCGGGTGGGCACGCCCAGGCGCTGCATGGTGGCCGACAGGCCATCCTCGATGGGCGTGATGACCTTGCTCAGGACGCTCCTTGGCGTCTTCGTTGAAGCCCTGGGCGCGCTCGGTGATCCTCGCGAAGCGCCTGCCTTCGTTCGCCTCCTTCTGCTCCCTGCCCTTCTCCACGAGCTCGCTGAACATGCTGGCTGCCCTCTTCGCCGACGAGGTTGACGGCGCCGAGTCCCGCCAGCCAGATGTCCTTGGCTGATTCGTTGAAGCCGGGCCGGGCGGCGGCCTTCTTCCTGGTTGCCATGGTCCTTCTCCTTTCTTCCGGTCCTTCGGCCGGCAAGCTATGCGATCGGTCTTGCGCGGCGCACGGGGGCGCCGGGCGCCATGCCCGGGCCTCCAGTTCGGCCAGGGCGGCCTCCAGTTCGGCGAGGCGCTTCGCAGCAGCGCCATGTCCTCCTTGGCCTCGCCCACCTAGGCGAAGCGGTCCAGGGAATGGCGGACCAGGCTGTCCACCTTGGCCTGGACCTGCTCGACCCCTTCGCTCAGGGCCTGGTCGCCCTGGCGGATGATCTGGTGCAGGAAGGCGCCGGAGAGCAGGGCGTGGCCCCACCGCTGGTCTTCGTAGATGCTCTGGGCCAGGATCTGGGCGGTCACGTCCTCGCCCGTCGCGCTGTCCACCACCTTCAGCTCCTGGCCGGCCCGGATCCAGGCGGACAGGTCCTCCAGGGAGACGTAGCGGCTCTCCTCGGTGTCGTAGAGTTTGCGGCTGGTGCCGCCGTAGCGCTTGATGAGGCGGATCATCGCGCGACCCTCCGGTGAACCCAATATACCGCATTGCGGCAATCGCGCCAGGAATTTTTCCGCAATGCGGTATTCAAGACCCGTCCATGCGCTCGAACAACCGGCAAAGAGACAGCAGGTCCCCCGGCGGCACCGGTTCCAGATCGACCGGGATGATCGCCTGGTCCTGCGGGAAGAGGCTGCGGAGCAGCGCCAGGCCGCGCCGGTCCCGGTCCGCCAGGAAGCGGAGCAGGGCCGGCCCCGGGTCGCCGGTATCGGGCCCGGGATCCGGGTGCACCTGGTTGACCAGGATCGGGCCGAGCCGGTGGCCGGTCTCCTTGAGCTTGCGCAGGAAGAACATCGCGTCCGGAACCCGGTCCGGGCCCGGGCCCGGCCACCAGCAGGAACCGGGTCTCCTCCGCCCGGAGCAGGTCGCGCACCTCCTCGGCCCGGTTGCGGAAGCCCTCGAACAGGGGCGCGAAGGCCCGGATGAACTCCACCACGTCCAGCAGGAACCGGCGCCCGATGAGCCGGTCGGAAAGCTCCATGGCGCCCATGGCCGCCAGCCGGAAGCCCAGGTTCAGCCCGCCCTTGCCGTCCCAGCCAGGGATCCATGGCGAACCGTGATGGCCTTGTTGTCCACCATGTTCATCATGCGTTCCGGCGCCTGGAGGAAGTCCATGGCCTGGCGGGTGGGGGGGGTGTCCAGGATGATGCGGTCGTAGCGGCCGGAGGCGCGCATCTCGAACAGCCGCTCCATGGCCATGTACTCCAGGATGCCCGGCGAGGCTCCCGGCCAGGTCCCGGTAGAACCGGTTGGTGAAGATCCGCTGGGCGGCAGCGGCGTCCGGGGCGTAGGTGCGGATGAGCCGGTCGAAGGTGCGCTTGGCGTCCAGGAGCGCGGCGTCCAGGCTGCCCTTGCCCCCGGTGTCCACCGGCACCGGCGCGTCCTTGGCCGCTTCCCCCACGCCGAGGGCGTCCTTGAGCCGCAGGGAAGGATCGAAGGTCATGACCAGGGTGCGCCGGCCCTCGCGGGCGGAACCCAGGGCCAGGGCCGCGGCGAGGGTGGTCTTGCCGACGCCGCCGGCGCCCACCACCACGATGAGGCGGCCCGAAAGCAGCCCGGCGCTTCACGGGTCCACCTCCCGGAAGGCCTGGGCCAGGGCCTCCACCAGCGCCGGCCCGCGGTCCAGGGCGCAGCAGCGGCAGCAGCGCCAGGGGACCGTCCCAGGCCGCCGCGAGCCGGGCGAGTCTCCGACTCGTTCAGGCGGCGGCGGGCGCGCCAGAGGTCCGTGCCCGGGCCCGGCCGGAGTTCCGGGTAGAGCCCGTTGACCACCACGAGGTCGGGCCGGAGGCCCAGGCTCGACTGGAGCAGGGCGATCAGCTCGAGGGTCTCCTGGACGGGCATCTCCTCGGCCAGGGTGGCCAGCGCCACGCCGCAGCGGGCCCGGGTCGGCCAGGAATGCCGGCCAGCTCCGAGGCCATCTCGCCCAGCTGGCCGCCCTGGGCGGCCCCGGCCAGAAGGCCGGGGGCGGCCAGCAGGGTGGCGCCATGCCCGGAGGCGGGCGCGTCCACCACCACCTGGTCGAACCTGGGCTTGTGGTTCAGGGTCCGGTAGGCGTAGCCCAGCAGGGCGGTCTCCTTCAGCCCGGGCGCGCCCGCCACGAACTGGTGGAAGGCGTCGCTCTCCACGATCTTCCGGGCCAGGAAGGCGATGGGCACCTTTTCCGCCACCAGGCCTTCGATGACCGCGTCGGCCTGGAGGTTCTGCAGCCACAGGCGCGGGCCGGCCTGGACGATGGCGCCGTCCGAGGGCTCGGTGCCCAGCGCCTGGTGCAGGCTTTCCCGGGGTTCCGCCTCCAGCAGCAGGACGCGCCGGCCGCGTCCGGCCAGCATCCGCCCCAGCACGGCGGCCAGGGTGGTCTTGCCGACCCCGCCCTTGCCGGTCACCACGACCAGCTGTCGCCCGGCGAGCCGATCCAGCGCGCTCAGCACGGCGCCGCGGGGATGAAGCCCATGGCCCGTTCCGCCAGGGCGGCGATGGTCAGCGACGGGTTGACCCCGGGGTTGGCGGAGATGGCGGATCCGTCGACGACGTAGAGGCCATCGTAGCCGAACAGGCGGTGCCGGTGGTCGATCACGCCGTCGGCGGCGCTTTCGCCCATGGGGCAGCCGCCCAGGATGTGGGCGGTGGTGGGGATGCCCAGAAGGGTCTCGGTGACCAGGCTGGCGGGGAATCCGTCCACCCGGCGCGCCACCCGCCAGGCCAGGTCGGCGGCTTCGGGAGCCCAGGCCTTGGCGGGCGCGCCGCCTCCGGCCCTGGTGACCGCCCCCCTCAGGAACCCGGTGCGCAGGCCTCGGCCCAAGCGCATCCGGATGTGGCCGTCCACCGTCCGCATGTAGAGCAGGATCAAGGTGTACTTGGCCCAGTCGGGGACCAGGTAGGCGCGCAGGGCGCGCACCGGGTGGCGCAGCACCAGCCCGCCCGCGCTGAGCATCCGCCGGCCCAGGGTGTCGCCCGGCGCCATGGGCATCATCATGGTGCGGAAGAGGCCGGACCCGGCCGAGTAGCGCACGGGCTCCAGGTGGGAGTGGGGGTCGGTGTGCAGGATCGAGCCGATGGCGATGCCCTGGGACAGGTCGCGGTCGCGCCGCTGGCTGACCACGCCCACCAGGACCTCGGAATTGGTGCGGACGAAGTCGCCCACCCGGTCGGACAGCGCGGGCAGGCCGTCGGGGGACTCCTTGAGGCGCAGCAGCAGGGGCACGGTTCCGGTCACCCCGCCGGCGAAGATGACGTTCCGGGCGCGGTAGGTCCTCCTCGCGTTCAGCCCCGGGAACGGCCAGGTGCCCTGGCGCGCCTGCACTTCATAGCCGCCGCCGGGCGCGGGCCGCACCCAGGTGGCCTCGGTGTCCGCCTCGATGCGCAGCCCGCGCCGTTCGGCCAGGTGGAGGTAGTTCAGGTCCAGGGTGTTCTTGGCGCCGTGGCGGCAGCCCAGCATGCAGCCCCCGCAGAGGATGCAGCCGGTGCGCTGGGGCCCCGCGCCGCCGAAGAAGGGATCGGGGACGGTCTCGCCCTGCCGGCCGAAATAGACCGCCACCTGGGTCGGCTCGAAGGCGTCGGCGCGGCCGATCTCCGCGCCCACCGCCCGCACCACCTCGTCCGGGTAGGTGAGGGTGGGATTGCGGGTGGCGCCGAGCATCTGCAGGACGGTCCGGTAGGGCCCTTCCAGCTCCCGCTGCCAATCCGCCAGGCGGCCCCAGGAGGGGGCCTTGAAGAAGGCCTCCCTGGGCACCGGCAGGGTGTTGGCGTAGACCAGGGAGCCGCCGCCCACCCCCACCCCGGACAGCGCCGTCACGTGGCCCAGGAAGGTGATCTTGAACAGCCCCCGGCACCCGGCCCGGGGCAGCCACAGGAAGCGCCGGAGGTTCCAGTTGGTCTCCGGGAAGTCCCCGGCCCGCAGCCTGCGCCCCTTCTCCAGCACCAGGACCCGGTAGCCCTTTTCGGTCAGGCGCAGCGCGGCTACGCTGCCGCCGAAGCCGGAGCCGACGATGAGGAAGTCCCACTCCATCCTAGACCCCCTGAGATGACCGGAATTTCACTGGCATGTTACTCCAGGATCGGGCAAAAAAGGGCGGCCTGCCACGGGCCGGGGGCTGATTCGGCTGATCCTGCCGGCTCCGGTGTTAGGCTTCAAGGCGAGAGTTCAATTTCCAGGGGGCCTACCGATGTCAGCATCCAGCAAGAAGGTGTTCGTCCTGGACACGAACGTCCTGCTCCATGACCCCATGTCCATCTGTCATTTCCAGGAGCACGACATCGTCATCCCGATCGTGGTCATCGAGGAGATCGACACCTTCAAGAAGGACCAGACGGAGATCGGCCGGAACGCGAGGGCCGTCTCCCGCCAGTTGGACAAGCTGCGCCGGGACGGCTCGCTGAGCCGGGGCGTGATCATGGAGGGCGGCGGCACCCTGACCGTGGACGTGACCCCCCATCCCCTGGACCTGGGCCTGGCGGCGCTGGACAAGCACAAGGCCGACAACCAGATCCTGGCCTGCGCCCTGGGCCAGCTGAAGGTGCGCAAGGAAAAGGTCGTGATGGTCTCCAAGGACACCAACCTGCGCATCAAGGCCGACGCCCTGGGACTCCAGGCCGAGGACTACACCACCGACCGGGTGGCCGTGGACGAGCTCTACACCGGCACCGCCATCTGGGACGTGGATCCGGTGAAGATGGACATGCTGTTCGACGGCGGCCTGGTGCCGGACGAGGACCGCTCCCTGAACCCCAACCAGTTCGTCACCCTGGTGGACCGCACCAACGACACCCACACCGCCCTGGGACGCTTCTACGCCTCCGACGGCCGCATCCACCCGCTGAAGAGGGTCGAGATGCCCCCATGGGGGGTGAAGCCGCGCAACCGCGAGCAGCAGTTCGCCCTGGAGCTCCTGCTGGACGATTCGGTCCAGGTGGTGACCCTGCTCGGCAAGGCCGGCACCGGCAAGACCCTCCTGGCCATCGCCGCCGGGCTGCAGCAGGTGGTGGACGAGGAGCGCTTCAACAAGCTGCTGGTGAGCCGGCCGGTCATGCCCATGGGCCGCGACCTGGGCTTCCTGCCCGGAGACATCTCGGAGAAGCTGCGCCCCTACATGCAGCCCATCTACGACAACCTGGACTTCATCGTGGCCGCCAACATGGAGCAGCGCCGGCGCTCCTCCATGACCCCGGCGCAGCTGGAGGAGGGCGGCTACATGAGCGTCGAGCCGCTCACCTACATCCGCGGCCGCAGCATCCCCAACCAGTACATCATCGTCGACGAGGCCCAGAACCTGACCCCGCACGAGGTGAAGACCATCCTCACCCGGGCCGGCGACGGCACCAAGATCGTCCTCACGGGCGACCCGTTCCAGATCGACAACCCCTACGTGGACGCCTCCACCAACGGCCTCAGCTACCTGGCCGAGCACTTCAAGCACCTGGACATCGCCGGCCACGTGACCCTGGTCAAGGGCGAGCGCAGCAAGATGGCCGAGCTGGCGAGCAACTTGCTTTAGGGGCTTCTCATGAAGATCACCGGCGTCAGGACTTTCGTCGTGGGCAATCCTCCGCCCGGTTTCGGGGGGCGCTACTTCATCTTCCTCAAGCTCCAGACCGACGGCGGCATCGAAGGCCTCGGCGAAGTCTACAGCGTCCCCTTCCACCCGGCGCTGGTGGAGCGGATGATCGCCGACGTGGTGGAGCGCTGCGTGGTCGGCCGGGAACCATGGGACATCGAGCGGATCTGGCGCAGCGTCTACTCCAGCGGCTTCACCCAGCACCCGGACCTGACCGTGATGGGCCTGCTCAGCGGGATCGAGATGGCCTGCTGGGATATCATCGGCAAGGCTGCCGGCCAGCCGGTCTACAAGCTGCTGGGCGGGCAGGTGCACGAAAGGCTCCGCGGCTACACCTACCTCTACCCCAAGCCCGGGGACCCGGCCAATGTCTACGCCGATCCGATGCTTGCCGCGGAGCGGGCGGCGGAATACCTGGCCATGGGCTTCACCGCCGTGAAATTCGACCCGGCCGGCCCGTATACGGCCTTCGATGGCCGGCAGTTGGCCCTGGCCGACCTGGACCGGTCGGAGACCTTCGTCCGGCTCCTGCGCGAGGCGGTGGGCAGCGGGGCCGACCTGCTCTTCGGCACCCACGGCCAGATGACGGCTTCGGGGGCCATCCGCCTGGCCCGCCGCATCGAGCGCTATGATCCCCTCTGGCTGGAAGAACCGATCCCGCCGGACAACCCGCGGGAGATGGCCAAGGTCGCCCGCGCCACCAGCATCCCCATCGCCACCGGCGAGCGCCTGGCCAGCAAGTACGACTTCCAGCGCATCCTGGAGGAAGGCTCGGCCTCCATCCTGCAGATGAACCTGGGCCGGGTCGGCGGCATTCTCGAAGGCAAGAAGATCGCGGCCATGGCCGAGGCACGCCACGTCCAGATCGCTCCGCACCTCTACTGCGGGCCGGTGGTGGGTGCGGCCAACATCCAGCTTTCCGCCTGCAGCCCCAACTTCCTCATCCTGGAGGGCATCCTCGACTGGGGCGGGTTCCACGCGAGCATCCTCAAAGAGCCGATCCAATGGCAGGACGGCTGCGTCATCCCGCCCACCGGGCCCGGGCTGGGGGTGGAACTGGACGAGGAGGTGGCCCGGCAGAACCCGTATACTGGAAAGGAACTCCACCTGGACATGGTCCACGATCCGCTGGACTGAAAGGACCGCCGAATGCGCAACCGGCTGCTGGACCTCATCGGCGAGAACCCGAGCATCGCCGGGATCAAGGATGATGCCGGCCTGCGCCTGGTGCTGAAGTCGGACTGCCGGATCGTCTTCATCCTCTACGGCAACGTCATGACCATCGCTTCGATCGTTCAGAAGCTCAAGGAAAACGGCAAGATGGCGTTCATCAACGTGGACCTGATCGAGGGCTTCTCCACCAAGGACGTCGTGGTGGAGTTCCTCAAACGGCACACCCAGGCCGACGGGATCCTGAGTTCGAAGGCTTCGGTGATCAAGGCGGCCAGGGCCCAGGGCCTGTTCACCGTCCACCGCTTCTTCCTCATCGACTCCTTTTCCTACCACAACCTGGCCAGGCAGGTGGAGATCTCCCAGCCGGACTGCATCGAGGTCATGCCCGGATGCATGCCCAAGGTCATATCGTGGGTGGTCGACAGCATCAGCATCCCGGTCATCGCCGGCGGCTTGGTGTGCGACCAGGAAGATGCGGAGGCGGCCCTGAAGGCTGGCGCCAGGGCGGTTTCCTCGACCAATCCGGTCGTATGGTCGCTGCAGGGGATGGGGGGCAAGGTCCTCCAGCCCGAAAGGCGTCCGGCCAAGGCCATTAAAATTTCAAATTTTGTGGTTGACAACCAGCGAAACCTGTAACACGATCGACCCAAGCACTGGACAAGGTTTTGACACGCGGCGGATGCCGCACAACGAGTCGAATTACTAGAGCAAAGAGAATAGTAATTCCCCCTAGGGGGAGTTCTGTTCTTTTTGCTCTTTTTTTTTGTCTTTCTTTTGCTCCAAGGAGGAGTGGATGGCCAACATCACCGATTTCTCAATGAACCTGTTTTCGCTGAAAGGCAAGAACGCGATCGTCACCGGCGGCAATGGCGGTCTGGGCCAGGCCTTCTCCCTGGCCCTGGCCAAGGCCGGCGCCAACGTGCTGGTTCCCAGCCTGGTGGACGATGACGGCGAGACCCAGGGCCTGATCGAGGGGGCTGGAGTCCGGTTCGAATTCATGAAGATCGATATCACCCAGGAAGGCGCGCCCAGGCAGGTGATCGACCGCTGCGTGGAAGCCTTCGGGTCCGTCGACATCCTGGTCAACTGCGCCGGCATCTGCATCAACATCCAGGACGTCACCAAGTTCACCCGCAAGGAGTGGGACGCCATGATCAAGGTGAACCTCACCGCGGCGTTCGAAATGAGCCATGAGGCGGCCAAGCGGATGATCCCCCAGAAGAGCGGCAAGATCATCAACATCTGCTCGCTCTACTCGTTCCTGGGCGGACAGTGGTCCCCGGCCTACGCCTCCAGCAAGCACGGCCTCACCGGCTTCACCAAGGCCTATTGCGACGAGTTGGCCCAGTTCAACATCCAGGTCAACGCCATCGCCCCCGGCTACTTCGCCACCAAGCTGACCGCCGAGACCCGGGCCAACGCCGCCATCAACCAGCGCATCCTCGACCACATCCCGGCCAACCGCTGGGGCGACCTGATGGACCTCATGGGCACCACCGTCTTCCTCGCCAGCCGCGCCGCAGATTACATCAACGGCGAAATGGTGGTGGTCGACGGCGGCTACCTGGTTCGCTGACCCTTTCCCTTTCCATTCCAAGTCCCCCACCCACCTTCAACCGAGCAGGAGCACGCCAATGGCAACCTCTCACAGTGACAAGCGGAAATGGATCATCCTCGCGATCCTGGCCATGGCGGGCGGCATCATCTATGAGCTGCCCTACATGCGATACACCTACTACAAGCCCCTGCAGGAAGGGCTTGGCTTTGACCACACCCACTTCGGCTCCCTGATGAGCATCTACGGGGTCATCGCCATGATCTTCTACCTTCCCGGCGGCTGGCTGGCCGACCGTTTCTCTCATCGCAAGTTGCTGGGGTTCTCCCTGATCGGCACCGGCCTGGGCGGCTATTACCTGTCCACGTGGCCCTCCTACACCGGCTGCCTGTTCCTGTTCGGGTTCTGGGGCATCACCTCCATCCTGACCTTCTGGGCCACCATGCTCAAGGCGATCAGCATGCTGGGCGACGAGACTGAGCAGGGGCGCCTGTTCAGCTTCGCCGAGGGCGGCCGCGGCGTCGTGACCTCCTGCGTGGCGTTCGGCACCCTGGCCATGTTCCGGGCCATGGGCGAGATCACCGCCAACTTCAAGTACGTGCTCTGGACCTATGCCACCGTCTGCGTGGCGGTGGGCATCGCCGCATGGATCATGGTCCCCGACAACAAACCCGAAAGAACCAGCGTCAACGTGTTCAAGGACCTCCTGCTCGTCATCAAGATGCCCATCATCTGGATCCTGTCCCTGGTGATTTTCGCCGTCTACACCACCTACACCTCCTCCAGCTACATGACCCCCTATATGACCGAAGTGTTCGGCCTGTCCGCCGTGGTGGCCGGCGTGGTGGCCACCCTGCGCAGCAACTTCTTCCGCCCGGCCTCCGGCGCGGTCGCCGGCAGCATCTCCAAGAAGGTCGGGTCTTCGATCCCGGTCATGATGGGCACCATCCTGGTGGTCATCGCCTGCCTGGTGGTGCTGCTGGTGGTCCCGGTGAGCGGCTCCCTGGTGGTTCCCGTCGCGGCCATCACCATCCTCATCGGCTTCCTGATCTACATGCTGCGCGGCCTCTATTTCGCCCCGGTCGGCGAAGTGGGCACCCCGGTCAACCTGATCGGCGCGGCGGTGGGCCTGATCTCCACCATCGCCTTCGCTTCGGATATCTTCAACTTCGCCTTCATCGGCAGCATCCTTGACCACAACAAGGGCCCCCTGGGCTACCACTACGTCTTCATCTACATGATCTGCCTGCAGGTGGTCGCTTTCGGCGGATTGGTCGTCCTGGCCCGCGTGGTCAAGAAGCACCATCCCGCCAAGGCCAAGGCGCCGGCGACGGGCTCGGAGGTCGCTGCATCATGAGCACGAAATACCTGATTGGGGTCGACGGTGGATCCCAGAGCTCGAAGGTGGTCATCTTCGACATCGAAGGCAACATCATCTGCGAAGGCCGGCAGGAACTGCGCCCGCTGTACATGCCCGAACCCGGCGTGGTGGAGCACCCGGACGACGATCTCTGGGATTCCATCGTCATCGCCTGCCGCCAGGCCATGTCCCGCTTCCCGGGCGATCCGAAGGACATCATCGCCCTGGGATCGGGCAGCATCCGCTGCTGCCGGGCCATGCTGAAAGAGGACGGCACCCTCGCTTCGCCGGTGCTGAGCTGGATGGACACGCGCCTGGCCAGACCCTATGAGCACCTCAATCCTGAAGTGCGCTTCGTGACCGCCGCCACCGGCTACATCAACCACCGCTTCACCGGCGTGCGCAAGGAAGATGTCGCCAATCTCTGGGGCCAGTGGCCCGTCGACGACCGAACCTGGGAATGGAGCAGGGACCCGGAGGCGTATGTGAAGTACAACCTCCCCCGGGAAATGCTTTTCGATCTCGCCATGCCCGGCGAAGTGATCGGGCCCCTCACGGCTGAGGTCGCGAAAGCCACGGGAATCCCCGCGGGCATTCCCGTCGTGGCCACCGCCAACGACCAGGCCGTGGGGCCCCTGGGCGCAGGACTGATCGACGACAGGTCCATCCTGGTCTCCCTCGGCACCTACATTCCCAGCTGCGTGAAGGGACGCACCTACCGGGGCGACGCCAAGAACTACTTCATGAACATGGCCTGCATCCCCCACGAGTATCTCTACGAGAGCGGGGGCATCCGCCGGGGCATGTGGACCGTGAGCTGGTTCCGGAATCTCTTCGGAGATGAGATCGCCGCCAAGGCCGCCTCCATGGGCATCGGCGTCGAGGCATACCTGGAGATGGAGGCCCGCGCGGTGCCCGCTGGCAGCGACGGCCTGCTGACGGTGCTCGACTGGCTGGCCCCGGTCAGCGAGCCGCACCGCAAGGGCGCGATGATCGGGTTCGACGGTCGGCATTCACGGGCCCACATGTACCGCTCGATCATGGAGGCCATCGCCCTCACCATGAAGAACCACTCGGAGGCCATGCTCGAGGAAATGGGGATGGCGCCCGATCGCTTGATCGTCATCGGCGGCGGTTCCAAGAGTGATCTTTTCATGCAGATCTTCGCCGACACCTACAACCTCCAGGCCCAGCGAATGGAAGTCTCGGATGCCGCAGGGCTGGGCGCCGCCATCTGCGCGGCCGTGGGGGCGGGGGTCTATCCCGACTTCGATACGGCCGTGGCCAGGATGGTGCGCGTGGCGAAGGTGTTCAAGCCGATCCCGGAGAACGTGGATGTCTACGGCCGCATCAACGCAGCCGTCTACCGTGGTTTGCGCGACCGGCTCGAACCGGTGCTGAAGGATTCCTACCCCATTTTCCACTGAACCTCGCTGGGGTGCTGGCGGCCCCTTCCACGCCAAAGATTCGGAGCTATGCGAAATGCCAATGAACAGAGAACAGATCGTCAAGGAACTCATCCAGCTTTTGGGCCCTGACCAGGTCGTCACCGACGAGCAGGTCCTCAAGCTGAGCAGCGTCGACCGCTTCCGTCGGTATGAAGAGCTCAACGGTGTATTCATGCTGCCGATCCCGGCCGCGGTGGTCTATGTCCTGAGCGCCGGAGAGGTCTCGGCGGTGCTGAAGTTCGCCAACGCGAACCGGATCAACGTGGTGCCCCGCACGGGCCATTCCGCGACCGAAGGCGGCCTGGAGACCCTGGCTGAGAATTCGATCGTGCTGGATGGCTCGCGCATGAACCGGATCGTCAAGATCGACGAATACAACATGCTGGCAACCTGCCAGTGTGGGGTGCCCCTGCAGGCGCTTGAAGACGCCGCCCGCAAGCTGGGGCTCACGACCGGCCACTCGCCGCAGTCCAAGCCGCTGGCCCAGATGGGCGGCCTGGTGGCGACGAGGAGCATCGGCCAGTTCTCCACCCTCTACGGCGGCATCGAGGACATGGTGGTGGGCCTGGAGGCGGTGTTCCCCAACGGGACCTGCTCCCGCATCAAGAACGTGCCCCGGCGGGCGGCCGGACCTGACATCCGGCACATCGTCATCGGCAACGAGGGCGCCCTCTGCTTCATCACCGAGGTGACGGTCAAGCTCTTCAGATACCAGCCCGAGAACAATGTGTTCCTGGGCTACAGCCTCGAGCACATGGACACCGGCTTCAGGATTCTGAGGGAGGTGATGGTCGGCGGCTACCGGCCTTCGGTGGCCCGGCTCTACGACCCGGAGGACGGCGCCTACCACTTCTCCCATTTCGCCGACGGCAAGTGCGTGCTGATCTTCATGGCGGAAGGCCCCAAGGGCATCACCGAGGCCACCGCCAGGGCCATCCGGGAGATCGTGGCGCATTATCCGGAATGCAGGCAGGTGGAGACCCGGATCATCCAGAACTGGTTCGAGAACTTGAACTGGGGACCCGACAAGGTGGCCGAGGAAAGGATCGAGATCATGGCCACGAAGAACATCGGCAACACCACCGAGATCTCGGCCAACTGGGATGTCATCAATCAGATCTATGAGAACGCCTGCGCCCGGCTCCGGGCGGAGATTCCCGACCTCACCCTGGTCGGGGGCCATTCCTCCCACAGCTACCTGAACGGCACGAACCTGTATTTCGTCCACTACTACAACCTGGTGGACATCCGGCCGGAAGAGGAGATCACCAAGTACCACCGTCCGATCAAGAAGATCATCGTCGAGGAGACGCACAAGCTCGGCGGCACCATGTGCCACCACCACGGCGTCGGCAAGCACCGGTCCGAATGGATCAAGGACGAATACGGTTCTTCATACTACATGCTCGATACCCTGAAGCATTCTTTCGATCCCAACGGCATCATGAACATCGGCACGATCATCCCGATGGCGTAGTGACCTGGAGGCTGGGGGGGGCCGGCCGCCCCCAGCCTCCAGGGGCAGGATCCAGTTCCCGGAAATGTCCCGTTATCCGGGCAGACATCGAGAATCCAAATGAATGTATTGGTCTGCTGCAAAATCGTTCCAGACCTGGATCGCTTGTCCGAAAGCGACTGGGTGGTGCAGGATCATGGCCAGATCGACACCGGGTTTGTCCGGACCATGGTCAACCCCTATGACGAAAGCGCCCTGGAACTGACGCTGCGCCTGGCCGGCGCGGCACCGGCGCGGCTGACCGCCCTCACCATCGGCGGCCGCCAGGCGGACCCCTTCCTGAAGACTTTGCATGCCCTGGGCTTCGATCCCACCGTAAGGATCGAGACCCCGGGCGACTGGCGGTTCTGCGCGGACGGCATCGCCGCCCTGATCGCCGAATGCATGGCGGCCGGACATCCCCAGGATCTTGTGGTCATGGGCCGGCAAAGCGCGGACGGGGACAATGGCAAGACCCCGCTCCTGCTGGCGGAGGCCCTGGGCTGGCCTTGCGTGACCGGGGTGCTCGGCTTCGAGGCGGCCGGAGAGGGCCGGCTGCGGGTGACCAGCCGGGTCGACGCCGGCTTGCTGGTGCAGGTGGCCCGGCTGCCCCTGGTCCTGGCCGTGGGCAACGCGGCCGGCACCGCCCTGCGGGTGCCGACCCTGAAGCAACGGATGCAGACCAGCCGGATGCGCACGGAGGTGCGGGAGGCGCCGGGTCCCGCCGCCCAGGCGGCCATCGGCGCCGCGCGCCGGGATTGTGTCCTGGAGGGCCTCAGCCCGATCCGGCGCCGCCGGGCCGGGCGGATCGTGGCGGGCCCCGACGCGCGCGCCATGGCCCGGAACCTCTACCACGAATGCCTCAAACAGCGTCTGGAAAGCCTATGAAGCATGTCGTTGTCATGAACGGCTGCGCCGGCGACCTGTCCACCCAGGCCCGGGAAATGCGCTGCCTGATGAGCCAGCCCGGGTTCCCGGGCGTGGATGGGACCACCATCCTGCTGCACGGCGGCAACCCGGACGCCCTGCTGCCGCTGGTGGCCACCCCTTCGGCCGTGCTGGTGCGGATCGCGCGCTACCAGCCGGAACAGGTGCTGGAGATCCTGGAAGAACTGGCGCCCCGGCTGGGAGCCGGGCTGTACCTGTTCGGCGATGACCTGGCCGGGCGGGAACTGGCGGTCCGCCTCGCCCGACGGCTGGGGGGACCTCCCTTGCCGGCGTAACCGCGTTCCACTTGGAAGGGGAGACCTTGCTGGGCCGCAAGGCCGTCTATTCCGGCCACATGGAAGCGGTATTCAGGCTCCGGCGCGGGCCCTTCTGCCTTTCGATCGCCAAGGGCGGCGCCGGGTCCCTGCCGGCACCCGGGAGCGCCCCGGCGGTGCTGATGGATCTGGACCGGCGCCAGGGGCCGCCGGACTGGGTGGAGAGCTTCCAGTGCGTGCCGGACCCTGTCGAACCCGGGCTGGAGGAGGCCCCCTTCCTCCTGGCCGCGGGCATGGGCGCCCAGGACCGGGAGCGGGCCGCGCGGCTGGCGGCCATCGCCGTTGAAATCGGCGCGGACTTCGGCGCCAGCCGGCCGGTGGTGATGAACGCATGGGCCCCCATGGACCGGCTGGTGGGTGTCTCCGGGGCCATGACCCGGCCAGGGTTGTGCATTGTCGCCGGCGCCTCCGGATCGGCCGCCTTCATGGCCGGGATCGAGCACAGCCAGTTCATCGTCGCCCTCAACAAGGACGACCAGGCGCCGATCCTCCGCTGCTGCGATGTGGGGGCGGTGGGCGACTGCCTGGAGATCCTCGAGGAACTGGTGAAGATCATCCGTGACGGGGGGGCCTGACATGCGCCCGCTTATCCTCATCACCAACGACGACGGTGTGTTCTCCCCCGGCCTAGCGGCGGTGGCGGAGGCAGTCCAGCCCCTGGGCGACCTGCTGCTGGTGGCGCCGCGCTGGCAGCAGACCACGATGGGGCGCGCCTTTCCGCGCACCGACGCGGCCGGCAGGATCGAGCCGGTGGCGATCCAGGTGCACGGCGCCCCGGTGCGGGCCTACGCAGTGACCGGCTCCCCCGCCCAGGCGGTGGCCCACGCTGTCCTGGAACTGGCGGACCGGCTCCCCGACCTGTGCATCAGCGGCATCAACTATGGGGAGAACCTGGGGCTGTCCCTCACCTGCAGCGGCACCCTCGGCGCGGCGTTCGAGGCCCACAGCCAGGGCGTCCGGGGGCTGGCCGTGTCCCTTGCGACGCCTCTGCACCTGCAGCATGCCCAGGACTACCCGAAGGTGGACTGGACCGCCGCCAAGCGGGTCACCGCCATGCTGGCGGCCAGAATTCTGGAACGCGGTTTGCCGTCGTCCACCAGCCTGCTCAATGTCAACGTTCCCGCGGATGCCGGGCCCGGCACCGGGATCCGCCTGACCCGGCAAAGCCGGCTCAGCCATTCGGTGTTCACCCGGCCCGGCCCGCGGCGGCTGGATGCCGGCCTGCGGCTCCGGGCGGAGCTGAACCCGCAGCTCCGGAGCGTGGAACCGGACAGCGACATCTACGCCCTTTGCTTCGACCGGGTCATCTCGGTCACCCCGATCGGCTGGGACATGACCGCGAACTCGGCGACGGATTTCATTTACTTTGATGGAGGCGCCCCATGTTCATGACTGGCAGGAAACTGTTCAGGGCCATCCCGGCTCTTGCCCTGGCCTTCGCCCTGGTCGGCTGCGGCCGGAACGGCACGGTCCGGGTCAGTTCGAAGGAGTTCACGGAGCAGCTCCTGCTCGGCCAGATCACCCTGCTGACCCTGGAGGATGCCGGAATCAAGGTGGAGGACAAGACCGGCATCGCCGGATCCAACAAGCTGCGCAGCGCCCTGCTCAACAAGGACATCAACATCTACTGGGAATACACCGGCACCGGCTGGCTCTCCCACCTCCAGCACACCGACCCCATCGCCGACCCGCAGAAGTGCTACGAGCAGGTTCGCGACGAGGACCGCAAGAACGGCATTGAATGGCTGAATTTCGCCCCCTTCAACAACACCTACACCGTGATGATGCGCAAGCCCCAGGCTGATGCCCTGGGCATACGCACCATGACCCAGATGGCGCAGCACTCCGACAAGCTCTCCTTTGCCGTCGACCACGAATTCACCGCCAGGCCCGACGGCCTGCCGGGCCTGGTGGCGGCCTACGGACTGAAGCAGAAGGAGGACAAGATCCTGGTCATGGACAACGCGATCATCTACAAGGCCCTGAAGGAGAACCAGGCGGACCTGGGCATGGGCTTCGCGACCGACGGGCGGATCGAGGCCTTCAACCTGGTCAATATTGTTGACGACAAGCACTTCTTCCCCGCCTACAACCCCGCGCCCAACCTCAGGAGCCAATTTGCCCACGATAATCCGAAGGTTGTCGATATCCTTAACAAGGTTTCCGCCAAACTCGACAATCAGACGATCATGCGGCTGAACTACCAGGTCGACATCGAGCAGAAGGTGCCCCGGGAGGTCGCGCAGGCTTGGCTCAGGCAGGCTGGGCTGATCAAGTAGCGACCGCCTTCCATCCGCTCACTTGACCATTCCGACACGTGAGGGGGTGCATGGATTTCATCAGGTTCTTCACCGCGAGATGGCAGACGATCCTGCAGCTGACGCTGGAGCATCTGGTCATCGTCCTCGTGGCGATGGTGATCTCCATCCTGCTGGGGGTCAGCGTGGGCATCCTCATCTGCCGGAGCCGGGCCCTCGCCCGGATCGTCCTGAACCTCACCAACGTCATGATGACCATCCCCAGCCTGGCCTTGTTCTCCCTGCTGATCCCGGTCCTCGGCATCGGCAAGGCTCCTGCCATCGTCGGCCTGGTGGCCTACACCCAGCTGCCGCTGGTGCGCAACGTCTACACCGGCATCACTGGCATCAGCCCGGCGATCATCGAGGCTGCCCAGGGGATGGGCCTGACCGAGCGCAAGATCCTGTTCAAGATCAAACTCCCGCTGGCCTTCCCGGCGGTGATGGCCGGGATCCGCACCGCCACCGTGATGGGCATCGGCATCGGCGCCATCGCCGCCTACATCGGCGCCGGCGGGCTGGGCGTGTTCATCTTCCAGGGCATCAGCCGCACCAACGACAAGATGGTTCTCATCGGAGCCATCATGATTTCAATCATTTCCATCCTGACCGATCGGTTCCTGGGCAGGGTCCAGCGGCGGTTCGACCGATGATCCGATTCGACTGTGTTTCCAAGCGCTACCCGGGCGAGCCGAACGCGGCCGTCGAAAGCCTGAGCCTGCATATCAGGCCGGGCGAGATCTGCATGCTGGTCGGGCCGTCGGGATGCGGCAAGACCACCACCATGAAGATGGTCAACAAGCTCATCACCCCCAGTTCCGGCACCATCCACGTGGAAGGCCGGAACATCGAAACCGTCGACACCACCGTGCTGCGCCTGAACATAGGCTACATCATCCAGGAGATCGGCCTGTTCCCGCACATGACGGTGGCCGAGAACATCGCCACCGTGCCGGTGGAACTCGGCTGGGAAAAGGCCCGGACCGCCGCCAGGGTAGATGAGTTGCTGGACCTGGTGGACCTGGACCCGGCCATCTACCGGAAAAAGAAGCCTCGGGAACTGAGCGGCGGCCAGAAACAGCGGGTCGGGGTGGCGCGCGCGCTGGCGGCGGACCCGCGGATCATGCTGATGGACGAGCCGTTCGGCGCGCTGGACCCCATCACCCGGGCCAAGATGCAGGATGAGTTTCTCCATATCCAGGAGAAGATCCGCAAGACCATCGTGTTCGTCACCCACGACATCGAGGAGGCCCTCAAGATGGGCGACCGCATCGCCGTGCTGAAGGCCGGCCGGGTGGTCCAGTTCGGCACCCCGATGGAGATCCTGGCGGCTCCGGCCGACCGGTTCGTGTCCGAACTGATCGGTGGCCGCCAGGCGCTCAAGATGATGAACCTGATTTCCTGCGGCCAGATCATGCGGGAGGTGCCGGCGATCGACCGCCACCGGACGGTGGCGGAGGCTAGGCGCATGGCCGCCGAGTCTGGAGCGGAACGGCTGCTGCTTTCCAGCCACGGCATCCGGGAACGGTCCTATGTGGATGTCCGGAGCCTGGACCCTGGCATCGGCGATCTGGGATCCGCCGCCAAGCCGGCCGCCGGCGCCCTGCGCGCGGGCGCCTCGGCCCAGGACGCCCTTTCGGAGATGTTCCGCACCGGGGACCGCTTCATGTTCGTGGAGGACACCGACCACCAGATCCAGGGCGTGGTGGAACTGGAGGACCTGTTCAGCCAGGTGGGACCCCGCGAGATTGCGCACCATGCCTAGGGAACGGGCCGGCCTGGCCAACCTCGCCAAGGTCGTTGGCTTCGCCGCCCTGGGAGTCCTGCTGAGCGTCCAGGTGGTGCAGCACCCCCAGGACAGCTTGGTTGCCCGACTGGTCAGCTACCCCAAGATCCTGGCCCTGACCGGGCAGCACCTGGGCATCGTCGCCATCTCCAGCACCCTTGCGGTCCTGACCGCCGTGCCCGCCGGGATCCTGCTGACCCGGCCGGCCCTGAAACACTGGGCGCCCCGGGCGGTGAGCCTTGCCAATGTCGGGCAGACCGTGCCCAGCCTGGCGATCATCGCCCTGACCGTGGGCCTGCTGGGCATCGGCGCCCGAACCGCCATCATCGCCATGTGGATCTATTCCCTGCTGCCGATCCTGAACAATACCCTGGTGGGCCTGGAGGAGGTTGACCCGGCGATCACCGAAGCGGCCCGCGGAATGGGGATGACCCCGGGCCACGTGTTCATGAGGGTCGAACTGCCCCTGGCCCTGGCCATGATCCTGGCCGGCATCCGCACCGCCATCACCATCAACATCGGCTCCGCCATCCTGGCGGCCTTCGTGGGCGGGGGCGGACTGGGCAACCTGATCATCGCCGGCAACAACATCAGCAGGATGCAGGTCCTGGTGCTGGGCGCCGCGCTGCCGGCCCTGATGGCGCTGTCGGCCGACGCCCTTTTCGAACTGATCGAGCACCGGACGCGGATCTGAAACCACCGCAAAATATGAGCAGAACGCTGGATGTATAGCGGGGTTTACGCCAAGATGCTTCTATGCTTACTGCTTCTCCGCTGGATGCCCTCGATCTGCTCCTGAAAGGCACGGTCACCTGCCACACCAAAGACCTCCTGCTCTCCCGCCTCAAGGAGGGCAGGCCCCTGCGCATCAAGACCGGATTCGACCCGACGGCGCCCGACCTGCACCTCGGCCACGGCGTTCTGATCCGCAAGATGGCCCAGTTCCAGGAACTAGGCCACACGGTGATCTTCCTGATCGGCGACTTCACCGGCCTGATCGGCGACCCCACCGGCAAGAAGGCCACCCGGCCCGGCCCTCTCCCGGGAGGAGATCGAGGCCAACGCCGAGACCTACAAGGCCCAGGTGTTCAAGATCCTGGACCCGGAGAAGACCGAGATCCGCTTCAACAGCGAATGGATGGGCAGCCTGAAGGGCGAGGACTGGATCCGCCTGGCCAGCAAGTTCACCCTGGCCCAGATGCTCGAGCGCAACGATTTCAGCAAGCGGCTCGGGGCCGGCGAACCGATCGCCCTGCACGAGCTGCTCTACCCCCTGGTGCAGGCCTACGATTCGGTCGCCCTCAAGGCCGACGCGGAACTGGGCGGCAACGACCAGCTGTTCAACCTCATGCGCGGGCGGGACCTGCAGGAGGCCATGGGGCAGGGGGCCCAGGTGGTGCTCACCGTGCCGCTCCTGCTGGGCCTGGACGGCGTCGAGAAGATGTCCAAGTCCCTGGGCAACTACGTCGGCTTCATGGAACCGGCCGACGTCCAGTTCGGCAAGACCATGAGCGTCTCCGACGAACTCATGTGGGACTGGTGGCTGCTGCTCACCGACAAGTTGCCCCGGGAGATCGCGGCCATGCAGCAGGGGCACCCCATGGACGCCAAGAAGGCGCTGGCCCGGGAGATCGTCCGCCAGTTCCACGGCGCCCAGGCGGCCCAGGCTGCGGAGGACGCCTGGGTCAAGCGCTTCTCCGAGCGCTCGGTGGAGGACGTGCCCGAGGTGAGCGTGCCCGCCTCCGGCGCGCAGCCCCTGGCCAAGCTCCTGGTGGAGCGGGGCCTCGCCGGTTCGCGCAAGGAGGCCGAAAGGCTCATCCAGCAGGGCGCGGTGAGCCTTGACGGGGAGAAGGTGGCGGATCAGCGGATGGCCCTGGACCTTAAGTCCGGGACGGCTTTGCTGGTCCGGGTCGGCAAACTGAAACTTCAGAGGTGGGTGGTGCCATGAGTCTGCTAGCCCTCCAGGATCTTTTCCGACGCTATCGAGAGAAGGCCACGGGGGTCTGGACGCTGGGGAAGGACCCCGGGCGCACCATCTTCATCGACTACGGCGACACCGTGTTCGCCCAGAGCAGCCATCCGCATGACCGCCTGACCTACCTCCTGGTGGAGCGCGGCAAGGTCACCCAGGCCCAGATGGACTACGCCCTGGCCAACCTGAAGCCGGGCCTCAGCATCGGCAAGAACCTCATCGAGATGGGCTTCATCACCCAGCGCGACCTGCTGGACGTGGCCAAGGCCCAGGTGGAGCGGATCATCCGCGGCGCCCTGGCGTTCCCGGACCTGGAGCCGTCCTTCGCGGCCCAGGACCTGGACGCCAACGTGGTGCGCCTGCCCATGAACACCGCGCAACTGTTCCTCGCCGGCACCCTGGCCCTGCAGGACCGCGAAGAGCTGCTGGAACTGCTCGGTCCCCTGAACCAGGTGGTGGTGCTCCAGGGCCGCGGCCTGCAGGACCTGAGCCTGCCGCCGGACCTGGCCAAGCTGCCGCCGCTGCTGGACGGCACCCACACCCTGCTGGAGCTGAGCCGGGAATCCATGGCCGAGCCGCTGCGCCTGGGCGCCTTCGCCCTGTTCCTGCGGGAGATGGGCTGGGCCAGGCTGCACGAGATGCCGCCCCTGGACCGACTCGGCGCTGGCGCAGGCGCTGGCGCCCGAGCCCGAGACGCTGTCCCCGCCCCTGGCCGAGCCCCCGCCCGAGACGGTGCCCTCGCTGTTCTCCACCATCGAGGAGGCGGCCCGCCCCACCACCAACCTGGAACACCTTTCCCAGTCCCTGGGCGAGGAACCCCCGCCGGTCACGGTGCCCGAGCCCCTGTATCTGCCCGCGGAGGCCCTGGCCCCCACCCCGGTGGCGCCGCCCGACCTGTCCGTGGCGCCCGGGCAGGGCTACCCGCCGACCCCCTCGATGCCGATCCAGCCCATGATCGACGAGGAGGAGCCGCCGGTCGCCCTGGTCCCCCTGTCCCTCCCCGTCCCTCCGGAGGAGCCCCCCGCACCGATCGAAAGACCGTCCGCCGCCCCGGATGGCCGGACTACGGAACGCCGGACCCCGGATGGCCGGACCCCGGCCGGCAAGGGTCTGCGCAGGGCGCTGCTGGCGCTCCTGGTCCTGGTGGTCCTTGGCGCGGCCGGCTGGGCCTGGTTCACCCGGCGCGCCCGGCCCGCTCCCGTCCCGGCCGCGCAGCCGGCGGAAGCCCCGGCCCAGCCCCCCGCGACCGCCGCGGCGGCGCCGCCGCCAGCCGAACCCGCCCCCGCCGCGGCGGCGCCGGCTCCCGTGCCCGCTCCCGGCGCCGGCGGTCGTCCAGCCGCCTCCCGCACCGCCCGTGGTGGACATCTCCATCCCGGCCCGGCTGAAGGCCCTGGAGCAGGGCGACCTGGAGCAGGCCTTGCGCCAGGGTGAGCGGCTGGCCAGGGAAGTCCCGCGCGGGCACTACACCCTGCGCCTGGAAATCGCCTGCCAGGGCGACACGATCCGCCACTTGGTGGAGATCTTCAAGGGCCAGGAGCCGGATATCTTCCTGAGGCCCATCTCCATGCGCGACGGCCGGGTCTGCTACCAGGTCCTGTACGGCCGGTTCCCGACCCAGTTGGCCGCGGAAAAACAGATGAAACGGCTCCCCGCTTCATTCCTGGCGGACCGCAACCGGCCCAAGGCCTTCCGTTACGGCGAAATCCCCAAGGTGCAATAAAATCTGAATTATTGTAGTCTGTTTAATAACATATCTGTTTTTGCCGATCGCCCAGCCCTGGACCGGGCCCGCGGGGCAGAGTGCGGGTTTGCAATCCGGCCCGAATCGGTTATAATGTGGTCACAGGGCTCCTAGCTGCCCTAGATCTTTTTACGGAGAACCATGGATTTCAATGTGCTGTCTACCCAGAACTGGAGCCGGATGTTCACCGTTTGGATCGAGGACATCCAGGTCATAGGTTTGCCGGCAGCCATCGTGCCCTATGAAATCCACCGCAGCATCATGCCGAAAGTGCGGGATTTCGCCCGCTACTCCTCCCTTTTCGTGGTCCTGCTGTTCGCCCTGCACTGCAGCAGCCCGAGGCTTTCGGTCGACGCGCCCAAGCCGGTCAAGGCCCCTCCGCTGGGGCCGGCCGAGGATCCGCCGAGCGAGGCCGCCAGGGTCTACGTCGAGCGCGGCCAGGCCAGCTGGTACGGGGGCGACGGCGACGGCTTCGCCGGCGGCGTCACCGCCAACGGCGAGACCTACGACCCGTCCGCGCTCACCTGCGCGCACCGGACGCTGCCCTTCGGCACCGCGGTGGAGGTGGAGAACCTGGCCACCGGCAAGCGCGTGGTGCTCCGGGTGAACGACCGGGGCCCGTTCATCCGCGGCCGCATCCTCGACGTGTCCCAGCGGGCCGCCCAGGAACTGGGCATGCTGCACCACGGGGTCACCGGCGTACGCATCCGCAGCGTCGACGCCAAGGGCCGCCCGGCGCCGGTGAACCCGGCGGTGCTGGCGGGCAACCCGTACACCATCCAGGTGGCGGCGCTGGCCAATGCCGCCGCCGTCGACCGCATCACCCGGGAACTGCGCGCCTCCTTCGGGCCGGTGACCACCCAGGTCGTCCAGCGGCCGGACGGCGGCACGGTGCACCGCGTCCGGGTGGGCGCCTACGCCCGTCTCGAGCAGGCCCAGGTGGCCACCGAACAGCTCGCCCCGTTCTGCAAGGATCGCGGTTTTGAATCATTCATTACTCGCCAATACTGAGGCCGCCTACCTGGTCATCGCCGCCGGCGGCCGCGGGCTGCGCATGGGCGGCGGGGTGCCCAAGCAGTTCCGGGACTGGGGCGGCGTGCCGCTGCTCGAGGCGACCGTGCGCGCGTTCCTGGTGCCGGAGATGCCGCCGCTGGCGGGCATCGTCCTGGCGGTGCCGGAGGACCGGCTGGGGCAGGTGCGGGACTGGCGCTTCCCCGTGCCCCACCAAGCCGTGGCCGGCGGCGACACCCGCCAGGAATCGGTCGCCCTGGCCCTCGCCGCCCTGCCGGACGCGCCCGGGGCTGCGGTGCTGATCCACGACGCGGTGCGTCCCTTCCCTCCGGCGGGCCCGGTGCGCGCGGCCATCGAAGCCCTGTCGACCTGGGACGGCGCCGTGCTGGGGGAACCCTCCACCGACACCCTCAAGCGGGTGGACGCCTCCGGCCTGATCCTCGGCACCGAGCCGAGGGAAGGCATCTTCCGGGCCCAGACCCCCCAGGTGGCCCGGCTGGGCCTGTGGCGCGAAGCCTTCGACCGGGCCCGGGCGGCCGGCTTCCAGGGCACCGACGACGTCTCCCTGCTGGAGGCCATGGGCCGGCGCGTCAAGCTGATCCCCGCCCCGGCCAGCAACCTGAAGCTCACCACCCCGGAAGACTGGGCCCGCTACAGGTAGGACCACCACCAGCCGTCCCGGTGCCGCTGCTTCAGCCCCGCGTACGCTTTGCAGAGCGGGAACAGCAGGGCCAGCCCGAGCGCCCAGGCCAGGTAGACCGCCCAGAGGCGGAAGCCCAGTTCGGCCGGAAAGGGCCGGTGCAGGTGCAGGACGGCCCGCCACGGCTTGCCCGCCAGGGCATGGAACAGCACCCCCATCCCGTGCGCCACCGGCCACTGGAGCAGGTAGAAGAACATGGGCACCCGGCCCAGGGTCGACAGCGCCCGGTCCAGCGGGTTCGCGGCGCGCCCTTCGCGCCAGGCCAGCAGCAGCAGGGCAGGGCTGAGCGTCATGAGCAGGTAGAGCAGGCTCGGCGGGTACTTGGTGGTGTTGACGAAGCTGAGGAGGGTCCGGAAGCCGTTTGTCTGGGCGCTCCATGGGGCCGGGTCGCCGTAGCCGCCCCAGGCCCGGATGAGCACGAAGAGCAGGATGCCGGCGCCTCCCAACCGTGCCAGCAGGCGCCGGCGCCGGGCCGGCTCCAGCTGGTAGCAGCGGCCCAGGGCGAAGCCCAGGGCCATGACCCCGGGCCACGGGATCACCGGATAGAGGAAGTAGATGCGTGGGAACGGGGTGCCGAAGGGGGTGACCGGCCCCACCTGGTGCAGCACGGTCCATACGGCGGCCCATGGACCGGCCCCGGCCTGGATGGGGTCGAGCAGGTTGTGCCCGAAGACCAGCGCCAGCCCCAGGCCCAGGATCCAGCCCCAGGGCAGGCGCACCAGCAGCGCCATGAGGATCATGCTGACCCCCAGCACCCAGATCACCTGGGCCAGCAGGGTGTGGCGCCAGGGCTCCCACTGGAACTCGGCGCCCAGGGTCACCAGGGTGAATTCGCAGAACACCAGCCACAGCCCCCGGGTCCACAGGAAGCGCCGCACCGCGCGCGGGTCCCTGCCGCCCTGGAGCATGAGGTGGACGCTGAGCCCGGCCAGGAACAGGAACACCGGGGCGCAGAAGTGGGTGATCCAGCGGGTCAGGAAGGTGGCCGAACTGATCACGGAAAGATCGGTGGCCCGGTGCCAGAAGGATTCCGCATGCAGGAAATCCCGGGTATGGTTGATGAGCATCAGCGCCATCGCCAGGCCGCGCAGCCAGTCGACGCCGGCCAGGCGCGACCCGGACCGGGGTTCCAGGATCGGTGGCGCTGGGGACATGGGGTTTTACCGAAGTCATTCATTATTCCATGGGCCGCCACCACAGGGTGTGGTCGTTTGGCCTACAACCCGGAAACCTCGATTTTTTATAAGTCTTTTGATTTGATAACCTACAGCGCGGCATGGATCTTGCCATCATTCTCGCGAGGCCCAATCATGCCCCGTACGCGCCACGCCCAGACCCTCGCCCACTCCGTCACCCTCAGCGGCAACGGACTGCATGGGGACCGTCCCTGCACCGTGGTGCTTCGCCCGGCGGAGCATGCTTCGGGCATCGTCTTCCGCCACCTGCCTTCGGGGGTGGACATCCCGGCCGGAGCCGAGTTCGTGGGGGATTGCAGCCTGGCCACCACGCTGAACAAGGACGGGATCAGGCTGCAGACGGTGGAACACCTGCTTTCAGCCCTCATGGGGCTGGAAATTGACCACCTGACGGTGGAATTGACCGGGGAGGAACTCCCCATCCTGGACGGCAGCGCGGGCCCATGGGTCCAGGCGATCCAGGAGGCGGGCATCCGCGAGATGGCGGTATGGTCGCGGGCCCTGCGCATCCTGCGCCCGGTGGAAGTGCACAGCGGCAACAAGTGGGTGCGGATCAGCCCGTTCAAGGGTCTGCGGGTGGCCTACACCATCGATTTCGATCACCCGGCCATCGGCCGGCAGTACCCGCGAGCTGACCCTGACCCCGGCCAAGTACGTGCGCGAGCTGGGCATCGCCCGGACCTTCTGCATGGACCGGGACATCGAGCACATGCGCTCCCTCGGCCTGGCCAAGGGCGGCAGCCTGGAAAACGCGGTGGTGTTCAGCCCCCAGGGGCCGCTCAACGAGTCCCTGCGTTTCGAGGACGAGGCGGTGCGCCACAAGATCCTGGACCTGCTGGGCGACCTGCGCCTGCTGGGCGCGCCCCTGGAAGGCTTCGTGGAGGCCTATCGCGCCGGCCACGCCCTCCACGTGGACCTGGCCCGGGCCATCCTGGCCAACCCCCAGGCCTGGACCCTGGACGAAGCCGAAACCACGCCCGCCCGGCACCTCTTCGGCCACGGCCTCCCCTCGCCGCACGCCATCCCGGCCTAGGTTGACGGTAGCGTCCGTCGCGCCTATTGGTTGGCGGCGGGTTCCGTGCGGGTGCGCCGACCCACCGGTGCGTGAGAGCCTTGCCGCATGCTCGTCGGCTTCGCCTCCTGCGCGTGCGCCAAGGTCTCACGCTGGCCTTCCCCGCCTGGGTTTGGGGTTCCTTCGGTTGGCGGCATGGGGGCGAGGCGGCCGCTCCCTGGAAGGCCCAGGGTCCCGGGATTGTTGTTTGGAATTTTGTTCAATGAAACGAAGACGAACCGACTCGGCCCTTGGGGGGAAGGAGCAGCGTGATCGCTTGGCCCCCCCGCAGCGGAGCGAGGAGGGGCCAAGCGGATCACGCGCCGATGGGTCGGCGCAAGAACCCGGAACCCGAAGCCCATCGTAAGGCACGGCGGGCGGGACAACGGACGTCGCAGTCATCCTAGGTTCCTGCGGCCTGTTTCGCGAACCAGGTGCAGAGGGCGGAAAGGCGGTTGGAGAAGCTGGCGCGCACCCGGTTCTCCATGCCGAACATCCGGCCGGTCCTGACGCCGACGTTGCCGTAGAAGTACAGCCATCCCGCGTCCGTCGACGGCTGCACCACCAGGGCGAGCTTGAGGGCTCCCGGACCGAGCACCGGCAACAGGCCGTAACGGACCTGTTCGACATTGGTCATGGCGAGTTCGACCGCGCCGCCGCCGAGGCCCTTCACCGTCACCGCGTAGAGGGTCCTGCCGAAGGTCGAATCGTCCTGCTCCACGTAGAATTCGTGGGCGGGCTCGATGGCCGAATAGTGGGGGTCGGCCAGCGCCGTGCGATCGGCCGGTCCCTTGACCAGGTGCGAAGCGTTGCAGAAGAGCCGCATCCTGCCCTGGCCCGCAGAATAGTACCTGGATGCCCTCCATGCTGCGGAACTGCTGCAGGAGGTTGTAGAGCGTGACGTCGCGGTCGGCCCTGGCGGCGAGCCACGCGGGCATGGGCTGGGCCGCCAGGGTCTGGATGCCGAGGTTGGGCTGGACCCCGGCGAGGGTGGAACGGATGTCGGAGGCGGCCGCCGGACAGGGGCACAGGTCGACCTTGGGCTGTTCGCGGAAATAGGACGTGCAGATGCCCGTGGCCAGGAGCTTCTGCCTGGCGTCGGCGTCGAGGGCCACCGGAATGGCCTCCACCGCGGCGGCCGGCAGGGGCTTGGCGACCGGGCCGGCGGGCTCGTCGGCGCGCAACGGGGTCCCGCGGCCAAGGAACAGCAGGACCGCCACCAGACCGGCCACCCGGAAAAGGCAGCGGGTACGGGGCTTGGGCAGCGGCATCATATTCTTCATGATCGAGGCTGCCGGGCGGGAAGTCAAAGGAGGCGGAACCGCGAAAGGCTGGAAGCTGAAATCGCGCGCGGGTTATCCTGGGTTGATGGATTTCCAAGTGGATTGCGCCGCCGCCCTGGGCGCCCCTGAAGGCGGGGTGCTGGCCGGGCCGTCCCTGCAAGGCCTGCTGGAGACCGTCCTGGCGGTGGAACCTCCCGGGCGGGTCTTCCTGGCGCCCGCGCTGCTGCCCCTCTGGGGCCGGCGCATCGCGGACCGCGGCGGCCGGCCGGTGCCGCTGCCGGAGGGCGGCGCGCCGCCCGTGACCCGGGCCGGCGACCAGGTCTGGATGGACCTGGGCGAGCCCCTGGCTGCCGATGATGCCGCCGTGGCGGCTCTCCTGGGCGCCGCCCGCGAGGCCCTGGTGGTCCTGCTGCGGGACGATGCGGCGGGAAGGACCCGCACCCAGCGCCTGGCGGTGGACCGGCCCGGCCATGTGCTGCTGCTGCGCGAATCGGCCTGCGGCGCCTACGCCCTGGGCCGGCCGGAGCGCCTGCGGGCGCTGCGCGCGGCGGCGGGCTTCCCCGACGGCGCGCCCATCCGGCCGCGGGCCGGAGGCGGGGGCAGTCTGCTGGTGCTGGACGTGGACGGGGTGCTCATCGATCCCGGCCGCGCCTTCACGGAGGCGGTGGCCGGGGCCCTGGGCGACCTGGCGCCGGGCCTGGCCTGGCATGGCGAGGACTACCTGAGCCTCAAGCGGGCCGGGAGCTTCAACAACGATTTCCGCCTCGCCGCCGCGGCGGTGGCGCTGGCGCGGCGCGGCGAGCCGATCCGGGGCGCGGCCTTCGACGGCCTGGAGGCGGACATCGCCGAATGGGAGCCGCGCTGCGCCGCCGCCGTGCGCGCCCACTACGCCCGCACCCGGCACCTGGAGCGGGCCCTGGTGACCCGGGCGCAGCTGGAAGGCTGCGGGGACCTGGCCATCTGCACGGGCCGCCCGCCCCGGGAGCTGGGTTTCGCCTTCGAGGTGCTCGGCTTCACCCTGCCGGCGGTGGCCGACAGCGCGCCGCACCTGCGCAAGCCGCGCCCGGAAGGGCTGGTGCAGCTGGCGGACGCGTTCCGGGCCGGCCGGATCACCTTCGTGGGCGATTCCCAGGACGACGCCGCGGCCCTGCGCGCGGCGCGCGCCCTGCGCCCGGAGCTCCGCTGGCGCTTCGCCGCGGTGGGCCCCGAGCGCGGCCGGTTCGCGTTGCCCGGGGACCTGCAGGGCGAACGATTGACCGATCTGCTGGAAAGCGGGGCACTGCCATGATCACCCTGGTCCATTGCGGCACCGAGAGCCTTTACGCCCTGGAAGGGGCCCTGGAGCGCCTGGGCTTCGATTCCTGCCGGGCCGGGCGGCCGGACCAGGCCGCCCCGGCCGGGCCTGTCATCCTGCTGGGCGCGGGGCCCATGGAACCCGTCTCCGCCCTGCTCAAGCGCACCGGCTGGTGGCGCGAACTGCCCCAGATGGCCGCGGACGGGCGCGCAGTGCTGGGGATCAACGTCGGCCTGCACATCCTGGCCGAGGGCAGCGAGGAATCGCCCCGGGGCACGGGCCTGGGGCTGATCCCCGGCATCGTCCGGCGGCTGGGGCCCGGGGTCAAGGTGCCGCACTGGGGCTGGTCCCCGGTGCGCCAGCAGAAGGGCCATCCCCTGTTCCCGGAGATCCGCGGCGGCTGGCTCTTCTTTTCCCACTCCCACGGCCTGGAACCCACCAGCGAGACCCTGGCCGTCGCCGTTCACGGCCGGCCCTTTTCGGTCCTGGAATGCCGCGGCCGCGCCGTGGGCATCCAGGCCCACCTGGAGAAGTCCGGGTGTTTCGGCCTCGCCCTGCTGGGCAAGACCCTGTGCGGCCTGGGCGAGCGGCCCGGGCCGGAACGGACCCCGGACAGCAATTGAGGGAATGCCATGGACGCCAAGCGCATCGTGCCAGTGATCGAGATCCGCCCCGGGGCCGTCCCGTCCCCCCTGGACCAGGCCCGCCGGCTGGAGCTGGAAGGGGCCGACGGGATCCTGTTCCGGGAGGCGGAGCCCGGCGGCGACCGGTCCGGCTGGATCCGCGAGGCCGCGGGCGCCCTGTCCATCCCGATCTCCCTGGAGGCGGATTTCCGCGGCTGGGCGGAAGTGGAAGAGGCCCTGGCGGCGGGGATCGACCGGATCGTCCTGCCCGGGCGGTCGGCCGCCATGGATCCCACCCTGGCCGCCATCGTCGAGACCTGCGGGCGGGCGCGGGCGGCCGTGGCGGTGCGGGCGGCCCTGACCGGGTCGGACTGGCGCGTGGCCCTGGCGGATGAGCCCGAGGGGCGCGACGCCCTGGCCTGGATGGCGGAACTCGAAACGCGCGGATGCGGGGAGATCCTGCTCCAGGCCGAGCCCGAAGGGGAGGCGGCCGGCCTGGTGCAGGGCGCGGCCCGGCTGGCGCTGGCAGTGCTGTTCCGGTCCTCGGGGGACGAGGGCCTGGCGGCGGAAGCCCTCCTGAACGGGGCTGACGGCGTGGCCTACCCGGCCGGCGCGCGTTCGCCCAACCAATGGAAAGAGGCCCTGGACGGGCGCGGCCTGGCTATCCGTCCATAGTCCCTAGAAGATCGGGTCCCCCGGTTTGCGGCGCCACGCTTCGGCGCGGCCCTTGCCGTTCTCGGCCTTGGGCCTGGCCTCCTTGGCGGTGGCCAGGCTCTCCAGCAGGCTGCCGCCGGCGCGGGTGGCGGCGGCGCGGGTGATGGAGGGGGTGTGCAGGACCGGCGCCGGCGCCTCGGCGGCCACGGCGTTCTCCCTGGCCTCGTCGACCTGCTCTTTCAGGCGCTTCTCGTACCAGAGCTTGCGCTTGGGGTCGAGGACCCGCATCTGCTTGGCCGCCCCGCTCTTGCGAGCCAGGACCGGCTTCGGTTTGGTTTCTTTCCTGTCCTCCCGAAGGTTGGATTCAGGATTGGAGGCTTCCTCCAGGATCTTGGCGAGGTCTGCCAGGCTTCCAAGGCCGCGCTGCTTGCTCATGTGATGACGGGACTCCTCTGGGGCCCCCACGGTGGCCCAATGCTCAAGCCTACGCCCTTCGGGGCGCCGGGCCAAGATCAAAAAACATGCATTTAGCCGCGCGCAGTGGTCGCAC
Organism: uncultured Holophagaceae bacterium; assembly: GCA_963717275.1. Classification (GTDB taxonomy): domain Bacteria; phylum Acidobacteriota; class Holophagae; order Holophagales; family Holophagaceae; genus Mesoterricola. The sequence goes on from CAVQVX010000001.1 coordinate 3,960,259, forward strand.
GCAGGGTGCCCCGGGCGATCATCAGTTCTTCGTTGGTGGGAATCACCGCGACCGCGACCTTGGAGCCCGGCCTGGAGATGAAGCGCGGCGCCTTGCTGCGCTTGTCGTTGACTTCCTCGTCCAGCTGCACGCCCAGGTAGGTCAGCCGGCGGCAGACCCAGGCGCGGAGCACGTTGGAGTTCTCGCCGATGCCGCCGGTGAAGGTGATGGCGTCCACCCCGTTCATGGCCGCGGCATAGCCGCCGACGTATTTGAGCACGCCGTACCAGAGGGTCTCCAGGGCGAGGCGGGCCCGCTTGTTCTTGCCCATCGCCTCCTCCACCTCGCGGCAGTCGGAGGACACGCCGGAGATGCCGAGCAGGCCGCACTTCTTGTTGAGCAGGTTGGCCAGGCCCTTGCTGTCCAGTCCTTCCTGGTCCATCACGGTGGTGAGCACGCCGGGATCGACGTTGCCGCAGCGGGTGCCCATGATCACCCCTTCCAGCGGGGTGAGCCCCATGGAGGTGTCCACGCACTTGCCGCCGTCCACGGCGGTGATGCTGCTGCCGTTGCCCAGGTGGCAGGTGATGATCCTGGTCTCGGCGATGGGGCGCTCCAGCAGCTCGGCGGTGCGTTCCGCCACGTACTGGTGGCTGGTGCCGTGGAACCCGTAGCGGCGCAGGCCCAGCTTCTGGGAAAGCTCGTAGGGCAGGCCGTAGGTGTAGGCGTAATCGGGCATGGTGTGGTGGAAGGCGGTGTCGAACACCGCCACCTGCGGCACGCCGGGGAACAGTTCCTGGGCGGTGCGGATGCCTGAGACGCTGGGCGGGATGTGCAGCGGGGCGTAGAAGGTCAGTTCTTCGATCTCGGAGAGCACCGCCGGGGTGATGAGCTCCGGGTCGACGAACAGGCCGCCGCCGTGCACCACCCGGTGCCCCACCGCGCCCACTTCCCGGTCGCCCACCAGGACCGTCTTGTGAAGTTGTTCCATGATGGCGGCGAGGGCCTTGCGATGCCCGTTCATGTCCAGTTCCAGCCGGCCCTTCTCGCCCTGGATGGTCCAGCGGATGAATCCTTCCGACATGCCGACCCGCTCCGCGATGCCTTCGGCGAGCGTCTCCTCGTTGTCCATGTCCATGAGATTGAATTTGAGGGAAGACGAGCCGGCATTGAGGACCAGAATCAGCACGAAAAACTCCTTATATGCGCATCATTTCCATTCTACCCTGCCGGGAACCCCTATCTGCGATGTTCCAGCCTGTTTATGCCTTTTGTCACGGGTCCCTTCTGGGCACCCGGACGATGAGGGTGCCGGCTTCGCATGAAAGCTCGGCATCCATGCTTTGGCCGACCCGGGCGGCCCAGCGGGCGCTGAGGTCCAGGGAGCGGTCCTCGGGGCCGGGCGCGAGGGCTTCCGGCAGCGCCGGGACTGGGCTCCAGGCAAGCCGCCATTGTTCAGGGGCGGCGGAGAGGCGCAGGGTCATGACGGCACCGCGGGCGTAGGGCACGACCTGCCGGGTGACCGCCCGGATGTACCCGCGCAGCAGCTGGCCGGGCCACCGGTCCCAGTCCGGCACCCCTTCGAACACCACGTCGAACCGGCTGCGGAACAGGGTGCCCATGGGCTTCAGATCCTCCTGGAGCCGTTCGCGCCAGGCCGGGCCGTCCTCCAGGGGGGCTTCGGGGAGGCTGGCCATGGTCAGGTGCCGGCAGCGGTCAAGGGTGGCGACGCCTTCCTCGATCACCGCCTCCAGGCGCTCCCGGTCGCGCTGGGCCAGGGGCTGGCCGGGGAGGTTCAGGTCGATGATCCCCCTGACGCCGGCCAGCACGTTGGCCAGGTCGTGGAGGGCGGAACGCACCAGCAACTCCGAAGATTTTTCCATCCATCCCATCTTTCTGGCGCCGAACCAGATCACCCGCTAAACTGCATGCAAAATAGTAACTTGGAAAGGTCCGGGTCCGATGCTGCCAGAGACCAAAAAATTGGGTGTACTGCTGATAGAGGCCAACCTGATCACCCCCATCCAGCTCCAGGAGGCCCTGCGCCAGCAGCGCCTCTCCGGGGAGCGGCTGGGCAGCACGCTGGTGGCCACGGGCGTCATCTCCGAGGATGCCCTGATGGACTTCCTCGCCCGGCAGACCGGGGTGCCGCGGCTGGACCTGAAGAACCTGGACATCCCGCACGCGGTGCTGCAGCGGATCCCGCGCCGGCTGGCGGAGCAGATGAACATCCTGCCGGTGGGCCTGAAGGAGCCCAAGTCGCTCGTGCTGGCCATGGCCGACCCCATGGACCTCAACGCCATCGACAGCGCGCGGTTCGCCTCGGGCCTGACCATCGAGCCGGTGGTGGCCAGCCACACCGCCCTGCGCCAGGCCATCAACGAACACTACTCCAGGCTGGGGGCCGGGATGGCGCCGATGCCGCTGGACGTGGGCGCGCTGCCCACGCCGAGCCACAGCCTGCCGGTCCCGCTGGAGCTGATGATGACGCCCTACGAGCCCGAACCCCGGGCCACCGAGGAGACCAGCCCGTTCAGCTTCTTCAGCGAACCCAAGGCACCTCCCGCGCCGGCCCCGGTCATCCCTCCCGTGGAGATCATCCACCAGCGTTCGGCCATGGCCGAGCAGGTGCGCCCCCTGGAGGGGTACGGCACGCGCGCGCTGGTGCTCGGCCTGGTGCGCATGCTCCAGCGCCGGGGCATCCTGGGCCAGGACGAACTGCAGCGCTTCATAACGGTCCTCGCCGAATCCCGCGAACTCGACCCGGACAAATAGGGTAATAGGCGCTCAGGTCCCTCCCATCGTCTCGGCAGGTCGTTGGAATTGAAAAGCGCCTCGGGGCCGACGGATGCTCGTGTCGTTGGGGCCCCGAGGCGCTTTTCAATTCCAACGGAGGGCGTGTCCCACCCCACTTCCCCTACTGGATCCGGCAAAGGGTCTGCGCCGGTTATGCCACGGCCGCACTGACCGATCTGCAGCAGGCCTGCACGGACACCAGAGACATGCGCTTGCCAAAATGGTCCTGGGCGAGCGACCGGGACTCGCACTGGATCAAGCGGTAGCGCCCGCGGACCCGGGACCCGCTCTCCGTTGGATTTGAAAAGCGCCTCGGGGCCCCAACGACACGAGCATCCGTCGGCCCCGAGGCGCTTTTCAAATCCAACGAACTGCCGACACGATGAGGGGGACCCGAACGCCTGCATGGGGTGAATCTACTTCTCCAGGCCGTGGCGGAGCGCTTCAAGCTTCTTGGCCGGGCAGCCCTGCTTGCACGAGCCGCAGCCGGAGCCGCAGCCGCCGGTCACGGCGGAGCGCAGGAGGTCCTTGAGGAAATAGAGGACGCACAGGAGCACCAGGGCGAGGACGATGCAGGATTGGAAGGTCATCGACGCCTCACGCGAAGCCCAGGGCCTGTCCGCCCAGGACGGTGAACCAGGCCATGAGCCACGCCAGGCCCAGTCCATAGACGAGGCTGAAGCCGGTCCACAGGAGACTGCCGGTCTCCTTGAGGATCATGCCCACGGTGCCCAGGCACGGGGTGTAGATGAGGGTGAACACCATGAACGCGAGCGCCGTGAGCGGCGTCAGGCCGGAGCGGTCGCGCAGGGCCGCGCCCAGCCCGCCCGCGCCGTCGTCCCGGTCTTCCCGGGCGTGGTGGATCACGGCCATGGTGCTCACGACGATCTCCTTGGCCACGAACCCGGCGGTCAGGGCGACGCTGTCCTTCCACGCCTCGGGCCGCTTGCCATCGGGATCCAGGATGGGGGCCAGGGCCGGCTGCAGGGCCTTGCCGATGGAGGCCGCGAGGCTGGTGTTCACCACGCGGCTGCGGTGCGCTATGGACAGCTCGTCCAGCCTGCCGGACTCCTCGGCGGGCGGCAGCCCGAGGGTGCGCACCGCCGCTTCCTGCCGGCGCAGGTCCTCGCTCCAGGAGCGGTTCGAGATGCCCGGGTAGTGGGACAGGAACCAGATCAGGGTGGCGCCGGCCAGGATGGTGGTGCCGGCACGGGTCAGGAACACCGCGCCCTTCTCCCACATGTGGATGAGCGCGCTCTTCAGCACCGGCAGGCGGTACGGCGGCAGCTCCATGACGAAGGGGGCGCCCGCGCCGCGGAACAGTGTGAGCCGCAGCAGCTTGCCCACGGCCATGGCGAGCGCGAAGCCCAGGGCGTGCATGGCCAGGATGGCGAAGGCGGCCTGCACCGGGCGGAAGAAGGTCCCGGCGATGACGATGTAGATCTGCAGGCGGGCGGAACAGGACATCAGCGGCGTCACCAGGATGGTGATGAAGCGGTCCTCGCGGGCCTCGATGGTGCGGGTGGCCTGCACCGCGGGCACGTTGCAGCCGGTGCCCATGATGAGCGGGATGAAGCTCTTGCCGTGCAGCCCCATGAGGTGCATCAGGCGGTCCATGATGAAGGCCGCCCGGGACATGTAGCCGGTGTCCTCCAGGAAGGCGATGCAGCCCATGAGCAGCATGATGATCGGCACGAACACCACCACCGCGCCCGACGCCGGGGATGATGCCGTCCACCAGCAGGCTGGTGAACTCGCCCGGGGGCAGGCGGCCGCCGGCCCACGCCTGGAGCAGGCCGAAGCCGCCCGCGATCCAGTCCTGGGGGATCCTGCCCACCACGAAGGTGAGCGTGTAGACCGCGATCATGATGGCGACGAAGATGGGGATGCCCAGCCACCGGTGGGTGAGCAGCGCGTCCAGGCGCGCGGTGAAGTCCGCCCGGGTCCGGGCCGAGCGGCTCAGCACCTCGGCCGCGAGGCCATGGGCGAAGCCGTAGCGCCGCTCGGCGACCAGGGTGGCGCCGTCGGCGCCCAGGTGCGGCTCCAGGAAGCCGAGGCTGGACTGGACCTGCGCGGACACCGCCTTCCGCACGTGGCTGCGCTCCACCAGGCGCCAGGCGGCGGGGACGCGCTCCAGCAGTTGCAGGGCGAGCCAGCGGGGCGGGCAGGCCTGGGCCAGCTCCTCGTCCCGCTGGATCTCGCGCTCGATCTTGACCAGTTCGCCTTCCAGGTCGTGCCCGTAGTTCACGGCCCGGGGGGCCCGCCCGGGCTTCCCCGCCACCCGGACGGCGGCCTCGCGCAGGGCCTGGATCCCCTCCTCGCGGTTGCCGACGGTGGGGATCACCGGACCGCCCAGGAGCCTCTGCTCCAGGGCCTCCAGGTCCAGCTTCAGGCCGGCCGCTTCGGCGTCGTCCATCATGTTGAGGGCGAACACCATGGGCCGGCGCAGCTCGAGCAGCTGGGTGGTGAGGTAGAGGTTGCGCTCGAGGTTGGCGGCGTCCAGCACGTTGACGATGACGTCCACGGCGGGGTCGGCCACGAACCGGGCGGCGATCCGCTCATCCTCGCTCTGGGCCGAAAGGGAATAGGTCCCCGGAAGGTCCACCACCTCCACCTGCCCTCCAGGGCCTTCGAAGAAGCCGCTGCGCCGCTCCACCGTGACGCCGGGCCAGTTGCCCACGTGCTGGCGCGACCCGGTCAGGGCATTGAAGATCGTGGTCTTGCCGCAGTTGGGGTTGCCGGCCAGAGCAAGGGTAATCGGCATCAATCCTCCTCGGACACGAGGATGCATTCGACTCTCCTCCCGCCTGAGAGATAGGTGATATCCCTTGATCACAAGTTCCATGGGATCGCCGAGGGGGGCCAATTTTTCCACCTTCAGGTGGGCGCCCCGGATGAACCCCATCTCCAGCAGCCGCTGGCGTATCCGCCCCTGGGCCATGACCTGGAATACCAAGGCTTCATCGCCCGGATGAAGGCTGCTGAGGGGTTTCGGCTGATGGTGAGACATGTTCTCAACTCCCAGTCCAGTCTACGATGGGTTCACCCGGGGAACAAGCCGGAATGCTGAGACACTAATCACAAGGTGCGGCCGTTCTATGGCTACAATGACTGCGACGATGGACACCATGGTAATCACCCTTCCGAACGTATTGACCTTGCTGCGAATCCTCGCGGTGCCTTTCTTCGCCATCGCGGTCTGGTACGGGCAGATGCCCGAGGCCTGCATCCTCTTCGTGGGCGCGGGTCTCACCGACGGCCTGGACGGGTACATCGCCCGGCGCTTCAACCAGAAGTCGGCGCTGGGGGCGATCCTGGATCCGGCTGCCGACAAATTGCTCATTACAACCGCCTTCATCCTGCTGGCCTTCCCCAAGGGCTGCCTGCCGGTGCGGATTCCGCCCTGGGTGACCATCCTGGCCATCTCCAGGGACGTGGTGATCTCCCTGGTGACCCTGCTGGCCTACGACCACCTGCACGCCAGCAAGTTCACGCCCTCCAGGCTGGGCAAGCTGACCACCTTCGTGGAACTGCTGGCCATCTCCCTGGCGCTGCTGTTCAACACCATCGGGCCGGTGCCCTGGCACCGGTTCCTGGTGCCCTGGGTCTTCTACCTGATGGCGGTCATGGTCATGGCCTCGGGCATCCACTATTTCTTCCGCAGCACCAGCCCCAGCCCGGAACAGCCGTGAGCGAAGGGGCGGCGCCGGGGCGGACGGGCATCCCCCTGCCGATCCTGCTCCCGGCCGTGGCCGCGGCGGCGGCGCTGTGGTTCCTGCGCACCGCGCTGGCGCCCTTCTTCCTGGCCGGGGTGCTGGCCTACCTGATGCAGCCCCTGACCGCGCTGCTGACCCGGCGCATGCGCCGGGGATGGGCGGCGCTGCTGGCCATCCTGGCCTTCACGCTGGTCCTCGGCCTGTTCCTGTGGGCGCTGGTGCCGCCGTTCGTGGCCCAGGTGGAGCGCCTGGTGGCGGCCCTGCCGGCCTGGCAGGAGCAGGTCATCAACCGGTGGCTGCCCTGGCTCAACGCCCACCCGGTGGTGCAGGCCAAGCTGCGCAGCACCCTGGAGGGCGTGGACCCGATGGCCTTCATCCACGGCCTGCGCCTGGCCGGGGCCGGCCTCCTGGGCTGGTTCCTGGAGCTGATGACCCTGATCCTGGTGCCGCTCATCGTCTACTACCTGCTGGTGGAGGGGCCGGGACTGGGCCGGGGGATGCGCGAACTGGTGCCGCTCCGGTTCCGCTCGGAGGCCGAGTCGCTGGCCGCCGAGATCAACCGCCGGCTGGGCGGCTACATCCGCGGCCAGCTGGCGGTGGCGCTGGTGATGTCCTTCCTGCAGGGACTGGCGTTCCAGATCCTCGGGGTGCCCTACTCCTGGGTGCTGGGGCTGCTGGCCGGCCTGTGCCAACGTGGTCCCCTATTCGCCCTACGTCACCGCCCTGCCCCTGGCCCTGCTGTTCTCCGCCCTGGGCGGCGCGGGCCTGGGGCCACCTCCTGGTGGTGGCGCTGGTGTTCGAACTGGTGCAGAAGGCCGAGGCCTTCTACTTCACCCCGGTGTGGGTGGGCCGGGCCAGCGGGCTGCACCCCCTGGAGGTGCTGCTGGCCATCTTCTTCTTCGGCTTCGCCTTCGGCGTGTTCGGGCTGATCTTCGCGGTGCCGCTGATGATCGTGCTCAAGGCCCTGGGCCGGTTCTGGGTCGCCAAATGCAAGGAGAGCCCCTGGTTCTACACCAGGTCGTAGGCGCCGAAGAAGAAGCCCAGCTCGCGCGCGGCCGAGGCGGGGCTGTCGGAGCCGTGGGTGGCGTTGCGGGTCGATGGCCTCGGCGAAGCGGGCGCGCAGGGTGCCCGGGGCGGCCTTGGCCGGGTCGGTGGCGCCCATGAGGTCGCGCCAGCGCAGGATGGCGTTCTCGCCCTCCAGGCAGAGCAGCACCACCGGGCCTTCCACCATGAAGGCCTCCAGCGCGGGGTAGAAGCCCTTGCCCACGTGCTCCTGGTAGAACTCCTTGGCAGAGCTCGGGGGTGAGCCGGGCCAGGCGCATGCCCCGCAGGATCAGGCCGGCGCGCTTCGATTTCGCTGATGATCTGCCCACGTTGCCGGCCTTGACCGCGTTGGGCTTGATGATGGCGAAGGTGCGCTCGATGGCCATGGGGTTCCTCCAGTGGGGCCTCGATGTTCGAATCAGCTGGAAAGACAGGCCCGCAGGAGTTCCTGCTAATGCGCGCGAGGCCGAATGGGCAGGATAACACCGGCGGACGCGCCCGAAGGATGGAGCCGGATTTCTTCGCAAATTTCGCTTGAAATAAAAAATAAATAGATAATAAAGAGATCGAAGAGCGAGCGGTAAATTCACCACCAATGCTGGGAAATTTCGGCCCTTCGAAGGTACAATCGAGAGCTTGACGCGATTGGATTCCAGCATGCTTGATAACCTCCTTAAGAAACTCATCGGCTCGAAGAACGATCGCGAGTTGAAGCGACTCTGGGCCAAGGTCCAGGCGATCAACGCCCTGGAACCGGGGATCCAGGGCGCTCACGCGACGAGCAGCTCAAGGCCAAGACTCCCTATTTCAAGGATCTCCTGGCCAACGGCGCGACCCTGGAGGAGATCCTCCCCGAGGCCTTCGCGGTGGTGCGGGAAGCCTCCCGGCGCGTGCTGCGCATGCGGCATTTTGATGTTCAGCTCATTGGCGGCATGGTCCTGCATGGCGGCAAGGTGGCCGAGATGCGGACCGGCGAGGGCAAGACCCTCACCGCCACCCTGCCCCTGTACCTGCACGGCCTGGCCGGCAAGGGCGCCCACCTGGTCACCGTGAACGACTACCTGGCCCGGCGCGACGCCGAGTGGATGGGCCGGCTCTACAACTGGCTGGGCCTGTCCGTGGGCGTGATCCAGCACGGGCTCACCGACGAGGAGCGGCGCGACGCCTACGCCTGCGACATCACCTACGCCACCAACAACGAGATCGGCTTCGACTACCTGCGCGACAACATGAAGTGGGCCCTGGAGGACTTCACCCAGCGCGGCTTCGTGTACGCCATCGTCGACGAGGTGGACTCCATCCTCATCGACGAGGCCCGCACCCCGCTGATCATCGCCGGCTCCAGCGAGGAGGACACCTCCAAGTACTTCCGCATCGACGCGGTGGTGCCCAAGCTGGTCAAGGACGAGGTCGACTTCAAGGTGGACGAGAAGGACCGCCAGGTGACCCTCACCGACGACGGCATCCGCCACGCCGAGCAGCTCCTGGGCGTGCGCCAACCTCTACGACCCCTCCGCCATCGAGACCCTGCACGGCATCAACCAGGCCCTGCTGGCCCACAACCTCTACAAGCGCGGACGTGGACTACATGGTCCGGGAGAAGGAGGACGGCAAGGGCCTCGAGGTGGTCATCGTCGACGAGTTCACCGGGCCGCATGATGCCGGGCCGGCGCTGGTCCAACGGCCTGCACCAGGCCATCGAGGCCAAGGAGGGGGTCGAGGTCAACGCCGAGAACCAGACGCTGGCCACCGTCACCTTCCAGAACTTCTTCCGGATGTACAAGACCCTCGCCGGCATGACCGGCACCGCCGAGACCGAGGCGCGCGAACTGCTGCAGATCTACAAGCTGGAAGTGGTGATCATCCCCACCAACATGCCGATGATCCGCACCGACTTCGCCGACACCGTCTACTCCAGCAAGACGGGCAAGAAGAAGGCCATCGTCGAGGAGATCAAGGAGCTGCACGCCAAGGGCCAGCCGGTGCTGGTGGGCACCGCCAGCATCGAGAGCAGCGAGGAGCTGTCCGAGGCCCTGAAGACGGCCAAGATCCCGCCACGTGGTGCTCAACGCCAAGCACCACGCCAAGGAGGCGGAGATCATCGCCCAGGCCGGGCGCAAGGGCGCGGTGACCATCGCCACCAACATGGCCGGGCGCGGCACCGACATCGTGCTGGGCGGCAACCCCGAGGGCCTGGCCCGGATCGAGGCGCGCAAGCTGAAGCGTCGCGCTATACGACCGAGGACGGCAAGGAGACCCCCGAGTTCCTCGCCCTGGTGGCGGAGATGGCCACGCCAGACCGAGGCCGAGAAGGTCGAGGTCATCGCCGCCGGCGGCCTGCACATCCTGGGCACCGAGCGGCACGAGAGCCGGCGCATCGACAACCAGCTGCGCGGCCGCGCCGGCCGCCAGGGCGACCCGGGCTCCAGCCGCTTCTACCTGAGCCTCGAAGACGACCTGATGCGGATCTTCGGCGGCGACCGGATCAAGAGCATGATGTCCACCCTGGGCATGGTCGACGACGAGCCCATCGAGGCGGGCATGGTCACCCGGGCCATCGAGCGCTCCCAGAAGCGGGTGGAGGCCCACCACTTCGAGGTCCGCAAGCACCTGCTGGAATACGACGACGTGATGAACAAGCAGCGCATCTTCTTCTACGGCCTGCGCTGCGAGATCCTCAAGGGCAACACCAAGGAGTACGTGCTGCGCATCGCCGCGGAGATCGTCGAAGGCCTGATCCACGACTACCTGCCGGAAAAGGGCGCTGCGCGACCAGGAAGGCTTCAAGGAGCGCTTCGAGCAGCTGTTCGCCCTGGGCGGGGTGGACCTGGAAGCCCTCGCCGGCATGGCCACGGGCGAGGCGGTCGAGGCCCTCGCCAGGATCGTCCAGGAGGCCTACGAGGACAAGGAGTGCCGCCTGGGCAGCGAGGAGATCCTGCGCTGGCACGAGCGGGTGGCCATCCTGCAGATCATCGACTCCGCCTGGAAGCGGCACCTGCTGGTCATGGACCACCTGAAGGAGGCCATCGGCTTCCGCGGCTACGGCCAGAAGGATCCCCTGGTGGAGTACAAGCGCGAGAGCTACGACTACTTCGAGCAGATGCGCTTCGGCTACGAGGACGAGATCATCAGCTACCTGTACCGGGTGGAGCCGCAGCCGGCCTATGTGCCCGATGACAGTCCCAGCCTGCGCGAGCGGGTGGAGGTCCACGAGATGGGGCCGGACGAGAGCGGGCTCGCTGACCGAGATGGGCCTGTCCGGCGAGACCGTGCAGCGGGTCATGCGCTTCAGCGCGGGCGGGATCGACAACGACTAGGGACCTTGCGGTGCTGCCTACAGGCAGATATGCGCCGCGATCTGCCACCCCTTGAAAGGCGGCAGGGTGATGCACTGCCCGCCCGCGCACACCTCGCCGCCGCGCAGGCGCCCGCCTGACAGCACCGCGTAGGAACCCTTCCGGAAATTCACCCGGATCCCGCCGTCGTACAGCCGCGTGCTGTCGAACACCGCCACGCTGGAACGCTGCTGCATCAGGTACACCGCGAACCGGGGGGACCACGCCACCTGGACGGTGAGGTCGGTCTCCTCATAGGGATCGGATCCGGGTGGGCGGTTGCGCTTGTCGCGCAGCGCGAGGTCCAGGCTCCACCGGGGCGTGAAGCGCCAGGTCAGGCTGGCGTCGGTCTTCTTTTCCGGGTAGACGACGGTCCTCAGGCCATAGGTGCAGGCCAGGTCCAGCCGCCCGAAACCGTCCTGGAGCTTGAACCCGCCGTAGATGTCCTGGCCCTCCTGGGCCTCCTGGCGGTAGCGGCCGGCGCTGAGGAGCACGGTCAGGTCGGGCTCGGCGAACGAACGCTGGATGAAGACGCGCCGGCCCCAGGCGTCGTAGAGGTCGTTCTCCTCGGTCTCCCGGTCGGCCAGGGGCGGGTTGTTCAGGGCGTCGTCGAAGTTCTCGTAGTGCTTGTACTCGGCCATGAGGAACCAGGGTCCGCGCTGCCAGGAAAGATTGCCGTAGGCGCCTTCGCCGCTGCGGGGGTCCACCGGCAGCGGCCAGGGCGGGAGCTGCTGGTCGCGGCAGGTCAGGCGGCCCCATTCCGCGTAGTAGCTCAGGGCGCCGGAACGGTCCTGTCCGGACAGGCCGAACGAACGGCCCTGGCGCAGGCCCACCGGCGGCCCGAAGGGCGGCAGCCGGCCGTCCTGGATGTTCACCGCGCGCAGCGCCACCCGGTTCTCCCCGAGGTACGCCAGCGAGGCCTCCATGCCGGACACGCGCCAGCTCTGGTCCTGCTTCTCGGTGGTGACGGAGCCGCCGAGGGCGTGCACCTCCAGCCGCCCGACCCGGCAGCGCGCATCCCCGCCGTCAAGGGTCTCCTCCTTGAGGATGGCCGGGTTCTGGATGACCGAAAGCAGCAGGCCGCGTCCGAGCATGGTGTTGAAGTCGCCCAGCTGGAGGCTCCAGCGGTCGGAATCGTATTTCAGGTAGCGCTTGTACAGGGACGTCCGGGCCCGGTCCAGGGTGACGTTGGGATCCTGCTGGAAGCAATTCACGTCCCGCACCGTGGCGCCGCCGGTCCAGGGCCCCATGCCGACCATCAGGGACAGGGCGTTCTGGAACTGCCCCAGGCGCCGATCCGTCCAGTCGCCGGCCGGGTGGGCCAGCAGGTCATGCCGGCGCAACAGATCGAGGGTGGCATCCACGGTGGGGCCCCCGGCCCGGGCCCCCAGGCCGGACAGGACGGCCAGGAGGATGGCCAGGGCCTTCACGGCAGGAGCTTGGCCACCGCGGAGGACAGGGCCTGCTCATCGCCGGGCAGGTAGCCGCTGTGCCGGTAGGCCAGGGCCCCTTGCCGGTCGATGACGGCGGTGAACGGGATCCCCCCGCCGGGGTCGACCATCCTGCATACCGCCGTATCGGGATCCAGCAGCACGGTGAAGGTGAATCCGCGGCCCTTCACGTAGGGCGCCACCTGGGCCAGGGTGCGCCCGTCGTCGATGGCGATGGCCAGCACCAGCACGCCCGGGTAGCGCGCCTGCAGTTCCTGGAGCTTCTTGAGGGAGCGGGTGCAGGGCCCGCACCAGGTGGCCCAGAAATCCAGCACGATCACCTGCCGCTTCAGGTGCTCGTCCAGCCTGAAGGTGGAGCCGTCGAGCCGCTTCAGGGTGAAGCCGGGCACCGGGCCGGCCGGGGCGGGGAAACCGAGGAGCAGGACCAGGAGCGAGCAAACGAAAGGAGGAGGCACCTAGTGCCCCACCAGCGCCTGGATCCTGGCGGTCACGGCCGCCAGGTCCAGGCCGGCCTGGAGGTACTGGACGTTGAAGGCCTGGTCGATGACCACCAGGGTGGGGAAGCCCCCGGTGACGCTCACGTAGGCCTTTTCCGCATCCCCGTTGCCGGTGCCGCTGGTGTCGTTCATCACCGTCTGGGTCAGGTGGTAGGTGTCGACCCACTGCTTCAGGCCGGCCAGGGAGACGGCGCCGCCGTTGGCGTCCTCGGACAGGCAGGTGACCACGGCCAGCCCCTTGGGGCCGTACTCCTGGTAGAGGTACTGGATCGCCGCGGCGTCCTGCCTGCAGTAGAAGCACCACATGGCCGAGACGTCCAGGAGGATCACCTTGCCCTTGAACCGGGCCAGGTCGGTCACGGAGCCGGTGCTGTCGACGCCGTGGATGTCGGCGGCCGGCTGGCCGACCTGCAGGGGATTGACCTCGGGGCGGACCGGCTCATCACCGGGCACGACCCTGGGACCGGGGCAGGCGCCGGATTCCTGGGCCCGGGCCGCGCCCCAGGGAAGAAGGGCCAGACAAAGGGAGGCAGGCCGAAGGCCGGATGGGAAAAAACGCGTTAAACGCATGGGTTGTTCTCCTCGGCATTGGATGCCTCGGGGCGCCGGAGCGTCTTGACTTTTTGGGTCATGAATTCAACGTGGCCCGGTTTTGGCCTTTCATCAGGGTTCCCTGCTGACATTTGTCAGGCATTGTGGTTCGCTTAGTGCCATGGAACTGGTGATCGTGACGGGACTTTCCGGTGCAGGCAGGCGCTCCGTGCTGGGAGCCCTGGAGGACGCCGGCTGCACGGCCCTGGACAACGTGCCCGCCCGGCTGCTCGAGCCGCTGCTGGAACTCGAAGCCAAGCTCAACCCCTCCCGTCCGCGGCTGGCCGTGGGCATGGACAACCGCCACCCGGAATTCGCCGCGGAGCTGGCGCCCCTGGTCGATCGGCTCATGGACAGCAGCATTCCGGTCTACGTGGTGTTCGTGGAGGCCGGCGACGATGTGCTGCTGCGCCGGTTCTCCGAATCGCGCCGTCCCCATTTCCTCGCCAGGGACGGCAACGTGGCGGAGGCCATCGCCCAGGAACGGGCCCTGCTGGCGCCGGTGCGCTCCATGGCCAGCGCCATCATCAACACCAGTTCGCTGACCCTGTCCCAGCTGCGCCAGCGCATCTCCGAACTGCTGCCGGACCTGCCCGTGGCGGGCACCACCCTGCGGCTGATCAGCTTCGGCTTCAAGAACGGCACCCCGGCGGAATCGGACATGGTGCTGGACGCCCGGTTCCTGCCCAACCCGCACTACGTGGTCGAACTGCGCGAACTCACCGGCCGGGACGCCCCGGTGCGGGACTTCCTGCTCAAGTCCGACGTGTTCCAGACCTTCCTCGCCCTCACCGAGAACTGGGTGCTGTGGGCCTGGCCCTACATCCAGCAGGAGGGCCGGGCCTACCACAACATCTCCATCGGCTGCACCGGCGGCCAGCACCGCAGCGTGGCGCTGGTGGAGATCCTCTCCCAGCGCCTGCGCCGGGACATCCCCAAGCTGGTCGTGGTGCACCGGGAATTGAAGGGATGAGCTACGCTTGAGTCATGGCACGTCCCAAGACTTCCCTGCGTTTCCTCCTGGCCACGGCCATCCTCAGCCTGATCCCGCTTTCGGGGCTTTGGCTGTGGCTCGGCCAGGGCCCGCTGGGAACCCAGGCCACCATCCTGGTGAAGCGCGGGGCCACCCTGGAGGCCATGGCGGACCAGCTGGAACAGGCCGGGGTGATCCGCTCCGCCTCCCTGTTCAAGCTGTGGGCCCGGGCGCGCCGGCTGCAGCTGATCCGCGGCGAGTACACCTTCGAACCCCGGGCCAGCCTGGCGGAGGTGGCCGGCAAGCTCCGGCGCGGGGAGATCCATTTCACCAGCATCACCGTGCCGCCGGGGGCGCACGCCTGGTCGGTGCAGCATCGGTTCAAGGACTTCATCCCCGAGGAGGTGTTCTGGACCCTCTGGAAGAGCCCGCGCCTGGCCGGCGCCGCCGGCTTCCCCCAGGCCGAAAGCCTCGAGGGCCTGATCGCCCCCGCCACCTACCGGGTCAACCACGCCCAGGAGCCCGAAGAGATCATGCTCATGCTGGCCGAGCATTTCCGCGACAAGGTCCGCCCCGACCTGGACGGCGGCGCCCTGCCGCCCTACCAGACCCTGATCCTGGCCAGCCTGGTGGAGAAGGAGACCTCCGTGCCCGAGGAACTGCCGCGGGTGGCCGGCGTCTACGCCCAGCGGCTGCGCCTGGGCATGCGCCTGCAGTGCGACCCGACCTCGCTCTACGCCCGCTGGCTGAGCGGCGACCTGCGCTTCACCGGCCCGACCCCCGAGGACATCCACCGGGTGAGCCGGTTCAACACCTACAGCGTCGCCGGGCTGCCCCCCACCCCCATCGCCAGCCCCGGCCCCGCCGCCATCGAGGCGGCCAAGGCGCCGGAGCTCGGGCGTGACCTCTACTTCGTCGCCACCGGCACGGGCGGGCACTCCTTCGCCCCCAGCCTGGCCGAGCACAACCAGAACGTCAGCAGCTACCGCAAGGCCATGCGCAAGAAGAAGGCCCATGGCTAGGATCCGGATCGACCTGCTGCTGGTCCAGCGCGGCCTTTGCGCGACCCGGGCCAAGGCCCAGGCCCGCATCATGGCCGGCGAAGTGCTGGTCGGGGACCGCCCGGTCACCAAGGCCGGCGCGCTGGTCGAGGCGGAAGCCGAGCGTGCGCCTGCGCGGCGAGGCCATGCCGTTCGTGAGCCGGGGCGGGCTCAAGCTGGAGCACGCGCTCGGCGTGTTCGGCCTGGACCCGGGCGGCTGGACCTGCTTCGACGCCGGCGCCAGCACCGGGGGCTTCACCGACTGCCTGCTGCAGCGGGGCGCGGCGCGGGTCTACGCGGTGGACGTGGGCACCAACCAGCTGCACTGGAACCTGCGCAGCGATCCCCGGGTGGTCTCCATGGAGCAGGTCAACCTGCGCTACTGGGATCCCGTCCCGCATCCCCGAGGCCTGCCGCCTGCTGGTGGCGGACCTGAGCTTCATCTCGCTGCGGCTGGTGATCCCGCCCCTGATCCCTTCGCTGGCCCCGGCGGCCGACGCGGTCCTGCTGGTCAAGCCCCAGTTCGAGGCCGGGAGGGAGGAGGTGGGCTCGGGCGGCATCGTGCGCGACCCCGAGGTGCACCAGCGGGTGCAGCGGGAGATCTGGGAGTTTTTCCAGGGCACCGCGCTCAAGCCGAGGGCCGTCTGCGAAAGCCCGATCCTGGGCGGGGAAGGGAACAGGGAGTTCCTGATGCACCTGCGTCTGGCATAGGGAGGCGCCCTGCCCGGAGGAATGGGTCACACCGGACCTCCGCACGGCACCTCAAGTCATCATGCCCCGGAGGCGCGCCATGCGAACGGCGGTCCCTTTTCTCCTGATGACCCTGGCAGCCTTCGCCGGCGCCGCCCCCGGGGCCGGAACCCCGGTCCTGGTGGAACTGTTCACCTCCGAAGGCTGCTCCAGCTGCCCTCCCGCCGACCAGCTGCTGATGGAGCTGGACCGCGCCCCGCGCGTCGGCGGGGCCGAGGTCATCGCGCTGGGCGAGCACGTGGACTACTGGAACCGGCTGGGCTGGGCCGATCCGTTCTCCGCCGCCGAGTTCACCCGGCGCCAGGGGGACTACGCCCGGCGCTTCAGCCAGTCGGGGGTGTACACGCCGCAGATGGTGGTGGACGGCGGCGCGGAGCTGGTGGGCAGCGACCGCGCCGGCGCCCTGCGGGCCATCGCCGCCGCGGCGGCCCGGCCCAAGGCGGCGGTCACGGTCGTCCGGAGCGGTGACGCCCGGGGCGTGGCGGTGCGGATCGAGGGGCTGGCGGAACCGGCGGAGGTGTTCCTGGCCGTCACCGAAAGCGGGCTGAGCTCGCGGGTGCTGCGCGGCGAGAACGCGGGGCGCAGCCTGGCCCACACGGCGGTGGTGCGCAGCCTGACGCCCCTGGGCGTCGCCGGCGCGGCCCCCTTCGCCGCCACCGCGCAGGTGGCCTTGGGCGCGGGCTGGAAACCGGAGAACCTGAAGGCCGTGGTCTTCGCCCAGGGGACGCGCGACGGGCGGGTCCTGGGGGCGGCCCAGACGGCCCTGCGCTGAGGAAAGGCTGGCGGGACCCGGGCCGGCGCGGGCATGCTGGGGCATGTCCCAAGACCCGCCGCTCATCTCCCTGCGTTCAACCACCCTGGTCCGGGGCGAGCAGCCGGTCCTGCACGACCTTGCCTTCGACATCCGCCTGGGCGAGCACGTGGCCATCCTGGGGCCCAACGGCTCGGGCAAGTCCTCCCTGATCCGGCTGATCACCCGCCAGGACTACCCGCTGCTCGGGCCTGGCGGCGAACCCACCCTGCTGATCCTGGGCAAGGACCTGTGGGACGTGTTCGAACTGCGCTCGCAGCTTGGCATCGTATCGGCCGACCTGCACAGTTCCTTCACCTACGGCCGCGGGTTCGGCCGCAGCCGCGGGCTGGAGGTGGTGCTCACCGGGTTCTTTTCCAGCCTCGGGCTGTTCCGCAACCAGAAGGTGACCCCGGCCATGCGCGAGCGGGCCCACGCGGCGCTGGAGCTGGTGGACGCCGCGCACCTGGCCGGCCAGTTCGTCGACACCATGTCCACCGGCGAGGCCCGGCGCGTGCTCATCGCCCGCGCCCTGGCCCCGGATCCGGGGGCGCTGTTGCTGGACGAGCCCACCACCGGCCTGGACCTGGCGGCCCGGCACCGCTTCCTGGAGACCATGGAAAAGCTGGCCGCGCTGGGCAAGACCCTGATCCTGGTCACCCACCACATCGAGGAGATCGTCCCGGCGATCGAGCGGGTGATCCTGCTGAAGGAGGGGCGGGTGTTCATGGACGGGCGCAAGGACGAGGTGCTGCGCTCGGAGCATGTGGGTCAGCTGTTCGGCATGCCCATCGCAGTGCGCAGGCACGGCAGCCATTTCAGCGCCTGGTCGGGCCAGGGTTAATACTGCATGCTGCCGGTCTCCAGGAACCGGTTGTGGAACTCGAAGGCCCGGTTCAGGGTCACCGGGGTGTGCCGGGAGCCGCTGCGCAGGCCGGATTCCAGGTAGTCCAGCAGGAGCGGGCGGTAGTCCGGGTGGGCGCACTTCTCGATGATCTCCCGGGCCCGGCGCTCGGGGCCCATGCCGCGCACGTCGGCGAGTCCCTGCTCGGTGACGAAGACCATGGTGTCGTGCTCGGTGTGGTCCACGTGGGCGACCATGGGCACGATGGAGGAGATGGCGCCGCCCTTGGCGGTGGACGGGGTCATGAAGATGGGCAGGAAGGCGTTGCGGGTGAAGTCGCCTGATCCGCCGATGCCGTTCATCATCCGGGTGCCCATGACGTGGGTGGAGTTGACGTTGCCGAAGATGTCCATTTCCAGGGCGGTGTTCATGGCGATGATGCCCAGGCGCCGGGCGATGCCGGCGCTGTTGGAGATCTCCATCTGGCGGATGACGAACCTGTCGCGCCAGGCGTCCATGTTGGCCTTGAACAGGGTCTGGCACGCGGGCGAAAGGGTCATGGCGGCGCCCGAGGCCACCACCAGCTTGTCGTTCTGCAGCAGCTGGACGACGGAGTCCTGCATCACTTCGGTGTAGATCGAGACCGGCGGCTGGGCCGGGTCCAGCGCCATGCTGCCCAGCACCGCGTTGGCCACGTTGCCCACGCCGGACTGGTAGGGCTGGTCCCCGTGCAGCCGGCCCAGCTGCTTTTCCCGCTTCAGGAAGGCCAGGATGTGGGCGGCGATGGTCTTGGAATCCTGGTCGGGTTCGCGGAAGCCGCCGCTGCGGTCGGGCAGGCAGGTCTCGACGATGCCCTTGATGCGCGAAGGATCCACCTGCACGTAGTCGGTGCCGATGCGGTCGCCGGCGTGGAGCAGGGGGATGGTCTGCCGGTGCGGCATGTCCTCGGGGATGTAGACGTCGTGGTAGCCCTTCAGCCCGTGCCCGTAGAAGCTGTTCAGCTCGATCAGGATGCGCTCGGCGGTCTGCAGGTACGAGGCCGACGCCCCGCCCGAGGCGGACAGGTAGATGCGCCCGTCGGCGGTCACGTCCACCGCCTCCACCAGCGCCACCGTCGGCTTGGGCAGGAACCCCCAGCGCACCATCTGGCCCACGTGGGAGAGGTGCATGTCGGTGAACTCGATTTCGCCGGCGTTGATTCCCGCCCGCACGTCGGGGTTGGACTGGTAGGGCAGGCGCCGGGACAGGGCCTTGGCCCGGGCCAGCACCCCGTCCAGCTCGTCGCCCGTGCTGGCGCCGGTGTACAGGGACACCTGGAACGGCCTGCCGTCCTCGTGCCAGCGGGTGGCGCGCTCGGCCAGGGCCACCGGGATCACCTTGGGATAACCCGAGGGGGTGAAGCCGCTGGCGCCGATCACGTCGCCGTGGTGGATCAGTTCTGCGGCCTCGGCGGCGGTCATGGTTCGGGAGGCGGTCAACGCGTTCATATGAACCTCATGTAAACAAACCAATCGTGATTGTAAGATCGATTGTAAACCCGGCCGTTCCAAGGCTCCCGGTATTAGGTCACATCGCCGGGCTCAACGCTCGGCCGGTTGCGCGGGTCCAAGGCCGCACGGGCGTTCGTCCCGTCCCGCTGGACGCACAGGTTTCTTTTCGCCACCATGAATGCGCATCGAGGTCCCCATGGCAGACGCCCCGCTGATTCGCCTATCCGAGATCAAGAAGTTCTACCAGATGGGCGATATGGAAGTGCGGGCGCTGGACGGCGTGTCCGTGGACATCCAGCGGGGCGAGTACGTCGCCATCATGGGCCCCTCCGGTTCGGGCAAGTCCACCATGATGAACATCATCGGCTGCCTGGACACGCCCACCAGCGGCACCTACCACCTGAACGGCAAGCTGGCCTCGGCCATGTCCGACGACGAGCTGGCCGGCATCCGCAACGAAGAGATCGGGTTCGTGTTCCAGACCTTCAACCTGCTGGCCCGCACCACGGCGCTGCAGAACGTCGAGCTGCCGCTGATCTACGGCGGGGTGCACGCCCGCGGACCGCCACAGGCAGGCCCTGAAGGCCCTGGAGGACGTCGGCCTGGGCCCGCGCGCCGACCACATGCCCAACCAGCTCTCCGGCGGCCAGCGCCAGCGGGTGGCCATCGCCCGGGCCCTGGTGAACAGCCCCTCCATCCTGCTCGCCGACGAGCCCACCGGCGCCCTGGACACCCGCACCAGCGTGGAGATCATGAACCTCTTCGAGGAGCTCTTCCAGCGCGGCAACACCATCATCCTGGTGACCCACGAGGAGGACATCGCCCGCCACGCCCACCGCATCATCAAGCTGCTGGACGGGCAGGTCATCCACGACGAGCCCAACGAGCCCATCTCCAGCGCGCAGCACCTGGCGAACCTGCGGATCTAGCAGGCGATGGTGTCAGAACCGCACCCCGAAAAAGACGCCGACCTGCCCCCGGGTAGCGGCAGCCAGCACCGCCGGATCCTGGGCCGGCATTCCGTTGGTGGACGATGCCAGCGGGACGGCCGCCCCGACGCCGAGGAAGACCTTCATCCCCGGCCCCGGAATGGTCCACTCCGAACCCGCCCGCAGCCACGGGCGGTCGTGGTCGGCGTTGGTGCCGTAGGTGGGGAGCCAATCGTAGCGGTCATCCACGCCGACCGTGACCGAACCGTCCCTGGGGATGCCGGGGATATGGAAGGGGGTGCTGAGGCCGGGAAGCAGCGTCGTGGGGTCGAGGCTGGGCGGGGCCACCCCGTCCAGGAAGGCCGGGGTCCGCAGGTCCGGGAAGGCGGAAGGGGCGGACGGCAAGGCGGGAATGCTCCAGGGCGGGCTCCCGCCGGCCCCGAGCAACGGACCGACATCGGCGCCCAGCGGCGCGGCGGCAAAAAGGCAGAGCAAGGCGAGTCCTCTCATGGTCCCTCCCCGCGGGAAGGGCGGCGGTGCCTCGCCGCACCCTCCTTAGAACGTACGTAAATTAATGTCCTTTGAGGCCTTGTCAAGGAGCCTCAATCCAGCACCGGCAGCACCACGCAGGAACCCCGGTAGACCCGGTGCTCGGCCTTTCGGAAGTCCCCGTCCTTGGCGTGGTAGATGTCCTCGAACACCTGGGGGTTGCGGTCCACCAGGGGGAACCAGGAACTCTGGATCTGCACCATGATCCGGTGCCCGGCGCGGAAGGTGTGGCAGATGTCGTCGAGGGCGAAGTTGACGGCGGTGGGTTGGCCGGGCACGAAAGGCTCGGGCCGTTCCAGGCTGTCGCGGAACTTGCCGCGCATCACCTCGGCCCGCACCAGCCGCTGGCAGCCGCCCAGCGGCCCGGGTTCGACCTCCGTCCCCGGCCTCGCCCGGCAGCACGTCGATCAGCTTCACCACCCAGTCCGCGTCGGTGCCGCTGGTGCTGACCCGGAGCCGGGCCTGGAGCGGGCCGGCGACGGTGACCGGGCGGGTCAGGGGCCCGGTCTGGTAGACCAGCACGTCCGGGCGGCAGGCGGCGAAACGCTGGTCCTCAACCATGAACATGGAGGAAACCTGGGCTTCGGTGCCGGCCGTGTAGGGCACCGGGTGGGCGGGATCGCTTTCGAAGGCGTCGAACCCGGACCCCGCCGGGCGCCTCGAAGCCGAGCCGGCCGCCTTCCTGGAGGTAGAGCGGGGTGGGGCGCGCGGCGGGCGGAGGCCAGGCGTCGAAGCGGCGCCAGACGTTGGTTCCGGTCTCGAAGACGGTGGCCATGGCCAGGCCCGGGTCCGGCGCCCCCTTCAGGTAGTGGCGGAAGAACGGCGCTTCGATGCCCTCCTGGAAGGCGGTGGCGGTGCCGAGCCGTAGCCGGTCTCGCCCATCTGGCCGTCTTCTTCACCGCTCCATCCGCCGTGGTCCCAGGGGCCCATGACCAGGCGGCCGCCCAGCGCGCTGGTGCACCTGGAGGGTGCCGAACAGGTCCTCCGGGTCGAACCAGCCGCCCACGGTCAGCACGGCGGGGCCGGCGCCGCTTGAGGTGCGGGCGCAGGTCGCGGGCCTGCCAGTACGCGTCGTCGCTGCCGTGGTCCATCTCGTCGGTCCAGACCCGCACCTGGCCGTGGAAGTAGCGCGTCGGCCGCGGGCAGGGCGCCCATGTCCAGGAAGAACTGGTAGGCGTCCGGGTGGTGGGCGGCGAAGGCCGGCGGGGCCGGTTCGACCGCCGTGGGCCGCGGCCTCGGCCAGGCGTAGACGGCGTCGAACCAGAAGGTCTGGGCCAGGAATAGGGCGCCGTTGTGGTGGTCGTCGTCGCCCGCGAACAGGTCGGAGATGGGGGCCTGGGGCGAGACCGCCTTCAGCGCCGGATGGGCGCCCACCAGGGCGCAGGCGGCGTAGAAGCCGGGGTAGGAGATGCCCCAGGCGCCCACCCTGCCGTTGTTGCCCGGGACCTGCCTCAGCACCCAGTCGATGGTGTCCCAGGCGTCGGTGGCCTCGTCCACCCCGCGGCCGTCCCGCAGCGGCGTCATCTCCTGGAACCGGCCCTCGCTCATCATCTTGCCGCGCACGTCCTGGTAGACGAAGATGAACCCTTCCCGGGCCAGGGTCGCGCTGGGGCCGAGCTCGTCGGGGTAGGCGTCCGGCCCGTACGGGCCGACCCCGTAGCAGGTGCGGTGCAGCAGCACCGGGAAGGGGCCGGCGCCGGTCGGGACGTAGATGGCGGTGTACAGCCGCACCCCGTCGCGCATGGGGATCATCGCTTCCGTCTTGCGGTAGTGGGCCCGCAGGTAGCCGGCGCCCTGGGCCGCCAGCGGTCAGCCCCGCCAATGCCAGCAGCAGCGCCGCCTCACGGCAGCACCGGCAGCACCAGGTGCGAGGCGAGCCCGGGACCGCGGTGGAGGCGCTGCTCGGCCTTCCGGAAATCCTCCGCCCGGGCGTGGTAGATGTCGGTGAACACCTGCGGGTTGCGGTCCATGAGGGGGAACCAGCGAGCTCTGCACCTGCACGATGATCCGGTGGCCCCGGCGGAAGGTCGTGGCAGACGTCGTTGAGGGTGAACTTGACCTCGGTGGGCACGCCCCGGCGCGAACGGCTCGGGGCGCTCGAAGCTGTTGCGGAACTTGCCCCGCATCACTTCGCCGCGCACCAGCTGCTGGGCCGCCTGTCCTCCGGCCCGTCGTCGGGGCAGCCGTCGATCACCTTCACCACCCAGTCCGCATCCGTGCCCGACGTGCTCACCCAGAGATCGGCGGTGACCGGGCCGGCCAGGGCGAGGTCGGCCGGGAGCGGCTCGCTGCGGTACGACAGGACGTCCGGCCTGCGCCCGGCGAAGCGCTGGTCGGCCGTCATGTAGCCCCGGTCCATGCCGATGGCGATGCCGTTGATGTAGGGCACCGGCTTGGCCGGGTCGCTGGGGTAGGCGTCGGAGCCGGCCTGCCCGGGCGGATCGAAGCCCAGCCGGGCCTTGGCCTCGAAATAGAGGTTCACCGGGCGGAGATTGGGCGGGGGCCATGCGTCCAGGCGCAGCCAGCGGTCGGCTGCCGGTCTCGAACACGTAGGCCCTGGGCAGTCCCGGGATCCGGGGCGTCCTTGAGGTGGTGCATGAAGAACGGGAACTCGATGCGCGCCTGGAAGAATCCGAGGCGGACTTGCCGACGTCGCCCAGTCGCCGCTCCAGGCCGCCGTGGTCCCAGGGGCCCATGACCAGCCGCTGCGTCGGTGCCCGGGCTCTGGCTGACCAGCGCCTTGTGGGTCTGCAGGGCGCCGAACAGGTTCTCCGCGTCGTGCCAGCCGCCCACGGTGAGCACCGCCGGGCGCACGCCGCGCAGGTGCGGCCGCAGGTTGCGGGCCTGCCAGTAGGCGTCGTAGGTGCCGTGCGCCATCACCGCCTCCCAGAACGGGATGCCGCCCTTGAAGTGGCGGGCGTCGGCGTTGGCCAGGGGCCCCAGGTCCAGGAAGAAGGCGTAGCCGTCCCGGGTGCCGTGCTGGAACGGCGGCGGCCATCTCGGTGGTGGGGCCCTGGCGCGGCCGGCCGAACTCGGCGATGAAGTTGAACAGGTGGGGCAGCCAGAGGGCGCCGTTGCGGTGGAAATCGTCGCCGACGAACCAGTCCACGATGGGCCCCTGGGGGGAGACGGCGCGCATGGCCGGGTGGGCGTCGATCAGCCCGGCGGCGGCGTAGAAGCCCGGGGTAGCTCACGCCCCACTGGCCGACCCTGCCGTTGTGGCCGGGCACGTGCGCGCAGCAGCCATTCCACCGTGTCGAAGGTGTCGGTGCTCTCGTCCACCTCGGCCGCCGGTGTGGGGCAGGGCCGGGGTCATGTCCAGGAAGGTGCCCTCGCTCATCATCCGCCCGCGCACGTCCTGGTAGACGAAGATGAAGCCCTCCTCGCCGAACCGGGCCGAGGGGCCCAGGTCGTCCCGGTAGGCGTCCGGGCCGTACGGAGCCACCCCGTAGGGGGTGCGCTCCAGCAGGAACGGGTAGGTCCGGGTGTGGTCCCTGGGGCTGTAGATGGAGGTGAACAGCCGGGTGCCGTCGCGCATGGGCAGCATCACCTCCTGTTTGTCATAATGGTCCTTGACGTAGGGGAGCCCCTGGGCGCCAAGAGTCCGGTCCCCAGGACCATGAGTGCCGCGCTGGCATTCCGCAACAGTCTGGCCCATGCATTCATCCGGTGCTCCGCGCCGCTTGAAGGTATCCTGAAAACATTACCTGGGAGCCTACGGTGTTTGGAAAGATTCAGCTACATCCACTTCGTCGGCATCGGCGGCATCGGCATGTCCGGCATCGCCGAGGTGCTGGTGAACCTCGGCTACCAGGTGAGCGGGTCCGACCTGAAGGACGAGCCCGATCACCCAGCGCCTGGCCAGCCTGGGGGTGCAGGTGACCATCGGCCATGATGCGAAATGCATCGAAAACGCCCAGGTCGTGGTGATTTCCAGCGCCGTGAAGGGCAACAACCCGGAGGTGGTGGCGGCCCGGGCCGCCAAGGTGCCGGTGATCCCGCGGGGCGAGATGCTGGCCGAACTGATGCGCATGAAGTACGGCATCGCCATCGCCGGCTCCCACGGCAAGACCACCACCACCAGCATGGTGGCCCAGGTGCTCAGCCAGGGCGGGATCGACCCCACCATCGTCATCGGCGGCAAGCTGGGCGCCATCGGCAGCAACGCCAAGCTGGGCAAGGGGCCCGTTCCTGGTGGCCGAGGCGGACGAATCGGACGGCAGCTTCCTGCTGCTCTCGCCCACCATCGGCGTGATCACCAACGTCGACCGGGAGCACCTGGACCACTACAAGAACCTGGGCGAGATCATGGACGCCTTCGCCGCGTTCGGCAACAAGGTGCCCTTCTACGGCTCCGTGTTCGTCTGCATGGACGACCCCAACGTGGCCGCCCTGCGGCCCCGGCTCAAGCGCCAGGTGCGCACCTACGGCACCAACCCGCAGGTGGACATCCGCGCCCTGGACGCTGCGCATGGACGGCTGGCGCTCGCACTTCAAGGTGCGCGCCTACGGCGAGGACCTCGGCGAATTCTCCCTGGGCATCCCGGGCCACCACATGGTGCTCAACGCCCTGGCCACCATCGGCGTGGCCCTGGAACTGGGCGTCGAGCGCGAGGTCATCCGGGCCAGCCTGGCCAACTTCACCGGCGCCGACCGCCGCTTCCAGAAGCGCGGCGAGCGCAACGGCGTGACCGTGGTGGACGACTACGGCCACCATCCCACCGAGATCGCCGCCACGCTGAGGGCCGCCCGCGCGGGCTTCCCGGAACGGCGCCTGGTGGTGGCCTTCCAGCCCCACCGCTACACCCGCACCCAGGCCCTGCTGGAGGAGTTCGGCCAGGCCTTCTTCGACGCCGACCTGGTGCTGGTCACCGACATCTACGCCGCCAGCGAGCCGCCCATCCCCGGCCTCACCGGGCGCTCGGTGGTGGACGCCATCCTCGCCCACGGCCAGCGGGAGGCCGTCTACGTTCCGCGGGTGGAAGACCTGGCCGCCGCCCTGGAGGGCGCCACCCGGCCCGGGGACCTGGTGCTGACCCTGGGCGCCGGCAACATCACCTCGGTCGGCCCGGCGTTCCTCGACCTGCCCTGAACGACCGGGGCCCGGCTCGCGCCGGGCCCCGTGCCGCCGTGCGCTGCGAAGCTACTTGATCTGGCCCTTGACGGCCGCCCAGTCGGGCTCGCCGTTCTTCATGTGGGCCTTGGCGAACTGGCCCACCTCGTTCAGGTCCTTGGAGCCCATCTTGACGTGGCAGGTGGTGCAGCTCACCTTTTCGATCCCGGCGGCCTTGGCCTTGGCGACGTAGGCGGGCTTGGCGGCGGCGGGGACGGCCAGTGCCAGCGCGGCGGCGGCGAGAAGAAGGATTGAGGAGTGGCGCATGGTGCCTCCGGAAGCAAACCACCCGGCGGGGTGGGGGTAGGAACGATCTTTGAACTAACGAGGATAGTTTATTTTCGGATCAACTGCTCTCTAAAAAAATAAGCATCAAAATGGATGCCAATTTGGCCCGGTCGGGAGATGGGATAACCTGGAACGCATGGATGTGATCCGTCAGCCCATCGCCCTGGGGCGACCCGCCCTGGCCTGTACGCCGCCCTTCTGGGCCCGGGGGCCCCACCTGCAGACCATCGCCGCCAACTACCTGCCGAGCCCCGCCCCGGACCTGCCCTGGGAGCGGTTCCGGCTGGACCTGGGCGACGGCGACGCCCTGGCCCTGAGGGCCCTCCCGGGGAGCTCCGGCGTGCTGGTCCTGCTCTTCCACGGGCTGGGCGGCAGCGCCGACGGCCACTACCTGCAGCGGGCCGCGGCGCGGTTCCGCGCCATGGGCCACGCCCTGCTGGCGGTGAACCACCGGGGCGCGGGGGAAGGGGCGGGCCTGGCGCGGCGGCCCTACCACAGCGGATCCACCCGGGACCTCGAGGCCGTGGTGCGCCTGGGCCGCTCCCGCTTCCCGGGCCACCTGCAGGTGGCCGTGGGCTTCTCCATCAGCGCCAACATGCTGCTGCTGCTCGTGGGCCGGGGTGGCGCCGACCTGCCGGACCGGGGCATCGCCGTGAACCCCCCGGTGGACCTGGAGGCCTGCTCCCGGCGCCTGGCGACGGGGTTCAACCGGTGCTACGACCAGTATTTCGTGCGCAAGCTGCGGCGCGAAGTGATGCTCCGGCCAGGCGTCCCCCCGCTGCCCGCCACCGGCACCCTGCGCGACTTCGACGCGGTCTACACCGCGCCCCAGGGCGGCTTCGGCAGCCGCGACGCCTACTACGCCGAGTGCTCCAGCGGCCCGCACCTGGCGCGGATCCAGGTGCCCACCGTGCTCCTCACTTCCCTGGACGACCCTTTCGCCCCCGGCGCCGATGTCCTGGACTGCCCGCGCTCCCCGGCGGTGCACCTGCACGCCGAGCCCCTGGGCGGCCACATGGGCTACCTGAGCCGCAACGTGCGCGGCCTGCGCTGGCTGGACTATGCGCTGGAGCACTACCTGCGGGAGCTGGTCGACCGGGCGCTGCCCTCGCCATCTGAAAAGGCCACCCCGGCGGGCGCCGGGATGGCCTTGCCAACCTCCGCCCGGCCTACTTGGCGAAACGCCGGGAAACCTCGCCCCAGTTGATGTTCTCCATGAAGGCGTTGATGTAGTCGGGGCGCTTGATGCCGTAGTCCACCATGAAGGCGTGCTCCCAGCTGTCCAGCACCAGCAGGATGTCCTGCTCGATGGGCAGGCCCAGGTGGTGTTCGGCGATGAAGTAGGTGTGCAGCTTGCCGTCGCGGTGGTTGCGGGTGAGCAGGGCCCAGCCGGGGCCGCAGAGGGCCGCGGCCTTGAGGTCGGTCAGCAGCTTGTCCTTGCCGCCCTGGGCTTCGACGGCCTTCAGCAGGTCCGCGGACAGGGTGGCGTTGGCGCCCAGGTTCTCGAAGTAGAGCTCGTGCAGGAAGGAGCCGTTGAAGGGGACGGCTTCCCGGCGCTTCAGCTCGCTGTACTCGTTGAATGAATAATTGGGCTTGGTGTTGTCGATGACGGCCAGCTTCTCTTCGATCTCGTTGAGCTTGGCCACGTAGCCTTTGTAGAGGGTGAAGTGCTGGTCCAGCTGGCTGTCGCTGAACCCCTTCAAGGCCCCGCCTTTCAGATGGTCATAGTTCTTGGCTGCATAGGCCATGAAATCCTCCGTCCAAACGCGCGCGAGCGCCGGTTTAATCCTACCCGGGTTTGCCACGGAAAGTCTCGACAGATTATTAAAATGCAACATCCGAATGATTGGAGGCGGAGGCGCGGAACGCCGCCGGTGCATCCCGCTCCCAGTCGCCGCCCAGGATCAGGGTGCTCACCGGCACGTCGGGCGTCTTGACCCCCCGGTGCGCCATGCAGGTGTGCACGGCCACCAGCTTCACGCCCCAGGCGGCGGGGCGCAGGTGGATGGCCAGGGCGTCGGCGATCTGGTGGGTCATGCGTTCCTGGACCTGGAGCCGCTCGGCGAAGCCCTGCACCACCCGCACCAGCTTGGACAGCCCGACGGTGCCGCCGGCCCCGGGCAGGTAGCCGATGGTGGCCAGGCCGGAAAACGGGGCCAGGTGGTGCTCGCAGGTGCTGACGAAGGGCACCCGCTCGAGGATCACCGGGCAGGGCGTGAGGTCGCCGGGGAGCGCGCGCAGCTCCTCGGCCGGGTCCATGGCGTAGCCGGCCAGCCGTTCGGCCCAGTAGTCCGCCACCCGGTTGGGCGTCTCCCTCAGCTCGGGGGCCTCCGGGTCGAAGCCCAGGCCCACCAGCAGGGCCCGCACGGCCTGGGCCGTCTTTCCTCCGTTGAAGGTCATGTCTCCCCCCGAATCCCTCTCAGGGTGCCACCGACCGCGGGGGGCGGGGAGAAAGTTTGTGGCGCGGGCCAGGGCCGCCTTCTACCTGGAGGCCCCGAAGACCTGCAGGTAGTCCGGCATGATCGAATTGAACCGCTTCCAGCCCCAATCCGCGTAGGGGATGCCCATCATGTGGGCGAAGGTGTAGAGAACGAGGAACCGGCCGCAGTGGGTCGTGCCCGGCACCTGGGAACCCACGACGAGGTACTGGTCCCGGCTCCGATGGTAGACGATCTTCCCGTGCCCGACGACGATCCCGGCCAGGCGCGTGTGCAGGGCCGAAGTGAATTCCAGTTCCTCCTCGCTGCGGAACAGGGCTGAGCGGCCAGACATGAGCGAATCGTAGAAGGTGACCTTCATATCCCAGACCTGGAGTTGGATCCTGGGATCGTCATGGGGGTGCGGATCGACTTCCACCATGGCGAGGATGAAGTGACCGGGATCCGTTACCGTGAGCGCTTGCGCGTTGACCGGTATGTAGAATCGCAGGCTCCGGCTGGCCAGGACCTCATGCAGGATGAAGGAATCAACCGACGGGCATGCGGGGAAATGGACGGATGCGCCGCGGGAGACCCTCACCATGGGCGACAGGATCACGCCGGGCGACGGCGCCGTCGGGGTGAGGCCGAGTTCCTGCTTCAGCCAGGCGTCCACCTTGTTTGAGTAGATGAACAGCGAAACGAGCGGATCCGGCTGCCCCGGGGTGACGGCCTTGGTCCAGGTTTCCGGGTTCAGCGCCCGGTTGACGGTGAAGGTCATGGATGACTCGCCTTCTTTCGGGGAACCGGCCAGGACCGAGGTGAGGCCTTCCCAGACCCAGCCAGGCTTGTAGCCGTGAAGCTTCCGGAGGAGGCCCCGCAGGCCCGCTGCTTTCCGGGGGTCGAATCGGCCCGCTTCCACTTCGGCATCATTGACCCCCAGCGACCCGTCCGCTTCCGGGCCGCCCGCGGCCGCCGGTTCCTTGCGCTCTTCCGCCGCCGCCGGTTCCTTGCGTTCTTCCGCGGCGGCGCCTGCCCCGGCGGCGGGGGGCGTTCCCAAGTCGACCAGATCCGGATCATCGGGTTCGGACGCTGCGGCGGCTGAAGCTGGGGAAGAAGGTTCCGGCACCAGCGTCATGGCAGCGGAAGCGGTCGCCCAAACGCAAAAGGCCACGGCGAGTGTTGATTTTTTTATTATCATGAAATGCTGGCTCCACAGGTCCAGGGGTTGGAAACCCGGAACGAGTAGATAAAATATAAATATTTATTAAAAGGTTCCCGAAAAAATTTGAACCAACCGGATCATGACCGTGGCTGGCCGCCTTGAGGAGGCTCCCCTTGAAGGGCAATCCATTGGACGGCTATCGTCCGGGGTCTGCCGGCGGAATGGGCGTTCCCATGCCCAAGGCTGCGGCCGCCCGCAGGAGGCGCTGATCGCAGGCGAGCATTTCCACCCGCACATGGGGCAGATCCTTCTGCATCACCCTGGCGGCGCCGACATGCAGGGCATCAAGCGTTCTGAGGCCCGGCTGCCTCGCGGCGGCCACGGCAGCCGATTGCCCTTCCTCAAGGAAGAGCTTCAGGAACGCGGATGTGTCGATGTAGGCAATCGTGCTCAACGTTCCCCTCGGGTCTCCTCAAGGATCTCATCGAGGCTGGGGCCAGGCGTGAGCTTCACGCGAACCGGAAGGGTTCGGGCTGGACGGGGGGTATCCGGAGGGGGCACATGAGGCACGAGATCGGCCAAGGGGCGTCCATGTACCGTGATCGTGAGTCTGGATCCGAGAGATGCCTCCCGGGCAAACCTGGGAAGTTGCTCTTTGGCGATTCGCATGGGGATATGCCTGGATTCCATAAGTGACCCTCATTTTCAAAATGTGGTCATCTTTCGAATTGTGTCCACAAAAAAGATTCTCAATGGGTTGCCGAACCATTCGGATATCGCCCATGCGCCTCCTCCGCCGGGCAAGCTTGAAGCGTGGAGGGAATCTCCGTGCGCGATTACGCCATCAGGCTCAGCAGGGCCGGGCTGATGGCCGACTGCACGGCCTGCTGGACGGCCGTGGTCTGCTGCTGGGTGACCGACGTGGCGGTCGTGGTGGCCGGCACCGCGGGGGTCTGGGTGGAGGTGTCGGCGACGGTGCTGGTCGGGGTGGAGGAGGGGCTGGCCTGGGCCGCGGGGGTCGAGACCGGGTAGGCCTGCTGGGCCTGGTAGGCCGCGAGGGCCAGGGTGGTGGAGCTGGAGATGCCGGAGCTGAAGCCCTGGAGGCCACTGGTGGAGACGGAGGTGTCGCCGAGGCTGGCCAGGAGCGAGGTGGCCTGGCTGACGCCCAGCCCGCCGAAGCTGGACGCGGAAAGTCCGGAAATGGCGCTGGTTCCGCTGGCGCTGGAGCTGGAACTGCTGGCGGCCTGGTTCACGTCATAGACGCCGATCGCCAGGGCGCCGACGGTGGAGGCGCCGAGCAGGGCGGTGGTGGGGTCGCTGGCCGACTGGGTCGCCGACGAGGCGCTGCTGTAGGCCGAAGCCAGGGCCTGCTGCACGGCCGCGGACTGGCCGCTGCTGCTCAGGGTCGTCTGGTAGTTGTAGAGGCCGATGGAAGCCGCCGAGCCGATGTCCATGGGAGATCCTTCCCAAGGTTCATCGGCAGGCATGGGGCGCGACGATAGCATTTTTTATGGGATCATCGCTGGGGAGCGATTTCATGACGGAAAGCAAGGTCACTTACGCAGCGGCGGGCGTGGACATCAACCGCCAGGACGACGCCCTGGCCCGGATCAAGCCGCTGGTGAAGGCCACCCGGACCCCCGGCGTGCGCAGCGACATCGGGCTGTTCGGCGGGCTCTTCTCCGCCCGGTTCCCCGAGGCGAGGCCCATCCTGGTCAGTTCCATGGACGGCGTGGGCACCAAGATGAAGGTGGCGCGCCTGGCCGGGACCTGGGACACGGTGGGCGCCGACCTGGTGAACCACTGCGTCAACGACATCCTGGTGCAGGGTGCGCGGCCGCTGTTCTTCCTGGACTACGTGGCGGCCCAGCGCCTGGAGCCCGAGGTGATCGAGCAGATCGTCAAGGGCATGGCCGGCGCCTGCCGGGCCTCGGGCTGCGCCCTGCTGGGCGGCGAGATGGCGGAGATGCCCGGGGTCTATGCCGAAGGCGAGGTGGACGTGGCAGGCACCATCGTCGGGGTGGTGGACGAGGACGACCTGCTGCCGAACCTGGACGCCATGGCCGAAGGGGACGTCCTGATCGGCCTGCCCTCCTCGGGCCTGCACACCAACGGCTACTCCCTGGCCCGCAAGGTCTGCTTCGAAATGGCCGGGCTCAAGGTGCGGGATCAGCTGCCCGGGACGGGGCGGAGCGTGGCCGAGGCCCTGCTGGCCGTGCACCGGAGCTACCTGGAGCCGGTCCTGCCGCTGGTGCGCGAACGCCGGCTGGTGGCCATGGCGCACATCACCGGCGGCGGCCTCACCGACAACCTGCCCCGGGTGCTGCCCGGGCACCTGGACGCGGCCATCGACACCGGGTCGCTGGGCGGTCCCGGCGCTGTTCCGGTTCCTCATGGACACGGCCGGGCTGCCCCTGGAGGACGCCCGGAGCACGCTTCAACCTGGGCGTGGGCATGGTGCTGGTGGCGCCCCGGTCCGGGGCCGGCGGAGGTGCTGGAGCGCCTGCGCGCGGCCGGCGAGGCGCCCTGGGCGCTGGGCGAACTGGTCAAGGGCGAAGGCGTGGTGCGCTATCGGTAGCCCGCAACCCGCCCGGGACCGGGTCGAGTCCCTGGACATGCTCCGGGGCCTCATGGCCCTGGCGGTGGCGTTCTACCACTTCACCATCTGGTACCCGGTGTTCCAGCCGGGCCGCTTCATGGCCTACACCGCCGCCAAGGCCGGCCACTACGGGGTGGAGGGTTTCTTCATCATCAGCGGGTTCTGCTTCTTCCACATCTACCGCGCGGAAAGCTTCCGCGGCCGCGGCCTGCGCGACTTCCACATCAAGCGGTTCCTGCGCATCGCCCCGCTGTACTACCTGGCCGTGGCCCTGAACGTGGCCCTGGGCAGCGCGGTCGGGCCCCCGGCCACGGCGCGCATGCTGCTGGAGAACGCCACCCTCACCTTCGGCCTGTTCCACCCCAACCATTCGCTGGTGCTGGGGGGCTGGTCCATCGGCATCGAGTACGTGTTCTACATGGCGCTGCCGGCCCTGGTCTGGGCCGCCGGCCGGTGGCGGCCGTTCCTGGCCATGGCCGCCCTGGCCACCCTGGTGCTGTCGGTCCCGTACACGCTCTACCGGGTGCCCGCTGCCGCCATGGCCGGGGATATGAAGTTCCATACCTACGTGCAGGTGGCCAACCACGCCTTCCTGTTCTTCATGGGCGGGCTGGTGGCCCAGGCCCGGGCCCGGATCTCCTGGCGCTGCACCAGGCTGTGTTTCTGGATCCTGGCCGCGGCGCTGGGGCTGGTGTTCAGCCGCTACGTGCGCAACTTCTACGACCACTTCGTGGTGATGGAGGGCCCGCCGCGCTACGCCTTCGCCTTCCTGTGCCTGGGCATGGTGGCCCTGTTCGCCTTCCGGGAGTTCCCGGATTCGATCCTGAAGCGGGCCGGGCTCTACCTGGGCGAGATCAGCTATTCGGTCTACCTGATCCACCCCTTCGCCCAGGAGGCCCTGCTGCGCCTGGCGGCCGCCGCCGCCGGTCGCGGGCTTCACCCTGGGCCTGATCCTGACCCTGGGGCTGGCGACCCTGACCCACCGCTGGATCGAGCGGCCGGCCATGGACCTGGGCAGGCGGCTGACGGCGAGGCGGCTGCAAGCGGTGATCCGCTAACCCGGGTTCCGCACGAAAGTCACTAACCAGCTTTGTTTCCAATCCCGATGGCCGAAATTAGTCCCTATCGGGCGGGATTCGAGGTGGGTCAGACCCAGGTCCTAATCGGCTTCATAGGGTCGCCCGGGATGCCCAGGAGTCGGTAGATCTCCCTGGGCCGCTGCTCGGGGATGCTGCCGCGGCGGATGGCGATTTTCCGGCCATCTGCCGTGGGCATGACCACGGTCGCGATGTGATGGGTACTGAGTTCCTGGCGCAGGGTTTCCCAACTCGTGTGGTCCCCCGCGCCCTGGAGGAGATGTTCGATGGCGGCCTGGAGGTGGTAGGCCAGGACGCATAGAAAAATGTGGGTCTCCACCCGGGTCTCCTTGCGGTGGTAGACCGGCCGCAGGTCCAGCGTCCCCTTGAGGTCGCGGAAGGCCGCCTCCACCCGGGAGAGCACCATGTAGGTTCTCCAGATCTCCTCCGCCTCCAGATCCGTGCGCGAGGTCTTCAGAAAATAGGCGCCGTCCAATTCCTGCGCCCTGGTCCGCAGGGCCTCTTTTACCGGCCAGACCAGGAGGCCGTCCTGGCGCTCCATGGCGTAGTAGCGGGCCGCCCGTGGATAGCGTTCACGCAGCCTGCCAACACGTTCGAACAGGTCCGCATCGGTCAGGGGATGCTCTTTCTCCAGGCCCTGGCGCACCCGCTCACCCAGTTTCTCCAGGTCTTTCGGCAGCCGCTTCTCCTGCCGTTCCCGGATGGCCCGATCCTTCTCGGCCCGGGCCGGGCTCAGGCACAACAGGTAGGCCAGCCCGTCCTGCTCGATCCGCTTGATCTGGATCGGCAACTTCATGGCGCTCGGCTCCAACTCGCACCAGCCTTCCAACTGCTCGAACTCGCCGAGCAGCGGCCCGCGCTGGTTCTGGAACCCGGCCACCAGGTAGTGATACTTCCGGGAGCGGACCAGGTCCAGGTTCTTCCGGCTGGCAAAGCCGCGGTCCATGACCACCGTCAGCCCACCTTCAATGCCTGTGCGCTGTTCCAGGGCATCCAGCATGGCTCCCACAGTGGTTCCATCGATGGTGGCTCCATCGTAGATCTCATGGCCGATGGGGAAACCATCGCCGTCCAGCATCAGGCTCATCGCCACCTGCTTGCAGTCGGTGCGCATCTGTTTGTTGTGCCCACGCTTGGCCTTGGGCGTTGCCTCCATCTGGCCTTCGAAGTGGGTGTTGGTCAGATCGTAGAGCAGCAATTGACCTTGCAGATTGAACAGCGATTTCTCCCGGGCGTGGAGTTCCCGCTCGATCTCGACCCGCTTGTCGTGCAGCGTGTCCAGATTCCGATAGAACTTATCCTCGTTGAGCTTCGATGGATCGGTCGCAAGCACGTCGGCGATGGCCACTCGGCCCGCCCAGTCCACCATGGCCAACTCCGAGGCCGGCTGGATCAGCCGGTTCAAGGTCATCACCTCAGTCAACTGCCGCGCCTGGATCGACAGCCCCACGGCCTTCAGCACGGCATCCAGTTCCAGCCGTTCCCAAATCTGATGGCCCACATGGAGCGGCCCCACCTCCCGGATGTCCTGGATCTGCACGCCGGAGGTCTTCACCGGCACGACCTCGGGCACGGCGGTCTCGCCTACCAGCGGCTCCTCGGCTGCCACTTCCACTTGGCTTTGCTTGGCCTGCCGGGTACGGACTCGGCGCACCGCATCCTCGACCCGGGGATCCGGGAACAGCGAGGGCTGGCCGCCCAGCGCAGCTTGGATCCGATCAGCGAGATCGAGCCACTCTTCCTTGGGGCCCGGGTCCATGTGGCCGAGGTTGCAGATCACCTTGTGCCGGGGTCCGACCGGCGTGTTCACCGATTCAACCAGCAGGTGGTTGACGTAGGTCTTTTCCCCATACTTGGCGACCGTACGCTTGATGAACATCGTGATACTAATATCGGTCACAACGAAGCGGTGTCAATAACTATAGAAAATAATTTAGTGCCTAAAACGGCACTTTGAAAAATGCTCTACTGAAAACATTGGGCCTACCGTGCTCCGGTAGGCCCAATTGGGGACGTGCGTACGGAACTTGGGCTAACGCCAATACCGTTCACTTTGGGTACACCACTCTAACATCTGGCACATAGCGCCGGTTGCATACAACCGTACGCGGGCGGAGATGCCAGTTGCACATCTTCCGCTTCACGCCTCTTGGATTCTGTCGAGTGCGGCTTGAACTGACCCGTTCATCCAGGATTTCCAGCAGCACGGCTTCGTGAAATGCGCGCCTTGCCCGAGGGGGGGAGAGCCGCTACCAGCGGCAACTTCCTGCGGACCACGCGGACTGCATGTATGAACGATAAGCAGTCTGGATCCACTCCTCCTCGAAGCGCCGCTTCATGCATCAGTCCTCGGACCGCAAAGTGGGCCATCACAAGGCCATAGAATTCCTGCCGGACCAGGTCCGGGGTCCGGCTGCGCAGCAGAGTCTGGCGACCTCGTAGGTGGGTCTTCAACTCGTCGAAAGCGGATTCAATTTCCCAGCGCTCATGGTAGAGGGCAGCCAAATCCTTTGCTGGCGCCTGTTTCGGGTCAAGGATGGTCGTGACCAAGCGGTAGAGTTGGTCCTCATCAGGTGGCTGGCTAGGGGCCGGGACTCGGCCATCCAGTTCGTATTCCACCACCCTGATCTTCAAGCTCACATCCTGCAGTTTGCGCTTTTGCCTGTAAGCATGGATGGTTGTGAGGAAGGAGCCATCTTCGAGTTCTTGCTCCCGCACAAATTTATTTGTGGATTTGATACGCCATAACAGATCAGCTCCGGTCGCCTGGGCTTCTTGCCAAAGGGTGAAGCTATAGAAGCCGCGGTCTGCAAGGCATAGCATGCCCTTCCTCAGGAAGGGCAGCACCTCCCTCGCAAGCACAGATTCATGTGTCGTGATTGGGCCCATGCGGGTCCCGAACAGAACATGGGTGCCACTTTCGACAAGGGAAGCGAACCGGATTTGCGGGAACGCGCTCGTCCCCCTGCTCGCGCTGGGACGCCCAAAGGCCGCCTCGTTCTCGGGTTCATCGGGGATATCCAAGGTGCTGCCGTCGATGCTGACCAGTCGCCAATGCCGAAACCAAGCGCCCTGTGTGGATTCCGTGGCGACGGGGTGAACAACTTCGTCATGCAGCAGTTGAAGTGCCTCCCACCCAAGTCGGGATCGGGCCTGGGAAATCCCGGACTTCCCAGCCACCTTGATCTGGGTACCCGTTCCCATCAGCCATTGGACCCCTTCCAGCAGGCAGCGCAGGACTTCGCGCGTGGATGCTTGCGTAAACAGTGCCAAGGCAATGACATAGTAGATCACGACGTGGGCAGGGAGGTCCCGGTTGCGAACGCTCGTCTTATGAGTCCGCTTTAGCACTTCCTCGATGCGCTCCGGAGGGAACATCCTCGCCACCACCCCGAGGGTGATGTAGTCGGAGATCCTGCTCCCACCTTCCAGTTTGGCTACCGTCCTGGCCATAGTTGTGCCCGCCTATAAAAATAGGCATTTTGATGGCCATGTCAATACTTAAATGAACGGTATTGGGGCTAACGCCCTTCCCTGAAGGCCGACGGAATGGCCAGGGGCCCCCGGCGCCACAGCGCCCGGGCGATGGGCCGCATTTCCCGCCGGTAGCGCCACAGGAGGCCCGCCGCCAGCGCGAAGTAGAGCCAGGCCAGGACCATCCGCGCGCCCGGGGCGGTGCACGGGAACTGCGCCGCGAACAGCACCAGCAGGGCCGCGCCCTCCCAGCGCTTCATGCTGAGCTTGGAGAGCATGGCGAAGCCCATGAGGGTCTGGGCCGCGGTGAGCCAGAACTCCTCCACCTGGCGGGGGTCCAGCGGCAGCGGACCGCGGCCGCCGCCCAGCAGGTGGGCCAGGGGCAGGCCGCCCACCAGCAGGGTCCACTGGTTCACCTTGCTGGAGAGCAGGGTGCCCAGCGCCGTGTCGGCCTCGCCGCGCAGGGCCAGGAGGCACGCCACCAGGAACTCCGGGGCCTCGGTGGCCAGCGGCGCGACCCACTGAACCAGCAGGAATTCGTCCAGGCCCAGGGCCCGCCCGCCGTCCACCAGGGCGTTGGCGAACGGCTTGGCCACCAGCACGACGATGAGGGCCGACCACATGAACATGAGGGTCAGGGTGAGCCGGCGCCGGCTCCAGGACAGGGCGCCCAGGTTGGCCGCCACCCCCACCAGCGCCGGCTCGGCCCGCTCCTCCTTGGCCAGGCGCCAGACGTAGAGCGCGTACAGCCCGATCAGCACCACCCCGTCGGTCCAGTGCAGGCCCCGGCGCATGGGCAGGCAGAGGGCGTACAGGCTGGCCAGGCCCAGGAAGGCCAGCTCCACCCGGCGGCTGGGCTTGATCTCCAGGGCGGTCACCGGCCGCCCGGTGCGCCTGCCCCAGACCATGAGCAGGAACAGCACCAGCGGCCAGCCCAGGCCCAGCAGCAGGCGGTTGCTGCCGGTCATGTTGGCGGCGGCATAGCGGGCGTGGGCGGGGATATGGCCGGAGGAGAAGGCGAAGTAGAGGTCGATGGCGTATTCCGGCAGGATCGCGATCAGGGCCAGGATGGCCGTGGCCAGGCTGGCGCTGATGTCCTGCTGCACCGCCTCGGCCGCCCAGCAGAGCAGGAACGACGAAGCCACCACCGCGCCGCCGTAGAGGGCGATGCTGGGCAGGGGCGGCGGCTGGATTCCGGATGCGCGCAGGACGGCCGCCGGAAGGGTCAGCAGCACGACCAGGGCGATCTTCCAGCCCCACTTCATCTAGCGCTTCTTTTTCTTCTTGCCCTTGTCGCCGCCGAACACCTTGGCCAGGAACCCCTCCTCCGGTTCCGCGACCTCGCCGGCTGCAACCTCCTCGTCCAGCAGCTGGCGCACCAGCTCGGCCTGCCCGGAGGAGAGCCGGGTGGGCACGGCCACCCGCAGGTGCAGGTAGAGGTCGCCTCGCCCGGCGCCGCGCAGCCTGGGCACGCCGGCGTTGGGGATCTTCACGATCTTGTCGGCCTGGGTGCCGGCGGCGATCCTGAGGCTGTCGCCGCCGTACGGGGTCTTCACCGGGAGTTCGCCGCCCAGGACCATGAGCGCCCAGGGCACCTCCTGCTTGCGGTGCAGGTCGAAACCGTCGCGCTCGTACTGCGGGTCGTTCTCCACGTCGAACACCACGAACAGGTCGCCCGTGCCGCCGCCGCCCACCCCGGCCTCGCCTTCGCCCTGGATGCGCAGGCGCTGGCCCCGGTCGACCCCGGCCGGGATGCGGAAGCGCACCTTGCTGCGCTTCTGCAGCCGGCCTCCGCCCCGGCAGGCGGGGCAGGGGCTGGGGATGAACTGGCCGCGCCCTTCGCAGCGCGGGCACGGCACGTACATCTGCAGGAAGGCCTGGCGCACCGCCACCTGGCCGTTGCCCCGGCACTGGGGGCAGACCTGGGGGCTGGTGCCCGGGGCGCAGCCGGTACCCTGGCAGTCGCCGCAGGCTTCCATGCGGGGGATCTCGATCTCCTTGGCCTCGACCCCGGACAGGGTGTCCTGGAAGCTGATGCGCAGGGTGGTACTGCAGGTCGGAGCCGCGCTCGCCGCCGCCCGCGCGCCGGCGCGCGCCGCCGAACAGGTCGCCGAAGATGCCCCCGCCGAAGATGCCTCCGAAGATGTCCTGGAAGTCCGCGAACTGGCTGGGGTCGAACTGGAACCCGCCGCCGCCGCCGTTGTTGCCGACGCCGGCGTGGCCGAACTGGTCGTAGCTCCGGCGCTTGTCGGGGTCGGAGAGGATCGCGTAGGCTTCGGCGGCCTCCTTGAACTGTTCCTCGGCCGCCTTGTTCCCCGGGTTCTGGTCCGGGTGGAACTGCATCGCCAGCTTGCGGTAGGCCTTCTTGATCTCGTCGAGGGGCGCTTCCCTGCCCACGCCCAGGATTTCATAGTAATCACGCTTCATGGAGCTAGATTACCAGATGGTTCACGCCTCCGGGCCGGGCTTTTCCGGCTCCAGGGCCGACATCATGGCCTCGCTCGCGGCCAGCACGGCGTTGGTGAGGATCTTCTGGACCTCGAGCAGGTGCGTCTCGGATTCCTTGAGCGCCGCCGCGTTCTTGGCGGCCACCGCCGCGCGCACGGCGCCCAGGGTGTCGCGCACCAGGGCCTGGTCCTCCAGGCTGAGGAACTTGCCGCACTCGGTGAAGCTCTTGTCGCAGGAGAACAGGAGGCCTTCGGCCGAGGCGATGTACTTCAGCTCGTCCCGGCGCACGGTGTCGGCCTCTGCGTTGGTCTGGGCCTCGCGCAGCATGGCCTGGATCTCCAGCTCGGACAGGCCCGAGGAGGGGCGCATGCTCATGCTCTGCTCCAGCCCGGTGAGCAGGTCCTTGGCCGACACCTTGACGATGCCGTTGGAGTCGATGTCGAAGGCCACCTCGATCTGCGGGGCGCCCTTGGGCAGCGGCGGCAGGTTGATGAGGTCGAACCGGCCCAGGCTCTTGTTGTGCTCGGCCAGTTCGCGCTCGCCCTGCAGCACGTGCACCTCGACCCGGGCCTGGTTGTCCATGACCGTGGTGAAGACCCGGCTGTCCCGGGTCGGGATGGTGCTGTTGCGCTGGATGATCTTGACGTAGCCGCCGCCCTGGGTCTCGATGCCCAGGGACAGGGGGGTCACGTCCAGCAGCACCAGGTCCTTCACCTCGCCGGTGAGCACCGCGCCCTGGATGGAGGCGCCCGCGGCCACCACCTCGTCGGGGTTGATGTCCCGGTTGGGCTCCCGGCCGAAGAACTCCTTGACCATCTGCTGCACGAGGGGCATGCGGGTCTGGCCGCCCACCAGGATGACCTCGTCCACGTCGCCGGGCTTCTTGCCGGCGCTGTCGAGCGCGTCCTTGACCGGGATCATGGTGCGCGAGACCAGGTCGGTGACCATGGCCTCCAGTTGCTCCCGGTTCAGCGTGGCCTCCAGGTGCTGCGGCCCGGTGGGGCCCTGGGCGATGAAGGGCAGGCGCACCTCCACCCGGTCCAGGGTCGACAGTTCGCACTTGGCCTTCTCGGAAGCCTCCTTGAGCCGCTGCAGGGCCATGCGGTCCTTGGTCAGGTCGATGCCGGTCGAATTGCGGAACTGGTCCACCAGCCACTGCAGGATGGCCTGGTCGAAGTCCTCGCCGCCCAGGAAGGTGTCGCCGCTGGTGGCCAGCACCTCGAACACGCCGTCGTTCATCTCCATGACGGTGAAGTCGAAGGTGCCGCCGCCGAAGTCGTAGATGGCCAGGATCTGGCGCAGCCCCTTCTTCTCCAGCCCGTAGGCCAGGGCCGCCGCCGTGGGCTCGTTGATGATGCGCAGCACGTTGAGCCCGGCGATGCGCCCGGCGTCCTTGGTGGCCTGGCGCTGGGCGTCGTCGAAGTAGGCCGGCACGGTGATGATGGCGTCGTTGACCTCCTCGTGCAGGAACGCCTCGGCCGAGGCCTTCAGCGACTTGAGCACGATGGCGGAGATCTCGGGCGGGGCGTAGGAGCGCTCGCCGACCCCCAGCCAGGCGTCGCCGTTGGGCGCCCGCACCACCGGGAAGGGCAGCCGCTTCATGGCGTCCTGCACCCGGGGCGAATCGAAGCGCTGGCCGATGAGCCGCTTGACGGCGAACAGGGTGCGCATGGGGTTGGTGACCGCCTGGCGCTTGGCGATGTGGCCCACCAGCACGTCGCCCTTGCCGGTGAAGGCGACCACGCTGGGCGTGGTGCGGCTGCCTTCGCGGTTGGGGATCACCCGGCGCTCTCCGCCCTCCATGACGCACGCGCAGCTGTTGGTGGTGCCCAGGTCGATTCCGATCAGCTTGCCGGCCATAGAAAACCTCGGGTCTTGGGGCTACTGCAACGATCCTTCATCTTCAGTTCGCGCTTCGGCGTCGGGCGGCACGTGGTTGACGATCACCCGGGCCGGGCGCAGGAGGTGGTCCCGGAGCGTGTAGCCCCGTTCGTAGACGGTCGCCACCGCGCCGTCGGCCAGGCCCGGCTGGTAGGTGGTGGTGAGGGCCTCTGCGTGCATGGCGTCGAACGGGTCGCCCACCTTCACGTCGAGCCGGTTCACCCCCGCCTTGCGCATGCATTCCAGGAACTGCTTGTAGATCAGGCCGATGCCGTTGTGGAAATCCTCGACGTTCGCGTAGGTCGAGGCGAGGCATCGCTCGAAGTTGTCCACCACGGGCAGCAGTTCCAGCAGCAGCTTCTTTTCGGCCAGGGTCACCGCCAGCTGGGTCTCCCGGCCCACGCGGTTCCTGTGGTTGGCGAAATCGGCCAGCAGGCGGTGGTGCTTGTCCCGCTGCTCTGCTTCCTGCTTCTCCAGTTCGGCGATGCGCTGTCTAGCCTTGAACAGACTGGCCTCCATTTCTTCATGGGACTCGGCCGGCCCGGGCGCGCCGACGTCGGGCGTCGACTCCGCCACCTCGTCGGCCAGGGCCTGGAGATCGCTGATGTTCTCGAATTCGGCCAGATCCAGCTCGATGGTCGGCTCCACCTCCGGGCGGTCTTCTTCGACTGGCTGGCTCGCGGGTTTGGGGATCTGCGTTTCACTCATTGATGTCTCTATATATAACTTGTTGTTATGGATGCATCAAGCGCTGGAGGGTTCCCGCCGCTGGATCTCGTCGGACCACCAGGCCAGGCTTCCCACCAGCTTTACATAGTCCATCCGCAATGGCCCGACCAAGGCGAAGGTGACGTGCTGATTCTTTCGCACGGTGACCGTGCGCAGCGCGGTCGCCAGAGGCATTTCGTTGAAATAGGGGTTTTCCGTGCCCAGGAGGAGCTGCACCTCGCGGGTGGCCGCCTGGGCGAAGGCGTTGAGCAGGTGGGCGAGCCGCTCGTGCTGCTCGAAGGCCTCCACCAGGTTGCGGAACCGGGAGGCGTCGCCGAATTCGGGAATCCGGCCCAGCAGCCCCAGGCCCGCCACCACCGGCGAGCCGCCGCGCTCCGCAGGCAGGTTCATGCGCTGCGCCAGCGCCGCCAGCCGGCTGCGGATCTGCTGGGTCTGGTCGGCATGGCTCTCCACGGCCTTGATCAGCCGATCGCGCATCTCGCGCAGGGAGCAGCCGGCGAAGTGGGCGGTGGCGAAATTGCCCAGCTCCACCAGCACCTCGTCCGGGAAGCCCCAGAGATTGTCCATGACCTGGTGCTCGACCTCGCCGTCGGTGCCGCACCCAGACCGTCACCAGCTTGCCGGCGCCGATGGAGACGAACTCCAGGCGCACCATGCGGCTGGTGGCGAGGTGGGTGGGCAGGGCCACGCAGATGCCCTCCATGGCCTCGGACAGCACCTTGCTGGCATGGCGCACCCACTGGGCCTCGCCCTCGGGGTCGTCCATGCCCTCGAACGCGGCCTCGAGCCGGGCGCCCAGGGCCGGGCCGGGCTCGGTGGCCTTGACCCAGCGGTCCACGTAGTAGCGGTAGGCCTTTTCGGTGGGGACCCGGCCGGCCGAGGTGTGCGGCTGGTACACCAGGGCCTCCTCCTCCAGGTCGGAGAGGACGTTGCGGATGGTGGCGGAGGAGAGCGATCCGGGCAGGAGCTTGGCCAGCAGCCGGGACCCCACCGGTTCCCCCTGGACCAGGTAGGTCTCGATGAGGGTCTTGAGGACGGATTCGCTTCTGGGGGAAAGGTTGATGGCCACAAGGACCTTCCGGTTGGCATCGCTCGCGGGCGGGATCACCCTGATTATGAGCTAGTTTGGATCATCTGCGGCCCCGCCGCCATGAGGATCATGCATGCCCCTTTATATTCAGCAGCTTCATGGGCCGCCCAGACTACCCTAAAATACCACATGCGCGAAGATCCCCTGGAAGCCATCTGCGACGCCTGCCGCCGCCTCCATGCCCGCAACCTCCTGGCCGCGGCCGACGGCAACGTCAGCGCGCTGCTGGCGGACGGCCGGATCGCCATCACCCCGTCGGGCGTGGCCAAGGCCGGGCTGGTCCCGGGCCAGATGGCCTTCATGGACCGGGACGGGACGGTGCT
This sequence comes from uncultured Holophagaceae bacterium, assembly GCA_963717275.1. Taxonomy (GTDB): domain Bacteria; phylum Acidobacteriota; class Holophagae; order Holophagales; family Holophagaceae; genus Mesoterricola. The sequence continues at coordinate 4,003,657 of CAVQVX010000001.1, forward strand.
TGCGGGGCGGCCCAGCACCGAGCGCCTCATGCACCTGGCCGTGTACCGGGCCTGCCCCGAGGCCCGGGCGGTGGTCCACGCCCACCCGCCCACGGCCATCGCCTGGAGCCTGGCCTTTCCCGACCTGGGTTTCCTGCCGGGCGACGCCCTGCCCGAACTGATCCTGGCCGCCGGGAGCATCCCCGTGGTGCCCTACGCCCGTCCAGGCAGCGCCGCCATGGGCGAGCACCTGGTGCCGTTCCTGCCCGCGCACCGGCTCATGATCCTGGCCCGGCACGGCGCCCTGGCCTGGGGCGAGACCCTCGAGGAGGCCTACAACGGCCTGGAGCGGCTGGAGCACGCCTGCCAGATCCTGAAGGCGGCCTGGGAACTGGGCGGGGCCAAGCCCCTGCCCGAAGCCGAACTGGAGGCCCTGCGCGAAGCCCGCCGCCGGGGCGGGAGGAGGCTGCTTTGAAGCCCATGGGATCCCTGGCCCTGCGCCACGACGGCCGCGCCCTGCGCATCCTCGACCAGACCCTGCTGCCGGACCGGGAGGTCTGGATCGAGGCCGCCGAACCCGAGGCCATGATCGGCCATATCCAGCGCCTGGCCGTGCGCGGCGCGCCGCTGATCGGCGTGGCGGCGGCCCTGTCCCTGGCCTGCATGGCCGAGGCCGGGGCGGCTCCGGCGGCGCTCGGGCGCGCCGGCGCGGCCCTGCGCGCGGCCCGGCCCACGGCGGTCAACCTGATGTGGGCCATGGACCGGCTGGCCGCCGCTCCTGGCAGCGCGGCGCGCCGGGCGCATCTGCGCCGGCGAGGCCGAGGCCATCTTCGACGAGGACGTGGCCCTCTGCGAAGCCATGGCCCGCCATGGCGCGGCGCTGTTCGGCCCGGGGGAGACGGTTCTGACCCACTGCAATTCCGGGGGCCTGGCCACCGCCGGCATCGGCACCGCCCTGGGGGTGATCCGCCGGGGCTTCGAGGCCGGCCTGGTGCGCTCACGTGTTCGTGGACGAGACCCGGCCGCTGCTGCAGGGGGCCCGGCTCACCGCCTGGGAACTGGCCCGGCTGGGCATCCCGCACACCCTCATCACCGACAGCATGGCCGCCATCCTCATGCGCGAAGGGCGGGTGCAGCGGGTGCTGGTGGGCGCCGACCGGGTCGCCCGCAACGGTGATTTCGCCAACAAGGTGGGCACCTACGGGCTGGCCGTGCAGGCGCGCCACCACGGCGTGCCGTTCCACCCGGTGGCGCCCTGGTCCACGGTGGACCTGCAGTGCCCCGACGGCCGGTCCATCCCCATCGAACTGCGCGAGCCGGACGAAGTGCGCGGCTACGGCGCCCGGCGCTGGGCGCCCGAAGCCAGCCCGGCGTTCAACCCCGCCTTCGACGTGACGCCGGTGGCGCTGGTCACCAGCCTGGTGCTGGACCGGGGCGTGCTGGGCCGGGAGGCGCTGGAGGCGGGCGGCCTCCGATGATCAGCTCGCATGCCGCATGTGGCGCAGCCAGGCGGCGGGGCCCATCCTCTGCACCGGCCCCTGCTCCCGGATCAGGCACCAGCACCCGGTAGGGGCCATCCGCGGCGCGTGGCAGGAGCCCTGCGCGTAATGGATCCAGTCGCCGCGCCGGTATTCGCGGCCGCGGTCTTCCAGGCCGCCCTCCAGGACCAGGATGCTCTCCGAGCCCAGGTGCCGGTGCGGCGGCAGGGTCGAGTCGGGGGGGGCGTAGACCAGCACCAGGCGCACGGCCCTGTCCGCGTCCGCGAGCAGTTCGGCCGAGCGCACCCCGTCCCCGGCTTCCCGCCAGCGCCAGTTCTCCGGCGCGGGCAGCCGGTCCAGGGTGTCCCGGGGCAGGGGCCAGGGCGGGCCCGCGGGGGCGTCGTCCAGGTGCGCGTGGGTGGAGGCCAGCAGGCGCATGGCAGGGTCGGGATCCGCCTCCAGGGCCATGCGCGCCGCCAGGGGGATCCGGGGCGCCCGCTCCAGGTCCAGGCGTGCCAGGGCGCCTTCCAGGGCCTGCTGGGCCCGGGCCGCCGCGCCGTGTTCCGGCGCCAGGGCGGCGGCGGCCAGCGCGGGCAGGGCCCGGGTGGTGGCCAGCAGGGCCCGGCAGCCGGGGCAGTTGAACAGGTGGGCCCGGGTCTTCAGGAAGGGGCCCAGCGGCAGGATGCCGTCCAGGTAGTGCGACAGCGAGGCGGCCGTATCCGCACAGGTGTAGAAGCAGACTCATCGGCGCCTCCCCGACATGAAAGCGTCCAGGACGCCCCGGAGGCCGAGCCGCGCCCGGTGCAGCCGCTGGCGCACCAGCCCCCGGCTGATGCCCAGGACCTGGGCCACTTCGTCCGTGTCCATGCCTTCCAGGTCCCGCAGAATGAAGACTGCTCTCTGTTCATCCGACAACTGGTTCAATCCCTCCCGGATCTTGCTCCGCACCTGGGCGGACTCGACCGACACCAGGGCCAGGGCGTCCTGGCTCCAGTCACGCATCCTTTCCGTATCTATGAGATGCCCGTCAGGGGAGAAACGTGGCAAAAAATCTTCGATGTTGTCCTCCCGCCGGCGGATCCGCGACCGGCGCAACATCAGGGCCTCGTTGATGCAGATCCGGTAGGCCCAGGTGGAGAACTTGCTCTTCCCCTGGAACCGCGGCAGTTCGCTATGGATGCTCATCAGGGCTTCCTGCAGGGCGTCCTGGGTGTCGAGGGTGTCCTGCAGGATCCGGTGGATGCCCGCGTAGAACAGGCCGAGGTAGGGGCCCACGAGGCTGCTGAAGGCTTCGCCGTCGCCTTGTTGAGATCTTGCAATGAGTTCGCTTTCAAGGACAGCATTCATCGGCGCGGCCTGGCTCTGGAACGGGGAAGGGGGTTGGTCAGGGTGGTTCCGTGCGCGGACCCGGGACTCGATGTCCACCATTCCCTTCGAAGGAGTGTGACGATTTCCACCCTCCGGAACAAGCCATGAGCGGGGGGGCCGTTCGCCCGCCCAGCATTTTCGCTTCCGCCGGACCCCGGATGGGTTATAACAATTCTTGCAAACCCAGGTCTTCTGGCCATCCTGGATAGGAATGAGCAACCCGCCGATCCCGCCCCCCAAGCCCGCCCCGCCCCCGGCCCGCCCCGGGCCCGGCGGGAACATGCCCAGCGGCATGAACAAGGAGCAGAGCGCCGAACTGCTGGTGGACCTGCTCCACTGCCAGCGGCAGATCTCCACCCTGACCCAGGACGTGACCGAGCTCAAGTCGAGCCTGGCCCGGCGGCACCACCAGATGAGCGTGCTGCAGCGGGTGGCCGAGGTGCTGGCGGCCACCCCGAAGGTCGCCCAGGTGGCGGGCGTGGTGCTGGACGTGTTCGTGCAGGAGTTCGGCGCCCGCAACTGCGTCGTCTGGATCCTGGAGGACTCCGGCGCCGGCTACCTGCCCCGGGCCGGCTACGGGCTGCCGCGCAGCGAGTGGAGCAGGCTGCTGCTGCCCGCCCCCAACCCCTTCCCCAACGCGCCGCTGGTGCTGTTCCAGGACCAGTGGCTGGAGCCGGCGGTGCACGGGGGCCTGCTGGACCCGCTGGTGAGCCCGGGCGCCCCCGACCTCTACTTCGTGCCCTTCGAGAACCAGCTGCTGCTCATGGGCTTCGCCATCATCGGACTGGAGACCGGGCGCGATCCTGGAGGAGGACGAGAACACCCTCACCATCCTCCAGCGCCAGGTGGCCGTGAGCATCTACAACGCCTGGCTGTTCCGCGACCTGGGCGCGCAGCGCGACATGCTGCGCACCCAGACCGCCGAGCTGGAGAAGGCCAACGCCGCGCTGCTCGAGGCGGACCGGTTCCGCAGCGAGTTCCTGGCCCTCACCAGCCACGAGCTGCGCACCCCCCTCACCGGCATCCTGGGCTTCACCCGCCTGGTCATGGACGGCCTCTACGAGGACGAGGAGGACATGCGCCAGATGCTGGCGGACAGCTATTCCTCGGGCAAGCACCTGCTGGAGCTGCTCAACGACATCCTCGACCTCGCCAAGATCGAGAGCGGGCGCATGCAGATCGAACTGGGGGCGCACGGCCTGGGCGGCATCCTGGACGAGGTGCAGGAGCATCGTCGCGGCCTACCCGCGCAAGCCCGGGGTCGAGCTGGTCTGGCCCGAGGACCTGAGCGCCATCCCCGAGGTGATGGTGGACGAAGGCCGGCTCAAGCAGGTGCATGCTGAACCTCATCTCCAACGCCCTCAAGTTCACCAAGGTGGGCAGCGTGCGGGTGCTGGTGGAGCGGGGCATCGGCGAAGTCGTCGATCATGGTGGTGGACACCGGCATCGGCGTCAGCAGGGAGAGCCCAGGCCCACCTGTTCCAGAAGTTCGTCCAGGCCGAAGGGGGCCACGCCCGCGAGTTCGGCGGCACCGGGCTCGGGCCTGGTGATCTGCAAGCACCTGATGGAGATGATGAACGGCACGGTCCGGCTGGCCAGCGAGGGCGAAGGGCAAGGGCACCACGCTGACCCTCACCGTGCCCATCACCTAGGAGGCCGGCCATGGAGCGGATCGAGTGCGTCGTGATCGGGGCCGGGGTGGTGGGTCTGGCGCTGGCCCGGGAGCTGGCCCTGGCCGGGCGGGAAGTGGTCGTCCTCGAGGCCGAGGACCGGTTCGGCACCGGCACCAGCTCGCGCAACAGCGAAGTGATCCATGCCGGCATCTACTACCCGGCCGGGTCGCTGAAGGCGCGGCTCTGTGCGTGGAGGGCAACCGCGCCCTGTACCAGCTACTGCCGGGCCCGGGCGGTCGGGCACCGGCGCTGCGGCAAGCTGATCGTGGCCGCGGGCCCGGAACAGCTGGGCGCCCTGCGTCCGGCTCCAGGCCCAGGCCGAGGCCAACGGCGTGCGCGACCTGCAGTGGCTGGACCGGGACCAGGCCACGGCCCTCGAGCCGCAGGCTGGACTGCTCTGCGGCCCTGCTGTCCCCTTCCACCGGCATCGTCGACAGCCACGGCCTGATGCAGGCCCTGCTGCTGGACGCCGAGAGCCGCGGCGCCGCCGCGGTGTTCCGCAGCCCGGTCCTGGGCGGCGGGCCGGCCGGCGGCGGGCTGGAGCTGGAGGTCGGCGGCGCCGAGCCCATGCGCGTGCTGGCGGGGCAGGCGTTCAACTGCGCCGGTCTGCAGGCCGGGCGAGGTGGCCCGGTCGATCCAGAAGGCACCGGCGTCCCGGCCATCCACTACGCCAAGGGCAACTACTACACCCTGGCCGGCGCCGCGCCCTTCTCCAGGCTGGTCTACCCGGTCCCGGAGGCGGCCGGCCTGGGCGTGCACCTCACCCTGGACCTGGGCGGGCAGGCCCGGTTCGGGCCCGACGTGGAGTGGGTGGACGCCATCGACTACGACGTGGACCCGGCCCGGGCCGACGGCTTCTACGCCGCCATCCGGCGCTACTGGCCGGGGCTGCCCGACGGGGCCCTGCAGCCGGCCTACGCCGGCATCCGGCCCAAGCTCCAGGGGCCCGGCGATCCGCAGCGGGACTTCCTCATCCAGGGCGAAGCCGAGCACGGCGTCCGGGGCCTGTGGAACCTCCTGGGCATCGAATCGCCCGGATTGACCGCCTGCCTGTCGCTGGCCCGGCTGGTGGCGGAGCGGGCCGGCTGCGCGGGCGGCGCCGGCTGACCTTGTCCGGAGCCGTCCGGCCCGGTAGGCTGGCCCGATGAGTCTGATCCGCGCCATCGCACTGACCGCCATCCTCCTGGGGGCCGCGCCGGCCGCGCTGCGCGCGGACGAAGGCATGTGGACCTTCGACAACGTGCCGGCCGCGCGCATCCAGGCCAAGTACGGGTTCGCCCCGGATGCGGCCTGGCTGGAGCACGTCCGCCTCTCCGTCCTGCGCCTGCCCGGCGGCAGCGGCGCCTTCATCAGCCCGGACGGCCTGGTCCTCACCAACCACCACGTCGCCCACGGCTGGATCGAGAAGATCGCCGACCCCGCCCACGACTACGTGAAGAACGGCTTCCTCGCCCCGGACCGGGCCGGGGAACTGCCGGTTCCGGGGCTGGAGGTGCGCACCCTCATGGACATGGAGAACGTCACCGGGGCCCTGGAGAAGGCGGTCAAGCCGTCGTTTTCCGACGAGGAGGCCGGCCGGGCCCGGAAGGAGGCCCTGGCGCGCCTGGTCCAGGCGGCCGAGGCCCGCACCGGGCTCGCCAGCGAGCCGGTGACGCTCTACAGCGGGGGCGAGACCTGGATCTACAGCTACCGGGTGCACAGCGACGTGCGCCTGGTCATGGCCCCGGAATTCGCCATCGCCGCCTTCGGCCGGGACTGGGACAACTTCACCTACCCCCGCCACGACCTGGACTTCGCCCTGTTCCGGGTCTACGAGCACGGCGAGCCGTACCACCCGGAGCACTGGCTGCGCTGGTCCCGCGCCGGGCTCAGGGCCGGCGACCTGACCTTCGTGGCGGGCCACCCGGGCCGCACCTCGCGCCTGGAGACCCTGGCCCAGATGGAGGCCACCCGCGACCTGCTCGACCCGCTCCGGCTGAGGAGCCTCGACCGCACCCGCAAGGCCCTGCACGCCTTCGCCGCCCGGGGGCCGGAGCAGGCCAGGCTGGTGTCGGCCCAGCTGCTGACGCTGGAGAACACCTACAAGATCGTCCGGAACGAATTGGAGGGACTGAAGGACCCCGAGGCCATGGGCAGGGTGGCCGCGGCCGAGAGCCAGCTGCGCGCCCGGGTGGCCGCGGACCCGCGCCTCGAGGCCGGCGCCGGCCGGAGTTGGGCGCGGATCCGGCAGGCGGTCCAGAACCGCGGCGCCGTCGCCCGCGAAACCGCCCTGCTGGACGGCCGGGGGAGCCGCGCGCTGGCCTTCGCCCTGGGGGTGGCGCGCTGGAAGGCCGAGGTGGCCAGGCCCGATGTCCCGCCGGGAGCTAGGCTACCGCACCGCCCGGGACCTGGAGAAGATCCGGGCCGGCCTGGCCTTCTCCGACCGGCTGGACCCCGGCGTCGAGCGGGCCTGCCTGGCCCAGGGGCTGCAGGAGGCCCTGGACGAGCTGGGCCCGGGCCATCCCATCGTCGTCACCCTGCTGGCCGGCCGGACCCCGCGCGACCGGGCCGCGGCGCTGGTGGCCGGCACCCGGCTGCTGGATCCCGCGGGCCGCGAGGCCGCGGCCGGCGCCAGCCCCGCGGCCTTCCGGGACGACCCCGACCCCATGGCGGCGCTGGCGCGCCGGCTGGAGATGCTGTCCCGCCCCATCAACCACCAGAACGAGGAGGCCGACACCGTGATCGCCGAGGAGGGCGCGCGCATCGCCCAGGCCCGGTTCGCCCTCTGCGGCAAGGCCGACTACCCCGACGCCGGGTTCACCCTCCGGCTCAGCTACGGATCCGTGGAGGCCTGCCCCGCCAACGGCACCCTGGCCCAGCCCTTCACCACCTTCGGCGGGCTGTACGACCGCGCCGACGGCTGGGGCCCCGACGCCGAGGCGCATTCCTGGGACCTGCCGCCGCGCTGGCGCGAGCGGCGCGCCGCCCTGGACCCCTCCACCCCGCTTGATTTCATCACCAGCAACGACATCATCGGCGGCAATTCCGGTTCGCCGGTGCTCGACCGCCGGGGCGAGGTGGCGGGGCTGGTCTTCGACGGCAACATCGCCACCGTGTGCGGCCGGTTCTACTACGACCCGCGGTCCAACCGCGCCGTCGCGGTGGACGCCCGGGCCATCCTGGCCGCCCTGGACCGGGTCTATGACGCCCCGGGACTGGTCCGGGAGATCCTCGGTGGTATAGTCACCCCCTAGGCAACGGGAGGTAAGTCATGGTTTGCAGTACACCCGGCACGAAGTTCCACCCGGTCCCGTGGCGCCGCTGGGCGCTGGCGCTGGCCTGCGCCGGCAGCCTGGGCCTTGTGGCCCAGGGCAGGCCCGAACTGCTGAAGGCCGGGACCCCGGCCCCCGAGATCGTCGCCGACGCCGACGGCGGCGGCACCGTGAAGCTTTCCGATTTCAAGGGCAAGGTCGTCGTCCTGGATTTCTGGGCCACCTGGTGCCCCCCCTGCCAGAAGTCCATGCCCCACCTGGAGACCGTGGCCAAGGCCGTGGCCGGGCAGAACGTGGTGATCCTGGGCGTGTGCGTGTGGGATGACCGCGCCAAGTACGACGCCTGGATGGGCGCGAGGCGCAGCGGCTTCACCTTCAGGTTCGCCTACGACCCGGCCGGCAAGTCCGCCGCCAACCTCGCCAGGAAGTTCAACGTCAGCGGCATCCCCACCACCTACATCATCGATGCCAACGGCCGGGTGGCCGAGGCCATCGTCGGCTACGAAACCGGCGACAACCGGGTGGAACTCGCCCTGCGCAAGCTGGGCGTCAAGATCTGACGCCCGCCCGCCTCAACCAGTCCTTGACCGGAAGCCCCGATCGCGGCAAACTGATCGTTCAGCCGGCAACGGCTCGGGCCCATAGCTCAGCTGGTTAGAGCACCTCCCTTTTAAGGAGATTGTCGCCGGTTCGAGTCCGGCTGGGCTCACCACTTGGCAGTACCGATTGACAGCAGCACGGAAGGTTTTAACCCAGGGGGCTATCGTCTAGGGGTTAGGACGTCGCCCTTTCACGGCGATAACACGGGTTCGAATCCCGTTAGCCCTACCAGAAAATAAAGCACTTAGGCCCGGGTGACCGGGCCTTCTAATTTTCACGGAAAAACACGGGAATTCGATGCCCCAGGCCAAAGGCCTGCCGCCAAGGACGGGTCCAGCGAGCCCGCGCTCCACGTCCTCAAGGCTAAATCGTCAGGTCAGATTCAGGACCAGGATTGGATTTCCAGGAGATTGCCTTCGGGATCCGCCGCGTACACGAAGGTGACCACCCCCTTGCCCGGAACGGGGAGCGAAGCCACGCTGCCCTGGGTCGAACCGCCCCTTTCCAGCACCCGCGCCAGGGTCCCTGCCACATCGGATACCTGGAAGGCTAGGTGGCCGAGACCCTTCCGGTTCGGCCGGGGCTGGGGGCGGTCCAGGGGATCCCCGTAGGAATAGATTTCAAGGGTCGGACCCTGGTCCCCGAAGCCGGGAAGGCGGAGGTGCTCCCCTTCCAGCCGGGCTCCAGGCACGCCTGTGGCCGTTTCCAGGATGGGTCCGGACTGTCTGCGGACGGGGGGCACCGGGACACAGGCGAAGACTTCCTGGTAGAACCTGGAGAGCCGGAGCCAGTCGGAGGCGATGATATTGACGTGACCGAAGACGGTAGACATGGATTCTCCAGGTTGGCTTTGCTGATTATCGGTGAGATCCGGCCGGAGCCATCAGGGTTTCTCCGCCGAGGATGCCCCCAGCTACGGGGGGCTCTCGTGCGGAGAAAAAACGGGCGATCAACCCTTCAGGGCCGCCTCGATCGCATCCCGGAGCTCGGGGCTTTCCGGGTCCACCCCGCTGGGGAAGGCCTGGATCACCTGTCCGTCCTTGCCGACCAGGTATTTGGTGAAGTTCCACTTGGGTTCGCCGGATTGCTCCGCCAGGAAGGCGAACACCGGCGACTGCCCGGGCCCCTTCACCTCCAGCTTCTCGGAAAGGGGAAAGGTTGCGTGGAACCGGGCGGAACAGGCCTGGATGGCTTCGGGTCCGCCGGGTTCCTGGCCTCCGAACTGGTTGCATGGGAAACCGATCACGGAGAATCCCTTGGCCTGGAATGCATCATGGATTTTCTGCAGGCCGGCGTACTGCGGGGTGTAGCCGCATTCGCTGGCCACATTCACCGCCAGCACCACTTTCCCGCGGTAGGACGATAGGGGCATGGCCTTGCCGGCCAGTGACTTGAGGGAGAGATCGTAGAGGGACATGGGTGCCTTTCCAGGAAGGCCGGCGTTGCCGGGGTTAAATCCGGCCGGGAGAGCCGGGGACATGCAGGATAGCTCAGACAAGCGCTTTGAAGAGGCTGTCGATGTCCCAAAGGAGCCTTGCAATAAACCATGCGTGGTAATTTGATTCCGCGCCGGCAACCGCCCATGGCCATCCATGAAGCCATCCCACCCCCTCCACCTGAAGGAACGCCTGGGTGATCCCAGGCTGAAACGGGAACTGAACCTTCAGCTGTTCGGCCTGGTGGCACACCGCTACGACACCGTCACCCGGGTGCTTTCCCTGGATCGCGACCGGGTGTGGAAACAGCGCCTGGTGGACGCGCTGCCTGCGATGGCCGCTCCCGTCTGCCTGGACCTGGCCTGCGGCACCGGCGACCTCTGTTTCAGGCTCGCTGTGAAATACCCCGATGGCCAGATCACCGGGCTCGACCTCACCCCGGCGATGGTCGACCGGGCCCGGGCCCGCGGCCCGGCCGCCACCTGCGTCCGGTTCCGGCACGGAGACATGGGCCGGACCGGTTTGGCGTCGGGGTCGGTTGATATCGTTACGGGGGGCTACGCTTTGCGCAATGCGGGCGATCTCGGCGAAGCCCTCGCCGAGATCCACCGGGTGCTCAGACCGGGAGGCATCGCCTGTTTTCTCGATTTTTCCAAGTCGCCCCGGCGCGCTTCGAGAGCCCTGGGCAGGATGGTTCTGAAGGCATGGGGCTCCTGGTGGGGGTGGGTCTTCCACCGGGATCCCGACGTGTACGGCTATATTGCCGAAAGCCTGGAGCGGTTCCCGGACCGGAGGCAGCTCGCGTCGCTGTTCCAGGCCCATGGCCTGGAGGTGCAAGCCTCGACCTTGGACTTTTTCGGCCTGGTGCAGTGCGTCACCCTGCGCAAGCCGCTCGCCGGCATGGCGTCCTCGCTGCCTTTGCAGGTTCCATGACGGGTCCCGCGCGAGTCCTGGCGGCGGTGGCCATCGGGGCCCCGGTCAACGCCCTCCCGGTTCATCCAGGAACTCGAGCCGGAAGGTCGCGCCCTCCCCGGGCGCGCCTTGCGCGGAGACCTTCCCGCCGTGCTTGGTCATGACCCGCTTCACGATGGACAGGCCGATGCCATGGCCGGGAATCCGCGGATCGCTGTGCAAACGCTTGAACGGCTGGAACAGGGCGTCGACCTTGGCCATGTCGAACCCGATCCCGTTGTCCTGGATCTCGATGACGGTGCCGGGCCCCTGGCCGCGCCGGACCGTGATCTCCGCGGGATGACGGCTCATGGTGTACTTCCAGGCGTTGCCCAGCAGGTTCTCGAGGCCGATCCGGACGAGATTCGGGTCGCCCAGCACGGACAGCCCGGGCTCGATCACCCAGCGCACCTCCCGCCCGGGCTCCTTCTGCTGAAGGTTCAGGAGGACCAGCCTGGGCGTGGTGGGAGATGTCCACCTCCTGGACCTCGGGCAGCCGGCCGGAGATCAGGCAGAGTTCCTGCAGGCCCTCGATCAGCTCCCGCATCCGGTTCACGCTGGCACACAGCAGATCCAGATGGGCCGACAGCCTTGGATTGTCCCTGCCGGTCTCCATCTGGACCAGGTCCAGCCCCGCCATCAGGCTGGACAGGGGGGAGCGCAGGTCGTGCGTGATCATCCGGTTGAAGGATTCGAGGTCCTCGATGGTCTGCATCAGGCGGAGGGTGCGGGCGCGGACCTGCTCGTCCAGGCTGAGGTTCAGCTCCCGGAGCAGGTCCTCGCGCCTGCGCAGTTCCCGCCGGGTCAGGGCAGGGTCCAGCCACAGGCCCAGGCATGCCATGAAGGCCAGGGCGAGGCCCAGGAATCCCGGCAGGGGCTGGCGCGCCGCCGCGGCCCAGGCCGAAACCAGCAGGCCCGCCGACGAGGCGAGCACCAGCGCGGCGCGGGACGGCAGGGGCGGGAAAGCGAACCGGCGCGGCATGGGGTCACATCCCCAGTACCAGTTCGGTGCGGCGGTTCTGCGCGCGGCCGTCCTCGGTGGCGTTGCTGGCCAGGGGATAGGCGGCGGCGAAGCCCAGGGGATGCATCCGGTCCGCGGCCACGCCCCGGCCGGCCAGGTAATCCATGACCGCCTTGGCCCGTTGCAGGGAAAGCTCGAGGTTCAGTTCCTGGGTCCCGGTGCTGTCCGTGTGGCCGCACACCTGCACCGGAAGGTCCTTGAAAGCCGTATTGAGCATGGCGGCCTGACGATCCAGCAGCGCGTGGGTGCTGTCCTTCAGTTCAGCCTTGTTGATATCGAAGGTCAGCCCCGCCGAGTATTCGAAGACCAGGATCCGGGCGAGTCCCAGCGCCTTGGCCATGACCGAGCGGCCTTCCCCGAACAGGAACCTCAGTTCGGCCCGGTCCCCGGACAGGAACCGGACCCGCACCTCGACCGGGTCCTGTCCCTGGTAGCGGGCCCGGATCCTGGCGAGGTCCTCAATGCGGTCCAGGCTGATGACGCGGGGGGTGTGGCCGAGATCCCGCCCGTCCAGCGTCAGGGTGGCGGGGTCGGGGTCGGATTGGGTCCTCACCTCGTAGGCGGGCCGGGCCTTCTGGCAACCGGCGAGGAGCAGGACGATCAGCGCGGAGCCCAGTAACCGGTTCATGTGTGACTCCTCATAGGGAAATGGCGATGGCGACGGTCGAGGCGACCGGTTTTCCGTCCGCGGCCAGGGCCGGGTGGAACCGGCAGGCCCGCGCCGCCTTGAGCGCGGCGTCCCGGCAGGGCGAGGGCAGCGGGGACAGGCTCCGGGCCGCGAAAACGGCCCCGCTTTCGTCCACCTGCACCTCCACCATGGCCGTCTGTCCGGCGCAGTCCGGCCCGATCGCGGGGTCCGCCTGGGGAGGTTCCAGGATCCGCGCCGGCGTCACCGGCAGCCGTGCCCGGTCGACCTCGACGGGGGCGGGCCTGGGCGGCCTGGAAGGCACGGGCGCCGGCAACCTGGCGGCGCTGGCGGGAGCGGGCGGCGCATGCGCGGGAGGCGGCGCCTCGGGGGCGGGCGCGACGGCGCGGACCGCCTCCGGAGATCGTGCCGGCCAATGCCAGGCCGCCCAGGCCGTGAGGACCGCCGCCCCCACCAGGACGCCCAGAGCCCAGGCCACCCTCCTGCCGGGGCGCAGGCGGGGCCCGGGCGTCGCCCCGGGGCCGTAGGTCTGGGTCACTTCGGGCGGCTGGACCGCCCGGTCCGAAACGGGGGTCTCCCGTTCCAGGCCCCATTCCCCAGGGATGGGTTCCCGGGTCGCCCCGATTCCGCCCGGCAGCACCAGCGGTTCCCGCCAGTCCAGGCCATGGGCCTCCGCCGCCTGCATCAGCGCCTGGCGCATGGCGGCGGCGGTGGGGTGGCGCCGGTCCGGGTCCCTGGCCAAGGCCCGCTCGACGATCAGGGACACGTCCTCGGGCAGGTCCGGGCACAGGGTCCGGGGACTCGGGGCCTCGCCCTGCACCCTCTGGAGGACCGTGGCCAGGGAACTGGCTTCATCGAAAGGCAGGCGGCCGGTGAGCATCTGGTGCAGGATCATGCCCATGGCATAGAGGTCGGTCCGGCCGTCGAGCTTTCGGCCCAGTCCCTGCTCGGGGGAAATGTAGGCGGGGGTGCCCAGGAACACCCCCGTCTCGGTGCGCTGGAGGTTGTCCTCCATCTTCGCGACCCCATAGTCCGTAAGTATGGGTCCGGCATGGGGGTCCAGCAGGATGTTGGCAGGCTTGATGTCCCGGTGGATGATGCCCCGCTCGTGGGTGAATCCGAGGGCGTCCAGCAGCGGGATCGCCACCTTGAAGGCCTCCGCCAGCCCGGGCCGGGGCCGGGCCTTGAGCAGGCCGGAAAGGGACGGCCCGTCCACCAGCTTCATGGCATACCAGAAGCAGCCCCGGTATTCCCCGTAATTGAAGACCGGCACGATCTGGGGATGTTCCAGGGCGGCCATGATCCTGGCCTCGCGGTTGAAGCGCTCGCTGCCGTCCCTGGAGAACCCCTGGCTGAACAGCTTGAGGGCCTCGCGGCGCGCCAGGAGGAGGTTCTCCACCTCGAACACCAGGCCGCTGCCGCCCCGGCCGAGCAGCGCCAGGAACGCATACCGCCCCTGGAGAAGGCGCATGATCTGCCCGGGGCGGTAGCTATCCGAAAGGTCCGACATCCTGCTCGCTCTTGGTGGTCTTTGCCTTGATCAGAGCAGGATTGCCGGGGGCAGGCAAGCCTCAGTCGGTGACTGCGGTTTCGGTCTTGCGGGTTTCCACCGGCTGGCCGGCGGCCTTGACGTCGATTTCCACGCGGCGGTTTCTCGCCTGGCCTGCCTTGGTCTTGTTATCGGCCAGCGGCTGGTCCGGGCCGGCGCCGGCGGTCTGGATGGCGGCCGCGGGGATCCCATCGTCCACCAGGACCTTGGCCACGGCGTCCGCCCTGCGCTTGCTGAGCGCCCGGTTGAAGGCGGCCGAGCCCACGGAGCTGGTATGGCCGGTCACCACCAGGGTGTAGGCCCCCTGGTAGGCCTTGAGGCTGGCGGCGACCTTGCGGATCGCCTGGGCGCCTTCGGCGGAGATGTCGCTCTTGCCGTTGGCGAAATGGAGCACCGCTTCATCCAGCACGATCTTGACCATCGGCGCCGGGGCGGGTTCAGGGGCGGGGGCCGGCGCGATCACCGGGGCCGGAGCCGCCACCGGGGCGGGCGCCGGCTCGGGGGCAGGCGCGGGGGCAGGCGCGGGCGCGGGCTCCGGCGCGGGGGCCGGCGCGGCCACAGGCATGGGCGCGGGAGCGGGGGCGGCCGCGCCGCCCCAGCGGTAGGCCAGGGTCAGCAGGCCGAGGGTCTCGTTGTAGGAAGTCCTGGTTTCGATGCGCACCTCCCGGGCTTCCACCCCGAGCAGGAAATGCCCGGCCATCGGCAACTGGACGCCGAGCCCCCCGTGGTAGCTGAACCGGATGGTGGGGTCCTTGGCCAGGGACCAGGGGTCGCCCACTTGGGTGGCACCGAGGCCGGCGCGCAGGTAGGGGATCCAGGTGGTGGAACCCGCGTTGAGGTTCAGCAGTGCGGCCACATGGCCATGGAACTCATCGGCCCTGGAGCCGTCGAGGGTGTTCTTGCCATTGAGCTTGGTGCCGAGGACGGAGAGATCCCAGCCCCACCGGTCGGTGCACCAGGACCCGCCGGTCACGCCCAGGATTCCGTTGTCCTTGGCGTTGCGGGAATCGGAGCCCTGCCAGTCGTAGCCGCCCTGGATTCCCACCCAGTTCTGGCCCGCCTGGGCGGCCAGGGGGGCGGCCACCAGGGCCAAGGTCGTTGCAAGCAGCATGATTCGCATGTCTGTCTCCTCCGAAAAAATCAACGCATTTCATTGTTCATCCCCCATGGCGGATTTTTCCTCACACTTTCATACAATCCAGCAGGCCAGGGATTCTGCTAATCTGGACCGGAAAGCACTTGCGAGGCTCCATCCCCTGTGAGACGGGCCAAGACATGACCACGATGCCGCAGTCCCGGGATCCGTATCCGGACCCGGAGGGACCGACCGTCGAGGGGCCCCGGGTGGTGGCCTGCGAGGATTCCAGGGCCATGCGCGACTACCTGGTGTCCGGCCTGCGCCACTTCGGCATCCTGGCCGCCGGCGCGGCCCACGGCGCCGCCCTGGATGCGCTCATGGCCGACGCCGAGCCGGACATCGTGATCCTGGACATCGGCCTGCCCGGGGAGGACGGCTACGCCATCGCTGAACGGCTGCGGTGCGAGCGCCCGCATATCGGCATCATCATGCTCACCGGGCGGGACCGGCTGGAGGACCGGATCAAGGGCCTGGACGGCGGCGCCGATCTCTATTTCGCCAAGCCGGTCGACTTGCGCGAACTGGCCGCAGCCATCGGCAGCCTGCGCCGGCGGCTCGGCGGACCCAGGCCCCGGGCCTGGCGCCTGGACCGGCTGGAATCCCGCCTGCACACGCCCGGGGGCGTCCCGGTGCCGCTCACGGACCTGGAGCTGAGGTTCCTCGGCCCGCTGCTGGACCGGCCCGGCACGGTCGTGGAGCGGGATGACCTGTGCCTCGCCCTGGAGCAGCGGCCGGACTTCTACGCCATGCGCCGGATGGAGACCCTGGTCAGCCGCCTGCGGGCCAAGGTGCTCCGGCTGAGCCCGGAGGAGCCGCTCCCGGTCAGGGCGCGCCACGGCCATGGATACGCATTCCTGCCGCCGCAGTCCGGCTGAAGCCATGCCCGACTACCACGTGCGCATCGCGGGCCACCCGCCCGTCCTGCTCGACCGGGACCGGCCGGAACTGACGCTGGGCCGGGGCCCGGACCTGGGCATCAGCATCGATGATCCGACCATCTCCAGGCACCACGCCCGGCTCCTCTGGCGCGAGGGCTCGGCCTGGCTGGAGGACCTCCGCTCGCGCCACGGCTGCTTCAAGAACGGAATCCGGATCAAGGCCCCGGTGCCGGTCACCCCCCAGGACCGGATCGCCCTCGGCCGCCTCGCCCTGACCCTCGAGCCCCTGCCGGACCCGGGCGCCGATGGCCCGGGTGGCCAGGATCCGGAGGCCACGCCCCTGACCCTGCCCCTGGCCGATCTGCGCAAGTGGAACCTGGGCGGCGACCTGCCGGGCCGTTTCCCGAACTGGCGGGAAGCGCTGGATCTGCTCCATGGGCTGAGCATCCGGATGCTCGAGGACCAGGAGCCGGCCGCCCTGCTGGACGACCTGCTGGAGCGCCTGTTTTCATTCCTTGATGCCACCCGCGGGGCGGCGCTGCTGAGTGATGGCCATGGCACCCTGGCGCCCATCGCCGTCCGCTCCCGGGAGGCCGCGCCCGAAGGCCCGCCCAGCCTCTCCGCGGCCACCCTGGAGGCCACCCTGGGCCGGCGGGCGGCCATCGTGTTCCAGGAACCGGCCTCCAGCCGCGGCGGCGCTCAGGGCCTGCTGGCGCAATCGCCGACCACGTCTGCCATGGCCGTGCCGATCGAGCACGATGGCCAGGTCCTGGGGCTCTTCTATTTCGAAGCTTCCAGGGAGCGCGGAGCGTTCAACGAACTGGACCTGCGCTTCGTGGCCACCCTCAGCAACCTGGCCGCGGCCAAGCTGCTGGCCCAGCGGACGGCCGAAGCCCTGCGCCGGAAGCAGGACCTGGAGAGGGAACTGCAGGCCCGGGAGGCGGCGGCCAAGGCCAAGGGTGCCTTCCTGGCCCAGGTGAGCCATGAGATCCGCACCCCCATGAACGTCGTCCTGGGGTTCACCCGCCTCGCACTGAAGGAACCCCTGACCCCCAAGGGGGCTGAATACCTGGGCCGCATCGAGCGCTCCGGCCGATCCCTCATGCGCCTCGTCAACGACGTCCTCGACCACTCGAAGCTCGAGGCGGGCGGGCTGGCCCTGGAGAACATTCCCTTCGCTCCTGCGCGGCTTCTCGAAGAAGTCATGGATCTGTTCATCCCCGAGGCGCAGGAGAAGGGCCTCAGCCTGCGGATCGTGCCTGGGGCGGGACTGCCGGAGGAATGCCTGGGCGACCCGCACCGGCTGGGCCAGGTGCTCACCAACCTGGTGGGCAACGCCATCAAGTTCACCGAACGGGGCGGGGTCGAACTCCGGGTGGAGCGGGAGGAACCCCGGGACGACCGGGTCCGGCTGCGCTTCGCGGTGCGGGATACCGGCATCGGCATCCCCGCCGGCCGGCTCGACCAGGTTTTTGCTCCCTACGCCCAGGCCGATCCCAGCATGGCCCGCCGCTATGGCGGCACCGGCCTCGGCCTTGCCATTTCGAAGAAACTCGTGGAAGGGATGGGCGGGGTCCTCACGGCGGAATCGTCCGCGGCGGGGAGCACCTTCGCCTTCTCCCTTGGTTTCCACCCGGCGCCACCCCGGGGAGCCGACCCTGGACCGCCCCGGGGACCTGAGGTTCCTTGCCTGCGCGGCCACAGGCTGCTCCTGGTGGAGGACAACCCGCTGAACCAGCAGCTGGCGTCGATCCTGCTCTCCGAGTCCGGAGCCCAGGTCGAGGTCGCGCAGAGCGGCAGCGAGGCGCTGGCCAGGCTGCAGGCGGAGGACTTCTCCGCGGTCCTCATGGACATCCACATGCCGGGGATGGACGGCCTGGAAACCGCCCGGCGGGCCAGGGCCATGGGCTGCTCCCGGCCCATCATCGCCATGACCGCGCACACTCTGGATGGCCACTGGGAAGCCTGCCGGGAGGCCGGCATGGACGATTTCATCACCAAGCCCATCGATCCCGGACTGCTGTTCGCGGCACTGGGCAGGTGGGTCCAGGAGGCGCCGGCGCCACCGTCCGCGGGGACCCGCCCCGGCCCGCCCCAGGGCGACCCGGATGCGCTCGAAGCCCTGGCCGGACTCCTGGACCTGCCCACGGCCCTGGGCCGCATCGCCGGGCGGGCCGACCTCCTGATGGGCGTCATCCGCTCCTTCCTGGACGAGCCCATCCAGCCCGCGGCCATCGAAGCGGCCCTGTCCCGGGGAGACAGGGCCGCTGCCTGCCGCATGGTCCACGACCTCAAGGGGATCGCCGGGATCCTCGCCATGGCGGACCTGGCCGAGGCCAGCGCCGAACTGGAAGCCAGGCTGCTGGAGGAATCGCCGGACACCTGGGCGGATCCCTTCGCCCGGCTCGGGCCGATCCTGTCCAGGTTCCTGGCCGCCGCCCGCAGGGCCATCGGGGACGCTCCGCCTGCGGGCGGGTTGCCCCCCTGAGCGCCGGATGACTCGCCATGAGCGGTACCATGACTTTGGCGTCCGTTGTCCCGGGCGCAGCGCCTGGCGGTCGGCTTCGGGTTCCTTGCGGGTGCGCCGACCCACCGGTGCGTGAGAGCCTTGCCGCATGCTCGTCGGCTTCGCCTCCTGCGCGTGCGCCAAGGTCTCACGCTGTCCTTCCCCGCCTGGGTTTGGGGTTCCTTCGGTTGGCGGCATGGGGGCGAGGAGGCCGCTCCCTGGAATGCCCAGGGTCCCAAGACAGTTGTTCTGAATTTTGTTCAATGAAGCGAAGACGAATCGACTCGGCCCTGGGGGGAAGGAGCAGCGTGATCGCTTGGCCCCCCCGCAGCGTAGCGAGGAGGGGCCAAGCGGATCACGCGCCAGTGGGTCGGCGCAAGAACCCGGAACCCGAAGCCAACCGAAAGGCGCGACGGGCGGGACAACGGACGCCGCAGTCCATGTCATTCCCCTGCCACGCGCCGGGCTGGGAGGGGGCGGCCCGGTCAGTGGTGCAGAACTGCCAGGCGGTCCTGCAGATCCCGGATGCCGAAGGGTTTGTGCAGCAGCGAGACGTACGGATCCTTGCCCTCAAGCGCCAGGGTCGCCTCGTTGTGGAAGCCGGAAACCAGCAGCACGGGCACCTCCGGCAATCTCCTGCGCAGGCCCGCCAGGGTGCCTTCGCCGCCGATCCCGGGCATGTTCCAGTCCAGCACCACCGAGTCGGGCACGAACCGGTCCAGGTGGGCCAGGGCCTCTTCCCCGCTGGCGGCGGAACAGACGCAGTAGCCCAGCTGCTCCATCATGGCCTGGACCGATTGCCGGACCAGGTCGTCGTCGTCCACCAGGAGGATGGCCATCGGCTCCTGGCCGGGCGATGCCTCGGCGGCGGGCTCCCGGGCTTCCGGCTGCTCCCCGCCCGCGCCGGCGGGGAATCGCATGGTCACCACGGTCCCCAGGCCCTCGCTGCTCCTGAGGGTGATGGAGCCGCGGTGGGCCTTGACCGCGCTGAAGACCATCGACAGCCCCAGCCCCGTGCCCTTGCCGGGCCCCTTGGTGGTGAAGAACGGGTCCATGGCCTTGTCGAGCACCGCCTGGGGCATGCCGCAGCCGGTGTCGGCGATGCTCACTTCCACCCAGCCGGGGGCCGGGGTGCGGGTGCCGAGGGTCAACGTGCCTCCATCCGGCATGGCATCCACCGCGTTGACGCAGAGGTTCATGAAGGCGTGCGCCAGGGCGGCGGCATCGCCGCGGATCGGCGCCAGCCCGGAAGCAAGGTCCATGACCACCCGGACCCGCGCGAGGGTCGTGTGCTCCAGGAGCCGCACCTCCTCTTCAAGGATGAGGTTCAGGTCGAGCCTTCGCTCCTCCCTCGGCGTCTGCCGGGCGAAGTTCAGCAGGCCGCGCACCATTTTCCCGCCGCGTTCGGCGGCCTGGGTGATGACTTCGAAACACCTGCCCAGGCGGGAACCCCGCGGCGCCTGTTCCAGGTGCAAGGTGGCCATGCCGAGGATGGCGGTCAGGACGTTGTTCATGTCGTGGGCCACGCCGCCGGCGAGGATGCCGAGGCTTTCCATCCGGTTCGCCTGGTCGAGCCGGGCCTGCAGCTCCTGCCGCTCCTGCTCCACCCGGCAGCGCTCGCTGACATCCCGGATGACCAGCACCAGGCTGGCCGGGTGCGCGTCCTGGTCGAGGATGACGGCGCCGTTAAGCTCCAGCTGGAAGAGGCTGCCGTCCGGCCGCAGCCCGCGATAGGCCGAGGGCCCGGGATCCCGGCCCTGGAGGATCTGCCAGAACTGTTCCCGCCCCATCTCCCTGTCCTCGGGGACGAGGAAATCCAGCAGGCTCCGGCCCACGATCTGGTCCTCGCGTTCCAGCCGCCAGAGATTGAGGGCCCGGGGCGAAACCAGGCGGATGCAGCAGGCCAGGTCGGTGAAGGTGATCGCGTCCGGGCAGGCGTCGAGGATGGACCGGTAGCGCGCCTCGCTTTCCCGCAGCGCCCGCTCGGTGCGCCGATGCTGGGCGACCTCCGAACGCAGCGCCCGGGTCCTGGCGCGCACGGTCCGGCGCAGCTGGAAGATCCAGAGCACCACCAGCAGGATCACCGCCAGCAGGGTCAGCGCGCCCACCTTCAGGTAGCGCAGCCAGGCCTGGGCGCTCGCGTCCTGGTGGGTGAACAGGAAGCCGTCCACATCCCGGATCGAGGTCAGCATGCCCAGCTGCGTCCACCATTCGGCGATGCGGCGGAACCGGCCGGGGTTCATGTGCCCGATGTCCACCAGCCCGGGAAGCACCAGATCATGCATCTGCGCGGCTTCGTACTCGAGCTGGTCGCGGGTCACGCCCCGGGCCGCCACCCCGGGCAGGGCCAGGATGGTGTCGATGATCTCCTGGGGATGCTCCATGGCGTATTCCCAGCCCTGGAAGGAGGCCCGGCGGAACGCCTCGGTGAGGTCCGGGTGCCTGGCCGCGAAGGCGCGTCCGGTGAACAGGATGTCCCCGTAGAAGTCCACCCCGTAATCCTCGGGCCGCAGCATCGAGTAGGCCACGCCGCGGCGCCTGAGCTGGTAGGGCTCGTTGGTCACGTAGGCCGACACCGCATCCACGCGGCCTTCCAGGAGGTCGTCCAGGTGCCAGGTGTGGGGGACCACATTGACCGTACCCAGGGGGATGCCTTCGGACTGGAGCATCACCTGGAATTCCCACAAGCCCTGCCCACCCTGGAACATCACCGTGTGCCCGGCCAGGTCCGAAGGCCGGCGGATGCCAGTGCGGGCCAGCGACAGGATCGCCATGGGCGAATGCTGGAACACGACGCCCAGGGCCACCAGCGGCTTGCCCTGCTGGTAGCCCTGGAACACCTCCATGTCGCTCACGCCGAACTCCGCCGCGCCGCTTTCCACCATGGGCACGGGCAGACTGTCCGGGTTCGCCTCCAGGATGGTCACGTCGAGCCCGGCCTTGCGGTAGAACCCCTTGACCTGGGCGGCGTAGTACCCGGCGAACTGGAACTGGTGGTACCACTTCAATTGCAGGCGGACCGGGGAGAAGCTCGCCGGCCCCGCCCAGGAGGCGTCCGCCAGGGCCAGCAGGAGCGCGATCAGCGTCACCAGCCGGAGCCAGGGCCCCGGCCGGGCCGCCTGGCCTCCAGGCTTGCGTTCCGGGCGCGGGAGTCGCGGCAATGGCATCGTCTAGCTCCCGTCAGAAGCGGATATCGGGCAATCGAACTGGAAAAGATGATAGTTGAAGTATGAAACAATCCGGATGACCCTGCCCCAGGTTTTTACCGGCCTGCTTCCCCGGGTCGTCAACCCGCAGCCCCGCCCGAAACGACCCTGGGCCCCCACCTCGGGGGGTTGCCCGACGTTCAGCCGTCCAGGAATTCCACGGTGGAATACCGCCCGTTTTCCCAGACGATGAGCCCGCTGGATAAAATCCCCGGCTCCCCCTGCTCCATCTGGTGAGAAGGGAAAAATTCGACCGGCCGGCCTCCGAATTTTTCAGGAAACACGGCTAGAAAACTTCGGAATCCATCGCCATTGACACTTTGATTGGAATGGTATCCGGCTGGGCCTTCCTGATTTTTATCCAATTGAAGCGCATCCCAAACCTCTGCCCCATCTGTAATGGCTCTGGAAATGCCCGGAGCCTCTGGATAATACCGTTTATGATAAGTTTTTAATATTATCTTACTCAGAAGCAGCTCCTCGAGACCCTGGAACGAAAGTGTAATGTCCAGGTAACTTTTGTGCAAAGGGAGTACTTGATAAAAATCGGCACCAGGCCTTCCCCATGGGAAGCCAACCCAAGGATTGAAAAAAGTGGGGCCTCATCGCATCCCTGAATGGCCTGCCCCAGAAGCTCACTCCGGAAATTGACATAAAAGGAACACAAAGGAAACGCGAACATAGTACTTTGGGATCATTCGGTAGTAGTGCGTTGATAGGAGGAGTTATGGCCAATTCCTTCCAGGTGACAATGACCGAACAGCGCCTTGGGGATATTCACCACGGCCCTCCGACAACCTTTGCGGAGGCATTGCAGGAAGCCCACCATCTGAAGATTCTCTTCCCTGCCCAGCGAGTCTTTATCCTCAATGAATCACGGGAAGTCGTCTATGACTTGAGGTGAACCCGCATCACTCGAACCACGCTGGTGGCGTGGCATCGATCGCATTGGCGGAGTATTTATGGCCAATTCATTTCTCAATGACTGATCTTCCCAGGCAAGGTGCTTAGCTTCGGTGACTTCGGCTAAAAAACTGGATACGCCGAGTAAGCCGAGACGCAGAGGACACCGAGCTCCACCAACCATCATCCGGAGAGCATGGGCCCCCAAGGTTTTGGCGAGGGGGGCCGCATGAAACGCGCTGGCGTGTTTGCTGCGGCCCCCCTCGCCAAAACTTTCGGGGCTGCGCCCCGAAACCCCGCCGCAGGCGGGGCTGGGGACCCATGCGGCGACACCTCGGAACATGGGTCATGGATGTTGGCTCAGTGAACTCGGCTCCTCGGTGTGCTCGGCGTTAATGTTATTTTTGCTAAGCTTGCAGAAGCGTTAGGATGAGCGGAAACGAGAACCCTGAATTCCTCCAACGGAGGCGTACCGTGATGATTCCGGTATTGCGATCGACCTGAGCCAGAATGGCTTTTCCCCCCTCATCCCGGTTATTCCCAGCCAAAGGCTTTTCGAGCCCATGCAGCCGAGACCCCGGTTCAAGTCCGGCACTCCGGATGTTTCGTGCGACCCGCACGAGGGTCCCAACGCATCAGATCGTGATGGCAGCTTTTTCCAGATCTGTCATGGGAAGCCATCAGGGGCTCAAGTCCGGACGGTTCCCGGGCGATACGGTCACGGGCTCGAAATAATATAAAATATTAATATTACAAGGCTGTTCTCTTTTTCCTTGACAGATCCAGGAACCGGAGTTTACTGCCATTGTCCATAGAGCATAACGTTATAACAACATGTCTACATATCAAGACGGAGAAAGCCATGGAAATCACCAGTCGAGATATCGCGAAGATGATCGATCACTCCCTGCTGCGCCCCGAGCTGACCCGCGAGGACATCGAGAGGGAGTGCGCGATCGCGAAGAAATACGATGTCGCTTCGGTCTGCTGCGTGCCGACCGACGTCGCCCTGGCCAGGGAACTGCTCGCGGGCTCTTCGGTCAAGGTCGGCGCGGTCGTCGGTTTCCCGCACGGATACTGCACGACGAAGACCAAGGCCTTCGAAGCCGAGCAGGCGATCGCGGACGGGGCCGTCGAAATCGACATGGTCCTCCACATCGGGAAGCTGCTGAGCCGGGATTTCGACTACGTCCGGAACGACATCAAGGCGGTGGTCGCGGCGGCCCACAAGGGCGGCGCCATCGTCAAGGTCATCCTGGAGAACTGCTACCTGAGCGACGAGCTCAAGGTCGCCGGCTGCAAACTCTGCGAGGAGGCCGGGGCGGATTTCGTGAAGACCTCGACCGGTTTCGCGAAAGGCGGCGCCACCCTCGAGGATCTCGCCCTCATGCGGAAGTCGGTCTCCCCCAAGGTCCAGGTGAAGGCGGCGGGCGGCGTGCGGGACCTCGACATGGCCCTCAAGGTCCGCGCCGTCGGGGCCACCCGGTTCGGGGCCACGAGGACGGCCGAGATCATCGAGGCGAGCATCCAACGATTCGAAAAATAACCAGCCGCGCCGATCCCTTGGCCAGCCCCAGGGATGTCGCCTTCCCAACCCAAGTCATCAGCAGGAGGATCTCCAATGAAGTCTACAAGTTTCCCACACCTGTTCGAGCCGATCCAGATCGGAACGATGGTTGTCCAGAACCGGATCGCCATGGCGCCCACGGACATCAGCTCCGCCCATGCCGACGGCTCGGTGAGCGAGCGGTCGATCATCTTCCATGAACAGGTCGCCAAGGGTGGCACCGGGTTCATCATCGTCGGCGCCACGACGCCTGACCGGGCTACGGGCCGGCCGACGGTCACCTGCTTCGCCGCCGACGAGGACCCGCTGATCCCCGGCCTCGCCTCCCTCGCCGAGGCCATGCACCGGCACGGCGCCAAGTGCGCGGTGCAACTCCAGCATCCCGGCCGCCAGTCGGCCTGGCCGCGCAAGGACATGATCTCCGCCTCCGACCAGGTCGTCGACCTGCCCGGTTCGGCGGGCCACGAAGTCATCTACGCCGAGGTGGCCAAGCACGGCAAGTCCATTCGCGAGATGTCGGTGGAAGAGACCTACGACCTCATCGACAAGTTCGCCGAGGCCGCCTGGCGCGTGCAGCAGGCCGGCTTCGACGCCGTCGAACTGCACGGCGCGCACGGCTACCTGATCGCCCAGTTCATGAGCCCCTACGTCAACAAGCGCAACGACCGGTTCGGCGGGAGCCTGATCAACCGCCTGCGCTTCCCCCTCGAGATCATCAGCAGGATCAAGCTGAAGTGCGGCAAGGACTTCCCCGTCGGCATCCGCTATTCCGGGGAGGAATGGATGGAGGGCAGCCGCGAACTGGCCGAGAGCGTCAAGGTGGCTCAGTACATGCAGGACGCGGGCTGTGCGTTCCTCGACATCTCCGCCGGCATCTTCGACGTCCCCGGCCCCACCATGGATCCCATGTACTATTCCCAGGGCTGGAACACCTACACGGCCGAGGAGATCAAGAAGCATGTGAAGATCCCCGTGATCACGAGCCACACCCTGCGCGATCCCGCCCATTGCGAACGGATCGTCGCCGAGGGGAAGGCGGACATGGTCGGCCTCTCCCGGGGCCTGATCGCCGACCCGTACTGGGCGAACAAGGCCAAGGCCGGCAAACCCGAGGAGATCCGCAAGTGCATCTCCTGCCTGGTCGGGTGCTGGCAGGAGTCCCTGATGATCAAGCGCGAGTGCCGCTGCGCCATCAATCCCGCGGTTGGCGACGAGAGGTTCATTAAGATCGAGAAGGCGAGCACCAAGTGTTCAGTGGCCGTGGTCGGTGGCGGCCCGGCAGGCCTGGAGGCGGCCCATATCGCGTTCCTCCGCGGCCATTCGGTCACGGTCTTCGAGAAAACGGGAGAGATCGGCGGGGCCGTCCTCAACTGCTGCATGATCAACGGCAAGAACAAGATGAAGTGGTACGCGGACTGGATCCGGCGCCAGGTCAAGGACCTCGGCATCGAGGTCAAGTACCGCACCGCCCCGAGCGCCCAGGACCTCAAGCCGTTCGACGCCGTCATCCTCGCGACCGGCGGCAAGCTCGCCAGGCCCGAGGTTCCGGGCATCAACCTGCCCTTCGTCATCACCTACGAGGACGTCCTCAGGTGCTCCGTGAAGAACTGCGAATACTACCCCGCCGACAAGCCGGCCCCGGCGACGTGCGGTGAGACGGTGCTCATCTGGGGCGACCACTTCGGCGCGGCCGACGCGGCCGAGGACCTGGGCACCGACGGCAAGAAGGTCATCATCGTCACCGAAGCGAAGGAATTCGCGACCTGGCTGGAGCCCATCCACAAGGACGTGATGATGAAGCGCTTCAAGGGCGGCAACGGCGAGGGCCTCACCACCAAGAAGATCGCCCAGCCGGTCACCGTCCTGACCCAGACCACGGTCGTCGAGATCCGCGCCAACGGCGAGGTCGTGCTCCAGGATTCCGAGTTCAGGAAGACCGTCCTCAAGGTGGACAACGTCGTCCTCGCGAAATTCGCCCAGGACAACGAACTGTACGACGCGCTGATCGCCCAGGGCACGACGGTCCAGAAGGTCGGCGACGCCAAGGCGGTCAGGAACCTGAGGGCGGCGGTGATGGAGGGTTCGAACGCGGCCCTGGTCATCGAGAATGACTTGGGGCTCAACGCCAACAACGCTTTCATCTCGGAGATTCCGACTCTCGTCAACGTCTAGGGGGAAGCCGGGGCCGCGGGGGGTGGTCCCTCCGCGGCCCTGGAGTCCCTGCGCGATTGGCCATCGGCGGATCGGCGGAAAGGAGGTCGGCGGGAAGGACCGGTCAGCCAGGCAACGAAGGAAGCGAAGCAAACCCACCCAAAGGAGGAAACGATATGAAGCGAACGTTAAGACTGATCGCCACCGGTTGCATGATGTCCCTCGGCCTGGCGGGTCCCATGACCGCGGCGCCCAAGCCGCCCGTCGTGGGCATCACCACCGGATCTTCCGGCACTTCCTGGCGCAACATCATGATCGACGCCCTCGTGCAGGTCGGCAAGGAGTACAAGGGCTCCGGCAAGATCGCCGACTACAAGATCGTCAACAACGTCACCAACGGCGACGCCACGGAGCAGGCCAACATCATCCGTGACTTCACCTCGCAGGGCGTCAACATCATCCTGGTCAATCCCAATTCGCCCGACGCCCTCAACGGCGTCATCAAGGAGGCGCAGGACGCCGGCATCCTCGTCGTCGCCTTCGACGCCACCGTCACCGCGCCCAACATGGTGAACGTGACCCTCGACCACTACGCCTGGAACCTCAAGAACGCCGAATACATCTGCTCGACCCTCAAGAGCGGCAACGCGATCCAGGTCTACGGCCTGGATGGCCACCCGGCGAACAACGACCGCATCAGGGCCACCAGCGACGTGCTCAAGAAGTACCCCAACATCAAGCTGATCGCCAACACTTCGGGCTACTGGGACCAGACCAAGGCCAAGGAAGTGACGACCCAGATCATCGGCTCCGGCCAGAAGATCGACGCCGTCTTCACCCAGGACGGCGAAGCCTACGGCGTGCTCGCGGCCTTCCTGGACGCCAACAAGCTGCCCAAGGTCATGTTCGGCGACCCGGGCACCGCCTTCTTCAAGGAATGGAAGAAGCTCCGCGACAAGAAGGCCGATTTCAAGGCCTGCGCGCAGCCCAATCCCCCCGGGATCGGCGGGACCGCCTTCCGCTTCGCGCTGAACCTCTACAACGGCAAGAAGTTCAAGGCCGACGTCCTCAAGAACGGCACCTACTTCTACAAGGTCGGCATGTTCATCACCGACAAGAACTTCGACGAGGGCTGGGCGCTCGTCAAGGACAAGCCGGATGATTTCCTGCTGAGCGAGATCATGCCGCAGGCCAAGGCCGACGCCTTGTTCAATTGACCGAAGGAGCTTTCACATCCCGGGGGGCGGCGCTGCAGCCCCCCGGGACCGTGGCGACGACAGGTGGGCGAGTGAAAGTACTGGAAGCGAGCAGTATCAGGAAATGTTTCGGGGGCGTCGTCGCGCTTTCGAACGGCAACCTGTCCTGCCAGGCAGGCCGGATCACCGGGCTCCTGGGGGCCAACGGTTCGGGCAAGAGCACCCTCTCCAAGATCATCGCGGGCGTGTACCGGGCCGACGCGGGCGAGGTCCGCTTCCTCGGCCGCACCGTGCAGTACCGGCATCCGAACGAGGCCAGGAAAGACGGGATCGCCATGGTCTTCCAGAACCTGAGCCTCGTCCCCGACCTCCGGGTCTGGCAGAACATCGTGCTCGGCGCCGAAACCGGCCGCGGGCCCTTCCTCGACGACCGGCAGGCCAGGCGGGTATCCCAGGAGATCGTCGACCAGCTGCTCCCCGGCCTGGACATCCACAAGCTGGCCTGCGAGCTCAACCCGGGGGAGATGCAGATCGTCGAGATCGCCAAGGCGATATCGGCCGATCCCAAGCTCCTCATCCTCGACGAGCCGACGGCGGCCCTGGAGAAGGCCGAGGTCCGAAGCCTGTTCCGGTTCATGCGGGTCCTCGCGGAACGGGGCGTGGCCATCAATTTCACGTCGCATCGCCTCTGGGAGGTGATGGAGATCTGCGACGACGTCACCGTCTTCAGGAACGGCGAGAACGTGGGCAGCATCGATTTCGCGGTCGACGGGCGGGACCCCGAGAAGATCGTCTCCCTCATCACGGGCGTCGCCCAGAAGGCCCCGGCGGCCAGATCCCCCAGGCCCCCCTCGGAGGAGGTCGCCCTGAAGGTGGAAGGCCTCCGCTACGGGGATGCCCTGAAGAACATCTCCTTCGAGCTGCGCAAGGGCGAGATCCTGGGCATCGGCGGCCTGGCCGGCCAGGGCCAGCACGAACTGCTCCTCGCCCTGGCGGGAAACTATCCTGGCATCGACTGTGTGGCGCAGGCCGACGGAAAGCGGGTGCGGCTCAACAGGCCGGCGAACGCGATCAGGAACGGCATCCTGCTCGTGCCGGGCGACCGGGAGCTTGACGGCCTCTTCATGAAACATTCGGTTTTCAACAACATGATCTTCCCCAAGCTGGGCCTGGCGCGGCAGCCGGTCTTCACGCCGCGCAAGCACTACGAAAGGGAGTGCGAAGCGGCGATCGACCTTCTCTCGATCCATGCGCACAGCCTGGACATGCCCGTGCGGGCCCTTTCGGGCGGCAACCAGCAGAAGGTCGTCGTGGGCAGGTGGCTCTCCTTCGACGCCAAGGTCCTGCTCCTCGCCGACCCGGCGAAAGGGGTCGACATCGGCGCCAAACGGGACCTGTACCGCTACATCGCGGACCAGGTGCGCGAAAAGCGGCTGAGCGTCATCCTCTACGCGAGCGATATCGAGGAACTGGTGGAATGCTGCGACCGGCTCCTGGTGATGTACGAGGGCCAGGTCATCGCGAACTTGGAGGGGGCTGACATCAACGAGGAAACGATCATCTCGACATCCATGAGGGTACGGCAGGAATGGAAACGATGGGAAAAGCCCCTGAAGGCGCCTGGGCGGCACTCCGGAGATTCATCTCCAAGCCGGAGTTCTCGATCCTGCTCATCCTGGCGGCGATGCTCGCCCTGGCGGCCTTCCTGCAGCACAACTTCTTCGAGGCGAAGTCGCTGAGCCGGACGTTGAACGCCTTCACGCCCCTCATCCTCCTCGCCATGGGGCAGGCGGTCGTCATCATTTCCGGGGGGCTCGACCTCTCGGCCGGGACGGCCCTTTCCCTGCTGACCTGCGTGCTGACCTCGGTCATGCACAAGGCCAGCCCCGAAACGGGCGCCTACGCGATCGCCGCGGCCTTCGCCGTGGCGATCCTCATCGGCGTCGTCAACGGCATCGGCATGGGCTACCTGCGCATCCCGTCGGTGATCGCGACCTTCGCGACCTCGTACATCTGGCTCGGGGCCGCCCTCTTCCTCAGGCCCACCCCGGGCGGGGAATCCGTCCCCTGGTTCAAGGTGTTCTACGACGTCAAGGTCTACGCCGACGCGCCGCCCGGCCTCAAGGCCTTCGGTTCGGTGGTGCCTTCGGCCCTGATCCTGGTGCTGGTGGGCTGCCTCTTCTGGCTGGTCCTGTCCAGGACCCGGACGGGCCGGTACATCTACGCCGTCGGGAGCAACCATACGAGCGCCTACGAAAGCGGCATCGACACCGCGCGGATCCAGCTCAAGGCCTGCGTGATCAACTCCATCTTCATATTCCTCGCGGCCCTGTTCTTCGTGGGGCAGAACCAGTCCGGCGACGCGCGGATGGGCGACCCCCTCACCCTGCGGGCCATCGCCGCGGCCGTGGTCGGGGGCATCGCCCTGGCCGGCGGAAGGGGCAGCGTCTTCTTCGCGCTGATCGGCGCCCTGATCCTGAGCCTCGTGAACAAGATCATCTTCTTCGCCAACATCCCCTACGCCTACCAGACCCTCGTCAGCGGGGTGATCGTCATCCTCGCCATCGCCAGTTCCCAGGCCTATACGCTCACCAGCAGGAAGTCCATGACTCGAAGGGGCAGGCTCGCATGAACGGGACATCGGTCGCCCTCGCCGGATTCCGCTCGACCGCGGACAAGCAGAAAAAGCTCATCATCGCCTTCCTGCTCATCGTCTTCCTGTTCGTGCTCGGGCAGGTGACGGTATCCAACTTCCTGAGCCTCGGCCAGATCCTCCTGACGATCAAGCTGGCCAGCTTCATCGCCCTCTTCGGCCTCTGCCAGATGATCGTGATGGCCGGCGGCGGGGACGGCCTGGACCTGTCGGTGGGCTTCACGGCGACCCTGACCGCGGTCCTGACCGCGAGCATCATGAACGGCCAGAACGCCAACCTCTGGATCGCGATCCTGGTGGCGCTGGCGATCGGCCTGCTCGTGGGGGCCGCCAACGGCTTCCTGGCGGCCTACGTCAAGCTTCCGCCCCTCATCGTCACGATGTCCATGTCGCTCATCGTCCAGGGCTGGATCAACGTCCACACGGCCGGCGCCAGCATCACCGGCAAGCCCTCGCCCATCCTGCAGACGATCGCGGCGAAGTCCACCGGCATGTTCCCGAACATCGTCTTCGTCCTGCTGGTCGTCGCGCCGGTCGTCATGATCATCCTTTCCAGGACCCGGTGGGGCCTCGCCCTCTACGGCACGGGCACGAACGCCACGGCCGCCTTCCTGGGCGGCGTGCGGGTCAAGCGCGTGCGCTTCGCCTCGTTCGTGATCAGCGGCCTGCTCGCCAGCGTCATCGGCCTCCTCCTCCTCGGCAACATGGGCATGGCCTTCAAGGACATGGGCTCCAACTACGTGATGCCGAGCATCGCCGCCGCCGTCGTCGGCGGGGTGTCGATGTCCGGGGGCGAAGGCAACTATTTCGGCGTCATCCTCGGGGCGATCTTCCTGCAGACCCTGACCAACCTCCTCGTCGCGATCGGCTGGGGCGACGCGGGCAAGTGGCTCGGGTTCGGCATCGTGCTTTTCGCCCTCCTCATCGTCTACGTCAGCGATAGGCGAGTGAGGTAGGGAGCCAGTCGTGCAAAGATTTGATTCACCGGCGGGAAGGGAAGGGCGATGGCGATCTTGAAGGAAAACACGGGCATCCCCCTCTACATCCAGGTCCTCGCGGAGCTCAGGAGCGAAGATATCCTCCGGGGACTTCCTCCCCGGCCAGAAGATCCCCCCGGAGTTCCAGCTGTGCCGGGAATTCGGGGTGAGCCGGATCACCATCCGGCGCGCCGTCAAGACGCTCGTCGACGAACGCCTCCTCTACGCCAAGCAGGGCAAGGGAACTTTCGTGAACGCCATGAAGATCGGGCGGCGCCTGCCCAAGCTGTACAGCTTCTCCGAGGACATGAGGGAACTCGGCTTCGAGCCGAGCTCGAGGATCCTGGAGCAGGTGGTGGCCGAGGCGGACGACGAGACCGCCGCGCTGCTCGATCTCCCGCCGTCCGACCGCCTCGTCAACCGGATCTCGAGGGTCAGGATGGCCAACAAGATACCGGTCCTGATCGAGCGGACCTTCATCCCCCACTACCTCTGCCCCGACCTGCTCGAGCAGACCTTCGACCACAAGTCCCTGTACCGCACCCTGGACGAGCGCTACCGGCTCGAACTGGACAGGGCCGAGGAGACCTACGAGGTGAGGCTGCTGACGGCCCCCGAGGCGAAGGAGCTGGGCTGCAAGCGCAGCCTTCCCGCCTTCTCGATCCAGAGGCTGGCCTTCCACACCGGGGGAGGCGTCCTGGAGCTGACCCGGTCCGTGGGGAGGGGAGACATGCTCCGCTTCTCGGTCCAGCTCATCACCCACGAAATGCGCTTTTCCCGCGACCTGATCAATATCTCAGTCAAGGAGCCTTCCACCCTCAGTTAAGGAGCTTGCCATGGGCAGCACCAAGGTCGGTGTCATCGGAACGGGTTTCATTGGGCCGGCGCACGTGGAGGCCCTCAGGCGCCTGCCCGGCATCGAGGTCGTCGCCCTGGCCGACCTGGGCGAGGCGCTGTCGAGCGCCAAGGCCGGACTGCTGGGCATCCCGACGGCCTATGGCGACTACCGGAAGCTGCTCGCGAACCCGGAGATCGAGGTCGTGCACATCTGCACGCCCAACCAGTTCCACTACCCGATGGCCAGGGAAGCGCTCCTCGCGGGCAAGCACGTCGTCTGCGAAAAGCCCCTGGCGACGACCGCGGCCGAGGCGGCCGAACTCCTCGAACTGGCCGAGCGGACCGGGCTGGTGCACGCCGTCCACTTCAACGTCAGGTACTATCCCCTGATGCGCCAGGTCAAGCTCATGGCGGCGAAGGCGGAGCTCGGGAGGATCTTTTCGATCCACGGCTCCTACCTCCAGGACTGGCTCTTCTACGACACCGACTACAACTGGAGGCTGGAACCGGAGTTTTCGGGACCCTCCAGGGCCGTCGCCGACATCGGCTCGCACTGGATGGACCTCGTCGAGTACGTCTCCGGCCTGCGGATCGCAGAGGTCTTCGCCGATTTCGCGATCTTCCACGCCAGGCGGAAAAAGCCCCTGAAGCCGATCGAGACCTACGCGGGGAAACTGCTCGCCCCCGAGGACTACGAGGCCGTCCCGATCAGCACCGAAGACTACGCCTCGGTCCTCTTCCGCTTCGAGGGCGGGGCGCGCGGCAGCCTCGTGGTGAGCCAGGTCTCCGCCGGGCGCAAGAACCGGATCTACTTCGAGATCGACGGCTCCAGGGAGTCGGTCGAATGGAACTCGGAAAGCCCCAACGTCGTCTGGATCGGCCGGCGCGACGGCAACAACCAGCAGATGATGAAGGACCCCTCCCTCGTGTACCCGGAGAGCCGGGAGCTGATCTCCTTCCCGGGCGGCCACCAGGAAGGCTTCCCCGACACCTCCAAGCAGTTCTTCAGGGAGTTCTACACCCATCTCGCGGGGGACCGGAAGGCCGCCCCCCGTTCCCGACCTTCCGCGACGGCCTGCGCGAACTCGAACTCTGCGACAGGATCCTGGAAAGCGCCGCGAAGGGCGCCTGGGTCGCCGTATAACCATGGACCAAAGGAGCATAGCGAAATGATCAAGCTAGGATTCGTCAGTGCGATCGTCCCGGAACTGTCCTTCGAGGAGGTGGTCTCCTTCGCCTCGGCCCACGGGTTCTCCTGCGTGGAGCTGATGTGCTGGCCCAGGGGCAAGGCCGACAGGAAGTACGCCGGCGTCACCCATGTCGACGCGGCCGAGCTCGACGCCGCCTCCGCCTCGAGGATCAAGGCCTTCCTCAAGGAGAAGAACGTCTTCATCTCGGCCCTGGGCTATTATCCCAATCCCCTCGATGCCGACCTGGAAAAGGCGGAGTTCTACGTCGCCCATATCAGGCGCGTGATCGACGCCGCCGCCCTGCTCGGCGTGGGGACGGTGAACACGTTCATCGGCCGCGACCCGATGACCGACCTCGAGGCCAATTTCCGGCGCTTCGCTTCGGCCTGGCCGCCCATCATCGAGTACGCCGAGGGCCGGGGCGTCCGCGTGGCGATCGAGAACTGCCCCATGTACTTCACCGGGGACGAGTGGCCGGCCGGCAAGAACCTCGCGTTCTCGCCCGCCATCTGGCGCCGGATGTTCGCGGCCATCCCTTCGAAGTCATTCGGGCTGAACTACGATCCCTCGCACCTGCTCTGGCAGCAGATCGACTACCTGCGCCCCGTCTACGAATTCAGGGACCGGATCTTCCACGTCCACCTCAAGGACGCGAAGATCGACGGCGACCGGCTCAAGGACGTCGGCATCCTCGCGACCCCCCTCGAGTTCCATCAGCCCAAGCTTCCCGGCCTGGGCGACATCGAATGGGGCCGCTTCGTCTCCGCCCTCACCGACGTGCGCTACGACGGGCCCGCCTGCATCGAGGTGGAGGACAGGGCCTTCGAGGCCGATCTCGACCACCGGAAGGGCTCGATCCTCCAGAGCGAGCGCTACCTGCGCCAGTTCATCATCGGCTGAGAAAGGAAGGCGCCCATGCGGACCGGGAGGGGCGAGGCCATCGAATTCCTTCGCGCCAACCGCATGGACTGCGGTCAGGTGGAAATGGAACCCCTCTGCCGGTCCTTCGCCGACGAGATGGACCGGGGCCTCGAGGGGACCGGCAGCAGCCTGCTCATGATCCCGACCTACCTCGAGGCCGACGGCGAAGTGCCGAAAGGGAGACGGGTCATCGCCGTCGACGCGGGCGGAACGAATTTCCGCGTGGCCCTCGTCTCCTTCGATTCGGAAGGCAGGCCGGAAATCGGCCTGTTCCGGAATTTCCCCATGCCGGGCCTCAGGGAGGAAGTCGACGCGCGCACCTTCTTCTCCACCATCGCGGGCTACCTTTCGGAGGTGGCCGGCCTCAGCGACGCAATCGGCCTCTGCTTCTCGTACGCCACCGTGATCCAGCCGAACCGTGACGGGCGGCTGGTCCGCTTCTCCAAGGAGGTCAAGGCCAGGGAGGTGGAGGGCCGGCTCATCGGGGAAGGCCTCGCCGGGGCGCTCAGGGAGGCCGGCCACGGAGGCGAAAAGCGCATCGTCCTCCTGAACGACACGGTGGCGACCCTGCTCGCGGGGAAGGCGGCCGCCGACCGCCCCTTCGAGAGCTACATCGGCTTCATCCTCGGCACCGGCACCAATTGCGCCTACATCGAAGCGAATGCCCGGATCACCAAGCTGCCGGGGCTCGACCCCGCGCGCAAGCAGATCATCAACGTCGAGTCGGGCGCTTTCGGCCTGGCGCCGCGCGGGACGGTCGACCTGGAATTCGACGCGGCGACCGTCGATCCGGGGATGTACACGCCTCGAGAAGATGATTTCGGGAGGCTACCTCGGCAGGCTCTTCGGCGCCGTGCTCGCCAAGGCCGCCCGCGAAGGGCTCTTCCCGCCGGGCACGGCCGAGCTCATCCTGCGCCTGCCCCCCATCGAGACGAAGGATCTCGGGCTCTTCCTTTCGGGCCCGGCGGGGCGGACCGGGACGATAGCCTCGGCCCTGCCCGCGCGCAAGGATTCCGGCCTGGCCTTCACCCTGGCGGAACGCCTGGTGGAGCGGGCCGCGAAGCTCACGGCGGTGAACCTCGCGTCGATCGCCCTCAAGTCCGGAGCGGGCAGGGATCCGCGCCGCCCGATCCGCGTCACCGCGGACGGGACGACGTTCTACGAGCTGAAGGGCCTGCGGGAGAAGACGCTGGGCTTCCTCGAACCGTTCCTCCTGGAGCGCCAGGGTGTCAGGTGCGAGTTCGCCAGGGTGGACAACGCCCCCCTGATCGGCGCCGCCATCGCCGGGCTCACCCACGCCTGACGGGATGCCGGAAGGGGGGATCCGGAACAGGGTCTACCATTCAAAGGGGAGATAAGCGCCATGGCCACGACCGTCCTCAGCAACGCGGTGATCATCAACTGCACCGGCGCGGACCCCCGGCCCGACGGCTGGGTGGTCCTGGAGGACAACCGGATCCGGGAAGTGGGATACGGCGCCCGGGGCGCCCTGCCGGGAAAGGCCGCGGTCGTCGACTGCAAGGGCCAGACCCTGCTGCCCGGCCTGATCGAGGGGCACATGCATGTGGCATCGGTGGATGCGAGCGTCGTGAACCAGCAGCGGTGCTACGAATCCTCCTACATCACCATCAAGTCCCTGCAGGTCCTCAAGGACACCCTCGACCAGGGCTTCACCTCCGCCCGGGACTGCGGGGGCATCAACGCGGGCTACCGCCGGGCGGTGGCGGAAGGGTTGGTGCCCGGGCCGCGGCTGACCGTTTCGGGCGCGGTGATCTCCCAGACCGGGGGGCACGGCGACACCCGGCTGCCCACCGAACTGCATCCGCCCTTCGCGCACGCCGGGGGCATCTGCGCGGTCATCGCGGACGGCGTGGACGAGGTGCGCCGGGCCGCCCGGGAGCAGCTCCGGCGCGGGGTGGATTTCATCAAGATCATGGCGGGCGGCGGGGCGGCTTCGCCCAGCGACGAGCTGGACACCTCGCAGTATTCCCTGGAGGAGATGCAGGCCGCGGTGTTCGAGGCCGAGTCGGCCGGCAAGTACGTGGCGGCCCACTGCTATTCGGACCGGGGCATCAAGCTCTGCTGCCGGGCCGGGGTGCGCACGATCGAGCACTGCAACCTCATGACGGAATCCTCCGCCCAGGCCATGAAGGAGGCCGGGGCCACCATGGTGCCGACCATGGCCACCTACTACATGACCGCGAAACTGGCGCCGGAACTGGGCCTGGACGCCAACTTCGTGCGCAAGATGAAGCAGGCCCTGGACGGGGCCGAGACCTCCCTGGCCATCGCCTGCGCCAAGGGCCTGAAGATCGGTTCCGGCAGCGACTGCCTCGGGCCGATGCAGGTCTACAAGGGGATGGAGCTGGCGCTGCAGGCCAGGGTCATGGGCCCCATGGCGGCGCTCGTGGCCGCGACCCGCACCAACGCCGAGATCCTCGACCAGGGGGACCGCCTCGGGACCCTCGAGGCCGGCAAGCTGGCCGATCTCATCCTGGTCAAGGGCGATCCGCTGAAGGACATGAGCCTCTTCCAGAACTACCGCGACAACCTCACGCTGATCATCCAGGACGGGCGGATGGTAAAAAATATCATGTAGGCGTCCGTTGTTCCGCCCGTCGTGCCTTGCGGTTGGGTTCGGGTTCCGGGGCGGTGCGCCGACCCACCGGTGCGTGAGAGCCTTGCCGCATGCTCGTCGGCTTCGCCTCCTGCGCGTGCGCCAAGGTCTCACGCTGTCCTTCCCCGCCTGGGTTTGGGGTTCCTTCGGTTGGCGGCATGGGGCGAGAAGGCCGCTCTCTGGAATGTCCAGGGTTCCGAGATGGCTGTTTTTTAATTTTGTTCGGTGAAACGAAGACGAATCGACTCGGCCCTGGGGGGAAGGGGCAGCGTGGCCGCTTGCATCGCCCGCAGCGCAGCGAGGACGTTGCAAGCGGACCACGCGCCGGTGGGTCGGCGCATCAACCCGGAACCCGAAGCCGACCGCAAGGAGCTATGCGTAGAATCCGCGCGTCTGCAGGGCCTGGCTCACCCGGTCGAGGGCCAGGATGTAGGCCCCGATCCTCGGGTTGGTCTTGAATTTCTCGGTGGTATCGAACACTGCCTGGAAGGCGAGGGTCATGTATTCCACCAGGCGCTCGTTCACTTCGCGCTCGCGCCACTGGGAGCCCATGCGGTTCTGCACCCACTCGAAGTAGCTGGCGGTGATGCCTCCCGCGTTGGCCAGGATATCGGGGACTACCCAGACGCCATTGTCCATGAGGATGGGGTCCGCTTCGGGCGAGGTGGGGCCGTTGGCGCCTTCGACCACCACCTTGGCCCGGACCTTGGCGGCGTTGTCCTCGGTGATCTGGTTCTCGGTGGCCGCCGGCACCAGGATGTCCACCGGCATGGTGAGCAGGTCCCGGGGATCCATCGGCTCGGCGCCCCTGAACCCGACCACCGTCTTGGCCTCGGCGTGGTACTTGATGAGGGCGTGGATGTCCAGGCCGCGGTCATGCCGGATCGCGCCCTTGATGTCGGATACCGCCACCAGCCGGGCGCCGGATTCATGCAGCAGCATGGCGCTCTTGGAACCGACGCTGCCGAATCCCTGCACGGCCACGGTGGCGCCGGCCAGGGGCTTGCCCAGGCGCCGCATGGCCTCCCGGGCGCAGATGAGGATGCCCCGCCCGACCGCTTCGGTCCGTCCCAGGCTTCCGCCCAGGGAGATGGGCTTGCCCGTGACCATGGCATGGGAGTGCTGGCTGGTGTGCATGATGTAGGTGTCGAGAACCCAGGCCATCACGCTGGAATTGGTGCCCATGTCGGGCCCGGGGACATCCTTGTCCGGCCCCAGGAAGTCCATGATCGCGGCGATGTAGCCGCGCGTGAGGCGCTCCCGCTCGCCCTCGCTCATGGTGGCGGGGTCGCAGACGATGCCGCCCTTGCCGCCGCCGAAGGGGACGTTCACCACGGCGGTCTTCCAGGTGTTCCAGGCGGCTCCCGCCTTCACCTCGTCGAGGGTGAGGAGGGGGTCGTAGCGGATGCCTCCCTTGGCCGGGCCGCGCACCGTGTTGTGCTGGACCCGGTAGCCGGTGAAGACCTCCCACCGGCCGTCGTCCATGTGCACGGGAAGGTTGACGACGATGGAGCGGGCCGGTGCGATGAACACCCGGAAGAAGGCATCCTCGAGGCCGTACAACAGCGCCGCCTCGCGCAAGCGGGCCTGCATGGCGTCAAAGGCACTGTACTGGTTGAGCATGGGGTTACCCCTGGGGGTCTGGAGATACCGGGGCGATATCCACCCCCATTGTGGGGCCACCTTGCCGGCCATGCACTGAGGTTTCATGGGCGTTTTGCGCCCTCCACGCGTTGGCCGTGGTAAAACACTTGACATCAGGGAGCTTCTCTCTTCAGGCAGCCGGGGCGCTTTGTGCCAGGCTTGGCGTGTCGCCGGCCCTTTACGAGATTGATGGATCCAGCATGCTTTGCGAGACCACCCGCCCCGCCTCGTTCCGCCATGGCGAGCCTCCTGCCGCGCTGTTTTTCTTCGGCAAATGGGCCGGGGCCGCCTCCCTCGGGGGGCCGCGCTACGT
The DNA here is from genome assembly GCA_963717275.1 of uncultured Holophagaceae bacterium. GTDB lineage: Bacteria > Acidobacteriota > Holophagae > Holophagales > Holophagaceae > Mesoterricola. The sequence goes on from CAVQVX010000001.1 coordinate 4,042,306, forward strand.
GCTCGGAAGCGGGTTGATGCTGCTTTCGGCCCTGTGCTGGCCGGGATTCGCCCTGGCGCAGAAACAACTGCTCAGGAACCTCTCTCCGATCCAGATCCTCGGCTTCGTGTATTCCATCCTGACCGTGCTGTTCCTGCCGTTCGCGCGGCCCGCTGCGTTCCTGGCCCTGGACAGCGTGCATTGGGCGGCCGTGGGCTTCGCCATGACCACGACCTTGACGGCCTACCTGACCTTCGCCGCGGCCTTCAGGCACTGGGAAGCCTCCCGGGTGGCTGCCCTGTGCTGCACGTCCCCCGTCATCACCATCCTGGCGGCGGCCCTGGTCCATCACCTGGCTCCGTCTCTCATCCACACGGAACGGATGACCCTGGTGAGCTGGGCAGGGGGGGTGCTCATCGTTTCGGGCTCGGCCCTGTCCAGCCTGATGCGCGGCCGGCAACAGGCGGAGCCCGGAAAGCCCTGAATCATCCGATTCCAGGGGTGCCGGCTGTAGACTTGGAGGATCATGATCAATTGAATCATCCCCAACCCAGCGTCCAGCTGCCGGCTTCTTGGAGGTTCCCGTGTCAATCCTGAAACCCGGGTTGGGCATGCTTCCGGGATCCCTGGCCCTCCTGCTGGCCATGCCCGGCCACCTTTCGGCAGAAACGCCGCCGGCCTGGGTACAGAAGGGCGGGGCGGACCCGGACACCTATCCCAGCGCCCGGTACCTGATCGGATACGGCATCTCCAGTCCCGGCGCATCGGAGGCGGACCAGCGCCGCCAGGCGCTGGCCATGGCCGAGGAGGCCCTTGCCGGCACGATCCGGACCCATGTCACTTCCGAGTTCACCTCCAGGGTCACCCAGCAGGACCAGCGGATGTCCAGGTTCGCCCAGAATCTGGTGCGGACCGGGGCGGACGTGGAACTGGATGGCCTGGACACGATCCTGGTCTGGCACGATCCCAGGGGAAAGCTCACCCACGCGCTCGCGGTCATGGACAAGGCGAAGGCCCTGCAGATCCTGGATGACCGGATCGAACGCAACGCCCGGGAGTGCGGATCGGCGTTCGAAAAGGCCAAGGCCGCCGGAGACGCCCGGGGCCTCCTGCAGGCCCGGCACCTGCGGCAGGGCGTCGAGGAGGGTCTCCTGGTGCGCGCGGTGCTCGGGGGCCCTCCGGGGGATCCGGCGTGCCCGCCCCTGACCGGCATCGACCATGAGCTTCGCCAGGTCCTGGCGAGCCGCAAGGGCCTGGACGGATGCGTGGCCGTCGCCGCCCTGGACCTGGGTTCGGGCCTGCCGAAGGGCATCCGGGTGCTCATGGACCGGGTCACCTACGCCGACACCCCCTTCTGCGGGAGTCTGTCCGCCTATCTTGAGCAGGCCCTGGCCTCGGAGATGGCCGCCCTCGGCCAGGTCAAGATCGTCGACAAGGCCGCGGGCCGGGACGCCATCCGCAAGGGGGGCATGGATGCGGACCTCCCGGAGGCCTTGCGCTCCCAGGCCGTGGTGCGGGGCGTCTGCTTCGACCTTGGCGAATCCGTCCGGATCAGCCTGCGGGTCACCGCCTTGGGCGGAGAGGAACTGGCGGCCGCCACCGTCGTGGTTCCCGCCGCGATCATCCGCCAGGCCGGCCTGAAGGTGGTGCCCGACAACTTCGAGGAGGCCCGGAAGGCCCTCGAGATATGCAACGCACGGATCCAGGCCTCCAGGCTCAAAGTGAAGCTGGCCCTCGACCGCGGCGACGGCGGCATGTACCGGAAGGGGGAGAGCCTCTACCTGTTCCTCAAGGCGAACCAGGACTGCTACGTGAAGGTGGTCTATCACCAGGTGGACGGCACCAACGTCGTGATCTTCCCCAACCCGTACCACCCTGACGCGCGGATCCAGAAGGACCGCCTCTACCAGATTCCCCCGGACGACCACAGCTTTGATCTGGAGGTCACGGCGCCTTTCGGGGTGGAGGTCGTGAAGGTGATGGCCTCCACCGAGCCCCTGGACGCGCCGGGCGAGGCCCACGGCATGCAGGCGGTCGGGGACGACCTGGCCAGCCTGATCGGGCAGACCCGGGGGATCGGACTGAAGAAGGCGGAGGCCCAGTACGCCGAGGACACGGCGGTCGTGAACACCATGGCGGGCACGAAGTAGCCCGGACCCTTGGCCGGGAAAGGTGTATGCTTTGGCCATCAAACCGCCAAGCCGATTCAGCCGTGCCCGGATTTCCGGACGAAAGGAGCCTTGGATGTCTGTGAAGCAACTTCATGCGGCCGTCGTCGGGGTGCTGCTGCTGGGCGCCCTGGTGTCCTGCGCGGGGGTGTCCCACGGGGGGAACCAGTCGGTGAAAATGATCGATCTCACCTACAGTCCCATTCCGGCCGGCGTGCTGCCTGCGGCCAAGGCCGGCCAGGAGGTCGTCATCAACAAGCTCAAGGACGAACGGGATGGCGGGCCGCTCGGCGAGGCTTCGAACTACGGGGGCCATGTCTTCTTCGTCGTCCAGACCCGCAACGACGTTTCGGCCTGGGTCACCCAGGCGCTGGCAGCTGAGCTTGGGCATGCCGGTTTCAAGGTCAAGGCCGGCGACGGGACGCCCGATCCGGGCCGGTTCGCCGTGAATGGCGTCATCAACGAGATCACGGTGCATGGGATCATCACCAACATGCGCGTCACGCTCCAGGTGACCAAGGACTACAAGGTCGTTTCCAACGCTTCGTTCAATGCGGACGCCGAAGGCTACAAGGGACCCTGGTTCAACACCGTCTACACCACGGACTATCCCCAGCTCTACGCGGTCGCCTTGCGGAACCTCATGCTGCAGGCGGTGCCCGCGATGGTTGTGGCCATGAACGACACGCCCTAGATGCGCGGCGCCAGTTTCATCATCATCGGGCTGTGGGCCTGGAGCGCCTGGTGCGGGTCTCCGGACCTGACGCCCGTCCAGCAGCAGGTCATGAGCATGTACCAGGCCGCGGAACTGGCCAGGCAGAACTGCAAGACCTACGTGAAGATCGTCTCCGCGGCATCGGGCCGCGCGTCGGATGGGCCCTTCCGCCTGGTCCGGTCTCCGGAGAAGGTGGCTGAGGCGATCAGGCTCTATACCGGACTGCTGGCAGAGGCGAAGGAGGCTTTCGGGCCCGGGCATCCGCAGACGGCGGTGATCCTCAGCGGATTCGCCAAGCTCTACGAGGACCAGGGCGCCCGCCTGGACCTGGCCGAAGCCTGCTACAGGCAATGCCTCGATATCAGGAGGGAAGCGTTCGGCCCCGCCAGCCCGGAGGTGGCGGATTCCTGGTTCGAGCTCGGCGTGTTCTATCGGGAAACGGGGCGCTACCGGGACGCCGAACCCTGCCTGCAGGATTGCCTGAAGATCAGGTTGCAGCAGCCCGGTCCCCAGGCGGCCCGCACCCTGTGCGCGCTGGGGCAGCTGTACCGAGGACCTCGGGGACTACGCCAGGGCCGAAGCTCTGTTCCAGGACGCCTTGGCCAGGCAGAAAAGCGCGCCCGGGCCGGGCCGCCTGGAGGAGGCGCACACCCTCACCCTGCTGGCCGATCTGGCCGTCAAGCAGGGCGATGTCGACCGGTGCGGCACCCTCGCGGGGGAAGCGGTGCGCCTGGTCGCCCAGCCCGGATCGGGCGCCGGTTCCGGCGACCAGTTCTCGGCCAACGTGCTGGCCCTCCTTCCGGAGATCTACCAGGGCCAATGGCACGACGTCGCCGCCAGGATGTACCGTTTCTACTTCACCCTGCTGGAGCAGAAGGACTGGGCCGCCTACCTGCGCGAACTGAACGACTATGCCTATCCGGCCATCGTGGCGCGGCGCGGCTGGTTCGTCAAAGGCATGGCGGGGCCGCTGGACCTGGCGGTGCTCCAGACCCGGCAGGCGTTCGGCGAGCACCACCCGCAAATGGCCGCGGCCCTGGCCAACACCGCCCTGCTCGACCTCGTCCTGAAGCGGTGGGAGCAGGCCGTCGCGCCCTGCGTGCAGGCCAACGAGATCCATTTCGAGAACCTGCCGGCGGTGTTCGCCATGGCATCCGAAGGCCTGAAGCTGAAGTATGTGGAAAAGACCGAAGGCTACCGCGACCTCCTGCTGACGGCCGTGGTGGGGGAGGCCAGGGCCGATGGGCCGGACGTCGCGGTGGCGCTGAAATGGGCCCTGCGCATGAAGGGGATCGTCCTGGACTCGATGGTCGGGGAACGGGAGGTGCAGAGGCGCGGCCTGGACCCCGGTCTGCGGACCACCTACGAGCAGCTTCGACAGGCCCGGCAGGAGCTCTCCAGCCTCTACATCAAGGGTCCCGAAGCGGACCAGGCCGGCTTCAATGCCCGGATGGCCGAACTGGCCGGACGGATCGACGCGCTGGAAAGCCGTCTCAGCCAGGGCAGCGCGGCGTTCAAGGAATCCCGCGAGATGCTTTCCGTGACCCCGGAGGCGGTCCGGGCCAGGCTGCCCCAGGGCAGCGCCCTGGTGGAGTACCTGGAATTCACCAACTATGCCGAGAAAGGCAATCCGCCCTGGCTGGTCGCGTTCGTGCTCGACGCCGGCAGCCAGACCCGGCCGCTCCTGGTGGACCTGGGGCCCTCCGCGCCGGCGGCCCAGGCCATCGCGGATTGGCGGAGCGAGCTGCGCGCCTTCGCCACCGCCCGGGGCGCCGATGAACAGGCCGCCCGCAGGAGCCTGGACGCCAAGGGACGGAAGGTCGCCGGCCTCCTATGGGATCCCGTGGCGGCGCGGGGCGATCTGCTGCGCAAGCGCATCGTCTACCTGGCGCCCGATGGCCCCATGCACCTGATGCCCTTCGCGCCCCTGCCCTCCGGGGCCGGCTATCTGATCGAGCAGGTCAACCTGGCCTATGTTTCCACCGGCAAGGATTTTCTGCGGGGCCGCCGGGCCGGCGCCCGCAGCGGCGCGCTGCTGGTGGGGGGTGTCGATTTCGATCTGGACCTGGCCGCCCCGGACATGGCTGCCGCCCAGGCGACCAGGGCCGGCGGGCGCTTCAGCCGTCTGAACGACCTGCAGTGGCATGCCTTGCCCGGAACCGGCGAGGAAGTGGACGCGATCGCCGCCGCCATGGCGGGCGCCCACCTGCCGGCGACCCTGCTCAAGGGGGACAAGGCCCGGAAGGCCAGCGTCGACGCGGGATTCGCCAATGCGCGCTTCATCCACTTGGCCACCCACGGCTTCTTTCTGGGCGACGAGGTGGGCCTCGATCCCCGCAGCCGGGGCATCGCGGTGCTGGGCAACCGGCCGGTGGAGGACGCGCCGGCCGGAGAACCGCTGAAGGCCGCGCCGGCATTCCACCGGGAGAACCCGCTCCTGCTCTCCGGGCTGGTGCTGGCCGGTGCCAACCGGCGCGGCGGATGGGGGGACGGCGAGGGCTATCTCCTGGCCATGGACGTGGCCAACCTGGACCTGGCCGGGGTCGACCTGGTCACCCTGAGTGCCTGCGAAACCGGCCTGGGCGAGATCAGGCGGGGGGAAGGCGTGTTCGGCCTCCAGCGCAGCTTCGTCATGGCCGGGGCGGAGGCGCTGGTCATGAGCCTGTGGAGCGTGCCGGACCAGGAGACCCGGGACATGATGGTGGATTTCTACCGGCGCATCCTGGCCGGTGGCTCACAGCGCGAATCGTTCCGCCAAAGCCAGATCCGGATGCTGCGGAGCGGCCCGGGCGGCGCCGCCAGGCACCCGTTCTTCTGGGCCGCATTCCAGTACTTAGGGGTGGACTAGCCTTTCAAGGCCGCAGCGATCCGCTCGACCCACTCCGGCCGGTCCACCGGCCAGTGGTCAATCGTGTCCACGTGCGGATTGCAGTTGCCGCAGAACTTGACGCCGATGCGCAGCGCGCCCATGGCCGTCAGTAGAGGCGCAGGGAATCTTCGAGGATCCGGGTCAGATCCTGCTTGGACACGGGGCGCGGGCTCCCCACGAGCAGCCTGGGCTGCTGCCAGCCTCCCTCCACCAGCTGCGGGATGTCCGAGCGGGAATAGCCGATGGCCTCCAGGCCGTTGGGGATCTCGATGTCCTTCATGAGCTGGATGACCGCATCGGGCAGACGAAGGGCGGCCTCGATGGTTGAGAGGCGGGACGTGTCTACTCCAAGCAGCCGGGCGAGCCTGGCGTGCTTTTCGTAGTTGGTGGGCGCGGTGAAGCGCAGGCTCGCGGGAAGGGTCAGGACGGCTGAAATGCCGTGGGGGACGAGGGGCTCCTGGACGCCGTAGCCGGGCGGGATCCAGTCCCGCACCATCCCGGCGATGGGGTAGGCCAGGGCATGCGGGATGTGCACGCCGGCATTGCCGAAGCCGATGCCGGCGAAGGTGGCGGCGATGGCCAGGTAGTTCCGGGCTTCCAGGTCGTTCCCGTTGAACACCGCCCGGCGCAGGTACTGTCCGGCCCATTCGACGGCCTTCTCGCTCCACATGTCGGAGATGGGGTTGGACCCGATGTAGGCGGGCCGGAGCAGGGGGTCCTGGGGCTTGGGCCGGGTGTTGAAGGGCTTGATGGTGAAGGACTCGATGGCATGGGTGAGGATGTCGGCCCCGGTGCCGGCGGTCACCGCCGGGGGCGCGGAAAGGACGTTGAGCGGATCCACGATGGCCATGGTCGGGCAGAGGTAGGGATGGGAGATCCCGGTCTTCACGTGCAGGTCCACCAGATCGACCACGATGACCGGGGTGATCTCGGCGCCCGTGCCGGAGGTGGTGGGCACGGCGATGAGCGGCTTGAGCGGGCCCGGCACCAGCTTGCCCCTGCCGATCGGCACGTTGATGTAGTCATGGAAATCAGCCGGGTAGGTGGCGTAGAGGTTCATGGCCTTCGCCGTATCGATGGTGCTTCCGCCGCCCAGGGCCACCACCGAGTCGAATTCGATCTCCTGGGCCCGGGCGATGGCGCGCTTCAGGGAGATGTCGTTGGGCTCGAAATGGATGTCATCGTAGATGGTCAGTGCCATGCGCTCGGCCTCGATGATCGTCTTGACCCGGTCCACGAGGTCGAATTCCCACAGGTGCGGATCGACGACGAGCAGCACCTTGCGGCAGCCGAGGGTGCGCAGTTCGAACCCCAGTTCCTCGGTGGCGCCGGTGCCGAATTTGCACTTGGAAATGAACAACGTGATGATGCTCTCGAGTTCGCTGAACATGGATCACCTCGATGGGTCAATGCCGTCCACGGGCTGGATGGTGATCCAACCCTGCCTCAGGGCGTAGGCGACTGCTTCCGCCCGGCTGCCGACTTCGATCTTCGTGTAGATGTTGCGCATGTGCGCCTGCACCGTGTACTGGCTGATGAAAAGCGAATAGCCTATCTCCTTGCTGCTCTTGCCGTTGGCGGCGTGCTGCAGGACGTCGAGTTCGCGCTGGGTCAGGCCCTCGAACCGGTCGCCGTGGCTGGAAAGCTGGGTGTGCTTGAGCCGGTTGACGACCTTGCTGGCGATCTTGGGGTCGAGGATGGTGCCGCCCGCGTGCACCACGAATACGGCCCGGATCAGATCGGCGGCGCTGGAGGAGAGCAGCAGCAGGCCGTGGGCCCCGGCATCGAGCATGGGGAAGAGGATCCGGTCGTCATCGTTCGTGGACAGGGCGAGGATGGGCAGTTCCGGCTGGCCGGCGCGGATCGCCCGGGCGGCCTGGATGCCGTCCATGTTCGAAATGCCGACGTTCATCACCACGACGTCCGGCTTGAGTTCGCCCGCGAGCCGGACCAGGTCGTCCCCGTTGCGGGCCTCCCCCGTCACGACAAAGCCCGGCTCCCTGTCGAGGAGGGCGTGCAGACCCTCTCTGACAAGCTGCTGATCCTCTGCCAGGAGCACCCGGATCTCGCTCAAGACTTCGTCTCCGTGAAGGGCCGCGCGCTTGGCTGCCAGGGAGAACCGCAATGATTTCAACGGAAGAAACAATCGGCCGAGCATAGCACGCCCGCCCGGCCGGATCCCTAGTTAAATCGAGGTACTTCCATACTCCCGATCGACTATCCAAGGCGGATCCGAGTCGCTGATTTCGACGGGTGAGGCTAGTTCGGCTGGACCAGAAAAATGGTCATTGCCGACCATTTAAACATTGACCAAGGTGCCCCAGTCTTTCAGGGTCCCCTCAGCTCAGATCCGGAAAGCCCCATGTCGGCCGTCGTCAAGGCTGCCGCCCGCCTCATCCACCCACCTTGGAGGAAACCACTCATGTTCGGACCGCTCCGGAAACGCAAAGATGGCGAGGTGCAGCCGTACATTCCCCTCGGCCCCTTCCAGCTCCGCCTGCCCTTCATCCACTTCAGGTTCGAGTTCCCCGACTACGTCCAGGGCCTGATGATGTGCGCGGTCTGCCTGGGCATCATCCCGGTCCTGATGGAGTACCTGGGCATGCCCTTCGATGTCGCCATCACGGTGGTGATCCTGAACGGGTTCCTCTACCTCTGGCACGCCCACCTGGGCGACCCCGTCGTCCCGGGCTGGATCACCCCGGCGATCCCGCTCCTGCTGCTGTGGCTCAAGTCCTTCCCGGAAGGCGTCCCGCGCATGCACGCCCTGATCGCCTTCGAGATGGAGCTGGGCATCCTGGCGCTCTTCTTCGGCGCGACCGGCCTGGCGAAGAAGTTCGTCAACCTGGTGCCTGACGCGCTGAAGGCCGGGATCCTCCTGGGCGCGGGCGTCGCCGCGGTCCGGCTGGTGTTCGAGCCCACCGGCAACTACTTCGCGAAATACCCCTGGACCATCGCCATCGCCATCGGTTTCGCCTTCTACCTGCTGTTCTCCAACCACTTCAAGGCCCTGCGCAAGAAGAGCGCCTTCTTCAAGCACCTCTCCGACCTCGGGCTGCTGCCGGCCCTGGTGCTGGCGGTCTTCGTGGCGCCGCTGGTCAAGGAGCTGCCCTGGCCGAACCTGAAGTGGGGATTCACCATTCCCCAGTTCTACACGCTGTTCCATGAATGGACCCCCTTCTCCACCCGGATCGGGTTCCCCGCATGGTCCCTGTACCTCAAGGCCCTGCCCCTGGTGGGAGCGACCTACGTGGTGCTGTTCGGCGAACTGATCCAGGCGGAGGCGCTGGTGGACGAGGCGCGCGAGTTCCGCAACGGCGATGAGGATGTCCACTACAATGCCAACCGCAACAACATCATCTGCGGCATGCGCAACATCACGATGTCGATGATGGGCCCCGACGCCTCGATGTGCGGACCCATGTGGGCGGCCATGCAGGTCGTGACCTGCGAACGCTACAAGCACGGACGCGAGGCCATGGACAGCCTCTACGGCGGGCTCGCGTCCTTCCGCCTGGGCACCTTCACCGGCTATTTCCTTTCCCCGATCGTCACCCTGGTGCGTCCGATCCTGCCCATCGCCCTGTCCCTGACCATGCTCGTCCAGGGCTTCGTGGCGGTCCGGGTCGGCATCCTCAAGGCGCGGACCTTCAACGACCTCGGCGTCGCCGGCATCGTCGCCGCGGTGCTGATCTCCCGGGGTGCCGGGATGGCCATCGGCGTGGGCCTCGTCCTGTCCTTCCTGATCTACGGGAAGGATTTCATGCGCAACTGGTCCACCTACGACAAGGGCAAGGACCCCGTCTTCAACGCCCAGTTCAAGGCTTGAGCCGAAATCCAACCACGGGCGGCCGCGGGCCATGTCCTCCGGACCCCCGATCCTGCGAAAGGTGATTGCCATGCAGACCCAGATTGAAGAATCCCTCGAGACGACCGTGACCGGCAGGCTCATGACCGGCGAAGAGTACGAAGCCAGCCTGCGCAAACTGAAGCTCAAGGTCTACCTCAACGGCGAACGGGTGGAGAACGTGGTGGACAACCCCATCATCCGGCCTTCCATGAACTCGGTGAAGATGACCTACGAGCTGGCCCAGGACCCGCAGTACCAGGAACTGATGACCGCCACCTCCAGCCTCACGGGCAAGACCATCAACCGCTTCTGCCACCTGCACCAGAGCACCGACGACCTGATCAGGAAGGTCAAGATGCAGCGGCTGCTGGGCCAGAAGACGGCGGCCTGCTTCCAGCGCTGCGTCGGCATGGACGCGATCAACGCCATCGACTGCACCACCTTCGAGATGGACCAGAAGCTGGGCACCGAGTACCACGCCCGGTTCAGGAAGTTCCTGCTCAACATGCAGGAGAACGACTGGACCGTGGACGGCGCGATGACCGACCCCAAGGGCGACCGCGGCCTGTCCCCCAGCAAGCAGGCCGATCCGGACATGTACGTGCGCGTGGTCGAGCGGCGGGCCGACGGCATCGTGGTGCGCGGCGCCAAGTGCCACCAGACCGGCGCCCTCAATTCCCACTGGATCCTGGTCATGCCCACCATCTCCATGGCGCCGGAGGACGCCGACTACGCCGTCTCCTTCGTCGCCCCGGCGGACGCCGAGGGCATCTTCTACATCTACGGGCGGCAGTCCTGCGACACGCGCAAGCTGGAAGGCGGGGACATCGACGTGGGCAACAAGAAGTTCGGCGGCCACGAGGCCCTCATGGTGTTCGACGACCTCTTCATTCCCTGGGAAAACGTCCTCATGTGCGGCGAGACCGAGTTCAGCGGGGTCCTGGTGGAGCGGTTCGCCGGTTATCACCGGCAGAGCTACGGCGGCTGCAAGGTCGGCGTGGGGGATGTGCTGATCGGCGCCGCCGCCGTCGCCGCGGACTTCAACGGCGCCGCCAAGGCTTCGCACGTCAAGGACAAGCTGATCGAGATGACGCACCTGAACGAGACCCTCTACGCCTGCGGCATCAGCTGCTCGGCCGAAGGCTGCAAGACCGCCTCGGGCAACTACATGATCAACAACCTCCTGGCCAACGTGTGCAAGCAGAACGTGACCCGGTTCCCCTACGAGATCGCCCGGCTCGCGGAGGACATCGCCGGCGGCCTCATGGTGACCATGCCTTCGGAGAAGGACCTGCGCAGTCCGGCCACCGGCAAGGTGATCGAGAAATACCTGCAGGGTGTGGCCACGGTGCCCACCGAGCAGCGCCTGCGCATCCTGCGCCTGATCGAGAACCTGACCCTGGGCACGGCCGCGGTGGGCTACCGCACCGAGTCCATGCACGGCGCCGGTTCGCCCCAGGCCCAGCGCATCATGATCGCGCGCCAGGGCAACCTGGCGCACAAGAAGGAACTGGCCAAGAACATCGCCGGCATCTCCGACAAGAAGTGACCGAAAGGCGACCCCGATGGAATCCTGGAAACACATCTACCGAGACAAGCGGGTCACGCCCGAGGCCGCCCTCCGGAGCGTCAAGTCGGGGGACCGGGTCGTCGTGGCCCACGCCTGCGGCGAGCCGCCCACCCTGGTGGCGGCCCTGGTGGACCGGGCCCCCGGACTGCGCGATGTGGAGGTGGTGCACATGGTGGCCATGGGACCCGCCAAGTACGCCCAGCCCGGCATGGAGCAGAGCTTCCGCTTCAACGGCTTCTTCCTGGGCGCCAGCACCCGCAAGGCGGTGGAGGAGCGCAGGGCGGATTTCACGCCCTGCTTCTTCTCCGAGATCCCCCGGCTGTTCAAGGAACGGATCCTGCCGGTCGATGTCGTGCTGATGCAGGTCACCCCTCCCGACGCCGACGGATACTGCAGCTACGGCGTATCCGCGGACTACACCCAGGGCGCCGCGGAATCGGCCCGGGTGGTCATCGCCCAGATGAACGCCCTGCTGCCCAGGACCGGCGGCTCGAGGATCCATCTCGATGCCCTGACCTGGATCGTGGAGAAGGACGAACCGATCATCGAATTGCCCCCGCCCAGGATCGGCGAGGTGGAGCGCAGGATCGGCGAGAACGTGGCCGCGCTCATCCCCGACGGCGCCACCCTGCAGCTCGGGATCGGCGCCATCCCGGACGCCGTGCTCCTGTTCCTGACCGGAAAGAAGGACCTGGGCATCCACTCCGAGATGTTCTCGGACGGCGTCGTGCACCTGGCCGAACTGGGGGTGGTGACCAACCGCCTGAAGACCCTCCACCCGGGAAAGTTCATCGCCACTTTCCTCATGGGCAGCCGGAAGCTCTACGACTTCGTGAACAACAACCCTGACGTCGAGCTCTACCCCGTGGACTACACCAACGACGTACGCATCATCGGCCGGCACGACAACCTGGTTTCCATCAATTCCGCGCTGCAGGTGGACCTGATGGGGCAGGTGAACGCGGAAACGATCGGCAGCACCCAGTTCAGCGGGATCGGCGGCCAGGTCGACTTCGTCCGCGGCGCCAGCCTGTCCAAGGGCGGCCGGTCCATCATCGCCATGCCGTCCACGGCGGCCAAGGGAACCATTTCGCGCATCTGCCTCAACCTGGACCCGGGGTCAACGGTCTCCACCTCGCGCAACGACGTGCATTTCGTCGTCACCGAATTCGGGGCGGCCGAACTGCGCGGGAAGTCCTTGGCCAAGCGGGCCGAAGCCCTCATCGCCATCGCCCACCCCGACTTCCGGGAGGCGCTCCGCGCCGAGCTGCACCAGGGCGCTGCGGTTTAGCCCCCATGAAGATCCTGATCGACACCAAGGCGGCGGAGTACATCAAGGCCCGGGGCGGATCCGTCCGCCTCGGGCTGCAGTTCGAGCCGTCCATGGGCGGCTGCGCCTGTTCCGCGTCCAGGCTCCTGGGCACCCATGTGCCGCAACTGGCCCTGGGCGCCCCGCTTCCGGACGACGGCCCGGGCTACGAATGCCTGAGCGTCACGGGCGTCGACGTGTACTGTGTCCCCGGCCTGAAGCTCAAGCAGGGCAGCCAGGAGGCGCGGATCAGGCTCGGCGGCGCGCTGGGCATCCACTGGCTGGAACTGGAAGGCGTCCGCGGGGTCTCGTGCCTCGACGAGGAAGACAAACTTGATCGCTAGGAGATCCCGATGACGGGTTCCACCCATTCCGAGAACGACCTGAAGATCGGCATCGTCGGCGCGGGCCAGATGGGCGGCGGCGTCGCCCAGGTCTTCGCCCAGGCCGGGTTCGGCGTCCTGCTGCAGGACGTCACGCTCGACCTGGCCCGCAAGGGCCTGGCCACCATCGGCAGGAACCTCCAGCGCGCGGTGGACAAGGGCAAGATGACCCCCGAGGAGAAGGAAGCCGGCCTGCGGCGGGTGCAGGTCACCATGGCGCTGGAGGATTTCCGCGACTGCGACCTGGTGATCGAGGCGGCCACCGAGAAGTGGGAAATCAAGAAGCAGGTCTTCCTGGCCCTGGACAGCCTTTGCGAGCCGGGCTGCATCCTCGCCTCGAACACGAGCAGCATCTCCATCACCCGGCTCGCGGCCGCCACCCGCCGGCCCCAGGCCTGCATCGGCATGCACTTCTTCAATCCGGTCCCGGTCATGCAGCTGGTCGAGGTCATCCGCGGCCTGGCCACGGATGACGCGACCTTCGAACGGGTCATGGCCCTCGCCGTGAAGCTGGGCAAGACGCCGGTCGCCTGCAACGACTTTCCCGGGTTCGTGGCCAACCGTCTGCTGCTGCCCATGATCAACGAAGCGGTCTACGCGCTCATGGAAGGCGTGGCGACCGCGGAGAGCATCGATTCGATCATGCGCCTGGGCATGAATCACCCCATGGGCCCGCTGGCGCTCGCCGACTTCATCGGCCTCGACACCTGCCTGGCGATCCTCCAGGTGCTCCATGAAGGCCTGGGCGATCCCAAGTACCGGCCCTGCCCCCTGCTGGCCAAGCACGTGGACGCGGGCTGGCTGGGGCGGAAGACCGGGCGGGGATTCTACGATTACAGCACCTAGTCAATCTCTCTCAAAGGGAAGGGGCGGCGAAACCGGAAAAGTGGCCGGCCGTGCGAGGATGGGAGGGAGTGCCATCTCCCGGAGCGGCGCATGCCCATCCACCCCCCACCGACTTCAAGCCCCGGCCAGACACTGGAACAGCTTCCGACGCCCTGCCTGATCCTGGACCAGGCCCGCTTCGAACGCAACGCCGGGCGCATGCGCGACCGTATCGCGGCGCTGGGCGTGCGCTTCCGGCCCCACCTCAAGACGGCCAAGAGCATCGAAGTGGCGCGCCGGGTCATGGCGTCCCCGGAGGGTCCGGCCATGGTGTCCACCCTGCGGGAAGCGGATTACTTCGCCGCCCGCGGCGTGAAGGACCTCATCTACGGCGTGGGCATCGCGCCCGGGAAGCTCGATGCGCTGGGCGCCATCCGCCGCCGTCATGGGGTCGACCTGGCCCTGATCCTGGACAGCGCGGAACAGGCCCGGGCGGTCGCCGCCTGGTCCGAAGAGCACCGGGATCCGCTGCCGGCCCTCATCGAGATCGACGCGGACGGGCACCGGTCCGGCGTGGCCCCGGATGAAACCGGGCGACTGGTCGCCATCGGCCGGATCCTGGGGGCGGGGCAGGCGGAACTGCGCGGGGTGCTCACCCACGCGGGGGCCAGCTATGCCCTCCACGGGCCGGCCGCGCTCCAGGCCGCCGCCCAAGCCGAGCGGGATGCCGTGGTCGGCTGTGCCGGCATCCTGCGCGCCGCCGGCCTTCCTTGCCCCGTGGTCAGCTGCGGGTCGACCCCGACCGCGACCTTCGCGCGCGATCTCTCGGGGGTGACCGAGGTCCGGGCCGGCGTCTACATGTTCGGCGACCTCGTCCAGGCCGGCATCGGCTCCTGCGCCGTGGACGACATCGCCCTTTCGGTGCTGACGACGGTGATCGGCCATCAGCGGGCGAAGGGCTGGCTGATCGTCGATGCCGGCTGGATGGCCCTCTCCCGCGACCGCGGGACCGCCGGCCAGGCCATCGATCAGGGCTATGGTCTGGTCTGCACCGAAGCCGGGCAGATCTGTCCCGGCCTGGTGGTCCTGGACGTCAACCAGGAGCATGGGATCATCGGCGCGCGGACGGCAAGCGGGGGGGCGGTGCCCGACCTGCCGATCGGGTCGCGGCTGCGCATCCTGCCCAACCACGCCTGCGCCACCGCCGCGCAGTATGACCGCTACCTGGTGCTCGCCGAGGGTTCACACCTGGTGTCGGCATGGCCCCGGATCAACGGCTGGTGACCCGATGGCGAATCCTTCCTTCCATGGCCTGCCCGCCTTGGCGATAGCCGGGCTGCTGCTTGGCCTGATGGCCTGCGGCGGCAGTTCCGGGGCCTCCACTGCGAACCCGCCCCCGGGACCCAGCGAGCCCGTGACCGTGACGGTCGACCGCAGCGCCGCCGGGGTCACCCTGGACTCCACCTTCGCCGGCTTCAGCTACGAGAAGAACAAGCTCAGCCAGGACTATTTCGACGCCGCCAACACCGGGCTGGTGGCCCTGTTCCGACGGCTGGGTCCGGGGATCC
This sequence comes from uncultured Holophagaceae bacterium, assembly GCA_963717275.1. Lineage (GTDB taxonomy): Bacteria > Acidobacteriota > Holophagae > Holophagales > Holophagaceae > Mesoterricola. Next base: position 4,057,542 of record CAVQVX010000001.1, read on the forward strand.
TGCGGGTCGGCGGCAATTCCGTCGACCAGACCGCCTGGTCCTCCACCGGCGCAGGCCTGACCTCGGGCCTCATGGCTCCTCCCGATGTGGAACGGTTGGCCGGGTTCCTGCGGGCCTGCGGCTGGAAGGTCATCTACGGCATCAATTTCGCCACCAACACTGCGGCCGGCATGGCCAGCGAGGCGGCCTACGCCCATTCCAGCCTGGGCAGCCAGCTCTACGGCTTCGAACTCGGCAACGAATGCGACCTCTACCATTCCAACGGCCTCCGGCCCACCACCTACACCTACGCGCAGTTCCTGGCCGAATGGCAGGCCTACCGGGCTGCGATCCTGGCCCAGGTGCCCGCGGCGGTGTTCACCGGACCGGCCTCGGCCGGCAACACCAGCGGCTACACGGTGCCCTTCGCCCAGGCGGAGGGGAAGTCCATCCAGCTGCTCACCCAGCACTACTACCGCGCCAACGGCCAGGACGCCAGCTCCACCCTGGCCCTCCTGCTCACTCCGGACACCAACCTGCCCCCGACGCTGCAGGCACTGAGCGCCGCCGCCGGCGCCAACCAGATCCCGGGCGGAGCCCGCCTGGCGGAAGCCAACTCGTTCTACAACGGCGGCGCCCCCAACATCAGCGACGCCTATGGCACCAGCCTGTGGGCCATCGACTTCCTCTTCACCGTGGCCCAGAACGGCTGCACCGGCGTCAACTTCCACGGCGGCGGCGACAGCACCGGCTACACGCCCATCGCCGACAGCGGCGACGCCGTGGTGGATGTGCGGCCGGAGTACTACGGCATTTCCCTGTTCACCCTGGCCGCCCACGGCACCCTGCTCACCACCGCCGTCACCGCGCCGGGCATCGCCTGCTCCGCGTATGCCGTGGCGGTGTCCGATGGCTCCACCAACCTGGTGTTCGTGAACAAGGACGCCGCCAACAGCGCCCAGGTGACGGTGGTTTTCGGGAAACCCTGCACCCAGGCCACCCTCACCACCCTGACCGGCACCTCGCTGTCGGCCAGCAGCGGACAGCTGCTGAACGGCGCCGGCATCGGCACGGACGGCAGCTGGAATCCCGGCCCTTCCTCGCCCCAGTCCGTGAGCAGCGGCACCTTTACCCTATACGTCCCGCCGGCCAGCGCGGTGCTTGCGCAGGTGGAGTGATCGGAACTGCGTGGTCGGGGAATCCGGGAGCCTGTCCAACACGGGGCTCAGCCGTTTGCGGGACCCGCGTGCAGACGGAGCCCCAGGGCCTTGATGACCTTGAGCAGGGTGGCCAGTTCGGGGTTGCCCTCCGCGGAGAGGGTCTTGTAGAGGCCTTCGCGGTTCAGGCCGGTCTCCCTGGCGATCCGGGCCATGCCCTGGGAGCGGGCGATGGCGCCCAGCGCCTCGGAGATGACCTGCGGGTGGCCGTCCTCCAGGGCCGCCTCCAGGAGGCCGATCCTGTCCTTCTCGGCCTTGAGGTAATCGGCGGTATCGTACGGGGCTGTCCCGGTTTTTTGGGCCGGGGCCGTGGCGGGTGGGGTGCTGCGATTTCTGGTTTCCATGTTCCCTTCCGGTCTAGGATGCGGGCGTCACCGTGTATTTCGAAGTGATCCCGGATCTTGGGTGCAATCGTACAAACCATGGGTAACGGGAATATGGGGTTGTTTGCGAAAGCGGAGAAGGGTACAGACGGAGTTTTTCAAGGGGGTACAGGCCCTGGTCAGGCTTGGCTCTCGTACATCCGGGCATAGACGCCCCCCGCCCGGATCAGGCTCCGGTGGTCCCCCGTCTCGACGATCCTCCCGTGGTCGATGACCATGATGCGGTCGGCGCCGCGGATGGTGGAGAGGCGGTGGGCGATGATGAAGCTCGTCCTGCCCTTGGCCAGGGCCAGCATGGCTTCCTGGATGTGCAGCTCCGTGCGCGTGTCCACGCTGCTGGTGGCCTCGTCCAGGATGAGGATGGCGGGGTCGGTCAGGATCACCCGGGCGATGGCCAGGAGCTGGCGCTGGCCCTGGCTCAGCGAAGCGCCGCTCTCGGAGAGGCGCGTGTCGTAGCCCCCGGGCAGGTGCCGGATGAAGCCGTCGGCGTTGGCCATCGCCGCGGCGCGGACCATCTCCGCTTCGGAGGCCCCGGGCCGGCCGTAGAGGATGTTCTCCCGGATGGACCCCGAGAACAGGTAGGTGTCCTGCAGAACGATTCCGAAGCAGCGCCGGAGGCTGTCCCGGCTGCAGTCCCTGATGTCCTGCCCGTCGAAGAGGATGGCGCCCCCGGAGATGTCGTAGAAGCGCGCGAGCAGGTTGACGATGGTGGTCTTCCCCGCGCCGGTGGGCCCCACCAGGGCGATCACCGAACCGGGCTCGGCCCTGAAGCTGATGCCCGAAAGGACGGTGACGCCGGGACGGTAGCCGAACTCGACCCCGCGGAACACCACCTCGCCGCGGGGCCGCTCCAGGATCCGCGCCCCCGGCGGATCCTTCGGCTCCTCCGGCTCGTCGAGCACCTCGAACACCCGCTCCGCGCCGGCGAGGGCCGTCTGCAGGCTGTTGTAGATGTTCGCGAGATCGTTCAATGGGCGCGAGAACTGGCGCGAGTAGCCCAGGAAGCTGGCGATGAGGCCGACCGTGACGATGCCGCGCACCGCCAGCACGCCGCCGACCCCGGCCACCGTGGCGAAGCCCACGTTGTTGATGACGTTCATCAGGGGCATGATGTAGCCGGACCAGATCTGGGCCCGGGTCCCCACCTCGCACAGCCGCTCGTTCAGGGCGGTGAATTCGCCGAACGTCTGCTCCTGGTGGTTGAAGGCCTTGACCACCAGGATGCCCGACACGTTCTCCTCGATGTGCCCGTTGAGGGCGCCGAGCACGGCCTGCTGCTCCTTGAACAGCACGCGGGTGCGCCGGGAGATGGTCCGGGACAGCGCGAACACGAGCGGCACGGTGACCAGTCCCGCGAGCGCGAGCGGCGGGCTCAACAGGAACATCATGGCCAGCGAGCCCCCGATGATGATGACCGTGGACATGAGCTGGGTCGTCGACTGGGAGATGGTGACCGAGACGTTGTCGATGTCGTTGGCGAGCCGGCTCATCAGGTCGCCGTGGTCGTGGGTGTCGAAATACGCGACCGGCAGCCGCTGCAGCTTGGCGAAGAGCGAGCCGCGCAGGCCGGAGACGATCTGCTGGGACACGCCCGCCATCAGCCACCCCTGGGCGATGGTCAGGCCCGTGTCGATCAGGTAGGCCGCGCAGAGCGCGAGCACGGCCAGGGCGAGGGCGTGGAAATCGACGTGCCCGGCCATGGCGTCGACGGCGCGGCCGACCAGCCACGGCAGGAACAGCGCCAGGCAGCCGCTGGCCAGGACCAGGCCCAGGATGGCCAGGAGGCGCCGGGTCTCGCTCCTGAAATAGCCCGACAGCTGCGCCAGGGTCCTGCGGGTGTTCCTGGGCCTGGCTCCGGCGTGCAGCCACTGCGCCCCGGCGCCGGGCCGCGGCCCGGGGGATGCGGGAGCCGGCCCCGGCTCAGGCCGCGCCATGGCCGTCCTCGCTGCCGATCTGCGATCGGTGGATGTCCTGGTAGACCGGGCAGGTGGCCAGGAGCTCGGCGTGGCGCCCGAGCCCGGCGACGCGGCCCTCGTCCAGCACCAGGATCTGGTCCATGTCGCGCACCGAGGCGATGCGCTGGGCGATGAGGATCGTCGTCCGGCTCCCGCCGGCGGCCTGGAGGGCTCGGCTGATCTTCGCTTCGGTGACCAGGTCCACGGCGCTCATGCTGTCGTCCAGGATGAGGATCCCGGGGTCGCGCACCAGGGCCCGGGCGATGGCGATGCGCTGCTTCTGGCCGCCGGAGAGGTTGACGCCGCCCCGGCCGAGGACGGTCCGGTAGCCTTCCTGGAAGCCGGCGATGAAGTCGTGCGCCTGGGCGATGCGCGCGGCCCTCTCGATGGCTTCAAGGGAGGCCGCATCGGAACCCCAGCGCAGGTTGTCGAGGATGGTGCCCGAGAAGAGGATGGTCTTCTGCGGCACCAGGGCGATGCGCGCGCGCAGGCAGCGGGCGTCCAGGGTGCGGATGTCGCTCCCGCCCACCCGCACCGCTCCGCCGGTGGCCTCGTAGAAGCGCGGGATCAGGTTCACCAGCGAGGTCTTCCCGGAACCGGTCGAGCCGATGATGCCGAGGGTGGAGCCGGCCCCGCAGGTGAAGCTGACGTCGTGCAGGACTTCCTCCCCCCGGCCGTAGGCGAAGGACACCCGGTCGAAGACGAGGTCCCCGCCCGCGCGGCGAGGCGCCTGCCCGGGCGCGGACTGCTCGGAGGCGGGCAGATCCGCCGCCATGACTTCGCCGATGCGCTCGGCCGAGGCCCGCGCCCGGACGAAGATGTTGAAGATGAAGCCGATCATCATCAGCGAGACCAGGATCTGGGTCATGTAGTTGACGAAGGCGATCACCTGGCCGACCTTCAGGGTGCCGCCCGCGATCCGCCAGCCTCCCAGCCACAGCACGGCGACGATGCCGAGGTTCACGGCCAGGGCGATGCCCGGGGAAAAGAGCGCCATCACCCGCATCGCCTTGGCGGTGATCGAGCTGAGATCAAGGTTCGCTCCGGAAAAGCGCGCGCTCTCGTGGTCGAAGCGGTTGAAGGCCTTCACCACCCGGACGCCGGCGAGGTACTCCCGGGTGATGCCGTTCACCCGGTCCAGGCTGCGCTGGATCCTGCGGAAGAACGGGTAGCCCATCCGGATGCTCAGGGCGATCAGGCCCGCCACGGCCGGGACCACCGCGAGCAGCACCAGCGCCATGCGCGCGTCCAGGACCAGGGCCATGACGATGCCGCCGATGGCGAGCAGGGGCGCCTTCACGAAGATCCGCATGGTGCCGTTCACGAAGACCTGCACCTGGGTCACGTCGTTGGTCAGGCGGGTCACCAGCGAGGCCGTGTCGAAACGGTCGATGTCCTGGAAGGAGAGCGCCTGGATCTTCCGGTAGAGATCGGAGCGCAGGCGCGTGCCGAAGCGCTGGGAAACCTGGGAGGATAGGAAATTCCTGGCGACCGCGGCGCCGGCGCCGAACAGCGTGACCAGCAGCATCAGCCCGCCGAGGCGCAGCACCAGGGCCAGGTCCCGGTTCGCCACGCCCCGGTCGATGACCTTGGACATGATCGTCGGCTGCAGCAGGTCGCAGAGGGCTTCGAGGGAAAGGAACAGCACGGCCAGGCTGAACGGCTTCGCATAGGCCGGCACGTAGGCGCGCAGCCACGAAGGGCTCGGGTTGGGGGTGTTGTCCGCATTCGGCACGGTTCGATTCTAACCTCCGGACCGTGCCTTCAAGGGGGCCGGACTACTTGCCTGCCTTGGCCGCTTCCTCGGCCTCGTGCAGCTCGCGCTCGGCCTGGTGCAGCAGCTCCTCGGCCTTCGCGCCATGGCCGGCCATGTCGTAATGATTGGCCGCCCTGGCCCGTTCCATGTCCTTGATGGCGGACTGGACCTTTTCATGGACGGCGTGGAGGTCCTTCCAGTCCCGGACCGGGCCGGCCAGGAGCGCCATGGAAACGGCCAGCGTGATCAATCCACCGATGACAAGGCTCTTCTTCATGGTTCCTCCTGGGAAAGGACCAGAGGTTAACATCCGCCGCCGCGATCCGGGAAGCCTGAAAAAATACCGGTCAGAACAGCGGACCCGGGCGGCGCGAAGCGCCCGGGTCCGCTTCCGGCGTCAGCCACCCTTCACTCGGTGACCCAGCAGGCCGCCGTAGCCCACGTTGGCCGTTCCGTAGGCGATCCACATGAAGCCGTTGATGCCCCAGGACGGGCCCCAGGAATTCTTCAGGAGCCAGGCGCCCTTGGTGTCGTCCCAGCCCACCAGGAGAATGGCGTGGTTGATGCCGCTGTTCGTCGCGGGATCGGTGAAGACGCCGCCGGTGTAGGCCTGGAAATAATTGTCGGCGTAGACGCAGGCCGAAACCCCGCCGTATTCGACGATGGCCTCCTTGATGGCTGCCTCGGCGGGGATGCCGTCGCTGGTCCCCACATAGCCCCAGCTTTCGACCGGGGTGTAGGTCGGGTTCGCGCCGATGCTGCAGGCTTCCGTGGCGGCCACGTACGGGAAGGAGGTCGCCGGCACGGCGCCCGGGTAATAGCCGGTGCTGCCGGCCTTGGAGGGCATCAGCATGTCGAAGGCGAAATTGCCGCCGTCGCAGCTCCAGCCCCAGGGATTGCAGGAGAGCACCTGCTCTTCCGACAGGGGTGTGGGGGTCCCGCTCACCTTGATGGAGCCGTCGGCCTCGACGACGCCGTTGGGGGCGCCCTGCGCCTTCAGCACCGCGCCTTCCAGGGAGCCGATGGTGGAGAAGGCCCAGCAGCTGCCGCACTGGCCCTGGTCCTCGACGGGGCCGAACACGCCCACGTAGGAGACGGCGCTGGGGCTGGGCGTGGGCGTGGGCGTGGGTGTGGGCGTCGGCGTGGGTGTGGGGGTGGGGGTGGGCGTGGGCGTGGGCGTCGGCGTGGGTGTCGGGTCCGGGTTCGGGTCCGGCCTGGGGTGGTGGTGATGGCGATGGCCATCGGGATTGTCGGGCCCGCCCAGTTCATGGGTCAGGAATCCAGCCGGCATCAGTTCGAGCTTGAATCCGCACAGGCTCTGCAGGTCGTACTGCATCGCGGGATTGGCGCCCACCTGGAACCGCAGGCCCTTGGCCTGGACCTCGGCGCGGATGCCCTGGACCTTCTGCTCCACGTCGGGCGAGTAGGGATGCGGATTGGGCGCATCGGCCAGGAGGCATGGGGTGGCCGACATGGCCAGGAGGAGGAGGGTCGCGGGATAGGCACGCATGGCTGGTGTCCTTATGGAAAAGGCGAGGGAGCAGGTCCCTCCCGACCCGGGGCATTCCCGGGTGGAGTCGGCAACTTGGGCTATCCGTGGATCAGGTCCACACTCAGCTTTCGCCACGCATGCTTGGGAAGCACCGGTGACTCAGGATCAGCCCGTTCTCTTCGAGCACCAGAATCGGTCGCGCGCAGCCGTGCGCAACCTCGCCAGGCCTCAATGTGGCCTCGGTCACGATGGGACCGGGCGCGCGGCCAGGCCTGCCGCAGGCCGGCTTTTACCTGGGCCCCGCATCCGTCCAGGCGCCCACCGGGGCCTCGTTTGGGCCCTCGGCGAGGGAATGCGCTACCTGACCGCTCCTGAAACCCGGGCATGGGCGAAACTCGGACGTTTGCCCGCACGTTCTAAACTAACGAGGGTCTTCACGGTATAAACATACGCATCCACCCCATCCCATCCCGACCATCCTCCGGAGGTGCCCATGCCGCTCGGCCCTGAACTGCAGTTCACCGGTCGGACCCAGGTCCTGTACGAAGGCAGGCCCTGCCTCTTCTTCGGCAGCAGCGACTACCACCGGCTGTCCACCCACCCGGAAGTGATCAAGGCTGCCCTGGAGGCCTGTGCCGCCGGCGGCCTGAGGTCCGGCGGATCCCGGACCACCACCGGGAACCACCCGTGCCACGTGCGGCTGGAGGCGAAGGCCGCCGCGTTCCTGGGCCTGGCGGAGGCCGCCGTCTGCGCCAACGGCTATCTTTCGAACACCGTCGCGCTGGAGGCCACGGCCGGGGCCTTCCAGCGCTTCTTCATCGACGACGGCGCCCATGCGAGCGTCATGGATTCGGCCGACGGCCTGCCGCGGGACCGGGTCCATCTCTTCCGCCATTCGGATCCGGAACACCTGCGCCGGGAACTGGGCGCCCGCCTGCGCCCCGGGGAGCGGCCGCTGCTGCTCGCCAACGGGGTCGATTTCGGCACCGGGGAGATCCCGCCCCTCGCCGCGTACTGGGAGATCGTCGGCCACGCCGGCGGCATGCTGATGCTGGACGATGCCCACGGGCTGGGGGTCGCCGGGCCCACCGGCAAGGGCAGCGCGGAGGAAGCCGGCCTTCCCCCGGAAGCCTGCCTCCTGACCGGGAGCCTGGCCAAGGCCTTCGGCGTCTTCGGAGGGCTGCTGGCGGGCCGCGCGGGCCTCTTCGCCCAGGTGGTGGAACGCAGCCGCACCTTCACCGGGGCCACCCCGCTGCCTCCGCACCTGGCCGCGGCGGCGCTGCGTTCCATCGAGATCCTGGGCGAGCACCCGGAGCTAGTCACGGGCCTGCGGGCGCGCACCCTGCGCGCCCGCGGGCGGATCCGGGCCGCGGGGCTGCCCTCGTGCGATTCCCCGGCCCCCATCCTTTCCGTGACCCACCTGGACGAGGCGAAGAACCGGCGCCTGGAGGCGCTGCTGCTGGGCAACGGCATCTACCCGACCTTCACCCGCTATCCGGGCTGCCCGCCCGGGGGGCATTTCCGCTTCGCCCTGTCCAGCCTGCATTCCGACGCGGACGTGGAACGCCTGCTCGAGGCGATCGAGCTCTCGTGCGGGTGACGCGCCCGCCCGTCAGCGGGTGAGGTAGTGCTCCAGTTGGGCGACGTCGAAGGGCTGCCCGGCGATCGCCTCCTTGACCAGGTCGCCGATGGAGAGGAGGCCCGCCACCTTGCCGTCCTTCCCGATCACGGGAAGATGCCGGATGCGCCGCTCGGTCATGATGGCCATGCATTCCTCGACGGTCTGCTCGAGGTCCACGCTGATGACCTTGGCGGTCATCACCTCGCTCACGTGGGTGGTCGTGGAGGATTTGCCCCGGAGCACCACCTTGCGCGCATAGTCCCGCTCGGTGATGATGCCCGCGGGCTTGCCGTCCGAGACCACCAGCAGGGCGCCGATGTTGTTCATCTCCATGACGCTCAGGGCATGGATGACCATTTCGCCCGCTTCGACCGAAATGACCCCCGGACGCTTTCCTGCAAGGATCTGGGCCAGCGTTTTCATTTTGTCCTCCGTGGGGCTGAAGCCGGTCTGGGTTGGGTGATGAAGCATACCAGCACCCCCCTCGTGCGGGTACGGGTCCCTGACGTTCAATCTGCGATCTGTCGATTTGCCCCTCAACCTCCGGAGGGGTTCCCGGGGTCAGAGGGGGTGAGCCTGGAATCAGCTCCCCCACCGAGGATCGAATCATGCGAATCATCCACTCCCTGTCCGTGCTTGCCCTGGCCCTGGCGCTGCCCGCCCTGGCCCAGACCCCCCCGGCGGCCCCGGCCGCACCGCAAGAAGGGCGCTCCTTCGGCAGGATGTACGAGCGGATCGGCGAGAAGCTGAACCTCACCGACGCCCAGAAGGCCGCCTGCAAGGACATCATCGGCAAGCACCGGCCCGCCATGATCGCCAAGCACAAGGCCGCCAAGGAGGCCCGGAAGGCCTTCCTCGAGGCCGTGATGAAGCCCGAGACCTCCCCGGACACCCTGAAGACCCTGAACCGCGCCGCGGCCGACGCCCGCCTGGAGGCCATGCTCGAAGGGCGCGCCATGCGCCAGGAACTGCGCGCCGTGCTCACCCCCGAGCAGCGCGAGAAGGCCGCCTTCATCCTGGGGCGCATGGCCGGGATGCACGGGGACCACGGCCGCTGGGGCGGCATGGGCATGATGGGCGGCCCGGAGCGGCCCGGGATGGGCGGATGCCCCTGCGCCCCCGGCCCCATGGCAAAGCCCTGAACCGGAACCGCGGGAATCGCGGGCCGGGTCGGCGCGCCGGATGCGCGTCGACCCGGCCCGCTTTCTGTTGAAGGGGAGCCATGAGACTCATCGCGTGCCTGATCCTCCTTGGTTCCATGCCCCTGGCCGCCCAGGAGCTGCTGGAGTTCCAGGAAGGTCCCCCCGGTGTGGCCAGGCCCTGGTCGCTGCAGCTGGGCGCGCGCGTGCTCACCACCCCCGCCTACCCGGGCTCCGACACGGACCGGACCCGGCTGGAGCCGTTGTTCAACGCCGAGCATGGGCGTTTCTATCTCGGGTCCAGCCGGATCGGGGTGGGCTACGGAGGCGGGATGCACGTCTGGAGCGGCAGGGGGCTCACCTGGGACGTGGGCCTGGGCGTCGGGGACAGCAGGCCTGAAAGCCGCTCCCCGGTGCTGGAAGGCATGGGGGACCGCCGGGCCACCCTCTGGGCCGGGACGGGCCTCCAGTGGCGGCAGCAGGACGGCTGGCGGGCCGGCCTGACCCTGGCCTGCGGTCTGCGGGACGAAGCGGGCACCCGCAGCACCCTTTCCGCGGGCAAGACTTCGCGCCTGGCTCCGAAATGGTTCCTGTACACGGGCATCCACGGCACCTGGGCGGACCGGGCGGCCATGGCCTACGATTTCGGCATTTCCGGGGCCCAGGCGCAGACCCGGGCCGCGCTCCTCGCCGGCGGCGCCTCGAGCCTGACCCCCGAAGAGATCGGGCCGTTCGCGCCCCGCGCAGGGGTGCGCGACGTGGGCGGCGCCATCAGCCTCGGCTGCCGGCCCGCGCCCCGGTGGACCCTGACCCTCGGGCTGTACGGCGGCGACCTGCTGGGCGATGCCCGGTCGAGCCCCCTGGTCCTGCGCGACGCCTACCTGAGCGCGGGCGTCGGCGCAGCCTACCGGTTCTGAACCCAGCGCGCCGGAATCGACTCAATATTCTTCCCGATGGCGGGAACGGGCAGGGCCCGGATAAGTGAAAAGCATTGTGAATTCAAAGATAACGTTGTATGCTGAAAATATTATTTTAATAGGCCCGTGAATTAGCCGATATGGATGTTGCTGATAGTACGGAATCTGATCCGGATAACTAATGGCGCATTCTTTCTAATTCTCTGGACCGCACCGCGCCTCCTCCTCCCCTGCTTGGCAGCAATCCGCAAGCCGTTGTCGTTTCCTGAAGAACCCAGGCACATCCTGGCCAACCCCTAGCGAGCGAGAAGAACATGAAAAGACAGCAAGGGTTCACCCTCATCGAAGCCGCGGTGGCGATCGCGGTGGTCGCCATCCTCTCCGGCATCATCGTGCCCCTGGTGGTGAAGAACATCAACGACTCCCAGGTGGCCCGGGCCAAGAACGACGTGCAGGTGATCGCCGCGGCGGTGGCCGCGCAGTACAAGGATTTCGGATCGCGGCCCAGGCAGCTTTCGGGCGGCTACGCCGACGGCTCGGGCGACAACATGTGGTGCAGCGGATCCGGCAACGCCGCCACCAACGTCGGCGCGATCCCCGGCTACCAGACCTTCCTCCAGCTGTTCGCCGGGATGAACTCAGGGACCGGCTCCACCACCGCCGCCTCCGCGGCCCTGCTGAACGGCATGTGGGGCGCCACGGCCGGGAACGAGTTCAGCTGGAAGGGACCCTACCTCTCCTGGGACGTGGCCAACAAGTCCAACCCCTGGGGCGGCAAGTATTACATTTTCGGGTACAACGGCAACGGCCAGACCAACAACACGCCCATCTGGGTCGTCTGCCCCGGTGCCGACAACACCATCGACACCACCCTGAACCCCGTCGCCACCTCCGTGGGCCTGCCCCAGCAGTGGCAGACCACGGGCGGCACCGGCACCTCCGCCGACGATATCGCCGTCCGGGTGAACTGATATGACTGAGGGGGGACCGCCCGCTCGCGGTGCTCGCTCTGCGTCCCCCCTCAGACACCCCCACTCCATGCCCGGGCAGAGCCCGGTCATGGAGTCAGGCTTGGACTATGAATCGCCAAGGCTCGCGTCCAGCGGCCCTGGCCGTTGAACGGAGCGGATGATCCATGGCGGAAGCACCCCGCAAGATGTTGGGCGAGCGCCTCCTGGAGCGGGGCGCGCTGACCGAGCGCCAGCTGGACCTCGCGGTCCGGGAGCAGAAGCGGACCGGGGCCATGCTGGGCGAGATCATCACCCAGCTGGGCCTGGTCACCCCGCAGGTGCTTTCAGCCGTCCTGGCGGAGCAGGGCGGGGTCTCCTACGTGGACCTCACCGACCTGGAGATCCCCGGGGAGGTGCTGGCCCTGGTGCCCGAAACCATGGCCCGGCGGCTGACGGTGCTGCCGCTTTCCCGGACCGGCGGCGAACTGCTGCTGGCCATGGGCAACATCTACGACATCGAGGCCATCTCCGAAGTGGAGTCGCTCACCCGCCTGAGGGTGAAGGTCAGGGGCGCCGCCGAAGACGACATCCAGAACAAGATCAACGAGGCCTACGGCGAGCGCAAGAGCATCGAGGAGGTCATCGAGGAGGCCATCCAGGCGGCGGTGAACGACACCCGCGACCTGGAGAACGTGCTCCCGGTGGTGCGCCTGGTGGACCACCTGCTGACCAAGGCGATCCGGGACCGGGCCACCGACCTCCATGTGCAGCCGGGGGAGCGCACCGTGATCACCCGGTTCCGGGTGGACGGGGCCCTGGTCCAGGGCGCCAGCCTGCCCAAGGCGGTCCAGGCCGCCATCACGGCCCGGTTCAAGATCCTGGCCGAAGTGAACATCGCCGAAAGCCGGGTGCCCCAGGACGGCAAGTTCCAGTTCACCTACGGCAAGCGCCGGTTCGACGTGCGCGCCAGCTTCCTCCCCAGCATGTACGGCGAGAAGGTGGTGCTGCGCTTCCTGGACAAGAGCAAGCTGGTGCTGGGGCTGCACCAGCTGGGCATGCCGGAGGAGCTGTACGAGCGCTTCTGCGCGCTCCTGGGCCGCCCGCACGGGGTGATCCTGGTGACCGGCCCCACCGGCAGCGGCAAGACCACGACCCTCTATTCCGCCCTGAACAGCATCAACAGCTCGGACCGCTGCATCGTCACGGTGGAGGACCCGGTGGAGTACGAGCTGCCCCTGGTCACCCAGGTGCAGGTGAACGTCAAGGCCGGCCTCACCTTCGCCGCGGGCCTGCGCTCGATCCTGCGCCAGGACCCCGACATCATCCTGATCGGCGAGATCCGCGACGGCGAGACCGCGGGCATCGCCTGCCGGGCGGCCATGACCGGGCACCTGGTGCTCTCCACCCTGCACACCAACGACCCGGTGGCCAGCATCCCGCGGCTCCAGGACATGGGCCTGTCCCGGATGGAGCTGGCGACCGCCCTGCAGGGGGTGCTGGCGCAGCGGCTGGTGAAGCAGAACTGCCCGGGATGCGCCCAGGCCTACGAACCGGAGCACGAATCCCTGGCCCGCCTGCGCCCGGCCCAGCGCCAGGGGCAGTGGACCCGGGGCAGCGGATGCGCCCAGTGCAGCTTCACCGGGATCCGGGGCCGCAGGGCCATCCACGACCTCCTGTACGTCACTCCCGACATCCGGGACAAGGTGGCCCAGGGGGCGCCGCTGGGCGAGATCGAGGCCCTGGCCCGGAGCGAGGGCAAGACCAGCCTGTTCGACCATGCCCTGGTCCTCGCCCAGCAGGGCGTCATCACCCTGGAAGAGGCCATGCTCATCGCCGTGGGCGACGAATGAAGGCGCGCCCATGACCTCCTTCGCCTTCCGCGCCCGGAGCCGCGACGGCAAGACCGTCAAGGGCGTGCGCGTGGCCGTGAGCGAAATGGAACTGGCGCGGTCCCTGGCCCTGGAATCGATGTTCCTGCTCCGCTGCGAGCCGGCCCAGGCGGGCGCGGGCGCCTTCGGCCTCCGGGGCCCCAAGGTCAAGCGCAAGGAGCTGATCTCCTTCATGGTCCACCTGGGCTCCTACCTGGAGGCGGGCGTGCCGCTGCTCACCGCCCTGGGCGACTACCGGCTGCCGGAGCAGCCGGAAGTGGACGCGGCCATCCAGGACATCCGCCGGCGCATCGAGGCCGGCTCCAGCATGGCCGAGGCCATGGAAGCCTATCCCACCCTGTTCAGCCCGATGCACGTGAGCATGGTCCGGGCCGGGGAGTCCACCGGAAGGATGGACGAAGTCCTCCAGGAGGTGGTGAAGCTGGTGGAATGGGAGGACGAGTTCAACGGCCAGGTGAAGCAGGCGGCCACCTACCCGGTCATCGTGGTGTGCATCCTGGTCCTGGTGGTGGTCCTGGTGGGCACCTTCGCGCTGCCCGCGATCATCAAGCTGCTCAACGAGCTGCACGTGCCGCTGCCGCTGCCCACGCGCATCCTCATGGCCCTGGGCGGCGTCATGGCCAGCTGGGGCTGGCTGATGGCGCTGCTGGCCGCGGCCGGGTTCGTGGGCTTCAAGGCGGCCCTGCGCGGGCCCCGGTTCCGCCTCTGGTGGGACACCCGCAAGCTGGGCCTGCCCCTGGTGGGCGGGCTGATCACCCGGATCGGGCTGTCCCGGTTCGCGACCTTCTTCTCCGCCCAGTACCACGCGGGCATCCCCATCCTGCAGGTGCTGCGCCAGTGCCAGGGCGTCACCGGCAACGCCCGCCTCGCCCTGTGCGTGCGCCGGATCCGCGAAGGGGTGGAAGGCGGCGAGCGCCTGGGGGCGATGGCCGCGGCGGTGGGCTACTTCCCGACCCTGGTGGTGCGCATGCTCGCCATCGGCGAGGAGGCCGGCAACCTCGAGCGGACCCTGGGCAAGGTGAGCCAGTACTTCGACGCCGAGGTCCGGGCCGACATCAAGAAGTTCTTCCAGGCCCTGGAGCCGCTGCTCATGGTGACGCTGGCGGCGGTGATCGTGTTCATCGCCGTGTCCATCCTCCTGCCCATCTACACCATGATCGGGAGCATCAATGCGCAGGCGCACTGAAGGCTTTTCCCTGATCGAGATGGTGGTGGCCATCGCCATCATGGCCATCCTGGCCGGGGCCGCGGTGCCGCTGGCGGTGAAGATGCTGGACCAGCAGCGCACCGCGACCACCCGGGCCAACCTGCAGACCGCATGGCTGCAGATGTTCGGCTCCCAGAGCACCCGGGTGTACAACATGCGGGCGGATTTCGGGTTCACCCCGCCCGCGGCCACGCTCACGGATCTCGGCAAGATGCTCAGCGCCGGCGCGCCGTTCACGGCCGTGCCCGCGGCCTGGGGGATGAACGGGGCGCCCTTCATGAACGGCTGGAACGGCCCCTACTGGAACGGCTCGGTGGCCGTGGTCAACGGCTACAGCGTCCCCGCGGACGCCTGGGGCAACCCGATCCAGCTGACCTACTACCCCGCCCAGGCGGCCTGGCAGCTCACCAGCGGCGGGCCCGACGGGGTGGTCGGGACCGCGGACGACATCGTCTACCCCGCCGTGCCGACGAGCGTGACCAGCGGCTACACGGCTTACGTCTACGTGAGCATCTTCGGCAACCGGACGGTCAATTCGCCGGGCGGGGCCATCACCTGCCAGGACCGTTCGGCCGGGATCGTCCGCACCACGGCCGTCAACGGCGTCACCGTGAACAGCAACGCCACCTATGTCCTGGCCCTGCCCATCGCCGTCAATCCCGGCCCGGTGAGCATCAGCATCACGTTTCCCGCCGCCGCCCCCTACGCCGCGGTGACCTGGAGCCAGATCGTCGATCTCCTTCCTGGACAAACCCAGGCAGTCAACCTCACCCTGAATTGATCCCATGCCGAAAAACCCCGCCAAGAACACCGTGATCCTCCTGGTCGACGACCAGGGCGGGGAACTCCTCCTGGAATCCGGCGCAAGCCTGGGGCGGCTGCCCGATCCCGGGCCGGGCCAGGCCCTGCCCGCCCTGTGGGCCCCCGCGCTGCGGGAACGGGCGGCGGCCGGCACCGAGGTGCTGATCCTGGTCGACCGGTCGACCCTGCTGCTGCAGTGCCAGGACGTGCCCTTCCTGAGCCTGAAGGAGCAGCGAGAGGCGGCCGGGCGCATCTTCGCGGCGGAAGGCGGCGCGGCCGACCTGGTCTCGTGCGCGGCGCTCGACCCGGATGCCCTGGCGGAGGGGGGCCAGGTGCTCTGGCTGGCGGCCCTGCCGAGGACGGAGGTCGAAGACTGGCTGGCGGCGCTCGCGGGCGCCGGGCTGGTCCCGGTCAGCGCCGTCCCCTTCCAGCGCGCCCTGCTCCAGGGCCTGGCCGGCCTGGGGGAGGCCCTCCCGGACCGCCTCGTGCTGGCCCTGGACGAAAGCAGGGTGGCGCGCCTGTGCTTCTTCCACGGCCGCTCCCTGGTGGTGCAGCGGCAGTTCGGCCTTGCCGCCGACCCGGCCGAGGCCGAGGCGCTGATCTACGAGGAAGTGAACCGCCTGCTCCAGTTCCTCAAGCAGAAGAACCGCGGCCTGGTCTTCAGGAGCATGGAGGTCATCGGCCTGGAGGGGCTCTCCTCCAGCCTGCGCGCGCGCTTCCAGGGCGCCCTGCGCATGGAGCTCGCCCTCCTGGGCCCGTCCCTGTGGCCCGTGCTCATCGAGGGCGCGCGCCGGGAGCAGGGCCGCAGGGGCAGGCTCAACCTGCTGCCCCAGGAGTTCCAGGAGGCCGGCAACGCCCTGGTGTTCAAGCGCCTGGTGTGGGCCTGCGCGACCGGAGTCGGGGTGCTGTTCCTGGGCGCGAGCGCGTTCCTGTACAGCCAGGAACTGCTCCTGGAGCGGGAAGTCGCCAGGGCGAGCCAGCTCCTGGCCGAGCGCGAATCCCGCACCGAGGCGGAGGCGCGGATCGTGGAAGCCCGGGTCCCGCTGCTGCGGGTCAAGCTCGCCGAGCGGCGCCAGGCTGACGCCGCCTCCGCCCTGAGCCGGGTGGGCAGCGCGATCTTCCGGCCGCCGATGGGCATCCAGCTGGAGAAGGTGGAGGTGCAGGAGACGCCCGCGGAGCCCCTGACCCTGGCCTTCACCATCACCGGCCTCGCGTTCACCGAGCGCTCCTTCTCGGTGGGGCCCCTGGCCCAGTACCTCGCCGCCCTGGGCCGGCAGCCCGGCCTGACCCTGGAACCGGTGGTGGAAGCCTCCATCTCCGACCGCGTGGTGGAAGGCAAGGGGGCCGGCCTGGACCAGATGGCCATCACCCGCTTCACTCTCAAGGGGACCGCCAAATGAAGCAGCGGACCCGGGAACGCCTGACGCTGGCCGCCCTGTTCGGGCTGGTGCCGGCGGTATTCATCTTCGCGGTGCTGCTGCCCAGCCGCAGGCGCATGGAGGCCAGGAAGGCCCGCATGGAGGCCATATCGGCGCGGCTGAAGGCGCTGCCCGCCATCCAGCCGCTCTCCGTGCGCGAACGCGCCCTGATCCAGGACCCGCGCGCGCCCTGGCGCACCCGGATCCCGCTCCTGCGCAACGATGCCGAACGCTTCGCCCACTACCACTTCGTGGTGAGCGACCTGCAGGGCGAGTGGAAGCGCGAGGGCGTCCAGCTCCTGGGGGTGCGGGCCAGCTGGGACGTGCTCAACGGCAGCTACTCCATGCCGCGCGACCTGGGCGACCCGGAGCTCGGCCTCGCGCGCGAGGGCACCGCCGCCGCCGGCCAGATCCAGGGCTGGGTGCTGGAAGCCGGCGTGGGCGGGCCCGCCGACCAGCTGTTCCAGGGCATGGCCGCCCTCGCCCGCATCGAGCCCCTGCTCGAACCGGTGGGCCTGCGCTGGGAATCCGTCCCGCAGCACACCCGGCAGTTCCTGATCCTGCGCAATCTGACCCTGGCTCCGTGAGGTTTCATTGTCTTTCGTGGAAAAGCACAAGGCATGGCTGCTCCCCGTCCTCGGCGCGGGGGTGCTGGCCGTGGCCGTCCTGAACCTGCGCAGCCTGAAGCCCCGGCCCGCCCCGGCGCCCGCCCCGCCCGGACCGGCCCCGGCGCTCCTGCCGATGCCGTCCGCGCCCCCTGGGCAGGCTCAGGCGCAGGCTCAGGCGCAGGCTCAGGCGCAGGCCCAGGCGCAGGCCCCGGCGCAGACTCCCCAGCAGCCCGGCAGCGCCGGCGACCTGTGGGGCGACCTCAAGGCGCTGGCCAAGCCGCCCGCGGCCATCCTGGCGGAGGCGGCCCTGCGCGACCGCAGCCGGGAGAGCCTGGACGCCCTGCTGGACCCGCGCTTCCCCACCGACCTGCCCAGGCCCGGACTGGTGCGCGAAGCCCAGCCCATCCGGGTCGCCGGGCCGGCCGACCCCGCCGCCAAGGCGCCCGTTGCGCCGCCCCTGCCTGAACTGGAATTCATCCTCAGCTGCCCGCAGGGACTGCAGGCCTGGTTCCAGGGGCGCCCCTACCTGCAGGGCCAGACCCTTCCCGGCGGGGGCTTCCGGATCGGTTCCATCCAGTGGGACCAGGTGACCCTGGTCGGCCCGGCGGGCAGGACCGTGCGCCAGCAGACCCATTCCCGCAACCTTGCCGCCGGATCCCGGCCCATCGTGGAGGCTCCGTGAAGCGTCTCGTCCGCATGCTCGTGCCCGCGTTCCTTCTGGGAGGGTGCTGCCTCCCGGCCCAGCAGCCTCCCCAGCGCATCACCCTCTCGGTACGGGAGGCGGACTGGAAGAACGTGCTCCGGGCGGCCACCGAGAACACGGACCTCAACCTGAGCTTCGACCCCGACCTGGACACCCGGGTGCAGGGCCTCGACCTCAAGGGCGTGACCCTCCAGGAGCTCCTGGACGACGTCCTGCCGGGCTTCGGCCTGGGCTACACGCGCACCGGCCGCTCCCTGCACATCGTGAAATCGGACGGGGGGCTCAAGTTCTACCAGGTGGACAGCCTGGCCATGCGCCGGGTCGGCAGCAAGGATTTCTCGGTGAGCGCCTCGGGCCAGACCATCCAGACCGGCTCCAACGGCGGCTCCAGTGGCGGCTCCAGCGGCGGTTCCAGCGGCGGCAGTTCCAACGGCCAGGGCGGCAGCACCTCCGCCTACACCTCGAACCTGCAGACCGGCACCGGCACCGACCCCTGGCAGGAACTGCAGCTCAGCCTGCGCAACCTGGTCTTCGAGGGCAGCCAGCCGGATGCGCAGACCACGCCGCAGCAGGGCTCCGCCGGTTCCGGGCCCTCGGGCCCGGTCACCACCGCCTTCTACAAGGACGGCAAATCGCTCATCATCAATCCGGGATCCGGGATGGTGGCGGTGTCGGCCAACCCCAGCATCCAGCACAAGGTCGAGCGCTACCTGGCCGAGATGCGCCACCGCAGCCGGCGCCAGGTGCTCCTGGAAGCCAAGATCGTCGAAGTCACCCTGAACAAGGACAGCCAGCTGGGGGTGGACTGGAATTCCGTCCTCACGCCCGGCGTCGCCACGGGGGCTCCGGGCACCAGCATCCTGGGATCGTTCGTCCCCGGCCAGGTGACCAATCCCAACCTGGGGCCCACCGCCGGCCTGTTCACGCTGGCCGTGGCCAACGCCCGGGTGTCGGCGACCCTGACCGCCCTGGCCCGGGACGGCAAGCTGACCGTGCTCTCATCGCCCCGCCTCACCGCCCTGAACAACCAGAAGGCGATCCTGCGGGTGGTGCAGGAGCAGGCCTACTTCCTGACCAACAGCACCACCTCCGGCGCCGGAAGCCTGGCCGGGGCCACCACCTCGGTGAACATCACGCCCCTGGTGGTGCCCGTGGGCATCGTCCTCGACATCCAACCCCAGATCGGCGACGACGGCGGCATCACCCTGGCCGTGAACCCCAGCGTCTCCTCGGTGGTGAGCACCTCCACCGACACCGTCTACGCCCAGGGCACCAACACCCCCCTGGCCTCCGCGAACCTGCCGGTGGTGAACCGCCGCGACCTGGACACGGTGGTGCGCATCCAGACCGGGGAGACCCTGATCCTCGCCGGCATCATCCAGACCTCGGAATCCACCGACGACAGCGGCGTGCCCTGGCTGAAGAACCTGCCGCTGATCGGCGGGCTGTTCAGCAAGAACGAAAAGAGCAAGGCCCGCACGGAACTGGCCATCTTCATCACGCCGACGCTGCTGGAGGACAGCAGCGAGATCGAGGCCAACCGGGCGGATGCGGAAAAGCGGCTGCGCGAGGTGGGCGCCGAACCGAAGGCGCCGGGCAAGCCCGAGCACTCCCTACTGGAACCCTGAAGCCTCCAGCGGGAGCACCCGGAGGCCGTACAGGAATCCCGTGGCCAGGTCGGCGCCCGAACTGTGGCCCATCCGGCAGGCCTGGCCCAGGGCCGCCAGGGCGTCGCCGACGCCTTCTGCCGCGAGGGCCATGGCCAGGTCCACCAGGGGGCCGGGCCAGTGGCCCCGCCTGGCCCAGGCGAGCAGCGAGGCGCTGACCGCCCCGGTCCGTCCCGGGGCCAGGTCCAGGGCCTCGCCCAGGACGTCGGCCAGGCCCCGCGCGGGCGCCGAACAGTGCGCGGCCGCCGTGAACCCGCAAAGGAAATCATCGCCCGCCGGCGTCAATCCCGGGCCCAGTCCCAGCATTCCCGCCGCGGCCGCGCGCAGGGCCGAACGGGCCCGGGCGTCGGCCGGGCCATCCACCCAGGCCCGCGCGGCCGCGCCCACCGCCTTCGCGCCAGAGGCCAGGCCGGCCTTCAGCCCCGAGCCCGAGGAAGGCGGACCACACAGGGCGGCCAGCCTGAGGTCGCACCCGGCCTCCTCCTGGAACGCCGCCAGCCCGGCCAGGCACGCCGCGTGCGCGGTCCCCAGGCGGGTGATGGCCGGCATGGAGCGCCAAGGCGTCCGCACGGCGCCTCGGAGGTCGACGGCCACCTCGCCGTCCATCCCCTGGATATGGATGCGGTCGCGCTCGTAGCGGCCCGGGTCCCCGGCGGCGAGGGGCCAGGCGAGGAAGTCCCCCGGCCTTTCGAGGGCGACCGCATGGGGAAGGATCAGGCCCGAGGGGCCGCTGAGGGCGATGAGCGGTCCGCCCCCTGGCCGTTCCAGGTTGAGGATCGAGGGGAACACGCTGTGCACGCGCAGCGGACCCTCCCCTTGGGAGAGCTCCGAGGCGGCGCCGGACCCGATGGCAAGCGCGCGATGGGTCCCAGCCCGGGGCGCCGAGGCGGGCGGGTTCATGCCAGGAGGTTGATCGTGCCGTAGATCGGTGTCGAGCCCGCCTTCGTGCCCGGCGCCTGCAGCGTATGGGTGGCGGCCTGTTCCTGGGCCAGCAGCTGGATGGCGAGCGGGTCGCCGGCCTCCGCCTGCTGCATCAGCTCGAAGAGGGGCTCCTCGAGCATCTGGACTTCCGTGAGCTGCTGGGGGGTGGTCGGAGCTGCCTGGGTCGTCGCGGCTGTCTGGCTGGCCGGAGCGGAGGCGGCAGCCCCCGGGATGCTCAGGATGGAGCTCATGGGCTTCCTCCCTTACCAGCAAAGATAACGCTCCCGGTGCGCCTTGCGGAAAAAAACAGGCGGACGGGCGACTCGGAAAAAATCTGAATTTCGGGTTGGTGTTGCGCACAGGCCACTGACGCCATTAGCATGTGCAGAACACCAACAACCAAGAGGGGGGAACGATGGGCGACAAGGGTGGCAAGAAGGACAAGGAAAAGGGTCAGAAGCAGAAGGCCGAGCAGCAGGCCGGGAAAGCCAAGACCAAGCAGGAGAAGCAGGTCAAGAAATAGCTCCGGGGACCTTGGCTTCCGAATGGCCCGAAGGAAACAAATCCAGCCTCAACCCTTCGCCGATGAAGGCGATCCATTGATGCGTCACGACGGGTGCGACGCGGGTGGTGGAGGCGAACATGGATCGGGTCACAACGGTAGCCAAGGTCATCTCGGTCGTCTATGTGGCCCTGGCCCCTTCACTGCTCCTGCAGGTCGGGGCCTCCAGGCACCTCATCCCCCGGCACGTCAGCGAAGCGGGCCGGGACGACGCCATCTTCCGCCGCATGAAACTGCTCCGGGCCCAGGGCGCGGTCATGGAGCGGCAGGATGACCTGTGCGCACACCAAGGCTAACGGAAACGGTACCAAAGCTCCGTGAGGTTGATGAAGAGGATGCGGGCGAACCCCCGGTGCTGGCGGCGCTCCGTCCATCTCCGGCGGTCCCTGAAAAGCTGGTTCCCGGTGGGCGGGACATACACATACTGGTAACGGCGGTCGCTCATGGGACTTTCCTTTGGGCGGGATCCAATGACGATTGATTGTCCTTTCATGCCTGACGGCCGTGATTCTACCTTCAGGAGCGAGGCCTGACGCTCCTCAATTGAGGATGAGACCCGGACGCGTTGAAGATGTTTAAGGACATTTTGCAATCCCGCGGCGTCCGCGGGCACCGGGTTGGCGTTCAAGCCCGGCAGGAGCCCGGCCCGCTCCGGGCGGCGTGCGTCAAGGCTCCCCCGCCAGGCATTCGAGGACGCTCCAGGCCCGTTCCGCCGGGATGGTGCGGGTGGCTTCGCACCACGGGCTGGAGGCCTGGTCCATGGAACCCGCCGCGATCTCGTAGGCCGGCTCGCCGGAGGGATCGCCGCGCAGCGCGATCACCCTGGGACCGCATGGCAGGTCCCAGTATTCCAACCCCTGGCCAAACACCACCACGGTCGGCCGGCCGGTTGCGCCGGCCAGGTGGGCTATGCCCGTGTCCACGGAGATGGTGCCCTTGGCATGGGCGAGCAGGGCCAGCAGCTGGGGCAGTTCGGTGCGGCCGCCCATGTTCAGGCTGCCGCTGGCCGAGGCGAGCCGTTCCAGGGATTCCCGATGCTCGGGGCCGCCGGCCAGGACCGGGGTGACGCCGGCCCGCCGGGCCAGCTCGGCCAGCCGGATCCACGGCAGGTCGTTGGGAAACCAGCGCCGCTCCTGGCATCCGAGGGTGGGGAACACCCCGAACACCACGTAGGGCCCGCCATCCCAGCCGAGATCCTTGAGGCCGTCGAGCACCGAATCGCCCCCGAAACGCTCGGGATCGAGCTTTTCGAAGCGCAGGCGGGCTTCCGGGCCGGCCAGCCAGCGCGTGAGCGGGAGGTAGCGGAAGGAGCGGTGGCCGTGGTGGGCGTAGGCGGCGAAGGGATGGCTGAACTGGTAGCACCAGTTGTTGCCCCCGTCGGCGATGCCGGCCCGCACGGGAACACCGGCCAGCCAGGCGGCAAGCTTGACCCGGTCCGATTTGGAATAGCTGATGACCGCCACCGGTTTCTGCTTGCCCCAGTGCTTGACCAGGCTGAGCGGCGACCGGGAGAAGGGGGTCTCATCGTCCACCAGGCAGGCGGCAAAAACCCTGGGCACCGCCTCCTTGAACAGTGCGACCATGCGCTTGCCCATGACGGTGAAGGTGAGCTTCACCCCCAGCGCCTCGGCGCAGGCCTCCCACCTGGCCTTGACGGCGAAGAGGGAGGGCAGGGCCATCACCACGTCGCCGAGGTTGATGGGCATGCGGACCCAGACCTGGGCCTCGGCGCCCGGCGGAATGGCCTTGAGCGCCGCCCGGAACCGGTCGAGCCCGTCCCCGGGGGTCTGCTGTCTGGTTTTGCCGAGGAGGGCCGGGAACAAGGGGAACGCCTTTCGCAGTGTCTTCGGTTGAGGTCCAGGTATCCATTAAACCGTGAATCCAGCGTTCAGGTCATGACTCGTTCGTTATGGAATGAATGGATAAACTGCCATCACTCGGGACAGGTCTATTCTTTCCATGGCGAGGTTCCCATGAACGTGCATCAAACCTGGTTGTTACCGGCGCTCATGATCGGCTTCCTGGGATGCTCCGGCCCGGCGGTGCGGTATGACTATGACGCCAAGGTGAATTTCGCCGCCTACCGGAACTACGGATGGCGTCCCGCGCCCGGCCCCGTCCCGGGCATGGCCGGACCGTTCGACAACGCGATCATGAGGGGGCGCGTGACGCGCGCCGTGGAGGCCGAACTTGCGGCCAAGGGGTTCAACGCTGCCGGGGGGGCGGTCCCGGATTTCCTGGTGACCTACTATCCGATCCACGTGGCCACCCGGACCGCCGCGCCCCATGTGGGCATGGGCTTCGGCCTGGGTCCCGTGGGGCTGGGGGTCGCGGCCCCGGTGGGCGCCGCGCACCGGGACGTGACCGGTTCCATCGTCCTGGAGATCCATGACTTCAAGTCGGGGAGCGTGGTGTGGAAGGCCACCGCCGATGGCGTCCTGCAGACCGGGGACAGCCCCGAGGAAGCCGACCGTGCCGTGGCCGGCGCGGTCAAGAACATGCTCAAGCGCTTCCCGCCCAAGCCGTAGGTATCATGGCGGTGTCTCCGGGAGGCGCCATGAACCACCTGTTCGAACCCCTGACCCTGCGCGAACTGACGCTGCCCAACCGGATCGCCGTCTCGCCCATGTGCCAGGTCCTCGGCGGTCGACGGCCTGGCCAACGACTGGCACCTGGTGCACCTGGGCGGCATGGCCGTCGGCGGGGCTGGGCTGGTGATGACCGAGGCGACCTCGGTGCAGCCCCAGGGGCGGATCAGCGGCGACGACCTGGGCCTTTGGGCCGACGGCCAGATTGCGCCGCTGCGCCGCATCAGCGATTTCATCAGGACGCAGGGGGCGGTCGCGGGCATCCAGCTGGCCCACGCCGGGCGCAAGGCCAGCACGCGGAACCCCTGGGCCGGCAAGCCGGGCACGGTGCCGGTGGGCGAAGGCGGCTGGAGCACGGTCGGCCCCTCGGCGATCCCCTTCGACCCCCAGCACCTGCCGCCCTTCCCGCTGGACGAGGCGGGGATCGACGAGATCGTCCAGGCCTTCGCCCTGGCGGCCCGGCGCGCCCTGGCGGCGGGGTTCCAGGTGGTCGAGGTGCATGCCGCCCACGGCTACCTGCTGCACCAGTTCCTGTCCCCGCTCAGCAACGGGCGCCGGGACCGGTTCGGCGGCAGCTTCGAGAACCGCGTCCGGCTGGCGCTGGAGGTCACCGCCGCGGTGCGCTCGGTCTGGCCGGAAACGTTGCCGGTATTCGTGCGGGTGTCCGCCACCGACTGGGTGGAGGGCGGCTGGAGCGCGGACGAGACGGTGGAACTGGCGCGCCGGCTGAAGGACGCGGGCGCCGACCTGATCGACGTGTCCTCGGGCGGCACGTCGCCCGCGGCCAGGATGCCCCTCGGGCCCGGCTACCAGACCGCGTTCGCCCAGCGGGTGCGCCGCGAAGCCGGCATCCCCAGCGGGGCCGTGGGCCTGATCACCCAGCCGGCCCAGGCCGAGCACATCCTGCGCACCGGCCAGGCCGACCTCATCCTGATGGGGCGGGAAATGCTGCGCGATCCCCGCTGGCCGCTGCACGCCGCCGAGACCCTGGGCGAGGCCGGGGTGGCCTGGCCCGCCCAGTATGTCCGCGCCGCCCGCCCCGGAACGCCGTTCCGCCCGGTTTTGTGATAGGGTTTGAGGCGAAATCCACAAAACCCGGGGAGTCGGGCCGCCATGATGGACTGGGTCAGCGGCAGCTGGACGAAAGCCTTCGACGCCGGCCCCTCGGCGTCGGTGGTCATCGCGTCGGACTGGGCGCCCATCCGGGCCTTCGACCCGGTCATCGCCGGGGATCCGGAAGCGGCCTACGGCGACCTCCTGCCGGTGCTGCGCGATGCCGACCTGCGCATCGCCAACCTGGAATGCCCGCTCTGTTCGGGCACGGGCGCGGCCTGCAAGAGCGGGTCGGTGTTCAAGGGCCGGCCGGCGCACGTCCGCGGCCTGACCGCGGTGCCGTTCCAGGCGGTGACCCTGGCCAACAACCATGTGTTCGACTACGGGCCGGAAGGCTACCGGGAGACCCGGGACCTGCTGCGGGTCCACGGCCTCCTGGCCGCGGGCGCCGGCATGAACGCGGAAGAGGCCTGGAAGCCCCTGATCCTGCACCATTCGGGGGTGGCGCTGGCGATCCTGGCGTTCAGCGAGGGCGAGGACCTGGGCGCCGCGCGGCACGGCCCCGGGGTGGCCGGCTGGGAGGTGGAGCGGGTGGTCCGGCTGATCAGGGAGGTGCGCGACAGCGTGGACGCGGTGATCGTCATCGGCCACTGCGGGGTCGAGTACATCCCGGTCCCGCCGCCCTACGTGGTGGCCGCCTTCCAGCGCATCGCCGAGGCCGGGGCGGACCTGGTGGTCGGCCACCACCCGCACGTGCCGCAAGGCGTCCAGATCCACCGCGGCGTGCCGATCTGCTACAGCCTGGGCAATTTCGTCTTCCACCAGGAGACCGACCGGGTCTACCGCAGGCTGGGCTACCTGGTGCGGGCCCGGGTGGGGCGGGAAGGGGTGGGCCGGGTGGACCTGGTGCCCTACGCGCTGGGGCCGTGCCTGCGCCTGCTGGAGGGGGACGCGCGCGCCTGGTTTCTCGCCAAGCTGGAGGAGATCTCCCGCCCGCTGCAAAGCCCCGGCGACGTCAACCAGGCCTGGGCCGGCTACCTGCGCCATTACGGCGCCCAGGGCTTCCGGAGCGAGGTCGAGCGGATCCTCTCGACCCTGGCCGCGGACCCAGGGAAGGGGGCGGCCATGTTCCGCAACCGCATCGTCACCCCGCAGCACACCCACCTCTGGATCGACGTGCTGGGCCGGATCATGGACGGGTCGCTGGACGACGCTCCGCAGTGGGCCCACGACCTGGCCGCGGAATGGCTGGGCGAGACCCGGAGCGAGCCGTGGAAGCCTTGACGGGCCTGCCGGACCCCCTGAACCTCCTGGTCACCGATTCCGGCCTGGGCGGCCTGTCCGTGTGCGCGGAACTGGCCGAGCGGCTCGCCCGGGAAGGCGCCTTCCGGAGCGTGGCGCTGACCTATTTCAACGCCTGGCCCGAGCAGGACCGGGGCTACAACCGGCTGCCCTCGACCGCGGACAAGGTCCGGGCGCTGGACGGCGCCCTGCTGGGCATGGCGCGGCTGCGCCCCGACCTGATCCTGGTCGCCTGCAATACCCTTTCGGTGCTCTACCCGGAGACCCGGTTCAGCCGCGCGCCGGCCATGCCGGTGATCGAGATCCTCACCCTGGGCGTGCGGATGATCCACGCCCGGATGCGGGCGCTTCCGGGCAGCCAGGTGATCCTGTTCGGCACGCCCACCACCATCGAGCAGGACGCGCACCGCTCCCGGCTTGTCGAGCTGGGGGTCGAGCCCGGCCGGATCGTGGCCCAGGCCTGCGACCGCCTGGCGGGCGAGATCGAGCGGGATCCGGGGAGCGCTGCGGTGCGCGGGATGATCGAACGCTACGCTGGCCAGGCGCTGGCGCGCCTGCAGGACCCGAAGGCCCCGGTGCTCGCCGCGTTCTGCTGCACCCACTACATCTACAGCATCAACTGGTTCCGCCGGGCGCTCCAGGGCTGGCCCGGCGGGGTGACGGTGGTGAATCCGAACGATGCCATGGGCGCCTGCCTGTCGCCCGAGCCGGCGCTCCCGAACCGGCCCGGCGCGCAGGTCTCGGTACGGGTGCTGTCCAGGATCGCCCTGAGCGGGCAGAAGGTGGCCGCCATCGCCGGGCAGATCCGGCCGGTCTCGGCGCGCACGGCCCAGGCCCTGGTCCAGTACCGGCACGATCCCGACCTTTTTCCTTCTGAGGAGGCTGGCCATGCGGCGGATCCTGATCCTGACGGGCCCCGGCGGCGATGCCCAGGGCTGGGGCGACATGGCGGTCACCCGGAAGGTCTGCGAGGCCCTCGACGCCGGCCCGTTCCGCGCCGCCGTGGCCTACGTGGAGAGCCCGGAGGACTTCCGCGAGGTGCTGGCGCGGCGCGACTTCGACCTCGTCTGGAGCGCCCTCTACCACCTCAGCGGGCGCACCGACACGGTCGGGCTGGGCGGCCCCGGCGCGGTGTGGGTGGCCGACGCCATGGATGAACTTGGGATCCCCTACATCGGGCCCGACGCGCCCACCATGAAGCAGCTGATCCGCAAGCACGACACCCACCGGATCCTGCGCGAGCGCGGAGTGGAGGTGCCGGCGCACGCCCTGGTCGAACCGGGCGCCGCCCCGCCCGCGTTCGCCTTCCCCGCCTTCGTCAAGCCCGACGCCGAATCGCGCTCGGTGGGCATCGCCGACGCCAGCGTGGTCCATTCCAGGGAGCAGCTGGAGCGGCGCTGCGCCTACATCCACGCCGAATTCGGGCAGGCCGCCCTGGTGGAGGAATACCTGCCGGGGCCGGAGTACACCGTGGCCATGTTCGGCAACGGCCGGCGCCAGGAGTTCCTCACCGGGCTGGTCACGGTCGAGGCGTCCCACTACGGCCAGTACCCGATCCTGCGCACCGACCTGCGCGGGGTCGGCCTGACCCGGCTCAGCGTGCCGCCGAGCCGGAGCGAGGAGGCGGTGGCGCTGACGCGCCGGGCGACCGCCGCGCTGCGCTGCTGGGACCACGTCCGGGTGGACCTGCGGGTGGACGCCGGCGGGCGGCTGAAGATCATGGAGGTGAACGGCATCCCGGGCCTGAAGCCGGTCAAGAGCTGGAGCCCGCAACTGTCCTCCCTGTACCATCCGTCGCCCCTCGGGCACGCGCAGGAGTACCTGGAGATGCTGCACCTGATCGTAGGCTCCGCCCTCGAACGCTGGGGCCTGGCCGCACCTGCCGATGCGATGTCCTAGCCTGACGGCAGCGTCCGTTGTCCCGCCCATCGTGCCTGACGGTCGGCTTCGGGTTCCGGGTCTTTGCGCCGACCCACCGGTGCGTGAGAGCCTTGCCGCATCCTCGTCGGCTTCGCCTCCTGCGGGTGCGCCAAGGTCTCACGCTGTCCTTCCCCGCCTGGGTTTGGGGTTCCTTCGGTTGGCGGCATGGGGGCGAGGAGGCCGCTCCCTGGAATGACCAAGGTCCCATGATGGTTGCTTTGATTTTTGTTCAGTGGAACGAAGACGAATCGACTCGTCCCTGGGGGGAAGGGGCAGCGTGGCCGCTTGCATCACCCGCAGCGAAGCGAGGCTCCGCCCTCGAACGCTGGGGCCTGGCCGCACCTGCCGATGCGATGTCCTAGCCTGACGGCAGCGTCCGTTGTCCCGCCCATCGTGCCTGACGGTCGGCTTCGGGTTCCGGGTCTTTGCGCCGTCCCACCGGTGCGTGAGAGCCTTGCCGCATCCTCGTCGGCTTCGCCTCCTGCGGGTGCGCCAAGGTCTCACGCTGTCCTTCCCCGCCTGGGTTTGGGGTTCCTTCGGTTGGCGGCATGGGGGCGAGGAGGCCGCTCCCTGGAATGCCCAGGGTCCCAAGATTGTTGCTTTGATTTTTGTTCAGTGGAACGAAGACGAATCGACTCGTCCCTGGGGGGAAGGGGCAGCGTGGCCGCTTGCATCGCCCGCAGCGCAGCGAGATGGTGTGTTGGTCGTCAAGGGGGTGGGGCGGATTTCGCTTTTCCCTGCGGGCTCAGGATAGGCCGGCGGGCTGCCGCGCAAGGTCGCAAAGCCCGCGCCGCAAGCGTCACGGCCTTTGCGGCCCGCTGGCGCTTTGCGTGCCAGCCCGCCTACGCCGTTGCTGCCCGCTGTGAGGGAAAAGCTAGCGCTGGAAATGGCTCAGATAGGTTCTGAGGGGGCCTTCCTTACGTACTTTGGATCGTAGTCCTGTTCCTCCAGCAATACCGCCCGGCAGGTGACCAGGATCTTGCGCATGAGCGCTCCGAGCGCCACCATGGCCGGTTTCCCTTCCTTCAGTAGGTGGTCGTAGCTTTGGGCCACGGGGCTTTGCCCACGCGCCGCGGCCATCGCCCCCATGTAGAGGACCTGGCGTAGCCGGCCACTCCCATGTTTGGTCATATGAGCCGTGGCATGCAACGAGGTGCCGCTCTCGACCAGACCCGGGGCCACTCCGGCAAAGGCCTGAAGGGCCTTGTGGTGAACGAAGTCTCTCAGGTCGCCACATTCTCCCATCAAGGTTCCCGCCACCACTGGGCCGACCCCCGGCACCGTCTGTAGTCGGCGAAAGTCCTTCTTCAACCCCGGATCCTTGGCGATCTGGGCTTTGATGGCCTGGTCCAGGTCCGCAACGGCCTTCTTGACCTGAGCCAAGGTCTGCTCCCGGATGGTCTGGGCAACCTTGGAGTTGCTGGGGATCTCGTTCCGGTTCCCCAGTCGGATGGCCTCCTTGACCATGGCGGCGCGTTCCCGGCTCAGGGCTCGGAGCTGTTCGTAGGCAGGGGACATTGGCTGGTAGGAACGAGGATTATAGGTATCCCCGTATCGTGCCAGCATGATCGCATCCTGGGCATCGGTCTTGTTTACCATCCCCAATCCCTTGGCGTATTGACGCACCCGCCAGGGTTGGGCAATGGCAACCCGCACACCCGCGCGCAGGGACAGAAGCCAGTTCGCCATCTCCTTGCCATAGCCTCCGGTGGCTTCCATGACCAGTGCTGATTCCTCGCCCTGGGGAACCTGACGATCCACCCAGTGCAAGCACTCCTGGCAGCCCTGCCGGGACCGGGGGAGCTTGATATGGGGCGCCTTCCGGGCCTCTCCCGGGAACATACTGACATCGAAGGTGTCCTTGGACACGTCGATGCCGAACCACCTTGGTTTGATTGAGACCTCCATGGTCCCTCCTTTCCGCCCCCGGAAAGGACCCCAGCACCGAGAACACCTTCCTTGCAGATGCGAGTTCGACCCTTGATGGTAGTCCAGCTATATGGATGCCGATGAGGGGATGGGCGCCATCTCGCTTACGAGTTTTAATCCCGTGGACGTTCGCAACTCCATCCCCCCCGGCCCTTCCAAAGGCTCCTTAGGATCCTTGCTCCGGGGGAGCAAGGCAAACATACAAGGACGTTGCAAGCGGACCACGCGCCGGTGGGTCGGCGCAACAACCTGGAACCCGAAGCCGACCGCAAGGCACGACGGGCGGGACAACGAACGCCGCAGTAAAACCCGGTGTTTGCACAGCGATCGCATCTAGAATGGGGAGCCCTTTGGGGGCAGGGATCGAGGCGCACCATGATGACCATTCGCAAGGCCAACGAGCGCGGCCACGCCGACCACGGCTGGCTGAACACCTACCACACCTTCTCCTTCGCCGGCTACCAGGATCCGGAGCACATGGGCTTCCGCGCGCTGCGGGTGATCAACGAGGACCGGGTCCAGCCGGGCATGGGCTTCGGCACCCACTCGCACCAGAACATGGAGATCATCTCCTACGTCCTGGAGGGCGCCCTGCAGCACCGGGACTCCATGGGCACCGGCGCGGTGATCCGGCCCGACGAGGTCCAGCGCATGAGCGCCGGGCGCGGGGTCAGCCACAGCGAATTCAACGCCTCTGGTTCAGAACTGGTGCACTTCCTGCAGATATGGCTGCTGCCCGAACGCAACGGCCTGGCGCCCGGCTATGAGCAGAAAGCCTTCCCGCGCGAGCTGAAGGAGGGCCGGCTGCTGCGGGTGGCGTCGCCCGACGGCGCCGGCGGCAGCGTGACGATCCATACCGACGCCAGCCTTTACGCGGGCCGGTTCGACCGGGGCGCGGCGGGCGGGCTGCGGATCGCGCAAGGGCGCCACGCCTGGGCGCAGGTGGTCCGCGGGCGGGCGCGGATCAACGGCCAGGAACTGGAGGCCGGGGACGGGGCGGCTTTCTCGGACACCCCGGACATCCAGATCGAAGGCATTGAAGCCAGCGAGGTCCTGGTGTTCGATCTCGCCTAGAAGCGGAGTTTCGCCTCTTCCGCGATCCGCGCCATGCAGCCCTCCAGCCCGAGCCGGGAGCTGTCCAGGACCAGCTGGAAGTTCCCGGGGTCGTTCCAGTCGCGGCCGGTGAGGCCGCGCACGAAGGCCGCGCGGTTGCGGTCGGAATCCTCGATCAGCCGGCGCGCGGCCGCGAGGTCCGGCGCCTTGCCCCGGCCCACCAGGAACTGGGCCCGGAACGGCATCTCCGCGACGATCCGCACGTGCAGGGCCTGCGGGTGGTCCTTGAGCGCGACGAAGCCGGCCCGGCCCACCAGCACCGCCGGGTACTGCCACACCACCTGGCGCATGATGTCCCGCTCCACCTCGAACAGGTCGCGGCTGTAGACCGGCAGGTCGAGCGGGGGGGTGTAGGGCGCCTCCGGGGTGGCCAGGGTCATCGTGCTGAGCAGCCGCTCCAGGAAGCCGGAGTGGCGCTCCTCCTGGGGGCCCAGGCTGGCGCAGGTCAGGCCGAGGGCCTGGGCCGCCTGGCGCAGGATGGTGCGGTCGCAGAAGCGCCACCCCAGCTGGCGCGCTAGGAGGAAGCCCACTTCCGTCCCGCCGCTGCCCAGGCTCCGGGAGATGGTGATCGCAGGATGCACGGTCATGGTGCAATCAGTGTACACCCCTGGTAAAGCGTCAGACCGTGATGGTGTCGGCCACCTCGCGGAACGAACGGATCTGGTCGAAGTTCATGTAGCGGTAGATGTCGCCGGCCTTGGCCTTGATCCCCTGGACCTGCGCCAGGTACTCGTCCATGGTGGGGATCCGGCCCAGGAGGGCGCACACCGACGCCAGTTCGGCCGAGCCCAGGTAGACCCGGGCGTCGATGCCCAGGCGGTTGGGGAAGTTGCGGGTGGAGGTGGACACCACGGTGGCGCCCTTGCGCACCTGGGCCTGGTTGCCCATGCACAGGGAGCAGCCGGGGATCTCCATGCGCGCGCCGGCGCGGCCCAGGATGCTGAAGTAGCCCTCGTCCTTGAGGATGAATCTCGTCCATCTTGGTGGGCGGGGCGATCCACAGGCGGGTCGGAAGGTCGACCTGGCCGTCCAGCACCTTGCCGGCGGCGCGGAAGTGGCCGATGTTGGTCATGCAGGAGCCGATGAAGACCTCGTCGATCTTGTCGCCGGCCACGGCGGAGAGCGGCTTGACGTCGTCCGGGTCGTTGGGGCAGGCCAGCGATGGGCTCCTTGATCTCGGCCAGGTCGATCTCGATGACCGCCGCGTACTCGGCGTCGGCGTCGGCCGGAGAGCAGCTCGGGCTTCGGCGAGCCAGGCCTCCATGGCCTTGATGCGCCGCTCCAGGGTGTGCCGGTCCTCGTAGCCCTCGGCGATCATCCACTTCATCAGGGTGATGTTGGAATTCAGGTATTCGATGATCGGGTTCCTTGTCCAGGCGCACGGTGCAGCCGGCGGCGGAGCGCTCGGCGGAGGCGTCGGTGAGCTCGAAGGCCTGCTCCACCTTCAGCTTGGGCAGCCCTTCGATCTCCAGGATGCGGCCGCTGAAGATGTTCTTCTTGCCCTTCTTCTCCACGGTCAGGAGGCCCTGGCCTGGATGGCGAAGTAGGGGATGGCGTTGACCAGGTCGCGCAGGGTGATGCCCGGGCTGCAGCTCGCCCTTGAAGCGCACCAGCACCGATTCCGGCATGTCCAGCGGCATGACCCCGGTGGCGGCGGCGAAGGCCACCAGGCCCGAACCGGCCGGGAAGGAGATGCCGATGGGGAAGCGGGTGTGGGAATCGCCGCCGGTGCCGACGGTGTCGGGCAGCAGCAGGCGGTTCAGCCAGGTGTGGATGATGCCGTCGCCGGGGCGCAGGGAGACGCCCGCCGCGGGCGGTCATGAAGCCGCGGCAGGGTGTGCGTGCACCTTGACGTCCACCGGCTTGGGGTAGGCGGCGGTGTGGCAGAACGACTGCATCACCATGTCGGCGGAGAAGCGTGAGGCAGGCCAGGTCCTTCAGCTCGTCCCGGGTCATGGGGCCGGTGGTGTCCTGGCTGCCCACGGTGGTCATGTGCGGCTCGCAGTAGGCGCCGGGCCGCACGCCCTGGCTTCGGGCAGGCCGCAGGCGCGGCCCACCATCTTCTGGGCCAGGGTGTAGCCCTTGCCGGTCTCGGGCGGGCACCGGCGTTGGGCCGGAACAGGGTGGAGGGCGGCAGGCCCAGGGCCTTGCGGGCCTTGGCGGTGAGGCCGCGGCCGATGATCAGCGGGATGCGGCCGCCGGCGCGCACCTCGTCGAACAGCACCTCGGATTTCACCTTGAACTCGGCGATCACCTGGCCGCCCTTGAGCGCCTTGCCTTCGTACGGGCGCAGCTCCACCACGTCGCCGGTCTCCATGCGGCTGACGTCCAGCTCGATGGGCAGGGCGCCGGCGTCCTCCATGGTGTTGTAGAAGATCGGGGCGATCTTGCCGCCCAGGCAGACGCCGCCGAAGCGCTTGTTGGGCACGAAGGGGATGTCCTCGCCGGTCCACCAGAGCACGGAGTTGGTGGCGGACTTGCGGCTGGAGCCGGTGCCCACCACGTCGCCCACGTAGGCCACCGGATGGCCCTTGGCCATGAGCGCTGGCCAGGAGCCTGATCGGGCCCACCTTGCCGGGCTCGTCCGGGGTGATGCCGGGGCGGGGGTTCTTGAGCATGGCCAGGGCGTGCAGCGGGATGTCCGGGCGGCTCCAGGCGTCGGGCGCGGGCGAGAGGTCGTCGGTGTTGGTCTCGCCGGTCACCTTGAAGATGGTCACGGTGAGGCTGGCCGGGCACTTCGGGGCGGGAGGTGAACCACTCCGCCTCGGCCCAGGAGCGCAGCACCGCCTGGGCGTTGGCGTTGCCCTTGTCGGCCATGGCCTTGCAGCTCCTCGAAATAGTCGAAGATCAGCAGGGTCTTCTTGAGCCCCTCGGCGGCGATGGCGCCCACCGCCGGATCGTCCAGCAGGTCGATGAGCGGCTTGATGTTGAACCCGCCCAGCATGGTGCCCAGCAGCTCGGTGGCCTTGGCGCGGCTCACCAGGGGGCTGTCGACCTCGCCCCAGGCCACCCGGGCCAGGAACTCGGCCTTCACCCGCGGCGGCGTCGTCCACCCCGGCGGGAACCCGGTGGGTGAGCAGGTCGAGGATGGTCTGCTCCTCGCCCGCGGCGGGCTTCTGCACCAGTCCCATGAGGCTCTGGGTCTGGGCGGCGTCCAGGGGCAGGGGGGGGATCCCGAGGGCGGCCCGTTCGGCGACGTGTTGGCGGTATTCGGCAAGCATGTTCACTCCCTCGGAAAGACCTGGAATTAAAGATTACGCCAAAATATCCGGGAAGGGGCGCGGGATCGCCCGGCCCGGCAGGGGAAAACCCGTGAAACGGGTTGATAAATACTGAATATTCAACCCTCAGACCTGCTCCGGGCCGTCCGGCAGGGTCAGCAGGAAGGAGGCGCCCTGGCCGGGGCTGGAAACCGCCTTCAGCTCCCCGCCGTGGCGCTGGACGATGCGCTGCACCGTCGCCAGCCCGATGCCCCGCCCGGGGTACTCGTCCTGCCGGTGCAGCCGCTCGAAGGGAACGAAGAGCCTGTCGGCATGGGCCATGTCGAATCCGCAGCCGTTGTCCTGGATGCGGATCCAGCGCCGCTCCTGGTCCAGCACGGAGTCCACGGTGATGCGCGCGTCCGCGGTCTTGCCGGTGTACTTCCAGGCGTTGCCCAGCAGGTTGGCCAGGACGTCCTCCAGCATGCCGGGGTCGCCGTTGAGCCGCATGCCGGGTTCGACCCGGGTCCGGACGACGCGCCGCGGCTCGCCGCTGGCCAGGTCTGCCAGCAGGGTTTCGGCCAGGGCCGAAAGGTCCACCGGGACCCGGTTCAGGTCGTTCCGGCTGGCGCGGCACAACTGCAGGAGGCCGTCGATGAGGCCGGCCATGCGGTGGCTGGCCTGGTCGATGCGATCCAGGAACGTGTGGGCGGCGCGGGGGATCTGCTCCCCGAACTCCTCCCTGAGGATGGTGCTGAATCCCGACAGGGCCAGGAGCGGGGCGCGGAGGTCGTGGGAGACGGCGTGGGCGAAACGCTCCAGTTCCTGGTTGAGCCTCTCCAGTTCGGCGGTGCGCTCGGCGACCCTGCGCTCCAGCGTGTCGGTCAACTGCTGGACTTCCGCCTCGGCGAGCTTGCGGCCGGTGATGTCCGCCACGATGCTCACCGCCAGGTGCGACCCGCCTCCGGGCACCCGCAGCGGCCGGGCCGTGAGCCCCGCCCACACGGTGGATCCGTCCTTGCGCAGGTAGCGCTTTTCCACCGCGTATTCCGGCAGCTGGCCCGCTTCCATCCGGTTCACCTGCCCGGAATCCCGGTCCCGCTCGTCGGGGTGGGTCACGTCCTGGAAGGTCATGCCGAGCAGTTCCGCCTCGCTGTAGCCGAGAAGCTCGCAGAACCGGCGGTTGGCCTTGAGTATCCGGCCCGAGGTGGTGTCCACCTCGACCACCCCCACGCCGGCCTGCTCGAAGATGGAACGGAAACGCTCCTCGCTGGCGCGCAGTTCCAGTTCCATGTGCTTGCGCTCGGTGATGTCCTGCAGGGCGCCTTGCACTTTCACCACCCGGCCGCCCTCCATCACCGGCCGGCCGGAGGTGCGCACCCACTTGGGCACGCCCTTGGCGCTCACCAGCCGGACTTCCAGGTCGTACGGTTCGGCCAGTTCGATCGAGCGTCGGACCGCTTCGGCGACCACGGGGCGGTCCTCCTCGTGGTAATAGCCGAGACCGGTCCGCACATCGATCGGCTGGGACGGGTCCAGGTCATGGATCCGCGCCGTTTCTTCCGACCATGCGCCCTTGAGGGTGCCCACTTCGAACTCCCAGCCGCCCACGTGGGCCAGCCGGCTGGTGCGGTCCAGCAGGTCGTCCCGCTCCCTCAGCTCCGCCTTGGCGGCCCGCTGGTTGGTCCGGCGGATCCGTGCGTGCAGATAGGAGAACAGGAAGCCCATGCCGGCGAATATCGCCGCGTTCAGGTAGCTGCCGGCGCCCGCCTTGACCAGGGTGTGCTCCGGCGGCAGGTAGTACCACCAGCCGAGGGCGGTGGAAAGGGTCGTGGCGACCAATCCGGCGGCGAAACCGCCCAGCCATGAATTGAGGAGGACCACCGGGTAGAACAGGAGCCAGACGGAAGGCCGGATCAGCGGCCAGCACAGCCATTGGAGGCAACACGCCGCCGGCGGGAGCAGACTTGCCAGCAGGAGGCGGGCGGCAGGGCGGGACAGGGCGGGTCGCATGAAGGTCAAAAAACCTTAGGTCACGATACTATGGTTTGTGATCTTCAAGATGCTTTTGCCGATCCGCCCGAAGGCGACCGTCGACAATGAGGGTATGCGTATGCTAATGATGCAGAGAATAATCCTTTGAAGCGGACGCTTCCGGGCGGTCGCGTGTGCCCGGGGCAGCAGTACGACAGATTTGCGGAGGTCACGTTTGGCGCTGGTTGAAGTGCTGTCTGCCTTGACGTTGTCGCTGGCCGTCATGCCGGGGCTGCGGGGCGCGGCGCCCCTGGGCATCCTGCCCGGCCCGGCGCCGGAGCGCGTCGTGCTGCGCGGCAATGTCCATGCCGCGGTGCGCGATCTGATGCCCGTCGGCCGCACCGACCCGGGCCTGGCGATGGAGCACATGATCCTCACCTTCCAGATGCGGCCCGAGGCCAAGGTCGCCCTTGAGCGCCTGCTGGCGGACCAGCAGGACCCCGGCTCCCCGCGCTTCCACCAGTGGCTCACCCCGGGACAGTTCGCCGCGGCCTTCGGACCCAGCCCCGATGAAATCGATACGGTGAGCGTCTGGCTGAAGGAGCAGGGCTTCACCCTCGACGAAGTGGCGCCCGGCGGCATGACCCTCACCTTCACGGGCACGGCCGCCCAGGTGGAGCAGGCCTTCCGCACGCCGATGATGGAGTACCGGGTCCAGGGCCGCGAGGTGCACGCCAACGCGGCCGATCCGAGCATCCCGGCCGAACTGGCGCCGCTGGTGGCGGGAGTGGTGAGCCTGCACAACCTGCCGCGCAAGGCGGCCCACACCCCTTTGCGCCGGCTCACCCCGCAGCAGCGGAGCCTCTTCGCCGGCAGGCCCCAGGCCACGGACGGAGCCGGCTACCACTTCCTGGCCCCGGGCGACTTCGCCACCATCTATGATCTCGGGCCCCTGTACGACGCCGGGATCAACGGCGCCGGGGTCAGCCTCGCGGTCGTCGGGCGGACCAATCCGGGCACTGCGGACTGGGTGGAATTCGGCAACACCTTCGCGCTGCCGGGCACGACGCCGACGATCCAGATCGGCGTCAACAACCCGGGGGATGCGGGCACGGACGACGACACCGAGGCGGACCTGGACGTGGAGTGGGCCTGGGCCGTGGCGCCGGGCGCGGCGGTCACGTACGTGTGCTCGAAATCCACGAACTCCACGGATGGGATCGATCTTTCGGCGCGGTATGTCGTGCTCAACAACCTCGCCTCCGTAGTGAGCACCAGCTACGGCTCGTGCGAACTGGACATGGGCACCGCGGAGAACCAGTTCTACAACAGCCTCTGGTCCCAGGCCGCCACGCAGGGGATGACCTCCCTGGTCGCCGCGGGCGACAGCGGCGCGGCCGGCTGCGACGATTCCGGCAGCACCACCGCGACGGGGGGGGTGGCGGTCAGCGGGATGGCCTCCACCCCCTACGACACCTGCGTGGGCGGCACCATGTTCAACGAGGGCACGGGCAACTATTGGACCAACGCCGCCCTGCCCAGCGCCTCCGCCAGGAGCTACATCCCGGAGGTGGCCTGGAACGAGAGCGGGAGCGTCTCCGGCGGGTCCGAGCTGTGGGCCACCGGTGGGGGCGTCTCCACCCTTTACGCGAAACCCGGCTGGCAGGTGGCTCCAGGCGTGCCCAACGACAACCACCGGGACGTGCCGGACGTTGCGCTGACGGCCGCCGGCCACGACGGCTACCTCATCTACGCCCAGGGCCAACTGGGCGCCGTGGGCGGGACCTCGTGCTCCACGCCCGCCTTCGCCGGGCTGATGGCCCTGGTCGTGCAGGCGGCAGGCAAGCAGGGCAACGCCAACCCGACCCTGTACACCCTCGGCAACACCCAGTACACGAAGGGCGCGTCGGTCTTCCACGACATCACGTCGGGCACCAACACCGTTCCCGGTGCCGCCGGCTTCAACGCCAGGACCGGCTACGACCAGGTCACCGGCCTGGGTTCGGTGGATGGAGCGCAGTTGGTGAACAGCTGGGCGGCCACCGTCAGCACCCCGTACGCGTCGGTCGGCCTTCTGGCGGGGACCCAGGCCACCCTTTCGGCCACGGTGAAAGGCGTGACCAGCACGGGGGTGGCATGGAGCGCCAGCGGCGGCACCCTCACCCCGGCCGGCGCCAACACGGCCATGTTCTCCGCGGCGAGCGCCGGCACCTATACGGTCACCGCCA
The DNA here is from genome assembly GCA_963717275.1 of uncultured Holophagaceae bacterium. Lineage (GTDB taxonomy): Bacteria > Acidobacteriota > Holophagae > Holophagales > Holophagaceae > Mesoterricola. The sequence continues at coordinate 4,096,034 of CAVQVX010000001.1, forward strand.
CCAGCACCGCCGGCAGCGCCCGCTCCGCCGCCATCACCGTGGTGGTGCACAACCCCGATCTGCTCGGCGGCGGCCAGACCCCCACCGGCCTGGACATCCTGGACGTGCTGGGCTATTACGGCACCTCCAGCACGGCCGGCGATCTGACCGGAGACGGCACGGTGGGTTCCGCCGACGTGAACCTGCTCCTGAACCTTCTCTGGGTGAACTGATGACCCTGCGGACCCTCCTTCTAAGCGGCGCGGCGTTCCTGGTCACCTTCGGCTGCGGCGGAGGCGGGGGCGGCGCCAGCAGCAGCTCCCGCAGCGTCACGGCCGCCAGCCAGCTGAGCTACCAGCCCAGCGGGGCCGACACGACCGCCTGGCGGCTTGAACAGGACAGCACCAGCACCGCCACCCACCTGGTGCTGGACCTGATGGCCCCCACCGGCACGACCGGCCAGGGGTTCACCGTGGTGCTGAGCACCGATCCCGGCAACGCCGCCTGGTCCAAGCCGGACGGCAGCAACTACGCGCTGCAGAACCTGTTCAGCAGCGCCGCGCCCAATGTCAGCCGGGTCAGCGTCTCGGCTTCCGGAGCCGACCTGCGGATCGTGTTCGGCCAGCCCCAGGGGACCGCCAAGGCCATGGACGGCGGCCCGGTGGTCCAGGTCTCCCTGGACCTGCTGAACCCCGGCGCCACGGTGGGCCCGGTGACCCTCACCGCCTCGGAGGCCGGCTACCTGGGGTCGGGCCCGCCGCCGACCGCCGTGACGGTCTCGGTCGGCAACCTCCAGGCCAAATGAACTTATAGCCTTATTCGGATTTCGAAGGGAGCCTTGACTGCTCCCTGCCGGGTCCGGGATAGTCGAGCATCATGCTGCGCCCCTTCCCCGGATCCATCCTGATTACCGCCTCCGGCTCGGGGGCCTGCTAGGAAGCGCGTCAGCAACCCACCGGCCCCGCCACCCATCGGTCGCGGGGCCTTTTCCTTTTGGAGCGTCCCATGCCCAGCAACCCCGAAGCGGAGGCCCAGGAAGTCTTCCAGGGCATCCTCACCGCCCCGGTCTACGACGTGGCGGTCACCTCGCCCCTGGAGGAGGCGCGGCTCCTGTCGGCGGCCCTGGGCTGCCGGGTCTGGTTCAAGCGCGAGGACCTGCAGCCGGTGTTCTCCTTCAAGCTGCGCGGCGCCTACACCATGATGGCCAGGCTGGACGCGGCCGCCCTGGCCCGGGGCGTGGTGGCGGCCTCGGCCGGGAACCACGCCCAGGGGGTGGCCCTGGCGGCCGGCAAGCTGGGCTGCAGGGCGGTGATCGTCATGCCGGTGACCACGCCCACCATCAAGGTGGAGGCGGTGCGCCGGCTGGGCGGGGAGGTGCGCCTCCACGGCGACGCCTTCGACGACGCCGCCGCCTATGCGCGGCAGGTGGCCGAGGCCGAAGGGCTCACCATGATCCCGCCCTACGACCACCCCGACGTGATCGCGGGCCAGGGCACCGTGGCCATGGAACTGCTGCGCCAGCGGCCGCGGGGGCTGGACGCGGTGTTCATCCCGGTGGGCGGGGGCGGGCTGATCGCGGGCATGGCCACCTGCCTCAAGCGGCTGCAGCCGGGGATCCGGGTGATCGGGGTGGAGCCGGCCGATTCCGACTGCCTGGCCCGCGCCCTGGAGGCGGGCCGGCCGGTGCGGCTGGAGCACGCCGGCACCTTCGCCGACGGCGTGGCGGTGCGCCAGGTGGGGGCGCTGCCGTTCCGGCTGTGCCGGGACACGGTGGACGAGATGGTGCGGGTGACGCACCGACGAGATCTGCGCGGCCATCAAGGACGTGTTCGCCGAGAACCGCACGGTGCTGGAGCCCTCGGGCGCCCTGTCGGTGGCCGGCCTGCGCAAGTGGGCGGCGGGCCGGCAGGGCCTGGACCTGGCGGCCATCCTCTCCGGCGCCAACCTCAACTTCGACCGGCTGCGCTTCGTGGCCGAGCGGGCCGGCTCGGGCGAGCACCGGGAGGCCCTGTTCGCCGTGACCATCCCCGAGCGCCCCGGCAGCTTCAAGGCCTTCTGCGAACTCATCGGGCCCCGGCCCATCACCGAGTTCAACTACCGCTATTCGGACGCCGCCGTCGCCCGGATCTTCGTGGGGATCGAGGTGGCCGATCCGGCCGAGTCCGAAGCGCTGATGGCCACCTTCCGGGCCCACGGCCTGGGCGTCATGGACCTCAGCGACAACGAGATGGCCAAGCTGCACCTGCGCCACATGGCCTGGGGCTTCACCCCCGACCCGGAACTGGAGCGGGTCTACCGGTTCGAGTTCCCGGAGCGCCCGGGGGCGCTGCTGCGCTTCCTCACCCGGATGAGCGTGGGCTGGAACATCACGCTGTTCCACTACCGCAATTATGGTTCAGACATGGGCCGGGTGCTGGCGGGGATGGAGGTGCCGCGGGAGGACGGGGCGGCGTTCCAGACCTTCCTGGATGAGCTGGGATACGAGTGGACGGATGAGAAGGCCAACCCGGCCTATAAGTTCCTGCTGGCCTAGCCCTGCTTTCATAGGGCTTACCGCGTGGCTTCCTCCAGCAGGTACAGGAAGCTCCGGTAGACGCTCCCCGTCGCCCGGGACACGCCGATCTCGCAGGTGCGCGAACTGGAGAAGTGGCCCGCGAAGGCGCCCTCCTTGACCTCGGCGGCCTCCCTGCGGGTGGCGGCGGCGGTGAGTTCGGGGAAGAGGAAGCCGCGGTCGCCGGCGAATCCGCAGCATCCGGCGTCCCGGGGGATCACCACCCGCTCCGCGCAGGCCTCGGCGATGGCCTGGAGCCTGGCGGTGAGGTCCATCTTGGTGATGGAGCAGACCGGGTGCAGCACCACCGGCCCCAGCCGGCGCCGGATCGCGAGGCGCGGCAGCAGCACGTCGTGGGCGAAGGCGACGGCGTCGAGGATGGTGAGCCGGTCGAACCGGGCCTGGTTCTCTTCGGTCAGGCAGGGCCGGCAGGTATGCAGGCCGTAGGCGCAGGGGCTGGTGTCCAGCACCACCGGCAGCCGGCCCTCTCCGCTCCAGGCCCAGAACCGCTCCACGGCGTGCGTTCACCGCGTGCCGGTGGGCGGCCTCGAAGCCCTTGGAGGAGAACGGCACGCCGCAGCATACGCCCCGGGCGTCGGGGATGTGCACCGGCATCCCGGCCCGCGCCGGCGAGGCGCACCAGCACCTCCGGCAGGCTGAGTTCCCGGGGTTCGCCCGGGCAGGTGGCCCATCATGCGGGAGATGCAGGCGGGGAAGTAGATGGCCTGCGGCGCCTTCGGCGCGGGTGGCGGGCAGGGGCCTGGCGGCCCGGGGCATCTCGCGGGCTCCACTGGTGGTGGCCGGCCGCGGCCCAGGGCCCGGGTGATGGCGGCCATGCGCCCGCGGCCCGAGCAGGGCCTGGACCAGGTGCCCGGAGCGCAGCGCCCAGGCGCACCAGGGGCTCGGCCCGGGCCGAGGTGCCGGGCCACGCCCAGGGCGAGCGCCTGGGCCCGGGGGGAATGGCTTGCGCGGCGCAGGCGCTTGACCAGCGCGCCGGTGTCGATGGCCACCGGGCAGGCCAGTGGCGCACAGGCCGTCGGCGGCGCAGGTGTCCACGGCCATGTAGCCGGTAGTCCTCGCGCAGCGAGCGCCAGGGCTCCGGGTCCTCGCCGGATCGGCTCCAGGCGCGCGATCTCCCGGCGCACCACGATGCGCTGGCGCGGGGATGAGGGTCAGGTCGCGGCTGGGGCACGGGATTCGCAGCAGCCGCACTCGATGCACTTGTCCACCTCCTCCTCCACGGCCGGCATGGCCTTGAGGTGGGCCAGGTGGGCGGCGGGGTCGGGGTTGAGGATGACGCCGGGGTTGAGCAGGCGGCTGGGGTCGGCCAGGTCCTTGAGCCGGGTCATGATGGCGTGCGCCTCGGGGCCCCACTCGGCCTCCACGAAGGGCGCCATGTTGCGCCCGGTGCCGTGCTCGGCCTTGAGGGCGCCGTCGTAGCTGGTCCACCACCAGGTCGCACCACGTCGTCGATGAAGCGGCGGTACTGGTCCACCGCGGCCGGGGTGTCGAAGGACTGGGTGATGACGAAGTGCAGGTTGCCGTCCTTGGCGTGGCCGAACACGGATGGCGTCGGGGTAGCCGTGCTTCGGCGAACAGGGCCGGTGAGGCCCAGGGCCGCGTCGGCCAGGTGCTCCGAGGGGGAAGGCCACGTCCTCGATGATCACCGAGGTGCCCCGCGCGCGCACGCGACCCGACGGAGGGGAAGGTGCCCCGGCGCATCTTCCAGCAGACGGCCTGCTCGGCGGGATCGTGGGTGAAGACGGCGGGCTCCAGCAGGGTCGAGGCCGGCGCAGGCCGCCAGGGCCGTGCGCTCCAGGTCCGCCCGCAGGCCCTCGTCGGCCCCCTGGAACTCCGCCAGCAGGGCCGCGGCCCCTTCGGGCAGGGCCCTGGATGCCGGCGGGGATCCCCGGCTGGTTCTGGACCGAGCGCAGGGAGGCCCGGTCCAGCAGTTCCAGGGCCGCGGCGCCCGCGTCCCGCAGGGGCACGATGGCGGCGCAGGCGGCGTGGAGGTCCGGGAAGAGGAGGAGGCCGGTGACCTTCACCGGCAGGTCCGGCACGGTGCGCAGCACCGCTTCGGCGATGAAGGCCAGGGTGCCTTCGGAGCCCACCAGGAGGTTGCGGAAGATGTCCACGGGCCGCTCGAAGTCCAGGAAGGCGTTCAGGGAGTAGCCGGTGGTGTTCTTCATGCGGTACTTGGAGCGGATGCGGGCGGCCAGGGCGGGGTTGCGCCTCGATCTCGGCCTTGAGGTCCAGCAGGCCCTGGGCCAGGGCCGGCTCCTGGTCCGGCGAAGCGCTCGTCGGCGTCGGCGCGGGCGGTGTCGATGACGGTGCCCGAAGGCAGGACGAAGGTGAGGGAGTCCAGGGTGTGGTAGGCGTTCTGGGCCACCCCGCAGCACATGCCGCTGGAGTTGTTGGCGAGGATGCCGCCCACGGTGCAGGCGTTGATGGAGGCGGGGTCCGGGCCGATCTTGGCGCCGGTAGGCGCGCAGGGCGGCGTTCACCTGGGCGCCGATGACGCCGGGCTGGACCCGCACCCGCGCGCCGCCGTCCAGCACCTCCACGCCGCCGCCAGTGGCGCTGCCACCTCCACCAGGATGCCGTCGCTGATGGCCTGGCCGGAGAGGCTGGTGCCGGCGCCGCGGAAGGTCATGGGGCGTGCCTGACCGCGTGGCTGTAGCGGAACAGCCCGCGGATCTCCTCGACGCTGCCGGGGAACACCACCGCCTGGGGGATCAGCCGGTAGCACCAGGCGTCGGCGGCGAAGGCCACCCGGTCCACGGGGCGGTCCAGGACCCGGTCCGGGCCGACGATGGCCTCCAGGGCTGGGCGGTGTGAAGAATGCGGGTCCATCGGACCTAGGATTCTACTATTCGACCCGGTCCTTGTCGCGGATCTCCACGCGGCGGATCTTGCCGCTGATGGTCTTGGGCAGCTCCTTGACGAACTCGATGACGCGGGGGTACTTGTAGGGGGCGGTGACCTTCTTGACGTGCTCCTGCAGTTCCAGCACCAGGTCGTCGCCGGGCTGGTACTTGGCGGTCAGCACCACGGTGGCCTTGACCACCTGGCCGCGCATGAGGTCGGGCGCCGCGGTCACGGCGCACTCCAGCACCGCCGGGTGCTCCAGCAGGGCGCTCTCCACCTCGAAGGGGCCGATGCGGTAGCCGGAGCTCTTGATCACGTCGTCCTTGCGCCCGACGAACCAGTAGTAGCCGTCCTCGTCGCGCCAGGCGGTGTCGCCGGTGTGGTAGACGCCGTCGTGCCAGGCGCTTTCGGTCAGGTCGGGATCCCGGTAGTAGCCGTCGAACATGCCCACCGGAACGTGCCGGTCGGTGTGGAAGACGATCTCGCCCACCTCGCCCACCTCGCAGGAGCGCCCGGCGTCATCGACCAGATCGGCGTCGTAGCCCGGCGAGGGCAGGCCCATGGAGCCGGGCCGGGGCTCCATCCAGGGATAGGTGGCGATGGCCACGGTGCACTCGGTCTGGCCGTAGCCTTCGCGCACCTTGAGCCCGGTGAGGCGCAGGAACTGGTTGTAGACCTCCGGGTTCAGGGGCTCGCCGGCGATCACCGCGTATTTCAGCCTGGACAGGTCGTAGGGGGCGAGGTCCTCCTTGATCAGGTAGCGGTAGATCGTGGGCGGGGCGCAGAAGGTGGTCACCCCGTGCTCGGCGATCACCTTCAGCAGGTCCTGGGGCACGAACTTGTCGTAGTCGTAGACGAAGACCGCCGCAGCCCGCCAGCCACTGGCCGTAGATCTTGCCCCACACCGATTTGGCCCAGCCGGTGTCGGACACGGTGAAGTGCAGGCCGTTGTCCTGGACCTTCTGCCAGTATCCGGCGGTGAGGATGTGGCCCAGGGGGTAGGTGAAGTTGTGGCGCACCATCTTGGGGTAGCCGGTGGTGCCCGAGGTGAAGTAGAGCAGCGAGATGTCGCGGTTGCCGGGCGGCGTCCGCGCCGGCGGGCCGCGCGAAGTCGGCGCCGGTCTGCGTGAACAGCCCGGTCGAAGTCGATCCAGCCCGCCCGCGGGCCGCCCACCGCCACCTTCAGCTTCAGGGACGGCGACTGGCCCTGGCAGGCGTCCACGTGCTCCAGCACCAGCGGGTCGGCGGTGGCGACGATCATCTTCACGTCCGCGGCGTTGTTGCGGTAGACCAGGTCCTTGGGGGTGAGCTGGTGGGTGGCGGGGATGGCCGACGGCGCCCAGCTTGTGCAGGGCCAGCAGGCAGAACCAGAACTCGTAGCGGCGCTTGAGGATCAGCATCACCGGGTCGCCCTTGCCGATGCCCAGGGCGCGGAACAGGTTCGCGGTGCGGTCGCTGGCCTCCTTCATCTGGCGCGAAGGTGAAGGTGGCCGACTGGCCGCGGTCGTCGCACCAGACCAGGGCCACCTTGCCCGGTTCGAGGCGGGCGTACTCGTCCACCACGTCGTAGGCGAAATTGAAGTCGTCGGGCACCCGGATCTCGGAAATGGTCGCGGAAGTCCTGGTAGGAGTCGAACGCGGTCTGGGCGAGGTAGCGGTCCAGCAGCATGGGCGGCCTCCTAGACGATCACGGCGATGAGTTGGGCGGGGACGCCGTGGCAGGGCGGTGAGGCTGTGCGCGACGGTGGAATCGAAGTAGAGCGAGTCGCCCGGCCTCGAGGATCAGTTCGTGCTGGTCCAGCAGCACCCGCAGGGTGCCGGCGAGGACGTAGTGGAACTCCTGGCCCGGGTGGCTGTTGAAGTGCTCGGGCCCGGGCTCCACGGTGACCAGGAACGGTTCGGCCCGCTTGTGGATGAAGTTGTAGCGCCAGGCTCTGGTACTGGTAGTCCTTGCTCCGGTCGACCGAGACGCCCTGGCCGGCCCGGGTCAGGGCGTAGGTGTGCAGCCGGGGCTCCTCGCCGGTGAGCAGGGTGGTCAGCTCCACGTGGAAGCGCTGGGCGATCTGGTAGAGCACCCCCACCGGGATGTCCGCGGCGCCGGCTTCGAACTGGCGGTAGTCGGCCTCCGGGAGGTTGAACTCCCCGGCCAGCTGGGCGGCGGAGACCCCGAAGATCTCGCGCAGCTCCTTGATCCGGTTGGCGACCTGCTTGATCTTCTCCTGCATGGAGAGCCTCCTTGGCGACGGCCTGGCGCGGAAACGATGGAGGCCATCGTATAACGGTTCGGCGGCAGCGTCCCGGGAGAATTAGGGCCAGCTTGCGGCCCGGATGGCCATGACCACCCCCGCAAGAACGATGCCCGCCCCGATGGCTCGGGCGACGCGCGCGCCGGCCGGCGCGAGGCGCTCGGCGGTGATGGCCGCCGCCACCCCCGCCATCGCCCTGAGGTCCATGACCCCCAGGACCAGGAGGATCGCCATCGGGCCGGCGCAGCATTGCCCGCAGTGGAGGCCCAGGCGCAGGCCGTGGCGCCAGGCCGCGGCGGCGTCGGCCCGCTGGACGCAGCACCCCGGGTTCGCGCGGCAGCGGGCCAGGTGATGCGCCTTCCACGGGGTGAACTGCAGGGTCCCGGTGAGCAGGACGACCAGCGCGGCCGCCAAAGGCACGGCGCGGGCCAGGGCCGGCTGGCGCATGGCCAGCGTCGCCAGCGCCGCGCCCAGCGGATAGACGCCCGCGCCGAACAGGGTCCAGACGAAGAAGTAGCCCAGGGCCACGAGCGCGGTCAGCCGCCCGAGCCTCGCGCCCGCCGTCCCGGCCACCGCCTGGCGGTAGCGCCACAGCATGGGCACCAGGGACGGCAGCATCATCGCCACCATCATCACGACCCACATGGCGAGGAAGTCCAGGGCCGCGCCCGGCCAGGTCTGGCCGGGCATGCGCATCCAGGCCATCGACATGGTCCATCCGCCGGGCATCGGCATCGCGCCCATGGCCGCCATGGACGCGCACCAGGCCGCCGTCACCGCCGCGCTGCCGGCGAAGAACAGCCCGGAGACGGCCAGGAAGGCTTGCCGGGGTGCGCGCTCCGAGGCCATGGGACGGGGGCTACGCGCGGACCTTGTCGTACTCGTCGTTGCGGCGGAACCAGGCGTCCGTCTCGTTCCGGCCCATGGGGGCCCGGTCGAGCCACTGGTACATGCCCCATAGCCCGTCCAGTCCGCGCGCGTAGGTGGAATAGGTATGGTAGACCTTGCCGTCCTCCAGCGCGAACGCGCTCATGCCCGGCCGCTCCCGCTGGTACGCGGGCGCTTCGGTTCCGCACGAGGCCGCGAACCGGGCGACCGTCTCGGGGATCGTCGCCTCGTCCAGCGGGTGCCCGCCGCGCTGGTAGTTGTATTCGGTCCCCCCCGCGCGCTGCTGCTCCGGCGTGATCGAGACGTTCAGGTCGGCGTTGAAGTCGCTGCCGAGCGAAGAAGCCCAGGGGAAGGTCCAGCCCAGCCTCCGCTTGTAGGCCTGCAGCTTCTCCAGAGGCGCCTTGGACACCGCCCAGAGCATGACGTCGTGGTGGGCCAGGTGCACGGCGATGCCGTTGAACCCGTCGGCGATCGACGAGCAGGCGGGACATCCCGCCTTGTAGTCGGGGCCGAACATGAAGTGGTAGATCGAGCAGCTGGGAGCGCCCCTTGAACAGGTCCGGAAGCGAAGCGTTCCCGTCGTCGGTCTCGAACCGGTCCTGCTTGTCGACCCGCACCCATGGCAGCTCCTGGCGCCGCCGCGCCACCTCGTCGCCGCGGTGCGTCAGCTCCTTTTCGTCCTTGAGCAGTTCGAGGCGGGCCGCGAGCCACTCTTCACGTGTCCCGGTCCTGTGCTTGGTCATGGGGCGTCTCCTTTCGGGTTTCGGGGTGGGGATACGGGGCTGTCCTCCCTGCGGAAGAGCCGGTCCAGAAACGCTCGTAGAATAAGTCTTGATCTCAATTAATCAACTGTCTGCCTGGGCTTTTTCAAGCGTGCCGGGCTGACATTCACCCTTCAATTTTTCAACATCTGCCGCCCTTTCGACCGCCCACTGCAGTTTGGACATTTCGTCCCATCCCATCCTGACCTGCCGGTGGCCCTGGAAGGGTCCGTCCGGGGCCCTCGGCTTGGCGCCGCCCCAACTCGGGTCCCCCGGCCAGGCGCCGACCCACACGTTCGCTTCGGACTTCCCGTCCTCGCAAGCTGCGGACGGGAAGTCCGAAGCGTTTGCCGTCCTCCAAACGGCTCAACTCTGGTCCGCGTCATCTCCACGGCTCCTACCCGGCAATCCGGCACCATCCTCAGGGTCGCTTTCCAATTGAAAATCCAGCGATTCATGCGCCGGCAGGAATAGCACCCCTTTGAACAGGCCGTATCAAGGTGTGTTCAGCCGCTTGGAGGACGGCAAACGCTTCGGACTTCCCGCCCGCAGCTTGCGAGGACGGGAAGTCCGAAGCGAAAGCGTGGGTCGGCGCCTGGCCGGGGGACCCGAGTTGAGGCGGCGCTTGGCCGAGGGACACGGACGAAAGATTCCAGAGCCGCCGGCAGGCCAGGATGGGATGGGACGAAATGTCCAATCTGCAGAGGGCGCTCCAGCCGCGGGGGTGGAGCGCCCATGGTTTCCGGCGGGACGGCTGAAGCTTTCAGCCTTTGAGGAAGCGCTCGTAATCCACTTCCTTGAACTGGGCGCGCTGGAACCGGGCCTTCAGCTCATAGGGCACCGTGCAGTCGAAGATCGCCTTGCAGGTGATGCCCTTGCCGCGGATGCTGGGGCTCATTTCGGGGATCTGGGAGGGGTCCAGGGGGTGGCAGCGCACGCCGGGGATGGGGATGAGGTCGGCGTCGGCCTGGAACCGGGTGGTCATGGCCCACAGCACGTCGTTGGTGTCGAACGGGTCCACGTCCTCGTCCACCAGGATCACGTGCTTGAGTTCGGAGAAGGCCGAGAAGGCCAGCAGGGCGGCCTGGCGCTGGCGCCCTTCGTCGAACGGCACGGCCTTCTTCACCTGGAGCACGGCGAGGTACTTGCCGCCGCCCGAGGGGTGCGCGTAGACGTTCTGCAGGAAGCCCGGCAGGGCCTTGCCGACCATGGTGATGATGCTGGCCTCGGTGGGGATGCCGGCCAGGTTGACGTGCTCCTCGCTGGGGCCGATGACGGTCTGCATGATCGGGTTCCGGCGCCAGGTGACCGCCTTCACCTTGATCACGGGCAGCGACTGGTGGGCCGGGCCGTTGTACCCGGGGAACTCGGGCATGGCCTTGCCGGTGTGGCTGTTCTGGTCCTCCACCACCCGGACCTCGGGCAGCAGTTCGCCTTCGATCACGATTTCGGCGTTGGCGATGGCCTTGGCGTCCACGGTGAGGCACTTCGCCAGTTCCACCGGGGTCCCGCGCAGCGCGCCGGCGATGCCCAGCTCGTTGAAGCCCAGCGGCGTGGAGGGGGCTTCGAAGCAGGAGGCGACGTACACCGCGGGGTCGAGGCCGATGCTGATGGAGATGGGCTGGGCCTTGCCAGCCTTCTCGGCCTTGATGCGGAAGGCGTCCAGGTGGCGCCCCGGGACGAACATCATCGAGATGGTGTCCGGGCCCTGCACGCACAGGCGGTGGATGGTCACGTCCTCCTCGCCCGTCTCGGGGTCCTTGCCATAGCAGAGGCCCATGGTGATGAAGGGGCCGGAATCCTCGGGGGTGTTGGTGGGCGCGGGGATCAGGCGCCGGATGTCGAAGCCGGGCTCGCTGGCCAGGTGCACGACCTCCTGGCACGGGGCGGTCGGCACCACGACCGGCGGGACCGGGTGGTTGAGCGCTTCGCAAAGGCGGAAGCCCAGCCGGTCCACGGTGGTGCCCAGCAGCAGGGCGACCCGCCTGCGGTCGGCCAGGAGGCCGATGGCCACCCGGGCGCCGGGGTAGCCCTTGATGGTGTTGAACACCATGGCCGGCCCCATCTTGGTCGGGCGCATGACGGTGCCGCCGGCGCCCACGTAGCGGTAGACGCCGGACAGCTCGGCGTTGGGGTCCACTTCGACGTTCGTCTCGATCAGCTGGCCCGGGTGCTCTTCGAGCAGGGCGAGGGCGGAGCGGAGATCGTGCACGCGGGTGGCGGTCAGGGCGGATGGGGTCATGGGGTCGTCTCCTGGAAGGGGATCCCGGCAGGATCGTCCCAGCGCCTGAAGTGCGGCAGCTCGAGACCGAACACATCCAGGACCTTGCCGACGATATGCCGGATCATGTCCTCGATGCTGGCCGGGTGGTTGTAGAAGGTGAGCACCGGCGGCAGGACGATCGCGCCCAGGTCCGACACCGCCCGCAGGTTGCGCAGGTGGATCGGGCTGAGCGGCGATTCCCGGGCCACCAGCACCAGTTTGCGCCGCTCCTTGACGGTCACGTCCGCGGCGCGCAGCAGCAGGTTGTCGGAATAGCCGGAGGCCACGCCGGCCACGGTCTTCATGCTGCAGGGCACGATGACCATGCCGGCGGTCCTGAAGGTGCCGCTGGCCACCAGGGCGCCCACATCCCCGATGGAATGGTGGCGGGCGGCCAGGGCTTCCACTTCCGCCATGGCGTAGGGAGTTTCGTGGGCGATGGTGCGCCGCGCGCCTTCGCTGACCACCAGGTGGGTCTCCCACCCGGGCTGGGCGCGCATGGCCTTCAGCAGCTCGATGCCGAGGATGGCGCCGCTGGCGCCGCTGATGCCGACCACGAGACGCTGGATGTCGCGGCCTTCCATGGCTTGGTTTCTCCTAGTGGATGAGGCCGATGATCTTCCACCAGGTGATTTCCACGAAGATGGTGGTGAACAGGACGATCAGGGTGAGCGGGATGCCGAACTTCATGACGTCCGAGTCGGTGTAGCGCCCGCCCGAATCGCCCGCGCCCACCAGCACGTTCATGTGGTGGAAGGGCAGGACGAAGTGCATGGCCACGGCGGTGTAGACCATCAGCGCGGGCACCAGCGGGTTGAGCCCCGAGGCGGTGGTGAAGGCGATGATGGTCGGCGTGACGATGCCCATGCAGGCCAGTGCGCTGCCCAGGCACATGTGGATCAGCATGGCGAACAGCGTGACCAGCAGGGCCAGCAGGTAGATGTTGCTCGGCACCGAGCTGGGCAGCAGGACGCTGGCCAGCCACTTGTTCATGCCGGTGACGGCGCCGACCTGGCCGATGCCGAGCGCCGCGGTGACGAAGAACAGGGTGCCCAGGCCGAACTTGCCCCAGTCGGGAGCCTTGAGCACGTCGCCCACGAACGGCATGGACAGCATGATGCCGGTGCCCAGGGCGATCCAGCCGGGGTGGATGTGGTGCAGGGAATCGGTCGCCCACAGGACGATGGCCAGGCCCACCCAGAACATGGTCGCCTTCTCGGAGCGGGAGAAGCCGCCCAGGGACTTGAGCTGCGCGCGGATCTCGTCCTTCTCGATCCTGAATTCCTTTGGCGCCTTGAACACGGTGATGTGCATGACGAAGGTCAGCACGCTGGCGATGACGCCGGGCACGCCCATGTACATGACCCACTTCAGCCAGCTCGGCTTCCAGCCCGGAGAAGTTCAGGGCGACGGTGTTGATCATGCTGTCGCCGGTGAGCAGGATCATGGAGACGGGGACCGAGCTGGCGAAGACCGAAAGGCCGATGGACGCGGCGTACTTGGGGGGCAGCTTGGTGGCCTTGATGATGATGCCCATGACCGCCATGATCATGAAGGAGCGCGGCCAGGGGTGCGGGATCATGATGCTGAGGATGAAGCCCAGGAGGTAGCCCGCGGCCACGATGCTGGTGAAGCTGTTCACGAATTTCAGGATGAAGTGGTAGGCGATGCGCTTGCCCAGGCCCGAATTCTCCACCGCGGTGGCGATCATGTAGCCGCCCACGACGATGTAGATCAGCGGCGTGGTCCAGAGCTTGAACACCACGGCCGGTTCGGCGGTCTTGGTGAGCACCCAGGCCAGAAGCAGGAACATGGCGCTGAAGCCCGGGTGGGTCACGCCCATGGCCCACCAGACCACGGCCATCAGGCTGAGCGCGAGGCAGTGCCGGCCCTGCGGGCTCAGCCCCGCCATGGCCGGCATGAGGAACCATACGAACAGGCATACCGCGATGCCGAGGATGCCGCCGATTTCGCGTTTGCGGCGGGCGAAGAAGGTCGGAGGCGCCAGCGCCGGCAGTGCCGGCGCGGGGGCAGCCTGGGTAGCTTCAGTGGCCACTGGGGACTCCTGGGGTGATGGGGTTGGGACGGCCGGACAGCCGCGGGCGGAGGCTGCCCCGGGCGCCTGGATCGGATCGGAGAGACGGTTCAGTTGCATCCATGAACGATCTCAAACAGACCGGGAATCTCGAGGCGTTGGAAGCTGGATCGGCTGCGCTCCCGCCTCTCCCGGATTTTCAGGTGTATCAACGAACTTGCACGCCTCGCGGGGGAGCCGTCCAATATTTTTATGCGGTCCTATTGATACGATTAACTTATCAATCGGCTTCGGCCGCCGGCAACGCGCGGTCCGGCTTATGCTGGCCTATCGGACTCAAGAGATTTGGGATGGGCAAGGTGTGGGACAGTCCCGAGGTGCGGCCATGGAACTACGCCAGCTGAAATATTTCCTCGCCACCGCGGAGGAGCTGCATTTCCGGCGCGCCGCCGAGATCGTGCACGTGGCCCAGCCGGCCCTGAGCCAGCAGATCCACCAGCTGGAGGAAGAGATCGGCGTGGTGCTGTTCGAGCGCAGCAACCGCAAGGTGAGCCTCACCCCGGCCGGGCGGGTCTTCTACGAGCGGGCCAAGGTGGTGGTGGACAACGCCCAGAAGGCGCTCCAGGAAGCGCGCAGCATCGGCCGCGGCGATGCCGGCACGCTCACCATCGGCTTCATCAGCACCGCCGCCATGGCCGTTCTGCCCTCGGCCCTGCGCTTCATCCAGGACCGGCTGCCTTCGGCGGAGATCGAGCTGCGCGAAATGGACCCCAGCCACCAGATCGACGCGCTCCAGGCGGGCCAGCTGGACCTGGGCTTCACCATCTCGGAGATCCTGGACGACGAGTTCTCGGTGCGGCGCATCGGCCGGGAGCCGCTCATCGCCGCGCTGCCGGACCTGGACCGCTTCAGGGGCCTTGAGCAGGCCGACCTGAGGGAACTCGCCCGCGAGACCACGATCACCCCCAACCGCCACGCCCGGCGCGGCTACTACGAAACCGTCACGGCGGCCTACCGCCAAGCCGGGGTCAAGCCGGCCCGGATCCAGTGCGTGCGCATGATCCAGACCGGGCTGGTGCTGGTGGGCGCCGGCCTGGGGGTCTCGCTGGTGCCGGCGTGCTTCGACCACATCCGGATGAACGGGGTGATCTACCGGCCCCTGGCGGACCCGGTGCCCGCGGTGGAGATCAGCGCGGTCTGGCGCAACGAGAACCGGTCCCCGCTGCTCCTGAAATTCATCCAGGAATTCCTCGATAAGAATTAACGATCATTGGCGGGTCCGATAAGTATTGGACGGCACCCGTCCGGGGGAAGATGCTGGCCCTGCATCCATGAACCCCATTCTCCCCCCGACCTTTCCGGCGGTCCGCCCCCGGTCCGCCAGGCGCAACCCCAGGAGACCCTCCCCATGACCCCGACCGAAACGCAAGTCCTGCCAGAGACAGCGAAGATCAAAGTGCCCCAGGCCTACCACAACCTGCGGGATTTCCTGGCCGTGCTGGAGGCCGAAGGCCAGCTGGTGCGCGTCAAGGAGGAAGTGGACCCCGAGGAGATCGGCGCCGCCGGCCGGGCCTCGGCCAACCTCAAGAACGGTCCCGCGGTGCTGTTCGAGAAGGTGCGCGGCTACAGCAACCCCGTGGTCACCAACGTGCACGGCTCCTGGGCCAACCACGCCCTGATGATGGGCATGGACAAGGACACGCCCACCAAGGAGCAGTTCCTGGAGCTGTCCCGGCGCTGGGACAAGTACCCGGTGCCGCCCAGGCGGGTGCAGGACGCGCCGTTCAAGAAGAACATCGTCACCAAGGACATCAACATCTTCGAGATCATCTCGCTCTACCGGATCAACACTTACGATTCCGGATGCTTCCTGTCCAAGGCCTGCATCGTTTCGGCCGACCCGGAAGACCCCACCAACTACGGCAAGACCAACCTCGGCACCTACCGCATGCAGATCAAGGGCAAGGACCGGCTGGGCATCCAGGCGCTGCCGTTCCATGACATCGGCCTGCAGCTGGCCAAGGCCGAGGCCCTGAACCAGCCCGTGCCCATCGCCATCTGCCTGGGCTGCGACCCCATCACCACCTTCATGGCCTCGACGCCGATCCGCTACGACCAGTGCGAGTACGACTACGTGGGCGCCCTGAACAACGGCGTGCCCATGGAGATCACCAAGGCCCCCACCCTGGACCTGGAAGTCCCTGCCGGCTGCGAGATCTGCATCGAGGGCTACATCGAGCCGCGCGTGCGCGAGTGCGAAGGCCCCTTCGGCGAATTCCCCGGCTCGTACTCCGGCGCCCGGCTGCAGGCGGTCGTGAAGATCACTTCGATCTCCTACCGGGACAACCCGATCTTCGAGAACCTCTACCTGGGCATCCCCTGGTCGGAGATCGACTACCTCATGGCCCTGAACACCTCGGTGCCGCTCTACAAGATGCTCAAGGACACCTTCCCGGAAGTGGAGGCGGTCAACGCCATGTACACCCACGGCATCGGCGTGATCGTGTCGACCAAGGTGCGCTTCGGCGGATTCGGCAAGGCGGTCGCGATGCGCCTGCTCACCACGCCCCACGGCATGGCCTACAACAAGATCATCATCATCGTCGACGAGTTCGTGGATCCCTTCAACCTCGAGCAGGTCATGTGGGCCATGACCACCCGGGTGGACCCGGACAAGGACGTGAGCATCATCAAGAACTGCCCCGGCATGCCGCTGGATCCCTCTTCCAACCCGCCGGGCATGCACAACAAGCTGATCATCAACGCCACCACGCCCAAGGCCCCCGAGATCGTCACCCGCGAAACCGAACTGCTGACCCCGCCCGCCGGCACCGCCAAGTGGGAGGAGACGATCTCCCGGCTGCTCAAGCAGGTCCGCAAGTAATCCCTGAACCCTGAAAGGATGCCCCTATGATCTGCCCCCGTTGCGACACCGACAAAGTCGAGCTGATGGTCACATCCCCGGTCGGGAACGTCTGGGAGATGTACATCTGTAAAACCTGCACTTACACTTGGCGGTCGACCGAGACCCCTGACAAAACCGATCCAAAGGTCTATAATAAGAAGTTCAAGATCAAGGCGGACACCATCGACAAGATGCTGGTGATTCCGCCCGTCGCGCCCTTGAAGGTATAAGCGCACCGAGTTGCCAGGGGCAGCATCCCCCCGGGGGTGCTGCCCTTCGCATTCCAAGCGGGGACCCCATGCCACTGGCCAGGATCGAAGAAGCCATCGAAGACCTCCGACAGGGACGCATGGTCATCCTTGTGGACGACGAGGACCGGGAGAACGAGGGCGACCTGACCCTGGCCGCCGAACACGTCACCCCCGAGGCGATCAACTTCATGGCGCGCTTCGGGCGCGGGCTGATCTGCCTCAGCCTCACCCAGGCCAAGGCGGCCTCGCTGGGGCTGACGCCCATGGTGAGGGAGAACTCGTCGCCCCTGGGCACCGCCTTCACCATCTCCATCGAGGCGCGCAGGGGCGTCACCACCGGGATCTCCGCGTTCGACCGCAGCCACACGATCCGCACCGCGATCGCGGCCCAGGCCGTGCCCGAGGACCTGGTGCACCCGGGGCACGTCTTTCCGCTGATCGCGCGGGAAGGCGGCGTGCTCAGCCGAACCGGCCAGACCGAGGGCTCGGTGGACCTGGCCCGGCTGGCGGGCTGCGCCCCGGCGGGAGTCATCTGCGAGATCATGAAGGAGGACGGGGCCATGGCGCGCATGCCCGACCTCGAACCGTTCGCCCTGGAGCACGGCCTGCGGATCGTGGCCGTGAAGGACCTGATCGCCTACCGGATCCGCAACGAGCGGCTGGTGACGCGCATCGGCGAGACCGCCATGCCGCTCAAGGCGGGGAGCGGTTTCCGGGCCATCGCCTTCCAGGACGGCATCAGCCGGGAGCCCCACATCGCCCTGGTCAAGGGCACGATCGACCCGGACCGGCCCGTGCTGGTGCGGGTGCACAGCGAGTGCCTGACCGGCGACGCGTTCGGCTCCATGCGCTGCGACTGCGGCGAGCAGCTGCAGTCGGCCCTGCGCCGGATCAACGCGGAAGGCTCGGGCATCCTGCTCTACATGCGCCAGGAGGGCAGGGGCATCGGGCTGGGCAACAAGATCCGCGCCTACGAACTGCAGGACAGGGGCTTCGACACGGTGGAGGCCAACGAGGCGCTGGGCTTCAAGGCGGACCTGCGCGACTACGGCATCGGCGCCCAGATCCTGCGCGACCTGGGCGTGCGGGAGATGCGCCTGCTCACCAACAATCCCAAGAAGATCATCGGGCTGGAGGGGTTCGGCCTGAAGGTGGCGGAGCGGGTGCCGATCGAGATCCAGTCGGGCTTGGGCAACCGCCGCTACCTGCGTACCAAGAAGCTCAAGCTGGGGCACCTGCTGACTCTCATTTAACTCCAGAGATCCGTGCTGAGGTATTTGAGCCCCGAATCGTTGAGCAGCACCACCACCGTCCCGCCGCGCAGCTCCCCGGCCAGAAGCTGGCTCGCCGCCGCGACGTTGGCGCCCGAAGAGAATCCCGCGAAGATGCCTTCGGTGCGCGCCAGCATCCGCGCGGTGGCGGTGGCCTCGGCGCCGCTCACCTGGAGGTAGCCGTCGACCCGGCCGGGGTCCAGGTAGCTCAGCTCGGCCATGGCGTAGCCGCCGCCCTGGATGGGGTGGCTGGGATGGGTGACCGCGCCTCCGGACAGGGCCGCCGCGCCTTCGGGCTCCACCAGGTAGCAGCGGGTGGCCGGGTCGCGCTCCTTGAACGCCGCGGCGCAGCCGACGAAGCTGCCCCCGGTGCCGGCGAAGTCGCAGAAGCCGTCGATGGCGCAGCCGGCCTGCTCGAGGATCTCCGGGCCGGTGTGCAGGTAGTGGGCGCGGTGGTTGCCCGCCAGGCGGAACTGGTCCGCGCGGAAGGCGGAGCGCTCGGCCACCAGGCGCTGCGCCTCCTGCTCCACCCGGGCCAGGTCCCCGCCGGACACTTCGCCCGGGATCGATCCGGGCAGCTGGTCCACCAGCACCACCTCGGCGCCCAGCGCCGCGCATCATCCGCGCCCGCTCCACCGAGTTGCCCCCGCGACATCACCGCGACGAAGCGGTATCCCTTCACGGCGCAGACGATGGCCAGGCCGGTGCCGGTGTTGCCGCTGGTCAGCTCCACCACCGTCTGGCCCGGGCGCAGCAGGCCCTGGGCTTCGGCGTCCTCGATCATCTGGCGGGCGGCCCGGTCCTTCTTGGAAAACCCGGGATTGAGGTATTCGAGCTTGGCCAGCAGGCGGCCGCTGAGCCCCGCGCCGGCCAGGTAGCGCGACAGTTCCACCAGCGGGGTCGCGCCGACGGCCTCGACGGCGGAAGGAAGCAGTTGGGAGTGCCATTGGATGGACATGAAAAGGCTCCGGATGCGATGGGGGATCGGGATTGATTATGGGCGCATCGCGGGTGAGGTATCCTGGAGATCCATCCCGGGGGCAGCCATGGCGACCGACAAGAAATCCACAGATCCTCGTCTGGTGGCAGCGGCAGAAGTGGTGCGGCTCTACCGGGCCTCCACCTTCCAGGACATCCCCGAAGAGACCGCCAACCAGGTTTTCGACGATTTCGAAAACGCCCTGGAGACGCTGTCCAAGGTCTGGGGCGACACGCCCTATCCCAAGTAGCGGGGCGCAGAATTGTGAGGCGCGCCGTGGTCGACCCGCGCTAGGGTTGAATCATGGAAAGTTCGTACGCCCGCTGGATCCTGCTGCTTCTCCTCATGCCCCGGGCCCTCTGGGGGCAGGTGCCCCTTGAGCGGATGAACCTTGCGAACCGCATCATGGCGACCGAGATCCTCCGCCACCCGGATTTCACCTTCCAGACCAACACGCCGCCCGCCAAGGTGCGCCTGTCCACGATGGAGAAACTGTTCGACCATCCGCGGCTGGCGGCGGCCATGTGGCGGGAATGCCAGTTCGTGCCCAGGCTCTACGCCTTCGCCCTGCCGGCCCGGGGCCTGGTGGTGGACGACGCCAACGGCCTGCGCGGAACCATGACCCTGGCCTACCGGGAGCCGGGCCTGCGGGTCTACCTGATCGAGGGCCGGGTGGAGAAATGGCGCATGGGCAACCCCTTCCCGGTGAGCGCCAAGATGGTGGTGATCTACAAGTACTGGGAGGACGCCAAGGGCTTCCAGAGCCACCTGCAGACCTGGACCACCCTGGACAGCACCCTGCTCGGGGCGGTGACCCGGCCGTTCCGCAAGTACATCCAGCGCCGGCAAGAGGAATTCATGGCCTACATCATGGGCAACATGGCCAAGGGCGGGGAGTTCGCCGACAGCACCTACGAGGATTTCCTGGGTCCCATCCAGCGGGAGGGCGATCCCGTGGCCATCCGGCAGTTCGAGGAGATCTTCAAGGGACATTCCTGATTCCACCTGGCAATATCCGTGGCATGCTTTCGAGCCGGAGGGGGACAGCGTGATCGACAAGGTGGTTGCATCCGCGGACGAGGCCGTGCGGGACATCCCCGACGGGGCGTTGCTGGTGTTGGGCGGTTTCGGGCTGTGCGGGATCCCCGAGAACCTGATCGCGGCGCTGGCGCGCAAGGGCGTGAAGGGGCTCGTCTGCGCCTCCAACAACGCCGGCGTGGACGACTGGGGGCTGGGCGTGCTGCTGCGGAACCGGCAGGTGCGCAAGATGATCGCCTCCTACGTGGGCGAGAACGCCGAATTCGAGCGGCAGTTCCTGGCCGGGGAACTGGAGGTGGAATTCGCGCCCCAGGGCACCCTGGCCGAGCGCATGCGGGCCGGGGGCGCCGGCATCCCGGCCTTCTTCACGCCGGCCGGGGTGGGCACCCAGGTGGCCGAAGGCAAGGAGATCCGCGAATTCGACGGGCGCCCGTACCTGATGGAACGGGCCATCCTCGGCGATTTCTCGCTGGTGGCGGCCTGGAAGGCGGACCGCACCGGCAACCTGGTGTTCCGCCAATCCGCCCGCAACTTCAACCCCGTCGCGGCCGGCGCCGGCCGGATCTGCATCGCCGAGGTGGAGGAGCTGGTGCAGCCGGGCCAGCTGGACCCGGACCAGATCCACACGCCGGGCGTCTTCGTGCAGCGCATCGTGGTGGCGCCTCGCCTGAAGCGCATCGAGAAGCGCACCGTCCGGCAGGAGGTCTGACATGGCGCTGACCCGGGACCAGATCGTGCTGCGCGCGGCCCAGGAGCTGCGCGACGGCTACTACGTGAACCTGGGGATCGGCATCCCCACCCTGGTGGCCAACGCCATACCGGCCGGGATCGAAGTGGTCCTGCAGTCGGAGAACGGCATCCTGGGCCTCGGGCCGTTCCCGCTCGACGACGAAGTGGACGCCGACCTGATCAACGCCGGCAAGCAGACCGTGACGGTGCTGCCCGGCGCGTCCTTCTTTTCCTCCGCCGACTCCTTCGCCATGATCCGTTCGGGCAAGATCGACCTGTCCATCCTCGGCGCCATGCAGGTGTCCCAGCGGGGCGACCTGGCCAACTGGATGATCCCCGGCTCGATGGTCAAGGGCATGGGCGGCGCCATGGACCTGGCGGCCGGCAGCCGGCGGCTGGTGGTGACGATGGAGCACGTTTCGCGCAAGGGCGAGCCGAAGATCCTCGAGGCCTGCACCCTGCCGCTCACCGGCGTGGCCTGCGTGCACCGGATAATCTCGGACCATGCGGTCATCGACGTCACCCCGGAGGGGCTGGAACTGGTGGAACGGGCCCCGGGGCTCAGCGCCGAGGCGATCCAGGCGGTCACCGGGGCGCGGCTGATCGTCCGGGGGGCGGTGCCGGAGATGACGTTCTAGCGGCATCCTGGAAAGTTTCTCCACCTTTCGGACGGCCTGAGCCGAAAGTGGCATCATGGGGTCCATGGCCACGCCGCCCCCCATCAGCGCCGAGTCCCTGCGAACCTTCACCGTCGCGGTGCTGCTCCAGGCCGGACTGCCCGGGCCCGACGCCCTGCAGGCGGCGGACTCCCTGGTCCAGGCCGATCTCTGGGGCCACCAGTCCCATGGCGTGCTCCGGTTGCCCTGGTACGTCGCGCGCCTGGAAAACGGCGTCATGCGCGCCGAAACCCGGCCCGAGCTGGTGGTGGACGCGGGTGCCGTGGCGGTGCTGGACGGGCATGACGGCGTGGGCCAGGTGCTGGGCGCCAGGGCCGCCCGGGAAGCCATCGACCGGGCCAAGGCCCACGGCATCGGCGCGGTGGCCGTGCGGCGCTCCAACCACTTCGGCACCGCCATGTACTTCACCCGCATGGCGGCCCTGGAAGGCTGCGTGGGGTTCCTCTGCACCAACGCCAGCCCGGCCATGGCGCCCTGGGGCGGGAGCGAGAAGCGGGTGGGCTCCAACCCCTGGTCCATCGCGGCCCCGGCCGGGACCCTGGCGCCCATGATGCTGGATATCGCCAACACCGGCGTCGCCCGCGGCAAGATCTACCTGGCCCGCAACAAGGGCCTGCCCATCCCGCTGGGCTGGGCCCTCAACGCCGCCGGAGAGCCCACCACCGACCCGGTGGAGGCCATCGGCGGCCTCATCCTGCCCATGGGCGGGCACAAGGGCTACGCCATTTCGGTGGTGATGGACATGCTGTCGGGGGTGCTGAGCGGGGGCAGCTTCGGCTGCGCGGTCAACGGCCCCTACGTGCCCGACCGGCCCAGCGGCGCCGGGCACTTCATGATCGCCATCAACATCGCCCGGTTCCAGCCCCTGGAGGCGTTCGGAGCGCGCATGGAGCGGCTGATCGCGGAGCTGAAGTCGGTGCCGCTGGCCCAGGGGGTCGACGAGGTGTTCTACCCGGGCGAGATCGAGGCGCGCTCCGCGGAGCGGAACCTCCGCTCGGGCATCGCCCTGCCGGAGGAGACGGTCGTCGGGCTGAAGGCGCTCGCGGAAAGGCTGGGCCTGGCATTCCCCTAGGGGAATGTCACCGTGACCGCCAGCCCGCCCCGGGGCGGATCCGACAGGACCACGCTGGCGCCCATGGACCTGGCCACCTCCCGGACGATGGCCAGGCCCAGGCCGCAGCCGGAGGTGTCGCCCGGCTGCAGCCGGCAGAAGCGCTCGAACACCCGCGCCCGCTCCGCTTCGGGGATGCCCGGGCCGTCGTCCTCCACCCGCAGCTGGAGCCGGCCCTGTTCGCGCGCCAGGGACACCGTGACCACGCCCCGGCGCGGCGTGTAGCGCAGGGCGTTGTCCACCAGGTTGAGCACCAGTTCGTGCACCATGGTGGCGGAAGCCAGGAGCTCCGCCTGGGCGGTGCGCAGGTCGAGGCCCAGGTCCATGTCCTTGGCCTGGGCCAGGTCGGCCTTCTCCTCCAGGACCCGCTGCACCAGAGCCGCCAGGTCCACGGTATGGAGCGTGCGCAGGGGATGCTCGGCTTCGGCCATGGACAGGCTGAGCAGCTGGTTCACCAGCCGGGTGCCGTCGCGCACCACGCGCAGGCTGGCCTTCAGGGCCTCGTCCTTCTGCGCGGGGTCCGGGCTCTTCAGGCCGAAGTGCACCTGGGTCTGGAGCACGGTGAACGGAGTGCGCAACTGGTGCGCGGCGTTGGCGATGAAGCGGCCACGCGCCGCCATCTGGGCGTCGAGCCGCTGCACGTAGCCGTTGATGGCCGTCACCAGGGGCTGCAGCTCGCGGGGCACCGGGCCCGGGTCCAGCGGCTCCAGCGAGCCCGGGGCGCGCTCCTTGACCTGGACGCCCAGGCGGACGATGCTCTTCAGGCCCCAGCGCAGCGCGATCCACACGAAGACCGCCACCAGGACCAGCATCCACAGCTCCTGGCGCAGGCTGGTGGACCAGATCCCGGCCACCATGCGGTCGTGGCCGCCGAAGGTCTGGGCCACCTCGATCACCACCGGCCCCTCCGCGGGCGCGCCGAACACCGGCTGGGCGTAGGCCACCACCCGCACCGGCCGGTCCCGCACCACCGCGTTGAACACGGTGGATTCCTCGGGCCGGACCGGCACCGGCGGCGGCGGCACTTCGGCGTAGCCGGACAGCAGCAGGCCCCGGGGCGAGGCGATCCGGTAGTAGACCTGGTCCTCGTCGCGCGACTGGAACAGCTCCAGGGCGGCCGGCGGGATGGCCACCTCCAGCAGGCCGTCGTCGTACTGGATCTGCTGGGCGATGATGCGGGCCGAACCCAGCAGCAGCCGGTCCTGCACCCGGGTGGCGGTGAGCCCGGCTTCCCGGTGGGCGAACCCGAGGTTCAGGCCGGCCGAGATGGCCGCCGGGATCAGCAGCCAGAGCAGGAGCCGGGCGCGCAGGCTGAGCGGACCGGCGGCCTTTGCGGAGATCGCTCCGCCAAGGCCGCCTGCGCCCGGCACGGACGCCGGATCCGGATCGGCTTTCACCGGGCTAGATTTCATGGCGGGGCTTGAGAAGGTAGCCCAGGCCGCGCAGGGTGACGATCACGGCGCCGGAGGCTTCCAGCTTCCTGCGCACCCGGTGGACGTAGATCTCGATGGCGTCGGGGCTCACCTCCTGGTCCAGGGAGAACAGGCTTTCGGCCAGGGTCTGCTTGCTCACCGTCCGGCCGGACTTGACCATGAGCAGTTCCAGCACCGCGTGCTCCCTGGGGGTCAGGCTGATCTCCTCGCCGGCGGCGGAGAAGGTGCGCGCGTTGCTGTCGTAGGAAAGCGCGCCGCAGGTGAGGACGGGATTCTTGGGGTGGTTGGCGCGGCGCAGCAGGGCCCGGATCCGCGCCTCCAGCTCGTTCACCTCGAAGGGCTTGGCCATGTAGTCGTCGGCGCCGATGTCCAGCCCCTCCACCCGCTCGCGGGTGCCGTCGGAGGCGGTGAGGATCAGCACGGGCACCGGGTTGTGCCGGCTGCGCAGCCGGCGCAGGACCTCCCGGCCGTCCAGTCCCGGCAGGGCCAGGTCCAGGATGACGAGTTCGTAGGTCTCGGTGCGCAGCCACTGGTCGGCTTCGGCGCCGTCGTAGCAGGGGTCCACGGTGTAGTGGTCGGCCTGCAGGGTCCGGGTGAGCCATTCGGAGAGCTGGCGGTTGTCTTCCACGAGCAGGATCTTCATGGGCGGGCCGCGTTGACGAATTCCAGCGTGAAGGTGCTGGGGAGGTCGATCGTCCGGCCCTGCAGCGCCTTCTCGGTGCGGGCGAGGACCTTCAGCACATGGGGCGGGCCGTCCGCGGGCATGCGCCCGTCGGGGATGAAGATCGGCTTCGTGCGGGCCAGCGCCTTGACGTAGGTGGCCCGGTCGCAGGTGTAGAAGGCGGGCGGCAGCTGGGCTGCGATGTCCGCGGCGGTGTGGCTCTGGATGAAGCGCAGGGCCTTCACCAGGGCGTTGGCCAGCTTCTGCACCTCGGGCCGGTGCCGGTTCACCCAGGCGGTCTCCATGTAGAGGCAGGACCCGGGGTAGGGGCCGCCCATGGCCCGGGCGGTGTCCTCGGGGGTGCGCAGGTCCGCCAGCACCCGGGCCTGGCCGCTGTCGAGCAGGCGCGAGGCGGTGGGCTCCGTGGTCATGCCGGCGACGATGGTGCCGTTGCGCAGGGCGGCGATGAAACTGTCCCCGGTGCCGACCGGCGCGAAGGTGACCTGGTTCAGCTTCAGGCCGGCCGAAAGCGCCAGGTAGCGGGACAGGAACTGGGTGGAGGAACCCAGCCCGGTGACGCCCAGCACACCGTCCTTCAGGTCGGCCAGGGTACGGGGCGCCTTCGGCCCGCGGGTGGTGCCCAGCTCCACTTCGCCCGGCGCCTGGGCGAACTGGACCAGCGATTCCACCGCCTAGCCCCCGGCCTGCAGGTAGATGACGTGGTCGTAGAAGCCCACCACGCCCTGCGCGCCGCCGGCCAGGAGCTGGTCGGCGCCGTTGCTGCCGGAGTACTCGCTGCGCAGATGGACGTCCAGCCCCTGGTCGGTGAAGTAGCCGAGCTGCTCGGCCAGCTTGACCGGCAGATAGATGATCTTGTCGATGCCGCCCACCATGAGGGTGATCCGCTCCGCGGCCCGGGCGCCGAGGGCGCACAAGGCGGCCGCGAGCATCGTTTTGAGTGCGCGCTTCATGGGGTTTCCGAAGGAGGGACGCCGCCGGCCGGACCGGGACGGATGCCTCCCAGCATCGTCGATCCGGCCCTTTCCGGAGGCGCCATGTGACGGAAGTCACACTTTGTTTACCTGAAAGGAGACTGAAAGGTCCGTCCGTCAGATTCGTTGCACCACGATCTTTCACCCTCTTACCCCGGACCCTCCGGCCGCAGGCCGGCGGGTCTTTTTGCCAACCCCCCCCCCCCCGAAGGAGCCAACATGCGCATCTCCACCCTGACAGGCCTTTCTCTGCTGCTGATGGCCGGAAGCTTCGCGGCCCGGGCCCAGACCGCCCCGGCGGATACGCCGGCCCCGCTGCAGACGGACGTGAACGGCACCAAGCTCGGCATGTTCAGCCGCCCGGTCATGCTGTACGACGACGGCGACACCGCCGTCCACTTCTACGGCCTGATCGAAGCGACGATCGGCTATGCCAACAACCAGAGCAAGGCGGGCAACACCACCTTCGGCTTCCAGGTCGCCTGGTTCAGCGGCAACCGCTACGGCTTCGACATGGACCACGTCCTGTCCTTCGGCGACCAGATCGGCCTGCCGGGGCTCAAGGTCATCTCCAAGCTGGAGGGTGAATTCGAACTTCCCTCGGGCGGATTCGACACCGACAACACGATCTTCAACCGCGACTGCTGGGTCGGCTTCTACAGCGACACCCTGGGCAAGCTGACCTTCGGCCGGCAGAACACCCTGACCCGCGACTTCACCCAGAACTGGGGTGACGCCTACGGCACCCAGGACGTGATCCTGAGGGAAAGCGGCTATTCCAACGTCAACAACTTCAAACAGTTCATCTTCTACTCAGCCGCTCCCGGCGGCACCCGGAGCGACAGCTCCATCGTCTGGAAGAAGAAGTTCGGCGACCACGTCGTCGCGGGCCTCGAGTACGGGTTCAGCTACGCGGGCGCGGGCGGCAGCGCCGATCCCGGCGTCGGCGGCGCCCTGCCCGGGCAGCCCGGCATCGGCGCCAGCCAGCAGGCTTCGCTGGCCTACAACAGGCTGCAGCTCGGCCCCGGCCAACTCAGCCTCAACGTCAACTACGACCGCGGCGACGTGGCCAACCTGATCCACCAGGCCGAACTGGTCGGCGGCAACTATGTCGTCGGCCCGGTCCGCGTCAACGCCGGCTACGTCCACTACACCGCCCAGCAGGGCCCCAACGCGAGCGCCCAGCAGCGCACGGACAACTCCTGGACCGTCTCCACCGACCTTTCGATCACCAGGCACACCGTGTTCGCCCTGGGCATCGTCCGGTTCGACGGCCGCAACGCCGGCACCAACGCCAGCGGCGTGGTGCTCAATCCCTTCTTCGGCAACACCAGCGGCGTCACCAACGCCACCGAGGTCAACGGCGGCAAGGCCACGACCTTCGGCTCGATCATGTACAGCCCCGACCGCAACGTCGATCTCTACGTGGCCTTCGATTACATGAAGGCCCTGGGCGCCTGGGACGTGAACGACGCCCTGGGCAATTCCGGCCCCTACGGCGTGGGCCAGCCGCACAACAGCGAAACCGAGATCGCCACGGGCATGCGCTTCAAGTTCTGATCCCGTTTCAGCCCGGCCGCCGGAATCGGGACGCCCGGTCCGGCGGCCTTATTGGGTAGAATGAGGTATTCCAACGCATTCCATAATGGTCCACGCCCCGCGCCGTTCGGGGTTGTCCGAATCCCTTCGCATTCCTTTCAGCAGGAGCTCCCATGCCGGAACCACAGGCCAGACACTCGAAACTCGGGGCAGTGCTGCGGGTGACGAGCGGCAATTTCCTGGAGATGTTTGACTTCTTCCTGTTCGGGTTCTACGCCAGCTACATCTCCAGGACCTTCTTCCCGTCCAGCAACGACTACGCCTCCCTCATGCTCACCTTCGGCACCTTCGGGGCGGGGTTCCTCATGCGCCCCCTGGGCGCCATCCTCCTGGGCGCCTACATCGACCGGGTGGGGCGCCGCAAGGGCCTGATCATGACCCTCGGGCTCATGGCCTGCGGCACGGTGCTGATCGCCTTCGTCCCGGGCTACGCCACCATCGGCCTGTTCGCGCCGCTGCTGGTGCTCTGCGGCCGACTGCTCCAGGGCTTCTCGGCCGGGGTGGAACTGGGCGGCGTGTCGGTCTACCTTTCGGAAATGGCCACCCCCGGGCACAAGGGGTTCTATGTGAGCTGGCAATCCGCCAGCCAGCAGCTGGCGATCATGGTGGCGGCGGTGATCGGCTTCTCCCTGAACCACTGGATGGCCCCGGCCACGGTGGGGCTCTGGGGCTGGCGCGTGCCGTTCTTCATCGGCTGCATGATCGTGCCCCTGATCTTCTTCATCCGCCGCTCGCTGCAGGAGACCGAAGAGTTCCTGGCGCGCAAGCACCGCCCTTCGCCCAAGGAGATCTTCCATTCCATGGTCACCAACTGGGGCATCGTCATCTCCGGCATGATGCTGGTGGTGATGACCACCGTGTCCTTCTACCTCATCACGGTCTACACCCCGACCTTCGGCATCAAGGTGCTCAAGCTCTCCGCCGCCGACAGCCTGCTCGTGACCTTCTGCGTGGGCCTGTCCAACTTCATCTGGCTGCCGGTCATGGGCGCCTGGTCTGACCGCATCGGGCGCAAGCCGATCCTCATCGCCTTCACCCTGCTGACGGTGTTCACCGCCTACCCGGCGCTGGCGTGGCTGGTGGCCTCGCCCACCTTCGGCAAGATGCTGCTGGTGGAACTATGGCTGTCCTGCCTGTACGGCAGCTACAACGGCGCCATGGTCGTGGCGCTGACCGAAGTGATGCCGGTGGACGTGCGCACCGTGGGCTTCTCCCTGGCCTACAGCCTGGCCACGGCCCTGTTCGGCGGCTTCACCCCCGCCGTCTCCACCTGGCTGATCCAGGCCACCGGCGACAAGGGCGCCCCCGGCTACTGGATGGGCTTCGCGGCCCTCTGCGGCCTCACCGGCACCCTGATCCTGTACCGGCGCAAGGGCGCGGGCACCCTGTCGCGCAAGCCCGTCGCCGCCTAGAGACGGATCCAATAACCGACGCCCAGGAAGGCCCAGCGTGAATCCTTGGATCGCCGCAAGGCGGTCCAAGGCATTCACGCAACGTTGGACGAAGCGCTACGCGCGGAGGGCATTTCGTCCCAGTTGTGCCCTTCGGCATGGCGTAAGCGGCTGAAAGAAGGTCCCCTTGGTTGTGGCGATGCTGGAACACCGCCCGACAACCAAGGGGGTTTGCATGAGTCTCTGGAGAGACCGCATGGCACGTGACTTGGAGCGAGCAGGACTGGCTCCGCGTACACGAAAACACTATACCGACGCCGTCAGTTTCCTGGTGCGGTTTCACGGCCGGTCGCCGGAGGAATTGACGCCGGACGACATCCGGGCGTGGGAGGACAACCTGCTTGACCTGGGGTTGGGGCCCAACACCCGTCGGGTCTACCTGGCCGGGGTAGCTTTTCTCTACCGGAAAACCTTATCCCGGCCTGAAATGGTTTCTTTCCTCGTTCCTCCCAGGGACCCCCGGAGGTTGCCGAGGGTTTTGAGCCCGGATGAAGTCCAGCGGATCCTGGCGGCCCTTTGGGAGCCGCGCTATGTTGCCCTGTTTTCCCTGATCTACGATACGGGCCTGCGTATTTCCGAGGCGATCCACCTGAAAGCCGGAGACGTGGACCGGGGACTGGGTGTAATTCACGTCCGAGGCAAGGGTGGCCACGAGCGGCAGGTCAAACTCGGCGACCGCCTTTACCAGCTGCTGCGGACCTACTGGCGGGACGAGCGGATGAAGGGCCCGCACAGTGCTGCCCTGACTTTGGATTCGCTTCTGATCGCGAACCGGGTGGGGAACGTCATCGACCGCACCGAAGCCGGGATGGCCCTGAAGCTGGCCGTCCAGGCAGCCGGAATCACCAAGCGGGTCACGGCCCACACCCTGCGCCATAGCTTCGCCACCTATCAACTGGAGATGGGCACCGCTCTCCCACTCATCCAGAGCCAGTTGGGCCACGCCTGCATCAAGTCCACCCAGGTCTACCTCCACGTATCCACCCGCCTGATCCGCCAGGCTCCGAGCCCCCTGGACTCCCTACCGGAGCCGTGAGGCGGGCGGCATGGGCCGCACCCCCTTCGATATCGCCGACATCGTCCGCCTCCACCGGGATGCCTTGGCAGGCGTCCAGCCGCTCTCCTCGGAGCAGGGCCGGGCCCTGTCGGCCATCACTCTGTGCCGTACCGCCGCCCTGGGTGGACATTGGAATTATTGTTTCGAATGCGGCTGGGAGGAGGAGGGCCCCAGCTACAACTCCTGCCGGAACCGGAACTGCCCCAAGTGCCAAGCCCTGGCTCAGGAACGCTGGATCGCCGCCCGGGCCCGGGCCATCCTGCCGCTGGACCACTACCATGGCGTGCTCACCGTGCCGGAGGATCTCCGGCCCCTGGCGCGCCAGGTTTCGCGGGAGTTCTACGGCGCGATGTTCCGCTGCGCCTCGGCCGCCGTGCTGGAGCTGGCGGAAACCCGGCTGGGCGTGCGCCTGGGGCTGACTCTGGTGCTCCACACCTGGACCCGGGATCTCCGTTACCACCCCCATGTGCACATCCTGATCACAGCTGGTGGACTGACCCTGGACGGCAAGGCCTTCAAGCGGATCCGCCGGAAGGTCCTGCTGCACGTCAAGCCTCTGGCCAAGCTGTTCAGGGGCAAACTGATGGACGCCCTGCGCCAGATGAAGCGTGACGGGATCATCTCGATGAGCGACGGGGCATTCGGAACCCTGATGGCCACCCTGAAGGCCCAGGACTGGGTGGCCTACCTCAAGCGGACCTTCCACGGCCCGATGGGAACCCTTCAATACCTCGGGCGGTATACGCACCGGGTAGGCATTGCCAATTCCCGCCTCCTGGACGTGACCGAGCGCCAAGTCACCTTCCGGACCAAGGACGGCCGCTCAGTCAGCCTGCATCCGGTTGCGTTCCTCCAGCGCTTTGTCCAGCACGTGCTGCCAGACCGGTTCAAGAAAATCCGCCATGCAGGCCTCTACGCTTCCACCCACGCCCTGGCCCGGGCGCGCGAGCTGCTCGACGCCCAGCCGCTGCCGGCTCCGCCAGCGCCCTCGTGGCAGCAGGACCTGTTCGCCCTGACTGGGCGGGATGTGGCTCGCTGCCCCAAGTGTGGCGAGCGAGTTAGCCGCAGAGATCTGGCCCCAACCGGAGCCTGCGTTCGCCTGCACAAGGATCGACGTCCCCGGAGTCCGCCGTGACGGGCCAAGGAACCGTGGTTCCCGCCTGCGTCCTCCTGGCATTGGGTGGACCGGGAAAGGCCTGCCCCAACCCCCGGCAGCCCCGAATTCCAGGGATATGGACCACCCGGGGCGCCGGTTCCCGAGGCCATTCGTACGCCCCTGCCACTCCAGAATCCGCGCCATCTCTCGTCGCTACCCTCCCGCCGAACCGCTTGCCCCGTCATCCTCACCACCCCGGCGCAACGGAAAACCCATAGCGTCCGGCCACCATCCCCGGCTTCATCCAACGCGCGAACCGTCGGCGCGATCAACGTGTCGGCCGGCCCGCGCAGCGGGGCCGCCGACGAACCGCTCAAAATTGGGTCGGCGCGCCGGGCGGAACCACGGCCGCCTCGGCAGGGCCGGCCGTCAGATGCCCAGGTAGGCCTTGCGGACCATGTCGTTGGCCTTGAGGTTCGGGCCGGTGTCGGTGAGCACGATCTGGCCGGTCTGCAGCACGTAGCCGCGGTGGGCGATGGACAGCGCCATCAGGGCGTTCTGCTCGACCAGGAGGATGGTGGTCCCCCGGGCGTTCAGCTCCTTGATGATTTCGAAGATCTGGTCCACCAGCACCGGAGCCAATCCCATGGAAGGTTCGTCCATGAGCAGGATCTTCGGGTTGGACATGAGGCCGCGCGCGGTGGCGAGCATCTGCTGCTCGCCGCCCGACAGGGTGCCGCCCTTCTGCTGGGCCCGCTCCTTCAGCCGGGGAAACAGGCTGAAGGCGTTGTCGATGTTCTTTTCGATCACGGCGCTGTCGTCCAGCATGTAGGCGCCCATCTCCAGGTTCTCGGTGACGGTGAGGCCGGGGAAGATGCCCCGGCCCTCGGGCACCATGGAGAGGCCGTGCTTGGCCACGATATGCGCGGGCAGGTGGCCGACCTCCTTGCCTTCCAGGACCACCTTGCCCTTGCGGGGGTGCAGCAGGCCGGAGATGGAGCGCAGGGTGGTGGTCTTGCCGGCGCCGTTGGCGCCGATGAGGGCGACGATCTCGCCCTGCTCGACCTTGAGCGAAACGCCCATGAGGGCGTGGATGTTGCCGTAGTAGGCGTGGACGTCGTCCAGTTCGAGAACGCTCATGGCTTCCTCCTCACGCCGACTGGGCGGCGGCTGCGCCCTTGCCAAGGTAGGCTTCGATCACCTGGGGGTTCGAAGCGATGTCCTGGGGGCTGCCCTGGGCGATCTGCTCGCCGTGGTCCATCACGTAGATGTGCTCGGAGATGTTCATCACCACCTTCATGTCGTGCTCGATCAGCAGGATGGTGATGCCGAGCTCGTCGCGGATGCGCCTGAACAGCATCAGGGCGTCTTCGCTTTCGGCCGGGTTCATGCCCGCGGCGGGCTCGTCCAGCAGCAGCAGGCGCGGCTGGGAGGCCAGTGCCCGGGCGATCTCCACCCGGCGCTGGGCGCCGTAGGGCAGGCTCTTGGCCAGTTCGTTGCCCACCTTGCGCAGGCCCACGTACTCCATCAGTTCCTGGGCCCTGACCTGGGCCTGGGCCTCCTCTTCCCGGTAGGCCCTGGTCTTGAACACGGCCTGCCAGGGCTGCTGCTTGAGCCGGGTGTAGGCGCCGACCATGATGTTCTCCACCACGGTCATGCCCCCGAACAGGCGGATGTTCTGGAAGGTCCGGGCCATGCGCAGGTCGGTGATCTGGTAGGGGTGGAGCTTCTCGATGCGCCTGCCCTCGAACTCGATGGAGCCTTCGTCGCAGTGGTAGAGGCCGGAGATGGCGTTGAAGAAGGTGGTCTTGCCGGCGCCGTTGGGGCCGATGATGCTGAAGATCCGCCCGCGTTCGATATCCACCGACATGTTGCTGACCGCCGTCAGGCCGCCGAACCGCTTGTAGACGTTGCGCGTGGAGAGAATGACCTTGTCGTCGGACATCACTCGGCTCCTTTCTCTTCCAGGTCGCGCTTCGGACTTGAGTTCGCGCTTGCGGCGCGCCGCTGGCAGCAGCCCGGTGGGACGGTAGATCATCATGACGACCAGCAGGATGCCGAAGATCAGGCGCTGGTACTTGGCCGGGTCCAGCTGGTTGGAGAGGTGCTTCCAGTGCATGCCGAAGATCGCCGCCTCGCTCTGGCGCAATTGCGAGAGGTAGAGCGAGAAGCTTTGCAGCACCTGGATGTTGAGCAGGGTGACCAGGGTGGCGCCGACGATCACGCCGGTGATGCTGCCGATGCCGCCCAGGATGACCATGGTGAGCACGCCCACCGACTGCAGGAAGGTGAAGGTTTCGGGGCTGACGAAGGTGCGGCTGGCGGCGAACAGCACGCCCATGGCGCCGGCGAACGATGCCCCCACCGCGAACGCGCCCAGCTTGAGCTTGTTGGCGTTGATGCCCATGGCGGCGGCGGACAGCTCGTCCTCGCGGATGGCGGTCCAGGCGCGGCCGACCTTGGAGTCGTCCAGCCGGTAGGTGACCACGATCACCGCCAGCACCACCAGGAGGGCGATGAAGTAGAACAGGATGTTGTAGGCCTGGTTGTCGGTGACGTTGTGTCCCACCAGGGGCTTGACCACCGTGTTGAAGAAGTGCAGCACGCCTTCGGGCATGGTCGGGCGCTGGATCGGGGTGATGCCCTGGGGCCCGTTGGTGAAGTTGAGCGGCTTGTCCAGGTTGTTGGCCAGCTGGCGCACGATCTCGCCGAAGGCCAGGGTGATGATGGCCAGGTAGTCGCCCCGGACCCGGAGGACCGGCAGGCCGAGGATCAGGCCGATGATGGCGGCGACGATCACGCCCAGGAAGATGAACAGGTAGAACCAGTCCGGCGCCAGGAACATCGGTGTGTTGAGGGCGCGGGTGGTGACGGTGGCGTGCAGCAGGTAGGGCTGCTGGGAGCCGAAGAAGGCCCAGAGGTAGGCGCCGACGGCATAGAAGGCCATGTAGCCGAAGTTGAGCAGGCCGGAGAAGCCGACCACGATGTTGAGGCCCAGGGCCAGGGCGGAGAACACCGCGATCTGGAAGATCACCTCCAGGTAGAAGATGTTGCGGGCGCCGAGGATGGGAATCAGCACCACCGCGAAGAACACCGCCAGCGCCAGCTGCGCCGCGCGGTTCATCTTCAGCCAGTAGATGGAACTGCCGGCGAACACGAACAGCAGGAAGCTGGGGATGGAACGCGGGTTCCCATAGACCAGGGCGGTGCCCAGGATGATCAGGCCGATGCAGACGAAGTAGGCCGTCTTCCCCCTGTTGAGGAAGGCCTGGAGCGACTCGAAGGAGTTCAGGACGAATTCTTTCATCGGGTTCCTCCTATGCCTTCTGGGAGACTTGCTCACCGA
The DNA here is from genome assembly GCA_963717275.1 of uncultured Holophagaceae bacterium. GTDB lineage: Bacteria > Acidobacteriota > Holophagae > Holophagales > Holophagaceae > Mesoterricola. The sequence goes on from CAVQVX010000001.1 coordinate 4,130,221, forward strand.
GCAGGCCATTGGGACGGAAAATGATGACGAGGATCAGGATCAGGAACGCCACCATGTCCTTGTACTCGGCGCCGAAGGCGCCGGAGGTGTAGGTGCCCAGGTAGGCGCCGGCGAAGCTTTCGATCATGCCCAGGAACATGCCGCCCAGCAGGGCGCCGGTGAGGTTGCCGATGCCGCCCAGCACCGCGGCGGCGAAGGCCTTGATGCCTGGCATGAAGCCGACGAAGGGGTCGATGCGGGTGAACTTGAGGGCGTACAGGACGCCGGCGGCGCCGCCCAGGGAGCCGCCCACCAGGAAGGTGAGGGAGATGATGCCGTTGACGCCGATGCCCATGAGCGCGGCGGTGTTCTTGTCCTGGGACACGGCGCGGATGGCCTTGCCGACCTTGGTGGCCTTCACCAGGTAGTTGAGCGCCACCAGCATGGCCACGGCGGCGAGGATCACCACCACCGACTTGACCTGGATGTCGATCATGCGGCGTCCGATGCGGAACAGGCCGATGTGGTCGTCGAAATTGCCGAAGGTCGGGATCACCCGGTAGAACTGGCCGGTGGTGAGGCTTTCGGTCAGGCGGATGACGTCCTGCAGGGCGAACGAGACGCCGATGGCGGAGATCAGCGCGACCAGGGTGGGCGAGTTGCGCAGGGGCCGGTAGGCGATGCGCTCGACCAGGACCGCCATGCCGCCGGCGGCGGCCATGCCGATCAGGAGGGCCAGGCCCAGGTAGCCGAACGAGCTGATGGTTCCGGCCTTGGCCAGGATGCCGGCGCCGTTGAGGGCGATGAGCGCCTCCACGCCGCAGAAGGCCCCGATGGCAAAGATTTCGCTATGCGCGAAATTGATGAACTGGAGGACGCCGTACACCATGGTGTAGCCCAGGGCGATGGCGGCGTAGACGAAGCCGATCGTCATGCCGTCGATGAGCACCTGGGGCAGGTTGTTCACGGTGTAGGTGAAGATGCCGACACCCTGGGTGGCCTGCAGGATATGGTCGGCCGAGCCGACCCCGGCAGAGCAGGGCGAGGATGATCATGATCACGGAACAAAGGGCGCCCGCGCCCGCGACAAATACCGCCATCTGGCCGATGGGCATGAATATCTGACGCAGATCGATCGAGCCCATGTACTTGCGCATAGGGTCTCCGGAAAAACCCCCCCCCTGGTTCAGAGGGGGGGGGGTGCGTTGGGGCTGCGGGTCTACTGGGGAGGAGCGATGTCCAGGGTCTGGTCGATGCGGTTGGCGGCCCACTTGGCGGGGTCGGGCGAGGACACCTGGATGATGAAATACTTGCCCTTGGCCAGATCGCCCTTGCCGTTGAAGGTGATGGTGGCGGTCACGCCGTGGAAGGCCTGCAGGGCGCGCACGGCCTTGCACACGTCGGCGCGGGCCGGCACCTTGCCGCCGTTGGCGTTGGCGGCGTTCTCCACGGCCTTCAGCAGGAGGGCGGCGCAGTCATAGGACTGGGCGGCGAAGGGCTGGGGGTCGTTGCCGAACTTGGCCTTGAAATCGGCGATGAACTTGGCGGTGTCGGGATAGGCGGCGGCGGGGCCGGCCACGGTGGAGAAGTAGGTGCCGGCGCCCGCCATCAGGACGTCGCCGCCGATCTTGGCGGCGTCGGGGGAATCGAAGCCGTCGTCGGACAGGCACATGCCCTTGAAGCCCTTCTGCCGGGCCTGCTTGAACAGCACCGCGGCCTGGTCGAACATGCCGCCGAAGTAGATGCACTCGGGCTTGGCGGCGAGGATGGGGCTGAGGATGGCGTCGAAGTTGGCCTTTTCCTCGGTGCCGGCGAAACCGACCACCTTGATGCCCTGGGTGGTGGCTTCCTTCTGGAAGTACTCGGCGATGCCCTGGCCGTAGGCGGTCTTGTCCTGCAGCACGTAGGCGGTCTTGATGTTCTTGCTCTTGGCGAACTGGGCGCCCACAGCGCCCTGCACGTCGTCACGGCCGCAGATGCGGTTGACTTCCGGGTAGCCGCGGTCGGTCACCTTGGGGTTGGTGTTGGCGGGGCTGACGTTGCACAGGTTGGCAGCGTGGTATTCCTCGGACGAGGGGATCTGCACGCCGGAATTGTAGTGGCCCACCACGCCCAGCACGGACGGGTCGGATACGATCGCCTTGGCGTTGGCCACGCCGGTGTCCGGGTTGCCCTGGTCGTCAAACGGGGCCAGCTCGACCTTGAACCCCAGCTTGGTGAGCGGCTCGCTCAGCTGCTCGATGGCGAGCTGGGTGCCGTTCTTGATGTCGCTGCCGATGACCGACATGGCGCCGGACAGCGGGCTCTGGGTGGCGATCTTGATGGTCTTGTTTTCCTTGTCGCAGCCCGCTGCGAGCAGCAGGCAGAGCGTCGCGGCCGTTGGCGCGAGGATGGAAAGGAGTTTCTTCATGGGGTGACCTCCAAGGTTGGTAATTCTTTGATTATCCGAATGCATGGACTGCTTCGGCAGCAGTGGTGCGAGAGCGCAGAGTGGGGTGGCCGGAAATCCGGGCCACCAGCAATTAGAGGGAAATCGGAACCGCGCCGTGACGGGCCGGAGCGCCTGTCCCGGTCTGTTGACCTCTGGCCTTCGTTGTCCCCGTTCAATGCATCGGGGGGAAACCTTTTCAAGGGATCTGGCTGACTCAATATAGGCGGTGATGGGGTTTAAAGATATATGAATCGCGCGGTCAGTCAAGAAAATTGATTGTGACCCAGGTCATTCTGATCTCATGGTAATTCAATGAATAAATATACTATGTTATCAGGTTTATTATGTTTGAATTATTTTTTTATTGAGTATTTTGGACATTGCGGCCGTTCCAGGGCAGAATTCCGTAAGGCAGAGCATCCACAACGCTCACCATGGCGTCAGAAGATCATGAATTCGATGGGGTTCCAGCGGGGCTGCACCGAGCAATAGTATAATCGATTTCTGTATTGAAGGGCCGGGAACTTGCCGGACGGCCTGATTGCCTGGTCCATCCAGGCGGCCGGCTGGTTTTTCCCGCGACCGGATACGGCAGGAGGGCCGGGATCGCGCGATCCCGGCCCTCGTCGGGGAGTTCGAGCTACCGCTTGGCGACCGCGGGCCGCTGCCGGTCCAGGATGTCGCGCAGCGCCAGCTGGCCCTGGCGGGCGAAGTCGATCGCTTCGCCCAGCACCCGAGCCGCCTCCTGGGGCGCGTGGAAGCCCATGGAGTTCTCGGCGTTGATGCAGTCGACGCGCCACTGGGCCTTGCGCTGCAGTTCGAACACGGGCTCCAGCCCGGCTTCCGGCACGCCGGCCGCCTTGGCCTTCTCCAGGTCGCCGATCAGCTGCACCAGGGCGTCCTCGGCCCGGTCGAGCAGGGCGTGGGTGCGGTCCTGGATGGCTTCCACCCGGGCCTTGAGCTCGGCTTCGGGGAAGCGGTGGCAGGTCTGGCAGGCGCGCGAGAGGTTCAGCAGTGGGCTGCGCACCTGGTGGTCGCTGATCTTGACCGCCCCCTCGCGCAGGTAGGGCATGTGGCAGTCGGCGCAGGAGACGCCTGACCGGGCGTGGATGCCCTGGCTCCAGAGCTCGAACTCGGGGTGCTTGGCCTTGATCACTTCGGCGCCGGTGCGGGCGTGCTTCCAGTCGAAGAAGCGGTGCCCGTCGGGGAACTTCGTGGCGTCGAAGGTGGCTTCCATCTCTTCGACCTTGAGCCCGCGCGCCCAGGGGAAGAACAGGGTGGTCTTGGGACCGCAGTAGTAGGTCACGTGGCACTGGCCGCAGACCATGGAGCGCAGCTCCTGGCGCGAGGCGTCGCGGTTGGGGTCGTAGGGCGCGGAGCGGTCGCCCTGGCGCCATTTCTCGATGGAGGGCAGGTGCGGCACCGGCTCGGCGCTCCGGGCCAGGGCATCGATCCCGCGCATGAAGCCGGGCTTGGTCACCCGCAGTTGCATCGTCTTCGGGTCATGGCAGTCGATGCAGGCCACGGGGTGCCTGGCCAGCTGGGTGGCCTGCGCGTACGGCATCCTGCAGACCGCCTCGAACCCGGCCATGAGCTGGGCCTGGGCCTCGGGGCTGCCGAAGGGCGCCGCCAGGCTGCCGGGGGCGCCCTGCTTCAGGCCCTCCTGGCGGTAGAGTTCGGTGGTGGCCGCGTGGCAGTGCAGGCAGGATCCGGCCTGGGGCCTCTCGGTGACCCGCCTGCTGTTGCGCTGGTCATCGAGCATGTAGGCGTGGCCGCGCCGGTTGCGGTAGTCGAGGGCGAAGGCGTAGCCGTCGAAGATGGTCTTCAGGCGCGGATCGGTATCCAGCTTCTCGGTGGCCAGGGTCTCGCTGCCGCCGCCGCCGTACTTGGTGCCGTAGCGTTCGGTGGTGCGCTTGTAGCCGTCGTACTGGCGGGGGAAGTTCTTGCCCCACAGGGCCGGGTCGATGGTGCTTTCGTCCAGGTCCACCACCCGGGTGAAAGTCTGCCGGGCCTCGGCCTTGCGGCTGGCGATGCTGGAATTCAGCACCAGCACCGCCACGGTGGCGGCGCCGGCCGCCGCGGCGACCAGTCCCAGCTTGACCACGGGACGGGCGAAGAAGGAAGGCTTGGGGTCACGCATGATCATCTCCTGGGGCCATGGCCCACCTCCTGGTGGCAGCGCACGCAGCCGTACAGATCGGCTTTCTGGTCGGGATCGGTGGCAACGCCGAGGGTCCCGTGGGTGGTGATTTCGTCAGTGAAGGCCTCATGGCAGCGCAGGCAGTTGGCTTCGAGCACCTGGGCGCTGCCCGGCCTGATGTGGATCGGGTCGTCGAAATCCATGAGGGTGAACGCTTTGGAATGGTGGTAGCCGTTGCTGGCCTTGACGAACAGCTTGTGCAGGATGTTGTCGTGGGGCAGGTGGCAGTCGTTGCAGGTGGCCACGTCGTGGTGCGAGCCGTGCAGCCAGCCGTCGTACTGCTCGCGCATCACGTGGCAGTTCACGCACACGGCCGGGTCGTTGGACAGGTACGAGTCGCCGTGGGCCGAGACGAAGGTGAACAGCCCGGAGCCCAGCAGGGCTCCGAGCAGCACGCTGGCGGCGAGGCTCACCAGGAAGATGGACCGTTTCCCGTCCACGGCATCTAGGCCAGGACGGCCTGGAGGTCGGCCCGGGCGTCCTGGCCGATCAGTTTGAGGCCGTAGTTCTCCTGCAGCAGCTTGAACACGTTGGGGCTGATGAAGGCGGGCGCGGCGGGCCCGACGGCGATGTTCCTGACCCCCAGGTAGAGCAGGGTGAGCAGGACCGCCACGGCCTTCTGCTCGAACCAGGAGAGCACGATGGTGAGCGGCAGGTCGTTGACCCCGCAGCCCAGGGCCTCGGCCAGGCCGGCCGCGACCTTGATGGCGCCGTAGGCGTTGTTGCACTGGCCCATGTCCAGCAGCCGGGGCAGGCCCAGCAGCGTGCCGTAGTCGTGCCCCATGATGCGGAACTTGCCGCACCCGAGCGTCAGCACGAAGGACGATTCGGGCGTGCCCTTGGCGTAGTCGCTGTAGTAGTTGCGCCCGGGCTCGGCGCCGTCGCAGCCGCCGATGAGGAAGAAGCGGGTGAGCGTCCCCGCCTTGACCGCGTCCAGGATGGCCGGCGCCGCGCCCAGGATCACGCTGTGGTGGAAGCCGACCGGGATCTTCGCGCCGTCACGCTGCGGGATCGGCCCGAGCTCCCGGGCCTTGGCGATGACCGCGGAGAAGTCGTCGGTGGTCAGGCGCGGGCTGCCGGGGACGGCGGTGGCCCGGGTGGTGAACAGCCGGTCCCGGTAGCTCTCACGGGCCTCCTGGACGCAGTTGGTGGTGACCAGGATCGCCCCCCCGAACGCTTCGAACTCGCGCCGCTGGAGCTGCCAGGCGCCGCCGAAATGGCCGGCCAGGTTGGGGTGGTCGCCCAGGCCGGGATACATGTGCCCGGGCAGCATCTCGCCGTGGGTGTAGACCAGCACCTCGGTGCCCTCCACCTGGGCCAGCAGGTTGGACAGGTCGAGCAGGTCGTGGCCGGAGACGAGGATGCCGGGCTGGGGCCGGGTCGCGGTCGGGACTTCGCACACCCGCGGCTGGCCGAAGCGGGCGACGTGGGCCTCGTCCAGCATCTCCATGACCCGGAGGTTCTGCTTGCCGCACTCCAGCACCAGCCCGACCAGGGTGGGCACGTCGAAATTGACGTTGGTCATGGTGGCGAACAGGGCCTCCTCGGTGAAGGCGCTGACCGCCTCGTCCGAGCGCCCCAGCCGGCGCGCGTGGTGGGCGTAGGCGGCCATGCCCTTCAGGCCGTAGAGCAGGGTCTCCTGAAGGGACTGTACGTCTGCGTCCTTGCCGCATACGCCGAAATCCACGCATCCGGTGCCGCTCTGGGCCTGTTCACACTGATTGCAGAACATGATGGATCCTCCAACGGCCGGCCCCGGCGGTGGGGCGTCCTGGACCCAAGTGTCCCGGGGCGGCGGTGCGGCCGCCTTGACGGATATCAAGGTCTTCTATTAATCCCGGATTTCTTCACGGGTATCTATAACTATCAGTTATTTCAGCCCATTTTTGGCCTTGAAGGCCGGCCAGTCGGCCTTGAGGCGGAGGAAGGCGGCCACGTCGGGGCAGAGCAGGAAGGGGTTGGAGGCCCGCTCCCAGGCCATGGTGGAGCTTGGGCGGGCGCCGTAGTCGTGGCCCGGCCAGAGCGTGGCGTGGGCCGGCCATTCGCGCAGCAGTCGGTGCAGGCTGTCCCATTCCGTGCGGGCGTCGGCGTCGCTGCCGGTGCCGCCGACCTTGCCCACGAACAGCAGGTCGCCGGTGATGCCGGCGCTGAACGGCTCGACCAGGAAGGCCAGGTGGTCGGGGCAGTGGCCGGGCACTTCCCAGACGCGCAGGTGGAAATCCCCGAGGCCGATCCGGTCGCCGTCCTTCAGCACGCGGTCCAGCGGGCCCGGGTGGCCCGGGCCGCCGGCCACGGTGGCGCCGGTGAGCTGGCGGGCGATGTCGTTGCCGTTGCTGTGGTCGGCGTGGCCGTGGGTGTTCAGGATGGCGGTGATGCGCAGGCCCTGGGCCCGGGCCCGGGCGACCATGAGCTCGGGGTCGAAGGAGGGATCCACCAGGATGCCGTCGCCCGCCTCCCGGTCGCCCAGCAGATAGCCGAAATTGCGGTCTCCGCCCACGCGGACCTGCTCGAAGATGAAGCGCATCGCCACCTCCACCGGTCAACGATACTCCCATGGGTGGCCCCGCGGGCGCCCGGCTGGCTATTCTGGAGGGCATCGAGGTGGTGATGCAGCAGGGCGGTCTGGCGAGGTTCGCTCCCGACGGAGGGGGGGGGGCGGTGGAATGGGGCGAACTGCGGCTGGACGGCGGCGCCTGGGCGACCCTGACCGGGGAGTTCTGGACCGCCCGCCAGCGCCAGGCGAGCAGCCTGCACGAAGTGAGCTACCGGGCCTGCTACAAGCCCCAGCTGCCCCGGCTGTTCATCGACGCGCTGAGCGGCCCCGGGGACCTGGTCTACGACCCTTTCGCCGGGCGCGGCACCACCGCCCTGGAGGCGGCCCTGCGCGGGCGCCGGCTGGCCAGCAACGACATCAACCCGCTGTCCCGGCTGCTGGCGGCGCCGCGCCTGGAGCCGCCCGAGCCGGAGGCGGTGGCGGAGCGGCTGGCCCGGATCCCCGCCGGCGGCGCCCCGGACGGGCTGGACCTGGCCATGTTCTACCATCCGGACACCGAGGCCGAGCTGCGCGCCCTGCGGGCCTGGCTGCTGGGCCGGGAGGCGCGCGGCGAGGAGGACGGGGTGGACCGCTGGATCCGCATGGTGGCCACCAACCGCCTCACCGGGCACAGCCCGGGGTTCTTCAGCGTCTACACGCTGCCCCCCAACCAGGCCGCCAGCGCCCGGCAGCAGCGGGTGATCAACCTGAAGCGCGACCAGGCCCCGCCCTACCGCGACACGGGGGAACTGATCCTGAAGAAGACCCGCCAGCTGGTCAAGGGGCTCACCGCGCCGGAGCGGGCCAACCTGCGGGACGCCGCGGGGTCGGCCCGGTTCCTCACCCGGGACGCCCGCCACACGCCGGAACTGGCGGACGGCTCGGTGGCCCTGACCGTGACCTCGCCGCCCTTCCTGGACGTGGTGCATTACGCGGACGACAACTGGCTGCGCTGCTGGTTCAACGGGCTGGACGCCGGGGCCGTGGCGGCGGGCATCACGATGGCGCGCAGGCTGGACGCCTGGAGCGCGGTCATGGCGGAGGTGTTCCTCGAACTGAAGCGGGTCACCCGGCCCGGCGGGCACGTGGCCTTCGAGGTGGGCGAAGTCCAGCGCGGCACCCTGCGCCTGGAGGAGGCGGTGGTGCCCCTGGGGCTGGCGGCCGGGCTGGACTGCCTGGGGGTGCTGGTGAACCGCCAGGCCTTCACCAAGACCGCGCACATCTGGGGCGTGGGCAACAACGAGGCGGGCACCAACTCCAACCGCATCGTGCTGTTCCGCGCCCCGTGAAGCGGCCCGGGGAGCTCTCGCCCGCGCTGGTCGCGGTCATGGCCGTGGCCGTGGGCCTGGCGGTGGCCAGCAACTACTACGCCCAGCCGCTGCTGCCCACCATCGCCCAGGCCTTCGCCCTCTCGCCGGCCCGCGCCGGCTTCATCGTCACCACCGCCCAGATGGGCTACGGCCTGGGCCTGCTGCTGCTGGTGCCTCTCGGCGACCTGATGGAGCGGCGCGGCCTGGTGGTGGGCATGACGCTGCTGACCGCCGCGGGCCTGGTGCTGACCGCCACCGCGCCGTCCATCGGCATGGTGCTGGCGGGCACGGCCCTCACCGGCCTGTTTTCGGTGGTGGCGCAGGTGCTGGTGCCGTTCGCCGCCACGCTGGCGGCGCCGGAGCGGCGCGGCAAGGTGGTGGGCACCGTGATGAGCGGCCTGCTCCTGGGCATCCTGCTGGCGCGCACGGTGGCCGGGGCCCTGGCCAACCTGGGCTCCTGGCGCATCGTCTACTGGGTGGGCGCCGCAGGCATGGTGGCGGCGGCGGGCGTGCTGAGGCGGGCCCTGCCGCGCCACCACGAACCGCTGGGGCTGTCCTACCTCGCGCTGATGCGCTCCATCGCCACGCTGTTCCAGGAGGAGCCGGTGCTGCGCCTGCGCGCCCTGATCGGCGCCTCGGCCTTCGGCGCCTTCGCAGTGCTCTGGACCTGCGTGAGCTTCCTGCTGGCCGCGCCGCCCTACGGCTATTCCGCGGGGACCATCGGGCTGTTCGGCCTGGCCGGGTTGGCGGGGGCCCTGGCGGCATCCGCCGCGGGGCGCCTGGGCGACCGCGGCCACGGGTTCCGGGCCACCGGCTGGGGCCTGCTGATCATGCTCCTGTCATGGGTGCCGCTGGCCTTCGGGCCGGTGTCCCTGGGCGCCCTGGTGGGCGGGATCCTGCTCCTGGACCTGGCGGTGCAGGGGGTCCACATCAGCAACCAGGCGGCCATCTACAGGATCCGGCCGGAAGCGCGCAACCGCCTCACGGCCGGCTACATGACCGCCTATTTCGCCGGCGGGGCGATCTCCTCCACGCTGTCGGCCCAGGCGTACACCCTGGCCGGCTGGAAGGGCGTGATGGGGGTGGGCGCGGCGGTCAGCTCGGTGGGCCTGGCCGGGTGGGCCGCGGCCTGGATGCGGGCGCGTCAGTAGCCGCCCAGACGGACCAGGCGCAACGCCGGCTCGCCGGCGGCGCGCGAAGCCTCCAGGTCGGCCTCGAACTCCGCCACCCAGTCGTTGCCCTCCTCCGGGTCCACCAGCATCTGCTGGACGCGCCAGGTCTTCCTGTCCTCCGCCGGGACCACGTAGGTGTGGCGCAGGTTGCGGCCTTCGGGGTCCAGGCGGAAGGCGCCGTGCTCGGCGCGGTATTCGTCCATGAGGGCCTTGAGCGGTCGGCGGTCCAGGGCTCGCCGTCGTCCGGAACTCGGCCGGGAGCGGCCTCCTCGTAGTCCATGACCAGAGGCTGCGCAGGAAGGTGAAGATCCGGTTGCGGATGGCGGCGGTGAAGGCCTTGGTGTCGCGGGTGATGTCCCGGTCGGCCGCTTCGGCGCCGGGCGGGCGGAGCTTCCTGGGTTTCCGGCGCGCTGATAGTTCGGGTCGCGCATCTTCTCCCACTCGTCCAGCAGGCTGGAATCCACCTGGCGGATCATGGTGCCCAGATAGAGTTCCATCTCCCGCACCTGGTCGTTCTTGGCGGAGTCCGGCACGGTCTGGGCCAGCACTTTGAAGACGCTGTTCAGGTGCCGCAGCAGCACGCCCTCGGCGCGCTGCAATTCGTAGTCGCGGATGTAGTCGGAGAAGGAGCGGAAGGCCTCGAACATCTCCCGCGCGATGGATTTGGGCCGGATGTTCTCCTCGCCCACCCACGGGATGCCGGGCGGCGAAGGCGTTGAAGGTGCCGAATAGATGAATTCGCGGTTGGGCTTGGGGTATTCCAGCTTCTCCAGCTCCTCCATGCGCTGGTCGTATTCGATGCCCTCCATTTTCATCTCGGCCATCTTCTTCTGCTTCACCTGGTCGAGCTGCTTGCGCAGGATGATGTCGGGGTCCTCCAGGATGGACTCGACCAGCGTGAGCAGGACGAGCGCGTAGTCCGGCGCCTGCGGGTCCAGCAGCGGAATGGTGTCCAGCAGGTACAGGGACAGGGTCTGGTCCATGGAGAAATCGTCCTGCAGTTCCACGTTCACGCGCAGCCTGGGCGCCGTCCGGGCTCGGGGATGAACTCGACGATCTTGCGGTCCAGCAGGGAGCGGAACAACTGCCAGGCGCGCTTGCGGTGCGCGTTCTTGGCCGGGGTCGTCTCGTGGCAGTCGCGGATCAGCTCGCTGCATGGCGCGCGCAGCCGTCGCCCTTGCGGCTGAGCACGTTCAGCAGCATGCCGTGCGAGACCTGGAAGCGCGAGACCAGGCGCTCCGGCGGCGCGGCGATCAGGCGCACGAAGGTTTCTTGTCCCAGTTGACGAAATTCTTTTCCGGCGGCTGGCGCTTGACGGACTTCTTGCCGTCGCGCGCGGCTTTTTCGGCGAGCTTGAGATTTTCGATGACGTGCTCCGGCGCCTGGGCCACCACCCAGCCGCGGTCGTCGAAGCCCTTGCGCCCGGCGCGGCCGGCGATCTGGTGGAAATCCCGCGCGCTGAGGATGCCGGTCTTCTGGCCGTCGAACTTGCACAGCCGGGTGAACAGCACGGTGCGGATGGGCACGTTGATGCCCACGCCGAGGGTGTCGGTGCCGCAGATGATCTTGAGCAGGCCCTTTTGCGCGAGCTGCTCGACCAGCACGCGGTACTTCGGCAGCAGGCCGGCGTGATGCAGGCCGATGCCGTGGCGCAGCCAGTTCTTGATGTCCGGGCCGTAGGGGCTGGTGAACTTGAAGCCTTCCAGGGCGTGCTGGCGATGGCGGCCTTCTCCTCGCGCGTGCAGACGTTGATGCTGGTGAAATCCTGCGCGCTCTGGGCCGCCTCCAGTTGGGTGAAGTGCACCACATAGACCGGGGCCTTGCCGCTCGGCGACCAGGCTTTCCAGGGTTTGGCCAGGGGCAATTCGGAGTAGCTGAATTCCAGCGGCACCGGCCGGTCGGTGGACGTCACGGTCGACCGTGGGCCGGCCGTTCAGCCGGGTCAGTTCCTGCCTCGAAAAAGGCGGTGTCGCCCAGGGTGGCGGACATGAGCAGGAACCGCGCCTGCGGCAGGGTCAGCAGCGGCACCTGCCAGGCCACGCCGCGCTCGCGGTCGGCGTAATAATGGAACTCGTCCATGACCACGTCCTGGACGTTGGCCGCCGGCGCCTTCGCGCAGGGCGATGTTGGCCAGGATTTCGGCCGTGCAGCAGAGGATGGGGGCGTCGCGGTTGACCGAGGCGTCGCCGGTGCTGAGGCCGACGTTGTCCGGGCCGAACTCGCGGCAGAGCGCCATGCCACTTCTCGTTGACCAGGGCCTTGATCGGGCAGGTGTAGACCGAGCGCCGGCCCTGGGCCAGGGCCTTGAAATGCAGCGCGGCGGCCACCAGCGATTTGCCCGAGCCGGTGGGGGTGTTGAGGATGACGTTCTTCTCCTCGAACAACTCCAGGATGGCGGCTTCCTGGGCGGGGTAGAGCGGCGAGCCGCCGGCCCTCGGCGTATTCCAGGAACCGGCCCAGCAGGGCGTCGCTGGAGCAGTCGCCGTCGCGCGGCAGGAGGTCGAACAGGGTCGTGGCCATGCGCCCATCATGGCAGGGAGCCCCGGGCGGAAGAAATGTTGGGGATGGCCCCGATCGTGTTATACGATTGATCAACAATTCCAGGCGGAGCGTATGAGCGAATGGTTTGGGGAAAAGGTGTTTTCCATCGGCATCATCGGCGGCGGCCGGGGCGGCCTGGGTCTGCTGAAGTTCTTCGGCAACAACCGGGTGACCCGGGTCAGCCTGCTGGTTGACGCCAACGACAGCGCCCCCGGCATCCTCGCCGCGCGCGACCTGGGCATCGCCACCTTCGGCGACGTCGAGGCGGCGCTGCGCGACAACCTGCCCGACTTCGTGTTCGACACCACCGGGGACGAGAACGTGGAGGTCCGGATCAAGGAGCGCCTGCGCGGCACCAGCACCCGCTGGATCACCCCGGTCACCAGCCGGATGATGGTGGACGTCCTGAACATGAACGCCAGCGCCGTGCGCGACGACATCTCGGGGATCGTCGGCACCATCCAGGAGGAGCTGCGCCGCAGCCTGGACACCAGCACCAGCGTGGTGAGCCGGATCAACTCGATCATGTCCAACATGCAGATGCTGGCCCTGAACGCCAGCATCGAGGCCTCCAAGGCGGGCGTGCACGGGCGCGGCTTCTCGGTGGTGGCCGAGCACCTGGGCAAGTCGGTGGACGCCGTGCGCAACCTCACCCAGGAGATCAACCAGGTGAACCAGAACATCATCCAGGTCTCCGAGCGCAGTTCCACGGTGCTGGAGAAGCTGAAGTAGCATGGCCAGGACCTGCTCCGTCGCCCCCGAGGTGTTCGCCCGGTTCCCGGACTACCTGCGCGGCGTCCTGGTGGCCCACGAGGTGCGCAACCGCCCGTCGCCGCCGGAGCTGGTGGCGCTGCTGCGCCAGGCCGAGGCGTCGGTGCGCGACCGGCTGGGCGCGACGGAGGTCACCGCCCACCCGCGGATCGCCACCTGGCGCGCCGCCTTCAAGGCCCAGGGCATCAACCCGAAGGACTTCCGCTGTTCGGTGGAGGCCATGGCGCGCCGGGCGCTCAAGGGCCAGCAGCTGCCTTCCATCAATGCCCTGGTCGACATCGGCAACATCCTTTCGCTGAGCCACCTGGTGCCCACGGGCGGGCACGCCATCGACCACGCGGTGGAAGGCTACCGGCTGCGCCCGGCCACCGGGACGGAGCGCTTCGTGCCCTTCGGCACCGACCAGGAGGAGCACCCGGATCCCGGAGAGATCATCTACGCCGAGGGCGAGACGGTGCTGACCCGGCGCTGGAGCTGGCGCCAGGCCAACCACAGCCTGACCCTGCCGGAGACCACGGCGATCCAGTTCAACCTGGACGGCCTGGCGCCGGTGGGCCGGGCCGAACTGGAGGCCCTGGGCGCTGAACTGGCCGGGATGGTGGAGCAGTATTGCGGCGGGCGGATCCGCCTGGGCATGCTTTCGGCGGGCGAGCCGAGCCTCTCTATGGAGCCGTGATCCGTTCCAGCGCTTCGGCGGCCAATGCCTCGGACATCTCCAGGATGTCCTTGAACTCGCCCGGTCGGATGGCGTCCATGTGGATGCCGCAGGCCACCGTGACCACGGCGTCCAGGCGCGCCGAGAACCGGGCGGCGAGGGTCCGGGCCAGGTCGTCCTCCTTGTGCCCCAGGAGGGCGATGACCGAGGTGGTGGCGCTGGTGGCGCCGCCCGGCTCGAGGCTGGGGCGCGACTGGCTGACGGCCACCGCGCCGATGTGCGCCCGGTCGCCGCCGCACAGGGTCACGGCGAGATCCCGGCCCATGGGCACGCAGGTCATGCAGAGGCTCACCCGGCCTCGCTCGAGGGTCAGGACCAGGGGCGTCGGGTCGGCGGCCATGGCTAACGCACGACCTCGCGCGCGATCATGAGCTCTTCGTTGGTGGGCACGACGGTCACCACCACGCGGGAATCGGGCGCGCTGATGATGCGCTCACCCTTGCCGCGCTCATTGGCCTCCGGATCCAGCTTCACGCCCAGGAAGGTGAGCTTGCTGCAGACCTTGGCGCGCACGAAGGAGCTGTGGGTGCCGATGCCGGCGGTGAAGGCGATGGCGTCGACGCCGTCCAGGACGGTGGCGTAGGAGCCGATGAACTGGCGCACGTTGTAGGTCAGCAGGTCCCGGGCCAGGCGGGCCCGGTCGTTGCCCTGGTCGGCTGCCTGCTCGATCTCCCGGAAGTCCGATGACACCCCGGAGATGCCCAGCAGCCCGGACTTCTTGTTGAGCAGGTTGGTGATGCCCTGGTAGTCGAGGTTCTCGTGCTCCATGAGCATCTCCACCACGGCGGGGTCGATGGTGCCGCAGCGGGTGCCCATGATGACGCCCTGGAGCGGCGTCATGCCCATGCTGGTGTCCATGCTCTTGCCGTTCAGCACGGCGCAGATGCTGGTGCCGTTGCCGATGTGGCAGCTGATGAGCTTGAGGGCGCGCAGCGGGCGGCACAGCAGGATGGCGGTGCGGGCCGCCACGTAGGCGTGGCTGGTGCCGTGGAAGCCGTAGCGCCGGATGCCGTATTTCTGGCTCAGCTCGAAGGGGATGCCGTAGATCCGGGCGAAGTCCGGGATGTCGTGGTGGAACGCCGTGTCGAACACCGCCACGTGCGGGACGTCGGGGAAGGCCTCCATGGCGGTGCGGATGCCCAGGGCGTTGGCGGGGTTGTGCAGCGGGGCGTAGACCGCGAAGGCCTCGATGTCGCGCAGGACCTCTTCGGTCACCAGGACCGAGTCCCCGTACTTCGGCCCGCCGTGCACCACCCGGTGGCCGACGGCGTGGATCGGGGTGTCGTGCAGGACCGCGGTCCGCAGCCGCACCAGGATGGCCTCCAGGGCCTCGCGGTGGGTGGGCAGGGGCAGGGTCTCCCGGCGCTTCTCCCCGGCCAGGGTGCACTCCAGGTTGGCTTCGTCCAGGCCCAGGCGCTCGGCCACGCCCTCGGCGATGGAAGCCTCCCGGACCATGTCGAAGAGGTTGAACTTCAGGCTCGAGGAGCCGGCATTCAGGACGAGTACGAACACGAGATCCACCATGATGGGAACAGCCTGGAAGGAATCATACATGGTACGCCTCCCGGGGTAGACTGGCCCCTGGGGGACACGATGGCGGAAAAGGCATTCGACCGCGCACTGGCTTCGATCATCGACCACACGCTGCTGAAGCCGGGGGCCACCGCGGCGGAGATCGACCGGCTTTGCGCGGAGGCCCTGGAATACCGGTTCGCCTCGGTCTGCGTCAACGGCTCCTGGGCGCAGCGCTGCCGGGCGCTGCTCGCGGGATCGGGGGTGAAGCTGTGCTGCGTGGCGGGCTTCCCCCTGGGCGCCATGGCCACCGCGGCCAAGGCTTTCGAGGCGGCGGACGCCGTGGCCGCGGGAGCGGACGAGATCGACATGGTGCTCAACCTGGGCGCGCTCAAGTCCGGCGAACCCGATCGGGTGGAGGCGGACATCCGGGCCGTGGTGGCGGCGGCCGGGGGCCGGGCGGTGAAGGTCATCCTGGAGACCGGGCTGCTGGACGAGGCCGAAAAGGTCCTGGCCTGCAGGCTCAGCCAGCGGGCCGGGGCGGCCTTCGTGAAGACCGCCACGGGATTCGCCGCCGGCAGCGCCGCCACCGCCGGGGACATCGCCCTGATGCGGCGGACGGTGGGGCCGGACATGGGGGTCAAGGCGTCCGGCGGGGTGCGCACCCGGGCGGATGCGGAGCGGATGGTCGCGGCCGGCGCCAACCGGCTGGGGTCCAGTTCCGGCATCGCCATCGTCACGGGGTGAGCCCCTGCCCGAGCGTGATCTTTAATTCCCCGCCCAGAAGTGCCATCTCGGCGCCCCATTCCACCCGGGCGGTTTCCTGGTATCGACCGGCCTCCAGGCGAAGCAGCAGGCCCACCCGCTCATCGGGATCCACGATCAGGTATTCAGGGATGCCGGCAGCCTCGTAACACCAGCGCTTGCGCGTCAGGTCCCGGTTGCTGGTGCTGGGGCTCAGAATTTCCACCACCAGGTCGGGAACGCCCACGATCCCCTGGCTGGTGATCCGGGCAGGATCGCAGACAACCACGAGATCCGGCTGGTACACGCTTTCCTCGTTGGGCAGGAACAGGTCGACGGGGGCGTGGAAGGCTTCGCAGTTGCCCTTGCCGACGCGTCTGGCTTCCTCCAGGGCTTTGAAGAAGGCCGCCGTCAACTGGACGCTCACCCGCTGATGCTCCGTGGAAGGCGCAGGCGTCATGTCGTAGGCGACGCCGTGGATGAGTTCCCAGCGGCCCTCCCAGGCCTTCCAATCATCGATGGTGTAGCCAGGGTGCTTGGGCTGCGGCAGGTTCATCGGCTTTCCTCGCTGTGTCATGGATGGCCGGACCTCCCGGAAGGTGACATCCATCATGACACTTCCGGCTGGAGCTTCAGCAGCCCGCCGTTCCGGAAGGCAGGCATCGCCAGTCCGGCCGGGGCCAGTTCCTGACACCAGCTACCCCTCCTGCAACAGCGCCAGCAGCGTCCTGGCGTCCAGGCCCGCCGCCATGGCGCTTTCGCTGAGGATGTCCTCGGCCAGCTGGCGCTTGTGCTGGTGCAGGGCGAGGATCTTCTGCTCGACGGTGCCCTTCAGCACCAGCCGGTAGACCGTGACCGGGCGGGTCTGGCCGATGCGGTGGGCGCGGTCGCTAGGCCTGGTCCTCCACGGCGGGGTTCCACCAGGGATCCATGTGGATGACGTAGTCGGCGGCGGTGAGGTTGAGCCCGGTGCCGCCGGCCTTCAGGCTGATCAGGAACAGGTCGCCCTGGCCGGCCTGGAACGCCTTGACGGCGGCGGCGCGCTTGCGCACGGGGGTGGCGCCGTCGAGGTACTGGTAGGTCGACGCCGCGCGCGTCCAGGGCCGCGCGCAGCAGGGCCAGGTGGTCCACGAACTGGCTGAACACCAGGGCCCGGTGGTCGCTCTCCCGCAGCTCGTCCACCAGGTCCAGGAAGGCCTCCAGCTTGCTGGAGGGGATGGCCAGGCCCGGCTGGACCAGGGCCGGGTTGCAGCAGGCCCGGCGCAGCCGCATGAGGGCGGCCAGCACCTGCAGGGTCTGGTCCGGGCCCGCCTTCCAGGGCCTCCAGGCTCTGCCGGCGCAGGGCCTCCAGGAAGGCCGCCTCGGCTTCGCGAGGGCTCCAGCTCCAGCACGATCTCGGTGCGCGGCGGCAGCTCCTTGCAGCACCTGGGCCTTGGTGCGCCGGAGCAGGAAGGGCGCGACCAGTGCGCCGCAGGCGGGCCATGGGCGCGGGGTCCTGGTCCGCGCTCGATGGGCTCCTGGAAGCGCTTGCGGAACTGCTCGATGGTGCCCAGCAGGCCGGGGTTGAGGAAGCGGAACAGGTTCCACAGCTCGGCCAGGTGGTTCTCCACCGGCGTGCCGGAAAGCACCAGGCGGAACCCGGCCTGCAGGTCCATGACCGCCTGGCTGCGCTTGGTGAGGGCGTTCTTGATGTTCTGGCCTTCGTCCAGCACCACGGTGGCCCAGGGGACCGGCCTGCAGGCGCTCGGCCTCCAGGGGCAGCAGGCCGTAGCTGCACAGGAAGACGTCGAAGGGCCCGGCGGCCTGCAGCGCGGCGGCGCGGTCGCCTTCGCCGAAGCGCTGCACCTTCAGCCCGGGCGCGAAGGCCTGCGGCCTCGCTCTCCCAGTTGGCGCAGACGCTGGTGGGGGCCAGCACCAGGGCCGGGCCGTCGCCGGCCCGGGCCAGCAGCAGCGGCCAGGGTCTGGACGGTCTTGCCCAGGCCCATGTCGTCGGCGAGGCAGGCGCCCAGGCCCGCGCGGGCCAGGCGCCGCATCCACTGGTAGCCTTCCAGCTGGTAGGGGCGCAGCTGGGCGTTCCAAGCCCGCGGGCAGCGCGGCCTCGGACCCCAGGGCGCCCTGCAGCTGCACCAGCATGTCCTTCCAGGCCCGGTCGGCGTGGAACGCGCCGAGCTCCTCGCCCAGGCCGTCCAGCGCCAGGGCGCTGAGGCCGTGCAGGCGCAGGCCGGCGGCGTGCGCCTCGCCCAGGGCGCGCAGGTCGTCCAGGCGCCGGCGGAAGGTCTCGGCCAGGGCGTAGACCCGGCCGTCTCCCAGCTTGACGAAGCGGCTGCCGCTGCTGCTCCGAGGCTTCCAGGAGCTCCTGCAGGCTGGCCACCTGGCCCTGGTCCAGCTGCAGCTCGCCCTCGGCGTCGAACCAGCTGCCGTTGCGCTTCACGGTCAGGCTCATGGCCTCCAGGCCCAGGGTCCGGGGCGGGCTCAGCCGGCCCCCTTCGGGCCACTGGACCGCGGCCAGGCCCTTGGCCGCCTCCAGTTCCAGCAGCAGGTTCATGCAGCGTTCCGGGTCGTCGATCATCCACTCGCTGCGCCCCTCGTCCAGGGGCAGGGTGGGCAGGGCCGCCAGCAGGGCTTCGGCGGCGGCGGCCTCGGCCTTCAGGTCGCGCGCCACCAGGCGCATCTCGCCCTGGCGCTCCAGCATGAGGCTGGCGCCGCCCTCGCCGGGCACGTGGTAGCCGCAGCCGGCCAGCGGCTCGACCCGCAGCTGGGCCTTCAGCCCCTGGTGGAACGGCATGAGCAGGAGGAGGATGCGCGGGTCGCCGTCGACCCGGGCCAGCCCGGCCTGGCGCGCCGCCTCATCGCGCACCGTCACGTCGGAGTGCACGGTCACCATGGGCGCCACGGCGCGCAGCGCCTGCAGCACCTGGGCCTCGGCCCCGGCCGGCACGGCCAGGCCGTCGCCGAGGATCTCGGCCAGCTTGCGGTGGGCGGCGGTGATGGTGATGACGCGCACCCGGAACAGGCCTTCGGGCCGGACCATGACGTCGCCCTCCTGCAGCGGCGGGTCCAGCTTGAGTTCCAGCACCTTGCCCCGGCGGGTCACGTGCAGCTCCGGCTGGCCGGCGACCACCTCCACCCGGCTCGGCCGGGTCCACCTCGCCCTCGCTCCAGAACACCAGGGGATGGCCCACCAGGGCCTGGAGCGCGGCCTCGTAGTTGAGCTCGTGCCCGCGCCAGTTCTCCCGGATGCAGTTGATGAGGGCCTGGTCCTGGGGCAGCAGGAAGCCCCAGGACCGGCCCTCCTCCTTGAGCCGCTTCAGGGAGACGGCCTTGCCCCGGGTCCACTGGCCCCTGGCGTCCCGGCGCTGCTCGCGCGGCTCGATGACGTAGGGGGCGCGGGCTTCGGGATCGCGCCAGACCCACCAGGCCAGGCGTCCCGGGCGCTGGCTGGCCGCGGGCCGGGCCAGGCCGTGCAGGTCCTCCAGGGCCTTCTCCCAGGTCTCGCTGTGCGGCACCAGGTCCAGGAACGGGAACGGGCGCCGCGCTGATGCCGCCCCTGGCGCGCCGGCGCAGCTCCGCCAGCTCGGCCTGGAACAGGCCCAGGGGCAGCCGCGCCAGCTCGGCCTGGGCGGCGTCCAGGGCCTCCAGGTCCAGCCGCTCGGCGCAGAGGTAGGCGCGCAGGGCCTCCAGGAACCCGGCCAGGGCCCTGGGCCGGGGCGGGGCGCCGGGGCGGCCATCCGGGTCGCGGCCGTCCGGGGCGAGTTCCGGCGCCCGGGGCAGGCCCCGGCGCTGCAGCAGCAGGCGGCGCAGCGGCTCCCGCCAGGCCGCTCAGGGGGTCGCTGTCCTGGCGCCGCTCCAGCAGGTCCAGGCGCTCGGCGGCGGCGGCCAGGCCGCGCTCGTGGTCCAGGCCGATGAAGGCCAGGATGCAGAACAGGTCCATGAGGCCCGGCAGGTGCACCGCCTTGCGCCGGGGGCCCCGGCCCAGGTCGGCCAGCACCGCCTCGAAGCCCGCCGCGGCCGCCCGGCGGATTGCCCCGGGCGAGATCCAGGGCCGCCTTCAGCAGGGCGATGGGGGTGAGGGCGCGCTGGGCGGGCGCGAGCCTCTGCAGCAGGGCGCCGGCCTCGTCCAGCCGGCCCTCCAGGATCAGGTACTCCAGCATCGGGCCCCAGGGGGCTCGGCCGGGTGCGGCTGCGGGCCTCCAGCCAGGCGCGGAAAGCCTCGTCGGGCCGGCCGTGCACCGCCTGGTCGTGGAGCAGGGCCCAGGCCGCGTGGCTCTGCTGCGGCCGGCGGCAGGGCCTCGAACCAGGCGGGATCGAAGGGCTGGCCGCAGATGACCGCCAGGGGGTCGCGCTGGCGCAGGGCGGCGCCGGTGGATGTGGCGCAGGCGTTCCTGGGCGGGCAGCCAGTCTTCGGGGCGGCCCTCCAGGAAGGCCAGGCGGAAGGCCGCCAGGTCCCGGCCCAGGCCGTCCAGCAGCAGCTTGCCGGAGTCGTAGCTGGCCTGGCCGGCCGCGGCCAGGGCCTTGAGCTGGCCCTTGCGCTGGGCCCGCCGGCAGACCGTCTCGAAGGCCGCCGGGGTCAGGGTCCAGAATCCGTTGTTCACCTCCCGGGCCATGCCGGAATCGCGCAGCAGGTTCAGCACCGGCGTCATGCCGGCCGGGTTGGTGATCCAGGGCTCGGCCTGGGGCGCCACCCGGGAGCGCACCAGGGTGTGGGCCAGGTGGCTGCGGGCCGAAGGCTGGCCGATGGCGCCCATGGCCAGGAGCAGCGCCTCGGGCAGGGGGCGCAGCTGGTCGAGATCATGATCGGTCACCCAAAGAACAGGCATCCGATCAGGTTATCGGCTCCCGGCGGTTTTGGCATTGGGGAATGCGCCGGAACGATCCCCGTTCCCGCTCGCTCGTGTCGTTGGTCCTTTGCTTGCATATAGTTAGCTCGCGCTATGCTATTCGCCCGGAGGCGTCCCTTGGCCGTCCAGCCCCAGCCCGAAGAGCAGCGCGCCAGCCCCCGGGGGCCGGCGGGCAGTTCCTTCGTGCCGGGCCTGGTGCACGAGTTGCGCAACTTCGCCTTCGGGATCTCCGGCAGCCTCGATGCCATGGGGGTGCGGTTCAAGGGGCTGGATGACCTCGGCAGGTACCGCTGTGTGATGCGCGAAAGCCTGGACGGCCTGAACGCGTTCCTGGACGAGCTGGAGGACTACGGCGACCCCAGGGCCGCGGGCTGGGCCGCGGCCGACCTGGGGGCCCTGCTGCGCGAGGCGGCCGAGCCGCACCGGGCCGGGCTGCGCCTGGTGCTCGAGGGTCCGCTGCCGCTGGTGTGGGCCGACCCGGCCGGCCTGCGCATGGCCTTCGCCCGGCTGATCGGGGTGGTCATGGGCCAGGCCGGCGCCGGTCCGGCCACGCTCCTGGCTTCGGCCGACGCCCGGGGCGTCTCCGGCCGGCTGGACCGGGCCGGACTGGAACTTCCGGGCGTGGACCTGTCGCGGTTGTTCGAACCTTTCTATTTCCGCGTTTCGGGCTTCGGCCGGCTGGCCCTGCCGGTGGCCCGGCGGGTGATCGAGCGCCACGGCGGCCGGCTCAGCGCCTCGCGCGCCCCCGACGGCGCGGTGCGCCTGGGGTTCACCCTGCCGGGCCGGCATTCCTGATCGAGGTCGCACCATGGCGAAGCCGAAAATCCTGGTGGTGGATGACGAGAGCGCCGTCCGTTTCGCCATCCGCGATTTCCTGGAGCAGCACGGCTACGACGTGGACGAGGCGGCGGCCTGCGGCGAGGCGGAGATGAAATACCGGCGCGACGTCTACGACCTGGTCACCCTGGACTACTCGCTGCCCGACGGCAACGCCCTGGAGCTCCTGCCCAGGCTGAAGGCGGTCGACGCCGGCGTGCCGATCATCCTGCTCACCGCCCACGGCAGCATCGAGCTCGCCGTGGCCAGCATCCAGCTCGGGGCCGAACAGTTCCTGGTCAAGCCCCTGGACCTGCCGGCCCTGCGGGTGGTGCTGGAGCGCACCCTGGAGAACCAGCGCAACCGGCGCCGGGAGCTGGCCAACGCCACCCGGGACCAGCCGCGCAGGGCCCTCGACCTGTTCCTGGGGCTGAGCCCCGCCATCCGGCGGATCGCGGAGCAGGCGCGCCGGGCCGCGGCCGCGGAAAGCCCGATCCTGGTCACCGGCGCGACCGGCACCGGCAAGAGCGAACTGGCCCGGTGGCTGCACCGGCACAGCTCGCGGGCGGCCGAATCGATGCTGGAGCTGAATTGCGGCGGATTCACCCGGGAGTTCCTCGAGACCGAACTGTTCGGCCACGGGAAGGGCGCGTTCACCGGGGCGGTCGTGGCCAAGGTCGGGCTGCTGGAGGCGGCCCACCGGGGCACGGTTTTCCTGGACGAGATCGGCGACATGGACCTGCAGATCCAGCCCAAGCTGCTCAAGGCGCTGGAAGAGAAGCGGTTCCGCCGCCTGGGCGAGGTCCACGACCGCAAGGTGGATTTCCGCCTGATCGCCGCCACCCACCAGAACCTGGAGCGCCTGGTGGAGGAGCGGATGTTCCGGGCCGACCTGTTCTACCGGGTGAGCGCCATCCAGCTGGTGATGCCGCCCCTGGCGGAGCGGCTGGAGGACATCCCGGCCCTGGCCCAGAACCTCCTGGACCGTCTGACCGACGAGTGGGGCCGGGATCCGGCGGTGTTCACCAAGGCGGCCCTGCTGCAGCTCCAGAGGCACGGCTGGCCCGGCAACATCCGGGAGCTGCGCAACGTGCTGGAGCGGGCCCTGCTCGGCGCCACCGGCCCGAGCATCTCCGATGCCGAGCTGGATTTCGCCAGCAGCCCGCGCGCCGGAGGGGGCGGAGGGGCTTCCGCCGGCAACCTGACCCTGCGCGAAGTGGAGCGGAACCACATCGGCAACGTGCTGCGCGAGGAGGGCGGACACGTCGAACGGACGGCCAAACGGCTGAACATCCCGCGCAGCACCCTCTACCAGAAGATCAAAGCTTACGGTTTGTAGGTTTTTTCTTGCCCAGGATCAGCCCTGGATGGCTTATCCTTTATCCCCAATCCGGAGACCCGGGCCCCGCCGAAGGAGACAGTGATGAAATTGCTGGAACACATCATCAGCGGCAAGCGGCACCGCCTCATCTCGATCGGGCCCGACGAATCGGTCTTCAACGCCCTGGCGCTCATGGCCCAGTTCGACATCGGCGCCCTCCTGGTGATGGAGGGCGACCAGCCGGTGGGCGTCTTCTCCGAGCGGGACTTCGCCCGCAAGGTGGTGCTGCTGGGCAAGGAATCCAAGAACACCAAGGTGCGCGAGGTGATGAGCGAGAAGCTGATCTGCGTGACCCTGGCCGAGACCGTGGAGGATTGCATGGCCGTCATGACCGACCGGCACATCCGGCACCTGCCGGTGCTGGCCGATGACGGGTCGGTGGCGGGCTTCCTCTCCATCGGCGACCTGGTGAAAGAGGTCATCTCCGAGCAGACCTTCATCATCGGCCAGCTGGAGCACTACATTTCGCACTAGCGGCCGTTGTTCCGACCGTCGCGCCTTGCGGTCGGTCTCGGGTTCCGTTAGTTCGCGCCGACCCACTGGCGCGTGGTCCGCTTGCAACGTCCTCGCTGCGCTGCGGGCGATGCAAGCGGCCACGCTGCTCCTTCCCCCCGGGGCCGAGTCGATTCGTCTTCGTTTCGATGAACAAAAATCAAAAACAACCTTCCTGGAACCCTGGGCCTTCCAGGGAGCGGCCTTCTCGCCCCATGCTGCCAACCGAAGGAACCCCCACTCCAGGCGGGGAAGGACAGCGTGAGACCTTGGCGCACCCGCAGGAGGCGAAGCCGACGAGGCTGCGGCAAGGCTCTCACGCACCGGTGGGTCGGCGCGCCCCCACGGGACCCGAGGCCGACCGCAAGGCACGACGGGCGGGACAGCGGCCTATGGCATCAGGCGCGCGGTCAGGGCCACGAAGGCGTCCAGGGATTTCTGGATTTCTCCGGCGGTGCGGGGTTCCTCCGGGGCTCCCGAAGGGTCCAGGTTGCGGTCGGCCAGGGGCACGGTGATGGCGGGGGGCAGCGCCAGGGCGCCCATGTTGGCCAGCACGGGACGCCAGGAGAGCAGCGACCGGGCTCCGCCGAAGGCGCCGGGGGAGGCGGCGGCGAGCAGCACCGGGATGCCCCTCAGGGGATTGGGGCTGAGGGTGGACAGCCAGTCCACGACATTCTTGAGGTGGGCGGGAATGCCCGAGTTGTACTCGGGCGAAACGATCACCAGCCCCTGGATCCCGGTCAGGGCCGCCTGCACGGAAAGGACCTCGGCGGGGACCGCCAGGTCCGCGTCATAGAGCGGCAGGCGCAGCGCCTCGCCGGCGACGGCGCGAACCTCGTGGCCCATGCCTTCGAGGCTCCGCACCAGGTAGCCCAGCAGGCGCCGGTTCAGGGAATCCTTCCGCAGGCTGCCGCCCAGGACCGCGAGTTTCATGGAAGCCTCCGCAGGGAGTGGCATGAGACAGCCAGGAACACTATTCGATCATGGCCCGCGCGATTGCAAGGGAATTCCGTGCCGGGCGTCCGGCCCGTTCTGTCAAACTGCCTGAAGAGACGCCACTTGCCTTCGCTTCCCGAACGTGAGCCCGACCTTCGCCATGAACTGGATCACCCCCTTCCGCCTTCCTCCCGGAGACCGGCCCCACACCCGGGCCGTGCACATGGCCCTGGTGCGGGACCTCTACCGGCGCAGCCACGTGCCGGTGGTCCTGCACCTGGCCTCCATCGGCATCTTCGCCGTCATTCTCCGGGACCAGGTGCGGGCCGGGGGCTGGCTGTGGTTCCTGTTCCCGGGCCTTGCGGCGGCGGGCCTGGTCCGGGCCTGGCTGGCGCTCCGGGGCGAGCGGCTGGAAGCCTCCATGCGCCGGCCGAACCCGCGCTTCGCCCTGTTCACGGCGGCCGCGGGCGCCTTCGGCCTGATCCTCGGAGGGGTCATGCTGGCCCTCCTTCCGCGCCTGAGCGCCGGGCACTTCATGC
Organism: uncultured Holophagaceae bacterium; assembly: GCA_963717275.1. Lineage (GTDB taxonomy): Bacteria > Acidobacteriota > Holophagae > Holophagales > Holophagaceae > Mesoterricola. The sequence continues at coordinate 4,155,131 of CAVQVX010000001.1, forward strand.
TGGTCACGCTGTGCCTGGCCGGCCTGGCCTCGCTGGGCTGCTTCACCATGGCCGGCAGCCCCGTGACCTATGCCCTCACCATGCTGCCGGGCATGGCCAGCCTGGCCTTGGTGGGCCTCCTGCACCCGCCCTTCGGCATGGGCCACCTCTTCTCCCTGGCCATCCTGGTCTACATCGGCGGCCTGCTGTTCACTTCGGTGCAGGTCCACCACGCGCTGTTCGGCACCGTGCTGCTGACCCTGCGCCTGGAGGACATGGCGCTGCGCGATCCCCTCACCGGCCTGCGCAACCGCCGCTACCTCCAGGAGTTCATGCAGGAGGAGACGCCCCGGGTGCTGCGCCGCTGGCTGCAGAACGAAGGCGAGATCCTCAACCGGCGCAGCATCAGCCTGATCCTCGTGGACCTGGACCGGTTCAAGCAGGTCAACGACGAGTACGGCCACGGCGCCGGGGACGCCGTGCTGCTGCAGGTGGCCAGGCTGCTGAAGGACCTGGTGCGCAAGCCGGACCTGGTGCTGCGCTGGGGCGGCGAGGAGTTCCTGATCCTGGCCCTGGATTCGGACCGGGTCGCCCCGCCGTCCATCGCGGTGCGGGTCCACGAGCAGATGGCCCGGCACTCCTTCATCCTGCCTGGGGGCCAGAGCCTGCACCAGACCTGCTCGGTGGGGTACGCCATCTACCCGTTCCACCCGGAGCGGCCCGAGGGGCTGGGCTGGGAGCAGGTGTTCCGCCTGGCCGACCAGTGCCTGTACGAGGCCAAGGAACAGGGCCGGAACCGCCTCCAGGGCATCCTACCGGGCTCCGGCGACCCCGACGCGGTCATCGCCGCCCTGCGGGAGGCCGACCCGGATTTCGGCAAGGCACTGGCGTCGCAATTGATACAGATCGGTTAGACTGCGCCTATGTCGCTGTTTTCCATCGAGAAGGCGCTTGGGTTCCTGGCCATGCCCGTCGGGCTGATCTGGCTGCTCCTGCTGGCCACCCTGCTGCACTGCCTGCGCCGCGGCCAGTGGCGGGCCGCGGCCATGGTGCTGGCGGTCGTCGGGCTCTATACGTGCGCCGGCGACCGCTACCTGGCGCAGGCGCTGATCGGGACCCTGGAGCGGCGGGTTCCGCCGGTGGCGCTTGCCGATCTCGAGCCGTTCGACGCCGTGTGGGTGCTGGGCGGCGGCAGCTCGCAGAACCCGCTCGGCGCGCCTGAGCTGAGCGACTCGGGCGACCGCATCTTCCTGGCCGCCAGGCTCTGGCATGCCGGCAAGGCCCGGCTGCTGGTGGCCAGCGGGTTCTCCCGGGAGGGCGTCGCCGGGCCGCGCGACGCGGGCCAGGAGACCCGCGCCCTGTGGCAGGCGGTGGGCGTCCCGGACAGCGCCATCCTGGCGGTGGCCGAACCCTGCTGGAACACCCGGGATGAGATCCAGGCCTGCCGGAGGCTGCAGACGCGGTTCGGCTGGAAGCGGCTGGCGCTGGTGAGCTCCGCCTCCCACCTGCCCAGGGCCATGGCGCTGGCGCGCAGGGCGGGCCTGACCTGCACCCCGCTGGGCGCCGACCGGTTGTGGCGCCCCCGGGCGCTCCAGCTGTACGACCTGGTTCCCCAGGGCGAAGGGTTCGAGACCTGCCAGCGGGCCTGTTGGGAATACCTGGGTCGCTGGCTGGGCCTTTAGGCTCTTCGTTTTTCAGAGGCGTCCGTTGTCCCGCCCGTCGTGCCCTGCGGTCGGCTTGAGGTTCCGGGTTCTTGCGCCGACCCACTGGCGCGTGATCCGCTTGCAACGTCCTTCGCTTCGCTGCGGGCGATGCAAGCGGCCACGCTGCTCCTTCCCCCCAGGGCCGAGCTGATTCGTCTTCGTTTCGATGAACAAAAATTCAAAAAACCCTATTGGGACCTTGGGCATTCCGGGGAGCGGCCGCCTCGCCCCCATGCCGCCAACCGAAGGAACCCCCACCCCAGGCGGGGAAGGACAGCGTGAGACCTTGGCGCACCCGCAGGAGGCGAAGCCGACGAGGCTGCGGCAAGGCTCTCACGCACCGGTGGGTCGGCGCAAAAACCCGGAACCCGCAGTCATGTCAGCTGCGCCAGCGGCTCCGGGCCCTGGAGCACCTGCCCCTCGGCCACCAGCACCGACTCCACCCGGCCCTGGCCCGGAGCCAGGATCTCGAACTGCATCTTCATGGACTCCAGCACGAACAGCAGCTGGCCGGGTTCCACCAGGTCGCCCGCGGCGATCCGCACCTCCAGGATCTTTCCGGCCATGGGCGCCAGCACCGGGCCGGAGGCGGACCCGCCGGCACGGGCGGCGGGGAGGCTGGCCAGGGGATCCTCCAGGACCAGGCTCTCCCCGCCCGCGGCGAGGGCCAGTTGCGCCCCTCCCAGCCGGCAGGCGGTGAAGGCCAGGGGCTCGGCGCCGCGCAGGGCGAAACGGCCGGCGCCCAGGGCCCTCAGGCTGAAGGCCGGCTTGGCGCGGCCGCCGGCGCACAGCTCCGGGTCGGCCAGGGCCGCGAAGCGCTCGGCGGGGCCGGCCGCGGGCTGGCCCAGGCCGCTCAGGGCGCAGGACAGGGCCTCCCGGAACGGCTCGGAGCCCAGCAGGTCCAGGCAGGGTGCGGGCAGCAGGGGGGCGTTCAGGGCCGCCAGGTGCGCCTGGATCCAGCCGGTGTGGGTGCGCCCGGCCAGGAAGTCCGGGGCGCGGCTGATGGCCTGGAGCAGGGGCAGGTTGGTGGTGCAGCCGAGGATGGCGAAGTCGGCCAGGGCCGCCGAAAGCCTGGCCACGGCAGCGGCCCGGTCGGGGCCCCAGACGATCAGCTTGGCGATCAGCGAATCGAACTGCGCGTTGACCCGGTCGCCTTCGGCCACCCCCGAGTCCACCCGGACCCCAGGGCCCGACGGCTCCCGGTAGACCCGCAGCGGGCCCGGGGTGGGCACCCAGCCGTTGCGCGGATCCTCCGCCAGCACGCGCGCCTCCAGGGCCACCCCGGCGGGCGCGGGCAGGGCGAACGCCTCCGGGTCGCCCAGGGCGGCCGGCCAGCGGCCCTCGGCCAGCTCCAGCTGGGCCCGGACCAGGTCGACCCCATAGGTCAGCTCGGTCACCGGGTGCTCCACCTGGATGCGCGTGTTCACCTCCAGGAAGTGCCAGGAACGGTCGGCGTCCAGCAGGAATTCCACGGTCCCGGCACCCCGGTAGCGGGTTTCCCGCACCAGCGCCAGGGCGGCCCGGCCCAGCCGCTCGCGCAGGGGCGGGTCCACGGCCGTGCTGGGCGATTCCTCCACGACCTTCTGGTGCCGCCGCTGCAGCGAGCACTCGCGCTCGCCCAGGAACACCCCGCCGCCCCGGCCGTCGCCGAACACCTGGATCTCGACGTGCCGGGGCGCCTCAAGGTAGCGCTCCACGAACACCGTGCCGTCGTGGAAGGCGGCCTCGGCCTCCAGCGAGCCGCGCCGCACCGCCTCGGGCAGGTCGGCGATGGAACCGACCACCCTCATGCCGCGGCCGCCGCCGCCGCCGCTGGCCTTCACCAGGTAGGGCGCGCGGATGCCCCGGGCGGCCAGCTCGCCTTCCCAGCGCCCCGGCGCCAGCGCGGCCAGTTCGTGCGACATCAGGGCGTCCAGCGTCGGCACGCCGCAGCGGCGCGCCAGGGCCTTGGCGGCCTCCTTGGCGCCCAGGGCGCGCATGCTGGCGGGCTCCGGGCCGACGAAGACGATGCCCGCATCCTCCACCGCCTGGGCGAACCCGGCGTGCTCGGAGAGGAAGCCGTATCCGGGGTGCAGCATCCCGGCGCCCCAGGCGCGGGCGGCCGCCACGATCCCGGGGATGTCCAGGAAGCTCGCCACCGGCAGCACCGCGTCGGCTTCCCGCCGCACGAGGGCGCCCTCGTCCTGGGCGGTGGAGACCACCGCCACCTGCCAGCCCATGGCCCGGCCGGCGCGCAGGATCCGGCGCGCGATCTCGCCCCGGTTGGCGATGACCAGGCGCGTGGCGCTCAAGCCCGCTCCTCCCAGGGCGGAGCGGTCTTGCCGAAAAATGCCTGGAGCCCGGCCTGGCCTTCGGCCGAGGCCCGGGCCGCGGCGATGGCGCCGGCGGTGAATTCGAGCAGCTCCGGGCCGGGCAGGGGCGCGATGCGCCGCAGCAGCTCGCGGGTGAGCCTGGCGGCGCGCGGCCCCGCGGCCAGGAATTCCCGCAGCACCCTGGCGATGGCCTCTTCATGGGCCTCCCCGGGCTCCACCAGGCGCTGCACCAGGCCCGAGGCCAGGCCTTCCCGGGCCTGGATGCGCCGGCCGGTGAGCATGAGCGGGGCGGCGTGGGCCAGTCCCAGCTTGCGCACGATGTACGGGCTGATGACGGCCGGGACCAGCCCCAGCACGACCTCGGAGGTGGCGAACACCGCCTCGGGGTCGGCCAGCACGAAATCGCTGCACACCGCCAGGCCCAGCCCGCCGCCGATGGCCGCGCCCTGGACGAAGCTCACCACGGGGGCGGGGAACGCCGCGAGCAGCCCGAACATCCGGCCCAGTTCCCGGGCGTTCTCCAGGTTGGGCCCGGGCCCGGCCGAGGCCTGCTCCCTCATGTAGCCCAGGTCCGCCCCGGCGCAGAAGACGTTGCCTTCGCCCTCCAGGAGCAGGATCCGCAGGCGCGTTTCGTCCAGGGCGGCCAGCTCCCCCAGGGCCCGGGACAGCTCCTCGATCATCCGGGCGTTGAAGGCGTTGCGCACCTGGGGGCGGTCCAGCACCAGGCGCATGACGCCCTGGGCCAGGGCTTCCACCCGGACCGTTTCAAGGGCCAGGAAGGTCGATTCCACGGGGAACTGCGCGAGGCCGGTCACTCCTTTTCTCCTGAGAGTTCGCCCGGGCAGGGCTGGTTTTCGGCCCCGATGGTGGCCAGCAGGGCCGCGGGCAGCTCCACTTCGCAGCGCAGCAGGGCCTGGGCCAGGGTCTTGCCCTGGGCGTCGATGGCGAGGCTCACCGTGCCGCCTCCGCCCAGGGTCTCCTCCAGCAGGAAGTTCAGGGCCCACAGCCGCGGCACCGGGAAGCGCTGCACGGCGCCCCGGCAGTGCCCGCTGAACCAGGCCTTCACCCGCGCGGCGTCGATGTGGTCGCGCAGCCAGGCGTAGCATTCGGCGGAACGCCCGATCAGGCCGATGTTGGCGGTGTCGCCCTTGTCGCCGCTGCGGGCATGGGCGATGCGCATGAGCGGCACTCGCACCTTATCGCCCGCGTCCGGGAAGGCCGGCTCGGGGTCGTCGGGCGGGCCGGCCTCGACCGGGCCCGGGGTTTCGGGCCAGGGCAGGGGGCCGGTGACCTGGACCTGCTCCAGCCGGCCGGTGCCGCGCTCCTCCAGCAGCCGCACCAGGGCCGGGGCCATGGCGCGCGGCATCAGCGCCGGCCAGTAGCTCACCACCTCGGAAAGGGCCGGCGCGCCGCCGGTGACCGCCACCCCGGCCGGGCCGGAGAGGATCATGGAGGGCAGCAGCTTGCGGAACAGCTCCAGGCCTTCCCGGCGGGCGCTCCGGGCCGACAGCCTGAGCAGGATCTCGCTGGCCCGGTGCTGCGGGGTGAGGCCGCGGTGGGTGGCGTCGTCGCCCACGCGCTCGGTGCAGGTGTGCTCCAGGCGCGCCATCCCGGCCCGGTCCAGCTCCGCGCCCAGGCGCCGCCAGAAGACCTCGGCGAACAGGTCCGCCTTGGCCCGGGCGTCGGGCCCGGAGAGGATCAGGGCGCCGCTGGCCTTGTAGCCGTCGGCGTAGGCGATGCTGACCTTCAGGAGGTCGGTGGGCGGCCGTCCCTGGATGCCGGAGACGCGCACCCGGTCCGGGCCGTCCGGCTCCAGGCGCACGCTGGAGAAATCGGCGACCACGTCCGGGGTGAGGTAGCCGCGCGGTTCGCCCATCTCGTAGAGCAATTGCTCGCGCACCGTCTGGCAGCTGACCAGGCCGCCGCTGCCGGGGTGCTTGGTGACGGTGAAGCCGCCGTCGGCCCGGCACTCCACGATCGGGAAGCCCAGGTCGTCGAAGCTGGGGACCTTGCGCCAGTCGGTGAAGTTGCCGCCGGTGGCCTGGGCCCCGCACTCGATGATGTGCCCGGCGACGATGCCGGCGGCCAGCTGGTCGCCAGTCGAGCGGTCCCCAGCCGAACGCGTGGATCAGCGGCGCCAGGGTGATGCCGGTGTCGGTGACCCGGCCGCAGATAACGATGTGCGGGTCGAGGCGCAGCGCCTCGGCCACCGGCAGCGCGCCGAAGTAGGCGTTGGCCGAGAGCACGTGCCCGGCGTGGGGCAGGAACGGGGCTCCGGTCTCCAGGTTGCGCAGGTCCACCCCGGCCGCCATGAGTTCGCCCAGGCGCCCGGTGACGTCGTCACCCTCCACCACGGCGATGCGCAGCTTCAGACCCTTGGCCCGGGCCACCGCCGCCAGGGCCTCGGCGCAGGCCTCGGGGTTGACCCCGCCGGCGTTGGTGATGATGCGGATCCGGCGCAGCAGGATCTGCTCCAGCAGCGGCTCGACCTGGCTGACGAAGTCCCGGGCGTAGCCGGCCGAAGGGTCCTTGGCCTTCTGCTTCTGCAGGATGCTCATGGTGACTTCGGCCAGGAAATCCATGGAGACGTAGTCGAGCGGCAGGGGGCCGAACACCTGCCGGCGCAGGGCGTGGGGATCGTCCCCCCAGTAGCCTCCGGCATTGCCGATCCGGACACACGGGCTCTCATCCATCGGTTACCTCACATTCGCAGCACGCCCATTCGGGTCGCTTCCACCGGGCTCGAAAGGGCGCAGGCCAGGGACGCCGCCAGGACCGCGCGGGTCGAGCGCATGTCGATCACGCCGTCGTCCCACAGCCGGGCCGAGGCATAGGCGGGGTGCCCTTCCCGCTCGTACTTCTCCAGGATCGGCCGGGCGATGGCCTCGGCCTCCGCCCTTGTCCAGGTCGCGGCCCTCGCGCGCGAGCTGCTCGCGCTTGACCGTCACCAGCACCTGGGCGGCCTGCTCGCCGCCCATGACCGAGATCCGCGCCGAAGGCCAGGACCACAGGAAGCGCGGGCCGTAGGCCCTGCCGCACATGCCGTAGTTGCCCGCGCCGAAGCTGCCGCCCAGCAGCAGGGTGATCTTGGGCACGCGGGCGGTGGCCACGGCGTGCACCATCTTGGCGCCGTCCTTGGCGATGCCGCCGCGCTCGGCCTGGGCGCCCACCATGAAGCCGGTGATGTTCTGCAGGAACACCAGGGGGATCTTCTGGGCGGTGCACAGCTCGATGAAGTGCGCGGCCTTGAGCGCGCTCTCGCTGAACAGCACGCCGTTGTTGGCCACCAGGCCGCAGGGCATGCCCTCCACGTGGGCGAAGCCGGTGACCAGGGTGGTGGCGTAGCGCTCCTTGAACTCGAACATCCGGCTGCCGTCCACGATCCGCGCGATCACCTCGCGGATGTCGCCCTGCCGGCGCGGGTCCCGGGGCCAGACGCCGAGGATCTCGTCCGGGTCGTAGGCGGGCGGCTCGGGCGTGCGCAGTTCGGCCTCGGCCTTCGGGCCCGGGCCCAGGTGCCCCACCAGCTCGCGCAGGATCCGGATGGCCTGGGCGTCGTCCTCGGCGAAGTGGTCGGCCACGCCGGAGAACTCGGTGTGCACCCGGGCCCCGCCCAGTTCCTCGGCGCTCACGTCCTCGCCGGTGGCGGCCTTCACCAGGGGCGGGCCGCCCAGGAAGATGGTGCCGGTGCCGTTGACGATGACGGTCTGGTCGCTCATGGCGGGCACGTAGGCGCCCGCCCGCGGTGCAGCTGCCCATGACCGCGGCGATCTGGGGGATGCCGGCGGCGGAAAGCGTCGCCTGGTTGTAGAAGATCCGTCCGAAGTGGTCGCGGTCCGGGAACACCTCCGCCTGCAGGGGCAGGAAGGCCCCGCCGCTGTCCACCAGGTAGATGCAGGGCAGCCGGTTCTCCAGGGCGATCTCCTGGGCGCGCAGGTGCTTCTTCACGGTCAGCGGGTAGTAGGTGCCGCCCTTCACGGTGGCGTCGTTGGCGACGATCATGCACGGCCGCCCCTGCACCATGCCCACGCCCGCCACCAGCCCCGCGGCGGGCACCGGGTCCGGGTAGACGCCCAGGGCCGCGAACAGCCCCACCTCCAGGAACGGGGTGCCGGCGTCGCACAGGGAGGTGATGCGGTCGCGCACGAACAGCTTGCCCTGCCCGGTGTGGCGGGCCATGGCCTTGGCGCCGCCGCCCCGCTTCAGGTGCTCCTTCTGCTCGCGCAGCGCCTCGCACAGGGCCAGGTTGTGCGCATGGTTCAGCCTGAAGCTTTCCTCCGAGGGCTTGAGGCGGCTCTGGATCAGGGTCACCCTCAGGCCTCCTTGATGATGTGGCGGGCGATGACCATGCGCAGCACCTCGCTGGTGCCCTCGCCGATGGTGCAGAGCTTGACGTCCCGGTAGAACTTCTCCACCGGGTAGTCCTTGATGAAGCCGTAGCCCCCGTGGATCTGCACCGCCTCGTCGGCCACCCGGCAGGCCATCTCGGAAGCGAACAGCTTGGCCATGGCCGCGGCCTTGCCGTAGGGCAGGCCCTGGTCCTTGAGCCATGCGGCCCGGTAGACCAGGGCGCGCGCCGCCTCGATCTGCACCTGCATGTCGGCCAGCTTGAACTGGATGGCCTGGTGCTCGTTGATGGGCTTGCCGAAGGTGCGGCGGATGGCGGAGTAGCGCACGCAGGCCTCGAAGGCCCCCTGGGCCATGCCCAGGGCCAGGGCGGCGATGCTGATGCGGCCGCCGTCCAGGGTGGCCATGGCCTGCTTGAAGCCGATCCCCTCGGCCCCCAGCAGGTTCTCCCCGGGCACCTCGACTTCCTCGAGGATCAGCTCGGAGGTGTCGCTGGCGCGCATGCCCAGCTTGTTTTCCTGCTTGCCGGCCCGGAAGCCCTTCATGCCCTTTTCCAGGATGAAGGCGCTGATCCCGTCGGCGCCCTGGCCGCCCCGGGTGCGGGCCATGACCACGGCGATGTCGGCCACGGTGCCGTGGGTGGCGAAGTTCTTGGTGCCGTTCAGCACCCAGCCGTCGCCCTGGCGCCGGGCGGTGGTGCGCAGGGCGCCGGCGTCGCTGCCGGAGCCGGGCTCGGTGAGCGCCCAGCAGCCGATCTTCTGGCCGGAGGCCAGGGGCCTCAGGTAGCGTTCCCGCTGGCCCTCATCGCCCTGGGAATAGATGTGGTTGCTGCACAGGCTGTTGTGCGCCGCGACCGAAAGCCCGACGCTGCCGTCCACCCGGGCCAGCTCTTCCACGAGCACCGCGTATTCCAGGTAGCCCATGCCGGCGCCGCCGTACTGCTCGGGGAAGATGATGCCCATCATCCCCATCTCCCCCAGCTGCCGGATCACCCCCGCCGGGAAGGTCCTGGACTCGTCCCAGTCCATCACGTGGGGCCGCATCTCCTTCTGGGCGAACCTGCGGACCTCTTGGCGAAGGGCTTCGACGTGCTCTGGCAGGGTGAAATCCACGGTTTTTTCCTCGCGCAAGGCTTACGGGAAAGGATGGGCAGGGTCAAACACCAGGGCCGGGCATTGCTGATTCGTCCCTACACTATAGCTGCCGCCGCGGAATCCGCCAGCTACATGATGTCGTCCATGCCCCAGGCGAGGCCCTGGGGGGATTGTCCCTGGGTGAAGGGCCGGAGCAGCTGCTCGAGGTAGCGCTTCCACACGCCCGCCAGGGACAGGGTCTGGTGGCCGATGGTCCGGCCGCTCCGGGGCACCAGGGCCAGGCGGCCGTTGGGGATCCGGGCCACCTGGCGCTCCATGGTCCCCAGCTCCATGGGGTTGATCAGGTCGTCGGCGAAGTTCACGGCCAGCAGCCGGGCCTTGATCCCGCCCAGGCCGGGCTCCGGATCGTAGTCCCAGGACGACTCGAACCAGTACAGGCAATCGTTGGCGTCGATGGTCTTGATGGCGTTGGCGACCAGCCTGTCGTAGAGGGCGTTCGCGGCCTCCCGGGTGGGGGCCTCGTTCTGCAGGCGCACGGCGCTGTCGTTCATGATGTTGAACACGGGCGCGACGCTGGCCCAGCGGGTCGGGGCAACCTGGTAGTCGCCGCCCTTCCAGTCCGGGTCCTGGCGGATGGATTCGGTGATCATGCGCCGCCAGAGCAGGTTGCGTCCGGAGATCTGGTTGGGCTGGCTGGCGATGGGCATGAGCGCGTCCATCATGTCGGGGTAGCGTTCGCCCCACATCCAGGTCTGCATGCCGCCCATGGAGGTGCCGAGCACCAGGCGCAGGTGGTCCACGCCCAGCCCCTCGGTCACCAGCAGGTGCTGGGCGGCGACCACGTCCTGGTAGCCGTAGCGGGGAAAGCGGGCGTGCAGGCCGTCGCTGGGCTTGCTCGACCCGCCCCGGCCGAGGCCGTCCGGGATGATGAGGTAGTAGCGGGAGGCGTCCAGCGGCTGGCCGGGGCCGTAAAGCTCGTCCCCGAGACTGGGGGCCAGGAAACTCCTGCCGGTGCCGGTGGTGCCGTGCAGCAGCAGGACGGCGTTGGACACCCGGCCGTCCTTGCCGCGCACCGGGCTGCCCAGGGTCCTGTAGTGCAGGCGCACTTCGGGCATGACCTCGCCGGTCTGGAAGCGGAAGTCGCGGGCGAGGTAGTCGCCTTCGAATGGCGCGGGGACTGCATGGGCCGGCAGCGCCAGGAAGAGGGTCAGGAAGGCGGCGATGAGCGTGGTTTTCATGGGGGGCCTCGCGGATGCTTCAACGATACCCAACTGACTCGGGGAAACCGGCTTTTTCTGGGCCGGGTGAGCGGGGGCGTTGGTTTTTACGGAAATTTTTCTAAACTGGCTGCTCTCTTTTTTTATGAAATCATGTTAGCTTGCAGCAACAAATAGATCATGCGAGTGCCCATACATGAACCAGCAGAAATGGTATATCCCGAGAAAGCGGTCTTTGCCAAACAGACTCCCATGGATTTCAAATGGATGAAGAACTGGAGATGTTCCGTTCGTCGATCGCCAGGTTCATCGGGCGCGAGTTCACCCCGCACCAGGAGCGCTGGCGGACGCAACGCCAGCCTGACCCTGAAGCCTGGACCAAGGCCGGGGAAGCCGGGATGCTTCTGGTGGATCTGCCGGAAGACTATGGCGGAGGCGGCGGCACGTTCGTGCACGAGGCGATCGTCGCCGAGGAACTGGCCAAGGCCGGCGTGAATTTCGCCAGCTACCTCCAGGACGGCGTCGCCCACTACATCCTCAACTACGGCAGCGAGGCCCAGAAGCAGAGGCTGTTGCCGCGCCTGGCCGCGGGCGAACTGGTGGCGGCCATCGCGCTCACCGAGCCGGGCAACGGCTCCGATCTCCTGGGCATCCGCACCACGGCCAAGCGCGTGGGCGACGAATACTTGATCAACGGTTCGAAGACGTTCATCACCAATGGCTCGCTCATGAGCCTCATCTGCCTGGCCGTCAAGACCGATCCCGCGGCGCCGCCGATGCGCGGCCTGTCCATGCTCCTGGTGGAAACGGAAGGCCTGGCCGGCTTCCACCGGGGCAAGCCGCTGGAGAAGGTCGGCATGCACGGCCAGGACACCTGCGAAGCGTTCTTCGACGACGTCCGCGTCCCCGCATCCTGCCTGCTGGGCGCCAAGGAAGGCCAGGGCTTCGCCCAGGTGATGGAGCGCATGGTCTACGAGCGGCTGGCCATTGGCGTCATCGCGGTGGCGACCATGGAGACGGCAGTGCGCCTCACGTCCGACTACGTGAAGGAGCGCATGGCCTACGGCAAGCCGCTCATGGACCTGCAGAACACGCGCATGAAACTGGCGGAGTGCGCGACCAAGGCGCGCATCGGCCGGGTGTTCGTCGACGACTGCGTCGCCCGCTACGTGGCGGGCCGGCTCGATCCGGCCACCGCGGCCCAGGCCAAGTACTGGCTGACGGACAGCGAATGCGAGGTCGCGGACGAGTGCGTCCAGCTCCACGGCGGCTATGGCTACATGGAGGAGTATGCCATCGCCCGCATATGGGCGGACAGCAGGGTGCACCGGATCTACGGCGGTGCGAACGAAGTCATGAAGGAGGTCATCGCTTGGTCCCTTTGAACTCGAACCCGAAACCCAGGACGCTGTTCAACGACTCGGCCAGCCCGTACCCGTCGGACCGGACCATCGTCGACCTGTTCGAGCAGCAGGCAGAGCGCACGCCGGGAGCCGAGGCGGTCCGCTGCGCCGGCCGGGCCCTCACCTATTCCGAACTCAACGACCGGGCCAACCAGGTGGCGTGGCACCTCATTGCCATGGGCGCCGGGCCCGAGCGGCTGGTCGCGCTCAGGATGGACCACTCCATCGAAGTGGTCTGCGCCATCCTCGGCATCCTCAAGGCGGGCGCGGCCTACGTGCCCATGGATCCGGCCAACCCGGTCAAGCGGGTGGAATACATCCTCCAGCAGATCCGGGAGGCGAACCAGGGCGGCGCCCCGCTGGCCGTGGCCGGCGCGGGCCAGGCCGAGGCGCTCCTCGGCTGCGGCGCCCAGGTCGTGACGCTCGACCCCGATTTCAAGGCCGTGGAAGGCTGCCCGGCCACCAACCCGGACCGGCCGGCGGCGCCCGGCAACCTCGCCTACGTGATCTACACCTCGGGGTCCACGGGCGAGCCCAAGGGGGTCATGATCGAGCACCGCAGCCTGGTCAACTACATCTGGTGGGCCAAGGCGTCCTACGGCGCAGCCGAAGGCCTGGCCTGGCCCCTGTTCTCTTCGCTGGCCTTCGACCTGACCGTCACGTCGATCTTCACCCCCCTGATCTCGGGCGGGCGCATTGTCGTCTACCACGACAGCTCCTGGTCGCACGGCACGCTGCTGCTCAAGGTGATCGAGGACAAGGCGGCGAACATCATGAAGCTGACCCCGGCCCATCTGGCGATGGTCCGGGAGATGGACCTGCACGGCATGGACCTCAGGGTCCTGATCGTCGGCGGCGAGGACCTGAAGAGCGATCTGGCGCGCGCCGTCACCCTGCAGGCCGGCAGGCCCATCCACATCTACAACGAGTACGGCCCCACCGAGGCGACGGTGGGCTGCATGATCCACCGCTTCGACCCGGAGCGGGACCAGACCCTTTCGGTGCCCATCGGGATCCCGGCGGCGAACATGAACATCTTCGTCCTCGACGATGCGTTCCGCGAAGTCCCGCCCGATGTCGTCGGCCAGATGTACCTGGCCGGGGACGGACTCGCGCGCGGCTACCTGAACCGGCCGGACCTGACCGGGCAGCGCTTCATCACCATTCCGGATCCGCGCCAGGCCCACGGTGGCCCTCCTGCCTCCGGGGCGCCGAAGACCCTCCGGGTGTACCAGACCGGAGACCTGGCCCGCTGGACCGAGGACGGGCGGCTGATCTTCCTCGGCCGGTCGGATGACCAGGTCAAGATCGGCGGCTTCCGGATCGAGCTGGGCGAGATCGAGGCGCGGCTCCAGCAGCACCCGGCCATCGGCGAGTGCGTGGTCAAGGTCGTCCAGGCTCCCGGAAAGGCCGAGGGCCCCGCCCAGAGCCTCGCGGCCTACTACGCGGGCGCGCCGGTGCCGGCGGAAGATCTGCGCCGCCACATCGCCGAAGCCCTCCCCGCGTACATGGTGCCGGCGCACTTCATCCACCTGCCCAGGCTGCCCCTGACGACCAACGGCAAGGTCGACCGCGCCGCCCTGCCGGCCCCCGGAGCGGACCGGCCGGAGGTTCCCGCGTCCAGCGCCAAGCCGCTCAGCGCGACCGAGGAGCAGCTCGCCGAGATCTGGAGGGAGGCCCTGGACCTGGACAAGGTCGGCCTCGACGACGACTTCTTCGACCTGGGCGGCAAGTCGCTGCCGGCCATCAGGATCCTCACGCAGATCAAGCGGAGGTTCGGGATCGAGGTCTCGGTCCCCGTCCTTTTCGCCAATCCGACCATCGCCCAGCTTTCCGGGGTGATCGAGCGGAAGAAGGGCCAAGGGTGACGGCATGAGCAAGGTTGTCCTGTTCGGCAGCAGCGGCTGGGCGCAGTATCTGCACTACTGCCTGACCCACGACTCCGCCCACGAAGTCGTGGGGTTCACCGTGGACGGCGCCTACGTCAAGGAGCGCTCCCTGCTCGGGCTGCCGGTCGTGGCCTTCGAGGAGGTCACCTCGGTGTTCCCCCCATCGGACCACACCATGCTGGTCGCCGTCAGCTACCAGAAGATGAACCAGCTGCGGGAGGCGAAATACAACCAGGCCAAGGCCATGGGCTACCAGCTCATCTCCTACGTCAGCTCGCGCGCCCAGGTCGTGCCGGACCTCCACATCGGCGACAACTGCCTGATCCTGGAAAACAGCGTGATCCAGCCCTTCGTCCGGATCGCCAACGACGCGACCGTGTGCGCCTCCGCCATCATCGGGCACCACACGCTGATCGGGGAGCATGCCTTCATCTCCCCGGGAGCGGTGATCCTCGGCGTGGTCACCATCGGCGCCCGCTCCCTGATCGGCGCCAACGCGACGGTCATCCAGGGCATCCAGCTCGGCGAGGACTGCCTGGTCGGCATGGGCGTCTCCCTGTCCCAGAGCGCCAAGGCAGGCAGCGTCTTCATCAGCCCGCCCGCGGAGCTGGTGCCGCAGACGAGCGCGGAGCTGCTCCCCTTCCTCACCTGGTAGGCGCAACCATGGGCGGGCAGCCTCAAGGCGGCCGCCGGCCCCTGGGGCCGGGCGAAGTGCATGTCTGGTACGCTTTGCTCGCCGATCTCCAGCCGGACATCGAAAGTCTCTCCATCTGCCTGACCCCCGCCGAACAGCTGCGCGCGGCGCGCTTCATCCTGGACAGGGACCGCGTGGCCTTCACCCTGGCCCATGGCTTCCAGAGGTGCGTGCTGGGCTGGTATCCCGGCGCGCAACCCCATCCGGCCGGGGGCCGGGAGCCGGGCTTCAGCCACGCCCGCACCCCTGGAGCGGCCCTGTGCGCGGTGGGCGCCGGCCAGGCGCTGGGGATCGACATCGAACGCGTGCAGCCGCTGCCGGACCTCGAAGACCTGGCGCGATCGGTGCTGACCCCGCGCGAGCAGGAGGGCTTCGCCGCCCTGCCGGCGAACCTGCGCGACCGGGCCTTCAGCCTGCTGTGGGTCAGCAAGGAGGCCGTCCTGAAGCTGGAGGGCAGCGGCCTCGGGATCGACCCGAGGGACCTGGAAGTCGGGCCCGCGTGCTGGCGCGAGCCGAGCTTCGGCGTCCGGCTGGGGGAACGGGACTTTTCCGTCCGGACCTTCGGGCTCGCCGACCCCTACCTCGCGGCCCTCGCCACGCCCCGGGAACCCCGCGCCGTGCACCTTGCCAGATTCCATTTCGCCCATGAGCGGCAGTAGGCAGGGCGCCCTGGGGGACTCGGGCCTATGACCCGACAGGCTCCTGGCCGGTGAAATCCTCGCCCGGGTTGATGAACTGGTCCAGTTCGCTGCTCTGCTGGCGGTCGTGCAGCTGACGGTAGCGCCCGCCCAGGGCGAGCAGTTCGGCATGCACGCCGCGCTCGACGATCTGGCCGCCCTCCACCACCAGGATCTGGTCCGCGCTCCGGATGGTGCTCAGGCGGTGGGCGATGACGAAGGTGGTGCGGCCGGCCCGCAGCCGGCGCAGGCCGTCCCGGATCAGGGACTCGCTTTCGCTGTCCAGGGACGAGGTGGCCTCGTCCAGGATCAGGATGCGCGGATCGGCCAGGATGGCCCGGGCGATGGCCACCCGCTGGCGCTGGCCTCCGGAGAGCCTGACCCCGCGCTCGCCCACCACGGTGTCGTAGCCGGCCTCGAAGCGCGAGACGAACTCGTCCACGTGGGCGATGGCGCCCCACCGCCTCGATCTCCTCCCGGGCCGCGCCGGGCCTGGCGAAGGCGATGTTCTCGGCCACGGTGCCGTCGAACAGGAAGTTGTCCTGCATCACCACCCCGAGCTTGGCGCGGTAGTCGCGCAGGCGCAGGGTCCCGAGGTCCCGGCCGTCCACCAGCACCCGGCCCGCCCCGGGCCTGTGGAAGGCCATGAGCAGGCCGATGATGGTGCTCTTGCCCGATCCGCTCGAGCCCACCAGGGCCACCGTGGAGCCCGCCGGGACCTGGAACGACAGCCCGCGCAGCACCGGCGCGCCGGGCTGGTACTCGAACCGGACGTCGCGGAACTCCACCGCGCCCTCCAGGGCCGGCAGCGGCTCGCGGGAGCGGTCCTCGACGTCCTCGGTGGGCAGGTCGAGCACCTCCCGGATCCGGTCCAGCCCGGCGAAGGCCTCGCTCACCTGGGTGCCGATGTTTGCCATCTGCACCACCGGCGCGGCCAGCAGCCCCACGAAGAAGGAATACATGACCAGGTCGCCCAGGGTCATCTGCCCGGCGAAGATGGCCCGGCCGCCCACCACCATGATCAGCACGCCAACAGCCCCGACGATGGCGGTGGAGAAGGCGGTGATGGCGCTCATGCCGGTGATGGTGCCGGCGATGTTGCGGAACAGCCGCTCGGCGCCCTCGGCGAAGATCCGCGACTCCCGCTCCTCGGCCACGTAGACCTTGAGGATGCGCACGCCGCCCACCGACTCGGCCAGGCGCCCGGTGAGGTCGGCGGTGAGCTCGCTGCGCTTGCGGAACAGCGGGCGCAGCCGCTTGAAGGCCACGGCCATGGCGGCGCCGAACAGCGCCAGGAAGACCAGGATGGCCAAGGTCAGCCGCCAGTTCAGCCAGAACATGATGCCCAGCGACAGCGCGGCGGTGAGCACGCCGCCGGCCAGCTGGATCAGCCCGGTCCCCACCAGGTTGCGGATGCCCTCGGAGTCGTTCATGATGCGGGCGATGATCACCCCGCTCTTGGTGGCGTCGAAGAACGCCGTGGGCAGGCGCAGGATATGCTCCTGCACGCGCTGGCGCATGGTCATGATGGCCCGCTGGGCGGCCACGCTGACCAGTTGCGAATTGGCGTAGCTGGCCAGGCCCTGCACCAGGGTCGCCAACCCCGCCGCCAGGGCCAGCGGCATGAGCAGATGGCTGTGGTGCTTGGCGAGGACGTCATCGATGAGGTACTTGGTGCTGGCCGGCAGGACGATCCCGGCCAGCCGGCTCACCAGCATCAGGGCCAGCCCCGCCGACAGGGAGCGGCGGTGGCGCCGGATCAGTTCGCTGGCTTCCCGCCAGGCGCGGCGGGCGTCGACCTTGCTCCGAGGACCGGCCATTCCCCCCTACCGCTCGAACAGCGGGACGTAGTGGTTCAGGGTGCGCCCCTGGTAGATCTGCCGCGGACGGTAGATGCGGCTGTCGGGGTCCTCCATCACTTCCTTGTAGTTGGCGATCCAGCCCGGCATGCGGCCGATGGCGAAGATCACCGTGAACATCTCCAGCGGGATGCCGATGGCCTGCATGATGATGCCGCTGTAGAAGTCGACGTTGGGGTAGAGCCGGCGCTCGATGAAGTAGGGGTCGTTCAGCGCGGTCTCTTCCAGCCGCTTGGCGATGTCCAGCAGCGGGTCGCTGACGCCCAGCTTGGCCAGCAGCTCGTCGCAGCGGCGCTTGATGATGCGGGCGCGCGGATCGTAGTTCTTGTAGACGCGGTGGCCGAAGCCCATCAGCTTGGCGCCGGCGCCCTTGTTCTTGACCCGCTCCAGGAACTTGCTGCCGTCGTCGCCCTCCGCGCGGATTTCCTCGAGCATCTCGATCACCGCCTGGTTCGCCCCGCCGTGCAGCGGGCCCCACAGGGCGCAGACCCCGGCCGAGGCGCTGGCGAACAGGTTGGCCTTGCTGGAGGCCACCATGCGCACGGTGGCGGTGGAGCAGTTCTGCTCGTGGTCGGCGTGCAGCAGGAAGATCAGGTCCAGGGCGTCGACGATGGCCGGGTCCAGGTCGTAGTCCTCGTCCGGCTCGGAGAACATCATGTGCAGGAAGTTCTCGGTGTAGCGTGTACTTCTTCTTCGGATAGATGGAGGGCAGGCCGCGCGACTTGCGGTAGGCGTAGGCGGCCAGGGTGCGCACCTGGGACAGCAGCCGCGCCGCCTGCTGCTCGAACTCTTCCGGATTGTACTCGCTTGGTGAGCGCGGGGATGAAGCAGCCGGCGGCGTTGATCATGGCCGACAGGATGGCCATGGGGTGGGCCGAGGAGGGGAAGCCCTCGAAGTGGAACTTCATGTCCTCGTGGATCATCTGGTACTTGGTCAGCAGGCCGGAGAAGTTCACGCGCTCGGTCTCGGTGGGCAGGTGGCCGAAGATGACCAGGTAGGCGGCCTGGACGAAGGTGGAGCCCTCGGCCAGTTCCTCGATGGGGATGCCCCGGTAGCGCAGGATGCCCTTCTCGCCGTCGATGAAGGTGACCTTGCTCTGGCAGCTGCCGGTGTTGCCGTAGGACTCGTCGTAGGTGATGTAGCCGGTCTTGGCGCGCAGGTTCCGGAAGTCGATGGCCCGCTCCCCCTCGGTCCCTTCAAGGATGGGGAGCTCCAGCACTTTGCCGTCCAGTTCCAGTTTCGCGGTGTTGGCCATGGTCGCCTCTGAGGGGTTCAGGGCGGGTTCGCCCTGGATCATTGACTGTGCTGGGTTTCCCATCTCATCCATCCCAATGGTGACGCGCTTGCGCCGTTTGTCGAGCTGTGCCTGCTGTGCCGTTGCCATCTGGGGTTCCCTCAGGAGACTTCCGCACCATCTCTTTGATGGTTACTTAGTAACGGTCATTGCACTGGAGCGCTCACCGCAAGTCAAGTGAGAAAGCCGTGCCTGCCCATTTACCGGGCGGCCCGTCACACGGGAGCGGCATTCCGCACCTTATCGGCAGGGGGAGGTATCATCGGGCTGGACCCTCACCACCCACGAGGAGGCGGCTGTGGAAGAGCAGGGCAAGGTCTCCAAGGAAGAGCTGAAGCGCCGGCTGACCCCCGCCCAGTACCGGGTCACCCAGGAGAACGCCACGGAACCGCCCCATTCGGGCGAATACGAGCACAACCGCGCGGAAGGGATCTACGTGGACGTGGTTTCCGGCCAGCCGCTGTTCTCCTCCCTGGACAAGTTCGATTCGGGCTGCGGCTGGCCCTCCTTCACCCGGCCGGTGGAATCCGCCGCCGTGGTGGAGCGGGACGACCTTTCCCACGGCATGCGGCGCACCGAGGTGCGCTCCCGGGGCGCCGACTCCCACCTGGGGCACGTGTTCGAGGACGGCCCGGCGCCCGCCGGCCAGCGCTACTGCATCAATTCAGCCGCGCTGCGCTTCGTGCCGGTCGCCCGGATGGAGGCCGAGGGCTATGGCCGCTACCTCCCGCTGTTCGGTCTGGCCGCGGAGGCCGGGCCCCGGACGGCCTTCGAACGGGCCACCCTGGCCGGGGGCTGCTTCTGGGGCATGGAGGAACTGATCCGGCAGCAGCCCGGCGTGCTGGACACCCGGGTGGGCTACACCGGCGGCACCACGGTGAACCCGGCCTACGCGGAGGTCCGCACCGGCGCCACCGGGCACGCCGAGGCCATCGAGATCACGTTCGATCCGGCCCGGACCAGCTTCGCGGCGATCCTGGCCTTCTTCTTCCGCATCCACGACCCGACCACCGCCAACCGCCAGGGCAACGACATCGGGTCCCAGTACCGCTCGGCGATCTTCATCCACACCCCGGAGCAGCGGGAGGCGGCGGAGCGGGTGAAGGCCGAGGTGGAAGCTTCCGGGTTCTGGCCGGGCAAGGTGGTCACCGAGATCGTGCCCGCCGGCCCCTTCTATCCCGCGGAAGACTACCACCAGAAGTACCTGGTGAAGAACCCGGGCGGCTACACCTGCCATTTCGTCCGGTAGACATGAATGAGGCACCCTCGCGGGTGCCTCATCATCCTTGCCGGGCGAAGTCTAGTCCTCGCGCTCCACGTTCTTGAAGGCGTCGGCCAGGGTGGCGCGCTTGAAGGGCTGCATGCTCTTGGCGGCGTCCATGTCGCCACGCTCCTGGTCCATCTCGTACTGCTTCACGGACAGGCCGATGCGGTGCTCGGTGGGGTCCAGCTTGACGATCTTCATGGTCAGTTCCTGGCCGGCGGAGAACTCCTTGGTGATGTCCTCCACCCGCTTGCGGCGAGAGTTCGCTCACGTGCACCAGGCCCTCGATGCCTTCGCCCAGGTCGACGAACGCGCCGAAATCGGTCAGGCGGGCGATGGTGCCGGTGATGGTGTCGCCGACGTGGTGGCTCTCGAAGAAGATCTCCCAGACGTTGGGTTCCATCTGCTTGACGCCCAGGCTCATGCGCTGGTTCAGGGGATCCAGGCTGAGGACCTTGGAGGTGACCGCGTCGCCCTTCTTGACGATCTCGCCGGGGTGCTTGATCTTCTTGGTCCAGCTGAAGTCGGAGACGTGGATCAGGCCGTCGATGCCCTCCTCCAGCTCCACGAAGGCGCCGAACTCGGTGATGTTGCGCACGGTGCCGGTGACGATCTGGCCGATGTTGTACTTCTCGGCCACCTCCATCCAGGGGTTGGGGGTGATCTGCTTCATGCCCAGGGAAATGCGCCGGCTTTCCGGATCCACCTGCAGGATCTGCGCCTCGACCATGTCGCCGAGGTTGACCATGCCCTTGGCGGACTTGACCTTCTTGGTCCAGCTCATCTCGCTCACGTGCACCAGGCCCTCGACGCCGGGCTCGAGCTCGACGAATGCGCCGTAGTCGGTGATGGAGACGACCTTGCCCTTGACCGTGGCGTTGACCGGGTAGCGGTCCTCGACGGTGAGCCAGGGATCGGGGAACTTCTGCTTGTAGCCCAGGGAGACGCGCTCGGTCTCCTTGTCGTACTTCAGGATGGCCACTTCGACCTTGTCGCCCACCTGGAACATCTCGCTGGGGTGGTTCAGGCGGCCCCAGGACATGTCGGTGATGTGCAGCAGGCCGTCCACCCCGCCCAGGTCCACGAAGGCCCCGTACTCGGTGATGTTCTTGACGGTGCCTTCCACCAGCTTGCCTTCTTCCAGGCCGGCCAGGGTCTCTTCCTTCATATTGGCGTTGATGGTCTCGAGGAACAGCTTGCGGCTGAGGACGATGTTGCCGCGCCGCCGGTTGACCTTGATGACCTTCATGTCGAAGGACTTGCCGAGGAACGGATCCAGGTTGCGCACCGGCTTGGTGTCCACCTGGGAGCCGGGCAGGAAGGCCCGGATGCCGATGTCCACCGCCAGGCCGCCCTTGACCTTCTCGAGCACCACGCCGTGGACGGTGAGGTTGGCCCGGAAGGCCTTCTCCACCTCGTCCCAGATCTTCATCTTCTCGGCCCGCTCGCGGGAGAGCCGGACGTTGCCGTTCTGGTCCTCCAGGTGCTCGAGGAGCACTTCGACCACGTCGCCCACGGCCACGCCGACGGTGCCGTCGGGGTTGTTGAACTCATCGATGTTGACCGTGCCCGAGCCCTTGTAGCCGATGTCGATGATGACATCCTTGCCGCGGATCTCGACCACCACGCCGCGAACCACTTCTTCTTCGCGGAGCGCGCGGGTCTCGCTGCCAAGGGCCTCGAGGAACTCCTGGGAGTCAGGGGTCTCGTCCTCCAGCATGGATGCATCAAGCACCGTGATGCGGCCCATCTGCTTGGAGCCTTTGCCCTTGATGAGTGTTGAAAGTTGGGACATTCGTCCACCTCTAATAGTTGCCCCCTCCTGGAGGGCTGGAATCCCGGCACATGCGTCCGGCAGAAAGACGAGATTATCGCGGAAGCCCTTGCCGGGACAGTTAAATTCCTCGCAATTCCGCCGGCAGCAGTTCGGCGATGGCGTCCAGGTCGGCCTGGGGCTGGGACTGGGCGCGGAGGGGTAGTTGTTGAGCAGGATGGTGAAGGCCAGGCGCTCCCCGCCGGCCGTGGTGACGTAGCCGGACAGCGCCTGGGTGTCGCGCAGGGTGCCGGTCTTGGCGCGCCAGGTTGCCCTGGGCGGCGGTGTTCCGCCAGGCGGGCGCGCAGGGTGCCGTCCACCCCGGCCACCGGCAGCAGGGAGCGGAACGCCGCCGCCTCGGGCTGGCGGTCCATGTAGGTTAGCAGCTGGATGATGGCGTCAGGCTTCAGCAGGTTCTTGCGGGACAGGCCGGAGCCCTCCTCCAGCACCGCGCTCGCCCGGGGCCAGGCCGGCCCGGGCCATCCAGGCGGCCATGGCCAGCAGGCCCTGGGCGGCGGTGTCGCCGCCGCCGGGACGCCGGGCGCCCGCCTGGAGCAGTAACAAGCTGGGCATAAAGGTTGTCGGAATCCTTGCCCAGCTCCCGGAGGATCTCCAGCAGGGGCGGGCTTTCCAGGTGGCCCAGCTCCACCAGCCGGTCCGTTTCAAGGGGGGTGGCGCGGTCCTGGGCATGCATGGCCCGCACCCGTCCCTGCACCTGGATGCCGTGGCGGGCCAGGGCCCGTTCCAGCAGGCCCGGCGCGCCCACAGGGCGGAGTCGTGCACCGTGATGGTCAGCCGGACCGGGGCGGCGCCGGGGGCCAGGCTGCCGGACACGCGGATGGTGGGTTCGCCGGGCCAGCGGTCGATCCGCACCGGCCGCTCCGCCCCGGGCGCGCAAGTGGTGGCCGTGCTGCTGAAGCTGGCCAGGCCCTGCCCCGGCTGGGCGAACAGGAAGCAGGGCCGGCCCGGCAACCGCGCGCCGGGTAGACCCACACGTCGACCACGTCGTGGTGCAGGGTCAGGGCGGTGGGGTCGGCGCCGTAGGCGAACCGCAGGTCCTCCCACTCCCATCCGGGGCCGTAGGGCGGCGCGTCGAAGTAGCTGTCGTCCCCGACCAGGTCGCCGCGGATGGTGCGCACGCCCCGGTCCTGGAGCTGCCGGGCCAGGGCCTCCAGCGGGTCGGGCCGGTACGGGCCGCCGTTCCACGGCCGCATCAGGGTGGGATCGCCCCGGCCGTAGAGGATCAGGTCGCCGGCCAGCGCGCCGTCGGGGCCGGGCTCGGCGGCGGCGTAGAGCGAGGTGCGGATGCGCAGCTCCGGGCCCAGCACCTGCAGCGCCATGGCCGCGGTGAACAGCTTGGTGTTGGAGGCGGGGACGAAATACTTGCCGGCGTTGTGCTCGAACAGCACCCGGCCGGAATCCAGGGAGACCACCTTGATGCCCCAGGTGGCGGCGGCGAAGCGGGGCGCGTCGATGATCCGGCGGATGGCGGCGGCCAGTGCTGGGGCGGGGTCGTCGGCCCGGCAGGGCGGACACGGGCCCAGTGCGAGGGACAGGGCGAGGAGAAGCGACCGGACGGGACCCACAGGCATAGGTTTCTTTCATTGAGCGCGCGAAGGCGCGGTCTCGGCGAACCGACAGGCCCGATTATGGATCAAGAACGAGGGGCCTTGGCCGAAGAACCCGGGGGCGCCGAGGCCATCCATGCCCCGAGCAGGTCCTGGACCAGGCCGCTGAAGGACAGGTGCTCCTTCCGCAGGCGGTCTTCGAGCTGGACCAGGAACCCCACGTCCAGCCGCACGCCCTTCATCCGGCTCTGCCGCCTGCCCAGCTCTTTGCACGGGCGGCCCAGCTTCAACCGGGGTGGGGTATCGGGCGTGTAGCGGGATTCGACGTCGCGGATGCTTTCCTCCATCCTCGCTTCGATATCAGCCACGGAAGGGCATGGCGTGAATGTCTCTCCCCTGGCGATGAGATCCTCGATGGCCTCAATGACGGCGGGCTTCCTTGACGTGCTCAAGATTTTTCCTTCCATTGATTCATTCTTTGGATGAAGTCCTTGTGATTGATCCGATGCGCGCTGATGGGGTAGAGAATAAGCAACTCTTTTATCTCCAACCATTCCACGACCACCCTGTACGGCTTGCATCCGAGATAGCCTTCGAACACCAGTCGCCCCGGCCTGTGGTCCGGGTAGATGAACCTTGGTTCAGACTCCAGGAGGATCCTCTCGATGAAGTGAGGCTGTATTTCCGGGCTTTCATGGCAGTGCTTAAAGAGATGGGCTTCGGTTGCGGGGGTGAACCGGACTTCGATGACCGGCCACGAATCGGCAGAGAAAATGTTAAACATATTTTAAAATTCCGCAAACAAAAATGTTTATCAATAATTATTTGAATAATATTAACACATATGGCTTATCCATAAGTTGTGCCGGAGATGACCCGACATCAATGCCATGACGATTATTTTAGCAAAAAAAAAGAGAAAAAAGAAGAAATTTGAATTCCGCCGCGCCCGGTCAGTTCCCCGCCAGGTCCTGCAGCGTCCGCACCCGGGTCTCCCCGCGCACCGAGTCCACCGCCTCGCAGGCCGCCAGGGCGGCGCTCATGTTGGTGATGCAGGGGATCTTCAGCCGCAGGGACTGGCGCCGGATGTTGGTCTCGTCGGCGTAGGCGTTCTTGCCCTGGGGGGTGTTGACCACCCAGTGGATCTCGCCGTTCTTCAGCAGGTCGACGGCGTTGGGCCGGCCCTCGTTGACCTTGTGGATGCGCCGCACCCGGTAGCCGGCCTTCTCCAGGGCGTCGGCGGTGCCCTCGGTGGCGCACAGGCCGAAGCCGAGCCCCACCAGGCGCCGCACCAGCTCGGGCAGCTGCGGCTTGTCCTGGTCCTTGACGCTGAGGAACACGGTGCCGCTCAGCGGCAGGCCGGATGCCCGAGGCCTCGAGGGCCTTGGCGTAGGCTTCGCCGAAGCTCGAGCCCAGGCCCATGACTTCGCCGGTGGAGCGCATCTCCGGGCCGAGCACCGGGTCCACGCCCGGGAACTTGGCGAAGGGGAACACCACGCCCTTCACCGCCACCGCCAGGGGGTGGCCGTCGGCGACGCCCTGCTCGCGCAGGGACACCCCCAGGCCGATGCGGGCGGCGACGCTGGCCCAGTTGACCCCGGTGGCCTTGGAGATGAAGGGCACGGTGCGGCTGGCCCGGGGGTTGGCCTCCAGGCAGTACGGCACGCCGTCCTTGATGGCCCACTGCAGGTTGAGCAGGCCGCGCACCCCAGTTCGAAGGCCAGCGCGCCGGCTGTGCTCCTTCACCGTGGCCAGGACGCCGCCCGGGATGCCCAGGGGCGGGAAGACGGCGAAGGAGTCGCCGGAGTGCACCCCGGCCTCCTCGATGTGCGCCAGCACCCCGGCGATGGCCACCGTCTCGCCGTCGCAGACCAGGTCCACGTCCAGCTCCGGGGCGTTCTCCAGGTAGCGGTCGATCAGCACCGGCCGGTCCTCGCTGACGATGGAGGCCTCGCGCATGTAGCGGGCCAGCTCGGCGTCGTCGAACACGATGGCCATGCCGCGCCCGCCCAGCACGAAGCTGGGGCGCACCATCACCGGGTAGCTCACGGACTGGGCCACGGCCTGGGCCTCCTCCAGGCTGGAGGCCATGCCCCAGGGCGCGGCCGGGATGCCCAGCCTGCGGATGCACTTCGCCGAACCGGTTCCGGTCCTCGGCGTCCTGGATGGCCTGGTGCGCGGTGCCCAGCAGGGGCACGCCGGCCGCGTCCAGCCGCGCGGCGAGCTTCAGCGGGGTCTGGCCGCCGAACTGGGTGAACACGCCCAGCAGCTGGCCGCCGGCGGCCTCCCGGTCGACCACGGCCTTCACGTCCTCGAAGGTGAGCGGCTCGAAGTAGAGCCGGTCGGAGATGTCGAAGTCGGTGCTCACCGTCTCGGGGTTGCAGTTGATCAGGATGGCCTCGACCCCCTGGGCGCGGATGGCCTCCACCGCCTGCACGCAGCAGCAGTCGAACTCGATGCCCTGGCCGATGCGGTTGGGGCCGCGAGCCCAGCACGATGGCCTTGGGCCGCGCGGTGGGCGGGGCTTCGGAGCGCTCCTCCCAGGTCTGGTAGAGGTAGGGCGTCTCCGCCTCGAATTCGCCGGAGCAGGTGTCCACCCGCTTCACCGCCCGGTTCAGGCCCCGGGACTTGCGCAGCCGGGTGGCGTCGCCCTCGCCGGCGCCGCAGAACCTGCCGATCTGGAAATCGCTGAACCCAGCGCGCTTGGCCTTGGCCATGCAGCTCGCCGGGCAGGCTGTCCAGGGGGAAGCCGCGCAGGCGGCCCTCCAGCACCATGATCTCCTCCATCTCCCGGATGAACCAGGGCGAGATGCGGGTCAGGCGGTGCAGCTCCTCCACGGTGTGGCCCACCTGGAGCGCCCGGTAGATCCAGAAGATGCGCTGGGGGCCGGGCATCAGCAGGTGCTCCTTGAGCCGCGCCAGGTCGAGCTTGCCGCGCAGCGTGCCGGCCAGGCCCAGGTAGCCCTCCTCGAGGCTGCGCAGGGCCTTCTGCAGGGCCTCCTGGAAGCTGCGGCCGATGGCCATGGCCTCGCCCACGCTCTTCATCTGGATGCCCAGCACGGGCCTCGGTCTCCGGGAACTTCTCGAAGGTGAACCGGGGCACCTTCACCACCACGTAGTCCAGCACCGGCTCGAAGGCCGCCTTGGTCCGCCCGGTGATGACGTTGGGCAGTTCCCACAGGCGGTAGCCCAGGGCCAGCTTGGTGGCGACCCAGGCGATGGGGAAGCCGGTGGCCTTGCTGGCCAGGGCCGAGGAGCGGGAGACGCGGGGATTCATCTCGATGACGATCATCCGGCCCGGATTCGGAATCGAGCGCGAACTGGATGTTGCTGCCGCCGGTCTCCACCCCGACGCCCCGGATCACCGCCTTGGCGGCTTCGCGCATGCGCTGGTACTCCGGGTCGGTGAGGGTGAGGATGGGCGCCACGGTGATGCTGTCGCCGGTGTGGATGCCCATGGGATCGACGTTCTCGATGCCGCAGATGATCTCCACGTTGTCGTCCAGGTCGCGCACCACCTCCAGCTCGAACTCCTTCCAGCCGAGGATGCTCTCCTCCACCAGCACCTGGCGGATCGGGGAGAGGTCCAGGCCGCGCGGCGATGATGGCTTCGAACTCGTCGATGTTGTAGGCGATGCCGCCGCCGCTGCCGCCCAGGGTGTAGGAGGGCCGGATGATGGCGGGAAACCCCGTGACCCTGGCCAGGGCCCGGGCCTCGTCGAGGCTGTGGGCGAAGCCGCCCCGGCAGGTGTCCAGGCCCAGCTGGTCCATGAGCGCCTTGAACTGCTCGCGGTCCTCGCCGCGCTCGATGGCCGCCGGCTGGGCGCCGATCAGGCGCACCCCGAAGCGCTCCAGGAGCCCGGCCCGGTGCGCCTCCATGGCCAGGTTCAGGGCGGTCTGGCCGCCCACGGTGGGCAGCAGGGCGTCGGGCCGCTCCCGCTCCAGGATCTTCTCCAGCACCGCCAGGGTGAGCGGCTCCACGTAGGTGGCGTCGGCCCGGGCGGGGTCGGTCATGATCGAGGCCGGGTTGGAGTTCAGCAGGATGGTGCGCACGCCCTCCTCGCGCAGGGCCTTGAGCGCCTGGGTGCCGGAGTAGTCGAACTCGCAGGCCTGGCCGATCTGGATCGGGCCCGCGCCCAGCACCAGCACGCTCTGGATGTCGAGGTTCCTAGGCATGGTGGCTCTCCATCATCCGGAGGAAGCGGCCGAAGGCGCCGCGGGCGTCGTGGGGGCCCGGGGAGGCTTCCGGGTGGTGCTGGAGGCTGAAGATGGGCAGGGTGCGGTGGCGGAAGCCCTCCACCGTGCCGTCCGAAAGGTGCCGGTGGGTCACCTGCAGCTTCGGGCGGCAGGGTGGCCTCGTCCACCGCGAAGCCGTGGTTCTGGGCGGTGATCTCCACCCGGTTCGTGTCCAGGTCCAGCACCGGCTGGTTCGCGCCCGCGGTGGCCGAACTTGAGCTTGAAGGTGCTGGCGCCGAAGGCCTGGCCCAGCAGCTGGTGGCCCAGGCAGATGCCGAAGATGGGCAGCCGGCCGATGCAGGCCGCCACTTCCCGGCACATGCCCGGCAGCGCCGCCGGATCCCCGGGCCCGTTGCCAAGAAAAAGCCCGCTGAAGCGGGCGGCGGTGAGCTCGCGCGGCCGGCGCATCCCATGGGAAGACTTCCAGGTCGCAGCCCGCAAAGGTTGCAGCTGATTAAGGATGGAAGTCTTGATGCCGCCGTCCAGCACCGCCACCCGGAACTTCGCGTCCCTGCCCGGGCGGTCGTAGCGGGCGGCGCAGCTGACCACCCCCGCCAGGGCCTGGCCGGACATGTCCGGCAGCTGGGCGGCCGCCGCCAGCCCCGCTTCCAGGGGGCCGTCGGCCTCGGTCCAGATCAGTCCGGGCTGGGCGCCGGCGTCGCGCACGTACTGGGTGAGGGCGCGGGTGTCCACCTCGGTGATGACGGCGACCCGGTTGCGCTTGAGCCAGCTGCCCAGCTCGCCTTCGGCGAACACGTGGTCGGGCAGGGGGGTGATGCGCCGGCAGATGAAGCCGGTCGCCCAGGGCCGGGCCCCCTCGTTGAGGCCGGGGTGGATCCCGTAGATGCCCTGTTCGGGAAACGTCATGCAGACCATCTGCCCGGCGAAGCTGGGATCGGTGAGGATCTCCTGGTAGCCGGCCATGGCGGTGGTGAACACCACTTCCCCGCTGCCGCCCACGGCGAACGGGGCCTGGCCGGTGAAGGTCTCGCCATCTTTCAGGATCAGGTGCGCGAGCACGGGGCCTCCAGCCGCCGCCTTCAGGTGGACCGCCCTACGGACCCCTTGTTCCGGCTCGCTATCCAGGTTAGGCGGAAAGGCCTCCAAAATCCAGTCTTGATCATGACGAAATGCTTGTGGCATAATGAATGTTTCCAATTCTGCTGTTGATTTACCAAAGAGTGAAAATTTCTGCCTGTGGGCGCGTTTTTATTTTTGCGGGTCCCCATCAGCGCAGCCACTTGCGCAGCGGATCCAGCACCAGGGTGATCAGGCGCTGGCGGCGCAGGGTGAAGCGGGCGTTCATCAGCATGCCCGGGCGCAGGGAGGCTCCGGCCCGGGTCACGGCGCCGGCGTCGGTGATGCGCAGTTCCACCCGGAACGTCGGCTGGGCCGGCAGCGGGTTGTCGCCCAGGGCCTCGCGCAGTTCGAACTGGGAAGCCAGGTCGTCGGCGATCCGCTCCACCCGGGCCCGGACCGTGCCGTACTCCGCGTAGGGCAGCTGGTCCAGCTCGAGCTGGACCTCGTCGTCCGGCTTGACGAAAGCGCGGTCCTTCTCCTCCAGGAATGAGACCACGTGCAGCGGCGCCTGCCGGGGGATGAGCTTGCACAGGGCCTGGCCGGCCCGGACCACCTCGCCGGGCCTGGCCAGCATGGCCTCCACCAGCGCGTCCTCGGGCGCCTCCAGCACGGTCTGGCCGAGCATGAAGCCCAGCGCCTCGGCCCGCACCTCGGCGTTCTGGACCGTCTGCCGGCGCTGCCAGAGGGTTTCCTGGCGCCCGTTCTCGAGGGTCGCCAGCTCCTGGGACGCCTGCTCCAGGGACTGTTCCGTGAGGCTCAGGTGGCGCCAGGCCTGGGCCGCGGCCTCCCGGGCCTGGTCCGTCTGGGCCGGGCTGACGATGCCGTGGCGTTCCAGGGCGAGGCTGCGCCGGAGGTCCCGTTCCAGGCGATCGATGGAGCCGCGCTGGCTCTGGATCTGCTGGCCGAGCTTCTCCATGCGCGCCCCGAGCCGGCGCGCCTGCTCCGCGTGTGCCCGGTCCTGCAGGGCGGCGGTGACCCTGAACTGGCCGCGCACCGCCTCCAGCTGGCGCCGGGCCTCCAGCAGCTGGGCCTGCACCGGCGGCGCCTCGATCCGCGCAAGCACGTCGCCCGCCTTGACCTCCTGGCCCGAGCGGACCTCGATCCGGCCCACCGTGCCCTCCACCTTGGCGATGACCACCCGGATGCCCGAGCGCGGCCGCAGGATGGCGCGCCCGCGCCCGTTCACCTCCACCCTGCCGAAGATCGAAGCCAGCAGCGCCGTCGCCAGCAGGGAGAGCAGCGCCAGCAGCAGCGCCCAGGTCCAGGGGGGCGAGACCCGCACGAGACCGTGGCCTTCCTCGGCCTGGAGGTGGTGCTGCAGGGCTTCGGGGCGGAAGAAATCAGGGGCAAGGCCGGTCACGTGCAAGCTTGTCGTTTAGTGGTGACCTTGGTGGAGTTGGGGGTGATAGGGGCGAGAGGCGCGGGCTAAATGGTGACCCAGGCCTTCCCACCTCTGGTTGATGGATTCCTGGATGGTCGGAGTTCTGAAAAAATCCGGGTGGGCGGACTTCCAGGCCAGAGCTCTGGCCTGCTGAGCTTCTCTGGCCTGAGCGGCCGCCTTTGCCGCCTCCTGGGCGGCATACCCGGCATACCAGGCGTCCGCGCTGGAATCGCCGACTCGGGTGGGGTGGGTCAACATTTTCCAGCCGACTCTCACGGGGAACAAGCCACCTGTTACAAATATCAGATCTTCCAAGGGGATCTCCTTGGGGCTATTCAGCGGAGCCAGATTCAGCCTTTTGGACATGCATTCCTCCTATGATTAAAAAAATATGTAACCGTTCAGCTAACCCGCTCTCTTTAACGCGTATTGAACCAAGAGCGCTTACTGCCTTTCTCGGCGATCCTCGGCATCTTCGGCGCCTCGGCGATAAGCTTTTTCAAACCCCTTACTGCGCATCTGCTATTCGCGCCGCGTGAGTTAAGAAACTGCCTATCGCCGAGGCGCCGAGGGAACCGAGGATCTCCGAGGGAAAAACAATCCATTACAAGCCAAGACCCATCCGCATGGGGACCCCCTGAACGGTTAAAAAAATATTTACTCCTTACACGTATTGGCACGTGCCTCGCCCTTGGGCGAAGAATGATTCGAAAGGCCCGAAAGTTTCACGTGAAACTATCGGATCGTTCTCGACATTGATATCAAGGGACAAGGAATACCGACGAAGACCATTCATATGTATCAATTGAGATAATAATAAAATTTTTATTGTATGCACATGTTCAATTAAATTAGAAAATATGTAATAGATCCCACCATGGATAAGGAAACGACCAAGGGGCGACGAGCCCCATCACCAAGGGTGGCCTTTTGGCTTTCCCTCATCTATCCGGGGCTCGGGCATGTACATGCGGCCAGGGTCAAACGTGGGGTGGTGGCCTTCCTGCTCGCCATCGGCATTCTCTGCCTTGGAGCATTCTGGTGGTTCAAGAGCCTGCCCGGGCTATTCCTGACCTGGTTTCTCGAATGCACATGGATGCTTGCAGTCGCGTGGGATGCGAAGCGGTGCGCCCAGGCCTGTCCGGAACCATCGACGCCCTGGTACCTGCGTTGGTCAATCGCGATTCCCGTGTTTTTTCTCGACAGGTTCGTGATGAGTTGTCTGTTTCCTGCTGCTCCAGACAACTGGGCCATGGAGCCGGTCTACCATGCGCGCTATCGATTCTATTCAAATGCTTCTGACAGCATGCAGCCTACTATGAAACCAAATGATGGGATTATGGCCGATATGTACCTATTACAGAAAGAACAAGGTTTCGCGCGGTGACCTCATTCTCTTTGAACCGCCCGAAATAAACGAGTGCAAGCTTTGGGTAAAACGCTGCGTCGCCATCGCAGGCGATGTCGTTGAAGTCCGGGACCAGACCTTTCTCTTGAACGGGGTGGCACAATCCCACTGGGCGATGCCGGAATGGACGACCGGCATCCTCCTCCCCAAAGAACTCATCCCACTGGTGAGCTGTGGACCGATGCGGGTCCCTGAGGGAGCGGTCTTCTGCCTGGGAGACAATTTTAACAACAGCTATGACAGCAGGTTCTGGGGCCCGATCGCGCTGGAAGCCATCCGCGGGAAAGCGCTCTATCGCTATTGGCCCATCCGCAGGGCGACCACCTATAGCTTCACCACCGTCCGCCCCACATGCGTCCCCGCCAGCAGTTCCCGCACGCAGCCGCCGATGCCGGCCAGATCGGTCTCCCTGCAGATCTGCCCCAGGTCCACATGCCAGTCGGTGGCCAGGCGGCCCCAGATGGCGGCCCTGTGGTCGGGCGGCTGCGCGGCGGAGTCGATCCCGGCCAGGGTGACGCCGCGCAAGATGAACGGGAAGACGGATGAGCTGAAGCGGTTGCCCGCCGCCATGCCGCAGGTGGTGACCACGCCGCCGGCGACGGTGGTCTTGACCAGGTACTCCAGGCCTGGTCCGCCCACCGTGTCCACCACCCCCGACCAGCGCTCCTTCAGCATGGGCTTGTCGCTGTCCTCCAGCTGCTCCGGAGTCAGCACCTCCCCGGCCCCCAGCTGGCGCAGGCGGCCGCGCGCGGCCTCCTTGCGGGTGAGCGCGGTCACCGGGCAGCCCAGCTTGGCCAGGATGGCGACGGCGGCCATGGCCACGCCCCCGGTGGCGCCGGTGACGAGGACGGGGAGCGGGCCGCGCCGGCGCTCCATGGTCACGATGGCCTCCACAGCCAGCGCCGCGGTGAAGCCGGCGGTGCCCAGGCGCATGCTCTCCAGCGGGCTCAGGCCCGCCGGGAGCGGCACCGCCCACTCGACCGGGACCCGGATGTACTGGGCGAATCCGCCCCAGTGGTCCATGCCGAACCGGTGGCCGGTGACGATCACCGGGTCGCCCGGGGCGAACGGCCCGGAATCCGCGGCCACCACGGTGCCCGTGGCGTCGATCCCGGGGATGTGCGGATACTGCTTGGTGACTCCCGGGTTGCCGGTGGCGGACAGGGCGTCCTTGTAATTGATGGAGGACCAGTCCACCCGGATCAGGAGACCCCCGGGCGGCAGCTGGTCCAGGGACAGGTCGGTCCGGACTTCGCCGTGGCAGGCGCCCCGGTCGTCCCGGGTGACCAGGTAGGCGGAAAAACGGTGGGTGGCGGGCATGGTCCCTCCCGGAGGCCAGGACAGCATACACGCAGTCCAGTCCATCCGTTTCCCCGATCCCGAAGTGGCACCAATCATGCAAGCCTTGAACTGGAGGGGTCAACCATGCACGTCATCGTCGATTTCACGGTCGTCCCGGTGGGCACCGGCGTCTCCCTTTCTCCCTATGTGGCCGAAGTGGAGCGGGTGCTGGGCCGGGCGGGGCTGCACCACGAACTGCACGCCAACGGCACCAACGTCGAGGGCGAGTGGGACGCGGTCATGGCGGCGCTCAGGGCCTGCCATGAAGCGCTCCACGCCATGGGCGTCCCGCGCATCCACACCGACATCAAGCTGGGCACCCGCTCAGACCGGGACCAGCGCATGGCCGACAAGGTCGCCAGTGTCGCGGCAAAGTTGTAGTTTCGGGGCGGTGACTCGGGTAATCTACCAATCAACTTACCCGCCGGCAGTCTGGTCCAAGGTTAGTGCAAAGATTTGAAAACGTTGGGGCAAGGAGGCAGTACATGCAGTTCAGGCACGGGTGGTTGGCGCTGGCGGTGACGTTGTGCGGGAATTGGGCTTCGGCCCGGGGCATCCCGGCCAGCCCGAGGCTGGCGCTGCGTTCGGCTTCGGCCCTGGTGCAGGACCAGCGCACCGGCGAACTGCTGCTGGACAAGCACACCGACGAGGCCCAGCCCATCGCCTCCATCACCAAGCTCATGACCGCCATGGTCCTGCTGGACGCCCAGCCGGACATGCGGGAGTCCGTCACCATCCTGGAAGAGGACAAGGACATGCTCCGGCACAGCCGTTCCAGGCTGCCCGTGGGCACCACTCTGACCCGGGGCGAGGCCCTGCTGCTGGCCCTGATGTCCTCCGAGAACCGCGCCGCGCATGCCCTGGGCCGCACCTATCCCGCCGGGCTGGCCGCTTTCGTCGCGGCCATGAACGCCAAGGCCGCGGCCCTGGGCCTGGCCACCGCCCATTTCGAGGATCCCGCCGGCCTCTCCAGCGGCAACGTCGCCTCGGCCCGGGACCTGGCCAAGATTGTCGACGCGGCCGACCACTACCCGATGATCCGCACCTGCTCCACCCAGGAGGCGGCCACCATCATGGGCCGGCGCCACCCCATCGCCTTCCACAACACCAACAGGCTGCTGCTGAGCTCGCGCTGGCGCATCGGCCTGTCCAAGACCGGCTTCATCGACGAGTCCGGGCAATGCCTGGTGATGCAGGCCCAGCTCAACCAGCGTCCGGTGGTGATCATCCTGCTGGACTCCACCGGCCGCGGCTCCCGCTTCGGCGACGCCGACCGGATCCGGCAGTGGATGGAGGGGGCGGATCCGGTGGTGCGGGTGGCCAACAAGGCCCGGCGCCGGCGGCACAAGGCCTCCAACGTTTTATAATTGGGGCGCGTTCCTTCCTCAGGAGGCCTCCCTTGAGCAGCAACCCGGTCGCATGGTTCGAGATCTACGTGCAGGACATGGACCGCGCCAAGCGGTTCTATGAGTCCGTGTTCCAGGTGAGCCTGCAGAAGCTCGGCGGAACGGAACTGGAGATGTGGTCCTTTGCGGGCGACATGAACAGCTACGGCGCTTCCGGGGCCCTGGTCAGGATGGCGGGCTTTCCTTCGGGCGGCAATTCCTGCGTGGTGTATTTCCACTGCGAGGACTGCGCCGTGGAGGAGGGCAGGGCGGCCCGCGCCGGCGGAAGGGTGCAGCGCTCCAAGATGACCATCGGCGAGTACGGGCACATCGCTCTGGTGGTGGATACCGAGGGCAACATGATCGGCCTGCACTCGATGAAATAAGAGGGTGTCTGCAAAATAACTCTTTGGTTCGATCGTTTGCCCATCGAGTTGACGGAATGGTCACAGAGCTCTGGGTTTTTGAAACAACCTTGTTGCCGTGGCCAAAGTCCATGCCGTGGTGAATTTGATAAAAAAATTATACACAGAGTTCGCCGAGGAGCAGAGGTCGCTGATAACTGACCGGTTAGCGGGCAAAAAAGGCTCCGACCCACTCGCCGCATGGCCCTCAAGGCCCCGCCGAAGGCGGGGTCCCTGGGCTATGCCCAGGGAGTTCGGCAGGCAGGTCCCCCCAAATGCACATGGGGTTTCCGCTGTACCAACGCGCTACCGGAATGCCATGTGCATTTGGGGGGACCTGCCTGCCGAACCCTGGAGGGCCATGCTTGCCGAGCGTGGGGTGGTTCAGCTCAGCGGACTCTGCTCCTCGGTGAACTCTGCGTCTGGTCTTTTTCTTCAAGTCGCCAAGTCGATGAATCATGGGACTTCCGCCACCCGGTAGGAGCCTCGGTAGGCCAGGGCGCGGACGACCGTGCTCACAACCGCCCGCGCCTACCGGGACCGGCTCCCAATCAGACGGAAATGACGACGATCTCCGGATCCACTTCCTTGCGCAGGATCCCCTCGATGGCCATGAGCGTGCCCGTGAGCCCCGAGGGACAGGAGGTGCAGGCGCCCTGGTAGCGGATCATGATCTGCTTCTCGTGCCGGCCGACAATGTCCAGGCCGCCGCCGTCGGCGGCCAGGGCGGGCAGGATGGCGGTGGCCAGGACCTTGCGCACATCCTGGATGATCGGGTCGTTCTCGTCAACCTCGGGCCGGTCCCAGTGGGGCGCCGCGGGGGCCGCCTGGCCGGCGGCGGACGGGGCCTGGCGGATGGGCGGGGCCAGCTTGGGCAGGAGCTCGGTCCAGCCGACGCCGTCGTCCTTGGTCACGGTGACGAACTTGTCCTGCATGAACACCGAGGCCACGTGGGGCACCGCGAACAGCCCCTTGGCCAGCTCGTCGTACTCGGCCATCTCCTTGTCCCGGAACGCTTTGGGGAAGCCCGAGGTGACCGGCTCCTTGAGCACGAACTTCACCGCGTTGGGATTGGGGGTGTATTCGATTTCCGCGATCTTGGGCATGGGGCGGGATCCTATTCGGTGCTGACGGTCTCTTCCCCGTGCAGGGCGCTGTGCAGGGTGGCCCAGGGCAGCACGGCGCACTTGACCCGGCTGGGGAGGTTCTTGACGTTCTGGAACAGGCTGAGCCGGCCCAGGATGTTGGGGTCCACCGCGGTGTCCAGGCTGCCCCGGATCATCTCCCGGAACTGCGCGGCCATCAGCTCCGCCTCGGCCAGGGGCTTGCCCTTGACGTTGACGGTCATGAGGCTGCTGGAAGCCTTGGAGATGGCGCAGCCCTGGCCCTGGAAGCGGATGTCCTGGACGATCCCGTCGGCCACCACCACCTTCAGGACGATGTCGTCGCCGCACAGGGGGTTGAGCCCGTGTGCGTGGTGGGTGCAGGGTTCCAGGTCCCCGTAGTTCCGGGGCTTCTTGTTGTGCTCGATGATCACTTCCTGGTAGAGCTCCCGGGGATCGCTCACTTGAATATCTCCTGCACCTTCAGGATGCCAGAGACCAGCGCGTCGATCTCCTCCCGCGTATTGAAATAGGAGAAGGAGGCGCGGGTGGTGGCGGGAATGCCAAGCCGCTGCATCACCGGCTGGGCGCAGTGATGTCCCGCACGCACTACGATTCCTTCATGATCCAGGATGGAGCCGATGTCATGCGGATGGATGTCGTCCAGGACGAAGGACAGGACGCTGGCCTTGTTCTTCGCCCGGCCGATGATGCGCAGGCCGGGGATGGCCGAGCAGCGCTCGTGGGCATAGGCCAGCAGGTCGTGCTCGTGGGCGCCGATGCGCTCCAGGCCCAGGGCCAGGAGGTAGTCGATGGCGGCCCCAAGGCCGATGGCCTGGGCGATGGCGGGGGTTCCGGCCTCGAACTTGGTGGGCAGGCCGCAGAAGGTGGTCTTTTCCCAGGCCACCGACAGGATCATGCTGCCGCCGCCCTGCCAGGGCGGCATGGCCTCCAGCAGTTCGCGCCGGCCGTAGAGCACGCCGATGCCGGTCGGGCCGGAGAGCTTGTGCCCGCTGAAGACGTAGAAGTCCGCGTCCAGGTCGGTCACGTCCACCGGCAGGTGCGGGACGCCCTGGGCGCCGTCCACCAGCACCGGCACGCCCTTGGCGTGGGCCCGGGCGATGATCTCCTTGACCGGGTTGATGGTGCCCAGCACGTTGGAGACGTGGGTCACCCCCAGGATCTTCGTGCGCGCGCTGATCAGCGACTCCAGGTCGTCCAGGATCAGTTCGCCGGCGTCGGTCATGGGGATGACCTTGATCCGGGCGCCCTTCTCCTGGGCCAGGAGCTGCCAGGGGACGATGTTGGAATGGTGCTCCATGGCCGACAGCAGGATCTCGTCGCCGGCGCCCACCTGGGCCCGGCCGAAGGTCTGGGCCACCAGGTTGACGCTTTCGGTGGTGCCCCGGGTCCAGATGATCTGGGCGCTGGAGGGCGCGTTGATGAAGGCGCGCACCTTCTCCCGGGCCTCCTCGAAGCGGTCGGTGGCCTCCTGGCTGAGGGTCGAGACGCCCCGGTGCACATTGGTATGCTCGAACGTCTGGTAGTGGCGTCACCCGGTCCACGACCTGCCTGGGCGGGAGGCCGCTCACGGCGCTGTCCAGGTAGATCAGGGGCTTGCCGTGGAAGGGCTGGTTGAGGACCGGGAAGTCCTGGCGGATCCGGGCGATGTCCAGGGGCGGGGGCGGAAATGGTCATGGGAGCGTCTCCAGATGCTCGGCGTTGGTGCGGGCCAGGACGGTCTGGCGGAGCTGACGCTTGAGGCTGGGCACGGGGATGCCGGACAGCAGGTCGGAAGCGAACGCGTAGGTGAGCAGGTTGCGGGCCAGGGCCGGGCGCAGGCCGCGGCTCTGGAGGTAGAACTGGGCCTCGGGGTCGAGCTGGCCGATGGCCGCGCCGTGGGCGCACTTGACGTCGTCGGCGTAGATCTCCAGCTGGGGCTTGGCGTCGACCCGGGCGTGGGGCGAGAGCAGGAGGCCTCGGCACTGCTGCTGGGCGTCGGTGCCCTGGGCGTCCTTGCGCACGTAGATGATGCCGTTGAAGACGGCCAGCGCCTCGCCGTCGGCGATGGTCTTGTGCGCCTGCCGGCTGGTGCAGTGCGGGCACGGTGTGGTCGATGAAGGAGTGGGTGTCGGCCAGCTGCGCGCCGTCCAGCAGGGCCAGGCCGTCCAGGACCAGGCTGGCGCCGGATTCGGCCAGGGTGACCTGGGGGGTCGAGCGGGACAGGCGCCCGCCGAAGGTGACGGTGCGGCAGGCATACTGGCCGTCGCGCTGAACCCTGGCCGCCAGGCTGGAGAAGTGGAAGGCCTCGGCGGACTCCCGCTGGATCCGCTCGTGGTCCAGGCTGGCGTTCTCGCGCACGATCACTTCGGTCACGGCGCAGGTGAGGTAGCGGCCCCTGCCCTGGTACTCCTCCACCAGGGTCGCGCAGGCATTGCGCTCCAGCACCACGAACAGCCGGGGCAGGGAGGCGGTGGCCTGCCCGTCGCCGGCTTCGGAGACGAACAGCACGTGAAGGGGCGCCTCCACCCGGATCCCCTTGGGGATGATGACCAGGGCGCCGTCCTGGAACCGGGCGGCGTTGAGCTCGGCGAACGGGTCGGTGCCGCCGGGCCGGGCCAGGGACCCCAGCTCGTGGGCCAGCGCCGGGGCGGCGGCCAGGTTCATCAGGCGCACCCCGGCGGGCAGGTTGGAGGTGTTGCTGCGGTGCGGGTCGTAGCGCCCGTTGACGAACACCAGCCGGGAGCCGCGCGCCTCCGGCAGGATCAGCGGCCCGATGTCCACCGGCACCGCGGTCCCGGGGGTGAATTCCACGGCCTTCACGGGGGCCAGGTCGGTGTACTTCCAGGCCTCCTGGCGGGTGCTGGGCCAGTCCAGGCTCGACAGCGCCGCTTCGGCCCGGGCGCGCCCCTCCTCCCAGCCCGCGGGGCGGGGCTGGGCCAGGACCGCCGGCAGGAGCGGGGTCCGCCCTTGCGGGGTCCGCCCCTGCTGCTGCTCCATGACGGCCGCCATCACGCCCTCCCGGCCGGGGCCGCGGCGGCCCCTTCGCCCTTGAGCCAGTCGTAGCCGCGCTCCTCCAGGTCCAGCGCCAGCTCCATGCCGCCGGTGCGCACGATCCGCCCGGCGGAGAGCACGTGCACCCGGTCGGGGTGGATGGTCTCGAGGATGCGCGGGAAGTGGGTGATGACCAGCAGCGCCCGCTCCGGGCTCATGAGCGCGGTCACCGCCTCGCCCAGCACGC
The DNA here is from genome assembly GCA_963717275.1 of uncultured Holophagaceae bacterium. Classification (GTDB taxonomy): domain Bacteria; phylum Acidobacteriota; class Holophagae; order Holophagales; family Holophagaceae; genus Mesoterricola. Next base: position 4,193,824 of record CAVQVX010000001.1, read on the forward strand.
GCAGGGCGTCGATGTCGAGGCCGGAATCCAGCTCGTCCAGGATGGACAGCCTGGGCTCCAGCACGCACATCTGCAGGATCTCGTTGCGCTTCTTTTCGCCGCCGGAGAAGCCCTCGTTGAGGCTGCGGTCCAGGAAGGATTCGTCCATCTTCACCAGCCGGATCTTCTCCCGGATGAAGTCGTCGAACTCCAGGGGGTCCAGCTCGTCCCGGCCGTCGCTTTCGGCCTTCTTGTTGTAGGCCAGGCGCAGGAAGGAGGCGTTGCTCACCCCGGGCACCTCGATGGGGTGCTGGAAGCCCAGGAAGATGCCGGCCCGGGCCCGTTCGTCCGCCGCCAGCTCGAACAGGTTGCGCCCGTCGAACAGCACCTCGCCGCCGGTCACCTCGTAGGCCGGATGGCCCGCCAGCACCTTGCCCAGCGTCGACTTGCCGCTGCCGTTGGGCCCCATGATGGCGTGCACCTCCCCCGCCTTGACTTCCAGGTCGATGCCCTTCAGGACTTCGTTGTCCCCGATGCGGGCGGTGAGATTGCGGATGGAAAGCATGCTGGACTCCGAGAGTATTTTGGTTAGCCGACGCTGCCTTCGAGCTTGAGGCCCAGCAGCCGGGTGGCTTCCACCGCGAACTCCATGGGCAGCTCGCGGAACACGTCCTTGCAGAAGCCGTTGATGATCATGGAGATGGCGTCCTCGGCCGGGATGCCCCGCTGCTGGAAATAGAAAAGCTGCTCCTCGCCGATCTTGGAGGTGGTGGCTTCGTGCTCGACCTTGGCGGTCGGGTTCTGCACTTCGATGTAGGGGAAGGTGTTGGCGCTGCACTTGCTGCCGATCAGCATGGAATCGCACTGGCTGAAGTTGCGGGCGCCCTCGGCCTTGGCCATGACCTTCACCAGGCCCCGGTAGCTGTTGGCGCTGACGCCGGCGCTGATGCCCTTGGAGATGATGGTCGAGCGCGTGTTGCGGCCGATGTGCACCATCTTGGTGCCGGTGTCGGCCTGCTGCCTGTGGTTGGTGAGGGCCACGCTGTAGAACTCGCCCACGCTGTTCTCGCCGAGCAGCACGCAGCTGGGGTACTTCCAGGTGATGGCGCTGCCCGTCTCGACCTGCGTCCAGCTGATCTTGCTGTTGCGGCCCTTGCACATGCCGCGCTTGGTGACGAAGTTGAAGATGCCGCCCACGCCGTCCTTGTCGCCGGCGTACCAGTTCTGCACGGTGCTGTACTTGATGCTGGCCTCCTCCAGCGCCACCAGCTCCACCACCGCGGCGTGCAGCTGGTTGACGTCGAACTGGGGCGCGGTGCAGCCTTCCAGGTAGCTCACCGAGGCGCCTTCCTCGGCCACGATCAGGGTGCGCTCGAACTGGCCGGATTCCTTGTTGTTGATCCGGAAGTAGGTGGAGAGGTCCATGGGGCAGGCGACGCCCTTGGGGATGAAGCAGAAGGAGCCGTCGGTGAACACCGCGGAGTTGAGCGCGGCGTAGAAGTTGTCGGTGGGAGGCACCACCGATCCCAGGTACTTGCGCACCAGCTCCGGGTGCTCCCGCACCGCCTCGCTGAAGCTGCAGAAGATGATGCCCACCTCGGCCAGCCGGCTCTTGTAGGTGGTGGTGACGCTCACGCTGTCGAACACCACGTCCACCGCCACCCCGGCCAGGGCCTTCTGCTCGTCCATGGGCACGCCCAGCTTGGCGAAGGTGCGCAGCAGCTCGGGATCCACCTGGTCCATGCTCTGGTACTTGGGCGCCTTCTGCCGGGGCGCGGAATAGTAGACGATCTTCTGGAAATCCGGCTTCGGGTAGGTCACGTTGGCCCACTCCGGCTCGACCAGGGTCAGCCAGTGGCGGTAGGCCTTCAAACGGAACTCAAGCAGCCATTCAGGTTCACCCTTCTTCTGAGAGATGAAGCGGATGACGTCCTCGTTGAGGCCCGGGGCCACGCTGTCGGATTCGATGTCCGTGACGAAACCGTACTTGTACTCTTCGCTGGTGACCTGCTGCAAGGATGTGCTCATGGCCAACTCCCCTTCCTGCACTACTCAGTAATCATGACCGAGGTTGTCAACTTTGTCACGGCCGGAGTTGAAAGCCTCAAGCGCGACTCAGGTTTTTTTCCAGGTCCTTGATCATGGTCTGCATCTTGCCGCGCAGGAGCACGGCCTGGTCCTCGGGCAGGTCGCCGGGATCCGCATCCAGCCCGTCCTGGAGCACCGCCAGGCCCTCCTCCCGCTGCTTCAGCGCCACCAGCGCGCTGCCCAGCTGGAAGTGGTTGATCATGCGTTGGTTCGGTCGCGATCACGGGGCCGACCAGGTCGGCCACGTCCTTGGGCCGCTTGAGCTCCAGCAGGTACTGGCCGAGCAGGGTGCGGGCCCGGGCTTCCTGGCCGGGCAGGGGGTTGGCCTGGAGCCGGCGCACCTCGCGCAGGTCGTCCTCGCTCACCGGGCCGTTCATGAGCCGGTAGGCCTGGCGGATGATCGCCGCCTCCCAGGCGCCGCTGCTCTTGGGGTGCACCGCGAGGAAAGTGTTCAGGGCCATGTTGAGGCCCTTCTCGTCGTTCTTGTCCATGAACCAGTCCACCGCCAGGTGCAGCGCCTGGAAGCAGAGCCTCGGGTGGCGGGCGGAACCGGCGAAGCCCACCGCCTTGGCCAGGCTGCCCTTGGGGTCGCGGCGGAAGGCCAGCAGCAGCTCCAGCCAGTCCAGGCGCTCGCTGCGGTCCTTGCGCCGGGACCGGCGCAGGGCGGTCTCCGCCTCGGCCAGGTTGCCCTCGGCCAGCCAGTCCTCGACCTCGTCCAGCAGGTACCGGGCCTCGGTCTTGCCGCCCCGGGCCGAACGCAGCTGGGCCGGGTTCTCGGCGTCCAGCAGCAGCAGCAGGTCGGGGTCGCCGGGATGCTGGCGCAGCAGTTCCTGCAGGATGGTGAACGCCTTGGGCCGCTCGTCGGCCAGGATGTAGCCTTCGGCCAGCAGTTCGCGGATGCGCAGGTCCCCGGGCTGGAAGCCGGAGGCCTCCTTCAGCAGGGCGATGGCCGTGGCCGCTTCGCCCCGGGCCAGCAGGACCTCGCCAGCAGGCTGAGGGTCTCGCCGTCCCGCTGCAGGGCCACCGCCTCCTTGGCGGATTCCATGGCGCCCTGGAGGTCGTCCTCGTCCAGCAGCAGCTCGGCCAGCTGGACCTTGGGGGCCACCTCGTCGGGCCGCAGCTCCGCGGCGGTGCGCAGGGTCTCGACGGCGGCGTCGGCCCGTTCGGGGTCGTCCTGGATGATCTTGGCCAGCAGCATCCATCCTTCATAATGGCGCGGGCTCAGGGCCACCACCCGGCGCGCCAGCTGCTCGGCCTCCTCCCAGGCCTGGGCCACCTCCTTGAGCGCGGCGACGGTGAACAGGAGTTCATAGTTCTTCGGGTCGAGCGCCAGGGCCTCGGCCAGGCGCGTGGCGGCTTCGGGCAGCAGCCCGTTGTCCAGCAGGGCCGAGGTCTCCAGCAGCGCCCGGCGCAGCTGGGAGACCGCCTTGGGCTTGGCGATGGGCAGGATCCGCGCGCGGTAGCGGGTGAAGATCTCCCGGGCGCTGATCAGCTGAAGGTTCTCCTCCACCAGCTGCTCCCAGCGGGACGAGAAGGCCCGGCCGTCCAGCTGGCCCTTCTGCTCCATCTCCTGCACCAGGGACATGAGCCCGTTGCGCAGCATGACCTCCGAGCGCTCCAGGCGGCCCAGCTGGTCCGAGACGGTCTCCAGGTAGGTCTCCACCCGGCGCAGGGTCTCCTCCAGGCCGGTGATGCGCTCCAGCAGGTGCTCGTCCAGGTCGTCCTCGGCCTCGATGGGCTCTTCCTCCTCCCAGGTCTGGTCGCCGGCCACGATGAGCAGGCGCGTGCCGCATTTGCGGCAGATCTCCCGGTCTCCGGGGTTCCAGGTGAAGCAGTTCTGGCAAAAGGTTCCTGGGGAATCGTTGGTCATGAAACCAGGATACAACGGTCTTTTGGGTTCTGAAGATGCGTTCGGTCATGACCGGCCGCATGGTTCCCGGTTCGATCACCGGTATCATGTCCGGGAGGTACCTCGTTGATCGAATCCTGGTTGAGCCAGCCCCACGCGGTGCCCTGGCTGGCGGTGATGTGGATGGCCGGCCTGCTGGGCTCGGTGGGGCACTGCGCGGGCATGTGCGGGCCGATCGTGGCCTCGTTCGGGATGGCCCAGGCCCGGACCGGGGGCGGGCTGTGGCCCAGGCACCTGCTGTTCCAGGCGGGCCGGATCACCACCTACATGCTGCTGGGGGGGCTGATCGGCTTCCTGGGCGGCTTCGCCCGGCTGCAGACGGTCCAGGACATGCATGAGTGCTGCCGGCCGGCGGGGCAGGTGCTCCTGGCGGCCCAGGCCTGGCCCTGGCAGGTCTGGGTGAAGCTGGCCGTCGGCTGCCTGATGCTGGCGCTCGGGCTGTTCCTGGCCCTGGGCAGGCGGGCCGACGCGATCATGGAGTTGCCCATGCCGGGCCCGCTGCGGCGCTTCCTCGGCCGCGGCCTGAAATGGGGCGGCGCGCCCTACCTGCTGGGCCTGACCTGGGGCATGATCCCCTGCGGGCTGGTCTACATGATGCTGCTGCGCTCCCTGGACGCCGGGTCCTGGCGCATGGGCGCGGCGGGCATGGCCTGCTTCGGCCTGGGCAACCTGCCCCTGCTGCTGGGGCTGGGGCTGGCCAGCACCCGGCTCAGCCGGGTCTGGCGGTTCCGGCTGCTGCGCCTGGGCGGGGCCCTGGTGGCCGCCATGGGCTGCGCCATCCTGTGGCAGGCGGTGGGCTTGCTTCGGCTGCAAAGCGGATCATGATGACAATTCCGTTCTATGATGGAGCCGCCGAGGCGGGTATGAGCGACCAGGAAAAAAGACAAGAGGCGATGGAACTGGTGGGCAAGGCCTACCAGCACCACATGCGCGGCGAGATCGATCGGGCCATCGAGCTCTACACCAGGTCGCTGGACCTGTGCGTGCACGCCGGAGGCCTTCACCTACCGCGGGTGGGCGCGGTCCTACCACAAGGACTTCGATTCGGCCATCGACGACTGCCACCGGGCCATCGACCTGGATCCGGAATTCGGCGCGCCCTACAACGACATCGGCGCCTACTATCTGGAAATGGAGCAGTACGAGGATGCCATCCCCTGGCTGCACATGGCTCTGAAGGCCAAGCGCTACGAGAGCTACTGCTATCCCCATTTCAACCTGGGCCGCGCGTTCGAGGCCATGGGCCGGCTCGACCAGGCCCTGGAACACTTCCAGAGCGCCCTGCGCGAGAACCCGGGGTACGCGCTGGCGGCGAAGGCCATCGAGCGGGTCAAGGAAAAACGCTCCCTCCGGGAGCACGCTTCGCCTTCTGGAGGCCGCTGATGCCGTTCACCATCGCCCACAGCCCCGATTCCGACGACGCCTACATGATGGCGCCCCTGGCCCTGGGCTGGCTGGACCCCGAGGGGTTCGACTTCCGGTTCGTCCGCAAGGACATCGAGACCCTCAACGCTGAGGCGCTGGAGGGCCGCTTACGAGGTCACCGCGATCAGTTTCGGGGCCTATCCCGAACTGGTGGACAGCTATGAGCTTCTGACGGCCGGTTCCAGCATCCAGGAGGGCACCGGACCCCTGGTGGTGGCCCGCACCGCCATGACCCCGGCGGACCTGCGCGCCGTGACGGTGGCCATCCCCGGCCTGCGCACCAGCGCCTACCTGGCCATGCGCAAGTGGATGCCGGACCTGCAGGTCGCGCTGCTGCCCTTCGACCGGATCATGCCGGCGGTGGTGGAGGGGCGCTACCAGGCCGGGTTGCTGATCCACGAAAGCCAGCTCGATGTACCGGGACCAGGGGCTGCACCTGGTGCAGGACCTGGGCGCCTGGTGGAAGGCCGATTGCGGCCTGCCCCTGCCCATGGGCGGCAACGCCATCCGCCGGAGCCTGCCCCGGGCGGTGAAGGAGCGGTTCGCCGGGCTCATGCGGCGCAGCGTGGAAATGGCCATGGCCCGGCACGACGAGAGCGTGGCCTACGCCCAGTCCTTCGGCCGGGGCATGGACACCGGCATGGTGGGGCGCTATGTGCGCGCATGGGTCAACGAATTCACCGTCGACCCCGGCCCCCGGGGCCGAGCCGCGGTGGACCGGCTGCTGGGATTGGAAACCCGCTGGGTCCAGGGCTGAAAAAGGGATTGATTAATTAGATCTGATGGACATGTTAGGATTACCGAAGAGAAACCGATAATCCTATAGTAGGCCTCCATTCTTACCGAGAGAGATAATGAACACCCATCCAGCAGGGGCAACAATGCGGCCATGGACGATTACCAACCGTGTTTTCATTCCTCTCGCCATCCTTGGGGCCCTGGCCGGTTGCGGGGGCGGAGGTTCCAGCGCCGGCGGCTCGATCGTGGCCACCGCCGTTCCGCCGGTGACCTCGGCGATCGCGGTGACGCCCCCCGACAATCCCTTGAGCCAGTTCAAGCAGTACACCTTTTCCGCCTCGGCGACGGACTCCACCGTCGGCCGGACCGTGGCCAGCTTCATCTGGCATTTCGGCGACGGTACGGCCCCCAAAACCGTCACGGCGGTGAACGGCGCCTGCAGCGTCACCCACTCCTTCCAGAACTCGGGCAGTTTCACCGTCGACGTGCAGAGCCAGGATAGCCAGGGGCTGCTGGGCAATGACGTGCAGCTTCCGGAGACCGTGAATTCGTCGCCCAGCCCGGTCACCGTCACCGTGATCACCCCCCCCGCGGCGCAAAGCCTCCAGGTGCAGATCCCCGGGACCGTGGTGTTCACCTTCGTGGTCAATGCCACCACTTCCTCCACTGGGGCCACCATCGCCCCCAGCAACCTGGCCTTCAACCCCGGGGATCCCCTGACCAGCCCCGCCGCGTCCGTGGGGACCATCACCGCCGGCAGCGGCGGCAACTTCAACATTCCCGTGACCTTCTCGGCCGCTGCCAGCACCGGCTCCCGGACCGCCAACCCGACCCTCACGGTCAGCGACAACCAGGGCAACCAAAGCGCCCCGGTGACCCTACCGGCTATCACCATCATTTCAACCGGGGCGAACCATCCCCCCACCATCCTCATCACCACCCCGGCCTCCCCCAGCACCTCCGGCTTCACCTCCAAGCCGGTCAACCTGGGCTTCACAGTCACCGACCTGGACAACGATCCGATCACCTACAGCGTGAACTGGGGCGACGGCACCTCGCCCACCACCGGGAGCACCGGCACCACCACCACCACCTCCGGCGTGCCCGTCTCCCTCACCCATGCCTACGCCGACAGCTTCACCAGCACCACCAAGGCGGCCACCGTCACCGTCACCGCCAATGACGGGCGCACCCCGGCCCCGCTGCCCACCGCGTCCTGCACCTTCAGCATCACCTACAACACCTACCCCACCGCCACCATCACCACGCCCCAGGCCAGCAACACGCTGCCCAGCACGACGGCGCTGCCCTCCGGGACCCCGGCCGGCTTGGTCAACCCCCCCACCGCCAACAGTCCGGACCTGGTGGTCATCCCGGTGGGCGGCAAGCTCAACTTCAGCGGCGTCGGCACCCTGCCGGGCAGCCTGGACTCCACCCTGACCTACACCTGGACCTTCCAGAACGGAGCGCCCGCCAACCCCGCCAATGCCACCACCGCCAGCCCGGGGGACGTGTTCTTCAATGGACAGACCGGGGTATTGACTCCGTGCCTAGTCACCCTGACCGTCACCGATGCCTTCAACCGCCCCTCATCCAATGGGCCCAATGCCAACCCGAACACCTATCAGAAGTGGGTCATCGTGGACGGCACCAACACCCAGACGTTTGATCTGGCTTTCCTGTATCGTCAGCGGTCCCCCACCTCCGCCCCGGATACTTATACCTACGCTCAACTGCCCGCGAACGGCAACGGCGCCCAGGTCAGTATTTTCCAGGATGGAATGAACAACACGTACACCGTTTCCAGCGGCAACGTCGCCTCGATCGACATTCCGGTCCGTTCCAATGTCACGTTCTGGCTCAGCATTCCGCCCAGCGTCCTGGGCGGCACCAAAGATGCCTCGACCTACATGTTCTCCATTCCCAACGCCCCTGGTCTGGATCCGGACATGGAGAACTCCATTACCAACGGGCCCCGGCCCCTGACCCTGGCGGACGGCACCGCCTTTGCCTTCCAGAACGCCACCTATCCGTGGAACCCGCAGTTCCAGGTGACCACCGCCACCGGTTTCGCCACGGAAACAAGTGCGGCCCAGACCCGGACCTTCCAGGGGACGATCGACTTGATCAACAACTGGTGCGGTGCCACTGGCACCGTGGTGGAAATGCCCAACATGAGGTGGCTGGATCGGCTGTCTGTCCCGACCACGGATGCCTATCCAGTCTTGAGCTTCCCACCCTACTTCCCGACCACTGCCAGTTTGCTTGGACCCTTTAGCGGCATTCTCGGGTATCAAAGCATCCCGGAGTGGTTCGTTTTCCTAAAGGCCGAGGAGACCCGGGATTGGAACTCGCTCCTCTCGACCAGCAACCTGGGTTCATATGGCACTGCCGCCGGTCCGGCCACCCTCGGCTTTGTGATGGACGACCTGTATACAGGGCTCACCCAGTCTTCCCAGCATTGGTCGGTCAGCGCCTTCGAAGCTTTCAGAGCCCCGGCCAGCCAAAGCGAACCGTATGATTTCGATACAATGAAGCAAACCGCGACTGGGACCGTGGGCCTCTTTGATGTCAACCCGATTACCAACCCAGTCACGCATCTTCCCGACCCCTATAACCTCGGTGCTGAACCGAACGGTGATCCGAATCCAGTCGAGGGTCTCAACCCCACCCCAATGGGAAATGCAGGCCTCTCCTTCCTGTCGGAACTGGTGAACAGCAATCCCTCTTCGGCTCCCCTCTCAGGCGGTCTCTGGCACATCAACGTGCCCTATGATGCCAACACCCAGGACCGGATACCCGACACCCCCACGACCTACAATGCCAGGCAAGACCGTCCCTATTTTGGATACGCCGAATACCTTTGGACGAAGGTCTGGGCACGGCCGCTGGTGCTGAACCGCACGAGCCTGAGTTGGGGGGACGCCAGTGGGGTCTTTGATGCCAGCATCATCCAGTCAGTCCCACAACCAGCGCCGGCTAACGTCCCCGCGGCTCCGGATGAATGCACTGCCAGCAGCGGCACGTCCGCGACGACCTTGCCCTATTTCTTCTACAGCAACCCCACCAATCCCTGGCCCGACGTGGCCAACGTCTCCCCCAACGGCTCCGCCTATAATCTGAATGTGGTCAACGGGGGTATCTTCGACGCCAGTTCCCCGGTCACTGAAGGAGGATTGACTGGTACCTCGACCGGGGTTGGCCGGTTCTACTGGACGGCCTACTCGCCCCATTACAACGCGGTCCTGGGCGCCCTCATCTCCAGGACATGGCTGGCGGACGGCACCCCCGGGAACCTGAACCAGATTCCCACCACCTTCAGCGGAACCACGACCGATGCCACCACCGCCTGGGGCTTCCTGCCCCCGCAGGACACGGTGATCGACAAGCGGGCCCGCGGTGCTAATGGACTGCCTCTGGTGCCCGCCACCACCGGCGGCTACCGGGTCACTTGGTATAACCCCACCATGGACGGCACGGGCACTCCGGTGCCGCCGGATTTCTGGGCCGTGGAGTTGAAGGACGGAACCAATGTCCAAATCTTCCTACTGTCCGCCAACTACCCGCGGGCGACCGCCCAAGCCATGACCGACAGTCTTATGACCGATGCCCGGACCTTCCTCCCCTCGGGCAAATCTACCTTCCAAAGCGGCGATCTGGCAGGCCCCGGCTACTGCTGGTTCGACGTATCCGCCTGAATTGCAGCCGCAGCCCGGCACTACCGCCACCCTGACCGTGTTCGCGCTCAAGTCGATCCTGAAGAACAAACCGGTCCCTGTCGCGCGGGTCATCAACCGCAGCGAATGGGTGGAAGCGGTCAAGACCGTCACAGCCTCCATCAGCACAGTTCCGGGAGGCAACGACGTGAGCTTCGCCCACAAGATCCCCTTCAACTACCCCTGGGACATCGTGGTGGTGAACGGTCCGGCCACTCCCGTGGCACCTTGATTGCTTACCTCTTGGTTATGCCGGAAAACCGGCGCCCTTTGGCCATGAACCGCTTCCCATCCCATTCCCCTCGCCACAAGGAGGATTCGTGAAAATCTCCAGCATCCTGATCATGGCCCTGGCCGCGGGCGCCCTTGGAGCCCAGGACGCGCCCAAGCTGGATCAGCGGATCCAGGTGTTCGCGGAACTCACCCGTCCGTCCCAGATCACCGTGGCCACCAATCCGACCCTCAACGACCAGCCCAGCCGCCAGACCGGCGTAGGCATCCGCTTCCAGGGCGAGATCGCCTCGGCCCCCAACTGGTACTACGAACTGGGCGGCATGTTCGACGCGTCCTCCAACTTCTCCCTGTCGAACGCCAACCTCGACATTTCGAATGTGAAGGTCACCTACAGCTACTGGATGCTGGGCGCGGGCTACATGGGCAAGGTCGGCAGCGCCGGCACCCTGGGCGCGCACCTGGAGGCCCGGGGCGAGGCCCTGAACGCCGAGGGCACCGCCATCGTCAACGGCACCTGGTACTCGCTGAACCAGTCCAACACCTACCTCCGGCCCTGGGTGCGGGGCAGCTACGACGTCACCTTCAACCATGTCGGCGGCAGCGCCCATCCGTTCATCGGCCTGGAAGGTTCCTTCGCCCTCCTGAGGACCACCCAGACCAACACGCCCGACTTCTCCAACTTCGACGACCGCACCCTGCGCTCCCTCGCCCCCAGGGCCTCCGCCGCCCTCTACGCCGGAATCCGCTTCTAGAGGTTCGGGTTCCACCCATTCGCCCTGTTCGCTCCTCCGGGTCGCTGGCGCGACCCCTCGAAGCGGTACTGATCACGGATCACACCTTCGACGGTGTTTCACTTACGGGGTCCCTCCCAGAGGAAGGTCTCCTTCGGAGATCCCAGCTTTCCAGCGAGTGTGGAACAGGGACCTTGGTACCCGATCGTCTCCGTTCCGTAGGGTCGCGCAGCGACCCATAGGAACGACCTGGGCGGAACGCCGGGACACGGCCCCTACCGACCCAGGGCGCCTTTCAGCTTGCCCAGGGCCCAGTCCAGCTGTTCGCGGGTGACGGTCAGGGGCGGGCACAGGCGGAGGGTGCGCTCGCCGGCCGCGGTGCAGAGGAGGCCTTCCTGGCGCAGCGCCGCACAGACGGAGAGGGCGTCACCGGCGTCGGGCCGCAGTTCGATCCCCACCCACAGGCCCAGGCCGCGGATCTCCTTGACCCGGCTGTTCTCCATCGCGCGCAATTGCTCCAGCAGGTAGGCGCCCAGTTCGGCTGAGCGGTCCACCAGCTTCTCGTCCAGCAGCACGTCCAGGGCCGCGGAAGCCACGGCGCAGGCCAGCGGGTTGCCGCCGTAGGTGGATCGGTGGCTGCCGGGGGTGAACACGCCCAGGAGCTCATGCGAGCCCAGCAGCGCGCTCACCGGGTAGAAGCCGCCGGAAAGGGCCTTGCCGAGGGTGACGCCGTCGGGGCGGATGCCCTCGTGCTCGAAGGCGAAGAGTTTGCCGGTGCGCCCGAGCCCGGAGTGGATCTCGTCGGCGACGAGCATGATGCGCCGGCTGTCGCAGAATTCCCGGAGCCCCCAGAGGAAGCCCTTGGGCGGCGCCACGACGCCCCCATCGCCCTGCACCGGCTCCACCAGGACGCCGCAGGTGTCGGGCCCCGCAGCCTCGCGGACCGCCGCCAGGCTGCCGTAGGGCACGATCTGGAAGCCCGGGGTGAACGGGCCGAAGTCCATGGTGGTCTCCGGACGCCCGCCCAGCCCCGCGACGGTGGTGGTATGGCCATGGCCGTTGCCGCTGAAGGCGATGATTCCGGCCCGGCCCGGCGGGATCCCCTTGCGCTGGTAGCCCCACCGCCGCATCGCCAGGATGGCGGTCTCCACCGCCTCGGTGCCGCTGCTCATGAGCAGCGCCTGGTCGAATCCGCCGAGGGTGCAAAGCTTCTCCAGGAGCGGCGGCAGGCGGTCATGGCGCAGGGTCCGGGAGAGGCACAGCCGCAGGCACTGCTCCACCATGGCGGCGGCGATGCGGGTGTGGTTGTGGCCCTGGGCCACGGCGCCGCCGCCGGCGCTGAAATCCAGGTAGCGGCTTCCCTGGACGTCCCAGACATAGGCGCCGTCCGCGCGGGTGCACACCACATCCACGGTCCGCTCGTGGGCGGCGCCGTAACGGGCCTGCTGGTCGATGAGGCGGCTGGTCAAGGTCGGGTCGGCGGTCATGAACGGGTCCCCCATTGCCTAGCCAATGCGATGAGCGGCGGCAATGTTCCGCCGGCCCCATCGGCCGCCATCGTACGTTTATTATAAGTATATTTAATAACAAAATTTAGACACAGATGACCGCACGGCCATGGCAAACTCTCCTCTCCCACAGGAGGACCCCTTGAATCGTCTTTGCCGAATGTTCCTTTTCATCCTGGCCCTGGCCGGCGCCCATCTGTTTCCCTTGCGGTCGGCCGAACCGGCCCTGGTCCCCGACTGGACCGCCGTCGTCGGCACCTACCCCGCGCTCGGCACCCTCCCGTCCCAGGAGGAGCTCGCGATCCTGCATTGGCTCCAGGACACCCGCACGCCCGCGGACGTGGCCCGCTGCGATTCGGAGAACAAGCCCGGCCTGGAGAACTTCCTCCAGGCCCTGGGCTCGCCCATGGACCCTTCGGCCTTCCCCGCCACCCAGGCCATGCTGCACCAGGCCAAGGAGGACCTGAAGCCCGTGGTGGCGGCGCTGAAGGCCGGCTTCAACCGGCCGCGCCCGTATGCCGTGGATGCCACCCTGGCGCCGGCCCTGCCCGGGGACGGCATGCCGTCCTTCCCCAGCCACCACGCCACCCTGGGCGCCCTGCTGGCGGAACTGATGTCCCGGCTGGACCCCGCCGACCAGGACACCCTGGTGACGGAAGGCGGCCTGATCGGCGACGACCGGGTCGTGGCCGGCCTCCACTGGCCCAGCGATGTCGTCGCCGGGCAGCGCCTGGGCAAGGTCTTCGCCGCCTACTGGCTCGCCTCCCCCGGAAACTGGCAATACCTCCAGGATGCCGAGGCCGAGTGGCCGGGTCCCCGGTAGCGGGCCCTCATGCGACGTCCGCAGTCCCGCCCGCCGCGCCGACCCACCGGTGCGTGAGAGCCTTGCATCGTCCTCGTCGGCTGCGCCTCCTGCGGGCGATGCAAGGTCTCACGCGGTTCTCCCCGTGCCCGGACCCGATGCCCGGGGTCCTTTGCCAGTTCCAGGGACAAGAGACGGAACGGAAAACCGATGCCCGGGAAGGCCCAGCGTGAACCCCTGGGTCGCCTGGAGGCGGCGCAGCCGCCGAAGCCGACCCAGGGCGTTCACGCAACGGTGGGTCGGCGCGACGGTTGCGACAACGGACGCGGCAGCAGGACTACAGGCGGTCGATGCGGATCTCGATCCGGCCCGGCTTGGAGGGCTTGGGGGCTTCGTGGGGTTCGCGGGTACTCCTTGACTTCGCGCACGCGCCGGGGCTGATCCGGGGCCTTGCGCTCCTGGGCCTCGGCCTTGGGCTCGGGGCGGTGCTCCCGGTGCTCCTGCTTGTGCTCGGGGCGATGCTCCTGCCGGGGCGGCTTGGGCGCGGGGGCGGGGGCGGCGGCCGGCGCGGCCTTGCCGCCCCAGGCCAGGCCCACCTGCTTGATTCGGTCCAGCAGGCGCTGCGGTTCAAGGATCTGGATGCCGTCACCGAACTGCATGACCCAGCGGGTGATGGCCCTGAGGTCGGTGGCGCTGAAGGAGACCTGGGCCTTGCCCTCCTCCAGGTCCTCGATGGCGAACTCCGGGAAAGGGGCCGGAGCCTGGCGCACCGCGAAGATCCACTGCTTGAGCAGGACTGCCTTGACATGGATGGGTTCGCCGCCCAGCCAGCCCCCGATCAGGTTGGCCGGCGTGCCTTCCTTGTACGGGCCCTGGGCGGCCCGTCCCATGCCCTCGACCGGGTTGACCTGGGCGATGAGGCTGAGCAGGTGGTGCCGCTCGGCGTTGTAGCGGCGGTCCCAGCCCCAGACGTACCACCCCTTGGCGAAGGTGTCGAAGGTCAGCTGGCGCGGTTCGAAGGTGCGCGGCGGGTTGTTCTCGGCGTCCGCGAACAGCAGTTCCACCGCCCGCCCCTCCTGGATGGCGAGGAGCACGGCGCGGGCCTGGTCGGTGACCAGGGTGGCGGGGTCGACGGACGGTTGCGGCGCGGGCGCCGGGACGGCCGGGGCCGCCTCCACGGCGGCCGGGACCTGCGGCGCTTCGCCGGCGTTCAGCGATTGCACCGCGTCGTCGGCGTTCAGGGCCTGCACCGCCTCGGCGGCGACCGGGGCCTGCACCGCCTCGGCGGCGGCCGGGGCCTTGGCCGCCCTGGGCCTGCGCGGCTTCACGGGCGCGGGCGCGGATGGCCCGGCTCCCTCCGGGGCGGCGGCCGGGGCTTCCTTCGCTGCTTTCCGGGGGCGGGGGCGTGCGGGGGCCTTGGGCTCTTCCATGGGTTCAGGCTGGGCTTCAAGTTCGGGCTTCAAGGTTTTGCGAGGGGCCATCGCGTGGTTCTCCAAGTCCCATCATGGCCCCAAGCGGCTGCAGCGTCCACCTATCGCTCGCCGGAGCGGGGGTGGAGGCGCTCGTACAGGCTGCGCAGGCGGGCCTGGTGCACGTGGGTGTAGATCTGCGTGGTGGAAATGTCGGCATGCCCGAGCATGGCCTGGACCGCCCGCAGGTCCGCCCCGTGGTCCAGCAGGTGGGTGGCGAAGGCGTGGCGCAGCACATGCGGGCTCACGTCGCCGGGCCGGATGTCGGCGCGGCGGGCGTAGGCCTTCAGCAGGCGCCAGAGGTGCTGGCGGGTGAGGGTCTCGCCGAGCCGGCCGACGAACAGGGTGTCCTCCCGCGGCCGGAACCCGGGGCGCAGGGCGATCCAGGCGCGCATCCAATGCTCGGCGCGTTCGCCGAAGGGGATCAGGCGCTCCTTGCGGCCCTTGCCCAGGACCCTGAGAAACCCTTCATCAAGATAGACCGTGCGCGCCGGCAGGCCGGCCAGTTCGGAGACCCGCAGCCCCGAGGCGTAGAGCAGTTCCATCCAGGCCCGGTCGCGCACGCCCAGGGGCGTGTTCAGGTCGGGGGCGGCCAGCAGGGCCTCCACCTGGGACTCGGTGAGGGTCCGGGGCAGGATCCTCGGCGGCCGGGGCGGGCGCACCACCGCCTCGGGCCCCGCGGCGCCCCCGCCCTCCATGCGCAGGAAGCCCAGGAACTGGCGCAGGGCCGAGGAGAGCCGGGCCATGCTGCGGGCAGCCTTGCCGGTGCCCTGCTGGGAGACCAGGAAGGCGGTCACCCGCGTCCGGTCCAGGTCGGCCGGGGCGCACGCCCGTTCGCAGGCCCACTGGGCCAGGAGGCGCAGGTCCGACAGGTAGCCGGAGACGGTGTTGGCGGACAAGCCCCGCTCCACCGCGAGGAAAATTTCGAATTCACGCAGCGACCCGCTCCAGCCGAGCGGCCAGCCGCTCTTCGGGTCGGGGGATTTCGGGGATTTCTGGGCATGGGGTCCAGTCTAGCCGCTTGGCATCCGGCCTTAGCCGTGATAGCCTCTCGGGGTTCTAAGGAGAGATCATGGCTGAAATCCGCAAAAAGGTCATTGCGATCATTGCCGAACAACTTGCCAAACCTGAGGATTCCATCTCAGAAAATAGTCCCACTTCGTCGACGACCTGGGGGCCGACAGCCTCGATACCGTTGAGATCATCATGGCGATCGAAGAGGCGTTCGGAATCGAGATCCCGGAAAGCGAGCAGGAGAAGATCCGCACGGTGGGCGACGCCATCTCCTACATCGAAAAGAACGCCAAGGCTTGATCCGGCGCCAGAGTCGATCCCATCGCCGCAGGGTTGAACCCTCTGCGGCGAATTGGCGTTTGCCACCCATCCCGGGGCCCCGCCCCGGCCTGCCGGGTTCCCTCCCGCCGGCGTCGCCCATATGTGACCGCCGTGGTCCGGAACTTGTGGCATGCTTTCTAAGCTATTTCGAGGTGACCTCATGACCACAGTCCAGCGCCGCCGCGTTGTCATCACCGGGAATGGGGACGGTCAATCCCTGCGGATTGAACGTCGCCGAGACCTGGGACAACCTCCTGGCCGGCCGCAGCGGCATCGGATTGATCAGCAAGTTCGACACCACCGACTTCTCCTGCAAGATCGCGGGCCAGGTGAAGGGGTTCCAGCCGGACCTCTGCATCGACAAGAAGGACCAGAAGAAGATGGACATGTTCATCCAGTACGCCATGGCCGCCGCGTTCGAGGCCATGAACGATTCCGGCCTGGCCGCGCTGGAACTGTCCAAGGCGGAGCGCGAAGTGTTCGGCGTCGCCATCGGCTCCGGCATCGGCGGGCTGTCCACCATCTTCGAGGAAGCCAACGGCTACCGGGGCCCCCGGCGCACCAGCCCGTTCTTCATCCCGAGCCTCATCATCAACCTGGCCGGCGGCTTCGTCAGCATCAAGTACGGCCTGCAGGGCCCCAATTCGGCGGTGGCCACCGCCTGCGCCACCGGCACCCACGCCATCGGCGACGCCGCGCGCCAGATCATGTTCGGCTATGCCGACCGGATGATCGCCGGGGGCAGCGACTCGGTGATCAATCCCCTGGGCGTCGGCGGCTTCGCGGCCATGCGCGCCCTGTCCACCCGCAACGACGCCCCCACCGAGGCCAGCCGGCCCTTCGACAAGGGCCGGGACGGCTTCGTCATGGCCGAAGGCGCCGGGATCGTCGTGCTGGAAGAGTACGAACTGGCCAAGGCCCGTGGCGCCAAGATCTATGCCGAAATCGCGGGCTACGGCATGAGCGGCGACGCGCACCACATCACCAGCCCCAGCGAGGACGGCGACGGCCCCATGCGGGTCATGAACGCCGCCATCAAGGACGCCGGCATCGCCCCCGAGCAGATCGGCTACGTGAACACCCACGGCACCTCCACCCCCGCCGGGGACCGGATCGAGTGCGCCGCGCTGAAGCGGGTGTTCGGCGACTACGCCCGGAAGCTCAAGGTCAGTTCCACCAAGTCCATGACCGGCCACCTGCTGGGCGCCGCCGGCGGCCTCGAGACCATCGTCTCCGCCATGGTCGCGCGGACCGGGCAGATCCCCCCGACCATCAACGTGGTGGACCAGGACCCCGACTGCGACCTGGACGTGACCGCCAACGCGGCCGGAACCTTCGACGGCGAATACACCCTCAACAACAACTTCGGCTTCGGCGGCACCAACGGCTGCCTGGTGCTGCGGAAAGTCTGATTTCGCCTATTGTTCGCCCCGGGGGCGGCGGTTAGACTCTAGGGTCTATGGCCGCCCCCCGCTCCTTCAAGCTCCAGGCTCCGTACCAGGCCGCCGGCGACCAGCCGGAGGCCATCGACCAGCTGGTCCGGGGCATCGAGGCCGGGGACCGGTTCCAGACCCTGCTGGGGGTCACCGGCAGCGGCAAGACCTTCACCATGGCCTCGGCCATCGCCCGGCTGGACCGGCCGGCGCTGATCTTCGCGCCCAACAAGACCCTGGCGGCCCAGCTGTTCACGGAGTTCAAGCAGTTCTTCCCCGAGAACGCCGTGGAGTACTTCGTCAGCTACTACGACTACTACCAGCCCGAGGCCTACGTCCCCGAACGGGACCTGTTCATCGACAAGGACGCCAAGATCAACGAGGAGCTGGAGAAGCTCAGGCTTTCGGCCACCCGCAGCCTCCTGGAGCGGCGCGACACCATCGTGGTGGCCTCGGTGTCCTGCGTCTACGGCCTGGGCGACCCGAGCAGCTACCTGAACCTGTCGGTGCAGCTCAAGGTGGGGGACACCCGGGACCGGGCCATGCTCCTGCGGGACCTGGTGGCCATCCAGTACTCCCGCAACCAGGTCGCCTTCGAGCCGGGGGTGTTCCGGGTCCGGGGCGACGTGGTGGAGGTCTACCCGGCCTACGAGGACGTGGCCTACCGGATCGAGCTGTGGGGCGACGAGATCGAGCGCCTGTCCCGGATCGACCCGCTGCGCGGGGTGGTGCTGGAGAAGCTCGACGGAGCTCACCATCTGGCCCAAGAGCCACTACGTCACCCCCGAGGACCGGCTCAAGGTGGCCATCCGCGAGATCAAGGCCGAACTGGAGGCCCGGGAGGAGGAACTGCGCGGCCAGGGCCGCATCGTCGAGCTGCAGCGCCTGCACCAGCGCACCATCTACGACATCGAGATGATGAAGGAGATGGGCTACTGCTCGGGCATCGAGAACTACTCCCGGTTCCTGGACGGGCGCAGCCCGGGCGAGCCGCCCCACACCCTGCTGGACTACTTCCCCGAGGACTTCATCCTGTTCATGGACGAAAGCCACGTGGCCACCGGGCCAGCTGCGCGGCATGTACCTGGGCGACCGCTCGCGCAAGCAGACCCTGGTGGACTACGGCTTCCGGCTGCCGGCCGCCCTGGACAACCGGCCCCTGCAGTTCGAGGAGTTCGAGGCGCGGGTGAAACAGCTGGTGTTCGTCAGCGCCACCCCGGGCGACTACGAGCTGGCGGCAGTCGGGCGGGGTGGTGGTGGAGCAGGTGGTGCGGCCCACCGGGCTGGTGGACCCCCAGGTGGAGGTGCGCCCGGTGGGGACCCAGGTGGACGACCTGCTGGAGGAGATCCGCAGGGTGACGGCCCGGGACGAGCGGGTGCTGGTGACGGTGCTCACCAAGAAGCTGGCCGAGCAGCTCACCGCCTACTACCAGGAGCTGGGCATCAAGGCCGAGTACCTGCACAGCGAGATCGACACCCTGGAGCGGGTGGAGCTGCTCACCAACCTGCGCCGGGGCGTGTTCGACGTGCTGGTGGGCATCAACCTGCTGCGGGAGGGCCTGGACCTGCCGGAGGTGAGCCTGGTGGCCATCCTGGACGCGGACAAGGAAGGCTACCTGCGCAGCTTCCGCAGCCTGATCCAGACCATCGGCCGGGCCGCCCGCCACCTGAACGGCAAGGCCATCCTCTACGCCGACCGGATGACCGAATCCATGCGCCAGGCCATCTCCGAGACCGAACGCCGCCGGGCCAAGCAGCTGGCCCACAACGAGGCCTTCGGCATCACCCCGGAACGGTCAAGCGCCAGCTGGACGACGTCATGGGCGCCGCCCTGGCCCGGGAGTTCATCAACGTGCCCCGGGAGGACCAGGCCGCCGAGGAGCCCCTGCTGTACCTGGAGGACAAGGCCTTCGAGCGGGAGATCGGCAAGCTGGAGGCGGAGATGCGGACCCTGGCCGGAAGGATGGAGTTCGAGCAGGCGGCTGCGCTGCGCGACCGCGTCCTGCGCGCCCGGCGGGAACGGCTGATGGGTTAATTTTATTAAATGCTTGTTGCAAAAAATGGAAATGGGTTGAAGATTGGGCCTTGCTTGTTTTCTCGCTTGCCGATACTTGATGGTGCGAGGGAGTACCTCCATGGAAATCCAGTCGATCAGCGCCCAGACGGGCGGGAATGTCATCCCCGCCGTCCAGACCGCTGCGACCCAGGGCGCTGTGGCCCTGAATCCGCTGACCCAGCCCAGCTACCTGTCCGACAATCCGTTCGCCGCGTACCTGCTTTCCCTCACCGACCCCGCCTCCCAGGCCTTGGCCGCCCTCACCAAGGCCGTCGCCAACCCCGCCGCCGCCACCAACCGGACCGGACTGGCTGCCGCCGCGCTGCTGGCCAATGCGGCCAGCACGGCCCTGGGCACGTCGGCCAACGCCGACCTTTCCGTCACGGCGGCTCCCGCGACGGCCCTGCCGGCCGCTTCCGCCGCCCTGGCCACCGTTCAGGAGGCCGGCAAGGGGACCGAACCTCCAGCCGCCGCCCCCGCGACCACCGCCACGGCGGGCAACGCCCAAGATCCGGCCGATGCGGCCCGGACCGCGGACGCCAACACCGTCCTGGCCAACCAGACCTCGCAGCTGGCCGCTGACGCCAACGCCGACGCCAACGCCGCCGCCGTCGCCGCTTCCGCCGCCGGCAATTCCGTCAGCGCGGACGCCGCCACCGAGCTCGCGGACGGCGCCGGCGGCCTCGCCACCGACGCCACCGCCAAGTTCATGGGCGCCGGCACCCTCGCCGGGCCGGACCGGTCCTCGTCCGCCCTGTCTCCCGAGGATGTCATTCCGGCCGTCAACCGGTCCCAGTCGGCCGCTGCCATGGCCGCCTACACCGGGGGGAGCAATCCCGAGGCCCGCACCCCCGGCCAGCCGGCTCCCCAGGTGCCGGCCCTGAGCGAGGCCCAGGCCTTCGCGCTGGACATTACGGCGTAGGCACTCAGTCGATCCGGTAGTTGGGCGCTTCCTTGGTGATCATCACGTCGTGGGCGTGGCTTTCCCGCAGGCCGGCGGCGCTGATCTGGACGAAGCTGGCCTGCTCCTGGAAGTCCTTGATGTCCCGGCCGCCCACCAGGCCCATGCCGGCCCGCAGGCCGCCCATGAGCTGGGCCACCAGGTCGGCCAGCCGGCCCTTGTAGGGCACCTGGCCTTCGATGCCTTCCGGCACCAGCTTGGAGTCGTCCTTGCCCTCCTGGAAGTAGCGGTCCTTGGAACCGTCCTTCATGGCGCCCATGCTGCCCATGCCCCGGTAGCGACTTGAAGGTGCGGCCGCGAGTAGAAGATGGTTTCGCCCGGGGCCTCCTCGGTGCCGGCGAACAGGCCGCCGATCATGACGCAGTCGGCGCCGGCGGCGATGGCCTTGGCGATGTCGCCGGAGAACTTGATGCCGCCGTCGGCGATGCAGGGGACGCCGTGCTCCCGGCAGGCCCGGGAGGCCTCCAGGATGGCGGTGATCTGGGGCATGCCGGCCCCGGTGACGATCCGGGTGGTGCAGATGGAGCCGGGCCCGATGCCGACCTTCACCGCCGAGGCGCCGGCCTGGCAGAGGTCCTTGGCGCCCTGGTAGGTGGCCACGTTGCCGGCGATGATCGGCATGTCGGGGAAGGCCTCGCGCAGCCTGGCGCAGGGCGTCCAGCACGCCGGCGCTGTGGCCGTGGCTGCTGTCCAGGCAGAGCAGGTCGGCCCGGGCGTCCACCAGGGCCTGGGCCCGGGCCAGCAGGTCGGGCCCCACGCCCACGGCGGCGCCGACCCGCAGCCGGCCCTGGGAGTCCTTGCAGGCGAAGGGGTATTCGGTGGACTTCTGGATGTCCTTGACGGTGATGAGGCCGCGCAGGCGCGCCCAGCTCGTCCACCACCAGCAGCTTCTCGATGCGGTGCTTCTGCAGGATGGCCCGGGCCTCCTGCAGGGTGGTGCCCACCGGCACGGTCACCAGGTTCCTGCAGGTCATGACCTCGCGCACCGGCAGCTCCCAGCGGGTCTCGAAGCGCAGGTCGCGGTTGGTGAGGATGCCCACCAGCTTGCCGTTCTCCACCACCGGCACCCCGGAGATGCGGTACTTGGCCATCATGGCCTCCGCCTCGCGGATCGGGGCGTCCGGGCGGATCACGATCGGGTCGGTGATCATGCCGCTCTCGCTGCGTTTCACCTTGTCCACTTCGTCGGCCTGGCGGTCCGATCGGCAGGTTCTTGTGGATGATGCCCGATGCCGCCCTGCTGGGCCAGGGCGATGGCCAGGCGGCCCTCGGTGACGGTGTCCATGGCGGCCGACAGGAGGGGGATCCCCAGCCTGATCTCCGCGGTGATCTGGGTGCCCAGTTCCACATCCTTGGGATGCACGTCGGAGGAACCGGGCACCAGCAGCACATCATCGAAGGTGAGCGCTTGGGTCAGGGGCAAGGTGAGCATGGAAGCCTCTATGTCAACGGGAGTCCGGGGCTACGGAACCTTGCATCCCATGATGACACGCCGGGGGGGTCCGTCCAAGTGAGCATTCGTGTTCCGGGCCGCCGGCTTCTGGGCGGCTTCGGGTTCCGGGCGGGTGCGCCGACCCACCGGTGCGTGAGAGCCTTGCCGCATGCTCGTCGGCTTCGCCTCCTGCGCGTGCGCCAAGGTCTCACGCTGCCCCTTCCCCGCCTGGGTTGGGGGTTCCTTCGGTTGGCGGCATGGGGGCGAGTTGACCGCTCCCTGGAATGCCCGGGGTCCCGGGATGGTTGTTTTGTATTTTGTTCATTGAAACGAAGACGCATCGACTCGGCCCTAGGGGGATGGGGCAGCGTGGCCGCTTGCATCGCCCGCAGCGCAGCGAGATGGTGTGTTGGTCGTCAAGGGGGTGGGGCGGATTTCGCTTTTCCCTGCGGGCTCAGGATAGGCCGGCGGGCTGCCGCGCAAGGTCGCAAAGCCCGCGCCGCAAGCGTCACGGCCTTTGCGGCCCGCTGGCGCTTTGCGTGCCAGCCCGCCTACGCCGTTGCTGCCCGCTGTGAGGGAAAAGCTAGCGCTGGAAATGGCTCAGATAGGTTCTGAGGGGGCCTTCCTTACGTACTTTGGATCGTAGTCCTGTTCCTCCAGCAATACCGCCCGGCAGGTGACCAGGATCTTGCGCATGAGCGCTCCGAGCGCCACCATGGCCGGTTTCCCTTCCTTCAGTAGGTGGTCGTAGCTTTGGGCCACGGGGCTTTGCCCACGCGCCGCGGCCATCGCCCCCATGTAGAGGACCTGGCGTAGCCGGCCACTCCCATGTTTGGTCATATGAGCCGTGGCATGCAACGAGGTGCCGCTCTCGACCAGACCCGGGGCCACTCCGGCAAAGGCCTGAAGGGCCTTGTGGTGAACGAAGTCTCTCAGGTCGCCACATTCTCCCATCAAGGTTCCCGCCACCACTGGGCCGACCCCCGGCACCGTCTGTAGTCGGCGAAAGTCCTTCTTCAACCCCGGATCCTTGGCGATCTGGGCTTTGATGGCCTGGTCCAGGTCCGCAACGGCCTTCTTGACCTGAGCCAAGGTCTGCTCCCGGATGGTCTGGGCAACCTTGGAGTTGCTGGGGATCTCGTTCCGGTTCCCCAGTCGGATGGCCTCCTTGACCATGGCGGCGCGTTCCCGGCTCAGGGCTCGGAGCTGTTCGTAGGCAGGGGACATTGGCTGGTAGGAACGAGGATTATAGGTATCCCCGTATCGTGCCAGCATGATCGCATCCTGGGCATCGGTCTTGTTTACCATCCCCAATCCCTTGGCGTATTGACGCACCCGCCAGGGTTGGGCAATGGCAACCCGCACACCCGCGCGCAGGGACAGAAGCCAGTTCGCCATCTCCTTGCCATAGCCTCCGGTGGCTTCCATGACCAGTGCTGATTCCTCGCCCTGGGGAACCTGACGATCCACCCAGTGCAAGCACTCCTGGCAGCCCTGCCGGGACCGGGGGAGCTTGATATGGGGCGCCTTCCGGGCCTCTCCCGGGAACATACTGACATCGAAGGTGTCCTTGGACACGTTGATGCCGAACCACCTTGGTTTGATTGAGACCTCCATGGTCCCTCCTTTCCGCCCCCGGAAAGGACCCCAGCACCGAGAACACCTTCCTTGCAGATGCGAGTTCGACCCTTGATGGTAGTCCAGCTATATGGATGCCGATGAGGGGATGGGCGCCATCTCGCTTACGAGTTTTAATCCCGTGGACGTTCGCAACTCCATCCCCCCCGGCCCTTCCAAAGGCTCCTTAGGATCCTTGCTCCGGGGGAGCAAGGCAAACATACAAGGACGTTGCAAGCGGACCACGCACCGGTGGGTCGGCGCGCGAACCCGGCACCCGCAGCCGACCGCAAGGCGACGGGCCTAGAACTTCTCGGCCGCCGGGGCGAAGAAGGCCTGGGGCTTGAGGCAGACGGGGCAGGCCTTGGGGGCGGCGAGGCCCTCGTGGATGTGGCCGCACTCCAGGCAGCGCCAGAAGATCTTTTCGCCGCGCTGGAAGACAGTGCCGTTGACCACGTGGTCGAGCAGGCGGCGGAAACGGTCCTCGTGCTCCTTCTCCACCTTGGCGATGCCACTCGAAGGCGCGGGCGGCCTCGGGGAAATCCTCTTCCCGGGCGATCCGGGCGAATTCGGGGTAGAGCGCGGACCACTCCTCGTTCTCGCCGGACACGGCGGCCTTGAGCTGGGCCGCGGTGTCGCCCGGCCACCACGGGATAGCCGGCGGTGATCTCCAGGCCCGGCGGGCGCCAGCCTGGCCAGCACCTTGTAGAACAGGCCGGCGTGGGCCTTCTCGTTGGCGGCGGTCTCCTCGAACACCAGCCGCCACGTGCTCCAGGCCCTCCTTGCGGGCGATCTCGGCGGCGAAGGTGTAGCGGTTCCGGGCCTGGCTTTCGCCGGCGAAGGCCTTGAGGAGGTTCTGGGCGGTCCTGCTGTCTTTAAATTCCATGACGGCTCCTTCGGATAGGGGGGTTGGATTCAGTTCCATCCACGGTAGGTCTATAATTGGTAATTAATGCCAGTTTCGTCAAGGGTCGTGGACGATTTGTAACCTGGGGCACACCTTGGCTAACCGGTCTGAATTGAGGGCCAAGCGGTCTGAAATGCTATTGATTATTGGCATTTCGGGGCATAGACTCATAAGGTGCGAAGCAGATTGATGTAAGGCTTTTCAGCCCTGCTTCTCCCAAATTCGAACAACAGTTCACGCCGGTAAACAACCGTCACGACTAGAGGAGGCACGGCATGGCCGAAAGACGCATGGTTACCTTGGATGGTAACGAAGCTACGGCATCAGTCGCTCACCGCACCGCTGAAGTGATCGCGATCTACCCCATCACCCCTTCGTCCAACATGGGCGAGTGGTCCGACGAATGGAGCGCCCAGGGCAAGAAGAACATCTGGAACACCGTTCCCGCAGGTGGTGGAGATGCAGTCCGAGGGCGGCGCCGCCGGCGCGGTCCACGGCGCCATGCAGGCCGGGGCGCTGACCACCACCTTCACCGCCTCCCAGGGCCTGCTGCTGTTCATCCCGAACATGTACAAGATCGCCGGCGAGCTGATCCCGTTCGTGCTGCACGTCACCGCCCGCACCATCGCCACCCACGCCCTGTCCATCTTCGGCGACCACTCCGACGTCATGGGCTGCCGGCAGACCGGGTTCGCCATGCTGTCCTCGGACTCCGTCCAGCAGGCCCACGACTTCGCCCTGATCGCCCAGGCCTCCACCCTGAAGTCCCGGGTGCCCTTCCTGCACTTCTTCGACGGCTTCCGCACCTCCCACGAAGTCTCCAAGATCGAGATGCTGAACGACGACGATCTGCGCGCCATGGTCACCGAGGACATGGTCGCCGACTACCGCGCGCGCGCGCTCACCCCGGACCAGCCCGGTGCTGCGCGGCACCGCCCAGAACCCCGACGTCTACTTCCAGGCCCGCGAGGCCTGCAACGGCTTCTACAACGCCACCCCCGGCATCGTCCAGGCGGAGATGGACGCCTTCGCCAAGCTGACCGGCCGCAAGTACCACCTGTTCGACTACTTCGGCGCCCCCGACGCCGAGCGGGTGATGGTCATCATGGGCTCCGGCGGCGACACCGCCCACGAGTACGTGGAATGGGCCATGGCCAAGGGCGAGAAGATCGGCGTGCTCAAGGTCCGCCTGTTCCGGCCCTTCTCCATCAAGGATTTCGTCGAGCGCCCTGCCCAGGACCGTCAAGAAGCTCGCCGTGCTGGACCGCACCAAGGAAGCCGGCGCCCTCGGCGACCCGCTCTACCTGGACGTGGTCACCGCCCTGCGCGAGGCCGCCGACGAGGGCATCAGCCACTTCGACGCGGCGCCCAAGGTCATCGGCGGCCGCTACGGGCTCTCCTCCAAGGAATTCAACCCCAGCATGGTCAAGGCCGTCTTCGACGAGCTGGGCAAGGACAAGCCCGAAGAACCACTTCACCGTGGGCATCGTCGACGACGTCACCATGACCTCCCTGGACGTGGACCCGGACTTCGACATCGAAGGCAGCGAGGTCAAGCGCGCCCTGTTCTACGGCCTGGGCTCCGACGGCACCGTGGGCGCCAACAAGAACTCCATCAAGATCATCGGCGAGGAGACCGACAACTACGCCCAGGGCTACTTCGTCTACGACTCCAAGAAGGCCGGCGCCATCACCATCTCGCACCTGCGCTTCGGGCCCAAGCCGATCCGCTCGGCCTACCTGATCCGGAAGGCGAACTTCATCGCCTGCCACAACACCTCCTTCCTGGACAAGTACGACATGCTGGCCGCGGCCGAGCCGGGCGCCACCTTCCTGCTGAACACCCCGTTCGGCAAGGACGAGGTCTGGGACTCCCTGCCCAGGGAAGTGCAGCAGTCGATCATCGGCAAGAAGCTGAAGTTCTACGTCATCGACGCCTTCGAAGTGGCCAAGGACACCGGCATGGGCGTGCGCATCAACACCATCATGCAGACCTGCTTCTTCGCCATCTCCGGCGTGCTGCCCCGCGAGGAGGCCATCGCCCAGATCAAGAAGGCCATCAAGAAGACCTACGGCAAGAAGGGCGAGGCCGTGGTCAAGAAGAACTTCGAGGCGGTGGACGAGACCCTGGCCAACCTCTACCAGGTCAAGGTGCCCGCGGAGGTCACCGCCACCCGCGTGATGCCGCCCACCGTGGCCCCCGAGGCGCCGGACTTCGTCCAGCGCGTCACCGCCATCATGATGGCCGGCAACGGCGACCTGCTGCCCGTCTCCGCCTTCCCCGTGGACGGCACCTGGCCCACCGGCACCACCCGTGGGAGAAGCGCAACATCGCCCTGGACATCCCCGTGTGGGACGAGGCCATCTGCATCCAGTGCAACAAGTGCTCCCTGATCTGCCCGCACGCCGCGATCCGGCCCAAGGTCTACGACGCGGCCAAGCTGGCCGGCGCCCCCGCCACCTTCAAGTCGGTCGACTACAAGGGCGCCGACTTCAAGGGCCAGAAGTACACCATCCAGGTGGCCCCCGAGGACTGCACCGGCTGCGGCATCTGCGTCGCGGTCTGCCCGGCCAAGGACAAGAGCAATCCCAAGCACAAGGCCATCGACATGACCGCCCAGGCGCCCGCTGCGCGTCACCGAGGCGGCGAACTTCGAGTTCTTCCTCGACCTGCCCGCCCCCGACCGCACCCTGCTGAAGAACGACGTCAAGGGCACCCAGTTCATGGAGCCCCTGTTCGAGTTCTCCGGCGCCTGCGCCGGCTGCGGCGAGACGCCCTACATCAAGCTGATGACCCAGCTGTTCGGCGACCGCGCCATGATCGCCAACGCCACCGGCTGCTCCTCGATCTACGGCGGCAACCTGCCCACCACCCCCTACACCAAGAACGCCGACGGCCGCGGTCCCGCCTGGGCCAACAGCCTGTTCGAGGACAACGCGGAGTTCGGCCTGGGCTACCGCCTGGCCATGGACAAGCACGCCGAGCACGCCACCGAGATCCTGCAGAGCCTGTGCCTCCAACGTGGGCGACGAACTGGTCGCCGGCCATCGTCTGCGCCGACCAGGGCACGGAAGCCGGGATCAAGGCCCAGCGCGAGCGGATCGCGATCCTCAAGGAGAAGCTGGCCGCCCTGGGCACCGCCCAGGCCAAGCGGCTCGCGCTCCTGGCCGACTACCTGGTCAAGAAGTCCGTGTGGATCGTCGGCGGCGACGGCTGGGCCTATGACATCGGCTACGGCGGCCTGGACCACGTCATGGCCTCCGGCCGCAACGTGAACATCCTGGTGCTGGACACCGAGGTCTACTCCAACACCGGCGGCCAGGCCTCCAAGTCCACCCCGATCGGCGCCTCGGCGAAGTTCGCCATGGCCGGCAAGGCCCTGCCCAAGAAGGACCTGGGCATGATCGCCATGGCCTACGGCAACGTCTACGTGGCCAAGGTGGCCATGGGCGCCAAGGACGTGCAGGTGGCCAAGGCCTTCCAGGAAGCCGAGAGCTACGACGGCCCGTCCATCATCATCGCCTACAGCCACTGCATCGCCCACGGCTACGACCTGGTCAAGGGCTGCGAGCAGCAGAAGCTGGCGGTGGACTCCGGCCACTGGCCGCTGTTCCGCTACGACCCGCGCCGGGTCGAGCAGGGCGAAGGCCCGCTGCAGATGGATTCCTCCGCGCCCAAGATCGACCTGGGCAGCTACGTCCGCAACGAAACCCGCTACCGCATGGTCGAGCAGCAGAACCCCGAGCACTTCAGGCACCTGCTCGCCATGGCCCAGCGCGAAGTGACCAACCGCTTCGCCACCTACGAGAACCTGGCCAAGCTGACCATGCCCATCAAGGACGTGGACGCTCGAAGCCGCCAAGAAGTAAGGGTCTCCTTGACCTCCGAAGCAGGACCCGGCGCCCCGGCACCCGCCCCACGGGCGAGTGCTCCGGGGGCGCTGCCGTTCCGGCGGTCCGGCAGGCAAGAACGACTGAACCTCGTCTCACATCCACCTTGGAGGCCCTATCATGAATCTGAAGACCACCTACCTGGGCCTGCAGCTGGAGCATCCCGCTCATGGTGGGCGCCTCGCCCCCTGGCCAACGACCTGGACATGGTCCGCCGCCTGGAGGATGCCGGCGTCGCCGCCATCACCATGCCCTCCCTGTTCGAAGAGCAGATCACCCGGGAGCAGTTCGGCACCCTCTACGACCTGGAGGCGGGCTCCGAGTCGTTCGCCGAGGCCACCTCCTACTTCGCCAACGTCGGCGACATCCGCCTGGGCCCCGACAACTACCTGGACCAGATCCGCAAGGTCAAGGCGGCCGTGAAGGTGCCCGGTGATCGCCTCGCTCAACGGCGTCACCGCCAGCGGCTGGCTGGACTTCGCCAGGCAGATCCAGCAGGCCGGCGCCGACGCCCTGGAGCTGAACCTCTACTACCTGGCCACCAACCCCCTGGAGACCGCCGAGACGGTCGAGAAGCGCGAGCTGGAGATCGTCCGCACGGTCAAGTCCAGCGTGACCATCCCCCTGGCGGTCAAGCTTTCGCCCTTCTTCACCTCCCTGGCCGCACTTCGCCAAGGTGCTGGAAGGCGCCGGCGCCGACGCCGTGGTGCTGTTCAACCGCTTCTACCAGCCCGACCTGGACATCGAGGCCCTGGAAGTGGAGCCCAGCCTGAGCCTTTCCACCCCCTCCACCCTGCGCCTGCGCCTGCGCTGGCTGGCCGTGCTGCACAGCCAGATCGGCATGCCCATGGCCGTCAGCGGCGGCATCCACACCGCCGAGGACGCCATCAAGGCGACCATGGCCGGCGCCACCGGCATCCAGATGGTCTCCGCCCTGCTGATGCACGGCCCCGAGCGGCTCAAGGCGCATCCGCCAGGAGCATGGTCCAGCTGGATGGAAGAGCACGAGTACGAGTCCCTGGAGCAGATGCGCGGCTCCCTGAGCCTCACCAAGTGCCCCAACCCCCAGGCCTTCGAGCGCTCCAACTACATGCGCGTGCTGGCCGGCTGGAAGGCCTAGACACCGCTGCTCGACAGGTCCCCCGGCAGCGCGCCGGGGGACTTTGCTTTGCCTCCCAGCATCTGCGTGACCCTTCCAGGCAGCTCGGCCATGCTCTCGAACCACCCGTGCGCCCCGGACTGCCGCAGGCGCCCCGCCATGGCCGGCGTGACGTGCCTGCCGCCGGTGAAGGCCAGCACCCGCATCCCGGCCGCCAGGCCGGCCTTCACCCCCGGCAGGCTGTCCTCGATCACCAGGCACTGCTCCGGCCGCCGGCCCATCTCCCGCGCCGCGTAAAGGTAGACATCCGGCGCCGGCTTGGGGTGGGGCACCGCCTCGGCGCTGAAGATGCGCCCGTCGAACAGCGGCAGCAGCCCGGTGACCCCGAGCTCCAGCCGCAGCCGCGCGGTGGTGCTGCTGGAAGCCACGCAGGTGTCCTGTTCCAGGGCCCGCACCGCATCGGCGGCGCCCTCCACGGCCACCAGGTCGGAGCGGATCAGGTGCTCCAGCCGCTCCGCCGCGGCCCGCCAGAACCCCTTGGGGACCTGGAATCCGTGGTGCTCCCTGAGCAGCGCGTTGATCTGGTGCGACTTGTGCCCCACCGCGAGCTCGACGTATTCCGTCTCGCCAAGCTCCAGGCCGAGTTCGCGCAGCGCCAGGTACTCGCTGTGGTTGGCGAGGATCTCGCTCTCCACCAGCACGCCGTCGCAGTCGAAGATCACCATTTGTTCAGATGGATCAGCTCCGGGCGGTAGCGGTCCTCGGCGTCGGCCTTTTCGGCGGGGTGGCCCAGGGGGATCAGGGCGAACGGGATGACCGCCTCGGGCATCTCGATCAGCTTGCGCAGGGGCGGGATGCGGTCCTCCCGGGGGTGGACGCCCACCCACACGGCGCCCAGGCCCTTGGCGTGGGCGGCCAGGAGCAGGTTCTGGGTGGCGGCGGCGAGGTCCTGCACCCACATGCCGGGATGCTTCTCCTGCCGCGGGTCGCCGCACACCAGCACGGCCACCGGCGCCTCGGCCATCATGCCGGCGTAGGGGTGGAAGTCGGGAATCTTGGCCAGCAGCTCGGGGTCGGTGAGGATGATGAAGTGCCAAGGCTGCTCGTTGCCGGCGGACGGGGCGTGCATGGCGGCCCGGATCAGTTCCCGCACCAGGTCCAGGCTCACCGGCCTGGAGGTGAAAGCGCGGATGCTCCGTCGGGTGTTGAGGGCTTCTATGGCGTCCATCGATCCTCCTGGTTGGTTGCAGGAAGGCATATGATACTCCCATTGATCGGGCTGAACGGTTGCGGAGGTCACAATTTTTTCCTGTACCGCCGGTGGCTGCTGATGATACAAACCATTGACATCCCTTGGCTTTATGACCGGCATTCGCACGTCTCGCTGTATGCCGCGCTGCAGGGCTGCCCCGATCTGGCCGGGCGCGCGCCGCGGGAAGCCCTGGCCCTGCTGCGTGGCCTGCCCGGGGACCGGGTGAGCACCGTGATCGGCTGGCAGCAGCTCGCGCCTGGCGTTGACCCCGGAGCAGCTGGCGGCGCTGCCCCCGGCCATCCTGGTCAACGCCAGCCTGCACGGCTTCGCCCTCACCGCGGCGGCCGGGCGGCTCCTGGGCCCGGAAGCCCGGGAGCTGCTGGCGCACCAGGACGATCCGGAATGGTGCGAGCGGAACATGGAGCGGCTGCTGGCGCTGCTTCGGGCAGTCCGCCGGCCTGACGCCGGCGAAGCTGGACAGCTTCATGGCCGGGCTGCAGCGCGTCGGCGTCGGCGCGGCGGAGGACATGCTGCTCACCGGCGGGCGCGCCCTGCGGGTGATCCAGGAATCGCGCTGGCGCGGCCGGATCCGCTGCTGGGCCACGCCGACCGTCTACGGGCGCCTGGACGCCGAGGCGCAGGCCGCGGTGGCGGGGCTCAAGCTGTTCACCGACGGGGCCCTGGGGGCCCGCACGGCGGCCCTGGACGAGCCCTTCGCGGGCGGCGGGCGACGGGCTGCTGCTCTACACCGGCCCGGGCCTGGAGCGCACCCTGGCAGGAACTGCAGGCCGCGGGCAAGCCCATCGCCATCCACGCCATCGGCGGCCGGGCGGTGGCCCAGGTGCTGGACGCGCTGGAGCGGCTGGCGCGCGCAGGACCGCCTGGCATTTCCCTGGGTGCGCATGGAGCACGTCCAGTTCATCACTCCGGCCGACGCCCAGCGGGCCAAGGGGCTGGGCGTCATCCTGTCCATGCAGCCCAACTTCAGCAGCGACAGCGAAGACTTCGCGCGACCGGCTGGGGCCGGCGCAGCTCCGGGCCAACAACCCGTTCCGCATGCTCATGGACCAGGCCGGCTTCCGCTGCGGCGAGGACCTCATCTTCGGGTCGGACGGCATGCCCCATGGGGTCGAGTACGCGCTGCAGTGGAGCCTCTTCCCGGCCCACCCCGGGCAGCGCCTCACGGTGGACGAGCTGGTGGAAGGCTGCGGGCTCGCGCCGGGCGGCCGGGGACACACCCTCCTGACCGTGGATGAGGAGCGGAGGAAGGTGCGGCTCCTCCTCAGTGAAGCCTGAATCTGGTGCTCGCAGAGGGACTCGAACCCTCACGACTTTCCAGCCGGCGGATTTTAAGTCCGCTGCGTCTGCCATTCCGCCATGCGAGCGCGGCAGCTGAAAGTCTATCCCATGACAGTCGCCCGTCCCCGGGAAAAACCCCGCTGGTAGACTCCAAGGATGCATTCAGCCGAGACCGGACCACCCCCTCCTGCACAACCTCAACGCCCCCCAGCGGGAGGCCGTGACCCACGTGGACGGGCCGCTGCTGATCCTGGCCGGGGCCGGTTCGGGCAAGACCACCGTGATCACCCGGCGCATCGCCTGGCTCATCGAGGAGGACGGGGTGCGCCCGGGCAGCATCCTGGCCATGACCTTCACCAACAAGGCCGCGGGCGAGATGGCGGAGCGGGTGCAGAAGCTGGTGAGCGTGCCCGCCGGGCAGCTGTGGGTGAGCACCTTCCACAGCTTCTGCACCCGGATCCTGCGCCGCGAGGGGGACCGCACGCCGGTGGGCCGGGACTTCGTCATCTTCGACCCGTCCGACCAGCGCAGCCTGGTCAAGCAGGTGCTGGCCGAGCTGAAGCTGCCGGAAAAGCAGTTCCACCCCAAGAAGATGCTGGAGGTGATCTCCGACTTCAAGAACCGCTGCCTGCTGCCCGAAGAGGCGGGCGAAGGCTACCGGGACGCCTGGACGCGCAAGGTGCTGGACGTCTACGGCCTCTACCAGCAGGGGCTGCGCCAGAACCGCGCCTGCGATTTCGACGACCTGCTGCTGCACACGGAGCGGCTGTTCCGCGAAGCAGTCGGTACAAGCAGCTTATGCCGAACGTTTCCGGTACATCCTGGTGGACGAGTACCAGGACACCAACAAGGCCCAGTACCTGCTGGTGCAGCACCTGGCCCGGGCGCACCACAACCTGTGTGTGGTGGGGGACGAAGACCAGTGCCTGGCTGCCGGCACCCGGGTGCGCCTGGCTGGCGGGGAGGACCGTCCCATCGAGCGGATCAAAGCCGGTGATCTGGTTCTTTCCTGTTACGGCAGTGGAGATTTCAGGCCGGCCAAGGTTCTGGGCACCACCAGCCGGGATGGCCGCGGCGAGGCTGTCGAGATCAGCCTTGGTTCAGGCCGGAAGATTATCAGTACACCCGAACACACTCATTTCGCGGGGTATCGCCTCGGGGTTTCCCAGCAGCGGTATTTCGTCTATTTGATGTTCAAACTCGGTTGGGGATACCGCCTTGGCACATCCCAGGTCTATACCCGAGGGCAGGTCAAACCGGAGGTCGGTTTCATCCAAAGGGCAAGGCAGGAAAGGGCGGATGCGGTATGGGTGGTGTCCACGCACGCTTGCGAAAACGATGCGAGGACGGAGGAGATCATTTTGTCCTTGCGGCATCAGGTGCCTACCCTGCCTTTTGTGGCCCGAAAAGGGGGCTCGATCAACGGCATCGTCCACGATCCTGCCAAGCTCCGGCAGGTGTTCGATGCCTTCGATACCGTTGCCGGCGGGCGGCGCATTTTAGCCCAGTTCCGCCTGGACGAAAAGGTTCCCCATTTTGTTCCGGGGTCCCGGAATTCCAGCCGCCGGAATCTGGTCATCACCCTGTGCGGCGACCATCGTGGCGCAGCGCCCATGCACCGGATCGCCATGGTGGGAAACGATCCGGCAGGAAAAGAACAGCTTCTGCGCATCGGTCTGAGTGTGCGTCCGGCCAAACGCGGGTCGGAAAGCTGGAGGTTCGAGACCGTCCTGAAGGATTTCAGGCGCCTGCTCGAGGTTGCCAACAGCATTCGCGATGCCATGGACGATGTGCATCTGGTCCTCCAGGCAAGGCTCGGGGCCATGGACCCGGACGCCTCGGGAACCGTGTCCCTGCCATTTCTCCCGGCCTCATCGGTGCGGGAGGGCATGGCCATGTTCGACGGAGAAGGGCGTTACGAAACCGTGGAGCAGGTGGAGTGGGTGCCCCTGGATGGGCCGGTCTTCGACCTTGACATCGAAGGCACACACAACTTCATCGCCAATGGCATCGTGACCCACAACTCGATTTATGGGTGGCGGGGCGCCGACATCCGCAACATCCTGGACTTCCAGCGCGACTTCCCCGAGGCGGTGCAGATCAAGCTGGAGCAGAACTACCGCTCCACCCAGAAGATCCTGGACGCCGCCAGTTCGGTCATCGCCAACAACACCCAGCGCCTGGGCAAGACGCTCTGGACCGACCTGGGCGCGGGGCACAGCCTCACCTTCAGGCTGCTGGATGAGGGGCGCCTGGAAGCGGACTACGTGGTCCAGCGGATCCGCGAGGAGCGGCGCGCCTACCCGGGGGCGCGCATGGCCGTGCTGTACCGCGCCAACTGGCAGTCGCGCCAGCTGGAGGAGGCGCTGCGCGGCGAGAACATCCCCTACAAGCTGGTGGGCGGCACCAAGTTCTACGAGCGCCAGGAGGTGAAGGACCTGCTCGCCTACCTGCGGCTGGTGAGCAACCCGTTCGACCTGGTGAGCTTCCGCCGCTCGGTGAACGCCCCGGCGCGGGGCGTGGGGCCCACCACCCTGGCCCGGATCGAGGCGGCCATCCCCGATGGCGGCACGGCCCTGGAAGGCGTGGCCGTGCTGCTGCGCGGGGGCGAGCTGAAGGGACGCGCCCAGCGCGAGCTGGCGCGCTTCCTGGAGCTGTTCCGCAGGGCCGCGGGCGAGGCGCGCGCGCTCGGCCTGGCCGCCCTGGTGCGCTGGGTGCTGGTGGAGTCGGGCTACGTGCAGATGCTGGAGGAGGAGGCCACCCTGGAGGCGGAAGGCCGGCTGCGCAACCTGGAGGAGTTCATATCCGCCGCGGCCGAGGCGGAGTCGCTGGGCCTGCGCCTGCCGGAGTTCCTGGACCGGGTGACCCTGGCTTCGGACACCGACGAACTG
The DNA here is from genome assembly GCA_963717275.1 of uncultured Holophagaceae bacterium. Taxonomy (GTDB): domain Bacteria; phylum Acidobacteriota; class Holophagae; order Holophagales; family Holophagaceae; genus Mesoterricola. Next base: position 4,228,596 of record CAVQVX010000001.1, read on the forward strand.
GAGGAGGCCGCCCTGCTTTCGCTCATGACCATCCATTGCGCCAAGGGGCTGGAGTTCCCGGTGGTGTTCCTGGTGGGCATGGAGGAGGACGTCTTCCCCAACCGCAACGCGCGGGAGACCGAGGACGGCATCGAGGAGGAGCGGCGCCTCTTCTACGTGGCCATCACCCGGGCCCAGCACAAGCTCTACCTCACCGCCGCCCGGCGCCGGCGCATGATGGGGCAGGAGGTGCTGGGCATGCCCAGCCGGTTCCTGCGCGAACTGCCCGCGGACGGGCTGGAGACGCCGATCCGCTGGGGCACCGAGCTCTACCAGGCCGGGCAGGGCGCCCAGGCGCCGACCCGGCTATCCCGGGGCGGCGGCTCGGTGTCGGCGGAACTGAACCGCATCCGCGGCTTTTTCGAGCGGGTGAAGGGCGTGGCGGCGGCGCAGCCGCCGTCCACCCCTGCGGGGCCCGCCCTTGCAGAGGCCACCGGCGCTCCCATGGAAGCGCGGCTCCGGCGGCTGGCCCAAGGGCACCCGGGTGCTCAGCCCGCGCTTCGGCAAGGGGCGTCATCACCGCCGCCACCGGCAGCGGCGACGGGCTCACCTACACGGTGCGCTTCGGGGACGGGGAGCGGCGAATCGTGGCGCGGTTCGGCATGCTGGAGAAAGACAGCTAGAACTTGACGCGCAACCCTGCCAGGAACTGGTTGTCCCCCACCGCCAGGACCTCCAACGACAGGGTGACTGTCTGCCAGGGGCGGCGCCATTTGGCCGGCAACAGGTAGGATACGCCGACGTGGCCCAGCACGCTGCCCAGGCAGACGTACTGGAACGTCTTGTTGCTGGGGTGCTTGGGCAGGAAGGGGTTGCGCTCGAAACGGCCCGACGGCACGATCTGGACGGATTGGGTGTAATCCATGGCGACGACGGCGGCGTAGCTGGCCTCCCACCACGTGTCCGTGCGGGTCCAGGGGGCTGGCTCCCAGGCCCGGGCGTGGGCTCCGCATGCGAGCAGGCCGAAGGCCAAGGTCATGAACCTGGTGATTTTCCACATGTTCTGGGGAGGTCCTTCCTGGAGAGGGGCCGGGCGGCTGGGTTGCGGCTGCGTGGTTATGGTTGATTAAATGAATTTTTAATTAATAACGGAGTCGAGCTTGAATTTCACCTCATCAAATATTGCAAATGATTGGATAAAAATTGAGATCCGCGATGTTGACAACGGATCTCATAAAATATGTAATATTTATTTTTTATCGCAACCGGAAATTCACCCTGCCCGGGACCCCCAGTTCCGCGCCTCCTCCTTGGCCAGGTCCTTCAGCCGCTCTGACGGCTGACCGCCGTATACCGAGGCGTCCGCCAGGGTGGCGAGACGCTCCAGATGGGCGGCCCGGTGGGGGCGCTGGACCGCCAGGCGGCCGAGCCAGGCCCGCGCCGTTTCGGCCTCCAGGGGCGGCAGGGTGCCCCGGGCCTTGCGCAGCAGCGGCCGCAGCTCCCGGATGCGGCCGGGTCCCGGCCGCGGGCGCGCCGGCAGTCGCCTGCGCCCGAACCAGCCCAGGCCCGCCAGCAGCGCCAGGGCGGCCGCGATCCGGGCGGCCCGGCCCGGACGCCATCGGGGCAGGGCGGCGAACCGGTTCGCCGCCCAGGCCACGGCGGCCACCTGGTCCTGGTCGGAAAAGCGGACCACGTCGCGGTCCCAGCGGAACCGGATGGTGTCGGCCCAGCGGTCCAGGGCGGCCATGAAGGTGCCTGAGCCGAACGGCGCGGGCGCCCCGGCCGGGGTCGGGTCGGCGATGCGCCAGCCGCCGGAGGCGGCGTCATAGTACTCCACCCAGCTGTGGGCTTCGGCCTGGGTCACCAGGAAGTAGCCGCCCTCCCCTATCCAGGGCCCCAGCCGGTAGCCGACCGCCACCCGCGCCGGCACGCCCCGGTGCCGGAGCATGAGGGCCAGGGCCGAGGCGAAGTACTCGCAGTGGCCGGCCCGGCTGCGCTCCAGGAAATCCTGCAGGGGATTGGCGGCGCCGCCGGACGGGTTGTCCAGGGTGTAGACGAAGCGGGCGCGCAGGGCGCGGGTGAGGCGCTCGGCCAGTTCCCGGGCGGGCAGCGCTTCCGGGGCCTCCCGCAGGCTCCAGGCGAGGGCGCTTCCGGTGCCCGGCCCGGTGGCGGTGAGCAGGGCCAGGCGCCGGCCCTGCGGGGGCGGCTCGGGTTCCAGGCCGGCCGGGGCCAGGGCGACCCGCAGCGCTGGAGATGCGCCGCATCGGGTAGGCCCAGCGCACGCTGCTGCCCCGGCCGAAGCGCAGCGCGTCCCCTCCGGGCGGCTCAAGCTGCGCGGTGCCGTAGGGCAGCGGCACGATGCCCATCGGGTCGGGGCTGAGGAAGAAGTCCGCCGTCACCCGCCCGATCGGACTGATCCCGGCCCCACCGGGTCCGGCCCCGGCCCGGGGTGTCCTGGTCCACCTGCCAGCGCCGGCCTTCCAGCCCCTCGAGGGCGAGCCCGCGCAGCAGCCCCAGGGCCGCCGCGAAGCGCGCGCGCTCGGCCGGAGACAGCGGGCCGGCCGGAATGATGCGCAGGGCCACCTCCCGGCCGGCCCGGACCGGGCCCGGGATGCCCAGGTCGAGCACATCGCTGAGGCCCGCCTCCAGCCCGCCGGAAGCCCTGGGCGCCCGCCGGGAGGCGGCTGAGGCCCAACCGCAGCCGGGGCAGGATGACGAAGATGGCCCGACCCCAGCGACCAGCACCGCCGCGGTCCAGACCAGCACCAGGCGGTGCGGCGGCGGCGGGGACGGGCCCCGGCTCGAGCCGTGCGGCCCGCTCCCAGTCCAGCTGCAGGAAGAGCGCGGCGGCCGAGGCGACCCAGGCCAGGGTCCACAGCAGGAAATCCAGCCCGTCGGTGGTGACGGCCGTGCTGAGGAACAGCAGGAAGCCCATGAGGACCAGCTGCCGCCGCTGGGCGACGCCCCTGGGCAGGCACAGCCGGACGCCGCAGAGCAGGAACAGCAGGTTCACCAGCGTGGGCAGGAGCCCCAGGCGCAAGCCGACCTCCAGGAACAGCACGGCCAGGGCCAAAGCTTCCAGCCAGCGCTGCCAGCGTTCCAGGGACCAGCCGCGCCACTGGACCCAGGGCCGCCGCCAGCAGCGGCAGGGCCATGATGCTCCGTTCGGTGGGGCTGTAGGCGCCTGTGGTGGAGATCGCGCCCCAGGCCAGCCAGGGCGGCAGGTGATCGAGCCAGGGGGCCGCCTTCACCCGCCACCCAGCTGCCCAGCACCGCCGCGCGGCTGGCGCCGGTCACTTCGGGGAGGCTGCCGGGGACGCCCGCGGCCGAGGCGGCGCCCAGCAGGGCCCAGCTCGACCGCCTCGCGCGCCCCGGGCGGGAAGAGCAGGTCCTGTTCCACCTGCAGCCCGGGCAGGCGCCGGGCCAGCTCCTGGCGCACCCTCAGGTGCCTTGCGCCGCCTCCGGAAAGCAGCAGCGGGGTGGCGGGCGGCAGGGCCGGACCCCAGGCGCGCAGTTCGCGCGCCACCGCCTCGGCGGTGAAGGCGGCGAGGGTCGCGAGGCGGTCGGGCAGGGCCAGCGCTTCCAGCCGGCCTTCCTCGGCGCGCAGCCAGGCGGCCCCGAACTCCTCGCGCCCGGTGGATTTCGGCGGCGCCTTGCGGAAGTGGGGGTGGGCCAGGAAGCGCTCCAGGAGCGGCTCCTCGATCCGGCCAAGGGCGGCGCCGCCGTCGGGGTCGAACGCCTGGCCCAGCCAGCGGTCCGCGGCCAGGTCGAGCAGGCTCATGGCCGGGCCCAGGTCCCAGGCGCTGAGGCGCTGTCCGTCCCAGACGGCGGCGTTGGCGATGCCGCCCAGGTTCAGCGCCACCCAGGGACCGGCCTGGCCGTGCAGCCAGAGCTCGGTGAGGGGCACCAGCGGCGCGCCCTGGCCGCCCAGGGCCATGTCGCGCCGGCGCAGGTCCCACACCACCGGGCAGCGCAGGCGCTCGGCCATCAGGTAGGGGTCGGCCAGCTGCAGGGTGGCGCCCTGGGCCGGCCTGTGCTGCACCGTCTGGCCGTGCAGGCTGACCAGGTGGGGCTGCGTGCCCAGCGAAGCGGCCAGCTCGGCGGCGGTCTGGGCGTGGTGCTCGCCGAGCCGGCGCTGCAGGACGCAGAGCTTCGAGGGCGCCAGCTTGTCCGAGGCCGCGGCCAGCACCGCCTCGCGCAGCGCGGCGGGGTAGTCCGCGTGGAGGTGGCCGAGGCATTCCAGGAACGGCCTGCCGTCGCGGAATCCTTCCGGAGCCACCCGGATCGCCGCGGCGTCCGCCCCGTCGGCGCTGGTGCCGGACATGAGGCCCAGAACGGTCCAGGGGGCGTCTGCGGGGAGCGGGGTGATGGGAATCATGAGGTTCTCCAGATGATAGGCGGTGAAGCTTGACAAGCGGGCGGCCTAAGCGTGGAATGAGCCACACGATGAAGCAAGGGGGGTTCTGGTGTTCGACGCCGTCCTCAAGCGCCTGGGCCGCTCAGCGGGGCAGGCATGTCTCGAGCGGGCCTGGCCCAGGAGGCGCCGCTGGACGCGGCCCTGACGGTCGCCCTGGACCTGGCCGGGGAAACCGGTCCGCTGGAGGACTGGAAGCAGGCCATGCTGGCGGAGGCCCGGCGCCGGCTCTACCCCGGCCGGTTCGGGAAGGCCGATCCGGCATCGCGCAGGGTGGCGCAGGCGTTCTTCCCCCTGGCGGAGGCGGCGCTGCCGCGCTGTGCGGCCGCGGACAGCATCACCGCCATGATGCCGTTCCAGGCCCTGGCCGAGGACGAGCTGAGCCTGTGGCCTTCGGGCGAGGAGTACCGGCGCCTGATGGAGCACCTGCGACGCCGAGGGGTTCCTGGTGACCCTGGGCCATGGCCCAGCACTGGCAGCGGCCTCACCATCCAGGACCACGTGCTGGGGGTCACCGGCCTCGCCCTGTGGATCGGGCGGCAGCTGGCCCGGGCCATCCCGGTGGACCTGCCTCTCCTGCACGGCGGCGCCATCGGCCACGACGTGGGCAAGTTCGGCTGCGTGGGCGACGAGGCCCGGCGCATCCCGCGCCTGCACTACTACTACACCCACCAGTACTACGCCTCCCGGGACCTGGGCGGCCTGGGCCACATCGCCACCAACCACTCCTGCTGGGACCTGGAGCTGATCCGCCTGCCCATCGAGACCCAGATCCTCATCTACTGCGACTTCCGGGTGAAGGAGATCGTGGACGGCGCAGGGCCGCAAGCGCATGGCGGTGATCTCCCTGAAGGAGGCCTTCGCCACCATCCTGGACAAGCTCGAGAACGTGGACCAGGAGAAGTACCTGCGCTACCAGGCGGTCTACAGCCGGCTGCGGGACATGGAGGACTACGCCCTGACCCTGGGCGTCGCGCTGGAGCCCCAGGGCTTCCCGCCTTCCGGCCGGGCCAGGCCCTACCTGCCCGAAGGGCTGGACATCGTGGCCCTCATGGCCGGGCTGCCAGCGCCCGGACGCCGCGGTGCTGGCCACCGGCGGCCCAGGTGCAGGGCACGGCGCGGCTCCTGGCCACCGCCCACAGCATCGGCGTCATGGCCCGGCTGCGCGACCTGCCGAGCCTGCGCAGGCTGCTGGAGGAGGCTCCGGTCCTTCCAGGGCTGGCGCGAGCTGCGCACCTACCTGGGCATCCTGGGCGACTACGCGCCGGCCCTGTCCGAGGACCAGCGGGCCATGGTGCTGGACTTCTTCCGGGAGCTGCTGTCCCACGCCGACGACGACATCCGCTACCAGGCCGCCTGCCGCATGGCCGACCTGCTGGCCCTGGGCGAGGTGGAATGGCGCAAGGACCTGCCCGACGGGGTGGTGGTGGAAGGAGCCCTCGTGGGTGCTGCCCCAGGTGGCCTCGGTGCTGGACCTGCTGGACCTGGCCCCGGCCGAGGCGGCCGAGGACATGTCCCCCGAGGAGCAGATCCTCTACTCGGTGCCGATCTTCCTGCGCCGGTTCTTCAGCAGGGCCAGCCCCAGGCTGGCCGCGGAGGCCCTGCCCATGGTGGTCGGCGCGCCTGCGGGCGCGGGCCGGGGACCGGCGGCCCGCTGTGCGGCGCTCTACACCTGCGAATCGTTCGAACTGCTGGCCGGGTCCATGGACGCGGCGGGCCGGGAGGCGCTGCCCCAGATCATCCAGGGCTGGGCCTTCCACGAGGTGGCCAACGTCCGGCTCATGGCCTGGCGGGTGCTTCACCTGCTGGCCCAGCACGGCCAGCGCGAGCCCGGGCTGGAGCGGGAAGTGGGCCGCTGCGTGGATGCCCTGGCGCCGCCGCGCGCGGCCTTCGGCCAGCGTGGCCGAGCTGTTCCTGCTGGAGCGCTGCGCCCGCCGCACCGGCCGGGCCGCCCTGGCCGACCGCTGCCGTGAATGAGGGAGCAGCAGGGCCGCTCCCCGATCCGCGAGACCATGCTGCGCAACCTCAAGACCCAGGTGGGCTGGGTGGAGAAGAAGGTGGCCTGCGACTACCTGCTGTCCCTGGTCGCCGACCGTCCCGAGCAGGAGTCCGCGGTGGCCGGCGAAGTGGCCTTCCACTTCGCCAACCTGCTGAAGGTGAGCCGGGTGGAGGGCACCCGCTTCAACGCCGGGCGCTGCCTGATGGGCCTGCTGCCGGTGCTCTCCGACACCCAGCGCAACGACCTGGCCATCGAGCTGGTGCGCAGCCTGCAGCTGGACGGGGAAGGGGTGACCCGCTACATCCCCCGGTTCCTGGGGCCCCTGCTGGCCAGCCTGCCGGCCCAGGAACTGGACGAGCTTCTGGACGACATGGGCCAGGACGCCCGGCGCGGCACCGAGAGCCTGCAGCGGCTGCTGGTCCAGGTCGCGGCCTGGCTGATCATCGCCCTGCCGGTCGAAGGCCTGGAGCGCATGCGCCGCATCGCCGGCTTCCTGCTGGGCTCCCTGGCCGACAGCCGCCTGCCGGTGGCCCACGAGGGCTACGCGCACCTGGCGCTGCTGCTGGACTGGCTGCGGACCGGGTCCGACCCGCGGCTCAAGCCGCTGCTGGGCCTGGCCGCCAAGAAGATCCTCACCCTGATCACCCATCTCCCGGGCGACAGCGGCCGGTTCTTCCTCGCCGCCCAGGTGCTCTCCAGCCTGGACAAGGCGCTCGCCGCCGCCCCGGTCGCGCTTCCCCAGGTCGCCCAGGATCGGCTTCCTGCCGGGCACCTTCGACCCCTTCACCTCCGCCCACGGCGAGATGGTGCGCCGGGCCCTGGCCCACTGCGACGAGGTCTACGTCCAGGTGGACGACTTCTCCTGGCGCAAGCACGCCCAGCCCCGGTTCCTGCGCGACGAACTGGCCTGGATGGCCCTTTCGGTCATCCCGGGAGCCTACCTGTTCCCGTTCAACCCGCCCGTGAACATCGCCAACCCCGCCAGCCTCGTCAGCAGCTGCAGAAGCGCCTGGGCCGGCGCCAGCTCAACCTCATCATCGGCAGCGACGTGCTGGAGGGCGCCTCGGCCTACCGCGACCCCGCCTCGCCCATCTGGACCATCCCCCACCTGATCACCACCCGCGAAGAGCAGGATTCCCGCAAGTGGGTGGGCCGGCTGGACCAGTTCAAGAACGGGGTGCAGGTGTTCCAGGTGGGCTCGCGCATGAAGGTCGGTCTCCAGCACCTCCCTGCGCGAGGCGTTCGACCGGCGCGGCGAGCTGGAGCTGTTCTGCGACCCGCTCATCGCCCGGATCCTGCGCGAGCGCCGGCTCTACGTGAACTACCCGGCCCGCAAGGAGGAGATCTTCGTCTCCCAGTGGGAGCTGCGCAACGCCGGCGAAGGCCGGGGCCTGCCCGCGCGGCTGGAGCAACTTTCGCAGCTGGACGCCACCCGCGCCGTGGCCCGCTGGACCGGGCACAGGCCCAAGACCGCCGTGCTGCGGTTCCGGGAGACCGGCGAGGACGTGGCGGCCCTGACCTGGATGGAAGGCACCGCCGCCGCCCTGCCCGTGGCGCTGGAGGACGAATCGCTGGCCGAAGTGGCGGGCGGCAGCCTGCTCGGGGCGGGCGCCCTGGTGGAGGCCATCGGCGCCAGCCCGGAGGACGAGTCGCTGGTGCACCTGGACCAGCTCATGTCGCGCATCATCGGCCAGTGGTTCAACGAAGGCCTGCTGTTCGCCCTGTTCGGCGTGCCCGGAAAAGGGCGGCGAGCGGCTGTGGGAGATGCTGCGGCACCACGGCGCGGGCTGGCTGGGCGGCATGACCAGCCAGTCCCGGGGCGTGCGCTGGGCCGGGATCGAGCTGACCCATCCCCTGGTGATGGTCCACGACCTGGAGCAGCTGCTGCAGCCGCCGTACTACCGGATGCCGGCCTGGTGGAGGAGGCCGTTCGTGCGTCTGCGGCGGGCCCTGTCGGCCTTCTTCGCCGAGCGCCTGCCCGGCAGCGGCCTGCTGCACATCCACGAAAAGGAGACCAAGCGCCAGCTCGCGGTGCTGGGCCCAGGAGCGGCTCGCCGAGCACGAGCGGCTGGGTGGTGCTGGGCCTGGGCCGGCAGTTCTCCCGGGACCTGGTCGGCAACACGCCCACCTTCGCCCTGGACCTGGAGCGCTACCTCACCCGCCAGGGCTACGAGGCCGGGATCGCCCCGGCCTACGGCAGCCCCAGCCTGGAACTCCAGCTCACCACCGCGCGGGAGCTGGGGCACAACGCCCTGCTCCTGGCGCCCTTCCTGGACAGCGCCGAGCCGGTGCTGCAGGTCATGGCCGCCTGCCGCAAGGTCAAGATGAAAGTGCGCGAAGTGCTGGTGGGCGCCACCAGCGCCTCGGTGCACGCGGCCCTGCAGCTCTCCGGCGTGCCCCACCGCACCGGCCTGGTGGTGCCGCACTGGCGCGGCGTGGTGCGGGAAAGCGCGGTGGTGCCGTTCGTGGGCGGCTGGAGCATCAAGGAGCCGCAGGGTCCCGCGGCCGACTCGCTCAGCCCCTCCATCAACGACTGCCTGCCCTACCACGATCCCCACCCGCTGGGGCTGGATCCGGACGGCGCGCTGGACTTCTCGCGCCTGGCCCTGGAGCAGGCCGCCCTGCTGTTCCAGGTGCTGGAGGAAGCCTTCCGCGTCGCCGAGGGGCGCCTGCTCACCCTCAACGATCTCTCCGCCGTCGTGCGCCATCCCCCGCTGCCCGCCCTTTCCCAAGGGGTTCACCATGCCCCGGGACCGGGCCCCCAGCGAGATCATCAACCAGGATCTGGAGGCCCTGGCACGTCTGTTGCCGGAAGGCCACAGCGCCCACCGGGAGGGCTGGCGGCGCGGATAGCGGTTTGTCAACGGGAGGCTGGCCGGTTTGGTCCCTGGTCGGCCTGCGGCATGGCCTGGATAAATTTTTTTGACATTTTGTAAAAGGTTATCCCATTTTTGGGTCATTCCATGGACGCATGGGTTGATGCGCGGACCGCAGAAAAAACATGTTAAATTAGTAAATGATGAGACTTGCGTGTGACATTCGTCACATTGGCGAAAACCGCTCAAGTTACTGATTGACCCCGCTGCGGACGTTTTGATAATAGGGGCGCGAAACCATCATTCAAGTGAGCATTTCCGGGGATTTGAGCCAATCGCGCGGCGCCCCCGGGACTTCGTCCGCCTGCCCGGCGAGACCGGTGAGCGAGCTCCAGGGCTTGCCCGGGCATCCCAAGAACCTAGCTTTCACCCCAGCCCCTTCGGGGCACATCCAAGGAGTCTCTCATGACATTCACGCTCCAACTCCCCACCTCCAGCGTCAGTCACTATGTCCAGAGCTTCTTCGACAGGCTCATCGCCAAGAACCCGGGGGAGAACGAATTCCACCAGGCGGTGAAAGAGGTCGTCGAGAGCCTGGTACCTTGCCTCGAGCGCCACCCCGAATTCATCAGCAACCTGATCCTCGAGCGCATCACCGAACCCGACCGCATCTTCCAGTTCCGCGTGACCTGGCAGGACGACAAGGGCGCGATGCAGGTGAACAAGGGCTACCGGGTCGAGTTCAACAACGCCATCGGTCCCTACAAGGGCGGGCTGCGCTTCCACCCGACCGTCAACCTGGGCATCCTGAAGTTCCTCGGCTTCGAGCAGATCCTCAAGAACAGCCTGACCACCGTGCCCATGGGCGGCGGCAAGGGCGGCACCGACTTCGATCCCAAGGGCAAGAGCGACATGGAAGTCATGCGCTTCTGCCAGGCCTTCATGAAGGAGCTCTACCGCCACATCGGCCAGAACATCGACGTGCCCGCCGGCGACATCGGCGTGGGCGGCCGGGAAATCGGCTACCTGTTCGGCGAGTACAAGAAGCTCACCCACACCTGGGAAGGCGTGCTCACCGGCAAGGGCCTGGCCTGGGGCGGCTCGCTGATCCGTCCGGAAGCCACCGGCTACGGCGCCACCTACTTCGCCGAAGAGATGCTGAAGACCCGCGGCGACAGCCTGAAGGGCAAGATCTGCGCCGTCTCGGGCTCCGGCAACGTGGCCCAGTACACCGTCCAGAAGGTCAACCAGCTGGGCGGCAAGGTCATCACCCTGTCGGACAGCAACGGCACCATCCTCGACAAGAACGGCATCGAGGGCGAGAAGTGGGAATTCCTCATGGACCTCAAGAACAACCGGCGCGGCCGCATCCAGGAATACGCCGACAAGTTCAAGTGCGAGTACTTCGAAGGCATGCGCCCCTGGTTCGTGAAGTGCGACGTGGCCTTCCCCAGCGCCACCCAGAACGAGATCAACAAGGAAGACGCCCAGATGCTGGTCGACCACGGCTGCTTCGTGGTCTCCGAGGGCGCCAACATGCCGTCCACTCCGGACGCCGTCGAGATCTTCCTGCACAACAAGATCCTCTACGGCCCCGGCAAGGCCGCCAACGCCGGCGGCGTGGCCACCTCCGGCCTGGAGATGGCGCAGAACGCCTGCTTCTCCAACTGGAGCTCCGAGGAAGTGGACGCCAAGCTGCACAACATCATGAAGAACATCCACAAGACCTGCGTGGACACCGCCAAGGAATACGGCGACCCCGGCAACTACGTGCTGGGCGCCAACATCGGCGGCTTCCTCAAGGTCGCCACCTCCATGCTCGACCAGGGCCTGGTGTGATCTGAAGCGGAATGTCGGCGGGCCGGCGGCTATCCGCCGGCCCCCGCCGCATTTTGTGGACGTTCCCCCCGGGTGTGCTACTGTCACTATAAAAGCACAGCGGAACGGGCTTAGGGGCGAAACATGGAGCTCTACGGGAACGGTCGGGTGGTGTTGGTGGGCGATCCGGAAACCGCCGGCCGGCTGGGCTGGCCCGTGCGCAGGCGGGCCGCCGCGGATCCGGAAATCCGCCTCGCGCCCTGGTCCGGCGATCCCGCCCTGGAGCCCTGGATCGCCCAGGGCCGCCAGGCCCCGGGCGCCGGTCCGCGCGCCCTGTGGGAGCCGGGCCAGCCCGGCTGGACCTATCTTGCCCAGGCGCCCGGGGTGGACCGCTACCTGAAGGCCATGGCCGAGCCGCGCAAGCGGCGCGACTTCGTGGTGGGGATCTCCGGCCTGGGCCGGGTGGGCGGGCTGGCCGCCTCGGCCCTGGCCGCCGCGGACGCGGCCCGCACCCGCATCGGCACCCTGCTGCTGCACGACAGCGACCGCGCCAACCTCGAACGCATGCGCCAGGAGCTGGCTTCGGTGGCCAGCTGGCGCGGCGGCACGGCCCTGCCCGGAGTGGAGGCCGCGGAGCTGCCCGACATGCTGCGCCGCTGCGATGCCTTCGTGTTCGCGGCGGCATGCGCGGTGCCGCCCCTGGGAACCCCGGGCGATGTCCGACTGCCCCAGTTCGAGCCCAACCGCGCGGCCCTGCGCCAGGCCCTGGACGCCGCGGTGGCGGCGGACTACACGGGACTGTTCTTCGTGATCTCGGATCCGGTGGAGCTGCTGGCCCAGGCCAGTTTCCATGACAGCAATGCCCGGGACGCGGGGCCCTCCGGAGCCTTCCTGGGGCACGGCCTCGCCCCGGAGCGGGTGGCGGGCCTGGCGCTGGGGATCATGTGGGGCCGGGCCCTGGCCCGGGCCGCGGAGGAGGGCGCGGGCGCGCGGGTGGCCGCGAGGGGCGTGGCGTACGGGCCGCACTCCACCGACGTGCTGGTGTTCGACGATCCCGCGGACCCCGACTTCGAGCTGTCGCGGGCCATGACCCAGTCGGCGCGCACCGGCAACTACCGCGTGCGCGAACTGGGCTACATCCCCTTCATCGGCCCGGCCCTCTCCTCCATCGTCCTCACCCTGCCGGCGCTCCTGGCCGGCCGGGAGGCGCTCGCAAGCACCTTCGTGGACGGCATCTATTTCGGCGCCCCCAGCCGGCTGAGCTGGGGTCTGGCGCCCACCCGGCGCCCCGCGGCGCCGGAGGTGCGCCGGCAGGTGCGGGAGCTGCACGGGCTGGTGAGGGAAAGGATGGCGAGCTACGGGATGACGTTCGCGTCAGGGCAGGCCTTGGCCGCGCCCTAGCGGGAAACCTCGCGCACCACCGCGCCCAGCCCCCGCGCCCCGTCCACCATCACCTCCAGCGGCTGCTCGAGCCGGTAGTGGCGGATCCTGCCGTCCAGGCCGGACTGCACCAGCGGCTGGGCTTCCAGCCAGGCCCAGTCGATGGCGCCGTCGTCGCCCCGGGGGTGGACGGTGAAGTAGGCGACGCCGAAGGCGGTGAGGTTGTGGAAGAAGTGCGAGCCCTGCGACGGGTCCACTTCCAGGTCGAGGAAATCGGTCTCGACGATGGCCAGCGCGGTCGAGATCTGCGGCCAGGTGACCGGGATGCCCAGCCAGGGGTCGGCCGAGCCCCAGCGGCCCGGACCGATGATCAGCGATGGGCGCCCCTCCTGGCGCAGGCCGCGGTTGATGGCCTCGATGACCTGCACCGCCTTGCGGGTGAGGGCCCGGTCCAGGTCCCAGGGGATGGCGATGATGTCGCGGATGCCGCCCCGGCGGCCATGGCCGAGGGTGCTGCGGGAGAACACCACCGCCTCCTCGCGCAGCGGCTCAAGGGAGTCGGCGGCCATGGCCACGCGTTCCACGTTCATGGGCCGCACCTGGAGCACGTGGAAGACCTGCGGCCCATGGGGCCTGAGGTCCGCGGCGAATTCGATCTCCACCGGCACGCCGATGCACTGCTCGGCCGCCTTCAGCAGGCTGCACAGGATCTGCGGAAGCGGGAAGCCGTGGCTCTTGAGGATCCGGCTGAAGGTGACCAGGGGCGCGCCCGGGCTCGCCACGCCGTCGATGATCCGGTCGTCGGCGGCGAGATAGGTGGAGGCGATGGCGCCCATGCCGGGTTCGGCCAGCGCCCGGCTCACGTCCCCCTGCACCAGGTTGGCGTCGGTGACGATGCCCGGGATGACGTCGGAAAGGGTCATGTCCAGGCCCCAGAATTTCCGCTGGGCGTTGCGCAGGACGTCCTTCACCGCGGAGAACTGGGGCAGCACCTGCGGCTGGGCCGGGCAGAAGCGCAGCGCCTCGAACCCCTCGACGACCGCCTTGCCAAGCCCCAGGGCCACCAGGGCGGTGCCGTCCGTGGGCGACATGTCCCGGAACGGATAGAAATTGTAGGAGGACGTCACGCCCGAGAAGGTCGGGTAGTACAGGTCCTGGCGTGGCGATCCCACCAGGGTCTGGATCACCACCGCCATGCGCTCCTCCTCGAGGCGGTGCGGCGTCGTCTCCAGGTAGTCCCGGGCCCCGCGCATGAAGGTGGAGGCGTAGACCACCTTCAGGGCCTCGTGCAGCTGGGCCAGCCGCACGTCCAGGCTGGGGTGGCTGTTGGTGAGCATGATGGTGGCGTACACGCCGGCGAAGGGCTGGTAGAGCGAATCCTCGAGGATGCTGGATGAGCGCACCGCCAGCGGGGTCTTCACCACCGCCAGGAACTTGGCCAGGTTGCCGCGCACGCTGCGGTCGAAGCGGCCCCGCCTGAAGGCGTCCAGGATCTCCTCGTCGCTCATGCCGGCGCTGTCGTGCGACATGCCGGTCAGCCCGTTGCGCTCCAGGAAGTTCTCGAAGATGTCGCTGGCGACCACGATGGTCCGGGGGATCGCCACCTCCACGCCGGGGCGCGCCAGCCCCTCCAGGCCGAGCATCTTCTGCATGAAGGCGAGGCCGCGGCCCTTGCCGCCCAGCGAGCCGGAGCCCATCTTGGCGAAGGTGACGAACTCGTCGTAGGTGGCCGGGTCGAAGTCCGAGATGAGCGTGCGCTGCACCTCGCGGATGTAGCTGAGCAGGCTGTTGCGCAGGTGCGCGCGCAGCCCGGCGATGGACGGGAAGTGGGAGACCATCACCGGCTTGACCGACTCGGCCAGGGCGAATTCGGTGCGCGCGGCGTACCACTGGGAGAAGTGGTCGCGGTTGGCATGGTACTCGAGGGAAGCGTCCGGCACCCTGTCCAGCTGGGCCAGGAGCTGGCGCAGGTCCGCGGCCCTGGCCACTTCGGTGCGGTCCGGCAGGCGGAAGATGAAATCGCCGAAACCGAAGTTGTCCAGCATGAAGGTGCGCAGGTCGGCCAGGAAGGTGGAGGATTCCTTGTGCAGGAAGACCAGCCCCAGCTCTTCGCCCAGCCGGCGGTTGACGGGGTCGGTGGACTGCAGAAGGATGGGCAGGTCCGGGTTCCTCCAGCGCACCTGCCGGGCCAGTTCGATGCCCGCCGCCGGGTCCAGGCGCCCCTCCCGCGGGTAGCTCACGTCGGAGACGATGCCCAGGAGGTTCTCGCCGAACCGCTCGAACAGGCTCCAGGCCTCCTCGTAGGTCTGGGCCAGGAGGATCTTGGGCCTCGCCCGCATGCGCAGGATGCGGTGCGTGAGGTTCATGCCCTCCACCATGAGGCGCGACGTCTGGTGGGTGACCTCCGAGTAGATGTGCGGCAAGAAGAAGGAGTAGAACCGGACGTCGTCCTCCACGACGATGATGGCGCGCACGCCCCGGTCAAGCACGTCGTGGTCCGCGTTGCGATGGTCCTCCTGCTGCTTGATCATGGCGAACAGGGACTTCACGTCGCCCAGCCACAGGAACACCCAGTCCACCTGGCCGGAGGATCGCAGCTCCTCCAGCTGCGCCACTTCCCACGGGTGCACGGCCAGCACGCCCACCGGCAGCCGGGGCACCCGTTCCTTGGCCTCCCGGGCGAACGCCTCGAGCGTCATGTCCGCCAGCCGCGCCGTGGTGACCACCATGTCGAAGGCCTGCCCCGCCAGGCAGGACAGGCCCTCCCGGCCGGAGTTCACCGTGACGAAGCGCGGCGTGCCGCGCAGGTTGATGCCCAGGTCGCGGATCTCCTGCAGCAGCAGCTCGGTCAGCTGGCCATCCTCCTCCAGGATGAAGGCGTCGTAGTCGGTGGCCACCAGGAGGATCTCGAACACCCGGTAGGGCATGAGCCCGGAGAACTGCTCCATGCGCATACCTAAACGGATACCGGGTTCGGTGGGGTCCGACATGGGACACATCCATGGGCTGTTTCCGCATTCTAGCGTTAAGCTTTACGAGAACCTAGAGGTGGTCCATGGAAGCAGCGCTTTTCAACCTGGCCATGATCCGCAGGATGGGCGAATCCTCCGGAGGCGGCATGGGCCTGTTCCTGGTGCTGGTCATCGCCGGCATCGTGGTCTTCCTGGTCCTGCGCGGCCGCCGGGACCGCGCGGAGGCGCTGGGGACGCCGGTGCGGGCCATGCCCTCCGGCCCGGTGCAGGGCCACGCCTTCGCCAACCCCTACGCCAAATGCCCCTCCTGCGGGGCCGCCGGCGACAAGATGCGCCAGGCCTGGGACGGCCTGCGCAAGGTCACCTGGACCTGCGGCTACTGCGGATCGGTGGCGGGGGTCCAGGAGCTCAAGGACGAGGAACTGCCCGAAGGTGCCCGCCAGCGCCTGGGCCTGGACGCGCCCCAGGGCATGGTCCCCGGCCAGCCCGGCTACTACCCGCCCCAGGGCGGCGGCGTGGGCAACCTGATCACCGGCATGATGCTGGGCAGCATGCTCGGCGGCGGCCAGCGCGGCCGGGACGATGACGGCGGCTGGCGCGGCGGCGGGGAAGGGCCGAGCGGTCCGGGCAACGACTGGGGCGAGAACGACGCCTCCGGCGGGGGCGGCGGCGACTGGGGGGATTCCGGGGGAGGGGATTCCGGGGGCGGAGATTCGGGCGGCAGCGATTTCTAGATCTGGCGGGGGGTCCTGGCCTTCGCCCGGCGCGTTTTCCAATCGGGATCTTCCGCGTAACGATGGGGGGGTGCCGCGCGCCCGTGTGGGCTGGGCGTAATAACGGAACCCTGCCGACCCACGCAAACCTTGATGATCGCTTCTCACAGCACAACGCGAGGCGTCGGTGAACCGATCTAAACTAATTTTAACGCCGAGGAAGCAGAGGAGCCGAGGACGCCGAGCCGCACCAACCATCATCCGGAGAGCATGGGTCCCCAAGGTTTTGGAGAGGGGGGCCGCAGCAAACACGCCGGCGCGTTTCATGCGGCCCCCCTCTCCAAAACTTTCGGGGCTGCGCCCCGAAACCCCGCCGCAGGCGGGGCTGGGGACCCATGCGGCGTCGCCCCGGAACATGGATGATGAAGGTTGGCTCTGCGTTCTCAGCGCCTCTGCTTCCTCGGCGTTGAAATTCTTTTGGCTGAACCTGCTGTAGCGTTGGGACCGTCGGCAGCGGGAACCGTGCTTTCGAGCAGGGGTTCGCGAGGATGCCGTCATGACGATCGACCCCCGCCAGATCCTTCCGGCGGGACTCACGCAGCCTGCCGGATGAACTGAAACCCATGCCCCACCTGCGGATTCCTGCCGGCCGAGGCCTCACCTGGCCGCTGTTTCCCTTTGCGGGTTGACACGGGGGAACGGGGCGGGCTAATCTAATCGTGAAATTTGTATCGATTAGTTTGTCTCGATTGTTCCGCCCGGAGCGCCCTTGTCCCCCACCACGGTCCCCATGCCCACCCTGCGCAGGCTGCCGCGCTACTACCAGTACCTGGAGCGCCTGCAGGAGGCCGGCCAGGAGCAGGTGTCCGCCGCGCACATGGCCGAGGTCCTGGGCGTGCACCACACCCAGGTGCGCAAGGATCTCGCCTGCGCCGGCTGCCTGGGGCGGCCCAAGACCGGCCACCGGGTGCCGGAACTGCTGGCGGCCATCAAGGGCTTCCTGGGCTGGGACAACCATTCGGAGGCCTTCCTGGTGGGGGTCGGCAGCCTGGGCACGGCGCTGCTGAGGTATCCCGGGTTCGCCCAGGCCGGCGCCCGCATCGTGGCCGCCTTCGACCAGGATCCGGCCAAGGTCGGGGCGAGCGTCGGCGGGATCCCGGTCCTGCCCATGGCCAAGCTGCCCGATCTCACCGCCCGCATGCACATCGCCGTCGGCATCCTGACGGTGCCGGCCGCGGCCGCCCAGGCCACCGCCGAACTGATGGCGGCCAGCGGCATCCGCGCCATCTGGAATTTCGCCCCGGTCACCCTCGCCCTGCCCGGCGGGGTGATCGTCGAGAACCTGGAACTCTTCACCAGCCTCGCCCTCCTTCTGCGCAGGCTCTCCGTCGAAGGAACCGCCGCGGAGGGCTAGCCGAACCACAGCCCATGACCCGCGCCCGGCCCCGCGCCGGCGGGGCAGCCATGCCCGAACGAAAGGAGCCCCACCTTGAACGCAGTCGCCACCGCCCCGCGCAGGTTCGAGAAAGTCCTGCAGATCCTGGACCGGCACCGGAGGGACCCGGCCCGGCTGGTCCCCATCCTCCAGGCGGTGCAGGAGGAGTACCGCTACCTGCCCGAACCGGTGCTGACGCTGGTGGCCACCTCCCTGGGCATCCCCGCCGCGAGGGTCTACGGCGTGGCGACCTTCTACAGCCATTTCACCCTGGAGCCCAAGGGCAAGTACGTGATCCGGGTCTGCGACGGCACCGCCTGCCATGTCAAGGGCAGCCAGGCGCTGGTGGACACCCTGGCCGCCCGGCTGGGCCTGGGCCCGGGACGGAAGACCACCCCGGACATGCTGTTCACCCTGGAGACCGTCTCCTGCCTGGGCGCCTGCGGGCTGGCCCCGGCCATGGTGGTCAATGATGACGTGCACGGACAGGTCGGGGCCGAGCGGGCCTGCGCGATCCTGGACGGCCTGCGCCTCGAGGAGGGCCTGTGAGCGGAGCGGCTTTGATGGAGATGGGCACGGCCTACCGGGAGGCCGTCGGCGCCTTCCGCAAGCGGGTGGTGGTCTGCGCCGGCACCGGCTGCATGGCCAACGGCGCGATGAAGGTGCACGCGGCCCTGCGCGAAGCGGCCCTGGCCCACGGGGTGGAACTGGCCGTCGAACTGCGGCCCGAGCACGCCGACGGGCTGCTCACCCGGAGCGGCTGCCAGGGCTTCTGCCAGATGGGCCCGCTGCTGTCCGTGGAGCCCGACGGATTGCTCTACTGCAAGGTGCGCCCGGAGGACGCCTCGGAGATCGTGCGCGAGACCCTCGTCGGCGGCAACCCGGTGGAGCGCCTGCTCTACCAGGATCCGGGCGGCGGCCGGGCCTGCCGCGGCCACCGGGACATTCCGTTCTACGCCCTGCAGAGCCGCACGGTGCTCAAGCACTGCGGCGCCCTGGACCCCGAGGACATCCGCGCCTACCTGGCCGAGGACGGCTACCAGGCCGCAGCCAGGGCCTTCACCGCCATGGCGCCGGAAGAGGTGTGCCGGACCATCCTCGAATCCGGGCTGCGCGGCCGGGGCGGCGGCGGCTTCCCCACCGGGCGCAAGTGGGAGCTGGCCCGGGTCCAGCCGGGTCCGGGCAAGTTCATCGTCTGCAACGGCGACGAAGGCGACCCGGGCGCGTTCATGGACCGCGCGGTCATGGAGGGCAACCCGCACGCGGTGCTGGAAGGCATGCTCATCGCCGCCCGGGCCATCGGCGCCGACCAGGGCTACATCTACGTGCGGGCGGAGTACCCGCTGGCGGTGGCCCGGGTGCGCCGGGCGGTGGCCGACGCCGGGCGCCTGGGGCTCCTGGGCGACGACCTGTTCGGCACCGGCCAGGGCTTCCGGATCCAGGTGATGGAGGGCGCCGGGGCCTTCGTCTGCGGCGAGGAGACCGCGCTCATGGCCTCCATCGAGGGCCGGCGCGGCATGCCCATGCCCAAGCCGCCGTTCCCGGCCCAGAGCGGCCTCTACGGCCGGCCCACGGTGATCAACAACGTCGAGACCCTGGCCAGCGTCCCGCTGATCATGGCCCAGGGCGCCGAGGCCTACCGGACCCGCGGCACCGCCGCCAGCCCCGGCACCAAGACCTTCGCCCTCACCGGCCACGTGGCCAACACGGGCCTGATCGAGGTGCCCTTCGGCACCACCCTGCGCCACATCGTCTTCCAGGTGGGCGGCGGGGTCACCGGCCGGGACGGCGCGGTGGACCCCGAAGGCTTCAAGGCGGTGCAGATCGGCGGGCCCTCCGGCGGATGCCTCACCCGCGAGCACCTGGACCTGCCCATGGACTTCGACAACCTCACCCGGATCGGTGCCATGGTCGGCTCGGGCGGCCTGGTGGTGATGAACCAGGACACCTGCATGGTGCAGGTGGCGCGCTTCTTCATGCAGTTCACCCAGAACGAGAGCTGCGGCAAGTGCGTGCCCTGCCGGGAGGGCACCCGGCAGATGCTGGCCCTGCTGGACGACATCGTCGAGGGCCGGGCCACGGCGGAGACCCTGGACCTGCTGGAGCTGCTCGCCCGCAACGTGAAGGTCGGGGCCCTGTGCGGCCTGGGGAAGACCGCCCCGAACCCCGTGCTGTCCACCCTGACCCATTTCCGGGCGGAGTACGAGGCCCACGTGCGGCGCAAGGTCTGCCCCAGCCGCCAGTGCAAGGCCCTGCTGACCCCTTCCGTCGACCCGGCGCTCTGCAGGGGCTGCGCCCTGTGCGCGCGCAAATGCCCGGTGGGCGCCATCGCCGGCGAGCGCAAGGCGCCCCACCGGATCGACCCGGGCGCCTGCATCCGCTGCGGCGCCTGCGTGGAAGCCTGCAAGTTCAACGCGATCACCGGAGCCTGACATGAGCGAACTCACCATCAACGGATTCAACGTGAGCTTCCAGGGGGAGCGCAACCTGCTGGAGGTGGTCCGCAAGGCCCACATCGAGCTGCCGACCTTCTGCTACCACAGCGAGCTGAGCATCTACGGCGCCTGCCGGCTGTGCGCGGTCGAGGTCGAGGGCCGGGGCCTGGTGGCCGCGTGCTCCACCCTGCCCGAAGCCGGCATGCGCGTGCGCACCCAGACCGCCCAGGTGCGCGAGCTGAGGAAGGTGAACCTCGAGCTGCTCCTGGCCAGCGGCGACCACGACTGCCCGACCTGCACCAGGAGCGGCTCCTGCAGGCTGCAGTCCCTGGCCCAGCGCCTGGGCGTCGAGCGGGTGCGCTTCCACGCGCCGCGCACGGCCAGGCCCCTGGACCGCTCCAGCCACGGCCTGGTGCGCGACCCCAACAAGTGCGTGCTGTGCGGCGACTGCGTGCGCATGTGCCGGGAGGTGCAGGGCGTCGGCGTGCTGGACTTCAGCCACCGGGGCTCCGAGGTCGCCGTGGCGCCGGCCTTCAACCGGCCCATGGCCGAGGTCGAGTGCGTGCAGTGCGGCCAGTGCGCCGCGGTCTGCCCCACCGGGGCGATCACCGTGAAGCAGGAGATCGCCGAGGTGCAGCGGGCCCTGGGCGACCCGGCCAGGACGGTCGTGGTCCAGGTGGCCCCGGCGGTGCGCGTGGCCCTGGGCGAATGCTTCGGCCTGGCCGACGACGGCCACCTCATGGGCCGGGCCGTGGCCGCCCTGCGCCGCCTGGGCTTCGAGAAGGTATACGACACCGCCTTCGCCGCCGACCTCACCATCCTGGAGGAGACCCGGGAGTTCCTCGACCGGCGCGCCCAGGGCGGCAGGATGCCGCTGTTCACCTCCTGCTGCCCGGCCTGGGTGCAGTTCGCCGAGCAGGAATGCGCCGCCGAGCTGCCCCAGCTCTCCACCTGCCGCAGCCCCCAGCAGATGTTCGGCTCCCTGGCCAAGGCGATGCTCCCGGACGAGCTGGGCGTGGCCCGGGAGGACCTTCTGGTCGTTTCCGTGATGCCCTGCACCGCCAAGAAGTCCGAAGCCAGGCGGGAGGAATTCGCGGCGGCGGGCAGCCCGGACGTGGACTTCGTCCTCACCACCCAGGAACTGGCGCGCATGATCCAGGACGCCGGCATCGCCCTGGGCGAGCTGGAGCCCGAAGGCATGGACCAGCCGTTCGGCCTCAAGACCGGCGCGGGGATCATCTTCGGCAATTCAGGCGGCGTCACCGAGGCGGTCATCCGCCACCTGGCCGGGACCGCCGGCGCGGCCCCGGTGCTGGAGGAGCTGCGCTCCGCGTCGGGCCGGCGCACGGCCACCCTGGAGCTGCCCGGCGGCCCGGTCAGGGTCGCCGTCGTGCACGGCCTGGCCAACGCCCGGGCCCTGGTGGAGGATCTCCGGGCCGGGCGCGAGCACTTCGACTTCGTGGAGGTGATGGCCTGCCCCGGCGGCTGCGCCGGCGGCGCGGGCCAGCCGGCGGGTGCGGGCAGCGGCGCGCGCCAGCGCCGGGCCGAGCAGCTCCGGCGCATCGACGCCGGCATGGACCTGCGCGTCTCCTCCGAGAACGCCCTGGTGACCCGGGCCTACCAGGAGCGCCTGGGAGCCCCCGGCTCGGCCCGGGCGCACCGCCTGCTGCACACCCGCTACAGCATCCGCCGGCGCAGCACCGGCGACGGCATCGAGCTGACGGAAACCGGCGGCGGGCGCATCCCCGTGAGCGTCTGCGTCGGCACCGGGTGCCACCTGCGCGGCTCCCAGCAGCTGCTGACCGCGCTCATGCGCCACGTGGAAGCCCGCGAGCTGGAGGACCGGGTCGCCATCCAGGCCACCTTCTGCCTGGAGGCCTGCGACCGCGGGCCCACGGTGCGGGTGGCGGGCGAGGTGCTGCACCGCGCCGACCTGGAGGCCGTCACCGGCCTGCTGGAGCGGGCGCTGGAGACCGCGGAGGCGGGCCATGGCCGCCGTTGAGCTGGTCGTCTGCATGGGCAGCGCCTGCTTCTCCCGGGGCAACACCCGGACCCTGGAGCTGATCCAGCGCTACCTGAAGGAGCACGGCCTGGAGGGCGCCGTGCGGGTCACCGGCACCCTCTGCCAGGAGCACTGCCGCAGCGGCCCCAACGTCGAACTGCAGGGCGAGTGCTTCTGCGCCCGGGAACCCGACGAGATCCTCGCGCTGCTGGAAGAAAGGCTGGGAGTCCGCCCATGAACAGCCAGATGCCCATCTACACCGAACGGACCCGCTGCCAGGACTGCTACAAGTGCGTGCGGCAGTGCCCGGTGAAGGCGATCCGGGTGCAGAACGAAAGCGCGGCGGTGCTGCCCGAGCGCTGCATCTACTGCGGCACCTGCGTCAACGTCTGCCCGGTGGGCGCCAAGAAGGTGCGCGACGACCTGTTCCGGGCCCAGCTGCTGGTCAAGCGCCGGGCGCGGGTGGTGGCTTCCCTGGCGCCCTCCTTCGTCGCGGAGTTTCCCGATGCGGCACCCGGCGCCATGGTGCGGGCGCTGCGGGCGCTGGGCTTCTGGGGGGTGTCGGAGACCGCCCTGGGCGCCCAGCAGGTCAGCGGCGCCTGCGCCGAGGCGCTGGCGCGGGACCCTGCGGGGCTCGCCATCTCCTCGGCCTGCCCGACCGTGGTGGAGCTGGTCCGCAAGTACCACCCCGAGCGCCTGGCCTCGGTGACCCGGTTCCTGTCGCCGCTGCTGGCCCACTGCCGGCTGCTGCGCCAGGCCTACGGCGAGGACCTGGGCATCGTCTTCATCGGCCCGTGCATCTCCAAGAAGCTGGAGGCCGACCGCAACCCGCGCCTGCTGGAGGCGGCCCTCACCTTCGCCGACCTGCGCCGGTGGTTCGCCCAGCAGGGCATCGATCCGTCCCTGCCGCCCGGGCCGGAGGACGTCTTCATCCCGGAGCCGGCCCGGAGGGGGCGCTCTACCCCATGGACGGCGGCATGGTCCGGGGCATCCAGGGCGCCGGCCCCGGGCCGGTGAACTTCATGGCCTTCTCGGGCATCCCCCACCTCCAGGAGGCGCTCCAGGGCCTGGAGGCCGAACCCGGCGGCCTGTTCCTGGAACTGCTCGCCTGCGCCGGCGGCTGCGTCAACGGGCCCCAGACCGGACACTGCGGCACGGCGCGCAAATGGCTGCGGGTGCTGGAGCGCTTTCCCGGGCAGCCGGAGCCGCCCGCGCCGCCCCGCGTGCCGCTCGCCATGGCCCAGGATCCGGAACCGGTGGTCCCCAGCGCGCACACCCCGGCCGAGCTGAGCCGGGCCCTGCGCGCGGTGGGCAAGGGCCTCGCCCGAGGACGAGCTCAACTGCGGCGGCTGCGGCTACGACGACTGCCGCTCCCTGGCCCAGGCCCTGCTGGACGGCCGGGCCGAGCCGGGCATGTGCGTCTCGCACATGCGCAAGCTGGCCATGAACAAGGCCAACGCCCTGATCCGGGCCATGCCCAGCGGGGTGGTCATCGCCGACGAGAACCTGGCCATCGTTGAGTGCAACCGGGTGTTCGCGGAGATGATGGGGCCCGAGACGCTCATGGTGTACGAGGCCAGGCCGGGCATGGAAGGCGCCTCGCTGGCCAAGGTGGTGCCGTTCGGCCACCTGTTCGAGGCGGCGCTGGAAGGGCGGGGCGAGCCGATCCGCAAGGACCTGCGGCTGGGCGAGCGGGTGCTCCGGCTGATGCTGTTCCCGATCGAGGGGCGCATGGTGGGGGGCATCCTGCAGGACATCACCGAGCCCGCGGTGGTGCGCGAGCAGATCATCCAGAAAGCCCAGGAGGTGATCCGCAAGAACGTCACCACGGTCCAGCAGATCGCCTACCTGCTGGGCGAGAACGCCGCCGAGACCGAGCTGATCCTTGGCTCCATCATCGAATCCTTCCAGCTGCCGCCGGCGCGCCGCGACGAGGCGGCGAAGTGACCGGCCGGCTCTTCATGGAGGTGGACCACCACCAGGAGCGCAAGCACACCCAGGCCGCCTGCGGCGACGTCTTCCTGTCCCAGAAGGCCGACGACCGGGTGCTGTCGGTGCTCGCCGACGGCCTCGGCAGCGGCATCAAGGCGGCGGTGCTGGCCAACCTCACCTCCACCATGGCGCTGCGCTACATGGCCTCCGACGTGGACATGCGCAAGGCGGCGGGCATCATCATGGCCACCCTGCCGGTCTGCCGGGAGCGCCAGATCGCCTACTCCACCTTCACCATCGTCGCCATGGACCCCTGGGGCGCCACGCGCATCGTCGAGTACGACAACCCGCCCTTCGTGCTCATGCGCGGCACCGAGCCGGTCCAGGTGCCCGGCGAGATCCTGCCGCTGCCCGACACGGCGGGCCGGGAGGCCTGCCTGCGCCACACCCGGTTCGAGGCCCGGCCGGGCGACCGGATCGTGTTCTTCTCCGACGGCGTCACCCAGGCAGGGGTGGGATGCGCCGGCACGCCCCTGGGCTGGGGCCAGGAAGCCGTGACCCGGCACCTGTCCAGGCTGATCCGGGAGCGCCCGGGCCTCTCCGCCCGTCACCTCGCGCGCGCCCTGGTGCTCCGGGCCCAGGCCCTGGACGGCGGGCGGGCCAAGGACGACATCACCTGCGGCGTCGTCTACTACCGCGAGCCGCGCGAAGTGCTGCTGCTCACCGGCGCCCCGGTGTCCCGGGCCCGGGATCCGGAGATCGCCGAAGCGGCCCGCGCCTTCCCGGGCCGGAAGGTGATCTGCGGCGGCACCACCGCCGCCATCCTGAGCCGGGAGCTGGGCCGCGCGCTGTCCATGGACCTCGGCGCGCTGGACCCCGAAGTGCCGCCCGTCTCGAGCATGGAGGGCTTCGACCTGGTGACCGAAGGCGCCATCACCCTGGCCCGCACCGTGCGCCTGCTGGAGCGGGAGGACAGCCCGGACCTGCTCAAGCCCAACGCCGCCACCCAGCTGGCCGGCCTGCTGCTGGACAGCGACATCATCCACATCGTCGCCGGCACCAAGATCAACGAGGCCCTGCAGGACCCGAGCCTGCCCGAGGACCTGGACATCCGCCGCAACATCCTGCGCGGGCTGAAGCAGGTGCTGACGGGGAAGTTCCTCAAGGAGGTGCGGATCAGGTTCGTCTAGCCCCAATACCGTTCACTTTGGGTACACCACTCTAACATCTGGCACATAGCGCCGGTTGCATACAACCGTACGCGGGCGGAGATGCCAGTTGCACATCTTCCGCTTCACGCCTCTTGGATTCTGTCGAGTGCGGCTTGAACTGACCCGTTCATCCAGGATTTCCAGCAGCACGGCTTCGTGAAATGCGCGCCTTGCCCGAGGGGGGGAGAGCCGCTACCAGCGGCAACTTCCTGCGGACCACGCGGACTGCATGTATGAACGATAAGCAGTCTGGATCCACTCCACCTCGAAGCGCCGCTTCATGCATCAGTCCTCGGACCGCAAAGTGGGCCATCACAAGGCCATAGAATTCCTGCCGGACCAGGTCCGGGGTCCGGCTGCGCAGCAGAGTCTGGCGACCTCGTAGGTGGGTCTTCAACTCGTCGAAAGCGGATTCAATTTCCCAGCGCTCATGGTAGAGGGCAGCCAAATCCTTTGCTGGCGCCTGTTTCGGGTCAAGGATGGTCGTGACCAAGCGGTAGAGTTGGTCCTCATCAGGTGGCTGGCTAGGGGCCGGGACTCGGCCATCCAGTTCGTATTCCACCACCCTGATCTTCAAGCTCACATCCTGCAGTTTGCGCTTTTGCCTGTAAGCATGGATGGTTGTGAGGAAGGAGCCATCTTCGAGTTCTTGCTCCCGCACAAATTTATTTGTGGATTTGATACGCCATAACAGATCAGCTCCGGTCGCCTGGGCTTCTTGCCAAAGGGTGAAGCTATAGAAGCCGCGGTCTGCAAGGCATAGCATGCCCTTCCTCAGGAAGGGCAGCACCTCCCTCGCAAGCACAGATTCATGTGTCGTGATTGGGCCCATGCGGGTCCCGAACAGAACATGGGTGCCACTTTCGACAAGGGAAGCGAACCGGATTTGCGGGAACGCGCTCGTCCCCCTGCTCGCGCTGGGACGCCCAAAGGCCGCCTCGTTCTCGGGTTCATCGGGGATATCCAAGGTGCTGCCGTCGATGCTGACCAGTCGCCAATGCCGAAACCAAGCGCCCTGTGTGGATTCCGTGGCGACGGGGTGAACAACTTCGTCATGCAGCAGTTGAAGTGCCTCCCACCCAAGTCGGGATCGGGCCTGGGAAATCCCGGACTTCCCAGCCACCTTGATCTGGGTACCCGTTCCCATCAGCCATTGGACCCCTTCCAGCAGGCAGCGCAGGACTTCGCGCGTGGATGCTTGCGTAAACAGTGCCAAGGCAATGACATAGTAGATCACGACGTGGGCAGGGAGGTCCCGGTTGCGAACGCTCGTCTTATGAGTCCGCTTTAGCACTTCCTCGATGCGCTCCGGAGGGAACATCCTCGCCACCACCCCGAGGGTGATGTAGTCGGAGATCCTGCTCCCACCTTCCAGTTTGGCTACCGTCCTGGCCATAGTTGTGCCCGCCTATAAAAATAGGCATTTTGATGGCCATGTCAATACTTAAATGAACGGTATTGCGTCTAGCCCAAGTTCCGTACGCACGTCCCCAATTGGGCCTACCGGAGCACGGTAGGCCCAATGTTTTCAGTAGAGCATTTTTCAAAGTGCCGTTTTAGGCACTAAATTATTTTCTATAGTTATTGACACCGCTTCGTTGTTACCGATATTAGTATCACGATGTTCATCAAGCGTACGGTCGCCAAGTATGGGGAAAAGACCTACGTCAACCACCTGCTGGTTGAATCGGTGAACACGCCGGTCGGACCCCGGCACAAGGTGATCTGCAACCTCGGCCACATGGACCCGGGCCCCAAGGAAGAGTGGCTCGATCTCGCTGATCGGATCCAAGCTGCGCTGGGCGGCCAGCCCTCGCTGTTCCCGGATCCCCGGGTCGAGGATGCGGTGCGCCGAGTTCGTACCCGGCAGGCCAAGCAAAGCCAAGTGGAAGTGGCAGCCGAGGAGCCGCTGGTAGGCGAGACCGCCGTGCCCGAGGTCGTGCCGGTGAAGACCTCCGGCGTGCAGATCCAGGACATCCGGGAGGTGGGGCCGCTCCATGTGGGCCATCAGATTTGGGAACGGCTGGAACTGGATGCCGTGCTGAAGGCCGTGGGGCTGTCGATCCAGGCGCGGCAGTTGACTGAGGTGATGACCTTGAACCGGCTGATCCAGCCGGCCTCGGAGTTGGCCATGGTGGACTGGGCGGGCCGAGTGGCCATCGCCGACGTGCTTGCGACCGATCCATCGAAGCTCAACGAGGATAAGTTCTATCGGAATCTGGACACGCTGCACGACAAGCGGGTCGAGATCGAGCGGGAACTCCACGCCCGGGAGAAATCGCTGTTCAATCTGCAAGGTCAATTGCTGCTCTACGATCTGACCAACACCCACTTCGAAGGCCAGATGGAGGCAACGCCCAAGGCCAAGCGTGGGCACAACAAACAGATGCGCACCGACTGCAAGCAGGTGGCGATGAGCCTGATGCTGGACGGCGATGGTTTCCCCATCGGCCATGAGATCTACGATGGAGCCACCATCGATGGAACCACTGTGGGAGCCATGCTGGATGCCCTGGAACAGCGCACAGGCATTGAAGGTGGGCTGACGGTGGTCATGGACCGCGGCTTTGCCAGCCGGAAGAACCTGGACCTGGTCCGCTCCCGGAAGTATCACTACCTGGTGGCCGGGTTCCAGAACCAGCGCGGGCCGCTGCTCGGCGAGTTCGAGCAGTTGGAAGGCTGGTGCGAGTTGGAGCCGAGCGCCATGAAGTTGCCGATCCAGATCAAGCGGATCGAGCAGGACGGGCTGGCCTACCTGTTGTGCCTGAGCCCGGCCCGGGCCGAGAAGGATCGGGCCATCCGGGAACGGCAGGAGAAGCGGCTGCTGAAAGACCTGGAGAAACTGGGTGAGCGGGTGCGCCAGGGCCTGGAGAAAGAGCATCCCCTGACCGATGCGGACCTGTTCGAACGTGTTGGCAGGCTGCGTGAACGCCATCCACGGGCGGCCCGCTACTACGCCATGGAGCGCCAGGACGGCCTCCTGGTCTGGCCGGTGAAAGAGGCCCTGCGGACCAGGGCGCAGGAATTGGACGGCGCCTATTTTCTGAAGACCTCGCGCACGGATCTGGAGGCGGAGGAGATCTGGAGAACCTACATGGTGCTCTCCCGGGTGGAGGCGGCCTTCCGCGACCTCAAGGGGACGCTGGACCTGCGGCCGGTCTACCACCGCAAGGAGACCCGGGTGGAGACCCACATTTTTCTATGCGTCCTGGCCTACCACCTCCAGGCCGCCATCGAACATCTCCTCCAGGGCGCGGGGGACCACACGAGTTGGGAAACCCTGCGCCAGGAACTCAGTACCCATCACATCGCGACCGTGGTCATGCCCACGGCAGATGGCCGGAAAATCGCCATCCGCCGCGGCAGCATCCCCGAGCAGCGGCCCAGGGAGATCTACCGACTCCTGGGCATCCCGGGCGACCCTATGAAGCCGATTAGGACCTGGGTCTGACCCACCTCGAATCCCGCCCGATAGGGACTAATTTCGGCCATCGGGATTGGAAACAAAGCTGGTTAGTGACTTTCGTGCGGAACCCGGGCTAGCGGAACCGCGCCACGATCCGCCGCACCACCTCGGGGTCGGCCTGGGCATTGTGGTTGAAGAACCCTTCGGTGGTCACCTGGCTCCCCGGCACCCCGCAGGCCTCCAGCGCCGCCGTCATCTCCTCGATCATGGCGCCGTTGCCGACCAGGTGGAAATGGCAGCCCGGGGGATCGGGGATCAGCGGCGGCACGCTCTCGCCCAGGCGGCCCCGGAGGCCGCTCCAGTCCGCGGAGGGCCGGGACAGGGTGGGGTGCCAGCGGAAGCCGGGGTGGGCGGCCTGGAGCGCGTCGAGTTCAGGGGCCAGGCAGATGTCCTCCGCCTCCCGGTAGCCGGCGAAAAGCGTGATGGGCCGGCCGAAGTCCAGCGCCAGGGCCTGCTCGGCGAAACCCCACAGCGGCCCGATCCCCGAGCCGGTGGAAAAGCCCACGACCGACCCGGCTTCCGGCGCGATCCCGTCCAGCACGGGGGTGTGGTGCAGCCCGCTGAATTCCACCTGCTCGCCGGGGGCGAGGGCCGCCAGCGCCGGGGTCAGGCGCCCGCCGGGGATGACCCGGTAGAGGATGTCCAGGCTGCGCAGCGAGGGTTCGGTGCGGGAGAGGGTGTAGGGGTGGCGGTGCCCGGCGTGGCGCAGCACCGCCACGTGGCCGGGCAGGTAGGGGAAGGGCAGGGCGTCCGGCAGTTCCAGCCGCAGCAGGCGGCAGCCGCGCCCCGCCTCCCGGTTGCCGGTGACGGTGGCCGGGCGCCAGACCTGGGTCCAGTCCCCGCCCATGGTCACATCACCTTGGGCACGAGGAAATAGCCCTGGTCGGCGCGGGGCGCGTTGGCCAGCGCCTCGTCCTGGGTGAACCCGGGCCGGGGCTCGTCGGCGCGCAGCGGCAGGGGCAGATCGAGCCCGTGGGTGCAGGGCTCGACGCCCTCCAGGTCGAGGGCGTCAAGGCTCTGGGCGTGGCTCAGGATGCGCGTCATGTCCTGGCGCAGCGGCTCGATCTCGGCTTCCAGCAGGCTCAGGCGGGTCAGCTGGGCGCAGCGCAGGACGTCTTCCCGGGTGACTTCCACGGTGAACTCCTAGAGGGGCAGGTTGGCGTCGGCGTTCATGGACCAGGCGTCCGCGGGAGGCTCCAGCAGGGCCCCGGCGGCGGCGATCATGGCGCCGTTGTCGGTGCACAAGCGCGGCTCCGGGATGGCCAGGGCCAGGCCGAGGCGGTCCGCCGCCGCGCGGGCCTGGGCGCGCAGTTCCGAATTGCAGGCCACGCCGCCGGAAACCACCAGGCTGCGCGCGCCGGTCTCGTCGCGCAGCGCGGGAAGGGGCTTCAGGAGCCAGGCGGCAACGGTCTCCTGCAGGCTGCGGCAGAGCATCTGCACCCTGGGGTCCTGGGCCCCGGCGGCCTCCAGCCCGGGCTCGGCCTGGATGCGCAGCTTGACCGCGGTCTTCAGCCCGGAAAAGCTCCAGCTGGCCTTGCCGTCCCGGAACCTGGGCGGGGTGAACGGGGCGCCGGCGCGGGCCGCCGACCTGGCGCAGGTGTCGACCACGGGGCCGCCGGGGTAGCCCAGGTTGAGCATCCGGGCGGTCTTGTCGAAGGCCTCGCCGGCGGCGTCGTCCCGGGTCTTCTGCAGCAGCTCCAGGCGGGTCCAGCCGGAGGCCAGGTAGAGGTGGGTGTGGCCGCCGGAGACCAGCAGGGCGAGGGCCGGGAAGGGCAGGTCGGGGGCGCCGAAGCGGGCGGCGTTCAGGTGCCCCAGCAGGTGGTGCACCCCGACCCAGGGGATGCCTTCGCGCCAGGCCATGGCCTTGCTGGCGGAGAAGGTGGAGAGCAGGGAACCCACGAGGCCCGGCCCCCGGGTGACGGCGATCCGCTCGATGTCGGCCAGGGCCACCCCGGCCTGGGCCAGGGCGCCGGCGATCACCCCGCGCAGCTGGAGCAGGTGCTCCCGCGCCGCCAGTTCCGGCACCACGCCGCCGTAGGGGCCGTGCAGCTCGTCCTGGCTCTTGCGGGTCATGGCCAGGAGCTCGGGCCCCCGGGCGGTTTCCCGCACCACGGCGGCGGAGCAGTCGTCACAGGAGGATTCAAGGCCGAGCACCAGCATGGCCCCAGTCTACCAGTAGCCGAGGGCGTCCCACCGCTCCGGGGTGTGGAACCGGCAGCGCCACCCGCTCCAGCTGACCCGCTGGAAGGTGACCCGGCCGGGCCAGGGCACCTTGTCCAGGTAGGCGCGCAGGGCCGTCTGCAGGCGCAGGCGCTGGTGGAAGCCCAGGGCAAGGTCGCCGCCCGCCCACCGGCCCGCGGCCCGGGCCTTCACCTCCACCGCCCGCAGGTCGGGCCCGCGCACCAGCAGCAGGTCCAGCTCGAACCGCCCGGACTTGAAGTTCCGCTCCACCAGGTCCCAGCCGCGCAGCCAGTAGAGCCAGAGCGTGGCCCGTTCGCAGCGCCGGCCGTAGCGGCGGGCGCGCTCGCCCCGGGCGCTGCGGTCGGCCGAGTCGATGGCGGAACCCCCCTTCATGCAGGTTCTGCGCTGAAGGAGCGCCGGGTTCCCAGGTAAACTCAGCCCATGGCCGTTTCCCGCAACAACGTCGACCGCAGCCCGGCGCTCCGCCGGAAGCTGACCGACCTGCCCACCCAGCCCGGGGTCTACCTGTACCGGGACCAGGAAGGCAACCTGCTCTACGTGGGCAAGGCCAAGATCCTGCGCAACCGGGTGAAGAGCTACTTCCAGTCCAAGCAGCTGGACGGCAAGACCCGGCGCCTGGTGGCGCGCATCTGGGACCTGGAATTCGTCGTCTGCGAGACCGAGCTGGAAGCGCTGGTGCTGGAGAACAACTTCATCAAGGAGCACCGCCCGCCCTACAACATCCTGCTGCGCGACGACAAGACCTACCCCTACGTGAAGCTCACCTGGAAGAACGCCTTCCCCCAGGTGTTCGTCACCCGCAAGGTGAAGAAGGACGGGTCGCTCTACTACGGCCCCTTCTTCCCGGCCTCGACCGCCTACCGCACGGCGGAACTGGTCTACCGCTTCTTCCAGATCCGCGACTGCGACATCGACATCGACGGCAGGCGCGGCCGGGCCTGCCTCAAGTACCAGCTGCACCGCTGCACCGCCCCCTGCATCGCCGCCGTGGACCAGGCCGGCTACCGGGAGCAGGCGCGGGAGGCGCGCCTCTTCCTGGAAGGGCGCCGGGACGAGCTGAAGGCCCGGCTGGAGGCCGCCATGTGGCAGGCGGCGGAGCACAGCGCGTACGAGCAGGCCGCCCAGTACCGGGACGCCCTGCAGCAGCTGGACGCCTGGTTCAACCGGCAGAAGGCGGCCACCGTGGACCAGGAGGACACCGACCTGTACGGCAGCGCCGTGCTGGACGGCCGCGCCTGCGTGCACCGGCTGGTGATGCGCGAGGGCCGGATGGTGGGGCGCAGGGAGTACGTGATCGAGGATGTGGAGACCTTCGACGGCGCGGTGCTGGCGGAGGTCCTGAAGCGGGTCTACGCCGAGGAGGAGGTGCCGGGGCGGATCCTGGTGGAGCGGGAGCCGGACGACCTGGAGCTGCTGCGCGACTGGCTGGGCGGCATGCGCGGCGCCCGGCCGGCGATCCACGTGCCCCAGCGCGGCGAGAAGGTCGACCTGCTGGCCATGGCCCAGGAGAACGCGCGCCTGGCGCTGGAGCGCAAGTTCGAGCCGGCCCGGCTCAACCAGGCGGTGCTGGAGGGGCTGCAGGGCTTCCTCGGCCTGGCCCGGCCGCCGCGGCGCATCGAGTGCTTCGACATCAGCCACGGCCAGGGGAAGGAGGTGGTGGCCTCCTGTGTGGTGTTCAGCGACGGCCTGCCCGATCGCCAGCGCTACCGCCGCTTCAAGATGACCAACCAGCAGAACGATGATTTCGCCAACATGGCGGAGGTGATCACCCGGCGCTACCAGCGGCTGCAGAGCGAAGGCCAGGAGTTCCCCGACCTGGTCCTGATCGACGGCGGCCTGGGCCAGCTGCACGCCGCCGAGGCCGCCCTGGCCGCGCTCGGCCTGGACCAGCTGGAGCGGGCCTCCCTGGCCAAGAAGGAGGAGCTGGTGTTCCGGCCCGGGAGCGCCGAACCCCTGCGCATCCCCCGCACCAGCCCGGTGCTGCAGCTGCTCCAGCGCATCCGCGACGAGGCGCACCGCTTCGCCATCACCTACCACCGCGCCCTGCGCGCCAAGCGCACCCTGCAGACGGAGCTGACCACCATCCCCGGGGTGGGCGCGGCCACGGCGAAAAAGCTGCTGCAGGCCTTCGGCAGCGTCCAGGCGGTGAAGGAGGCCGAAGAGGAGGCCCTGGTGGGCGCCGCGGGACGGGCCGCGGCCAACAGGATCCTGGCCTGGCGCGAAACTAGGAGCCTGACTACGTATTAGAAGGCCCCGCGATGATGGCACCGGCCATGGCAAGACAAGGCACGCGAGGTGAACGATTTGGATAATCGTTCGCCGAGCGTAACGCGGGATTGCCGTGGCCGCTGCCATCACCCGAAGGGCGACGTCTGGAGGCCCGCTTCTCGTGTGCAAGTCCCTTGAAGGATGCATTAACATCCTCCTGCGGGCCTTGCGCACGACAATCGGGCCTCCAGACGTCGTCGCGGGGCCTTCTAATACGTAGTCAGGCTCCTAGGAGGCCGTCCAAGTACTTGATCCGGGTCCCCCCATTGCGCCCGTAGGCCGGTTCGGTTCCTTGATCTCCACTCGTTCCTCGCTCCGATCAAGGAACCAAACCGTTGAATGCTCCGGACCCAGGTCCTTGTTTCACTCATTAATGGCGTGGAATTAGGGCTCTTCTTGCGCCCAGGGGGAGCGTATCGCCGGGAACCTGCTTCAGCGGGTGGCTCTCACCAGCTTTAGCAGGTTGTGGGCGGTGCAGACCAGCTGCCACTCGGCCTTGACCTTGGCGAGGCCCCTCAGCAGAAACTGGCGGAAGCCCATGGCCTGTTTGATCTGGCCGAACACGGGTTCGACCACCTGCTTTCGGAGCCGATACGGGCTTCGCCACCCGCCTCGTTTCAGCTTGTCCCGCATGGCTGCGATCAGGCTTCCCGGCTTGCCGTTCTTCGCATGGGTCGCGGCCTCGGAGCCATGTTTCTGGCGCCCGGTCGCGATGTAGGCCCTGATGTGCCGGGCTGCCATGCCGGCCAGGTTGGGCTCCGAACAGTAGCCAGCATCGGCCGAGCAGACATCGGGTTTCCGACCCAGGTTGGCGCGGACTTGGTCCACCATGGCCAGCAACTGGGGACAATCCGCGCTGGTGTTCACCACTTCGCACGCCACGATCACCTGGGCCTTGGCGTCCACCCCAGCCTGGGCGTTGTAGCACTGCTCGAAGCCGTTCTTGGTGGGCATGATCCGGCTCTCCGGATCGGTGAAGTTGCGCTGCGCCTTGGGCTCCGGTGTTGGGGGCGGCGGCGGGTCCTCATCGTCATCCTTCTTCTTGGCTTTCTTCTTGGGCTTGTTCTCTTCTTCCTTGGCCTTGGCCACCGCCTCCTGCTCCAGGGCCGCCTTGGCCTCCCGGATTTTCTTCATCCGTTCCGCCTTGTTCACCACCCAGGCCGGCAACTCACCGCCCTGGCGGTTCCGGAAGCGGAAATCCTCGCCCAAATCGGTGATCTCCGCCTGGTCCAACCAGCCCTTCACCACTTCGGCGAATTCGTTGTCCGCCTTTACCATCCGGTCGTAGCTCATGGCCTTGTGCTTGCTCGCATTGGCTTTGACCTTGGTCCCATCCAGGGCCACATGCCCCAATGCCACCAGCCCGGCCTGCCGACAGAGCACCAGCACCTGCTGGAACAGCCCGCCCAGGGCGGTCAGGTGCCGCTTGCGGAACAGGCTGATGGTCCGGAAATCCGGCTTCTGGAATCCGGTCACGGCGGCGAAATCCATCCGCTCGATGCAGGCCTTGGCAATCTTCCGGGAGGAGAACACCCCCTGCGTATAGGCATAGAGCAGGAGCGCCACCATCATCGCCGGGTGAAAGGGCGGATAGCCTTTGTCTTCCATGTAGGTGTCGAGGATCGCGGCGAGGTCCAGTTCCTCGACCACGAGGTCCCGGACGAAATGGGCCGGATGCCCCTCCGGTATGAATTCGGTGATTTCAGGTGGCAGCAGCCACTTCTGCTTGGGGTCCCAGGGCCGGAATCGTTTGGTCATACCTATTTATCGTACAGACCCTGCGAAGCTTTACCTCTGATTTGCCGATTCCTCAGCTTTTTCATCGAAGGTGGAACACCGGCCCCTGAACCGAAGGCCTCCTTTACACTCACGGCAGTCGCGAATGCGACTGACCGGGAGCGAACAGGGCGTCGGGTCGGGACACGGACGCTTAACTTGGACACACTCCTAGGGCTCGGTCGGGGAAAGGCCCAGCTGCTGCAGGTCCCTGACCGCCGCCACGCTGCCCGCGGCGGCGGCCTTGCGGTACCAGCGGATGCCCTCCTTCGTGTCCTGGGGCACGTTCAGTCCGTTGTAGTACATCGTGCCCAGCATGCGCATGGCGCTGGCGTCGCCGAGGACGGCGCGGTCGTAGTAGGGGCGCAGCTCGGGCGGGATCCGCTTCTCCTCGGCGCCGGGCCCGGAGGCGCCGGAGGGCCGTTCCCGGTAGATGGACAGGGCCGCCGCGGCCAGGATCAGGATGGCGGCGATCCCGCCGACCCAATAGCGCCAGGCCCGGCGGGCGGGCTGCGCGGGCGGCTCGCCTCCAGGGACCGGGTCAGGGGGCGCGGGCGGCAGTCCGATGGGGATCGGCTGGGTGTCGGCATTGCGGTCGGCGGCTACCGGGTCGGGCATGGCGTTCTACTCCCCTTCGGCGGCTTCGCGCCAGGCCCCCAGCCGGGGCACGAAGACGAAGAACATGATGGTGGTCAGGGCGACGAAGCCGCGCGAATAGCGCTCCGCGGACGGCCCGCCCAGGGCGTAGTAGCACAGTCCGAACAGCGAGCTGAGCACGAACAGGCAGGAGTAGAGCATGATCTCCCGGACCAGCACGCGCCGGCGCCGCCCGGCGGCGAGGGCCCGGAAGCCTGAGCGGACCCGGCCCCAGCGCCGGTTGACGAAGAGGGCGCAGAGGCAGGTCAGCCCGGTGAAGGTGTAGCCCAGCTGCTGGACCGCCCCGCCGGGGGGCGCCGGGGCGGGGCGGATGGCGGTGCCCAGCAGGATCTGGAGCGCCAGCGGCCAGGCCACGCAGAGGGCCAGGCCGGCGGGGTAGGCGATGCGGAAGCCCTGCTCCAGGGACGGCTCAGGCGGCCTGGACACGGATCTCCCCGAACGGCTCCGCCTGCACCAGGCGCACCCGGCCGGTGCGGGCCATCTCCAGGAGGGCCAGGAAGGTGAGCACGAGCTCCTCGCGGCTCACGGCCACCTCCAGAAGGCTGCTGAAGGGATGCCAGCGGCCCGCGCTGAGCGCGGCCAGCACCTCCCGGATGCGCTGGTCCAGGCTCTTGGGGGCGGTGCGGACCTCCACCGGGGGCGGAGGCAGGAACCGCTTCAGGGCCTCCCGGTAGGCGCCCAGCAGGTCGAACAGGGTGGCCCTGATCGGCTCCTCCTCCACCTTGGCGTGCTCCTGGATGTCCAGTCCCGGCGCGAACACGACGTTGTGCCACTGCGCTTCGCGGCCCGCCAGCGCCTGGGCCGCGGCCTTCACCTGCTGGTAGTCCAGCAGCCGCTGGACCAGGTCCACCCGGGGGTCGTCCTCGCCCTCGTCGGCCGGCGGCCGGGGCAGCATCATCCGGGACTTGATCTGCAGCAGGTGGGCGGCCATGGCCACGAATTCCGCCGCCACCTCCAGGTTCAGCTCTTCCATCAGGTGCAGGTAGTCCATGTACTGCCGGGTCACTTCGGCCATGGGCAGGTCGAGGATGTCCAGCTTCTGCTCCCGGATCAGGTAGAGCAGGAGGTCCAGGGGACCGTCGAAGGCGGCCAGGTGCAGTTCCAGGTCGCGGAACCGGGTCTCGAAGC
This sequence comes from uncultured Holophagaceae bacterium, assembly GCA_963717275.1. Lineage (GTDB taxonomy): Bacteria > Acidobacteriota > Holophagae > Holophagales > Holophagaceae > Mesoterricola. The sequence goes on from CAVQVX010000001.1 coordinate 4,265,199, forward strand.
CCTTGGGGGTTTCGAACGCGGGCGGGCGGGTTTCGGGCAGGGACTCCGGCATGGGACCATTGTATGACCAACGGGGAGGCTATACTTCGAGGGATATGGCACGCCCCCCCGTTCTCCCCGGACCCCGTCCCGCCTGGCTCAAGGTCAAGGTCCCGGCCCCGGAGGTGGTGGCCGAAGTGCAGTCGCTCATGCGGGCCCAGCGCCTGGTGACCGTCTGCGAAGAGGCCGGCTGCCCCAACCTCAACGAATGCTGGGGGGTGCACCGCACCGCCACGTTCATGCTCATGGGCGACGTCTGCACCCGGCACTGCGGCTTCTGCAACGTGGGCAAGGGCCGGCCGGGCGCGCTGGACCCCGGGGAGCCCCAGCGGGTGGCCGAGGCGGTGGCGACCCTGGGCCTGGCCTTCGCCGTGGTCACCAGCGTGAACCGGGACGACCTCCCGGAGGGCGGCGCCGGCCATTTCGCCGACACCATCCGCTGGATCCGCACCCTCAGCCCCGGCTGCGGCGTCGAGGTGCTGGTCCCGGACTTCTGCGGCAGCGCCCCGGCCCTGGCCACCGTGCTTGAGGCGCGGCCCGAGGTGCTCAACCACAACGTGGAGACCGTGCCGCGCCTCTACCGGCGGGTGCGGCCCGACGCCGACTACGGCCAGAGCATGCGCCTGCTGGCCGCCGCGGCCGACTTCCGGGACCGGAGCGCTCCCGCCATGCGCACCAAGAGCGGCATCATGGTGGGCCTGGGCGAAAGCCCCGGGGAGGTGCTTGAGCTCATGGCCGACTGGAGGCGGGCCCGGGTGGACATCGCCACCATCGGCCAGTACCTGCCGCCCAGCCCGCGCCACCTGCCGCTGGTGCGCTACGTCGAGCCGGAGGAGTTCGCGATGTACCGGCGCAAGGGCATGGAGATGGGCTTCCGGCGCGTGCAGAGCGGCCCCCTGGTGCGCAGCAGCTACCACGCCCGGGAGCATTTCCAGGCGGGGGAATGATACCCTGGGCCCATGCGCAAACTGGCCGTCGTCCACCACCGCTTCAAGGACTACGTCCCCGCCCTGCGGGAGGCCGAACCGCGCCTGGAAGTGCGCGGCTGGCATCCCGGGGACGTGCCGGACGACCCCTGGATCGCCGAGGCTGAAGGCCTGTTCGTGTGGAGGATCCCGGCCGGCCTGGTCGAGCGCATGCCCCGGCTGGCCTGGATCCAGAATTCCGGGGCGGGCATGGACCACCTGGTCGGCGAGGCCATCCCGCCCGGGATCCCCATCACCCGCGCCGACGGCCAGTTCGGCTACTGGATGGCGCGCTACACGGCGGGCCACCTGCTGGGCGAAACCCAGCGCATCGCCGAATGCGCCGCCGCCCAGGCCGGCCGGCAATGGGCGTCCCGCCTGATGCCCGAAGACCTCACCGGCAAGCTGGCCCTGGTCTACGGGTTCGGCCGGATCGGCCGGCAGATCGGGCGGGCCTTGCGGGAACTGGGCCTGGACGTGCACGGTTTCGTGCGCACCCCCCGGGCCGACGCCGAATTCCCCCTCCATGCCGGCCGGGACCTGGGCCCGTGGCTGGGCGAAGCCCGGGTGCTGGTGCTGTGCGCGCCCCTGACGCCCGAAACCCGCGGGCTGGTGGACGCCGGCCTGCTGGCCCTGTGCGGCGCCGCCCTCACCCTGTTCAACGTGGGGCGGGGCGAGCTCCTGGTGGAGGCGGACCTGCTGGAGGCCCTCGACCGCGGCCGGCCGGGCCGGGCGGTGCTGGACGTGTTCGCGCGCGAGCCGCTGGACCCGGCGTCGGCGCTCTGGAGCCACCCCAAGGTGGTGGTGACCCCGCACCACTCCGGGCCGTCCACCCCGCGCCAGATCATCCCCGACATCCTGGAGAACCTGCGCCGCTTCGCCGAGGGGCTGCCGATCGTCGGGGCGGTGGACCGCGGGCTGGGATACTGATCACCGGAGCAGCAGGCGGTTCTCCAGCAAGGTCTGCAGATCCCTTCGCCCGTCGACGATCAGGCCGATGACCACCCGCTTGCCCAGCACCTGGTAGATCACCCGGTAGGGCTTGAAGAATGCCTGGCGGTATTCCAGGATGCCCAGGGCCTGGATTTCCCTGGGATGGGAGCCGCGCTCCGGCATCGCAGCCAGCGATTCCGCCACCTCCATGAGGCGGTCAAGCACATGATCGGCCTCCTCCCTGGAACCGCTGCCCAGGATGTATTGGTGAATGGCTTCAAGGTCGCGTTCCGCGCCTTCGGTGACGAAGACTTCGAAGCGCATCAGGCGTCGACAGGCTTCGAGCGCAACCGCCGGACCACATCCTTCAGCGGGCGCACCCTGCCTTCCTCGATGTCGCGGCTGCCCATGGCAAGCAGCTTCAGCAAGGCCATCGCCGATTGGATCTCTTCATAGGAGACGACGTCCATCAGCACGGCGCGGGCCTCCCCGTTCTGGGTGATCACCAGGGGTTCGCGCCGCTGGGCGAGATCCGACAGGATTTCCGCGGCATGGGCCTTGAGCTGGCTGATGGGTTTCACTTGGGCCGAATACTGCATCCGCGCTCCTGCAATCACTGGACCAAATTTAGTCCTTTAACGGTCCGAACGCAAGCCCGCTCAACGCAGCGGCACGAACACCACCGCCATCAGCCGGGTGATCCGGCTGCCGCCGGCGGCCTTGCGCGCCAGGACCAGCTCCTGGGTGGCGCCGGGCGGGCCCATGGGCAGGATGAGGCGCCCGCCTTCGGCCAACTGGTCCCACAGGTCGGGCGGGATGCCCGGGGCGGCGCAGCTCAGCAGGATGGCGTCGAACGGCGCGTGCTCCGGCCAGCCCAGGGCGCCGTCGCCGCAGCGCAGGTGGACGTTGGCGCGGCCGAGGTCAGCCAGGGTCTCGACCGCCCGGGCGTGCAGCCCGGGCTCCAGCTCGACGCCGTACACCTCCGCCGCCAGGTCGGACAGCACGGCGGCCATGTAGCCGGAACCCGCACCCACTTCCAGCACCCGCTCGGTCCCGCCCAGCTCCAGGGCCTCGGCCATCGCCGCGACGATGTACGGCTGGGAGATGGTCTGGCCCAGGCCGATGGGCAGGGGCCGGTCGGCGTGGGCTTCGGCGGCCAGCCCTTCCGGCACGAACCGGTGCCGGGGCACGGCGCGCATGGCCGCCAGCACCCGGGGATCCCGGACCCCGCGCGCCTCGATCTGGTCGCGCACCATCGCCTCCCTCGTCATGCCGCGGGGGCCGGAATCCTCTCCGTGCGGGGCCGCCATGTCGCCCTTCCTGTCACCACCATACCCGGAAAGCTTGATCGCCCTGGAGCTTCAGTCAAGAGGTGGCCCTGCGGGAACGAAGTGCTAAACTTGTATCACTGGGGAGACCGATGCAGACGGTGATGAAGCCGGTGACCGACATCAAGCGGCATGCCACCGAGGTGATGGCTGAACTGCGGCTGACCCGCGTTCCGGCCGCCATCACCGAGCACGGCGAGATCGGAGCCTACCTCATGGACCCGGAGACCTTCGAGGCGATGGTGGGCCGGCTGGAGATCCTGGAAGGCATCGCCCTGGGCGAGCAGGATGTCGCCTCAGGTCGCACGGTCAGCCGTTCGGAGGCCAGGAAGCGGGCCGCCAAGTGGTTCGCCTGACCGTCCAGTGGACCGAGCGGGCCCTGGCCCAACTCCAGGAGATCGGCGCCTACATTGCCCTGGAAGACCCGGTCGCGGCGAAGCTGATCATCGAGCGGGCCTTCGACCGCGCGGACCGGCTGGCGGAATTCCCCGGAATCGGGCGCAAGATCCCCGAATTCCCCACCTTTCCCCACCGGGAGCTGGTCGTTCCGCCGTGCCGTCTCATCTACCGCGTCGAGGGCCGCAAGGCCTGGATCCTGTTCGCCACCCGCTCTGAACGGCTGCTGCGGCCTTCCCACCTCATCTAGACCCCGCGCCGCTCCGGCCCCCACAGCACCTTGTGCAGCTGCAACTGGAAGCGCACCGGAAGGCTGTCGCGCACGATCTGCTCGGCCAGCCAGGCCGCGTCCAGCCCGCCCCACACCGGGCTGAACAGCACGTCCAGCCGCCCCAGCACGTCCCGGGCTTCGCACCAGGCCTTGGCCCAGGCGTAGTCCTCCCGGCCGCAGAGCACGAACTTCAGCTCGTCCTGGCCGGAGACCATGAAGTCCAGGTTGGATTCCAGCCAGCGGTGCGCTTCGCCGCTGCCCGGGGTCTTGCGGTCCACGATCTTCACCACCCTTTTCGGCACCGGCCCGAGGTCATGGCTGCCGGCGGTCTCCAGCGCCACTTCGTAGCCCATGCCCAACAGCGCGGCCAGCAGGGCGGGGGCTCCGGGGTGGGCCAGGGGCTCGCCGCCGGTGAGCTCCACGAAAGGCGCGTTGGGGCCGGCCATGGGCGGGCCGAGCCGGGACCCGGTCCGGGCCAGCAGGTCCTCCAGCTCCATCATCTCGCCTTCATGAAAGGCGTAGGTGGTGTCGCAGTAGACACAGCGCAGCGGGCATCCGGTGAGCCGGATGAACAGGCAGGGACGCCCGGCGCGGGACCCTTCGCCCTGGATGGAATTAAATATTTCATTGACCTTGAACCGCACCCGCACCTCGAACTTGAATGATATCAGACGCCATGTCCAGGCTTTGCCTCGGCTTGGCGTGGGGGAGTCTGAGGGGATGAGACGCCTGCGTCGGATCAGAGCGCGCCTTGCTCCCGGGCGGTCCCCCCTCAGTCATACCAGCCGGGTGCCGCCGTCGAGGGTCAGGATTTCGCCGGTGAGGTAGGGGCTGTCGGCCGCGAAGCGCAGGGCCCGGGCCAGGTCCTCGGGGGTGCCGGCGCGCTGGAGCAGGCTGCGGGAAGCCAGCCAGTCGGGGTCTTCCGCCGGGGACGGCAGCACGGTGCCCAGGGCGTGGCCCACCACCCGCACGCGCGGGGCCAGCAGGCGGGCCAGGCCCGGCACCAGGGCGGCCAGTCCGGACTTGGCCACGGAGTAGGGCAGGCGCTTCAGGAACGGGCGGTGGATGGCGATGTCGAGCAGCAGCTGGATGCAGCCGCCATCGGCCAGCCGGGGCGCCACCGCCTGGGCCACCAGCAGCGGGAAGGTGAGGTTGAGCCGCCAGGTGGCATCGAGGTTCTCGGGGGTCCACTGCCCGAGCAGGTTCTCCGGGAAGGTCCCGCTCACCAGCACGGCGCAATTGAGACTGATCCCCGAGGCCCCCAAGGCCGCCAGATCTGCCATCATCGTTGGAACGATATCCGGGTTTTCCGCACCCCAGCGCAGGCACCGCACCTGAGTTTGTTTGGAAAGTTCTGTGATCCAGGGGGCTTCCGTTTTCCAGGAAAGGGAACTGGTCAGGACCAGGTTGTGATCCGGCGCCAGCGCTTCGGCCAGCGCCCGTCCCAGCCTCCGCCTACCCCCGACCAGGATCCACCACGGCTTCCTGTTTCCTCCGCCCGTTTTTTCCATATCCTAAGGCTACTCTTGTCCCCCTCCCTCCGTGCCATCCGTTGGCGATTGATCCTCACCAGCGTGTTCGCCCTGGTCCTGGCGCTGGGTGGGTTCTACCTGAACCAGTGGGTCTACGCCTCCTCGGACGATCAGTGCACCTGGAAGGTCCAGGACCGCCGGGTGCTCATCCAGGACATCCTCCCCAACGGGGCCGCCGAAAATGCCGGATTGCTGGAGGGTGATGAGCTGGTCCTGATCCAGTACCGCAAGGTGGCCCCCCAGGAGCTGGACAAGGTTGAACGATTCATCAATAGTCAGCCCGAAGGCAGGATCCTGATCTACACCGTGCGCAGGGAAGGGCGGATCCTCCGGCTCCCGGTCAAGCTGGTCAAGCCGTTCAACATCACTTCCCTGATCGTGCTGCTGACCGGGCTGGTGGCGTGGGCGACCGGGCTCCTGGTGGTGATCTCGTCACCCTCGCGCAAGAGCGCCCGCCACTTCTACTACATGGGGCTGGCCGGCCTGCTGGTGAGCCTGTGCTTCCCGCTCGGGGTCGACAGCCAGCCGCTCCCCTTCCTGATGCTCTGCCTCTGCTTCGGCGGCCTGGGGGTGGGGCTGGGGCCGCCGCTCTGGCTGCATTTCTTCCTGCGCTTTCCGCACCCGTTCGCCCTGCGCACCAACCGCCGGTTCCTGTTCGCCCTTTACGGATGCTCCCTGGGCGGCGCCTTCCTGGTCATGGCGGGGCTGCTGGTGCGCACACTGGACCATCCGGGGATGCCGTTCCTGCGCTTCATGGCCTCGGGCCCGGTGCGGGCCGTGCTCTCCGGGTTCGTGCCCCTGGTCGCCCTGGCCGGCCTGGCCCTGTTCTGGGCCGGCACCCGCAAGCAGCGCTCGCGCAGGCGCAAGGCCCTGCTCCCGGCGCTCCTGCTGAGTTCCGCCATCATCGCGCTGCTGCTGGTCTACCGGTTCATGCTGCTGCGAACCGGCAGCGAGAGCCTGGTGTTCGCCCGGGGCAGCTGGGTCTACTACGCGCCCCTGCCCCTGCTGCCCCTGTCGTTCGCCTTCGCCATCTTCCGCCACGGCTTTTTCGACGTGCGCCGGGCCATCCTCCGCTGGGTGACCTACTTCATCGTGCTGGGGCTGATCCTCGCGGTCTACCTGGTCGGCGTATCCTTCCTGTTCGCCGAAGGGGTGCGGGCGATACCGACCGGGTGGGCGGGTGTCCTGGTCGGCCTCACCGCCCTGCCCATCGGCCTGCTGCTGCGCCATCTGCTGCTGGCCCTGCGCCGCAGGTTCCGCCGGGACCTGAACACGGCCCGGGAGGCGATCCTGGGCGCCCTGCGGGAAAACCGCCTGAGGTTCTCCGAAGAAGCCATCCTGGACTGCCTCGCCGAAGCCCTGCGCTCGGCCTTCCGGCCCCAGCTGCTGCTGCTGCTGCCCGCCGACGGCAACAGCTTCCGCCTGCCGCCGGTCCCATCGGACCCGGAGGCCAGCCAGCACGGCCTGGCCCCGGGCGCGGCCATGCCCCTGCGCCTGCCGCCCGGGCTGCTGCGCCACGCCCGGGAGAACCGGGAGCTGGTGCTGGGCCTGCAGAGCGACGAAGCCGACTGGATCCGCGAACAGGGGCCGGCGCTGCGCGCCCACATGGATGCCCTGGAGGCCCAGGTGCTGGCCCTGATCATGGTCAACGAGGCGCCCTACGCGGCCCTGATCCTGGGCGGCAAATACGCCGAACTCAACTACGGCCGGGAGGATCGGGAACTGCTCCGGGAAGTGGCCATCGCCACCGGGCTGCTGCTGGAAACCGCGCTGCTGCACGGCCGGCTGCTGGACCAGGGCCGGATCGAGCAGGAACTGCATACCGCCCGGCTGATCCAGCAAAGCCTCATCACCTCCAAGGCGCCCGAAATGATCGGCTTCCAGGTGGCCCTCCGGCTTTCCCCCGCCCTGGAAACCGGGGGCGACCTGCTCTGGGTGGCCACGCGGCCTTCGGGCCGGCATATCGCGGCGGTGGGCGATGTGAGCGGCAAGGGGCTCCCGGCCGCCCTGTACATGAGCCAAGCCATGGCGCTGCTGACGTTCGCCGCCCAGCAGGAGGATCTGGGATTCGACCAGATCCTCCCCTCGCTCGACAAGACTCTTAGGAAATTGCTAGGTCCAAAGGACTTCCTGACCCTGTCCCTGCTCGAATGGGATGCCTCGGGCAGCTACCGGCTGGCCCGGGCCGGCCACCCGCCCATCCTGCTCATCGCCGGCTCCGCCGCAGAAGATGCCCGGGAGATCGCCTCGCGCGGCCGGGGCCTCGGTCTGCGCCCGGCGTCCCAGGGGAATTGGCAGGTGGTGGAAGGACAGTTGCACCCCGGACAGTGGCTGGTGATGTACAGTGACGGTCTGACCGAGGCCATGAACAAGGACGGCGCGCTCTACGGATTGCCCCGTTTCATCCGGCAGATTCAGGGTCTCTGGCCGGCCGGTTCGGCGAAAGCCGCCTGCGAGGCCGTCTTCCATGACGTGACGGACTACGAGGAACAGAACCGGGACGATCGGACCCTCTTCATCCTTTCCCGAGACAGCCCATGAGCGATCCCCAACCCGCCCCAGCCCTGCCCAGGTGGCTGACCCGCAGCGTCGTGATCCTGCTGGCGGTCCAGGTCGGCCTGCTCTGGATCCACGGCAGCCTGCTGCAGCGCCAGCACGACGACATCCAGGCCTTGCGCGAGGACGTCCAGGCATTGGCCGACAGCATCTACGACGACCAGGACCAGGACGGCTGGGATTCCAACCAGGCCGACCCCAACCCGCGGCCGCACCCGGCCCGCTGGAAGGGCCGTCCCGGAAGGAAGATCCCGGTGGCCTTGGTGCGGGCGGCCGGGGAGTCCGATGAGGGCGATCCGGCCCTCAAGGAAGCGAACAAGGAGCTGGACGCCTCGCTCAAGTCGGGCCAGGAAGCCGTCGTCAAGGCCCGGAAGGTCCAGGAGCAGCTTTCGCTCTCGACCAGCTACGAGCAGGCCGGGGCCAGGAAGCGCATGGAGGAGGCGGGCTGGAGGTGGATGCCGTGGCTGGGGGCGGGCATCGGGGTGGGCCTCGGCGCCATGCTGCTACGGTCCTTTCATCGCCGGAGGGCCTGATGTCACTTCATGAATTTCTAATGGAAGATCCCCAGTGCGACCAACTGCTCACCGGAGCGGTGCTGGCCGTGGGGCCCATGCTGGATGACCCGGATCCGGCGCCGACCCTGGCGCGGGTGGCAGGCTGGGCCGACGACCTGGCCGGGCGGATGCCCCTGCCATGGAATCTCCATGGCGCCATCGACGCGCTGAACCGCTACCTGTTCCAGGAGGTGGGCCTGCAGGGGGACCAGGAGACCTACGACGACCCGGCCAACGCCGCGATCCCCAAGGTCATCGAGCGCCGGCGGGGCATGCCCATCACCTTGTCCATCCTCTGGATGGACGTGGCCCGCAGGCTGGGCTTCAACGCCGTGGGGGTGGCCCTGCCCGGCCACTTCATCACCGGCCTCAGGCTGGACCTGGGCATCCTGCACTTCGACCCGTTCAACGGCGGCCGCGCCCTGGGCGCCGAGGACGCGGCCCAGCTGGTGGAGCGCGCCACCGGCGGGCGGGCCACCTTCGATCCGGCCATGCTGATGCCTGTCTCCAACCGCGCCATCCTGGTCCGCCTGGTGCGCAACCTGCACGTGCGCTTCCTGCGCGCCCACGCCTGGTCCGAGGCGCTCTGGACCTCCACCCACCTGGTGCTGCTCTCCCCCGGGGAAAGCCTGCCGTACCGCGACCGCGCCTTCGTCCACTTCAAGCGCGGGGAGATGGCGGCCGGCATGAAGGACCTCAGCGAAGCCATCCGGCTGGGCCAGGAAATCGATCCGGAACTGGCGCAGTGGATGGAAAAGCTCCAGCGGAGTTGACGCATGGATTTCGCACGCTTTCTCGAACTCGCGCGTTCCCACGGCTGGCAGGGGCTTTCCCTGTGGGGCGTGCTGCTCTACCAGGCCCTGCTCTGGGTCGGCCTGGTGCGCCTGCACCTGGCGCTCTCGCGCGAGGAGGCGCCCTGGGAGGAGTGCATCGGCAAGATCCGCTCGGCCTATCTCCGGAAGGTCAACGGCGAGGAGGAGCTGAACGAACTCAAGGTGCACCACTACGCCCCGCTGGTGGACCAGCTGGTGGCGCTGAATTTCGCCGAAGCCAAGAGCTCCATCATGGAGCGCTGGCTGCTGCTGCGCTGGAAGACCAAGGAGGGACTGCGCCCCTACTGGATCCGCTGGGGCCACCTGCTGATCGGCTTCGGCGTGGTGGTGTGGTTCCTCAACGGCCTGCTGGTGGACATCGGCCTGGAGCCGCTCAAGCGCACCCCCTGCGACCCGCGGCTGCTATGGGTCTGGCTCGGCTACGCCATGGTCCTGGCCTGGAAGCAGGTCCGCCTCCACGGCAGCCTGGAGCGGGTCCAGCGCAGCCTCCTGCTGCCGCGGCGGGACGAGTAGTCCCCATGTCGCATCCGGGTTCCGGGGCGGCGCGCCGACCCAGCGGTGCGTGCTCCGCCTGGAGCGTCCTCGCTGCGCTCCGGGCGCTCCAAGCGTCTCACGCAACGGTGGGTCGGCGCGACGAGCGGGACAACGGACGCGGAAGCAGGATGACGGGCCTTGACAAGGAACTGGGAATATATAAATTTTTAATCAAGCTTCCATGCCGCCGTGGAGTCGGATCAGCGCCGTCGCGTGGGATCGTTTGTCTGGAGGGGCGGCCATCCGGGAGTGCGCATGAAACCCGATCCCATCTACCTTCGTCCCGGCACCTACAGCATCATGGGGGGCCTGGCGGACCGCCATATCCAGGAGCTGGACAGGCTGATCGACCGGATCCAGCTCCTGCTGGGGGCCGAACTGCAGAAGGCCCTGGCGGGCATCGGCGAAGCGCGCCAGAACGAAGCTTCGGCCATGATCAACTTCACCGGCGCCTTCACCGGGCTGTCCACGCTGCTCCACTTCTGTTCCTTCACCCGGGGCATCATCACCGTGGAGCAGGGCATGGAGACCCGCGCCGACCTGGGCCTGGTGACCCGCTTCCGCGGCCTGCTGGTGCCGATCGTCGCCAGCCAGTGCGAAATCCTGGAGACCTCCATGACCGCGCAGCTGGAGGTCAGGTCGCCTTCCCTGCGGATCTGGTACCAGAAGGCCCTCGCCGAGGTGGGGGCGGTGCACGGCTTCATCGGCCTGGTTGCCTAAAGCGCCGGGTCCTCGGTGAAGTCCAGCATGTGCCCCGACTTGTTGGCCTTGGTCTTCAGGTAGCTCAGGTTGTAGGGGTTGGACGCAAGCTGGTGGGCCTCCCGCTGGACGTGGATGCCCGAATCCTCCAGGGCCTGGATCTTCCTGGGGTTGTTGGTGAGCAGGCGGACCTTGTGGATGCCGAAGAAGCGCAGCATCTCCACGGCGCGACTCGTAGGTGCGCAGGTCGTCGGCGAAGCCCAGTTCGTGGTTGGCCTCCACCGTATCGAAGCCCTGCTCCTGCAAGGCGTAGGCCTTCAGCTTGTTCAGCAGGCCGATGCCGCGGCCTTCCTGGCGCAGGTACAGCACGATCCCGCCGTGCTCGCCGATGTAGCGCAGGGCCGCCTCCAGCTGGGCCCGGCAGTCGCACTTCAGGCTGCCCATCACGTCGCCGGTCCAGCATTCGCTGTGGATGCGCACGTTCACGCGCTTGCGGGCGTCGATCTCGCCGGCGACGATGGCGATGTGCTCCTTCCCGGTGAGCTTCTCCAGGAACCCGTAGACCACGAACTTGCCGAAGATGGACGGCACGTTGGCCTTGGCCACGAAGGGCACGGACTCGGTCTCGAGGCGGGTGATCACCTCCAGCGGGGAATCCGGGATCACCTTCAGGTGTGGGGCGCTGCTGCTGTCTTTGGGGCACATGGGATATCAGACCAGGGAAGTGGTCGAGGGAGGCGAGGAACCGGGAGGTCATCCGGGCCGGGAGATCGGCCGCGAGCTGGATCCAGGACGGCTGCGTCCATCTCAGTCTGCGCGCTTGGCATGGGCCCGTCCAGCTTGGCGCCGGAGGCGAGCCGGTGTCCGCCGCCGCCGAAGCGCCTGCAGACGGCGTTCACGTCGGCCCGCTCCCGGGAGCGCAGGCTGGCCTTGATCCGGCCGTCGGGCAGTTCGTGGAGCAGGCAGGAGACCTCCACCCCGCGCAGTTCCAGGGGCCGGTTCACCAGTCCCTCCAGGTCGTCGTGGTCGGCTCCGCAGGCGTCGAAATCGGCCTGGGCGAGGCTGATGCGGGCATGGCGGCCCGCCTCCAGCAGGGCCATGCCTTCGAAGGCCCGGCCGAAGATCCGCAGCTTTTCCGGCCGGCCCTGGTGGTAGAGGTTCTGGTAGATCCGGGCCGGGGCCACCCCCTGCTCGATCAGTTCGGCGGCCACCCGGTGCACCTTGGCGGTGGCGTTGGAAAACCGGAAATTGCCGGTGTCGTCCACCACCCCGGCGTAGAGCGCCTCGGCCATGGCCAGGGGCAGGGCGCCATGCGCCGGGCGGCCAGGTCGTAGACCAGTTCCGCGCTGGCGCTGGCGGAGGGATCCGTGAACTCCTCGTCGAAGCCCTCGGGCGCCTCCTTCAGGTGGTGGTCCAGGCAGACCTTGCGGGCCGGGGTGGCCAGGAACAGCGGGAGCATGGGGCCCAGCCGGCGCGGTTCGGAGGCGTCCACCAGCACCCAGGCGCCGGGCCATCCGGCCAGGTCCCGGTGCGCCCCCTGGGGGTCGAAGGCTTCCACCCAGCCAGCGGGGTCCATGAAGGCCAGGAAGGCGGGCAGCGCGGGGCTGACCACGATCCGCACCTGCTTGCCCAGGGCGCGCAGGTAGTGGGCCAGGCCGATCATGGCGCCGGTGCCGTCCCCGTCGGGGTTCTCATGGGTGGTGAGCAGGATCCGGTCCTGGCGGTCGAGGAATGTCCTGGAACCGGTTCAACATGGACACTATTCCGACCTCTCCGCTCAAGATTACCGCGTCTTCCGCGGCCGTCTTGCCTACAGCTGCTCCTTCTTGCTGTCCAGGCTGCTCGGGCGTGAACGACTTGAGTTCGTTCACCACCTCCGACAGCATGGCCCGCTTGATGGCGTAGGGCAGGAAGGCGCTCTTGAAGCCCATGATGATGAGTTCCTTGATCTCGTCCAGGGTGAAGCCGAGCTCGTCGTGCAGGACCTTGTATTCCTCGCTGACGGTGGTGCGGGTCACCATCCGGTTGTCGGTGTTCACGGTCACCCGCAGCCCCAGGTCGTAGAACAGCCGGATGGGGTGGTCCTGCATCTTGCTGCACGGCCTTGGTCTGGACGTTGGAGGAGGGGCAGCACTCCAGGGGGATGCGGTGGTCGTTCACGTAGTTGAGCAGGTCGCCGTCCTCGATCAGGCGCACCCCGTGGCCGATGCGGTGGGCGCCGCAGAGGTGGATGGCCTGGTGGATGCTCTCGGGGCCGTAGGCCTCGCCCGCGTGCAGGGTGCAGTTGATGTTGTTGGCCAGCACCCGGCTGAACGCCTCCCGGTGCTTCTTGGCCGGGAAGTCCTCCTCCGCGCCTGCCAGGTCGAAGCCCACCACGCCCTTGTTCTTGAAGGCGACGGTCAGGTCGGCGAGCCTGTTGGAGAGGTCCGGGCCGATGTGCCGGATGCCGCACAGGATCACGCCGGTCCTGATGGGGTAGAGCTTCTCCGCCGCGGCCAGGCCCTCCAGCACCGCCTGGACGATGCTGTGCAGGGTCATCCCCCTGCTGCTGGTGCAGGATGGGGCTGTAGCGGACCTCCATGTAGCGCACGTTCTCCCGGGCCGCGTCCTCGGCCAGTTCGAACGCCGTGCGCACCAGCGCCTCGTAGGTCTGCATCACCGACAGGGCGACGTCGAAGGCCTTCAGGTACTCCACCAGGGATGCGCAGTCGTCGCCCATCTCCACGAACGGGCGCAGGGTCTCCACCGTGTCCCCGGGCAGGCTGCACGCCCTGTTCCCGGGCCAGGTCGAGGATGGTGTCGATCCGCAGGCTGCCGTCCAGGTGGACGTGCAGGTCGGTCTTGGGGAGGCGTTGCAGGTCTTCGAGGGAGAGGTTTTGCATGCCCGATTATAGGGCCTGGAGGGCGGTATGCGGCATGATACGTGTTCCGGGGCGTCGCCCGGGTTCGTCGCCGCCGGCGGGGCCGGCGTCGACGGAAGGATGACGGCGATGGGTGTCGGGTGGTGTTGTCACCTGCGCGCTCCCTTGAAGCCGGGAGGCAGCGCGGGTTTCCGGGCTCTCCTGTCGGGCCTGGGGCCCCGGGGGCTCGCTTCGGGCGGATCCTGGTTCCGCCTGATCCGCGCCGACCGCGAAGTTTGGTGAAGCGCTCCCAGCAGCCTGGAACGCCTCCGGAGACGACCCCGCCGAAGGTGGAACAGGTGCGCCCGAACCTACGCCGCCCCCGTCGGCGACGGACCGCGCCAGCGGTCCGGAACCGACGCATCCGGACCTCCAGGGGGGACCCGCATCTTTCTATGTATGGATCTGGGCCACCCGGTGCTGGATGACGGAATCATCGGCCTTGCCTACGCAGTTGGAGCAAAGGCCGAAAATCTGCAGGCTGTGGTGCAGCGGCTTGAAGTGCTGCTCGTGGCAGATGTCGTCCTGCAGCCGCTCCAGTTCGGGTCGATAGAATTCGATGACCTTGTTGCAGTTGAGGCAGATCAGGTGATCGTGGTGCTCGTCCTCGTGGGCCGCTTCGTAGTTGGCGTGGCTGGAGCCCAGGCTGCTCTTGCGCACCAGCCCGCACTGCACCAGCAGGTCCAGCGTCCGGTATACGGTGGCGCGGCTGATGTCGCGGCCCTGCTGTTTTAATTCGGCATGCAGCTCTTCCGCGTCGAAATGGGCATTTTTCTGGAAAATGGCCGCCAGGATCTCCATCCGTTCGCCCGTCAGCTTCAGCTTCTTGCTCCGCAGATAAGCTTCAAACCGGTGCGCTTCAGCCGAATGCACCTTCGCCGGGGTGGTAGGGGTAGGACACATGCGAACTCCCTGGTGGAAAGGTCATAGAGAGGCTCAAAAACAGTTTCCCTCTCACATAAGACAGATTAGATTGAATTACCCCCTTGTTAAAGGAGTGTCTATGCCGTCCGTTCACATTAAATCGCCCCGGCTGTCCTCGGACCAGAAAAAGCGGATCGGCGACCGAGTGATATCGGCCTTCCACAGCGCGGGGTTCTCTCCGGGCTCGGTGGTGGTTTTTTTCGAACGGGAGGACGCGGACATCCTGCTTGACGGCGGACTGCTGTTCGAGGTGGACGGCACGCACGGCGGAACCGCCGCCCGAACCGGCCCCCCCGCCGGCGCCGAACCCCGCGGCTCCGCTCCCGCCCGCGGAACCCGTGGCGGATTTCAAGAGCAAGCCGCGCCGCTCCAAGCGCGAACTGTCCGATCTCAAGGCCCAGCTGGTGAAGACCCTCCAGCTCCAGGGCGCCCTGTCCAGCTTCCAGGCCCAGGAGGAACTGGGCCTCAAGACCTGCGATTGGGCCCCGGCGACCCTGCGCCGCTTCTTCTCGGAACTGGAGGATGAAGGAGTCATTGTCAAGCAGGGCCAGAAGCGCGGCACCCGCTACGTCTGGAAAGGCACCACCCACCAGGCCAGCGGCTCGGCCCCGGCGAAGCTGGTGAAGCGGGTCGAGGAGGAGTAGGGCTGGTTTTACTTCGGCGTCCGTCGTCCCGCCCGTCGTGCCTTGCGGTTGGCTTCGGGTTCCGTGCGGGTACGCCGACCCACCGGTGCGTGAGAGCCTTGCCGCATGCTCGTCGGCTTCGCCTCCTGCGCGTGCGCCAAGGTCTCACGCTGGCCTTCCCCGCCTGGGGTGGGGGTTCCTTCGGTTGGCGGCATGGGGGCGAGGCGGCCGCTCCCTGGTATGCCCAGGGTCCCGGGATGGTTGTTGTGAATTTTGTTCAATGAAACGAAGACGAATCGACTCGGCCCTGGGGGGAAGGAGCAGCGTGGCCGCTTGCATCGCCCGGAGCGCAGCGAGGACGTTGCAAGCGGACCACGCACCCGTGGGTCGGCGCGAAATAAAGGAACCCGATACCGACCGTAAGGCACGACGGGCGGGACAACGGACGCCACAGTCAATCTATTTTTGCAATCATTGGGTTACCCGTGGTGGGCGTGCTGCTTGATCTTGTCCTTGCCGCCGAACCAGTGGTCCCAGTACACCACCACCGGCGAGGCGATGAAGATGGAACTGTAGGTGCCGGTGATGACCCCGACGAAGATGGGGAAGCTCAGGTCGCGCAGGGCGTGGCCGCCCCAGGCGAACAGGCAGAAGGCCACGAACAGCACGGAAAGGCTGGTGAGGATGGTCCGGCTCAGCGTCTGGTTGATGGAATCGTTCACCAGCTTGGTGATGTCCACCCGCCGGTACTCGGGCTTGTGGCTGTTCTCGCGGATCCGGTCGAACACCACGATGGTGTCGGCCATGGAATAGCCCATGAGGATGAGGAAGCTGGCCACCACCGGCACCGAGAACTCGAACCCGAAGAGGACGAACAGTCCCAGCGCCATCAGGATGTCGTGGATGAGGGCGACGATGCCGCCCACCGAGAAGCTGACGGTGAACCGGAAGATCACGTAGACCAGGATGGCGCCCATGGCCCAGAACACGGCCTTGAGGGTCTTCCAGGTCCACTCGCCGGAGATGGAGGGCGAGAAGCTTTCGTTCTTGAGGATCGACAGGGTGCCCAGGCGGTAGTCCTTCTCGATGCTGGCGCGCAGCTGGGGCGGCAGGTCCTGGGGCAGCTGGGTGTAGCTGGACATGGGGCTGGACTGCTCCCGGGCCTTGGTGATCTTGGCCACCCAGGGCTCGTAGGCCAGGCGCAGCGCGGTCTCGTCGCCCTGGATGCCGAGCGGGTTCGACTTGACCCAGGTGTCGACCATCACGCCCACGCTCTCGGTGTTGAGGTCGGCCCGGTGGTCGCTGGCGGCGCTGGCGTCCATCGTGCTTGAGCGCGTTGATGATCTGGTCGATCTGGGCGCTGGAGTCCTTCTCGTCCTGGCCCTTTCTTGGCCTTGACCTTGATGGAGAAGACGCTGGTGCCGGGCTTGTCGGTGTAGGCCACCACCGCCGGCGTCGCGCACGCCGCCGTTGTAGAGGGCTTCGCGCAGGGCGTCCTGGTGCACGTCGCCCTTGAAGGCCACCATCATGTCGATGCCGCCGGTGAACTGCATGCCCAGCTTCACGTGGGCGTCGGCCCCCTTCCAGGGGTGGATCCACAGGAAGCAGGCCAGGATGATGCCCCAGGAGATGGCCAGGGCGATGCCCTTGTACTTCATGAAATCGATATGCGGGAGGTGCTCGAAGACTTTCATCGGATCAGTCCTTCTAGATGGAGAGGGTCTTGATGCCGGGATGGCGTTCCAGGATCCAGTCGTAGATGAACCGGCTGATGTAGATGCTGGTGAAGAGGGAGGCGCAGACGCCCACCGTGAGGGTCACGGCGAAGCCCTTCACCGGCCCGGTGCCGAAGATGAACAGCAGCATGGCGGCGAACAGCTGGGTGACGTGGCTGTCGACGATGGTCCAGAACACCTTGTCGAAGCCCATCTGGATGGCTCCCGGTATGGATTTGCCGTTGCCGATCTCCTCTCGTATGCGCTCGAAGATGAGGATGTTGGCGTCGACCGCCATGCCGATGGTGAGGGCGAAGCCGGCGATGCCGGGCAGGGTGATGACGGCGTGGAAGGAGCCCATGAGGCCGAGCATCACGATCATGTTCACCGAGAGGGCGACGATGGCGTTCACCCCGGACCAATGGTAGTAGAACACCATGAAGCAGATGATGGTGATGAAGCCGATCAGCGCGGCCCGCACCCCGGAGTGGATGGAGTCGGCGCCCAGGCTCGGGCCCATGGCCCGCTCCTCCAGGAACTTCATGCTGGCGCGCATGGCGCCGCTCTTGAGCTTGAGCGCGAAGTCCTCGGTGTCGGCCTTGGTGAAGTGGCCGGTGATGCGCACCGAGCCGCCGACGATCTTCTCCCGGCAGGACAGGGTGCTGACGATCTTGCGGTCCAGCACGATGGCGATCAGGCGCTGCTCGTCCGCGGCGATGCCGGAGAGGATGGCGAAGTCGTCCGCCCCCTTCTTGTTGAGCGTGTAGTTGATCTGGGGCATGTCGGTGGTGGGGTCGACGCTGGGGTCGGCCTTGTTGATGTCGGCGCCGTCCACGTAGACCTTCTCTTCGACCAGCACCCAGGACTTCACCGGCTCGGGCTCGCCGGGCTTGTGCACGGCCGCGGGGTCCTTGCCCTGCAGGCGCAGGTCGCGGTCGCTCATGGGCTCGGGCAGCAGCTCGGTGTTGTTGGGCAGGGTGCCCTTGAAATACGCCAGGGCCGCTTCCCGGGTGGGGAAGCCGCGCCCCTGGGTGGGGTCCTGCTTGGCCACCAGGCGCTGTTCCAGCCGGCCCGGGGTGGTGAGCAGGCCCTTGATGCGCTCGCGCTCGGCGTCGCCCACGCCGGGCAGTTCCACCACGATCCGGTTGCCTTCGGCGCCGGTGGCGGTGATCTCCGGCTCGGCCACGCCGAACTGGTTGATGCGGTTCTCGATGATCTGCAGGGCGCGCTTGTTGGCGTCGTCCTTGAGGGACTTCTGGTAGGCGGCTTCTGGGTCGAGGGCGAAGCCGGTCTTGGTCCGAAGGTGGCGTCGTAGCCGCCGAAGGCCTGCTGGATGAGCTTCTCCGCCTCGGAGCGCTGGTCTTCGGGCACGCCCTCGGCCTTCACCAGGTCGCCTTCCACCTTCAGCACGGCGTCGGGGAAGCCCTTCTCCCGGAGCCTGTCCTGGAGCCGGTCGCGGGTGTCGCGCAGGTCGGCCTCGAGGGCCTCGTGGCCCTGGACTTCCAGCTCGAAGTGGACGCCGCCCTTGAGGTCGAGGCCCAGCCGGACCTGGGAGAGGGGGATGAAGAAATACGCGCACGCACGCACAGATCAGGAGGGTCACCGTGAGGCGCCAAAGGCTCCGCTTGGTCACAAAGAGACTCCTACGCAAGGAGAGCGGGGAAGCTGTCCCCCGCCCTCGCCATGAAAAATGATCGTTCAGGATCAGTTCTGCTCGGGAGCGGGTTCGTTGGCCAGGGCCACCACCGCGTTGCGGCGGGCCTTGACGATGTTGCTCCCCAGCTTCAGGTAGATGTTCTTGTCCTCCACCCGGTCGATGGTGGCGTAGAGACCGCCGGATGAGGAGCACTTCGTCGCCCGCCTTGAGCTTGCTAAGGCGCTCTTCCATCTGCTTGCGGGCCTTGTTCTGGGGCCGGATGAGCAGGAAGTAGAAGAGGGCTGCCATGCCGCCGAAGAGGAGCAGGGTGGGCAGGGGGCTGTTGGCCGGCTTGCATGAGCAGGGCAAGGTTCATTTATGACTCCTCTTGATTCCAATTTTCTCATGGTGCGGTGTGCGAAGTCTGGGAACTGGTTCCGCCAGCAGGGCCGCCGCGCGGCGCGGGTGAGCCCAACAGTGTAGCTCAGGTTGTGGATACTGTTTAGTGTAGATCCCAACATCTCCCCGGCTGCGGAACAGGTGGTGCAGGTAGGCGCGGGTAGAATGTCCTGCAAGTATAGCAGTTGCAATCCGGATCCAGGGGCTCGGGGGAGGCCCGGTGCCGGGCGTTCTTGATCTTGATCCGGCCCCGGGAGGTGAGCAGGGTGCCGTGCCGGGCTTCCCGGGTGGGCAGGACGCAGTCGAACAGGTCCACCCCCTGGCCCATGCCGAACAGCAGGTCCTCGGGGGTGCCCACGCCCATCAGGTAGCGCGGGCGGTCGGCGGGCAGCTGGCGCACGAAGGCGGCCAGCAGCTCGTTCATCTCCTCCTTGGCCTCGCCCACGCTGAGGCCGCCCACGGCGAAGCCCTGGAACGGGGTCCCGGCGTCGAGCTCCAGGATCTCGTCCAGGTGCCGGCGGCGCAGGTCCAGGTGGACGCCGCCCTGGTTGATGGCGAACAGGCCCTGGTGCGCGCCCAGCGGGAAGGCCCGGCAGCGCGCCAGCCAGCGGGTGGTGCGGGCCATGGAGACTTCGAGCTTGGACCGTTCCATGCTGGCCGGGCGGGCATTCATCCAGGGCCATGACGATGTCGGAGCCCAGGTTGCGCTGGATCTCCATGCTGCGCTCGGGCGACAGGAAGTGGGTGGAGCCGTCGATGTGGCTCTGGAAGGTCACCCCCTCCTCCTTGATCTTGCGCAGCCCGGCCAGGGAGAACACCTGGAAGCCGCCGGAATCGGTGAGGATGGGGCCCGGCCAGGCCATGAAGGCGTGCAGCCCGCCCAGATCGCGCACCAGCTCGTCCCCGGGGCGCAGGCCCAGGTGGTAGGTGTTGCCCAGGATCACCTGCGGGCCGATCTCGGCCAGCTGCATCGGGCTGATGCCCTTGACCGTGCCCTGGGTGCCCACCGGCATGAACGCGGGGGTCAGCACCCGGCCGTGGCCGGTGTCGAAATGGCCGGCCCGGGCTGGCGACGAAGGGTCGGAGGGCGAGTCCTGGGCGAAGCGGGAGAAGGGGGCTGGCGTGGTGATGGCGATGCTCCTGTCCGGTGCTTGACGGGCCTGCGGCGACTTGTCATCTTAACCCCTTGGGCAGCATCTCGCTTGGGAGCGGCATGGACGAAGGCCGCGAGGACAATCCGCCATCCGCCGGGCCCTCTCTGGAGGATCTGGTCTATCGGGCCGGACTGGACGAGGGGACCCTGCGCGGCGCCAGCCCCTGGCTGACCTTCCCGGTGACCCTCGCCCTGGCCGCGGCGCTGGTCGCGGCGGCCCTCTGGCTGGGGCGGAGCACCGAAGGGCGGAGGGTGCTGGAGACGGTGGGGGTCGTGCTGCAGGAGGAGCCGGAGGTGCGGGCCGCGCCGGCCCCGGCCCCGGCCGCACGCGCGCCGGCCCCGGGCCCGGCCGCCGCCCAGGCCGCGCCTGCGCCGGCCCCTGCGCCCAGGGAACCGGCCGCGCCGCCAGCCGCCGTCCCGGACACCGCGCCCGACGCGACGCCCCGGAACCTGCCGCAGGAGGACCACTCCAGGCAGTACGGGGGCCTTGCCGGGGCAGGCGGCGGCCCGGGCACCGGGACTGGCGGCGCCGGAGCGCAGGCGGGCGTCCCGGGAGGGACCGGCGCGGGCCGGGTGCTGGAGCTGGAATCGACCCAGGTCCGGGTGACCTACCAGCCCCCATTGCCGCCCTACCCGCGCCTGGCCCAGATGGCGCGGATCCAGGGCACGGTGGTGGTCCAGATCAACATGGGCACGGACGGCGTGCCGACCAGCGCCAAGGCTGTGGAAGGCCCGTTCCAGCTCAGGGCCGCCGCCGAGGCCTACGCGCTGACCTGGCGCTTCTCTCCCGCCCTGGTGGACGGGGTTCCCCACCCCTCCCGGTTCAAGCTCAGCATTACCTTCAACCTGACCTAGGATAAAATAACAATATGGACAGAAGCCTCTCCCGTTCCGCGCCCGCCCACACCCCGGCCCCGCCCAAGGTGGCACCATGACGCCGATCTGCATGGCGCTCGCCGAAGGGGGCGACGCGTTCGGCCCCAGGGCCATCTGGGAAGCCGCCTCCCTGCCCAACAAGGGGATCATCTGCCTGCTGCTCGGGCTGCTGGTCCTGCAGATCTACATCGCGGTGGAGCGGGGCTTCGTCTACGCCCAGAGCAACGCCGCCACCCGCTCCTTCCTCAAGCTGTTCGTGGCGGCCCTGCGCGGCGGCGACTTCGAGGCCGCCCGGCAGGCGGCGAACGCCCACGGCAGGAGCCACGTGGCCCTGGTGCTCAAGCAGGGGCTGGTGATCTTCCAGTACGAGAAGCAGCTCAAGGCGCGCAGCGCCGACCACGACGTGATCCAGCCGGTGGAGCGCGCCATCGCCCGGGGCAGCGCCGAGGTGGCCGACCTGCTGCGCAAGGGCATGCTGTCCCTGGCCACCATCGGCGCCCTGGCGCCGTTCATCGGCCTGCTGGGCACGGTGCTCGGCATCATCCGGGTGTTCTCCGAGCTGAAGAGCCGGGGCGCCGGCGACATCAACAGCCTGGCCGGCGCCATCGGCGAGGCCCTGGCCACCACGGCCCTGGGCCTCATGGTGGCCATCCCGGCGGTGTGGATCTACAACTACTTCACCGCCCAGCAGGACAAGATGGCGACCCGGATCGGCAACGCCGCTTCCCAGATGGTGGACGAGCTGATCCGCCGGGAGAGCGCGGGGTGAAGGCCGACATCAACGTCACCCCGCTGGTGGACATCGTCCTGGTGCTGCTGATCATCTTCATCGTGATCACGCCGGCGGTGAACGACGCGGTGCGCCTGCCGGTGGCCAAGCACGGTTTCATCGAGCAGAAGGAACGGGCCGACTACCTGACCCTGGTCCTGGCGGCGCACCGCGACGCCGCGGGCGCGGTGTCCGGCCCGGGGACCGTGCTGGTGGAAGGCAGGGAAGGCAAGGACGCCGAAGGCCGCCCCGTGAGCTTCGACCTGGCGGACCCCGCCGGGCGCGGGCGGCTGGTGGGCTTCATCCGCGCGGCGGTGGCGGGCCTGGGCGACCGGCGGGTCTACCTCAAGGCCGACCTGGATCTGCCCTTCAGCCAGGTGAACGAACTGTTCCAGGTCTGCCGGGAGGGCGGCGCCGATGAAGCCTCCGTCGTGACCCGCGAGGACAAGGGGGGCGACTGAATGGACGCCGGCGCCCCCAGGGGCAGGGCCAAATCGGACATCAACGTCACCCCGCTGATCGATATCGTGCTGGTGCTGCTCATCGTCTTCATCGTGCTGATCCCCGGCCTGACCAGGGCGCTGCCGGTGGCGGTGCCCAGGGTGGTGAAGACCCCGGTCCCGGTCTCCGAGCGCAATCCGCCGCTGGTGGTGACGCTGGATGCGGGCGGGCTGATGCTGCAGAGCGGGCGGATCGAGCTGTCCCGGCTGGCCGACGCGCTGGTGCCGGCGGTGCAGCTGCAGCCGGCGGGCCTGCGCCGGGTGTTCCTGAAGGTCGACGGAGCGCTGCCGTGGCAGAAGGTGGTGGACGTGATGGACCAGATCCGCGCCGCCTCGGAGCGCGCCAAAAGGGAGACCGCCCTGAAACCGGACTGGGCCGGGCGCGACGGCGGCGACATCAAGGTGGCGATCACGCTGAAAAAATGAAGGAACAGCTCATTCTCCTATAGTCCGTTTAAGTTGCATCGATCCGAAAACGGACTACCCTTGGGACAGGGAGGGTGACCATGGGAAGCAAGGCGCGCGCTGCCAAGGGGGCGGAAGGCGCGAAAAAGTCAAGCGGCACCCGCAGGGGCACGCCTCACGCCTTCTCCATGGCCGGAGAAGCCGCCGGCTCGGAGTCGGCCGTGCTGGAGTGCGGTTCCCCTTCAGCCTCCGGTCCGGAGCGGACCGGCGTGCCGCCGCAACTGGCCGCGTCGGCGCTTGCCGCGGCCCTGCGGGTCTTCGACCGGGCCGCGCGGGAACTTGATCTCCACACCGACGACCGGCTGAAGCTGCTCAACATGGGCCGGACCAAGCTGTTCGAGGCGCTCAAGGATCCCGGCCCGCGCCTGGATGTGGACCAGGCCGACCGGCTCGGCTATTTCCTCGCGATCTACGAACTGGGCGGCCGCCTGGTGGGATCCGGCGGCGCCTGGATGAAGGCCCCCAACAGCGCGCCCCTGTTCGACGGGAAGCCGCCCTTGCAGCGGATGCTGGGCGGCCGGATGGCGGACCTGATCGACACCCTGGCCTACCTCAAGGCAGTCTACGGCGGCTGGGCTTGAGCGCCGCCCCGCGCACCGCGCCCCTGCTGCGCCTGGAAGCGGCGCCATGGTTCAACCTGCGGGCCCTGGTCGACCATTCTCCGATCGCCGCCCTGGCGTCTCCGGAGGACGCCAGCGCCGTGGGCGCCTTCCTCGACCGTTACGGCGTGGAGCCCGCCAGGGATGAGGATGCCGAGCCGCTGGCCCGGCTCAGGGCCTTCCTGGCCGGTTCATCGGGCCCCGGCCCCAGCCGGTTTTCCGACGGCTCCTTTCCCATCGTCTACATGGGCGACGCGCCCGAGACCTGCCTGGCGGAGGTGGCGCACCACCTGGGCCGGGCCATGTCCGAAACCGCCGCGGCCAAGGTCAGGACCCACTACTTCCTGCTGGCGCGCTTCACGCTGACCGGGGAGGTCCTGGATGTGCGCAAGGGTTTCCCCGCCCTGCACCATCCGGACGACTGGCTTCCGGCCCAGGCCTTCGGACGGAGCGCGGCGTCGCGGGCGCGCTTCGGGATCACTTACCGGGCCGTGCGCCGCGGCGGATCGGAAAACCTGGGCGTGCTCCGGGGCGGGCTCGCGCGCGGCGCCGCCCGGGTCAAGGTGGTCGGCCTGCGTTGGGATGGCGCGGGCGTTCAGGGGTTGTAGGCCCCCTGCGGCACATTCATGCCGGCGGTGTGGAAGCGTTCGCTGGCGCGCAGGTGGTCCAGCATCTGGGACAGGTTCTCGCCGCCGGGGATGACCGGGACGCCGAGTTCCTGCTCCAGGGCGGCCAGGGTCATGTCGTCCAGGAACTGGGTGGCCGGGGTGGCCTCGGCGTGGTCCGGCAGGACGTACTGGTCGGTGGGGCCCGTGTGCACCCGCAGGCTGGCGCTGGGCACCACCACCGCGTCCACCCAGCGGGGGTCGCCGCCGTGGGCCTGGCGGTCGGCGTGGGCGGCGTAGGCCAGGTCCTGGCCGCACAGGAGGCCGGCCACGGTGACGGTCTCGCCGAACGCGTTGTTGCGCGCCGCCACGGCCCGCAATTGGCTGCCCGCCTCCCGGTTCAGCCGGGCCAGGGTCCGGTTCAGCACCGGCGCGAAGCTGGCCCCGGTGAGCACCAGCACCCGGCGCCCGGCGAAGCCCCTGGCCTTGGGTTGCCGCAGGAAGCGCCGGCTGTGCTCCAGGAACTTGCGCACCAGCCCCACGCCGTTCTCCAGCTGGGCCCAGGACTGCGAGTAGAAGCCGCGCCCGGGCACCTCCAGTCCGGCCCGGGTGAACCACTCGTCCGCCAGCAGCAGCCAGGGCTCGCCGTCATTCTCCCGGGTGCGGCGGCGCACCTCCGGCATCCAGGCCCGGGCCCAGGCCCGGGCGAAGGCGGGATCCACGTCGGGGATGGCGGGCAGGCCGTCCCGGTGCCGGGTCAGCCCCACCGGCACGCAGGAGAGCGAGAGCACGCCGCCCTTGCCGGCCCATGGGCCCTCGGTCTGGAAGGCCCGGCGCTCCCACAGCTCGCGCACCGTCCTGGCCCAGACGTCGCCGTCGTTGAGGCCGGGCACCAGCACCGCCTGGGTGTGCACGTCCACGCCGCCCATGAGCAGCCGGTCGATCTTGCGCAGGATGTCGCCCTCCCTCGGGTTGCCCACCACCTTCACCCGCACGGCGGGGTCGGTGGCGTGCACGCTCACGTGGATGGGCGACAGCCGCTCGCGCACGATGCGGTCCAGTTCGGCGTCGTCGCTGGAGGACAGGGTGCTGAAATGGCCGTAGCAGGAAGGACAGCCGGATGTCCTCGTCCTTGAGGTAGAGGGACTTCCGGAAGCCCTTGGGCATCTGCAGGACGAAGCAGAACACGCAGTTCTGCCTGCAGACCTTCACCTCGTCCTGGGCCAGGTCCACGCCGATGCCGTCGCCGCCGTTGTCCAGGGTGGCGCTGGCCCGGGCGCCGCCGGGGCGCTGGAAGCCCACTTCGGTCCGGTCCTGCTGGGCGATGAGGAACTGATAACTTAATTGATCCAGCACCGGCTCGCCGTTGATGTCAGAAGGGTGTCCCCCGCCCGGATGCCGCCCTCGTGGGCCAGACTGTCCGGCTCGACCGCTATCACCAGAACCCCTTTTTGCGCCATGCGTCTCCCAACAGCCGGACTCCCAGTCTGGGATCCCGGCTCCGGATCGGCAAGGTTTTCAGGCCGGACCCCGTTCAGGTCACTCGTGCCCGCGCCTGGGCCTGCTTGGCCGGGGAATAGGGGAACCATCCGGGCTCGGTGTCGGACAGGCCGTCGTCGATCACCATGCTCCGGGGCTCGGTGAACAGGCGCAGTCCGGCCGGGCCGTGGTGGCGGTTGATGCCGGACTGCTTGATGCCGCCGAAGGGCAGGTCGCGGATGACGTAGTTCACGACCACCTCGTTGATGTCCACCGACCCGGCCTGGAGCCGGTCGGCGATGCGGTTGGCACGGGCCAGGTCACTGGAGAACACGTAGGCGTCCAGGCCGAACGCGTTGTCGTTGGCCAGCTCGATCGCCTCGTTGTCGTCCATGACGATCTGGATCGGCAGGATCGGGCCGAACGCCTCCTCCTTCATGATCCGCATGGAGTGGTCCACGTTGGAGAGCACCGTGGGCTGCCAGTAGAAGCCCGCCTGGATCGCCGGGAAGCCGCCGGCCTCGAGCCGGGCGCCCTTGTCCAGGGCGTCGTGCAGCAGGGTGCGCAGGTTGCCGATGCCGCGGTCGTTGGCCAGCGGCCCGATGTCCGCGTCGGCGTCGGTGTAGGGCCCCAGCTTGAGCGCCCGGGTGTGGGCCACCACCCGGTCGATGAAGGCCCGGGCCACCGAGGCGTGCACGTAGACCCGCTTCACCGCCGCGCAGACCTGTCCGTTGTTGCAGAACCGGCCATACACCGCGGCGTTGGCGGCGCGCTCGACGTTGGCGTCCTCGCAGACGATCATGGGGTCGCAGCCGCCCAGTTCCAGCAGGGCGGGACGCAGCAGCGGCGCCAGGTCGGCCTGGAGCTTGCGGCCCGACCGCCGTGGAGCCGGTGAAGACGACGAAATCGACGCCGTCCGCCGTGGCCAGGACGGTGCCGAGCTGGCCCGGGCCGTGCACCACCTGGGCCAGCCCGGGCCAGTCCCTGAAGGCGTCGGTGAACAGCCGCTCGATGGCTTCGCCCACCAGCGGCGCCGCCGAGGTGGGCTTGAGGATCACCGCGTTGCCGGCGGCCAGGGCGGCGATGGCGGGGGTCATGGCCAGTTCGAACGGGAAGTTCCAGGGCGAGATCACCGCCACCACGCCCCGGGGGACGGCGCGCACCAGGGCGCGCTTGTGCGGGCCCGCCCGTCCGGGCATGGCCACCGGCTGCTCGGCCAGGATGTCGGCGGCGTGGGCGATGTGGTCCTCCAGATGCTCGAGCACCATGGCGACGTCGAAGGACAGCGCCTCGACCAGGGGCTTGCCCATGCCGCGGGAAACGGTCTCGGCCAGTTCCCCGGCCCGCTCCCGGATCAGGTCGCGCAGCAGGGCGAGCACCCTGGAGCCCGGTCCTGGAAGGGGGTCGAACCCCAGACCCCCGCCGCCCGTCGGGCCCGGGCCACGATCCCCGGGATCTGGCCCTCGGTGGTGATGGGCACGGTGCCGATCAGTTCAAAGGTGGCGGGGTTGAGGGCCTTGGTGACCTGCTGGCGGTAGACCGGCGGCTCGGCCCGGCGTTCGATGCGGGTCCGGGCGTTCAGGACTCTGGTTTCCATGGCGGGGATCTCCTGTGGCGTTGGGGCTGTGGGGCTGCCTGGGGCAATCCCCGTGCCACCCGAAAAGCGCCCAGGAATCTGACGCCGATCCACTCCGGCAGGGGCGCTGCATCCATCAACCTGGAGGGCTTTCGATCATTCTGATGGACGGGCGGGCTACAATCCTGAGGGCAAAGGCAAGGAGTGGTCATGGAAATGAGAATGCTGGGCAAGGGCGGACTGGCCGTCAGCGCCATCGGGCTGGGCTGCATGAACATCAACCACGCCTACGGGCGTCCCGAGGACATCGATGAGGCGGAAGGCATCGCCACCATCCAGCGCGCCCTGGACCGGGGCGTCACCCTGCTGGACACCGCGGAGGTTTACGGGCCATTCATCAACGAGCTGGTGGTGGGCAGGGCCATCAAGGGCCGGCGCGGTCAGGTGACCGTCGCCACCAAGTTCGGCCTGCAGGGCGGGAAGGACGGCACCCCGGAGAACGCCCGGCGGGTGGCCGAGGCCTCGCTCAAGAGGCTGGGTGTGGATGTGATCGATCTCTACTACCTGCACCGCAAGGATCCCGACGTGCCGATCGAGGAGTCGGTGGGCGGCATGGCCGACCTGGTGCGGGCCGGCAAGGTGCGCTTCCTGGGCCTGTCCGAAGTCGGGCCCGCGACCCTGCGCCGGGCCCAGAAGGTGCACCCCATCGCCGCCCTGCAGAGCGAGTATTCCGTCTTCGAGCGCGGCGTCGAGGAGGCGATCCTGCCGACCCTGCGCGAACTGGGGATCGGCTTCGTCCCGTTCAGCCCCCTGGGCCGCGGCTTCCTGGCCGGCTCCTTCAGGAGCGCCGCGGAGCTGCCGGCCGAGGATTTCCGGCAGAACATCCCGCGGTTCCATGACGCCAACGCCGTGGCCAACGCGCGGATCCTCCAGGGGATCCGTGAAGTCGCCGACCGCCACAAGGCCGCTCCGGCCCAGGTGGCCCTGGCCTGGGTGCTGGCCCAGGGCCAGGACATCGTGCCCATCCCCGGAACCCGCCGGCGCAGCAACCTGGACCAGAACCTGGACGCCCTGGAGCTGAAGCTGACCGCTGCCGACCTGGAGGACCTGGCCAAGCTGGCCGGGCAGGTGGCGGGGGACCGATACGACGCCAAGCTGATGAGCAACGTCGATCGCTAAAGGTCAGTGCCCGCCCTCGCCCGCCAGCTGGCGCGCCAAATCCCCCACCACCGCCTTGGCGTCGCCGAACAGCATGAAGGTCTTGTCCAGGTAGTAGAGCTCGTTCTCGATCCCGGCGAATCCAGGGTTCTTCGAGCGCTTGATGGCGTAGACCGTCTTGGCCTTGTCCGCGTCGATGATCGGCATGCCGTAGATCGGGCTGGTCTTGTCGGCCCGGGCGGCGGGGTTGACCACGTCGTTGGCGCCGATGATCAGGGCCACGTCGGCCTGGGGCATGTCGCCGTTGATCTCGTCCATCTCCACCAGGTCGTCGTAGGGGATCTCGGCCTCGGCCAGCAGCACGTTCATGTGCCCGGGCATGCGCCCGGCCACCGGGTGGATGGCGAACTTCACGGTGACGCCGCGCTTCTTCAGCTGGTCGTAGAGCTCGCGCACCCGGTGCTGGGCCTGGGCCACGGCCATGCCGTAGCCGGGCACGATCACCACCAGGTCGGCCTGGGCCATGAGCTGCGCCGCGCTTTCGGTGGTGTCGGGCTTGTAGACCTTGGCTTCGCCTCCGGCCGCGGCGACCTGGGCCTGGCCGAAGGCGCCGAACAGCACGTTGGTGAACGACCGGTTCATGGCCTTGCACATGATGATGGAAAGGATCAGGCCGGATGAGCCGTCCAGGGCGCCGGCGGTGATCAGGAGCTTGTTGTTGAGCACGAAGCCCATGGCCACGGCCGAAAGGCCGGCGTAGGCGTTCAGGATGGAAATCACGGTCGGCATGTCGGCGCCGCCGATGGGCAGGATGAGCAGCACGCCGAAGACCAGGGAGAGCAGCACCACCATCAGGAACGCCGCCGGCGCCCAGGCGGCCAGGGGATTCAGCACCAGCGCCACGCCCAGGCCCAGGGCCAGGGCGAAGAGCGCCAGGTTGAGCACGTTCTGGCCCGGGTAGGTGACCGGCCGCTGGGGGATCCACTTCACCTCCTGAAGCTTGCCGGCGGCCATGAGGGAGCCGGTGAAGGTCAGGAAGCCCAGCAGGATCTCCAGCACGATGGCGATCACGATGTACGGCGCGAGCGCTTCCGCGTTGCCCTGGCCGTAGTAGAGGAAGAACTTGCCGGCGCCCACGAGGCCCGCGGCCAGGCCGCCGAAGGCGTGCGACAGGGCGGTCCGCTGGGGCACCGCGGTGAGCGGCACCTGGGCCAGGGGATAGCCCGCCGCGGCACCGACGATGAAGGCGAGCAGGATCCACCCGTAGTGGGTGCCGCCGGTGCTGGCCACCCCGGCCAGGGTGCCGGCCACGGCCAGCAGCATGGCGGCCACGCCCGAGAACACGCCCTTGCGGGCGGTCTCCGGGATCGCTCATCCAGCTGCAGCGACATGATGAACAGGCCGGTGGCCACCAGGTACAGGAGCTGGACCAGGTTCTCGCGCGCTCATTTGGCCGACCCCTCGCGCTTCTTGAACATCTTGAGCATGCGGTCGGTGATCAGGAAGCCGCTGACGATGTTGGTGGTGGAGCAGAAGATCGCGACCAGGCCCAGGGCGGTGACGTAGGCGGGCGCGTCCTTGCCGGCGGCGACGATGATGGCGCCCACCACGGCGATGGCCGAGATGGCGTTGGTCAGGCTCATGAGCGGGGTGTGCAGCAGCCGCGAGACCCGCTGGATCGCCATGAGGCCGATGAAGGTGGCGAGCATGAACACGAACAGGGCGCCCATGAAATCCAGCGGGCCGTGGCCGCCGTGGGCGTCGTGGGCGTCGGCCTGGACCAGCGCGAGCGTCAATCCGTCGAGACCTTGCACGTGGAAGCTCCTTTCAGGCCTGGATGGCTTTGAGGGTGGGGCCGTGGACCACCTGGCCGTCGCGGGTCACGCAGCAGCCCTTGAGGATGTCGTCGTTCCAGTCGAGGTCGAAGCGCGCTTCGGGCTTGTTCCAGAAGGCCGATGATGAAGTTCAGCAGGTTGCGCGGCGAACAGGGTGCTGGCGTGGTAGGGCAGGGTGGCCGGCAGGTTCAGCGGGGCGAGCAGGGTCACCCCGCCCACGCGCACGGTCTCGCCCGGCTTCGAGAGGATGCAGTTGCCGCCGCCGTCGGCGCCCAGGTCGACGAGCACCGATCCGGGCTTCATGGAGCGCACGATGGCCTCGTCGATCAGCCTGGGCGCGATGCACGCCGCCGATGAGGGCGGTGGTGACCACCATGTCCACCGTCGCGCAGTGCTCGGCCAGCATCCGGGCCTGGCGCGCCCTGTCGTCGGCGGAGAGCTCCGCGGCGTAGCCGCCGCCGGCCTGGGCGCTCTGGCGCCAGCTCGATGCCGATGTACTTGCCGCCCACCGATTCGATCTGCTCCTTCACCTCCGGGCGCACGTCGGTGGCGCTGACCGCGGCGCCCAGCCGCCTGGCGGTGGCGATGGCCTGCAGCCCGGCCACGCCGGCGCCGATGACGAACACCTTGGCCTGCAGGGTGGTGCCGGCCGCGGTCATGAGCATGGGGAAGTAGCGGGGCAGGGCCACCGCGCCCAGCAGCACGCCCTTGTAGCCGACGATGTTGGCCTGGCTGGAAAGGGTGTCCATGGCCTGGGCCCGGGTGGTGCGCGGGATGCAGTCGGTGGAGAAGGCGGTGATGCCGCGCTCGGCCAGCCGCGCCACGGCCTGGAGGTGGCGGGTGGGGAACAGGGAGGCCAGCAGCATCGCGCCGGGACGCATCAGGTCGCCTCGTCCCTCCGGGCGCGCCGGGGCGTTCACCCTGGCGACGAAGTCCGCCTCGCCCAGGAGCCGCTGCCGGGTCGCCCGCCAGGGTGACGCCGGCGTCCCGGTAGGCCTGGTCGGGGAAGAAGGCGCCGGTCGCCGGCCCCGGCCTCCAGGGCCACCTCGGCGCCCAGCTGGATCAGCTTCCGGCAGGATTCCGGATCCAGGGCCACGCGGTGCTCGTCGGGCCGCACCTCCATCGGGATGGCGATCTTCACGGGTTCCTCCGGATTTCGGTAGATTCTACACAAAGGCTGGGTTTCGGATCGTTTTTTTAGGGGGCATCATCAAGTTGGGTCGCCGCAACCGGCTCCACCGGGAACAGCCGGGACGGGCCCGCCGCCGTCAGCGGCAGGTCACGAAAAAAGAGGCGCTTCAGGGAGGCAGGCGAACACATTTTATTAATATATTATATTATGTTCAGGGAGTCCGGGTTTCCCGGCCCCACCGGACGGGTTATCCTGCCCAGGTCCATGCACACCCACCGGACCGTTCTCGTTTGCGGAGTCTCGCCATGCACCCAGGTCGATCGAAGTCCGGATGGCCCGCGCTGCGGGTCCCGGTGCTGATGGGCCTCCTGGCGCTCCCGGCCGCGGCGGACCACCTCAAGGATTTCCGCGCCGCCCTGGACGGCCTGCGGGCCAACGACCTGCGCCCGGCGGACAGGGTGTTCCTCAAGACGCCTCCAGGGACGGCACGGACCGCCTGCTGGCCCTGTACGAGCTGGGCGCCTTCTACCACCTGGGCGGGAACCCGAAGAAGAGCATCGAATGCTTCAACGCCGCCGACGCGGTGGCGCACGAATACGAGGGCCGGGCGGTGATCTCGGCGGGGGCCGGCGGGCGCGCCGCCGGTGCGATCCTGCTGAACGATTCGGTGCTGCGCTACGAGGGCTTCGGCTACGAGAAGGTGATGGCGCGCACCCTCAACGCCATCAACTACCTGCTCCTGGGCGACCTGGAGGGCGCCCGGGTCGAGGTGCGCAAGGCCGAGGAATACCAGAAGCTGGAGCGGGAGAAGCACCAGCGGGAGGCCCAGCAGGCCCCGCCCCGGGGCGCCGAAGGCGCCAGCCTGGGCAACCCCTCGGTCCGCGCCGCCTACGGCCCGATGTTCGACTTCGTGAAGAACGTGCGCAACTCCTTCGAGAACGCCTTCACCTACTACCTTTCCAGCCAGATCTACCTGGTCCGCGGCGAGCCCGGGCTGAACGACGCCTGGTGGAGGCCAGGCGCGCCTTCGAACTGGCCCCCCAGGCCCCGGCCGTGCGTTCGGCCTACCTGGACATCGCCCGGGCCCAGGGCGGCTTCGCCTACGACCAGGCCAAGGCCCTGCTGCAGGTGGATGACGCCGGTGCGCAGGATCCCGGCGCGGGCCGGATCGGTGGTGGTGTTCTTCGAGACCGGCCTGGTGCCGCCGATGGACGAGGTGAAGATCGGCCTGTACGCGTCCAACCGGCTCTACAACCTGGCCTTCCCCATCTACCGGGATTTCGGCGCCACCCAGCCTTCGCTCAGCGTCGCCACGCCGACCCGGACCTTCACCACCTCGCCCATCCTGGACACCCGCAGCCTCGCCGTGAAATCGCTGCAGGAGCGGATGCCGGGCATCCTGACCCGCGGCCTGCTGGGGGCCATCGCCAAGGGCGAGATGCAGGTAAAGGCCGAAAAGGAATACGGCCCCTTCGGCGGGTTCCTGAGCCAGGTGGCGAGCGCGGCGGTCACCTCCGCGGACCGCCGCTCCTGGCTGAGCCTGCCGGCCGAGGTCCAGGTCGCCAGGTTCAACCTCCCGCCCGGGCCCAACCCGATCCAGCTGCGCGGCCCGGGCCTGGCGGAAACGGTGACGGTGAACGCCGCCCCCGGCAGCTCGACGTTCGTGCTGGTGCGCGCCTTCCCCGGGTTCAGGCGGATCGACGTCAGGACGTTCCAGGCCGGTGACGACGGCGGACCAGCGCCCCTGGCGCTGACGCCCGCGAGCCTGCCTGTCGCTCCGCCGCCGGCTCTGCAATGATGTTGAACCAGATGTTGAACCAGATGTTGAACCAGATGTTGAACCAGGGGCCCTGCGCCCGCGCCCTCCTTGAAGGATCTTGAATATGAATAAAAATGGCTGATTGCCCCTCTGGCATCGCCGCCCTCGCCCTGGGCACGGGGTGTTCCGGGCCGGTCACCACCTACGGCAACGCCCAGGCCACCGAAACGGTGAACGCCGATTTCGGCTCCACCGACCTGCAGATGATCGCCGACAAGATGGTCGCGAGCCTGGTGTCCAGCAACCGGCTGCTGCCGGACCCGGCGGATCCGGACAAGCCGCCGCTGGTTTCGGTCACCCGGCTGCGCAACGAGACCTCCGAGCACATCGACACCAAGTCGATCACCGACAAGATCCGCACCTCCCTCATCAAGTCGGGCAAGGTCCGCTTCTCCGCGCTGGACATGCAGGGCGACCTGATGAACCAGTACAAGCTCCAGGGCACCATGGCCGACACCGCCACCGCCAAGGCCGCCGGCAGGCAGACCGGCAGCAAGTACATCCTGGGCGGGGACATCTCGTCGATCGTCAAGCAGAATGGCAAGGTCAAGGACGTCTACTACAAGATCACCCTCCAGCTCACCGACATCGAATCGGCGGTGATCGAATGGGCGGACGAGGTGGAGATCCGCAAGGACAGCGTCCGCCGGCTGTTCGGATCCTAAGGCCAGGAGACCGTATGCTTCCGATGCTCCTCCTCGTCCCCGCGTTGGCCGCGCCCGCGCCGGCGGTCCAGGCCCATGTGGATCAGCGTGCTGCCCTCGCAGCCCGGGCGGGTCTACGGCCTGGGGGTGGCGGCCATCACCTGCCGACGCCGTGACCCTGCGCCAGGTCTCCGACAACGCCAGGGCGGACGTGATCGCGCGCATGCGCGCCAACGTCAAGGCGGACACCCGGGTGACCACCACCTACCGGAGAGCCAGGGGCGCCGGCGCCACCACCGCCAGCCGCACCCAGAACGCCCAGATCGGCACCGAGGTGCAGGCCCGGGCCACCGACCTGCCGGGCCTGGTGGTGGAGGAGACCTTCATGGACCGCCCCGGGGGCACCGGCTACGCCCTCGCCTACCTGGACCTGGGCATCGCCCAGCAGGAGCTGCAGACCCGGCTGGACGGCATCAAGGCCGACCTGTCCGCGGAGCGCGCCGGAGCAGGGCATCCGGGGCAAGCTGGTGGCCGGCCCAGGCCCTGAAGAAGGCCCACGAAGAGCCTGGTGCGGCTGGACGACCTGGCCGGCCTGCTCAGCGGCGGCGGAGGCGATCCGCAGCTGCGCGCGGAGGTGCAGAAGACCCGGCATGGACACCGAACGGCGCATGGTGGCGGCGCGCTCGGCCATCACCTTCGGCCTGGCGCCCAGCCCGGGAGGGGAAGCGGATCCGGACGTGAAGGACGTGGTGCGCAACGCCGTGCTCAAGGAAGGCATGGGCTGGTCCGACCAGCAGCCCCTGTTCACCATCACCCTGCGGGTGCGCGGCGCGCACAACGGGGTGGCGGTGGGCCGCCACGCCTGGTGGGACTACCAGCGCACGGCGGATTTCATCGTGGCCCAAGGCACCATGAACTTGACATTGGTGGATGGCGCGGGCCAGCAGGTACGAATCCATGACCCTTACGGCCAAGGGCGTGGGCGTGAACGAGTTCCAGGCCGACAACCTGCTCCTGGCGGACTACCGGGCGAAGCTGGGCAAGGCCGTCGCCGCCTGGCTGGCCGACCTGGGCAAATGGTAGGCCCCTGATCATGGTTGTGGCATACTTTCGCTTTCCCCGCCACCGAAGGCCCGAAGGACCCCCATGCGCCTGCTCTGGAATGACGAGCTTCTGACCGGCGACCCGCTGATCGACGATCAGCACCGGAGGCTTTTCCAGCTGTTCAATGCACTGGTGGACGGTATCGCCCGGGGCGAGCGCGAGGATCTGGTGGGCAGGACCCTCGCCGCGCTCTCAGCATACGTGGTGGGCCACTTCCGCATGGAAGAGGAAATGATGGCGCGGATCGGCTACCCCGGGCTGGCCGATCACCGGGCCGAACACGAAACCATGAGAATCCGGGTGGAAGACATGGTGGATCAATTCAACCTGATCGGGCTCGATCCCAGCGAGGTGCTGCGCGCCCTCAAGAAGTGGCTGATCGGCCACGTGCAGGGCCAGGATCAGGCGCTGGTAAGGTTCCAGCAAGCCCGACAGGCTCCTGAACCGTGAATTCATGCCATAGTTGAGGGGTGCGTGGCGCCGCCTGCGGACCCTTGCGACCCGCCGCGCTGAATGAGGAGCGGGCACGATGGTCCCCGAAAAAGTCCAAAAAGTGCTCAGCGCCCATGGCCTGGAACTCCTGGAGTATGAACCGGGCAGCACACCCACGGCGGAGACTGGCCGCCAGGCGCCTGGGGGTGGAGGTGGCGCGGATCGCCAAGTCCTTGCTCTTCAAGAGCAAGGCCGGCGACTTCGTGCTCGTGGTGTGCCCGGGGGACAAGCGCATCCCGTCGAGCGTCCTGCGCCAGGTGATCGGCTCGAAAGTGTCCATGACCAGCGCCGATGAGACCGAGCGGGTCACCGGCTTCCGTCCCGGCGGGGTCTGCCCGTTCGGGCTGGAAGGGGTGGAGATCCTGCTGGACCGGGACCTGGGCCGCTTCGAATCCGTCTTCCCCGCCGCGGGCGACGACGCCACCGGCGTTCGCACGACCCTGGAGCAGCTGGTGCGGGCCACGGGCGGCCGGGTGGTCGATTTCGTCGGCGCGGAATAGCGGGTGCGGACCCTCGCAGGCATCGGAACCCTGGTGAACGCCGCCGCGATCCTGGCCGGGACCGCGCTGGGCTTCGGCTCCGGCCGGCTCATCCCGGAGCGGGTGCGCAGGACCGCCATGGCCGCCATGGGCCTGACCATCTTCTTCCTGGGGATGCAGATGGCCCTGGACCCGAGGGTGGACCCGGCCCGGCTGCGCTACAGCGGCCCGCTGCCCTACCATCCCAACCCGCTGATCATCATCGGCGGCCTGGTGCTGGGCAGCGTGCTGGGCGAATTCATGCAGCTGGAAGACCGGCTGGAGCGCTTCGGCGCCCGGCTGCAGCGCTGGGCGGCGGGGCTTCCGGGCGCGGAAGGCGGCGAAGGGCACAGCCTGGTGGAGGGCTTCGTCACCGCGACGCTCATGTTCTGCATCGGCGCCATGGCGGTGATCGGCCCGATCCAGGATGCCGCGGGCCAGCCCCACGTGATGTACGTCAAGGCGATGATCGACGGCATCTGCTCGGTCATGCTGGCCAGCGCCCTGGGCCTGGGGGTGGCCCTCGCGGCCGTGCCGGTGCTGGCCTACCAGGGCGGGATCACCCTGGCCGCCGAACGGGTCACGCCCTTCCTCACCCTGCCGGTGCTGACCATGCTCACCGCCACCGGCGGCCTGCTCATCGCCGCCATCGGGCTGGACGTCGCCGGCATCCGGCGCCTGCCGGTGGGCAACATGCTCCCCGGGGTGTTCGTCGCTTCCATCCTGGCCTACTTCCTGGGCTGAGCGTACACTGAGTCCACGAGGGAGGCCCCTTGTCCGAACCCTGTCCCGAGCATCACCACGCCCCCGAGCCCCGGCGGCCGCTGGCCGGGATCATGCGCTACCTGATCTGGATCGCGGCCTTTTCCGGGGTCTACTCCATGGGCGCCGTCTGCCCCTTCTGCGGCCGTGTCGGCTGCCCCACCGGCACCGCCAGCGCCGGCCTGGTCGGGCTCGTGTTCGCCTCGCTGATGCAGTGGGGCAGGACCTTCAGGTCCTTCCTGACCCGGAAACCTTAGGCGTCCGTGGTTCCGCCCGTCGTGCCTCGCGGTCGGCTTCGGGTTCCGTGGGGTGCGCCGACCCACCGGTGCGTGAGAGCCTTGCCGCATGCTCGTCGGCTTCGCCTCCTGCGCGTGCGCCAAGGTCTCACGCTGTCCTTCCCCGCCTGGGGTGGGGGTTCCTTCGGTTGGCGGCATGGGGCGAGGAGGCCGCTCCCTGGTTTGCCCAGGGTCCCAGGATGGTTGTTCTGAATTTTGTTCAATGAAACGAAGACGAATCGACTCGTCCCTGGGGGAAGGGGCAGCGTGGCCGCTTGCATCGCCCGCAGCGCAGCGAGGACGTTGCAAGCGGACCACGCACCCATGGGTCGGCGCAAAGACCCGGAACCCGAAGCCCACCGCAAGGCACGATGGGCGGGACAACGGACGCCGCAGTCGAACTAGTGGATGTGGTTGAGGGCAGCCCAGCCGGTCCACATGATCTCGATGCCGATGCAGAGCAGGATGAAGGCCAGCATGCGCATGATCACCAGGGTGCCGATCTCGCCGAGCATGGCCAGCAGGCGCGCCGCGTGGCGGTAGCACAGGTAGATCACCGCGGCGGTGATGGCCACGCCCAGGACGGCGACGGTGGCGTTCAGCAGGTAGAGCACCGGGGAGCGCGGCAGGTGCACGCCCAGGGCGATGGCGGCGGCGATCGAGCCCGGGCCTGTGGTGAGCGGGAAGGTGATGGGGAAGAAGCTGCGGCGCACGATCTCGGTGCGGGTCATGCGCGCCGGCCGGTGCGCGACCGCCTGCTGCACGTCGCTTTCGGCCGAGCTGTTCAGCATGCGCCAGCCGGAGGCCGTCACCAGCAGGCCGCCGCCGATGCGCACGATGGGCAGGGAGATGCCGAAGATATCCAGCACGTAGATGCCCACCAGCATGGAGACCACCAGGACGCACCAGCTGTTGAAGGCGATCTGCCGGGCCATCCGCCGCACCACCACGGGGTTGTCGCCGGCGGTGGTGATGAACACCGGCGCGGCGGTGAGCGGATTGATGATGGGCAGCAGGGTGAGCGGCACCAGCACCAGGGACTTCAGGAAGGGGGCTACGAACTCCACGGCGGCTCCGGCATGGGGTGGGGCCCGCGGTTTGGGAAAAGGGCGACTTGGCCCGGGCCTGATAAGTTTTTTTCCATTTGGGATGATCATACCATTAAATCTTCCCGGCGATGGATTACGCTTAGGGGGCCCTGATCGGGCATTGACCTTTCTCATTAGGAGTGTCCCATGGCCCATTTCCTCCTCCGGCCCATGCTCCTGGGCCTTCTGGCTATGCCCCTGTGCGCGGGGGCCACCGTCAAGATCGGGCTCACCGGCCCGTTCACGGGCGGCTCGGCGCCCATGGGGGTTTCCATGCGCGACGGCGCCCGGCTGGCGGTCGCCGAGATCAACGCCGGCGGCGGCATCCAGGTGGGCAAGCAGAAGCTCCCGATCGAACTGATCGAGCGCGACGACGAGGCCAAGAACGAGCGCGGCGCCCTCATCGCCCAGGAGCTCGCCAACATGGACGGCCTGGCCGGGGTGATCGGCTCGGTCAACACCGGCGTGGTCATGGCCGGGGACCGCTTCTACGAGGAGAAGGGCATCACCAAGATCATCACCCCCGCCGCCGGTTCCGAGTCCATGACCCAGTGGTCCCAGAAGGGGGTGAAGGACCTGTCGATCTTCCGGTTCGCGGCAGACGACGGCATCCAGTCGGCCATGGTGGTGGCCGAGGCGGCCCGGCGCGGCCTGACCAAGGTGGCCCTGCTGTGCGATTCCACCAACTACGGCGTGTCCGGCCGGGACGACCTGCTGCGCCAGATCCAGGCCCAGGGCGGCAAGCTGCAGGTGGTGGCCAACGAGAAGTTCAACATCGGCGACAAGGACATGACCGCCCAGCTGCTGCGCGCCAGGTCGGCCGGGGCCCAGGCCGTGCTGATCTGGGGCATCGGCCCGGAACTGGCCGCGGTCGCCAACGGCATGGCCAAGCTGGGCATGAAGCTCCCGCTCATCGGCGGCTGGCCCCTGTCCATGTCCAGCTTCATCGAGAACGCCGGCAAGAACGGCAACGGCGCGCTCATGCCCCAGACCTTCATCGAGGAGCCGATCAACCCCCGGGTTTCCGCGTTCCTGGACCGTTTCCACAAGACCTACAACGTCAACCAGATGCCTTCGCCGGTTTCCGCCGCCCAGGGCTACGACGCGGTGCTGATCTTCGCGGCGGCGGTGAAGCAGGCCCAAAGCACCGACACGCACAAGATCAAGGAGGCCCTGGAGGACCTCAAGGAGCCGGTGCGCGGGGTGATCGCCACCTGGCGGCACCCCTTCTCCCGCTGGGACCCGGCCAACGAGCAGAGCCACGAGGCGTTCAGGGCTGACCAGACCGTCATGGGCGAGGTCATGGACGGCAAGGTGGTGTTCGCCAATCCCGCCGACCGCACGCGGCTCGCCAAGGCCGGCGCGTCAAACTGATGGACATCCAGATCGTCGGGCAGATGGCCGTGAGCGGGGCCCTCATGGGCCTGGTCTACGCCCTGATCGCCTACGGCTTCCAGCTCACCTACGCCACCAGCCGGAGCCTGAACTTCGGCCAGGGCGAGCTGGTGATGGTCTCGGCCTTCGTGGCCCTCACGCTGACCGGCCTGGGGCTGCCGTACGGCCTCATGGTGCCGGCGGCGCTGCTCTTTGGCGGCCTGGCCGGGCTCGGGGTGGAGCGGGTCGCGGTCCGGCTCGCGCTGCGCCAGCGCAACGAGGGCTGGATCATGCTGACCATCATCGTCGGCCTGTTCCTGGCATCGGCCGCGGAGAACCTCTGGGGCCACGACGACCGTCCCTTTCCCACCCCGATCCCGTCGGACCCCATCCGCATCCTGGGCATCGACGTCACCCCGCTGGAACTGTCCGTGGCGGTGGGCGCCCTGGGCGTCATGGGCCTGATCGAGCTGTTCAAGAGGAGGACCCTGCTGGGCAAGGCGGTGGCGGCGGTGGTCGACGATCCCGACGCCGCCGAGCTGGTGGGGATCTCCACCACCCGCGCGGTGATGCTGTCCTACGCCCTGTCCGGGATGGTGGCGGCGCTGGCCGGCATCCTGGTGTCTCCCATCACCACGGTGGGGCCCACCATGGGCGCGACGCTGGTGCTCAAGGCGTTCTCCGTGGCTGTGGTGGCGGGCCTGGATTCGGGGTTCGGGGTGGTGCTGACCGGCATGGCCCTGGGCGCGCTGGAGAGCCTGGCCAGCTTCTACCTGGGCAGCGGATGGCGCGAAGCGCCCGGGCTGGTCCTGCTGATCCTGGCCCTGGCCGTGCGCCCGCGCGGGGTGTTCGGCCGCGCCGCCATCCGGAAGGTGTGAGGCATGCGCCGCCTCCTGCTCCTGCGCGGCTGCGAACTGGCGGTCCTG
Source organism: uncultured Holophagaceae bacterium (assembly GCA_963717275.1). GTDB lineage: Bacteria > Acidobacteriota > Holophagae > Holophagales > Holophagaceae > Mesoterricola. The sequence continues at coordinate 4,305,185 of CAVQVX010000001.1, forward strand.
CTGGCCCTGGCGGCGCTGCCGCTGGCCGTGCGCAATCCGTACGCCCTGGGCCTGCTCACGCTGCTGGCGATCTACGGCATCCTGCTGATCGGCCTGGACGTGTCGGTGGGCTACCTGGGCCAGATCAACCTGGGGCAGGTGGCGTTCCTGGGCATCGGAGCCTACACTGCGGGCCTGCTGGTGGCGCGCCTGGGCTGGTCCCTCCTGCCCAGCCTGCTGGCCGCCGCGGGCGCGGGCTGGCGTCGGGGGCCCTGCTCGCCCTGCCCGCCCTGCGCCTGGAAGGGCCCCAGTTCGCGCTGGCCACCCTGAGCTTCGCCGCCCTCACGGTCACCGCCCTGAACGAGCTGGAAGGCCTCACCGGCGGCGCCCAGGGGCTCAGCCTCACCCGCCCGCTCCTGCTGGGCCGGGCCCTGGGGCCCCAGGGCTTCTACTGGCTGTGCCTGGCGGTCCTGGCCCTGGTGTGGAGCACCATGCGCAACCTGCTCGAATCCCACTGGGGCCGGGCCTTCGAAGCGCTCAGGGACAGCCCCCTCGCCACCGACGCCATGGGCGTGGGCGCCTACCGGCACAAGGTGGCCGGATTCGCCCTGGGCTCTGGCCTGGGCGCCTTCGCCGGCGCGCTCTACGCCTTCAACTTCCAGTACCTGCAGCCGCAGATCTTCGGCTACGACCTGATGGTGATCCTGCTCCTGGGCGTGGTGCTGGGCGGGCGCAAGAGCCTCTGGGGCGCCTTCGCCGGCGCCTGCATCATCGTGCTGCTGCCCAACCTGCTGTCCAGCCGCAGGCTTTTCCTCGCCCTGGCCGCCCTGGGCCTGGCGGCGGCCCTGGCCGCGGCTGCGCGCGGGCTGGCGCGCCGGCGCACCGGGCCGTTCCAGGCGCTGGCGCCGGTCGCCGCGACCGCCCTGCTGGCCGTCGGGGGCCTGCTGGTCAGGCACACCGAGGACTGGCGCAAGGCCATCTTCGCCCTGATGCTGTTCGCGGTGATGGTGGGCCTGCCCGAGGGGCTCATGGGCTTCTGCTCGCGCCTCCTGGCCCGGGTCTTCCGCGTGGAGCCGCCGGAGATGCCGCCCCCGGCGGACCTGGACGCCGCCCTGCCGGCCCGGCCCGCGCGGCCGGGGGCCCTGCTGGCGCTGGCCGGCCTGTGCCGGCACTTCGGCGGGGTGCGGGCGCTGGACGGCGTCACGCTGGAGGTGCGCGACGGGAGCATCCACGGGCTGATCGGACCCAACGGTTCGGGCAAGAGCACGCTGGTGAACGTGGTTTCAGGCCTGTACCGGCCCACTTCGGGGGCGATCCGGCTGCGCGGCGGCGCGGTCCGGCGCGGCCTTCTGCCCATGGCCCGGGCCGGGGTCGCCCGCACCTTCCAGAACCTCCAGCTGTTCGGCTCGCTTTCGGCCCTGGACAACGTGATGGTGGCCCTGGAGCGGGCGTACCGCCTGCCCCTGCCGCTGGTCATCGCCGGCCTCGGGCGCGCCGAGGAGCGCCGCGCCCAAGCCGACGCCCTGGCGCTGCTGGACTTCGTCGGCCTGGCGGACCAGGCGCGCACCCGCGCCCAGGACCTGCCGTACGGCGCCCAGCGCTTCCTGGAACTGGCCCGGGCCCTGGCGCGGCGGCCGGCCCTGCTGATCCTGGACGAACCCGCCGCCGGCCTGAGCCACCCGGACGTGCTCCGGCTCATCGGCATCATCCGCGCGGTGAGCCGGCGCGGCATCACCGTCCTGCTGATCGAGCACCACATGGACGTGGTCAGCGACCTGTGCGACCAGGTCACCGTCATGGACGGCGGGCGCGTGCTCGCCGTGGGCGCGCCGGCCGCGGTGAAGCGGCACCCCCTGGTGCTGGCGGCCTACCTGGGCGCGCCGGAGCCCGCGCCATGACGCCGATGCTCGAACTGGCCGACCTGCACGGCGGTTACGGGGCCGTGGACGTGGTGCGCGGGATCTCCCTGGAGGTGGCCCCGGGCAGCGTGGTGGCGCTCCTGGGCGCCAACGGCGCGGGCAAGACCACCACCATGCGGCTCATCTCCGGGCTTCTGCGGCCCAGCCGGGGCGCCATCCTGCTGGATGGCGCCCCTGTCCAGGCCCTGGAAGGCTGCCGCCGCGCCGCGCTGGGCGTGGCGCATGCGCCCGAAGGGCGCAAGGTGTTCGGATCCCTCAGCGCCGAGGACAACCTGCTGCTGGGCGCCTACAGCTGGCTGCCCCGGTTCCTGGGCTACCGCAAGGCCGCGGCGGCGGACCTGGAGGCGGCGTTCGAGCGCTTCCCCCGGCTGCGGGAGCGCCGGAACCAGCAGGCCGGCACCTTGTCGGGGGGCGAGCAGCAGATGCTGGCCATCGCCCGGGCGCTCATGGGCCGGCCCAAGGTGCTGCTGCTGGACGAGCCGTCCATGGGCCTTTCCCCCGTGCTGATCCAGGAGGTCTACCGTGCCATCGTGCGGCTCAAATCGGAAGGGACCACCCTGCTGCTGGTGGAGCAGTTCGCCCGCACCGCGCTGAAGGTGGCCGACTACGCCTACGTCCTCGAGCGCGGCCGGATCGCGCTGCAGGGCACCCCGGAGGAGCTGGGCCGGGACGGCCGGGTGGTGGAGGCCTACCTGGGATAGAGCCGGTTCGAAACCAGGGCCGGGGCGCAGCATCCTCGCCTGGACGCGAATGGAACGGGCCGCCCGTTCGCGGGGATGACCCTATCGGGCGATGGCGGCGGCGACCATTTCCCGGGTTCCGCCCAGGCCCAGGATCGAGCGGATGAGCAGACATTGCGTCAAGACATCCTCTGGAACAAAAATCCAGGTCCATGCAGTGTCAGATGGTCAAGAGGAGGCCATCCCGGCGAAGTTGGGGATTGGGTGATCTTTCCGTGAGGATGTTCATCCCCTTCGTTGCCAATTTTGAACCACGCCATCTGCCCACCTCCGAGAATGACGTGCGGCAGGGTTGTGCCATGTTACGATCCGTTTTCTCTCCGCGAACCTCCACCGGGATCTTTGCGACTCGACTCGGTAAGCGGCAACCAGGTGAGCGACTGGCACTGATCCATGTCGGGATGGAGCCGTCGACCGCCCCTGGCCAACGAAATCCTGAGGAAAAACAACAGGCCCTCCGGTTTGAAGGGCCTGAACGCAGGAATTCTTGGTGGTCCCGACACGATTCGAACGTGCGACCCTCAGATTCGTAGTCTGATGCTCTATCCAGCTGAGCTACGGGACCGCGGTGGTCATCCAGTGTATCGGCCCTGCTGCAGGATGTCCACAGCCATTTGTCCGCGATGGCCGGCTGCGCGCGGCTTGGCGCCGGAAAACCCGAAAAATGGTCGGTATTTTCAGCGCATGTATATGAATGGTCCAGCCCCGCGGGCCACCCCACCCTGCGCGCACGGATGGTCCGGGGCCGTCCGCTCGGGCCGGGACGCGAAAAGGGCGTCCCGCCTGGATAGATCCTGGTTGCTGGCGTTCAATGCTGGGGAGTAGACTTGACTACAATTAACTCTGATCGAAGTATGCGCTTTGGTCATTCTCAAGCCTCGTTCCTCCATACCCGAATCCCCTGGCAAACCCATTGATGGCCGGAGCTGCGGCCATCCGGGTCAATTTCCTGGTCAGGTACGCCCCCACGGGAGCGCCAAATAAGGCACACTGAGAGTTCCCCGCCAGATCCAGCCCCATATCGGAGAATCGAAGACCCCCTTGCATTTTCCCCCATGGAAGTCGAAAGCAAAAAAGCTGCAAAGGAAGTTCAATGAGCGAGCTGACACGTAAGGAAGTGGTCTTTATCCTCAAGTCGGGGAAGAGCTTCCAGCGTACCGATCTCAGTGGCCTCGACTTGAGGGGGTTCGATCTGTCCGGGGCCAACCTTTCCGAGGCCAACCTGGCCGGGACGGTGCTCAACCAGGCCGTGCTGCGGGGGGCCGACCTGTCGGGGGCCGACCTGCGCCTGGCCAACCTCGACGAGGCCGATCTGGAGGGGGCCAACCTCAGCCGCGCCAAGCTCAAGGGCGCCAACCTGAGCGGCGCGAACCTGGCCGGGGCCGATCTCAGCGGCTTCGACATCCAGCACTACGACCAGGCCACCATGCCCATCCTGCGCGGCGCCCGGCTCACGCGGCGCGATCCTGGCCGGCACCAACTTCAGCGGGGTGGACCTCAGCGGCAAGGATCTGCGCGAAGCCGACCTGAGCGGCGCCGACCTGCGCCAGTCCGTCCTGGCGGGGGCCAACCTGCAGGGCGCGAACCTCAGCAAGGCCAGCCTGCTGGGCGCCGCCCTCAACGGCGCGAACCTCACGGGCGCGAACCTCTCCTTCGCGGTGCTGGGCGGGGCCGCCCTGGTCCACGCCAACCTGGCCGACGCCGACCTGACCGACGCCGACCTGCACTGGGCCAACCTGGGCGAGGCCAACCTGGCGCAGGCCAACCTGAGCCGGGCCAACCTGCGCGGGGCCAACCTCGGCGGGGCCAACCTCAGCGGCGCCAACCTGCGCTACCTGGACATCCTGCAGTACGACAAGAACGACATCCCCGACCTCACCGGGGCCAACATGAGCGGGGCCAACCTCAGCGGCACCAACCTGCGCGGGCTGAACCTGAACCAGAGCAACCTCAGCGGCGCGAACCTCTGCGGAGTGGTGCTGCGCCACGCCAGCCTGGAAGGCTCCATCCTCAACGACGCCGACATGAGCTCGGCCGACCTGAGCGGAGCCAACCTCAGCGGCGCCCAGCTCAGCCGGGCCAACCTCGGCTCGGCCCTGCTGGCCGGGGCCGTGCTGATCGGCGCCGACCTGCACCAGGCCGACCTCAACGGGGCGGACCTGCGCGAGATCAGCTTCGTCGGCGCCAACCTCACCGGCGCGAACCTCACCGGGCGCCAGCCTGAGCGGGGCCATGCTGGAGGGCTCGATCCTCTGCGAGACCGTGCTGGTGGGCGCCAAGCTCATGCGCGTCAACCTGGCCGAGCGCGACCTCAGCCGGGCCGACCTCAGCGGCTGCGATCTCAGCTCCGCCAACCTCGAGGGCGCCAACCTCACCGGCGCCGTGCTGGTGGGCGCCAACCTGGAGGACACCCAGCTGGGCGGGGCCAACCTCGGCCGGCGCCGACCTGCACGGGGACGACCTGCGCACGGCCAACCTGTGCGGCGCCGACCTGAGCAACGGCCAACCTGAGCCGGGGCCGATCTCCAGGGCGTGATCCTCAGCGCCAACCTGAACGGCGCCAACCTGAGCGGGGCGAACCTGCGGGGCGCCGACCTGGACCGGGCCGTGCTCACCGGCGTCAATTTCAGCGGCGTCGACCTCAGCGGCTTCGACCTGCAGGGCGCCGACCTCAGCGACGCCATCCTGGACGGGGCCAAGCTCACCGGGGTGAACCTGCACGGCGCCATCCTGCGGGGCTCCCACGCCATCGGCGCCAACCTGAGCGGCGCCGACCTGGGCGAGTCCGACCTGGGCCAGGCCGATTTCAGCGGCGCCAACCTGTTCGGCGTGAACTTCGAGAAGGCCAACCTGGAGGGCGCCAAGCTGGCCTCCCTGCCCACCGAATCCTGGGGCGAGTACCGCACCAACCTGAGCAACGCCAACCTGAGCGGGGCCAACCTGAGCGGCGCCGATCTCTACCAGGCCAACCTCAACGAGGCCAACCTGCACAACGCCAATCTGTCCGGCGCCAGCATGATCTGGGCGGACCTGCGCGGCGTCGACCTGCGCAAGACCGCCCTGCAAGGCACCAACCTCAAGGGCGCCAACCTGGACGGCGCCAACCTGTGCGGCGCGGACCTGCGCGAGACGGTGCTGCGCGACGCCTACCTGGACGGAGCCAACCTCAGCAGCGCCAACCTGAGCGGCACCAACCTGGCCAACGCCGACCTGCGCGACACCAACCTGATCGACGCCTCCATGGACGGCGCCAACCTCAGCGGCGCCAACCTCAGCGGCGCCAACCTGGTGTGGACCAACCTCAGCGGCGCCAACCTGGTGCGGGCCAACCTCACCCGCGCCAAGCTCAGCGGCGCCCACCTGGGCGGCGCCGACCTGCGCGAGGCCGATCTCACCGACACCAACCTGGACGGCGCCAACCTCAGCGGCGCCAAGCGCTGATTCAACACTTCGGCAGGTCCCACCGCCTGCTGCGGCCTCCGTTGTTCCGACCGTCGCGCCGGCCCACCGGCGCCTGAGATCCTTGCAGCGTCCTCGTCGGCTGCGCCTCCTGCGGGCGCTGCAAGGTCTCACGCTGTTCATCCCGGGCCCGGACCCTTGGCCCGCGGTTCATTGTCGGTTTCAGGGACAAGAGACGAAGCCAACGCCCAATGCCCGGGAAGGCCCAGCGTGAGGCCTTGGCTCGCGCGCAGGAGGCGCAGCCGACGAGCGCGAGGCAAGGTCCTCACGCACCGGTGGGTCGGCGCGATGGTGGGAACGCCGGGCGCCGAGGCTACAGCTTGGTCTTGGAGTAGGCGTGCTCGCCGGCGGGGGGCAGGGACGGGACGCCGTTGGCCATGTTGAAGACATGGCGGTCGGCGGGCGGTTTCCTCGGCCCTGCCCGCGGCGGGATGCACGGCGGCGGCGCATGGTGGCCGTGGGCAGGGCCGGGGGGGTCGGGAAGGGCACGAAGGCGCTGCCTCCTTCTCCTCGCGGCCTTCTCCAGCCTCTCCACGCCCCGGCGGGTGCAGTTGCCCTGCAGGGTGCCGCCCTCGTCCACCACCAGGGAACCCACCTCCACTTCCCCCTCCACGTAGCCGGTGCCGTGGATCTCCAGGCATTCCTTGATCTTGAACACGCCCAGGACCCGGCCGGTGACGATCAGGTGCTTGGCCTCGATGGTGCCCTTCACCTCGCCGGTGGGGGCGATGGTCACTTCGCCTTCGCTCAGGATGGTGCCCTCCACGTTGCCTTCGATGCGCAGGCTGTTCTGCCCGGCCTGGATCTCGCCCTTCCAGAGGGTGCCCTTGCCCAGCAGCGTGTGGATGGCCTGGGCCGTGTTCGGGGCGCTTCTTGCTGCTGAACATGGGAGACTCCTGCTTCACCGTAGAGACGATAGCCATTCGCGCTGGAGGCGCATGTAAGGCATGGGGTTCACGGGCCGGCCGTTGAGGCGCACTTCATAGTGCAGATGGACCCCGGTGGCGTTGCCCGTGCGGCCCATGTCCCCCAGGATATCCCCTCGGGTCACCTTCTGTCCCACTTTCACTCGGACCCGGGCCATGTGGGCGTAGAGGGTTTCCAGCTGCGGGCTGTGGCTGATCACGACGCCGTTGCCGTAGCGGTCCATCCACCCGGCCTCCACCACTTCGCCGTCCGCGGTGGCCTGGATGGGGGTGTTCTCGACGTTGGTGATGTCGATGCCGCTGTGGAAGCCCAGCAGGCCCTCGTCGGTCTCGTTGCGCCGGGAGAAGGGGCTCAGGCGGATGCCGAAGGGCGGAACTGAGGTAGCCGGCGGTGGGCGGGATGGAGGGGGTGTGGTTCCAGCGGTCGATGATGGGGTCCATGCGCGCCTTCATGAGCCTGGCCGCCTGGCGCTGGTGCGCTCCAGGTCCTCTGCGCAGCAGGCTCAGCTTCTCGGGGTCGGCGGCGGGCTGGCCGGCGGCGGGCGGCAGCGGCGGGATCGCCGGGCCCGGTGTTCTTCAGGTTCAGCACCTTGAGCAGGTCTGCCATCTGCTTGCGCAGCTTCTGCACCTCGCCCGTCCAGGGCCTGGGCCTGGTCCAGGCTTTCCCGCAGCTGCCGCTGCTGGGCGTAGGTGTCCCGCTGGAGCTGGGTGAAGCTCATGATCTTCTTGGTGGCCCAGAGGCCGTAGGCGGAGCCGATCATGGCCACCGCCCAGATGGCCGCCACCGTCCCCGCCACCCAGAGCATGGTCCGGCGGGCGATGGACCAGCGGAAGGTGCGGTGGGAAAAAACCACCATGACGGTGAAGAACCGCTCCGAGTCGGGACGGCTCAACGCAGGCCACGCCGGGCTAGGGGTTTTCTTGCCATAGAATTTCTACCCTACGTGGGATGCCGGCCACTGTCGAGGAAGTTTTCAACATCGCGCCCGGCGGTTCACGGCGTCAATCCGTGCCGACGACCCACTCGGCCAGGTGGCCCGAGAAGAAGATGAGCCCCACCAGGCTGTTCAGGGTGAAGAAGGCGTGGTCGATGCGCTCCAGCCGGCCGCCGCGGACCACCCACTGCTCCCGGGCGAGGATCGCCGCCACCACGGCCCAGGCCAGCCAGGGGAACACGTGCGCCTCCATGCCGAGGTTGTACGCGGCCCAGGCGGCCAGGGCCGCCAGGTGCAGGGCCCGGGAGGTCCACAGGGCGGCCGGCACGCCCAGGCGGGCGGGGACCGAGTGCAGCCGGCGCGCCTGGTCGAAGTCCAGGTCCTGGAGGGCGTAGAGGATGTCGAAGCCCGCGGTCCAGGTGAGCACGCCCAGGGCCAGGAACCAGGCGGGCGGGTCCAGCCGGCCGTTCACGGCGATCCAGGCGCCCAGCGGCGCCCCGGCCAGGGACAGGCCCGAGCACCACGTGGCTGAGCGCGGTGAAGCGCTTGCAGAAGGAGTAGCCCAGGATGACCAGCAGGGCCAGGGGCACCAGCTTCCAGGGCAGCGGCCCCAGCCTGCCCGCGGCGTAGCCGAACAGCACGATGGCCAGCCCCAGCAGCGCCATGGCCCCGCCCCGGCTCACCCGCCCGGCGGGCAGGGCGCGGTCGCGGGTCCTGGGGTTGGCGCCGTCCAGGTCCTGGTCGGCGATGCGGTTGAAGGTCATGGCCGCGGTGCGGGCGCCGACCATGGCCACCAGGATCCAGAGCACCTTGTCCAGGGGGGCAGCGCCGCGCACCGTGGCCAGGGCGCCCAGCAGCGCGAAGGGCAGGGCGAACACGGTGTGCTCGAACTTGATCATGTCTAATAGTTCATGTAAACTATTGAAAATATTAGTTTTATGTTTAAAAATTGGTATTTTTTCGATATTTGTTAAAGAATTTACTGAATGAAGAGATGGGATGTCGACGTTGGCATCAGATTGTTGACTGTCTGGAGGCGTTTCCGGTGGGGCGTTGCTGGGTGTGTTCATCGGAACATGATCCGATAAAAACCAGGTCTTGTCCTGACCTTGGCATTGGCCTTCCGCATGAGGTGATCCTCAGACTTCCTTTATGCACTTCCTTAGGGCCGCCTTTTGGGTGGGCCAGATGGAAGGGCTTCATTGGCATCCCGGTCGAATCCGGCGGGGCAGGGGCATGGTGAGCTTACGGTTATAATTGATAGGCTTATAGAAAAATTAGACCTGTTCAGCACCAGGCTGGGGGATCGGAGCCCCAGAGGTTCAAGCAAAAAGTCTGTAGCTTTAGGCAATCATTCCAGAGTGCCGGTCCCTAAACTTCAGGACAACCCCGCGATGCACGCGGCGGTCTTGGGTGGGTAGGGTCCACGAGCAAAGTTTGGCCTGCAATCGGGGCGAGGCGTCGGTTGCGGGCCCCATGGGAAGCCCGCCCACCCCATCAATCAAGGAGAACCCATGACAACGAATGTGCTTGGTTATGCCGCAAAGTCCGCCAAGGAGGGCCTGGCCCCCTTCCGTTTCGAGCGTCGCGACCCACGGCCGGACGACGTGGTGATCGAGATCCTGTTCTGCGGGGTGTGCCACTCCGATCTGCACAATGCCCGGAATGACTGGGGCAGGACCGCCTACCCGGTCGTCCCCGGCCACGAGATCATCGGCCGCGTGGTCGAGGTGGGCAGGGATGTGACCCGGTTCAAGGCCGGCGACCACGTGGGCGTCGGCTGCCTGGTGGATTCCTGCCGCCATTGCGATACCTGCGAATCCGGCGAGGAGCAGTATTGCGACGGTGCCGTCTACACCTATGGCGGTCAGGATCGCCATGACCACACGAAAACCCAGGGCGGGTATTCCGAAAAGATTGTCGTTTCGGACCCATTCGTCCTGCGCATCCCCGATGGGATGGACCTGAAGGGCGCCGCGCCGCTCCTGTGCGCCGGCATCACCACCTGGTCGCCCCTGCGCCACTGGAAGGCGGGCCAGGGCAGCCGGGTCGCCGTGGTGGGCCTGGGCGGCCTGGGCCACATGGGCCTGAAGCTGGCCAAGGCCCTGGGCGCCGAAGTCACCCTGTTCACCCGCTCCAAAGGCAAGGAGCAGGATGCCCGCCGCCTTGGGGCTGATCGCATCGTGCTCTCCACCGACCCGGCCCAGATGGCCGCCGCCAGTGGCCGGTTCAACCTGGTCATCGATACCGTGCCCTACATCCATGACTTGAACCCCTACATGCCGACCCTGGCCAAGGACGGCACCCTGGTCCTGGTGGGCTACCTGGGAGCCCTGGACCCGTTCCTCGACACCACCCCCATAGTCCTGCGGCGGAAATCCGTCGCGGGCTCGCTCATCGGCGGCATCAGGGAGACCCAGGAACTCCTGGATTTCTGCGGCCAGCACGGCATCACGTCGGATGTCGAGGTGATCCCCATGCAGGACATCAACGCGGCCTATGAACGGATGCTCAAGAGCGACGTCAAGTACCGCTTCGTCATCGACATGGCCACTCTGAAGGCCAGGTAACCTACCTTCCCTTCCAACCAACCGGAAAGGCACACACCATGGAAATCAAACGATGTGGAACACAACCTTCCGCCCAAGGGCCGGAAGACTATTTCACCGGCAGGGTTCGGGTCGATCCCCTGTTTTTGCCCAACGAGTCATTCCAGGCCATGGGTGCCCGGGTCACCTTCGAACCGGGCGCCCGGACCGCCTGGCATACCCATCCGCTGGGCCAGACCCTGGTCGTGACCGAAGGGTGTGGCCGAGTGCAACGCTGGGGCGGCCCTATCGAGGAGATCCGGCCCGGCGACGTGATCTGGTTTCCGGCGGGCGAAAAACACTGGCATGGCGCCTCCCCAACCACGGCCATGACCCACATCGCCATCGCCGGAGAACGGGATGGCAAGTCCGCTGACTGGATGGAGAAGGTCAGCGATGAGCAGTACCACGCCACGAACATCACTGCTTGAACGGCCACATTGCAAGGGGAAGAGGAAAATGAGCATCACCGAAACCGCCAACCGGAACCACGAAAAATGGTTCCCCAACCACGTGTCGACCCTGAAGGTCACCGACCCGGAATTCATCGAGCTGTTCGACAACTTCGCCTTCGATGAAGTGCTTGCCCAGAGCGACCTCGACGACCGCACCCGGCTGATGACGATCCTGGCCGCCCTCATCGCCGCCCAGGCGCTGGGCGAGTACAAGGTCATCGTCCTTGCCGCGCTGAACCTCGGCGTCACCCCGGTGGAAGTCAAGGAGATCGTCTACCAGGCCGTGCCCTACTGCGGCATCGGCAAGGTCTTCGACTTCCTGCACGCCACCAACGAGATCCTGGCCGACCGCGGCGTGCACCTGCCCCTGGAAGGGCAGTCCACCACCACGCCCGCGACCCGTTACGAGATGGGGCTGGCCCTGTCCAAGTCGATCTTCGGGGACATGATCGACACCCTGTACCGGCAGGCGCCGGCGGACCAGCAGCACATCAACCGCTACCTGTCCGGCAACTGCTTCGGCGACACCTACACCCGGACCGGGCTGGACGTGAAGACCCGCGAGCTGCTGACCTTCTCCATGCTCCTGGCCATGGGCTGCGAGCCGCAGCTGAAGGGGCATATCCAGGGCAATCTCGCGGTCGGCAACGGCCGTGCGACCCTGATGGCCGTCATCACCCAGCTCCTGCCCTTCATGGGCTACCCGAGGACGCTGAACGCGATGCGCTGCCTGAATGAGGTCGTGCCGGAATCCAGACAGGAGGATTGAACATGAGACCGTTGGCTGCGACGCTCCTGTGCCTATCGACCGCTTCCGTCTCCCTCCCGGGGGCACCCTCCAGGGCCACGCCCAGTCCCCTGGCGCCCGCCGACGTCCGGCTCGTCGCTCCGGCCCTGGAGGGGTACACCCAAGGCATCCTGGTCGACGACCTGTGGAAGCGCCCCGGGCTGTCCCCGCGGGACCGGTGCATCGTCACGCTCGCCGCGCTGGTTGCGCGCAACCAGACGACCCTGTTGCCCTACTACCTCGATCTGGCGCTCGACCAGGGCGTCAAGCCGGGCGAGATCTCCGGCATCATCACCCATCTGGCGTTCTATTCCGGCTGGGGCAATGCGGTGTCGGCAGCGGAGGTCACGAAAGGGGTCTTCGCCAAGCGCAAGATCAAGGCCAATCAGCTTCCGCCCGCCAACGGGCCGCGCCTGTCCCTGGACGAGGCCGCCGAGGCCCAGCGCGCGGCCATCACCGAGCAGAGCATCGGTCCCGCCTTCCCCGGACTGGTGCGCTACACCAACGAGACGCTGTTCCACGACCTGTGGCTGCGTCCGGACCTGACGCCCCGGGACCGGAGCCTGGTCACGGTCAGCGCCCTGATCGCCCTGGGCGCGTTCCCGCAGTTGACCTACCACCTGAACCGGGCGCTGGACCATGGCCTGACCCGGGAGGAGGCCTCGGAAGTCATCACCCACCTTGCCTTCTACGCCGGCTGGCCCTGTGCCGTTTCCGCGGTCGCAGTCGCCAAGGATGTCTTCGAAAAGCGTGCCCAGTGATGCGGACACCCCTGCCCTTCTTCAAATGATCATAATTCAATCCTTAACCAGGGAAGCGGGAGGCCCCATGGCCCAAGAACACTCCAACCTCCAACCCAGCGATCCGAACCCCGCCCAGGGCGGACTGGCCCGCCTGGCCGACCTGATCCGGGCCCACGCGCCCTATGACGGCCATTTCAATCTGCGCATGCCCGGATTGGAGGTGGTCCGGGCCTCGAAGCCCAACCAGGAGCGGATCCACGGCATCGTGCGGCCCGCCCTGTGCGTCGTCGCCCAGGGCGCCAAGACGGTCTTCATGGGAGACGAGACGCTTGCCTACGACGCCTCGCGCATGCTGGTCTTCTCGGTGGACATGCCGGTGTCCGGCCAGATCACCCAGGCCAGCCCGGCGGAACCGTTCCTGTGCCTGAAGGTCGAATTGGACCCGGCCAGGATCGCCGACCTGGTGTTGAAGGTGTACCCCAACGGCCTGCCCCAGGCCCAGAAGAACCTGGCCATCTTCGTGGCCCCGTCCGAGCCGGCCATCATCCAGGCCGCCGTTCGGCTGGTCGATTTGATGGCCCAGGCCGAGGACGCGGAACTGATCGCCCCCATGGTGGTGGACGAGATCCTGATCCGCCTGCTGCGCAGCCCCATCGGCGGGCGGGTGGCCCAGATCGGCCAGGAGGACTCCCGCCTGCAGCGAGTCGCCCAGGCCCTTTCCTGGGTTCGCGCCAACTTCGACCGTCCCCTGGATGTGGAGCGCCTGGCCGCCAGGGTGCACATGAGCGTGTCCAACTTCCACCAGCAGTTCAAGGCGGTCACCTCCATGAGCCCCCTGCAGTTCCAGAAGGTGCTGCGGCTCCACGAGGCGCGCAGGCTGATGCTCGCCCGGATGATGGACGCAGGCTCGGCCTGCCGGCAGGTGGGCTATCTCAGCGCGTCCCAATTCAGCCGCGAATACGGGCGCTATTTCGGCAGCGCGCCGATGAAGGACATCTCCAGGCTTCGGGAGATCGGCGTGGCCGGGACCGCCGCCGACGTATGAAACAGTTCCGGAAAGGAGGCAGCCATGCCCAACGTTATTGTCGTCATAGGCGCCGGATCGATCGGTCAGGCGATTGCGCGACGCGTCAGCGCGGGAAAGCAGGTCCTGCTGGCTGATCTGCGCCAGGAGAATGCCGATGCCGCCGCGAAAGTCCTCAGCGACGCCGGCTTCGAGGTCAGCACCGCCATCGTCGACGTCGCCTCCCGCGCGTCAGTCCATGCGCTCGTCGAAACGGCCACCCGGATCGGCACAGTGACCGGCGTCATCCATGCGGCCGGCCTCTCTCCCAGCCAGGCATCGCCGGCCGCGATCCTGAAGGTCGACCTTTATGGCACGGCGCTCGTGCTGGAGGAATTCGGCAACGTCATCGCGCCAGGAGGAGCGGGCGTCGTCATCGCTTCGCAATCGGGGCACCGGCTCCCGGCGCTGACCCCCGAGCAGGACAAGGCGCTGGCCACCACGCCCGCCGATGAGTTGCTCGGCCTGCCGATGCTCCAGCCGGACCAGGTGACGGATCCGCTCCACGCCTACCAGGTTTCCAAGCGCGGCAACTCGCTGCGGGTCATGGCCGAGGCGGTGCGCTGGGGCAAGCGCGGCGCGCGGGTCAACACCATCAGTCCCGGCATCATCTTCACGCCGCTCGCCAAGGACGAACTGACCGGTCCCCGGGGCGCAGGATACCGGCGCATGATCGAGTTGTCTCCTGCCGGGCGCGGCGGCACACCGGATGAGGTGGGGGTCGTTGGCGCGCTCCTGATGGGCCCGGACGGCGGGTTCATCACCGGCAGCGATTTCCTCATGGACGGTGGCGTCACGGCGGCCTACTGGTATGGAGAACTTGCTCCGAAGTGATCTCCAGCCCTGCTCAGGGCTGGGCCACCTCGTACCGGATCCACCGAGACGGCATAGGACTCCGCCCGGCGTGCTACGTGCACCGACGGTGCCCCAGCCGGTTTGCCGGCGGCCGAAACGAACGGCTCCGCCTCGGCGAAGTGCTGCTGCATGGTGGTCCGTCCGCAGATCCAGGCATCCCCGCCGAGCAGGGCCCCGGTGGCCTCGTATTCCCCGTGGAGCGTCACGCCCCGGAGCGCCTCGCCGTCGATCCTGCCATCCACCGAGGAGAGCATATGGCAAATGACGTGCGGTTTCATTTCTCCACCCTGACAGTCTTCAGCCACTGCGATACCTCCTGATGCGCATTGTCCGCATCCCTGCCCCATACGGCAAGGCCATCCAGCACGGTGGCCTTTGGGCAGACCTTCCTTATGTCCGACAGGGTCTGGCCGAAATGGCTCCCCTGGTGGGTGCAGAAGGGGACAATGGTCTTGCCGGCAAAGGCATTTTCCGTCAGGAAGGTTGCGATGGGGGGAGGGATCTTGGCCCACCAGAATTTGATGGCTCACCTCGGGTGGCGCGGAGCGGTTGAAACCCTCGTGATGCCTGCATGGCGCCGCCGTATCGGCTGATTTTTTAGGTTCTGGCCGCAAGCCTGGACCTCACGGGCACTTGGCTCTGCCGAGCTCACCTCAGTGGAACGCCTTCAGGAAGCGGAACCCGAGCAGGAGCATGAGGAAAATGAGGTAGGCCCGCAGGAAGTAGAGGGCGGTCCGGGTGGTCCGGGTCAATTTGACTCTTGGCATGGATGCACCTCAGGCCTTGGTGGTGGATTTCATGATGTCTCCGTGGCGGACGACGCCCTGGATGCGGTCCTCGCTGTCGACCACCGGGACCATGCGGAAATGGTACCTGCTGAAAATGGCCGTCAGGTCCTCCCGCGCGTCGTCCATCTCGGCGCTCACGACCGGACTGACCATCACGGATTCCATCGTCGTGCCGTCCTGCTCCAGCAGGAGCTGGCGGGCATCCACCACGCCCAGGGCCGGGCCGCCCGAGGCGGTGACGTAGAGGTAGGAGATGCCGTGGTATTCGAGGCCGGAGGCGAGGATCTGGGCCTTGGCCTCTCCCACCGTGGCCGTGGGAGCGATGGTGAGGAATTCCTGGTCCATGAAGTCGGTGGCCTTGGCCTCCCTTTCCGAGAGCAGGGCCCTCACTTTCGTCTGGCGCGGTTCGGGCAGCAGGGGCAGCAGCTGGAGCTGGTCCTCATGGGGCAGGACCGTCAGCAGGTCCACCAGCTGCGGGGTCGACAGGCTGGCCAGGATGTTGATCGCCCGTTCCTCCCGCAGGTTGGAGATGATCTGGCGCTGGGCCCTGGGTTCCGCCTCGGTCAGGGTTTCGGCCGCCTTCTCAGTCTCCAGGGCGGAGAACAGGGCCGTCTGCTCCTCACCGGAGAGTTCCTCGAGCATGTCCGCCAGGTCTTCCTTGGGCAGGTCCTGGAGCTGGGTCCTGGCCACGGCCAGCTGGATGCTCCCCGACGTGGTGGCATCTTCGATGGACAGGGGCTGCACGAACTTCCAGGGGATCAGGTCGTCGTGGATGAGCGTGTCGAGCCAGGGCATGCGCCATTTGCGCAGGAACCCGTTGAAGGACGTATCCACGGCCACCAGCCGCCAATGGCCATCCACCTGCTGCATGAGCACATCGTTCACCGCCTCGATCTTGCGGTCATCGATATCCAGCACCGTGCGGCCCATCAGGTGCTTATCGGCGAGAATCCAGCCGGGCTGGTCCTCGAAAGGCGGGTAGTGCTCACCTTGGTCGGGGGATTTGACGACGATCCCGGCCCCGAACAGGTCGACGACCCGCTCCCAGGGAATGAATTCATCCGGCTTGCCCCACCCGTGGTAGAGGTAGACGCCCACCGCGCGCGGGGCGGATTCCTCCAGGGCGAACACGATGTCGCTGACCTTGCCCAGGCGCTTGCCGCCACCCGATACGTGCACGGGGGTCTTGAAGATCCGGGAGAAATAGAGAACCCTTCCGGTGTGTTCGTGGGTGTGGTTGGCGGTTCCATTGGGGTTCATTTCGCCCTCCCGAAAATGCCTTCGAGTAGACCGGGGAACAAGGTGGAAATGGCGAACAGCGTGGACATGGCCGAAACGATGAGGACGATCAGCCAGTTGGCCGTGTTCTGCCACCGGGTGCTGGTGTGCTCACCCATGAATTGCTCGTCGTTAAGCAGGAGGATCAGGAAGACCAGGGCGGAAGGCAGCAGGGTTACCGCCACTACCTGGACAAAGAGGGTGATGGTCACCAGGGGCGCGCCGGGAATCAGGACCACGGCTCCGGAGGTGAGCAGCATCACCAGGTAGATGACGTAGAACCAGGGCGCGTCCTTCACGCTCTTGTTGAGGCTGTGGGCCCAGCCGAACACCTCCCCCACCGCCCAGCTGGAGGAGAGCGAGATGCACAGCGCGCCCAGGAACCCCGCGTCGAACAGCCCGATGGCGAACAGCTTGCGCGCCAGTTCACCCTGCCCGTGGGGCAGCAGCGGCACCAGCGCTTCGGCCGTCTTGGCAGCGTCGTCGACCACGATCGGCGGGTTGTGGTGATGGAGGGCCGCGCCGGTGGCGATGATGATGAAGGCGGCCACGATGCAGGTGAGCAGCGAACCCACGAAGGTCTCGATCTTGCCGAACCGGACGTCCTTGATGTCCAGGCCCTTGTCCACCACGGCGCTCTGCTGGAAGAAGATCATCCAGGGCGCGATGGTGGTGCCGATGTTGGCCAGGAGGATCATCAGCATCTCGCCGGAGAGGCCATGACCGCCCAGGTTGGGCACGACCAGGTTCCAGCCCACCGCGCTCCAATGGGGCGCGGTGGGCGTGCTCATGGCCCAGAACGCCGCAGGGATGTAGACCAGGTTGAAGGCGCAGAAGAACAGGGTCATCTTCTCGAAGGTCCAGTAGCGGCCGGTCACCACCACCAGGAACAGGATCAGGGTCACCCCCAGGAAAGTCACCACCGGCGGCACGCCGAACATCTGGCCGGCGGCGATCATCCCGATGTATTCGGTGATGAGCGTGAGCCAGTTGACGATGGCCAGGTCGGCGAGGGAGAACCAGCCCCAGAACGGGCCGAACCCCTCGAAGATGGCCTCGGCGTGGCCCCGCTTGGTGACCGCCCCCAGGCGCACCGTCATCTCCTGGACGTAGTAGGCCATGGGCACAAGGATGATGAACAGCCAGAGCAGGCTGAACCCGTAGGTGGATCCGGTGACGGCGTAGGTGGAAATGCCTCCGGCGTCGTTATCGGCGATCATGACGATCATGCCGGGTCCGAGCACCGCAAGGAACACCATCAGGAGCCGGCGCCACCGTTCGAGTCTGTGGATGGATTTGCTGATCAGGTACACGGGGAAGTCTCCATGGGCTGGGATCCTGCGTGGGCCGCGGCGGGGTGCGGCCACGGGGCTTCATGACGGTTGGCTGCGGTGCCGGACCTCAGCGGTCCCGGAGCGGCCTGGAGTCAGGCCTCAGCGGAAGATCCATGACGGAGGGTCTACGATCGCGCTTTCACTTGCCATCGCCACCC
Source organism: uncultured Holophagaceae bacterium (assembly GCA_963717275.1). Taxonomy (GTDB): domain Bacteria; phylum Acidobacteriota; class Holophagae; order Holophagales; family Holophagaceae; genus Mesoterricola. The sequence continues at coordinate 4,323,192 of CAVQVX010000001.1, forward strand.
CCTTTCCCAATGCCAGTTCCCAGGCAGCTTCCCACCCACAACCCAATCCTCGGGCATCCCATGAATGCGGAGATGGATTGCTTCACCCCACAATACTGAGTGATCATTCAGGTTATGCCTACTCGCATTGCAAAGTCCATGGCGCTACTCGGATGGGTGCCCTTCCACAGTCCAAAGCGGCGGTAGCCCCCCGAAAGGTTGCGCACCTTGAACCCGTGCTGGGCCAGCAGGCGCGCGGCGACGTAGCCGCGCAGACCCACCTGGCAGAAGACCAGCAGTTCCCTGTCCCTGGGCAGATCTTCCAGACGCTCCCGCAGTTCGTCCACCGGGGCGCAGACTGCGCCGGGGATGGTGCCCTGGGCGTTCTCCCGGAAGGTGCGCACGTCCACCAGCATCTGGGCCTCCGTCAGGCCGGCCAGTTCCTCCGGCTCCCACAGCGCCACATCCCCCCGCGCCACGTTGGCGGCCACGAACCCGGCCATGTTGACCGCGTCCTTGGCGCTGCCGAAGGGCGGGGCATAGCAGAGTTCCAGATCCTCCAGATCGAAGACGGTGAGCCCGGCCCGCTGGGCCACCGCGATCACGTCGATGCGCTTGTCCACGCCCGCGGCGCCCACCGCCTGGGCTCCCAGGATGCGTCCATGCAAGGGCTCGAACAGCAGCTTGAGCATGATCGGACTCGCGCCTGGATAATAGGCCGCATGGTCCGCCGGCTGCACATAGGTGCGGCGGTAGGGCAGGCATTTGCGCTGCAGCGAGGCTTCGGAAAGCCCGGTCATGGCGAACGCCAGACCGAAAACCTTGCAGACGGCTGTGCCCTGGCTGCCCTTGTAGCGGCTGTCCCGGCCCAGGATGACCTCGGCCGCGATGCGTCCCTGGCGGTTGGCCGGGCCGGCCAGCGGGATGAGCGCGGGATCGCCGCTCACGAATTCGCGCACCTCCACCGCGTCACCCACTGCATAGATGTTGGGGGCGCTGGTTCGCATCTGGTCGTCCACCAGGATGCCCCCGGTGGCTCCGATGGCCAGACCCGCGGCCCTGGCCAGGCGGGTTTCGGGGCGCACCCCCACGCTCAGGATGGCCAAGGCGCACGGGATCCGGCCGCCGTCGTCCAGGATGGCTTCCAGGGTTCCGCCCACCTCCGTAAAGGCAGTGACCGAGCGGCCCAGGCGCAGGTCCACCCCTTGCCGGACCAGTTCTTCCTGGAGCGGAACGGTCATTTCCGGGTCCGCCGGGCCCAGCACATGGGGCAGTCGCTCCACCAGGGTGACCGACAGCCCGCGCAGCCTGAACTGTTCGGCCAGTTCCAGCCCGATGAAGCCCGCTCCCGCCACCAGGGCCCGCCCCGTGCCGTCCCTGGGCAGCGCGGCCAGGATGGCGTCCATGTCGCCCATGTTCCGGAGCGTGAAGATCCGCTCGCTGTCGGCTCCGGGGATTCCCGGGCGGATGGCCTCGGCGCCGGGGCTGAGCACCAGGGCGTCGTACCGTTCCGTGGTCTCCCTGCCGGTCTTCAGGTTGCGCACCCGCACGGTCTGTGCTTCAGGATCGATGGCCATCACCTCGGCGTTCACCCGCACGTCGATATCAAAGCGGGCGTTGAGGCTTTCAGGGGTCTGGACCAGCAGCCGGGAACGGTCCTCGATGACGCCGCCCAGGTGGTAGGGCAGGCCGCAGTTGGCGAAGGAAACATAGGGCCCGCGCTCGAACAGCACGATGTCGGCCGCCTCGGACAGGCGTCGCGCCCGGGCGGCGGCGCTGGCGCCTCCGGCGACGCCACCGACGATGAGGATGCGGGGAGAACTGGGCATGGAGCGCCTTTCAGGATTGCAACCGCGCGCGATGGCTGGGCTGGGCAGGGGCTGACCCAGGTGCCTGGATCACTGTTTGACGGTATGATTGTATGCCTCATTTGGAGATTGGATGAGCAGGACCCCCCTGAGCGACCCCATGATCGAGCAAGTGAGCCAGCTCTTCCTGACCCTGGGGGATGCCTCCCGGCTGAAGCTGCTCCGGACGCTCCAGGAATCGAAGGGCGCCATGAGCCAGGGGGCCCTGGCGCAGGCCGCCGGGCTCTCCCAGGCCAACGCGAGCAAGCATCTTTCCCAGCTGGTCAGAGTCGGGCTGGTCACCCGGGAAGCGGAGGGGAACACCGTCTTCTACCAGCCCGTGATGCCCCTGGTGGAGAACCTCTGCGAGATGGTCTGCGGCCACGTGACCGAGCGGATCAAGAGCGCATACAAGGCCATCAAATAGCCTGAAGGCCCCATGAATGCCGGCGGGAGACGGCGGGTCCGCCGCCCCGGGCGTGGATGAAGACTTCCGAAAGAAATCTTGACAAAATTTTATGTCAATATAACTTTTTAGTTATGAGGTGATGTATTGCGCGCCCCCCACATCAGCGACCAGATCATCGACGAGGTCAGCCAGATCTTCGGCGCCCTGGCGGACGTCTCCCGCCTGAAGATCCTGCGGGCCCTCCTTGACGCCGGCGAGCCCCTCTCCCAGGGAGCGGTGGTGGAACTCACCGGCCTTTCCCAGGCCAATGCCAGCAAACACCTGGGCTTCATGGTCCGGGTGGGGCTCGTGAACCGGGAGCCGCGCGGGAACCTGGTCTATTTCCTGCCGGTCACCCCCCTGGCCGAAAACGTCTGCGCGATGGTCTGCGGGCATGTGACGGCGCGCATCCAGAATGCCTATCGATCCCTGGTCTGATTTTTTTCGGAAGAGGTCTTCCTCTATGATTAAATGTTTGACCACTTTTCTCCCGATGGCGGCCATAGCCCTGCAGGCCCAGGCCCCGCTATCCGTCCAGGATGCGATCCGGACCGCATGGAACCATCAGGCGGGGCTGCAGGCGGGGGAGGCCATGGTGGCCAAGGCCCGCGCCGAAGCGTCGGCCATGGGCGCCCTGCGCCTGCCCAGCGCCACCCTGGGCGTGGGGTTCATCCGCACCGACGAACCCATGATGGCGTTCGGGACCCGACTGGACCAGGCCCGGATCGCGCAGGCGGATTTCCAGCCGTCCAGCCTGAATCATCCTGACCCCATCCAGGGCACGGGGGCGACCCTGACCCTGACCCAGCCCCTCTATGCGGGCGGCCGCCTGGACGCCGCCAGACGCGCGGGAGCCGACCTGGCGGATGCCGAGGGAGCCGCGCAAGGCCATCGCAGGCAGCAGGTGGCCCTGGCCATCACCCAGGCCTACTTCGGCGCCCAGGTGGCGGAAGAGGCGCTGCGGAACGCCGAGGACACCCTGAAGCAGGCCGATGAAACGGATCGCTTCGTGCAGGCCCGGGTGGCCCAGGGCCTGATGCTGAAAGCCGATGGCGAACGCACCAGGGCCTTCTGCGCCCAGTCCGGTGCCGGGGTGGCGGAGGCGCAGGCCCGGGTGGCCTCGGCCCGCTCGGCCCTGGCCATGCTCGTCGGCGCCGATGTCGCCGCCGACACGCTCATCACGCCGCTGGCCATTCCGATGGAGGAGCCCGCCCACCCGGACGGGCAGCGCGGGGACCTCCTGGCCATGCGCGAACAGGCCCGGGCCGCGGAGGAAGGGGTGATCGCGGCCGGGGGGAGCCTGAAACCGGAAGTGGGTCTTCAGCTCACCGCCGGGACCCTGCGGGATTCCCTGAACTCGGGCGGCAACTGGACCGCGGTCAGCCTGGGGGCCAGGTGGACCTTCTCGTTCGGCGATTCCCACCGGGTGAGCGCGGCCCGGGCCGCCGCCCGCGCCGCGGAACTGACGGTGAAGTGGCAGGAATCGGTGGCGAGCCGCGAGGTGGAGGAGGCCCGCAGGGCGATCCGGACCGCCCAGGCCAGGATCGGGTTCGCCCGGACCGCCGTGGCGGCTTCGGAAGCCGTGCGCACCCTGCGGGCCGCCCGCTACCGGGAAGGCCTGCTGCCGCTGATGGACGTCCTGGACTCCGAAAGCAGCCTGACCGGAGCCCGAACCCTGCTGCTCTCGAGCCAGCTCGATTTCCGCCTGGGCCAGGCCCAGCTGTCCCTTGCCCTCGGCCAACCCATTGAGAACGTGAAGGAGTAGACCCGTGAAGCCGATCCTGTCCCTGCCTGCCGCTACCCTTGTCCTGGCGGGCCTCGCCTGCGGCCGGCAAGAGCCGGCCAAGGCTCCCGTTGCCCCCCCGGCCATGGTGCATCTGGTCCAGGAGGCGCGCCTCGGCCAGCCCGGCTGGGTGGCGGTGACCCTCAACGCCACCCAGCGGGCGACCCTGGCCACGCGCCTCGCGGCGTCCGTGCAGAAGGTCCTGGTCACCGAAGGCCAGCAGGTGGCCGCGGGCGCCCTGCTGGTGAGCCTTTCGGACGATGATCTGCAGAGCGGGCGGAAGGCGGCGGAGACGGCCGTGGCCACCGCCGCCACCCAGCTCCGCAGGATCGAGAAGCTCGCCGGCGAGGACGCCGCCACCCAGGCCGAACTGGACCTGGCCCAGGTGCAGCTTGCCCAGGCCAAGGCGGCCCTGGCAGGCGTGCAGGCCAACATCGGCTATACCCAGATCCGGGCGCCCTTCGCCGGGGTGGTGCAGGCCCGCCGGGTGAACGACGGCGATTTTGTCGGACCCGGCATGCCCCTCATCGATATGGAAGGGCAGGGTGCCATGGAATTCACCGGCAGCGTGTCGGAGGCCGAAGCCAAAGGCTTGAGGATCGGGCAAAGCCTGCCCTTCGAAGCGGACGGCAGGAGGGGCATGGCCCGGATCACCGGCCTGGCCACGGGCGGCGATCCCGTCTCGCACCGGGGCACCATCCGGGCCCGGGTGGCCCAAGGGCTGGAAGGCCTCCGCTCCGGCGCCTTCGGCCGATTGCAGGTTCCGGGGGCCGGTGCGTCCGGGAGCCAGGATCCTTCGATCCCCAGGAGCGCGCTGGTGCGGCGCGGCGAGCTGAACGGGGTGTTCCTCGCCAGGGACGGCAGGGCGGAGTTGCGCTGGCTGTCCCTGGGCGAGGCCCAGGGCGACCGGCTCCCGGTGCGGGCGGGCCTCGCGGGGACTGAGCAGGTGATCGACAGCCCCGGCGACCTCAGGGACGGCCAGCCCATCGAGGTGCGGAAATGAGCGAACACGCCCACCTTGGACTGGCGGGGCGGCTGGCCAGGACCTTCCTGCGCAGCAAGCTGACGCCGCTCATCGTGCTGGCTTCGCTCCTCCTGGGATTCCTGGCGGTCATGCTCACGCCCCGCGAGGAGGAACCGCAGATCATCGTGCCCATGGTGGACATCCATGTCCCGATGCCCGGAGCCAGTCCCCGGGAGATCGAAAGCCAGGTCACCACGCCGCTGGAGAAGCGCCTCTGGGGTATCCCCGGGGTGGAATACCTCTACAGCACCAGCCAGCCCGGCGTGGCCATGATCACGGTGCGCTTCCGGGTGAACGAGCCCCAGGAGCCCAGCCTGGCGAAGATCTACCAGGAACTGGCGGCCAACCGGGACGTCCTGCCCAGCCGGGGCCATGGAACCGGTGGTGCGCCTGCTCACCGTGGATGACGTGCCCTTCCTGGGCCTGACCCTCCATGGCGCCGGCCGGACTCCGGGACAGTTGCGGGCCATGGGCGATGCGCTGGCCCGCGAATTGAGCACGGTGCCGGCCACGGCCCAGGTGAAGGTCATCGGCGGCGCCAGGCGGATGGTCCGGATCGAGCCCGATCCCGGCAAGCTGCGGGCGCTGGGCATGAGCCTGGGCGACATCCAGCCCGCGCTGCGGAGCGCCGAAAGCCAGCTTCCCGCCGGGGTCCTGGTCGACCACGACCGGCGCACGGAACTGGAGGCCTCGGGCTTCGTCCTGGACGCCGCGGAATTGCAGCGGCTGGTGGTGGCGGTCAAGAACGGCCGCCCGGTCTACCTGGGCGACGTGGCCGGCGTTTCCGACGGCCCCGACCCGGAGCCTCCGGTGGTGCTGTACGGCGCCGGCGCGGGCTTCGAGCCGGCCGTGACCGTGACGCTTTCCAAGCGCATGGGCAGCAATGCCACCGCGCTGTCGGAGGCGGTCCTGAAGAAGGTCGAGGCGCTGCGCGGCAACCTCCTGCCCCAGGACCTCAAGCTGACCGTGACGCGCAACTACGGCGAAACGGCCGGCGAGAAATCCAACGAGCTGATCGAGCACCTGCTCCTGGCCACCCTCAGCGTCATCGCGCTCATCCTGCTGGCCATGGGCTGGCGCTCCGCGGTCGTGGTCGGGGTGGCGGTGCCGGTCACCCTGGCCCTGACCCTGTTCATCACCTACCTGTTCGGCTACACCCTGAACCGGGTCACCCTGTTCGCGCTGATCTTCTCCATCGGCATCCTGGTGGACGACGCCATCGTCGTGGTGGAGAACATCCACCGCCACATGCACCTCCCCGGGCCGCGCAAGACCTTCGCCCGGGTGGTGGTGGAGGCGGTGGACGAGGTGGGCAACCCCACCATCCTGGCCACCATCGCCGTGATCGCGGCGATCCTGCCCATGGCCTTCGTGCGCGGGCTCATGGGCCCCTACATGCGGCCGATCCCGGTCGGCGCCAGCCTGGCCATGCTGTTCAGCCTGGTGATCGCCTTCGTCATCAGCCCCTGGGCCTCCCTCAAGATCTTCAAGTCGGAAGCCCACCTGCCGGAAACGGACGAAACCGGCCTGCACCCCGCAACCGTGGAAAACACCGCACCCGCGGGAGAGGATGAGGTTGGCGGGATCAAGCCCGATTCCCGCTTCACGGCGGCCTACCGCCGGGTCATCACCGCCCTCATCACGAAGCCGGTGGTGCGCTGGGCCTTCTTCGGCGGCGTGGCCGTCCTGCTGGCGGCGGCCATGTCCCTGGTGGGGATGGGCGTGGTGAAGGTCAAGATGCTGCCGTTCGACAACAAATCCGAATTCATGGTCCAGCTGGATCTTCCGGCGGGAACGCCCAGGGAGGATGCCCTGGCCGTGGGCCAGGACGTGGCCCGGCGGCTGCTGCGGGAACCGGTGGTCCGCGACGTGCAGGTCTATTCCGGCGAGGCCGCGCCCTTCACCTTCGTGGGCATGGTGCGCCACAGCTTCCTGCGCCGGGGGGACCGGATGGTGGACATCCAGGTCAACCTGGTGGGCAAGGGTGACCGCAAGGAGCAGAGCCACGCCATCGCCGTCCGGCTCCGCCCGGAGATCCTCAAGCTGGCGCTGCCCGATGGAACCCGCATGAAAGTGGTCGAGATCCCGCCGGGCCCGCCGGTCATGGACACCCTGGTGGCCGAGGTCTACGGGCCCACCGAGGCCGAGCGGCTGCGCTTCGCCGGCGAGGTCGAAAAGATCTTCCGCAGTGTGGACGGCGTCGTCGACGTGGACAGCACCCTCGATCCCGCCAGCCCCAAGATCACCCTGGTGCTGGACCGGGAGAAGGCGTCCCTGCAGGGCGTCGCGCCGGCGCACGTGGTCCAGACCCTATATATGGCAGGGCACGGCGACACCATCGGCAGTTTCCACGTCCAGCGGGGTTCGGCCCAGGTGCCGGTGATCGTGCAGCTCGCGAGCAACCAGCGCCGGCGCCTGGACCAAATCCTCCAGATGACCGTGCCCGGCCTGCGCGGCCCTGTGCCCCTGTCCGAGCTGGTGAGGGTCCAGGAGGGCCGGGAGAACGCGGCCATCTTACACGAGAACCTCATGCCGGTGTCCTACGTCTTCGGCGATCTGGCGGGCGCCATCGAAAGCCCGGTCTATGCCCTTTCGGCCCTGAACAAGAAGATCGACGCCATCAAGGGAACAGGCGGACAGCCGGTGGCCCGGCTGGGCCTGGCCCACCCGGAAAACACCGAGAACCTGGTGATGAAGTGGGATGGCGAGTGGCACATCACCCTGGAGGTGTTCAGGGATCTCGGGCTGGCCTTCGCCGGCGTGCTGGTGCTGATCTATGTCCTGGTGGTGGGCTGGTTCGAAAGTTTCGCGGTGCCCCTGGTGATCCTGGTGCCGGTGCCGCTCTCGCTCATCGGGATCATCCCCGCCCATGGCCTGCTGGGCGCCTTCTTCACCGCCACCAGCATGATCGGCTTCATCGCCGGGGCCGGGATCATCGTGCGCAACAGCATCATCCTGGTGGATTTCATCGAACTCAAGCTCCGGGAGGGCATGGCCCTGGAATCCGCCGTGGTGGAGGCCGGCGTGGTCCGGTTCCGCCCCATGCTGCTCACCGCCGCCGCGGTCATGGCGGGCTCCAGCGTGATGCTGGCGGACCCCATCTTCCAGGGCCTGGCCATCAGCCTGATGGCGGGCGAAGTGGCCGCCACGCTGCTTTCACGGTTCGCAGTGCCGGTCCTCTACTTCCTCCTGGCCCGCCGTGGCCGCGCCGCCCTGTTGCAGCGGCAGGCTCCGGCCGCGCCCGGCCCCGTGCTCACCTGTGGCATTCCTTCCAAAGGAGAATGAACCATGAACGTCGATCGCATCGTCCACATCTTCGCGGGCACCCTGATCCTCGGCAGCCTCGCCCTGGCCCACTGGCACAATCCGAACTGGCTGTGGCTCACCGTCTTCGTCGGGGCGAACCTGCTGCAGAGCGGTCTCACCAACTGGTGCCTGATGTCCAGCATCCTCGCCAGGCTCGGGGTCAGCACCCAGGGCGCCTGCGGCTTGAAAGGTTGAATCATGATCATGCTTTTCAGCCTCTCGGCCTCTTCCAAGGTCAGCTAGCCGAGCGCGGCCGGCCAACTCCGGATCAACCCTGGCTGCCTGCCTTCAAGGCCTCCAGGACCCGCTCCGGCGTCATGGGCAGGAGGTTCAGCCTCGCGCCCGTGGCGTCGAACACCGCGTTGGCCACGGCCGGCCCGATGGTCACCACGGGGGGCTCCCCCAGGCCCTGGGGGGGAGATCGGGGTTGTCCATGAGGATGATCTCGATCTTCGGCAGCCAGGAGAAGCGGGGGATGGTGTAGGTGTCGAAATTCTCATCCAGGATCCTGCCGCCCTTGAAGCGCACCTCCTCGGCCAGGGTGTAGCCCAGGCCCATGGTGATGGCCCCTTCGATCTGCTGCCGGGCGCCGTCCGGGTTGATCACCGGTCCGATGTCCAGCGCCTCGGTCAGCCGCTCCACGCGGATCCGGCCCGTGCTCCGGTCCACCGACACCTGGGCGATGGTGGCCACCAGGGCCCCCCGCCAGGCGCCGCAGGCCAGGCCGATGCCGCGTCCGCTCGGCGCGGGCGCGGGATCCCAGCCGAAGGCGTCGGCGATCCTGCGCAGGAGCCGCATCAGGCGCTGGTCGGTGACGTGGCGCAGGCGGAAGGTGAGGGGGTCCACGCCCGCCTTGGCCGCGGTCATGTCCATGTGGCTTTCCCGGGCAAAGGCGTTGGTGTGGGATCCGGGGGCCCGCCATGCCCCGGTCTGGAAGGGGTGCAGGCCCGGGACGCTCCCGGGGTCGGGGACGGCCATGAACCGGCAGGCCGGGAAATCGTAGGCAAGCTCGGCTTCCCAGCTGTTGATGCCGAACACCTGGTAGTCCCAGAAACTGATCTGTCCGGTGGCATCCAGGCCGGACCGGAGCTTCATGACGGCCGCCGGCCGGAAGGTGTCCAGGAAGAAGTCCTCCCGCCGCCCGTAGGTCACCTGCACCGGGCGCCCGGGAACCTGGCGGGCCAGCCGCGCGGCTTCCAGGGCTTCCGGGCCCACCAGCTTGCCGCCGAAGCCGCCGCCCACCAGCTGGGAGATGATCCGCACCTTGGGCACGGGCAGGTCCAGGGCCTTGGCCAGGAAGGGCCGGATGCGGAAGGGGGCCTGGGTGGAGGCCCACACGGTCATGCGGCCGTCCTCCCACCGGGCCACGGAGGTGTGGGGCTCGAGGGTCGCGTGGCTGATGTAGGAATTGAGGTACTCGCCCTCCACCACGGCGCTGGACCTGGCCTCCATGGCCTTCACGTCGCCGCGGCCGGAGGCGAGTTGCAGGGCGGGGCTCTTCTCCACCAGGTGCCTGTAGATGGTCTGGCTGTCGACGGCGGGCTCGGTGCCGCCCCACTCGGCCTTGACCTTCTCCAGGGCCCGGCGGGCGACATCCGGCTGTTCGTGCAGCACCGCCACCAGGTTCCCGTCCCGCACCACCTTCACGCCGGGGATCCGCTCGGCGGCGGACGTGTCCACGGCCTTCAGGGTCAGGCCATGGGCCGGGGGCCGGACGATGCACGCATGCAGGGTCCCGGGGAAGCGCAGATCGCCCGTGTACAGGGCCTTGCCGGAAACCTTGTCCGGGCCGTCCTTGCGGGGGGGTGACGTGCCCAGCAGGGTGCAGGCGGAGAGGGGCTTGGGCCGCGCGCCGCGCACGTGGCGCTCGATGCGCTGCCCCTGGACCAGCTCCCCGAAGGAGACCTTGCGCTGCGGATCGCCCTTGACCGAGATCGCGCCGGCCTTCAGTTCCAGGTCGCCCGCGGGAGCCTTCAGGCGCTCCGCGGCCATCTCAAGGAGCACCGCCCGGGCCTCCGCGGCGGCCCCCCGCAGGACCGGGAGGAACTGCCAGAGGTTGAGGGAGCCGCCCGTGGCCGTGTCCCATGGGCAGAGGTCCGTATCGCCCATGAGCATGTCCACCTGGTCGAGGCCCACTTCCAGTTCCTCGGCCACCAGCATGGCCAGGGAAGTCATGGCACCTTGCCCCAGTTCCACCTTGCCCACGAAGCACCCCACCCGGCCGTCCGCGCCGACGCGCAGGTAGGCGTTGAAATCCGTGGGGAATTCCGCGGGACGGGGCGCCTGCAGGGGCGCCGCGGGCGCCTCCACGCGGAAGAACAGGAAAAGGCCGGTGGTGCCCACGGCCTGGATGAACGCGCGCCGTTTCATTGCACACCTCCCATGGCCTTCCCCGCCGCCTCCACGGCGTCGAGGATCCGCACGTGGGCCCCGCAGCGGCAGTGCCGGTCGTCCAGGGCCTCGATGATCTGGGCCCGCGTGGCCCCGGGGTTCTTCCGGAGCAGGGCGTAGGCGCCCAGGATCATGCCCGGAGTGCAGTAGCCGCACTGGAAGGCGTGGTGGTCCAGGAAGGCCTGCTGCACCGGGTCCAGGACCCCATCCCTGGCCAGCCCCTCGATGGTCGTCACCGACTTGCCGGCCACGTCCTTCAGGGGCGTGGAGCAGGAGGGCACCGGCTCCAGGTCCACCAGCACCGTGCAGACGCCGCAAATCCCGGCCTCGCAGCCCACCTTGGTGCCGGTCAGGCCCAGTTCCTGGCGCAGCACCCACACCAGCATCCGGGAACGGTCGCTGGAGACCGTCACCGGCCGGCCGTTCAGCGTGAACCTTGTCGTCGCCATGGCAGCACCTCCGTCGTCTGGAACCTCGCACGCCCGCCCCGGGGCCAGAATGATGGCGATCCGTGTGGAACGAAGGGTTCGCCGAGGGGAAGGCGTCCGGACGTTCCCTTCCCGGGGATGAAAGGGTGGAAGCACTGCCATTCTACTCCTCCGGCTGAGGCCGAAGGCTGAATTAACCCGGTCGTTGCGCCACCAACCTGATCAGAGCAGCTTGTCCAGGGTGATCGGCAAATCCCGGACCCGCCTGCCGGTGGCATGGAACACCGCGTTGCCTATGGCCGCCGCGACCCCGACGATGCCGATCTCCCCGATGCCCTTCGCGCCGAGGGCATTGATGTGGGGATCGGTTTCATCGACCACGATCAGGTCGATGCTTCCCACGTCGGCATTGACCGGTACGTGGTACTCGGCCAGGTTGCCGTTGACCGCTCGCCCGGTGCGCGGATCCATCTCGGTCTTCTCCAGCAGCGCCACGCCGATGCCCCAGATGATGCCGCCCATCAGTTGGCTGTGCCCGGTCTTGCGGTTCATCAGCTTGCCCACGCCGTAGGCGCCGACGATCCGGGGCACGGTGATGATGCCCAGGTCCGGATCGACCTTGACTTCGGCGAAGACGGCGCCGAAGGAATGCATGGCGAACGCGTGCGCCTCGGCTCCCGGCCGGCTTTCGCTGGTGGCCTCCACGCCCGCGCCGTGGCGGGTGAGCAGGGCCGCCACCGATTCCTGCCGTTCAGGCGCCGATCGGCGGGCCATCAAGCCGCGGTCGATCACGACGTCCCCGGGGCTGCCGCCATGCAGGGGCGACTTCGGGTCCGCCAACGCGAGCGCCACGAGTTTCTCCCGCGCCGCCAGGGCCGCGGCCTGCACCGCCGGCGCGACGCTGGCCACCGACTGCGATCCGCCGGACACCGGCGCCTCCGGCATGCTGGAGTCGCCCAGTTCGAAACGGACCCGTTCCAGCGGCAGTCCGAGGGCGTCCGCGGCAACCTGGGCCATGACGGTGTAGGTGCCGGTGCCCAGGTCGTGGGTTCCGCTCTGCACCAGGGCCGAGCCGTCCGGAAGGATGCGGGCGGAGGCGCTGGCGGCGCTTCGGTGGGCCGGGTAGGTCGCGCTGGCCATCCCCCATCCGACCAGCCAGCGGCCGTCGCGCATGGAGCGGGGCGCCGGGTCCCGGCGCGCCCAGCCGAACCGTTCTGCGCCGGCGGCATAGCACTGGCGCAGCGACTTGCTGGACCAGGGCAGGCCATTGTCCGGGTCCACGTCCGCGTGGTTTCGCAGGCGCAGGGCGATCGGGTCCATGCGCGCCGCGTAGGCGAGTTCATCCAGCGCGCATTCCAGGGCGAAACTGCCGCTGGAAATGCCCGGAGCGCGCGTGAAGGTGGGCGTGCCCTGGTTAAGGCGCACCAGGCGGTGGCTGGTCTGCTGGCTGTCGCTGGCATACATCATGCGGGTGATGACGGCGGACGCCTCCAGCCAGTCTTCCTGGACCGCCGAGCCGGCGGTCACCTCGTGGGCCACCGCGGTCAGGCGCCCGTCGACAGCCGCCCCCAGGCGCAGGCGCTGTTCGGTCTGCGGGCGGTAGCCGACCATGCCGAACATCTGCGGCCGCTCAAGCACCAGTTTGACCGGGTGCCCGGTCTGCCGGGAGGCCATGGCCGCCAGCACGACGTGGGACCAGACGCTGCCCTTGCAGCCGAACCCGCCCCCCACGAAGGGGGAGATCACCCGTACCCGCTCGGGGTCCAGGCCAAGCCGCTTCGCGACCGTGGTCTTCACCCCGGTGACGTACTGGGTCGAGTCGTACAGGGTGAGCTGCTCGCCGTCCCAGTGGGCGATGGTGGCGTGGGGCTCCATGGGGTTGTGGTGCTGGATCGCGGTGGAGTAGAGTGCTTCGACCCGGCTGCCGGCGTCGCGCCATCCGGCCTGGAAATCGCCGCGAGCGCTGTCCTCCAGCCGGGGCCGCACGGCCCGGGTCGCTTTCGCCCCGTTGAAATCCAGTTCCGCCGGGCCCGCGGCGTAGGTGATCATCACGGCCCGGGCCGCGTCCTGGGCATGTTCGAGGGTGTCGGCCACGACCAGCGCCACCGGCTGGTTGTTGTAGTTCACCTGGTCGTCCTGCAGCAGGTTCAGGACGCGTCCGGCGGGCGGAAGGATGCCGGCCTGGCCATGCTCCGGCAGCTTCGGCGCGTTGAGGTGGGTCATGACCAGCGCCACCCCGCGCATCTTCTCGGCCCGCGCGGTGGAGATCGAGGCGATCCTGCCGCCGGGGATGGTGCTGGTCACCAGGACCGCGTAGCTCATTCCCGGCAGGGCATGTTCGGCCGCGTACAAGGCGCTGCCGGTGACCTTGGCGACGCCGTCGGCGCGGTCCACCGGCTGCCCGATGATCGCGGCGCTGGTCATGCCTCACCCCCTGTGGATTGCCCGGCCCGTTGCAGCGCGCGCACGATCGACCGATGTGCCAGCGGCACCTTGAACTGGTTGTGCTTGTACCCGTGGGCACCGGCCAGGAGCGCATCCGCCACTCCGGCCGCCTGGCGGTCGAACTCCGGGGTGCCGACCCGCTGCCCGATCAGGCCCGCTTCGGCGCCCGGAACCCGCCAAGGCTTGGGGGCCACCCCGCCCAGGGCGACGCTGGCGCGCTCGACCACACCGTCGAGCAGGGCGAGGCCGGCCGCCACCGATACCAGGGCGAAGGCGTAGCTGGCGCGGTCGCGCACCTTCAGGTAGTGCGAGTGGTCCCGGTAGGGGGAGGGCGGCAGCAGGATGGCGGTGATCAGCTCGCCTTCGGCCAGGGCCGTCTCCAGGTGCGGCTGGGAGCCCGGGAGCCGGTGGAACTCCGCCAGCGGAATCCGGCGCTCGCCCTGGGTGCCGCGCACCAGCACCACCGCGTCGAGCGCCGCCAGCGCCACGCACATGTCGGAAGGATGGGCGGCGATGCAGGATTCGCTGCAGCCGAGCACGGCGTGGATCCGGTTGAAGCCTTCCAGGGCGGCGCAGCCGGAACCGGGCACGCGCTTGTTGCATCTGTCGAAGGCCGGATCGTTGAAGTAGTAGCAACGGGTGCGCTGCATCAGGTTGCCGGCGTTGGTGGCCATGTTGCGCAGCTGGGCCGAGGCCCCCGCGAGGATGGCCTGGCTGAGCAGCGGATAGCGTTGGCGCACCAGAGGGTGGTTGGCGGTGTCGCTGTTGCGGGCCAGGGCGCCCAGGCTCACTCCGCCGTCCGGAGTGGCCTGGATGGCGTCGAGCCCGGCATGGTTCAGGTCGATCAGCCGGGATGCCCGCTGGACGTCGTTCTTCAACAGATCGATCAGGTTGGTGCCGCCGGCGATGAAGCGCGACTCCGGCTGCCGGGCGAGGCTGAGGGCGTGCTCCTCATCGGCGGCGCGATCATAGAAGAACGGGCGCATGGGGCCTTCCGCTGATCAGCCGGCCGCGCCGGCCGGTCCCGCGGCGACGCTGCGGACCGCCGCCAGGATGTTCGGATAGGCGCCGCAGCGGCACAGGTTGCCGCTCATGCGCTCGCGGATCTCGGCGGGGCCGGAGCCATGCTGGGGGAGCCGGACATCGGCGCTGGCGGCGCTCGCGTCCCCCGCCCGCAATTCGGCCAGCAGCGCGGTGGCCGAGCAGAGCTGGCCGGGGGTGCAGTAGCCGCACTGGAAGGCATCGCAGGTGATGAAGGCTGCCTGCAGCGGGCTCAGCCGTCCATCCCGGGCCAGGCCCTCTACGGTGGTGATGTCCTCGTTTTCGTGCATGATCGCCAGGGTCAGGCAGGAATTGATCCGGCGCCCGCCGGCCAGCACCGTGCAGGCGCCGCACTGGCCGTGATCGCAACCCTTCTTGGTGCCGGTCAGGCCGATCGATTCGCGCAGGGCGTCCAGCAGGGTGACCCGCGGCTCCAGCCTGAGCTCGTGCCGCTGGCCATTCACCCGCAGGACCACCGGCACCGGTTCGGCGAACGCCTGGGCGCCCCCGGCGGGTGCGGCGGCCAGGGTGGCCGGGACCAGCGGAAGGCTGACGGAGGCGGCGGCTGCCGCAGCGCCTTGCAGAAAATCCCGGCGGGAAAGGGCATTGGGGGGTTGGGAGGTTTCCATGCGCGCCCTTTCGATCGGCCTGGCGCCACCGGCCTTGAAGCAGGAAATGTAAAGCTAAACAAAGGTCCGCGCAACCGGCCGGGTTTCAATTTCAAGGGGGACAGGCCGGCTCCTTGCTCCACCAGATGAGGGCCCACTTGACGGGGCCCCGGCTCGGCATGGCCCATCTCCCTTCCTTGAACTCCAGTTCTTTCGCGAGGTAGTCCAGGAGCCTGGCATGCTCCGCGGCATCCAGGTCCTCGATGGTCTGCTCGTAGTAGCGGCGGGCCTCCTCGGGGCATTTGAAGGTCCATTCCGCATGGGTCTCGAGGATGGACAGGTTGGCGTAGACGCCGAGCTGGTGGAGCAGGTTGATGATGTAGACGTAGTCCGGCCCCCTGCGGAAAGGCCTGCCCACGGCTTCCAGGGCGCGCCGGTCCCGGGGGCCGTCCCCCACGATGGACGTGATGAAGACCCGCTTCCTGGCCGCCTTGTCGAGCTTGCGCAAGGCCGCCTCCAGGTCCTCCACCACCAGGGAGCGCGAAGCGACGGCAACGTCGTGGGTGCCGACGCCGAGGAGGTCCCAGTCGTCTTCCCAGGCCCCGTGGATGACTCGGACGTTGTTGATTCCCCATCTGTCGCAGCGCCAGGAAAGCTGTTCGATCATGCCCCTGGAGAAATCCATGGCCGTCACCCCGCGCACGCGCCGGGCCAGGGGGAGGGCCAGGGCGCCTGACCCGCAGCCGACGTCGAGCACCGACCACTGGGACTCCGGGGCCATGGCCTCGATGACGGCCCGCGAGTACGCGCTGTCGTCGCTGCGCTCCGCGAAGGAGGGGGCGCGCCGGTTCCAGTAGCCCAGGCGATCCTCGAGGCGCTGCCAGCGCCCGGCAAGGGCACCTTTCCAGCGCGCGTTCCAATCGAGGGGTGCCCCTTCCGGAGGGTTCGACGGTTTGCCCGCGCTTCCCGTCAGGAACGGCGTCAGGCGGTCGGGATCTGGAGCGGGGCTGTTCATCTTGCGTCCTGGGGAGGAGAAGGCGGCGCGGTACGATGTATTTTCTACCATACATCGAAGGGCCCAGGGAACCCGCACCGGTTAGGATGAACTGCGTGCCTGGGAGGAAGGAAGATGCCGGTGGAGCCCGTCCGAAGGTCGAAGACAGACATGCGCTCGGTCTGCGCCGGCATTCTCGGCGACCTGCGCTCGCAACGTAAACCGGCCCTGGCTCCGGAGGAGATCCCCTGCTTCGCCCCTTCGGCCCTGCGCGGCGACCCCTGGGCCGACGCGGACCTGCCTGCGGCGGTGCTCGCGTCGCTCACGCCCGAGGACATTCCGACCCTCGAGCGGGCCATCCAGGCCATCGATTCCGGCGAGCGGGCCTGGCTCGGGTTCAAGATCGTGACCGATGCCGCCGCCGCGCTCGACAGCGAGGACACCGACGTGGTGGGCATCCGCGGCAAGGGCCGCGGGAGCGCCGATGGCCGCCACGGCGTGTTCCTGGTCATCGATGCCCAGGGCGGCCGCGCCAGCGCCCAGGTCATCTTCGGACGGCCCTGCAGCGAAAGGGACCGCCGCCAGATGCTCGACATCACCCGCGGCCCCCAGATGCACGGCGAGCAGTATGCGGGCCTCGCCTGGAAATCCGTCCCGCTCCTCCGGCAGGCGCGGGTGTACCTCATGGGCGCCGGGACCGTGAGCGCCGAGGTCGAGCGCATCGCCAACCTCGCCGACTTCACGACCCTGGTCGTGGATTTTGATCCCTCGTACCTCAACGCCGCCCGGTTTCCCCTGTCCGAGCGCATCCTCATCGACAGCTTCGACGCGATCCCCGACCTGGGGATCGGTCCGGACGACCTTGTCTGCGTCCTCACCCGCGGCCACATGCATGACCCCCAGGCCCTCGTCCACGGCGTCCGCTCCGGTGCGGGCTACGTCGGCATGATGGGCTCCGCGCGGAAGAACGAGCGGGTCTTCGACCTGGCCGCGCGGTCGGGGATCGAACGTTCCGTCCTCATGGCCACCCACACCCCGATCGGCCTCCAATGCGGGGCGAGGTCTCCGGTCGAACTGGCCATCGCCATCGTCGCGGAACTCATCCAGGTCCGGAGGGACCGGCACAGGTTCCCCCAGGCAACGACCTGAAATCGCGTGAAACCATCCATGGCGTGTCATTAACGCATCCCGGAAGCCGCTCTTCGGCCATGATTTTCCAAGCATCCGATAGGGGAAGCCATGACTGGACTGAAATACTTGAAGGGGAATCGCTTCGGCGTCAGGCGCACCCTGGCCAGGGTCACGCTCGCGCTGGCCGCACTCGCCGGCGCCAGCCGCGCCTGCGGTTGCGCCGCCTGCGGCTGCTCCCTTTCCACGGACGGTGCCATGGGCTTCGCGAACACCAGCGGCTTCAGCCTCACCCTGCAGGTGGACTACATCGACCAGGACCAGCTGCGCTCCGGCACCGGCGCGATTTCGGCATCCCAGGTGGCCGCCCTCAACACCCCGGCGCCCGGCCTCGGCCAGGAGGTGGAGCACCAGACCATCAACCGCTACACGACGCTGGGCCTGGTCTACACGCCGAACCCGGACTGGAATGTCCGCCTCCTGGTGCCCTTCATCGACCGGAGCCATTCCACCTACGGCCCGGCCAGCAACCCGCTCACCCCCGACCAGCTGAGCAGCGCGACCGTCACCGGGCTCAGCGACATCAAGCTGATCGCCGGCTATGCCGGGCTGCTGTTCCAGAACAACCTGGTCTTCCAGGTCGGCCTGAAGCTCCCCACCGGAGACTATGGAGGCCAGAACACGACCGGCGGTCCCGTCGTCGGGCGCCATCCGGTGTCCTTCGGGCCTTCCGGCCATTCGGCGGGAGGGTTGCTCGATACCAGCCTGCAGGCCGGAACCGGGTCCACCGACGTCATCCTGGGGGTCGCCTACCATCAGGCCGTGAGCGAGAACCTCCGGGGGTTTGTCAGTGACCAGTTCCAGGCCGCGGTGAGCCGGAAACTCGACCAGCCGGGGTCGGACTTCCGCCCGGGCAACCAGGACACCCTGACCGTGGGCCTGCGCTACGAGGCCAGGCAGGACGTGGTGCCGCAGGTCCAGCTCAACCTCACGCACAAGTGCGCGGACCAGGGTGCCTTGGCCGACACCGCGGATACCGCCGGCACCGTGGCCTACCTGAGCCCCGGGGTCATCGCCAGGGTTGCGGGCGGCCTCCAGGCGTACGCCTTCGTGCAGCTGCCCGTATGCAGCAACCTCTCCGGCTACCAGTTGTTCCCGAGGTGGACCGGCACCCTGGGGCTCGCCTGCAGGTTCTGAAGCCGGAACCCGTCCGGAACCTTGGCCGGCTCCGATCGCACATCAAGTTATTGGTTCTGGTGGAGCGCGATTGTGCCGTCCGGAACTCGGGACGCGCGGACGGGTGTGCTGATGTTTGAAAGGGAACGGGTTGCTGAGGTCGGGTGGGATGAAGGCCGGTGTTGCGTGGATGCTGTTGGCGGGATGCGGCCTGCGGCTGGCCGCCCAGGTTCCGGGGGAGTCGCTGCGCCTCGGGCATCGCGAGGCGCTCGCCACGGCGCTGCGCAACAACCTCCAGGTGCCCATCGCCCGGGAGGTGGAGGCGGAAGCCCGGTCCCGGGCCCTGCAGGAGGAAGGGGCCTTCGATCCGGAGCTGGAGGTCAAGGCCCAGGGCGATCGCACGGTTTCCTTCCTCGACCAGGCCCAGCCTTCCGGTCCGGTCCTTGAGCAGCGCAACGCCACCGACAGCCTCGGCATCACCGGGAAGGTGAGCCAGAACCTGCCCTGGGGCGCCTCGTGGGAGTTCTCCTGCGCCCCGTCCTACACTTCCTCCAGCAGCCGCATCGCCGGCGCCCTGGATCCCTCGGGCCTGCCCATGCCCCCGTACCGCACCACGACGCCCTTTCCCTATTCGGGGCAGTTCACCGCCAAGTACGCCCACCACCTGCTCCGCGGGGCCGGCCGGACGGCGGCCACCAGCCGGCGCGAGGCCGCGCGCAAGGATTCCGAAGCCGCGGACCCGGCCTACCGGCTGGCGGTCACCAACCTGGTGGCGGCCGTGGAGAACCAGTACCTGGGATCTGGCGTTTGCCGAGAAGCACCTGGCGAGCAAGCGGACCGCCCTCGACCTCGCCCGGAAACTCCTCCAGGAGAACACCATCCGGGTGCAGGTGGGCACCATGGCGCCCATCGAGGTGATCTCCGCGGAATCCCAGGTCGCCCAGGCCGAGCAGGACATCATCGCCTGCGAAGTGGAGGTGCAGAATGCCCGGGCGGCCCTGCTGCGCTCCATCTATCCTGGCGCAGGGGCCCCCGCCGCCCTTGAACTGGCCGATGACCTGGTCCAGGAGCACACCCGCCTGGAAGAGGCGGACGCCCTCCGGATGGCCCTGGACCGGCGCATGGAACTCAGGGCGGCCAGGCTCGGCCTGGAGGCCACCCGGATCCGGGCCCGGGCGACCGCCGACCTGCTCCGGCCGCGCCTGGACGCCTCCGTTTCGCTCACCGGCACCGCCGGCGATCACGACCATCCCGGGGCCGTGCAGGGGGATCTGGCCGGGCTCAGGAACCCCGGCTGCGGATGTGCGCTGACCTTCGCGGTGCCCCTGTTCAACCGGACCGCCAAGGGCCGACATGCCCAGGCCCGCGCCGTCCTGCGCAAGGAAGAGCTGAAGCTGCGGGACCTGGAACTGGAGGTGGCGCTGGAAGTAGGCAGGGCCCTGCGCAGCGCGGAGGCTGCCCGGAAAGGGGTGGAGGCCGCCGCCAAGACCCGCCGCTTCCAGGAACAGAACCTGGAGGCCGAGCGGCGGAAACTGGAGCACGGGCTGTCCACCAGCTTCACGGTGCTTCAGGTCATGACCAGCCTCGACAAGTCCAGGAGCGAGGAACTGCGCTCCCGGCTGGCCTACGCCAAGGCGGTCACGGTGATGCTGACGGCGGTCGGCAACCTTCTGGAAGCCCGGGATCTGGTCTTGAATTGACGAATGTTTGCCGCCAACGCCCGGGCGAGAAGGGTGTAGATTGTGGGCATCTGGAAGGCGGACTCAGATGGGCATCAAGATCACCTACCTCGATGCAACGGAAAGCGCTTTCGCCAAGGCCGTCCTGGTCCCGGCGGCCCTGCTGGCCCTTCTGTCCGTGCCCGGCTGCAAGCCGGCCGCCCCGGCTCCGACCCCGGCAGCCGCCGAGGCCGCCCCGGCCCCGGCCCCGGTTCCGGCCGCGCCCGTCCAGGCGCCCGAGCCGCCGAAGCCTGCCGAGGCGCCTTTGCCGGACAAGGTGGTCCTGGACGGTAGGGTCCTTAAGAGCGCCGGCGGCGTGTGGAAACTGGAGCCCGCGGGCCTGGAGGCGATCCAGCATGCCGCGCAGCAGGCGCGCGCCTTCGGTCATGACCTGACCGTGGTGGTCAACGGGTACTCCTCCTCCTCCGGCGCGCGCGCCCAGAACATGGCCGTCAGCCGCCAGCGCGCCAATTTCGTCGCCAAGGTCCTGATCCGGGAAGGGATTCCGGCCGAAAAGCTCACGGTGAAGGGGCTTGGCCCGGAGCATCCCGTCGCTGACAACGCGACCCGGGAGGGGCGGCTGAAGAACCAGCGGGTCGAGATCGAGTTCGAGGCGCAATGATCGTTTTGCCAAAGACCGCCCTCTTGACAACTTCAATGAAAAAACGGAACTTTGCTGGAATCGACAAGTTTCGATCTACCGGAGGCGGATCCATGGCGATCTCCATCAAGTGCATGGGAATGGTGGCAGTCCTGGCATTGCTGTGCGGCGGCGCCGCGGGCGCCCAGGAGACCAAGTGGCAGAAGAACCACCCTCGCCGCACCGAGGTGAACAAGCGCCTGAACAACCAGAACCGGCGCATCCAGCAGGGGGTCAAGAGCGGCGAGCTCAACAAGGGCCAGGCCAAGCAGCTGCACCAGGAGGACAAGTCCATCCGCAAGCAGGAACGCCAGGACGCCGCCGCGAACGGCGGCCACATCACCAAGCAGCAGCAGCGGCAGCTGAACCAGCAGGAAAACCAGGCGAGCAAGCAGATCTACCAGGAAAAGCACCCCGCCGCGCCATGAGGGGTCATGGCCGCGTCAAGGTGTACTCGCCGGATGGCCGGGTGATCTTGAGCTGCTTCACCTGTCCCTCTTCCATCACGAATTCGAAGGTGCGCTCGGAAAAGCCGCGGGTGCGGAAGCGCAACCCTTTGAGCGGGACCAGGTTCGTATCCAGCTCGCCTGGGGCGGTGAGCACCAGGCCGGCACCGGGCCGGGCCAGGACCTGGACGCGGTATCCGGTGGCCGTCTCGTAGGTTCCCACCAGCTTCCCGGCCAGGTCGGGGTCGAGCGGCGGGGGCCGCCGGACGAACACCACCTCGTCCCCGTCCAGGCTGAGGACGGCCCGATCGACATCGCCCTGGGGGTTGGTCTGGAAGTTCACTGAGTATTTGCCTTCGATCTCATCGTCGGGCGCATCGAAGCGGTCGTAGTGGTAGTGCCGGAGGGGCATCCTGATCGTGTGGAACTCCCCCTGCAACTGGCCGCCGGCCAGCTCGACGCGAAGGATCCCGTAGGCCGGGTGCTCGAACTCCCCTGCGTAGGCTTCCAGGGCGTGGGAAGGATGGGTGCCGGGCACCCGGTCGGCGCCGGCCTTGGATCGGGCCACGGTGCCCGCCTGCTTGCCTTTCAGGCGTATTTCCAGCATGCGGGCCGGCCAGGGGGTCTGGTCCGACCCCAGGAGGTATTCGTAGATATTGTAGGAGATCGGATCATAAAGCAGCGCGTCGTGGTCGCCCAGGATGAGCACGATGACGCCCAGGCGCTCCTTCGGCATGAAGGAGATCTGGGAATGGAAACCCGCCAGGTCGCCTCCGTGGTAGGTGATCATGTGGCCCCGGTAGGTGGCCATTTCCCGCCCCATGCCGTAACTGGGATTGAGCAGTTCCCACCACCCGCGGGATTCGGGATCGGGGTTGGCCAGGACCATGGCCGGTTCGAGGGTGGCCCTGAGGACGGCGGAGGGCAGCACCTGCGCGCCTTTGTACTTCCCGTCGTTCATGAGGGCCACGAGCCAGTGCGACAGGTCCTCCAGGCTGGAGATGATCGCCCCGCAGGGGGCCATGCCCGCGGTGTCCTCGTAGTACGGCGCGGCATAGAGTTCGAAGCTGTCCCGCTTTTCGCTGAAGGGCACGCCGAAATCCGGCTGCTTCAGCATCTCAGGTACCGTGAAGAGGCTTTGGCGCATCTCCAGGGGGGTGAAGATCCGGGTACGGACGAAATCCTCCCAGGACATCCCGGATTTCAGCCCGATGACCTGGCCCACGGCTGCAACCATCAGGTTGTTGTAGAGAAAGATCTGGCGCATGGGCGCGCTGGGCTCCAGGTACTGGAGCTTCCGGAACAGTTCGGCGCGCGAGTCCCCGGACTTGTACCAGACGGAGTCGTGGCGGGTGACCCCGGTGCGGTGGGCGAGCATGTCCCGGAGGGTGACCCGGTCGTTGAGGTTCTGGGTGCCGAAGCGGATGGAGGGCACGGCATCCCGGATGGGGCGGTCCCAGGTGAGCTTGCCCTCTTCGACCAGCATGCCGGCGGCCACGGCGGTGAAGAGCTTGGTGTTGGAGGCGATCTGGAACAGCGTCCGGGGGGTGAAGGGCAGTTTCCGGCCGTAGTCCCGGAATCCGTAGCCTTTGGCGAAGATCAGCTGGTCCCCGGAAACCACCGCGATGCCGATGCCCGGGCTGTTGAAGTCGGTCATGAGCTTCGCCATGTAGGCATCCAGCGGTTTCAGCCGCGCCGCGAGTTCCGCCGGGGGGGTCTGGGCGAGTGCCACCATGCAGGTGAATACAGCGATCAGCAGACGGATGCAGCCCATGGTCGGCCTCCCGGGCAAGGCCCCCATGATCCCAAGGGGGGTGGCCGCGGGCAAGGGCGATCAGTATTTGATTTTTTCGTGGGTCTTGTTGTGCTTGAAGGGGCCCACCAGGAGGTTGGAGCCCTGCTCGGTGGAACTGGTTTCCAGGCTGCCGGTGCCGTAGTAGAACTTGTGGTGCAGGTAGGCGAAGGGCGTCTCGCCCAGTTCGGGCAGGCTGCGCAGCACGGCGAACACCAGGTGCACCACCGCGTCGGTGGTCTGGAGCTGGATCGCCGAGGCCCGGTCCAGCAGCAGGTTGTCTTCATACTTGTTCAGGGCGCGGGTGTAGAAGATGACCTTGCCGTCGAAGGAGATGTGCGAGCCGTCGGTGGCGATGGGGAACAGCCGGCCGGCCGCGGTGATATCGAACTGGAAGGCGGTGCCGTTCTTGAAGGCGGTCATCAGGCTCTGGAACTTGGGGTGCTTGAGGAATGACGCGCCGTAATCCACCTTTTTCGGAGCCATCTTCAGTTCGCCGTCGGTCGGGCCATACATCATGTGGTTGTATCGCATGGCTTCCAGGCGTTCCTGCGGGGTCTGCCGCTTTTCCTTGATTTTCTTGGTATTTGCGGTCATGGGGATCCTTGGGGCGCACAGGCACCCTTTCGATTGTGGCACAGTGTGTCCGGCCGCTAATTGGATCTTTTCTCTTCGGACAAGGCTTGGCGCAGCAGCGCGCAAAGCCGGTTCTGGCCACCCAGATCTTTTGTGATCAGTAATTCCATCTCGGCCTGGGCCAGGAAGCTGCGGCGCGCCCCGGGGCGCTGCCTGGCCACCAGCAGGTCCGCCAGCCCCTGCAGGGCGTGGCCGGTGCTGGAGCCGTAGTTGAGGTGCAGGGCGAGGTCGATGAGGTCCTGGCAGCGCTGCACGCTGTCCGAGGCGTCCATCCCGTGGTCGCTTTCCCAGGCGGCCCGGATCTGCCAGGATTCGGCGGCGATTTCACAGGGTCCACCCGGGGCGCCACGCCAGCACGGGCTGCAGGCGGTCCAGGGCGTCGGCCAGGGTCGGCCTGGGGTCCTGATGCCCCGCCTGGCCTCCAGCCGGGCCTTGAAGTTCAGCACGTCCCCGAGGTAGTCCCGGTGCCGGAAGCAGCCCGTGTGGCCGAGGTCGCTCATGGCCGCGTGCCAGGTCCGGCTCGGGGTCTTCGCCCCGCTCGAGGCAGCGCTCCGCCAGGAGCAGATGGAGCAGCATCCGGTCCGCCCGGAACTCCACCGGCAGCGGCTCGCGGCCCCAGGTGCGCAGGAACGCCAGGGCGGCGTCCAGTTCCGGCCCGGGGTCCCGGCCCAGGCTCTGGAGCCGCCAGGCCTTCAGCAGGGTGATCAGGAGCCAGTCGTCCTGGAGTTCCCGCTGGCTCGGGTCCAGGCTGAGCGCGCGTTCGCAGCGCTCGCGCAGGTCGTCGACGAAGGCGCGCGACAGCTTGCCGCGGTTGGCCTGGGCCGAGGCCAGCCGCTGGCCGGCCAGGAAGTAGGCGTGGTAGGAGAACTGGTCGGAGTGGCCGATGGCGATGAACTGCTGGGCGGCGGCCATGGCCTTGCGGTAGCTGGCCTCGGCGGCCCGGAGGTCGCCGGCCTCGAACTGCTGCCGGCCCAGGCTGGTGAGGGCCATGGATTCCATGCTGGCGGCCTCGAACAGCCACGGGCGGGCCACGAAGGCGGCGTGGGCGCTGGCCGCGGCCGCGGTGGTAGTCGCCGCGGACGAAGGCGATCAGGGCGGCGCTGTACTCGGGCGAGCTGCCTTCGGCGCCCCGGCCGCGCCGGAACAGGTCCTGGATCCGCTGGGCCACCGCCGCGGCGTCCGGAGCGGGCAGGCCGGTCTCGAAACAGGCCGCGTTGTCGGCGCGGTAGGCGCTCGCCACCAGGGCCGCGGGCCAGCGCCGTGCGCGCAGTCGGCGGACTGGAAGCCATGGCCCCAGGCCTGTTCCAGTTCATCCCGGGCGCCGGCGTAGTCCCGCAGCATGAGCAGGGCGCGGCCCAGGGCGTAATGGCCCGGCCCCTGGGCCTGCGGGTCCCAGGCTGCGCATGCGCGCCCGGATGTCTTCCATCCGGGCCTGGACCAGGGCGTACGCTGGGCCGCAGGTCGTGCTCGGGCATCATCTTTTCCAGGCGCAGGTCCTTTTCCAGGTCGGCCGCCTCCAGCATGAAGAAGCGGGCAGCTTCCGCCTGGGCGCGCTGGGCCCGGGTCAGCCGGCCCATCTCCACCAGCCGCCCGGTGAGCACCGCGGCCCCGGCCAGGAGCACGGCCAGGGCGGCCATGCGGTAGGGCCGGACCTGCCGCCAGCGCTGCTCCAGCGGCGCCCACCGGGCGGGCGTGGATGGGCGCCCCGTCGGCGAACAGCCAGAGGTCCTCGGCCAGGGCCAGGGCCGAGGCGTAGCGCAGGCTCGGGTCGCGGTTCCAGGCACTTGCGCAGGATGGTCTCCAGGTCCGCGGGCAGGTCCGGGCTCGGGATGCCGGGCCGGGGGGAACACGGCCCTGGCGCTGGAGCCGCAGGTCGCCGGCGCCGGGCGGGGCTTCGCCGAACAGGGCGAAATGCAGGGTGGCGCCCAGGGCGATAGATGTCGGTGGCCGGGCCCACCCGCCGGCGGTCGCCCAGGATCTGCTCGGGCGCCATGAAGGCCGGGGTGCCGATCAGGCCCGGGCCCGAGGGTGATGGACGGCTCGTCCATGGCCATGGCCAGGCCGAAATCGCAGACGAAGGGGACCCAGTTGCCCGTCCGGGCCGCGCTCCAGGAGGATGTTGGAAGGCTTGAGGTCCCGGTGGACCAGCTTCAGGCGGTGGGCGGCGTGGATGGCCTCGGCCACCTGGGCCAGGATGATCACGATCTCCTTGACCGTCAGCTCATGGGCCACCTGGGACAGGGTGGGGCCCCGCACCAGCTGCATGGCGATCTTGGGCACCCCGCCGGAATTGTCCACGTCGTAGATCCGGCAGATGTTGGGGTGGACGATGCGGCTCTGGATCTGGGCTTCGTGCATGAACCGGATCAGGCCCACCGGCTCCATCTTGCGCAGCACCTTCAGGGCCACGGTGCGGCACAGCACCACGTCCCAGGCTTCGCGCACCTCGCCGGCGCCGCCCTGGCCGAGGATCGGGCCGAGCACATAGCGCCCCACGCTCGGCCTGATGGAAATCGAGCCAGTCCGGCTGGTGCAGGGGGGTGTCCGCTGACATGGAAGGGGGGGCCCGGGGAAAAGGGTTGACGTTCTCTATATTTAATCCGTCAACACCTTACAACCGATTCCGGTCGCGGGGAATGGTCCGGGTCAACTGCCCTCGTAGAGCTTGTCGATGCGCGCGGCGAACGCCTGGTCCACGGCCCGGCGGCGGATCTTGAGGGACGGGGTCAGCAGGCCGCTGTCGGAGGTGAGTTCCCGGTCCAGGACGATGATCTTCTTGATGTTCTCGATAGTTGGAGAAGTGCTCGTTGATCCGCTGGACCCGGCGCATCATCTTGTCCCTGGCCTCGGGCAGGGCCACCAGCTCGGCGTCGGTGGTGAAGCTGAGCTTCTTGTACTGGGCCCAGCGGCGCAGCTCGGCGAAGTTCGGCACCAGGATGGCGCTGATGAAGTGCCGGCGGTCGCCGATGACCACCGCCTGCTCGATGTACTTGTCGCCGCGCAGGGCGTTCTCCAGGGGCTGGGGGGCCACGTTCTTGCCGCCGGAGGTGACCAGGATCTCCTTCTTGCGGTCGGTGATCTTCAGCCGGCCCTGGGCGTCCATCTCGCCGATGTCGCCGGTGTGGAAGTAGCCCTGCTCGTCGATGGCCTCCCGGGTGGCCTTGTCGTTCTCCCAGTAGCCCAGCATCACGTTGGGGCCCCGGCACAGGATCTCGCCGTCGTCGGCCGAGGGTGACGAAGGGCTTGCCCTCCCACTGGTCCAGGACGGGCCGGCCCACGTAGCCCGGGCGCATCTCGCCCTGGGCGCACAGGGCGATGATGGGGCTGGTCTCGGTGAGCCCGTAGCCCTCGAAGATGGGGATGCCGGCCGCCCAGAAGAACTCCAGGATGGCGGGGTGCACCGGCGCGCCGCCGCAGGCCGCGAGCCGGATCCGGCCGCCGAAGCGGGCCCGGACCTTGGCGAACAGCAGCCGGTCGAACAGGCTCCATGGCCAGCCGCAGGCCCAGGCCGGGCCGGCGCGCCTGGTAGAGGTACGGCGCCATCCGGCGGCCCGACCCGCATCGCCAGGTGGAACACCAGCCGGCTCGGGTAGCCGCCGGCGTTCACCTGCTCGCGGATCCGGGCGTAGATCTTCTCGTAGATCCGCGGCACCGCCAGCAGGATCTCGGGCCGGACCTCCTGCAGGTCCCTGGGGATGGTCTGGAGGCTCTCGGCGTAGTAGATGCCGACGCCCCGGCGTAGAGCATGATGTAGTGGCCGCAGGTGCGCTCGAAGATGTGCGACAGGGGCAGGATGCTCAGCGATCCGCTCGCCCGGGGTGGGCTGGAGGACCTTGAGCCCGGCCAGCACGTTGGAGACGATGTTGCCGTGGCTGAGCATGGCGCCCTTGGGATCGCCGGTGGTGCCGGAGGTGTAGATGATGGTCAGCAGGTCGCCGGGCCGGCCAGGCCGGGCCCGGTCCCGGACCTCCGGGCGCCGGGCCTCCTGGCCGCGCGCCCTCGGCCAGCAGGGCCGTCCCAGGCGCAGCACGCGGCGGTCCGGGTCCTCGGGCGCGGCGCCCCGTCCATCAGCACCGCCGCCTCCAGGTCGGGCAGCTCCGGCCAGAGGCTCAGGACCTTGGCCAGCTGCTCCGGGGTGGAGCACACCACCCAGCGGGCCCGGGAGTGCTGGAGGATGAAGGCGGTCTGGGGCAGGTTCAGGGTCGCGTAGATGGGCACCGAGACGAGTCCCGAAAGGGCGCAGGCGTAGTCGGCCACGGCCCATTCCGGGCGGTTCTCGGACAGGATGGCCAGGCGGTCGCCCCGCTCCAGGCCGCGCCCTCCAGGGCCAGGGCCAGGCGCTCCACCCGGGCCTGGAGCTCCCGGTGGGAGATGGGCCGGTAGGCGCCGTCCACCCGGTGGGCCAGGGCGACCGGCAGGTCGCGTTCGATGCTCGCGTAGAACAGATCCGGGATGGTCTCGACCAAGAAAGGGCTCCGAAGGAACGCGTTATCGGTGGCATGGTAGCAGGTGAAGGAAGTATGCTGCCCATGGATAAATCCGGCAACC
This sequence comes from uncultured Holophagaceae bacterium, assembly GCA_963717275.1. Classification (GTDB taxonomy): domain Bacteria; phylum Acidobacteriota; class Holophagae; order Holophagales; family Holophagaceae; genus Mesoterricola. The sequence goes on from CAVQVX010000001.1 coordinate 4,351,570, forward strand.
CCCAAAGCCTGGCCGGAAGCTGTCGCCGCGTTCCGGCATGGAGCAGCGGGCCCGGGGCGTGTCGCCGCACACGCTCAGGGCCCAGGACGGCGACCTGGAGAAGCTCCTGGCCCATGCCGCCGGCCAGCGCTGGGCCGGCTGGGACGTGCCGCCCAGGACCCTGCGCCGGTTCGCCCTGGAACTGGGCGAGCGCGGCCTGGACCCGGCCAGCCAGGCCCGGATCCTCTCCACGGTGCGCAGCTTCTACCGCTGGCTGTTCGAGACCCAGCGGATCGGCGCCAACCCGGCCTCCGGGCCTGCGCAACCCCAAGCTGCCCCAGCGGCTCCCGGCCTTCCTCACCGAGGGCGAAAGCGCCGCTGCTGCTGGACCTGCCCGGCCAGCGACTTCCTCGCGCGCCCGCCTGGGCTGCCTGCTGGAGCTGCTCTACGCGGCCGGCCTGCGGGTCTCCGAGCTGACCGGGCTGGACCTCCAGGACCTCCTCATGGAGCAGCGCACCCTGCGGGTCCTGGGCAAGGGCCGCAAGGAGCGGCTGGTGCCGTTCCACGAGAAGGCCGCGGAGGTGCTCCAGGACTACCTGGCCCGCCGGCGCGGGCCTTCCTCGCCGAAAAGGGCCTGCCGCCGACCCCGGCGCTGTTCCTGAACCAGCGGGGCGGCCGGCTCACCCCCACCAGCGTGCGCACCTTCCTGGCCGCGGCCCTGGAGCGGGCCGCGCTGCGGGCCCGGGTCAGCCCCCACGCCCTGCGCCACAGCTTCGCCACCCACCTGCTGAGCCGCGGCATGGACCTGCGGGCCATCCAGGAACTGCTGGGCCACGCCAGCCTCAGCACCACCCAGCGCTACACCCACCTGGACCTGGAGCAGCTGGCCCGGACCTACGAATCGGCCCATCCCCGGGCGCGCAAGCCCTGGCGTCCGCGCTACATAGGGTATGATCTCTTTTTCACCCCTGGGTGTGGAAAGGATAGTGCCGTGGAGTTGTTGGTCGATCGCATCTGTCAGGAACTCGCCTTGCCCAGGGCGGGCGTCGCCTCGGTGGCGGCGCTGCTTGAACGAGGGGAACACGGTGCCCTTCATCGCCCGCTACCGGAAAGAGGCCACGGGTTCCCTGGACGAGGTCGCCATCCGGGCGGTGGAGGACCGCCTCGGCTACTACAAGGAGCTGCTGGAGCGGCGCGAGGCGGTGCTCAAGTCCATCCAGAAGCAGGGCAAGCTCACCCCCGAGCTGAGGGCCAGGATCGAGGGCGCCTGGGCCAAGACCGAGCTGGAGGACCTCTACCTTCCCTACAAGCCCAAGAAGCGCACCAAGGCCACCGACGCCCGGGAGCGCGGCCTGGAGCCGCTGCTGGACGCGCTGCTGGCCGACGCGTCCGGGGCGGACCCGCTCATGCTGGCGGCCGCCCTTCGTCAAGGAGGACCAGGAGGGCCTCGAGACGCCCTCCCGCTGCGTGGAGGGCGCCGGCCACATCCTGGCCGAGCGGCTGGCGGAGGACGCCGACGTGCGCGCCTGGATGCGCCAGGTGTTCCACGACACCGGCGTGCTGCACGCGGCCCTGCGCGAGGAGCGCAAGGACGCCCCCGAGGCGCTGCGCTTCAAGCCCTACTGGCAGTTCCAGGAGCCCCTGAAGAAGATGCCGGGCCACCGGATCCTGGCCGTGCGCCGGGGCGAGAAGGAGGAGATCCTCGGCGTCAAGCTGGCGGTGGACCGGGAGAAGCTGGTGACCGAGCTGGTCTCCAGGGTCGCCGTCAACCCCGCCTCCGCCTACCGGGCCCTGCTGCACGACGTCTGCGGCGACGCCTTCGACCGGCTGCTGGCGCCCTCCATCGAGACCGACGTGCGCATCGAGGCCAAGAAGAAGGCCGACGTCGAGGCCATCAAGGTGTTCCAGACCAACCTGGACCACCTGCTGCTGGCCCCGCCCGCCGGGCAGCGCTGCACCCTGGGCGTGGACCCCGGCATCCGCACCGGCTGCAAGCTGGCCATCATCAACCGGCTGGGCCAGTTCATGGAGACCGCCACCATCTACCCGCTGGAGCCCAAGCGCGACCTGGAGGGCAGCCGCGCCATGCTGGAGCAGCTGGCCGCGCAGTTCCCCATCGAGGCCGTCGCCATCGGCAACGGCACCGGCGGGCGCGAGGCCGAGGCCTTCATCCGCGCCTGGCTCAAGGACTCCGGGCGCGAGGACGTGCTCTGCGTGGCCGTGAGCGAGGCCGGCGCCTCGGTCTACTCCGCCTCGGACGTGGCCCGGGAGGAGTTCCCCGAGCAGGACGTCACCGTGCGCGGCGCCATCTCCATCGCCCGGCGCTTCCAGGATCCCCTGGCGGAGCTGGTGAAGGTGGAGCCCAAGTCCATCGGCGTCGGCCAGTACCAGCACGACGTGAACCAGACCGCGCTCAAGAAGGGCCTGGACGAGGTGGTGGAATCCTGCGTGAACCGGGTCGGGGTCGACCTCAACTCGGCCAGCTACCGCCTGCTGGCCTACGTGGCCGGGATCGGCGAGAGCCTGGCCAAGCACATCGTCCAGCACCGCTTCGCCAACGGCGCCTTCAAGCACCGGGAGCAGCTCATGGAGGTGCCCCGGTTCGGGGAGAAGGCCTTCCAGCAGGCCGCGGGCTTCCTGCGCATCCGGGAGGGCGAGAACCCCCTGGACGCCAGCGCCGTGCATCCCGAGAGCTACCCGGTGGTCCAGCGCATCTGCCAGATGGCGGGCAAGACCGTGCCCGAGCTGGTGGGCAACGACGCGGTCCTGGACGCCCTGGATCCGGCCCTGTTCATCGACGACCGGTTCGGCCTGGAGACGGTGCGGGACATCATCGCCGAGCTGAAGAAGCCCGGCCGGGACCCCCGCCAGCGCTTCGAGGCGGTGATCTTCCGGGAGGGCGTGCACAAGCCCGCCGACCTGGAGATCGGCATGGAGCTCCAGGGCGTCGTCACCAACGTCACCGATTTCGGCGCCTTCGTGGACGTGGGCGTGCACCAGGACGGCCTGGTGCACCTCTCCGAGATCTCCCACCAGTACGTGAAGAACCCCGCGGACGCCCTCAGCGTCGGCCAGTCGGTGCGGGTGAAGGTGCTGGCGGTGGACCTCAAGTCCAAGCGCATCGGCCTCTCCATCAAGGCCCTGCTGCCCGGCGGCGCGCCGCCGCCCGGCCCGAGGCGCCCCGCCCCGAGCGGCGGCCCCGGCCGGAGCGGCCCAGGCCGCCCAGGCCCGCAGCCCGCCCCGCAGGGCGAGGCCGCCGCCGGCCCCAGGCCGCCCAGGCCGCCCCGGCCGCACGGGGACGGACCCAAGCCCGGGTCCCCGGAGCCTCGGCCCGACCGGCGTCCCGACCGGCGCCCGGACCGGCGCCCCGAACGGCACGCCGAAGCCGCCCGAGCGCAAGCCCGAGCGCGCCCCCGAGCCCCGGACCGGCGCCAGCCTGTCGGACCTGATGGCCAAGTACAACAAAGGTCTCCGCTGATGAGGGGCCTGCGATGAGGCTGGCTTTCGCCGGAGCCCTGCTCGCACTGGTGTTCGCCCCGGGCTGCGACCGGCGTTCCGGCCCGCCGAACACCCGGTCTACAGCCGCCTGGGAGGAGGGGCTCACCCTGGGCTACGAGGACCCCACCCTGCCGCCGGCCCAGCGCATGGAGAAACGCCAGCAGGTGCGGGTGAAGCAGACCAGGGCGTCCGGCCAGGCCCTGGCCGTGACCAAGACCTTCACCTCCCTGACCGGACAGTGGGACCTCCAGGTGGTGCAGGAGGACGGCGGGGTCGCCCTGAGCCGGTCGGGCGCCGTGCTGCTGCCCGAGGGCTTTCCCGACCGGGTCGAGCCGCTGGGAGACGCGCGGGCACGTTCAACTGGGTGGTGGGCCGGGCCGACGTCGAGCTGCCCGGGGTGCAGCTGCCCGAGACCGCCGCGCGGCTGGGCGTCTGGGTGGAATCGATCCCGACTGGAATCGGGCGCCCGGACCCGCACCCTGTTCCTGCCCGATATCGGCGAAGCGGAGACCCTGACCTGGAGCCAGGGCCGCTGGGTCGCCACGAACCTCCTGGTCACCCGCGGGTTCACCGACGTTCCGGCCGCCGCGGCCAACAGCCATCCAGGGAGCACCCCATGAGCGACGAGAGCACCGAACAGGCCCTGCCGGCAGGCGTGGCCAAGGGATTCCTCCGGGACAACCTGGAAGTGGTCTGCTTCGCCATCCTGATCATCATGTTCTTCAAGACCTTCGTCGGCCAGCAGTTCACCATCCCGTCGGCGTCCATGCGCAACACGCTGATGATCGGCGACCACCTGCTGGTGAACAAGTTCGTGTTCGCCGTGCCCCAGTGGTCCTGGGAGGAGAAGCTGTTCCCCATGCGCCAGCCCGAGCGGGGCGACATCATCGTCTTCCGCTACCCGCTGGACCGCAACACCGACTACGTGAAGCGGCTGCGTGGCGCTGCCCGGCGACACCGTGGAGATGCGCGACAAGCGGCTCTACCTCAACGGCAAGCTGTGCACCGGCCCGTGGGAGCACCACATCCTGAACCGCGAGGACGGGCCGCTGGCCGGGCCCCTGGCCGCTCAGCCGCAACGCCGGCCGGATGGAGCTCGAGGAGCGCCCCGACGTCTCCAACCTGACCTGGCCGTTCGCCGATCCGGATGTCCTGGCCATGGACATGCAGGGCCACGACATGCTGGCCGGCGGCTTCCGGGACAACCTGGGGCCGGTCACGGTTCCGCCAGGGCGGCTGTTCGCCATGGGCGACAACCGCGACAATTCCGCCGACAGCCGCTACTGGGGCTTCCTGCCCATCGACCACCTGCGCGGCCGGCCGTTCTTCATCTGGTGGAGCTACCGGGAAGGCGGCAACGACGACACCAACGCCCAGGTCCCCGAAGGCCCCATGGGCGTGCTGGCGAACTTCGCCGACGGGGCGCGCCACTTCTTCTCCTGCACCCGCTGGGACCGGTCCGGGACCATCCCCAGGTAGCGCCTGACGGGGCGCGCCAGGCGTTTCTGGCCCCCCGGTGGACCCTGTGCTAAGCTCGGGGGCAAAACCACAGGTTCCATCGTTGCCGGGACACCAGAAGGGGGCCGCCGCATGCGCGCATCAAGCCGTCCGTCCGCTTTCAGTTATCCGTTCCTGCTCCTTTTCGCCCTGCACGGGGTGGCGGCGCCGGCCCGGAGCCCCCAGAAGACCTTCAACGCCGGCGGCGGCAAGGTCACTTACGGGGTCGTGGACGGGGCCGGCAGCCAGGCGGCGGGCCTGGGCGCCATGCTGCGCGGCGTCCACAGCAAATGCGGGGAGAAGCCCCAGGTGAGCCAGGTGTTCCGGGTGCGCGGCACCGATTCGGTGGCGGTCTTCTTCAATGTGGTCGACCATCCCGGGGGCAACCAGGCCTTGGCGGGCATGGTCCTGGCCGCGCGCACCTCCGACGGGATCGAGGCGGCGCTGCTGACCGACCGGGCGGACCACCTGGGTTCCAGCCTCAACCCGATGCTCAAGCAGCTGTTCGGGATCTGGCATCCGGGCGCCCGGGCCGCCGCGTCACCGGCCGCCGGCGGGCCTTCGGCCGCGCCGGCCAGGCTGCACCAGGTGCGGGCCGGCGACGGTTCCGCGAGCGTCGGCGTGCCCGATGGCTGGCAGGCCAAGGGGCAGCAAGGCACCATGCTGGTATCGGGACCCCATGGGGAAACCATCGGCCTCAACCTCACCCGGATGGCGGTGGATCCCAGGGCCGGCCAGGGCGTGCGCAACGGCAAGATCGTCTACCCCGCCAACGCCGTCCTGACGAAGGCCTTTCCGGACCTCTTCCAGCAGTTCTGGCGCCTGAACGGCGCCAGCCCGACTGGACTGAAACTGGACCTGGCCGAACCGCTGTCCGGCATGCCGCCCCAGCGCGGCGTGCAGGTGGCCGGGCAGGTGAACCTGGTACCGAGCGAGCCGCTCTACATGATCGCGGTGCTGACGACCACGCCGCCGGCCTCCATGGGCACCTACATGGTGATGTTCTCCATGGCCATGCTGCCCCGGGCCCTGGCGAACCAGGAAGCCGCCACCGCCGGCGCCATCCTGTCCAGCTTCCAGCCTGACCCGGCGGTCATCAACCGGCAGGCTGGCGCCATGGCCGCTCCCTACATCGCCGCCATCCACCAGATCGGGGCGCAGGCCCAGGCCCGGGCCGCCGCCTCCGAAAGGCTGCACGGGACCCAGAACGAATCCTGGGAGCAGGACCAGAAGGCCAAGGAGGTCCGGAACAGGCAATGGGAGAAGAGCCAGGACGCCGAGGAACGCAACACGCAGGGCTTCAGCAACTACCTGCTGGACCAGAACGTGGTCCTGGACAAGGAGCAGAACGCCCACGGCACCTTCTGGAACAACGAAGCCTACGCCCTCACGCAGGGCAACCCCGACCGCTACGAGATCGTGGACACGCCCGGCTACTGGAAGGGAATCGACTACTAGTCCTGCTGCAGCGGCCGTTGTTCCGCCCGTCGCCTTGCGGACGGCTTCGGGTGCCGAGTTCTTGCGCCGACCCACTTGTGCGTGGTCCGCTTGCAACGCCCTCGCTTCGCTGCGGGCGATGCAAGCGGCCACGCTGCCCCTTCCCCCCAGGGACGCATCGATTCGTCTTCGTTTCACTGAACAAATTTCAGAACAACCATCCCGGGACCCTGGGCATTCCAGGGACCGGCCTCATCGCCCCCATGCCGCCAACCGGAGGAACCCCGAACCCAGGCGGGGAAGGACAGCGTGATACCTTGGCGCACGCGCAGGAGGCGAAGCCGACGAGCATGCGGCAAGGCTCTCACGCACCGTTGGACGAAGCGCTACGCGCGGAGGGCATTTCGTCCCAGTTGTGCCCTTCGGCATGGCGTAAGCGGCTGAAAGAAGGTCCCCTTGGTTGTGGCGATGCTGGAACACCGCCCGACAACCAAGGGGGTTTGCATGAGTCTCTGGAGAGACCGCATGGCACGTGACTTGGAGCGAGCAGGACTGGCTCCGCGTACACGAAAACACTATACCGACGCCGTCAGTTTCCTGGTGCGGTTTCACGGCCGGTCGCCGGAGGAATTGACGCCGGACGACATCCGGGCGTGGGAGGACAACCTGCTTGACCTGGGGTTGGGGCCCAACACCCGTCGGGTCTACCTGGCCGGGGTAGCTTTTCTCTACCGGAAAACCTTATCCCGGCCTGAAATGGTTTCTTTCCTCGTTCCTCCCAGGGACCCCCGGAGGTTGCCGAGGGTTTTGAGCCCGGATGAAGTCCAGCGGATCCTGGCGGCCCTTTGGGAGCCGCGCTATGTTGCCCTGTTTTCCCTGATCTACGATACGGGCCTGCGTATTTCCGAGGCGATCCACCTGAAAGCCGGAGACGTGGACCGGGGACTGGGTGTAATTCACGTCCGAGGCAAGGGTGGCCACGAGCGGCAGGTCAAACTCGGCGACCGCCTTTACCAGCTGCTGCGGACCTACTGGCGGGACGAGCGGATGAAGGGCCCGCACAGTGCTGCCCTGACTTTGGATTCGCTTCTGATCGCGAACCGGGTGGGGAACGTCATCGACCGCACCGAAGCCGGGATGGCCCTGAAGCTGGCCGTCCAGGCAGCCGGAATCACCAAGCGGGTCACGGCCCACACCCTGCGCCATAGCTTCGCCACCTATCAACTGGAGATGGGCACCGCTCTCCCACTCATCCAGAGCCAGTTGGGCCACGCCTGCATCAAGTCCACCCAGGTCTACCTCCACGTATCCACCCGCCTGATCCGCCAGGCTCCGAGCCCCCTGGACTCCCTACCGGAGCCGTGAGGCGGGCGGCATGGGCCGCACCCCCTTCGATATCGCCGACATCGTCCGCCTCCACCGGGATGCCTTGGCAGGCGTCCAGCCGCTCTCCTCGGAGCAGGGCCGGGCCCTGTCGGCCATCACTCTGTGCCGTACCGCCGCCCTGGGTGGACATTGGAATTATTGTTTCGAATGCGGCTGGGAGGAGGAGGGCCCCAGCTACAACTCCTGCCGGAACCGGAACTGCCCCAAGTGCCAAGCCCTGGCTCAGGAACGCTGGATCGCCGCCCGGGCCCGGGCCATCCTGCCGCTGGACCACTACCATGGCGTGCTCACCGTGCCGGAGGATCTCCGGCCCCTGGCGCGCCAGGTTTCGCGGGAGTTCTACGGCGCGATGTTCCGCTGCGCCTCGGCCGCCGTGCTGGAGCTGGCGGAAACCCGGCTGGGCGTGCGCCTGGGGCTGACTCTGGTGCTCCACACCTGGACCCGGGATCTCCGTTACCACCCCCATGTGCACATCCTGATCACAGCTGGTGGACTGACCCTGGACGGCAAGGCCTTCAAGCGGATCCGCCGGAAGGTCCTGCTGCACGTCAAGCCTCTGGCCAAGCTGTTCAGGGGCAAACTGATGGACGCCCTGCGCCAGATGAAGCGTGACGGGATCATCTCGATGAGCGACGGGGCATTCGGAACCCTGATGGCCACCCTGAAGGCCCAGGACTGGGTGGCCTACCTCAAGCGGACCTTCCACGGCCCGATGGGAACCCTTCAATACCTCGGGCGGTATACGCACCGGGTAGGCATTGCCAATTCCCGCCTCCTGGACGTGACCGAGCGCCAAGTCACCTTCCGGACCAAGGACGGCCGCTCAGTCAGCCTGCATCCGGTTGCGTTCCTCCAGCGCTTTGTCCAGCACGTGCTGCCAGACCGGTTCAAGAAAATCCGCCATGCAGGCCTCTACGCTTCCACCCACGCCCTGGCCCGGGCGCGCGAGCTGCTCGACGCCCAGCCGCTGCCGGCTCCGCCAGCGCCCTCGTGGCAGCAGGACCTGTTCGCCCTGACTGGGCGGGATGTGGCTCGCTGCCCCAAGTGTGGCGAGCGAGTTAGCCGCAGAGATCTGGCCCCAACCGGAGCCTGCGTTCGCCTGCACAAGGATCGACGTCCCCGGAGTCCGCCGTGACGGGCCAAGGAACCGTGGTTCCCGCCTGCGTCCTCCTGGCATTGGGTGGACCGGGAAAGGCCTGCCCCAACCCCCGGCAGCCCCGAATTCCAGGGATATGGACCACCCGGGGCGCCGGTTCCCGAGGCCATTCGTACGCCCCTGCCACTCCAGAATCCGCGCCATCTCTCGTCGCTACCCTCCCGCCGAACCGCTTGCCCCGTCATCCTCACCACCCCGGCGCAACGGAAAACCCATAGCGTCCGGCCACCATCCCCGGCTTCATCCAACGCGCGAACCGTCGGCGCGATCAACGTGTCGGCCGGCCCGCGCAGCGGGGCCGCCGACGAACCGCTCAAAATTGGGTCGGCGCACCCGCACGGAACCCGAAGCCAACCCCAGGACAACGGACGCCACAATCCTGCTAGCTGAACAGCGTGCCGGGCGTCGTGTCGAGGCCCAGGTAGGCGTAGGCCGCGTCGGTGGCCTTTCGGCCCTGCTGGGTGCGGTCCAGGAAGCCGATCTGCATGAGGTACGGCTCCACCAGGTCCTCCAGGGCGCCGCCGTCGCTTTCGCCCAGGGCCGCGGCCAGGGTGCGAACGCCCACCGGGCCGCCCCGGAACTTGACGCACAGGGCCTCCAGGTAGGCCCGGTCCAGGCCCTCCAGGCCCAGGTCGTCCACCTCGTGCAGGGACAGGCAGGCGTCGGCGATGGGCGAGGTGATGACGCCCTGGCCCTTCACCTCGGCGTAGTCCCGGCAGCGGCGCAGCAGGCGGTTGACGATGCGCGGGGTGCCGCGGCGAGCGCCGGGCGATGGCCTCGGCGCCTTCGGCGGCCAGCTCCACCCCCAGCACGCGGGCCGAGCGGCTGGCGATGATGGCCAGTTCGGCCCGGGTGTAGTACTCCAGCCGGTGGGTGATCCCGAAGCGGTCGTGCAGGGGCTTGGAGATGAGCCCGGCCCGGGTGGTGGCGCCCACCAGGGTGAACGGCCGCAGGTCGACCTTGAGGGTCTGGGCCGAGGGGCCCTGGCCGATGAGGATGTCCAGCTTGCGGTCCTCCATGGCCGAATAGAGCATCTCCTCGATGGCCGCGGGCATCCGGTGGATCTCGTCGATGAACAGGAACTCGCCCTCGTCCAGGTTGGTGAGGATCGCCGCCAGGTCGCCCTTCTTTTCCAGGGCCGGGGCCTGGATCACCTTGCAGGGGGCGCCCATCTCGTTGGCGAGGACGTGGGCCAGGGTGGTCTTGCCCAGGCCCGGGCGGGCCGAACAGCAGCACGTGGTCCAGCACCTCCCGGCGGCCCAGGGCCGCCCGCAGGGCGATCTCCAGCCGGGCCTTGACCTTCTCCTGGCCGATGTACTCCGGGAGGCTCTGGGGCCGCAGGGAGTATTCGAAGGTCTCATCCCGTTCGGCCGGGTCGAGATCGGGGTTGCGTTGCTGTTCCATCGGATCCATTTCCTCACGCCCACCGCGCCCATGTCCACTATATCTGGCAAGGGCCTTCCCTTATACTGGCCTCAGCCGTGGATTGCCGCGGCCTCCCTGTCGGAGACTCCGTGCCAGAAAGGGCTTCCATCACCATCCGGGACCGCCACGGCTTCGAGCGCTCGGTCCCGGCCCAGGGCGCCATGATCGTGGGGCGCCAGGCCCAGTGCGACGTGGTGCTTCCGGACGGCATGGTCAGCCGGAACCACCTGCGCATCCTGCGCGAGGAGGACGGCTGGTGGGTGGAGGATCTCGGCTCCTCGCACGGGACGTTCCACGAGGGCGAGCGGCTCACGCGCATGCGCTGGGAGCCGGGCGGACCATCCGGTTGGCCGACGGCGCCTATTTCCTCACGCTCCGGCCCTCGGACCCGGCCACGGCGTCCGAGGTCAACCTGCAGGCCATCCTCCAGACCGCCACCCTGCTCACCGGGGAAGTGGAGCTGGACGACCTCCTGGAGCAGACCCTCGACCGCCTCCTGGCCCTCTCCGGCACCGAGCGCGGCTTCATCATGCTGCCCGAGCAGGGCGAGCTGGTGGTCAAGGTCGCAGCGCAACCTCTGCGCCGCGGCCGGCCAGCTGGAAGAGGACATCCAGCTGCCCATGGTCGAGCGTGAAGCAGGTGTTCGAACTGGGCGAGGCGGTCTGGATCCATCGACGCGGCCCGACGAGGCCCGGGCCCGAGGCCGTCTGACCTCGGCAAGACCATCCTCTGCCTGCCCATGCCGTGCAGGGCGAGCGCATCGGCGTGCTCTACCTGGACAGCCGCGCGCCCGTGCGCCGAGCCGGTGGACCGGCTCACCTTCGAGGCCATCGTCTCCCTGTGCGCCATCGCCATCGAGCGCACCCGGCTGGCGGAAGCCAACCTGCGCAACCAGGTGCTGGGCACCGTGGGCCAGGTGGCCAGCGCCATCGTCCACGACTTCAAGAACGGCCTGTTCGTCATCGCCGGCCACGCCCAGCTGCTGGGGCTCACCAGCGCCGACGCCGGCATCCAGCACCACCTGGCCCAGATCCTGGGCGCCGCCGAGCGCCTGGGCCAGCTGAGCATGGACATCCTCGAGTATTCCAAGGTGCGCGAGCCCAAGCTGGAGACGGTCGACCTGCGCGCCCTTCATGGCGGCCCAGGTGGAGCCCCTGCAGCCGCGCGCCCAGGAATCCGAGGTGATCCTGGAATGCCAGGGCCCGCCCTGCCAGCGCCAGCCTGGACCGGCACCGGTTCAACCGGGTGATCGAGAACCTCCTGGCCAACGCCCTGGACGCCCTGGCCGGCAGGGACGACGGCAGGGTCTGCCTGGCCTGGCTCCCGCTCGAAGGCGGCGGGGTGGAGATCCAGGTGAGGGACAACGGCAAGGGCATCCCGCAGCAAGATCCAGAAGCGGATCTTCGAGCCGTTCTTCAGCTACGGCAAGGCCCGCGGCACCGGCCTGGGCATGGCCACCGTGCAGCGGATCATGGCGGAGCACCGGGGCAGCATCGAGGTGGCCAGCGAGGAGGGCCAGGGCACCACCATCACCCTGCGCCTGCCGGCGCCGCCCGCGGAGGGCGACAGCACCGGCGCCCACCGCGGTCCAGCCATGAGGGCGCCGGCATGCGCGTAGGCCAGGGTTTCGACGTCCACCGCTTCCTGGACGTCCCCGACGGCAGGCCGCTGATGCTCATGGGCTGCGCCGTCCCCCACGACCGGGGCCTGCTGGGGCACAGCGACGCCGACGTGATGCTGCACGCCCTCATGGACGCCCTGCTGGGCGCGGCGGGGCTGGGGGACATCGGCCAGCACTTCCCCGACACCGACCCCGCCTACCGGGGCGCCGATTCGGCCGGCGCTGCTGGAAGCCGGTCATGGCCAGCGTGCGCGCCCGGGGGTTCCGGGTGGTGAACGCCGACGTCTGCCTCATCGGCGAGCGCCCGAAGATCGGCCCGCACCGGGAGGCCATGCGGCTGCGCATCGCGCCGATCCTGGGCATCGCGCCGGAGGACCTGAACGTCAAGGCCACCACCACGGAGAAGCTGGGCTTCACCGGGCGCGGGGAGGGGCTGGCGGCGCAGGCGGTGGTGCTGCTGGATTAGCCTACCCCACCTTCACGACATGGGTCCCGGCCACGAAGTCATGCAGGCAGCGCCGGGTCGGACCGAAGATGAAAAGGCAGTCGGCCAGCCATACGAAGCACAGCAGCACCTGGAAGGCCTGGCCGACGGGGGACGGGTCGTGCCGCCCGGCGTAGCGGAGGATGCCCACGGCCGCCGGAATGGCGAATTCCCTGACGAGGATCCAGCCCACGTTCGGGATGTCCCCATCGCTGCGCATCATGTAGATTCCCATGTATTTCTTCCCGATGGTCTGGCCGCGGGTCACCAGCAGCCACATCTGTCCGATCAGGATGGCGGCCAGCAGGCTGAGAGCGGCCACGGCGCCCAGGCACGGGAAGAACAGAAGGGGCAGGGGGGCGATCCAGATCACGACATCCACCATTCGCGCCACCAGCCGGCTCGACCGGCTCGCCGCCACGACGTCCTGGCCCTCATCCACCACGTGGGGGTTGCGGAATTCCATGGGCTCATTCCTTTCCGGGCCGGGGATCACGAGGGGAAACTGAACGACCTGTAAACCCCAACTATGACATGACCTAGTCCTGCCGCTCCAGCCACCCGGCGGCCAGCTCCCCCAGGGGCCCCGGCAGGTTCCGGCCCGGGTCTTCCAGCACCGACTCCAACAGGTACTGCTGCAACTGGCCCAGCCACGGCCCGCCCGGCCGTCCGGCCAGTGCCATGAGCGCCTTGCCGTCCAGGGCCAGCGCCTGGGTCGCCAGCGGCGGGCGCTGGGCGGCCAGGGCGGCGAGCCGGGCCACGATGGCGTCGTGGGCGGCCTGGAGCGGTTCCACCGGGAAACCTTTGCCGGCCTGGTCGGCGATGCGGAACCGGGCCCAGCGCTCCAGGGGCAGGTCATCCTCCATCAGCTGCTTCAGGAAACGGCGGCAGGCGGGGTCGCCCCAGCCGGGGCCCGGGTGGGTGCCGTGGTGGCGCACCAGGGCGGTGACCTGGCGGATCAGCGCGTGGCTGGCGCGCAGCCGGGTGAGGATGGTGCCGGCCAGGGCCACCGACAGGGCCTCGTGGCCGTAGAAGTGGGTCTCGCCCTTGGCGTCCACGGTCCGGGCCGCGGGCTTGCCGGCATCGTGCAGCAGCGCGGCCCAGCGCAGGTCCGCCTCGGGCGGGGTCCGGCGGACCACCTCCAGCACGTGCTCCCAGACCGGGTAGCGGTGGTGCCGGTTCTGCACGCAGCCGATCATGGGCCTCAGCTCCGGCAGCCAAAGGTCCATCAGCCCGGTGCCGGCCAGGGTGGCCAGGCCCCGCCCGGGCTCGGCGCCGCGGAGCAGCTTGGTGAGTTCCACCAGGACCCGCTCCACCGCCACCTTGGCGGCCACCTCCAGGCGCGGCGGGATGGCCGCGAGGGTGGCCGGCTCGATGGCGAAGCCCAGCTGGGCCTGGAACCGGCAGGCGCGCAGGCAGCGCAGGCCGTCCTCGCTGAAGCGCCGCAGCGGGTCGCCCACGGCGCGGATCAGCCCGGCCTCCAGGTCCCGGCGCCCGCCGTGGGGGTCCACCAGGTGCTCGATCCAGTCCGGTTGCGCCAAGGAGTGGGCGGGCAGGGCCATGGCGTTGATGGTGAAGTCCCGGCGGGCCAGGTCCTCCTCCAGGGACACGCCCAGGGTGACCGATTCCGGCCGGCGCCCGTCCAGGTAGTCGCCGTCGCCGCGGAAGGAGGTGATCTCGAAGGCGCGGCCGCCCTCCATGAGGGTGACGGTGCCGTGCTGCAGCCCGGTGGGGATGGCCCTCAGGCCGGCCGCCCGGGCCCGCTCCAGCACCGCTTCGGGCGGCAGCGCCGTGGCCAGGTCCCAGTCGCCTCCCTCCCGGCCCAGCAGCCGGTCCCGCACCGCCCCGCCCACCACGGCCAGCTGGGCGTCAGGCCCCAGGGCCTGGATGATGCGGTGCAGGGATGGATCCATGGGGTTCCTTCAGAGATCCATCGTAGCTCAATGCGGCAGATGCCTGGGCGCCTCGCCCACCCGGGCCTTCAGGGCGGATTTGCGCTCGGCGGCGATCTCCGCGGCGATCCGCTCCACCTGCAGGGTCAGCCAGTCGCTGGTGGGGCTGCCGGGGCGGTAGTCGGCGGGGCCGAAGTGGTCGATCCGGCCGTCCCGGCGCAGCCGGTCCACCTGCCTGAGGCTGGCCGGGTTGGCCGGGTCGTAGACGGCGTAGCCGATGCCGTGGTTGTGGCGCATGACCGCGAAGGCGGGCACGTCCGAGGGGCCGTCGGCGATGTAGATCATGTGCTCGAACGGCACCCGGCGGTCCTCGTGGCGCATGGTGGCGTTCACCTGGATGCTCGGGTTGGTGTTGCTGCCCTTGTTGATCTCGAACAGGGCCCGGGTCTTGCTGGTGTTGTCGTAGGCCACGGCGATCTGGGCCACGCCGTGCACCGGGAACAGCGGCTCGCCCAGGTCGGCGTCGGCGTCCAGGTCCACGGTGGGGTCCACGTCGAACCCCGGCCCCGGCGGCGACTCCAGGAACTCCGAGGCCCAGACGCCGTTCACGTAGGGATGGATGGCCGAGCCGTCGATCATCGCCTTGAGGCCGGTGGAGACGATGTAGTGCTCCAGGCGGATCTCGAAGCGCTGCACGTCCGGGTCGCGCTCCAGGCTGCTCGCGCACGCTGCGGAAGAAGTCCGGCAGGCCCGGGTGGAACCGGATCTGCGCGCCCAGTTCGCGCAGCCGGGCGTTGGTGAGCCCGGGCATGCGCCCGTGCTGCACGTAGGTGAGCAGGTGGTTCAGGTAGGCGGTGTCCGGGTGGACCGTCACCCCCAGCCGGGCGAAATGGGCGGGCAGGGCGTTCACTTCGCGCCAGAAGGCGCCGTCGTCGACGTTGTAGGCGGCGAAGATGGGGTCCTGCATGTAGCCGGGGATGAGGGTCTT
This sequence comes from uncultured Holophagaceae bacterium, assembly GCA_963717275.1. Taxonomy (GTDB): domain Bacteria; phylum Acidobacteriota; class Holophagae; order Holophagales; family Holophagaceae; genus Mesoterricola. Next base: position 4,366,933 of record CAVQVX010000001.1, read on the forward strand.
GTCGAAATCCCAGACCAGGGCGATGACGTTCTGCGGATGGAGGGGCGTGGGCATGGGATCGATTCTACGGCCATTTTCCGGCCAGAATGGTGCGATGGAGCGACACTACTTCGACGCCAACGCCACCACCCCGCCGCTGCCGAGGGTGGTGCGCGGCGGTAGCCCGGGCCATGGCCGATGCCTGGGGCAACCCCACCAGCACCCACCGGGAGGGCCAGGCGGCCCGGCACCTGCTGGAGGAGGCGCGGCGCACCGTGGCCGCGGCCCTGGCGGTCCCGCCGGCCCAGATCGTCTTCTGCGCCAGCGCCACCGAGGCCCTGCACCTGCTCGTCCGGGGCCTGCGCCCGGCCCTGGGCGGCCGGCCCGCGCTGGTGTTTCCCGGCGAGCACAGCGCCTGCCTGAACCCGCTGGCGGACTGGGCAGGTGCGCTGGATGCCGGGCGATCCCGCGGGCTGCGCCACGGTGGTGCAGATGGCCGCCAGCAACGAGACCGGGATCCTCTACCCCATGCCCGAACTCCCGGCGCGTGCGCATCAAGGATGCCGCCCAGGCCTGGGGCAAGGTGCCGGTGACGCTGTCGGACTGCGACGCGGCGGTGTTCTCCGGGCACAAGATCGGCGGCCCCCGGGGCGCCGCCGTGCTCTGGATGCGGCCCGGGCTGCCCTGGACGGCGGTCATGGAAGGCCCGCAGGAGCGCCGCCGGCGCGGCGGCACCGAGGACCTGCCGGCCATCCTGGGCCTGGCCGAGGCGGTGCGCGAACTGCCCGCGCGGCTCGGACGTGAACGCGGAACTGGCGCCCCTGCGCGACGCCCTGGAGGCCGAGGTGCTGGTCCTGGTCCGCCGACTACGAGGTGATCGGCCGGGGCCAGGCCGCGCCTGCCCAACACCAGTTCGCTGCTGCTGCGCGGGCACAGCGGCGAGAGCGTGCAGATCGCCCTGGACCTGGCGGGATTCGCCGTGTCCACCGGCTCGGCCTGCCACAGCGGCTCCACCAAGCCCAGCCACGCCGTCACCACCCTGGGCTTCAGCGAGGGGGAGGCGCGCTCGGTGCTGCGGGTCTCGATGCTGCCGGGCACCGGCCCGCAGGCCGTGGCGGCCCTGGGGGCGGCCTTGAAAAAGATCCTGAAAAAGTGAAAGCTGGGGACATGGAACCTGCCGTCTGGCCTTACCCGATCGTGCGTCTCAAGCCAGGCAAGGAGGCTCTCCTTTCCAAGGGCCATCCGTGGGTCTACTCCGGGGCCCTGGCCGAAGCGCCGTCCGCGCCGGTGGTGCGCCTGGCCGACGCCGCCGGGCGGGTGCTGGGGGTGGGCACGGCCTCGGCCCGCAATCCGCTGGCGGTGCGGCTGTTCCGCAGGTCACGAAGCGCCGCTGGACCCGGCCTTCTTCCGCGCGCGGCTGGAGTGCGCCCTGGAAGGGCGGCGCCTGCTCGGGCTGGATGGCGCCGGAGGCGGGATGCCGCTGGGTGTTCGGCGAAGGGGACCTGCTCCCGGGGCTGGTGGTGGACCGCTACGGCCCGGCGCTGGTGCTGCAGGTGGGCACGGCGGGGCTGGAGGCCCTGCGCGGGGCTCTGGTGGCCGCCGCTGCAGGAACTGGCCGGGGCTGTCGGGCATCACGGTGTTCGTGGAGCGCAGCCAGGGCGGGCGCAAGGAGGAGGGGCTGGATCCGGTGAACCGCCTGCTCAAGGGCTCCCTGGCCGGGCCGGTGGTGATCCGCGAGGGGGCGGCGCGGCTGTCGGTGGACCTGCTCAAGGGGCAGAAGACCGGCTTCTTCCTGGACCAGCGCGAGCACCGGCTCGCCCTGGGCCGGATGTCCCGGGGCTGCCGGGTGCTCAACGCCTTCGGCTACACCGGCGGCTTCTCCATCCACGCCGGCCTGGGCGGGGCCGGGCGCGGTGGCCACGCTCGACATCTCCGGCGCGGCCCTGGACCAGGCCGAGCGGGACTGGGCCATGAACGGGCTGGACCCTGGCCGCCACACGCGCCTCCAGGGCGACGCCTTCGAGCTCATGCGCCAGCCTGGATGCCGGAAAGCTTCGAGCGGGTGGTGGTGGACCCGCCGGCCTTCGCCAAGCAGCGCAAGGACGTGGACAAGGCGTTCAAGGCCTACAAGGACCTGTTCCGCCTGGGCGCCCGGGCCACGGCCGCGGGCGGCGTGCTGGGCTGCTTCTCCTGCTCCCAGCACATGGAGCGGGCGCGGTTCCAGGAGGCGGTGTGGACCGCCCTGCTGGAAGCGGGCCGCGAGGCCCAGGTGCTGGCCCACCTGGGCCAGCCCATGGACCATCCCTACGCCCTCAACCATCCCGAGGGCAGCTACCTCAAGGGGCTGTGGCTGAGGATGCTGTGAGCAGGGTTTCCGACCCGGAATCGAGCGGCCACGTGCGCTCCCACACCTGGCCCAGCAAAGGCAGTTCGAGGTCCAATCCCGCGGCCACCGCCCAGCTGGCGTCCAGCCGCGTCTGGAGCGTGTCGCCCACGCCGAGCACCGACCAGGTGGCGTCCACGGTGCAGGGGATCTCCCCGTTGAAGCAGGCGCCGAAGCCGAGCTTTGGGGTCAGCTTCAGCCATGGCCGGACCGAGGCCGCGCCGTCCAGCCGGGACCAGGCGTCGGGCAGCGGCGCGAGCGCCAGGTCGTGGGTGGTCACGGGTTGCGGGGCATTCACCGCGAAGCCCCCCCACCAGTCCCAGGTGGCGGCGAACGCCGTGCTCCAGCCCCAGCGCCCGGTGGAGCAGACGCCCTGCAGCGCGCTGCCGGTGGCCTTGTCGTCCAGGTCCAGGCCGACGGCCAGGCCCAGTTCGAAGGACAGGGGCACGCCGTTGACCGTGAACCCCACGACCACGCTGTCCAGGGAGAGGGGGCCGAGCTGCTGGCTCCAGGGCCGGCCGGCCCGGTAGGAGGCGGCCAGGCGCAGGGATTCGTCCAGGCAGGTGGATTGCTGGACCGAAACCCCGTAGAAGTCCACGCTGCCGGTCAGGGACAGGTCGACGCCCAGGCGGGCCGCCACCTGCAGGTCGAGCCGGCCGTTGGGGCCGTCCATGAGGGTCACGGTGGCATTGCGGTCCAGCAGGTCGAAGGTGTCTTCCGCCGGCTTGCCGGGGCCGCGGCGCCGTCCGCGGGCCATTTCGGCCAGGTTGCCCGAGACGTGGACGCAGGCGGCGCCGAACACCTCGATGAACCGCAGAGTCCCGGGAGCGGCGAAGCGGATGTCCATGCGCCTCGCGCTGCGGTCGACCCGGGCGATCCTTTCGATGCGCCCGGAATCCGTTTCCACCAGCACGTCGCCCGGGCCGGGCTGCACCAAGGGGCTTTCCGGGACGGCGAAGGAGGCGCGCCCCGGATGCCGGTCGCCCACGGGCTCCATGCAGTCGGACTGGAAGATGAACTGCCCGGCCGGGGTCACGCCGGAAATGCCGTAGGGGTAGCGGCCCCCCTGGAAGGCCCCGGGGGCCAGGGCGAACATGGCGGTGTGCCGGGCGTCGCACTGGAAAGCCAGCAGGGCATAGTCGATGGCGCGGGCACCGGCGGCCAGGGCCTGCACCGGCGCCCGGAGCACCACGTCGTCCAGGCCGTCGCCGGCAAGGTCCGCGCCTTCGCCCTGGCGCAGGGTGAAGGTCCGGGCGGGGGCCCCGGCGAGCACGGCGACGAAGGTGACCGCGAGCGGCGAGACCTGCTGGAACACCAGATGGCCGTAGCGGACACTGCCGGGCACTTCGGCGCCCTGGAGCGCCGGCAGGCCGCGCGGCTCCGGCCGCGCCAGGCGGGCCAGCCGGATGGGCAGCACCTGGCCCGGGGCCAGGTGGCCCTGCGCCAGCCCGGGATCCGTGACCACCAGGGCGCCGCCGCGGTAGGCGGGTTCGGGCGGGTCGGCGCAAAGGCCCAGGCTGCGGGCCATGGCGAACAGTGCCAGCGGATAGAACCATCTGGGAATTTGCACGATACCTCCGGGAAAAAGGTGCGCGAACGGATGGTGGAGCGACGGCGGACCTCAGGCGAGGCGCACGGACCCATGGCCGGGCCCGGTGACGGGCCGCCCGGTTCCTTGGTTATTCCTGAGATCGCTGCTAGTTAGATGCTCATGCAGGGGGAACGTCATCGCCCCTCGCGAATCCTTTTGCTTCGAGCGCGCCTTTCCAGGACCGGCCGAGGCAGGAATTCCGCCCCGCCTCAGGCGGCCTTTTTCGAAGGGAAGACCAGGAAGCGCCGCAGCAGGAAGTTCCCGATGAATCCCGCGATCGAGGACCAGAACTTGGCTTGGCCGGAACCCCACGAGAGCGCGATGAGCCCTGTCGTCAGCGCGTAATCCGCGCCGCACATGACCATCACCGACAGGACATACAGGAGGATCTCGCCGCCGGTGTTCCACCGCGCCTTGTGCCGGAACAGGATCACGATGCACAGCACATAGTTTGATAATGCGGAGAGGGCATAGGCGGCGACGATCGCCGGATGCAGCGGCACCCCCGACGCCAGCAGGGCGAAAAAACCCGCCTGGTTGACCACCAGGGCGGTGAACCCTATGAACAGGTAGATGAGCACCTGCATCGGGAGCGGCGCAGTGTCCGCGCCGTAGTGCAGGATGCAATACAGGGCCCGCAAGCCGTCCTTCCAGCCGAGCTTCTTCCCCTCTTCGTAGGACCGCGGATGATAGGAAATCGCGCACTCATACACGTTCCGGCCGCTCTTCGCGACCCTTGCCGTGACCTCCGGTTCGAAACCGAAGCGGTCCTCCTTCAGGGTTGGCGCGATCGCCTGGATGACCTCCCGGCGAAACAGCTTGTAGCAGGTTTCCATGTCCGTGATATCGAGGTTCGTGAACATGTTGGAGACGAACGTGAGCGACTTGTTCATCCAGGTGTGCCAGAAATACAGGACGCGCCTCGTGTCCGGACGAAGGTAGCGCGAACCGTAGACCACATCCGCCCTGCCGTCCAGCATGGCCTCGAGCATCAGCAGGTACTGTTCAGGGTCGTACTCCAGGTCCGCGTCCTGGATGCCGACGAAGTCGCCCGTCGCGAGCATGAAGCCGGTGCGCAGCGCCGCGCCCTTCCCCCGGTTCCGTTCGTGCCGCACCAGCTTGACGGCCGGGTCGGCGGCCACGATACGCTCCAGGATCGCGAAGCTGTTGTCCCTGGAAGCGTCATCGACGACGATGAGCTCGAGTTCCAGGCCATCCTTTCCGCCAAGGGCGCCGCGGACCCGCTCGAGGCAGGCTGCGATGGTTGCCTCCTCGTTGTAGCAGGGGACGATCAGCGAAAGTTTGGGAGACAAGGTCAGCCCTTCAATAAAGCCTCGGATCCAGCAGGTGCGTGCTCTTGACGTTCTTCATGGCCTTGAGCATGGAGAACTTGAGGTCGGGAATGGTCTCGCGCAGCTGGGCCACCAGGGCCTTCACCTGGGCCCGGCGCGACTCCAGCACCGAGGCGCCGCACAGCGGGCAGCCGCAGGGCACGATGGGGTAGCCCTTGAGCCAGGCGAGGCGGCGCAGGTCCTCCTCCTCGCAGGTGCCCAGCGGGCGGATCACGGTGTTGCCGCCGTCGTCGGCCACGAGCTTGAGCGGCATGGTGGACAGCCGGCCCTCGAAGAACTGGTTGAGCAGCAGGGTCTCGATCAGGTCGTCCAGGTGGTGGCCAAGGGCGATCTTGTTGAAGCCCCGCTCCTTGGCGTAGGAGTAGAGCACGCCCCGGCGGAACCGGGAGCACATGGCGCAGGGGGTGACCTCGGGCCGCTTGCGCACCATCATGTCGATGGGCGCCGGCAGGATCTCGTGGGGGATGCCCATGACCTCGCACACTTCGGCGATGCGGTCGGGGGCGTAGGCGGGGAAGCCCGGGTCGATGGTGACCCCGGCCAGTTCGAAGTCGATCGGGGCGCGCCGCCTCAGGGACACCAGCACGTCCAGCAGGGCCCAGGAGTCCTTGCCGCCGCTGAGCCCCACCAGGATGCGGTCGCCGTCGTCGATCAGGCCGAACTCGTGCACGGCGGTGCCCACGCGGCGCCGGATCCGCTCCTCGAGCTTGGCGAGGCCGCGCAGGTCCGCCTCGCCGGGCGGCTTCGCGAGGCTGGGAAGGGCGCAGGGGTTGCTCAAGCGCTCAGTCCAGCGCCGCGCAGCGCTTGCGCTCGCCCGAGTCGAGCTGCTCCTGCACGCTCTGCGTGTATTCCGGACAGGTGCAGCTGGGGCAGCTGTTGCTGTGGCTTTCCACGCACAGGTCGGCCAGGGTGATGGTGTCCATGAAGTGGGTGATCTGGCTGGAGAGCTGTTTCCACAGCAGCTCGTTCATCTTCACGTCGGCCCTCAGCGCCGACCTGGCCGCGCCCGGATCCTCCTTGGCGGCGGCGTAGAACCCGCTGTCGGTGAGCCGCAGCACGTCGCCCACGGTGACCTGGTTGCAGGGCCGGGTGATGACGTAGCCGCCCTTGGGCCCGCGCACGCTGGCCACGATGCCCGACTTCTTCAGGCGGTTGAAGATCTGCTCCAGGAACGGCAGGCTGAGCTCCTGCCTCTGGGCGATCAGGTGCAGGGGCACGGGCTGGCCGTGGCTGTTGTGCGCAAGATCGAACAGCGCTTGCATGGAATACCTGCCGCGAGCGGAAATCTTCAAGGGGGCCGTCCTGTCGAAACCCTTATAATATAATGTTCCTGATTGTTTCGGTCAAGATTTTGCATCCGCCCGCGGCTTCGGGTTCCGGCACCACTCGCTCCAGGATCCGACGTAGAGGGAGGCGCCGGGCAGTCCCGCCAGTTCCAGGGCCAGCAGGGTATGGCAGGCGGTGACCCCGCTGCCGCAGTGCACCACCAGGTGGGCGGGGTCGGTGCCGGCCAGGAAGTCCAGGTAGAGCGTGCGCAGGGCGGCAGGGTCCTTGAAGCGGCTCGCAGCGTCCAGGTTCTCGGCAAACGGCAGGTTCAGGGCCCCGGGGATGTGGCCGGCCACGGGGTCGAAGGTTTCGGTCTCGCCCCGGTAGCGGCGCCGCGGCGCGCACATCGAGCACCTTCCAGGCCGGGTCCAGGCGCAGCCGGTCGACCTCCTCCAGATCGAGACGGTGGGCCAGAGTCCAGCGGTCGCCGGGGTAGGGCGGCGCCGGCGCGGGCCGGGCCCCGGGGCCGGGCAGCCCCTCGGCCAGGGCGGCCTGCAGGCCGCCGTCCAGCACGGCGGCGCGCTGGTGGCCGAAGGCCCGGAGCATCCACCAGAGGCGGGCCGCGCCGTTGCCGCCGTTGGCGTCGTCGTAGGCCACCACCCAGGTTTCCGGGGTGATGCCCCAGGCGCCCAGCTGGCGCCGCCCAGCTGCCGGGGCGGCGGCAGCGGGTGGCGGCCGCCCCGGGCCGGGTCGGACGGGCGCAGCCGGTGCTGAGCCAGGCAGTTCCAGGTCCGCGTGCAGGGCGCCCGGCAGATGGCCGCCGGCAAAGGTGTCCGGGCCGGGGCGGGCATCCAGCAGGACGCTTCCGGGCTGGATCTCCCGGGGCGCTACAAGGGTGGGGAACGGCATGGCGACCTCCATGGACCCCTATGCTTGCATAAATAAGACACCGGATCCCGGGTTTTGCTGCTGAAATGGTTCGAACGATATCGTCCCTCTTGTCCATTCGACCTGGAGGTGAACCATGTCCGCAGCGCCCGTGTACCGCCTGTTCTCCACCGCGACCCTGCTCGGCCTCTTCACCTTGGCGTTCCTGGGCACCGCAGGGGCGCTGATGTTCCTGCCCGGGCCGGCCAGTCCGCTGCCCGGCATCGGCGTGGCGGCCATGGCCGTCCTGGGACTGCTGGCCATCAAGCGGGTCATGGCGCGCGCCCGGGACACGGAACTGGCCCTGGAGGAAGGGGAGCGCTACATCGAGACGGTGGCCGACCTCTCCCAGGACATCCATGCCATCATCGACGCCGCGTCGCGCAACTTCCTGTACCTGAATCCGGCCGTGGCCAACCTGCTGGGCTACGACCAGGACGACTTCACCAAGGGCGGGCTGACCTTCTTCACCTCGCTGGTGCATCCGGAGGATCTGCCGGTCCTCAAGAGCCAGTACGAGAAGCTGCTGGAACCGCCCGCCGCTCCCGGCAAGGAGACGGTGCAGGAGCAGACCTTCAGGCTGCGCGACCACCGGGGCTCATACCGATGGTTCCAGAGTCGCATGACCGTCTTCGTCCGGCACCCGGGCGGCAAGCCGGCGGAATTCCTGGCCGTGATCCACGACGTGACCGGGCAGCGCTCCAGTGAAAGCGCCCTGCTGCAGGCCCAGGAGCAGGAGAGCATGGGCGACCAGGCGCGGGGCGTCCTGCACGATCTCAACAACGCCCTGATGGCGATCCAGGGGTCCGCCGAGATCGCCCTGGAGGGCCCCGGGGTCCCGGCCCGGGTGCGCGAGCACCTTGAGCGCATCCAGTCCGGCACGGCCCGGGCCTCCGCCCTGTGCCGGCAGATGGAGGCCCATGCCGGCAGCGGGAGCCCGCAGCCCATCCCCCCCGGCGGCACGGCGCCCGAACCGGGTCCGGAGGTCGAGGACGCCCTGGCGCCGGGCGGGGGCGAGGTCCTGCTGCTGGTGGACGACGAGCCGACCATCCGCTCCGTCCTGCGCCAGGGCTTCGAAATCGCCGGCTTCAGGGTGCTCGAGGCGGCGGACGGGGTGGAGGGGCTGGGCGCCTTCAACCGGCACCGCTCCGCCATTTCCGTGGTGCTGCTCGACCTGACCATGCCGCGCATGGGCGGGCAGGAGGTGTTCGCGGAAATCCGCAAGCTGGCCCCGGAGTTGCCGGTGGTGCTCATGAGCGGGTACAGCGAAAAGGAGGCGACCTCGGCCCTGGCCAGCCAGGGGCTGGCCGGGTTCCTGCCCAAGCCGTGCAGCATCAAGGACGCCCTGGGGGTCGTGCGCAAGGCGTTGGGCGCGGGCGTCAGGCCGGCGGTTCCGCCCGGCTGAGCAGCGCGCCCACCGCCCGCACCAGGTGCCCGGCCTCGGCCCCGGAGTCCAGGATCGGGTGGTCGCCGGGCACCAGGGGGCCCACGCCCAGGAACGGCACCCCCGCGGCTTCCGCGGCCAGCCGGTCGTGGGGCCGGTCGCCGACATAGAGGTGCGGGCCGGGGCAGCCCTCCAGGGCCTTGCGGATCAGTCCGGCCCGGTCCAGGCGGGGCAGGCTGCCCAGGCGCGGGATGCGCGCGTCCACCCCCAGCACCCTGGCCTTGAAATCCAGCACCGACGGGGTGTTGCCCGAGACCAGCCAGACCCGGTGTCCGGCGTCGGCCAGGAGCGCCATGCCGGCGATGATGCCTTCGAAAGCGGTGTGGCGGCGCCCCTCGGGGTGGAACGTGGCGGCGAACTGCGCCAGGCAGGCGCGGTCGTAGGCCGCGTATTCCGCTTCCCCGAGGCCGGTGCCGAAGCGCATGCGGTGCAGCTGGTCGACGATCTCCCAATCGGTCGAGCCCTGGCACCGGGCCAGGTCGGCCGCCGTCGGCTGCTCCCCCCACAGTTCGGCCAGCGCCTGCCGAAGCAGCAGGTAGCCGCCGCCGAACTGTCCCAGGGTGCCGTCGAGGTCGAAGCAGAGAGGCATCCGTCCATTCTGGACCCAGCCGGGCAAAAAAGGGTGCAAGGGCCCGGACCGGGCGGTAATCTATATTTCATGCGGGTGTTTTCAATTCTCATGGGCATGGCCGTTCCGCTGCTGGCGGGCGGGGTGGACGATGCTCACCTGGACTACCGGCTCAAGGTGCGCACCCGGGAGGAACCGGCGGCGGTGGAGAGCGCCTTCCGGATGGTGGCGACCCCGGCCCTCTCCACCCGCAACAGGGTGCACCGGCCGCGCATGGGCAGCTGGCAGATCGAGCCGCTGGTGCTGAACGGGAAGGTCCCCACCCCGGCCATGCTGGTCCGGGCCCTGGGCTTCTGCTACTTCTCGGGCCCCGCCGCCCAGGTGGTGCCGCTGGAGCAGGGCATGACCATCGGCAAGCGCTGGTGCCGGTTGTGGCAGGTGCAAACCCCCCCGGGGTGGGCGTCTATGCCTACCTGGCGGAGGTGTCCCCGGGCCTGCTGGCCCTGGCCTACCTCAGCACCGCCCAGCCCGATGGCGACCTCGAGTCCGTGGAGATCCACCTGTCCGGGGTAGCCCTCGGGCGCCGCCCGGTCCCGGCGGAAGAGGGCACCGCGCTGCTCAGGACGCTCCAGCACCTGGCCGAAAGGACCCGATCGGCCCCGGACCCCGAAGCCGTCGAGACCGAAGCGGTGCCCTAGGAGCCTGACTACGTATTAGAAGGCCCCGCGATGATGGCACCGCCATGGCAAGACAAGGCACGCGAGGTGAGCGATTTGGATAATCGTTCGCCGAGCGTAACGCGGGATTGCCGTGGCCGCTGCCATCACCCGAAGGGCGACGTCTGGAGGCCCGCTTCTCGTGTGCAAGTCCCTTGAAGGATGCATTAACATCCTCCTGCGGGCCTTGCGCACGACAATCGGGCCTCCAGACGTCGTCGCGGGGCCTTCTAATACGTAGTCAGGCTCCTAGAACCGGGCTTCCCCCTGCCGCCTGGCGTAGCGCGGAGCGTCGCCCCAGGCGTTGAAGGCCACCTCCCGGCCGATGGACTCGACCCGGCCCAGCAGGCAGCCCTTGCACTCCTCCCGCGCCTCATCCATGCAGGGTTTGCCTTCGTACAGCTTGTAGTTCCCCCGCGCCCGCACGGGCGTGAGGTTGGGCATGGTGACGTTGGCCCCGTAGCTGAGGCCCCGCTCGCGGCCGTCGGGCACCATCGCCTGGAGCGCGGTGGTCGAGGCGATGTTGAGATCCGGGCAGGCCAGGCGGACCGTCGCGATCATGTTGAAGGCGAGCTGCAGCTGCTCTTCCGCCGACAGGGGCTGCGGCCAGTCGTTCATGAGCCCGTGCTCGTGCGGCAGCCAGGGGCCCATCCCGATCATGTCGATCGGGTTGTCCCGGAAGAAGGCGATGTCCCTGGCGAGCATGTCCAGGGTCTGCCCGGGGATGCCGATCATCACCCCCGTGCCCACCTGGAAACCGCTCGCGTCCAGGTCCCGCAGGGCCTGGCGCCGGGCCTCCAGGGTCTGGGCGGGCGGGTGGATCCGGGCGAACAGCCCGGGGTCCGTGGTCTCGATGCGCAGCAGGTAGCGGTGGGCGCCGGCCTGGCGCCAGCGCCGGTAGGTCTCCGGGTCCTGCTCCCCGAGCGAAAGGGTGATGCCCAGGCCCTGGGGCAGGTGCGGGCCGACCGATTCCGACCGGATGCGGCGGATCAGATGCTCCACCCAGGTGACAAAGCCCGCGTCGCTGCGCTCGCCGGCCTGGAGCACCACGGACCCGTAGCCTTCGGCGGCGCACCACAGGGCGGCGTCCATGATCTCCCGTTCGGTGAGCGTGTAGCGCTCGACGCTGGGGTTCCCGGCCCGGATTCCGCAGTAGAGGCAGTCCCTGGCGCAGATGTTGGAGAACTCGATGATGCCCCGGTAGAAGACCTTGGGGCCCAGGTTCCGGTTGAGCACCTCATTGGCCCGCGCGCGCAGCCGGGCCACCTCGGAAGGAGACCGGAGGCCGAGCAGGGTGACCAGATCTTCATGGGTGAAGACCTCGCGGTGCAGGACCTCGTTGAGTCGGTCGGCCAATGCGCCCTCCTTCGGCTTCGTGCGCCAGGGTTCCGGCGGGGCCGAGGGTTCCTGGAGAATGCCACCTCCATGATAGTGGAATCTGTTTCCCGCTCCAAAAGGCATTTCTTACTAATCTGATAAAAATTAAAAAAATAATTGACTTCGGTCTGATGATCCGGTCTACTGGTGTCCGAGACGATATTCTTTCTTTGTTGGTAGATTTAGTAATTAATCCTGGGGTAACGCCCACCGTGGAGAAGCAGCCGTGACCCAAGAAATCTTCAGCCTTTGCTGTCACTGTCGCGGCGCGACCCCGTAGGTGATGCGACAGGATGATTCCGTCTTTCCCCAGGCCGGACCGATCGCAGAACCGATCGCTCCGGCCTTTGCTCTGCACCGAGCCTCCCGCAGGCTTCCTTCCCTCCCCCCATCCATGGAGCCAACGACCATGAACCGACAGATCAGCAAGTCCCTCCAGGCCCTGGCGCTCGCCGCCGGCAGTCTCCTCGCCATCTTTTCCACTCCGGGGCTGTCCGCCGCGTCAACCCAACAGACCGTCACCGTCGGCACCGAGGGGGTCTACGCCCCCTTCACCTTCCTCGACGAGAAGGGCGTCATCACGGGATATGACGTGGAAGTGGTGCAGGAGATCGCCCGGCGCGTCAACCTCGAGGTCAAGTTCGTGCCTACCCCCTGGGACAGCATGTTCCTCGCGCTGGACTCCAAGAAGTTCGACCTCGTGGCCAACCAGATCTCCAAGAATCCCCAGCGTGCCCAGAAATACAACTTTTCCGAGGACTACCTCGTTTCCGGCGCCCAGATCATCGTCCGCGGCGACCGGCCCGGGAGCTTCGCCAACGGCTATGCGGACCTGAAAGGCCTGAAAGTCGGCACGGGAGTCGGCAGCAACTACACCAAGCACCTGGAAGCGTTCAACCAGAAGAATGGCAACCCCATCGAACTCAAGTACTACGATGGGAACCTGACGACCGTGCTGCAGGACATCGTCGCGGGCCGGCTGGACGCCACCGTGAACGATCGCCTGACCGTCGGATACAACGCCAAGAAGCTCGGCACCAACGTCAAGGTCGTGGGCAAGCCCCTGGAATACGAGCCTTCCTACTTCGTCTTCCGCAAGGACGCCCAGGGCGAGGCGCTGAACGCCCTGTTCAACAAGGGTCTCGCCGAGATCAAGCAGGACGGCACCCTGGTCAGGCTGTCCCAGAAGTGGTTCGGCGCCGACTTCACCCGGTAGCCCGCGAGCCGTGGGCGATATCTTCGACATCCCGTTCTTCCTTTCGACCTTCCCGGAACTGGCCAGGGTCATCCCGGTCACCCTGAAGATCGCCTTCGTGGCCATGCTGGCCTCCCTGGCCGGGGGGCTGGCCGTGGCCCTGGTGCGGATCTACAAGGTTCCCGTGCTGAAGCAGATCGGCGTCATCTACGTCTCGTTCGCACGCGGCACGCCCATGCTCGTGCAGATCTACCTGTCCTACTACGGCATCCCCCTGGTGGTGGAATTCCTGCGCGGGAAATACGGGTGGAACCTGGACGTGAGCCGGATCCCGGCCATCGTGTTCATCTATTTCGCGTTCACCTTCAACGTCTCGGCCTATCTCTCCGAGACCATCCGCGCCGCCATCCTGGCCGTGGACAAGGGGCAGATGGAGGCGGCCCTTTCGGTGGGCATGTCGTCCCTGAGGGGGATGCAGCGGATTGTGCTGCCCCAGGCGCTGGCGGTGGCCCTGCCGAGCTTCGGCAATACCGTCATCGCGCTGGTCAAGGACACTTCCCTCGCCTTCATGATCTCCGTCGTGGAGATGATGGGCGAGGCCAAGATCCTGGGCGCGCGCGGGCTTCGCTTCTTCGAGGTCTACGTGGCGGTGGCGCTGGTGTACTGGGGCATCTGCATCGTCATCGAGCGCCTGGTGGCGCTGGGGGAGAAAAGGGTGCGGCGCTTCGAGGGGATGTCGGCGGTGAGGCCATCATGATCAAGCTGGAGAACATCTGGAAGGCCTTCCACCACAACCAGGTCCTGAAAGGCATCGACCTGGAGGTCAGGAAGGGCGACGTGGTGGTGCTCCTGGGGCCGAGCGGCTCCGGCAAGTCCACCCTGCTGCGCTGCATCAACTACCTGGAGCGGGCCGACCGGGGCACCATCCGCATCGGCGACCTGGAAGTGGACACGGCCTCCGTCCGCAAGGCCCAGATCGCCGCGCTGCGCAGGAAGACCACGATGGTCTTCCAGAACTACAACCTGTTCCGGAACAAGACCGCCCTGGAAAACGTGATGGAAGGGCTCATGGTGGTGAAGGGGCTCCCGGTCAAGGAGGCCCGCGACCGGGGTGCCTTGTGCCTCGAGAAGGTCGGGCTGGCGGACCGCTTCCACCATTTCCCTTCCCAGCTTTCCGGCGGCCAGCAGCAGCGGGTGGGCATCGCCCGGGCCGTGGCCATGGACCCGGAAGTGATCCTGTTCGACGAGCCCACCTCGTCGCTGGATCCCGAAGTGGTGGGCGGGGTGCTGGATGTCATGAAGGGCCTGGCCCGGGACGGCATGACCATGATGGTCGTGACCCATGAGATGACCTTCGCCCGCGAGGTGGCCAGCCACGCGGCGTTCATGGACGGCGGGGTCATCGTGGAGGAGGGCACGCCGCAGCAGGTGTTCGAGCAGACCCGCGAGTCGCGCACCCGCAGTTTCCTCCAGAGAGTCAGGCGCGACTGATGAGCGTAACCGTTGAAATGGATGAAAACCTATCCAGTTCCGCGCCCAGCCGGACACCCGGCGCCATGATCGAAGTGCGGAACCTGCGCAAGAGGGCCTCGGGGGGGATCGCCGGATCCCCCCCGGGTCGCCCGTAAGGGAATCCACATCCACCCCCCCCAAACCCTTTTCGGAAGGAGCCTCCCATGGCCAACCCCTACCATCCCGAAACCATCGCCCTTCACGGCGGCCAGACCCCGGACCCCACCACCCTGAGCCGCGCCGTTCCCCTGCACCGCACCAGCTCCTATGTCTTCAAGAGCACCGAACACGCGGCGAACCTTTTCGCGCTCAAGGAACTTGGTAACATCTACACGCGCATCGGCAACCCCACCCAGGACGTCCTCGAGCAGCGCGTCACCCAGTTGGAAGGGGGCGCCGCTTCCCTGGCCCTGGCTTCCGGCACTTCGGCGATCTTCTACTCCATCATCACCCTGGCCCAGGCGGGCGACGACATCGTCTCCGCGAACAACCTCTATGGCGGGACCTACACCCAGTTCGACGCCATCCTCCCGGCGCTGGGCATCAAGGTCAACTTCGTGGACCCCAAGGACCCGGAGGGATTCCAGCAGGCGATCGGGCCGAAGACGCGGGCCATCTTCATCGAGACCATCGGCAACCCACTCCTGGACGTGGTGGACATCGGGAAGATCGCCGCCGTGGCCCACCGCAACGGCCTTCCCCTCATCGTGGACGCCACCTTCTCCACGCCCTACCTGCTCCAGGCCATCCAGTACGGCGCGGACATCGTGGTGAATTCCCTCACCAAGTGGCTCGGCGGGCACGGCACCGGGATCGGCGGCATCATCACGGACGCCGGCGGCTTCGACTGGAAGGCGGGCCGGCATCCCCTCTTCACCGAGCCGGATCCCAACTACCATGGGCTGCGCTGGGGCTACGACCTGCCGGCGCCCCTGGCTCCCCTGGCCTTCATCCTGAGGGCCCGGACCGTTCCCCTGCGCAACCTGGGCGCGGCGATCTCGCCCGACAACGCGTGGATTTTCCTCCAGGGCATCGAGACCCTGCCCCTGCGCATCGTGCGCCACAGCGAAAACGCCCTGGCGGTGGCCAAGTACCTGCAGAAGCACCCCAAGGTGGCGTGGGTGCGCTACCCGGGGCTGCCGGGGGACCCCAGTCACGAACTGGCGGTCAAGTATCTCAGCCATGGCTTCGGCGGCATGGTCGTCTTCGGCATCAAGGGCGGCTCCGAGGCGGGCGTGCGGCTCATCGACAACATCCCCCTGTTCTCCCACCTGGCCAACGTGGGCGACGCCAAGAGCCTGATCATCCACCCCGCCAGCACCACCCACTCGCAGCTGAGCGGGGCGCAACAGCTGGAGGGCGGGCTGACCCCCGACCTGGTGCGGCTCTCCATCGGCATCGAGCACATCGACGACATCCTCGGCGCCCTGGAGGAAGGCCTGGCCAAGGCCTGAACGGAAACCCGCTATTCGGTAAGCACCGACTGGAAGGCGGTCGTGCTGAGGTAGCGGTCGCCGGCATCTGGGAAGATCACCACGAGGGTCTTTCCTGCATTCTCGGGGCGCAGGGCGACCTGGACCGCGGCCCAGGCCGCCGCGCCCGAGGAGATGCCGACGAAGAGCCCCTCTTCCCGGGCCAGCCGCAGCGAAAACTCGATGGCGGCTTCGCTGGGGACCGTGACCACTTCGTCCAACAGGTCCAGGCGCAGGACCTCCGGTATGAAACCGGCGCCGATCCCCTGGATGGGATGGGGGCCCCGGCCTCCCGTGGAGAGGGTGGGGGAGGCGGCGGGTTCCATCGCCACGATCCGGACCCCGGGCTTCTGCTCCTTGAGGAAGGCCCCGGCCCCGGTGAGGGTGCCGCCCGTGCCCACGCCGGCGATGAGGATGTCCACGCCGCCATCCGTGTCCCGCCAGATTTCAGGCCCGGTGGTGAGGTGGTGGACCGCGGGGTTGGCGGGGTTGGAGAACTGCTGCAGGAGCAGGTAGCGGGAATCCGCGCGGGCGAGGTCTTCCGCCCGCTGCACGGCGCCGGCCATGCCTGCCGCGGCCGGCGTGAGAATCAGGCTGGCCCCGAGCAGTTTCAGCACCTGCCGGCGCTCCAGGCTCATGGACTCGGGCATCACCAGGGTCAGCCGGTAGCCCCGGGCCGCGGCGACCCAGGCCAGGGCGATGCCGGTGTTCCCGCTGGTGGGCTCGATGAGGATGGTTTCATCGTTGATCTTTCCCGCCCGTTCCGCGGCTTCGACCATGGCGACCCCGATCCGGTCTTTGACGTTGCTGGCGGGGTTGTACATCTCCAGCTTGGCCAGCACCGTGGCCTTGGCCCCGCCGGTCACCCGGTTGAGGCGCACCAGCGGCGTGTGGCCGACGAGCCGGGTGGCATCCGGAGCTATGTTCATGGGGTCTCCCTGGGGTCTGGTACGGTCGGATCTACTCATTATAACTATTTCTTACCAAATGACTAAACAGATCCCATGCCCTTCCGGCCCGGTCGAGGCAATACCGGTTGTACAGGTGTCCATGCATTTCTTAGCGATCCTCAGCGAGATCTCCGCGTCTCCGCGTTTCAATTGGATCTTAGGTATGCCGGCGCGAAGGGGCAATGCGTCGGAGCATGAGTGATCCAATTGAAACGCGGAGACGCAGAGATTACGCTGAGGATCGCTGAGGGAAATCATTTTCGGCTTGTACCGGCGTTAATGCCGGCCGAGACCATTCATGAGACGTTACTTACTAAACAGGTAATATTCCTCTTGAAGGAGGCCCTGCGGTCAGGCTATCCTGGCTGCCAGCAGGATCTTTGTCAGTTCCATAGCGCGATATCCAGAAAGGTGGAGGGACAGGCCCTGTGAAACCTTGGCAACCTGCTCGCGAGGGCGTGGTGCCAATTCCTGCCTGCGGCGAAGGCCGCGGGAAAGATGCCGGGCGGACGATGGGCTGGCAAGCGATCTGAATCACGCGGGAACGGCGGAGGTCCTCCACCCCCAGGAGGATCCCATGAGCGAACAGCACCTCGACAGCAACGTGCCGGGCAACCCGGCCTACCACTTCACCGTGGTCCCTCCCGGCACCCCGCCTGTGGCGGGCTGGGCGCGCCGGAGCGGGCTGCTGGAGGGGGCGGGTCCGGCCACCCGGTGCGTCCACGCCGGCTCCCTGCCGGACCCGGCCTTCGGGGCGGTGGCGCCGCCCATCTACCAGACCAGCACCTTCGCCTTTTCCGACATCCGCAGCAACGGCGGGTTCGACTACACCCGCAGCGGCAACCCCACCCGGGAGCGGCTGGAACAGGCCATCGCCGCCCTGGAGGGCGGCAGCGGGGCCACCTGCACCCGTCCGGCATGAGCGCCATCCTGGTGGCGCTGAACCTGCTGGCGCACGGCAGCCACGTGCTCTGCACCGAGGACTGCTACGGCGGCACCTTCCGCACCCTGGAGCACGCCCGGGCGGTCTACGGCCTCGGCACCACCTACCTGGACCTGGCCGACCTGGACGCCGCGCGGGCCGCCCTGCGCCCTGACACCCGCATGATCTGGGTGGAGACCCCTTCCAACCCCCTGCTGCGGCTGTCCGACCTTGCGGCCCTGGCCGCGCTGGCCAGGGAAGCCGGCGCGCTGCTGGTGGTGGACAACACCTTCCTGTCGCCGGCGCTGCAGCGGCCGTTCGACTTCGGCGCCGACCTGGTGGTGCACAGCACCACCAAGTACCTCAACGGGCACAGCGACGTGGTGGGCGGCGCGGTGGTGGCGGCGCCCGGCCAGCCGGCCCTGGCCCAGCGCATCGCCGCCCTCAACAACCTCCTGGGCACCAGCCAGAGCCCGCACGACTGCTTCCTGATCCTGCGCGGCCTGAAGACCCTGCACCTGCGCATGGCGGCGCACGAGCGCAACGCCCTGGCCGTGGCCCGGGCGCTGGCCGCAGCACCCGGCCGTGGCCGCGGTGAACTACCCCGGCCTGCCCGGCCACCCCCAGCACGAACTGGCCAGGCGCCAGCAGCGCGGCTTCGGCGCCATGCTCAGCTTCGAGCTGAAGGACGGGTCCCAGGCGGCCGTGGAGCGGCTGCTGCTGGGCCTGCGAGTGGTTCACCCTGGCCGAGAGCCTGGGCGGGGTGGAAAGCCTGGTGGCCCACCCGGCCAGCATGACCCACGCCTCCATGACGCCGGAAGCGCGGCGGCGGGCGGGCATCGGCGACGGCCTGATCCGGCTGTCGGTGGGCATCGAGGACGCCGCCGACCTCATCGAGGATCTCCGCCAGGCCCTGGCGAAGTCCGATGAGGTCGCCAAGGCGGCGCACGGTTCCCGCCTGGCGGAAAGGGATCCCAACCTGGCCGGCTTCCCATGACTAGGCAAGATCCGCCTTACGGGGCGCAACCGTCCGGCCTCGGCTATCCTTGATCCTTGGGGGACGCATGGCTTTCAAGGACGAATGCGGGGTGTTCGGCATCTGGCCGGAGCTGGAAGCTTCCAGGCAGACCTACCTGGGCCTCTACGCCCTGCAGCACCGCGGCCAGGAGGCGGCGGGCATCTGCTCCCGGGCCGAGGGCAGGCTGCACCTGCACAAGGGCCTGGGCCACGTGGCCGACATCTTCACCGAGGCGATCCTGGACCAGCTGCCCGGGGACGGCGGCCATCGGCCACACCCGCTACTCCACCACCGGCGGCAACGTGGCTTCGGCCGCCCACCCGTTCCTGGTGGAGGGCCGCTTCGGCCAGGTGGCCCTCTGCCACAACGGCAACCTCACCAACACCGAGGAGCTGCGCTCCCGGCTCATCCAGAGCGGCCAGGTGTTCAGCAGCCCCTCCGACTCCGAAGTGATCCTGGCGCTCATCAACCGCGCCCGCGCCGCCAACCTGGAGGACGCGCTGCTGGAGGCCCTGGCGCCAGGTGCGAGGGGGCCTACTCCATCCTGCTCCTCACCGAGACCCAGCTGATGGCGGTGCGCGACCCGCACGGCTTCCGGCCCCTCGTCCATGGGCCGGCTGGGCGGGGCCACGGTGTTCTCCAGCGAGACCTGCGCCTTCGACCTGCTGGGGGCCGAATACGTGCGGGAGGTGGAGCCCGGCGAAGTGCTGGTGCTGGACCGGGACGGCATGCCATTCCCACTTTCCCCGGCCCCAGGTCCGGCCCAAGCCCTGCGTCTTCGAGCACGTCTACTTCTCCCGGCCCGATTCCCTGGTGTACGGCCTGAGCGTCATGGCCACCCGCCGGGAGATGGGCCGGCTCCTGGCCCGGCGCCACCCGGTCGAGGCGGACCTGGTGGTGCCGGTGCCGGACTCCGGCGTGTCGGCGGCCCTGGGCTACGCGGAGCAGTCGGGCATCCCCTTCGAGTTCGGGCTCATCCGCAACCACTACGTGGGCCGCACCTTCATCGAACCCCGCAGAGCATCCGCTCCTTCGGCGTGAAGGTGAAGCTCAACCCGGTGCGCGAGCTGCTCAAGGGCAAGCGCGTGGTGCTGGTGGACGACAGCCTGGTGCGCGGCACCACCAGCCGCAAGATCGTCGCAGATGGTGCGGGCCGCCGGCGCCGCGGAAGTGCACGTGCGCATCAGCAGCCCGCCCACCACCCACTCCTGCTTCTACGGCATCGACACGCCCAGCCGGGACCACCTGCTGGCCGCCACGCCGGGACCGCCGAGCCAGATCCGGGAGTTCATCGGGGCCGACACCATCGGCTACCTCACCCTGGAGGACCTGCAGGCCGCCATGCGGCGACCGGGACGGCCAGGGCTTCTGCTACGCCTGCTTCACCGGGGACTACCCGGTGACGCCCGAGGGCGGGCGCCCGTGAACCGCCAGGGCGGCCGGCCGATGTCCGGGGCCGCGGGGCCGCAGGGCGCGCTCCAGTCGGTGTTCGAGGACGGGCTGCGGCTTCCTGGCCGCGGCCCTGGCCATCCGGGCCGGGCGGCGGCGCTCGCCCGCCGCCGTCAGCGCGGCCTGCTCGGCGCTGCGCTGCTTCCTGAAGATCCTGGAGGCGGCGGAGCCCGGGCCTGCCCGATCCGGCGGCGACCTGGCGCGGCTCAGGGACCAGTGCGAGGCCCTGCTCGCCCTGGCCCAGGATCCCGCCGACGCCCTGGACCACGCGCTGGACGCGGCCCGACTGGCCCGGGACGCCGCGGCCCGGACTCTCGCCCTGCGCTCCGCGGGCGCCTAGCGTGACGGTGGCGCCCGATGTCCCGGCCGTCGCGCCTTCCGGTCGCAATCGGGTTCCGTGCGGGTGCGCCGACCCACCGGTGCGTGAGAGCCTTGGCGCATGCTCGTCGGCTTCGCCTCCTGCGCGTGCGCCAAGGTCTCACGCAGACCTTCCCCGCCTGGGGTGGGGGTTCCTTCGGTTGGCGGCAGGGGGGCGAGGAAACCTCTCCCTGGGATGCCCAGGGTCCCGGGATGGTTGCTTTGAATCTTGTTCAATGGTAACCGTTCAGTTACCCCGCCCACCTTATGGCGTATTGAACCAAGAGCGCTTACTGCCTTTCTCGGCGATCCTCGGCATCTTTGGCGCCTCGGCGATAAGCTTTTTCAGACCCCTTACTGCGCATCTACTATTCGCGCCGCATGAGTTAAGAAACTGCCTATCGCCGAGGCGCCGGGGAACCGAGGATCGCCGAAAAAAACAATCCATCCCGAGCCAAGACCTATCAGCACGGAGACCCCCTGAACGGTTACGTTCGATGAAACGAAGACGAATCGACTCGTCCCCGGGGGGAAGGAGCAGCGTGGCCGCTTGCATCGCCCGCAGCGAAGCGAGCCTGACTGTGGCGTCCGCTGTACCGGCCGTCGCGCCTTCCGGTCGCCTCCGGGTCCCGTGCCGGTGCGCCGACCCACCGGTGCGTGGGAGCCTTGCCGCATGCTCGTCGGCTTCGCCTCCTGCGCGTGCGCCAAGGTCTCACGCAGACCTTCCCCGCCTGGGGTGGGGGTTCCTTCGGTTGGCGGCAGGGGGGCGAGGAGTCCGCTCCCTGGAATGTCCAGGGTCCCGGGATGGTGGTTCTGAAATTTGTTCAATGAAACGAAGACGAATCGACTCGTCCCCGGGGGGAAGGAGCAGCGTGGCCGCTTGCATCGCCCGCAGCGCAGCGAGGACGTTGCAAGCGGACCACGCACCCGTGGGTCGGCGCGAAATAAAGGAACCCGATACCGACCGTAAGGCACGATGGGCGGAACTACGGACGTCCCCGTAAAGACAGGAGCCTGACCATGTATTGTTCGGCCCCGTGCCGGATCGCCATCCTCGGACCCACCGCTTCCGGCAAGTCGGCCCTGGCGGTGGCGGTGGCGCGCCGGACCTCCGGCACGGTGGTCAATGGCGACCCGTTCCAGGCGTACCGGGACCTGCCGGTGGGCACCGGCCAGCCCCTGCGCGACGAGATGGAGTCGGTCGCGCACGTGGGCTACGGCGTGCTGCCGCTGGAGGCCCGGCTCAACCCGGCCGGCTTCGGCGCCCAGGTGCGCGCCTGGCTCGAGGTGCCCAACCCGGTGCTGGTGACCGGATCGGGACTCTACCTGCGCGGCATCTGGGACCAGCTTTCCGCCCTGCCCGAAGTGCCCGATGACGTCGCCGACCGGGTGCGGCGCTGGACGGACCTGCTGGGGGCGCCGGCGCTGCACCGGTTCCTGGCCGCGGTGGACCCGGCCCGGGCGGCGGCCCTGCACCGCAACGACCGGGCCCGGGTGCAGCGCGCCCTGGCCTTGCACCTGGCCACCGGCCGGCGGGCCTCCGAGCTGCTGGACGGCACCCGGCAAGGCGTGCCCGACGGCTGGCGCGCCCTGCTGGTGCTGCCATCCCGGGAACGCCAGCGCGCGCGGGTCGCCGCCCGGGTCGAGCAGATGCTGGCCCAGGGCTGGGCGGCGGAGGTGGACCGCCTGCGCGCGGCGGGGCAGGAAGCCGCCCTGCGCCAGTTGCGCCCGCTGGGCTACGAGGTGCTGCTGGACGGCCGCGGCGGCGCGGCGCGGATCATCCGGGAGACCCAGGCCTACGCCAAGCGCCAGTCGACCTTCTTCCGCAACCAGTGGCCCGGGGCGCCCACGTGGGATCCCGACGCGGAGCCGGTCCTGGCCGCCTTCGAGCGCCTCGGCCTGGAACCGTGACATCCCGGGAAAATGCTCTAAAGTGGAAAGGTGTTGCGCCCGTGCCTTGGTGGAACGGTTCGCATTTTCAATAGGACGACCATGCTCAAACCGTTCATCCCCCTTTTCGCCATGACCCTGCTCGCCCAGGCCCCGGCCCCCTCCCCCCATGGCGCGATGCCGATGCAGGCCCCCTCCGCTCCGGAACCCAAGGCGGGGGAAGCCATCGCCTACATGGGCGCCAAGGCGATCACCTACGGTGATTTCTCATCCTTCCTCAAGGTCATGGTACGGCCCCCGGGCCGAGATGATCGCCAGGAACCCCACCAGCCGCGGCCAGGCGATGAAGCAGTTCCTGGAGATCCAGGTGCTCGCGGCCAAGGCCAGGAAGGACAACCTGGACAAGACCAAGGAGTTCCAAGCCACGCTGGGCGCCGTCCGGCAGCAGGTCTACGCCCGGGTCCTGCTGGACGATGAGCGGCCCGGCGGCGACGGCATGAAGATCAAGGAGAAGGCCGAGAACCCCAGCGACGCCGAGCTCAAGGCCTATTTCGAGGCCAACAAGGAGCGCTACGCGCAACCCGAGCGCTTCACCGCCCGGCACATCCTGGTGAGCGTCAAGGGGGCGCCCGGCGTTGGCGACAAGGGCCTCACCGACGCGGAGGCCAAGGCGAAGATCGCCACGATCCAGGCGGAACTGAAGTCCGGCATGAGTTTCGCGGACGCGGCCAAGGAGTATTCCGACGACCCGGGCAGCAAGGCCAACGGCGGGCTGTACAAGGACGTCCCGTTCGGGCGCTTCGCCAAGGAGTTCGAAGCGGCCGTGCGGACCCAGGAGATCGGCAAGGTGGGTGAGCCGGTCAAGACCAGCTTCGGCTACCACCTGATCGAAGTGGAATCGCGCAGCCCCAAGGAGCCCGGCGATTTCGAGAAGGTCAAGGACGCCATCCGCAAGCAGATCGTCCCGGAACGCAGGCAGAAGCTCACCGAGGAGTACATGGCCCAGATCAAGAAGGAACTGGGCTACCGCGAAGTGGCCCAGGCCCAGCCGGCCCCCGCCGCCGCGCCGATGCCGCATCCCGCCCCCCAGGCTCCGGCCCCCAAACCTTAGCCCGTCAGAAGAGGCCCGGCAGGTCCGGGTCGAGGACCGGAAGTTCGAGCGTGGGGTCCGGGGCGGGGAAGGCATGCCCGCTCGGGCCCAGGGCGAACCCCTCGCCGCCGGTGCCGTTCGCGATCCAGTCCAGGGCCGCGGCGGTGCTGGCCTCGGCGCGGTCGCCCGGGGGGTGGCGGAGGTCGTCCGCGGCGGCGCGGAATGATCCGACGTAGCTGCGGTTGGGCAGGCCGTCGAAGAAGTCGCCCACCCCGGACGCATTGAGGACCTGGAACTCCACGAGCAGGCTCTCCAGGTCGGTGCCGGGAATCGGCCGTATCGACATGCCCACCGGCTTGCCATGGGTCCGGCTGCCGATCAGGGCGATGTCGCGCCGGTCGAAGTAGGGCAGCAGCACGTTCGGCAGGCTTTCGGCGGCGGAGGCGGAAACGCCGGTGACGATGAAGGCGACCCGGCGCAGGCTCAGCGCCTCGGGCTGGGCCTGGAAGGTGACCACCCGTTCCGGTTCGGCGCCGTTGTTGCGCAGGCGGGCCATCACCTGGTGCGCCGCGCGGTCCGAGCGGATCAGGTCCGCCAGCAGGTGGAACGTGCTGGTGCTTCCGCCGGCGTTGTAGCGCAGATCGACGATCAGGTCGGTCACGCCGCGACGGCGCAGCCCGGCGCAGACCCGGCGCAGCAGGGGCTCGGCCGGGATCTTGAAGGTCCTGAGCTGGAAATAGCCGACCCGGCGTCCGCCGATATCGAACACCACGGGCCGGTCGACTTCCGGAACCAGGTCCAGGGACACCCGCGAGGAGGTGACCACCGTCTCCACCTGGCCGGCGCCGGTGGCCTTCCAGAGGCGCAGATGCAGGGTCGAGCCCGGGGTGCCCCCCTCCCGCAGGGGCCCCATCCCGGAGAACCGGTTGTGCGGATCGTCCAGCCCCTCCCGGCTGGAGGCCACCGCCATCACCTGGTCCCCGCGCTGGATCCCGGCCCGTTCGGCCCCGGAACCGGGCAGCACCGAAACCACATGGAGGCGATTGTCCGCGACGCGCAGGGTCACGCCGAAGCCTGTCACCGTATCGGAATAGGGGTTGAACAAGGTGGTTTCCCCGGTGCCGGTCCGCTTCTGGATACTGCTCCAGCGGTCCTTCCCCTGCCGCCTCGCTTCGGCGGTGAGGTGCTTCAGCAGCGCCTCCGGGGATCCGTAGGCGTCGGGGTCCACCCGGCTCGGCAGCGTGTCGGGCCAGAGGTAGTAGCGTTTCGACATCGCGTACAGGGTGTGGTTGACTCCGCCCGGCGCCGCGGCCGGGTCTCTGCCGGGCTCGTCGGCGGTTCCGCCGCATCCGGCGAGCAGGCCCAGGGCGAGGCACAAGGGGGCCAGGAAACAACGCATGCTGCAAACCTGAACGAAGGCGGGGTGGGTTCGACTCCCCTTCCCTGGCATGCGATCAAAGGTCGTTTGGTTCCTTTATTGATGAAATCAGGCAAGCGGCCGCAGCGCCCGTTCGCGCAGATTCGAGATGCGCGCGCGCACCTCGGCCATCAGCGCATCCCGGCTGGGGAAGGCCTTGGGGTCCACGGGCGCGCCGAAGGCCACCACGTAGCGGCCCGGACGGATGTGCACCGTGCCCGGGGGCAGCATCGTGCGGCCGCCCACCGAGGCCAGGGGCACGATCTGCACGCCGGCCTCCTCGGCCATGGCGAAGCCGCCCTTCTTGAACGGCCCCAGGTCGCCCGTGCGGGTGCGGGTGCCCTCGGGGAAGATCACCACGCTCTTGCCGTCGTGGATCTCCCTGGCGGCCTGGTGCAGGCTGTGGATGGCCCGCTCGCGGTTGCTGCGGTCGATGAAGATGGTGCCGGCCATGGTGGCGGCCCAGCCCACCGGGAACATCCACTTGATCTCCTTCTTGGCCAGGTACACCGCCGGGATGGGGATGGCGCTGATCAGCACCGGCGGGTCGAGGTTGCTTTCATGGTTGGACATGAAGATCACCGGCTCCCGCTCCAGGCGGATCGCTTCGGGCAGGTCGTCCCAGCCGAGGATGACCGGGGCCTCCCCGCACAGCCAGAAGATGGCCCGGGCCCACAGCGGAGCGACGGTCCAGAAGGAGCGCCGGCCGCCCAGGAAGGGCGCCCCCAGCAGGATGGCCACGGCCGTGAGCGGCAGCGAGAAGAGGCCCCAGGCGGTGACGGGCAGGGTCCAGAACCAGCGGCCCCTCCAGCCCCTCACCAGGTCTCCCCGGGCAGCGCCCGCGGATAGAGCAGGTGGTTCTCCAGGTAGAGGTGGACGTGCAGGTCGTCCTCCAGGTCGCGCAGGCCCAGGTAGAGCGCGCGCATGGCGGGGCTGGCGTCCCTGGGCACGGCGTAGTCGTCGGTGACCATGCGGATGTTGAGGAACAGCTCCTCCACCGCCTGGTGCTCGGCGGCCACGGTGCCGTACTGCTCCCGGGGGGTGCTGAGCGAGATGGGCGTGGGTCCGCCCTTGTCCATGGCGCAGAGCGCGGGGAACAGGTTCTTCTCCTCCATCTGGAAGTGCGCCAGCAGGTCCTTCTCCAGGCTGCGGAAGTGGATGGCCACCTGGTCCAACTCCGGGTGCGCCTTCAGGTCGGCCTTCAGGGCGGCTGCGAGCAGCGGGCCGAAGCGGGCCAGCTCCTCGCGGGTGAAGATGTGGTGGTGGTTGATGATGTGCGATACGATCTGGGCCTTGGTGGCCTTCAGCCAGTCCTGGGTGACCCCGGCCTTTTCCCGCACCAGGGGTTCCAGGCTCTGGGCCACGTCCTCGACCGGCACGCCGTGGCGCAGGGCGGCTTCGCGCAGGGTCAGGCTGCCCTCGGAAAGCACGTCCACGCCCAGCCGGCAGAGCAGCCTGCGGGTCTGGGGATGCTCAGCGGTCAGCTGTTCGATGGGGATGAGGGGATCGATCTGCATATCCATGTCCTTGGGGAGAGGCTGTGTTCCCAGGATGCGGGGTCCGGCCGGGCGCCGCAGTGAGGGCCGTCACAAGGCGGCTCACGGCACCGGATCGTAGCCGCCGCGGGTGAGCGGGCTGCATCGGATGAGGCGCCAGGTGGTGAGGAGGCCCCCCCTCAGCGTGCCATACCTGCGCACGCTTTCCAGCCCGTATTGGCTGCAGGTGGGGGTGAACTTGCATTGCGTGGGCAGGATCGGGCCGAGCGTCTTCTGGTAGGCCCGGATGGCGCCGCGCACCACCCAGGCGGTGGGCTGGGCCCGGGCCGGGAGCAGCGATTCCAGCAGCATCAGGAGCGCGATGCTCCGGAACGGATAGGCCACCATCCAGTCCACCACCCCGCGCCCCCTTTTCACGCCGGTCCGTTCAGCCATCCTGACTCCGCAGCCCCCAGTCTATTACGGATTCTCGGCGGGCGGATCGGCTTGCGCGGCGGGGTCGAGGCTCCGGCTGCTCCGGTCCAGGTCGAGGATCCGGCCGGAGGCGTAGGGCTTGGTGATGTAGCTGTGCAGGTTCTGGATCTGGTGCAGGACGCTGTTGGTGCTGGCCAGGCATTTCCTCAGTTCCGCCAGCTGCACCGGGCTGGGCGGGGAGGGGTGCTTGATCAGCTGGTCCAGCAGCACCTGGGCGGTGGCCAGGGGCTGGGCCAGTTCGTGGGCCATGCCGCCCGCCACCTCCAGCAGCGCCCGGTTGCGCTCGCCGGCCAGGGCGGCCTGCCGCTGGCGGCTGAGCCTGACCATCATCCTCAGCTTCGCCAGGAGTTCGGAAAAGGCATAGGGCTTGACCAGGTAGTCGATGCCGCCCGCCTCGATGCCCTCGGCGACCCAGTCCTCGCCGATGCGCACGGCGCTGATGAAGATCATCGGCGTGTCGGCGTTGCGGGCGTAGCGGGCGCACTGCGCAGGATCCGGCAGGCCTCGATCCCGTCCATGCCCGGCAGGCTCACGTCCATGAGGATGCCTTCGAAGGCGGTCTCGCGGCAGAGCTCCAGCGCCTCCTCCGCGGACTGGGCGAACCAGAGCAGGAAGGGGGAACGCTGGAGCTCGCGCTCCATCACCTTGAGGTTGCCTCCCAGGTCGTCGACGATGAGCACGCGGCCGGGGTTTTCCGGAGTGGGTAACGTATTCGTCATGGCCCCGAGTAGGATCCTCCCAGCAGGGAGAGGATACTACGACTGGATCATGGCTGATGACGGTCTGCAGCAGGGTGTCGGCGGTGGTGATGACCTGGCTGTCGGCCTGGTAGCCGTTCTGGTTGATGATCAGCTTGGTGAACTCCGTGGCCACGTCCACGTTGGAGCCCTCGAGGTTGGAACCCAGCACCGTGCCCCGTCCGGCGGTGTTGGCCGTGCCGAGGCTGGCGGCGCCGCTGGCCAGGGTGGTCTGCCAGTCGTTGTTGCCTGACATGACCAGGCCGTTCTCGTTGGAGAAGGAGGCGATGGCCACCTGGGCCATGGGCGTGGTCTGGCCGTTGGTGAAGGTGCCGATGATGTTGCCGTTGGTGTCCACCGACATGCTGACCACCGAGCCGGCAGAGTAGCCGTTCTGGGTGGTGCTGGCTGTGGCGGAACTCTCGGCGTAACTGGTCAGGTTGGGGGCGGGCGGGGTTCCGCTCCAGATGTCCACGGTCAGGGCCGGGCTGGTGGCGCCGTTGGACCATTTGCTGATGGTCAGCACCGGGTTGGCGCCGGAGGCCGGGGAGGTCAGCTGTCCCGAGGAATTGAACGTGACGGTGGCCGGGTAGCCGGTGACCGTGACGCCCGTGTCGTCGGTGGAGACGGAGGTGTTCCAGGTCCCGGGCGTGGCGGTCGCGGTGTAGGTGATCTCGAGGGTGTGGGAGGCCCCCGTGCTGTCATAGATCGTGATGGGCGCGGTGACCGTTGTGCCGGCGGCGGCCGAGCTGTTCAGGTTGGTGGTGTTGGAGACCGTGCTCGTGGCGACGGGCGCGCTGGTGGCGCCCGGGTTCAGGAAGATGGGCTGGGGGGCGCCGCTGGCGTTCACCACGCCGTCCACGGCGTTCCAGCCCATGACGTCGTTGCCGCTGGGGTCCACCAGGTAGCCGTCCGAGTTGACGCTGAAGTTGCCTGAGCGAGTGTAGGCTGCAGAGCCGTCGGAGGTCTGGAGGGCGAAGAAGCCGCCGCCCTGCAGCGCCATGTTGGTGACCGTGCCGGTGGCCGTGGGCGACCCTTGGGCGAAGTCCTGGGTCACCGAGCCGAGGCCGGCGCCCAGGCCGATCTGCATGGGGTCGCCGTTGCCGCTGCCGCCCAGCGCGGCGCTGTACAGATCCTGGAAGCTCGCGTCGGAGGCCTTGTATCCGACGGTGTTCAGGTTGGCCAGGTTGTTGCCGATCACGCCCAGCGCGCTGGCGGTGGAGGAGAGGCCGGACAGGCTGGCGTAGAAGGCGGAGTACAGGCTCATGGGAATCTCCTCGGGTTAGGAACCGATCTGGGTGATGGCTGAGAGCGGATACTGCTGGCCGCCCGCTGTGACCGAGACGGAGCCGTTGGCGAAGCTCACCGCCGTCACCGTCGCGTAGGACGTGGTGGTGGCGTTCACGGCATTGCCGCTGGCGTCGGTGGCGGCGACGGCCACGGTGTAGGTCCCGTCGGGCAGCTGGTTGCCGCCGGTGCCCTGGCCGTTCCACTTCACCACCTGGTTGCCGGCGGCCATGGCCCCCGGGTTGAGGATCGCTACGGTCTGGCCCGCCGCGTTGCTGATGGTCAGGCTGACCTTCGCGGCCGCCGAAGGCAGGTTGAGGCCGATGGAGGCGGCGCCGCCGGAAAGGTTCAGGGAGGTGTTGGTGACCTGGACGTTGGTTCCGATCAGGCTGGAGCTCTGGGCCTGGTAGAGGGCCGACATCTGCCCCTGCATGCTGGTGAGCAGGGAATTGGTGTTGTTCTGCGCCTCAAGGGCCGAGAACTGGGCCATCTGGGTGATCATCGCGTTGGGATCCTGGGTCTGGGTGGGGTCCTGGTTCTGCAGCTCGGAGACCAGCAGCTGGAGGAAGGCGTCCTGTCCGAGGGTCTGGTTGCTCCCGGTGGAGGTGGCGGTGGTGGTGGTGGAGCTGGTGGCTGGAGCGATCATTCCTGATTGCATGGGCGTCTCCCTTGAGCTGGGTTTGATGCACGGTTCGTGCCGTTAGGCTAAATATTCGATTCGGGATGTTTGGGTGGCCATGTGGGTCTGGGAGGCCGGCGCTTCCTGCCCGGTGGCTGCCGCGACGGCCGTGACCGGGGCGGCCGGCTGCGGGTCGCCGGGGCTGGGCAGGGGGGCTTCCTGCTGGCGGCTGCCCTGCTGCAGGTCAAAACTGCCCAGGGTCATGCCCTGGGCTTTCAGCGAGGCTTCCAGGTCGGCCTTGTGGGCCTGCAGCACCGGCACGGCCGAGGCTTCCGAGGCCCAGACCTTGGCATGGACCACGTCGCCGTCGACCTTGAGCTTGATCTGGATCCGGCCCAGGGACTCCGGGTGCAGCTGGAGCTCGGCGCTCTGGTCCTGGTTCTTCACCAGGAAGCGGATGGTGCCGTCCACCTGGGACGCCACGCTGGGCTCCGCGGTGGCGCGGGACGCCCCGGGGCTGGCGGTGGCGGTCACGCGCACCGCGCCGGAGGCTCCGGGCTGGGCGCCCGCGCCCACGGCCTGGGCGGCCGACACGCTGCCGGCGGCGGCCCCGGCGCTGGCGACCGCGTCCGATTCGGCGGTCGGCTGGGCCAGCAGGGCGGTCTGGCTGGCCAGCTGGGGCGCCTGGATCGCCTGCAGGGCCGCCATGGCGTCCAGGGCCGGGGCCGGGACGGCCGCCTGGGCCGGCGCTGCCTGGGCCAGGGCGGCGTCGAGCGAGGCCGTGTCGGGCAGGCTGGTCTTCTGGACCGCGATGCTGGCGTCGGTGCCCATCTGGATCTGGTTGACCAGTTCGGTCAACGGCGCCTTGGTGGTGGCGGGGGGCGCCGGGTCGCCCACCTGGATCTGGAACCTGGCCCCCGGGACCGCCTGGTTCAGGGCGTCCTGGGCCTTGGCGGCGGAGGTGGCGTCCGTGGCCGGCGCGCCGGCCTGAGGGGTCGCGGGCGCGGCGTTGCCCGCGCCGGGCGCGGCTTTGCCGGCCGGGAGCGGGGCCGTGGCGGCGGTCAGGAGCGCGGCAGCCGCCGCGGGCGATGCCGGACCCGCGGCTACCGGGGCAGCCTGCTGCTGCGCCTGGGATGCGGACAGGGTGCCGGCGGCCTGGGCGCCGGTATTGGATGGGGTGCTTGTGCTGGTGCTGGACTGGTTGCTGGTGGCGGACTGGTTGCTGGTGGCGGCCGGGTTGCTGGTGGCGGCCGGGTTGCTGGTGGTGTTCTGGTTGCTGGTGGCGTTCTGGGTGTTGGCTGCGTTCTGGGCGTTCACGCCGGTCGGCGTGCCGGCAGCATTGGCCTGGTCGGCCTGGTTGGCATTGGGGGAAGCCTGGACGGGCTTTTTCGGATTCTCATTCGGGCTGTCGACCGGCGTGCTGGGCGGGGTGTCCGGGACGGAAAGCGCCGGCAGGCTCGGCTGGAGTGAAGGCAGGGATGCCACCATTTGAGAGAAGTAGGAGGAGAACTGCTGGCCCATGGAGGCGGCGGAGACGTCCTTATCCTTGCTGCTGGCCCCGGCCGTGGTCACATCTGCCTTGATCGCTGTGGTCTGGAGCATGCAACCTCCACCCGGGAATCGAGATCGGGTGCCTAGCCGTCGCACACCTCATGCCGGAACCACCCGGCATTTTCGGCCGGGTGGTGGGTCACTCCATGGGCAAGGCTACGCCCGGCCACAAGATGGAAAGCTTTAATTTGTTATTTTTTAATTATTTAAATTTATTCATCTTTTTTGTTGATTATCATGGAATTCGCATCAAGATCCGGTGGGGCCCATCCCGGAAGCCTGTCCCAGGTCCCGGTTCCGGGCGCGCTTGGCGTGCGCGGCCATGCCGCCCTTCTTGCCGATCTGCTCCATGTGGAGTCGATCCTGGCTCACGGTTTCGCCGCCCTTGCGCCCGATGGCCGACATGTGCTCCCGGTCCTGGCTCACGGTGACGCCGCCCTTGCGACCGATCTGCTCCATGTGGTCGCGGTCCCGGCTTACCGCCACGCCGCCCTTCTTGCCGATCTCCGCCATGTGGTCGCGGTCCTGGCTGATGGTCTCTCCGCCCTTGCGCCCGATCTGAGCCATGTGCAGGCGGTCCTGGCTGACGCTTTCGCCGCCCTTGCGCCCGATCTCCGCCATGTGCCCGCGGTCCTGGCTGACGCTTTCGCCGCCCTTGCGACCGATCTGGGCCATGTGTTCGTGCCCCTGGGACGGGTTGTCCGCGCCTGCGCCCGCCGTTGGATCCGCATGGGTCTGATAGGTGGTTTCCGGATTCTCTGCCATTTTGGCCTCCTTAAAGGTACCTACTGCCGCCAGGCATGAATAGATTCCTGGATCCACCAAAATACCCAGGAACCCGGAGGACAGGCCACGGTTATTTTTCTTATTTATCCATATAAAATCCATAATATCAAAGAATAAACGTGTATAATATTAATTATTATTTGAAGCAAATTTAATTAATTGTAACCGTTCAGTTACCCCGCTCTCCTTATCGCGTATTGAACCAAGGGAGCTTACTGCCTTTCTCGGCGATCCTCGGCATCTTCGGCGCCTCGGCGATAAGCTTTTTCAAACCCCTTACTGCGCATCTACTATTCGCGCCGCGTGAGTTAAGAAACTGCCTATCGCCGAGGCGCCGATGGAACCGAGGATCGCCGAGGAAAACAATCCATCCCGAGCCAAGACCTATCAGCACGGAGACCCCCTGAACGGTTACAATTAATTAAACGCTGCTTCCAGGCAGGGTCTCCCCCCTGCCTCCAGTCAGCCCTGCCCATCCCGTCATCTCAAGGATTAGGCGTGCTGGGCTTGGTGAGACCCACCTTTTCCGAAAGCAGGGCCGCCAGCTTGGCGTCCAAAGGGGTGAGCTGGTCCAGGATGCGGGCGGCCTTCTTGGGCTGCATCCCGGCCAGCAGGCTCACCGAGACCTCCTGGTTGATCCGGGCCAGCTCCTTGAGCGCCGCGGAGCCGGCGATGGGGTCCATGGCCTCGTAGGTGCGGATCAGCTGCGGGTCGATGGGCGGGCGGGTGCGCAGGGCCTCGAGCTTGTCCATGGCTTCCTGGACGGTCTTCTCCCTTGCCGTCAGGTCGGCGCGGTCCTTGTCCAGGGTGCCCTGGAGGGTGGCCAGGCGCTGCTCGCGCTGCTGCAGGTCGCTTTCCCGCTGGGCCAGCGCCTTCTCCCGGGCCTGGAGCTTCTCGGCCAGCTCGCCCACCTTCACGCCGTCGGCCGGCGGCGTCTGGGTCGAGTCCTGGGCGGACAGCCAGATGACGCCGGCGGACAGGGCGAGGGGGGTCAGGACCCAGATCGCGCTCTTGATGTTCATGAGGTCACCTCGCGGGCCGAAGGGCCCCGGGAAGCCGGACTGAGCCGGTAGCGCAGCACGGCCATTTCATCCATGTCCCTGGCCTCATCCCGGAGCTGCTCCAGGGCATGCTGTTCCTGGCGCCGCTCCTTGAGCCGCTCCAGCATCAGGTGCGCCCGGTGGGCGCGCAGGAGCTCCTGGCGTGCGGCGGCGACCCGGGTCTCGGCCTCGCGCACCTGGTTCCGGGCGGCGGCGATGCGCCGCTCCAGCACCCAGAGGAAGCGCTCGGCGGCGCGCCAGCGCTCCAGGTCCACCTGCTGGCGCGTCGGCGTGCCCAGGGATTCGACCGTTTCCAGCTGGGTCCGCAGCAGCTGCGGCCCTTTGCGCGCGGGCCTCGTCCAGGAGCGCCAGCACGCGCGCCAGCTCGCGCTGGGCCGCCTCCTCCAGGGAGCGCCGGAGCTTGAGCAGGGACTGCAGGCGGAACCGGAAGCGCGTCGGCCACGTCACACCGCCGGCTTCAGGAAGGGGGCCAGGTCGATGCCGAAGATCTTGCCCATGGCCAGCAGGGTATCGTGGTAGCCGGAGCCTTCGGCCACCGCCTGGCGCAGGAAGGCCAGGATCGCCGGCTGGAACTGGATGGCCTGGTCGATGTTGGGGCTGGAGCCCTTGGTGTAGGCGCCGATCTGGATCAGGTCCTCGGCTTCCAGGTAGGTGGCCAGCAGGTCCCGCAGCTTGGCCGAGAGCTGCTTCTGCTCGGGGATGGCCAGGGTGGAGAACAGGCGGGAGATGCTGGGCAGGACGTCGATGGCCGGGAAATGGTTCTTGGAGGCCAGGCGGCGCGAGAGCACCACGTGGCCGTCCAGGATGCCCCGGGCGGCGTCGGCGATGGGCTCGTTCATGTCGTCGCCCTCCACCAGGACGGTGTAGATCCCGGTGATGGAGCCCAGGCCCTCGAAGGTGCCGGCCCGCTCCATGAGCCGGGGCAGCAGGGCGAACACCGACGGGGTGTAGCCGCGGGACGAGGGCGGCTCGCCGGCGGACAGGCCCACCTCGCGCTGGGCCATGGCGAAGCGGGTGACGCTGTCCATCATCATCAGGACGTCCTTGCCCTGGCGCATGAAGTACTCGGCCACCGCGGTGGCGGACAGGGCGCAGCGCAGGCGCAGCAGCGGGGTCTGGTCGCTGGTGGCCACCACCACCACGCTCCGGGCCAGGCCTTCGGGGCCCAGGTCGTTGTCGATGAATTCGCGCAGTTCGCGCCCGCGCTCGCCCACCAGGGCGATGACGTTCACCTGGGCCGAGGTGTAGCGGGCGATCATGCCCAGCAGGGTGGACTTGCCCACCCCCGAACCGGAGAAGATGCCGATGCGCTGGCCCTTGCCCAGGGTCAGCAGGCCGTCCAGGCTGCGCACGCCGGTGGCCAGCACCTGGCTGATGCGCCGGCGCTGCATGGGGTTGGGCGGCGTGCCGTGGATGGGCACGCGGTCGCGGATCGGCGATGTCGGGGCCGCCGTCCAGGGGCCGGCCCAGGGGGTCGATCACCCGGCCCAGCAGGTGCTCGGAAACCGGCAGCTCGGGCTGGTGCCCGGTGGCTCTCCACCAGCAGGCCGGGGCGGATGCCGTCGGTGTTCTCCACCGGCATGAGCATCACCTGCTGGTCGTGGAAGCCCACCACCTCGGCCATGATCCGCCGGCCGTCGCCCAGGTGGATGATCATCTGCTCGCCCACCGAGCCCTCGGGCCCGCGGGACTCCACGATCAGGCCCACGACCTTGGACACCCGGCCCAGCGCCATCGCCGGGCTTCAGCGCGCGCACCTGCTGGGTGAGGGCTTGAGGTCCATCAGGGCGCCCCTGCTCGCGGTAGCGCTGGATCAGCTCCATCAGACGGGTCTTGCGCCGCTCCAGCGAGGCGTCCAGCACCCCGCCGGCGGCTCTCGATCCGCAGGCTGCCCCGGCTCAATTCGGCGTCCTCGCGCAGGGCCACGCCCGGAGGCGGCTGGGCGAGCGCCCAGGGCTTCCAGGTCCTTGGGGTTCATGTGCACGACCACGGGCGTGTCGTCATCGGGCCGGGCGCCGGGGAAGGGGTGCGCGGCCAGGATGGCGTCCACCATGGGGCCGATGCGCCCGGCGCCTTCGCGCGATCTCCCGGGCCGCCAGGTACTCGCCGATGGCGAGGGCCAGGGCGATGATCTCGTCCCGGGCGGCGCGCCCGTTGAGGGCGAGGGAATCGGAGAGCTCCCGCAGGTGGCTGTCCAGCCGGTGGATGTGGGCCCTGTACTGGCTCTCCCCGAACTGCCGGCCTTCGATCTCGCCCGAGGCGAAGCCCTCCTCGTAGCCCCGGCGGGCGGTGTCCAGGGCGTCCCGCTCGGCCTGCTGGAGCTTCTCGAAGATCACCTGGTCCACGGATGCCAGGCGCCGGGCGTCCTCCTCCGGGGTGGTGAGGGCGGCGCCCAGGGGGGCGTCGCTGTCGTCGCCCTCCTCGGGCAGGGGCCTGGAGAACTGGGCGGTGAAGTAGGGGAACGAGGCGATCTGGCGATCGTTGGCCCTTCTCGCCGGGATGACCCGCTCAGCTGACATAGTCGTCCCCGCCGCCGCCGCCGATGCTGATGACGCCTTCCTCCTCCAGCTGGCGGACGATCTCCACGATCTCGTGCTGGGACTTCTCCACGTCCTTGAGCTTCACCGGGCCCATGAACTCCATCTCCTCCTTCATCAGCTCCACCGCCCGCGAGGACATGTTGCGGAAGAACTGGCTGCGCAGCTCCTCGCTGGTGCCCTTGAGCGCGGTGGTGAGCGACTTCTTGTCCACCCGCTTGAGGATCTCGGCGATGCCCAGGTCGTCGATCAGCAGGATGTCGTCGAACACGAACATCAGGTCGCGGATGCTGGCGGCCAGCTGGGGGTTCTCGTTCTCGATCTTCTCCAGCACCACCCGCCCGGTGGTGCGGTCCATGCGGTTGAACAGCTCGGCCACGGCCCGCACGCCGCCGTAGGCTTCGGTGGCGAACGAGCCGAGCGCCTCCAGCTTCTGCTCCAGGATCAGGGAGATCCGCCGCACCACCTCGGGGCTGATCTCCTGCAGGTTGGCCATGCGCATGACCACGTCGGCGCGCAGGGTCTCGGGCAGGCTGGAGATCAGGTCGCCGGCCTGGGAGGCGTTCAGGTGGGCCAGGATCAGGGCGATGGTCTGGGGATGCTCGTTCTGGATGAACTTGGACAGCTGCTGGGGATTGGCCCGCTCGATGCTGGAGAAGCCGGCGGAGGATTCCAGCGCCTTGGTGAGCCGGTCGATGATCTTGCGGGCGGCCTCGGGCCCCACCGACTTGATGAGCAGCTTCTTGGCATACTCGATGCCGCCCTGGGCGATGTAGGTCTTGGCCAGGGTCATGGTGTGGAATTCCTCCATCACCTCGTCGGCGGTCTCCGGCTGGACGTGCTTGGTCAGCGCGATCTCCTTGGAGATGTTCTGGATCTCGTCTTCTTCCAGGAACTTGAAGATGTTCGAGGCGGTCTCGTCGCCGAGCGACACCATCAGCACCGCGGCTTTCTGGGTCCCGGTCAGCTTGGCCATCCTATCTCCCGTCCTCGATGATCCATGAGCGCACCAGCGAGGCGATGGTCTCGGCGTCGGCGACCGTGCTTTCCTGGATGCGCTTCTTGATCAGGGTGCGGCGCTGGGCCTCGGGGGCGCCGGAGGCGCCTTCGGCGTTCAGTTCGGCCTCGATCTCGGCCTGGATCTCGCCCACCGACGGACCGGGGTGAACTTGCGCGGGGCGCCGTGCTCGCCCTCGGGCCCGCCGGCTTCGCCCACGCGCACCCGCAGGGGGGCGGGACGGTTCAGGGCGGCTGACAGGCGCTTGAGCAAGGGGAGCACCACCAGGAAGAAGATGATCAACCCAAGGATGGACCAAAGCACGGCCGGCGCCAGCTCCGGTAGCCGATGTCGATCAGCCGCTGCTGGCGCTCCTCCTTCTCCTCCTTGGGGTTGCCGATGGGGGCGAAGGCGATGTTCTCCACCGTCAGGTCGTCGCCGCGCTTGGCCTGGAAGCCCACCGCCGAGGACACCTGGTCGCGGATCTTCTTGAGCTCCTCCGGGGTGCGCGGCACCGGCTTCTCCACCGGCTCGCCCTTGGCGTCCTTGTCCCACTGGGTGGCGTTGTCGAGGATCACGGCGATGGACATGCGCTTCACCGAGCCGGGCGCCTGGTCCACGGAGCGCAGCGGTCTTGCTGATCTCGAAGTGGGTGTCGGTCTCCTCGTGGTCCTTGATGTCGCCGGCCTTGGCGCCGGCGCCGCCGGCGGCCGGGGCCACGTTGCTGGCGGTGCCGGGCACGCCGCCCGAGGTGTCGGTCTTCTGCTCGTGGTCCTTGACCACCTTGGTCTCCCGCTCGACCTGGCCCTGCGGGTCGTAGGTCTCCTCGTTGGTCTTGACCTTGTCGAAATCCAGCTCCACGTGGGCGGTGGCGCGGACCTTGCCCAGGCCCACCACCGGCTCCAGCAGGCTCGGTCACCTGCTGCACCAGGTGGTCCTCCTCCTCGCGCTGGACCTTCCTCTGGGTGTCGGAGATGATGCCCATGGCGTCGTCCCCGGTGCGCGACAGGATCCGGCTGAACTGGTCGATCACCACCACGTGCTCGGGCTTGAGCCCCTCGACGCTGGCGGCCAGGAGGTTGACGATGGCCTGGGTGTTCTCGTCGGGCAGGATCCTCGAGCCCTTCAGCTTGAGCAGCACGGACGCCTTGGCGTCCTCCTTCTCGGTGACGAAGGGGCTGTCGTTGCTGGGCGAGATGTGCACGGTGGCCTGGGCCACCTGCTGGATGGACATGATGGTCCGGGCCAGTTCGGCTTCCATGGCCCTGCGGTACATGACCTTCTGGGTGAAGTCGGTGGTGGTGAGGCTGGGCGATCTCCAGCTTTTCGAAGCCGATGCCCTCGCCCCTGGGGAGCCCTTCCCCGGCGAACTGGAGGCGCAATTCGCCGACCCGGTTCTCAGGCACGGAGATGCTCCGCTGGTCCTGGCTCAGCTCGTACTTGATGTTGGCTTTCTTCAGCTCGTCGACGATCCGGTTGGCGTCCACCGCCGGCAGGTTGGTGAACAGGGTCCCCATGGACTCCTGGCTGGCCCAGATGCCGAACCCGATCAGGCCGAGGAGCACGGTCAGGGCGATGGCCGCCACCATGCCCTTCTGGGTGGAGGACATGTCCTTGAGGGTCTGCTGGATCTGCGCTGTGATGCTGCTCTCGTCGGCCATGGGTTCCTTTCGCCGGCCGGCAACCTATGCGCTACATCTGCATCTGCATCACGGCGCGGTAGGCATCGACCAGCTTCGATCGAACGGCCATCATCATCTGGAAACTGACATCAGCCTTCTGGACCGCCAGAATAGCCGTGTGCATGTCAGTCGCATTCCCACTCATCAAGTTCCGTGCCTCTTGTTCGGAACTGGCCTGGGTGTCGTTCACTTCCTTGAGCGCCTGCTGCAGCAGGTCGCCGAACGACGAGCCGTCGGATGGGGTCGGAGTGCCTGAAGATGCTGGATTCCCCGTGCCCGACAGCGGCGTCAGGCCGGGGAGCTGGTTGAGGTTCAACAGGGGGTCCATGGGAAAACCTTGGAGGTGTCGACTTAAGAGTGGGGCATTGGCTGTTCAGGAGCCAGTCAGAATTCCGTCACTGGGCACATTCAACCCACGGGCATCCGGCTACTGAACTCTAAGCAAATCCTGGGCCGATAATTCCATGGTCCGCACCGTGCGCACCACGGCGACGTTGGCCTCGAAGCTCCGTTCCGCCTCGGTGAGGTTCACCATCTCCTCCACCGGATTCACGTTGGGGTACTGGACCATGCCGTTGGCGTCGGCGTCGGGGTGGCTGGGGTCGTACTTGCTGATGAATGGATCATTGGATGCCCGGATGGAGGTGACGCCGACCCCGGTCACGGGGGTGCCGCTGGCGGTCGCGTCGAGGAGCATGGACTGGAACACGGCCTCCTTGCGCCGGTACGGGCCGCCCTCGGCGGTGCGGGTGGTTTCGGTGTTGGCGATGTTGGAGGCCGCCAGCTGGACCCGCAGGCGCTGGGCATACATGCCGGAGGCGGCGATATCCTTGATGCCGTCGAAGCTGGTCATCACTTGGCTCCGTCGCGGATGGCGCCCAGCACCCTGCGCAGTTCGAGCTGGGCGAAGTTGGAACTCAACTGATAGATTTCCTGGGTCTTGGCCAAGGCCATGGTCTGCTGGTCGAGGCTCACGTTGTTCAGGTCGTTGCGCTCGAACGATGCGCTGGCGGAAAAAGCGCTGGTCGATGGGGCGAAGGCGCTGGGGGTGGAGGGGGCGCCGGGCGAAAACTGCCTATCCAGCTCCTGCATCTGCTTGTTGAAGGCATCTTCGAAGGAGAAGTCCTGGGCCTGGTAGTTGGGCGTGTCTATATTGGCGATGTTGGCGGCGATCAAGGTGATCCGCTGGTTCGCCAGGGTCATGCTCCGGTCCATCATCTGGATCATGGGGTTGCTTGAAACGAGATCGAACATGAAAGCACCTAGATGGGGGGGCCGTTGCTGGCACCGGTCTCCTGCTCTTTGCATGGTTCATGCCGTTCGGCGGACTCCCAAGAGAAGTGTTGCCCGCAAAGCCCGGGGGCTTGTTAAACTTCAGCCACACCCAAAAGGATGCAGCATGATTCTCACTCATCGTCAGCTTCAAGGCGTCACCATTATCAATCCGGAAGGAAAGATAACACTGGGGGATGGCGACCAGGAACTGGGGGAGGCGGTCCGCGGCGTGCTGGACCAGGGCTGCCGGAAGGTCATCATCAATTTCAGCAAGGTCAGTTACCTGGACTCGTCGGGGGTGGGCGAGCTGGTGGGATGCTACACCTCCATCAAGAACAAGGGCGGGGAGCTCCGGGTGTGCGGCATGAACAGCCGGATCTACAACCTGATCACCATGACCAGCCTGCACACGGTGTTCGACGTGAAGGACACCGAAGAGGAATCGCTCGCCGGATTTTGACCCCGGCCCTGCCCGGATAGGCTCTGAATGGTCCTCCGCCCTTTGCCCCGCATGCTCCTGGTGGCCTCCATGGCGTGCATGGCGGGGCCGGCCGGCGCGCTCCAGGCGCCGCCCGCCCTGGAATTCCAGGGCGGCAGCGAGGACGACGCCGCCTATGCCCGGGCGGCGGGCGGATTGACCGGGGGTGCGCCGCTGGACGAGGCCGGGCTGCAGACGGCGCTGGCCGCCATCCGGCTCACCGACCGGTTCCGCCGGGTGGACGGGGAGCTGGTCCAGGGGCCGGACGGCGTGCGGGCCCGGGTGCGCCTGGACCCCTGGCCCGCCATCCACCGCCTGGTGTGGCAGGGCGACGCCCGCCGCCCGGGGGTGCGCAAGCAGATCCGCGGCCTGCGCCCGGGCATGCGCCCCGGCGACGCGCGTCTGGCGGAATGGAGCCGCGATCTGCAGGCCCGGTTGGTGGGAGCCGGCTATCCGGAGGCCAGGGTGTCCTGGACCCGCGCGGATGGCGACCGGACTGTCGCCATCCAGGTCGCCGCCGGGGTGGGATCCCTGGTGCGCCGGGTGGAGTTGGCGACCAGCCCGGCGCCATACACCGAGGAGGACATCCTGCGCTACGCCAAGCTGGTGCCCGGGCGGACCCTGTGGAACCAGGCGGTGCAGGTGGAGGCCACCCGGAACCTGCGCAGGCGGTTCCAGAGCGACCAGCGCTACGAGGCCCAGACCACGCTCGAATGGGACGGGCGCGGAACGGTGCGGATCAGCGTCGTTCCCGGGCCCAAGGTGTTCCTGGTGGCGGAGGGGAGCGGGCTCGGCTTTTCCACTTCGCTCAAGGACCTGGTCGCGCTGGCCCGGACCGAGCGCTACAGCCCGGAACTGCTGGACGAAGGCGACCGCCGCATCGTCCGCTACTTCAGGAACAAGGGCTACCTCGACGCCCAGGTGTGGCACCGCCGGGAGGTGACCCGCGCCACCCCCCCGGCCTACCAGGAAGTGACCGTCACCTACACCATCGAAAAGGGCGAGCGGACCACGCTGGCACCGGGTGCGGTTCGAGGGCAACAAGGCGCTGAGCGACGAGGAGCTGGGCCAGGCCGCCCCGCTTCCGGGCCGGATCCTGGGCCTGGGGGCGCCCGAGGCGACCCCCGAACTGCTGGACGCCCTGGAAGCCAGGCTGAAGGACCTCTACCTGAGCCGCGGCTACCCCGAGGTGAAGCTGCGCCGGCAGCTGGAGCACAGCAACGGCCGGGCCGTGCTGGTGTTCCAGATCCAGGAGGGGCGCCAGCGGCTGCTGCGCTGGCTGCGCCTGGAGCTTCCGCCGGGGGGGTTCGGCGACCCCCTGGAGCCTGGGCGGTGCCTGCCGCTGATCTTTTCGGACAAGGCGCTGCCGCTGCGCCTCGGACCCGGCCGGACGCTATCACCAGCGACCGCCGGGCCTTGGCCGGCGTCCGGGGGACCCTGGACAGCTCGGGGGCGGGATGGCCCCCTGGTGCTCACCTTCACCCCGGACCAGCCCATTCCCCTGCTCAGGGCCGACCTCGCCCGGGTGTTCAACGCCCTCCAGCAGCAGGGCCTGCCCGCGCTGGGCGTGGTGCGGCCCGTGGTCCGGCTCACCCTGGAGGCGGCCGGCGACGGCACCGGCGTGCGCATCCAGGTGCCGGACCAGCCCGTCGAGAAGGTGCGGCGCCTGGTGGTCACGGGCAGCGACAAGACCCGGGCCCGGGCCGTGCTGCGGGAGACCCAACTGGAGCCCCGGACAACCCCTGGACACCGAACAGCTGTCCCGCGCCCAGGCCCGCCTGAGCTACCTGGGCGCCTTCCAGCGGGTGGACCTCACCAGCCTGGCGCCGGCGCCGGAAGCGCCCCCGGCCGAACCTGCGGAGGACGCCAAGCCCGCGCCGGCGGAGGCGTCGCAAGCCCCCGCCGAGCCTGCGAAGCCGGCCCAGGCCCCCGCCGCGGGCCCGCCGTCGCCCTGGAAGGAGGGGGATCTCCAGCTCAAGCGTGGAGGAGCGGCCGCCCTACGTGGTCACCGAACTCCTTCGGCTACGACCGCAGCCAGGGCTACTACGTGGGGGCCGGGCTGCAGCAGCTCAACGTGGGCGGCATGGGCCGCACCATCGACTACGCCATCCGCGCCGGCAACGGCACCATCCAGAACCCGACCCTGGCGAAGTGGTTTCCCACCGGCCCCTACAACCGCTCGGTGGATTCCTTCACGGTGGGCTACACCGATCCCTGGTTCGCCCCGGGCTCGCTGGAGAGCCTGCTGCACGGACCGCACCCAGTTCCGCACGGAGGGCGCCTACATCCAGGAGGCAGCAGTCGCTCTACGACCTGCACCGGCGGCGCTTCACCAACTCCCTGCAGTGGAGCCTGACACCCCAGGGTGTCCATCCTGCTGGGCTACCGCTGGGAGCGGGTGGACGTGGCCTCTCCAACCAGGTCGGGATCACCGCCGACCAGCTATCCGTCATCGCCCGCTACCCCACCCAGACCATCGTGTCGGCGCCGTTCCTCCAGGTGGCCCGGGACACCCGGGACAATGCCCTCGATCCCACCAGCGGCATGTACTCCGTGGCGCGCGTGGATTTCGCCAACCAGCTCTTCCTCACCAGCAAGAACAGCAGCTTCGTCAAGCTGGACCTGCGCAACCAGTGGACCTGGCCGGTGGGCTACAAGGCCAAGGCCGGAGTGGTGGCCCTGGGGCTGCGCGTGGGCCTGGCCAAGCCCACCGCCACCACCGCCGAAGACCTGCCGCTGTCCGAGCGCTTCTTCGCCGGCGGCCCCTTCAGCTTCCGGGGCGTGGAGCCTGATGCGCTCGGCGTCAATATCCCGGTCCCGCAATACGATCCGACCGGCAAGATTCCGATCCTCGGGCCGCAACGGCCAACAGGTGCTACCTACCTGACCCCCGTGGGCGGCCAGGGTTTGGCGCTGATCAACCTGGAATACCGGTTTCCGCTCGTGCCGCCGACGGTATGGGCGGAGGTGTTCGTCGA
Source organism: uncultured Holophagaceae bacterium (assembly GCA_963717275.1). GTDB lineage: Bacteria > Acidobacteriota > Holophagae > Holophagales > Holophagaceae > Mesoterricola. The sequence goes on from CAVQVX010000001.1 coordinate 4,409,766, forward strand.
TTCCGGACAGGTGTACCAGAGCCTGAAAGGGTTGTCCGGCACGGAGCGGGCCAATCAGTCGAAGGGGGAACCGCCCGACGGTCCCGTGACCACACCCATCCCGGTGATGGACGGCGTCCCCGACGCGGCCTTCCCGCCCTTCCGGACCGCCCTGGGCCTGGGCCTGATCTTCAAGATCGGGATCCCGCTCAAGATCGAATACGCGGCCGACTTCAAGCGGATCTTCGGCCAGCCGCGCTCCCAGAACGACGTCAACACCCAGCTCAGGTCGCTGCTGATCTCGGCGGGATTCCAGTTCTGATTCCGGAACGGTCCTGAATTGAGGTGGATTCCATGGGCGGGTTGGACTACCTTTGGGCTGCCGCTGCGCTGCTGCGTCCTATGAGGTGGTCTTTGAGCTTCCAATCCGCCCGTGAACCCAACAGGGGAACCATGCATCCGATCAAGAAGCTGCTGGCCGTTGTCTTGTTCTTGGCGGTCCTGTTCCTGATATTCCAACTGTCGGGGCTGAGGGAACACTTCAGCCTGGCGTTCCTGCAACAGAAAATAGCCGAGAACAGGGTCACGGGCCTGCTGATCTTCATCCTGCTGTTTTCCCTCGGGAACCTGATCCAGATCCCCGGCTGGGTGTTCCTGGCCGCGGCGGTCCTCACGCTGGGAAGATCCTGGGCGCCGCCGCCACCTATGCCGCGGCGATCATTTCCTGCTCCGTCACCTTCTTCACCATTCGCCTGATTGGCGGGGACGCATTGCGACAAATCAAGAACAGGATCGCCATCGGACTGCTCAGACGGCTCGACGCGCACCCGATCCTGAACATCCTGGTCCTGAGAATGCTGTTCCAGACGGTCCCCGCGCTCAATTACGCCCTTGCCATGTCGGGCGTGAAGTTCAGGGAATACATGATCGGAACCCTGCTGGGCCTTCCGGTGCCGATTGTGATTTATTGTGCCTTTTTTGGCTATCTCGCCAGAATCTTGAAACTTGCCTAGGGCGCGCCGTGAACGAGGTCTACTTCTACGCCACCTGCCTGGTCGACCTGTTCTTCCCGGACGCGGGCATGGCCGGCATCGAACTGCTGCGCGCGGCGGGCCTGCGGGTGATCTTCCCGCGCGGCCAGACCTGCTGCGGCCAGCCGGCCTTCAACTGCGGCTACTGGGAGCAGGCCCGGGCGGCGGCCCGGTCCCAGCTCGCGCTGTTCCCCCGGGACCTGCCGGTGGTGGTGCCTTCCGGCTCCTGCGCCGGCATGATGAAGGTGCACTACCCGGAACTGTTCCACGGCCAGCCGGAGGAGGGCGCGGCGCGGGAACTGGCCGGGCGCGTGTTCGAGCTCACCCAGTTCCTGGTGGACCGGCTGGACCTGAAGCTGGAGGACCTGGGCGAGCCGGTGAAGGTGACCCTGCACGCCAGCTGCCACGCCATGCGCGACCAGGGCGTGCTGGACCAGCCCCGGGCGCTGCTGCGCCAGTTGGCCAACGTGGAGCTGGTGCCGCTCGCCCGGGAGCGGGAATGCTGCGGTTTCGGCGGCACCTTCGCGGTGCGCGAACCGGGCCTGTCCGAGGCCATGGCCGCTGACAAGGCGGCCGGACGCCTGCGCCGCCGGCTGCCGCGCTGGTGCTGTCCACGGACGGCGGCTGCCTCCTGAACATCGGCGGCACCCTGGAGAAGCAGGGCTTCGGCCCCGCCACCATGCACATCGCCCAGTTCCTCTGGGAGCGCACCCATGTCCGCTGAGATGGAAATCGACTTCCTCGCCTCCAGCGCCAGGGCGCTCGGCGATCCCCAGCTGCGCGCCAACTTCCGGCGCGCCATGGACGGGCTCATGGCCAAGCGCGCCGCCGCCTTCCCGGATCCCGGGGAATGGGACCGCCTGCGCGCCCTCGGCGCCGCCATCCGTGCCAAGAACCTGCTGAAGCTGCCCGAACTGCTGGAGCGGCTGGAGCGCAACCTCACCCGGAACGGCATCGCCGTGCACTGGGCCGGCACGACGGCCCAGGCCAACCAGCGCGTGCTGGAGCTGCTGCAGGCTCGCGCGGCGTGAGGGCCCTGGTGAAGGGCAAGTCCATGGTGTCGGAGGAGATGGGCCTGAACCATTTCCTGCGGGAGCACGGCATCGAATCCCTGGAATCCGACCTGGGCGAGTACATCATCCAGCTGGACGGCGAGATGCCGAGCCACATCATCATGCCCGCCATCCACAAGAACAAGGACCAGATCGCGCGCACCTTCAGCCAGAAGATCAGGAACGCCAAGTACACCGAGGAGGTGGACGAGCTCACCGCCATGGCCCGGGCGGTGCTGCGCCGCAAGTTCCTGGAAGCCGACGCCGGCCTGTCCGGGGTGAATTTCGCCGTGGCCGACACCGGCACCCTGTGCCTGGTGGAGAACGAGGGCAACGGCCGCATGAGCACCCACGTGCCGCCCCTGCACATCGCCGTCATGGGGCTGGAGAAGGTGGTGGAGGGCCTGGAGGAGGTGGCTCCGCTCTATTCCCTGCTCACCCGCTCCGCCACCGGCCAGCCGATCAGCACCTATTTCAACCTGATCTCCGGGCCGCGCTCCGCCGCCGAACTGGACGGCCCCCGGGAGGTCCACCTGGTGATCCTGGACAACGGCCGCTCGCGCATCTACCAGGATGAGGAACTGCGCGCCACCCTGGCCTGCATCCGCTGCGGCGCCTGCATGAACCACTGCCCGGTCTACACCCGCATCGGCGGCCATGCCTACCAGGCCGTCTACCCGGGGCCGATCGGCTCCATCCTCACGCCCCAGGTCGAGGGGGCCGGGCTGCGCCACGAACTGCCCCATGCCTCCAGCCTGTGCGGCGCCTGCGCCGAAGTGTGCCCGGTGCGGATCCCCATCACCCACCTGCTGATCCGGCTCCGGCGCGAAGCCAGCCACCGCCTGCCGGGAACTTCGGTGCTGGAGGCGGGGGCGGCCCGGTCGGGGCCGGAGAGCCTGGCCTGGGCGGCGTGGGCGTGGGTGGTGGGCCACCCGGCGGTCTACCGGGCCTGCGCCTGGTGCGCCACCCGGTTCTGGTTCCTGCTGCCCGCCGGGGCGCCGGTGCTGAAGGGCTGGACCCGGAGCCGGGCCAAGCCCAGGGCGGCCCGGCAAAGCCTCCAGGAACGGGCCCGGGCCGCGGGAGTGCCCCATGTCTGAGCGCGACGCCATCCTCGCGCGGCTGCGCGCGGCCATGCCGGCCGGTCCTCCGCCGGTGCCGGATTACGCCGTCCAGGAAGCCAGGCGCTGGGATCCCGGAGAGCGCGCGGAGCGGCTGAAGCGTTGCATGACGGCGGTGAAGACCGAGTTCATCGAAGCCGGTCCGGAAGATTGGCCCCAGGCCGTGGTGGCGTTCGCGCTGCGGGAAAACCTGGCCAACCTGCTGTACGGCCCGCACACCGACGAAGGCCGGGCCCTGGCCGCCGCCTGGCCCGAGCGGGGACCCCGGCTGGCGCCGTACGACCGGCCCGTCGAAACCTTCAAGCAGGACCTGTTCGAGGGCATGGCCGCCGGATTCACCACCACCCTGGGCGGCATCGCCGAGACCGGCGGTCTGCTGCTGGCGCCGGGCCCCGCGGAGCCGCGCCTGCTTTCGCTGGTGCCGCCGGTGCACGTGGCCCTGCTGCGGGCGGAGCGGATCTTCGACACGCTCTACCAGGCGTTCCGGGAACTGGGCTGGAACGCGGGCCTGCCGCCCAACGCCCTGGTCATCTCGGGTCCCAGCAAGACCGCGGACATCGAGCAGACCCTGGCCTACGGGGTGCACGGGCCCAAGCGATTGGTGGTGGTGCTGGTGGGCTAGCGTCCGGTTCTTGATAAATTTTCCATTGCAATCCCCAATCCCCATCGTCTCATTTTTGCGGACAAGCTTGGTGTCTATTTGATTTGACGTTTGCGCCACATGACCAGGATGGTGTAACCGACCTGAATTATGGCAGCGAGGGCATCATGGCCAAACGATCAGCCGCAGTGCAGATGTCGGTTGACTAGGCCCTTCAGAGAATCGGCGTTGCCGAAGATCTTTTCACTCAGGTTGAGATCATCGAAAGCCTTCAGGTTTCCGATGATCGAGTCGATCAACCCGGTCGGGAACACCCGGTCCTCCTCGTAGCGCGCCCGGTCCCGGTCCAGGCATTCCGCCGACTGGAAGCAAGAGGCGGGAAGCTGTTTCAGCCCATCGATCTTGGCGGCGTCCGCCTTCACGTAAAGTTCGCCAGCCACCTTCAGGGCGTCGGAATGCTCCAGCCCATAGCGGCCCGCCACCGCCATGCCCGCCAGCAGCAGGTGCACGTTGGCGCTGCCGTCCGGGCTGCGCAGTTCTACGGTCTGTGGATTCTCGAAGGGGCCGAAACTTTCTCCGGTCTCATTGGGATTGGCATTGCGCAGCATCTTGTCGCCCACGCCGATCCAGCCCAGGGGCACGCGCACCAGCACGGAGCGGTTGCGGTCGCCCCAGCAGATGCTGGTGGGGGCCTCCTGGTGTGGTACCAGGCGCAGGAATGAAGTAGGCACGGTGTTGCCGAAGGCAGTGAGCGACTCGGCGCTCATCAGGTAGCCGGCGATCACCTTGCGCGCGGTGTCAGTAAGGCCGGAGGCGTCGGCCATGGCGTTCTCGCCCTCCCGCATGAACCGGGTGTGCACGTGCAGCCCGCTGCCGGCCTGACCGGCGATGATCTTGGGTGCGAAGCTCACCTCCAGGTTATGTTTGTAGGCCACCTCCCGGATCGCCCACTTGGCCATCACCAGCTGGTCCGCGGCATCCTCGATGCTCACCGGCAGGAACTCGATCTCGTGCTGGACCATCTCCAGGTCGCCCGAGATGATGTTGCCCACCTCGGCGTGGCCGTACTTGATCGCGCCGCCCATCTCGCTGATCACCTGCATGGCCTCGCGCCGCACCAGGCCCCACTTGGAGAACGGGTGCGACTCGTGGTAGCCCCGCTGCTCGACGATCGGGTAGATGCTGTCGATCTCCGAGAACAGGTAGTACTCCAGCTCGCCCAGGGCCTCCATCACCAGCCCGGTGCGCGCCTTCAGGGCGCGCTGTGCCTTCTGCAGGATGTACTCCGGGGCGCTTTCCAGGGGGTCGCCCTGGTTGTTGTAGAAACTGCAGATCAGGTCGATGGTCGGCACTTCGCTGAAGGGGTTGACGAAGGCCGTGCGGAACCGCGGCACCACGTAGAGGTCGCTGGAGTCCGCCTGGACGAAGGGGAACAGGCTGGAGCCGTCCACCCGTTCGCCCATGGACAGCACCCGCTCCAGGTGTGCCCGGCTGTTGATCACGAAGTTCAGCTTCTTCAGCCGGCCGTCCCCAGCCACGTAGCGGAAGTTGAGCATGCGGATGTCGTTCTGCTCGATGTAGCGGACGATGTCGCGCTTGGTGAAATCGAGGGCAGGCTTCTCCAGCGCCTTGACGATCTTGTTGGGGTTTAGGACTAGGCGGTCGTCCATTCAATCTCTCCTTTTATCTCTGGGGCGTGCTCGCAGAAGTGGTAAAAAAAACACCAGAACATGCTGAAAGGAGCTTATCGAAATCTCAGTCAGGAACCCTTCTGGCGGCAGGCGTTCCACATAATCAATGAACTCCTCGACAGGCTTGCTGGGATGAGTGACTGGGGCCTAGTCGAACTGGCCGACCACCGCGGGAGTTAGGCCGATGTTGAGTTGGTGACCGGTATAGACCGTTGTGCTGTCCTGTGGTCCATTCACTTCAACGGTCTCTCCGACCTGGATCGCATCGAAGGTACTGGTCGTGGTGAGCGTGGTCGTCGATGCAGAAGCAGGATCAATGGTCTCCGGTCCATCACCCGTGGTAATGGTGATGAGGCCGTTTTCAATGGCTGTGATCTGCCCGAAGTAGACCGTGCCCGCAGCCGTGGTTTCGTTGTCCCACTGGGCGATATTGCTGGGAGGCGCGGGCACGAACGCTACGGCCGAAGCGATCAGGCGCCCATCGAATACGTTGCCCTGGGCTGCGACCCACCCTCCGACGGCCGCAGTGCTTGCCGTTGAAGTCGTCGTCCATTGATACGTTGAGCCTGAGACCGTGTCGACGGTGATCTCCGTTCCGCTCGACTCCTGCAGGACGAAGCTTTCACTTGCGGAGCTGACGCTTACCACTGTGCCTGATGGCGCCGCGGTGCCGCTGGAACTCGAAGCACTTGCGTTGCTGGTGGTGGAAGACGAGCCGCTGCAGGCACTCAGGGCCAGCAAAGCTATCCCAAGAATTGAGGTATGGATGATATTTTTCATGGAGTGATGTCCACCATTGCGGATTTCAGGTAAGAGAAGAAAGATATTGAGGGCTATCCCATCAGGAACCGTGAGCCTGTCAGAAATTTTGTGTGTGGGCCACTTCCTGCAGGAGCATGGAGCATGGCTATCACACCCGAAATCCTAAAAGAGCTGTTGAAGGGCTACGAAAAGCCCGAGGACCTGATGGGCCCGGAAGGGATTCTGAAGCAGCTCACCAAGGCGTTGGTAGAAACGGCAATGGATGCAGAGCTTACGAATCACCTTGGCTATGAGAAGGGCGATCGTGCCGGCAAAAAGGCAAGCAACCACCGCAACGGATCGTCCAAAAAGACTCTGATAGGAGAAGACGGCCCTGTGGAGATCGAGGTGCCACGGGATCGTGAAGGCACCTTTGAGCCTCAGATCATTCCGAAGGGTCAGCGGCGTTTCGATGGGTTTGACCAGAAGATCGTGGCCATGTACGCCCGGGGAATGACCGTACGGGAGATCCAGGCATTCCTGGAGGAGCAGTACGGAGCCGAGGTCTCGCCAGACCTGATCAGCGAAGTGACCAGTGCCGTCATGGAGGAGGTGAAGGCTTGGCAAGTCAGGCCCTTGGACAAGCTGTATCCGGTCCTGTTCCTGGACGCGCTGCGGGTAAAGATCCGGGACGAGGGCACCGTGATGAACAAGGCCATCTACTTGGCCCTTGCCATAAGGCGCGATGGCACCCGGGAGGTCCTGGGGCTGTGGATCGAGCAGACGGAGGGGGCGAAGTTCTGGCGCGGGGTCGTTACGGAGCTCCAGAGCCGCGGTGTAGAGACCATCCTGCTGGCGGTGGTGGACGGGCTGAAGGGCTTCCCTGAGGCGATCCAGGCGGTGTTCCCGCAGACAGAGATCCAGAACTGCATCGTCCACCTCCTTCGGAACAGCATGGAATACTGTAATTTCAAGGATCGGACACCGGTGGTCCACGAACTCAAGGGGATCTACAAGGCCATCAACGCCGAGGCGGCTATGCAGTGCCTGGATGCCTTCGAAGCCGGGCCTTTCGGGAAGAAATACCCGCCCATCGTCCGTCTCTGGCGCCGGGCCTGGGACCAGGTGATCCCATTCATGTCCTACCCGGAGCCAGTCCGGAAGCTGGTCTACACCACCAACGCGATCGAGAGTCTGAATGCCAGGCTGCGCAAGATCCTCAAGGCCAGGGGGCATTTCCCCAATGACCAGGCGGCCACGAAGCTGATCTACTTGGTGCTGAGGAACCAGACCAAGAACTGGCACAAGATAGTCCACGGCTGGAGGGAAGCCCTGAACCACTTCGCGATTCTCTACCCCCAGCACTTCGATCGGCCGCAGCCTTGAACCTGGAGATCAAGCCCCGATGAAACCCGCCCAAACACAAAATTTCTGATACTCCCGGAACCGTTCGCAGTCCAATTCCTTGAATGGGGCCACGAAACCTGTCCTCGAGATCGAAGGGCACTGTGAAGTCGAATATGGCTTCGCAGGTGATATTGACGCCGCGGGATCAGAGGGCGCTGCTCGTTCTGCGGCTTGAGCGGTCAGGTGCACCCTTTTTCCACCCGCTTCGATGCTGACGTCCAGGTCTCGAGCCGCTTAGACCTGGACGTCCATGGAAATTACAATATTTCCTTACCGTCCACTCGCGATCAGAAAAAGATCCGGGTGCCGAGAACGATGGAACGCGTGCTTTCGCCGGCGGCGATGGTCAGGGACGACCCGGTGGCGCCCACGATCCCGAAGTTGGCTTTCGCCTGGTTGGAGATCTTGGAGAAGCCCCCATAGATGGCGGTCCGCTTGGTCAGGTTGTAGTCGTAGCGTACGCTGGGGGACTTGGCGTTGGCATTGGAAACCAGCTTGTTCTGGGTGGCACCGTAGTCGAGCAGCAGAGAGCCATTGCCCAGCGGCACAGTGGCACTGGCTTCGTAGAACTCATTGTTCATCGGGGTCGACTCATCATATTGGGTCTGATACAGCAAAGCCACCTTCACTACGCTGAAATCATAGGAAGCTCCCATCCCCTTCCATATTCCACCCTTGGTGGAGGTGGTCTGGCGGGTTAAGTACGAGTAGTTGAGGGAGAGCGGGCCCCGATCATACTGGCCGGAGACATTGAAAATATTGCCGTTGTTGATCTGACCCGGAGCCTGGCTGGATTCGCCCAGCGAATAGAAACCTTTCAGCGTGACGCCCAGCATCTGGGGCGAGACATAGTTGATGGAATTATTCAGCCTGTTCGCCACGGAAGGGTCGAAGAAGTAATTCGATGCGTTGCCCCAGGCCAGACCGCCACCGAGCCCGTACAGGACATCGGTCCAGAACAGGGGGTCATAGATCCGGCCGCCAGTGAGGGTTCCCCACTTGCCTTGCAGGCCTGCCCATGCCTGGCGGCCGAACAGGGTGCCGCCCTGACCTGAAGTGCCGGCGTTGAGGTTGATTCCCATCTCGAAGCAGTAGACTGAGTTCAGACCGCCCCAGATTTCGTCGCTGCCTTTGAACCCTAGGCGGGAACCATTTATGCCGCCGCTCTGGAGCCGCTGGATGTTGTTGATGCCGTTGTTTCCCTGTTCTAGGTATAGATCGGCAACGCCGTAGATTGTCACGGGGATCCCGGCGACGCTGCTCGGGATGGATGGGGGCTTCACCTGCTGGTCCCTCCAGGCTTCCAGTTGTTTGACCCTCTGGGCGAGTTCCTGGTCCTGGTTCCCTTGGCCCTGGTCGGGTGGCACCAGGGCGGTCTGCGCGGGGGCCAGGGTGGAGCAGGCAGCGGCTATGGTTGCTGCGATAAGTAGCTGTTTCATTTGTACTCTCCTTTTTGAGTTGAAAAACATCATTCACAATGAATGACGGAAAAATTGACTGGACCTGGGCCAAGTCATTGCTGACAAAACCCTCTCGTCGAAGGAATGCTCATAGGTCCTTCGGTGCTTAGTTTCGTGAACCCTATTCGAGCTCCACCACTTTCGGCGACTCGCCTTCAGCCATGTGACCCGATTTGCGTTTATTTGACGTTCTTGATTTACTGGTAATCTTCCGGTCAGATCTTTTACGCGTTCTTGATCCCCAGTTTATGGGGCAGGCTTTTTTCCACATCGTATTGGATCGTCAGAATTGAAATAGCTAATACAACGCCCACGGCAAACAGGTAGGAGAAAGAAGCACCGATCCGGCCACCGGCTGAATCCACAATCATGCCCATGACAAATGGCGCGAAGAAACTTCCGATCTGTGCAGCGAAGAGGACTGTTCCCATGGCGCTTCCAACGATGTGGGTGGGAAACTTCTTGATCAGCAAGGCCGGCAGGAAGATGGAAATATAGCCAGTTAAAAGGTTCACGCCCGTCTGGATGGCGATGATCATAGGGATGCTCATGCGACCCTGGTACATCGGATACAAAATGAACGAGCAGAGAACGGCTGCAAAGGCGACAAAATACTTGTTCTGCCGTTCGCTGAGGCGGTCAATGATGAACCCACTGCCCAGCAATCCGAGAAGTGTTCCGAAACCGGGAATGGACTGGAGCCATCCAGCGGCCTTGATGTTGATTCCGCAAGCCTTGACCAGGTAGGACGGCATCCAGGCGCTGAATCCCCAGATCAGGGTGTAGCACGCAAAGCTGGCGACCATCAAACTCCAAAGCATTGGTACCTTGAAGATGTGCCGGTACTGGGTGGGGTGGTCTTTCGACGCCTCGCTCGCCTGCCCAGCGCTCTGGACGATCCGCGGCACCAGGTATACGTAGTAGAGCGCCACGACGGCAATGCCGGCCACGCCGATAATCAGGAACAGGTTCCGCCAGCCCACCGCTGGGACCATGTAGCCCGCGAACACGGGGGCGACGATCATGACGATGCCGCTAGACGAGAGCATGAGCGAGAATGCCTTCGCGCTCTCATTCTTATCGAAGGTCAAGGAAATCATCTTCCCCGCCGAAGGGGAAAAGGGACCCTCGCCCAGGCCGAACATGAAGCGCACCACCAGCATCGTGGCCAACCCTGCCACCACGGCGGTCAATCCCGTAAATATGGACCAGACGAAGACAATGATCAGCAGGACCTTCCGTGGTCCGTATTTATCTGCCAGCATGCCGCCTGGGATTTGCATCAGCATATAGCCAGCAAAGAAGGTGCTGATCATCAAGCCGACCTGCGTTGCGCTGAAGCCAAGGTCTTTGGAGATCCCAACAGCCGCAAAATTCATAACGGTCCGGTCGATTCCACCCAGAACCCAGCCCAGGAACAGAAGCGCGATGATGACGTAGCGGGACCGATCCCGTCTGATCGTCACGGCACCAGGGATTGCTGCAATAGATAACGACATTGGGTTCTCCTTTGGGATGGCAGGGGCGATTCGTGGTTCAGGCGTTGAGGTGCAGCCACTGGATGGCACAGTTGGCCAGGAGCGCAGAGCCTACCGGCAAAGCGGCTTCATCAAGGAGGACGTTGGGATTGTGCAGTGGGAATTCGGCCAGCCCGCCCACGCCCAGTTGCAGGAACATCGAAGGCACCCGCGAGCCGATGTGCGCGAAATCGTCCGTTGCGGAGATGGGCCTTTCGCTGAGACCGAGATTCTCCTTTCCGATGACCTCTTCAAGGAAGGGCTTCATCACGCTGCAGAGAGCAGGATCGTTCCAAACTGCGGGCGTGTTGGACTTCTCGATGGTGCATTGGCCGCCCATGGTGGCCGTGATGGTCTCGATGGTGGCGTGGATCTTGGGGACCACCCGCTGGCGGACCTCCAAGCTGAAGCAGCGGAAACCACCTTCAAGAACGGCCGTGTCCGGGATGATGTTGGCGGCTGTCCCACCCCCGCACTTGCCGATGGTCAGCACGGCGGGCTCGAAGGGGTCGATCTCAGCAGCTGTGAGCGTGTTCAGGGCCTGATAGATTGCGTTGGCGATCCGGAGCGGATCAATGCACAAATGCGGGGCAGAACTGTGGCCCCCAATTCCCTGGATCTGCACCCGGAAAACGTCCACTGAGGACATGGCAATGCCAGGCTTGTAAACCACTTTTCCTGGAGCCAGGTCCGGCGTGACGTGCATGCCCAGGGCAGCGTCCACCCGCGGGTTTTCCAGCAGACCCGCCTCGATCATGGCTTTGGCTCCGGCGCCCAGTTCCTCCGCGGGCTGGAACATGAGCTTCACAGTCCCCTTCATCTTTCCTTCCCGCGCCTTCAGGAGGCTGGCTGCACCCAGAAGCATCGCGGTATGGAAGTCATGTCCGCAGAGGTGGCCGTTCCCGTTGTTGGATCTGAAAGGCAGGTCCGTGGTCTCCCGGGTCGGAAGGGCATCCATGTCAGCCCTGAGGAGCAGGGTCCGACCACCCTTGCCGATTGTCACCGTGAGGCCGGAGGGACAGGTCTCTCGGGGTTCCAGCCCCATTTCCCGCAATCGGTCGGACACATACCGGGCGGTCTGGTTCAGTTCGAAACCCACTTCGGGGTTCGTATGCAGCCAACGCCGGTCAGCAATGAGGGTCGGCGCCATCTTCAAGGCGGCTGTCATGACAGTGTCCATGCCTTCTCCTTGTCGGATTTCCAACCTTCGGGAAAACGCGTCCTCGTCAGGTCGATCTCCGTGCATTTTCCGGACGGTGCCGCAAAAGGGACCGTTCGAGCTGGAATTGGTTTTCAATCCTGCAAGGATGGGGCGGATTAACGATATGCAAAAGGCAGTTTTATCTTGCATGTGATAACCAACGGTTATCCTATGATCTGGAGGTCGCGCCATGAAGTTTCACCAATTGAACGCCTTCCTGGCTGCAGTGGAGATGGGGAGCATCCATGGGGCCGCTCGGAAGTTGTTCCTGTCCCAGGTATCCGTGACCAAGGCACTGCGCGATCTGGAGGAGGATATGGGAGCCTCCCTGATCCGCCGCAGCGTGCGAGGGATCACCTTGACCGAAGCGGGGTCTCGACTGCTGGCGCGGGCCAGACTTATTGATCAGCAGATCCACCTGGCTCGCGACGAGCAGAAGCAGATGCAAGGTGTAGATGAAGGAACAGTGTCGTTTGGTGTGACACCGCTCTTGGCCATGACGGTTCTCCCGCACGCGGTGGTCGCTTTCCGCCGCCGATACAAGAAAGTGACCCTGCACGTGGTTGAGGGTTTGGAGGGGAATGCCCTTCCCGGCATCAGACACGGCAACCTGGATTTTGGGGTCATTTTCATCCCCGGCAATTCAATGGGTCAGGACCTGATCGTCGAACCCTGGTTCAGTGCTCCGACCGCCGTGGTCGTGCGTGATGGCCACCCGAAAGCCCAAACGCGCGAACTCGCAGAACTGGCGGACCAGGAATGGCTGGTGACGAGTTTGGGGGGCTACCGGCCCGGCGCAAGGCTATCCGGGTATTTCAAGGAGGCTGGACTCTCCGTGCCCAGCCTGATGTTGCGGTGTGAATCCGTCATCGCGGCGGGAAACATTGCGCGTTTTTCGGATGTGGTCATGATCATGCCTAGAGCGCTTTTGGATTGTCCGGAGAACCAGGGGATCCGCGCCGTGCCGCTCAAACTGTCCCCGCCCGAGGACGATTTCGGAATGGTCACACGCGTTGACGTTCCCCTAACACCTGTTGCTGAAGCCTTTGCAAAGATCCTGCGGGAAAAGACCTTGCAACGGTTCACTCCGTCCCGGATGGGATAAGCCAACCTCGAGATGAGAATGGAAGCGTACCAGCCAGCCATAGCCACCCTGAGTCATGCGTCCGGTTCCTGATGAACCTTCCACTGGAATCCCCAATCCCCATCGTCTCTTTTTTGCGAACGGGCTTGGTGTCGATTTCCAAGGCACCGTCTATGGCATCAAGGGACACGGTGCCTTCTTCGTGACTCGCGCCAAAGGGGGAATGGACACCCAGCGCCTACGCTCGATGCCGTTGAACCGATCAAAGGGTCTCATCTGTGACCAGCACATCGCTTTCAACGGCTACCATTCATCCGGCTAGATCTTCATGGATCCTGTGCGCTGGTAGCGGCAGTGCCAGCCGAAGGCTTCCTCCAGGATGTGCGGCGTGTGCTTGCCGGGGGACGAGTTCAGGGCGTACTGGTAGTACTCCTTTAGCTGGTTCCGGTAATCGGGGTGCACGCAGTTGTCGATGATGCGGACGGCGCGCTGCTTGGGGGAGGTGCCGCGCAGGTCGGCCAGGCCCTGCTCGGTCACCACGATGTCCACGTCGTGCTCGCAGTGGTCCACGTGGCTCACCATGGGCACCACGCAGGAGATGCCGTTGTTGCGGCCGGCGGTGCTGTTGGTGGTGAAGATGCTGATGAAGGAGTTGCGCGCGAAGTCGCCGGAGCCGCCGATGCCGTTGATGATGCGGGTGCCGTTCACGTGGGTGGAGTTGACGTTGCCGTAGAGGTCGAACTCGACGCAGCCGTTCATGGCCAGCACCCCCAGGCGCTTGATGACCTCCACGTGGTTGCTGATGGACTGGGGCCGCAGGATCACCTTGTCCTTGTAGAAATTGACATTGTTCTTGAACTTCTCCACCATGTCCGGCGAGACGGAAAAGGCCGTGGCCGAGGCGAAGTCCACCTTGCCGGCGTCCAGCAGGGCCAGCATGCCGTCCTGGATCACCTCGGTGTAGACGGTCATGTGCTCGAAGGGGGAATCCAGGAGGCCGTAGAGCACCGCGTTGGCCACGTTGCCCACCCCGGACTGCAGCGGCAGGAGGGTCGGGGGAAGGCGGCCCAGCTTCACTTCGTGTTCGAAGAAGTCGAGGATGTGGCGGGAGATGGCCTGGGAGCTGGCGTCCACCTCCTTGAACACGGTGGTGCGGTCGGGATGGTTGGTCTCGACGATGGCCTTGATCCTGTCCGCGGGGCAGGTGAGGTAGGGCGATCCGATGCGGTCCGCCGGGTGGGTGATCATGATGGGCAGGCGGTTGGGCGGCATGGCCGGCTCGAACACGTCGTGCATGCCCTCCAGCTCCATGGGCTGGTAGTGGTTCACCTCGAGGATCACCTCCCGGGCGCAGTCGATGAAGGCCTGGTTGTTGCCCACGGAAGTGGAGGGGATGAGGCGGCCGTCCTCGGTGATGCCGGTGACTTCGATGATGGCCACGTCGATGTCCCCGAAGAACCCCGACTTCACGTACTGGGCCACGGTGCCCAGGTGGAAGTCGAAGTACTCCATCTTGCCGGTGTTGATCTTCTCCCGGGCGGTGGGGTCCGAGTTGTAGGGCATGCGCAGCTCGATCCCGTCCACCATGGCCAGCGCGCCGTCCAGTTCGCTGCTGGTGGAGGCGCCGGTCATCACCGAGATGCGGAACCGGTCGCCGTGGCTGTGCTGGCGCAGGATGTGCTCGGCCAGGGCCTGGGGCACGAGCTTGGGGTAGCCCGAACCGGTGAAGCCGCTCATGCCGACCCGGTAGCCCTTCTTGATGAGGGCGGCGGCTTCGGGGGCGAAGCACACGCGGTCCCTCAGGGCGGCGTTCCGGATGCGGTCTTCGGTCCTGGTTTCGCCGGTCATGGGGCCTCCTGGGGGGGTGGGTGCCTTGATTGTGCGGCCGGGGGTTCGGAAATATCCACTAGGAATCCCAGAACGCCCTGACATCCGCCAGGATGGCGCCCGAGACCAGCTCGCGCGGCGATTCCCGGAACCAGCCCTGGGGGAAGCAGGGCGCGTAGTCCCCAGGAAGCGCCGGTCCAGGAAGATCAGCAGCCCCTTGTCGTCCGGCGTGCGGATGACCCGGCCCGCGGCCTGGAAGGCCCTGGCCGCGGCCGGATAGGTGCAGGCGTACGCCTCGCCGCAGCCGTAGCGGCGCTCGAAGTACCGGCGGATCAGGTCCCGCTCCAGGTCGAAGGGGGGCAGGGCGGGGCCGACCACCACGCAGCCGATGAGGGTCTCCCCGGGGCAGTCGACGCCTTCGGAGAGGGACCCGCCCTGCACCGCCAGGACCACGATGCCGGCGGCGGCGCGCAGCCGCTCCAGGATATCCTCGAGCTGGGCGGCGCTGGCCCGCCGGGGCTGGGCCAGCACCTGGAAGCCCGGCAGGCTGGAGGTGCGCGGCGGGTCTGCTCCAGCATCTCGAAGCTGGGGAAGAAGACGAAGTAGTTGCCCACCCGCAGCGGCAGCACCCGGGCGAGGAAATGGGCGATGCGCGGCGCCTCCCGCGCCCGGGACCGGTACAGGGTGGAGATCTGGGGCACCACCAGCACCTTGCGGTTGGCGGGCGGGAAGGGCGAGGGCACCTCGCGCCGTGAGCGGATCCGCCAGGCCGGCCAGGCGCTGGTGGTACTGGAACGGCTTGAGGGTGGCCGGAAAACAGCACGGCGCCGGCCAGGGCGGCCATGCGGCCCTGGAGGTGCGGGGAGGCGTCGGCGCAGGTGATCTGCAGCCGGCCCGGGGGGGATCCAGGTGACGCTGTGCGGCTCGCCCAGGATCCGCAGCACCGCGCAGAAGCCGGCCCAGGCCTGGTACAGCTCGGTCAGCGGGTGCGACGGGCCCAGCTCCAGGCCCTGGCCCGCGGCCCAGGCCAGCAGCTTGCCGATGCGGTGCTCCTCGCCATGGAAGGGCTGCGGATCCGGCCGCAGCACCCGGTGCTCGCCCTCGAAGGCGCGCAGCAGGTCGGCGCAGCGCCGGATCTGGGCCGTGACCCGCCGGCGCAGCCCGGGCCGCGCCGGCGTCGCGCGGCGCTTGCGCAGCTGCTCCAGCCAGGCCAGGTCCAGGGCCGGGGAGAACCATTCCGCGGCCCGCGCCGGCAGGTTGTGCGCCTCGTCCACCAGCACGATCCGGCGCGCGCTGTCCTCCGGCGCGCCGAACAGCCGGGCCAGGGTCGCGTTGGGCGAGAACACGTAGTTGTAGTCGCCGATCACCACGTCGGCCCCGGGCGCCGCGTCCAGCGCCAGCTCGAACGGGCAGAGCAGGTGGCGGTCGGCCTCCTCGGCCAGGTCCGAGGTGGTGGCGCAGCCCCGTTCAGCCAGGCGCGCCAGGGCGCCCGAGTGCTTGCAGCCGGTCGTAGTAGAGGTTGGCCCGGGGGCAGACGTCAGGCCGGCAGATCGACCTCGGGCTGGGGGCAGACCCGCTCCTTGGCCCGGATGGTCACCGAGCGCACCGGGTGGCCCTGGGCCCGCATCCGGCGCACGCAGTCCTCCGCCACCTCGTGCTGGCTGTTGCGCGGGGTGCAGTAGAACACCTGGAGATCCTGGTCCAGGGCCCGGGCCAGGGCCGGGTAGAGGATGGCCGCGGTCTTGCCCAGGCCGGTGGGGGCCTGGAGCAGGAGCCTGCGGTTCCCGCCCAGGGCCTCGGCCACCCGGGCCACCAGTTCGGCCTGGCCCGGACGCGGCTCGGCGAAGGGGAACGCTGAGCGCCGGCCCAGAGCCCTGCGCTCGGCGGCCCGGGCCCTGGCCGCGAGGAAGGCGGCGTGGTGCTCCTGGAGCCGGCGCGCCACCCAGGCGCCGAAGGGCCCGGGGTCGAAGGGAAGCTCCAGCAGGACTTCGCCGTCGTCCAGCAGGGAGATGACCCGCAGCCGGCAGCGCGGGGCCGCTCCGTGCCCGCGCCAGCGCATCCAGGCGTACATCCGCGCCTGCAGGGCGAACGGGTGCTCCGGATCGTTGGCCACCTCCTCGAGGATGGCCGCCGGGCGGAAGCCGGTCTTGATCTCCTCCACCGTCTCCGGCTCGGCCAGCAGCACGTCGATGCGGCCGCGCACCAGGCAGCGGAAGCCGGGCCCTTCCAGCTCGGCCCGCACCGGGACCTCGCTCTGGTTGCGCGGATCCTCCTTCTGCAGGCGCTTCTGGACCCGGGCGTGGGCGCGCGCGCCCAGGGACAGCGGGTCCTCCTCGGCCAGGGAGGCCCGGCCCGCGTCGATGCTGCCGGAGGGTTCCAGGGGAGCCACGAACGCCCGCACCGAAAGGGTCAGGGCATCCTGCTCCATGGGGCTAGAAAAGGGCCGCGCCGCAGTGGGAGCAGTTGCCCGAATCCACTACCTTGTGGCTCAGGGGGCCGGAGAGGCTGCGGTCGCATTGCGGGCAGTGCAGGCCCAGGCGCCGGGTCAGGCGCTGGATGGCCGACACGCAGGCGAACACCACCATGGCGAAGCCCAGCAGGCTGACGGTCTTGAAGGTGGTCCGGACGCCGTCGTGGGGATGCGCCTTGGTGACCCACATCGAGGCGACCAGGGTGACGAAAAGGAGGGACAGGGCGACGCGCATCAGCAGGATCTTGCGTTTCTTCACTGTCTTCAGATTGGCCACGAAGGTCTGCTTGTCCATCCGGTTCTCCCGTATCCAAGTTTACTCAGCGATCGATCCGGGTGGAGAGGACGATGGCCGAGGTGGTGCGCTCGACCCCCTCCAGCTCGCCGATGCGGTCGATCACCGCGTCCAGTTCGCCGATGGAGGAGGCCGCCAGGATGGCCAGCAGGTCGAAGGGTCCGCTCACCGAGTGCAGGGTGCGCACCTCGGGAATCCTGCGCAGGGCCGACTGGATCACCTGGGTCTGCCTGGGGGCCAGGGTGATCAGGACGAAGGTCCGCACCAGGCCCTGCTCCACCTGGTCCGCCAGCTTCACCGTGTAGCCGGTCACCACCCCGCTGCGCTCCAGGCGCTCGATCCGGCTCTGCACCGTGGTGCGGGACAGGCCGAGGCCGCGCGCCAGCTCCGCCGTGGAGGTGCGGGCGTTCTCGCGCAGCAGGCTGATCAGCAGCTGGTCGGTGGGGTCCAGGGCGGTTTTCGGCATGGTGTTCAATCCATGGGTTAAATATGCCGAATCATGGGGTATGGTTCGTCAAAACACAAGTGGTTTCCGACGAGAGGCCACCCCAGAATGAAGGAGATCCATGCCCGTAGCAGTCACGTCAAGGGGAGGCCGCCATGAAAAAGCAATCAAAGCCGCTCGATCATGGGACCGACGTGCAGCCGGACGAGGTGTTCGACGTGCTCAGGTCGCACATGCTGGTGGACGGCTTCCACCTGGTGATGGACCTGGAGAAGTCCAAGGGCTCCTGGATCGTCGACGCCCGGGACGGCCGCCAGTACCTGGACTTCTACACCTTCTTCGCCACCACCCCGCTGGGCCACAACCATCCCCGGCTGCGCGAGCCCGCGTTCCAGCGCAGGCTGGGCGCCATCGCGGTCAACAAGCCGGCCAACAGCGACATCTACACCACCGCCTTCGCCGAGTGGGTGGCGCACCTTCGGCGAGCCACGCGGCGCCCAAGGGGACCTGCCCCACCTGTTCTGGATCGACGGCGGCTCCCTGGCCGTGGAGAACGCCCTGAAGGCCGCCTTCGACTGGAAGGTGCGCAAGAACCTGCAGCGCGGGCAGGGGCGAAAAGGGCTCCAAGGTGATCCATTTCCGCGAAGCCTTCCACGGCCGCAGCGGCTACACCCTGAGCCTCACCAACACAGCGGATCCCCGCAAGCACATGTATTTCCCCAAGTTCGACTGGCCGCGGATCGTCAATCCGAAGGTCACCTTCCCCCTGGAGGGCGAGAACCTGGCCCGGGCCGAGGCGGCCGAGCAGGAGGCGGTGAACCAGATCCTGGAGGCCGTGCGCCAGGACCCGGACGACATCGCCTGCCTGATCATCGAGCCGATCCAGGGCGAGGGCGGCGACAACCATTTCCGTCCGGAGTTCTTCCGCAAGCTGCGCGCGCTGGCCGACGAGCACGAGTTCCTGCTCGTCTTCGACGAAGTGCAGACCGGCTTCGGCGCCACCGGCCGCTGGTGGGCCCACGAGCACTTCGGCGTCCGCCCGGACATCGTCGCCTTCGGCAAGAAGACCCAGTGCTGCGGCATCGCCGCCGGCCCGCGCCTGGACGAGGTGGACAACGTCTTCAAGGTCCCCAGCCGCATCAACAGCACCTGGGGCGGCAACCTGGTGGACATGGTGCGCGGCACCCGGATCATCGAGGTGATGCGGGAAGAGGACCTGGTGGGGCACTGCGCCCGTCAGGGCGAGCGGCTGCTGAAGGGTCTGCGGGAGATCCACCGGGATTTCCCCGGCTTCACCAGCAACCCCCGGGGCAAGGGGCTGTTCTGCGCCCTGGACCTGGCTTCGCCGGAACTGCGCAGCGCGGTGGTCAACGCCGCGCATGAGCTGGGCATGATCATCCTTGCCACCGGCCACCAGGGACTGCGCTTCCGCCCTGCCCTGAACCTCGCCACCGAGGACCTGGACCTGGGGGTGGAGATGCTGCGCCAGAGCGTCAAGGCGGCCATCGAAGTGGTGCGTCCGATCGCAGTTTAAATTCTTTTTAACATTTAGATATAATTAGTAATAAAAAATTGCTCAATAAAACATCTTTTTAAAATTTTAAAAAATTGAGGATTGCAACAATTCTCGGACGGTCTAAAATCGACGTTAGATGGGAAATTGGCAGTGGGGAAATGCCCCACTTAAAAAAATATAGGAACAATAAAAAATTAAATTATAAGGGGCGGATCCATCCTGGAATGAAGTCAATGAAAATGCTGCGATTCAATGCATGCAGTGTCATGGCTGTATCTCAACTTTGCTTGCACTCCCAAATGCCAGGCAGGTGCAGAGATCCACCAGTAAGAATCGTTGACTTGCCTCTCCACTCTTCCGATCGCGAAACATCAGTTCCTGAGAACAGAGAATTCAAAAGGTGGGACAACCCCACCCTGGAGGTATCACATGTCAGCGTCAGCCACACAAGACGGGACGCATACATGCATACCCGTGGGCTTTACGAAAAAGTGTTCGGGCCGCCTCAGCCATTTCTACGCAAGGATATGCAGTTGGTGGACATCTGGCCTGGCGATGAAATCACCTGCGGCGATTCCTATTCCGGAACCGAATGTCCAACATCTCCAATGAATCGTTGAAAACGCCGACACGGGGGCAGAGCAACCCATCGTCGGCGGCCATCCTTCCCGCGGGAGCAGGGCAGGGGAGGGCTAGAACCGATCAACCGAGGTTTTTCGGCCATTTCTTTATCCCTTTCCATCCCAATACTGTCAGTACAAGCCGAGAATATTTTTTCTCAGCGTTCCTCAGCGAGATCTCCGCGCCTCAGCGTCCAGTTGGATCACTCATGCTGTAGCGCATCGCCCCTTCGCGCCGTCAGATCAAAGATCCAATTGGACGCTGAGGCGCGGAGATCTCGCTGAGGAACGCGGAGAGAAGCATAGATGGCTTGTACCGACGGTATTGCTTTCCATCCCCGTTCATCTCCTTCATCCCCGGCTAAGGAATCAACGGGTGGTGCCGGGGCCTGCCTGCGAAGCCAAGAGCCTGTCAGAAATTTTGTGTGTGGGCCACTTCCTGCAGGAGCATGGAGCATGGCTATCACACCCGAAATCCTAAAAGAGCTGTTGAAGGGCTACGAAAAGCCCGAGGACCTGATGGGCCCGGAAGGGATTCTGAAGCAGCTCACCAAGGCGTTGGTAGAAACGGCAATGGATGCAGAGCTTACGAATCACCTTGGCTATGAGAAGGGCGATCGTGCCGGCAAAAAGGCAAGCAACCACCGCAACGGATCGTCCAAAAAGACTCTGATAGGAGAAGACGGCCCTGTGGAGATCGAGGTGCCACGGGATCGTGAAGGCACCTTTGAGCCTCAGATCATTCCGAAGGGTCAGCGGCGTTTCGATGGGTTTGACCAGAAGATCGTGGCCATGTACGCCCGGGGAATGACCGTACGGGAGATCCAGGCATTCCTGGAGGAGCAGTACGGAGCCGAGGTCTCGCCAGACCTGATCAGCGAAGTGACCAGTGCCGTCATGGAGGAGGTGAAGGCTTGGCAAGTCAGGCCCTTGGACAAGCTGTATCCGGTCCTGTTCCTGGACGCGCTGCGGGTAAAGATCCGGGACGAGGGCACCGTGATGAACAAGGCCATCTACTTGGCCCTTGCCATAAGGCGCGATGGCACCCGGGAGGTCCTGGGGCTGTGGATCGAGCAGACGGAGGGGGCGAAGTTCTGGCGCGGGGTCGTTACGGAGCTCCAGAGCCGCGGTGTAGAGACCATCCTGCTGGCGGTGGTGGACGGGCTGAAGGGCTTCCCTGAGGCGATCCAGGCGGTGTTCCCGCAGACAGAGATCCAGAACTGCATCGTCCACCTCCTTCGGAACAGCATGGAATACTGTAATTTCAAGGATCGGACACCGGTGGTCCACGAACTCAAGGGGATCTACAAGGCCATCAACGCCGAGGCGGCTATGCAGTGCCTGGATGCCTTCGAAGCCGGGCCTTTCGGGAAGAAATACCCGCCCATCGTCCGTCTCTGGCGCCGGGCCTGGGACCAGGTGATCCCATTCATGTCCTACCCGGAGCCAGTCCGGAAGCTGGTCTACACCACCAACGCGATCGAGAGTCTGAATGCCAGGCTGCGCAAGATCCTCAAGGCCAGGGGGCATTTCCCCAATGACCAGGCGGCCACGAAGCTGATCTACTTGGTGCTGAGGAACCAGACCAAGAACTGGCACAAGATAGTCCACGGCTGGAGGGAAGCCCTGAACCACTTCGCGATTCTCTACCCCCAGCACTTCGATCGGCCGCAGCCTTGAACCTGGAGATCAAGCCCCGATGAAACCCGCCCAAACACAAAATTTCTGATACTCCCGAAGCCAACGCTGGTCGCGACTACCCACCCCGGCAATAACCGGCCGGGGATGAAGGAGATGAGACAACATGTATGTGCCGGCCCACCCAGAACGGGTCGGCACTCGGGTGATCTGGGGGCTCTGCCCCCAGACCCCTGGGATTTATCGCCTCCAGCCCAGAAACCCTGAGGAGAACAGCCTGACCGGTCGCGAAAGGGCCGGTTACAACCGGCCCACTTCTTTCCGGGCCCGAGTCGGCGCTCGGGTCGCATCCCTGCGGAGCCCTGTCTTCCGCTCGGCTGCCCCAAGGATGCAATTTCACCCCTTCCAAGGCAACCCTTCATCGGCCATGAAAGGGCCTGCCCTGGTCAACCGTCGCGGATTAAGCTTCGTGCGGAACACGCGGCCCAGAGCCGTAATTGAGGAGGGCAGGCCATGGGAGTTTACAGCAAGTACGTCGGCATGGATGTCCACAAAGAAACGATCGCCGTCTCGGTGGCAGACGGCATCGGCGGGGAGCCGCGCTATCTGGGTGAGATCCGCAATCGCCCGGAAGCGGTGGCGAAGCTGGTCCGGCAGTTGAAGAAGGAGGGGGTCCGTCTCCTCTTCGGCTACGAAGCCGGCCCCTGCGGGTACGAACTGTACCGCCAGTTGCGGTCCTTGGGGCAGGACTGCCAAGTGGTGGCCCCATCGCTCACCCCGCGAAAGGTGGGGGACCGCATCAAAACGGACCGGCGGGATAGCCTGACCCTGGCCCGGCTGCTTAGGGCCGGGGAGCTCACGGCAATCTGCATCCCGGATCCGTCCCAGGAAGCCTTGCGTGACCTGACCCGGGCGAGGGAAGACCTGAAGCGGATGCAAAAACAGGCTCGGCAACGCTTGCTGTCCTTCCTGCTGCGCCATGGGAAGCGTTTTTCCGGCAAATCCCACTGGACCCAAGCGCACTTTCGCTGGCTCGAGACGGTGAAGTTCGAACACCCGGTCCAACAGATCGTGTTCCAAGAATATGTCGACCTGGTCCAGGCGCTGACCAAGCGGGTCGCGCTCCTCGATGACCAGATCGTGGAGCATGCTGCCCATTCCGCGTTCACCCCAATGATCACGGCATACTCAGCCCTGCGCGGAATCGACCGCCTGGCGGCGACCACCCTGGCGGCAGAGATTGGCGACCCGAGGCGATTCCCGAGCGCTCCCCAGATGTGGTCGTATTTGGGCTTGACCCCCAGTGAGCATTCCAGCGGTCCCAGCCGCTCCCGGGGGCCCATCACCAAGACCGGCAACGGCCACGTGCGCCGGCTTCTCGTGGAAGCGGCCTGGAGCTATCGCCACCCAGCTCGAAAGACGGCGATTCTGCAACGGCGAGCTGAAAAGGCAACCGAAGCGGTCCAAAAGCTCGCTTGGGCCGCCCAAATACGTCTGTGTGGCCGTTACCGATATCTGACTGGGCGAGGCAAGGTGGTCAACAAGGTCTGCACCGCTGTCGCCCGCGAGTTGGTCGGTTTCATCTGGGCAATCGGCCAAACCCTACCCGCTCTCCAGCCCAGCACCTAGAGTGCCGGCCAAGGTGTAGGGATCAACGCAGTGCGTGAGCAGCAGAACGGACCCCGGTGGGAGAACCCTCGGCCCCGTTTTGTCGGCTGGCCGGCAACGACCAGATCCACGCCATAAGCGCGAGGCAGCTCCCCGACGAATCGATTGTCATGCCGGTAACCAACCCGCGAATATCAAACTGATCAACCGTCGAATAGCCGCCCGTTCTGCTCCCCACGCACTGCCCGGACAAAAAGTGTCCTCACCCCCTTGACGGGCACATACATATCAACGGGGATAAAGAAGGATGAAAGACTTTATTCAATGATCTTCGGCCCAGCGGTACAAACCGAAGCGCTTCACAATCGTTGATGGCCGGAGCCTCCCCCCGGCCAATCGGCCCAACCCGCGAGGCCGGCATGCTTGAATCAAGTTCCCACCTGGATCTTGGACAGACAATGGACCTTTATCACTTCCAGGATGAGGCTCCGGGCGCGGTGTTCTGGCACCCTCGCGGCTACGTGCCGAGCGGAAATGGCGCTACGAGAACTCCGGCAAGCCGGTTTGCGAGGGCGGATGCTCGTATGTGAGGATCCGGAGGCACGGCCCAGTCCGCCCTTGGGCGTGCCCTGGATGCTGGTATTCGAGCCTGAAAGGACGGTCCGGGGCACCATCCGAGTCCGGAGGCGGAACCGGCCCGATCTGGTCCTGGAACCTGATGCCGTTGTCCCCTGGATGTGCGCCCAGGCTGAATGGCCCACTCCGCCGCCGAGGTGACCGTTTCGCCCCACCCATCACGAGGCAGTAAGATGGTCTGGGAGTGGCCCATGAAAATCCTGGTGATAGGCGCGGGGGCGATCGGCGGGTACTTCGGCGGCCGTCTGCTCGAAGCAGGACGGGATGTGACCTTCCTGGTGCGCAGGGAACGGAAGGAGCGCCTCGCCGCCACCGGACTGGTGATCCGCAGCGGTTACGGGGACTATGCGCTGCCGGCGCCGCCGACCGTCGAAGCGCAGGCGCTGGACCGGCCGTTCGACCTGGTGCTGGTCGAGCTGCAAGGCCTACGACCTGGAGGGCGCCATCGCCGGATTCGCCCCCGCGGTGGGCCCGGACACCACGATCCTGCCGCTGCTCAACGGCATGCGCCACCTGGACCGGCTCGATGAGCGCTTCGGCGCCGACCGCGTGCTGGGCGGATTGGTCCTGATCTCCTCGGGGCTCGACCCGGAAGGCCGGATCCTGCACTTCAACGACATGCACGGCATCGTCTTCGGCGGACGGGACGCGCGTTCGGCCCGGGCCGAAGCGGTGGCGGAGGCCTTCGCCGGCGCCCGCTTCAACGCCCGGCAGAGCGGAGAAATCCTGCGCGAGATGTGGGAAAAGTGGGCCCGTCGCTATTTCGTGTGGGTAACCGGCGGTATAGGCCGGCCGGGATTCCAGCGCAGGGCTGAGGGGTTTGGGGCCAGGGAATCCCTTTCGGCCTGACTGGGTTTCCTGGAAAGAAGGGGCCTGGGAAGATGGTCCCATGGACACCAAAGTACTCTTCACCATGGCGCTGGGCCTTCAGGCCCCTTGGGAGGTCACGGACCTCCAGTTCAACGAGGAGGCCCACCGGCTGGACATCCTCATAGATTTCAAACGGGGAGCGGACTTCCCTTGCCCCGTCTGCGGCCAGTCCTGCAAGGTCCACGACACCGAGGAGAAGACCTGGCGGCACATGAACTTCTTCCAGTACGCCACCTACCTGACGGCCCGGGTTCCCCGCTGCAAGTGCGACAAGGACGGGGTCAAGCAGGTGCAGGTGCCTTGGGCGCGGCCGGGGTCCGGGTTCACGCTGATGTTCGAGGCCCTGCTGATGGTGCTGGTCCGCTCGATGACGGTGTCCGAAGCGGCCAGGCTGGTCGGGGAGCACGACACCCGGATCTGGCGGCTGGTCCATTACCACGTGGAGGATGCCCGGTCCCGGGTGGACATGTCGGAGGTATCCCGGGTCGGGATCGACGAGACCGGGGCCAAGCGGGGCCAGAAGTACATCACCCTGGTGGTGGACATGGAGGCGAAGCAGCTCCTGTTCGGGGTGGAAGGCCGGGACCAGGAGACCCTGAAGGCGTTCAAAGCGGACCTGGTGGCCCACGGCGGCGACCCGGCGAAGATCACCGAGGCCAGCGTGGACATGTCGCCGGCCTTCATCAAGGGCCTGGGGGACCACTTCCCGAACGCCAAGCTGACGTTTGACCGGTTCCACGTCATGAAGCTGCTGGGCGAGGCCGTGGACGAGGTGCGCCGCCGGGAGGTCAAGGAGTATCCGGAACTGAAGCAGTCCCGCTACGTCTGGCTGAAGAACCCCTCGAACCTCAGTGCCCGCCAGGCAAAGATGCTGGAGGCTTTGCGGAACGCCAACCTGAACACGGCCGAGGCCTACCGGATGCGGTGCACGCTCCAGGACTTCTACGAGCAGGCCAACCCCCATGCGGCCAAGCTGTTCCTGGACGAGTGGATCGCCATGGTCCTGGCCTCGGGGATCGAGCCCATGGTCAAGGTGGCCCAGACCCTGCAGGCCCACGCGGAGGGCGTGCTCCGCTGGTTCAGGAGCGGGCTCTCCAACGGGTTCCTGGAGGGCCTGAACTCCCTCATCAAGGCCGCCAAGGCCAAGGCGAGGGGCTACCGGAAGATCCGGAGCCTCATCACGGTCGCCTACCTCATCGCGGGCAAGCTGAAGTTCAACGTGGCGGAACTGTGGCCGTCGCCGCCCAAGGAGAAGCCCACCGCCAGGGAACCGGTTCCCTTCCGTCCCAGCCCCGTCCTCTGCTGACCCGAGGGCCCACCGGGCCCGGAACCCCATCTGCCGGAGCCTGAGCCAGGAGGTCCCCCTTCCCGGCACCCAGCAAGGCTGGCGCAGGCTCTGCCTGCCCAGCCCTTTCACCTGCCGTCGCCGTCGCCCATCGGCCCCCCCGCACAAAGCGGGGGCCGATGAGGCGACCGCAAGCGATTCGCCGCCTCCCTGCGGTCAGTAACACATCAAGGCGCCGAGACCCTCCACGGGCACCCTCGTGGCCAGGGGCGTGATGCAGCGAAGCGGAGGCGCGACCCTGGCGAGGGTGAGCCGGTCGAGATGCCCGGGTGACCCGGGCAAAAGCCCTGGTTATAACCCTGGTTTACCCACACGATTCAGCGAAGAGCCGAAAAGTGGGT
This sequence comes from uncultured Holophagaceae bacterium, assembly GCA_963717275.1. Classification (GTDB taxonomy): domain Bacteria; phylum Acidobacteriota; class Holophagae; order Holophagales; family Holophagaceae; genus Mesoterricola. The sequence goes on from CAVQVX010000001.1 coordinate 4,436,259, forward strand.
GTTCATCGCCAGCCTGGCCAGCATCAACTGCCTCATGCGCGGCACGGTGGCGGAATACCTGGCGGCGGACGCCGAGGGCCTGGCCACGGCCCTGGTGGACGAATGCGCGGCCATCGCCGCCCGCCAGGGCTTCCCGCCGCGCGAAGCCGCCCTGGCCAAGACCCGGGCCGCGCTGACCACCCCCTCCGAACTGATCGCCTCGATGCTGCGCGACATCGAGCGCCAGGCCCCGATCGAGGCCGACCACGTGATCGGCGACCTGCTGCGGCGGGGCGCACCGGGCGCGAGCCCGCTGCTGCGCGTGGCGCTCGCCCACCTGAAGACCTACGAGGCGCGCCGGGCCTCCGTCAGGCCTTGAGGTAGATGGGGCAGCAGGCGCAAAGCGCGCCCTGGAACTGGGTCGTGGCCAGGACGCTGGACGGCACCTGCTCCCGGGTGGCGGGGACATAGCCGCGGCGCAGGATCCAGGGGCCGATGGTCTCGGTCTTGAGCACCAGCGTACGCCGGCCGGCCGCTGCTTCGGCCGCTTCCAGCAACCTGCCCGCCATCCCGCTCCCGCGATGGGCGGGGTCCACCACGAGGGAACGCAACACCGCCGCATCGGCCGTCAGTTCGATGGCCACGTGCCCCGCCACCCGGCCCTGGACCCGCACCACCCAACCCCGGGTGAGGTCGAGGCCCTCGGCGGCGAGCCCCTCAGCCTCCAGCAGCCGGGTCACTTCGGGAAGGTCTTCGGCGGTTCTGGGGCGGAGGTCCATGGCTGCTCCTGGTTGCACGACTGCTCCTAGCCTTTGCACTGCTCGATCAGCCAATCCCGGAACACGCATACCTTATAAAGGTCGCCCTTGCCTTCGGGATGCACCAGGTAGTAGGCGTGCACGCTGGGCACGGGCTGGTCGAAGGCCACCGCCAGCCGGCCGCCCGCCAGCTCCTCCTGGATCAGGAAGCGCGGCAGCACGGCCATGCCCAGCCCGGCGATGGCGGCCTGGATGACCATGTGGAACTCCTCGAAGCGGGGGCCATGGGCGCCGTCCAAGCTCACCTCCCCCACCGCCCGCAGCCAGTCGTTCCAGGCCTGGGGGCGGGTGGCCAGCTGCAGCAGGGGGAAGCGCGCCACGTCCCCGGGCCGTGCCAGCCCGGGTCGCCCGCCCAGTAGGGAGGGCGCGCACACCGGCACGATCACTTCGCCCATGAGGCGATGGCAGACGGCGTCCGGCCACACGTCGCTGCCGAAATGGATGGCGGCGTCGATGCCGCTGCCGGTGAAGTCGAACGGCTTGACCTGGGTCACCAGGTTGAGCTGGATGTCCGGATGGCGGGCGATGAAGTCGCCCAGCCGGGGCACCAGCCAGCGCGAGCCGAAGGTGGGCAGCAGGGCCACGGTCAGCACCCCGCCCTTGCCGTTGTAGGCCATCACCTGCAGGGTGGCGGCCTCGGCCTGGTTGAGCAGGTCGCGCACCGAGCCGGCATAGGCCTCTCCGGCTTCGGTCAGCACCAGCCGCTGCTTGATCCGGTGGAACAGGGGCTGGCCCAGGAACACCTCCAGGTCGCGGATCTGCCGGCTGACGGCGCTCTGGGTGACATTGAGGTCGGCCGCCGCCCGGGTGAAGCTCATGTGCCGCACCGCGGCGTCGAAGAACTGCAGCGCGGTCAGGGAGGGCAGCACCCGTCCTCAGGTAGTTCATCTAGGCCCCCCGCGTTCATGACTTTTGGGAATGAGGTGCCAAAAATATATTGTTTGAAGCAATCATCAGGATACGAAACACTTATGGGATTGGCAAGCGCTGACACCCTTGGCGGAACCTTCCTGGCGCCCTTTCCTTCATGATGGAGTTGATATGAGCCAATACAAGATCGCGTGGCTGCCGGGCGACGGCGTGGGGATCGAGGTCATGGAGGCCGCCCGGATCTGCCTGGACGCCCTGAAATTCAAGGCGGAATATGCGCACGGCGACATCGGCTGGACGTACTGGTGCAACGAAGGCGAATCCTTCCCCGAGCGCACCATCGACGTGCTGAAGCACTGCGACGCCGCGATGTTCGGCGCCATCACCTCCAAGCCGGTGAAGGACGCCGAGCGGGAGCTGATCCCCGGACTGCAGGGCAAGGGCCTCGTCTACCGCAGCCCGATCGTGCGAATGCGCCAGATGTTCGACCTCTACACCTGCCTGCGGCCCTGCAAGGCGTACCCGGGCAACCCACTCAACTTCAAGGAAGGCATCGACCTGGTGATCTTCCGGGAGAACACCGAAGGGCTTTACGCGGGCGTGGAGTTCAGCCCGGTGCCGGACCTGCTGCGGGAGACCCTCACCAGCCTCAGCAAGCCGTTCGCCCACTTCGCCGGACTGAGCGGCGACGAGTATGCGATCACCTGCAAGATCAACAGCCGAAAAGGCTGCGAACGGATCATCAGGGCCGCCTTCGAATACGCGAGGAAGTTCGGCTACCCCAAGGTGACGGTCATCCACAAGGCCAACGTGGTGCGCGCCACCGAAGGCATGTTCCTGGAGATCGGCAGGAAGGTCGCCAGGGACTTCCCCGGCATCCAGATGGACGACGCCAACGTCGACGCCATCTGCATGTGGCTGCTGAAGAACCCCAAGAGCTACGGGGTGCTGGTGGCCACCAACCTGTTCGGCGACATCATCAGCGACCTGAGCGCGCAGATGGTGGGCGGGCTGGGCTTCGGCTGCTCGGGCAACATCGGCGAGCGCCTGGCGGTGTTCGAGCCGAGCCACGGTTCGGCGCCCAAGTACGCCGGGCAGTACAAGGTGAACCCCATCGCCACGATCCTGGCCGCCAAGATGATGCTGGACTGGCTGGGCGAGAAGGAGATGGGCGCCAGGCTGGAAGCTTCCACCGCCGGCGTCATCGCAGACGGCGCGGTCCGCACTTACGATATGGGTGGCTCGGCCACCACCCTCGAGATGGCCGAAGCCATCGCCCGGAGGCTGTGATGGAAAAGATCCTCATCCACGAAGTGGGCCCGCGCGACGGGCTGCAGGTCGAGAAGCAGGTGGTCCCCACCGATGTCAAGGAGGCCTGGATCCGCGGGCTCGCGGCCTCAGGGCTGGACCTGGTGCAGGTGGGCTCCTTCGTGCACCCCGAGAAGGTGCCGCAGATGGCCGACACGGACGAGCTGTTCCGGCGCCTGGCGGGCCTCCAGGGCGCGGTGCTTTCAGGCCTGGTGCTGAACGAGAAGGGGCTGGAGCGCGGCATGGCCTGCGGAGTCGGGATGTTCTGCATGGGGGTTTCGGCCTCCGAGACCCACAGCCGCAAGAACACCGGCATGGGCAGCGAGGAGGCGCAGCGGCGCATCATCGCCACCGCCCTGGCGGCCAAGGCCGCCGGCAAGGCGGTCCAGGTGAGCGTGCAGAGCGCCTTCGGCTGCGGCTTCGAGGGGCGCATCGCGGACGAGCGCGTGCTGGCCATCGTGCGCGCCTACGTGGACGCCGGGCTGATGAACATCAGCCTGGCCGACACCGCCGGCCACGCCTACCCCGAGCAGGTCAAGCGGCTGTTCGGCGCGGCGGCGAAGCTGGGGCCGGTGGTCTTCACCGCGCACTTCCACGACACCTACGGCCTGGGCCTGGCCAATGTCTACGCGGCCATGGAACTGGGCGTCGGCACGTTCGAAACGTCCTTCGCCGGCCTGGGCGGCTGTCCCTTCACCAAGGTCGCCGCCGGCAACGTGGCCACCGAAGACCTGGTGCACGGCCTGCAGCGCGCCGGCCTGCGCAAGGACATCCGGGTCGCCGCCCTGGTCGACATCGCCAAGGACGTGGCCGCCTGGTTCGGCCGCGAGATGCCCGGGCGGGTCCACCGCACCGGACCCGTGGGCTACTGACCATGGCCAAGCGGCGCATGCTGGAAGGGGTCATGGTCCTGGACCTGACCAACGTCCTGTCGGGGCCCTTCGCCACCCTGCACCTCGCCCTCCTCGGGGCCGAGGTGATCAAGGTGGAGAACCCCAGGGACGGCGACCTCGCCCGCAAGCTGGGAATCGTCCCGGAGTACAACAAGAAGCCTGATGGGCACCAGCTTCCTCGCCCAGAACGCCAACAAGAAATCCGTCACCCTGAACACCAAGAGCCCCGAAGGCAAGGTCGCTGTTCAGGCAGCTGGCGCGCGAGGCCGACGTCCTGGTGGAGAACTTCCGGCCCGGCGTCATGGACCGGCTCGGCCTGGGCTACGAGGCCCTCTCGGCCCTGAACCCGCGGCTGATCTACTGCGCCATATCGGGCTTCGGCCAGACCGGGCCGGACGCCCTGAAGCCGGCCTACGACCAGATCATCCAGGGCCTCTCGGGCGAGATGGCGCTGAACGGCGACGAGCGGTTGAACCCCTTGCGCTGCGGGTTCCCGGTGTGCGACACCGTGGGCGGGCTGAACGCCGCCTTCGCCCTGATGGCCGCCCTCTACGACCGGGAGCGCACCGGCGAAGGCCAGTGCATCGACGTCGCCCTGCTGGACTCGATCATGCCGCTCATGGGCTGGGTGGCGGCCAACCTGCTCATCGGCGGCCAGGATCCGGCCGTCATGGGCAACGACAACTTCACCGCCGCCCCCAGCGGCACCTTCCGCACCCAGGACGGCTTCATCAACATCGCCGCCAACAAGCAGGAGCAGTGGGAGGCGGTGTGCGACACCCTGGGCGTGCCGGGGCTGAAGGCCGACCCCAGGTTCCAGGAGCGGGACACCCGCAAGCGCAACCGCAAGGCGCTCACCCCGCTGCTCGAGGCCGAGCTGGTTCAGCGGCCCACCGCGCACTGGGTGGACGCTCTCAACGCCAGTGACGTGCCCTCCGGCGCCATCCTGGGCCTGGGCGACAGCGCTGCGCCAGCCCCAGGTGCGCCACCGCGGGCGTGCTGCAGCGCACCGAGGTCCCGGGCGTGGGCCCGGTGGAAGTGTTCGGGCTCACCGCCCTGTTCGAGAAATGCTCCGGCAACGTGGCGGCCCCGCCGCCCGCCCTGGGCCAGCACAACGAAGAGATCTACGCGCGGCTCGGCCTTGGCGCGGCCGATCTCGCCGCAGCTCAAGGCCAAAGGTGTGATCTGAGAGTGCAACCCGAATGCGGAGGTGCCCCATGGGCATGACAGTGGTGGAAAAGATCCTGGCCAGGGCGGCCGGCCTGCGCTCGGCCAAGGCCGGGGACGTGGTGGAGCCCAGGGTCGACCTGGCCATGTCGCACGAGAACAGCGCGCTGGTCATCAACCAGTTCGTGGAAATCTTCAAGGGCTCCGGGCGCGAGCCCAAGGTATGGGACCCCGCGCGCCTGGCCATCATCTTCGACCACCGGGTGCCGGCCGAAGGGCCCAAGACCGCCACCAACCAGAAACTGGTGCGCGCGTTCGTGGCCAGCCAGGGGATCGCCAAGTTCCACGACATCCGCGGCGACCGCGGCGGCATCTGCCACCAGATCCTGCCCCAGTACGGCTATGTCCGGCCGGGCGCCGTGGTGGTCGGGGCCGACAGCCACACCTGCAGCCACGGCGCCCTGGGCGCCTTCGCCTTCGGCGTGGGCGCCACCGAGCTGGCCTCGGTGTGGACGCTGGGCGTGGCCCTCAACATCGAAGTCCCCGCCACCATCAAGGTGGTGGTGGAAGGCGAATTCCCCAAGTTCGTCGGCCCCAAGGACCTGATCCTCCACCTCATCGGCAAGCTGACCGCCCAGGGCGCCAACTTCCGGGTGCTGGAGTTCCACGGCAAGGCCATCCGCGACATGTCCACCAGCGGGCGCATCGCCATCTGCAACATGAGCGTGGAAGCCGGCGCCACCTGCGGCATCGTGCCCGGCGACGAGGAGACCGTGCGCTTCCTGAAGGAGGAGGCCGGGGTGCGCGGCAAGATCAGCTGCGTGCTGCCGGACGACGACGCGGTCTACGAGAAGGTGGTGAAGATCGACGTGTCCAGGATGGCGCCGCAGATCGCCTGCCCGCACATGGTGGACAACGTCAAGCCCATCTCCAAGGTGGCCGGCACCGCCGTCCAGCAGGTGGTCATCGGCAGCTGCACCAACGGCCGCCTGGACGACCTGGCCGTCGCCGCCAAGATCCTCAAGGGCAGGAAGGTGGCCGAAGGCACCCGCATGCTGGTGTTCCCCGCCTCGACCCGGATCTTCGCCGAGGCCATGGACGCGGGCTACCTGCAGATCTTCATGAAGGCCGGCGCGGTGGTGATGAACTCCGGGTGCGGGCCCTGCCTGGGCATCCACCAGGGCGCCCTGGGCGACGGGGAGACCGCGCTCGCCACCACCAACCGCAACTTCAAGGGGCGCATGGGCAACCCCAAGTCGGAAGTCTACCTGTGCAGCCCGGCGGTGGCCGCCGCTTCCGCCATCACCGGCGTCATCACTGATCCACGCGATAAATCGCTTGGGGATCCGCGCAAGGGAGGGAAATAACATGGGCCAGGTCGTCATCAAGCTCGGCAAGGACATCAGTACCGACGACATCTACCCGGGCCGCTTCATGGCCACGGTGCTGCCCACCGAAACCCCGCAGTACCTGCTTCAACGACCGCGCCGAATTCAACGCCAGGCTCAAGTCCGGGACCGTCCCCGCGGGCAGCCTGGTGGCGGCCGACGAGAACTTCGGCTGCGGCTCCAGCCGCGAGCAGGCCGCCAGCGCGCTGAAGGGCTACGAACTGGTCGTCGTGGCCAAGGGCATCGCCCGGATCTTCCTGCAGAACGCCATCAACGTCGGCCTGCGCCTGGTGCTCTGCCCGGAGATCGAGGCGGCCGAAGGCGACGAACTGGAACTGGCCGCCGCCGAGGTGCTGAACCGCACCACCGGCAAGGCCTTCGCCGTCGTGCCCTGGCCTCCCGCGCGGCAGGCGATCATCGACGCCGGCGGGCTGATCCCCTACACCCGCAAGCGGCTCATGGAGGCGTGAGCGGGATGGACCGCTTCGCCGCCGCCGCGGCGGTCCTGCGCCGGTTCGCTTCGGGCGGGCTCAGCCCTTCGCAAGTCGAGGGCTGGGTCCCGCTCCTGGAGCGGGCCGGCCTCGCTCCGGCGTCCCTGGCGCTGTGCTGCCAGGGCGCGAACTTCCGCTGGGTCGGCCCGCTGCGCCAGGCCCTGGGCCGGCTGCAGGCCTTCGAGATGGTGCCGTCCATCAACCTCGACACCATCGTCGCCTGGTCGCCCCTGACCTACGCCCCCGAGATCGAATACTGGACGATGCGCGCAGCCGTGGAACTGCCGGACAACCTCGTCTCGATCCGGGGCCTGACGGTCACCGGCTGTCCCCGGATCGCGCGCCTGGGGCGGGGCTGGGCCGTCGTCGGCCGGCTCCAGCTGCAGGACCTGCCCGGGCTGCGGGCCGTACAGGGGCCGCTGGAGGTGTTCGGCGACCTGTGCCTGGAGGGCCTGCCGGAACTGCGCAGCCTGGGATCGCAGATGACCGTCCACGGCAACCTCACCCTTGCCGGATGCCCAGCCCTCGAGGGGCTGCCGGCGGATATCCGGGTGGATGGGGCCGTCTGGGCGGATGCGCAGGATTTCCCGGGGGAGCGGGTGGTGGCCCCTTGGCCGGCGGTCCAGCCCGCCCCCGTGCCGGTCGGCGGGTTCCCGGCGGGGGCGCTGGAGCTTTCGTCGCTGTGATCCTATGAGCGGAAGGCCCGTTGACGGAGCCTCCGTATCCAGGCTTGCCTTCTGAACCGCCGCAGCGGGTTGACCCTGTTGTCCTGCTGCTGCTCTGAATCGGATCGATCGAGCGGCGGCTGACCGGTCCAGCAACCTCGGATCCCCCCCTCAATCGGGACCAGATCCATCGCCTCCTCTGCCGCCATCACCACCCCGACCGGTTGCACTATTGCCACCATCGCCACCCCTACCACCTGCTCCACCGTGGCGACCGTGTCCCCCATTCCCGCCATCCTGGCCACGCTTGGTGCCGTGGGCTCCGTGTTCGCCGGGTTTGCCATCTGGAGATTCGCGTGTTCCATGATCACCGTCCTTGGCTCGCTGAGATCTTTCCCTGGAAGGCACCGAGGGGGCGGAAGGTTTTCCGCCTGCCATACATGCAGTTGAATAAAAAACGAGAGAGAACATGACCCCAAGGGAATTTATTGGGCTCTTTTTTATCAACATGTTTTACCTCCATATTTACCTTCATGTTGTCGAACCGCCTCGGCCGCGCTTTCCGCACATCCCACCTTTGCCCTCAGGTGGAATTCCCGCCTTTTGCTCAGGGACCGCCATGGTCCAAATGAACCACTTGAACGATTAAAGTAGGTAAAAGGGAAATCACAAAAGCCACCAGCTATTTTTTGTTTACCCTATGGATTTTTAAGGTTAATTATTTTTATTCCGAACTACCTTCCATTTCCGCCACGCCCACCATCACCGCCCCTGGCCCCGCATCCGCCACTCCCTCCTGCGCCGCCCTGTCCACCGCGGCCACCATCACCACCACGCCCACCATCACCGCCTCTTCCCAGCGAGTGGCCACCATCCCCGCCTTTGGCACCCTGTGCCCCGTGGCCCCCATCACCACCACGACCACCATCTCCGCCTCTATTGACGCCATGACCTCCCGTGCCACCGCGCCCTCCATCTGCCCCCGAACCACCGTCACCACCGCGCCCGCCATCCCCGCCTCTTATCCCGTGGCCGCCATCGCCGCCGGCATGGCCGGGTGAACCCTTCCGACCACCGTCGCCTCCGAAAGAAAGAAGTGACGGGGATAGCGAAAAGAGGATAGTCGAGAAGATAAGCGCTTTTTTAGCTAGCATAGTTGTCTCCTTTTAGGGAAATCCCTATGGTTGATGATGATTAACTTATTTGGTTGCTAACTGCGTGCAAGGCGAAGCTAATTAAGTGGATAAGATGTGTATACGAAAGGCATAGTGCAGGATGTGCCCAAACCTGCCTTGTGGGTATCTGGATGGTCCGTGAAAAAACAAGGTTCCCCGGATGAGCCCAATTTTTATTCGTCGGAGTTAGGAAATATTTTTAATGGACATGAAAATTAATTGAGTATGCTATAATTGATATTTAATATTGGATGGAACTGCTTTCGACGCGATTGGGTATTGCCACAGATATTTCATTACTCAAGCATCCCCCATTACCTCATGACCGGGGTTACTGGAATGAACCTGATCCAGAGGGTGACTGCAAATTAAACGATTCGTCCCAGGGCAAAATTCAGCAATTCTCTGTGATCCTCTGCGAGCCCTCCGACTCGACGCACTGCGTCGAGTCGGAGGGCTCGCAGAGGGTCGCTGAGAGTGCGCCAGGCCAAGCCTGGGCGGGGAGGATGGATGACATAGACAGACTGAAACCTCGCAAAGGGACCCAGTGGGTAACTGAACGGTTACGGACCCTTTTCGGCCGTCTTGACCGATTGGCTATCCACCGAACCGGCACTCGCCAGTGGATCCCGCTGTGACCTCTCTCACCCCCGCCAATTCTCGTTCAGTGACCGGCCCCGTCCGTCCGCCTCGTCCCTATTTGGGTGAGTCCACCATGCCCGCCTCCTTGGACATTCTCGTTTCTTATGCCAGCGGAGAAAGCCAAGTGAATTTGCAGACACCTACTCACCTGTCATCCATGCAATTTCCATTGCGTACGGGCTCAACGGATACATCATTTCCTCCTCATGCCTCGTGTGGTGTTCACAGCCAACCTCCAGCGCCACGTGTCCTGCCCCCCCTGCGTGGTGGCCGGGAGCACGGCCCGGGAGGCGCTGGAGCAGGCCTTCGCCCTCTACCCCAAGGCCCGCGGCTACGTGCTGGACGAGCACGGCGCCCTGCGCAGGCACATGGCGGTGTTCGTGAACGGCCGGGCCGCGGCGGACCGCGAAGGACTGGGCGACGCGCTGCGGGACACGGACGAGGTCGTGGTCATGCAGGCTTTGTCCGGAGGCTGAGATGTCCGACCTGCTGCTGGCGTCCACCCGCAAGGGGCTGTTCTCCATCCGCCGCGCCTCGCCAGGACGCTGGGAGGTGGGCGGGGTCTCGTTCCTGGGCGACAACGTCAGCCTGATGCTGGCCGATCCCAGGGACGGGAAGTGGTACGCCGCCCTGGACCACGGCCACTTCGGCGCCAAACTGCACCGATCGGCGGACCGCGGCGCCACCTGGGAGGAGGTGGCGGCGCCCGCCTACCCCGAACCGCCCGAAGGCCATAAGGACCTTGATTCCCTGGGCCGGGAGATCCCCTGGCGGCTCATCCGCATCTGGAGCCTGGAGCCCGGGCACGCCAGCCAGCCCGGGGTGCTCTGGGCCGGGACCATCCCGGGCGGCCTGTTCCGCTCCGACGACCGCGGCGCCAGCTGGAGCCTGCAGCGCGGCCTGTGGGACCACCCCGACCGCCTGGCCTGGTTCGGCGGCGGCGCCGACTATCCCGGCATCCACTCCATCTGCGTCGATCCGCGCGACGGCGCGCGGGTCAGCGTCGCGGTCTCCTCCGGCGGCGTGTGGCGCACCGAGGACGGCGGCGCCAGCTGGCGCAACCGGGCCGAGGGCATGCGGGCCGCCTACATGCCGCCGGAGCGGGCCATGGACCCCAACATCCAGGACGTGCACCGGATGGTGCTGTGCCCGGCCCGGCCGGAGGTGTTCTGGGCCCAGCACCACAACGGCATGTTCCGCTCCGTGGACGACTGCGGCCACTGGGAGGAGCTGGCGGACGTGCCGGTGTCGGCGTTCGGCTTCCCCGTCGCGGTGCACCCCGCCGACCCGCTCACGGCCTGGTTCGTTCCCGGCGAAAAGGACGAGCGGCGCATCCCGGTGGACGGCAAGGTGGTGGTGCTGCGCACCCGCGACGGCGGGCGCAGCTTCCAGGAGCTGCGCCGGGGCCTGCCCCAGCGCCACGCCTACGACCTGGTGTTGCGCCACGCCCTGGCCGTGGACGGCACCGGCGAGCGCCTGGCCTTCGCCTCCACCACCGGCTCCCTCTGGCTGACCGAGAACGCCGGCGACGCCTGGTCCACGGTCGACGCCCACCTGCCCCCGGTCTACGCGGTGACCTTCGCGTGAAGGGCGCGAGTCCGGGACACGGAACATCCCTCAGGCTGGGACCGTTCCTTTGAGGGCACGGGCGGTACGGGGCATGAGGAAGGCCATGGCCGCGAGCCTTCCGGCCACCATGGCGACCGCCGCGGCCACCGCACCGATCCAGCCGCACCAGACGGTCAGGATGAACAGGGTGGCGCCGATGCCCGCCAGCTCCAGGCCGCTGGCCCAGGTGATGGGGCGGGTGGTGCGCACCGCCACCAGCATGGCGCGCTGGAAGCAGGTGACGGCGGTGATGGCCGGCAGGAGGATGATGAGGGTGAACGGGAGCCGGGCGAAATGGGCCAGTTCGGGGCCGAGCCCGGCCACGACGCGCAGCCAGACCCCCAGCAGCGGGGTGCACACGAGCAGGGTGAGGGAGCCGGAGGTGACGACCGCCAGCCATCCGGCGAAGCGCCGCAGCGCGGGGAAGTTGGCGCCGTCCAGGTTGAACATCGTGATGGCCACCTCCTGGAAGGTCAGCCCGGCGGTGTTGAAGGCGAACACCATGCTGTTCACCAGCGGCATCACCGCCAGGGATTCCAGGGGCATCCGGCTGCGCCCCAGGAAGAAGGCCACCATGGGGTTCACGCCCACGGCGAGCAGGGAGGTGAGGGCCAGGGGCAGGTAGAACCGGAAGATGGCCCGGTAGGTGAGCGGCTGGCGCCGGTAGGCCTCGGAGGACCGGGTGGCCAGGAGGCGCCGGACCTGCTCCCGGGCCCAGAAGCGGCTGGCGGCCGCCTCCGTCACCACCCCGCAGGAGAGGGCGGCGGTGCCCACCATGGCCCCGGGCAGGGGGGACAGCATGGCCAGCAGCAGCGCGGTGCCGCCCATGGTGGAAAGGCGCAGGGCGGTGCCGTAGGCGATGCGCCGGGTCAGCCCGCTGCGCACCAGGATGCCCTGGTAGAAGCGCCGGTAGCCGATGGCCGCCGGCCAGGGCAGCAGGAGCGCGCAGGCCGGGTGGGCCATGCGCGCCACGTCCGGCGGCAGGCCCATGAGGGTCCCGGTCACGAAGCGGAACACCGGCGGGGTGACGAACAGCGCGAGCCCCAGGGTGGTCGCGCCGTTCAGGGCGTAGGTGAAGGCGCGCAGCCTGCGCAGGGAGTCGCGGTTCTCCACCAGCGCCGTGGCGGCGCTCATGATCAGGATGACCGGGGACTCGAACACCCAGGAGAAGCCGCAGGCCACCCCGAAGGCCGCCAGGGTCACCACGGGATCCGCCAGCCGGGCCAGGATCGCGGCCAGGAACGGGCCCTCCACCGCCATGAGCAGCCAGGCCGCCTCCAGCGGCGCCCACAGGCGCAGGATGCCGGACTGGGTCGCCCGCGCCACGGCGCTCAGACCGCCTCGAGCACCGCCGCCAGCAGCTTCCAGAAATGGCCCACCGAAGCGATGCTGACGTGCTCGTCGGGGGTGTGCACGTCCCACATGTCGGGTCCGAAGGAGACCATCTCCATGCCCGGATGGTTCTCGCCGATCAGGCCGCACTCCAGCCCGGCGTGGATGGCCACGACCTCCATGGGCCTGCCGAATGCCTCGCGGTGCACGTCGTTCACCAGCTGGACGATGCCGGCCGTGGGCTCGGGCTTCCAGCCCGGGTAGCCGCCGAAGAGGGTGTGGGTGAACCCGCAGGCGGCGCAGGCCGCGCCGATGCGCTCGGTGAGGGCGAGCTTGGAGGCGTCGATGGAACTGCGGGTCAGCAGGTTGACGGTGGCCTCGGATTCCGAGGTGTCCACCACGCCCAGGTTGACCGAGGTCTGCACCAGCCCGGGGATGGCCGGGCTCATGGCCTCCACCCCGTGGGGCGCCACCAGCAGCAGGCGCACCAGGGCCTGGGCGTCGGCCTGGGACATGGCCTGGCCGGGCTGGCCCGGTTCGAGGGCGATGGCCAGGTGGGGGTCGAAGGCGCCCAGGGCGGCGCGCCAGTGGGCTTCGACCCCCGCCAGGGCGGCCTTGAAGGCCTCCTCCCGCCCGGGCTCCAGGAAGACCTGGGCCGAGGCTTCGCGCGGGATGGCGTTGCGCTTGTTGCCGCCCTTGACCGCGCCCAGCCGGAACGGGGGCAGGACGGCCAGGGCCTGGGCCAGGATGCGGATGGCGTTGCCGCGCCCGGCGTTGATGTCGATGCCGGAGTGGCCGCCCTTGAGGCCGGACACCTTGATCCGCCACGGCCGGGTCCCGGACCCGGGAGCCTCCAGGGCGAGCCTGCGGGTGGCGACGCTGTCGATGCCGCCGGCGCAGCCGATGGTGAGGATGCCTTCCGCCTCGCTGTCCAGGTTGAGCAGGTACCTGGCCTTGAGCCAGCCGGGCCGGACGTTGTTGGCGCCGGTGAGGCCGGTCTCCTCGTCGATGGTGATCAGCGCCTCCAGCGGCCCGTGCCGCAGGTCGCTGGCCAGCACCGCCAGCGCCGCGCAGACGCCGATGCCGTTGTCGGCGCCCAGGGTGGTGCCGGAGGCCCGCAGCATGTCCCCGTCGCGCACCAGCTTGAGGGCGTCCCGGGTGAAGTCGTGGCCGGTGCCTTCGTTCTGCTCGCAGACCATGTCCACGTGGGCCTGCAGGGCGACCGCGGGCCGCCCCTCCCGGCCCGGGGCGGCGGGCTTGCGGATCAGCACGTTGCCCACCGCGTCCTGTTCCACCTCGCAGCCCAGGGCCCGGCCCTGCTGCGCCACCCAGGCGGCGGCAGCGGCCTCGGCCTTGGACCCGCGGGGGATCCGGGAGAGTTCCAGGAAATAGCTCCAGAGCAGTCGGGTTTCAGGGTTGGCGAGCAGGGTGTCCAAGAAAGGCCTCCATGGTGCGGATCGGATCCGGGCCCGTTCCCGCGCGGCCCTCGGCTGCCCGGATTCGGCTTCCTGGAGGGAACGGAACCCCTGCATTGTCCTATGCGCCCGCGCTCTTGGCAAACGCGCGGTTACAATTCACTCATCGCAAAGGATCGACCATGAACGACGTCATCACCCTGCTCCAGGCCCACCGCTCCATCCGCAAGTTCACCCCGCAGCCGGTGCCGGACGCGGTGCTCGAAGAGATCGTCCGCTGCGGCCAGTCCGCGGCCACTTCGAGCAACATCCAGGCGACCACCGTGATCCGGGTGCGGGACGCGGCCAAGCGCGCCCGCATCGCCCAGCTGGCCGGCAACCAGAGCTACGTGGCCGAGGCCGGCGCCTTCCTGGTGTTCTGCGCCGACCTGAACCGGGCCAGGGTGGCCTGCGCCATGCAGGGCGCCGAGTTCGACGGCGGCATGACCGAGCGCTTCGTGGCCGCCACCGCGGACGTGGCGCTGATGGCCCAGAACTGCGCGGTGGCGGCCGAGTCGCTGGGGCTGGGGGTCTGCTACATCGGCGCGGTGCGCAACGATCCCCAGGCGGTGTCCGACCTGCTGGAGCTGCCCGACCTGGTCTACCCGGTTTTCGGGATGTGCCTGGGCCAGCCCGACCAGTCGCCCGAAGTGAAGCCGCGCCTGCCCCTGTCCGTGGTGCTCAAGGAGGACCGCTACGGCGACCCCGGGGCCGCGGACGGGATCAAGGCGTACGACCGCGAGCTGCGCGACTACTACCGGACCCGCTCCGGCGGCACCAAGGACAGTTCCTGGAGCGAGGAGATGAAGGCCTGGTCCGGCCGGCCCCGGCCGCACCTGCGCGACTTCCTGGCCCGGCGCGGCTTCACCTTGAAGTGAAGCTTTCGGGCATCTGCACCGCGACGATCCGGCCCCGGGCGGTCTCGACCCCGCCCGCCAGGACCGTCGCCTCCACCGTGACGCGCCGGCCCAGGATCTCCGCCACCCGGCCGCGGATCTCCAGCTCGCCGTCGATGGGGGTCGGGCGCAGGTAGTCCACGTGCAGGGATGCCGTGACGAAGCGGAACGCCGGCAGGGAGTCCATGGGCCGGCCTTCGGCGCGGTACATCGCGGCGGCCGCGGTGCCGGTGCCGTGGCAGTCCACCAGGGAGGCGATGAGCCCGCCGTAGACATAGCCGGGGACGGCCATGTGCTCCGGGCGCGGGCGGAACCGGGTGACCGATTCCTCGCCCTCCCAGACGGTGCGGATGCGCAGGCCCTGCTCGTTGAGCCGGCCGCAGCCGTAGCAGTGGGCGACGATTTCGGGGTAGAAGTCCTGGAAGGCGGGAGTGTCCATGCCCGATTCTAGTCGAACAGCGGTTCCAGGCCATGGGCCAGCGTCGGCCAGCGCAGGTCGAGGCCCAGTTCCTCCCGGGTGCTCGACCCGAGCACCCGGCGGTCCGGCCCGGCATAGGGCACCGGGCTTTCCGGGGGCGGGATGCCCAGGCGCCCCGCGACGAACCGCACCACCTCCCGGCGGCGCATGGGCAGGGCGTCGCTGGCGTGGTAGACGGCCCCGTCCCGGCCCCGGTCCAGGGCGGCGATGAGGGCGGCGGCGGCGTCGTCCAGGTGGCAGAAGTTCATCCAGGCGCCGTCCCCGGGGCCCAGGGCCAGGGCGCCGCTGCGCACCCGCCCGATCAGCCCGGCCCGCCCCGGCCCGTAGAGCCCGGAAAGCCGGACGATGCGCACCGGCAGGCCGGAATTCAGGAGCAGGCGCTCGGCCTCGGCCAGCACCCGGGAGGTCCCCTCCGGCGCGGGCGCGCTGGCCTCGTCCACGTCCGAACCGTCCCGCTGGGCGAAGACCCCGGTGGAGCCCGAGTAGACCAGCACCTTCGGCGCCGCCGCCAGCAGGGCGGCGTTGGCCTGGAGGTAGGCCCGGCGGTAGTCCGCTTCGGTCCCGCCCCGGGCCGACTGCAGCGCCAGGATGGCGTCCACCCCGGCCGGGATCCGTCCGGGCGCGCCCGGGCCGGCCAGGTCCAGGGCCAGGGGCTCCACGCCGAGGGCGCGCAGGGCTTCGGCCCGGGCGGGATCGGCGCGCACGCAGGTGACCCGGTCGCCCCGGGCCGCCAGCCGCCGGGCCACCTCCGTACCCAGCCAACCGCAGCCCGCCACCAGGATGTGCATCCGGCCTCCTTTCCCATCCTCCACCCGATTCCCCTTCGGGCCAAACCCTGCCCGGTTGTGCCACCATGTTGCATCCGGCGGAAAGGGTTGCCATGAGCGAATTCGACCATCAGGCCTGGAACTGGGACGCGGACGGCGCCAAGGTGGAGCGGGCCCGGCGGGTGGCCGAGGCGATCGCCGCCATGGCGGGGCCGCTCGACGGCCTGCGCGCCCTGGAATACGGCTGCGGCACCGGCCTGCTCGGGTTCGCGCTCCAGCCCAGCCTGGCCCACGTCACCCTGGCCGACACCTCCCAGGGCATGCTCACCGTGCTGCGCGAAAAGATCCAGGCCGGCGGGGCGGCCAACATGACCCCGCTGGAACTGGACCTGACGCTGGACCCGGCCGCAGCGCCCGCCCCGGACGCACGCTACGACCTGGTCTGCACCCTGATGACGCTGCACCACATTCCCGACACCGACGCGATCCTGGCCCGGTTCCACGACCTGCTGGCCCCCGGCGGACGCCTGTGCGTCGCCGACCTGGACACCGAGGACGGCTCCTTCCACGGGCCCCGGGCCGACGTGCACCGGGGCTTCGACCGGCAGGACCTGGCCGCCCGGATGGTCCGGGCGGGGTTCCACGACATCCGCTTCGCCACCCCCTACGAGATCCGCCGCCGCACCGACGGCCGGGACGAGGTCTTCCCGCTGTTCCTGGCGGTAGCTCGGCGGTGATTTTCCCGCCGGCCGCCCCGGTACAGGTGCAAACTAGGTGAAATCACAAAGTTGATGGCAAGGGAGGGCAGGGATGAAATCCGCTTGGTGGAAAGTCGCAGGACCGCTCCTGCTCTGGCTGCTGATCACGCTCATCGGCGTTCCCGCCGGCCTGACCCCCCAGGCATGGCACTATTTCGCCCTGTTCGCGGCGGTGATCCTGGCCCTCATCCTGGAGCCCATCCCGGCGGCCGCCATCGGCATGATCGGCATCGCCGTGGCCGGCGTGATGCGCTACGTGGACCCGGACCCGGCCAAGTCCATCAGCTGGGCCCTGGCGGGATTTTCCGACCGCACCGTCTGGCTGATCTTCGGCGCGTTCGTGTTCTCCATCGGCTACGCCAAGAGCGGCCTGGGGCGCCGGGTGGCGCTGCAGCTGGTGCGGCTGCTGGGGCGCAAGACGCTCGGGCTGGGCTACGCCGTGATGCTGGCCGACCTCGTGCTGGCGCCCGGCACGCCATCCAACACCGCGCGCAGCGGCGGCACCATCTTCCCGGTGATCCGCAACATCCCCGACCTCTACGGCTCCGCCCCCGGCCCCACGGCGCGCCGGATCGGCTCGTACATCATGTGGGTGGCCTTCGCCACCACCTGCGTCACCAGCTCCATGTTCGTCACCTCCCTCGCCCCCAACGCCGCGGCCCTGGCCATCGTGAAGCAGACCGCCAAGCTGGACATCACCTGGACCCAGTGGTTCATGGGCTTCCTGCCGGTGGCGCTGCCGCTGCTGCTCCTGCTGCCGCTCCTGGTCTACTGGATCTACCCCCCGGAGATCAAGGCCAGCGACGAGGTGCCGGCCTGGGCCGCCCAGGAGCTGGTGAAGATGGGCGCCGTGAAGATCCAGGAGATCGTCATGGCCTGCCTGGTGCTGCTCGCCGTGTTCCTGTGGATCGTCGGCTCCAACAAGGGCATCCGG
Organism: uncultured Holophagaceae bacterium; assembly: GCA_963717275.1. Lineage (GTDB taxonomy): Bacteria > Acidobacteriota > Holophagae > Holophagales > Holophagaceae > Mesoterricola. The sequence continues at coordinate 4,453,882 of CAVQVX010000001.1, forward strand.
CTGCCCCTCGTCGGCGCCAACTTCATCGACGCCACCGGGGTGGTGCTGCTGGTCATCGCCGGCATGATCATCTTCCGGGTGGTGGACTGGGACGACATCCTCGGCAACAAGGGCGCCTGGAACGTGCTGGCCTGGTTCGCCACGCTCGTGGCCCTGGCCGACGGCCTGAACAAGGTGGGCTTCGTCACCTGGGTGGCCAAGATCGTCGCCTCGCACCTGACCGGGATCAGCCCGATCGCCGTCATGGCCATCCTCGTGGCGTTCTTCTTCTTCATCCACTACATGTTCGCCAGCCTGGCCGCGCACACCGCCGCCGTGCTGCCGGTGATCCTGGCCTCGGGCATGGCCGTGCCCGGCATGCCGGTGAAGGCGTTCGCCATGCTGCTCTGCTTCTCCCTGGGCATCATGGGCGTGATCACCCCCTACGCCACCGGCCCGGGCCCGGTGTACTACGCCGGCGGCTTCATCTCGCGCAAGGCCTTCTGGAGCCTGGGGCTGGTGTTCGGCCTGATCTTCATCGCGGCCATGCTGGCCATCGGCCTGCCCTGGCTCACCGTCATCGCCCCGGTCGGCTGACCCAGCCGACCGACGTCACCAGCACCGTCAGCAGCTGCACCAGGATGACCAGCCCCACGCAGGCCGGCCATCCGCCCCAGCGCCACAAAAAGCCGGGCAGCTCGGCGCCGACCCCGCCGCCCACGTAGTAGCAGGTCACGTACAGGCCCACCGCCAGAGCCTTGCCCTCGCCGACGGCCACGCCGATGTAGCTGGTGGTGGTGGCCTGCGCCACGAACACCCCCGAGCAGCACAGGGCCAGCCCCGCCACCACCAGCCACAGGTTCGGCGCCAGGGTGAGCAGCATGCCGGCCACGCCGATGGCCATGGCGAGCCTCATGGCGGCCCGGTGCCCGAAGCGGTCGATGGCGCGGCCGCAGGGCGGGGTGACGGCCGCGCCGAACAGGTAGGTGCAGAACAACGAGCCCAGCGCCAGCGGCCCCAGGCGGAAGGGCGGGCCGGCCAGGTGGAAGGTCACGTAGGTGAAGGTGGCCAGCAGGGTGAACAGCACCCCGAAGCCGGCGGCGAAGGTGGCCAGCAGGCGCGGGTCGCGCAGGTGCCCGGCCATGCCCTTGAGCAGCGAGGCGCCGCGGGCCCGCCCGGTGAAGTGCCGTTCCGGGGGCAGCCAGGCCTGGAGCGCCACCGCGCCCGCCGCCCCCAGCCCGCCCAGCAGCGCGAAAGCCCAGTGCCAGTCCCAGCGCGAGGCGACCAGGCCCGATACGATCCGCCCGGTGAACCCGCCGATGACCGTGCCGGTGACATAGATGGCCATGGCCCCGCCGGAGCCTTCGGCCCATTCCTCCTGCACGTACGCCACGGTCACCGCGAACACCCCGGGCGTGAACAGCCCCTGCAGGAAGCGCCAGAAGATCAGGGAGGCGAGCCCGCCGGCGCTGGCGTCCAGCAGGGTCGCCAGGGCCAGCAGGCTGGCCGACCAGACCATGACCCGCTTGCGCCCGAAGCGGTCGGCCACCAGCCCCACCAGGGGCGCGGCGATGGCCACCCCCGTCGTGGTGGCGGTGAGGGTCAGGCTGACGACAGTCTCGCCGGCCTGGAACCAGTGCTTGAGCATCGGCAGCAGAGGCTGGGTGGCATACATCCCGAGGAAGGCGCAGAACCCGGCGAACGCCACGGCCCAGGTGCGGCGGTTGCGCGCGGCACGGGACTCCAGGGGCGGGGCGGGCAGGGCCACGGAACCATCGCTCATGATCGTCCATTGTAGAAGTTGGCTGCTTGTTCATTGTGAATGCGAAGGCCCTCCCCGGAAATTAATTTTTATTACATACATAATTTAATTCATTAATTTTTTAAATATTGCAAAAAGAATTGTTATTGTTTAGTCAAAAGCATTATTGCTTATTAAAAATATAAATAATATGTTAAACAGGTCTTTCGTTTTGGAGAATTGCTTTTAGCTTATGGGGTGTGATGCCGTTCCCCTCATTGGCGGTGAATTGAAATGGTCAAACCCACTGCGGGCGCCCGCCGTGCCTCCGAGCACCGGCCATCCTGGGCAGGGGATCCCCGGATCCGCAGAGCCGTGAAACTGGGGCTGGACCTCCTTGCCGCCGGCCTGGCTTTTGCCGCCGCCTGCGCCGCCCTGGGCCCTGGGGCGCCGCCCATGGTCGGCCTGGCCTGCTTCCTGGCGCTGGCCTTGGCGGTCGACCTCGCCTTCGGGTTCCATACCCAGCACTACCGGGCGGTGGGCGCCAGGGACGCCTGGGCGCTGATGCTGGGCTGCCTGGCGCTCGCGGCGGGCTGGGCGGGCATCGGCCTGGCTGGACGCCAGAAAGGGTCCGGGGGGTGGTCCGGAGGCCCGGCGAACCGCGCGGTGCTCGGGGCCTGCCTCCTGCTTGGGCCGCTCTGGCTCGGGTTGCGCCTGGCCTGCCGGGGGCTGCGCCGGCGCGCGCGGGCCGGCGCGCCGGCCGTGCGCACCCTCATCGTCGGGGCGGGGCGCGCGGGGATCCTGATGTGCCAGGAACTGCGCGACCAGCCCGGGCTGAACTGCCGGGTGCTGGGATTCCTGGATGACGACCCGGCCAAGCAGGGGCTCAGGATCCAGGGGATCCCCGTGCTGGGGCCGACCTCGCCAGCTGGCCCGGCATATCCGCGAGCGCCAGGCCACGCGGGTGGTCCTGGCCATGCCCGGAGCCCCGGCGGCCCTCGGGGGCCTGGCGGCCGCGGCGCGCGCCGCGGGGGCCGAGGTCCATGCCGTGGCGGAGCGCACGGGCCCTCCGGCCGGGCAGTGGCAACCCGCCGCGCGCGAAGTCGACAGCGCGGACCTGCTCCGGCGCGAGCCGATCGTCATGGACCCCGCGCCGATGCGCGAGGCGGTGGCGGGCGCGGTGGTGCTCATCACCGGCGCCGGGGGCTCCATCGGCGGCGAACTGGCGCGCGCCGTGGCCGATCTCGGGCCCGGGCGGGTGGTGCTGCTGGGACGCGGCGGAGCCGGCCTGGAGGCGGCCCAGCGGGAACTGGCCCGGCGCGCGCCCGGCCTCCGGACGGAGCAGGCCCTTTGCGACATCCGCGATCCCGGCCGGCTGCGCCAGGTGTTCCAGCGCTGGCGGCCGGAGGTGGTGCTGCATGCCGCCGCCCACAAGCACGAGCCCTCCCTGGAAGACTGCCCGGAGGAGGCGGTCGCGACCAACATCATGGGCACCCGCAACGTCCTGGAGGCGGCCCTGGACCACGGGGTCCGCGCCTTCGTCAACCTCTCCAGCATCCGGGCGGTGAACCCGGTGAGCGTCCTGGGCGTCTCCAAGCGCATCGCCGAGGGGCTGGTGGCCGGGACCGCCGCGCCCGGGGTGCGCCTGGCCAGCGTGCGCCTGGCCAGCGTGCTGGGCAGCCGGGGCAGCGTGATCCCGGTCTTCATGGACCAGATCCGCCGCGGCGGGCCGGTCCTGGTCACCCATCCGGACATGGCGCGCTATTTCATGACCCTCCGGGAGGCGGCCCAGCTGGTCCTGACGGCCGCGGCGCTGGGCGGCGGGCAGGTGTTCGCGCTGGACCTTGGGGAACCCCTGCGCATCGCCGAACTGGCCCGCGACACGGTCAGGCTGGCCGGGTTCAGGCCCGGGGCGGACGTGGAGGTCCGTTTCAGCGGCCTGCGGCCCGGCGAGAAGCTGTACGAGGAAGTGTTCACGGCGGGGGAGGAGAGGTGGCGCCAGGTGCGCGCCGAACTGTTCGAGTCGCCCCTGCCGTCCCGGGATCCGGCGGCGCTCGAGCGGGGCCTGGACGCCCTGGCGGCCCTCGCGGCCCAGGCCGGACCGGGGCGGCAGCGCGCGATCCTGGATTGCTTCATGGACCTGGTGCCCACCTACCGGCCATCCCCCACGGGCCTGGGGCGGTTCCTGGCCGGGGAGGGCGCCGGCCGCCGCGGGGATCTGGACGCCATCGCCTGATGTTTCATTCTGCAACGGCTGTTGCATGATCCAACAGCTGGAACGCCGGCTGCGGGAAAAAAAAGGCCCGGGTGAAGTCATTCCGGCTCTTTCTTACACGGCACGATTTTTGCATAAAGCTATGGGAGTCCACTCTGTCCCGAGGAGGTAGCCATGCCCGAACTGCCCGCTCTGCCTCTCTGGGACGTCCTCTACCTGAACGGCATCGCCCTGGTCCTGACCGGCGTCCTGGCGGCGCTGCTGGACGAAGGGGACAAGCCGGCCGAGCCCTGGGACGAACTGCCTCCGCTCGCCAACCCCTATGCCGAAATCTGAAAGCGAAACCGCGCCGTCCGGCGTGTCCCGGACCTACGTCCCGGTTCGTCGCCGCCGGCGGTGCCGGCGTCGACGGAAGGGATTCGCCGACGGGCGCTGGGCGGTGTTGTCACCTTCGCACTCCGCCGATCCCGGGAGGAAGCTTGGGCTTCCGGGCTCGCCGACCGGGCCCAGGGTCCCGTGGGCTCGTTCGAGGTGGGTCCTGAAACCGGCTGTTCCGAACCGGCCCTGAAGTTCGGGGGGCGTCCGCTCCCGTCGGTGACGGACCGCGTCAGCGGTCCGGAAGCGACACCCTGACGCCACGGGGGGACCCGGTCACAGCACCGTGTCCCGCGGCACCACGCCACCACGTAGTCCGTCGCTGCCGGGGATGCAGGCGGTCTTGAGGCCGCGGCGCTCGTCCTCGGCGCGGTCGTAGCCGATGACCGTGCCCTCGCGCAGGGTCACGTGGCGGTCGAGGATGGCGTTGCGGATCCGGCAGTGCCGGCCGATGGAGGTTTCCAGCACCCGGTCGCGGTGCACCTCGCCGCCGAAGATCACCGAGGACTCCACCAGCGCGTAGCTCTGGACGAAGGTGCCGGCGCCGACCACGCTGGTGCGCACCGGCCGCCGGAGATGACCACCCCCTCGGCGACGATGGAGCGCACCGCCATGCCGGTGCGGGTCTCCTCCTCGTGCACGAACTTGGCCGGCGGGAAGAACGTGGGGCTGCGGAAGATCGGCCAGCGTTCCCCGTAGAGGGAGAACGGCGGCTTGACCGCCACCAGGTCGAGGTTGGCCTGCCAGAAGGAGTCCAGGGTGCCCACGTCGCGCCAGTAGCCGGCCTCCTCGGTCAGGCACAGGGTCTTGATCCGCTGCTCCCCGGTGGACACCACGACGTAGTCCTCGATCTGGTTCAGGGTGGAGAAGTCGAAGGCGTAGACCGGCTCGTCGGCCTCGACCATGGCCGGGATGACGTCCCGGCCGAAGTCCAGCAGATCGTTGTCCAGCCAGTGGTGCAGGGCCTGGTTCTCGAACATGTAGATGCCCATGGAGGCCAGGCAGTCGGTGGTGCCGGGGATGCACTTGGGGTGCTCGGGCTTCTCCTCGAAGCCGACGATCCTGCCGCTGGCGTCCACCTCCAGCACCCCGAACTGGCCGGCCGCCTGCTCCGCCGGGCACCCGGATCACCGATACGGTGAGGCTGGCCTTGCGCTCCCGGTGGAAGCGGCGGAGCAGGCGGTAGTCCATCTTGTAGATGTGGTCGCCGGCCAGGATCAGCACCTGGTCCGCCGCGACGCTGTCGATGAAGGGCAGGTTCTGCCGGATGGCGTCGGCGGTGCCCTTGTACCAGTGGTTGCCCGACTGCATCTGCGCCGGCACCTCCTCGATGAACTCGTCCAGGCGCGGCGACAGGAAGTTGAAGCCCAGGGTGAGGTGGCGGCTGAGCGAATGCGACTTGTACTGGGTCAGGACAAGGATCTGGCGCATGTCGGAGTTGATGCAGTTGCTGAGGGTGAAGTCGATGATCCGGTAGATCGCGCCGAACGGGCACGGCCGGCTTGGTGCGGATGTCCGTCAGCGGCCGGAGGCGCTCGCCCATTCCGCCTGCCATGATGACCGCGAGCGTGCGATGTGCCATATACCTCCCCCCACCCGGCTTCCGGTGGCAGCCTGCCTGACCTAGGATGGTGCTTTGCCAAAAGCATCCGACCTTTTTCCGCTCCGTCAAGGGATCATCAGGTCGGCTGATGCGGGGGCAAAAACAGGGACGGCCCGGAAACCCGGGCCGTCCCTGGATGCGGGCGGTCTACCGGAAGCCGAGCTGGGTCAGCGCGGTGGCCAGGTTCGCCACAGTGCGGTCCACGTTGTGCAGCTTGTCCAGGCCGAACAGGCCCGAGGCGGAAGGTCATGAAGTCCGGCCGGCTCGTCGCACTGCAGCGGCACGCCCGAGGCGATCTGCAGGCCCGCGGCGAGGAACTTCTTGCCCGGACTGGACCTCGGGGTCGGTGGTGTAGCTCACCACCACGCCCGGGGCCTTGAAGCCCTCGGCGGCCACGCTGGGCAGGCCGCAGCTTCTCCAGCAGGGCGCGCACCTTGGCGCCCAGTTCGGCCTGCTCGGCCCGCAGCTTCTCGAAGCCGTAGGCCTCGCATCTCCTGCATCACCGCGCAGATCCGGGCCAGGGAGTCGGTGGGCATGGTGGCGTGGTAGGCGTGGCCGCCCTTCAGGAAGGCGTCCATGATCGTGGACCATTTCTTGAGGTCGCAGGCGAAGCTGGTGCTGGTGGTGCCTTCCATCACGCGCCTTGGCCCGCTCGGAGAGCATCACCATGGCGCAGCACGGGGTGCCGCTCCAGCCCTTCTGGGGGGCGGTGACGATCACGTCCACGCCGATGGCCTCCATGTCGACCCACATGCAGCCCGAGGCGACGCAGTCCAGCACGAACAGGCCGCCGGCCGCGTGGGTGGCCTCGGCCACCGCCTTCAGGTAGTCGTCGGGCAGGATGATGCCGGCGGCGGTCTCCACGTGCGGGGCGATCACCACCTCGGGCTTCTCGGCGGCGATGGCGGCCACCACCTCGGCGATGGGGGTCGGCACCCAGGGCGACTGCGGCCCGGTGCCGGTGCGGCGCGCCTTGAGCACGACGTGGGACGGAGGGGATGCCTGCCCATGTCGAAGATCTGGGTCCAGCGGTAGCTGAAGAAGCCGTCGCGGATCACCAGGGCCTTCTTGCCGGTGCACGAACTGGCGGGCCACGGCCTCCATGCCGAAGGTGCCGCTGCCGGGCACGATCACCGCCGCCTGGGCGTGGTACACCTGGCGTGAGGATGCGGTTGATCTCGTTCATGACGCCCTGGAAGCTTCTTGGACATGTGGTTCAGGGCGCGGTCGGTGTAGACCACGGAGAATTCAAGCAGGCCATCGGGATCGATGTTGGGGAGCAGTGCGGTCATGGCGGGTCTCCTTTGAGGGTGGGGTTAAAGCCAGTTGATGTCGGTGCCGGGGGGAAGGTGGGGGGTGAAGATGGACAGGTACTGGAGGTTCTCTTCCAGGGCCCGGGTGTCGTGGACGATGCCGCGCGGGCAGACATGCACGTCGCCCATCTTCACCGGCTTCCACTCGCCGTTCACCAGGATCTCGCCTTTGCCGCCGACCACGATGACGATTTCATCGCTGACGGTGTGGAAGTGGGTGCCGATGGTGGTGCCCTTCACGGCGGTGCGGACCATCAGCTGGGTGCGCGGGCAGTCGAAGACCACTTCGCTGTCCACGCCGCGCTGGCCGGCAGCGTGCCGCCCGGCGTAGTATTCGCGCAGGTGGATCAGGACGGCCGCGTCCGGGGTGGAATCGATGAGACCCTTGAGCATGCCCGGCGTGTAGTTGGTCATGGGGGTGTCCTCCTTGGATGGGAATGGTTCGATTCTACCGTCTAACTGATGGCCGGGGCCGCCGGCAGGAACCAGGGCATGACGAAGGCCTGGAGCAGCACGACCACCATCACGATGCCCAGCAGGATCATCGAGTACTTGAGCGTCTTGCGGAAGATGTCGGTCTCCCGGCCCACCAGGCCCACCGCGGCGCAGGCCACGGCGATGGACTGGGGCGAGATCAGCTTGCCCATGACGCTGCCGAACAGGTTGGCCGAGGTGGTGAGGATCGGGATTCATTCCCAGGCTGAGCGCGGTGACCTGCTGCAGTTTGCCGAACAGCGCCGCGGACGAGGTGACCGATCCGGTGAGGAACACGCCCACCAGGCCGATGACCGGGGAGAAGATGGGGAAGGCCATGCCGGTGGTAGGCGGCGAAGGCCAGGCCCAGGGTGAAGGACATGCCCGAATAGTTGGCCAGGAAGCCGATGCCCAGCACCGAGGCCAGGGTGACGAGGGTGAACTGCAGCTGCCGGAAGGTCCTGCCCAGCACCTTGGCCGCCGGTGGCGGGGGAGATGCCCAGGACCGCCATGGAGAGGAGGGAGGAGATCAGCATCGCCGTGCCGGCCGCGGTGAAGAAGTCCCAGCGGTAGCTGGCGGCGTAGACGGCGGGCTTGGCGACGATCGGCGCGGCGCGCAGCACCACCCCGTCCAGGGCGGGCCAGTGGGGCACCAGCGACGAACCACTTGAGGGTCTTGTTGACGAAATCCTTGAACACCGGGGTGCCCCAGAGGGCCATGACCACCATGAGGATGAGGAAGGGCGACCAGGCCTTGAAGATCTGCCCGCCGGTGTAGACCGGGGCGGCAGCCTTGGACTTCACGCTGTCCTCGGGGAATTTCCAGGTGGTCCTGGGCTTCCAGAAGCGGATGAAGACCACCAGGCACACCAGGGATACGATCGAGGCGGTGATGGCGGGCAGTTCCGGCCCCAGGTAGGTGGAGACAGCCAGGGACGCCGCGGCGTAGCTGACGCCCGCCACCAGGGCCGCCGGCAGCACTTCCTTGGCCCGCGAGAAGCCGACCATGACCACCACCATGAAGAACGGGATGATCAGGGCCATGAAGCGCCATGTCCAGGCCGATGGCGCGGGCCATGGTGCCAGCGGGGTAGCCGGTCATGGTGGCCATCATGATCGTGGGCACGCCCACCGGCCCGAACGGCACCGGCGGCGTGTTGGCCACCAGGCAGATGACGGCGGCGGGAAGGGCCGGGAAGCCCAGGCCGATGAGCATGGCCGCGGCGACCGCCACCGGCGCGCCCTGGCCGGCGACGCCCTCCATGAAGGCGGAGAAGCAGAAGGCGATGAGCAGGGCCTGGATGCGGCGGTCGGGGGAGAGGGCCGAGATGGAGCTCTTGATCACCTCGAACTGCCCGGAGGCCACCGTGAGGTTGAACAGGAACACCGCGGTCAGGATGATCCAGCCGATGGGGAAGAGGCCCGGTCACCATCCCCAGCAGGGCGGCCGAAAGGGCCGCGGCCACCGGCATCCGGTAGACCAGGATGCAGATGACGATGGTGATCAGCAGGGTGAGCATGCCCGCCACGATGGCCCTTCATGCGCCTGACCGCCAGGGCCCAGAACAGGAAGAAGATCGGGATGGCCACCACCAGGCCGGTCAGCAGCAGGCTGCCGTCCAGGGCGGCATAGTTCTGGCTCCACTGCACGGGCATGCGGAACTCCTTCAAGATGCGTATCGGGTTATGGAATGACCTAGCGACAATCGAATGCCCAGGGTCATGCAGTCGGGGACCCGGGTCGGGTTGTCTTCAATTAGGCGGATAGCTTTTAATATCGATTTCCCGGCGAATGGGGACAATGGTTTTTTTTTCGATGGCTGGAATCGGGTTTCCTGATTGGCGTGGGGCTGCCGGCCAGGCGTCCGCTAGAATGGACGCACCCCCTCACGGAAGCACCACGCCATGGATGTCCGAACCCTGTCCACCTTCTGCGTCGCAGCCCGCACGCTGAGCTTCACCAACGCCGCCGCCACCCTCGGCTGCGCCCAGTCCAGCGTGACCGCGCAGATGAAGAGCCTGGAGGAGGACCTCGGTTCGGCCCTGTTCAACCGGGTTGGCAACAGGCTCGAGCTCACCGGGCCCGGGCAGCGCTTCCTCATCTACGCCGAGCGGATCCTGGCCCTGGCCCAGGAGGCCAAGGACTCCGTCCTCGACCCGGACGAGACCGGCACCGTGCGCTTCACCGCCCCGGAGACCATCTGCACCTACCTCCTGCCGCCCCTGCTGATGACCTTCAAGGCGCGCTACCCGCGCGTGCGCGTGCAGTTCCTGCCCGGGTTCGTGCGCGACTTCAAGCGCAACGTGCTGGAAGGCGCGGCCGACCTGGCCTTCGTGCTGGAAGAGCCGTTCCCATCCAAGGTGCTGGCGGTGGAGAAGCTGCGCGACGAGCAGATCCTCATCGTGGCCGCGCCCGGGCACCGGCTGGCCGGGGCCGCGAGCGTGTCGGCCCAGGACATCATGGGCGAGGAGGTGCTGCTCAAGGCGCTCGGCTGCAGCTACCGCAACCAGTTCGAACGCCAGCTGATCGCCGCCGGCGCCCACCCGGGCAGCTTCCTGGAGTTCCAGGGGGTGGAGACCATCAAGCGCTGCGTGGAGGTGGGCCTGGGCATCGCTCCCCTGCCCAGGATCGCGGTGGAGGCCGAGCTGAACGCGGGGCGGCTGGTGGCGCTGCCCTGGGAGGGCCAGGAGATCCGCATCTCCACCTACGCGGTCTGGAACCCCGGGCGGCACTTCGGATTCGCCGAAAAGGCCTTCCTACGGCACGTCCGGGAGCAGATCCCGGTGCAGGAAGGGCCTTGGGGCGGACCCGGCGTAGTCGGCCACCCGGTGCCCGTCGCCGCGCAGCAGGTAGCGGCACGATAGCAGCCCGTCCAGGCCCACCGGGCCGCGGGCGTGGATGCGCGAGGTGCTGATGCCCACCTCGGCGCCGAAGCCGTAGCGGTAGCCGTCGGCGAACCGGGTGGAGGCGTTGTGGTAGACCCCGGCAGCGTCCACTTCGGCCAGGAAGCGCGCCGCCGCCGCGGCGTCCTCGGTGACGATGGCCTCGGTGTGGCCGGAGCCGTGGGCGTGGATGTGGGCGATGGCGTCCTGGATGCCGTCCACCATGCGGATGGCCAGGATGGCCTCCCCGTACTCGGTGTCCCAGTCCGCCTCGGCGGCGGGCAGGAGCCAGGGCAGGACGGCCCGGGAGCGCGCGCAGCCGCGCAGCTCGGCCCCGGCAGGCGCGCAGGTCCTCGGCCACCCGGGCGAGCGCCGTGACGGCATCCCGGTGCGCCAGCAGGGTCTCCACCGCGTTGCAGGCGGCCGGGTACTGCAGCTTGGCGTCGTGCACCACCGCCACCGCCTTGGCCGGGTCGGCCGCGGCGTCCAGGTAGATGTGGCAGATGCCTTCGGCGTGGCCCAGCACCGGGATCCGGGTGTGGGCCTGGATGTGCCGCACCAGGGCGCTGGAGCCGCGCGGGATCACCAGGTCCACCAGGTCGTCCAGCGCCAGCAGGGCCTCCACCTCCTCCCGGCCGTCCAGCAGCTGGATGGCCGCTTCCGGCAGGCCGGCCGCGGCCAGCCCCTCGCGCAGGATCTCGGCCAGCAGCGGCGTTGGTGCGGGCGGCCTCGCTGCCGCCCTTGAGCAGCGCGGCGTTGCCCGACTTGATGGCCAGCGCGCCGATCTGCAGCAGCGCGTCGGGCCGCGCCTCGAAGACCACCCCCAGCACGCCCAGGGGGCAGGTCACCTGGGTGAGCTCCAGGCCGTCGTCCAGCAGCCGGCGCAGGCGCACCCGGCCCAGGGGGTCGGCCAGGGCGGCCACGGCCTCCAGGCCGCGGGCCATCTCCAGCGAGCTTGGCGCGGGTCCAGCTTCAGCCGGCTGGCGCTGGCCGGGGACAGGCCCCGCGGCCTGGGCGCAGTCCTCGGCATTGGCCTGGAGCACAGCTTCGGCCCGCTCGCCGAGCAGTTCCGCCGCGCGGCGCAGGGCCTGGTCGCGCGCACCGGCGGGGGAGGCGGCCAGCAGCCGGGAGGCGGCCCGGGCCTGGCCGGCCCGGGCCCGGATCTGTTGATCCAGGGGGAGTGTCATGATTGCTCCATGAGAACGAAGGTATCGCGGCTGACCAGCACCCGGCCGCTGGTTCCAGGTCCGCCTCGGCCCGGTCCATGGTGACGATGCCCCGGGCGAAATCGCGGCCCTGCCGCGTCGGCGATGGCCACCACGTCGTCCCGCTCGAAATCGCCTTCCAGCGCCACCACCCCGGCGGCCAGCAGGGAGACCCGCCCGGCCTGGAGCGCCTCCCGGGCGCCCGGGTTCACCCGGATCCGCCCGGACAGGCTGCCCGGCGTGGGCGACCCAGCGCTTGCGCCCCTTGAGCCGCGGCCCCGGTTCGAACAGGGTGCCGACCTCCTGCCCGGCGAGCACCTGGTCCAGGATGCCGGGATGGGCGCCGTCGGCGATCAGCACCCGGGTGCCCGGCCCGGGTGGCCACCCGCACCGCGGCCAGCTTCGAGGCCATGCCGCCCCGGCCCCGGCTGCTCTGGCCGTCGGCGCAGCGCCTCGATCTCCGGGGTGAGTTTCGGCCACCCGCGGGATCAGCCGGGCGCGCGGATCCTTGTGCGGGTTGCCGGTGTAGAGGCCCGCCACGTCCGACAGGATCAGCAGGGTGTCAGCCTCCACCCCGCTGGCCACCAGGGCCGAGAGCTTGTCGTTGTCGCCGAACACCGGCGTGGTGCGGAAGCCCTCCGGCGCCTCCAGCTCCACCGTGGAGACGGTGTCGTTCTCGTTGATGACCGGCACCACCCCGAGCTTCAGCAGGTGGTCCAGGGTGGCGCGCAGGTTGAGGTAGCGCTGGCGGTTGCTGAAGTCGTATTCGGTGAGCAGCACCTGGGCGGCCACCAGCCCGAGCCGGGCGAAGCCGTCCTGGTAGAGCGCCATGAGGCGGCCCTGGCCCACCGCCGCGCAGGCCTGCTTCTCGGCCAGCAGCCTGGGCGACTGGTCCAGTCCCAGCTGCTGGGCGCCCAGGCCGATGGCGCCCGAGGAGACCAGCAGGACCTCCCTGCCCTGCCGGCGCAGGGTCGCCACCGATTCCAGGATCCCGTACAGCCGCCCCAGGGCCGGCAGGCCGTCGGCGCGCATGATGACGTTGGTGCCCAGCTTCACCACCAGGCGGCGGGTCTGGGCGAGGGCGGCGCGGGAGGATGCTTCCATGGGGGACTCCTGGACGAACATGGGGACCCCCGGGCCCGGAACCCCACCGCGGGGTTCCGGTTCCAGGAGCCTGCTGCCTGACCTCCCTGTCCCCGGTACGGCTCCTACGCTCCCGTGGGACGGAAGGGCGGGCGGGGGCGAGGGTGCAGGTTGGACATCGAGGCGATCGTATCAGGCTTCGATGCGCGTGCCCAGCACCTTCAGGAACTTGGCCGATCCAGTCCGGGTGGGCCGGCCAGGCCGGGGCGGTGACCAGGTTGCCTTCCACGTGGGCCTTGTCCACCGGGATGTTGACGAACTTGCCGCTGGCCTCGGTCACTTCGGGGCCCACGGCGGGGTAGGCGGAGCAGGCCCGGCCCTCCAGCACCCCGGCGGCGGCCAGGATCTGCGGGCCGTGGCAGATGGCGGCGATGGGCTTGCCGGCCTTGGCCATGGCCCGGACCAGGTCCAGCACCTTGGGGTTCAGGCGCAGGTATTCCGGCGCGCGGCCGCCCGGGATGACCAGGGCGTCGTAGTCCTCGGCCCGGACCTCGGCGAAGGTGGCGTTCAGGGTGAAGCGGTGGCCGGGCTTTTCGGAGTAGGTCTGGTCGCCTTCGAAGTCGTGGATGGCGGTGCGCACGAACTCGCCCGCCTTCTTGTCCGGGCAGACCGCATGCGCCGTGTGTCCGACCATGAGGAGCATCTGGAACGGGACCATCACCTCGTAGTCCTCGACGAAATCGCCCACCAGGACCAGGATCTTCTTCGCTGACATGATGACCTCCTTTCCCGGCCGGATGGGCCGGAATGCCCTGGCATTTTAGCAGCTGGCAGGATAAAAGCGACCTCCTGCAGGCTCTCGTTTACGGAAACCGGACCGTGATGGTCCCGGTGGCGGAAGCCGACAGCCCGGCCTGGTTGGTGACCGTCACCTGGATCTGGAAGGTCCCCCGGGTGCCGCCGCCGGTGAGGCCGACGCTGCTGGTGCCCTGGCCCGAATTGATCGTTGCCGTGGCGCTGCCGGGGGTCAGGGTCCACTGGTAGGTCATCCCGGGGCGGGGCGCGACGCTGGCCCGCGCGGACGGGTCGTAGGCCAGGATCGCCTGGGGGAGGGTCAGGGTGGTGTCCGGCCGGGGCACCACCGTGGCCTCGGCGCGGCCGGTCTGGCTGCCGCCGGTGTTGGCCACGGTCACTTCGGCCGTCACGCTGCCTTCGCTGCCGGCGGTGAAGGTGATCGCGGGGGTGTTCTGGCCGCCGGTGATGCTGCCGCCGCGCAGGGTCCAGGCATAGGTGGTGCCCTTGCCCAGGTCCGGGGTGCTGGCGGAGAGGCCGGTGGCGGACTCGGTGACGAACGGGGCGAGGGTCACCACCGGCCTGCTTCCGGGCGCCTGGTCGACCACGGTCAGGGTCAGGGTGACGGAGGCGCTTCCGGCGCCGTTGGACCCGGTCACCTCGTACTTGCCCGCCGGCGCCACCGCACTGGGCGTGCCGCTGATGACGCCGGTATCCGGGTCGAGGTTCAGGCCCGGCGGCAGGGGCGGGCTCACCCGGTAGTGGGTGGCCGCGCCGCCGTTGGCGTACGGGGTGCTCGGGGCGATCTCCTGGCCTTTGGTGTAGACCGCGGGATCGGAGGGGTAGATCAGCTGGGTGGGCGGCTGGCCCGGCGCGCCGGGCGCAGGGGCGGGCGCGGCGGCCCCCGGAGCCTCGCCCGGCGCCGCGGCCGGCGCCGCGCCCGGCGCCGCCGGACGCGAGCCCCCCCACTCGCAGGAGAGCACCAGACCCAGGGCCAAAGGCAGGCTGATACACCGGATCATTCGCATCGTAACCTCACAGCGGGGCCAGGGAATCCATGGTAACCACCTGATCTGTCAAGAGCGGAAAGCGCCTTCGAGAAATATTTTAGATTAATTTGTGACTTCGCAACCCATTCCGGTCATCCTTGGACCAGTGAACCGCTCCGTGCGGCCATCACCTACACGCTTTGACGGCCTTTGTCTGGGGAATGTCATCGCTTCGACACCTCCAGACGATTCAGCAGGGAAGAAAACATGGCAGCTCAGGGCACCGTCAAATGGTTCAACGCCGAAAAGGGCTTCGGCTTCATCACCCCCGACGGGGGTGGTGCTGATCTCTTCGTCCACCACACCGCTATCCAGGGCAGCGGCTTCAAGACCCTCGACGAGAACCAGCGCGTCAGCTTCGACACCGGCCAGGGCCAGAAAGGCCCCCAGGCCACCAACGTCGTCAAGCTGTAACGCCTACCGTAAACGATCAGGACGGGCGGCCCGCGCGGGCCGCCTGTTTGCGTACCGGTACGGCCCCAGGCGATCTTTTGTTTGGCAAGCCGCCCGGCCTGGCTTATGTTGCAAATACCTCATTCTTCTTTCAGGAGTCCACCTATGAGCATCATCAGGTCCATCCTCGACCGCAAAGGGAGCAATTTCTGGTTCATCGATCCCGAGGCGACCGTGCTGGATACCGTCAAGCGCCTCGACGAGAAGAAGATCGGCGCCCTGATCGTCATGGACGGAGACCGCCTGGCCGGCATCTTCTCCGAGCGCGACCTGGTGCGCCTCATGGCCACCCAGGGCGTGGCCTGCCTCCAGGAGCACGTGGGTGACGTGATGACCAGCCAGGTCTACGTGGTCAAGCCGAGCACCACCGTGGACGACTGCATGGCCCTGATGACCGAGAAGGGCATCCGGCACGTGCCGGTGATGGACGGCAAGCACGTGCTGGGCATCGTCTCCAACCGGGACGTGGTGCAGGAGGCCATCTCGCATCGGGAGAGCCTGCTGACCGGCATGGAAGTGCTCATCGCCAACCACGAGTTCCCCACCTAGGCCCGTTGTTCCGTCCGTCGTGCCTTGCGGTTGGCTGCGGGTCCCGGGTGGGTGCGCCGACCCACCGGTGCGTGAGAGCCTTGCCGCATGCTCGTCGGCTTCGCCTCCTGCGCGTGCGGCAAGGTCTCACGCTGTCCTTCCCCGCCTGGGTTTGGGGTTCCTTCGGGTGGCGGCATGGGGGCGTGCAGGCCGCTCACTGGAATGCCCGGGGTTCCGAGTTGGTTGTTTTTGATTTTTGGTCCATGAAACGAAGACGGATCGACTCGTCCCTGGGGGAAGGGGCAGCGTGGCCGCTTGCATCGCCCGCAGCGGAGCGAGGACGTTGCAAGCGGACCACGCGCCGGTGGGTCGGCGCAACAACCCGGAACCCGAAGCGGACCGCAAGGCGCGACGGGCGGGACAACGGATGCCGCAGTAGGACTAGTCATCCATGATCTTCACCTGGGCCACTGCGGCCTGCACCGCCGCCGGCGCCAGGATGAGGGGGATGTGCCCAACGCCCGGCACCAGGGTGACGGGCACATCCTTGCCCTCGTTCCGGAAGACTTCCGCAAAGCGGTCCGAGTGGAACACTTCGTCGTCCCGGCCCGCCACCAGGCGGCACGGCTGGCCCATCGCCCGGATATTGGCCCGGTAGTCGCGGCGGGGCTCGAAATCGAGCGCCAGGTTGTACGAATAGCTCGGGGTGAGGACTGCCTTCGCTTTTTCGTCCAGGGCGAACCGGAGGACGGGGAGGCCGTTGAAGATGCGCACGCCGACCGAGTCGAGCATGGAGATGGCGATGATGCGCGGCAGTCCGATCCTGACCCAGCCTCCGCTGTCCGGGCGGAAGGTGGGCGCCTTGCGGCCGATCAGCGGGGAGAGCAGCAGGTAGTTGTCGAACAGCTTCTGCCGGGTGCCGCCGGCGAAGCGCAGGGCGAACCCGCCGCCCGATGAGAACCCGGCCAGGGTTCGGGGATGGACCGGATGGACGGCCGCCAGGAAGTCTTCCAGGTCGTCCTCCAGCTGGCCTATGTAGGCGATGGTCCCCCGGGTGCCGGACTCGCCGTGTCCGCGGATGTCCAGGGCATAGGCCGAGTAGCCGGCCAACGCCATGGCCTTTGCCAGGACGTGCATGCCGCTGCTGCTTCCGGAGGATCCGTGCACCAGGACGACGCTGCCCCTGGCCCCGCCGGAGGCGGGATAGGCCCGGTAGGCCAGGCTCGCCCCGTCCCTGGCCGGGAACCGGCTGATCGCCGGCAGACCTGAGAAATCCACGGCTTTGAACGGGTCGTTGATGCTCGGCATGGGCGGAGGCGCACCCGGCCCGCCGAAGACCAGGGCCAAGGCGAGGGCCACCGCCATCACGGCCAGGGACAGCAGGAGGTGCTTGAAAATCCGTTTCATGATTGAACTCATTTCAAGTGTTCGGGTGGGCAGGTCCACCCCGCTATCCCGGATCGATTCCGCCTTGCGGCGAGGTTCGGCATGCAATGTATACCAAAATAGTCATAATACTTCGTAAATGATTGAAAAAAATAAATTTAATTTATTGGACACTTTTTTCGTCACATTTCATTAAAAAGATCTTGTGATCGTCTGAAGGATTCAGCAGGATAGGTGGAAGCAATCTGAGCAGGAAAAGAAGCAAGCTGGTCTGGTCGAAGGCTTCATGCCTTTGGCTCATCCCGTCCTGGCGGTGGACCGGCCGATTCAGCGGTAGGGGTGACCTGTTGGAACTGACCTGGGTGAGCATCGCGGCGAGCCTCTCCATGGGGCTGGGAGCCGCGTTCCTGTTCGTGTTCGCGGTCAAGCGCGACTGGTTCAGGGACCTCGAGGACGCCAAGTACCAGGTGTTCTGGTCCGACTCGGCGGTATCGAAGAACCCGCCAAACGTTATGCCGAACGTTTCAAAAGGGGAGGCTGCTGATGGCAGTGAATCTGAAACGCATTAGCGAGGGCTCCGAGACGCGCATTTCCCGGCGCAGCCTGCTGGCCTGGGCCACCGGGGCGGGGCTGGTGGGGTCGGGCCTGCTCAGCGCCCTTTCCAATTTCGTATTCATCAAACCGCGGGTCGCCTACGGACAGCCGCAACGCTTCAGCATCGGCAAGCCCGACGACTATCCGCCCGGCACGCGCATCGCCCTGGAGCAGCGCCGGATCTGCGTGGTGCGCGATGGCGGCCGGCTGGCCGCCATGTCCACCACCTGCACCCACCTGGGCTGCATCGTCGGGCATCGCCGACACCGGTTTCGCCTGCCCCTGCCACGGTTCCCGGTTCGACCAGGACGGCAAGTCACCGGCGGCCCGGCGCCCGCGCGCCCTGCCCTGGTTCAAGGTCACGCCTGGCCCCCAACGGCGAGATCGAAGTGGACAAGGACACTGAGGTCACACCTGGGAGCTACCTGACGCTATGAGCGACGAGACCTCCAACCCCTCCCTGCTGACGTCGGCCATTCGGAACCTGCCCGGCAACATGTGGCATTCCCTCTTCCGCAACCCCCTGCCGGCCAACGACCTGGAGCGCTCGGCGACCAGCTTCACCAACTTCTTCCTGCACATCCACCCGGTCAAGGTGCACAAGAACACCCTGCGCCCCGTCTACACCCTGGGCCTGGGCCTGGTCTCGCTCTTCCTGCTGCTGATCCTGGCGGTGACCGGCGTCCTGCTGATGTTCTACTACGTGCCCTCCACCACCCAGGCCTACGACCGCATGCTCGACCTGCGCGGCACGGTGGCGTTCGGCACCATCCTGCGCAACATGCACCGCTGGTCCGCGCACGGCATGGTGGCGGTGGTGTTCCTGCACATGTGCCGCGTGTTCTTCACCGGATCCTACAAGAAGCCCCGGGAGTTCAACTGGGTGGTCGGCGTGGTGCTGTTCCTGCTGACCCTGCTGCTGAGCTTCACCGGCTACCTGCTGCCCTGGGACCAGCTGGCCTTCTGGGCCATCACCGTGGGCACCGCCATCGCCGGCTACGCTCCGCTCATCGGCAAGGACATCCAGTTCCTGCTCATGGGCGGCACCAGCGTCGGCCAGGAGGCCCTGCTGCGCTTCTACGTGCTGCACGTCGCCGTGCTGCCGGCGGTGCTGGCGCTGGCTGATGGCGATCCACTTCTGGCGCATCCGCAAGGACGGCGGGCTGTCCCGGCCCGTCGGACGCCGACCCCACGCCGCCCATGGAGATGGTGGCGGTGCAGGAGGGCCAAGGTCCAGCTGGAGCCGCGCAAGACCTACGGCATGCAGGGCCTCGTGCGCGGCCCGATCACCAAGGTCAACAAGATCCCCGACAACACCGTGTTCTCCTGGCCCAACCTGCTCATGGCCGAGCTGTTCGTCTTCGTGATGACGCTGTCGGTGATCCTGGTGCTGGCGCTGCTGTTCAACGCGCCGCTGGAAGAGCCGGTGAACGTCATGCATCCGCCCAACCCGGCCAAGGCGCCCTGGTACTTCCTCGGGCTCCAGGAGATGGTCAGCTACTCGGCCTTCTGGGGCGGCATCGGGGTGCCCGGCGTCTACGTCCTGCTGCTGATCTTCACGCCCTACCTGGACCGTTCGCCCAAGGGCGTGGGCAAGTGGTTCTCCCGCGACCGGCTGCTGGCCAACACGATCTTCCTCACCTTCGTATTGGCGAACGTCATCTTCGTGATCATCGGGACCTTCTTCCGCGGCCCCAACTGGTCCTTCGTGACCCCCTGGTGAGGTTCCGACCATGAGATTCGCACTCGCCATCGGCACTTTCCTCATCCTCGTGATCCACGGGGTGGTCTTCTACAACCAGTTCTCGCACAAGTGGGAACGCTACCAGATCGCCTACTTCGACCAGGCCCGGTCGCTGGCCAGGAGCGACGCCGAAAAGGCCGCGCTCGCCGACCGCTCGCCGCGCATCGAGCAGATCGTGATCAGCGATTTCGGCGAGACCCGGGTCGACCGCTGCACCACCTGCCACATCGCGTCCGACGATCCGCGCTTCGCCAGCTACGCCCAGCCCCTGCAAGACCCACCCCTACTCCGCCGCCCTGGGCGACATCCAGAAGAACGGCAAGTGGGAGCGCCGGCACAAGTTCGACGAGTTCGGCTGCACCGTCTGCCACGACGGCCAGGGCCGGGGCCTGCAGCCCGAGCTACGCCCACGGCGAGGACGAGTTCTGGCCCGATCCGCTGCTCGGCTACGCGGTCCAGGCCAACTGGCGCAAGGACTTCCTGCCCATGCTGAAGGGGCCCGAGTACATGGAGGCCAACTGCGCCCAGTGCCACACCGAGGCCGATTTCCCCGGCACGCCCACCGTGCGCAACGCGGCCGCGACCTGTTCTACGCCTCCAACTGCTACGGCTGCCACCGCATCGAGGGGCTCTCCGACGGCACCATCGGCCCCGACCTGACCGAAGCCGGGCGCAAGTACAAGATCGACTACCTCTGGGCCCGGATCAAGGATCCCAAGTCGGTCCTGGCCACCTCGATCATGCCCAAGTTCCACCTGAAGGACGACGACATCAAGGCCCTGGTGGTCTTCCTCAAGAGCCGCAAGGGCCGCAACTTCGCCGAGACCGAGATCCAGCGCTTCAAGCTCCGCGCCACCGGCGGGGCCGAACTGGTCCAGGCCGCACATCAAGCCGGTGCGCATCCTGCCCGGGCAGATGGTCAGGCAGGGCGGCCAGCTGATCAATGACCGCGCCTGCACCGCCTGCCACAAGCTGGGCGAAAAGGACGGCGGCATCGCCCCGGACCTCAGCTTCGAAGGCTGGCTGCAGCGACGGCGAATGGGTCAACGCGCACTTCCACAACCCCGCGCTCCCTCATGCCCGATTCGATCATGCCGGCGTTCCGCTTCACCGACGACGAGTTCGCCGCCATGACCGCCTACCTGGAAGGGCAGAAGCGCCGTTCCCGCCATGGAGACGCCCGAAGCCACCTACAAGGCCCTCTGCCAGCGCTGCCACGGCGACAAGGGCGACGGCCTGGGCGTCATCGCCCAGCACCTGGACCCGTCGCCCCGGGACTTCACCAAGGCCGGCTTCATGAACTCCAAGCCGGTGACCCGGCTCACCGACTCCATCCGCAACGGCGTCGCCGGCACCTCCATGCCCGCCTGGGGCAAGCTGCTGGACGAAGCCAAGGCCAAGTCGGTGCTGGACTACATCCAGGCCAGCTTCGTCAAGGAGCCGCGCCGGGAACTGGCGGTCCGGCAGGTGCCCGACACGAACCCCGTGCCCATGAGCAAGGAATCCGTCGCGCGCGGCGCCGCCATCTTCGCCGAACGCTGCACCGGCTGCCACGGGAAGAAGGCCGACGGCAAGGGGCCCAATTCCCTGGACATCTCGCCCAAGCCGCGCAACCTGCGCAACGCCTGGTTCGTCAACAGCGTGGCCGACCGCCGGCTGTTCGAATCGATCCTCTACGGCGTCCAGGGCACCGCCATGCCGAGCTGGATCGACTACGGGTTCAACAACAACGACGTGGGCGACCTCGTCAACTTCATCCGGAGACATGAATCCCAAACCCAAGGGAGGGCAGCATGCAGCAGCAAACTAGCCGGTTGGAAGGCGGCCGCGCGCCGCGGGCGCCATCGTCCACGAGGACCTCACCGTCGCGGGTGGTTCATGCTCAGCTCGGTGGCCTACTTCTTCATCGTCGGCATCAGTCGCCCTGACCATCGCCGCCAAGTTCGTGCTGGCCGGACTTCATGGGCGCCGTCCTCCTGGCTCACCTACGGCCGGCTGCGCCCGCTGCACGTGAACGGCATGCTGTTCGGCTGGCTCCTGGCGGCCGACATGGGCCTCACCTTCTACATCGTGCCGCGGCTCTGCGGCGTCAAGCTCTGGAGCGAGAAGCTGGGCGTGGCCACCGGGCATCCTGTGGAACGTCATCGTGCGTCAGCGCGGTGGTCACCCTGCTCTCCGGCCGTGACCAAGGGCCTGGAATACGCCGAGCTGATCACCTCCATCAGCGTCCTGGTGGTCGTGGCCTGGCTGATGTTCGCGCGCCAACATCTTCATGACCATCGCCAGCCGGAAGTACCAGGCGATGTACGTGACGATCTGGTACATCATGGGCTGCATCCTGTGGACGGCGTTCGTCTACCTCACCGGCAACTTCGCCACCCAGTTCACCACCGGCGTGAACCAGGCCAACCTGAACTGGATGTACATCCACAACGCCGTGGGGCTGATCTTCACGCCGATCGGCCTGGGCATCGCCTACTACTTCATCCCCCGCGCCTCCAACACCCCCCTGCACAGCCACAAGCTGTCCATGATCGGCTTCTGGTCGCTGGCCTTCGTCTACGTCTGGACCGGCGCCCACCACATGCTCCACGGGCCCATCTCCCAGTGGCTGCAGACCATCGCCATCGCCTTCTCGCGTGATGCTGCTGATCCCCGTGTGGGCCGTGGTCTACAACCTGATCCGCACCATGAAGGGCCAGTGGCACCAGCTGCGCGACAGCGTGCCGCTGAAGTTCCTGATGTCGGGCGTGGTGTTCTACCTGCTGACCTGCTTCCAGGGCCCCATGCACAGCCTGCGCACGGTCAACGCCATCGTCTCCAAGACCGACTGGATCCCGGGCCACGCCCACATGGCGGTGCTGGGCGCCTTCAGCTTCTTCGCCATCGCCGGCACCTACTACACCGCCCCGCGCATCTTCGGCAAGCCCCTGTTCTCCCAGGGCCTGGCCAACTGGAGCTACTGGATGATCATGATCGGCGGCCTGGGCATGTTCACCACCCTCTGGCTCGGCGGGTTCTGGCAGGGCTGGCAGTGGAACAACGTGGCGATCCCCTTCATCGACACGGTGGTCGCGCTCAAGCCGGTGTTCCTGGTGCGCTTCGCCTCGGGGATCTTCATCTTCAGCGGCATCGTGATGTTCGCCTATAACGTGATGGCCACGGCCCTGAGCCCGGAAGGAGTCTGACCATGGAACGCAAAGTCGATACCAGCGCCCTCTGGGCCGTCATCGCCTCCCTGTTCCTGTTCTTCATCGGCGGCATCCTCACCACCGTCGTGCCGCCCATGGTGGACAAGAGCTGGAGCAAGCCGTTCGACAACAGCGACCCGGCCAAGGGCATCACCGGCCACCTGCGCCCGCTCAACGAGCAGGAGGCGGCGGGCCAGGCCATCTACATCCGGGAAGGATGCAAATACTGCCACACCCAGCAGATCCGCACCATCCTGGCGGACACCAAGCGCTTCGGCTGGAAGGGCGTCGACGCCCCCATCTCCACCCCGGACGAATTCGTCTACGACACGCCCCAGGTGTTCGGCACCAAGCGCACCGGCCCCGACCTGGCGCGCATCGGCGGCAAGTACGACACCCAGTGGCACCGCACCCACTTCCGCAACCCGCGCGACCTGGTGAAGGGCTCCCTGATGCCGCCGTTCCCGTGGATCGTCAAGGACCCGAAGGAGTTCGGCGAGCTGGTGGCCTACCTCCAGTCCCGCGGCCGCGACAAGAACTGGCGCCCCGCCAACGACTACGAGAAGTAGCGGCCATGGACTACACCTACCCGAGCGTGTTCCTCGCCTACCTGTTCTTCGCCCTCAGCGCGGGCCTGGCCGGATACTTCCTGGTCCGCAGCGCGCGCGACGGCTACTGGGGCAAGCACGGCGAGGACATCAAGTACCGAATGCTGGACGATGACGAAGGGAGACCCCATGAGTGAGCAGGACAAGGAAGACCTCAAGGAATACGCCGACGGCTGGATGACCGAGCGCAAGGGGACCGACGTCCCGCTGTTCCTCAAGATCTCCACCCCGGTGGTGGGGCTGGGCGCGGTGGGCTACATCGTCGTGCAGATGTCGGGCGACGTCGGCCACGCCACCCGCGGGCCGCTGGTGGCCCAGTTCCTCAAGGTCAGCGAGACCAGCCCGGGCCTGCAGTACTTCGTGGCCCTGCTGGCCCTGGTCTTCGTGGTCATCGCCGCGGCGTTCGGCTTCCGCGCCTTCAAAGAGGACTAGCCCGTGGACAGTTGGCAGCTCAGGGTTCCGGACGATTCGCAGGTACTGGGTGGAGATGGTCAAGTGCCAGCATGCCTGCCCGGTCCACACCGACGCGTGCGGCTACGTCACCGCCATCGCCGAAGGCCGCTATGAGGACGGCTACCGGATCGCCCGCGCCACCAACCCGTTCGCCTCCATCTGCGGGCGGGTGTGCGGCGCGCCCTGCGAGGCCAACTGCCGGCGCGGCTCCCTGGACGAGCCGATCACCATCCGCGCCCTCAAGCGCTTCGTCACCGACAAGGCCGGCCCCGAAACCGGCGACTACGAGGCCTACAGGAAGTACTGCGACCAGCGCTCGCTGCCGCCCAACCGGGGCGACTACGAGCGGGTGGCGGTGATCGGCGCCGGCGTCAGCGGCATGACCGTGGCCCACGACCTGGTGCAGTTGGGCTACAAGGTGACCGTGTTCGAGGCGCTCGCCGAACCCGGCGGCATGCTCACGGTGGGCGTGCCGGTGTTCCGCCTGCCGCGCGACCTGGTGCGCCACGAGATCCAGGCGATCGTTTCCATGGGCGTCGAGCTCAAGTGCGACATGAAGCTGGGCCGCGACTTCACCATCCCGCAGCTGCGCGAGCAGGGCTACAAGGCCATCTTCCTGGGCGTCGGCCTGCCCAAGGGCCGCAAGCTCGGGCTGCCCGGAGGCGACGCCGAGGGCGTCTACGACGGCATGGAGTTCCTCAAGGCCTTCAACGAGGGCAAGGCCCTGCCGCTGGGCCGGCGCATCCTGGTGGTGGGCGGCGGCAACGTGGCCTACGACGTGGCCCGGTCTGCCCTGCGCCCGGTGGAGTCCATGGGCCAGGAGGAGGCCCTGGGCCAGATGGAGGTGGGCGAGAAGGTGGCCTACGACGTGGCCCGCTCCGCCCTGCGCATGTCCGGCGACAAGGAAGTGCACGTGATCTGCCTGGAATCGCTGGAGGAGATGCCGGCGGACAAGGTGGAAGTGCACGAGGGCGCCGAGGAGGGCATCCACCTGCACAACCGCTGCGGGCCCAAGGAGATCGTGGTCGAGAACGGCAAGGTCAAGGCGTTCCGCGCGGTGAAGTGCCTCTCCGTGTTCAACGCCGAAGGGCGCTTCGAGCCCAAGTTCG
The DNA here is from genome assembly GCA_963717275.1 of uncultured Holophagaceae bacterium. GTDB lineage: Bacteria > Acidobacteriota > Holophagae > Holophagales > Holophagaceae > Mesoterricola. Next base: position 4,478,660 of record CAVQVX010000001.1, read on the forward strand.
ATCACGACGCCATGGAGAACATCCCGGTCGACACGGTGATCTTCGCCATCGGCCAGACCTCCGACCTCAGCTTCCTCACCACATCGGACGGCGTGGAGACCGACCGCGGCCTGATCAAGGTGGACAAGGCCACCTACCAGACCACCGTGCCCGACATCTTCGCCTGCGGCGACATCGCCCACGGCGCGCGCCTGTTCATCGACGCCATCGCCTCGGCCCACACCGCGGCCCGCTCCATGCACGACTTCCTGCGCGGCACCCGCACCGACCTGGCGCTGCGCAAGCGCTGGTCGCCGGCGGTCTACACCATGGCCGAAGGCTGGCAGGCGGAACCGCGGCGCAACGCGCCGGTGCTGGACAGCGGGCTGCGCGCGGTGTCCAACGAGATCGTCGAGCTGAGCTTCCCCGAGCCCCTGGCCCGGCGCCAGGGGGCGCGCTGCCTGCGCTGCAACATCAATACCGTGTTCGACACCTCCATCTGCATCGCCTGCAACGGTTGCGTAGACGTATGCCCGGAGGACCTGATCAAGCTGGTGGGGCTCAGCCGGCTCAAGGACGAGGACGCATGGGCCCAGCTGGAGCAGGCCGGGGCCGGCATCCCGTTCGCGGACTACGCGGCCATGAGCGTGGAGGAAAAGGACGAAATGGGCGGGATCATGCTCAAGGATGAAGGAACGTGCATCCGTTGCGCCATGTGCGCCTCCCGGTGCCCGACCCATGCGATCCTGATGAAGCGCTTCGATCACTACCTGGAGTGCGTGTCGGTGCCGTCGCCCAACCCAAGGATCAGGTATAAATGAATCAATCCGTGAAGCATTGGCTCCTGGCCGAGCGGCGCGCTCCGCTGCCGGCCCGGGAGAAGCCGCACCGACCCCTGCGCAAGCGCATCCACCTGGTGTGCTTCCTGGTGTTCCTGCTGTTGCCCTGCACCAACCTGATGCGCTTCGACCTGCCCCGGCAGCGGATCTATCTGTTCGGCGCGGAACTGGCCATCAGCGAGTTCAGCATCCTCTTCTTCACCCTCATGTTCCTGATGTTCGTGCTGGTCGCCGGGGCCATCGTCTACGGCCGGATCTACTGCAGCTACGCCTGTCCGCAGATGATCTTCAGCGAATGGAGCCTTTCCCTGGAGCGCTGGGCCAAGGCCCGCCTGCCCAGGCGCCCCGCGGCCGCCAGGGGGCTGTTCTTCGCCGTCCTGGGCGCCGCCTCGGTCGCGCTGGCCTTCGTCTTCACATCCTATTTCGTGTCGCCCATGGACCTGCTCTCCCGGCTGGGGCACGCCGACTTGGTCACGGTGGGCGGCATCACCGGCGCCTCGGTGACCGTGCTGACTTTCCTCGACCTGGCCTTCCTGCGGCTGAAATTCTGCACCACCATCTGCCCGTACGGATACCTCCAGGGCATCGTCCAGGACCGCAAGACCCTGCTGGTGGCCTACCAGGATCCCCAATCGGCCTGCATCGACTGCGGCAGATGCGTGCGGGTCTGCGAGATGGGCATCGACATCCGCAGGGGCCCGTACCAGATCGAGTGCGTCCACTGCGGGGACTGCGTGGACGCCTGCGAGGATGTGCTGCGCAAGGTGGGCCACGAGGGAGTGGTCCAGTACGCCTGGGGCGAAGCCGGCGCGCGGGGCAGGGAACCCTTCCTGCGCCGGATCGGCCTGCGCGACGCCAAGCGGGCGGTGATCCTGGCGGTGATGGCCGGCTACCTCACGGCGCTGGCGCTCGCGGTGGCGCTGCACAAGACGGTCATGGTGCGCATCACCCCCGACCGCACCACGATGTTCCAGCTGCTCCCCGACGGCCGGGTCGCCAACCGGGTGCGCCTGGACCTGGCCAACCGCTCCAGCCGGCCCGTGGACGTGCGGGTCTGGGTGGCGGGCCTGCCCGGGGCCCAGGTGGGGCTGGACAGCCCCCTGCGCCTGGCGCCGGGGGAGTCCCTGGAGCGCACCTTCGACCTGACCGCGAAGGCCTGGCCTGGCGCCCAGGAGCTGAACCCGATCCAGGTGCTGGCCCAGTCCTCGGACCAGTCGAACCCTGAGGTGTCCGAGATGATGTTCATCATGCCCGCCAAGGGGAACACGCCATGAAGCCGGGCGGGGCCTACAAGCTCATGTTCGGGCTCATGAGCGCGCTGTTCCTGGGGATCCTGGTGTTCGTGTTCCTGGCGGTGCGGCGGGCCAACCCGATCATGCTCGACGAGCAGGGGCACCGGCAAGGGGCCCCTTGACCGCGGGGCAGGCTTGCGATCTGTGCGGCACTCCCGCCCCATGGGGCGGCCACGCCCGCAGCTTCGACGGCGTGCCGCGCACCTTCTGCTGCATGGGCTGCCTCAACGTCTACGCCATCCTGGTGGAAAGCGGCCAGGTGACGGGCGATTTCCGCGATACCGAGCTCTACCGGCGCAGCCTCGAGATGGGCCTGATCGCGGCTCCCGAAGCCGCGCCGCCGGCTCTGCCCGCCGACGCGGAGGTGCGCGAGGAGCTGTTCCAGGTCTCGGGCATGCTGGTGCGCCTCCTGCGCCTGGCTGATCGAGTACGCCCTGTCCCGTGAGCCGGGCGTCACCAGCGCCGAGGTGCTGTTCACCTCCGACCTCCTGAAGATCCGCTACTGCCCGCAGTACCTGCCGCCGGAGGTGATCCCCGCGCGGGTGGCGGCGCTGGGCTACCGGGCCGCCCTGTTCGGCGCGGAGCGGGAAGGGGACCGGCGCGAATGGCAGGACCTGCTGCTGCGCCTGGGCTGCGCCTTCGGCCTGTGGATGAACGTGATGCTGTTCAGCCTGGTGATCTACGCCGGCTACTGGCTGCGGGTGGCCGACGCGGCCCGGCGCTGGGTGCCGTTCATCCTCATGGGCCTGGCCCTGCCGGTGGTGGCCTATTCGGCCTGGCCCATCCACCGCCTGGCCTGGTTCGGGCTGCGCCAGCTGAGGCTGCGCATGGAGACCCTCCTGTCGGTGGGCATCCTGGCCGCCTTCGGCTACAGCGTGGCCCAGGCGTTCCTGGGCGGCCGGCACTTCTACTTCGACACCGCCTGCGCCATCGTCACCCTGGTGCTGGCCGGCAAGGCCCTGGAGCGCTCCGCCAAGGAGCGCAGCGCGCGCGCCATCGCCATGCTGCACCGCCTGCTGCCGCGCAAGGCGCGGATCCGGGCGGGCGCCAGCGAGCGCTTCGTGGCGATCGAGGCGCTGCAGCCCGGCATGGTCTTCCTGGTGCAGCCCGGCGAGCGGATCCCGGCCGACGGCACCGTGGCCGCGGGCTCCTCCTGGGTGGACGAATCGGTGCTCACCGGCGAAGCCGCGCCCCGGTCCCGCGGCCCGGGCGACCCGGTGGTGTGCGGCAGCCTCAACGGCGAGGGGGTGCTGGAAGTGGAGGTCAGCCATGCCGGGGAGGATTCCACCCTGGCCCGGATCGTCCAGGCGGTGGAGCGGGCCCTGGCCGGCCGGAGCCCGCTGGAGCGCGCCGTGGACCGCGCCGCGCGGCTGTTCATCCCTGCCGTGCTGCTGCTCTCCGTGGGCACCCTGGCCGTGTGCCTCCTGTCCGGGATGGCGCCTTCGGTGGCCATGCTGCGCGCCATCGCCGTGCTGGCGATCGCCTGCCCCTGCGCTCTCGGCATCGCCACCCCGCTGGCCACCACCGCCGCGGTGGGCGCCGCGTCCTCCCGGGGCATCCTGATCCGCGACGTGGCGGTGCTCGAGACCTTCCGGCGGGTGCAGGTGATCGTCCTGGACAAGACCGGCACGGTCACCGAGGGCCGCTTCAAGGTGCGCGGGGGCTCCATGGCGCGCCTGGACCTGGCGGCTTCCCTGGAATCCTATTCCGGCCATCCCCTGGCCCGGGCCCTGGTGCAGCACGCCCGGGAGCAGGGCATCGCGCCCGGGACCGCCGGGGGCGTCGAAGCGCGAGCGGGCATGGGGCTGGCCGGAACGGTCCAGGGCCTTCGGGTGGCGGTGGGCAACCGCGCCATGATGGCGGCCGAAGGGGTGGCCATCCCGGACGGGCTGGCGGCGCAGGCGGAACGCTGGGCGGAGGAGGGCCTGACCGTGGCGTTCGCCCACGTCGCGGGCGAATCCTGCGGCTGCCTGGCCTTCGGCGACCGGCCCCGGCCGGAGGCGCAGGCGCTGGTGCTGGCCCTGCGCGCCGGGGGCATGCGGGTGGTGCTGCTGTCGGGCGACAGCGGGGCCGCCACCGCCCGGATCGGCGCCATGCTGGGCGTGGACGAGGCGGTGGGCGAGGTGCTGCCCGGGCAGAAGGCCGACGCCGTGCGCCGCTACCAGGCCGGCGGGGCGGTGGTGGCCATGGTGGGCGACGGCGTCAACGACGCGCAGGCGCTCGCCGTGTCCGACCTGGGCATCGCCATGGGCTCCGGCGCCGACCTGGCCCAGCACGCGGCCCCCATCGTGCTGCTGGGGGAAGACCTCATGCGCATCGACGCCACCTTCCGCCTGGCGCGCCGGACCGTGCGCGTGGTGCGCCAGAACCTGTTCTGGGCCTTCGTCTACAACGGCGTGGGAATCCCCCTCGCCATGGCCGGGGTGCTCAATCCCATCATGGCCGCCGGGGCCATGGTGCTGTCCAGCCTGTCGGTGATCGGGAACTCCCTGAGGCTCGGCCGTCAGTGATGCATCGCCCGGTGCGCGGCCACGTGGCCGGCGGTGCCGGTGGCCAGCGCATCGAACCGCGCCGAAGCCAGGCTCGCGCTCAGGGCGCTGGTGGCGCCGGCCCAGACCATCTGCACCGGGCAGGTGCCGGAGAACGGGCAGGTGTGGCTCGCGTCCAGGCAGGGGTTCAGGGCGAGCGGCCCCTCCATCGCCTCGACCAGGTCCAGCAGCGTGATCTCGGCCGCCGGCCGCGCCAGCCGGACACCGCCGGCGGCGCCCCGGCTGGTGGCCAGGATGCCGCCCTTCACCAGCTTGCCGATCAGGCGCCGCACGAAGAACGCCGGCAGCATGCGCTCCTCGGCGATCTCGGCGATGGAGGCCTGGGCGCCCTCCCCGAGGCAGGCCAGGTGCAGGACGATTCTCGAGGCGTAGTCGGTATGGCGGGCGATCTGCAGCATGGGGTCCCGGGAAAAAGATGATGGCCACAGTATTAATACGTTCAAGATTACGCTCCCACAACCCTTTTGCGCAGCTTTTCCGCGTGATCGCCCCCCATGCGGCGTTAAGCTCGGATTTGGGAAATTCATGATGTTCCAGATCACGGCCGACCCCACCAAGAACCGCCTCTACATGAAGCTGGAAGGGCACATGGAGGCCGCGGAGCGCCGCGAGGCGGCCAGGGCGTTCATGGCGGCCATCGGCCAGCTGCAGCACGGGTTCGACATCGTCGACGACTTGAGCGCGCTGCACCCCACCGACGCCGAAGGCCTCAAGGACCTGGTGCGGGCCCAGGCCGCGGCCAAGGTCAAGGGACTCCGGGCGGTGGTCCGGATCATGAAGATCCCCCTGACCCGCATGCAGCTCGAACGGATCGCACGGGAGACCGGCTGGCCCTTCGAGACGGCCGGCAGCCTCGAGGAGGCGGATGCCCTGCTGGACGCCCTGGGACCGGCGCCGCCGCCGGAGCCGGAGCGGTGAATGCACACTGGGGCTGACCATGCGAGAATGCAAACGCACGGCGACATGGGAACAGCTGAAAACAGCAAAAAATAACTGCTTGTGAAGGCATTTCCCAACCCGCCGTCCTGAATCCCGAGGAGCGGCCCGCCATGACCCAAGCCATCCAGCTGAACGAAGACCTGCAGAAGCTCGTCGATGCGCGCCACCATGATCCGTTCGCGGTCCTGGGCCGGCACGAGGAGGGCGGCTCCACGGTGGTGCGGGCCTACCTGCCCACGGCGAGCGAAGTGACCATCGCCGAGGGCGGCCTCCCCATGGCGCGCCTGGAGGGCAGCGACCTGTTCGAATGGCGCGGCGGCGCCGACGGCCTGCCGCCCCACTACCGCCTGATCTGGCGCGACGGCGACGGGCGCGAGCGCATCATGCACGACCCGTACAGCTACCTGCCCCAGCTCACCGACTTCGACCTGCACCTGTTCGGCGAAGGCAACCACTGGTACGCGTACCGGTTCCTGGGGGCGCACGCGCACGAGGCGGACGGCGCGGCCGGGGTCCTGTTCGCGCTGTGGGCGCCCAACGCCGAGCGGGTCAGCGTGGTGGGGGATTTCAACGACTGGGACGGGCGGCGCCACCCCATGCGGGTGCGCCCCGGCAGCGGGGTGTGGGAGCTGTTCATCCCCGACCTGGAACCCGGCGCCCTCTACAAGTTCGAACTGCGCAACCGCGCCACCGGACAGGTGTTCCTCAAGACCGATCCCTACGGCCAGCAGTTCGAGCTGCGCCCGCGCACCGCCGCCGTGGTGCCCCGGGCGCAGAAGGACCCGTGGACCGACGGCGCCTGGATGGCCCGGCGGGCCGAGCGGGACTGGTGCCACAGCCCCATGTCCATCCTCGAGGTGCACCTGGGCTCCTGGCAGCGGGGCGACGAAGGGGAGTTCCTCAACTACCGCGAACTGGCCCGCCGGCTGGTGGAGTACGCCGGCTGGATGGGCTTCACCCACCTGGAGCTGATGCCGGTGGCCGAGTATCCCTACGACCCCTCATGGGGCTACCAGGCGACGGGCTACTACGCCCCCACCAGCCGGTTCGGCACCCCGGACGATTTCCGCTATTTTGTGGACCTCTGCCACGGCGCGGGGCTCGGCGTCCTGGTGGACTGGGTGCCGGCGCACTTCCCCAAGGACGCCTACGCCCTGGCGAAGTTCGACGGCACGCCCCTGTACGAGCACGAGGACCCGCGCCTGGGCGAGCACCAGGACTGGTCGACCCTGATCTTCAACATGGGCCGGCACGAGGTGCGCAACTTCCTGCTTTCGAGCGCCATGTTCTGGCTGCAGGAACTGCACGTGGACGGCCTGCGGGTGGACGCGGTGGCCTCCATGCTGTACCTGGACTACTCCCGCAAGGAGGGCGAGTGGCTGCCCAACCGGTACGGCGGCCGGGAGAACCTGGAGGCCATCGAATTCCTGCGCCAGCTCAACGTGGTGGTGCACGGCCAGTGCCCGGGGGCGCTGATGGTCGCCGAGGAGTCCACCTCGTGGCCCCAGGTGAGCCGTCCCGTGCACCTGGGCGGCCTGGGCTTCGACATGAAGTGGAATATGGGCTGGATGAACGACACCCTGAGCTACATGAGCCACGAGCCGGTCCACCGCTGCTACCACCAGGACCTGCTGACCTTCAGCATGCTCTACGCCTTCACCGAGAATTTCGTCCTGCCGTTCTCCCACGACGAGGTGGTGCACGGCAAGGGCTCCATGCTGAACAAGATGCCCGGCGACGAATGGCAGCGCTTCGCCAACCTGCGCACGCTCTACGCCTACATGTTCGCCCATCCGGGCAAGAAGCTCCTGTTCATGGGCACCGAGTTCGGCCAGGGGCTCGAATGGAACAGCGCCCAGGTGCTGGACTGGTACGTGCTGGAGTACCCGCTGCACCAGGGGGTGCAGCGGCTGGTGCGCGACCTGAACGCCCTCTACCGGGCCACCCCGGCCCTGCACCAGGTCGAGTTCGAATGGCAGGGGTTCGAATGGATCGACTGCCATGATTCCCGGCAGTCCGTGCTGTGCTTCCTGCGCCGGGCCGGGGACGCCTTCGTGGTGGTGGCGGTCAACCTCACCCCGGTGCCGCGCCACGGCTACCGGATCGGCGTGCCCCGCCCCGGCCGCTACCGGGAGGTGCTCAACACCGACGCGGCGATCTATGGCGGCGGCAACGTCGGCAACGGCGACCGGGAGCTCCAGGCCGAGGAACGCCCCTGGATGAATCGCCCCTGGTCGCTGGAACTCACCCTGCCGCCCCTGGCGGTTCTCATTCTGGAACCGACCACCATTCAATAAATACGACATTGTAGCCCGCCCCCCGCGGCCTATATCGGTACCTGCAGGCGAAGACCGCAGCGACCCATCGGAGGTCTCCATGCGGACGGGATGGCAATCATGCGGGCTCGCCATGGGCCGGATGCTCATGGCGGGGTGCCTGTCGCTGGCCGCGTGGGCGGCGCCCGCGCGGGTCTGCACCGCCCGGGTGCAGGGGACCATCGGCCCGGCCACGGCGGGCTACCTCGACCGGGCCCTGCATGAAGCGGCCAGGCTGAACGCCCAATGCCTGGTGATCGAGCTGGACACCCCCGGCGGGCTGCTGGATTCCACCCGGGAGATCATCCAGACCTTCCTGCGCTCGGCGGTCCCCACCGTGGTCTACGTCTCGCCGCCCGGGGCCTGGGCCGGCAGCGCCGGCTGCCTCATCACCATGGCCGCGGACGTGGCGGCCATGGCGCCCTCCACCAGCATCGGCGCCGCCCACCCGGTGGAGATCGGCGGGGGCGGCGGGCAGGAGGACGCCACCATGAAGCAGAAGGTGGAGAATTTCACCGCCAGCTACATCGAGGCCATCGCCGCCAGGCGCCACCGCAACACCGAATGGGCCAAGAAGTCGGTGAAGGAGAGCGCCTCGCTCACGGCCGAGCAGGCCCTGCAGATGAACGTGGTCGACCTCGTCGCCAACGATCTGCCGGATCTGCTCAGGCAGCTCGACGGCCGGGTGGTGGACGGCCGCACGCTGGCCACCGCCGGCGCCGCCCTGGTCCCCCTGGAGATGACGGCCCGGGAGCGGGCGTTCCAGATCCTGGCCCACCCGCAGGTCATGCTCATCCTCATGCTCGTCGTGATGTACGGGGTGATCGGCGAAATGACCAGCCCGGGCGCCGTGCTGCCCGGGGTGGCCGGGGTGATCGCTCTGTTCCTGCTGCTCTACCTGGCCTCGGTGCTTCCGCTCAGCCTCGCCGGGCTGGCCATGGTGGCGGTGGCGGTCGGCCTGTTCCTGATCGACGTGTTCGCCCCCACCCACGGCGTGCTCACCTTCGGCGGGATCATCGCCTTCCTCCTCGGGACCCTCATGCTGTTCGACCGCAGCGAGCCGTACCTAAGGCTGTCGCTGCTGTGGGCGCTGCCGGCCACCGCCGTGACGGCGGCGTTCTTCATGTTCGTGGTCGGCGCCGGGCTGCGCGCCCAGCGGGCCCCGGCCCGCACCGGCAGCGAGAGCCTGCCCGGGCGCAAGGTCACCGCGCTGGAGCGGATCGACGCCGGCCAGGGCCGGGTGCGCCTGGACGGCGAAACCTGGAACGCGGTGAGCGCGCAACCCATCGAGCCGGGCCAGAGCGCCGAGGTGGTGGCGTTGTCCGGGCTGACGCTGCGGGTGCGGCCCGCGTCCGGCCGGAAGGAGGTCGAATCATGAACGCCAATCTGTCCATCCTGAGCGCCTGGTTCATCGTCCTGGTGCTGCTGGCGGTGATCGTGCTGCCCCAGGCGGTGCGCATCCTGCGCGAGTACGAGCGCGGCGTGATCTTCCGCTGGGGCAAGCTCAGGGGCGCCCGGGGCCCCGGCCTCGTCTTCCTGATCCCCTTCATCGACCGCATGGTGCGCATGGACCTGCGGGTGGTCACCATCGACGTGCCCAGGCAGGAGGTCATGACCCGGGACAACGTGCCGGCTTCGGTGGACGCGGTGGTGTTCTTCCGGGTGGTGGACCCGGAGGCGGCGGTGGTGAAGGTGGAGAACTTCCTCAAGGCCTCCTCGCTGATCGCCCAGACCACGCTGCGCAGCGTGCTGGGCCAGTCGGAGCTGGACGAGCTGCTCTCGCACAGGGAGAAGGTCAACCTGCAGCTGCAGGAGATCATCGACCGCCAGACCGAGCCCTGGGGCGTGAAGGTGACCGTGGTGGAAGTGCGCGACGTGGTGCTGCCCGACGGGATGAAGCGCGCCATGGCCAAGCAGGCCGAAGCCGAGCGCGAGCGCCGGGCCAAGATCGTCAACGCCGAGGGCGAATTCCAGGCCGCGGAGAAGATGGTCCAGGCCGCCGCCCTGATCGCCCGCGAGCCCATGGCGCTGCAGCTGCGCTTCCTCCAGACCATGGTGGAGATCTCCAGCGAGCACAACACCAACACCTTCATCCCGCTGCCGGCCGAACTGTTCCGGACCTTCCTGCAGAAGCCTGACTAGACCCTTGGGTTCGATCGGTTGCCCATCGAATCGACGGGATGGTCACAAGGCTCTGGCTGTCTGAAGCAACCTGCTTGCCGTCGCCAGAGTTCATGCCGTGGTGAATCCAGGAAAAGACCAGACGCAGAGTTCGCCGAGGAGCAGAGGACGCCGAGAACTGAATGGTTAGCGGGCAAAAAGGTCCGACCCACACGCCGCATGGCCCTCAAGGCCCCGCCGAAGGCGGGGTCCCTGGGCCATGCCCAGGGAGTTCGGAAGGCAGGCCCCCCCAAATGCACATGGGGTTTTCGCTGTACCAACGCGCTACCGAAACGCCATGTGCATTTGGGGGGCCTGCCTTCCGAACCCTGGAGGGCCATGCTTGCCGAGCGAAATGGTGGTGCAGCTCTGCGGACTCTGCTCCTCGGCGAACTCTGCGTCTGGTCTTTTCCTTCAAGTCGCCAGGACGTTGGATTTTGCGATTTTCCGGACCTTTGTGCCAGTGGCCGGATGAGGGCAGGTCCGGTCACTTCCCGAACAGGTTCCCCATCACGTAGAAAGCCATCATGGGGTTCGCCGCCAGGCGCCGCTTGAGGTAGTGGGTGGCGAAGCGCCAGTCTTCGGCGAAGGGCACGTACAGGCGCATCACCTGGCCGCGCTTGACGATCTCCTGCTGCAGCTGGGTGCGCGGCACGCCCAGGAGCATCTGGAACTCGTAGCCGTCCCGGGCCACCCCCTGCTTGTCCAGGTACTGCATGCAGCGCCGGATCAGCGGCTCGTCGTGGGTGGCGATCTGCGGAAAGTGGCCGCAGTCGAGCAGCATCTGCACCTGCTCGAACAGCCTGTCCTTCATGGCCGGCTTGTCCTGCAGGGCCACCTCGGCCGGCTCGTTGTAGATGCCGATGCAGATGCGCACCTTGCAGGGCTTGGCGTGGAGCGCGCGGATGTCGTCGGGGGTGCGGTAGAGGCGGCTCTGCAGCACGATGCCGAAATTGTCGAACTCCTCCCGGATCGCCTTGAACATGCGCAGGGTCACGTCGGTGAAGTGGCGGTCCTCCATGTCCAGGGTGATCTCGACCCCGTGCCTGGAGGCCGCCTCGACGATCCGGCGCAGGTTGGACTGGCGGTACTCCTCGCTCTCGTTGATGCCCAGCTGGGTCGGCTTGAGGCTGATGGTGGCGAAGGGCCGGTCCTTCACCGCCTCGATGATGCGGAAGTAGAGCTGCACCGTGGCCTCGACGTCCTCCCGCCGGTGCACCTCCTCGCCCAGCAGGTCGATGGTGCTGCAGAGACCCAGCTCCCTGTGCAGCCGGTCGGCGGTGCCGATCCCCGCCGCCAGCCCCTTGCCGGCCACGTAGGGCGCCGCGAACAGGCGCACCAGCCGGCCCGGCATCAGATCCACCACCATTCTATTGAAGTCCATGTCCGCTCCGGAGCAACAGCATCGCAGGGTTGAAAAGGCGAGGTCCACATCATTGATTTGAGACGGGGGACACCATGAGATCAAATGTTAAGATCTCATCGGAGGCATTAGTTTATTTCATGGATGACCCTTTGGATCTTGGAAGGCTGCGGGTTTTTCACGGCCTGGCCCAGACGGCGAGCTTCACCGAAACCGCCCGGAGGCTGCACCGCACCCAGTCGGCGATCAGCCACACCATCCGCAACCTGGAGGAAAGCCTTGGCTTCCAGTTGGTGGAACGGCTGCCCAGGGGCATCCGGCTGACCGACGAGGGCCGGCGCCTCTACAAGGCCTGCGAATCCGCCTTCGCCCTGCTTCACGAAGCCGGGGAGGACCTGCGCCTGGGCAAGGGCGGCCTGCTCCGGCTCGGCGTCACGGTGGAATTCGGCACCAGCATCCTCATGCGCCAGTTGCGCCCGTTCCTGGCCGAACACCCCAGGCTGGAACTGGACATCACCCTGCATCCGGACCTGCTGGGGCCCTTGCTGCGGGACGACCTGGACCTGATCATCAACTGCCGGGAGCACCCCCGGTCCGACCTGCGGCGCATCCCGCTGTTCCGGGAAGCCTACACGGTGGCCGCCGCCCCCGCGCTGCATGAGCGGCTGCAGCTGCGCGCGCCGCTGGACCTGGCCCGGGCGCCGATCCTCTCCACCGACCGCGAGTGCACCTGGTGGCACCGCTTCCTGCTGGCGCTGGCCCAGGACGAGCGCCCGGAGTGGACCCTGGTGCACGCCATGGGGCACATCCGGGCCATGATCCACGCCGCCCTGGACGGCCTGGGCGTGCTGCTGGCGCCCCGCTACAGCATCCTGCGCGAACTGAGGCAGGGCGAACTGGTGGAACTGTTTCCGCGGCTGCCCATGCAGGAGGACTGGTTCTGCCTCTACCAGAAGCAGAACCACGCCGGCAGCCGGCTGCAGCGGTCATTCACCGAGTACCTCCGCTCCATCAATCCAGCGGAATTTGGAGCGTGAGGCTCGCCGAGAAAAAGGATGGGAGCTAGAACACGCTCCATCCGGTGGCCGTGGTGAACCGGTCCAGGGCTTCAACCCCGGCCAGGCTGTTGCCGCTGGGTTCCAGGGCCGGTCCCCAGACGCACAGGGCCCCGCGCCCCGGGATGATGGCCAGGATGCCGCCGCCTACGCCGCTCTTGCCCGGCAGGCCCACCCGGTAGGCGAATTCGCCGGCGGTGTCGTAGGTCCCGCAGGTCAGCATGACCGCGTTGACCCGCTTGGCTTCGCTGGGGGACAGCAGCCGGCTGCCGTCGCCGCGCATCCCGTGCCGGGCCAGGAGCAGTCCGGCCCGGGCCAGCCCTCGGCAGTCCATGGCCAGCGCGCACTGGCGGAAATAGTGGTCGAGCACCTGGTCCACCGGGTTTTCCAGGTTGCCGAAGCTGGCCATGAAGTGCGCCAGGGCCGCGTTCCGGTGGCCGTGGGCGGCCTCGGAGCCGGCCACTTCCGGATCCATGTCCACCTCCTGGGCACTCTCCTCCCGCAGGAAAGTGCGCACCGCGCCGAAGGCGTCCCCGGTCAGGCTGAGCAGACGGTCTGTCACCACCAGGGCGCCGGCGTTGATGAACGGATTGCGCGGGATGCCTTGTTCGTGTTCCAGCTGTACCAGGGAATTGAAGGGATCCCCCGAAGGTTCGCGGCCCACCCGGGACCACAGCCGCCCGCCGTCCCGGGCCAGCACCAGGATCAGGGCGAACACCTTGGAAATGCTTTGGATCGAGAACGGCGTGCGGTCGTCGCCGGTGCCCACCAGGGCGTCGTCCACGGTGGCCAGGGCCATGCCGAACCGGCCGGGGTCCACCTGGGCCAGGCGCGGGATGTAGTCCGCAACTCGGCCCCCCGCGGCCATAGGGGCGGATCGGGCGGCAATGTCATCGAGCAGGGCCTGGAGATCCATGGCAACAGCGTAATGGAATTTTCTCTTTGCTTTTGGCGGTCCTTATAATAACTTTCACACGTGGTGGAATTTCTTCCGGGCTTCCAACATCCGCCGCGGCTCCTCTCCATGAACCCGTTCTTCGGAAAGGAGAGCCGTCATGTCCGAACCCAGGATTCTCGTCTGCCGCGCCCGTTTCGTCCTCCCCCTCGCCGGGCCGGACCGCAGCCTGCGCATCCAGGATGGCTTCGTCCTGGCCGAGGGTGAGACCATCCTCGAAGTGGGCCCCTACGACGAGGCCGTGGGCCGGCGCCTGGCCGCCGCCTACGGCGCGCGCCTGGAGGTGCTGCACACCCGCCGCGAGCGCCCCTCGGGCGACGCCATCCCCATGCAGAACATGATCCTGGCGCCCGCGTTCGTGAAGGCCCACGGCCACGACCACGAGCAGCCCCTCATCGGCATCGCCAAGGACGAGCCGCTCACCGCCTGGCTCGACCACGCGGTGAACCCCTACACCGGCTTCATCAACCGGGAAAAGGCCCGGCTCACCGGGCTGATCGGCTGCGCCCCGCACCTGGCCACCTACCGCATGGCGCGGGTCTGCGACATCCATTACGGCATCACCGCCTCCATGGTGCACCACTGCAACTTCAACAAGTACCACCTGGAGGAGATCGCCGCAGGCCAACGAGGCCGCCGGCACCACCATGATCGTGGCCATCGGCGCCCAGGACCGCTTCTACACCGCCGAGGTGCTGGACGCCCCGGGCGACGCGGTGGCGCGCCTGGAGAAGGCCCAGGCCATCCAGGCCGGGTGCCGGCGCACAAGCTTCATCGCCGGGGCCGGACCAGTGACTTCTCCAACAGCCGGCCATTCCCTCGTGCCGCAGAAGGCCTGGGCGCGCGACCACGGCACCCTGTTCCACATCCACAGCTCGGAGGAGCCCCGGACCACCGCCTGGTTCAAGGAGGCCATCGAGCCGGGCCGCACCCCGGTGGAGTACTTCGAGGAGATCGGCATCCTGGACGGCGAGACCATCCTGGCGCACCAGGTGAACTGCGGCCCGCGCGACGTGGAGATCCTCGCCCGCACCGGCACCGCGGTGGTGCACAACCCCCTGGCCAACACCATCCTCGGTTCGGGCATGCCGCCCCTCATCCAGATGCTCAAGGCCGGCGTGAGGGTGGCGATCTCCACGGACGGCTCCGGCTCCGCCGACAACCAGGACATCATCGCCGCCGCGAAGCTCGCCGCCCAGTACCAGAAGGCCCTGCACCAGGACGCCACCCTGCTGCCCTCCCAGGACCTGCTGGAGATGATCACCGTGGCCCCCAACCGGATCCTGCGCCTCAACCAGGGCGAGCTGGCGCCGGGGCGGCAGGCGGACTGGGTGCTCGTGGACCTGGCCAGGCCCAACATGGTCCCCACCCGCCTGGACAACGTCACCGAGAACGTCATCTGGGCGGCGGACGGTTCGGAGGTCGACACCGTGGTGGCCCGGGGCCGGGTGCTGAAGCTGGACGGCCGGATCCTGCCCTTCATGGACGGCACCCGCCCGGAGGACGTCATGGACCAGGTCCAGGCCCTGTCCGAAGCCTTCGCCGAGCACCGGCGCAGCGCGCCCCGGCTGAGCGGGACCGGGGCGAACAGCTGAATCTTCGGCTTTCCGGTCACACGAAGGCATGCGCCCGCACCCAATGAAGTGCAAAGGAGGCGGCCATGCGTTCGCTCGGCAAGTTCAGCACATGGGGATGGCTGGTCCTGCTCCTGGCCGCGGCCGGGATCGGGCTCGCCTTCGGCAGCAGTTCTTCCCAGACCCCCCCCGGAGCCCAGGAGACGCCGATGACCCAGGACAAGCAACCCTCCCAGGCCGAACTGCGCAGCCGCCTGAGCCCGATGCAGTACCGGGTGACCCAGGAAAGCGCCACCGAACCCCCGTTCCAGAACGAGTACCTGGAACAACCACGCCCAGGGGATCTACGTAGACGTGGTGACCGGCAAGCCCCTGTTCGCCTCCGTCGACAAGTTCGACTCCGGCACGGGCTGGCCCAGTTTCACCAAGCCCCTGACCGGCAGCGGGATCGTGGAGAAGAAGGACTTCTCCTATGGCATGGTGCGCATCGAGGTGCGCTCCACGGATTCGAATTCCCACCTCGGGCACCTGTTCGACGACGGCCCCCCTGACCGGGGCGGGATGCGCTACTGCATCAACTCCGCGGCGCTCAAGTTCGTCCCGGTGGCCGACCTGGCCAAGGCGGGGTACGGGCAGTACCTGGCCCTGTTCGGCCTGGCTTCCGCCACCCAGCAGCCCAAGGTCGAAGTGGCCACCCTGGCCGGCGGCTGCTTCTGGGGCCTGGAGGAGCTGATCCGCCAGCAGCCCGGCGTGCTATCGACGGAAGTGGGCTACACCGGCGGCACCGTGGCCAACGCCACCTACGAGAACCACGCGGGCCACGCCGAGGCCGTGCAGATCCGCTTCGACCCCAGCAAGACCAGCTTCGAGGCCCTGCTCCACTTCTTCTTCAAGGTGCACGACCCCACGACCCTGGATCGCCAGGGCAACGACATCGGCAGCTCGTACCGCAGCGCCATCTTCTACCACAGCGAGGAGCAGCGGCGCATCGCCGAAAAGGTGAAGGCGCTGGCGGCGGTGGCGTGGAAGAAGCCCGTCGTCACCGAGATCACCCCCGCCGGCCCCTGGTGGAAGGCCGAGGAATACCACCAGGACTACCTGCAGAAGCATCCGGGGGGTTATACCTGCCATTATGTGCGGAACATCAATTTCTGAAAGGGTGGCTGGGACGGAACCCGGCTGCCAGGGGAGTATCAGAAATTTTGTGTTTGGGCGGGTTTCATCGGGGCTTGATCTCCAGGTTCAAGGCTGCGGCCGATCGAAGTGCTGGGGGTAGAGAATCGCGAAGTGGTTCAGGGCTTCCCTCCAGCCGTGGACTATCTTGTGCCAGTTCTTGGTCTGGTTCCTCAGCACCAAGTAGATCAGCTTCGTGGCCGCCTGGTCATTGGGGAAATGCCCCCTGGCCTTGAGGATCTTGCGCAGCCTGGCATTCAGACTCTCGATCGCGTTGGTGGTGTAGACCAGCTTCCGGACTGGCTCCGGGTAGGACATGAATGGGATCACCTGGTCCCAGGCCCGGCGCCAGAGACGGACGATGGGCGGGTATTTCTTCCCGAAAGGCCCGGCTTCGAAGGCATCCAGGCACTGCATAGCCGCCTCGGCGTTGATGGCCTTGTAGATCCCCTTGAGTTCGTGGACCACCGGTGTCCGATCCTTGAAATTACAGTATTCCATGCTGTTCCGAAGGAGGTGGACGATGCAGTTCTGGATCTCTGTCTGCGGGAACACCGCCTGGATCGCCTCAGGGAAGCCCTTCAGCCCGTCCACCACCGCCAGCAGGATGGTCTCTACACCGCGGCTCTGGAGCTCCGTAACGACCCCGCGCCAGAACTTCGCCCCCTCCGTCTGCTCGATCCACAGCCCCAGGACCTCCCGGGTGCCATCGCGCCTTATGGCAAGGGCCAAGTAGATGGCCTTGTTCATCACGGTGCCCTCGTCCCGGATCTTTACCCGCAGCGCGTCCAGGAACAGGACCGGATACAGCTTGTCCAAGGGCCTGACTTGCCAAGCCTTCACCTCCTCCATGACGGCACTGGTCACTTCGCTGATCAGGTCTGGCGAGACCTCGGCTCCGTACTGCTCCTCCAGGAATGCCTGGATCTCCCGTACGGTCATTCCCCGGGCGTACATGGCCACGATCTTCTGGTCAAACCCATCGAAACGCCGCTGACCCTTCGGAATGATCTGAGGCTCAAAGGTGCCTTCACGATCCCGTGGCACCTCGATCTCCACAGGGCCGTCTTCTCCTATCAGAGTCTTTTTGGACGATCCGTTGCGGTGGTTGCTTGCCTTTTTGCCGGCACGATCGCCCTTCTCATAGCCAAGGTGATTCGTAAGCTCTGCATCCATTGCCGTTTCTACCAACGCCTTGGTGAGCTGCTTCAGAATCCCTTCCGGGCCCATCAGGTCCTCGGGCTTTTCGTAGCCCTTCAACAGCTCTTTTAGGATTTCGGGTGTGATAGCCATGCTCCATGCTCCTGCAGGAAGTGGCCCACACACAAAATTTCTGACAGGCTCGCTGCCAGATGTGAAAGGTATATAGAAACCTGAATCCATGGGTAGATGCGAGGCGCGTTGGCCATGGGGTTGGGATTCCTTTATTCAGTTCATCTCTTTTTATCCCCGTTCATCCCCGGCTGAAATTCTTTTTTCCGGAGTGGGTCGGCGCTATGGTCCGTCTTCAGAGCCGAGGTCCGGAAATATTCATGGCTGGTTTTAGCCGGGGATGAACGGGGATGAACGGGGATGAAAAAGGATGAAACTGGACCTGCCAGGTCTTGGGATCTGCCGGAAAGTCGGTCTTATTGGCTCAGGTATTTTCATCCTGGTTTCGTTTCTCTCTGCGGCCTCAGCGAGTCCTCAGCGTCTCCGCGTCCAATGGGTTGCTTAATAGGCCGAAGCCTTTCCTCTGAAGAGGCATTTGTGAATGAACCAAGAACCAATTGGACGCGGAGACGCTGAGGCCGCAGAGGAAAAAGGCTTTCTCTTTTTTAAAATCCATTTGGAAGAAAGGCCTCCAGAGCATACGTCATCGGTAGAAAAGATCATGAAGTTCCAAGAAAATTGAACCAAACCTCGACCAGTCATATAGGATCTATTCAGAAACAAGATCCAGGCGAGGGTGAAATGAATAGTTTACCGACTGGGGGTGGCCTTCCTTCCGAGCTGTCGGCGCCCACCGTCATCGCCATCGATGACGATCCCATGGTTCTGCTCATGATCTCGAAGACCCTCGCGAACGCGGGCATGGTCTGCCGCACCGCCACCACCGGGACGGAGGGGCTCAGGCTGATCGACGAGCGTCGGCCTGACCTGGTGCTCTTGGACCTCATGCTGCTGGGGGAGGATGGCTTCACCATCTGCAAGGAGATCCGCAGGGCCTGGACCCTGGAAGAGCTTCCGGTCGTCATGGTGACGGGGCTCGAGGACCTCGCCTCCATCAACGCGGCCTACGACGCGGGCGCCAACGACTTCCTCACCAAGCCCCTGCACTGGAAGCACCTGCCGTACCGCATCCAGCACGTGCTGAACGCGACCCGGGCGTTCCAGTCGCTCCAGGAAAGCACGCGGATGCTGCGCTCCGTCTTCGCCGTGCACCCCGACTCGATCCTCACGGTGGACGCGAAGGGCCTCGTCACGCTGGTGCGTTCGGGCCTGCGCCCCGAGGCGGGCGACCTGCATCCCGTCCTCGGCACCCTCGAGGAACTGCTGCCCGGGGCCCTCTGCACCCAGGTGCGGGCGCGCTGCCAGGCCGCCCTGGCCGCGCCGGCGGAGGTGCTCAGCCTGGAGTTCACCCACCCCTTCGACAAGGACCCGCGCTTCTGGGAGGCGCGTTTCATCGCCTCCTCCGACGACCGGGTCCTGGTGATGGTGCGCGACATCACCCAGCACAAATCCTTCGAGCGGCAGATCAGGCACATGGCCTACCACGACGCCCTCACCGGGCTCTGGAACCGCCACGCCTTCAATTCCGCCCTGGCGCGGGTGGTCGAGGAGATCCAGCGCAGCGCCGGCACGCCCTATCCGATCAGCGCGGCCATCCTCTATCTGGACCTGGACAATTTCAAGCGGGTCAACGACACCCTGGGCCACGCGCTGGGCGACGAACTGCTGAAGACGGTCGCCGGCCGCATCTCGGAGATCCTGCGCCCATCGGACGTGCTCGCCCGCGCCGACAACGCCGACGTGGAATCCGTGGCGCGCATCGGCGGCGACGAGTTCTGCCTGATCCTCAAGAGCATCGCCAGTCCGGTGAACGCCGGCCGGGTCGCCCGGCGCATCCTGGACGC
This sequence comes from uncultured Holophagaceae bacterium, assembly GCA_963717275.1. Classification (GTDB taxonomy): domain Bacteria; phylum Acidobacteriota; class Holophagae; order Holophagales; family Holophagaceae; genus Mesoterricola. Next base: position 4,497,969 of record CAVQVX010000001.1, read on the forward strand.
CCTGCGCCAGTCCGTGATCCTGGAAGGCCATGAGCTGGTGGTGACGCCCAGCATCGGCATCGCCCTGGTCCCCCAGGACGGCACGCGACCCGGACACCCTGCTGAAGAACGCCGACCGGGCCATGTACGCGGCCAAGGAAGGCGGGCGGAACCGCTTCCAGTTCTTCGACCCTTCCATGAGCTCCCAGCTGCTGGAGCGCTTCGCCCTCGAAGCCGGGCATGCGCCGGGGCCTGGCCCACGGCGCCTTCCACGTCTTCTTCCAGCCCCAGATCGACGCCCGCACCCAGACGGTCATGGGCATGGAGGCCCTGCTGCGCTGGGACGACCCGGAGATGGGCTCCATCGCCCCGACGCGCTTCATCCCGGTGGCCGAGGAGACCGGGCTCATCGTGGAGCTGGGCGAATTCGTCTTCCGGGAAGCCCTCACCTTCGCCCAGTCCCTCAAGGCCGACGGCCTCCCCGCCATCCGGGTGGCCGTGAACCTGAGCAGCGTCCAGATGCTGGACCCCCAGCTGCTGGAGCGCATCGAGAACTGCATCGCCCTGACCGGCGCCGACCCCCAGATGCTGGAGGTGGAGATCACCGAAAGCGTGCTGATGGAAAGCTCGGGCCAGGCCCTCGCCACCCTCAAACGCATGAAGGGCCTGGGGCTGATCCTGGCCCTGGACGATTTCGGCACCGGTTTCAGCTCCCTGAGCTACCTGCACCAGTATCCCTTCGATATCATCAAAATCGACAAGTCCTTCATCCAATCCCTGGTCGGGGAGTCCCACGGCCGGAGCCTGGCCATCGCCATCATCGCCATGGGCAAGAGCCTGGGCATGGAAGTGATCGCGGAAGGGGTGGAGCACCTGGACCAGGCCAACTTCCTGCTGGCCCGCGGGTGCCACAACGCCCAGGGCTTCCTGTATGGCCACCCCATGAGCGCCGAAGCCTTCCGGGCCTACTACCGGCAGCAGATGGGGAAGGGGTGATCCGGTCGGGGCTGGATGCATGCATCATTGAATGCATAGATCATCATCCTGAACAGACCGCCGGACCTGGGGCTGGCGTCCCCAGGGACCAGCAAATGCAAAGATCTTTTCGCTTGACAGGGGGTGGGTCAGCGATATTTTTGATGCATGCATTAACGCACAATTTCTAGGATGCATGTTCCATGCACCAGGTCCCAGGCCGGTTCCCGGCCCGGAGGTCTTGAAGGTTTCCGGTCCGCCATTTCCGGGTCCAGGCTCCGGCCTGCCTGTCCCCGTTTTCGCCGCGAGGTAGCTCCATGCCCCCAGTCCAGCCCCCCACGAACATGGGCGACGAGGCCTACCGGGCGATCATCCGCATGATCCTGGCGAACACCTACCGCCCCGGCGAACTCCTGCGCGAAACCGAACTGGCGGAGAAGCTGGGCTTCAGCCGCACCCCGGTGTCGCTGGCGCTGAGCCGGCTGGTGGCGGAAGGGTTCCTGGAAAAGCGCAAGAAGATGGGCTGCGCGATCCCCCTGCCGTCCGCCGAAGACGCCCGCAAGGTGTTCTACGCCCGGCAGATCATCGAGGGCCAGACCGCCGCGGCGGCGGCCCGGAGCGCCAGCCCCGAGGAGATCGCCGAATTGCAGCAGGCCCTGCTGGAGCAGGACCACTCCCTCCAGGTGGGCAACAAGGAGCAGTTCTCCGACACCAACGAAGCCTTCCACATGGGCATCGCCCGGATGGCCCGGAACCCCTACTTCGAGCGCTACTGCCGGCACGCCTTCTGGCGTTCGAACGCCTACATCTTCTTCTTCGACAATTTCTACCAGCAGGAGAGGAAGCCGGCGTCGGCGTCCCGGACGGCGGAATACCACCAGAAGATCTTCGACGCGATCGTCCGCCACGACTCGGAGGACGCGCGCCGCCTCATGGAGCAGCACGTGATCGTGACCTACGAAGGCCTGGTCATGCGCCTCACGTCATGAAAACCCGTATGGAGGTTCCGGCATGAAACATGTGCTCATCCTCGGGGCCGGCCGCGTCGCCCGCCCCTGCGTGAAGTACCTGCAGAAATGCGAATGGCTGAAGCTGACCATCGTCGAGCCGTCGAAGGAGAACCTGGACCGCGTCGCGGGGAGCCATCCGCGCACCACCGCCCTGAACATGGCCCTCCCCGAGGACGCGGCCGGCTTCTTCAAGGCCCAGCGGCCGGACCTGGTCATGAGCCTGCTCCCGGCGCAATTCCGCGCCCGGGTCGCCGAAGCCTGCCTGGAGGCCGGGGTCAACCTGATGTTCCCGTCCTACGCCGACGCCGCCATCCGGGCCATGGAGCCCCGCATCGCGGCGGCCGGGCTCACCTGGCTGATGGAACTGGGCGTGGACCCCGGGATCGACCACATGTCCGCGGCCCGGACCATCAACCAGATCCACGCCAGGGGCGGCCGGGTGGAATCGTTCACCTCCATCTGCGGCGCCATCCCGTCCGCCGAGGCCAATAACAACCCCTGGGGCTACAAGCTCTCCTGGGCGCCCGAAAGCCTGATCGGGGCGTCCCGGCGCACCGCCCGGATCATGGCGCAGGGCGAGGTGGTGGAATGGGCGGACGGCGCGACCTACGAGCACGTCCACCTGGAGGAAGTGGCGGGCCTGGGCTGGTACGAGGTGTACGCCAACGCCGACTCCCTGCCGTACCTGGAAACCTACCGCATCCCCGAAGCCCGCAGCATCTACCGCGGCACCATCCGCTACGTGGGCTGGTGCGAGACCATCGTGGCCATGAACGCCCTCGGCCTGTTCAGCCAGGAGCCCGAGGACCTGGCCGGGCTCACCTTCGCCGCCTTCACCGCGCGCAAATGCGGCGCGCCCAGGGACGCGGACCCTGTCCAGGCGCTGTGCGCGCGCACCGGCCTCAAGCCCTCCTCGGCCATCATCCTGCGCCTCCAGTGGCTCGGCTTCCTTGACGAACGCCCGCTTCCCGCCGGGGTCCGCTGCAGCCGCGACGTGGTGGGCCTGCTCTACGGCGAGAAGCTCGTCTTCGAACCCTCGGAGCGGGACCTGATCATCCTCAAGGATGAGACCGTGGCCGCCTACCCGGACGGCAAGCGCCTGCGCCACACCTCCACCCTGGTCGACTTCGGCATCCCCGACGGCGACTCCTCCATCGCCCGCACCACCGGCCTGCCGCCGGCGATCGTGGCCAGGCTGTTCCTGGAAGGCCGGATCCCGCGCCATGGGCTGGTCCTGCCGACCCTTCCGGAGATCTACGAGCCGAGCCTGGCGGAACTGGAGAAAGAGGGCATCCGCCTGCAGGAAACCACCGTCGAATGCTGAACGCGCAATCAATCCGAAGCACCAACCCCCACCCAAGGAGATCAAAATGAAACCCGCTTCGATCGTTCCAGGACTGGTTATGTTGTCGATGCTCGTGGCCGGCGGGCCCGCCTGGTCGCAGGACAAGCCCGTGAAGTTCCGCCTGGTGGCCTCGCTGTCTTCCCTCGACTGGGAGCAGACCACCAGCACCCGCGACATGAAGGTCTGGCACCAGATGTTCGAAGGCCTCTACGGCATGGACGAGGCCAAGAACGGCTACTACCTGGAGCTGGCCAAGAAGGCCGACCTGAGCAAGAACGGGCTGGTCTACACCATCGCCCTGCAGCCCAACGTCCATTTCCAGAACGGCGAACTCCTCAAGGCTTCCGACGTCGTCTTCAGCTACAAGCGGGCGATGAAGAACCCCAGGTTCAACTACCTCACCTCGCCCATCGCCGACGTCGCCGCCGTCAACCCCGGCACGGTCAAGATCACCCTGAACAAGCCCTATGCGCCGATCGCGCACACCTTCTTCAGCGTCAAGATCACGAGCGAGAAGGAAGTGACCGGCCAAGGCGCCAAGTACGGCACGATCCCGCACAAGGCCGGCACGGGCCCCTACTACGTGACCAGCTACACCATCGCCAGCGGCGCCAAGCTCGAGGCCTTCAAGGGCTACTGGCGCGGCGCCCCCGCCATCAGCAACATCGAGTACATCGTGATCCCCGACGACACCTCGGCCGTGATCGCCTTCCAGAACCACGAGCTCGACTACCTGGAGGACGTGCCGCTGTCCGCCTGGAAGGAGGTCTCCAAGGCCGCCGGCGAGAATTCCAAGCTCATCAAGGGCAACAACATCATGTTCATGGCGGTGAACTACCTCTCGCCCAGAAAGGAGCTGGCCAACCTCAAGGTGCGCCAGGCGATCTTCTACGCCATCAACAAGCACGACATCAACCTCGCCGTCTGCGACGGTTTCGGCGCCGAGGCCACCCAGTACATGCCCTCCGAGTACGTGGCCACCTCGCCCGTCAGCGGCTTCCAGACCTATCCCTACAATCCCGGGACGGCCAAAAAGCTGCTCGCCGAAGCCGGCTATCCCAAGGGCCTCGACGTGGGCACCATCCTGACCTACGGCACCTCCACCTCCAACAACGCCAAGATGGCCCAGGTCATCCAGGCCAACCTGGCCGATGTCGGGATCACCGCCGGGGTGAAGGTGATGGAAGCCTCGATCGTCACGCCCAAGCTCTACACCCAGGATTACGACATCTGCATCTTCGCCGACTCCATGAACTACGACTTCAACAACATCCGGCAGCAGGTGCACAGCGAGTCCAAGGGCATGTATGTGGTCAAGTACCAGGGCGGCCCCTTCGACTGGCAGAAGATGGAGAAGCTGGTCGACCTGGGCGCCGCCACCGCGGATGTCGCCAAGCGCCGCGCCACCTACACCGAGCTCTGGTCCATGGTGATGGATACCGCCACCATCCTGCCCTGCCTGCACCGGCCGGTGGGCATCGTCTGGTCGAAGAACCTCGCGATCGGCCAGCCTGTTCCGACCTACTACAAGATCAGGACCTTCGCGAAGAAATAGGGCAGGGAGGAATCACCCGGCGGGAGATCCCCGCGCCCCCCGGCGCGGGGATCGCCCGACCTTCCGGCGGGGCCCGTTCAAGAGAGGTGGAAGATGTATAGATATGTCATCAAGCGGGTCCTGTTCCTCATCCCCACCATCCTGGGGGTGGTCTTCATCATCCTGCTGACGATGAACTTCACCCCGGGCGACCCGGCCCGGGCCCTGCTCGGGGTCTCCGCGCCGCAGGCCGACGTGGATTCCCTCAACCACGAGCTGGGCTATGACCTGCCGTTCACCAAGAAGTACGTGAACTACGTCACCAACATGGTGGTCCACCAGGACTTCGGAACCTCGTACTTCACCAAGCAGTCGGTGTTCGACGAGATCTGGCCGCGCTACCAGGTCACCATCAAGCTGGCCTTCCTGGGGGTCTTCCTCGCCGCCGCCATGGGCATCCCCCTGGGCATCTACGCCGCGGTGAAGCAGTATTCGCTGTGGGACACGATCCCGTCGATCATGGCCTTCCTGGTGGCGGCGGTGCCGGCCTTCGTCCTGGGAATGGTCTTCCTCTTCTACTTCTCCCTGAAGCTGAACTGGCTGCCTTCCTACGGCATCGACACCTGGAAGAGCTACCTCATGCCGGCCTTCGCCATCTCCATCCCGCCGGCCGCCATGAACCTGCGCTTCACCAAGTCCTCCATGCTCGAATCGATCCGCCAGGACTACGTGCGCACCGCGCGCGCCAAGGGCGCTTCGGAACGGGTGGTGATCTGGAAGCACGCGCTCAAGAACGCCCTCCTGCCGGTGATCACCAACATCGGCCTGAGCCTGGGCAGCCTGATCGCCGGCGCCGTGGTGGCGGAGAAGCTGTTCTCCATCCCCGGCATCGGCAGCCTCATCGTCGACCGCATCGCCTACAAGGACGAGCCGGTGATCGTCGCGGGCACCATCCTGATCGCCATCTGCTTCACCATCGTCATGCTCATCGTCGACCTGATCTACGCGCTGATCGATCCGCGGATCCGGGCCAAGTACGCAAGAACGAAAGGGTAGGGATATGGAAAGGGTCGTCTCTCAGCCTGGGGTCCAGGCGTTCAGGAAGCAGAGCCAGGCCAAGGAAGTCTGGCGCCGGTTCCGCAAGAGCAAGGGGGCCGTGGCCGGCCTGGTGATGTTCGCCATCATCCTGCTGCTGCTGTTTGGCGCCGATTTCATCGCGCCCTACGCCAAGGCCACCCACCAGAACCTCGCCATCAAGCTGCAGGCGCCCTCGCTCGATCATCTCCTGGGCACGGACGCCTTCGGCCGCGACCTGTTCGCGCGCATCGTCCACGGCGGCCGGACCTCCCTGACCATCGCCATGCTGGCCACCCTCTCCTCCTGCGTCCTGGGCAGCGCGCTGGGCGCCATCGCGGGCTACTTCGGCGGGAGGGTCGACAGCCTGATCATGCGCACCCTGGACATCTTCATGTCCATCCCGGACATCCTGTTCACCATGGCGGTGGTGTTCGCCCTGGGGGCCGGCTTCATCAACCTGCTCCTGGCCCTCACCCTGGCCTACTTCACCAACTACGTGCGCCTGGTGCGCTCCCAGGTGCTCAACCTCGCCGAGCTCGACTACGTCGAAGCCGCCCGCGCCGGCGGCTCCAGCAGCGCGCGGATCATCATCACCCACATCCTGCCCAACGCCATGGGCGTCATCATCGTCAACACCACGCTCAACGTGGCCAAGATCATCCTCTACGAATCGACCCTGAGCTTCCTGGGCCTGGGCATGCCGCCGCCGGCGCCCGAGTGGGGGCTCCTGCTGGCGGACGCGCGCGAGTACATGCGCGTCGCGCCCTACCTGATGTTCTTCCCCGCCCTGGCCATCGTGCTCTGCGCCTGCTCGGTGAACCTCATCGGCGACGGCCTGCGGGACGCCCTGGATCCCCACCTGAAATCCTGACGCCAGCAGAGGCCCCATGAGCGAAACGATATTGGATATCAAGGATCTGTGGGTCATCTACAAGACCGACCTGGAGACCGTCGCGGCGGTGAACGGCATCGACCTGCGCATCGGCAAGGGCAAGACCCTGGGCCTGGTGGGCGAGACCGGGGCGGGCAAGACCACCACGGCGCTCAGCATCCTCCGGCTCCTGCCGAGCAACACCGGCAGGATCCTCAAGGGCTCCATCGTCTTCGACGGCCAGGACATCCTCTCGATGAACGAAGGGCCAGATCCACGCGATCCGCGGCGACAAGATCGCCATGGTGTTCCAGGACCCCATGACCAGCCTCAACCCGGTCATGACCGTGGGCGAGCAGATCGCCGAGGCCATCCTCCTGCACAACGAGGGCATCAAGGCGGCCGACGTGGAGCAGCGGGTCGACGCCATGCTGGGCATGGTGGGCATCCAGGCTTCCCGCAAGGCGGATTATCCGCACCAGTTTTCGGGAGGCATGAAGCAGCGCGTGGTCATCGCCATGGCCCTGGCCTGCGAGCCCGTGCTGCTCATCGCCGACGAACCGACCACGGCCCTCGACGTGACCATCCAGGCCCAGGTGCTCACCATGATCAAGGAACTGCGCAACCGCCTGGGCACCTCGATGCTCATGATCACCCACAACCTGGGCATCGTCGCCAAGACCTGCGACGACGTCGCCGTGATGTACGCCGGGGAGATCGTCGAGTCGGGCACGGTGGAGGACCTGTTCCTGGGCAGGCGGCACCATCCCTACACCGATGGACTGTTCGGCTCGATCCCGAACCTGACCACCCGGACCGCGCGGCTCACGCCCATCCCGGGCCTGATGCCGGACCCGTCGAACCTGCCCAAGGGCTGCGCCTTCGAGGAGCGCTGCGCGCACCGCATGGAGATCTGCCTGAAACAGCACCCCGCAAAAGCCACGGAGGGGACCCACAGCATCCTTTGCCACCTCTACGGGGAGAAGCCATGACCACCCTCGACGCCCGCACTCCCCTGATCGAGATCAGCGACCTGCGCAAGTTCTTCAAGCTGCGCGGCGGCGCCAGGCTGCACGCGGTCGACGGCATCAACCTCAAGATCTACCCCCAGGAGACGGTCGGCGTCGTGGGCGAATCCGGCTGCGGCAAATCCACCCTGGGCCGCTCCGTCATCCGGCTCATCGAGCCGACCTCGGGCGAGATCCGCTACAACGGGCAGAACATCATGAAGCTGGGTGGCGGCAAGCTGCGCGAACTGCGCAAGGACCTGCAGATCATCTTCCAGGACCCCTATTCCAGCCTCGATCCGCGCAAGTCCGTGCTCGAAGTCATCGCCGAGTACATGTTCATCCACCGCCAGTACCAAGACGCGGGCGGAGACCTACAACCGGGCCGCCACCCTCATGGACCTGGTGGGCCTGGCCCGGCGCTACGCCAACGCCTATCCGCACGAACTGGACGGCGGGCGCCGCCAGCGGGTCGGCATCGCCCGCGCGCTGTCCCTCAACCCCAAGTTCATCGTCTGCGACGAGCCGGTATCGGCCCTCGACGTGTCCATCCAGGCCCAGATCCTCAACCTCCTCATGGACCTGGAGCAGGAACTGGGCCTGACCTACCTCTTCATCACCCACGACATGAGCGTGGTGAAGCACATCTCCAACAAGATCATGGTGATGTACCTGGGCAAATGCGTGGAGATGGCGGCCTCCGACGAACTCTTCGCCAACCCCCAGCACCCCTACACCAAGGCCCTGCTGAGCGCCATCCCCGTGCCCGACCTTTCCGCCCGCGACAAGGACTTCGTGATTCTGCGCGGCGAGGTGAGCAACCCGATCAACGTCAAGCCCGGGTGCCGTTTCGCCAAGCGCTGCGATTTCTGCATGGAAGCCTGCACACAGGCGGATCCCGAGGCGATCGAGGTGGCGCCGGATCATCTGGTGTCGTGCGTCCTTATGAAGAAGCCGGAGTGAAGCGCCTGGAGGCGATCAGGTTCCGGCCATCGCTCACACGGGCTCCTATTTTTTAAGGCTGAAGATCAGGCAACGGTATTTGACTGGATTGCCTTCCGTCATCAACGCGAGTTCCCCATCCAAGGAATCAATGCGCTCAACCCCCTTGGGATATCAAGAAGTGGTAACAGCACCTGCAACCTGGGCCTAACCTGCCTGCTTTGGAAAGCCTGAAGTTTTTTCTCTGTGACCCTCAGCGAGTCCTCAGCGCCTCCGCGTCCAATAGGCTGATGGAGTGAGCCGGCGGGTTCGTCAATGACGATAGGCGCCGACCCACTCCGGCAACCACTTGGACGCGGAGGCGCTGAGGGCTCGCAGAGGGTCGCTGAGAAGGGAAATTGGAGGAATCTGCAAATTCAAGTTGCTGGTTCCCCAAACCTTTGTACCAGCAAACGGATGAGGGCTAAATGGATCCAGGCAAGGCTGCTTTCCACGGCGGCCTCGAGGTCCCTGGTGAGACGGCGGTAGCGGCCAAGTGCATGCAAACGTTCGTAAGCCTTCTCGAGATTGTGGCGATCGGGTTATGGACGGTTCTGACGGTTTCCCGGGGAACCTTGCCTTGGGCGGCCCACTAAACGCAGCTTGCTGACTGAGGCCAAGGCCATGCTCAGCCCATCTCGTTGTAAGCCATTGCAATGGTATATTTAAAAATTTTGTTTTTTTAAGAAACCTTGACTGGTTTTTTCAACACCCAGAGGTGACCCGAGAGGGAGGTTCATCATGCGAGATTAATTAATTTGGATCAGTCCATGTTCAGGAAATTGTCTTCAAAAAAATAAGAACCGATCGATAGAGGAATTAAATGATCAGTAATAATGCTGCTTTAGCGTCCATCATCTCCCTCTTACTTTTGACGCCTCCTCTTCCAGCAAGTGAAGCCCCTCCAGCCAAGGATGGGAAGAGCGGTTCCCCTTCTCATCCATCTGGTGGAGATGGGCAAAGAGGAAGGCCCGGATTCCCCAGGGGCGGGCATGGAGGCAGGGGTGGTGAAGGCTACGGAGGAGGCGCTGGTGGTAGGGGCGGGGATGGAGGTACCGGGTCTTCGGAGGGAGGCAAGGGGGGCGACGGGGGTAGAGGCGGTGAACGCGGGGGCAAGGGCGGTGATGGGGGCCATGGAGGATTCGGTGGCCAGCGCGGGGGTAGGGGCGGTGACGGGGGACAAGGCGGCAAGGGTACACCCCGGTAGATGCCACATGGGATCTCGGGAACCTGCGATCGCAAGGCCCGGCAGCAGTCCATTCGAAGATCATCGTATTAATCTCTGGTCAATAGGAGTGTGTTATGAGCGGTTAACAAATACGGATGGCAAAATTCAATTACCGTGTCCAACAAACAATTGTTTTCAGTGAATGAAAGCTTACTGGTAAGCAAGGAAAGGGGTGGAAATATGTTAAGTCAAAATGGTGTCATCACAACAGTGATATTGCTTGGGCTGCTGACTGCACCATTGGCTGCCGAATGTCCAGGTGGGGGCAGTGAATCACACGGTTCCTCAGGGGGCGAAGGCGGTAAAGGAGGGGAAGGCGGTAAGGGTGGAGGTTCCCTTGTCCAAGGTGGCAGAGGCGGCGACGGTGGCCATGGCGGCGAAGGCGGCAGTGGTCACCAAGGCGGCAAAGGCGGAGAAGGCGGCAAGGGCGGTGCCGGTGGAGGGGGTGGTAAGAGTGGTGGCGTAGGCGGGAAAGCAGGTAAGGGCGGACAAGGTGGCAAAGGGACCAAATAGGGTGTCGAAAATGCGAGGTGGGAGATGAATTCGAGAGGTGGACTATTACTCGCAGGATTAACAATGATTCTGGTCGGCCCCTTCTCGGGCGTATGGGCTGAAGAAATGTGCGGGAAAGATGGGAGCAATGAACAAGGCAATGCTGCCGAAGAAGGTGCGCCCAAGAAGGACGACCCCGGAAATAAAGGCCCCAAGGATGGTGAGGGTGGGAAAGGAGGTGAAGGTGGCAAAGGTGGAGATAGCTGTTTTGGACGAGGTGGCAGGGGAGGCGATGGTGGTGATGGGCCAGGCGGAGGAGGAAAAGGCGGAGCCGGTGGCAAGGGAGCCGCCAAGGACGGGGCTCCAGGGAAACCCGGGCGGAAAAAATGATGCGGCTTGTGGCCTCAGCCCTGAGCTAGGTGTGGTTCGGCGTTTCCTGGCACTCCGGGCACAACCCGAACAACTGGATCTGGTGGCGCGTGATCTGGAATCCGGAGCGCGAGGCCATGGCGTCGAGGGCCTTCCGGACGCCGCAGCCCTCCATTTCCACCATCCGGCCGCACTGTTCGCAGAGGATGTGGTGGTGGTGGGCGGACGAATAGCAGCGGACGAACCGCATCGTCTTGTCTGTCCCGATGACTGCTTCGATCCAGCCCTGTTCGGCGAACTGCTGCAGGTTCCGGTATACGGTCGGGATGCCGGACCGGTTGTCTTCCATCCGCGAAAGGATCTCTTCCACGTTCAGCGGCCGGTCGGAAGCCTCCAGCACCTTGAGGATGGCTTGCCGCTGGGGAGTGGCGCGGTACCCCGCCGCGCGCAGCGAGGTGACGGACGGCGAGGATGGGAGCTTTGGATTCATGTCGGTTCAGCTCCGGTGATGGGCATGGTCGTGCGGGGGTTGATGAAATAAGCCAGACACAGGTATCTCCTGTTCCTCTCCACACTCCTCGTGCCCATGCTCCCGCCCGACGATGATCACCCGGCCTTCTTTATAGCTGCCCGCGATACCGAAGGTGGAAAGCAGGGCCTCGGGGGTGAGGATGTCTTCCACGTGCCCATAGGCGACGACCCGGTGGGCCAGCAGCATGGTCCAGTCGTAATCGGCCGCTTCATCGATGTCGTGGGTGGCGACGATGACCGAACGTCCGGCGTTGGCGAGTTCCCTGACCAGGCGACGGTAGTTGTCGCGGGCCGGGGCGTCCAGGTTGGCCGCGGGTTCATCCAGCAGGATCAGGTCGGCCTCCCGGGCGAAGGCCTGGGCCAGGAACACCTTTTGCCGCTGCCCGCCTGAAAGGGTGTTCAGGGGTTCCTGCGCCAGGTGGGCGACCCCCATCCGTTCGAGGGCTTCGCGGACGGCCCTCTCGTCCCGGGGGGTCATGCGGCCCAGCAGGCCATGGGCGGCGAACCGGGCCATGCGCACCACGTCGATGGCGCGAAGCGGGAGCATGAAACTGGAGGGGTGGAACTGGCCCATGTAGGCGACCTGACCGGGCTTGGCCAGGGGCGCGCCGCCCAGGACGGCGATCTTCCCCGAAACCGGGGGCAGCAGCCCCGCGATCGTCTTGAGCAGGGTCGTCTTCCCGGAGCCGTTGGATCCCACGAGCGCGAGAACCTTCCCCCGGTCCAGCCGCAAATCGATATCGGCCACCACGGTTTCGCCGCCGTAGCCCACGGAGAGGCTCCGGGCATCCACGGCCGCTGCATCCATGGGGATCGCGGGAACGCCGGCCGCCGCGCTCATCGCGCCACTCCCTGCGACACCCGCTTCGCCCCGAGCATGATGAAGAAGATCGTCGAGGCCGCGAGGGTGATGGAGGCTCCCGCGGCAAGGTTGAAGTGGTAGCTGGCCAGGAGCCCCGCATAGACCGAAAAGGCGCCGATGAGGGAAGCGGTGAGGATCATCGTCGTGATCTTGCGGGAGAAGAGGGCTGCGGTCGCGGCGGGCGCCAGGAGCATCCCGAACACGAGCAGCGTCCCCACGGTCCTGAAGGAGACCACCACCGTCATCGCGATCATGAGCAGCATGATCGCGTGGTATCGCCTCGAAGGGAATCCCGACACCTCCGCCTGCTCGGCGCTGAAGCAGAGGAGGAGGAAGGGGCGGTAGCAAACGATGGCGATGGCTCCGATCACGACGGTCGCCACCAGTTGGCCGACGATCTCGCCCGTCCGGATGCCGAGGATCTCCCCGAACAGGATCCGCACCAGATCACCGGAAAAGGCGTGGGACCGGGAGACGATCGCCACCCCCAGGGCGAGCATGGCCACGAACAGCAACCCAATGGCGGTATCCGACGAGAGATTGGACCTGCGCGTGATGAAGCCGATACCGAAGATCATCGCCAGCGCACCCACGGACGCGCCGACCATGCCGGGCACCCCCAGGAGGATGGCGATCGCCACGCCGGGCAGGACGCCGTGGGCCAGGGCGTCGCCGATGAAGGCAAGTCCCCGGAGCACCACGAAGGTGCCGACGATCCCGCACGCGATCGAGACCAGGATGCCCGCCATCAGCGCATAAACCATGAAAGGGTTCGCGCTGAATGGGGCGATGAAGGTGTCCAGGATCACTTCGGGCCCCCTGGAACCACCGCTGGACACTGTCCCACCAATCGACCTCCATTCACGGGGCCTGCAAACCCCATACCGGGTACATTAACAGCATTTCAACCTAAATAGAAATAAATTCTATTAGTTATCTTCAATGGACCCCGGCGGATGGATCAGTCCTTGGCGTTCCCTTCCGGAAAAGCAAAGGCGACCGACTGGAATTTCTGGTCCTGGATCGCCAGGCTCCTGATGACCCCCTTGAAGTGGTCCGCGCGCTTGAGCCAGTCCGCCTGGGCCTGGAACAGGCAGGTGTCGCCGACCGTTTCTCCGGTGGCGGCATCCGCGACCGGCAGGAGCTTGAGGGTATCCTTGCGGCCCTCGTGCTCGACGTCGATTTCCAGGACCTTGGCGTTGATGCGGATGAAATCCTCCATCTCGCCGTCGAGCACGAACGCCTTGAGGGTGCCGGCGGCCGGATCCCGCACCAGTTCGAGGTTGAACTGGTCTTCGCCCAGCCCGACGGCCGTCCCGCCGTGGGGCGGCTGGTCCTCGTGCGGTTTCGGGATGTCGTGGCTGGTCCCGGCCAGGGCGGTGGCGTTGATGCGCGCCCGCACCAGGAACCAGGCGCCGCCCGCCAGGGCCAGCACCACCAGGAAAGCAATGGGCTTCTTGTAGCGCATGGTCACCTCAACTCAGCGGGGACAGGCCTTCGGCCACGGAAAGCCGGTAGGCCCGCCAGGCCGGGATGGCGCCTGCGGCGACGCTGAGCGCCAGCATCAGCACGGGCCCCCACACCATGATCGGATTCCACGCCCAGGGGTCGAACAGGACGCCGATCCGGGTCCTGAGGATCTCCTGCACCAGGGAGGCGATCATGCCGAACAGGCCGAACCCCAAGGCGCAGCCCAGGATCCCGATGCAGGCGGATTCGCCCAGCACGGCGGCGATCAGGAAGCCCCGGTGCGCGCCCAGGGCGCGCAGGATGGCCAGGTCGCGCTTGCGCGCGCTCATGGAGGAGTACACCGAGGAGAACACCGACGCCCCCGCCACCACCGCCACGAGGTAGGCCAGCGCCTGCAGCGCCCGTTCGAACCAGTCGAACTTGCTGAACAGGTCGGAAAGGATGGCCGCCACCGGCCAGGCCAGGGTTAGGCGCTTGCCCTGGCGGTTGTAGCGCGTATCCAGCATGAGTCCGGCGGCCTTGGCGTCGGGCTTGAAGCGGATGAGCACCGCGCTCATCTCGGTGAAGGTGGAAGGATCGTGGCCGCCCAGGGTCTGGACCCCTTCCATGGGCACCCAGATGACCCGGTCGGCGGGCGTGTTGGTGGGGGCGAGCACCCCGACCACCTTGAAGATCTCGCTGTGCTGGGCGTTGACGTCGTAATCTAGGCCGTGGAACGGATGGAAGGTGGTGCCGATGGACCATCCCAGCTGGTGGAACGCCAGGCTGCCGACCACGGCTTCCTTCTCGCCGATCTTGAAGGCGCGCCCGCCCGGCTCGACCGTATAGGCATGGCCGGGGGCGTATTCGAGGTTGTCGAAGAAGTCGGCGTTGGTTCCCACCAGCCGCACGCCGCGGAAATTGTCGCCCACGACGATGGGGATGGCGCGTTCGACGAAGGGCAGGTTCTTGATGTCCTTGAAATCCTGGGCCGTGACGTTGCCCGGGGACACTTCCTGGTGGAACAGGGCGTTCAGCACCAGCTGGAGCTTGGAGCCGCGGGCGCCCAGCACGGCGTCGAACCCCGAGGCCGAGCGGGTGAAGGATTGCTCCGCTTCGGTCCGGACCACCCAGACGGAAACGACCAGGCCCAATCCCAGGGCGACCAGGAGCACGGCCACCGCGGTGGACACCAGATGCTGGCGGAGACCCCGCCGGATCAGCAGGAACAGCATCAGACTACCTCCTCCAGGGGCGGGGCCTGGTTGAGCTCCGCCAGGTCGATGATCTCCTCGAAGTTCCCGAGCACCTCCGGATCATGGCTGGCCACCATCAGCGCGGCACCCAGCTCCGAGGCGCTTGCCCTCAGCAGCCTGACCACTTCCCGGCTGCGCAGGGAATCCAGGTTCCCGGTCGGCTCGTCGGCCAGGATCAGGCAGGGCCGGTTGGCCAGGGCCCTTGCCACCGCCACCCGCTGCTGCTGGCCGGTGCTCAGCTGGCGGGGCAGGTGGTGGGCCCGGCCGGCCAGCCCCACCCGGTCCAGGGCGGCCATGGCTGCCTTGGTATCGGCGCCCCGGCCGAACGCCAGGCCCAGCTTGACGTTCTCCAGGGCCGAAAGGCCCTGGAGCAGGTTGAAAGTCTGGAACACGTAGCCCATACGCTCGGCCCTGAGCCGGTCCCTGGCGGATTCAGGCAGGCCGGTCACCTGGGAGCCGCCCACGGAGACAAACCCGGAATCCGGTTCCAGGATCCCCGCGATGATATGCAACAGCGTCGTCTTGCCGAGGCCGCTCGCGCCCCGGAGGGCCACCTGCTGGCCGGCTTCCAGCCGGATGGACGGGATCCTCAGCACCTCCATCCTCCCTCCGGCAGGGCTGGGAAAGGTTTTCAACAGGTCACGGACGATCAAAGCCGGGGTCTGCTCCATGGGTGTCACCTCAGGCGGAAGGGGGAATCGGCATTATTTCAAGGCGTCCAGGATGGTGTTCGAAAGCTGCCGCTCGAACGTGAAATAGTCTCCTCCCTTTGGCAGGTTATGGGTCGTGAGGGGCACCACCTTGACCTTGCTTTCCTTGGCCAGAGCCTCCACGGTCCAGGCGGGGGTGCCCATTTCGCTGAAGACCACGGAGACCTGGTTGTCCCGGATCAACTTCTTGAGCGCGACCAGGTTGGCCGCCGAGCTTTCCGCCTGGTCGGTCAGGCTGGGAATGACCGCGCCCACCAGCTTGAAGTGATAACGCTGGGCAAAGTAGCCCAGGGATTCGTGTCCGGTGACCAGCTTGCGCCGGTCCGCCGGCAGGGCGTCGACCTTGGCCTGGATTTCGGCGTTGAGGGCCGTGAGCCGCTGGTCCATGCCCGCGGCGCGGGTCGAAAGATCCACCCCGAACTTGCGCTTGAGGTCCACCGCGAGCGCGTCCACCACGGCCTTGATGGTCAGGGGATCGGTCCAGATGTGGGGGTCCTGGGCGCCTGCGGCCTGGTCGGGATCGCCCGATGGGATGCCCTCTCCGGCGCCCACCTTGCGGATCGTGATGTGGTCGGAAGCAGTGAAGAACTTGACGCCGGACTTGCGGGCCTGTTCCAGGGCCTTGCCCATGCCGCCCTCCAGGCCGATTCCGTTCTCGACCAGGAGGTCAGCCTTGGTCATGGCCTCGACGTCCTTGGCGGACGGCTCCCATTCGTGGACGTCGGTGTCGTTCGGCATGACCGTAACGACCTTGAAGGTGTCGCCCACCAGATCCTTCACCACCGCACCCAGGATGGAGTACGTGGCGACGATGGTCTTCTTTCCCGGTGCCGCCGCCGCGAGGTTCAATCCTGCTCCCATCAGGGCGACGAGGCCTAATGCTGCCGTGAACCTGGTTCCGAACGTGAATCTCATCTCAGCTCCTCCACCATCGGTTGTTGAATTCAATGACCGTTGAACATCTTCATGGGTTCCCAAGCGCTGCGAAGGTCCGGGAAACCGTGGTACTCGGTACTTCTGCTCTTAAACCTAAAACAGATGGAATCATATATCAAATAGAAATTATTTTTAATTGGCGTCTGATGAATGTAGTCCACACCCGAGGCCTGTTCATGCTTTGGGCTTCTTGAGGCTGATGGCCACCTTGATGTCGCCACCGTCCAGGCCGCCCCATCCCGGCCTGGCGGCCGTTTCCTGCCTGGCCCGGTCCGAGGCCAGGCGGATGACGTCCAGGATGTCGACCACGCGCTGCCAAGGCTGCTCCCCGTCCACCTTGAGGAAGACCCGGCGCAGCCCTGCCGGTTGCAGGAGCACCACCGGCACCAGGGAGTCAGCCAACCGCTCCAGTGGGATCCGGTCGCGCTGCAGCCAGAGCGCGCCGGTCTCATCCAGGGTCACCACCAGCGGCGGGCTGCGCGGGTCCGCCACCGGCGCGGCCGTGTTCACCACTTGCGGCACCGCCACCGGCAGCGCCTTGGTGAGCCCGGGCAGAAGCACGATGAACACGATCAGCAGCACCAGGACGATGTCCACCAGGGGCGTGACGTTGATATCCGCCTTCATCCCCGGCTCTCCCGGCGGATGCATTCATCCACCATCTGCGAGGCGGCGTTGCTGATCCGGGTGGCCATCCGGTCCTGCTGGGCGGTGTAGAAGTTGTAGATCCACACGGCCGGAATGGCCACCAGGAGCCCCAGGGCGGTGGTGGCCAGCGCTTCGCCGATGGAGCCGGCCAGGGTGTTGATGTCCCCGGCGCCCCTGCTCTTCAGGTCGGAGAACACCCGGATGATGCCGATCACGGTGCCCAGCAGCCCGATGAAGGGGGCCAGGGCGCCGATGGTGGCCAGGGACAGCATGCCCTTCCTGAGCAGGTCGCCCACTTCGGCGGTGCCCCGCGCGACGGCGCGCTCCACCGGCTGGATCACGTCGTGATCCCCGGAGAGGGCCTTGAGCTGCTTCTGGTACTGATAGATATCCAGCCCATGCTTGAGCACCAGGGCCACATGGCTCTTGCCGTGGGCCGAGGCGGCCTGCCGGGCGGCATCGAACTCGCCGCTGCGCAGGGCGGGCACGAACACCTTGAGGAAGGACCGGGTGGCGGCGTTGCTCTGGGCGTAGACCAGGGCCCGCTCGATGGCGATGTAGATCTGCAGGCCCAGCAGGCCAAGCAGGAGGACGATGATGCAGCGGTTGGGCAGGGAGGCGGACTGCCAGATGGCCAGGGGCCCGAAAGCGCTTTCCGAAGCATCGGCGAGGGCCAGGCAGAAAGAGGAGGCAAGAAGACTCATGGGAGCAGTTCCAGGTGAAGCGGGTGGGGTTGGGAGCTTGCGGTCAGGGGGGACGGTGCGGCGGATCGGTTCCTGGGGCTACTTGATCCTGAAGGTGAAGGTCAGGAGGAAACGGCAGGACTGGAGCCTGCCGTCGAGAAGGAAGGGCTGGAAGCGCCAGGCCAGGCTGTTGGTTTCGGCGGCCGGGCGCAGTTGCACCGGACCCGACACCGCGTGGGCGCTGACCGGAACGCCGTCGGGACCGATGATGACCTGGACTGCAACGTCCCCCTGGATCCCGGCACTCCGGGCCAGCGGAGGATAGGAAGGAGCGGGCGGGCGGCTTTTCGGCTTCACCTGGCTGAAGTCCAGGTCGAGGATCTCCCCCGTGCCCCCGCCGGTCCCGGCAGCGCCGGTGCCGAGGCCGTGGCCGCCGCCGGTGCCGCCCGCGGTGCCTGGGGCACCGCCGGCGGAGGCAGCGCCATAGTCCCTGGAGTGATCCACCGTGGGCAGGGCGGCGGGCGCCGTGGCCGGCGCCTCCTGGGTGGGGGGCGGGGGCTCCCTGGGCTGGGGCGGAGCCGGGGCCGGCGCCGGCGGCTGGAGGGGCGCCGGAGCCGCCGGCAGCGGCCGGGCGGGTGCCGGTGCGGGGCCGCCGGCGGGCGCCGGCAGGTTCGGACCTTCCTGCAGCACGAGCGCCACGGTTTGCGCGGTGGTTTGCTGGACCGGCACGCGCCTGGCAGCCAGGAATGCCAGCCAGCCCAGGATGGCGAACGCTACCAGGGTAAGGGGAACCGTCGCCCGGGCGGCCGCACCCCGGATCCGCCGGTTGCCCTCGCAGAGGCTCACCCGGTACACCAGGTCTTCCAGTTCGGCGCTGGAGTCTGGCACGGTTCGGGTCTGAGACTTGCTGGCTTCGTTCATCTGAGCTTTCAGAACGTGAGTTTCCCGCCGGCGACGAACTGCCGGCCGATGTTGGGCCCCCATATGTGGGTGACGTTGATATCGCCGGACGAGTCGGTGAACAGGAAGCTGTCGTGCCTGGCCTGCTGGTAGTCGAAGATGTTGGTGATGCCGAAATACACCGATGCCATCTCGCTGATTTCATAAGACGTATGCATATCCACGACCCAGAAGGTGGGGCTCTGGTTGATTTTCGCGGCGCCGTTCAGGTTGAATTGCGGATTGTCCTGGTAGTCGTACCATTTGGCCAGGTTCTGCGGGCCGGTGAAGGTGCCTCGGACATTGAAGTCCCACGGCCCGGCATCGTGATCGTAGCTGATGGAGACCCGGTACTCGGGACGTGAGAACAGGCTCGCGTAGTAGGCGTCCGACGAATTGAAGGAATACAGATAGCCCTCGAGACCGAGGGTGATCGAGTCGCTGGCCGAGGCCTTCCAGGTGCCGTCGATATCGGCATTGTCGACCATGAAAGGGTGCTGGGCGGGTTCCAGGGCGAAATCGCCCTGGCTGTTGGCGTTGTCCACGAACAGGGCCATGTCGTTGACCCGCGTGTGGTTCAACGATGCCGCGACCGCGGTCTGGTTTTTGGCGTAGGACAACGCGTAGGAGGCGTTGAATGACCGCTCGGGCCTGGCCTGGGAGCGGTCCACGTAGGTGTCGGTCAGGATCCCGTGATCCTGCTCGAAGAACGACGTGGGCAGCCGGTAGCCGGTGCCCACCGCGAAGCGGCTGGACAGGATGTCGGAATGGTGCCACAGCGCATTCAGGCGCGGCGTGGTGATGGCGCCGAAATCGTTGTTGTGGTCCTCGCGCAGGCTGACGTTCAGCTCAAGCCGCTCCTTGAAGAAGGTCCGGTACGCCTGCACATAGATACCAGGGGTGCGGTACAGGTAGGCGTCGACGTTGGCGCGGAGGATTCCGAAGTAGGGAGTGCCTTGGGTTTCGCTGATGGAACTGCTGTGCAGGGCTTCGTATTTGTAGTTGACCCCGGCCGTGACGAGGGTTTCCCCGAAGATCCGCTGCAGGTTGACGTCCAGGTAGGCCTGCTCCTGGTGGTCCCAGTAGTCGGAATCGTCGCCGTACCAGGAGCTTTGCTGGTGCCGGGCAAGGCCGAGGCCGATGTGCAGACGGGTGTCGCCGAAATGGCGCTCCGCGGTGCCGGCGAACTGGTCGCGGGTGGTGAAGATGATCTCGGCCAGGCCGAAGGCGCCGTCGTTGTAGGGAAGCAACTGGCCGGTCGACGGATCGATCCATCCGTTGGGATTGGGCGAGCCGTTGGGTCCGGCGCTGAAATTGAAGGGGTTGCCCGTGGTGCTCGCCAGCACCGCGCTGTAGTTGTCACCCAGCGGGCCGCCCATGCGCTTTTCCTCGATATGGTCGTAGCGGGATTTGACCTTGAACCCGCCCAGATCATTCAGGAACAGTCCGAGGCCGCCAAGATCGCGGCGGTATCCGGTGTACTGCGAAACGCCCATCCCCACGCCGTCCACGTTGTCATGGTCCTGGTTGGTGCCGTTGACGGAAAAGGCGCCCCAGTCATAGACCTTGGCAAGGAAGAGGGTCTGCCGGCGGTAGCCGAAGTCGCCGGAGCTGACATCCGCCTCGGCGGTGTCCTGGCTGGGGACCCTGCTCACCAGGTTGACGGTGCCCGCCAGCGATTCGGGGGTGGTCAGGCTGGTGCCGGCGCCCCGGGAGACGTCAATGCTCTCCAGCCCGTTCACCCCGAGCATGTCCAGGCCATAGGCATTGGACACCGGCGAAAAGATCGGGATGCCGTCGAGGGTCAGCGTGGTGTAGCGTCCGGGCAGGTTGTCCAGGGTGATGCTGCGGACGTTGCATACGGAGCACTCCACCTGGATATCGATCCCCGGGCGGTGCGTCAGCGCGTCGGTTAGGCTGGTCGCCCCCGTCTTCTGCATCTCCTCCTGCGGGATGGATTCGGTCTTGACGACATCCTGGCGCAGGGCGCCCTGTTCCGTCGAGGCGCTGGCACTGCTTTCCACCACCACCGTTTCCGAAGCGAGCCCCAGCGCGACGCTGACCTCCAGGGGCTGGCCGTAAAGCACCGGCAAGTCCCGCTGGGCGGCGCCGAAGCCGGGCGCGCGGACCGTGAGGTGGTACTCATTGGCGGCCAGGCTGCCGAAGGTGAACCGGCCATGGCCATCGGATTTCACGCGCTGGTGAAAGCCGGCGGCCTTGCACTCCAGCACCAGGATGGCCCCGGAAACGGGCTTGCCCTGGTCATCCACGACCTGGCCCGAGACGGGCCCACTGGGAATGGCAGGAGCGGCTGCCACCAGCGAGCCGGCACCCATGAGGCAGATCATTTCTTTGAATGGGTAGATGCTCATGGGGGACCTTTCTGGAACCACTCAATTGAAAATGGATTCTATCTTGAAGGAAGTTTTGAATGGAAATCATTTCTATTTATAAATTTTTCAATCTCCCATTCGGGACCCCTGCCTGCGGCCAATCCTGAACGCCCGCCTGCGCGATACCTTCCGCCTATGGATCCAAACCCGCCGCGTCTGAGACGTCCACCGTCTGATCTCATGGAAACAAAGTCTTTCTAACGCTTCCAACCCGGCCTTAACTTGTGTGTGGTGACTGTTCCAGTCAGCGGTATCCGTTGGAAACGGGCCATCCTTTCCATCCGCTGACGGCAGCTCAACCAGCTCTTCGCTAGGGTCCGCTGTTGTCAATTCCAGTTCCCCGCCGGCAGGAACGTGCCGCGGGGAAGGTGGCCGAAGGCCTGCCGCAACGCGCCCGCTCTCTCTTTTAGGAGCAAGGTCATGACGAAAGTGATTCGTCCGGATGAAATCGCGGCTCTCGTCAAGGACGGCGCCACCGTGGGCGCCAGCGCCCTCGCTCTGGCCGGGTGGCCCGAGGAAGTGGCCATGGCCCTCGAGAAGGGGTTCCTGGAGACCGGCCATCCCGCCAACCTCACCCTCGTCCACGCTTCCGGCATCGGCGACTGGAAGACGAAAGGGGCACCCAGCACTTCGCCCACCAGGGCATGGTGCGGCGCTGGATCGGCGGGCACACCGGGCTGGCCGCCGACTTGGCCAAGATGGTCATCGACGGCGCCATGCGAGGGCTACTGCCTGCCCCAGGGCGTCATCGCCCAGCTCTGGCGCGAGATCGCGGCGCACCGTCCCGGGCGTGATCACCAAGATCGGCCTGGGCACCTTCGTCGATCCCCGGCTCGAGGGCGGCAAGATGAACAAGGCCACCACCCAGGACCTGGTCAAGGTGATCTCGCTGCAGGGCGAGGAATGGCTGCTCTACCCCGCCTTCCCGGTGGACGTGGCCATCATCCGCGGCACCACCGCCGACGAGGACGGCAACCTGACGGTGGAGGACGAGGGCGCCCTGCTGGAATGCCTGCCGCTGGCGCAGGCGGCCCGGAACAGCGGCGGCATCGTCATCGCCCAGGTGGAGAACCTGGCCAAGCGCGGCACCCTGCACCCCAAGGCGGTGCGGGTGCCGGGCGTGCTGGTGGACTACGTGCTCCTGGCCAAGCCGGAGAACCACTGGCAGTCGGCGGGGACCTACTTCAACCCGGCCTTCTCCGGCGACCTGAAGGTGCCCCTGAGCTCCATCCCCGAGTGGCCCCTGGACGAGCGCCTGGTCATCTGCCGGCGCGCCGCCATGGAACTGACCCCGGGATCCATCGTCAACCTGGGCATCGGCATCCCGGACGGCGTGGCCATCGTCGCCTCCCTGGAGGGCGCCTCCGACCTGCTGACCCTCACCACCGAGCTGGGCGCCATCGGCGGCGTGCCGGCCGGCGGCGAGAACTTCGGCATGTCCTTCAACGCCCAGGCCTTCGTCGAACAGCAGGCGCAGTTCGACTGGTACGACGGCGGCGGCCTGGACCAGGCCTTCCTGGGCGCAGCCGAAGTGGACCAGCACGGCAATGTCAACGTCAGCAAGTTCAAGGGGCGCTGCGTGGGCTGCGGCGGGTTCATCAACATCACCCAGAACGCCAAGAAAGTGGTCTATTGCGGCACCTTCACCGCCGGCGGCCTGAAGGTCAAGGTGGCCGACGGCAGCCTGGCCATCGTCCAGGAAGGCAAGGGCAAGAAGTACGTGAAGGAGGTCGAGCAGGTGACCTTCAGCGGCGCCTACGCCACCCAGACCCGCCAGCCGGTGCTCTACATCACCGAGCGCTGCGTGTTCGAGCTGCGGGACGGGCGTGCTGACCCTCACCGAGATCGCGCCGGGGATGGACCTGGAGCGGGACATCCTCGCCCAGATGGAATTCCGTCCGGCCGTCGCCCCGGACCTCAAGCTGATGCCGGCCGAGATCTTCCACGCCAGGTGGGGCGGCCTGCGCCAGATCATCGAAAACAAGAAGGCCCCGGCGGCCGTTCCCGCCCCGGCTCCCGAACTCGCCCTCGTCTAGAGGAAAGGTGGATCCAACATGAGCATCCTCACCGCAGAACAGAAGCAGATCCAGGCGGACGCCGCAGCGTTCGTCGCGAAGGACGTCATCCCGTTCGCCGCCAAGTACGACAAGACCGGCGAATTCCATCCCTACCTGCTGGACGCGGCGCGCGAGAGCAGGATCTTCGCCATGGCCGTGCCCAAGGAATACGGCGGGCTGGGCTACGACGCCCTGACCCAGGCCGCTGGTGCTGGAAGACTGGGGCTACGGCTGCGCCGGCATGGGCACCACCCTCGCGGCCAGCGTCCTGAGCATGGACTCGGTGCTGGTGGCCGGGACCGAGGCGCAGAAGAAGGCCTACTTCGAGCCCATGGTGCGCGGCGAGATCGGCTCCTTCGGCCTGACCGAGCCCAGCGCCGGATCCGACGCCGGCAACGGCAAGTCCACCGCGGTGAAGGTCGGCGACGAGTACATCCTGAACGGCAGCAAGTGCTGGATCACCAACGGCGGCTACGCCAGCGTGTACGTGATCTACGCGCTCACCGATCCCGCGGCGGGCATGAAGGGCATCAGCGCCTTCATCGTCGAGAAGGGCACCCCGGGCTTCACCATCGGCACGGTGGACCACAAGCTGGGCATCCGCAGCTCCAACACGGTGGAACTGCTGTTCAAGGACGTCCACCTCCCGGCCGCCAACCTGCTGGGCAAGGAAGGCGAAGGCATGAAGATCGCCATGAAGACCCTGGACATGGCCCGCCCGGCCATCGCCTCCCTGAGCGTGGGCCTGGCCCAGCGGGCGCTGGACGAGTGCGTCAAGCACCTGCAGCAGCAGTATCCCGACAAGGCCCAGCCCGGCCAGACCCTGCAGTTCAAGCTGGCCGACATGCAGATCGAGATCGAGGCGGCCCGGCAGCTGCTCTACCACGCCATGAACCTGCGCGACGCCGGCCTGCCCTATTCGGTCGAATCGGCCATGACCAAGACCTTCAGCTCCGACGTGGCCATGAAGCTCACCACCCAGGCGGTGCAGCTCATGGGCAGCTACGGCTACACCTCCGGCATCTCGAAGCTGATGCGCGACGCCAAGATCATGCAGATCTACGAAGGCACGAACCAAATCCAGCGACTGGTCATCTCGCGCGCGGTGCTTGCGCCCGCCCGGCCTGCCGTCGCAGTCCAGAAAGGCGGCAATTAAATGAGCATCCTCCTGACCGAAGAACAAGAACTCATCGGACAGAGCGCCCGGGATTTCGCCAAGGAGTACCTGGACCCCATCGCACAGGACCTGGACCACACCGGCCAGTTCCCGGCCGCGATGGTCAAGCAGCTGGCGGCCCAGGATTTCCTCGGCCTCTTCCTGCCCGGCGAATACGGCGGGGCCGAGGCCGGCTTCGTCAGCCTGGTGGAAGTGGTGGAGAACCTGTCCCGGTCCTGCGCGGCCGTGGCTTCCATCCTGGTCAACCACTCCCTGGCCGCCTACGCCATCCAGCGCTGGGGCGACGCGGCGCAGAAGCAGGCCTTCCTGCCGGCCCTGGCCGCGGGCGGCACCCTGGGCGGGTTCGCGGTGTTCGAGCACGGCCCCACCCCCGGCGTCGGGCCCGACGCCCTGATCGCCACCCGGCACCCCGCGGGCTGGGCCCTCAAGGGCACCAAGGCCTTCGTGCGCAACGCCGGCGCGGCCGACGTCTACGTGGTGCTGGCCTGCACCGACCCCGCCGCCGGAGCCAAGGCCCAGGCCGCGTTCATCGTCGGCGCCAAGGCCATCGGCCTCACTGTCGGCCCCTTGGCCGAGACCATGGGCCTGAAGGGCTGCCCGGTGGCCGACCTGGTGTTCGACGACGTGGTCGCTGGCGGATTCCGCGCTGCTCGCCGGCGCCGATGGCCAGACCCTCACCACCGAGACCCTCGCCCTGGCTTCCCTGGCGGAAGCCGCCCAGACCGTGGGCATCGGCCAGGCCGCCGTGGAGCACGCCGCCGCCTACTCCAAGACCCGCGTCCAGTTCGGCCGGCCCATCGCCAGCCTGCAGGCCATCCAGACCCTGCTGGCGGAGACCGCCGCGGACTGCCACCTGGCCCGCCTGGGCCTGCGCTGCGCGGCCAAACTCATGGACGACGGCCAGCCCTTCCATGGTGGAAGCCGCCATGGTCAAGCAGTTCCTGGCCCGCTTCGGCGCCAAGATGCTGATCGACACCGTGCAGGTGGAGGGCGGCTTCGGCTACTCCGAGTTCATGCCGCTGCCGCGCCTGTTCCGGGACATCGCCGGCACCACCCTGCTGGACGCCCCCGCCGACTACCCCGAAAAGACCATCGCCGCCGCGTTGCTGGCGTAGCAAGGAAACCCGCATGCCCAAGCTTCTCGTTTGCTACAAGTGGGTCCTCGACGAGCAGGACATCAAGATCAAGCCCGAAGACCTGAGCCTCGACACCAGCCGGGCCAAGGGCAAGATCAGCGACTTCGACCGCAACGCGATCGAGGAAGCCAGCCTGATCGTGGAACAGCAGGGGGGCAGCGTGGACGCCCTGTCCTACGGCACCCCCGCCGTCAGGCAGTCGATCAAGGACGCCCTGTCGCGCGGGCCGGACCGCCTCATGTGGATCGGCGACCCCGCGGCGGAATCGGCCGACGCCCTGGTCATCGCCACCGTGCTGGCCGCGGCCATCCGCCAGCAGCGGGCCGTACGACCTGGTCCTGTGCGGCGAGGGCAGCTCCGATCTGTTCTACCAGCAGATCCCGGCCCGTCTGGCGGCGCTGCTGGGTCTGCCCTGCGTCACCTTCGTCCAGAATCTGAAGCTCGAAGGCGGCGTGCTGACCGCCACCCGCAAGCTGGGCGACTGCACCGAGCAGGTCTCCGTGAACGGCCCGGCCGTGGTCAGCGTGCTGAGCGAAATCAACAAGCCGCGCATCCCGAGCCTCAAGCAGGTGCTCGGCGCGGCCAAGAAGCCGAGCGAAGAGATCCCCCTCTCCAGCCTGGGCCTCGGCGACGATGCGTTGCGCCCGCGCGCGGTGCGCACCTCCGCCAAGGGATTTCTGATGAACCGCAAGAACGTCATTTTCAAAGAGCCTGACGCGGCAGCCAATGTCGCCAAGCTCGTCGCCAGCCTCACCGCCGAAGGCTTGCGCTGAAGGGAGCATGGATCATGGCAGGCATATACGTTTTTTCCGAAGACCCGGCCCTGGCCAGGCAGCTGCTGACGCCCGGCCTCGCCCTCAAGGCCCAGCTCGGGCAGCCGCTGGTCGCCCTCGCCACCAGCCCGGCCGAAGCGGAGGCCCTGGCGGCCCTGGGCGCGGACCGGGCGGTGGTGCTGGCGGCAGCGCGGACCAGCCCTGAAGCCCTGGCCCCGGCCATCGCCGAACTGCTGGCCGCGGCCCAGGCCAGCGTGGTCCTGGTGGGCGGCACCCTGCGCGGCAAGCACCTGGCCGCGCACCTGGCCGGCGCGCTCAAGGCGGGCCTCTCCACCGACGCCAAGGCCCTGGCCGTGGCCGACGGCAGGCTGGTGACCCAGCGCATCCTCTACGCGGGCCTGGCGGTCTGCGAGGAGGTCCTGGAACTGCCGGCGCTCGCCACCATCCCGCAGCGCACCTTCCTCGCTCCGTCCCCGGCGGCACAAGCCGGCACGGTGGAGCGCCTGGAGGTCCAGGCCGACACCCGGGTCACCGTGCTGGGCGTCACCCCCATGGACAGCGAGGGCGTGGACATCTCCGCCGCTACCCAGCTGGTCTCCGTGGGACGCGGCTTCGCCAAAAAGGAGGACCTGGGCCTGGCCCGCGACCTGGCCGGCGCGCTGAAGGCGGAACTCGCCTGCACCCGCGGCGTCGCCGAGGACGAGCACTGGCTGCCGATCGAGCGCTACATCGGCATCAGCGGCCAGACCGTGAAGCCCGAACTGTACCTGGCGGTGGGCCTTTCCGGGCAGGTGCAGCACATGGTCGGCTGCCGGGAGTCCAAGGTGATCGTGGCCGTCAACAGCGACGAGCGCGCGCCCATCTTCGAGGCCGCGGACTACGGCATCGTCGGCGATCTGTACAAGGTGCTGCCGCTGCTCACGGCGGCGTTGCGGAACTGAGGCGCAGCATGGCGGAAGACGATTTTGACGTGATCGTGGTGGGCGCCGGGCCGGCCGGCAGCGCCTGCGCCTACACCCTGGCCAAGGCCGGCAAGAATGTCCTGCTCCTGGAGCGGGGCGACAGCGCC
Organism: uncultured Holophagaceae bacterium; assembly: GCA_963717275.1. Lineage (GTDB taxonomy): Bacteria > Acidobacteriota > Holophagae > Holophagales > Holophagaceae > Mesoterricola. Next base: position 4,525,456 of record CAVQVX010000001.1, read on the forward strand.
GGCGCCAAGAACGTCAGCGGCGGGCGCCTCTACACCTACGCGCTGGACCTGGTGGATCCGGACCTCGCCGGCCGGGCCCCGCTGGAGCGCAGGATCCTGCGCGAGCAGATCATGCTGCTCAGCGGGCGGAAGGCCACCACCATCGACCACGCGGGATTCGGCGAGCCCGACCCCGCGTCGCGCTCCTGCTCGGTGGTCCGGGCCACGCTGGACGAATGGTTCGCCTCCGAAGCCGAAGCGCAGGGCGCCAGCGTCGTCTGCTCCATGCGCGTCGACGCTCTGCTGGAGGAGGACGGCCGGATCGTCGGCATCAGGGTCGGCGAGGACGAGATGCGCGCCGGCATGGTCGTGGCCGCCGACGGCGTCAATTCGCTGCTGGGCCGGAGCGCCGGCCTGTTCCCGGATGTGGCCCCGGCCGCGGTCGGGGTCGGGGTGAAGGAGACCATCGGCCTTCCGGAGTCGGTCATCAACCAGCGCTTCAACCTGGCCGGCGGCGAGGGCGCCGCCCGGGTCGCCATCGGCTGCACCGAAGGCATCTCCGGCGGCGGCTTCCTATACACGAACAAGGAAAGCGTCTCCCTGGGCATCGTGTTCAACCCGAGCCAGGCGGCCCGGCACGGCCGGCAGATCCAGGAGATCTTCCAGGACTTCAAGACGCACCCGGCGATCGCTTCCCTGATCGAAGGCGGCACCAGCCTCGAGTACGGCGCCCACCTGGTGCCGGAGATGGGCTTCCACGGGATCCCCGCGCGGCTCTACCGGGAGGGCCTGCTGGTCGCCGGCGACGCCGCCCAGTTCGGCATCAACACCGGCATGATCATCCGCGGCATGGACCTGGCGATGGTCAGCGGCCTGGCCGCGGCCCGGGCCATCCTGGGCGCGGAGACCGCCGCCGCGGCCGGCCCGGCCTACATGGAGCAGCTGGAGCAGCTCCTGCTGCTGCCCAACATGCGGGCCTATGCCGGCTTCCACGGCATCTTCGGGATCGACCGGATCTTCGGGGAATATCCCGACCTGGCCAACGACGCGCTGGGTTTCCTGTTCAACGTGGACGGCAAGGTGCCGCCGCCGATGCTCCGGACCCTGCGCCGGCTCGTCACCAGCAGGGTCTCGGTACGGCCAGTTGGCCCGGGACGCCTGGAAGGGGGTTCGCTGCTTATGAGCGTCAAGCGCCTGGGTCCCGAAGAACTGCTCGCCCTGGACCGCTTCGCGGTGGATGAAGGCAACCCCCACATCCGGGTCGATCCGGCCGTCTGCGCGCGCTGCGCGCCGCGCCCGTGCCTGGTGGTCTGTCCCGCCCGGTGCTACACGCTCAAGGACGACCAGCTCCACTTCGAATACGCCGGGTGCCTGGAGTGCGGCACCTGCCGGGTGATGTGCAAGGACAAGGGCGTCACCCAGTGGAACTACCCGAGGGCCACCTTCGGGGTGACCTTCCGCAACAGCTGAAGTCAACGAACCGGGCCGATGACGGCCCGTGATGTCCATCCAAAGGAGAAGTCACCATGGAAGCCACCCTGGCACCCGAGACCTACACCGTAGGCCAGACCTTTCTTTGCAAGCAGACCATCGACGACAAGCTGGTCAGGGCCTTCGCCGAGGTGAGCGGCGACCGCAACCCGATCCACCTGGACGACGCCGTCGCGGCCAAGAGCAGGTTCGGACAGCGCATCGCCCACGGCGCGATCCTGTGCGCGCTCATCTCCAAGGTCCTGGGCATGGACATGCCGGGCGTGGGCACGGTCTACCTCGGCCAGACCTGCAGCTTCAAGCTCCCCGTGTTCCTCGGCGACACCGTGCAAGCTGGAAGCGAAGATCATCGAGCTGCTGCCCAAGAGCATCGCCCGGATCTCCACGGTGATCACCAAGCAGACCGGTGAAGTGGTGCTGGACGGCGTCGCCGAAGTGAAACTGCCGGGCTGGCTGTTCAAGGCCTAGAAGGGATGGCGCACCCGGCCGGCGGCCGGGTGCGCCGGCCCGCCACGGCAGGGCTCCGGATGGGTACCGCCCGCGGGGCGGACCGGTACCGGCTGTGCGCCGTGGCGGGATCAACCCCGGCTTCCCCGACCATCGGAAAAGACCATCAAGCTTCAAACCAAAGCTCATGTCCGTTTTCCAAACCCTCATCCGTGATCCAGGAGGTCACCCGTGGCTCTTGCCGAAGTCCTCGCCCCAAAGGCGCCAGACCAACCCAAGGAGGAATACCAGCAGATCGTGAAGGTGGCCTTCGCCAGCCTGATCGGCACGTCGATCGAGTGGTACGACTACTTCCTCTACGGCACCGCCGCCGCGCTGGTGTTCAACAAGCTGTTCTTCCCCAGCTATGACCCCCTCGTGGGCACGCTCCTGGCGTTCGCCACCTTCTCCCTGGGCTTCATCGCCCGCCCCGTGGGCGGCATCGTGTTCGGCCACTACGGCGACAAGATCGGGCGCAAGAAGATGCTCTACCTGACCCTGATGATCATGGGCCTGTCCACGGCCTGCATCGGGCTGCTGCCCACCTACGCCGCCATCGGCATCTGGGCGCCCATCCTCCTGGTCGGCATGCGCCTGCTGCAGGGCTTCGGCCTGGGCGGCGAGTGGGGCGGCGCGGTGCTGATGGCGGTCGAGCACGCTCCCGCCAACCGGCGCGGCTTCTACGGCTCCTGGCCCCAGCTGGGCGCCTTCGTCGGCCTGCTGCTGTCCACCATCGTGTTCCGGGCCGTCTCCAAGATGCCCGACGCCGATTTCCTGACCTGGGGCTGGCGCGTGCCCTTCCTGCTCAGTTTCATCCTGGTCGCCGTGGGCATCTGGATCCGGATGACCATCGCCGAGTCCCCGGTCTTCCTGAAGCTGAAGGACCAGAAGAAGGAAGCGAAGATGCCCATCGTCGAGGCGCTCACCAAGCACCCGAAGAACATCTTCATCGCCATGGGCGCCCGGTTCGCCGAGAACGGCCTGTTTTATGTATTCACCGTGTTCTCGCTGACCTACATCTCCACCTACCTCAAGGTGCCGCGCGTCATCGGCCTCAACGGCCTGCTCTGGGCCGCCGGCCTGGGCATCTTCACCACCGCCGCCTGGGGCGCCCTGTCCGACCGCTGGGGCCGCCGTCCCGTCTACATGTACGGCGCCATCGCCTGCGGCGTCCTGGCCTTCCCCTTCTTCTGGATGCTGGGCACCAAGGATCCCACGATCATCGCCCTGGCCATCGTCATCCCGGTCACCCTCGGCCACTCGGCCATGTACGGCCCGCAGGCCAGCTTCCTGTCCGAGATGTTCTCGGCCCGGGTGCGCTACAGCGGCGCCTCCTTCGGCTACCAGCTGGCCTCCATCTTCGCCGGCGGACTCTCCCCGCTGGTCGCCACCTGGCTGCTCGCCCTGGGCGTCGCCTCCGGCAAGGGCCCAACCTACATCGCCTTCTACATGATCCTGCTGGTGCTCATCACCGTCGTCGCGGTGGCGTTCGCCAAGGAGACCAACAAGGACGGCATCGGCGAATGAGCCCTGCCGAAGGAAAGATCCCGGCGCGCACCCGCGCCGGGATTTTCTATGCCTGGAGATGCAAAGGCATAAGGTTATTAGACATATATTAATCTACCTTGATATCTTCTATTCGCGCTAGAATGGAGGCCGAAACGGAATCACAAGAGACCTTCTCCCCAGCGAAAGATCCTATGGAACTCCGACTTTTGCGCTATTTCGCGGCGGTCGCCGAGGAACTGAACGTGACCCGGGCGGCGGAGCGCCTGCACACGGCGCAGCCTTCCCTCAGCCAGCAGATCCGCCAGCTGGAAGGGCTGGTGGGGGCCCCGCTGTTCCTGCGCGACAAGCACAGGCTCAAGCTCACCCAGACCGGGAAAGTCCTCCTGCCGGCGGCCAAGGAGATCCTCGCCCTGGTGGACAAGGCCATGGCCCAGGCCCGCGCCAGCGCCCGGAGCGAAGTGGGCACCATCGTGCTGGGCATGATCCCCGGCCCCGAAGGCATGGTGTTCTCCCATGTCCTGCCGCTGCTGCTTCAGCGCATGCCCGACTGCCAGGTGCTGCTGCGCACCATGACGGCCCCGGAGGCGACCCGGGCCCTGCTGGACCGTGAGATCCGGGCGGCGTTCACCCGGGGTCCGATCGAAAGCGATGAAATCGCGTATGAAGTTTACATGCGGGAAGAAGTGGTCGCGGTGATGCCGGAGCGCTGGGCGCACAGCCAGCATGACCCCGTGCAGCTCGCGGCCCTGGCCAAGCTGCCGCTGATCTCCATTTCCGCGGAAGTGGCGCCGGCGGTGCATGACGCGACCGAGGACATCGAGCGGCGCGCCGGCGTGAAGTTCACCCGCGGGATCTGTTCCGAAAGCCTGATGACCTCGATGAACGCGGTCGCCTCGGGACTGGGCTGCTGCTTCTTCTCCGAGTATGTGGCGGGGATCGTGCCCAAGGGCGTGGTCACCCGGCGCATCGCCCTGGACCCGGCGCCGACCCTGGACCTGCTGTTCGCCTACCGCAAGGACGACACGCTCCCGGCCCTGGAGACGCTCATCAAGCTGGTGCGCGACCATTCGCCGTTCCGCAAGGCGCCGGTGCAGGGGCGCGTGGCGCGCCCGGGCAAGCGGCTGGGGCCGGCGCGCAATCCCGCGCCCGTTCCGGAAAGCGACGGCACGGCCGCACGGAGGCGAAAAGTCCTATGATACGGGGCAGGAGCGTCCCGCCATGGCCGAAGCACCCCCTTTCCTCCTGCGCAGCGACGACGCCGGTGTCGCGACCCTGACCCTCAACCGGCCCCAGTCCCGCAACAGCCTGTCCCTGGGCATGCTCCAGGCCCTGGGCGAAGCCCTCGCAGCCCTCGCGGAAGACGCGGCGGCGCGCGTGGTGGTCATCGCCGGCAGCGGCCCGGCCTTCTGCGCCGGGCACGACCTGAAGGAACTGCGCGACAGCGGCTACGACCCGGCCTACATCAACGCGCTGTTCCTCGCCTGCGCCGAAGTGATGCAGGCCATCGTCCACCTGCGCAAGCCGGTGATCGCCCGGGTGCACGGGGTGGCCACCGCCGCCGGCGCGCAGCTGGTGGCCAGCGCCGACCTGGCCTTCGCGGCGGAGGACGCCCGCTTCGCCACGCCCGGGGTGAACATCGGCCTCTTCTGCTCGACCCCGATGGTGGCGCTTTCGCGCAACGTGGCGCCCAAGCACGCCATGCGCATGCTGCTCACGGGCGAACTGATCGACGCCGCGGAGGCCCGGCGCATCGGCCTGGTGAACGAATTGGCGCCCGCCCTGGAACTGGAGGCGCGCACGCTGGACTTCGCCAGGAGGCTCGCCGCCAAGTCGCCGCTGACCCTGGCCATCGGCAAGGAAGCCTTCTACCGGCAGGCGGAACTGCCCCTGGCCGAAGCCTACGACTATACCCGCCAGGTGATGGCGCGCAACCTGCAGGCCATGGACGCCCGCGAGGGCATCGCCGCGTTCCTGGAGAAGCGCCCGCCGGTGTGGTGCGGGCGCTGACTATTCCAGGTAGTTGAGGTCCAGCCCGTGGGTTTCGCGCAGGCCGTAGAGCGAGACCAGGGCCAGGGCGAAGCAGACCGCCCCCACCACGGCGGCGGAGCCCACGTAGTCCAGGCGCGGCTTGAGCATGACGAAGCTGCCGGTGATGAGCGGCACCATCCCGCGCACGAAGTTGGGCACGGTGCTGGCGGTGGTGGAGCGCAGGTTGGTGCCGAACTGCTCGGCGGCGATGGTGACGAAGACCGCCCAGTAGCCGGTGGCGACCCCGAGGTACAGGGCCAGGAGGTAGAACATCATGGGCGAGAGTCCACGCACCGACAGATACACCAGCACCCCGGCCAGGGTCGACAGCACGAACAGCGCCACCACCTTCTTGCGGCTGGCCCAGAGCTGGCTGAGGAAGCCGGACAGGAAGCTGCCCAGGGTGATGCCGGAGTAGGTGAAGGCCAGGGCGGTGCCCGCCGCCAGCTTGCCGGTCACGCCCAGCTTGGGCCCGAATTCGGGGCAGAAATTGATGAGGATGCCGACCGTGAACCAGGTGGGCAGGCCGATGAGGATGCAGCGCAGGTAGCGGCCGGCGCGCTCGGGCGTGGCGAACAGCTGGAGGAAGTTTCCGCGCGAGACCTTGTCCTGCTCCATCTGCTTGAACATGCCGCTTTCCCGGATGCCGATGCGCAGCACCAGCAGGCACAGCCCCAGGGCCCCGCCCACCAGGTAGCCGGTGCGCCAGGGCAGGTACTTGCCCACCAGGGCCGCCACCACCGTGCCGAAGATCCCCACCGCCGCCACGATGGTGGTGCCGTAGCCGCGCAGTTCCCTGGGCAGGATCTCGCTCACCAGGGTGATGGCGGCGCCCAGTTCGCCGGCCAGGCCGAAGCCGGCCAGGAAGCGCCAGACCATGTAGCTGCCGGCCGAATGGACGAAGGCGTTGGCGATGTTGGCCACGGAATAGAGGGCGATGCTGCCGAACAGGGTCGACAGCCGGCCGCGCTTGTCGCCCAGCATGCCCCAGAAGATGCCGCCCAGCAGCATGCCCACCATCTGGACATTGAACAGCGCGATGCCCACCCCCACCTGGGCCTCGCCGACCACGCCCAGGGCCGCCAGGCTCGGCTGCCGGAGGATGGGAAACAGCAGCAGGTCGAACATGTCCACGAAATAGCCCAGCGAGGCGACCAGCACCGTCAGACTGAGGATCTGCTGGAGGTTGCTTTTGTTAGCCATGATTAACCATGAAACCACGGAAGCGGATGGATCTCCAGGCCGGACGCGGCGGTTTGTGCATCTTGCCCCGACCCGATTCAGGCCTATAGATGGGATGCCTGCGAGGAGCCGGTATGTTGCGGCGGAATGGACGATTGATTCCTCAGGAGGACCTGGTCGCCCTGGGGAACCGTCCGGCCGACCCGGGGCGGACCCAGCCTTCCCTCTGCTGTGCCTGGTGCGGCATGGTCCTGGTCGGCCGGCTCCGCACCCCCGACCGTCGGAGTCCTGGCGAAGGCAGGCGCACGCACGTGATCTGCCCGGTGTGCCGGGCCCGCTTCTTCCCCTGACGGGGTCTTGTCGTATCCCGGGAGGTCGCCGGGGTCAAGTCCCGGTGACCAGATGAAAGGGGGCCATGGATTCCGATCCTTCAGCGCTCGGCACATGCCTTTCAAAAGGTTTCGCCGCCCGCGGCCAGGGAAGGGTTCTCATGAAAATTTCCGAATAGTACCGGGTCATGTAGAGGCCACGACTGTACTGACCCAATCTCGGCATCAATTTTTCGCCGCGCAGCAGCGCCAGGATCCAGGCGGGATAGTCACCACCGGCTGCCAGGGTCAGGGGGAACCCGCCGCCGAACCTTGGATTGATCTCGGTCAGCCGGGGTCCCCGATCGGTGATGAAGGCCTGGAGGGCAAGCGGTCCCCTGGCCCCCAGGCTTCCACAGACATCCAGGACAAGACTGCACCATGCTTCCAGGTCGGGGTCGCCCAGGGTGACGCCTTGGATGGATTCCCCCCCGAGGGTGCGGATCCGCTCCCTTGGCACGAAGTGCATGGGGCGCCCCTGGAAGTCCAGAAAAGCATCGACGGTGACCTCGGGTCCCTTCAGGCATTCCTGGATGATGGGGTTCGGCACGCGGGGAAGCATTCGCTGGAGTTCTTGCCTCCGGCATGGGTATGCATCGATGCTTGCGCTGCCGTCCCTGGGTTTGAGGAAGATCTGGTCCGGCAGGGCAGGCAGGGGGCCATCCGGAAGCCAGGAGGCCGGCATCGCGATCCCCTTCTCCCTGAAGGTCAGGTAGGTCTTCCATTTATCCCTGCAGAGCGCGACAAATCCCAGCCTGGAAACCAGTACGGTCGATCCCGCACGCAGGAAGGTTTCCGAATGTTTCGCCAGGACCTGCAATTCCGTATCGATGGTCGGGACGATCAGGCCGACCCCATGCTCGCAGGCAAGTTGCAACAAGGCGGGAACATAGTAAGGATCGGTCACCAGGGGCAGCGCGAACGCCCCGTCCGCGACGGTGCAGGCCGGGGCGAGAGGATCGCAGTCTGCAGCCAGGACCTTGGACCCGAAGGGCCGCCCTGCTTCCTGGAAAGCGGAAACCAGTGAAGTGCGACGCCCCGCGCTTGTGATCAGGATGTTCAATCGACCCCCCAACCCTCGGCCAAGCAATGTAGGGCGTTTTAGGGAGAGGCGCAATAAATTTATCATAAGATACTTATTCCATCTTCTATTTCGAATGCTTTGCGCACCCTCCCGCGGGCTGAAACCAGGGCTGCCTTTCACCCTGCATGTGTTGGGAGAGGGTTGAGCACCTCATCAACCGCAGCGGCCAGGACCTTGTCTTCGGGGAGGTCCGCGGTGGTGTGTTGCCCGCTTGTCCCGGTCACCTTTAAAGCTTTCGTAGCCTGGACGATAAGTTCGGTTGCGAGGTCCGGGGAAACCTTGCCCGTGTCGATGACCAGATCGAAGTTGCCGGCGGAACCCCAGTCCAGACCATATACGGATGTTATAAATATTTTCTTGAGCCGATCATTCTTGCCGATGGCATCTTCTGCAATTCCCGGGTCCCCGATGGAAGGGGAGTCCACGAGGCGTTGGATCCGCACCGGCAGAGGGGCCTGGATGCGGACGTTCAGCACATCGGCCAATCCGGCCAGGACCGCAAACCCCCCACGCCCCTCGATGACGACATTGCCGCAGCGCGCCAAGGCATAGATGCAATTGTTGAGCATGGTGAAGGTGGTATGCCTCCGCCCCTGTTTCTCCACCGCGAAGCGATCCCAGAAGCCGGGGATCGACTGGTACTCATCCTCAAGCGGGGGGAGGCCATACTCCCTGAACACGGCCTCGACGGTCGACTTGTCGGTGAGGCGATAATCCAACGCCTTTGCCGAGGTTTCCGCGATCACACTGCCCAGGCTTCCGAATTCACTGGAAATAGTGACAACCGACATGTTCCACCTCCTCTGGCGGGCCCCACGCCTTCCGGAAGCGACCATGAACAGTACCCGACGAGGAAGGTGCGGGTACTGCGCCGAAACCAATTTAATCCGCGATGGGATTTTCCCCAGCGGAAATCACGCAGTGCTTCGGCCCGCGCAGCGGGCAGGGCCTGGGCGGCATGGGTCGGCGCACAAGCCCTGGCTCCGGGGTGATGCGAAGCCGCTGCCCCGATCACCTCCGTGTCCTCTGCGCCTCGGTGGACTCTGTGCCTGATCGGTTTGTTAAATCTGCCAAAATGCATGGGATCAGACGTGTTCCAGGTAATTCAGGCAACACCACTAAGATCCACCGGGGCATCCGCCCAAGCCATGGGCAATCAATCACAGATCTCGCTGAAATTATATTAATTTATACCACTATAAGATTATTTTTTATTGAATTTATTATAATTCCATTGATAATCTTCGCACCGGTCCGCCTTGATCCCGCGTCCCGGTGGATCCTTTCTCAACCACCTGACTGACGCAACCGCACCCAGGATCCCGGCGTCCCGGCGTGCAGCCAGATCCGGCCCCCCCTCCGGGGTGCCGCCCCGAGGAATCGCCCCATGTCGCTGCCCCCCCGCCAAGGCCTGTATGATCCCGCTTTCGAGCATGACGCCTGCGGGCTGGGCTTCGTGGCCACCCTGCGCCGGCAGGCCAGCCATGCCATCGTGCGCCAGGGGCTGCAGATCCTGGAGCACCTCACCCACCGGGGCGCCGCCGGCAGCGACCCGCTCACCGGTGACGGCGCCGGCATCCTGATGCAGATCCCGCACCGGCTGTTCGAGGAGGAGATGGCGGCCGAAGGGATCATCCTGCCGGCGCCCGGCGACTACGCGGTGGCCATGTGCTTCTTCTCGCCCGACCCGGCGGGCTGCCGCCATCACATGGCGGTGCTGGAGGCGGCCGTGATGCACCACGGCCAGGACATCATCGGCTGGCGCACCCCCCCGGTCGTGCCTGACGCCCTCGGGCCCTCGGCCCGGGATTCCATGCCCTCCATCCGCCAGCTCGATCATCGGCCGCAAGTGCGCGCCGGAATCGTTCGAGCGGGTGCTCTGCACCATCCGCAAGCGCGCCGGGCAGAAGGCCAACTTCGAATCCTTCTACATCTGCTCCTGCTCGGCGCGCACCCTCGTCTACAAGGGGCTGATGCTGGCCGAGCAGCTGGCCGCGTTCTACCCGGACCTGGCCGACCCCCGCACCGAAAGCCGGCTGGCCCTGGTCCACTCCCGGTTCTCCACCAACACCTTCCCGTCCTGGAAGCGGGCCCACCCGTACCGCCTGCTGGCGCACAACGGCGAGATCAACACCCTGCGCGGCAACCTGGCCTGGATGTCGGCCCGGGAGTCCATGCTCAGGAGCGACGCCTTCAGCAGCGACGTGGTGGAGGACTTCCGCCCGATCGCTCGGCCGGACGCATCGGACTCCCAGGCCCTGGACCAGGTCGCCGACTTCCTGCGCCTGGCCGGCGGCCGCAGCCTGCCCCACGTCATGATGATGCTGGTGCCCGAGGCGTGGAGCCACGATCCGGACATGTCCCCGGAGAAGAAGGCCTTCTACGAGTACCACGGCTACCTGCTGGAGCCCTGGGACGGGCCCGCCGCCCTGGCCTTCTCCGACGGCCGGCTGATCGGCGCCACCCTGGACCGCAACGGCCTGCGCCCGGCCAAGTGGGTGGTGACCACCGACGGCCTGGTGGTGATGGCCAGCGAGTTCGGCGTGCTGGACCTGGATCCGGCCCGGATCGAACAGAAGGGCCGGCTCCAGCCCGGCAAGATGTTCATGGTGGACGTGGACGAAGGCCGGCTGGTCTCGGACGAGGAGATCAAGCACCAGGTGGCCTCGGCGCAGCCCTACGCCCAGTGGCTGGCCCAGGGGAAGATCAGCCTGGCCGGACTGCCGCCGGCCGAGGTGCAGAACCCGGTGCCGGGCCGAGGAGCTGCCGGTGCTGCAGAACGCCTTCGGCTACACCGAGGAGGACCTGCGCCTGGTGCTCGGCCCCATGGCCGTGGGCGGCGAAGAGCCGGTGGGGTCCATGGGCGTCGACATCCCCCTGGCGGTGCTTTCCGAAAAGCCGCAGCTGCTGTTCCGCTACTTCAAGCAGCACTTCGCCCAGGTGACCAACCCGCCCATCGACCCGCTGCGGGAGGAGATCGTGATGTCGACGGTCAGCTGCGTGGGCGGCGAGGGCAACCTGCTGGACGCGTCCCCGCGCCAGTGCCGCATGCTGGAACTGCCGCACCCCTTCCTCACCAGCGAAAAGCTCGCCAAGCTCCGGCGCAACGCCTTGCCCGATTTCCGCTGCATCACCCTGCCGATGCTGTTCCAGGTGGCCGGCGACCCCGAGCGCAACCTCTACGAGGCCATCCGCACCCTTTGCCGCTCCACCAGCCGGGCCATCGCCGACGGCTACAGCATCCTGGTGCTCAGCGACCGCGGCATCGACGAAAGCCGCGCCGCCATCCCGAGCCTGCTCGCCACCGCGGCGGTGCATCACCACCTGATCCGGGAAGGCACCCGGGTCCGCGCCGGCCTCGTGGTGGAATCGGGCGAGCCGCGGGAGGTGGCCCACATGGCCCTGCTGCTGGGCTACGGGGCCGGTGCGGTCAACCCGTACCTGGCCCTGGAGACCATCGCCGACCTGTGCGCCCGGGGCCTGCTCCCGGGCGACCAGAGCCCGGACCGGGCGGCCCGGAACTACATCAAGGCGCTCAAGAAGGGCCTGCTCAAGACCATGGCCAAGATGGGCATCAGCACCCTGGCCAGCTACCAGGGCGCGCAGATCTTCGAGGCCATCGGCATCGACCAGTTCGTCATCGACGAGTACCTGACCGGCACCGCCTCGCGCATCCGCGGCGTGGGCCTGCGGCGACCTGGCCGGGGAGGCGCTGGCGCGCCACCGGCTGGCCTTCAGCCCCGACCTGCCCGAGGTGCTGGACCGCGGGCGGCCACCTCTATTTCCGGGTCGACGGCGAGCGCCACCTGTGGAACCCCGGGACCATCGCCAGCCTGCAGAAGGCGGTGCGCCTGGAGGACGCCGCGAGCTACCGGAGTTCGCCCGGCTCATGAACGACCATGGCGAGTTCCCGACCGCCCTGCGCGGGCTGTGGGACCTGGTGCCGGCGGGCGAGCCGGTGCCCCTGGACGAGGTGGAGCCGGCGGCGGCGATCGTCAGGCGCTTCGCCAGCGGCGCCATGTCGTTCGGCAGCATCTCCAAGGAGGCCCACGAGAACCTGGCCATCGCCATGAACCGCATGGGCGGCCGCTCCAACACCGGGGAGGGCGGCGAGGACCCGGCCCGCTTCATCCCCGACCCGGACGGCGCCTCCCGGCGCAGCGCGATCAAGCAGGTGGCCTCGGGCCGGTTCGGCGTCACCGCCGAGTACCTGGTGGACGCCGACGAGATCCAGATCAAGATGGCCCAGGGCGCCAAGCCCGGCGAAGGCGGCCAGCTGCCCGGGCGCAAGGTGGACGCCACCATCGCCCGGGTGCGCCACAGCATGCCCGGGGTGACCCTCATCTCGCCGCCGCCGCACCATGACATCTACTCCATCGAGGACCTGGCCCAGCTCATCTTCGACCTGAAGAACGTCAACCCGCTGGCGCGCATCAGCGTGAAGCTGGTGTCCGAGGCGGGGGTGGGCACCGTCGCCGCCGGCGTGGTCAAGGCCCATGCCGACGTGGTGCTCATCAGCGGCGACAGCGGCGGCACCGGCGCCTCGCCGCTCACCGCCATCCACCATTCCGGGGTGCCCTGGGAACTGGGCCTGGCCGAGGCGCACCAGGTGCTCATGCTCAACGGCCTGCGCAGCCGCGCGATCCTGCAGACCGACGGCAAGCTCAACACCGGGCGGGACGTGGCCATCGCCGCCCTGCTCGGGGCCGAGGAGTTCGGCTTCGCCACCGCGCCCCTGGTGGCCTCGGGCTGCATCATGATGCGCAAGTGCCACCTGAACACCTGCCCGGTCGGCGTGGCCACCCAGGATCCGGTCCTGCGCGCCCGGTTCGCCGGGCAGCCCGAGCACGTGATCCGCTTCTTCTTCTTCGTCGCCGAGGAACTGCGCGGGATCATGGCCGGCCTGGGGTTCCGCACCCTGAAGGAGATGGTCGGGCCGCTCCGACTGCCTGAAGCCGCGCAGGGCAGGCCTCAACCCCAAGGCGCGCAAGGTGGACACTTCGGAAATCCTGTACCGCTCCGCCCGGGCCGCGGTCGACCCCGGCTCCTGCATGATCAGCCAGGACCACAAGCTGGAAGGCGTGCTGGACCACACCATCATCGCCCAGGCCCGGCCCGCCCTGGAGGAAGGCCGGCCGGTGGTGATCGAGACCGCCATCCGCAACAGCGACCGCGCCACCGGGGCCATGCTCAGCGGCCAGGTGGCGCGCCGCTACCGCGCCGCCGGCCTGCCCGAGGACACCATCCGCATCCTGGCCCGGGGCAGCGCCGGCCAGAGCTTCGGCGCCTTCGCCTCCCCGGGCATGACCCTGGAGCTCACCGGCGACGCCAACGACTACGTGGGCAAGGGCCTCTGCGGCGGCATCATCGCCGTGCGGCCGCCTGCGGTTTCGCCCTTCCGGCCCCACGAGCAGGTGATCGTCGGCAACGTGGTGCTCTACGGCGCCACCTCGGGCCGCGCCTTCTTCAACGGCCGGGCCGGCGAGCGCTTCGCCATCCGCAACAGCGGCGCCGTGACCGTGGTGGAGGGCGTGGGCGACCACGGCTGCGAGTACATGACCGGCGGCCTGGTGCTGGTGCTGGGCCCGGTGGGCCGCAACTTCGCCGCGGGCATGAGCGGAGGCCTGGCCTACGTCTACGACGAGGACGGCAGCTTCGGGGCCCGCTGCAACAAGGAGATGGTCGAACTGACGGCCCTGGACCGGGAGGACGCCGCCACGGTCAAGGCCCTGCTGGCCGAGCACGCGGTGCGCACCGGCAGCCCCAGGGCCAGGGCCATCCTGGACGTCTGGGACACCCTGGCCGCGCGGTTCGTCAAGGTCTTCCCCAGCGAGTACCGCAGGGCCCTGGAGGCGGCCGGCGCCCCGGCCACCAACGCGCTGCCGATCTCGGAACTCTCCCCGCCCGATCCGGGCGACCTGCCGGCGCCGGAGCCGGCCACCGACGAGGAGGTGCACTGATGGGCAACATCCGCGGCTTCCTCGACGTCGAGCGTGCGGAACACGGCAAGCGGCCGGTGGCGGAGCGCATCGCGGACTGGCGCGAGTTCGAGCTGCTGCCCCCCGAGGCGGCGCTGCGGGACCAGGCTTCGCGCTGCATGGAGTGCGGCATCCCGTTCTGCCACAGCGGCTGCCCCTTGGGCAACGTGATCCCGGAATTCAACGACCACATCTACCGCGACCACCCCGAATGGGCCCTGGCCGTCCTGCACGCCACCAACAACTTCCCCGAGTTCACCGGCAGGGTCTGCCCCGCGCCCTGCGAGGCCGCCTGCACCCTGAACCTGGACGGGCACCCGGTCACCATCAAGGACATCGAGCGCAGCATCATCGACCGGGCCTGGGCCGACGGCCGGGTGGCGCCCCGGATCCCCAAGGTGCGGACCGGCAAGCGCGTCGCGGTGATCGGTTCCGGCCCCGCCGGCCTGGCCGCGGCCCAGGAACTGGCCCGCAAGGGCCATTCCGTCACCGTGTTCGAGCAGGCGGACCGCATCGGCGGGCTGCTCCGCTACGGCATCCCCGATTTCAAGCTGGAAAAGCACCTCATCGACCGCCGGGTGGCCCAGATGGAGGCCGAAGGGGTGGTCTTCCGCACCGGCGTGAAGGCCGGGGCGGATGTGAGCGGCAGCGAGCTGCGCGGCCAGTTCGACGCCCTGGTGCTGTGCGGCGGCGCCCGCCGGCCGCGCGACCTGGCCCTGCCCGGGCGCCAGCTGGGAGGCATCCACTTCGCCATGGCCTTCCTGGAGCAGGCCAACCGCCGGGTGGCGGGCGACCCCGTGCCCGCGCACGAAGCGATCCTGGCCACCGGCAGGCGCGTGGTGGTGATCGGCGGCGGCGACACCGGTTCCGACTGCCTGGGCACCTCCATCCGCCAGGGCCCCGGCGCCATCCTGCAGATCGAACTGCTGCAGAAGCCCCCCGAGCGGCGCCAGGGCGCGGACCTGTGGCCGGCGTGGCCCATGGTCCTGCGCACCTCGTCTTCCCAGGAGGAAGGCGGGACCCGGGACTGGGCGGTCATGAGCACGGCCTTCCTGGACGACGGCCAGGGCCGCCTGCGCGCCATCCGGGCGGTGCGGGTGGGCCCCGGGCCGGACTTCGCGCCGGTTTCGGGCAGCGAGTTCGAGATCCCCTGCGAACTGGCCCTGCTGGCCATGGGGTTCGTCGGATCCGAGCCCGGGGGGCTGTTCGAGCAGCTCGGGATCGCGCTGGACAGCCGCGGCAACGTGCCGGTGCGCGGGTTCCGCAGCGCGGTGGACGGCGTCTTCGCAGCCGGCGACCAGGCCCGGGGCCAGAGCCTCGTGGTCCACGCCATCAACGAGGGGCGCAAGGCGGCCGAGGCCGTGCACCGGTATCTGCGGCAGGCCGTGCCGGCCTGAACGCCCGCGCCGGAACAAGCGCATTGCCATGGCCTGGACAGGCCTGCGAGGATACGATCAGCGACCGGCTTCCCGTGCCGCCGTTCCGCCCCCGAGCCGTCCATGACATCCGTTCCGCTGGCCCTGCCTCTTCTGCGCGCCGCCGCCTGGTTCGGGGAGGATCCGCTGGATCCGCTCCTGGCGCCCGGTTCCGACGGTTTCCTGGACCTGGCCTGGGGCGAACCCGATCTGACCTTCGTGGACCGCCAGCTGAAACGGCGCCTGAGCCCCCTGGCCCGGGCCTGCTTCCACTGCGCCCACCGCGTGGGGCCGGCCGGGGACGCGCGCCTGGTGTTCGCCTCCAGGCACGGCGAGGCGGACCATACCCTGGCCATCCTGCGCGACCTGGCGCTGGAAGCCGAGGTCTCCCCCACCCTGTTCTCCATGTCGGTGCACAATTCGGTGCCCGGACTCTGGTCCATCATCAACGGCAACCGGTCGCCGTTCTGCGCGGTGGCCGCCGGTCCCGGGAGCTTCGGCTGGGGGCTGGTGGAAGCCCTGGCGGCCTTCACGGCGGACCCGTCGGCACCGGTCCTGTACGTCTATGCCGATGACCGGCTGCCCGACCCATGGGCGGATCCGGCCCCCCGGGGCCTGCTGCACGCGGTGGCCCTGCTGGTGGGGACGCCCGCGGCGAGGCGGCTGGCAATGGTCCGGGAGGACAACGGGGATGCCTCGCCCCAATCGCTCGGATGCCTGCGGGCCCTGCGGACCGGAGCGTCGTCCTGGCAATTCAGCTGATGTCCTATATCATTGGGGACACGAACGTCTCCGGGAAGCGGAACGCTATGGGCATGGTCATCACTCCGTTTGAAATGAAACAGTTCATCATCGCCACCCTCGGGCTGGAGGACCTGACGCCGGATGGCATCGGGGATGACGAGCCCTTGTTCGGCGATGGGCTCGGT
Organism: uncultured Holophagaceae bacterium; assembly: GCA_963717275.1. Taxonomy (GTDB): domain Bacteria; phylum Acidobacteriota; class Holophagae; order Holophagales; family Holophagaceae; genus Mesoterricola. The sequence goes on from CAVQVX010000001.1 coordinate 4,541,905, forward strand.
CTGGATTCCATCGACGCGCTGGAACTGGGTATCGCGTTGCGCAAGCGCTTCCAGCTCAAGGCTGCGGAGCAGGACCCGGGTCTCAAGGAGCATTTCGGCACGGTGCGCAGCCTGGTGGCGTTCGTGGCCCAGTACGGCCAGGGGCCGCTCGAAACCGGGGCCTGACCGCGGGATGAGCTTCCTTCCCCCCTCCCGGCCATGAGGTTCCAGCCCTGCCTGATCGTGCCGGTCTACGACCCTGGGCCGGCGCTGGCGCGAACCGTGGCCGCCCTGGCGGAGACCGGCCTGCCGATCTACCTGGCCGACGACGGCAGCCATCTGGACACCCGCCGGGAACTGCAGCGGCTCGCCTCCGGCCAGGAGCGGATCCGGCTGCTGACGCTCGAACCCAACCAGGGCAAGGGCGCCGCGGTGATGGCGGCCCTGCGCCGGGCCGGCCAGGAGGGGTTCAGCCACGCCCTCCTGGTGGACGCCGATGGCCAGCACGATCCGTCGGCGGTGGCGGACTTCCTGGCCCTGGGCCGGGCCCGGCCCGGGGCGGTGGTCGCCGGGGTGCCGCGCTACGACGCCACGTGCCGGCCGCCCGGAAGTACTGTCGCTACCTGTCCCACTTCTGCGTATGGCTCGAGACGCTGCTCCCTGGACATCCGGGATTCCCTCTGCGGCTTCCGGCTCTACCCGCTGGGGCCGACCCTGGCCCTCATGGACCTGGAAGCCCTGCCGCCGCGCATGTCGTTCGACACCGAGATCATCGTCCGGCTGCACTGGGCCGGGGTCCCGGTCCTGAGCGCGCCGGTGGCGGTCACCTACCCCCCGGACGGCGTCTCCGCACTTCCGGCGCTGGCGCGACACCTTCCTGCTCATGCGGATGCACGGGCGCCTCCTGCTGGAGACGGCGCGCCGCGCGCCCCGGCGCAGGCTGCCCTGGTACCGGATCAAGGAACGCGGAGGCCGGCTGGGCTACCGCTGCGCGGGCGGGGTGCTGCGCCTGCTGGGCCCGCGTGGCCTGCGCCTGGCCGGCGAATGCATGGTGCCGTACTTCTTCCTGACCGGGCGCCAGGCCCGGCGTGCCTCCCGCGAATACCTCGACCGGCTCTGGACCCGGTTCGGCCCCCTGCCGGACCTGCCCCGGCGCCCGGGACCGGGGGCGTCCTACCGGCACTTCCGCTGCTTCTCCCGGGCCACGGCGGACAAGGTCCTGGCGTGGTCCGGATGCCGCGCCGGCATCCAGGTGGACGGCGCGGACCTGGAGGCCTTCCTGGCGCTGCACGGCAGCGGCCGGGGCGCGGTGATCCTGGGGGCCCACCTGGGCAACCTGGAGATGCTCCGCGCCCTGGGCCGGGATCGCGGCCTGCCGGGCCTCAACGCGGTGGTGTACGGCGAGAACGCGCCGCGCTTCCACGAACTGCTGAACCGGCTCAACCCGGGCTTCGGCGTGAACCTGGTGCAGGTCGCGGCCGTCTCCCCGGATACCGCCATCCTGCTGCAGGAAAAGGTGGACCATGGCGAGTGCCTGTTCATCGTGGGCGACCGCACTCCGCCCAGCGACCGCGGCCGCACCGTCCTGGCACCCTTCCTGGGCGAGCCGGCGCCTTTTCCCATGGGCCCCTTCGTGCTGGCCCACCTGCTGCGCTGCCCGGTGCACCTGATGTTCTGCGTGCAGGAAGGCCGGCGCTACCGGGTGCGTCTGGCGCCGTTCGCCGAGCGGATCGAACTGCCCCGGGCCGGGCGGGAAGGGGCCATCGCCGGTGTGGGCGTCCCGCTATGCTCGAAGCCTGGAGGCCGAGTGCCGTGACAACCCGTTCCAGTGGTTCAACTTCTTCGATTTCTGGGGATCACGGTGACGTGCCGGTCACCGTGGGTTCCGCCTGGCTGAGCCTCGAGGCCCTGCTGGCCGTGGCCTTGCGCGGCCAGCCGGTGGCCCTGTCCCGGGATCCCGGGTTCCGCGCCCGGGTGGAGGCCAGCCGCGCCTTCCTGGACGATCTGCTGCGGGGCGGGGTGGACGTCTACGGGGTCAACACCGGCTACGGCGATTCCTGCGCGACCTCCATCCCCCCGGACCTGCTGGCGGAACTGCCAGCACCATCTGCTGCGCTACCACGGCTGCGGCCTGGGCCGCTTCCTGGAGCCGGAGGAGACCCTGGCGGTGCTGCTGGCCCGGCTCAATTCGCTGGCCCAGGGCTACTCGGCGGTGCGCTTCGAACTGCTGGAGGGCCTGGCGGCGCTCATCAACCGCCGGGTCCTGCCGCGCATCCCGGCGGAGGGTTCGGTGGGCGCCAGCGGCGACCTCACCCCGCTGTCCTACATCGCCGCCGTGCTGGTCGGCGAGCGGCGAAGCGCTCCAGGACGGCGTCCCGCGCCCGGCGCGGGAAGCCCTGCTGCGGGCCGGGCTGGCGCCGCTGGAACTGGCCCCCAAGGAGGCGCTCGCCCTCATGAACGGCACCGCGGTCATGACCGGGCTGGCCTGCCTGGCCTTCCAGCGGGCCGAGCACCTGAGCCGGGTGTCCTGCCGGCTCACCGCGTTCTCGGTGGCGTGCCTGCAGGGCAACCGGGAGCATTTCCATCCCCGCCTCTCGGAGCTGAAGCCGCACGCGGGGCAGGGCGAGGCGGCCGGCTGGATCCACGCCGATCTGGGCGGCGCAGGAGCGCGCCGGCGCCGGGCGGATCCAGGACCGCTACTCCATCCGCTGCGCGCCCCACGTGATCGGGGTGCTGCGCGACGCGCTGCCCTGGATCCGGCGCGACCTGGAGAACGAGCTGAACAGCGCCAACGACAACCCGCTGTTCGACGGGGAGGCGCGGCTGATGCTGCACGGCGGCCACTTCTACGGCGGCCACGTGGCCTTCGCCATGGACGGGCTGAAGGTGGCCGTGGCCAACCTCGCCGACCTCATGGACCGCCAGCTGGCGCTGCTGGTGGACACGCGCTACAACAACGGCCTGCCCGGCAACCTGTCCGGGGCCGGGCCGGATCGGGCGGCCATCAACCACGGTCTGAAGGCGGTGCAGATCGGTGCCAGCGCCTGGGCGGCGGAGGCGCTGAAGCTGACCATGCCGGCCTCCGTGTTCTCCCGCTCCACCGAATGCCACAACCAGGACAAGGTCAGCATGGGCACCCTCGCGGCCCGGGACTGCCTGCGGGTGGTGGAACTCACCGGCCAGGTGGCCGCGGCCCTGTCCCTGGCCACCTTGCAGGGGCTGGAACTGCGCCGGCGCCAGGGAATCCCGGCCCTGGAGCGGCTCTCCGCCGAGGCGCTGGCGTTCCGGAACGAACTGGGCGCCGGCATTCCGTTCGTGGAAGAAGACCGGCCGCTGGACGGCGCCCTGCGGGCCCTTTGCGCCGGGATGCAGGCCTGCCGGTGGAACCTGTACCCTTGAAGGCTGCGCCGGGCCTCCTGTTCCTGCCCGTTTCTTTACGGTTGACTCAAGCGATCGGACGATTGGGAAAGCCGAAGAAGGAGATTATGGCCAATCTTGTCTTTCCAGTTAAATGAGCTACACAGTACGACCACGGCAATTTTTTTTGACATGTTCATACCTATATAGGCACAGTACCCAGAAGCCATCCCCTGTTTGTAGGTGATCATTGTATGTTCATCGCCAGAGTCTGAGATGGTCCACCCAAGGGCAGAGGTCTCCCCATCTTGCTGCTTGACCTGGGGTTCAGTTGTTTTTATTAAAATATTATTAATGGGAAGATTTTCAACATCAAGGGTATGCTTGGCATAAATGAGTAGATCGGTCACGGTTGAGTATATACCTCCGGCAGTCGACATCACCTCTCCCATATCCCAGGCCTTCAAGGGAGTGTTTCTTTTCATGAAATAAGGCTGGTCTCCCACATGCCCCATGGCTTGTCTGCCCTGTTGCTCTCGGGACAATGAAAACACAGTGTCTTTCATGTTGAGAGGAGAAAATATTTTTTCTTTAACCAGATCTCGAAAAGGTCTATCCGTTTTCGCTTCGATGAGGTGGGCAAGCAAACCATAGCCAATGTTTGAATAATGAAATTCATGCGATCTATATTTTAATTTTGCTGTTTTCATATAATGGAAAAGCCATTTTTTATCCATATAACCATAAAGATTTTTGCCAGTGAACTCATAATCTATGAAATACATTAGCTGCTTTAAGGTAATGGGCTCACGAGGCAATCCTGATGTATGGGTGGCCAACTCGTAGACGGTTATTTTGCCCATGGCAGCACTCAGTGATGCATTCTTTGGAAGAATATCTCTAACTGTTTCTGAAAATTTAATTTCGCCATTCTGCACGAGAAATTCAAGCATTGATGCAGTAAATAGTTTTGAAACAGATCCAATCTGAAAAATGGTATCCTTGTCCGGTAATACTGGTGGACCGGTATCGCTTACCCTTCCATAGCCATAGGATTGGATTGATCCATCTGAAAGCAGAACTCCAACCTCGAGGCAGGTGGCCTCTTTGCTTTCAATGATAGGTTTAGCAAGCTCATCAACTTCGGCTTCAATGGAGGTGTGCCCCGATTCCATGCGTGAAACCGAAGCCTTGGGATCATAGATGATGCGCGATGAAAGTGGTCCGCACGATAAACATGACAGCCAAAGAATGGCGGAAGCCAGAGTCAGGACGGAAGCAAAGGGTATGCTGTCGCCCGATTTCAACCTGTGCACAATTGAGGTTCGCATTGATGTCTTTCAATTGCTCGACACTATCCTTTATAAAGGCCTGTGTCCCGGCTCGTGCTGCGGGCATTCCGGCGGGGCGCTTCCGTAGGGTCCTTGCAAGGAAGCTTGCTGCTGATGGTACACACCGGGGGTCGTTGAGGAAAGCGGGCAGTGGTCTCCAGCCGGAGGCCCGGGGTGCGGGAAAGGTCCATCCGGGTGGGCGTCCCGCTATGCTCATAGCCCGGAGGCAGAGTGTCGTGAAAACCCATCCAGCGGTTCAACTCCCGGAATGAGCACCGCTCCGGTCTTCCTGTCCGCCCTGGGGCTGGTGAATGCCCTGGGCCGGGGCAAACCGGCGGTGGCCAGGGGCCTGTTCCTGGGCGACACCGGCGGCATGGTGCTGGAGGAAGGCTGGATCCCCGGCGCGCCTGCCCGGGTGGGGCGGGTGACGGGCGTGCTGCCCCCGCCCGAGGCGCTGCCCCGGTATGCCCGCATGCTGCTGGCGGCCCTGGAGGAAATCCGGGACGAGGTGGCGGCCGAGATCGCCCGCTGGGGCCCGGAGCGGGTCGGGGTGGTGCTCGGCACCAGCACCTCGGGGGTCGCGGAGATGGAGCGCGCCATCGTCCACCTGGGCAGGCACGGGGCGCTGCCCGCCGAATTCCGCTACGAAGAGGTGGAGATGGGCGCTCCCGCCCGGTTCCTGGCGCAGTGGCTGGGCATTCAAGGCCCGGCCTACACCGTGTCCACCGCCTGCACCTCCAGCGGCAAAGCCCTGGTCTCGGCCCGCAACCTGCTGCGCCTGGGGCTGTGCGACGCGGTCATCGCCGGCGGGGTGGATGTCCTGTGCCGGCTCACCCTGAACGGCTTCAGCGCGCTCGGGGCGTCCACCCGGGACCTGACCAACCCCATGAGCGCCAACCGATCCGGGATCAACATCGGCGAGGGGGCGGTGCTGTTCGTGCTGAAGCGCGAACCGTCCCCGATCGCGCTGCTGGGCGCGGGCGAATCCAGCGACGCCTACCACATCTCCTCTCCCGACCCCGAGGGACTCGGGGCCGAGACCGCCATGCGCCTGGCCCTGTCCGACGCCGGCCTGGACGGGGGCGAGCCCGGCTACCTGAACCTGCATGCGACCGCCACCGACAAGAACGACGAGATGGAGAGCCGGGCCGTAGCCAGGGTGTTCCCCCGCGGCATCCCCTGCGGCGGCACCAAGCCGCTCACCGGCCACCTGCTCGGGACAGCGGCGGCCACCGAACTGGCGTTCTGCTGGCTCGCGCTGCACCCGGACTGGAATCCGGACGGCCTGTTGCCGCCGCACCGCTGGGACGGCGCTGCGGACCCGGCCTTGCCCGCGCTCAACCTGGTGCCCGCCGGCGCCCGGGACCCCGATCTGCGCATCTGCCTGTCCAACGCCTTCGCCTTCGGCGGCGGCAACCTGACCCTGGTGGCCGGGCGGCAATGAGTGCCGGTGCCGCTCAGACGAGCTTCCACCTCATCCACGGCGCCGAGTTGAAGAAGCTCGATATCACCGAGCCCGGCGCGGCGATCGCGTCGCACGCGGCGCGCAGGTCGTCGGTCAGGGTCATGTCCAGGACCGGCAGCAGGTTCAGGAGCTGGGCCAGGGTGCGCGGCCCGATGATGGGCGCGGTGATGCCGGGCTGCTCCTTGACCCAGGCCACGGCGAGCTGGGCGGGATCGCGCCCGGCCGCGCGGGCCATGGCGGCGAACCGGTTGCCCGCCTCCACCCCGCGCGCGGTGACGCGCTCGGCATAGATCCCGCCGCGCAGCACCGTCCGCGAATCCCGGGGCGGCGCGCCGGCGTCCGCGTAGCGGCCGGCGAGCATCCCCATCGCCAGCGGCGACCAGGTCAGGAGGGCCAGCCCGTGCTGCTGGCAGGCCGGGATGAGCTCGTTCTCGATGCGGCGCTCCAGCAGGTTGTAGGGCGACTGCTCGCTCGAGATGGACACGAACCCGTGGCGCAGGCTGGTCATGAGCGACGCCACGAGGTGCCAGGCCGGCGCGGTGGTGCTGCCGACGTAGCGCACCTTGCCCGCGCGCACCAGGTCGTCGAAGGCCCGGAGGGTCTCGTCGAGCGGCGTTTCGGGGTCGGGCCGGTGGGTCTGGTACAGGTCGATGGTGTCCAGGCCCAGGCGCCGGAGCGAGTCCTCGCAGGCGCGCACGATGTGGGCGCGCGACAGGCCGCGCTCGTTCGGGCCGGGGCCGGTGGGATAGAACACCTTGGTGGCGATCAGCACCTGGCGGGCAAGGCCGCGCTCCGCCAGCCAGGCGCCGATGATCCGCTCGGCCTCCCCCTTCACGTAGCTGTTGCTGGTGTCGATCAGGTTGATCCCGGCGTCGAAGGCCGCGTCGAGGATGGCGAAGCAGTCCTCGCGCGGGGTCGGGTTGGCGAAGTTGTCGGTGCCCAGCGCGAGCGGGGCGATCCTGAGGCCGGTCCGGCCGAAGGGACGGTAGTTCATACGGCGGAATACCCCGCATCCACGTAGTGCATCGCGCCGGTGATGTAGCTGGCCTCGTCGCTGCACAGGAATCGGGCCATCCGGGCGATCTCCACCGGCTGGGCGAGGCGCCCCATGGGCACCACCCGCTCGCCCATCTCCCGGGCCTGCTCGTCGGTCAGGGGCACCGCCCGGCCCGCGGCGCGCAGCATCGGCGTGTCGACCTCGCCGGGGCAGACGGCGTTGACGCGGATGCCCTCGCGGGCGTGCTCGATGGCGAAGGTGCGGGTGATCTGGTGGACCGCGCCCTTGCTCGCGGCGTAGGCCAGGGCGCCCTTGCCGCTCAGTTCGCCCCAGATGCTGCCGAAATTGACGATCGCTCCCCGCCCGCCGTTCGCGTCCGGCGCCTGGGTCCGCATCTGGCGGATGGCCGCCCGGCACATGTAGAACACCCCGCTGACGTTGACGTTCAGGGTGCGCTGCCAGTCCGCGTCCGAGGTGTCCAGTCCGGTCGCGCGCACGATGATGCCGGCCGCGTTGACGAGCGCGTCGAGACGGCCATCGAGGCCCCCATCGGGGCGCCCGGCGCCCACGGCCCGGGCGACGGCCGCGTCGCAGAACCCGGACTGGCTGACGTCCCCGATGATGGCTTCGCCGCCCAGTTCGGCCGCGGTCCGTCGGGCGAGATCCGCATTGCTGTCGATGATCAGCACCCGGGCGCCGGCCTCGGCGAAAAGGCGCGCCGTCGCGGCGCCCATCCCGCTCGCGCCGCCGGTGACCAGGATCGTTTTTCCGCCGAATGCCTGTGACATGGGGGGAGTCTAGCAGATCACCGCGGATCCCCGGGAAGGGGGCCGCAAAAAGTCGAAATCCACCCCCTGGTCGGCCTGGGTCACCGTTTCGAGGAAGAGCCTGAGGTAGCCCCGGCCGGCGGTGGGCGCGCTGACCGGATGCTCCTGGGCGCGCCGGGCCAGCTCCTCGTCGGATACGAGCAGGGTCAGCTCGCGGTCGGCCACGCTGAGGCGGATCCGGTCGCCGCTGCGCACGTGGGCGAGGGGGCCGCCGATGGCGGCTTCCGGATTGACGTGGAGCACGATGGTGCCGAAGGCGGTGCCGCTCATGCGGCCATCCGAGATCCGGACCATGTCCTTGACGCCGGCCCGGGCCAGCTTGCGCGGGATGGGCAGGTAGCCGGCCTCGGGCATGCCCGGCGCCCCCTTGGGGCCGATGTTCTTCAGGACGAGGATGTCCTCCGGGGCCACGTCGAGGTCGTCGGCGTCGATGCGGGCCGCCAGGTCCCCGGCATTCTCGAAGACCACGGCCCGGCCCTCGTGCTCCATCAGCCCGGGGTCCGCCGCGGACTGCTTGATGATGGCCCCGCCCGGCGCCAGGTTGCCGCGCAGCACCGCGATGGCGCCGCCGGAGTGGATGGGGTCGCGCAGCGTCCGGACCACGTCCTGCCGGAAGCCCGGGCCGGACGCCTCGATCTCCTCGCCGAGGGTCCGGCCGGTGACCGTGAGGGCTTCCGGGCGCAGCAGGGGCCTGAGCTCGCGCAGCAGCGCGGGCATCCCGCCGGCCTGGTGGAAGTCCTCCATGTAGTGCCGGCCCGAAGGCTTCAGATCCAGCAGGACCGGGGTTTCCCGGCCCATCCGGTCCAGGGTCTCCAGGTCGAGCCCGATGCCCAGGCGGCCGGCGATGGCCGTCAGGTGGATGATCCCGTTGGTGGACCCGCCGATGGCAAGCAGGACCCGCATGGCGTTGCCGAAGGCCGCCGGGGTGAGGATCCGCTCCATGGTCAGCCCGTCCCGGGCCATCTGGACCGCCTGGGTCCCGGTGCGCTCCGCGATGCGGATGCGGTCCGCCGTGACCGCCGGCGGCGAGGCGCCCCCCGGCAGGGTCATGCCGAGCGCCTCGGCCAGGCAGGCCATGGTGCTGGCCGTCCCCATCACCGAGCAGGTGCCGACGCTGGCCACCAGCTGGTCGTTGACCGCCGCGGCCTCCTCCGCGTCGATTTCCCCGGCGCGGAACCTGCTCCAGTAGCGGCGGCAGTCGGTGCAGGCGCCGACCCGCTCGCCGCGGTGGGAACCGGTCAGCATGGAGCCGGTGATGAGCTGGATGGCCGGAACGCCCGCCGAAGCCGCGCCCATCAGCTGCGCCGGGACGGTCTTGTCGCAGCCGCCGATGAGCACCACCGCGTCCATGGGCTGGGCGCGGATCATCTCCTCGGTGTCCATGGCCATGAGGTTGCGCAGGAACATGCTGGTGGGCGCGGCGAAGCTTTCGTGGATGGAGATGGTGGGGAAGGTCATGGGCAGCCCGCCCGCGAGCAGGACGCCGCGCTTGACCGCCTCGATCAGCTGGGGCATGTTGCCGTGGCAGGGATTGTAGGCGCTGCCCGTATCGGCGATGCCGACCACGATCCGGTCCAGGGCCGGGTCCGTGTAGCCCGCCCCCTTGATGAACGCCTTGCGCAGGAACCGGGAGAAACCTTCATCGCCGTAGCTGGTCAGGCCCTTGTGCAGGCCGGTGGGCTCCGGTGCGCGGGGGATGCGGGTCATGGGTGGCCTCCATGGGATGGGATGCCTGGGATGGGTTACCTTACCATCCGGCAAGCGGCCGCTCCCCGGAATGTCCGGGGTCCCGGGATTCCGCCCGTCGTGCCTTGCGGTCGGTTTCGGGTTCCGGGTTTTTGCGCCGACCCACCGGTGCGTGAGAGCCTTGCCGCATGCTCGTCGGCTTCGCCTCCTGCGCGTGCGCCAAGGTCTCACGCTGTCCTTCCCCGCCTGGGGTGGGGGTTCCTTTGAATGGCGGCATGGGGGCGAGGCGGCCGCTCCCTGGAATGCCCAGGGTTCCGGGATGGTTGCTTGGAATTTTGTTCAATGAAACGAAGACGAATCGACTCGGCCCTGGGGGGAAGGAGCAGCGTGGCCGCTTGCATCGCCCGCAGCGCAGCGAGGACGTTGCAAGCGGACCACGCACCCGTGGGTCGGCGCGAAATAAAGGAACCCGATACCGACCGTAAGGCACGACGGACGCCTAGGAGGATGCCCAGCAGGTAGTTCGGCCACCGGTCCGGGGCGGGCCCGAATCGACCGGTTCCATCTGGGGTTCCTGGAGCTGGGTGGATGATCTCAAAAGCGACCATTGAAACCGCAATCCGGGAACGGGGCAAATGGCTGTTCATCGACCGGCGCCCTTTCCCCGGGAGGGACTGCCGGTGGACGCCTGGCTGGTGGCGCTGAAAAGCGGGGAATGGGTGGAGGCGGCCTGGGCGTGAAGGCAGCTTGAACGGGACGTTCCCGGCCCTTGCTGGCAGTATGGTGGCATCCCGCCCCGCGTTTCCGGAGAAGTCGCATGGCCAATCCTTTGCTGATCCTCGTCGCGGCCCTGGCCGCGCTCGGCGCCATCCTGCAGCTGGTGCTCCTGAGGCGCAGGGGCGGAGCGGAGAGCGCGGCCGTCCAGGCCGGGCTCCTCTCCCTGGACAAGACGCTCGAGCGCATGGAGCGCTCCATCCGGGAGGAACTGGCCAGGAACCGCGATGAAGCTTCCAGTTCCGCGCGCCGGTGGCGGGAGGAGGTGGGCGCCATCCTGAAGCTCACCGTGGACACGCTCGACGCCCAGATGAACCGGCTCAACCAGACCAACGACCAGAAGCTGGAGCAGGTGCGCGAACTGCTCGAGCGCCGCCTGGCGGCGATCCAGGAGGACAACGGCATCAGGCTCGACCAGATGCGCCTGGGCGCCAGCGGCGCGAGCAAGGAGCTGCGCGACGAGGTCAATCTGTCCCTCAAGAATTTCAACGATTCCGTCCTGAAGACGATGACCCAGCTCAGCGACGCCCAGACCCGGGAGATGGAGGTCTTCTCCGCCCAGCTGGGGGTCCTGACCGAATCGAACCAGGCCCGGCTCGACGCGCTCAAGCTGGCCGTGGAAGCCCGGCTGCTGGCGATCCAGGAGGACAACGCCAAGCACCTCGACCAGATGCGCGCCACCGTCGATGAGAAGCTCCAGGGCACCCTGGAGAAGCGGCTGGGCGAATCCTTCCGGCAGGTGAGCGAACGCCTCGAACAGGTCTCCAAGGGCCTGGGCGAAATGCAGTCCCTGGCCACCGGCGTGGGCGACCTCAAGAGGGTGCTGACCAACGTGAAGGCGCGCGGCACCTGGGGCGAGGTCCAGCTGGGCAACCTGCTGGAGCAGGTCCTTTCGCCCGAGCAGTACGAAACCAACGTCGCGACCAGGGGCGGTTCCGAGCGGGTCGAATTCGCGGTCAAGCTGCCGGGCCGGACCGGCAACCCGGACGAGGTGGTCTGGCTGCCCATCGACGCCAAGTGGCCGGCGGAAGACTACCAGCGGCTCACCGAAGCCCAGGACCGGGCCGACCCCGCGGCCGCGGAGGCGGCCATCCTGCAGCTGGAACTGCGGATCAAACTGTGCGCCAGGGACATCAGCGAAAAGTACCTGAACCCGCCCATGACCACGGATTTCGGCATCCTGTTCCTGCCCACCGAAGGCCTCTTCTCCGAGGTGATCCGCCGCTCGGCCCTGGTGGAGACCCTCCAGGCCAAGTACCGGGTCATCGTCGCCGGCCCGACCACCCTGTGGTCCATCCTGAGCAGCCTGCAGATGGGCTTCAGGACCCTGGCCATCCAGAAGCGTTCCAGCGAAGTCTGGACCCTCCTGGCCGCCGTGAAGACCGAGTGGGGCAAATACGGCGTCGTCCTGGCCAAGGTCCAGAAGAAGCTCCAGGAGGCCTCCAACACGATGGAGGAGGCCAGCAAGCGCAACCGGGCCGTCGGAAGAAAGCTCAGGGAGGTCCAGGACCTCCCCGATACCGAAGCCGCAGGGCTCTTGCGGCTGGACGCCGCGGTCAGCATCGAAGGCGATGAGGACGCCGAGGCCGAGAACCTGTAATTCTCAGCCGGGCAGCGCAGTCACGGATCCGCTGTCGTCGCGGCAGGGAGGCACGATGCGCAAGCCGGGAGTGCTCACGCGGTCCCCAAAGCCTCCAGCAGCCTTTCCCAGGCTCCGGGCCGCAGGTGCGCCCGCACGTGGGCCGCCCAGCGGTCGATGCGCACCTCCAGCGGATCCGCCGTGCGCATGGGTTGGGCGGGGAAGCCGCGGTCCTGGCGCACCCGGTTGAGGAAGGCCGCACGCCAGGGGTCCGAGGCCAGCAGGCCATGCAGGTAGGCCCCGGCGGCCCGTTCCTGGCGCCAGCCCACTTCGGCGCCGCCGCCGGCCAGGGGCTCTCCCGCCGCCTCCGCCCGGGTGGTCCGGCCGTGGTGGATCTCGTAGCCGGCGAGGCCGTGCCCGGGTTCGGGCCAGTGCGAGAGGGCGGCGGTCTGGCGGGTGATCTTCCCGGCCTGGAATTCGGTGACGACCGGCAGCAGGCCGAGGCCGGGGAACAGCGTGGGCCCGCCCTCCCCGCCGCCCGGGTCGCTCAGCTCCCGCCCCAGCATCTGGTAGCCGCCGCACAGGCCGAGCAGCCATGCCCCGCGCCGGGCCGCGCTGCGCAGGGCCTCGGCCATGCCGGATGCCGTGAGGTGGACCAGATCGCCCACCGTGGCCTTGGAGCCGGGCAGCACCAGCAGGTCCTGCTCCAGCGCCAGGGCCGGATCGGTGACCCAGGTGAGGTGCAGGTCCGGTTCCGCCAGCAGGGGCGCCAGGTCCTCGGTGTTGCTGACCCTTGGGTACAGCACCGCGCCCACCTTGAGCTTGCCGGCGGGCGCCCGCTGGTCCACGGGGATGCGGAAGGGGCGGTCCTCCTCGTCCAGGCCGTGCTCCAGATGCGGCACCAGGGCCAGCACGGGCAGGCCCGTGCGCGCCTCCAGGATGCGGATGCCGTCCGCGAAAAGATCGGGGTCGCCCCGGAACCGGTTCACCACGATGCCCAGCACCCGCGCCCGGTCCTCGGGCGGCAGGAGGTCCAGGGTGCCGATCACCTGGGCGAACACGCCGCCCCGGTCGATGTCCGCCACCAGCACCAGGGCGGCGTCCACGGCCCGGGCGGGGACCAGGTTCACGAAGTCCCGGTCCATGAGGTTCAGCTCCACCGGGCTGCCCGCCCCCTCCAGCACGATCGCCGCGTGCCGCCGCGCCAACCGCGCCAGGGCCGCCAGCGCCGCGTCCCGGCAGGGCGTACGGCCCTTGAAGTAATCCTGGGCCTCCTGGACCCCCAGCGACTTCCCCAGCACGATCACCTGGGCGCCGGTGTGGGTGAGCGGCTTGAGCAGCACCGGCCCCATGTCCACCTGGGGCGCCTTGCGGCAGGCTGCGGCCTGCAGGATCTGGGCCCGGGGCATCTCCAGCCCGTCGGCGGTGACCCCGGCCTGGTTGCCCATGTTCTGGGCCTTGTAGGGCGCCACGTCGAACCCGGCGTCGGCGAACAGCCGGCAGAGCGCGGTCGCCACGAGGCTCTTGCCCACGTCGGAGGCCGTCCCGAGCACTGAAATCGCACGCACCATGTGGCCGCCTCGAACAGAAGACTTGAGGGTATTCTCTGCGCTCGCCGGCGGCGATGCCATCGGCTTGCGGGGATGTAGAATCTGGAGCGAGGTGACGAATGACCTATGTTCCCACCGGCAGCCTCGATTGCGTCGAGACCGCCCACCACTACCGAGAACGGGTCCGCGCCAACGTGCAGAAACTGGGCAGGGCCCCCGGCCTGGGCATCATCCTGGGCAGCCACGACCCCGGCAGCGTCCTCTACCGGGACCTCCTGGTGAAGGACTGCGAGGACCTGGGCATCCGCACCTCGCTCCACCTGGTGGAGACCGGGATCCAGGCGGTCAAGCTCATCGCCCACCTGAACCAGGACGCGGGGTCCGACGGCGTCTTCATCTTCTACCCCCTGCGCTACCCGGAACTGAGGGACGACGAGATCATGGACCTGGTGGACCCCGGCAAGGACATCGAGGGACTGCACTCCATCAACATCGGATACCTGAACAAGTTCCGCAAGCGCATGGCCGAGGGCATCGGCCGGATCTGCATGGTGCCCTGCACCGGGCGCGCCGTGATCAAGGTGATCAAGCGAGGGTTCGGCGCCGACTACTTCACCGGCAAGACCGTGCTCTGCATCAACGACAGCCTGCGCATCGGGCGGCCCATCACCGCCATGGCGGCCAACCTCAAGGCCACGCCCATCCTCTGCCACCAGCACACCCAGCCGGCCCACCTGGAAGGCTTCGTGAAGATCGCCGACGTCATCGTCAGCGCCGTCCCGGGCGACGACTACCGCATACCCACGGACTGGATCAAGCCCGGCGCCCTGTGCGTGGACCTCAGCCACGCGGGCAACTTCGACTACGACGCCCTGGACGCCAGGGGGATCCAGTACACCAATACCCGGCGCAACAGCGTGGGCAAGGTGACCCGCGCCATGGCGCTCCTGAACCTCACCTACGCCGCGGGCGTCTGACGTTTCCGGGGGCGGCCGCCTCCGGGACGGGGAGCCGGCCGCACCCGCCGCCTCACAGGCGCAACCCCATGTCCTGCCCCACCAGGAAATCCACTCCGGGAGGCTTGACCCCGAGCTGCCGCAGGAGGCCCGCGACCTGGCCGCGATGATAGGCCTGGTGGTTGAGCAGATGCAGCAGCGTGTGCCACAGGGGATAGGTCCAGGTCTGGCCCTCGAGGTTGACGTAGGAGAACGGCTCTTCAAGCGCATTCTCATGCAGCTGGGCCAGATACGATATCATCTCGGACTCCACCAGGCGCCAGCGCGTTGACAGCGCGGCCAGGCTCGAGAACTCATCGGGCGAGCGCAATGCATGGGGTGGGCGCCCTTGCCAGCGTTCCAGCCAGAGCCATTCCACGATGACCAGGTGGGCCAAGGCGAATCCCAGGGATGGAAAGCTGCTGACCAGGGGCCGCCAGACCTGCTCCTCGGTGAGCGTCTCGCAGACCTGCAGGTGGCGATCCCGGGCCCAGTAGTTGTAGGAGAACATCTCGATCAGCGCTGGTAGCGAGAGGGGTGAGGCCATCGTCGCGTCCTTTCCTTCAACCTGGACGGCTCCCGCGTCAGGAAGGTCGGCTCCAATCTACGTTTGAATCCGCCGCCCTGCCAGCGTCCCGCCTTCCCCGGGGCCCTCCTGGAAGAACATGGGGGCGGGAAGCGCCCCGGCCCGGGGCGGCGCCACCCGTTCCAGCAGCTCCGCCAGGATGCGCAGTTCCTCCGGCGCGAGGCCTGCCATGCGTGCCATCAGGACCTGCTGGACGGGCACGGGCGACCGGTCCGCGATCCTCGCGCCCGCGGCGGTCAGGGACACCATCTGCCGCCGCTGGTCCCCGGCCGCGGGCTTCTTGCGCACCAGCCGCTTGTCCTGGAGCTTGCGCACCACCACCGACACCGAGCTGGGGTCGGTGGCGGTCTGTTCCGCCAGGTCCCCGACGGAGAGTTCGCCATGGTCCTTGAGCGCGCGGAGGACGAACAGCTGGGCCGCGCTGAGCCCCGGCATCCGGCCGTCCGGGGTCTGGGCGAGCCGAAGTTCCCGGACGATCCAGCGGAGCGCGTCGAACACCCTCCGCACGCACGGTTCCTGGTCATGTGGAATTAATTGGGATCCCATGGGGTCAGTGTGGTCCGTTTCCCGGATCGGCGCAACGGCTGAGCCTCCGGGTCGGAGTCAAGCCTGGCTCACGGGATAGGGCTGTTTTGACCTGGAAAGGTGAAGAAAAACGCCGCCCCTCTCCCCGGTTCCGCTTCCGCCCAGATCCGGCCGCCATGCCGGTGGATGGCCCGCTGGACGATGGCCAGGCCGATGCCGGTGCCTTCATAGTCGTTGGCGGAGTGGAGCCGCTGGAACGCATTGAACAGCTTGCCGGCATGGGCCATGTCGAAGCCCGCGCCGTTGTCCTGGATGAAGAAGACTATTTCCCCGCCGGGCAGGTCCTTCGCCCCGACCTCGATCCGGGGATCCGGTTTCCGGGTGGTGAACTTCCAGGCATTGCGCAGGAGGTTCTCCAGCACCAGTTCCACCAGTCCGGGATCTGCCTTCACCCGCAGGGCCGGCTGGATGACCCCTTCGACCTTGCGTCCCGGATCCGCCTCGGCCAGATCCCTCAGGACCTTGCCGGAAATGCCCGTCAGGTCGACGGTTTCAAGCTTCAGTTCCTTGCGGCCGACCCCGGACAGGTCGAGCAGGTCATCGATGAGCCGGCCCATGCGCTCCGTGTTCGCGCGGATCCGGTCGAGCTGGTGCTGTCCGTCCGCGTCCAGCTGGTCCAGGTGGTCCTCCAGGAGGACCCGGCTGAACCCATCAATGCTCCGGAGCGGGGCGCGCAGATCGTGGGTCACGGAGTAGCTGAAGGCTTCGAGCTCGCGGTTGGCGGATTCCAGCTGGGCGGTGCGCTCCAGGACGCGCTGTTCCAGCCCCTCAGCCAGGTTCCGGTTCCGGGCCTCGGCCTGCCGCAGTTCGGTGATCAGGCCGGCCTGCTGCACGTTCTGGTGGGCGCTGATGGAGAGGTGCTTGGCGAGCGTGTAGAGGGCGTGCGCCACGTCATGGAACTGCTCGGCGGACATGACCGGCACCTTGCGGTAGGCCTCCATGAAGGCCCCCTCATCCACCCCGATCTCGCGGGCGTAGGCCGACATGGCTTCCGGCGCCATGGACGGGTCGCGCACCTGGCCGATCAGCCAGCTGGCGACAGGGTGGCCATCGACCGAGATGGCGGTGCCGGCGCTCCACATCCCGCCGTTGAGGCAGCGCTCGACGATGGGCCCATCCAGGCGGATGCCGGCGAGGGCCTGTTCGGTGGTGCGGCAACTCGAGCAGCCCGCGGCGGTCGTCTTCATGATCTCGCCGCACATCAGAGTGATGCGGCTCGGCCGGGTGATGTGGGTGCCGTCCGGGCGGATGATGATGGACGCCACCCCGGTGGCCTGGGCAAACCCGTCCTGCAGCCGCTGGATGTCGCCCAGGTTGAAGATGTCCTCGAAGGCGATCCCGCCCAGTTCGCCCGGCGGCCGGGCCAGGGCCAGCACCCGGGTTTCAAGGGCCGCCTCCAGGCGGTGGCGCTGGGTAATATCGTAGATCACCCCGAACACCAGGCCCTTGTCGGGATCGTATTCCGCGATCGAATGGATGTCGCGCAGGCGGCCGTCGGCGGCCCGTTTGATGCGGAAGGTGATGTCGTAAGGCTTCCGGCGCTCGATCAGGTCCCTGAGGGCGGCATTCGCCAGTTCTCTGTACCCGGCAGGACGAACCCCTGGGCTTCCGCCAGGGTCCATTCCGTATGCATCAGGCCGTAGATCCGCTTCGCGCCGGTGGACACGCGGATCCTCTGCCGTTCCAGGTTCAGTTCCCAGTGGCCGAACCTGGCCATCTTCTCGGCCCGCTCCAGCAGGGAATGGCTTCCGCGGAGTTCCAGTTCCGCCCGCTTGCGCTCGGTGATGTCCCGGTTGAAGCACAGGATGACCGGCTTCCCCCCGACATGGACGAGGCTGGCCGAGACCTCGACCGTGAAGGCGTGGCCATCCCTGTGGATGTGCTCCGCCTCGAACGTGAGGGACTCGCCGGCCAGGACCCGCAGGATCACATCGGCGGCCAGGACGGCGCATCCGGGGCTGACGAAATCGCGTAGATGCAGACCTTGCATGGCCTCGATGGGGTAGCCGTGCAGGGCCGCGATCGCATGGTTCGCTTCGATCAGGGTTCCGTCCGGGGCCATCGTGAAGATCCCTTCGCCGGCATGGCGGAACAGGGTCTGGTAGCTTTCCTCCTTTTCCGTCAGGTGCCAGTTGGCCAACCGGAGTTCTTCGTTCTGCATTTCCAATTCAGCTTGAAGCACCTGGAGTTCATGCAGTAGCTTGCGCGGGTCCTCGATGGAAATGGCTGGGGAAGGGTCAGGTGCTGAAGAGAGATCGTTGCGGTACACCGATTCAGCCTGTTTGGGCGGATCTCCATGATTCTGAACACCGACCACCGATGATTTCATGGTTCGCCCTGGGGAGGATGAATCCAGCGTGGGTTGCTTCGATCTCTGGGTGGAAGCAACCTGATTTAGGATTAATTAATTTAGCGATGGAAAGAGTAATTTATTTTGATGCTGTTCTCAAGTCGGGAAAATGGGCAGCTAACGTAAGTGTTTATCCGTAGTCAATGTAGGGTAAATAGACTACGTGCTCGCCCGGCCTGGATGGTGAACTCGCAAAAGGCCGGCTGAAGGCTGGTTTCGTTCTCATTGCCATGTTCATAGCACTGAAGCAGGGTTCGAAGATCAACGGCAGGATTTCCGAGGTAAGGCCCGACCTGCCATCCATGGATCGGCCGATCCCCGCCATGGAACTCGGCTCAGCGGCGGGGAGCCGAGCCTTTTGCAAATCATGTTTGCGGGCTTGCGCCCCCATGAAAGGTGATCAAGATTAGGTATTTACAATCATTGCCGACCCGGCGGACGAGCTGTGGCTGGATTCAGAGCGAATGAATACAGCGTGTCATTTGTGTTCATAAGAAAGGCACAAAAATGACCAATCACCCCTATTCAGGCCGAAATGAGGCTGATTCGGACCAGGCGACCGCTACCTCCATGGACAGCCATCGATTGGGTTTCGCTGCGAGCCCGTACGGGATCCTGTACTATGCCCAGGACGGTATGATCGTCATGGCCAACGCCGCCGCCGGGCGCATCCTGGGGCTATCCGCCGACCAGCTGATGGGGCAAGGGTCGGCCAATCCCTCGTGGCGGGTCATCCGCGCGGATGGGACGCCGTTTCCGGACCAGGACCGCCCCGGCAAGGAGTGCCTGCGCACGGGCAGGCCCGTCGAGAACGTCATCATGGGCGTGGCCGGCCCGAACATGGAGGGCGTCCGCTGGCTGGAAGTCTCTGCCAGTCCCCTGTTCCTGCCCGGCGAGGACCTGCCCCGGCAGGCCATGGTGACCCTGCACGACGTCACCGCCAGGAGGCAGTCCCAGGAGGCCTTGCAGGAAAGCGAAGGACGGTTCCGGACTTTCTTTGAAGCAGGGCCCGACGCCGTCTTCGTGAGAAGGGTGGGTGGCCCCTTCCTTGAAGCCAATTCCAAGGCATTGCAGCGGTACGGCTACTCCCTGGAAGAATTCAGGACCCTGCAGCCGTTTGATCTGGCTCCGCCCCGCCTGAAAGCCGAAGCCCGGGAGCGGGACCAGGAGTGGCTGCGCAACGGGCGGCCGTTCGAATGGGTCCACCAGGCCCGGGACGGCACCGAGATTCCGGTGGAAGTGACCCTCCAGGAGATGGACCTGCACGGCGTTCCCTGCCTCATTGGCCGGGTCAGGGACCTCACGGAACAGCGGCTGGCCGAGCAGCGCGCGAAAGCGGCCCAGGCCCGCTTCGAGGCGGCCCTGGACAGTGCGATGGATCCCATGGTGATGACGGATGCCGATGGGAATTTCATCGAATTCAACCAAGCCTGGGCCGCCTACTGCCGGGTCGGGAGCCGGGAGGCGTGCCCCAGGACCTATGAGGCGTTCCGCGACATGTTTGAGGTTTGCTTGCCCACCGGAGAACCGGTGGCCGCCGAATTGGGGGTCGTCCCCAGGGCCCTGCGGGGCGAACGGGCTGCCAAAATGGAATTGCTTCTGCGTCACCGCGCGTCCGGCGCCGCCTGGATCGGCAGCTACAGCTTCGGGCCGATCCTCGATGAGGGGGGGGCCGTCGTCGGTTCCATGGTCACGGTCCGCGACGTCAGCGAACGCAAGGCGGCCGAGGCCCAGATTCGGGAAAAGGAGGCGCTCCTCCGCCTCTTCGTGGAACACAGTCCGGCGGCCATCGCCATGCTGGACACCGGGATGAACTACCTGGTGGCCTCCAGGCGGTGGATGGAGGATTACCGCCTGCCCCAGCGCGATATCGTCGGGCTGAACCATTACCGACTGTTCCCTGACCTGCCTGCACAGTGGGTGGCCATCCACGAGCGATGCCTGGCCGGGGCCGTCGAACGATGTGAAGAGGATCCCTTTCCGAGGGCGGACGGCATCCTCGATTGGGTCCGATGGGAGATCAGGCCTTGGCACCGGGCGGACGGCCTCATCGGCGGCCTCATCATTTCTTCGGAGGTCATCACGGAGCGCAAGCGGGCTGCGGATGCCCTGGAGCGCAACCAGGACATGCTCGCCCGGACCGAGCAGGCGGTGCACCTGGGAAGCTGGTCCTGGGAGGTGGACACCGATACCGTGACCTGGTCGGCCGAGTTGTTCAACATCCTGCAGATCGACCCCGCCCAGGGTGCGCTGCCCTACGCCGAGCTGGGCCGGATCTATCCACCCGAAGAGACGGCCCGGCTCCGGAAAGCCTCGGAGCGGGCCGTCGCTGAGGGCGTTCCCTATGATCTGGAGTTGAAAGTCATCCGGCCGGATGGGGAGGTCAGGATCTGCGCCGCCCGGGGCAATCCGGAACGGAGCGCGGATGGGAAGGTTCACTTCGTCCATGGCTGGCTTCAGGACATCACGGAACGCAAGCGGGTGGAAAAGGCCCTGCAGGAGAGCGAAGAACAATACCGGATGCTGTTTGAATCGGCCCAGATGGGGGTGTCGCTGCAGGAGATCATCCTGGACGCCCACGGCCGGCCGTTCGACTTGCGTATCCTGCAGGTGAACCAGGCAGCGGCAAGATGGGCCGGCCTGAGCGCGGACTATCAGCTGAACCACACCGTCCGGGAGATGTTCCCCGACCTGGGGACCGGATGGCTTGAAGGCTACCTCCGGATCGCGGCCACGGGTGAGCCGGACCATTTCGAAGGGTTCATTCCGGCGACCAGGCGACATTTGGACTTTCACGTCCACCCGATCAGGCCAGGCCAGTTCGTGGTCATTACCCAGGACATGACCGAAACAAAGCGTGCCGAGCAACTGCATGCGGACCTCCGGGAGGCGTTGCGCTCCCAGGCGGCACAACTGCGCAAGGCGCAGGAGAACGAGCGCCTCCGGATATCCCGGGAAATCCATGACGACCTGGGACAGCTCACCACCGCCCTGAAGATCGAGATGGGTCTGCTGGAGCACAAGCTGTCCGAGCCGGGACTGCCATCGTCCTGCAATGCCCTGGTCGACAAGGCTGTCCAAGCTGGCGTTCTGACGGATTCCATCCAGGCCACTGTGAACCGGATCGCGGCGGAACTGCGCCCCAGCCTGGTGGATCAGCTCGGACTGGAGGGGGCGATCCGACATGAAGCCCGGCGGATCCGGGCGCGTGCCGGCCTTGACTGCGTCGTGCTGCCGGAAGGCCCCTGCCCGGAGGTGCCACGCGAGTTCAAGGGGGAGGTGTTCTACATCTGCAGGGAGGCCCTCACCAATGTCCTCAGGCATGCCCAGGCCACGCGGGCCGAGGTCGGCTGGCGCCAGGAGGGCGGTGCGGCGTTCTTCACGGTCACGGATGACGGGATCGGCATGGGCGCCCTGGATCTGGAGGTGAAGCCAGCCGTGGGGCTGACCGGCATGCGCGAGCGGGCCGCCCTTTGCGGCGGGATGCTCACCCTCGAGCCGAACCCCCCCCATGGCACCAAAGTGACGGTGCGCGTTCCCCTCGCGGGGCCCGCGGAAAGGAGCATGGACCGATGACCCGCATCCTGATCGTGGATGACCATGAAATCGTCCGGCGCGGCCTGATCCACCTGCTGGAGGAAGCCCTACCGCAGGCGGTGTTCGGGGAGGCAAACGACCTGGCCGCGGCCCGGGCCAGCCTGCCGCAACAGCCGTGGGACCTGGTGCTGCTGGATATCAACCTGCCGGATGGCAACGGGCTGGACCTGATCGCGGACCTGCGCCGGGACGGGAACCTGGCCCAGGTGCTGGTGCTGAGCACCTACCCCGAAGCCGAGTTCGCCATCCGGGCCTTCAAGCTGGGCGCCGCGGGCTACCTGACCAAGGGGAGCGTGGTGGACGAAATGGTCGCGGCCATCACCCGGATCATCGCCGGCGGCAAGTACGTGACCGCCACGCTCGCCGAACTGCTGGCCACCGAACTCGGACAGCAGGCCCTGCCCGCGCCCCATGAAACCCTTTCCCCCCGCGAACTGGAGGTGCTCAAGCTCATCGCCTCCGGCAGGACGATCAAGGAGATCGCTTCGGCCTTCGCCCTCAGCGAAAAGACCATCGCGACCTATCGTTCACGGCTCGGCGAGAAGCTGGGCAAGTCATCCAATGTGGAACTGACGCGCTATGCCTTCCAGCACAAACTGATCGACTGAGCGCCGCCATCCGATCGGCCGATCAAACCACGAACTGGCCGACCGACAGCGCCAATCCTTCGGAGATTTTGGCCAGGTCGAAGGCGGTCCTGCTGATCTCCTGCACCGTTGCGGAAAGCTGATGGGTGGCGGCGGCGTTCTGCCCGACCTCCCGAGAGGTGTCCTCCAGCCGCCGGCTCACTTCCGTGGCGGTTCTGGACTGTTCCTCCGTGGCTGAACCGATCTCCCCCACCATTCCCGCGATGGTGCCGATGCTCTGTTGAATGTTCACCATCAGGTCGACGGCCCCCTGGACCGATTGGCGCCCGCTTTCCACGGCCGAATGGGTTTCGCCGATCAGGCTCTCGATTTCCGCGGCCGCCTGGCGGCTGCGTTCCGCCAGCTTGCGCACCTCCTCGGCCACGACGGCGAAACCCTTGCCATTTTGTCCTGCCTTGGCCGCCTCAATGGCGGCGTTCAGGGACAGGAGATTGGTCTGCCGGGCTATATCCTGGATGACTCCCACCGCCCGGGCGATATTCGCAGTCGCCGACCGGATCCTTTCCATGCCGGCCGAGGTCTGCCTTCCATCCTCGCCTCCGGTCTCGGCGGCCTTCACCGCGAGGCGGGACTGGTCCACCGAGACCTTCACGTTCGCGGCGACCTGCTGGACGCTTGCCGACAACTGGACCATGGCGGCGGCCACCTGCTCGGTGACATTGTGCATGGTCTCTCCGCCCCTTGCGAGCTGCGCGGTGGTTGCGGACATCTCCTCCGAGGAGGCAGAGAGCTCGGTCGCGCCGCTGGCCACCGAGGTGGCCGCGCGGGCCACCCCGCCCACGGTTTCCTTCAGGCGCCCGAGCATGTCGTTGAGACTGCGGCCCAGGTCTCCCAGCTCATCCCGGGCTTGGGCTCGAGCCTGCACCTTCAGGTTGCCCTTGGCCGCGGCGGCCATCACCCCGACAAATTCATGCAGGGGACCGACAATGCTGCGGGTGATTGCGATCGCCGCGCCGAGCCCCAGCGCGACCGCCAGGACAGCGAGCGCGATGAGGATCGCGCTCGATCGGTGGTAAGCCTGGCCGGCTTCCTGATAGGCCCTGTCCATCTGCTCTTCCATGCCCTGTTTGAGCACTGCCAGTTCGGCGATCCAATGGCGGTTGGCCTCCCGGGCCGTTCCCAGCAGCAGATCGGTGGCGCCATCCTTGTCGCCCGTGCCCAGGATCTCGAGCCCCTTGTTGTTCAATCCCCTGGCCTCGTCACGAAGCTGCAATAATTTGTTGAATTGGGCTTTTGCCTGGTCCGATCGGAGCAGTTTCCCGATACTTTCGGACGCCATGTCGTAGTTCTTCAGGCTGGTGGCAAGTTGATCATTAGTGAGTTCCACTTCCTTTGGCGTCTTGGCGAGGAGGAGCGTGCGAAGCCGGCCCTGGGTCGTCTGGACCTCAAGGGCCATGGTGCTGGCGAAGCTCTCGGCAGCATGGTAGACCCTGACGATCTGGGTCAGATCGTCGGACATGCGGATCATATTCCAGAGGGACACTCCCACTGCCAATACCAACAATGAAAGAACGAGCGTGAAGCCGAAAAACAGCCTTTGCCCCACTTTCATATGCTTGATCATGTGGCCACCTCATCACGTTTCGGTTCAAAGGTTCACTCAAGTGGCTAAGTCGTCTGTTCCCATGGCCTGAAGCTACGTAACAAACCGGGATTTGAAATTTAAATTGTTAATTTATTTATCTTAAATATATTTCTTAATTACCCGCAAATCAAGTCGGGAAAAGGGGTAAATTACGTAAGTATTATTTGAAATTGGTGTAAGTTAAAATGCCTACAAACCCGCATCCCGCTTTTAAGGCTTGGTCTGAGGAGCATCCCAGGGCTCAGGCCGTTACCCTCGGCTAAGGTTTCACATTTGTCGTGGACGAGGTTCAAAAGCTGGCCGAACGAAGCGCCCATCCAGCACCATCTGATCGGCCGGGGGTTGCCATCAGGCACGCCAAAAAATCCTTGTAGAGCATTCATCCGACACTCTGTCGTACATTAAACGCACAAAGCATTACATTTTTACCGACTTGTCTACGTTGGAACGCTGCCCAATATTTAAATAATCATCAATGAACGACAAGGTCATAGGTTTTGGTGTTGGCTGAATGAGGACCAATTTTTTTTATTCTTCATGCCCCCAATTGGGCTTTCTCGCCCAAATGATTGAACACCTCGCTTTGGATTCCGGAAGGCACCATGGGACAACCTGGAAGATATTCAACTGAAATTCAATGAAATGAATGCCCATCGCTAATGATTCATGTTCATCCCCTGGCTTCCCGGAGCATCAAAGTGTCCAGCCCGCGCACCATTCCCTTCAATTCCACGACTTTTTGCACCGCCAGCAGCACCCCTGCGACGTAGGGATCGGCCCCCGCGCCGGCATCGTGGCGGATGGTGAGTCGCTCGTGGGGCAGGCCGAAGATGGTCTCGAAGGCGATGATGTAGCCGGGCAGGCGCACCGAGTGCACCTGGGTGCCGGCGAGGGCGGCGCCCCTGGCGGCTGGGAAGCCGTGGATCCTGTCCAGGGCCACGCCCAGGGCGCTGGGGCGGATCGCCCCCATGGCCTCGACCAGTTCCAGGGTGGTGCCGTTGGGGGCGTCGGGCTTCTCGGCGTGGGCGTAGTCGATGATCTCGCAGGAGGGCAGGTAGCGGGCGGCCACCAGGGCGAAGTGCTTGGCCAGGGCGGCGGTGATGGAGAAGTTCCCGGCAGCGATGAGCCCAACCCCCCTGGCCAGGGCCGCGGCCTCCAGGTCGGCATAGTCCGGCGCCGTCAGGCCGGAGGTGCCGATCACCACGTGCCGGCCGGCGGCCATGGCCTGGAGGGAGCGGGCCTTGACGGAATCCGGCGCGGTGAAGTCCACCAGCACGTCGAAGGGGGTGGCCATAGCCTCCTCCAGGCCCGGGACCACCTTCAGCCCCAGGGGCGCGCCGCCCAGGACGGCGCCCAGGTCCTCCCCGGCCCGTTTGCGGGCGATGCCCGCGGCCAACTGGAAGTCCTTCGACCCGAGCACGGCCCGGGCCACGGCGCTGCCGGTCCAGCCGGTGACCCCGGCAATGCAGATTCGGATGGTCATGGTCTCCTCCCTGGTTCCTGACCAGCCTATAGGCAGAGCTGTGATCGGTCTCAACGAATCATTCCGAAATCTGACCGCCGCTCCTGGCCGAACGGGGGTTCAGCAACCGGAGCTTGCCATGACCAACCTCTGGAACCATCTTTTGCGCGACCTGCAAAACGCAGACTGACCCCACCGGAAGGAGAGCCGCATGGATGCCGTGACACTGCAAAGAACCTACCTCGACCTGACGACACCCCATGTCGCCGACGCCTGCATGCGACTGGCGGTCCCGGTCCGCTTCGCTCCTCCCGCCATGACCGCACTGTGGAAGGGCATCCACATGGCGGGCCGCGCGCTCCCGGTTCGGCACTATGGCAGTGTCGACGTGTTCCTCGAGGCCCTTGAAGGCGCTTCCCGTGGCGACGTGCTGGTGGTGGACAACGGGGGACGGGTCGACGAGGCGTGTGTCGGGGACCTGGTGACCCTGGAGGTCGCCGGCGCCGGTCTTTCCGGGATGGTGATCTGGGGTTTCCACCGGGACAGCCGGGAGTTGGCCACCATCCGCCTGCCCATCTTCAGCCTTGGCGCCCTGCCTGCCGGCCCCCGGCGTCTTGACCAGCAGGAACCCTCGGCGTTCCAGTCGGCCCGATGCGGGGACCATCAGGTGACTTCCGACGACCTCGTCCTGGGTGACGATGACGGCATCCTGTTCGTTCCGCTTGACCGGGCTGCAGAGGTGGCGGAATCGGCTTCATCCATCCGGGATACGGAACGGCTCCAGGCCGCCCGCATGCAGATGGGCACCTCGTTCAGGCAGCAGTCGCAGTTCGCCAGGTTCCTCGCATCCCGGCGCGCCGATCCCACGCTGACCTTTCGTCGGCACTTGCGCTCCATCGGCGGCGCGATCGAAGTGTGAGGGCGCCGCTGGGAAGTGACCTTTCGCCGCGCGGTCCAAGCCATGGTTCCAGGGCATTCAGACGTTCCTCACCCGGATGTTATGCCGTCCACGGAGACTGACGGCATGATGATAGGGCTGAACAAGGGATCCGGCTCCCCGGCTCACGGCTGAAGGCCGCTGTCCCTCGATCCCGGAGTGTGGTTGTGAACCGAGCCTTTGTGAAGGATTCCGACGACGCGGACCGCCCGGAGGTGCTGCCCGAGCGCCCCCAGAGCCCCCATCCCAACTACGTCACGCCCGCGGGGCTCCAGCGGCTGCGAGCACAGGCTGCGGACCTGGCATCCCGCCTGCGGTCGATCGGCCCTGCCGCGGATCCGCACGAACGGGCGCTCCTGCAGCGGGACCTGCGCTGGGTGGAGGGGCGGCTGCAGCGGGCCATCCTGGTGGATCCCGCCGTCCAGGCGCCGGACCGGGTCCGCTTCGGGACGACCGTGGAAGTCCGCCACGAGGACGGCAGCACCGAGGCGCTCACCATCGTGGGGGAGGACGAGGCCGAGCCCGCAACCGGCCAAATCAGCTGGGTGTCGCCGCTGGCGAAGGCGCTCCTGGATGCCGAGCCCGGCGACGAGGTGGCCTGGCAGCGGCCCGCTGGGAAGACGCGCCTGGAGATCATGGGGGTGCGAAGATCCTATACTCAGGAATGAGGGGGCACCCTGTTTTGAAGGGAGGGAAGCCACAGATGAAGACGCGCCGGCTTGGAAACAGAGGTCTGGAGGTGTCAGCCCTCGGCCTCGGCTGCATGGGGATGAGCTATTCCCGTGGCCTTCCCAAGGACAAAGGGGAGATGGTCGCGCTGATCCGTGCCGCCGTCGACCGAGGCGTCAATTTCTTCGACACGGCCGAGGTGTACGGCCCGTTCGTCAACGAGGAACTGGTCGGCGAAGCCCTTGAACCCGTTCGCGACCGGGTCATCATCGCCACCAAGTTCGGGGAGGCTCCGGCCTATCCTGGCGAACCCAGGTGGAGCAGGCTGGACAGCCGTCCGGAGCACATCCGGCAGGCAGTGGAGGGTTCCCTGAAACGCCTGAGGACGGACGTCATTGACCTGTATTATCAGCACCGGGTCGATCCTCGGGTGGCGATCGAGGACGTCGCCGGGGCCGTCAAGGACCTGATCGCAGCGGGCAAGGTCAAGCATTTTGGTCTTTCCGAGGCTGGCGTCCAGACGATCCGGCGAGCCCATGCCGTTCAGCCGGTGACGGCGCTGCAAAGTGAATACTCGATCTGGTGGCGCGAATTGGAAACCGGGATCCTTCCGACGCTTGAGGAACTGGGGATCGGGCTCGTCCCCTACAGCCCGCTGGGCAGGGGCTATCTGGCCGGAGCGATTGATGAGAATACCAGGCTCGACGACACCGATTTCCGCAACACCCTTCCCCGCTTCAGCCCGGAGGCGCGCAAGTCCAACCGGGTCGTGGTCGATCTTCTCCGCAGCGTCGGACAAGGGAAGCGGGCCACGCCAGCCCAGATTGCGCTGGCCTGGCTGCTTGCACGGAAACCATGGATCGTTCCGATCCCCGGATCGACCAGGCTGGACCGGGTGGAGGAGAACCTGGGCGCGACGGAGATCGAACTCACGCCTGATGAGCTGCGCGACCTTGACCTGGCGCTGTCGAAGATCACGGTGCAAGGCGACCGATACCCTGGCAGGGATGATGCCAGCACCTGACCCGCTCGACTACCCATGGATGCCCGCCCTCCTGGCGCGGCTGGAAGCCTGTTTCAAAGCCGAGCGCCGGGACGGGGCCCATGACCTGGCCCACTGCCTGCGGGTGGCGCGGCTGGCCGAAACCATCGCCGGCGAGGCGGGAGCCGACCGGGAGGCCTGCGCGGCGGCGGCGCTGCTCCATGACCTGGTCTATCTGCCCAAGAATCATCCCGATTCCGCGGGCACGGCACGCCAGGCCGGGCCGCTGGCCTTGGACTGGTGCCGGTCGATCCCGGAACTTGCCGGCCGGGCGGAGCTGATCGCCGGGGCTGTGGCCACCCACAGCTATTCCGGGGGGGCCCGCGCCACCAGCCTGGAAGGGGCGGTGCTCCAGGATGCCGACCGGCTGGAGGCCCTGGGCGCCATCGGCCTGGCCCGGGTGTTCGCCACCGGCGGCGCCATGGGCGCCGGCCTCTGGGATCCCCGGGACCCATGGGCCTGCGCCCGGGAACTGGACGACAAGGCCTGGAGCCTGGACCATTTCGAAAAGAAGCTCCTGAAACTGCGGCCCGCCATGAACACCGAAGCCGGAAGCCGACTGGCGGCCCAGCGGGAAAAGGTTCTCCGGGACTTCCTGGCTGCGCTGCAAGCGGAGTTGCGTGAATTCTAGATCATTTCCTGATCGGCCAGGCTCAGCAGCGTATGCAGAAGCACGTTGGCGCCCAGTTCCAGATGCTCGGCCCGGGTGTTCTCTGCGGGGTTGTGACTGATGCCGTCGATGCTGGGCACGAAGATCATGGCGGCGGGGCAGATCCGGGCCATCATCTGGGCATCCTGGCCGGCCCCCGACGTCATGCGGCGCACCGGAACGCCCACCTTCGAGGCGGAGGCTTCGATCACCTTGACCACCTGCTCATCGAACACGACCGGTTCGAAGCGGCAGAGCCGGCGCGTCCGGATGGTCAGGTTTCCGGAGCGCGCCAGGTCCGCGAGGAACACCTCCAGACGCCGCTCGGCCTCCTTGAGCAGGGATTCGTCCGCATTGCGCAGGTCCACCGTCAGAATGGCTTCTCCTGGAATGACATTGATCAGGTTGGGGCTGAGCTTGACGGATCCGACCGTTCCCACCTGGGTGCCACCGATCTCCTTCGCCAGATCATGGACAAAGCACAGGAGGCGGCCGGCCGCGTATCCCGCATCGCGTCGCAACCGCATGGGCGTGGTCCCCGCGTGGTTCGAAACCCCCTGGATCGTGACCTCCTGCCAGGAGATGCCCTGGAGATGGCTTACCGCGGCCAGGCTTTCCCCTTGCGCATCCAGGATGGGACCCTGCTCGATGTGCCAGCTCGACAAAGGCTTTCGGAACAATGGCGCCTGGCTGCATTTCTCCTGCGTAGCCGATGCGCTTCAGTTCCGAACCCAGGTTGGAGCCGTCGATCCCGGTGACCGCATGGGCCTCCTCGACGGAGAGACCCCCCGCATACACCAGGGAGCCCAGCATGTCCGGCTGGTAGCGCACCCCTTCCTCGTTCATGAAGACGGCGACGACCAGGGGGCGGTCGGTGGTGACGTTCGCTTCATTCAGGGTCTGGACCACCTCCAGGCCGGCCAGAACCCCGTAGTTTCCGTCGAGCCTTCCCCCGGTGGCGACCGTGTCGATGTGGGATCCCGTCATCACGGGAGGCAGGTCCTGGCTGCCTTTCCGCAGGCCGAAGATGTTCCCGATGCGGTCGACCCTCACCTCCATGCCCAGTTCCCGCATCCAGGCCACGACCTGGTCCCGCCCCATGCGGTCCTCGTCGGTAAGGGCCAGACGGCAGCACGACCCATCTTCCTTTTTCCCGATCCTGGCCAGTTGATCCAGCCTCCGGATCAATCGCTTCCCGTCGATGCGTTGGGTCGTGTCGAAGCTTTTGACCATTCTGGACATTGCCGTTCCTTCCGGAAGCGTACAGGTTCTTGATGACCTGAGCACTGGGCTGCTATGCAAATCCGACATCGGCGGAACCGGCGGGGTCCAGCACCTTTCGGGCCAGTTCCAGGAAGCGCTGGAGAGCGGGAGATGGATTGTCCCGGTGCCAGACCAGCTGGATCTGCAATCGCAGGTCCGTGTCCAGGATCGGAATCAGCTTGATCCCCTCCGGCGCGGCCGAACCGGGCACGGAGATCCCGAGCGAACACCCATAGCCGGCGGCAACGAGGCTGGTGATGGTGATGTTGCTGCTGGCCTCCTGGACCACTCGCGGTTGCCAGCCCTTGCCTTCGAGCGCTGTCCGGAAAACAGTCCAGTAGGAGGTCCTGGCCTCCTCCTCCGGCCAGATGAAGTCAAGGTTCTCCAGGTCCTTCCATAGGACGCTTGGGCGCGCCGCCAGGGGATGGCCCAGCGGCACCATGGCATGGAAGGGCAGGGCCATCACCGGCAGGCCCTGGATGTCCTGGTCCTGGAAGGCCCGGTGGGCTACGAAGCCGGCATCGATGCTGCCCGCATGGATCGCCTCGTATTGGGCCAGGGTCGGCATGCCAACCAGCTTCAGATGCAGGCCGGGATGATGGGTGCGCAGTTCCTTCAGGAGTTGCGGGACGGGTGGGGCGAGGGCCAAGGCCTCCAGAACTGCCAGGCGCAAGGAGCCCACCTCGCCCCGCTCAATCTGGCCGGCCTGCTTGCCCGCCGCATCAACCCGGGCCAGAATCTGCCGGATCTCCTCCAGATAGTAGTGACCGGCCCTGGTCAGGCGGACCCCGCGACCCATGCGCTCGAAAAGACTCAGGCCGAGTTCAGCCTCCAGATCCTGCATGCGCTGGGATAGGGCTGGCTGGGCGATGTGCAGCGCCTCGGCAGCCTTGGAGAAGTTCTCGAGTTCGGCGATGACGGCGAAGTAGCGCAGATGCCGCAGCTCCATGGGGCGTCCCTCGAAAAATATTCATAGCAAAACATGATCAAACTGACCACCCATTAGTTTTGGACGCTCTGATTTGGACCTGGAACCATGGGGGTGGCTATCTGCCAAGCGCCGGTGGCCGCCGATCGGAGGTTCCATCCCGTGGGCGCGAAGCCCACACGCAACCTGGCGAACTGGGGCCTGCTCGCCCTGGCGCCGTGGATCAGGAACTCCTTGATCGGTATTGGGCTTCTCACCTGAGGGTAGGAGCCCCGCTTCCCGCTTTGGAATTTTTTGGAGAACCTTGGGAGCTTCAAAACGAACAACTCCTTCCCGGTCTGGGCCGGATCCCAAACGACGAAGACCCGCATGCGGACACGAGGGGATCCCAGGACCGATGCTTTACGCGCGGCGGTTGGCCAATTCAGCACCCTGCCGCAACGCTTCAATCATGCTTTGCTCGTCGACGACACCCTTTCCAGCAATGTCGAACGCCGTACCGTGATCAACGGAAGTGCGAACCACGTCCAGCCCGACCGTCACGTTTACACCTGTTTCCAGGCCGAGCACCTTCACTGGGCCATGTCCCTGGTCGTGATACATCGCAACAACAAGATCAAAATCTCCACGCCCGGCTCGGAAAAAAAGCGTGTCGGCCGGCAGCGGGCCGGTGACGTCCAGACCGCGTTCCTGAAGGATCCTGATGGCAGGGAGAATCTTTTCTTCCTCTTCGCCGTAGCCGAACAGTCCGTTCTCACCCGCATGCGGATTGATCCCGCAGACTCCGATGCGAGGCCGATCAATCCCGGCATTCCGCAGGGTCGCGTGCCCGCGCTCGATGGTTCTCTGCACCAGGCCAGGCTCAATTTTCCCGATGGCATCGATGATACCGATGTGGGTCGTGACATGGATGACTCTGAGTTTGGGCGTGACAAGCATCATCAACACCTCTCCCGCCCCTGTGAGGTGTGCCAATAATTCGGTGTGCCCAGGGAATTTATAGCCCGCGGCGTTCAAGGCTTCCTTGTTGAGCGGGGCTGTGCAGATGGCATCAATGCTTCCGTCCTTGGCGAGTTCCACGGCGCGTTTGACGTAGTGGTATGCGGCTCGCCCGGCGATGACTGATACCTGCCCGAACGGCAGGTCCTCAGGAATAAGGCCCACATCTATGCAATCAACGGATCCCAGTTGATAGCTGGCGTCATCTGCTTTGGCAATACGGCGGATGTTCAGGTTTCCCCCGACGATCCGGTTCGCCAATGAAAGTCGATCGGCATCGCCGATCACCAGCGGCCGACATCGTTGATATACAACCGGGTTCAGCAGAGCCTTGACGATCACCTCGGGCCCCACGCCTGCGGCGTCGCCCATGGTGATGCCGATGATTGGCAGGTCGTTTCTCATGATTGAAATCCTTTCGGTTGAAGGCTTGCCTGGTAATGGGTCGATGGTTTGGTGCCCGGTCGGCGTTGCTCTCTCAACCACCTCCACGCATGATAAAGCGCATGGTCGGTGCCGAATGCTCCGGCCTTTGTGACGATCCACGGGAGACGCATCACGCCGCCGTCGTACGCTGCGACGTCCAATTCCACGATGTTTATCTTGACCGGAATCCTGGACTGGCTGGACTCGGTTGGCATCGTCGTGGTCATGGACGGGCACCCCGCTGGGAGAGTCCAAGCAGGTCCAGGGTGGTACGGCCTTGGCGAAGCTGCTGCATGATGGCTTCTTCCTTGTCCGCTCTGGCCTTGCCATCGGCCAATGTCTTCTCGACCTGAGCGGCCGGAATGACAACCACCCCGTCATCGTCCGCCACCACCAGATCGCCTGCGGCCACCTGAGTTCCCATCAGGCTGATGGGTTGCCCGACCGAGGGAGCGCATGCCTTCCGGGTTCCCCGGACCGAGATGCCGCGCGCAAAGACCGGGAAATGCCGGGCCGTAAGGGCGGCGGTGTCGCGGACGCCACCGTCGATCACCAGCCCGGCAATGCCGGCGGCTTCGGCCGCAACGGTGAGGACCTCGCCCCAGTAGCCGGCGATGAATCCGCTGGCCGTGACCACCAGGAGGCTGCCGCGCGGCGCCTGCTCCAAGGCCAGGTGGATGGCCAGGTTGTCGCCGGGCGCGCATTCCACCGGGAAGGCTGGACCGGCGACCGAGGCACCGGCCCAGACCGGACGCAGGGCCGGGTCCACGGCGCTGGTCG
Source organism: uncultured Holophagaceae bacterium (assembly GCA_963717275.1). GTDB lineage: Bacteria > Acidobacteriota > Holophagae > Holophagales > Holophagaceae > Mesoterricola. The sequence continues at coordinate 4,574,950 of CAVQVX010000001.1, forward strand.
GCAGGCCGGAGGCCTCATGCAGCGTGGCCGTCCCGAGCTTTCGGGCCAGTTCGAGGGTTTCAGCGTTGAACGGGGATTGGGCGGACATCAGGCCCTCCTCTGCAGGGTGTGGTAGCCGAGCGCGGCACGGGCTTCCCGGAGGGTGCCGCCCTGGGCGATGCGTTCCCGGATGGTGGCCTCGACCTGCTCGATCTCCCGGGCGATTCCGGCCACCTCCCGGGCCCGGTGGCGGGGCACGATCACCACCCCGTTTGCATCAGCCACGACCAGGTCGCGGGAAGCCACTCGGACGGTGCCGATGGCGACCGTGGTGTTGACCGCCTCCACCTGGACCCGGTCCTTGCCGGTGCGCATGAACCGCCCGGCGGTGAAGAGCGGATAGCCATCGGCCAAGGCCCGGTTCACGTCCCGGCAGACTCCGTCGATCACCGTGCCGGCGATGCCGCGCAGGCCGGCAACCTGGGTCATGATGTCGCCCCAGACGGTGCAGTCGATGCGGCCGTCGTTGTCGATCACGACGATGTCGCCTTCGGCCACGTCGTCGATGAAGTCGCCCACCGTTCCGGCCGGGACGCTGGCGGGCACATACTTCACCGTGAAGGCGGGGCCGACCACCGCGGTCGGGTAGTCCGCCAGGGGGGTGATCCCCAGCGCCTGGCCATGGAGACTGAGCCTGTCCATGGCGTCGGAAACGGCGGGCGTGTCGAGGCCGGCGAAGAGCAGGACCAGCTCCTGGTCTTCGGCCGTGGGCCTGAGGCGGTTCTCGTTCATGGTAGAGGCTCCTGGCGCGTGCGAATGGCTTCGAATTCCTTGTCGTGCATGACTTCGGCAACCGGCCGCCCGGAGCGCACGGCCGCCACCATGCCTTCCTGCCTGCGGGCGATCCGCTCCCCGAGATCCAGCACTTCGTCCATCCGGGCCGCCGGAATGAAGACCGTGCCGCAGCGGTCGGCGATGACGAAGTCGTCCGGGTGCACCGTGACCCCCGCCATCTGGACTGGGATCCCGGAGTCGATCTGGACCACCCGGTTGCGGGCGCTGATCATGGTGATGCCACGGCCGTACACCGGGTAGCCGATCGTTTCGCTGCCCTCGATGTCGCGGGTCATCCCGTCGATGACCGAGCCGCGGATCCCCCTGGCCCGCGCCGCGTTGGCGAGGATGTCGCCCCAGCAGGAGATGCCGTCCACGCCGCCGGCGATGACCAGAACCCGGTCGTCGCTGGTGACTGCGTCGATGACAGGGGAAACCAGGTGCACCGAGGGCTTGGCATCGGTCTTGGGGCCGAGCTGGATGGTGCTGGCCCGCCCGACGATCTTCGGGCAAGCCCACAGCGGCCGCAAGCCGAAGGTGGCGCCGGGCAGGCCGAGGAAATCGAGGGCATCGGAAACGGTGTTGGTGTCGAGCCCTTTGAGGCGGTCGAGCTGGGTGGCATGGGTCATAGCTGTGATCCCTTGAATGATATGGATCATCACGCGGGAATCCTGATATGTATAATTTTATTGTTAGATCTCAGTGATAGCCTGGACGTATGAGAAAACATCGCCCCCTGGGGCATGGGAGGTCCATTCGGGCATGAGCACGATCGACTTCAGGCTGATGCGTCAGTTGTGGATGTTCCTCGCGGTGGCCGAGGAACAGCATTTCGGCCGGGCGGCCAAGCGCCTGGGCATGTCCCAGCCTCCGCTCACCGAGCAGATCAAGGTGCTGGAGCAGTCGCTCAAGCTCCAGCTGTTCGACCGGTCCCGGCGCGGCACCAAGCTCAGCCCGGCCGGCGCGGCCATCCTGCCCGCCGTGCGGCGTTTCGCCGCACAGGTCGAGCAGCTGGAAACGGTCGTCCGCGAGGTGGCCGCGGGGCAGTCGGGGGTCCTCAACGTCGGGGCCATCACCTCGGCCATGCTGGAGATCGTGCCGCCCTTCCTGGAGGCCTTCCGGCAGACCTATCCGAACCTCACCCTCTTCGTGCGCGAGATCGACAGCGTGGAGGCGGTCCCGGGCCTGGAGTCAGGGGAACTGGACCTGGCCTTTGCCCGGGTGGAAGGGGAGATCGGCAGCGGGATCTCCTCCCTGCCCCTGGCGGAGGATCGCCTGGCGGTGGCGCTGCCCAGGGACCACCCGCTGGCCGGGTTCGCCCGGGTTCCGCTCAAGTCCTTGGAGTCTGAGCGCCTGGTGATGTCATCCCGGCAGGTGAGTCCGGTGTATTTCGACATGCTGATCTCGGTCTGCCGTTCCCATGGCTTTGCCCCGCGCGTGTTCCACGAGGTGCGGTCGGTCACCTCCCAGGTGGCTTATGTCAGTTGTGGGCAAGGCGTTGCCTTGGTGCCATCGGCCATGCGCAAGCTCGCACCCAAGAATGTCGTGGTCCGGCCTCTGGCGGAACGGGTCATGGTGGTGACGGCGGCCCTGGCCTGGAATGCCAAGCGGTACCACCCCATGGTCGAGGCGGCAGTGGCTTGGCTGAGGTCCTCGCCTCGCCCTGAATAATTTCCTGATCGGCCAAGTTCACCAAAGTGTCTGTTGGTGCCCGTTTGGTTCACCCCAGTTCATGTTCGTTCAGGGTAGGGGACTATTGGGCCGCTGTTTGGCCTCTGGCCACAGCATTTGAAGGGGTTACCCATCTGCCGAACTCCTTCCTCGCCTGGCAACCTTCATCCACCTGAAGCGATCGCCCTCAGCCGCTGTAAAAGGTCCGGAACGCGGGCCTGGCTTCCAGGATGAGTTCCTCCCAACGCCATCGGCACAAGGGCGCTCCTTCGCGGGTGTCGTTCCGGAGCAACCGCCTGAAGCTGGATATCGCCATCCGGCATCAGACACCGCTCGCCGCGGGTTTCTACCTGGCCTACCGGCGTCCCCGGTCGGGGCAGGCAGGAGCGTGGCTGGCGCGCTGGAAGGACGTGGGGGACAAGGTCGACAAGCAGTCGCGGCTGGGAGATGCCGATGACTACACGGATGCTGACGGGATCCGCATCCTGAACTACGCCCAGGCCCAGAAGAAGGCCGAGGACTGGTTCAAGGACCTTAAGGCGGCGCTGAATTTCGCCGCCGCCCAGCGCAAGACGGTGGGCGCAACCCCGTGGCGCGAGGTCAAGCCCTTCCAGAAAACTGCCTCCCAGCGCGTGCGATTCCTGGACGTGGCCGAGCAGCGCAAGCTGGTAGCGTCCTGCGACTTGGACCTGCGTCCGCTGGTGATGGGGGCCCTCTACACCGGCGTCCCCCTGATGTTCGTAGCCAAGCAACTGGGCCACGCCGACACCCGGATGTGTGAGCGGCACTATGGCCACATTGCCCGGCAGGCGCTTTCGGCTTCCATCGAAAAACTGAGTCCGAAGCTCGGACTGTTCGAACCTGCTGTCGAACCCAAACCGAAAGCGGAGAGGAAGGGCAGGGCAAGGCGTAGGGAAGCGGAATAGTCGAAGGGCCCTGACGAATCCGCCAAGGCCCAGCGCCGGTCGAGTCTGCCCAACCCACTTGCGACCTATTGTGAGGCCAGGCAGGGACCGCCACAAGGGCAGTCAGGCCTGGTAGGCGGGTGCCTTCAAATAGACGGTTCCCCAGGGGTCCTTGGTGTAGCCGAAGGCATCCAGCTTGGGTCCCAGGATGGCTTCGAGTTTCGCCAGGCCCCTCTGCAGGCCCAACCGGTGGAGGTTGACCGCTGACATGGCCCGGCCAAGCATGTCGGCCATCTGGACGCCGTGGTACCACTCCGACGGCACAAGCAGTGGAGCCTCCACGATGCGATCAATGGAACGCCCGTAGTTGTCCTGTGCCCGGCCGAAGATGAAGGACTGCGCGGCTCCCAACACGACGCTGTTCAGGGCGTCGTTACGCCGATCCATGATGATCAAGGCCGCTCGCCCTTGCTGATGACGAACTGTGCGAGTTCCTTCTTGTAGAGGTCGCGCTTCAGCCGGAAGAACTGTCGGTCCAGATTCGCCCAGCGGTCACCCGGGATGGCGAACCCCGCGAGGCCGAAGAAGGGGTGGTGCCCATATTGGGGATCATTGGGTATCCACCGGCCTGTATGCCCAAACTCATCCAAATACAATAAATACATTCTACTATAGGCCTTAGAAACGCAAGAGCCCACCAGGGGTGGGCTCTCGGGGCTCTGCTTGACGTGAAGGGCCGTAGCACGATCACGCTGGCAGGATTCAATTGTGGCGAAGTAGATCGGTCCCGTCAACCTCCTCTGCCCTGATGGTGCCGAATTTTTCTTCCTCCGCTGCTGGGTTGGCTGCTCCAAATAGGCATGGCTCCATGATCAATCCTTCCCGGTTCGTGGAAATGCGGGGAACCGCGGGAACTTCAGGACTGGTGGCGGTCCGGGCGGTTCCCATCCGCAGATGGGTCGTGGGAACCTGGGAACCAGTGCCCCGCGCTTCGACCGCCACGCCTATCCTTCCGACATCTCAGCTTGGCGATGCCGGAATGCATCCTATCTTTCGGCCCCTGATGATGTAAAAGGGTTCGATGGCGAGATATGAAACTTTAATGTTATCCTGGAATCCCAGTAGTCCAGGCTCCCGTACGGAGTTTAGCAAACCCGCCTCCATGCAGGCCCAGACTGCAACCGGTTGTTAGGTCGCGCTCCTGGTCGTGCAGATAACCTTTAAGCCGCCACTCCGCTCTTCGCTGTTCGGGTCCAGATGGACCTAACTGCCACAGTGTTTTGGACACGTGGTGGACACGCCTCCCTTTCCGCAGCCGGACAAAGAAACAGGCCACATTGAAGTGGCCTGTTTTCTTCTGTTTACTGGTTGGCGCGAGTGGAATCGAACCACCGACCCCTACCGTGTCAAGGCCCGACAGCCCCATTAATGGCACTTAACGAGACTCAACCAGACTGAACCAGCAATTACAATAGGCGTGTTTTCAACGAAATAGTTCATGTGGGTCCCACTGCGTTCGGGCTGGTCCGTATGGAGTTTTGGGCCGCTGTTGGGCCGCCCTGGCGGCGCGGAACGCAGGCGGTTCAGCCTTGAAGGATCCGTGAACTGCGGACAGGTTACGGTCGCTCGACGGCCACTTGGCAACGATGTCAATGAGATCTGGCTGTGAGTTCCCTGTCCGCCTGCCTCAATCGCTTCTGGGAATGAATCCGGGCACGCCGGTCTTCACGACGGAGTTGAACCTGATCCTCGACGTGATGCCTTCGGTGATGGCCCGCATGGCGTCTTCAGGAAGAGCGGAAACATTGAAGTTCTCCTTGATGCGGGCGGGCGTCTTGGAGGTGGTCAGGGGAGCCGTTCCGCGCTGGATCGCCCAGGCGAGCAGGACCTGCGCCGGCGTCTTGCCGACCCTCCCGGCGATGCTGGTGATGACAGGATCCTCAAGCAGGTCAGGCTTGCTGTGATGCCCCAGCGCAGCGAATGCCTGCAGCACGATGCCATTTTTCGTGCAGTAGTCCAGAAGGTCCCATTCCGGAAGATACGGATGTGATTCCACGTGAATGACCGCAGGCTTGATCCTGGACGCAGCAAAGATTTCTTCCACCTGTTCCTGACCCACGTCCGACAAGCCGATGGCCTTGCACCTGCCCTCATCCACCAGCGCCTCCATCGCCCTCCAGGTGTCCAGCAACGTCACCGCCTGGTCGTAGATCACGTTGCCGTCCGCATCCCTCGGGTCCTGCTCGTCTCCGGGCTTGAAGGCAAAGGGCGTGTGCACGAGATAGAGGTCGACGACGTCGAGTTTGAGTCTCCTGCGGCTGGCCTCGAAAGCGGGCCTGACCCGTTCGGGGCGATGATTGGTATTCCAGAGTTTCGTGATGACAAACACGTCCTCCCGCTTGACCTTCCCCGCCTTGAACACCTCCTCCATCGCTTCTCCGACCTCCTGCTCGGTCCGGTAGCGCTCCGCGGTGTCGAGCAGGCGAAATCCCGCTTCCAGTGCCGCTTTCGTCGCGTTCCGGGTCACCACCGGGTCGGGAATCAAGGTGCCGAATCCGAGCGCGGGAATCGCGCCGCGCCCATCGTTGAGCTTCATTTTCGTGTTGCGGAGGGTGTCGGGGGCGGCCATGGTTTCACTCCTGCGCAGGGATCCGGCTTGGCTTCAGCCGGCCATGTTGCCGACCTTCCCAGCCGTGGGTCGCCACATCTTTGCTGGGGTGGGATCACCACGTCAAGGTGATTCCCGTGCATCGACCATCTCCTCGTAACGCTGTGCTGCTGGAAATCCACGCTCTTGTGCTAACCGTATGCGAAGACGTGTCCCTGGTTCTGGTTCACCAAGTTGAGGACTTCGGCGGCGAATACAATGTCCCGGCGGGAATTAAGCTGGTTGGGTTCGAGCCGTTCGGGCCGCTCGCCGTTGCTGATGATGAACTGGGCGAGTTCAGCACGCTTCAGCCCCAGATGTGGGTTTCCATGTTCCAAACCCGATCGGCCGTTTGGTCTTCAGCAAGCGCCTTGTGAAGAGGGCCCATGAAGCTCCGTACCTCCACCATGACCTCGGGCAGGGCTGGGGCCGCAAGCCTTTCCCGGTTCAGGAACTGGTTCCAGATGCGGTTCTGGATGGGGCTTTGGGCGAACTCTTCGGTTAGCGCGATGGTGGCCATGGCCAGGTCCGTTCCCCGGTAGATCGCCACCACCCGGAGGGATTCCGCGATGAGAGCCAGGTGGAGGTCCGGCTCCGTCCGAGCGAGGTTCCACACATCGAAGATGTCCTTGGCCCGGGTGCTAAGCAGGCCGCGCACCAGGATGGTCTGGGTCTTTTCGGCAAGCACGGCTTCAACGGGGTAGGCGAGGAGTTCCCCTCCAACCTGTCCCTGGAACCGGGCTGGCAGGGTGATCAGCCGAGGGGATGGGAAGACGGGATTCCCGAAGCTCAAATCCAGTTTGAGAACGCCCTTGTAGTTCCGGCCATAGGTGAAGGGGATGGCATAGCGGCGGCATGGGTAGAGGCCTTCTTCGCGGATCTCCTCGGAGGTCATGGCGCCGGGATCGAAGACGATACGGTCACCCACCTCCACCCGGGTGATCTCCGCCAGGGTCTGGTCCAGAAGGGCAGAGGGCAGGCTTTGCGCCAGCATGTCGATGTCGATGGTAGGGCGGCTCGCGGGACCTTTGCCGGTCAGGTAGAGAAGAATGCCTCCCTTCAGGACGAACCTGTCCCGGTGGGTGCTCTGGGCGATCCGGGCAAGGAATCGTTCCAGAATGAAAATCACCTGGGCATGATGCGGAGTCAATCCAGGGCGGGCTTGGTTCCGGACTTTGGCGAGTACGCTCTCGGGGCTCAATGGGTCGGGCTTTCGGGTCATTGCAGGATAGCTTCCAGATAGGTGGCCAGGGTTTTCCGGATTCGACAGACATCGGCCCATTCCTCCAAAGCCCTGACGCTTCCGCCCTGGCGGAGGTAGGTCCGGAGGGCTTCCAGGGCCAGGTCCAGGCCGATCCGTTCACGGTAGCGAAGGGCATGACAAATGGAAACCGCCTTCCCATAGATCCGCAGGTTGCCCTGCCGGCCCAGCTTGACGGTCTCCACACCCGCCTGATGGATCCCATCGCCCATCCTGATGAAGCGACAGGGTTGGCCCATGACCGGGGCGTAAGCATTTCTCGGAATGGCAACCCAGACCTCCTTGGGCATCGTGGTGGTCAGCCCGTGGTAGGCCAAGGCCGAGACCAGGCAGATGACTCCGTCCGGGATCGCCGCACAGGCATCGATCAAGTCCTGGTGAGGTTGACCCTCTCGGCGAGATGTCCGGTAGAGGCCTGGGCGGATCTTGACCAGCTTCCCAGCTTGGGCCAGTCGCTGGACCGTATGGCTTTGGCCGGCGGCGCGGGCCTTGCTCAAGCGGACAAAGCCTCTTGTGGATTGGGTCAGGGGAGATCTCGACATGCCTGGGGTGCCTCGGAATCTACGCACTATGGGTAGATGCGTAGATTTTGATGCAAAATTTGCGTTATGCAAGGGCAAATATCTTACTCACCCAAGTCGATTAATCATTTAGCTCGATCAGAATCTACGCATGATGCGTATATGCGTAGATTTTGGAATATTTGGTGTCCGCGACGACCACTACCCCACGCAGGGTCCACCCAGGGGCATACGCTGCAGTTCGGAGTTTTTCAACAGGCGAATGCCGGGCGCGATTGCTACTTCCACGCCCTCAAAGTGTCTTTTGGCGCCCGTATAGTTCACCCCAGTTCATGTTCGTTCAAGGTAGGGGGCTATTGGGCCGCTGGCAATTTCAGACTTTCATGGTGCCGTATAAATACAAGTAGAGCCTAGATTTCTCTAGGCTCTTTTTGGTTGGCGCGAGTGGAATCGAACCACCGACCCCTACCGTGTCAAGGCCGGACGGTTCAAAAAAGTGGACTAAACCAGACTCAACCAGACTCAACCAGCAAATACAAGTTGAATACTTTCAATGGGATCGTTCATGTTGGTTCCATTGAGTGTAGGCTGGTCCGGATGGTGTTTTGGGCCGCTGTTGGGCCGCTGGAGTGGGGATGGCAAGGACAAAACGGAGCACTGATCTCGACACGAGGAACAAGCGTCTCGAGTTGCAGGTTGGGAAGCGTTTCATGGAGACGCTTGGGCCCGGGCGTTATCTCTCGTACAAGAGACCTACCAACGGTGGCAGCGGATCCTGGATTGCCAGGGGCTGCCGGATCAACATCAAGCCGTTGAAGTTCCGCCAGACCCTGCTCGGCGCGGCAGACGACTTTCTTACCTCCGATGGAATCGGAATTTTGAGCTTTGCCGAGGCCCAGAAGAAGGCAGAGATTCTGTTCGAAGAGTGGGCCCGGGAGGCGGTTCAGGAGGAGGGTGGCGAGGTGCCCCACAAAGGCCCCTTTACCGTGCGGGATGCCTGGGCCGAATACATTGCCGACGCGGAGATCCGGGGCGTCCACGGGATCAGGATTATGACCCAGAGTGCCGAAGCCCACATCCTGCCGGATCTGGGGAATATCGATCTGGCCAAGCTTACCCTCAAGAAGGTGCGGGACTGGCACCAGTCGCTTTCGACCGTGGCCAAGCGCAAGACCGGGGCAAGGCGCAAGGAGGGGGAGGAGGTCCAGCATCTTGCTGGTCCTGTCACCGAGGATGAAAAGCGGGCCAGGAAGGACACCGCCAACCGGATTCTGACCAACCTGAAGGCGGCGCTCAACTTCGCAGCCAAGTCCCGAGGCCTTGGCAGGGCAACCGATTGGCGGGGAGTGAAACCCTTTGCCGGTGTGGTGAAGGCTCGTATCCGCTTCCTGACGGTGGATGAGCAGCAGCGCCTAGTCAACGCATGTCCAGACGAGTTTCGTGCCTTGGTCAAGGGAGCCCTGTTCACCGGCGCCAGGTACGGGGAACTCACCAAAGTCCTGGTGAAGGACCTGAACCCCCAGGGCAGCCTGTTCCTGGAGTTCGGCAAGAGCAATACGGGAGGGTACAAATCCCGACACGTGATCCTCACCAAGGAAGGCCTGGGTTGGTTCGTGTCCTACAATGCCGGCAGAAAGGCCACAGACCTGATGTTCCAACGGACGGGAGTCATCCGGGGCAGCCGGGCAGAAGCTTTGAAGGATTTCGCTGGTTGGGCTGCCTATGATCAGCGCAGCGCGATGGAGGCGGCGTGCATCGCAGCGGAGATCCCGGCTGTCACCTTCCATGAGCTGCGCCACACCTACGCTTCTTCGCTGGTCAACCGGGGGGTTCCCCTTGCCTATGTCGCTGAGCAGCTGGGCCATTCCAACACCCGGATGGTCGAGAGGCATTACGGTCACCTATGCCCAAGCGCCAAGGCGGATTCGATCCGGCTCTTGGCGCCCGTGCTGGGGTTTGGTGGCGAGGTGCAGGTGCAACCCCTAGAGATCAAGAAGGGGTAGGCCCGCCCTGGACAAGGGGAGCACGCTTGGACACGGTCCCTGGCGTGGCGATGAAGAGGACTGTGCAGCGGTTCCCGTTGTGATGCTGCTAGGGGAAGCCAATGGTAATTTTGGGGTTTATGGTTTTCTCTTTGGGGTCGAGGTGATCCTGGGCAGATCTTCCCAATTAGCTTGCCCCTCCCACCACCCTGGATTAGGCTTCTTTCAACGGTGGGTTGGCAGAGTGGTCTATTGCAGCCGACTTAAAATCGGCCGCCCTGATGAGAGTTAGGTCCGTAGGTTCAAATCCTATACCCACCGCCTAGCACGAAGCCCCGCAAGGGGCCTCGTGCTGTACAGGGTGCGCCTCAGCCTTCCCAGGCGAAGCGAACCACGCGTTTTGGGCTCAGGCCGTGGCCTGGGCGGGCGACTTGGTTGCGTCGTATTGCTCGATGCCCCAGGCGATGGCGTATAGGCTCCAGATGAACTGGTAGGTGAAGCTCTCCAGGTTATTTTCCCCGAAGTCCGTCAGCTTGAAGCCATCCTGGTCGAAGTCGAGGGCCTTCTGGTTAGCCCCCCAACCGTTCTCAGCATCCAAGACTTCCCATTCCAATTTCTTCCAGCAATGGTTTGCGGCTTCGCTCTCCGGGGCTTCGAAGTGGGCGTCGAAGGCGTCCTTGACGGCCTTGCGCAGTCGGTCGCGGTCGAATTGCTGCAAATGGATGTAGCGGTCCTCACAAATGCACTTCTCGGCCCAGTAGGCCGTTTTTTTGAAGACTGTCTCCTTCGGCCGTTCGGCCAAGCGTTTCAACTGGAAGAAGTTGAACATATCGTCAATCTGGTGGAACACGAAAGTTCCCATGTCGCCGGTGACGCAGAGATGGCAGGGCCAGGTGGTCAGTGTGAAGTGCATGTGGTAGCGGTCGTCCGGTCGCTCAAATCGGATGTGCCGGAAGAGCCCGTTATCCTGAATGATCTCCATGCGGTGGGTCTTGACGTCATCCAGGAATTGTTCGTCAGTGCATTCGTACATGGCCATTGGGTCTCCATGGGAAAGACAGAGTTAATATATATAGTTTATACAATATGTTAATTAATTGCCCCACAATGCAGATTACGGCGGAGCGTCCGGGGGCCAGAGGCTTTCCCTCGGTCGGGAAGTGGGTCGAGCCCCTCGTCCGGTGGCCATACTTTAAGCCACACTTGCGAGTGGGAGACATTACGCGGCCGAAGCCTCTCGTCACGATTCAGTTGCTCCGTCACGATCTGACCGGCCTCTCGCATAGCGGATCTGGCCGTTTGTTATGGAACTGTTGGTTCCGCCTCGCCAGCACTAGATTTACTGGATCCGCGTCCTCGCGTAATGGCGGAGGGTTAGGGGAATTTGGCCTTTTTCCGGACCAATTCGGATCTATGCGCCGCAGGGCAATGCGCATTCGAGCCCGCCTTTGCCGGATGGCCTTAGGGGTTCTAGCCATCGAGTTCCTCATCGTTGGAGGTTGCCTGGATCTTCCCCGACTGATCAACCCGGAACCAGCCGAGGAGTCCCTTGTGCTGGAACCCCAGGTCGTAGACGTTCCCTGCGACGGTGTAATTCATTTGCAACCCAGCACCTAGATGGTGGGTGTAAGGGCCATCGGCAGAGCCTGCGCAGTACATCATTGTTGGAATGGGGCCGATCTTGAAACCTTGATTGCCTTGCAAAACAAGGTGGCTGTTGAATCCAGTAGGTGCGCTCACGGGAAACCGCAGGAACCTAAGCGGCATGGGCATCCAGGTAGGCCTGGATCTCGGTCTTGGGAATGATGATCCGCCTGCCCCGGCGGACCGCCTTCAGGAGACCATCCCTGAGCAGGCCAAAGACTGCCGTGCGGCTGAGGCTCATCACCTCGGCAGCCTCCTCAATGCAGTAGGCCATAATTTCCAGGTGACGAGGCTCCGGCGTAGGCGGGGGTGGGGGGAGTTGTCTGGGGATAGGTTTTCGCCTCATTAAGATCTCCGGGTCATCCTTCCTGGCCTTCCTGGGTGTGGGATTCTGGTAACTTGGGTTGAAAAAAACTGCCAACGCGGTTGCCTAATTTCCTCCCTGAGAAAATTGGGGGGTGTGGTAGGCGAGATGACGGTTAGAGTTTCTCTCTCGTGTCTGAATATATCAAAAAATAAGATATTGTCAATGATGTTCCAATTCAATTTTTAATAAATATAACATTTAAATCGATATAGCGTCTGCAACTCGCTGTTTCCGTGTCGGGTTCCATCTGCGATTCCAGGGGGTCAACCTGTTGCTATTTGGGCTTAGGTGGCCACCCTAAAAGGCTAGATAGGTCTATCGTGTTTCCATATGGCTCCGTCCGGATTGACGGCGGATAAGGGAGATCGAATGTTTCGGTCAGCGCCCTGGCGGTGGCGCGTGCGAGGTTGAGCACCATATTTGATTGAGGGTCATCAAGCTTGGCCACGGTCTCGGCATCCAATAGCAAAATGAGGATTTTTCGGATGTCCTTCATTTCTGCTCTTGGCAAGGGGGGTGGCCCAGTTGGACCCTGCTCATCCTGTCTGGTTGGTGCCGAGGCGGGACCATTATCTTTGAGCATCTTTGGGAGATTGAAGGGTTCGTAAATTTCCCCGATTGGCACTCCAAAATACTCAGCTGCCTTGTAGAGAACGGTCCGGCGGGGCGTCCTGGATCTGTCCCAGCGATATCCGACGGAAAGGCTGGCTGTCGTATTGAGTCCTAGGGCTTTGGCTATTTCAGTCAGGGGAACACCTGAAGCGACCGTGGCGTCCAGCAATTCCAAAAAACGTAGCCTTTGCGGCCATGTGTCTGTCTCTCTGGGGAGGCGCGCTTTGCTCATGGTCAAAGGATAAAGCCAGATATCATTTTTTTCAATATCAAATAAATTGCAAAACATCCTAAAAAAAGTGATATGATGAAGGCTTGAACACAGGGAAAGGTTGCCATGGGATGAACCTCCGTTTGATCCGCTCGGGAAAGGCCGGCGGGCAATCTTTGCATCAGAGCGATGCGGTGCTTCGAAGGTGACCTCGTTTTGCCCGTGGAACGGGAGGCCCAAGGGCACCATTTTTTGAGTGTTAATAGCTACCCATGGAGGGTGGCTTGCCTATTTGCCATCTCTCGAGAAGGAGGGTCAGTGCTTCAGCGCCAGAACAAGAATCCGGATCAAGCGGATTCCCAGCAAATGCCACCACCGGATGCTTTTCGTGGATATCAGGTGGTAAACGACATTTGGGCACGGATGCCGATGGATTTAGTTACTGACCTGGGTTTATCCCGGGAGGAAATTACAGACATGTTGCTTATTGGAGCCGAAATCGGTCTCAGGCAGTTCCATGCCCGGGTTGATCGGTTTACTGCCGTTCCAATTTCAGGGCCCGATGGCGCGGTGGTCCTTCGGCTTTCAGTTCCCAGTGCGGCCATCCACCTCGCGGCTCTTGAAGAAAAGGGCCGCCTGCTTGTATACAAGGGGAAGGGGATTCCCGGGCGGAACGGTGGATTGATTGTAGGATCTAACCTTTACTGCCTTCGCTGGATCGATACCGCTCCTACGGTACAGCTTGCTTCCCGCCCTCACTCGCAAGATCGTTGCCAATGGGCGTCGCGCCCAAGCTCATGCTGCGGCTAGGATTGCCCTCCAGGAAGCCCAGGAAGGATCCACGGATGAAGGGCGCCATTCTTCCGTGAATTTGCCCTCAGGCTTCCCAGCTGGTTTCATTGGCAAGGACGCTTGCGTGCTCTGGACCCCCCTTGCCCTTCATCCGATATCCCTCCGAAAACGGTTGAAAATCAAGGGCATACTATTGCTAGCCCTTCCCCTAGAGAGCATAAAAACAAAGTCAGTCAGCCAGTACCCAGCGAGCCTCGTTCCACTCTTCCGGGGACTGACTGTCTGTCTGTGGATGTAGTCAATCGCATGAGGGAGCGCCTGGAAAAGGTTCTTCATCCCCAGCAGGTATCTAACGTTCTGGCCTTCCCTCTCTGGGGGCCAGCCGAAACGTGGTGGATCATGGAATCCATTCGTTTGAACGGGGGCTGGTATAAAAAAGGTCTTGCCCCGCTGGCTTACCGCTCTTTGGTGCAGGATTTCTCAAAGGAAAAGGGGCAGCAATGGCTTTCGCAGGTTAAATCTCAAACGAGGGGATGCGATTGGATTGAACAGGCGGAGGACGTGCCGGCGCTGGAAGATGTTGTGCGAGGAGCGCATCGAAAGTCGCTTGGTAAGATTCAAAGGCTTCCTCTGTCGTCAGAAGGAGAAAGCAAGCGGGAAGCCCTTCTGGCCGCATTACCCCCTCCTCCACCCATTGTGCCGGAGGCCAAGATTAGGACTATTGCTGATCTCCTGGCCGATAGTAGTACCAAGGACGGCCTCATGGCCCTCTTTGGGGAATTGAGGGATTGGGTGAACGCCGAACGCAACTCGCTCGGGGTTGAAGAATGCAAACGGGCTGAGAACGTAATTCAACGACGTATGGATGCGATCGGGCCGATCGAATTGCCCGGTTACCGGGGATGCCGAGTTGGATCCGTTGCGTCTAGGAATTGGAATCTGCTGTATTGCGAACTTCTTCGTGAGCAGCCTGCTCGCCATGGTTCTGCTTAGCCCTTTCCTGCAACATCACAAACTGACTCCCGGGGGACACCAAAATTGCCCCCAAGGGGGTCAGATTTCGTTGTGGATGACAACAGCGCCCGCCGGCCCAAATTCAATGAACGAATTAAGCTGCTGATGCTAGTCCTGCGTAGGGGGGTGTGGGAAACGCCAAAGCGTTTTCCAGGCGAAGCCCGGGGCGTGGATAGGTTGTTGACCCGGAGGGCGCCCCGCAGGTGCGTTGCCTGTTGACCCGGAGGGTGGGCCATAGGCACGTTTCGCGCAGCGAAATCCATCAGGCAATCCATCAGCCTTTCCATGCCGCCGCGCCAGCCCTGGGGGGGGCGAGGGGCAATCGATGCGGGTGCATCTGGTTTCCATTCTGGGCCGGCAGCGGGATTCCTGAATCCAGCCCCTCCCCTTGGCGGAGCAAGCAGACAGGCGCTTTCGCGCAACCGATAGCTCTCGCCCTAAATGGAGATGACGTGGCTGTGGTGGAGCAGGCGGTCCAGGATGGCCATCGCCAGGACAATGTCGCCGAATACCTAGCCCCAGTTCCCTGCTGGCTGATTGCTGATGATGATGCTGTCCTTCTCGCATCGACATTTCACAAGTTGGAACAGGAGGTTGGTCGTCCGGCGTTTAAAGGGCAGGAGGCCGACCTCATCGATGCCGAGCACAGCAGGCTTGACCAAGTGGTTCAGGCGCTCTGCAGGCGCTCTTTCAGTTCTGCCGGCATCAACTGCGCCACCAGGCCCACGGCGTGCACGAACAGGCCGGTAGCGCCCTGCGAGCTTGATCACCTTCCTTCCCAGGCCAATGGCCAAGTGTGCTTTTCTCGACGCCTGGTCGGCCGAGCAGAAGGACGTTTTCGCTGTTGGTGATGAACGGGTCGGGTTTCAGTTCCCGCCGGAGCTTCTGTTTGGTGGAAGGCTGCTGGGTGAAGTCGAATTCATCCATGGTGCGATTGTGCGGGAAGTGGACAAGTCGACAATTAGCGTCGCCCAGTTGCTGCGCTTTTTGCCTCGGCCGCTGTGGGAAACGTGCCAGCGTTTTCCACAGCGGCCGCTATGCATTCCAATGCCTAATGGCCGGATTCTGGCGAACGGCAAAATTTGACCCCAGTTCGTTTCTCTTGGGAACGCCTATCCTTCGTCGACAATGGAGAGAAGAACCCTGATGTCCGAAAACGGGACGGGCTGCAAAGGGTCCTTCTGCTTTGATAAATATATGTAAACGAGTCGGTATGCCTCGGCGTGATTGAATTTGATCTTCTCGTGGAACAGGGTGGCTCCAAAGATCGCGTGCTCTACCATGGCAGCTGCCCGAGCGACGATGACCCAGTCTGTGGGGCCTTCGGTGACATATTTGCCCAGGACGAGTTCTGGAGGAGGCATTGGTCCGGGGGGCAGGACATTCGCACGTAGAACATCTTTGCCGCCCTCTGGCGGAACCACACCTTCGGGCCAAACCTCGCCCCGACCTGTTTCCAGCCAGGCTCTATGGCATTTCAGGGCAAGGGCTAGGCCCTTTAGCGTGTTTTCGGTCAGGTCATTGGGAAGTGCCTCGCCACGCTCGATCCTGAAAAGTGTGGTCCGGGCAGGTCCGCCAGCCTTGCGTACTTCCGGCTGAGTAAGTCCCCAAAGCCTTCGCAGGTAGCGAACTCTGTCTGCAAATGTATTGAGGAGCATCTTCTTCCTTTGCTAGATGAGATTTCTCTGACGAAACGTTCCAAACGGTCATAAGGAGGACGCAAAAAAGGGTGCGTACGTCTTTCCGCCCTTCAATCTCCTCTAGAATACCTCGACTGGGAGAGCGTGATGGATCCCAGGCGGTTCGCTGCGCATTTGTCGGGAGTTGTCTGCGGCGAGTTCGTCCGGCGGGCTGCGTAAAATTTCTTCTGTAAGTTACGCCCCCCGGGCCGCCGCAGGCGGCCAGGTAGCAAAGGGGCCACTGGCTCCGGTAGGTTTGAGGTTACGAGCAACAGACCTACGAGAGGAAAGCCAATGGCCGAGTTGAAGTTTGAGGTCCCCGAGGGGGCCGTGGAAGGACTCTTTTCGCAACCGGGAGGTGAAGGCTTCCGGGTGCTGGTCGAAACCGTGGTTCAAGCCCTGATCGAGAGGCAGGCTGATGAGCACTTCAATGCCCCCTGGAATGCGAGGGGGGTCGAGCGGCCCAATGGCTACCGGAACGGATTCAAGTCCCGCGGCTTCCAGACGGTGGCCGGCGCCCTTGACCTGTCGGTGCCCCAGGCGAGGAACGGTTCCTTCAAGCCGGCGGTCTTCGATCGTTGGCAGCGGTCTGAGCGGGCGATGATGGCCGCCTGCGTGGACATGGTCCTGATGGGCGTTTCTAACCGGAAAGTGACCCGGCTCGCCGAGGAGGCCTTTGGAGCTTCGGTGAGCGCCGGTCTGGTCTCCCAACTGCTCAAGGACCTGGATCCGGCGGTCGAGGCCTTCAATACTCGGCCCCTGGGGCGGTACCGCTACCTCCTCGTCGACGCCCGGTTTGACAAGGTCCGGGAGGGCAAGCGGGTGGTGAGCCGGGCCTTCCTGTGGGCCATGGGCGTCAACGAGGAAGGGGAGCGGGAGGTGCTGGGGTTCCTGGATTGGGGCGGCGAGACGGAGGTGGCATGGGAGAGCCTTTTCGCATCCCTGAAACGTCGCGGGCTCAAGGGCGTAGAGTTGCTGGTCTCCGACGCCCACGAGGGGCTCTGCGAGGCGGCCATGAAGGCGTTTCCGGGAGCGAGCTGGCAGGAGTGCCAAGCGCACTTTCTCCGGCGCGCCATTGAGGAGGTGCGCAAGGACGATCAGAAGGCCTTCCGCAACGATGTGCGCATGATCCTGCAGGCCGCAGACCGGGCGGAATGCGACGACCTTCTCAAGCGCCTTCAGGAGCGCTGGAATGCGAAATCTCCGAAAGCCGTGGCCTATGTGGAAGAGCACCTGGAGGGACTGGTGGCGATCCTGGCCCTGCCGGGGGGCCACCACATGCGGCTCCGGACCACCAATACCGTGGAACGGGTGAACCAGGAACTGAAGCGCAAGGGCCGCCTGGTGCGCATCTGGGGCAACGCCGAGGCCCGGGCCCGGATCTATGGCGCGCTCCTGATGGAGCAGCATGAGACCTGGATGGGGACGGTTTGGCTAAACATGAAGGACAAGGTCTGATGGTCCTCTGGATCCTGTTGGCCCTGGCGGTGCCCGCAGGCCTTGCTCGGCCATGGAAGGCCTGCGGACTGCGCCCGTTCCCATGGAAAGCGTGTGGACTGCGCTTCGCGCACCGGCGTTGGTCGGGGGCGTTCCGCCCCCTCCCCGCCTGCCCACACCCTTTCCACGGGGCCCCAGGGCGCACCGGCCCTGCGGGCCTGCCCACAGGCTTTCCACGCCCTCGGCCGTCGGCTGGAGACCGCTTCGCGTTCTCCACAAGGCCCGCTGCCGGATTAACTGATCATCAGCAGCATCGTGGTGGCGGTTTTGGTCGGGCTCCGCCCTCCCTCCCGCCGCCTCTCCCTACGAAATGCCTACTGGAACGAACTTACAGAAAGTTCTTTACGCAACTGTCCGGCGTCAGGCTTGCGACCAGATTCGTTACGGGGTGGATCTCGAGGGTATGGCTGGACGGCCCACCAGGGAAGCCGATTGCGAATCAGCCAGGGCTTGATTGTGGTGCGATCCAGGAATCGATTGAATCCATGCAGCTTGCTGACGAAGGTGCCATAGACGTTCGGAGTCGGCTGGGGAGTGGCCTGGTTCGCTCCAGGCTGGGAACACTGCAGAGAGTAGCGATATCCCGAATGTTGTTGCGTTTTGGATACGGAAAATACGCGGGTGGATCGCGCCTCCAGTCCGTTCACCAAGTGACTTTGTTCTGGGGCGGCGCGATCGTTTAGCACCTTTGGTTATCTTCGCTTGATGATCTGGACATACTTCCTTCTGGAGTCGGGGATACCGGTGGTTTTTGGAGTCAAGCAAGCCTGAGCAATGAACGTCGCGGATTCGCTCCCAAGTGTTTCCGTGGGTGGCGACTGGTGGTCCAGGGATGAGAACGTCGGTGGATAATCACGTTGCAACATGAGCTTTCCGAAGACGTTTGGGTGGACTCGCAGCGAGGAGCGCTTGTTTGCAACCCGGGAACAAGGGCGAGGGCTTGCCCGAGTCCGCCAGTTCCGCCTCGGGTAGCAAACGAGTGCGACGAGAGCCAAACCTGGAAGGCGATGGAGAGGTGGTGCGGCAGCACCGACTCGGAATTGCCTTTCAGGTTTGGCGTCGGGTGCTTTTGAACAAACGGAGCGAAAACAATGGAACGAAAAGAACGTTTCGGCTAAACTGAAAAAGGCGGGCGTGACACGCCTGGAAAAGGAGACGATGTGAACGAACAATCGGCCGGGCATGAGAAGGCAAAGAAGCCGGCAAAGAAGCCGGCAAAGACTCGGGTGCAACGGCTTGCCGAGAAGATCGCCAGGACGTCCACCGGGGCCTCTGTGGTCCCCGTGAAGGTCGCGGCCACCCTCCAGGGACCCTCTGCGGCCGCATGGAAGGCCCTGCTGGAGGCGAAGGGTGATCTGCTGTTGGACGAGGCAGGTCTGCTCGGGTTGCTTCTTGAAGCCGGGGCCAGCACTGTTCGCCAGGCGCTGAAGTCGGCGAACGGTTAGGCGGTTGGACGATGGACGTATTCGGCCGCATCAATGATGGACCTCAGCCCAAGACACCCGAGGCTGTGGCCATCTATCTGGGCGGCCATCTTTCGGCTCCCCTGGAGGCCGGGGACCTTGTTGCCGCCAAAGGCTATCTTTCGCGGGAAGGGACCATCATCCCATTGGTCTCTGACCCGGCCCTGTGGTTGGAGGTTGGCTGGGATCCTGCCAGGTTTCCACTGCCATCGCGGAAATTGATCGAGAACCTGACCCAGGGGTTCGACTTGCAAGGCATCAAGTTGGCGGGCCGGGGCACTTTTCGGTGCCCAAAGGAGGTCGTGTTCTCCCTTCCCGCAGAACTATCCGTTGCACTTATGGAACTTAAGCCAGAAGAACGGATTTCGGTTCTTCGCAAAGGCCATGAGACATGGTGCCGGGAACGAGACAGAGTGTCGATCCGGACCATGAACGCTGGTGAGCGGATCTGGGAGCCCGGGCGACCGTTAAGTATTGCATTTATACATCTTGAAGATAAGGCCGGAGAGCCCAGCCTGCACTTCCACGACTACGCCTTTTGCCTCGCCAAAGACATCCGGGGCAGGTGGCGAGCCTATGAAAACGGGAAGAGTGCCAATGATATGCCCAGGATCCGGGAAAAGGTGACCGATACGATCATTGCCGCCTGTGCCGAGCATGGAATGCACATCGATTGGCCCAGGGGACTGGCCCGGGAACGGGACGGTGAAATCCAGGGTGTGAGCGTCACCCTCCCCAGCGGGCGCAGGATCGCGGCTGGAAGCCTGGACCGGATCCGCCGTGCCGACATCCTCGCGGCCCAGGCGATCAGGCACGCCGTCGGGGTTCCCGCCTTGACCCCGAGAGAACTGGAATTGGTCAGGCGAGAAACTGGGAAGCTCCCGGGGGAGATCAGGGGTATCCGCCGCCGTGACCTTCTGGTGGCAAAGTTAAATGCGCTCGGGCTCCTGGACGAGGAAGGGAAGATCCTGCCGAAGCATGAAGTGCAAGCACGCCTACCCAAGCTCGCCGAGGGCCTGGAGGCCGCTGCGGCGAGCCTCCGGGAGATCCCAATCCCCGGTCCTCGGGCGGAAGCCGTGACGAGGGTGGAAGCCAAGATCGAATTGCTCAGGCAAGCAGTCCCGACCTTTTTGCCGCAGATCGCGGCGGCTCAGGCCGCCGGAAGGATCAGGTGGACGGCTGATTACCGCCGGGTGGTAGCCATGGTGGCAGATGCCGGAACGCTCCGGACGGATGCCTTGACGACGCAGGACCGGAACCTTTTGTCCAAGCTGAAAAAGGCCGGGATTCTTGAAGGGGAGAAGGTTGATGGTCGAATGGAATACCGCGTTTCCAGCCTGGGAAGAATTCGCATTCCCGGAGGCGAAATGGTGCCTGCTACTGGCCCAATTTTACCGCCGCTCGTTCCGGTGGAGGCAGGTTCCATTCTCCCTGGCGCCCTCGGAAGTTGCCGACCGGATCGGGGAGGCTCCGAGGCCGCCCTTGCCGGCAGTGGAACCTGCCCGGCGGGAGAGCCCCGAATGGGCGACCTGGAATGCTCGACGCCTGGAGGACCTGGCGCAATACCAGCAGGAGGTATCCGCCTGGGAGAACCGGAAGGTTTCGGAATCGACCGCGTGGGATCTGGAACCCATGCCGAGCCTGGAACCCTTCAGTTTGCAGCCGCCGCATCTGCGGACGTTCGTCGCGGTGGAGAGGTTCGAAACGGCAATTCGGCGGCAAAATTCCTTGGTGCCGGTGCTGGATGTGAAACAAACCGCGCGGTGGGATCCGGCCATGCAGGCAATGGTGTCCGTGCGAGAAACGACTTCGCGCCAGGTGCCCCAGTCCTCGGAATCGCGGATCCACGTTTCCAAGGGGCAGCGGGTGGTCTCCTTGCCCGACACACTTTGCCTCCTGGTGCGCTCGGAGGATCTGCTGGATTTCCTGGCACAGGCGGATCGAACCAGCGTGGCCCTCGTTCGGGTGAGGCTGGAGGTCGAGGAAGGCATGGTCGTCCGGAGGCCGATTCCCGGCTCGGAGGTCGTCCTGGCCGCTCCCGGCATGGAGATCTTGGACGCGGTGCTTACCCAGGATCCCCTCGCGTGGCCGCTGCCAGAACTGGGCGGGATGAAGCTCCCGAGTTCGCAGGCCGAACTGGAAGCCATCATCGCGGCTGGGGAGCAGGCCACGGTAAAATTGGCCGGTTCGGTGGCGGGCTCCCCTCCCTCCAGTCGCGCCATTTCGTTGGTCCCGCCGGAATGGTGGCGCTTGGCGCATTTCAACGCGGCCTTGGCCGGGGCACAGGCGAGCCTGGGCAACTTTACGTACCTGTTCCAGCCAATCCTGCCCCCCGCAGGGAACTAGGCTTCGACCTGATGCTGATGGCAGCTGCGGGTGCTTCCATGGCTGCCGGACGCATGGCAGCCCAGCGGATGGCCCAGTTTGCTGCAGAGCAAAAGCGGAGGAAGGCCAAGATCGAGATCGCCAGGAAGGCGGAAGAGAAGGTCCGGGTGGCGGCTGCGGATGTGGAGGGCCAGCGTGTGGCAGCGTCCCAGAAACAGCCTCCGAAAGTGGAGACTCCCAGGGTGGTGGTCCCCAGCGTTCGAAGCAGAGATTTCAGCAACCTTGTCCGTCGTTAGGGGCCCCACCATGGATAACACCCAATTCATCATCGAGCTTTCGGCGCTGCAGAACGACTACCTTGCCAAGGTGAGGGCGACCGAGGAAGCCATTCACGACGATCTCGCGACCAGATTCGCTGCCGGCATGGAGGTGGTGCTCAAGGAGGCCCAGGAAAAGCTCCGGACCGCTGTGACCCAGGCCGATGCCGGCTTGGATCGTGTCGTGCGGAAATCCTCATCGTCATTTGATTCCATTGCCGACCAGGCACAGCGATTGGAGGGCGATACCCGAATGGTGCTCCAGGCGGCCCAGAGAAGCACCGCCAACGTTGCCGCCCTGGAAACCCAATTGAGCGAGCGTTTGGCCAGCGTATCGGCCGTGGTTCAGGAGCAAGGAAAACGGATGCAACAAGTGGTACAGATCGATGGTGAAGCCATCAGGCAGGACCTGAGAGCCCGGAAGGTCGAGGCAGAGGAGGCAATGAAGGTCCTGAAGCATTCCGTGGACAAGGCCTCCTGGGATGCCGCTGCCAACCTCCGGGACACCGTGAAGGTCTGGTCCAACCTGGTGCGTTGGGTGACGGTCCCGGTCTTTGTCGCGGTGGTATTGGGTGGGCTGTTCGCGGTCGGCTGGGCTGCAAGGATCTACGGGGAGCAGGAAGGCTATGACCAGGCGCGGTCGATTGCCAGGGACCAGCTTAGAGACGATCTGAACGTGTCCGTGTGGGGGGTGACACCGAAGTATGACCCGGCCTCGGGAGGGGTGGCAGCCCTTGATCCCGTCCAGCTGGTCAAGCCCATCGTGGTCGTGAACGGTGAGCCGCACTGGCTGAACCATGACAACAATGGGTGGTCCTACGGGGGCGTCCGGCTCAATCCGGAATGGACGATGGCGGATGTGGTGGATGTCAAGGATAAGGACGGGAAGCTCCTGGCCAGTCAGAAGGCAGGGCGGTAGACCTCCGAGGCAGCGAATGCCACGGAATGCAGAATCCCGCTTCACTGCAATCAGGCTGAGGAACCTCATTTCTTCGATGGGCCCATGGGTACAGCGAGGATCAACTGGAATACCAACAACTGGAGCTGTCGGCTATGACTGACAGGAGGGCCCAATGAATCTGCTTTTCGACCCTGACTCGAGGCCGGATGATCCGGCCCTTTCCTTGAGGTCGGATGAGGACATCGAGCGGTTCCGAGCATATGCGAAGCTGCTGGATGGCGGTGATGGTTCGCTGATCTGGCGAGCATGGGCAACGATTATCAGGGCAAGGTTTCGGATCGCCAGAGAGAGGGAAGACGACCTGTGAAGCGCATACGCAATTTGGCGACTATCAGCCGCCTTCCTGGTTCTGGCAAGCCGTCAGCCCAGCCACACGATGCACGCCGGGAATCAGACTTTGTACAGCCTCCGGGCGGTAAACCCAGTTGGAGCCGGGTGATCAAAGCCGGGATTGCTCGGATTCAAGGAAACCTGAAGGGCGGCGCGGGGCCACCTGGCGGTCAGCGTTGCAATCCATGACCTGCCGATCCTCGGGAGCTTCGATGCCTTTTCCCGGGGTAAAGTTTTACACCATGGCCAACCAGGAGAACCCATGGCTCGGACACCCAAATTGCTTCGCAAGAAAGCCCGGTCGGATCGGTGGAACTCCCTGCGCCACATGGGTAAGGGGCATCGCCGCCGGTATCGGGGGTATTTCCTGCGGGCCACTGCCAAGGATGCCCGCCCTGCGTGTGTAGGCCCAGCGCGGGATCGCCCACGGGTCCGCACTGGATACGAGACCCTGATGGCGGGAGAAGCCCGCCAGGGCACACTCCTCACCAGGGTAGAGAAGATCCGGGATCCCTGGTTTGGCTGGGAGTGGAGGGTCACGGCTGCACTGGGCGGGTGCCCACCGGTCCCGGTCCGGTGCGAATGGTCGTGGGGAGTGAAACAGGGCGGTACGAGACGCTGGGCCGAGCTGTTCGCCAGAGCCCTGGAAGCTGGTTTGCTGTTCGATGAATTTCTGGTCAGGGTGGACGCATACGGTGACGCCTACATTGCAAGCACCCACGGGTACCATGGGTGGGCCGAATACCGGGGGGGTGAATCGCTCTATCGCCACACGATTCGGCTGGGGGCCATTTTTGCCGGGAAGGGGGTTTATGCCGGCCACGGCGGATGCCATGTCTGATTCCTTCGATGACGCAGGTCGGCCTGGCGGCACGCCCTGCCCGGGTTGCGAGGTCCACTGGGCTGTCGCCGCCACCGATCAGATCCGCCGAGTGCAGCGTGCGATGATACACGCATCAGTCACCCGCCCGGTCTGGCTGCGGCGGGATTGCGAGGGCCTACCTTGCCTTGGTCGGCAGGGCCAACGCAAGGGAAGCACATGCTCATGTCGGTGACCTGCGGCTGTGGGCCTCCACCATTGGTTAGCTTGTTCCCTGGCCTTGATGCGGTGATTGGACCGATTAAGGAAACAGGGATGCGCCACCGGAGAATAGAGCCAATCCGATTCAGGAGGCGCTGGCCGTGGAATGGTTTAGAATATTGGATTAAATGACAATCCTGAATCCCATCAACCAAGGCGATCTTGATTCCCTGAAACTGGCTCTTCAGAAAATGCCGGACAAGGATTTCGAGCGTCTGGTGGCCTCGTTGATAGGTGAATTATTGGATGTCCAGGTTTCCGTTGCCCACTCAGGGTTCCAATACGGAGGCGACGCCGGTACCGTGGGGCGACAGGGAAGGAACCTGCGCCTGGAATGCAAGAGGTACAAGGAAACTACGGATTTGAACGAACGAGAGATCCTAGGAGAAATTGATCAGGCCTTGGATCGTGACCCTGCGCTGGAGGCCTGGATTCTTGCCATTCCCAGAGCCATCCAGGAACAAGAAGCGCAGGCCTTGCAGAAAAAGGGCCTGGAAAAAGGGGTGCCGACCCTAACCTTGGACTGGCAGTCTCCGGGGTATCCTAGCCTGGCCGCGCTGTGCTGTGTGGATCCTCGCTTAGTTGGAATCCGGGTAGGACCGCTAGCTGAGCAGTTGGTCCACGCACTTCGCCCGGCCTTCGAAATGGCCATCCGGCAATTGCGTCGTGACTTCGAAGCTTGGAATATAGGTTTTGCCGGGCTTCGTCAAAATTCCCACGCAAACATTGCGGCCCTTTGGCAATGTCCGCCGGATTGCGTGGCAGCCTTGGGGCAGGATGCTGCGGGTGGAGCGTCTGGTAAGACGATTGTACGCTCCCAGGTGCAGGAGGGATTGGACCAATGGTGGGCTGGAACGGGCCAACCCGGTGGGCCGGTTGTTTTGCTTGGGGACGATGGTACCGGCAAGACCTGGGCTGGGCTTGCCTGGCTAACGTCCCGGTTGGAGCACCTTCCGATCGTGCTGGTAATGCCATCCGCGGCTGTCGGCCGGGAAGGTCCCATTTCCCCTACCGCGATCAAGCAATTGCTGGCCGAAAAAATACAGGAACTGACTGGGGGGCTTCGGCCATCGAGCCATTGGTTTCAACGGGTGGAGCGCCTGTTGAACCGCCCTGAGACAGAGGGCCCGGTTTTCTTGCTGTTCTGGGATGGCCTGAACCAGGCGCCCACGGTCAATTGGCGGCATTGGTTACAATGCCTTCAGGCGAGCAGTTTGAGCAGCCGCATACGGGTGATGACCAGTACCCGTGATATGCACTTCCAGACAAAACTCGACCAGATGAAATTCCTGCTCACGCCACCTCACGTGATCAAGGTGGGAGATTACCTGCCCGAGGAATTCGACCGAAAGCTTGCCCTCGAGGGGCTGACTGCAGACGAACTGCTGCCTGATGTGAGGGC
Source organism: uncultured Holophagaceae bacterium (assembly GCA_963717275.1). Lineage (GTDB taxonomy): Bacteria > Acidobacteriota > Holophagae > Holophagales > Holophagaceae > Mesoterricola. The sequence continues at coordinate 4,600,445 of CAVQVX010000001.1, forward strand.
TCTCGCCCAGCGTCCGCGCATGTTCGATCTGGTCATTCGATTGCGTAAGCGCCTGGATAGCCCAGGGGCAGTCACCCGCGACCGCGTGCTGTGGGAGTACGGTCGGGATGAGCAGGGGGTTCGCGCTGGGCACTCCTTCTCGGAGCGAGAATGGATTGACTGGCTGCGCACCTTGGCTCGGCGATTCCGTTCAGTGAATGGGGCGGGCGCGGTCTCCACGCGCGACTTGGCCGAGATGACCAGGAGTGCCGAACTCAATCCGGATGAGGTGTTCGCGCGCCTGAGCGATATTGTTGACGGCCGGTACACCAGCCTGGATTGCCAAGGCCTTCATGTATTCGATCCGGCAGTGGTGGCTCACGCCTTGGGCTTGGCTCTCCTGGATGGTCTGGAAGGGGTAGAACCGGAATTTGCTGTGATTGCAGAGGCCCTGCAGCATTGGCTGGATCCTATTGCGGGCCTGGACCAGAGCGCTGAAATCCTTCGTGCGGCTGTTTCCATCCTGGTTGCCCAGGGACTGGAAACCAACACCCCTTTGGCCGGGGCCTTGGTTACCAAATGGTTGCAAGCCCAGAATGTGCATGAAGAACATCGCCAGGAGCTGATCGGCCTTGCTTCCAGGCTGGTGAATCCCCTTCTCGATACAGTTGAACACTCACAAGGGTTTGGTTTTGCGTCGGCACGAACCACGGCCATCCAGGCCTTGCGAAGGCTCCCCCGGGAGTGCGGAGACGGTTTGGATCAAATCCTTGCCCGGTCCCGCCAGTGGATGGCGGTTGGGTTTAGAGGCATGTATTCCCAGGGGTCTACCATTCCTGGAGCAGATGACAAGAGGATTGAAGGTTTTTTGAAGCGCCTTGGCAGGGACACTTCCGGCCCTTTGAGTGTGCTGGGTGTGCCCCTGACCCTTGTAGAGCGGCAGCCTGACCAACTGGCGATGGCGGTGCCTTCCCTTCTGGAAGGCTTTCCTTTGGCTGGAGCGCAAAGCCTATTCGAGACTGCCGCTGTGAACTTCGCAGCCTGCCAGCGGCTCCCCGTGCGGCCCGAACTGACTTGGCTTTGCCTTTTGAACCAGGTGGATCCCCTCGAGACGACCACTGCGCTCCGGAACTTGGGTGCGGAAGTCCTGCAGAGGACGCCGGAGCCTGGCATTCACCCGGATATGCCAAAACGAGTGGCGGCCATACTCCTCTGGTTTACCGGAAATGAAACGGACGATGTGGAGGCGGCTGATCTCAATCCTTCCTTCGACCAAGATTCCTCATACCAGGAACAGTATCTGCAGAACCCGAGCCGTAGTTGGTTTGAGCTTGAGCGCCGGCACGCCACCTTGGCCTTGGAGAGGACCCAAGTGGTTCTCTTCAAAAGGATCGAAAAAACTAAGCGGTTCTGGGTGGACCCCAGTTTTGAGGCCCCCCAGGCGTTTCTTGATGATTTTCGATTGGCCCTCAGGGACCTGGACATGAGTCAGGTCGATTCTGGTCTTTGGCGGACCCACGAGGATCAGCAGTTCGTTACCTTGACGATGGTCCTGGGCCGTTATTACCCGTTGGAACTCGCCCGAATACTGCTCGAAAAGTTTAATCAGGCTCCCAAGCTTTCGGCGGATGGTCGACTGAGACGCGCCATTGCTGCCTCGGAACAGTACCTCTTGGCGGGGCCTGATGAAGCCAAGACCGCCCACGAATGGCGAACGGGACCGGGCGTTGGGTCGCGATTGCTTCCCCAGTCCCGCCTGCTGCTGATGGAAATCCAGGAACAGGACGCCCTCCAGCAGCGTGAGACGATCCTCTCGGCGCAACTGGAATTTGTATCCACAGAACTGAATCTTGCCCTGAAGCCCATGGCTCCCCCGGTGGCTGAAGCGTTTCTGGCCCGGTTTGGCGAGAACCAGCAGAGCCAAGTTCGAAATTTGGTCGCCCTGCTCCTTGATGTTCCAGTTGGTCAAAGTGAAGTCCTTTGGTCCTGGTTGAGTCAATTGGCCCATTCAGACAAGGAAAAATGTCATGGACTGGCCTTTTCCCTTCTCCAACGCTCGGATGGTCCGCGCTGGGGCATGGAACTTTGGTCTGCGGGTTGGGGATGGTCGGGAAAGGCCGACCATTGGACCAACCATTTTGGCTCCTTGGCGCTCATTCAGGGGTGCGTAGGGATTCCCTTCACGGAACTCAGTTCGAGGCTGGCACCCTGGCTGCTGCCCTATGCGGTTTCCATCCGGGGAGGGGACCCGATGGAGGCCGCGGCGGCTGTGACGCTCATGGCCAGAGTGTTCCTCGGGTATTCGGGGCCTATTCCGGATCCGGGAGCCCATTTGACATTCGAACATACCCCGGATGGGCATGGCTCATGCCGCTACTCTATGACTCCCATCGACCCACCAAAGGAATCTCAGGAAGAGTTGGCGACCTTTCGGGGCACCTTGAATGCTGATGCCCAACTGGAGCATTACCGCCAAACGCAGAACACGGTCGTTGAGCGGATCCGACAGGCCTCCTCCGATGGGGCTGGACTGTTCATGGCTGAACTGTCTGCAAATGACCTGATCCCCCTGCTCCGCCAGGCGAAGGATAGTTTTTTGGGCTGGTTGGAAGGGTATGAAGCATGCACAGCCACTTTCCAAAGGCGGGTCCTCTTGGCAGAGGGGGTCTACCTAGCCCTTTGCGAAGCACTCTTGCATGTGGATCCCGCGGTGGGGTGCAGACTCTGGTCTGCATTAAGGATTACGCTGAGGATGCGCCACCAAGGACTTGCCCGGTTGGATGAAATCATCCATCTGCTTTTCCGTGTCCCGTGTGGACCGGAGGTCACGGCTCTACGGATGCATTTGTTGCTTCCCGGGGTGGCCCTTTCCGACCAGAACCTTTTTGAGGTTGCTCTGGCAGCCAATCTCAACGGATGCGGTGATTGGCTTGCTGGGGTTATTCGCAATGATCTTGCCTCAGAGGCCAACTGGCAGCGCCGGCGTGGGTTGGTTCTCTCTGGCTTTACCTGCGGCAATGAGGTGCGGCAGCCGGATGCGTGGCCTGAGGGCGTCTTGGCTTCGGATGAGGCGTGTCTGCGCAAACGCGCGGGAAGGCGGCGTTACTTCGAAGCCTGTTCCTGCCACTGGTGGCAACAGTTCCTTCAGGCGGACGATCAAATTGCGGCCTACGCCGCCTGGAGCTTGTTCCTTGCATGCGTCGACCGGCGGGCATGGAACCTTATTGCCGCCCCTTTCCCAATCCGTCCTGACCATCGGGAACTCGATCGAAAAAAGGAGGTCCACCTGAAGCTGAACATCCAGGAATTAGAAAGAACTATGGGCACCCACGAGGAGACAACGGCAAAAACGTTTCTGGGGTTGGACCCGCCAACGTCGATTGGGCTTTGGGGGGGATTCACTTCCGTGCCGGGGGAAAACCGTATCCATTTTCCGACTACTGTGGCAACTCCTTCACCAACTGGTGGGGCAGCCCCTCGTTGCCACTGACGAGCCCCACCCCCAAGGACGTCTCCCATAGGCCTCAGGGCTCACCTGCGAGGCCATTTGCAATCTTCTCCGGTCGCTCCACCTGCATTCATCCCTGACGTAAGAAACCAGCCGTATCATAGGTTCGAGAATGGGAAGGACTACCAATGAAGTCGCTGGAGACAAAGCAGGACTACCACGCAGCAGTCGTTCGTCTGGAGCAGATCCTCGCCGCCGCCAAGCCCGGTACTCCGGAGGGCGATGAATACGAACTCCTGGTTGCCACGATCGAAGCCTGGGAGCGACGATCCACCGCATTCGGCCGCGATTCCGAGCAGTGGAATGCATTCCTGTCTCCGCCGCGCCCGGAGTCCGAGCAAAGTTACGAGCCTATGCCCCCGCCGAATGACTTGGATGTACGCAGACTTTCAGGTCCCGGGGTCCGCATCTTCTTCCGGATCGCCCAGGCATGGGGCCTGTCCGCGGAGGAACAATGCCGGTTGCTGGGTGACATAGAGGTGGGCACGCTGGATCAATGGGAGGCGGCCCAGGATGCAACCCTGACTCTTGAACAGCTGGAGCGGATTTCCTACATCATCGGCATATACAGGAGTCTCCACCTGCTGCTGCCTTCCAGTGCGGACGGCTGGGTCAGGCGGAATAACAGCAATCCCTTGTTCCAGGGGGAACCCTCCCTCAGGCTGATGATCCAGGGGGGCATCCCCGGTCTGAGGAAGGTGCGGAACTACTTGGCGGCCCAGGAAGGCGGTTGGGCCTGACTGGATAAACGCTTTGATGACCCCGGAGTCGAGGTGGGGCACTCGGTTCCAGCAACCGCTCTTGTGAGGACGATGGCCGCGACCATGCCCATGGCGGAGACGGTCTACGGGGAAGGCGTAAGGCCGCCATGGGTCGGCGCCCATTCAAGATGAATTGTCGTCCACGTCCACGCTTGAACTTGCCTCGGTAGGCAAACCTCCCAATCCCCCTCGAATTCGAGGTAATTGGGAAGGCTGGTTCGAATCTCCAGCGGCGCTCGACGGCAGTCGACCACCCTCCTGGGGTGTTGCACAAAAAAATCAGAAACCCTTGACGAAGGTGTTCGGTAGAGTAGAATAGAAAAGTAGAATAAATTACGTAACTACAAAACGAGGGAAATAGTCGTGGAACAGCCTGAAGTTGACCAGCCCAAAGGAGGAGTGAAGAAACCCCGTGCAAAGCGGAAGAAGATGCCCAAGCATGCGCTGGAACTGCGGGCCTTCCAATTCCCGCTGGATTTGACCGCCGCCCAGGCGGAAACCTTCTTCCACATGCTTGACCTGTGCTGGGAGGTTCGAAACCTCCTGGCTGTCGAGAGAGAGGAAAATCGCAGCGAGAATCGGAAGCTTAGGGCAGAAGGCTTGCCGTTCCACTATCTGACCCTCGATGACCAGAATTCCAGGGTCTCGGCACTCCAGAAGGCCGAACCGCGCTACCAGGGGCTCCACAGCCAGGTGCTTCAGAATATTGCCCGCCGTATCGATAGCGGCACCAAGAACTGGCTGGATAGTCTCGGTAAATCGGGAGAACGGAAGGTCAATCCTCCTGGCCCTGTTGAGCGCAAAGCATACAGCAGCTTTACTTATACCCAGTGCGGCCACAGCATCGGCATCTGGGGCGGAAGGGCCCACCTGGGCAAACTGGGTTCCTTCAGGCTGGTCCAGAATCGCAAATATCGTGGGACCCCGAAGACCCTCACCATTCGGTTCGCTTCAGGACGCTGGTGGGCGATCTTGGTTTGTGCTCTCCAAGGCAAGGCCATCTACCGCGACCCAAGCGAAGTGGAGCACCTTGATGATATCGGCGCTGATCCTGGCCTGACGGAACTGCTGGTCCTTGCCGATGGAACGGTCTTCGACCCGCCCAGGGCTATCCATGCCGCATTCGGCAAGATCCGGCTGGCACAGCGGGTCTTGGCTCGAAAGTTCAAGGTTCGGGAGGCCTCGTTCGAGGCTGAAAAGGTCCGCCGCGTAGCGGCTGGGCTTCCTGAGCAACTGCCCCTGCGCGAGATTCCGTATTCGAATCGCCTCTCGGCCCAGATCAAGCGAGTGGCAATCCTGTACACCGATGCCGTACGTGTGCGCGAACATCACCACCGTAAGCTCGCCAGCCGTCTGGACGACAGCTACCGGAGGGTGGCCGTCGAGGAGCATGGCGTGGGTTTCATGTTCCAGAACCGGCGGCTTGCCAAATCGGCAGCGGATCGGGCAATCGCCGCGATGAAGCACTGGCTGCATTCGAAAATGGGAAACCGTTTGCTCCTGGTGCCGAACCGGAGGGAGGAGTTCGGGGGCAATAGTCAGACTTGCCTTTGCGGGGCGCCGGTCCCCAAAACGCTGGAGAACCGCAAGCACATCTGCCCGGAATGCGGTCTTGCCGGCAAGCGGGATGTCGTCTCTGCCAATATCGTCATGCAGATGGCCTTCGGGCGGAATCTTTTGCAACGGGTTCGTCAAGCAACAGGAACTGCGGTGGCCGGGCAGGCCATCGATAGACGAGGAGGAGCCAAAGGCAGAGGGCAAAGCCTGTCTGCCGAGTCGAAGGGTCCATCCGTCCCGCGTCGCGGGCAGGGTGCCGGCCCCTCGGCTTCAGAGGTGCCGTTGAGTCGTCAACCTCAGACTTCTCTGAAAACAGAAAACACCCGGGGTGGGGAACCTACCCGGGAAGCCAAAAGCGCCAGAATCAGCGGGCAACCGCCGTTGCTGGATGAGGCGAAGGATCTGGTCGGCGGCGGTGACGTTGCTGATGGGAGGCTCTGTCCTCCGGGGCAGTGAGGATGTCACCACCGACTAGATTAGGACAAGACCAGTGCTTTTTCGTGGGGAGGCCGTTGCAGACCTTCCAACCATGGGGATAACTATGTCCGGTTAAACCCTTGCCATTTTCGTATCCAGGCATGGTAATTTAGTAGAGTATGATAGTAGAGAACTACATTCTGCTGTCCTGCTCCACTGAGGAGATCGGCATGGGACGACCTGGAATCGATCGGAAGGCTATTGTTGCGACCATTGAGTCGATCGCGGCCCGAGGCGAAGAGCCCAACACTGTTAATGTCCGCCGCGAGCTTGGCGCCGGATCCTACACCACCATCATTGATGTGATTACCCAGTGGAAGGCGGACCGCAAGGCCCCCAAGGTCGCCCCGGCCGCCGCCCCCCTGCCCGAGAATGCCAGGACGCTTCTCTCGGAAATGGAGGCAAGGGTTCTGGATATGTTGCGGGCCATGTCGGCCGAATTCTGGACCATGGCCGCTGCCGCGGCCGAGGCAAAACTTGTCCCTGAGAGGGCGGCTCTGGTTGAGGAGCGGCAGGTTCTCGACGCCGCGAAGAAGGAGGACAGGGCAGTCATCGCCGCCCTGGAAGTGGATGTGACGGGCCTGGAGGCGAGGATCAAGGAGGCCGACAAAGAACGGAATGCCGCCGTGGCGCAACTCATGGCTGCCGGTGAGGCGAAGGGACGACTGGAGGCGTTGCTGGAAACGGCTCGGGAGGAGCGGAATACCTTGGTGCACCGGCTTGCCGAACTTGAGAAACAGCCCGTGGTGGCCAAGAAGAAGTGAGCCCATCGCGGGACTGACAGTCAAGGGAGCCCTGGCCCTGGCCACCCGCCATTCTTCCATCGGGGAGGAGTTTCCCTCCGACCTCGTAGATGGGAATGCCGCAATCCCTGTTTCCGGCTGGCAATCCGGGAGGGTTCTCTGCGGTTCGCTGGTGGAGTGAACCCTCGCCTGGAGATTGGCATTGAGCCAACGGCAGTGGCCCTGGATTGTCTTGAGGTGCCGGTTCCCCGTGCCTCATTCGATATTCTCAATTGAACCAGCAACCTGGATGATAAATAATACAAAAATCATCCTTCAATGCCAAAGCAAGTTCGAGGTGCGTTCCGAAATTTCTTTGTTGGGGCCGCGCTAAATAATCCAGATCCACTGGGCGTGGGACCAGTGGGGTTTTTATCAGCGGGTGCCGAATGGAAACATCTGAATTCTCGCGGGATTTGACTTCTGAAGCTGAGGCAGGTCTGCTTGAAACCCCTCTTGGCCGCGACTCGGAACTGCAATTCATCTTCAGGGTCCTCGCTGAGGGGGGGAAATCCAGTGTGATGATTAAAGGGCCTGCAGGTTGCGGGAAAACTGCAATTGCCGAAGGGGTTGCTTACCACATGGTGAACAATCCAGCCTACCGATCCCATCCCAAAAAACGGTTGATAGCGTTGGACCTTACAGCACTAAATGCCGGTGCGACGTATGTCGGCCAGTTCGAAGAACGTGTGACGAAATTCCTCAACCAGGTCCGAAATGACGATTCGCTTGTTGTTTTTATTGATGAAATACACATGCTAATGGGATTTGGGAAGGCCTCGTCGTCGGGAGCATCCCGGGACCTTTCACAAATCATTAAGCCAGCACTGGCCAGAGGCGAAATGTCCTGCATTGGCGCCACGACCGAGGAAGAATTCGAAAGGGATATCGCGCCAGATGGTGCCTTTGTCCGACGCTTTACGGATTTGTCGATTGCGCCCCTGGGGCCGGAAGCCGTGGTGAAAATCCTCCAGAGGATGGCCGTGAAAGCCAAATACACAAACGGCATCGAAATCTCCGATCAAACCCTCCGTGCAGTGATCGCTGCTTCGGAAACCAAGTGGCCCAAACGATTCCAGCCAGACAAAGCTATTGACCTGCTGCGGTTGCTGGTCCGTTCGCAGCAGACCGGGCGATCCAGCCCGACTACGAGCAGCAAGGGAAAAGGAATCGAGGAATATATAAAACTCGTGAATTCAGAACTGACATATCTTCAACGCCAGGATTTTGATGGGCTTAAAAAGCTGGCTGAGCAATGGCTGGATGTAAGAGGCTCGGCCTGCGTAACGGTGAATGTGGACGAAGCCGGGTTGACCCGTTTGCTAGAAACCACGGCGTAAGGGGTCGGTAATGGTCATGTTTTGGCAATCAAAAAAAGATCTCTTCGAAAAGTATCGTGACCTGCTACCTGCGGACCTGGAGGGCCGCTCAGAATCTGACCCAGTGCGGGTCATGCTGCTTGGTGAATTCAATGCGGGCAAGTCATCCCTGGCAAATGCATTCCTTGGTAGTCCAGTCCTTCCAGTGGATATCTTCCAGACAACAGCCACCATCAACCGGATCGTTCGAGGTGCTGAAAGCGGATTCGCAATCATTGACCACGATGGCCATGTCGTTCACCAGGACAGCAACCTAGAGAACCTGGCTAATTTCAACGCTGATTGCGGCAATTTTAGCAATATCAAGTGGATCGAGATTCGTCATCCGGCCATCCCGGAAGGGATCGAATTGATTGATACACCTGGTTTCAACGATCCAGATCCTGTGAGAGACCAGACATTCGTTTCAATGCTGCCCTCGGTTGATATCATGATTTTCATCTGTGATGCCAACCAAGCGCTCAAGGGCTCAGAGTTACCGTATATCAAAAAATATTTCTTAAATTCGCTATCTCGCGTTCGGTTCGTGTTTAACCATTCAGATACACTGAAGACTTTCTCCAAGCTGAATATTGTTAAAGACCTTGTCATTAAGCAAATACGAACCATGCTTGAGGAGGCTGCTGACCTGTTTGAAGGTCATGGATGCAGAGAATTGTCAAAGCGCATCCGTGAATCTCAACCTGAAGAGTTTATTTATTTTTCATCTGCTGCCTTGATCTCGAACTTGATTGACGAAAACGCTCTTGCCCCGGATTATCGTGAGAAGCTTGTAGCTGATTTTAAACGCCTAGTTGATTACATTGATGGGCTGTCTGCAACCCGCAAGGTCCTCTTCGAGGAATGGCGATTGCAGAGGTCCCTAGAAACGCTCTATAGCTTAGAAAACGAAGTCGATTTCTCGACCAAGGCTGTGGTGGCAGCATCCCATGACCGGGATGCTCTTCGCCAAGCGGTCTCCGACCGTCTCGGTCAGCAGTTGAATGCAGCCAAGGCATGTCGCCAAGCCATCGCAGAGCTGCCGACCAAGATCGAAAACGACATCAGCATGGAATCAAGCCGCTTCTTGCAGAAACTTGAGAATGCCCTACCTCAGGTCGGAGACGACTATGGCTCAGGGTATCTTGCCGATCATTACCAGAAGGAAGTTCAAGGACTGGTGCAGCGGCTGAATGAGGGTATTCAAAAGCGTCTCCAGGAGGGGTTGAAAGTGTCCCGGGATCCATTGATTGCTCTGGATGCTTCAGAAACCTCCTTGAAAACCCGCTCGTTGCCAAGCCAGACAAGAAGGCAACAGGAATATGCACAAAATATGGCAACCAGCGGAATGGGCACCATGGTGGGTGCCGGCCTTGGGCTACTTTTGTTCGGGCTCCCCGGTGCTGGGATAGGGGCCATGATTGGTGGGCAGATGTCGCAAGGCGCTGGCCAGGCGGCTGCGTTGCGAGCCCAGCGTGCCGGATTGGATAAGGCCTACAAGGAGATCGTTCAGGAGGCCAGAGAACTCTTGAACCGAGTCCGGCGGGACGTCGGCCAGTCTGTTCGGACAGCCACGGCGCAATTCGAAACCAACTGGGTCGAAGGAACTCGCTCGGCGCAGTGGCAAGTGTTGGAGCTGGCAAGCATGGCGACGGCCGATGGTGACCGCGCCATTGAGCGGCTGAAGGTTAAGAAAAAACAGATTTCTTGTGCCATCAAAGAATTCCAAATTGCGTCGGCGTCCCTCAGGAGTGAGCTATGACAGAACTTGATTTGGCAATGCTCGACCGCAGTGTCCGGGATGAAATCCAGCTTCTTAAAAAGATTTCATCATCCAAGGCCTTTTCTGCGTCCGAAAAAGGTGAAATTTCGGCACTAGTTATGGGTTTTCTTGGCAAAATTAATAATATTAGCTTAAAACTCGGAATCATTGGTGAATTCAATGCGGGGAAATCAACCCTTCTGAACGCGATATTGGGAAAGCAAGTGGTTGCAACCAGTGACCGTCCTTGCACCCCTGTTCCCGTATACATCCAAGGCGGGACACGCGAAGGGCTATCTGTCGTTGGGGCTGATGGAACGGAAACCTCGGTCGGATTGGAGGAATATACCCGTTACACCACGGATGGGGAAGCTCCAAGCGGTGTTCAATCCATACGGATGACAGTCAATTCGCCATTGCTTCTAGAGAACAGGATCACCCTTATCGATACACCTGGTATTAATGCAATCAACCCATTGCATACACAGATAACTGAATCGGCCCTTTCGGAAATGCACGCTGCGATTCTGCTGATGTATAGCAAACAACCTGGCTCCAAGTCAACTATAGATTTTTTGAAAAATGCTGCCCAACAAACTGGCAAAATATTTGTCTGTATCTCAAAATCAGACTTCCTTTCTGGGGATCAACTCGATCGGATTGTTACTGCACTACCGGAGCGGCTTAGTAAAAATAGTGGAGTTGTAATTGATAAGGTATATCCGATTCACTTTAATGAAGATGGTGGTGGCTCTGATTTTGATATTTTCTTTAATGAATTAAAGCAATTTATGTTGACCGGTTGGTACCAGGCCATATCCAAGGAGGTCGAAACAGTTCTATCCAGCTATTCCGACAAGATTTCCCATCTTGTTCAGAATAAACTCGAATTAGAGGAGCGCCTTTTCTTTGACTTTATGAAAAATACACCTGTGGATTTCTCCGCCTTGTCTATGGATTTGCAAGGCAAGGTCCAGACCCACCATGCGACTATATTTGATCACGATGAATTCTATGATCACGCATCTCGGATCGGTGGCCAGTGTTTGGAATCAATCCGATCTCAACTCTATCAAGACCTTGAGCCTGACAAAGCTGTGATGCTCTTTTTCGACAAGCGGGTTAGTGAAAAGACTCTCAAAAAGGCCACGACAAACTCTAACGTCCATTTCAAACAGATGGCCAAGGTTGAGCAGCATGTTGGCAGTTTGACCAAGGATTTCATTGAGGCTGTCCAGAATCTGTCCGTTGAATCCTTGCGATCAGTCAACGGCATGCTTGAAGACTTCCGGGACAAGGTCCGGGCAGAAATAATGGCCAGGCCGGCGGTGATTGCTGCCGCAAAAAGGAAGAGGTTCTGGCGCTGGATGATCGCAGATATTGTCATTGCGGGCTGCCTGAGCGCATCGGCGCTGGTCCCTCAAGTTCATGCGACGACCTTGATGAAGGAGGTCCTCTTCGGCTTGGCTGGATTGCTATTGCTCATTCCGTGGGCGATAGCCACCAAGCCCAGTAACCATGATCTGGAGCGCTTGGCCGAGAAGGAACTTAAGGATATGCAGTGCTTTGAAGTTCCTACATTCATCAACCCGTCGACAGGGAACCTGACAGCTAGAGGGATTGATACTTCCGGAACCTTTTGGAACAAGGATCGGCAGACTTCATTCAACCGGACTGGAGGCCAGGTGGCCCGGGCTGCCTACAATCTGGGCGGGGCTGGAGCTGGGCTGGAGGTCGCTGCAGTGTTATCTGTTGTGAATTACACCCTGTCCTATTTCTCCAAGCCCAAGGCCAAGGATGTCTACCAGGAAATCCTTGGACAGACGGAACAGGAGATTTCCAATTACAGGGAAAGGTCTCTTCAGTCATTCCTGAAACTGAAAGCATCGATCATGGAAAGCGCCAATCAATATGTCAGCTCGTTGCCAGAGCGGTATTCGGCAGTCCTCCAGGAAGCATTTGATCAGAACTCTCAATTACTTGAAAGCCGCAAGGAAACGGTGGTTGAGCTTGAAGGATTCTTGAAACGGTTGCAGAATCCGGCTCGAACCTAGGCTGATATTTAGGACCACTGGTCTTGGCCAAGATGGAAAGCATCTGGCGGTCGTCCGTACCTACCGTTTGTGGCCTTCTTGGAACCCTATCCTGATCTTCAGGCTTCTTGCACTGCTGGGGTTTGCCGGCAACTTTTGGCCGGACTGGCCCGTGATAGCTATCTCTATCTTTCAGAGCGGCCGACCGCGGGAGGTGGGCCGTTCCCTGGGGCATCGTTGGATCCTTAATTCCGTTCATGCCGGTGGTAGGCGAACTCCTTCGCCCTGTGGTCAAGCCATGCGGCCCGTGTGAAGGGCGCCTTATCGGCGGCTGTATTGCAGTTTTGGGAGGAATCAAAGGAAGGCAGAAAGGCTGCGGGTGTCAGGCAAAAGCTACACGGGGCGCGATTCTGCAGGTGAAAGGCCAATTCATACCTGGAGTCTGCTTCTTTCCGCTGTATTCTTTTTTAATAATCTTGCAACCCGAACAGGTGGATCACATGAAGCTGATCGTGGCATTGGCCCGGCGCCCCAAGGATGTTCGGGGCATCATTGTGAATTCCGAAGCTGGCCCTGTCGTCACTGGGGGCGTGGGCCTGGGCCTGGGCATGACTCAGGTTTCGACTCACCCGAACATTTTCGGTGGCCATGACGCCTACGAGAATGGAGTGCTGGTAAGCACCTCCCACCCCAATATCTTCGGCGGTTTCGACAAGACCATCTTTTCCACGCATGGCCATGGCGAAGCCATGGGCTTCGATCATGGGGGCAGTGCCCTCGAAGACATCCTCGGTCATCACGATTCCTCCGGGTTCTAGACCGGAACCCAAGGGAGGTCATTTTGGACGATGATTTTGAAGCGGCGGAAACCGCTGCGCAGACAGCAGTGTTTGCTGCGGCAGCCGCGATCCTTTCGGGCGGAATCCCCCTCGATGCTGAGACTATCGGATTATTCCGTACGGCCATGGCCGGTGAAGGTCTGCCTCCGGGCCTCATGGATGAACTCTGCGTACAGTTCGCGAAGGGAATAGAGCCCAACCAGGTCATGGTCATGTCCGGGCTTGATCCTGCCCAGGCGGCGCTATTCGCGGCCTCTATCGTCCTGTTCGCCCTGAGGACTTCCCCCCAAAAGGACCCGCTTGCTGTGGCGATTCCGCTTTGCGAACCGTACCGGGTCACGCCTGAATTCATCAGGGCTTTTGCCAGGGAACTCGCACAATCGAAGGAAGCTCGGCGCTCCCCCGACCTGGCCGCAAACCTTCGACTGCTGCTCGATCCACCCGCGATGCTCCAGGAGTCTCTGGAGCGCTACCAGGCTGCGGCTCACCCGAAAGCCCCTCCCCGAAGGTCTTTCGGTAACATCACGCCATCCCGGCTCCAGGATCCCTCGGACCGGGAAGCTTCGGACGCTTTCCGGGACATTGCCGGATTTGACACCCTGGTGAAGTTCATTATGGAAAACGCCCTGGAGAAAATGCAGCGCGTGAACAACGTCGGCGGGAAGGTTCGGGTTGGGCCCAACCAGTTCCCAGGGCTCTACGAGATTTTCCGGGGCTGTGTTGCTCGGTCAGGGGTTGTCCCTGAGCCGGAGCTCTATCTGGATAACGGGCCCATCAACGCATACACCTACGGGACCGAAAGACCCTTCATCGTCCTTTACACTGGCGCGATCACCCTCCTTTCCCGGCTGGAGCTCGAATTTATTCTTGGCCATGAGCTTGGCCATATCCGCTTCAAGCATGTCCTGAATCTGACCGTAGCTCGATATCTGCCAATTCTGTTGGCTGGTATTCCATTCAGTTCCGTGTTTGAAAAGCCGATCAGCCTGGCCCTTTTCAATTGGGAGCGCAAGGCGGAACTTTCCGCAGACCGGATGGGTCTGCTGGTCTCCCAGGATCCCGATGCGGCTCTGAGTGTGATGGTGAAGCTTTCTGGCGTTCCCGCGGCCCTGTACCGAGCGGTGAACGTCGAAGCATTCCTTGACCAATACGAAGACTTCCAGGCCATCAGCAACGATACCGGTGGCGTCATGGCGAAGTTCATGCAAACGGCGACCATGGATCACCCCTGGACGGTGGTCCGGGCCCATGCGCTGCGCGCGTGGGTCAAGGAAGGGAAATACCAGGGGTTCCTGAACGAAGGGTCGAGCCCATATGAGGTAGGTCCTTCCGTCCAATTACCCAAGATGAACCTCCTCTCATTTGAATGTCCGGTTTGCAATTCGGTCATGGCGGCAGACGCTCGAAAATGCAGTGCCTGCAACTCGCCGTTCACGGAGAGAGATCGATTCCGTCGCTGTCCGCGCTGCGGCAATGCTGGCAAACCCTCTCTGCGCTTTTGCGAGAGTTGTGGCACCGAACAACCCCGTTCTTCGGAGGTTCCCCGATGATTTGCGCTGCATGTGGGCACACCCTTTCGGATGGAGCCCGCTTCTGCGGCGGGTGTGGGGCGGTGGTGGAAGCCCCTGCCAGGATGGCCGCTGCTCCCGAGCCCGGGATTGCCCCGGAATTCGGAGAACTGGCCCAGCAATTGACAGGTTTGTCCAAAGCGCTTGAAGGGGCAGGGACACCAGCCTTCCTCACGCAGGCCATCGATGCCCTTGCCGCCGGACCCAATGCCAAGCATCATCGGACCGTTGTTGTCGGCGAATTGGGCAGGGGCAAGACGACCCTGGTCAACCGGCTGTTGGGAATCAAGGTTCTTCCGACGGCAGGGCAGGGCTACAAAGTTCCGCTCTTGCTGACCCATGGGGATGCCTGGCAGCTCAGGACCATAGGTAATGAACACCTTCCGACCGCCCTTCCGATTGCAGCAGGACTTGATCTCCTGGGGCTTGCGGGCCCTTCGCCGGTGCTCCAGGCCACAGATCTGCTTGATACGCCGGCTCTCAATGAGATCGACCTGGATTTCGAAGAGCGGGTTGTTGCTGAACTGGTCCAGGCGGACACATTCCTCATCTGTGTCGCTGCCCAACAGTTGCTGTCGCAGAAGGAGCGGGACCTGATCCGGAATCGCCTACTGCCCCTCCTCGGTGGTGACGGCGCACTGGTCGTCACGCACACCGACTTCATGGACAACGAGGAGGACCGTCAGAATATCCGCACCCGGGCAACTCGGTTTGCCGGCAAAAAACTCGCCGTATTCTTCCTGCCCGCTGATCTGGCTGCCCCACCTACCGAGGTTCTTGCCTTCATCGAACAGTCGGCGGGCAGGCATTCCTTGTCCCAGGCCACGGTCTGGTTGCGAAAAGTCACTGCCCTCATCGGTGGCATCGAGGCGGAAATGGCCTCCGAGCCGAAGGAAGCGCCCCTGGGAGCAGAGGAACCTACCCGCGAGGAGAAACTGCATGCGCTTACCCGACTCCTTGAATCGGAGCACTTCCTCGCCCTGCTCGAGGCCGAGTCCATCCTGAAGGAACGCTTGGGTGCGCTCAGGCAGGCCCTTCCTGCACGCGTTGAGAAATGGAGCCCGGACTACGCCCAGCACGAAGGCGTAGCGGAAGTGGCCGCCGACCTTCAGTCGGCCCTCCGGGACACCACCCACGCCTACCTGTCCGCGCTCGAGGCTTCCCTGACATCAGGAATGCCGCGCAGCATCCAGTTGGCGGCAGAAAAGGTGGGGACGCTCGCGCCAAACCTCGGAGATGCTCGCGCCCCCCTGATTGGGCCCGGTTCCATCGAGGTCATCCAGAAACGTGATCTGCGAGTACCACTCCTCACCGTTGCAGGGGCCGCGGGTCTGGTATTGGCGCCGTTCGTCGTGGCGCCGGCCGCCGTCGGAGCGCTGTTCCTCTCCCATCACCTGCGCAAACAGCGTGATGCGGAATTCCTGAAGCAGGTCCGTGACAACTGCGTGGTCGCCCTCTCCACATGGATCGAGAGCGCGGGTCCCCAATTGATCGAACATCTGCGGCAAGCCATTAAGCCGATCCCCCAGGGCTTGATCGCTCGGGTTGAAGACATCCTGGATTCCACTCCTTTGACCCAGAAGCCTCCAACCCGCCGGGAAATCCTCGTCCTTGCCCGCCATTGCCTGGCTTTGGCCGCCGCTGGCCCTCTCTGTCCTACTGTTCCTCAGGAGCTTCCATGAATGAAGGCCGCGGTTTTGAAGCGTTCCTCGCCACCCGTGAAACCTTGGCCGGGACGATCCAGGAAATCTCCGAGGTTCTCGGTGGTCTCGGCGGAGGCGGTGAACGTGCCAGGCAGCTCCTGGATTCCCGCGCAAATCTGCTCCAGGATGCGTTCCGACTCATGGTGGTCGGTGAGTTCAAGAGGGGCAAGTCGACGCTGGTGAATTCGCTTCTGGGCAAGGATGTGCTCCCGGCACGGGTCGCGCCCTGCACGGCGATCATCACCGAGGTCAGCTATTCGGAACTCCCAGAGGCGGTCCTCCACTACAACGACACATCCCGAAAGCCCGATGTGGTCCGCGTGGAGGACCTGCGGAAATACGTGGTCATCGAAGAAGGCGATGATTCGGATGATGACCCCAGTGGCCAGATCAGCCAGAGCCCCTACTCCCTGCTGGAACTTCACTATCCTCTGCCGTTGTGCCAGAACAACGTCCTGATCGTCGACTCTCCCGGCCTGAACGAACACAAGACACGCACCAAGGTTACGTTGGATTTCCTCACCAAGGCGGATGCTCTGGTCCTGGTGCTCTCCTGTCAGATGGCCCTTTCCCAGAGCGAACTTGACTTTATCGACCAGCAACTTGGTGGGCGCAACCTGCGCCACGTCTTCTTCTTGTGGAACCATTTCGACGCGATCGTTGATTCCCCGGAGGACATCGAGGACATCCGGAAACGATCCCGGAAGTACCTGGAGCCACGTGTGGGTACCAATGCGCGGATTTTCTATATTTCCGCTCGTTCGGCCCTGGTCGCCAAGAAGAACAAGGACGAGGCCGGTTTGGCCAAATCAGGTCTGCCTCCGTTCGAGATGGCCCTGGAGCGTTTTCTCGCCATCGAGCGTGGCCGGGTGAAGCTGATCACCCCGCTCCGGATGGCCGAAACGGCAGTCCGCGAAGCGGTGACCGAATTGATTCCCCGGTCCGAAGCCATGCTGGCGCAGCCTCTGGAGCAACTGCTTCAGGCCTATGAGGCGCAGAAACCCAAATTGGAGGAGGTGGAGCGGCAGCGTGAGCGCCTCCTCCGATCCGTGGAACGGAGGCGGGACGCGCTTATCCGGGAGGCCTCCGCTTCCTATCAGCAATTCGTCAGCAGGACTGAGCTTGGGATACGGACCGAGGTTGCCCAGGTGGAGATCGGGTCCTGGGATGCCATCGTCAGCCGGAAGGCTTCGCACCAGAAGGTGGCGGAACACCTCCAGGAATGGATTAACCAGCAATGTAAGATCTGGCAGGATGGCCCATTGGCAGAAGTGTTCGACACCCATGCCAATGCCCTTGAAGAGGACGTGGAAGAACAGGCCCGCGAGTTCCTGACTTGCATCCAGGGAGTGCGCAAGGCCCTGGCCCCTACCGTGAGCGTGGCCGAGGCTGAGCAGGACCTTACCAATGCCAATAGGATGTTCGCGGCAGTGGGGGGATTCCTGGTGGGTGGACTCGGGTCCGCCATCGAAGGCGCAAGCATGGGGTTCAAGGGCATGGCAAAGGGCTTGGCCCTGAATGTCGGCGTTGCGGCAGGACTGATCGTCATGGGCTTTGGACTGCCCATCGTGATACCAATCCTGGCGGCAGTGGGAGTCGCCCGGACACTCATGGGGACCAAGAGTGGGGTAGACCGGATGCGGGAGGAAATCGCTACCAAGCTCGTCGGTGAACTGACCAGGAATGTCCCGGATACCCAGGCGCGCATCACCACTCAGATCACCACGGAATTCGGCAAGCTGACCGCTGCACTGGACGCCACACTGCGGATCCACATCGATGAGGTTGCCGGCCAGGTCCAGGCCATCCTCAAGGAAAAACAGCAGGGAGAGGCCACGATGAAGCGGGAACAGCAGCGGCTGGTGGGTGCCCGCCAAGCCTTGGTGGCGCTTGCCAGACGTCTCGAAGCCGTCCGCAACGACATCGACCAGCCAGTGGAAGCTTGACCGTGGGTACAGTCACCACAGCCGATGCCAACCTGAGGGAGGAAGTCAAAAAGGCTGCCGGAACCCTTCACCTGATGAACCGGCACCAGGAGATCCTAGGGGCCGAGATTTCGAATGAAATCCAGGGGACTGTCAAGGAGGTCCAGCGGCGCCTGGAGCGCAAGGATCTTGCGGTTGTTGTCGTGGGGGAGAAGAAGGCAGGAAAGAGCACGTTCCTGAATGCAATCCTCGGCACCCGGGTCCTCGGCACTGCGGTGAGGGAATGCACCGGGACGGTGACCTTCATTCGACGTGCTCCGCGCCCCAGCTATCGTGCGCAGCTCCGGAACGGCAGAGCGGAAGAATTCAAGGATCTGGAGGCGGAGGAACGGGACCAGAGGCGGATAGAAATTGAAGCGCTGCGGAAACGGCTTGGAGGCACCCCAGAGCGGCAGCAGGGGCGGGACCACAGGTCAGGCAGCGCAGAAGCACAGGCCAGGGCTGAGGCTGGGTGGGACGCCGCCAAGCGGCGGTTTGAAGCGCTGGAAGAGGCTATCCCCCAGTGGAAAAATCGGAAGCACAAAGCCGTGGATGACCTGGGCTCCCTGAACCAGGAACGCGTGATCGAGGAAGCAAACCTCGCGCGCATGGAAGACACCTCCCGGGCCGCCAGGCGCCGGCTTGCGGACCTTGAGCGCGTGTTGAGTGACCGTTTGACCCAGGCACAGGATCATGTCCGGTCCCAGGGGCTCGCGGACCCAGGAGCCATCACGCCCCGATCTGAGGCTTTTGAAATATTTCAGACAGCGGAGGCTAATCGGGCCCGGGCGCAGGCGTCGGTGCCAGGTCTACTTCGGTCGGGCCCATGGTGGGCCTTCTGGATTCCAGTCTTGAAGACGCTCTTCGGCTGGAAGTTCAAGGCTTCCATGAAGGCCGCGGCTGTTGCTCAGGCTGAGATGAAACAGGCGGCGCTCATGCTGGCCGCTTCCGAAGCTGCGGACCGTGTGGCATATGACCGGAAAACGCTTGCCGGTTTGGAGGGGCAACGGCAGGAAGGAAAGGGGCACCTTGACGCGCTTCTGAACAACGTCACGGAATTGGAGACCCGCCTGAAAGAGACGACGGTTGCGCTGGCCAATTTGGAGTCGAACCTTCCCCAGGCACGGCGGGAAGCGGATCTGGCCATGCTCGAACTGCATTGGGTCAAAGCCGATGCCCTCGAAGAAAGGTTCCTTTCCCGTTACCATGCCGAGGTCCACGCCCTGACTGACATGGAGAAACGTGGCCCGGAGGTCGTTGAACTGTCAATCGGTTATCCTGCCGTTCATTTGCCCGATGGGATCACCATTATTGATACTCCCGGGGTCAATACCGACAACGAGACCAACCGGGAATTAGCCTGGAATGTCATTCGCCGTGAGGCTGATGGGTGCCTGCTCATTTCCGATCTCCAGCAGGTGGTGAGCCGTTCGACTCGGGACTTCCTACAGGATCTGCGGGGCGTCATTCCCCACATTCTGTTGGTCATGTCCAAGGTGGACCGCGCCTTGGCCAACGCCGAGGATATCGGGGATATCGAGCCTTGGCAGCAGGTGGAGGAGGCCCGCAGAGCTGGGGTTCGGAGGTTCGCCAAGGAGGTGGGACGCGAGCCTGGAGAGGTCTTCTCCATTGCGGTGGCAGCAGAACCAGCCCTGCGCCGCGATGAAGTCTCAGATGCGGCCCGGGGGCGCTTCTCCCAGGAGGTCACCAAGTTGTTCGACCTCCTGAAGGCCGAGCGCGCGATCGTCCTGGGGGCGCGTTCGGCCACCGCCCTGCGCTATTGCGTCCAGCGAATCGGGGAGGCTGAAACCCGCGCGGAGTCGGCATACAGCAAGCGTATCTCGGACCTGGAAAAGCACCGGCTTCCGGATCCCGCGCAGTTCCAGGCCCGCCAAATTGCAAGAATCGGTGATGAGCTGCAGACCCATTCGGAAGCCATCGCCAAGCTTGCCGTCGATCAGATGGTGGCCGGCGTAGATGCCGTTCAGCGAGGGTGGTTGTCCAGAATCCAGGCCGGGACCAGCAAGGACGAGGTCAAGGGGATCATCGCCCAACTGGGCGAGCAGGGGCAGCGAGACCTTGGCGGTGTGGTGAACCAGGTCCAGAGTGCGGTGGGCCGGGCTTCCGGCCAGGCGATCAGGGACCTGGAGGCTCCACTTCTGGAAGAGTTAAGCGAGCGCTACAGGATTGTTCAGGGAATGAAGGGGAGTGGGAAGGCAGTGCGTCTTGAGGGCGTGGGAAGTTCCACTGCCGATGCGCATGCTGTGAACATCCAGGCCGGAGTCTCCAAGGCTGTTTCCGATTTCGAGGCTGACCAGTTCACTTTTGGAGCCGGTGGGGCGGCCGCAGGCGCCGCTATCGGGACTTTGTTCTTCCCTGGCATCGGGACTGTCGTTGGTGCGGCCATAGGTGCCTTGGCTGGATTTTTCAAAACCCTGGACTCGCTGAAGGCCGATTGCAGCAGAGAGGTGTGCAAGGGCATGGATTCCGCGAAGGAGAACCTCGGAAGCCAGTTGGCATCCGTGGGCCCTGGGGTGGAGAAATCCCTGCGCAAGGTATTGGGCAAGTGCCTCTCCGATGAAGTGGTTCGCTTCCAGTCCTGGATCAACAAGGTGATGGAGGAGGAGCGCCGGGAGATCGAGAAAGAACGGCAAAAACTTTCCGATCTTATCCAGATAAAGGGCAAGTTGCTCGAGCATGACAGTTCATTGACCCGGTTCCAGCGCGAGGCGGCTGCCGTGTCGCAAGGCCTGTGCTCCTGATCCATCAGGGGAGACCCGTCCGATCGGGGCAAATGAATCCCCGCCGCATTGCCCCCATCGGGGGAAGTCATTCCTTCATCGTGTCTTTGGGCGGGTAGACTTAACTACTTTCCGTCTGGATGGACTCGCACCAAGGTGCTTTTTCAGGCCGAGCCGTTTCCGGTTCGGCCTTTTGCGATTTTCTCACAACGGGGAATGGCATCAGGGCACAGCGTCGGTTCAGGTCCCGGTCTGGGATCTTCACCTCGCCCTGTGCCGAAGCGAGCTCATTCGTTTCTGAATTTCATGCTGTCGCCTGGGTGGGTGGTGATTTGCGGCAAGGACCAAAGCTCTCATGCGGGTTTATCGTGCCATGCAATCATTTTCGTAGAAAACGTACGAATCGGGTGAAACGTATAAAACGCATAAATCGTATGTTTCGATTGACCTGGTCCCGGCCTGGGCTTAAGTTGGAAACGTTCGATTCGGACGAAACATACGGAGCCATGGATGAACATCGTGATCTGGGCCGATAAAGGTGGTGTTGGGAAATCGACCATCGCAACCTCTCTCGCCGCGACGTTGGGGATGCCGCTCCTGGATCTCGATCCGCAGGGCGATGCGCTGCGTTGGGGAAAGGCCCGCCGTGAGGCCGGGGATGCCTCTCTGGAAGTCTTGGCCATCCCAACCACCAGCGAAGCTAGGGAGGCGCTCTCGGGGGCAAGGGGAGCCGTCGTCGATTGTCCTCCAGGGCAGTCCGAGATCGCTTTGACGGCTGTGGCCTTGGCGGATCTCCTCATTATCCCCTGCCGTACCGGTGACGCCGATATGGTGGCCTTGGGGCGGTCTCTGGATGTAGCTCGGCGTGTCCGGAAAGTTCGTCCCGAAATCCAGGTGGGTATTGTCCTGAATCTGGCCAGGGAGACTGGAAGGGCCAGGGGCGTCGAAGCGGCCCTCCGCGCCCAGTCGGGAGCCGACTACATTTGGCTGGGGCGTCTGGGTGCCAGGGTGGGCATCGAGGAGGCCTATGCGAACAGGAGAACCCTGTTGGAAGCCGGTGGCGCTGTGGCTCACGAATTCCGAACTATCCGCGACGTAGTGGCGGAAACCATTGAATCGTACGAATCGGTTGTTTCGTAGACATTCAGAGAGGCACCCGATGAATCAAACGAAAAAAGCAGCAGGAGCGGCATCCGCACTGGCGGCCCTGGGGGTTGGGGCCGCTGAGCAGGCTGTTCGGATGCCACCGAAGCCCACTCATGTGGAGGGGCGCGCCGGTTCCATTCCGAAGGTAGAAAGGGTCCAGATCTCGGTTCAATTCTCCACTGAAGGAATGGGCCTTCTCCGGCAGGCTCAAGCCCGCCTTCTGGAAAGGGGGATTCCCAGGGCTGCCGCCAAGGGTGTAGCTTTGGAACAAGTCCTACGAGAGTGGTTAGAAGGGGATCAAAGATAAACTACGCTTGGCAATGCTAATGTATACAAATATTTGAAATTGGCCCTTAGGTCTAGACGGCAAGGGTCGTCTTTATCCCAGGGTCATGAAAGAAATCAGAATTAGCCGACTGTGCCGGGGAGGACATTTCTGGCAAATCTAGTAAAATGAACCTAATAACCGATTGTCATAAGAAATAATTGGTGGATGGCCGTAAGATATATAGCCGATTGCATTACCCACTGGAGAAATTATGTCTAATTCAAAAAAGCAACCAGGTCATAAAATTGCAATGATTGGAGACATGCAAGAAATATTTAATTACAAATCTTTACTTAAAATATATAAAGCCTTATCTGCAGCTATTGAAAATACGTCGTTGTTCGGGCAGCCCCTTGCTGTATTCGTAGATCGTGAGCAGGAAAAAATAAAACATATTGAGGATCCGCATTATTTATTGTTCCCGACTGATTTGATCAGAGGTGAAATTCCAAAAGAATGGGGGGTTCGTGATTCGAGTATTCCATTATATTGGTTCATTAAATGGTCTGAATTAAATAGATTGATAGATCCAACCCCAATTGGAATTAATATTACAATAAATAAAAATGATATAATATCTGGAAATCTAACCGGATTATCGCAGAAAACGATAATAACTGTGCTTTCAAATTTTAGAAATGAAGAACCTATCCTTACCCTAACAAGCCCAAGTGTCAAAATATTTGGTGAAATTACATTTACACGCTTTGTCGTGGAATCAAGCGGCGCGTTGACATTCCCGGGCGGAACACAATTGCACGGAGTGGTAATCGACTGTTCCCCAGGGCAAAACAATTCGATTGGGTTGACGATTGATATGTTTACGAAGCTCCAGGTCACATAAGGGGGCGAGAACTCCTGGTTACGGTAAAGGGTTCGGATAACCGCGGTGCCTACAGGCACCGGTCCCCACCGTGACAGACGGATCAGGCTAGGAATCTAAAACCCTAGGCATGATGGGGAAGGGCATCGTGCCTTTGATGCAGAATACCTCCTGATGGAGCGGCCTGGACTGCCATCAAGTGGCTAGCATGCCCCGGTAGTTTGAGTTGGAGTTTTCTGTCGAGCCAGGTATCTTTCCTGATCTCAATATGAAAAAAATCGCGGTGGAAGGGGCCTGCGGCGGGGGCCGAGAATTAATTGTATTGGGATCGATTTGGCGCGAAAATTATCCGTCACGAGGTTTGACATGGACGGAATTCAGCCTGGCGTTTGTATGCTTTGGAAGCCTGCTGGGGGGGGCGTCAGCGCTCTCGTGACAGTGGTAGCCTTGGACCTTGATCGGGACAAGGCTCAAGTGCATGTGATCCGGGCCTCCAGCGGAACCTGTGCTGCTCATTGGGTGGACATGAATGCTCTTTCGGCGGGGCCAAAGGACTCCAAAGCTTGCGCTTGTGTACGAAAGCCTGGGGAAGATAACCATGCGGCCTGATATTGTTCCCGGTTTTTGAAACATGCACATATTTCGGTCAAAAAATTTTTTATGGAGACACCCTATTGATTTTTCTGGATAACCAAGCATCCACACCCGAGGCGCCGGAAGTGATCGAAGCTATTGCAAAGGCTTCAAGGGACCTGCCTGCAAACCCACATTCCGAACACGCTGAGGGTAGGAGGGCCATGAAGGCGGTCAACGAGGCGCGGGAATCTATTGCCTTACTGATTGGGGGAGAACCGGACGAAATCCTATTCATGTCCGGGGCTTCCGAGGCAAACAATATTGCCCTACAGGGCAGCGCTCTCGCTGGTCGTGGACGAAAACTGCACTTTGTTACCAGTGTAATCGAACATAAGTGTATTGATGCTACTTGCCATGAACTTGAGAAAAGGGGTGTGGAGGTTGGTTATTGCCCGGTTGGACCTGAGGGCTTACTGGATCTGGAGGCACTTAGGGCCATAGTGAAACCTACTACAGATTTAGTCTCGCTGATGCTGGTCAACAATGAAATGGGAACCATCCAAGACCTAACCACGATCGCAAACCTCCTAATATCCCCGGACACGACCTTTCACTCGGATATAACGCAAGCAATCGGACGAATTGAGGTTGATGTCCAGGCGATCGGCCTGCACATGGCGAGCCTATCCGCACACAAAATGCATGGTCCGAAAGGCATAGGTGCTTTATTCTTGTCCAAGGCCACGCCAACGCGGCCGCTGCCAGTTTACTTTGGGGGTGGACAGGAACTCGGGCTTCGGCCGGGGACCCTGCCGGTGCCGCTTTGCGTGGGGTTCGGGGTAGCTGCGGAACTTGCACGGGGATTCCTACATGATGAAACCGCAATCGTCACGAGGCTGCGCGACGTGTTTCTAGCTGAGGTGACGGGAAAGTTCCCCGATGTTCAAGTGGTCGGGAGTTTGGAGAGGCGGGTTCCTCACAATCTCAACCTGCGATTCCCTGGTGTGTTTGCCGATCGGCTCATAGGGTCACTTCAGCCCCACGTTTCTATCTCCGCGGGGTCGGCTTGCGCCGCAGGTGAAATCCAGCCGTCCCATGTCTTGAGGGCGTTGGGCCTCGGACCCGTTGAGGCCCTCGAATGCATCAGGGTAGGCTTCAATCGGTATGGAAACGAGGCCGATGCAATTAGGGCCGCAAGCCTTATCGTCCGCGGTGCGCTACGCATTCGTGCCGAGTCGTGAAAATGCTCGGGCTTCCAACTGGAGCAATCAGCCAGTAGAATATCTGAATGACCCGTGACCCCCTCCTTGCTCCGGATTTTAAGCCTACCTTCTCGGGGCATGAGACCTTCCCCCTGCGGCAGCTGTGGCTGCGGAAGGCATACCGGGAGGTTGCGGACTATTTTCAGGATTACAATGAGCCCGCGCCCAAGACTATATTTTCGGATGAAGGATCAATTTCGAGATTCGGCGCAGGGAAGAACATGGTCTATGCTATGCGCCATTGGGCGGTGGCATGCGGGATTATTACGGAATTAGACAACGGCTATACGGTATCGCCCCTTGGAAAATTCCTATTTGACTCTAATTCTGGAGTAGATCCTTTTCAAGAACGGGTGGCAACAGCCTGGTTGATTCAATGGATATTGGCGACCAACCCGAGGCAGGCCACTACGTGGTATTGGGCGTTCAATAGATTTAACTATTCCTCTTTTTCACGTGGTGATCTTGAAAGAAGTTTAATGGGGCTAATTAATACTAAAGGATACAAGCGCCTTACCACGGAAACCATCAAGCGTGATGTGCAGTGTTTTATCCGAAGTTATTGCACGACAAAGCCATTCCGTGACGAGGACTTCCGCACAGATTCAGTCGACGATCTCGCAGAACCAGTTCTTTCTGAACTTGGCCTAATTTCCGCGGTCGAAGATGGCAGCTTCAGGTTCCGCCGAGGCCCCAAGATGGGCCTCCCTGCTGCTGTTTTCAATTATGCGCTGCATCAGTTCTGGGAAACGTTTTCTCCGGCTGCCTCTACAATGTCGTTTGAAACAATTGCATATGAACCAGGGTCCCCAGCTTCAGTTTTCAAATTGGACGAGGGCTCGCTCGCCGACAGACTCTTTGCCTTGGAAGAGTCAACAGGCGGGAAATACGCCTGGTCTGACACTGCTGGTCTCCGCCAGATCATTAGGCGGGGGCGTGGCCTGGGGAAGCCCCTAGATCTTCTTGGGGTGGCATATCAGAAACAGGTGATGAAGTGAATTCGAGATCAAAGCCCTGGAATGCAGAGGAACATCTATCTACGTCAACACTGGCGGATATGGTTCGAATCGAACGGCGTTTCCACCGCTCGATTAGGGTTGATCAAGACCTCCAATCCCCGGAAGCAATTGAAGGTTATATCATTCAACATTCCGGTGCAGAAGTGCTCCGAGAAATCGTCAGGGCTCTCCTGAATACGCAGCAAAGGGCCTTCACTATCACGGGGCCATACGGTGGCGGAAAATCCAGCCTCGCCCTGGTGTTGGCGCAATTCGTATCAAGTATCAAGGAATCACGTATTGCAGCAGAAAATGTGCTTGGCAGGTCTCTTTCTAAAGAATTCCGTGCGGCCTTTCCCATCCGGAAAGGGGGATGGCTTCTTGTGCCGGTCCAAGGCCGTCGTGCGAACCCACTTCCGGACATCGCGCAGGCTCTTGCAGACGCTACATCAAGGCCCATGGTTAAGCGGGCTGGCCGTGAACGGGAATTAATAGCAGCCATTGAGAAGGCCTCCGAGAATCCCGAAATTGATGGAGTGCTAATCGTCCTTGATGAACTTGGTAAACATCTGGAGGCAGTAGCTGATGGAGATGGTGACATCCACCTTTTCCAGGAACTGGCTGAGGCTGCAGGACGATCGGTCAAGCCTATTGTGGTTGTGGGCATCCTCCACCAGGCGTTTGACGGTTATGTCGCCAGGCGAGGTGGAGTCCTCCGGGACGAGTGGGCTAAGGTTCAGGGCCGATTTCTGGACATCCCCTTCCGAAGCGCGCCCGAGGAGTCAATGTATCTGCTCGGAAGGGCGATCCAAACTGATCGTACACATTCACATTCCTACGGAATTTCCAGGGCTGTCGCTGAGCAGCTTGCTTCCAGGCGCGTGGGTGTTCCGGAAGACTTGCTCCAGCGCCTAGACGAGTGCTGGCCACTTCACCCGCTAATGCCTGGCCTGCTGGGCACCTTCTCTAAGACCCGCTTTGGACAAAACGAACGGAGTATTTTTGGATTCCTAACGTCCGAGGAGTCATACGGATTCCAGTCATTCCTGCGGGGACACCCGACGGAAACGAAAGAAATGTATGGGCCTAGCCATTTTTGGGACTATCTGAGAGCCAACTTAGAACCCACGATACTCGCTTCGGTAGACAGCCACCGTTGGTCCCTTGGAGTTCAGACTGTTGAACGCGCAGGAGGAAGCGAGTCCGTTATCCAAGGTAATCTTGCGAAAGCCATTGCCGTCATGGATTTCTTTGGACCCGGAGATCCGGGAGCCAGCCTAGAAGTGCTGTGTTCATGTATCCCTGAGGAAACTGAGGACTCCGTCAAAGAGGCTCTCCTTGAATTGGAGCAGTCTTCCGCCATCATTTTCCGAAAGCATCTCCGGTCCTGGGCCGTATTCGCTGGAAGCGACTTTGATCTTTCAGCAGCCTTGGATGAGGCGAAAGAACACTTGACGGGATTAAACCTATCCCGCTTATCACGATTGGCTCCTGTGGGGCCGATCGTTGCAAAGCGACATTACCATACCACCGGGGCCCTGCGCTGGTTCTCCTTCGATATCACCGTCGCTTCGCAAATGAAAAATTGCGCCGAGCGCGAGGAGACTGATGGACGCTCAGGTCGTTTCCTCCTCGTAATTCCTGAAACCCCGGAAGAGGTCGAAGACATCGATAAGCACTGCCGAGACACATCTCAGGAATACGGAGATGGGTTGATCGCGCTCGGGGCCCCTCGAAATGCGGGAACGATTAGTGCGCTTGGCCGGGACTTGCTTGCGCTTCACCATATCCGTGAAACCGACAGGAGACTGCTTGGTGACGAAGTCGCTCGGCGGGAAGTGCAAGGTCATCTATCTGAAGTCGAACTTCACCTGGAACGCGAATTGCACGTTGGATTTACCTCCGCGCATTGGTTTATCGGTGGAGACAGATTCGATGTCACAAGCAAGGACTCCCTCACGGCCATGGCTTCGAACCTATGCGATCACTGGTTCAACTTGGCACCGCACATTTTCAGTGAGCTGGTAAACCGCCATCAACCTACCCGAAATAGCCAGGCGGGGGTTCGAGAATTAATGTCCCGCATGGTAAAAAACATCGAGGTTGACCATCTTGGAATTCAAAGTTTCCCCTCGGAACGCGGCTTGTACGACACTGTCCTTGCAAACGTGGGGCTTCACCGGTCAGTCAGGGATTCGGGTTTCGACTTTCATGGGCCGGACCTCGCGTCAAGGGACGGGAAGACCTACTTGCCCTTCTGGGAGGCGGGGGAGGATTGGCTTCGGGGGATGAGCGGGCTCACTTCATTCCAGGGCCTCTTCAACCTATGGTCAGCAAGGCCCTTTGGGGTCCATGACGGTGTTCTTCCAATTTTGGGCCTCGCCTTTTTATTGAGTCACAGAAATGACTTGGCTATCCATGTTGAGACGGTCTTTCAGACAGAGGACGATCTCCGAGAGGGGACCTTTATTGATTGCCTATATCGCAATGCAAACTTGATCCAGGTGAGGTACGTTCCACCCTCCGACCCACAGAAGCAGAGCCTGATGGTGGAAATATCTAAGGCTCTTTTTGCTGTGAATGGCAAGACCCCAGGCAAAGATTCCCTCGCATTAGCGATGCAGCTTCGGGCCTTCTCGGATCGCCTCCATCCGTGGGTCCATAAAACCCGGGGCCTCTCAAAAGACGCTTTGGCGCTGCGTCAGATCCTCCAAAAGGCATCAGATCCAAATAAGCTGCTATTTGAGGACCTTCCCGAGTGGGAAAAGAATCACGGTATCGGGCATGGCCTGCGAAAGCTCCTTGTCGAAGTGATGAGAGAACTGGACTCCGGCTATGAAAAGATGCTTCGAGACATCAAGGGGTCATTGTGGGAGGCCCTCGGGGTGCAACAGCCAGTGGATTTCACCCAGGTGCGTGCACGCGCTGAGAAGGTCCACGGGGTATCCGGTGACCTTCGCATGGATGCATTTGCTGGCCGGCTAGCTGAGATGGATGGAGGAGTTCTCGCACTGGAAGGCCTGTATGCCTTCGCCTTGAACAAGCCGACCAGGGACTGGCTTGGCAAAGACCCTGACCAGGCGCGTTTTCAGATCGTGGAACTGGCGGATCGCTTTCGGAAGACGGAAACATTTGCTGAATTCTGCGGGCGGGATCCAGGAAGACAAGGGCTTGCATTAATTGTACGGGATGGCAAAAAATACAACACTATGATCCAGTACTTTGACGTGGGAGACGAGGATAGAGCTAGACTGAAGCAGATTGTCGCCTCCTTTAAGGTGTCCCTTAGCGAGGCTGGTTTGAGCCCACGCCTGAAGCTGGCAGCACTTGCGGAGGTCACGGCGGACCTTCTCTCTTCTGGAACGGAGCCAAAGAAGTGAGTGATACGGGGCAACTGACGAAACATGTCCTAGGCCTCTCTGGCGGCAAGGACAGTTCTGCCTTGGCTGTCTACATGCGAGACCACCACCCGAACCTCCCCATAGAATATTTCTTTACTGACACAGGCAAGGAACTCCAGGAAGTATACGAATTTCTGGGCAAGCTGGAAGGCTACCTGGGTAGACCAATTCGGAGACTGAATCCCGATCGAGACTTTGATTTTTGGTTGAGGGAATACAACCACTTCCTTCCTAGCGTGCAAAGCCGGTGGTGTACCCGACAGTTAAAACTGCGCCCCTTTGAGAAGTGGGTTCAGTCGTTTATCCAGGAGGGCTATAAGGTAATCAGCTATGTGGCAATTCGTGTCGACGAAAGTGGACGAGATGGCTACATCTCAAGCGACCCAAACATTGAGATCCGTATGCCTTTCCGGGATGCCGGCGTGGACAAGAGTGGCGTCATCGAACTTCTAGAAGCCTCGGGCGTCGGATTTCCAGAATATTACCGATGGCGGTCCCGTAGCGGATGCACATTCTGTTTTTTCCAGCAGAAAATCGAATGGGTAAACCTTCTTGAGGAGCACCCTGGTGCCTTCCAAGAGGCGATGGCCTACGAGAAGACGGTTTTAGAGCATGGAAGCGAGTTCACATGGAGTGACCGAGAATCCCTTGAGCAACTTTCGAAGCCAGAGCGCATCGCTAGAATAAAGGCCGACTTCTTTAAGAAACAGGAGCTAGCCAAACTCAGGAGGAAGCGAAACCCTCTCCAGGTCAGGGAGTCTTTTGAAACTCCTCAGTTCTTCAGAGACGACGATGTTTCCCCAGGATGCATGATTTGTCATAAGTGATTATTTCTGTTTGCAGGTTTTGAGACAACTCTGGTTGTAGAAGTAATTCGTCTCGCGTGCTAACAGAAAAAAATTATCACTTGACCCCGCGATGTACGGTTTGCCTCGATACCTTAAGCGATTATTGCACCATATTTCTTGCAAAAGGTTATACCGCATTGTCCGCCTTGATAGCCTTCACGACTTCAGAAATCTCCTCGTCGGGAAGAAATGGTGCCTGGGCGTAAATTAATCCCTGCTCCCCGTTGAGTTTTGCCGCAAGGTGGCCCTTCCCAAGAAGTAGTTCTGCGCCTGAACGATCAAGGGCAATCTTAGACGTCGCTTCGCTAGAAACCTTTAGAATAAGACGATTCCCAAGGTTTTCCCTTAGCTGCATAGGCATGACGTCCTTGTCTGGACGTTGGGCAGCAAAGAACAGGTGGATTCCGGCTGCTCTAGCCTTGACCCCCAGCCTCTGAACAGCGGCACTTACTGTTGCCTTATATTGGTCGTCAATCATCCAATCAGCAAACTCATCGTGAACCAGGTAGATCATAGGCAGCCTCTCCCCAGGTGACGACTTGGCATTGAATGCGGCCAAATCCCTGGCCCGAGCAGATGCAAAGGTCCGATACCGCTCCTCCATCTCCTCGACCAAAGAGGAAAGTACTTCGGCAGCGCGTTCTTTGGTTGTAATAATCGGCTCTCGCAAATGTGGAAGTTCATCAAGGGCAACATAATCGACGCCCATCTTTGGGTCGATCAGAATTATGTTGGCGAGGGCCATAGTATTTGTTGCTGCAATGTCTAAAAGGATTGCTTGGATTAGGACCGATTTCCCGCTTCCAGTCGATCCAGCGAGAAGAGAATGGGGTTCATGGGAAGATAGCCCGCCAAATTCACTGCCGAGATTGAGATATAAAATGTTGCCATTCAGTTCTTGTACACCAAGCACAAGAGAAGTGTTGATTCCGGCAGCATTCCTATTTATTTTTCGCTTTGACCATACCTCCCATAGGGATACGGATTGACGCGTGTCTCCTGCAACGGTGACAATGATTTCCCCAGGTTTGGGCTGAACCGTTACTAGCCGAATGCTGTGCGTAGTTAATAGCTGGGTTCGTTTTGCTTCGACATCCACTATGCGAAGATTATCTGATCCGGCTAATCGTATTAGACATCCATTCGGGGTAAGTCGAGTGCCGATAACCGTAGCTTGCATCCCGTAACCATTTAGGGCCGATTTGAGTTTCCGCGAGATCTCAGCGGCCCACTCTTCCCGGTTGTCAACTCCTTGAGCCAAAAGAGCGGCCTTAGATGCTAGAAGTTGGGCAAATCCTGCCCCTTTTGTCTCCGAGCCTTCGGTGCCTACGGGTTCCTGCTCAACTGCCGTGATTTCCGCGGTGGGGGGGGCAGGGGGTGGCGGGTTAGTTGACTCCTGGAAGGTTTCAATTACGACTCCTTCTGGCGCTCCTCCGTTGCCTTTGGGTGTTAGCCCTTCGATCATACGCGTCCATGAAACCCTGGATGCAGGGCAACGAGGGGTCATATCTGGTAATGGAGCTTCACCACCGATACCGTCGCGCACTGGGCCTGGGTCCTGCCCAAGCGCATATGCCTCTGCCAATCGTCTTAAGTCAAGCCGGTCAAACACTTCTTGGGTTGCAGAAACGCCATCTGTGTTATCAAGAAGGACCCTTTCCGAACCAAGTCCTGCCCCCACTCCAGCAGTGTGTTTGAATACATGTGAGTATCCACGCAGAGTAATGTGTACCTCGCCTGCGCGTATAGAGGCCCGAGCCCTTTCCAGTAGTCCTGTTTGCCCTGGAGGGATATCGGCATCGACCAGTAGGTCAGCAAGCCTGGATAGCCAAAGATCACGGTCCATTCGTCCGGGGTCGCCAAAAAGTGCTTCCCGGAAAGTGGAGAGCGTAGCCATCAACTGGGCCTTGGAGGAACGCCGCGCCTCAGCCGCTCCCTCCTCAGAAATATATTTGGACTCGACTATCGAGATGTGTAGACGCACCCCCTCATCGCCTTCCTCAACGCAAAGCCCTAAGAGGTCGGCGATTCGGTTCTCCTTTTGTGCAAGCCAGTCTGCATAATCATCGAGCAAGAAAAAGACTTTAAAGAAGGGGCGAATCCCGCTGCCAGTCAGGCGATTGAATCCATTTTCAATGAGGTAACGGCTAAAGACGAGCCCCATCATCTCACCAGCTGATACACCTCGCTTTGCCGCTCTTAAAACAATATCGCCGGATATTGATATAGCATCTGCTTTGAGTTTCATGACACAAGTTGCTAATTGCTCATCGCTCAGTGGTAGGCCCAGTTCATTAAGCCTGCGATGGCTCAAGACACTTAAAAGTCGGAGTTCTGAGGTTGAACTGACAATCATGTTGCGCCCGTTAGTGGTTCGTCGACGGTACCTGACCACAGTGATTTTGTTAGCTTGCAACTGACGCTTATCAAGGAGTTCATCAAATGATGCAACCCACTCTGCTAGATTATGAGCATCATCCAGGATCGATTTGAGATGCTCATTTTGCAGCGATATTCGCCTAGCCGGGACTAGATGGTATTCGGCGGGAGCATCTTGTAACCGGATTACTGCGCCGACCATGTCCACATATGCCCGCCCAGACGCGGTCTGTTGTGGGCAAGTTAGGAAGGTAGTTGATTTCAATTCGTTCTCGCCAGAAATCGATCGGTATGTCCAGCGGGAGGGGACGTGTTCGAAATCAGGCCTATCATTCATCCAGTCAACGGGAACCCACTCTTCTGATGCGGTTCTTGAAACAACATCATGCAGAAAGGCCACGTCGAAGGGCTTGGATCCATCAATAGCCCTTCCTGGCGTTGCGCTCTGAGGGGAGACGGAAATCCGAAGTTTGGACATGAAATTTTCAGAGGTCTCACTGACGACTGGAACATCTGGATCGTTATCCGACCTTGTAACGAGATCAGCGTAAATTTTTCGCAACTTGCCAGAATCTTCGTGCCTTACAGAAACGTTACAATGCACTCTCCCATCGGGGCTCATGCTACCTAACTCACGCACCACCGCCAACGGTAGAGACGCTGCATCAGCATTGTATAGGAGTACACTTAAACTGGAAGCTTCATGGGGCTGCAATCCAACAAATTTCTCCATCAAATCGCGTACTTGCTTTGCTGCTTCAGCGGGGTTGACGTCCGACATTTGCCCTGCAGCCCCTCTTATCGGCGATTCAAGTAGACTGTATCCATTTACTGTATCGGTTTCTGTTACAAGCAAAGGGGCGCCGCCACGCCATGCGGCGGCTATTTCTGGGTAGAAAGGGTGCGCTAATTCCGCAGAAAATTCTCGGAAAAAAATATTCCGGTCACCAAATGCGACATTCTTCCCTTCGAGAATATGCGCAATAAGTCCTGCAGCCCTACGTGACTTAACGGCAAGGGCCTTCATTCTTTCCGGATGCCACGGAGGAATGATTACACTTGGCTCGCCGCCAGCAACCTTGACTGTTCCAACTGAAAGCACTTCAGAAACAAGCCTACCGCGGCAGACGTCGCCTCTGGCCTGGACCTTGAGTGTTCTAAGGAATGCACCAAAAGTGTCAGCCTGTTTCAGGATGGATTCAGTATGAAGGCCAATCTCAAGGAATTCAGATAAAGCGATGGCGTAGTCATCTTCGAAAACTTCCCAGGCACTCCTGATCTCATCCCGCTGTTCTTGAGTCAGTCGTCCATCATCCTTTAATTCATCAATCCGGCGCCGAATTTCCATTCGGAGACTTTTTAGTTTGGCTGGCTGAGGAACTAGAGACCCGGCGTCTCGAGAAAAAGTTGCTTCCAACGTGGCCACATCAACAAGCGACACACTCTGAAGGCCACCCTTTTTACTTACTTGGCGCCTCGGAACTTCGGTACAAGCAATACTGCCCTTCTCGCGCAATCGTTTCATATCATCGTAGAGAGTCATCCCAATTGCTTCAGGGCGAGAAATCCATAGTAGCTGTGTCTTTTCTAGGGTGTTTTCTTCCGCACCGGACCTTTCGAGAAGAATCACTTCGAATTTTATTTGAATTTGTTGCTTGGCAAAGGATGGGCTGCGGCGAAGATTGCCATTCCGAATCTCTTTTTCTTTTGCAAAGAATGCTGGGTAATTAAATAATGGGTCTGGCAGATTTGCTGCGCCCATCCTCTCTACTCGCCATTCGACCCGGTCCCCAAGTAACTCGGGAAGGCTACGATACATGACAGAAAAAAATGCTCCAACTTCATAGTTAAACCGTTCACGCCATTCCTTTCTCCCCTTGGTGACAACTAGACGCAGAAATCTAGTTTTTTCACTCGTATTGCCAGCCCGTGCTGTAAGGCGTTGGGTCGCCAAGACCATTCCATCCAAAAAGTCCCAGCACTCAATTGGCTTACCAAAAATAACCTTTTCCCACCTGGTATGAAGCTTGGGGGCTTTCTCTATATACCGTCGATGGCTCTCAAAGAAGTCTTCGTCTTCCTCGTTCCAGTCTGAACGGCGTTCCCTGGTCTTCAGATCCTCAAGATATTTCCTGGAATCTTCAGTAAGGATGTCAGGGTCTTCACAATCATTATCGAAAAAATTCAGGGTACTTAGGGCGAGGCCTTGGTCTTTTTCCTTTGGCTTGTCAAATACGAGATGGACTCTATCCTTTTCCCATTCCAGAAGTGAAAGATCCCATGCCGAAGCACCATCTCCAGGAGAAGCATTAATGAATGCTGTAATCGTCTCTCGCACACTATCCGCAATTTGTCCCGCGTTCGCATCAAGGCGCTCGCGTATGTCGTTCATGTCGTATGGCTGTCCATTTTTCCTCAATTTCGAGAGAAGAGGCGCTCTATCCGAGAAGAGCTTCCCGAATGTCTTTAACCATGGTGCGAAGGCTGCCGTATATTTTTTATCGCTTGAAAATAAGGAAGTATCTCTTGGAAGGCCTACCCATGGAAGGGCCCAGCCAATGGCATCTCTTATTGGATGTCCATGTGTCTGCGATGCTTCACATACTTGTTCGCAAAAATCACCTAGTTGGTGGAGGGATAACTCTGATGCTGCTAAGAGCCCCTTCAACGCAGCCTTAAAGATTTTCCGGTCGGCCGAATTCGGGGTTAGACCAGTTATATGGCAAGCAGCATCTGCCCAAAGGTCTACTTGCGCTATGAATTCACGTGCGCCAATTGCTGTAACATACTCAAGCGTATCGGAAAGGTTTGGCTCGTTGCCATTAGCCGTCAATAAGACCGCTTTGTCGGTCTGGGCTCCTGAGTTTCGGACGGCGCCTGCATTTTGGTTGGTCAAAACCTCGGGGGGGAGGTCAATACCAACAACTAGGGTTTTGGGGATTTGAATATATACCAATGGGGCAAGTTCGGGGTTAGCTAATATTTCTTGGACAACTGCCGCAATGTGCTGGGCCCCGAGTTTGTCGAGGCGGAAAAGTGCGGTTGATTCATTTGGCTCGCCAATCTGTATGCTTGTCGCAACGCGCAGTTTCAAAATTTCTGCGCCCACCCGCCCAATGATTTTATCTGCCAACATCACATGTCTCCTTCAGGAGTGAATGGGTTCTCCACAAAGGAGCAGGAGTCTGAGAGCCTTCTCAGCATGCCAAGGCCTAAAAGGCGACTCTCCATGTAGCCTCGATTATCAGTTAATGCCTCCTGGTCGACCAACTTATCGCGAACAAGGCGTGCCCCTTCCGCGTCTCCTATAACGAGACCATATCGTTTATGTACCTCATATAAAAATTCATTGAATTGCATTTTACTGTCTACAATTGTTACAACCAATGATTTCAATAATTTATCATTTGGTGCATACCGTGTCCTTCGGCTTAGCCTCCTTGAGCTTAAACCAATTGCTCTTGACCAAGCCGAGTGAATCTTACCGAAATGCTGCTCGTGCCTGAATTCTGCCTTTTCTAACAACTTACTGATCATTTCCTCACCCGATAGGCTCGAAGGGTCTACTTCATCGTCCGCCTCAATAGGTGGCCACTGAAAATTTGCCCGGAGGACCGCTGCGCATTCGCTGGACGGATCTTGGTGAGCTAAGGCCTTTTCCCATTCGTTTGTTGCTCGAATTGCTTCGATGGATGCCCGAATGGCCTGGAGGGAAAATGCTTCATTTCTTTGGAATGACTCTCCCGAGAGGGCCCGGACTTTAGTCCTTTCTCTGGACACAATCTCGCACACGATTTCAACTGGGTCGGCGCTTCCGGCGGTATGCTTCCCACATTCCAAGAAGTACAACAACATATTGAGACCTGTAATGGTGATGAGATGTTCTAGGGCATCATAAAAAGGCATATCGCGAGAAAGAATCGAAAGCCAATCATTACAAATCCTTTCAAAGCGTGGATGGGTCAAAAATGGCAAGTATCCAACCTCACGCTGTTCAGTCACGCGTTGAGGCTCTCCTTGTATCGCCCTAACTAAGCGGTTCATGGGAGAACTATTTTTGAACAGGCGCTCTACAAGGATTTGGCCTAGTTCACGCCCTCGTGAAGCCCTGCTTAACATCAGGTAGAGCAATTCACCCGTTCGGGCGAAGAACCGCCGATCATTTGACACGCCACTCGAATTAAAACGTAAGTCCTCGTAGAGTGCGTCGGGCCCAAATGGGAAGGCGAATTTTGAACTCCAACGTTTGTTGCTTTGCGCTTCAAAGGCCGAAGAGCGCAATAGCTCGATGGCCCGTGCAAAATCATCAAAGCAAAGGAAAACGCGGCGAAGATATGCCATGTCGTTGTCGCCTTGACCAGTTGCATCGGCGGCAAATAATGCCTCCCACGTTTTCCACTTCTCCTCATCGGAAATCGGACGAGCCCGAACTGCCTCGACATAAGGATTATTGAAAAGAAGGGATCGAAGGCGGAATTGCCTCTGCGGTTTGTAGGTAATAGTTCTGTCAGGGCCAGGCTTCAGCGGCTCGGCAGAATTGGAGAGCAGGACATTTAGAAACTCCAACATAGTTAAATGGGGGAGTTGCTCGTCGTACAGACGGTGTCCCCAGATATGCTCATCTACCGCGAAAGCAACATCTTCGATGTGGCGCCTCATGCCTCGGCCCTCACTGAAATCGGCTTTGAGTACGCGTGACCAGTTTGCTCAATCTCTATAAAGGTTAGTACCAAAGCTCCGTCCTCCTCGCAGCCCTCTTCTGCTGGCTCATCTTCTGTAGCGATCTTCAGTATCTCTGCCTGCCTCAAAAGTCGGGCCTTGAAAGCCAATAAATCCTCAAGACATTCGTTCGAAAAACTACCTGGAAGCGCTCCATCCGCCACTCTGCAAAGAAATTCGAAGCGCACAGGGGTCAAGCCAAAAATTACCGAGGCATTCCCTCCCGGCGCCATGGCGACATCAACGCATGGCCGACGAGTCAATGAGTCGTGCCGAAGTGACATGCCTATGCCGCCTGAGCGACGACGACTTGGTAGCTCTGTTTCACACAGAACGCTAATCTTTGACTGTGTAAAACCACCTGAACTTCCAATAAAAAGCTTGTCGTGATTGTCGATGAGGAGGCCAGTCAATACCCTGTTGAGGCCTTGAGCAAGCTTTGATCGGGTCCGATCATTTACTGCGCTCTTTCCCTGAATTGCTGCCAAAAGTTCAAGGTAATCGCCAGCAAACCGAAAGGCTGTAAGATTCCAGTAGGGATAATCACTTCTTTCATTGGGGAGAGTGAAGAACAGCCTTCGTCGTTGGTATACGAGGCGGTCGAGGAAGGCTGACGCCCCACCTTCCAACCTTGCCTCTTCTTCACCCTCTAAGTACCGTTCTTGCATGGCTCTAAAAGAGTGCGTTTCCCCATAAATAGGATCGCTCCCGACCAAGGAGGTAAAAGCACTAGATAACCTGGAATCGTCGGCACCGTATACAAGAAGTTCATCCATTCCGTTTGTTGTCTCTTCCCCAATTCCGAAAGAGGATAGGGCTTTGAAAACAGCTTTGAACTGCCCTGATAATGCACGCATTCCAGGCAGGTTGCTCCCGAAAACATTGTCATATATGCTTCCTCGATCATGGGAGCTAGCTTCCTGGATCATTGGAATGTCCTGGCATGTTAGGAGGCCATCCCGTGCATCCTTATGCCCGAGAATCATGTTCGTAGTAAGGGCTAGCAAATCGCGAACGGGGAGGTGGGACCCATTTATCCGGGAAAATTCTATCAGATCCCCAAGCCTTTTGGCAAACTGACCATCATCATTCGTTCCGATGAGCCGCCGCCTGTTTTCGGCAATTGGGCATATCTTACCTGCAGAATCATGCATACATTTAGCGCAATGGTTCCATTCAGGATGGCCAGTAACAACCTCAATAATTTCCTTAAGAACCTTTTGCTCTTCCGTTTGGCTCAGATCGAAGACTCTAAGTCTTGGAAGACATGCTCCTCCTTGGAGGAACACCTTCTGAATGGGGTTTCGGAGCGGCGAGGGCAATTCCCTCCTTATACCAAGACCGTGTAGTCGTTCCAATATTTGGCCATGGTTGGTAGCAATTACATAGGTGGTATCGCTTGCCCCAGAGACCGAATTCTCGAGGCCCTCTAGGGCTTCGTCGCTCTCTTGGTCGTTAAGCCCAGTCAAATCCGTAACAAAAATAAAGGTTCGACCGCCTTCGATCGTCAACCTTTTTATCTTTCCGGGTGCAGTCCACTCCTCTTTGGAGCCTCCCAGGGCATTCCAAAGGCATCTACAATGGTAAGTTTTCCCATCGCCTGCGGTCCCAGCTATTAAAATCGAATCTAGCTGGGCCGTGGTAACACTTTTAATCATTTCTTGTAAAAATGGGCTTGACAAAACGATTGGGGCAACCTTTGCTCGCTTGATTGCCTTTTCTACATATTCATCGAAGAGGTTCCCATTTGTCGGGAGTGGTCCATAGTTTCGCCAAAACCGGACCCAATTTGATGATGGGGCTGATTCGGATAGCGGGGGAACCTGCTCGGCATCATTCATGTTTGGGTCACCATTGAGATACATAAATAATATTCGAATTGCATCCGCGATGACCAAACGCTCTGAAATATTTTGTCCCTATTGGCCGATTCCTGGAAATCGTCGGCAAGTCGACTGATCGCCATTCCAGGAGGAGATCCGCAGGTGGGTGGCGCATATCCTGGCCCAACCCATCGGCCCGGAGCGGCTTTGCTGCGATTACTCAATAATCAGCCTTGGCCTCCCTGTTCTGGAAAACCCTTGGCCAGCCCGAGAAGGTGGCCGTCATCTTCATGCTGAGCCTTCCGCCTTCGGTCTTGGTCGCCCTCGACACCGCGGCGGCAGTCTTCTTCCTCATCGATGCCTTCAGTGGCGATTGAAATCGTGTGGGGAACCCCGATACCCCAAACTATGCCCATTCGCTGGCCGAAAGGATGCGTATGCTCGGCCGGGTTAGAATAGGGAGACCGAACCCCTGTTGGAGTCCCCGATGCTCACGTTCGCCCCTAAGGAAGCCCTGGATCAGGGCCTGATCATGCGCTTTTTCTGGATCTTCTCCTCTTTCGAGGGTGCCCTTAAAAAGGCCGGCTTTCTGCTGACGGACAGAGATGGCAATCCCTCGGCGGATTGGGATGGCTTCTATAACCGCTACCAGCTGAACTTCTCCCGGAGGGGTGATGGGCCCTTCCCCCGGGCCATGTCCTACATAGCGCGGAATCCTCCCCAGCGCCAGACGGTGGTTCGGGAAGGGCCAGAGAACGATCTGGGCCTGCGGTGGGCTCCCCAGGAGAAGCGGCCCCGGGAGATGGATCCCCAATTCGCGTGGCGCATGGTCCGATCCGTGCGGAACAACCTTTTCCACGGAGGGAAGTTCCCGCAGGGTGGTACGGACACGATGGTGGAACGGGACCAGGTGCTGCTGGCCCACGCGGTGGCGATCCTGGAGCAGGCCGTGACCTTCCATTCCGGGATGAAGGCCTTCATCCCCCACGCAGCCTGACTTGGTTCCGGCGGCGGGGCTTTCCGGATGGGTGGAATCGTGCGTGCGTGAATGAACGGACGGACCGAACCCTAGGAGCACTCATACCTTCCATGATCCTGAACCGCTTCCCTGAACTGGCTGAACGGACTGAGGTGGGACTGAGTCTGGGCCCCCTCGTTTTAGCTAAGGAGATGCCCCATGGATTCTTGGAGAAGAAACCGGGAGGTTGTCACCAGCGATCCGTCGCCCTCGGAAGAGAAGGCGGGAGACTTATTCGCCCAGATCCTTGCGGATCCGCCTAGCCATACCGATTCCTATTGGAAGGCCCTTCGTCTCGGCGATCTCAAAAACCTTGCGGAGGCGCTCCAGAGCGCGCTGCGGCTGGCCTGGGATCCTTCGCCCGGGTATCGTCGCCTGGGGGTGGTGGCATTGGCACGGCTGCAGTCCCGGGGGCTCATGGATGCCCAGCGTCGCCTGCGGGAACTAGCGTCCGACCCCGTTGATGAGGTCAGGCGGACCCTGGCGGAGGAAATCCACACCAATGTGAACCCCGAAGCCGGTGAGATCTTGCTGGTCTTGGCCTCCGACCCAGACCCGCGAGTTCGGGCCGAGGTTCCTGACGGGCTTCATAACCAGGGCACTCCCGGGGCGCGTGCTGCCTTCTTGCGGCTTCTACGGGATCCGGACGATAAGGTGAGGGCTGAGGCCTCCAGTTGCCTCCCCTATTTTGAGAAAGACCCCATTCGCCCGGACGAGGCGCTGGATTTGGCCATTGACCCGGTCCACGAGGTCCGTGCTCAGGTCGCACGCTGGCTTGGTTGGGAGACACTGGCCACCGCACTGGGACCATTGCTTATACTCGCGGAGGATGCGTCGGCCCGGGTGAGGGAGCATGCCCTGGACTCCCTCAAGCGTTTCCAGGTCCAGGACGCCCGGGTTTTCTCCAGGATCCTCCAGGGATTCGAGGATCCGGCCCCGGCGGTCCGTGCCAAGGCGGTCAGGCTGCTGCACCGGCACCCTGCGCCAGAGGCGCTGGAAGCCCTTCTGAAGCGCGCCAACGACCCAGACAACGACGTGAGGCAGCACGTCGCCCGGGGCCTGGAGGGCCGGGCCACAATCGAAATGATGCCTATTCTGGAGCGGCTGGCGGAAGACGACGCAAGCTCGCTGATCCGCTGGGCCACTGCCCAGGTTCTGGCGGCCCTTCCCGGGCCCGAGGCTGAGAACCTTCTGGTCCGTCTAACCAGGGACCCCGCGAAGAGGGTCCAGAATGCCGCCCGGAAGATCCTTGAGCGCCGGGCCAAGGCTGGCCTGGTTGAACCGCCCACTGCATTCGAATTGCGGTACGGCCAGAAGGAATCGGTAGCCACGCGCTTGGCCTTCCATGGCCGCAGCGCGAAGCCCCTGCACGCCTGGGGAAAATTTATCGAGGGGGTCCAGCGCCTGGACGGGGTCCTGGCGGGGGAGACGACGGTAATGCCCGGGGTGGTCTTTACCCGGGCGGAGGAGGCGGCCTGGGCCATTATGCCCTTCGGGCCAATGCTGTGGATCTGCATCGAATGGGAGGCAGGCGAGGCTGCCGGTCAGGGGCCCCGGATGGGCTATGCCTTGCGGCGGACAGAAGAGGTTGCTGGCTGGCTCCGGATCCTTGGGAGGGTGCAGGTCGTAAAGGGGCTGAAGCTGGCCAGGCGGCTTGGGTGGGTCCACTGATGGGGGCGAGGGGTTCCAGTGTCCAAGAATCAGAAACGCATGCATGGATGGCAATGGCTCACTCGACCTTTCCATCCGCCGGAGTCGGACGCGCCGGCCTGAGGCTGCGTGTTCCTTAGGACTGCCCAACTTCTGCCACCACCTCGCCAGGTTGGCAATCTTGATGTCACGGGTCTGGACCAATCGGTGCCCGGGAGGCCGCTATGGCGAGACCTAGCCACGGTGAAGACACTGGATCTTTATCTGTGGCTCCAGGTCCGGGTCATCCGGAAGCCTCTGCTGGTCGGGGTCTGCGCAGCGTCAATTACATTTCCCCGCACCCTTGATTGGCCTTCTGAGGTTGGTTCCGTTCATCTGTGTTCATGTTCGTTCCGGTAAGGACCTTTGGGCCGCTGTTGGGCCGGGACACGAAAAAGGCCCACCGAAGTGGGCCTAAGTGCTTTGTTTACTGGTTGGCGCGAGTGGAATCGAACCACCGACCCCTACCGTGTCAAGGTAGTGCTCTAACCCCTGAGCTACGCGCCAAAACGGTCGAAGAACCATTATATCGCGGCTCACCACCCTGTCGAGCGGGAGTTACTCCACCGTCACGCTCTTGGCGAGGTTCCTGCGGCTGGTCCACGTCGCAGCCGCGGATGACGGCGATGTGGTAGGCCAGCAGCTGCAGCGGGACGACGTAGAGGATGGGCGCCAGCCAGGGGTTGACGACGGGGAGGTGCAGCGACGTCCTCGGCGATGTCGTCCAGGCCGTCGTCGCCTTCGGTCACCAGGGCGAGGATCCGGCCGTCCCGGGCGGCGGC
The DNA here is from genome assembly GCA_963717275.1 of uncultured Holophagaceae bacterium. Classification (GTDB taxonomy): domain Bacteria; phylum Acidobacteriota; class Holophagae; order Holophagales; family Holophagaceae; genus Mesoterricola. Next base: position 4,643,269 of record CAVQVX010000001.1, read on the forward strand.
CTCCTGGAGGTTGGAGAGGGTCTTCTCCCGGTGGGCGTCCCTGCGGCATCAGGGCGACGATGGGCAGGTGCTGGTCGATCAGGGCGATGGGGCCGTGCTTCATCTCGCCGGCGGGGTAGCCCTCGGCGTGGATGTAGGAGATCTCCTTGAGCTTCAGGGCGCCTTCCAGGGCGATGGGGTAGAGCGGGCCCCGGCCCAGGTAGAGGAAATCGGTGGCTTCGCGCCATTTCTGGGCCCACTTGTAGATCTGCCGCTCCAGGCCGGAGACCCGGTCCAGCACGGCCGGCAGTTCGCGCAGGGCCTGGAGGAGCGTCGGCCGCTGGGCCGGGTCCAGGGTGCCGCGCAGCTCGCCCATGCGCAGGGCCAGGAGCAGCAGCGCCACCAGCTGGGTGGTGAAGGCCTTGGTGGAGGCGACGCCGATCTCGGGGCCGGCGTGGGTGAGGAGGAAGCCTTCGGCCTGGCGGGTGGCGGTGGAGCCCTGGACGTTGCAGACGGCCAGGGTGCGGGCGCCGCGGGCGGCGGCTTCCTTCAGGGCGGCCAGGGTGTCGGCGGTCTCGCCGCTCTGGGTGATGCCGATGGCCAGGGTGCGCGGCCATCACCACCGGGTCGCGGTAGCGGTACTCGGAGCCGTAGTCCACTTCCACGCCGATCCTGGCCAGCTGCTCGAAGTAGAACTGGCCCACCAGGCCGGCGTGGCGGCTGGTGCCGCAGGCGAGGATGACGATGCGCTGGAAGCCCTTCAGCTCCTCGTCGGTGAAGGGAAGCTCCAGCGGGACGGCCTCGCCGTTCAGCGGCAGGCGCTCCACCAGGGTGTTGGAGACGGCCATGGACTGCTCGAAGATCTCCTTCTGCATGAAGTGCTTGAAGCCGCCCTTCTCGGCCGCCACCGGGTCGTAGGGGATCGATCACCACGGGACGCTGCACGGTGGTGCCGTCCAGGCGGAACACGCTCCACCCCGTCGGCGCGGACCTCGGCCAGGTCGCCGTCCTCGAGGTAGATCACCCGCCGGGTGTGGCGCAGCAGGGGGATGACGTCGGAGGCGATGAAGTTCTCGCCCTTCGCCCAGGCCGATGACCAGGGGCGGGCCGCTGCGGGCCACCAGGATGCGCCCGGGCTCGGCGGCGTGCAGGCAGGCGATGGCGTAGATGCCGCGCATGCGCCCCACGGCCTGGGTGAAGGCCTCCCGGAAGCGTGCCGGTGGCGCGCATGAGCTGGGCGACCATCACCGGGAAGCACTCGGTGTCGGTCTCGGTGCAGAAGGTCTGCCCGTGCGGCCTTGAGCTCGGCCCGCAGCTCCAGGAAGTTCTCGAAGATGCCGTTGTGCACCGCCACCACCTGGCCGTCGGCGCTGCGGTGGGGATGGGCGTTCTCCTCGGTGGGCCGGCCGTGGGTGGCCCAGCGGGTGTGGCCGATGCCGAGGGTGGCGGGGTCCTGCAGGTCCACCCGGGCCTGGAGGTTGGCCAGCTTGCCGGAGGCGCGGGTGACCCGGAACTCGCCGTCGCCCGGGAGCCAGGGCGATGCCGGCGCTGTCGTAGCCCCGGTACTCGAGGCTCTTGAGCCCCTCGACCAGGATCGGCGCGGCTGGCTGGGTCCCGATGTATCCGACGATTCCGCACATGTTCGTTCTCCGTGGGACTGGGGCGACTGAAATTGACCAGTCCGGTGCAGGCGTGATAGCTGATTTCCTAAACATAAGCCAGTACGCCCGGTTTGCCAATGTGGTCCTTTTGCCCACAGTGGCGTCGGCGGGTTTGCGCGTCGACCACAGCGCTGTCGGTGCGATTCGCCCTAGACCAGGCTCCGGATGCGCGCGTCGGTGCTCTCGATCTCGGTGATGCGGAAGGCGAAGTTGCCGTCCACCACCACCACTTCGCCCTTGGCGATCAGCTTGCTGTTCACCAGCAGCTCCACCGGCGCGTCCGCGGCCCGGTTGAGCTCCAGGATGGATCCGGGGGTGAGCTTGAGCAGGTCGCCCAGCTGCATTTCGGTCTGGCCCATGCGCACCATCAGGGGCAGTTCGATGTCCATGAGGAGGTCGAGGTTGCCGGTGTCCACCGGGGCGGCGGGGCGCAGCGGCTGGGTGGAGGCCAGGCGGGGCCGGGGCGGGCGCCGTGGCGCGGGGGGCGGGGGCGGCGGCGGGGGCCGCGGGCGGCGCTTCCGGGACCGGCGGCGGGCGGGGGCGGCTGGGGCTCGCCGAGGCCGAGCTTGCGCTTGACCTGCTGCACCAGCAGGTCCGGGATCAGCAGGTGGATGAGGGTGCTCAGGGTCTCCTGGACGGTCTCCAGGGGCAGGTCGTAGAAGGGGCCGGGGCCCAGCATCTCCTCCAGCGGCCCGGCGTCGCTGCCCGGGGCGGAGAAGATCTCCACGTTGGAGATGGACAGGGTCTCCCCGGCCAGGTCGGAGAGCGCCTGGTTGGCGGAGCCCATGATCTGGTTGAAGGTCTCGGCCAGGGCGTCGCGGCGAGTCGCCGGCCAGTTCGGTCGAGGGGGTGCCGTCGCCGCCCAGCATGAGGTCCACCAGCATGGTGCCCTCCTTGAGCGGCAGGGCGAACAGGATGATGCCGGTCATGCCCTTGGTGTAGTGGGCCTTGACGTAGACCACGGGGGCTGGTGCAGCACCGAGACGCCGGTGTGGTCGAGGGTGTCGCCGTCCTGGGCCTTGATGGCGAATTCCCGCCCCGTGAGCATGGAGAAGACCGAGGACATGCTTTCGGAGAAGCACTGCCCCGATCTTCTGGTTGAGTTCGGACATCACGGGATCCATGTCATCCCTCCTGTGGGGTGGTGGTCACTTGGAACACCCGCTTCTGGTTGGGGTTCAAGGCCATGTAGCCCTGGAAGCGGGGGATCCCGTCCACGGTGAGGTCGAGCATGGCGTCGAACCGCTTGTTGAGGGGGATCAGGTCGCCGGCCTGCAGGCCGAGGATGTCGGAAAGCCGGAGGTTGGTGCCGCGGATCTCCGCCGCCACCTCCATGTCGCACTTGCGCAGGCTCTCCATCAGCAGCCTGGCCTCCTCGAAGGTGGAGGACTTCTTGTAGCCGGTGTACATCTCCTGGTCGAACTTGTTGGCCACCGGCTCCAGGATGATGGAGGGGATGGCCAGGTTGATCATGCCCACGACGGCTGCCCATCTTCACTTCGAACACCACCAGGAGCACCACCTCGTTGGGGGCGACGATCTGGATCAGCTGGGGGCTGGTCTCCCGGGCCTGGATGCGGAAGTCCAGGTCGATGATGCCGCGCCAGGCCTCGCGCAGGTCGTCCAGGGCGAGCTTGAGCACGCCGTCGAAGATGGACTGCTCGATGTCGGTCATGGTGCGCAGGTGCTTGAGCGCGTCGCCCGGGCCGCCCAGCATCTTGTCGATGATGGGGAACACCAGCTGGGGGTTCACCTCCAGGGCGAAGGCGCCTTCCAGGGGGCGGATGGAGATGGCGTTGAAGCAGGTGGGGTCGGGCACCGAAAGCAGGAACTCCTGGTAGCTGAGCTGCTCGACGCTCACCAGGTTCACTTCGGTGATGGTGCGCAGGTAGGCCGAAAGGGAACTGGAGAAGTTGCGCGCGAAGCGGTCGTGCATGAAGTGCAGGGAGCGCATCTGCTCCCGGCTCACCCGGTCCGGCCGGCGGAAGTTGTAGAGGGTGACCTTCTTCTGGGGCTGGGCTTTTTTTGCCCTCTGGGCGGGCGGCGGCCGGGGCGGGCGGGGCCGCGGGCCCGGCAGCGGGCGCCGGCGCCTTGGTCCCCTTGGCGTGGGATTTCAGGAGGGCGTCAACCTCTTCCTGGCTGAGAATCTTGGCCATTTCGTGTCCCGGTCAACTGTCGATGCGACGTTCTTTGAGCTTGCCCCGGAGCCGGAGCATGGACTTGGTATGCAATTGCGATACCCGACTTTCGGTGATGTTGAGCAGGGTGCCGATTTCCTTCATGGTCAGCTCGTCGAAGTAGTAGAGCTGGACCACGAACCGCTCCTTGGTGGGCAGGCGCTCCACGGCGGACTTGAGGATGTTCTTCACCTCCCGGGCCTGGAGCAGGACGTGGGGGTTCTCGCCGTCGGGGTCGGGGACGAAGCTGATGAGGTTCTCGCCCTCGCCGTTCTCCCCGGCGTCCATGAAGGTGCCCAGGGTGACGCCCTTGAGGTCGTCCAGGGAGTGGTGCAGCTCGTCCAGGGCCAGGCCCAGGTGCGGCGGCCACCTCCTCGTCGGTGGCGGCGCGGCCGTGCTGCTGCTCCAGCAGGTGGTAGGCGGTCTCGATGTCCTTCTTCTTGCGCCGCAGGCTGCGCGGCACCCAGTCCAGGTCGCGCAGGCCGTCCAGGATGGCGCCGCGGATGCGCTGCTCGGCGTAGGTCTTGAACTTGATGTTGCGCTCGGGCTCGAACTTCTTCACCGCGTCCATGAGGCCGAGGATGCCGGAATGGATCAGGTCGTCCACGTCCACGTGGGCCGGGAGCCGGGCGGAGATGCGGTGGGCGATGAACTTCACCAGCGGCAGGCACTCGGTGATGAGGGTGTCGCGGTCCTGGAGGTCGAATGGCGCGGGCGGCCGGGGGCTCGGCGGGGGCGGCGAACTGGGCGTTGCGGCCATAGGCCATGGCCGCGGCCCGGGCGGCGGCGGGCACGACCGCCGGACCCTTGCCCCGCCCGCCGGCTTGCGCCTGGCTCTCCTGGTCCTCTGGCTTCATGTTTCCTCTGCGCTAAGGCCTTTCCAGAATGCAGCAAATCCGTCCTTTTGTAAGGGTATCTTGTCCTGCAATTGTCGCGCCGCAGAGACCAGCGCCAGGGCCACCGGCGAATGCGGGAACAGCTCCACCACGCAGCGCTGCTGGCGCACCGCCTGCAGGATGTAGGGGTCGGCCGGGAGCATGCCCAGGACGTTCAGCTCCCGGTTCAGGAAGCGGCGGGTGGCCGCCTGCAGCTGGTCGATGGTCTCCTCGGCCTCCTCCTGCGCTCTGGGCGTTGTTCACCAGCAGCCACAGCGGCTTGTGCGGATCGCGCAGGTGCACCACCTTGACCATGGCGTAGACGTCCACCAGGGCGGTGGGCTCCGGGGTGGTCACCAGCAGCACTTCCTGGGCGGCCATGAGCAGTTTGATGACCGAATCGTGGATGCCGGCGGCGGTGTCGATGAGCAGCCAGTCGCTGCCGGCGCTGATGCGCTGCAGGCCCTGGACCAGGCGCATCTCGGCGGCGGCGTCCAGCCGGGTGAGCTCCTGGATGCCGCTGCTGGCCGGGATGATGCGGATGCCGAAGGGGCCGTCCAGGAGGATCTCCTCCATGAGCTTCTCGCCGCGCAGCACGTGCTCGAGGGTGTATTCGGGACTGAGGCCCAGCAGGATGTCGAGGTTGGCCAGGCCGAAGTCGGCGTCCAGCACCACCACCCGCTGGCCCATCTGGGCCAGGGCCATGGCGAGGCCCGCCACGACGTTGGTCTTGCCGACGCCGCCCTTGCCGGAGGCGATGGCCATCACCCGCGAGCTGAACAGCGCGGCGTCGGGGGCCTGGTTGCGGGCGAGGGCCCTGAGGCGGTTGGCTTGATCGTCATGGTCGCCATGGAGGAGCAGGCCTGCTGGGGCAGGGGCAGGATCAGGTCGGCCACCCGCCGGCTGGTGGCCATTTCCAGGTCCTGGGGGACTTCCTGGCCGGTGCCGAGGTAGCTCAAGGGGCGCTTGACCCGGACCAGGGTGGAGAGCAGGGGGCCGAAGGTGGAGGTTTCGTCCAGCTTGGTGAAGATGATCCGGCCGGGCTTCAGGGGCTCGAAGCGCTGGGCGATGTCGGCCAGGTCCCTGGGCTTGGTGGTGGCGGAGAGCACCAGGTGGGTCTCCACTTCCGGCAGGTCGTCCAGGAAGCGGCGCAGCTGGTTCAGCATGTCGGCGTCCTTGGGGCTGTGCCCGGGCGTGTCGATCAGCACGAGGGCGCGGTCCTGGTAGAAGCGCAGGGCGGCGCGCAGGTCCTCGACGGTGAGCGCCACGTGCAGGGGCACCTGGAGGATCTCGGCGTACTGGTGCAGCTGGTCCACGGCGGCGATGCGGAAGGTGTCCAGGGTGAGCAGGGCGACCTTCTGCTTGAGCTCGAGCTTGGCGTAGGCGGCCAGCTTGGCGATGGTGGTGGTCTTGCCCACGCCGGTGGGGCCGACCAGGGCGGCCACCCGCATCTTCGCGGGGTCCAGCTGGATCGGCGAGGCCACCGGGATGAAGTCGGCGATCACCCGGCGCATGAAGAGGCGCGCCTTTTCCGGGTCGACCTGGGCGTCGCCGCCGGCCTCGAGCAGGGTGCGCTGGGTGTATTCGCACAGGCGCAGGGCGATCATGGGGTCGACGTCGTTGGCCACCAGCTCGCCGTACAGCCCGAGCATGGCCTGGGGCAGGTGCAGCTGTGCCTGGGGCATGCCCTGCTTCTGGATCCGGTTGAGCTGGGCCTTCATCTGGTCCAGTTCGCGCAGGATGGTCTGGTTCCGGGTCTCCTGGTCCTTCAGGGCCTCCACCGCGCCCTTGATCTCCAGGAGCTCGCGGCGCAGGGGCTGCAGGTCCACCGGCGGCGGGGGCGGGGCGGCGGCGGGCACCGGGGCCTTGTCCCGGATCGGGCTGGGCCGCGGCGCGGGGGCGTCGGGGGGCCGGAGCGCAAGGGGCGGGCGCAGGCCGTAGACGCCGGCGGACTGGAGCATGGGCTGGGGCTTCGGGGAGGTCGCGTCGGCGGCGGCGCAGTCCGAGGCCTCGTCCACCGCGGCGGTGACCTCGATGATCGGCTCCTCGGGCACGCCCAGGAGGCCCTTGCGCTGCCGGGTCCGGGTGGACAGGATGAAGGCGTCCTCGCCCATATCCTGCTTGACGATGTTGAGCGCGTCCTGCATGGAGGCCGCTTCGAAGGTCTTCACGCGCATGGGGGGATCCGATCAGGGGAGGGGGTCATGCGACGGTGCCCAGGTTGACGACGCGCACATCCATGGGCACCTCACTGTGGCTGAGCACCACCAGGTGCGGCATGGCCCGCTCCAGCAGGTGGCGAAGGTGGGGGCGCACCACCGGGTTGGTGAGCAGCACGGGCTGGGCGCCGGGCAGCAGGCTGGCGATGCCGGAGGTGATGCGGTTGAGCAGTTCCTGGAGCCGGGCGGGATCGATGGCCAGGAAACTGCCGCGGTCGGTGGTTTCGATGCCGGCCTGGATGGTCTGCTCCAGCTTGGGGTCCAGCACCAGGACGCCCAGCTCGTTGTTGTCGGAGACGTGGGGTCTGGTGAGGGAGCGGCCCAGGCGCTGGCGCACGTACTCGGTGAGGGTGAGCGGGTCGCGGGTGATGCCGATGGCGTCGGCGGTGGCCTCCAGGATCCGGGCCAGGTCGCGCACCGGCACCCGCTCCCGGAGCAGGTTCTGGATCACCTTCTGGATCACCCCCATGGGCACCACGCCCGGCACCAGGTCCTCCACCAGCTTGGGGTAGGTTTCCTTCAGGGCGTCCAGCGAGCTGCTGCATCTCGATCCGGCCGATCAGCTCGGGGGCCTGCTGCTTGACCAGTTCGGAGATGTGGGTGGTGATGACGGTGGCGCCGTCCACCACGGTGTAGCCCATGAGCTGGGCGTGGTCGCGCTGGTTCTCGGCGATCCAGAACGCGGGCAGGCCGAAGGCCGGTTCGGTGGTGGGGGTGCCCTGGATGTCGCCGGTGGCGGTGCCGGGGTTCATGGCCAGGAACATGCCCGGGGACACGGTGCTGCGGGCGATCTCCTCGCCCCGCAGCAGCAGCCGGTAGGTGTTGGCGGGCAGCTGGAGGTTGTCGCGGATGCGGATGGGCGGCACCACGATGCCCATGTCCTGGGCCATCTGCCGGCGCAGCGCCTTGATGCGCTCGAGCACGGTGCCGCCGTGGGCGGCGTCCAGCAGCGGGATCAGGCCGTAGCCCACCTCCAGGCCCAGGGGGTCGACCTTGAGCAGGGCTTCCACCCGCTCGGGGCCCTCGGCCGCGGGCTTGCCCTTGGCCTCGGCCTCGGCCTTGGCCTGGGCCTTCTGCCCGGCGAACTTCCAGGTGGTGTAGGCCAGGATCCCGAAGATGGCGCCCATGATCCAGAACGGCACCAGCGGCAGCCCCGGCACGGCGCCGAACAGGAACAGCACGGCGGCGGCGATGGCCAGGGGCCGGTAGTCCAGGCCCAGCTGGCCCATGACCTCGGTGCCCAGGTTGGGCGACTGGGAGCCGCTGCGGGTGGTGAGGATGGCGCCGCCCACGGAGATGAGCAGGCTGGGGATCGCCGTCACCAGCCCGTCACCCACGGTCAGCAGGGTGAAGGTCTCCATGGCCTGCATGCACCGGCAGGTTGTACTTGACGATGCCGATGATGATGCCGGCGACGATGTTGACCGCCAGGATGATCAGGGCGGCCACGGCGTCGCGCTGGGTGAACTTCACCGCGCCGTCCATGGCGCCGTAGAAGCTGGCTTCGGCGGCCAGGTCCTTGCGCCGCCGGCGGGCCTCCATCTCGTCGATGTAGCCGGCGTTGAGGTCGGCGTCGATGGCCATCTGCTTGCCGGGCATGGCGTCCAGGGTGAAGCGGGCGGTCACTTCGGCGATGCGCCCGGAGCCGTGGTTGATGACGATGAACTGGATCGCCAGCAGGATCAGGAACACCACCAGGCCGATGATGTAGCTGCCGCCCACGACGAACTGGCCGAAGGCCTGGACCATGTGCCCGGCCGCCTCGGGCCCCTGCTCGCCGCCGAAGAGCAGGATCCGGCGGGTGGTGGCCACGTTCAGCGCCAGGCGGAACAGGGTGATCATCAGCAGCACGGAGGGGTAGGCGTTGAACTCCTGGGGCCGGGCGACGTACATGCCCACCATGAGGATGACCAGGGACATGGTGATGTTGAACACGATCAGGATGTCGATGACGAAGGCCGGCAGCGGCAGGATCATGACGACCATGACGATCAGCACGAAGATCGGCGCGGCCAGGTCCACCCGCTTGGAGAGGCGGGTCATGTACGGGAGGAGCCGGTCGAGGAAGGTCAGCATGTTGACACTGCCCGGAATGCGAGCGAAACCGATGCCAACCTGGTCAAATGGGCCCGGGCGCCACCGCCTGATCGAACGTTATTTTGCACTCATATGATTGGGGTTTCACCCGCACCGGGCAGGCGGCCACCTCGCACTGGGCGCAGAAGGCCTTGAGGCAGGGATCCACGTGGGTGTGCAGTTCGCCTTCGATGGCGCTCTCGGCCAGCACCGCCTTGCCGAATTCGTCGGCCAGCTCGTGTCCCTGGCCGATGCCGTAGAATTCCGGGATCACCATGTGGATGTCCACGTGGATGTAGCGCCCCGAGCGCAGGGTGCGCAGTTCGTGGATGGCGACGATGTCCTTGGGCCGGACCTTGTTGATGGCCTCGACCAGGTGCTGCACCATGTCGGGATCTTCGGTGTCCAGCAGCGCGGCGCTGGAGGTGCGCACCAGCTTGAAGCCGGTGTAGGCGAGGATGGCGCAGACGATCATCGCCATCAGCGGGTCGAGCCAGGTCAGCCCGGTGGCCCTGACCAGCAGCAGGCCGGCGCCCAGGCCGAGGGTCACGTAGAAATCGGAGAACACGTGGTGGCCGTCGGCCGTCAGGGCATGGGAGTCCTGGCGCTTGCCCTGCCAGATGAGGAACAGGCCCAGCAGCCCGTTGAGCACCCCGGCGCCGAAGTTGACCGCGAGGCCGAGGGTCAGGTTCTGCAGCGGGGCCCCCTCCACCGCGGCGCGGACCGCCTCGTAGCCGATCAGGACCGCGGCGAGGCTGATCATGCCGCCTTCGAAGGCGGCGGAGAAGTGCTCGATCTTGCCGTGGCCGTAGGGGTGTTCGCGGTCGGCGGGCTTGTCGGCGAAAATGATCGCGCCCAGGGCGAACACCGCCGCCACCACGTTCACCACGTTCTCGATGGCGTCCGACTTGAGCGCGGTCGAACCGGAGATATGGAAGGCGAAGTATTTCAGGCCCAGGACCAAGCAGCCCACGGTGATCGACAGGACGGCGATGCGGATTCGGGCCTTCTGGCTGGGTGGGGCGGGGTCCATCCCATCTCCTCCGGTCGGCCTGGGGCCGATGGGTCCATCATGGGGGCAATGGCGGACCTAGGCAATCATTGGAGCGCAATCATGGCCGCTCCTATGTGCAACCATCGTAATAATAGCGTTAAAAGTTATATGAATTATTTAAACAGGGCGTAACCGGCTGATGCTCGCCAGCGCCCGTTCCCACGGCTCGGCCTGGGGCACCAGGTCCAGCAGCGGACTGGGCCGCGCGGGCCGCCCCCGGAGGCGCTGGCGCAGTTCTTCCAGTTCCGCGGCGAACCAGGCCATGGGCAGGGGGGCCATGGCCCGGAGCAGGCGCTCCGGCTGCTCCGGGTCCACGGGTTCGCCGGCCAGGTAGGTGGCCAGGATGTCCAGGAACAGGTTGAGGACGGTCGTGGGCGCGGCGTGCGCCCGGCGCGGCGGCGCGGGCAGGCCGGCCATGGACTGGTCCAGCCGGTGCAGGCTCGCCGCCGCCGGATGCAGCGGATCCTCGCGCTCGCGCCGGCCCAGGCGCCCGATCCGTTCCCGGGCCCGGGGGTCGCCGGTGGCCAGCTGGGCCAGGATGTGGAAGGGCTCGAACAGGCCGGGCAGGAGCGGGGCGCGGCGGCCGCTGGCCAGGGCCAGGCGGGCCAGGCTGTCGTCGAACCGGGCCGCGGCGCGGGCCGGCTCGCCCGCGGCCAGGGCCTCCAGCGCCTCCAGGGCGGGCCAGCCATAGCCTTCGCGGGTCGCGGCGGGCTGCGGGGCCTTCCAGGCGCCCAGGCGAGCGGTCCGGCCCTGGAGGGTCAGGAACAGCATGATGGTGAGGGCGCTCGGCGTGGCCCGGGGCGTCAGGGACTGGTCCTCCAGCCATTGCAGGAAGGGTTGGGAGTGCAGGCCCAGGAGCGCCTCGTCCAGCAGCAGGGCCTGGCAGCCGTAGGCCTGGGCCGCGGGGTCCAGGGCCGCGAACCAGGCGGGCTCGAACGGTCCGCCGCAGACCAGGGCCAGCGGGTCGCGGTGGCCGATGGTGTCGCCGAACTGCTGGGCGAAGCGCTGGCGCAGGGGCAGCCAGCGCTGGTGGCTGCCTTCCAGGAAGGCCAGGCGCAGTTCGGCCCGGCAGCGCATGCGGGCGTCCGGCAGCGCCGCGCCGTGGCCGGTGCCGGAGACGGCTCCCTGGTGCAGGCGGGCCAGCACGCCCCGGGCGAAGGCCATGCGGGCGGCCGATTCCAGGGCCCGTTCGGCGCAGACCCAGTAGCCCTGGCGGGTGGTGGCGGCCAGGCCCTGGGCCTGGAGGCGCACGAGGCGCTCCTGGACCAGCCGCGGGTTCGCCGCCCAGGCCTGGGCCTGGGGGAAGCCCCGGGCGCCTTCCATCACCCGGGCCAGGTGGCTGTTGCTGGTGGGCAGGCCGAGCCCGGCCAGGCCCTGCAGCAACGCCCGGTCGTCCTCCGGAAGGCGGCCCAGGTCCTCGAGGGTGCAGAATGCCGTCACGGGCGGTCTCCACCTTTCAGGATCGCCGGATCGGGGGCGGGTGGATACCCTCCGGTTCCACCGGAGCCTGAGTCCCTGTTCCGGCATTGAAACCGCGGGTCTTGCCGCGGTCGGTCAGCCGAGGGACAGGCGCCTTTCCAGGTCGGCGATCAGGCGGTCCTTTTTATCAATGGCCTGGTCCTTCTCCTCGATGATCTGGTTCTTCTCCTCGATGACCTGGTTCTTCTCTTCGATCACCTGCCGCAGATCCGCGGACTTGCGCGCCTGCTCCTGGAAGTCGGCCACGATGTCGTCCTCCACGTCCATCCTGTCCCGGAGTTCCTGTTCGGCCCCGGCCCGCATCAGCCGGCGCAGCACTTCCCGGTGGCGTTCCGGGAAATTCTCTTCCAGGATGTCCAGCAGGTGCGGATCCGAGCGGGACGCCCGGCCCTGGTCGAAGATCTCCAGCAGCCGCTCCAGCTCGGTCCGCCGGCGGTCCTTCAGCCGGTTGATCTGGACCACGATCGAATCGTGGGTGAGCGCCTCCACGAACGGGTCGGTGATGCGCACCTCGTCGCCTGTGGCCGCGTCCAGATAGTGGCGGTTGACTTTCAGCACCGGCACGTCGACGCAATCCAGCCCTTGGCCCAGGAAATAGATGGTCACGATCGGCAGCGCCTGCTGCTTGCCGTCCGGGTCAAGGTAGACGTTCTCCGGGCGCGCGCAGTTGGAGCCCAGGTAGCGCCGGAAGCGCTGCACGTCCGAGGCGCTGCGGGCCTTCTGGATCTCGATCAGGACCAGCTTGTGGCCGCCGTCCTCCAGCCGCACGGTGGCGGCGAAATCCATCCTCAGGACCAGGAGCTGGGTGCCGTCCGGGCTGGGTGCCTCGTGCTGCACTTCGGTGGGGCCGAACTGCAGCTTGAGCACCTCCTTGCCCAGCAAGGCGGAAAGCACGAGCCGGGCCACCTTTTCGTCGTCGAGCAGGTATTTGAAGACCACGTCGTAGATGGGGTTGGCGATGTACATCGGTCCGGGGTCTCCTGGGCGCAGTGTAGCGACCCTGCGGGCCGGGCCGCCACAGAACGGCTCATTTCCCCGCCTGTTCCCTACAAAGTCGCTACCAGGACCGCTTTGATCGTGTGCATCCGGTTCTCCGCCTCGTCGAACGCCTTGCAGTGCCGGCTGCGGAAGACCTCGTCGGTGACTTCCCGGATGTCGTAGCCCTTCTCCTTCATCTCCTTGGCCAGCCGCGTCTCGAAATCGTGGAAGGCCGGCAGGCAATGCAGGAAGATCACGTCGGGGTTGCCGGTCCCGTTGACCAGGTCCATGGTGACCTTGAAGGGCGTCAGGAGGCGCACCCGCTCGGGGATCTGGTCCTCTTCGCCCATGGAGGCCCACACGTCGGTGTAGATGACGTCGGCGCCCTGGACGGCCTGGACGTCGTCGGTGATCTCGATGACGGCGCCGGTGGCCTTGCGCCGCCTCGCGCACCCGGGCCAGGACCGCTTCGCCGGGGTTGAGCTCCCGGGGGCCCAGGCCGACGAAGTGCATGCCGGTCTTGGCGGCGCCGTACATCAGGGCGTAGGACATGTTGTTGCGGATGTCGCCGGCGAAGACCAGCTTCACCTTGTTGAGCGGCTTGGCCACGTGCTCTTCGATGGTGAGGAAGTCGGCCAGGATCTGGGTGGGGTGGTCCACGTCGGTGAGCCCGTTCCAGACCGGCACGCCGGAGAACCTGGCCAGGCTGCTCCACCACTTCCTGCCTGTAGCCGCGGTACTCGATGCCGTCGATAGAAGCGGCCGAGCACCTTGGCGCTGTCCTCCAGGGACTCCTTCTTGCCCATCTGGGAGCTGTTGCCGTCCAGGAAGGTGACGTGGGCGCCCTCTTCCAGCGCGGCCACCTCGAAGGCGCAGCGGGTGCGGGTGGAGGCCTTCTCGAACAGCAGGACGATGTTCTTGCCCTTGAGCAGGTCGTTATGGATGCCCATGCGCTTCTTGGCCTTGAGGTCGCGCGAGAGGTCGAGCAGGTAGCGCACCTCCTCGACCGAGAAGTCCATGAGGGTGAGGAAGCTGCGGCCCTTGAGATTGACTGCCATGATGTTCTCCCCTAGCCCAGGACGGCTTCAAGCTGGTCCACGGCCCAGTCGATCTGCGCCTTGGTGATGACGAGCGGGGGCGCCAGGCGGATGGTGCGCACGTGGGTGTCCTTGCAGAGCATGCCGCGCTCCTTGAGGGCGTGGCAGTACTGCTTGGCCGGGCCGGCGTCCTCGGCGAGGTCGATCCCCGCCCACAGCCCGCGGCAGCGGATGGCCTTCACCTTCCTGGACTTGATGCCTTCGAGGCGAGCCTTGAAGTGCTTGCCCAGTTCGGCGGAGCGCTCCACCAGCTTCTCGTCGACCAGCACGTCCAGGGCGGCCGAGGCCACGGCGCAGGCCAGCGGGTTGCCGCCGTAGGTGGAGCCGTGGATGCCGGGGGTGAAGACGTCCATGACCTCGGCGGAGGACAGGAACGCGCTCACAGGATAGAAGCCGCCGGACAGGGCCTTGCCGACGGTGATGCCGTCGGGGCGGATGCCTTCGTGCTCGAACGCGAACATCCTGCCGGTGCGGCCGAAGCCGGACTGGATCTCGTCGAGCACCAGCAGGCAGCGGTTCTGGTCGGCCAGTTGGCGCAGGCCCTTGAGGAAGCCGGCCGGCGGGATCATGCACGCCGGCCTCGCCCTGGATCGGCTCCATGAAGATGGCCGCGGTGTTGGGGGTGATGGCGTCGGCCACGGCCTTCAGGTCGCCGTACGGCACGATCCTGAAGCCCGGGGTGAACGGCGCCGAAGCCGGTGGTGCTGTCCGGGTCGGTGCTGAAGCCGATGATGGTGGTGGTGCGGCCGTGGAAGTTGCCTTCGGCGACGATGATCTCGGCCTGGCCGGGGGCGACGCCCTTGACGTCATAGGCCCACTTGCGCATGGCCTTGATGGCGGTCTCCACCGCCTCGGCGCCGCTGTTCATGAGCAGCGCCTTCTCGAAGCCGGTGAGCTTGCACAGCTTCTCCAGCAGCGGCGGGAAGACGTCGTTGCGGAAGGCCCGGCTGGTGAGGGCCAGGGTCTGGATCTGCCTGATCATGGCCGCGGCGATCCTGGGGTGGTTGTGGCCCTGGTTCACGGCCGAGTAGGCTGCCAGGAAGTCCATGTACTGCTTGCCTTCCACATCGATGAGGTGGACGCCTTCGCCGCGGGTGCAGACCACGTCCAGGGGGTGGTAGTTGTGGGCACCGTACAGGTTCTCCTGCTCGATGAGCTGGGTCGATTTGCTGGTGGCTGCCAAGGTCATGGGACCTCCTCTCCAGGGATGGACGGGGTGCAGGGCGCGCCTGCCGGTACTAAGGTAGGTCCGGCCCCGGCGGCATGCCGCGCGGGCCGGCCAATAAGTTGAGAACGCTTGCGAAATGGTCGACCATGGGGGGTGACCCGCGGGCGGGTTGCCTCCCTGCCTATGAGCAGTATACTGCCCATGGCGTTTCAATGCGCAATATATTTCGCATCGAGGTGGCCATGGCCTTCGATCCCAAGAAACTGCTGAGGTCCATCTCGGGCAACGTGGTCCGGAAGCGGCGCGCCCTGCAGTGGAGCCAGCAGGAGCTGGCCGAGCGCTCCGAGGTGAGCCGGCGCATGATCGGCATGATCGAAAGCGGGGAGAGCAACGTCAGCCTGGCCACCCTGGGCCACATCGCCGCCGCCTTCAACCTCACCTTTTCGGAACTGGTGAACGACCATCCGGAAGGCCCCCAGGACAGCCGCCCGGAGCGCGGCCTGCAGCTCTGGCAGGGCAGCCGCCCCGGCACCAAGGTGGACCTGCTGCAGAGCTTCCCGGCTTCGCGCACGGTGGAGCTGTGGAAGTGGACCATCGCCCCGGGCGACCGCTACCAGGGCGAACCGGACCTGCCGGGCTACCGGGAGATGATCTACGTGGTGCGGGGCGAACTCACCCTGGAGCGGGATTCCGGCATCCAGGTGCTCCAGGCCGGGGAGTCCATCGCCTTCGCCTCCGACCGGCCCTACGCCTTCGCCAACACCGGCAAGGGCAGCCTGAGCTTCGTCCTCAACGTGGTCGCCTAGGCTGACCGCACATCCACCTGGTTGTCGTAGAAGGTGCTGCCGCCGCCCTGGTCGGTGAGGCGCTGGGAGGTGAGCGCGTTGACGGTCCGCGCCCCAGGCGCGAATTCGCGCCACCAGACGCCTTCGGCCACCACCAGGCCGCGCGGCACCTTGGCGCTGACGGCGAGTTCGAAGCGCACCTCGCCCAGGCCGTTGAAGGCCAGCACCGGCTGGGCGTCCCGGAGGCCGCGCGCCGGCGGCGTCCTCCGGGTTCATCTGCAGGCGCATGCCGCCCCGGCGCTGGCGCAGGTGGTCGCGCTCCTGGAAGGTCGAGTTGAGGCCGAACAGGGACGGCGCGGTCATGAGCGAGAAGGGCAGGGGGTCGGCCTCGGCGTGGCGGGGGAAATGGCGGGGCAGGGGCGGGTCCAGGGCCGGGTTGAGGATCTCGATGCGCCCGGACGGGGTCCGGATCCCGGTGGCGCCGGGGCGCAGCTCCACCGCCAGCCCGGCTCGAAGGCGGCCCGGTCCAGGTCCGCCCGCAGGGGGCTGGGCAGGCTGAGCAGGTGGTCGATCAGGTCGTCGGCGCTCCTGCCGGAAGAACGGCTCGGTGAAGCCCATGGCCTCGGCGAGCGCCCGGAACACGTCCCAGTTGGAGCGGCTTTCCCCCACCGGCGGGATGGCGGCGCGGACCCGCTGGACGCAGTAGCTGCCGTAGGACCGGTAGAGGTCGCTGTGCTCCAGGGAGGAGGTGGCCGGCAGCACCAGGTCGGCGTAGAGGGCCGTGTCGGTGAGGAAGCGCTCGTGCACCACGGTGAACAGGTCGGTGCGGGCGAGCCCGCGCAGCACCGCGTTCTGGTCCGGGGTCACCGCGGCGGGGTTGGAGTGGTAGACGTAGAGGCCCATGACCCGGGGCCTGTCCAGGTGCTCCAGGGCGTGGCCCAGGCGGTTCATGTTGACGATGCGCGTGGGGCGCGGGCAGGAAGTCCTCCCGGGTCACCTCGCCCAGGTCCGGAAACCGCCGCCGTTGCCGACGCAGGCGAAGGCGCCGCCGCCATCCCGGGCCCAGGCGCCCGCCACCGCCGGGAGGCAGGCGATGGCGCGGATGTTCATGGCGCCGTTGCCGTAGCGGGAGAGCCCGTTGCCCAGCAGGATGAAGGGCGCCCGGGCCCGGCCGTAGGCCGCGGCCAGCTCCTCCAGCTCCGGCGGCGGCAAGCCCGGTGAGGGCCGCCACCCGTTCCGGCGGGTAGTCCGGCAGCACCCGGGCCGCCAGTTCCGGGAAGCCCTGCACGTGGGCGTCGATGAAGGCCTGGTCCTGGCAGCCCGTCCCGCACCAGCAGGTGCATGAGGCCCAGGGCCAGGGCGCCGTCGCTGCCGGGGCGCACCATGAAGGTGCGGTCGGCCACTGCCGCGGTGGGGGTCTCGTAGGTGTCGATGAGCCAGGACCTTGGCCCCGGCGCGCCGGGCCTCGCGCACCCACTTCAGGGTGTGCAGGCTGGTGGCCAGGGCGTTGATGCCCCAGAGCAGCACCAGGTCGCTTGTGCCGGACCGTGTCCGGCGGCAGCGCCGGGGTCTGGCCCATGACCGCGGCCCAGCCCGCGGCCTTGGCCGGGGTGCAGATGGTGCGGTCCAGGCGGGAGGCGCCCAGGCGGTGGAAGAAGGGGTGGCCGGCGTTGCGCTGGATGAGGCCCATGGTGCCGGCGTAGGAGTAGGGCAGGATGGCCTCGGCGCCGTGGCTCGGCGATGATCGCCCGCCAGCGTTCGGCGATGCGCTGCGAGGGCCTCGTCCCAGGGGATGGGCGCTGAAGGCGCCGGCCGCCCTTGGGGCCGGCTGGCCAGCAGGGGGGTGGTGAGCCGGCGCGGGGAGTGCACCGTGTCCTGGTACTGGGTCATCTTCGGGCAGAGGGTGCCCCGGCTGTGCGGGTGCTCCGGGATCGCCCTTGCACCGCCACGGCGCGGCCGCCGGCCACTTCCACCAGCAGGCCGCAGGTGTCGGGGCAATCGAAGGGGCAGGCGGAACGGTGGGTGGACATGGGGGGCCTCGGCGGACTTCAAGGGTAGGGCAATCCGGGGCGGTTCGCTGGGGCGGTTGGGCTTTATGGGGTTCGAGGATTGGGGAACGACCCTTTCCCACAGGCATCCAACTGGGATCGCGCCGCGAGCGGGGTCATGGATTCCAGGGGCATTGACGATCTTTAGAAAAGGTATAACCTTTATTGGGATTGAGGATGATTTTCATTTGGGATGGTGTGAATGATGAGGAAATCCGGGCTCACGGGGTTGATCGGTCAACGGCTGAAGCCGTTTTTCTCGCGGCGGATGCCGGCTTCCGCCATCACCCTTCCATTCCCAATCGGTGGACTGCCGAAGGAACGGTGAACGACAAGGTGTATCGAGTCCCTTTCTCGAAAGCTTTTCCCGATGGCATCCGCATCACCACGGCGTTCAGAATTTCCCGCAAACGGAGGCGCGCATGAGCAAACGGGCAAAGACCATGTCCGAGAAGGAATTCATGGAATTCCTCGGCCCAGGCGAGTCCCTGGAAGTCCTCCAAGCCCGGCATGCCGAGGATGTGTCTTTGGCCATGGCCGAAAAGGACAGGCCATCCGGAGACCTGGTCAGGATTCGCATCGTGCCGGGGCGTCCGCCCAAGGGCCAGGAAGCTCCCGTGCAGCTCAAGGCGGTCAAGATGCCTGAAGCCTTTTGGGCACAGATGGAGGCTGCCGCCAGGGAGTCCGGCCTCAACCTCCATGCGGCGATGAGGGAAGCCCTGACGCAATGGACGAAAGCACACCATCCGAAGGCAGGCTGAGTTCGATGTATCAGGCCGGATTGAGGTTGGCCAGCCCGCGCCCCCCGGGTCCCCGGCCGATGTGGCGGCCCAGGGCGAGGATCTGGGCCTCGATCCTGGCGCGGGTGATGTCGGCGGTTTCGTGCAGGCCGGCCTTGCCGGGGTAGATCTGGTAGAGCTCCCGGTAGCGCGGCGGGGTGAGGTTGGGCATGATCACGTTGGCGCCGCGCTGCAGGCCGTTGGCCCGGCCCGATCCGGGGTCCATGGTGGCCAGGGCGGTGGTGGCGGGGATGTTGGTTTCGGGGCAGAGCAGGCGGGTGAGGGCGAGGGTCTTGAGGGTGGTGGTTTCATCGCCGGGCACCTGGCGGTCCCCGGCGCGGTCCCGCAGGTGCTCGCCCAGGGGGCCCTCCAGCGGGGTTCCCGGGCTCGGGATGTAGGGGCCGATGCCGATCATGTCCATGTCGTAGTCGCGGAAGGTCCAGATGTCCTGGGCCAGGATCTCCCAGGTTTGGCCAGGGATGCCCACCATGACCCCGGTGCCGATCTCGAAACCCAGGTCGCGCATGACCATCAGCTGCTCCAGCCGGTCCGAAACGGTGCCGGGCAGGGCGGGGTGGATGGCCGCGTAGAGGGCGGGGTCGGAGGTCTCGAAGCGCAGCAGGTAGCGGTCGGCGCCGGCCTCCTTCCAGGCCTTCAGTTCGGCCGGGGCGCGCTCGCCCAGGGACAGGGTGATGGCGAGGCCGGTGCGGGCCTTGATCCGGCGGATGGTGTCGGCCATGAATTCGAGCGTGAGGCCGGGATCCTCGCCGGTCTGCATCACCACGGTGCCGAAGCCGAAGTCTTTCGCCCGCTGGGCGCATTCCAGGATCTCGTCCTGGGGCATGCGGTAGCGCTCGACCCCCGGGGCGCAGGCGGCGATGCCGCAGTAGGTGCAGCGGCGCACGCAGTGGTTGCTCACCTCGATCAGGCCGCGCAGGTGGACGGCGTCGCCCACGCGGGTGCGGCGCACGGCGTCGGCTTCGGACCAAAGGCCCGCCAGGCGGGATTCGTCGGTTTCGAGCAGCCACTGGAGGATGGTGTCCTGGTTCATGGGGCCTCACGGGTTCTGAAGCACCATGTTCCCAGTTCCCCGGGGATTGGGAAAGCGGGTCAGGGCAGCTTGGGGTCGGCCTTGGCGGGGGGCGGCGGCGGGTTCACCTGGGCCCCGGCCTCGGTCAGGCGCTTTTCGGATGCCCGGCTGGCGGTGCCGATTTCAAGGGCATCCTCCATGAGGGTGGGGGTGATGAAGATGGCCAGTTCGCTGCGGCTCCTGCTCTTCTCGTCCTTGGAGAAGAGGCTGCCGATGACCGGGACGTTGCGCAGCCAGGGCACGCCGCGGTTGGTGTTGCTCTCGGTGGTCTGCATGATGCCGGCCAGCACCAGGGTCTCCCCGCTCTTGACCCGCACGATGGCGTCCAGGTCCCTCCGGTTCACCACCGGCGCGCTGCCCGCGGGCTGGTTCGAGTTGAACAGGGTCGGCTCCTGGGCGGTGCTGACCACCGTGGACACGCTGGGGTTCACCGCGAGGGTGATGTAGCCGTCGTCACCGATCTGGGGCTGGATATCCAGGATGATGCCTGAGGGCACGATGGTGGTTTCCACCGATTGGGTGGCGATGGGAGTGCTGCCGATGCCGCCCGGGGTGATCTGCCCGGAGGTCGTGAAGTAGGGCTGCTCGGTCACCACCCGCAGGATGGCCTTCTGGTTGTTGAGGGTGGAAAGGCGGGGGGCGCTGAGCACCTTGATCCGGTTGTCCGTGGCCAGGGCGGTGAGCACGGCCTGCACCCGGCCGGACTGGGCCACCAGGGTGAGCAGCCCGGCGCTGGCAGGCAGGTTCGGGTTCACGGTGGCCCCGGCGTTGAAGGAGGACCGGGTCTGGGTGGTGGACAGCAGGTTGTTCCAGTTGACCCCCATCTGGCTGTCGTTGTTCAGGGTGACCTCGACGATGCGCGCCTCCAGCTGCACCTGGCGCTGGCTGCGCTCCTGGGTCTCCTTCAGGAAGGCCTCCACCCGCTTCTGGGTCGCGGGATCGCCCTGCACCATCACCACGCCGGAGCCCGGCTGGATGAGCAGGCTTTTCCCGTCGGCGCTGTAGCCCCGGGTCACCGGCAGGTTGCTGGTGCCGCTTGCTCCGGCCGGGCGGTCCACGGTCTTGCCGAAGATCAGGAGCATGAGCCCGTTTTCCAGTTCCGCCCAGGGGTCGTTGCCCAGGCCCACCTGCACGGTGGAGGTGTAGGCGGAGGTGTTGCCGCCGCTGTTCCCGGCCTTCTGCGCGGTCTGGCCGGAGGCGTTGACCTGGAAGGTCTTGCTGCCGCCGCGCGACATGGCGAGGAGGTCGACGTGGTAGAAGCGCAGGTTGGCGTCTCTCTTCTGGATGTACAGGTTGCGCCCGGTCCGGGTGCAGAACATGCCCAGGCGCGGCAGGATGTCGTCCAGGATCTCCTCGAGCCGCATGCCCTTGAGGTTGAGGCCCTGGACCCGCGTGTCCAGGCCCGGTTCGAAGATCAGGTTCAGGTCGGTGTCGGCGGTGGCGGCGCGCAGGATGTCGCGCAGGTCGGCGTCGTTCACCGCGATGGTCATGGGACTGGGGGGCGTCTGGACGGGTGGGGGCACCGCCGGGACCAGGGCCAGGAGGGTGGACATGAGGGGCGCGAGGGCGGGGGTCATGGCTGGGAGGGTTTTCCTTTCTCGGGTTCGGTGGGGACGCTGCCGGCTTTCAGGGGGATCTCCACCGGCCCGGACGGGCCGGACAACACGACGCCGGTGCGGTTGACGCGGGAAAGGACGTAGCCTTCCCGGACCACGGCCCCGGGACGGTAGCCGACGCCGCCCATCCAGGCCTCCCGGCCGCTGCTGGAGGTGAAGATGAAGTTCAGCGGCGGCAGAGGCTGGGGGGTGGGACGGACGGCGGGGGACACGGATGTTGCGCCGGGCAGCGGGCAGAGGGAGGCCCATCGCTCCGGGTGCAGGCGCGGGGGGAGGGCCGGGCCGCGCTGGGCCGGGGTCAGGGCCAGGCGCCCGGCCAGCAGGAGGGGCGCCGGGTCGTAGGCGGCGGGGGGGGCCTCCAGGGCCTTGATTGCCGGGTCAGGTTCGGTGGGGGCTACGCTCAGGGGGCGCGTCTCTCTGACTGTGGCCGCGGATCCGGTTTCGGGAGCGCGGGGCGTTGGCATGGTTGATGGGGCCGGGGCTGCGGCCCCGGTTGGCGGGGCAGTCCGTTCCGGCAGATTCATCCAGATAACGCCCCCCACCCCTGCTCCAATGAGGGGCAGCAGCCAACGCTTGTTCCTTTCGACGAACGACATTGCACGCCCTATGGGATCAGGTAGACATTTCGCAGGATCAGACACTGGCCTGAACTGGGAGCCCCTTGGAGGTCCGGGTTGGCGGCTTGACCCCACCGCAGGCCTACGGGCTCCAGCAGGGTATGCACATGCGGCACCAGGGCCAGGGCCCTGAACAGGTCGCCCGTGCCGCCGCCAATCTCGACCAACAGCACCCAGCCCTGCAGCTTCAGTTCCGGAGTGTCCTTGGCGGAAGGTGCCGGGGCGGCCCTCAGGGTCAGTCGGGCCGGCAGGGTGAACTTGGCTTCCACCGGATCCCACGAGGCTCGGATGCCGACCACCTTGACCCCGCCGGCATTGAACGTGGCGTTCAAATCGCTCACAACCCTGTGCACATGGGCCAACCGGGCCGCATCGCCTGTAATCACTGGAATGCGCGAGCGCCAGCGGGCGTCGGGGGCTTCCAGGATCGACCGTTCCTCCCGGACGACGGGCGTGAAGGACTGGAAGGGCGAACCCGAATGGGCCTGATTGATCCGCTGGTGGAAAGCCCTCATGCGCCGTACCGATGGCCGGATTGAGAAAAAATACAGGCAGATGGGCAACGCTGGGATAAGGAGACCCAGAGCCAGGCGTTCCTTGGAAAGGGTCATGGGGCCGTTCCCTCCAGTTTGAACCGCGTCAGCGCCTGCTCCGCTCCACCCCCCCCGGCCGTCGCCTCGCTGTCAACCACTCCTACGTCCCGGAGTGGCTGGAGCTTCAGTCCGGGTTCTTCCGCAAGCCGATCCAGGTAGCTCGCCAGGGCGCCCACGGAAAACTCGCTCCCCGTCATGGCCGAGCCCTCGACCTTGAAGGCCTGTGTCAAGTCGGCGCCGGAGGTCTGGGCGATCTCCACCCGGTTCAGCCTCACCCCAGGAGGGGTCTGCAGAAGGCGTACGCCGAGCTGTTCCAGATGCTCGATGGCGCCCCGCTGGCGGTCCTCGGCCTGGCGCACCCGCAACAGGCCGAAGCGCAGACGGGATGCAACCTCGCCCTGCCTGGCCATGGACTGCCTTTGTTCGAGGCCGACCTCGGCCTTGATGGCCTCCTGCTCCAGGACTTTGACCTGGTGCCGGACAAGGGCCGCCGTGGCGCCGCACAACAGCAGCATCACGGCTGCACCCGTCCTCACCAGGATCTTGTAAGTGGCGAGCCTGCGGGCCTGGCGGATCTCCTCGGGGAGCAGATCCAGGCGGTCCTTGCGCTCCCGCTCCCTATCGGCGCCATCTGCGAGGAAGGTCGGCAAATCCGTTGCAAGGTTGGTGATGGTAAGACCCAGGTCCAGACGCACGGAGTCCAGAAATGGACTGGGGGAGGCCGGAAGCCCCACTGTGAATAACGCCGTGGGTGCGGCGCCCCGGTGCTTCTGCTGGATGAACTGCAGGATCAGGGAGAGTTCCTCGTGGATCACCCGGCTCAGTTCAAGGGCGCCCGTCTCGGCAGGTTGGTGCGGGTCCAGGGATTCAGGCAGGGGAAAATACCGGGTGAAGCGGAGGTTGAGGCCCCGGGCGAAGAACAGCCTGGCCAAACCGGTCTCCAGGGTCAGGTAGAGCGCGCTCGGGTGGGGCTCGTGGACGGCCTCCAGGAGGGCTCGCTGCCAGGGGGTGATAAACACGGGCGTGGCACCCATCTCCTGGAGGAGGGTCAGCCACGGGTCCAATTCTGCCCTGGGCTGACTGGCGACCCACAGCACGTGGCCGCCTGAAGCGTGGGGGTCGAGGTGAAGGGACGCCGCGGAATAATGGGCGGTTGGGTCGCCGACGGTCTTGACCAGGCGCGTGCGGACCTCCCCGCGCTCCCGGGGGGTGAGGTAGGGCACCTCGGCGCATTGGATCGTTGCGCCCGGATTGGCGAGGACAATCTGGACCCGCGCCTTGGAGGAAAGGAGGGTCCTGAGGGATTCGGATTGCCCACTTTGACCGTTCCCTAGGCTGGTGGCGGGTGAAAGTGAAAGAAGGGGGGTGCCGGCGCTGTCCAGAAGCGTCGCCCCCGAGTCCAGGATAAGCAGTGTAAAGTCCTTGACTTTGTTCAAAGCAGGACCCTCATCGCTCTGATTTCACCTGGTTTTAAAACGATTGAGAGGGTCGTCGCGGCAAAGGTGCCGGTTTCTCTCGGCACGATTTCTAATTGCATCATTCCCGGCGAAATGACAAATTGTTCCTGATGTGCAAAATAATCATCACCGTCTAGCCGAATGATTCTGTCCGTATTGTTAAAATTATGCCAATCTCCTCGTAAAACAACGTTGTTATTGTTTCCAGCAGTTACAACTCGAACTCGGCCGGTCAAATTGGTACCCGGCGCTCTCCGCCCAATTCTAAGTATGATATCACTATTATATCTTCGTAGTAAAACGGGTCTAGGAGGGTATAAAATATTGTCAGCAGCATTCAATACTCCACTGCGTCCCAGACTTCGGAGTTGAACATTCAAATTCCCCCCCGGCCCTATGGGCCCCAGTGCTCCATCCCATGGCAAACCGTTGACATCCAACCTGATTGCTCGACCCCATGCATCTACGGGAGCTCCATCGTTATTGGCGGGTCCCTCCCAATATGGACCACGGAAACCCCACATGAAACGAACTCCACCATTGAACCCCCATGGCGGAACATTCAAGCGCGCTCCCCCGCCCGTGACAGATGCAGGATTAATCATAATTGAAAGATCGCTAAGAGAAGCGGTGGGAGTATAGGCGAAATCACACCGCATATTGGGCACATCCTGGTCGAGAGAGCCAAATATGTGCTCGAAGGCTATTTGTAGACTCTTTCTGGTGGCCCTCTCCCGCTCCTGATCGAGGACCTTGATCCCCAGGGGGACCATGAATCCTGCCAGGATCGTCATGACGCCGATGGTCAACGCCACTTCAATGATGCTGAACCCCCAATGGGCCTTTTTCCCCCTAGCCATTGATCCCCCCCACAAGTTCGTAAAGCGGCAGCAGAACGGCGGAAGCCACGAATACCAAAAGGCAGGCCATTCCAATCTTGATCAGCGGATCCAGCACCTTGAAGAATGTGTCCACGCCTTCAGCCACCTCCACGTCAAAATGCGCGGCGGCCTTGGCCAGGGTGTCCTCAAGCCGACCGGTCTCTTCTCCGATGGCCAGCATGCGGATGACGATCTGCGGGAAATAACCCACCTGCGCCGCCATCACTGCCAACCTCTCGCCCTGCTCCACTCCCATGCGGATGATGCGGACGCAATGGCCGATCCGGGTGTTCCCGGTCACGTCTTCGCTATTGCTGAGGGCCTGGAGCACTGGCAATCCAGCCCGGTGCTGTTCCGCGAAAAAGTGGGTGAACCGGGCCAGGGCCATGCGGGTGGCAAGGCGCCCCACCACCGGCAGGTCAAGCAGCGCGGTGTCCCAGCGCAGGCGGAACCCACTGTTCTTCAGAGCAATCTTGAGGCCGATCCATGCGGCCATGGGCAGCAGCGCAAGCATCCAGCCATAACCGACCATCACCTTGCCCCCGGCCAGAAACACCCGGGTCACCACGGGCAGAGGCACTTCGAGATCCTCCAGCAGCTTCAGGATTGCCGGCAAGCTGAAGAGGGAGACCAGCAGGATGATGAGGCCCAGGACGCCGATCAGGATGAGCGGATAGGTGGAGGCTTTGCGCACCTGCTTGCGGAAGCTGTCGTTCCACTCCACCAGTTTGATCACCGCGCGCAGGGACTGGTCCAGCCGACCAGTGGCTTCGCCGGCCCTGACCATGGATACATGGATCGACTGAAATAGGCTGGGATAAGCCGCCATGACTTCGGACAGGCTTGAGCCTTCGAAAATGCGCCCGGCCATATCCTGCACCGTCGCTTCGAGTCCTGGCCGGTCGGGATCCCGGTAGTCCTGGAGAGCCGTCACGACGGATAGACCGGCTTCCAGGTAGGTGGCCAGGTGCAGCAGGAAAGTCGAGAGGTCTTTGGCGTTGAGCTTGATTTTCTTGGGATCGCGCCGGATGTCTGCCGCGGGCTTGGCCTGGAGCAGGAACAGTCCTTCGGCCGCCAGGGTCTGGGCGAGCGCCGCTTCCGATTCCACCACCCGGACTCCCTGGATATCCTTGCCCTTCCTTGGGCGGGCGGTAAAGGCGAAGGCGGGCACGTCACGCCTCCGCCACGGTCACTCGCACTGCCTCTTCGAGAGAAATGACGCCTTCGCGGGCCAGGCCGAGGGCGTGGTCGAAAAGGGTACTTTTGCCCTGGCGCCGGGCCAGGGCCTCGATCTCCCCCAGGGGCGCTCCGGCAGCGATGAGTTCACGGATCAGAGGCGAAATGGGCAGAATCTCATGGATCGCCCGGCGGCCCTTGATCCCGGTGAACCCGCACGCCGCGCAACCGGCGCCCTTCGCCCAGGCGCCATGGTCCGGGTCCTTGATCCGGGTCAGGGCCTCGGGTTCCGGCGTGCAGGGCCGGGTGCAGGCCGTACAATTCACCCGCACCAGGCGCTGGGCATGTATGCCGAGCAGGGCAGCGGCCAACTCCTGGTTGGAGATGCCCATCTCCTTCAGGCGTGGCAGGGCGCTGACCGGATCGTTCGTGTGCAGCGTGGTCAGCACCAGATGCCCGGTCATGGCCGCGCGCAGAGCGGTGGCGGCGGTTTCCGGGTCCCGGATCTCGCCCACGAGAATGATGTCGGGGTCCTGTCGCAGGATGGAGCGCAGGCCAGTGGCGAAATCGAGCCCCGCCTTCAGGTTCAAGGAGACCTGGGTGATGAGGGGAATTTGGTATTCCACCGGGTCTTCCACTGTGACGATGCAGCGGTCGGTCGTGTTGAGGCGGTTGATGGCCGAATAGAGGGTGGTGGTCTTGCCGCACCCCGTTGGGCCGGTTACCAGGATCACGCCATGGGGCCGGGCCAGCATTGCGCTGAAATGCGCCAGTACCCGGGCTCGGCATGCCCAGTTGCTCCAGCCCCATGATGAGGTTCGACTTGTCCAGGATCCTCAGCACTGCCTTTTCCCCATGCTGGGACGGCAGGAAGCTGGTCCGGATGTCCAGCGCCCGGCGTCCATGGAGGAACTGGAACTTCCCGTCCTGCGGCCGGCGGTTCTCGGAGATGTCGACCTCGGACAGCACCTTTAGCCGGGCCAGTACGGCATTCTGCAGGGACTTGGGCAGGCTCGGACCCTGGACCAGGATCCCGTCCACCCGGAACCGGGTGATGACCGAGTGCTCTGAAGGCTGGACATGCACATCCGTGGCCCGGTCCCGGAAGGCCTTGAGCAGCAACTGGTCCACGAGGCTCGCGATGGGCACATCCGTTTCCAGACCGGCCCGGTCCGCTTCGGCCGATCGGATGGCCTCCTCCAGGGTTTCTTCCATGGATTTTCGGTCGCCATAGGCACGGGAGGCGCAGGCCTGGATGTCTTCCTCGGTGCCGCAGACCACAGCCAGCCTGAGCTGGGTGAGGGTTTCCAATTCCGCCAGGGCGTCGAGGTCGAAGATGTTGGCCATGGCCACTTGCAGGTCGCGCCCATTGCGGCCCAGGGGCAGGACCTTCAGTCTGCGGGCGGTGGCTTCGGGAATCAGGGCGAGGCCTTCCGGTTGAATGTCGACTCCTGCCAGGTCCATGAATGGCACCCCACCCTGCTCCGCCAGGATCTCCGCGAGGGCGCGGGCTGTCACATAACCAAGGCCAAGAAGGATCTCCCCCAGGAGAACTCCCGTTCGTTTTTGTTCCTGCAGCCCCATTTCCAACTGCGGCTCAGTGAGCAGGCCTCGGCTGATGAGCCGCTCACCGATTAATTTGCGCGCAGCGGAAGGATTACGGGTGGGTTCAGGCATGCACTAACCTCTGTGCCCATCTGGGAAAACCGGGTCTGCGGATTAATTGGCTCGAACCGCTATGTTTGTCGCGGACAAACCGGCATAATTCCAAACAGCGTTATGTTGGACCGGCGTTCCTGCCGGTGCTCCAGCAGGACGATCCATAGCTGTATTTGCATCCGTAATGGTGCCAGATTCTCCCGCGCTGACTACCCAGATGGGTCCACCTGACGTCTGCCCATCATGGTTGTAACCCAAAATGACATAGGCTTTGCCCCATGGATCAGATTTGCCGGCTACATCAGCACTTAAATATGGCCCCTTATAAGCATGTTCTGCCCCTGGAAGCACTCCTGCCAAGCCAAATAATGCATTAATTCTTACTGTAAATGCTTGGCTTGAAAATAGACTCGCGAATGTATTTCCATCGGCGGCAGGAGCTGGCAGAGGAGCGCCACCAACGGTCAGGGTGGGGATCCGGTTTGTGGAGAACCACACAGCATCGCCAGCTCCAGTGCTAGTGCCCGGTCCCGCGGCCATGGGTCGGGAGCCAATGTCTTTCTGCTGGCTGACAATGGCTGCCACGATGACATTGATGTCATTTTTTGCCCTTGCGATCCTGGCATCATTCAGATTTTTCATCACCAGCGGAATGATGATTCCCGAAAGTATGGCCACGATCCCGATGGCCACTGCCGCCTCAACGAGGGTGAATCCTTTCTGTCGTTCCACGAACAACTCCTTGCCAATGAAGGAATGGCATACGCCATTATGATTTGTTTAACACTTTATTGAGACAGAGGGTCAAAGGGGGGGCCTTTGAGTTACTCTCAAGGTAGGCGAATTTTAATTATTTGCTAATTTTTTTAATTTGAAAATTGCAATCATGAAGTTGTTTCAAATGTAATGTTATAAACATAAAATCCAATTAGTTTCAGGAATGAGGATCATCCGCTTGACTATAAATATGTTTAAATTATTTTTTTATTTGGATGCTACCCCGTTCCGGGCGGATCGTGTTTCCACTCCGGCACAACCTAAACGCTGATATTAATTATGAGAAAATAATGTCATCCGCCCCCGCCCAATACCCCATCCCCCTCCCCCAACTCCTCAAGACCATGGCCGACTACGGCGCCACCGACCTCCACCTCACCGTGGACTCCGCCCCCCAGCTGCGCATCGACGGCAACCTGGTCCCCCTGAAGCTGCCCATCCTGGACGCCTCCCAGACCCTCTGGCTCTGCTACTCGATCATGACCGACCCTCAGAAGCTCCGGCTGGAGCAGGAACTGGAGGTGGACTTCTCGTTCGGGCTGGAGGGGGTGGCGCGCTTCCGGGCCAACATCTACAACCAGCGGGGCGCGGTGGCGGGGGCGTTCCGCGCGATCCCGGAGCAGATCCGCTCCTTCGAACAGCTGGGCCTGCCGCCCATCGTCCAGTCCCTTTGCGAAAAGCCCCGGGGGCTGGTGCTGGTGACCGGGGTCACCGGGTCGGGCAAGACCACGACGCTGGCGGCCATGATCGACCGCATCAACGAGAACGAAGCCCTGCACATCCTCACCATCGAGGACCCGGTGGAATACCTGCACCGGCACAAGCGTTCGCTGGTGAACCAGCGCGAGATCCACGCCGACACCCAGAGCTTCAGGAAGGCCCTGCGCTCCGCCCTGCGCCAGGACCCGGACGTGGTGCTGATCGGCGAACTGCGCGACCTGGAGACCATCGAGGCGGCGCTGACCATCGCCGAGACCGGCCACCTCACCTTCGCCACCCTGCATACAAATTCCTGCGTGCAGACCATCAACCGCCTGGTCGACGTGTTTCCGGCGCACCAGCAGCCGCAGATCCGCGCCCAGCTTTCCCTGGTGCTGGAAGGCGTGCTGTGCCAGATGCTGGTGCCCAGGGCGTCCGGATCCGGGCGTTCGCTGGCGCTGGAGGTGATGGTGCCCAACGGCGCCATCCGCAACCTCATCCGCGAGGACAAGGTGCACCAGATCTACAGCGCGATGCAGACCGGGCAGCTGAAGTTCGGGATGCAGACGCTCAACCAGAGTCTTTCGGAACGGGTTCTGAAGGGCGAGATCACCCGGGAGGTGGCCATGTCCTGCTCCTCCAGCCCCGAGGAACTGCGGGAACTGATCAACCGCGGGCTGGGCACCCTGAACATGGGGCCCAAGGCCGAACGGCCGTCCTTCGGGGAACGCAATCCCAACATTAAATACACCTGAATGGATCCCATGCGACGCTACGCCCTTCACTCCCTTTGCGCGCTTCTCTGGCTGAGCGTATCCGCGCACGGCTTCGCGGGCCGAGTCCTGGTGCATCTGTCGCTGAAGCCGGGGGGGCACGTTTTCCTGGATTACGATCCGGAAGCGCGGGTGCTGTTCTTCCCCCAGGCGCATTATTCGGATGAACTGGACCCTGCGGGAAAGCTGTCCGTGCTGCGCTCCCAGTTCAGCCTGGCCAGGTTCCTCTGCGAGAACCCCCATTACGAAGTCTTCCTGGAGGGAAGCCACGACTACGGTCCGGCGGATCGGGAGGCTGCGGTCGGCAAGGATTTCCATGCGTCCTTCGCCGGAGGCGCCTTCCCGACGGTGCTCACCGACCTGGACCGGACGCAGAAGACACGCCTGTTCCGGATGGGTGCCCCCATGATTCTCTACGGCATGAAGATCCTGCCGGAGGTCCACGCCGCTATCCCGCCCGGGGAGGGCCGCAAGCTGGACGAGGCCATCGAAGCGCACCTGCAGCGCACCGGGCAGACCTTCGAGACAATGGACCATGCCGGAATGGATCTCGTGACACGCCAGCGGGACGCGGCCGCCGCGAAACAGGTGAAGGCGTACCTGGCGTCTCACCCGGACAAGAAGGTCCTGCTCGTCTTTGGCGCGGCCCACGATTTCAGGCCGTTTTTCGAAGGGGTCGCCTACGCCCAGGTGGAGGAGGAGGCGGCTCCCCCGGCGGAGGAGAGCAAGGAGCCCGCGCGCGGGGCGGGGGCCGGCGCGCCGCTCCCCGCTTCCTCAGCCATCGTCGACGCGCTCCAGTCCAATCACCGGACCCGCCTGATGAATGCCGCCGCGGACGGGAAACCGCGGCTGGTGGAAGAGATGCTTGGCTACCACGCGGACCCGAGGATCCGGGACCGGATGGGCTACAACGCGCTGATCCTGGCGGGCCTGGGCAGGCACATGGAGGTGCTGGAGGTCCTGCTCAAGCACCTGGCCCCGGCCGATGTGCGCATGCCGGTGACCCTCTCCGAAGGGGACATGGTGAAGACCCACGAAGACGTGATCGCCCTGCTCGAAGAGAGGAACGAGGAGAGGGGGGCGGATTTCCATGAGGTCATCATGCGGCTGAAGGCGTTCGCGGGCAGCTCCCCCGCGCCCGGGCGGGGGCCCGCCAACCCGCCGGGCTTCACGGGCGACCTGTCGCGCTTCCTGCCGCCCTGGCTCTAGACACCCTGACCGGGCTCCACCCGTCGTGCCTTGCGGTTGGCTTGGGGTTCCGTGCGGGTGCGCCGACCCAATTTTGAGCGGTTCGTCGGCGGCCCCGCTGCGCGGGCCGGCCGACACGCTGATCGCGCCGACGGTTCGCGCGTTGGATGAAGCCGGGGATGGTGGCCGGACGCTATGGGTTTTCCGTTGCGCCGGGGTGGTGAGGATGACGGGGCAAGCGGTTCGGCGGGAGGGTAGCGACGAGAGATGGCGCGGATTCTGGAGTGGCAGGGGCGTACGAATGGCCTCGGGAACCGGCGCCCCGGGTGGTCCATATCCCTGGAATTCGGGGCTGCCGGGGGTTGGGGCAGGCCTTTCCCGGTCCACCCAATACCAGGAGGACGCAGGCGGGAACCACGGTTCCTTGGCCCGTCACGGCGGACTCCGGGGACGTCGATCCTTGTGCAGGCGAACGCAGGCTCCGGTTGGGGCCAGATCTCTGCGGCTAACTCGCTCGCCACACTTGGGGCAGCGAGCCACATCCCGCCCAGTCAGGGCGAACAGGTCCTGCTGCCACGAGGGCGCTGGCGGAGCCGGCAGCGGCTGGGCGTCGAGCAGCTCGCGCGCCCGGGCCAGGGCGTGGGTGGAAGCGTAGAGGCCTGCATGGCGGATTTTCTTGAACCGGTCTGGCAGCACGTGCTGGACAAAGCGCTGGAGGAACGCAACCGGATGCAGGCTGACTGAGCGGCCGTCCTTGGTCCGGAAGGTGACTTGGCGCTCGGTCACGTCCAGGAGGCGGGAATTGGCAATGCCTACCCGGTGCGTATACCGCCCGAGGTATTGAAGGGTTCCCATCGGGCCGTGGAAGGTCCGCTTGAGGTAGGCCACCCAGTCCTGGGCCTTCAGGGTGGCCATCAGGGTTCCGAATGCCCCGTCGCTCATCGAGATGATCCCGTCACGCTTCATCTGGCGCAGGGCGTCCATCAGTTTGCCCCTGAACAGCTTGGCCAGAGGCTTGACGTGCAGCAGGACCTTCCGGCGGATCCGCTTGAAGGCCTTGCCGTCCAGGGTCAGTCCACCAGCTGTGATCAGGATGTGCACATGGGGGTGGTAACGGAGATCCCGGGTCCAGGTGTGGAGCACCAGAGTCAGCCCCAGGCGCACGCCCAGCCGGGTTTCCGCCAGCTCCAGCACGGCGGCCGAGGCGCAGCGGAACATCGCGCCGTAGAACTCCCGCGAAACCTGGCGCGCCAGGGGCCGGAGATCCTCCGGCACGGTGAGCACGCCATGGTAGTGGTCCAGCGGCAGGATGGCCCGGGCCCGGGCGGCGATCCAGCGTTCCTGAGCCAGGGCTTGGCACTTGGGGCAGTTCCGGTTCCGGCAGGAGTTGTAGCTGGGGCCCTCCTCCTCCCAGCCGCATTCGAAACAATAATTCCAATGTCCACCCAGGGCGGCGGTACGGCACAGAGTGATGGCCGACAGGGCCCGGCCCTGCTCCGAGGAGAGCGGCTGGACGCCTGCCAAGGCATCCCGGTGGAGGCGGACGATGTCGGCGATATCGAAGGGGGTGCGGCCCATGCCGCCCGCCTCACGGCTCCGGTAGGGAGTCCAGGGGGCTCGGAGCCTGGCGGATCAGGCGGGTGGATACGTGGAGGTAGACCTGGGTGGACTTGATGCAGGCGTGGCCCAACTGGCTCTGGATGAGTGGGAGAGCGGTGCCCATCTCCAGTTGATAGGTGGCGAAGCTATGGCGCAGGGTGTGGGCCGTGACCCGCTTGGTGATTCCGGCTGCCTGGACGGCCAGCTTCAGGGCCATCCCGGCTTCGGTGCGGTCGATGACGTTCCCCACCCGGTTCGCGATCAGAAGCGAATCCAAAGTCAGGGCAGCACTGTGCGGGCCCTTCATCCGCTCGTCCCGCCAGTAGGTCCGCAGCAGCTGGTAAAGGCGGTCGCCGAGTTTGACCTGCCGCTCGTGGCCACCCTTGCCTCGGACGTGAATTACACCCAGTCCCCGGTCCACGTCTCCGGCTTTCAGGTGGATCGCCTCGGAAATACGCAGGCCCGTATCGTAGATCAGGGAAAACAGGGCAACATAGCGCGGCTCCCAAAGGGCCGCCAGGATCCGCTGGACTTCATCCGGGCTCAAAACCCTCGGCAACCTCCGGGGGTCCCTGGGAGGAACGAGGAAAGAAACCATTTCAGGCCGGGATAAGGTTTTCCGGTAGAGAAAAGCTACCCCGGCCAGGTAGACCCGACGGGTGTTGGGCCCCAACCCCAGGTCAAGCAGGTTGTCCTCCCACGCCCGGATGTCGTCCGGCGTCAATTCCTCCGGCGACCGGCCGTGAAACCGCACCAGGAAACTGACGGCGTCGGTATAGTGTTTTCGTGTACGCGGAGCCAGTCCTGCTCGCTCCAAGTCACGTGCCATGCGGTCTCTCCAGAGACTCATGCAAACCCCCTTGGTTGTCGGGCGGTGTTCCAGCATCGCCACAACCAAGGGGACCTTCTTTCAGCCGCTTACGCCATGCCGAAGGGCACAACTGGGACGAAATGCCCTCCGCGCGTAGCGCTTCGTCCAATTTTGAGCGGTTCGTCGGCGGCCCCGCTGCGCGGGCCGGCCGACACGCTGATCGCGCCGACGGTTCGCGCGTTGGATGAAGCCGGGGATGGTGGCCGGACGCTATGGGTTTTCCGTTGCGCCGGGGTGGTGAGGATGACGGGGCAAGCGGTTCGGCGGGAGGGTAGCGACGAGAGATGGCGCGGATTCTGGAGTGGCAGGGGCGTACGAATGGCCTCGGGAACCGGCGCCCCGGGTGGTCCATATCCCTGGAATTCGGGGCTGCCGGGGGTTGGGGCAGGCCTTTCCCGGTCCACCCAATACCAGGAGGACGCAGGCGGGAACCACGGTTCCTTGGCCCGTCACGGCGGACTCCGGGGACGTCGATCCTTGTGCAGGCGAACGCAGGCTCCGGTTGGGGCCAGATCTCTGCGGCTAACTCGCTCGCCACACTTGGGGCAGCGAGCCACATCCCGCCCAGTCAGGGCGAACAGGTCCTGCTGCCACGAGGGCGCTGGCGGAGCCGGCAGCGGCTGGGCGTCGAGCAGCTCGCGCGCCCGGGCCAGGGCGTGGGTGGAAGCGTAGAGGCCTGCATGGCGGATTTTCTTGAACCGGTCTGGCAGCACGTGCTGGACAAAGCGCTGGAGGAACGCAACCGGATGCAGGCTGACTGAGCGGCCGTCCTTGGTCCGGAAGGTGACTTGGCGCTCGGTCACGTCCAGGAGGCGGGAATTGGCAATGCCTACCCGGTGCGTATACCGCCCGAGGTATTGAAGGGTTCCCATCGGGCCGTGGAAGGTCCGCTTGAGGTAGGCCACCCAGTCCTGGGCCTTCAGGGTGGCCATCAGGGTTCCGAATGCCCCGTCGCTCATCGAGATGATCCCGTCACGCTTCATCTGGCGCAGGGCGTCCATCAGTTTGCCCCTGAACAGCTTGGCCAGAGGCTTGACGTGCAGCAGGACCTTCCGGCGGATCCGCTTGAAGGCCTTGCCGTCCAGGGTCAGTCCACCAGCTGTGATCAGGATGTGCACATGGGGGTGGTAACGGAGATCCCGGGTCCAGGTGTGGAGCACCAGAGTCAGCCCCAGGCGCACGCCCAGCCGGGTTTCCGCCAGCTCCAGCACGGCGGCCGAGGCGCAGCGGAACATCGCGCCGTAGAACTCCCGCGAAACCTGGCGCGCCAGGGGCCGGAGATCCTCCGGCACGGTGAGCACGCCATGGTAGTGGTCCAGCGGCAGGATGGCCCGGGCCCGGGCGGCGATCCAGCGTTCCTGAGCCAGGGCTTGGCACTTGGGGCAGTTCCGGTTCCGGCAGGAGTTGTAGCTGGGGCCCTCCTCCTCCCAGCCGCATTCGAAACAATAATTCCAATGTCCACCCAGGGCGGCGGTACGGCACAGAGTGATGGCCGACAGGGCCCGGCCCTGCTCCGAGGAGAGCGGCTGGACGCCTGCCAAGGCATCCCGGTGGAGGCGGACGATGTCGGCGATATCGAAGGGGGTGCGGCCCATGCCGCCCGCCTCACGGCTCCGGTAGGGAGTCCAGGGGGCTCGGAGCCTGGCGGATCAGGCGGGTGGATACGTGGAGGTAGACCTGGGTGGACTTGATGCAGGCGTGGCCCAACTGGCTCTGGATGAGTGGGAGAGCGGTGCCCATCTCCAGTTGATAGGTGGCGAAGCTATGGCGCAGGGTGTGGGCCGTGACCCGCTTGGTGATTCCGGCTGCCTGGACGGCCAGCTTCAGGGCCATCCCGGCTTCGGTGCGGTCGATGACGTTCCCCACCCGGTTCGCGATCAGAAGCGAATCCAAAGTCAGGGCAGCACTGTGCGGGCCCTTCATCCGCTCGTCCCGCCAGTAGGTCCGCAGCAGCTGGTAAAGGCGGTCGCCGAGTTTGACCTGCCGCTCGTGGCCACCCTTGCCTCGGACGTGAATTACACCCAGTCCCCGGTCCACGTCTCCGGCTTTCAGGTGGATCGCCTCGGAAATACGCAGGCCCGTATCGTAGATCAGGGAAAACAGGGCAACATAGCGCGGCTCCCAAAGGGCCGCCAGGATCCGCTGGACTTCATCCGGGCTCAAAACCCTCGGCAACCTCCGGGGGTCCCTGGGAGGAACGAGGAAAGAAACCATTTCAGGCCGGGATAAGGTTTTCCGGTAGAGAAAAGCTACCCCGGCCAGGTAGACCCGACGGGTGTTGGGCCCCAACCCCAGGTCAAGCAGGTTGTCCTCCCACGCCCGGATGTCGTCCGGCGTCAATTCCTCCGGCGACCGGCCGTGAAACCGCACCAGGAAACTGACGGCGTCGGTATAGTGTTTTCGTGTACGCGGAGCCAGTCCTGCTCGCTCCAAGTCACGTGCCATGCGGTCTCTCCAGAGACTCATGCAAACCCCCTTGGTTGTCGGGCGGTGTTCCAGCATCGCCACAACCAAGGGGACCTTCTTTCAGCCGCTTACGCCATGCCGAAGGGCACAACTGGGACGAAATGCCCTCCGCGCGTAGCGCTTCGTCCAACGGTGCGTGAGAGCCTTGCCGCATGCTCGTCGGCTTCGCCTCCTGCGCGTGCGCCAAGGTCTCACGCGGTCCTTCCCCGCCTGGGGTTGGGGTTCCTTCGGTTGGCGGCATGGGGCGGGGAGGCGGCTCCCGGGAATGCCCAGGGTCCCAAGAGGGTTTTTGATTTTTGTTCATCGAAACGAAGACGAATCGACTCGGCCCTGGGGGGAAGGAGCAGCGTGATCGCTTGGCCCCCCCGGAGCGGAGCGAGGAGGGGCCAAGCGGATCACGCGCCGGTGGGTCGGCGCAAGGACCCGGAACCCGAAGCCGACCGCAAGGCACGACGGGCGGAACAACGGACGCCGCAGTCAATGTTAGATGGCGGCCCCGGCCCGGGCCTGCGCGAACGCCTCCAGCGCCGCCGGGAAGGGGCCCAGCGCCCGCTCGAAGATGCCCAGGGAGTAGGCGATGGTGAGGCCGTAGTTGGTGATGGGCACGCCCGGCCTCCCGGCAGCGGTGGATGCGCGAAAGCATCTCGCGGCGGTTGCCGGTGCAGTTGCCGCAGTGCACCACCAGCCGGTAGGGCGACAGGTCGGCGGGGAAGTCGCGGCCCTGGACGTGGGTGAACTCCAGCTTGGCGCCCACGTACTGGGTGAGCCAGCGGGGGATCTTGACCCGGCCGATGTCCTCGCCCACCGGGTGGTGGGTGCAGGTCTCGGCCATGAGCACCCGGTCGCCGCCCTTGAGCCGCTCGATGCCGACGGTGCCGCGCACCTGCTCGGCCAGGTCGCCCTGGAAGCGGCTCATGAGGATGGAGAAGGAGGTCATGGGCACGGACCGGGGCACGTCCGCCGCCACCTTGAGGAAGGCCTGGGAATCGGTGACCACCAGCGCCGGCGGGCGGGTCATGCCGCGCGAGGGCCGCAGGCCAGCTCGCGCTCCTGCACCACCACGGCCATGGCTTCGCCGTCCAGCAGGTCGCGGATGGCCATGACCTGGGGCAGGATCAGCCGGCCCTTGGGGGCCTCCTTGTCGATGGGCACCACCAGCACGGCCAGCTCCCCGGGCGGCACCAGGTCGGCCACCAGCCGCCGGTTGTCGAAGAAGTCGGCAGGGGCCAGGGCCAGCAGGGCCTCGCGCAGGTCGAGGATGCCGGTGCCGTCCACGGCGCTCACCGCCACCTGCGGCAGGCCGCGCTCCTCGGCTTCGGGCAGGCCGCGCTCCTGGGCTTCAAGCAGCCCCAGGTCCGACTTGTTGCGCACCACCAGGGCCGGCACCTTGCGCGCCTGGAGCTGCTCCAGCAGCCGCGCCTCGAAGGCGCCCCAGGCGCCCCGGTCGGTGACGATCACGCCCAGGTCCACCCGGTCCAGCACGGCCTGGGTGCGCGCCATGCGCAGCTCGCCCAGCGCCCCCTCGTCGTCCACCCCGGCGGTGTCCACGAACAGCACCGGGCCCAGGGGCAGCAGCTCCATGGGCTTTTCCACCGGGTCGGTGGTGGTGCCGGCCTGTGCCGAGACGATGCTCACCTGCTGGCGGGTGATGGCGTTGAGGAGCGAGGACTTGCCCACGTTGCGCCGGCCGAAGAGGCCGATGTGCAGGCGGAGCGACTTGGGGGCGGGCTGCATCGCGTTCATCCGGGGGGGTCCTCCATCCAAGCCGGCCCACCGCTTCGGGGCTGGTGAGCTGGTCGAACTGCTCGGCGCTGACCAGGCCCGAGGCCACGCGCCGCTGGCCTTCAGGCCCCGGCCGGTGCCGCGGGCCTCGGGCGGCAGGGCTCGGCGGCCCGTTCGTAGCCGATCAGCGGCAGAAGGGCGGTGGCGGCGGCGGTGCCGTTCTCCACCTGGGCCCGGCAGCGGGCCTCGTCGGCCGCGAGGCCGGTCACGCAGTGGCGGCGCAGGATGTCGCAGCCCCGGGCCAGCAGGTCCAGGCTCTCCAGCAGGCAGTGGGCCACCAGGGGCATGAAGGCGTTCAGCTCCAGGGAGCCCATGGCGGCGGCGGTGCCGAGGGCCTGGTCGTGGGCGATGGCCATGATGGCGGCCTGGGTGACCGCCTCGGGGATCACCGGGTTGACCTTGCCGGGCATGATGGAGCTGCCGGCCTGGCGCGGCGGCAGCCGCAGCTCGCCCAGGCCCGCCTCGGGGCCGCTGGAGAGCAGGCGCAGGTCGGAGCAGACCTTGATCAGGGTGGTGGCCAGCGCCTTGAGCAGGCCGGAGACCTCCACCAGGGTGTCGAGGTTCTGGGTGGCCTCCACCAGGTTCTCGGCCCGGGCCAGGCCCAGGCCGGTGATCTCGCGCAGCTCCTCCACCACCTGGAAGATGTACGGCGGTGGGCGCGGCCAGGCCGGTGCCGATGGCGGTGCCGCCCAGGTTCACCACCCGCAGCCGCTCCTCGCTCTTGGCCAGGCGCCAGCGGTCCCGGTTCAGCGCCTCGGCGTAGGCGCCCATGCTCCGGCCCAGGGTGGTGAGCACCGCGTCCTGGCCTTCGGTGCGGGCCACCTTGACCACGTGGGCCAGGGCCTTCTCCTGGTCCTGGAAGGCCTCCTGCAGGGCCAGCACCTTGCGCTCCAGCTCGCGCAGGCCCAGGATGGCGGCGATGCGCAGGGCGGTGGGGAAGGTGTCGTTGGTGCTCTGGTGCAGGTTGAGGTCGTCCAGGGGCGAGACCCGGGCGTAGGTGCCCGGGGCCAGGCCGAGCAGCTCCAGGGCGCGGTTGGCCAGCACCTCGTTCACGTTCATGTTGGTGGAGGTGCCGGCGCCGCCCTGCAGGGCGTCCACCCGGATCTCCGGCGCCAGGGCGCCGTCCAGCAGCTCCCGGCAGGCCCGCTCCATGGCGTCGGCCTTGGCGGGGTCGGGGAAGAAGCCGAGACGGCGGTTGCAGCGCAGCGCCGCCAGCTTCACCGCGCCGAAGGCCCGGGCCAGGGCGGGGTGCACCGGGCGGCCCAGCAGCGGGAAGTTGTCCAGCGCCCGGGCGGTGTGGATGCCGTGCCGGGCCGCGGCCGGCAGGGCCATGGCGCCCAGCGAGTCGTGCTCCTGGCGCTGGGGCGGGTCGTGCGGTTCGGTTGCCATGGTCCACGCCTGTTGAGAAGCCGTCTCCGAAAATATACCGCCTGCCGGGCTGGGAACTTTCAGAACCTTCTGATCAAAGTCACAAGTGGTCCCGGGCGCCCGGCCGGCGGTGCCGGGGGGTGCTTAACTGGAGGGGCGAAGGCACGGTCTATTCCCGCTCAAGGCTGTCGATATAGGAGACTTGGAATGTCGGACTACCGGATCAAGGAACATCCCATCCTGGCCGCGCCGCCTGAGCCGACGCGTCGGCTTCACCTGGCAGGGCAAGGCCGCTGCAGGCGCGGGAGGGGGAGACCATCGCCTCGGCCCTGTTCGCCAACGGCATCCGGGTGTTCGGCCACCACGCCAAGGACGGCGCGCCCCAGGGCATCTTCTGCGCCAACGGCCAGTGCGCCCAGTGCTCGGTCATCGCCGACGGCCTGTCGGTGAAGTCCTGCATGGTGCCGGTGCGCGAAGGCATGGCGGTGCGCCCGCTGGACGGCAAGCCCGCGCTGCCCGACGTGGACGAGGCCGATGTGCGCTTCCGCGACATCGAGACGCTCGAGGTGGAGTGCCTGATCCTGGGCGGCGGGCCCGCCGGGCTGTCGGCGGCCATCGAACTGGCCAAGGCCGGCGTCGGGGTGATCCTGGTGGACGACAAGGCCGAGCCTGGGCGGCAAGCTGGTCCTGCAGACCCACAAGTTCTTCGGCTCGCATCGAGGCCTGCCACGCCGGCACCCGCGGCATGGACATCGGCGCCAAGCTGGAGAAGGAGGTGCGGCACTACGAGAACGTGCGCATCTGGAACAACAGCAACGCCCTGGCGGTGTTCTCGGACCGCAAGGTGGGCATCCTGCGCGACGGCCACTACTTCCTGGTCGCGCCCCAGGTGCTGCTGGTGGCCACCGGCGCCCGCGAGAAGTCCCTGGTGTTCCGCGGCAACACGCCTGCCCGGGGTCTACGGCGCCGGCGCCTTCCAGACCCTGGTCAACCGCGACATGGTGCGGCCCACCGAACGGCTGTTCATCATCGGCGGCGGCAACGTCGGCCTGATCGCCGCCTACCACGCCCTGCAGGCGGGCATCGAGGTGGTGGGCCTGTGCGAGGCGCTGCCCGAGTGCGGCGGCTACAAGGTGCACAAGGACAAGCTGGCGCGCATGGGCGTGCCGATCTACACCTCGCACACGGTGCTTTCGGCCAACGGCGCCGAGGAGGTGGAGTCGGTCACCATCGCCCAGCTGGACGCGGCCTGGAAGCCGGTGCGCGGGCACCGACCGGACCTTCAAGTGCGACACCGTGCTGGTGGCGGTGGGGCTGGAGTCGGTGAACGAGTTCTACCTCAAGGCCAGGGAGTTCGGCCTGCCGGTCTACGCCGCCGGCGACGCCGAGGAGATCGCCGAGGCCAGCGCGGCCATGTTCACCGGCAAGATCCGCGGGCTGGAGATCGCCCGCAGCCTGGGCCGGGACGTGGGCGAGGTGCCGCCCGAGTGGCACCGCACCGCGGCCGTGCTGAAGTCGCGCCCGGGCGCCACCATCACCGAGGAGATCCCCGAGCACGAGAGCGGGCGTGTTCCCGGTGTTCCACTGCTCGCCAGGAGATCCCCTGCAATCCCTGCACCAGCATCTGCCCCCAGGGCTCGATCCAGATCGAGGGCGGCGACATCCTGGGCGTGCCGACCTTCAACGAGCAGGACTGCATCGCCTGCGAGCAGTGCGTGGCGGTCTGCCCGGGCCTGGCCGTGACCCTGGTGGACTACCGCAAGCAGGTGGGCGAGGCGCTGGTCTCGATCCCCTACGAGTTCCCCGCCAACACCCTGGAGGTGGGCCAGACCGTCACGGTGCTGGACACCCTGGGCCAGGTGCTGGGCAACGTCCCGGTGGTGAAGACCCGCGCGCCCAGGTTCGCCGACCACGCGGTGCTGGTGAAGGTGCGGGCGCCGCTGGACATCGCCAAGCAGATCGCCGGCATCCGGGTGCAGCAGCCCTGGGTGGGCGAGGCCATGCCGGACACCGTCGGCGCCTGGAGGACGACGAGATCGTCTGCCGCTGCGAGCGGGTGACCGCGGGCGAGATCCGCGGGCGGATCCGGGCCGGGGTGCGCGACATGAACGAGCTCAAGGGCGCCACCCGCGCCGGCATGGGCGCCTGCGGCGGCAAGACCTGCCCCAGCCTCATCCAGCGGCTGTTCCGGGAGGAGGGGGTGCCGGCCTCGGAGATCACCGAGCTGACCCGCCGTCCCATCTTCATGGAGGTGCCCATGGGCGCACTTCGCGGGCCTGGTCACGGGCGAGGGGCCCGTCGCCGATGTGGCCAAGGCCCACGCCGTCGGCGCCTTCCAGGGAGGTCTGTGATGTCCAGCATCGTCTATGACGCCATCGTCATCGGCGCCGGCAGCGTCGGCATGCCCTCCGCCATGTACCTGGCCGAGAAGGGCCTGAAGGTGCTCTGCCTGGACCAGTTCGCCTCTCCCGGCCAGGGCAGCAACAAGTGCGCCCTGGGCGGCATCCGCGCCACCCACTCGGCCCCGGCCAAGATCAAGCTCTGCCTGGACAGCCTGGAAGTGTTCTCGCACTGGGAGGAGCAGCACGGCTACAACATCGAGTGGTTCCAGGGCGGCTACGCCTTCGTGGCCTACCGGGAGCACGAGGAGAAGCTGCTCAAGGACCTGCTGGTGGTGCAGAAGCGGGCCGGGCTGAACATCGACTGGCATGGACCGGGACGAGCTCCTGGAGATCGCCCCCGGGCTGCGCCGGGAAGGCCTGATCGGCGGCACCTTCTCGCCCGAGGACGGCTCGGCCTCGCCCATGCGCAGCTGCCTGGCCTTCCAGGCAGCGGGCGCGGGAGCTGGGGGTCGACTTCCGCTTCAACGAGCGGGTCACCAACATCATGCGGCGCAAGGGCAAGGTGGTGGGCGTGCGCACCGACAAGGGCGGCTACGCCACCGGCTGCGTGGTCAACGCCGCCGGGGCCTGGGCCCGGGCCGTGGCCCAGGCCGGCG
The DNA here is from genome assembly GCA_963717275.1 of uncultured Holophagaceae bacterium. Classification (GTDB taxonomy): domain Bacteria; phylum Acidobacteriota; class Holophagae; order Holophagales; family Holophagaceae; genus Mesoterricola. The sequence goes on from CAVQVX010000001.1 coordinate 4,685,254, forward strand.
GGCTGGACGCGCCGGTGGCGCCGGACTGCCACGAGGGCGGCATCACCGAGCCGGTGGCGCCGTTCCTGGATCCCATGGTGGTGGACATCCGGCCCGCCCCGGGCTCGGCCAACTTCTACTTCTACCAGCACAAGCCCGGGCAGGTGATCTTCTGCTACACGCCCAACCCGGCCATCGTCGGCTCCGACCGGCGCGAGACCTCGGCCTACCTGCCGATGATCGCCCGGCGCATGGTCGACCTCATGCCCAAGCTCGGCAACCTGAAGATCCGCCGCACCTGGCGCGGACTGTACCCCATGACCCCGGACGGCTCGCCGATCATCGGCCGGTCCCCGGACCTGGACGGCTACGTGGACGCCATCGGCATGTGCGGCCAGGGCTACATGCTGGGGCCCGGGGTGGGCACGCTGGTGGCCCGGATCGTCACCCACGAGCTCCGGCCGGGCGATGCCGCCATCCTGGAGGAACTGAGCCCCAGCCGGGTGTTCGGCGGGGTCGAGGCGCTCAAGTAGGCGGGTCCGGGATCCCCCGCATTAGGTTGACGCTGTCGGCGGCCCGGCACGGCTTCTGCGGGAAGCCGGCCGGGCCGATGCCAATGTGAAAATCTCAATATCTCATTTCGGTTCCGGCACCGGAGCGGTCTCCACCCGGCGGAACAGCGCCAGCAGGCTGGCGCTGAGCCACAGGCTGAGCAGGCTCCCGGCGAAATTGCCGGCCCAGATGAGCGGGTGGGCGAGGCGGATCGCGGCGGTGGGCTCTTCCACCCAGATGCCCACCAGGAACGACAGCAGGACGACGCAGGAGAGGTAGACCATGGCCATGGCCGAGGTGGCGAGCAGCACCCGGCGCCAGCACCGGGCCATCATCTGCAGGCTGCCCCGGGCCGCCTGGGCCAGGGATTCGCCGCGCAGGAGGACGCGCAGCGGCACCCAGCCGAAGGCCATGAGCACCATCAGGCCGGGGAAGATGAACAGGCTGAGCCCCAGCCCGGTGGCCACGGCCAGCGCTCCTCGAAGCGCTGGCGCCATTCGTCCGGGGCGTTGAGCGGGTTCGTCCCGGCCTTGGCGTCGGCGGCGATGAGGAAGCGCGGGATGAAGTAGAGTTCCAGGGGCAGCAGGCTGGCGAAGGTGAGCGCCGCGTCCACCACGGGGTCGTCCGGCAGGCCCGCGCGCAGCTGGAGCAGGGCGGACAGGGCGGCCAGGACCATGCCCAGGGTGGCGATGCCCAGGACGGCGAGGGGACGGCGGGCCAGGTAGCGGACACCCTCGACCAGGGTGGCGAGATCGGTTTTAGCGGAGGTCGTCATTCTATGAGAGTAGCGCGCTATGATCTTTCCCATGAGTCAACTGGCCCCATGCATACTCGTGGCGAGTCCCCGGATTCTGGATCCGAACTTCCTGCACACCGTGATCCTGCTGGTGGAGCACGACGACACCGGCGCCATGGGGGTGATCCTCAACCGGCCGCTGCCGGTGACGCTGGCCCAGATCTGCGAGGAGAGCCGGCTCCCCTTCAACGGCGACGAAGGCGCCACCGCCTGGCGCGGCGGCCCGGTGGACCCCCAGCGCGGCATCGTCCTGGTGCGCGGCGGCCTGCCCTCGGCCGACGACACGGTGCTGGATTTCACCGATTTCATCAGCTACCGCAAGGATCTGCTGGAATCGCTGCTGGTCGAGCCGGCGGCCCGGTTCCGGCTGTTCCTGGGCTATGCCGGCTGGGGCGAAGGCCAGCTGGACGGGGAGCTGGAAAACGGCGGCTGGGCCCGCCTGCCCCTGAACCCGGCCTGGCTCATGACCACCGAGCCCACCGAACTCTGGACCAAGGCGATCCAGTCGATCGCGGGGTAGGGGGAGCGCGGGTCCCCCCATGATGGCCTGTTCGCTCCTCCGGGTCGCTGGCGCGACCCCTCGAAGCGAACGGGGCGCAGGTTGGGGACACGGGCGATGCCTAGGCGATGGTCCTTGCCGCGTCGCTGGCAAGGCGGTCGACGCGCTCGTTTTCGGGGTGGCCGTGGTGGCCGCGCACCCAGTGGGCTTCCACGCGGTGGGTGTGCAGATGGGTGTCCAGGGCTTGCCACAGTTCGAGGTTGATCACCGGCTGGCCGTCCGCCTTGCGCCAGCCTTTGCGCTTCCAGCCTTCCAGCCATGACTGGATGCCCTTGACCACGTACTGGCTGTCGGAATAGAGCGCCACCTGGCAGGGCCGCGCCAGGGCGCCCAGGCCTTCGATGGCCGCCCGCAGCTCCATGCGGTTGTTGGTGGTGTCCGGCTCGGCGCCGCTGGATTCCTTTTCCCGGGGGCCGCCCGCGGTGTGCACGCGCAGGAGGTAGCCCCAGCCGCCCGGGCCGGGGTTGCCCAGGCAGGCGCCGTCGCAGTAGAGCTCGACCCGGGGGCGGATGAAGTTCGGCTTGTCCATGGGGCCAGACTACCATCTACCATGGGGGTTCTGGAGGACCGCATGCCCGCACCCATCGCCGTCACCGATGCCCCGCTGGACGCCGCCGCGATCCGCGCGGCGGCGCTCGACCCGCGCGCCGGCGCCGTGGTGCTGTTCGAGGGCTGCGCCCGGGACAGCCACGAGGGCCGCCCCGTGGCCCTGCTGGCCTACGAGGCCTTCGTCCCCATGGCCGAAGCCGAGCTGGCCCGGCTGCGCGACGAGGCCATGGCCCGCTACGGCCTGGTCCGCTGCCTGATCCACCACCGCCTGGGCGAAGTGCCGCTGCTGGAAGCCGCCGTGGTGGTCGCGACCTCCAGCCCGCACCGCCGTGAGGCCTTCGAGGCCGCGGCCTGGATCATGGACCGCATCAAGGAGCGGGTGCCCATCTGGAAGCGCGAACACTACACCGACGGCCTGCGGACCTGGGTGGAGGGGGAGACCCGGCAGTGATCAGCGGCCGTGGTTCCGGGCGTCGCGCCTGCATGGTTCACCCGGGTCCCCTGGCGGTGCGCCGACCCACCGGTGCGTGCACCGCCTGGCGCGTCCTCGCTGCGCTCCGGGCGCTCCAAGCGGTTCACGCTGTCCTTCCCCGACGAAGGGTGGGCTGCGTCTCTTGTCCTTGAAACCAAACTTGGACAACCAGCCCTGGGACCCGCGGGCCGCCCAGGTTCCGCCCCTTCCCCCATGCCGCCATGCTCCGCAACCATCAAACCGTGGGGGGAAGGCCAGCGTGAGGCCTTGCCTCGCGCGCAGGCGGCGAAGCCGCCGAGCACGTGGCAAGGTCCTCACGCACCGGGGGGTCGGCGCATTGCCGGGGGACCCGGACGACCCATGCAGGCACGCCGCCCGGGACCCCGGCCGCCGAAATAACTGGCACGACCCTCGCACCACCCCGGCCAGAGGTGCCCAGGTGGATCCCGCATACTACGTCGCAGCAGGAAGTCTGAAGGCCAGGGTCCTTCCAGCTCGACCTGGTCTCCAACAACCTGGCCAACTCCGCCACGGTCGGCTACAAGCCCGAGAGCAGCTTCTTCTCGGTCTTCAACAAGGCCAAGGCCGACGGGCATGGACTGCCGCTCACTCCGTACGTGGACGACGGCACCCTCATCGCCCAGAGCGGGGTCGATTTTTCCCAGGGCGTCACCAAGACCACCAAGCGCAGCCTGGACCTGGCCATCGAAGGCAACGGCTTCTTCATGGTCAAGACCCCCCAGGGCACCCAGGCCACCCGGGACGGCCGGTTCCAGATCGGCACCAATGGCCAGCTTCAGGCCCTGGACGGGGCCACGCTGATGGGCAAGAACAACCTACCGATCCAGATCGACCCCGCCGGAGGCCCGGTGCAGGTGGGAACGGACGGCACGGTGCAGCAGGGCGAGACCACCGCGGGCCAGATCGACCTGCAGGCCTTCGCCAACCCCGGCTCGCTCCAGCGCGCCGGCGCGAACCGGTTCATCCCCTCCGGGCCCCAGGCGGCGGTCACGGCGACGCGTCACCCAGGGCGCCCTGGAGCAGAGCAGCGTGGACGTCGCCTCCTGCATGATCGACATGATCCGGCTCAACCGGCTCTTCGAAATGAGCATGAAGGTGGCCTCCACGGTCACCAACGATATGGACGCCAGGAGCATTTCCGACATTTCCACCGGCCGTTAAGCCGAATCGAGGAGCCAGCCATGATGAGAGCCATGTGGTCCGCCGCAGCCGGCATGAACGTGCAGACCATGAACATGGATGCCATCTCCAACAACCTGGCCAACATCAACACGGCCGGATTCAAGTCGGCCCGGGCCGAATTCCAGGACCTGCTCTACCAGACCATCAATACCGCCGGCACCAGCACCTCCACCACCACCACCCAGCCGGTCAGCATCCAGCTGGGGCACGGCGCCCGGCTGTCGGCCATGGTCAAGGACTTCAGCACCGGCAGCCTGCAGCAGACCAACTCCCCGCTCGACCTGGCCATCCAGGGCGAGGGCTTCTTCCAGGTCACGCAGACCGACGGCACCATCGCCTACACCCGGGACGGCTCGTTCACCCTGGACCAGAACGGCAACGTGGTGAATGCCAGCGGCAACACCCTGAGTCCGCAGATCACCATCCCCCAGGACGCCCTCACCATCACCATCGCCACGGACGGCACGGTGACGGTGACCCAGCCGGGCCAGACCAACGCCCCAGCAGGTGGGCCAGATCACCCTGTCGAACTTCATCAACCCCAACGGCCTCAGCTCCATCGGCAACAACCTGCTGCAGCCGACCCTGGCCAGCGGCGATCCCATCACCGGCGTGCGCCGGCCAGATCGGGCTGGGCACCATCCAGCAGTCCTCCCTGGAAGGGTCCAACGTGGACATGGCCACCGAAATGGTGAACATGATCGTCGGCCAGCGGGCCTACGAGGCCAATTCCAAGACCATCCAGACCTGCGACCAGATGCTGCAGCTGGTCACCAACCTCAAGCGGTGAGCCATGCGCACCCTGTGGATCCTGTGCCTCGGCGCCGCGCTCTGCGCGGCGCCCCCTCCGGCGGACGCCCGCCCGCCCGGGCCGAAGCGGAAGAGGCCGCCGCGCCGGCCGACGACAAGATCGCCCTGGCGCCCCTGGAACAGCTCCAGAACGATGCCATCACCTACGCGCAGGCCCAGGCGGCGGCGCTGTCCGGCAACTACACCTTCCAGGTCGTGCGGCCGCCGCTGCTGCCGCGGGTGCCGGGCAAAGGCGCGCTGACGTTCGAACCGGACCACCTCAGCCGGCGCGACCTGGGCGGGATCTTCTTCGCCTCGTTCCAGATGAAGCTGGACGGGCGCCCCATCGGGATGGTCCGGGTGGACATGGAAGGGAAATGGACCGGCAAGCTGCTGCGCGCCAAGGGCCCCCTGTCCCGCAAGGCCATCCTGGACCCGGACCAGTTCGAGCAGGTGCCCTTCGACGGCGCCCCGCCGGCGGGCGCCCTGAGCGAACTGCCGGCCGGATACCGCCTGCGCGGGCCGGTGTCCTCCGGCCACCTCCTGGTCATGCAGGACCTGGAGACCATCCCGGTGGTCGCGGCGGGGGACCCGGTGCGGCTGGAAGTGGTGAGCGGGGCCCTGACCATCGCCCTGGAGGCCACGGCCCGCTCCAGCGGCGCGGTGGGAGAGAAGGTTAGGCTGGAAATGCCCACCTCGCACAAGAACGTGCAGGCCGTGGTGACCGGCCCCGGCGAAGCCCGGCGTCCAGTGGGCGGGCGGGAATTAGCGCTGGTGGGAATCGGGCCAAAGGACCTAATCTGGTAGCTCGCACAGGAGCCCACCATGGCCCATGAACATGACCACCAGAACCCCGACCACCAGTGCGGCTGCGGCCCCGAGGATCCCTGCTGCGAGGACCATGCGGACGAGATCGAAGTGGTGGAACTCGAGGACGAGAACGGCGAAAAGGAAGAGTTCGCCATCCTGGAGGAAGTGGACTTCGAAGACCGCCACTTCGCCATCATGGCCCCCCTGGCCGAAGTCCAGGCCTATTCCGACAGCCGCCGAGGAAGGCGACAAGGAAGACAACCTCACCATCGAGATCTTCGAGGTGAAGGGCGACGATTTCACCATGCTGGAGGACGAGGCGTTCGCCCAGAGGCTGCTGGCCCACCTGGACGAGCTTTCCGCCAAGCTCGAAGAGGAAGAGGGCAAGTAGCCCGCACCCGTCCCCACCCATGCCGCGGAAGGCGACTTTCGCGGCATTTTCGTGTCAGGAGAATGATGATTTTGTCATAACCAGGGACAATCATGCGATCCTTGGACATGGCGATGGACCGCATCAAACTGCCGGGTCGCGTGCTTTTCCTCTCTGACGACCCTTCCAAAATCCAAAGGCAGATCCATGGGGAAAACCTTCCGCTGACGGCCGCGCTGCCGCTGCGGAACGAAGTCTCGGTGGACGAGATCGCCCCGGCCTGGGTGTGCTACTACTTCGGCGAGCGGCTGAGGACTTCCCCTACCTCGGGCTGGCCTGCGGCGGCTCCTTCCGGTCACCGAAGGGGCGGTCGTCCGGGGCGGCTTCCAGGTGGTGGTCTCCGGCGAGCGCCACGGCACCCACGGCACCCGGGAGGCGGCGCTGTTCGCCGAGTTCGCCGCGGGCATCCGCCTGGTCATCGCCCGCAGCTTCGATCCGGAATACCGCCAGCACTGCCATGACCTGGGCCTGCTCACCAGCACCGACCTGGGGATCCTGGAACCCCTGCAGCGGGGCGAGGCGCTGCCCATGGATCTGTTCACGCCGGGGCAGGACCCCTTCACCGCCGAGATCATCCGCAACGGCGGGCTGTTCGGCTACACCCACGCCCGCCTGCACGGGAAGCGCGAACCTGCCGCTGCCCGGCCCGGGACGCCGGGCCCCATGACCCTGGCGGAGAAGATCCTGGCCCGGGCCGCGCTGACGGACCTGGCGGCCCGGACCCGGGGCCTGCCGGCCGTGGCCCCCGGCGACGGCCTCCTGGTGCAGGCGGACTGGCGCTTCTCCCACGAGACCGCCACCAACCTGGCCGCCGCCATGCTCGACATGTTCCTGGCGGAGCAGGCGCCCTTCCATGAGCCCGCAGCGCATCCTCGCCTTCCGCGACCACCTCAGCTTCGTCGGCCGCTTCCTGGGCCCGGACGGCGCCCAGCCGGGCTTCCCGGAAGTGGCCCGGCGGCTCCAGGCGTTCCAGGACAGCTTCTGCGCCGCCCACGGCATCCGCCTGCACGGGGAGCTGGCGGACGGCGCTGCCGAGGGCATCAGCCACGTGCTCATGGCCGACCGCTACGCGCTTCCGGGCCAGGTGGTGCTGGGCACCGACGCCCACGCCAGCCACAGCGGCGCCCTGGGCGCCCTGGCCTTCGGGGTGGACGCCGCCGACATCGCCAACGCCTGGGTCAACGGGCGACGTGCGCATCACCGTTCCGCCCACCTGCCTGGTGCGCCTGCGCGGCAGGCTGCGGCCCGGCGTGTCCGCCAAGGACCTGGCGCTGCACCTGCTGACCCTGCCGGCCTTGCGTGATGGGCCGGGTGGCCGGGCACATCCTCGAGTTCCAGGGCGAGGCCCTGGACGGGCTGCCCACCGACGAGCGCGCCACCCTCACCAACATGGCGCCGGTGTTCGGCGCGCTGCACCGGGATCATCGCGCCGGACGCCGAGACCGTGCGCTTCCTCCAGGAGCGGCGCGGGCTGCGCGTTCGCGCTGGAGCCCTGGATGCGCAGCGATCCCGGGTGCCGCTTTCGCCAGAAGGGTCGAGGTGGACTGCGACGCGGTGCGGCCCATGGTGGCCGCCCCGGGCGATCCGCGGCAACGGCCGTGGCGCTGGACCAGCTCGAGACCAGGGTGGCGGTGGACATCGCCTACGTGGGCAGCTGCACCGGCGGCAAGCGCGAGGACATCGAGCGGGTGCACGAGGTGGTGCGCTGGGCCCTGGACCGGCAGCTCACGCGTGCCGCTCCAGGTGCAGCTGTTCATCCAGCTGGGCAGCGAGGACGTGCGCCTGCCACGCCGAGGCGCAGGGCTGGCTGGCCGATTTCGAGGCGGCCGGCGCCCGGGTGGTGAGCCCCGGATGCGGCGCCTGCATCCACGCCGGCCCCGGGATCTCCACCCGCCCGGGCCAGGTGACCATCGGCGCCTTCAACCGCAACTTCCCGGGGCGCAGCGGTCCGGGCCCGGTGTGGCTGGGCAGCCCGGCCACCGTGGCGGCCAGCGCCTTCCGCGGCAGGATCTGCAGCTTCGAGGACCTGCGCAGGTTCTCGGCGCGGTGAGGTTCAGACATCCGCAGGGAGGGCCCGACCATGCCGACCACCGCCACCATCCAGGAAGACCTGGCCGCCCTGCTCGGGCCCGGGGCCGTCCTGACCGATCCCGCCGACCTGGAGAAGTACGAGACCGGCTGGCGCTACGGCAAGGGCAAGGCGCTGCTGGTGGCGCGCCCGGCCAGCGCGCCTGAAGCGGCGCGGGTGCTGGCCTTCTGCCGGGAACGCCGGCTCCGGGTGCTGCCCCAGGGCGCCAACACCGGCCTGGTGGGCGCCTCGGTCCCCGACGCGGGCGGGCAGATGGTGGTGCTGAGCCTCGAGCGGCTCAACCGGCGGCTGGACGTGGATGTGCTGGACCGCGCGGTGACGGTGGACGCGGGGGTGCTGCTGAGCGACCTGAACCAGGCCCTGGCCGGGCACGGCCTCACCTTCCCGGTGGACCTCCCGGCCGATCCGCAGATCGGCGGCATGATCGCCGCCAACACGGGCGGTTCGCGCCTGCTGCGCTACGGCGACGTGCGGCGCAACCTGCTGGGCCTGGAAGTGGCGCTGGCCGACGGCACCGTGGTGGACGCCCTGACCGTCCTGCGCAAGAACAACACCGGCCTGGATTTCAAGCAGCTCTTCACAGGCACCTCGGGCGTCTTCGGGGTGGTCACCGGGGCGGTGCTGCAGGTGTCGCCGCTGCCCAGGCAGCGGGCCGCGGCGCTGGTGGGGGTCGTGCGCGGCGCGGCGGCGCTGGGCCTGCTGCAGGCCCTGGAGCGCGGACTGTCTGAGTTGCTGGCAGCCTTCGAAGTGATGTCGCGCGGGGCGCTGGCCCCGGTGTTCGGCGGGCACGGCCAGCTGCGCAACCCGTTCGGGGACACCCTGGCCCCGTACACCGTCCTGGTGGAGCTGGCCTCCACCCTGCCGGAGAGCGCGCTCGACCTGCCGGGCCTGCTGGAGACGGCCCTGGCCGAGTACCTGGAGGGCCACGAGGACGAGATCGCCGACGTGGTCATGGGCCGGCCCGACGATTTCTGGGCCATCCGCCACCACATCTCCGAAAGCCTGCGGGACGAGGGCAGGGTGCTGGGCTTCGACGTGTCCGTCCCGCGCTCCCGGCTGCCCGAGTTCACCGAGGCGGTGAAGGCCTGGCTGCAGGCCGAGCACCCCTGCTTCCGGGTGTGCGATTTCGGCCACTGGGGCGACGGCGGCACCCACGTGAACCTGGTGTTCCGCGAGCAGGAGGCGAAGCTGCCGTTCGAGCAGCTGGTGCCCAAGGTGCAGCGCGGCGTCTACGACCTGGCGGTGCGCGGCTTCAACGGCAGCTTCAGCGCCGAGCACGGCATCGGGCCGCACAACCAGGCCTTCTTCGACGCGGTACACGGACGCCCGGGTCAAGGGGGCCGGGGCGGCGCTGAAGGCGTTCTTCGATCCCGACGGCATGCTGGGCACGGTCCGGCTGTGGTAGGTTGATCCCTTAGGATCCAGGCGGGCGAGGGGGGCTGATGAAACCAGCGGCATTCGGGCTTACTTTGGCGCTGCTCTGCGCCTGTGCGGCGCCGGCCACCCGGCCGGCGCCGGCCCCGTCCCTCGCCGCGATCGCGGCGAGCCACCCGGGCTCCTTCTACTCGACACCCCACTTGGGCCTCGGCGTCATGGCCGCGGCCGGCGGCCTCGTGGTCGCGCAGGTGGAGCCCGGGTCCGCGGCCCAGAAGGCGGGCTTCCTGCCGGGGGATCAGGTGGTGAGCTTCGGCGGCATGGCCCTCGATTCCACCATCAAATTCAAGAAAGCCGTCAATTTCGGCTGCAACCCGGGGGACCCGGTGGCCATCCGCTGGATCCGGGCCGGCGCCCCGATGGAGGCCACGGTCGTCATGGGCCAGTCCTTCGCCCTGCGCGACGAGTGGGAAGTCACCCGGTCGCTGGTGGGCGGCAACCCGGTCCGGCTGGCCCTCCTGCCCGGCGAGATCACCAATGTCATGGCCAACCAGCTGGGGGCGGAGAATTTCTCCCAGTGGCAGAAGACCATCCAGATGGAGCTCACGGCCCAGTTCGAAACCGAGTTCCTCTCCGTCACCACGCCCTACCCGGATTCCCTGGTGATCGACCGCCAGCACGTCAAGGACGCCCTGGGGGAACTGAAATTCCAGAATTCCGGCATGGTCGCCGACGAGTCGAACCTGCGCCTGGGCAGGCTGATCGGCGCGACCCACCTGATCATCTTCGACTACTCCCGGACCCGGGATGCCCAGGGCCGCAACGTCGACCACTGCTACCGCCGCCTGATCGAGGTGGAGACCGGCCGGGTCGTGGCGAGCCTGGAGGTGCCGTTCCGCTAGTGCATCCCCATTCCGTTGCCGTCCATGGAGAACCCAGTCCGGCGCTGGGCCAGCAGCAGGAGCGGGAAGCCCAGCCCCACGGTGACCAGGATCACCAGCCCCACCGACCGGAAGGAATCGCCGTAAAGCCGCGCGTTCAGCCCGATCGCCGCGGCCATCACCATCATGCGGATGGCCGAGCACAGGCTCGACGCGCTGCCCTTCATGTCCGGGAAGGCCGCGAAGATCGTGGGATAGAAGCAGGCTCTGACCCCCACGCCCAGGGCCACCGGCCGGCGCCCGAGGCTGTCCGCCAGCGGCCCCACCATGAGGCTGGAAAGGAAGTAGCCCAGGAAGTTCAGGCTGAGCGTCCACTGGATCATCTCTTCGGTGGTGCCGAAGAACCGGCGGATCTGGGGGAAGCTCGGGGCGTAGAGGTCCACCTCGATCCAGCAGAAGATCTCCAGCAGGAGCAGGGCGGCGATGACCAGGGCGGAGCCCCTGGGGATGCGGAACGACATGGATGGCTCGTTGTGAACTTCAAAGCGGAACCGCTGGGAAGCTTTGTGCTTGAATGAGTCATGCCAGGGGCAGGTTCCCAAGGGACCTTGATTTCTATTTTTTTGGGGATACAATTTAATAATGGCGAAACCCGTTTCCGGGCACTGGGCATTCTTGGGGGACGGCTCCACGCTTTGGTATTCGTGGAAACAGCGGGCGGAATCCGAATCATCAGCCTGCGCAAAGCGAACAAAAGGGAGGACCAGCGCTATGAGCAAACGCAAGCCAAATCCTGAGCTGATGGATGCCGAAAACCCTGAATGGCTGCAGTCCGACTTCGACAGGGCACGCCCGGCCGGTGCGGCCCTTCCCCCGAGCCTGCTGCGCAAGCTGGGTGTTCGCGGCCCGCAGAAATCCCCCACCAAGGAACAGATCAATATCCGCCTTTCGCAGTCGGTCCTGGATGCGTTTCGGGCCGCTGGCACTGGCTGGCAGACCCGGATCGACGAGGCCCTGCAGGACTGGCTCAAGACCCACAAACCTGCATGAGCCGATGCCTGGCCATTCCACCCTGTCGCGGCGGGATCGGCCGGGAAGCAGGCAAGACATAAGTGACAGAACGCCCTGGCGCGCAATCGGGCCCAAGGAGCGATAGGATCTAGCCATGACTCCCGCCACCCTCCGCGCCATCATGTCCGCCCTCCTCACTCCCGGGACCGGCTGCCCCTGGGACCTGAAGCAGACCCACCAGTCCCTGGCCCGCTACCTGCGCGAGGAGGCCGGGGAGGTGCTGGACGCCCTGGCCGCGCACGTGCCCGGCGATCCGGAAAAGGAGCGCCACCTGTGCGAGGAGCTGGGCGACCTCTGGCTCCAGGTGGCCTTCCACGCCCAGCTGGCCGCCGGACCGCGGCGCCTGGGACCTGCACGACGTGGAGGCCATGGTGGTGGAGAAGCTGGTGCGGCGCCACCCCCACGTGTTCGGCGAGGTGGCGGTGGACGGCGCCGAGGATGTCCTGGTCAACTGGGCCGCCATCAAGAAGGACGAGAAGGCGGACCGGGGCGACGGTTCCCGGCCGGCTGCTGGAGGGCATGCCCGCAGAGCCTCTCGCCCCTGGACGCCGCCCTGGAGATCGGCCGGCGCTGCGCCAAGGTGGGCTTCGAATGGCCCGACATGGAAGGGGTGCTGGACAAGGTGCAAGGAGGAGGTGGCGGAGCTCCAGGCCGAATCCGACCTGGACCGGGTGGAGTCGGAGTACGGCGACGTGCTGTTCAGCCTGATCCAGTGGGCCCGCTACAAGGGCGATCGACCCGGACCGGGCGCTGCGCCGGCAGATGCGCCGGTTCCAGGCCCGGTTCAGCCGGGTGGAGGACTTCGCCGCCGCCAACGGCGGCTGGGAGCGGCAGGATCTGGAAGGCATGGAGGGGGCCTGGCAGGCCGCGAAGCGCACCGGAGGCCCGGCCCTGATGGCCGCGCCGCCCTTCTACTTCGTGCCGCTCACCCATGCCGCCTGGGACGAGGCCGAGGCCTGCGCCCGCACGCTGCCCCCGGAGGCCATGGCGGAACTGCGCCTGGACCTGTTCCCGGGCGGACCCGGAGGCGATGGTCCGGGCCCTGGGCCGGCGCTGCCTGGTGACCTGCCGGCGGGCCGGCGAGGGCGGCGCCTGGCGCGGGGACGAGGCCGCGCGCCTGGAGCGCCTGCTGGCCGGCGGCCCGCTGCCGCCCGGCCTGGGTGGACCTGGAGTGGGACCTGCAGGTGCCGCCCGCGCTGGCGGAGTGCCTGCCCCACGTGCGGCTGCTGCGCTCGGTCCGCGCGGCCCCGGGGGTGTTCGACCTGGAGGCGCGGCTCGCAGGACCTGCCCCGGGGCGACGCCTTCCTGTGGGTGGGCCGCGCCGCCGCCTGGCGGACAACGCCCGGCTGCGCGGGCCCCTGGCCTGGGCCCGGGACCGCAAGCTGGCCCTGTCGGCCTTCCTCATGGGCCCCAAGGGCATCCCCGGCCGCTGCCTGCAGGCCGCCTGGGGCGGGGCGTTCACCTACGCCCAGGCCGATGACGGCCCGGCGCCGGCGCCCGGGCCAGATCCCCCTGGGCCGGATGCTGGGCTGGCGCTGCCACCGGCTGCACGCGGGCTACGGCGCTGTGCGGCGTGCTGGGCGACCCGGTGCTCCATTCCCTGGGGCCCGGCCTTCCACAACGCGCGCTTCCAGCGCGGCCTTCAAGGACCTGCTCTACCTGCCCCTGGAGTGCGGCGACGCCGGGGAGGCCGCAGGCCGCCCTGGAGGCGCTGGACATCCTGGGGGCGAGCCTGACCGCGCCGCTCAAGGAGACCCTGCCGCCCCTGCTGGGCCTGGCCGGGCCGCTGAACACCCTGTGGCGGCGCCGGGCCGGCGAGCCCCTGGGCCGGGCGCCAACACCGACCGCACGCGCCCTGGACGCGGCCCTGGACGGCCTGGAACCGGGGCCCGTGCTGGTGCTGGGCGACGGCGGCGTGGCCGAGACCACCCGGCAGGTGCTCGGGGCGCGCGGCTGGCCCTGGCTCTGCAGGCCTCCCGCAGCGCCCCGCTGGAACCCGGCGCGGTGCGCGCCTTCGCGCCGGCGGGGGTGGTCCAGGCCACCCGGCTGGGCATGGACCCGGGCGACCCGGCCGCCGTTCCCGGAACTGCTGGCCGCGGCCGAAGCCCACGCGCGCGCTGGGCCGTGGAGTGGATCTACAAGGAGGACACCGCCTTCGCCGCCTGGGCCCGGGACGGCGGGCGCCGGCTGGTGACGGGCGCCGCGCTGTTCGAGGCGCAGGCCGCAGGCCCAATCGGCGGCGTTCGTCCGCGAATGCGGAGGACAATGAGCCATGCGCCTGCTGCTGGTGGAGGACAAGGACAGCTTCCGGCGCCTGCTGGTCCAGGCGCTGGGCGGCCGGCCTGGGAGGTCACCGCCGTGGGCGACCCCGCGGCGGCCCTGGAGGCCCTGGCCGAGGCGCCCTTCGAGATCCTGGTCACCGACCTGCGCCTGCCGGGGATGTCCGGGCTGGAGCTGCTCAAGGCCGCCAAGCGCCGGCATCCGGCCCTGCGCGCGGTGCTCATGTCGGCCTTCGGCGAGCCCCGGGACATCGTGGAGGCCATGCGCTGGGGGGCCGACGATTTCCTGCCCAAGCCCTTCGACCTGGACCAGTTCGCCGACGTGCTGGAGCGCCTGCGGGCCCTGGCCGAGGCGCCGCCGCCGGATCCGCGCGAACCCTGGATCATCCATTCCCCCGCCATGCGCGAGCTGGACCAGGCCCTGGCCAGGGCGGCGGACACCGGCTTCGCCGTGCTGTTCCAGGGCGAGCCCGGCGCCGGCAAGGGCCGGGCCGCCCGCCGCCTGCACGCCCTGCGCCACCCCCAGGCGCCCTACCTGTGCCTGCCGGCGCCGAGCCTGCCGCAGGACGGCCCGGACCCGCGCCGGCTGGCCCTGCTCCAGGGCGGCAGCATCTACGTTTCGGAGCTGGAGCGGCTGGCCCCGGAGGCGGCGCGCCGCTGGCGCGGGCCATGGACAGCGAGGCGGGGCAGCGGCATCCACTGGATGGGCTCCTGCCGCGGACGCGCGGGCCCTGCCCGAGGCCCTGCGCCTGCGCATGGGGGTGATCGTCTTCACCCTGCCGCCGCTGCGGGAGCGGCGGGAGGACATCCTGCCGATGTTCCGCGCCTTCCTGGACGGCCCGGGCCGCGCCAGGACGGGCGGCCCCTGCCCATGCTGGAGCGCGGCGTGGAGAAGGAGCTGCTGCAGGGCGCCTGGCCCGGCAACCTGGGCCAGCTGGCCTGGGCGGTGGCCAGGCCTGGCGGGCCACCACCGGGCCGCTGCTGGCGCCCGCTGCCCGCCTTCGGCCCGGAGGCGGGCGGAGCGCTGGTGCTGCCCTGGCCGGCGCCCGGGCACCCTGGCCGACATGCTGGCCTCGGTGCGCGGGACGCCGCGGGGGCGCTGCTGCGCAAGGCCATGGAGGGCGCACCGGGGCGACCCCGCCCGCGGTGGCCCAGGGCCTGGGCCTGGCGCCCCGGCGCTTCGCCGGGCTCCTGCGCGAGCACCACATCTCCCTGGAGGAAGCATGAACAGCGATCGCCGGCGGAACCCCCTTCCGCCGCCGCCGGCCAGGCGGTGCGGGAGCGCGTCCACGCCGGCATCAGGGCGCTGTGCCGGGTGGTGGTGGGCAAGGACCAGGCGGTGCGCCGGGCGGTGGCGGTGATGCTGGCCGGGGGGCACCTGCTCATCGAGGACCTGCCCGGGGTGGGCAAGACCACCCTGGCCAAGGGCCTGAGCCGGCTGATGGGCGGCACCTACCAGCGGGTCCAGGGCACCAACGACCTGCTGCCTTCGGACCTGCTGGGCATCCACCTGTGGGACGCCGCCGCCCAGGCCTTCCGCTTCCAGCAGGGGCCGGTGTTCGCCAACGTGCTGCTGCTGGACGAGCTGAACCGGATCGGCCCCAAGACCCAGAGCGCGCTGCTGGAGGTGATGGTGGAGGGCCAGGTGACCCTGGACCGCGGCCACCTACCCGCTGCCGGACCCGTTCTTCGCCATCGCCACCCAGAACCCCATGGACCACGCCGGCACCTTCCCGCTGCCCGAGAGCCAGATCGACCGGTTCGCCTGCGTCCTGCACCTGGGCTACCCCGACGCCGCCGCCGAGCGCCTGGTGTTCCGGGGCGAGGCCGGGGCGGAGCGGCTGGACGCGCTGGAGCCGGCCATGGACCTGGCCGGCTGGCGCCTGGCCCGGAGCCTGGTGCACGGGGTGCACCTGTCGGACGCCGCCATGGACTACGTGGAGCGGGTGGTGGCGCGGATCCGCAAGGACAAGGGGTTCTGCTCCACGCGCGCGGCCGGGCACTGGCTGGCCCTGGCCAAGGCCGAAGCCTGGCTGCGACGGGCGCGACTTCGTCACCCCGGACGACCTGCAGTCGACCCTGGGCGACGTCATGGCCCACCGGGGCACCATGGACGACCGCCGGCTCAACCGCGACGAGCGCCGCGAACAGCTCGCCCGGCTGCTCAACGAAGTGCCGGTCGGGTGGAAGCCATGAAGCTACATGAAGGACATGGAGTTCAACACCGACGCCGACCCCTGGCGCCGGCGGCCCCGCCGGCATCGGCGAAGTGCTGCGGCAGGACGCGCATCGCCCAGGGCCTGTCGCTGTTCGTCCTGGCCCACGAACTGGGCCTCAGCGTGCCGATCATCGAGGCGGTGGAGGCGGAGGCCTGGGAACGGCTGCCGCCGGGGCGGGAACGGCCCCACACCCGGCAGATCGCCGAGCGCCTCGGGGTGGACCTGGCCTCGTTCCCGGAGCAGTGGAGCCAGCTGCCCGGGGCCATGGAGCAGGAGCCGCCCGACCCGCGCCGGGAGTCGCTGGAGCGGGTGCTGGTGAGCGCCATCACCGTGGGCTCCGTGGCCCTGCTGCTCTGGCTGGTGGTGCCCGGCCCCAGCCTCAAGCGCGACCCCAGGACCGGCCGCGGTCAGGGAGGTGGAGACCGCGCCCGCCCCGTGGGTGCCCAAGGACCCGGCCGGGCCCTACCCGGTGGTGGGCGAGGTGCTGCCCGAGGTGCCGGTCAACGAGGAGGGCGTGCTCGATCTCCATGCGCGCCATGGACACCTGCGAGGCCGTCATCCAGGGCCTGCCCCAGG
The DNA here is from genome assembly GCA_963717275.1 of uncultured Holophagaceae bacterium. Taxonomy (GTDB): domain Bacteria; phylum Acidobacteriota; class Holophagae; order Holophagales; family Holophagaceae; genus Mesoterricola. Next base: position 4,701,882 of record CAVQVX010000001.1, read on the forward strand.
GGCCGCAGGACCTCCAGGGCGCCTCGGGCCCGCCCAGCAGCGCACCCTGCGCGTCTCCGAACCCTGGCGGCTGCGGGTGAAGGGGCCGTTCACCATCTCCCTGGACAACGCCGGCGTGGTGGCCCTGGAGGTGGCCGGGCGCCGCATCCGCCACGGGCCGCACCGTGGGCGAGCCCTGGCAGGGCCAGTTCGGGCCCCTGGGCGAATACTGGCTCCAGCCGGAGGAGCGGCGCCCCAGAACCCCCCCACCGCCCCGGAAACGGACCCGGCCGACCCACCCGACGGAGTAGACGTGCACCCGATCGTCGAGAAGTACATCGCCGGCCAGCTGCCCGGAAACCCTGGCCGCCACCCTGATGGCGGGCAACCTCCCGGTGCCGCCGCTGGACCTGCTGCAGGCCCTGGCCCACGCGGTGTTCCAGCCCGACGCCCCACGCGGCCAAGGCGCGTGGAGACCCTGCAGGCCATGCCGGAGAGCTTCCTGGCCAACGCCATCGTCGGGCCGGTGCGGCCGGAGGCGCCGCTGGGCCTGATCCTGATCCACCGCAAGGAGCCCGGCGCTGCTGGAGGCGGCGCTGCTGCACGAGAACATCACCTCCGAGTGGATCGAGCGGGCGGTGCCGTTCCTGCCCGGGAGCGGTGCTGGAGATCCCCCTGAACAACCAGGTGCTCTGGCTGGAACGCCCGGCCATCCTGGACCTGCTGGAGGCCCACCCGCGAGGCCGAGTACCAGATCAAGCGGCGGGTCAACGAGTTCCGCCGCGACGTGCTGCGCCTGGTCCCGGCGGAAGTGGCCCAGGAGCGCCTGGAGATCATCGACGAGGTGGAGGCCGGCCAGGCTCGACCGCGCCTGGTCGGAACTGCCGCTGCCCAAGGAGTTCGCCGCAGGACGAAGCCGCCGAGGCGCTCACGCCGGAGCGCGCTGCAGCGCGCCAGGTGGTGGATGAGACCGGCGAGGAGATCCCGCTGCGCCTGGCCCAGCGCGTCATGAGGCTGCGCACCAACCAGAAGATCATGCTGGCCATCAAGGGCGGCAAGGAGGAGCGCACCCTGCTGATCCGCGAAGCCAACCGGCTCATCCAGGTGAACGTGATCCGCAACGGGCGGATCACCGAAGGGCGAGATCGCCTTCATCGCCCAGATGCGCACCGTCAGCGACGAGGTGATCCGGATCATCGCCTCCAACCGGGAATGGATGAAGAAATACCCGATCGTGAAGGCCATCGTGATGAACCCCAAGACCCCGCTGGCGCTCTCCCTGAACCTCTTCAAGCGCCTGATCGACTTGGACCTGAAGATGCTGATCCTGGGACAAGAACGTCGCGGAGATCCTGCGCCGGGAAGCGAAGCGCTACCTCACCAGCCAAGACGAGCCATTGATCTCGTCCTCGTCCGCTGGCCCCCGCTGCACGACAAATCTATTTAACCATTTGTATCGGGTCTGTATAAAATCCGCATGCATGGCACTGGGCTGCCTCTGGAGAGGCCCGGCAGCATTGGGAAAATCTTGATATCAGACGCGCTCGATGCGCCCTGCACTGGGAATTCAGCAGCCCTTCGATGACCTGATTCTCATAGGTTCCTCCGGATTCCCCACAGCGAAATCAGCAGCCTTCGCGGAAAACCCGCGGGACCCGCGGAGCGCCGGGATTCGGCGCACCGGCCGCCAGGGCAGGTAGACTGGATGGCTATGGAAAACCTGGAATCCCACGCCCTCCAGACCGCCCCCGTCGCTCCAGCACCTTCACCGCGCTGCTGGCCGGCGGAGTCCGCCGGACCGGAGCCTGATTGAGGAAATCATCACCGCACTGGAAAGCGAACAGAGCCTGGAACACGCCTGGCTCATCCTGCGCCAGGGCCGTCGGGATCCTGCGCTGTGGGGCGGCGCTGCAGGCCCGGATGAAGGCCGCGGTGGAGCGCGTCCGGCGCAACCGGCGCATGAGCCGCTGGCAGACCGATCCTGACCGCACGACCCTGCGGCTGCGCTTTTCGGTGGGCGGCGCCCGCCAGCGCCCAGCATCCCGCGGGCCTGCCTGGCGCTCTGGCCGGGGCGCTGATGGAGGCGGGGCTGCCTTTGGCCGTGGGCCTGGAGAAGTCGCCTGCGCCCGGCGCTCCACCTGGGGCACCCGCTGCCGCCGCTGGTGGAGGGCCGCTCCGAGTGGGCCGACGCGGTCCCTGCGGCGGCCGGCGCCCGCGCCGCCGGCGGAACTGCCGGCGCTGATCAACGCCCATGCGCCCGCAGGGCCTGGCGATCCTCCAGTGCCTCCAGGTGCCCAACTACGCCTCGCCGGTGGCGGAACTGTGCCGGGCCGCGCACTGGCGCTGGACCTGCCCGGAGCCCGAGTCCGGACTCCGCCCGGGCGCGCATGGACGCCTTCCTCTCGGCCGAACGGTTCGAGATCGAGAAGACCGGCAAGATCGGCGGCCAGAAAGGGCCCAAGCGGGTGGATATCCGTCCCCTGCTGGAGGACTGCCGCTGGTCCGGCGCCGCGCTGCTGTTCCGCACCCGCATCGCCCCGGGCGAGGCCGCCAATCCGCGCAAGCTGCTGGCGGCCATCCTGGGACTGGAGTGCCGAGGACCTGGTCCGCACCTCGGTGGAACTGGGCGAGGACCCGCGCCTGCTGCAGGCGGACCGGTTCCAGCCCAAGCTGCACAACATGTACGAGGACGCCGTGCTGCTGGGCGCGGAGGGCAACATCCGGATCGTGGATGAGGACGACGAGGAGCCGATCCGGCTGGGCTAGCCTACTTCGGCTTGCCGAAGTCGAACTCCAGGTTGACCCAGCCCGAGGTGGGCTTGCCGGCCTTCATGGCCGGGGCGTAGGTGGAGGCCAGGGCGGCGTTCTGGGCGGCGTCGTTGTAGCCGGCGGCGCCTTCCACGCCCTTCAGGATCACCACCTTCAGCGGCCGGCCCGCGGGGTCCACGAACACCTTGAGCGACACCCTGATGTCCGCGTCCTGCAGGCTCGGGGGCAGGGCGGCCTTGGCGCCCGCCGGGCTCTGCGGGCTGCCCAGGCGGGTCACCGTCGGCTGCGCGTCCTGCACGGGCGCGGGCGCCGCGGCCGGCGCGGGCGCGGGCGGCGGCGCGGCGGCGGGGACCTGGGCCTGCTGCGCGAGCTTCTGCTTCTCCTTCAGGGCCTCGGCGCGCTGCCGGGCCAGGTCCCTGGCCTTCTGCCGGGCCGCCTCCAGCTCCTTCTTGGCCGCGGCGCGGGCTTCCTGGGTGCTGCCTTCCTCGGCCTGCTTGCCGAACATGTCCTCCAGCGTCTTCTGGGCCTCCTCCTGCCTGGCGATGTCGGCCAGCTTGGCGTCGTACTGGCCTCCTTCTCCCGCTGGAAGGCCGCGAGCTTGGCCTGCAGGCTCTGCTGCTCCAGCTGGTGCTGGCGGTTGCTCTGCTGGAACTGGTAGTAGAAGACGCCGAACACGCCGGCCAGCACCACGGCGCCGCCCGCGAGCATGTAGTACATGCCCCGCCCGGCGCCCCTGGGCTTCTGCGCGCCCGCGGCGGCGGCGCCCGCGGGCAGGTACTGGGCGTAGTTGGCCGCCTGGTCCGCCTTCAGCGCCATGGCGTCGGCCTCGTTCTCGTCCCGGAACAGGGTGTGCATCAGGAAGGCCATGTTGAAGGTGGTGGGGCTGTAGTCGCCTTCGTAGAGCACCCGCTCCAGCGCGCCGCTGAACTCCGCGGGGCTGGCGAACGCCGGGTCCACCAGCAGCATGCGCCTGCAGCAGGGCCAGGATCTCCTGGGGGATGGCCTCCTCCTCCTGGGCCGCCTTGAGGGTGGCCGCGCCCGAGGGCCGCGGGGATGGTCGGGGCCGCCCGGGAGCTGCTCCAGGGTGAGCAGCTCGAAGAACACCGCGCCCAGCGCGAACAGGTCGCGCTGGAACGGCGTGGGCCTCGACGGCGCAGCGGTAGGGCTCCAGGGCGGCCTTCAGGGCCGGGGCCTTGGGCAGCAGGGCCTGGAGGAAGGCGCCGAGCGGGGCGTCGTAGATCTGGGTGGCGCCCTCGTAGCCGACCCAGACGCTGTGCGGGGACAGGGCGCCGTGCGCGGACGTTGCGGTCGTGCATCGCGATGACGGCCTGGGCCACGCTCTGCAGCACGGTCAGGGCATGGTCCACGCCGAACGGGACCTGCTCCTCCCGGGTCTTCTCCAGCACCTGGGCCAGGGTGCGCCCGGCGATGTAGTCCCAGGTCAGGTAGACCTCCTTGCGCGCCTCGAAGGCGCAGTTGGCGCCGATCCCGCGGGCCGGGCCGAGCTGGCCCACGGTGCGCTGGATCTCCGGCCCGCGCGCGGCCAGGCCCGCCTGCAGGAGCTCGTCGGTGAAGGTGCAGATGAGGTGGTGGCGTTCGAAGGCGCTGCCGGTGATCGAGATGGCGCGGTGGATCCGTCCGAAGGGGACCTCCGCAAGCACATCCCCCAGGAGGTAGGATCCCAGGCGGTTGTATGAAGCCATGCTGTTCTCCCCGAAGATGTTGGTACTGGAACGATACCGCCGAACCCGGACCCCGCAAAGCTGCTATTCCGCGCCCTGCCAGCGGTCTCCCGCGGCCCGCCAGAGCTGGATCCACAGGTTGGCGGTGGCGTTGATGCCCTTCGAATAGGCCAGCTGGAGCTGGGCGAAGGGCAGCGACAGCTCGTCCCAGGCCCCACCCGCTGCCCGGCCTTCTCGTCGAAGCATTCGAGCAGGGCCTGGTGCCGCTCGTACTTGACCTTGGCCCAGCGCAGCAGGCTGCGGGCGCGGATCCAGCGGGGCCGTCACGGCCCAGAACGGCTCCCGGCTAAGGACCAGCTTGGGCAGCTTCTCGTCGCCGTAGGCCTCGAAGCTGTCGCGCAGGGGGGTGGCTCCGCGCACCGCCGAAGGATCCATGAGCAGCTGCACCTGGTGGGCCAGGGTGCCCAGTTCCCGCGCCACCCGCTCGGGCCGGGCGTTCCCGTCGCTGAGCTCGACGATCGCCCGCCACTGGTCCTCGACCTCCTCCACGGTGGGAACCTGGTCGTTGGCCTGGCCCCGGGCACCCTGGGCCAGGTCCTGGGCGTGGGCGTTGAGGAAGTCCTGCATGCGCAGCGGGGTGAGGCGCACTGCCAGCATCGTCTGGGCCTGGTGGAAGCGCGGGCTCCATGCGGCGAGCTGAGGGGCGAGCATGGCGACCAAGCCCAGAAGGCACAACCTGGAATGTCTCATGTCGATCATTGTCGCTCAGTCGCGCCGGTTTTTGCAGAAGGTTGACGGTCCGTCCCGGCCTGCCGATGATCTTGCCATGCTGTCCCGCGAACGTCTTTGGCAGCGCCTCAGCGGCGAAGGCTCCTGGCCCCTGGCCTGGGCCCTGGCGGCGGCCTGCGCGGTGCCGTGGGCGCTGCCCGAGACCTGGGACGGACGCGTGCCGGGGCCGTGGGCCGGCCGCGGGCTGGGTGGCGGTGCTGGCCTGCGCGCCCCTGGCGCTCCGCCGGCGCTTCGCGGCGCTGCCCCTGGCGCTCGCCCTGGCCTGGGGCACGGTCGGGCGCGCTGGGCCGCCTGGCCCGACGGGAGGCTGCGCTGCCGGTCGGGCATCCAGCGGCATCGAGGGGGTGCTGGCCGCGCCCTGGACGGCTTCGGGCGGGCTGCTGCGCGGCGCCATCCGGGTGGCGCGCCCGGCGTCCCTGCGGGGCGCCGTGCTGCCCCTGCGGCTGCCCGCGGGCGGCGCCGCGCCGCCCGGGCCCGGCACCCCCGTGCGCTTCACCGGCGAGCTGCAGCCGGTGGACCCGGCCCCGGCCTTCCTGGCGGAGCGGCCCCTCTGGCGGGCCCGCTCCGACGGCGCCGCCCCGGCGGCTCCAGCTGCGCTCGGCCCGGCTGATGACCGTGCTGGGGCCGGCCCGGCCGGGGCCCCTGCTGCGCCTGACCGCGTGGGTTCGCCGGCGCTTCGAGGCCCTGCCGCTGCTCACGGGCGCCGCCCGGGACCTGTGGGGCGCGCTCACCCTGGGCCTGCCGCCCGTCCGGGACGAGAGCTTCAGCCCCTTCGCCGAAAGCGGGACCATCCACACCCTGGTGGTCTCCGGGCTGCAGGTGACCCTGGTGATGGGCGGCCTGGACGCCGCCTGGCGCCGCCTGTTCCGCCGGGGATCGGGCCCGGCCGGGATCGCTCGGCGGGCTGCTCTACTGCGCCGTGGTGGGGTTCACCGCGCCGGTCTGGCGCGGGCTGCTCATGGGCGCGGCCCTGGCCGCGGGCCAGGGCAACCGGATGGAAGCTGCCGCCGGCGCTGGCCCTGCACGGGGCGCTCCTGGCCTGGCTGCTGGCCCACCCCGCGGCCGGCTGCGAGCCGGGCTTCCTGCTGGCCTGGATGGCCCTCGTGGGCCTGGTCTGGGCTGCGAGCCCCTGGCCGGCCTGCTGCGCGCCGCTGCTGGGGCGGCCACGCGCTGCCGTGCGCCCGGGTCCTGGCGCCCTGGCTCACCACCCTGCCCCTGCTGGCCCTGCTGCACGGCGGCGCGCCGCTCTGGGGGGTGGCGGCCAACCTGGTCCTGCTGCCCCTGGTGGCGATCCTGGCGCCGCTCTGCCTGGCCCTGATCTTCCTGCCCGTGCCCGGCCTGACGCCGGCCCTGGGCGGGGTGCTGGCCTGGACCGGCGGGCACCTGGTGCCGGCCTTCGCCCGCATCGTGCCCCTGGCCACCGGGCATCTGTGGCCCTGGATCGCGCTGCCGCTGGGCTGGATCCTGCTGGCCCAGCGGCATGCCGGGCTTTCGCCGGACCCGCGGGCTGTGCGCGGCGCTGGGCGGCGCCACCCTGGGCCTGCTGGCCGCCGGCGGGGTGGGGCGGGCGCCGGGCGCGTTCAGCGTGGAGGCGATCGACGTCGGCCAGGGGGACGCGCTGCTGGTGCGGGTGCCCGGGGGCGACGCGACCCTGGTGGACACCGGCCCGGACCCCCGCGCGGCGCGCCGCATCGCCCGGGTGCTGAGCCGGCGCGGGGTGCGCGAGCCGGTCCACCTGGTGCTCACCCATCCGCACCTGGACCATGCCGGCGGCTGGGCGACCCTGGCCCGGCTCTGGCCGCCGGCCACCGTCGCCCTGCCGGCCCTGGCCGAGCCGTCGGCCTGGGCTCCGCTACGGCCCGCCCGGCGCGGCCGCCGGAGCCATGGCGCTGGCGCGCGGGCAGGGCTGGGAGCGGGGCGGGGCGGCGTTCTCGGTGCGCTGGCCGCCCGGGCCCATGGCGGTGCGGGACTTCAACATGGCTTCCGCCGTGCTGCGGGTGCGCTGGCGGCGACCGGGAAGCCTGGCTCATGGGCGACGCCCTGGCCATCCAGGAGCGCGACCTGCTGGCCCTGGGCGACCCGGGCCCGGACGCGGGTCTCCGGCGCCTTCTGAAGGCGGGCCACCACGGCAGCCGCTCGCGCTTCCGACCCGGCCTGGATCGGCGCGCTGGGGCCGGACCTGGCGCTGGTGTCCGCCGGCCGGCGCAACGGGTTCGACCATCCCCACGCCGAGGCCATGTCCGCCCTGCGCTCGACCGGGGCGCGGGTCTACGTGACCGGCACCCGCCGGGGCGTGCGGGTGGAGGCGGACGGCGATGGCTGGCGGGTGGACGCCGGGGATGGGCTCAAGCTCCGTTTCTAGCCTGGCTGTGTCGTCCGTAGTCCCGCCCGTCGTGCCTTGCGGTCGGCTTCGGGTTCCGTGCGGGTGCGCCGGCCCACCGGTGCGTGAGAGCCTTGCCGCATGCTCGTCGGCTTCGCCTCCTGCGCGTGCGGCAAGGTCTCACGCTGTCCTTCCCCGCCTGGGTTTGGGGTTCCTTCGGTTGGCGGCATGGGGGCGAGGAGGCTGCTCACTGGAATGCCCAGGGTCCCGGGGTGGTTGCTTTGAATTTTGTTCAGTGAAACGAAGACGAATCGACTCGGCCCTGGGGGGAAGGGGCAGCGTGGCCGCTTGCATCGCCCGCAGCGCAGCGAGGACGTTGCAGTGACGATCGGCACGATCCACAGACAGGAGGTGAAAATCCAGACCTGGGGCCCCAAACGGAGGGAACCCAACACCGACGAGACAAGGGCGTGATCCTGGAGCACCAGGTGTAGTCAGACCCATCGGAAAGGAGGAAGCGTTGCAAGGCAAGAAGATCCATAAAGATGTGAAGGCTGGGCAAGGCCAATCCGGGTTCCGGGAGGGGCGACCCGCGAGGGCATGTCCGATGGAAGTCATAGGTGTGCAACCGTCCCGAACGAAAGTGAAGCGTCGTAAGGCTTTCTCTGAAGGGGGTGAGCTGGCTGCCAGCAGCAACGCCCTATTTCCGTTAGCCCTCGGAGAGAGTAATGACGACGGGATGGCTGCAAAGTCTGTGGATCTTATCCGAGGAGCTCTGCCGGGTTCCGAGCGATCGGTAGGCCGTACAACGAGAGAAGGAAAGCCGACGGCCCGGCAGAGCAACGAGAACCGCGCAGTACCCGAACGGCCGGCGAAAGTCGGCTCCAACCCGGGAGATCAAGCCGCATCGGCGTTCCGCCCCGAGTTTAGGGAAGGCGGTTCCGGTCAACGAACAAGCGATACAACCGGCATTGCCTTTCGATACAGCCGAAGAGTCCGTGCAAACGGACAACGCCGCCAGAATGGACCCTCAGCCTAGAGGGCCTGGCCTGAGCGCGGAGCCGAAGTCGGAGGACAAATACGAGTATGTAGAGCTGGTGACGATGGAATCAGCCACGCGGTTTCTCGCGATGGCCTTCCAGAACGTAGCGTCAAACAAGGGAGCCGCAGGCCCGGATGGCCGGAGCATTGAGGAAGTGCGCAAGCACCTTCCAAGGCTTCTGCCCAAACTGACCAAGGCTCTGCTCAAGGGCACCTACCAGCCGGGGAACATCCGCCGGGTATGGATACCCAAGGGCGGGGGCGGTCAGCGGGGTCTGGGGATTCCCAACGTGGTCGACCGCGTGGTCGCTGAAGCCGTACGGCTGTTGCTTGAGCCGTTATACGAGCCGACGTTCCACGATCAAAGCCATGGTTTCCGACCCGGACGAAGCTGCCAGACGGCCATCGCCCAGGCCAAAAGCATCATGGAAGAAGGCTACGAGTGGGTGGTGGACCTCGATCTGGAGAAATTCTTTGATCGGGTCAACCATCAGCGCCTGATGGCCCGGCTGGCAGAGCGGGTGAAAGATAGGCGTCTGCTCGTGCTTATCGGCCGGATGCTCAAGGCTGGGGTGGTCATGCCGGATGGTGTGGTGGTGAGCAATGAGGAAGGCGTACCGCAAGGTGGGCCCCTCTCCCCGCTGCTCAGCAATGTCGTCCTCGACGAGCTTGATATTGAGCTGGCGAGGCGAGGCCACCGCTTTGTTCGTTATGCGGACGACTGCAATATCTACGTCCGCAGTGAACGTGCAGGGATTCGAGTCATGGCGAGCATCAAGGACTTCATCGAAAGGCGCTTGCGCCTGAAGGTGAACGAGAAGAAGAGCGCCGTGGCCCGCCCGGAAGAACGGCACTTTCTCGGCTTCCGCCTCCGGCGCGACCCGCTGGAAGGGGAAATCGAGGTGCTGCTGTCGAAACGCTCGAAAGAGCGGCTCGCGGTCCGGATCCAGGAACTGACGCCGCGCAACTGGGGGAAATCACTCCGCGAGTGCATCCGCCAGATCAACGGCTACCTGAAAGGCTGGATCGGGTTCTTTGGGATCTGCACGAAAGGAGAGGAAATGACGCTACACGCAGTTGACGCCCACATCCGACGTCGGTTGAGGGCGATCCAACTGAAGCACTGGAAGTCCAAGCGAACAATCGCAATCCGGCTGATTCGACTGGGTGCGAAGACCAAAACTGCCTGGCGCAGCGTCTACAGTGGCCGCAAGTCACTATGGGCACTAAGCCATTGCTCTGCTGCGGACCGGGGACTCTGCAACGCGTATTTCGCCGAACGGGGGCTCGAGTCCGTGCAAGACCGGTGGAGGCTGAAACAACCAAGCATCGTTGCCCCAGGGCCAGAAAACCAGGGCCCCGGGATAGGAGAGGTCGTAAACCGGCCGGTGCGGGGGTCATAACCCGTCATCCCGAAGAGCCGTATGTGAACAGCACTTGTACGGTTCTGTGAGAGGTGCCCCCGGGTAACCGGGGGCGCCTACTCGAGAGCGGACCACGCAACAGTGGGTCGGCGCAAAGAACCGGAACCCGAAGCCGACCGCAAGGCACGACGGGCGGAACAACGGACGCCGCCGTAAGACTAGGGAGCTTCGAAGATGCCCTGGGACTTGAGCTCATCCATCAGGTACCGGCTTACCCGGTCGTGGTTGGCGCGCCATTCCGCGTGCGCGTCCGGACCCACCCGGTTGGCCACGGCCAGGGCCGCGCCGCAGGGGATGCCGGCCTCGTGGCAGGCGGCGAACACGCCGGTCAGTTCCAGGTGCTCGGTGGCGGCGAAGGTGGCCAGGCGCTGGGCCCCGGCCTGGGTGCGGGTGATGCCGGGGGGCACCGCCACCGACAGGGCCGGCAGCTGGATCGCCAGCACCGACGCGAGGGTGGCCGGCCAGCGGTGCACTTCCGTCTCCGGCAGGTAGGCGCGGCCTTCCAGGACATCCAGGGAGATGGACAGCGCGTCCGAGGCGCGCAGGCAGTCGCCCACCGCCAGGCGGTCGTCATAGGCGCCGCAGGTGCCCACGAACAGCACGCGCCGCGGGGTCAGGGCCGTGAGCAGCCGGGCGGTGGCCACCGCGGCGGTGAGGGCGCCCACGCCGGTGCAGCCCACGCGCCAGCCCGGAGGCGGGCAGAGGTCCATCCCCGCCAACTCTGGAGGGAAAGCGGCGAGAAGCAGGGAAGGGCGTGTGGTCATCTGATTCATGCTACGCCCGATGCCGGGGGCGGCAACAGCCTTTGTGCTCCCCGGTATCCCGCCGGGACGGGCTTCAGGCCCGGATCGCCACGCCCGCCCTTTCCAGCGCCTCCCGCAGCCGGCGCGCGAACGCCAGGGCCTTGGGCTGGTCGCCGTGGATGCACACGGTGTCGGCCCGGATCTCCAGGTCGGCGCCGTCGCGCCCGGCCACCTTGCCCTCCAGGACCATGCGCAGCACCCTCGCCACGGCCTGGTCCTCGTCCTCGATCATGGCGCCCGGCAGGCCCCGGGGGGTGAGGCTGCCGTCCGGCTCGTAGCCGCGGTCGGCGAACACTTCGCTGGCGCAGGCGAGGCCGGCGGCCTGCCCCGCCCTGACCAGCTCGCTGCCGCTGAGGCCCACCAGCACCAGGGCGGGGTCGAAATCCCGCACCGCCTCCGCGACGGCCCGGGCCAGGCGCGGATCCCGGGCCGCCATGTTGTACAGCGCGCCATGGGCCTTGACGTGGGCCAGGCGGCCGCCGGCGGCCCGGGCGAAGGCGTGCAGGGCGCCCACCTGGTAGAGGGTCATGCCCCTGGCCTCCTCGGCCGAGATGGCCATTTCGCGCCGGCCGAAACCCTGCAGGTCGGGCAGCCCGGGGTGCGCCCCCAGCGCCACGCCGCGGGCCACGGCGGCGCGCACCGTGCGCGCCATGGTGGCGGGATCGCCCGCGTGCCAGCCGCAGGCGATGTTGGCGCTGCTGACCCATTCCAGCAGTGCCTCGTCCTGGCCCATGCGCCAGGGGCCGTAGCTTTCGCCCATGTCACAGTTGAGATCCACGTGCTTGGCCATCGCCTCGCCTTTCAGTCGTTGTGGCGGACCGCCAGGATCCGCCCGAGGGACCGGAACCGCGCTTCCCGGTCGAGCAGGAGCCGCTGCGCCTCGGCGAGCGTGACGGCCTTGAAGCGCAGCTCTTCGCCGGGGCGCAGCTGCGCGGCCCGGGGGAGGTCCACCGTGGCCAGTTCGCCCAGGCGCGGATAGCCCCCCGTGGTCTGGCGGTCCGCCATGAGCAGGATGGGCGAACCGTCCGGGGGCAGCTGGATGGTGCCGGCGGCGACGCCGGAGGAGAGCATCTCCATGGGCCGGGCCAGCTCGAGCCTGGGGCCGCGCAGGCGGATGCCCATGCGGTCGGAGTTGGGCGCCGCCTGGAAGGTCTCCTCCAGGAAGCTCCGCCGCGCCGCGTCCGTGAGCTCCGGCCACTGCGGGCCCGGGATCACGCGCAGCGCGGCGGGCCGCAGGAAATCCAGCTCGGTGTACCAGGGCGGGAACCAGTCCAGGGCCAGGAACGGCTGGAGCCCGCGCGCAAAGCGCTGCTGCAGGGTCGGGTAGATTTCGCGCGGGCAGGGCGGGGTCGCCAGGCGGTCGCCGCGCTTCATGGCCCGGCCCTGGAAGCCGCCGAAGCCGCCCGCCAGCTGAGTGCTGGCGCTACCCATCACCTCCGGCACCCGGAGCCCGCCGGCGACCGCCAGGTAGCAGCGGCAGCCCTGGACCGGGCGGCCGAATTCCAGCGCGGCCCCGGCCCGCACCAGCATGGGCCGCCACAAGTGCACCGGCTGCCCCTCGATCTCCGGGCTCAGGTCGGCGCCGGCCAGGGCGACGAGGGTGTCGGCCTCGAACCGGAGGGAAGGGCCGGCCAGGGTGATCTCCAGGGCGGCGGCGCCTTCGGGGTTGCCCGCGAGCAGGTTGGCCAGGCGGTGCGAGACCGGGTCCATGGCGCCGCTGGTGCCGACGCCCAGGTGCTGGTAGCCGCGCCGTCCCAGGTCCTGGACGGTGCACAGCAGTCCGGCGGATTCCACCAGGATGCTCATGGCCGCTCCGCCTCGCAGGCGTCCGGGCCGATGGGCACGAACCGGAGCCGGTCCCCCGGCCTGAGCAGGCAGGGCTCCGCGCTTTCCGGCCGGAACAGGGGGCGCGGCGAGCGCCCGATGATCTGCCAGCCGCCGGGCGTCTCCAGCGGGTAGATCCCGGTCTGCATGCCGGCGATGCCCACCGATCCGGCCGGCACCCGGGTCCGCGGCGTGGAGCGTCGGGGCGCCGCGATGGCCGGGTCGAGCCCGCCCAGGTAGGCGAAGCCCGGGGCGAAGCCGAGCATGTAGACCCGGTACTCGGCGGCCGAGTGCCGGGCGACGACCTCATCCTCGGTCAGGCCGCAGCGGCTGGCCACTTCCGCGAGGTCGGGGCCGAACTCCCCGCCGTAGCGGACCGGGATCTCGACCCGGCGCGGCTCCGGCAGGCGCGCCTGCGCGCTGCCCGCCCACAGCCGCGCCAGTTCCCGGCCGAGCGGCTCGAACAGCCATGCCCCGGGGTCGTAGTGCACCGCCAGCGTGGCGTAGGCCGGCACCAGGTCGGTCACCCCCGGCACCGAGGCCTCGCGGATCAGCCCGGCCAGCCGGTGCACCCGGTCGTTCACGCCGGGGTCGATGCGATCGCCCAGCACCGCCAGCAGGGCCTGGTCGCCCATGGGCTCCACCCGGAGGTCCGCCGCAGCCGGGGATGCATCCGCCGACATCAGGTCAGCTCCGCTCCGAGGGTCTCCGGCAGGAGGAAGATCGACAGGCCCGCCAGGACGAAGGCGATGGCGGTGAAGGTCAGCGCCGCGCCCACGCCGTAGCTCATGGCGAAGAAGCCGATCACCGTGGGCGCCAGGGCGCTCACCATGCGGCCGGTGTTGTAGCAGAAGCCCACCGCCGAGCCGCGCGCCCGGGTCGGGAACAGTTCGGACACGAACGCGCCGAAGGCGCTGAAGTAGCCCGAACCGAAGAACCCCAGGAAGGGGCCCATCACCATCAGCGCGGTGGCGTTGCGGGTGTTGCCGAAAATGAAGACCAGGATCGCGGACAGGAACAGGTAGCCGGCGAAGGTCGGGCGCCGGCCGAACTTGTCCGCCACGAAGCCGAACGAGACGTAGCCGAAGTAGGCGCCGATCATCAGCGGAATCATCCACATCGGGGCCTTGACGATGGACAGCCCGGCGCCGCCCTTGGCCACCGGCGAGCCGAGGAAGCTGGGCAGCCAGGAGAACAGGCCCCAGTAGGCGAACATCACGAAGGTGGAGATCAGCGTGCTGATCAGGGTGTAGCGCAGCAGGTCGGCCCTGAAGATCTGCAGGAAGCCGCCCTTGACCTTGGTGTCCGGCGCGGCCTTCTCCTGCTTGCGCTGCTTCACCCAGACCTCGGGCTCCTCGACCTTGGTGCGGATCCAGAGCGCGAAGAGGGCCGGCACGATGCCCAGGAAGAACATCACCCGCCAGCCGAACACCGGCAGGATGGCGGCCGCCGCCACCGCCGCGGCGATGTAGCCCAGGGCCCAGCCGCCCTGCATCAGGCCGATGGCCTTGCCCCTGTGCTTGGCCGGCCAGGTCTCGGACACCAGCAGCGCGCCCGATGCCCACTCGCCGCCCATGCCCAGGCCCAGGATGGTGCGGGCGATGGCCAGCTGGAGCAGGTTCTGGGCCAGGCCGGACAGGCCGGAACAGACGGAGAAGATCAGCACGGTGGCCATCAGGGCCTTCTTGCGCCCGAACCGGTCGGCCATGGCCCCGAACAGGATCCCGCCGAAGGAGGAGGCGAAGAGGGTCACCGTCACCATGAATCCGGCGGTGGCCGGATTCAGGTGCCACTCGTCCATGATGGTCTTCAGGCAGAAGACATAGAGCATCACGTCGAAGGCGTCCAGCATCCAGCCGATCTTGCCGGCCAGGAGGGCGTACCACTGGTTGCGGGTGATCTCCTTCCACCAGGGGGCCGTCGTTTCGGCAGGGACGACCAGGGCGTCGCTCATGGGGGAGCCTCGCTATGCGATGAATGGGAACCGGAACAACATCGACGACCCGCCGGGACCCGGCGGGAAACCTGTTGGTTCGCTCGAAAAGAATCTTGTTCCCAAGCTTAGGTGAGTTTGATGGTTATCTCAATCGGCATCGTCAGTCGATCCGAACCGCCCCGAGCTGGCAGGCCTTCCGGCAGGTCCATCGGGCCAGCATGCGTCCAATGCCAAGCTGGAATAAAGGGACAGATAAGAAAAGGCGGGGGCGAACGCCCCCGCCTCTCCCTCCGCGGGACGGACTACTTCTTTTCTTCAAGCACGGCCTGGGCGGCCGCGAGGATGGCGATGGGCACCCGGTAGGGGCTGCAGCTCACGTAGTTCAGGCCCACGCCGTGGAAGAACTTGACCGAGCGGGGGTCGCCGCCGTGCTCGCCGCAGACGCCCAGCTTGATGCCGGGGCGGGTGGCGCGGCCCTTCTCGCAGCCGATCTTGACCAGCTCGCCGATGCCTTCCTGGTCCAGGCTCTGGAAGGGATCGTCCTCGAGGATCTTCTTGGAGACGTACTCGGGCAGGAAGGAGCCGGAGTCGTCGCGGGAGAAGCCGAAGCCCATCTGGGTGAGGTCGTTGGTGCCGAAGGAGAAGAATTCGGCCTCCTGGGCCACCTTGTCCGCCGTGAGGGCGCCGCGGGGGATCTCGATCATGGTGCCGATGGGGCAGATGAAGGTCGTCCCGTTCTCCTTGTTCACGAGGGCCAGCTCTTCCAGCATCTGCTCCTTGGTGTAGGCCAGCTCCTTGACGGCGCCGACCAGGGGCACCATCACTTCCGGCAGCGCCTTGACGCCGCGCTTGCCGACGTTGATGGCGGCCTCGGCGATGGCGCGCATCTGCATGCGGATCAGCTCGGGGTAGGTGATGCCCAGGCGGCAGCCGCGGTGGCCCATCATCGGGTTGAACTCGTGGAGCTTCTCCACCCGGTGCTTCACTTCGGCGAGGCTGACGCCGATGACCTTGGCCATTTCGGCCTGGCCCGCCTCGTCGTGGGGCACGAACTCGTGGAGGGGGGGATCCAGCAGGCGCACGGTGACCGGCAGACCGTCCATGGCCTCGAAGATGCCTTCGAAATCGGCGCGCTGGATCGGCAGCAGGCCCTTGAGGGCTTCGGTGCGGGCCGCCAGGTCCTTGGCCAGGATGAACTTGCGGAAGGCGATGATGCGCTCGCCCTCGAAGAACATGTGCTCGGTGCGGGTCAGGCCGATGCCCTCGGCGCCGAAGGCGCGGGCCACCTGGGCGTCGTGCGGGGTGTCGGCGTTGGTGCGGACCTTCAGCCGGCGCACCGCGGTGGACCAGGTCATGATCTTCTGGAAGCGGCCGTACAGCTCGCTGTCCTCGCCCTTGAGCTTCTTCTCCACCAGCACCTGGTTCACTTCGGAGGGGAAGTCGGTGAGCCGGCCGGCGAACACTTCGCCGGTGGAGCCGTCGATGGAGATGAAGTCGGTGCCGGCCTTGAGGGTGATGCCCTCGGTCGAGAGGGTGCGCGCCTTCAGGTCGATGGTGATGCCGGAAGCGCCGCAGACGCAGGGCTTGCCCATGCCGCGGGCGACCACGGCCGCGTGCGAGGTCATGCCGCCGCGGGCGGTGAGGATGCCCTTGGCGGCGACCATGCCGGCCAGGTCCTCAGGGGAGGTCTCGGTGCGGCAGAGCACCACGGGGCCGGTCTTGGCCAGCTCCTCGGCCTCTTCGGCGCTGAGGGCGATGCGGCCGGCGGCGGCGCCGGGGCCGGCGTTCAGGCCCTTGGTCATGAGCTTGCCGGCCTTCTTGAAGGCGGCCTTCTCCTTGGGGTCGAACACGGGGGCCAGCAGCTGGTTCAGGCTGTCGGGGTCGATGCGGGTCAGGGCGGTGTTGGAATCGATCAGGCCCTCGTCGACCATGTCGATGGCGATGCGGATGGAGGCGAGCGCGGTGCGCTTGCCGTTGCGGGTCTGGAGCATGAACAGCTTGCCGCGCTCGATGGTGAACTCCAGGTCCTGCATGTCCTTGAAGTGCTGCTCGAGGCGGTTGCAGGTGCTGAGCAGCTCCTTGAAGGCCGCGGGCATGGCTTCTTCGAGGCTCGTGTGGCCGGTGCCTTCGGCCTGGGCCCTGGTGATGGGCTGGGGCGTGCGCACGCCGGCGACCACGTCCTCGCCCTGGGCGTTGATCAGGTACTCGCCGTAGAAATAGGGCTCGCCGGTGCCGGGGTCGCGGGTGAAGGCCACGCCGGTGCCGCAGTCGTCACCCATGTTGCCGAACACCATGGTCTGGACGTTGACGGCGGTGCCCCAGTCGTCGGGGATGCGGTTCAGGCGGCGGTAGATCTTGGCGCGGTCGGTCTCCCAGCTGTCGAACACGGCGCAGATGCCGCCGAACAGCTGCTCGATGGGATCCTGGGGGAACGGCTTGCCCAGTTCCCTCTGCACGATCGCCTTGAAGACGACGGTCAGGCCCTTCCACTCCTCGGCGCTGATCTCGGTGTCGAGCTTCTTGCCGGTCTTCTTCTTCAGCGCTTCGATCTCGTGCTCGAACAGGTCCTTGTGCACGCCCAGGACCACGTCGGAGTACATCATGATGAAGCGGCGGTAGGAGTCGTAGGCGAAGCGCGGGTTGTTGCTGGCCTTGGCCAGGCCTTCGACCGTCTGGTCGTTGAGGCCCAGGTTCAGCACGGTGTCCATCATGCCGGGCATGGAAACCCGGGCGCCGGAGCGGACGGACAGCAGCAGCGGGTTCTGGGTGTCGCCCAGCTTGCGGCCGCGGTTGCCTTCCAGCCATTTCAGGGATTCCAGCACCTGCTGCTTCACATCCTCGGGCAGCTTCTGCCCGCCGGCGATGTAGAGGGTGCAGACTTCCGTGGTGACGGTGAAGCCGGGGGGCACGGGGATCGACAGGCCGGCCATCTCGGCCAGGTTGCAGCCCTTGCCGCCGAGCAGGTTGCGCATCTTGGCGCTGCCCTCGTTGCGATCTCCGCCGAAGCTATATACGTGTTTGACCATGTTTCCCTCACAAGAAGATCCAGTTGGCCCTGTTCGGGTTCGCCCTGGAGTTGTGGTGTTTGCCTCACAAAAAAAATCGCCGCAATAAGCTTCAGAATAGCGCGGAGGGTCGCTCAAAGCTTTGTTAAATACCTGATACGAGGGTCCTGAAGACGTTGGATGTGACAGGATCCCCGGTTCTGGCAAATGTCTGGGTGCCCGGCGGGAAAAATGTGAGATTATATAAGATTCGCGTCGTGATGACGCCAGAGGTCCACCATGGCCAAGCCCGTGAGCAGCAAGCGAACCATCAAGCGACCCGCCAAGCGACCCGCCCAGCGACCCGACAAGGCCGCGTCCCCGCGCGGACCGCTGCGGCCCAAGCCGGCCCGGGATCCCTGGGCCGAGGAGGCGGAAGTCCCCGAACGGGCGCCCAGCGTGAAGATCACCCCCCGGCGCGCCCCGGCGGGCAAGGGCGCCGGCTCCGCCATGGCGCGCAACACCGGTCCCTGGAAACCGGCGGCGAAGCCCAGGCCGCGGCCGGCGGGTTCCGTCAAGGGCGACGCCGGCAAGCCCGCGCCGCGCCCGGCCAGGGCGCAGGCGTCCGTTTCCGGGCTGAAGCCCAGGGCCAAGGCGCCGGCCGGCGAGCGCCTGCAGAAGATCCTCGCCGCGGCCGGGGTCGCCTCGCGCCGGGCCTGCGAAGCGATCATCGTGGAAGGCCGGGTGCAGGTGAACGGGGTCACGGTGACCGAGCTGGGAACCCGGGCCGATCCGCGCAAGGATGACATCACCCTGGATTTCCAGCCGATCGCCAAGGAGGATCCGGTCTACATCCTGCTCAACAAGCCCAAGGGCTACGTGACCACGGTGAAGGACGACGAAGGCCGCCCCACCGTGATGGCCCTGCTGCACGGCATCGGCGCCCGGGTCTACCCGGTGGGCCGGCTGGACTTCAATTCCGAAGGGATGCTCCTGCTGACCAACGACGGCGCCATGGCGCAGCGGCTCATGGCCCCGGAGTTCCACGTGGCCAAGGTCTACCTGGCCAAAGTGCACCGCATGCCCGCGCCCGAGACGCTCGACGAGTTCCGTGCCGGCTTCCGCCTCGACGGGCGCCGCTTGAAGCCATGCGCCATCGAGGTGGCGGAAAAGGGCGAGAACCCCTGGCTGATGGTGACCCTGATTGAAGGCAAGAACCAGCAGATCCGGCGCATGTTCGCGGCGGTGGGCCATCCGGTGTCCAAACTCAGGCGCATCCAGTTCGGCCCCCTGGCCGATCCCGCCCTCAAGCCCGGCGAGTGGCGCTTCTGCAATCCACAGGAGCTTGCGGCGCTCAAGGCGCTTTAGGTGTCCGTGGGTCGGCGCGGCGGGCGGGAGGACGGACGCCAAAGCGGCCCTACGGTTCGCGACTGGTGGCGATGTCGATGAGGTGGAGGAGTTCCTCCACGACCATGCGGCGGTTGGCGTCGGCTTCGTAGAAGGCGGAGACCTTCTTGCGGGCCGCGGCCACGTCGCCGCAGGCCTTGCCCCGGGAGATGAGGTCGCGCAGCGGGGCGGGCATGGGGCCCCAGTTGCCGCATTCCACGAAGGCGTCGCTCAGGAAGATGAACTTGGGGATGGCCTCGCCGCCGTTGGTGAGGAACCGGGCGAACACGTCCGGCCGCTGCATGCGGGTGATGAAGCGGACCTTCAGGTTCGGCGCGGCCTCGGCCAGGCGCTCCAGCACCGGCACGTGCCGGACCACGTCGCCGCACCAGTCCTCGGCGATGGCCACCACGTGCACCGGACGCGGCAGGGCGGCGAGGAAGGCGGCGGCCTGGGGCTCGAGCGCCTGGGAACGGCGCAGGGTTTCCATCTTGTCCCGGTTTTCCGGGGATTCGCCGGTGTTGATCCAGGCCGCGTAATCGAGGCCGGATTCGAAGACTGATTTCCAGTCGAGGGTGGGGAGAGTGGCGGGTCGGGGCATGGGCTGGCCTCCTGGACAGGGAATGGTATCACTTACATTCGAGCCAGTTGCTCCCCGCGCGCACTTCGGCCACCAGTTTCACCTGCAGCGCGCCCAGGTCGTCGGCCCCCTCCATGGCCTCGCGCAGCAGGGCGGAAACGTCGTCGACCTCCTCCTGCGGGGCCTCCACCAGCAGTTCGTCGTGCACCTGGAGCAGCAGGCGCGCCTTGAGGCCTCCGGCCCCGAGGCTTTCGTGCAGGCGCACCATGGCCCGGCGCATGATGTCGGCGGCGGTGCCCTGCACCACGGTGTTCACGGCCTCGCGCAGGGCGGTGGCCTTCAGGCCCTGGTTGGGCGAATGCAGGTCGGGGATGCGCCGCACCCGGCCCCAGTGGGAGCGCACCAGGCCTTCCTCCAGGGCCCGGGCCTTGGTCGCCTCGATCCACTCGGCCACCTTGGGCATGCGCTCGAAGTACCGCTCGATGAAGCCCTTGGCCTCGCGGAACGGGATCCCCAGGCTGGCCGACAGGGCGTAGGCGCCCTGGCCGTAGAGCAGGCCGAAGTTCACCGCCTTGGCGGCGCTGCGCTGGCTGGCGCTGACCTCCTCCATGGCCAGGCCCAGCACCTCCGAGGCGGTGCGCCGGTGGATGTCCTCGCCGCGCTCGAAGGCGGCCATCAGGGTCGGGTCCTGGGCCAGCGAGGCCACCACCCGCAGTTCGATCTGGCTGTAGTCGGCGTCCAGCAGGGTCCATCCGGCCTCGGGCACGAAGGCGGCGCGGATGGCCCGGCCCTCCTCGGTGCGGACCGGGATGTTCTGCAGGTTGGGGTCGGAGGAGGCCAGGCGCCCGGTGGCCACCGCGGCCTGGTGCAGCCGGGTGTGCAGCCGGCCGGTGACCGGGTTCACCATGAGCGGCAGGGCCTCCACGTAGGTGCCCAGCAGCTTCTGCATCTGCCGGTGGCGCAGCAGCACCTGGGCGATCTCGCCGTCCTCCCGGCGCGCCAGTTCGGTGAGCACGTCCTCGTCGGTGGCGGGGGCCTTGGTCTTGTCGGTGCGCTTGAGCACCGGCAGGCCCAGCTTCTCGTAGAGGATCCGGCCGAGCTGGCCCGGGCTGTTGAGGTTGAACGGCTCGCCGGCGAGCTCGGTGGCGCGCCGTTCGGCCGCGTCGCGCTGGGCGCGCATGTCCTTCGCCAGGTGCGCCAGCACCTCCACGTCCAGGCGCACCCCGGTCAGCTCGAGGTCCGCCAGCACCTCCACCAGGGGCAGGTCCACCTCGCGGTAGAGCGCCGCGAGCGCCGGATCGGCCACCATCGGCCCCAGCTTGGCGCAGAGCTGCAGGGCCAGGTCGGCGTCCTCGGCGGCGTACTGCACCGCCTGCCCGAACTCCGCCTCGTCGAAGCGCTTCTGGCCCTTGCCCTTGCCCACCACCGCCTCGAACGGGATGGGGCGCAGGTCCAGGTGGCGCGAGGAGAGGTCGTCCAGGTTGTGGCGCAGCTTGGAGTCCACCAGGAAGCTCAGCACCATGCTGTCGTCGCCCAGGCCCCTGACCTCCAGGCCGTGGCGCTTGAGCACCTGCAGGTCGTACTTGAGGTTCTGGCCGGCCTTGGCCACGGCGGGATCCATCGAACAGCGGGCCCAGGATGCGCTGGGCGTCCCGGAACGGGACGTTGCGCGGGTCCAGGTACGGGGCCAGTTCATGGAAGAACGCCGCCGGCTCCCCGCGCAGGTCCAGGAGGGCTTCGGGCAGGCCGGTGTCCGGCAGCAGGCCGGGCAGGGCGCCCGCGCTGTCCGCCGATCCCGGCTTCAGGTGCGCCAGGGGCACATACGAGGCCCTCGTTGGGCTTCCAGGCGAGGCTGAGGCCGACGATGTGGCCCCGGGTGGGATCGATGCTGGTGGTTTCGGTGTCCAGGCCGAACTTCCCGGCCTCCCGGCAGGCGGCCACGGCCGCCTCCAGGTCCGCGGCCCCGGTCGCCGCGCGGTAGGTGCGGGAGCCGGCGGACCCCGGCGCGGCGGCGCCGCCCACCGAGGTGAACTCCTTGGTCAGGGACTCGAAGCCCAGGGCCTTGAAGGCGGCCCGGGCCCGGGCCTGGTCCACGCCCCTGTAGGCCAGGTCGTCCAGGCCGAGCGGCAGCCGCAGGTCGGTGACCACGGTGACCAGGCGCCGGACCAGGGGCAGGCGCTCCAGCGCCGCCTCCAGGCCCTCCCGGTGGGCCTTGCGCTTGAGCTCGGCGCGGTGCTCCAGGAGGTTCTCCAGGGTGCCGTACTGCTCCAGCAGGTCCCGGGCGCCCTTCTCGCCGATGCCCTCCACGCCCTTGACGTTGTCGCTGGCGTCGCCCATGAGGGTGAGCACGTCCACCACCTGCTCGGGCCAGACCCCGAAGCGCTCCTTCACCCCGGCCCGGTCGATCCACACCTCGCCGTCCCGGTTGTTGAGCACCTGGATGCCGCCGGCGTCGTCCACCAGCTGCAGCAGGTCCTTGTCCGGGCTGACGATGACCGAGGCCAGCCCGCGCGCCGCCGCCTGCCGGGCCAGGGTGCCCATGACGTCGTCGGCCTCGAACCCCGCCAGCTCGACGATGGGGATGTTCAGGGCCGCGGCCAGGTCGCGGATCATGGGGATCTGGGGCCGCAGGTCCTCGGGCATCTCGGCCCGGTTGGCCTTGTACTCGGGGTAGATCTCGTGCCGGAAGGTGGGCCCGGGGCGGTCGAACACGCAGGCCAGGTGGGTGGGCTTGTGCTGGTTCACCAGGGCCAGCAGCATCCGCGCCATGGTGAGCGCGGCGCCGTTTTTCACCCGCATGTTGCCGTAGTAGGCACGGAATATCAGCGCGAAGGTGTCGATGAGGTAGAGGCGGTCTTCGTCCATGGCAACAGTGTGTCAGGCCGCCCGGAAGCGCGCCAGGGAAGCCGCCGAAGTCTCAAAGCCCGAAGGCGCGGCGCACCGCCCACTCCCACAGGCCTGCCGGCAGGACCGCCTTGGCCGCGTTGGCCAGGCGCGCGTCCGCGCCGATCACCACGCGCCTCGGCGGATGCCGGCGCGCCATGGCGGCGACGATCCGGCGGGCGCAGGCGTCGGCGCCCAGCCCGTGGTCCTGGCGGGATCCATGGCGGGCCAGGTAGCGGGCCAGGACGGGTTCGTAGCGGGTTCCGCGGATCCGCTCGGGCAGCGTCGCCCAGGGCCTTGACCAGGGTGTCCCGGAACTCCGACCGGATCGCCCCGGGCTCCACCAGGATCACCCGGATGCCGGGCTCCAGCTCCAGCCGCAGCGCTTCGCCCAGGGCCACCACGGCGTGCTTGGAGGCGCAGTAGGCGCCGGCCATGGGCACGTTCACGCGCCCCAGCACCGAGGCCACCTGGACGATCCGGCCTTCGCCGGGCGTGGCGCGGGCGCGGATCAGGGGCAGGAAGGACCGGGTCGCCGCGTGCAGGCCCACCACGTTGGTTTCGAACTGGGCGCGCAGTTCGTCGGAGCCGAGCCATTCCAGCGGGCCCATCTGGCCGTAGCCGGCGTTGTTGACCAGGGCCGTGAGGCGCAGGCCCCGGCAGGCCTCGGCGGCGGCGGCGAGGCTGGCCGGGCGGGTCACGTCGAGCTCCAGGCGGGCCAGGTCGGGGCCGGGCGGCAATCCGTCCAGGGCGGCCATGGAGCGGGCGGTGGCCACGACGCCCCAGCCGGCCTGGCGGCAGGCCGGCACCAGCGCCCGGCCGATGCCGGAGGAACAGCCTGTGATCAGTACCCAGGGCCGGTCATCATTGTCTGTCATATCACCCTCACTGCCAGCCAGGCGCCGGCCGCCAGGAGCCACCCGGCCAGGCCAGCGGCTGCCGCCGGCCTGCCCTTGAACCCCTTCACCCGATGCACGTGAAGCACGGCGAAATAGATCAGCCAGACCAGGGGGCCCCAGAGCTGGCGCGGCGGGGGCGGCCAGCGCGCGCCCGGTTCCAGGGCGCCCGCCACCAGCGCCCCGGCCAGCAGCAGGAACCCGGCCCGGGTCCAGGCCAGGGCCCGCTCCTGGCAGGGCCGGCCCAGGAGTTCGCGGGCGTTCAGGATGGCGGCCAGGGTCACGCAGGCGAACCCCGCGGCCAGGAGAAGGACGCTCATGGCCGCGCCTCCCGCCGCTTGAGCACGGGCTTGAGGTAGAACATCCAGGCGCAGCCGGCGAGGAAGCCGGCGCAGCTGATCCGGATGAGCCAGAGCCCCGGCCCGGGCGCCCCGGCGAACTGGTCCCACAGCGTCCCCAGCAGGGCCAGGGACGGAGCCACGTGGACCAGGAGGAAGCCCGGTGCGGGCGAGGTCGTAGGGCCTTCGCTTCCAGGTCACCGCCAGCATGGATGCGGCCAGCAGCGCCAGCAGGGCGCGGAACCAGAGGCCGCCCAGGAGCCCGGGGCCGCCCAGCATGGCGCTGAGCACGGCGGCGATCAGCCAGGCCCCCTGGGCCACGGCGAAGCGCACCGAGGACAGCAGCAGGAACGCCCGGCCGCGCGCCGCAAGCGCGGCGCCCCCGCCCACCAGGCTGAGCAGGGCCAGGAAAACGGCCAGCTGCCGGCGGCCTTCCAGGCCCATGCCGCGCATCAGGCGCTCGGCCAGGACCCAGAAGGCCACCCAGCCCGCCAGGGCAAGGATCTGGCGCGGGAGGTTCTCATGGAAAGGGTTCGTCGGGGCGCCCTGCATGCCCCTAGACTAGCGCGAGCAGCCCCGCCAGGTAGAAGCTGGTCTCGACCCAGGGCTCCAGGCGGGATTTGCCCGCGGAGAAGCGCTCCTGGAAGAACCACAGATGGAAGGCGGGATAGCCGCAGCAGGCGGCCAGGATGGCGCTGGTCAGCCAGGGATGGGCGCTGGGTTCCAGGAACGTGACCGCGACGGTGGCGGCCAGGGCGGCTGCGAGGAAGGCCAGCAGCAGGAACCGGGTGGCCCGGCGCCCGAACAGGATCGGAAGGGTCTCCCGGCCCAGGATCTGGTCGTTCTGCATGTCCTTGAGGTTGTAGGTGGTGGTCCGGGCGAACACCAGGGCGCTGACCAGCAGCACGCCGGCCCAGGCCCGGGCGTCCCAGGGCCGGCCGTCGTGCCAGAGCGGCAGGGCCAGGGCCACCACCGCCAGGGCCAGGGCCACCAGCACGTCCTTGGAGCCGGGGATGGACTTGAGGCTCACCGTGAACCCGCCCAGGCGCAGGCTGCCGCTTGTAGACCAGGCCGAACAGGGAGGCGCCGCCCACCACCAGGATGGAGCCGATCCCCAGGGAGGCGGCCAGCACGAAGGCCGCGGCCAGGGCCAGGAAGGAGGTGCCGAGCATGAAGCTGCCGGCTGCGCTCCAGAAGGCGGGCCCGGCCGGGACCCTTGGAGCCCAGGCCCAGGGGGTCCAGGTAGGGGGTCAGCAGGTACATGGCCAGGGCGTAGGCGCCGCTGATGGCGGGGTAGCGCCAGGTGAACGGCAGGCCGGTCCAGGCGCAGATGCCCAGGGTCAGGAAGCCGGCGCCCACGGCCAGCTTGAGCGGGGAGGTGAAGGCGTCGTTCAGGAACCGGGAGGCCGTGGCTGGAGCTGCCGTGCTGCTCCAGGACGTCGACCACCTCCTCCACCAGCCAGGTGGGGGTGGAGGCGCCGGCCATGACGCCCACCGTCTCGCGTGCCCGTGGAAGGCGGATAGGTCCATCTCCGAGGCGGTCTCCACGTACTGCACCGGCTTGCCGAAACTCCGCGGCCAGTTCGGCCAGGTGCTTGGTGTTGGAGGAGGCCTTGCCGCCCACCACGATGACGTAGTCGGCGGCCTGGGCGATCTCCTCGGCCTCCTTCTGGCGCGTCCAGGTGTCCTCGCAGATGGTGTTCTCGACGATGCAGGCGCCGCTGCGGCTGCGGATGTAGTCGGAGATGGCCTGGAAGTCCTTGACGGTGAAGGTGGTCTGGGCCACCACCAGGGCCTTGGCCAACTGCGCGTCGGTGAGCGCCCTGGCCTCCTCCATGTTGGCGACGATGACCGAACCGTGCTCGGCGAAGCTCTGGTGGGCCACGCTCTCGGCGTGGCCGTGGGTGCCCAGGATGACGACGAAGTAGCCCTTGGGGCTCCACTTCTTGATCCGGCTGTGCACCTTGGCCACTTCCGGGCAGGTGGCGTTGACGATGGCCAGTTCGCCCTTCTTCTGGCGCTCCTTCAGTCCGCGCAGTTCCTGGATGGGGATGCCGTGGGCCCGGACCACCACGGTCCCGTCCCGCACCGCCCCCGGGTCATCGGCCACCGACACGCCCCGCCGCCGGATGAGGTCGAGGGCCTGGGGGTTGTGGATGAGCGGGCCGAGGGTCTGGACGGTGCCATGCTGGTCGCGCGCCGAGGCCTCCAGGACGGCGTCCATGGCCCTCCGCACACCCCAGCAGAAGCCTGCCGTCTTGGCCACGAATCACCTTCATCGCCCGCGCCTCCTCAAAGTTGACCCAGCCGGTCAGCTTCCCAGTCTAGCCCGGAAGGATGCGGGCGGCAATTCCTTTGGATATTTGTATATGCCACCAACCCGATTTCCCAGTAAATTTAATGCGTGGAGACCACCCTCCCCAAGGATATTTGGACATGGCCGCAACTCCGCTTCTTCCCGTCACCCTCACCTGCAATACAGATTTGCGGTTCATTGACCTGATCCAGGTTGTGGGTTCGGAACTCCTCAAGCACATGAACTTCTCCCACGAGGACGGGGAGCGTCTCTGGCTGGCGATCCAGGAGGGCATCGGCAACGCCATGCGCCACGGCAACAAGCTGGACAAGCGCAAGACCATCCAGGTGACCTTCACCCCGCTGCCCCAGCGCCTCGAGATCCGCATCAAGGACTCCGGCCCCGGGGTGGACCTGGACCGGCTGCCCAACCCCAACCTGGCCGAGAACCTGCTCAAGCCCTGCGGCCGGGGGGTCTACTTCATGAAGCAGGTGATGGACTCCGTGGTGATGGAGACCACCGGCGAAGGCAGCACCCTCCTGCTGGTGAAGCTGCGCCGGCACGCGGAACTGGCGGCGGAAGCGTAGCCGGCATCCCTGCGGCGTCCGTTGTTCCGCCCGTCGCGCCTTGCGGTCGGCTTCGGGTTCCGGTTCTTTGCGCCGACCCACCGGTGCGTGGTCCGCTTGCAACGTCCTCGCTGCGCTGCGGGCGATGCAAGCGGCCACGCTGCTCCTTCCCCGCAGGGACGAGTCGATTCGTCTTCGTTCCAATGAACAAATTCCAGAACAACCATCCCGGGACCCTGGTCATTCCAGGGAGCGGTCCCCTCGCCCCCGTGCCGCCAACCGAAGGAACCCCCACCCCAGGCGGGGAAGGACAGCGTGAGACCTTGGCGCACCCGCAGGAGGCGAAGCCGACGAGGCTGCGGCAAGGCTCTCACGCACCGGTGGGTCGGCGCACCCGCTCGGAACCCCAAGCCAACCGCAAGGCACGGCGGGCGGAACAACGGACCTAGGGCCAGGCCAGGCCGACGGCGCCGGCGGTGATCAGGGCCGCGCCGGTCCACTGGCGCGCCCCCGGGCGCTCGCCGATGATACGGGAGAACAGCACCGCGAAGACGATGGCGGTGTTGCGCAAGGTCGCCAGGACCCCGGCGCCGGCCAGGGTCAGGGCCTGCAGGTAGAACAGGAAACTGGCCGCGCAGAGGACTCCGGCCAGCAGCACCAGGCCCGGGTCGCGGGGCATCAGGGAGGCTCCGCGGGCGCGGGTCACGGCGATCTGGATCGGCATGGCCACCAGCATCGCCAGGCCGTACAGGGGCACCGGATGGGCGCCGTGCGCCAGAGAGGCCTTGTAGCAGAGGGTGTAGCCGGCGATGCACACCCCGGTGGCGCAGGCCCAGGCGAAGGCCCTGAAGCCCTGGCCGCGCGCGGACACCAGGCCCATAAGCGCGAGTCCCAGGCACACAAGGGCCACCGACGCGGCCGCCAGCGGGCGCAGCGGCTCGCCCAGGCACAGGACCGAGACCGGCCAGACCAGCAGCATCCCCACCCCGCGCATCCAGGAATAGCCCCAGCCCAGCGGGGCGGCGCGCAGGGTCCGGGCGAGGCCGACGAAGTAGCAGCCCTCGCCCAGCCCGGCCGCCAGCGCCCAGGCCAGGGATCCGGGAGGGAACAGCGGCCGCGGGACCCAGGGCGTCAGCAGCCCGGTGACCGCGACCGACACGCCCAGGATCCCCAGGGACGCGGACGCGATGTCCCTGGAGCGCTTCAGCAGGGCGTTCCACAGGGCGTGCAGGCACGCGGAGCCGAGCACCAGGACCCAGGCGAGAATGACCATAGGGCCCAGTATGGCGGTTAATTGCCCAGGTAGGTGAACCAGAAGCGCACCCCCAGCGAAGGCGCGTCGAAGCCCTCGGGCAGCCGGGGCAGCGGATCCGAGCGGCGCACCGCCAGCAGGGCGCTCTGGTCCAGGAAGCTGTTGCCGCTGGGGCTTTCCACCCGGGCGCCGTCGATGGCGCCGTCCCGCATGATGCGGAAGTAGATCTGCACCCGGCCCTGGGCCGCGTTCAGGCGGTTCCAGTTGCCGGTGATCCGGGTCTGAACCTGCTGGAGATAAGACACGTAGGGGAAATTGCCATCCAGGTCGGAGATCAGGCCGCTGCCGCCCTGGATGCCGGACGAGGCCTTCAGTCCGGGGATCGCGGCGCCCACGCCGATGCCTCCGCCCTGGCCCTGGCCGGCGGCGCCGATGACCGGGTTGGGCACGGGGACCTTGCCCTTGGCGGCCACGGGGGCCTTGCCCAGGCTGTCGGGGTTCGGGTTGGTGCCCTTCAGGGCCTTGGTCGCCTTGGTGCCGAAGGCGTTGGGCGTGGCCACGGGGCCGGCGGGTTCCGGCCGCTGCGGCGCCACCTCCTCCACCCGGCGCTGGCGCTCGCCCTGCCTGCCCACCTCCACGGGCCCGGAGCCGCCCAGAGGCCCGGTGTCGCCGCTGGAGGGCAGGGTCACCCAGGTGACCTTGGGCTCCTCCGGCCTGGGTTCGGACTTGGGCACGGACAGGATGGCCGCCGCCACCAGGCCGTGGAACACCAGGCTCACCGCGAGGCCCACGGGCCAGCGCGGACCCCTCATGCGGGCCCGCTTGCGGAGGAATTCGTAGAGATCCTGGCTCAAGAACGCCTCATGAGACCGGTGAGACCGGCAGCGCCTGGGTGACGAAGCCCACCTGGGTGAAGCCGGCTTCGCGGATGGCGTCCACCACGGTGATGACGCGGCCGTAGGGGATGTTCTGGTCGGCCCGCACCAGGATCGGGCGCTTGCGGTCCTCGGCGGCGCGCTGGCGCAGGCGGGCCTTGAGCACGCCCTCCTGGACGAAGGACTGCTCGAACTGGATCCGGCCGTCCCGCTCCAGCGTCACCACCAGCGCCTCGGACTGCAGGTTCCTGCCGGTGCGGCTTTCCGGCAGGTTCACGTCCACGCCGGTGTTGAGCATGGGCGCCGCCACCATGAAGATGATCAGCAGCACCAGCATCACGTCGATGAGCGGAGTCATGTTGATGGATGCCATCTGGCCGTGGGTGGAGCCTGGAGTGAACGACATGTGCACCTCGCGCCCAGTTTACACCGCCCGGGCCCGGCGCCGTAGAATGGGGCTTCCGGAGTTCCGCCTTGGTCCGTCTCATCGTCAGCGAAAAACCCAGCATGGGGCGCGCCATCGCGGCGGCGCTCGGGATCCAGGGCAGCGGGCGCAGCGCGATCCAGGGCCAGGGCGTCATCGTCACCTGGTGCCTGGGGCACCTGGTGGAGGCGCTGGCGCCCGAAGGCTACGACCCCGCCCTGAAGCAGTGGCGCCTGGAGCCGCTGCCGTTCTTCCCCGAGGCCTTCCGCTACGCGCCCATCGAGGCCACGAAGGACCAGTACCAGACCGTCGCGGGCCTCATGACCCGGGCCGACGTCGATGAGATCGTCAACGCCACGGACGCCGGGCGGGAAGGGGAGCTGATCTTCGACCTGGTCTACCGCCTGGCCGGCGCGGACAAGCCGGTGCTGCGCTTCTGGACCTCGAGCCTGACCGACGAGGCGATCCGCGAGGCGTACGGCCGCATGAAGCCGGGCGAAAGCTACAAGGGCCTGCGCGACGCCGCCCGCTGCCGGCAGGAGGCGGACTGGCTGGTGGGGATCAACTGCACCCGGGCCCAGACCCTGGCCCAGCGCCGGGCCGGAGGGGAAGGGGTGTACTCGGTGGGCCGGGTGCAGACCCCCACCCTGGCGCTCATGGTGAACCGCGAACTGGAGATCCAGAATTTCGTTCCCAAGGACTTCTGGACCCTGTGGGCCCAGTTCCAGGCGGCCGCGGGCGGCTACCGGGGCAAGTGGTTCCGCAAGGAGGGCGACCGGTTCGACACCGAGGCCGAGGCCGTGGCCATGGCGGAGGCGCTCGCCGGAAAGCCCGGAAAGGTCGCCTCGGTCAGCGCCCGCACCGAGAAAAAGAAGCCCGAACTGCTCTACGACCTCACCGCCCTGCAGAAGGAGGCCAACAAGCGCTTCGGCTTCACCGCCGAGCACACCCTGGAGGTGGCCCAGGGGCTCTACGAGGGCAAGCTGATCAGCTACCCGCGCACCAATTCGCGCTGCCTCACCGAGGCCGACGCCCTGAAGATCCCCGGCTGGATCAAGGCCATCGGCCAGGGCCAGCTCGCCGCGCTGCAGCCGTTCGTGGACGACCTGCGCAAGCGCTGGCCGGTGCGGCTGGACAAGCGCTTCGTCAACGACAAGGAGGTGGAGGACCACACCGCCCTGGTGCCCACCGAAAGCCCGGCCCGGACCCTGCAGGGGGACCCGCTCCGCATCTACGAACTGATCGCCCGGCGCTTCCTGGCCGCCCACTGGCCGGACCGGATCGAGGCCAAGACCACGATCATCACCCGGATCGACAAGGAGACGTTCAAGACGACCGGCACCGTGGTGAAGGCCCTGGGCTGGTCCGAGGTGGATCCGCCGCACGGGCGGCCCCGGAAGGCGAAGGAAACCGAGCCCGAAGAGACCGAGGCCGAGCCGGACGAGGATTCCGGCACCCTGCCCGTCGTGGCCAAGGATGAGCGGGTGGAGACCGCCGACCTGGCCGCCCAGGGCCGGCAAGACCACCCCGCCCAAGCGCATGTCCGAGGCGGACCTGCTGGGGGCGATGCAGAGCGCGGGCAAGGAGCTGGACGACGAGGCGCTGAAGGGGGCGATGAAGGACTGCGGCCTGGGCACCCCCGCCACCCGCGCCAGCATCATCGAGACCCTGCTCAGGCGCAGCTACGTGGAGCGCAAGCGCAACATCCTGCAGCCCACCGCCAAGGGCATCGAACTGGTGCAGGGCATCCGGGCCGAGGCGCTCAAGAGCCCCCAGCTCACCGGGGAGTGGGAGGCCCAGATGGAGCGCATCCGCCGGGGCGAGGCCGGGCGCGGCGCCTTCATGGAGGGCATCCGGCGCTTCGTCCGGGAGCTGGTGGAGCAGATCAAGGCCTCGGCGCCCCGGGCGGCGGCGCGGGTATCGGGTCCGGTGGCGGGGCCCTGTCCGCGGTGCGGGGCCGATCTGCATCTGAAGGAATGGGAGGGCCGGCACTACCTGAAGTGCTCGGCCCTGGGTGCCGATCCCGAGTGCCGGGTGGCCTACGACACCGACCCCGAGGGAAAGCCGCTGGAACTGTGCCGGCTGTGCCGGGGCCCTGTGCGCACCACCCGGAGCGGGGCGAAGGTCTGCGTGCTGTGCGGCAAATGGGTGGCCGACCTGGACCCTGACCTGCCCGATGCGGGCGTCTGCGCCAAGTGCGGACAGCCCATGCGGCTGATCCCGTCCACGGCCAAGGGGAAATACTTTCGTCGCTGCGTGCCGTGCGGGGTGATGGTCAAGGCCGATTAAGGCAGCCCGACATCCACCGCTCCGAATTGCTAAAGGGAAAAAGCTGTAGACCGGCCCGACCTTTTTGGCAACTTTTTCATAATGATATGTTCGGCTGGCAAGGTTATTGCTGGTCTATTGTATTGTTTATATTCTGCTATTTCCCTTTACCCCCACTCATGACTGCGGCTACCACTTTGTTGGCAACATATTTTGCGCCAACATATGGGTTAATCACTGACATTGCTCCAATAGCGGCCGATCTATGATAGGCCGGGTTATTTGCGAACGCCTTGGCATTGTGGTGTGCACCCTGCGAATAGGCTTCTGAAGCAGCGTGGCTTACAACGCCACCACCCGGAGGGCCTGACTTGGGAGTCATCCCACCGTGCACCATTGCCAGCTCTCCGTCTGTCAACTGCAAGTCCATAAGGTTCATTGAAAGTCTCCAACGGCTAAAGGTTGAATTGGGCCTTGGTGTTGGTCATCACTGGGGGGATTCCCGGTGCGCCTCCAAGCCACTAGCAGGGAGGTGCCCCAATATGAATTTGGGTTTCCAAGAAAAACAATATTAAACCTAAATATTGATGATATTTTCAATAAAAAAAATAAGATTATTTATAAAATGGAAAAAGATCGAAAAATAAATATTCTTGGTTTTTAAATAAATATACGAAAGAAATATGCCAATTACCAAGCAAAATATTATTGTCTTTATGTCCAAATGAAACAGCGCAAAAGTTATACTTGAAACAAGTATACATGATAATCTGGAACACTGTTGGCGCATTCTACTTATTAAATACCAACGGAAAAAAATTTCTTCAATAATTGGAGATATTAAAACAATATTAATGAAATCAAGAAAACAAAATATTGAATTCAATGTTTTTGGCTTTTGTGTCATAACTATTGAATTTAAACATATATTAAGTATAATTGCTAATAATTCAAATAATATAAAAATAACTACATTTTTCATGACATGAGAGAAATTAAATGCAGTAGAATAATATTTTTCAAAATTAGTTTGTTTTTCAGAAAAATAAAATATAATAAAAATTGAAATTATCCTTCCGATATTAAAAATAATTTCACTATCAGTTTTGGTAAATTTCGAAATGCTATTAAGAACAATGTATACGCCAAATTGAATAATTATATACATTGATACAATAACGAGGGCTTCCAATAGGGAGGCTGATTTGAAGTGAATATTTGAAAAATATTTTAAAAAAATCATTCTATTCATAGCGGTGATTCTCGATAGGAATGTTGAATTAGCTTATTATAATTGAACAATGTTTTTATCCTCAACCTCACCCAAATGAATTATCCTGGATTTGACAAAACTGGGTTGCAGACAATAGCAAATTGTTTAGAGGAAAACGGATGGCCATTCCCATAATGAGATGCCGCGTTTATGGATTCGGTTCCGACGGGGGCAGCCTGTGGAGAGAGCTTCGCCCTCTTGTTCTAATGGAGGCCGCCGGAAATACCTGTAGCATCCAAGCCCAGGGCTCCCGGTCGATTCTGATCAGGTCCTGGTATTGATGATCCGCTTGATTCCACCGTCCTTGAGAGGCCAGTTGTGAAAATTGAGGAGCAGCCCGACTTCAAAGCTTGAGAAATGAAGGTAGCTGTTCAGTTGGGCAAAGTTGACATTGGAGAATTTTTCGATCGCTTTGGCTTCAACCACCACCTTGTCGTCCACGATGATGTCCATGATGTAGGAGTTGGGGACGCACAGCCCCTCATAGGTGATGTCCAGGTGGACCTCCTGGAGGTCCTTATGGCCGTCGAGCCTGAGCGCGTGGGCCAGGCAGACCTTGTAAGCGTCTTCCAGCAGTCCCGGTCCCAACGCCTTTTGCACCCGGATTGCCGCAAGGATGATCGCCTCGGTTACGTCCCGATGCGGGTAGTCTTCACCCCAATCCTCGCCCCAGTGCCGAGCCATACCGCCCCCCTATCCATGGAGCAAGTGCGTTCACTCCCGGCAGGAGCCTCATGTTTTTTATTTTCCTCGGCGAGTGTCGGCTCCTCGGCGCCTTGGCGATAGGCTTTTTACTGAATTTGCCTCAATTGATCTGGCAATGAACGGACGTTCCCGCAGCTTGGAGAAAAAAGCTTATCGCCGAGGCGCCGAGGAGCCGAGACTCGCCGAGAAAAGCCAAAGCAGGGTCGCTCTCTACTTCAGGGAATCGGCACCCCGAACGGCATTCAGCGCCTTCCGAGCTCTAGACACTTTGGCAAGGATGTCTGTCGCAGATTCGCTCCAGATAAATGGCTTCGGCGCTACATTATGGTTCGCGATGTAGGCCTGGATGGCGGACTCCAGTTCGGGCACTGATCGGAAAACACCCCTACGGATGTGGTTCTCCGTGATCTCCCGGAAAAACCGTTCAACCATGTTCAGCCACGATGAACTCGTTGGCGTGAAGTGTATGTGGATTCTCTTGTGGGCCTCCAACCACTTCGTCACCGCAGGATGCCAACGGCACTGTTGGGTGGCCGACCTGGACGTTCCAAGCTGATCACGCGCCAGTCCACAGGTGCAGAAACCCGGAACCGGCCCCAACCGGAAGGCACGAGGGGCGGAAGAACGGGCGACGCAGTAAAGTGAGAGGCAAGGAGGCATCATGCAATACGTCAATCTCGGCAGGACCGGCCTCATGGTCTCCCGCGTCTGTCTGGGCTGCATGACCTACGGCTCGCCCGAGGCCGGCACCCACACCTGGGCCCTGAACGAGGCCGAAAGCCAGCCTTTCCTGCGCCAGGCGCTGGACCTGGGCATCACCTTCTTCGACACCGCCAACGTCTACTCCAAGGGCGCCAGCGAAGAGATCGTCGGGCGCTTCCTGAAGGCCAACACCCGGCGCGAGGCGGTGGTGATCGCCACCAAGGTGCACGGCACCATGCGCGACGAGCCCAACGGCCGCGGGCTGTCGCGCAAGGCCATCCTGTTCGAGCTGGATCAGAGCCTGCGCCGGCTGGGCACCGACTACGTCGACCTCTACCAGATCCACCGCTGGGATCCCCATACCCCGGTCGAGGAGACCCTCGAAGCGCTGCACGACGTGGTGAAGGCGGGCAAGGTGCGCTACCTGGGCGCCTCCTCCCTGCACGCCTGGCAGTTCACCCAGGCGCTCTGCCTGGCCGAGCGGCACGGCTGGACCCGCTTCGCGTCCATGCAGAACCACTACAACCTGCTCTACCGGGAGGAGGAGCGCGAGATGATGCCGCTCTGCCGGGACCAGGGCATCGCCGTCATCCCCTGGAGCCCCCTGGCCCGGGGCCGGCTGGCCCGGCCCTGGCAGAGCGAGGCCACCGCGCGCCTGGCCACCGACAAGTTCGGCCGGACCCTCTACGGCCAGACCGAAGCCGCCGACCGCCCCGTGGTGGACCGCCTGGTGGAACTGTCCGGACAGCGCGGGGTGCCCCCGGCCCAGATGGCCCTGGCCTGGCTGCTGGCCAAGGGCGTCACCGCGCCCATCGTCGGGGCCACCCGGCCGCAGCACCTGCAGGACGCCGCGGCGGCGGTGGAACTGCGGCTCAGCGCCGAAGAGATCGCGGCCCTGGAAGCGCCCTATGTGACCCATCCGGAGTCGGGATTCTAGGTTTCCCCTGGTCCAACGGCCGTTTTGTTCCTATCCTTCAGACAATTCCTGAAGGAATCAGCACCCCGCCCCTCGGTCTCTAACGTACGCTTGCCCGGAGTCGTTGAGCATGAGCCTCACTTTTAACGAGAAGAAAGCGACCCAGGCTGCCGGCCGCCTGCTGGAACAGGGCGGCAACCCGATGAACGCCATGAAGCTGATCCGGATGCTCTACCTGGCCGACCGCGAGGCGATCCTGCGCTGGGGCCGGTCCATCACCACCGATTTCTATGTGTTCCTGAAGCATGGCCCGGTGCTGAGCCAGATCCTCAACCTGATCATCGAAGGCGACGACCCCAGGCTGGAGCCCTCCATCTGGAGCGCGCACATCGGGCTGCTCCAGGACGGCGCCGTGGCCCTCCTGGGGCCCCTGGAACCCCAGCAGCTGTCCGATGGGGAACGGGGGATCCTGGATGAGACCGTGCGCCAGCATGGGGCCAGGACGCCGTGGGAACTGGCCGACCTGACCCGCGCCCTGCCGGAGTGGCGGGATCCGCACGGCAGCGCGATCCCGTTCGACGTCCCGGACATCCTGGCGGCCTACCGCCGGGCCGGATTGCCGGTTCCGACCGCGGATCCGGATCCGGACGAGGAGTTCCTGAATATCCGCTGGTAGGCCGCACCGATTCCCCCCCATCCGATCCGAGGACCCGAATTCCATGTTCAGCCCCGAATGTGAATCCATGAAACCCTCCGAGCTCCGGGCCATGCAGCTGGAGCGCCTGCGCTGGTCGGCGGGCCACGCCTATGAGCACAACGCCTTCTTCCGCGCCAAGTTCGACCGGGCCGGGTTCCGTCCGGACCAGTTGAAGAGCCTCGACGACCTGCGCCGGATCCCCTTCCTGACCAAGGAGGAGATGCGCGCGCAGGCGCCCTTCGGCCTGTTCGCCGTGCCCATGCGCGACGTGGTCCGGGTGCACGCCTCCTCGGGGACCACCGGCAACGCCACGGTGGCGGGCTACAGCCGGAGCGACATCGAGCTCTGGTCGACCCTCATGGCCCGGACCATCGCCAGCGCGGGCGGCGGCCCCGACGACGTGCTGCAGGTGGCCTACGGCTACGGCCTGTTCACCGGCGGGCTCGGGGCGCACTACGGCGGCGAGAGGATCGGCGCCACCGTCATCCCCATCTCCGGCGGCAACACCGAGCGCCAGATCAACCTCATCCGCGACTTCGGCACCACCATGCTGGCCTGCACGCCTTCCTACGCCATCAACCTGGCGGACTACGCTTCCAGGCACATGCCGGAGTTCGACTTCCGGCGCACCCGGCTCAGGCGCGGGCTGTTCGGCGCCGAGCCCTGGTCCGAGGCCATGCGCCGGGAGATCGAGAGCCGCCTGGGCATCGACGCCTTCGACATCTACGGCCTGTCGGAGGTGATCGGGCCCGGCGTGGCCTGCGAATGCTCCGAGAAAAGCGGGCTGCACGTCTTCGAGGACATGTTCCTGGTGGAGGTCATCGACCCGGAAAGCGGCGAGGTGCTGCCCGAAGGCTCCCAGGGGGAGATCGTCTACACCTCGCTGACCAAGGAATGCTGCCCGGTGCTGCGCTACCGCTCGCGCGACATCACCCGGATCTACCGGGACGGCTGCGCCTGCGGGCGCACCCTGGTCAAGATGGAGAAGGTGCACGGCCGCTCCGACGACATGCTGATCATCCGCGGGGTCAACGTCTTCCCCAGCCAGGTGGAGGCGGTGATCATGCAGGTGGAAGGGGTGGAGCCGCACTACGAGATCGTGGTGGACCGCCAGGGGGCCCTGGACGACGTGGAGGTGCGGGTGGAGGTCAGCGAGGCCATCTTCTCCGACGAGCTGAAGGTCATGACCGCGCTCACCGAGCAGATCGCCGCGCGCATGCGGGCCACCCTGGGGATCTCCGCCAAGATCACGCTGGTGGAGCCCTCGTCCATCGAACGCAGCGCCGGCAAGGCGGTCCGGGTCATCGACAGGAGAAAGCCGTGAACATCCCCCAGCTCTCAGTGTTCCTGGAAAACAAGCCGGCGCGGCTCCGGCACGTGCTCCAGGTGCTCGCCGACAACGCCGTCAACATCAAGTTCTTCACCATCGCCGAGGTGAAGGATTTCGGCATCCTGCGCATGGTCGTCGACAAGCCCGATGTGGCCCACGCCGCCCTGAAGGAAGCCCACTTCACCTGTTCGCTGGCCGACGTGCTGGCCGTCGCCCTGGACGACGCCCCGGGCGCCCTCCTGCGCCTCATCGACATCTTCAGCCAGCGGCAGATCAACATCGAGTATATGTACGCCTTCACCGACCGGCACGGCGCCCACTCCATCATGATCTTCCGGTTCGAGGATCCCGAGGCCGCCAAGCAGGCCCTGCAGGAGGGCGGATACAAGATCCTGAAGTGGATGAGCCCGGGGGAGCTGCAGACCTGATTCATCTGGAGCTGGTGCAGTTCGGTGTCCTCAGCGCCTCGGCGTGCTCGGCGTGTGCGGTTTTTCAGCTGAAGACACCGAAACTCACCCTTTTGCCGGGAAGATCGGTCATCGCCGCAGGAGTACGGTTCTGCCCAGACGATCGGCCAACCTCAGTCCGGCCCCACCCGCACCACCAGCTTTCCGGAATTCCGCCCCCGAAGCATTCCGATGAAGGCCTCCGGGGCCCGTTCCAGGCCCTCCACCAGGTCCTCCCGGTAGCGGATCGCGCCCTCCGCCAGCCAGCCGCCCATCATCTGGCGGAATTCGCCGAAGCGCGGCCCGAAGTCGTCGAAGATGATGAAACCCTGCATCCGGATGCGCCGCTTGAGCAGGGTGCTGAGCAGCAGCGGGGTGCGGTCGGGGCCCGGGGGCAGGTCCCGGTCGTTGTAGTGCGCGATCAGGCCGCACACCGGCACCCGGGCGCGCGGGTTGAGCAGCGGCAGCACCGCGTCGAACACCGCGCCGCCGACGTTCTCGTAGTAGACGTCGATGCCCGCCGGGCAGGCCCCGGCCAGGCGTTGCGCCAGCCCGGGCGCGCGGTGGTCCAGGCAGGCGTCGAAGCCCAGCTCATCCAAGGCGTAGCGGCACTTTTCCGGTCCCCCGGCGATGCCGACCGCCCGGCAGCCCTTGATCCTTGCGAGCTGCCCCACCACCGAACCGACGGCCCCGGTGGCCGCCGCCACCACCACGGTCTCCCCGGCCCTGGGCGCGCCGATCTCCAGCAGCCCCATGGTGGCCGTGAAGCCCGGCATGCCCAGCACGCCCAGGCTCCAGGACGGCGGATGCGGCCCCTCCAGCCGCAGCAGGCCGCGGCCGTCGGAGACGGCGTAGTCCTGCCAGCCGGAATAGGCCAGCACCCAGTCGCCCGGCGCGTATCCGGGGTGGTTGGAAACCTGGACCCGGCTGACGGTCCCGCCCACCATCACCTGGTCCAGGCCCACCGGCGCCGCGTAGGACGGCGCGTCGCTCATCCGCCCCCGCATGTAAGGGTCCAGGGACAGGAAGACCGTGCGCAGCAGGACCCGACCCGGCCCCGCCGCCGGCGCCTCCCCGACCTCCAGCCGGAAGTCGGCCGGCACGGGCGCTCCGTCAGGGCGCGAGGCCAGCACGAACCTGCGGTTGCGCTGCGCTTCCTGGGGCATGGGACCCTCCCGGGATCACTTGGCTTCGGGCTTGAGGCCGATGCGGTCCAGCAGCCTGAGCAGCTCCACCGGCAGCGGGAAGACGATGGTGCTGTTCTTCTCCACCGCGATCTCGGCCAGGGTCTGCAGGTAGCGCATCTGGATGGCCACCGGGTTCTGGCTGATCTTGTCGGCGGCTTCCAGCAGCTGCTGGGAGGCCATGAGCTCGCCTTCGGCGGCGATCACCTTGGCGCGCTTCTCCCGCTCGGCCTCGGCCTGCTTGCCCATGGCGCGCTGGATCTGCTCGGGCAGGTCCACCGACTTCAGCTCGACGCTGGTGACCTCCACGCCCCAGGGCTCGGTGGAGGTGTCGATGATCTCGCGCAGGCGCTGGCTCAGCTTCTCGCGCTCGGCCAGGAGCTCGTCCAGGCTCACCTCGCCCAGCACGGAGCGCAGGGTGGTCTGGGCGATCTGGCTGGTGGCGTAGTAGTAGTTCTCCACCCCGAGGATGGCCTGCTGGGCGTTGAGCACGCGGAAGTAGACCACGGCGCTCACCTTCAGGCTCACGTTGTCGCGGGTGATGATGTCCTGGCTGGGCACGTCCAGCACCACCGTGCGCAGGCTCACGACCACGGCGCGCTGGAACGGCCGCAGCACGAAGATCAGGCCGGGCCCCTTGGGGGTCTGCCCGACCTTGCCGAGGGTGAAGATCACCGCCCGTTCGTACTCGTTGACCACCCGGATGCAGGCGGCGAGCCAGATGATGACGACAATGGCGATCGGACCGAAACAGCCCAGGGCCTGCGATCAGTTTCCTGCATGGGAACCTCCGCTGAGTGTGCATGCCATCCTGGACCGCGATCCGTTGCCGGCGCACGAACGGATTGCCTGCGGCCTCGGCGCCGATGGTGGTGGCCGGGCCGTGCCCGGGGATCACCAGGGTGGCGTCCGCCATGGGGTACAGCTCCCGCTGGATGCTGGCTTCCAGCTGGTCCCAGCTGCCGCCCCAGAGGTCGGTGCGGCCCACCCCGCCCTGGAACAGGGTGTCCCCGGCCAGCACCACCCCGCCCCGGTCGAACGGCGCCGTGGAAGCAGCAGGAGCCGGGGGTATGCCCGGGGGTGTGCAGGGTGGCCATGCCGTGGTGGCCGTCGCCCACGGCGAGCGGGGTGGTCTCCGGGCGGGCGATCGGGTCCATGCCGAACATCCCGGTCTGCAGGTCCAGGTTGTCGATCAGGAAGCGGTCGCCTTCGTGCAGGTAGGCCGGGCACTGCCAGAGCTCCTGCAGCTCCCGGGTGGCGCCCACGTGGTCGAAATGGGCGTGGCTGTGCAGCAGCGCGGTCACCTCGAAGCCCAGGGCGGCCACCCGCCGGGCGATCCGCGGGCCTTCCCCGCCCGGGTCCACCACGATGCCGGTGAGCGCCTCCGGGTCCCAGAGCAGGGTGCAGTTGCAGCCCAGGGGGCCGACCGGGAAGCTTTCCAGTTTGAGCATGCGCACTCCTAGGAAATGAAGGTCCAGGCGAGGATCCGGCTCTGCTTCTGGCCCTGGGCCATGGGCAGCGTGCGGACCTCGAGGGCTCCTGCCCGGCCCAGGGCCCGGCGCAGCCCCGGCAGGTTCGACGCCCTGGACACCAGGGTGGAGAACCATCGGCAGCAGGTGGGGATGCGGGCGCTTTCGGCGATCATCCGGCCCACGAACCCGGTTTCGCCGCCCTCGCACCACAGCTCGGCGCCCCGGCCGCCGAAGTTCAGGCGGCCGCCGGCGATGCCGAGGTTGCCCAGCTTGCGCCGGGCGCCTGCCCGGGCTTCGGCGGGGGAGGCGTGGAAGGGCGGGTTGCAGATGGACAGCTCGAAGGTTTCGCCATCCCGCAGCAGGCCCTCGAAGATGTGCGCGGGCGACGGCTGCAGCCGCAGTTCGATGGCGCGCTCCAGCCCGGGATTGGCCCGCAGGATCCGCCCTGCCGCCGCCAGGGCCGCCGGATCGATGTCCGAGCCCAGGAAGCTCCAGCCATACTCCCGGTGCCCGAGGATGGGGTAGATGCAGCTGGCGCCCACTCCGATGTCGAGAACCCGCACGGCCGCGCCGCGCGGGACCGCGCCGCCGCGGGCCGCGCCGAGCAGGTCGGCGGCGTGGTGCAGGTAGTCGGCCCGGCCGGGGATGGGCGGGCAGAGCAGGCCGTCCGGCAGGTCCCAGTGGGCGATGCCGTAGAAATGCTTCAGCAGGGCGCGGTTGAGCGCGCGCACCGCGGCCGGGTCGGCGAAATCGATGGATTCGTCCTGGTAATCATTGGGCTTCACGAAAGCGGCCAGCCCGGGGCAGGCCAGGATGAGTTCCTTGAAATCGTACCGGCCCCGGTGCCGGTTCCGGGGGTGGAGTCCCTGCTTCTGGTCCTGGCTGGCGCGCATCGTGCTCCGATCCGTCCACCAGTATGAGGCTAGAACGTATAGGTCACCCCGAGGTTGAGGGCGGAATAGGTGCCCGCGTTGACGCTGTTGGTGGTGTAGCGCGCCTGGACCCCCAGATGCCGGTCGA
Organism: uncultured Holophagaceae bacterium; assembly: GCA_963717275.1. GTDB lineage: Bacteria > Acidobacteriota > Holophagae > Holophagales > Holophagaceae > Mesoterricola. The sequence continues at coordinate 4,742,942 of CAVQVX010000001.1, forward strand.
AGTCGTAGCCGCCGCCCAGGTCGATGCCCAGGCCGTTGTCGTTGCGGGAGCTGGCGGGGAAACCGGTGTGGTAGTTCTGCTGGGAGATCCCCGCGAGGACATAGGGGCCGGTCTGCCTCTGGTCGAAATGGTAGGTGTAGTCGGCGGCCACGGCGAGGTCGTTCACGCTGGCGCCGTTGTTGGAGCCGTAGAAGGTCAGGTCGGCGCGGGCCGTCAGGCCGTGCCCGCCGCGGAAGTCCCAGTTGGCGTGGGCGCCCAGCTGCAGTCCGGTGTTGGCCTTGTCGCTGAGGTCATTGGACGGGAGGGAAAGGGCGGCCTGGACCCCGACCTCGGGGGTCTGGGCGGCGAGGGCGAGCGAGCTTCCCAAGGTGAGGATCAGGAAGGTTTTGTTCACGTGGACTCCTTGGCAAGGCAGTTGGATCCGGAAAGAAGGTGGTAGATAAACGATGTTGTCTGCTTGAAAAAAAATTCTAGCAGATTGCATTGGGCCGGGGGGCGTATCCGTGTTAACAAGACAGTCATAACCATTCCGGCCCCGCGGCCCGCCCCATGCCCAAGCCTTTGTCACTCATCCGCTTCCTGGCCTTCGCCGGCGCCCTTCTGGTCTCGCTGGCCGCTGCCAGGGCCGACACCAGGCTGCTGCGTTTCCCGGACATCCACGATGACCGGGTGGCCTTCACCTACGGCGGCAACATCTGGACCGCCCCCGCCGGCGGCGGCACCGCCATCCACATCACCACCCACCCGGGCCTGGAGCTCTTCCCGAAATTCAGCCCGGACGGCAAGTGGATCGCCTTCACCGGGCAGTACGACGGCGACGAGCAGGTCTACGTCATCCCCTCCGGCGGCGGAGTGCCCCGGCAGCTGACCTTCTACCCGGCCTGCGGGCCCGCTGAACCCCTGGGCCGGATACGACAACCAGGTGCTGGGCTGGACACCCGACGGCAGGTCGGTGCTGTTCCGCTCCATGCGCGACGCCGACGGGGTGCTCAGCGAGGGCGCGATCTACACCGTCGGCATGGAAGGAGGGGCGGCGCGCCGCCTGCCCGTGCCCGCCGCGGGCTCCGGGGCCATCTCGCCGGACGGCAGGAGCCTGGCCTACGTCCCGGCGATCGCGCGACTTCAGCAGCTGGAAACGCTACCAGGGCGGGCGCGCCCAGGGACTCTTCGTCATGGACCTGGCCACCCGCAGGCTGAAGCGCGTGGCCTATTCCAGGCGCTCCGAGAACGACCCCATGTGGATCGGCAAACGGCTTTACTTCACCTCGGACCGGGACGGCACCGTGAACCTCTACAGCGTCGACCCGGCCCGGGACCGGGTCAAGCAGCTCACCTTCAGCCGCAAATGGGACGTCCGCTGGGCCTCCACCGACCACGCGGGCCGGATCGTGCTTCGAGATGACCGGCGGCCTGCGGGTCTACGACGTGCGCGACGGCACCGAGCGCGACATCTTCATCACGGTGCCCACCGACGGCGGCGCCAGCCGGCCCACCCGGGTCGACGCCGAGGTGGAGAGCTGGACCCTGTCGCCCACCGGCGAGCGGGCCCTGTTCGTGGCCCGGGGCGACGTCTTCACGGTGCCGATCAAGGCCGGGCCGGTGCGCAACCTCACCCAAAGCCCGGGCGCCCACGACAAGCTGGCGCGCTGGTCGCCGGACGGCAGGACCATCGCCTTCGTATCCGACATGAGCGGCGAGGAGGAGGTCTACCTGGTGGACCAGGAGGGCAGGGGCCGGCCCGAACCGCTCACCACCACCCTGAAGACCTATCTGCTCAGCCTGGCCTGGGCCCCGGACGGCAGGCACCTGGCCCTGGGCGACAAGGACGGCCGGATCTACGTGGTGGGCACCGACGGCAGCGGACTGACCCAGGTGGCCAAGGACGGCTCCGACGCCAACGTCAATTATGCCTGGTCCCCGGACGGGCAGTTCCTCGCCCTGACCCTGAGCAACCCGAACGGGAACAGTTCCCTGCACATCTGGAGCCTGGCCGACGGCAGGCTGCGCCAGGTCACCGGCGACCTGTCCGAGGTCGCCGCGCCCGCCTGGGACCCCGCGGGCCGATACCTCTACTACCTGTCCCGGCGCGACTACCGCTCCCAGATGTCCTCGGTCGAGTTCGACTACGCGGTCATCGACAACGTCGGCATCTTCGCCCTGGCCCTGCGCAGGGACGTGCCCCATCCCTTCCCGCCCGAAAGCAACGAGGAAGGCCAGGCCAGGCCCGCTCCCGCGCCGGCGCCGGGCGGGCGGCTGCGCATCGACTGGGACGGGCTCGCCCAGCGCGCCGTGCGGGTGCCCGTGGCGATCGGCAACCTCAGCCACCTGGTGGCCCTGGAGGACCAGCTGCTCTACTCGAGGACCGCGCCGCAGGCCTACGGCGAGGCTCCGGCCCGGCAGGCCCTCTGCGCCTTCGACCTGAAGAAGCGCCAGGAAGGCGTCCTGGCCGATGACATCCAGGGCTGGGAGGCCAGCGCCGACGGCAGCCGGACGCTGGTGCGCCAGCAGGGCGATTTCTACCTCGTGGCGACCCGGCCGGGCCCGGCCCGGCAGCCGGTGTCCACCCGGGAGCTGCAGGTGGACAGCGTGCCGTCGGCGGAATGGGCCGAGATCTTCGAGGAGGTCTGGCGGCGCTACCGGGACTTCTTCTACGCCAGGAACATGCACGGCTACGACTGGAAGGCGCTGGGCGACCAGTACCGGCCCGCTGCTCAAGCACGTGACCCACCGTTCGGACCTCACCTACGTGCTGTCGGAGATGGTGGGCGAGCTGAACGTGGGGCACGCCTTCCTGGGCGGCGGCGACTTCTACCAGCCGGAACGGCCCAGGGTGGGCCTGCCCGGGGCGCGGCTGGAACTGGACGAGCCGTCCCAGCGCTACCGGATCGCCCAGATCTACCGGGGCCACAACGAAGAGCCGCGCTACCGCTCGCCCCTCACCGAGGTGGGGGTGGACGCCCGGGAAGGCGACTACGTCATGGCCATCGACGGCACCGAGCTGAAAGGCAGCGACTCGCCCTACCGCCTGCTCCGGCACAAGACCAGCCCGGTCACCCTGACCCTCAACGCCAGCCCCGGCTTCGAAGGCGCCCGCCAGGTCACCTACACCCCCGTCGACAGCGAGATCAACCTGCGCTACCTGGATTTCGTGCTGCGCTCCCGGGCACGGGTGGACCAGCTCTCGGGCGGCCGAGTGGGCTACCTCCACCTGCCCGACATGACCGAGGAAGGCCTGGCCGAGTTCATCAAGTGGTACTACCCCCAGATCCGCAAGGAGGGGCTGGTGGTGGACGTGCGCGCCAACGCCGGCGGCAACCTTTCCGAGCTGATCCTGGACCGCCTGGGGCGCAAGCTGCTCGGCACCAGCTTCGGCACCTTCAGCGACGTCCCGGACACCTATCCGGAGAGCGTGTTCATCGGGCCCATGGCCTGCGTGATCAGCGAGACCACGGCCTCCGACGGCGAGATCTTCGCGTATCACTTCCGCGACTGCGGCCTGGGCCCCCTGGTCGGCAAGCGCACCTGGGGCGGCGCGGTGGGCTTCACCATGGCCGGCCCGCTGCTGGACGGCGGCTTCGTCGGGGTGCCGGTGCAGGGTACCGCCGGGCGCAACGGGGAATGGATCATCGAAGGCGAGGGCGTGTACCCGGACATCGAGGTGGAGAGCGATCCCAGGGCCCTCCTGGCGGGCCGGGACCCCCAGCTGGAAAGGGCCGTGGAGGAGGTGCTGCGGCGCCTGGCGGAGCATCCCGCGCGCCTGCCGCGCAGGCCGCCCGACCCCGTCAAGACCCCGTGATATAGTCTGCGGCATGAGCGTCCATCCCTTTTCCGTCTGTGTCTTCGCCGGCTCCAAGCCCGGCTCCGATCCCCGGTTCCTGGAAACGGCCGCCGCCCTGGGGCGGGCCCTGGCCCGGCGCCGGATCACCCTGGTCTACGGCGGTTCCCATTCGGGCCTGATGGGCGCGCTGGCGGATGCCGCCCTGGCCGGGGGCGGGCAGGTGGTGGGGGTCATGCCCCATCTCCTGGTGGACCGGGAGAACGCCCACCGCGGCCTGCACGAGCTGATCGTCACCACCGACATGCACAGCCGCAAGGCGCGCATGGCCGGCCTGGCCGACGCCTTCCTGGCCCTGCCCGGGGGCTACGGCACCCTGGAGGAACTGTTCGAGGCGGTCACCTGGGGCCAGCTGGGGCTGCACCGCAAGCCGGTGGGGCTGCTGGATTGCGGCGGCTTCTGGGACGGCCTCAGGGCCTTCCTGGCCGGCGTCCGGAACTGCGGATTCATCCCGGAATCGGGCTGGTCGGAGCTGCCCTGCGCGTCGGACCCGGACCAGATCCTCGATATGCTTACCGAAAGGCCTCGGCCGCGCTGCTGATGGCGGCGAAGCGCCCGGCCAGGACCAGCTCGGTGCGCTCGCGGATCTCCTCGGGGGTGTAGGTGCGGCCGCCCGCGTGGCGCATGGCGAAGGTGAGGGTCGCCTCGGTGACGAAGACCACCTCGAACCCGGCGTCGCTGGCGGCCCGGGCCGTGGTTTCGCAGCACTGCTCGGTGCGCATGCCCGAGATGACCACCCGGCGGATGCCGCGCTCGGTCAGCCAGGCGCCCAGGTCGGTGCCGGCCAGTGCGCTGTGCCGGCGCTTGCGCACTTCGAGCGCCGGGCGGAACTCGGCCAGGCCGGTCAGGGGCACCACGCACCCTGACTCCGGGGCGAACACCCCCTCGTCGGCCACGTGGAAGACCCGGACGATGGGCACGCCGGCCTCGTTCGCGGCTTCGATCAGGGCGTTCTGCGCGGGCAGGAAATCCGCGACCGCCCCGGGATCGAAGCCGGGGCGGTGCCGGAACGATTCCTGCACATCGATCACGAGCAGGGCGGTGGTGTCGGCTGCGGGCATGGCGGGCTCCTCGTGAGCATCATATACCCGCCCCGACGGGCACCCCCCCGTCAGAGGTCGCCCCGCGGCGCCGGCGCCTCGGGCTCGGGCATCGGTTCATCGTCGAACCCGCCTTCGTCGTCCACCGCCCGGATCGTCATGTGCTCGAAGTCGATGACGCCGTCCAGGGGCAGCCGGCGGATGACGAACTCGGAGTCCAGGTCCTTGCCCGGAAGCTGGAAGCGGTAGGTGGCCACGGCCCCGGGCCTGATCCGGCGCTGGAAGTACGGCGCGCCCATGACCGGATCGTCCGGTTCGGGCCGCCAGGGGCTCCAGAGGCGGGTGACGGCCAGGGTCCGGCCGGTCCGGTTGTGCACGGTGAGGGTGGTGGCGCCCGGCAAGGCCAGGCAGGCCAGGCAGGCGCAGCAGGTGAGGACGGTGGCGCGGGTGGACATGGTGGACCTCCGATCCAGACTTCATGCGCCGTCCCGGGCAAAAGTTTCAGACCACCTCCAGCACCGCCAGGCCGTCCTGGCGGGTGCTGCGCCCGGCCACCGGGAGCACGTCGCCGGTGCGCAGCGGGCGCCGGCGCTTGCGGTAGGCGTCGGGAAAGGCCACGGCTTCGCACAGGGCGGTCTCGTCCTCGAAGGTGAGGAACTGCATGAGCTCGCCCTTCTCGGTGCGCACGGTCTTCTCCGCCGCCACCAGGGCCCAGAAGCGCAGGTGGCGGCCGGGCCGGCCCGCCTCCTCGGCCCGGTTGGGGGCGCCGCCGTGGCGGGCCCGCTGCAGGGCGGCGGGGTGCAGCTCCAGGGTGAGGCCCGAGGATCTCCAACTCCAGCGCGGCCCGGTCGAAGGGGTCGGTGGGCCGGGGCCGGACCCCGGGCGGGACGCCCCCCAGCCGGGTCCACAGGAGCCGGGTGCGGTCGCCGTCCGGGGCCCAGAGGTCGAAGGCGCCGCCCGAGCCCAGGGCCTCGGCGGTGGGCACGGACAGGGGCGCGCGCGCGCAGCAGGTCCTCCAGGCTCGCCGTACGGGCCGTGCCGCTCGCGCTCCTCCAGCAGGGCGCCCAGCTCCTCCTCCCGGGCCCCCTTCACGGCCATCAGGCCCACCCGCAGGCCCTGCTCGCCCTCGGCGGAGAAGGCCCAGCGCGAGGCGTTGACGTCGGGGCCGCGCACCACCAGGCGGTGCCGGCGGGCGTCGCCCAGGTAGATGATGGGGGCGTAGTAGCCGCCCTGGTTGGTGATCACCGCCGCGAAGAACTCCGCCGGGTGGTGCGCCTTGAGCCAGGCGCTCTCGAAGCTCACCTGGGCGTAGCTGGCGGAGTGCGGCTTGCAGAAGGAGTAGCCGCGGAAGGTGCGCACCATGTCCCACACCTCGTCGATCACCGGGCCGGGGATGCCCTGGGTCCGGCAGCCGTCCCGGAACTTCGCCTCGAACAGCGGCAGCTTGCGGGCGCAGTCGTGCTTGCCCAGGAGCTTGCGCAGCTGGTCGGCCTCCGGGTGGCTCCAGCCGGCCATGGCCATGCCCACCCGCACCACGTCCTCCTGGTAGACCAGCACGCCGTAGCTTTCCGAGAGCAGCCCGCCCAGCACCGGGTGGCTGGGGACGTAGGCCTCCTCGCCGCGCGAGCGCTTCACGTAGGTGTCGATCCAGTGGTGCGCGGCGGGGCGGATCAGCGAGCTGTGGATCACCAGGGTCTCGAAGTCGCCCTTGCCCACCCGCTGCTGCAGCTGGCGGGTGGCCGGGCTCTCCACGTAGAAGACGCCCATGGAGTCGCCCCTGGCCAGCAGGTCCTGGGTGGCGGGGTCGAGCCGGGGCTGCCAGCGCAGCGGCGCTCGGGGCGCCGGCCGCCCAGCTCCGCCAGGGCGTCGCGCACCACCGCCAGGCTGCGGTTGCCCAGCAGGTCGATCTTCACCAGGCCGTAGTCCTCCACGCCGTCCTTGTCCCAGGCGGTGATGGACGACGCCCTCCTTGGCCGGGGCGGGCTCGGATGGGCACGTGGTGCCACAGGGGCCCGGGGCTGATGACGGTGCCGCCGGGGTGCACCGAGAGCTGGTGGAAGTGCCCCTCCAGCGCCTGGGCCTGGGCCAGGATGGGGGCCCAGGCGGGGTTGTCCTGGATCCCCTGGACGCCTTCGTCCCAGCCCCGCTGCAGCCGGGCCAGGGTCTTGAGCTCGGCCTCGGGCCGGCCGTGGGCCAGGGCCACGTCGCGCAGGGCGCCCCGGGCCTGGAAGAAGACGTGTTGGCGACCATGGCCACCCGCTCCCGGCCGTAGCGCTCGGAACACCGAGGCGATGACCGCGTCGCGCTCGTCCCAGGCGAAGTCGATGTCCAGGTCCGGCGGGTCCAGGCGGGCGTCGGACAGGAACCGCTCGAACATGAGGTTGGTGGCGATCGGGTCGACGTTGGTGATGCCCAGCAGGTAGCTGACGATGGAGGCGGCGCCGCTGCCCCGGCCGCAGGTGCGGGTGGCCCGGGCCTCCCGGATCAGGTCGTGCACCGCCAGGAAGTAGCCGGCGAAGCGCTTGCGGCGGATCAGGTCCAGCTCCAGCTCCAGCCGGGCCTCCACGGCGCCGGTGACCGGCAGGTAGCGCCTGGCGAGGCCGGCCCGGGCCCGGGCCTGCAGCTCGGCGTCCAGGTCCTGGTCGTCGGGGCCGATGGGCCGCGGCATCACCCACTCGCCCCAGTGCATGCGCCAGCCCGCCGACGCCTCTCCAGGAGCGCGGCCGTGGCCCGGGCCACGCGCGGGTCGGCGGCGGGGAAGCGGGCCTCCCAGGCGGCCCGGTCCACGGCGGCGTCCCGGGGGTCCCACAGCGGCTCGGTGCGGGGGACGGTGCTGCGCGGGTGGCCATGGCCCGCTTCAGCCGGTGCAGCTCCAGCCCGGCCGGGGTGCGGAAGCGCAGCACCTGGGGCGCCGCCGCCGGCAGGCCGCGCTCCAGGGCCTCGGCGGCCTCGCGCCGGTTGCGCCCGTGGGCCAGCAGCGCGGCCTCGAAGCCCTCGGCCGCCAGGGCCTCCAGGCCCTCCAGGGTCTCGGCCAGGAGCGCGCAGTCCCGGGGCGGCTCGCCCGGGCGGCCATGGGCCAGGTCGGTGAGCAGCCGGCACAGCTCGGCGTAGCCCCGGTCGGAGTGGGGCAGGGCGCCGAAGGCCAGGCCCGCGCCAGCGGAACCGGCTGCCCAGGATCGGGGTCAGGCCCGCCGCCAGGGCCTTCGCCGCGCAGCCGGGGCCAGCCGTGCAGGCCCGGGTCCCAGGCCGCCACGTGGGTGTAGCCCAGGCGCGGCGCCAGGCGCGCGACCAGTTCGGCGGGGTAGACCCCCTCGCCGGGGGAGAAGTCGGTGACGGCGAGGATCAGCCGGGCCCACCCGGGCAGCACGCCCAGTTCCAGGCGAGCGAGGTTGGCTATCCTCATGGCCTGACCGGACGGCTGCCGACGCTTGCCCAGGTGACGCAAATAGTCACCCAGATGAACTTCTGAAGCCAAGGTCGTCTGCACCATCCGTCTCCAATGATTCAAATATGGCGTAAAAAAAACGAAATGCAAACGGGCAATTTTTCCCCCTTGAAGTTTGCGGATTGATCTAGGAGGCCGTCCAAGTACTTGATCCGGGTCCCACCATTACGCCCGTATGCCGGTTTGGTTCCTTGATCTCCGCTCGTTCCTCGCTCCGATCAAGGAACCAAACCGTTGAATGCCCTCCGGACCAGGGTCCTTGTTTCACCCCCCACTGGCTTGAAATCAGGGCCCTTATTGCGCCCTGAGGCAGCGTATCACCGGGAACCTGCTTCAGGAGGTGGCTCTCACCAGCTTCAGTAGGTTGTGGGCAGTGCAGACCAGCTGCCACTCGGCCTTGACCTTGGCGAGGCCCCTCAGCAGAAACTGGCGGAAGCCCATGGCTTGTTTGATCTGGCCGAATACGGGTTCGACCACTTGTTTGCGAAGCCGGTACGGGCTGATTCGACGCAGTGCGTCTCATCCACCCCGCTTCAGCTTGTCCCGCATGGCTGCGACCAGGCTCCCCGGCTTGCCGTTTTTGGCATGGGTCGCGGCCTCGGAACCGTGCTTCTGGCGCCCGGTCGCGATGTAGGCCCTGATGTGCCGGGCTGCCATGCCGGCCAGGTTGGGCTCCGAACAGTACCCGGCATCGGCTGAGCAGACATCGGGTTTCCGACCCAGGTTGGCGCGGACGGAACAGGCTGATGGTCCGGAAATCAGGCTTCTGGAATCCGGTCACGGCGGCGAAATCCATCCGCTCGATGCAGGCCTTGGCAATCTTCCGGGAGGAGAACACCCCCTGCGTATAGGCATAGAGCAGGAACGCCACCATCATCGCCGGGTGAAAGGGTGGATAGCCTTTGTCTTCCATGTAGGTGTCGAGGATCGCGGCGAGGTCCAGTTCCTCGACCACGAGGTCCCGGACGAAATGGGCCGGATGCCCCTCAGGGATGAATTCGGTGATTTCAGGTGGCAGCAGCCACTTCTGCTTGGGGTCCCAGGGCCGGAATCGTTTGGTCATACCTATTTATCGTACAGACCCTGCCAAGTTTTACCTCTGATTCGCCGATTCCTCAGCTTTTCATCGAAGGTGGAACACCGGCCCCTGAACCGAAGGCCTCCTTTACGCTCACGGCAGTCGCGAATGCGACTGACCGGGAGCGAACAGGGCGTTGGGTCGGGACATGGACGCTTAACTTGGACAAACTCCTAGGGCCAATACCGTCGGTACAAGCCATCTATGCTTCTCTCCGCGTTCCTCAGCGAGATCTCCGACTCGACGCAGTGCGTCGAGTCGGAGATCTCGCTGAGGAACGCTGAGGAAAAATATTCTCGGCTTGTACTGAGCGTATTGCCTCTAAGCCCTCTCACTGTGAGCCAATGATGTAATTCCCAATGACGACAATAAAAAGGTAAATAAATATTAATTAATTTTATTATTAATTAAATTATGTAAAACAAGCTCCATCTCTTGAAACAAATTTCTGAGTTTCACCAGATTGGTGGTAGGCCAGGACGAACTGAATGGCCGATACCAATCAATTCGAATTATGAACAAAAAATCAAGGGAACTTGCTGGAACGATGATGTGGAGGAAAGATGCAAAATTTGGTCATACTGATAGTTGCAGCTAGCACAACGATAGTTGGGTATTCTGAAGCTACCAAAAGTGGCCCGGCATGGTGCTCAAAGTATCCACCTTCGAGTTCATTGTTACATTTGAATGAATCGTTCTTTCCAAAGGCGCGAGATTTTATTGATGCCTTAAGGGAGGGTGAAGCGAAAGTGACAATAGCTTCAACGCGAAGACCAGAACAACGACAATATCTAATGCACTGGTCATGGATGATTAAAAAAGAGGATTATTGGTTTGAAACCACTTCACCGTGCGTAGGGATACCACCAAACATGAATTGGTTCATCCCAGCTGTGCCATCCTATGCTGGAGATTTGGCCTATGGTAGTGTCGACATTATCTGGCTATGGTTAGATAATAGTGAATTTATAGTTACTTTGCGTAATTGCCCAGGGAATAATCATTTCCACACGGCCAAGTTTGGAGAAGCACTTGCGGGGGCGGCAGGTATGGTGGAAGGATACAATCTGGTATACCGTCCCGCCAGAAATTCCAGGCACAGCGATGGAAGGGCGATAGATATGATAATCATGTGGTCAGGAGACCTGACGATTGCGAAAAAGGACGGTTCCATTGTAACAATAACTTCTTCACCAAAAAATGGGAGTAACCATGAATTACAAGCTGTCGGAGCCACGTATGGAGTCTATAAATTGGAATCAGACCCTCCGCATTGGTCGGATGATGGCCATTAATATTGGGATAGTGATGCCAATGTTATCTTCGGTGCCAACTTTATTGGGCTCAGCTCAAACATCAAAATATGATCCTGATGATATTTCACTGGTTGGTATATATACGTTAAGTTCCAAAAGCAACTTAAGAATCTATTGCACTGATAAAAACACAAAAAATTTAAAAAAATTAATTTACATTACTAACAATGGCAAAACTGGAAATATAGATAAAATTAAAACTGTTTCGTTAAAAATGATCAATGATGATATTAAAAATGGTTCTATTGTTCCGGGGCATTTTGAAAATATTATCGGAGATAATGATATTTACTTTTATGTAGGACAAATAGATTATAAAATTGAAACAAAAAACACTGACATTGGGATGTTACTTCGTGATGGGAGCACTGTAAATACGCAAAAATCAGTGAAAGGATACTTGGTTCATTTTAAGGACAAGGATTTTTCTATAAATTGTTATAAATCAATGGAAGGTTTTCATGCCAAATGTATTGATATCAAATCAAATGATGTTTTAGCACATTATTATTATTATTTGACATACGAAATGGAACCAGATGTACGTTAGCATGTTTTGGGATTTGGCCAAATTATTTGTTCGGTATTTCAACTGGAGTTTGGGAAATCAATTCATGGAAGGGGACTGTATGATTAAAATGTTTTGTGGCATCATATTGATCACGAGCGCTCCGTTATTTGCATTAACAAGTAGAGTTCAATTTGCGCATGCAGAAATGGGATTGAAAGAAGGGATTGAACATCTAGATCCAACATTCAAAACTAAATTGAGTGAATTGTCTTCTGCTTTGGATGATGCTGGATTGAGAATCGAATATGGACTTCACCGGGTGTCCCCGCAGGGGCAATATCTAAGATATTGGGCTTGGAAGATCGCCAAGGAGGGCTATCGAAAATCAAAATATCCACCACCGCCTCCTTTCCCTGGATGTGATATCGACTGGTTCTGGATTAGCCCTGATCCTCATTATCATGTCTCTACTGCCGAGCGACTCGAGGTCCCGAGCTACGTCGGTGCGGCAATGGACATGGTAAAATATTTCAGAATGGCTCAAAAACCTGAATTGACAAGTAAAATATCTGAAGGAAAGGCAATTACATTTGTTCTTCTTGAAAAAGGAAAAGCTTCTGGATTCTCTGATCCAAAGAGTATCAAGGGAAAGGATGGTAAAATCTATGTTATACCGCATGGTGTCCATCTTCCTGGCGTTAGAGAGAATGAAACACTGTGTGCTTTATACGCCACCTATGGGCTGTACCCAGTAAAGAATAAGAACTTCGAGGACACTTGCGAGATGTGGTCAGATGATGGGAACCCCTGACAACCAGCCTGCCTCCGCTCCCTCACCGCGCCCACCCGGGCAGCACCGGCTGCCCCGGGTAGCGCCGGCGCAGCCTGGCCAGGGCCGGCTCCAGCCGGTCCAGCTTGCGGGTGAGGGGGCTTTCGAAGAGGCCCAACGTCCGGCCCAGGCCCCAGGCCAGATGCAGTTCCAGGCGGTGCACCAGGATGCGCCGGCGCGCCTCCCGGCGGAAGGCGGCCTCCACCAGGGGGGCCAGGGCCAGCGGCGGCTGGGACAGGGCTTCCGCCGGGGCCTGCCAGCGGTGCGCCCCGCCGTCCACGTCCCACCAGCGCAGCGTCAGCTGCCGGGGCGAGCGGCCCTCGTTCCAGAACCGGTCCAGGCACCAGCAGGCCAGCGGCACCTCCTCGGCCAGCCGGGGCGGCTCCAGGCGCCAGGGATGGCGGGAACGCTCCAGGGGGTCGGCCAGCATGGGCAGGCGCGGCCGGTCCTCGCCCCGGGCCTGGGCCAGCACCGTGCGCGCCTCGGCCTCGGGCATGAGCTGGCCCAGGGTCGCCAGCGGCACCGGCTGCAGGTCGCCCAGGCGGCGCAGGCCCAGGCGCTGGAAGCGCCAGCGCAGCCGCGGCGACAGGTCCGGCAGGCGGCCCAGGGGCTGGGGCGCCAGGAACACCTGCTCGGTGCCGTCGGGCACCTGCTCCAGTCCGGCGCCGGCGCGGGTCGCCAGCCGGGCGGCGGTGGCGCTGCGCGACAGGCCTCCGCGGCTGGACCACCCGGTCTGCAGGGCCAGCTCCCGCTGGATCCGGGCGGCGGTGTCCCGGGGCGGGCCGAACAGGCGCCCGGTGCCGCCCAGGTCGAGCAGCGCCTCGCCCATGCGGCCCAGCAGCCCCTGGGGCGACCAGTGCTGCAGGAATTCGCCCAGCAGGCCCTGGGCCTCCCACCAGGTCTGGGGGGCGGGGTCCAGCACGCGCAGCCCGGGCAGGCGGCGCAGGGCGTGGTCCATGGGCTCGCCGGGGGCCAGGCCCCCTTCACGGGCCAGCCGGTTGACCAGCCAGAGGCATGGGGTGCGCTGGGGGCCGGGGCTGAGGAAGGCCAGCGGCCGGTCCCTGAGCCCCGGATCCTGCTGCCAGGCCATTTGAAACGGCATTTCCGGAACCCACATCGCCAGCACGCCCTGCCTCCCAGGGCTTAAATATGGAGTAAAAAAAGCGAAAAACAAACGGCAAAATTTTCCCCCAGGAAAGTTGGAGATTCCGAACCCGGCCTGCCGCGAGGTCCTTGGTTCCGCCCGCCGCTCCTTGCGGTTGGGTTCGGGTGCCGGGGCGGTGCGCCGACCCACCGGTGCGTGAGAGCCTTGCCGCATGCTCGTCGGCTTCGCCTCCTGCGCGTGCGCCAAGGTCTCACGCTGTCCTTCCCCGCCTGGGGTGGGGGTTCCTTCGGTTGGCGCCATGGGGGCGAGGAGACCTCTCCCTGGAATGCCCAGGGTCCCGGGATGGTTGTTTAGAATTTTTGTTCATTGGAACGAAGACGAATCGATTCGTCCCTGGGGGGAAGGGGCAGCGTGGCCGCTTGCATCGCCCGCAGCGCAGCGAGGACGTTGCAAGCGGACCACGCGCCGGTGGGTCGGCGCAATCACGCGGAACCCGAAGCCGACCGGAAGGTACGACGGGCGGAACAACGGACCTAGGAGCCCGTCTACGTATTGATCCGTGTCCCGGATTTTTGCCAGGGTCGTTTTTCAGGGAACGTTCTGACCTTCCGCTCCTTCGTCGCTCCAGGTCAGACCGTTCCCTGAAAAACGGAGGGCAAAAGTACCGGTAGGCGCCGGCAAAGTGATCGGAAAGCCGATATAGGGCCTCTGATACCCTGATTCAGGCCCCCAGGCTTCAGGAAGTGGCCCTCGCGAGTTTCAGGAGGTTGTGCGCGGTGCAGACAAGCTGCCACTCGGCCTTGACCTTGGCGAGGCCCCTCAGCAGAAACTGGCGGAAGCCCATGGCTTGCTTGATCTGGCCGAACACTGGCTCGACCACCTGCTTGCGCAATCGGTAAGGGCTGCGCCAGCCCCCGCGCTTCAATCGGTCCCGCATGGCGGCCACCAGACTCCCGGTCTTGCCATTCTTCGCATGGGTCGCAGCCTTGGTGCCGTGCTTCTGCCGGCCTGTCGCGATGTAGGTTCTGATGTGCCTGGCGGCCATGCCTTCCAGGTTGGCCTCAGAACAGTAGCCAGCATCCGCTGAGCAGACGTCGGGTTTCCGGCCCAGGTTGGCCCGAACCTGATCCACCATGGCCAGCAACTGGGGGCAATCGGCGTTGGTGTTCACGACGTCGCAGGACACGATCACCTGGGCTTTGGCGTCCACCCCGGCCTGGGCGTTGTAGCACTGTTCGAAGCCGTTCTTGGTGGGCATGATCCGGCTTTCCGGATCGGTGAAATTGCGCTGGGCCTTGGGCTCGGGTTTCGGAGGCTCAGGCGGCCCGGGCGGATCCTCATCATCATCCTGCTTCTTGCGCTTGGCCTTCTTCTTGGGTTTGTTCTCGTCTTCCTTGGCCTTGGTGATGGCCTCCTGCTCCAGGGCCGCCTTGGCTTCCCGGATCTTCTTCATCCGCTCCACCTTGTTCGCCACCCAGGCCGGCAACTCATCGCCCTGGCGGTTCCGGAACCGGTAATCCTCGCCCAGATCGGTGATCTCCGCTTGGTCCAGCCAGCCCTTCACCACCTCGGCGAACTCGTTATCGGCCTTCACCATCCGGTCGTAGCTCATGGCCTTGTGCTTGCTCGCATTAGCCTTGACCTTAGTCCCATCCAAGGCCACGTGCCCCAAGGCCACCAGCCCGGCCTGCCGGCACAACATGAGCACCTGCTGAAACAAACCGCCCAGAGCGGCCAGGTGCCGCTTGCGGAACAGGCTGATGGTCCGGAAATCCGGTTTCTGGAACCCGGTCACCGCCGCGAAATCCATCCTCTCGATGCAGGCCTTGGCGATTTTCCGGGAGGAGAACACGCCCTGGGTGTAGGCATAAAGCAGGAGACCGGTCATCATCGCCGGGTGGAACGGCGGAAAACCTTTGTCTTCCACGTAGGAACCGAGGATGGCGCTGAGGTCCAGTTCCTCGACCACGAGGTCCCGCACGAAATGGGCGGGATGCCCCTCGGGAATGAATTCGGTGATCTCGGGTGGCAACAGCCACTTCTGTTTGGGGTCCCAGGGCCGGAATCGCTTGGTCATACTTCTCTTATCGTACACGCTCGGCCCAACATTAGCTTTGGCGCGAGGATTCCCCGGATCTTTCTGGTACGCGCGAAACGCCCCCAAACTGAACGGTCGGCGCGCCTCGCAAGGAACCAAGCCCCCCCTCGGGTCGGGCCCCTTGGGCCCCAGGCCGTACCTGGAGAGCCCGGCCCCACAACCTGTCACCAGCCGCTACGAAGGGCCAGCGTGCGAACACCGTCGAACGTCGGCCTTCGTTGCTTTCCCGTTGGCGCCGGCCTTGCCGGCGACGACGAACGGGGCGACGGTCGGGACCCGGGTGCTTAACTTGGACAGGCTCCTAGAGCGCCGCCGTGGTCGTGTAGTAGAGGACCGACGCCATGATGGTGCCGTTCTGCTGGGGAATGCCGTAGACCACCACCGGGCTTCCGGCGCCGAGGTTGGCGGCGATGGTGGCGGCGCCGGCGGTCGGGTCGACCGGGGCGACCGTGTAGATGGCGCCGGCCAGGTCGATCTGGTAGACCAGGGTCGTGCTGTTCAGGTTCACCGTCACGGGCGTGGTGCTGCCGCCCTTCACGACCATGGTGAAGGTGTCGGCTGCGAAGGGGGTGACCACCTTGCCGGTGGGCAGCCGGAGCGGCTGCAGGACGACCCAGCGGGCGTCCCAGCCGCTGACGGCGTCGGGAATGGCGGCGCTGGCGCCCCATACCTTGATCAGGCCCACGGTGCCGCCGAAATCGACGCTCCCGCCCACGGTGCCCGTGAAATCGGCGATCGCGCTGGCGCTGGTGTCGGCCTGGGACCACAGGGTGAGGTCCCACCAGTCGAAGCCCGTGACCGGGTTGCCGGCGGCGTCGTTGCCGTTGGGGGTGGCGGCCGGGATGTAGCCGAGGGTGGCGGTGTAGTCGTCGGCGCTGTCGGCGAAGGCGCGGGTGTAGGTGAAGCCCGCGCTGGTGGCGGCGGAGATGTAGCCGGAGTAGTTGGCGTTCTCGATGTCCACCGACTCGGCCACGAGCGTGGCGGCTGAAGGATCGACGTAGCTGACGTGGACCTTGAACCCGCGGACCAGGTTGTGCGCGTCCATGAAGGCGGTGCCGGTGGCGATGGGGGTGGCGTCGGCCAGGGCGTCGGCGGGGACGCGGTAGAAGAACTGGGTCTCGTTGTTGACGGTGACGGTCACCGGGGCGCCCTGCTCGCTTTCCACGACGATCTGGTAGGGGGCCGTCGCGGAGCCGAGCAGGACGTGGGTCACGTGCCCTTCCGGGCTCAGCCAGACATTGTTGAAGCTGCTGCTGGCCCACATGCGCACGGCCACGAGGCTGCCGTCCGGCTGGAAGCGCAGCACGGCCCTGACGTACCTGCCCGCGAGGGAGCCGGCGATGGAGGAGAAGTCCTTGATCGTCGTCACGGTGGGGGGCTTGGCGTCCACGTCGTGGAAGGTGGTGCCGTTGACCGTGTCGGGGCTGATCTGGAGGACCTGCGGGGTGGCGGTCGCGGTTTCCGGGGTGGCGATGGGCAGAGTGGGGAAATCGCGGGTGAGGGTGATCGAGGAGGCGCCGGCCTGGATGGCGGTGCCGTAGACCTGGCGCAGCACCATCTGCGGGGCCGCCGCCACCGGGTGGTGGCGGATCGTGTCGGTGAAATTCACCGTCCAGATGTTGCCGCCGCCGGCCGGGGTGTGGTCGATGAGGAAGGCGGGGAGGGACAGCTCGAATTCCAGGTCGAGGTTGCTGGACTGCCCGGCCTTGACCACCAGGGGCTTGGCCAGGCTGACCGTGACCGGGACGGTGAGGCTGCCGGCGGCGCCCGTGGCGCCCTTGATCTGGATGTTGGCGGGCGGGATCGTCGTGCCGGCGAGCCCCGGGAAGTCGGTGGAGAAGGTGGCCGAGGGGTTGGAGGCGACGGTGAGGGTCACGTCGCCGGGGTTGGCCGACAGGATGAGGGTGGCCTTGGTGTAGGTGCCTGTGGGCACCTGGGCGGTGCCGAGGGCGTCGCTGAGGTTGTCCAGCTGGACCAGGTTCAGCACCGGGACGGCGGCCGGGGTGGCCAGGATCGTGGTCGGGGTGCCGCCGCCCTGGGGCGTGAGGGTGATGCCGAGGAGCTTGACGCCGATGACCGACCAGTCCTCGGTGGAGGCGTCGCTGACGGACATGGCGACGCTGCCGGTGCTGGCCGCGGGGGTGGCGGGAGCGCTGCCGCCGCTGCTGGATTTCGCGCAGCTGACTGCGAGGAGCGCGAGCGCCGCGGCGGCCAGCCACGCCGAGAGATGACGCTTGAGGTCCATGCAGGCTCCTTCGAGTGACCGCGGTGTATGATCACCTTTAATTTACACTGACGTACGGGGTCACGGAGGTACAGTTGGAAATGTTCCGCAAGGTACAGCCATGAGGGTGGGCGACCTCCACCTGAGCCTGGATGCGGTCCGGAAGGGGCCGCTATACATGCAGGTGGCCGAGGCCATCCTGGCTGCGGTGCGCGACCGGCGGATCCTGCCCGGGGTGGCCCTGCCGGGCGTGCGCGACCTGGCGGACCGGCTGGGCGTGACCGTCAACACCATCCTGGCGGCGCTGCGCGAACTGCAGGACCAGGGCTGGCTCACCTCCCAGGAGCGCAGCGGCTTCTTCGTGGCCGACCCGCTGCCCGACCTCTCCCCGCGCCAGGCCGGGAGCGCATCCCCGGGCGCCGCCGCGGGCTTCGACCTGCCCGCCCATCTGCAGCCCATCACCAGCACGGCCAACGTCATCATGGACCTCACCGAAAGCCTGGCGGACGCCCGCCTGGCCCCGTCCATGGCGCTTGGCCGGGCCTACCAGCGCGGGCTGAAGCTCAAGGGCCCCAAGCTCCTGGGCGCTTCCGACTTCAAGGGCCTGATGCGGCTGCGCGAAGCGCTCGCCGAGCACCTGAAGACCCAGCGCGCCATCATGGCCGGCCCGGAGCAGATCCTGATCCTGCGCAGCACCTCCATGGCGGTGGCGGTGGTGGCCCAGGCCCTGGTGGGGCCCGGCGGCGGGGCGGTGGCGGTGGAGAACCCCGGAAACCCGCTGGTGTGGGAGACCCTGCGCCAGTCCGGCGCCGCGCTGGCGGGCCTGCCGGTGGACGGCGAAGGGGTGGACGTGGCCGCCCTGGAGCGGCTGCTGGAACAGAGCGCCCCGCCGCGCCTGGTGGTGCTCACGCCCCAGTGCCATTTCCCCACCGGCGCGCCCCTGGCGGAGCCGCGCCGGGCCCGCCTGCTGGAACTGGCCCGGCGGCACCGGTTCGCCATCCTGGAGCTGGACCCCGAATTCGACTACCTGCAGGGCGCCGCCCCGCCCATGGCCAGCCGCGACGCCGGCCAGGTGATCTACGCCGGCAGCCTGTCCCGGATCCTGGCGCCGGGCATCCGGGTGTCCTACGTGGTGGCCCCGGAGCCGCTGGCGGGCCTCCTGGCCCGGGCCCGGCAGCATGTGGACTGGCAGGGCGACCCGGTGCAGGAGTGGGCCCTGGCCGAACTGATCCTGGACGGCGAGCTGCAGCGCCAGCTGCACCGGGTGCGAAAGGCCGCCGCGGAGCGCCGCGAGGCCCTGGAGGACGCGCTCAGCCACGCCATGGCGCCGACCCTGGCGTTCGGCCGGCACGGCGCCATGGCGCTCTGGCTCGAGGGAGCCGGCCCGCTGGCCGATCCGCTGCGCTTCTCCCTCTGGATCCGGGCCTGCCAATCCAGGGGGCTGAAGCTGCGGATGGGCAAGCACTACGACCTGGACAAGCGGGAACGGGCCGCCACCCGCCTGGGCTTCACCGGCTACACTCCGGAGGAGCTGCAGCGGGCCGTGGCCCTCATGACCTGAGCTCGCCCAGGATGGCCAGCGTCTCCGGATCCTCCGGGCGGTCCTCGGGAGCCTTGGCGCAGAGCCGCTCCACCAGGCGCACCAGGCGGGGAGGGGTGTAGGGGCGGATCCGGCCCAGGTCCGGCAGCGGCTCGAACTGCTGGGCTTCCAGGATCTTGTATATGTTGTCGGACTGGAAGGGCGCGTGCCCTGCCAGCATCTCGAACAGGATCATGCCCAGGGCGTAGCGGTCCGCGGGCGGGCCGACCCGGGAGCCCAGCACCCCCTCCGGTGCGCAGTAGAGCGGGGTGCCCAGGTACATGGTGCTGCTGGTCAGGGCGGCGTCCAGCATGCGGGCGATGCCGAAATCCATCACCACCGCGCCATCGTCGCCCAGCATGACGTTGGCCGGCTTCAGGTCCCGGTGCACCACCCCCTTACCGTGGGCGTAGGCGAGGGCCTCGGCGATGTCGGCGGCGATGGCCACGGCCTGGGCCACCGGCAGCGGCCCCTTGCCGCTCATGAAGGCGTC
The DNA here is from genome assembly GCA_963717275.1 of uncultured Holophagaceae bacterium. Lineage (GTDB taxonomy): Bacteria > Acidobacteriota > Holophagae > Holophagales > Holophagaceae > Mesoterricola. The sequence goes on from CAVQVX010000001.1 coordinate 4,762,495, forward strand.
CAGGGTGATGCCGCGGATGAAGGCCATGGCCAGCCACAGATCCCCTTCGGCCGGTCCCGGGTCGATGATCTTCACCACCCTGGGGTGGTCCAGCAGGGCGCCCAGGGAGGCTTCGCGCCGGAACCGGGCGCGGAAGTCCGGATCCTCGGCCAGGTGCGCGTGGGGCACCTTGATGGCCACCTCGGCCCCGGTGTCCTGGTGGTAGGCGAAGTAGGCCGTGGCGCATCCACCCCGGCCCAGTTCGCGCGTGGCGCGGTAGGGGCCGAAGGCGAGCCCCGCGCCGCCGGGTCCCGCCGGGACCGGCAGGCCCAGGGTCGCGGCCGCCGCGGGGCGCCGGCGCGAACGCCGCGCCAGGAAGGCGATGGCCGCCGCCAGGGCAAGGCCGCCGATGCCCCAGGCGGCCCTGCGTCCCGCGGCCGGGGCCGGCTGGGCGGGCGCCGGAGCCGGCTGGGCGGCCGGCGCGGGAACGGGAAGGACGGGGACCCCCTGGGCGGTGGGCGCCGCCGGAACCGGGATCTCCTTGCGCGAAGCCGGCTGCGCGACCGGCGCGGCCCGGTTGGGCGCCGGGACGGGAGCAGGAGTGCCGGACGGCATGACGGGTGCCGGGGCCGAGGCCGGCGCCGCGCCGGCCAGGGCGCCCGGAGCCGCGACCGGCGCGGCGGCGGTGGCTGCGGCGGGCGCGGCGGCGGGGGCTGCGGCGGGCACGGCGGCGGGGGCCGCGACGGGCACGGCGGCGGGGGTCGTGGCGGGCACGGCGGCCGGAGCCGCGGCGGGCGCGGCGGCGGGGGCCGCGACGGGCACGGCCGGCGGTTCGGGAGGGGCGGGCGGGGTCCTGGCCTGCTGGAGCCGGATCAGCAGCGCGTCCCGCTGTGCGGCGGGCTCGACGCCCCTGCGCCGGGACTCGGCCAGCGCCGCATCGGCCCCGGCCAGGTCGCCCAGGGCCAGGCAGGATTCCGCCTGCCGCAGGTAGGGGTAGTAGTCGTGCAGGAAGTTGAGCCCGTAGGTCTTCACCCGCTGCCCGGGCTGGGGCTCCAGGGCCACGGCCCGCGCGAATGCCCGGCGCGCCAGGGCGTGGTCGCCCCGCTTCTGGGCGTCCAGGCCGTCCTGGTAGGCCGAGAAGAAGGTGGGCCAGGACTGCGCGGACAGGGTCGCCGCGCAGAGCAGGACCGGGACGGCGACGGCCTTCATTTTCCGGCGTCGCTCCCGATGAAGGTCCAGGCCAGGGCCCTGCGCACCAGGTCCGGGTCCAGCTGGTAGATCACGGAGAGGTAGAAGCTGCGCTCGGTGAGGCCCTCGTAGCCCAGGCCGGTGGCGGCGACGCCGCCCACCGGCGCGTCGGTGTTGAAGCGCGACACGTAGCGCACGTCATGGGCGTACTTGTAGGCCAGGTCGAAGGTCAGGTCGGCGAACTTGACCCCGAAGCCGGCGGTCCAGCCCTGCAGCACCCGCTGGGCCCCGGTCACCACGTCGACCACCGGCTGCGGCTCCCGGAATACGCCGGCCCGCAGCGGCACCACCACGCTGTCGCCGACGTAGGCGATCCACTCGGTGCCGGCGTGCAGGTCGGTGGTGTTCCGGGTGACGGTGGGGTTCTGGTAGTCGAACCAGTTCAGCCCGCTGGAATAGGTGGCGTGGGACCAGGGGGTGTGGCTGGAATCGAAGGAGACCAGCAGCCGGGAATTCGGGTGGACGCCCACGCCGAAGCCCAGGGTCTCCGGCCACTTCACCTTGGTGTCGGTCTCCGTGGCCTGCGCCACCGGGGTGAAGGTGGCGGGGTTGATGCTGGCGTAGCTGTCGGTGGAGTCGTAGCTGGCGGTGAAGGGGGTGCGGTAGACCACTCCCAGGTTCACGTAGCGCGAGCGCCAGATGAGGCCGAGGTTGGCGTTGATGCCCCGGAACACGTCGCTCTGGGACAGCACCGAGCTGAAGGGCAGGCCCACGCCGGAGGTGGTGCTGGTGGAGCTGGAGCTGAACCCGGTCCGGCCCAGCCAGTAGTTCAGCGAAGCCCCCACCAGGATCCGTTCGGACAATTCGGCCCCCATGGCCACGGAGTAGAGGTCGAAGCCGCCGCTCTGGTTCACCTGCTGGGAGACGTCCTGGATGGTGGAGCCGCCGCTGGCGGCGCCCTGGTAGGCCGAGGCGTTGGCGAAGTTGGCGTCGAACAGCCGCTGGTAGCTCACCAGGAAGGTGCGGTTGAGCCCGTCGTGCTTCCAGGGCACCGCGAAGGAGGCGAAGGTGGGGCGGGCGTGCGTGTTCTTCGACCAGGTGTCGCTGAAGGTGGTGTCCTGGTTGGGGGGCTGGCCCTGGAAGCCGGTGAGCGACAGGTCCCGGGTGACCCCCTCGCCCACCAGGGAGAACTCCGGGCGCAGCAGCTGGGCCAGCCCGGCAGGGTTGTAGGAGACGGCGGTGGCGTCGTCGGCCACGGCGATGAAGGCCCCGCCGGTGCCGATGGCCCGGGCGCCGGCGCCCTGGATGGTGAAGGCGGTGCGCGACTGCTCGGCCAGCAGCTGGAACATGGCCGGGTTCAAAGCCTGGGCCTGGCCCGCGAATGGCGTGACCACCAGAGCCAGCCAGACTGCTTTCCGCACTTGCCCTCCCTTTGCAGTGGAAGTTGGGGATGTCGCTCAAGTCAGGAACGGGACCGCGGACGCCGGCCCTGTACCATTCGAAGAATATCCAACTGTACCATGTGCCCTTGTGACGGCGGCTTAAACTCTCGATCACAGGCAGCTTCGAAATATCCCGGGCGGTCCCCGCCACCGCCCCGGCAACCCCACCCACCCCGTACCCGCCAGGCTCCCTGGCCGGGGCGTCCCCTACCCCTAGGAGGAATCCATGACCTCTCTACCCAAACCGCTGTACTCCCTTGGCTTGTCTGCCTTGGGCATCACCGCCCTGGCGCTGGGCCTGGCCTGCGGCGGCGGAGCCAACGGTTCAGTCGCCTCCTCCACCCCCCCCAGCGGCAACGGCACGGTCGCCCTGTTGATGAGCGACGCCTCCACCGAGGATTGGGCGACCATCGGGGTGAAGCTGCTCGGCATCGCCCTGGTTCCCCAGGGCGGCAGCGCCGCCAGCGCGGTCACCGTCTACACCGCCCCCTCCCCGGCGCCCACGGTCAACCTGGTCCAGCTCGACGAGCTCGAGCGAGATCCTGGGCAACGTCCAGGTGAAGGCGGGAACCTACACCCAGGCGATTCTCACCCTCAGCGCCAACCCCGGCGACGTCTACCTCACTTCCGCCGCCGATCCCTCCACCGGCTTCGCCGGCGCCCCCGCCACCAGCTACGGCCAGGGCGCGAACGCGAGCCAGGTGCAGATCCAGGGCGCGACCGGGGCCACCGGCAGCAAGACCGTGACCGCGACCGTCAACCTGGTCCAGCCCCTGGTCGTGAGCGCCAGCGCCAACAATTCCCTCGACCTGGAGTTCGACCTCTCGCACCCGGCCTTCATCGTCGGCCATGTCACCGCCGCCGCCCAGTCGCTGGTATGGGCGGTGAACTTCAACGGCCCCATGCTGCGCCACCATCCCTGCCGCCTCACCGACATGGTGCTGCGCCACCTGTACGGCACGGTGACCGCCGTGTCCACCGACAACACCGCCCTGACCCTGAGCAAGGACTACCCGACCTGGCCGATCGTCAGCCCCGAGACCGAGAACACCTCCAGCGTCAGCCTGCCGGTCCTGGCCGACGCCACCAACGGCACCCTGTTCTTCAACCTCGACAGCAGCCCGATCGCTCCGGCCACCGTGAAGGACTTCTCCAGCCTGGCCACCCTGCTCGCCGCCAACACCGCGGCCGGCAAGACCACCTTTGTCCGGGTGGTCACCCGCTACCAGTCCAACGGCACCCTGGTGGCCGCCCGGGTCTACACCAGCACCTCCTTCAACACCGTCTTCGTCAATCCTGAAGGGCACGTGCTGCACGTGAGCGGCGCCGGCGCCTCGCCCACCTTCACCGTGGAGAACGACAACGGCCAGGGCGTGAAGGTCAACGTGACCGCCGCCACCAACTTCTATTTCCACACCCCGGCCAGCGCCACCGCCGGCGTCACCCCCATCAGCGGCAGCGGCGGGGTCGCCTTCATGAATGACGGCTTCCTGGCGCGCGGGTTCAAGGTGCACACCACCGTGGATCCCACCACCATGGACGCCATCGACGTGGACATCGAGATCGCCAAGTACGACGGCGTGATCTCCAGCGCCAACACCAGCAGCTTCGACTACACGCACGCGTTCGCCACCGCCAGCGACGACTACACCGACTTCAACCTGCCCTACATCGCCTCCACCGTGGCCAACGGCATCGATCCCTCCACGGGCGATCCTTACCTGGGCTTCAAGTGGTGGAACCTCGGCTATCCCACCCTGCTCAATCCGGGCAGTTCGAGCACCGTCACCGCCATCCAGAGCTTCGTGGCGGCCGTGTCCGGGTCGGCCACCTTCGGCGGCACCCCGGCCATCAACGCGGTGCCCTACGGGGTGAGCTACAGCCTCTGGAACGGCACCGCCGCCACCCCCGGCTGGGACGCCATGTTCAGCGTGCTCGAACCGACCCCGCTGCCCCTGGGCAGCGTGAGCACGGCCTGGTCGCTGGCCAACGGCACCGCGACCTTCCAGATGACCGTGCCCAATGGCACCCAGGCCATGACGATCGACCTGAACACGGCTTCCGGATCCGCGCCCCTGGTCTACCAGATCGACCGCACCAACGGCGTGGTCACCGTCAACCCGGTGGACATCACCACCCCCACGGGCCAGGCCGCGGCGGCGGCCGGATTGATCAAGGGCGCCCCGGTCAAGGTCTACGGTGTGCCGCAGAACGGCTCGCTGATGGCCTACGTGGTGTTCTACTACACCGGCACGGCTTCGACCCTTTAAACCGGCTGGATCCGGGCAACGGGCGGCGCCTCCGGGCGCCGCCCATTTTGGTGTTGACGGGCCCGGCCGATGGGGCCACCCTCGAACCTGGCTTTGGACCCGAAAGGAGGGCGAGATGGAACACAGGGAATCCAGCGAACCTCCGTCGCGCGGCCTCCTGCCGGCGTCCTGAACCGAGATCCGAACGGCGGGACAGCAGGCGGAGGGACTCGAGCGCTTCCGTTCCCCTTCAGGGGCCGTCCCACTTCGCATCCTTCGGGAGGTGACCCATGCCGTTCTCCTTCAACGACGAAATCATCGACGCCATCATCCAGAACGAACACCGCCACGTATGCCATCCCGGCCGGCACACCGCGCCGACTCCGGCAGCGAGCGGCCGGGCGCGGCTGACGCCGGAATGGCGCCAACTCGCCGCGGCCTGCGAAGAGGGCCTTACGCCAGCAGACTTTCCAACTGGTCAGGCCGGGGCTGGGTCCTGAAGCGGAAGCGCTCCGGGAACAGCCCCACCGGCTCCAGCAGGTGGCTGAGGCGGGCCTGGACCTTCGCCCAGGGCACCCAGGCCCGCCCGCGCTCGTTGCCCCATTCCCAGGCCAGCCGGACCTGGTCGGCTTCCGGCAGCCAGGCTTCGCCCATGGCCGGGGACCAGACGGTGAAGCTGGAGGGCCGCCCGCTGACAGTCTTCTCCACATGGAACGGCGCCAGGGTGATGGCCCGGCCCTCGACGCCGTGGCGGCGGTCCAGCAGGGCCTTCTGGTGGCCGTACTCCTCCTTGAGCCGGAGCCTCTGGATCCGCTCCAGGAGCGGGGTGTGTCGCAGGCGGAACGGCTCCCACTGGTAGTTGCGCAGCCGCAGGGGGCAGGCGTTCAGGGAGTTCGGGTCGTCGTCGACGAATTCCAGCGCGCCCGCCATGGCCCAGTCCAGGCCCGCGCGGTCTTCGGAACCCACCACCAGCAGGGTGTCCCGGTTGGGCAGCAGCACGACCGGATCGCCTTCGAGGCGCAGGCGCTGCAGCAGGCCGGGCAGCAGCACCCGGCTGCCGTCGAGGTTGTCGCGCCAGGTGGAGCGGTAGCGGCCGGGGCCCAGGCTCTGGAACCCGTCCTCGCCGCACCGGGCCAGCAGATTGGTGCGGGCCCGCTGCATCAGGCGGTCGAAGTCGGCGTTCCAGGCCCCCAGTCTCCGCGGGGCCCACGTCGATCTCGACGTCGGGCATGTCCACCACCAGGCTCATGGCGAAGATGCCCGCCAGCGGCCGGAACTCGGGGCCGGGCCGGCCGGTGCGCAGGCGACTGGGACTCGTAGACGAAGCGCGGCCGCACCTTGGGCACCAGCCAGGGCAGGGCTTCTGGCAGCGTGATCGGCCCCCGCGGGGCCGGCTTGAGGGATTGCAGGAATCGCTTGAACATCGCAGCCTCCCGGGTAGGGTCCCCCCAGCCCCGTCGGGACGGGGATGGGGCATTCGTGCGGATGCTTGCTGGGCCTGGCTGGCGCCGGACTAGAACTGCGACCAGAGGTACTGGTTGGTCACTTCGTGGTGGAACTGGATTTCGCTGGCCTTGACCTGCGCGCCCAGGGCCTTGGGGCAGCGTTCGGCCTGGAGCATCTTGAGCTCGGCGTACTTGGCGTGCACCTCCTCGCCCAGGGCGTCCATGAGGAACTTGGAGCCCTTGAAGAAGCGGATGGCGTCCTGGATGTTGTCGGGGAGGAACCGGGTGCGGGTGCGCTTGGCGCTGTCCTCCATGTCCCCCAGGGGGCCTTCCAGGCCGGTGCGCAGCAGGCCGAAGAGGTTCAGGTAGGGGTTGGTGTCCGGGGCCACGGAGCGCACTTCCAGCCGGGCCGACTTGGCGTTGCCCAGGGGGATGCGGATCATGGAGCCGCGGTCGACGGGGCTGACCTTGATCTGGTTGGGCGCCTCGAAGTGGGGGTCCAGGCGGCGGTAGGCGTTCACGCTGGGGTTGAGGATCAGGCAGAGCTCCTGGGCGCTGGCCATGATCCGCTGGACGAAATCCCAGGCCAGCGGGCTCATGCCGTCCTTGCCGCCCTTGTCGTAGAACAGGTTCTTGCCCTTGTTGGCCAGGCTCAGGTTGGTGTGCATGCCGTTGCCGTTGACGCCGGCCATGGGCTTGGGCAGGAAGCAGGCGGTGAGGCCCATCTGGGCCGCCACCTGGCGGGCCAGCAGCTTGTAGATCTGCACCTGGTCGGCGGCGATGTTGGCCTCCGCGTAGCTGAAGTTCATCTCGAACTGGCTGGGGGCCACCTCGGGGTGGTCCTTCTCGTTCTGGAAGCCCATGGCGCGCTGGGCTTCGGCGGAGGCGTCGATGAACAGGCGCAGGGCGTCGCCGGGCAGGCTGTGGTAGTAGCCGCCGGTGCTGATGAACTCGAACCCGCCGGTCTCGTTGTAGCGGCGCTCGGCCTCGACGGCCCTTGAACAGGAAGCCCTCGATCTCGTGGGCGGCGTTGCAGATGGTGCCGTCCTTGGCGTACAGGCTCTCGGTGTAGGCCTTGAGCCGGGCCCGCATGTCGCCGGCGTAGGGGCTGTGGTCCTGGTTCTCCACCAGGCCGAACACCAGCACCTTGCCGGGGCCGAAGATGTCGGAGGGCATCCAGTAGAAGGCGGGCCAGTCGATGGTCAGGCGCAGGTCGGACTCGGACTGCACCGCGAAGCCGCGGATGCTGGAGCCGTCGAAGGTGAGGTTGTCGCTGGACTTCATCAGGAACTTCTTGTCGTAGTCCAGCATGTGGAAACGGCCTTCCAGGTCGGTGAAGCACACGGTGACCGCCTTGATCCGCTTCTCGTCGGTCAGGTACTTCATCCGCTCTTCCCGGATCTTGTCCGCCGGCACCCGGTGCAGCCGCTGGCCCTGGGCCTGGAGGTTCATCTCCTCCAGGGTGTCGTAGGGGATTTCCAGGAAGTCGCGCAGGGGGGAGGGGGACATCGGGTCATTCTCCTGAATAAGGGAAATCTGTGCTTCCCATCTCAATGTTTAATCTAAAATTGCTCAAAATAATATTAAAATTTGCTTCATCTGGCAAAAAAATCAGGACGGCACCCGTTTCTCCTCCAGCTCCAGCCACTCCAGTTCCAGCGCCTCCAGCTCGGCCTTGGCCGCGTCCCGGTCCTTCAGCGCCTGGTGCCCGGGCGCGTCGGCGGTGATGAAGGCCGCCGGGCCGCCCAGGATCGCGTCCAGCGTGCCGGATGCGGGCGTGGAGCGCGTCCATGGCAGCCTCCAGCTCGGCCAGCCGGCGCTCCTCCTTCTGGCTGAGGCCGGCCTTCCGGCGCTCGGGCCGGGCGGCGGCCCTGGCCGGGCTGCGCCTTGGCCGGCTGCGCGTCCCGGCGCCTCCTGGGCCCGCTCGGCGCGCAGCCGGCGCACGCTGGAGGGGTTGCCTTCGTACAGCTCCCAGCGGGGGGCGCCGGCCGGGTTCCAGGCCAGGGTGTGGGTGCTCACCTGGTCCAGGAAGAACCGGTCGTGGCTCACCAGCAGCAGGGTGCCGGGGTAGTCCATGAGGGCCTCCTCCAGGTTCTGCAGGGTGGGGATGTCCAGGTCGTTGGTGGGCTCGTCCAGCACCAGCAGGTCCGCTGGCTGGAGCATGGCCTTGGCCATGAGCAGGCGGTTGCGCTCGCCGCCCGAGAGGGTCGCGGCCAGCCGCTTCTGCTGGTCGGCGGGAAAGCCGAACCGGGTGAGGTAGACCAGCACCAGCAGCTCCTGGCCGCCCACCTTCACCATGGAGGCCCGCTCGGCGATGTTGTCGGCGATGCGACAGGTCGCCGCGCATCTCGCCCCGGCCCTGGGAGATGGCCGAGACCGAGAGCTTGGGGTGGCGCCTGATGCGTCCCGCCGGTGGGCTCCAGCTCGCCCAGCAGCAGCTTGAGCAGGGTGCTCTTGCCGCAGCCGTTGGGGCCGAGGATGGCGATGCGCTGGCCGCGCTGCAGGTACAGGTCCAGGCCGCCGGCCAGGTCCGGCCGCTGCCCGGGTAGCTGAAGGCCAGGCCCTCCGCGCTGACCAGGGAGTCCGAGCGGTTGGCGCCGCCGGCGAAGGCGAGCGCCAGCCGCTCCTCCTGGCGCGTGCGGTCGTCCACCTCGTCCTTGAGGTCCAGCACGTCGTTGATGCGCAGCTTGGACTTGCGGGTGCGGGCCTTGGCGCCCCGGCGCAGCCAGGCCAGCTCCCGGCGCAGGCGGTTCTGCATGTGCTCGGTGAGGCGCGCCTCCCGGAACTCCTTGTCCGCGCGCTCCAGCAGGTAGTCGCTGTAGGAGCCGTCGTAGCTGGTGACCGCGCCGTTCTCCAGCTCCAGCATGCGGTCCACCACGCCGTCCAGCAGGTGGCGGTCGTGGGTGATGAGCAGCAGGGCGCCGCCGAACTGCTGCAGCCAGAGCTCCAGCTTCTCCACCTGCTCAGGGTCCAGGTGGTTGGTGGGCTCGTCCAGGACCAGCACGTCGGGGTCCTTGAGCCAGGCCTGGGCCAGGGCCACGCGCTTGCGCCAGCCGCCGGAGAGGCTTTCCACCGTGGCCTCCAGGTCCAGCAGGCCCCAGGTGGTCTGGGCCTCCTTCAGCCGGGGCTCCAGGTCCCAGCCCATGTGCCGCAGGTGGTGCTCGACGCCGTCCAGCTCCGCGTGCAGCCGCTCCGGGTCGGCCCCGGCGGCGCCTGGAGCGCCTCGTGGATCTCGGCGTGGCGCCGGATCAGGTCCGAGTGGTCGGCCAGGGCCGACTCCAGGGCGGTGCGCACGGTGGCGTCGGGGGCGAAGTGGGGGTCCTGGGCCAGGTGGGCCACGCGCAGGCCCTGGGTGAGCACCACCTCGCCCGAATCCGGGCTGTCCTCGCCGGCCAGCAGCTTGAACAGGGTGGACTTCCCGGCGCCGTTGCGGCCGATGAGGCCCACCTTCTCGCCCATCTGGAGGCCGAAGGTCAGGTCCTCCAGGATGGGCTGGGCGCCGAAGCGCTTGCTCACCTTGACGAGACCCAGTGCGATGGCCATGCGGACTCCTTGGAGCCTCCAGTCTCTCACAGGGCGGCGACCTGCCGCCCGCCGCACGCAGAAGGCCTGACGCTACCTGCCGACATTCTCGGCAAAGCGGCGCGGGCCGAAGCCGCCCTCCTGAACCAGTCGGTTGGTTGAGTCGCCTTGATTCGCACAGCACACTCTGCGTCCTCAGCGCCTCTGCTTCCTCTGCGTATATGTCCTTTTACCTGAACTTGCCAGCAATTCCGAGAGCGGGGTGGCAGGGTGGAGACTTTGACCTATGATGTGTATGCATGGATGGAGAGATACACAAAATGCGAACCAACATAGTCATTGACGACATGCTTATGCGTGATGTGCTCAAGGTTACCGGGTTGAAGACCAAGCGGGAGGCTGTTGAAATGGGCCTTCGAACCTTGCTTCGGCTTCAGGGGCAGGAAGGCGTACGGAAGTTTCGAGGCAAACTTCCTTGGGAAGGCAACCTCGACGAGATGAGGAACGATAAGTGATATTTGTCGATTCGAGTGTCTGGATCGACTACTTCCGCGGAGCCAGCACTTCACAGACTGAGCTGTTGGATACCCTGCTTGGGAGCGAACCTTTATTGATCGGTGATTTGGTCTTGGCAGAAGTTCTCCAGGGTTTTCAGAACGATCGAGATTTCAACCGGGCCAAACGAGTCCTCGCTTCCTTTGAGACGGTGAACGTGGTTGATAAGGAAATTGCTATTCAGGCTGCGCGGAATTTCCGAATCTTGCGAGGTCATGGTGTACCTGTTCGGAAAACAATCGACACCTTGATTGCAACCCGCTGCATCAGGAATGGATTGGTCCTTCTTCACAGCGATCGGGACTTCGATCCATTTGAAGATCACCTTGGCCTTCGGGTGGCCCGCAAGATCGTTTGAAACCCGAATGAGTCGCTTCCGCCTGCTTCGCGGAAGTGGAATACGTTCGATGAACAGGGCTGCCGCCCTCCGTTCACGGCAGTCGCGCCAGCGACTGACCGGGAACGAACCGGCCGCTCCTAGAACTGGATGATCAGGATGGCGTCATCGCTGGTGACCAGGAGCCCGCTCGTGACGGGATCCAGGGCCACTCCGAGGGGGTTGGAAAGCTTGGCGGGGAGCGGACCCGGAACCACGGCCCCGCCGATTCCCACAACCCCGGCCACGGTGCTGACGATCCCCATGGCATCGATCTTGCGAATGGTGCTGTTGCCGGTATCGGCGACATAAAGCTCGCCCAGGCTGTCCACAGCCACGCCGGCAGGATTGTTGAACAGGGCTCCGGCCGCCGGACCATCGGTGCTGCCCTGAAGGTTGGCCGTCCCCGCGACGGTGCTCACCTGGCCGGAAGAAGTGATCTTGCGGATGATGCTGTTGCCCGTGTCAGCCACGTAGACGTTCCCCGCGGCATCCACCGCCAACCCTTCCGGCAGGTAGAAGCTCGCCGAGGCTCCAATGCCGTTGACGCTGCCGGTCGTGCCGGCGCTTCCGGCCAGGGTGCTGACCAGACCGTCAGGGGTGATCATGCGAATGGTGCTGTTCAGGGTGTCGGCCACGTAGAGGTTGCCGTTCGGACCCACCGCCACCCCCGCCGGCCGGTTGAAGCTCGCAGCGGGTCCGGCACCGTTGGCGCTGCCCGAATTGCCCGGGGCTCCGGCGAAGGTGCTCACCTGGCCGGAAGGCGTGACCAGGCGGATGAGGCTGTTGTCCTGATCCGCCACATAGACGTTACCGGACTTGTCCACGGTGATGCCCGCAGGCTGGCTGAAGCTCGCCGCAGGGCCGGTCCCGTTGCTGCTGCCGGAGATGCCGGCGGTTCCCGCCAGGGTGCTCACCAGGCCGGCAGGCGTGATCTTCCGGATGGTCCCGTTCTGGCTGTCCGCGACATAGGCGTTTCCGCTGGGATCCATGGCCACGCCGATCGGATGGTTGAACCCGGCCGCGGAGCCCGTGCCATCGGACGTGCCCGGCTGGCCCGGGACACCGGCCAGCAGGGAGAGGGTATCGGCATTGGGCGCCATGACCGTGACGGTGGCGGTCAGGGTGGCGGTCGTGCCGTCAGCGCCGCTGACTGTCAGCGTATAGGTGGTGGTCGCCCCTGGGGTCACCATCACCGGAGTGCCGCTGACGACAGCGAGATTGCCCGGCGTGATGAGGCCGGTGCCGTTGCTGAAGATGCCGGTGAGTTGCGCCGTCGCGCCCGCCGTGATGGTGGTGGGGGTGGCCGTGAAGCTGGCGATGCCGGGCGCCAACACGGTGACGGAGGTGGTCCTGCTGACCGGGATGCCATGGGGGTCGGTCACCGTGAGCGTATAGGTCGTGCTGACCATGGGTGAGACATTGATTGCCGAACCGCTGGTGACATCGAGATCGCCCGGAGAGATGCTGCCGGTGCCGCCGGCGAACACCGCCGTGAGGGCCGTGGATTGCCCCGGCACGATGGTGGCTGGATTCGCCTGGAAGCTGCTGATCATGGCGGAGCTGCCGGGAAGGACACCGCCATTGGCGCCTCCGGAGCAAGCCAGGCAAAGACCCAAGGAACACGGCAAGGACGCCGCCAGGATCAACGCGAAGACTCGCAACCGGGACTCCCGCATGAAACGGCTTGCCGGGAGGTCGCTGGTGGTTGCAGTTGAGCCGGCGTCGATGCGTTGCATCCGGGCCCTCATTTGAGGACCTGATTATCGTGCTTCGTCAATCCTTTGGCGAGAGAAGCGAGGTGCCGTCCAGCGCCTGGCAGCAAAGGGGTCCATAGGCTGGATCGAATTATTAAATATAAATATAATCTCAAAGTGCAGGTCATGCACCTTCCGGAGACCCTCGATGGCCATCCAACCAAAGCCTCACGATTCCTGGGCGGGCATGGCCCGACGGCTCGCCCTCGCGGCCTGCCTGCTGGCCCTGCCGCCCGCGGCCCGGGCCGGGGAACCGGAGCCGTTCCTGGCGCTGCCCTACCTCCAGCTGGGCGGCGCCCCGGCCGCGGACGCGCTCAGCCTGCTCTGGCACGCCCCGGACCGGGACGGCGCCTGGAGCGTGGCGGTGCGGGACGCGGGCGGGGAACGGGTGTTCCAGCCCACCTGGAACCGGGTGGCGGTGCCCGGGGTGGAGCCGCACCGGGTCTACACGGCCGTGCTGCGCCCGCTGGCGCCCGGGGCGGTCCTCACCTACCGGGTGCTGCTGGACGGCCGGCAGGTGTTCCAGGCCGAAGCCAAGGCGCGCACGGGCCCGGGCAAGCCCACCCGGGTGGCGGTGCTGGGCGATCTGGCCAACGGCGGCCCGGCCGGCCGCGATATCGCCCTGGCCCTGCAGCGCCAGCGGCCCGACCTGGTGGTGCTGCCGGGCGACATCGTCTACCAGGACGGCCGGATCTCCGAATACCGGCGCAATTTCTTCCCGGTCTACAACGCCGACCGGCCCGACCTCGGGGCTCCGCTGCTGCGCGGCACCCTGTTCGTGGCCGCCCTGGGCAACCACGACGTGGGCGAGCGCGGGCCCAGGTTCCCCCACACCACCGACCCGGACGGCCTGGCCTACTACCTCTACTGGGACCAGCCGCTGAACGGCCCCCCGCTGAAGCCCGAAGGCCCCCACGCCCCGCCGCTGGCGGCGGGCCCGGGCTGGACCTGGGACGCCTTCCTGCGCGCGGCCGGAAGGCGCTTCCCCACCATGGGCAGCTTCTCCTTCGACGAAGGCGACGCCCACTGGACCATCCTGGACTCCAACCCGTACGCCCGCTGGGACGCGCGCGAACTGCGCGAATGGCTGGACCGGGACCTGAAGCGGGCCCGGCGCGCCACCTGGCGTTTCGTGGTGTTCCACCACCCGGCGTTCAACCTGGCCGACGGCAACGCCTACGTCGACCAGTGGATGTCCCGGATCTGGCCGGTGCTGGAGCGCAACCGCGTCGACATCGCCTTCACCGGCCACATCCACACCTACGTGCGCACCCGGCCCGTGCGCTTCGCGCCGGACCCGGAGAGCCCGGCCCCGCTCGACCCGAAGACCCGGCAGGGCCAGGTGAGCGGGAGGCTGTCCTGGGATCCCCGCTTCGACGGGCGCCGGCACACTCGCGCCCGGGGGGTGATCCACATCGTCACCGGGGCCGGCGGCGCCCCCCTGCACCTGAAGGGCAGGGGCTCCCGGTTCACCCTCAAGCCCTATGTGGCCAAGGCCGAGTTCGATGACAACTCCTTCAGCCTGCTGGATCTGGACGGCCGCAAGCTCACCTTCCGGCAGCTGGACGCCCAGGGCCGGGAGCTGGACCGCTTCACCTTGACGAAGTGAGGCCCCACTGGCCCAGGGCGCGCACCAGGTTCTCCAGCTGGTCGGCCTCGGTGGTGTGGAAGCGGCTCACCAGCTTCCAGCCCTGGGCCACCTTCTGGTAGCGGTGCAGCCAGAGGTGCGGGCCTTCCCAGGGGCCGCCGTCGCGGTCCCGGGTCTTCACCAGGAACGCCACCGTGGTCCACGGCCCCCGGGACAGCACGCGCCGGCCGACCTCCTCGATGCCGGTCTCGTCGTCGTGCTCCAGGATGAGGTCGTCGATGTCGGGGATGATCATGGCTCGATTTCCTTATCTGAATGATAGGCGCACCGGGCCGGATAGACTGGAACCTATGGCCAAATCCGACTCGACCCATCTCGCCAGCTATACCGAGCGCCTGCCCCAGGTGCGCAGGGTGTTCCGGCTCTACCCCGACCGGGTGGAGGTGAGCGCCAACTGGACCTTCGGGCGCAAGGTCGAGACCGTGGTGCGGCTGAAGGACCTGTCCGGCCAGATCAACCGCTTCACGGTCAAGAACCGCTGGTTCCCCAAGGGGGTGATGGTCGGCTCCATCGCCGTCGGATTCGCCCTGGTGCTGTCCCGGCCGGGCTACCCGGCCCTGGTCCAGCGGCTGGCGGCGCTGGGCTGGCCCGTGGCCGGGGTCGCCTTCGTGGTGGCCCTGCTCAGCCTGCCGCGGCGCCAGTTCGTGCATTTCCCGAGGGCCGACGGCCGCCCGGGCCTGGACATCTGCAAGGCCGGACCGGACCAGGCCCGGTTCGAGGACTTCGTCCGGGACGTGCGCCAGTGCATCACCCGGCGATAATAGGTCCGGCCGGGGCCGCCAAACCCGGCTAGAATCCAAGGCATTCCTCCATCGGACGCCCCTTGACCCGACACCTCCTCAGCCTGCAGGATCCTGCGCAGCTCCAGCAGAAGGCCATGCAGTCGATGTTCGACTGCTTCGAGGGTCTGTGCGAAGGCACGCTGATCGTCGACAAGCACGCCCGGGTGGTCTGGATCAACGAGCGCTACGCGGCCCGGCTCAGCGTCGACGCCCGGGCCGCCATCGGCCAGGAGATGGAGGCCATCATCCCCAACAGCCTCATGCGCCAGGTGGTGGAGACCGGGAACCCCATCCTGATCGACCTGCTGGAAGCCGCGGGGCAGACCTTCGTGGTCATGCGCATGCCGGTGCGCGACGAGGACGGCGAGGTGGTGGGGGCGGTGGGCTTCGCCCTGTTCAGCCACTACGAATCGCTCAAGCCCCTGTTCGACAGGTTCTCCTCCCTGCAGACCGAGCTGGTCAAGGTCCAGAAGAAGCTGGCCGAAGCCCGGCGCACCAAGTACACCTTCTCCTCCTTCATCGGCAACAGCCCCCTGACCATGGAAGTGAAGCGGCTGGCGCGCCGCGCCGCCATGCTGGAGGCGCCGGTGCTGCTGCACGGCGAGACCGGCACCGGCAAGGAGCTGCTGGCCCAGGCCATCCACGCCGGGGGCCCGCGCTCCGCCCAGCCCTTCGTCACGGTGAACGTGGCCGCCATTCCGGAGAACCTGCTGGAGGCCGAGTTCTTCGGGGTGGCGCCGGGGGCCTTCACCGGCGCCGAGCGCAAGCCGCGCGCGGGCAAGTTCGAACTGGCCAACAATGGGACCCTGTTCCTGGACGAGATCGGCGACATGCCCCTGGTGCTGCAGTCCAAGCTGCTGCGCGTGCTCCAGGAGCAGGAGTTCGAGCCGCTCGGCTCCAACCGGGTGATCCGGGTGAACGTGCGCATCCTGGCCGCCACCAGCCGGGACCTGGAGGCCATGGTGGCGGAGGGGCGCTTCCGCAAGGACCTGTTCTACCGCCTGAACGTGCTGAACATCACCCTGCCGCCGCTGCGCGAGCGGCTGGACGACCTGGAACTGCTGATCGAGCACCTGCTGGAAAAGGTCGGCGCGCGCAGCGGCGCCCCGGGCCGGGAACTGGCGCCCGGGGCCATGGACCTGCTGCGCCGCCATCCCTGGCCCGGCAACGTGCGCGAACTGCGCAACGTCCTGGAGCGGGCGGTGATGAACACCGACGAGCGGCGCCTGGAAGCGGCCGACTTCCATGGCCTGGTCAAGCTGGGCGCCGAGCCCGCCGCGCAGGCCTTCCAGGACGGTTCCAGCTATGCCGAGGCCATGGCGGAAGCGGAACGGAGGATCCTGGATACCGCCCTCAAGGCCTGCAACGGCAAAGTGGCCGACGCCGCCCGCCGGCTGGGCATCGGCCGGGCGACCTTCTACAAGCGGATGATCGCCGTGCACGGCCATTCTCCCAACAGAGATGTGTCTCAGAACTGAGACATGACCAGGGGCCCCAGGCCCTCCATGGGCCTGCCCGGAAAAAACAGCGATGATGGCGATCGGCCGATTCGCCGCGGATCTCCGATTGGAGACGGAGGCCGGTGGCCTCTATAGGTAAGTATTGAATTCAAATGATATTGAAATTTGGCATCAGCATTGCCCTGGTGAACCACCACGTCTGTCACAGGAGTTCCGATGCCGAGCCTGCCCTCCCCATCCGGGCCAGAGGTCCGTCCGCGCCGCAACAGGATCACCAGTGCCCGCGGAAGCCGTGGCCTGCATCAAGGATGGCGACACCATCGCCACCTCCGGCTTCCTCGGCATCGGCTTCGCCGAGAACCTCGCGGTGGCGCTGGAACAGCGGTTCCTGGAGACCGGAAGCCCGCGCGACCTGGGCCTGATCTACGCGGCCGGCCAGGGGGACGGCAAGGACCGCGGGCTGAACCACCTGGGCCACGAGGGCCTGCTCAAGCGGGTCATCGGCGGGCATTGGGGCATTGACCCCCAAGCTCCAGGCCCTGGCCTTCGCCGAAAAGATCGAGGCCTACAACCTGCCCCAGGGCATCATCGCCCACCTGTTCCGGGACATCGCCGCCGGCAAGCCCGGCACCATCTCGCGCATCGGCCTGGGCACCTTCGTGGACCCGGAATTCGGCGGCGGCAAGATCAACAAGCGCACCACCGAGGACCTGGTGGAGCACCTGACCATCCACGGGCGAGGACTACCTCTTCTACAAGGCCATGCCCATCCACATCGCCCTGCTGCGCGGCACCACCGCCGACCCGGACGGCAACATCACCATGGAGAAGGAGGCCCTGACCCTGGAGGCCCAGGCCATCGCCATGGCGGTGCACAACAGCGGCGGCAAGGTGCTCGTCCAGGTGGAGCGCCTGGCCGAGCGGGGCACCCTGCATCCGCGCCAGGTGAAGATCCCGGCGGTGCTGGTGGACTACGTGGTGGTGGCCGAGCGCCCCGAGTACCACATGCAGACCTTCGTGCGAGCAGTACAACCCGGCCTACAGCGGCGAACTGCGGGTGCCCATGTCGTCCATGGAGACCATGGAGATGACCGAGCGCAAGATCATCGCCCGCCGCGCCGCCATGGAGCTCAGGCCGAACTGCGTGGTGAACCTGGGCATCGGCATGCCCGAGGGGATCGCCGCGGTGGCGGTGGAGGAAGGGGCCTCCGACCTCATGACCCTCTCCACCGAGCCGGGCGTCATCGGCGGGGTTCCCGCCGGCGGGCCTGAGCTTCGGCGCCGGCTCCAACGCCGCCGCCGTGATCGACCAGCCCTCCCAGTTCGATTTCTACGACGGCGGCGGGCTCGACCTCGCCTTCCTGGGCCTGGCCCAGGCGGACCGGGCCGGGCAACCTGAACGTCAGCAAGTTCGGCACCAAGCATCGCCGGCGCCGGCGGCTTCATCAACATCTCCCAGTCCGCCAAGGTCGTGGTGTTCGTGGGCACCTTCACCGCCGGATCGGCCTGGCGGTGGCGGTGCAGGACGGCTGCCTGAAGATCCTCAAGGAAGGCGCCACCCGCAAGTTCGTGGCCGAGGTGGAGCACCGCACCTTCAGCCGGCGCCGTGGCCTTCAGCCAGCGGCCAGCAGGTGCTCTACATCACCGAGCGCTGCGTGTTCCGCCTCGCCAGGCGCGGCCTGGAGCTCATCGAGATCGCCCCGGGCGTCGACCTGGACCGGGACATCCTCGCCCACATGGACTTCACCCCCGACATCGCCCCCGATCTCCGGCTCATGCCGGAATGCATCTTCCGCAATGAACCCATGGGCCTGCTCGGCATGCTGCCCAGGGAATGATCCGTAGCGAATCCCCACCGTCCACTTTCTTCCAGGAGGTCCCGTGACACCCGCCGCAACACCCGCCGCCCCCAAATCCGCCTCCGGCGCGCCCGACCTGTCGCACCGACAGATCGTCAAGGTCGCCCTGGCCAGCCTGATCGGCACGTCGATCGAGTGGTACGACTACTTCCTATACGGCACCGCTGCCGCGCTGGTGTTCAACAAGCTCTTCTTCCCAAGCTACGATCCGCTGGTGGGCACGCTGCTGGCGTTCGCCACCTTCTCCCTGGGCTTCATCGCCCGTCCCGTGGGCGGCATCGTGTTCGGCCACTTCGGCGACAGGATCGGCCGCAAGAAGATGCTCTACATGACCCTGATGATCATGGGCCTGTCCACGGCCTTCATCGGCCTGCTGCCCACCTACGCCGCCATCGGCATCTGGGCGCCCATCCTCCTGGTCGGCATGCGCCTGCTGCAGGGCTTCGGCCTGGGCGGGGAGTGGGGCGGCGCGGTGCTGATGGCGGTCGAGCACGCTCCCGCCAACCGGCGCGGCTTCTACGGCTCCTGGCCGCAGCTGGGCGCCTTCGTGGGCCTGCTGCTGTCCACCCTGGTGTTCCGGGCCGTCTCCAAGATGCCCGATTCCGATTTCCTGACCTGGGGCTGGCGCGTGCCCTTCCTGCTCAGCTTCATCCTGGTCGCCGTGGGCATCTGGATCCGGATGACCATCGCCGAATCGCCGGTGTTCGAGAAGCTGAAGGAGCAGAAGCAGGAAGCGAAGATGCCCATCATCGAGGCGCTCACCAAGCACCCGAAGAACATCTTCATCGCCATGGGCGCCCGGTTCGCCGAGAACGGCCTGTTCTACGTCTTCACCGTGTTCTCCCTGACCTACATCTCCACCTACCTCAAGGTGCCGCGCGTCATCGGGCTCAACGGCCTGCTGTGGGCCGCCTTCCTCGGCATCTTCACCTGCGCCGGCTGGGGCGCCCTGTCCGACAAGCTCGGCCGCCGCCCGGTCTACATGTACGGCGCCATCGCCTGCGGCGTCCTGGCCTTCCCCTTCTTCTGGATGCTGGGCACCAAGGATCCCGCGATCATCGCCCTGGCCATCGTCATCCCGGTCACCCTCGGCCACGCCGCCATGTATGGCCCGCAGGCCAGCTTCCTGTCCGAGATGTTCTCGGCCCGGGTGCGCTACAGCGGCGCCTCCTTCGGCTACCAGCTGGCCTCCATCTTCGCCGGCGGCCTCTCCCCGCTGGTCGCCACCTGGCTGCTCGACCTGGGCGTCAAGGCAGGCAAGGGCCCGACCTACATCGCCTACTACATGATCCTCCTGGTGCTGATCACCGTCGTGGCCGTGGCGTTCGCCAAGGAGACCAACAAGGACAATATCGGAGCCTAGGCCCCGGGGGGCCCGGCGCGGCCCGCGCCGGGTCCCTATATTTGCCAAGCAATGGACTTCACGCCGACCATCGGTCTATCTGAAAGGAACCCCGGCATGAGCAAAGCAAGCATCATTGGTGCATACAACACGGAGTTCGGCGCCTTCGTGAAGAAGGACAAGGTCACCGGTCTCATCACCGACACCAAGACCTACTATGATCTGCTCGTAGAGGCGGGCCGCGGCGCCATCGCCGACGCCGGGCTGGAGGCCAAGGACATCGACGCCATCTACGTCGGTTCCTGCTCCCCGGGCACCTTCATCAACCAGGAGCACGTGGCGCCCCTGGCCGCCGAGATCGACCCGTCCCTGCGCTTCAAGCCCATGACCCGCTGCGAGTGCGCCTGCGCTTCGGGCTCGGTGGCGCTCTACGACGGCCTCTACGCGGTGGAAGCCGGCCGCGCCAGGAACGTGCTGGTGATCGGCGTCGAGAAGATGAACCTGCTGCCCACGCCGCAGATGACCCACGTGCTGGCCTGCTCCTCGCACTGGCCGACCGAGGGCTCCCGGGGGATGTCGTTCCCGATGCTGTTCGCCGAATACGCCAAGGGCTACCAGGCCCACTACAAGATCCCGCACGACGAGCTGGAGAAGATGCTCTGGACCGCCGGCGCCCTGTGCTACAAGAACGGCGCGGAGAACCCGCTGGCCCACATCAAGAACGGCCCGGCCTCCCTGGAAGAGATCATGAAGCTCAACGAGGTCGACGCCAAGGGCAAGTGCAAGAACATGATGATCGCCGCCTCCGCTGCGCCTGCACGATTGCTCCCTGGTGACCGACGGCGCCGCCGCCGTGGTGATCACCCTCACCGCCAACGCCCCCGACAAGCAGCGCGCCGTCGGAGATCGCCGGGATCGGCCACTCCGTGGAACGGCTGCCGGAGAACGTGCGCCCCAACATGTACGACCTGATGGCCGGCAAGGACGCCACCGCGCAAGGCCTACAAGGAGGCCGGGATCACTGCCGCCGACGTGGACTTCGCCGAGGTGCACGACTGCTTCACCATCAACCAGGTGATATCGACCGAGACGCTCGGCTTCGCCGACGACGGGCGGGCCGGGTACGCCTACCTGGAAGGCCGCTTCACCCGCGACGACAGGGTCGCCATCAACCTCTCCGGCGGACTGAAGTCCAAGGGCCACCCGGTGGGCGCCACCGGCGCCTCCATGCATGCCCTCATCTACAAGCAGCTGGTCGGCGAAGCCATCGGCGTGAAGGCGAAGAAGGCCGAGGTCGGCGTGGCCTTCAACGTCGGCGGATCGGCCGTCACCAACTGCGTCACCGTCCTGCGCCGGCGCTAGAAAGGACGACCATGCTCACCTACACCTACAACGACATGCAGTTCAGCGTCGAGCCCAACGGCGCCGGCTGGGACATCAGCTACCGCCTGCCGAACGGCGCCAGCGCCAGCTGGCGGGGCCGCCCTGTTCCAGGGCCTGCCGGAAAGCGAGGCGGGGCCCAGGGCCCTGGCCCTGATCCGGACCATGTTCCCGGCGGGGATCCGCTCGGTCGGGCCGGATGTCCTGCACCCCAACGCCATCGGCGACCTGAAGATCGTCGGCCCGGACGTCACGCATCCCAATTTCATCTACTGGGACAAGGACAGCGTCTCCTGCCCCAAGGACCTGTGAAACCCATCGAACGAGGAGGGAAGCCATCATGGAAATCAAGGGAAGCGTGGTCCTGGTGACCGGCGGCGGCAACGGCATCGGCGAAGCCGTGGTCAAGCACTTCGCCGAGGCGCGGCGCCAAGGTGGCCATCGTCGACATGGTGCAGAAGAACGTCGACCGGGTGGTGAAGGAGGTCCGGGAAATGGGCGGCGAGGCCATCGGCATCCAGGCCAACGTCACCAGCGAAGCCGACACCGCGCGGTTCATCCAGGGCACCCTGGCGGCCTTCGGCAAGCTCAACATCGTCGTCTCCAGCGCCGGCATCATCCGCGACGGCACGATGCTGAGCCTGGACAAGGAGACCGGCAAGGTCTCCAAGAAGCTCGGCTTCGACAAGTGGTCGGCGGTGATCGAGACCAACCTGTCCGGCACCTTCCTGACCCTGCGCGACGCCGCCGAGGCCATGGTCAACGGCGGCTGGGAAGGGCTGCTGGTGCCCATCTCCTCCGTGAACAAGTGCGGCCAGGTGGGGCAGATCAACTACTCCTCGGCCAAGGTGGCCGACGCCCTGATGCCCAAGATCATCATCGGCGAGTTCCTCATGCGCGGCATCCGCAACATCCGCTGCGTGGCCATCGCCCCGGGCTACACCGCGACGCCCATGCTGACCCAGATGAACCAGGAGGCCCTGAAGACGATCCTCGAGGACGTCCACCTGGGCCGCCTGGTGGCGCCCGAGGAGATCGCCTCGATGATCGCCTACGCCGCCGAGAACGAGGCGCTGAACGCCACCACCATCGAGATCACCGGCGGGCTGTGCTATCCCAAGGGCATCGCCAAGTGATCCGGGCGGGGGGAGGCCGCGTGCCTCCCCCCGGTCCGCTCATGCCCGCGCGAGCCGCTCGCCCAGCATCGCCTTGAGTTCCTCGATCCGGCTGTTCTGCTCCCAGCTGAACTCCGGCCGGCCGAAGTGGCCGTAGGCGGCCGTGGGCTGGTAGATGGGCCGGCGCAGGTCCAGGGCCTCCAGGATGGCCGCCGGGCGCAGGTCGAACAGGCGTTCTCACCGCGGCTTCGGCCTCGGCCTCGGGCAGGCTGCCGGTGCCGTGGAAGTCCAGCAGCAGGCTCACCGGCTCGGCCACGCCGATGGCGTAGGCCACCTGGATGGTGCAGCGCCGGGCGCAGCCGGCGGCCACCAGGTGCCTGGCCACCCAGCGCGCGGCGTAGGCCGCGGAGCGGTCCACCTTGCTCGGGTCCTTGCCGCTGAAGGCGCCCCCGCCGTGGGGGCAGGAGCCGCCGTAGGTGTCGACGATGATCTTGCGGCCGGTGACCCCGGTGTCCCCTTCAGGGCCGCCGGTGACGAAGCGTCCGGTGGGGTTGATCAGCACCTGGGCGCCGGCCAGGGCCTCCCGGCCCAGCACCGGGACCAGGATCTCCTCGCGCACCGCCTCGTGCAGCTCGGCCGCCTCCACCTCCGGCGCGTGCTGGGTGGAGAGCACGACCGCGTGCAGCCCCGCCGGCCGGCCGTCTTTATAGCGCAGGGTGACCTGGCTCTTGGCGTCCGGGCGCAGGAACGGCACCTTGCCGGAGCGGCGCACCTCGGCCTGGCGCCGCACCAGATGGTGGGCCAGGGTCAGGGCCCTGGGCATGAGTTCCGGAGTCTCGTCGCAGGCGTAGCCGAACATCAGGCCCTGGTCGCCGGCGCCCATTTCGCCGCCGCCCCGCTCCACGCCCTGGTGGATGTTGTCGCTCTGGCCGTTCAGGACCATGCGCAGGCTGTGGTGCCTGGGGTCGAAGCCGGATGCGGCGGTGTAGCCGATGCGGGTGAGCACCTCCCTGGCGAGGTTCGGGACGTGCGCCTGCAGGGTGGGGATCAGATCCGGCACATCGGCCCGGAACTCCCCGGCGATGGCCAGGAAATCCTTGGCGATCAGGGTCTCGCAGGCCACCTTGGCGCGCGGGTCCCGGGCCAGGAGCCAGTCCAGCACGGCGTCGGAGATCTGGTCGGCGACCTTGTCGGGGTGGCCTTCCGATACGGATTCAGAAGTGAAGAGGTATTCGCTGGTCATGTCGGCACCTGTTTCAGGTTGACTCCTGCGCATGGGATCTCGCGATCCTGGGCACCGTAGCTTCCTGCTCGGTTGCCGGACCTCCCGCGGAGGCCACTCGCCATGCAGGTAGCATTCTACCGGAGCCTCCGGCGCCGTCAACCCCGCGACCGGCGCCGGGCCCGCGCAACCCGCGGATGGCCGCCAGGTCACATGGGGATGGGCCTGGGCTTGACCAGGCGCTCGAAGTCCTTGTAGGTCATCTTGACCAGTTCAGTGTGGGAGCCGGCGTTGAAGGCGATCTCCTGGTCCTGGGCGAGCCTGGGATCCACGTACACCTCCAGGCCGTAGAGATTGCCGAACGGGGGCATGGCGCCCACCTGGCAGCCCGGGAAGCGGCCCGCGAATTCCTGTTCCGTGGCCAGCTCCGCCGTCCGGGCGCCGGCCGCCTTGGCCAGGAGCTCCAGGACCACCTTGCGCGATCCGGGCACCACGGCCATGGCCATCTTGTCGTCCAGGTTCACCATGACCGTCTTGGCCAGTTCCTTGCCCTGGATGTGGGCCGATTCGGCCACCTCCAGCGCCGTATAGGCCATGGAATGCCTGATGGTCACGTATTTCACCCCATTGGCGTCGAGGAATTCCATCAGCTTGGTCACCGGCATGACGACCTCCTTGTCTGGAAAGCTGCCCTAAGCATAGGGCAGTCCTTCCTCAAAGCCAGTTCTACTGCGGCGTCCGTTGTTCCGCCCGGCGTGCCTTGCGGTCGGTTTCGGGTTCCGGGTCTTGGCGCCGACCCACCGGCGCGTGGTCCGCTTGCAACGTCCTCGCTCCGCTGCGGGCGATGCAAGCGGCCACGCTGCTCCTTCCCCCCAGGGCCGAATCGATTCGTCTTCGTTTCGTTGAACAAGCTTCAAAGCAACCATCCCGGGACCCTGGGCATTCCAGGGATCGGTCTCCTCGCCCCCATGCCGCCAACCGAAGGAACCCCCACCCCAGGCGGGGAAGGTCTGCGTGAGACCTTGGCGCACGCGCAGGAGGCGAAGCCGACGAGCATGCGGCAAGGCTCTCACGCACCGGTGGGTCGGCGCACTGCCCCGGAACCCGAAGCCAACCGCAAGGCGCGTCGGGCGGAACAACGGAAGCCAAAGTCAATTTAGGGCCCGGCTGGCTCGACGGTTTCGGCATCCAGCTGGTAGATCGATCCCAGGACGTCCCCCTGCCAGCGCTCCCGCACGTGCAGGCAGCCGACCACGGTGAGGACCCGGTCCATCATCACGCCGGTGGGCCGCCCGGACATGCGCACCTCCACCACGTCATAGAGCCCGAGCGGCATCCCGAAGCAGCAGCTGGCCTGGGAACGCGCCAGCAGGAACGCCTGCACCTGCCGGCCCCCCGACAACCCGGTGGGGATCATGAATCCCTGGATGAGCACCTTCCTGGCATCCAGGCCGAGGATGGACCTGGGGAGCCGCTTCAGGACCTCTCCCGGCCGGCGCCCGGAAAAGCCGCCGGAAAGGTCGAAGCAGCCGAGGTCCGCGAAGGTCGTGGGGGTCACCCCGGCCGGAGCGGATGGAACCGGGGGAGGGTCGAGGATCTCCAGGGCGATCCCCCAGGCGACGAAGCAGCCTGTGGCCAGGAGGGATATCTTGGTGTAAAGCTTCATGGCCCGTCCAACCGGTCCGTATCGGTGGAACCGGATTCTAGCACCCCGGGAAGCGCCCGGAGGCTCTGCGATAATCGCATTTGGGAGAATGACTTATGAGCAAGCCAGGCAGCGGGTCCGTCATCGGTTTCATCGGGGGCAGCGGCGTCTATGACCTTGCGGGGCTCTCCAACCAGCGCTGGGAGAAGATCGCATCGCCCTTCGGCGAGCCTTCGGATGAACTCCTGTTCGGGGAACTGGACGGGCAGCCCCTGGTGTTCCTGCCCCGGCACGGGCGGGGCCATCGGATTCCGCCCTCGGCGGTGAACTACCGGGCCAACATCGACGCCATGAAACGGGCCGGCGTCACCGACCTGGTTTCGGTGAGCGCGGTGGGCTCGCTCCGGGAGGAACTCAAGCCGGGGACCTTCGTCATCGTCGACCAGTTCATCGACCGCACCTTCGCCCGCGAAAAGAGCTTTTTCGGCCCGGGACTGGTGGCCCACATCTCCATGGCCCACCCGGTGTGCCGACGCCTGGGCGATCACCTGGAAGCCGCGGCGCTCAGGGCGGGCATCGCGGCGGTGCGCGGCGGCACCTACCTCGTGATGGAGGGGCCGCAGTTCTCCACCCTCGCGGAGTCCAGGCTCTACCGGGCCTGGGGCTGCGACGTGATCGGCATGACCAACATGCCGGAGGCCAAGCTGGCCCGGGAGGCGGAGCTCTGCTACGCCACCGTGGCCATGGTGACCGACTACGACTGCTGGCACCCGGACCACGACCACGTGACGGTGGACGCCATCGTCAAGGTGCTTCTGGCCAACGCCGACCAGGCCCGCGGCCTGGCCCGGCACGCGGTGCCGCTGATCGGCGCCGACCCGCAGGGGCAGGGGTGTGCCTGCAGGAACGCCCTGGAGCACGCCCTCATCACCGCCCCGGGCAGCCGGGACCCGGCGCTGCTGGGGCACCTGGATGCCGTCGCCGGGCGGCTGTTGACGCGCTGACCACCGCTCAGCCGCGCAGGAACCTGCTCGTCGAAAAGGCGTCCTCGAGGCCGTTCGCGAACCAGGCGCTCAGGCCCGTACGAAGAAAAAGGCGAGGACCATGGCCGCCACCGCTGCGCCGAGCGCCAGGTCTCCGGCGCGCCAGCGGAGCCGGTCCGCGGCCCGGTAGGTGCCGGTGAAGCCCCGGCACTCCATGGCCGAGTACATCTCCTCGGCCATCTCCTTCGACTTCAGGAACATGGTTCCGGCGACGGCGGCCAGGGAAGCGGTCTTGCCGTCGTTCCGCCCGACCGACCGCAACTTGAGCGCGTAGAGCATGGACAGGGCGAATTCGCCCAGGAGCGTGATGTACTTGATGGTGATGTCCAGCACCAGGATGAACAGGTCGGGCGCGCCCAGGCGCTTGAAGGCCCCCGAAAGGGCGTTCCATTCCACCGTCGCCGACACCAGCTTCACCGACGCCACCGAAACCATCACCTTGGCCGTGACCATGAGCAGGTGCGAGCGGCCCAGGAAGACCGAAGGCAGCAGGACGACCCCGGTGAAGGCGCCGGCCACGAAGGTGGTCTTGAGGACGGCGGCGAGGCGCTCGCCGGGCTGGAGCGCCAGGATGACCAGGAGCCCGGCCCCGGCCAGGGCCAGGAACAGCGGGCTCCGGGTGAGGGACACCAGCAGGACCGCGATGCAGGCGCAGACCACCCGCACCAGCGGCTCGGACCGGCCGCCGCCCCTCTCCCTGCCGCAGCGCGCCCGGGCCATGGAGAGCACGCCGAGGAAGGAGAGGATGCTCCGGTCCAGGAAGGCTTCCCGGTCGCTGCGCGGAACGTAGCGCTCGTCCTCCTGGAGCCAGGCCGGCAGGGACATTTTCCTAGACGCCCTTCTTCTCGAAATTGCGGTTGGCCAGCACGAACAGGTACATCGCCCAGTTGAAGGGGGTGGTGAAGGTGGGAATGCCGAACGAGCCGCAGACGGTGTTGAGGGCGGCCTGGATGAAGACCGTGAACACCACCGCGATGAAGCAGTAGACCAGCCCCTTGGGGGTGGGCTTCATGAAGATGCAGCCGATGGCCGGGGCCGTGAGCACGGCGCTGAAACCCCAGAGGCCGTCGGAAATCGCTCCGAGGTTCGCGCCGAACAGCAGGGCGCAACCCACGGCGACCGCACCGCCCAGGAAGGCGAGGGCGGCGCACCAGCGGTCCTCGATGACCAGGGCCACCAGGAAGATGATGGCGCTGATGGGGTTATTGATGAACCACACCTGGGACACGCTGATCAGCGTGGCCCGGACGAATTCGTAGGCCCCGAAGGCGCCGGAGGCGATCGCGGGCACATGGGCCAGAGCCGCGTGCGGCAGGCCGGTGACGGAGAGGGTGGGGAAGGCGTAGGCGGCCAGCATGACGAACCAGGTGGTCACGCAGAAGGGGAAGGTGCCGGCCGGGCAGTTCCACTTGGCCAGGACATTGGCCATCGCCAGCATGACCACGGTGCTCACGATGGCGCCGATGCAGAGGAAGACCCACATCATGGCGTTCGGCGCCAGGAAGGTCGGGATGCCGGCGCCGACCAGCACGCCGTTGAAGCCGTAGAGCCCGAGCTTGAGCTTGTCCCGGTCCACGTTGATGGCATAGGCCGTGGCGGTGGAAAGCAGGGTGGCGACGATGGCGCCGATCCCGACCGCCGGCATGCCGGCGACGATGGAACCGTAGCAGATGGCGATGAAGTTCAGGAGCCCGGTGAGCGGGTTGTCCATGAATATGACCTGGCCCGAACCCCGGAGGGTGACGTCGATGTATTCCAGGAACCAGTTACCCTCCGTGGCCCTTCGCCAGGCATTGCCGGCAGGATGGTTCATCGTTTCTTCGACCATGATGTTCTCCTTTGTTTGAATGGGCTAGCGCCACAGGAAAGGCGGAGGCACCGTGGCCCCGAGGACCACGCTCCGAGCGGTTGTCCAGAACTCCCGAATCTTCTCCTTCACCGGTTTCAACTCATTGCCCAGGACCTTGAAGACCAGGCCGGCGTCGTTGGGCAGGCGGCTGGCGCCGAAGGCCAGCCCGTCCCCGCCGCCGAAGCCGGCGCCCACCTGGGCCTGCACCGCGTCCGCATGGGCCTTGGGCGTGAGCAGCAGCACGTTGGCGTAGATGTCGAAACCGCCCATCACCCCGAGCTGGCGGATGGGCCGCTTCCGGGGCTCGAGCACGTACTTCTCGCAGAACGTCTCCCACCCGGCCGGGTCGAAGGCCCGCACCCGGGAGGAAAAGACGTCGAAGCCGAAACATTCGTCCGGGTGGTGGTAGCGCCGGCCCGGCACCAGGATCTCCGAGTAGAGCAGGGTGGCCGTGGGGTCGCGCTCGATCCGGGTGTCGGTGATGAACCGGGAGCGGCGGTAGGCGATGACCGGTTCCGGCAGGAACTCCAGGTAGGCGTTCCCGTGCAGCCGGATGGTCTGCGCCTGGGCGGCGTAGTTGGTGTCCATGGACTGGATCTTGGTGGAGCCCTGGGTGGTCAGGTGGGCGCGGGCGTCTTCGCCCACGTCGACCTCCAGGGAATAGCGGTCGCCCTGGAGGATGCCCCCTGAGGTGGTGATGATGTAGACGCAGGCCATGTCCGGCAGGCCCTGGTCCCAGTAGAGGGCGCGCTGGACCAGGAAGGGCACCCGGCGCTCCACGTCGACCATGCCGGTGCGCGCCCCGCGCCGGGCGAAGCCCAGGCGCAGGAACCCGTTCTTGCCCACCGCGGCGCTGTTCATCTGGGCCGGCTCGTCCTGGAACGGGGCCATCTCGGCCGCCGTCGCCCCGAGCTTCTGGGCCCGGTCCCAGGTCTCCGAGACCGGATGGCCGTCCAGGCCCGGGTCCCTTTCCCGGGGCGCCGCCGCGGCGGCGGGTTCCGGCTCCACGCAATCGATCGGCGTATCCATGGTCGACCTTTCTCAGCGGGCGGCGGCGCGTTCGGGGAGATCGAACAGGATGTCGCGCCGGATCATGTCGGCCAGCTCCTGGATCCCTTGCCCCGTCTTGCAGTTGGTAAAGATGAAAGGCTTGCCGGGACGCATCAGCCTGGAGTCGTGGTCCATGACCTCGAGGCTGGCGCCGACGTACGGGGCCAGGTCGGTCTTGTTGATCACCAGGATGTCCGACTGGCTGATGCCGGGGCCGTTCTTGCGCGGGATCTTGTCGCCCGCGGCGACGTCGATCACGTAGATGAAGAAGTCCACCAGGGCCGGGCTGAAGGTCAGGGTGAGGTTGTCGCCGCCGCTTTCGATCAGCACCAGGTCGGTGTCCGGGAACTTCGCCTCCATGTCCTCCACCGCCGCCAGGTTCATGCTCGGATCCTCGCGCACGGCGGTATGCGGGCAGGCGCCGGTCTCGACTCCGATCACCCGGTCTTCCACCAGGACCCCCTTGAGGGTCCGCTGCACGTGCTTGGCATCCTCGGTGGTGACGATGTCGTTGGTGACGATGACGATCATCACCCCCATTTTCAGGAGAAGCGGGGTCAGGGCTTCGATGATGGCCGTCTTGCCGGAACCGACCGGCCCTCCGACTCCGATGCGAGTGATTTTCTTCACGGTTCACCTCTCAAATCGATTGGCATGGGTTCAACTCATGAAAAGGCGCACGTGCGCTTTCACGTGCGTGGCCGCCAGGACATCGATGGCCGGGGCGTAGGTGGCCATGTCGTCGAGGGTCTTCCTGGAAGCCTGCACATAGGCCTGCTCGATGTCGCTGTTGAGGCGGAACAGGATGCCCTGGGTGTCGTAGTGGTCCACCCGCATCAGGCGCAGCGCGGCGCTCAGGATGGCCATGGCCACCGAGTACTGCTGCACCAGGAAGCAGCCCTGGGCCGGCAGCCGGAGGGCGGCGAACACCACCGCGAGGCAGACCGGGTAGGTTCCCGGCGTCGTCTCGGCGTTGACCCGGCCCAGCCAGGAGCTGAGCATGGGCGTTTCGGGCACCACGCGGTCCACCATCGACATGAGCTTCTTGCCGGTGCGGACCGCCATCATCCGGGGCTCTTCGTTCAGCTTGCGGTTGAAAAGGCACTGGTCCGCCTGCGCCACGTCGTCCAGGCGCCCGGCCAGGGCCGCGTCGTAGGCGACCAGCAGGGCGACGCCGTCGCTGGCCGCGGAGGTTTCGATGGCGGTCAGGGTGAACTGGTGCAGGGTCCGGGCGTCGACGACCAGTTTGCGCTCGATGGCGGATTCCAGGCCGTGGGAAAAGGAGAAGGCCCCGGTGGGCAGGGTCGAATCGCCGAACTGGAGCACCCGGATCCAGTCCTGCAGCGAGCAGGCCATCCGGACCGAGGGGCCCATGGACAGCTCAGGGGTGGTGGGCATGGGTCGGGGTCCCTTCGGGGTCATGACGATGGGCCCCTTCGGGGCCATGGTTGTGGGCCCCTTCGGGGCCGTGGCTGTGCATGCCGGTGCCGTGGTCGTGGCTGCCGGCGGGGATCCCCGGATGGGCATGGGACTGCTGCTCGGCGCCGCCGAACAGCCGCCTCGATTCGTGCGGAGAGAGGTAGGGGATGACCACCGAGGCCGGCTGGAACTCGCAGGTCACGTCCTGGAAGGCATGGGTGTTCATCACCGACGACATCACCTTGCGGTCGACGGTGAGGGGGACGTAGACGTGGTCGCCCTTCACCACGGCCGGCCAGTGCTGGTTGCCCAGGGCGTGGCCGAGTTCGACGCAGGTGCGCACCAGCGTGGCCGGATCCTTGGCGGCGAGCGCCTCCAGGTGGATGACCATCACGTCGCTCATGGAGATCTTGGCGATGACCATCTTCCCGGTGGCCTCATTCCAGGCGAGGATGTCGCCGTCCCGGAGGAAGACGTTGCGCTCAAGCGAAACCGCAAGCTCGACCCCCTGTTCGGTGGTCTTGCGGAAACGGTTCTTCTGGGCGTCCCACTGGTTGAGCACGAGCCCGTCCAGGTCGGCCCGCGCGGCCCGGTCCTGCCATTCGCCGTCCTTCAGATTGCCGAGTACCGATTCGATGATGACCATAGCCTCTCCGGAAATTGTCGGGATATTCAGGAGACGCCACCCTCTGCGCGCAGCACGCATAGGATGGCGCCACCTGGACGTTCACCGCGCTGATGCGTTCGATCTGTGAAATACCCGCGTCAGCTGAAGAAATAGATCTGGTTCAGGGAGATGTCCTTCATGGGCGGCACGGTCAGGTGCACGCCGTCCACGGTCACCGCGAAGGTCTCGGGATTGACCTCGATGTGCGGCAGGTAGCTGTTGCGGACCATGTCGGCCTTGGAGATGGACCGGGTGTTCTTGACGGCCATGACCTGGCGCCTCAGGCCGTACTTGTCCTTGACGTTCCGGTCCAGGGCCAGCTGCGAGATGAAGGAGACGCAGGTCTCGGGCAGGGCCGAGCCGAAGCCGCCGAACATCGGGCGGTAGATGATCGGCTGGCAGGTGGGCAGCGAGGCGTTGGGATCGCCCATGCCGGAATAGCTGATCAGGCCGCCCTTGATGACCATCTTGGGCTTGGCGCCGAAGAACTTGGGATCCCACAGCACCAGGTCGGCCATCTTGCCGGGCTCGATCGAGCCGAGCACGTGGCTGATGCCCTGGGTGATCGCCGGGTTGATGGTGATCTTGGCGACGTAGCGCAGCACCCGGAAGTTGTCGTTTTCGGCGGAGTCCTCCTTCAGCTTGCCGCGGCCCTTCTTCATGGCGTCGGCGGCCTGGATGGTGCGCAGCCAGTTCTCGCCGACCCGGCCCATGGCCTGGGAGTCGCTGGAGAACATGGAGATGGCGCCCAGGTCGTGGAGCACGTTCTCGGCCGCGATCGTCTCGGAGCGCACCCGGCTTTCCGAGAAGGCCACGTCGGAGGGCACCGACGGGTTCAGGTTGTGGCAGACCATGATCATGTCGAACAGCTCGCCCTGGGTGTTGATGCCCATGGGGAGCGTCGGGTTGGTGGAGCTGGTCAGCGCGTTCATCTGCCCGGCCACCTTGATGATGTCCGGAGCGTGCCCGCCGCCGGCGCCCTCGGTGTGGAAGGTGTGGACCGTGCGGCCCTCGAGGGCGGCGATGGTGTCTTCCACGTAGCCGGACTCGTTGAGGGTGTCGGTGTGGATGGCCACCTGGACGTCATACTCGTCGGCCACGCGCAGGGTGTTGCGCAGGGTGGACGGGGTGGTGCCCCAGTCCTCGTGGCACTTGAAGCCGGCGCAGCCGGCCTCGATCTGCTCGACCAGCGGGGCCGGGTTCTGGGCGTGGCCCTTGCCCAGCAGGCCGATGTTCACCGGCAGGCCGTCGAAGGAGCGCAGCATCTTCTCGATGTTCCAGGGGCCGGAGGTGATGGTGGTGCCGTTGGTGCCGTCGGTGGGGCCGAGGCCGCCGCCGAAGAAGGTGGTCACGCCGTTGGCGAGGGCGTGCTCGCACTGCTGCGGGCACAGGGCGTGGATGTGGGTGTCGATGCCGCCCGCTGTGAGGATCAGCTGCTCCGCGGAGATGACGTCGGTGGCCGCGCCGACCACCAGGCCCGGGGTCACCCCCTCCATGGTGTTCGGGTTGCCGCACTTGCCGATGCCGACGATCTTGCCGCCCTTCACGCCCACGTCGGCCTTCACGACGCCCTGGATGGCGTCGATGATGGTCACGTTGGTGATCGCCAGGTCGAGCGCGCCGCCCGAGCTGGTGATGCGGTTGTCGAGGCCCATGCCGTCGCGCAGCGTCTTGCCGCCGCCGCAGACCGACTCGTCGCCGTAGACGCGCAGGTCCTTTTCGATCTCGACGAACAGCTGGGTGTCGCCCAGGCGGATCTTGTCGCCCACGGTCGGACCGTAGAGGCTCGAATACTCTAATCGCGTAATCTTGGCCATGAGTTGTACCCCCTTTGGTGTGGTCGGTGGACGCTACCTGGATTCCAGTTTTTCCTTCTCGGAGCCCTTGGACTTGAATTCGAGCTTCTCGGCCTTTTCGAGGCTCTGGATCTTGACCGGCTGGTACTTGCCGCCGCCGACCCAGTTGTCGACCAGGTTGTTGAACCCGTAGATGCACTGCTTGCCGCCCATGGGCACCAGGTGGACCTCATGCTCCTCGCCCGGCTCGAAGCGGATGCCGGTGGTGGCGGGGATGTTGAGGCGCAGGCCGAAGGCCTTGGCGCGGTCGAACTGGAGCGCCCGGTTCACCTCGAAGAAGTGGAAGTGGGAACCCACCTGGATGGGGCGGTCGCCGGTGTTGCGCACCTTGAGGGTCGTGACCGGGCGGCCGGCGTTGATCTCGATGTCGCCCTTGCCGACCACGATGCCGCCGAGGCATCCGGCACCGGTCTCGTTGACGCTGATGTTCGATGACATGGTTGTCTCCTTTCGCTACTGGATCGGGGTGTGAACGGTGATGAGGCGGCTGCCGTCCGTGAACACGGCCTCGACCTGCACGAAGGGAATCAGATCGGCGACGCCGTCCATGACGTCCTTCTTGGTCAGTACCTTCATGGACGAGGCCATGACCTGCTCAAGCGTCTTGCCGTCCCGGGCGCTTTCCAGCGCAGCGGCCGAGATCACCGCCACCGCCTCGGGGAAGTTGAGCTTGAGCCCCCGGGCCTTCCTGCGGAGGGCCACTTCGGCCATGTTCAAGATGGTGAGTTTTTCAAGCTCCCTTGGAGTAAGAAGCATAGGTACCCCCTATGAGAAGTGGAGATGAACGCCCGGCCGAACGGCACACCCCCTCCTGCCGTAGGAGGGGTGCGCGGCTGGATCCGACGTGACTTGTCGCCCCTGAGACCCGAACTTTCAGGAATAAAAGAAAATTACGACTTGCCGGAGGCCATGGAAATACGCTTGATTACCTATCCATCTACTGGAACGCCGTGCAGGCCAGTTGGCCGTGCTTGACGCCCTTGGCCGCGATGAGCGCGTCCGCGATCCTGCGCACGACGCCGGACTGCCCCTTGACGATGACCACCTCCAGGCACTGGTGGGCGTCCACATGGACATGGGTGGTGCAGACGATGGCGTCGCAGTATTCGTGCTGCAGTTCGGCCAGGGTGTGGGCGAGCCCGTGGGCGTGGTGGTCGAACATGATGGTGACGGTGCCGAACACCTCCGCCCCGGGGTTCTCCCAGGCCGCGTTCACCAGGTCCTGGCGCATGAGGTCGCGCAGCGCCTCGCTCCGGGTGCGGTAGCCGCGGTTCCTGAGCAGGTCGTCGAACCGGGCCACCAGGTCCTGTTCGGCGGAGACTCCGAATCGTTCGAGCTGGGACATGCCGGCCTCGGGGGAATGCCCAGACCCTAGCACCCGCGGGAGCCGTGGGAAATACGCTGGATTGCGTAGTCAATCGAGGCTATTCCGCTCCCGGGTCCAGGGTGTTACGTTTCCCGCATTCTTATCCAGCCGCGGTTCCGGACCCCCTGCCAAGGAGATGCTCCATGCACATTCCCGACAACTACCTGAGTCCCGCCACCTGCGCCGTGATGGGCGCGGCCATGGTCCCGGTCTGGTCCGCTTCGGTCAGGCAGGTCAAGAAGATGCCCACCGCCAGGATCCCCATGCTGGGCATCGGCGCCGCCTTCGCCTTCCTCATCATGATGTTCAACGTCCCGGTGCCGGGCGGCACCACCGCCCACGCCATCGGCGGCACGCTCATGGCCGTCCTGCTGGGGCCGTGGGCCGCCTGCATCGCCGTGAGCGTGGCCCTGCTGATCCAGTGCCTGCTGTTCGGGGACGGCGGCGTGCTCGCCTTCGGCGCGAACTGCTTCAACATGGCCTTCGTGACCCCCTTCCTGGGCTACTTCATCTACACCTTCTTCCGCAACCGGGTCCGCAGCGAGCGCGGCGGCATGGTCAGCCTGGGGGTGGCCTCCTACCTGGCGCTCGTCATGGCATCGCTTTGCGCGGGCCTCGAACTGGGCCTCCAGCCGGCCATTGCCAGGGACGCCTCCGGACTTCCGCTCTACTGCCCGTATCCCTTGATCATCTCCGTCCCCGCCATGCTGATTCCGCACCTCACGGTCGCGGGCTTCGTGGAGGTGTTCTTCACGGTGGGGGTGTTCTCCTTCATCCGGCGGGTATCCCCCGGCAGCGTCTACGAGGGCGCCAGGACCCGGATCCACCTAGTATACGGGTTCCTGGTGGCGCTGGTCTGCCTTTCCCCCCTGGGGCTGCTCGCGCCGGGCTCGGCCTGGGGCGAATGGTCGCCCGAGGAGATCAAGGACGTGGTGGTCGGCGGCCGCCCCCTGGGGTTCGTGCCCTCCGGGCTGGCCCAGGGCTTCCATCTGCACGCCCTCTTCTCCGACTATGCGATGCCCGGCATGCCCGAGTGGCTTGGCTACCTGCTTTCGGCGGTGGTCGGCGGCGCCGTCCTGATCATCGCGTTCAAGCTGCTCGGGGTGCTGAGGCGCCAGGGGGCGGTGAAGATCTGACCTGGAAAGGGGCCGTTCCGAAACCCTCACGCCCGGGTATCAATGAGTTTTTATGAAGACGGGAAAGAAATAAATATGAATTTTTACATATTTTATATAAATGAGAACGTATGGGCTCCGGGATCGCGCACTCATCCCCGGTTTGGGGGGCCGGGAGGAGCGTTCTAGTCAATCGAGTGTATGTTCTGCCGTTGAATTTTGGTATTAACTGCGTGCATTCGATATCATGCTCCGTGCAGGAAGCGGTGGAAGCCCATGACCCAGGCGCAGTCCCCCCATTGGCCCCGTGCCTACCGCCCGCCATCCGGGCCCGGTGGCCGTGCGGGTGCGGGGGCGCCGCCGGCGCAGGGGAGGTTGAGAGCCGGCGTCGGCCTGGCGCCCCACGCGTCCTTCGGCCGCGCCCGCGACGCCGGGGACCCGGGTCCGGGCAGCAGGATCCTGCTGGTGGACGACGACCGCGTCCTGCTGGGCAACCTCAAGCTGCTCCTGCGGGCGGAGCGCCCCCAGTGGTCGGTGCTCACCGCCTTCGATGGCGCCGAGGCCATCCGCCTCCTGCGCTCGGAGCCCCTGGATCTCCTGGTCTCGGACATCCAGATGCCGGGCATGGACGGCCTGGCCCTGCTGGAGGAGGTCCGCCGGGAGCCCGCCCTGGCGCGCCTGCCAGTGATCTTCATCACCGCCCGGGATGACCGGGCCAGTGTCCGGAACGGCATGGCCGCCGGCGCCGACGACTACCTGACCAAGCCGTTCTCCCCGGAAGAGCTGATCCAGGCCATGGACGCCCGGCTCCGGCGGATGGCCCAGGAGGGCGGCCGGCCCGAAGGCGGCCGGGGGCTGTTCGAAGAGCTGGCCGCGGTGCTCACCGGCCGGGAACTGGAAGTGCTCGCCCTCATCGGCCAGGGCCTGGTCACCAAGGACATCGCCGCCGACCTGGACCTCAGCTTCCGGACCGTGAGCGTGCACCGGGCCAACATCATGCGCAAGCTCGACCTCCACAACGCCGCCGCCCTCGCCGCGCTGGCCATCCAGGCCAGCATCACCTGATTCTGCTGCGGCGTCCGTTGTTCCGCCCGTCGCGCCTTGCGGTCGGCTTCGGGTTCCGGGGTCTTGCGCCGACCCACGGGTGCGTGGTCCGCTTGCAACGTCCTCGCTGCGCTGCGGGCGATGCAAGCGGCCACGCTGGTCCTTCCCCCCAGGGCCGAGTCGATTCGTCTTCGTTTCAATGAACAAGATTCAAAGCGACCATCCCGGGACCCTGGGCATTCCAGCGAGCGGTCTCCCCGCCCCCGTGCCGCCAACCGAAGGAACCCCCAACCCAGGCGGGGAAGGGGCAGCGTGAGACCTTGGCGCACCCGCAGGAGGCGAAGCCGACGAGGCTGCGGCAAGGCTCTCACGCACCGGTGGGTCGGCGCACCGCCCCGGAACCCGAAGCCGACCGCAAGACGCGACGGGCGGAACAACGGACGCCACAGATGCTAGATCCCGGCAGAGGCATTGAGCTGGAACCAGAACGTGCTGCCGGCGCCCACCCGGCTTTCGACCCCGATGCGGCCGCCGTGGGCTTCCACGGCCATCCTGGCGAAGGCCAGGCCCAGGCCGGTGGACTGGTGGCGCTCGATGGCGGGCCCGGGGCCCTGGTTGTAGCGCTCGAAGATCCGCTCCAGGTATTCCGGCGCGATCCCGGGCCCCTGGTCCCGCACCGCCACCCGGGCCCCGGCCCCGGTGGCGCTCAGGGTGACGGTGACTGCGCCGGGCCCGGCCGGGGTGAACTTCACGGCGTTCGACACCAGGTTGAGGATGATCCGGCCCACCATGGGCGGATCGACCAGGGCCGGCATGGGCTCCGCCGGCAGTTCCAGCACCAGCACGCCCTGGTCCTGGAGCATGCGCATGGGCTCGAGGGCGCTGCGGGCCACGTCGCGCAGGTCGCAGGGCCTGCGCTGGAGCTCCATGGCGCCGGCCTCCATCTTGCTCAGGTCCAGGACGGTGCCGATCATCTCGCGCAGCAGCAGGGTCGAGGCGATGGCGTCCTGGAGCACCCGGGGCCCATCCTGGCCGAACTGGCCGGGCTCCATCCTCTTCACCACCTGGTGCACCACGATGACTGTCTGCAGCAGGTTGCGCATGTCGTGGACCACCATGTGCACGAGGGTGTCGCGCATGGAGGCCATCTCCCGCAGGTCCCGGTAGCTGTCCTCCAGGGCCCGGTTCTTGGCCTCCAGCTCCATGCGGTAGCGGTGGATCTTGAGGTGGGCGGCCACCCGGGCCTTGACCTCCTCGAAATGGAACGGCTTGGTGATGAAGTCCTCGCCGCCGTTCTGGAAGCCCCTGACCCTGTCCTCGGCGGCGTTCAGGGCGCTGAGGAAGAGCACCGGCACGGCGCGGGTGGCGGGGGCCGCCTTCAGTTCCCGGCAGACCGCGTAGCCGTCCATGCCGGGCATGGAGATGTCCAGGAGGACCAGGTCCGGCGGCTGCCGGGCGGCGGCCTTGAGCGCCATGGCCCCGTCGGGGAAGGCCAGCACCCCCCAGCCGCAGTCCTGGAGCATCCGCTTGAGCAGTTTCAGGTTCTCGGGATGGTCATCCACGATCATGATGCGCGCGCGCGCGTCGGCATCCTTCCCGGTCATGGGGCCGCCGTCATCCGAGCACCATGAGGATCTGCCGGTAGTCGAACTGCTCGGTGAGCCTCTCCAGGTGGTCCGCCAGCCCGGGGTCCAGGATCCCGATGTCCTTGCGCACGCGTTCCGCGAAACGGTCGATCTCGCCGCCCTCGACGTAGGTGGCGAGTTCCTGGCGCAGCGCCTCCGGCAGGCGCGCCGAGGCGGCCTTCAGGTCGCGCCCCGGGCCCGCGGGCGCGGCGGCGGCCGCGGCCTGCGCGTATTCCAGGCGCACCCCCGGCACCAGCTTCTGCACCAGTTCCAGCAGGTCCAGCAGAAGGACCGGCTTGCGCAGGTAGCCGTCCACCCCGGCCCCTTCGGGCGAGGGCGCGATCTCCTCCAGCGCCCGGGCGGCCAGCATCACGATGGGAATGTCGCGCCAGGCCCGCTCGGCCCGGATCCGCCGGGTGGCCTCCAGCCCGTTCATCACCGGCATCACCCAGTCCATCAGGATCAGGTCCGGGCGCATGGTTTCGAGCCGGTCCAGGCATTCCTTCCCGTCGGCCGCTTCCGACAGCTGGAACCCCAGGGGCTCCAGCAGGTGCCGGATCATGTCGCGGTTCAGGGCGATGTCGTCCACGACCAGCAGGTGCGGCACCCGGGAGCCCTGGGCGAGGCCCCGGATCTCGCGCGGCTCGCGCCGGGGGGCGAGGACGGCGCCGTCCGCCCGGGCGGGCCGGAAGGTGAAACGGAAGGTGGAGCCTTCGCCTTCCCGGCTTTCCACGGTCAAGTCCCCGCCGAGCAGGTGGGCGTACTTCCGGCTGATGGCCATGCCCAGGCCGGTGCCGCCCTTGTTGACGCCGGCCTCGGCCTGCTCGAAGGCGTTGAAGATCCTGGCCAGGTCCTGTTCCGGGATGCCGATGCCGGTGTCGTGGACCTCGGCCGTGATCTCCAGTTCGCCGGAGGGCGCCTCCGTGCCGCTCACCCGGACCGTGATCGCGCCGCGCTCGGTGAACTTCAGGGCGTTGCCGATGACGTTGATGAGCACCTGCATGACCTTCATGGGGTCGGTGCCCAGGTAGCGCGGCACGCCGTCCTGGATCTCCAGCGAAAAGGCGATGCCCTTTTCGTCCATGCGCACCAGGAACATGGAGACCAGGTCCGAGAGCATGAGGTGGAAATCGAAATCCTTGGGTTCCAGCTGGATGCGCCCCGCCTCGATCTTCGACATCTCGAGCACGTCGTTGATCAGGTCCAGCAGGTGGTAGCCGCTCCGGCTGATGGTGGCCACGTATTCCCGCTGCCGGTCCGCCAGGTCGGGGTCGCGCTGGAGCAGCTGGGTGTAGCCCAGCACCGCGTTCATGGGCGTGCGGATCTCGTGGCTCATGTTGGCCAGGAAGGCGCTCTTGGCCCTGTTGGCCGCCTCCGCGGCGGCGACGGCGCGCTCCAGCTTGACCGCGTTCTCCTGGAGCTGCTTGTTGGCCGCGTGCAGTTCGGCACCCTTCTTCTCCAGCTCGAGCGCCTGGGTCTGGGTGGCGGCCAGCAGCTGGTGCGCACGGCGCGCCCTCAGGACCAGTTCCAGGTGGGGCGCGATCACCGCCGGAAGCTCTTCGAGGAGGCCCCACTGCTGGTCGTCCGGGTCGGCCAGGCAGGCCAGTTCGACCACCGCGGCGCTGTGCTCGCTGCCCAGGATGGGAACCAGGACCAGCAGCCTGGGCGCGCTTTCGCCCAGCCCGGAAACGATCCGCAGGTGCTCGCCGGGGACCTTGCGCACCCGCAGCATCCGGCCCTGGTCCAGGGCCTCGGTCAGCAGGCCGCCGGCCACGGGCGGGACGAAGTCCTGGCTGCGGTCGTCGCCGATGCCGTAGCCTCCCAGGAAGACCAGGTCGCCGGTCTTCTCGTCCCGGTAGAACATCGCCCCGGCGCCGGCGTCCACCAGCGGCGCCAGCTGCTGCAGCACCTGGCGGGCGAAGTCGTGCAGGTTGTCGGCCTCCTGGGCGCCGGCGACGATGGCCATCAGCCCGTTCTTGATCCAGCGCTGGCGCTCCATCTCCGCCTCGGCCTTGCGGAAATCCTCCAGCGCCCGGGCCAGGTCGCCGATCTCGGTCTGGTCCGCCTGGGGCCTGAAATCCACCCCCTTGTCCCCGGCCAGCAGGCGCTGGGTCTTGCCGGTGAGGGCGGCCAGCGGGGTGATCACCTGGCGCTGGATGTACCAGCCCAGGCCGGCGACCACGGCGATCAGGTTGAGGGCATAGGCGAAGAACACCACGATCCGGACCTGGTCGGCCATTTCCGAATAGCGCGTGCCTTCCGCCGTGAGGCGGGTTTCCAGGTCGGTCTGGGCGGTGCGGGTGGGCACCATGATGGCGTCCTTGAACCGCTGGTAGCGCTCGCCGTAGGCCAGGCTCAGCGCGGTGCGGAAATCCTTCCTGGCGGCCGCGTCGAAGATGAAGTTCTCCACCTCCACCACCAGGGCGTCCGAGTTGCGCTTGGCGCTTTCGAACCGTTCCAGCTCGTCCGGCCTGAGCCCGAGGGTGCGCAGTTCCGCCATGGCCTGGTCGCGCGAGCGGGTCTGCAGCAGTTCCATCTGGAAGGCGGACCGGTAGCGCTCCTCCCCGGTGGCCGCGTAGGCCCGCACGGCGCTGGTGAGGATGTCGCTGCCCTCGCGCAGCCGCTCGCAGGCGCGGATGGCGATGACCAGGGACTGGCTGGAATTCTTGCGGGCCTGGGAGAAGTTGTAGTACATCACGGTGGTGCCGAGGCTGATCGCGGTCAGCACGATCACCGAGCTGGTGAGGAAGAGGCTCAGGTTCTTGAGGCGCATGGAAGCGGCCTCCAGTCACGCGAAGGGAGTCCTGCGGCGTTTTCCGAGAACTGCGTGCCGGGCACCGGAAAGCAGAACGTCTGC
The DNA here is from genome assembly GCA_963717275.1 of uncultured Holophagaceae bacterium. Classification (GTDB taxonomy): domain Bacteria; phylum Acidobacteriota; class Holophagae; order Holophagales; family Holophagaceae; genus Mesoterricola. The sequence goes on from CAVQVX010000001.1 coordinate 4,803,352, forward strand.
CGGCACTGGCGTTGGAACGAAGCGGTGGCTTGATTTTACCGTCAAACCGGGTGATGTATTGGAAGTTTATCTGAATTGCCGGCATGAAATAGACATGGCATCCTGCTGAATGAGGAAATGAATGATCGAGCTTATCGGAGCCTCCTGTTCCTACGGTGAAGGCGACGCCCTGTCGAAGGTCGACCTCACCATCGGCCGGGGCGACGCGGTGGCCGTCATCGGGCCCAACGGCTGCGGCAAGTCGACCCTGCTCAAGCTGCTCAACGGGATCATCCCGCTGCGCGAAGGCAGCTACCGCTTCGACGGCGAGGAGATCTCCGCGGCCAGGCTGAAGGACACCGCCTTCGCCAAGCGCTTCCACCAGCGCGTCGGCTTCCTGTTCCAGAACTCCAACGCACAGCTGTTCTGCCCGGTGGTCTCGGACGAGGTCGCCTTCGGCCCGCGCCAGATGGGCCTGGGCGAGCCGGAGGTGCAGCGGCGGGTGGAGGACTGCCTGCAGTTCCTCGGCATCGCCAAGCTGCGCGCGCGGGTCCCGTACCACCTCAGCGAGGGCGAGAAGCGCAAGGTGGCGCTGGCCTGCGTGCTCGCCCTGAATCCGGAAGTGCTGGTCCTGGATGAGCCCATGAACGGCCTCGACCCGAGGATGAAGCGGTTCCTGCGCGAGGTCATGGTCTCCCTGAACCAGTCCGGAAAGACGATCATCTGCTCCACCCACGACTTCAAGTACATCGACAGCGTGTTCCGCACCGCGCTGGTGATCGGCGCGGACCACCGGGTCGTCCGCACCGGGCCCTACCGCGAGATCATCGAGGACCGGGCCTTTCTCCAGGAGCAGAACATTCTCTAGGCACGGGGCGGCTGGCCGCCATTCTGCGCGGTTGCCTGGCGCCGTTCGATCCCGCGCTGGACGGCGTTCTCGATCGGGCCGCAAACGACCAGCAGGAACAGCGCTCCGCCGAAGCCGAGGATGAGGATCGGCCACGCCGCCACGGCGCAGGCGACGCCCAGGGCGGCCACCACCAGGATCGCCGCGGCCGTGGTCAGGCCCAGCACGTGGATCTGGTCCGGCCCGCGCAGGATCACCCCGGCGCCCAGGAAGCCGATCCCGGAAACGATGCCCTGGGTGACGCGGCTGGCGGCGTCCGAACTGTTGGCGCCGTGCTGCAGCGCGTACTGGCTGACGGTCAGGACCAGCAGGCAGGTCGCCAGGGCCACCAGGCCCAGGGTGCGCAGTCCGATCGGCTTGTGGTGCAGGTCGCGGTTGATGCCGATCACGGCCCCGGCCAGGATGGCCACGCCGAGGCGCAGCGCCGGGTCGATCCAGTTCGCGGTTTCGAGGGCTGCCATGGGGAACCCCTCCTTGTACACCACCTTACCGTAGCGGCCGGTCAATGGACCGGCTGCAGTTCGGTCCAGTTGCCGCGCAGGGCCTGGTTGGGGTTGAACCCGGGCTGGTCGGACAGGACGTATTCGTCGTTGCCGTTGCACCAGGCGCGCCCGTACTGGTTGCTCAGCTGGACCTGCTCGCCGGTGGCGGGGTTGCGGTAGGTCTGCACGCCCCGGATGTACTCGTCGAACTGGGCGAAGGAGCGGTCCTGGCGCCGGCTGCGCTCCTCGAAGCCCTTCTTGCTGCTTTCGGCGATGGCCTGGCCGGTCTGGCGGGCGATGGCGGCCCGGTCCATGGCGCCCTTGCTGTCTGCGGCGTTCAGGTTGCCGATGGCCTGCAGCACCCGGCCTTCCCATTCGGGATCGGCCCGCACCGTGGCCAGGATCATGTCGAACAGGCGTTCGTGCCCGGCCAGTTCCCCCCGGGGGGCGCTCATGCCGAAGACCAGGAAGGCGGCGCACTGGGTGCTGAGGGTCTGGCCCATGCGGCCGGTCGCGCGATTGAAGGTGGGCGCGGGGACGGAAGCGGCCACGGTGACGCAGGCGAGCCACTCCTCCACGTCGGCGCCCTGGCGGTTGTAGGCCACCCGCACCCGGGCCGCGTCCACCTGGGCCCGCACCTGGAGGCCCTGTCGGGCCGCCAGCTGCTGCTGTTGCTGGACCTGCGCGTTCATGTTGCGGGCCAGGTCCGGGAGCGGCTCGGTCTCCAGGACCTGGGCCCCCGGGCGGGCCTTGGGCAGCACCTGCTGGCGCAGGTAGTCGGCGGCGCCGAGGGGCCGGGCGATGTCGCATTCGTGCCGGCCGTAGGCGGCGGCCTGGCGCGCGTTGGCCTGCAGCATCTGCACCAGGTTCGGGTCCGTGGCCCACTGCCAGTGGTGGTTGGGGAACAGTTCCAGCTGCAGCCGGCCGTCGGCGCTGCGGGCCTGGAACACCACCTGCACCAGGTCGGCGTGGCAGCCGATGGTCTGGCTGTATTCCACCCGGCCCTGGAACTGCCAGTCCGCGGGCAGCAGGAGGCTGAGGGCCGGCATGGGCTTTTCGAAGCCGCGCTGGTCGATGACCACGTGCGGACGCATCCGGTAGATGCCGGGCCCGGCGGCCGGGGCCGGGGCGGCGGGCGGGGGGACCCTGGCCGCGGCCTGGGCCTGGGCCGGAGCCGGAGCCGGGGCACGCCCCTGGAACCGGAAGCTGGCCCGCATCCGCTCCAGGTCGGGCGCCTTGGCCTGCAGTTCCGTCTTGGCGGCCGAGATCATCATCAGCACGGTGCGGGGCCCGTCGGCGGAGCCCAGGAGCCTCAGCTGGGCCTCCCGCCCCTGGGGGTTGACCCCTTCGAAGGTCCAGGCCTTGCCGGGCCTTCCGCCCAGGTCGAGGCTGTCCCGGCGCACCTCCGCGAAGCGCCGCCACTGGCTGCCGGTCTGGCGCGCGATGCCCTGCATCAGCGTCTGCGGATCGGCCCCGGCGAACACCATGATGGTGAGGTAGCAGTTGCCCGAGGCGAACTGCACGGCGTCCCCGTTCAGGGGCGCGGTGGTCCAGCCGTCCGGCACCTGCAGGGCGAACCGGCCCTGGGGGTCCTGGTATCCCGCGGCCCTGAGGCCGGCGCACAGGACGACGGGGGCGATCCAGCGCAGCGTCCGGTCGAGAGGGATTGGCATGGGCTCCATCCTTCGGGTGATGCCCCTAGATTACCTTCGGGCGGAGGCGATATCACCCTTTCCCCCGGCATCTCCACCAGGTCCGTTGTCCCGGGCGGTCGCGCCTTTCGATCGGCTTCGGGTTCCGTGCGGGTGCGCCGACCCAGCGGTGCGTGAGAGCCTTGCCGCATGCTCGTCGGCTTCGCCTCCTGCGCGTGCGGCAAGGTCTCACGCTGTCCTTCCCCGCCCGGGTTTGGGGTTCCTTCGGTTGGCGGCAAGGGGCGAGGAGACAGTTCCCTGGAATGCCCAGGGTCCCGGGATGGTTGTTTTGAATTTTGTTCATTGAAGCGAAGACGAATCGACTCGGCCCTGGGGGGAAGGAGCAGCGTGGCCGCTTGCATCGCCCGCAGCGTAGCGAGGACGTTGCAAGCGGACCACGCGCCGGTGGGTCGGCGCAAGACCCCGGAACCCGAAGCCGACCGCACCGCGCGGGGCCCGGAAAGTGTCGACAAACGCCGGCAAAAGTGCTTTGCTTGTCGGGGAAATCCTGTCCCCCAAAACCGGCTGTTCCGCAGGACCTGGGAACTTCCATCCAGGAACGAGGAGGCGTCATGGCGATTCTTCTATCCCGCCGCGATGTGGCGAAGCTCTTGAACATGGGCGAGGTCATCGACATCATGGCCCAGGCCTTCGCGGACCTGGTCCAGGGCCAGGCGGTGCTGCCCCTGCGCACCCCCATCGGGGTGCCGGACCACGCGGGCGTGGCCCTGTTCATGCCGGCGTTCCTGAAGGGCATGGGCGCGCTCGGCATCAAGACCGTGACCGTCTACGGGAACAACCCGGCGAAGTACCAGCTGCCCACGGTGATGGGGACCATCCTGCTGCTGGACGAAAAGACCGGCGCCACGGTGGCGCTCATGGACGGCGGCTACCTGACCGCCATCCGCACGGGGGCGGTCTCGGGCCTCGCCACGCGGCTGCTGGCCCGGAAGGACGCCAAGGTCCACGCCGTCTTCGGCACCGGCGGCATGGCCCGGGCCCAGGTCTGGGGCGTGGGCTGCGCGCGCGCGATCGAGAAGCTGGTGCTCTATTCCATCGATCCGCCCGAGGTGCGCAATGCCTTCCGGGAATCCATCAGGGACATCGTGAGCGCGGACATCGTGCTGGCCGAGGACCCCGCCGGGGCGGTCGCCGAGGCCGACATCGTCACGCTCGTCACCAATTCCCAGACCCCCGTGGTGGAAGGCGGATGGTTCAGGCCCGGGACCCACATCAACGGGATCGGATCGCACGCGCCCAGGATGCGCGAGATCGATGCCCTGACGGTCCAGCGCTCGAAGGTCGTCTGCGACCTGGTGGAAGCCTGCAGGTCCGAAGCCGGCGACTTCATCGTCCCGGTCGACCAGGGCCAATGGGACTGGGACAAGGTCCATGGCTCCCTGGGCGATGTGGTGGCCGGCAGGATCCCCGCCCGGGAAACGGAGGCGGAGATCACCCTGTTCAAGAGCGTAGGCCTGGCCATCCAGGACATCTCGACCGCCTCCTACGTCTACCGGAAGGCGCTGGAGCAGAAGGTCGGCGTTGAATTCGATTTCATGAAATAGTCGGGGGCTATCGCCCCCATGGACGTCCGTGGGCCGGCCGGCCCACCGCTTGAAAGGTGCCAGCCATGCAGCAGGACCGCCAAAGGCTTCTGGAAAAGCTCAACATCGGCAAGGAAATCTGGTACATGACCCAGCAGGAGGTGGTGGCCGCGGGGCTTTCCGAAACCGATATCCTGAGCCTCACCCGCGAGGCCCTGGTCGCCCATGGCCAGAAGGCCTACGAGATGCCGGCCAAGATCGGCGTGCACCCGTTCCAGGAGGTGTTCTTCCACGCCATGCCCGCCTACGTCCCGTCCAGGATGGCCCTGGGCATGAAATGGATCGAGTGCTATCCCGACAACCCGGCCAGGTTCAACCTGCCCCAGACCACCGGCCTGCTGCTGCTCAACGACATCCTTTCGGGCTGCCCCATCGCGGTCATGGATTGCGCCTGGATCACGGCTCAACGCACGCCTGCGGTGACGGTCCTGGCGGCCGCCGCGCTGCATCCCGACACCGAGACCTTCGGCATGTTCGGATGCGGGGTGCAGGGGATCGAGCACGTGAAGTTCGCGGTGCACACCCTGGAGAAGCTCAAGACCATCCAGGTCTATGACGTCAAGGAAGAATACATGGACCGGCTGATCCGCGAGGTGCAGCCGAAGATCAGCGCGAAGATCGTCAAGGGCAAGGGCTACGAGCAGGTCACCAAGGAATGCCAGGTGCTCAGCTCGGCCACCTTCATCGTCAAGCGCCCCTACGCCTTCGTGAAATACGAATGGGTCGCCAAGGGCCAGACCATCCTGCCCTGCGACCTCAACACCTTCTGGGACCCCGCCATCGCCCTGAAGGCGGACAAGTACATCGTCGACAGCGCCGAGGAGCACGTGCTGTTCGAACGGGCCGGCTATTTCCCCGACGGCCTGCCCCAGATCACCTGCCAGACCGGGGAGATCCTGGCGGGCCTCGCGCCCGGCCGGACCTCGAGCAGGGAACTGATCGTGTGCAGCAACATCGGCATGTCGGTGTGCGACGTGGTGGTCGGCCGGGAGGTGCTGGACCGCGCCCTGCGCGCGAACCTGGGGCGCAAGCTGCCGCTCTGATCCTGGCGCGCATGCTTCGATTTAGAGGGTGTAAGCAAATCAACCTGAGATTTCGTTAGATCGTGCGAAAGCTGACGCAGCCAGGAGGCGGGTGTGGGAACCGCACGGAACCGGAGCAAACCGTTGGGCCGGGGATGGGTTGGGGCGGAAGATTTTCGCGTTCTGCGTGGCCTTGTCGGAGCCCAGCCTGAACTCACACCCTGTCATTATCCTTTTTCATCCCCGTTCATGCCAATACCGTCAGTACAAGCCAAGAATATTTTTTCTCAGCGTACCTCAGCGAGATCTCCGCGCCTCAGCGTCCAATTGGATCACTCATGCTGTAGCGCATCGCCCCTTCGCGCCGTCAGATCAAAGATCCAATTGGACGCGGAGGCGCGGAGATCTAGCTGAGGAACGCGGAGAGAAGCATAGATGGCTTGTACCGACGGTATTGGCATGAACGGGGATTAAAAGAGATGATAATATAAAAATATCGACTTGGGCCCATGCCATACTCGGTTCTTATCGGCCTTTGATTCATATCTCGATTGTGGCGTTGCTCCTTTTGAAATTAGGGTATTTTACGCGCACTATATTAGCAGATGAAAAAACAGCGTTACATCTGTCAGTACTACCCGCGCAGGAGGTCCTGGGCTTGAAGCATGCGGAAACCCGCCCCTTCCAAAAGGGACGCGGCCACCTCGTTCTGGTTCGTGCCGATGAACATCCTGTTGTCGGAGCCCAGGTACAGGTATTCGACCTTGACCTTGGCCTGGGCCAGGAGTTCCAGCACCCGGGCCAGGCGTCCGGGGCGGTTCTCCAGCAGGACGCAGATGACCTGGCTGCTCTTGACCCCAAGATCCTGCTCCCGCAGCATCCTGAGCGCCTCGGCGGGCCGGTCCACCACCAGGTGGACGATCCCGGACCCTTCCGTGGTGTCGGCGATGTCGAATCCCGCGATGTTGATCTGCCGCTCCGCGAGCATCCCGCAGATCTCCGCCACGCGGCCCACCTTGTCCTGGACGAAGATCGAAAGCTGCGGAATCAGCATGGTCCCCTCCGATTCTGGCTCTGGCCTAGTGGCCACATTATGGGAGGGGAAACCATGCCGTCAACAACGCGCTTTCCCTTCACCACCGGGCCCTTTCGGCGGCCGGGTTTGTGGTAAAATCCAAGGTTGACAACTTCCAAAGTCAAGAATGACGGGGTGGATCCATGCCGGCTCCAGTTTCCGATCCGCCGGATCCGCGGGATGGCCGTCCCTGTCGTGGCAGCGCCTTGGGGCACTACGCCCCTGTGCCGGCCCGACTTCCCTGCGGTCCACGGCTCATGGCATGCGGATCGGGCTCGTCGCGACGGTCGTCAAGCCGATCGTTTATCGTCTCAGGGGTTCAACCGGATGGTGATATGTGATTAATTTTTCAGTAACAACCTCCATGGTCATAACAAGCATCATTATGTTTATCATAGTGATTTTTTTGTTTGGATTATCCAGGGATATAAAATTTAAACATTCAAACACTTCATATTTACTGTTGGCATTTGCATTTGCATCCAATGGCTTCAGAATCCTCATTCAACTATTAGATGCAATACAAATGGTTCGATGGAATGTTCTGGGAGATATTTTTTACATTTTATTCATAACATTTATATGGCTCGGCATTCGAACCTATGGCAACCCCAAGCCATTTCATAAAAAATTACTATTGGTCCCGTCCCTGTTGATCATCTGGACCCTGCTTGCCCATGCCACCGGCATTCCCATGCCCTGGCTCGCCCTGCCAGACCATGTCGCCGGAGCGATCCTGTTCGCCTTGTCCGGTCTTCATCTTTGGAAGGACCATAAGAACAATACCGGTTGGGATTTCATGGTCCTGGCCTGGCTGTTCTGGCTGCAAGGGGCCAGCACCTTGACCTACCCTTTCAACCGGATGACCTGGTGGGCGCCTTATGGCTTTTCTTCGCTGGCTTTCCTGGGAACAGCCATCGGCTTGGGGCTGATGGTCGGGGCCCTTCGGGAACAGCAGTGGCAGCTTCTGCAGGAGATCAACCGCCGCGAAAAGATCGAGAAGGCCTTGCGGGAAAGTGAAGAACGCTACAGGGCGCAGTTCAGGCTGGCCAGCGAGGGGATCATCACCCACACCTTCGAAGGTGACCTGCTGGAAGTGAACGAGGCTTTCGCCCGGATGCACGGGTATGCCCCCGAGGAAATGGTTTCAATGAAACTGGATGAGCTTGACTTCTGCGGGTCGTTCAGGCTGATCGAAGAGCGGCTGACCCGCCTCCGGGCCTCGGAGGCGCTCACCTTCGAAGTGGAGCACACGCACCGGGACGGGCACGTCTTCCCCCTCGAGGTTTCGGCCAGCATGGTCTCCATCGGCAAGGACCCGGTCGTCCTGGCGTTCCACCGGGACATCGCCCAGCGCAAACAGGCCGAAGCGTCCCTGCGCAAGATTTCCGTGGCGGTGGAGCAGAGCCCGGTCACGGTGGTCATCACCGACGCCCAGGGCCGGATCGAATACGTGAACCCCAAGTTCACCGCGGTGACCGGCTACAGCGCCGCCGAGGCCATGGGCCAGAATCCCCGCATCCTCAAGTCCGGCCATTTCTCACCGGAGACCTACCAGGGCCTCTGGGCCACCCTCACCTCCGGAGCGACCTGGGAGGGGGTATTCCACAACAGGAAAAAGAACGGCGACCTGTTCTGGGAAGCGGCGACCATCGCGCCCATCAAGGACAGCGAAGGCCGGATCACCAATTACGTGGCCATCAAGGAGGACATCACCGAACGCCGAAGAGCCGAGGCCGACCTGCTGGAAACCAAATTGCTGATGGAATCCATCGTCAACAGCACGCCGGACATGATCTGGTCCGTGGATCCCGAACAGTTCCGCCTTCTTTCCTTCAACCATAGCCTGGCCGACTATTTCTCCCGCAATCGCGGCATCCGGATCCGGATCGGCATGGGTCAGGAGGAACTCTTCCCGGCGGGGAAGGCGAGGGAATACTGGTACGGGCTCTACCGCCGGGCGCTGGCGGAAGGCTCATTTTCGGTGGACTATCACGTATCCGCCGGCACCCATGTCCTGAACCTGAATTTCAACCTCCTCGAACGGGAAGGCAGGGTGTTCGGGATCTCCGTGTCCGGCCGAGATTTCACGGCGCAACGGAATGCCCAGAAGGAGATCCTGCGCTTGAACCAGGGCCTGGAGCAGCGGGTGAGGGAGCGCACCGCCCAGCTTGAAGCCACCAACCATGAGTTGGAAGCCTTCAGCTATTCCGTGTCCCATGACCTGCGCGCGCCGCTCCAGATCGTCAACGGGTTCAGTGAAGCCCTGCTGGAGGACTACCATGGCCGGCTGGACGAGGGCGCCAGGAAATACCTCACCCGGATCCACCTGGGTGCCCAGCGCATGGGCAATCTCATCGATGACCTCATGAAATTGTCGAAAACCAGCCGCAGCGAACTGAAGGTGGCGGAATGCGACCTGTCCGCTCTTTGCGGCCAGGTAGTGGGCGATCTGGCTGAGCTCGACCCGGGACGCGGGGTCGAGTTCGCCGTCCAGCCGGGCATGCGGGTGCAGGCGGACCCGCAGCTGATGCGGGTGGTGCTGGAGAACCTGCTGGGGAATGCCTGGAAGTTCACGTCGAAAGTCCCGAAGGCCAGGATCGCGGTGGGTGAAGCGGTCACCGCCGGCGGCGAAAGGTGCTTTTTCGTGCGGGACAATGGCGCCGGGTTCGACATGGCCCAGGCCGACCAGCTCTTCAACGCCTTCAAGCGCCTTCACGAAGCCGCCGAATTCGAAGGGTCGGGCATCGGGCTTGCCATCGTCCAGCGCGTCATCCACCGGCACGGGGGCCGGGTCTGGGCGGAAGCGAAGCCCGGCGAGGGGGCGAGGTTCCACTTCACCCTGCCCGGGCGGGATGAAGCCGGTAGCGCGGAAGGAGCATGAGCATGGCGACTGGGGACGGCCCTCGAAAACCGGCTGATGTGCACAGCCTTGTCTTCGCCCACCTCAAGGAGGGATGCGCCCACTGCCGGATGATCTACCAGGGCGGCCGCGCGGTGGACTGGGTCTACCTCGAGGTGAACCCCGCGTTCGAGGCATCGACCGGCCTCAAGAATGTGGTTGGGCGGAAGGTCTCCGAAGTCATTGCCGGGATCCGGGAAACCTCTCCGGACGTGTTCGAGGTCTATGGCCGGGTCGCCAGCACCGGCCATCCTGAAACGTTCGAAACGTATGTGGAATCCCTGGGCAGATGGCTCTTCATTGACGTGTTCCGTCCGGCCCGTGACGAATTCGTCGCCATCTTCAAGGACATCACGGCCGAGAAATCGGCCAAGGATGCTGCGCAGGCGAGCGAAGGACAATTCCACGCCCTGTTCGACCATTCGCCCGATCCGGTGTCCCTTTCAGACCTGGCGACTGGCGAACTCATTCACGTGAACCAGGCATGGTGCGACCTGACCGGCTATCCGGCGGGACAGGCCCTGGGGCGGACGGCCAAGGACCTGGGCCTGTGGTCCGAACTGCAGGACCGGGACCGGTTCTACAAGCTTCTGGAAGAAAAGAACGCGGTGGACCAGCTGCAGGTGACCTGGAGCCCCCGCCGCGGCGGAGACCCCCTCCATGTGGTCATCAGTGCCAGGATCCACACGTTTCAAGGGCGGCCCTGTGTCCACCTGGTCACCAAGGACCTCACCGCGGTCCACCGGTCCGCCCTGGCCTTGCAGGCCAGCGAAACGCGCTACCGGGGCCTGTTCGATCTGTCGCCGGACGGAATCTGCCTCATCCGGGTCAAGGACCAGACTTTGGTGGAGGTGAACCGGGCCTGGGAGCGGTTCATGGGCACGACCCGCCAGGAGGTGGTCGGCAGGACGACCGCGGATCTGGGCTATTACCAGGACCTCGATCAGCGGGAAACCATCTACCGGGGCCTGCCGGATTCAGGGGACATTCCCCGCAGGATGATCACTGTTCGCAGGACGGACGGCAGCCTGTTCGATGCCCAGGTCACCGGAAGGGTCCTGATGATCGATGGCGAGCAGATCCTCGTGGCGGTGATCCGGGATGTGAGCGGGGAAGTGTCGACCCAGAAGGCGTTGGAACGTCAGCTCCTGCGCTACTCCAAGCTCATGGCCACATCCAGGGATGCGATCCACGTGGTTGACATGCATGGCCGCCTCATAGAGTGGAACCCGGCCTTCCTTGAACACCTCGGCTATACCGAGGAAGAGGCGGGGGGACTGGTCGTTTCCGACTGGGATCTGAAGTTCTCCCCGGAGGAGATCACAAAAATGGTCAATTCCCTCGTCGACTCCAGCCGATCTTTCGAAACCCTCCACCGGCGCAAGGATGGAACCGTCCGCACCGTGGAGATCAACGCCACCGGCATCACGCTCGATGGCCAGAACCGCATTCTCGCTTCCGCCCGGGACATGACCGAGCGCAAGCAGATGGAGGAGAGCCTTCGGGAAGCCAAGGCGCTGGTCGAGGCGGTGGTGGAAAGCACGCCCGACATGATCTGGTCCGTGGACGCCGAGCGGTTCCGCCTTCTCTCCTTCAACCATGGCCTCAGCGACTACTTCCTCAACGAACTCGGGGTGTGCCTCCGGGTCGGGATGGGCCTGGAGGACGTATTCCCGCCCGGCCCCCAGATCGAGCGGTGGCGCCAATTCTATCGCCGCGCGCTGACCGGGGGCCCCTTTGCGGAAGATTACATCCTGTCGTCGGAGCACCGCATCCTGCACCTGAGGTTCAACACCCTCAAGCGCGAGGGCAAGGTGATCGGCATATCCGTGTTCGGCCGGGACATCACCGAAGCCAGGAAGGCGGAGTCAGCGCTGCAGGAAAGCGAGGCGCGCTACCGGGCGCTCATCTCCGGCATCCCGGATCTGATTTTCATGTACAGCCGGGAAGGAGACTACCTGACCGTCAGCGCCAACGACCCCAGCATCCTGGTCGGGACCGCGGAAGACCATCTCAACAAGAACCTCAGGGAATTCCTGCCGGCCCCCATCGCCGAACCGTACCTCAAGGCCATCGAGAAGGCCTTGGACATGAACGCGGTCCAGGAGATTGAATACACGCTCCTGCTTGCCGGCCAACTGAAACACTTCGAAGCCCGGCTGGTGCCCTGCGCCAGCGACCGGGTCATCGGCATCGTGCGCGACGTGAGTCAGCGTAAACAGGCTGAAGATGAGCGCCACCGGTTCGAAGAGCGAGAAATCCAGGTGCAGAAGCTCGAGGCGCTCGGGATCCTCGTGGCGGGCGTGGCGCACAACCTGAACAACGTCCTCGCCATCATCATGGGCACCGCTTCCCTGCGCGAACCGCTCACGCCCGAACCTTCGGACAGGGAGGCCTACAGGACCATCGGCAAGGTCTCCAGGCGCGGACGCGACGTCGTGAAATCCCTGATCCAGTTCGGCAAGCCGTCGCTTTCAAGCCAGGCCCCCTTCGAACTGAACGAGGTGGTCGGCGAGATCCGCAGCCTCCTGGAGAACACCTCCTGGAACCGCATCAGCATCGTCGCCCCCGGCAATGGGGAACCCCTGTGGATCCTCGGCGACGCCGAGAGCATCAACCTTGCCATCCTGAACCTCTGCTTCAATTCGCTGGATGCGATGCCTGACGGCGGGACGCTGGCCCTGCGCACCGCCGCCATCGGCCCGGACCTGGCGGAAATCTCCGTGGAGGACAACGGCGCCGGCATGACCCCGGAGGTCCTCTCCCATTCGCTGGAACCCTTCTTCACCACCAAGCCGGACGGCACCGGCGTGGGCCTGGGGCTGAGCCTGACCTATGGCGTGGTCAAGGCCCACGGAGGCACGATCGATATCTCCAGCCAGCCTGGCCGCGGGACGGCCGTGAAGCTTCGCTTCCCCCGCACCCCCGCGCCGGAGCGCGTCGAAAGCGTCCCGGAACCCGTGCCGGCCCTCGACCTGCGGAAGGTCTTCCTGGTGGATGACGAGGAGGACGTGCGCTTCCTGATGACCCGGATGCTCAGGAAGGCTGGAGTCGAGAAGACGGAGACCTTCGCCGGCGGGAAAGAAGCCCTTGAGGCGCTGGTTCCGGAAGCGCTCCCGGATGTCCTCATCCTGGACCAGAACATGCCGGGAATGAACGGGACCCAGCTGATGGCGCGGGTGCGGGAGAGGTTCCCGGACCTGCCGATCCTGGTTTCATCCGGGCAGCCTGACATCGAGACGTGGGACGCGTTCAAGCTGCCCAGGGTGGGCGTCATTTCCAAGCCGTTCACGCTGGATGAGATCCGGATGAAGTTGGTGCGTTTTGCGCGGGAAGCCTAGCCCCACTCGAAATCGGTTCCTTCAAGGCTTTCGGAAGGACTCCCCGCCATGGAACCCACCGCTTCGCTCCACGCCACCGGACCGGAAACCGCCCCGTTCGCTGGAACCGATCTGGGCCCCGCCCCGCTCGCCGGAGCCGATTTGCGCCCCGCCCCGTTCGCCGGGACCGGTCTGGGCCCCGCCCCGGAAAGTGTTCCCGAAGCTGCGGCTCACGCCGACCCGGGGTGCGGCGCCGAGCACCCGGCCCGCCGGGGCCAGGTGGTTGTAGCGGCCCTGGTACCCGTACCAGCGGCCCAGCCCGTGCCCATACCAGCCATACCAGCGCGGCCCGGCCACCCCGAAGTAGGGCGCGGGTCCCCAGCCCCACAGCCAGGGCGCCACCACCCAGCACCACCCGATCTCAGGGCCATAGACGTACATGTCCGGCGTGGAGCCGTCCGGCGGAGCGTAGGTGTAGCCGTTGTCGTAGGGCATCCACACCCAGCCGTACTGCGAGGTGTAGACCCATTGCCCGGGGCTGGCCTGGGGCTGGTCGCTGGGCGCGCCGGGGGATTCGACGAATGCGCTGTCCCGGGTGCTGGGCTGCACCGCGAATTCGTCCAGTTCGTCGCCCGCCGCCGCCGGCAGGGCGCACAGGACGGCGGCCATGGACAGCATGCCGATCAGCTTTCTCACGGTCCACCTCCTCGAATGATTGGACCCGTGCCGGACCCGCATTGTTTACGCTGGCGAGGTTGCCGGCAGGTTTCAGTATCCGGCGGCCTGTCCATCCTTGCGGCTTTCGCTGGCCCCGAAGTAGACCTTCTGCCCGGGGTCCCGGCGGATCCCCTGGTAGCCGCCGTAGCCGCCCAGCATCCAGCCCACTCCGTGGCCCATGGCCATGAGCTCGCGCACGGTTTCGTAGGGGAACCCGCTTTCCAGCAGGATCGTCCCGGGCAGGGGGCCTTGCTGCCCGGTGGGCTCCGGACCGCCTTCGTGGGCCATGCGCGGGGCGTCGCCGGCGGCCTGGATGCCCATGCCGAAGTCGACGATGTTCATGACGATCTGCACGTGGCCCAGGGGCTGGAACTCCCCGCCCATGACCCCGAAGCATAGGAACGGCTCGCCGCCCTTGGTGATGAAGGAAGGGATGATGGTGTGGAAGGGGCGCTTGCCGGGGGCGTAGGTGTTGGCCATGCCCTCCCGGAGGGTGAACAGCTCGCCCCGGTCCTGCAGGCAGAACCCCAGGCCCGGGGTCATGCCGCTGCCGAAGCCGCGGAAGTTGCTCTGGATCAGGCTCACCATGGTGCCGTCGCGGTCGGCGGTGGCGAGGTAGACGGTGTCGCCGTGGCGCAGGGCCGGATGGCCGGCCTCCAGCCGGCAGGCGGCCCGGCCCTCGTCGATGAGGGCCCGCCGCCGGGCGGCGTAGTCCCTGGAAAGGAGCCCGGCCACCGGGATCTCCGTGAAGGCGGGATCGCCGTAGAACCTGGCCCGGTCCTCGAAGACGAGCTTCTTGGCCTCGGTGAACAGGTGCACGTGCAGCGGGCTGCCGAAGGGGATCCGGCTGAAATCGTAGCCTTCGAGGATGCGCAGCATCTGCAGGGCGGCGATGCCCTGGCCGTTGCCGGGCAGTTCCCACACGTCGTAGCCGCGGTAGTCCACGCTCACCGGGTCGACCCAGTCGCTCGTGTGCGCGGCGAAGTCCTCGAAGCCCAGGAAGCCGCCCTGGGCCTTGAGGTACGCTTCGATCTCGCGGGCCGGGCCGCCCCGGTAGAAGGCGTCCCGGCCGCCTTCGGCCAGGAGGCCGAGGGTGCGCGCCAGCCGCGGATTGCGCCAGACCTCGCCGGACCGGGGCGTGCGCAGGCCGTCGACGGTGAAGGTCTCCCTGAAGCCGGGGTACCCGCCCAGGATGGCCAGCCCCTGCGCCATCTCCGCGGCGATCACCTCCGATACCGGGAAGCCCTCCTCGGCGTAGCCGATGGCTGGAGCCAGCACCGCCGCCATGGGCAGCCGGCCGAACCGCCCGTGCAGTTCGAACCAGCCGTCCGCCGCGCCGGGGACGGACACGGGCAGCGGCCCGCGGGCCGGGATGAACGGTTGGCCCAGCCCGCGCAGATGGTCGAGGCTCAGCGAACGCGGCGAGCGGCCGCTGGCGTTGAGTCCGGCCAGCTTCCGGGTCGCGGGGTCCCATACCAGCGCGAACAGGTCCCCGCCGAGCCCGGCGCCCGTCGGCTCCATGAGGCCCAGGACCGCGTTGGCGCCGATGGCCGCGTCCACGGCCGATCCGCCCGCCTTCAGCAGGTCCAGGGCCACCTGGGTGGCCAGGGGCTGGCTGGTGCAGGCCATGCCGCGCTGGGCGGCCACCTCGGAACGCGTGGCGAATGCCCGACCTGTGATGCGGTCCATGGGGCCCCCCTCTACCTTGATGCGACGAGCTTGGCGAAATCCCGGTCCAGGCCGTCCAGCGAATCGCGGATGTGCTCGCGGTGGGCGGCGATCCACTGGTCCTGCAGGGCCAGGCGCTGGCGTGACGCCTCGAGCATGCGCGCCATCTCCGCGGGCTGCGGTCCGCCCGTGGTGGCGCGGTGCCGGACGATGGCCACGGGATCGAGCGTCGCGCGGAATTCCGCCTCGCTCATCGGCAGCTCGGACGGGTAGCCCAGCCCCTGGACCGCCTGGGCATAGATGCGCCTGGCCTCCGGATAGGGGAAATCCAGGGGCTTGATGTCCCTGGCCCTGGCATATTCGACGACCTCCGAGGCGAAGTGGTGGCCGATTCGGAAAGGCAGCTTGTATCTGAGCATCAGGACATCCGCCAGTTCCTGGGAAGCGGTCCAGTCGCTGTTCAATTCCTCCAGGGCGCGGGCGGGGTCGATGACCAGGGCGCCCAGGATCCGCTCCCAGTCGCGCAGCAGCGCGATGGCACTGTCGACCATGGCGCTGTTGGCCTGGACGCTCTTGGGGTCGGGCATGCCGGGGGTCAGGTTGTGGGCCTCCAGCACGACGCCCAGGGCCAGCGCCAGGGTGGCCGACGCCCGCTGGCGCGCGTCGTTGAGCAGCCCCGGGTTGCGTTTCTGGGGCATGGCGCTGGAGACGTAGGTGTTGGCGCCGCCCTCGGCCAGGAGGATCCAGGGCCGCGACTGAGCGTACTGCACCATGATGTCCTGGATGAAGGCGCCCGCGTGCAGCGCGATGCCGGTCACGACGGCGCTCGCCTCCACGGGCTCGTCCACGGAGGAGATCTGCGCCGCGTCGTAGGCATTGTCGACGAGCGCGGCGAAGCCCAGGTAGTCGGCCATGCGCACGCGGTCGAGGGGCCAGCTGGTGCCGTTCAGCACTGTGGTGCCCATGGGCGAGCGGTCGATCCGCGCGTAGGCCTCGCGGATGCGCTGGGCGTCGCGCTCGAGTCCGGCGGCGTGGCCCAGCAGGCAGTGGCCGAGGCTGTTCGGTTGCGCGGCCACGCCGTTGGTGTAGTTCGGCACGATGGTGTCGGCGTGCTTCGCGGCCAGCCCGACCAGGGCCGCGGTGGTCCGGTTCAGCTGTCCGGCCAGGTCCAGCATGCCGTCGCGCAGGATGGCGGCCCGGCTCGTGGCGAGCATGTCCTGGCTGGAGCGGCCGGCATGGAGCAGCGTGACCTCCGGCCCGCCGGCCTGGATCAGCAGCGGCTCGAAGGTGATGACGAGCGACGGCCGCTTGCCCCCGGGCTGGTTGCCGTCCTGGATGACCTTGGCGACGGCGGCGGCCAGCCGCGGCGCCTCCTTCCTGTCGAGCAGGCCTTCGTCGGTGTTGATGACCGCCGTGGCCTTGTTGATCTCGCCCAGCCAGAAGAAGACGTCCCGGGCGCCGGCCTGCCGGGCGCCGCCCGGCCGGGAACAGAGCAGGGCTGCAAGGGCCAGGAACAGGATGGAGCGTTTCATCGGGACGGCCCCCGTCTCAGAGGGACATGCCGCCCGAGACTTCGATCCGTTGGGCGTTCACCCAGCGGTTTTCATCCGAAAGCAGGGCCGCGATCATCGGCCCGATGTCGTCGGGCTGGCCGACCCGGCCGAGCGCCGTCATGTCCGCGACGCGCTTGTTGATCTCGGGGTTGTCCCGGACCATGCCGCCGCTGAAGTCGGTGGCGATCGCGCCGGGGGCGACGGTGTTCACGGCGATCCCGCGCGGGCCCAGCTCCTTGGCGAGGTAGCGGGTCAGGACCTCGACGGCGCCCTTCATGGAGGCGTAGGCGCTGCTCCCCGGCATCGACATGCGGGTCAGGCCGGACGAAAGGTTGGCGATCCGCCCGCCGTCCTTGATGAGGGGCAGGAGCTTCTGGGTCAGGAAATACACGCCCTTGAAGTGGACCTCGTAGAGGCGGTCCAGTTCGGCTTCGGTGGTCAGGTCGAAGGCCTTGTGGTGCGAGGTTCCGGCGTTGTTGACGAGGTAGTCGAAGCGCTCGGCGCCAAGGCTGGCGAGGGCCGATCGCACGCTCAGCACGAAGGCGTCGAAAGCGCTGACATCGCCCGTGTCCAGTTGCAGGGCGAAGGCCTGGGCGCCCATTTCCCTGGCGGCGGCGACCACCTTGTCGGCTTCCGCCCGGTTCGAGTGGTAGGTGAAGATCGAGTTGACGCCCCGCCGGGCCAGGCTGAGGACGGTATCGCGGCCGAGGCCGCGGCTCCCGCCGGTGACGATGGCGATCCTGGGGGTTGAAGGCTGGTCGTTGCTCGCTGTCATTGCCCGCTCCTGATGAGGATTGCCTGATCTGAGGACAGGCTCAACGATCCTGCGATCGGGGCGGCGATGCAAGCCCTTCCCGATCACGTCGGGGCGCGGGGAAGGGACGATGATGGTCGATCATGAGGTGGATGCGGTCAAGGCTTGCCCGGCGACGCACGGCGCATGGCCGGGTCCAGAAGCTCGTTCAGGTCCCGGGCCTCCAGCACCTCCTTCGGCGAGCCCTGGCGCGCGGCGATGAGCATGGCCCGGCCCAGGGTTTCGGTGGTCAAGATGGCCCCCGGGAACAGCCTGCGCACCAGGGGCGACAGGGGGCGGAACACGGCGTAGAGGAGCCGGTACCATCCGGTGCGGGACCGGATGCCGTGCAGGGGCTGGATGAAGCCCGGCCGGAACAGGTATACCCGGCGGAAGGGCAGCCGCCGCAAGGCATTCTCGGTGCGGCCCTTGACCCGGGCCCACAGGGTCCGGCCGCGCTCGCTGGCGTCCGTGCCGGCGCCCGAGACGTAGATGAAGACCATCCCGGGTTCCAGCAAGGCCAGATGCCCGGCGACCGCCAGGGTGAGGTCATAGGTGATCCGGGCGTAGGCGGCCTCGGTCATGCCCGCGGAAGAAACGCCCAGGCAGAACAGGCAGGCATCCGCGCCCCGAAGGTCCGCGTCCAGGGCCGAAAGGTCGAACAGATCACTCGCCACCCGTTCCTTCAATTTGGGGTGGGACTGGCCCGTGGGGGTCCGGCCGACCGTGATCACAGAGCTGACGGAATCGTCCAGGAGGCATTCGCGCAGGGCCCCTTGCCCCACCATGCCGGTGGCCCCGAAGATCAGGACTTTCATGACGGTCACCTCAAGCTTCCGGGAAGGCCGGGAGAACCCCGGGGGCGCCGAAATCCACCGCCACGCTCACCGCCTTCCAGCGTTCGCCGGCGGCGGAGCGGTCCGCTTCCACCAGGCCGCAATAGTGCACGGCGTCGCTGCCCAGCAGCAGGTGCACCGGCGGGTTCGGATGCCCGGCCAAGGCCAGGATCACCTGGGCCACCTTGGCCGGATCGCCGGTCTCCTTGCCGATGATGCCGTCCATCAAGGCCTGCAGCGGATCCATGGCCGGGCGGTAATCCGGCCAGACCTCGGGGGTGGCGGCCTGGGCGGTGTGGCCCCAGTCGGTGCGCATGCCCCCGGGCTCGAGGGCGGTCACCCGGATGCCGAGCGGGGCCAGTTCCTGGGCGAGCACCTCGGTGAAGCCGCCCACGGCCCATTTGGCCGCCTGGTAGGCGCTGAGCCCCGCATTGCCGATCCGCCCGCCCACCGACGACACCTGGAAGATGTGCCCCGCACGCTGCCGGCGCATGACCGGCACCACCGCCCGGGCGAGGTTCACCACCCCGAAGAAATTGGTCTCCACCTGGGTCCGGAAGTCCTCCCCATCCATCTGCTCGAACGGGATGAAGCGACCGTAGCCGGCGTTGTTCACCAGCACGTCCACGCGGCCCCAGGCGTCCAGGGCGGCCGCGACCGCGGCCTCGCCCGCGGCCGGATCGGTCACGTCCAGGGCGGCGACCCGCAGCGTTTCCGGGTAGCGGGTTGCCAGGTCCGCCAGGGCCTGGGGATCCCGGGCGCCGGCCAGAAGCCGGTCGCCCGCCGCCAGGACCGTTTCGGCGATGGTGCGGCCCAGGCCGCGGGAAGCCCCGGTCAAAAGCCAAACACGCGTCATGGTCATCTCCTTGAAAAAGTAATGAGCGATTACTTGCTCATTCTTGGGTGAAAAAAAATCAGCCGTGGGTGATGGCGTTCCAGAAAGCCGCGAAGCCGGCTTCCCGGGTGGCCTCGGCCGCGGCCGGGTCGCGGTTGATGTAGTCCATGGTGGTATCGGCCATGGCGGCCATGAGGGACCCCACGAAGGCCGGAGGCTGGTCCCGCAGGACCCCCTTGGCCATGCCCGCCTCCAGGAGGCGCGATACATCGCAGAAGGCCTGGAAGCCTTCGGTCCGGGTGGCGTCCAGGATCCGGTCCGACAGGCCGAGCCAGGCGAGCACCTGGCGCTCCCGGGGATGGTCCACCCCCCAGGCCACGTAGGTGGTCCAGGCGTGCCGGACCTGCTCGCGCAGTCCGCCCCGGACCGGAGGGCCCATGGCCGAGCGCAGCTGCCCCTTGAGTTCCAGGTAGAGCTTGTTCAGCAGTTCGTCCTTGCTGGCGAAGTAGGTGAACAGGGTCCCCTCGGCCACCCCGGCGGTCCGGGCGATGCGCGCGGTGGGCGCGTTCAGCCCCTCCTCGGCGAACAGCCGCGTCGCCGCCTGGAGGATGGCTTGGCGTTTGTCTTCACTGCGGGGACGTGCCATGGGGATCCTGGTTAATGACTGACTACATGCTCAATTATGGTCGAGCCCGAATCCGTGTCAAGCCCTTCGCTCAACCTTGCGACCACCCCGGGATGGCCTTCGATCCGGTCCTGGAAGGGTTCCGGGTCGGGGGAGCGCCGGAGGGTGGGCCATGACCTTTTCGCAAGGCCTCAGGCAAACGTCAGCACATGCTTGACGCCGCTGCCGCCCGCCGCCACCGCCGCATAGGCCGCGACGGCTTCGGCGCAAGGCCAGGTCTGGATGGCCGGGGGCACCAGGTCGCCGTGCTCGAAGCCCGGGACCAGGCCTTCCAGCGTGGCCACGACCTCCTCGCCGGTGAGGCCCATGGTGTCCACCCCGGCCAGGTGCTTCATGCCGTGGTAGAAGTCGACCAGGTTGAAACTGACCACCTGGGGATTGCTCGCGATGGCGATCTGCCGCCCGCCCACCCTCAAGGATTTCGAAACCGGTTCGAACAGGGCGCCGCCGACGACGTCCAGCGCGAGATCGGTCCCCTTGCCCCCGGTCAGGGCGCGCACCTCGCCGGCCAGATCCTGGCTCGTGGTATCGATGACGGCATCGGCGCCGGAGGGGTTGCGCTGGGAGCGGTCGGCGCCGATGACCCGCGCCTGGCGCCAATGGGCGATCTGGGTGGCGGCGCGGCCCACGGCGCCGGAGACGCCGGTGACCAGCACCGTCTCGCCGGCCTGGATCCGGCCCACGGTCACCAGCGCGGCCCAGGCGGCCAGGAAGGGCACGCCGATGGCCGACGCCTGGGCCATGTCCAGTCGGGCCGGTTTCCGGCCCACCCAGGCCGAGGGCAGGGCGATGTACTCGGCGTGGGTGCCGTCGCGCAGGACGCCAAACCCCGGAGCGCTGCCCCAGACGGCCTCCCCTTCGCGGCCGGAGCCCGCGACGACCACGCCGGCGAAATCGCGCCCCGGCACCCGCGGCAGGGCCGACTTGAAGTGGCCGCCGACGTTCTTGACGTCGCTGGGGTTTATCCCCGAGGCCAGCACCTTGACCAGGACCTCGCCGGGACCGGGCACGGGCATGGGCCGCTCGGCCAGCACCAGCGCGTCAGGGTTTCCGTAGTGGTCAAACGTCCATGCTTTCATGGGATTTCGCCTCCCTTGCCCGCGCCGGGAGTGCAGGATGATCCTTTGGATCCGGGCCTGTCAAGGTCCGGCGGAGCGGCCCGGGGAAAGGCCTTCACATGGCCTTGGCCAGGATGGCCGCCAGGGCGGCCCGGTCGAAGGTCACGGGATTGGCTTTCATGCTGCTTGCCGCCAGGCCCCGTTCGGCGACGAGGTCCAGGTCCGCCGCCGAAAGGCCGAAGCTGCCGAGGCCCGGCACCCGGAGTTCCCGCACCAGATCCTGGACCCAGCGCAAGCCATCCAGGGCGTCCGCTCCCGGGTCGCCCGTGAGCAGCCCGGCCAGTTCCCGGAACCGGATGCAGACGGGTCCGCCGGACCGCAGGTTCGCCTCCAGCACATGGGGCAGCAGGACGGCGCAGGCCAGGCCGTGGGGGACCGGGGCCAAACCGCCCAGGGGCGCCGCCAGGCCGTGGACCGCGCCCAGGCCGGCGTTGGCCAGGGCCAGGCCGCCCAGCAG
The DNA here is from genome assembly GCA_963717275.1 of uncultured Holophagaceae bacterium. GTDB lineage: Bacteria > Acidobacteriota > Holophagae > Holophagales > Holophagaceae > Mesoterricola. The sequence goes on from CAVQVX010000001.1 coordinate 4,824,996, forward strand.
GCTGGCCAGGGCCATGTCCTCCCGGGCGGCCAGGTCGCCGCCGTCGCTCCAGGCCCGTTTCAGGGACCGGGCCGCACGGCGGACGCCTTCCAGGCACAGGGCGTCGGTCATGGGGTTGGCCTTGACCGAAAGATACGGTTCGATGAGCTGGGTCAGGGCGTCCAGCCCGGTGCTCGCGGTGATGGCCGCGGGGAGGCTCACGGTCAGCCCGGGGTCCACCAGGGCCACCTCCGGGAGCATCCAGGGGTGGCGCAGGCTCGCCTTCACCCCGTGTTCCGGCGATGCCAGCACGGCGTTCCGGGTGACCTCCGAACCCGTGCCGGCGGTGGTGGGGATGGCGATGCAGGGCAGGGGACGCCGGGCCAGGGGGCGGCCCCGGCCGATCACTTCCAGGTAATCGAGGGGGTCGCCTTCGTTGACCGCCAACGCCGCGATGGCCTTGCCGCCGTCCAGGGCGCTGCCCCCGCCGAAGGCGATGACGAGGTCGGCCTGCCCGTCCCTGGCGCGGGCGGATCCCTCCCGGATATCGGCGACGGTCGGTTCTCCGTCCAGGGACAGGAGCGAGGGTTGAAGCCCCTCCGCCTGGAGGCGTTCCAGCAGGCCCCGGCTGCGGGCGCCATCGCGGCCCGTCACCACCAGGGGGCGGCGGCCCAGCCCCTTGGCCAGGGGCGCCGCTTCCGCCAGCACGCCCATGCCGAAGATGATGCGCTGGGCGGTGGCGAATTCGAAGCGCATCACCAGCCATCCTCTCCGGGGAAGACATTGGTGTATTTCAAGGCGGACCGCGGCTCCTCCAGCATGTCCCCGACCGCCGCGGCCCAGGCCGCGTAATGGGCGGTGAGCCGGTGCAGGGCCTGGTCCCCGGCGGCGCGGTAGACCTCCACCAGCACGAACCGGGCGGGGTCGTCCTGCCGCTGGAGCACGTCGAAGCGCAGGATGCCGGCCTCCTGCAGGCTGGCCCGGGCATTGGCCAGGGTGGCCGCCTGGAAGGCTTCAAGGCAATCCGGCTTCACCCGGATCTGGACATGGATGATGTGCATGGCGTCTCCGCTCGAAAACCCTGATCCAGTCTGATCCCGTTTCACCCGCGCGGGGATGCCCCGGTTGCGGGCGGTGAAGTGTGAACCGTGCCGCCCTCTTTTTTCCAAACCCTGCCGAGGACGGGTGGACAGCGGCCGCGCCTTGACCGATTCTTGGACGGTTGCGGCCTTCCGCCGACGCCTTCGGGGAGGATCCATGCTCATGACCATCGCGGTGATCCTGCTTGTCCTCTGGGCGCTTGGAATGGTCAGCGGCTACACCATCGGCTCCTTCATCCACGTCCTCCTGGTGATCGCGATCATCATGGTGCTGGTCCGGATCATCCAGGGCCGCCGGGTGATCTGAGCGTGGCGCCCCGATCGGGGCGCAGGCCCGTACGCAAGCGTGCAACCCGTCAGGACCGCATGAGGGATCGTCGCCATGGCACATCCGGAAACCGTGAAGATCGTCCGCTTCCACACGCTCGGTGGACCCGAAGTCCTGCAACTCGACACGCTGCCGCTTCCCGAGCCGGGCCGCGGGGAGGTCCGGCTCCGGGTCAAGGCCATCGGGCTCAACCGCGCCGAATCCATGTTCCGCCAGGGCCGTTACCTCGTGACCCCTGAGCTCCCCTCCAAGCTCGGCTACGAGGCCTCGGGCACCGTCGAAGCCATCGGGGCCGAGGTCGACCCGGCCTGGATGGGCCGGACCGCCAGCACCGTCCCCTGTTTCCCGGCCAACGCCTACGGCGTCTACGGCGAGGTCGCCATCGTCCCCGCCGCCGCCCTGGCCCCATACCCCGCCAGCCTCTCCCACGAGCAGGGGACGAGCATCTGGATGCAGTACCTCACGGCCTACGGCGCCCTGGTCCACTTCGGCAAGGTCGGCCCCGGCGACCATGTCCTCCTCACCGCCGCCAGCAGTTCCGTCGGGCTTGCCGCCATCGAGATCGCCAAGGCCCAGGGCGCCGCCGCGATCGCGGTCACCCGCAGCTCCGCCAAGAGGGCCGGGCTGCTCGCCGCCGGCGCCGATCATGTCATCTCCACCCAGGACGAAGACCTCGTCGGCCGCGTCGCCGAGATCACCGGCGGCAAGGGCGCCCGGGTGACCTTCGACCCCGTGGCCGGCAAGGGGCTGCAGGGCCTCGCCGAGGCGGCCTCCCGGGGCGGCATCATCTTCGAATACGGCGCCCTCGCGCCCGAACCGACGCCCTATCCCCTCTTTACCGCCCTCTCCAAGGCGCTCGGCATCCGCGGCTACACCATCTTTGAAATCGTCTCCGACCCTGAGGCTTTCGCCGCGGCGAAAAAATACGTATTCGACCACCTCGCATCCGGCCAGTTCAAGCCCCGCATCGACAAGGTCTTCGCCCTCGCCGACATCGCGGCGGCGCACCGCTACCTGGAATCCAACGCCCAGGTGGGCAAGATCGTCGTGACCGTCTGATCAGGGACCGGGCCGAAGGTCCTCAGCGCCCCACCAGCTGCTGCAGGTGAGCCGGATACCGGGCCCCCTGGAGTTCGACACGGGAGGCGGCGGCGTCGATGGCCTTCAGGTCTTCGGGGCTGAGTTCCAGGGCTGCGCCGCCCAGGTTCTCCTCGAGCCGATGGAGCTTGGTGGTGCCCGGAATCGGGACGATCCAGGGCTTCTGGGCCAGCAACCAGGCAAGCGCGAGCTGGGCAGGCGTCGTGCCCTTCGCCTGCGCGAGGGACTTGAGCACTTCGACCAGGGCGAAGTTCGCCTTGCGCGCCTCGGGGGTGAAACGCGGAACGACATTGCGGAAGTCTGACGGATCGAAGGTGGTGGTCTCGTCGATCTTCCCCGTGAGGAAGCCCTTGCCCAGCGGGCTGAAGGGGACGAAGCCGATGCCGAGCTCCTCGAGCGTGGGGATGACCTCCACCTCCGGCTCGCGCCAGAAGAGGGAGTACTCGCTCTGAAGCGCCGCCACCGGTTGGACGGCATGAGCCCGGCGGATGGTCTTCACGCCTGCTTCCGAGAGGCCGAAGTGCTTGACCTTTCCCTGCTGGATCAGTTCCTTCACCGCCCCCGCGACTTCCTCGATGGGCACCTCGGGATCCACCCGGTGCTGGTAGAAGAGGTCGATGGCTTCCACGCGCAGGCGCTTCAGGGAGGCCTCGGCCACCGCCTTGATGCGCTCCGGACGGCTGTTCAGGCCACCCCGGTTCACACCGTTCGCCTGGTCGATCTCGAAACCGAACTTCGTGGCGATGGCCACCCGGCCGCGGTAGGGAGCCAGTGCCTCGCCCACCAGTTCCTCGTTGACCCAGGGTCCATAGACCTCGGCCGTATCGAAGAAGGTGACCCCCTTCTCCACGGCCGCCCGGATCAGGGCGATGCCATCCTCTTTGGCGACGGCGGGGCCGAGCCCGAAGCTCAGGCCCATGCAGCCCAGGCCCAGGGCCGAAACATTCAGTCCATTGCTGCCAAGTGTCCGCATCTTCATGCTGGTTCTCCTTCTCATGTGGGTGAATTTCGGGGGCATCGATCATCTGGCTGCGGGCCAACCGCGACCACCAGGCCCCGTTGACAGTTTAGGAAACGATCCAGGCCCAGGCTTGCCTATTCCTATCAAATCCTGACCCAATCCTACGAAAACATGGCCGGTGGGCCTTCGATCCGTGGGGCCGCTGGAAAGGTCGAGATCCGGCGCCGATAACCCCTCACCTTCCATGAGCTCCGGCATACCCATGCCTCCGCTCTGATCAACCGGGGGGGCCCGCTCGTGTTTGTCGCCCAGCAACTCGGCCACGCCGATACCCGCGTGGTGGAGGAGCACTACGGGCATTTGTGCGAGACCGCCAAACGGGATGCCATCAGGACTTCGGCACCGAGGATTTTTTCCCTGCCCGCTATGGTGGTCGAGACCGAACTGGAGCTTCAGTCCGGGAGCCGCTTTGACCTCTGGCGGATGGCTTGGCTCGTCACCACGACGATGTCGTTGAAGATCTGTTCCGTAAGATCCCAATGCTCCGCCGCTGAGAGGCTTTCGTGTTCAAGGCGATTACACTGCGTTTTCGGGGCCGGGACTGGGCCAAGGTGGGCTCCGGATTGGGCCACAAGGCCTTCCCTGAGGTTGCCCATGGAACCCTGACCTTTCAACGAACTCTCCCCCGGCCGCTCTCATTCAAAATTCTCCAGCTTGTATTCTGGAAGAAGCCGGAGGCCTACAGCTCCTCTGATCAGAAGGTTGAACCCGAGAAAACCAACATTAAATGCTGCGGAGGCTTTCCCAGTCCTGGCGAAAGGCGCGGTGGCGCGGATACGCCTTCAAGATTGAAAGGGGGAGAGTCTCGGCTTGGTTGTGTTCCCCGCAGATGCGGTGGGTTTCAACGGCGACGGCGAGCCACCGGGCTGCCTCGGGATACCCGCCACGCTGGGAAACCTTGAGTACATCGGTCGCCCAGCCCTGGGCGATGGCGCCTAACTGGCGCCGGATCTCCGCCCAAGGAAAGCTTCGATGTCGGCCAGCAGGTTCCGGGGCGCAGGTGCCGGAACCCGCTTTTGCCGGAGGCTGGCCGCAAGATCATCCAGGAAGGGTTGCCTTTCGCGGGAAGAGAGCCCCTCGCCCCGCGCTCGGATCCAGTGCTCCAGGTTCTGCCGGGAGGCCCCGGCCAGGAGTTCGTCCAGGAGGGTTTGAAATTCGGTTTCGGCAAGGCGGGGTTGGCTGGACATGGGGAGCCCCTTCAGGTCGAACCACAGCACCGTTTGTATTTCCTGCCACTGCCGCAAGGGCATGGTTCGTTGCGGCCGGTGCGCGGGGCCCGGACCGGCGTGTGCCGGGCCTTGGCGAGGGCAAAGAGAGTCTTCACCCGCTCATGGCGAACCCCGAAGACCTGATCCAGTTCCGGGATTCGCTTCCGGAGTTTGTCGAGGGCCAGAAGGAAGGTCGCCTTGGGCAGCCCGTGGGCCACCAGGACCTGGTTCCGGGCGTAGTCGTAGGTTCCCAAGGCGACCTCAGGAACCTTGAAACCGGGCTCCCCTCGGTAGAACTCGACCTGGAGCAGCACCTCAGTGGAGTCATCATCGCTGCCGACTTTGTACTGATCCAGAATCTGACCGGTCAGTTCCCCGGTTACGAACGGGAGGGGCATGGCGCTGGGAATCAGTTCGTGGTAGCCGACGAAACAGCCGCCGCCGAGGGCGTCCGCTGGGAACGTCACGGCGAGATGGCTAAGATTGACCGTCTCCATCCCCAATTCTTTGGCTTGGTAGTAGGCGGCCTGCAGTCTCGCCCAGTCCGGTTCCTGCATCGCGTCCACCACCGCTTCGAAGAAAGGGACTCGGTCGTGGTCCGACACTTCAGCCAAGGCATCGTCGTCCAGGGAGACAGTGAAGCGCAATGTGGCGTTGCCATCCTCGGGATCGGGGCAGGTCACATGGACCTGCCGGCAGTCGCAGGTCGGGGAGGGGCAGACGTCCAAGGTTAATGGCAGGTCCTGACCCTGCCAGGGCGCCTGGGCAAGTCGCACGTGGAATGCTCCGGCGAGGTTCTCCTCCAGAATCCGCTTCATGCCTCCCTCCACGACTCCAGTCTAAGGGCTGCAACGGCCATGGAACTGTCCTGGGTTCTTCGCCCACCCCATGAAACCTAACGGAGTGCATCCAGAAGTTCTCTTGTTCGGAAGATTCAAAATGTCTAGTTTTTTCGCAAAAAAACTTGACATAAAACGTCTCCGAACCAATCCTGGGGTATGATCGAGATCGTTCCAACAGCGCAGAGTCCCCGCAGTGCCGCCGCCCTGGTCCGGTATCGGATCGAGGCTGGGGGGAGCGCTTGTGGCGCCTGGAAGACTTCCGGGATCTCCCGTTCCTGGCTGTGGCCCAGACGCTTTCCCGCCTGGCAAAGGGCGGGGTGATCGAGCGGCTCAGCAAGGGCGTCTACTACCGTGCTCGACAGACGGCGCTGGGCAGAAGCCGCCCGAATCCGGCCAGTCTGCAGAAGCTGGTTTCCCCCAGGCAGAAGATGTTCCCAGCCGGGCTCGCTGCGGCGAACCTTCTGGGCTTCAGCACCCAGTCTGGTCCGCAAGTGGAACTGGCCACCAGCGGGTTGAGCCTACCCCGGAAGTTGGTGGGCAGGGGGGCCGTGATCCATACCCGGAGGCCCGAGGCCTGGGCCGGGTTGACCGAAATTGAAGCGGCTCTGCTGGATTTTCTCCGGCGAGGTGGGCAATTGACCGAGTTGTCACCGGAGGAGACGACGCGCAAAGTGTTGGCGCTGTTCGCTGTACCCGGGCGGTTCGAGCGCTTGCTGAAGGTTGCACGTACCGAACCACCTAGAGTCCGCGCTATCCTGGGCGCCATCGGCGAAGAGCTCGGTATGGCTCCACGGCGGCTTCGGCAACTGCGGGCCACTCTGAACCCCATTTCCAGGTTCGCTTTCGGCGCCCTGCACGTCTTGCCGAAAGCGCGGAGCTGGCAGGCCAAGGAACAATCCTTATGAAGCTGTTTGAACACCCTGATTTCGAGCAGGCCATCCTCCAGGCGGCAGAACATTTCCGCGACCGCGGTCTGCGCCCGGCGATTATCGAAAAGGATTACTACGTCACCGAGACCCTGCGCATCGTGGCGACGACACAGGGCGACCAGGTGATCTTCAAGGGCGGGACCAGCCTGTCGAAAGGGTGGAACCTGATCCAGCGGTTTTCCGAGGACGTAGATCTTTTCCTGGATCCACTCGCCTTCGAGCCGGCCCTGGGTAAGCGGGGCGTCGACAGGGAATTGAAGAAGCTTCGTGATGCGGTGGCCATGCATCCGGGCCTGACCATGGTGGGAAACGAGAGCCAGACCATTGGCGGATTCGGTCGAACCGATCGGTTCTCCTACCTGCAGCGTTTCGGAGGGGTAGGCGAGGTGGCCAATCGAGTCCTGGTCGAGGCCGGTGCCGCGAGCGGTCGGGAACCTACCGAGGTGGTGGCGCTGGGTTCCATCCTCGGCGAGTTTCTTGAGGCCAAGGGCGTCTCTTTTGGGGCTGAGGACGAGGGGCGATTCAGTATGCGGCTGCTGCATTTTCGTCGGACCTTCGTCGAGAAGCTGTTCGCCATTCACAGCAAGGTGGAACTGCTCAAACGGGACCACCGGGGCTTGGGTACGTACGCCCGGCACTACTACGACTTGTTCCACTTGGCCGGTCGGAAGGAAGTCCTGGACATGTTACGTAGCGACGAATATGCGGCCATCAAGACTGACTATGACCGGATCAGCAGAACTCATTTCCCACGCAGCTACTTCTTTCCCGCGAATATGCGCTTTGCCAACAGCGAGGCGCTGTTTCCGCCCCCAAAGTTGGCGGCCATCATTGGGGTCGAATACGAAACCCAATGCCGGATGCTCTGCTATAGCCCTCATCCCGGCTGGGATCAGGTGCAGGCCCGATTCGACCAACTACGCGGCCTGCTCTAGCTTCATTTTTCCATGGATGGCCAGGAGTCGTCGTCGGAGTTCCTCGGTGACTTCCTCGGTGACTTCCGCGGTGACTTCTCCGGTGACTTCTCCGATAGGTTGACGTGCTCAGAAGCCGCCGGCGGGAACAGGTGGATGCCCAAGGGAGACCAACCAGCTGTCGGTGATCATGCTGGAGAAACGGAATGGAACTTCTGCGCTGCTCCGGCCTCAAAGGAGTTTTACGCACGGATTACGCACGGGGCGCCGCTCAAACCATGACGCCGGGCATGCCGGGGTGCCTGCTGTGCAGGCTTCCGGCCTACTGGGGGTTGCACTCCCAAGCGATGGGTATGGCAATGAAGGGCGTATCCAGGCGAGGTTCGGCCAAGGCTTGAAATGTTGTTTGATCACAACCTTTACAACGATTTTCCAGTTGTCGCGGTCGTGGCCAGAATCCTTCAAGTCGAGGCGTGTCGTCGCCGTGATGGCGCTTAAACTCGTGAGGAGATGCCCCGTATCGTCAGGCGGTTTTGAGGACCACGACCCTTTCATTGCTACCTAAGCCCACAAGAAAACCGCCCGAAGTAGTTGGCTTCAGGCGGTTTGTTTGGTGGAGCTGAACAGGATCGAACTGTCGACCTCCTCATTGCGAACGAGGCGCTCTCCCAACTGAGCTACAGCCCCAAAGGGAGTTCCAGTCTACCTCGGGGCCGCGCCAAGTCAATGGCTCAAAGGGTCCGTTTGAACAGCCGGATCGCCAGGATCATCGCGACGGTGCCGATGGCGAACAGGAACAGCATGTCCGGGAGCATGGCGCTGAACCCGGCCTCCTTGAGCAGGACCGCCTTGAAGCCGTGCACGGCGTAGGTGAACGGGTCGACGCTGGCCAGGATGCGCAGCCAGCGGGGAAAGGCCGCGATGGGGTAGACGGCGCCGCTGGGGAAGTAGAGCAGGGTGTTCAGGATGCCGAACAGGGCCCGGGGCACCAGGGGGTCCTCCACCCGCACCATCATCATGAACATCATGGCGTTGAAGGCGAACGAGGTGGCGATGATCATCAGGATGAGCTGGAGCAGCGCCGCCGGCTGGAAGATGACGCCAAGGCCGGCGATCAGCGATCCCAGGACGGTGAGCACGAAGCCGGCCAGGATCGCCTTCAGGGCGCCGGCGCTGATCAGGCCGAGCACCAGCTCCACCCGGGTGATGGGCGTGACCAGGAAGCCTTCGTGCACGCCGCGCGCCTTGTCGTCGATGTAGAGCATGCCGCCGCCGATCATCACCGACACGAACATGGCCAGGGTGATGGAGCCGGGCAGGAGGAACTTCATGTACTCCACGTAGGGGTACAGCTCGACGATCTCCAGGGCGATGCCGTTGACCACCCGCTGCGGCACCTGGGGCGCGTTCAGGGCGTCGGTCATGGACTGCAGCTCGGTCTCCACGGCGCCGCTGAGGAACTGGTCGGAATTGTCCACCAGCAGGCCGAGGCTGGGGTTCTCGCCGGCGTAGACGCGCCGGGAGAACTGCGGCGGGATGATGACGGCGGCATCCAGACGCCCGGCCCGCACCGCCTCCTGGGCGGCCTTGTCGCTGTCGTAGCGGATGGTCCGGAAGGTGCGGATGTTGGCCGCGACGGAATCGAACGCCTCGTGGATGCGCAGGGACTGGGGCCCGCCGTCGTAGTCCACCACGCCCACGCGCGCGTCGGTGATCTTGCCGCCGAAGGCGTTGCCCAGGATCACCAGCTGGACCAGGGGGAAGATCATCGCCGTGAGCATCAGCGCCGGCGAGCGGAAGAACTTGCGCAGCTCCCGCTCCACGATCGCGAACATCCGGATCATGGCCGCGCCTCCGTCCTGGGGATCACGTAGGCCTCGGGCTTGACCTGCTCGTCGCGCAGCTGGCGCCCGGTGTAGTGCACGAACACGTCGTCGAGGGTGGTGTTCTGCACGCTCAGGGTGCGGATCTCGATCCCTTCGCGCACGGCCAGGCCCACCAGGTCGGTGGTGGTGCGCGAGCCGTTGCCGGTGAGCACCCGGAACATGCCGGAGCCCTCGGGCTGCACGGCGGTCACCTCGGGGATGGCGCCCAGGCGCGCCTGCCAGTCCTCCGGCGGATCCTGGAACTGCGCCTCGATCACGTTGTTGCCCGGCACGCTCTGCTTGAGCCGGGCCGGCGTGTCCAGCGCCACCAGCCTGCCGTGGTCGACGATGGCGATCCGGTCGCAGAGCCGGTCGGCCTCGTCCATGTAGTGGGTGGTGAGCAGCACGGTGAGCTGCCGGCGCGCCTTCAGGTGGTTGAGCATCTCCCACACCGCCACCCGGGAGACCGGGTCCAGCCCGGTGGTGGGCTCGTCCAGGAAGAAGATCCTGGGGCCGTGCACCAGGCCGCGGGCGATCTCCAGGCGCCGGCGCATGCCGCCCGAAAGGGTCTTGGTCTCGGCCGCGCGCCACTTCAGGAGGTCCACGGCCTCCAGCAGCTCCTCGATGCTGCGCCGGCGCTCGGCCCGGGGCACGCTGTAGAGCTTGGCGTAGATCGACAGGTTCTCCTCGACGGTGAGGTTGATGTCGCTGGTGAGCGCCTGCGGGATCACCCCCATGCAGCGCCGCACCGCGTCCGGGTCGGCGTCGACGTCGTGGCCGTCGATCACGGCCCGGCCCGAGGTGATGGGGATCAGCGTCGTCATCATGCGGATCAGGGTGCTCTTGCCGGCGCCGTTGGGGCCCAGCAGGCCGAAGGTCTCGCCGGGCGCCACCTCGAGGCTGATGTCCTTGACCGCTTCGAAGTCGCCGAAGCGCTTGACGATGTGCTCCACCATGATGGCCGCGCCCTGGCCGGGCCCGGACGCGGGCGCGCGCTTCACGAGCGCACCAGGCGGCTCTTGGGCAGCAGCACCTCCGCGGTCATCCCGGGCACGTAGCGCTCGCCCGGATTGTCGATGAGCAGCTTGAGCTTGACGGTCTTGATGTCGCGCTTGAGGTGGCTGACGTCGCGCTGGGTGGCGAAGTCGCCTTCGGCGAGCTTGACGATGACCCGGCCGTCCACCAGGGCCCCGCCCGGCATGCGCACCTTCAGCGTGTCGCCGATCTGCACCGCGTCGGCCCCGGTCTCGGGGATGGGCGCGTAGACCCAGGTCTGGCCCAGGTCCACGATGGTGACGATGGCGCTGCCCGGGTTGACCACCTCGCCCTGGCGGGCGGCCCAGATGCCCACCTTGCCGGAGATCGGCGCGGTGATCCGGGTGTAGGCCAGGCGCGCCCCGGCCTCGTCGGCCTGGGCCTGGGCCGAGGCCCACTGGCCCTGGGTGGAGCGCACGCTTTCGCGCGCCGCCCTGGCCTGGTTGAGCGCGGGCGCGCGCGGCCTGGAGGGTGGCCTCGGCCGCGCCCAGCTGCTCCCTGGCGGCCCGCTCGTGGGCCTCGGCGGCGGTCGAGCGCCTGCACCGCGGTGTCCCTGTCCTGGGCGCTGGCGATGCCCTGGGCCGCCAGGGCCACGGTGCGCCGGGTGATGGAATCCTGGTTGATGCGGTTGGCCGCGGCCTCGGCGAGGGCGGCGGCGGCGGCGCTGGCCGAGGCCTGGGCGCTCAGGGCGGAGTTCTCGGTGTCGCCCTCGGTGCTGTCGGCGGTGGCCACCATGGCGCCGATCTGCGACTGCAGGCTGCGGGTGGTGGCGTCGGCGGCGGTCTTGGCCGCGGCCAGTTCGTTCGGCTCGAGCAGGGCGATCACGTCACCGGCCTTCACGTCCTGGCCCTCCGTCACGGTCAGCCGCTCGATCCGGCCGGTGATCTGGGCGGCCACGATCACCTGGTTGGCGTCCACGGTGCCCAGCAGCACCAGGTTCCCCGAATGGTCGTTGGTGAAGTAGAAGTAGCCGAGGGTGCCCAGGAACAGCACGGCGAGCAGGGCGAGGATGCGGGTGCGGGAGTTCACGGCGGGTCACCTCGGGGATTGGGTCAGGATGCGCCGGGCCAGGGACCGTCCCTGCTCGGGATCGGCGAACAGGACGCTGGCGGCGGAATCCAGCAGGGCGGCACGTTGCAGGTCGAGCATGTCCGGATCGCGCGGATCGCGGCCGGTGATCTCCCGGAAGAACGGCGCCGAAATGAAATAGAACACGTTCACGCCGGTCAGGCCCAGCACCACCCGCCCGGGCTCCAGGCGGCGCAGTTCGCCGCTGGCCATGCCGTCCTCGACGGCGGCGCAGAGGGCCGCGTGCAGCGGCTTGAAGCAGAGCGTCACGATCTGCGAGATGCGCGTGGACTGCCCGGCCCGGGCCCGCATCAGCTCGTGCCCCAGAAGCCGGGCGAAGGTGCTGGAACTTGCCAGGTGGTCGAAGTGGGCCAGGTAGTAGCGCAGCAGCCGCTCCCCCTGGCTCCCCGGGCCGCCGAGCACCAGGCGGAAGCGCTCCGCCAGCCCGGTGAAGACCTCCTCCAGCACCGCCCCGTAGAGCGCCTCCTTGGTGCCGAAGTAGTAGTGCAGCAGAGCCTTGTTGACCCCGGCGGCGCGCGCGATGGTGTCGGTGCGCGCCCCCGCCTCGCCCTCTTCGGCGAACAGCTTGATGGCCGCCCGCAGGATGGCGCTGCGGCTGTCTTCGGTCCTGGCTTGGGGCTGGCTGTTGAGGCGCTTCGGCACGGTTTACCCACTTGGTTAATCCAAATGGTTAAACACCGCCTCGATTCTGTCAAGGCCATTGTGGCGCCGACCTTGCTGGCCTTGGCGTCCGTTGTTCCGCCCGTCGAGCCTTGCGGGTGGGGTCGGGTGCCGGGGCGGTGCGCCGACCCACCGGTGCGTGAGAGCCTTGCCGCATGCTCGTCGGCTTCGCCTCCTGCGCGTGCGCCAAGGTCTCACGCTGTCCTTCCCCGCTTGGGGTGGGGGTTCCTTCGGTTGGCGGCATGGGGGCGAGATGACCGCTTACTGGAATGCCCAGGGTCCCAGGATGGTTGCTTTGGATTTTGTTCATTGAAGCGAAGACGAATCGACTCGGCCCTGGGGGGAAGGAGCAGCGTGGCCGCTTGCATCGCCCGCAGCGGAGCGAGGACGTTGCAAGCGGACCACGCGCCGGTGGGTCGGCGCAGGAACCCGGAACCCGAAGCCGACCGCAAGCCGCGACGGGCGGAACCACGGACGCTGAAGTCGACCTACTCCTTGATCACGACGAAGGCGCCGTTGCGGGATTGGCCGAAGAAGGCTTTCTCCAGGTGGACGGACGGGCCTTCGTTGATGTTGAGGGTGGGCTTGTCCCTGGGCAGGCCCTGGCTGACGAAGACGCTGGAGGAGACCCCGCTTCCGCTCAGGGTGGAGAAGCGGACCTGGAGCGCCAGGCCGTTCTTGGTGGGCAGGAACGTTATGTCGACGGCCTTGCCCGGTTCCAGCCGGAAGGAGTCGCCCTCGGCGTTGAGCCGGGCCAGTTCGGTCCGGCCGCCGGCCTCGCGGATGTGGACCCGCCCTGCCACATAACTGCCCATGATCACCAGGTAGGTCTGCCCCGCGCGGTTCTCGACCCGGCTGGCCGGCACGTCCACCGGGCTCGGCCCGGCCACGAGCGTGCAGGAAAGGAACGCCAGGATACCGATTCTCATCTATCGCCTCCGAAGGACTGCATCCAACTCTCGCATCACCCGGGAGCTGACGGAAGCCGTGGGCCCGTCCGGAGGCGTGGCGGGATGTCACTCCAAATATGAAAATTTAAGAAATGATGTCAAGCTACATGAGTTCCCGCATGCAGGCGGCCAGGACCTCGGGGCCGGGCTTGACCGCGGACTGGGGCAGGGTGGCCAGGGGCGTTTCCACCGTGTGCATGTAGTCGTGCAGGATCTTCTGGTCGGTCTTGATGTGCAGGATGCCGGTGAGGAACTCGCCGCGCTGCTGGGCCTCGAAGATGGCCTTGTGGGCCCCGAAGCGGTCGGTGGGGTCGAAGTCGGCGTCGAGGGCGCGCAGGGTGAGCTGGGAGCCGTCGGGCAGGTCCACCTCCCGGGCCTCGCCGGCGGGGATGTCCACCTCGTCCAGGTCGTAGTAGGGCACGAAGCCCAGGTCCTGCAGGGGCATCTCGTGGTCCTTGGCGTTCTTGTAGGAGCGGGTGGAGCTTTCGTGGTTGTTGAAGGTCACGCAGGGGCTGATCACGTCGATCAGGGCGGTGCCGCGGTAGGCCAGGGCGGCCTTGAGGATCACCCCGAGCTGCTTGGGGTTGCCGCTGAAGGAGCGGGCCACGAAGCCGCAGCCCAGCTCCATGGCCAGGGTGCACGGGATCGATCGGCGGCAGCTCGTTGACGTCGCCGTGCTTGAGGGTGGAGCCGATGTCGGCGGTGGCGCTGAACTGGCCCTTGGTGAGGCCGTAGACGCCGTTGTCCTCGATGATGTAGACCACCGGCACGTTGCGCCGGATCATGTGCACCAGCTGGCCCATGCCGATCGACATGGAGTCGCCGTCGCCGCTGGCGAGGATGTTGATCAGGCCCGCGGTTGGCCAGGGTCACGCCGGTGCACACGGCGGCGGCGCGGCCGTGCACGGAGTTGAAGCCCCAGGCCTGGGTCATGAAGTAGGTGGGCGTCTTGCTGGAGCAGCCGATGCCGGAGAGCTTGGCCACGCGGTGCGGTTCCAGGTTCATCTCGAAGGCCGCCTGGATGATCTGGGAGGTGATGGCGTCGTGGCCGCAGCCGGGGCACAGGGTGGACTTGGCGCCCACGTAGTCCTGCTTGGTCAGGCCGAGCTTGTTGGTGGGGACGGGGGCGGTGGAGGTGGGGGTCATGGCTTCTCACTGTCTCGCAGGCGTTGATCTGGTCGACGATGGTCTGGGCCGGGATGGCGGTGCTGTCGTAGTGCAGCACGGGACGCAGGCGGGTGGCGAGTTCGGGATGGAAGTCCTTGATCAGGCCCGCCATCTGGGCGTCGCGGTTCTGCTCCACCAGGTAGACGACCTCATGGCCGCGGATGAACTCGATCACTTCGTCGGTGAAGGGCAGGGCGCGCACGCGCAGGTAGTCGGTGTCCTTGCCGTGCTGGTCGCGCAGGATGTCCCGGGCCTCCACCACCGCGGGATCGGCTGGAGCCGTAGGCCAGGATGCCGCGCGCGCAGCCCGGGCCCGTCCAGGATCGGCTTGGGCACGAAGGCCCTGGCGGTGAAGAATTTGCGTTTGAGGCGGTCGACCAGGTACTGGAAGTCCTCGGGCTTCTCGGAATAGAGGGCGCTCGGCGTTGTGGCCGGTGCCGCGGGTGAAGTAGGCGCCCTTGCCGCCGGGGGTGCCGGGCAGGGTGCGCTAGGGGATGCCGTCCCCGTCCGGGTCCTTGTAGCGGCCCCAGTCCTGGATCCCGGCCAGGGCCTCCTGGTCGAGCACCTTGCCCCGGTCGAAGGCCGCCTTCGGGATAGGCGAAGGGCTTGGAGGCCCAGTTCTGCATGCCCAGGTCCAGGTCGGACACCACGAACACCGGGGTCTGGAACCGCTCGGCCAGGTCGAAGGCCTGGTAGGTGAACTGGAAGCACTCCTCCATGGTCCCGGGGTAGAGGCAGATGTGCAGGGTGTCGCCGTGGCTGGCCCTGGCGCACAGGGCGATGTCGCCCTGGCTGGTGCGGGTGGGCAGGCCGGTGGAGGGGCCCATGCGGACCACGTCCAGGAACACCCCGGGGCACTCGGCGAAGTAGCCCAGGCCGATGAATTCGCTCATGAGGGAGATGCCCGGGCCCGGAGGTGGCGGTCATGGCCCGGGCGCCGGCCCAGCCCGCGCCCACCACCACGCCGGCCGAGGCGATCTCGTCCTCCATCTGGATGATGGCGACGTTCAGCTTGCCGGTGGCGGGGTCCTTGCGGTAGACCTTGGCGTAGTCGATCAGGGTCTCCACCGCCGAGGAGCTGGGCGTGATGGGATACCAGGCCACCACCGTGACCCCGGCGAACATGGCGCCCAGGGCGCAGGCGGAGTTGCCGTCGATGATGATCTGGCCTTCGGTCTGGTGGTCGCGCTCCACGCGCAGCCGGTCCTGGCGCGGAGCCTCGGCCGACGGCCCAGTCGAAGCCGGCCTGGACCGCGGTCTGGTTGAGCTCGATGGCCTTCTGCTTGCCGTCCAGCTGCTTGCCGATGGCGCGCTTCACCTCGTCCATGTCCAGGCCCAGCATCTGCGCCGCGACGCCCACGTAGACCATGTTCTTGACCAGCTTCTGCAGCTTGGGCTCGGGGCAGGCGGCCGCCACCAGCTTCTGGAACGGCACCGGGCAGAACACGCAGGTCGTCGCGCAGGGCGTCCAGCTTGAGTGGCTCATCGTAGACCAGGACCGTGCCGGGGCCCACCTTGGCCACGTCGTCCTTGGCCGTCTCGGGGTTCATGCAGACCATGAAGTCGATGTCCTGCTTGCGGGCCTGGTAGCCCTGGTGGCTGGCGCGGATCTGGAACCAGGTGGGCAGCCCGGCGATGTTGGACGGGAACAGGTTCTTGCCCGGTGACCGGCACGCCCATCTGGAAGATGGTGCGCATCAGGACGATGTTGGCGGTCTGGGACCCGGAGCCGTTGACCGTGGCCACCTCAATGGAAAAATCATTCACATAGTGAACGTTCTTCCAGGCATTTTGAAGTGGCGGACTGGGTGAGCATTGGCTTTTTCTCCCATGAACTCGCGCTGGCGACACAACCATCATAATGCGAACCCTTGGCTTGGGCTGCGGGTCCGCGGCACGAAAAAAGCTTACCAGAGTAGTCGGCATCGCGGTCTCTGTAAAAGCGCCGGACCGGGCTTGGGCAGGCATGGCACGGGGCGAGGTGATGAGCCTTTGTTCCGTGAAAATTACAAGGCGAAAAAAAAGGGATTGACGGACGATTCCCTTTCGCCTATCTTATGCATTATGAAACCCATGGACCTCACCAAACGGCAGCTGGCCGTGCTCCAGCACATCCGGAAGTTTCTCGAAACCGAGGGGCGCAGTCCGACGCTGAAGGAGATCGCCGACGGGGTCGGCTCCAGCGCCGTGAGCACCATCCACAAGCACGTCCAGCACCTGATCGACAAGGGCTTCCTGGACCGCAGCCACGGCAAGGGCAACAACATCGTCCTGTCCCAGGATGACGAGCCCAGGCCGGTCCCGGCCGGCGGCGGATGGGTGGATGCCGAGACCCAAGCGGGCCCGCTCGGTGCCGTTCTGCGGCGACGTGGCCGCCGGGCACGCCGCTCCTGCCCGAATCCCGGGCCATCCCCCTGGAAGTGCCCACCTGCATCCACCGGGAGCGGCAGGAGCTGTTCGTGCTGCGGGTGCGGGGCGATTCCATGGTGGAGGATTCCATCCTGGACGGCGACCTGATCGTGCTCCAGCGCCGGGGCGACTACCGCAACGGCGACCGGGTGGTGGCCCTCATCGACGGCGAGGAGGCCACCCTCAAGGAATTCCGCAGGGATGGCCAGGGCGTCTGGCTCATTCCGCACAACCCCGACCTTTCGCCCAAGTGCTTCGCGCCGGAGCGCATCAACATCCAGGGCGTGCTGGTGGGCGTCATGCGCAGCTGCTGATCCCGGGCGCTGACGGGGAAGGCTCTGCTGTGAAGCGTTTATGGTTGGAGCCGGGTCGGGCGTTCCGCTACACTCAATCCTGACCACGGGAACTCAGAAGATGGTTTTTTTCAACCACGCCACCCGCCAAATGACGGCCAAGATCGTTTACTACGGGCCAGGGCTTTGCGGGAAAACGACAAACCTCAGCGCCATCTATGAGCGGACTTCGCAGAAGGCCCGGGGCGAGATGGTGTCCCTGAACACGGAAACCGACCGCACCCTGTTCTTCGATCTGCTGCCCATTGGAAGTGGGCATCATCGGCGGATTCAAGGCCAAGCTCCAGCTGTACACCGTGCCGGGGCAGGTCTTCTACAACTCCACCCGCAAGCTGGTGCTGAAGGGCGTGGACGGCATCGTGTTCGTGGCCGACAGCCAGACGGCGATGCTGGACGCCAATCGGGAAAGCATCCAGAACCTTGCCGAAAACCTCCGGGAACTCGGCCTGAACCTCGCCGACATCCCCATGGTGTTCCAGTGGAACAAGCGGGACCTGAAGCAGATCCTGCCGGTGGAGGTGCTGGAGCGCGAACTCAACCCGGGGCGCCTGGTCAGCTTCTCGGCCATCGCCCGCTCCGGCGAGGGGGTTTTCGAAACCCTGCGCGGCATTTCCCGGCTGGCCCTGGCGCAGATCAAGCGGCAGCACCTGGGCGATGCCCAGCAGGCGCCGCTGCCGCCCCCCGAGGTGCCGGCCTGGTCCCGCGCCACCCCGCCCATCGTGCCCATCGTGCCGGAACCCGCGCCCCCCGGGAGCGGGCTTGCGCCCTTGCCCATCGCAGGCTCCCTCGGCTCCGACACCCAGCCCGGCCTTCGCGCTTTCCCCAAGGTGGACGGTCAGGCCCGGGAGGTTCCCGGCCGGGACCAGACCCTGCCGGAGGCCCTCAGCTTCCTGGATGCGCTCCCGCCCGAGCCCCCGCCCTCCGCCGCGCTTCCGGAGGCCCTGAGCTTCCTCGATCTGGCCAGCGGTCCGGAACTCTTCGAGCGCATGTGGGAGGAATCCGAACTGCCTTCCGTCGCCGAACCGGTTGCCGAGTCCACGTCGGCGGACGGCCAGGTCAAGGTCATGACGCCCCTGGTGGTGAAGCTTCTGCCGCCCCAGCCGACCCGTCCGCCCGCGCCGATGAACTTCGGCACCACCTCCGGCAGCGCGGCTCGCGCCCAAGGTGAATTTGAAACCGCCCAGCGCCCAGGCGCCCAGGGTTCCGGCCCCGGCGCGCGCCTTCGCACCCATTCCCCTCGTCCGGCCGGTGCCGGTGCTGCAGGTGGCCCTGCCCCCGGACGCCGTCGGCGGGGAACTGGAGATCCAGGTGCGGGTGCTCCGCAACGGCGCGGTGGTCGCGCAATCCCGCGCCGCCATCCCCGGGCCCGGGCCGGAAGGCTCATCCCTGTCCATCGAATTCAAGAGGTCCTGAATTGCTCCGGAATCTTCTATGCGGTTGCATCGGCGTCGGTCTGCTCGGAGCGGGGGCGCCGGGGGCGGAACCGCCCGCGTGGTGGAACGGCTTCCGTTCCATGGTGCGCCTGGAAAGCGCCTTCGTGCAGCAGTCGGACAGCGCGGTGTTCGGCAAGCTGAAGCGCGAGGGCCGGCTCAAGCTGGCCAAGGGCGGGATGCTGCGGGTGGAATACCGCCAGGGCCTCCTGCTGGTCGCCGACGGCCGCACCCTCACCCAGTACGACCCCGACGCCCGCACCGCCCAGCGCATGAGCCTGCGCAGCGCCGCGGCCGACACCCCGCTGCTGAACATCATGCTCAACCCGGCGGCCCTGGCCGGGTTCTACCGGGCCGAGGGCGGCCCCGGCGACGCGGTCCGGCTCGAGCCCCTGCGCGAGGGCCTGCCGAAGGTGGAACTGACCGCGCGCGCCGGCCTGCTGCAGCGCATCCGCTGGACCGACCCCACCGGCGCCGAACCAGGAGATCGAACTGAGCGACCCGCGCGTTCCGCCGCCGTTCGCCCCGGGCATCTTCACCTTCCAGGCGCCTGCCGGGACCCGCTGGCTTACGCCGAGATAGTCACTTGGCCACGGCCAGGTCGTCGTGGATGAACGCCACCACGTCATCGGTGTTGGTGCCGGGCTGGAACACGGCCTTGATGCCGATCGCCTTGAGCGCGGGGATGTCCTCGTCGGGGATGATGCCGCCGGCGAACACCAGCACGTCGTGCACGCCCTGTTCCTTCAGGAGGCGCATCACTTCGGGGAAGATCTGGTTGTGCGCGCCGCTGAGGATGGAGAGGCCCAGCACCTGGGCGTCCTCCTGCACCACGGCCGCCACGATCTGCGCCGCGGTCTGGCGCAGGCCGGTGTAGATGACTTCCATCCCGGCGTCGCGCAGCGCCCGGGCCACGACCTTGGCTCCGCGATCATGACCGTCCAGTCCAGGTTTTGCGATGATCACGCGGATGGGTGAAGAGGCCATTTCAACTCCAGCGAATGGTTGAATATACCATGGCGCTCCGGGAAGCTGCGTGACCAAAGCCGCAATGGGCCGGAGACGAAGAACTCGGCAACAATAGGTGCACCGGGAGGGAACGAGCCATGATCGCGCTCTTGACGGCGTCGGAAATGAGGAGCCTGGAGCAGGAAGCCATCGCGACCTGGGGCATCCCCTCGCTGGTCCTGCAGGAGCACGCCGCCCTGGGCGCCCTGGCCCTGCTGCCCGCCGGGGCAGCCGCTGGAGGTGCTGGCCGGGCCCGGGCAACAACGGCGGCGACGCCCTGGCCCTGGCCCGGCTGGCCCGGCTCCAGGGCCGCGCGGTGCGGGTCTGGGCCCTGGAGCCGAGCCCGAGGTGGAAGGGCGACGCCGCGCTCCAGGCCCGGCTCTGGGAGGGCCTGGGCGGCGGGCTACAGCCACTGCCCGCGATCCGCGCGGAGGCCGTGGCCGGATTCCGCGGCTGGGTGGTGGACGGGCTGTTCGGCCTGGGCACCCGGCTGCCGCTGGAGGGCCTGGCCGCGGACTGGGTGCAGGCCCTGGCCGACGCCGCGGGCCCCGGCGCGCCGCTTCCGGGTCCTGGCCCTGGACCTGCCTTCGGGCCTGGACCCCAGCAGCCCCGAGGCGGCCCGGGCCGTCCGTCCTGGCCGACCGCACCGCCTGCTTCGGCCACCTGAAGGTCTGCCACGGCCTGCGCCCCGCCCGGGAGCGCTGCGGCGAGATCACGGTCGTCCCCATCCCGCTGCCCCGCGGCGCCGGAGGCCGGGTCCGGCTGCTGGAGCGGCCGGGCCCGCGCTTCCTGGACCGCTGGGACACCCACAAGCACGACTTCGGCCACGTGGGCATCCGCGCCGGGTCGCTGGGCATGGGCGGCGCCGCGGTGCTGGCCGCCCTGGGCGCCCTGCGCATGGGGGCCGGGCTGGTCACGCTGCTGCCCGACCCCGAGGTGCGCGCCGAGGTGGCGGCCCAGGTGCCCGAGGCCATGGTGCGGCCCTGGGAGGGCCGGGTGCCCGCGGGCATCGACGTGCTGCTGGCGGGCCCCGGCGGCATCAGCGCCGTGCCCGAATGGGACGGGCCGCTGGTGCTGGACGCCTCGGCCCTGGGCCGGCGGCGGCGCGGCCTGGATGGCGCGCCCGCGACACGGTCATCACGCCGCATCCCGGGGAGTTCGCCCGGCTGTTCCCGGGGCCGGCGCCCCGGGGCACGGCCGAACGCCTGGGCCGGGCCCGGGCGGTGGCCGACGGCCCGGGCATCCTGGTGCTCAAGGGGGCCCAGAGCATCGTCGCCGGCGGGCGGCGACCCGGAACTGTGGGTGAACCCCACCGGGCACCGGGGCCTCTCGGCCGGGGGCGCCGGGGATTTCCTGGCCGGCATGGTGGCCGCCCAGGTGGCCCAGTGGCACAAGCAGCGCGAGCCAGGACCCGGCCGATCCGGTCGCGCTGAAGCGGGCCGTGGCCGAGGCGGTGTGGCTGCACGGCGCCGCCGCCGACCGCCTGGGCCAGGGCCCGCTCATGATCCGCGAACTGGGGCCCAGCCTCGCCGCCTTGCTGAGGGAGTTGCACCGATGCCGGCTGAGAGTCGCTCCTGCCGGAGAAGCGGCCACCGAAGCCCTGGGCGCCGAACTGGCGGCCCTGACCCCGCCCGGGGGCACCTGGCTGCTCCGGGGCGAACTGGGCGCCGGCAAGACCACCTTCACCCGCGGCTTCCTGGCCGGGCCTGGGCGGCGACCCCGACCAGGTGGCCTCGCCCACCTACGCCGTGCTGCACCGCTACCGCTGCCCCGGGGCTGGCTGCACCACCTGGACCTCTACCGGCTGGGCGAGGCGGGCGCCTGGTCCCTGGGCCTGGAGGAGACGGTGCAGGCCGGAGACTACCTGGTGGTGGAATGGGCCGGCCGTTCCGGCCCCTGGCCCACCGCCGTGGGTGGCCGAGCTGACCCTGGACGGGGACGGCGACGAGCGGCTGGCCACCTGGGCCGCTCCCCGTGGGAGCTTAAAAACGCTGTCCTTCGGGCCTCTTTCCCTGCAAAATGGAGGTGGATCGCAACAGCAGCAAGGTCCCTATGACGTCCAGGATGGAAAGGCCCGCCGTCAACTCGGTCATCGCCGTGGACCGGAACTATGTGCCAATGATGGAAGTTGCCCGGCGCAAGGCGATCCGGGCGGTGGCCACCGGCAGGGCCATGGTGCTCAACCCGGCCAACCTGGACCGGCATCTTGATCTGCATGGCGTCATCGCACTTATCATCTTCCCCAACGCCAAGGCCTGCCCCGAGAGCAAGCTGCTCATGGGCCGGCTGGACCGCCGGGTCATGAAGCGGGACCACTACACTCTGCCAGTACGAAGGCTGCCACAACCGGGCCGACACCATCGACCACATCGTCCCGGTCTGCCAGGGCGGCCGGACCACCTGGCAGAACCTGGTGGCCTGCTGCCTGGTGTGCAACCAGACCAAGGGCGGGCGCACCCCGGAGCAGGCCGGCATGCTGCTCAAGCGGGTGCCCATGGGGCCCCGGGCCCACCTGTTCAAGCGGCTGGAGGAGATCCTCAAGGAAGGATCCGCCGCTTAGGCCATACTGGGACCATGAAGACCATCTCCCTGCGCGTGGACGTGGACACCCTGGAAGGATCCCTGAAGGGCATCCCGGCCCTGCTGCGGATGCTGGACCGCCAGCAGATGCAGGCCAGCTTCTACTTCTGCTTCGGCCCGGACAACAGCGGCAAGGCCATCCGGCGCATCTTCCGCAAGGGCTTCCTGGACAAGATGCGGCGCACCGGGGCCACCCGGCTCTACGGCTTCAGGACCATGATGTACGGCGTGCTGCTCCCCGCGCCGATCATCTGGAAGCGGGCGGCCGGGCCAGATGCGCTCGGCCCGCGAGGCCGGGCCACGAGGTGGCCATCCACGGCTGGGACCACGTGCAGTACCACGACCTGCTGGACCGCGAAGCCCAGGGAATGGCTGGACGCCTGGTTCCGCCAGGCCCACGAGGCCTTCCGGGACGGTGTTCGGCGAGCCGGCCCGGGGCGCGGTGAGCCCGGCCTGGCGCTGCAACGACACCACCCTGGAACTGCAGGAGGCCTACGGCCTGGACTACGCCGGCGACTGCCGGGGCCTGGAGCCGTTCTACCCGGTGGTGCAAGGGCGCGCGCCCTGGCGACCCTGCAGGTGCCCACCACCCTGCCCACCCTGGACGAACTGCTGGGGCTGGAAGGCCTCACCCCGGCCCAGGTGAACCGAGCAGGTGTGGGGCCTGATCCGCGAGGACGCCCTGAACGTCTACGCCCTGCACACCGAGGTGGAGGGCGGCGCGCTGGCCGAGACCTTCCAGGCCTTCCTGCAGGGGCTGCAGGACCGGGAGGTGCGCACGCGCACCCACGCCGACTGGGTGCCGGAATTCAAGGCCGCCGACCCGCCCCGCCGCGCCGTCACGCGCCGGGAGATCCCCGGCCGGGCCGGCTGGGTAAGCTTCGGGTAGGCGACATTCGTGATCCCCCGCACAACGCGGCCCCTGGATACTGGCCGTTGGTCAAAATGTGTGTGGAGACGCCATGGGCAGCACTTTCATCAATGAAGTGAGGGCTTACGAACTGCTGAAGCAGGCCGGCCTGGACGAGCGCCGCCTGGGCGTGGTGCGCGCCGAGGCGGACGTGGCGGCGCTGCCGTTCAAGCCCGGCGACCGGGTGGTGGTGAAGGGCGTGGCCCAGGATGTGTGGCACAAGTCGGACATCGGCCTGGTGCGCTTCGAGACCTTCGATCCGGCCCGGATCTGGGCGCTGGCCCAGGAGATGGAAGCCATCGGCTCGGCCCACGGCGCATGGGTGGGCACGCTGGTGGTCGACCTGCTGGATTTCCGCAAGGTCTCCGGCCTGCCCACCGAGGCCCTGGTGGCCCTGCGCAGGACCCAGGACGCCGGCTGGACCCTGGTGCTGGGCATCGGCGGCCTGCACACCAACGCCTGGGGCGAGCAGATCAAGCCGCTGCCTGTGGCCCCTCAGCCTGGTCACCCCCGAGCAGGCCCTGGCCGATTTCAAGGCCCACTACCTGGGCAGGATCTGGCTGGGCGACATGCGCCAGGGCACAGGCCCTCACCGACGAGTTCCAGGTGCTGGCCTACCTGCGCGGACTGTGGAAGCTGGCGGACCTGCTGGACGCCGAAGGGGCCGAACTGTTCGAGATGAACCCGGTGGTGGTGGGCCAGGACGGCTGCCCCGGTGGCCCTGGACGGGGTCGGCAGCCTGGCGCCGGCGCGCCCAAGGCCGCCATCGGCCCGTCCCTGGCCCCCGCGGCCCTGCTCGACCTGCTGGTGCGCCCGCGCAGCATCGCCCTGGCCGGCATCTCCAGCCGGCCCGGCACGCCCGGGCGGATGATCCTGGACAACCTGCTCACCTCGACATCCTGGACCGCGCGGCGATCCGCCCGATCAAGCCCAACACCGCCCAGATCGACGGCCTGCCCTGCCTGAACGGGGTGGAGGACGCTGCTGGCCGACCCGGTGGACATGCTCATCCTGTGCCTGCCCGCGGCCCAGACGGTGGAGACCATCCGCCAGCTCTGCGAGCCAGGGCGGCGGCGCCCAGGTGATCTACCTGGTGCCCGGCGGGGTGGGCGACGGGGCCGACACCGAAGGGCGCGGCAAGGCGGTGGTCGAACTGCTCCAGCGCCGGCGCGCCCAGGGGCTGTGGACTCCGGCCCTGGTGGGCCCCAACGGCCTGGGCTTCCTCAGCAGCGACGGCACGGTGAACACCCTGTTCATCCCCCAGGAGAAGCTGCCGGTGCGGGCCAAGGGCGGCCCGCTCAGCCTGGTGAGCCAGAGCGGCGCCTTCCTGGTCACCCGCCTTTCCTGCTCCGCCCACCTGCCCATGCGCTACGCCGTATCCATCGGCAACCAGATCGACGTGCGCCTGTCCGATTTCGTCGCCGCCCTGGGCCGAGGACGGGCAGACCCGGGTGATCGCCACCTACGTGGAGGGCTTCATGCCCGGCGACCTCCTGGCCACGGCCCTGGCGGCGCGCCGGGCCGCCGCCAGGGGCAAATGGGTGGTGATGTACAAGGGCGGGCGCAGCGCCGAGGGGCAGAAGGCCGCCAGCAGCCACACCGGGGCCCTGGCCGGCGACTGGGAGCTGCAGAAGGCCCTGCTCAAGCGGGCCGGGGTGATCGTCTGCGAAAGCATGGGGATGTACGACGCGGCCCTGGCCTGGCTGGCGGCCTTCCCCACGGGCAAGCCGTCCCGGGTGGCGGTGATCACCAACGCCGGCTACGAGTCGGTGGTGAGCGCCGACCTGCTGGTGGGCGCGGTCACCGGGCACATCCTGGAACCCGCCGAAGTGGCCGAGGTCAAGGCCCTGCTGGAGGCCCACAAGCTGCAGGACCTGGTGGCCCCGCGCCTGCCCCTGGACGTGACGCCCATGGCCGACGAGGCGGCCTACCTGGACTGCTGCCGGTTCGCCCTGCGCACCGTGGCCGACACCGTGGTGGTGGGCCTGGTGCCGCTCACCAAGCGCCTGGACACCACCGACCCGGCCCGGATGGAGGCCTTCGCCAACAGCCTGCTGGAGATGGCGCCGGCAGTCCGGCAAGCGCCTGGGGGTGGTGGTGGAAGGCGGGCCGCTGTTCGAGGCCTACCGCCAGACGTTCATGAAGTGCGGGCGTGCCGCTGTTCGTCTCCATGGAAAAAGCGCTTTCCGGGCTTCAGCTTCTGGCCGAGGCCTGATACAAACAGGGAAGCATGATGATCCCAGCCTGCAGGAACAAGAAGCGGAGAGCGGAGCACGAGGCCAGGTCCTCGTGCGGCGACGGCCTGGTCCGGTAGGACCGTCTCCACCGCCAAGTTTCCCTTCCAACCCCTTTCTGCCAGAGGCCCACCCATGCCCAAGACCATGATCGAACCCTTCCGCATCAAGAGCGTCGAACCCATCCGCATGACCACCCGCGAACAGCGGGTCGCAGCTGCTGGAGGCGGCCAAACTGAACGTCTTCAAGCTGCGCGCCGAGGACGTCATCCTCGACTTCCTCACCGACTCCGGCACCGGCGCCATGAGCGCCAGACAGTGGGGCGCCATCATGGAGGGCGACGAAAGCTACGCCGGCGCCAAGAGCTTCTTCCGGCTGCAGGCCGTGCTGCAGAAGCTCACCGGCTACCCGCACATCATCCCCACCCACCAGGGCCGCGCCGCCGAGCGGATCCTGTTCGGGGTGGCCTGCAAGCAGGGCGACATCGTCCCCAACAACACCCACTTCGACACCACCCGCGCGAACCTGGAGTTCAACGGGGTGGAGGCCCTGGACCTGGTGATCCCCGAAGGCACCCAGCCGCGCCACCATCCACCCGTTCAAGGGCAACATCGACCTGGGCAAGGTGGAGGATCTCCTGAAGCGCGACGGCGAGCGCGTCCCCTTCGGCATGCTCACCGTCACCAACAACTCCGGCGGCGGCCAGCCGGTGTCCATGGCCAACATCCGGGCCTACAGCGAGCTGCTGAAGAAGTACGGCAAGCCGCTGATCCTCGACGTCTGCCGCTTCGCCGAGAACGCCATGTTCATCAAGCTGCGCGAGCCCGGCATACCAGGACCGCAGCCCCGAGAGCATCGCCCAGGAGATGTTCCGCCTGGCCGACGGCTGCACCATGAGCGCCAAGAAGGACGGCATGGTCAACATCGGCGGCTTCATCGCGCTCAAGGACGAGCGCTGGGTGGAGGCGGCGCGCAACATGCTGATCCTCACCGAAGGCTTCCCCACCTACGGCGGCCTGGCCGGGCGCGACCTGGAGGCGCTGGCGGTGGGCCTGGAGGAGGGCCTGCAGGAGGACTACCTGCGCTACCGGCTGCGCACCGCCGAGTACATGGGCGAAAAGCTCCTGGCCGGCGGGCATCGGCATCGTCCGGCCCACCGGCGGCCACGCCGTCTACATCGACGCCAAGACCTTCCTGCCGCACCTGAAGCCCGAGGACTACCCGGCCTGGTCGCTGGCCAACGCCCTCTACCTGGAAGGCGGCATCCGCGGCGTGGAGATCGGCTCGGTGATGTTCGGCAAGCGCATGGAGGACGGCACCGAGACGTACAGCAACATGGAACTGGTGCGCCTGGCCTTCCCGCGCCGGGTCTACACCCAGAGCCACTTCGACTTCGCCGCCGAGGTGATCTGCGAGGTGAAGGCCAGGGCCGCGCAGGTGCGCGGGGTGCGGATCCTCAAGCAGAGCAAGTACCTGCGCCACTTCGCGGCGGAGATGGCCTGGGCCTAGTCTTACTGCGGCGTCCGTTGTCCCGCCCGTCGTGCCTTGCGGTCGGCTTCAGGTTCCTTGCGGGTGCGCCGACCCACCGGTGCGTGAGAGCCTTGGCGCATCCTCGTCGGCTTCGCCTCCTGCGGGTGCGCCAAGGTCTCACGCTGTCCTTCCCCGCCTGGGGTGGGGGTTCCTTCGGTTGGCGGCAGGGGGGCGAGGCGGCCGCTCCCTGGAATGCCCAGGGTCCCATGATGATTTCTTTGAATCTTGTTCAATGAAACGAAGGCGAACCGACTCGGCCCTGGGGGGAAGGAGCAGCGTGATCGCTTGGCCCCCCCGCAGCGAAGCGAGGAGGGGCCAAGCGGATCACGCGCCGGTGGGTCGGCGCGAGAGCCGGGAACCCGAAGCCGACCGTAAGGCACGACGGGCGGGACAACGGACGCCACAGTTAATCTAGTCTTCCAGCAGGAAATCGATCAGGTTCTGCTGACGGATGCCGTTTCTCTGGTCAGGCCCCAGTTCATCCATGGAGAGCACCAGCTTGGGATGGTTGTCCTGGATCCGCTCCAGGTTGCCGAACTCCCGGCAGATGGTGTCGGCTCCGGCCAGCAGATAGGCCACCTGCACATAAAGCCGCTCCCCCTGCCGTTCCGCGACGAAGTCGATCTCCATCTGGTCCAGCACGCCCACCTTCACCTGGTAACCGCGCCGCAGCAGTTCCAGGAAGACCACGTTCTCCAGCAGGCCGCCGATGTCCGCTTCCCGGTGGCCGAAGAGGGCGTGCCGGAGGCCCAGGTCCCCCAGGTAGTACTTGCCGAGGAATTCCAGATGTTTCTTGCCCTTGATCTCGAACCGGTCGGTGCGGAACAGCAGGAACGCGTCGCACAGGTGGGCGAGGTATCCGAGCACCGTATCCGCCGTGATGCGGGTCTGCTGGTTCTTGAAGAAGGCGGTGATGCTGCGCGCGGAGATTGGGCTGCCGCAGTTGTCGAAGGCGAAGGAGAGGATCCGTTCCAGGTGCCCCACATCCCGGATGGCGTGGCGCTTGACAATGTCCTTGAGCACGATGGTGTTCAGGATGGCGTTGAGGTAGGGGAAGATCTGGTCGTCTTCCATGGCCAGGACCTGGAGGCCCGGGAGGCCGCCATAGCGCAGGAACTGGCGGAACAGTTCCTGGCGGTCCCCCGGATCCCGGGCGGCTCTGCGGAAAGCGGTGAATTCTGAAAAGCCGAGGGGGTATACCGGGATTTCGACATAGCGGCCCGTGAGCAGGGTGGCCAGTTCCATGGACAGCAGGCGGGCGTTGGAACCCGTGATGAGGATATCGGCCAGGCCCTGGGCCAGGACTGAGTTGATGGCCTTCTCCCAGCCTTGGATCTCCTGAACTTCGTCCACCATGAGGTACCGCGGCTCCGGCTGATCCGCCAGCCGTTCCTGGATGATCCGGTCCAGGTCGCGGTAGTCCCGCACCGCGTCCCATGCCAGCAGGTCCTTGTTGATGCAGAGGATCTGGGCTTCCGGAACGCCTCGTGCCCGCAGGCTTTCCTTGGCCTGGGCGAGCAGTGTGCTCTTGCCGACCCGACGCATGCCGGTCAAGACCTTAACAAAGGGCTTATCCAAATACGTCTGGATGCGGGAGAGGTAGAAAGGGCGGGGGATCATGTTCATCCTTCGATCATGGTCGATGGATTGCCTCAATTTACCTTGAGTGTCGACTATGATCGACGGATTTGCAAGGATCCATGGAATGAGGTTCCCTGCCCAATGCCCTGGCGGCCCGGCCTTATCGGACGGCCCCGTAGGTCCTCACCGGCAAGGCCGGCACGGGACCGTCCTCTTCCAGCAGGCCGAGGCGGTGCCACCAGTAGTGCCATGACCGCGGTCCCAGCCAGCCGGGTTCCGCGTGCCGAAGCACGTCCCGGAACGGTTCCTCTCCCATCAGCCTCAGCAGCCCGAGCACATCCTCCCAGGTGCCCAGTTCCATGACCTGAGCGATCACCCTCGTGGGACGCTCCATCGCTTCGTCCGGCGTCTCCCACCAGAGGTATTTGCCGGCGAGGCGGCGCAGCGCCTCCTGTTCCGCCCGGGTCACTGCGCGCCTCCCAGGGGCGCATGGATCCTGGGGAGGGAAGGGAGCTCCTTGACGTTGGATGCCGATTTCGTCAACCCATGCCGTAGGTGGGCCGGCAGGTCGGCCAGATCCCCGTCCTCGAAGTAGGTGAGTGCCTTCAGGGCCACGATGGGCTGGAAGCTCTTGCCATATAGTGCCCGGGCGCCGGCCAGAGCCGTCTCCAGCCGGAGCCCGGCGCCGAGCATGGCGTGGATGTCCAGATAATCCTTCTTCTCCACCCTCTGCTGGATGGTCTTCAGCTTGGTCGCGAGCAGGTCTTCCAGCGAAGCCACCTGGAGCACCCCATCATCGGTCCAGGCGGGCTCTCCCACCCGGCCATGGGCAATCCCTCCGAAGAAGGAGACCTTGACGCTTCCCTGCGCCCCGGGAACCAGGATGGAAAGGGTATCCGGGGCGGCCTGGAGGACGGTGGCCGAGGCGCAGAACGGGTAGCGTCCGAGCACGCGGTCCTGGTCCAGGCCTTCCGCGCTGAAGAAGTCGAAGTCGACGGAGACCCGGTGGCCGAGCCGGAGGGCGATGGCCGTGCCGCCATCGAGCACGAAGCCATCCTCCGCCACGGGCCGCAAGCCAGCCCACAGGGCCCGCTGGGCGGGCGGCAAAAGCTCCAGCCTCGGTTTGAACTGCTCAGCCATGATCTGCTCGGGGTGCGGTGGATTTATCTCCCAACGCCCTTATTTTACATCCCATTCTCAGGAATTGGGCGTCTTCTCCCGCCCCACCGGCAGCACGATGAGGATCCGGTTGTCCGCGGGCAGCTTCAGGGCCTGGCTCAGGGCATCCATGTCCAGGCCCGCGGCGGTGCCGGCGTCCAGGCCCAGGGCGACGGCCTGGAGCAGCAGGCACTGGGCGGCGGCGCCGCCCTCGTAGAAGGTGAGCGAAGCGTCCTTGCCCGTGGGGTCGATGCGGGTGGGGACGCCGGCCATGATGAACACGGCCGGGGACGAGGCGATCCAGGGCTGCATGCGCTTCACCTTGCCGAGGGTGGCCTGGGGCGCCCCGTCGGACAGGCGCTTCAGCAGGTGGCCGGTGGGCTCGTAGTGGTAGAGGCCGCCGGGCAGGCTCGCGCTGCCGCTGGTGATCAGGTAAACCTCCAGCGGATAGCGGGCATGGGCGGAAGGCACGGTGCGCTTGCCGGGGCGGTTCTCGCCCTGGGCCGCCCAGAGCAGCTGGCCGGCCTCGGCCAGGGTCAGGCCGGGGCCGCCCAGGGTGCGGATGGTCTTGCGGCCCGCCAGCGCTTCGCTGAGGGTGGCGCCGCCGGTGAGGGCGGGGGGCAGCTTCAGGGGCAGGGGCTCCTGGGCGCAGAGCATCCAGGTGGCGAACAGGGCTAGGGCGGGGCGGGTCAGGCGCATGGGGAGGCTCCGTGGCGGTTTGCCCCAGGATACACCCGTCAGCGCTCGATCTCCACCGGCGGCGCGATGATCCGGTCGAAGTGGGGGATCGTCCCGATCAGCGGCCGGGCGTAGTCCCGGAAGCTTTCGGCGATGTCGTGCTCGCCCTTCAGGTACTCCGGAGGCAGGGGCTTGGTGTCCCGGGCCACGGTGTCGAGCGGGGTGAGGAAATAGTCCACCGAGTAGTCGCCGGTGCGGCGGATCGCCACCGAGCCGTCCACGTGCTGGCTGGAGGCGAAGTGCACGGCGGTCTCGCCCACGTCCCGGGCCTCGCTGATGTCCACCTCGGAGGTGACGCCCAGGAACGAGCGCTGCAGGTAGCCGAAGGTGTCGCAGCGCACACGCTTGATCTTGAGGCGCTGCTTGATCTGGTCGGAAAGGGCGTCGCCCAGGGTGCCGCGGCCGGAGAGCTGCATGTTGCCGAACGGGTCCAGCTCGTGCTCGCCCTGGAGCGACATGAGCACGGGGTTGCCGTCGGCCGAGACGATGCCTTCGGAGAGGGCGACCACGCAGCGGCCGTTCTGGGCGAACACGCTCTCCACGTCGTCCAGGAATCGGTCGGTGTCGAACACCCGCTCGGGCACGTAGATCAGGTGCGGGCCGTCCTTGGGATCGCGCCGCGCCATGACCGAGGACGCCGTCAGCCAGCCCGCGTTGCGGCCCATCACCACGCCGATGAACACGCCCGGGATGGCGAAGTTGTCCATGTCCAGGCAGGCGAAGGCCGAAGTGACGAAGCGCGCGGCGGAGCCGAAGCCGGGGCAGTGGTCGGTGACCCGCAGATCGTTGTCGATGGTCTTGGGGATGTGGATCACCCGCAGGTCGTAGCCCACGGACTTGGCGTAGCTGGCGACGATCCGGCAGGTCTCGGCGGAGTCGTTGCCGCCGATGTAGAAGAAGTAGCGCACGCCGTGCTTCTGGAACACCGCGACCATGCGCGCGCAGTACTCCTCGTCCGGCTTGTCGCGGGTGGAGCCCAGCGCCGAGGAGGGCGTGGCCGCCACCATCTCCAGGTTGTGGGTGGTGCAGAGGGTCAGGTCGAGGAAATCCTCGTTGAGGATGCCCCGCACGCCGAACCGCGCGCCATACACGTGGGTTATGAACGGCCACTTGCGCGCCTCCATGACCAGCCCCACCAGGCTCTGGTTGATGACCGCTGTGGGACCGCCGCCTTGAGCGACGACCGCCTTGCCTTTGAGATCTTGCATAGGCCGACCCTTCCCGCTGGAACATGCCGAAGGGGCGCAAATCAGAGCGTCCCAGGCAGTTATTGGTAGTTTAGGGCTGATCTCCCGGATTGAGTCAAGCAAGGTTTCTATTGACGCGGCGAAAAAAAGACGAATCATTGGGTTATGGCCAGCTCGCTGTTCCCGCTCGAGATCCCCAAGGGGCTTTTCCACGACCTCCAGGTGGAGCCCGAGGAGGCCCGCAGCATCCTGCGCCCCCAGCGGGACGAGCGCTACGGCTTCGGGTTCGCCCTGAGCCCCTACCGGGGCTGCGGGCACGGCTGCCGGTACTGCTATGTCAGGGACTACCCCCAGCCGGTCGCGGACGGCGCGCCGGGGGCCCTGCACGACCCGGAGCAGTGGGGCACCTGGGCCACGCCGAAACTCAACGCGCCGGAGCTGCTGTGGGCCCAGCGCCACCGGCTGCACGGGCAGACCGTCTTCCTGGCCTCGGCCACGGATCCCTACCAGCCCCTGGAGCGGGAGTTCCGGCTCACCCGGGGCTGCCTGGAGGTGCTGCTGCAGTGCCCCACCACCCGGGTCCTGCTGCACACCCGCTCGCCCCTGGCCCTGCAGGACCTGGAACTGCTCAAGGCCTTCGGCGGGCGCCTGTCGGTGGGCTTCTCCATCCCCACCGACGACGACACCGTGCGCCAAGTGGTGGAGCCCAAGGCGCCGCCCATCCCGTCCCGCTGGGCGGCGGTGGAGCGTCTGGCCCAGGCGCGGGGTGTCGGTGACGGTCGCGGCGACGCCGCTCATGGCCATGCAGGATCCGGCGGTGTTCGCCCGGCGCGCCCGGGCCAGCGGCGCTTCGGGCGCCTGGGCCGGCTCGCTCCGGCTGCTGCGCGAGGACCCGTTCCGGGACCTGCTGGCCCGTCACGGGTGGCTGCACATCCTGGAGCCCGAGTACCAGGATGCGGTGCGCGCCGCGCTCCAGGCCGCCTTTCCGGCCGAGCCGGGCGCGGGCCGGGGCCGGAGGCCGCCGCGGGCTCCCGCAGGCCGGGCCGCGCCGATCCCCGCGCTCCAGCAGCCGCCGGGCCTGTTCGACGCCATGTGATCACCCGGCCCGCGCGTCTTCGTGGGAGAATGGCCCTTCTATGACCACCCTCGCCCTCAAATACCGTCCCCGCCTCCTCTCCGACCTGGTGGGGCAGGAAGCCAGCGTCAAGGCCCTGACCAACGCCCTGCTGCGGGCCAAGGCCAGCGGCGGTGCCATCCACCACCAGGCCTTCCTGTTCGCCGGCGTGCGCGGCACCGGCAAGACCTCCACCGCGCGCATCCTGGCCCGGGCCTTGAACTGCAAGGAAGGGCCCACCCCCACGCCCTGCGGGGTCTGCGACGCCTGCCAGGCGGCGGACCTGCCCGACCAGAACCTGGACATCATGGAGATCGACGCGGCCTCCCGCTCCTCGGTGGAGGACGCCCGCGCGCTGCGCGAACAGGTGCAGACCCGGCCCGCCTTCTGCCGCTACCGGGTCTACATCATCGACGAAGTCCACATGATGAGCCGCAGCGCCTTCGACGCCCTGCTCAAGATCCTGGAGGAGCCGCCCGCCCACGCGGTGTTCGTGCTGGCCACCACGGAACTGCAGGACGTGCCCGACACCATCAAGAGCCGGGTGCAGATCTTCCCTTTCCGGCTGATCCCGGTGCCGGTGATCGAAGCCCGGCTCAGGCACGTCTGCGAGCAGGAGGGGGTCACCTGGGACGAGGGCTCCCTGCGCCTCCTGGCCGAGGCGGGGCAGGGCTCCATGCGCGACGCCCTCACCACCCTGGACCGGGTCATCTCCGCCGGCGCCGGCCGGGTGGCCGAGGACCTGGTGCG
Source organism: uncultured Holophagaceae bacterium (assembly GCA_963717275.1). Lineage (GTDB taxonomy): Bacteria > Acidobacteriota > Holophagae > Holophagales > Holophagaceae > Mesoterricola. The sequence goes on from CAVQVX010000001.1 coordinate 4,858,164, forward strand.
CGAGCAGCTGGGCATCGTCCCTGCGGTGACCGTGCAGGCCATCCTGGAGGCACTGCTGCAGGGGGACACCCTGGCCATCCTGGACCACTGCGCCGCCCTGGCCTCCCTGGGCGCCGACTGGATCAGCTTCTGGCGCGAGCTGATGCTCGCCTTCCGGACCCGCATGGAGGCGGACCTGAGGCGCGGCGCGGCGCCCCACGAGATCCTGCGCTGGGCGCGCATGCTCCAGCTCCTGCTGCAGCGGGAGCGGGACCTGCGCGACACCAGCCTGCCCGACGTGGTGGTGGAGCTGGCGCTGATCACCGCCGCCCAGCTGCCCCACCTGGCGCCCCTGGACGCGCTGCTGAAGGCCGGAGGCACCGCCCCGGCCGCCCCCGCCGCCCCCGCGCGCCCGGCCCCCGAGCCGGCGCGGCCCGCCGCTGCCGAAGGCCGGCCGGCCTTCCAGGCCGCCTCCCAGCCGCGGCCCCCGGCCTGCGGCCCAGCCCGAGCCGCAGACTGCGCGCCAACCCGAACGCCTGCCCGAGCCCCCGCCCAGGCCGGCCCTGCGCCCGGTCCAGGATCCCGGCGACCTGGACCAGCTGCGCAAGGCCTGCACCGAAGCCCTGAAGCAGGCCCCCGGCGGCCTGCCCCGGACCCTGGGCTCGCTGCCGCACATGGCCACCGGGCTCAGGTTCCAGGGCGGCGTCCTGCACTGGCTGTTCCCCCCCAACGTGCGCAACACGGTCCAGGACCTGGAGCGGGAGCAGGCCAACCCCCACCTCCTGGAGGCCCTGCGCCAGGTGCTGCCCGGGCTCGTCCGGATGGCGATCACCTTCGCCGCCGACAACCAGCCCCGCCCCGAGGATGTCCTGCGCGGCGATCCGGCATTCCAGCGCCTGCTGGCCGAAACCGGGGGCGAGATCATCGAGATCCGGCGGCAGGATTAGATTTCCTTCAGGTAGGCGACGGCCTCCTCCAGGTCGGCGCGCATGGCTTCGGGACTTCCGGCCCGGTGCGCGTGGCCGTGGCCCGGCAGCACCCAGGTGAAATCGTAGGCCAGCAGGCGCTCCAGGCTCCGAAGCTGGGTCGGCCAGTCGTGCCAGCAGTAGCTGGGCGAAGCGGACAGCATCCCGCGCTGGGGGTTCCACCACAGGTGGTCGCCGGTGAACAGGAACTTGTTCCGGTACAGCAGGCAGGCGCTGCCGGCGGTGTGGCCGGGGGTGGGGATGAAGAGCAGGTCCGGGGCCAGGGCGACCGGCTCGCCACCGTCCACGGGCTGCTCCACGCCGGCGGTGGACTCGCCCAGGTCGGCCCGGTGCAGCACCCGCCGGCAGTGGAAGCGGTCGTGGAAACGCGCGTGGTCGGCCACGTCGTCCTGGTGCGAGAGCACCATCAGCTCCACGCCGCCCAGGCTCGCGATCCGGTCCAGCAGGGCCGGCACGGACCGGGGCGAGTCCATGAGGATGTTGCCGGCCGGCCGCTGGATGAAATAGCTCCAGGCGCCGAAACTTTTTTCGGAGGTGAAGCCGCAGAAGGAGACCTCCTGCTCGATGGGGTCGGGGAAGGCGGCCTGCGCCTCCCTGATGCCCTCGGCGCTGTCGGTGCCGATGGATCCGGTGGGGCAGGCCAGGAGGGCCTTGAGGGCATGGAGCCGGTCGGAGGGACCTTCCGGCTGGCGGAACACACGGCTGTGGCCGTCCGCCTCCTTGAACACCCAGGGCAGGTATTCGTAGCAGGTGCCGCAGTCGATGCAGGAGCGGTCGACGAAGAAGGAACCGGGAACGTTGTCGGGATGGCTTTTGGACCGCTGCGCCATGGGGAGGCCTCAGTTGGTCTCAAGGTATAGGCATCAGGGGCCACCTGCCACAAAAAGCGTCGATCCGGGCCGCGTTGACAGCAAACCTTGGTGGAGTAATGATTGATATATGATAAAAGCGACCTCGGGCCTGGTCCATTCGCACCATGAGCCGCACGCCACCGGCCGCGAGGGGTGGTTGCGCGCCGCGGTGCTGGGTGCCGACGACGGGCTGGTGTCGGTGGCCAGCCTCATGGTGGGCGTCGCCGCCAGCGCGGCCTCCAGGAACCTGGTGCTTCTGGCCGGGCTGGCCGGGCTGGTGGCGGGGGCCTTGTCCATGGCGGCCGGGGAATACGTGTCGGTCAGCTCCCAGCGGGACACCGAGGAGGCCAACATCGCCCAGGAGCGGCGGGAACTGGCGGCGGACCCCAAGGACGAACTGCGCGAACTGGCGCTCATCTACGAGCACCGGGGCCTGGACCCGGCCCTGGCCCAGGAGGTGGCCCGGCAGCTCAGCGGGCACGACGTGCTGGGAGCCCATGTGCGGGACGAACTCGGCCTGTCCGAAGCCACCCGGGCCCGGCCGCTCCAGGCCGCGGCCGTCTCCGCCGGCAGCTTCGCCCTGGCGGCGCTGGTGCCGATCCTGGCGCTGCTGGCGTTCCCGGACGGCTGGCGCATCCCGGTGATCGCCTTGGCCGCGCTGACCGGGCTGGGGCTGCTGGGCTGGGCCGGCGGCTACCTGGCCAGGGCCCTCAAGGGGCGGGCGGCGCTGCGCGTTCTGATGGGCGGAGGGCTCGCCATGGGCGTGAGCGCCCTGGTGGGCCGGCTGCTGGGGGCGGTGGGGATTTAGAGGGTGTTTCAAAGAACAAACGCAAAACATAAAAAAAGTCTCTCTCCGCGTCCCTCCGCGAGCCCTCCGTGCCTCAGCGTCCAATGGGTTCTATGAATATGTCGGCCCAAGAATTACAGGCGCCGACACATGCCTGAAGCCAATGAGACGCTGAGGCGCGGAGGGCTCGCAGAGGGAAGCGGAGAAAAAACATCTTTTCATCCCCCCCAACCACTTTATTCAAAATATTTAAAATTATTTTTTGCCGTTGGCAATCTTTGCATCCAGGGATTCTACCCCGATGACCCGCCCAGCCTTGTAATCCTCGAGCGCGGCCGAAGTTATGGCGATGCTTTCCGCTGTCAGGGCCCAGGATTCATGGATTGGGATTGTCCGGACCGGCGAAATCACCACCCGCCCATCGGGGAGGACTTCAACATCGGCGGGGTCATTCGGGTCGATGGCAGCCTCCTTGGGCATCACCAAACGCCTGCGGCTGTCGGCTAACTGAAGCATGACGCCACCCTCATCGGACCCATGGTCCAGTAGAAAAAATAAACACCAAATGGATCTCCCTTGCCGTCACTGCCACAAACTGAAGTCCGCCACCCGCATGAAGGCCCCCTGCAGCCCGCGCAGAAGGGCGATCCGGGCGGCGCGCAGGGCGGGGTCCTCGCACTTGACCATCACCGCGCTGAAGAACGCCTCCAGCGGGCCGGCCAGTTCGGCCAGGCCGCCCAGCAGTTCGTCCTGCCCGGCCGTGGCTTCCAGGCGGGCCAGGAGACCCGCCAGGGCCTGCTCCTCCGGCTCCTGGAGCCGGGCGGCGTCCAGGGGCAGGCCGGCGGGCTCGTCCTTGAGGATGTTGCCGATGCGCTTGGCGCTCTGGGCCAGGCTCTGGAACCTCGGATCGTCGGCGAAGGCGGACAGGGCCTCGCAGCGGGCCTTCAGGTCCACCAGGTCGGTCCATCCGGCGGCCAGGGCCGACCGGCGCACCGGGCCGGGGTATCCGGCCTGCTCCAGCTGGTAGGCCACGCGGTCGCGGAAGAACGCTTCGAGGGCCTCCAGGGTCTCCTGGGCGGGCCGGGTGGCCTTGGCCCCCACCTCGTCCAGGGCCAGGGCCTGGCGAGGGCCAGCGGATCCAGGTTCCAGCCGCGCTCGAACAGGATGCGCACGATGCCCTGCCCGGCCCGGCGCAGGGCCAGGGGATCCTTGGAGCCGGTGGGGACCTGGCCGATGGCGAAGCAGCCCGCGACGGTGTCCAGCTTGTCGGCGATGGCCAGGACGCCGCCCAGGTGGGGCTGGCGGGGATCGGGCTGTCGGCGGAAAGCGGCTGGTAGTGCTCCTTCACGGCCGCCCAGACCTTTCGGGGGCCTGCTCGCGCTTCAGGTACTCGCCGCCCATGATCCCTGCAGTTCGGGGAATTCGCCCACCATGAGGGTCACCAGGTCGCACTTGCAGGCCTGGGCCACCAGCCGGCCGGCCGCGTGCCGTCCAGCGCCCAGGCTGCCGGCGAGGGCCGCCGCCAGGGCGGCGATGCGCTGGGTCTTGTCGTAGATAGCTGCCCAGCTCGCGCTGGAAGGTGAGGTGCCTGAGCTTCTCGCAGGCGTCCCAGGAGCGGCTGCCTGCGGTCCTCGTCGAAGAAGAAGCGGGCGTCGTAGAGCCGGGCGCGCAGCACCCATTCGTTGCCGCTCTTGAGGAAGCCGTCGGGGTCGTCGGGGCGGTTGGCGGCGGTGAGGAAGGCCGGCAGCAGTTCGCCCGCCTCGTTCTCCACGCAGAAGGCCTTCTGGTGCTCGGCCAGGGAGGTGACCAGCACCTCCTTGGGCAGGGTCAGGAAGGATTCCGGGAAGGCCCCGGCGATGATGGTGGGGAACTCCACGATCTCGGCCAGGGTGTCCAGCAGGTGCGGGTCGGCCACCACGCGGCCGCCGGCGGCGAAGGCCAGGGCGTGCACCTGGCGCTCCAGCCGGGCCCGGCGCTCGGCGCAGGAGACCACGATGCCGGCCGCCTCCAGCGCGGCTTCGTAGGCGCTCCGGGGCGGGCACGGGCACCGGGGCGGCATGGTCCATGTGGAACAGGCGGTGGCCCCAGGTGGCTGCCGCAGGCCGCCGCGGCGTCCAGCCGGAACGGCACCACGTCGGTCCCGAACAGGCAGAGCACGTTGCGGATCGGCCGCACGAACTGGAATTCGCTGGAGCCCCAGCGCATGGCCTTGGGCACGTGCAGCGCGGCGACCAGCCTGGGCAGGGCCTCGGCCAGCAGCTCCGGCGGTGGGCCGGCCCTTGCGCACCAGGGTCACCACCGCGCAGGGCTCCTTCTTGCCCGGGCGGCTGCTCGAACCGCACCTGGCCGAAGTCCACGCCCCACTTCTCGGCGAACTTCAGTCCGGTCTGCGCGGGCCGGCCTTCGGCGTCCACGCACATGCGCTGGGGCGGGCCCGACCTGGGTCTCGCTCTGGTCGGCCTGGGCCTCGGGCAGGCCGTGGATGCGCCAGGCCAGCTTGCGCGGCGAATAGAAGCGCTCGGCCTCCAGCTCCGCCTGGAGCTGCTCGCGCACGAAGGCGAGGACGCCCGTCGGCGAACTCGTCGGACAAGCGGGCGCAGGAAGCGGGCGGGGATCTCCTCGCAGTGGATTTCCAGGAGCAGGGTGCGGGTGGCGCTCATGCCGTCACCCCCTCTCCCTGGGCTTCGAGTGCGGCCTGTTCCCTGTTCCACGTGGGCCCGGGCGCAGGCGCAGGCGAGGTCGCGGATGCGCTTGATGATGCCGGGGCGCTCGGTGGTGGAGACGGCGCCCCGGGCGTCCAGGACGTTGAAGGTGTGGCTCATCTTGAGCGCCTGCTCGTAGCCCGACAGGAAGTGGCCCAGGTCCTTCAGCAGGTGCCAGCCCTCCTTCTCGAAGGCCTCGAACATGCGCCAGTGCAGGTCCAGGTCGGCGTGCTCGAAGCTGTAGGCGCTGAGCTCGAACTCCTCGCGCTGGCGCACCGTGCGGTAGCTGACCGGGAAGACGCCGTCGTCGGTCTTCACCTCGCCCCAGATGAGGTCGAAGATGTTGTCGATGCCGGTGAGGAACATGCAGATGCGCTCGATGCCGTAGGTGATCTCGGCCGACACCGGGCGGCAGTCCATGCCGCCCACCTGCTGGAAGTAGGTGAACTGGCTGATCTCCATGCCGTCCAGCATGACCTGCCAGCCCACGCCCCAGGCGCCCAGGGTCGGGGCCTCCCAGTTGTCCTCCTCGAAGCGCAGGTCGTGCTTGCGTCAGGTCCACGCCCATGGCCTCCAGGCTCTCGATGTAGAGGTCCTGCACCCTGGCCGGGGAGGGCTTGAGGATGACCTGCATCTGCAGGTGCTTGTAGACCCGGAAGGGGTTCTCGCCATAGCGGCCGTCGGCCGGGCGCCGGGAGGGCTCCACGTAGGCGACGTTCCAGGGCCGGGGGCCCAGGGCGCCGAAGAAGGTCAGCGGGTTCATGGTGCCGGCGCCCTTCTCCAGGTCGTAGGGCTGGCCGATGAGGCAGCCGCGATCGGCCCAGAAGCGCTGCAGTCGGAGGATGAGCTCTTGGATGTGCATGGGAATCCGCAGAAAAACATCAATTTTAGCCGGCTTCCGCCCCATCCGGGTAGATGGGGAGGCACGACGGCCCTGATCGATCTTAGCAGCCGTGCGCCCATGTGCGGTCCGGCAGAGTCCCTACCTGGGCGCGTCGAACGCGAACCGGATGACGAACGACTTGGAATGGCTGAGGTCCGCTTCGAGGCACTCCATGGCTTCCTGGACCTGGCGGCGGCTGAACAGTTCCAGGAGGAACCTGTGCTTCTCGATCTCCCTGGGGAGGTCGTCGCTGCTCTTGTCGACCATCGCGATGACAAGCTCCAGGTCCCGCATCAGGGAGCGTTCGGAATCCGCGAGCCTTTGACTCCCGGTGAGGCCGACCATGGCGGCGTGGAATTCGACGTGGGCATGGGCGGCGCTGGAGGCGTCACCCCTGGAGGCGCTTTCGCTGTAGCTCGCGAAGGCCTTTTCCAGATGCCTGATGGCGGCGTCCGGGCAGGACGCCGCGGCCCGCGCGGCGGCTCGTTCAAGCACCAGGCGGGCCGCGAAGATATCCTCGATCTCGGCGATGGTCAGGTGGCGGACCGCCAGGATGCGGTTGGGCATGCGCACGACCAGCCCTTCCGCGACCAGCTCCCGCAAGGCTTCGCGTACCGTGCTGCGCGCGACGCCGAGGCTCTGGGAAAGCGCGAGCTCGGTCAACGCCTCGCCGGGCGCCAGGCTCCCATCGAACATCTCCTGCCGCAGGAGCGCCGCGACCCTGTCCACCGTCGTCGACCGATCAATCTTCCGCTTGTCCAAGGTGCCGGGTTCCTTTCCGCAAATGAAGGCATGCTGATTCTCTGACAAATACCGCTCACGGCAAAGGGACCGGACCCGGTGCGCCGTCATGGATGATCCGGCCTTGGGAAATCACGTAGCGCACCAGCGGCGCGCCGACCCTGGTCCCGAGTTCATTGGGGTGCGCGCAGGCGAGGATGGTGAGGTCGCCCCGCTTGCCAAGGTCGAGTGAGCCCCGGTCCCGGTTCTTCTTCAAGACGTAGGCGGAATTCAGGGTGGCGGCGACGATGGCTTCGGCGGGGGTGAGGCGGAACCACGAACACGCCTGGGAGATCGAAAGGGTCAGGGAGGTCGCCTGGAAGGATGAGCAATAATCCGTGCCGATGGCCAGGGGGACCCCGTTCTCGATGAACAGCCGGGCGTTGGCCTTGCGCTCATCAAGGTAGAACTGTTCAGCCATGGGGAGCAGCACCGCGATCGTCTCCGTGGCGCCCACGGAACGGATTTCCTCGTCGGGCGTGTAGGTCAGGTGGTCGGCGGCGACGGCGCCTCCCGCCACCGCGGTCCGCCACCCCAGGGACGGGGAGGATGCATCCGCGTGGACCCGGGTCGGCATGCCGCGGCTCCGGGAATCCTCGAGCAGCTGCATGGCCAGCGGATGCGGGAAATCCCCCTCCTCGCAGGAGAGGTCATGGAAGGCCGCGATGCCCTGGGCGATGACCGCCGGCAGCATCTCCTCCCGGACGAGCCTGGCGTATGCGTCCGGGCCGGGGCCATCCTGGGGCGCGATATGCGCGCCGAGGAAGGTGTAGACCAGATCCATCCCGGTGGCGGCCGCCGAGTCGCGGAGCAGCCTCAGCAGGCGCAGCTCCTGGGCTGTCGTCAGGCCATAGCCCGACTTGACTTCCAGGGTCGTGACGCCTCCGGCCAGAATCGCCTCGTAACCGCGCGCCGCCTGGCGGACCAGGGCAAGGTCGTCGGCTTGCCGGGTGGCGAGGATGGTGGACCAGATGCCGCCCCCTTCGGCGCGGATCTGGCGGGAGGTGGCCCCCTGGAGCCTGCGGACATACTCCCAGTGGCGGTTGCCGGCGAAGATGGGATGGCTGTGGCATTCGACCAGGCCTGGAAGGACCGACATGCCGGTGGCGTCAAGGGTGGGGACCGGGTCCGGGAATTCGCGCAGGATCGCCGCCGTCGCGGCCACGGCCGCGATCTTCCCGTCCCTGATCGCGATCCCGCCGCCGGGGACGAGGTCGAGCCTGCCCTGGAGGTCCCCATGGCGCGGCCCGCCGTCATCCAGGATCCTGGCGACTTGCGATGCGTTCAGGATGTTCAGGTCGGAAGCCATGGGTTCTCCAGCCTCAAAGCATTTCGCACAGGACCCGGGCCGTGAGGGTGGTGGCGGACATGACCGGCAGTCCGGACGAACGCCTGACGGCGATCCGGTGTCCTTCGTTGAACCCCATGCAATCCAGGTAGATCACCTGGGCGTGGCGATCCGCGAGTTCACGGCCGGCCGCCGCGGCCCGTTCGATCGGCCCATAGGGCGACGCCGCGGCGCAAAGCAGCCGGGGAGCGTACGGGGCCCACTGGGCCGGTGCCTCATCCAGATCCGAAGCCGGCCCGATGAGTCCAAGGACGCGCTGGCGCGCGATGGCGTCGACGGCTCCGCGCAGGATGTGGATGGGCTGGATCAGCTTGGGACAGGCGGCGGCAAGCTCGGGGAACTCCCCGGAACAGAGCAGCAGCACGGAGTCGCACTGCTTCGACAGCTGGGCCGCGGCGGCGATCAGGCGGGGGAGGATGGCCCGCCTGGACAGTTCGATCGCGGCCCCGGACCTGAGCCGGGTCTCCAGCGGCGGCTCTCCCTCCCGTGCCATGAATGCCCGTATCCCATCCGCCGACAGGCCGTCCAGGGAGCCTGCCTCCAGAACCCGGACGGAGCGGCCCATGATCGATCTGAACGTCGGGGCGACGTCCTCGCGCGGGGTCTCCCCCAAGGCAAGCAGGCCGAGCCTGCGGATGGCGGTGCGCAACGGAAGGTCCTCAGGTGAGCGCCCGGATCCCGGCGCGCCGGGATCCGGGCCATGCATTGCCGGCTACTTGCCGCCGTTGACGAGCGGCACGGTCGAGCAGCTCGCGACTTCCCACTTGGCGAGGATCTTCTGGTAGGTGCCCTCCTTGACCATCTGCTTCATGGCCGCGAGCACTGCGTCGCGAAGCTGGGTGTTCTCCTTCTTGAAGCAGATGCCATAGGGGTCGGGCGCAAGAATGGGACCGACCGGCACGAACTGGCCGGGATTCTGTTTCGCGAGCCAGCCGAGCACTTCCGGGCTGATCGCGGAAACCTGGGCCCTGCCCTGCACGATCTGCAGCCTTGCGCTCGCTTCGGAATCCACGGGCAGGATGGCGATGGCGGGCTTGCCCTTGGCTTCCAGGTTGTCCTTGCTCCACTGCTGCATCGTGGTGAGGTAGTCCGTGGAGGCGGAGATCGCCAGCGTCTTGCCGCTGAGGTCCTCCAGGCTCTTCAGCGACGCGGCATTGGCCCTAGTTGTGTAGGCCTGGGTCCCGGAAGTGAAATAGTCGATGAAATCGAAGGTCTTGCGCCGCACGGCGGTGTCGGAGAGGCCGGAGATCACGAAGTCGACCCGGCCGGTGGTGACCGACGGAAGCAGCTGGTCGAACTTCTGGTCGTCGAACACGACCTTGACCCCGAGGGTCTTGCCGATGGCCTGGGCCATTTCGATATCGACGCCGATGAGCTCCTCGGAACCCGGGTTCATGAACTCCATGGGCGGGAAGATGCCGTTGACGCCGACCGTGATCTGCTTCTTCGCCTGGATGTCGGCGGGAAGCTTGATGGCGGGTTGCGCCGCCGAAGCGGCGAACGCGGCGAAGAGCGCGAGGAGGCCCACCCGGGCGGCTTGCAGGGCGGGGCTGCGACCGAGAATCATCATGTGATTTCTCCTTTGGAGGCCGAGCACCTTGGCTCGGGGGGGTGGAACGGGGTTCAGCCGGGGACTCTGGACAGGAAGGTGCGGGTGCGCTCGTGCTGGGGGTGGTCCAGCACCTCCTGGGGCGGGCCGGCCTCCACGACCACGCCGCCGTCGATGAAGACCACGCTGTGGGCCACGCTGCGGGCGAAGCCGATCTCATGGGTGACCACCACCATGGTCATGCCCGACCTGGCAAGGTCCTGCATGACGGCCAGCACATCGCCGACCAGTTCGGGGTCGAGCGCGCTGGTCGGCTCGTCGAAGAGCATGAGCTTGGGTTCCATGGCCAGCGCCCGGGCGATGGCCACGCGCTGCTGCTGCCCGCCGGACATCTGCCGAGGATAGGCGCCTTCCTTGCTGGCCAGTCCAACCTGGGCCAGGAGCTTGCGCGCGCGCTCGACGGCGGTCTCCTTCGGCTCATGCTTGACCCGCACGGGGCCTTCGATGAGGTTCTCGAGCGCGGTCATGTGCGGGAACAGGTTGAAGTGCTGGAAGACCATGCCCATCTTGGTCCGGGCCGAGCAGATCTCACGGTCCCTCAGCTCGTGCAGGCGGCCGTTGCGCTCCCGGCAGCCGACCAGCTCGCCGTCGACGTAGATCCGGCCTCGGTCGGTGTGCTCGAGGTGGTTGATGCAGCGCAGGAAAGTGCTCTTGCCTGAGCCCGAAGGGCCGAGGATGCACATCACCTCGCCCTTGGCCACCTGGAGGTCGATGCCCTTCAGGACTTCATTCCGGCCGAAGGCCTTGTGCACATTCTGGGCGAGCAGGATGGGCGCGGTCATCGCAGGCCCCCTTCCGGAACCGTCCCGGCCGCCCGTCCCCCGCGGGAGGCCGTCAGGTTCCGCCACATCCGCTGGAGCATGGAGGGCGGTTCCTCGTGGCTCTGGCCGCGGGAGAGGCGGCGTTCGACCTGGGCCTGGATCACCGTGAAGACCGTGACGACGATCATGTACCATCCGGCCGCCACGATGAGGAGTTCGATGACCTTGCCGTTGACGAAGTAGATCAGCTGGGAGCGGTGGAGCAGTTCCGTGTAGGCGATGGTGCTCGCCATGGAGGAGGTCTTCAGCAGGCCGATGAACTCGTTGCCGATGGGCGGGACGATCACCCGCATGGTCTGGGGCAGCACGATCCGGCGCATGGCCATGAGCCGGGTCATGCCGATGGAGGAGGCCGCCTCCAACTGCCCCCGGTCCACCGACAGGATGCCGCCGCGGACGATCTCGGTCATGTAGGCGCCTTCGTTGATCCCAAGGCCGAGCAGGGCCGCCAGGAAAGGGGTCATCAAGGTCACCATCCGGCCCTGGTAGAAGCCCAGGTTGACGGTGGGGAAGACCAGGGCCAGGTTGAACCAGATCAACAGCTGAAGGTAGACCGGGGTGCCCCGGAACAGCCAGATGTAGGCGCTGGCCACCACGTTGGTGACCGGATTCTTGGAAAGCCGCATCACGGCGAACACCACCCCGAGCACCAGCCCCATGACGATGGCCAGGAGAGTGATGAACAGGGTGTTGCCCAGGCCCTTGATGAGAACGGGGGCCATGAAGAACTCCCCCACCACCGGCCAGTCGATTTCGCCCTGGGCGAACGCCTTGATCAGCAGCGCCAGGAGGGTCAGGGCGACGGCGCCGGACAGCCAGCGCCCGTAGTGCCGGATCGGAATGATCTTGTCGGAATCCGCGGTCATGAGGCAGTCCTGTGGGAGCTTTCTTCATTCAGGCGACAGCCCCGCCTCGAATCTTCCTTTCCGAAGGAAGGCCGCTTCCTGGCTCAGGACCGCACGCTTGTCTGGTATGATTGATGTCTGACAATCAGAATATCTATCCATCCCACCTGTGTCAATGGGCCGAAGTTTTCCGGCCGGGCCGCCGAAGCCCTATCATGGCGTCCATGGTTCCCTTCTCGATCCTCGACCTGGCACCGATCTGCGAAGGCGGCGACGCCGCGGACGCCTTCCGCCGCACCCTCGATCTGGCGCGCCACGCCGAGGCCTGGGGCTACCGGCGCTTCTGGCTGGCCGAACACCACGGCATGCCGGGCATCGCCAGCGCCGCCACCGCCGTGCTGATGGGGCACGTCGCCGCCGGCACCTCGACCATCCGGGTCGGCGCCGGCGGCATCATGCTGCCCAACCACGCGCCGCTGGTGATCGCCGAGCAGTTCGGCACGCTCGAATCGCTCTTCCCCGGCCGCATCGACCTGGGGCTGGGCCGGGCGCCCGGCTCCGACCCGCTCACCGCCCGGGCGCTGCGCCGCAACCTTGTTTCCGATCCGGACCAGTTCCCGCAGGATGTGCTCGAATTGATGGATTATTTTTCCGCGGACGGGCGCCAGCCGGTGCGGGCGGTGCCGGCGGCGGGGCTGCGGGTGCCCATCTGGATCCTGGGTTCGAGCCTCTTCGGCGCGCAGCTGGCGGCGGCGCTCGGGTTGCCGTTCGCCTTCGCATCGCATTTCGCGCCGGGGCAGATGATGCAGGCGCTCGATCTCTACCGCGCCGGCTTCCGGCCCTCGGAGCGGCAGGAGCGGCCCCACGTGATGCTCGGCTTCAACGTGTTCGCCGCGGACAGCGACGCGGAGGGCGAATGCCTGGCCACCTCCATGCAGCAATCCTTCGTCAGCCTCCGGACGGGCCATCCCACCCGCCTTCCGCCGCCGGTGCGGGACTATCGGGAGCGGATCGGGCCCATGGAGCGCGGCCTGCTCGACCAGGTGCTGTCCTGCTCGGCCATCGGCGCGCCCGCGACGGTGGCCAGGAGCCTGCAGGCCTTCGTGGCCCGGACCGGCGCCGACGAACTGATGATCAACTCGCCGATGTTCGATCCCATCGCGAGGCTGCGCTCATACGAAATCACCGCAGGCCTGCGCTAGGTGCGGCGTTCGTTGTTCCGCCCGGCGTGCCCTTCGGTTGGATTGGGGTTCCGTGCGGGCGCGCCGACCCACTGGTGCGTGAGAGCCTTGCCGCATGCTCGTCGGCTTCGCCTCCTGCGCGTGCGCCAAGGTCTCACGCTGTCCTTCCCCGCCTGGGTTTGGGGTTCCTTCGGTTGGCGGCGTGGGGGCGAGGTGACCGCTCCATGGAATGCCGAGGGTCCCAGGATGGTTGCTTTGAATCTTGTTCGATGAAACGAAGACGAATCGACTCGGCCCTGGGGGGAAGGGGCAGCGCGGCCGCTTGCATCGCCCGGAGCGCAGCGAGGACGTTGCAAGCGGACCACGCGCCGGTGGGTCGGCGCAAAAAACCGGAACCCGAAGCCGACCGCAACGCGCGACGGGCGGGACAGCGGACGCCCCGGTCAAACGAGGCCGGGGCAAGAATTGGGCGGTCATATCGTCAGGGTATGATCCACATATAGAAACGGTATTTTCGGAGCTCCGTGGTTTGGGGGTATTCATGAGGCATCCCATTTTGTGCCATTTCATTCACGAAGGAGGGCAGCTCCCATGAAAGCAATCCAACTCCACGGCCAGCGGATCGGTGACGGAACCCAGCCTCTCATCTGCACACCCCTGGTGGGCAAGACGCCCGACGCGGTGCTCGATGAACTGCGGGTCGTTCTGCCGAAGCAGCCGGACGTCATCGAATGGCGCGTCGATTTCTTCCAGGCGATCCATGACACCGCGAGCGTCCTCGAGGTCGCCGGAGGCATCCGGAAGGCCGCCGGCGCGACTCCGGTCATCTTCACCTGCCGCTCGGCGAAGGAGGGGGGCGAGCGCATCCCGCTCGACGCGGCCGGGCTCGTGAAGCTCTACGTCGCCGTCTGCGCCAGCCGCCGCGTGGACATCATCGACTACGAACTGAGCAATCCGGCCGACGAACTGGCCCAGCTGCGCCAGGCTTCGCGCGCCAACGACGTGGCGATGATCATGTCGTACCACAATTTCCAGTCGACGCCCGAGGGGGCGGCGATCGTCGCCAAGTTCGCGGACGCCGAGCGGCTGGGCGCGGACATCGGCAAGGTGGCGGTCATGCCCAAAAGCCCCGAGGACGTGCTGACGCTGCTCGGCGCCGTGTGGCGGGCCCACGAGGCGGGCGCCATCCCGCTGATCGGCATGTCGATGGGCGGCTTCGGCTCCGTCTCGCGCATCGTCGGCGGGGTCTTCGGCTCGGCCCTGACCTTCGCGGTCGGCAAGTCCAGCTCGGCGCCGGGGCAGATCGCCATCGAGGACCTGCGCGTGGCGCTGGCCACGGTCGGCAGGTCGGTGACCGGGCGCTGACGCGCTTTCCAGGTTCAGGAGGATCGAGTCCATCGACAGGAGAAAAGCATGCTCACCGGCAAGACGAAACTGATTCCGCTCTTCGGCCATCCCATCGAGCCCGTCAAGGCGCCCTTTATCTACAACCCGTGGTTCGACAAGCACGGGATCGACGCGATGGTGGTGCCGATGGGGGTCAGGCCCGAGGAATACCGGACGACGCTGAAGTCCGTTTTCGCGTTCACCAACGTCCACGGCGCGCTCGTCACCATGCCGCACAAGATCATGACCATGGAGCTCGTGGACGAATGCACGACGACCGCCAGGATCGCCGGGTCGGCCAACGCCATTCTGAAACGGCCTGACGGCTCTTTGCTGGGCGACATGTTCGACGGCACCGGATTCGTGCGCGGACTGCTGCGCAAGGGCTTCGTCTGCCGGGGCGCGAAGTGCCTGGTCGTCGGTGCGGGCGGCGTGGGCTCGGCGATCGCGGCCTCGCTCGCCGCGGCCGGCATGGCCCGGATCGACCTGTTCGACACCTTCACGGCGTTGGCCGAAGGCCTGGCGGGACGCCTGAAGGCGCACTACCGCGAGCTCGAAGTGGAGCTCAAGGCCCCGGACCCGGCCGGCTACGACCTGGTCGTGAACTGCACGCCGCTCGGCATGAAGCCGGACGATCCGCTGCCCTTCGACGTTTCGCGCCTGACGCCGGCGACCTTCGTGGGCGAGGTGGTCAGCAAGGCCGAAATGACCCCGCTGCTGCAGGCGGCGCAGGCGCGCGGATGCCGGTTCCAGGTGGGCATCGACATGCTGTTCGAGATGATCCCCGCCTACCTCGAGTTCTTCGGCTTCGGCACCTCGACGGCGGATGAACTCCGGCGGCTGGCGAAGATCCAATACTGACCGGGCGTCTGCAGCGCGCGCTTGAACCTGCGCCGGGCAGCCGTTATCCTGCTCGCCTCGGAGGGTTGCATTGACACGGCGCGGCATCTATCTCATCGGCTTCAGTGGCACGGGAAAATCGACGATCGCGCAGGCCGTGGCGGATGAACTGAACTGGCCCATGGTTGATCTTGATCAGTTCATCATCAAGCGCAGCGGGATGACCATCCCGGTCATCTTCCAGCGGGAGGGTGAAACCGGGTTCCGGATGCGGGAGGCGGAGGCGCTGCGCGAGGCCTCCGAAGCGGCCCCGTTCATCATCGCCACGGGCGGCGGCACCGCCGTCCGGGTCGAAAACCGCCGGCTGATGGCCGACAAGGGCTGGATCATCGCCCTGGAGGGCCGGCCGGAGGCGCTCAACGCCCGCATCCAGCACCAGCTGCAGCAGGCCGCCCCGGACGCGATCCGCCCGCTGCTCGACGCCGTGTACCCGGTCGACCAGATCCGGGCGCTGAAGCACAGCCGCCAATCGATCTACGCCCTGGCCGACTGGACGGTGCACACCGACCGGCTCAGTCCGGAGCAGGTCGCCGCCGAGGTGGTGCGGGCGGTCAAACTGCTCGAGACCACGCCGGAGCCGACGGCGAAGTTCGATGTCCCGGCCACCCCGCTGCGCCACTCGCTCAACCCCGACCTCCCCCCTCCCGTGCTGGTGGCGGCTGGTCCCTGGCCCTATCAGGCGGTCGTGGGGTGGAACCACATGGCCGGCCTCGGGGAACAGGTCCGGCGCCTCTTCCCGCACGCCCGGCACGCGGCCGTCCTCACCGACGCCGATACCTGGGCGCGGCTGGGCGATGCCGTGGGCGGCACGCTGCAGGCGGCCGGACTGGAGCTCCACGTGCGCACGGCGGTGCCCGACGGGCGCCTCAAGACGCTGGAGGAGGCCAGCGCCATCTACGACTGGCTGCTCGACCACCGGGTGCGCCGCGACGACCTGCTGGTGGTGGTGGGCGGCGGCGCCGTGGACGATCTGGGCGGCTTCGTGGCTTCGACCTACATGCGCGGCATCCCGCTGGTGAAGGTGCCGGCCTCCCTGGAGGGGATGGTCGACACCTCCATCGGCGGCAAGACGGCGCTCAACCACCCGCGCGCGAGCAACCTCATCGGCACCTTCTACCATCCCCGCCTGGCCTGGTCGGACGTTTCGCTGGTGCGCGACGAGCCGCCGCGCGAACGGCGCGCGGCCTTCGCCGAGATCGTCAAGTACGCCATGCTCGAAGGCTCCCTGATGCCGCACGAGACCCTCGGCGTGACCATGCTCGAGCAGCTGGAAGGCGCCGTCGAGGCGCTCAAGGCCCTGGAGCGCCAGACCCTGACGCAGATCGTGGCCCGGTGCGTGGCGCTCAAGGCGCAGGTGGTATCGGCCGACGAACGCGACGTGGGGCAGTTCCGCATCCTGCTCAACTACGGGCACACCGTGGGTCACGCGCTGGAGGCCGCCACCGGCTACGCGCTGCTGCACGGCGAGGCGGTGGCCATCGGCATGGCGGTGGAGGCGCACCTGGCCGTGCGGCTGAAGCTGGCCGAGCCTGGGGTCGAGAAGCGCCTGGTCGATCTGCTCGAGCGGCTGGAACTGCCGGCGCGCCTGCCGCGGGTGGCGCACGATCAGCTGCTGGAGCTCATCCACAGGGACAAGAAGGTGTTCGGCGACGTGCCGCGCTGGATCCTGCCCACCACCGCGGGCCGGGCGGTGGTTCTGAGGAACGTGGCCGAGGAGGAGGTCGTCGCCGCTTTCCGGGAACGCCAGTAGAAAAAAATCGGCGGCGATGGGCTCGCCGCCGAAGCATGGCAAAGGAACGGGCTATTCCACGGCGTGCATCTTCATGCGCCACGCGACGACGACCGAAAGCAGGCAGCCGAGGGCCAGGTAGGCCGCGACCGGGTGCCACGATCCGTTGATTGCCAGCAGCGCGGTGGCGATGAACGGGGTGAAGCCGCCGCAGACGACGCTGGCGACCTGGTATCCGACGCCGGCCCCGCTGTAGCGGTATTCGGTGCCGAACATCTCGGTGAACAGCGGCTGCTGCACGCAGACGGTCATGTCGTGCGCGATGTTGGCGAGCATCACCGACCAGATCACGATCCAGACGGTGGAGCGCGCTTCCATGGCCATGAAGAACGGGATCGAGGCCAGCGCGCCGATGATCGCACCGGTCAGGTAGACGCGGCGCCGGCCGATATGGTCAGCCACCTTGGCGAAGAGCGGAATGGTGAAGCAACTGACTGCGCCGACCGTCAGGGCGATGTTCAGGAACAAGTCGCGCGACATGTGGAGGTTCTTGGTCGAGTAGGCCAGGGCGAAGGCGGTGACGATGTACATGGTGAACATTTCCGCCATGCGCAGGGCGATGATGAGCAGGAAGCTTTCGGGATGCCTGCGCAGCGCCTCGATCAGCGGCATTTTCTTCTTTTCGCCCTGGATGACGACCTTCTTGACGAATTCCTGCGACTCCTCCATGCTCGTCCGGATCCACAAGGCGATCAGCACCAGCACGACGCTGAACACGAAGGGGATGCGCCAGCCCCATGCCAGGAACGAGGTGTTGCTCAAGGTGTGGCTGAGGATGGACACGATGCCGGTGGCCAGGACCAGGCCGACCCCGTAGCCGACCTGCACGCCGCTGCTGTAGAACGCCTTCTTCCCCGTCGGCGCGCTTTCCACGGCCAACAGCGCCGCGCCGCCCCATTCGCCGCCGACCGCGAAACCCTGGATGGCCCGCAGGGTGACGAGTCCGAGCGGGGCGTACCAGCCGATGCTCGCGTAGGTCGGCAGGAGGCCGATCAGCGCGGTGGAGATGCCCATCATGCTGACGGTCAGCACGAGCATGCGCTTTCTGCCGAGGTGATCGCCGAAGTGGCCGAAGACGATGCCGCCCAGGGGCCGGAACAGGAACCCGACGCCGAAGGTGGCGAACGCCGCCAGCGTGCCGATGGTCGGGTCCTTGGTCGGGAAGAACTGGGAATTGAACACCAACGCGGCGGTGATGCCGTAGAGCAGGAAGTCGTACCAGTCGACGATCGCGCCGACGAAGCTGCCGACCGCCGCCTTGCGCGCCATCCGTTCAGCAGCGGACTGCGCCGGTCCGGGAGTGAGTCCCTGAGGACTGAGGGTCGTGCTTGCTGCCATTGGGGGCCTCCACGAGATGGGAAAGGGGATCAGGGCCGGCCGGTTGGATTCCGGCCACGACGAGGGTACGCAAAACAGAGACACCCCACGCCGACGCCGCCAGACCCAGGGCGTCTGGGAATGACGAATAAACGTGGGTGGATTGTCGAACCTCAATTCAGAGGTCAAGCATAGGGGGTGCTACATGAATAACTCGAAGCCGATACCTTTTGAAAATACCGATTTTATATGTGCCCCATACTTTGAGGCTATATACCCCCCGAACCACGCCCCAACCCTCCCGGAGGGTGGAACAAGGCCCCCGAATCCCCGCCGCCATCCGTTCGACGCTGCCCGTTCACGCCAGTGAACGGACAGCGTCGGCAAGCGGAGGGGCGGAACCCGGGCGACTAGCTGGCGGTGGCGAGGTTCGATTCGGCCTGGGCCTGCTCCAGGGCATATTCGTTCACGGCCCGCAGGTGCTTCATCAGGGTGCCGAGGGAGACGGTCCTGCCGTCCAGGTCTTCGAGGGCCCATATCCGGCAGAAGGCCGCGAAATAGGCTTCCTTCATGGCCACGTCGCCTCCGGGCGGGTCCTGTTCGAACCGCTCCGGGTCCATCTGCCGCGCGCGGGCGGAGATGTTTTCGGCGAAGGCTTCGGAGACCTCCCGGAACAGCGCGAGGGTTTCGGGCTCCATGCCTTGAGCCCATGGGTTGAGTACCTGGATGGTCATGGATCTTCCTTTCAATGGGTGGCCTTGGGCGTCCTGCCGGGCGCGGGGGGTTCGTTCAACATGTCCTTGATGGGCGGAAGGTGGGTCAGGAGGAGTCGGTCCAGGAGCTGTCCGGTGCTGAGGGCCTCCAGGGCCGCGGCCACCCGCAGGCGGCGCGCCGCTTCCAGGCTCACCCGCGCGGTGATGGGCTCCACCTGGCTCTTGGCTGCCTTCTTGGATGACACGGACATCTCCCACCCCACGGTAGTCCGATGGTTCCAAAAATCAATGTTTTAATGTTCTGAAAATAAAATTTTTTTAAATTGAGATTAAATTATTTTTTGAAATTGCAATGTTTCAACATTGGCGTCTCCGCGCCCCGCCCGTCCGCGAGGGCGGCCAGCCAAGGCCACGGTCCGTCAGGAAAGACCGCCGGCTTCCCCTGGGAACGGGATCCATTCGAAGTGGACGTAGCGCGTTCCGAACAGCGGATCCGCCAGGGAGGACAGCGGCTGGTCCAGGCAACGGACGCCCGTGCGGTCGTTGGACTCCCAAGCCAGGCGCAGGCGCTCGGGAATCGGCTCCCGCCCGCGCCGGGTCGCGATCCAGGGATGGTGGGTCAGCACCTCGCGCAGGGAGCCTTCCTGGATGGGGATGAGGGGCTCGGGCAGGGAGAGGGGTTCGGAGGGCAGGTAGTCCGGGCGTCCCAGGCCGGGGAGCGCCGCGGGTTGCCGCAGCGCGCCGTGGATGTGCCGGAGCAGGTCGGCATCCGGATCCTCGAGGCCCACCAGGAAGGCGGCGTCGGCGAGGTAGCGCTGGGCGGCGGCACCGGCCGGGCCCTCTTCCGCGGCCGGGGTGCCGGGGCGGTCGGTCCTGACCGCCAGGGCCATGCGGGCCAGGGGTTCGAGCCGGGGCCAGTCGCCCGGGTCGATGCCCAGGACCGATGCCAGGATGCCGAGCACGCCCGCCTTGGTGGGCTCGCGGCCGGTGCCCCGCGCGTCGAAGCGGCTGGTCTTGCCCCAGGAATGCCTCGGGCCGGCCAGGCGCAGGAGCAGGGTGGCCATTCAGCGTCCCGCGGCCTTGAAGGGCTCGCGGATGGGCCCTGCGGGGGAGCGCCGGTTCACCTGCGCCATCACAACCTCCTCGTCCGGCGACAGCCGAAAGCGAACGCGTTTGGGGACCTGCCTGAAAGCTATGAAACAAGGATAGCCTCAGGGCGGGTTTCGGCCAACAGCCCCTCAGCTTCCGGCGCGTTTCACGGCCAGGTAGCGGTTCACCAGCGCCACCGGCAGCTGGCGCGGCACCACGTCCAGCGCCACGATGCCCCGGGGGGCGAGCCGGGCGAAGGCCTGCCGGCGCTGGGCCAGGTAGGCGGCGATGGCGCCGGCCCGGAGGGCCTGGTCGAACCGCAGGACAGGGGCCTGCAGGGCCCGGTCCACGTCCGGCTCGCGCAGGCTGGCCAGGATCACCCGGTGGCGCCGGCTCAGCAGCTGCAGGGCGGGGCCCAGGGTCTCGTCGTCCTCGTCGCGCAGATTGGTGATGAGCACCACCAGCGAGCGCTTGGTGACCCGGGTGAGCACGGCCCGGGCGGCGGCCAGGTAGTCGGTGGCCTGCAGCCCGGGCTCCAGGTCGTGCACCGCCGCGGTCAGCCGGTCGAGCGTGCCCCGGGTCCGGCGCGGCGGCACCCAGCGCTCCGGGCCGGAGAAGGTGACGAGGCCCACGGCGTCCCCTTCGCGCAGGGCCACGAAGGCCAGCAGGAGCATGGCGGAGAGGGTGTGGTCGAACTGGGACAGGCGGCCGTCCATGGCGCGCATGCGCCGGCCGCAGTCCAGCAGGCAGACCACCTGCTGGTCCTGCTCGTCCTGGTAGTCCCTGGAGATCAGCCGGCGCATGCGCGCCGTGGCCTTCCAGTCCAGCTGGCGCAGGCTGTCGCCGGTGCGGTATTCGCGCAGCTGGTGGAACTCGCTGCCTTCGCCGCGCCTGCGCCAGTGGTGGATGCCCAGCTGCTGCAGCCGGTGCCCGGTGGCCAGCACCGCGTACTTCTTCACCGGGGCGAAGTTGGGATAGACCCGGACCTCCCGGGCCGGGCCGGCCTGGCGCGGGAGCCACCACAGGCCCAGCGGGCTGGACAGCAGCAGGCTGGCCGGGCGGAAAAGGGAAGCGCCGCGCCGGCGCGGGCTGACCGCGTAGCGCAGTTCCCGGGCGCCTGCCGGCAGGTCCCGGGCGCCTGCCGGCAGGTCCTGGGGCAGGTGGCGCAGGTCCATGTCCGCGGGCACGCCGTCGAACACCCGGATGCGCATGGAGCGGGCCGGGGTGATGCGCAGCTTCACCTGGGTCCAGGCGCCGATGGGCAGCACCCCGGGCATTTCCCGCTCGACCGCCGGGGTGGGCTGGCGCCAGCCCAGCAGGGCGTCGGCCAGTGCCAGGCCGGCCAGGCCCCAGCCCATGGTCCGGAAACCCGGCAGCAGCGCGGGCCACAGGCACGCCGCCAGCGCCAGCGCGAGCCAGGCGCCGAGCAGCAGGAGCAGCCGGGAAGCGGGTCGCATCAAATCAGGCTCCTAGGCCCGGGGAGCCGGCACCCGCTCGAGCATGGCGCTGAGCAGCTGGTCGCAGGTGGTGCCTTCGAGCTCGCTCTCCGGGGCCGGGGCGACCCGGTGGCGCAGGGCGGGCAGGGCCAGGGCCTTGATGTCGTCGGGGGTGGCGAAGGCGCGCCCGTCCAGGATCGCCCGGGCCCGCGCCGCGCGCACCAGCGCGATGCTGCCGCGCGGGCTCGCCCCCACCGAGAACCCGGTCCAGCCGCGGGTGGCCCGGGCGAGGCGCACGGCATAGGCCAGGACCTCGTCGTCCACCCGCACCTGGGCCGTCACCCGCTGCAGTTCCAGCACGTCGGCGGTGTCGGCGACGGCCTCGACCGGCTCGACCTGGAGCCGGTCGCCGGAGCTGCCCCCGGTCACCAGGCGCACCAGGTCGCGCTCTTCGGACTCCTGCGGGAAGTCCATGGCCACCTTGAGCAGGAACCGGTCCAGCTGGGCCTCGGGCAGCGGGTAGGTGCCCTCCTGCTCCAGCGGGTTCTGGGTGGCCAGCACCATGAACGGCGCGCCCACCGGGAACGACCGGCCTTCGATGGTGACCTGCTGCTCCTGCATCACCTCGAGCAGGGCGGACTGGGTCTTGGCGGGCGAGCGGTTGATCTCGTCGGCCAGCATGAGGTTGGTGAAGACGGGGCCCTTGCGGATGCGGAAGCTTTCGCTCTTGGGGTCGTAGACCGCGTGGCCCATCACGTCCGAGGGCATGAGGTCCGGGGTGAACTGGATGCGGGCCGAGCCGCCCCGCACCGCCCGGGCCAGGGCCCGCACCAGGAGGGTCTTGCCCAGGCCGGGGTTGCCTTCCAGCAGGATGTGCCCCGCGGCCAGCAGGGCCACCAGGGTCTGGTCCACGGTGTCCTCCTGGCCCACCAGGACCTTGTGGATCTCCGTGCGGATCCGGGCGGTGAGGTCCCGGGCCCATTGCAGGCGTTCGTCGGTGAGGGGGGTCGTGGTCATAGGGCTTTTCCCAGGGAATGGAGGGTCTGGACGGCTTCAAGGAAGGCGGCGGCGTGGACGGCGGGGTGGTGCAGGGCGCGGGCCACGCGTTCGGGCGGCAGGCCCGAGCGCCGGGCCAGGGCCTGGCAGAGCGGATCGGGCGCAAGGCCCGCCCAGGCCGGGTGCAGCTGGCCCAGGCGGCGCAGGAAGGCGGCGCGCGCGGCCTCCAGCAGGGGGCGCCCCTGGGCCCTGCGCCACTGGTAGCGCCCGCAGGCGTCCAGGTGCTCGAGGAAGCTGCGGCGGGCCGGGTCGGGGTCGGGCAGCACGGGGCCGAAGCGCGGCGCGGCCGCCCAGAGGGCCCCGAGGCACAGCGCCGCCAGGGCGGCCAGGGCCGGCCAGGCGCGCTGGCGCAGCCAGCCCCAGGCGGTGCCGGCGGTCTCCCGGGTGACGATCCACACGCGGCCCCCGGGGTGCAGGTCGGCCACCGCGCACAGGAAATCGGCGTCGTCGAGGGCGGCGATGCGGTCATTGCGCAGGCATTCCAGGCTGGCGCAGAGCAGGGCCCGGCCGCTGCCCGGATCGCGCTCGACGATGCCGGCCGTATCGAGCCGCAGCGCGGCGCCGCCGAGGGTGAAGGTCGCGGGGCCGGGCCCGGCCTCCGGGGCGGGCGCGCCCAGGCGCTGGAACAGGGGGTCGGGGGTCCCGTCGGAGGCCGCGGCCAGCAGCAGGCCGCCCGAGGCCACCCAGTCGGCGACCCGGGCCGCCTCGAAGGGCGCCATGTCCACCCGCCTCCGGGGCAGGACCAGGACGTCGCCCGGGGGCGGCATCGGGTCCGGCAGGCCGGCCAGGCACGCGGAGATGTGCCCGGTGCGCTGGAGCAGCCGCTGGGCGGCGAGGAACTCGTTGTCCAGGGCCTCGCCCTGGTAGCCCACGTAGGCGTCCTCCCGGACCCAGGCGTACTGGGTGTGCAACAGCCAGCCCAGCAGGACCAGCAGGGCCGCCGCCAGCGCCAGGACCGTCCCGCGCGCCCTCACGGGAACTCCCGGGCGGGGCGGAAATGGCCGGCCCAGTCCGCGCACAGGTCGCGGTCGGCGTCATCGGCGGGCAGGCCGCCGTAGGCCACCTTCAGCCAGGCTTCGGTGAGGCGGGTGAAGTACTCGGCGCCTTCGGCGGGAAGGCGCGGGCCGCCCAGGCGCAGGCATTCCCCTTCGGTCGAGCCGGCGCCCAGGGGCAGGCCCATGCCGTGCACCAGGTGGGCCAGGGCGCCCCGGTAGAGCAGGGACAGCGCGCCCCGCCGGTCACCCTGGTCCCACAGCCGGGCCGCCGCCTGGGGCAGGTCCGCGGGCAGCCCGTCGGGGCGTATGTCCAGCCCGAGGATGGCCTCCGGGGGCGGAAGCGGGGCCAGGGCCAGGGCGAGGCCTGCCCGGTGGCGCCACACGGTCAGGCCGAGCCAGATGACCAGCGCGGCGGGGATCAGCCACTTGAGCAGGAACGCCAGGCGGTCCAGAACGAGCCCGATCCAGGCTGGGGGCGGCGCGGGCGCGGCCGGGGCGGAAGGCCGGCGCGCGCGCAGCCGCCAGGTCTGCCGGCGGGTGGAGAACTCGGGAGACTTGAGCACCTCGGCCAGGGCGGCCTTGGCGGGGCTGGACGGCGGGGCCTGTGCCACCGGCGCCTGCGCGGCTTGCATTGGCGGCGCCTGCGCGGCTTGCATTGGCGGCGCTTGCGCGGCTTGCATCGGCGGCGCTTGCGCGCGGAGGCCCAACCCGAAGGCCAGCAGCGCGGCCAGCATGAGGCCCTGGGCGGCGCGGCCGCGGGCGCGCTGGCCCAGCTGGCGGAAGGCCTGCTCCAGGTCCCAGCCTTCCAGCTGCACCCGGCGGTTCAGGTAGAGGCCGAACCCGGCCGCCACGTAGACCGGCTCCACCACCGCGGTGGTCAGGGTGGGCAGGAAGCACAGCAGGATGTCCAGCCAGGCGATGCGGTGTCCGGAGCGCGCGAACACCGCGGCCAGCAGGTCCTGGCCGCCGCCGCCCGGGTGGAAATAGGCGAGGCCCGCCAGCACGCCCGCCGCCAGCACCAGGTTGAACAGCAGGCAGACGCAGCAGAGCAGCTGGGCCTGGGTCCGCCCGCGCCGGAACAGCACCTTGCGGCGCCGGCGGAACGCGCCCAGGCTCGGCTCCTCCAGCTGCCATACCGGCAGCAGCAGGCTGCGTTCCAGCTGGAAGCGCTGCCAGAGCAGCGAGGCCACGAGTCCCCTGCGGCAGTAGCCGGGCAGGCCGCGCAGGGTCCCGGCCAGGCTGGGCGGGTCGACGAAGGTGGCCTTGGCCAGCACGTGCAGCACCGGCCGGTCCAGCGCCGGCTTGAGCCACCAGATGACCAGCGGCGCCAGCCAGGGGCTGTCCCGGCAGAGCACGGCCAGGACCAGGGCCAGCGGCAGCAGCAGCGTCAGCCAGACCCGGGCCACCGGCCCGGCCTGGGCGCGCAGCAGCGCCAGCCCGAGGTCGGCCGCCTCCCATGGGGTGCGCGGGCGCGCCGCCACTCGCAGCCGCTCAGGCACGGCGCCGCCCGGCGAAGAGGAAATAGCCCGCGATCGCGGCCCAGAGCAGGGCCCCCGCGCCCAGCTTCAGCGCCGCCGGCACCAGGGCGCTGGCCGACCAGAACGCCTCGATGCAGGCGGCCAGAGTGTCCATGACGGCCGCTCCGTAGACCAGGGGCATGCCCTCACGGGCGGCTTCGCGCAGGGCCCTCGCGCGGGTGCGCCGGCCCGGGGCGAGCAGCGCCCAGCCCAGGTGCAGGCCGGCTCCGCCCGCCAGCACCAGGGCCGGAAGCTCCAGGGCGCTGTGGGTGGCCACGAAGGGCCAGAACTGGGGGCCCAGGCCGGCGTGGGCCAGGTGCCCGGCCACGGCGCCGCCGTGCAGGCCGTTGTAGAGCAGGAAGAAGATCGAGCCCAGGCCCAGCAGGATGCCGCCCGCGAAGGCCTGGAAGGTGATCCGGATGTTGTTCCATATGTAGAAGCCGAACATCGCCACGTCGGTCTGGGACTGGTTGGCGCGGCCGAACCGGCCCGATGCCGGTCGGTACATGGACTCCATCCGGGCCAGGTCCTGCGGGCGCTCCACCAGGTAGGCCAGCTGCGGGTCGCGGGCGATGGCCGGGGGGAGGATGGCCATGGGCAGGCCGAGCAGCAGCGCCGCCACCAGGACCGGCCCGGCCAGGGCGCGCACGCTCCGGGCCAGGCCGTAGGCGATGAAGCGGCCCCAGAGCGGGCCCAGCCCCAGGGTCGAGCCGTACAGGGACTGGTGCCCGGCCATGACCAGCCCGTTCAGGCGCGTGACCAGGCCGGCGGTGTAGCAGCGGTCCCGGGCCAGGGCCAGGTGCTGGCAGATCCGCCGGTAGGCCTGGGGCAGCTGGTCGGCGCCGGCGTTCGGCCCCGGCGCCAGCATCGCCTCGAAGGCGTCCCATTCGGCCCGGTGCGCCCGCTCGAAGCGCTCCTGCCTCATGCCAGCCCCCGCAGCGCGCGGGCCATGGCGTGCAGCCGGCGCACTCCGGCGTCGCCCCGGGCCCCGGTGAGCGGCTCGAGCAGGTCGGCCAGTTCGCGCGCGCGCTCCGGGGTGAGGCCGCCGGCGCGTTCGGAAAAGCCCATGATCGCCCGCTGCTCGGGCAGGGAGAGGGGGAAGGGCGGCGCCAGGGCTTCCGCCGCGTCCGCCGCCGGGGACGCCCCCAGGGGGGGGCGCGCGAGCCCCTGGGCATCCTGGGACTGGTGCACCACCACCGTGCCCGCGGCCAGGTCGCCCAGGCGCTGGCAGCGCCGGCCCAGGAGCATGGCCGCCAGGCCCGCGGCGAAACCGAAGGGCAGGAAATCGGCGAAGGCGAGCAGGCTGCGCACGGTGGCCCGGGACCAGCCCACCGGCGCCCCGTCGGCGCGCAGGACGCGCAGGCCGAGCAGCTTCTTGCCGGGGGTCTGGCCCCGGCCCAGGACCTCGAAGCCCACCGGGTAGAACCACTCCAGGAGGAAAAGGCCCACCAGCAGCGCGCCCATCCCGATCCCGCCCGCCAGCCTGAGCACCGACGCCAGGGCCGTGTAGACGGCGAAGCGGATGCAGGCGTCGACGATCCAGGCCAGCGCCCGGGGCACGGGACCCGCGGGGCTGAACTCCAGCTCGACCCCTTCCGGCGTCTCCACGGCGCACAGGGTGTCGATCATTCGGCCTTCACCACGATGGTGTCGGCGAACTGGTCGTGCAGGCATTTCCGGCTGTCCCGGAAGATCAGCAGCCAGTCCGTCAGGGTGACCAGGAAGCCCAGGTAGGGGATGCAGCCCAGCAGGATCAGGGGCAGGTAGCGCAGGGCGAAGATGCGCCCCAGGCTGACGCGCCCGCCATCGCTGCGCACGATCCGGATGCGCAGCACCCGCTTGCCCACCGTCTGGCCGTAGCGCTGCAGCCAGACGCAGTTCCAGATCACCAGGCCGACGACGGCGAGGAACCCGATCAGCCCGGCGGCCAGGGCGGCCACGGCCGATCCGCGGCCGTGGGCGGACCGGGCCGCCAGGACCGGGATGGCGATGGCCGCGACGATCCCCGCCACCAGCATCGCCCCCAGCACCGCCAGCCCGTCCACGAACTTGGCGCCCAGGCGCGATCCGCGCCCGGCCAGTTCCAGCGGGGCGGCCGGGGCGTCCGTCAGGGGCGCCATGGGTGGCTGGAAGTCCTGGTATTCGCTCACGTCCTCTCCATCGGACCCTTCCATGGCGGTGATCCAGGGAGTTCATCGGGGATGTACGGAGTGTAGCAAGGACGCGGCGTTTTTCCAGCGCCGGCGCGCCCGGCACTTCATCCGGGTACCGGGACGCCCTGGTGCGGGTCGAGCTTGACTTCGGAACCCTGTCGACCCACCCGGACTCTGACGATCGCTGCCGCCAGCAGAACGCGATGAATCGGTAAACCAATCTAAACCAAATTTAACGCCGAGGAAGCAGAGGCGCCGAGGACGCCGGGCCGCACCAACCATCATCCGGAGAGCATGGGACCCCAAGGTTTTGGCGAGGGGGGCCGCAGCAAACACGCCAGCGCGTTTCATGCGGCCCCCCTCGCCAAAACTTCCGGGGCTGCGCCCCGGAACCCCGCCGCAGGCGGGGCTGGGGACCCATGCGGCGACAGCCCGGAACATGTGAGTCAAAGGCTGGATCGGCGTCCTCGGCGCCTCAGCTTCCTCAGCGTTGGAAGCCTTTTGGCTGAATTTGGCAAGGGGTCGGGATCATCGGCGGCGAGGCCCATGAATTTGGCTAGACTGGATTCCATTCAAGGAGCCGCCATGTACGCCCTCGCCATCCTCCGCTACCGCAAGCCCCTGGAAGACGTCCTGAAGCACGTGGACGCCCACCGCGCCTACCTGGGCAGCCTGAAGGCCAAGGGCCTGCTGCTGGCTTCCGGCCCCCTGGACCCGCGCACCGGCGGCGCCCTCCTGCTGCGCGTGCCCGACGCCGCCGTGGACGCCACCCTCGACGCCGTCCGCGACGGCGATCCCTTCACCCAGGCCGGCGTGGCCCAGGACCAGCTCCTCCCCTGGTCCCCGGTCCTGGGCCAGGACGCGCTGGACAAACTTTAGGATCCGGGTCCCTCCATCCCGCCCTGTCCGCTCCTATGGGTCGCTGGCGCGACCCTACGAAGCGCATGACCAAACCGCCTTCGTCCGTGTTGCACCTTCGCGGGTCGGCCCCGTGGTGAGGAACACGACCCATTCTTCCTTGATTGTTTTCCCGCTTCGTAGGGTCGCGCCAGCGACCCGTAGGAGCGGCCCTGGCGATGCTCCGGGACACGGATGACTAAGGCTGCGGCTCCCATCGGGTGCGGGTCAGCCAGACCAGGACTTCCTTGCCCTTGTCGTCGGCGCCCTTGTAGGAGAGCTTCACGGGACCGAGGTTGTCCCGGCGGGTGACCTTGACGCCGGGGCCGACGCCGTCGGCCAGCAGCTGGTAGAGCGCGTCGACGCTGCCCATCTGGGGGAGGAAGGGCAGGGGGACCTCGGCCAGGGTGGCGGCGCTGGTGTCGATCTTCTGGCGCGGGATCTGCACCCGGTAGCCGGCGGCGCGATCGCCCTGGAGCAGCATGAGGCGCTCGCCCAGGCCCTGGAGCTCCAGCACGGCCCGGCCGGTGGCGGGCTCGAGCAGCACGCTCAGGTCGCCCTTGCCCTGGCCGTCGACGCCGGCGTAGCCCCACTGGTACTGCGCCCTGAGCAGCGGGCGGGGCGCAGGGGCGGTGGCGGCCTGGACGGGAGTCGGGCCAGGGGCCTGGACGGGAGTCTGGCCTGGGGTCTGGCCGGGCAGGGTGGCAGCCGCCAGCAGCGCCGGCAGCAGGAAGGGCAGGATGCGCATCAGTCGGAGTCCTCTTCGCCTTGGGCGTCGTCGCCGTTGTCGTCGGGCGGCGCCTGCTGCTCCTCGCCGCTGTTCCTGCTCTTGGCCAGCCGGGTGCGCAGGGTCTGGACCTGGTCCTCGAGCTGCTTGCGCTGCGGGAAGGCGAACGCCAGCGCCCGCTCCCATTCGTCCAGGGCTTCCTGGAGGCGGTCCAGCTTGAGCAGCGCCTCGCCCAGGTGCTGGTGCACCTCGGGGCTGCCCGGGCTGAGCTCGGCGGCCTTGCGCAGGGCGGCTTCGGCCTCGGCGTACTTGCCCTGCTTGTACAGCACCCAGCCCCAGCTGTCCATGGTGGAGCTGTTGCCGGGATCCTGGTCCAGGGAGGCCTTGATCAGGCGGGCCGCCTCGGTCAGGTCGCCGCCGTGCTCCAGCAGGGAGAACCCCAGGTTGTTCTGCAGGGTCGGGTGGTTGGGGTCGAGCTTCTGGCCCTCCCGCAGGACCTCGATGGCCTGGCCGGACTGGCCCAGGTTCTCCAGGGCGTTGGCCTGCAGCAGGAGCAGCTCCACGTCGCGCACCGGCGCGGCCTTGCGCGCCTCGTTGATGCAGTCGAGGCAGCGCTGCCAGCTGCGGAAATCGGCCCAGATGCCGGCCATGGCCTCCAGGTCAAGCTGGGTCAGCGAGCGCCTGGATTCGGCCTTGAAGAACCGGCCCTCCTCGAACTGCCTGGGCGGGAGCTCGGCGGCGCGCTGGAACAGCTCCTGGGTGGGGAACCGCTCCATGCCCTCCTTGAGCGCGGCCCGGGCCTCCTTCCAATCGGCCTCCTGGATGTAGGCCTGGGCCCGGAGCGAAAGCAGCTCGGCCTGGCTTTCGGCCTCGGGCCAGGGCGCCGTGAGTTCGAGCATCTCCCTGGGCTTGCCGGACAGCAGGAGGCAGGTGGCGTAGTGCAGCTTCACGCCCGGGGCCAGGTCGGCGTCCTCCCCGGGCTTGCCGAGGGTCGGCAGGAGCGCCTTCCAGCGCTCCTCGGCTTCGGGGAGGCTGCCCAGCTTCATGAGGCAGTAGCCGATGTTGAAGGAGGTGCGCGCCGTCTTCTGCAGGGATTCGGCCTTGGTTGAGGGTGGCCAGTGCCGCCTCGAAGCGGGAGGTGTGCAGCTGGATCAGGGCGATGTTCTTCCAGACGGCCGGCTCCTGCGGCAGGTACTGGCCCAGGACCTGGAAGCTCTCCTCGGCGTGGCCCAGGAAGCCGGATTCCATCTGGTCCCGGGCCAGGTCCTCGAGGTTCTTCAGGTAGCGCTGGTCGGGATAGGGAGATCTCGCAGAGGGCCAGCACCGCCTCGCGGCGGGCGTCGTAGTTCTTCTGCTGGATGGCCAGCTCCATGGCCCGCTCGTAGGCGAAGTCGGTCAGCACCCGTCCGTGGTAGGTGAAGCCGGGCTTCAGGCGGCCCACGCTCAGCCACGCGCGCAGCGCCTCGGGGTCCTTGAGGTTGTCGAGCAGCTCGGCCAGGCAGGTCCACAGCTCGGGGTCGGAGGGCAGCAACTGCACGGCGCGGCGCAGGGAGGCTGCGGCCACGGGCCGGAGCGATTCGTGGACCCGGGTCTGGCCGGTAGTGGAGCAGCCCCAGGTTGGCCCAGGCCTCGCCGCTCCTGGGGTCCAGCTCGGTGGCCTTACTGCGCGGCGTCCAGGCTGGCGTTGACGTTGCCCGTCTCCCCGAGGGCCTCGGAGAGGCGCAGGTAGGCCTGGGAGCTGTTGGGCACCAGGGCGATGACCTTGCGGTAGAGGGCCACGGCCCCCTGGGGGTTGCTGCCGCCGCCCTCCCGCTGCATGGCCCGGGCCTGGAGCATGAGCGCCCGCGGGTCCGCGTCGGGGGCTGACGGGCTCCCGGCCCCCAGGAGCATCGTGGCGGCGAGGATTGGGAGGAACTTCTTGATCAAGGGCGCATCCCCGGTTCAGGTAAGGAGGGCGAGCATCCGCCGGTGGGCGGGTCCCCAGGCTTCTGGGGGCAGCAACCGCTGTTCCGCGAGGGCGCGGGGACAGGGCAGGATGCAGTGTATCGCCGTCCGGTCCGGGTTTTCCCCATCCGGCGCCACTCTTTTTGTCACGCGCCAGCCAGTCCAGGCAGGCTTCCCAGGGCGGCACCAGGGGCGCCAGGGGCGCGAGGCGGCCGGCGACGCGCCGGCCAGGAACTCCGGCGGGAAGGGCGTCAGGCCCTGGTCCTCGGCCAGGCAGCAGGCGGCCAGGGTGCCCAGGCCCACGGCCTCCCCGTGCAGCAGGCGGTAGCCCGAGGCGGCTTCCAGGGCATGGCCCAGGGTGTGGCCCAGGTTCAGCAGCCGGCGCTCGCCGGCTTCGAAGGGGTCCCGGGCGACGATCTCGGCCTTGGCGCGCAGGGCGCGCAGCAGCGTCTCCGGCCCGGGCAGGGAATCCTCCAGCAGGGCTTCGGCCCAGGCCAGGTCGCCTTCGACCAGGGCCATCTTGAAGATCTCCCAGCGGCCCGCCGCCAGGTGCCGGGGCGGCAGGGTCCTGAGGAAGGCCCGGCAGACCACCATGCGCGGTCGGCGGGTGGAAGGCCCCGGCCAGGTTCTTGCCGGCCTCGAGGTCCACGGCGGTCTTGCCGCCCAGGCCCGCGTCCACCTGGGCCAGCAGGGTGGTGGGCCAGGCCTGCCAGCGCATGCCGCGCATGTACAGGGCCGCGGCCAGCCCGGCCATGTCGGTGAGCACGCCGCCGCCCACCGCCACGATGGTGGCGTCGCGCCGCAGCGGGATGCGGGCCCAGGCCTCCAGCCAGGGACAGGGTCGTCGCGGGCCGCTTGGTCGGCCTCGGAGACGGGCACCCAGAGGGTCCCCGGCGGTTCCGCCAGCCCCGCCGCGCGCCAGGCCGGCCGCACCGCCTGCGTCCCCCACCAGGGTCCAGGGCGTCTGCGGCAGGAGCCCGGCCGTCGAGCTCCTCCTCCACCCAGACCCGGGTGGGGAAACCGTCCGGGAGGCGCAGTTCCATCAGAGCTTTTCCCGGTAGTCGTCGGCGTCGTCGTCGTTGCCGGCCTCCTTGCGGAACCGGTCGGCCAGGAGGTCCAGCTCGATGTAGCGGTCGGCGGTGTCCATCACCTTGTTGGCCATGGCCGAGCGGAAGCCGGCCACCTCGACCCGGACCCCGTTCTGCGCCAGGGTCTGGAGCGGATAGGCGAAGTCCTCGTCCCCGCTCACCAGGATGATGAGGTCGACCTTGTCGGCGTAGTTCATCATGTCGGTGGTGATCTCCACTTCCAGCCGGGCCCGGCGGGTGCCGTCCCGCTCCAGTTTCACCGGCTTCTGCACCACCCGGAAGCCGTTGCGGCGCATCCAGTGCAGGAATCCGCGCTGCCGGTCGGCCGTCTCGTCGACGCCGGTGTAGAAGAAGGCCCGCAGCAGTTCCCGGTCTCGTCCCACCAGCAGCGCCAGGAGGCGGCTATAGTCCACTTCGAAGCCCAGCTGCCGGGCCGAGTGGAAAATATTATTGCCATCTATGAACACTGCGCATCTCATCATGGCGTCTTCCTGAATGCGGGGACTTTCCCCGGGGATTTGAATAGTTCCGCGAACGCGGATCATTCATCATGCCATGAGGTTAATTATGAAAGAATCCCTTCATGGCCGAACCGTCCGAGTACTTTCTTTCAATCCGACCAGGTGGACGAGCAGCCGCACCGGCATACCCTGCTGGTGCGGCTGGTGGGCTACCTGAAGCCGTACTGGCCGGGACTGGTGGCCCTGCTGCTGCTGATGGTGGCGGGGGCGGTGCTGGACGTGCTGCCTTCGGAGTTCACCCTGCGGCTCATCGACCGACCACCTGGCCAAGGGCTCCATGCGCGGCGCCGGGCCCCTGGTGGCGGCCTTCCTGGGCTTCGTCCTGCTGGGCTTCATCGTCCAGACGGCGCGCTTCGCCCTGCTGGCCTGGGTGGGCCAGCAGGCCATGCTCGATCTGCGCATGCAGGTGTTTTCCCACCTGATGAAGCGCAGCACCCATTTCTTCCACCGCAACCCGGTGGGCCGGCTGATGACCCGGGTCATCAGCGATGTTCAGAACCTCAACGAAATGTTCTCCTCGGGATTCGTCGCGATCGTCGGCGACGCCCTTTCGCTCACGGCGATCGTGGTCTGGATGTTCAGCAAGCACGTGGGCCTGGCCCTGGTGGCGGTGGGCATCATGCCGCTGCTGCTGGTCTCCACGGAGGTGTTCCGGCGCTACGCCTCCGCCGCCTACCGGGAGACCCAGGGCCGCTACGCCGCCATCCAGGCGTTCCTCCAGGAGCAGCTCTCGGGCATGGCCCTGGTCCAGATGAACGCCCGGGAGCGGCCGAGCCGCAGGCTGTTCCGGGACTTCAACCAGAAGTACCTGGACGCCTTCCTGCGCACCATCTTCGCCTACGCGGTGTTCTTCCCGGTGGTGGAGTTCATCACCAACGGCACCCTGGCCGCGCTGATCTTCTACGCGGGCTTCAAGCTGCAGGCCGGGCACCCTCACCCTGGGCCTGCTGCTGGCCTTCATCCAGCAGTCCGGGCGGTTCTTCCGGCCGATCCGGGAACTGGCCGAGCGCTACAACGTCATGCAGACCGCCCTGGCCTCCAGCGAGCGCATCTTCAAGCTGCTGGACAACACCGACCAGATCCCGGAGCCGGCCGAGCCCCGTGCCGTCGCCTTCCAGCACGAGATCCGCCTGGAGGGGGTCAGCTTCGCCTACGAGCCGGGCGGGCGTCGGGTGGTGCGCGGGCCTGTCGGGGGTGATCCCCAAGGGCCGGCGGGTGGCGGTGGTGGGCCACACCGGCGCCGGCAAGTCCACCCTGATCAATCTGCTCATGCGCTTCTACGACGTGGAGGAGGGCCGCATCACGGTGGACGGGGTGGACCTGCGCGAGGCCCGGCTGCAAGCGACCTGCGCGCCCTGTTCGGGCTGGTGCTGCAGGACGTGTTCATCTTCTCCGGCACCCTGGAGGAGAACATCACCCTGGGCCGGCCCATGGACCGCCAGCGGCTGGTCCAGGTGCTGGCCCAGAGCCAGCTGGAGGACATGGTCGGCCGGCTCGCCGAGGGCCTCCGGACCCAGGTGGGCGAGCGCGGCCAGAAGCTCTCCGCCGGCGAGCGGCAGCTGGTGGCCTTCGCCCGGATGCTCTACCAGGAGCCGGAGATCCTGCTCCTGGACGAGGCCACCGCCAACATCGACAGCGAGACCGAGCACAAGATCCAGCAGGTCATCGAGCGGGTCAGCCACCGCCTCACCACCTTCACCATCGCCCACCGCCTGAGCACCATCAAGGACGCCGACGAGATCTGGGTCATGGACCAGGGCCAGCTGGTGGAGCGGGGCAGCCATGACGGCCTGATGGAGCAGCAGGGGATCTACGCCAAGCTGGTGCGCCTGCAGTTCGAAGGCGAGGAAGCCAGATCGGCCTGATTATGCCAGCATGGAGCCATGCACCTGCCGCCGCTCTACCCCATCACCGACGCCGCGCTCGAAGCTGCCCCTGGCCGGCCCAGGTGCGCCGCCTGGGCGCTGGCCGGGTACCCGCTGGTGCAGTTCCGGGGCAAGCCCCTGGACGTCCGGGACCAGTGGCGCGAACTGCGCAGGGCCCTCGAGGAGGCGGCGGAGCACGGCGGCTGGCCCGCCATCTGCGTCAACGACCGTGCCGACCTGGCGCTGCTGGCCGCCGCCGAGGGGCTGACGCCCTGGGGCCTGCACCTGGGCCAGGGCGATCTGCCCGCCGCGCGAGGCCAGGGCGCTGCCCGGGCCTGGCCGGCATCCACCTGGGCGCCTCCACCCACGACCCGGCCGAATGGGAGGCCCCCGACCCGCGCCTGCGACCACGCCGGCGTCGGCCCCTTCCGGGCCACCGCCAGCAAGCCCGGCCACGCCGCGCCGGTGGGGCTGGAGGGCCTGCGCGCGGGCGCCGCCGCCCTGGGCGCGCGGGGCGTCGCGCCGGTGGCCATCGGCGGGCTGACCCTCGCCGACGCCCGCGCCTGTTTCGAGGCCGGCGCCGAGGCGCTGGCCATGGTGGGCGAGGTGGCCCGGGCCGGGGATCCGGGGCGAGCTGCTCTGGCAGGCCCAGGTCGAGCGCTGGCGGGTGCGCTCGCCCATCGCCCCGGGCCGGGGGATCGTGCTGGTGGGCGGCAGCGGGGGCGGCAAGTCCTCCCTGGCCGGGCACCTGGCCCGGATCCTGGGCCTGCCCGCACCGGGATTCGGACCAGCGGGTGGAGGCCGACGCCGGGCTTTCCATCGCCCGCATCTTCATGGACCGGGGGGAGGCCGGGCTTCCGCGCCCTGGAGGCCGATGGCGGTGCGCGAATGCCTCGAATCTCCGGCCGTGGTGGCCCTGGGCGCCGGGGCCTGGGAGGACCCGGCCACCCGGGCGGCGGTGCGCGCCTCGGGCTTCTGCACGCTGTGGCTGGCCGAGGTGCCGGAGCGGGCCTGGGCCCGGGTGGGCCGGGATCCGGCCCGGCCCCGAACGCCACCACGCGCGAGCAATTCATGTCACGCTGGGCCCGCCGCTCGGTGGCCTGGAGCGAGGCCCCCATCGTCCTCCCCCTGGGCCGGTCCTCCCGGGAATTGGCCCAGGCGCTGACCCACAGCCTGGTTTTATCGACGGATTGTTGAAAAAAACATATAGACTGGGGGATACTCTCCGCCCCGGAGCGTCCGAGATGCGGATGCCGACCCCACCGCCATCCGCAGCGCCCCGCTGCGGAATGTGCAACACTCAGACGAAGCCGTTTTCCCATGGACCTCATCCTCTCTGACATCCACTCCAACCTGCAGGCCCTGCGCGCCGTCATGCGCTATGCCCGACGGCAGGAGTTTCCAGCGCTACGTGGTCCTGGGCGACCTGGTGGGCTACGGCGCCAATCCCAACGAGACGCTGGAGCTGATCCGGCAGATGCAGCCCCTGGTGGCGGTGCGCGGCAACCACGACCGGTCCTGCGTCAGCCCGGGCGTCGACATGGGTTTCAGCCTGCCGGCCCGGACCGCGGTCACCTGGACCAAGAGCCAGCTGACGGCCGGAGCACGCCCGGTTCCTGGAGGGGCTGCCCATGGGGCCCGCTGGACGTGGGCACGGACTACCGGATCGCCCACGGCTCGCCCCTGGACGAGGACGCCTACCTGCTGCACCCCCGGGAAGCCATCCAGGCCTTCGACGGCTTCCGCGCAGCAGCTGTGCTTTTTCGGCCACACCCACCTGGCCGAGGGCTACGAGCTGGACGAGCAGGCCCAGCGCCTGACCCACCTCATGTTCGAGCCGGGCGCCTGGTTCCAGCTGCGCGAGGGCTGCCGCTACCTGGTCAACCCCGGCTCCGTGGGCCAGCCCCGGGACCGGGATCCGCGGCTGTCCTTCATGACCTACGATCCGGCCGCGCGCCGGCTCAAGCTGCACCGCCTGGACTACGACCTCGCCGGCGCCGCCCGGGCCATCCTGGCCGCGGGGCTGCACCCCAACCTGGCCGAAAGGCTGCATCATGGAATGTGAGGTTCCGGCATGTCCGAACTCCTGCCCCTGAGCCAGGAAGACCTGGGGCCCTGCTGAACCGGGTGCGCACCACCCGCGGCTCGGCCAGCCTGAGGGTGGACGGCACCAACCGGATCCTGGGCCACCTGCAGGTGCGGGCCGTGGAACCCGGCGCCGCCATCCTGCTGGGCGGCGCCAAGCGCAGGGACCGGCTGCCGCGCGCCCGGCACCGCCGTCACCCTCTCCTTCCTCCTGGATGAAGGGGTGGTGTCGCTGCGCACCGAGCTGCTGGAACCCCTGGCGGCCGAAGGGGAGCGCCATCCGGCGCGCCTGCTGCGGGCCGCCTGGCCGACCCGGCCGCTGGAGTGGCACCGGCGGGACGAGGTGCGGGTGGCCACCCCGGACCTGCCGCCGCTGGGCGCCACCCTGAGGGTGCTGGGCCAGGCGTGGCCGGCCGAACTGCTGAACCTGACCGAGACCGGCGTGGGGCTGGGCCTGCGGCAGGCGCCGCCGTTCGCGCTCCAGGGCGAGGTGCAGGTGGACACCCTGCTGCCGGGCGGCATGGCGCTGCACCTGGTGGGCGACGTGCGCCATTCGGGACGGCTGGACGGCGATCCCCTGCCGGTGCGGCTGGGGCTGGTGCTGCGCGGCCTGCCCGGCGAAATGCGGGAGGCCCTGCGGCGCGATGATCCAGGCGCGCCGCAGCATCCGATCCGAAGCCATGCGGGAGGAGGAGTAGCCATGCGCCACATCGGGGCCGTCCTGTGCGTCGCCTGCCTCGGCCTGGCCGGGCAGACCGTGGTCAAGCCGTTCCAGGCCAGCCCCGCGGCCAGCGTCTCCCAGGAACTGGGGCTCTGCTCCGTGCGGATCGACTACCACCGTCCCGCGGTGCGGGGCCGAAGGATCTGGGGCGGGGTGGTGCCCTACGGGGAGGTGTGGCGCGCCGGCGCCAACGAGGCCACCACCCTCGCCCTCAGCGACCCGGTGCAGGTGGACGGCCACCCGCTGGCCGCCGGCACCTACGCCTTCTTCGCCATCCCGGGCCCGGACCAGTGGACCCTGATCTTCAACCGCACCGCCAGACAGTGGGGCGCCTTCAGCTACCAGCCGGCCCAGGACGCGCTGCGGGTGCAGGTCAAGCCCCGGCAGGCGCCGGCCCAGGAGTACCTGGGCTACACCATCCAGGTGGCCGGCCCGGACAGCCTCAGGGTCGAACTGGCCTGGGACACCCTGGCGGTGGGGTTCGACCTGGCCATGGCGGCCCACGACCGGTACTGGGACTACCTGCAGAAGGCCCTGGCCGCGGCCGGGCCGGAGGAATGGCAGCCGCTGAACCAGGGCGCCGAACTACTGCCTGCAGAGCGACACCCACCTGGACCAGGGCATGGCCTGGGCGGACCGCTCCATCGCCATCAAGCCGGGCTACCGGAACCTGTCCCTGAAGGCCCGGCTTTTGAAGCGGGCGGGCAAGGGGGAAGAGGCCAAGGCGACGCTGGAGAAGGCGCTGCCGCTGGCGTCCGGTGAGGCCCAGGCCGAGATCAAGGCCATGCTCGCGGATTGGGCCCGGTAGATCCCCGATCATCCCCGGGGCTCAGCCTCCGGCGGCGTAAGGGTCCCAGGCGGGCGCGGCGGCGTGCAGATGGGCCAGCAGCAGGGCCCTGAAACGGTCGGGCGGGATGCTGCTTTCGGCGTCCCCCTTCAGCCGCAATCCGGCGACGAGTTTCCCCGGAGGGTCGGCTTCCCAGGCGGCGGCGCCTTCGAGCCCGTCGAGTTCGCGGGCCAGGGGCGCCAGGTCCACCCTCGGCCGCATGGGTCGGGAGCGGAACTGCACCCAGGTCTCGTAGCGGCAGGTGACCGAGTAGCGCCGGCCCTGGAGCATCGCGATGACAAACCTCGGGGTGGCGTTGTGCACGGCCATGGGGTGCAGGCCGGCCGTCCGCGAGGAGGCGAAGCGGTGGCCGCCGGCGGTGGGCAGGCCCTGGGCGTATTCGGGCAGGGTGACCAGGGCCAGGTCCACCTCGGGACATTCTTCGATGACCGCGAGGGTGCCCATGCAGCGTTCGCTTTCGGTGAGGCAGGCGTCCTCGTCGCGCCAGAGGGACGCGTAGCGGTCCGGATGGGCGACCAGTTCCACGACCCGGCCCAGCAGGGCTTCGTACAGCGCGGCCGTCGCCGCGGCGGGATCGGCGGGCGGGGCGGGCAGGGGTGAGCGCTCGGGATCGGCGAGGGCGGCGATGGCCATGGAGGCACGGGCGGCCTCGCGGAACCGGTAGGTGCCAAAGTCGCCGGCCGCGGCCAGGTCCGTGAGCAGGTCCCGGTTCGCGCGGGCGGCGTCCGGGGACACCAGCGCGAACACCGACACCAGTCCGTCCTGGTCGAAATGATTGTTGGAGACCAGGGCCGCGTCACCGTGCAGGTCCAGGTGGTCCAGGTAGCGGAACGCCATCTGGGCGCTGAGGTCGGCTTCGTAGCCGGGCGGGGTCGGGATCCGGGGCCAGTGGGAGAGGCAGAGCCGGGTCCCCTCGGTGGGGGAGCCGTCGACGATCACGTTCGGGCGGCCCTGAAGCTCGTGGTAGGGGTGGAAGCGGAAGCGGGATTCCATGGGGACGATCTTGGCAGAAGTCATGAGCGATGCGGAACCCAGGCGATCGTGCCAGTTGTACCGCCGCAGATCCAGGTGCGATACCGTCGGGTACCAGGTGTCCCAGGCGAAACTGTCCGGACCAAGAGATTCCTCCTGGCGGTGGACGCAGGTGACGACGATCCGGTCCCCCTGGAATTCGTACAGGATCCGAAGCGGCTTGACCAGGATCTCACGGTAGAAACCCTGGCCGAATTCGGGCACCCAGCGCCCCGGATCCGGGAAACTGGCGACACGGCGAAGGCTCAAGTCGACTTTGCGCCGCACGCGCCGGGCGGCATCAGGGCTGAAGCCGCCAAGGTAATCGAGCCGCTCGGCATATTGTTCGACGGCGGGATCGGTCCACAGGGTTTTCAGGTCCATTTGGCCGTCAGGGCGATCACGTCTTCATGGGTCTGGGTGCGCCCCTCGGCCAGGGCCTTCTGGCCGCGGATGATGCCCTCCAGCAATTCGATCTTCCGTTCCTGCATTCGATAGCTGGTCACATCCATGAGGATGGCGGCCTCCCGGCCGTGCTCCGTGATGAGCAGGGGCTGCTGCTCCCGCTGCAGGGTCTCGATGATTTCGGTGGCTTTGCGCTTGATGTCGGTGACGGGGATCAGTCTGGGGAGCATGGGGAGCCTTTGTACGTGTTCAGGACCGCGCGAGTACTATTATTGTAGTATTGTAATGGTTCTTAGCAACCCCCATGACCTTGGCTGAGCATGGATGTCCAAATCTGGATATTGGAATTCGTATTATTGTCAGCTCAGCCGACCCCGCCCCCAGGAGCCCCCCATGGCCGAATTCCCCATCTCCGACCGCAACCGGGTGCGCCGCCTGCCCGACCGGGCCACCTATGACCAGGAGGCGGTGTTCGCGGTGCTGGATGCCGCCCTGGTGGCCCACATCGGCTATGTCATCGACGGCCAGCCGTTCGTCACCCCCACCGCGTTCTGGCGCTCCGGCTCCCGGCTCTACTGGCACGGCTCGGCCGCCAGCCGCATGCACCGGGCCCAGACGGGGGGGCTTCCGGTCTGCGTGACGGTGACCCATCTGGACGGCCTCGTGCTCGCCCGGTCGGCCTTCAACCACAGCCTCAACTACCGCTCGGCCATGGTGTTCGGCACCGCCCGCGCGCTGCCGGAAGCGGACCGGCCGGCGGCCCTGGAGGCCTTCATGGAACGGCTCTGCCCGGGCCGCTCCGCCCAGGCCCGGCCCGGTTCGGCCCCGGAGCTGAAACAGACCACGGTCCTCTACCTGGACATCGAACAGGCCGTGGTCAAGACCCGTTCGGGCGCGCCCCACGACGATCCGGAGGACATGGACCGCGAGGTGTGGGCCGGAGTGGTGCCGCTGGCGACCCATGTGGGCGAACTGCGGCCGGACGGGCCGGAACGGCCGGGAGTGCCCGCCCCGGAGCCCTGGAAGGCCGCCCGCGGCCTGCCCTTCGATCAGGTTCTCAAACGTTAGGGTTTCGCCCCCTGGGCCTTGCGCGCCTCCTCCACCTTCCTTGCCGCCGCCTCCTGTTCGGCCGCGCTCGGCTTGCCCCAGACCAGCCGGTTCGGCTTGGCCTTGAGCAGTTCCAGCAGGGTTTCGGTGGAACGCAGGGTGCGGTCCAGGGACTTCAGGCTCTGGTCGGCGTCCGGCCCCGCCACCTGGACCAGCCCGCGCAGATCCTTCCCCAGGCCCTCCATCTCCTTCAGCGTGCCGGCAAGGCGCGCCACGATGGCGTCCAGGTCCTCCCCGTGGCTGGCGAGCAGGGCATCGACCTGGTCGATGACCTGCTGCAGGGTGGCCAGCGCCCGGTCCAGGCTGCGCACCGAGCCGCCGCCCTGCGCCACCAGCTGGCGGCTGTCCTCGGCCAGGCGCTGGAAGGACTGCAGGGCGCGGTCGAGGTCGAGGAGCACGGCCCGCACCCGCGGGTGGTCCAGCACGGCGCCCAGGCCGCGGGTCTGGAGTTCGCCGCGCAGTTCGTCCACCCCATGGTTGAGGTTGCCGACCAGCGCGTCGATGTGGTCCACCAGGGAGGCGAGGGAGGGGCCCGAGCTGCCCGCCAGCACGCTGTCCGGCCCCAGCACCTCCCGGCGCTCCTCCGGCGGCGGCAGTTGGAGGTCAAGGAAGGAGCCGCCCAGGGGCTTGGACACCACCACGACCCGGGTGCCTTCCCAGAGCACGATGTCGGTGCGCAGCCCCAGGCCGGCCAGGAAGTGGTAATGGACCCGCTCCCGCTGCAAATCAATCTTCTCCACCTGGCCCACGCGCAGGCCCTGGAGCTGGACCTCGGTGCCCTCGGCCACGTCCGCCACATTCTCCAGGCGCACCCGCACGTGGTTCTCCTTTTTCAGGAAGGTCGAAAGGCTGCGCTGGAAGATGAACCCCACGAACAGCGCCAGGGTGAGGAACACCAGGATCCCGATCTTCGCGTCGTCCTTTTCCAGCCTCATGGCTCCCTCCCTGAGAACACCCGCCCGTCGCCGATGGTCAGGTCCTGGCCCAGGCTGGCCATCCAGGCGCCGCCCACCATCAGGAGGGTCACTTCGGGGTCCCGGGCTGCCTGGCCGAGGATCCGCTCCGCCGCCTGGATCGAGGCCGGGTCCAGCCCCCCCGCCGGGCGATCCACCAGCCAAAGCCTGGAGCCCTTGGCCGCGGCCCGGGCCAGGCTGGCCAACCAGCTCTCCCGGTCGCCCGGCACGGAGGGGCGCTGGTTCGCCTTGGGGCCCAGGCCGGCCTGCTCGAGCCAGTCCAGGGCGGTCCGTTCCGCCTCGCGGCGCTCCTGGTTCAGGGCGAAGCGCAGCGGCAGGGCCACGTTCTCCAGCAGGCTGAGGTTCACCGCCAGGCCGCCGTCGGACGGCACCCAGCCGAGCATGCCGCGCCGCAGGAACGGGTGCGCCAGGTCCGGCGCCAGCGGCACGCCGTCCAGCAGGACGCGGCCTTCCGCCGGTTCGGCGATGCCCGCGCACAGCCGCAGCAGCGCCGTGCATCCGCCGCCGGAACCGCCCCGGGCGTGGAAGCGCGCGCCGCGCTCCAGGCGCCAGTCCAGGCCGCGGAACACCGCCCCGCCCTCGGGCCCCAGCAGGGTGACGGCCTCCAGGGCCAGCATCGGCTCCATCGGTTCACGCATAGATCAGGACCGACAGGATCGCGCCGGAGAGCAGCAGCACCGCCAGGGACACCACCGAGGCCTTGGTCACCGCCTGGGGGATCTCGGTGGTGCTGCGGCGGACCCGCAGCCCGTAGGAGGTGCAGACCAGCGGGATGGTCACCCCGAACACCAGGCACTTCAGGAAAGTGGCGGTCAACTCGCGCTGCCCGATGGCCTCGCCCAGGGCGCCCAGGAAGAAGGCGAACGAGACCGGCAGGCGCAGCCGGGCCACCAGGAAGCCGCCCAGCAGGGCCACGGTGTCGAACAGGATCACCAGGGAGAAGACGGAGATGACGCCGCCCAGCAGGCGCGGCACCAGCAGGTAGGGCACCGGGTCCACCCCGCTGACGTAGAGCGCGTCGAGCTCGCCGCTGAGCTTGCGGGTGGCCATCTCGGTGGCCATGGCGGTGCCGCTGCGCACGATCACCAGGATGCCGACCATGAGCGGGCCCAGTTCCCGGATCACCAGCTGGGCCAGGATCTGGCTGATGTGCCGCTCGACCCCGTACAGCCGGAGAGCTGGCCGAACACCTGCAGCAGGGTGATGCCGCCCAGCAGCAGGGCGGTGAAGAAGCAGAGCGGAAGCGCGTCCAGGGCGGTGAAGCGGATCTGGATGCGGGTGACTTCGCGGACCACCCGGCGCTGCTCCCGGCTCAGGCGGACGCAACTGCGCACGCATCTGCCCAGGAGCCAGGACACCGATCCCAGCAGGCCGAAGGCATGGCGCACCCTGGCTCCCAGGGTGCAGGCCCATCGCGCCGGCATGGACTCGAGCCTTGTTCCGGGGTTTCTGAAAACCATGAAAATACCCTAACAGCCGCGGGATCGCCGGGGACGCGCTAATCTTGACGGATGACGACCAGGATCTGGAAATTCACCGTGGGGCCCGCCGAGGAAAGCCTGCGGCTGGACCAGCTGATCTCCCAGCGGACCGGCCTGAGCCGGCGCAAGGCCCGGGCCGTGCTGCAGATGGGCGGAGTGCAGGTGGCCCGCAAGCGGGTCCGGGTGGCGGGCCGCACGCTGGCCGCCGGGGCCGGAGGTGCTGGTGGCCCATGACGACGCCCTGGGCGTGCCGCCGGACCTTCCGGTGCCGGTGCTGTTCGAGGACGACTGGCTGCTGGTGGTGGACAAGCCCGCCGGCATGGCCTCCCAGGGCACCCAGGCCTCGGACCAGCACGACCTGACCGCCCTGCTGCAGCGCCAGCGGCCGGGGCAGGTGCTGGCGCTGCAGCACCGGCTGGACCAGGGCACCTCCGGGATCCTGGTCATCGCCAAGCACGCCTCGGCCCACCTGGGCAGCCAGTTCCAGGCCCGGGCCATCGCAAAGACCTACCTCGCCCGGGCTCGCCGGGCCCCTGGACCCGGTCAGCGTGGACCTGCCCATCGGCCGCATCCGGGGCTCCCAACCGGCCCGCTACGGCTGTTCGGGCGACCTGGAGGACCCGCGGCCGGCGCGCACCGATTTCCGCCCGGCCAGCGCCCGAGGAGAGCCTGGGCCTGTGCCCCGGGTTCTGG
The DNA here is from genome assembly GCA_963717275.1 of uncultured Holophagaceae bacterium. GTDB lineage: Bacteria > Acidobacteriota > Holophagae > Holophagales > Holophagaceae > Mesoterricola. The sequence continues at coordinate 4,901,653 of CAVQVX010000001.1, forward strand.
GTGGTGGCCGAGCCCCACACCGGCCGCACCCACCAGATCCGGGTGCACCTGGCCCACCTGGGCCGCCCGGTGGTGGGCGACGCGCTACTACCACGGCGAGACCTTCGGACCAGCTCTGGCTGCATGCCTGGAAGCTGGAACTGGAGCACCCGGTCACCGGCGCCCGGCTGGCCCTGACCGCGCCCCCGACCCGGTTCCTGGCGGCGTCATGACGGCGGCGCTTCCGCTGGTCTTCAACCCGGAATCGCGGGCGTTCGGCGGTGGACGTGGACGGACTCCTGGCCCGGCTGCCCGGGCCGTACCGCGAGCGGATCCGGCCGGTGCATGCTGGAACCGCCGTTCGACTACGCGCCCTGGATCGACCAGGCCCGGCGCGCGGGCGGGCCCCTGCTGGTCTGGGGCGGCGACGGGACCTTCCACCACGCCGGCCGGGCCCTGGTCGCCCTGGGCGGCCCGGTGGCCCTGGGCGCGGTCCCGGGCGGATCGGGCAACGGCCTGGTCCGGGGCCTGCGCACCCCGCTGGACCCCTGCCGGCGCCGTCATGCGCCTGCTGGAGGGCCGCGAACTGGCCATCGACCTGCCCCGGCTGGACGGCGAGCCCTTCCTGAACCTGTGCGGCACCGGCTTCGAGGCGGCGGTCGCCGCCGCCTTCGACGGCGCCCAGGACCGCGGCTTGCGCACCTATGCCGCGGCCTCGCTGCGCCTGTGGCGGCGGAGCCACCGGAGCTCCGGGCTGCGCTGGGACGCCGAGCTCGGCCCCGCAGGAGGCGCCTGCGGGCCGCATGGACCGGCTGCGGGCCGCCTGGCGCGGCCCCCGGGAGGAACTGCCCGGAACCGCCTGGAGCCTCTGCTTCGCCAACCTGCCCCAGTACGGCTCCGGCCTATGGATCGCCCCGGGCGCCGACCCCACCGACGGCGCCCTGGAATGGGTCCGGCTGCGCCGGCCCGGGCTGCTGGGACATGGTGTCCCAGGTGCCGCAGCTGTTCCGCGAAACCGGCCGGACCCCCCTGCGCCGCCAGGGCCGCCTCCTGCGCGCGGGCCTCAGCCTGGACGCGCCGCAGCCGTGGCACATGGACGGCGAACCCGGCCCGGTCCGGGACCGCGCCGACCTCACCGTGGAACCAGCCGCCTTCCGGATGCAGGTGACCTCGGAGTGCCCCTGGGTCTAGCCCGTTGTTCCGCCCGTCGCGCCTTGCGGGTGGGTTCGGGTGCCGGGGCGGTGCGCCGACCCACCGGTGCGTGAGAGCCTTGCCGCATGCTCGTCGGCTTCGCCTCCTGCGCGTGCGCCAAGGTCTCACGCTGCCCCTTCCCGGCCTGGGTTTTGGGTTCCTTCGGTTGGCGGCATGGGGGTGGGGATGCCACTCCCTGGAATGCCCGGGGTCCCGGGATGGTTGTTCTGAATTTTGTTCATTGAAGCGAAGACGAATCGACCCGTCCCCGGGGGGAAGGAGCAGCGTGGCCGCTTGCATCGCCCGCAGCGCAGCGAGATGGTGTGTTGGTCGTCAAGGGGGTGGGGCGGATTTCGCTTTTCCCTGCGGGCTCAGGATAGGCCGGCGGGCTGCCGCGCAAGGTCGCAAAGCCCGCGCCGCAAGCGTCACGGCCTTTGCGGCCCGCTGGCGCTTTGCGTGCCAGCCCGCCTACGCCGTTGCTGCCCGCTGTGAGGGAAAAGCTAGCGCTGGAAATGGCTCAGATAGGTTCTGAGGGGGCCTTCCTTACGTACTTTGGATCGTAGTCCTGTTCCTCCAGCAATACCGCCCGGCAGGTGACCAGGATCTTGCGCATGAGCGCTCCGAGCGCCACCATGGCCGGTTTCCCTTCCTTCAGTAGGTGGTCGTAGCTTTGGGCCACGGGGCTTTGCCCACGCGCCGCGGCCATCGCCCCCATGTAGAGGACCTGGCGTAGCCGGCCACTCCCATGTTTGGTCATATGAGCCGTGGCATGCAACGAGGTGCCGCTCTCGACCAGACCCGGGGCCACTCCGGCAAAGGCCTGAAGGGCCTTGTGGTGAACGAAGTCTCTCAGGTCGCCACATTCTCCCATCAAGGTTCCCGCCACCACTGGGCCGACCCCCGGCACCGTCTGTAGTCGGCGAAAGTCCTTCTTCAACCCCGGATCCTTGGCGATCTGGGCTTTGATGGCCTGGTCCAGGTCCGCAACGGCCTTCTTGACCTGAGCCAAGGTCTGCTCCCGGATGGTCTGGGCAACCTTGGAGTTGCTGGGGATCTCGTTCCGGTTCCCCAGTCGGATGGCCTCCTTGACCATGGCGGCGCGTTCCCGGCTCAGGGCTCGGAGCTGTTCGTAGGCAGGGGACATTGGCTGGTAGGAACGAGGATTATAGGTATCCCCGTATCGTGCCAGCATGATCGCATCCTGGGCATCGGTCTTGTTTACCATCCCCAATCCCTTGGCGTATTGACGCACCCGCCAGGGTTGGGCAATGGCAACCCGCACACCCGCGCGCAGGGACAGAAGCCAGTTCGCCATCTCCTTGCCATAGCCTCCGGTGGCTTCCATGACCAGTGCTGATTCCTCGCCCTGGGGAACCTGACGATCCACCCAGTGCAAGCACTCCTGGCAGCCCTGCCGGGACCGGGGGAGCTTGATATGGGGCGCCTTCCGGGCCTCTCCCGGGAACATACTGACATCGAAGGTGTCCTTGGACACGTCGATGCCGAACCACCTTGGTTTGATTGAGACCTCCATGGTCCCTCCTTTCCGCCCCCGGAAAGGACCCCAGCACCGAGAACACCTTCCTTGCAGATGCGAGTTCGACCCTTGATGGTAGTCCAGCTATATGGATGCCGATGAGGGGATGGGCGCCATCTCGCTTACGAGTTTTAATCCCGTGGACGTTCGCAACTCCATCCCCCCCGGCCCTTCCAAAGGCTCCTTAGGATCCTTGCTCCGGGGGAGCAAGGCAAACATACAAGGACGTTGCAAGCGGACCACGCGCCGGTGGGTCGGCGCAAAGTCCCGGAACCCGCAGCCGACCGCAAGGCACGACGGGCGGGACAACGGCCGCCGCAAAACCCTACACGGCCGCGTGGGTGCGGTCGAAGGCCAGCTGGACCTCGCCGGTGACGACGCGCGGCGGGTTCAGCTTCAGGTTCGGCAGGTTCTTGTGCAGCCAGTCGGCGGCGAGCTTGGTGGATTCGTCGCAACCCTTGCGGTTGTCGCAGACGGTCACGGCGGTGGTGCCTTCCGAGTTGTGGATGAGGTAGTAGGCGATGAAGCCGGGCACCCCGGACATGAGCTTTTCGATTTCCTTGCCGTGTTTTTTCAGCTCGGCGGCAAGCTCGTTCTGACCCTGGTAGTGGCGCATGACGCTGTACATTGGACCTCCTTGCTGGCGGCATCCCTCATCGCGGCCCGTGGGGCGGGGACGCCAAGGTTGGGGAAGTTGCCAAGCGGAAGGGGAGTCGCCCTCCCGTCCGGTTCAGACGCCCCAGTATGCCGTCCGCAGAGATCGAGTCAAGATCTCAAAAGGGTCCCTCACCAGCCGCGGGTCTGGCGCAGCGCCTCGTACAGCCCCACCGCCGCCGCCTGGGCGAGGTTGAGGCTGCGGTGGAATTCCCCGGGCATGGGGATCGTCACCAGCCGGTCCGGATGGGCCTCCAGGATCGCCTCCGGCAGCCCCGCGGTCTCCCGGCCGAACACCAGGCCGTCGCCGTCGCGCCACGCGACCTGGGTGTGCCGGCGCTCGCCCTTGGTGGTGAACAGCCAGAGCCGTCCGGCCGGATGGCGCGCCAGGAAGTCCTCCCAGTCCTGGTAGTGGGTCGGGGCGAGGCGCTCCCAGTAGTCCAGCCCGGCCCGCCTCAGGTAGTAGTCCGAGGTGTCGAAGCCCAGGGGGTGGATCAGGTGCAGCCGGGTGTCGGTCGAGACGCAGAGCCGGCCGATGCTCCCGGTGTTCTGCGGGATCTCGGGCTGGGCCAGGATGATGTGGAAGGGCATGATGGGGCTCCCGGAGGCCATCTTAGCGTCTCCCGACCGCCACGGGCGCCGCCGTGGGACGGGTGCCCGGCGCGGGCGCCCCGGCGGGCCAAATTCCCGCAGTGCTACGATAGGGCCGGGAGGCCGCCGGCCATGATCCTGGTGGAAGCCACGCCTGAGATGAGCCGCGACCGCGACCGCGCCACTCACCAGGCCTGGGGCGGCCCGGTGCCCCTGGCCGAGTACCAGGCGCTGGAGGCGCGCCTGCGCGGCCACCCCTGGCCCAGGGCCTGCCACACGCTGTGGCTGCTCCGCGGCGACGGCGGCGAGGTGCTGACCAGCTGCGAGACCTACCGCATGAGCAGCCTCAGGAAGGGGTACGGGCCGGGCCACAGCTACGCCGTGGCGAGCGTCTATACCGAGCCGCACCAGCGCCGGCGCGGGCACGTCACCGCGCTGCTGGAGCGCCTCGTCGCGCACGTCAAGGCCACGGACGCCGACGCCCAGGCCATGGTCCTGTTCTCCGACGTTCCCCTGGAGGTCTACCGGGGCGCGGGCTTCACGCCCAGGCCGGCGCTGGCGCAGTCCTTCGACGCGCTGCCGGGCGACCCCCGGGACGGGGTGGACGAACTGCTGCCGGAGGACCAGGCGTCCCGGGCCCTGGCCGCCGTGCCGCTGCCGGTGGGCCCCTTCGCCATCTGGCCCGCGGCGGCCCAGATCGACTGGCACCTGGAGCGGGAACGGATCTTCGCCCAGCTGCTGGGCCGGCCCCGGCCGCCTGCCTGCGGCGCGCGCCTGGGCGCCGGGCGGGCCCTCTGGGCCGCCGAATACCGCACCGGCCAGTTGATGCTGCTGCTGCTGCACGCCCCCGTGCCGGGCCAGGCCGACGCCCTGGTCGGCTCCGCCCGGCGGGCGGCGCACGCCGCGGGCCTGGCGCGGGTGACCGTCTGGAACAATCCCCGTGAGGCGCCATGGCCCCAGGGCAGGCTGGAGGACCGACTGGAACGGCTGGATTCGGTTCCCATGATCCGCCCGCTGGACGCCCGGGTCCGGCCCGAGGACTGGGACTGGATCCCCAGGGCGCTTTGGGTTTGAAATGAGTGGGTGCACACTGGTGGGCGAGGTGACGCCCATGCCGGAAGCCGAATGCCTGTTCTGCAGGATCGCCGAAAAGAAGATCCCCTCGACCGTCGTCTACGAGGACGAAGACCTGGTGGCCTTCCTCGACATCGCGCCCCAGGCGCCGGTGCACATCGTGATGGTGACCCGGGTCCACGTCCCCGGCCTGGCCGGCCTGACCGAGGAACTGGGCCCGGTGGTGGGCCGCATCGCCCTGGTCGCCAGGGACCTGGCCGACCAGCTGGGGGTGGCGGAAAGCGGCTACCGGCTGGTCACCAACAACGGCCCGGACGCCGGCCAGACGGTCTCCCACCTGCACTTCCACCTGCTGGCCGGCAAGCCCATGGGCCACCGGCTGGCCTGATGGAGCGCCGGACCATGCTCAACCCGCCCCACCCCCTCGCCTACCAGGATGCCGTCCGGAACTTCCTGCGGGAGGACTGGGGCACCCAGGACTGGACCACCGCCTCGGTGCCGGACCGGGCCATGACCGGATCGGTGGTGGCCAAGGCCGACCTGGTGCTGGCCGGCCTGCCGGCGGCGGCCGAGATCCTCCACGCGGTCGACGCCGCGCTGTCGGTCCAGGCCCTGGCCCAGGACGGCGACCGGGTGGCCCGCGGCACCCCGGTGCTGGCCATCAAGGGCTCCTCCCGGTCCATCCTCATGGCCGAGCGGGTGATGCTGAACGTCCTGCAGCGCCTCAGCGGCACCGCCACCCTCACCCGGGCCTTCGTGGACGCGGTGGCCGGCACCGGCGCCCGCATCCTGGACACGCGCAAGACCACGCCGGGCCTCAAGCTGCTGGAGAAGTACGCCGTGCGCTGCGGCGGCGGCTGCAACCACAGGCTCACCCTGGGCGACGGCGTGCTGCTGAAGGAGAACCACATCGCCGCCGCGGGAGGCATCCTGCCGGCGGTTCAGGGCGCCCGCCGGGCCGCGCCGAGCCTGGTCCGCATCGAAGTGGAGGTGGAGAACCTGGACCAGCTCTCGCTCTGCTTCGGCATCGCCGACATCGACGGGGTGCTGCTGGACAACATGGACCTGGAGCAGATGCGCGAGGCGGTGGCCATGCGCCAGCGCGCCGGGAGCCGGATCTTCCTGGAAGCCAGCGGCAACCTGACCCTGGACCGGGCCCGGGCGGTGGCGGAAACCGGCGTGGACTACCTCAGCGTCGGCGCGCTCACCCATAGCGCCCCCGCCGCCGACCTCAGCCTGCGCTTGGCCTAACCCTACCTGAATTTAATCTTTCGGTGAATCCTGCTCAGCCGGGCGAAAATACCATCGTTCAATATTTCAATTCATTTCGCCGATGAGGCAATTGACGCTAGGCTGACCAGACGCCGCCCCGCGCTCCCACGCCACAGGGGTTCCCTGATGGCCGTTATGTCCCGCTTTTTCAAGAGTTATTCATGCCGGAGTCCAAGCCAAGCCCATCGCCATCGCCATCGAACCCGACCGCCACGGACCTGCCCGACCGGGCGGAGCTGGAATCGCGGCTGGTGGCCCTGGCCGAGCGCAACGCGGTGCTGATCCGGGAGCGGGCGGCGGCGGAAGCCCGCTTCGACGCCCTGCAGAAGATCCACCTGGCCGTCAGCGAAACCGCCCGCGCCGTGCTGGAAGAGCTCGAAGAGGGAGCCCTGCTGCAGCGCATCTGCGACGTCGCGCACGAGTATGGAAACTTCATGCTTGCCTGGATCGGCCTCGAGGACCCCGCCGGCGGCGCCTGGCGGATCGCGGCCCGCTCCGGCCTGGCCATCGTCCAGCGCATCGTGCGCCGCCACGGCGGCCGGGCCTGGGGCGCCGGCGCGGTGGATGCGGGCGCCTGCTTCCGCTTCACCCTGCCGGAGCAGCCGTGATCCGGTCGGACCGGCCCCGCGCGCTGATCGTCGCCCTGGGCGCGGCGGCGCTGCTGATCCTGGCGCTGGGCTACGGTTCCTACCGGAGCCAGGGCGCCGCGCTGGAGCAGGCCGCCCGGCAGCAGCTGGCCTACCTGGCGCGGGTCAAGGCGGACCGGATCGACGCCTATCTGGACGAACGGGTCGGCGACGCCATGACCATGGCCGGGGATCCCCTGCTGCTGGACCAGCTGCGCGCCATCCAGCCCGGCCGCGGCCCAAGCCCGGAACTGACTTTCAAGCTGTTCCGGCGCCTGCAGGTGGTGCGCGAGGCCTACGGCTACGCATCCGCATTGCTGCTCGCCCCGGACGGCAGCACCCTCGCCGCGACCGGACCGGATCTCCTGCAGCCCTGGGAGGCCCAGGCCACCGGGAAAGGGAGATGGCTGTCGCCCCGGGTCATCTGGGATGTGCGCGAGGATCCCAGCCTGGGCCCCAGGCTCTCCATGGTCTGCGTGACCAGCATCGAAACGGACCGCGCCCTGGGCACCCTGGTGCTGCGCCTCGACCCCAGCGCGGCGATGGGCGCGGAGGCGATGGCCGCCTGGCCCAACCCCACGGCCAGCGGCGAGACCCTGCTCCTGGCGCGCCAGGGGGACAAGGCCCTGTTCCTGAACCGCACCCGGCGCCAGGGCGCCCCGGTGCTGAGCATGCCGCTGAGCCGGGCGGACGTCGTGGGGGTGCAGGCCCTGGTCTCGGGCGAAGGCCTCAAGGAGGGCGTGGACTACCGGGGCGTGCCGACGGTGGCGGTGGCGCTCCGGCTCAAGCGGGTGCCCTGGGTGCTGCTGGTCAAGCTGGACCGGGACGAATACCTCGGGCCGGTGCGGCGCCTGCTGTGGACTTACACGGCGCTGGGCGGGCTGTTCCTGGCGCTGGCGCTGGCTTTCATGGCGGCCCTGCGCCAGCGCGAACGGGCCCGGCAACGGGCCGAGCTGGGCCGTCTCGAGGCCGAGCGCGCGGTCATGGGCCGGCAGCTGGAGCTGCTGGGGCGCTACGGCAACGACCTCGTGCTGGTGATGGACGCCGGCGGCCGGATCCTGGAAGCCAACGACCGGGCCCTGGAGGCGTACCAGTACGCCCGCGAGGAGATCCGGAGCCTCGGCATCAACGACTTGCGGGCGCCCGAGGCCAAGGGCGATTTCTCCGGCCAGTTCGAGCGGGTCAAGCACCAGAACAGCCTGCGCTTCGAGACGACGCACCAGCGCCGGGACGGTTCCCGCTTCCCGGTCGAAGTCAGCTCCATGCACCTGGAACTGGACGGCAGGCCCCTGGTGCAGAGCATCATCCGGGACATCACCGAGCGCCGGGAGTACGAAGCGCGCATCAGCGCCCTCAACGAGGATCTGGAACAGCGGGTGCGCGAGCGCACTGGGGAGCTGGAGACCGCCCTGCGGGAGATCGAGGCCTTCTCCTACTCGGTCTCCCACGACCTGCGGGCGCCCCTGCGCGGCATCGACGGCTTCAGCCACGCCCTGCTGGAGGATTACGGGGAGCGCCTGGACCCGCCCGGGCGGCACTGCCTCGAGCGCATCCGGGCCGGCTCCCAGCGCCTGGGCCGGGTCATGGACGACCTGCTCGACCTGGTCCGGCTGAGCCGGCACGAGCTGAACCGGAGCAGCGTGGACCTCAGCGCCCAGGCCAGGGAGATCCTGGAATCCCTGGAGCGCCAGGAGCCCGGAGCGCGCCGGGTGGAACTGGCCGTCCAGGACGGGCTGCGGGCCCATGCCGACCCGCTCCTGATGCGCATGGTGCTGGCCCAGCTGCTGGACAACGCCTGGAAATTCACCGCAAGGCGGGAGGAGGCCCGGATCGAGTTCGGCTGCGCGCCCGGCCCGGACGGGGGCCCGGCCTTCTTCGTGCGCGACAACGGCGCCGGCTTCGACATGACGTACGCCGACAAGCTGTTCGGCCCCTTCCAGCGCCTGCACGATCCCGGCGAGTACGCCGGCACCGGGGCCGGGCTGGCCATCGTCCAGCGCATCCTGCACCGCCACGGCGGCCGGATCTGGGCCGAGGCGGCCGTGGACCGGGGCGCCGCCTTCTTCTTCAACCTCCCCGCCTGAAAGGCCTGACCATGGAAAAACAGATCATCCTGCTGGTGGAAGACAACCCCGACGACGTGGAGCTCACCCTGCGGGTGCTGAACAGCCACCACATCGCCAACGAGGTGATGGTGGCCCGGGACGGGGTCGAGGCGCTGGAGCTCCTGCACGGCACCCCGGACAGGGCGCCCGGGCGGATGCCTTCGGTGGTCCTGCTGGACCTGAAGCTGCCCAAGCTGGACGGCCTGGAAGTGCTGCGGAGGATCCGCGCCGAACCCGCCACCGCCCGCCTGCCGGTGGTGATCATGACCACCTCCCGCGAGGAGCGCGACGTGGTCGCCAGCTACGAGCTCGGCGCCAATAGCTACGTGCAGAAGCCGGTGGGCTTCGAGGCCTTCGCCGAAGCGGTGCGGTTCCTCGGGCTGTACTGGCTGCTGCTCAACGTGCCTTCGGGCCAGTAGGAGCGGCCCCTTGAACGAGACGCTCAAGGTCCTCGTGGTGGAGGATTCCAGGGACGACGCCGAACTGGTGCTGCTGGAGCTGAAGCGGGCCGGCTACGCGGTGGCGTCCGCCCGGGTCGCCTCGGGCGAAGGGATGAAGGCCGCCCTGGCCGGCGGCACCTGGGACCTGGTGCTGTCGGACTACCGCATGCCGGGCTTCAGCGGGATCGACGCGCTGCGCATCCTCGAAGCCACCGGGCTCGAGCTCCCGTTCGTCCTGGTGTCGGGCGCCATCGGCGAAGAGGAGGCCGTGGCCGCCATGAAGGCCGGGGCGCACGGCTTCGTCGCCAAGCACAACCTGTCCCGGCTGGGCCTGGTGGTCGAGCGCGAGCTCAAGGACGCCAAGGCCCGCAAGGCGCGCCGCCAGGCCGAGGAGGAGCTGGCGCGGAGCGAGGAGCGCTACCGGGGCGTGTTCGAGCACTCGCCCACCCCTCTGGCGGTGCAGGACTTCTCCGAAGTCAGACGGATGATCGAAGGCTACCGGGCGGCGGGCGTCGAGGACCTGCGCAGCTTCCTGGAGGCGCACCCGGAGGAGGTGCGGCGCTGCGCCGAGGCGGTGCGCGTCAAGGAGAGCAACGCGGCGCGCACGCGCTTCTTCCAGGCCGTCGACTTGGCGGAGGGCTTGTGGCATTTCACCGACCTCTACGTGGAGGCGTCCTGGCATTATTTCCGCGAGGAACTGGTCGCCCTGGCGTCGGGCCGCCTGACCTTCGAAGGGGAGGTGCCGCTGCGCCTGCCCGACGGCGCTCTGAAGACCATCGCCGTGAACCTGTCGGTGGATCCCGGCTGCGAGGCCACCCTCGACCGGGTGCTGGTGTCTTTCCGGGACATCACCGAGCGGCTGCAGATGGAGGCCGCCCTGCGCGACCTGGACCGGCTGTCGGCCAAGGGCCAGATGGCCGCCTACATCGCCCACGAGATCAACAACCCCCTGGCCGGCATCAAGAACGCCTTCGCCCTCCTGGAGCCCGGCATCCCCGCCGACCACCCGCACCGGAAGTACGCCGACCTGATCAGGCGGGAGATCGACCGCATCGCGGGCATCATCCGGACCATGTACCACGTCTACCGGCCGCCGTCGGCCGAGCAGGGCGAGGTGGCGCTGCTGGAGGTGTTCCAGGACATCCAGAACCTGCTGGTGCCCAAGTGCCGCGCCGCCGGGGTGCAGATCCACCTGGACCTGCCGGACCCGCAGCTCAGGGTGCGCTTCAACGGCGGCCTGCTGCGCCAGGTGATCTTCAACCTGGCCCAGAACGCGGTGGAGGCCTCCGAGCGCGAGGGCCGCGTGCTGCTCGGCGCGCGCGCCGGCGCCCAGGACAGCGAGATCACCGTGCGCGACTTCGGCTGCGGGATCCCGCCGGACTGGGGCGACCGGGTCTTCCGGCAGGGCTTCACCAGCAAGCGCGACGCCGGGATGAGCGGCCTGGGCATCGGCCTTTCCACCTGCAAGAGTCTCGTCGAATCCATGGGCGGCACCCTCGCCTACACCTCGGGCGGACCGGGGGAGGGCTGCACGTTCCGGGTCCAACTGCCCCACCAACCCAGGGAGCCCCTGCCATGATTCCAGAAAACCCTACGGAAACCGCGCCCCGGCTGCTGATCGCCGACGACGAGGAAGTGTTCCTGCTTTCCACCGCCGACCTGCTGCGCCAGGAGGGCTACCGGGTCGACTGCGCCATGGACGGGCGGGAGGCCCTGCAGAGGCTCCGGGACGCCCCGTACGACCTGCTGATCTCGGACATCCGCATGCCCGGCAACCTCGACCTGAAGGTGCTCCAGGAGCTGCCGGAGCCCAACCGGGGCCTGCCGGTGATCCTGATGACCGGCTACCCCTCGGCCGAGACCGCGATCCAGGCGGTCAACCGGGCAGTGCTGGCCTACCTGGTCAAGCCCATGGAGTTCCAGGAACTGCTGGCGCAGGTCGAGCGCGGCGTGGCGCAGCGGCGGATCCAGCTGACGGTCGAAGCCTCCGCCCGCAGGATCCAGGACTGGGCCGGGGAGATGAGCCGGCTGGCGCAAGGCTTCGCCGCCCCGGGAGCGGTGGCGGTGCCGCACATGCTGGGGGCGATGCTCGGACGCATGGGCGAGACGCTGCTCGACATGAAGCGCCTGGTGGACCTCAGCGTCGGGTTGCAGCCGGGCGGAGAGGAATGCTCCGTGCGCCACTGCCCCCGGCTGGCGAGCTACCAGCAGATCTTCCAGGAGGGCATCGAGATCCTGGAGAAGACCAAGGGCGCCTTCAAATCCAGGAATCTCGAGGATCTGCGCCGCAGGATGGAGGGTGCGGTGGAAACTTCCTCCTAAGGAAAAAAATTTGCCGTATTGACAAGCCCGCGGATGGGTCCATTTTGGAGATAACAACTAAGTGTCGGCGATAGGGCCGGCACCTCCTTGGCGGGCAGGACCAGGACCTGCAAGTTGAAGGCGCAACCGTTCGTTTCCCCTTTCGGGAACCGTGGTTGCGCCTTTCGCATTCTACCGGATCGAGCAGCACCCCTTAAACCCAGGATGACCTTCGCTGCCGCCCAGCGCGGCAAGGAGCTTTTTTGCGCGCGTTCGGACAGGACTCCCAGGGGCTGCCGCCCCAGATGGTGCAGCAGTTCCTGCGCCTGCTGGAGGAAGTCAACCGCATCCAGCAGATCCTGCTGGATGAAACCGCGTTCCTGCGCTCCCGGGTGCGGGAGCTGGAAGCCGGGAACAAGCCGGGATCCGTCCCTGGCGAAACAGAAGGAAGGCGGCCATGAACACGACCCTCCTGCGGGTGCTTCTGGTGGAGGACAGCGAGGACGACGCCCTGCTGACCCTGCTCGAATTGCGCAAGGGCGGCTTCAAGACCGAATGGGAGCGGGTGGACACCCGCGCCGGCATGGAGCGCTCGCTCAGCGAAAAGCCCTGGGACCTGGTCATCTGCGACCACGTGATGCCCGGCTTCAGCTCGGCCGGGGCGCTGGACGTGATGCGCAAGCGCTCCCTGGACCTGCCCTTCATCATCGTCTCCGGGGTCGCCCCCGAGGACCTGGTCACCGCGGCCATGCGCCAGGGGGCTCACGACTTCATCTCCAAGGGCAACCTGGTGCGGCTGGTGCCGGCGGTGCAGCGCGAGCTCAAGGAGGCCGCCCTGAGGAGCGACCGCAGGCGGATCGCCTCCCGGCTGGAGGAGAGCGAGGCCCGGATGACGCTCATGGCGGCGGCGGTGGAGCAGGTGCAGGAGGCGATCGCCATCGCCGGCCCGCAGGGCACCATCAGCTACGCCAACGGATCGTTCGAGGCGCTCACCGGCTTTTCCGGCGAGCAGGTCCAGGGCTGCGGGCTGGCCGAGCTGCTGGGGCATCCGGACGTGGCCCGGGCCGTGGGCCAGGCGGCGAAGGGCAGCAGCTGGGAGGGCCGGCTGGCCCTGACCATGGACGGCAGGGCGTCCCAGGAAGTGGACGCCACCTTCTCCCCGGTGCGCGACTCCGGGCACGCGGTGAGCAGCCTGGTGGCCGTGCTGCGCGACGTCACCAAGGAAGTCGAACTGGAACGCCAGCTCAGGCAGGCCCAGAAGATGGACGCTCTGGGCGTGCTCGCCGCCGGCATCGCCCACGACTTCAACAACGTGCTCACCACCATCCTGGCCTCGGCCGAGCTGATCAAGTGCCGGATCGCCCGCGGACAGCCCGATCCTGCCCAAGGTGGAAGCGATCCTGCACGCCGGGCTGTGCGCGGCCGGGCTCACCAAGCAGATCCTCGGCTTCAGCCGCAAGACCGACGAGAAGCGGGTGCCTCTGGACCTCACCGCCATCGTGCGCGACAGCCTGCACACCCTGCACAGCAGCATCCCGGAGAACATCGACCTGCGCGAGGACCTCACCAGCGGGGTGTGGGTGGAGGCGGACCCGGCGATGATCCACCAGGTGGTGCTGAACCTGGCCATCAACGCGCTGCAGGCCATGCAGCCCGGCGGCGGCGTCCTGGAAGTGCGGCCTGACCGAAGCGGCCGAGGAGTCATGGAGCGAGTCCAAGCGGCCGGTTCGCGGTGCTGACGGTGCGGGACACCGGCTGCGGCATGGACGCCCAGGCCCAGGAACGGATCTTCGAACCCTTCTTCACCACCAAGTCGGCCGGCGAGGGCACGGGTCTGGGCCTGGCCATGGTGCACGCCACCGTGACCAAGGCCGGCGGCGCCATCTCGGTGCAGAGCGCGCCCGGGCAGGGCTCCACCTTCGAGGTGCGCATGCCTGTGGCCAGCGGGCGCGAACTGCCCGCAGGGCGATGCGCTGCCCGCCGACATGGGCGGCACCGAGTCCGTCATGTTCGTGGACGACGACACCATGACCGCCTCCATCGCCCGCCTGGGCCTGCAGAAGCTGGGCTACCGGGTGGCCGGCTTCACCGACCCGGAGGCGGCCCTGGACGACTTCGGGCGCCAGCCCGAGGCCTACGACCTGGTGTTCCTGGACCTTTCCATGCCCGGCATGGACGGCATGGAACTGGCCCGCAGGCTCCAGGAGATCCGCCCGGGCCTGCCCCTGGTCCTGGTGACCGGCACGGCTTCGGCCAAGAAGCTGACCGCCAGCGCCCACGCCAGCTTCCAGGACATCGTCACCAAGCCCTTCACCGCCCTCGACCTGGCCGGCACCCTGCGCAAGGCCCTGCAGTCGCGCCGGCACGCCGGGGCACCGCCGCAGGGCGGGCGCCAGGCCGAGGATCCTGCTGGCGGAGGACAGCCGCACCACCCGCTCCATGATCCGCTCGGGGCTGGAGCGCGCCGGCTACGAGGTGCAGGAGGCCCGGGACGGCCTGGAGGCCTGGGAGCTGTTCACCCAGGCGCCGCACAACCGGCGCTTCGACCTGCTGCTCACCGACGTGGTGATGCCGCGCATGGACGGGCTGGAGCTGGCCCAGCTGGTGCGCAAGGCCGACCCGGCCCTGCCCATCGGCGTGATCACCTCCAACGAGGACAAGGAGACCGTCAAGGCGGCGCTGCAACCTCGGGGTGAACGAATTCCTCAACAAGCCCTTCGAGCGGGCCGACCTGATCGCGTGCGTGAAGAAGCTGCTGACGGTGCGCTCCACCCGGCTGGACGCCAGGCGCTCCCTGGAGACGGCCCAGGCCGTCCGGCTCGCCCAGCGCTCCATGGTGGCGGCGCCCGAGCACGGGCTGCCCCTCTACACCCTCTACGAGCCGCTCAGCGACGCCGGCGGCGACGTGTTCCGCTGCTTCACCTGCGCCGACGGCTCGATCCTGTTCGTGCTCGCCGACGTGGCCGGCCATTCGGTGCTCAGCTCCTACGCCGTGGCCTCCTTCCTGGGCATGCTTTCGACCTACGTGGGCGAGTGCTACGGCCTCATGGTGGTCTCCCAGCGACGGGGGCGACCGCAAGATGCCCTGCAGCCAGCACGGCTGCGGCCGGTATCGGCCAAAGGCCCTGCGACCCGCTGCCGCACCTGGCCTCCAAGCTGAACTACGGGATCCACGGCGGGCCGTTCTCCGAGGTGCCGGTGTGCACCCTGCTGGGCCTCTGGACCCCCGCCACCGGGCGGCTCAAGCTGCTCAACGCCGGGCATCCCCCATGGCCTGCACTACCGGCGCCGGCAGGGCGACACCCTCCCGGTGCGGATCAACGGCACCCCGCTGGGGTTCTTCGCGGAGGCCGACCTGGAAGGGACCGAACTCGGTGCTGGAGCCCGGCGACCGGTTCCTGTTCGGCACCGACGGCTTCTTCGAGGTGCAGGGGCCGGGCACGGCGCCCTTCCAGGACCTGGCCCCCGGCCAGTGGCAGGCCCTGGCTGAATCTCCGCTGGACTGGGCCCTGAGCTCGATCTGCGAGGCGGCCCGCGGCCACGGCAACGGGGTGATCGCCGACGACCTGCTGGTGGTGGGGTTCGAGCAGCCCGCCCTGGAGCGGGGCACGGAGGAGATGGTGCTGCGGCTGCCGTCGACCGCCAGGGCCATCGACCTGGCCATGCGACCGGTTCAGCGAGTGCCTGCAGGCTTCCTGCAAGGACGGGCGGCTGCGCCAGGACCGCCGCTTCGACATCGTCCTGGCGGTGCGCGAGGCCCTGACCAACGCGGTCTTCCACGGCAACGGCAACCGGCCCGGGACCTCGATCTGCCTGCGCTGCCGGCCGGACCCGGAGCGGTGCAGCCTGGTGGTGGCGGTGTCCGACGAGGGCCCCGGGTTCGACTTGGCTGCCGCCGCGGCCCCCGGATGACCCGCTTTCCGAGCGCGGACGCGGCCTTCCGCTGATCCGCCACCACGCCCAGGGAAGTCGCGATGCAGGGCAGCACCATGACCATGACCTTCCAGATGGAGGAATCCGACCATGACCACCAGTAAGGCGCCCCTTGCGGCCAACCTGCAAAGGCGAAGTCCTGCGCCTGCAGCCCAAAGTGGACCTGGTGGCCAGCACCGTGGAGGCCCAGCGCGCCTCCATGATGAAGGCGCTGGAAGCCAGGCAGTCCGCGGTGGTGCTGGACCTGGCCGAGGTGGACCAGATCGATTCCCTGGGCATCACCCTGGTGCTGGGGCTGTTCAAGACCTGCCAGAAGTCCGGCATCGACCTTCAGCGATCGAAGGGGTCAAGCCCGACATCATGCGGGTCTTCCGGCTGTTCAACCTGCCGAAGTTCTTCCCGATCCTCGAGGCCTGAGCCCATGACCAGCATCGTGGACGAAAGCATCATTTCGGACTTCGTCGCCGAAAGCCGCGACCACCTCAACGCCATCGAGCCCGACCTCCTGACCATGGAGACAGGGCGGCGGCGAGCTGTCCAGGGACCTGCTGAACCGGGTGTTCCGGGCCATCCACAGCATCAAGGGCGGCGCCGGGTTCCTGGCCTTCGAAGGCGCTCAAGGGGCTGAGCCACGTCATGGAGAGCGTGCTGATGCTGGTGCGGGACGGCAGGCTCGAGGTCGACCCGGAGCTCATGGACGCGGTGTTCGCCGGCATGGACCGGCTGCGGGCCATGCTGGACGACATCCAGGCCAGCGACCAGGTCCCCTGCGACCAGGAGATGGCCCGGTTCCGGGCGATCCTGGAGGGCCAGGGCCTGGACCAGGGCGCCCAGGTGAAGGCCCGCGGCAAGGACAGCGATGGCCGCAGGCGCGAGTTCGACCTGGACATGGAAAGCGTCAAGTCGGCCCTGGCGCACGGCATGAACCTGTTCCACGCCACCGCCTACCTGCGCCGGGACATCAAGGACAAGGGCATCACCCCCCTGGCCTTCCTCAACAACGCCCTGTCGGTGGGCCAGTGCCTGGACGCCTACATCGACCTGACGGCGGTGGCGGACCTGGAGAACTGCCTGGAGCAGGACATCCCGGTCACCATCCTGTTCGGCTCGGTGCTGGAGTCCGACCTGGCCGCCATGGCCCTGGGCCTGCCGCCCGGAGCAGGTGGCGATGCTGGACATGAAGGCGCTGCGCAGGCAGCTCAAGGCCGGCGGCCAAGGCCGGGGCCGCGCCCGAGGCCGCCCCGGAAGCCGCGCCCGAGGCCGCCCCGGAAGCCGCGCCCGAAGCGGCCCCGGCCGTGGCCGAGGAGGCCGCGGCGGACACGCCGGAAGCCGGCGCCAGGGCCGCCAGGGCAGCGGACAACGGCCCGGAGACCCTGCGGGTGCGGGTCGACCTGCTCACCGGGCTGATGAACCAGGCCGGCGAGCTGGTGCTGAGCCGGAACCAGCTGCTGCGGGCCCTGGACGGCCACAGCAAGAGCATCCCGGGCCTGGCCGCCATCCTGCAGAACATCAGCCAGGTGACCACGCGAACTGCAGGAAGGCATCATGCAGACCCGGATGCAGCCCATCGGCACGGTGTTCAACCGGTTCCCGCGCATCATCCGGGACATGGCGCGCCAGCTGGGCAAGCAGATCGAGATCGTAGATCAAGGGCGCCGAGGTGGAGCTGGACAAGTCCATCGTCGAGCTGCTCACCGACCCGCTCACCCACATCATCCGCAACTGCGCCGACCACGCCATCGAGATGCCGGATGAGCGCCTGAAGGCACAAGAAGAACGCCGCCGGCCAGCTGCTGCTGCACGCCTACCACCAGGGCGGCCAGGTGATCATCGCCATCACCGACGACGGCCGCGGCATCGACCCGAAGAAGGTGCTGGCCAAGGCCATCGCCAAGGGGATCGTCAAGGAGGCCCAGGCCAAGGAGATGACCGAGCGGGAGATCGTCAACCTGGTGTTCGCCCCGGGCTTCTCCACCGCCGACACGGTCTCGGACATCTCCGGCCGGGGCGTGGGCATGGACGTGGTGCGCTCCAACACCGAGAAGCTGGGCGGCCACGTGGAGCTGGAGACCCAGGTGGGGGTGGGCACCACCGTGCTGCTGCGGCTGCCCCTGACGCTGGCCATCATCCCCTCCATGATCGTGGGGGTCGGCGGCAACCGCTTCGCCATTCCCCAGGTGAACGTGGTGGAGTTCGTGTGGGTCCGGGCCGCCGACGTGGCCCGGCGGATCGAGCGCGTCCATGGCGCCGAAGTGCTGCGCCTGCGCACCCGGATCCTGCCCCTGGTGCGGCTGGCGGACATCCTGGCCATCCCGCGGACTTACGTGGAAGGGGAATCCGGGGAACGGCTGCCCGACCGCAGGGAACTGCTGGTGGACCGGCGCACCCTCGCGGGTGACCCGGGCGGGAGCAAAGCCGCGCCCCCCGCGGAACCGGACGTCGAGCAGCCCGCGGAACCCAAACCCAAGAAGGGCAAGAAGGCGTCCAGGCAGGCTCCGCCGGCCGAGGTGCCGCCCCCCGGGGCCAGGACCGGCGCGTGGACTGGCGCAGCGACTACAACATCGTGGTCCTGCGGCTGGGCTCCAACCAGTTCGGGGTGGTGGTGGACGAGCTGTTCGACATCGAGGAGATCGTGGTCAAGCCGCTCTCGGAGTTCGTGCAGAACTGCAAGAGCTTTTCCGGCGCCACCATCATGGGCGACGGCCGGGTGATCATGATCCTGGACGCCGGCGGCCTCGTGACCCAGGCCCACCTGCACTTCGCCGATCTCCAGGCGGAGGAGAAGCTGCGCAACGAGGAGGAGAAGCGCAAGGCGGCGCTGGCCGCCTCCAAGCGCCGCTCGGTGATCGTCTGCACCGGCGCGCCGGGCGAATACTTCGCCATCCCCCAGGACCAGATCATGCGCCTGGAGAAGATCCAGACCACGGACATCCAGACGGTGGGCGACCGCCCCTTCGTCGACTACCGGGGCCACGGCCTGCCGCTGATCCACCTGGACCAGATCATGGAGGTCAAGCCGGTGGACCCGTCGGCCTCAGGGAAGTGTTCGTGGTGATCCCCAAGGTGGTGGAGCGGGGCGTGGTGACCCAGGCCAAGGCCGGCATCGTGATCTCCGACATCATCGACGCCCTGGACGTGGAGGTGGAACTGGAGCCGGTCAAGGTCAAGGGCCCCGGCATCCTGGGCTCGGCCATCCTCCAGCACAACCTCACCCTCTTCCTGGAGCCGCTCGAGCTGCTCCGGGCCGAGGGCCTGCTGAAAGGGGTCGGCGCATGAGCCAGTACTCGACCTTCCGCCTGGGGGACCGGCTGTTCGGGCTGGACCTCATGATGATCCGGGAGATCAACCGGATCCTGGACATCACCCCGGTGCCCCACGCCAAGGAGCACATCCGCGGCCTGATCAACCTGCGCGGCCAGATCGTCACCATCCTCGACCTGGGGGTGCGCCTGGGCCTCGAGCGGCAGGAGATCATCGACACCAGCCACAACATCATCCTCAAGACCACCGCCGAACTGGCCTCGGTCAAGCACGAAGGCAGGCAGCCCTACACCACTTCCAACGACCTGGTGGGGTTCCTGGTGGACGCCATCGGCGACGTGGTGGAGGCCGACGAATCGACCATCGAACCGCCCAGCGCCAACGTCAGCGAGGCCGAGGGGGGGTTCCTTTCCGGCGTGATCAAGACCGACGCCGGCCTGCTGGTGCTCCTGGACATCCATGAAGTCCTGCACGGCGAATGATTCGCAACCCATCCCACCCGTTCATCCATTCCACTCTGGAGGCCCTCCGTGACATTCCTCGACAACACCAAGATGGGACCCAAGCTCATCGGCGCTTTCCTCTTGACCGCCCTTTTCTCGGTCTTCGTGGGGGTTTTCGGCATCACGAAGATCCGGACCATGGACAATCTGGACTCCAGGCTTTATCAGTCCAGCACGGTTCCTCTAGGCCATTTGAGCACCATGCGGGCCAGTTTCCAGCGCAGCAGGGTCAACCTCCGGGATGCCATCATGACCGGGGACGTGGGCGATTTCGGCAAGCGTCTGGCCTCTTCGGATGAGGACCTGAACAAGGCCCATGCAGAATTCCAGAAGGGCATCTACACGGAGGCTGGGAAGGCCGAAGACAAGAGCCTCACCGAGTTGCTGACCACCTACCAGGCTTACGGGTCCAGAATCCTGAGCCTCGTATCCGCGGGCAAGCGGCCTGAAGCCGACGCCGTCCTGCGCAAGGAAGCCGGACCCGTCTCCGACGCCATCAGCAAGGCGTTCGACTCAATGCAAGAACTGAAGGAGAAGCAGGCCGGGGAGGCCCAGGCCCTGAACGCCTCCAACGCCAGCTCGGCGGTCACGGTCATGGTCGTGGTGATGATCCTGGCCGCGCTGATCGGCATCGTCATCGGCATCGTCATCGCCAGGTCCATCACCGGCCCCCTCCAGAAGGGCGTGGAGATGATGAAGGAGATGGCCAAGGGGCACCTTGGCACCCGCCTCAAGATGCAGCGCAAGGACGAGATCGGCGATCTGGCCGGGGCCATGGACGTGTTCAGCGAGGACCTCCAGGTCAATACCGTCGCCACCCTGCAGAAGATCGCCGTGGGCGACTTCAGCACCGAAGTGAAGGCCAAGGACGGCCAGGACGAGATCTCCCCGGCCATGCTCAAGGCCACCGAAGCGGTCCGCGCCTTGTCCGCCGAAGCCGCCAACCTGACCAAGGCCGCCGTGGAAGGCCGCCTCGCCACCCGCGCCGACGCAAGCAAGTACCAGGGCGAGTACCGGAACATCGTCCAGGGCGTGAACGACTGCCTGGACGCGGTCATCGGCCCCCTCAACGTGGCCGCCGGCTACGTCGACCGCATCTCCAAGGGCGACATCCCGCCCAAGATCACCGACAAGTACAACGGCGACTTCAACGAGATCAAGAACAACCTGAACACCTGCGTGGACGCGGTGAACGCGCTGGTGGCCGACGCCGCCATGCTGAACAAGGCGGCGGTGGACGGCAAGCTGGCCACCCGGGCCGAGGCCGCCAAGCACCAGGGCGATTTCCGCAAGATCGTCCAGGGCGTGAACGAGTGCCTGGACGCCGTGATCGGCCCCCTCAACGTGGCCGCCGGCTACGTCGACCGCATCTCCAAGGGCGACATCCCGCCCAAGATCACCGACAAGTACAACGGCGACTTCAACGAGATCAAGAACAACCTGAACACCTGCGTGGACGCGGTGAACGCGCTGGTGGCCGACGCCGGTGTGCTGCACAACGCGGCGATGGACGGCAAGCTGTCCACCCGGGCGGACGGGTCCAAGCACCAGGGCGATTTCCGGAGGATCGTGCAGGGCGTCAACGACACCCTGGACGCCGTCATCGGGCCGCTGAATGTCACCGCCGACTACGTGGACAAGGTGGCCAAGGGCATCATCCCGCCCGAGATCACCACCGAGTACAAGGGCCAGTACAACCTCATCAAGATCAACCTGAACAACATGGTCAAGATGATGAGCGAACTGCTCGCCGAGACGGACAAGATCATCAAGGGCGCGGCCGACGGGCAGCTCGATGTCCGTGCCGACGCCAGCAAGTTCGTGGGCGGCTGGAACAAGCTCGTGTCTGGGGTCAATGACGCCGTCACCAATATCGTCAACCCGATGAACGTCACCGCCGACTACGTGGACAAGGTGGCCAAGGGCATCATCCCGCCCACCATCACCACCGAGTACAAGGGCCAGTACAACGTCATCAAGATCAACCTGAACAACATGGTCGCGATGATGAGCGACCTGCTCGCCGAGACCGACAAGATCATCAAGGGCGCAGCCGACGGGCAGCTTGATGACCGTGCCGACGCCAGCAAGTTCGTGGGCGGCTGGAACAAGCTGGTGGCTGGCGTCAACGATGCCGTCACCAATATCGTCAACCCGCTGAACGTCACCGCCGACTACGTGGACAAGGTCGCCAAGGGCATCATCCCGCCGACCATCACCACCGAGTACAAGGGCCAGTACAACGCCATCAAGATCAACCTGAACAACATGGTCAAAATGATGAGCGAACTGCTGGCCGAAACCGACAAGATCATCAAGGGCGCGGCCGACGGCCAGCTGGAGATCCGGGCAGACGCCAGCAAGTTCGTAGGTGGCTGGAACAAGCTGGTGAGCGGAGTCAACGACGCCGTCACCAACATCGTCAATCCCATGAACGTTACCGCCGACTACGTGGACAAGGTGGCCAAGGGCGTCATCCCGCCGACCATCACCACCGAGTACAAGGGCCAGTACAACGCCATCAAGATCAACCTGAACAACATGGTTACGATGATGAGCGAGCTGCTCTCCGAGACCGACAAGATCATCAAGGGCGCGGCCGACGGCCAGTTGGAGATCCGGGCCGACGCGAGCAAGTTCGTGGGCGGCTGGAACAAGCTGGTGACCGGGGTCAACGACGCCGTCACCAACATTGTCAATCCCATGAACGTCACCGCCGACTACGTGGACAAGGTGGCCAAGGGCATCATCCCGCCCACCATCACGACCGAGTACAAGGGCCAGTACAACGCCATCAAGATCAACCTGAACAACATGGTCAAGATGATGAGCGACCTGCTCGCCGAAACCGACAAGATCATCAAGGGCGCGGCCGACGGCCAGCTGGAGATCCGGGCAGACGCCAGCAAGTTCGTGGGCGGCTGGAACAAGCTGGTCAGCGGGGTCAACGATGCCGTCACCAACATCGTCAACCCGATGAACGTCACCGCCGACTATGTGGACAAGGTGGCCAAGGGCATCATCCCGCCCACCATCACCACTGAGTACAAGGGCCAGTACAACGCCATCAAGATCAACCTGAACAACATGGTCGCGATGATGAGCGACCTGCTGTCCGAAACCGACAAGATCACCCAGGCGGCCGTCGCCGGCCAGCTCGGCACCCGCGCCGACGCCAAGAAGTTCGTGGGCGGGTGGTTCCAGCTGGTGGACGGGGTCAACAAGACCCTGGACGCGGTCGTCGGCCCGCTGAACGTTTCGGCCGGCTACGTGGACCGCATCGCCAAGGGCGACATCCCGCCCAAGATCACCGACAACTACAACGGCGATTTCAACACCATCAAGAACAACCTGAACCAGTGCGTGGACGCGGTCAACATGCTGGTGGCCGACGCCATGACCCTGAGCAAGGCGGCGGTCGACGGCAAGCTGGCCACCCGCGCCGACGCCTCGAGACACCAGGGCGACTTCCGCAAGATCGTCCAGGGCGTCAACGAGACCCTGGATGCGGTGATCGGCCCGATCAACGAAGTGCAGCGGGTCATGGGGGCCATGGAGCAGGGCGACCTCACGGCGCACATCTCCAACGACTACCGGGGCGACCTGCAGAAGCTGACCAACGCGGTGAACAACACCGCCGCCAAGCTGGCCCAGACCGTGGCCGACATCGGCAACAACGCCAACACCCTGGCCAGTTCCAGCGAGGAGCTGACCTCGGTGTCGACCACCATGGCCGGCGGCGCGGAGCAGATGACCCAGCAGTCCAACACCGCCGCCGCCGCCACCGAGCAGGCTTCGGCCAACGTCAAGAACATGGCCGCCGGCGTCGAGGAGATCAGCGCCAACGCCACCACGGTGGCCAGCGCCTCTGAGGAAGTGTCGGCCAACCTGAGCACGGTGGGCGCCGCGGTGGAGCAGATGTCCTCCAACATGAAGGTGGTCGCCAACACCAGCGAGAAGATGACCGCCGCGGTCAATTCGGTGGCCACGGCCATCGAGGAGATGTCGGTGTCCCTGAACGAGGTCTCCAAGAGCTCGGGCCAGGCCGCCACGGTGGCCAGCAAGGCCGCGCAGAGCGCAAGCAACACTGCGGTGATCGTCGACAAGCTGGGCGAAAGCGCCCAGGAGATCGGCAAGGTGGTGGACATGATCAAGGGCATCGCGGCACAGACCAACCTGCTGGCGCTCAACGCGACCATCGAGGCGGCCAGCGCCGGGGAGGCCGGCAAGGGCTTCGCCGTGGTGGCCAACGAGGTGAAGGAACTGGCCAAGCAGACCGCCTCCGCCACCGAGGACATCCGCGCCCAGGTCGCCGGCATGCAGGGCAACACCCAGCAGGCGGTGAAGGCGATCGATGAGATCGTCCAGATCATCAACGAGATCAACAGCATCTCCGGGAACATCGCGGCCGCGGTGGAGGAGCAGACGGCCACCACCAACGAGATCTCCAAGAACGTCGGCGACGCCGCCCGGGGCGCCAACGAAGTGTCCAGGAACGTGCAGCAGGCGGCCCTGGGCGCCAACGAGGTCTCCAAGAACGTGCAGGAGGCGGTGAAGGGCGTCAACGACATCGCCAAGAACATCAACCAGCTGGCCGGCGGCGCCAACGACGTGGCGCGCAACGCCGGCGAAGCCGCCAAGGGCATGAACGACGTGGCCAAGAACGTGCAGGCGGTCAGCGCCCAGGCCAAGGACACCACCCGCGGCGCCGGCGACACCAACGCCTCCGCCAAGGAACTGGCCCGTCTCGCCGAGAAGCTCCAGGGCGCCGTGCGCAAGTTCAAGATCTAGTGCAAGGACGAAGGGAGAGGCCGGGGCGACCCGGCTTCTCCCCGACGGAAGGCAAGTCATGGCCTACACCTCATTCTTCAGGGATGCCGATGCCCTGGGCGCCATCGGCGACATCGTCATCCCGGCCCTGGCCCACTGGCGGGCGATCAGGGTCTGGGACGCAGGCTGCGCCAGCGGGGAGGAGCCCTTCACCCTGGCCATCCTGTTCGCCTCGAAGCTGCGCCCGTTCCCGTTCCGCAACCTCGACATCCTCGCCACCGACTACGAGGAGAGCCGCTTTTCGCAGTTCGCCGACCGGATCGCCCGGGCCCGCTACAGCCGCAAGGACATCTTCTGGGTGCCCCAGGCGCAGCGCGACCTGTATTTCCAGCCCACCGAGGACCCCGAGGTGTTCGAGCTGGACCGGGAACTGCGCGACCGCGTGCGCTACCTGCAGCATGACCTGCTGACCCTGGTCCCGCCCGAAACCGGGCAGTCGCTCATCGTCTGCAAGAACGTGCTGATGCACTTCTCCCCCGACGACCAGGTCAAGGTCCTGGAGATGTTCCACCAGTCCCTGGTGCCCGGGGGGTACCTGGCGCTGGACGGCGCCCAGGACATGCCTGCGGCCTGCTCGGGCTGGTTTCCCCGGGTGGCGCCCGGCCTCCCCCTCTTCCAGAACGCCTAGCCATGCGCATCCTGCCCCTGCACCGCCTTGAAGCCAGCGATTATTCCTGCGTCGTCTACTGGGTCCTGGGCGAAAACAACACCGCGGCGGACCGGAACACCCTCATCGATACCGGCAGCGCCGCCCCGGGCAACCTGGATTTCTTCATGGAAGCCATGGCCGGGCGGCCCAAGGGGATCGGCAAAAGGGCGGTGGAGCAGGTGATCCTGACCCACGGCCATTTCGACCATACCGGCGGGTTGCCGGGAATCGAGGCGGTCTTCCACCCTGACGTTTTCGCCTGGCCGGCGCGGGACGGACTGCGCCTGACCGTGGGCGACCAGGAGGCCGTGCTGGTCCACACCCCTGGCCATTCGGACGACTCCCTTTGCGTCTTCCTGCCCGAAACCGGCACCCTGTTCTCCGGAGACACCCTGTACCGGATCAGCGACCACCAGGGCGCCTACTCCAGGGCCTACCTGCAGAGCCTGGAACGCCTGGCGGAACTGCCGGTGCGGGCCATCTACCCCGGGCACGGCGCTCCCATCCGGAGCGACGCCAAGGCGTTCATCCTCCGCTGCCTGGACAACGTGCGCCAGTCTCCGGTCGAGGGCTGATGCGATGAAGATCATCTTCGACGACCGCTTCCTGGAAACCGGCTACGCCGACGACAACGCGGCCATGGCCGGCAGGATGGAGGCCGCGCTGAGCGGGCTGCGGAGCGGCCCGTGGGAATTCGTCGCGCCGGCCCCGGCCACGGCGGAGCAGCTGCTGCTGGCCCACGATGCGGACTACCTGCGCAAGGTGGCGGGGGACCTTCCGCGCTTCCGCATGGCCAGCCTGGCCGCGGGCGGGGCCATCCTGGCGGCCCGGACCGCCCACGGGGGAGAACCGGCGTTCGCCTGCGTGCGCCCTCCGGGCCACCACGCCGCGCGCGGCGAGACCTGGGGCCACTGCACCTTCAGCAACGTGGCGCTGGCGCTGCTGGTGCTGCGCGAGGAACGGCGGATCGACCGCGCCCTGGTGCTGGACATCGACGCCCACACCGGCGACGGCACCCGCAAGGTGCTCGCCCCGTGGGCCGGGGCCGAGGTGTTCAACCCCTTTGCCGCAAACGCCGAGGAATACCTGGAACTCGTGGAGGCGCGCCTGTCCCGCGCGGCGCAGACCGGCATCCTGGCGGTTTCGGCGGGGTTCGACGCCTACCGGCTCGATGTGGGGCACAAGCTGGACACGCCCGATTTCGAGCGGATCGGCGCCCTGGCGCGCGAGGCGGCCGTGCGCGCCTGCCGCGGCCGGCGCTTCGCCGTGCTCGAGGGCGGCTACTACCTCCCGGACCTCGGCGCGAATGTGCTGGCCTTCTGCCGGGGGTTCGCGGGATGAGCGTGACCATCGGACCCCGGCTTGAACTGATCCAGCTGCCGCGGCGCCCCGACCTGGGCGACTACGACTGGTTCGACCTCGAAAGCGCCGGCGTGCAGGTGGGCAAGGCGCGCTGCCGCATCACGCCGGAGCGGTTCACCGTGTTCTCGATCATGGTCTATCCCGAGTACGAGGGCAACGGCTACGCGCGCCAGGTGATCGGCCACTTCCAGCGGGAGTACCCCCTGATCGTCGCCGACCGGGTGCGCCACAGCGCCCGGGCTTTCTGGATCAAGGTCGGCTTCACTGCGGATACCATTGATGAGTACGTATGGCGCAGGAGCTGATGATCCGGGAACGGCCTTTCGAACGAGCCACTGAAACAAACCCCATGGATTGGACCCAGGAATGGAAGACCCGAGGCTGCGCGTGCTGATCGTCGATGACACCGTCGTCTACCGGCGGATCCTCAGCGACGTGGTGGAGGCCATGGACGGGGTGGTCCTGGTGGGCACGGCCCCCCACGGCCGGCTGGCCCTGGCCAAGCTGGAGCAGGCCCCGGCCGACCTGGTGCTGCTCGACGTGGAGATGCCGGAAATGGACGGCCTCGAGGCGCTGCAGGAGATCCGCCGGCGCCATCCCGCCACCAGCGTGGTCATGATCAGCGGCGCCAACGTGAGTTCAGCCGGGACGACCATGCGCTGCCTGGAACTGGGCGCCCTGGATTTCCTGCGCAAGCCCGAAGGCTCGGACGCCGAGGCCAGCCGCGGCGAGCTGAGGGAGAAGCTGCGCCCGCTGCTGCGCCACGTGCAGATGCGGGTCAACCTGCGCGGCAGCGCGGACCGGGACGGCGGGCCCGCGGCACCGGGCCCGCAGCCCCACGTAGCGGTGCCGCCCCACTCAGGCGCGCCGCCCGCCCCCAGGCCGTCCCGGAGCGCCCCCGTCCCAAGCCGGATCGACGTGGTCGGCATCGGCGTCAGCACCGGCGGCCCCAACGCGCTCGCGGAGGTCATCCCCAGGCTGCCCGCGGACTTTCCGGTGCCCATCCTGCTGGTGCAGCACATGCCGCCCCTGTTCACCGCCTCCCTGGCGGAGCACCTGGACCAGAAGTCGAAGGTTTCCGTGCGCGAGGCCAGGGACGGCGAACCGGTCGTGCCCGGGCGCGTGTACATCGCCCCCGGCGGCAAGCACATGGTGGTCCGGCGCCTGCCCGAGGGCGAGGCCCCCATCATCGGGCTCAACGAGAACCCGCTGGAGAACAGCTGCCGGCCTTCGGTGGACGTGCTGTTCCGCTCCATGGCCGCGCAGTACGACGGCAACAT
Organism: uncultured Holophagaceae bacterium; assembly: GCA_963717275.1. GTDB lineage: Bacteria > Acidobacteriota > Holophagae > Holophagales > Holophagaceae > Mesoterricola. Next base: position 4,929,241 of record CAVQVX010000001.1, read on the forward strand.
GCTGGCGGTGGTGATGACCGGCATGGGCACCGACGGCTGCGAGGGCGTGCGGGCCATGAAACGGCGCGGCTGCCAGTGCCTGACCCAGGGCGAGGCCAGCTGCATCGTCTACGGGATGCCGCTGGCGGTGGACGAAGCGGGCCTTTCCGACGAGCAGGTGCCCCTGGACCGGCTCGCCGACCGGATCACCCGCCTGGTGCGCAAGGGCAGGGGGAACTGATGCCGGAAGCCATCACCGCCAACGAATTCAAGCTCCTGCGCGACCTCATCGAGCAGTCCTGCGGGATCGCCCTGGGCGAGGAGAAGGCCTACCTGATCGAAACGCGCCTGGTCGGCCTCATGACCGAGAACGGCTGCGAGGACTACGGATCGTTCTACCGCCTGGTGTCCCGGGATCCCGACTCCCGGCTGCGCGACAAGATCGTGGACGCCATGACCACCAACGAGACCCTGTGGTTCCGCGACTCCCACCCCTTCGCCATCCTGCGGGAGAAGCTGCTGCCGCCGCTGGGGCAGGAACTGAAGGCCGGGAACCGGTTCCGGATCCGCATCTGGTCGGGGGCCAGCTCCACCGGCCAGGAGGCCTACTCCATCGCCATGACCATCCACGAATTCTGCCAGGCCAACCCCGGCCTGCGCCCCGAGCAGTTCGAGATCCTGGCCTCGGACATCTCGCCCTCGGCCCTGTTCCTGGCCAGGAACGGGCGCTACGACGAGGCGGCCCTGAGCCGCGGCCTGGGCGCCGAGCGGCGGGACCGGTTCTTCCACCCGGAGGGCCGGGTCTGGGTGGTCAACGACGAGGTCAAGCGCATGGTGACCTTCCGCAAGTTCAACCTGCAGGACTCCATGGAGCCGCTGGGCCACTTCGACATCATTTTCCTGCGCTACGTCTGCATCTATTTTTCGGACCCGTTCAAGCGCAAGATCTACCAGGGCATCGCCAGCCTGCTGGCGCCGGACGGGCACCTGATCATCAGCGCGGTGGAGTCGCTGCGGGGGATCACCGACGCGTTCTCCCAGCTGAGCCACGCCGGAGGCAGCTATTACCGTTGCCAATCTTCTTCCTGAGAGGTGCGTGCATGCCAAAAGTGCTATCGGTCGACGACTCCGGAGTGATGCGCAGGATCATCGGACGCACCGTGGACGTGCTCGGCTACGGCTTCCTGGAGGCCGGCAACGGGCTGGAGGGGCTGGCGGTCCTGGCCCAGCACCACGCCGACATCGCCCTCATCATCCTGGACGTGAACATGCCGGAGATGGACGGCTTCGAATTCCTCGAGCGGATCAAGGCGAACCCGGACTTCAAGTCCATCCCGGTGATGATGCTCACCACCGAGTCCGAGCGCGGCAAGATCATCCAGGCGATCAAGGCCGGAGCGGTCAACTACATCTGCAAGCCCTTCACCCCCGAGGACCTCTCCGTCAAGATCACCGACAGCCTGGGGTCGGGGTTCTAGGGGCATACGGAAACGGGTTCGGTTCCTTGACTCCGCTCCTGCGTCGCTCCGATCAAGGAACCCAACCGGGTTGGGCCCAGGGGTGGCGCCGATGTTCCACCTTCCCGGGGATTGAAATGAGCCGTTCCGTGGCGGCGCTGCCGCGGGGTCGCTAGACTGCGCCAAGGAGGTCCCGGATCCGTGCGCATCGCCAACCCCATCTACGACGTGGTGTTCAAGTACCTGCTCGACGACGAGAAGGTGGCCCGGCTCCTGCTCTCCGCCCTGCTGGGGAGGGAGGTGCTTGAACTGCAGTTCCGCCCGACCGAAGTGCACCATGAGGCGGCCAGGCTGGACGGAACCCAGCTCCTGGTCCTAAGGATGGATTTCGCCGCCACGGTGCGCCTGGAGGACGGCGGCCGCAAGGTGGTCCTGATCGAGATCCAGAAGGCCCGCAGCGCATCGGACGTGCAGCGCTTCAGGCGCTACCTGGGTTCCAACTACGCCAGCCCGGAGAACGTCTACCTCGATCAGGAGGGGAAGGAACAGGCGCTGCCGATCGTGACCATCTATTTCCTGGGCGAGGGCCTGGAGTGCGTCGACGTGCCGGTGCTCAAGGTCAACCGGCACTATCTGGACGTGGCCACCGGCGACGAGGTGCCGATCACCGATCCGTTCGTGGAGGCGCTCACCCATGATTCCATCGTGGTCCAGATCAACCGCCTGAAGGACCGCCGGAGGACCGAGCTGGAGCGGCTGCTGGAGGTGTTCGACCAGGGTCTGGCGTCCCGTTCGGATCCGCACCTGCTGGACATCCTGGAGGAGAATTTCCCGGAGCACCACCGGGATGTGCTGCGCCGGCTGATGCGGGCCGGGGCCGAGCAGGAGCTCCGGGACAAGATGGATGTGGAGGACGACATCCTGGCCGCATTCCAGGACCAGGCAAGGGAGTCCTCGGATCTGCGCCAGGCCCTGGCCGAGAAGGACCAGGCTCTCGTGGAGAAGGACCAGGCTCTCGTGGAGAAGGACCAGGTGATCGAGGAGATGGGCCGCCTGATTGCCGACCTGAAAAGGCGTCAATCCCGCGCGTGATCAGAGTTGTGCCAGCTTCGCCAGGATCTCGTCCATGGTGAACGGCTTGGAGATCACGGCCACCTTCGGCTGACGGAAGCAGTCCCGCGTCTCGATGCCCGGATGCCCCGAGGAGATGAGCACCGGAAGGTCCGGCCGCATGGACCGGATGCGGGCCAGGGTCTCGGCCCCGTCCATGCCCGGCATGTTCTGGTCCAGGATCACCAGGTCGGGGAGTTCTCCGGAACGCAGGAGATCCAGGGCCTCGGCGCCTCCGGGCACGGCCCGGGCATGGCGCACCCCGGCCTTTTCCAGCATGCGCACCATGAGGAAGCGCACATCCGGGTCGTCATCCACCAGCAGCACGTCGCGCGGAGCCGTCGCCTGGGCCGGGGACGCCTCGGGGCCGGGCGCCGGTTCGGCGATCCGGGGCAGGCGCAGCTTCACCCGGGTGCCCCGGCCCGGTTCGCTGGCGAGGTCCAGGGTGCCGCCGTGCGCCTTGATCACGCCGTGGCACATGCTCAGGCCCAGGCCGGTGCCGCTGCCCACCGGCTTGGTGGTGAAGAACGGTTCGGTGGCCCGCGCCAGGATCTCCGGGGCCATCCCTTCGCCGGTGTCCTCGATGGTCACCTCGACCCAGTCCGCCTGGGGCGCCGCGGCCCCGAGCGTCAGCGTGCCGCCGCGGGGCATGGCGTCCATGGCGTTGAGGCAGATGTTCATGAGGACGTTGCTGATGCTGCTGGCGTCGCCCAGCACCCACAGGGGTTCTTCGCTGCTCGCGGCGACGATGGCGCAGGAGGGGCGGCCGGCGCTGCCCAGCAGCATCCGGACCTCGGCCAGGAGGGCGCGCAGGTCGACCGGCGCCGGCCTGGCCAGGGACGGCCTGGCGAACTGGGACAGGGCGTTCACCAGGGCCCGGCCGCGCTGGCAGGCGCCGCCGATCACCCGGAACGCTTCCAGGCTCGCGGGGTCGCGCTCGTCCTGCTCCTGCACCGACGCGGTGCCCATGATGATGGCCAGCAGGTTGTTGAAGTTGTGGGCCACGCCCGCCACCAGGACGCCCAGCGATTCGAGCTTCTGGGCCTGCATCACGCGCGCCTCCAGGTCGCGCCGCTGCGCCTCGGCCTCGCGCAGCGCCAGCTCGGCCCGTTTCCGCTCGGTCACCGTCTCGGTCATGATGATGATCCCGCCGATCTCCCCGCCGGCCCGCCGCCAGGGGCGGATCTCCCACTTCACCCAGTCCATCTGGCCGTCCTGCCGGGGGAAGGGGTCCTCCTCGCAGCGCTCGGTGGCGCCGGCCAGGCAGCGGCGGTGGATCTCCTTCCACCGCTCCGGGATCTCCGGGAAGATCTCGTAGTGGGACCGGCCGACGATGTCCGGGTACTCGAGCCGGTAGTCCTGGAGCCAGCGCCGGCTGGCGTGGATGTAGCGCATCTCCTTGTCCAGCATGGCGATGGAGGCCGGCGCATGCTGGATGAACAGGTCGAACAGGCCCCGCTGCTCCTGCAGCATGGCCGCGCTGCGGGCGCGCTGGCGCAGCAGCCAGATCAGGATCCCGGCCAGCACCCCCAGCCCGGCGACGACTGCCAACGCGCCCAGGTCCGGGACCGTCCCGGCAGGGATAGGATGCATCGCGATTCTCCCGGAGGGATTTCGTGCAATGGAGGATGACACGTGCATGTTAGCCGGAATCCCGGCGTTTGTCGCACTCCGGGCGAGTCGTCCGGATGGCGATATGATGCCCAGGATGGATCTCCTGGTTCCCACCCGCATCGAAGTGGCCCGTCCGCTGCCGCCGCTCACCTACCTGGCCCCGGCCGGCGCGCCTCCCGGCGTGCGGGTCAAGGTCAAGGTGCGCGCCGCCGTCGCGGTGGGCGTCGTGCTGGGGCCGGACCCGGATCCGCCCGCGGTGCAGCTGCGCCCGGTGGAGGCGGTGCTGGACCCCTTTCCGCTGCTGCCGCAGAGCCTGATGGAACTGCTGGAGTTCGCCGGCCGCTACTACGGCTGCGGCCTTGCGCACCTGCTGCCGCTGTGCCTGCCCAACGCGGTGGAGGCCGACTGGGCCACGGCCACGCCCGACGGCCGGCGCCTCAGCGATCTGCGCGACGCCTCGGAATGGGACCGGCTGGCCGCCATGGGCGCGGCCTGGCACCGGGGCGAGCTGGCCCTGCCGGGGCTGTTCCACCGCCGCGGGCTGCGCGGCGCCGGGGTCACCGAGGCGCGCCGCACCGCGCTGCCGCATCCCGCCAAGGTGACCGCGGCCCAGGCCCGGGTGCTGCTGGCGCTGGAGGGCGCCGGCGGCGCCATGCTCGAGGAGACGCTGCTGGAGGCCGCCCAGGCGGGGCTTTCGGTTCTGACCGGGCTGGAGCGCCACGGCCTGGTGGAGCGGGTGCGGCGCCTGGACCTGCTCTCCCGCAGGTGCGATGACGAAGCCCCGGACAAGCGGGTCGAGCTCAACGCCGAGCAGCTGGCGGCGGTGGCCGGGGTGGCGGCGGGGGCTTTCGGGGCGCACCTGCTGTACGGCATCACCGGCAGCGGCAAGACCGAGGTCTACCTGGAACTGGCGGAGCGCACCCTGGCCGCGGGCCGGCGGGTGCTCTGGCTGGTGCCGGAGATCGGCCTGACCCCGCGCCTGCTGTCCAGGCTGGAGGCGCGCTTTCCCGGGCGGGTGGCGGTGGGGCACGCCGGGCTCAACGCTTCCGAAAGGCAGGCGGACGTGCTCCGGCTCCTGCAGAACGACGCCCCGCTGTTCGTGGGGGTGCGCAACGCCGTGCTGGCCCCCCTGCGCGACATCGGCCTGATCGTGGTGGACGAGGAGCAGGAGAGTTCCTACAAGAGCGAGGAGCACCCCAGGATCCACGCCCGGGACCTGGCCGTGAAGCGGGCCCAGGTGGAAGGCTGCCCGGTGGTCCTGGGCAGCGCCACGCCGTCCCTGGAAAGCTGGCACGCCGCCCAGCAGGGCCGCTACCGCCTGCTGCGGCTGATGGAGCGGCCCGCCGGGGTGAGCCTGCCGGCGGTGAAGGTGGTGGACCTGCGCGAATGCTACAAGGCCGAGCGCAGGAAGGTGATCTTCTCGCCGCTGCTGCTCAAGGCCATGGGCGAGACCCTCGCGCGCGGCGAGCAGAGCATGCTGCTGCTGAACCGGCGCGGCTTCGAGAACTTCTGGATGTGCCGGGCCTGCGGCGAGACCTTCGACTGCCCGCACTGCTCGGTGAGCCTCACCTACCACAAGGGGGCCTACCGCCTGCGCTGCCACCTGTGCGGCTTCGAGTCGGTGCCGCCGGAGGTCTGCGCGCACTGCGGCGCCGAGCACCTGCGCGGGGTGGGCGAGGGCACCGAGCAGATCGAGGACCAGCTGCGCGCGCTGTTCCCCGCCGCCCGGATCCTGCGCCTGGACCGCGACACCACGCTGCGCCGGGGTTCCCTCGAGGCGGGCCTCCTGGCCGCGGAGCTGGGCGAGGTGGACATCCTGGTGGGCACCCAGATGCTGGCCAAGGGGCACAACTTCCCCATGCTGACCCTGGTGGGCATCCTGAACGCCGACCTGGGCCTGAAGATCGCCGATTTCCGCGCCGCCGAGCGCACCTTCCAGCTGCTCACCCAGGTCGCCGGCCGGGCCGGGCGGGCCGGGATCCCGGGCCGGGTCCTGCTGCAGACCTACAGCCCCGACCACCCGGCCATCGTCCACGCCGTGGCCCAGAATTTCGAGGGCTTCGCCGCCGAGGAGCTGCCCTACCGGGAAGCCCTGGGCTACCCGCCCTATGCCGCCATGTCGCTCTACCGCAGCGAAGGCGACAGCCCGGCGGCCGCGCTGGAGCCGCTGCAGAGGCTGCGCCAGCGCCTGGAGAGCCTGCCCGGGCTGCGCCTGCTGGGCCCGCTGGAGGCGCCCATCGCCCGGGTGAAGGACCGCTACCGCATGCAGCTGATCCTCAAGGCCGCCGGCCGCCGGACCCTGGGCGACGCCATGCGCCACGCGCCGCTGGGGCCGGGCGGGCCGGTGACCCTTGACCGGGATCCGCTGAATTTCGGGGTCTGAGCGATGCGCCTCCGGCGCGGGTATGATCTTGGGGTCCATCGGAGAGGAGAACGCCATGGCCCAGCCCGGGACCCAGCCCAGAACCCTGCCTGACCTGCTGCAGGCGCTGCGCGGCTTCCAGGAAAGCCGGACGCTGCTCACCGCCGTCGAACTGGATGTCCTGCCCGCCTGCGAAGGCGGCGCCGGCGCGGACGAAGTGGCCGCGGCCACCGGGACGGATCCGCGCGCCGTTGGCATGCTGCTGAACGCCCTGGCCGCGCTGGGCGCGCTGGTCAAGGAGGAGGGGCGCTTCCGCTGCACCGAGGCGGGCCGGGCCCTGGGCCGGCTGAGGCCCGGGCTGATGCACATGGCGAACGTGTGGCACACCTGGTCCAGCCTGACCGAGTGCGTGCGCACGGGCCATTCGGAGCGCACCGGCCCTTCGGGCGCCCAGGTGGAGCACTTCATCGGCGCCATGCACACCCGCGCCAAGGCGATCGCGGGGGACGCGGTGCGCCTGATCGGGCACCGGGGGGTGCGGCGCCTGCTGGATGTGGGCGGCGGCCCGGCCACCTTCGCCATCGCCTTCGCCCAGGCCGAGCCCGGCCTTTGCGCCGAGGTGCTGGACCAGGGCCCGGTGCTGCCCATCGCCGCGGGCCACATCCGCGCCGCCGGCCTGGAAGGCCGGGTGACGCTGCGCGAAGGCGACCTGCGCGCCGGCAGCCTGGGCGAAGGCTTCGACCTGGTGCTGGTCTCGGCCGTCTGCCACATGCTCGACGAGGCGGGCAACCAGGACCTGCTGGCCCGCTGCGCCCGGGCCCTGGCCCCCGGGGGCCGGGTGGCCGTGCGCGAATTCATCCTGGACCCGGACCGGGCCGGGCCGCCCGCCGCCGCCCTGTTCGCCCTGAACATGCTGGTGGGCACCGCCGCCGGCAACACCTACACCGAGGCCGAGTACCGGTCCTGGATGGAACAGGCGGGCCTGGGCGCCATCACCCGGCCCGAACCGGCCGGCGACTGGATCATCGGCACCCGCGCCTGGTAAAAAAGGTTACAGCGGCGGCCGCGGGCACCCCGCTCCTCCCGGTCCTCGCCGGCAAGTGCAAACCTTGCTTGGCAAAAAAAAAGCGGGAAGGAATCGGGCGGTGCCCATGCTCGGGGCCATGACGCTCCTTCCCGCTCCTCCCCGACCGCTCCGTCTCCCGTCCGGTGCCCGCCGGCCGCCGGGCTTCGCTATGGTGGAACTGCTCATGGTGGCCGCTATCCTGGCGTTCGGGCTGCTGGGGCTGGCCGCCCTGCAGACCGCCACCGTGCGCGCCGGCGCCGCGGCCGCGGCCCGGCGGACCGCCGCCAGCCTGGCCGACGGCATCCTGGATGCGCTCCAGGCCGAAGGCAGGCGGGCTTTCCTGGCCCGGATCCTCCAGGGCCTCGAAAGCCCGGACAGCCCCTCCGGCTCACTTCCGGCCCCCCGGGTGGAAAGCTACGACCGGGAGGGCCGGCCGGGCGACCAGGGCCCGCCCTTCTTCACTGTCACCGTGACCTGGTCCCACCCGGCGCCCCGGTTGGAGCGATCGCTGCCGGCGTGCCTGGTCCGGGCACGGGTGACCTGGCCGGAGGGGATCCCGGCCGCGCCCGGCCAGCTCGGCCGGTGCCGGCTGATCCTGTCCTGAGGTGCCCATGGGCCGCTCCCGGGGCGCTTCCCTGCTCGAACTGATGGTGGCCCTCTGCTTCACCGGGATGCTGCTGGCCGGGATGGTCCGGGTCTACCTGGCCGCCCTGGACGGCTGGGTCCGGGTCAACGAAGGCCTGGCCGCCCAGCGGGCGCTGGGGTGGGCCATGGCGCGGATCCAGGAGGATCTCCAGATGGCCGGCCACCTGTTTCCGCCCGCGCCATGGCGCGCACCCATGCCGGGAGCGGAGGCGCTCCTGCCCGGCCAGGCCGAAGACGAGCTTTGCATGGTCATGGACGCGCCGCTGCCGGTCAGGGCCGAACTGGGCGCCGCCATCCCGGCGCCCCCCGCACCGGCCGAAGAGGTCCCGGCCGCCGATGGCCCGGTGCTGGTGCGGCCGGACCGGCCCGTCTCGCTGGCGGCCGGCGACCTGCTTCTGGTGGAAGGTGAATGGTTCGAGTGCGTCCGGCTGGGCCATCCGGCCGAACTGGGCGGGAGGCGGGTCCAGCCGCTGCGGGTGGTCCGGGCCGATGGGCGATCAGGTGCGCCCTTCGCCTTCGCCCACCCTGCCGGCGCGCCGGTCCAGGTGGTCCGTCCCCTGCGGCGGGTGCGCTACGCCGTGGTCCCTTCTGCCCGTACGGTCGGCCGCCATACGCGCGATCCGGGCGAACCGGCGCCATGCCTGGTGCGGTTCGAATCCTCCATGGGGGATGAGCCGAAGGGGCCCGGGGAGGTGGTGGCGGAGAACGTCGACCGTTTCAGGGTGGATGGCCTTCCCGGATCCCGCGGGGCCTGGGGGGTGGTGCGGGTGCGCCTGGAGATCCGCGGCCCGGTCGCCCGGGCAGACCGGGCCGCGGCCGGGGCAGGGGCGTCCCGCCGATTCCCGGTGCGCGGGCAGACCCTGGCGGTCTCGCCCAGGAACTCCGGCCTGTGACGGCGCGGCGTGGCCAGCGGGGCGGGGCCGCCATCGTGGTGGCCTTCATGCTGCTGACCCTCATGGCGGCGCTGGGCTTCGCCACCTGCCGCAACCTGGACCGGGAGCTGGCCATGCTCGCCGACGCGCAGCGGGGGGCGCGGGCGGCGGATGCCGCGGAGTCCGGGCTGGCCTGGTTCCTGGCCCGGGCCGCCGTCACGGGTGTGCCATGCCCCCTGGCCGCGCCCGCGGGGATGCTGGACGAAGACCCGGCGTCCGGGTTCCGGCAGGATTTCGAGCTCCGGGTCCGTTGCCTGGGCGGGGTGCCCCAGACTGGGACGGGGGCCGGGGCGGGTCCGGCCGAACGGCTCTGGCAGGTGACTGCCATCGGCCATTGCGGCGCCAGGGGCCAGACCGAGGGCGATTTCATCCAGGTGCGGGAACTGGTGGTCGCGGTCGCCGGAGGGCCGGGACGGCGCCTGCGGATCCTGTCCTGGCGCCGCGCTGGATATTTCTGACTGTTCCGGTGCAATACCTTGCTAGGCTCATAGGGTGGAGCAAGGGCCATCCGATCTGTTGACATTGATTCCGAAGAAGCGGTTCGGCCAGCATTTTCTTATCCAGAAATCGGCGATCCGGCTGATCACGGAATCCGCCCTCGGCTCCGGGGCGCCCCACCTGCTGGAGATCGGGCCCGGGCCCGGAGTCATCACCGAACCCCTGCTGGCGGACGGCCGCCCGCTCTGGGCGGTGGACCTGGATCCGGCCGCCGTCGACCTGCTGACCCGGCGCTTCCGGGGGATTGCCCACTTCCATCCCGTGCTGGGCGACGCGGTCAAGGCGCCGCTGGATTTCGGCGGCCCGTTCAGCGTGGTGGGCAACCTCCCCTACAACGCCGCCACGGCGATCCTCACCCGCTTCCTGGTGGAGGATGTCCCGTGGGAGCGCATGGTGTTCATGTTCCAGCTGGAGGTGGGCCGGAAGATCCAGGGCAGGACCGGCGAAAAGGATTACGGCCCCCTCTCCGTCCTGGCCCAGCTCACCTGCCGCCTCACCCGCCTCATGAAGCTGGGGCCGGGCTCCTTCCGGCCGGCGCCCAAGGTGGATTCCGCCGTGCTCCTGTTCGAGCCCCGGGCCGAGGCGCCGCCCCTGGCCCAGCGCAGGGCCCTCCTGGCCTTCCTGCACCTGAGCTTCAGCCACCGACGCAAGACCCTGGCCAACAACTGGCACGGGCGCTTCAGCCCCGAACAGACCCGCGGCCTCCTGGCGGCATGCTCCCTGCCCGCCGCGGTGCGGGCCGAGGCGGTGCCTCCGGCGGCCTGGCTCGAACTCTTCCGCTCGTCCCTTACCCTCGCCCCACAGACCTGAAAGAGCAGCACATGCAGATCACTTCCCCCCCTTTTGAACGCTGGCAGGAATTGCCCGCCAAGGATGAACTCCGGCTGATCCCCATCGGCGGCCTGGGCGAATTCGGCATGAACGCCCTGGTGGTGCACACCGCCAAAAGCCTCTTCCTGATCGACTGCGGCCAGCTGTTCCCGTCCGAGGACCAGCCCGGCATCGACAGCATCGTGCCCGACTTCGCCTACCTGGAGGCCTTCGCCGACCGCATCGACGCCGTCCTGCTCACCCACGGCCACGAGGACCACCTGGGAGCGCTGCCCTACTTCCTGGAACGCTGGCCGGTCCCGGTCTACGGCTCGGCCTTCACCATGGGGCTGCTGGAAGGCAAGCTGAGGGAATTCGATCTCTGGAGCCCGCGCCACATGCACGTGGTGGAGGATTTCGCCCGGCTGCCCATCGGCTCCGGCGAGATCGAGGCGGAGTGGATCCCGGTCACCCACAGCATCCCCGACGCCTGCTGCATCGCCCTGCACACCCCGATGGGGGTGGTGCTGCACACCGGCGACTTCAAGCTGGATCCCACCCCCGTGGACGGCCGGCTCACCGCGACCGCCCGGCTCAAGGAACTGGGCGACGCCGGCGTGGCCGTGCTCATGTCCGATTCCACCAACATCCTGAAGACCACCCCCACCCCCAGCGAGCAGCTGTGCCGGGACGGCCTGCGCGACGCCTTGCGCGCCACCAAGGGCAAGCTGTTCATCGCCACCTTCAGCTCCAACATCCACCGCATCCAGACCGTGCTGGACCTGGCCTACGAGGAGAAACGGAAGGTCTGCCTCCTGGGCCGCTCCATGGAGCGCAACGTGACCGTGGCCCGGGGCCTGAAGCGCCTGGCCCTGCCTGACGACCTCTTCATCGATCCCAAGGAAGTCTCGCTGTTCCCCCCCAGGCAGGTGGTGGTGCTCTGCACCGGCACCCAGGGCGAGGAGATGAGCGCCCTGGCCCGGGTCCTGCGGGGCGAGGTGAAGGGCCTGAAGATGCAGGACGGCGACCGCCTGGTGCTCAGTTCCCGCTCCATCCCGGGCAACGAGGTGGGCATTTCGCGCATGCTCGACACCGCCGCCCGGCTGGGCGCGGAGACCACCCTGGAAGGCATCGGGGTGATCCACGCCACCGGCCACGGCCACCGGGGGGATTCCGCCGAGATGATCCAGATGGTGCGCCCGCGCTTCATGGCCCCGGTGCACGGCACCTACCGCAACCTGAAATCCCACGGCCAGCTGGCCCAGTCCCTGGGCTGGCCCCGGGACCGCGTGCTGCTGCTGGACGGGGGCGAATGCCTGCAATTGCACCGGGACGGCTCGGCCCGCCTGGCCGGCAGCGTGCCCGTGGGCAAGTGCTTCGTGGACCAGGGCGTCGAGCACATGGTGGATGCCCGGGTCATCCACGACCGGCTGATCCTGCAGGAGGACGGCATCGTGGTGGCCACCCTGCTGGTGGATCCGGCCACCGGCGAGCTGGCCGGCGAGCCCAGCATCCTCAGCCGGGGCTTCGTGGTGCTCAACGACGACCAGGCCTACGGCCAGCTGCTCCGGGAGACCCTGCGCACCACCTTCGAGGAGGCCCCGGTCGAGATCCGCAAGAACAAGGACCTCCTCATCGAGCTGCTGCGCCAGTCCCTGCGCCGGATCATCCGCAAGACCACCCAGACCCGCCCGGTGGTGGTGCCGATGATCCTCGACGCCGCCTCCAGTTGAAATGTGGGATGATGCTTCCATGATCACCCTGCTCGTGATTCGTCACGGCAGCGCCGAGGATCCCAGGCCCGGCCTGCGTGATGCCGAACGCGCCCTCACCGCGGAGGGCTGGGAGAAGACCCGCGCCGCCATGCGCGGGCTGGTGCTGCGCGGCTACGTGCCGAGCCGCGGCATCGCGAGCCCCTACCGCCGGGCCGCCGAAACCCTGGCCTGCCTGAAGGAGGCCAGCGCCGAGGGCTTCCCGGCCGCCTTCTGGGAGGGCCTGGAGCCTGAGGCCAGCGTGGCGCAGGCCGAGGACTGGCTGCGCGGCCTGGTGGCCGAGGCCGGGCCGCGTGAAACCATCGCGCTGGTGAGCCACCAGCCGTTCGTCTCCGGCCTGATCCGGCAGCTCACCGGCCGGGACGTTGAAATGAAGAAGGCCAGTTGCGCCGTCCTGCACTGGCACGCCGGCCGGTTTGAACTGGCCGTCCAGTTCACCCCGGCCGAACTCCGGGGCGGCGCATGACCGGTTCCGGCCACCGGCCGGCCTTCGCGACCCTGCCGGGCGGGGTGGAACTGCACTACCGGATCCAGGGCCCCCCGGGGGCGCCCTGGATGGTCCTGTTCAACGGGCTGCTGTCGGACAGCACCATGTGGGCCGGCGCGCTGCCGGGCCTCGCCGCGCGGCACCGGGTGCTGACCTACGACGGCCGGGGCCAGGGCCGCTCCCAGGCCCCCCCGGACGGCCCCTACACCGTGCCCACGCTGGCCCAGGACGCATGGGAGCTCATGGCCCTGCTGGGCATCCGGCGGCCCTGGCTGGTGGGGTTGTCCAACGGCAGTTCCATCTCCCTGGAACTCCTGGCCGGGCACCCGGGCGCCTTCCGGGGCGCGGCGCTCACCAGCGCCGTGCCCCGGATCGACTTCGCCATGGGCCTGCGCCTGCGCCACTGGCTGCGCTGCCTGGAACTGGGCGGCCCGGCCCTGCAGTTCGATGCGTCCGCACCCTACCTTTGGGGCGACAGCTACTTGGCCCAGCGGTACAGGGTCCTGAGAGATTACTTTCTTAAGCAGAAAGATATGAATGAACCTTTCCCCGGGTCGAGCCATCAAATAGAAGGCGTTCTTCAATGGGACATCCGTTCAAAACTTGGTGCGGTTCAGGAACCGGTCCTGCTCCTGGCAGGGGCGGAAGACCTGTTGACGCCCGTCTGGAAGTGCCTGGAAACCGCCAGGCTGATCCAGCATGCCCAGTTCGAGGTCATTCCGGGGGTCGGTCATGCCTTTCCGGTGGAAAACCCGAAGGACTTCGCGGAGAGGGTTGGAATTTTTACCGCTGAATGAATCGTTAGATATGGAAATTCCCTTGGCGTGACCCTACAATTTGCGGTAACATTTCCGATCCCAAAGCGCTCAACCTGACACGCGTCCCCCCAATAGGGAAGATCTATGCTAATTGAATCACAAGCCCCTGCCGTCCTGAGCCTCCAGGACCTCAAGGAGCAGTCCATCGGCCGGCTCGCGGAGATGGCCAAGGCCTACGGGATCGAGAGCCCCCTGTCCATGCGCAAGCAGGAGCTGATCTTCCGCCTGCTGGAAGCCCAGGCGCAGCGCGAGGGGCTGTTCTTCGCCGAAGGGGTGCTCGAGGTGCTGCCGGAGAGCTTCGGGTTCCTGCGCGCCCCCGAGCACAACTACCTCGCCGGCGCCGACGACATCTACGTTTCGCCGAGCCAGATCCGCAAGTTCAACCTGCGCTCGGGCGACACCCTCTCCGGCATGATCCGGCCGCCCAAGGGCGAAGAGAAGTTCTTCGCCATGCTGCGCATCGACGCGGTGAACTTCGATCCGCCCGGCGCCGCCAAGGACCGGGTCCACTTCGACAACCTCATTCCGCTCTACCCCACCAGCATGCTGAAGATGGAGCGGGACCCGCAGGAGCTGTCGACACGGGTGATGGACCTCATGACGCCCCTGGGCAAGGGCCAGCGCGCCCTCATCGTCGCCCCGCCGCGCACCGGCAAGACCGTGCTCATGCAGAACATCGCCAACAGCATCACCCTGAACCACCCCGAGGTGTTCCTCATCGTGCTGCTGATCGACGAGCGTCCCGAGGAAGTCACCGACATGGAGCGCAACGTCAAGGGCGAGGTGGTCTCCAGCACCTTCGACGAGCCCGCCACCCGCCACGTGCAGGTGGCCGAGATGGTCATCGAGAAGGCCAAGCGCCTGGTTGAGCACAAGAAGGACGTGGTGATCCTGCTGGATTCCATCACCAGGCTGGCGCGCGCCTACAACACCGTGGTGCCGCTTTCCGGCAAGGTGCTCTCGGGCGGCGTCGACTCCAACGCGCTGCAGCGGCCCAAGCGGTTCTTCGGGGCGGCGCGCAACATCGAGGAGGGGGGCTCCCTCACCATCATCGCCACCGCGCTGATCGAGACCGGCTCGCGCATGGACGACGTGATCTTCGAGGAGTTCAAGGGCACCGGCAACAGCGAGATCTGCCTGGACAGGAAGCTCAGCGACAAGCGCATCTTCCCGGCCATGGACATCCAGAAGTCGGGCACCCGCAAGGAGGACCTGCTGATCGAGCCGGCGCGCCTGGCCAAGATCTGGGTGCTGCGCAAGATCCTCAGCTCCAGCGGGCCGGTGGAGAGCATGGAGCTGCTGCTGGACCGCCTGGGCAAGAGCAAGACCAACGACGAGTTCCTGTCCAACCTGCAGGAAACGCCCAACCGCCGCTGATGCGCATCCCGCCCTTCACCCTGGAGCGTTTCTTCGCCCGGCACGAATTCAGCGCCAGGCGGCTCATGGGCTCCAGCGACCCCGAGGCCATGACCGTGGCGGAGGTCCTGGCCCTGGAGCCTGGCGCCGCCGAGCGCATGGACAGCCTCTGGCTGGGCTACACCGAATCCTCCGGCGATCCGGCCCTGCGCCAGGCCGTCGCCGGGCAGTACCGCTCGGTCGGCCCGGAGGACATCCTGGTCTTCGCCGGCGCCCA
This sequence comes from uncultured Holophagaceae bacterium, assembly GCA_963717275.1. GTDB lineage: Bacteria > Acidobacteriota > Holophagae > Holophagales > Holophagaceae > Mesoterricola. The sequence goes on from CAVQVX010000001.1 coordinate 4,944,424, forward strand.
GGAGCCGATCTTCGCCTTCATGAACGTGGCCCTGGGTCCCGGCGACCACCTCATCGCCCACAGCCCGGGCTACCAGTCCCACTTCGAAGTGGCCCGGGCCGCCGGCGCCGACGTGTCGCCCTGGGAGGGCGACCCGGCGCGCGGCTGGGCTCCGGACCCCGCCGAACTCAAGCGCCTGCTCCGCCCCAACACCCGCGCCATCCTGGTCTGCGCGCCGCACAACCCCACCGGCTACCTGTTCCCGCGCGAGGCCTGGCTGGAGGTGGTGGACATCGCCCGGCGAGCCGGCATCTGGCTGTTCTCGGACGAAGTCTACCGCGGCCTGGAGCACGACCCCGCCGAGCGCCTGCCGGCCGCCTGCGATCTGTACGAGCGCGCCGTCTCCCTGAACTGCCTGTCCAAGGCGTACGGCCTGGCGGGTCTGCGCCTGGGCTGGCTGGCAACCCACGACCGCTTCCTTCTCGGCGAACTGGCCGCCTTCAAGGACTACCTCACCATCTGCTCCTCGGCCCCGAGCGAATGCCTGGGCGCCATCGCCGTGCGCCACTCGGAAGCCCTGTTCGCCCGCAGCCGGGCCCGGCTGGTGGCCAACCTGGACCTTCTGGAGGCCTTCATGGAGCGCCAGGCGGAGCGCTTCCAATGGGCCAGGCCCCGGGCCGGCTCCACCACCTTCCCGCGCCTGCGCCGGGGCGGTGCCGAGGTATTCTGCGAGGCCCTGGTGCGCGAGACCGGGATCCTGCTGGTGCCGAGCACCCGGTTCGACTGCGGCGATGCCCACCTGCGCTTCGGCTATGGCCGGCGGGATTTTCCGGAGGGGCTGGCGGAGTTGGAGGCCTACCTGGACGGCCTGCCAAACTAGTGTAGGCCGATCATAACGGCGGAATCATCTCTACCCACACCCCCAGCTGCCAGGGATCTGGAACCATCTATTTAGCCCATCCCAAGGCCCCGGCAAGTTCAGGTAAAGAAATATATACGCAGAGGAAGCCGAGGCGCCGAGGACGCAGAGCGTGCAAAGCGAGTCGAGGCGCCGCCCCACTCCGCCCAGGCCCTGCCCGCTATCGCGGGCCGCGACGCTATGCGCCGCGCGGCAAGTCCCACCGGTCCCTTTGCACGCAAGCGTGCACGGGCCCGCTGGGGCTTGCCTTGACGGGCCTGGGCTCAACATCCAGCCCAAGGAACAATGCGTCGCGTTGGGCGGATTGTATCGAACATGGCTGACGCGAACCTGAGGAGTCGCTGGCTTGCGGACATGGTACCTGGACTCACCAGTGATGCTCCGAATGGAAAGCCCAGGCCCGTCCAAGGCTGGGGGCGCTGGTCACCCACAGGCTTGCATGCGGAAGGACCAGCGCCCCCAGCCGCGCGACGCGGAGCGTCGCGGCCCGCGATAGCGGGCAGGGCCTGGGCGGAGTGGGGCGGCGCCTTGCCTCGCGAAGCCCGCTCTGCGTCCTCAGCGCCTCAGCTTCCTCTGCGTATATAGTTTTTTACCCGCAGATACCGAACCCACGAATTGGGCCCCATCCGAGAACCTGATAAGAAACAGCCCGGGTGGGTCGATACGGTTCCGCTATTCCGATCGGCCTACACTAGCTAGCCGCGGATCGGCCGCGTTGGCCGATACCATGATTTCAGTGATACGCCTTCTCGTGGTCGGGCTCGACATAGAGAAGCACCAAAGCATCTCCCTCCACGATGGCAATGGCCCGGGCGGTACGCGTGACCCGGAGGGTGTACCTGGGGATTGCCCTCGCGGGTGATCAGCCCCTTGTTCTTTTCCAGGTGAACACCTTCATGGTTCAGCAGTTCCTGAAAACTGAGCATGGCGGCTATCTCGATCATTTTCCGTACCCCCTTCTGAACCGGGGCCGATTGCTGCAGTGCTGACACAAGGAACGAAGGTCGGATATCCAGCTTCATTTGGCTAAGTTCCGCATGAACTCCTGGCCCTCCGGGCTGTCCAGGCTGATGCCGGGCTCCTTGAGCGCCTTCTCAACCGCTTCCTGCACCTCGGGTCGCCATGCCCATAACTGGTGGCTGGGAATAAGGGTCATGGGTATCAACCGGAAGGTGCCATCGCCCAGAGGCTCGATGGTGAACGTTTCATTTGGTGGGATGACTTTGGGCATCGTCGTGCGTCGGCGGGCATCGGTCTGGAAAACAGATTCGGGCGTGGGCATCTTGGCTTCTCCATTTACCAATTTACCCTATTTGGGCACCTTGGCAACCACATGGCTCCATTGACGACTTCAGCTATTCCTCAAGCACCCATTCCGTCGCTTCGCCCCCGTACTCGCCGGTGCCGGTGGCGCTCCACTTGTCGCCGTTCAACTGGGCGACGGTGTGGCCGGTCAGGTCAGAGCGGCCACTTCCCGGCGCCTTCCCGCAGCAGCGCCGGCTCGTCGCCGGTGAGGTCCACCACGGTGCTGGCCAGGCCCGCGGGCTCGCCGCAGTCCACCACCAGGTCCAGCAGGTGGCCCAGCTCCTCCTGGATCTCCCATGCGTTCTGCAGCGGCGCCTGGCCCGAGGCGTTGCAGCTGGTGGTGATGATCGGTTCGTCCACCAGGTGGGTGATGGCCCGGCAGAACACGTGGTCGGGGATGCGCAGGCCCACGGTCTGCTTGTTCTGCAGGTAGCGGGGCACCTCGCGCGAACAGGCGAGCACGGCGGTGTAGGGCCCCGGGAACATCTGCTTCAGGATGCGGAAGGTGGGGGTGTCCAGGTGCCGGGTGTATCGGCAGAGCATCTCCATGTCTGAGCACAGGATGGACATGGGCTTCCTGGGGTCGCGGCCCTTCATGCTCTGGATGCGGTCCACCGCCTTCTTGCGCGAGACCAGGCAGCCCAGGCCGAACAGCGTGTCGGTGGGATAGGCGATCACCCCGTCGCGCTGGAGGATTTCTGCGATGTGCTCCAGGTGGCGGGTCTGCGGGGTTTCGGGGTGGAGCGAGAGGATCATGCCTCCAGCTTACTCCACCGCGCCCGCCCCGGGCTGGGATGCTCCGCGGGGGCCTGGAAGAAGCGCTCGGCCAGTTCCGCCGCCATGGGCTCCCGGGCGCCGCTCCGGCGCGCCTGGAGGGCCAGCAGGGCCACCACCGTGAGGACGTCGCCGATCTCGCCGCTGAGCACCCGCGCCACGCACTGGTCGAAGGGCTCCCAGTGCAGGGCCAGTTCCTCGTCCGCTTCCGCGGCGCTGCCGCCGGGGGCCTCCTCGATCCCCCGTGCGAGGAACAGGAAGGCCTCCTCGTCGGTGCTGGAATTGCTGTTGTTGAACCAGGCCAGGGGCTCCCAGACCGCGGCGGTGAGCCCGGTCTCCTCGCGCAGCTCGCGCTGGCTGGCGGCCAGGGGGCTCTCCGCCGGCTCGCCGCCGCCTTCGGGCAGTTCCCAGGAATACGCCTCCAGCGGGTAGCGCCACTGGCCCACCAGTACCACCCGGTCCTGGGCGTCCAGGGCCAGCACGCCGCACCCGGTGCGCTGGAAGCCGCAGACCGCATAGCGCCCCCGCTTGCCCCGGCGGTGCGCGAAGCGGTCCTCGCGCAGGCGGATCCAAGGCGAATCGTAGAGCGCGGTGCGGCTCAGCACCTGGTAGGGGTTGGGGTCCGGGGGGAGGGGCAGGGGCTGGAGCGTCATGGGGTGCCCTGGATAGAAAACGCCCGCGGCAGGCGGGCGTCGGCGTCGGCTTTCGTCGAAACTAGCGGCGCAGGCCCAGGCGCTCGATGAGGGTGGCGTAGCGGGTCTTGTCCTTGCGCTTCAGGTAATCCAGCAGGCGGCGCCGCTGGCCGACCATGATCATGAGGCCGCGCCGGCTGTGGTAGTCCTTGGTGTGGACCTTGAAGTGCTCGGTGAGGTCGTTGATGCGCTTAGTGAGGATGGCCACCTGCACCTCGGGGGAGCCGGTGTCGCTCTCGTGCACCTTGTAGTCTTCGATGATGATCTTCTTCTGCTCGACGTTCAGGGCCATGGTTGGCTCCTTTTCGGGTCGTGATCCCGTCACCTGTTCCGCAGCCCCGCGCCGCGTGGAGGTCTAGCCCGGAAACACCCGGGCCGTGTCAAAAACGCCCCGGGGGATCCCAGGGCGCCTATCAAGGGTGGTGCGGATAAAGGGACTCGAACCCCCACGACCTTGCAGTCACTAGCACCTGAAGCTAGCGCGTCTACCAATTCCGCCATATCCGCTCAGTCCGTTGCACTCCCGCGAGAGATCAGCAAGCCTGAAAGACAATCCTAGTGCGGTTCCGACTTTGGATCAAGCAAAAAACCGCCGGGAATCACCACTCCTTGTAGGGAATCTGATTGGAGCCCACGCCGGGGGCCAGGCTGTACACGTCGTATACGTTGCCGCCGCCCCAGCCGGTGCTGGTGGGGTCGTCCGAAATGGAGCGCAGCCCCCATTCCGCCTTGTCGGTGAAGGGGTCCACCGGGATCCGGCGCAGGAAGCGCATCTTGGTGGTCTTGCCGGTCATGGTCTCGCCTTCCACCAGCTTCTCCAGGGACTCCGGATAGCCGTTGTTCTCGGGCGGCGGGTTCTTGATCTTCTGCTGGTCGACCATGGCCTTGTAGCTGTCGATGGCGCGCCGCATCTCGCGCAGGTCGCGGCGCAGCTCCAGTTCCCTCTCCCGGCGGATGCCGTTGCGGGCCATGGGGATCACCGCGCTGGCGAGGATGATCAGCACGGTGGCGGTGACCAGCATCTCCAGGAGGGTGAAGCCGCGCTGCCGTTTCATCGGGTCATTTCACCGTGATCAGGGCGTTCACCACCCGGGCCGAGATCGGGTTGGTGCCCACCAGGTAGCTGCCGCCCTGGATCAGGATGGGCGCGTTGCCCGAGGCGTTGGCCTCCACGTCGAGGGTGGCGAAGGTGCCGCTGTCCATGAGCCCGGTCTTGCGGCTGAAGGTCAGGGTGACGTTGCCGTCCGAGGCCGGGCTGGTGTTCAGGGTGCCGTTGTCGCTGGTGAGGAACTCCCCGGGGGTGAAGCCCTTGATGGTGAGCTTGGGATCCACGCGCACCTGCATGGTGCCGCTGGTGAGGCCGGCGGCGCCGCTGACCATGATCGAGGTCCGGACGGTCTGGCCCCTGGGTACTTCCAGGGACAGCGGGTTCATGAAGAAGACCAGGTCGGCGGTTTCGGTGGCCGCCTCGGCGGACGCGACCGCTCCGGTCGCTCCGGCCGCCGCCGCCCCGGTCGCCCCGGCCGCCGCCGCCCCGGCCGCTCCGGCCGCCGCTGCCCCCGCCGCCGCGGGCGGCGCTAGCGTGCCCGCCATGGCGTTCAATGTGTCCGGCGGGATCCCGGCCGCGGGGGCGGGAGCGGGCGCCGCGCCCGGCGCCGGCACGGCGGCCGGAGCCGGAGCGGGGGCCGTCGGCGGCACGGCGGCGGGAGCCGGGGGCTTGGGCGCGGCCTCAGGCACGGCGTTCATGGGGACGTTGAGGGTGCCCTTCTGGGTCGGGGGTTCGAACGGCTTCCCAGCGCCTGTCGCCCGGTCCGGGTCGAACGCTTCGAAGTCGTCCTCGCTCAGGTCGGGCTTGCGCACCACCACGGCGCGCAGGCTGAGGATCACGTCGGTCTTGTCCTTGGAGTTGCCGTGGTAGCCGAGGATGCTGCCGATCACGGGGATGTCGGTGATGCCCCAGATGCCCTGCAGGTTCTTCTGCTCGTCCTCCTTCAGCAGCCCGCCGAAGATCGCCGTCTCGCCGTCGCGCAGCCGGGCCGAGGTCTTGATCACCCGCTGGCTGAGGTTGGGCCGGCTCGGGTCGCCGCCGGCCTTCAAGGTCTTGACCTCCGACTCCAGGTCGATGGTGATGTCGCCGTTGAAATGCACCCGGGGCTTCACCTTGATCTTCACGCCGACGTCCTCGTAGCTGTAGGAGGTCTGGGCGGTGGCGATCCCGCCGATGGCCGAGGTCACCGCGGAGGTGGCGGCGGTGGGGGTGGTGGTGGTGGGAAGGCCGATCTGGGACTGGGTGGTGCTGATCTTGTCGCCGATGTTCACTTCCCCGGTCTCGCCGGAGATCACGCGCACGTTGGGGTTGGCCAGCAGCCGGGTCTCGCCGTTGGTCTTGGCCAGGTCCAGCCGGAGCCCGGGGAACCAGGTACTGGATGTTGCTGCTGCTGATCGACAGCGAGCCGGTGGTGGTATTGACGCCGTTGTTGTTGGAGGCCAGGGTGGCGCCCAGGGAATAGACCCCGGTGGTGTTGGTGGGGTCGAGGCTGGCGGTCGGCAGCAGGCCGAGGTTTTCCGAGGTGCTTTCGGCCACTTCCAGCAGTTCGAGGTAGATCATCACTTCGGCCTTGGCCTTGTCCAGCTGGCTGACGATGCGCTGGGCGATGGCGAGGTCGGTGGGCTTGGCCATGACGGTGATGGCGTTCAGCCGCTTGTCGATGAACACCCGCAGCTGGGGCATGAGGGCGTTGAAGATCTGGCGCACGTTCTCCACTTCGGCGTTGGAGAGGTAGAAGGTGCGGATCAGCTTGTTCTCGTACTCCTGCAGGTTCTGCGGGGTCTTCTTGAACACCATGATGGAGTTGCTGTCCATCACCTTGTAGAACAGGTCGCTCTGCAGCATCAGGGTGTCCAGCACGCGCTGGAACGAAAGCCCGCGCAGGTCCACGGAGACCTGGATGTCCTGGGCCGAGGCGGAGGAGTGCAGGACGATGTTCACGCCGGAGTTCTTGCTCAGCTGCTGGAAGATCTCCCTGAGGCTGGTCTTGCGGGTGAAATTGAGGTCCATGCCTTCCAGCGACCTGGGGTTGATGGGCAGGACGTTCTTGGCTTCGCCCTTGGCCCGCTCGGCGTCGATGCTCTCCTCGGCCTCCACCTTGGCCCGGCGCTTCTCGGCCGCCTGCTGCAGGCGCACCAGCCAGTCCACGGCCACGGCGTTGGAGGGATCCAGGGCGACCGCCCGGCCCACCTCGATGGTCTCCAGTTGAAGGTCCCCGTGGGCCTGCGCGCTCTTGGCCTTCTTCAGGTGCTGCTCGGCCGCCAGGGGCGCGGTCTTGCGGTAGCCGATCTTGGCCTCCAGGTTGTTGGGGTCCTTCTGCAGGGCGTGGCGATACTCGGTCAGGGCGTCGTCGTAGCGGCCCTCATCGTAGGCCACCGTCGCCTTGTGCAGACCGCACCCGAGGGTCAGGATCAGGCACGCGGGCAGGGCCATGGCTCGGATCCTGGCGGTTCGGGCGGCGCTTTGACTGGGCATCGGTCGGCTTGGCATTGGTGCGGTCCCTTGCTGAGTTTCAGAATTCATTGGTGGGTGCCTGGGTGGTGCGGCCGCCCTGGCTGCCAATGTCCACAGCGTCGAGCTTGGTCTTGAGATCATCGAATTTCAAGTTCTGGAACTCCGCGGCGATGTCGGTCAGCTTGACCAGCCGCCAGTGCGGGTTGGCCAGGTCGCCCTGCTTGATGGTGACAGGCTCCTCGCCTTTCATGAACGCGCCCAGCCGCCCGGCGGTGAGGCTGCCCATGTAGCCCAGGTAGCGCAGGGTCGGTCGGGTGGCGTTCTCCTGGGCCCGGGCCTGGCGCAGGGCCTCGGCGGCGAGCTGCTCCGCGGTGGGCGGGGGCGGCGGCGGCGGCGGCGGCGGGGGCGGCGGGGGCGGGGGCGGCGGGCCCTCGAACATGAACAGGTCCCGGTACATCCGGTCCTCGTGGGGCAGTTCGCCGGCCTTGTCCAGCTTGGCCAAATCGGGCAGCTTGGCCAGTTCGCGCACCTGGCGGTCGTCCAGGGCCACGTTGCCGGCACGGGTGCCGCCGGCGCGCCGGGCCGCCGCGGGGTTGGGCGAGCTGGGCCAGAGCAGCCAGATCAGCACCGGAAGGCAGCCCAGGCCCACCTGGACGCGCCGGTTGGACTTGATCTCCTGCAGCCATCCCTTGGGCTCGACGCCTTTCACGACGGGGCTCATGCGCCCTCCCCGTCATGGCTGTCGGCCGGGCCGCTGGACTGCCGGAAGGCCCGCAGGGTGATCGTCAGGTGGGCCCCCTCGGGGCTTTCCTCCAGCTTGGCGGCGACCACCGCGAAGGGCAGCTTGCTGCCCTCCAGGGCGAGCATGAATGACTTCAAGTTCATGTAGACACCCGTGGCATTGAATTCCACGTCCACGGACTCCAGGGCGCTGCCCTTGGAGCCTTCCCGGGTGGGCGGGCCGTACTTCACGGAGATGAGCCGGACCTGGTGCTTCTTGGTGAGTTCGAAGAGCGTCTGGCTGAGCTTCCAGTGCAGCTTGCCCACCCCCTCCGCCGGCATGTTGTTCAGCAGTTCATCCAGGGCCTGGCGGTCCGCCTTGATGCGGTCCGCCTCGGCCTGTACGCTCTTCAGGTCCCTGATCTGCCGGTCGAAGGTGGAGGCGGAATCCTTCACGGCCTTCTCGGTGCGCATGCGCTTGTCGGAGGCGTCGGGCAGCAGGAAGAGGGCGATGAGCAGGCCGGCCAGGGCCAGGACGGAGCCGCCGACGAGGCGGAACTGGCTCGCGCGGAGGGAGGTGGTCATGGGTTGGCCCCCGCATTGCCGGGCTGGTTGTTGGGCTGGTTGCCGGGCTGGTTGTTGGGCGGGAAGGGGCGCCGGTGAGGCGCCATGCCCGGCATCCTGAAGGTCGGCTGGTTCGCGGGTGCCTCAGGCGCGGCCGGGGGCGGCGCGGCGGGCGCGGGACGCGCCTGAGGCGGCGGCACGGCGATGCCGGACGGACCGGGCGTGGGCGCCTTGGCCGGCGCGGCGGCAGGGGCCTTGGCCGGCGCGCCGGGCAATGTCTTGACGGGCGCCTTCGCGGGAGCCTGGGGGGCGGACTTCGGCAGCGGCTGGTAGGGCGGCGGCGTGGAATTGACGGCCAGGGTGTAGTCGAAGTCCACCCCGCCGCCCTGGCGCTCGGCCTCCCGCTCCAGGATCACCTGATCGAAGAAGGCGTCCTTCTGAAGCGCCTCCACGAAGGCGGCCTCGGCTTCCCGGGTGCGCGCCTCGCCCTTGATCTTGAGCTGCACCTTCATGTCAGCGCTGCGGTTGCGCTGGACCGCCTTGATGCGCACGTCCTTGGCCAGGGTGCGCTCCAGTTCCGCGGTGAGCCGGGACCAGGGCAGGCTGCGCTCGGTGTAGATCCGTTCGGCCAGGCGCCAGCGCGGCAGTTCCTTGGCCACGTCCACGTTGCGCAGCTCCTCCATGATCCGGCTCTGGGTGTCGGCGGCCGAGCGGGTCTTGTTGGCCAGGCTGAGGGCCAGCTTGCCCGACGCCGCCGCGTCGTGGTAGGCCTTCCAGGTGAAGCCCAGGGCTCCGGCCAGGATCAGCGCGCCCACCGCCAGCGCCGCCCAGCTCAGCAGGATATGGTTGAGACGCCAGTAGTTGCTTGGCGGCGCGAGGTTGATCTTGAGGACGGGGACGGCCATCTAGAGGGGCTCCTGGGCCGGGATCTCGGGCTGGATGAAGTGCGTGGGCAGGCCGCAATCGGGCCATTGGGCGGCGCCCCAGACGTGCAGTTCCTGGGGCGAACGGGCGTCCCGCTGGAGGTAGGCGATGGTGGGGAGGACCCGCTCCTGGCACCAGTCGTCGGCCAGGGCCGGTTCGCTCCACTGGCGCAGCAGGAGCAGGTTGCGGCCCCAGGCGGCCAGGGTGCCGGTGGTGCGGCCATCCTCCGCCGGGGCGAGGGAGAGCAGCAGGCCGGGCAGCTCCCGGGCCGGGGCGAGCCGGTTGTAGAGCCACAACCAGCGCGGCACGAGGCGGCGCATCGGCCGGCCCGAGGCCGCGGCGGCCTGGACCCACACGTCCCTGAGGTGCTGGGGCATGCCCGCCAGGAGCCAGGCATTGTCCTCCAGCGGCATGGCCTGGACGAACTGGGGCTGGTCCAGGAGCAGGTCCTGGGCGTAGCGCCAGCGGAAGAACGCCTCCCGGGCCTCGACGCCCGGCGGCAGCTCGACGATGTCGCGCAGCAGCAAGGTGGGGGCCCAGGCGTCGTCCACCACCCAGCCGGTGGGGCCCAGCGGCAGGGTGCCCAGGATGCGCGTCAGCTCGTCGGCGGCGCCGGAAAAGGGGTGCGGCTGGCCTCCGGCGTGGACGCGGCGCGGCTCAAGCCATACCATGGAAGCATGCTTCGGCCTTTGTCCCAGAATCGTCATCGGCAGGATTCCCGGCCGGCTTCGGGCGCGAAGGCTGACTTGGTTCCATAAGTACTTGTCACAGATGCTCCGGGCAGGGTGCAGGGGGCTAGTCTATCGCCGGGCATGCATAATCCCAAATGGCGAATGTTTTTTACGCACGTATGAAGTATAGGCGGAGGAAGATCGGAGGGGAGTTGCCAGTTTGCGTCTAGTTGCCCTGGAAGTTAATGGATTCAAGTCTTTCGCGGACCCCCAGAAGCTGACCTTCCCGGCAGGGATGACGGCGGTGGTCGGCCCGAACGGGTGTGGCAAGTCTAACATATCCGATGCTTTGGCTTGGGTCCTGGGGGAGCAGCGGGCGACCCTGCTGCGCGGCGCCGAGATGGCCGACGTGATCTTCGCCGGCACCGGCCAGCGCAGGCCCATGGGCATGGCCGAGGTGAAGCTGACCCTGGAGATGCCCGACGCCGCCCTGCCCGGGGGCCACCCGGGAGGTGACCGTCTCCCGGCGCCTGTACCGTGACACCGGCAGCGACTACCGCGTCAACGGCCGGGAATGCCGGCTGAAGGACGTGCAGGACCTGCTCCTGGACACCGGGATGGGCACCCGGGCCTATTCCTTCATCCAGCAGGGCCAGATCGACCTGATCCTGTCCTCCAAGCCCAAGGACCGGCGCTCCCTGCTGGAGGAGGCGGCCGGGATCACCCGCTACAAGCTGCGGCGCACCGACGCCGAGCGCCGGCTGGAGGAGACCCGGGCCAACCTCCTGCGCCTGGACGACATCCTGTTCGAGCTGGGCAAGCAGCAGGAATCCCTCAAGCGCCAGGCCTCCAAGGCCCGGCGCGCCCAGGAGCTGGACGCCGCCATCCGGGCCACCCAGCGCATCCTGCTGGCGGGCAAGGCGCTGGAGCTGGAAGCCGCCAAGGACGCCGTCCTGGAGAACCTGGACGCCCTGGAGCGGCGCATCGCCGTGCTCACCGCCCAGGTCCTCGGAAGCGCGCTCGGAGGCGGAGCGCCTGCACCTCGGCCCTGGACGAGCTGCAGGCCCGGCAGGAGCGCAGGGTCCGCGCCGTCGCCGGCCTGGACCAGCGCCGCGGGCTGCTGGAGCAGGACCGCGGGTTCCAGGGCGAGCGCATCCGCGATGCCCGGGACCAGGGCGGGCAGCTGGCGCTGCGCCTGGAGGAGCTCGCCGCGCGCAGCGGCGACAGCGCGGCCGAGCTGGCGCGCCTGCAGGCCGCCCTGGACGCCGCGGCGGCGGCCCTGGAGGCCCGGGACGGCGCTGGTGGCCGCGGTCCGAAGAGGCCGTGGCGCTGGCCGGCGGCGCCCTGCGCCACGTGGAGGGCGAGCTGAAAGGCGCTGCGGGCCCGGCGCGCCGAGGCCGAGAAGGAGGCCCTGGCGGCCCAGCACCGGCGCCAGGCCCTGCACCAGGAGATCGCCCAGCGCTCCGGGCGGCTGGACGCCCTGAACCACGAGGAGGCCATGCGCGCCCCCCGGCTGGAGGCGCTCCAGGCCGACCAGCTGCGCCTGGGCCGCGAGGAGGAGGGCGCCGCCGACCGGCTCGAGCAGATCGAGGAGGCCGTGCAGGTCCAGGGCCGGATCCGCGCCGAGGCGCTGGAGGCGCACCGCGCGGCGGCGGCCTCGCTGCGCGAGGCCGAAGGCGCGCTGGACGGCGAGGAGCGCCGGCTGCGCCAGATCGCCGATGCCCTGCGCGCGGCCGCCGGGTCCGAGGAGACCCAGAAGGCGCTGCTCTGGATGCGCCAGCGCGGCGAGGATCCCCTGGCCCTCGCCGACGCCCTGGTCGTGGAGGAGGAGGACCTGCCCGGCGTGGAGCGGCTGCTGGGCGCCTGGACCCAGGCCGTGGCCCTGGGCCCGGGCGGCCTCGCGGCGACCCCGGAGGCGCCGGGCCGGCTGTGGGTTTGCGCCGGCGCCCCGGCCGGCGCCACGCGCACCCCGTCGGACGCCCCGCCGGACTGCGTGCCGCTGGCCGGCCGCCTGCGCTGGAAACCGGGCCGGGCGCGGCCCCTGGAGGCCCTGCTGGCGCGGGCCTTCCTGTGCGCCGACGCGCCTGCTGCCGCGGCTGGGCGAAGCCCACCCGGACCTGGCCTTCGTGTCCCCGCGCCTGGTGAAGCTGCCCTACGGCCCGGTGCAGGTGGGCGCGGCGGCCCCGGCGGCCTCGCCGTTCAAGCTGCGCGCCGAGCAGGAGGCGGCCCGCGGCGCGCGGGAAACCCAGCTGGAGCGGGTGGAGACCCTGGAGGCGGAGGTGAAGGCCCTGGAATCCCGCATGGGCGACGCCGCCTCGCGCTTCAAGGAGATGGAGGAGGACCACCTGGCGGCGCGGCGCGCCCTGGAGGACCTGAAGGGCGCGCGGGCCTCGGTGGCGGCGCAGCTGCGGGAGATCCAGCGAATCCCAGGAGCGGGCCGACGCCCAGTGGGAACTGCTGGAGGGCGAGATCGCGGCGCTCAAGGCCCGGCTGCGGGCCCTGGAAGTGCCCGAAGGCCGCCCGGAGGAAGCCGGGCTCGCCGAGGCCGTCCAGGCCGTGGAGGCCCGGCGGGAGGAGGCCCAGCGGACGCTGGAGGAGCAGCGCGGGATCCTGGTGGAGGCCTCCCGGATGCGCGCCTCGGCCTGGGCCGAGCGGGACGCCCTGCAGCGCCACCTGCAGCAGCTGCAGCGCGGCACCTTCGACCTGGAGGCGGAGCGCGCGCGGATCCAGGGCGACATGCAGCAGGCCCGGGAGCGCGCGGAACAGGCCGTGGCGCGCCTGGCCGAGCTGGAGCTGGAGGTCCAGGCGCTGCTCCGGGACCGCGCCGGCGCTGGTGGCCCAGCAGGCCGGGGCCCTGCCCGGGATCGAGGCGGCCCAGGAGCGCCTGCGCCTGCGGGAGCGCGCCGTGCGCGAGCTGCAGCAGGCCCTGGAGAACGCCCGCCAGCTGCACCAGGAGGCGCTGCTGCAGGGGGCGCAGGTGCAGGGCAGCCTCACCGCCACCGGCAGGGAGATCGAGCTGGCGCTGGCCATGACCATCCCCGAGTTCCTCGCCTCGGTCACCGACGAGGAGCGCCAGGCCTGGGCCCTGGGCGAACTGGTGCACCAGACCCGCCTGGCCGAGCTGCACGGCAAGCGCCTCGACCTGGGCAGCGTCAACCCCCTGGCCATCCAGGAGCTCAAGGAGGCCGAGGACCGGCTCGGCTTCATGAACCAGCAGCGCGGCGACGTGATGGAGGCCATCGGCAACCTCGAAGCCACCATCCGCGAGATCAATTCCATCTCCGAGGAACGCTTCCGCGAGGCCTTCGATTTCATCAACCGGCGCTTCCAGGAGGTGTTCCGGGAGGCCTTCGGCGGCGGCAGCGCCACCCTCGGCCCTGCAGGACCCCAAGGACCTGCTGGAGTGCGGCATCGAGATCACCGCCCAGCCCCCCGGCAAGAGCGCCAAGGCGCTCACCCTGCTGTCCGGCGGCGAGAAGGCGCTCACGGCGATCTCCCTGCTCTTCGCCATCTTCCACTACAAGCCGAGCCCCTTCTGCGTGCTGGACGAGGTGGACGCGCCGCTGGACGAGGCCAACGTGGGCCGGTTCGCGGCCATGGTGCAGAAGATGAAGGACGGCACCCAGTTCATCGTCATCACCCACCAGAAGCCCACCATGATGGCCGCCGACACCCTCTACGGCGTGACCATGGAGGAGCTGGGCGTCTCCCGCCTGGTGAGCGTGCAGTTGCGCGAAGCCACGCAGCTGGTGTGACCCGGTGGGGGGTTTACACCCTTGTCACAGGGGCGTCATGAGTAGTTAGAACGGACGCCGTGGGATGTCAACGCGAAAGAAAGCGGAAACTGTGGATAACTCCTTCCCCGCGCCTTAATCCAATGATTCGATTCATATCAACATAACCATCCTAAATACAATAAATATGTGTTCAGTGGCAGGCGCGGCGGCCCAGGCAAACCTCTATATCCGACCGGTTCATGGGGAATCCGGAGGGGAAATCCACAAGGTTTTCCACACCGTCCAAAACCGCTCCCACCTCCTGTTTTTGTAAGTCCATGGAGAAGTGCCCCTTACGAATCCTGTCGAGGAGGCCGGTCCAGCGGCCGCGATGAAGGGGCCCTTTCGATCCCGATTTCGTCTTGACACACTCAGAATTTTGCGTTCGGCCAGGCCATTTCCCGCCGCGCGCCATGAGTGGCGGGCTCCGGAAGGCGATTTATAGGCGGAAACGCCAATCGGGTTTCTTTGATAGAGTCGTTCCATGGCCGAAGACCGACATCCCTCTACGAGTGCACCGCCTGCGGCGCCCGGTCGCCGCGGCCCATGGGCAAGTGCGGCGCCTGCGGCGGCTTCGGCACCATCGAGGAAGTGCGGGGGGGCTTGCGCAAGGACCTGGCGCCGGGCCCGCAGCGCCTTCGCCCAGAGCGGCTACCAGGACCCGGTGGCGCTGGCGGACGTGGCGGTCAGCGACGTGGACCGGCGCGCCACCGGCCTGCGGAACTGGACCGGGTGCTGGGCGGCGGCGTGGTCGCCGGGCATGGTGGTGCTGCTGGGCGGCGAGCCGGGCATCGGCAAGTCCACCCTGGTGCTGCAGTGGGCCGCCGCCTGCGCGGGCGCGGTGCTCTACGCCAGCGGCGAGGAGAGCGAGCGCCAGATCAAGCTGCGGGCCCGGCGCCTGGGGGCGGAGAACCCGGACATCCACCTGTTCGCCGAGACCGACGTGCGGCGCATCCTGGAGGCCGCCGAGGCCATGAAGCCGGCCCTGCTGCTGGTGGATTCCATCCAGACCCTGTTCGACCCGGAGTTCGAGTCCGCGGCCGGGTCCGTGAGCCAGGTGCGCGGCTGCGCCACCCTGCTGGCCCGCTGGGCCAAGAGCACGGGCACGCCGCTGGTGCTGGTGGGCCACGTCACCAAGGACGGCACCCTGGCCGGGCCCAAGGTGCTCGAGCACCTGGTGGACACCGTGCTCGCCTTCGAAGGCGACCGGCACCACCACCACCGCCTGCTGCGCGCCCTGAAGAACCGCTTCGGCGCGGCGTTCGAACTGGGCGTGTTCGCCATGACCGAGGGCGGGCTGGTGCCGGTGGACGGCAATCCGTTCTTCCTGGACGCCGAGCCGAGCCCCGGCTGCGCGGCCACCGTGGTGCTCTCCGGCACCCGGCCGGTGGTGGTGGAGATCCAGGCCCTGGTCGCTTCCGCGGGCCTGGGGATTCCGCGCCGCACGGCCCTGGGCATCGACGGCCAGCGGCTGGCCATGCTCTGCGCCGTGGCCGAGCGGCGCGGCGGCATCCAGCTGCACGACCGGGACGTCTACCTGAACGTGGCGGGCGGCCTGGAGGTGGAGGATCCGGCCGCGGACCTGGCGGTGATCGCGGCCCTGGCCAGCAGCGCCCTGGGCCGGCTGCTGGCGCCCAAGGCGCTGTTCCTCGGGGAGGTGGGCCTCACCGGCGAGGTGCGCCCGGTGGCCCAGCTGCCCCTCCGCCTGCAGGAGGGCGCCAGGCTCGGGTTCCACCGCGCGGCGGTGCCCAGGCTCGGTCTGGAGCCGGGGCTCAGGTCGCCGCTCGAACTCATGCCCGAGCGCAGCGTGGAGCGGCTGCGGGGCAAAACCTGGCTGCTGGGCAAGCTGGACGCCGAGTGAACTTGCTATGCTGACCGGACTGTGAGGTCGCCCCATGCGCTCCATGACCGCTTTCGCCGAGACCGCCCTGCCGCTGGAGACAGGCCAGCTCCGGCTCACCCTCCGATCCGTGAACCACAAGGCCATGGACCTCTCGCTGCGCATCCATCCCGCCCTGTTCCCGCTGGAGGCGGCGATCCGGGCATCGGTGCGCGAAGCGGCCCAGCGCGGCAAGCTGGACCTCACCGTGGAAGTCCAGGACGAGCCCGGGCTGGAGCCCCAGATCAACCGCGCGCTGCTGCGCGCCATGGCCAAGTCCTGGCAGGAGGACGCCGAGTGGCTGAACCTGCCGCCGCTCAGCGCCGAAGCCTTCTTCCGCCTGCCGGGCGCGTGGGTGGCCGCCAGCCCGGACCTGGCGGAGCGGCTGGAGCCGACGGTGATGGCGGGGCTGGACGCCCTGCTGAAGGCGTGGAACGCCGGCCGCGACCGGGAGGCCAAGCGCCTGGAGCCGTTCTTCCACGACTCCCTGGCGCGCCTGCGCGCCCTGTGCGAGACGCTCCAGGCCGAGGCCGAACTGCAGGCGCGGGAACTGCCCGAGCAGTACCGCCAGCGCCTGGAGCAGGTGCTGAAGGACGCGCAGCTGTCCGGCCAGCTTCCCGCCGAGCGGGTGGTGGCCGAAGCCGGCGCCCTGGCCGAGCGCCAGGACGTGCGCGAGGAACTGGTGCGCCTGGCCGCGCACCTGGACGACTTCGCCGAGCGGCTGAAGCAGGGCCGCCTGGGCGGCAAGGCCCTGGACATCTGGAGCCAGGAGGTGCTGCGCGAACTCAACACCTGCGGTTCCAAGTGCAAGCGGCTGGCCATGACCCGGGCCGTGATGGAGGCCAAGGGGGCCCTGGACCAGATCCGCGAGCAGGGCGCCAATCTCGAATAGTTATTTTTTATTCATTGCTTCCGCTGGCCGCTTCAAGGCCCGTCCGGTTGACGGTTTCGGCCACGGCGGGCGAAGCGAGGAAGCGGATGAGGGCGCGCCCGGCCTCGGCCGACCGGGCTCCGGTCACGACCCCCGCCGAGAAGAGGGTGGTCACGTTGGCTTCGGCGGGAAGCACGCCGAGGATGTTGATGCCGGTGACCGCCCGCAGTTCGCTCAGCTGCTGGAACCCGAGCTCGGCTTCCCCGCGGGCGACCACCTGGCCCACCGGTTCGGCCGGGATCATGCGCGCCTTGCCCTTGATCCGGTCCGCGATTCCCAGCCTGGGGAACAGCACCTGGGACAGCCAGACGCCGCTCGCGCTGTCGGAATAGGCGATCGACCTGGCGCCGAGCAGCGCCGCCTTGAGCGCCTCCACCGTGCGGATGTCGGGCTTCGGGGCGCCGGCGCGCACCGCCGCGGCGATCCTGGAGCGGGCCAGGAGCGCCGTGGAGTCGGCCGCCACCTGGCCCTTGCGCACCAGGTCCTCAAGGGAGGCGCCGACCATCACGACCACATCGATGGCTTCCCCGCGCCGAAGCCGGTTGGGGATGGCGTTGACCGTCTCGCCCATGGACGGGCCCCACTGGGTGATCAGGTGATGCCCGGTGGCGCGTTCGAATTCCGGGGTCAGGGCCAGGAGCGCCGGGGCGAACCCGCCGGAACTGACCACCCGGATGTCGTCGGCCGGTGCGGGGCGCGCCGCTGAAAGGCAGACCGCCAGGCTGAGCAGGAAGGTGCGGATTCCGGGGAACGTCAGTTTCATGGAAACCTCCTCAAGGTGGATGGTTGCATCATAGCGCCCGGATCGCGGTCGCCGGGGCTTGCCAAAGTTTGCCAAAAACTCTACCTTGGGGCATGAGCACGATGAACGTTTCTCTCCCTGAAACCCTCAAATCGTACGTCGACCTCCAGGTCGCCCAGGGCGGCTATGGCAGCAGCAGCGAGTATGTGCGGGAACTGATCCGCCGGGACCAGGAGCGCAACCGCCTTCGAGGCCTGTTGCTGGAAGGCGCGGCCTCGGCGTCGGCCGGGGTGGCTGACAGCGATTATTTCGAAGGCTTGCGCGAAGGCATCCGCAGGCGTGCCCGGAAGTGAGGCCCAGGCCGGTCATCCCGCGGGTCCAGGCGGTCCAGGACATCCAGGATGCCGTCGATATTTATTTCAAGGCAGGCGCGGACAAGGCCGCCATGGACTTCGTCAACGCGCTTGAACATGCCTTCGCCCACATCGGCCGCTACCCGTCCTCGGGCTCCCACCGGCATGCCCGCGAACTGGACCTTCCGGGGCTGCGCAGCTGGCCGGTGGGGCGTTTTCCGCATCTGATCTTCTATCTGGAACGTGAAGATCACCTGGACGTCTGGCGGATCCTGCATGGCAAGCGTGATCTTGCGGCGGGGTTGGCTTTGCCTCCCGGAACGGAAATCATTATTGTATAAAGCTATTTATGTTATTGTGATGCGCATTTTACCGGATCTTTTTTGGGAAAATGAAATTTGATCCGTTGACGGACGCAAAGAATTGGCGGTTCGGAAAAAGCATGTAAAAAAATAACGCTGAGGAAGCGGAGGCGCTGAGGACGCGGAGTTCCACAAACTCGGGTCACCGCTGCATGCCTGGAAAAGCATTTGGCCGGGGATGAATGGGATGAAGGGGATAAAGCAGGATCGGTGACTCTGTCAGCGCAGGTTCATCGCGCCGCGAGCATGCGCACCCATGGGTTCCGGAGGCGGGTGGCCGGTGGCACACGCCCTGGATGGATCCTGGAATCTGAAGCAGTTCGCCTGGGGCGCGTGCCACCGGCCACCCGCCTCCGGAACTCCCGGGCGAAGCCCGGGACCCCGCCAAAGGCGGGGCCAGGGTGTGCATGCGGGAATGGGTCGGAGCCAGTCGACCGCAAATTCATAGGTACCCTGACTGCTCCGGATGAATCACGCGGCCTGCAATCGGGGACCGACCCCATGATTCCTGGGCTCTGCGTTCTCTGCGCCTCGGCCTCCTCAGCGTATATATTTTTTTAGTTGGATGAACCGACGCGAATCCCTTGGCTAAACAAAAGACAAACCATGCCTTTGGCCTAGCGGAAAATCCAGGGAACCAATAAATATTTCACAACACCCCTGATGGGAACCCGAGGCGGGATCCGCCATCTCGCCGTTTGACCGATCCACCCCAAATAACACCAGAGGCAACATGACAGACCGATACCAGATCGATCCAGAAACCCTGAGAAAGGTCGCCGAACAGGCCGAAGCGGAAAGGCTCGTCGCCTTGAAGGACGATTCCGCCCGTCCATGTCCGACCGTCGGCGTGCCCTCCTGGCAGAACCTCTTCTTCGGTTCGGGGCTTTGGCAACCGTCCGGGCGCCGCGAGTTCTCCGAGAAGACCAAGTCCACCCTGCTGGCCATCGGCAGGATGGTTCTGGCACTGGGCATCATTTTGGGTTTCTTCCAGTTGCTGAATGCCATCTTCTCATAGCATTGGAAGGCATCCAGGGACTGCAGCCTTGCCAGGCGGAATTTATGTATTACATTAACGGTAGTGGTTTCGAACATGGAACCCGAAAAACCTATACTGAGATGGACATTTGCTGCGGAAGAGCACATCAGAACGAGACATAATGTAAGACGCGAAGTTTTTGACGCCCTGATGGATGCGAAAGACCTGTCCGTGGTGGGCAGTCGTTTCGGGAGGCTGATGCTGCAAGGTTCCGTGAATGGGAAGTGCTACAGGATGGTGGTGGAAGTGGTGGACCGGGCCCGATGGATCTTCGAGCCGGTAACGGGCTACCGCTTCACCATGGGGGATGCGGGAAGGAGGGGCCAAAAGTGACCAAAGCGAACAAGGGAATGAACTGGGTGGAGGTTGTCGAAAAGGCCGGAGATCTGCCCAAGGTGCACGCCAGGAAGCCCTTCCCCGAGCGCGCCGCCGAAGCCGAGGCCTGGGCCAGGGAAATGCGCAACGCGCCTGCCGGGATTCCCATCGTGCGCATGGGGCGGCCGAGCGGCGGCGAACCCAGGGTCGTCACCGAGCTGGTCACTTTCCGTACGGAGCGGGGTGAAAAGGAGGCCCTGGAAGCCTTGGCCGAAGCCCAGGGCCGCAGCCTGTCCGAACTTCTGCGGGAGGTGACGCACGACCTGGTGTCCACCTTCAAGGCCGGGCAGAAAGCCGCACGGGCCAAGGGATAGCCCCGCCGTTCAGCCCTCCTGCTTCAGCGAGCGCTGCATCAGCCGCTTCACCGATTCCCGGGGATCGGCGCCCTGCAGCAGCCGGCCCACCTCCAGGGTGATGGGCAGTTCCAGCCCGTGCGCCTGGGCCAGGCCCAGCGCCGCCTCGGTGGTGAAGGCCCCCTCCACCACCTGGTTGCCCAGGGCGCGGGTGGCCGCGTCGGGGCTCATGCCCTGGCCCAGCATGACGCCGAACCTGCGGTTGCGGCTCTGGGCTCCGGTGGCGGTGAGCAGGAGGTCGCCCATGCCGGCCAGGCCCATCACCGTCTCCGGCCGGCCCCCCAGCCGCTCCACCAGCCGGCCCATCTCCGCCAGGCCCCGGGTGATCAGCGCGGCCCTCGCGTTGTTGCCCAGGCCCAGGGACTCCACCAGGCCGGCGGCGATGGCCAGGATGTTCTTGAAGGCGCCGCACAGCTCCACGCCCGTCACGTCCCGGCTCAGGTAGACGCGCAGGGTGGGGGTGGCCAGCAGGGCCTGCAGCTCCAGGGCCCGCTCCTCGCCCACGACGGCGGGCAGGGCCAGCAGGATGGCGGTGGGAAGGTCGCGCGCGACCTCGTCGGCGAAGGTGGGGCCGGAGAGCACCCCCGCCGGCACCCGGAGCAGCGGCTCCAGCGCCTCGGTGACGCGCAGGTGGCTGCCGCGCAGGATGCCCTTGCTGACGTGGATGAGGAGCTCGGGGCGGTGCGCGGTGCGCCCGGCCAGGTCGGTCCACACCGCGGGGTTCACCTGGGTGGGCAGGGCGCTCACCCAGAGCGGGGCCGGAAAGGCGTCCTCGGGGTCGGACAGGGGGCGCACGCTGGGGGGCAGTTCCGCCCCGCCCAGGGAGGGGTGGCGGCGCTTCAGGGCCAGGGCGCCGACCAGGGATTCGGGATGGCCCCACAAGGCCACCTGGGCTCCCTGGCGGGCCCAGGCCATGGCCAGGGCGGTGCCCCAGGCGCCGGCGCCGAAGATGGCGATGTCGGGCCGGCGGGTCATGGCTTGGCGCCCCAGAAACGCGATTCGCGGCGCTGGACCAGCCGCTGGATGTTGGCCCGGTGCTTGGCGACCACCAGGCCCACCAGCAGGGCCCAGGCCAGCAGGGCCGGCCAGCGCGAGGACGGGGACAGCGGCAGGGTGGCCCACGGCCCGGCCAGGCCGAGCGCGGTCAGGAACAGGGCCAGGGCGGCCAGGATGCTGCCCAGGCTCACGTAGCGGGAGATCAGCACGGTCGCCAGGAACACCCCGAAGGCGGGCAGCACCATGGCGGGGTGGTACGCCAGCACCGCGCCCAGCGCCGTGGCCACGCCCTTGCCGCCCCTGAATTTCAGCCAGGGCGTGAAGACGTGCCCGAGCACCGCCGCCAGCGCGATCCAGGCGAGGACTTCGGCCCCCAGCCCGGCCTGGGCCGCCAGGAACACCGGCAGCCAGCCCTTGGCCGTGTCCAGCAGCAGGGTGGCGACCCCGAGCCCCTTGCCGCCCGAGCGCAGGACATTCGTGGCGCCGATGTTGCCGGATCCCTGGGCGCGCACGTCGCCCTTGCCGGCCAGCTTCATCAGCAGGAGGCCGAAGGGGATGCTGCCGGACAGGAAGGCGCCGAGGCACCAGATCGCGTAGCTCTGGGTCGTGGGAATGATCATCGTTGAACTCTAGCAGAGCAGCTTGCGCCGGAGCATGTCGAGCGCCCAGGAGGCGCCGCGCGCCTGCAGTTCGGCGCGCCCGCCCGGGAGGATGAAGGCCTTGGCGTCGGTGCCGTCCGGCCCGGCCACGGCCACCAGGGTGGTGCCGACCGGCGCGGGGCCGTCCCTGTCCTCGGCCGGGCCGGCGTTGCCGGTCACCGCCAGGCCCCAGGTGGCGCCGAGCCGCTCGCGGATGGCCGCGGCCAGGGCCCGGGTCACCGGCTCGGAAACCGTGCCGTGGGCCTTGATGAAGCCGGGGTCGAGGCCGGCGAGCGCGGCCTTGGCCCGGGCCGAGTAGACCGTGGCTCCGCCCAGGAACGCCGAGGAGGCGCCCGCGACGGCGGTGAGCCTGGCCGCGAGGTTGCCGCCGGTCATGCTCTCCGCCACGGCCAGGGTCTCGCCCCGGCGCCCCAGCAGCGCGAGCACCGCGTCCTCGATGCCGCCGTCGGGGCCCGCGTGCGCCAGGTCGGGCCCGAGTCCGTCCCGGAAGGCCTGGAGGGCGCTGTCCAGGAGGGCGGGGTCCGGGGCGCGGCCGACGATCTCCACGTGGTGGATCCCGGCCAGGATGGTCCAATCCACCTGGCCGAAGCGCTCGCGCAGGGCCTGGGTGCGCTCGCCCAGCGCGCTTTCCGGGGTCGACCCGAACACCATGCGCAGGGTGTGCAGGGGGGCCTGGGCGAAGGGCCTGAGGCGGGGGGCGATCTGCTGCTCCCACATGAGCTTCATCTCCCGCGGCACCCCCGGGAACAGGATGACCCGCCGGCCCGGGTATCCTCTGGGATCCTCCCAGTAGACGCCGGGGGCGGTGCCGGCCGGGTTGCGCACCGGCTCCGCGCCTTCAGGGATCATCACCTGCTGGAAGTTGCTGGCCGAAGGCACCCGGTTGCGCGAAGCGTAATAGGCCAGCATGTCGCGGCGGGCCCCGGCGTCCTCGCGCATGGGCGCCCCCACCACCTCGGCCCAGACCTCCTTGGTGAAGTCGTCGAAGGTGGGCCCCAGGCCGCCGGTGCACAGGATGATGTCGGAACGCTCCAGCGCCGTCCTGGAACAGGGCGCGCATGTCGCTCCCGCGAGTCCCCCACCGCCGTCTTGCAGTGCAGGGAAAGCCCCATCTCCCCGAGCCGCTCGGCCAGCCACACGGAGTTGGTGTCCAGCCGGCCGGTGGTGAGCAGTTCCGTGCCGATGGCGATGCACTCGATGCGCGGCAAGTCAGCCTCCTGGCATCAAGTAAATCACGGGATGCCACCTTCATGCGCGTCGAACCCTGCTGCGGGCATCCGCAGCTTCCGGCGTTAAAAAATCAAAAATTAGTTATAAGTATCAATTATAACTTTTTTTAAAAATATTTTCTCGAGAATGCTGCCAGACTCACTCCTCTTTCCGGAGGACCTCATGCGACGTTTGAATCGGACCCCTCTGCTTTCCCTCGCCCTGACCTGCGCCTGCCTCACGCCGCTGGCGGCGGCCGGGCCGGACTGGCTCGCCGTGGTCGGCCTCTACCCCGCGCCGGGGAGCGTCACGGGCCAGTCGGAGCAGGCCATCCTGCTCTGGCTGCAGGGCTCGCGCACGCCCCAGGACGTGGCCAGGGCCAGCAGCGAATCCACCCCGAGCCTGGGCTGCTTCATCCAGGACATCACCGCGCCGGCCGGCGTGGCCGGACGGAGCGGGCCGATCGACCTGAGCCGGTTCCCGCTCACCGAGGCCGTGCTGAACCAGGCCCGGCAGGATTTCCTGCCCATCCAGGAGTCCCTGCTGAACACCTTCCTCCGGCCCCGCCCCTACGCGGCCAACGCGGCGGTGATGCCGGTCCTGCCCCTGGAGGCCAGCTACTCCTACCCCAGCCTCAACGCGGCCCTGGGCGCCCTCTTCGCCGAGATCCTGCGCCAGTGGGATCCCTCCGACCAGCCGGCCTTCGACGCCACCGGGGCCCTCCTGGGCACCGACCAGGTGCTGGGCGGCGTGCACTACCCCAGCGACGTGCAGGCCGGGCAGAGGCTCGGCAAGGCCTTCGCCGACGCCTGGATCGACCAGCACCTGGCGCTGATCCAGACCGCCTGCCCGGAGTGGAGCGGCCGCTGATCGGGATGGAACCTTACCTGACTTGTATAATAATCTTTGAATGAAAAAAAATTATCTATGAAGAAAAATTATTGACTATAACGTTTTTTTGTCTAGATTCAAGCCAACGCTTTCAGTTCCAAGGGGTTGGCATGAGTGAAAAGACGCTGCAAATCTACGGCAAGCAGGCCGTGTTCCACACCACCGGCAACCTCTGCGCCCAGGCCAAGGACCTGGTGGCGAGCGGTTTCTTCCTGGATTTCCTGGACCGCTACCTGGACTACCGCCGGGCCGGGGCGCACCCCGTGCTGGAGCAGATGGACCAGCTGGGGCCCTCGGCCCTGACGGTGGGGCAGTGGCAGTCGCTGTTCGCCGGCCTGTGCGAGCAGCCCCTGGAGGAGGTGGCGCTGCGCCTGCCGCACGCGGTGGACCTGCTGGCCCCCAGGCGGCGCAAGGCGCTGATGGAGTTCGTGAACGGCTTCTACGACTTCTGGCGCTCCTACGGCCGCTACATGGTGATCCATTCGGCGCCCGCGGGGGAGGCCGGCAACGCCTTCGACGGCGCGATCGAAGGCTTCACCCACCTGATCCGCGACATCTACCGCGACATCTGCCGGAACATCAGCGGCAGGCACCCCCGGGTCTACCGCCAGGTGCCGGCCGGGTGCAACGCCGCCCTCATCGCCGCCCCCAAGGCCAGCCCCATGCCCCAGGGCATGCGCGAAGTGCTGGGCGGCATCCCGTTCGTCCGGCAGACCTGGATCGTGCCGCCCATGATCCTGGACCCGCCCAGCAACACCCGCACCGGCAGCTTCCAGCCGGCGGGCCGCAACCCGGTCCTGGGACTCCGGCTGGATCCCCGGGAATGGCTGTGCTACCCCGCCCAGGTCGGCCCGATCGTGGTCTTCCTCTATTTCCACCTGCAGTTCGTGGGCCTGGGCTGCGCCCTGGCCAACCTGTTCGAACTGGCCACCGACGAGCAGATCGCCGCCGGGCCCGGCGCCGTGTTCGTCTACGGCGCGCCCAGCGAAGCCATGGCGGAGTTCGGCGAACTGCCCACGGTGTTCTTCCAGGACCCGTCGGGGCTGCTGGTGGGCGCCGTACCGGGCGAACCGCGCTTCGGCTACTTCGGCTACCTGAAGAAGATGGCCCTCACCCTGCACAACATCGCCATGCTGGCCCGGGGCCGGATGCCCTTCCACGGCGCCATGGTCCGGATCCAGCTGCGCAGCGGGCGCACCGCCACGGTCCTGATCATCGGCGACACCGCCACCGGCAAGTCGGAGTCCCTGGAAGCCTTCCGCACGCTGGGCGCCGAGCGGATCCGGGAGATGCGCATCGTCGCGGACGACATGGGCTCCCTGCAGATCTCGCCCAGCGGCCAGGTGCAGGGCTTCGGCACCGAGACCGGAGCCTTCGTGCGGCTGGACGACCTCCAGCTGGGCTACGCCTTCGGCACCATGGACCGGGCCATCTTCATGAACCCGCAGCGGGTGAACGCGAGGGTGGTGCTGCCGGTGACCAGCCTGGACGAAGTCCTGGCCGGCTACCCCATCGACTTCCTGCTCTACGCCAACAACTACGAGCAGGTCTCCGAGGGCAGGCCGATCCTGCAGCGCTTCCTCGGCATGGAGGAAGCCCTGGACGTGTTCTCGGCGGGATGCGCCATGTCCAAGGGCACCACCAGCGAAACCGGCCTCACCGGCAGCTATTTCGCCAACCCGTTCGGCGCGCCGCAGTTCCGCGAACTGCACGAGGGCCTGGCCCGGCGCACCTTCGAGGCGGCCTACGCCGCCGGCGTCTTCGTGGGCCAGATCCGCACCCGCCTGGCGGTCGCGGGGATGGAGGCCGAAGGCCCCCACGCGGTGGCCGAAGCCCTGCTGGAGGCCCTGGACTCCTGACCGGGCGCCGCTGTTCCGCCCGTCGCGCCGACCCACCGTCGCGTGAACGCCTAGGGTCGGCTTCGGCGGCTGCGCCGCCTCCAGGCGACCCTAGGGTTCACGCTGGGCCTTCCTGGGCGTTGAGTATGGGCTTCGTCCCTTGTCCCTGAAACGGACAATGAACCTCGGTTGATGGGTCCAGGCACGGGAAGAACAGCGTGAGACCTTGCGGCGCCCGCAGGAGGCGCAGCCGACGAGGACGCCGCAAGGATCTCACACAGGGGTGGGGCGGCGCGGCGGTCGGAACAACGGCCGCCGCAGTGGGACTATGCCTCGGCCAGGGCCTTCTTGCGGGCTTCGACGACCTTGTCGGCGTCCCGGCCTTCCAGTTCCTGCAGGTGGTGGAAGGCCCAGGTGAACGAGCCGATGCCCTGGGTCTGGGAACGCAGCTCGACGATCAGGCCCTGCATCTCGCTCTGGGGCACGTAGCCGTCCACCACGTCCCAGCCCGGCCAGCCGGGCTTGGCGTCGTAGCCGAGGATCTGGCCGGCCCGGTGGCTGGTGATGATCTTCTGGGCCTTGGAGGTGTGCTCCGAGGGCACGGAGATGTGCACCTCCAGGATCGGCTCGAGCAGCACGGGGTTGCACTGGGGCAGGCCCTCGGTGCAGGCGACCCGGGCCGCGGCCTTGAAGGCCATGTCGGAGGAGTCGACCGTGTGGAACGAGCCGAAGTACAGGATCGCCTCCACGTCCACCATCTGGAAGCCCAGGGGCCCCTGCTTGCAGAACTCCATGAAGCCGTCTTCCACCGCCGGGATGTAGTTCTTGGGGATGACGCCGCCGACGATGGTGTCGGAGAACTTCAGGCCCGCGCCCCGCTCGCGCGGCTTGAACTCGATGTGGGTGTCGCCGAAGGCGCCGTGCCCGCCGCTCTGGTGCTTGTAGCGGCCGTGCTGCTTGATGGGCTTGCGGATGGTCTCGCGGTACGGGATGGCCGGCGTGCTGAGCGCCACTTCCACGCCCCAGCGCTTGACCCGGTCCACCGCCACCTTGAGGTGGATCTCGCCCTGGCCCCAGAGCACCCGCTCCTGGGTCTCGGCGTTCTGGTCCAGGCGGTACGACTGGTCCTCGTCCAGCAGCTTGGCCAGGGCGCCGGAGAGCTTGACCTCGTCGCCCATCTTGGTGGTCTTGAGCGCGAGGGCGGTCATGGGCTGCATGGGCTCCGGCCACTCCAGCCTGGGCGCCTTGTTGTTGGCGGTGAGGACGTCTCCGGTCTTGATGGTGTCCATGCGGCCCAGGGCGACGATCTCGCCCACGCCGGCCCGGGTGACCTTGTCCTGCTTGGCGCCGAAGGGGTGGGTGAGGGAGCTGGGGCGCAGGCCGTTGAGGGTCATGCCCTCGGTGAGCTCCCCGCGCCAGACGCGGACCATGGACTGCTTGCCGATATGCTGTGCGTTCACGGTCTTCCAGACCTGGGCCAAGACTTCGCCGCCCTCGGTCGGGATGCCCAGGCGCGCGGCGGTGTCCCTGGCTTCGGGGGCTTCGTGGCGCAGCTGCTTGAGCAGGCGGCGGACCCCCAGGTCCTTGTCGGCCGAACCCAGCAGCACGGGGACGATCTGGTCGGAGCGGAAACCCCTGGTGAGGGTGGCGAACACTTCGTCGCGGGTGGGGACCTGCTCCTCCAGCAGCTTTTCCATCAGGGCGTCGTCCAGGTTGCTGATCGCCTCCAGCATCTCCTGCCGGGCCGCCATGGCCTCCTCGCGGATGGATTCGGGGATCTCGATCTGGTCGGAAGGATGGCCCGGATTGGCCTTGAAGGCGCGTTCCAGGGACAGGTCCTCGTAGCCGGTGATGAAGATCCCGCGTGGATGGGGTATTCGCGCAGCACCAGCGGACGCTGGGACCGGCCTGGAGGGCGGCGATGGTCTCGCGGATCTTGCCCGCCTCGGTGAGGCTGTCGACCTTGTTCAGGAAGATGGTATGGGGGATGTTACGGTCATCCAGGAACTTGAGGATGGGCAGGGCCATCTGGGCCCGGGCCGGATCCGCTTCCACCACCAGCACCGCCGCGTCCGCGACCATCAGCGCGTTCATGGTTTCCTGGGCGAATTCCACGGACCCCGGGCAGTCGATGAAGGTCCAGGACTCGCCCAGGTAGGTGGCGCTGGCGACCGAGATCTCCACGCTCATCTGCCTGGCCTTGGCTTCGGGGGACGCATCCCCCACGGTGTTCCCCTCCTTGATGGTCCCCTTGCGCGGAATGGCTTCGCTTGCGAAGAGCAGGCTTTCGAGCAGGGTGGTCTTCCCGGACATGTAGGGGCCGATGAGGGCCGCGACACGTGGTGCTGATTGGGGCTTTGGCACGGTATGTCTCCTTGGGTTGCTGTCAGAGATTGGTTACGTCATCTTTCCGTCACGGGACCAGAAAGGCAACCAAAACCTGCGTCACCGGGGGAGGGCCGGCAACCGCCTCTACTCGGATCGGGAAAAGGAGTCGTGGATCTCCGGGTCGCGAAGCTTTTCCTTGAACCAATCATCGAGCTCCATGACGGAATCGAACAGGACCTGGGCCCCGGCGCCTTTCAACTCCGCGTAGCTGCCGAAACCGTAGGTGACTCCCAGCGGAACCAGGTTGTTGTCCCTGGCCACGGTCATGTCGTCGGCCCGGTCTCCGACCATGAATCCACCGGGTTGGAGGATGCCCTGATCGCGCAGTTGGGCGAACACTTCGCCCTTGGAAAGCCAGGGCGAAGCCAGCGCGCTGCCGAACACGTCGTCGAAGGCCAGGAGCAGGTCGAACTGGTGCAGGACCTGGCGCGCGTAGCGGACCGGCTTGACCGTGACCACGTAGAGCTTGTGCCCCTGGTGCTTGAGCCGGGCCAGCATGAGCAGGGTGCCGTCGTAGATCCGGTGCTGCACGATGCCCTGTTCGGCGAACAGGTCCCAGTAGCGCCGCCGGGCCGCGGCCAGACGGCCGGGTTCGGCCAGGTCGGAGAACAGTTCGCCCGCCCCGAGGCCGATGCGCGAAGCCACCTGCTCGGGGCTGGGACAGGGCAGCCCGAATTCCTCGCAGGTGGTCCGGAAGGCCTGGTGCATGGCGCGCAGGGGGTCGACCAGCGTCCCGTCAAGATCGAAACAGATCAGAGCCATGGTATTCCTCCCTAATCCTAATGTCGGTGCGCCTGGAGGCACTGCCGGATGAAACCGCATTGACGATCTCCGGCGCATGTTTGCCAGGCCCGATCATGTGCAGCGACATCCATCCTCCGGTGAGCCATCATGTTCTCATGGGCCTCCTTGGAAGGCCATGGGAATTAAAGTGGGATCGGGTTCCTGAAATATCTGGAAAATCCAAATTGTTCAGGCGCGCCACCCTCGGCATAACCATGGCTGCTGTTGCTGCGGCATCCGTTGTTCCGCCCGTCGTGCCTTGCGGTCGGGTTCGGGTGCCGGGGCGGTGCGCCGACCCACCGGTGCGTGAGAGCCTTGCCGCATGCTCGTCGGCTTCGCCTCCTGCGCGTGCGCCAAGGTCTCACGCTGTCCTTCCCCGCCTGGGGTGGGGGTTCCTTCGGTTGGCGGCACTGGGGCGAGGCACCGGCGCTTTGGAGCACATGGGTTCCGAGGATGGCTTGTTTGAATTTGGGTTCAATGGAACGAAGACGGATCGACTCGGCCCTGGGGGGAAGGAGCAGCGTGGCCGCTTGCATCGCCCGCAGCGCAGCAGACGTTGCAAGCGGACCACGCGCCGGTGGGTCGGCGCAAGGACCCGCAACCTGAAGCCGACCGCAAGGTGTTCTTTTGGGCCGGAATTCCCTGCGAGGTTCCCGCCGCTGAAATCCCCGCCCTCCGCCCATCCGGGTGGCGAAGATTCATGGCACGGTCGGGATCAGCCCGGCCGCTCATCCGCGGGCAGCCGCAGATGCACCTGGGTGCCTTGCCCCAGCTTGCTTTCGATGTTCATCAGGCCCCGGTGGGCCATGAGGATGCGGTGGCTCACCGCCAGGCCCAGGCCGGTGCCGCCGCCGAAGGTGGTGTAGAACGGGTCGAAGATGCGCGTCAGGGCGTCGGCGGCGATGCCGCAGCCGTTGTCCTCCAGGGTGACCCGCCAGTGCGGGCGGCCGTCCACGGTCTCGGGCACGGCGGCGAGCAGGAGCCGGGGCTCGGCCACGCTCGTCCATGGAGCGCAGGGCGTTCTGCAGCAGGTTCACGGCCACCTGGCGCAGCAGGCCGGGGTCGGCGTGCCAGGTGGCCTCGGGCGGGCACCCGGTTGGTCCAGGCCAGGGTCCTCGGGCAGGTTGCTGGCCTTGCGGATCCCTTCCCAGAATTCCGCCAGGGGGAAGGTCTCCGGTTTGGGGGTGATGTCCCGGCTGAAGGTGAGGGTGTTGGTGACCAGGGTGTTCAGGCGGTGCACGCCGGACTGGATGTGCTGGGCCAGCTCCAGCCTGGGCCGGCTGCTCGCGCAGGTCCTCGACCAGCATCCCGGCGAACAGCGAGAGGCTGCCCAGGGGGTTGCGGATCTCGTGGGCCAGCTCCGCGGCCATGAGGCCCATGGCCTGCAGCCGCTCCTCCCGGGTGGCCTGCTGGGCGCGCAGGTGGGCCTCGGTGACGTCGCGCAGGGTGATGATCTTGCCGGAATCGGTGGGCCGGTTCTCCTGCTCCAGGAAACGCTCGCGGCCGGTGGCGTCCAGGAACTGGCGCAGCCCGGCCGGGGCGTCCGGCGCCCAGGGCGGCGGGACCGTCGGTGAACTGCCCGTCCAGGCCCTTCGGGCCGGTTGGTGAAGCGCAGTTCGCCCTCCCCGCCCAGCACCCAGATGGCGAAGGGGACGGTCTCCAGCACGGTCTGCAGCTCGTTCTGGATCCGCCCGAGCTGGCCCTGGAGGGACTGGTAGCGCTGCTGCAGCTGCTCCGAGGCCTGGGTGAAGGCCGCGAAGGCCTCCATCAGCTGCTGGGGCTCGGGGCACGGTGGTCCATCAGGGGCTTGCTGCGGGAGTTGACCACTTGCTGCAGCGCGGAGCGGTCCCGGTGCCAGGGTTCGGCGGCCACCAGCTCGCACAGGGCCTCCCAGGCGGCCGGGGTGTCCAGGGCGAGCAGGGCCTTGCAGGCCGCGAGGCGCACCTGCACGGGCTCGGCGGTGGTGATCATCCGGCCCTTGCGGCGCACGATGTCCACCAGGACCGGGATGGCGCGGGGATCGCCGATCTGGCCGAGGGTCTCGGCCGCCTTGACCCGGATGGCCTCCGGGTTGCGCCGGTCCACGGCGAACGCGGCCAGGGGCGCGACGGCCTGGACGGCCCGGACCTGGACCAGGGCGAACATGATCTCCGCCTGGGTCTCGGGGTCCGCCTGCGGGGAAGGCGGCGAGCAGGGGCGGCACCGAGGCCGGGCCGCCCAGCTTCCACAGGGCCCGCACCGCGGCGCGCTGCACCCGGCCGTCGGGATGGCGCCAGGCAGGCGCGGACCCGGTCCAGGGCGCCGGCGTCGCCCATGTCAGAGACCAGGTTCAGGGTGTTGCGCACCAGGTACCAGGTGGGCGAATCCAGCCCCTCGTAGACCGCGGGCAGGGCCGGGTCGCCCAGGCTGCGGATGGCCTCCAGCAGCCGGCCGCGGCGCTTGCGGTCGGGCTCGTCGCCCAGCAGGCCCACCAGGAAGCGCGGCCGCCGGCAGCCCGACCTCCTCCAGGTAGGGGATCAGCTCGGACAGCATGGTCTCCGGGTTGGCGGTGTGCAGCAGTTCGCCCACCTTGGCCAGGAAGGCGGGCCTGGCCAGGCTTTCGCGCAGGCTGGCCAGGGCCTCCACGCGCCAGTCCTGGTCGGCTTCCTGGAAGGCGCACAGGCCCGCGAGCTCCCGCACCAGCGCCAGGGCGTGACCGGGCTCGCCCCGGTTCACCTGGGCCGCCAGCACCACCCCCAGGGCCTCGGCGCTGGAGCGGTGGATGTGGGCCAGGGGCTCCCAGCCGAAATGCGCCGTGAGGCCCTGGACGACGGGGCCCTCGGCCTCGGTGGGCAGGCCCGGGTCCTCCATCCAGCGGCACACGCCGGGCAGGGTCTGGGCCGCTACCTCGCGCTGGGAGACTTCTTCCGAGCCCAGGGCGTCGAGGATCTGCTCCACCAGGGCCAGCAGCCCCTCGATCCGGCCCTCGTCCAGCAGCCGGCGCAGGAAGGACAGCCGCTGGTCCAGGGTGAGCTTCAGCAGCACGGCCCTGGTCCTTGGCCCTGCGCAGCTTCTCGTCCATGGACTGGCTCTCCCAGTCCAGCTGGCCGATCAGCTCCCGGACATGGCCATCTGCTCGGGGCCCGCGCCCCTCGCCCTGAGCTCGTTCTCCAGCGCGGCCAGCATGGGGTTCTGCTGGGGCGCCATGCGCAGGGTCTTGAACAGGGCGTCGCGCACGGCTTCCCTGGGCGCCTCGCCCACCACCAGCGCGGTCGCGGCCTGGGTGAAGGCTTCGGCGGCCAGGGACTGGAAGGCCAGGCGCATGCCCGCGTGGGCCGCCGGCAGCGAATCCAGGCCGGCCACCACGGCCATCAGCCTGTCCGGGGGGAGCGCCAGCAGGGCCTGGCGCAGTCCCTCCACCTGGCTGGCCGGCGGGAAGTTGTCACCCATGCCGAAGCTGAGCGGGGTCCCGCCCAGGAAGCCCAGGTGCGCGGGCTCGAAGGTGTCCTCCAGCAGGTTCCGGCCGGGCAGCTGCTCCAGTTCCGCCCGCCACTGGCCGGTGAGGGTCTCCAGCATGGAGGCGGGCGGCGGGGTGGGACTGCTGGGGCGTCGTCTGGCTGGAATCCTGGCCCGAACCCTGACCTGATGCATCACCTGACGTTTGGGTGGGCGCCTGGCTAGGCGCCTGGCCCGCGGGCTGGGCGGCCGGCTCGGGCTGCCCGCCGGCGGTTCCGCTGGCGAGGCGCCGCCGCTGTCCTCCTCGCCGCCTTCGCCTTCGCGGACGTCCTTGTAGACGGTCTGACCGAGCTGCACATGGGGCAGGTCCTTGCGGGCGAAGATGGCCGCGACGCCTCCGGCCTCCTCGATCTTGGCCGGCTTGAGGCTGAGCACCTCCAGCACCTCCGCCAGTTCCTCGGCGCTGACGCCGCGCGCCAGGATGAGGCCGCTGATCTGCCGCTCCTCCAGCTGCCGGGCCATGGCGCCAGGTGCAGGTCTTGCCCTCGAACGGGGCGCCGTCCAGGAACAGCTTGCTGCTGGGAGGAGGCGATGTGGATGCTCGGCTTGTCCGCAAGCCATTCGGCCAGCTGGGCGGTCAGGCTGCCCAGGGCGGACTGGGCCCGGGGGTGGCGCGCCGGTATACATGGCCCGCGCCTTGAGGGCCATCTGGAAGGTCTGGACGAGATCCTGGAAGTCGCTCATGGAGGCGTGGGCTCCATGGGATCGCTCCATTCCCGGCTCAGCTGCCGGTAGTGGGCGGTGATGAAGGCGAGCCGGCGCATGGCCTCCTTGCGCGCCGGCTTGGTGTTCATGGAGGCGGCGATGGTCCGGGCGCGGCGCCAGCCAGTCCTCGCCGCGGGCGAGGATGCCCGGCGGTGTCGACGGGATCGAACGCGGCGGCGATGCAGGTGAAGTGGATGAGGCTGGCGGCGCCGATCTTGCTCAGCTTGTCGGCGTCCCACAGGCAGGCGGTCTCGACCGGCTCCAGCCGGGTGTGGCGCTTGAGCCCCACGTGGTGCTCGATGGCGTGGCGCACGGCGGGGATCTTGGCGGGGGGGAAGTCGGTCCCGGCCAGGATCTCCTGCCGCGGCCGCCGGAGGCGTCCTGGGCGTGGGTGTCCCTGCCCTTGCGTGGTTCAGGAACTTGCGGCAGTCATGCAGCCAGGCCGCGCACTCGACCACCTCCGGGTCGGCCCCGGCCAGCGGCGCCAGCCAGCGCGCGAGCTTCACCGCGGCCAGGGTGTGCTCGTAGCGGTAGTCGAAGGCCGGCCTGGGGCCTCCGGCCCCGGGGTGCGAGATCCCCCAGAAGCGGATGGCATCCGCCTCGGTATGGGCCCTCAGGGCCGCTTCGCATGCCTGGCGCCAGTGGATTCATTCCGCCGATTGTCGCACATAGTCGCGCAGGGCGGCTGCGGTCTTGCGGATCTCTTCGTACATGGGCCGGTCGTGCCAGGGCGGGCAGGCCCGGCCCAGGCAGTCCATCAGCGGCTGCAGGTTGGCGGCGGGGGCCATGGCGAGGATGCGCACCCCCTCCAGGGCCATGCGCGCCTCCAGCACCAGCACCTGCTCCAGGGCGTCCACCGCGCGCCAGAGCTTGCGGGCGGCGATGGGGCCCATGCTCACGTGGTCCTCCTTGCCGGCGCTGGTGGGGATGGAGTCCACGCAGGCCGGGTGGGCCAGGCCCTTCATCTCGGAGACCAGGGCCGCCGAGGTGACGTGGGCCATCATGAAGCCGGATTCCAGGCCGCCGTTCCGGGTGAGGAAGGCCGGCAGGTCCGAATAGGCCGGGTTGACCATGCGCTCCTGGCGCCGTTCGGAGATGCTGGCCAGGTCGGCAGACGGCGATGGCGAGCAGGTCGCAGGCGAAGGCCGGATACTGGCCGTGGAAGTTGCCGCCGCTCCGGCTTTCCTGGGTGTCGGTGAAGATCATCGGGTTGTCGGTGGCGCTGTTCAGCTCGCGTTCCAGGATCGCGCGCGCCGAAGTCCAGGGCGTCCCGGGCCACGCCGTGGACCTGGGGCAGGCAGCGCAGGGAGTAGGCGTCCTGGACCCGGTGGCAGTCCCTGTGGCTTTCGCAGATCTCGCTGGTCGGCGCCCAGGATCTCGCGCATGTGCGCGGCCACCCGGATCTGCCCGGGGTGGGGCCGGGCCAGGTGGATGCGCGGGTCGAAGGCCGCCCGGGTGCCGCTGCAGGGCCTCGAGGGAAAGGGCGGCGATCTCGTCGGCCAGGGGCACCAGGTCCAGCAGCCGGGCCACCGCCAGGTTGCCCAGGGCGGTGATGACCTGGGTGCCGTTGATCAGGGCGAGGCCCTCCTTGGCCTCCAGGGTGATGGGCGCGAGCCCGGCCTTGGCCAGGGCCCGGCCGCCGGGGCAGGACCCGTCCCCGTCCCAGGCCTCGCCTTCGCCCACCAGCAGGAGGGCCATGTGGGCCAGGGGGGCCAGGTCGCCGGAGGCGCCCACGCTGCCCTGGCTGGGGATCACGGGCAGCACGCCGCGGTTCAGGCATTCCGCCAGGAGCCGGATGGCCTCGGGGCGGATGCCGGAATGGGCCTTGAGCAGGCAGTTGATGCGGGCGGCCATGAGGGCCCGGGTCTGGTCCCGGGGCAGGGGATCGCCCACCCCGGCGGCGTGGCTGCGGATCAGGTTCAGCTGCAGCTGGGCCAGCTGGTCGGGCGGGATGACCACGGTGGCGAACTGGCCGAAGCCGGTGTTGATGCCGTAGACGGTCCGGCCTTCGTCCAGGATGCGCTGGATCACCAGGCGGTTCTCCCCACCCTTTCCAGGGCCGCGGCTTCCAGGGAGACGCTTGCGCCGGCGGCGATGCGCGCCAGGGCGCGCGCATCCAGCCCGGTTCCGGAAAGGCAGATCATGGAGACTCCTTGGGCGGCGAGGCCGCGATCGTGAGGCTCGATTGTATCAATATGTCTACACAATCCGGAAACATGAACCGGATATCAAGCAGCCCCGTCCTCGATGGCCTTGGCCGGCCGGATCACGCTGACGGCCAGCAGCAGTCCCAGGCAGATGCAGCCCGAGGCCAGCAGGTAGGGGGCGGCGTAGCCGCGCCGGGCGAAGGCCAGGCTGCCCACCAGGGGCCCGGCGATGCGGCCCAGGCCCTGCATGGCCTGGAGCACGCCGAACAGCGCGCCTTGCTCGTCCGGCGGGGTGAGCTGGCTGGCCAGGGCCGCCGTGGCGGTATTGTTC
This sequence comes from uncultured Holophagaceae bacterium, assembly GCA_963717275.1. Taxonomy (GTDB): domain Bacteria; phylum Acidobacteriota; class Holophagae; order Holophagales; family Holophagaceae; genus Mesoterricola. Next base: position 4,979,726 of record CAVQVX010000001.1, read on the forward strand.
ATGCCCTGGCCCCAGGCGATGGGGATCATCAGCAGCACGAACGGCCACTTCCACGGGGCGTAGGCGATGAAGGGCAGGGCCACGGCCAGCATGAGCAGGCCGGCGAACTGGGCGATGCGCTCGGGCAGCCACTTGACCACCAGGCGCACCAGCCCGCCCTGGTAGATCGAGATCAGGAGGCCCAGGGGCAGGAACAGGTAGAAGCCCACCTCGCGCTCGCCCAGGCCGAAGCGGGTGTTGGCCAGGAGGCGAGAAGGTGCCTTCCATCATGGCGAAGCCGGTCATGGCCAGGAGGGCGATGCCCATGATCTGGGGCATCCCGGGGCGCTTCAGCGCCCGCAGCACGGCGTGGCTGCGGTTGATCCGGGCGTGGGTCTTGGCGGCGGGGTTCAGGGTCTCGGGCAGCCACAGCAGCACGAGCATCGCGGCCGTGAAGGAAAGCCCGGCGGCCACCAGGAAGGGCAGGTACCATCCGTGGGTGTCCAGCAGGCGATGGCTGATCGCCATCCCCGAAAGGATCCCGGCCATGGCCGGGCCGAACACGAAGCCCAGGCCGAAGGCGGCGCCGATCATGCCCAGCACCTTGGAGCGCTCCTGGGGCGACGAGGAGTCGGCCATGGCCGCCTGGGCCACGGAGATGTTGCCGCCGGTGAAGCCGCCGAACAGCCGGGACGCCAGCACCCAGCCGATGCTGCCGGCGGTGCCCAGCACCACGTAGGAGACGCAGGTGCCCAGGAGCGAGACCAGCAGCACCGGGCGCCGCCCCACCAGGTCCGAGATCCGGCCCAGGATCGGCCCGGCGAAGAACTGCGCCAGGGAGAACATGACCATGGTCGCGCCGGCCCAGAACACCCCGGGGTCGCCCAGCCCCAGGCTCTGGTTGACCCAGGCCATCCAGGGCGAGGGGTGCAGGGCGAGGCTCTTGGCGTAGAGGGGCAGGATCGGGATGACGATCCCGAATCCGAGCAGGTCGACAAAGACTGTGAAAAAAATGGCTAGCTGGGCGCGCTTCGTTGGCTGCATGAAATCTCCAATCTTCCAATGTAGCGGGTTGGCTCCAACCTTTCAGCAAGGGCCGTGGGCAAAACCCCCCGGTTAGGGCAGAATGGCTTGTTTGCCGTGCGTTTTTCATCCGGATTCCGGCGGGCTATGAATCTAAGATGCGGAGACCGTCATGTGGCATGCCGAGCACACCCTGGAGACCAGCGCGCAGCCCGAGCGGATCTGGGAGCAGATGCTGCAGGTGGCCGACTGGCCGCGCTGGGACACCGGCCTGGCCGGGGCCGCGCTGTCCGGCGCATTCTCCCCGGGCACCCTGGGCTCCGTGAAGTTCCGCGACGACAGGTCCAGGGCCTTCCAGCTGGCCGCCGTGACCGACCTGGAGGGCTTCACCGCCCTGACCCGGCTGCCCCTGGCGCAGGTGCGCCACATCCACCACCAGGAGAGCTCGACCATGGGCACCCGGCTGACCCACCGCATCGAGATCACCGGCCCCCTTAGCTGGCTCTACGGCTGGAGCCTCGGCCGGCGCCTGCGCCAGGGCCTCGCCCCGGGCATGCGCCGCCTGGCCAGGCTCGCTTCTTGAGGAGTGACCATGTCCATGTCCAAAGCGATCCGATTCCATCAGACCGGCGGCCCTGAGGTCCTCGTCCTGGACGAGGTGGCGGTCGGCGCCCCGGGTCCCGGGGAGGCCCAGGTGCGCCATGCCGCCTGCGGGGTCAACTTCGTCGACTGCTACCAGCGCAGCGGCCTCTACCCGATGTCCCTCCCGGCCGTGGCCGGCAACGAGGCCGCCGGGGTGGTGGAGGCGGTGGGGCCCGGGGTCACCGCGGTCAAGCCCGGCGACCGGGTCGCCTACGCCTCGGTGGCGGGCACGTACTGCGAACTGCGCAACATGCCCGCCGACCGGCTCTGCCCGCTGCCCCAGGGCATCAGCTTCGAGCAGGGCGCCGCGATGATGCTCAAGGGGATGACCGTGCAGTACCTGATCCGGCGCACGCACAAGGTGGCGCCGGGGGAGACGGTGCTGTTCCACGCCGCCGCCGGCGGGGTGGGCCTGATCGCCTGCCAGTGGCTGAAGGCGCTGGGCGCCGTCGTGATCGGCACCGCCGGGAGCGACGAGAAGTGCCGTCTCGCCCTGCAGCACGGCGCCGACCACTGCATCAACTACCGCACGGGAGATTTCGCCGCCCAGGTCAGGGAGCTCACCCGGGGCGAAGGCGTCCCGGTGGTCTACGACTCGGTGGGCAAGGATACCTTCGAGGGTTCCCTGGCCTGCCTCCGGCCCCTGGGCCTGATGGTCAGCTTCGGCAACGCCTCCGGGCCGGTGCCGCCCATGCCCCTGGGCGTGCTGGCCAGCCACGGTTCGCTCTTCCTCACCCGCCCGTCCCTGGCCACCTACGTGGCCAGGCGCGCCGACCTGGAAGCCGCGGCGAAGGACCTGTTCGACGTGGTGGCCTCCGGCAAGGTGAAGATCGGCATCGGCCGGCGCTACGCGCTCAAGGACGCGGCCCAGGCGCACCGCGACCTGGAAGGCCGCGGCACCACCGGGGCGAGCATCCTGGTGCCCTGAGGCCTGACTTGAAGAATTGAAAAAATATCGGTTGCAGACTGAATCAGATTTAAGGATATTAAGGTCATCTTACAAATGACAAATGGTTGTGTGCCGGTTTGCCGGCACCCTCGAGGCTTCGGCGGGCAGGGGTTTTGCGCTGCCGAAGCCTCGGTGTGTTCGGTCGCGCGTCCATGACATGCCTGATTAACCATTTAGTTGAACAACGATATGCTTGGAGGAACCCCATGAATGCAGCCGGAAGGACTTTGACCGCGGCCCTGGCCCTGGCCGGGATCGCTCTCCTGGGCGCGCAGCCCGCCCCGCCGCCCAAGGCCGGGGCGCCGCGCACCCTTGAAGGCTACGTCGAGCAGGAGAAGGACTTCTATGCCTACCTGAGGCAGCACCACCCGATGATCACGGTCTACGAGAAAGAGGGCCGGATGGTCGGGAAATACCACATCAGCGACCGCGGCGAGGAATTCATAGAGGAGGGTGGCGGCGTGGCCTTCGCCAAGGCCGGCGGGAAGGAAGCCTCCCTCACGTACCGGCTGCCCATGGAATCCATCCTCGACCTGCCCAACAACTACGTGGGGCCCGAGAAGTGCGGCGAGTGCCACCCCGCCCAGTACGAGCGCTGGAGCCGATCGCGCCACGCCAAGGTGGTTCGCTTCCCCGACGAGATGGTGGAGATCCCCGGCAAGGACCTGAACAAGGGCCTCTACGGCACCCAGGCCTCGGTGCTGCCGCCGGGCATCACCGCCGATTCGGTCTACGCGGTCATCGGCACCCCGCGCACCAAGTACGGCTTCCTGGATCCCTGGCTGGTGCGCGGCACCTACCACATCGAGGGCGGCACCCTGCGCGACCGCACCGGCACCCTGGTTGCCGGCGGCAACCAGTTCTCGCGCAGCTGGTCGGAATCGCTCACCCCGGCCATGGCCAGGAAGATCGCCGGGTTCGTGCCCGGCTTCCCCACCCGGCTCGAGGACTTCGGGCCCAACGGCTCGGGCATCTGGGGCATGAACTCCTACGGCGCCAAGAACCGCACCATGATGCTGTTCCAGCCGGCCTCCTCGTACTGCGAGGTCTGCCACTCCTTCAAGTTCGACTTCAAGAACACCGACGAGCTGGTGGCGGCGCTCGGCCACCCCGAGGAGCTGCGCAAGCACACCATCTCCAAGGGCATCACATGCGAGGAATGCCATGGCGCGGGCGGGCACCTGATGGGCGCCCGGGGCAACGCCACCCCGTCCAACTGCGAGCGCTGCCACCAGCGCTTCGCCTGGAACGCCGAGGACGCCAAGGCCAACCCCACCAAGCCTTTCAATTCGTTCTTCAAGACGGCCTGCCCGTCCTGCGGCACCGAAGGGGCCCAGAGCTTCTACACGGCGCACAAGGAGCACGGCATGGACTGCGACACCTGCCACGATCCGCACGAGGTCACCGCCAACGACTGGAAGGACCCCTACACCATCCCCGGGCTCAAGAAGCAGTGCCAGGACTGCCACACCGACCAGGCGGCCTTCTTCGCCAAGAATGAGATCCACGGCGGCAACCGTTGCACCAGCTGCCACATGCCGGTGATGGGCAGCTGCGAGAACTTCGGCACCATCCAGTACCCGGACAACGGCGGGTTCGACACCCAGCGGGCTTCGCACATCTGGAAGATCCTGGTCGACCCCACCGCCAGGACCATGAACCCGCCCCCCGGCAAGGGCCGCGACTACCGCGACGGCTCCTGGCGCCTGGCCAAGAAGGACGGCAAGCCCTTCATCGACCTGATGTGGTCCTGCGGCCGCACCAGCTGGGGCGATCCCGACCTGGCCCAGGCCGGCGGCTGCCACTCCCCGGCCATGTCGCAGCTCCCCAAGGAGTACCAGTTCACCACCCAGCAGATGATCTACGACAAGGTGGTGGCCTGGCAGAACCCGGTCAAGGACGGGTTCAAGGAGGTGAGCGCCGCGCTGGACAAGCTCCGTCCCGCCATCCTCGCCTCCAAGGGCGCGGTGGGCGCCAGGGCCCAGGCCCAGCTCATGGCCAACCAGGCCCAGGACATCCTCACGGCGGTCCAGAAGGACCGGTCCTGGGGCGTGCACGCGCCCGCCTACACGCTGCAGAAGGTGCAGGAAGCCAGGCTGCTGGTGGCCGGCGCCAGGTCGGCGCTGGGCAAGGCGAGATGACAGCGAGACGGGTCGCTTCGCCCCGACCAGTCGCCCTGGCGGACCGGGCCAACTGAATTTTGACGCAGAGGCCGCCGAGGAGCCGAGTTCACAGAGAGGGCGCCGACCCACTCCGCACAAGCCCTGGCCCGCTATCGCGGGCCGCAGCGCTGACGCGCTGCCCCTTCATGGGCGGCGGGCAGCTTGCATGCATAGCCCGCGTCTGCCCGCCGCCCATGAAGGGTATCGGGCTTGTGCTTACCTTCGGGCCCCACCCGGACCCTTCCTGTGGCAGCCAGTCCATGGACAGTTCTGATGGTTTCCGGGCGCGCCGCTGGGTGGTCGAACGGGCCCACAGTTGGATGAAGCGGTTCCGCGGAGTGCTGATCCGGCTGGCGGCCGTGCCTACCGGGAAAGGTTCCTATTCATGAAATTCAGGCAGGCTTGCGCTTGCCTGAACTTATTTTTTTTAATATATGTTCTATAAATTTATTGAAAACATACAAATTTCCCATCACAAGCCTAGGCAACAGGAATTACAATTGATGCAAACCTTTTCTGATAGCGGGCGTATATTGCCAGATGGGAAAAATAAGGCCTGAAAGGGATACACCCTTGTTGACCCTCCCCATAGCCCGCCTCATGGCACTCGCTGACTTGGTGGAATGGAGCTTCCCATGGTCTCTGAACATCCCTTCCCCAAATGTCCGACCGGAATCAAAGGCCTGGACGAGATCACAGGGGGAGGGCTGCCGCAGGGCCGTCCCACCCTGATCTGCGGCGGCGCCGGATGCGGCAAGACCCTGATGGCCATGGAATTCATCGTGCGCGGGGCGACCGAGTTCAACGAGCCCGGCGTGTTCATGTCGTTCGAGGAGCGGCCCGAGGAACTGGCCCGGAACGTGCGCTCGCTCGGCTTCGACCTGGACGCCCTGGTGGAGCGCAAGCAGCTGGCCCTGTGCCATGTGCGGGTGGAGCGCAGGGAGATCGAGGAGACCGGGGAGTACGACCTGGAAGGCCTCTTCATCCGGCTGGGCAGCGCCATCGACGCGGTGGGCGCCAGGCGGGTCGCCCTGGACACCGTCGAGTCTCTGTTCGGCGCCCTGGGCAACGAAGCCATCCTCCGGGGCGAATTGCGCCGGCTGTTCCAGTGGCTCAAGGACAAGGGCGTGACCGCGGTCATCACCGGCGAACGGGGCGATTCCACCCTGACCCGACAGGGGCTCGAAGAGTATGTCTCGGACTGCGTCATCCTGCTGGACCACCGGGCCAAGGAGCAGTTCTCCACCCGGCGCCTTCGGATCGTCAAGTACCGGGGCAGCACCCACGGCACCAACGAGTATCCGTTCCTGATCGACGAATCCGGCATCGACGTGCTGCCCATCACCTCCCTGGGGCTGAATCACCAGGTCACGGACGAGCGGATCTCCATGGGGGTTCCGGAACTGGACGAGATGCTGGGCGGCGGGCTGTACCGCGGCAGCAGCGTGCTCTTTTCGGGCACCGCCGGCACCGGCAAGACCACGGTGGCCGCGACCTTCCTGCAGGCGGCCTGCGCGCGCGGGGAGCGTTCCATCTACTTCTCCTTCGAGGAGTCCCAGCGCCAGACCATCCGCAACATGCGCTCGGTGGGGCTGGACCTGCAGCAGGTGGTGGACCAGGGCCTGCTGCTGTTCCACGCCATGCGGCCCACCCAGCATGGCCTGGAGATGCACCTGGCGACCGTCTTCAAGCTGGTCCGGGATTTCCAGCCGAAGAACGTCGTCCTGGATCCGGTCACCAGCCTCCTCACCGGCGGCAACGGCGCGGACGTCAGCGCGATCCTCATGCGGCTGCTGGACTACATGAAGGGGGTGGGGATCACCTGCCTGTTCACCGCCCTGAACACGGGCGGCAACCAGGTAGAGCAGAGCGACGTGGGGATATCCTCGCTGATCGACACCTGGTTCCTGATGCGCGGCATCGAACTGGGCGGCGAGCGCAACCGGGCCATCTACGTCCTGAAGTCGCGCGGCATGGCCCACTCCAACCAGATCCGCGAGTTCATCCTGTCCAGCGCGGGGATCCACCTGCGTCCGGCCTATCTTGGCGCGAACGGCGTCCTGACCGGATCGGCGCGCCTGATCCAGGAGAACAGGGACGCGGCCGAATCGGCGGCCCGGCACCAGGAGATCGAGCGCCGGCAGCGCGAACTGGACCGGGAGCGGCTGCTGTTCGAGGCGCGCAAGGCCGCCCTGGAATCGGAGTTCGCCGCGCGGAACGAGGAGATCCTGCGCGGGCTGGGCGAACTCCGGCAGAACGAGTCGCAGCTGGAGACAGACCAGCGGGAACTGGCCGAAAGCCGCAAGGTGCCGGAGCTTGATCCGGCAGCGTCCAAGTGATCCCCGGGGAGGAATGCATGCCTGAACCCAGCGAAGCCCCGATGAAGTGGGAACTGCGCCTCTACGTCGCCGGCCAGACCCCGAAGTCGGTGCGGGCCTTTGCGAACCTGAAGCGGCTCTGCGAGGAGCATCTGCAGGGCGAGTACCGCATCGAGGTGATCGATCTGCTTCTGAACCCCCAGCTTGCCGACGGCGACCAGATCGTGGCGATCCCGACCCTGGTGCGCAAGCTTCCGGAACCCATCCGGAAGATCATCGGCGACCTGTCGAACACCGAACGCGTCATGGTGGGCCTTGATCTGCGGCCCGCGGTCGCGTTGAAACCCTAGGAGGCCCCCATGACGGAAGACGGACCACCTTCCACCACCCGGGAGTTCGAGCTGCGTCTCAGCCAGGAGGACACCAGCCACTACGTGCTGAAGCTGTACGTGACCGGCATGACCCCGCGCTCGCAGCGGGCCATCGAGAACATCAAGGTGATCTGCGAGGAGCATCTGAAGGACCGCTATTCCCTGGAGATCATCGATATCTACCAGCATCCCACCCTGGCCGAGGGCGAGCAGATCCTCGCCGCCCCGACCCTGATCAAGAAGCTGCCGGAACCCTTGCGCCGGATCGTCGGCGACCTGTCCAACACCGAGCGTGTGCTGCTGGGCCTGGACCTGCGGGAAAAACGCTAGGGGGAGGACGCGATGCCTGAAGACCCCGCCATGACCCGGCCGTCCCAGCGCGAGGTGGACGAACTGCGGCGCCAACTGGATGAGGCCCGGGAGACCCTGGAAGCGATCCGGCGCGGCGAAGTGGACGCCATCGTGGTGAACCAGGGCGAAGGCAACCAGGTGTTCACCCTGGACAGTGCCGAGCGTCCCTACCGGCTGTTCATGGAGGAGATGCAGCAAGGGGCCGTCACGCTCGGCCCCGAGGGCCGGATCCTTTTCTGCAACCGCCGGTTCGGGGAGATGGTGCAGGCGGGCCACGGGCAGGTGCTGGGGCGATCCTTTGAAACCTTCGTCGTGGCTGGAGCCCGGGAACAATGGCGGTCGCTCCTGGTCCAGGCGCGGTCGGCCCGAGCCGCCGGCGAACTGCAGCTGGAGCGGGATGACGGGGGGCCGTTGCCCGCTTCCGTCGGGATCAGCACCGTGGACACGGCCAGCGGGATGATCTACTGCCTGGTCGTCTCCGACCTGACCGAGCACAGGCACCACCAGCGGCTGATCGCCGCCCAGCGCGAGTTGAGGCTGAGCGAGGAGCGCTTCCGGCTGACGCTGCTGAGCCTCGGCTATGGGGTGGTCACTACCGACAGCCATGGTGCGGTCACCTTCATGAATCCGATCGCGGAAGCCTTGACCGGATGGACCACGGCCAAGGCATCCGGATCGCCCTTGCACCAGGTCTTCCGGCTCGTTTCGGAAAAGACCCGCAAGCCCGTCCCGAACCCCCTGACCCGGGGCTTCCGCGACGCCCAGAGCGGGACGCTGGACACCAGCTCGCTGCTGCTCAGCCGCGATGACGTGGAGATCCCGATCGAATACAACGCCACGCCCATGCTCGACCAGGAGGGCGCCATCGCGGGCGCCGTGCTGGTGTTCCATGACGTGACCGCCCAGCGCTGGGCGGAGAACACCATGCGCCTGAGCGAGGAGCGCCGGCGGCTGGCGGCCAAGGCGGCCATGGTGGGCACCTACTCCTTCGACTTCGCAACGGGCGAGGCCCATCTTTCCGAAGAGTTCAGGACCCTGTGGGGCTCGCGGTCCGGCGGCCGGGTCATCCTGGATGACGAGTGGATCCAGGGCTTGCCGCCCGGAAACCGCGCCGCGTTCATGTCCGCCATGGCGGCGGCCCGGGATGCGGCCGGCGACGGGCAGATCGATTTCGAATACAGGCTGATGCACCAGGACGGATCGGTCCGCTGGCTCAGCATCAAGGGAAACACCGAATTCAGCGGGACCGGCGCGGACCGCCGGCCTCTGCGGGCCTTCGGCGCCGTGGTGGACGTCACTGAGCGGAAAGGCCGCGAACAGGAGATCCTGGCCCTCAACCGCACCCTCCGGGCCGTCTCCGACAGCGACAAGGCGCTGATGAGGGCCCAGTCCGCGTCCGAAGGGGACTTCCTGGTCGAGGTCTGCCGGATCATCACCGAGGACTGCGGCCATGCCATGGTCTGGATCGGGTTCGCGGACCTTGACGAAGCCCGGTCCATCCGGCCGGTGGCCAGTGCCGGGGTGGACAAGGTCTACCTGGAGCAGATGCGCCTCAGCTGGGCTGACACCGAACGGGGCCGGGGCCCCGCGGGCGTCGCCATCCGCACCGGCGAGCCGGCCCTGTGCCGGGACATGACGACCGATCCCGCGTTCGGGCCCTGGCGCGACGCTGCCCTGGAACGGGGCTACCGTTCGGCCGTGGTGCTCCCGCTGCTCGAGGGCGGCCGCGCCTTCGGCGCCATCACCATCTACTCCCGGGAACCGGACGCCTTTCCCGAGGCCGAGGTCGCCCTGCTCCGGGAGCTGGCGGCGGATCTCGCCTACGGCATCCAGATCCACCGCCTGAGGGCCGAACATGCCAAGGCCGGGGAGGCCCTGGCGGCGGCCAGCCGGCGCAAGGACGAGTTCCTGGCCGCGCTGGCCCACGAACTGCGCAATCCCCTGGCCCCGATCCGCAACGCCGCGCGCATCCTCACCCAGCGCGCCAGCGACGACCCGGAGTTCGCGACGCTCTACGCCCTGGTGGATCGCCAGGCGGGCCAGATGGCCCGACTGGTCGACGACCTGCTGGACGTGTCCCGCCTGGAGCGCGGCAAGATCCGCCTGAAGCGGGAACGGCTGGATTTCAGTTCCATGGCCTCCCACGCCGTGGAAGCGTGCCGGACCCTCATCGACGAGTGCCGCCATTCGGTCGAGGTCCTGCTCCCGGGCGAAGCGCTTGAGGTGGACGGGGATCCGGTCCGGGTGGAACAGATGGTGTGCAACCTCGTCACCAACGCGTGCAGGCACACCCCGCCGGGCGGGAGGATCCGGGTCGCGGTGGAACGGGACGGCGCCCACGCGGTGCTGCGGGTCCGGGACAACGGCGTGGGCATGACGCCGGAGGTGATGGCGCACATGTTCGAGATGTTCTACCAGGCTGAACACGGCCTGGTGCATCAGGAGGAGGGCCTGGGGGTGGGCCTGACCCTGGTGCGCACCCTGGCCGAACTGCACGGGGGCTCCGTGGCCGCCGCCAGCGACGGGTTGGGCAAGGGGAGCGAATTCACCTTGCGCCTGCCGGCGCTTGAACCGGCTGAACGCCCGGTCCAGGCGCAGGCGCCGGAACCGTCCGCCGTCCCGAAGCCGGGGGCGGACCCGAAGCACATCCTGGTGGTCGATGACAACCAGGGCGTGGTGACCACCGTGAAGATGCTGCTGGGCGCCTGCGGATACCGGGTGTCCACGGCCGCCACCGGGGCGGCCGGGGTCAAGCAGGCGACCAAACTGCGTCCCGACCTCGCCCTGGTGGACCTGGGCCTGCCCGACATGACCGGCCTGGAGGTCGCCGCGCGGATCCGGGCCGAGCTGGGGAGCGCCATCCGCCTGATCGCCCTCACCGGGTTCAGCCGGGAGTGCGACATCGCGGCCGCATTGGCGGCGGGGTTCGACCAGCACCTGGTCAAGTCGGCCGACCCGAGGGAACTGCTGGCCGCGGTCGACGCCCGCCTTCAGCCCTGAAGGGATCCCACCAGCCTGCCGACGCCCTCCCGGAAGAGGTCCGTCGGCGGCAGCAGGCTGAGCACCAGGTAGCCCTCTCCGGGCAGGTCGAAGAAATGGCCCGGGTGCACCGACACCCGGGCTTCGCGCAGCAGGCGCAGGGCGCAGGCTTCGGCCGAGTCCAGCGCCGGCCGGCGCAGCAGCGCCGACCAGCCCCCTTCCACCGGCAGCCGGTCCAGGTGCGGATGCGCGGCGAGCGCCCGGTCCAGTTGCGCCAGGTTGGCGCGCAGGCGCGCCAGGATCCCGGCCTGGATCGACGGCGCCAGGCGCAGCAGTTCGGGGGCGGCCGCCTGGGCCGAGGCGGACACCGACAGGTACTGGTCGGCGATGAAGCCGAGCGGCTCCAGCAGGGCCCGGGCCGGCTCGCCCCGGGCGGCGATCCAGCCCAGCTTCACCTGGGGCAGGGCGGCGATCTTGCTGAGGCCGGAGAGGACGAACAGCGGGCAGCCCGGCTCGCGGGTCTCCAGGGCGGTGGGCAGGTGGGAGGCGGGGGGTTCGAGCGGGTAGTCGGCGAACACTTCGTCCACCAGCAGCGCCAGCCCGCTTCCGCGCGCAGAACGCCAGCAGCGCCGCCCACTCCGCCCGGTCCAGGAAATGCCCGGTGGGGTTGTTCGGGTTCACCACCACCACGGCGCGGGTGCGGGCGGTGCGAGCGGCTTCCAGCCCGGCCAGGTCCAGGTGCCAGCGCTCGTGCCGCAGGGCCGGGCACCGGCCGGGCCTCCACCCCCTCCAGGGCCGCCAGCCAATGGAACAGCGGGTAGCTGGGCGCGGGCACCAGGATGTCGTCGCCGGGGTCGCACAGCAGCTTGAACAGCCAGGAATAGGCTTCGGACGTGGAGGCGGTGAGCACCAGGTCGTCCGCGCCCAGGCCGTGGCCGTGGTGGGCGGCGATGGCCTCCCGCGCCTGGGCGCGGCCCCTCGGGTCGGGCCGGTAGTCCAGCACCCCGGGGCCGGCGAGGCAGGCGCGGATGGCCGCCTCGGGGTAGGGGAGGCCGCAGCGGGTCGGATTGGAGAGGGTCAGGTCCAGGATGGGGACGCCGGCGCGCCGGCAGGCCTCGAGTTCCGCCGACAGGGCGTTGGGTTCAAGGGATGCGGGGAGGCGGCGGGAGGGCATAGAATACAGGATAGCCATCCCTTCGTGGCGGTTGACTGGAGGTTCCCAATGGCACGCAGCGCGAATGTCGCGGTTCTCCTCGCCGGGTGCGGACATGTGGACGGAGCGGAAGTGCGCGAAGCGGTGTTCGCGCTGCTCGCCCTGGACCAGCACGGGGCGCGGTTCCAGTGCTTCGCTCCGGACGCAGCCCAGGCCGAGGTGGTGGACCACCGCACCGGCGCCGCCGGCGGGGCCGGGCGCAACATCCTGGCGGAAGCCGGCCGGATCGCCCGGCTGGGCAAGTGCCTGGACCTGGCCGGGGCCGATCCGGGCGCGTTCGACGCCCTGGTGCTGCCCGGCGGCAACGGGGTGGCCAAGAACTTCTGCAGTTTCGCCCGGGACGGTGCAGGGGCCTCGGTGCGGCCGGACGTGGCGGCCTTCGTGCGGGCCTTCTTCGAGGCGGGCAAGCCGGTGGGGGCGATCTGCATCGCCCCGGCCCTGGTGGCCCTGGTGCTGCACGCCATGGGCCGGAAGGGCAGCCTCACGCTGGGCGACGGCGCCGGGACCGCAGGGTCGGTGGAGCAGCTGGGCTGCCGGCACCGGGCGGTGGCCTCAAGCCGGGAGATCATCATCGACGAGGAGCTGAGGCTGGTGACGACCCCGGCCTACATGTTCGGCGAGGCGCGCCTGGCCGACGTGTGGGTGGGGATCGACCGCTGCGTCGCCGAAGTGCTCAAGCGGGTCGAACTGCCCGCCTGACCTGCCGGGTCCAGGCCTGGGATGAAGCGGATCCCGGTTCCCGGGTGGAATGCTAGGTCACGGTCCAGCCGACGTTGGATCAGCGTGGGGAACCTATCGAATAAATACCTCATCTGGAAACGGGAGCGGCTCATCCTCCCCCTTTCCGGAGACCCGAACTTGAAGATCCCCAGCCTGACCCGACGCATGACCCGGATCATCCTGCTGGCCGCCGCCGCCGGCGTGGCCCACGCCCAGGTGACCGTCACCAGCCGGACCGGGGCCGTGGCCATGACCTCCGGCATGTCCCTGGGGTTCAGCGCCGCCCATGCGGACGGGGTCCCGCGGCGCTGGCACTGGTCCATCGACGAGGTGAGCGACAGCGGCTCCTTCGTCAGCGCCCAGGGGCGGGCGCGGATCGCCTACCGGGCGCCCCGGGTGCTGTGGACGAAAACCTTTCATGTCAGGGCCACCGCCGAGGACGGTTCCTGCACCGGGGCCACGGCCATCACGGTGCTGCCCCGGGCGGGGGTCCTGGGCGCCGGCGCGCGGCTCACCACCCATGACAAGGCCAGTGCCATGGGCATCGTAGGCCCGGTGCTGGACCGGGAAAGGTACGCGACGCCCGTCCTGGAGCCTTTCGCCGGCGTGCTGCCCGGGCATCCCGACGGCCTGGGTTGGGATGCCCGGGACCAGGTCGTCAGCCTTGCCAGTGTCAGCGATCCGGATCCTGACATGGCCGCGCTCGACGGCCAGTGGCTGGCGGGCACGGCCACCGGCCTCCTCAGGCTGCCGGGCCCCGGGGCATGCGCGCCCATTCCGCTCCGTGGGCGGCTTTGCGCCACCATGGAAGACACGGATGCCGGCCTTTTCCCCGAAGTCCGCTGCGAATCCATCGCCACCCGGCCGGCCGGAGGCGCCTCCGGCCGTCATGTGGTCGTCCTGCTGTCCCGGTTGGAAGGCCCCATGGAAGGGACCTTCATCTGCAGCCTGGGCCAGGATGGCACCCTCCGGCCCATCGCCGGGGCGGAGATAACCTGGGGGAAACGGAAGCCGACCGAGGGGCCCGGCGCCGAGGTGGATCTCCGGTGGGCCCGGAGCATCGTTCTGGACCGGCGGGGCGACATCCTGGTGGTGATGCCGAACCGGGTGCTGCGCGTCGACGGCGCGGGCCAGGTGACCCCCCTGGCCGGCCACGCGCACCAGGGCGGTTCCGGAATCGTCCCCAGGGATGGCCGCGGGGAAGGCGCCACGTTCGAGAATCTGCTTGGCGGAGCCCTGGATCCGGATTCAGGCGATCTTTACGTTTCCGACGGAGGAACCACCGTGCGGCGGGTGACCCCCACCGGAGAGGTGACCACCCTCCTGGGCACCCCGGACCAGGACCAGCCGATCCCGGTGCTGCCCGGCGGAGCCCATATGCCCCTGGGCAGGCCCTGCCTGCGCTATGCCGTGGGACTCGCCTTCAGCGCGGGCATCCTGTACCTCGACGATGACGCGGCCGGCGCCGTGCTGGCCTTCAATCCCGGGAACCGTTTCCTCTATCGGCTGGCGGGAAGGCACCCCGTCACGCCCACGGTGTACTTCGGCCCCCTGCCGATCTTCGCCGAGGGGATGCCGGCCGCGCAGACCGCGTGCATCGGCAGGCCGCGCTGCCTCGCCGTCCAGGATCAGCATGTCCTGCTGGCCTGCCGGGTCCTTTCTCCCAAGCCGCATGACGCGATGGTCCATTTCCAGCTTCCCCCGGGCGCCTTCGGCGCCGCCCTTCCCTCCCCGCCGGCCGCCGAGGCTGGGCCCGGAGAGGAAAAGACGGAGTCCAAGGAGGAGCGGAAGTCGACGCCGGCCGCCACGGAATGAGGCTCACCTGTTTCAGGCAACTGGAAAGATGAGCCGTTTCCTGGCACCCCTGCCCGCAGGGCCGCTACACTGCGCCCAGGAGGTCCCGGATCCGTGCGCATCGCCAACCCCATCTACGACGTGGTGTTTCGCCGACCTGAAGAGGCGTCGACCCCTCGTTTGAAGCGATGCCGCCGCGCCGGTTCCAAAGGCATCCGGCCCTGGAGGAAACCGGGATCCGCGGAGGCTAACGCCGCTGGCGCACCATCCGGCGCAAGGCCGGGTGGGTGACGCGGCTGGCCGCCAGCAGCCGTTCCTCCTCGGGCAGGGCCAGGATCCAGGTGGCCGCCATGCCCAGCACCAGGCCGGAATCCGGCCGGGCCAGGCCGCGGTCCAGGGCGGTCAACACCTGGTGCGCCACCGGCACGATCTCCCGCCAGCGGGAATCCTGCAGGGCCTGGGCCTGCATGGGGGTGAATTCGGGCTGGACCAGGCGCTCCAGCCAGCCCACGGTCATGCGCGGATTCTCCAGCAGGGCGGCCAGCACGCGCACGTCGCGCACCTTCCAGATGGCCGGAAACAAGGGCGCGGCGGCCAGGAGCGCCAGGCTGCGGCGCTCGCCCATGGTCATGGACGGCCAGCGGTGCAGCAGGCGCTCCACCGCGTGCGCCCGGGCCTGGGGGTGGGCCGAGGCGTCCGCCGCGATGGCCGCCAGGCCGCGCCAGGGCAGGGTGGGCAGCAGGCGGTTGCGCAGGTGCGCCGGCGCCTGCACGTGCTGGGCGATCCAGCGCAGCAGCATGGGCTTTTTCAGGACGTCCTGGAGTTCCGCCGCCTGCTCCAGCCAGCCCGGGGGCGGGGCCGGATGGCGCAGCAGCCTCAGGAACTGGGTCCAGGGCATTTGAGGAGGGAGCAGCCAGGTCACCGCCCCATTGTCTCCCGACTCGGGCACACTGGTCGCATGGCATACCTCTTTACCATCTTGGGCAGGGGCCGGGCCGGGCGGGCCCTGGCGTCCGCCTGGGGCGACAAGGCGGCGCTGCTGCCGGCGGACGCCAGCCCCGCGGGGCCGGTGCTGCTGGCCGTGCCCGACCGGGCGATCGCCGCCTGCGCCCGGCGCTTCCCCGGGCGCTGCCTGCACCTCTCCGGCAGCGTCCACCTGGACGGGGTGCCCTCGGCCCACCCGCTCACCAGTTTCGACGGACAACCCGCCGACTGGAGGGGAACCCCGCTTGGCCTGACCGGTCCGGCGCCCCAGGTGATCCTGGACGCCTTCCTGGAACTGGGCTTCGTCCCGTTCCAGCTGCCCGCCGAGCACAAGGCGCTCTACCACGCCTGCGCGGTGCTCGCCTCGTGCCACGCCTCGACCCTGTGGCTGGGCGCCGGCGCCCTGCTGGCCCAGGCGGGGGTGGAACTGCCCGGGCGCGGGCTGTTCCCCCTGGTCGAGGCCACCGCGCGCAACATCGAGCAGCACGGCGCGGCGGGCCGCACCGGTCCGTTCGTGCGCGGCGACGCCCCCACCATCGCCCGGGACGCGCGGCGCTGCCCGCGGCCTGGCGCGAGATCTTCCTGGCCCTGGGCGGGCTTTGACTTTTCCTGGAGGCGCGCCATGCCCCGAGTGACCCCCGCTGCCGAGCCCATCCGGGTGACGGTGCGCCCGCTGGACCTGGCCCAGCACGAACTCCAGGTGACCTGTGTGCTGCCCGCCGCGGCGGTGGCCAAGGGGGCGGTGCTGGCCCTGCCGGCCTGGACCCCGGGTTCCTACCTGATCCGCGACTACGCCCGGTTCCTGGACCGGTTCGCGGCGCTGGACGCGCAAGGCCGTGAACTGCCCGCGGAGAAGCTGGACAAGCAGCGCTGGCGCCTGCCGGCCTCGCCCGGCCCGGTGACCGTCAGCTACCGCCTGTTCTGCAACGAGCTCACGGTGCGCACCAACCATGTCGACGCGCTCCACGCCCACCTGGCGGGCGCCGCCACCTTCCTGTACCTGGAGGAGCGGGCGCCGCGCCCGTTCCTGGTGGGCTTCAGCGACTGGCCCGAGGGCTGGCGGGTGGCCACCGCCCTGCCTGAGCAGGATGGCTCCTACCTGGCCGCGGACCATGACACCCTGGTGGATTCGCCCTTCGAACTGGGCACCTTCCGCATGCACCGGTTCGAACTGCGGGGCTGCGAATTCCGCATGGCGGTCACCGGCGACCACCCGGGGGACGAGGCCCGGATCCTGGAAGGCACCCGGGCCATCGTGACGGCCTGCGCCGCCCTGTTCGACGGCCTGCCGTTCCAGGCGCTACCTGTTCCTGCTCACCTTCAGTCCGGGCCTGCGCGGCGGGCTCGAGCACCGGGACTGCGCTTCGCTGCTGGCCGACCCGCAGCAGATGGAGAAGGCGGAGGGCTACTGGGACCTGTTCCTGCTCATCGCCCACGAGTTCTTCCACGTCTGGAACGTCAAGCGCCTGCGCGACCCGGCCCTGGGGCCCTTCGACTACCAGCGCGAGACCTTGACCCGGCTGCTCTGGTTCCACGAGGGCTTCACCAGCTTCATGCAGTATTCCATCGTCCTTCGGGCCGGGGCCGCGCCCTGGGCCTGGGCGGCGAAGCGTCTGGCCGCGTCCTGGACCGACAACACCATCCGGGCCGGGCTGCGCGAGCAGAGCCTGGAGGAGGCCAGCTTCGACGCCTGGATCCGCCACTACAAGCCCACCGAGTTCTCCTCCAACAGCACGGTCAGCTACTACGACAAGGGGGCCATGGTGGCCTGGATGATGGACGCCGAGCTGCGCCTGGCCTCGGGCGGCGCGCGCGGGCTGGACCACCTGTTCGCCCTGGCCTGGCAGCGCTTCGGCGACGGCCCGGTGACCGACGGGGACCTGCGCGCGCTCTACCGGGAACTGACCGGCCAGGACCCCGGCCCGTTCTGGGCCCGCTACATCCAGGGCCGTGAGCCGAGCTGGACCCGGGGCCGATCGCAAGGCGCCTACGGCCTCGCGCTTCAACGCCAAGGCGCCCTGGGAAATGCTGGGCGGCCCCGATGCCGACGATCCCGACGCGCGAGCGCCGGGCCCGGGTCTACGCGGGCCTCGCCTTCTCCGGCGAGGCGCCCGCCGTGGTCAACGTGGCGCCCGGCTCGCCCGCGGCCCGGGCCGGGCTGGGCTACGGCATGGACGATCCTGGCGGTGAACGGCTGGCGCACCGCTCACGGCCGGGAGGTCCAGCGGCGCCTGGGCGACCGCGCCCCGGGCGACCGCGGCGGAGGTCGCTGGCGGTGGACCGGGGCCGGGTCCGGACCTTCAGCCTGACCCTGGAGGAGCACCCGCTCCGGACCATCCAGCTGGCGCCGGACCCCGCGGCCGGCGCCGCCCAGCGGGAAGCCTTCAGCGCCTGGACCGGGCAGCCCTTCCCGGCGCCCCGGGCGGCCCAGCCGTGAACCCGCTGGACTGGGACCTGGGCAACATCCCCCCGGGCATCGCCTGGGGCGGGGTGGACGAGGCCGGGCGCGGGGCCTGGGCCGGGCCGGTGGTGGCCGCCTGCGCGGTCCTGGACCGGGACGCGGCGGAGCGCTGGGGCCACGTGCTGCGCGGCGGCCAGGGACAGCAAGCAGCTGTCGCCGGAAAAGCGAGAAGACCTGGCCGCCGAGCTGAAGATGGTCCTGCCCGCGTGGGCCGTGGCCGAGGTGGACAACCTGGGCATCGACCGGGAGAACATCCTGGAGGCCTCGCTTGTCCGCCATGCGCGCCGGCGGTGGCCGCGGTGACGGTGCGGCCGCGCATCCTCCTGGTGGACGGCAACCGCGCCGCCGCGCACCGGCCTGGCGGAGCGGCTGGTGGTGGACGGCGACACCCTGAGCTGCGCCATCGCCTGCGCCTCCATCCTGGCCAAGACCCACCGGGACGGCTTGATGCGCGAACTGGACCAGGAACTGCCCGGCTACGGCTTCGGCCGCGCACAAGGGCTACGGCACCCCGGCGCACCGCCTGGCCCTGCGCGCCCTTGGGGCCTCCCCGGCGCACCGGCTCAGCTACGCCCCGGTGGCGGCCCTGGCGCGGCCCGAGGAGACGCTGCGCGGCGCGCTCCTGGCCCAGATCGAGCAGTGCGGCTCGGTGGCGGAGCTCCAGGCGCTGGGTGGCCGAAAGCCTGCGCCCGGCCTACGGCAGCCTGGAACTGGCCTGGGTCGAGGCCCTGCGCGCGCGCTACGGCGAGCGCCTGGCCATGCTCGCCGGCATGGGGGCGGTGCCGCCGTGAGGGCGGACGTGGCCATCGCGCTCATCCTGCGCGAAGGGCGCTGCTTCGTCCAGCGCCGCGACCCCGCCTCCCGGCGCTGCCCGGGGCTGTGGGAATTCCCCGGCGGCAAGCTGGAATCCGGGGAGACGCCCCGGGCGGCGCTGCTGCGGGAGCTGCGCGAGGAGATCGGCTGGAGCCCCGCGCGGGCGGACGCGCTGCCGGCGCTGCGCCATGACTACGCGGGACTTCGCCGTCGCCCTGCACCCCTTCCTATGCGCGGGCCCCGCGGCGCCGCGCACCGCCCTGGCCTGGGGCTGGTTCACCCGGGCCGAACTGGCCCGGCTGCCCATGCCGGAAGCCAACCGGGGCCTGCTGGGGCAGATTCCATGACTTTTCGGCCCGGGGCGGGTATATGATGAAATTTATCTCGCTTGCCGCGAAAATGAAACGGTGTTGACAGGATGCGATTGCACGGCGTTCCCGGAGAAATCATGAAGAAATGGGTCCTCGGACTTCTTTTCGCTCTGGCGCCCGTGCCTTTCCGCCCAGGCCCCGCCCAGACCAGGAGGTGGTGCTGTCCGCCTCGGCCGGCTCCAAGCTCGGCATCGCCGTGCCCTATCCCCAGGGTCTCGGGCGTGGCCGAGGCCACGGTCACCAGGGAGTACCAGCAGGTGCTCACCAGGGACCTGGAGGAGGCCGGGCCCTTCGCGCGTGATCAGCAAGGACCTGCCGCGCCGCCACCGACCCGTCCAGCTACAAGGCCTGGGCGGCCAGCCGGCACCGAGTGGCTGCTCACCACCGCCGTCAACCGCACCGCCGGCGGGGACGTGGAGGTGATGATCCAGGTGGTGGACGTCATGGCCGCCCAGGCCAAGAACGCCAACGGCGGTGTTCAGCAAGCGCTACACCGGCAAGGAGGCCGCCCTGCGCCGGATCGCCCACAAGATCTCCGACGACCTGATGGCCCGGCTCACCGGGGAGCAGGGGGTCGCCTCCACCCGGATCGTGTTCGTCAGGGAGGTCGGCCGGGGCATCAAGGAGATCTACCAGGTGGACCGGGACGGGGCCAACGCCTTCCCCCTCACCGCCTACAGGAGCCTGACCATCTCGCCCACGGTGGCCCCGGACGGCCGCCTGGCCTACGTGACCTACAAGGGCGGGGCGCCGGAGATCTGGGGCCAGCGCATCCCCGGCGGGCCCCACGTGAAGCTCTATCCCCTTGCCGGCAAAGCCCGAAGGCCACTGCTTCTGCCCGTCCTGGTCGCCGGACGGCAAGCGCCTGGCCCTGGTGCAGGGCGACCGCCGGGGCAACACCGACATCGTGGTGCTGGACGTGGCCACCGGCCGGGTGCGCCGGCTCACCGACAGCAACTGCATCAACACCGACCCCAGCTGGAACCCGGCCGGCACCCAGCTGGCCTTCACCTCCGACCGGGAGGGCGGGCCCCAGGTGTTCCTCATGGGGGATGACGGCTCCAATGTCCGCCGGCTCACCCAGGAAGGCACCTACAACGGCAGCCCGGCCTGGAGCCCGTCCGGGGCGATGATCGCCTATGTCTCCCGCTTCGAAGGAAAATTCGATCTTTTCGTCTATAAACTGGGTGAAGGAAAGTCCTACCAGATCACCACCGGCGTCGCCAGTTCCGAATCGCCCTCCTGGTCGCCGGACGAGCGCAGGATCGTCTTCACCAGCGGCAGCCGGGGCGGAATGCAGTTCTATACCACCGATCTTTCCGGGAATACCCTTGCGCAAGTTGACTCAACCTGGATGGCTGCCAGAGCCCAAAATGGACACGTTCCCGCTAAGAAAAAAAAGGCTGCCCGGATTTCCTGGGTCTTGTTAACCTTATTTGCGTTGGAGGAGCCTAACATGCGATTCGTTCGAAACCTCATTCCCCTTGCAGTGATCCTCACCCTGGGGGTGGGAGTGGCCTGCAAGAAGCCAGCCCCCGCTCCGGCTGAGCCCGCAGCGCCCGCGGCCGCCCGCGGCCCCGCCCAGTCGACACCGACGCCCAGAAGCGCGCTGATGAGGAGGCCGCCCGGCGCAAGGCCGAAGCCGACGCCGAAGCCGCCCGCAAGGCCGCCGCCGCCGCCGAGATGGAGCGCCAGGCCAAGTTCAAGGCCGACGCCGCACGCCGCCCTCAAGGACATCAACTTCGAGTTCGACAAGTCCGACATCCGCGACGTCGACAAGCCCAAGCTCCAGGCCATCGCCGACTTCCTCAAGGCCTATCCCCAGACGCCAAGATCCAGATCGCCGGCAACTGCGACGAGCGCGGCACGGTCGAATACAACCTGGCCCTCGGCGAGCGCCGCGCCCATGCCGCCCAGAGCCTACCTGACCGGCCTCGGCGTGGCCGAGGCCCGCCTCTCCACCATCAGCTACGGCAAGGAGAAGCCCGAGGTCCAGGGCCACGACGAGGAGAGCTGGCTGATCAACCGCAACTGCCAGTTCACCCTCCAGTAGCTGTCCGGTTCAAGCTACAAGCGGGAGCGGGGGAACCGGGTTCCTCCGCTCCTTTTCGACGTTGCAAGGAGTTGCCCATGCTTGCTCGCCCCTGGATCGCCGGATTGGCCCTGTGCGGCCTGCTCGTCTGCGTCGGCTGCGTCTCGGGGGACCAGCTGAAGAAGGTGGAAGACGAGGTCGGCGACCTGAAGATCGAGGTCTTCAAGCTGCGCAGCCAGGTGGAGGACGCCAACAAGAAGACCGACGAGGACCGGACCGCCGGCGCCGAGGCGCGGGCCCAGGACCGGCGCTTCCAGGCCGACCTGCAGGAGACCCTGCGCCAGCTGCAGGACACCACCCGGATCCTCAGCAACCGCCTGGGCGACAACGCCTCGCGCAAGCCCGCCGCCAGCGCCAGGCCGGCCCCGGTCCCGGCCGCAGCGGACGCGCCGGCCGGCGCCGGGCGACGACGAGAAGGCCTTCAACGCCGCGGTCCTGGACTACAACCGGGGCAACTACGCCGTGGCCGCCGACGGCCTGAACCTCTTCCTCAAGGCCCACCCCCAGGCCAGCCAGCGGCCCGACGCCCTGTTCTACCTGGGCCTGTGCTACTACAACCAGAAGCATTACGACAAGGCCAAGCCGGTGTTCGAGCAGATCATGCGCGAGCACGCCAGCTCTGCCCAGTTCCTGCCGGCCAAGCTCAAGCGCGCCCAGTGCCTGGCGCGCATGGGCCTGAAGCCCGCCGCCATCAAGGCCTTCAAGGAAATCACCGACGGCTTCCCCGGCTCCCCCGAGGCCCGCACCGCCCAGCAGGAACTGGCCGACCTGGGGTTCTAGCCTTCTAATACGTAGTCAGGCTCCTAGATTTCTTCCAAGCACTTGTTTGGGTAAAACTCCCTCAAATCATCGGCGACACTTCCTCTGGTCCGGCGGCATCCAACCTTGGGTAACGATGACGTGAGGGAACCATGAGTGTCGCCACCATCCAGGAACTGGACGCCCTGGTCGTCCGGGTCAAGGCCGCCCAGCAGCGCTTTGCCGAATTCACCCAGGAGCAGGTGGACCTGATCTTCCGCCAGGCCGCCCTGGCCGCGGCCGACGCCCGCATCCCCCTGGCCCGCATGGCGGTCGAGGAGACCGGCATGGGCGTGCTGGAGGACAAGGTCGTCAAGAACCACTTCGCCTCCGAGTACATCTACAACGCCTACAAGGACGAAAAGACCTGCGGCGTGCTGCGGCAGGACGACCTGTACGGCACCCTGACCATCGCCGAGCCGGTGGGGCTGATCTGCGGCATCGTGCCCACCACCAACCCCACCTCCACCGCCATCTTCAAGGCGCTGATCTGCCTCAAGACCCGCAACGGCATCATCTTCAGCCCGCACCCGCGGGCCCGGCGGTCCACCTGCGCGGCCGCCCGGCTGGTGCTGGAGGCCGCGGTGGCGGCCGGCGCCCCGCCCGACATCATCGGCTGGATCGACGAGCCCACCGTCGAACTGTGCGACCACCTCATGCGTCACCCCGACATCAACCTGATCCTGGCCACCGGCGGCCCGGGCATGGTGCAGCGCCGCCTACTCCTCGGGCAAGCCGGCCATCGGCGTGGGCGCCGGCAACACGCCGGTGGTCATCGACGAGACCGCCGACATCAAGCGCGCGGTGGCCTCCATCCTCATGTCCAAGACCTTCGACAACGGCGTGGTGTGCGCCTCGGAGCAGTCGGTGATCGTGGTGGACAGCGATCTACGACGCGGTGCGCGAGCGCTTCCAGCAGCCACGGCGCGCACATCCTGGACGCCGAGGCAGTGCGAGGCGGTGCGGCGGGTGATCCTGCGCGACGGCGCGCTGAACCCGGCGATCGTCGGCCAGTCCGCGCTGAAGATCGCCGCCATGGCCGGGATCGAGGTGCCCGCCCGCACCCAGGTGCTGATCGGCGAAGTCACCTCGGTGGGCGCCGAGGAGGCCTTCGCCCACGAAAAGCTGTCGCCCACCCTGGCCCTGTACCGGGCGCGCGGACTTCGACGGACGCCGTGGCCAAGGCCGAGGCCCTGGTGGCGCTGGGCGGCATCGGCCACACCTCGGTGCTGTACACCGACCAGGACCAGCCAGCCGGACCGGGTGGCGCCGCTTCGGCGCGCGCATGAAGACCGCGCGCATCCTCATCAACACGCCCTCCTCCCAGGGCGGCATCGGCGACCTCTACAACTTCAACCTGGCGCCCTCGCTGACCCTGGGCTGCGGCTCCTGGGGCGGCAACTCCATCTCCGAGAACGTCGGCCCCAAGCACCTGATCAACACGAAGACCGTCGCCAAGAGGGCCGAGAACATGCTGTGGTACAAGCTCCCCAGGAGCGATCTACTTCCGCCGGGGCTGCCTGCCCTTCGCGCTGGAGGAGCTGCGCGGGCGCCGAAGCGCGCCGCCATCGTCACCGACCGCTTCCTGTTCGACCACGGGCTACGTGGACGGCCACCGCGCGCATCCTCAAGGAGCCTGGGGCTGGAGGTGGAGGTCTTCTACGAGGTGGAGGCCGACCCGACCCTGGCGGTGGTGCGCAGGGGCGTCGCCATGCTGCAACGCCTTCAAGCCGGACGTGATCGTGGCCCTGGGCGGCGGCTCGCCCATGGACGCCGCCAAGATCATGTGGCGTGCTGTACGAGCACCCGGAGGTCGCATTTCGAGGAACTGGCCCTGCGCTTCATGGACATCCGCAAGCGCATCTACAAGTTCCCGAAGATGGGCGTAAAGGCCATGCTGGTGGCCATCCCCACCACCTCGGGCACCGGCTCCGAAGTGACCCCCTTCGCCGTGGTGACCGACGAGGCCACCGGATGAAGTACCCCATCGCCGACTACGAGCTCACCCCCACCATGGCCATCGTCGACCCCGACCTGGTGATGGACCTGCCGAAGAGCCTCACCGCCTTCGGCGGCATCGACGCCGTGACCCACGCGCCTGGAGGCCTACGTCTCGGTCATGGCCAACGAGTACTCCGACGCCCAGGCCCTGCAGGCGCTGCGCTGCTCAAGGAGCACCTGCCCGCCGCCTACCTGGAGGGCGCCGGAGAACCCCAAGGCCCGGGAGGAGGTGCACAACGCCGCCACCATCGCCGGCATCGCCTTCGCCAACGCCTTCCTGGGCGTCTGCCACTCCATGGCGCACAAGCTGGGCGCCGAGTTCCACCTGCCCCACGGCCTGGCCAACGCCCTGCTGATCACCAACGTGATCCGCTACAACGCCAACGACACCCCCACCAAGCAGACCGCGTTCAGCCAGTACGACCGGCCCCAGGCGCGCCACCGCTACGGCGAGATCGCCCAGCACCTGGGACTGCCCGGGCGGCAACACCGCCGAGCGCATCGACAGCCTGGTCGGCTGGGTGGAGGAGCTCAAGCGCACCCTGGCCATCCCCGCCTCGATCAGGGAGGCCGGGGTGCCCGAGGACGCCTTCCTGGCCAGGCTGGACGGGATCGCCGAAGGCGCCTTCGACGACCAGTGCACCGGCAGCAATCCGCGCTTCCCGCTCATCAGCGAGCTGCGGCAGATCCTGCTGGATTCCTACCACGGGCGCGCCTACCGGGAGGGGTGAGGCGACGGGTCGCCGGTGGAGGTCACTTGAATTCCGGAAGAATGATGTTTTCTTCGTATTTATCGGCGTAATCGCTCGCCATGATCCCCGTTTTCTTATAGACGACGATTTCATTGTCTGAGTACCGGGTGGGAGCGTTCACCTTGAATTTCAATTCCCATAGTGCGGCCCGGGCGCTGTCACCCCAGTGCCTCTTCTTGTAGGGATGGCTTTTCATGGCTTCATCGAGCGTCATGAATTCAGTCATGATCGGATCTTCGCCGGGACCTGGAGGCCCGGACTGGATGAAGGCCAGCCCGGGTTCCGCACGAAAGTCACTAACCAGCTTTGTTTCCAACCCCGAGGGCCGAAATTAGTCCCTATGGTGCCGGAAACCAGGTTCGTCAGACCCAGGTCCTGATCGGCTTCATCGGGTCGCCCGGGATGCCCAGGAGGCGATAGATCTCCCTGGGCCGCTGCTCGGGAATGCTGCCACGGCGGATGGCGATTTTGCGGCCATCTGCCGTTGGCATGACCACGGTGGCAACGTGGTGGGTGCTCAATTCTTCCCGCAGGGTTTCCCAGCTGGTGTGGTCTCCCGCCTGCTGGAGGAGATGTTCGATGGCCGCCTGGAGGTGGTAGGCCAGGACGCAGAGGAATATGTGGGTCTCCACCCGGGTTTCCTTGCGGTGGTAGATGGGCCGCATGTCCAATGCCCCCTTGAGGTCGCGGAAGGCCGACTCGACCCGGGTCAGCACCATGTAGGTTCTCCAGATCTCCTCGGCGGCCAGGTCCTTCCGCGAGGTTTTCAGGAAATAGGCCCCGTCCAGTTGCGTCGCCCGGGCGCGCTGCGGCTCTTTCACTGGCCAGGCCAGGAGGCCGTCCGTGCGTTCCATGGCGTAGTAGCGGGCTGCCCTCGGGTAGCGTTCCCGCAGCCGGCCGATCCGTTCGAACAGGTCCGCATCACTCAGCGGGTGGCCCTTCTCCAGGGCCTGCCGCACCCGCTCGCCCAGTTTCTCGAGATCCTTCACCAGCCGTTTCTCCTGGCGCTCCCGGATCGCCCGATCCTTCTCGGCCCGGGCCGGGCTCACGCAGAGCAGGTAAGCCAGTTCGCCCTGCTCGATCCGCTTGATCTGGATCGGCACCTTCATGGCGCTCGGCTGCAGATCGCTCCAATCATCCAACCGCTCGAACTCATCCAGCAGGGGACCGCGCTGGTTCTGGAAACCGGCCACCAGGTAGTGATACTTGCGGGCACGGACCAGATCCAGGTTCTTCTGGCTGGCGAAGCCCCGATCCATGACCACGGTCAGCCCGCCTTCGAGGCCCGTGCGCTGTTCCAGCGCGTCCAGCATGGCTGCCACAGTGGTCCCGTCGATGGTGGCCCCGTCGTAGATCTCATGGCCGATGGGGAAGCCATCGCCATCCAGCATCAGGCTCATCGCCACCTGCTTGCAGTCGGTGCGCATCTGTTTGTTGTGCCCGCGCTTGGCCTTGGGGGTCGCTTCCACCTGGCCCTCGAAGTGGGTGTTGGTCAGGTCGTAGAGCAGCAGTTGGCCTTGCAGGTTGAACAGCGACTTCTCCCGCGAGTGGAGTTCCCGCTCGATCTCCACCCGTTTGCCGTGCAGCGTGTCCAGGTTCCGGTAGAACTTGTCCTCGTTGAGCTTCGCGGGATCGGTGGCCAGCACGTCGGCGATGGCCACCCGGCCGGCCCAATCCACCATCGCCAGCTCGGAGGCCGGATGGATCAGCCGGTTCAGGGTCATCACCTCGGTCAGCTGGCGAGCCGGAATGGACAGCCCCACCGTCTTCAGCACGGCGTCCAGTTCCAGCCGCTGCCAGATCTGATGCGCCACGTGCAGCGGTCCCACTTCCCGGACGTCCTGGATCTGCACGCCTGATGTCTTGACCGGCACCACGTCGGGCACCGCGGTTTCTCCCGCCAGCGGGTCCTCGGCTGCCACCTCCACCTGGCTGTGCTTGGCCTGGCGGGTGCGCACCTGGCGCACGGCCTCCTCGACCCGAGGATCCGGGAACAGCGATGGCTGGCCACCCAGAGCCGCTTGGATGCGATCGGCGAGATCGAGCCACTCCTCCTTGGGGCCCGGATCCATGTGGCCGAGGTTGCAGATGACCTTGTGCCGCGGCCCGGCCGGCGTGTTCACCGATTCAACCAACAGGTGGTTGACGTAGGTCTTCTCCCCATATTTGGCGACCGTACGCTTGATGAACATCGTGACCCTAATATCGGTTAATACTCAATATTGTCAATGGTATTAAGAAAAAATTTAGTGCCTAAATCGGCCCTTTCTCGAACAGGGTACCGTAAACAATCGGCTTACGAGGTCCACAGGGCCTCGTAAGCCGATTGTTGCGAAGCTGGTGCGGAACCCGGGCCAGCCGGGTCGAGGCGAGGGTCAGCCCTGATTTCGGATTGACCAGCAGGTCCGGTGCGGCCGTCAAGTTCACCGACGAAGTCCAGAACCAATTTGAAGCGGGCACCTTGTTGAAGTTGAAAAGGCCCCATTCCACATCCTGGACCGGGCGGTGGGCCCTGGGGTCCTGCTCCGACCCCGTATTGAGAAAGAAATGATGGCACCAGAGTTCATTCCTGGTCTCGATCGTCCCTTCGGTATCGAAGCGGAACTGCCCGTTAAAGCACATCGGTTCCCAGGGAGAGGCAAAACGCGCGCCGCCTATGAACGAATTCAACACGGAACCCATGATCTGAAGATAGGGCCCATAGCCCGCTCCCCCGCTGGCGGCGAGGCTCGCCACGGCCGGGAACCAGGTTGCGGCCCTGTTCTTTGCCGATCCTTCCGTGCTGGTGATTTCATTGCGAATAAAAGTATCAACCGATTTGTATGCATTGTAACCTTCGACCCCCACTTTTAGAACGGCCTGGACTCCCGAGATGGATTGATTCGCCAAGTGGGACGGGCGAACCTGGTCATCCGCCTCCATGGCTTGGATCAGGCGAATGTTGCCCTCGCTCTTCAATGAAAGTTCATGCCTTTGGACCGAAATGACTTTGAACACAAGAATCGGGTCTTTTCTCTTCAAGGAAGGATCGTAACCAACCAAAGGGAAATCGAAGACAGCCCACGAGCCGTAGGTGCACATTCGAGAGACAGCTGTGAGCTTCAGCCTGGGATTATAGGTTCTAAGAAAACAACGGTCGGCGGCAGTATCGGTAAAGGTGAACAGCCCCGCCCGCGCTTCCGGGAATCTTTCTCCGTCCAAAAATCTCAACTCTCCAATGAAATAGGAGCCTTCCCGGTTGGCCGCATTGAATAGCATGATCCTGAATATCCGTGTCCTTGTGGCAGGCGTGCGTGACCTCGGCCGCCGCTGGCGGCCAGGCCACTGCACGCGCCTGACGACTCGGTCCTATGCCGGCAGGCCGAGACCCGCCAAGGTGGCAGCATAGTTCCAGGGCATCCACTCCTCAGGATTCTCCTCCACCAGGACGCGGTAGCGCTGCAGGGCCACGAGGTAATCGAATGGGTTGATCTTGCTGAGCTCCGCCGTGTGGATGAGGCTCATGAACACGTCGCCGACACGGGCGCCGGCCAGCGTCTTGTAGAACAAGGAATTCTTACGGTGCAGGATGGCCCGTTTCAAAATTCTCTCGGCGGCATTGTTATCAATGGGCGCTCCGGGTTCCCGCAGGAACAGGGTCAGCCGGTTCCAGTGTTTCTCCATGTACTCGATCGCGTCTCCCAGTCCCGAGTTGGGCTCCACCTGCTTTCCGTCGGTCAGCTTCCGGATCCAGGCCCAGACCCTATCCATCACCGGGGCGCTCCGCTCCTTGTGCAGGTCGAGTCTCTCCTTAGGTGACATGCCCTGGGTGACGGCCTCGTTGGCATAGACCGTCCTCAGGCACTCCAGCAGGAACCGGCATTCCTCCGGGAAGTCCTCCGCCACTTCCACGAACTTGCGCCGGGCATGGACCATGCAATGGGCGACGATGGTGTCCAGTTCCCCGGCGGTGTTGGCGTTGAGCGCATCACACATCTGGATGGGCCGGGTCAGCTCCTCCTTCCGACGGCGGAGCACCTCGGCCAGGTTCTCGCCGGAATGGTTCATCCCGGTGAGGAACAGCGCGACCCGGTGTTCCCCCTGCTTGCCGATGAGGCCGGTGGTGTAGACCCCCTTGCGCGCCTTGCCCTTGCGCTGGAGATCGGGGCGGTCGAGCACCTTCATGACCGTGTCGTCGTTGTGGATCACCTCGCTCTGGGCTACCCAGGTGATCAGGTGATCGAAGGCGGGCTCCAGCAGGCCGGCGGCCTTTTTCACCAGCTTCCACTGGGTTCCTACCGGCAGAGGCACGCCCAGGCCGCCTTGGAACTTCTCCAAACGGTAGAACGGCGTGCCCAGCCCGTAGCGCAGGGATCCGACCATGCTGGAGGCCGTCTCGTCGTATTTCTCGGTCCCCGTCCCCTCGGGGGCCGGAGCCTTGAACACCTCGTCGCAGCAGTTGCAGCGGAAGCGCTCCAACTCGACCACCTTGGCGGAAAGGGGCGCCATCCCCACGACCCGCACCAGCACCGCGGGCTCGGCCACGGGATAGACCCGTCCTTTGGGGCATTCAGGGCAGTGGTCCCCCGCTGAGAGGTCGGGGTGGGCCACCTTCACCTGCTCCGCGCCCCGGTAGCAGGAGGCGGGATTCCGGCCGTGCCCCTTCCGCTTGGGCTTATCGGCCTTCGGCCCCGCTGGAGCCGGCTCCCCGGCGGCCTCCGGAACAGGTTCGGCCTGGGCCGTGGGGCAAACGGTGGCCGTCTTCTCCGTGGAGGCGCCGAACAGCCAGTCCCGGAGACGCGTGAGCGAGACCCGCTTGCGCTTGATCTCAGCCGTGAGGTAGGCCGTGGTGGAGACGGTGGCACGCAGGGCCCGGACTTCCTCGGCCGTAAGGGGTTCCCCCCGCTCCACCTTGTCGAGGTAACCATGCAGCGTTGCCGCCTCCACCTCCTGCACGGCGGTGGGCACCGGTTTGGCCTGCTTCGGCTTGCGTTGACTGGAACGTCCCATGCTTCGAGGTTCGCACCGCTGCAGTATGAGTACCACACAATAATTTATAACATTAATAATGTCTTTAATTATGCACTACGACGGACCGCCATGGTGGGAGTGCCTCCGTCGCGGCCGGGTTGCCCCCGCAGAGCAGAACCTGCAGTTCGTGGGCCAGGAGGGCCGCCACGCCCTCCTGTCCCTGAGGCCAGTGGCGGAATTTCCCGGTGCTCAGCCGCTTGTGACACAGCCAGTACCCAGTGCCGTCATAGGCCAATAAACGGAGCGACCCACCCGTGCGGCTCCGGAACACGAATATGCAACCTGAAAGGGGATCGGCCCGCAGGCGCTCCTTGGCGAGCCGGGCCAGGCCGTCGATTCCTTTCCGGAAGTCCACTGGTTCGGCTGCCACCAGGATCCGGGTCTGGGGGCTGACTTGGATCACGACCGCCTCATGAAGGCCGCCACGATCGCGGCGGCGTCCAGGGCGCGACCCCGCATCCGGAGCTGGCTCCCATCGGCCAAGGCGATGTCCACCTGGGCTTCGGTCCCGGAACCTGCCTCCTGGCCTGGCGCCCCGGCCAGGAGCAGCGCTCCGGAAAACTCCAGGAAGGTGGCCGCCGGGGTCTGGACGTCGCGGACTTCCATTCGCTCCCGCAGGGCGCTGTAGTCCACCTCGATGGCACGGGCGATCCGGCAAACGCCATGCACTGCCGCCAGACCCATCGCCTGCTGCCAAAGGTCGGCCGGCATGGGCCCCACCTTGGTCCGGGTTTTTCGCCAGGACTGGATCGCCGCTTTCAACCGTCCAGCCTCCGCAGGCAAGGGCCCGCTGCTCCGCACACCCATGAGCTCCTCCATGAAACTCATCAAGGTAACGGGCTACTGGTGGTCAGTTCACGCACGCCTGCGACAAGGACACGAATATCCCGCGGTACCTGTTGTACAAGGTGAAAAACGGGAAGGGCTGAGCCTCACGCTCCGTGCCGAAATCCCGATGGACCAGGACCCAACCATCCTCTGGGTATGCGTCGACCTGACCGAAGCTGTTCAGAATGCTGCCAGCCGTAAAATAAGGCAAACGTGATAGATGCCTTGTTACAGATGAACAATCTTGCGATGAATAAAGATTCAGTTCTCGATCCTGAAACCACTCCCAACTGGAATCACGATTGGGGTCATCTGGCCCCATGGTTCGGATTCCAGCCGCACATTGGGTTCCGATGACAAATAATATCGAACAAATTAAAGCTGAACTCATTTTCTACTCCATTGAGTCGACTTGTGTTATTGAACGACTGGGCTGAACGAGGGAACCGCAAGCAGGCGAAAACCCACATCCCAGCAATGACATTCGCGCTGTCGGGCCCAGCGGAGGGCCGAACCACCTATGGGATTACCACCCGGCAGGATGCTGCCAATGCGGGAATAGCCACGCACGATTCCGTCGCCTGCGAGTCCAGGCCCCACCGGGTCGCTCCGTGGAACGCCGTCGGTCGGGGCTCCACGATAGCCGTCGCAGGCGAGATCTTCGCACCATTGGAATACCAGGCCGGCAAGGTCATAAAGGCCCCACGGATTGGGTCGCTTCCGACCCACTGGGTGCTCCTGGGTCAGAAAATCGTCGGTGGACCAAGCGTAGTCCCAGATCCGGAGGGGATCCTCGCCATGGAAGTAGGTGGTGGTCGTGCCCGCCCGGCAGGCGTATTCCCACTCGGCTTCCGAAGGCAGGCGGAAGCCCATTCCGGGCACCTGCGCGTTGGCAGCGGGCAGGAAGGTGTTCTTGACGTCGAAGTAGCTGACATTGGTCACGGGATAGTCCGGGTTCCGCTGCTCCGATGGGTTGCTGCCCAGGAGCGCCTGCCATTGGGCCTGGGTTGTGGGCACCTTCGCCATGTAGAAGGCCCGGGAAAGGGTCACCCCGTGGGCCGGGCAGGGGCTGGGCAGGCGCAGGGGGTCGGCGGGACGATCCTCGCCCATGGTGAAGGTCCCGGCGGGAATCAGGACGAAGTCCAGGGGGACCCCCCCGGGCAGGCGCACGGTCATGGCGGGGGCCGGGTAGCGCACGGTGACGGCCGTGCCGGTGGTGACCTGGAACCGCTGAACCGGTTGCCAGGGATGCAAGGTCGTCTGCCCGACCACGGCGGGAGCGGCCGTGACGGTGTATTCCCCGGCCTCGAGTCCGGTCAGCAGACCCGAGGTTTGCAACACCCGGGAATAACCGCCGGGACCTTGCACCGTGACCTGGCCGGCAACCCCCTCATGGCCCTCGATGGCGATGGTGAGGCCGGGCCTGACCGTCACCGTGGCCAGTTTTCGCGCCGCCCGCCCCCCGGGACCTGTCACCGTCAGGGCATAGGCGGTGGTTTCCGTGGGAGCCACGGCAACCTGATCACCGCTCCGGACGGGCTTCTCCCCGGGGGATACGACTCCCTCGCCGCCGGTAAACCGCGCCCGGAGATTGACCATGGCGCCGAGTTCAACGGTCGAAGCCGTGGCCTCGAACCATTCGATGGTCGGTCCGGGCGGATCCGGTGTGCGGGATTCGGTGCAGGCCACCGTCCCCAGCAGACCGAGGAACCCGAGACCCAGGATGACGACAGGCCTCGATTGAAGCCAGGGCGAGCGTTGACCCGTTCTCATGGCGCTCTCTCTTGATATTTTCGTTTTCGACTCGGCGGACCGGGATCCGGCCTCGACGGCTTGAATGGGGTCAATCTCAAGAATGTTCCCTGGCCAGGTCAGTCGAGCCCAAGCACCGCCAGCGCCGCGCCCCAGTCCTCGCCGCCGAGCGGAAGGAAACTCGCGGGCCGCGCCAGGTGCTCGCGCAGGCGCTGGTCGCGCCTGCCCATGGGCAGGGCGGCCAGGTCGCCGTCGGCGACCCAGGAGAGACCCCCGGGGGCGGCGCGCGGGGCCTCCAGGCGCAGGGCCAGGGGATGGATGGTCTGGCGCAGGTGGGTGTACACCTGGACCCAGCCGGGCCAGGACCGGCCTTCGGCGGTCCGGAACGGAATGGCCGCCTCCGCCGCGCCCACGTGCGCTCCCGCTTCGACCCAAGGCCAGCTCCACAGCCCCGCCAGCAGGCCCTTGCGCGCCGGGGGACGCAGCAGCCAGCCCTGGGGAGAAGCGATGGCCACCAGGTAGAGTTCGGTTTCCCTGGGCTTGGCCCGGAGCAGGGCGGGGGGGATGCGTCCGGTGCTGCCTTCCAGGTGGGCCCTGCAGGCGGCGCGCAGCGGGCAGGCGGGGCAGCGCGGCGCGGGCGTGCAGACGGTGGCGCCCAGTTCCATGATGGCCTGGGTGATGCGGGAGGGCCCGATGGGCGGCCAGGGCGGGCCGCAGCCAGGCGCGCAGGGCTCGGCGGCCGCGCGCCGGGGGTCGCCCTCCAGGGCCAGGAGCCGGGCCGCGACCCGGAAGGCGTTGCCGTCCAGGGCCGGAGTGGGCCACTGGAAGGCCTGGGCGGCCAGGGCCGCGGCGGTGTAGGGGCCCAGCCCGGGCAGGGCCAGCAGGCCTTCCAGGTCCGCGGGCCAGCCGTCCCGGGCCAGCACCGCCGCCGCCAGCTGCAGGTTGCGGGCGCGCCGGTAGTAGCCCAGGCCCGGCCCAATGGCCGTGGACTGCGTCCTCGTCCGCCGCGGCCAGGGCTGGCCAGGTCGGGGAAGCGCGCCATCCAGCGCTCGGAAGTAGGGGATCACCGTGGCCACCTGGGTCTGCTGCAGCATCACTTCGGAGACCAGCACCGCGTAGGGGTCGGGTGCGGGCGGTCCAGGTCTTCGCTGCGCCAGGGCAGGGTGCGCTTCACCCGGTCGAACCAGGGTCCCAGGGGGGTCAGGAGGGGTTCCGCGTCGGGCAGCCGCATGGGGACAGTGGAACCCAAGCGCCGGACCGGCGCAAGCGTCAGATAGTCGCCCGAGGCGCCCAGGTTGAAGGTGGTGGTCTGGCTGGTCCCGGAAAGCTCGCCGTTCGGGGTCGAGGGGCTACTGCCGTCAGCGGAAAAGCTCCGCCCCGTCATGTCACTCAAAATAAAATTTTTATAAAAGCTTATCAAGCCAAAAAAAAGCGCCCCGAAGAGCGCGATCCTTGTTCTGGTGCCCGCGAGCGGACTCGAACCGCTACGGCTTGTGGCCACCACCCCCTCAAGATGGCGTGTCTACCAATTTCACCACGCGGGCTAGTCAGTCATAGGATGCCACGGGCTGCGGCACCCGTCAACACTCACTTTTTGGGGGCTGCGGGGGCCGGGCATGGGCTGGCGCGGGGGCTGGCGCGGGGGCCGCGGGGACGGGGCGGTGGCGGCGGGGGCGGCGGGCATCGCGGGCTTGGGCACGTCGTCGCCAGCGGGGCCACGCCGCGGTCCAGCACCGAGCGGTTCTCCTTGACGATGATCACCTCGATCACCAGGGACGTGGCCATGACGCCGGCGGCCAGGTAGTAGGTGAACTTGGCCAGGAACGGGGCGGAGCCCGGGCGCCGAAGGCCGAGTTGGCGCCGCCGCCGCCGAAGGAGGCGCCCAGGCCGCCGCCCTTCGCCCCGGGCTGGAGCAGGATCACCGCCACCAGCAGGATGCTCACGATCACGTGCAAGGTCAAAAGAAATCCACTCATGAATACTCCGAACCCACCATGCTTATCAGGAACCGGGCGTCGGGTCATGCTCCAACCACCGGCGGATCGTTTCCTCGGCCACCCCAAGCTTGGCCAGGTGCTCCGTGGCCATTCTTGAGGCTCTGGCCCTCGTCGCGGCAGATCAGGAGGCGCAGCTTCCAGGCTTCGGTGGCCCGGTCGTGCAGGTCGACTTCGCCGGCCTGCATGCGCTTCTCCAGCAGGAAGCCCAGGTTGTTGGCGGCCTTGCGGTGCAGCGGGGCCAGGCTCAGGGCGCGCTCGTAGGCCTCGGTGGCCTCCTCGCACTGGCCGCGCACCTCCAGGGCGACGCCCGAGGGCGTTCCACACGTCCGGGTCCTCGGGGGCCAGGGCCATGGCCTGCTTGACCATGGCGTAGCTGGTCCTCGGGCCGCTGCAGGTTGCGGTAGCACTCGGACAGGCCCAGGTAGGCGCTGTACTCGCCCGGATCGGCCTCCAGCGCGGTGAGGAAGAGCTGCTCGCCCTCGTCGTACTGCCCGGTGTTCAGGAGGATGTAGCCGATCTGCACCTGCAGGTCGGCGGCGTCGGGCTTGCGCGCCAGGGCCTCCCGGTAGCAGCGCAGGGCGTCCTCCCAGCGGCAGTCGGCGCGGGCCATGTCGCCCAGGGCCGCCCAGGGGTCGGCGGCCTTGGGGTCGGTCTCGGTGGCCAGGGAGAAATAGGAGGTGGCGCCCTCGAGGTCGCCCAGGTCCCGTGCGGATCTCGCCCAGCATGGCGTAGGCCTCGGCCAGGACCTCCTGGGGCGGGGCCAGGGCGGTGAGGTGGTGCAGCTCGCCCATGGCCAGCTCCAGGTGGCCCTGCTCGGCGAACAGCTCGGAAAGGATGAAGTAGCTGGCCGGATTCCCTGGCCTGGATGCTGCGGGCCCGGTGGATGCAGCGCAGGCCGTCCTCCAGGTCGCCCTTCTTGAGCAGCAGCTCGCCCAGGCTGTGCCAGCCCCAGAAGTAGCCGGGGTCCACTTCCAGCGCGGCCAGGAACTGGGATCTCGGCGCACTTGAAGTCGCCCAGGTGCTCGCAGGTGATGCCCAGCAGGCGCAGGGTGCGCGGGTCCCGGGGCTGCAGGCTCAGCGCCTTCAGCAGCCAGGTCTTGGCCTCCTGGGGGTTCTCCCGCTGGACGCAGAGCAGGCCCATGAGCTCCAGCGCCCGGGGGTCGGCGCCGTTCAGCGCCAGGGACTGGCGCAGGACCCGCTCGGCGTCGTCGCCGCGCTGCTGCAGGATCCGCAGGAAGCCCAGGTTGCGCAGCACCGCCGGCATCCTGGGGGCGCTCCTCCCGCAGGGCCGAGAGGCGCGCGGACAGGTCTTCCATCTCCTCGGCCGGAGGCGTGGTCGCCCAGGGCCATGATCCGCTCGAACCAGAGATCCTGGTCCGTCCTTGCTTTCGATGAGGCCGCCGTCCAGGACCGCCCGGGCTTCCTCATGCATGCAGCGCCCGTTGAGGGCCCTGGCGAACTGCAGGCGGGCGGCCGGGGATTGGCCCGCATCCTGTTTCAGTTCATGGATTCTGGGATCAAGCAGCCGGAGCCATTGACGGAGCATTGCAAACCTCCAGCGGAATGATCCAAGCTTACCCTCCAGGGTCGCGCCGATGCCATCGCAAAGAAGCTCAGCCGTGGCCTTGCGGGTTGGCCCGGGCGGGCCGGGAACCGTTCATTATTAACCGCTTGTTCCGGATGGCCGGTCAGCGCTGCAGGGCTTTCAGGGACAGGCGGATGGCTTCGGCCAGGGGCGGCCGCTCCGCCTTGAGGCCGTTGACGATGGGGACCACCGCGTCCTCCCGGAAGCCCAGGTTGGTGAGGGCCGAGCGCAGGTCTGCCTCCCAGGCGTCGCCCGGGGCGCCGGGGCCGGAAAGCCCTTCCAGGCCGCCCAGGCCCGCCCAGCTTCTCCGAAAGCTCGAAGCAGAGCTTCTCGGCGGTCTTCCTGCCCACGCCGGGGATGCGGCAGAGGGTCTTCACGTCCCGGCCGCGGATGGCCTGGAGCAGGTCGGCCAGGGGCAGCGAGCCCAGGGCGGCCAGGGCCAGCTTGGGCCCGATGCCGTCGACCTTCACCAGGAGGCGGTACAGCTGGCGCTCCTCCTGGGTGGCGAAGCCCAGCAGGCTCAGGTCGTTCTCCCGGAGCAGGGTCTCCACGTGGAGGGTGGCCTCGCGGCCCTCCTCGGGCAGCGGCCGTAGGTGCCCAGGGAGATGGCGCAGACGTAGCCGACCCCGCCGCACTCGATGAGGGCATGGCCCGGATCTTTCTGGATGAGGCAACCCCGCAGTCGACCGATCATGGCTCCAGCATAGCCCGGCCTCCGGTTCGTGAATATCCGGCGGGTCGTGGATACTGGTTGGAGGAGCGACCATGAAAATCCTGATCATCGGTTCCGGCGGCCGGGAACACGCGATGGCGCTGAAGCTGCAGCTCGGGCCGGGTGCCGGTGGAACTGTTCGCCGCGCCGGGCAGCGACGCCCTGGCCGAACTGGGCGCCTGCCTGCCCTTCCAGCGCGGAGGACATCGCCGGGATCGCCGGCTGGTGCGCCGAGCACCGGCCCGACCTGGTGCTGGTGGGGCCCGAGGCGCCGCTGGTGGCGGGCCTGGGCGGACGCCCTGCGGCGGGAAGGGATCCCGGTGTTCGGCCACGACGCGGCCACCGCGCGGCTGGAGGGGAGCAAGGCCTTCGCCAAGGACTTCATGTTCCGCCACGGCATCCCCTGCGCCGCCAGCGCCACCTTCACCGAACTGGAGCCGGCCGAGGCGGCCATCCGGGCCTGGGCCCACGGGTTCCCCATCGTGCTGAAGGCCGACGGCCTGGCGGCGGGGAAGGGGGTGGTGCTGGCCTCCAGCAAGGGCGAGGCCCTCGACACCCTGCGCGCCTTCATGGCCGGCCAGTTCGGCGACGCCTCCCGCACCGTGGTGCTGGAGGAGCCGCTGATCGGCATGGAGATGTCCCTGCACGTGCTGGCGGACGTGGACGCCGGAGCACGCGGCCTTCGCCGTGCTGCCCCCCTGCCAGGACCACAAGCGCATCTTCGACGGCGACCAGGGGCCCAACACCGGCGGCATGGGCGCCTTCGGCCCGCTGCCGTTCCTGCGCGGCGAGGACCTGGCCCGGCTCACCGCGGAACTGGTGGAGCCGACCATCCGCGGGCTGCGGGAGGACGGCCTGAGCGCCCGGGGCGTGCTGTTCCTGGGGGTCATGTGGACGCCCCGGGGGCCCAGGCTGCTGGAATACAACGTGCGCTTCGGCGACCCGGAGACCCAGGTGCTCATGGAACTGCTGGACGAGGACCTGGCCACCCTGCTGCTGGAGGTGGCCCAGGGCCGGCTGCGGCGCGCCGCCCTGGCCCTGCGCGCCGGGCTGCGCCATCGCCGTGGTGCTGGCGGCCGAGGGCTATCCCGGAGCCGCCCAGGCTGGACGTGCCCATCGCCATCGCCGGTCCCGCCGCCACGGTCATCCACGCCGGCACCCGCCGGGGCCCGGACGGGGCCTGGCGCACCCATGGCGGCCGGGTGCTGAACCTGGTGGCCACCGCGCCCGACCTGGCCCAGGCGCGGGAGCGGATGGAGGCCGCCATCGCCCAGGTCCGGTGGCCGGGCATGCAGGTGCGGCGCGACATCGGCCTGCGCGCGCTCAACCACGCCAACGCCGGGCGCAAGGTAACCGACCAGTTCGATATGGACATTTCCCCTTGAAACAGCGACCGCGCCGTGGGAAAGTGAAGTTCCCCTTCGAGGTGTCACGGTGTTACTTCATCCCAATCCAGCTGCTTGATCGAGATCAACTGACCGGAATGCTTGCCGGGCTGGCAAGGGACATCAAGGTGGAAGGCGAGACGCGGGGCACGGTCGCCCGGATCCTGGACGATGTGCGCGCGCACGGGCTCGACGCCGTGTTCCGGCTCACCCGGGAACTGGACGGGGTGGCGCTGGACGCCGGCAGCTTCCGGGTGGACCCGGCGGCGATGCCGCGCGGCCCTGGCCGGACTGCGCTCGGAGCGACCCGGACCTGATCGGCGACCTGGAGGGCATGGTGGAGGGCATCCGCCGCTTCGCCCACGGCCCAGAAGGCGGCCCTGCGCGACGTGGACCTGGCCGGCTCCCGGGCGGCGGCCGGGCCCGGGAGCGCTGGCTGCCCATGCGCACCGCCGGCGTCTACATCCCCGGCGGGCGCGCCTTCTATCCCTCCACCCTGGCCATGACCGTGATCCCGGCCCAGGCGGCCGGGGTGGCCCGGATCGTCGGCGTCACCCCGCCCAAGGCCGGCGGGCCGGACCCGCTGGTGCTGGCCACGGCGGCGCTGCTGGGGCTGGAGGAGCTCTACACCGTGGGCGGCGCCCAGGCGGTGGGCTGGATGGTCTACGGCGAACCCCGGGTGGACCTGGTGGCCGGCCCCGGCAACCGCTTCGTGGCCGAGGCCAAGCGCCAGCTGGTGGGCAGCTGCGGCATCGATTCGGTGGCCGGGCCTTCCGAGGTGCTGGTGATCGCCGACGCCGGGGCCGACCCCGGCACCGTGGCCGAGGACCTGCTGGCCCAGGCCGAGCACGATCCCGACGCCGCCGCGGTGCTGGTCTCGCGAAGACGCCGGGCTGCTGGCGGCGGTGGCCGCGATCCTGGAGCGGCGCGGGCGCAGGCAGCCCGCGCCGGGCCATCCTGGAGGAGAGCCTGGGCCGCCACGGGCGGCTGATCCAGGCAGCGCGCGAACTGGCCGTCGCCTTCGCCCAGGCCTGGGCCCCCGAGCACCTGGAGCTTTCGGTGGCCGACCCCGAGGCCTGGCTGCCTTCGGCCTCACCACCGCCGGCGCGGTGTTCCTGGGCGAGACCAGCGCCGAGGTGTTCGGCGACTACGGCGCGGGCCCCAACCACGTCCTGCCCACCGGCGGCTCCGGCCGCTTCTCCAGCCCCCTGGGGGTGGCCACCTTCATGAAGCGCCAGACCGTCCTGGAACTGGACCCGGCCCTGGCCGGCGACCTGGCCCCCCGGGTGGCCCGGCTGGCCGAGGCCGAAGGCCTGGTCCACCATGCCCAGAGCGCCCGCCGCCGTGCCCTTCGGCACCATTCGTAGGCGGCCGGCGCCGGACTTCCAGGAGATCCGTCCAGCGCCGGCCCGCCCCGCAGGTTCCGTCCATCCCGTCCTGGAGACGACATGCCCCTGATCCGACCCGAATTCCAGCAGCTGCGCGGCTACCGGCGCCCCCAGGGCGAAGGCCGGGGCCAGGCCATGGCCCGCCTGCACCTGAACGAGGCCGCCGAGGGCTGGCCCGAAGCCGCCCGCCAGCGCGCTCGCTGGCGCGGCTGGAGCGGCTCCCCTTCCAGCACTACCCGGAGCGCCAGGAGGAGCTCACGGCGCGGCTGGCCCGCAGCCTGGGCGCCCCCGAGGGGGGCGTGCTGCTGGGCCCCTCCAGCGGCGCCCTGCTGGACCTGGTGGCTGCTGGCCGGCGCTCGCGCCCGGCGAAGCGGTGGCCTATCCCGGAGCCCGGCTTCAGCCTGTACCCGGCCCTGGCCGCCCGGCACGGGGTGCGCGCCGTGCCGGTGCCGGTCGGCGACGGCTTCCCGCTGGAGCCCTGGCTGAGCCTGCTGGAAGCAGGACCCGCCGCGCCAGCTCTGGATCACCCTGCCCAACAACCCCACCGGCGCCTGGCTCGTCCCCGGCCGAGCTGGAGCCGCTGCTGCAGGCCGCCGCGCGCCTGCCCGGACCCGCCGCTGGTGGTGCTGGACGAGGCCTACGCCGAATTCGCCCCGCTCACCCACCGGCTGGCCGTGGACCGCTACCCCAACCTGGTCCTGCTGCGCACCTTCAGCAAGGCCCTGGCCAGCGCCGGCTGGCGCCTGGGCTACCTGGTGGGGGCGCCCGGAGCTGGTCGGCGCCCTGGCCGCCCTGCAGCTGCCCTTCAGCATCCCGGCCCCGGCCCTGGAGGCCCTGGACGTGGCCCTGGACTTCCGGGCCGCCTTCGCCCGCCAGGCCCGGGAGCTGCCCGAGCGCCGGGACGCGCCTGGCCGCGGCCCTGGGCGGCCGGGTGGCGGCCCGGAGCGCGGCCAATTTCCTGCTTCCTGCGGCCCGACCCCGGGCCGGCCCTGCGCGAAGCCGGGCTCCAGTCCCGGGCGCTGCCCGGAGCTGGGCGCGGGGCGGGTCACCGTGGGCACCGAGGACGAGGCCCGGCGCGTGGCCGAGGCCCTGGGCGCCGAACTGGCGCCGCCCCGGCCCCCCGCGCCGCGCCGGCTGCTGGCCCTGGACATGGACGGCGTCATGGTGGACGGCGACCCGGGCTTCATGAACGCCGTGGCCAAGGCCCTGGGCGAACTGGCCCCGGGGCTGGCCTGGATGGACGCCCACTACATGGCCTTCAAGCAGGTGGCCGGCTTCAACAACGACTACCGGGTCTGCGCCGCCGGCCTGGCCCTGGCCGAGCGCGGGCGAGCTGGACTGCCTGTGGACCGCCCCGGGGGTCGGCTTCCCGCACCTGGAGGCGCGCATCCAGGAGCTGGAGCCGGCCTGCGCCGAGGCGGTGATCCGCTGGTACAAGTCGGTGCCGCCCCCGGACACCCCCCTGGTCACCCTGGCCGAACTGGAGTCCCTGGGCTGGGACCTGGCCGTGCTCACCGGGCGCAACTACGAGGAGATCGAGTCCGGCTTCACGGTGCTGGGCTTCCGCCTGCCGGCGGTGGCCGACGGCGCGCCGCACCTGCGCAAGCCCATGCCGGACGGCCTGCTGCAGCTGGCCGACGCCTTCCAGGCCGAGGAGATCGTCTTCGTGGGCGACACCCGCGACGACGCCCGCGCCCTGCGCCAGGCGCGCGAAGCCCGGCCCGACCTGGTGTGGACCTTCGCCGCGGTGGGCCCGCAGCGCGACAGCATCGCCCGGGACACCGACCTGCGGGCGCCCAGCCTCAGGGCCCTGATGCACCATCCTGAAAGGAGCACGCGCATGAGAACCGCCGAGCCTGGAACGCGCCACCGTCGAGACCAAGGTGCGGGTCGCCCTGGACCTGGACGGCGGGCCGGCCAAGGTCTCCACCGGCCTGGCCTTCTTCGACCACATGCTCATGCAGCTGGCCCGGCACGGCGGCCTGGGGCTGGAGGTGGAGGCCACCGGCGACCTGGAGGTGGACGGCCACCACCTGGTGGAGGACGTGGGCCTGGCCTGGGCGAGGCGCTGAAGGCGGCCCTGGGCGACAAGGCCGGCATCGCGCGCTTCGGCGAGGCCCACGTGCCCCTGGACGAATCCCTGGCCCGGGTGGTGGTCGACCTGTCCGGGCGGCCCTGGTGCCGCTACGACGTCAAGCTGCCGGCGCTGATCCTGGGCAACGGCTTCCACCCCGAGCTGGCGCGGGAGTTCTTCATCGCCTTCGCCCAGCGCGGCGCCTTCGACCTGCACGCCACCATCCTCTACGGCGAGAACACGCACCACCAGCTGGAGGCCCTGTTCAAGGCCCTGGCGGTGGCCCTCAAGCGCGCCCTGAAGCGCGAGGGCGAAGGCATCCCCTCCACCAAAGGCACGCTCAACACGTAGGAGTCTCCATGATCACCCTCATCGACTACGGCGCGGGCAACCTGCACTCCCTGCAGGGCGCCCTCAACCGCCTGGGGTTCCAGAGCGTGCGCGCCGTGACCCCGGACGAGGCCCCGGCATCCGGCACCCTGATCCTGCCCGGGGTGGGCCACTTCACCGCGGCCCGGGACAGGCTGGTGGAGCACGGCTGGTGGCGCGTCCTGCCCGGCCTCGCCGCCACCCGCCCGCTGCTGGGCATCTGCCTGGGCCTGCAGCTGCTGGCCGAAGGCAGCGAGGAAAGCCCGGGCGCCTCCGGCCTGGGCCTGCTGCCGGGGGTGTCCCGCCTGCTGGGCCCCGGGGTCAAGGTGCCCAACATGGGCTGGGCCAGGGTGCAGGCCGTGAAGGCCCACCCGGCGCTGCCGGACTTCCGCGAGGACTGGCTCTACTTCGTGCACAGCTACGCCCTCGACGTCGACGCCGAGACCGTGCTCGAGCTCCACCCACGGCCGGCCCTTCTCGGCCGTGCAGGCGCGGGGCCGGGTGCATGGGCTTCCAGGGCCACCCGGAGAAGTCCGGAGCCTTCGGCGAAAGCCTGCTGCGGCGGCGTGCTGCGCTGGATGGGGGAGGCGCCATGCGCCTGATCCCCTCCATGGACCTCCTGGGCGGCCAGGTGGTGCGCCTGCTCAAGGGCGAGCGCAAGTCCGCCTTCGTCTACCCCACCACCCCCGAAGCCTGGGTCAGGCGCCTGGTCGACGCCGGCGCCCGGCGCATCCACCTGGTGGACCTGGACGCGGCCTTCGGCGAGGCGCCCCAGCAGGCCCTGCGCGGCTTCGCCCGGGCCTGGCCCGGGGTGCGCTTCCAGCTGGGCGGCGGCCTGCGCTCGCCGCGAGGCGGTGCGAGCGGGTGCAGGAGGACGGCTTCGACGCCGTGGTCGGCACCCTGGCCCTGGAGACGCCCGAAGCCCTGCGCGGGCCTGGACCCGACGCTGACTCATCGCCGCCCTGGACCTGCGCCGCGGCGCCCCGGTGGTGCGCGGCTGGACCGCCGCCTCGGCCCTGTCCCTGGAGGCCGTGGCCGCGCCGCTGCTGGACCTGGGCATCCGCCGCGCCCTGGTCACCGACGTGGAGCGGGACGGCGCCATGACCGGTCCCGGGCTCGAGGCCCTGGCCCAGGTGGCCGCGCTGGGCTTCCGGGTGCAGGCCTCGGGCGGCCTGCGCGACCTGGCCGACCTGGCGCTGATCGCCGGGGTTCCCGGCTGCGAATCCGCCATTTCCGGCAAAGCCCTGCTCGACGGGCGCATGACGCCGGAGGACCCGGCGGTGCGGGCGGCCATGGCCGCCCCGGAAGGAGCCGCCTGATGGCCGCCAAACGCATCATCCCCTGCCTCGACGTCAAGGACGCCCGCGTGGTCAAGGGCATCAACTTCAAGGGCCTGCGCGACATGGGCCACCCCGCCGAAATGGGCGTGCGCTACGGCCTGGAAGGGCGCCGACGAGCTGGTGTTCCTGGACATCGTCGCCTCCGAGGAGGGCCGCACCACCCGCGAAGCCTGGGTGCGCGGAAGTGGCCGGCACCCTGAGCATCCCGTTCACCGTGGGCGGCGGCGTCGCCAGCGTGGAAGGCATCTTCCGCCTGCTGCGGGCCGGGGCCGACAAGGTGGCGCTCAACACCGCCGCCATCGCCGACCCGCCCCTGGTCAGCCAGGCCGCCGCGGCCTTCGGCCGCCAGTGCGTGGTGGTGGCGGTGGACGTGGCCCGCGACCCGGCCCTGGGCTGGCGGGTGTTCGCCAAGGGCGGCAAGGTGCCCACCGAGCTGCGGCGCCGCCGCCTGGCTGCGCCGAGCTGGAGGACCTGGGCGCGGGCGAGATCCTGCTCACCTCCATCGACCGGGACGGCACCGAGTCGGGCTTCGACCTGGACATCCTGGACCTGGCCGCGGGCCTCTCCATCCCGGTGATCGCCTCGGGCGGCGCGGGCACGCGCGAGCACTTCCTGGAGGCGTTCCGGCACGGCGCCGAGGGGGCGCTCGCCGCCACCCTGTTCCACGAGGCGCGCCTGCGCATCTCCGACCTGAAATCGTTCCTGGCCCAAGAGGGCATCGAGGTAAGACCATGAGCATTCCCGCGATGGACAAGATCAAGTTCGGGCCCGAGGGCCTGATCCCGGCGGTGGTGCAGGCGCCGGGCGGCGAAGTGCGCATGGTCGGCTACATGAACGCCGACGGCCCTGGCCCTCACCCTGGAGACCGGCTGGGTCACCTTCTGGAGCCGCAGCCGCGCAAAGCTCTGGGTCAAGGGCGAGACCAGCGGCAACCGGCTGAAGTTCGTCGGACGTCTTCCTGGACTGCGACGGCGACACCCTGCTGGTGCTGGCCGAGTCCCGAGGGCCCCACCTGCCACCGCGGGCACACCGTCGTGCTTCGACGGCCTGGCCCCGGTGGCCTGGCTGGGCCGCCTGGAGGAGACCCTGCGCGAGCGCAAGGCGCGGCGCCGGCCCCGACGGCAGCTACACCCAGAAGCTGTTCCACCGGGGCCCCGAGCGCATCGGCAAGAAGGTGGTGGAGGAGGCGGGCGAAGTGGCCATCGCCGCCATGGCCCTGCGCCAC
This sequence comes from uncultured Holophagaceae bacterium, assembly GCA_963717275.1. Classification (GTDB taxonomy): domain Bacteria; phylum Acidobacteriota; class Holophagae; order Holophagales; family Holophagaceae; genus Mesoterricola. Next base: position 5,024,164 of record CAVQVX010000001.1, read on the forward strand.
GAACCGACCGCCGCAGCGGCGCGAGGACTTCGTCAACGAGGCCGCCGACCTGCTGTTCCACCTGCAGGTGCTGCTGACGGACCAGGGCCTGGGCCTGAAGGACCTGGCCGAAGCGCTCAAGGCGCGGCACAAGTAGGAGCCCCCATGCCCACCCACACCCCCAGCTTCCCCGACCTGCTGTTCGACGACGCCGCGCGTCTGCGCCGCTGGGAGGCCCAGCTGATGGCCCACCTGGAGCAGAGCCGGCTACCGGGAGATGCACCCCAGCCTGGTCATGCGCAACCCGGTCAGCCCCACCCACCGTGCGCTTCTTCGACGGCGACCAGCTGGTGGCGCTGCGCTGGGACTTCACCGAGGCGCTGGCCCGCACCCTGGTGCGCCGGTTCCAGGAGCCGCCCCGGCGCATCAGCTACGCCGGCCCGGTGTTCCGCCGCCCGGCCAACTCCTGGGACCCGGTGGAGCGCCTGGAAGTGGGCTGCGAGCACATCCAGACCGACCCGGAGCAGCGCGGCGAGGCCGACCGGGAGCTGGCGCGCCTGCTCATGGCGGTGCCGGACCTGCTGGGGCTGGAAGGCTGCCTGCTGCACATCGGCCACGCCGCCCTGCTGCGCCGGCCCATGGAGGCCGAGGCCATCCCGGCCGAACTGGGCCTGGAAGTGGCCCGGGTGCTGGACCGGCGCGCCATCCACCGGGCGGCGGAGCTGCTGGAGGGCCACCCGGCCAGGGAGCGGCTGCTGGCCCACGCCGAGATCCTGCTGTCCGGCCCGGACGGCCCGGGCAGCCTCGACGACCTGGCCAAGGGCCCCTACGGCGGCCTGCTGGAGGCCGAGACCGATCACCTGCGCCGGGCGCTGGCGGCCCTTTCCGCCCACCTGCCCAAGGGGCTGACCCTGCGCCTGGACCTGGGCGACCTGCGCGGCCTGGCCTTCTACACCGGCCCGACCCTGCGCCTGTGGGCCCCGGGCGCCCAGCGCGAGCTGGCCGCGGGCGGCCGCTACGACGGACTCTATCCGGAGATGGGCCGGCCCTGGTACGCCGCCGGCTTCTGCGTGCGCCTCACCACCCTGCTCGAACTCAACGAAGGTGACCGATGAAACCGCTGCTCATCGCCCTGCCCAAGGGCCGCCTGGAAGAGGAACTGCTGCCCCGGCTCCAGGGCAGCGCCTTCGAGCTGGACGCCAAGGCCCTCAAGTCGCGCAAGCTGCGCATCCCCATGGCCGACCCCATGATGGCCGCGGTCCTGCTCAAGGGCGCCGACCTGCCGCGCTACGTGGCCGGCGGCGTGGCGGCCCTGGGCATCGTCGGCTCGGACATCCTGGACGAAAGCCCGGTGGACCTGATGGAACTGAGCGACCTGAACTTCGGGGTCTGCCGCCTGTCCATCTGCGGCCCGGCGACGACGACGCTGGATGCGCTGCGGCTCAAGCCGCACCTGCGCATCGCCACCAAGTTCACCGGCGCCACCGGCCGCTGGCTGCGCCAGGAGGGCATCACGGCCGAACTGGTGCCGCTGCAGAGCAGCGTCGAGCTGGCTCCGGTGCTGGGCCTGGCCGACGCCATCGTCGACCTGGTGCAGAGCGGCGGCACCCTCAGGGCGCACCACCTGGTGGAGTACGCCACCCTGGGCAAGGCCTCGGCCCGCCTTGTGGCGTGCCGGGGCACCTACCTGAGCGAGCCGGACCGCATCGGGCCGCTGGCCAGGGCCCTGACCGGGCTGCTGAAGGTGCCCTGAGGCCCGCGAGCCGCGCTCCGGGGGGGCGGGGCCGGCCCCGAGCGGGTAACATGGAGCATGCGCAGAAAACGCTTCGCCCCCCTGCTCGGCATCGTCCTGGCCATCCTGTGGGGCATGTCCTGCCTCTGCATCAAGGTCGCGGTGGTGGAGGTCCCGCCCATGACCATGGCGGTGGCCCGGTTCATCATCGCCTGCGCGGTCCTGCCGCTGCTCGCGCGCCTGGCCGGGGAAAGCCTGCGGGTGGCCGCGGCCGACCTGCCCTTGCTGGCGGCGGGCGGCATCACCGGGGTGACCCTCTACTTCTACGGGGAGAACCACGGCATCGCCCTGCTTTCGGCTTCCGAGGCCTCGCTGCTGCTCAGCTTCATCCCGGTGATGGCGGTGCTGGCGGAACGGGTGTTTCAGGGGGTCCGGCTCGGGGCCCGGGTGTACCTGGGCGCCGCGCTCTCCACCGCCGGGGTGATCCTGATCGCCGCGCGCTCCGCGGGCACCACCAGTTCGCGCCTGGGCTACCTGTTCATGCTGGTGGCCGTGCTGGCCTGGGTGGCCTACGGCCAGGTGACCCACCGCATGGCGGGGCGCTACGGCCTGATCACGGTTTCCTTCTGGCAGTGCCTGTTCGGCCTGGCCGGATGCGTGCCGTTCGCCCTGGCGGAAACCGCCGCCTGGCGCGTCCCGGGGGCCCTGGCGATATGGAACGTGGTGTTCCTGGGGGTCTTCTGCTCGGCGGTGGGCTACTGGCTGTACATCACCACGCTGAAGGTCATGGGCAGCGGGCGCGCCAGCATCTACATCAACCTGATCCCGGTGGTGGCGGTGGCCGCCGCCTTCCTGATCCTCGGCGAGAGGCTGGGCCTGATGCAGCTGCTGGGCGGGGCGGTGGTGGTGCTGGGGGTGTTCCTGGCGACCGGGCCGGAAGGATGGTTCAACCCTGTGCGCCGCCTGCTGGCGGCCCTGGCCTGAAGGAGTAAGCCCATGCCAATGATCATCCGGGACGCCCGGCAGGACGAATTCGGGGCCCTGGGGCGGCTGATGGTGGCCGTCTATTCGAGCCTGGACGGGTTCCCCAAGCCCGACGAGCAGCCGAAATACTACGAGATGCTGGCCAACATCGGCCTGATGACGGCCAAGCCGGGCACCCGCCTGCTGGTGGCGGAACAGGACGGCAGGCTGCTGGGCGGCGTGGTCTATTTCGCCGACATGGCGCAGTACGGATCCGGCGGCACGGCCACCCAGGAAAAGCATGCCGCCGGCTTCCGGCTGCTGGCCGTGGACTCCGCCGCCCGCGGGATGGGCGCGGGCCGGGCGCTGGCGCAGAAGTGCGTGGACCTGGCCCGGGAAGGCCGTCTCGGCCAGGTGATCATCCACACCACCCGGTCCATGCAGGTGGCCTGGGGCATGTACGAAAAGATGGGCTTCAAGCGCTCCCTGGACCTGGACTTCATGCAGGGCCAACTGCCGGTGTTCGGCTTTCGCCTTCCGCTATAGGGGCTTGCCGGCCCGCTCGATGAGCGACTCCAGGGCGTCGCGGGCCCACTGCCCGGCCCTGGGCTCGCGCAGCATCCGCGCGGCATGGTGGTAGCCGAGGCAGATGGCCCGGAACTCGAACGCCAGCTGCTCCCGGTCGCGCCCGGGGGCGGCGAAGGGCTCGAACAGCGCCGCCGCCCGCTGCATGGAGAGCCGCTGCAGTCTCGAGAGGGCATCGCGCACCGGGCCGTCCCGGTCGTCGAACTCGATGCAGGCGCCGGTGATGGGGCAGCCCCCGGGCAGGTCCGGGTCGTCGATCCAGTCTTTGATGCCCTGGAACAGCGCGCGCACCCGGTCCGGACCCGGGGCCGCGCGCCCCGCTGCGGCGGTGTGCCGGCGGACCCGCTCGGCGGCACGCTCCAGGGTGGCGATCTGGAGCGCTTCCTTCGAGCCGAAATGGGCGAACAGGCCGCTCTTGGACATGTCCAGTTCCGCCGCCAGGACGCCGATGCTCAGCCCTTCGAGGCCGTCCCGGCTGGCCAGGCGCACCGCCTCGTCCAGGATGCGCGCCCGCGTGCTGTCGCCCTTTTCCGCCAAACCGCGCCTCCCCGGTGCAACGTCCAGCCCATCGTAGCGTTATTTCAGGGCGAACGTCCGTTCCCTGGGGTCCTCCCCGGGCCGCCACTGCTCCAGGGCTTCCCTGGCCGCTTCGGGCAGGGTGAAGGATTCCGCCTTGCCGGGGAAGCTGCCCTGGCGCACGTCCGCGCCCCACTCCGCCAGGGCCGCGCGGATCTGGTCGAAGGCGTTCATGTAGACCCGCACGAACTTGGGCGGCGCGTCGGCCGTAAGACCGACGATGTCATGCAGCACCAGCACCTGCCCCGAGCATCCGGGCCCGGCGCCGATGCCGATGGTCGGCACCGACAGCTCCCGGGTGACCCGGGCCGCCAGTTCCGCCGGCACGCCTTCCATGAGGATGCTGAAACAGCCGGCCGCCTGCAGGCGCAGGGCGTCCTCGAGCAGTTCCACCGCTTCGAAGCCGGCGCGCCCCTGGACCCGGTAGCCGCCCATGCGGTGGTACGACTGCGGGGTCAGGCCCAGGTGGCCCATGACCGGGATCTCGGCCTCCACCAGCGCCCTGATCACCGGCACCCGCTTGCCGCCCCCTTCCAGCTTCACCCCCTGCGCGCCCAGCTGGATGAGCCGGCCCGCGTTGCGGATGGCGTCCTGCAGGCCCACGTGGTAGCTGAGGTAGGGCATGTCCGCCAGCACCAGGGCCCGCGGCGCGCTTCGGACCACCGCCGACAGGTGGTGGGCCATCATGTCCATGGTGACCGGCAGGGTGTTCTCGAAACCGAGACAGACGTTGCCGACGCTGTCCCCCACCAGCAGGATGTCCGCCCCCGACGCATCGGCCAGGCGCGCGGTGACCGTGTCATAGGCCGTGACCATCACCAGCTTTTCGCCCGCGGCCGCCTTGCGCTGCAACTCCGGGATCGTGACACGGATCTGAGCATTCGAAACGTGACTCATGATTGCCTCCGGTCCAGGCCCTTGAATGGGTCCCGGCCAGTGATCAATATGTCCGCTCGGCCCCCCCGCGTCCACCCAAGAAGCTGAAATAAATTCTCATTTGGGCCTTGCGCGGGGGATTCGGGCGGAACAGAATAGAACGAACGTTCGTTAAAGGAGCCATCATGAGCCATCAACCCGAAGACCTGCGGCAGTCCGCCCACTTCGCCGCCGCCCAGTTCGGCAGCCCGGCCCAGTGGCGGGAGTTCGTCCTGGACCACCCGCGCCGGGGCAAGGTGGCGGGCAAGACCTTCCTGGGCGAGGTTCTGGGGCTCACCGGCATGGAGGTGTCGTTCGGCTCCATGCTGCCCGGGGAGTCCATGCCCTTCCTGCATGCCCACCAGCAGAACGAAGAGCTGTACCTGATCGTCTCCGGCGAGGGGGAGATGCAGGTGGACGGAGAGCGGATCCCGCTGCGGGCCGGCAGCGCCGTGCGCATCGCCCCGGCCGGGCTGCGCGCCTGGCGCGCCACCGGGAGCGAGCCGATGGCCTACGTGGTGATCCAGGCCAAGGCGGGAAGCCTGGAGCAGGCCACCAGCAAGGACGGCATCCGGCCGGAAGCCGAATTGCGCTGGTAGGCCGGGTCATGGCGCATCCTGCGCCGGGGGCTCGCCGTAGGCCATCTGCCCGCCCACACGGGCGGTCGCGCCCGTGGCGAGGGCGGCGGCGGCCACCACCAGCAGCACCGGCCAGAGCGCGACGCGCCCCCTGCGCAGGGCGATGACGAGCACCAGCCCAAGCACGGTGAGCGCGCTCGACACGGCGGCCCCGAGCACGTGCAGCACCAGCAGCCCGTTCAGGGCGCGCCGGGCGGCAGCCAGGCCCCGTGGGGCCACAGGCCCTGGCTGGCCCCCCAGATCCGGCCGGACCAGGCCACCACCGGCAGCGCCAGCACGGCGACGCAGAGCAGCAGCAGGGCGCGCAGCGCCCACTCGGGCCGCTCCTGGCGCGGGCGCAGCGCCGCCAGCAGCATGCAGCCGGCCGCCAGCAGGCTGGTCACCACCGGGAAGTGGTTGACCGCGGGGTGGATGGGCAAAGCGCTCATGGACAGTCACTCCACGATGAACTTCATCTTCATGTTGCCGTGGCCTGACCCGCAGAAATGGTTGCAGATGGCCGTGAACTCGCCGGCCTTGTCCGGCGTCACCGTGATGCGGGTCTCCTGGCCCGGCGGGATGTCGGTGTCGATCTTGAGGGGACGGCACAGCATGCCGTGGGTGACGTCGCCGGAGGTCAGCACCAGGGTGACGGTTTCGCCCTGCTTCAGGTGCACCTCGTTGGGGGTGTAGACGAAGCGCTTGGCGGCGATGGGGATGACCTTGGGGCCGTCCTGGGCGTGCAGCGGGAACCACCCCGCCAGCAGGGCCGCGGTGAGAATGATTTTCAACGGCTTCATACCAGGGACACTCCTTTCAGGATCTGCTTGATGCCGACGGTGCCGGCGATTTCGCGCGAGCTGAGTTCCACTTCGGTGACTTTCAGGGCCGCGCCCTGTCCCTGGGGCGCCAGGTCCACCCGGCGCACGCCCAGGTTCTTGAAGGGGGCGCTCTTGTCGAAGGGCATCGGCTTCTTGTCGTCGGTCTGGGCCGGGTCGGGGAAGGCGAAGATCAGGGATTTCGCCGCCAGATGCCGGGCCGAACCGCTCTGCATCTCGTGGTGGCGGTGGATGTGGCCGTAGAGCACGGTCACGTTGTCGTAGGGCGCCAGGAGGTTCATGACGTCGTCGCCGTCGCCGGTGTACCACTCCCATTCGGGCTTCAGGTCGAACAGCGGCCTGTGGGTGAACAGGACGATCGGCACGCTCCTGCCGAACCGCGCCAGGTCCTTCCTGAGCCATGCCACCTGCTCGGGGCCCACCATGGGCTTGCCCTGGGAGACGTTGTCCAGGCCGATGAAGTGCACGCCGCGGTGGTCGAAGGCGTAGTGCGAGGCCCCGAACACGTCGCGGTAGAGCGCGCCGCCGTCGGTGCCGGCGTCGTGCTCCCCGGGGACGCAGGTCCTGCGTCTTCACCTTCAGGCGCCCGGCGATCTCCTTGAACTTCAGCATGCGCGCCCGGGATTCGCCCTCCTTTTCACTGTCGTGGGACAGGTCGCCGGTGAACAGGACCAGGTCCGGCGGCACCGCCAGGCCGTTGACCGTTTCCACCGCGCGCTCGAAGGCCTGGGTGCCCAGCGGGTCGGGCGGGCCCTCGAAGCCCACGTGGGTGTCGCTGAACTGGACGAAGGTGAACGGAGTCACCCTTTCGCCGTTCTGGCGGCCCAGCAGGTTGGCCAGTTCCAGGCCGGCCCCCTGGCCTGCGAACGCGGCGCCCACCTGGTACAGGGCGCCGGCGCCGATGGATGTTCCGGTGATCTTCAGGAAGGAACGTCGATCCAACTCCTTGCTCATACAGCCTCCGGGATGGCCTTCGTGTATGAATACACCGCCATCCAGGGGCCGGATCAGCGTCAATTCACATTTTCGGTCTCCCGGTGCCAGGCCACCGTGACCGGCTTGTTCGGCTCCGGCAGCTTGGCCCAGTGATCGCTGATGTAGACCTGGTACTTGCCGCCCGGCTTGATGTCCAGGGCGATGAGGTTGGTCTTCGGATCCTGGGTGCCGCCCCGGGTCATGTGGCCGTAGGCCGCGGGCTGGAAGCCGGTGAAGCCGTAGTGGTAGTCGTCCGGCGCCTCCACCAGGGTGGCGTAGAACACGTAGGTGCCGGGGACCTTCATGTCCACTTCCATGTAGGGGGTGTGCGGGCCGTAGGCGAACTTGGTGGTCTGCCCGGTGGTGACCTCCTGGGCGTACACGGTGGCCGCGAAGGTGTTGTCGTTGTCGTAGATGACGAACTTGATGTGGACCTTGGCGGGCTTGGGGCCGCAGCAGCAGGAGCAGGGGCAGCAGGAGGGCGGGGACGGCACTGCGCATGGTCAGGCTCCAGGTTGGGGTGCGGCTGCGCGCCGCTGGTGGGCCGGGGTGGCCCGTTCGAAGCGCTTCCAGGCCCGGCGCATCTGCTCGGCGGAGGAGAACCCCACCATCTCGGCCACCAGGCTCACGTTGAGGTCGGGCTGGCGCAGCAGCTCCTTGGCGGCGGCGGTGCGGATCTTGCGCACGTAGGCCTGGGGCGAGATGCCGGCGTGCTGCTGGAACAGCCGGCCCAGGTTGCGCGGGCTGGTGTGGGAGCGGCGCGCCAGTTCGGCCACCGTCCAGTCGTGGGCCGGATCGCGCACCACCAGGTCCTGGGCGCTGTGCACCCGCGGGTCGATGTGGTTGCGGTGGCACAGCCAGGGCGACAGCTGGGGGTCGGCGCCGGAGCGGCGGAAGTACAGCACCAGCAGCCGGGCCACCTCCACCGCCACCTGGGGGCCGGCCAGGTCGGAGATCAGGTGCAGCGCCAGGTCCACCCCGGCGGTCACCCCGGCGCTGGTGAACACGTTGCCGTCGCGCACGAAGATGCGGTTCTCCAGCACCTTCACCCGCGGGAACTGCCTGGCCAGGCGCTCGGTGAGGCTGTGGTGGGTGGTGCAGCTGCGCCCGTCCAGCAGGCCGCTCCGGGCCGCCAGGAAGGCCCCGGAGCAGACCGTGCAGAGCAGCTGCTCCGGGCCCACGCTGCGCGCCAGCCATCCGGCCGCCTTCTGCGCCTCGGGCAGCAGGTAGTCCTTGGCGGAGCAGGCCACTCCCGGGATGAGCACGATGGCCCCGGCCGGCAGCCGCTCCGGCAGGGGCTCCAGCCCGCCGAGGGTCAGGCCGAGGGAGGACAGGGCCTGGCCCGCGGGCGCGATGTAGTGCAGGCGGAAGCGGGCGCCGAAATCGGCGGCGACCCGGAACGATTCGGCCGTGCCGGCGAAATCCAGCAGCATGGTTCCCGGGAGGACAAGGAAATAGATGTCGGTCTCGGGTCATCGGCAGCCCTTTGGGACATAAAGATGATCCTGCCGGCCCCAGGCCGCAAGGGCGTTGCCGGACGGCTTAGCCTGCAAAAAAGGACAGGAGTATCAGCGAGCTTTCCAGGCCGTCGGATCCTCCAGGTTCCAGCCGCCGCCCAGCGCCTTGTAGAGCTGCACCAGGGTCACCAGCCGGGCCAGGCGCACCTGGGAGCAGGCTGTTCTGGGCCGGGAACAGCTGCTGCTGGGCCTCCAGCACCTCCAGGTAGCTGGAGAGGCCGGCGCTGTAGCGCAGGGTGGCCAGGCTGCACCGCCTCCTGGTAGGCGGCCACCGCCTGGGCCTGCTGGGTCTCCACCTCGGCCAGCTTCTGGTAGGCCACCAGCAGGGTGGACACTTCGCCGAAGGCGCCGGTGACGGCTGCCTCGTAGCGGGTCCTGGCCTGCTCCCACTGGGCCACCGCGGCGGCCTTCTGGTACTTGAGCCGCAGGCCCTGCAGGGCAGGGCCGTTGAGGCCGGCGCCGATGTCCCACTCCCGCCCTGAGCCGAACAGCTGCGCCACTCTGGGCGCGACGCCCCCCAGCAGGCCGGTGAGGCTGAGGGTGGGGAAGTAGTTGGCCTGGGCCACGCCCACGGCGGCGTTGGCGGCCACCAGCTGCTGCTCGGCCTCGCGCAGGTCGGGGCGGCGCTCCAGCAGGGCCGAGGGCAGGCCGGCCGGGATCCGCGGCGGCAGGGGCTGGGCCTGCCAGGTCGGCGCCCCGGGGGATCGGGCCCGGGATTGCGCCCCACCAGGAAGGACAGCAGGTTCTCCTTGGCCTGGATCTGCCGCTCCAGGTCCGGGATGACGGCGCGCCGCGGTGGCCAGGGCCGCCTCGGCCCGGGCGGTCTCCAGGGCCGAGGCGGCGCCGCCCTGGAGGCGCCGGTCGAACAGGTCGTAGGTGTCCTGGAAGGCCTGGGTGGTGGCGCGGGCGATGGCCAGCCGCGCGTCCAGCTCCCGCAGCTCGAAGTAGGCCTGGGCCACCTGGGCGGCGGTGGCCAGGTAGACCCCGCGCCGGGCGTCCTGGGCGGCCAGGTACTGGGCCAGGGCGGCCTCGTTCAGGCGCCGCAGCCGGCCCCACAGGTCCAGCTCCCAGGCCAGGCCGACCTGGGCGTTGAGGTCCGTGCCCGTTGCCGCCGCCGCCGGGGGCGTAGGGCGAGGAGCGGCCGCGCTGCCAGCCGGCGCCCGGGGTGAAGCTGGGCAGGTAGTCGGTGCGTTCCATGCCGGCCCGGGCCCGGTACTCCTCCACCCGCTGGGCGGCGGCGCGCACGTCGAAGTTGTGCGGCCAGGGCCTGGCCGATGAGGTCCTTCAGGACCGGGTCGCCGAACACCTCCCACCAGGGCTGGTCGGCGAGGGAGGCCGCCTCCGCCTGGGCCTGGCCGCGGAAGGCGGCGACGCTCCACCTTGGGCCGCTGGTAGTTGGGCCCGAGCGCGCAGCCGGTGCCAGAGCGAGCAGGAGGGAGGGCCAGCCGTTTCACGTCAGCTTTCCTCATCGATGATGCCCTGCGGGTCGGGGGCGCCGTGGACCTTGGGCCTGCGGTCCTGGCGATGCGTTCCGACCACCACGAACAGCACCGGGATCAGGAACACGGCGATGAGGGTGGCGGCCAGCATGCCGACGATCACCACGGTGCCCAGGATCCGGCGGGACACGGCGCCCGAGCCCGAGGCGGTCCACAGGGGCACGCAGCCCAGGATGAAGGCGAAGGAGGTCATCAGGATGGGCCGCAGGCGCAGCTTGGCGCCTTCCAGCGCCGCCTCCACCAGGGGCCGGCCCTTCTCCATCTCGTCCTTGGCGAACTCCACGATCAGGATGGCGTTCTTGGCGGACAGGCCGATCAGCATGATCAGGCCGATCTGGGCGAACACGCCGAAATCGAAATGGCGCAGGTACAGCCCCAGGAAGGCCCCGAAGATGGCCACCGGCACCGAGAGCAGCACCGAGAAGGGCAGGGACCAGCTTTCGTACAGGGCGGCCAGGATCAGGAACACGAACACCAGGGACAGGCCGAACAGCAGCCCGGTGGTGCCCTCGGCCTTCTTCTCCTGGTAGGACAGGTCGCCCCAGTCGTAGCTCATGTCCGCCGGGCAGCACCTGCCTGGCCACCTGCTCCAGGGCCGTCAGGGCCTGGCCGGAGCTGTAGCCCGGGGCGGCCTGGCCCAGCACCTGGGCGGCGCGGATCAGGTTGAAGCGGTTGGTGTACTCGGGCCCCTGGATGCGCCGGACGGTCACCAGGGCGGAAAGGGGCACCATGGCGCCGTCCCTGTTGCGCACGTGGAACCGGGCGATGTCGTCCGCGCTGGTGCGGTCCTCGCCCTCGGCCTGCAGGTAGACCCGCCACTGCCGGCCGAAGCGGTTGAACTGGTTCAGGTAGAGCCCGCCCAGGTAGGCCTGCAGGGTCAGGTAGACGTCGCCCACCGGCACGCCCTGCTTGAGCGCCTTGTCCCGGTCCACGTCGGCGTAGAGCTGGGGCGTGCTGGTGCTGAACAGCGAGGTGACGCCCGTGCAGCTCGGGCCGCTTGCGGGCCGCGGCCAGGAACGCCTGCGAGGTTCCTGGCCAGGTACTCGGGCTCGCCGCCGCTGCGGTCCTGCAGCCAGAGGGAGAAGCCGCTGGAGGTGCCCAGGCCGGGAATGGCCGGGGGCAGGAAGCCGAACACGTTGGCGTCCGGGATCTCCTTGGCGAAGCGGGCGTTGAGCCGGCGCAGGATCGCGCCGGCCTCGAGCCCGGGCTTCCGCGCTCGTCCCAGGGCTTCAGGGCGACGAAGGCGAAGCCGTTGTAGGAGGCCGAGACCCGGGCCAGCAGGCTGAAGCCCTCGACGTTGGTGAGGTAGCGCACGCCTTCGGTCTTGGTGAGGATCTCCTCGACCTTGCGGCCCACCTCGTCGGTGCGCTGCAGGGAGGCCGCCGGCGGCAGCTGGAAGTTGAGGAAGAAGTAGCCCTGGTCCTCGGTGGGCACGAAGCTGCTGGGCAGGCCGCGGCCCATGACGCCGTCCACCAGCGAAGAACGCCGCCAGGATGGCCAGCGCCACCGCGGCCTTGCGGATCAGCGTGGTGCGAGACCTTGACGTAGCCGCGGGTGGCCCGGGCGAAGCCGCTGGTTGAAGCCGTGGAAGAACCGCCCCAGGCGGCCCTCCATCTGCTCCCGCGGCTTGAGGATCAGGGCCGACAGGGCGGGCGACAGGGACAGCGCGTTGAAGGCCGAGATCAGCACCGAGATGGCGATGGTGACCGCGAACTGCTTGTTCAGCCGGCCCTGGATGCCGCCCAGGAAGGCCACCGGGACGAACACCGCGGCCAGCACCAGGGCGATGCCCACCACCGGCCCGGCCACCTCCTTCATGGCCTGGAGGGTGGCCTCCTTGGGCATCATGCCCTGCTCGATGTGGTGCTCCACCGCCTCCACCACCACGATGGCGTCGTCCACCACCAGCCCGATGGCCAGCACCAGGCCGAACAGCGACAGGGTGTTGATGGAGAAGCCCAGCATCGGGAAGAAGGCGAAGGTGCCGATCAGCGACACCGGCACGGCGATCATGGGGATCAGCGTGGCGCGCCAGTTCTGCAGGAACAGGAAGACCACCAGGATGACCAGGACCATGGCCTCCAGCAGGGTCCAGAGGATCTCCTTGATGCCGGCGGTGACCGCCAGGGTGGTGTCCACCGAGACGGCGTACGTCCATGCCGGCCGGGAAGCGGCTCCTTCAGGCTGGCTCAGCTCCTTCTTCACCGCGGCGGCCACGGCCAGGGAGTTGGAGCCGGGGGCCTGGTAGAGCGCCACCACGCAGCTGGGCTTGCCGTTCATGCGGCGCGATCTGCTTGTAGGCCAGCGCCCCCAGTTCCACCCGGGCGACGTCGCCCAGGCGCACCACCGAGCCGTCGGGATTGGCGCGCACGACGATCCGCTCGAACTCCTCGGCGGTGCGCAGCCGGCCCTGGCTGCGCACCGTGTAGGTCATCTCCTGGCCCTTGGGCAGGGGCTCGGCGCCGATCTGGCCGGAGGGGTTGACCGTGTTCTGCTGCTGCACCGCCTGGTTGATGTCGCGGCACGGTGATGCCCAGCTTGGCCAGCAGGTCGGGCTTCACCCAGATGCGCATGGCGTAGTCGCCGGCGCCGAAGATGAGCACCTGGCCCACCCCGGCACCCGGTAGAGCGGGTCGACCACGTTGATGGTGGCGTAGTTGCACAGGTAGAGGGCGTCGTAGGTGCCCTTGGGCGAGTACAGGCTGACGAACAGCATGGGCAGGCCGGTGGACTTGCGGATGGTCATGCCGTTCGGTGTTCACGTCCGGCGGCAGGAACGGCGCGGCCTGGGCCACGCGGTTCTGGGCGTTCACCTGGTCGATGCTGACGTCGGTCTGCACGTCGAAGGTGATCGGTCTCCGTCATGGTGCCGTCGTTGGCGTTGGTGGACTGCATGTAGAGCATGTTGTCCACGCCGTTGAGCTGCTGCTCCAGCGGCGCGGCCACCGCCTGCTCGATGGTGAGGGCGTCGGCGCCGGTGTAGGAGGTGGAGACGTAGATCTGCGGCGGGACGATCTCGGGGAACTGGGCGATGGGCAGGCCGAACATCGACACCAGGCCCCGCGATCAGGGTGATGATGGCGATGACGATGGCGACGATGGGGCGGTTGATGAAGAATTTGGGCACGGCGCTACCCCGCCGCTTGGACGGGCTTGACCAGCAGGCCGGTGGTCACCTTCTGGACCCCCTCCACCACGACCCGCTCCTGCGGGCGCAGGCCCTTTTCGACCGCCACCAGCGCGCCCACGTGGGCGCCCAGGGTCACCGGGCGGATCTCCACCTGGTTGTCCGGGCCCACCACGGCCACCTGGGAGACGCCCTGGACCTCCCACACCGCGCGCAGCGGCACCATGACGGCGCCCTTCTCCACCCCCACCGCGGCCCGCACCTTGGCGTACTGGCCGGGGCGCAGCAGGTGGTCGGGGTTGGGGAACAGGCCGGCCAGCATGGATGGTGCCGGTCTTCAGGTCGACGTTGCGGTCGGTCATGAAGGGGTCGCCCTTGTGGGCGAAGGTGGTGCCGTCGGAAAGGACCAGCTCCAGGGAGCCCTTGCCGCCGCCCTCGGCGCTCCAGGCGCGGGCCCAGGACATGTATTCGGCCTCGCTGGCGTTGAAGTAGACCTTCACCGGGTCCACCGTGGAGACCGTGGTCATGGTCTTCTGGCCGTTGACCAGGTCGCCCACCTGGACCTTGGCCATGCCGGCGATGCCGTCGATGGGCGAGACGATCCGGGTCCACTCCAGGTTGAGCCTGGCCTTGTCAAGGGCCGCCTTGGAGGCGTCCAGGTCGGCCTGGGCCTGGCTCAGGGCGGCGAGGGCGTTGTCCAGCTCCTGCTGGGAGATGGCCTTCTGCGCCGCCAGGGGGGTGTAGCGGTCCACGTCCAGCCTGGCCTTGTCCAGGGAGGCCTGGTCCCGGGCCACCGCCGCCCTGGCGCTGTCGACCGCCGCCTGGAACTGCCTGGGATCGATCTGGAACAGCAGCTGCCCGCGCCTGCACCGGGAAGCCTTCCCTGTAGACCTGCTTGAGCAGGTAGCCTTCCACCTGGGGGCGGATCTCGGCGTTGACGAAGCCGTCCACCGTGCCGATCCATTCGTGGACGAGGGGCACGTCCTGCTGGGACGCAGAGGCCACCTCCACCTGGAGCGGCGCCGGCGCGGCCTGCCGGGCCTTGCCGCAGGAGGCGAGCGCGGCCAGGGCGATGGCCGCCACGGGCGCGAAGCGGAGCGTGGCGATGCGGAACCTCACGAAGATGGCCGTGGCAGCCTCCATGCACTGGAAATTTGGACCAACACTATCCTTACCGCGCCGAAGCGGTGTCGGCAACGGAAAACGCCAGCGCATGCGCACAGTGGTCCAGGAAGGCCTTGAGCGGCCGGCTCGGCGGGTGCTGGGGATTCCACACCAGGTGGCTCGCCACGTCGAGCGGCGGGTCGGCCCAGGCCAGGCGCGCCAGGCGGCCGCTGCGCAGTTCCTCCTCCGCGGCCACCTCGGGCAGCGGGGCGATGCCCATGCCCAGCGCGCAGCAGCGCTTGATCGCCTCGATGCTCTGGAACTCCAGCCGGGTGGCCGGATGGGCGCCGGCGGCGATGAGCGCGTGCTCGAACTGGTTGCGGTAGCTGCAGCCGGATTCGGTGAAGAGGCACTGCTCGCCCAGGAGGTCCAGGGCCGTGACGGCGGGCTTCCCCGCCAGCCGGTGCCCGGGCGCGGCGAAGATGCCCACCGGCTCGGGACGCAGCAGGCGCACCTCGAGCCCGGCGTGGCTGAACGGCCGCTCCAGCACGAAGGCCGCGGCCAGGCTCCCGTCCAGCAGCTGGCGCTTGAACTCGCGCACCGGCATCGGCACGAACTGCAGGCGCACCCGCGGGTGGCGGGCGCTGAAGCTGTCCAGCACGGCGGGCAGCCGGTAGGCGCAGAGCGTTTCGGCTGCGGTGAAGCGCACCACGCCTTCGGCGCCCTTGAGCGCGCCCTTGGCTTCGTCCATGAGGGCGAGCACGCGCTCGGCATAGTCCAAGAACCTGCGGCCCGGTTCGCTCAGCTCGATCCGGTTGCCCACCCGGTCGAACAGCGCCACGCCCAGGTCCTGCTCCAGGGCCTTCATCTGGGCCGTGATGCTGGACTGGGCGTAGTTCAGCAGCTCCGCGGTGCGGGTGAAGCTGAGGGTGCGGGCGGCGGTACGGAAGGTGTCGAGGGTGCGCAGGTCCATGGGGCAATTATCGAATAATTAGATCGTTAGTATCAAATCAATTCGTTTGAA
The DNA here is from genome assembly GCA_963717275.1 of uncultured Holophagaceae bacterium. Classification (GTDB taxonomy): domain Bacteria; phylum Acidobacteriota; class Holophagae; order Holophagales; family Holophagaceae; genus Mesoterricola. Next base: position 5,039,616 of record CAVQVX010000001.1, read on the forward strand.
TCGATGATGGGGCCCCGGCTACACCTTGAGGATGGAACCCGACGCGCTCACCCTCCCCGCTCCCGCCGCCCGCCCGGCCCTCCCCGTCCACGGCCTGGCCATGGCCAGCCTCACGGTGGTCTGCTGGGCCTCGGCCTTCCCGGCCATCCGCATCGCCATCCGGGGTTTCGGCCCGCTCGAGGTGGCCTTCCTGCGCGCCGTGGCCGCCTCGGCGGTGCTGGGCGGGATCGCCCTGGTCCGCCGCGCGCCCTGGCCCGCATGGCGCGACCTGCCTTTCTTCGCCGTGCTGGGACTGCTGGGGCACTCGCTCTACACCGCCACCCTGAGCCTGGGGGAGACCCATGTTCCGGCCGCCGCCGCCAGCTTCCTGATCGCCTCGGCGCCCATCTGGATGGTCCTCATCGGCCGGGCCACCGGGGTCGAGAAGGTCACCCGCTGGGGCCTTGCCGGCCTGCTGGTGAGCCTGGGCGGGGTGTTCATCATCAGCCTGGGCCGGGGCGGGGCGCTGCGGGTGAACGGCTACGCCCTGGTTGTACTGGCGGCGGCGCTGCTCCAGGCGGTCTATTCCCTGGGCCAGCGGCCCCTGCTGGCGCGCTATTCCGGCCTGCAGGTGGTCACCTGCTGCGCGCTGTTCAGCGCCCTGGCCTTCCTGCCCTGGAGCGGCCGGGCCCTGGCCCAGTTCGCCCAGGCCGGAGCGGCGCCGCGCTTCTGCGCGCTGTTCCTGGGCGTGGTCCCGACCGGGGTGGGTTACTGGACCTGGGCCGACGCCAACCGGCACCTGCCAGTGAGCGTGGCGGGATCGTTCCTCTACCTGGTGCCCCCGGTGGCGCTGCTCATGGGCTGGGCGGCGCTGGGCGAGACCCCGACGCTCTTGTCCCTGGGCGGGGGCTGCCTGGTAGTGGGGGGGGTGGCGATGGTGCAGCGGCTGGGGCGAAGGGGATCGTTTAGGCAGCCCGAAATACCTGGAACAAAAATCCTACGTTGACGGTGTGGCTGGAGAAGCACAAGTGGGGCCGGACAATGAAAGCGCTTGAATGGGTTCGCATCGGAACAAATCAGCAGTAGCGTCAGCGTTAAGAAACCGATCAAGCACGGAGCGCCACAGAGGCGCTGGGGGCACAGAGGAGATCAGGGCAGCGGATTCGTACTTCCCCGGAGCCAGGACTTGTGCGCCGACCCATACCGCCCAGGCCCTGCCCGCTGCGCGGGCCGAAGCACTGCGTGCTTCGCGTCCATGGGGGGTGCGGCCCTTCCGCGTGCAAGCCCGCGGGTGGCCGCCCCCCCCATGGCCGTGACGGGCCCGGGCTCACGGTACGGATTGGCCCGCACTGGCTCCTGGAGCACAGATGAATTTTAGGTCCATCCATCCTTCTGGGGCGACGCCCAGAAGTTCAACAACGGCCCAACGGCTTTCCTGGAAAGGCGAACGCAGGTAGGGACCCGGGCCTGATGCGGGGCATCCCGGACCAGCCCGATCCGAGAGCCCAGGCCCGTCACGGCCATGGGGGTGGCGGCCACCCGCGGGCTTGCACGCGGAAGGGCCGCCGCCCCCATGGACGCGAAGCACGCAGTGCTTCGGCCCGCGCAGCGGGCAGGGCCTGGGCGGTGTGGGTCGGCGCACAAGTCCTGGCTCCGGTGAAGTACGAAGCCGCTGCCGTGATCTTCTCCGTGTCCTCTGCGCCTCTGTGGTGCTCTGTGTCTGATCGGTTTGGTAAATCTGCCAAAACGAATTGGATCAGACGTGTTCCAGGTATTACAGGCAAACACCACTTGCACGGGCCGGTTTCCTTCGGGACTGTCCACTATTGGGAGACCGCTCCTTCAAACCATGATCACTCCCGGTTCAATAACTGGTCGATGAACGACCTTGGCGCAAGCACCCGAGCGTCGCCCCAGAGCTGTTCCGGAAAATGCTTGAGGTTCCCCGTCACGAGGATGCTGGCGGACACAAGGACGTTGGTATCCAGGACGACCCGGATCATGAAGCGTTCTTCCGGGTTGGCTTCCGCCGCTCTGCCCGGATGGCGCTGATCTCCTCGTTGATCTGGTCCATGGTGGTTTCGCCGAGGCCCGCGCGCTGGGCCGCGTCCTGGGATTCGCGCAGGCTGGAAAGGGCGATGGCCTGCTGCAGCTGTTCAGCCTGGTAGGCCAGATCCGTGTCGAAGACTGGCACCAGGAAATACGCCGCCCCCGCGCGGCTGGTCAGAAGGACGACCTCATTCCTCGGAGCGGTGATGGCTTCAAGGCCCAATTTTTGAAAATCCCGCATGGGTGTGAGACGCATGGGTCACCCCTTCATGCCCCATTATAGGTATTTTTGTCCCCATTTTGTCGGCAATCCGGGTTCACCCCCCGCTCACCGGCGGCATCAGCGCCACCTCGTCCCCGTCCCGCAGCTCCGCGTCCCGGCCCACGAAGGACTGGTTCACCGCGAACAGCGCCTCCGCGGGCAGCCCGGCCAGGCGCGGGTGCTCCAGCAGGGCGGCCAGGGTGGCGGGGACCGGCAGGTCCAGCTCCAGGCGTTCGAAGCCCAGGCGTTCCCGGTAGCGGGCGAAGGCGCGCAGGGTGATCATCGGGGGCTCCAGGAATGGCGTATTTCGCCCGACGGGGCCAGGCTGTCGGCGGTGCTCTGGCTGGCGCCCAGGCGGAAGACGAAATTGCCGAAACGCCATTCCACCTGGCCGGCGATGGTGGTGACTTCACCCTCCTTGTCCCGGGTGAACACCAGCGGCGTGCGGTAGCCGAAGAGGTTGACGGACTTGCCCAGGGTGACGGAGGTTTCCGGGGTGCCGGTGCCGGCGCGCAGCGCCACGCTCACCCGGTCCAGGCCCAGGGTCTTGCGCAACTGCTCCTGGAAATTGGCCAGGGCCAGGGAGGTGAGCAGGCCGGTGCTGGTGCCGGCCAGGCCGGTGGTCACCAGGGTCTGGCTGGAGGAGCCCGGGGCGCCGCCCACCTGGGTCACCGCCGCCGGGTCGATGAGGATGGCGAAGATTTCGTCCTGGCGCAGGGAGGGGGTGGAGAAGGGCCGGGCCTGGAGGGCGTCCAGGGCGCCGTTGATCTCCAGGGTCACCAGGTAGGGCGGGATGTCGATCTGGCCCTGGACGTCGAAATTGGGGTTGAAGACGGCGGGATCGGGGAAATCCACGGTGCCCCGCTCGATCACGATGTCGCCCGCCGGGAACAGGTTGGTGAGGCGCCCGCCGGGCAGCAGTTCCATCCGCCCCTTGAGCCCGGGCTTGGTGAGGGTTCCGCGGATGTAGAACGGTCCCTGGGCGCGCCCCTGCAGCTTGAGCAGGTTGGTGTCCAGCTCCCAGGGTTCGGCCAGGTGCACCTCCAGGTCCAGGTTGATGCGGGCCAAGGGGTCGGAAGGGTCCGCGGCGGAGAGGTGCGAGCCGCCCAGGGCGTTGGCCAGGATCAGGTCGGACAGGTTGATCTCGGTGGTGTACAAGGTCCGCTTGGCCCAGATGCTGCCGCTCGAGCAGCCCCCCGTCCTGGTCGCTGCCCTTGAGGTTGGCGTCCACGCTGCCCTGCAGATCGAAGCCGTCGGGCAGGTCGCGCAGCTGGAAGTCCTCCACGCTGGCGTGCAGGTCGTAGGCGGAGACCCCGCCCAGGTGCCAGGTCATCTGGCCCCAGGCGGTGAGCGCGCCCTGGGCCAGGGTGCCGCGCAGCGGCGCCGAGCGCGGGATGATGATGTCGCGCCCCTTGAACTGGGCGGTGAAATCCAGGTGCTCCACGCTCAGCGGGAAGCCGTGCACCACGGCCCGCCCGCCCTGGAGGGTCAAGGTGCCGTCCAGGGTGGTTTCCGCCAGGGTGCCGCCCAGGTTGAGGTTGAACTGGGCGCTGCCCTCGGTGCGCAGGTCGGCCAGCAGGCTGTACTGGCCCGGCTGGAGCACCCGGTCGAGGATGGTCTTGAGGTTGGCCAGGTTGGAGGAGCCGGACAGCTGCAGGGCCAGCGGGCCCCCGGGGCTGAACGGCAAGCGGCCGTGCAGGTTGATGCCGGTGGCGGCGACGGGCACCGTCGGCCCGGGCGGCCTCGGCGAGGTCCGGCCTTCGAAGGCCAGGTCCACGTCCATCCCGGCCAGGTCCCCGGTGAAGGTGCCGGGCCGGGACTGGACCAGGCTGAACCCTTCGAACCGGCCTCTGAACGGGTCCAGCTGGCCCTGCCAGCGCAGGCCCTTCGGGGTCCAGTCGCCCTGGGCATGGAAGCGGAACCGGGTGTCCTTGAGGAAATCCTGGGTGAGTCCCGCGGCCAGCTTCGCGGTGTCGGCGGATTCCGGTCCGAAGTCCAGCTCCAGGTCGCCGCTCATCCGGTCCCGCCCCTGCTGCCGGGCATCCAGGGTGACCACCCGGGTGGGCTTGCCGGCCAGGCCCAGGCTCAGCTTCAGGTTCCCGCCGGTGAAGGCGGCCGAGCCTTCCAGCCCGTCCAGCTGCTGCCCGCCCTGGGTCAGCCGGCCCTGGGTGAAGGACACGCTCCCCTGGGGCATCTGGATGGGCCCCAGCGGCGCGACCAGGGGGCCATCCAGACGGGCGTCCACGCGCGCCTGGAAGGCCGGCCCGGGAAGGCCCAGGATGCGGGAGTCCACGTCGCCCCGCATGGCCACCTTCCAGGTTTCGTGCCGGGTGTCCATCTCCATGCTGCCCTGCAGCGCCAGCGGGCCGTCCGGCACCTGCCGCGCGTCGCCCAGGTGGGCCATGCTGTCGGCGGCCCTCAGGTCGGTGACGCGCAGGAGATCGCCGTCGATGTCCATGAAGAAGTCCGCCGAGGCTGCGGGGATGCGCAGGCCGTAGACCGCGGCCTCCGCGGCCTCCGCCTGGCCTTCCATGAGCATGCGCTCGAACGGTCCGTGCAGCCGGACCCAGCCGTTGCCGGTGCCGTCCAGTTCCAGGTCGCCCAGGTCCGCCGCCTTGAGCCCTTCACGCACCGGAAGGCCGAAGCCGCTGTACCACATGTCGATCGCATCCGCGCCCCTGGGCAGGTCGGCCCAGGTGAGCCAGAGCTCCCCGTAGGCCCTGCCGTCGCCCTTGTCCAGCTCGATGTCCGAAACCCGCAGGACATCCCGGTCGATGGTCACCCCGGCCCCGAGCCGGTCGCCCTTCGCCCCGTGCCAGCGCGGGGCCTGGAGCTCCACCCGGCCCTTGAGCTGCATCCCGCCCTGCGCGCTCCAGCCGGCCTGCGCCTCGATCCGGGCGGCGCCGGACATGTCCAGGGCGGTGCGCTTGCCGGCGTCATCGGTCATGCCGATGTCCCAGGCCATCAGCATGCCGGCCACGTCCGCGGCGTCCGTGGCGGCGCTGGCCTCGGCCTCGACCGAGGCCAGCCCGTGCCGGCCCACGGTTCCGGAGGCCTTGCCGTGGAATTCCAGTTCGGCCAGGTCCAGGTCCAGCATCGGGGTGGTGAAGCGGCCCCGTTCGAGGTCCACGCCCATCCCGCCGACCCGCTGGCCGTCCTGGATGAACTGCCCCGTGCCGTGGAAGGAGAGGCTTTCGAGGCTGGAGGGGGCCCACGGCGCATCGGGCAGCCCCGCGGGCAGCTTGGCCACGCCGGAGAAGCTCGCCGTCAGGTCCTTGAGGAAGCCGGCTCGGGTGTAGCCCGCCACCGGGGCCAGGGGGATGGCGCTGGCGTCGGCCTGGAGCAGGTAGCCGGAGCGGGCGCTCCAGTTGCCGGAGGCCTGCAGGCGCCCATCCAGGGAAGCCCAGGTCAGGCGCTCCAGGCGGATCTCGGACGGGGTGCCCTGCGCCGCGGCCGTGAGGCTGCCGGGGTGCAGGAGCAGTCCCTTGGCCCGAAGCTGGGTGGCCTGGACGGTGCCGCTCCAGGCCGGGCTGTCCAGGGTGCCGTCCACCTTGCCCTGGAAGTCCACCAGGCCGGAGGCGGTGGACGGGTTGCCCGGGCTGGCCAGGCGCTGCGCCTGGGCCAGGTCCAGATGGCCGCTGGCCGCCAGGCTGAGGCTGCGCTCCCGGAAGTGGAGGCCGCCGTTGAAGGCCAGCCTCTGGGCGCCCAGGCGCACCTGGCCCTGCTTGACCTCGACCTGCCGGTCGGTGAGGTTCGCGCTGAGCGCGAGATCTCCCTGGAACCTGTCCCCGCCCTGGCCGAGGCTGATCGCGGGCATGTCGCAGCCCGCACCAGGAGCTGGTTGGCGCCCACTGCCCGTGCCGGTCACCTGGAACCGGAAATCGGCGTGGGTCAGGCCCCAGGCCGGTTCCCGCACCTGGGCCAGGCCGTTGCGGATCTCCAGCCGGTCCAGGAGCACCTGCGGCGTGCGCGCGCCGGGCCGGGCGCGGGCGGGTGTGGATCCGGGCCAGGCGCGCCCGTGTCCAGGTTGAGCGTCGGGTCCTCGACCAGGATCCGGCGGATGTGCGGCGTCTCGAGCAGGGTGGACCACTCCAGGTCGATCTCCAGCAGCCGGGCCCGGAACAGGTCGCCGCCCAGCGCGAGCTGGTGCAGCAGGACCCGGCCCTCGAGCGGATGCACCTCCAATTGCGCGGCCTCGAAGCGACAGCCCGGTCTCGCGCCTGGCGTAGAGGTCCAGCTTGCCGACCAGCCAGCGGTCCAGTTCCGGCCGGGTGATCGCCCATGCGGCCAAGCCGGCCACGACCGCCCCGGCGGCGATCACGTAGGTCAGCCGGCGGAACCAGCGCCGCGACCACAGGCCGTGGTGGGCGCCAGGGGCGGGATCTTCGGGCATCACTGGTTCTTTTCGCCACAGGCGGGGCAGGTGAGGGCCATCCGGGGCAGGGGCCGGTAGCAGAACCGGCACAGCCGGTGCTGGGTGGGGGTCGACCCGCGCAAGGTCGGGCCGGGAGTGTTGAACTGGGCCGCCAGGATGGCCGTTCCCGCGGGTCGGGCCTCCCGGTTCATGCTTTCCTTGAGTGCGCCCAGGGCTTTAAGAAATTCCTGGGCCGACAGGTAGCGGTCGCCCAGGTTGATGGCCAGGGCCTTCATCACCGCTTCGCTCATCGCCCTGGGCACCGCGGGGTTGCGCAGGTGCGGCGGCACCACCGGGGTGTTCTGGAACGACTGCGCGATCTTGATGGGGTCCGCATCGTAGAACGGCACCGTGCCGGTGAGCATTTCATATATGGTGATGCCCAGCGACCAGAGATCGCTCTGGAACACCGCCCGCCCGCGGAAGTGTTCCGGGGCCATGTACGGCGGCGACCCGATGCGGGTGCGGGCGAAGCCGTCGCGCTGCATCTCCAGGAAGCGGCTGGTGCCGAAGTCGGTGACCTTGGCCACGCCGTCCCGGTTGATGAGGATGTTGGCGGGGCGCAGGTCGCGGTGGATCACCTGGTGCGCGTGGGCGAAGCCGATCGCCGAGCACACGTCCATGGCGATCTCCAGCGCGCGGGCCGGCGCCAGGGCGCGTTCCCGGCGGATCAGCTTGTCCAGGCTTTCGCCGTCCACGTATTCCAGCACCATGAAGAAGGTGTCGTCCTTCTTCTCCACCGTGATCAGTTCGACGATGTTCGGGTGCTTGAGCGCCGCCATGATGCGCGGCTCCAGCAGCAGGCCCTGTTCATCCGACTGGTGGTGGGGCACCTTGAGCGCCACCTTGCGGTTGAGCAGGCGGTCCTGGGCGAGATACACCGAGCCGAATCCGCCTGCGCCGAGGCGGTCGATGATCATGTATTTGCCCAGCGTCTGGTCTTTGGAAAGCACGGGTGTTCCTCACCATGAGCGTCCCTTGGAGACCGGAGGAAGTCAATGGCGATATCCGGCCACTGGCAATTCTCGGAGGCAGTCGGGACGCCGGGGTGCCGGGATTACATGTTTGAACATGCAATGCTGGGGCGCCGGCGGCGAAAGACGGCGTTCAGCCGAGGAAGGCCTTGAGCGTCTTCGAATAGCGCGGATGGCGGATCTTTCGCAGCGCCTTGCTCTCGATCTGCCGGATGCGCTCGCGGGTGACCGCGAACTCGCTGCCGACTTCCTCGAGGGTGTGCTCGGAGGCCTCGTCGCCCACGCCGAAGCGCATGCGCAGGACCTTCTCCTCGCGCTCGGTGAGGGTCTGCAGCACCAGGTTGACGGTCTCCTTGAGGCGCTGGCTCACCACCTGCTCCACCGGCGAGACGACGCCCTTGTCCTCGATGAAGTCGCCCAGGTGGGAATCCTCCTCCTCGCCGATGGGGGTCTCCAGGCTGATGGGCTCCTGGGCGATCTTCATGACCTTGCGCACCTTGCCCACGGGCATGTCCATGGCGTGGGCGATCTCCTCGCTGGAGGGCTCGCGGCCCAGCTTCTGCACCAGCTCGCGCTGGGTGCGGATCAGCTTGTTGATGGTCTCGATCATGTGCACCGGGATGCGGATGGTGCGGGCCTGGTCGGCGATGGCCCTCGTGATGGCCTGGCGGATCCACCAGGTGGCGTAGGTGGAGAACTTGAAGCCGCGGCTGTACTCGAACTTGTCCACCGCCTTCATCAGGCCGATGTTGCCCTCCTGGATCAGGTCCAGGAACTGCAGGCCGCGGTTGGTGTAGCGCTTGGCGATGGAGACCACCAGGCGCAGGTTGGCCTCGATCAGCTCGGCCTTGGCCGAGCGGCTGATGCTTTCGGCCTGCTTGAGCGTGTTGAAGTCCAGGTGGAACTGCTCGCTGACGGTCTCGTACTTGGCGAAAAAGCGCGCCAGCTCGGCCTCGATGTGCTCGATGTCGTGGGTGTAGCGGTCCTTCAGCTTGACGAAGGCCGGGTTCTTGATGCGCTCGCGCAGTTCGCGCAGCTTGCGCTCGCCGTTCATCACCTGGCCGTGGTGGTGGGTGATCTTGTCGATCAGCCGGGTCACCGCCAGGCTGTTCAGGCCCAGGCGGCGGATCTGCCGGCTCACCATGGCGCGCCCGGCCAGGATCTCCCGGTCCAGGTTGCGCCTCTTGGCCACCGGCTTGCCCGAGACCTTCAGCTCCAGCAGTTCCTGCAGGGCCTGCTCGTGGACCAGCAGCTTCTCGAACTGGTGGTGCACGTGCTGGGTGGCGGAGGTGTTCTCGGCGTCCTCGTCCTCGTCCACCTCGTCGGACAGGCCCACCACCTCCCGGATCTTGCCGGGGTTCTCCTTGAGCATCTTGCCGATGTCGATCAGCAGGCTCGCCGCCAGCCGGGACCGGGACAGGGCGCGCATGACGCTGCGCACCCCCACCTCGATGCGCTTGGCGATCTCCACCTCGTCTTCCCGCTTCAGGAGGGGCACCGTGCCCATCTCCTTGAGGTACATCCGCACGGGGTCGTTGAACTTGTCGCCATCGGCCCCGTCGATGTCGATCTCCATCTCCTTGTCCGACTTGAGCGGGGCCTCGGCGAACAGCGCCTCCACCTCGGGCTGCATCGCGGGAGATGAGGGCTTCCGCCTCGGTCGCGCCCACGCCGATGCCCAGCTTGTTGAACATCGACATGATGTTCTCCAGGTCCGCGGGGGACGACGCGGAGTCTGGCAGGAACGAGTTGAGCTCATCGATCAGGACAAATCCACGGGATCTGCCCAGAGAGATGAGTGCTTTCGTGAGCTGGTAGTAGCTTTCACGGGCCGGGGCTGGGACCATCAAGACCTCAAAGAACCATGGGACCACGGGATCCAAGGTGTTTCTTGCGCGTTGGGAACTGGAGCGGCCATTCGAGGGCAAAGGAAACCCATCATGACAGGCCACCCGGAACCTCTCAGTATACAGGAGCGAAATGCCCTGACAAGGGGCATTTCGATATTTAAGATGCGGGTTTGCGACCAAATGTTTACCGTGAAAATGACTTTCTCCGCTGATCCACCATCTGAACACGAAGCTGCCGGCCGCGCCGCAAAAGATTCTCCAGGGTCCGGGCCAGCCGCGCCTGCATGGCCGGGTCCACCATGACCGCGGGGTCCTGCAGCTGCCGGTTGAGGGCCTGCTTCTCCCGTTCCACGAAGCCCAGCTCCAGCTTCATGAAGATCTGGTCAGGCAGCAGTTCGGCGTCGTCCTTGACCGACCACCTGGCTTCCAGGTGGCGCAGCTGGGCCAGGGCTTCGGGTGGTATGTGGCTTTCGTCACCGGCGGCGTCCAGCAGGCACTGCAGCAGGGGCGCGCCCTGGAGCGATTCCCACCAGGCCGGGGGCAGCGCCGCCGCCCGGGCCAGGAAAGCCTGGTCCTTGCAGAGGATGAGGATGGGCCGGAGCAGGTCGTCCACCTCGGCCACCGGCGCGGCCGGCGGGATGTCCTCGGCCTCCGGGTGGGTCGTGGCTATTTCCGAAGCCCTTGCCTTGACCGCCTGGTCCAGTTCCGAAAGGGGGATCTCCAGCCAGTGGGCCAGGCTGCTGAACAGCTCCGCGCTGCTCGGTGCTGGCCGGCAGGAAGGCCAGGTAGTCCGCCAGTTCCTTGAACGCGGCCATGCGGTCCGGGGTCCGTTGCAGGTCCTTGCCCTCCATGGCCCGGTTGATGATGAAATTGGTCCAGTCCGGCGCCTGGCGGATCAGCTCCCGGAAGGCCTCGGCGCCCAGGGCCATGCACCAGGTGTCGGGGTCCTCGCCCTGGGGCAGCAGCAGCAGCCGCACGTCGAAGCCCAGGGGCAGGGCCAGCTTGAGGCCCTTCTCCATGGCCCGCAGGCCGGCGGCGTCGCCGTCGAAGCAGAGGATGACCCGCTTGGTGAACCGGCCGATCTGCTGCATGTGGCCTTCGGTGAGCGCCGTGCCCAGGGGCGCCACCGCCTGGTTCAGGCCCTGCTGGTGCAGCTGCAGGACGTCGAAGTAGCCCTCCACCACCAGGGCGCCGTCCCGCAGCTGGCCCTTGGCCCGGTGGAAGCCGAACAGCACCTGGCCCTTGCTGAACAGGGGGGTCTCCCGGGTGTTCAGGTACTTGGGCTGGGCCGCGCCGAAGGCCCTGCCGCCGAAGGCGATGACCCGGCCCCGGGCGTCCAGGATCGGGATGACCAGGCGGTCGCGCAGGAAGTCGATGGGGTTGCCCCGCTCGCTGCGCGAGACCAGCCCGGCCTGCTCCGGCCACTTCCGGCGAGAAGCCCTGGGCCTTGAGGTGGTTCAGCAGCGCCTCCCAGCCGTCGGGGGCGTAGCCCAGGCCGGCCTCCTGGATGAAGGCGGGAGTCATGCCGCGGCCCTTGAGGTAGTCCAGGGCCTTGGCCGATTCGGCCAGCTTGCGCTGGTAGAAGGCCTGGGCGGCCTCCAGGGCCAGCCGCAGCCGGGCCTCCAGGTCCAGCTCGGCGGCCGGGCGCTCCCGCTGGCGGGGCACTTCGATGCCGGCCGCCCGGGCCAGCTGCTCCATGGCCTCGGGGAAGGCCAGGCCCTCCCGCTCCATGAGCCAGGTGAAGGCGTCGCCGTGCTTGCCGCAGCCGAAGCAGTGGTAGAAGCCGCGCTCGGCCACCACCTGGAAGCTGGGGCTGCGCTCGCTGTGGAAGGGGCAGAGGCCGACCCAGGCCGAGCCCGGCCGGCGCAGCTTCACCGCCTGCCCGACCAGCGCGGCGAGGTCGGTTGCATCCTTGATGCGCTGGATGATTTCGCGATCGCGCATCCCTGGCTCCAGCCTCCAGGGTGGGGGAAAACCGGCCGCTGGCAAGGCCCGCCGCCGGCCGGAAAGGGCGGTCCGTTCCAAGGGATTGGGCGGCCGGGAAGGCCCCGGAGGCAAAAATCCGATCTCTAACGATTCCATCCGCAGAACCCATGAGGGATGAAAATAATCTCTTTGTCAGAGCGCGGATGTATTAAGATCACCCTCGGAACTTCCAAGGAGCGTCTATGCCCACCATCGAAATCAGTTCTCAGACGGGGAAGGATTTCTCCGGCGATGTGCTCATCGTTCCGGTCTTCTCCGGCAGAGAAAGGCACCGGCTTGCCCCTGGCCATCAGCAAAGTGGCCCGGCAGGTCATGGACGAGAACGATTTCAAGGCGGACTATCTTGAAGTTGTTCCCCTGCACCATCCCAATGGGGTCAAGGATTCCCGCTGGATGCTTCTGGTCGGACTGGGCGAGGAAGAGTTCGTTACCCATAACAAAATCCGCAAGGCGGTGGGAACCGCCGCGCGCAAGGCGCTCAAAAAGGGCTGGAAGCGGGTGGGCGTCGTCTCCCCCTCCACCTCCTCCCTGGACCACGACGAGGTCCAGGTGGCGGTGCTGGAAGGCGCCCTGCTGGCCGACTACGATTTCACCGCCTGCAAGGGCCAGCCCGAGCCCAAGCGGTTCGAGCGGGTGGAAGTGTTCACCAACGGCGACGACACCCGCAAGGCGCGCCGCCGCATGCCCCAGGTGGAAGCCGGCGTGGGCGCCTGCCACCGGGTGCGGGACCTGGCCAACACCCCCGCCGGCGACCTCTACCCCGAGGCTTTCGCCGCTCGAGGCCCAGAAGCTGGCCAAGCAGCACAAGCTGGCGATCGAGGTCATGGGCCCCGAAGAGCTGGCCAAGGGCAACTTCAACGCCGTCCTGGCGTGGGCCAGGGCTCGGCGCGCACCCCGCGGGTGGTGCGCATGGACTACAAGCCCAAGGAGAAGGCCAAGCGCCACATCGTGCTGGTGGGCAAGGGCGTGACCTTCGATTCCGGCGGCCTGTCCCTGAAGGACGCCAAGGGCATGGAGACCATGAAGGACGATATGACCGGCGCCGCCATCGTCCTGGCGACCCTGGTGGCCTGCGCCCAGGCGGAAGTGCCGGTGGCGGTCACCGGCATCATGGGGCTGGTGGAGAACATGCCCTCCGGCACCGCCTACCGGCCCGGGGACGTGATCCGCTCGCGCAGCGGCAAGACCATCGAAGTGCTCAACACCGACGCCGAGGGCCGCCTGGTCCTGGCCGACCTGCTCAACTACGCCTCGGAGCTGGGCGGCGACCACATGGTCGACCTGGCCACCCTCACCGGCGCCTGCGTGGTCGCCCTGGGCGACGGCGTCTCCGGCGTGATGGGCACCGACCAGAAGCTGGTGGAGCGGATCCTGGACGCCGGCTCCCGCTCGGGCGAGTACCTCTGGCAGCTGCCCCTGGTGGAGGAGTACCGGGAAGGCCTCAAGAGCCACGTGGCCGACATCAAGAACATCACCGGTACCCGCTGGGGCGGCGCCATCACCGCCGGCCTGTTCCTCAAGGAATTCGTCAAGACCGAATCCTGGGCCCACGTGGACCTGGCCGGCTGCTGGTCCAGCGCGGAACGGGATTACCGGACGCAACGGCGCCTCGGGCGAAGGTCCCCGCTGGTTGCTGGACTGGATCAACAGCTAAAGTTTTCGTTCACGTAATTCATACTTGGTGAAACCAAAGGATCGTAACTCAAAAAATAAATAATTAATACGAATAAGCCTAGGCATCCGAATCTTAACTGATCCGGAAAGGATAGAGGGGGGCGTCCCCCCTCTATTTTTTTATTCAATGGCTTTTGTCCTCTTGACCTGAGCGCAGACTAGAGGATCTTATGGATGACCCGCAACTCACTCCTTTGCTTGGAGAACCAAATGGAAACAATGGAAACGATGGAAACCCTTACCAAGGCCGATCTTTCTAAACATCTCATTGAGAACCTGGAACTGGCCAAGAAGGATGCCGACATCCTGGTCAATTCTTTTCTGGATAGCATCGTCGGCTCGCTGCACCGGGGCGAGGGCGTGGAACTGCGCGGGTTCGGCTCGTTCCGGCTGAGGGACCGCAAGGCGCGGCAGGGCCGCAATCCGCGCAGCGGCCAGTCGATCCACGTGCCGCCCAAGCGGGTCGTCTACTTCAAGCTCGGCAAGGAGTTGCGCAGCCGGCTTGATCGACGATACCGACGATGAGATTGTCTGGCCCAATTCACGCGTTGCCGCCCAGCCATCGCTGGGTCGCCTGCCGGATCGCTTCCGCGTAGCGTGCGCCCAGCACTTCCGAGCAGTGCAGGTGCCAGGTGGGCACTTCCACCGTGCTGGATGGTCTGGAAGCGGGCGGCCATCGCCCGCTGCACCGCCGGCGGCGCGAGCCGGTCCTGGGTGGCGATGAAGCAGAGCGCGGGCGTCGCCAGGCGCAGGCCGGCGGTCCGGGCCAGCAGGTCGGTGTCGCCGGGACGGTAGCCGCCCTCCATGGCCGGCCAGGCGGCTGGCCAGGGCGCCGATGAGCGGGGCGAGCCAGCGGATGCCAGAAGCGGTCCCTGGGGCCGCGCACCAGGCGTTCGGCGAAATCCCGGCTGCTGGCCGGGGCGCCCTCCCAGATGATGCCGCCCAGGGGACCCCGGCCCTCCCGTTCCAGCCGGGCCAGCGCCAGCAGGCCGACGCTGGCGCCCAGGCTGCGGCCCATCAGGACGATCCGGGCGCGCGGCGTGCCCTCGGCTTCCAGCCCGTGGACCATGGCCACCACCTCCTCGGACTCCCTGGCGCCGAAGGTCACCGGGGGCGGCGTCCGCCCGGCCCGCATGGCCTCGTCCCGACTCAGGTAGGTGAAGATGGCCGCGTCCAGGCCCGGGGAACCAGCGCAGGGCGGGGCTGGTGCCCCAGCGGTCGTCGCCGAAGCCGTGCAGCAGCAGCACCACGCCCGGGGCCGGCCGGCGCCGGCGCAGGCGCCAGAGCACCTGGGAGCCGATCGCGCGGGTCTCCCAGACGCCCCCGGGGTCGCCCGCCGCCGCCCGCCGGCCAGCTCCCGGAAGGTCGCCGCCACCCGCGCCAGGGGCTGGGGCCTGTAGAAGGGCGGGATCGACCAGTTCGCGGGCCACGGAGCGGACCTTGTACGCGACGAAGCCGCCCGTTCCCAGCACCGCGAGCGCCAGCAGGGCCAGCGCGGCCCGCCAGGGCCTGCTCAAGGTTCGAGGTGGGCCTGGACGCCGGGGATGCCGCCGGCCGGGGGCACGGGTTCGGGGCTGCCGTAGAGCACGGACTTGAGCTCCTGGGCGAACAGCACCTGGAATTCGCCTTGGGTCGCGGTCAGCTCAAGCTCGATCTGGTCGGGGCCGAAGGCCTCCAGCGGGCTGAGCAGGACGAAGCGGTGCCGGCCCGGGACCAGGCCGGAGACCCTCAGGCGCCCGCACTTCCTTTTCCGGCCGGTCTTGACGACCGGGATCCGGGTGCCGTCGATGGTGAGGTCCAGCGGACCCTCCACCTTCCGGGTGAACTGGAACAGCACCGTGCCCTGCGGGCACGGGCTGGCGCGGCACGATGGGCTTGGGCTTGGCGCAGGCCAGACCCGCGAGCAGGATGCAGGTTGCCGGCAAGACCAGTCTCAGGGATCCCTTCATGGACGCCTCCAATCCTTGAGCCTAGCGTTTCCGCCCCGCTCTGGCCACTGCTGATCCAGTGGGCTATGCTGGATTTTTGACCTAAGGAGCGAGCATGACCCGGGTACAGCTGCAGACCAGCAAGGGCAACATCAACGTGGAGCTGTTCGCGAAGGAAGCCCCGGGCACCGTGGCCAATTTCGTGAAGCTCGCCAAGCGAAGGCTTCTATGACGGCCTCAGCTTCCACCGGGTGATCCCCGAGTTCGTCATCCAGGGCGGCTGCCCCAACACCCGCGAAGGCGCCAAGGGCCAGCCCGGCACCGGCGGCCCCGGCTACAAGATCAAGTGCGAGACCGCCGGCAACCCGCACAAGCACGAGCTGGGCGCCCTCTCCATGGCCCACGCGGGCAAGGACACCGGCGGCAGCCAGTTCTTCGTGGTGAACGGCGACCGCAGGCAACGTCGCAGCACCTGGACGGCGTCCACACCGTGTTCGGCAAGTGCGTCGGCGAGGAGGACATCAAGGTGGTCAAGGCGATCCGGGCCAACGACCGCATCGTCAAGGCGGTGGTCATCGAGGATTAGGCCCCAGTCCCCGATTCCCGCGGAACGCGGCCGGTCGTCCCGCGGCGCCGAGCACCCCCACCGGCACTGGAGTCGCCGTGCCCCAACGCTTCTACATCACCACCCCCATCTACTACGTGAACGACAAGCCGCACATCGGGCACACCTACACCACCGTGCTGGCCGACGTCATCGCCCGGCACCGGCGGATGATGGGCGAGGAGGTCTATTTCCTCACCGGCACCGACGAGCACGGCCAGAAGATCGAGAAGACCGCGGCCGCCCGGGGCATGACGCCCAAGGCCCTGGCCGACGAGGTGATGCCCAACTTCCGCAAGCTCTGGGAGCGCATGGAGATCACCAACGACTACTTCGTGCGCACCACCGACGCCCAGCACAAGGCCGTGATCCAGGACCGCTTCCGCCAGCTGCAGGGCACCGGGGACATCTACAAGGACACCTACAAGGGGCTCTACTCGGTGAGCGACGAGGCCTACGTCACCGAGACCCAGGCCAACGAGATGCAGGCCCAGGGGCTGGCCCACCAGCTGGTGGAGCTGGAGGAGGAGAGCTACTTCTTCCGCCTTTCGGCCTACGAGCACTGGCTGGTCCAGCTCTACGAGCAGTACCCGGAATTCGTCCAGCCGGATTTCCGCCTGAACGAGGTCAAGCAGTTCGTCGCCCCCGGCGGCGAGCGCGGGCACCTGCAGGACCTGAGCATCAGCCGCACCAGCATCACCTGGGGCATCCCGGTGTCCGGGCGACGAGAAGCACGTGGTCTACGTCTGGTTCGACGCCCTGCTCAACTACCTCTCGGCCTGCCGCGAGGGCTTCTGGCCCCCCACCGTGCAGCTGGTGGGCAAGGACATCCTGCGCTTCCACGCCATCTACTGGCCGGCCTTCCTCATGGCCATGTTCCGCCAGGCCGGCGACGACCTCGCCGGGCCCCTGCCCGCGCGCATCCGGGAGCAGCTGCCGGGCACCATCCTGGCCCACGGCTGGTGGCTCATGGGCGAGGACAAGATGTCCAAGTCCAAGGGCAACGTCGTGCGTCCGGAGCAGCTGCTGCGGTTCGGCAACGACGCGGCGCGCTTCTTCTTCATGCGCGAGATGCAGGTGGGCCTGGACCGCAGCTTCTCCTTCGAGGGCTTCATGGACCGCTTGAACGCCGACCTCGCCAACGGCCTGGGCAACCTGGCCTCCCGCACCCTGAGCATGCTGCAGCGCTACCGCCAGGGGGTGGTCCCGGAAGCCGAAGCGCTGGACGACCAGGACCGGGAAGTGCTGGAAGCGGGGCGCGCCCTCGCCCCGGCCTACCTGGCCAAGGCCGGGGCCAACGACTTCCAGGGGGCCCTGGACCTGCTCTGGACCCACCTGCGCCAGCTGGACGGCTACATCGTCAAGTCCGAGCCCTGGAAACTGGCCAAGGACGACGCCCGCAAGGCCAAGCTCGACACCGTGCTCTGCCAGCTCTACCGGGCGCTGCGGGTCACCGCCCTGCTGGCGGCCCCGGTGATGCCCGACCTGACCCAGCAGCTGTGGACCGGCCTGGGCCTTCCCGGCAAGGTGGCGGACCAGCGCTTCGACGCCTTCCGCTACGACGCCCCGGCCCCGGCCGCCGTGGCCGAACCCGTACCCCTGTTCCAGCGCATCGACAAGGAGGCCATCATGCAGGAAGAAGCACCCGCCGCCGTCCCGGAGGCCGTCGCGGAGGTCCCCCTGGACCTGCCCGCCCTGAAGGACGAGATCGATTACGACACCTTCGCCCTCATGGATCTGCGCGTGGGCCACGTGCTCAGCGCCGAGCGCGTGCCCAAGAGCAAGAAGCTGATCAAGATGAGCGTGGACCTCGGGTTCGAGACGCGCACCATCCTGGGCGGCATCGGCCTGGCCTACGCCCCCGAGGAGCTGGTGGACCGGCAGGTGGTGGTGGTGGCCAACCTGGCGCCCCGTCCGCTGATGGGCACCATGAGCCACGGGATGCTGCTGTGCGCCAGCGACAACAATTCCAAGCCCTACCTGGTGGCGCCGCCGGATGATGCCAAGCCTGGATTCGTGGTCCGCTGAACGTGCCCAGGACGCCCGTGTTCAGGTTCCAGGAGGAGCGCCTCACCGACGCTCCGATGGAGGTGTTCCGGGCCCGCCTGGCCGCGCCCGCCGATCTGCCCTGCCTCAGGGCCTGGCCCGGGCTGCGCCCGGTGGAGGACGATGGCGTGGGGCTGGCCCTGCGCTGGCACCGCGCCCGCCTGGGCGCGGTGGAGGACGGCACCCTGCGGGTGACGCCCCATGAGCGGGGCGCCCACCTCCGCCTGAGCGGACGGCTGCGCGGCTGGAGCGCCTTTTTGCTGTTGGGATGGATGCGCTTTCGTATGGATCGGTTGCTGGATCGCCTGGTGGGAGAACTATGAGCGGCCTGAAATGCTACTCCTGGAACGTCAATGGATTCCGGTCCGTGCTGGGCAAGGGCTTCATGGACTGGCTGGAGCAGGCCGATCCGGACCTGATCTCGCTCCAGGAGATCCGCGCCGAGTGGAACGAAGTCGACATGGGCGTCCGGCGCGAGCTGGAAGCCGCCTTCGACGTCTGCTGGTTCCCGTCCAGCGGCAAGAAGGGCTACGCCGGCTCCGCCACCCTCAGCAAGCGCGAGCTCGGCTTCAGTCACCAGCGCGGCCTGGGCATCGAAGCCTACGACAGCGAGGGGCGGATCATCGTCAGCACGCGCGGCGGCCTCGCCTTCATCGCCGGCTATTTCCCCAACGCCTCCGCGGGCCTGGTCCGCCTCCCGTTCAAGCGCCAGTTCGCCAGGGACCTGGCCGCCGTCATCCGCGACCGGCTCGCCCGGGGCGAAAAGGTGATCCTCACCGGCGACATGAACGTGGCCCCCGAGGAGATCGACCTGGCCCGCCCCAAGGACAACCGCACCAGCCCGGGCTTCACCGACGAGGAGCGCGAGGACTTCCGCGCCTACCTGGCCGAAGGCATGGTGGACATCCTGCGCGAGCGCAACCCCGGCGTGCCGGGCCTGTACACCTGGTGGACCGCCCGCGGCGGCGCCCGCGCCAAGAACGTCGGCTGGCGCATCGACCACTTCCTGGTGAGCCGCGCCCTGGCGGACCGGGTGTCGTCCGTGGCCATCCACCCGGACATCATGGGATCCGATCACTGCCCGGTCAGCCTGGAACTGAAGGACTGAGCGTCAGGGGTCCGGCAAACCGATGGCACCATCCCGCAACAAGTTCGTGCTCATCCCGATAGGGCTCTACGCGGCTGCGCTCGCGGCCCTGGGGGCCATGAACCGGATCGGCGCGGACCGCTGGTGGTTCGGCGCCGTGAACCTCTACCTGCCCCAGGCGCTCTGGGCGGTTCCCGGTGTGCTTCTGCTGGCGGCCTGCCTCCTGCGCGGGCGGCGCCGGGCCTGGCTGCCGGCGCTGCTCCTGGCCGCGGTGCTCGGGCCGATCATGGGGTTCCGCTGGTCCATGCGCACGCCGCCCGGACCGGGGGGCAGGGGGGTCCGGGTCATGACCTGCAACGCCAAGTACGGTGACCGCGACACGGGCGAACTGTTCAAGGACATCGTCAAGTACCAGCCCGCCGTCGTGCTGCTCCAGGATGCCTACGGGCTGATGGAAGGGCCCTCCGCCGCGTTCTTCAAGGGGTGGAATGTCCGGTCATTCGACCAGTTCGTGATCGCCAGCCGGCTGCCCCTGTCCGTCGCGGAGGTGTGCTGGAGCACCACCGCCATGGGCAGGCGGCCCATGCTGCGCTGCCGGATGGACCTCGGTGGCAGGGCCGTCACCTTGTACGACGTTCATTTCCTGTCGCCCCGGGACGGTCTCAACGCCTTCAGGACAAGCCAGGACGGACGCTGGCATTTCCGCGCGGCCGTCCAGGACATCGAGGAGAGCGCCGCCGTGCGCTTCGAGGAGGCGCGGGCGCTGCGCAGCCTCGTCGAGCGGGAAGCCGGCCCGGTCATCATCGCCGGCGACCTGAACTCCCCCGACCCTTCCAGGGTTTGCGCCACCCTGCGCGGCGCCGGCCTCCAGGACGCCTTCGACGCGGCGGGCCGGGGCTACGGCTACACCTATGGGCACTATCTGCTGCAGCACCGGCTGCCCTGGTTCAGGCTTTCGTGGATGCGCATCGACCACATCATGACGGGCGCCGGGGTCCGGGCCTGGCGCTGCTGGGTCGGCACCCGCAAGGCTTCCGACCACCGCCCGGTGATCGCCGATCTTTTCCTGGCACTTCCCTGATCCGGCCTGGATCCGGCTCTGGCAGAATGGCTTTGGCGGGAGCCATCCCTTCCGCCTGACATCTGGGACAAGGTTTGTCAGGAGGCTCTGCGGAATGGCCACCAAGCTCGTTTCGTCGCGGAGAAGGGGTTGTCTGGGCTGGAAGCCGGCAGGCCTGGCAGCGTGCCTGCTCATCACCCTGTCGGTATGGGGGCAGGCGCCCCAGCCGGCCGAAAAACCGGCGCCGGGGGGCGCCCCGGCCGCCGCCGCCCCGGCCTCTCCCGGGGCCCCGGCCGCGCTGGACGGCCCCGCGGCCCTGCGCCACCTGAACATGGCGGTCGCCTGGTACCGCCACGTCGTGTCCGACATCCAGCCGCTGGGGCTGCCCAGCGAAGTGATCTACCAGGAGCAGGCGCAATCGCTCGCGGTCCAGGCGGTCCGGCTGGCGTTCCAGTCCGCCCGGTCCGAAGCCAAGCTGGTCGCGGCCCAGGAAGCGGCGGCGCAGGCCCAAACGGCGGGCGAAGGCGCGGCCCAGCGCCGGGCCCAGGCGGAAGCCCGCACCGCCGCCCGCGTGCAGGAACTGCAGGCCCAGGCCGCGGCCCTCGAGGCGAAGATCGCCGCGACCCCCGCCGCCCGCCGCGCCGACCTGGCGGTCCAGTTGGAAAGGACCAAGAGCCAATTGGATCTGCAGCAGGCGCTGCTGGAAGCGATCCGCAAGATGGCGTCGTTCGCCGCATCCAATGGCGAGGCCGAGGCTGGCCTGGCCGGCAGCGTCGAGCAACTGGCCAGGTCGATCCCCGAAGTGCTTGGCCAGGCAGGCGATACGTCCAAGGCCGGGGGCAACGGCACGGAGCATCCGACGTTTTCCGGTTCAGGCGGCCTGCTCACCGAGGCCACGACCCTGTACGCGTGCATGAATGCGGACCGCCAGCTCAAGGCGCTCATCGAGCGCACGGCCAAGATGCGGCAACTGGCCGACGCGGTGCGGACCCCGCTCCAGGCGGCCCTGCGCGCCACCATCCAGGAAAGCCAGACGCTCTCCGACCGGCAACTGCCGGCGGATGGCGACGCCTCCGTCATCGAAAAGGAAACCCGGGGCGACAACGCGCTGACCGACCGCTTCAAGCAGCTGGTCGGCGCGCTGCTCCCGCTCAGCCAGGAAGTCATGCTGCTCCAAGACTTCAGCGGGAACCTGAGCCGGTGGCAGGAACTGGTCCAGCGCGCCTCCGGCTTCGTGATGCGTTCGGTGATCATCCGGGTGTCGATCATCGCCCTGGCGCTGGTGGTGATCCTCGGCCTGTCCGAGGCCTGGCGCAGGGTCACCTTCCGCTATGTGAAGGAGGCGCGGCGGCGCAGGCAGTTCCTGGTCCTGCGCCGGGTCGTGGTGGGCTTCCTCGTCGCCATCGTCCTGATCCTGGGGCTCGTCACCAACTTCAGCTCCCTGGCGACCTTCGCCGGCTTCATCACGGCGGGCATCGCGGTCGGGCTGCAGGCGGTCCTGCTGTCGGTGGCCGCCTACTTCCTCATCATCGGGCGCTACGGCATCCGGGTCGGCGACCGGATCACCATCGCCGGGATCACCGGCGATGTGGTCGATGTGGGCCTGGTGCGCTTCTACCTCATGGAACTGGCGGGCACCGGGCTGGAATTCCGGCCGACCGGGCGGATCGTGGTGTTCTCCAATGCAGTCCTGTTCCAGGCCGGCACCCCGCTGTTCAAGCAGATCCCGGGGACGGAATACGCGTGGCACGAGGTCGTGATGGCGCTCAAGCCGGAAGGCGACAACCGGCCGGCCCAGGAAAAGCTCCTGGCAGCCGTGGAGGAGGTCTACGCCGGACACCGGGTGGAGATCGAACGCCAGCATGAGGCCGTCGAACGCCGGGGCGACATCCAGGTGGACGCCCCGCACCCGGAAGCCCGGATCCAGTTCACTGACGCGGGTCTCGAATTGCAGGTGCGCTACCCGGTGGCGATCCGCCAGGCTCGGGAAATGGATGACCAGGTGACCCAGAAGGTCCTGGACCTGATCGCAGCCGATCCGGATCTGAAGGCCACCGTTTCAGGCACGCCGAAAATCCGCTCGCTGCTCAAGGGATGAAAGAGGCGCAACAACCGTTCAGGACGCCTGATCCACCCGCCATCGGGTCAGGGGGCGTTCACTCAGATCCCAGATGTGGATCCCCCAGGGCAACCGCTTCACCCCGAGCCGCTGGCGAATCAGTGTCCGCGCCCCATCCGCGCTGGCGGCCTCGACCGGGCCGTATTCCATGAAGTAACCAGGAAGCTTGTAACCAAAGGACTTGGACATCTGCCACCTCCGGATGGGTTCGAGCTCTCGAACCTTTCACAGGACCAATTTCGCTTTTTGTCCGTTGTTCGTCAAGGGTAAAACACGAAATTAACAAAAAAGTAGAACGGATTTTCGGGGGAAGTGGGAAAAAGCGGATGGACGTTCTGGTTTCCCAAATATGGGGGTGGAATCAAATTTGGCATGGGATTGGGGATTTGGACCTGGGATTGGGTCCAGGAGAGATTTGGGAGACGAATCACGGATGCCAGCCCCGAACCCTGTTGGATGGTTCGAGATGGGGAAGGGGGCCCGGATTCCAGTGGGTGGGGGCTTGGGGGGGCGCAAGAGCAATCCCAAACCCATTCCTGAACCTTGCGACGTAGTCATATCCGGACTACACTGTGCCTTCAGGTAACGCTTCAAGGGGGATCCCCATGATCACTGCTGATACTTATGTTCGCGCCCGAATCGACACCGTCACCAAGGATCGTGCCACTGAGGCGCTTGAAGCCATGGGCCTGTCCGTCTCCGACGCCATTCGCCTTCTAATGTTGCGGATAGCCGATGAGCGCCGGCTGCCCTTCGAGGTGAAGGCACCGAATGCAACCACCCGTAAAGCCATCGCCGAACTCGAGGCGGGAAAGGGCAAGAAGTTCACCAGCGTTGAAGCCCTGATGGCGGACCTGAATGCGGACGATTGAGCGGTCCACCACCTTCAAGCGTGACCATAAGCGCGTCAAGGCGATGCCGCGCCACAGCAAGGACTTGGACACGCTCCTGCCCGGGATTGTTGCGCTCCTTCTACAAGACCAAGCATTGCCAGAGGCCAATCACGACCACTCCCTTAGCGGTGATTGGGTCGGCTACCGCGAGTGTCATATCAAGCCTGACCTGCTCTTGATATACAAGAAGCCAGATGCGGACACCCTTCGTCTCGCCCGGCTGGGATCCCACAGTGAGTTGTTCAGGAAGTAGGTTTCCGGTAAAAAGGATTCTTGAGGATGGTGTTCAGTTAGAATGGGAGATCGATTGCTAAGCTCCTGGGATTCATGTAGGATCCATGGGCAATAGCCCGATTCGGGAATGAAAATGATCGGGCTTCATTCATTGCACCGAGTACAGGATCGCGGAAATTAGGATGCATGATTTCATGGAAGCAGGGAAATGAGTCACACCTTGTTCTATAAAAAAATTGGAGATATAGCTGCCGATGAGACAAGGGCGTTTATTGTTCCAAAGGGTCACAAGCTGTTGCCTACTGGAGAATATGGCCTGCTAGAGCTGTATTGTGATACACCGGGTTGTGATTGCCGTCGAGTCATATTCTGGATTGTCCGTTCCGATCATCCGGATCGAGCCCTGGCCACAGTTAACTTTGGTTGGGAAACGGTCGAGTTCTATCGTCAGTGGATGGGAACCTCAGACGGCGTAGATGAAATGGTCGGCGCTTCGCTTGAACCATTAGGCCCGCAATCAAAATATTCAGAGGCATTACTTGCTCTATGCAAATACGCGCTACAAGACAATGCTTACCTAGAACGAATCAAGCAACATTACCAGTTGTTTCGGGATGCAGTGGAGGGCAGGTAAAATATGAAATTTAACAATCTCAGTTCAGATGATAAAATTCAGGTTTGCCTTACGGCCAAGGAATGGGACCTTCTAATAGAGGATACCTTCATTGATAGCGATTTGACTGATTCGTGGGCAAGACCTGATGCCAAGTTGCGAACAACGCCATACTCGGAAGAAGAATTGGATCGGCTTGCGGAAGGGACCATCGCATCAATTGATGACCTTGAAGCATGGAAGAATCTTGTAGCTATGGTGGGCATTAAAGATGCTACTCAAACTATCCGAATGGCACTTCAAAGCCAACAGAGCGTAAACGTAAAACCTGGGCATTAATCCTGTCCAAGGGCCCTTCCGGTCTTCGTCTGTCGTTCCAGGCGATAGAGTTCGTAGGAGATTCGGTAAAAGACTTCGAGGGTGGCTCCGAGCGACCGTGTGAGGGCTGGAAGAGGAGTCTCCAGGGGCCAGGAGACATCGAGCGATCCAAAGTCCATGAAGGGGTCAGGTTCCTCATGGTGGAGTCGCCAGAAGCGCAGGAGATCCTGAATGGCATGGTTGGGGCGGCCGGTCATCCGCGCCTTGCTTTTCCACAGTGGCCGGGGGATGGCACTGGGCTCGAAGGTGAACTGTCCCAGCGCGGCCAGGGAGGCGAGATCCACCCAGAAGCCGTCCCGCGTCCTTCCAAGGTACTCGGCCCGGTCCATGCTGAGGCTGAGGATGAAACCTGTCCCGCGGATTCCGTACCAGGCCCTGGCCTTCGTCCGGCTCTCTTCGAGGTCGACCGAGCAGCCGATACCGAGCTCAGGTTCCTGTGCCAGGATTTCTTGTCGGTGCACCAGCCTTCAAGTTCCTCCTTGAAGATGGCCCTCCAGTGAGCCTTGAGGACGCCGGGGTGGTCGAGGTCTGCGGCGTTGGACTCTGGTAGGAGGTAGATGCTGGGTTCGCCTTGGCCGAGCTCCCCGCTGACCTTAGCCTCGGATTCGCCAAAAGTCTTGGCCGCCCATTCGATGTAGGGGCCTGCAGGACGGACGACCAAGGCGAAACGGTTCACGGTCTTCATGGGTCCATCATCTTCGAGAGTGCGTTCGCGGACCACCTCAGATATTTCGAAAATGCGGCTGGGGCCGCCAGAGATGGCTGGGGCGATGACGGTGCCCCCCTGGTGCCCCCCTGGTGCAATGGTTCGTGGTCTTTCCTCCTCGCGACAAATGACGGCATCCTGACTCCGGTTTGGAGCGAAATGATGGCCGACCCCGATTTGGGAAGGGTTGGGAATGGCCCGGGGTCGGGCGGCAACAAATACTGGCCGGCCGGCGATGACCGGAGTTGTTTCCCACCTGCCAATGGTTTCAAGGATCTTTGGATGCCTGATCTCAACGCCATCGTCACGCGACGCATCAACTTGGCGCCGGGGCTGTGGGTTCTGCAGGTCGCACCGGATGGGTGGGATCTGCCGCCGTTCATCCCAGGGCAATTCGCCATGCTTGGCCTTCCAGCATCCGCCCCCAGAGCCCCGGGGGCCGAGCCCGAGGAACCGCCCCTGCCGCAGGAAAGCTTCCTGAGAAGGGCCTACTCCATCGCCTCCTCTTCCCGCGATCACGAATTCCTGGAGTTCTACCTGGTGGAGGTTCGATCCGGAGCCCTGACCCCCAGGCTCTTTGCCTTGAAGGAGGGGGACAGGCTTTGGCTCGGCCCGAAAATAACCGGCCTCTTCACGCTCGATGATGTCCGCGCGGATCAAAACCTTGTGTTCATCGCCACCGGAACCGGCCTTGCGCCCTACATGTCCATGTTGCGGACCTCTCTCGAAGCCGGCGGAACCCGGAGGTACGGAGTCATTCACGGTGCCCGGAATTCCCATGACCTGGGCTACCGCGAGGAACTTGTGGAAATGGAGCGGCTAGCCCCGAATTTCACCTACATTCCGGTTCTCACCCGTCCCGGCACGGAAAAGGTGCCTTGGAAGGGGCGCACAGGCCGGCTTCCGGAATTCTGGAAGACCAAACCCCTGGAACAGGTCTGGGGGTTCCAACTCTCCCCTGACAACACTCATCTCTTCCTGTGCGGTCATCCCGCGATGGTAGAGGCCATGAAGACGATGTTGGAAGCTGAAGATTACACCATTCACTCCCCTCGGCATCCTGGGCAGATCCATCTGGAAAAGTATTGGTGATCTGGCAGATCCCAAACCCGATTCTCCTCCTTGGGATTGGCGTGCTGGCAGCATCAACGATACCGGGGTGCGCTTCTTCCCCTTGCTTTTTGATCAGGTTCCGGGGGCTTTCGGAATATTTGACGGACCTCCGGGCGCAGTCGATGCGAATGGCTGACCCCTCGAAACCCATCGCCGAACTGATCAATCGAGAACCAGAATCAAGCATGGACTATACTTAAAGTTGACCAAATCGGTCGAGTTAGTATATTGAGGACAGTCACATGGCGTGCCGCCACGGCCCTCATCAGCCAAGGCGGCCTTGGGGTGCTGGATGACTGCTGAAGCGCGGGTTTATGACACCATTCTCGAGGCCCTTCCGGGCCCGGAAAACCCGACGCCCATGGTCCGGATCAACGGCCTCAATCCAAAGCCTGATTTCACCCTCTATGCCAAGCTCGAGTGGATGAACCCCTTCGGTTCGGTCAAGGATCGCGCGGCCTGGTTCCTGTTGCACGATATGGCCGAACGCGGAATACTCAGCGAACGCCGGGGGGTCGTGGAACCCACTTCAGGCAACACCGGGATCAGCATGGCCGCGATTGCCGCGGTGCTCGGTTTCCGCATGCGGGCTGTGGTGCCCAACCGGGTCCCCCTGGAGAAGAAGATCCTGCTCCGGATCGCGGGAGCGGACTTGGATGTCGTCAACGACGCGCTCTGTCCGAGTCCGGGGATGGGCGAAGGTTCCATCAACCTCGCCAAGACCCGCGCCAAGGCCGAAGGGGAACGCTACGCGATGCCCAACCAGTACGAGAATGAACTGAACGCCCGGGCCCATTACGAAACGACCGCCCCGGAGATCTGGCGCCAGACCCGAGGTGAACTCACCCATCTTTTCGTCTCCCTCGGGACCTGCGGGACCGCCACCGGATGTGCCCGGTTCCTCAAGGAGAAGAACCCGGCCATCAAGGTGGTGGCGGTCCAGCCCAGTGCGGGCCATGACATCCCGGGGCTGCGCAACCTTACTGAACTCAATGTTTCCAAATTGTTCGACCCTTCGCTGCTGGACGAGATCCTCGAGGTGGATTTCGAACTCGCCTACACCGGCGCTCTGGCCTTGGCCCGCCGGGAAGGGCTCCTTGCCGGGCCGAGTTCCGGGCTGATCCTGGAAGGGGCTCGCCGGGTGATCGAACGGGCATCGAACGGAGTGGGGGTGATGATCTTTCCGGACAATATCTTCAAATACGTGTCCGCCATGGTCCGGCACCTGCCGCAGTTGTCGGAAGGCACGGTGCCCTGAGCGCCGTTGCGGAATGGCCCGCCCCTGGGCCATGGAATGGAGGTAGTCATGAATAAATACGCGCATCCAGACATGCTGGTCACCACCGATTGGGTCTTCCAGAATCTGGGGAAACCTGGAATCAAGCTGGTCGAGGTGGATGTGGACACCCAGGCCTACGATGCAGGCCACATTCCCGGAGCTGTCGGGTTCAACTGGCAGACGCAGCTCCAGGACCAGGTCACCCGGGACATCCTGGGCAAATCCGCCTTCGAAGCCCTGCTGGGCAACGCGGGCATCTCCAACCGGGACCGGGTCGTGCTTTACGGGGACAACAACAACTGGTTCGCGGCGTACGCCCTGTGGCTGTTCAAAATCTACGGGCACAAGGAGGTCTGCCTGATGAACGGCGGACGGAGCAAATGGCTGAACGAGGCCGACCGCCCGCTCACGACCCAGGTGGCGCCGGTCACCCGTGCCAGATACACAGCCTCAGCGCCCGATACCACCATCCGGGCCCGGGTCCAGGATGTCCTGAAAGCAGGTCGCCGGAACCTCGTGGACGTCCGCAGTTCCGATGAATTCACCGGCAAGATCCTGGCTCCTCCGGGGCTTTCGGAGACGGCCCAGCGGGGCGGCCATATACCGGGAGCAAGCAACGTCCCCTGGTCCATGGCGGTCCAGGCCGACGGCACCTTCAAGGACATGGATGCGCTGAGACATCTCTACTTCGTGGACGCCGGACTTGAGCCTTCTCTCCCCACTGTCGCCTATTGCCGGATCGGGGAACGTTCCAGCCACACCTGGTTCGTCCTCACGTACCTGCTCGGCCTGGAACACGTGAAGAACTACGATGGATCTTGGACCGAGTACGGCTCCATGGTCGGACTGCCGATCGAACGTGAGGCGGAGAAGAAGGCGCCTGCCGCCACCCGGTAGCCTTCATTCCATGGGCCTGAACGATTACCATCTTTTATCCGATCCTCGCCTTCGAGGCCATCGGCAAGAGGCTGGTCATTGACCTGCAGTGGAACGCCCGATGGATGTCGGAGATCGCTGGGCAGCTCCGGGCCATGGGTTTTCCGTTGGCCTGATGGGACCGGAAAGCCGGTCCGAATCGCTGCCCAGGCCCAGACACCCATGAGTGCGGGGAAGCCTGTCGGTCATTCCGTTACCACAGATTCAAATTCGTATTCAAGCTCATCGATCCGAATCGCGTAGCCCTTTCGTGGAACGTCTACCCGGCGCCAAAGCTCTGGTTTCCTGTCAGTACCTAGAACAACGTAATCGGCAGTTTTTTCTAGCAGAAGATAGGGTGTGCTGGCCAGAGGTTCGACCTTCCTCTTTGGTGGTTTGGACGAGCGTTTGGGGGCCGGCTTCGATTCCATGTTGTCTCCAGAGGTGATGGGAGGCTTGGTGGCGTTGAGAATACCGAAAATGCTATGCAATGATAGTCAAAAAACGACCAAAACGCAATCATCCCCCACGGCGATCAAGGTGCTCGTCCCACCCATCCCATATACAGCTTCGCCGTTTCTTTTGGGTGACGCATGGCAGTCCATTCCGGGTCTCAAATGAAGACGGCAGGACGCTGCGCATTTCCCACAGTCCCTTGGAAAACCCTGCGGGTTTCCCACACCTCACCGCAGCGGAGGTTGATCATCATGCAACTTTTTCCTTTTCTAATGGATCAGGCCGGTTGATCCATGCCGGCCCCGGCAGCGCCGGTGGCCTCGGGCGCCCCTTGGGGAAGCGCTCCGGGTGGGTTTGAAACGCAAGGTCGCAGGAGCAACACGCGGCTCCATTGGATACGGAGGACCTCGACTGAAGACCTGAAACGGCTGCTGGTGGATCCGGAGCCCGGCGAGTTGTCCCAACTCATTCAACCGGGGCGCCCTCATGGAAGGTTTCTTGTACTATGGGGATGGCTGGAACACCCGGTTGCCATTCCAGAAATCCCGACCCCATCGAATGGCTCCTTGGTTCGCAGGAACTTGCTGTGTTTGTCACCACGCTGAAGGGAAATATCAACGTGGCCTGCAGCGAGGGTGCGGTCCGGCTCCTGCGCAAGCGCCCGGATGAAATCATCGGCCATTCCGTGGTCAGCTTCGATTGCGGCCGAAACAATGACCAGGTCACCGAGGTGCATGAGACAATCGTCAACTTCAGCGGCGCCATTCGCACGAACACCACTTTCAGGCGCGGCGATGGGACCTTGGTCTGGGTGGAGGCGCACGTTTCGCCGTGCATCTACCGGCGCACGCTTCACGCGATGGCCATGGTGCTGCCCATCGAGGAAATCGAAGCCACCCGGGGCGAGGCTGTAACCGCTGCGTCATCCCAGGGATCTGTGGTGGTGAGTTGTGCCTGGTGCGGCAGGGTGCGGCATCTGGCTGGAGAATGGCGTGATGCTCCGGGCTTGGAGTGGGCCACCCTGCCCATTTCCCACGGCATATGCGATTTATGCGAGCAGAAGTTTCGACTCCAGCTCGGGGCGCAGCAGCTGTAGCATTGGGGAACAGGGGGGCAGGACGGGGCCCTCGAATTCCAGCCACCTCGCCTTCGGTTCAGGACGGATGTGATTCAAATTGAGCAGGCCTTCATCGGCACCGGCGGTATAGGGGTGGCCAATTAAGTACTTCAAATTAGGATGCATCACGATGATTTGCACAATTTGCTTGGAATTCGTTTCACGGATCCCAGGGCCGAACCTGAATTCGGGGAGGAGATGCAGAAGGCGCTCCGCTTGTTGCCTGAAGGAGATTCCCACCCAGCCTCTCCGCCTTGGCTATGGCTTTCGAGGACAGGGCGTGGTGGGGTTCGTTGGCAGAGGTGCCAATCCAGAGACTCCCGATGGGCCTTGCGCCCAGGACCTTTGAGGCGGTTTTCAGCGCGCGCGGGGCTCCCGTGGCAAAGGGCAGGAATACGCCTGGCATGGCGCTTGAGGCGACGAGGACTGACTTTCTGGGCAGTCTCTTGTCCCGAATGGATGGCCCCGACTGACCCCAGGGCCAGTAGACGAAACCCACCAGCCGCTCGAGGAATCGTCTGAACACCGCGCTCACATTGTAGAAGTTCACCGGGGCGCCGAGCACGATGCCGTCGGCCTCATCAACTTCCATCAGGATGTCTTCCAAAGCATCCTTTTTGACGCACCTGCCGCGCCGAACTCCAGGTTCCTGGGTGCAGGCGCGGCAGTTTGAGCAGAATTCAAGGTGGTAGTCCATGAGTCGTATGGTATTTGTTTCGGCGCCGGCTGCACGGGCTCCGGCTAGGATCGCCTCCACA
The DNA here is from genome assembly GCA_963717275.1 of uncultured Holophagaceae bacterium. Taxonomy (GTDB): domain Bacteria; phylum Acidobacteriota; class Holophagae; order Holophagales; family Holophagaceae; genus Mesoterricola. The sequence goes on from CAVQVX010000001.1 coordinate 5,070,110, forward strand.
GTGGTTTCTATGATCCCGTCCTGGCTATGGGAACCATTTCACGGATGCCAGCGCCGAACCTGAACCTTTTCCCAGATCGATTTGCCGGCCCGGACTCGCATAGGAGAACCACCATGCACTGCCTCATACCCTTTGCCGTATTCGTCCTGATGATCATCTCCGCCTGGAAGGTCTACGAGAAGGCGGACAAGCCGGGATGGGCCTGCCTCATCCCCATCTACAACCTCATAGTCATGCTTGAGATCGTGGATCGACCTTGGTGGTGGCTGTTCTTTCTCCTCATTCCGCTCGTCAACCTGGTCTTCGCAGTGATCCTTTGCATCGACCTGGCCAAGGCATTTGGCCAGGGTGCTGCGTTCGGAATCGGACTGTTGCTCCTGGGATTCATCTTCTATCCGATCCTCGCCTTCGGGGATGCCAGTTATGTTGGCGCGCCCGCGCGCTGATCACCGCGTTCACCGATCCATTCCCGGATGGACGGAATGAACCTGGCAAGACGGGAGAGATTGGGGGAATGGCCAGGTGGCTGGGAGGGAATCTCCCCTAAGCGGGAACGTAAGTCAACCGAATCACGCCCTTGTCAATTGGCTCGCTGTTCACAAGGTGGAGCGGCGGCCGGGGGCCGGCGAAGAACAGCTTGCCGTGACCCAGTACCGATTGGATGGAGATAGAGGCGATACTCATCGACAAGACCCACTTCGGTTGGCACCGCCACGCTGCCGCGAAGTCGCGTTCCTCGGCTCCCCACGCAGGAAGGTCTGCGTCCCAGTAGCGCATCACTTCGTACACGCGGCGACCATAGACACCGCCCGTCAGGCCGCGCACCAGCCCTATCCAGTGACGAAGAAGCCCTGGAATACGAGCCGCTACGAAGCAATTGCATAGCCTAATTTGCGTGCTCGCCATGACCTGTCAGCCCAGATGAGGCGGAACCGAGTAGGCTTCATCCCACGCGCCTGAACGATGACAGTTTGAACGATTTTTGGGGTGGCCGTGGAAGTGCCAATTCGTTCAACCGGTCCATCAACGATAATGACAACATCAGATGAACCATTCCGAATGAGGTGCGCCCTGAACGCCATTCGAATTTGCTGAGGTGACGGTTTCATTGTGAATTCCTAAATTTCCTTTAAACCCTTCCTGCCCTCTGCTTCGACCCGGCGAGCCCGTCTGGGGTTGAACCGGTCGGTTAATTCTCTATGCTTCGGGCCCGCGGATCAGTCGTCGAGCCATTCGAGCTGGGTTGGACCGGTTTTCAGCAGTGCGGCAGCCCCCCGGACCATGGCTGGGATGAGGTCCTGAACCGACGGTACCTCATGGATCAGGCCGACGGACTCACCCGCGGTCACTGCGGCAATATCGAAGTTGCCTTCGCTCCGAGCCTGCGCGTAGGTGGCGGATTCGGAATCCAGGTGCCGGACCAGGTCCACTTCGCGCCCTGCCCAGCGTTCGAATTACGGATTGCGCAAGCATCTGGCCGTGAACAACGGATCCGGCCACAAATGTCGCTTGGCGATATCGAAGATGATGCTTCTGGCCGTGTTGTCACCGGTGGCCGCCCTGATGCGCTCCTTGGCCGCATCGGCGCCGGCCGCCTCCCGGGTGGCATAGAACCGTGTCCCCATCAGGACGCCCGATGCGCCGAGCAGAAGCGCCGCGGCAAGGCCCCTGGAATCCGCCAGACCACCGGCAGCAACCACGGGCACCTCGGCCCCGACTGCGTCCCGGATTTCCGGCAGCAGGCTGACCAGTCCCCGGGAGGCTCCATGGCCGCCGGCTTCGGTTCCCTGGGCGACGAGGATGTCAGCGCCTGCAGCCACAGCCTCCTTGGCAAGAGCAAGCGTCTGGACCTGGCAGATGACGGCCGCGCCCGTGCGTTTGCTGCGCTCGAGGAAGGGGGTGGGGTCACCGAAGGAGAACATCACCGCGACGGGTTTGGATTCCAGGGCGAGGTCGAGCAGGGACGGCTGTTTCGCCAGGCTCCAGGTGATGAAGCCAACCCCGAACTGTACCTGGCTGTTGGCCAGGATTCCGAGTTCCCGGGCCAACCAGCGCTCCTCGCCATACCCCCCGCCCAGGATGCCAAGGCCGCCTGCGCGGCTCACTGCGGCGGCCAGACCCGCGTCCGCGACCAGGTCCATGGGCGCCAGCAGGATGGGGTGGGTGATCGCAAGGCGTTTGGTCAATGGTGTGCTGAGCAGCATGAAGACCTCGCATCAAAAATCCAATCGGTCGGGGATGTCCTTTCGTGGGTCCTGGAGGACCGCGGGTCGGCGTCACTGATTCATAAAAGTTCAGTACCGGTCCTTGGCGCTTTCCGGAGACAAGGGCCATGGCTGTGCGCCGCGACCATTGATCGTCGTTCCTCCGTGAAGGAACATCGCGCCATTGGCGAGGAAATCGGCCGGGAAATTGAGCTTCGGCGTGCTGAGGGAGTCGAGCTTTTCCGTCTGCGCGGGGGTCAGGGCCACATCGACGGCCGCGAGGTTGTCTTCGAGCTGGGCCATCGTGCGCGCACCGACGATGGTGGACGTCACGCCCGGGCGGCCCTGTACCCAGGCCAGCGCGACGCGGGAGGGCGTGCTGGCGATCTCGTCCGCGATGCGCGCAAGCTCGTCGATGATGGCATAGGCCTTGTCGTCCAGGGCGTTCGTGGCCCATGCGCCTCGCGCGGCCTCCTGCTTGCCGTGCCGGTCCCGGGTATATTTGCCGGACAGGACGCCGCTCTTGAGAGGTGACCATGGGGTTATGCCGAGTCCCAGTTCCCGCGCCATCGGCACGAGTTCGCCTTCAACCGTGCGCTCGAGGAGCGAATATTCGATCTGCAAGGCGATGAGCGGGGACCAGCCGCGCATCCGGGCGATCGTCTGCGCCTCCGCGCACTTCCAGGCGGGCGTGTCGGAGAAGCCGATGTAGCGGACCTTCCCGCTCGCCACCAGATCGTCCAGGGCGCGCATCGTCTCTTCGATGGGCGTCATCGCGTCCCAGGCGTGCAGCCAATACAGATCGATGTAGCCGGTCTGCAGCCTGCGCAGCGACTCTTCGCACTGCGCGGCGATCGCCTTGCGGCTCATTCCGCCGCCGTTGGGGTCCCCGCGAAACAGGTTGCTCGTGAACTTGGTGGCGATGACGAGCCGGTCCCGTTTGCCCGGGTGGCGGCCCACGTGATCGCCGATGATTTTCTCGGAGTGTCCCCTGGTATAGGCATTGGCTGTGTCGATGAAGTTGCCTCCGCGTTCGATGAAACAGTCCATGATGGATTCCGATTCCTTCACACTCGAGCCCCATCCCCAGTCTTCGCCGAACGTCATGGCGCCGAGGCAAAGGGGGGAGACGCGAAGGCCGGAACGACCGAGAGTGACGTAGTGATTGAGAGGCATGGTCATTTCTCCTCAGGCTTTGAGCAGGGCGAAGGCATGGTTCCACTGGTTCCTCAGGAGGCCTGGGGCACACCAGAGTTGGCAGAGGGCCTCGATCGGGCGGGCGGAGGCCGCGAGCCCCATGTCCTCGACCTCCCAGCCGAAGTCGAGGAGGATCGATGCGACGGAGGCCTTGGCCGCAGGGTCGCTGCCGGCGATGAACATGGTCGGCTTGCCGCCGGGGAAGGAGGGGTCGACCATCAAGGCGTTCCCCACGCTATTGAAGGCCTTCACGAACCGTGCAGACGGGGCGATGGCCTGGAGGCGTTCCATCAGGGATTGGGAACTGTCCGTGAAATAAACCAGGATCCCGTCCTTGGGGGGCACATCGGCGATGGGATTCACGGTGTCAATGACCAATTTGTTGGCCAACTCCCCTTTCAGGCTTCGGACGACTTCCTCCGCCGCGGTTCCCTTGACGGCGATCAGGACTTGATCCGCCTTGGCGGCCGCGACCTTGGAAGCGTACGCTTCGATGCCGGTCCGGGCCGTGAACTCAGCGAACTGCCCCGGGTCCCGGGTGCCCAGGTGGACCGGATAACCATGTTTCTGGAAGCCCTTGGCCAGGGCTTGGGCCACCTGGCCCGAACCAATGATGCCGATGCGAGGTTTGCTCATGGAAGCTCCTTGTTGGGGGTGCAGGCTCCGGGATTTCCAGGGCCGTGGTTCGACCCCATCCAGGAAAAATAGGGATGTTATAGTCGTTGATACCGATATTTTCAACCATGAATCTTGTTGGGCGAAAGGAACGACCTGGCCTCAGGGAATCGAAGGGTCACCCTCACTGCCACCACGGCGTTGGGCGGGAAGGTGGTACTTTGGGATACCGAACCTTTCCAAGGAGAACCCCATGCCGCCTCTCGCCCCGCCGCCGGAAACCATGCCATCGGGCAGCCGGCCCATCGATCACTATTTTCGTTTCCACACGCCGCACCTGCAGGTCTTTTCAGTGTTCGGAAATGATTGGTTCGCGTTGAAAGCGGAGAAGTTTGCCAGGTTCTTCGGAACGCCGGTCTTCCTCGTGGCCCAAACAGTCGTGGTCGCGGTCTGGATTGGCTTGAATGTGTTCGGGCTAACCAAGTTTGACCTCTATCCGTTCATCCTTCTCAACCTCGCTTTCAGTCTCCAGGCAGCCTATGCCGCACCGCTCATCCTGTTGGCACAGACGCGTCAGGCTGACCGTGACAAGGCCCATGCCGATGCCGATGCGCAGCACCGGGAGGCCATCGCCCAGGCCAGCGAGTTGAATCAAAAGCTCGCCGCGCAGCAAGGCACACAGATGATGGAGCTGCTGCAGACCAATACCCGGTTGACGGAACTTGTCCGGGACCTGACCCAACGCATCGAGGTCCTGACCCTCGAGATGCATGGCAAGGTCGTCCAGGCGGAAAAATAGCATTCATGGCCAACGCGATAATGTTGGGCATAGCCAAAGGAGGGCACTGGCCGGATTCCCGGAGGGGATCCTGAAGCTCAAATGAACCTTCAAAAGGACGGTACTGCGCAAGGGCTTCTCCACCGCGATGCGCGTGGAGGACGGCAGCCCCAGCCAGGAGAAAGTTCACCGCGGTGAAACTTGATGAATTTGGAATCATCTAATGAAAAGGTAAGTTTCCTGACTTCGCCGTCTGGGACAACCCTGATTTACAAACGGATTATAAAAAAGCAGGAGGCCCACAATGGAAAAAAGACACCATTCTCGTGTTCCCGTTGGACACCAGTGCAAGGCTCGATTCCAGCTTGGAAATAACTCCTACGAGAATATCACCGTATCAAACCTGGGATCGGATGGATGCTGCATGCAGATTCCCGATCAAGGTATTGAGGGGTTAAGTGAAAAGTCCATGCTGGAAGCGTTGGAACTGATCCACCCAGGTCTGCCCGAAGGATCCCTCAGAGGCAAGATCGCATGGGTTCATGGCGAGGATAAAACTAGACCCGGCTTCCTCGAAACCGGCGTTCAGTTCATGGATGCTTCGGCCGAATATATAAAAAAATTATCTCACTACGTGAACACGATGGCTCACCCCACGTTCTCCGATCCGGACCTCATGTCCCCCCATTCAGATCTGTGAGGCGAATGCATGCCCCGGGATTCGGGCCTTATTCAAGACGCTTGAGTACCAGATGGGCCACCCCAGAGCCAACGGTGGTGACAGGGATAGTCAGGTCTAATTTGTTCCCCACGATAGTGAATTTTCGAGTTTGATCCGTGCCGATCCAATTAGGATAAGTGGACCCGTCGAAATGAAAATTCACTTCGCCTTTCTTGCTATTGACTGTATATTTACCAAAATACGCGAGACTACCTTTCAGGATGGATCGATTTTCGAAATCAGTCGCTTCCATTCTATTGTTTGAAGAAATTTTGGGTAATTGATCTGCTTGAATCAGGCCGACAAAGTAGCCACTGAGGTCAAAGGTTATAATCCCGTTTGGGTTTTTACCAAAAAGTTCAGTTTTGTGACCATTCTGCTCCACATATTCCGAAACAACTGACCAGGTTCCGGCGATTTCTTCCTGGGGCGTGGGGGTGGGCGCTGCGTTCTGGGCAACCGCCGGTCCAAACAAGGCGAAACTTGCGATCAAACCGCCCGTGACGAATTGGGCGGGGCGTGACTGTATTTTCCAACGCATGACAGCCTCCACGGGACTCGGTTGCAGGTTTTCTTTCAAAGCACCCGACAGCACCTTCGCCATCAGGGTCGGAAACACCTGAAAATAATTCTTTTTGTGAATGAGTCAATATCTCTTGCCTTAGGAGTCCGCGCGTTGATCAACGGGGTCGCCGGGATGATCCTCCGGCACCACCGGCGCCTTGCCATCAACGGGTGTATGGGTGGGTCCTGGGTGCAGGGTTCGGGATCATTCAGCAGGTGTGACATTCATACCCTTCTGTTGACATCCTGGCCCAGCCCCTGTTCCACTGTTTCTATGCATAGAAACGCTCTCGATCACCTACCTGAGCTGGCCTCGCTGATCCACCAGGCGCCGGATGCGGCTCTTGTGGAGGGGTTCCTGCGGGAGATCCTCACTCCGTCCGAGATCGAAGGCATCAGCTTCCGCTGGGAACTGGTCAAACGGCTGGAGGGTGGGCAAAGCCAGCGGGCCATCGCGGCGGAGCTCGGGCTCAGCCTGTGCAAGATCACCCGGGGATCCCGGATCCTGAAGAATCCCGACTCGGCCCTGCGCGCGGTCCTGGTCCACCAGGCCGGACTCCGGGGCTGACTGTGCTCAGTTTCATGCAAGAAATCCGCGAAGGAGCGCCCTTGTCCAACCGAACCATCCTGGCCGATCACGATATCCCCCGTCAGTGGTACAACCTTGCCGCGGACCTGCCGCACGCCCCCCTGCCGCCCCTGGGGCCCGACGGCAATCCCGTGAATCCCCAGGCCCTGGCGGCGGTGTTCCCCATGAACCTGATCGAGCAGGAGATGAGCCAGGAGCGTTGGATCGGCATCCCGGACGAGGTCCTGGAGATCATGCTGCGCTACCGTCCCACCCCCCTGCACCGGGCCCGTGCCCTGGAAGCGGCCCTGGGCACCCCGGCCAGGATCTACTTCAAGAACGAGAGCGTGAGCCCCACCGGCAGCCACAAGGTCAACACCGCCGTGGCCCAGGCCTTCTACAACAAGGCGGCCGGGGTCAAGCGCGTCACCTCGGAAACCGGGGCTGGCCAGTGGGGCAGTTCCATCGCCTTCGCCTGCAGCCAGTTCGGCCTTGAGTGCAAGGTCTACATGGTGAAGGTCAGCTTCCAGCAGAAGCCCTTCCGCAAGGTCATGATGAACACCTTCGGCGCGGAATGCGTGCCCAGCCCCAGCAGCGAAACGAACGCGGGCCGCGCCGTCCTCGCCGCGGATCCCGGAAGCGGAGGCTCGCTGGGCATCGCCATCAGCGAGGCGGTGGAGGCGGCTGTCAGCGATCCTTCGGGCCGGACCCGCTACACCCTGGGCAGCGTGCTGAACCATGTCCTGCTGCACCAGACCATCATCGGCCTGGAAGCCAAGAAGCAGATGGCCGCCCTGGGGGAGCGGAAGGTGGACCAGGTGATCGCCTGCGTGGGGGGCGGCAGCAATTTCGCCGGCATCGCGTTTCCCTTCATCCAGGACAAGATTAACGGTTCCGACATCGACATCGTCGCGGTGGAACCCGCTTCCTGCCCCACGCTCACCCGCGGTCCCTACGTCTACGACCACGGGGACGTGGCGCGGATGACTCCCCTCCTGGCCATGCACAGCCTGGGCCACACTTTCATGCCGGACGGCATCCACGCCGGCGGCCTGCGCTACCACGGCATGGCGCCCCTGGTGAGCCAGACGGTGATGGAAGGCCTGACCCGGGCCGTGTCCCTGCAGCAGTTGGAATGCTTCGAGGCGGCCCTGCTGTTCGCCCGCACCGAAGGCATCATCCCGGCCCCGGAATCCAGCCACGCCATCGCCCAGGCCATCCGCGAAGCCAGGCAGGCCAGGGAGGAGGGCAAGGAGCGGGTGATTCTCTTCAACCTCAGCGGCCACGGCCTCATGGACCTGAATGGGTATAGCGATTTCATGGAGGGCAAGCTGGTCGACCATGAACTCTCCCGGGAGGCCTTGGCCCAGGGGCTCGCCTGCCTGGAAGGACTGCCCGTGCCGGCGAACCGGTGAAAGGGGTCTGATCGATGGGGGAGGTGGCCATCCCGGGTGTGAAAGTCCATACTTTCCCGGCGAGGTCGTCATGGAGCGCGGTGAACGAAGCGGATCCGATCCCTTGGCCGTCGAGGAACGCATCACCTACCGCGGGGTGGTCCACCCCTGGCACTGCGACCATATGGGCCATATGAATGTCATGTGGTACGTGGGAAAGTTTGATGAAGCCACCTGGCAGTTGTTCTGCGCCATCGGCCTCACGCCTTCCTTCATGCGCGAGGCCAACCGGGGGATGGCGGCCGTGGACCAGCATATTTCGTATATCCAGGAGCTTCATGCCGGCGATGTGCTGACCATCCGGTCGAGGGTGATCGAGGTCAAGGCGAAAAGCCTCCGATTTATCCACGAAATGTGCAATGACGAAACCGGCCAGGTGGTGGCCCGGACGACACTGAAGGCCGTTCATCTCGACCTGGCCACTCGCAAGTCCTGTGACTTCCCTGCGGGTCTTGCCCTGAAACAAATGGCAATTCCTTAGAAGGATGCGCCTTGAAATTTCCATGGACGACGAGCATCTGATCTGGCGGGGCATGTATCCTATCCAGGGGGATAGGATTCCAGCATGGACAAGAAGACGCTTCACGAATCACACCCGGATATTGTGCTTCGGTTGAAGCGGGCCGAGGGGCATCTGCGAAAAACGATCGGGATGGTTGAAGCCGGTCGAAACTGCGTTGAACTTGCCCAGCAGCTTCACGCCATCGAGAAAGCCATCAACAATGCCAAGAAGGTGCTCATCCATGACCACGTGGACCATTGCCTCGAAGCACAAGCCGGATCCAGTTCGGCTTCCGCCAAGGTCGCCCTCGCAGAATTCAAGGAAATCAGCAAATACCTCTAGGGAAGGCCGATGAGTTTCCTTTCTTCCCAGCAGTTGAACACGAGCTCGGCTGCGCTGCTGGTCGGCACCGTTCTGGTCGTCGGTGTCCTGCACACGATCGTCCCTGACCACTGGGTCCCGATCACCCTCATTGCCCGGCAACGGGGATGGACGAAGGGCCAGACCGCGCGCGCCGCACTTCAGGCAGGCACCGGGCACGTGCTCACAACCCTCTTTCTGGCTGTCATCGTTTGGCTGGCTGGGATCGCCGTCGCGGCGAAATTCGGCCATTGGATCGACATTGTTTCGAGCGCGGCGCTCGTTGGGTTTGGCCTGTGGATCGCCATTTCCTCGTGGCGGGAGCTCCATCCAGCCGACGGCCATGAGCATGGACCCCACGGGCATGCCCATGCTTTCGGGCATCTGGCGGGCACCAGGGAAGCCGGCGAGGGGGTCCACGGTCCGGAACTGCAGCGGATATTCGGGGACCAATGCACCTTCGATCTTTCCATATACGAGTTCGGCCAGCCGCCGCGCTTCCGGTTCACCGCGACGCGACCGGAGAAATTGGAAGCAGTGGAAGTTGTAACCTGCCGCGAAGATGGGTCGAGGCAGGCTTTCGAACTGGCACGACATGGAGAATTCTGGGAATTGATGGACGATATTCCGGAGCCGCACGGCTTCGAGGTCATCGTGAGGGTCAACCATGAGGGCCAGTCCAGAACCTATCAGACGGCGTTTGCCGAGCATGAGCATCACCATGGCGACCAGGCGCATCCATGGGACGACGACCACCTTCGCGGACCCGGCGGGAAGATCTCATCGCGCACCGCTCTGATCCTGATCCTTGGATCTTCTCCGATGGTCGAAGGCATACCGGCCTTCTTCGCGGCAGGAAAGTATGGATTGCGCCTGATCGTCATCATGGCCCTGGTTTTCGCTGCCAGCACCATCCTGACCTACGTGCTGCTCTGTGTCTATTCGACGACCAGCCTCCAGCGGCTGAGGTTCGGCTCCCTTGAACGCTATGGCGAAGTGCTCAGCGGAGCTTTCATCGCCATGGTGGGCATGGTTTTCTGGCTATTCCCAATCTTGTAGATCTTGGAAGATTGGATGCCCCCTCCCGGGCCCATCCTCAGTCCTCGGGCAGTTCCCCGACCGGAAGCGACTCCACCGGCAGGGCCGAGGCGCTCCCACGGATCCGCACGGAAACCGGAAACGCACCGAGCAGGCGAACCACATGGATGAAGTCGAAAGACACTGAACAAAAGGTGAATTCGCCCCTTTGCAGGTCTGCGACCTCGAAGGCCTCGGGCCCCAGGGCGGCCTCCGGGAAGCCGAGCCTGAAAGCCCTGGCATGGAGATCCCGGAGAATCCTGTCCTCCCCCTTGAGCCGGGATTGCCTGGCCGCGATCCTGGCCTGGGAGATCAAGGCATACCGGCCGTAGGTCACCGACCCGGCCTGGACCAGGGCGGAGAGAAAGGCGAGGACCAGCGCCAAGGCGACGCCCCGGCTCAGGACGCGGCAGATTCGCTTCCCGGTTGTTTCGGTCGCCCCCCAGAACGAATCCCAGGCACGCCCGAGGAGAAACCGGGTCCAGGCCGACAGCCAGCCAGCGACCTCCTTCCAGCGACCCGCTCGCAGCAGGGCATGCACGGTCCGCAACGTTCCCAACATGTTCCCACCATGGATAGGCTTTGAATGATTTCAATTCTAGGCGGGGTTTGGGAGGAAGGCCGTGAGCATCATGGCGTTGTTTTACATTTTTTTTATAACCTGGCTCTTTTTCCCCACACCATCCTGACCTCCGCGTTTCCACCTTTGGAACAGGGGACAGGTCCTCATGTCCCCGCATCCAATCGAAGAGGAGGAAAGCCATGGAAATGAGAAATTTCATCCGCACGGATCTGCATAGCGACTTCAGCGCCCGGTTCCAGTTGGATGGACAGATCCATTCCGCGATCCAGGTTTCCAACGTCAGCATCCACGGCTGCCGGCTTCATCTGCCCGCGGCCTTGACCGGTCGCCTCGGGGATCAGCCGGAGCTTGACCATTTCATCCTCATGCGCGGAACCCGTGAATTTCCCCTGAAGGGCAGGATCGTCTGGCATGAATCCGGGGCGAAGGAGATCAAGGCGGGCGTGGAGTTCCTGGAGACCCCCAAAGAGAGCCTGCGGGCGCTCCGGTCGTCCGTGGCGGAGGAGATCCTCTTCTGGAACACTGCGAGCTAGTGTAGGCCGATCGGAATAGCGGAACCGTATCGACCCACCCGGGCTGTTTCTTATCAGGTTCTCGGATGGGGCCCAATTCGTGGGTTCGGTATCTGCGGGTAAAATACTATATACGCAGAGGAAGCTGAGGCGCTGAGGACGCAGAGCGGGCTTCGCGAGGCAAAGCGCCGGCCCACTCCGCCCAGGCCCTGCCCGCTATCGCGGGCCGCGACGCTCCGCGTCGCGCGGCTGGGGGCGCTGGTCCTTCCGCATGCAAGCCGGTGGGTGACCAGCGCCCCCAGCCTTGGACGGGCCTGAACTTGCCGGGGCCTTGGGATGGGCTAAGCGGAGAAGGCAGACGCCTTTGGCGAGGCATTTGGCTTGACCCATGAATTCGTCAAGCTAAGCTCTATCCACCTTCCATCCCATCCTGCCTCCGATCGATCCAACGGTCCGAGCTCCCATAGGAGAAACATCATGCGTGGCCTCATATTCATTGCCGTTTGCGCGTTGATGATCGTCTCGGTCTGGAGGGTCTTCACCAAAGCGGGCAAGCCCGGGTGGGCCTGCATCATCCCCATATACAACTTCATCATCCTTCTGGAAATATTGGATCGGCCATGGTGGTGGATGCTTTTCCTGTTCATCCCCATCCTCAACCTCGGTTTTGCCCTGGTCATGTGCATGGACCTGGCGAAGGCGTTCGGCAAGAAGCCGGAGTTCGGGTTCGGGATTTTCTTCCTGAGCTTCATTTTCTACCCGATTCTCGCCTTCGGCGAAGCCAGGTATGTGGGGTCGTCCGGAAGGTGATTCCCGCCGGCCTTATGGAAAGAACCTGCAAACTGGCCCTCGACTTGGTCTGAGGCGGACCTATCTTCAATCCGCGGAATGTCCATCGGGATGACTGAACCAGCCGGCAGGTCCCCAGGTCGCCGGGCCCTCAAGGCTCGGCCGGGAATCCCTTCGCCCGGGACCACGAGCGCCGTGGGAAGCCACTCCCTCCACGTGGTCACCTACAACATCCACAAGGGCTTTTCCCAGTTCCACCGGCACCTCATGGTCCACGAACTGCGGGAGCAGCTGCGCGCCCTGGGGCCGGACATCGTCTTCCTGCAGGAAGTGCAGGGGATGCATGACAGGCATGCCAAGCGGTTGGACAACTGGCCGGATGAGCCCCAGCACGATTTCCTCGCGGAAGACCACTGGCAGTCCTCCGAGTACGGCAGCAACGTGGTCTACGACCACGGGCACCACGGCAATGCGATCCTGGCCCGCTTCCCCGTGGCGCATTCGCACAACCAGGACATCACCCACCTGCGCTTCGAACGGCGCGGCATCCTCCATTGCGCCATCGCCGTCATGGGGTTCCCGAAGGAAATACATTGCGTATGCGCGCACCTTTCCGTGTTCGCCCACTCCCGGCGCCGGCAACTGGATGCTCTGGCCGGTTACATTGAAGACATCGTCGACCCCACCCTTCCGCTGATCATTGCCGGTGACTTCAATGACTGGCTCAATGAGGCTGACCTTTTGCTGGCCAAGCGGCTGGGGCTGGCGGAAGTGTTTGGCGGACCCGGCGGTCACGAATCCCCCTGCCGAAGCTTTCCCGCCAAGCTGCCGATGCTGCGCCTGGACAGGATCTATGTGCGGGGCTTCCAGGTGCAACGGGCCGAACTCTATTCCGGCAGCCCATGGTCGCAAATCTCGGACCATGCCGCACTCTCGGCCCATCTCCTGCTCGAAGAGCCCTGGCCTGCGCGCTGATCCTCCCGGAGACCGGCGGCCGGATCCTTGGCGCAAGTTCCGGGTGGCGCACCCGGCCTGAGCGGTGGAACCTGCTGTGTCTGCCGACACTCACGATGGAGCCCCCCCCATGGACAAATCCTCCGCATTCCGCCCAGCCCTCGAGCGTGCCCTGGGGCATTCCCTGGCGTATCTGGACAGCCTGGAGCATGCCCCGGTCGCGCCGACGGCAAGCCTGCAGGCGCTGCGCGAGCGGTTGGCCAAGCCGCTGAATGACGAAGGGCTCCCGGCCGAGCAGGTGATCGACGAACTTGTCTCCGACACGGCGGGGGGGATCGTCGGCTGTTCCGGTGGGCGCTTCTTCGGCTGGGTCATCGGCGGCTCGCTGCCCGCCGCCTTGGCGGCGGACTGGATGACCAGCGCCTGGGACCAGAACGCGGCTTCCTACGCCTGCGCCCCGGCCGAAGCGGTGCTCGAGGAGGTGTGCGGGGCCTGGCTGAAGGATCTGCTCGGCCTGCCCAGCCAGGCCAGCTTCGCCCTGACCAGCGGTTGCCAGATGGCGCATGTCACGGCGCTGGCCGCGGCGCGGCATGCCCTCCTGGAACGCCATGGCTGGGATGTGGAGCGGGATGGTCTGTGCGGCGCGCCGAAAATCCGGATCCTCAGCAGCGACCAGTTCCATGGCAGCGTGACCCGGGCCACGCGTCTGCTGGGGCTCGGGACGGGCGTCGTCAGGGGCCTGCCCGTCAACCAGGCGGGCCAGATGGAACCGGCCGCCCTGGAGCGGGCCCTGTCGGAAGCGCCCGAGGCTCCGACCATCGTGCTGCTGCAGGCGGGCGATCTCAATATCGGCGCCTACGACCGCTTCGAAGAGCTGATCCCCCTGGCGCATCGATTCGGCGCATGGGTCCATGTGGACGGCGCCTTCGGGCTATGGGTCAATGCCAGCAGAAGGCATGGACATCTTTTGAAGGGGGTCGGGCAGGCCGATTCATGGGCCACCGATGGCCACAAGTGGCTGAACGTGCCCTATGACAGCGGCTTCGCGTTCGTCGCCCAGCCGAAGGCGCACCGCGATGCGATGTCCTACGAGGCCAGCTACATCTCCCACAACGACGAGGTGCGGGAGCAGAAGGACTGGAACCCGGAATGGTCTCGCCGCGGGCGCGGAGCCGCGGCCTACGCGGCGCTGCGGCAGCTCGGGCGCCGCGGGGTGGAGGCCCTGGTCGATGCCTGTTGCGAAGCCGCCCATGGCCTGGTTTCCGGCATCGCCGCCCTGCCCGGCGCGGAGCTGGTGTGGGAGCCGCAGATCAACCAGGGGCTGGTCCGCTTCCCGGATCCGCGGCCCGGCGCCACCGGACCGGACCACGATCGGCATACCGATGCGGTCACGGCCCTGGTACTGGCCACCGGGGAAGCCTTCTTCAGCAACACGACCTGGCGCGGCAAGCGCTGCATGCGGGTGTCGGTGTGCAACTGGCAGACCGGGGCGGCGGAGGTTGCCCGTGCCGTGGCGGCGGTGGCCTTGGCATTGCGGCACCAGGAAAAGGCTAGAAATTCCACAAAACCCACCGCCGTCGAGTGATCAAAGCAGCAGCTTCTCCACGGGCCGCCTCGGGCTGGGCCGGGCGGCCCGGGTCGGGTAGCCCATGTAGAAGACGAAGGTCGGCTCCCAGCCCGGGGCCCCCAGGATCTCCGCGAGCTGGCCGGCGTGCAGGGCCGGCCGGCCCAGCGCCTGCTCGCGGTCGACCCTCTCCACCGCTTCGTTGCAGGGGCGCCCGGCCAGGCCCTGGGTGGTGGCCAGCAGGTGCGCGCGCTGCCAGATCCGGCCCGCCAGCAGGCATTGCCTGCGGTCCAGGCGGTCATGGACGGCGATGATGCCGAACAGCGGGGCGCTGGACATCAGATCGGCGTAACCGCGCCTGGCCCCATCCGCCACGGCCCGCCGCAGCATCCAGGCGGGCAGCAGCTTGGCCAGCCCGGCCAGGAGGGGCGGGAGCCCGAAGGCATCGATGGTGAGCCCATCCCGCTGGTCCTGCACTTCGTTCCACCGGAGCCGGAGCCAGCGCTCGTTGGCGCGGATGATGGCCGGATCGGCATAGAGTTCGGCCTGCGCGTCCGAACTCACCGCGATGAGCCGCCGGCCCGCCTCCCCGGTGAACAGGAACAGCCTGGCGTCCTCCTCGTCATTGACCCGATAGACGAGGTTCTCGATGAACCCGTGCGGAACCGGCCTGTCCGGCAGGAAAGGCGCGCGGTTGGTGTGGCGCCGCGGGATGGCTTCGTACCATTCGGTCCACTCCTGGATGCAGGCGCCGATCACCACCCGCGCCACCAGCACCGGCCCGGGACCCGGCGGAACCAGGCCGAGCCTGCCCGGGACGAGGGTCAGGTCCAGCTGGGTGCCCTTGGCCTTGGCCGCCAGCACCAGGTTCTCCAGGGCGCAGCCCATGCCGATGTAGGCTTCCCGCAGGAAGGGATCGAGCGCCCCGACGTTGCGCTGCACGTCCAGGTACAGTTCGATGGCGGTGTCGGTCACCTTGAACAGCCAGGGCTGGGTGTTGTGCGGACTCGCCGCCAGGATGGCGGCGCGCACCATCGGCAGGAGGCTTTCGTCCGGGCCCTTGCGCCAGTTCGCCCAGGGCTGGTAGGCCGGGCCCGAACCTGGGCTGAAGGCGCCCTGATCCGCAGCGCGCCAGCCGCCGCCGGCCGCGACCAGCACGGTGACTGCGCCTGCGCCCTTCAGAAAAGACCTGCGATGCATGGAGCGAATCCAATCCAGGGTATCTGCGAACCAGCCTTCCGCGCCTGGAGGAAGGTCCAGAGCAATGGAAGCATAGTCCCTTTTTGCGACGCCGGGCCGGTTCGGTCAACCTTGGCCCCTTCCTGGGCATCCAAGGTAGGGTCATGCCTCCCCCCGGTGGGCCGCTGGAAGGGTCGGAAGGCGCAGGAGGGGACGGAACTTGAATGTGGAGGGTTGTTGAATGTGGACTGCGCGCACACCCGGATGAAGGTTTCCATCAACCTCAGCAGCATGTTGCTTTCCACGGCTCTTGCGGAACTCCTGGAGCGGCATCCGGAGATCTGCGAGTTGGTGGCACCCCAGGTTGAAAAGGCCGGAGCCTTCGAGCCGGACCTGGTCCTGCTGGATGCTTCGGTCCTGGAGTCGTCCGACCCGGCCTGGTGGCCCGGGGCGAAGCGGGTCCTGGTGGACACGGGCATCCCCGAAGTGGAGATTGTCCGGCTCCTGGTCGCCCACCGGCTGCATGGGGTGATCTCCACCAGCACGGACCTGGAACTGTTTAAAAAAGCCTTGCAGGCCATCTGCGACGACCAGGTCTGGGTGGACAATAACAAGCTCAAGGCGTTGATCAATCTTCCTCTTCCAACGACCGCGCCGGTCGGTCCGGGAAGTTTCAGCCCGAGGGAGCGGGAAATCGTGTTCCTGATCGCCGCCGGGCGCAGGAACCGGGAGATCGCGGAACAGCTCAAACTCAGCGAGCAGACCGTCAAAAGTCACGTGGGCAGGATATTCAGAAAAGCCGGTGTCGAGAGCCGGGCACAACTCGTGCCCATCGCCCTCGTCCTAAAGACCCAGCTGGGTCACGCTAATTAATTCGATATATATTAGCATTTGGATGGAGGTTTTAGCCCGGTGGGCTAGCCCGTTTAATGAATGAATTTGGGCCTAGGGTGGGGTTGTAAGATGCCCTCAAAAAATCTAAAATCACAATGCCTAGCTGGAACCCATTGTTGTTAAACGATTGGCACGACCAGTAAGGAGAGACCGCTGCGTCAGGATTTCTTGGCGGTGATGTCAATTTCCCTTGGCTGGGAGTTCAAAAGGAATATGTCGTGCGATTATTCAACCGAAAGTGGCTTGCCAGTTACGCAGTCTTGATCCTTCCTTTCATGACGGCCTCGGCGCAGGGAACCGCGGCCGGTCCCCAGCATCCGATACCCTTGCTGAAGGCTTTCCGCCCCATCGGCGGCTCCGGAAACAACCTCAAGCACCCGGATTGGGACCCCGTTCCAGGGAGTTCCGAACTCGCGCTGGCCCCGCCCAACTTCGCCCCTGGAACCCAGGATGGGCTGGCGACGGGACCGAACCCGCGCACCATCAGCAACGTCGTCGCCGGGGGAACCAGTTCGACCGGCCAGAACGGCCAGACCGTCGATCCGGTCGCTTCGGCGTGGCTGTACGTCTTCGGGCAGTTCGTCGACCATGACCTCGATCTCGAGGAGACGCCCACGGCCTCCCCTTCGATCAACATCGCGGTGCCTGCGGGTGACCCGGCCTTCTCTTCCGGCACCGTCATCGCCATGACCCGGGCCACGCGGAGTGGGGACACGAACACCATCATCAATACCACCGCAGGGTATCTCGATCTCTCCCAGCTCTATGGCTCCACCCGCGCGGTGGCGGACAGCCTGCGCAATCCGGACGGGACCCTGGCATCCTCGGACGGCGGCCAGGCCCTGTCGGTCGTGGGCACCAACTTTGTCGCCGGAGATCCACGGACGATGGAGAACCCCGAACTGACTGCGGTCGTCACCCTGTTCATGCGCGAGCACAACTACTGGGTTGCCCAGCTGAAATCGGCAAGCCCCGGATGGACCGTTGACCAGTATTACCATATGGCGAAGGCCATCACGACAGCAGAATATCAGAACATTGTTTATGGTGAATTCCTGCCCATGCTGGTGGGTCCGATGCGACCCTATGACGGGTACGACCCTGAGGTCAAAGCTCAGGTAACCCAAGAGTTTTCCAGTGCCGCTTTCCGGGTGGGCCATTCCCAGGTTTCGGATACCCAGGAGGGTCTCGATAACAACGGGAATGTGGTATTCACTGAGGCCTTGGCCCAGGCATTCTTCAACACGGCCCAGACGGATATGGCTCACGGTCTAAATAACTCTTTGCGTTCCATCGGCAACGACAGCGCCCAGGCGACCGACGTTTACGTGGTCGCGGCGCTGCGCAACCTGCTGTTCGCGACCCTGGTCGGCGGTGACGTGGACCAGATCGATCTCATCGCCATCGATATCCAGCGCGAGCGGGATGTGGGGCTCGGCACCCTGAACCAGACCCGCCGAGCCATGGGGTTCCAGCCGTACCTGTCCTTCGCCGATCTGGCCATGGATCCTGCGCTGCAGAGCAATCTGGCGACCGTCTACGGCAGCATCGACAACGTCGACCTGTTCATGGGCGGATTGGCCGAAACCCATGCCCCCGGCGCCCTCGTGGGCCCCACCTTCCAGGCCATCATCGCCCGGCAGTTCTACGCCCTCAGGACGGGCGACCGGTTCTTCTGGCTGAACGAAGGCTTCGACAGCGACACGGCGAACATGATCCGGCACACCACGCTCGCCGACCTCATCCGGCGCAACACCGATGCCAACCAGATGCAGGACAAGGTCTTCATCCAGGCGAACTATCCGGTGCAACCAGCCAGGTAGGCGGCGCCGCCGGCCTGCGGATCCCTGACCGCGCGCAGGCCGCCCCCCGTGCGCTGTGGAAAGTTCCTTTTTCAGGGGAGGGTTTGTCGATTATCATGGGCAGCCGTGCATAGACCCCACGGCGCCTTCGTTGACAAACCTTGCATAGGAGGAATGGGCATGAACCAGGAAGACACTTCCTCATCCACCGGCCCGATGATTCTCGCCTTCCTCGCCGGCGCCGCCCTGGGCGCGGTGGTCACCGCCCTGGTGACCCCCAAGAGCGGCCCCGATCTGCGCGGCGACCTGAAGGACGCCGCCACCCGCGCCAGACAGAAGGCCGCGGACCTCGCCAAGGAGGCATCCGTGACCTTGGACGACCTGAAGGAGCGCAGCCGCCTGGCAGCCGCCGACCTCAAGCGCGGCATCACCGATTCCGTGGCCCACTTGAAGCAGCCGGCCAAGGACCGGGTTTCGGCCGCCGGCGGCCCGAACGGCGTGCAGGCGGGCACGGGGAGCTGGGATGGGTCCGATGGTGGTTGAGTAGCCCCGGAAGGGCCATATGAACGATGGGGAGCGGGAACCGGCCTTTTTTTATTTCGGGCGTTCCCGCCCCCATGGTGTCATTATGACCCGTACTTCTTAGGTAAAATCCTGAATCGGCAGGATCTGGGGCTATCAATCGCATAGGGAGCATCGCGGGATCATGAAGCCAGCGAAGAAGGAAAATTTTCCTGTTCTTTGCGTCGAGGACGATTCCGTTTCGCGCGCGCTTCTGGCGCGGATCCTGAGGCCAAACTTCAGCAACGTGCTCATGGCCAAGGATGGGGTCGAAGGCCTGGACCTGTTCCACCGGCACCGTCCGCCCCTGGTCATCACCGATATCCAGATGCCGAACCTGGACGGCATCCGCATGGCCCAGGTGATCAAGGAGGAATGCCCCGAAACCATGATCATCATCACCACCTCCAGGGGCGACGCGGAAATGCTCCTGTCGGCCATCGAGGTGGGCGTCTTCGACTACGTGATCAAGCCCCTGGCCCCTTCGCGCCTCTACGCGGCGATTGACAAGTGCCTGAAGGTCAAGGCCATGGAAAGGGAGTTGCGGCAGTCCAAGGAGCGGACCGAAGCGATCCTGGAGAGCATCGGCGACGCGTTCTTCGTCCTGGACGGCCTGGGCCGCATGACCTACCTCAACAAGAAGGCCGAGGCCTTCTTCGGGCTCTCCCGCGACAGCCTGCCGGAACAGCCCTTCTCGTCCCTGTTCCCGGAATTCCGCTCCTCCTGGGAGCACTTCCTGGAGGCCTCCACGGCCCGGGAGAACCGCTCCTTCGAGCATTTCACCCCCACCCTCGGACTGTGCCACGAAGTCCAGATCTACCCCTTCGCCGATGGGGTTTCGGTGTATCTGCGGGACATCACGGAAAGGAAAGCGTCCGAGGAGAAGATCAGCTCGCTGGTTTTCTACGACAAGCTGACCGGGCTGCCCAACCGCTCGCTGCTGCAGGAGCGCCTGACCCGTTCGGTCGCGAGGCTGCGCCGCACCGGCGGGAAATGCGCCCTCCTGCTCCTGGACCTGGATCATTTCAAGCATGTCAACGATTCCCTGGGACACGAGGCGGGCGACCTGGTCCTGAAGGAGGTGGCGACGCGGCTCCAGTCCTGCATCCGGGAATCGGACACCGCGGCCAGGCAGGGAGGGGACGAGTTCATCCTGCTGCTGGACAACCTCGAAAGCACTGAGCATGTCCATGCGATCGCCCATCGGCTCATGCAGGTCATTTCCCGGGAGATCGTCCACGAGGACATGCCTCTCAGCGTCTCCGCCAGCATCGGCATCTGCTTCTTCCCCGGCGACGGCGATACGGCGGAACAGCTGCTGAAGGCCGCCGACAGCGCCATGTACCACGGCAAGCATCGCGGCCGGAACACCTATCAGTTCTATCGCAAGGAGATGAACAATCGCGCGAGCAAGTTCATGCAGCTGGCCGGCGCGCTCCGGGTGGCGGTGAAGAACAAGGAATTCCTGCTCAACTTCCAGCCCCAGCACGACCTGAAAACCCACGCGCTGGTCGGGTTCGAAGCGCTGGTGCGCTGGCGCCATCCGCAGCTGGGCATCATTCCGCCCAGCGATTTCATCCCGCTGGCGGAGGACATGGATTGCATCCTGCCCATCGGAGAATGGGTCCTGGGCGAGGCCTGCAAGCAGGCGCGCCAGTGGCTGGATCTGCGGATCGAACCTTTCGTGATGGCGGTCAACCTGTCCCGCCGCCAGTTCTGGCAGGAGGACCTGGTGGCCACCGTCAAGCGGATCCTCGCGCTCAACCGGGTCCCCGCCAGGTGCCTTGAACTCGAGATCACCGAGAGCATGATCATGACCGATGTGGAGATCGCCATCGCCAGGATGCGGGAGCTCAACGACCTGGGGGTGGCGCTCTCCATCGACGATTTCGGCACGGGATACAGCTCCCTTGCGGCCCTGAAGCGGTTCCCCATCCAGAGCCTGAAGGTGGACAGGTCGTTCATCAAGGATGTGACCACCAACGCCAACGACGCGGCCATCGTGACCTCCATCATCAGCCTCGCGCACACCATGAACCTGACCGTCGTGGCGGAGGGCATCGAGACCGAGGAGCAGCGGAGGTTCCTCCTGGACAACGGCTGCGAGTCCGGCCAGGGATACCTGTTCAACCCGCCCCTGGCCTCCCACCTGGTGGAATCGATGCTGCTGCTTCCGGAGGAAGGCACGGGGACGGCTTCGCCGGAGGGTCAATTGCGTTGATCCCGGGGCCCGGCCAGGGTCAACGCATGATTGGTACGTCATGAAAAGCATCCGACCGATTCCATTCCGGAGCCAGACCAAATGAAGCTGGGCACCAAGGCCAGTCTGCTCATCCTCACGATCGGGGCGGTGCTGTTCGTTCCCCTGAGCTCGATCCTGATCCGTTTCCAGGAACGGGCCCTCCGCCAGGCCGCCTTCAATACCGTTGACAGTGCGGCGGCCAATTCGATGCTGCTGGCCTCCCAGTTCCGGGAAAGGGCATGCTGCGAAAAGCCGCTTCCGAATGGGAACGGACCTTCGATGCCGTGAACGAGGCCGTCCTCTGCCTGGACCTTGATGGGCGGATCCTGAGGATGAACCGGGTGGCGGCCCACTGGCTGCGCGTCTCCCAGGACAGCGCAGCGGGGCAGGCGGCCCGCGATCTGATCCTCGGCGACCCTTCCCCCGCCGGCTTCTGGCCCGAGCCGACCGTGCTCGATGCCGAGCATGCCCTGGTCTGGACCGGCCCGCTCCAGAACCGTGAGGGAATCTTCGAATACCGCGCTTCTCCGGTCCTGCAGGATGGCGCGGTCAGCGGCATGATCCTGTCCGTGCGGGACGTCACCCTGCAGACCCTGAAGGAAGAGGACACCCGCAAGCAGGCCTTCCTCGATGCCCTGACCGGGCTGCCCAACAGGGCCCTGCTCATGGACCGGCTCCAGCAGGCCCTGGCGGCCGGCGCCCGCTCGGGGCTGGGGGTGGCGGTGCTCTTCCTCGATCTGGACCATTTCAAGGCGGTCAACGACACCCTGGGGCACGATGCCGGAGATGCGATCCTCGGCGAAGTCGCGCGCCGCCTGGCCACCCTGGTCCGCAAGAACGATACCGTCTCGCGCCTGGGCGGGGACGAATTCGTCATGGTCATTTCCGAAGCCCGGGGCCCCGGGGATGCCGAAACGGTGGCGGCCAAGGCCATCCAATCCCTGGGCTGTCCCTTTTCCCTGGATGGACATGCCGTCAGCGTAGGCGCCAGCATCGGGATCGCCCATGCCCCCGTCGACGGAGCTGACGGGGCCACCCTCCTGAAGCATGCGGACACCGCCATGTACCAGGCCAAGCGGGAGGGAAGGGCCGCCTACCGGCACTATGCCGGCCCGGAAGGCCCCGGCGCCGGCGGGTCATGAGGTGAGGCCCCTGGATGTTCCGGGAGGAAATAATGCTAACGGCCCGGGCGCATTCTGACCGATAAAGTCTCTATATGAGCGATACGCCTGTCCAGAATCCGAACGTCTACATCCGAAGGGCTGACTACGGCGCCAGGATCCTCGTGGTCGAGGATGACGCGGTCACCCGCCGGAGCATCTGCGCCGTGCTGACCCGGGGGCACTATACGGTCGAGACGGCGGCGTGCGGACAGGAGGCGCTCGAACTCCTCCCCACCTACCTGCCTGAACTGGTCCTGCTCGATATCCGGATGCCCGGGATCGACGGCATCGAAACCTGCCGGCGGATCCGGGAGATGCCCGGGTGGGAGCTGGTCCCGATCATCTTCCTCACGTCGGACGAGCGGGACGAGGTCCACGCGGACGCCTTCCGGGCCAAAGGGGACGATTTCCTGCGCAAGCCGGTCCTGCCCGCCGAACTGATCGTCCGGATCCGCAGCCTCATGCGCCTGAAGCGCCTCCAGGCGGAGATACATGCCGAGCGCGACGCGCTGCTGGAATCGCACAAGCAGATGGAACAGCTGTTCCAGTTCATCGTCCACGACCTGAAGAACCCGTTGACCACCGTCCAGCTGTGCGTGGACGTGCTCTGCAAGCGCGGGGACATGCCCGAGCCCATGCAGAAGCCGCTGTTCCGGATCCTGGAATCCGCCAACCTCATGGACCGGATGATCCAGAACATCCTGGTCATCGGCCGCGCCGAGCAGATCGGGCTGAGGCTGCACCGGGGCAGGATCCGCCTGCACGACTGGATTCCGAGCCTCCTGGACGAGATGGAGTACCGCGCCCAGCGGCTGGACCATTCGATCACCTGGCACTGCGAGCAGGATGTGACGATCGAGGCCGACCAGGATCTCATGCGCCGGGTGGTGCTCAACCTGCTGGACAATGCCCTGAAGCACTCCGGCCCCGGGGGCCGGACGCGGATCGAGGCGGGGTTCAAGGATGACGGGGCCTTCCTGAGGGTCCGCGACGAGGGCCAGGGGGTCCCCCCGCACCTGCGCGAGGCGATCTTCCAGAAGTTCGTGTCGCTGGATGAGGAAGGGACCCGGAGCTATTCCAACAACGGCCTTGGCCTCGCCTTCTGCCAGGTGGTGGTCGAGGCCCACGGCGGGCGCATCTGGGTCGAGGAGAACCAGCCCAGGGGCAGCGTCTTCATCCTGGAACTGCCCGCCATGGAACCCTGCGGGGACCTGCGGGCGGACTGAGCGCGGCGCCGAGGATTAAGACTGGCGCACTTCCGGAGCTGCGCCCATCATTCCCCCGGAGGAACCGCATGGGCAAGCCTTTCCGCACCGCACCGCTCGAGATGCTGGCCGGCTGGATTTTCCGGGAGCTGGATGACCGCGACTCGGTCATGGGCATCCCGAGCCAGAACTTCCAGGCGCCCTCCGCCCGGTGCGCGCTCCGCCGGTTCGGCCACGGCATCGCCGCGCCCCTGGGGGTCGCCGCCGGGCCGCACTCCCAGCTGGCCCAGAACATCGTCTCCAGCTGGCTGTGCGGCGCCCGCTTCATCGAACTGAAGACCGTCCAGATCCTCGACGAGATCGAGGTGAGCCGGCCCTGCATCGACGTGGCGGACGAGGGTTACAACTGCGAGTGGTCCCAGGAGCTGAAACTGGAGGAGTCGTTCCGGGAGTACCTCAACGCCTGGGTGCTGCTGCATGCCCTGGCGCACCGGATGGGCCTCCGGGATCCGGGCACCCACTTCAACATGAGCGTCGGCTACGACCTGAAGGGCATCCAGACGCCCCGGGTGCAGGCCTTCATCAGGGACATGCGGGAGCCCGGGCCGGCCCTGGAGGAGGCCATCCTGCAGGTGGCCCGGGTCTACCCGGCGGTGCGCGGCCTGGACATCCCGGCCTCGCTCTCCAACCACATCACCCTTTCCACCATGCACGGCTGCCCCCCGGCGGAGATCGAGAAGATCGCCACCTTCCTGCTCACGGAACTGGGCGTGCACACCTGGGTGAAGCTGAACCCGACCCTGCTGGGGCCCCGGCGCCTGCGCGGCCTGCTCAACGAGACCCAGGGGTTCGACATCGAGGTGCCGGACAGCGCCTTCGAGCATGATCCCAAGTTCTTCGAAGCCATGGCCATGGTGCGCAACCTCGAGGGGATCGCCGCCGGCCTCGGCCTGGAATTCGGCCTCAAGCTCACCAACACGCTGGAGGTGCTGAACCACCGCACGGTGTTCCCGCCCAGCGAGAAGCAGATGTACCTTTCCGGCCGGGCCCTGCACCCCCTGACCCTGGCCCTCGCCCAGCAGGTCTCCGAGGCGCTGGACGGGCGGGTGCCCCTCAGCTTCTGCGGCGGGGCCGACGCGGGGAACTTCGCCGACCTGGTGGCCGACGGCCTTTCCCCCGTCACGGTGTGCACCGATCTGCTCAAGCCCGGCGGCTACGCCCGCCTGCAGCAGTACCTGGTCAACCTGGAGGCCGCCATGGACCGGGCCGGCGCCGCCAGCCTGGACGAATACGTCCAGGCCGTCTCGGGCGGCCACGGCGCGCGCTTCAACCTGGCGCGGCACGCGGTGAAGGTGGAAGGGGACGACGCCTACGCCCGGAGGCCGCGGCCCCTCGAATTCAAGGGCGAGCGGCCCCTGGGCCACTTCGACTGCATCTTCGCGCCGTGCACGGACGGCTGCCCCACCCGCCAGAACATCCCCGACTACCTCTGGCTGGTGGCGCACGGCAGGCCGGCCGAGGCCATGGAGGTGATCCTCCGGACCAACCCCCAGCCCGCCATCACCGGCAGCGTCTGCGACCATCCCTGCACCGAGAAGTGCGTGCGCATGTTCTACGACGCGCCTCTCGCCATCCGCGAGATCAAGCGCTACGCCTTCGAGTACGGCGGGGCCCATCCGGAACGCCCGGCCAGCCCGAACCAGGTGAAGGTGGCCATCGTCGGCGCCGGCCCCGCCGGGCTTTCGGCGGCCTACTACCTGGCCAAGCTGGGCTTCACCGCCGAGGTGTTCGAAGCCAAGCGGGAGCTGGGCGGCATGGTCAGCGGCGTCATCCCGGGCTTTCGCCTGACGGGCGAGGCCATGGGGGCCGACCTGGACCGGCTGGCCGAACTGGGCGTCCGGTTCCACCTGGGCCGGGCCCTGGGCCGCGACGTGTCCCTGGCGGACCTGCGCAGGGACTACCCCTACGTCTTCCTGGGGGTGGGCGCCCAGAAGGGCAAGCGCCTGGGCATCCCGGGCGAGGACGCCGAGGGCGTCGTGGACGCCCTGGTGTTCCTGGACCGGGTGCGGGCCGGGGTGCCCATGGACCTGGGCCGGCGCGTGATCATCATCGGCGCGGGCAACACCGCCATGGACGCGGCGCGCTGCTCCCGGCGCCTGGTGCGGGACGGGGAGGTGACCATCGTCTACCGGCGCACCCGCGCCCAGATGCCGGCGGACCCGGCGGAAGTGGTGGACTGCCTCGAGGAGGGCGTCGCCCTGCGCGACCTGCTGTCCCCGGCCGCGGTGGTGGCGGTGGCGGGCCGGGCGACCGGCCTCGCCTGCACCCGCATGGCCCTGGGCGAAAGGGACGCCTCCGGCCGGCCGCGCCCGGTGCCGGTGGCGGGGGCCGACGAGATCCTGCCCGCGGACACCGTCATTCCCGCCATCAGCCAGGAGCCGGTGCTGGACTTCCTGGATGGGCTGCAGCTCCAGATGCGGGCCGACGGGACCCTGGCGGTGGACGCCGCCACCCGGGAAACCAGCCTCGCGGGCCTTTTCGCCGGCGGCGACGTGGTGCACGGCCCCTCCTCCATCATCGAAGCCATCGCCGACGGGCGGGCCGTGGCGGAAACCATCGCCCGCCGGCACGGCATCGCCATCGAGCCGGAACCGCAGCTGGACAAGGGCGCCTCCGCCTCCGCGCTGCTGGAGAAGAAGGCGCGCCTCAGCCCCGGCCAGAAGGTGCCGGTGCTGCCCCTGGCCGAGCGCGCGGGGTTCGGGGAAGTGCTCCATTCCTTCACGCCCGAGACCGCCGCGCGGGAAGCCGCCCGGTGCCTGGACTGCGACGATCTCTGCAGCCTGTGCGTCACGGTCTGCCCGAACCGCTCGAACCTCGCCTTCACCATGGCGCCGTTCAGGCTGGAACTGCCCCTGCTGGTCCAGCGCGGCGGCCGGCTGCAGCCCCGGGGCAGCCGCCTGTTCGCGGTCGAGCAGACCGTGCAGACCTTCAACATCGCCGATTTCTGCAACGAATGCGGCAACTGCACCACCTTCTGCCCCACCGCCGGCGCCCCGTACCGGGACAAGCCGCGGTTCTGGATCGACCGCGAGGGTTTCCTGGAGGCCAAGGACGACGCCTTCCGCATGGAGCGGGGCCCCGGCGGCCTGGTGCTCGAGGCGCGCCTGGGGGGCAGGGCGCACCGGCTGGAAGTGGGGCCGGTGGAAACCCGGTACCAGAGCGGCCAGATCACCGCCCTCCTGAAATCGGGATCCTGGGAGTTCACCCACTGGGAGGTCCGGGGCAAACTGGCCGAAGGCACCGAGGTCGACCTGACCCCCTGCGCGACCCTCATCGTGCTGCTCAACGCGGAACCGGTCGTGCCGGACCTGGGGTGGTATTAACAATAAGAAGCGAGGGGCATCTAATGAAGGGCCGGCCCCCCGTGCGGGGCGCCGGGCTGATGGAACTCGATGGTCGGTTGCAGGTCAGATCAGGAGGTTCACCATGGACAAGAGGCATTCCCTGCGCGTTTCCGTTGAACCGCAGTGCAAGGCGCGCTTCCAGCTGGGTGGGCAATCCTACAGCTTCCCCGTCCGCAACCTGGGCACGGACGGGTGCGGCCTCAGGATCCCGGCCAGGGTCGCCGGCCGGATGAGGGGCAGGCCGGTGCTGGAAGGGTGGGCGTTCATCCACCCGGGATTGCCCGACGCGACGGTCCAGGCCGAGGTGGTATGGCTGCACGACCAGGATGAACCCCAGGGCGATTACGTTGAATCCGGGATCCGCTTCGTGGATGCTCCAGCCGATTTCAAGCGAAAATTATATAACTACGTTATTACCATGACCCAGCCGATTCCATCCGATGAGGATGAAATGGAGGAGATGCCTGAAGTCCCGGAGTGATCAGGGAAGGCGGCGCAGTCGGTCCTCCTTCACCGAGCCTCGATGACCGCGCTCGCACCGAAGCGTTTGGTGACGTTGCACAAGGTCGAGCCGGCCATGTAGTTCCTCCCAGGAGTTCCGCCACCTCGGCTTCCCTTATCCCGGGAATTCCCTATCATGTTGGTCGGGATAAAGCGGCCGCGATGTGGTACAAGGATGCGATCATCTACGAATTGCACGTCAAGGCCTTCTGCGACAAGCGACGGCGACGGGCTCGGCGATTTCCCCGGCCTGACCTCGAAGCTGGGCTACCTGCAGGAACTGGGCGTCAACACCCTGTGGCTGCTGCCGTTCTATCCCTCGCCCATGCGCGACGACGGCTACGACATCGCCGACTACCGGCATATCCACCCGTCCTTCGGCACGCATGGCCGACTTCCGCAGCGTTCATCGACGAAGCCCACCGCCTGGGCCTGCGGGTCATCACCGAACTGGTGATCAACCACACCTCGGACCAGCACCCCTGGTTCCAGGCCGCCCGCCGGGCGCCGCCCGGATCGGCCAAGCGCGACTATCTACGTCTGGAGCGATAGCGACGCGAAATACTGCCGGCACCCGGATCATCTTCACCGACACCGAGAAATCCAACTGGGCCTGGGACGGGTAGGCCCAGGCCTACTACTGGCACCGCTTCTTCTCGCACCAGCCCGACCTGAACTTACGCCAATCCGCACGTGTTCAAGGCGGTGATGCGGGTGATGGGCTTCTGGTTCGACGCGGGGGTCGACGGCATGCGCCTGGACGCCGTGCCCTACCTGTGCGAGCGCGAGGGCACCAGCAACGAGAACCTGCCGGAGACCCACGCCATCATCAAGCGCATGCGCGCCGAACTGGACCTCCGCTACCCCGGCCGGATGTTCCTGGCCGAGGCGAACCAGTGGCCGGAGGATGTGCGCGACTATTTCGGCGATGGCGACGAGTGCCACATGGCCTACCATTTCCCCCTGATGCCGCGCATCTACATGGCGATCGCCCAGGAGGACCGGCATCCCATCGTGGAGATCATGCGAGCAGACCCCGGACATCCCGGACACCTGCCAGTGGGCGGTGTTCCTGCGCAACCACGACGAGCTGACCCTGGAGATGGTCACCGACCGCGAGCGCGACTACCTGTACCAGGCCTACGCCAGCGACCCGCAGGCGCGCCTCAACCTGGGCATCCGCCGCCGCCTGGCGCCGCTGCTGGACAACGACCGGCACCGCATCGAGCTGCATGAACCAGCTCCTGATGACCCTTCCCGGCATCGCCCATCCTCTACTACGGCGACGAGATCGGCATGGGCGACAACATCCAGCTCGGCGACCGGAACGGGGTCCGCACGCCGATGCAGTGGACCAGCGGGCCGAACGGCGGGTTCTCCACGGCCGCCTCGGAGGACCTGTACCTGCCGGCGATCACCGATCCGGTCTACGGCTTCGGCGCGGTCAACGTGGAGTCCCAGCGCGGCAATCCCTCCTCGCTGTTCAACTGGACCCGGCGCCTGATCGACATGCGCAAGGCGCACCGGGCCTTCGGCCGCGGCAACCTGCTGTTCCTGCGCCCGGGCAACCGCAGGGTCCTGGCCTACCTGCGCCAGTTCGAAGGGGAATCGATCCTTTGCGTGGCGAACCTGTCCCGGGCGCCCCAGGCGGTGGAACTCGACCTCTCGAGCTTCAAGGGCAGGGTGCCGGTCGAACTGCTGGGGCGCAGCATCTTCCCGCCCATCGGCCAGCTTCCCTATCTCCTGACCCTCGGCGGGCACGGCTTTTTCTCCTTCCGCCTGGCCGACGATGTGGCGGCGCCGGCCTGGCACGAGGAACCTCCGGCCGTGCAGGAACTGCCCGTCCTGGTGCTGCTGGAGGAAGGATGGCACACCCTCCTGGCCCAGCCCGGGCAGGGCGGCAGCGTGAAGGAGCTGACCCGGCGCCGGGCCAGGCAAAGGCTGGAACGGCAGATCCTGCCCCGCTATTTCCGGACCCAGGCGTGGTTCGTGGACCGGGAGGCGACGGTCCTGAAATTCCGCTTCGAGAACCTGCAGGAGTGGTCCTGGGGCGGCCGGGGCTGGGTGCTCGCCACGGTGGCGGTGAGCCTCGCCGACGGCGGGGTGCACCGCTATTCGGTCCCGCTGGCCCTGGCCTGGGAGCGCGAGGGCGAAGACGCCCCGGCCCTGCCGCCGTCCGCCACCCTGGCCAAGGTCCGCCTGCGGGCGCAGATGGGCGTCCTGTTCGACGCCGCCCTGGACGACCGGTTCCTGCGCGCCATCGTGGCGGCCGTCGAGCGCGGCGATACCGCCCCGTTCGGCCATGGCAGGCTGGAGTTCAAGGCGACCGGCGCGTATCCGGGACTGGCCGGCCCGGCCGAATCCGCCGCCATCGCGCGCTTCGTATCCGAGCATGGCCAGCTCCGGGTGAACATCGACGGCCGGATGTGGATGAAGGGCTACCGCTGGCTCCTGGAGGGCACCCACCCGGAACTGGAGCTGTCGCGCTTCCTCACCGAGACGGCCCTGTTCCCGCACATCCCCCAGCTGGCCGGCACGGTGGAATACGTGGATCCCGAAGGCCAGCGCTCGACCCTGGCGATCCTGGAACGCTACATGGAAAACCAGGGCGACGCCTGGACCTTCACCTTGAACTACCTGGAGCGGTTCCTGGACGACCTGCGCGCCACCCCGGAGCCGCCGCAGATGCGCCACACCGCCTACATCGAGTTCATGAACACGCTCGGACAGCGCACCGCGGAATTCCACAAGGCCCTGGCCCTGCCCGACGAGGCCGGCGCTTTCGGCAACGAACGGATCAGCGTGGCCGACATGGCGGATTGGGTCGCGAAGGTGCGGCGCGGCCTGGACATGATGTTCGAGCTTCTGGCCCGGGACCTCCCGGGGCTGCCCGAACCGGCCCAGTCCATGGGCGCCGGCCTGCTCGCGGCCCGGCCCAAGCTCCTGTGGCTCGTCCTGAAGACGGTCCGGATGCCCGTCGAGGCCGTGAAGACGCGCTACCACGGCGACTACTCCCTGGGCCAGGTGTGGCTGGTGAAGAACGACTGCCTGATCGCCAACTACGGCGGGGAGCCCGGGCTCCCCTGGGCGGAGCGCCGGCGCAAGCACACGCCGCTGCGGGACCTGGCGAGCATGCTGATCTCCCTGGACGAGGCGGGGGCCGCCGCGCTGGACGTGCACGACGGCGAAACGCCGGAATTGCGCGCCCTGCTTTCGCGCCACGTGGACGATTGGCATCGGCTGGCGCGCCGGGCCCTGTTCCGGAGCTACCGGAAGGCGATGGCCGGGCACCCGTCGTGCCCGGCCTCCGCGGCGGAGGCCAGGGCCCTGGTGACTCTCTGCCTGGCGGAAATGGGGGCGGCCGGCGTGACCAGCGCCATGGGCTCCCACGCCGCCTCCATCGGCAGCGCCATCCGGCGCATGGCGCTGCTCGCCCAGCGGGGGAGGTAGCATGGTGACGCGGTGCCACGACATGCCGTTCGGAGCGCAGGTCACCCCGCGCGGGGTGCGCTTCCGGCTGTGGGCGCCCGAGCTGCCGGCAGGTGGGGCTGAGCCTGGAGGACGGGTCGGAAGCGCTGCCCATGGCCGACCGCGGCGGCGGCTGGTTCGAACGGACCGTGGCCCGGGCCGGCCCCGGCACCCGCTACAGGTTCGAGCTCGAGGGCGGCCTCTGCATCCCGGATCCCGCCTCCCGGTACAACCCGGACGACGTGCACGGCGCGAGCGAAGTGATCGACCCCCGCGCGTTCAGCTGGGAGGATGGCGCCTGGCAGGGGCGGCCCTGGACCGAGGCGGTGATCTACGAACTGCACGTGGGCGCCTTCTCGCCCGAGGGCAGCTTCGACGGCGTGAGGCGGCGCCTGGACCACCTGGCGCGAGCTGGGGGTCACCGCGATCGAGCTCATGCCGGTGGCGGATTTCCCGGGCCTTCGCAACTGGGGCTACGACGGGGTGCTGCCGTTCGCGCCGGACAGCTCCTATGGGCGGCCCGAAGACGCTCAAGGCCCTGGTCCAGGCCGCGCACGGCGCGGGGCTGATGGTGCTGCTGGACGTGGTCTACAACCATTTCGGCCCGGAAGGGAACTACCTCCATGTCCTGGCGCAGCGGTTCTTCTCGGACCGGCGCCGGACGCCCTGGGGCGAGGCGATCGATTTCGACGGGCCGGACAGCCGCACGGTGCGCGAGTTCTTCATCCAGAACGCCCTCTACTGGCTGGAGGAATTCCATTTCGACGGCCTGCGCCTGGATGCGGTGCACGCGGTCACGGATCATTCCCCGCGGCATTTCCTCGACGAGCTGGCGGACCGGGTCCACGCCGGATTGCCGCCCGGCCGCCAAGTGCATCTCGTGCTGGAGAACGATGGCAACGAGGCGCACCACCTCGGCCCGGGCGGAAGCACGGCCCAGTGGAACGACGACCTCCACCAAGCGCTCCACGTCCTCTGCACTGGGGAGACTTCCGGCTACTACCAGGACTACGCGGGCGATCCCGTCCGCCATCTGGGCCGGTGCCTGGCCGAAGGCTTCGCCTACCAGGGCGAGCCGTCGCCCTGGCGGGAAGGCGCTCCCCGCGGCGAGCCGAGCGCGCATCTGCCGGCTCCGGCCTTCGTCGCCTTCCTCCAGTGCCACGACCAGGTCGGCAACCGCGCCTTCGGCCAGCGGATCGCCGATCTCGCGCCGGAGCCCGCGGTGCGCGCGGCGGTGGCGCTCTGCCTGCTCGCGCCCTCCGTTCCCATGGTGTTCATGGGCGAGGAGTTCGCCGCCCCCTCGCCGTTCCTGTTCTTCTGCGATTTCGCCGGCGGCCTGCGGGAGGCGGTGACCCGAGGGCGGCTGCGCGAACTGGCCCGGGCGGAGCACGTGCCGAGCCGCGGCCATCCCCGACCCCAACGAGCCCGGGACCTTCCTCCGCTCGAAGCTCGACTGGGGGCTGGCCGGGCAACCGGTCCACGCCGGCTGGCTGGCCTACTACCGGGGCCTGCTGGAGATCCGCCGCCGGGTCATCGTTCCGCGCCTGCCCGGGATGGGGCGGCCACGCGGGCACGTTCGAGACGATCGGGCCGCGCGGCCTGCGGGTGGCCTGGCGGCTGGGGGACCGCTCGGAACTGACGCTGCTGGCCAATTTCTCGGAGGAACCGCTCACGGCGCCGGAGGCGGGGACCCGCGTGTTCGCCACCTCCCCTGACGCGCCCCGGGGCCTGCTCGGGCCATGGGGCCTTTCCTGGACCCTCGCCGGAGGCGCGCCATGAGCGAACTCCTGGACCGGCTTTGCCTGCGCTGCGGGCTGCTGCCCGGCTACACCGACATCTGGGGCGGGGAGCACCGCCCTTCCGATGCGGCCAGGCGCGCGGTGCTGCGGGCCCAGGGGATCGAGGCGGAGACCGACGAGCAGATCGCCGCCGCCCTGCACCGCCTGGACGGTCGGGACTGGACCCGCCCGCTCCGGCCGGTGCAGGTCGATCGCGAGGGGCAGGCGCACCGGATCGGCGTTTCCCTGCCCGCGGGCGAGGGGGACCCATTGTACCGCTGGCGCCTGCGGCGGGAATCCGGCGCGGAGGACCAGGGCGAGTTCGTCCCGGTGAGCCTGGAGGAGGCCGGCCGGGCCGCAGCTCGACGGCCAGCTCTACCTGAGGCGGATGGTGGCGCTGGACCTGGCGGTGGAGCCGGGCTACCACCGCTTTTCCATCGAGCGGGCCGACCGCGCCGACGGCGCGGGGCCCTTGGCCGAGATGTCCTTCATCGTCGCCCCAGCGGCCTGCTATGCGCCGCCGGCGCTCCAGGGCGCGGGGCGCGCCTGGGGCGTGTCGGCCCAGCTCTACGGGATCCGCTCGGAGCACAACTGGGGCATCGGCGATTTCGGCGACCTGGGCCGGCTGCTGGACTTCTGCGGCGAGGCCGGGGCGGCCGCGGTGATGCTCAATCCCCTCCATGAGCTGTTCCCCGGCGTGCCGGAACACATCTTCCCGTACAGCCCGTCCAGCCGCTGCCACTTCAATGCCCTCTACCTGGATGTGGAGGCCGTGCCCGATCTGGCCGAATGTCCGGAGATGAAGGCCATGGTGGACGCCCCCGCGTTCCAGGCCCGGCTCCGGACCCTGCGGGCCGAGCCGCGCGTGGACTACCCCGGCGTCGCGGAGGTGAAATCGGCCGTCCTGGAGGGTCTGTACCGGAGCTTCCGGGAGCGTCACCTGGCCTTCGACAGCGACCGGGCCCGGGCCTTCCACGCCTTCCGCGCCGAGCGCGGCGAGGGCCTGCGCTGGCAGGCGATCTTCGATGCGCTCCTGGAGGACTTCCGCCGGCAGGATCCCGGCGTCTGGGGCTGGCCGGCGTGGCCCGAAGCCTACCGTGATCCGCGCGCGCCCGAAGTGCAGGCCTTCCTGGCAGCGCACCTCGAGCGGGTGGAGTATTTCGAATACCTGCAGTGGCTGGCCTGGGAGCAGCTTGCCCAGGCCGGCGCCCGGTCCCTGGAGCACAGGCTCGGCGTCGGCCTGGTCTTCGACCTGGCGGTCGGCGTGGCCGGGGGCGGCGCGGCCACCTGGGCGCGGCAGGAACTGCATGCGCTGGGCGCCAGCGCCGGGGCGCCGCCCGACGAGATCAACCGGATGGGGCAGGACTGGGGCCTGCCGCCGTGGATCCCGGACCAGCTGACCGAGGCCTGCTACGAGCCTTTCAAGGAATTGCTGCGCAGCCAGATGGCCCTGGCCGGCGGGCTGCGGCTGGACCATGTGATGGGGTTGTTCCGCCTGTTCTGGGTGGCGCCCGGGCTGCCGATCGCCGAAGGGCGTCTACGTGGCCTATCCTTTCGCGGATCTCCTGGGCATCCTCGCGCTGGAGAGCCAGCGCAACCATTGCCTGGTGATCGGCGAGGACCTGGGCACGGTGCCGGACGAAGTGCGCCGGTCGCTGCAGCCGATGGGGGTGATGTCGACCCGGCTGCTCTATTTCGAACGCCGCGGCGACGGCCGGCTGAAGCCGCCCTACGCCTACCCCGCGAATGCCTGCGCGGCCGTGACCACCCACGACCTGCCGACCCTGGCGGGCTTCTGGCAGGGCCTGGACATCGATCTGCGCACCGACCTGCGCCTGTTCCCCAATGACGAGGTGAGGAACCAGCAGATCGTGGGCCGGGCCGAAGACCGCGTCCAGCTGCTGCTGGCGCTGGAGCGGGAAGGGCTGGTGCCTTCCGGCAGCGGGCTGCATCCGGTCGACTTCCCGGAGATGACCGCGGAACTGGCGGCGGCGGTGTACACCTACCTGGCGCGGGCCCCCTCCAAGCTCCTGCTGGTGCAGATGGAGGACGGCTTCGGCGGGCGCGAGCAGCCGAACCTGCCGGGCACCCTGCAATCCGACCTACCCTTCCTGGCGCCTGAAGCTGCCGGCGAACCTGGAGGAATGGCGCGCGAGCCCGTACCTGGAGGGCATCCTGCTCGCGCTGCGCCGGGAGCGGCCGGTGCTCCAGGGGGCGGGCGGCGAGGCGCCGGCCGGGCTGCGCTCATGGATCCCGCGGGCCACCTACCGCCTGCAGGTGAACAAGGATTTCCCCCTGCGCCAGGTGACCGCCCTGGTCCCCTACCTCGACGAGCTCGGCATCAGCCACTGCTACCTGTCGCCGCTGCTCACGGCGCGCCCGGGCAGCCTGCACGGCTACGACATCACCGACCACGGCAGCCTCAACCCGGAGATCGCCGGCATGGAGGACCTGGAGCAGTTCGCCGGCGCGCTGAAAGAGCACGGCATGGGGCTGATCCTGGACATGGTGCCCAACCACATGGGCATCATGGGCGCGGACAACCGGTGGTGGCTCGACGTCCTGGAGAACGGCCCGGCCTCCAGGTACGCCGCCTATTTCGACATCGACTGGCATCCCCTGTCCGAGGATCTCCGGGGCCGGGTGCTGCTGCCGGTGCTGGGCGACGCCTACGGGACGGTGCTCGAGAACGGCGGGCTCAGGCTGGTGTTCGCCCCGGACGCGGGCTCGTTCAGCGTGCTCTACGGCGAGCACCGATTTCCGGTGGACCCGGGCGAGTATCCGCGCATCCTCGCGCGGGGCGCGGCGCGCCTGCAGGCGCGGCTGGGCCCCGGGGACGCGGGGTTCCTGGAATTCCAGTCGCTGGTCACCGCCTTCGGCCACCTGCCGGGGCGCTCCGAGGTCTCGCCGGAAGCCGTCGCCGAGCGCAGCCGCGACAAGGAGGTGCACAAGCGCCACCTGGCCGCCCTGTGCGGGGCCAGCCCCGACCTGGCGCAGTTCATCGAAGCGAACCTGGCCGAACTCAACGGCGCCGGACCTGGAAGGGCTGCACGAACTCCTGGAGGCCCAGGCCTACCGCCTGGCCCACTGGCGCGTGGCCGCGGACGAGATCAACTACCGCCGCTTTTTCGACATCAACACCCTGGCGGCCCTGCGCATGGACAACCCGGAGGTGTTCGAGAGCACGCACCGGCTGGTGCGGGATCTGCTGGGGCGCGGCTGGGTGAACGGGATGCGCATCGACCACCCCGACGGCCTGTTCGACCCGAAGGGCTATTTCGAGCGCCTGCAGTCCATGGCCAGGGCGCTGGGGCCCTCGGCGGAGGGCGGCGCCAAGCCCCTGTACCTGGTGGCGGAGAAGGTCCTCTGCGTCAATGAGCAGCCTGCCCGCATCCTGGCCGATCCACGGCACCACCGGCTACGATTTCGCCGCGGCGTGCGACGGCCTCTTCGTCGATCCGGCCGGGGAGGAGCGCTTCAGCCACCTGTACAACGCCTTCACCCGCTCGGCCTGGGACCTCGAGAACCGCATCCGGAAAAACAAGTACCTGATCCTCAAGACCCTGCTGGCCGGCGAATGGCAGGTCCTGGCGACCCAGCTCACCCGCCTGGCCAAGTGGGACCGGCGCACCAGCGACTATACCTTCAACGGCCTGCGCAGCGCCCTGGCGGAGATCCTGGTCAGCTTCCCGGTGTATCGCACCTATGTGGCGGCCGGTGAGGCCTCCCCGGAGGACGTGCGCACGGTGGACCGGGCCGTGGGGCTGGCCAAGCAGCGCAGCCAGGCGGCGGAGACCAGCATCTACGATTTCGTGCGGGACGTCCTCCTGGCGCGCCATGGCCAGGGCAGGGGCGGCGCCTACCAGGACGAGGTGGCCGCGTTCGCCATGAAGTTCCAGCAGGTACAGCGGCCCGGTGATGGCCAAGGGGATGGAGGACACCACGTTCTACCAGTACAACCGCCTGGTCTCCCTGAACGAGGTGGGCTCCAGCCCAAGCCTCTTCGGCGTGTCTCCGGACGCATTCCACGCGGGAAACCAGGACCGGGCGCGCTGCTGGCCGCACGCCATGCTGGCGGGCTCCACCCACGACAGCAAGCGCTCGGCGGATGTGCGCGCCCGCATCAGCGCGCTGTCCGAGATCCCGGGCGAATGGCAGCGCGCGGTTTCGCGCTGGCGCAAGCTGACCCACGGGCACCACAGCGGCCCGGGGCCCAGCCGCAACGACGAGTACCTGCTGTACCAGACCCTGATCGGCATATGGCCCTTCGACCCCCCCGGTCCCGAAGACCTGGACGGCCTGCTCCAGCGGACCGAGGCTTTCATGCTCAAGGCCGGGCGGGAGGCCAAGGAGCACAGTTCCTGGATCAATCCGGACGA
The DNA here is from genome assembly GCA_963717275.1 of uncultured Holophagaceae bacterium. GTDB lineage: Bacteria > Acidobacteriota > Holophagae > Holophagales > Holophagaceae > Mesoterricola. The sequence continues at coordinate 5,107,128 of CAVQVX010000001.1, forward strand.
CGCGTACGAGGAAGCCACCCGGGGGTTCCTGCGGGCGCTGCTGGCGCCCTCCGACGCCTTCATGCAGGACTTCCTGTGGCTGCACGGGCGGGTGGCGCGGGCGGGGGCCTGCACCAGCCTGTCCCAGCAGCTGCTCAGGCTCACCGCGCCGGGCGTTCCGGATTTCTACCAGGGCAGCGAGCTGTGGGACTTCAGCCTGGTGGACCCGGACAACCGCCGGCCGGTGGACTACGCGGCCCGGCGCGCGGCCCTGGATGCCATCAAGGCCATGCACGAAGGCCTGGGTGCGGCCGCCTGCGCGCGCACGCTGCTCGGGCGCATGCAGGACGGCTGGATCAAGCTCTACCTGATCTGGAAGACCCTGGACTGCCGGCGCAGGCGGGAAGCGCTGTTCCGCGAAGGCGACTACCTGGCCCTGGAGGTCCGCGGCCAGCGCGCGCGCCACGCCTGCGCCTTCGCCCGCCGGTTCCGCGGCGAACGCGTCGTGGTCGTGGTGCCGCGCCTGCTCTGCGGGCTGATGGGCGAGACCGCCGGGCCGCCCCTGGGCGAGCCGGCCTGGGGCGACACCTGGGTGGAGCTGCCGCCGGCCTTCGCGGACGACCCGTGGACCCACGTCCTGACCGACGAGGGCGTCAGCCTCGAGGAGAGGGAAGGGGCCATGGGCTTTGCGCTGGCGGAACTCTTCCGGATCCTTCCATGCGGGCTCGTGCTGGCGCGCTAGGCGTCCGTTGCTACGCCCGTCGTGCCTTGCGGTTGGCCTCGGGTTCCGTGGGGGTGCGCCGCCCCACCGGTGCGTGAGAGCCTTGCCGCATGCTCGTCGGCTTCGCCTCCTGCGCGTGCGCCAAGGTCTCACGCTGTCCTTCCCCGCCTGGGGTGGGGGTTCCTTCGGTTGGCGGCACGGGGGCGGGGAAGCCGTTCCCTGGAATGCCCAGGGTCCCATGATGGTTGCCTTGAATCTTGTTCAATGGAACGAAGACGAATCGACTCGGCCCTGGGGGGAAGGGGCAGCGAGACCGCTTGGAGCGCCCGCAGCGAAGCGAGGACGCTTCAAGCGGATCACGCGCCGGTGGGTCGGCGCAAAAACCCGGAACCCGAAGCCGACCGCAGGGCACGACGGATGGAACAACGGCCGCCGCAGCAAAACCGGAAGGGGGGTCCGGGTCAATCCTGGCGCATGAGGAGGACGGTCGAATGCGGCGCCACCTTGATGCGGGCGCGGGCCGGGAGGGCCGGGGCGCCATCGATCCAGCCGGTGGCGGTGTCCAGCAGCCGGATCCAGCTCCGGCCCCAGAAACGCGTCGGCAGGGTGAACCCCAGAGGCTCGAAGTGGGCGTTGAAGATCATGAAGAAGCTGGCGTCGGTCACCGGTTCCGACCTCGCGTTCGGGTTGGGGATGGTTTCGCCGTTGATGAACACGCCCAGGCTCTTGGCGAAGCCGACGCCCCATTGCTCGTCCTTCATCTGCCGGCCGGTGTGGGTGAACCAGGCGATGTCCTTGATGTCGGCGCCATGGATGGCCCGGCCCCGGAACCAGCCGCGGCGCCGGAAGGCCGGGTGGACCCGGCGAAAGGTGATGAGCCGCCGGCAGAACGCGAGCAGCTCCCGGTCCGGGTTGGCCCAGTCCAGCCAGGAGACCTCGTTGTCCTGGCAGTAGGCGTTGTTGTTGCCGCGCTGGGTGCGCCCGCACTCGTCGCCGGCGACCAGCATGGGGATCCCCTGGGAAAGCATGAGGGTCGCCAGGAAATTGCGCTGCTGGCGGGCCCTCAGGGCCAGCACCGCGGGATCGGAGGTGGGCCCTTCGGCCCCGCAGTTCCACGAGCGGTTGTCGTCGGTGCCGTCGCGGTTGTCCTCGCCGTTGGCCAGGTTGTGCTTTTCGTTGTAGGAGACCAGGTCGAGCAGGCTGAAGCCGTCGTGCGCCGTGATGAAATTGATGCTCGCGAACGGGTTGCGCGAGTTGTCGGCGTAGAGGTCGGAGCTGCCGGTGAGGCGGTAGGCGAATTCGCTCAGGACCCGGTCCTGGCCGCGCCAGTAGTCGCGCAGGCAATCCCGGTACTTGCCGTTCCATTCGGACCAGCCCGGCGGGAAGTTGCCGACCTGGTAGCCGCCTTCGCCCAGGTCCCAGGGCTCGGCGATGAGCTTGACCTGGCTGATGACCGGATCCTGCTGCATGATGTCGAAGAACGCGGACAGCCGCTGCACGTCATGCAGTTCGCGGGCCAGGGTGGCGGCCAGGTCGAAGCGGAAGCCGTCCACGTGCATTTCCAGGATCCAGTAGCGCAGGGAATCCATGATGAGCTGCAGCACGTGGGGATTGGGCATGTTGAGGCTGTTGCCGGTCCCGGTGTAGTCCACGTAGCGGCGCGGGTCATCCCTGGCGACCCGGTAGTAGTAGGCGTTGTCGATGCCCTTCAGGCACAGCGCCGGCCCGAATTCGTTGCCTTCGCCGGTGTGGTTGTAGACCACGTCGAGGATCACCTCGATGCCCGCCTGGTGCAGGGTCTTCACCATCCGCTTGAATTCGGCCACGGCCGCGCCGGGCCGCGGGTCGGAGCCGTACCCCGGATGCGGCGCGAAGTAGCCGATGGAGTTGTAGCCCCAGAAGTTGCGCAGGCCCCTGTCGAGCAGGTGCTTGTCCTGGGGAAAATAGTGCACGGGCAGCAGTTCCACCGCGGTGATGCCCAGCTGCTTCAGGTGCTCGATCGCCACCGGGTGCATGAGGCCGGCGTAGGTGCCGCGCAGCTCGGGGGGGATGTCCGGGTGCTGGGCGGTGAAGCCTTTAACGTGTAATTCATAAATGATGACCTCGTGCCAGGGACGCAGCAGCTGGCGGTCGCCGGTCCAGTCGAAGAAGGGCTGCTGGACGATGCACTTGGGCATGAAGGGCGCGCTGTCGGCATCGTTGCGCGCGTCGGGGCCTTCGCTGAACCGGTAGGGGAACACCGCCTCATCCCATCGCACGTCGCCGTCGATGGCCTTGGCGTACGGGTCCATCAGCAGCTTGGCGGGATTGCAGCGGTGCCCCTGCTCCGGCGCCCAGGGGCCGTGGACGCGGTAGCCGTAGCGCTGTCCCGGTTCGAGCCCCGGGAAGTAGCCGTGCCGACAGTGGCCGGTGACCTCCGGCAGGTCGGTCCGGGTTTCAAGTCCCTGGTCATCGAACAGGCACAGTTCCACCCGGGTGGCGACCTCGGAGAACAGCGAAAAATTCACGCCGGCGCCGTCGTAGCTGGCCCCGAGCGGATAGGGGTTCCCTGGCCAGGCCTTCATCGCGGGCGCCGGGCCGGCGGATCAGTGCGCGGCCATGGCCCGGTGCTGGATCTCCTCGGGGGTGAGGTCCTCCTTGTGGGTGGAGATGTGCCAGATATGGCCGAACGGATCGGTCAGGGTCCCGGAGCGGTCGCCGTAGAACATGTCCTCCACCTTGCGGGTTTCCGTGGCTCCGGCCTTGAGCGCCGCGCCGAACACCCGGTCCACGTCCTCCACGTAGACCATGAGGCTCACCGGGGTGCCCCCGGTGCTCCTGGGGGATCGGGTCTTCATCTCCGGCGACTCGTCGGCCAGCATGACCCTCGAATCGCCGATCTGGATTTCGGCGTGGGCGATCCGGTTGTTCGGCCCCGCCATCCGGAACACTTCGGTGGCTCCGAAGGCCTTGAGGTAGAAGCGGATGGCTTCGGTCGCGTCATGGACGATCAGGTACGGGGTGACGGAATGGTAGCCCTTGGGGATGGGTTTCACTTGCCCTTTCATGTTGCCTCCTCGGGTTCGGGTCCGGGCACTCGCCCAGTCCACCCGTCATAGGATGCTCGAAAGGGCGCTCCGGTCAACGGCCATCGACGTAAAAATTCGGCGTGGCACCCGTCCCCTTGACTTCCCGATCAGCCGGGCTAAAGTCAGAAAACGATAATTACAATTTCATAGTCTTCATAGCGGATCCTTATCCCAGGAAAGGCATTTCCCATGCTCATCGGTATCGTCGTCGCCGCAGTGGTGATCCTGCTCCTCCTGATCACCTGGCTGAAGGTGCATCCTTTCATCGCGCTGATGATCGTATCGGTGTTCGCCGGGCTGGCGGCCGGCATGCCCCTGGACAAGATCGCCGGCTCCATCCAGGCCGGCATGGGCAACACCCTCGGCTTCATCGCCATCGTCCTGGGCCTGGGCACCATGCTGGGCAAGCTCATGGAGGAGTCCGGCGGCGCCGAGCGCATCGCCCGCACCCTGATCCGGGCCTTCGGCGAAAAGAACGTGCACTGGGCCATGATGTTCGTGGCCTTCATCGTCGGCATCCCGGTCTTCTTCCAGGTCGGCTTCGTGCTGCTCATCCCGCTGATCTTCACCATCGCCAAGGAGACCCGGATCTCGCTGGTCAAGCTGGGCCTGCCCCTGGTGGCCGGGCTTTCGGTGGTGCACGGCCTGGTGCCGCCCCATCCCGCGGCCATGGCCGCCGTCGGCATCTTCAAGGCCGATGTGGGCAAGACGATCATCTACAGCCTCATCGTCGGGCTGCCGGCGGCCATCCTGGCCGGGCCGCTGTTCGGCAGCCTGATGAGCCGCCGGATCGTGCTGAGCGCGCCCGAGGACCTGCTGGGCTCGGTCAAGGTCGGGCGCCGGGATGATGAAATGCCCGGCTTCTTCACCACCCTCGTCACGGTGCTGTTCCCGGTGTTCCTCATGCTCGTGGCCACCGTGGCCAGCCTGACCATGGACAAGGCCAGCGCCCTGTTCCGCTTCCTCAGCTTCATCGGCAGCCCCGTGATGGCCCTGCTCATTTCGCTGCTGCTCGGCCTGTTCACCTTCGGCTTGTTCCGCCGGATCACCATGCAGGCAGTCTCCAAGTTCTGCGACCAGTCCCTGCCCACCGTGGCCAGCATCCTGCTGGTGATCGGCGCCGGCGGCGCCTTCAACAAGGTGCTGCTGGACAGCGGCGTCGGCGACCAGATCGCCAAACTGGCCACCTCCGCCCACCTCAACCCGATCCTGCTGGGCTGGGGCATCGCCGCCTGCATCCGGGTGGCCACCGGGTCCGCCACCGTCGCCATGATGACTTCCGCCGGCATCGTCGCCCCGCTGGTGGCGGTCATCCCCGGCACCAGCCCGGAGCTGATGGTGCTGGCCGTCGGGTCGGGCTCGCTGGTGCTCTCCCACGTGAACGATTCCGGCTTCTGGCTGATCAAGGGCTATTTCGGGATGACCCTGAAAGAGACCTTCATGACCTGGACCGCCCTGGAAACGATCCTGTCCGTGGCCGCGCTCGTGTTCATCCTGCTCCTGAGCCTCGCGGTTTAGGCCGTGCCCGCCCTGGCGTTGATCGGCCTGGATATCGGCACCACCGGCTGCCGGGCGGTGGCCTATGACCTGGAGGGGGGGCTGGTCGCCGGCTGCGCCGAGGACTACCCGCTCCTGACGCCCCAGGCGGCCTGGGCCGAGCAGGATCCGGAGGTCATCTGCCGTGCGGCGATGCGCGTGACCCGGGCCGCGAGCGGGAAGGCCGCCAGCCTCGGGGTGGCGATCGCCGGCCTGTGCATGAGCTCGGTGATGCACAGCCTGATGCCGGTGGATGCCGATGGGCGGCCCCTCGCCAACATGCTCACCTGGGCGGATTCCCGCGCCCAGGCCTACGCCGGGCAGCTGGCCGGGCATTTCGGCGCCGAGGATCTGTACCGCCGCTCCGCCTGCCCGGTGCACCCCATGTATCCGCTGGCCAAGGTGCTGTGGTTCCGCCATGAGCGGCCGGAGCTCTTCGCCAGGACCGCCCGGTTCATCGGCATCAAGGAATACATCGGCCACCGGCTGTTCGGCAAGTACCTGGTGGACCGCTCCATCGCCACCGCCACCGCGATCTACAACCTGGGCAGCGCCGGCTGGGATGAGGAGCTGCTGGCTTACCTGGGCATCAGCCCGGAGCAGCTGTCCACGGTGGTCCCCACCACCCACGTGGAGCGCACCCTCCTGGCCGGGCCCGCCGCCGAGTTCGGGCTCAGCGTCGACACCCCGGTGGTGCAGGGGGCCAGCGACGGAGTGCTTTCCTCCCTGGGCGCCGGGACCGTGAGCGCGGGCCAGATCACCGCGATGATCGGCACCAGCGGCGCGGTGCGCATGATCTGCGAAGGCCCGCGGGTGGATCCCGGGCGCCGCCTCTGGTGCTACAACCTCACCGAGGAGCTGTGGGTGCTGGGCGGCGCCATCAGCAACGGCGGCGTGGTGTTCCGCTGGGCCCGGGACAAGTTCGCGGAGGTCGAACAGCGGGTCGCCGCCGACCTGGGGCGGGACACCTACGAGATCCTCAGCCGCTACGCCGAGCAGATGCCGCCGGGATCGGACGGCCTCATCATGCTTCCCTATTTTTCGGGCGAACGGGCGCCCCACTACGATGCGGACGCCCGGGGCGTCCTCTTCGGGCTCAACCTCAACCATGGCCGGCGCCACCTCATGCGCGCCACCCTGGAAGGCGTCTGCTACAGCATGTGCAGCGTCCTGAACGCCCTGCAGGAGGTCGCCGGGGAGGCGCGCGAGATCCGGGCCAGCGGCAGCTTCACCCGCTCCCGCCTGTGGGCCCAGATCCTCGCCGATGTCTTCGGCAAGGCGATCCAGGTGCCCGGCGAGCCGGAGGGCGCCGCCTTCGGCGCCGCCGTGCTGGGCATGCACGCCCTGGGCCACCTGGACGATATCCGGGACGTGGCCAGGTTCATCCGGATCCAGACCACCTATGAACCGATCCCGGCCAACCACGCGGTCTACCGCGAGCTTTTCGCCATCTACGAGCGGCTGTACGGCTGCCTGCGCCAGGAGTTCGCCGCCATCGCCGACCTGCAGCGGCGTCTCGCGACTTGAAGGCGCATCTCGCTTTGTCCGGCCGCTGGCCGATAATGGGGGTATCAACATCTCAAACGGGAGGAAGCAGCCATGGGAAAGGTGCATACGTACCCCGAAATCGCCGCTGATTACGATCTCTGGATGGAATACGCGGATCCCCACCCCGACCTGACCCGGGACGCCTTCGCGGCGATGCCGCTGGAGGAGAAGATCATGCGCCAGATCGCCGCCTTCGGCCCGGAGGCCGAGCGCAAGCTGCCCGAGGGGCTCAACCCCGAATCGGTCCGCTTCGCCTGCCTCGGGCCCCGGGACCAGCGGATCCGCGACCTGGAACGGATCCTGAGCCTCCTTTCCGGGTGGGAGACCGAACCGGCCCGGCAGCTCCGGACCCAGACCGAGGAAGCCCTGGACGAACTGATGGGGTGGACCGGACGGGGCTGGATCCCCGGATGAGCGAACCCATGATCGAAGCCAGGCTTGGCGGCCCGTTCACGTTCCCCGCGACGTCCCTGACGGTCCACCGGATGGGCTACGGCGCGATGCAATTGGCCGGACCTGGCGTATGGGGGCCGCCCGGGGACCCGGACGCCGCCGTCGCCATCCTGCGCGCGGCCGTGGCCGCCGGCGTCGACCACATCGACACCTCCGACTACTACGGTCCGCACGTCACCAACCAGATCATCCGGCAGGCCCTGCACCCCTATCCGGCCGGCCTGGTGATCGTCACCAAGCTTGGCGGCCGCCGCCCCGCCGACCGGTCGTGGCAGCCGGCCATCACGCCCGCGGAGCTGACCGCCGGCGTCCACGATAATCTTCGCCATCTGGGGCTGGACGCGCTGGACATCGTCAACTACCGGGTGATGGGGGCGGGCCTCGGCCCCCAGGAGGGTTCCATCGCCGAGCAGGTGGCGGTGCTGGCCGACCTCCGGCGCCAGGGCCTGATCCGGCACATCGGCCTGAGCAACGCCACCGCCGCCCAGGTGGCCGAAGCCCGGGCCATCACCGACATCGTGTGCGTGCAGAACAACTACAACCTGGCCCAGCGCCACGACGACGCCCTGATCGACGACCTGGCCCGGCAGGGCATCGCCTATGTGCCCTTCTTCCCCCTCGGCGGGTTCACCCCGCTGCAGTCGTCCACCCTGACCGCGGTCGCCGGCCGGCTCGGGGTCCCGCCCATGCAGGTCGCGCTGGCCTGGCTGCTGCAGCGGTCGCCCAACATCCTGCTGATCCCCGGCACGTCGAGGCTCAGTCATTTCCGCGAGAACCTGGCCGCCTGCCAGCTCAAGCTGGAGCCGGAGATCGTGAAGGAGCTGGACCAGATCGGCGCCTGAGCGGTGTGTAACATTTGTGTAAATTGTCCATATACATAAACATAAACATTATGAATAATGATGATAGACGCTTTCTCCGGCTGTCCGGCCGTGGCGTCCGGGTGGTATCATCTCCGGGCACCACCTGGAGGGCGCCATGGCAGAGTTCGGATCTGCAACCTGCGATTTTGACGTGGGCGAATCCCAGGACGGCTCGCACATGCTGATCGCCGTCAAGCCCAAGCAGAACATCTCCCTGTTGGAACACGGAACGCTTACCTTCGAACTGAATCACGAATTTGAAATGGGCGACGCCAAGACCCTGGCGCGCCTGCTCAGGGACTGGATCACCCGCGTCCGCTACGAACCCATCGCCTAGGCCGCTGTGACGGCGATGTTACAGGAATGATCGAGCATCGCCGCGCGGCCGAAACATCCCGCGGGCACCATCGGTGGTTTACCCGGGGGGGCCGAGGTGTGCGGTCAGCGAGCGGATGTCATCATCATCGGCGCCGGCGTCACGGGCTGCGCCATCGCCTATCATTTGGCGAAGGCCGGGATCCAGGCGCTGGTGCTGGAACGCAGGGGCATCGCCCAGGCGGCCACCAGCCGTGCGGCGGGCCTGCTCACCCGGGCCCGGGCCCGGCCCGGCCTGCTGCCCCTGGTGCGCCAGACCTACGATGACCTGCGCGCGCTGGAAGCTGAGACCGGGGCCGCGCTGGGCGTGCGCCGCACCGGCAGCCTGTACGTGGGCGCGGGCGAAACCTCGATCCGGGCGCACCGGGAGCTGATGGCCCTGGCCGCGGCCCAGGGCGAAAAGGTGCTGGAGGTCTCCCCCGCCGAAGCCCTGGAGCGGGTCCCCTGGCTGCGGCTGCAGGACGGCGGGGAGGTGTTCTTCATGCCCGAGGACGCCTTCATCGACGGCTACGCCCTCGCCTCCGCCTATGCCCGGGCGGCGCGCGGGCGGGGCGCCCGGATCCTCGAGGGGCACGCGGTGCTGGAGGTGCTGCGCGAGGGGCGGCGGGTGACCGGGGTCCGCACCGCCCAGGGGGCCATCGCCGGCACGGTGGTGGTGGACGCGGCCGGCGCCTGGGCCAACCTGCTGGCCCTGCCCGCGGGGGCGGCCATCCCCATGGCTCCGGTGCGCAGCCAGTACCTGGATCACGGCGCCGGACCGGCGCTTCGACCCCGGCATGCCCTTCCTGGTCCTCCCGGATGCCAGGGCCTACGCCCGGCCCGAAGGGGAGGGCCTGCTGTTCGGCTTCCGGGAGGCCCAGAGCGTCTGGGCCGACCCGCGCAGCCTGCCGGAGGACCTGCAGGGCCACGTGGTGGCCGGCGACGCCGACGGTTGGGCCGGGCTGATGGAGGGCGGGGCGGCCTTCGAGCGCTTCGTGCCCTTTTTCGGGGAACTGGCCATCGCCCACTACGTTTCCGGCTACTCCACCTACGTGCCGGACGGGATGCTCGCGGTGGGGCCGCTGCCCGGGCCGGCGGGCTTCTATTCCGCCGCGGGTTGCAGCGGCGGCGGGGTGGCCATGGCGGGAGGGGTGGCCCTGGCCCTGGCCCAGTTGATCAGCGGCGGCAGCCCGGCCTTCGATCTGAGCCTCCACGACCCGGCCCGCTTCGGCGCCTTCGATCCGTTCAGCGCCGAGTGGGGCCAGCGCTGCGCCGCCGCCCGCTCGCACAAGAAAACCGGGTGATGGAACAAATATTTGCAACAAATACAATAAAAAGTTGCAAAACAGGCTCGGATGGGTTGCAATCGTCCCTGTGCTGAATGACGGAGCGGCACGGGGAGGCAGGCGATGGTGAAGGCACTCAAGGGCGGCAAACCGAAATCCACCAGGCTGCACGTGGAGATGCCCCGGGCGAACTGGGAGCGGATCGAGGCCTATCTCAAGGCCTACAACGAGTCCGATCTGCGGCAGACGCCGAAGATCAAGCTGGCCCACGTGGTCAACATGGCGCTGGTGCAGTACCTGCGCGGAAAGGGGATGTGATGGCCACCAAGCACAAGGCGGCAAGCAGGAAGAAGCCCCAGGTCAAGCGCGTGGTCACCGAGATCGCCCCGGCGGTGCGGGTGATGCTGGACACCTACATGAAGACCTACAACGAGGGCTCCGAGCGGGTTTCGTCCCCGCTGAAGTACACCGACGTCATCAACCAGGCGCTGGACGCCTTCCTTCCCAGCAAACCGCACGACGAGGAGGCCGATCATGGTGAAAGCAAGGAAAGTGGAAAAGGACAGGAAGCCCGGGTCTGAAACGCCCGCCAAGGGCAAGCCGGTGAAAGCGAAACCGGTGAAGGCCAAGCCGGCAAAGGTGAAAGCCGCCAAGCCGGCGCCCCTGGGCATCACCAAGGTGGACCTGGTCACCGTGTTCCCGGACGAGCCGGCCTCCTGCAGCTTCGAATCCGCCAGCGGGCGGCTCACGCTGCGCATTCCCCAGGCGCTGGACGGCCCTCCCGGGCCGGAGGGCCCCCAGGGGAAGACCGGGAAGGGGATCGACTACAGCCAGGCGCCGGGCGGGAAGGACGCGTTCTTCCTGTTCGTGGACAAGGAGGGCCGGCTCTGCTATTCGGCCAGGGGTTCGGTCTTCCGGGTGATCCTCGAACCGGTCGGGCCCGGCATCGATGGCTGACCCTTACTGCTCCCGCTGCGGCGGCCGGATGCGGACCGAGGTTCGCTACGGCCGCCCGCGCCCGGTCTGCCCGGCCTGCGGCTTCATCCATTTCGCCAACCCCCGGGTGGCCGCGGTGGTCTTCGTGGCCGAGGGCGACCGGGTGCTCCTGGTGCGGCGCAGCGTCGCCCCGGAGAAGGGCGGCTGGGCCCTGGCGGCCGGCTTCGTGGAGCAGGGCGAGGCGCCCGAGGCCGCGGCCGTGCGCGAAATGAAGGAGGAGACCGGCCTGGATGTCGTCATCGAGCGGATGCTGGACCTCAGCTTCAACGGGACGGACAAGGTGATCGTCATCCTCTACCGGGCCCGGGCCGTGGGCGGGGTGCTGGAAGGCGGCGACGACGTGGCGGAGGCGCGCTGGTTCACCCGGGACGAACTGCCCGAGCTGGCCTTCGAAGGTACCCGGCGGGCTGTGCGGGATTGGCTGGAGGGGCGGCTCTGAACCCGATGCGTCAGCGCGCCAGCGGCATGGTCATGCAGCGCGGCCCGCCACGGGCCCGGCTCAGTTCGGCGCTGTCCAGCAGGATCGCGTACTTGCGGCCGTCCAGCAGGTCGATGGCCGGATCGCGGATCAGCTTCGGCCGGCGTCGACCATGCGGTAGCCCGCGGCGGCCAGTTCGTCGGCGGTGGCCAGGTTGCGGCTTGTAGAGCAGGATCACCCCGGGGGCCAGGGCGAAGGCGTTGGCGCCGTCGGTCCACTGCTCCCGCTGCTGCAGGATGGGGTCGGCGCCGCCGCAGCGGATGGGCTCGAGGTCGATGCCGGTGCCGCGCAGGGCCTGCAGGAGGTTGGGCTCCATCACCGTGCGCAGGTGCGCGTGGCGCAGGTCGAACTTCACCACGTTGAGCAGCACCCGGCTGCGGTCGGTGAAGAAGGGCGGGTAGATGAGGCACTCGCCCTCGCTGATGCGGGTGAACACGGTGTCCAGGTGCATGGCGCTGCGGACCTTGGGCATGAGCACCATGAGCAGGGTCTCGAAGGCCCTCGCGCCGCCGTGGTGGGCCTGGCGCAGGCTCTCGGCCAGCATGTGGATGGCGTCTGCCGAAGTGCGCTCGCTGCAGCCCACCGCCAGCACCTTGTCGGAAAGCACCAGGGTGTCGCCGCCCTCCAGGCTCTGGGGCAACCGGATCCGGCCCGCTGAGCAGGGGGGTGATCTGGTCGAACAGGCGGTCGGATCTCCTTCAGGTGGCGCAGCCGGGGATGGTGGCGGAACACGTAGCTGAGGATCAGCGGCTCCCGCTCCCGGGCCCAGGTGGCCATGAAGTTGATGTTGTAGCCGTGGCCCACCACCGCCGCCGGGTCGCGCATGAACAGGAGGTTGGGGATGGGGCGCACCCGGTAGTCGAAGGTCTTCTTCTGCCAGTGGGCATGGTGCCAGGTCGTCGTCCCAGGGGATCCCCGTGATGAGGCTCCGGGCCACCGGGACTCCGGCGGCAGGCCCGCAGCAGGTCGCAGGATGCGCGTCGGGCATGTCCACCAGCCGGCGGAAATCCTCGATGAAGGCCAGCTTGACCCCTTCCTCCGCCAGGGATTCCACGAACAGGTCCTGGATGTCCAGCACCTCGTCCGCCACCCGGCCCAGCACCTGGCGGAACACATCGTGCTCCGGCGCGGGCCAGGTCGCCGCACAGGATGTCGTCGAACAGCAGTTCCTCCATCATGTCGGGAACCATGAGGTCCACTTCCGGGCCGGGCCGGTGGACCACCACCTGCCTGAGGCGGTCGATCTCGGAAAAGACCGAGAGATGGATGGCTGCCATGCCATGCCCCGAACCAGGTTGAAGGATCAGGCTAGCAGGCTCAGCTGGACGGTGCGCGAGCAGCGCCCGCGACGCGGCGGGATCGTCCGCGCCTTGATGAAATGCCAGGTTCTGTGGAAATCGCCGAAGGCCTTTGGAGCGGAGCGAGGGGGCCGGGCGTCAGTGGCAAAGCGGAGACTGGTAGGAAATAGAGGTTGAACAGGGCGTCACGATTGTGTTGCAGCGATGTGATGTTGATGAAAAGTTGAAGACTAACGCTTGTATTTTCAATAATTTTGCGTTTATAATTCCCTGGCCGGGGCTTTGCCCGGAAGGAATGCCCGATGCCCTACCTCGGCGAGATCGCTTCGTTCTTCACCGCCCTGTGCTGGTCCGCCAACGCGGTGCTGTTCGCCAGGGCGGGCCGCCGGGTGGGCTCGCCGACGGTGAACGCCATCCGGATCGCCATGGCGCTGGCTGGTGATGGTCGCGCTGCACCTGGCCATGGTCGGCACCCTGTTCCCGGCCTCGGCCGGGTCGAGCCGGTTCGCCTGGCTGGGGGTGTCGGGCCTGATCGGCTTCGCCCTGGGCGACGCCCTGCTGTTCGAGGCCTATGTGCTCCTGGGCCCCCGGCTCACCGTGCTGATCTACACCACCTGGCCGGTGTTCTCCGCGCTGATGGCCTGGGGCTTCCTGGGCCAGGTCATGGGCCTGGCCAAGGTCTGCGCCATGGTGGTCACCCTGGGCGGCATCGCGACTGGTGGTCGCGGACAAGGCCCAGGCCGTGCCCGGGCCAGGCCCGGCCGCAGCGCTTCGCCCTGGGCCTGCTGCTGGCGGTGGGCGGCGCCGCCGGCCAGGCGGTGGGCTTCATTTTCAGCAAGGTCGGCATGGCGGGCGGCTTCAGCCCGGTCAGCGCCAACCTCATCCGGGTCGCCGCCGGCGCCCTGGCGCTGTGGACCTGGCAGATCCTGCGCGGCGAACTGGTGCCCAACGTGCGCAAGCTCAAGGACACCCACGCCACCCTGCTGATCGGCCTGGGCGCCCTGTCCGGGCCGGTGATCGGCGTCTGCCTGAGCCTCTACGCCATCAACCACGCCCGCTACCTGGGCGTGGCCTCCACCATCATGTCGCTGTCGCCGGTGCTGATCCTGCCCTTCGCGGTGTTCGTGGAGAAGGAGAGGGTCGGCATCTGGGCGGTGGTCGGCACGGTCGTTTCCATCGCCGGGGCAGCCGCCATGTTCCTCATCTAGGAAACTTCCCGGGAGGACCTATATTGAAAGTGCACCGGCAGCCGTTCTGCGGGCGCCATACCGGTGGAGGCACTTGCATGGGACCGATTCTCAAACTCCCCTCGAGCGTGGAGGAACGCATTTCCGGCTGGGTCCACATCCAGGAAAGGCGCGGAGAGGCTCCGGCCAAGGAGCATCCCAGGCCCTGCGTGACCATCTCGCGCCAGGTCGGCTGCGACGGACTGGAACTGTCGGCCCGGCTGCTGGAGCTGTTCGAGCAGGCCAGCGGAGAGCGCTGGTCGATCTTCGACAAGGCGATGCTTGAGAAGATGGCCGCTGACGAGGCGGTGGCCCTCCGGCTGGTGGACAGCTTCGAGGATCCGGCCCGCTACCTGGAGGCCTTCGGCTTCCACCCCAGGGGCGCCTTCACCACCGACGAAGCCTTCAGCAAGGTCGCCGTGTCCATCCTGCATTTCGCCCGGGAGGGCAACGCCATCATCGTCGGCCGCGGCAGCTCGGTGCTGTGCCGGAGGCTGGACAACTGCTTCCATTTCCGCCTGGAGGCGGGGCTGGATTGGCGCGTGGCCTCGCTGGCCCGGAAGATGGGCATCAGCCCCAGGGAGGCCGCGGACCTGGAAAAGCACCAGAACCGGCGCCGGGCGCAGTTCGTGCGGGAATACCTGGACGCGGACATGGACGACTGGTCCTTCTACGATGCCGTGTTCAACAATGAGCGGCACGGGCTGGAGGAGATCGCGCAGGCCGTCCTGGCCTATGTCCGGTGCGGGTGGAAGGGCCCCGGATTCAGCCGAAATACGCCCTGACCGCGCCCACGAAGCGGTCGATGTCCGCTTCCGTCACATCCAGGTGGGTGACCAGGCGCGCTTCGCCGTCGATCCGGGCGAGCATCCCGGATTCGGCCAACCGGGACTGGAGCGGGCGGCTGTGCGCATCGGGGAATCGCGCGAACACCATGTTGGTGGCCTGGCCCAGCACCCGGACTTCCGGGATCCCGCCCAGGCCGCGTGCCAGCCGTTCGGCGTTCCGGTGATCCTCGGCCAGGCGCTCGTAGTGGTGCTCGAAGGCGTACCGGCAGGCCGCGGCCAGGAAGCCGGACTGGCGCATGCCGCCGCCCAGCACCTTGCGCCAGCGGTAGGCGCCCTCGATGAACTCCCGGGGGCCCACCAGCACCGATCCCACCGGCGCGCCGAGGCCCTTGGAGCAGCAGATGGAGACCGTATCGAACGGCGCGCAGGCCTGGGCCAGGGAGATCCCCTGGGCGACCGCGGCGTTGCACACCCTGGCGCCGTCCAGGTGCGCGGCCAGCCCGCGGCTGTGGGCGAAGTCGGTGGCCTCCTTCACGTAGGCGGCCGGCAGCACGTGGCCGTTGAAGGTGTTTTCCAGGGCCAGCAGCCGGGTGCGGGCGAAGTGGGCGCCCATGCCGGGGCCGTGGGGCTTGATGGCGGCGGCCACCTTGTCCAGGGGCAGCTGGCCCTCGGGGCCGTTCTCGATCGGCTGGGGCACGATGGAGCCGAGCACGGCCGCGCCGCCGCCTTCGAACTTGTAGGTGTGGGCCAGCTGGCCGACGATGTATTCGTCGCCGCGCTCGCAGTGGGCCATCAGCGCCGCCAGGTTGCTCTGGGTGCCCGAAGGCAGGAACAGGGCGGCCTCCTTGCCGGCGCGCGCGGCCACCTCCTCCTGCAGCCGGTTGACGCTCGGGTCGTCGCCCCAGACGTCGTCGCCCACCTGGGCGGCGGCCATGGCCGCCATCATGCCGGCGGTCGGGCGGGTGACGGTATCGCTGCGCAGATCGATGACGTGGGGGGACATCAGGGCGCCTTCTTGGCCATCTTGACGATGGTGTCCGACAGCGTCATGCCCGAGGCCTTGACGTTGGCGGCGCTGAGGTAGATCTGCGGCTTGCCGTCCTCTTCCACCAGGGCGATGGCGCCGCCCAGCTTCAGCCAGGCCAGCTTGGGCACGATCACCAGCTTGCCGGCGGCCTTGAGGCTCTTGACCTCGGCCTCCGAGGCCGCCCAGGCCATCTTGAACCCCGGCGCCACGGAAAGGCCGTCGGCCTCCAGCTTGGCCTTGAAGGCGGCGTCGTTGCAGGCGAAGCCGAACTGTCCGGTGGACGACAGCAGGAGCTTCAGGAACTTCGCCTGGGTCTCCTGGGACAGTTCCTGGGCGGAAAGGCCCAGGGTGAGCACGAAGGCGACGGACACATGCAGCACGCGGGCCATTGGGACTCCTCAACCTGGATCCCGTCGGGCGCCGGCGCCGGAGGGAGACACCATCGGACACACCGTCCAGAAGACTTGATGATTTGAACGGTTACTTATCGGCCCATTGGAACACGAACCCTTGGGGATGGCAATCGCGCCGCCCTTTTTTTACGATGCCCTTGACACATTATGGGTTATGACTCATATTTTCTTCGGCTGATAAAGCTACATCCCAATAGGATTGGGAAGAAAGGAGATACACCATGAACCTCATCCGCACCCGCGAAAACCGGACCCTCCCCGTCCAGACCAACGTCCTCGAACCGTTCCGGCTCATGCGCAACCTGCTGCGCTGGGACCCGTACCGGGACTTCGGCTTCAACGAGGAAGCCGCCAGCACCTTCATGCCTTCCTTCGACGTCAAGGAGACGGCCGACTCCTACGTCTTCACCGCCGACATGCCGGGCATCCGCAAGGAGGACCTGGACATCCAGCTGGCCGGCAACCGGCTCACCATCAGCGGCCGCCGGGAATCCGAGGCGAACAGCCAGGAAGGCCAGGTCTATTCCCAGGAGCGTTCGTTCGGCACCTTCTCGCGCAGCTTCACCCTGCCGGAGGAAGTGGAATCGGCCAAGGTGGCCGCCGAACTGCGTGACGGCGTGCTGCACCTCATGGTGCCCAAGAGCCCCGAGGTGAGGCCGCAGAAGATCAAGATCGGATGACGGCGAGCGCCTGTTCGATGTCCGCGATCAGGTCGAGCGGGTCCTCCAGGCCGATGTAGAAGCGCACCAGCTGGCCCGGAAGGTCCCAGCTGGCGCGCATTTCCCTGATGCGGTAGGGCAGGCACAGGCTGGTGGCGCCGCCCCAGCTGTAGCCCAGCTTGAACAGTCCGAGGGCATCCACGAAGCGGTCGGTCCGCTCTTCCGGATAGGAAGGGTCGAACAGCACCGAGAACAGGCCGCCGGCGCCGGTGAAGTCGCGCTTCCAGGTCTCGTGGCCGGGGCAGTCGGGGAAGGCCGGGTGCAGCACCCGGCCGATCTCCGGGCGGTCCTTGAGCCAGGCCGCGACCGCGCGGGCCCCGGCCTCGTGGGCCGCGAAGCGCAGCTTCAGGGAGGGCAGGGAGCGCAGGATCAGGTAGGCGTCGTCCATGCCCACCCCGTAGCCCAGGTGCAGGTGGGCCCGGCCGATGCGCCGGTGCAGGTCCGGGTCGCGGGTGATCACCGCGCCCATCAGCAGGTCCGAGCCGCCGGACTGGTACTTGGTCAGGGCCTGCAGCACGATGTCGGCGCCGTGCTCGAAGCCGTTGAAGCACAGGCCGGCCGACCAGGTGTTGTCCAGCGCCACCAGGGCGCCGTGGCGGTGGGCCTCCCGGCACAGCGCCGGCAGGTCCGGCACCTCCATGGAGACGGAGCCCGGGGTCTCGGTCCAGACCAGGCGGGTTTCCGGCCGCATCTGGCCATCCAGGCCGGCCATGGGATCGTAGTAGCGCGCGCGGATCCCGAACTTCGCCATGAGCCATTCGCCCAGCTCCCGGGACGGGGAGTAGACGTTTTCCGGCAGCAGCACTTCGTCGCCCTGGTCGAGCAGGCCCAGGTCCACCATGGCGATGGCGGAGAGGCCGCTGGGGCTGAGCAGGCAGTGGGCGCCGCCTTCCAGCTCGGCCAGGCGCGCCTCCAGCTCGTAGGTGGTGGGCGTGCCGAACAGGCCGTAGAGGTAGGTGGACTTGTCCAGCCAGCCGCGGGCGCGCAGATCGGCCACGTTCTCGAACAGCACCGTGGAGGCGCGCTGGATGGCCGGGGTGCAGGCCCTGAACCCGGCGGGGGCGGTGTATTCGCCGTGGACGAGGGCGGTCTGGACGGATTTTGAGCGGATCATGGTCTGGTCCTTGTGGCGGGTGCCCCCAGTATGCTCCACTACCCCGGGGGACCTCCAATGAGCGAAATCCGACTCCGATACGGCTGCAACCCGCACCAGGCGCCGGCCCGGGTGTTCATCGAGGGCGGCGAGCTGCCGATCCGGGTGCTGGCCGGCGCCCCCGGCTACATCAACCTGTGCGACGCGCTGAACGGCTGGCAGCTGGTCAGGGAGCTCAAGGCCGCGCTCGGGCTGCCCGCGGCGGCCTCGTTCAAGCACGTGAGCCCGGCCGGCGCCGCCCTGGGCCTGCCCATGGCCGAGGACCTGAAGCGGGCCTGCTTCGTGGAGGACATGGAGCTGAGCCCCCTGGCCGCGGCCTACGCGCGGGCCCGGGGCGCCGACCGCATGTCCTCGTTCGGGGACTGGGCGGCGCTTTCGGAGGAATGCGACGAGGCCACCGCGAAGCTCCTGAAGCGCGAAGTGTCCGACGGGGTCATCGCCCCCGGCTACACCCCGGAAGCGCTGGCGATCCTGCGCGCCAAGCGGGACGGCAAGTACCACGTGGTCCAGGTGGACCCCGTCTACGAGGCGCCTGAGCTGGAGCGCCGGGAGATCTTCGGGATCACCTTCGAGCAGAGGCGCAATGCGCTGGTGCCGGGTTTCGGCCTGCTGGAGCGCGTGGTGACCGCGCGGCGGGACCTGGCCCCGGAAGCCCGGCGCGACCTGGTGCTGGCCCTGATCACCCTGAAGTACACCCAGTCCAATTCGGTCTGCTTCGCCTTCGACGGCCAGGTGATCGGCGTGGGCGCCGGCCAGCAGTCGCGGGTGCATTGCACCCGGCTGGCGGCGGCCAAGGCCGACAAGTGGTTCCTGCGCCAGCACCCGGAGGTGCTGGGCCTCGCCTTCAGGCCCGGGGTCAACCGGGCCGACCGCAACAACGCCATCGACCAGTACCTGGAGGACTGGCTTTCCCCGGCCGAGGAGAAGCTCTGGGCCGAGCATTTCGAGGTGGCGCCGGAGCGCATGGGCATGGCGGAAAAGCGCGCCTGGCTGGCCACCCGGAGCGGCGTTTCGCTCGGCTCGGACGCCTTCTTCCCGTTCCGCGACAACATCGACCGGGCCCAGGCCAGCGGCGTCTCCTACATCGCCCAGCCGGGCGGATCGGTGCGCGACGACGCGGTGATCCAGGCCTGCGACGCCTACGGCATGGTGATGTGCTTCACCGGGACCCGCCTGTTCCACCACTGAGCGGCTTCCAGATGAACCGGTCCAGGGAGGCCGCCCCGGCTCCGTAGAGCAGCACGATGACCGACGCGAACAGGAAGGTGTAGGGCGCCGCGGCGGTGAACTTGTCCGGGCTGCTGAAGACGGAGAACAGAGCTTCGCGGTCCGCGGTCAGGTAGGCCACCAGCATGTCCCCCGCCAGCAGCAGGGCGATGGGCCGGGAGGCCAGGCCCAGGATGAGCAGCAGGCCGCCGACGAATTCCAGCGCGGATACGAACGGCGCGTTCAGCCCGGGGAAGGGGATGCCCAGGCTGCCGAAGAACGCCGTCACCTTGGCCAGGCTGTGCAGCTTGCCCCATCCGGTGGCCATGAACTGCCAGCCCCAGTACAGGCGCACGGCCAGGAGGAACAGCGACTGCAGCCAGGGGAGGGCGGCGGCCAGGCCGCCCAGGCGGCGCATCAGGCTAGGCATCGGGGTCTCCGTGGGGGGCTTGGACGAACCAGCCGAAGCTGGCCCAGTCGTGGAAGGCCTGGCGCAGGAATTCGGGGCGATCGGGCTCGGCCATGGCGCTGCCCTTGAAGCCCGCCTCGATGGCTTCGCCCAGGGGCGCGCCGGCCGCGATCGCCCCGAGGATCCGGTAGGCTTCCGGATCGAGTCGCTTGTAGTAGACCGTCTGGTCGTGGCGGTGCACAGCGAGGAAGGTCTCCTCCGGCGCGCCGGCCGGCAGCCGGCGCACCGGCCGCGACCGGGCTTCCGTCACCGCGCGGTTGCCGCAGTCCTCGGCCAGTTCCCGCCTCAGCTGCACCAGCATCCGGTGCACGGGGTAGTCCAGGTGCAGCAGGCGGATGTGCGGCTGCAGCCGGAGGCGGGTGTCCCCGGTCACTTCCGAGAGGCCTTCGGCGCCCAGGGACGGGAGGGAGGCCGCGTCGAACGCCTCGATGTGCGCCCATTCCAGCCGCACCGTGTCCAGGGCGAGCCCGCACCTGGGGTCGATCCACCGGGGATTGGCCTCCAGCCATTCCAGCAGGCGGGAGCCGAGGTTGCGCATGGTGAAGGAGCGGGACGGGCGCTCCACCAGGTAGGCGCGCACCAGGACGTCGAAGCGGGCCCGTCCCAGCACCGCGCAAAGGCCCGGGAAATCCTCTTCGATGCTGGCCAGGATGCGCAGCCAGGTACTGCCGGTTGTAGATCTCCAGGCGCTCGAAGGAACTGAGCCGGTCGTTGGGCTTCACGAACGCCGCGGCTTCATCCTCCATGCGCACCCCGTCCGGCCGCCGGCGCGCCATGGTCCAGCGGCTGGTGAGGGGCGCCATCACGGCCGCCGCCATGCGCTGCTGGAAGGCCTTCAGGTCGTCCCGGCTCATCGGGCCACCCGCACCGGTTCGGCCGCCAGGTAATGGTTGGCCTTGAGGGCCTCGTGATGGACCTCGTCGAACGACGGGATGCGGTCGTCCCACTCCAGCAGGGTCGCGGTATGGCCGCAGCGTTCGATGGCCCGGGCGTACAGTTTCCACACCTGGTCCAGCACCGGGTGGTCGTGGGTGTCCAGGATGTACTTCTCGAATTTCGAGTGGCCGGCGATGTGGATCTGGGCCACCCGGCCGGCCGGGACGGCGTTCAGGTAGGTGAACGGGTCGAACCCGTGGTTCCGGGAGGAGACGTAGATGTTGTTGACGTCCAGGAGGATGCCGCAGTCCGCCCGTTCCACCACCTCGGCCAGGAATTCCCACTCGGTCATTTCGGAAGCATGGAATTCCGCGTAGCTGCTCACGTTCTCGACGATCACCGGCACCTCCAGGAAGTCGCGCGCCTGGCGGATCTTGGCCGCGGTCACGCGCACGGCCTCCCAGGTGTAGGGCATGGGCAGGAGGTCATGGGTGTAGGTGCCGTCCACCGAGCCCCAGCACAGGTGGTCGCTCAGCCAGGGGGTGCGGGTTCGGCGCGCCAGCGCCTTGAGCCGGGTGAGGTGTTCCCGGTCCAGCGGATCGGCCGAGCCGAAATACATGGAGACCCCGTGCTGCACCACCCGGTACTGCTCCAGGATCTGGTCCAGGATCATGAGCGGCCGCCCGCCGTCGATCATGAAGTTCTCCGAGATGATCTCGAACCAGTCCACCACCGGCTTGCGCTCGAGGATGTGCCGGTAGTGCGGGATGCGCAGGCCCACGCCCACGCCGTATTCGGTGAAGCCGTTGAAGGGGTTGGCCGCCACGGTCATCTCCCGTAAAGGTCGCCAAAGAGGTGGGAGGGCAGGCCTTACGGGACCTTGCCCTCCCCGTTCCTGTCCTGCTGCTACATGACCTTGCAGCCGCCCTTGCCCTTGCAGGAGTTCTTGCCCTTGCAGCCCATGTCGCCGGTGGCGCAGCCGCCCTGGCCCTTGCAGCTGTTCATGCCTTTGCAGTCATGCTTGGTGGTGTCTGCGAAGGTCATGGGCGCCATGCCAAGCCTGGCGCTGGAGAGCGTGCCGTTCTGGGTGGGGGTGCTGGCCGGCTGGATGGTGGGGGCGGTGCCGCTCATCAGGCCGGTGCCGGCCGCGGCAAGCAATAGGGTCTTGAGTGAGTTGTTCATGTTTCCTCCTGGCGGTTGCTGCCGCGGATGGGGGCCGTTGGGCCCGGGGATCGAGGGATCGCCTCGATCAGGAAGGGACGGTAGGTCGTTCGTGCGGTGAATCGTTGCTACAGGGCTTGAGGTGCGAAGGCCGCCGCGATTGTGACGCGATATCAAAATTAATTTAAGCAAAATCTTCAGGCCGATTTTTCCCTCCGCCGGGTGAGCCGGGGAAAGGGCCTGGGTATACTTCCGGGATGAGATCACCGATCCTCCCCTTCCTGACCCTCGGGCTGTCCCTGGCGGGGGCCCCGGCCCCCGGGCGGCCAGCCCCGCTGATCCCCGTGCGGGACTTCTTCCGCAACCCCGAGCGCTCCGGGTTCGCCCTGTCCCAGGATGGCCGCTACCTTTCCTGGCTGGCGCCCTACCGGAGCCGGCTCAACGTGTTCGTCCGGCCCCTGGCCGGTGGCCGGGCCCGCCGGGTCACCTCGGAAACCGCCCGGGACCTGGACAGCTACTTCTGGAAAGGCGACCGCATCCTCTACGAAAAGGATTTCGGCGGCGACGAGAACTTCCACCTGGTTTCGGTGGGCCTGGACGGCAAGGGCCTGAAGGACCTCACACCGGGGGAAAAGCTGACCGCCCAGGTGGTGGACGACCTGCCCGACGACGACCGGCACCTCTTGGTCAGCCACAACCGAAGGGATCCCGAAGTTTTCGACGTGTTCCGGATCGACGTGAAGACCGGCGAGGAGCGCCTGGTGGCGCAGAACCCCGGCAACATCACCGGCTGGCTCACCGACCATGAGGGGCGGTTGCGGGTGGCGGTGGCCACCGACGGGGTGGACACCTCGCTGCTCTACCGCGACCGGGAGGAGGACCCGTTCCGCACCCTGCTGACCACCAGCTTCCGGGAGACGGTGGCGCCGCTCTTCTTCACCTTCGACAACCGGAGGCTCTACGTGGCCTCCAACCGGGGCCGGGACAAGACGGCGATCTTCGAATTCGATCCGGCCACCGCCAGGGAGGGCCGGCTGCTGTACGAGCGCTCCGACGTGGATGTGGACGGCCTGTTCTATTCCAGGAAGCGCAAGGTCCTCACCCGGGTCGGCTTCACCACCTGGAAGGAGGAGCGGGCGTTCCTCGATCCGGAGACCGAGGCCATGTTCCGGAAGGTGGAGGCCGCCCTGCCCGGATACCAGGTGGAGTTCACCGCTGAAACCAAGGCCGAGGACAAGTTCATCGTGGCCGCGTACAGCGACCGCACCCAGGGCAGGCGCTACCTGTTCGACCGGGCCAGCGGCAAGCTGACTTTCCTGGCGGAGGTGACGCCCTGGCTCAAGGAGGCCGACCTGGCCGAGATGAAGCCGGTGAGCTATCCCGCCCGGGACGGCCTGACCATCAACGGCTACCTGACCCTGCCCAGGGGAGTGGCCCCCGAAAAGCTGCCGGTGGTGGTGAACCCGCACGGCGGCCCCTGGGCGCGGGACGCCTGGGGCTTCAACTCTGAGGCGCAGTTCCTCGCCAACCGCGGCTACGCGGTATTCCAGCCCAATTTCCGCGGCTCGACCGGTTACGGGCGGAAGTTCTGGGAGGCCGGCTTCAAGCAGTGGGGCCTCAGCATGCAGGACGACGTCACCGACGGCGTGCAGTGGCTGATCCGGCAGGGCATCGCCGACCCCGGGCGGATCGCCATCTACGGCGGCAGCTACGGCGGCTACTGCACCCTGGCGGGGGTGACCTTCACCCCGGACCTCTATGCCGCCGCGGTGGACTACGTGGGGGTGAGCAACCTGTTCACCTTCATGCAGACCATTCCGCCCTACTGGAAGCCGTTCCTGGAGATGATGCACCAGATGGTGGGCGACCCGGTGGCGGACAAGGACCTGCTCACCGCCGCCTCCCCGGCCTTCCACGTGGAGCGCATCCGCACCCCGCTGTTCATCGCCCAGGGGGCCAATGACCCGAGGGTGAACAAGGCGGAATCCGACCAGGTGGTGGATGCGCTGCGCAAGCGCGGGGTGGCGGTGGAGTATATGGTCAAGGACAACGAGGGGCACGGGTTCCAGAACGAGGAGAACCGGCTGGAGTTCTACGGGGCCATGGAGAAGTTCCTGGCCCAGCACCTCAAATAGAGGGGGAGGGGAGGGAGTGGCCGTGCGGGCCGGCGCGCTCCCCACAACTCTCGTCCCTGGACGAAAAGCCAGGGATCCAGTCCATTGGCATAGTGGCACCAGACCTTCCTCCCGTGCCCGGGAAGCACCCCAGCAACGGCCGGGACTACGAATACAAACTTTATCCTCGTTCATCCGTGTTCATCCCCGGCTAACCTGCGCTGGCCATACCGGAAAGCTGGCTACTGGACGTCCTTCAATTCCAGTTCCACATCCCCGGTCGCGGCGGGAGTATCAGAAATTTTGTGTTTGGGCGGGTTTCATCGGGGCTTGATCTCCAGGTTCAAGGCTGCGGCCGATCGAAGTGCTGGGGGTAGAGAATCGCGAAGTGGTTCAGGGCTTCCCTCCAGCCGTGGACTATCTTGTGCCAGTTCTTGGTCTGGTTCCTCAGCACCAAGTAGATCAGCTTCGTGGCCGCCTGGTCATTGGGGAAATGCCCCCTGGCCTTGAGGATCTTGCGCAGCCTGGCATTCAGACTCTCGATCGCGTTGGTGGTGTAGACCAGCTTCCGGACTGGCTCCGGGTAGGACATGAATGGGATCACCTGGTCCCAGGCCCGGCGCCAGAGACGGACGATGGGCGGGTATTTCTTCCCGAAAGGCCCGGCTTCGAAGGCATCCAGGCACTGCATAGCCGCCTCGGCGTTGATGGCCTTGTAGATCCCCTTGAGTTCGTGGACCACCGGTGTCCGATCCTTGAAATTACAGTATTCCATGCTGTTCCGAAGGAGGTGGACGATGCAGTTCTGGATCTCTGTCTGCGGGAACACCGCCTGGATCGCCTCAGGGAAGCCCTTCAGCCCGTCCACCACCGCCAGCAGGATGGTCTCTACACCGCGGCTCTGGAGCTCCGTAACGACCCCGCGCCAGAACTTCGCCCCCTCCGTCTGCTCGATCCACAGCCCCAGGACCTCCCGGGTGCCATCGCGCCTTATGGCAAGGGCCAAGTAGATGGCCTTGTTCATCACGGTGCCCTCGTCCCGGATCTTTACCCGCAGCGCGTCCAGGAACAGGACCGGATACAGCTTGTCCAAGGGCCTGACTTGCCAAGCCTTCACCTCCTCCATGACGGCACTGGTCACTTCGCTGATCAGGTCTGGCGAGACCTCGGCTCCGTACTGCTCCTCCAGGAATGCCTGGATCTCCCGTACGGTCATTCCCCGGGCGTACATGGCCACGATCTTCTGGTCAAACCCATCGAAACGCCGCTGACCCTTCGGAATGATCTGAGGCTCAAAGGTGCCTTCACGATCCCGTGGCACCTCGATCTCCACAGGGCCGTCTTCTCCTATCAGAGTCTTTTTGGACGATCCGTTGCGGTGGTTGCTTGCCTTTTTGCCGGCACGATCGCGCTTCTCATAGCCAAGGTGATTCGTAAGCTCTGCATCCATTGCCGTTTCTACCAACGCCTTGGTGAGCTGCTTCAGAATCCCTTCCGGGCCCATCAGGTCCTCGGGCTTTTCGTAGCCCTTCAACAGCTCTTTTAGGATTTCGGGTGTGATAGCCATGCTCCATGCTCCTGCAGGAAGTGGCCCACACACAAAATTTCTGACAGGCTCGATGATGAGTTCGATGAGTGGATCCTGGATGGCCATAGCGTTCCCCCCGTCCATATCTGCCGGCGCACCCGTAGAAGGTTCAGCCGGGGATGAACACGGATGAACGGGGATGAATAAATTGATAAAAACTAAAAGGACTTAAACATGCAGGTCTGGCACGGCTGATGGTTGGAACCCAAAAGCAGTGTTATTTACGAATCGTCCTACTAGATTGAGGTTTTCTGCCTCTTGAAAAAATTTAATATTTATACATATTGATACTGACTTTGATCCCGGGATCTCTGGAGCGCCCTCATGATTTTCTTCCATTCCCCCCTCCCCAGCCTGCTGGCCGGGATTCTTTTCGCTGGCACGGGCGCGGGCTCCGCCTCGGCCCCTGGCTACGGGCCAAGCCAAGCCATGGAACTCGATCCGGCGGCCCTGGAATCCGTCGACCACAGACCGGCGGGTCCCGCGCCCGTATAGGGTTCAGCCGCCCCGCTGGCAGTGCCGCATGAAGCCGTCAATGAAGGTGAGTGCACCGCTTTCAGGCCCCAGCCGAGGTCCAAAAAATTTGCAGCCCGGGTTATGACTCGGCATCACCTCCGTCGCCTCCCTTGCCGCCACCCACAAGGCCGTCCCCTCCTTTCCCCCCGTCGCCGCCTTTCCCATATTTGCTGTTCCCTCCTTTGCCACCATCCTGGCCTTTCTTGCCAGGTCTGCCGTCCTCACCTTTTTTGCCATCAGGAGATTGAGGTGTGCCTTTTTCTCCGTCCTTTGCGGGAGGTTGTTTGGATGGCTGCTTTGATTTTTCAGCACCCTCAAATAGAACGATGGCGATCATGAGCGTTGCAATCCTCCGCCAATGCCGCGTCATACCTTCTCTCCATCCGTGGAGGAAGTGCGTTCACCTCTGGCGTGAGTGTCATGCTTTTTTCTTTTCCTCGGCGACCCTCGGTTCCTCAGCCGCCGCCCCGCTGGTAGTGCCGCATGAAGCCTGCCATGAAGGCCTCCGCCGCCTCATCCTCATAGCCCTGGAAGGACACCTCCACCTCCAGCCGTTCCATGGCGATGCCCCCCAGGCGCAGGGGCGCCAGCGGGGTCAGCCGGATGCGCCACTGGCGCGCAGCGGCCCGGCGGGTCAGGACGGTGGTTTCGCCGCTTTCCGCCCGGTCGAAGGGCTCCCCCACCGCGCCGGGCAGGATCCGCAGGAACTCGGCCCGGCTGAGGGTCATGGCGAAGCGGCGCGGGTCAGCCACCGCCCACCGGCGGCCAGATGGCCAGGACATCCCCTTCGCGCAGCACCTGGCCGGCCAGATCGCCTGGGGCCACATAAAGACCGTTGACCAGCACCAGGGTGCACAGCTTCGGCGGCAGCCCGCGCTGGTCGATCAGGGCCTGCACCGTGGTCTCCGGGGCCAGTTCGAGCTCCGCCTGGCCTTTGCTCCGGGATTCGCTCGGCAGGTGGGCGGCGAGGGTGGCGAACAGCTTGAGGGTGATCTTCATGCCCTATATTGGGCGCAGGCCAGGTAGGCGTCCATCAGCGCGGTGGGGTTCTTCATCAGCCGCTGCTTCCACGCGCCCAGCCGGACCTTGCCTTCGATCAGTCCGCGCAGCACGCCGGAATGCTCGGTGAGGCCGATGGTGTTGGCGCCCACCAGGCGGTCCTCCTGGAATTCAAGGCGCAGGTAGCGGTAGCGGGCCGGGTCGGACACTTCGGCGTGCTCTCCGCCGGGAAGGCCCTGCCAGGCGCCGAAGGAATACGAGATCAGCCCGAGGGTGTCCAGGACGTTGAAGGCGAAGCTGCCGCGCGAGGAAGCCTCCCGTCCGGCCATGTTCAGCCCGGCGATGCGGCCCTGCTCGACGGCGTTGGGCTGGATGGCGTTGACGCCGGACTGCCCGGTGATGCAGTCGCGGAATTCGGCCACGTCGCCGCAGGCGTAGATGTCCGCGACCGAACTGCGCATGGTCTCGTCCACCAGGATGCCGGTGGCGGTGGCCACGCCGCTGCCCTCCAGGAAGCCCAGGGCGGGGTTCACGCCTACCAGGCAGAGGTACAGGTCGGCCGGCAGGGTGACGCCGCCGCCCAGGTGGACGGCCAAGCCGTCCGGTTCACGGGTGATGGACTCGGGCAGCGTATTGACTCTGATGCGCACGCCCTTGGCCTCGCACCAGGCGCGGATCATGCCGCTGGCGGCCGGGTTCATCATGCGCGAGACCATGCGCCCGCTGCGCACCAGGATGGTCAGGTCGACGCCCAGGGACACCAGGCCCTGCATGATGATGCAGCCGACGAAGCCGGCACCCATCTGCACCACGCGCAGCCCCGGTCGGGCATGCTCCAGCAGGAACCGGGCGTCCTCCAGGGTCCAGCAGGTATGCACCCCCAGAAGGTCGATGCCGGGGATCTTCTGCAGCGCCGGGGTGGAACCGGTGGCCACCAGGAGGCGATCGTAGGCCAGGGTGCGGCCGTCGGCCAGGGTGACGGCATGGGCCCTGGCGTCCACGGACTTGGCGCGTCCCGCCAGCAGCCGGATGCCGAGGCGGGCATAGTGGCCGGGGTCCGGGCGGATGTGCGTGCCGCTTTCCAGGATGCGGCCCGAAAGCAGGTAGGGGATGGCCATGCGGGCATAGGGCGCGCCCGGCTCGCCGCGCAGGAGGGTGATGTCGCCGCCGGGATCGGCCTTGGCGAGGGTCTCCGCCGCGACCACGCCGGCCGGGCCCGCTCCGATGATCAGGTATCGCATGTCGCCCCCAGAAGGGATGATGGGCCGGCGGACCGCCCCGGGCGGGGCGGTCCGCAAGGCACGATCGCGCTCAAAGCCCCAGGCGGGCGGCGGTTTCCGGGGTGGGCACGCCTTCCGCGGTCCAGCCGCGCACCTGGTAGTACTCCGGCATCATCGCGGCCAGGTTGGCCACCTTGCCCTGGTAGGGGCCGGTCTTGCCGCCTTCGGTGAGCATGCGCCCGGGCAGGGTGTCGTCCTTGGCGCTGAAGCCGGCCTTCAGGTTGAAGGCGCGCTCCAGGTTCCAGATGCGCTCGCCGACCTCCATGAGCCTGGAAAGCGGCCAGTCGCCGCCCAGGGCGGGCTGGATCTGGGACTGGATGTCGTCGGCGGACCAGGCGAAGGTGGTGAACAGGCAGATGCCGGCGGAATCCACCACCGCGGTGAGGTCCTGGAAGGCCTTCAGCATGGGCGCCTTGCCTTCGGTGGCCGCCGGGTCCATCTTCACCGGGATGCCCAGCACCTCGGGGGAGACCATGTAGCCGCGCACGTGGCAGGCGCCGCGGTTGGAGGTGGCGTACTCCAGGGCCATGCCCTGCAGGGCGCGGCCGTCGTAGGCCGGGAACTCCAGGCCCTTGACGCTCATGGACAGCTCGGGCCGGCCGTACTTGGCGGCCAGGCGCTTGGAGCCCAGGCCGATCACCTGGCCGAAGCCTTCGCCCCGCGCGGTGAGTTCGCCCAGCTTGCACAGGGCTTCGGCCGAGCCGAACGGCAGGTCCAGGCCCGCTTCCTCCCGGGTCACCAGGCCCAGTTCGAACAGTTCCATCGCCGCGCCGATGGTCGAGCCCAGGGTGATGGGGTCCATGCCGTCTTCGTTGCACAGGAAGTTCACGTAGGTGAGGGCTTCCAGGTCGGAGACGCCGCAGGCGGCGCCCAGGGCCCAGGCGGCCTCGTACTCCACCCCGCCCGAGGCCCCGTGGTACAGGGGCTTGTCCTTGATGGAGAAGTGGTTGGGATCCATTTTGGAGACCCGGCCGCAGGCGATGGTGCAGCCGAAGCAGGCGTTGTGGTTGATCAGGTTGGGTTTGCCGTCGGTGGCCCGGGGTTCCTTCATGGCTTCGCCGGAGATGGCCCTGGCGCCCTCGAACTGCACCCCCTGGCCGTTGCGGGTGGGCAGGGCGCCCACTTCGTTGATGATGTTCATGAGGACCTGGGTGCCGTAGGCGGGCAGGCCCTGGCCGGTGACGCCGTTGGCGGCGAGCACCGCCTTGGCGGCGGCCACCGCCTGGAAGAACGCCTCGGGCTCGGCCGGGGCGTAGGCGTCGGTCCGGGTGCCGCGCACGGCCACCGCCTTGAGGTTCTTGGAGCCCATCACGGCGCCCACCCCGGAGCGGCCGGCGGCCCGGTGCAGGTCGTTGACGATGGCGGCGAACAGCACGCCGTTCTCGCCGGCGCGGCCGATGCTGGCGACCCGCATCTGCGGGTCCTGGTGGCCGGCCTTGATCGTCTCCTCGGTCTCCCAAACGGTCTTGCCCCAGAGGTGGCCGGCGTCCAGCAGGGTGGCCCGGTCGTCCTCGATGAGCAGGTAGACCGGCTTTGTCAGAGCGGCCTTCGAAGATCACCATGTCCCAGCCGGCGAACTTCATCTCAGCGCCGAAGAAGCCGCCGGAATTGGAGCAGGCGATGGCGCCGGTGAGCGGGCCCTTGGTGATCACCGAATAGCGCCCGCCGGTGGAGGCGGCGGTGCCGGTGAGCGGGCCGGTGGCGAAGATCAGCTTGTTCCCGGGCCCGAGCGGGTCGACGCAGGGGTCGATCTCTTCGGCCAGGTATTTGGTGGCCAGGCCGCGCTGGCCCAGGTACTGGGCGGCCCATTCCAGGTTGAGGGGCTCGGCCGCGCAGGTGCCGGCCGTGAGGTTCACACGCAGGATCTTCTTGGTGTAGGACATGGCTCCCTCCCTCAAACCGTCGCCGGATTCGTGTCGGTCTTCTCGGCCCACTGGCGCATCCTGCCCAGGCCGGTCCAGTCGGCGTCCACGTAGGTGATGGCGCCGGTGGGGCAGGCCTTGGCGCAGGCCGGTTCGCCTTCGCACAGGTCGCACTTCTGGACCTTGCCGGTCTTGGCGATGTAGTTCACGGTGCCGAAGGGGCAGGCGACGGTGCAGACCTTGCATCCCACGCAGCGGTCCACCAGCACCAGCTTGGCGCCGGTCCTGGCATCGTGCACGATGGCTTCCACCGGGCAGGCATGCAGGCACCAGGCCTCGTCGCACTGGGTGCAGGTGTAGGGCACCTTGCGTCCTTCCCGCTCGAGCGAAAAGACCTTGATCCGCGATTTGCCGGTGTTGAAGGTCTTGTGGTGGTGGTAGGCGCAGGCCATCTCGCACTGGAGGCAGCCCGTGCACTTGTTGGGATCCAGCTTGAGGGATTTATGCATTGGCTGATCTCCTTGTGGCGGCCATTTGGGTTGTCCTGGGTTGGAACAATCAAATTCTACGCATCCTGATTTGAGCCGCTAGAATAATATGTAAATTTATTATAACATTATATAATTCAACATTTAAAAGCATATCGATATATTTGAAGGATTATTGCGATATCACCAATGGGGTCTGTACGACATGGAGCAGCCCATAATCTCATTAGGTTTTCGCTATATTCTGCCAATTATTGCGCTCATTCAATTGAGACATTATCTCTTTTATGGAAATTCAACTTATTTTTCCTTACTTCATTGTCATAGGCTTTGAACCGGTGGGAAGGTGCCGGACCGCGAAGGCCTGCCTTTTCGATACCGGGTTGGGAATTTCAAGCTATTTTCGACAACCCATCTATATTTACGAAAAATGGGGTCTTCAATGCTGTACCGATTTCTCGCTTCCCTGAGTGTCAGCCGCAAGTTCGTGCTGGTGCTGCTCATCCAGTCCCTGCTCCTGGTCGCCGTCGCCGCCCTGGGTTGGGTGGGCATCAAGGATTCCCAGTCGGCCGCGGCCGGGCTGCAGGAGAACCTCTCGAAGTCCAAGATGATCAACCGGGCCCTCAATGATTCCAACGTCCTCAGGACGGTCCACATCTCGATGATCGCGGCTGCCCACAACGAGGCCTACCTGGGCAAGCGGGTGGCCCGCGCCGACGAGGACCGGGGCAGGACCCTGGAGGCCATCCGCCAGTTCTCCACGCTGCCCTGGACCGAGGCGGAACGGCCGCTGGTGGACAAGGGGCTGGCCTCGATGAAGCAGTACGTGGACGGCTTCCCGGCGGTGCTGGCGGCGGCCAAGGCGCACAAGGACAGCGCCGTGCCCGAGCTGATGGAAGGCAACGTGCAGATCCAGCGCGATGCCCGGGAGGCCATGGAGAAGCTCCAGGAGGCGTTGCAGAAGGGCTCGACGGGCGCGGTCGCCGCCAGCTCCGGGCTCGGGCGCCGGCGCCAGGCCTGGATCCTGGGCATGGCCCTGGGCGGGCTGCTGGTGGGCATCCAGTGCGTGCGCCTGGTGTCGCGCCAGATCACCGGCGGGGTCAAGGACCTCGAGCGCACCATGAGCGCGCTGCACCACGGCGACCTGACCGCGAGCAGCCGGGTGGAGGGCCGGGACGAGCTCAACCACATCAGCCAAAGCCTGAACCTGGCCATCGTGCAGCTGCGCGGAGGACATCCAGGCCATGGCCCAGATCGCCGAGCAGAACGCCTCGAGCGCCACCGAACTGGCCGCCACCGGGGAGCAGATCGAGTTCGGCCACCGGCGAGATCAGCCGCGGCGCCGACCAGCAGCGGCAGGCGGTGGAAAGCTCCACCGCCGCCCTGGCCCGCATGGCCGGCTCGGTCCAGGAGGCCCGGCAGAGCGCCGGCGCGGCGGAGCGCCTGGCCCAGGGCTCCATCGAGGCGAGCCGGGAAGGGCTGCGCAGCGCCGGGGAGTCCACCCAGGCCATGGCCGCCATCAAGGAGAGCGCCGCCAAGGTCTCCCGGTTCACCACGCTGATCGCGGAGATCGCCCGGCAGACCAACCTGCTGAGCCTCAACGCCGCCATCGAGGCGGCCAAGGCCGGCCAGCACGGCAAGGGCTTCGCGGTGGTCGCGGACGAGATCCGCAAGCTGGCCGAGCGCAGCGGCAGCGCGGCCAAGGAGATCTTCAGCCTGATCCAGGAAAGCGACCAGCGGGTCGAGGCCGGGGGCAAGGCGGTGGCGGAGGTGGCCCGGAACCTGGCCTCCATCGAGCAGGACGTGCGGCGGAGCGCCGAGCAGGTGCATGCCATCTCCCTGGCCATGGAGGTCCAGTCCGGGGCCGGCCATGAGGCGGAGGAGGCCATGGCCGTCACCATGCGCTTCACCGAGCGCAGCGTTTCCGCCACCGCGCAACTGGCCGCGTCGGTGGGTGAGACCGCCCGCACGATCGAGGAGCTGGCCCGGCTGGCCGGGGACCTGCGCGGCCGCCTCCAGCGCTTCAGGGTAGCTTGACGAGCTGCGCGGAGATCTCCCGGGCGAGGTCCGCCAGGATGCGGCTGCAGGCCGCCGCCAGGGCGTCCGGGCCGGAGTCCGGCAGGGCTTCCCGCAGCGTCGCGCGGCGCACCAGGACGGCCTGGGCCGCGCCGGGCCGGGTGACCATCCAGACCGCCTCCAGGGTGAGTCCGGTCCCGGGGCGGGCGTCCAGGCTGCGCACCTCCACCTCGAGCCGGTAGGCCGCAGCCACCCGGGCGCCCAGCGGGCTTTCCACCACATCGTCGCTGCCCAGGAGCAGGCCCAGGTCGTCCACCAGCACGCGCCGCATGTCCTGGTCCAGCGGGTTGCCCCAGCGGTGGGTCTCGGACAGTTCCTGGGCGCCGGAAGGCCGGGTCAGCACCATCTGCGGGCGCAGCAGCAGGTCCGGCACGCGCACCGGGAGGACCTCGAGGGCGATCCGGGTCGGCGCGGCGGGCTCCTGCCGGAGCGGCTGGAGGGTGTAGTAGGTCACCGGCGGGGAGGAGTCGAAAGCAGCCCAGGGCGGCGGCCAGGAGCAGGGTTGACAGGAGCTTCCAGCGGGTCATGGGGTCTTCCCCTTGCCGAAGATCATGGATTCGGGATGCCGCTCCAGGGTGTCGGCCAGGTCGCGCAGGGCGCGGGCGGCCCTGGCGAAATCGTCCAGGGCGTCGCGCAGGTCTTCCTGGGTGGGCGAATCGGCGCCCAGGGCCCGCTCCAGGGCGGCCAGGGTGGCCTGGGCCTGGGCCAGGGTGGCCTGGGCCTGCGGCGCGGTCTCGGTGTCCAGGCGGGCCATGAGGTCCCGGGTCCGGCCGAGGGTGTCGCGCAGCTCGGGGAAGGTGTTCCGCAGTTCCTCGGCGATCTCCTCCAGGGGCAGCTTCTGCAGCCGCTCGGCCAGCCTGGTGAGGTTGTCCACCAGGGCGCCCACGGAGGACGGCATGGTGGGGATCTCCGGGTAGCCGCCGCTGCGGCCCATGGCCCGGGCCGGGGCCGACGGGAAGAAGCCCAGGTCCACGAACAGGCTGCCGGTGAGGAGCGAGCCGGTCCTGAGCTGGGCCGCGCAAGCCCCGGCGCACCATGCCGGGCCATGAGCCGCTCCATGGGTTCGCCGCGGGCCGTCCCGGAGGGCGAACCGGTCCGGCTCCAGCGAGACCAGGACCGGGATCCGGGCTTCCAGGTCCCGGGACCGCAGTTCAAGCCTGAAATCCTCCACCCGCCCACCTGGATGCCCCGGAACTCCACCGGCGCGCCCTTGGCCAGGCCGCGCACGGAATCGTCGAAAAGTTGAGCACGAAGGTGCGGCGCTCCACGTAGACGGGCTCGAAGGCCCTGGTCCCGGCCGGGGAACAGGGTGAAGACCTGGCCCGGAGCCGGCGGCGACTGCGGCCCCGGCGGGTTCTCGAAGGCGATGCCGCCCACGAACAGCTGCACCAGGGAGTCGGAGTGCAGCCGGAGGCCGTCGGCGTCGAGGCTCAGGTCGATCCCGCCGGAATCCCAGAACCGCGTCTCGCGGGTGGACCAGGCGGTGGTACGGCGCGTTGACCTGGACCTTGATGAGCACCGAGCGGCCCTCGGGATCCAGGTCGAAGCCCTCCACCTCGCCGACCGGGATCTGCCGGTAGGTGACGGGGGAGCCGATGTTCAGGGAGCCCAGCTTCTCGGCGCGCAGTTCCACCAGCGCGCCGGGCAGGCTGGGCGTGAGGATGGGGGCGCTTTCGAGCCCCTTGAATTCGCGCTGCATCCGCCCGCGGGGCCCCGGGTCCATGCCGATGTAGGCGCCGGACAGGAGGGTGCCCAGGCCGGAGATGCCGTTGGTGCTGACCCGGGCGCGCACCACCCAGAAGCGGGTGTTCTCGGAGAGCAGCGCGTAGGCGCTGCGCTGGAGCTCGGCGGTGACCAGGACCCGGCCGAAGTCCGGGGTCAGGCTGATGGCGGTGACCCGCCCCACCTCCACGTCCTTGTGCCTGATCCGGGTCTGGCCGGCCTCCAGGCCCTCGGCGCTCTGGAAGGTGATGGTGATGGTGGGGCCCCGGTCGCTGTAGGCCTTCAGGGCCATCCAGGCGCCGATCACCGCCGCCACCAGCGGGATGAGCCAGACCAGGGACGGCCTGCGCCGGCGCGGGACGGGCTCGGGCAGGGCCGGCGGGCTTTCGGGCTCATCCATGTCCATGTCCATGTCCATGTCCAGTCTCCAGGGCGTCCCAGGCCAGCCTGGGATCGAAGCTGCGCACCGCGAGGATGGTGGCCACCACCATCAGGGCGAAGGCCATGGCGCCCGGCCTGGGCGCCACCGAGGCCAGGCTGCCCATGCGCAGCATGGCCACCATGAGGGCGATGGCGAAGATGTCGACCATGGACCAGCGGCCGATCCCCTCGGTGAGCCGGTACAGGGCGGCCCTGCTGCGCGGCCGCCAGCGCGAGCGCAGCCTCGTCGAGAGCAGCAGGAAGACCAGGATGACGAACTTGGCCAGGGGCACCAGGACGCTGGCCACGAAGATCACCAGGGCCAGGGGCCACGAGCCGGTGCGCAGGAAGTAGAGCACCCCGCTGAGGATGGTGTCGTCGTGCGGCCGGCCCAGGTTCATCACCCGGGTCACCGGCAGGACGTTGGCCGGGATGTAGAGGATGGCCGCGGTGGCCAGCAGGGCCCAGGTGCGGGTCGCGCTGTTCGGGCTTGCGGCTGTGCAGGGTGGCGCCGCAGCGGGAGCACGCGTGGCGCTCGATCGGCTCGACCAGCCCGCAGGCGGAGCAGCCCTGCAGTCCGCGGCGCCGGGCGCTGAGCCCGGCCCCTCCGGCCGGAGGGAGGGCGCCCGCGGTCCCGCCGGCGGCCTCCCACACGGCCCGGGGATCCAGCGCCGACACGGCCAGCGCCGCCATGAAGACGAACCCGCCCAGGGCGTACAGCGACGGCCCCGGCGCCACCGGGGTCATCCTGGCGAGCTTGGAATAGGACACGAGGACGCCCAGCAGGAACACCTCCACCATGCCCCAGTAGCGGAACTCCTCCAGGATGCGGAAGGCGCGGGCGGTCCAGGCGCCCTGGCGCCGGCGCGCGATCTGCTGGAGCACCAGGACCATGCCGCCCAGGTGGAGCAGCGGGCCCAGGATCACGGTGGTGAGCAGGATGGCCGACAGCCAGGGCCAGCCCAGGCTGGCCATGATCCGGGCGCAGCCCGGGATCGAGGCTTCGCGCACGGTGCCGTGCATGCTCAGCACCATCAGGGGGAACCCGTTGGCCAGGAAGAACAGGATGAGCGCGGCGAGGTAGAGGGCCAGCGCGAGGGCGAGCCCCGCGGGACGGCCCCGGTCCAGCACCGCGCCGCAGCGCGCGCAGAGGCTCATGGTGCCCCTCCGCGGCGGCGCGGCCCGATGCAGGAGGTCGCAGTCGGGACAGGCCAGCATGATGGGGGGGTGTGTCACGCGAAACACCAGGGACATTGAGGTCAGTCGGCCTAATGTAGCGTCTTTCCCCGCGGATTCAAGCGCCAGTGACGCTGCCCCCCGGGCCATGCATAATAGGGGGCCTGACCGTTCCCTGAGGAGTCCGTCCATGCGCCTTCGCGCTTTCGCCTTCGCCTTCGCCACCCTGGCGGCCTTCGCCGCCCCCAAGCCCCAGGTGCTCTTCACCACCAGCCTGGGCAGCTTCACCGTGGAGTTCGAGCCCGACGCCGCGCCCAGGACCGTGGCCAATTTCCTCGGCTACGTCCATTCCGGCCAGTACAAGGGGACCACCTTCCACCGGGTCATCGCCGGCTTCATGATCCAGGGCGGCGGCATCACGGCGGACGGATCGGAAAAGGCCACCAAGGCGCCGATCCAGAACGAGGCCAAGGAGGCCGCGGCCAAGGGCCTGAAGAACGTCCGCGGCTCCATCGCCATGGCCCGCACCTCCGCCCCGCACAGCGCCACCGCCCAGTTCTTCGTGAACGTGAAGGACAACGGGTTCCTCGACTACCCGGGCCAGGACGGCTGGGGCTACTGCGTGTTCGGCAAGGTGGTGAAGGGCATGGACACGGTTGACAAGATCAAGGACGTCAAGACCGGCCCGGGCGACATGCCGGTGACCCCGGTGGTCATCACGGACGCCAAGGTAGTCGGGAAATAGCCGCCCGGCCAGACACCCTTGCGCCAGGCCGGTAATGCATTACCATTGGTAATGAAGGAGGCGGGCATGCTCGTCGCCAAATCCAAAGTCACCAGCCAGGGGCAGATTTCCGTGCCCGCTGAAGTCCGGCGGGATCTCGGGGTCCGGACCGGGACGGAGCTGGTCTGGGACCGGCAGGAGAACGGGGACTACGTGGTCCGGGTCAAACGCTTCACGCTGGACGACCTGTACCAGCTGGTCGGGGATACTGGAATCCGGCTCGCCGACGAGGACATCAAGGCGGCCCGGCGCGCGTTCCTGGGATCCAGGATGAAGCGGCTGAAGGGCTGAGCGTGGCGGCCATCAACACCAATGTGCTGGTCCGCCTGGTCACCCGGGATGACCCGGCCCAGGCCGCCAAGGCCCAGACTTTCATCCGGGAGCATCAGCCGGTCCTGGTGACCCAGCTTTCGGTCCTCGAACTGGCCTGGGTGCTTTCGGGCAGTTACGGATTCACGAAAGAGAAAGTCTGCGCGGTGGTCGACATGCTCCTGGACATGGCGGAGCTGGATATCCAGGAGCCGGCCATCCTGCAGGCGGCCGTCAGGGCCTGGGCGACGGCCAAGGCCGATTTCGCGGACTGCTACATCCTGGAGACCGTGAAATCGGCCGCCGCCACTCCGTTGGCCACCTTCGACGCGGCCCTTGCCCGGTTGCCCGGGTGTCGGAAGCTCTGATAGCTCCATCCGCTCACAGATACGTGCGCACCCCCACCAGCCGGTCCCGGTAGTAGCCTGCCAGCTTTTCCCGGCTGATCCTGCGGCCATGCCGGGGCGCGTGGATGAAGGTGTCGCCGCCCAGGTAGATGCCCACGTGGGAGACCGTGCCGGAGCGGTTGGTGCTGAAGAACAGCAGGTCGCCCTTCTGCGCCCCGGCGAGCGGCACCGGGGCGCCCTGGGCGAACTGCTCCCGGCTGGACCGGGGCAACTGCATCCCGTTGAGCCGGTAGACCGCCATGGTGAGGCCGCTGCAGTCGAACCCGGAGCCGTCGGCGCCGCCCCACAGGTAGGGCACGCCCAGGTAGTTGTTCGCGGTCTCCACCAGGTCGGAGCGGAGCCCCGCCTCGTCGGCGGGGGCGGGGCGGGCGAGCGGCGGCTCCTCCGGGGCGACGATGTAGAACGTCTCGATCACCCCCTGGTCGCGCAGGCTTTCGGCCCGGGCCCGGGCCGCCTCGCGGGTGGGAAAATCGCCGAAGCGCACCCGGAACAGCCGCCGCGGGGCGCCTTCCGGCGCGGAGGCGTAGTA
This sequence comes from uncultured Holophagaceae bacterium, assembly GCA_963717275.1. Taxonomy (GTDB): domain Bacteria; phylum Acidobacteriota; class Holophagae; order Holophagales; family Holophagaceae; genus Mesoterricola. The sequence goes on from CAVQVX010000001.1 coordinate 5,145,016, forward strand.
GACCGCGCCGAGGCCCCGGGCCTGCAGGGCCTCGGATAGCCGGGCGGCGTTCTCCGCCTGGGCGAAGGCGCCGGCCTGGATGGTGAAGCCCAGGTGCGCCAGGTGCGCTGCGTGCGCCGGGGGCGCCGGGGGTTTCGCGGAGGGGCCGCGGCAGGCGAAGGCCAGCAGCAGCGCCAGGCACCCCACGAGCATGCGGGCATGTCGACGGGCGGGGGTCGGCATCGCGGCGCCTTGAAAGGTTCCCGGGGATTCTAGCATCAGGCCCACTTGAACCGCTTCACCGCGACCATGAAGCACAACGCGGTCCAGATGGCGACGACCGCCAGGCCGGCCCCCTGCCCGGCCAGGCCGGCGCCGTCGTTGAACACCGCCCGCAGGGCCTTGAGGTAGGGCGACAGCGGCAGCACGGTCACCGACCGCTGCATCCAGCGCGGAGCCGAGTCCAGCGTGAAGTAGACCCCGGAAAGCAGCATCATGGGGAAGAAGAAGACGTTGGAGATGGCCGCGTAGCCTTCGGAGGTCTGGGCGAAACCGGCCAGCGCGAAGCCCATGGCCATGAAGCAGCCGGTGCCCAGGGCCATCACGCCCGCGAGCAGCAGGTAGGAGCCCTGGTTGGCGATGCCGAAGGCGAGGTCGCCCAGCAGGAGCATCAGCGCCGACTGGATGAAGGTGACCGTGAGCCGGTGCAGGATCTGGCCCAGCAGGAAGATCCACTTGGGCAGCGGGGTCACCGCCAGGCGCCGGAACTTGCCTTTTTCCCGGTACGACACGTTCACCATGCCCACGCTGAACAGGCCCATGCTCAGGAGGTTCATGCCCAGCAGCCCGGGCAGCAGGAAGGCGGCGTAGTTGGAGACGTGGGCCGAGCCCGGGCTGGCCAGCACCACCGGCAGCCGGAGCGGCTCGGCGCCGCCTTTGCGGATCTGCGCTTCGAGGTTGGCCTCCTGGACGATCTGGGCGGCCATCTGGCCCTGGGCGGCCAGGTAGGTGTTCACCTTGAGCGCGAAGGAGCCGCCCTCCGGCGCCAGCTGGGCCGCGCTCCCGCCCTGCTTCCAGCGCGCCTGCGCCGCCGCGGCGGGCAGTTCCACCAGCTTGAGCGGGGTGCGCCGCAGGGCGGCCAGCAGGTCGCGCCCGGCCGGGCTGTCGCCCGTATCGGCCGAGACCACCAGGGTGAAGGCGGGCGCGGAGCCGGAGCGGAAGATGGTGCCGAAGCCCACCAGCATGAGCATCGGGAAGGCGAAGGTCCAGAACAGCGCCACCCGGTCCCGGCTGTAGAGCTTCCATTCCATCAGGAACTGTCGGAGGAGCAGCATGGGGAGCCTTTCAGTCGCGCAGGCTGCGCCCGGTGAGGTGCAGGAAGACGTCCTCCAGGGTGGCCCGGCGCACGTGGATCTGGGTGTAGGGCACCCCGGAGGCTTCGGCGGCCTCCAGCAGCCCGGGCAGCATCGCCTTGGGGTCGTGGGTGGGGATCTCCCAGACATCGGCCCGGCCGGTCACCGCGACGCCCAGGTCATACCGGCCGGGGTCGGGCGCGGCGCCGTCGAAGGTGAGCTCCACCACGCTGGGGATGGCGAGCCCCTGGATCAGCCCCATGGGCGTGCCCTCGGTGAGCAGCAGGCCGTGGTCGACGATGGCCAGCCTGTCGCACAGGGTCTCGGCCTCGTCCATGGAGTGGGTGGTGAGGATGACGGTGCGGCCTTCCGCCTTGATGCGCCGGACCACGTCCCACAGGGACCGGCGCGCCTGCGGGTCGAGGCCGGTGGTGGGCTCGTCCAGGAAGACCAGCTCGGGGTCGTTCACCAGCGCCAGCGCCAGCGCCAGGCGCTGCATCTGGCCGCCGGACAGGGTCGCGTGGTAGGCGTCGGCCTTGTCCGTGAGCTGGACCAGCTCCAGCAGCTCCCGGCTCGGGCGGCGCCTGGGGTAGTAGGCGCCGTAGAGGTCCAGGGCCTCGCGCGGGGTGATCTTGTTGAAGAGGCTGGTGGACTGGAGCTGGACCCCGATGCGGCTGCGGATCTCGCGCCCGTGGCGCCTCCAGTCCAGGCCCAGCACCTCGATCTCGCCGCCGTCGGAAGGCGTGAGGCCCTCGATCATCTCCAGGGTGGTGGTCTTGCCCGCGCCGTTGGGCCCCAGGAGGCCGAACACTTCGCCGCGGGCGACCTCCAGGTCCAGCCCTGCCACGGCCAGGACCTTCGGGAACTGTTTCTTCAAATTCCGGACCCGGAGGGCCGCGCTGCTGGTCATGCCTCCCAGGATGCCCGACAGGGGCACGGCGCGCCAGAGCTGTCTCCGCCGGGTTCAGACCGTCCAGACGATCCAGCCGGGATGCGCGGCCTCCAGGGCCTTGCACTGGGCGTCCCGCTGCTCGGGCGTGGCATAGCGCGCCGCCCAGCAGGCGCCGGACCCGCAGAGCAGCGGCTCGCCCCCGGTCTCCATGAGCGCCGCGCGCACCTCGGCCAGGGCGGGGCAGGCGTAGACGGCCGCGCCGGCGAGGTCGTTCCTCCAGGGGGGCGAAGCGCCCGGGCCCAGGCTGGGGCAGGGCTCGGGGATGGGGTAGCCCACCTGGGCGATGGTCTTGTAGACGCTGGGCGTGGCGACGTAGAGGCCGGGATGGACGATGAGGATGGGCTCGAGGGGAATCGGCCGCAGCGGGAAGACCCTCTCGCCCCGGCCCAGGCCGAGCACCGTGCCGCCCAGGACGAAGAGCGGGACGTCGCTGCCCAGCTGCGCCGCCAGGCGCAGCAGGGCGGGCTGCCCCAGGCCCAGGGAGAACAGGGCGTCGCCCAGCTTCAGGGCCGCGGCGGCGTCGCTGGAGCCGCCCCCCAGGCCCGCGCCGTGGGGGATGCGCTTGTGCAGCCGGAGGGCGGCGGGCAGTTCCCGGCCCGCCTCCCGCTCCAGGAGCCGCCAGGCGCGGACCACAAGGTTGCCTTCGTCGGCGCGCAGGCCTCCGGAAGCGGGGCCCTCGAGGGCCAGGGAGAAGGAGGATGCCGGTCCGCCTTCCAGGGTGTCGGCGAGGCCGTCGACACCTTCCAGCACCGTGGTGACCAGTTCCAGCTCGTGGAAGCCGTCCGCGAACCGGCCCAGGACGGCCAGGAAGCGGTTCAGCTTGGCGGGGGCCTGGATGATCAGAGTCCGTCCTCCAGTTCGAATTCCGGGTCCGGCATGCTGAGGATCCACGGGCCGTCCCTGGTGATGGCCACGGCGTGCTCGAACTGGGCACTGAGCGCGCCGTCTGCGGTGCGCACGGTCCAGCCGTCCGGCTCCACCAGGCAGCGCTGGGAGCCCATGTTGAAGATCGGCTCGATGGTGATGGTCATGCCGACCTCCATGCGGAAGCCGGTGCCGGGGCGCGTGTCGGCGTAGACCACCTGGGGGTCCTCGTGCAGCTCGCGGCCGATGCCGTGGCCGATGTACTCGCGCACGATGCTGTAGCCGCGCTCCTCGCCGAAGGTCTGCACGGCGGTGGCCATGTCTCCCAGGCGGAAGCCCGTGCGGCAGTAGTCGATGCCCAGGAACATGGCCAGCTGGGTGGCCTGCAGCAGGGTCCGGGCCTCCTCGCTCACCGTGCCCACGCCCACCGACAGGCAGGTGTCGCCGTGGAAGCCGTCCAGCTTGGCTCCGCAGTCGATGGCGATGATGTCGCCGTCGCGCAAAATATAGTTGTCGGGGATGCCGTGCACCACGCGGTCGTTCACCGAGGTGCACAGGGTGGCCGGGAAGCCGTGGTAGTTCTTGAAGTTGGGCACTCCGCCCTGCTTGCGGATGTAGGTCTCCGCCAGCCTGTCCAGTTCCAGGAGGCTCACGCCCGGCCTGGCCGCCCGGGCCGCCACCCGCAGGGCGTTGGCCGCAAGGCGCCCGGCCTCCCTGAGCTTTTCCATCTCTTTTCGGCTTTTGTATCGGATCTGTTCACGGATAGGCACTGCTCGCTCCCTGCCCCAAGTCTACCCTGAGGCGCTAGAATCCAGAGTCATGGGAGAAACTTCGATGATCGCACGGACCCGGTGCTGAGCGCCGGCATGCCCTACACCCGGGAGGAACTGGACTGGATGGAGGCGGAGTGGGCCTTCCATCTGCACGGCCGCTCGGCCTTCATGCGCCGGGAGGATTTCCTGCAGCTGCAGGCCTGGGCCGGGGAGGGCGTGCCGGCGGACGCCATCGTCAACGCCATGGACGCCTACTTCACCCGCCGGGCCAAGCGAGCCAAGGCCCGCGCCTTCGTCGCCCTGGAGCACCTGGCCAAGGACGTGGCCAAGGCCGTCAAGCTGCGCTCGGCCCTGGACCGGGCCGAAGCCAAGGCCGGGGCGGGCCCGGGCTGGGACGCGGTGAAGGAACCCATGCGCTCGGACCTGCGCTGCCGGGCCCTGTTCGCCGACTGGCGCCGGCTCCGGGCCGCGGCGCCCGCGCCGGACGCGCCGGGCTTCCTGGACCACTATGACGCCGAGCGCAAGCTGTTCAGGGAGCTGGTCGCCCAGGCCGAGCAGCGGCTGGGGCCCGCGGCAGATCCGCTGCGCGCGGACCTCGCGGCGCGCCTGGCGGAGGCCAGACTGGCCGAAGGCACGCTGGTGTGGCGCCGGGCCTGGGACCACCACTGGAGCCGGATCGTCTGCGCGCACTGGGGCATTCCCCAGGAGTAGAATGGGCCGGGCGGGGGGAGTCCGATGAACGCGCTGGAAACTTGGCTCCTTGAACTGGACCGGCCATCTCCGGGGTTCTTCCGCGCCTTCGGCGGCCTTTGCGGCCAGCCTGCGGGCGCCGTCGACGCCGGCCGGGAGGCGGTGCTGAAGCTGGCTCCGGCGGTGGACTGGGCGGCCTACCTGCCGCACATCCCGCACGGGCTCCTGGGGCTCCAGGCCGTCTACCGCCTGCGCCCGCTGCTGGCCGAGGCCAGCTTCCTGCGCGTGCTGGCCACCCAGCTGCACGCCCTGGCCGTCGAAGGCCGCTGCCCGGCGGGGCGCGGCCTTGGCGCCATCGGCCGCGGCTCGGGCAACTGGGGCAATCTGGAGATGGCGCTGGCGCACCGGCGGGCCGCCATCGCCTGGGGCGAAGCCCGGGCGGTGCCGGAGGTGGGCTGGGAGCAGTTCCTGCGCCTGGAGCGGGCTGCGGAGCCGGACATGGCCAACGTCGGGCACAAGTCCGCCCTGGCCCGGCTGCTGGGCGAGCTGTTCCTGGCCCTGGGCGGGCCGCAGGAGGCCGGGCGGGTGATGCTCGCCCTGACCGCGTGGCTTTGCGCTTCCGAGCCGTTCGACACGTTCTGGCATGAGCGCGCGGGCCGCCGCCTGGGGGACGCCGGGCCGGTGGCGCACCGGGAGGCGCAGCAGAGCGCCCAGGCGCACGAGACCGCCGCCCGGGAGGTCTGCGACTCCGGCCTGGTGGACCTGCTGGACCGGTTCTCGGCGCGGGTGCGCTCCGGCGCCGGCAGCGGCGACCTGCTGGCGGTGCTGGCGCTGGCGGCGGCGGAAAAGCAGCTGGACGCCCGCCGCGACCTGGAGGGCAAGACCTCCTGGAACTTCGTCCACCTGGCCTGCCTGGCCAAGCGGGTGGCCGAGGCGGGAAGCGGCGCGCCCACCGCGTGGGTGCAGGCAGCGGCCCTGGTGAACCTGTTCCCCACCGGCGAGGACGAGGACCGGCCGCGCCCGCAGCCGCCCCGCGCGCCGCCGGGGGACCCGGCGGCGGCCCTGCTCGACGCCATCCTGGACGGCGAACCGGAGCCGGCCATGGGCCTGGCCCGGCTCCTGCTGGAAGGGCAGGGCTGCGGGCCGGTGCTGGCCGTCCTGGCCGAGGCGGCCTCCGCCAACGACCCGGCCTTCAACCACAGCCATCAGGTGCTCGCGGTGGCCGCCGTGGCGGACCTGCTGCCGCACCTGCCGGAGCGGGTCCAGGCCGCGCTGCTGCTGGCGGCGGCCAAGGCGCTGGCCAACGGCCAGGGCAGCTCCGATCTCGGCCGGATGGCGGACGCGGCGCTGGCTCCAGTTGTGAAGGAGGGACGGACATGACTTCGACCATCGCGATCATCGCCCCGGGCGCCATGGGCAGCGCGCTCGGGCGCCGCCTCGCCGAGCACGGCGCCCGGGTGCTGACCTCCTGGGCCGGACGCAGCCCCGCGACCCGGAGCCGGGCCGAAGCCGCGGGCATGGTCGGCGCCGGCGACGACGAGATCGCCGCCGCCGACGTCATCCTGTCCGTCGTCCCGCCGGCGGCGGCGGTGCCGTTGGCCGAGCGCCTGGCGGCGGCGTTCGCGCGCGCCGGCGGGAGCCCGATCTTCGTCGACTGCAACGCCGTCGACGTGCGCACGGTGGAGCGCGTGGCCGGGATCATCGGCGCAGGTCCGGCCCGCTTCGTGGACGGCGCGATCATCGGCCTGCCGCCGGAGCCGGGCAAGCCCGGGCCGACCCTCTTCCTCGCCGGCGGGCCGGCCGCGGAGCTGGCCTGGCTGGGCGGCCTGGGGCTCGACACCCGCGTCATCGAGGGCCCGGTCGGGGCGGCTTCGGCCCTCAAGATGTCCTATGCCGGCATCAGCAAGGGGATGCTCGCGATCGGCGCGGCCATGGTCCTCGCCGCCACCCGGGCGGGCGCGGGGGCGGCGCTGCGCGTGGAACTCGCCGCCCGCCAGCCGCAACTGTTGAAGCGCTTCGCCGTGGGCCTTCCGGACATGTATTCCAAGGCCGGGCGCTGGGCCGACGAGATGCGGGAGATCGCGGCCTTCGTCGAGGATGACCCGGCGGCCGCGCGGATCTACCAGGCCGCGGGGGAATTCTACGAGCGGCTTGGCGCGGACCACGCGGGCGGGCGGGTGGAGACCTCCCTCATCGACGCCTTCCTGCGCCTTCCGGAATAGCCCGCTGGCCGGCCGCTATCGGCGCGCCAGCCGGGTCATCCCTTCGATGAAGCGGTCCACCTCTTCGTCCGTGTTGTACGGCGAAAGCCCGGCCCGCACCCATCCCTGGGGGTTGATGCCCAGCTTGTCGGCGAGGGTCATGGCGTAGAAGTCCCCGCTGGCCACGAACACCGACTGATCCTCCACCAGGCTGCGGCACACCGCCTCGCTGGCCATGGAGGGCATGGTGAAGGCGACGGTGGGGGTCTTGGGCACCGCGCAGGGGGCCTGGTACAGCGTGATCCCCGGCAGCACCGCCAGGGCTTCGCGCATGCGCCCGATCAGGCGGTTCTCGTGCGCCTCGATCCGCTCGTAGCCGGAGACCAGCTGCTCCCGGCGGGTGGCGCCGGTGCCGAGCGAGGCGATGAAGCCCACCGCGGCCGGAATGCCGGCGATGGCTTCGTGGTTCTGGGTGCCGGTCTCGAACTTGTCGGGGATGAAGCCGGGGGCCGGCGCCAGCCTGTAGGCCGGGAGCCGGTCCATCAGCTCGGCGCCCATGGTGATGACGCCCATGTGCGGGCCGAAGAACTTGTACGAGGAGCACATCAGGAAATCGGCGCCCAGCGCGTCCCGGTCCACGCGCATGTGCGGCACCGCCTGCACCGCGTCCACCGCCACCACGGCGCCCACGGACCTGGCCCGGTCCGCCACCCGCTTCACGTCGTTGATCGTGCCCACGGCGTTGGAGGCAAGCCCCACGGCCACCAGCACGGTCCTGGGATTGACCACGGTCTCCAGGTCGCGCAGGTCCAGGGTGAAGGTCCCCGTGTCCACCTTGATCCAGCGCACGCTGGCGCCCTTGTCCCGGGCCTGGGCGATCCAGGGGTCGACGTTGCCGCGGTGGTCGAGCTCGGTGACGACGATCTCGTCGCCGGGCTTCCAGTCCCTGCCGATGGCCCGGGCCGCGGCCAGGGCCAGGGTGGTGCTGTTGGCGCCGAAGGCGACGGTGCGCGCGTCCACGTTCAGCAGGTCGGCCATGGCGGCCCTCGCCGCTTCGATGTGCGCCTCGGTCTCGCGGCTGGAGGGGAACTGCCCGTGCAGGTTGGCGCCGCCCCGGCGCATGTAGTCGGCCATCGCCTCGATGCAGCCGGCCACCACCTGGGTGCCGCCGGGGCCGTCGAAATACGCGGCCGGGCGGCCGTTGTGGATCCGTTGCATGGCCGGGAACTGCTGGCGCACCTGGGCGATGGGGAAGGAAAGGGTGGCGCTTGCTGACATGGGTCCTCCTGCCGGGACTGCCTGGGATGCGTGGGGCTGGGAATGATTCATTAACTACAATACAATCAATACCGTTCCCGCCCAAGTGAGGACCCGCCCTTGACCGTGCTTCTGTTCAAGCTTCTGGTGACCCCTTTGTTCATCGGCATGGTCACCCTGGCCGGGCGGCGCTGGGGGCCGGCCGTCAGCGGCCTGCTCATGGGGCTGCCGCTGACCTCCGGGCCGATCTCCCTGTTCCTGGCGCTCCAGTACGGGCCGGCCTTCGCGGCCCGGGCCGCGGTGGGCAACCTGGCGGGGCAGGTTTCAGTCTGCGTGTTCTGCCTCACCTACGGGCGGGCGGCCGGGAAGCTGCCGTGGACCGTGTGCGCCCCGGCGGCCCTGCTGGCCTTCGCCGGTTGCACCGCCCTGCTCAACCGGGCCCCCTGGACCCTGCCGGCCGCCGCGCTGCTCCTGCTGGCGGCCATCGCCGCGGCGCACCGGTGGCTGCCGCGCCGGCCGTTCACGGCCGCTCCGGCCGACCCGCCGCGCTGGGACCTCCCGGCCCGGATGGGGGTGGCCACCGCCTTCGTCCTGGCCCTGACCGCCGCCGCCCGCAGCCTCGGGCCGCAGCTGAGCGGCCTGATCGCCCCGTTCCCGGTGTTCGGCGTGGTCCTGGCCGCGTTCACCCAGCACCGCCAGGGCCCGGCCGCGGCCGCCCGCCTGCTGCGCGGCAATGTGCTGGGCTCGCTCGCCTTCATTTCCTTCTTCCTGGTCGTGGGCCGAGGCGTCATCCTGTGGCCGCTGGCCTGGGTCTATCCCCTGGCGGCCCTGGCTTCCATCGGCACGGGGGGGGCCGCCTTCTTCATCAGCCGGCACGGACACTGAACACCAGGAGGGTTGGCATGCGCATCGCGGCAACGGGGTTGGGACTCATGGGCATGGCCCTGCTCACGGGGTGCTGGAAGGGCCCCGGCCCGGCGGTGGAACCCACCGTCGCGACGGTGGCGGTGGTGCCGGCCCGGGCCGTGCTGACCGTGGGGCGCGCGGCCGCCTTCGGCGCCAGCATGGACGGCGTGGCGGCGCGGGAAGTGACCTGGCGGGTGCTGGAGCCGGGAGGCGGCACGGTGGCCGCCGACGGCCGCTACCAGGCCCCGGCCGCCCCGGGCGTGTTCACGGTCCAGGCCCGGTTCACCGTCACCGGCCAGACCGCCGCGGCCAAGGTGACCGTGGTGGCGCCGCCCGCCGGCACGATCAGCGCGCCGGCGCGGGTGCTGCCCGGGGCCGAAGGGCTGAAGGCGGGCATCGCCCCTGTGGCCGGGTCGACCTACCTGTGGAGCGTCACCGGCGGCGAGGTCACCGCCGGCATCACTTCCCCCGCCGTCACCTTCAGGGCCGGGACCGGTCCCAAGCTGGAGCTGAGGTGCCAGGTGACCAACCAGGCCGGGGACACCTTGAACTCCTCCCTGGAGGTTCCGGTGGTGGCGCCGGTGACGCTCGCCATCAGCCCCGCGGCGGTGACCCTCACGGCCGGGCGGGCCATGAAGTTCGGCTTCAACATCTCCGGCGGGATCACCCTGGGCGTGGCCTGGAGCCTGGGCGAGCCCGGCGCCGGCAGCCTCGACCAGGCCGGGCATTATGTGGCCCCGGAAGTCCCGGGGGGCTACACGGTGCGCGTGGCCTCCCTGGACGACCCCACCCGGGTGGCGGTGGCCAAGGTCCAGGTGGTCGCCAGGCCGCCGGAAAGCCTGTTCGCACCCGCGTCGTTCCTGCCCCGGGCCCAGGGGCTGCGCGCCTCGGTGCCGGAGGTGCCCGGCATGACCTACGCCTGGTCGATCGAGGGCGGCACCATCACCGCCGGCGCCGACCGACATGCCCTGGTGTTCGACGCCGGGGACGGTCCGGACCTGGTGCTGCGCTGCAAGGTCACCAACGCCGCGGGCGATTCCTCCGTGGCCACCCGGACCCTGAAGGCGCTGTAGTCCGGCGTCCGTTGTCCCTCCCGTCGCGCCTTGCGGTCGGCCTCGGGTCCCGGGTTCGTGCGCCGACCCACCGGCGCGTGGTCCGCTTGCAACGTCCTCGCTGCGCTGCGGGCGATGCAAGCGGCCACGCTGCTCCTTCCCCCCAGGGCCGAGTCGATTCGTCTTCGTTTCGTTGAACAAATTTCAGAAAAACCATCCCGGGACCCACGTGCTCCAAAGCAGCCGCCGCCTTGCCCCCCTGCCGCCAACCGAAGGAACCCCCATCCCAGGCGGGGAAGGACAGCGTGAGACCTTGGCGCACCCGCAGGAGGCGAAGCCGACGAGGACGCGGCAAGGCTCTCACGCACCGGTGGGTCGGCGCAAGAAACCGGAACCCGCAGCCCACCGCAAGGCGCGCCGGGCGGAACGACGGACGCCTAGTGGACCGCGTAGTCCTGGGTGGCGGTCTCCATGGCCGCCCATATCTGGGACACGTCGTTGGCCAGGACGATCAGGTCGCGCTTGGTGCCGGCCACGTCCATGACGTGGTGGGGCAGGACGGCGTCCTTGTGGAAGCCCAGCTTTTCGAAGGTCCGGCGCGCGCCGACCTGGTTGTCCACCACCTGGACGATGATCTTCTCGATGCCCAGGTCGGTGGCGATCTTCACCTGGGCCGAGGCCAGGGCGGTGGCCAGCCCCTTGCGCCGGAAGGCGGGGGCGACCGCGACGCGGATCTCGCCCACGTGCCGGGTCCAGCCGCGCAGGGAACGGTACAGGGTGGCTTCGCCCACCACCTTGCCGCCGGCCTTGGCCACCAGCGAGATCACTTCCTTGCTCTCCACCCTGCGCATGAAGCTTTCGGCCCAGTCGGTGGTGGTCACATCGTCCCTGAGCACCAGCCGGTCCTCTTCGGGAAGGGCGCGGTAGAAGGCGAGCAGGGCGCCTGAACAGGACGGCTGCATGGGGGTGAGGACAACGCTCCTGCCGTCCCGCAGTGCCACCGTCGCGGGAAAGGTATCCAGAGCCATGGCTAACTCCTGAATGATGATGGTCGAATGAGGACGGCCCCTATCATACCCTTTCCCCGGCGCCATCCTATATGAGATCTTTGGTATCTTTTGGCGCCCTGTCCATGACGGGCGCGTCCTGCTTCTGCAGGGGGATGGCCGCGAGCCCGCCCCGGGCGGTCTCCCGGAACTCGTCGGGCAGCCTCCGGCCCACCCGGCCCATGGCCTCGATCACCGCGTCGGCGCTGAACACGCTCTCCAGCCCGGCGAGGGCCATCTCGGCGCAGGAGGCGGCGTTCACGGCGCCCATGACGTTGCGCTTGACGCAGGGGACCTCCACCAGGCCGCCCACCGGGTCGCAGATGAGGCCGAGCACGTTGGCCAGGGCGAACGCCACCGCGTGCTCCACCTGGGCCGGAGTGCCGTCCATCAGCTCCACCAGGGCGCCGGCGGCCATGGCCGAGCCGGAGCCCACTTCGGCCTGGCAGCCGCCTTCGGCGCCGGACAGGGTGGCCAGCTTCTCGATCACGAGGCCGATCCCGCCCGCGGTGAAAAAGGCCCGCAGCAGGGCCTCCTCGCCCCGCCCGCGGGCGTCGGCCACGGTGAAGACCGAAGCCGGCAGCACCCCGCAGGCCCCGGCGGTGGGCGCGGCCACCACCCGGCCCATGCAGGCGTTCACTTCGGCCACGGCCAGGGCCGCGCCGACCATGCGGGTGAAGTCGGCCCCCAGCAGGGAGCCGCCCTGCGCCAGCCACTGGTGCATCCGCGCCGCCCCGCCCTTGACCAGGCCGCTGCGGGAATGCTGGGGTGTCGAGAGTCCCTTCTCCATGGATTGCCGCATGACGCTCATCCGGCTCAGCATGAGCGCGCGCAGATCGGCTTCGGGCCTGCCCGAAGCCTGCGCCTCGCGCTGGAGGAAAATGGCGGCCAGGGAGACGCCGGCCTGTTCCGCGGCGTCGCGCGCGGCGCCCAGGGTGCCTTCACGATGCGTCATCTAACCTCCGAACCCGAGACTGGGGATGAACCGCACCTGCTCGAACTGGGGCAGGCAGCGCAGGGATTCCAGCACGCTGGCGGGGGGCTCCAGGTCCAGTTCCACGGTCATGAGCGCCTGGCCCCCGCGGCTGTCGCGGTGGGCCTTGATGCTGGCGATGTTCAGGGCGGCGTTGGCCAGGATGGCGCTGACGATGGCCACGGCGCCGGGGCGGTCCGGGTAGGTGAGCAGCAGGGTGGGGTACTGGCCGTCCAGGTCGGTGGTGAAGCCGTCGATGTTCCACACCTCGATCCGGCCGCCGCCGACGGAGCTGGCGCACAGTTCCAGCACGGTGCCTTCGGCCTCCAGGCGCAGGCGCGCGGAGTTGGGATGCACGTCGCCCAGGTCGACCGGTTCGAACAGGTAGGCCAGCCCCTGTTCCGCGGCCACCGCCTCGGCCCTGGGGATGCGCTCGTCGTCGGGGGCCATGCCCAGCAGCCCGGCCAGCAGGGCCAGGGGCGTGCCGTGGCCTTCGCCGGTGGCGGCGAACGACCCGTGCAGCTGGATGAGGGCTTCGCCGGGCGCGGTTCCCAGGAGCTTGCGGGCGAAGGCGCCGATGCGCACCGCCCCGGCGGTGTGGGAACTGCTCGGGCCCACCATGACCGGGCCGAGGATGTCGAAGATGCCCAAAGGCTCCTCCAGGAAAGGGATCAGAATACCGGGACCGCCGCCTGCAGCGGGAACGCCACCGGGTCTCCAGGATAGCGCACCCGTTCCAGGAAAAGCCCGGCCGCCGGGGCCGCGGCGGCGCCCCAGAACAGGTTGGCCTCCCCGGTGGGCAGGGCCAGGTCCCCGGCGATGCGCCCGGGGTTCTCCTTGCCCAGGGCGCACAGCACCGCCGCGCCCACCATGCGCCGCACCTGGCGGCGCAGGAAGTGGGTGGCGGTCACCCGCAGCAGCACCAGGTCCCCCTGCCGGGCCAGCTCCGAGGACTGGATCTGGCAGCGCGGGTCCTCCCCCGGCTCCAGGTCGGCGAAGCTGGAGAGGTCGTAGGCGCCCTGGAACGCCGCCCAGGCCTGCGCCAGGACGGCCAGGTCCATGGGCGGCTTCACCCACCAGATATAGGGCTTGGCGAAGGCGCTGCGGCGCAGGCTGAGTTGGTACAGATAGGTTCGGCTCATGGCTTCGTGGCGGGCATGGAAGCCGGGGCTGCAGGTGGCCACGGAACGCACCGCGACATCCCCGGGCAGGCCGGCGTCGAACAGCCTTTGCAGGTCCCGCGGCCGGGGCGCGGGTCCCGGGGCCAGGTGCAGGTGGGCCACCTGGCCCAGGGCGTGGACCCCGGCGTCGGTGCGGCCGGAGCCGCCCAGCGCCGCCACCGGGACGCCGCCCTCCTGCAGGGCGCGCTCCAGCACGCCGCTCACCGTCCGGACGCCCTGGGCGGTCTGCCTGGGGCCCTGTTTCTGCCAGCCCTGGAACCTCGACCCGTCGGTACTCCACCAGCAGCCGGTAGGCCGGGCCTTGCGCCGGCCTGGGCGCGGCCCGCTCCGGCCGCCTCAAGAACCCGCCGGCAGGACCTTGCGCACCTGCGCCAGGAAGTGATCTGGATCGTGGATCGGCTTGGACAGGTAGTGCTCCGCCCCGGTTTCGGCCAGGAAACGCTCCCGGTCGCCGGTCATGGCGTGGGCGGTGGCGAGGATCACCGGGATGCCGGCGGTGGCCGGGTTGGCCTTGAGCAGTTTGGTGATGAAAATCCCATCCACCTTCCTGCCCTGGTAGGAGGTGCGGGAAAGGCTGATGTCCATGATGATCGCACTCAATCCGCCGGTCTCCGCCAGGGACATGATCTCAGCCACATCCTCGGACACCGCCACCTCGTACCCGCCCTTGCGGATGAGCACAACCTGCATGAACCTAACATTAATTGGATCATCCTCGACAATGAGGATCTTGGTGGGCATGCGGCAGCCTCGGATTCGGAATCAGAACGCATATCCATTATACATGCTGCAGGCCGGGGCAAGGAACGTTGGCGCCTGGGCTCCGCGCAGGGGGTCTCGGCGGCGGATCCGGAAGATGGGTTCACCCTCTCCGACTGGATGCATCCAAGGGCAGGTCGCCACCCCTTCCTGAAATAAGATTAAAGTTGATACCATCCCCAAACGATCTATATAGTGAAAGGGCGTTCCGCAGTATAGTAGCTGTGTGCTTGTTTCTCTGGCATCCAGTAATCGGTGCCTAACCGACAAGGGGAGAGCAGGTCGATAGGCTACTTCATCCATGTTTCGAACCAGCCGATCGAGGTGCTGAGCTGCTTTTCTCATGCCTCCTGCTGGCGGTAGGGTTTTCCTGCACCCCGCTGCCGGCGGAATCCCCAGCGCCGTCCATTCTCGCGCCGGTCCGCGACCTGGGACGGGTCCGCCCCGGAGGCGCTGGGCCGGCCACCTTCCCGATCCAGGCCCTCTGGACTTCGAACCCCCTTGCCCGTGAATGGAAACCCATGAATACCGAGGTGAAGTCGTGATCCGACCCCTGTGCTGGACGAAGTGCCTGAGCTCGATCGGAGCCGCCTGCGCCCTGGTGCTGGCCGTCTCCTGCGGGAGCAGCGCGACCTTCTGCGACGACGCCGGCAACCTCATCCCCGCAGCCCCGTCATCGGCATCATTGGCCGCCAGCTACACCAACGTCACCACGACGGTCGGCACGCCGCTGGCGGTGGCACCCCAGCATTCGGGCGCCGCCATCACCGGCGCTGCCCTGAGCCGGGGCACGCTGCCCCCGGGCATGGTCCTGAACCCCGATGGCAGCATCTCTGGAACACCCACCCAGGGCGGGGTCTACCCCTTGGCCATCGGCTTGTCGGGCCAGGGCCAGACCGTCGTGTGCCCCGAGATCATCACCGTCAACCCGGCCACGGCCGATCCCCTCGACGCCCAATACACCGACGCCACCGTCATGGTGGGCACCCCGCTGAGCGTCCCCCCGGCCGTGATCGACGGCGGCCCGGTGACGAGCGCGGTCGTGGTGGCCGGACCGCTGCCGCCCGGGATGACCCTCGCCTCCGGGGCGACCCCGGCCGCGTCGGCCAGGGCCGGGATCAGGCCGCAGGACGGGGCCGCCTCAGGCGCCGGGGTCATCTCCGGCACGCCGACCACGGCCGGGGTCTACCCGCTGGCCATGGCACTGGGCAACGCCTCCGGCGCGGTCGCGGTCGTGCCGGTGACCATCACGGTCAACCAGGTCCAGGCGACGCCCCTGCAGGCCACCTATACCGACGCCTCCGGCGCCATCGGGGCGGCGCTCAGCGTGGCGCCGGCCATCCCTTCCGGCGGGCCGGTGGCGGCGGCCACCCTCCTCTCCGGCCTGATCCCTCCGGGCATGGTCCTCGATCCCGACGGCTCCATCGCCGGGACGCCCACCACCTCCGGGACCTACCGGGTCCAGGTGGAGCTGCGCAACGCCAGCGGCGCCCTGGCGGCCCAATGGGTCACGATCACCGTGAGCGCGGCCGGGACGCCGGCTCTGGGCGCCAGCTACGCCAATCTGAGCACCACCGTGGGCAGCACCGTGGACGAGGTCCCCGTCCTCCAGGGGGGCAGCCCCGTCGCCGGGGCCACCTTGATCAACGGCAGCCTGCCTCCCGGCCTGACCCTCAATCCCGGCGGGAGCGTCACCGGCGTGGCCACCACCGCCGGGCTCTACACCTTGACGGTCCAGCTCTGCGATGCCGCCGGCGCCTGCCAGGCCGTGACCTTCAAGATGACGGTCGACAATGACGCCCTTGGCCTGGGCTATGCCACGCCGAAAACCTTTGCCGCGGGCACGGCCATCCCCGTCCAGCTCCCGAACCTGACCCACGGCGGATCGGTCTCGATCACCTATTCGGTGAGCTCCGGCAGCCTTCCCGCCGGCCTGACGCTCAACCCCGACGGCAGCATCACCGGCATCCCCACCGCCCCGGGCGTGGCCGGCTTCACCGTCACCGCCTCCGACGGGGTGCGTTCGGCCTCGACCGCGCTCGTCTACACCGTCGATCCGGCCGCGCCGTCGCCGGTCTACCCGGCCCTGACCACCACCGTCGCCACCCCGCTCACCGTGACCCCGCTCAACGCCGGGGGCCCCATCGCCTCCGCCGCCCTCGCCGGGGGCAGCCTGCCCCCGGGGATGACCCTGAACCCCGCGACCGGCATCATCTCCGGCACGCCCACGGCTCCGGGCGTCTTCACGGCCCAGGTGACCACCTGCAACGCCAGCGCCATCTGCACCACCGTGCCGGTGACCCTCACCGTGAACCCGCTGGCCACCGACCCGCTGACGGCCGCCTATGTCAACGCCGGCGGCATCCTCGGCAGTCCCATCGCCCCGGTCGCACCGGCGGTGACCGACGGCGGACCCGTGACCAGCGCGATCCTGGCCAACGGAACCCTGCCCGCGGGACTCGTCCTCGACGCCGCCAGCGGCGTCATCACCGGAACCCCGACCCGGGCCGGGGCTTTCCCCCTGCTGATCAACCTGGGCAACGGCTCGGGCGGCACCCTCACGGTGCCCTTGACCCTCACGGTCAGTGCCACCGGTGCCACCGCCCTCGCCGCCGGCTACCCGAACGCCGACGGCATGGTGGGCACGCCGCTCCAGGTCGCCCCGACGGCCACCGCGGGCGGCCCGGTGACCGGCGCGTCCCTGGCCGGCGGGTGCGTGCCCTTGGGCATGGCCCTGAACCCGGCCACCGGCAGCATCGCCGGGACCCCGCTGGCCGCCGGGACCTACCCGGCCAGCATCGCCCTGGTGAACGCCTCCGGCGGCCAGGTGACGGCGCCGGTGACGATCACCGTGAACACTGTGGCCGCGCCCCTGGTGGCGGCATACAGCCCAGCCACCGGCCGGGTGGGCAGCACCTTGGCGACCCTCACTCCGGCCCTGACCAGCGGCGGCCCGATCTCCGGCGCCACCCTGGCCAGCGGCAGCCTGCCGCCCGGGCTCAGCATGGACCCGGTGACCGGCATCATCAGCGGAACCCCGACCGTCTCCGGCACCTACCAGCTGCAGGTCCAGCTGCAGGGAGCCGGCGGCGCCACCACCGTGGTGCCCCTGACCATCACGGTCACCCAGGCCCTGCCAGCCATCGTCACCCCGAACCTGACCGTCACCGTCGGCACCAGCGGCATCGAAGCGCCCACCGACACCGGCGGCACCATCACCAGCGCCACCCTGACCGCGGGCGGCCCCCTGCCGGTGGGCCTGACCCTGAACAGCAACGGGACCCTCACCGAGAACGGCACCACCCCGGTCGGCGTGTATGGCCCCTTCACCATCAATTACTGCAACGAGACCGGCTGCGTCAGCTCGACGGTCACCGTGCGGATCGATGACATCCCGCCCGTGGTGGCTCCGTTCAACATCACTGAGCCGATGGGCAGCACCACCACCCTGACCCCCGCCAGCACCGGCGGCGCCGTCACCAGCGCCACCGTCACAGCCGGAGGCCCCCTGGCCACCGGCCTGACCCTCAACGCCAACGGCACCCTCAGCCAGTCCGGCGCCACCCCGCCCGGGACCTATGTCTATACGGTCCAGTACGGCAATTCCGGCGGCCAGGTCAGCTCCACCCTCAGCATCACCGTGAGCGCCCCACCGCTGGTGGCGCCCTTCACCGTGACCGAACCGGTGGGCACCACGACCCTGCTGACCCCCAGCAACACCGGCGGCGCCATCACCGGCGCCACCATCACCTCCGGCGGCCCCATCGCCGCCGGCCTGACCCTCAACGCCAACGGCACCCTCAGCCAGGCCGGGACCACCCCGGCCGGGACCTACGTCTACACCGTCCAGTACACCAATGCCGGCGGTTCGGCCAGTTCCAGCGTCACCATCAACGTGATCGCCGCGCCGGCGGTGGCTCCCTTCACCGTGACCGAAGCGGTGGGCGCCACGGCCCTGCTGACCCCGAGCAGCACCGGCGGAGCCGTCACCGGCGCCGCCATCACCGCCGGCGGCCCCATCGCCGCCGGGCTGACGCTCAACGCCAACGGCACCATCAGCCAGGCCGGGACCACCCCGGCCGGGACATACGCCTACACCGTCCAATACACCAATGCTGGCGGTGCGGCCAGTTCCAGCGTCACCATCAACGTGATCGCCGCGCCGGTGGTGGCTCCCTTCACCGTGACCGAAGCGGTGGGCGCCACGACCCTGCTGACCCCGAGCAGCTCCGGCGGTGCCGTCACCAGCACCGCCATCACGGCCGGCGGCCCCATCGCCGCCGGGCTGACGCTCAACGCCAACGGCACCATCAGCCAGGCCGGGACCACACCGGCCGGGACCTACGCCTACACCGTCCAGTACACCAATGCCGGCGGATCGGCCAGTTCCACCGTCAGCATCAGCATCATCGCCAACCCGAGCGTCAGCGCCTTCGCCATCACCGAAACCTACGGCGCCACGACCCTCCTGACGCCGGTCAACAGCGGCGGCGCCATCACCAGTGCCAGCATCATCGCCGGCGGCCCCATCGCCACCGGCCTGACCCTCAACGCCAACGGCACCCTCAGCCAGGCCGGGACCACCCCGGCAGGCACCTATACCTACACGGTCACCTTCAACAATGCCTACGGTTCATCCTCCACCACGGTAACGATCACCATCGTGGCCGTTCCCACGGCGAACCTCGTGTCCAACCCCCCGACCGTGCCGGTCAACCAGGCTTCCAGCCTCACCATCCTGTTCACGGGCAGCGCCAACGGCACCGCCCAGCTCACCGGGGACGGGATCACGGGGACCTTGGCCGTCACTTCCGGCACCTCGATCTCCACCGGCGTGGTGACGGTTCCCCTCACGACCCGCAACTACACCCTCACCGTGACCAACGCCGCGGGCGGGTCGGCCGTCTCCACCGCCAGCGTGCAGTGGATCCAGGCACCGTCCGACACCTGGACGGTGTCCATCCCTTCCAGCGGCGTCGGCAGTCCGTTCACGCCGGGCTCCGGCAGCCTCCTCAACGGCCTGATCTCCATCACGGTCCCCGACCAGGGCCAGGACACCTGCGATGCCACCGCGCCCGTGACCCTCACCGTCAACCGGGAAGCGATCCTGCCCGGACCGGCGTTCCCGCTCGCCAGCGGGGCGGTCGCCTACTCCGAGGCCTTCAACATCGCCTCCAACGTGGGCTATCCCTTCCGCGTGCCCATCAGCATCAGCCTGGCCTACAACAACACCCTGGTGGGCGCCAACGACCTGCCCATGCCGTTCTTCTGGGACCCCAGCTACCAGGCCTGGGTCGCGGCGGGGCTGCAGAGCATCAACACGACCACCCACATGGTGACCTTCACCACCCTCCTGCCCGGCCAGTACGCCGTCCTGGGCATCCCCAATCTGGCGCTCGCGACCCGGACGACTGGATTCGCCTCCGGGACCGATGACTGGCTGCAGAACGACCCGACCAATTTCGATCTGCCCGGCGGCGCGTCCCTGGGCATGAGTTCCTTCGCCTCCTGGTTCTACTCCGACCGCAAGGCCACCAATGCCGGCATCGGCCTCTACGGCGAGTGGGCCAGCGCCAGCAACGTCGACGCCCTGGCGCTCATCAGCCGCCTGGGCAACGGCACGCTGGACAGCTGGGCCGCGGCCTGGAACCAGCCCTCCTACGGGCTTACCAGCGAACAGACGGGCCTGGCGCTGGTCACCGGCCTGATGGTGACCGGGCAGCCGCAGATCTTCCTCATGTCGGACTCCCCGGCCAGGAGCAGCGCGGTCGCCACCGCTATCTACGGCTACAACTTCACCAACGGCACCTTCAGCGTGATGGACCCGAACTACCCGGGCGACACCCTGACCATCTCCTGGAATTCCGCCACAGGCGCCTTCAGCAACTACTCGCGCGCCCAGGGCTACGCCCCGGCGCTGGCCCAGTATGCCTTCCAGGGGCAGACCAGCATCCACCGCCAGGCCGATTACGACACCCTCCTTTCTGGAGCCGCCGCCAACTTCGCGGCTCCGACCTATGCCAGCATCAGCATCAACTCCGTCAGCGTCAGCGGCTACCCGACGATCACCAATCCGGACCTGGCCAGCCCCGTCGTGGTGGGCAGCAACGCGAACATCACCGTCCAGGGCACCGTCACCAACGGCGACCAGGCCGCGACCTCCATCTTCGTGAGCCAGAACGGCGGTTCCCCCCGCACCGCGGTGCAGCTGACCCCGGTGAACGCCACCACCAGCACCTTCAGCTTCACCCTCACGACCCTGGACAATCCCTACGGAACCGCCGTGGTGCTGGAAACCACCGCCAACCCATGCGACCCGACCTTCTCCCACACGGGCTACCTGCAGTTCTCGCTGCAGCAGTCGGGCCTCTCGCCCTGGTTCCCCAACGCCTGTTTCGAGCAGAGCGGCACCACCGCGGGCACCTACCCGACCAACCCCTGGGTCCTGCAGCACGGCAGCAATTCCGGCAAATACTATCCGTGGCAGGGCACCGGCTCCAGCAACAACAATCCCCCATCCGGAAGCACGACGGTGGCCAGCGCCATCACCAACTACAGCCCCACCTGGACCACGCCCGTCGACAACGACGGGGCCGCGGCGGCGGCCGCCAAGAGCGTGCTGAGCGCTTCCCCCGCCGCCGGAACCAACATCAGCGGCACCGGGACCGGCCCCTACAGCGCCCTGGTGGACAGCCCCAGCCATGTGATCGACCCGAACGTTCCAGGGACGGCGCCCATCAATACGGGGGACATCGCTTCGGGAACCGCGTCCACCCCGGGCATCACCATGGTGCTGGCAGGAAACGACTCCTTCATGGTCAATGACCCCGTCAAGGGCAACCATATCAGCCGGGCCATCCAGACCCTCACCGTCCCGAACACCATCGCCAATCCCAGGCTCACGTTCTACTGGGCCGGGGCCACCCAGAGCGGCGGACACACCCCCGACCAGTCGCCCTTCATCGACATCCTGGTCCAGGACACCACCAGCACACCCTACGAAGTGCTCTACTACGTCCACCACTTCGCCCCCAGCACCGTCAGCGGCACCACCTACACCGACGGCTATCCGGGCTGGATCTCCTCGGGAATCGAGACCGGGGGCAGCGGCTCGGGATACGTCTGGTACGGCATCAACTGGCAGAAGGTCAGCCTGAACCTGGGCCCGTCCAGTTCCACCCGCACCATCGTGCTCACGGTGACCGCGGCCGGGTGCGAGCCCAGCGGGCATGCGGGCTATGCCTACATCGACAGCATGACCTGCGAATAGGTTCCTTTGCATCGCCATTGAATGGGAGTTCCCATGCGCTTTGTCACCGGCACGATGATGCTTGTCCTCGCCACCGGCCTTGCCGCCCAGACCGCGGGTCCGGCCGGCCAGAAATGGGTCCAGGGCAGGCTCGCCTACGTCAAGCCCGACAACACTTGCAATTGCATCAAGGACGCCTTCGGGCTCGGGCTGGGGGTCGGCACCTGGTTCAGCTCCCGGCTGGGAGCGGAGGCGGACCTGCTCAGCCTCACCCTGAAGAGCCGCCAGGGTTCCGTGAGCGCAAGCGAACTGCACGTGATGGCTTCCGGCCTGTTCAACCTGGTTCCCGACGGCCCCTGGTACCCCTACCTCCGGGCCGGGGTGGGGCTGGCCCGGGTCGACACCCCGTATTCGCTGACCTCGGGCAGCGCCGACAAGTTCTCCTACCACGCCGGCGTCGGCGTGCAGCGCTTCTTCAGTTCGCGCGGCCTGGCCAGCGCGGAAGTGCGCTCCGTGACCATCGACACCTCCGCCCGGCGGGTGGAATACCAGGGACTGCTGGGAATCGGCTTGCGCTGGGGCGCCCCCGCCCAGGCCGCCGCGCCCGCCCCCGCGCAGGCTCCCGTCGCCTTGCCGCCCGCGCCGCCGGCGCCGGAACCCGTGGCCGTCGCTCCGGCGCCGCAGCCGGCCGCCGCCCCGGCCCCGCAGCCGGCCGTCGCGCCCGCACCCGGGATCGCCGCGCAGGCGCCCAAGCCCCCCGCCAGGATCGTGCTGGACGATGCCACCCTGCACTTCGCCAACAACCAGGCGGCGCTTGCGCCCCAGGGCGTGGCGGCCATCCGGCAGGTGGCCAGGAGTCTCAGCGGGTACGGGGGAAGCTTCACCCTGGTGGTCACCGGCTACACCTCCAGCGCAGGCGGGAGGGCGCTCAACCTGGCCCTTTCCAGGAAGCGCGCCGAGGCGGTCGCCCGGGTCCTGGTGGCGGAGGGCATCGCCGCCGAACGGATCCAGAGCGCCGGGGCGGGACCGGACCGGCCCATCGCCGACAACCGCACCCGGGCCGGGCAGGCCAGGAACCGCCGGGTCAAGATCGAAGTGAAAGCGCAAAACGTTGAAGTCCGCCATAATGAAGCAGAGATCATGGATGCTCCGCCCGCTCCCGCCAAACCTTCCGCCGCCAAGCCCTGACCGGATCCTGCCGCGGGTCATCATCGCCTTCCTGATGCTGCTGCTGCCCCTGGGCGCCCAGCCGGCGCCCGGGGCAGGGGATGCCATCGCCACCCTGGGGACCCGGACCATCCGCTACGGGGCATTCCTGGATTGGCTCAAGGCGAACGGCTCCGGGCAGGCCGGCCGGACCGAGGCCTTGCGGCAGTTCCTGGACCTCCAGGTGCTCGCCGCCAAGGGCCGGCAACTCCATCTCGAGCACACCCGGGCCTTCAAAAGCCTGTTGGACGCCCTGGCGGCGCAGCGCTCTGCCGCGCTGGTGCTGGAGGGGAGTGCCGGGGAGAAGCTCAGGGCCGAGGCCGGAAATCCCCCCGAGGCCGAAATGCAGGCCTATTTCCAGGCCCACAGTGATCGTTTCGCCACCCCCGAGCGGTTCACCGCCCGGCACATCCTCGTGCGGCTCAAGGACGGGCTCGGCGCCCATGGCAAGGGGTTGCCGGAGCCTGAGGCCAGGGCCAGGATCCTGCATATCCAGGAACTGCTGCGCAGCGGCAGGCGTTTCGAAGAACTGGCCGCTACCTATTCGGACGATCTGGCGACCAAGGCCTCCGGCGGCCTCTACCAGGACATCCCGTTCGGACAGTTCCCGGAGGCGTTCGAACGGGCGGTCCGCAGCCAGGCCATCGGCCAGGTGGGGGACCCCGTGGAGACCTTGTTCGGCTACCACCTGATCCGGGTGGAGGCCAGGCTTCCCGAGGTGGCCCCGGACTACGGGATGGCCAGGGAGGCGATCCGGCGGCAGATGTTCCCCGGGCGGCTGGAACGGCTGAAAGAGCAGTTCATGGAGCAGACCAAGCGGGAACTGGGCTACCGGCCCGCGGGCGCCATGGTCAGGGTCGAGTGGGAGCAGCAGCGCGCCCAGTCCCTGCGCGATTTCAGCCAGGACCTGTCCGGGAGCGTCGATCCGCCATCGCCCAGATGGCTGGGGCCCATGCCGAGATAGCACGTGGGTCAAGGCATCCGATTCTTGAGCTCCAGCATCCGCGCGAGGATGGCGTCGGGGACCTGGGCCTGGCCCAGGGCCACGCCGGGCTTGTGGGTGCCGTGGTAGTCGCTGCCGCCGGAAGGGATCATGTCCAGCCGCTCGGCCAGGGCCAGGAAGTAGCGTTCCTCGAGCGGGCCGTAGTCCGGGTAGCGGGCCTCGAAACCTTGCACGCCCCGGCGCTTGAGTTCCAGCATGGCCTCGTCCCAGCCGAAGTTGCGCGGGAAGCCCCGGCCGGGGTGGGCCACCACCGCCACCCCGCCGGCTTCCCGGATCCAGGCGGCTGCCGCCTCCGGGCGCAACTCGGGGAAGGGCACGTAGCAGGCGCAGTTGTCGCCGATGAGCCGGCGGAAGGCGTCATCGTGGCTGCCGGCGGCGCCGTTGCGCACCAGCACCCGGGCGAAATGGGTGCGCGAAATCAGGTCGGTGGGGGCTTCGGCCTCCAGGTCGGCCATGGTGATGGGGACGCCCCGGTCCCGGAGCCGCTCGACCATGCTCCGGTTGCGCTCCAGCCGCCGCACCCGCATGGACTCCACCCGCGCCACCAGCAGGGGATCGCGGAAGTCCAGGAACAGGCCCAGCATGTGCAGCGGCATGCCCATGAACCGGCAGCTGAGCTCGATGCCGGGCACCAGCAGGGTCTTGATGTCCGGCTGGGCGGCCATGAACCGTTCCAGCCCCGCCAGCGTGTCGTGGTCGGTGAGCGCCAGGGCCGTGAGGCCGGCCGCCTCGGCGGCCAGCGCCATGGCTTCGGGGGTGTCGGTGCCGTCGGAAAAGACGGAATGGGCGTGCAGGTCGATCACGGCAGCAGGCTCGCGGCCCTGCCGTTGGCGCGGTACAGCGCCGCCAGCAGGATGGCCACCGCCTTGAACAGCTCCGGGGGCAGCACCCGGTCCACCTGCAGCGGCTCCAGGGCGGCCAGCAGGTTCGGGTCGCGTTCCACCGGGATGCTGTTGCGCCCGGGCCAGCTGGAGGATCCGGTCGGCGAGGAGCCCCTCGCCCTTGGCCACGAGCCGGGGCGCGGCGTCCAGGTAGGGGGCCTGGGGGTGGTAGCGGAGCGCTACGGCGCTGTTGCGGGGCAGCCGGGGCAAGGCCCTACTGGACCAGATGGGTCGCGGGGTCGTCGTCTTCCAGTTCGTCCATGGCCAGCCGGCGGAAGATCTTGACGTCGGCCAGGGACATGCAGCTGATGTAGGCGAAGCCGCTGAAGAACAGCCAGATGAACGGGCACCGACGCCCACTTGCGGATGTAGATGGCCACCACCACGGCGGCGAAGTAGTAGAGCGCGAAGGCCAGTTCCAGGAAGGTCAGCAGGCTCTTGGGCACCTTGTAGGCGCGGGCGTTGCGGCTCCTGGCGCCGTTGCCGTTCTCGTCCACGCCCAGCTTGGGGGTGCGCTTGAACTCGATGTCGTCGGTGAAGAACCCTTCCAGCACGGCCTTGGTCTGGTTGAGGCACAGGCCGATGCCCAGGCTCATGAGCCCGGGGATGTACTTCATGCCGGCTGAGCCAGTTCTTGTTGTTGTAGACCTCGCGCTGGGACAGGCCGAAATACAGGCCGACGCTGACGGCGTTGAGCAGGAAGAAGGGGCCGTCGGTGAGCAGCAGGGTGGTGGGCGGCGTGCCGGCCCGGATGATCATGCAGGGCACCATGATGATGGCCAGGACCACCATCAGCATGTAGTTGCAGTTGGCGGTGAGGTGGAACCAGCATTCGGCCTTGGTGTGCAGGCTCTCCTTGCTGAACAGGATGGTCTTCATCAGCTTGCGGATGACCTGGGCGTTGCCCTTGGCCCAGCGGTGCTGCTGGCTCTTGAAGGCGTTCACCTCCACCGGCAGCTCGGCGGGCACCACCATGTCCTTCAGGTAGACCCCGCGCCAGCCCTTGAGCTGGGCCCGGTAGCTGAGGTCGGCGTCCTCGGTGATGGTGTCGTGCTCCCAGCCGCCGGCGTCGGCGATGGCGCTCACCCGCCACATGCCGGCGGTGCCGGAGAAGTTGAAGAAGGCGTGGGAGCGGTGCCGGGCGGTGTGCTCGAAGACGAAGTGGCCGTCCAGCAGGATGGCCTGGACCTGGGTCAGCAGGGAGAAGTCGCGGTTCAGGTGGTCCCAGCAGCCCTGGACGAAGGCGATCCTGGGATCGGCGAAGTGCGGCACGGCCTGGCGCAGGAAGTCCACGGTGGGGATGAAGTCGGCGTCGAACATGGCGACGAACTCGCCCTTGGCGGTCTTGAGGCCGTTGTCCAGGGCGCCGGCCTTGTAGCCGGTGCGGTCGGTGCGGTGCAGGTAGGAGATGTCGTAGCCCAGGTCGCGGTACTTGTCGCAGACGGCCTGGGCCACCTTGACGGTGTCGTCGGTGGAGTCGTCCAGCATCTGGATCTCCAGCCTGTCCTTGGGCCAGTCCATCCGCACCACGTGGTCCAGCAGGCGCTCCACCACGTTGACTTCATTGAACACCGCGAGCTGCACGGTCACCATGGGCAGGAAGTCGGGGCCGCCGGCCGGGCTGGGCGGGTTCTTCTTGTTGCGGAAATACAGGAAGAGCATCCAAAGCCGGTGTGCGCCGTAGATGCTCAGGATGCTCAGGATCGTGAAGTAGGTGACCAGCACGACCGTCTTGATGATCTCCATCGTCAACTCCGCTGTGGCTTGCCGGCCACGCAAGCAATACTATATCATTGAATTCTGGCAGGATAGTGCCTGGATTTTCATCACCTTTTTCTTTCTTTTTTCTACTATTTCGCATTCAATGTTGATTAGCGACCATGCGTCTTAAGGTGATCTGGGATGACTGAAGGCGAAAATTTCCCCAAGAGCATCGGCCGCTATGAGATCAAGGCCCTCCTGGGGTCCGGGGCCATGGGCTCGGTGTACCTGGCGGAGGATCCCCGGATCAAGCGCAAGCTGGCGATCAAGGTGGTGCGCCTGGACACCATCCGCAACGAAGCGGAGCGCCAGGAGTTCCTGGCCCGCTTCCAGCGCGAGGCCGAGGTTTCCGGGGTGCTCAACGACCCGGGCATCGTCACCATCTACGACGTCGGCGACAGCGAGCTGGGGCCCTTCCTGGCCATGGAGTTCGTCGCCCGGCAAGCCGCTGGACGGCCTCATCAAGGGCGGCGAGCCCGCTGGCCCTCAAGGACAAGCTGGGCATCGCCGCCGGCATCGCCGCGGCCCTGGACCACGCCCACGGCAAGGGCATCGTGCACCGGGACGTGAAGCCCGGCAACGTCATGATCACCGGCGACCACAAGCCCAAGCTGATGGACTTCGGCATCGCCAAGCGGGACGACGCCTCGCTCACCCAGACCGGCACCTTCCTGGGCACCCCCAGCTACGCCAGCCCGGAGCAGATCAAGGAGGGCACGGCCACCGCCGGTCGGACGTGTTCAGCTTCGGCGTGCTGATGTTCGAGCTGCTCTCCGGCAGCCTGCCGTTCCCGGGCACCTCCATCAACACCATCCTCTACAAGATCGTCAACGAGCCGCCGGCGGCGGTCGATCCCGCCGGTGGCGGGCCTGCTGCCCGAGGGCTGGCAGCGGATCTTCAGCAAGGTGCTGGCCAAGAATCCCGCAGGACCGCCATCCCAGCTGCTCGGCCTTCGTGCGCGAACTGCTGGACACCGCCATGGACCTGGGCCGCACCGAGCGCATGCAGCTGCTGGGCGGGCTGCGCTCCGGCCGCGCCCGCGCCGCCGGTGGCGCCGCTCATCGCCCCCGTCGCCAGCCTCGGCCGCCCCGGCCGGGGACAAGGGCTCCCGCGCCTGGCTGTGGGCCGTCCGGCGGGCGGCTGCGCGGCGGTGGCGCTGGCCGGCGTTCCTGCTGTTCCGCAAGGGCCCGACCCAGGTGCTGATCGACAGCGTCCCCACGAACGCCACGGTGATCAAGGCCGGCAAGGCGCTGGGCTCGACCCCGCTGCCCCTGCCCCTGCAGGACGGCGACAGCCTCAGCCTGGAGCGCAAGGGCTTCCAGCCCCGACAGTTCCGGTACCACGCGGGAGACAGCGCCGGGCAAGCTGCAGCTGGAGCCGGTGAAGAGCGAGGAGACCCTGCGCACCGAGCCGGCCGGCGCCACCGTGGTCCTGGACGCGGTCAAGCTGGACGGGGTCACGCCGATCCGGGTGGGCGCCTGGAACCAGGGGCAGCAAGCACGACCTGACCTTCACCCGGGGGACCCAGGTGCTCGGCCTTCACCCTGCAGGAGGGGGAGACCCCGGGCAGCCGGGTGTTCACCCTGGACCTGGCCGCCGAGCCCGCGCGCCACGCGCCGTCCCCAAGAGCGTGGACGTGAACGCGCCCGGCGGCATCCGCTTCACCGCCGAATACCCGGTGCGGGTGCGGCTGGACGGCCAGGACCTGGGCGAGGTGCGCGGCAACGCCCGGTGCCCGCGGCGCCCGGCAGCCACCGCCTGGAGCTGACCAGCGCCAAGGTGTTCTTCAAGGAGACCCGGACGGTGACCGTCAGACCCGGGCCAGACCCTGACGGTGCGCGCTGCCGGCACGGTCGCAAGCTCACGGTGGAGACCTTCCCCAATTCCGGCATGGTGCTGGTGGACGGCCATCCCACCCAGGTGGAGAGCGACGGCGGCACGCGCCATCCCGGTCACCCGCGGCGCCCACACCGTGACCATCCAGGGCCACCCCGGCAGCGCGAAGCCGGTGGACCTGCAGGCGGACACCCCGCTGCGGTTCAAGCTTTGACCGCGCGCCGTGACGTCCCGAACCCCGGATCCCGGGGACCGGCCCCGTCCCGCGCGGGTCCGTGGTCTTTCCTGGCGGATGCGCTGCCCGGGCGGATTCTCGCGCTGGGGGCTGCAGCTCATGGCCGGCTGGCTGGCCTTCTCCCTGGGCACCAACGTGCTCTGGGCGCTGCATCTGCAGGCCCTGACCGGCTGGAGTTCCCTGCCCAGCTACTGGGGCGAGCTGCTCACCGCCCGGGACCTCTGGGAACTGCTGGAGAACGGCGGCCTCAAGGCCCATTGGAGCGGCCCCTGGGTGCCCCTGGCGGCCGGCCTCGGCCATGCTCTGGTTCCTTTGGTCGGGCTGGCGCCTGCAGGCGTCCGCGGCCGGCCTCCCGGCGCGGCTCGGCGCCTGGCTGTGGGGGCTGCTGGACACCCTGGCTGATCGGCGCCGCGCCCCTGGCCGCGCTGGCCGGATTGCTGCTCCTGGGCCTGGGCTGGATGGGCGGGACCGGGATCCAGGGGCTCGGGTGGCTGGATTGGGCGGGCGGCGGCCTGGTCCGGCTGGCCTTCCTGTCGGCGCTGTTCCTGCAGTGGTGGCTTTGCCGCCTGGGCCGGGCCGGGGCCGGCCCGGATTTCCGCCTGGGCGCGCACCTGGGGCTGTGCTTCCGCCGGTTCTGGACGCACCCGCTCCAGTGGCTGAGCCTGGTCGTGGGCGGGGTGCTCGTGCGGACGGGCCTCTCCCTGCTGGTGCTGGCCCTGGCCTGGCGCCTGGGCGGCGGCAGCATCCCCAGGGTCTGCGCCTTCCTGGCGCTGCAACTGGTCGGTGGTGCTGGCCAATGCCTGGCTGATCGGCTGGTTCCTGCGCCTGACCGCCCTGTTCCTGCGGCACGACGCCGAACTGCGCGCGGGGCTGGAGCGGCTGCGCGCCCGGTTCAAGGAAGACCTTCCCCAGGAGTGACATGCACCCGTTTCCTCCCATGGCCTTGGCCACCCTATGCGCCCTGGGCGCATGCGCCCAGGAGACGCCCCACCCCAACCGGGTGGCCTGGATGTCCATCTTCCCGGAGCCCATGCCGGAGGGGGTCAGCCAGCTCGGGCTGGAGGCCACCAACCAGTTCCTCAGCATCGACCGGCAGACCAGCCCGGACGGCCGGAGCACAGGCCCGCCTGTTCGGCGACGACTGGGAACTGGTGTCGGACCTGGCCGACCGGGCTGGGTCCCGGCCGGATCAACCTGCGCACCCGGATCGACCACCGCTCCGGGGGGATCAGCCGACCAGCTGATCCGGAACTGGCATGAGATCATCGGCGTCGGCGACACCGGCCGGGCCGGCGTCCCCACCTTCCAGGACCAGTGGTATCTGGACCGGGACGGCGTGGTGGTGTTCGACAGCCACCAGCCGGCGACCTTCGTGCCAGGGCCTGGACCTCGCCTACGTGGTGCCCCATGGCGACGGCGCCAACGGCGGGCGCTTCGGCGCCACCGTGCAGCTGCCCACCGGCGGCGAGCAGATCATGCAGAGCAGCGGCGGCACCAACTTCCTGGCCGGCGCCGCGTGGTGGCACACCTTCGGCTTCGGCCGGGTCTGGGTCCAGGCAGAGGACATCTACATCGAGCTGCCCCGGAACAGCCCGCTGCGGGCGGTGATCGACCGCGGCCAGTTCTGGCGGGCCTGGGGCGGGGTCGTCCTGGGGCGCTGGCACGGGTTCGCGCTGGACCTGTCGCTGTCCTACAACGAGACCCCGTACTGGACCGGGCTGGTGCGGCTGGACAAGTACGGCCTGCAGCAGACCTGGGTCGTGAACCATACCCGGTGCCCGCACTGGCGCTTCGGCTTCACCGAAAAGGCCGGCACCTTCTCCACCCCCGAGATCACCGGCTTCACGACCTACAGGTTCTAGCATGAATTTGGCGCCCGTTGTTCTGACCGTCGTGCCTTGCGGTTGGCTGCGGGTCCCGTGCGGGTGCGCCGACCCACCGGTGCGTGAGAGCCTTGCCGCATGCTCGTCGGCTTCGCCTCCTGCGCGTGCGGCAAGGTCTCACGCAGACCTTCCCCGCCTGGGGTGGGGGTTCCTTCGGTTGGCGGCACGGGGGCGATGAGGCCGGTCCCTGGAATGCCTAGGGTCCCGGGATGCTTGTTATGAAATTTGATCCATGAAACGAAGACGAATCGACTCGTCCCTGGGGGAAGGGGCAGCGTGGCCGCTTGCATCGCCCGCAGCGCAGCGAGTTGCAAGCGGCCCACGCACCCGTGGGTCGGCGCAAGAACTTGGAACCCGAAGCCGGCCGCAAGGCGCGACGGCCGGAACAACGGACGCCGCAGTAAAACTACAAGACATCGGACGCATATCGGTGATCTGAGTCAAAACCGCGCACGCGGCCGGCAGACCGGATGGAGAATGGGGGCAGAGGCCACCTCATGCCGCACACCATCCTGGAGTACTCCGACAACGTCGTCGACCCGGTCGATTTCCAGCCCCTCTGGGCCCGGCTGCACCCGCTCCTGGTGGCCACCGCCCACTGCCGCATCCAGGACATCAAGAGCCGGGCCTATCGCTGCGAAGCCTACCGCATGGCCGACGGCGATCCGGCCTGCGCCTTCGTGCACATGACCATCCGGCTGCTGGAGGGCAGGGATCCCGAGACCCTCAAGGCCACCGGCGAGGCCGTGCTGGAGCTGCTGAAGGAGCATTTCCCCGGCACCCTGGCCAGGCGCGCCTGCGACATCACCGTGGAGCTGGCCGGCATGCGCAGGGACTGCTACTTCAAGGCCACGAGCAGCGGCGGCTGACCATGCAGTACCAGTTCCCGGTATTCGAGAACCTGTGCCCGTCCTGGGGCCGGGTCACCCACCTGGCCACCCGCCAGGTGCACCCCAAGGGCGCGCTCATCCTGGACATGGAAGCCCCGGCCGACGGCGTCTATTTCGTCAAGTCGGGACAGGTCGACACCGCTTTGTACACCCTGAACGGCCCCGAGAAGGTGCTCTACGGGGTGGGCGCGGGCTGCGTGTTCGGCGAAGCGTCCTGCTTTTCCACCGGCACCACCGGCGAAGCCAGCGTGTGGGCCCGGACCCCCTGCGTGCTCTACTTCTTCCGCCGGGAGACGGTGGAGGGGCCCATCGCCCGGGAGCACCCGCACCTGCTGATCGAACTGGCCGGCATGCTCGGGCACATCGTGCGCATGTACGGCATCTGGCTCCAGGACAGCCTCAGCCAGGACTACTTCGTGCGCGTCTGCCGGATCCTGATCTACTTCGTGCGCTGGAAGCAGGGCGGCCTGGCCGAGGGCCGCAACGAGGTCCTGATCCAGTCCGACGTGAGCCAGAACGACATCGCCAAGCTGCTGGGCATCCACCGGGTCACCGTGACCAAGGCGGTCAAGCGGTTGAAGGAGTTGGGGATCCTCCGGCGGTTCACCAAGAGCGAACTGGATATCGCCGACTTCGCGGGGCTGTGCCGGCTGGGCGGGCAGGGGGACCGCGGGTAAACGGGATCCGGCGCTTGGCGCAGACAGAGCCGTGCTGTTGACGTCGGAATGGGATCCGCTCCTGCTGCCCCGTAAAGCGGATGAGATCCTTGAGGAGTTGACCAGAGACTACAAAAGTATCACATTGAGACCGAGGGTTTCCTGCCCATGTTCCTCCCTACCCTGAAACCGGTCACGGACATCAAGCGCCACGCGGTGGAAATCATCGGCCAACTGCAGGCCGACCGGATTCCGGTGCTCATCACCGAGCGCGGGCGAGAGGCCGCGGTGCTGCTGGATGTCGGGACCTTCAGGGGCCTGCTCAGCCGGCTCGAACTGCTGGAAGCCATCGCCGACGGCGAACGCGCCTTCCTGGAGGGCCGGACCAGCAGCCACCAGGAGGTCAAGGCCCGGGTGGCCAAGCGGTGGTCCTGAACCTGCCCATCGTGTGGTCGGCTCCGGCGGAGGAGATGCTGGAGCGGATCCTCGCATATATCGAATATGAAAACCTGGATGCGGCCAGGAGGATCTGGGCTCTGGCGATGGAAGCCCTGGAAGCCGCTGCGCGTTTCCCCGAGGCGGCGCCCCAGCTTCCGGGTTTGGCCAGGAACTACCGGGCCATTGTGTCCGTGCGGCCGTTGCGCATCCTCTACCGGGTGGAGGGACGGCAGTTGCGGGTGATCGCCGTGCTGCGCCAGGAACAGGATTTCGACCCCGCGCGCTTCCTGGGCACATAGCAATTTTTTCCCGGTTATGTAGTGCCCGCTACATTTTCCCCGGGGCCTCCGGCCGAGACTCGAACATCGCCGGAGTTTCCCATGAGCAACCCCATCAGCCAGCTTTGCCATGCCCCCGCGGGGCAGGCGGAAGTGCTCCAGGGCAACATCGCCTTCGCGGTCGGCTGCGTGCGCGCCGGCGTGCACAGCGCCGACGGCTATCCGGGCACCCCCAGCTCCGAGGTGATCGACGACGGCCTGGCGAGGGTGCAGGACCTGATCAAGGTGGGCTGGTCGGTCAACGAGGCCGCCGCCGCGGCGGTGGGCCACGGCCACACCCTGGCCGGGCGCGACTGCGTGGTCACGATGAAGATCCCCGGCCTGTTCCAGGCGGGCGACATCTTCACCAGCGGGGCCGGCTTCACCCAGCCCCGGGGCGCGCTCATCTACTACATCGCCAGCGATTTCACGCCCAGCTCGACCCAGCACCTGGTGGATCCGCGCTACCTGTTCAAGAGCTGCTTCGTGCCGGTGCTGGAACCGCGCAACCACCAGGAGATGCTCGACGCGCCGGCCATCGCCGTGGACCTGGCCCGGGCCTTCCGGACCCAGGTGGTGGTGATGCCGAGCGGGGCGCTATGCCACAGCGAAGGCCTGGTGCGCCTCAGCCCCGGCCGGACCCGGGAGCCCGAGCCGATGCCGTCCAGCCTGCGCTCCTTCAACGTCCTGCCCGCGCTGGCGCGCAAGGCCTACGACACCATCATGGACGAGCGCATGCCCGCGCTGGCCGCGATGGTCGAGCAGAGCCCGCTCAACCGATGGGACAAGGGCGCCGGCAAACGGGGCGTGGTCACCTACGGGGTCTGCGACCTGTACCTGCGCGAGGTGATGGCCGCCTCCGGCCTGGAGCTGGACGTCCTGTCCCTCGCCTTCAGCAACCCCCTGCCCATGAACCTGATCCGCGACTTCTGCGGATCCGTGGAGGAGGTGCTGGTCATCGAGGACGGCTACCGCCACCTGCAGGAGGCCATGGAGGGGGCCGGCCTGAAGGTGCGCGGCAAGGCGCCCTACAGCAAGCTCACCGAGTGGACCCCGGCCCTCGTCGCCGAACTGCTTGGGATCGAGGCGGCGCACACGCCCTGCTCGGTGCCGGCCCTGGGCCGGCCGCCGCTGCTCTGTCCCGGCTGCCCGTACCGGCTGTTCGCCCAGGAAGTGGCCGGCATGAAGCGCAAGGGCAAACTGGACGCGGCCTTCGGCGACATCGGCTGCAACGCCCTGCTCTACTTCATGAACGCCATGGACACCGGCCTGGCCATGGGCGCCAGCGAAAGCCAGCGCATGGGCTACGTGCTGAGCCGCCCGGAGCAGGCGGGCCGCTGCCTGAGCATCATCGGCGACAGCACCGAGTGCCACTCCGGCATGGACGCCACCCGCAACGCCCTCTACCGCAACGTCCCCGGGGTGAAGGTGGTCCTGGACAACGAGTGGACCGCCATGACCGGCGGCCAGCCTTCGCCCACCTCCCCCGCCAACCTGGCCGGCCAGCCCATCCGCTTCGACCTGCCCGAGGCCCTGCGCGCACACGGCGCCAAGGTCGAGGTGATCGGCGCCTACGACCGCAAGGCCATCCGGAGCACCCTCAGGTCGGCCCTCGATGAAGCGGGCCGCGGCGGCTACAGCACCATCGTCATCCGCGACGGCGCCTGCCTCAAGAAGTCCAAGCCCAGCCGCCAGCGCGTCCGGGTGGCGGCGGACGCCTGCAAGAAATGCAACCTCTGCCTGATCTGCCCCGGCCTGGAACTGGACGGGAACGGCCTGCCGGCGGTGAACAACCTGTGCTCGGGCTGCGGCGGGCACACCCCCGCCTGCGCCCAGATGTGCCCCACAGGGGTGCTCAAGCCGGTCGGACTCCAGGACCCGGGCCAGGCCGAGGCCGGCGCCTTCCCCCCGCCTCCGGCGGAACTGCCCCAGGCGCCCGTGTCCCAAGCGCCGGAGCGGCTTTCCCTGGCCATCCGCGGCGTGGGCGGGCAGGGCAGCCTGTTCTTCGGCCGGGTGCTGACCCAGCTGGCGCTGCAGGCGGGCTACGGCGAAAGCAACATCGTCAAGGGCGACACCCACGGCATGGCCCAGATGGGCGGGCCGGTGATCAGCAGCTTCGGCTGCGGCCGGGTGGTCAGCCCGGTGCAGCTGCCCGGCACGGTGGACTGCCTGATCGTCATGGAGAAGAGCGAGGTGCTGCGGCCGGAGTTCCTGGACCTGCTGAGGCCCGGCGGCACGGTGCTGATGGCCGGCACCCGGATCCTGCCCGAAGGCCTGGCCGAGGGCGACTATCCCAGCGACGCCAGGCTGCGCGAGATCCTCGCCCCCTTCCATCTGATCGAGGTGGACCCGCTCAAGGAGGCGGTGGCCCTGGGCGACCCCACCGGGCGCATCGCCAACGTGATCCTCATGGGCATCCTCAGCCGGCTGGAGCCGTTCGACCGGTTCCCGGAAGCCCTGTGGTGGCAGGCCCTGCGCAAGGTGAACCCCAGGCCCGAGGTGTGGGCGGCGAACTACGCCGCCTTCAACGCGGGCCGGGCCCTGCGGGTGCCGGAGGGCGCCGCCTCATAGATCCTTGTGCAGGTACCGGGCCTCCCGGGGAATGCGCATGCTCACCAGGAACACCACGGCCATCATGACGGTCACGTACCAGTAGAAGGCCGTCTCGTGGCCGACCGACTTCAGGTCCAGGGCCACGTATTCGGCGGTGCCGCCGAACACGGCGTTGGCCACCGCGTACGCCAGCCCCACCCCCAGCGCGCGCACCTCGATGGGGAACATCTCGGCCTTGACGATGCCGGCGACCGAAGTGTAGAAGCTCACCACCATCAGGGAGAAGGTGATCACCAGGAAGGCCAGGACCGGGCTGTGCACGCTGCGCAGGACGCCCAGCACCGGCACCGTGCAGACCGTGCCCAGGCCTCCGAACAGCATCATGTTGGCGCGCCGGCCGATGCGGTCCGACAGGGCGCCGAACACCGGCTGCATGACCATGAACACGAACAGGCATCCGGTCATGATGTTGCTGGCGGTGCGGATGCTGAGCCCCGCCGAATTGACCAGGTACTTCTGCATGTAGGTCGTGTAGGTGTAGAAGACCAGGGATCCGCCGGCGGTGTAGCCCAGCACCGTGAAGAACGCGGCCTTGTTGCGTCCGAACAGCTCGCGCATGGTCCCGGCGCCCTTGGCGGTGCGGGTCGCCTCGGTGGTGGTCTCCTTCAGGGTGCGCCGCAGCAGCATGGCCACCACCGCGGTGATCGCGCCCACCACGAACGGGATGCGCCAGCCCCAGGCCTTCAGCTGGCCCTCGCTCAGCAGCGCCTGCAGCACCACCACCACCAGCACCGCCAGCAACTGGCCGCCGATGAGGGTGACGTACTGGAAGGAGGAGAAGAACCCGCGCCGGCCGCGCAGGGCCACCTCGCTCATGTAGGTGGCGGTGGTGCCGTACTCGCCGCCCACCGAAAGCCCCTGGAACAGCCGAGCCAGCAGCAGCCCGAGCGGCGCCCAGACGCCGATGCTGGCATAGGTGGGCAGGCAGGCGATGACCAGGGAGCCGCCGCACATCATCGACACCGAGATCACCATGGAGTCTGCGCCGGCCGTTGCGGTCCGCGATGCGCCCGAACAGCCATCCGCCCACGGGCCGCATGAGGAAGCCCGCGCCGAACACCCCGGCGGCGTTCATGAGCTGGGCCGTCGGGTTGGACTTGGGGAAGAAGGCCGGGGCGAAGTAGATCGCGCAGAACGCATAGATGTAGAAATCGAACCACTCCACCAGGTTGCCGCTGGAGGCCGCGACGATGGAGAAGATCCGCCGGCGGACCTCCTCGGGGCTGTAGGATGCGGTCATCGGCGGGTTGGATACTTCGCTGGCCATGGTCGGAGCGCCTCTCAGAAGGTGGCTGGATTTTGTGGGTTATTCCTGAGTCTAGCAACATTAAATTGGATGCCGGGGCCTTTGGCGGGACCTTTTGCGCGGGAATTCCGCTGATAGGCTGGAAGGGTGACGACCTTCGCCCCCTTCTCCATCGGCCCCCACCTGATCCAGCCGCCGCTGGTCATGGCGCCCCTGCACGAGATCACCGACCAGCCGTTCCGGCGGATGATCCGCCAGGTGGGCGGCGTGGGGCTCACCGTATCGGAGATGATCTCCAGCGAGGCCCTGATCCGCCACGCCCGCAAGGCCCAGGCCATGATGGCCGCGGAGGGGGAGCATCCCTACGCCATGCAGCTCTCCGGGAGCGTCCCCGGGCACCTGGCCGAGGCGGCGCAGCTGGCCGAGGCGGCCGGGGCCGACCTGGTGGACCTGAACATGGGCTGCCCGGCCAGCAACGTCACCAGCGGCGGCGCCGGCTCGGCCCTGCTCAAGGACATCCGCCTGGCCGAGGCCTGCGTCAAGGCCATGGTCAAGGCGGTGTCGGTGCCGGTGACCGTGAAGATGCGCGCCGGATGGGACAACACCCAGAAGGAGCGGGCCGACTACCTGGACTTCCTGCGCATGTTCGACGCGGTCGGAGTGCGCGCCCTGGCCATCCACCCGCGCACGCGGGCCCAGCAGTACCAAGGCCGCGCCGACTGGACCCTGATCGCCCGGGCGGTGGACGCGGGCACCTCGTTTCCCATCATCGGCAACGGCGACGTGAACACCCCGGACGACTGCCCTGCGCATGTTCCAGCGAGACCGGATGCGCCGGGGTGATGATCGGCCGGGCGGCGCTGACCAATCCCTGGATCTTCCGGCAGATCCTGGAGCCCGGGCTGGTGGTGACGGAGAGCCAGCGGATCGACCTGTGCCTGGGCTTCTTCCGCATGCTGCAGGAGCTGCTGGAGCCCCGGGAGGCGCTGCACAAGATGAAGAAGATCGGCGCCTGGTTCACCAAGGGGATCCCCAACGGATCGAGCTTCCGGCAGAACCTGCACGCCTGCGACGATCCGGACGTGATCTTCGCGGCGCTGGAGCGGTTGAAGGCCTGAACGCGGGGACGCGCCCCGTCCGCCCGCCTGGGGGAGGGGGCGCTGCGGAAAGCGCTGCCTCAGGGGGTCATTGCGGCTGGGCCACGGGCGGCGCGGCGGTGGAAACCACCTGCTTGGTGGAATAGATGAATTCCGACGACTCGGCGATGACGACCCCGTTTTCGGCGTAGAGTTCCCACTCCACGAAGTTGACGTTGCCCAACTGCTCGGCTTGCGCCGGGGGGGCCGGCAGGGGCGCCGGTGGCGCGTTCAAGGAAATGGAGGCCGTGGTCGCGGTGTTTGCCGAGCCCCTCAGCAACAACTCTTCCAGCGCGACATCACCGTCCCACTCGCGCATGAAGGCGAACGCGGTCTTGCCCGGCACCTTCTGGAGCGGCGTGGGAAGCTTGTCGTATGAGGTGGTGAGGAGCCGGGCGATGGGCAGGCCGGCGACGTTCACCACGTCCGGATAGTTGAAGATCGCGCCTGAAGAAAGATTCAGGCTGACGTCGTAAGGCGGGGAAAAATTGTAGCTGCCGACGCTCTGTCCGAACCCGGGCAGGGCGAGGCCCGCGGCCAGGGCCAGGGCGGGAAGGTGACGGTTCATGGGGAGGCTCCATTGGGGGTGGCGCTGGCCAAGGTGGCTGCGCCGCGGGGGATGGGGAGGGTCTGGAGCGCCCGTCCCGCGGGGGGACAGGTTCTCCGCAAGGTCATTGGGATGCGACGCCGTGGCCGGGGCGGGTCAAGGCGGTGAAGGCCAGCTTCAGGGTCTCCTGCTGGAAGTCGTCAAGGAGCCCGTCGTCCCAGTCGTCGGACCCGCTGAGGTGCACGGCGGCGCTCGTGACGCCATTGG
The DNA here is from genome assembly GCA_963717275.1 of uncultured Holophagaceae bacterium. Taxonomy (GTDB): domain Bacteria; phylum Acidobacteriota; class Holophagae; order Holophagales; family Holophagaceae; genus Mesoterricola. The sequence continues at coordinate 5,183,165 of CAVQVX010000001.1, forward strand.
CCTGCAGTTCCTGGGTCGTGCCGTCGGGGAGGGTGTAGAGCAGGTCCACGTAGACGCTGTCCCCGGCCGCGATGGCGGCGTTGAGGGCGGCCGCCAGGCCGGTGTCGTCGCCGAGCTTGACCAGGACCACCTCGCTCGCGGCGGGCATGGTGCCCATGGTGGTGGTGGTCCGGACCAGGGCGCTCACCAGGTCCGGCATGGATTCGGTGGTGCCGGCCGTCGTGTCGACGATGCTCACCGTGACGGTGGGGGGCTGATAGCTGGACGTCGTGCCCGAACCCCCTGCGCTGGAAGCTGTGGTCCCGCCGGGGTTTCCGGCAGGCGGAGCGACGCCTTGGCCCGCCACTGGCATGGCCAGGGCGAGCATGAGCGCGGGAATTGCCAAGAAAGTTGCGTTCATTCGCAATCCTTGTGAGATAAAAATAGGCGTTATTTGGATATTTTGCAACAGACATGCGGGTTCCCACGTCCATATTGATAGGCTTTTGTGTTTTGTATGCAATACGTTTTAGTCAATCGGGCAAATTTGTAAAAAATTGACAATATTAATGGATTTAAATGATTGGGATCATCTTCAATGTATCACTAAGCATAATAATATTCTTGTTTTAATGAATGACGATAGCATTTTATTTTATTGTTGAAAAGAGTTGTGAACAGGATGTTTTGTCCTCTTGGGGTTTCAAGTCGACCCATGAAACGCTGGCCCCCCCTGGGCCCTGGGCGATTTATTGGTTCTTCACGTATTTCCAGGGAAGGCCGCACGGATCTTCTTGTACCTTCTCTTGCCCAGCCGGACCGGTTCCAGTGCGCGCTCCAGGAAGGCCAAAACATCGCCTCCTGCCGGGCAGCAGGTTCCGCGCGAAACGCCCCCAAACTGAACGGTCGGCGCGCCTCGCAAGGAACCAAGTCCCCCCTCGGGTCGGGCCCCTTGGGCCCCAGGCCGTACTGGAGAGCCCGGCCCCACAACCTGTCACCAGCCGCTACGAAGGGCCAGCGTGCGAACACCGTCGAACGTCGGCCTTCATTGCTTTCCCGTTGGCGCCGGCCTTGCCGGCGACGACGAACGGGGCGACGGGTCGGGACCCGGGTGCTTAACTTGGACAGGCTCCTAGCACCAGCCGAGCAAGATCGGCATCGTCGAGATGCTCCAGAATGGCTTCAAAGGTTGCCGCGGGCACCAGGTAAGCTGTCGGACGGTTATGGTTCAGGATTGCCACCGGTTCACCGTTGGATTGGGAGATCACGCCGCTAGGATTTTTCTTCAAATCGCTGATGCTTACAGTTGAACGGGCATGGATGCGCTGCATGTGGCCCTCCTTGAAGACCTAATTATGGTATCTTTTTTGGGTCACAGCAAGAGGGGCCAGGGTCGCGGACAGAAAACGGTTCCCGGCACGCACCACCCGCCTCCGGGTGCCCCGGTCCTGCCGGCTGCTGGTTGGCTTTCAGCCACCGTGGCGACCTCCGAAGGGGAGAGGATCTAACGCCCGTTCTGCCGCAGCAGGGCGACCGCCTCCACGTGGTGGGTCAGGGGGAACAGATCGGCCACGGCCAGTTCCGCCAGCTCCCATGCCGGGGCGAGCCGCTGCACGTCGCGGCAGAAGGCGGCGCCGTCGCAGCCCACCAGGACCAGGGCCCCGGCCCGGGCGGTCTGGAGCCTGGCGCAGAGTTCGGGGGCGAGGCCGGTGCGGGGCGGGTCCAGCAGGATGAGGTCGTCGTCCCCGCCCAGGTCCGGCGCAACCCACTCCGCCACGTCGGCGGCGACGCACTCGGCCTCGAGGCCCATGGCCGCCAGGTTGGCGCGGGCGAACGCCACCGCAGGCTCGTCGTTCTCCACCAGCACCCGGCGGCGCAGGCGCCCGCCCAGCAGCGCCGAAAAGAAGCCGACCCCGCCGTAGAGATCGAACAGGGTGCCGCCCGGCAGCCGCCAGTCCGCCAGGATCGCGCCGAAGGCCGACCACGCCCACGGCGGGCAGACCTGGAAGAAGCCGCCGGCCCGGTGCCGCAGCCGGGCGCCGCCCAGGTCGTGGGTGACCGGGTCGTCGGCGGGGTGCCAGCCGTCGGGTTCCAGGCGCCAGGCGCGTCCGCTTTCGGCCACGGCCAGCACGGTGCCGGCGGGCGTGCCGGTGGCCAGCTCCCAGCGCTGGCTGCGCGGGGACAGCACCCGGGCCTCCAGGGCCTCGCGCAGCCTGGGGATGGCCCGGGACAGGGGGTCGGCCGCGGCCGGGCAGCCGCCCACCGGCACCACCGCATGGCTCCAGCGGCGATGGAAGCCCAGCTCCTTGCCGTCCCAGTGCAGCTGGATCCGGTGCCGGCGCGCGTCGGCGGGCGCCTCCAGCCAGCGCCAGGGCGGGGCGCCGGGCAGCTGGCGGGCCAGCAGGTCGGCCACCATCTCGCGCTTGAGCGCTCCGGCCAGGGGTCCGGCCTCCCAAAGATCGCAGCCGCCGCAGACGCCCGCCACCGGGCACTCCGCCCGGACCCGCCGGCGGTCGCGCTGGATCCAGGCGGTGACCCGGCCTTCGCCGTGGCGGGCCTTCCAGCGCACCTCGGCCTCCACCCGCTCGCCGGGGAACAGGGCCAGCGGGGCGGAGAGCAGGATCAGCCGGCCGTCCTCGGCCCGCCCCACCCCCATGCCGCCCCAGGCCAGGCGTTCGATATTTCCGCACCATGTCACAGATTCCGTCACAGATTCCCGGGCGGGTCTCCGGTAGACTGTCGCCCGGTCGTCCATCTTTCCAGGTGTGTGCATTTTGCGTTTCACGGTCGCCATCCCCCCCATGCACCGTAACAGCCTCAAGGGCCTTTTGCGCCATGAGGTCGGCATGGCCCTGGACTGGGTCGACGACGGGCCGGCCGATGTGGTGGTCGGGCTGCCCGCGGCGGGATCCCTGGCCCACTGCCCGGCGTGGCCGGGACTGGACGGGGCGGCCGCCCTGGTCCAAGCCGGCTTCGAGCGCATGCGCGACCGCCGGAACATGGAGCGGCTCAACCAGGTGGGCCGTGCCCTGGCTTCGGAGCAGAACCTGGACCGCCTGCTGGACCTGATCCTCTCCCAGGGCCGCAGCCTCGTGCGGGCCGAGGGCGGCTCCATCTACCTGGTCATGGAGGAAGGCAACGGCAGGGAACTGCTGTTCGCCCACACCCAGAACGCCCGGGTGCACCTCCCCTTCCGGCGCTTCCGGATGCCCGTGTCGGTGGACTCCATGGCCGGATTCACCGCCCTGACCGGGCACACCGTGAACATCCCGGACGTCTACCGGATCGACGGCGGGGCGCCGTACCGGTTCAACCCGAGCTTCGACCTGCAGGCCGGCTACCGCACCACCTCCATGCTGTCGGTGCCGCTCACCGACGCCGAGGGCAAGGTCCTGGGCGTGCTCCAGTTCATCAACCGCCTGGAGGAGGAGGCCGGCGGCCCCCGGGCCGTGCCGTTCCTGGAAGAGCAGGAGCGGCTCGCCCTGAGCCTGGCCGGGCAGGCCGGGGTGGCCATGCGCAACGCCAGGCTGCGGGCGGACATCGAGGCGCTGTTCGAGCACTTCGTCAACGCCTCGGTCACGGCCATCGAGCAGCGCGACCCGGTCACCAGCGGCCACTCCGGCCGGGTCGCCGCCCTCACGGTCGGCCTGGCGGAGGCCGTCAACCTGACCCCGGGCGGTCGCTTCGGCGCCACCTTCTTCTCCGACCAGCAGCTGCGGGAGATCCGCTACGCCAGCCTGCTGCACGATTTCGGCAAGGTGGGGGTGCGCGAGGAGGTGCTGGCGAAATCCAAGAAGCTGCCCGCCGGGCGGCTTGAACTGATTCTCCAGCGCCTGCGCCAGCACCAGGACGAGGCGGTCCTGGCCCTGCTGCGGCACGACTGGGAAAGCGGCAAGCCCTACGACCCGGGCGCCTGGGCGGCGCTGGAGCGCCGGCAGGAGGAGGAGATGCGGGCGGCTCATGGCCGCGCTCATCCGCAGCAACGAGCCCACGGTTCTCACCGAGGACCTGGCCGGCGGGCTGGGCCGGCTGGAGCAGCTCAGCTGCACCCGCTGGGACGGCCAGGTGGCCGCGATCCTGGAGCCGGACGACCTGGCCCGCGCTGCGGATCCGCAAGGGCAGCCTGTCCGAGGCCGAACGCCTGGAGATCGAAAGCCACGTCACCCACACCTTCAACTTCCTGAACCAGCATCCCATGGACCCCGGACCTGGCCTCCATCCCCGGCATCGCCTACGCGCACCACGAGCGGCTCAACGGCAAGGGCTACCCGAGGGGCCTGGCCGGAGCGGACATCCCCGTGCAGAGCAAGGCCATGGCCATCGCCGACATCTTCGACGCGCTCACCGCCCAGGACCGGCCGTACAAGGCGGCCGTCTCCCTGGCCCGCAGCCTGGACATCCTGCACCGGGATGCCCGTGACGGTCATGTCGATCCTGATCTTCTGCAGATATTTATGGACGCAAGGGTGTTCGAGCGGACGGTCCCCGGAGCATAACGCGCTGTCAAACCGGCCCCCCGCTGTGCCAAAATGGCCTCTTGGAGAAATCTAAATGTCCGATTCCGACGAGCGAACCCCCAGGTCCCTGGACATCCAGGGAATCATGGATCTGCTGCCGCACCGGTATCCCATCCTCCTGGTGGACCGGATCCTGGACTGCGAGCCCGGCAAATGGATCCGGGGCGTCAAGAACATCACGATCGGCGACCCGATCTTCCTGGGCCATTTCCCCCAGAAGGCCATCTTCCCCGGCGTGCTGATCGTCGAGGCCATGGCCCAGACCGGCGGCTGCCTGGTGGTGATGGGCCTGCCGGACCGGAAGAACAAGCTGTTCTATTTCATGTCCATCGACAAGGTCAAGTTCCGCAGGCCGGTGGTGCCCGGCGACCAGCTGATCATGACCCTCGAGATCATGAGCCACAAGGGCCGGATCTGCAAGCTGCGCGGCGTCGCCACGGTCGACGGGCAGAAGGTCTGCCGAGGCCGAACTGATGTCCATGGTGGTCGACGTAGAGAAAGGCGAGGCCCAATGAGCGCACAAGTCCATCCCTCCTCCGTGGTGAGCCCCGAGGCCATCCTGGAGGACGGCGTCGTCATCGGGCCGTTCTGCCTGGTCGAAGGCACCTCCCGCATCGGCGCGCGCACCGTGCTGCGCAGCCACGTGGTCATCGGCCCCTTCACCGAACTGGGGGAGGACAACGACATCTACGCCCACTGCACCCTGGGCATGGGGCCCCAGGACCTGAAGTTCAAGGGCGCGCCGACCCGGCTGCGCCTGGGCGACCGCAACGTGGTGCGCGAAGGCTGCACCCTGCATCGCGGCACCGAGCACGGCGGCGGGCTCACCACCGTGGGCAGCGACAACTTCCTGATGACCGGTTCCCACGTCGCGCATGACTGCCATATGGGCGACAGCAACATCTTCGCCAACTGCGCCACCCTGGCCGGGCACGTGGAGGTGGGAGACTTCTGCAACATCGGGGCGTTCTGCGCCATCCACCAGTTCAGCCGGGTGGGTTCGCACGCCTTCATGGGCGGCTTCACCACGGCCAGCATGGACGTCCTGCCGTTCATGAAGACGGTCGGCGTGCGCGAAACCAAGAGCTACGGCGTCAACACCATCGGCCTGCGCCGGCGCGGATTTTCCGAGGCCGCCATCGAGGGCCTGGCCAAGGCCCACCGCCTGCTGTTCCATTCCGGCCTGCTGCGCGAGGAGGCCATGGCGCGGGTCGCCGAGGAACTGGGCGGCATCCCCGAGGTGGACTTCCTGCTGACCTTCATCCGCGAATCCAAGCGCGGCATCCACCGTGGTTGAACCCAGGCGTTCGGCCACCCTGGCCCTGGTGGGCCTGCCCAATTCCGGCAAGTCCACCCTGCTGAACACCCTGGTGGGGGAGAAACTGGCGGCGGTCAGCCAGATGCCCCAGACCACCCGTGGCACCATCCTGGGCGTGGTCAACCGCGGCGGCGCGCAGCTGGCGTTCCTGGACACCCCCGGCGTGCACCAGGCCCGGCACGCCCTGAACGCCGCGCATGCTGCACCACGTGGACATCGCCCTGGAAGAGGCCGACCTGCTGCTGTGGGTGGTGGACGCCTCGGGCTTCCTGGGCCCCGGCGAGCGGGACCTGGCCAACCGGCTCAAGGGAGCCCGGCAGCCGGTCTACCTGATCCTGAACAAGCTGGACCTGGTTTCGAAAGGCACCCTGCTGGAGAAGATCGCCGCCTACAAGGACCTGCTGGCGTTCCGCGAGATCGTGCCGGTGAGCGCCAAGCTGGCGAGCAACCTGGAGCCGCTCTGGGCCCTGCTGGAGCGGGATGCCCCGGCGGGCGACTGGGTCCACCCCGATGACAGCTTCACCGACCAGACCGAGCGCGGCATGGCCTCCGAGTTCATCCGGGAGAAGGTGCTGAGGAAGACGCGGGAGGAAGTGCCACACGGGGTGGCCGTGGAGATCCGCACCTGGATCGAGGCCGGAGCGGAGGACTACCCGGAGGACGGGCCCGAAGGCGGCGTCTGCATCGAGGCGGAGATCGTGGTGGAGCGGTCCGGCCACCGCAAGATCCTGCTGGGTGCGGGCGGAGCGATGATCCGCGACATCCGCCAGAGCGCCCAGCGCGAATTGAAGAAGCTGCTGCAGCGCCCGGTGCGCCTGGCCCTGCACATCCGCGTCGAGGAGGGCTGGCGCGACCGGCCGGAGCAGCTGGACAAGTTCCGGCTGTGACGGCGCTGCCGGGACGGGGGCGTCTCACTTTGAAAGCATCGACATGTTCCCCATTCATCTGAACCTTGGCTTCAGGATTTTCCATTTCTACGAGGGGTTTTATTTCCTGGCGGCGGTCGTCGCAGCGTGCCTCGTCGGCGCGAGGCGACTCTCCGAAGCAGGCCTCGACGTCCAGGATTTCCTCGACAGCATCCCGTGGATTCTGGGCGGGGCCATCCTCGGTGCCAGGGTCTTCCATTTCGTGTTCTGGGACTGGGCCTCGTTCCGTTCCGATCCCATGGCCTTTTTCCGTTTCTGGGATGGAGGCCTCGCCATCGCCGGAGGCTTGGCGGGCGGGGTCATCGCCGCATGGATCTGCTTCCGGCGCAGGAAGATGGATTTCTGGGCCTATTCCTGGGCGCTCAGTCCGGCAGTCCTCATCGGGCAGGCCATCGGCCGGGTGGGATGCTTTCTGAACGGAGACGCATGGGGCATTCCGACCCGCCTGCCGTGGGGCGTCTCAGAGCCCAAATTCGGCAGGCTCATCCCGGGGTTCACCCTCGACCGGACCATGCCAAGCGCCGCCTGGGAATGGAGCGTCGCAAAAGGCTACACGGCCCAGTCCGCCCTGAAGACCGTGCCCCTCCACCCCACCCAGTTGTATGAGACATTGAGCGATTTGATCCTGGCGGGGCTGGTGATCCTGTTGGTGCGGTCCATGGCCAGGAAGCCGGGCCCGCCGCAGAAGCCGATCCTGCTCCACCTCGGGGGGTACTCGCTGGTCCGCTTCGGACTCGAGTTCCTTCACGGCGACCGGGATGCCGTCATCTGGCATGGCATGACAACCTTCCAACTGGGGTTGCTCGGCTTCGGGACGTTGTGCGCGGTGCTCTACCTGATTTCGGGATTCATTTCGCCCGTCCCCGCACCCCCCGCGGCTTGAGTTGAATTCTTACTCCTTGATTCAACTAAACGGGGTTTTCTGCATTTCCACCATCATATCATTATCAATTGCAAAATATTTATATTTGTTTATACCTTGGCCTTTGCTGAAGACCTTGTCAGGATGCTCTCTCGAAACCACAGTGAAGTCTATTTGATAAAGATCATTGCCGGGGATGACGATAGCGATGTTCCTGGCACCTGGGGCGATGTCCCTCTCCTTTGTTTTATCTGCCTTTAGTTGGCCATTTTCAGTCATGGATGTTTCCACAACAACCGTAACGGTTTTGTTGCCGAAATTAGTGAAATATTTGGTAATTGTGTTTGCAGTATGCCCAGCATTCAGTGACGGGAAGCCACCCAGTGATACAAGTAATAAAAATGGTTTTGAGATGATTTTCATGGCTCCTCCCTTGAGCGCGGGGCCGGTTCGCCGCGGAATGGCGGAGCGGCTGCAGCCCACCTACCGGAATGGGGAGATTGGCCAACCCCGAACACGGACAACGACCTTAGGGACCCTCAGGACCCTTTGGCTAAAAGGTAGGGCCGGCCGTCCGGAAATCAAATGGGGAAAGCAAATTTATTTGTTTCTCGCATGCTGGTCGAAAACCCGCCCTATCTCCGAGGCTACCCGGCGTTCCGCCGGTTGAGCTTGAGCAGAACCCTTTTCAGCCCATCGTTCAGCACCAGGCAGGTGACCATGGCATAGGCGAACAGGACCAGTATCTCCTTCCACGGCAATCGAACGAAGCCGGGCAGGGCGAACCGGGTCAGGGAGGTGCCGATCAGCCATTCCGCCGCCAAGGCGGCGAGGAGCGGGAAGCTGGGCCGGCTGGCCCAGAACCCCCGCCTCTCCCGCAGGGAGAGGATGGAACCCGGCGCGAAATAGAGCAGCATGAGGAAGCAGAAGGTGGAACAGGCCCGCGGATCGGCGCGCAGGCCGAACCGGGACCAGCCGAAGGCCAGGAACAGGAGGGCCTCGGCCACCATCGCCAGCCCCACCGCCACTGCCATCGTGATGGTGCCGCCGATTTTCCAGGTTTCAGGGGACCGGGACGGCCGCACGTGGTCGGTGGCCAGGGAAATCTTCCCGAAATCGGTGACCAGGGTCAGCATCAGCATGGCGAAAGCGGAAATGACGAACCGGCCCGTCACCGCGTAGGCGATGGTGAAGAATCCCCCCTTCAGGATGGTGCGGCTGATCTTGTTCAGGATCCAGGTGAGGACCCGCTGGTAGATGCTGCGCCCCTGCTGCACCAGGGAGACGATGTTGGCCAGACCCGGCTCGGTCAGGACCACGCTGGCCGAGGCCTTGGCCACGTCGGTGGCGCTGCTGACGGCGATGCCCACCTCGGCCTGGCGCAGGGCGGGGGCATCGTTGACTCCGTCGCCGGTCATCCCGACCACTTGGCCGCATGCCTGTAAGTGCTTAACCACCAAATACTTGTCCTCTGGGAAAAGTTCCGCGAAGCCGCCCGCCCCGGCCCAGGGATCCCCGCCGGTCCCTCCGTCGGCCGGCTCGCCTCGCTTCAGGTCGGCCATCCGCCGGATAGGGTTCAGTCCCAGGTCCTGGGCAATGCCGCTGGCCACGGCGAGGGCATCGCCCGTGAGCATCTTCACATCGATCCCCAATGCCCGCAGTTCGGCGATGAGCCTCCCGGCATCCGGCCTTGGGGGATCCTGCAGGATCACCATTCCGAGCAGTTCGAGCCCAGCCTGGGCGGGGCCGGAGGCCACGGCCAGCACCCGGGACCCGCCCCGGGCCGAGCCGGCGTGCTGTGCCTCCAGCGCCTCGATCGCACGGGGCTCGAGGCCGCAGGCCTCGGTGACGGCTCGCAAGGCCCCCTTCACCACCCGCATCCGCTGCCCGTTCCGCTCGACCACCGCTTCGGTCCGGCGGTTGGCCGGGTCGAACGGCGCGAACGACACCGGGGCCCAGGGGGGCGTCTGGTCCAGCACCCGGCGCTCCCTGGCCGCGCTCAGCAGCGCCAAGTCCAGGGGGTCCTGGTTGGCCTCCTGGGACGCCAGTGCCGCCGCGGCCAGCACCGTCGATTCGGTGGCGGCCCCCACCGGCACCACCCCGGTCACCACCAACTGGTTCATGGTGACGGTGCCCGTCTTGTCCACGCAGAGCGCAACCATGGTGGCGGCATCCTCCACCGCGCTCAGACGGGTGACCAGCACGCCCCGCGTGGACAGTTCCTTCGCCCCCACCGCCAGGCTGACCGTGAACATGACCGGCAGGGCCACCGGCAGGGCGCTCATCAGCAACACCAGGAGGAGGGGAGCCACCTCCAGGAGCGGGTCGCCGCGGACCAGGGACAGTCCGATGACCAGGCCCAGCAGGGCGGCCACGATCGCGAACAGCCAGCGGATCACCTTGCCCACCACCGCCTCGATGTGCAGTTTCGGCCGGGCCAGCTGGACCAGTTCGGTGGTGCGGCCGAAATAGGTGCGGGCCCCGGTCATGACCACCACCCCGTTGGCCTCCCCCCGCCGTGCCACGGCGCCGGCGAAGAGGGTGTCCCCGGCCGAACGCCGGATGGCCTCGGACTCGCCGGTGAGCGCCGACTGGTCGACCTGGATGTCGCCGGACAGCAGCTTGAGGTCGGCGGGGATGATATCGCCCGGACGGACCCGGACCAGGTCTCCCGGCACCAGTTCCCGCGCGGGGATCAGCTGCCAGGCCCCGTCGCGGAGCACGCGGGCGGTGACCAGGAGGCGCTCCTTCAAGGCCTCGACCACCCTGGCCGAACGCCGCTCCTGGAGGAACCGGAGCACCGCGTTGACCACCAGCAGGATCCCCGCCACCGCCAGGTCGGCGAATTTGCCCAGGAATGCCGACAGCACCAGGATCAGCTCGAGCATCCAGGCCGACAGGCCCCAGAACTTTCCCAGGAAGGCCAGCCACGGATTGCCCTTCGGCTCCGGCACTTCGTTCGGACCGAATTCAGCCAGCCGGGCGGCCGCTTCCGCCCGGGTCAGGCCCTTGCCTGGATCCACCTCCGGTTCCGCCGAGGGGTCGGAGGTGGAGGGTCGGTCCGGAGCCGGATCGGCTGCCATTTCAGCCCGGAGACCCCGGCACCGCGTCCTTCAGCGCCGGGGCCATCAGGGGAATCACGAGCAGGAGTGACAACAGGAAGCGCATCGCAATCCTCCAGGCTTGGCCGAGGGCAGCCTTCATTCTGCATTAATAGCCATAATTAGAAAATGACACGAATGGGGAATCGGGCCACTGGTTTTTCCCTGGCTCAGGAGAACCTTTTCAACCTTTCCCGGAAAAACGGATCAAACAAGCCGTGAACCTGGGGATTTCCCGCGCAACGACCGGGAAGCGGTGGCTTCGGGCCGTGCCGGCATATAAGGAGGACTCCTCATGGAAGTTACCCGATTGAATGCGCTCGTACGACTGGCCCGCTCCCTTCCGGCAGGCCTGGTGGCCTTCGCTCCCGCCTTCGCGGCCCCCACCCCCATGAATCTCGCTGAACTGGGGGAAAGCCCGGAACGCTACGCAGAACTGAGCGTCCTCGAAGGGGGCGCAACAATCCATAGAGGGGTCGTCTCTGATCCACTGAGCGCAGGCGTGCCCGTGGCCGAGGGCGATTGGTTGGAAAGCAAGGGCCGCGGCATCCTGCAACTGGGAGACGGGAGCCGGATCGCGTTCGGAGCCGGTGCCCGCATCCATGTGAGGGAGCTTTTTGGCGAAGCCGAGGGCGTGCGGGAGGCGGAGCTGGAACTCGGAGCCGGGCGGATCCGGGTCCGGGTGGGTGAGACGAGCGCCGCCCGGATCCGGATCGCCACCCCCTCCGGCAGCGTCACCCTTGCGGACGACGCCGACGTCACCCTCAGCGTCGGCCCGGCGCGCACCTTGAAGGTGTGGGTGAACGAAGGCCGGGCTGGCTTCGCCGGCCCGGCCCAGACCAGGGTGGTCCTGACCGGGGAAAGCCTGACCGCCGGCGGTGATCCCGCTGCCGTGGCGCACACGGCCGAATTCGATCCCACCGTCCGGGATGATTTCGGCCGGTGGTCCGAGCCGCGCCTGGCCCCCGTCCAGGGTGAAAGCGCCGCCCTGGTGCCCCAGGAGATCCAGTATTTCACCGGCGGGATGGACGGCATGGGGCAATGGGTGCTGCTGCCCCGGCGCGGGATCTGGGGATGGCGCCCCGCGAAAGTGGCGGATGGCTGGAGGCCTTTCATGAACGGGCGCTGGGAATGCTGCAGGGGCGGCCTGACCTGGATCAGTTCCGATCCAGGCGGTTTCGCAACCTCCCATTTCGGCCGCTGGGAGTGGAAGGCCGGCCTGGGCTGGTACTGGATCCCGGGGGCCTACTACAGCCCGGCCTGGGTGGCCTGGAAGACTGCGGGAGGGTTGTTCGGCTGGGCTCCGCTGGACTTCCACGACAAGCCCGGCAGGTGGGGCCAGGGCCCCAACGGGCCAGCCACCTGTTGGAACATTGTGCACTTCAGGGATCTGGACGCCGGCAGGATCGGCCAGAGGATCGATGCCGATGCCAGGGAGATCGCGGCCTTCGACCGGAAGCACGGCGCGGGCCAGGAATGGTTCCCGGGGCGCGTGGTGGTCACCCCGGGGGAGTTCCATGACCCGGCTCGGATCCAGGCCGTGGTGGACCAGCCCGGACTGCTGCAGGAGCGAACCGCCACCTACGCGTGGGTCGCCCAGGCCACCACGGGGAGAACGATCTGGCGGGTTTCCGGCACCTCGATGGCCGGGTTCGAGAGCGTCGTGGGCCCGTTCACCCCGCACCCGATCCTTCCCGGCCGGGGCGGGTGGGGGCGCCTGACCGCGTTCCAGGATGCGTTCGGGCCGGAAGCGGGGCCGCTCCGGGCCTCCGGGTCCCGCGAGGGAACAGGCGCCTCCCCTTTGTTTGAGCCATCCTGATCGGCTTCCGGAGCGTCAGGGCCTCGAGTCCCTGAGGAACCTCCCCTCGAAAACCCAGGCGCGGCCGTCAAGGGCCGCGCGTTCTGTTATGGCTGGATATTGAATTTTTGTATCTGTTTTGCGGACCGTGCTGGTGGTCTGCTTGGATCGGCAGCAGGAGCCATGTGGCCGGTTGAACGGATTGGGGAGGAATCGATGGGTCAAGATGAACGCAACGCCCTGCTTGCCCGTGCGGCCCGGCACGGGCAGGATTACCTGGAATCGGTCGCGGATCGCCCGGTGGCCGCCACCGCCAACAGCGCGGACCTGAGGCGCCTGCTGGGGGCCGAGCTGGGCTCGGCGGGGACCGACCCCGGGGTCGTGCTCGATGCGCTGGCGGCGGCGGCGGTGCACGGCACCATCGCCTCCCAGGGGCCGCGCTATTTCGGCTTCGTGATCGGGGGCAGCCTCCCCGTCGCCACGGCCGCGGACTGGATGGTCTCGGCCTGGGACCAGAACAGCGCCGTCTATGCCATGTCGCCCCTGGTCTCGGTCGTGGAGGAGATCGCGGCGGGATGGATGCGGGATATCCTGGCGCTGCCGGACCATCGCGGGGTGGGGTTCGTCACCGGCTGCCAGATGGCGAGCTTCACGGCCCTGGCGGCAGCCCGCCACGACGTGTTGCGCAGAGCCGGCTGGGACGTCGAGGCCGATGGCCTGGCCGGAGCTCCGGCCATCGACGTCCTGGTGAGCGAAGAGTCCCACTACACCATTTTCATGGCCCTCCGCTTGCTGGGCCTGGGCGCCGCGCGGGCGCGCCGGGTGCCCACCGACGGCCAGGGCCGCATGCGGGCGGACGAACTGTCCCGGATGCTGTCCGAGCGCACCGGGCCCTGCATTGTCTGCGCCCAGGCCGGCAACGTGAATACCGGCGCCTTCGACCCGATCGCGGAGATCGCGGCGCTCTGCCGCGCCCGGGGCGCCTGGCTGCACGTGGATGGCGCCTTCGGGCTGTGGGCGCGCACCAGCCCCGTCCTGGGAATGCTGGCCGCCGGGATGGAAGATGCGGATTCCATCGCCACGGACGGACACAAGTGGCTCAACGTTCCGTACGACTGCGGCATCGTCTTCTGCTCGCACCCCGAGGCGCACCGGGCGGCCATGTCCCTGGCGGCCGCCTACATCGTCACCGACACCCACGAGCGCGATCCCCACGAGTTCGTGCCGGAGGAATCCCGGCGCGCCAGGGCGGTTCCGGTGTATGCGGCCCTGCGCACCCTCGGGCGCGACGGCCTGCGCGAAATGGTGGAGCGCCATTGCAGTCATGCCCGGCACATGGCCGAACGCCTCAAGGCCGATCCGGCGGTGCGCATCCTCAACGACGTGGTCCTGAACCAGGTGCTGGTCAGGTTCGAGCGCGGGCAAGGGGATGCCGACGCCCTCACCAGGGCGGTGATCGCCGGCGTTCAGCAGGAAGGCACCTGCTGGCTGGGCGGGACCACCTGGCACGGGATGGCCGCCATGCGGATTTCCGTCAGCAACGGGTCCACGACCGCGCAGGACATCGACCGTTCGGCTGATGCGATCCTCAGGATGCTCCAGGAGGTGCGTCTCTAGTTGGACGGCGGTGAGGACGGCATCCCGCCGCCATGCGCGGCGGGTGCTACCATCTTCCCAGCACCGGGAGGACAAGATGAGAATCCTGATCGTGGGCGCCTCGGGCGTCATCGGCGGGGCGGTGGTCTGGGAGCTGGGCCAGCGCCACGAGCTGCTCACCGCCGGCCGCAAGTCCGGCGATCTGCGGGTGGACATCACCAGCCCCGAGTCGATCCGGGCCATGTACGAGCATGCCGGCCACCTGGACGCGGTCGTGGCGGCCACCGGCAAGGTCAAGTTCGGCCCCATGGAGGCGATGACGGCGGCGGACTACGAGATCGGGCTGAAGGACAAGCTCATGGGCCAGGTCAACCTGGTGCTCATCGGCCGGAGCTACGTCGCCGAGGGCGGCTCGTTCACCCTCACCACCGGCGTGCTGGACCGCGACCCGATCCGCCAGGGCAGTTCCGCCTCCATGGTCAACGGCGCGGTGAACGCCTTCGTGGTGGCGGCGGCCATCGAGATGCAGCGCGCCCAGCGGATCAACGCCGTGAGCCCCGGGGTGATCGCCGAAGCCATGGAGGGCTACGCCCCGTACTTCCGCGGGTTCGAGCCGGTGCCTGCGGCCCGGGCCGCCCTGGCCTACGCGAAGAGCGTCGAGGGTGCCCAGACCGGGCAGGTCTACCGGGTCCTCTAGCCGGTGCGCGATCGCCGGATCCTGCGGGCGGACGGGCTGCTGCTGCTCACCTCGCTCATCTGGGGCCTGAACTTCGCGGCCCAGCGCAGCGGCATGGCGGTCATCGGGCCGTTCGCCTTCAGCGCGGCGCGCTTCGGCCTGGGCGCGGCGTCGCTGGTGCCGCTCCTGCTCCTTTCCAGGCGGCGCGACGCCCGCAGGGAGCCCTCCCCCGGGCAGCTGGGCCCCCGGGGCAAGCTGCTCTGGGCCGCGCTGACCGGGGCCGTGCTGTTCATCGCCTCCAACCTCCAGCAGGTGGGCCTGGTATCGACCACCGCCGGGAACGCGGGCTTCATCACCTGCCTCTATGTGGTCCTGGTGCCGCTGTTCGGCCTGGCCATGGGCCGGGCGCCCGGGGCCCGCATCTGGATCGGGGTCCTGCTGGCCCTGGCGGGCCTCGGCATCCTGACCCTGCGCCAGGGCCTCGCCATGGCGCCCGGCGACGGGCTGGAACTCCTGGGCGCGCTGTTCTGGGCCGGGCACATCCTCCTGATCAGCCGGCTGGTGTTCCGCATGCGGGCGCTGGAGCTCGCGGTGGTCCAGTTCGCGGTCTGCTCGGGCCTGAGCCTCGCCGTCGCCCTGCTGCGCGAGCCGGCGCCGTTCGCGGGCCTGGTCCCGGCGGCCTTCCCCATCCTGTTCGGCGGCCTCCTGTCCATCGGGGTCGCCTACACCCTGCAGATCGTCGCCCAGAAGAACGCCCACCCGGCCCACGCCTCGATCATCCTTTCCATGGAGGCCCTGTTCGCCGCCATCGGCGGCGTGGTCGCGCTGGGCGAACCCTTCACCCTGCGGCTGGCGGCGGGCGGGGCGCTCATGCTCGCCGGCATGGTGGTCTCCCAGCTCGATCCGGTCCGGCCGGAAACGGCCCCCGCTATACTCCACTGATGGAGTGACCATGAAACCCTCAGAGCCCCCCAAGAAATACCAGGACTTCATCGAGCGCTTTCCCAAGCTGGGCCAGGCCTGGGAGACCCTCCACGCCGCCGAGGCCGAAGGGCCCCTGGAAGAGCGCGCCCGCCGGCTGGTGAAGCTGGCCGTGGCCATCGGCGCCGCCAAGGAGGGGGCCGTGCACGCCGCCGCGCGCAAGGCCGTCAAGGCCGGCGTCACGGCCGAGGAGATGCGCCAGGTGGTGGTGCTGGCCGCGGCGACCCTGGGCATGCCCGGCTGCGTCGCCGCCTACTCGTGGGTGCAGGACGTGCTGGAGCGGGCCGACCGGGGCTGACCGGGTTCGCTGCTAGACTGGGGATTCCATTCGCCGAGGTGCCATGAACGGACAGCCCACCGACCTTGCCGAGCTTGAGCGTCCCATCCTGGAACTGGAGGCCCAGATCCGCGCCCTGGAGATGGACCCGGGCAAGGCCAAGGAGATGGAGAAGCTGCGCAAGAAGGCCGACAAGCTCAAGGCCGAGGTGTTCGCCTCCATCACCGACTGGCAGCGCACCCAGCTGGCCCGCCACCCGCGCCGGCCCTACACCCTCGACTACGTGGAACGGATCTGCGACCGGTTCGAGGAGGTCCACGGCGACCGCAATTTCGGCGACGACGCCGCCATCGTTGCCGGCATGGGCTGGATCGGCGGCAGGCCCATGATGATCATCGGCCAGCAGAAGGGCCGGGACACCAAGCAGAAGATCCTGCGCAACTTCGGCATGCCCAAGCCGGAAGGCTACCGCAAGGCCCTGCGCTTCATGAAGCTGGCCGAGAAGTTCAACCGTCCCATCCTCTGCCTCATCGACACCCCGGGGGCCTACCCGGGCCTGGACGCCGAGGAGCGCGGCCAGGCGGAGGCCATCGCCCGCAACCTCAAGGAGATGGCCAAGCTGCGGGTGCCGGTGGTGCTCGGTCGTGCTGGGCGAAGGCGGCTCCGGCGGGGCGCTGGCCCTGGGCGTGGCCAACCGCGTGCTCATGCTGGAATACGCCATCTACTCGGTGATCACCCCCGAGGGCTGCGCCTCCATCCTTTGGAAGGACGCGGCCATGGCGCCCGCCGCGGCCGAGGCGCTGCGGCTCACGGCGCCCAACCTGCTGGAGCAGGGCCTGATCGACGCCGTGGTGGACGAGCCGCTGGGCGGCGCCCATTCCAACTGGGACAAGGCCGCCGCCCTGCTGAAGGCCGCCGTCCTGCACGCCTTCGACGGCCTGGCCGGGCTCGGGCCGGAGGAGCTGGTGCGAGCAGCGCTACGAGAAGTTCTCCCGCATGGGCAGTTTCTCCTCGTGACGGCGCTGCCCTGGCGGATGCGCAGGCCGGTGCCCGCGGGAGCGGCCCCCTGGGCCGGGCTGGAGCGGGAATGGGGTCTTTCCAGCGCGGGCGCCCGCCTGGCCTGGCTGCGCGAAGCGGGCCAGGCCGGGGAGCTGGCCTGGCGCCTGGACCCGTCCTGGGCCCGCGCCACCGACCCCTTCCTGCTGGAGGGGGTGGCCGCCGCCGTGGCCCGGATCCGCCGGGCCCTGGCCGGGCGCGAGCCGATCTGCGTCTACGGCGACTACGACGTCGACGGCGTCACCGCCACCGCCCTGCTGGTGCGGGTGCTGGAAAAGCTCGGGGCCGAGGTCGCGCTTCTTCATCCCGAACCGCTTCAACGACGGCTACGGCCTGCACCTGGACTGCATCCGCGAGGTGGCGGCGAGCGCGCGGCCCGGCCCTGATGGTCTCGGTGGACTGCGGCGTGCGCTCCGTGGCGGAGGTGGAGGCCAGCCGGGCCCTGGGCCTGGACTGGATCATCACCGACCACCACGCCCTGGGCGAGGACCTGCCCCGGGCCGCCGCCGTGGTCCACCCGGGCCTGGGCGGCTACGCCAACCCGCACCTGGCCGGGCGTCGGGGTGGCCTTCAAGCTGGCCCAGGCCCTGCTGGA
The DNA here is from genome assembly GCA_963717275.1 of uncultured Holophagaceae bacterium. GTDB lineage: Bacteria > Acidobacteriota > Holophagae > Holophagales > Holophagaceae > Mesoterricola. The sequence goes on from CAVQVX010000001.1 coordinate 5,200,847, forward strand.
CGCCGCCCCCGGCCCGCGGCCCCGGGGACGAGCCGTTCCTGGACGGCCTGCTCAAGCTGGTGGCCCTGGGCACGGTGGCGGACATGGTGCCCCTGCGCGGCGAGAACGCCCTGCTGGTCAAGCGCGGCCTGCACGCCCTGGCCGGGCGCCAACGGCCCGGGCCTGGCCGAGCTGCTCAAGGCGGCCCAGGTGGAAGGCGCGGTGCGCGCCCAGCACATCGGCTTCGGCGTGGGGCCCCGGATCAACGCCGTCGGGCCGCATGGGCGGGGCCGAGGACGCGGTGCGCCTCCTGCTCACCCGGGACCCCCGGGAGGCCCAGGCCCTCATGGCCCGGGTGGAGGCCCTCAACCTGGAGCGCCGGGAGATCCAGCAGGCCCTCGGCGCGAGGCTGCCGCCGCCCGGGCGACGCCCCCTTCGACCTGGTGGTGGAGCCCGGCGCCCACAAGGGCGTCATCGGCATCGTCGCCGGCCAGCGCATGCGCGCCACCGGCCGGCCCTCGGCGGTGGGCACGGTGCTGGACGGCATCGCCCACTGCTCGGTGCGCGCCCCCGAGGGCTACGACCTGCGGCCCGCCCTGGACCTGCTGCGCCCCTACCTGCTGTCCGGCGGCGGCCACCGCTACGCCGCCGGCCTGACCTTCCCGATCGGGCACCTGGGCTTCATCCGCAAGACCCTGGAACGGGTGGCCGCGGAGCAGGCCGGCGGCGCCCCCGCGGCGGCCCTCCTGGTGGATGGCGCCGGCACCGCCCTGGCCCCGCCCCAGGCCGACCTGGAGCGCCTGGAGCCGTTCGGCCAGGCCTTCCCCGAGCCCCTGCTGGTGGTGCGCGGGCCGGCTGGCCGCGCCGGCCAGGACCTTCGGCGCCGGCCACCGCAAGTTCCGGCTCGAGGGCGAGCCGGCGGAGTTCACCCTGTTCGCCGGGGACGGCCGGACGCCCTGGACGGCGACGCTGTGCCTGGCGGTGTGCCCCCATGGACAGCGCCCGCTGGGGCCGCAGCTGGCGGGTGGACGGCTTCCTGGCGCCGGCGGAGGCGCCATGAGGGGCTGGTCGTTCATCAGCACCCGGAACCCCGTCTGGCGCCTCATGGGCGGCGCCATGATCCTGGTCGATCGTGGGCGTGACCGCCCTCTACGTGATCCGCGGCCCCCGGCCCGCTGCCGCCCAGCAGCGACGCCGGCACCCTGGACGGCGGCGCCCAGGGCCGGTTCGGCACCGTCACCGAGCCCCTGGGCAACGGGCCTGTTCGTCATGTCCTACGAGACCATCACCGGGGACCAGGACGACCTGCAGCTGCAGACGGTGGCCGGCCGGCTGGAGGAGCCCCAGACCACCTGGAACATGAACTCCCCCACGGCCAGCAAGGCCGGCGGGGTCTGGACCCTGTTCGGCCCCATGGACATGGAGGCCACCGACCCCGCCACCCAGGCCACGCTGGGCAAGGGCTTCATCAGCAGCGCCGGCCCGGCCCTGGGCTGGGACAAGGGCGTCTGGCACGGCCTCGGCCCCCTGGTCTGGGACGACCTCCAGGGCAGCGGCCGGGGCCGCTGGAACCTGCCGGCCGGATGGTACCGGGGCCTGGATGGCAGATTCATGGTCGACAAGGGCCCGGTGCACTGGGAGGCGGCCGCAGCCCGGCACCGTGCAGCACCATGGACGCCGAGCGCATGTGGGCCGGCCTGGGCTTCAAGGAAGGCCACCTGGAGCAGGTGACCGGCCAGCTCACCGGGGGCCAGGTCAAGGCCCAGGCGGTGGAGATCGAGAAGGCCTGGATCCGCTGGTCGGCCCCGGTCACCTTCACCCGGGACGACGGCTGGCACGGCGACGCCACCGGCGGCCGGGCGCCCCGGCCACCGGAAGGCGGCGCCTTCCAGCAGGTGGATTTCACCGACTTCCGCGCCATGCGGGCCATCCCCGGCGGCACCGAATCGGTGCACTGCCGAGGGCGCCCGGTGGACCCCGGCGGGCCTGCGCCTGGAGGGCAACGTGCGCCTGGAGCAGCCCCTGGACGGCAAGACGGCTGCTGCTGCGGGCGCCCCGGGTGCTGCAGCGCACCGCCCCGGGCGCCGATCTGCCGGCCGGACCTGCCCGATCGGGGAGACCTGGGCCGAGTCCGAGGCGGTGCTCTCCTGGGGCACCCAGTCCCTGAGCAGCCCGCGCATCGAAGGCCGGCAGAAGACCCGCCAGTGGCGGATCCAGGCGCCCGCCCTGGGCCGGGGCGAGATGGGCACCTTCAGCGCCGGGGAAGGGCGGGGCAACCCGACCCGCTGGGAGTTCGACGGTCCCATCCTGGCCCATTTCGGCGAGGGCTCCACCGGCCAGGGCGACAACCTGGTCTGGGAGAACAACCGCTACACCCTGACCGGCCGGCCGGTGACCATGACCCGGTTCCGGGAGCGCCTGACCGGGCCCCGGCTGGTGCGCACCGGGGACCTGCTGGAGTTCCCGGACGGCATCGCCGGCGCCCTGGCGGCCCTGGACGGCGACATCAACCTGCAGGCGGACCATGGCAGGGTCCAGGGACCCTCATCAACCTGGACGGCCGGGTGGAGTGCCAGGGGCAGGGCTGGAGCTTGCAAGCCGACCACATCTCGGTAACGCTGGGCGCAGGGAACATGGTGAAACAGGTGAATGGCGAACGGAGCAGTCTTCCTGCGCGGGCGGATGGGCGAGGGCCGGGGCGACGCCCTGACGCTGGATCCCGACCAGAAGACGGCCAACTGGCTGGGCCGGGTCAAGGCCGTCACGGAGGTCAACCCGTGATCGCAGCCGCCGGACCTCCGCCTGGAAGCCAGGAACCTCTGCAAGCGCTACGGCGACCGCACGGTGGTGCGGGACGTGTCCCTGGAGGTGTCGCCCGGGGAGGTGGTGGGCCTGCTGGGTCCCAACGGCGCCGGCAAGACCACCACCTTCTACATGGTGGTGGGGGTGGAGGCTCCGGACCAGGGCAACATCCTGTGGTGGGGCCGGGACATCACCGACATGCCCATGCACCGCCGGGCGCGCAAGGGGATCGGCTACCTGCCCCAGGAATCCAGCGTGTTCCGCGGCCTGACCGTCTGGGAGAACCTCATGGCCCTGGCCGAGCTCCAGCCGATCCCCAGGGCCGAGCAGGTGGACCGCTGCGAGCAAGCTCATGGCCGACTTCCACCTTGAGCAAGGTCAAGGAGACCCTGGGCATGAGCCTGTCCGGCGGCGAGCGCCGGCGCTGCGAGATGGCCCGGGCCCTGGTGACCAGCCCCAGGATCATGCTCCTGGACGAGCCGTTCGCCGGGGTGGACCCGAAATCCGTGATGGAGATCCAGAACCTTATTGCCGATCTGAAGGCCAGGGGGATCGGCGTGCTGATCACCGACCACAATGTGCGGGAGACCTTGCAGATCGCCGACCGGGCGTACATCCTTGCAGATGGAATGATCATGAAACACGGCCTTCCCCGAGAGATCGCCGAGGATCCCGACATCCGCCGCGTATACCTGGGCGACAACTTCAGGCTGGATTGATGGCGAACCTCGGTCCCAACCTCTCCCAGCGGCTGTCCCAGAGCCAGACCCTGGCCCTCACCCCGGCCATGCAGCTCAAGCTCAAGCTCTGGCAGATGAACCTGCTGGAGCTGAGCCAGACCATCGAGCGCGAGCTGGGCGAGAATCCGCTCCTGGAACTGCTGGAGGACGGCGACGAGGTGCCCACCCTGGAGGCCCTGGAGGAGGGCCACGATTCCGAGGTGGAGCCGCAGGCCCAGGAGGGGGTGGAACTGCCCGAAGGGGTCGATTCGGTCGACCTGGGGCCGCTGCTCGGACGCCGGCGGCGACCTGGACCCGGAGGCTTCCCGCGAGGAGGGCATCTCCCAGGTCCAGGAGACCGAGATCGGCGCCGAGAACTCCTGGGACACCGAACTGCCGCGCACCAGCAGCCTGCCCGAGGACGAGCGCACCAGCTGGGAGGACCGGCTGAGCAGCACCGAGACCCTCCAGGAGCACCTCCTGGCCCAGCTCTACCAGACCCTGGACGCGGACGACCCCCGGGCGCCCATGCTCATGGAAGCGCTCATCGACCACGTGGACGCCAAGGGCTTCCTGCGGGTGGACCCCGACCTGGGCGCCGAGTCCACCCCGGCGGAACTGGCCGTGGAACTGGGCATCGACCTGGCCCAGCTGCGGGAGCTGCTGGACATCCTCCAGGAGTTCGACCCCTCGGGGGTGGGCTGCTTCACCGTGCAGGAGAGCCTCCTGCTCCAGCTGCGCCACGCCGGCGCCGAGCCGGACGACCTGGCCGTGCGGATCATCCAGGACCACTGCGACCTGCTCACCCAGCGCGACAACGTCAAGCTGCGCAAGGCCATCGGCTGCACCGAGGAGGACCTGGGCGAGGCCCTGGCGCTGCTGCGCCACCTGCACCCGGCCCCGGGCCGGGCCTTCGATCCGGAAAGCGAGCGGGTGGTGAAGCCCGACGTGGTGGTGCTGCAGCGGCGACGACGACACCTGGAAGGTCTACCTCAACGACGAGACCGTGCCGCGGCTGCGGGTGAGCGGCGAGTACCGGCACTTCCTGGCCTCGGCCGAGGCCAAGGACGACAAGGACTTCATCCGGGAAAAGTACCGCTCCGCCCGGGACTTCATCCGCGGCGTGGAGGACCGGAACCGCACCGTGCTGCGGGTTTCCGTGGCCATCGTGGAACTGCAGATGGAATTCATGAAGCACGGGATCGAGCACCTGCGGCCCATGGTGCTGCGGGATGTGGCGGAGGCCACCGGCTTCCACGAATCCACCATCTCGCGGGTGGTCAAGGCCAAGACCATCCACACGCCCCAGGGGCTGTTCGATCTCAACTACTTTTTCAGCGCCAGCCTGGGTTCCAACCGGGGAGACGAGGTCTCGGCGACGGTGGTCAAGCATCGCATCAAGGCTCTGGTGCAGGCCGAGGATCCTGCCAAGCCCCTGTCCGATGAGACCATCGCCCGGCTGCTGGATCGGGACGGTATACAAGTCGCCCGGAGAACCGTCAACAAGTACCGCGAAGAGCTGAAGATCCCGCCCGCGTCCCGCCGGCGGCGACGGTGAACCCCACCTCCCGGCGACAGCATCTCATTGTGCAATGGGCCTCACGGCCCCCCTTCACAGGAGTCCACGATGAAGGTCATCTTCACAGGTCGCCACGTCGAAGTCACCGATTCTCTGCGGTTCCTCACCCAGGAGCGTCTTGACAAGATGACGACATACCTGGACGACATTATTGACGTCCACGTGATTTTCAGTGTTGAGAAGCACCGCCACCAGGCCGAGATCACCCTCAAGACCCGGCGCAGCGATTTCATCGCCTGCGCCGAAACCGACGACATGTACCTCAGCCTGTCCCAGGCCCTGGACAAGCTGGAGGCCCAGGCCCACAAGCAGGCCGGCAAGCACAAGGCCGGGTTCAAGACCAAGCCCGCCGTCCCGGGAGCGCCCGAGGCCGAAGCCGAACCCGGGGCCGAAGCCGAGCTGGAAGCCGAAGGGTAGATCCCTTTGAATCATGCGAAAGCCGGGGCTCCGTCCCCGGCTTTCGGTTTTCAGCCGGCCCGGCGGCCCAAGCGCTGCGCGGGCGTTTGGGTTAACCTGGAAGCTGCCGGAGGAAGTCCATGGCCGAAGCCACACCCGCCCCTGTACCCCAGGAAGCCCCCCAGGAAGCCACCCAGGAAGAGCCAAAGCAGGTCTGCGAAAAGTGCCGCAACCTTTTTCCGCTGGACCATTTCAAGCACAGCGTCGAAGGCCAGGAATGCGTCTGCCGGCGCTGCCTGGCGGTGATGGGCTACAAGGTCTGACCATGGCCGCATCCTGCAGCGCCACGGTGGAAATCCTGGACGCGGTGGCGGGCGGCCGGCGCATCGACGAGGCCGAGGCGCTCCACCTGTTCGAGCACGCCGACCTGCTGGACCTGGCCGCCGCCGCCACGTCCGTGCGCAACCGCGCACAACGACCCGGCGCGGGTCAGCTACGTCATCGACCGCAACGTCAACTACACCGACGTCTGCAACGTCTACTGCACCTTCTGCGCCTTCTACCACAAGCCGGGCGACGCGCGCGGCTACCTGCTCAGCTGGGACCAGCTGCGCCGCAAGGCCGAGGAGACCAGGGCCGTCGGCGGCACCGGCTTCCTGATCCAGGGCGGGGTCAACCCCGACCTGCCCTGGGAGCTACTACCTGGAGCTGGTGTCGTTCCTCAAGGGCCTGGGCATCTGGGTGCACGGCTTCTCGCCGGTGGAGATCCAGATGATGGCCAGGCTCAGCGGCCTGGGCCTGGAAGGCACCATCAGGGCGCTGCGCGAGGCGGGCCTGGGCAGCATCCCCGGCGGCGGCGCCGAGGTCCTGGTGGAGCGGGTGCGCAAGCGCATCGCGCCGCTCAAGGGCGGCCCGGACAAGTGGCTGGAGGTCATGGAGGCGGCCCACGCGGTCGGCATGAAGACCACCGGCACCATGATGTTCGGCATCACCGAGACCCTGGCCGAGCGGGTCGAGCACTACCGGGTGCTGCGCGAGCAGCAGGACCGCGCGCTGGCCCGGGGCAACGGCGGCGGCCACACCGCCTTCGTGGCCTGGCCGTTCCAGAGCGGCCACACGGTCTGGGAGGGCAAGCTGCCCCGGCCCACCGACGCCGAGTACCTGCGCACCATCGCCATCGCCCGCATCTACCTGGACAACTTCCCGCACATCCAGAGCTCCTGGGTCACCATGGGCCGCAAGACCGGCCAGATGGCCCTGCACTACGGCTGCGACGACATGGGCAGCCTGATGCTGGAGGAGAACGTGGTGAGCGCCGCCGGAACCTGCTACTCGGTGAACCGGGAGGAGATGGACCGGATGATCACGGGGCGCGGGGTTCGTGCCTTGGCAGCGGGACAACATCTACGGCGTCGTTTGAATGCCTGCTCCAAACCGAATGGGCGGTTCCGGCTTGCAGCCTCGGTATTGAGGCTAATCGCGGCTGATCAGGCGGTCCCAGTGTTTGCGCACCCCGGTTGGCAGAGTCAAGTTCAGCGAGGGACTGGGCAGGTTGGCTTGAACGGCGGTGGATCCAGGGGTCGAAATGGATCCAGCCGCCAGGATGGGGAATTCAAACCCGGCACTAGGGATGGGAGGTTCTGTAGATACTTCATATGAGACGTATATCATTGCCGTACCAGCGGTTGCAATGGCGCTAGCGGGGATCTCCGCCGTCATTACGGTGGGACTGACCTGGGTGGTCGCCAGCATCTCACCGTTCCACTGCAGCACGTAGTCCGATAACGGACTGGGAGCGGTATAGGTAAGGGTGAAGCCTGGGCCTCCGGCGACCGCCGAACTGGGGGATAGGGTCGGAGGATTGGCGCCAGGAGCAATGACCTGCAATTCGAAAGGGTTGGACATGGTCTCATAGGAGACATAGACAATCCCAGTGTTTGCGATGGCGGAGGCCGGGACTGTGGCCGTGAGGGTGGTCGGGCTGACGTAGGTGGGCGTCAGCATGGTGGTCGGCAACTGGGTACCACCCAACTGCAGATCAAATGGCAATGTTGAGAAGCCAGTCCCGTTGACGGTAAGCGTGAAGGAGGGGCCTCCAGCTTCAACCACGTAGGGTGAAATGGAGGAAATGGTCGGGCCAGATACTGTGCAGGCGACTGGGATGTTTATGGGGCTGTCGGTGATCTGGTTATTCCCTGCGGCGTCCGTCGACACCACAAACAGGAGTGAATCGTCAAAGGTCCCATCGCCTAGCCACCATGGTGGCTCACAGGAAACGGATGCGGTCACGACGGAAGCGTTCGGATCTTTCCTGAAAGTCACGTCACTCACGACGCCAGTCTCACCGAAGGCATTGAAATACAGGTCGGTCTGGGTCGCCCAGTTGGAAACCGTGAAAGTTACGGTGGCAATCCCAACGTCCGATCCCCCGGACGGCATGCCGCACTGGATGGAGAGGGGCGTCGTCCCAAGGGTGAGTTGGGATGCCTGCTGGGGGATCGCATCGCCTCCACCACCTCCGCCTGAGCATGCGGTCATCAGGCCTGTACAAATCAAGCAAGTTGTTGTGGCTTTCAATTTCATGAACCACCTCTGTTTACCGAAGCCACCCACGAATCTGCATATAACCCTGAGATAACAATGCCATGCCGGGCTGTAGTGCCTTCCCCGCATGTAGATCAGCCCATGGGGTCTGTCCGGAGGGATCCGGGCACACAAAACCAGTACGGGCCGTGGTGACGGCCTGGGCTGAGCCCTGGTTATGATGATTTATAAAGCTAAGCTACCTTGGCCAGCCCGGACCGGTCAAGTCAAATCCGTATATGGAAAAAACATTATTCAGCGATTCTGCCAAACCGTTTTCCCCACCACCAAAGTTCCGATGATCGGCATTTCCGGTTGCGGTTTCCAGTAATCACACATCGTTCCATAACTAATGAACAGTTCAGTATGTAATGAAGTTTCGGGGTTCACCTGGCATTCCTTTTAGGCCGGTTCCTTCCCCCCTTGAAATGCCGAGGTTAGACTCTGCCGAAAATGAAACAGACGTGAAAACCCAGCTGGGAATCCTTATCAAACCAGGATTTCTCAAAATGGGCCGCGCTGAGGACCACGCCGGTGTGCCCAGGATTCGTTTTTAAATAATGTAATCACTCATTCTGCCTACCCCCGATCCAGCGTATGCGTACATCTGCTCTTTTAATATACTATTAAATACAATCGCCCTTCACTCTGAGGCAATGCCATTCCACCGGAACTGAAAGATTATACGATTCCTCCCCTCCTCCAGGCTCCAAGCTTATCCATGTGGTCATTCAATGCCCTCCAACCTTCCATTGAGGTAATCCCGATGTACAGCTTCAAGAACGATTACAGCGAAGGGGGGCACCCCCGGATCCTCCAGGCCCTGCTGGAGACCAACCTGGAGCAGGTGAACGGTTACGGCGAGGACCGCTTCACGCTGGAGGCGGTGGAGCGGATGCGCGGGCGCATGGAGCGCAGCGACGTGGACATCCACCTGTTCTCCGGCGGCACCCAGACCAACCTCACCGCGCTTGCGGCCTTCCTGCGCCCGCACGAGGCCGCCGTGGCCGCCCGCACCGGGCACATCCTGGTCCATGAGACCGGGGCGATCGAAGCCACCGGGCACAAGGTCATCGCCATCGACTCGGACGACGGCAGGATCCGGCCCGACCAGCTGCAGGCGGTGCTCGACCTGCACAGCGACGAGCACATGGTCAAGCCGAAGCTGGTCTACCTGTCCAACTCCACCGAGATCGGCTCGATCTACCTCAAGGCCGACCTGGAGCGGCTGAGCCTGTTCTGCCGGGAGCACGACCTCTTCCTGTACCTGGACGGCGCGCGGCTCGGTTCGGCCCTGTGCTCCGAGGAAAACGACCTGAGCCTGGCCGACATCGCCCGCCTGACGGATGCCTTCTACATCGGCGGCACCAAGAACGGAGCCCTGGTCGGGGAGGCCCTGGTCATCTGCCGGGACAGCCTCAAGCAGGAGTTCCGGTTCCACATCAAGCAGAAGGGGGCGCTGCTGGCCAAGGGGCGGCTGCTGGGCGTCCAGTTCCTGGAACTGTTCCGGGACGATCTGTACTTCGACCTGGCCCGCCACGCCAACGCCATGGCCTCCCGGATGCGCGACGGATTCACCCGGCTGGGCTACGGGTTCCTCACCCATTCGCCTTCCAACCAGATCTTCCCGATCCTGCCCAACCGGGTGATCGACCGGCTGGCGGAAACGTTCGAGTTCTACGTCTGGAGCAAGGCCGGGGAAGGGGCCTCCGCCATCCGGCTGGTGACTTCCTGGGCCACACGGGAGGACGCGGTGACGGCCTTCCTGGCGGAACTGGCGGCGGCCCACGCCATCTAGCGGTTCGATTCTCAAATGACATTGCTTATGGGTTCCAACCATCAGCCGTGCCAAACCTGCTTGGGTATGACATTTGATTTATGATCCGTTTTTTCATCCCCGTTCATCCTCGTTCATCCCCGGCTGAACCTTCCAGGGTTCAGCGGCAGGTAATAATCGGGGAGAAAATGATGGCCATCCAGGATCCATTGACCGAACTCATCATTGGCTGTTGTTTTCGAGTGGCCAACGAACTGGGCCCAGGGTTCCGAGCCTGTCAGAAATTTTGTGTGTGGGCCACTTCCTGCAGGAGCATGGAGCATGGCTATCACACCCGAAATCCTAAAAGAGCTGTTGAAGGGCTACGAAAAGCCCGAGGACCTGATGGGCCCGGAAGGGATTCTGAAGCAGCTCACCAAGGCGTTGGTAGAAACGGCAATGGATGCAGAGCTTACGAATCACCTTGGCTATGAGAAGGGCGATCGTGCCGGCAAAAAGGCAAGCAACCACCGCAACGGATCGTCCAAAAAGACTCTGATAGGAGAAGACGGCCCTGTGGAGATCGAGGTGCCACGGGATCGTGAAGGCACCTTTGAGCCTCAGATCATTCCGAAGGGTCAGCGGCGTTTCGATGGGTTTGACCAGAAGATCGTGGCCATGTACGCCCGGGGAATGACCGTACGGGAGATCCAGGCATTCCTGGAGGAGCAGTACGGAGCCGAGGTCTCGCCAGACCTGATCAGCGAAGTGACCAGTGCCGTCATGGAGGAGGTGAAGGCTTGGCAAGTCAGGCCCTTGGACAAGCTGTATCCGGTCCTGTTCCTGGACGCGCTGCGGGTAAAGATCCGGGACGAGGGCACCGTGATGAACAAGGCCATCTACTTGGCCCTTGCCATAAGGCGCGATGGCACCCGGGAGGTCCTGGGGCTGTGGATCGAGCAGACGGAGGGGGCGAAGTTCTGGCGCGGGGTCGTTACGGAGCTCCAGAGCCGCGGTGTAGAGACCATCCTGCTGGCGGTGGTGGACGGGCTGAAGGGCTTCCCTGAGGCGATCCAGGCGGTGTTCCCGCAGACAGAGATCCAGAACTGCATCGTCCACCTCCTTCGGAACAGCATGGAATACTGTAATTTCAAGGATCGGACACCGGTGGTCCACGAACTCAAGGGGATCTACAAGGCCATCAACGCCGAGGCGGCTATGCAGTGCCTGGATGCCTTCGAAGCCGGGCCTTTCGGGAAGAAATACCCGCCCATCGTCCGTCTCTGGCGCCGGGCCTGGGACCAGGTGATCCCATTCATGTCCTACCCGGAGCCAGTCCGGAAGCTGGTCTACACCACCAACGCGATCGAGAGTCTGAATGCCAGGCTGCGCAAGATCCTCAAGGCCAGGGGGCATTTCCCCAATGACCAGGCGGCCACGAAGCTGATCTACTTGGTGCTGAGGAACCAGACCAAGAACTGGCACAAGATAGTCCACGGCTGGAGGGAAGCCCTGAACCACTTCGCGATTCTCTACCCCCAGCACTTCGATCGGCCGCAGCCTTGAACCTGGAGATCAAGCCCCGATGAAACCCGCCCAAACACAAAATTTCTGATACTCCCAGGGTTCCTGGAGAAGGTTTACGAAAATGCACTCGCCCATGAACTGCGTAAGGCCAAGGTCAAAGTGGTTCAACAGCAGGGCATCGAGGTCTTCTATGACGGGGTCAATGTCGGAAATTATGAAGCGGATCTCCTCATAGATGGTCGCGTACTCGTGGAGGTGAAGGCCGGCAATGCGCTTGATAACGAGCATGTAGCTCAATGCCTCAATGACATGAGGGGAACCAGGCTGGTGGCTTGCCTGCTGGTCAACTTCGGCAGGGCAAAGATACAGGTCCGAAGGCTGGGGATGACCCGTTCAGGGGCGATCGGGGATGTAGAACTGGACGTGAAGGACGTCCAATAGCCGGCTTTTCAGTAAATCCAGCGCTGGTTTGCCGGGGATGAACGGGAATGAACGGGGATAAAAGAGGATGAAAGAAAAGACAGCCTTATTAGCTCACCCTGGTTACAGGCAAGGGTCTCGGGGACTTTAAGGCACCTTGCTTCCGGCCGCCCCCTTGGCCAGATCCAGCGCCACATCCACGATCATGTCCTCCTGCCCGCCGATCATCCGCCGCCGCCCCAGTTCCATGAGGATCGCCCGCGGGTCGACCCCGTACAGCTCCGAAGCCCGCTCCGCATGGCGCAGGAAGCTCGAATAGACCCCGGCGAACCCGAGCACCAGGGAGGTGCCGTCCACCCGCACCGGCCGGTCCTGCAGCGGGCGCACCAGGTTCTCGGCGGCGTCGATCAGCTTGAACAGGTCGCATCCGTGCTCCAGGCCCATGCGCTCGGCCACGGCGATGAAGGCTTCCAGCGGGGCGTTGCCGGCGCCGCCGCCGTGGCCCGCGAGCGAAGCGTCCACCCGGGTGGCGCCGGCCTGGACGGCGACGATGGAGTTGGCCACGGCGAGCGACAGGTTGTTGTGGGTGTGGATGCCGATCTCGGTCCTGGGGTCGAGCACGTCGCGGTACGCCTGGATGCGCGCCTCCACCTGGTGCATCACCAGCGCCCCGGCCGAATCGGTGACGTAGACGCAGTGTGCGCCGTAGCTCTCCATCAGCCTGGCCTGGCGCGCCAGTTCCTTCGGCTCGAGCATGTGCGAAAGGATGAGGAAGCCGGCCACATCCAGGTCCAGGGAGCGGGCGTACTCCATCTGCTGCCGGGCGATGTCCGTCTCGGTGCAGTGGGTGGCGATGCGCACGGAGCGCACGCCGGCCTGGGCCGCCGCCTTGAGGTCGCGGTTGGTGCCGATGCCGGGCAGGAGGAGGGTCGCGAGGCGCGCGTGCTTCACTTCGCTGGCCAGGGCCTCGATCCACTCCAGGTCGGTGCAGGAGGCGAAGCCGTAGTTGAAGCTGGAGCCGGCCAGGCCGTCGCCGTGGGCGATCTCGATGCTGGAGACGCCGGCGGCGTCCAGCGCCTTGGCGATCTCCACGGCCTTGGCCGTGCTGATCCGGTGGCGCACGGCGTGCATGCCGTCGCGCAGGGTGACGTCCTGGACGTAGAGCTTCACAGTCCCCTCCGTTCCGCGACCCACTCGGCGGTGGCCATGGCCGCCGAGGTCATGATGTCCAGGTTGCCGGCGTAGGCCGGCAGGTAGTGGGCGGCGCCCTCCACTTCCAGGAAGATGCTGGTCTTGAGGCCGCGGCACGGGCCGATCCCGGGCAGGTCGACCGGTTCGTCGATGCGCTCGAACTGCAGCCGCTGCTTGAGCCGGTAGCCCGGGACGTAGCGCTGCACCTGGGCCACCATCGCATCGACCGAAGCGGCGATGTCGCTTTCGGCGGCCGTTTCGCTCAGGCAGAACACGGTGTCGCGCATGATCACCGGCGGTTCGGCGGGGTTCAGGATGATGATCGCCTTGCCCCGGGTCGCCCCGCCCACCCGCTCGATGCCGCGCGCGGTGGTCTCGGTGAATTCGTCGATGTTGGCGCGGGTGCCGGGGCCGGCGGAGCGGCTGGCGATGGAGGCCACGATCTCGCCGTAGTGGACCTTGGCCACCCGCGCCACCGCGGCGACCATGGGGATCGTGGCCTGGCCGCCGCAGGTCACCATGTTGAGGTTGCGCGCGCCCAGGTGCTCGTCCAGGTTCACCGTCGGCACCACGTAGGGGCCGACGGCGGCGGGGGTCAGATCGATCAGCAGCTTGCCGGAGGGCTTCAGCAGGGCATCGTGGCGCAGGTGCGCGGCCGCCGAAGTGGCGTCGAACACCACGCGCGCCCGGGCGAATTCGGGCATGCCCATGAAGCCTTCCACGCCGCGCGAGGTGCTGGCCACGCCCATGGCGGCGGCGCGCGCCAGTCCGTCCGAAGCAGGGTCGATGCCGACCATGGCCACCAGTTCGAGGCTGGCGGAATGCCGCAGGATCTTGATCATCAGGTCCGAGCCGATGTTGCCCGAACCGATGATGGCCACCGGTACTTTCATGTGTCGCTCCGCCTTGACCAGAAATGATACCGCCGCCGGAAGGTCCGGCGGCGGCAGGACTGCGGGGAAGAACTAGGGGTTGACGCCGGTCTTGTAGACCTGCTTGCCGCCCTTGATCTCGAAGATGCCCACGGACTTCACGGGGTTGCGATCGCCGTCGAACTTGATGTGGCCGGAGACCACGTCCATGTCGGTGGCGGCCAGGGCCGTCTTGATGGCGGGGCCGTCGGTCTTGCCGGCGCGCTTGATGGCGTCGCACATGAGGTTGACGCTGTCATAGGCCAGCACCGCCAGGCCGTCGGGCTCGGCGCCGAACTTGGCCTGGTACTTCTTCCTGAATTCCATCACGATCGGCCGCACCGGATCCAGGTCATGGTTGGTGAAGAAGCAGCCTTCCATGGCCGCGCCGCCCACCTCGACCAGCTTGGGCGAATCCCAGCCGTCACCGCCGAGCAGCGGGCCCTTGAAGCCCAGTTCCCGGGCCTGCTTGGCGATCAGCGCCACGTCGTTGTAGTAGTCGGAGACGTAGAGCACTTCGGGCTTGGTGGAGATGATCTTGGTGAGCTGGGCCTTGAAGTCGGTGGCGCCGGTGGCGTGGCCCTCGAAGCCGCTGATCTCGCCGCCCAGGGCGGTGTACTTGGCCTTGAAGAATTCAGAAAGGCCCTTGGTGTAGTCGTTGCCTACGTCGAACAGGCAGGCGGCCTTCTTGGTCTTCAGGTCCTTGAAGGCGAAGATGGCGCCGACCGTGCCCTGGAAGGGGTCGATGAAGCAGGCGCGGTAGATGTAGTCGCCCACCTGGGTGACTTTGGGGTTGGTGGCGGTGGTGGCCATGGACGGGATCTGGGCGGCCTGGCAGATGGGCGCACCGGCCAGCGCGACCTTGGACATCACCGGTCCGAGCATCGCCACGACCTTGTCCTGCTGGATGAGCTTGGTGGTGACGGTGGCGCCCTCCGCGGGATCGCCCTTGTCATCGCCGAACACCAGCTTGACCTGCTTGCCCAGCAGGCCGCCCTTGGCGTTGAGCTCCTGCACGGCCAGGTCGAAGCCGTTCTTGGTGGAGGTGCCGAAGGTGGCGGCCTCTCCGGTCACCGGAGCGATACCGCCGATGAGAATATCCTTGTTCGTGTCGCAACCAAGGAAACTGCCCGCCAGCAAGGTGCAGGCTACCGCTGTAAGGGCGAACATCTTCATGGGGCCTCCCGATGGGTTGTTGGATTGGCCCCGATTATGCTCCCGCCCCTAACAAGGTCAATTAATAAATAAAAAAAACATAGATGTTACAAGCGGGCCAGGGCCTGATCCAGGTCGGCGATCAGGTCCTCCGGGCTTTCCAGGCCGACCGAGAGGCGGATCAGGCCGTCGTCGATGCCGGCCTTGTCGCGTTCCGCCTGGGACATGTGCTCGTGGGTGATGGTCCGGGGGTGCATGCAGATGGTGCGGCTGGTGCCGAAGGTGACCGCGTGGATGACCAGCCCGAAGGCGTTCATGACGGTGCGCGCCGAAGGGATCCCGCCGGGCACCACGAACGACAGCATGCCGCCGCCGCCCTCCATCTGGCTGCGGGCCAGGTCGTGCTGCGGGTGGGAGGGCAGGCCGGGATAGTTGACCAGGGCCACCTTGGGATGGCCGGCCAGGAACTCGGCCACGCGCTGGGCGTTGCTGCCGTGCCTGGCCATGCGCAGGGGCAGGGTCTCCAGGTACTGGAGGGTGAGCCAGGAGTCGAACGGCTGCATGATCGCCCCGACGAACTCGGTGGTGTTCCAGCGGATGTCCTCGGTGAGCGCTTCGGGGCCGACGATGGCGCCGCCCAGCACCGTGGCGTTGCCCGCCAGGAACTTGGTGATGCTGAGCAGGACGATGTCGGCGCCCAGCGCCAGCGGCTTCTGGGTCGCGGCGGTGGCGGTGGTGTTGTCCACCATCAGGGGGACGCGCCTGGCGTGGGCCACTTCGGCCACGGCCCGGATGTCGGTGACGAAGAGGGTGGGGTTGGAGGGGGTTTCCACCCACACCAGGCGGGTCCTGCCGTCGATCTCGCGGTCCCAGGAGCGCGGGTCGGCCGGGTCGTCCACGAAGCGGAACTGGACCCCGCAGCGCTCCGGGAAGATGGTGGCGGCCTGCTTGTAGCCTTCGCCGAAGATGTTCAGGCTGGTGACGACGTTGTCGCCGGGGCGGGCCAGGGTGAAGATCAGGTTGAACAGGGCCTGGGATCCGGATCCCGCGGTGAGCGCCGCCTCGCCGCCCTCGAGGGCGGCCAGGCGCTGCTCCAGGAGGGCCGCGGTGGGCGTCTTGGTGCGCCCGTAGACCGGGTAGGGGATCTTGTCGAAATCCTCGTACGGGTAGGTCATGGAGGGCACCATGGGCGCAACGAAGGCACGGAACCGCTCCAGGCCGTCCGAAGGGCGGAACCCGGCGTGCAGGGCCTTGGTGTCGAAGCCCAGGGCGTCGCCCGGAGCGGCCGGACGCCGGTGGCCCGGGTCGAACACCCAGGGTTTGCGGATGAAGAATGATTCATCGTTGGCGGCCATGATCGTTGCTCCGGGGGATAAGGGAAGTTATAGCCCAGATCGCGCGGCCGCGGACGGGAGTTTTGTCAAAGTGCCGGCTGCTGCTGGGTCATGCAATGCAGCGCGCCGAACCCCAGCACCAGGTCGCCGGCGTAGATACCGACCACCTCCCGGTCCGGGAACAGTTCCGCCAGCAGGTTCAGGGCCAGCCGGTCGCCGCGGTCGTTGAACACCGGCACCAGCACCAGCCCGTTGGCGATGTAGAAGTTGGCGTAGCTGGCCGGGAGATGCGCGCCGTCGAAGCTCACCGGGCCGGGCATGGGCAGTTCCAGCACCCGCAGCGGGCGCCCGTCCTGGTCGGTGGCGGCGCGCAGCCGGCGCAGGTTCTCCTGCAGGGGGGCGTGGTCGGGGTGGGCCGGGTCGGGCTGGATGGCGGTCACCACGGTGTCGGCGGCCACGAAGCGGGTGATGTCGTCCACGTGGCCGTGGGTGTCGTCGCCCCTGATGCCGCGCTCCAGCCAGATCACCCGCGTGACGCCAAGATGTTCGGCGAACACCCGCTCGTAGCCGGCCCGGTCCAGGCCCGGGTTGCGCTGCTGCGCCTCGCCCAGCAGGCACTCCTCGGTGGTGATGAGGGTGCCGCGCCCGTTGACGTCGATGGAGCCGCCCTCCAGCACCACCGGCCGGCCGCCGTGCCGGGCTTCACGGGGATCGACCCCGGCCGCTCCCGCCATGAGCCGGCCGATCGCCTCGTCGCGCTGCCAGTCGGGGTATTTGGCCCAGGCGTTGAAGCGCCACTTCACGGCGCCGAGGCCGGAGTCCGTCCGGACGAAGGTGCAGCCTGAATCGCGCACCCAGATCCGGTCGGTGGGCCAGGGGTGGAAGCGCACCTGGTCCGACAGGGCGCCGGACCGGGCCAGCGCCTTGCGCGCCTTGGCTTCGGCGGCCGGGTCCTCGACGATCACCTCCACCCGTTCGCACCGGCCCAGGTGGCGGATGATCTCCGCGTAGACCAGGGGGATGGGCGCGAACTTGCCCGGCCAGTCCCTGCGGTTGTGCGGCCAGGCCAGCCAGGTGGCGGCGTGCGGTTCCCATTCGGCGGGCATGCGTAGGCATCAGTCGATCATCCGGCGGGTGATGTCACCGTAGCTGTCGATCCGGCGGTCGCGCAGGAAGGGCCAGTTGCGCCGGGTGTCCTCCAGCATGGCCAGGTCCACCTCGGCCACCAGGATCTCCTCGGCGTCGCGGCAGGCCTGGGCGATCACCCGCCCGAACGGGTCGCACAGGAACGAGCCGCCCCAGAACTGGAGCCCGGGCCCGGGGGCCGCGTCGCCGCGGATGTCGCCCCGCTCGAAGCCGACCCGGTTCACCGCGGCCACGTAGACCCCGTTGGCGATGGCGTGGCCGCGCTGGACGGTCTGCCAGGCCTCGAACTGGGCGATGCCGAATTCGAACTGCTCCTTCGGGTGCCAGCCGATGGCGGTGGGGTAGAACAGGAGGATGGCCCCGGCCAGGGCGGTGAGCCGGGCGCCTTCCGGATACCACTGGTCCCAGCACACCAGGGTGCCGATCCGGCCGACCCGGGTGTCGAAGGCGCGGAACCCCAGGTCGCCCGGGGTGAAGTAGAACTTCTCGTAGTAGAGCGGGTCGTCCGGGATGTGCATCTTGCGGTAGAGGCCGCACATGGACCCGTCGGCGTCGAACAGCACGGCGGTGTTGTGGCAGACCCCCGGGGCCCGGCGCTCGAACAGCGAGGCCACCAGCACCACCCCGTGCCGGCGCGCCGCCTCCGCCAGCCGCTCGGTCGCGGGGCCGGGGATGGGCTCGGCCAGGTCGAACAGCGCGGCCTCCTCGCGCTGGCAGAAATACTGCGTCTGGAACAGCTCGGGCAGGCACACCACCTGGGCCCCGCGGGCCGCGGCCGCGCCGACCAGGTCCAGCGCCTTCCGAAGGTTCTGGTCCGGGTCCGGGCCGCAGGACATCTGCACCAGGCCCACTTGGAATGTCCGGTTCGCCAAGGCCAACTCCCCAAAGACCCACATCCTAGCACTCCGACGTGGCTTCCGCCTGCATCCTCGGTGCGGGGTTCAAGGTCGCGGCCCGGCGCTTTCGAGGCCGTTCAGCACCAGGGCCTGGATGCTGGGGTGGTGCAGCTGGTTGGACAGTTTCACCGAGAGCCAGCGCCAGGTGCCGTCCTTGTGCCGCATGCGGCATTCGGTGCGGCTGATGCCGTTGGGCTGGTTCAGCAGGGCGTGGGTGAGCTCCTCGAACCTCTTCAGGTCGGCGGGGTGCAGGATGGACCAGTTGTGCAGCCCCACCAGATCGGGGCTGCGCAGGCCGAGGATGGTCTCGCAGGCGGGCGAGGCGTACAGGATGTAGCCGGCCCGGTCCTGCACCAGGATCAGCTCGCTGCTGTTCTTCACCAGGGCCTCGAACCGGTCCAGCACCTCCAGCAGGCCGTTCCACAGGGAGGTGGGCACCGGCCAGTAGCCCTCGGCCCCGGTCCGGGCGGGGGCGGCGCTGTCGGCCGCGGGCTCCGGCGCGGGCGGGGCGGGAGCGGGCTCCGGGACCTCGGCCGCGCCGAAGAACGCGGCCAGGCTGCTCCCCATGGCCTCGCACAAGTAGCTGATGGTGTCGATGCGCGGGGAGACGTGACCCAGCTCGATGCGGCTGATGGTGCCCCGGTCCACGCCGCTTGAAGCCGCCAGCTGGTCCAGCGTGAGATTGGACTTCCGCCTGAGCTTACGCAGTTGCGAGCCGACATTGAACATGTTAAAAGCGTAAGCCAATAACCCGCTGTTACACTAATAAAATATGCAATGTTGATACATCTAACTTCATGATTAACCGGTTTTCCCTAATCTGTTCTACCTACATAAAAATTGATTCATTATTATGCTTGGGTTATGGGCGGACGGCCCGGCGCCCCGCGTCCATGGCCGCCAGCAGGGTGGCGATGGCCTCGGGCGGATCGGGCGTCCTGAACACCGCGTTGCCGGCCACCAGCACGTCGGCGCCGGCCGCCACCAGGGCGCCCGCGTTGTCCGGTCCGATCCCGCCGTCCACCTCGATCAGGAACGGCATCCCGGAAGCGCTGCGCATGGCGTCCAGCCGGCGCACCTTGTCCAGCACCCTGGGGATGAAGGACTGGCCGCCGAAGCCGGGGTTGACGCTCATCAGCAGGGCGTAGTCGAAGACGCCCAGGAGGTCGCCCAGGACCTCCACCGGCGTGCCCGGATTGAGCACGATGCCGGCCTTGGCGCCGGCCTGGCGGATGGCGCCGAGGGTGCGGTGGCTGTGCGGGTCGGCCTCCTGGTGGACGGACACCCAGTCGGCGCCGGCCTGCACGAATTCAAGGGCGTAGCGGGCCGGGTCGGCGATCATCAGGTGGCAGTCGAGGATCTGCGCGGTCTCCCTGCGCAGCGCCGCCACCACCGGCATGCCGATTGTGATGTTCGGCACAAAGCGGCCGTCCATGACGTCCACGTGGACGATGCAGCGGTCGACGCGAGCCAGCATGGACAGTGCGTCCGCCAGACGCGTGAAATCGGCGGAGAGAATCGAGGGGGCGAGGACGGGTTCCTGGGGGCGAAGGCTCATGGGTAGTGCTTTCCAGAGAAATGCTACCCTGGAAGCATACATGGGAGGCCAGATGTATCAGCCGGATTTCATCGCCAAGGTCCGTGAGCAGCTGGAGGTCAAGGAAGACCCGGCCAAGCTGCGCCAGCCCAAGTTCGAGACCAGCTCCGGGATCACCCTGAAGAACAGCTACACCCCGGCCGACATCGAAGGTTTCGACCCGATCCGCGACCTCGGCAAGCCCGGCAGGTTCCCCTTCACCCGCCACGTGCAGCCCACCGGCTACCGCGGGCGGCTCTGGACCATGCGCCAGTACGCCGGCTTCGGCACCGCCGAGGAATCCAACCGGCGCTACCGATACCTGCTGGAGCAGGGCCAGACCGGATTGTCGGTGGCCTTCGACCTGCCCACCCAGATCGGCATGGACCCCGACCACCCGATGGCCCTGGGCGAAGTGGGCAAGGTGGGCGTGTCGATCTGCTCCATCCGCGACATGCGCATCCTGTTCCAGCAGATCCCCCTGGACCGGGTCAGCACCAGCATGACCATCAACGGGCCCGCCTCGGTCCTGCTCGCCCTCTACCTGGCCGTGGCCGAGGAGCAGGGCGCGGGCTGGGACAAGGTGAGCGGCACCATCCAGAACGACATCCTCAAGGAGTACATGGCGCGCGGCACCTACATCTACCCGCCCCGCCCGAGCATCCGCCTGATCACCAACATCTTCGAGTTCTGCGCCAAGAACGTGCCCAACTGGAACACCATCTCCATCTCGGGCTACCACATCCGCGAGGCCGGCTGCACCGCCGCGCAGGAGATCGCCTTCACCCTGGCCGACGGCATCGCCTACGTGGAGGCCGCCCTGGGCGCGGGCATGAAGCTGGAGGACTTCGCCCCGCGCCTTTCCTTCTTCTTCAACGCGCACAACCAGTTCTTCGAAGAGATCGCCAAGTTCCGCGCCGCCCGCAGGCTCTGGGCGAACATCATCAAGCTGCGGTTCGGTTCCAACGATCCCAAAAGCCAGATGCTGCGCTTCCACACCCAGACCGCGGGCTCCACCCTCACCGCCCAGCAGTCGGACAACAACATCGTGCGCACCACCGTGCAGGCCATGTCGGCGGTGCTGGGCGGCACCCAGTCGCTGCACACCAACAGCCGGGACGAGGCGCTCAGCCTGCCCACCGAGGCCAGCGCCCGCATCGCCCTGCGCACCCAGCAGATCCTCGCCTTCGAATCGCGCATCGCCGACGTGGTGGACCCGTTCGCCGGCAGCTACCTGATCGAAAGCCTCACCGACCAGCTCCAGGCCGAGGCCGAAGCCCTCATCAGGAAGGTGGACGAGGCCGGAGGCATGGTGTCCGCCATCGAGAAGGGCATCCCCCAGCGGGAGATCCAGAACGCCGCCTACGCCTTCCAGAAGGGCGTGGAACGGGGCGAGAACATCGTCGTGGGCGTCAACAAGTTCACCATCGACAACGAGGTGAAGCCCGAACTGCTGCGGGTGGACGAGGCGCTCGGCGCGCGCCGGCGCAAGGAAGTCGCCCAGTACCGCGAGCAGCGCGACAACGGCGCCGTGCGCTCGGCGCTGGAAGCCCTCACCCGGGGCGCTTCCGGCACCGACAACCTGATGCCGCTGATCCTGGCCGCGGTGAAGGCCGAAGCCACGGTCGGCGAGGTGGCCGACGCCATGCGTTCGGTGTTCGGCGAGTACCAGGAACGCCTGGTACTCTGATATCCTGGCTGCCGGCCATCCCAGCCTGACGAGTCCCCTTGGCACCTGACGTCCGCCGTCCCATCGACCGCCTGCTCCTTTTCTTCGCCCTCACCCTCATGGCGGTGGGCATGGTGTGGGTGTTCTCCGCCTCGGCCTTCAAGTCCCAGCGCACCGCCACCACCTTCCTGGTGAACCAGCTCGCCGGCGGCGGCATCGGCGTGGCGATCATGCTGGCCCTGAGCCAGACCGACCTGAACACCCTGCGCGACAACCCCAGGGTGCTGCAGGCGCTCTACCTGGCCTCGCTCCTGCTGCTGGGGCTGGTGTTCTTCTTCCCGGCGGTGAACCACGCGCACCGCTGGATCCGCCTGTCCCGGGCCAGCATCCAGCCCTCGGAGCTGTTCAAGCCGCTGTCGGTGCTGATCACCGCCTGGTGGATGGTGCGCCACCAGGCGGCCTGGCGCAAGCGCCAGGACTCCATACCCAAATTACTGACCCTGTTCGCGATCTTCATGCTGCCTTTGGGGCTGATCCTGCGCGAGCCGGATTTCGGCACCACCTTCCTGATCCTCTTCGTGGTGCTCCTGGTGACCTTCCTGGGCGGGGCGCCGCGCTGGATCTTCGCGGTGGTGGCGCCGGCGCTGGGGGCCGTGGGCGCCGCCTTCGTCTGGTTCGAGCCGTACCGGCGGGCCCGGGTGCTGAGCTTCCTGAACCCCGAGGCCGACCCTCTCGGCAAGGGCCACCAGGCGCTGCAGAGCCTGATCGCGGTGGGCAACGGCGGCGTCTTCGGGGTGGGCCTGGGCGCCTCCATGCAGAAGCTCAACTACCTGCCCGAGGCCCACACCGACTTCATCTACGCGGTGATCGCCGAGGAGGCCGGGCTGGTCGGCTCGGTGCTGGTCCTGGCCCTGTTCGTGGGGATCCTGTGGCGCGGCTACCGGGTGGCGCACCGGGTGCGCGACAGCTTCCTCAAGCTGTGCGCCATGGGCTTCACCCTGCTGCTGGTGGTGCAGGCGCTGATGAACCTCAGCGTGGTGCTGAGCCTGGCGCCGAACAAGGGCATCCCGCTGCCCTTCATCAGCTACGGCAGTTCCAGCCTGATCGCGAGCCTGGCGTCGCTCGGGCTGCTGCTGGCCATCTCCAAGGAAGCCGCCGAGTAGCCATCCCGGATGGCAGGGAGGATGGGAGGGACCTGGGCTCCACCTGCTGGAAATGCCGGCGGGAACGGAAATCAGTGTGACGGCGCCCTGGGTTGGGTCGTGTCCGGGAGCCTGAGCAGATTCTTGTCGAAGGTGGCGAGCGGCGCGTGCCCGTTGGCCCTGGCCGTCTCCAGCACCAGGCAATCCGAGAAGTCGGCCTTGGAATCCCGGTACAAGGCCACTGCCGAACCCACCACCGTCTCGTCCTGAAGATGGATATCGGCGTTGCCGAGCAGCGCCTCCAGCACGTGCAGGACCTCCTTCCTGCTGCGGCGGAAGACGGACATCAATACCCAGATCGTCTCAACCAGCACGATGTGGGAAACCCAAAGCGGGCCGCCGCTCTCCTGGTAGGCCTGGGCGGCGGCGGCCTGGGCGGTGTCGTCCTGCTCCAGCAGGCGGACCAGGTGGTTCGTGTCAACGGCCCGCACGTTTGAATTTCTCCGCGACGTGGTCCTTGATGGCGGCCTTGACGTCCATTACGGCTTCGGCGCCGCGCCGCCCCTTCAGGGCTGCGCGGGCGTCGGCCAGGGTGTGGGTCCTGGCCAGATCCACGTAGAGCCTGCCGTCCTCCTCGTACCAGCCCAGTTCGCAGCCGGCCTTGATCCCGAACCGCCGGCGCACCTCCGCCGGCACGGAAGTCTGGTCCTGCGTCGTGACCTTCGAGCGAGCGAGTTCGTTCCTCATCGAAACCTCATTACCAAGGTAAATCATTACCATGGTAATGGCAAGGGTCCGGAGGCCTGATCAGTGAAACATTTCCGCTGACACGCCCCAGCACGACTGCGGCGTCCGTTGTTCCGCCCGTCGTGCCTTTGCGGTTGGTTTGGGGTTCCGTGCGGGGGCGCCGACCCACCGGTGCGTGAGAGCCTTGCCGCAGCCTCGTCGGCTTCGCCTCCTGCGGGTGCGCCAAGGTCTCACGCTGCCCCTTCCCCGCCTGGGTTAGGGGTTCCTTCGGTTGGCGGCATGGGGGCGAGGAGGCCGCTCCCAGGAAGGCCCGGGGTCCCAAGACAGTTGTTTTGAATTTTGTTCAGTGAAACGAAGACGAATCGACTCGGCCCTGGGGGAAGGAGCAGCGTGACCGCTTGGCCCCCCCGCAGCGGAGCGAGGAGGGGCCAAGCGGATCACGCGCCGGTGGGTCGGCGCAAGCACCCGGAACCCGAAGCCGACCGCAAGGGGTCCGGTTGATGGTGGTGCGGCCCGAATCCGTGTACGAGCGTTCATGGAGGGACCCGGGCGATCCGGGGATCAGGGCGACGGGTCTGAACCTGAACGCACACTACACCTTGAAGCGCGACACCAGGCTGTTGAGGTTCTCCGCCAGGTTGCTCAGTTCGTTCACCGTGCGGGTGGTCTCCCGGATGGTGGCGGCCATCTCCTCGGTGGCGGCGGCGTTGCCTTCGGCGATCTCGGCCAGGCTGGTCATGGCGCCCACCACGGTGCCGCTGTCCTGGCTCTGGGTCTGGCTCTGGCTGCCGATGGTCTTCATGCGCTCGGCGCTGGCCCGGATCGCCTCGGTGATGCTCTTGAGCGCGCCGCCGGCGGTGTTGACCATGGAGGTGCCGTCGTCGATGCTCTTGCTGGAGGTCTGGATCAGGGCGGTGATCTCCTTGGCGGCCTGGGCGCTGCGCTCGGCCAGCTTGCGCACTTCCTCGGCCACCACGGCGAAGCCCTTGCCGTGCTCGCCGGCCTTGGCGGCCTCGATCGCGGCGTTCAGCGAAAGCAGGTTGGTCTGGTTGGCGATCTCGGTGATGACGTTGAGGATGTTGCCGATCTGCTTGGAATTCTGGTTGATCACCTGCATGCCGCTGACCGCCGCGCCCACGGCCGAGCCGCCCTTGCCGGCGGCCTCCTTGGCCTGGTCGAACACGTTCAGGGCGTCGGACACGTTGGAGTAGATCACCTTGGAGGAGCCGGCGATGGTGGCGACGCTGTCGTTGGCCTGCTTGACGCTGGACTTCTGGTTCTCGGCGGTCTGGGCGATGGCGTCGGCGGTGGAGGCCATCTCGGACATGCCGGCGGTCATCTGCAGCGACCCCGAGGCGATGTTGGTGGAGATGGCCACCACCTGCTGGACGATGGCCTGGATGTTCTCCACGAACCGGTTGAAGTGCAGGGAGACCCGGGCGATCTCGTCGGTCGCCGTCCACTTCCAGCCGGGCGGTGAGGTCGCCCTCGCCTTCGGAGATGTCGCGCATGCGGCCCTGGATGACCTCCAGGGGCTTGACCAGGGCGTTGCCCAGGAACCGGGAGGCGCCGAAGCCCACGATCACCATGCCCAGGCCCAGGCCCACCATGACCAGAAGGTTCGCGCGGTTCAGCTGGCTGATGGTCTTGTCGTTCATGACCACCATCTGGTAGGTCTGCTTGCCGGTGTCCTGGGCCTCGTGGCCCAGCAGCGAGGCGACCACCAGGTAGCCGCCGGCCTTGTACTGCGTCCTGCCCTGGCCCAGCGCGGCGGCCAGGGCCGGCGGGATCCAGCCTGGCCTCGTCGCTGAACTTCTTGAAGAACTTGACGACGGGGGCCTTGCTCTGCGTGTCCACCGCCACCACCGCGGCCATGCTCACGTCCGGGTCGCCCTTGACGAAATCCAGGGAGCGTTCGGTGGCGCCCACGGTCGTGCCCAGGTCGTCGGAAAGGTAGGAGGAGGTCACCGCCTCGGCCAGCACCGCGGAGAGGCCCTTGCCCTTGGCCCACAGGGCCTCGGTCTGGGCGCTCTGGAGCTTGAAGCCGCTGATGATTCCCGCGCAGTAGGGCCAGCAGGGTGGTCAGGCCGAGGATGGAATAGTTCAGCTTTTTGCGGATGCTCAAGTTCTTCCAGAAGCTCATGGACAGCTCCTCCCTGAATGGCTGGCGTGGGTGCGGGGTCGAAACCAGTGGTGGAAACCAAAGTATGGCAGGCGCTGCCGCGCTTTGGTTGATGAGATCACCGTTCGCCGAAAAACGCCGTCCCGATCCTCACCTGGTCGCTGCCCGCCGCGATGGCCTGCTCGAGATCGGCGCTCATGCCCATGGACAGCCGCAAGGGCTGGCCCAGCTTCTGCTGCCAGGCCTCGCGCAGCAGGGCCATGGCCCGGAACGCCTGGGCGTCCTCGGGCGGGGGGATCGCCATGAACCCCTGGACGGGCAGGCGCGGGTCGGCGCCCAGCGCCCGGAACACCGCCTCGGTGTCGGTCTCGCTGCATCCGCCCAGCTTGGTCGCCTCGCCCCAGAGGTCGACCTGGATCCAGACGCCGCGCGCCAGGTCCAGTTCCGCGGCCAGGTGGCGCAGGCGTTCGGCCAGTTCCGGCCGGTCCACGGTCATGATCTCCTGGAAGTGGACCAGGGCGTGCCTGGCCTTGTTGCGCTGCAGCGGTCCGATCAGCACGAACTGCAGGCCCGGCGCCTCCAGCGCCTTCTCCATGCCTTCCTGCACGTAGTTCTCGCCGAACCGGCCGAACCCCAGCCCCGCCGCCTCGCGGATCAGGGCGGTGGGCTGGCGCTTGGAGACGGGCAGCAGCTCGATCCGCGCGGGATCCCTGTCGCTGGCCGCGCAGGCCCTGTCGATGCGGGTGCGCAGCCTGCGGACGCGCTCCGCGAGCCCGGTCATAGCCTGGCGGGATCGTACAGGATGCGCTGGCAGGATTCGCAGAACAGGGTTTCCGCCTCGCGCAGGTGCGCCACCACCGGCGTGCGCAGCCGGGTCCGGCAGCCGCCGCAGGCGCCGTTGTCCACTCCGACCACCGCGCGCCCCTGGCGTTGCTGGAGCAGCCGCTTGAACTTCCCGAGCAGGCCGGGCGCCAGCTGCGCTTCCAGTTCGGCGCAGCGGGCGAGCAGGCGGGTCTGGGCCTCGACCTGGTTCTCGTGCTCGGCGAGGAAGATGCCGCGCAGTTCGTCGAACTGTTTCTGGGCCGTCTCCTGCCGTTCCCTCAACTCCACCTCGAGGCGCTCCAGGCCGTCGATCCGGGTCTCGGCCTCCTTCACCGGGCGCGCCACCGCGCTCTTCTGGCGCTGGCGCTCATCCAGCTCGCGGATCGCGGCGGTGTACTGGATCTTCTGGGTCGCGGTCTTCACCGAGGCCTTCGCCAGCTCCTCGGCTTTCTGGGCCCCTCCCAGTTCGGTGGAAAGGCTGGCCAGCAGGCTCCGGCTGGCGGTCAGCCCCTTGCCGGTCTCTTCGAGCTTCTTGCCCAGCATCTTGAGTTCGGCATCAAGTGCGGCGAGATCAGGGGGGAAGGCTGACAGATCCCGCTGGATGGTGCGCAGATTGTCATGTACGGACTGCAGTTCGATCAGGACGGACAGTTCACTCATGTTCCTAGACTACCCCCATTGGGCGGCGGCGTACCCGCTCGACCCCAAGAAAAGATGCAAGTCCTATCAGTAATAAAATGTTAGCCTCATGGACTAAAATCATTTCGAGACGCTTGACACCCTGAAGCGTGTGGGGTAACTTAGCACTCGCTGGTAGTAAGTGCTAACAGCTCCCCTTCGGGAACTCATCCACCGCATGGAGGTAATACATGGCCATCAAGCCCCTGTACGATCGCGTTCTGCTCAAGCGCAGCGAGCCCGCTGAAACGGTGAAGGGCGGCATCATCATTCCGGACACGGCCAAGGAGAAGCCCATGGAGGCCGAAGTCGTGGCCGTGGGCGAAGGCAAGTTCGCCGACGACGGCAAGCGCATGCCCATGTCCGTGAAGGCCGGGAACAAGGTCCTCATCGGCAAGTACACCGGCACCGAGGTCAGGATCGAAGGCGTCGACCACGTGATCGTGCGTGAAGACGAAATCCTCGCCATCGTCAGCTAGACCGACCATTCCCCGGACTTCCCAAACCTTTCAAGGAGAAAAACATGGCTGCAAAATCCATCATCTATTCCGAAGACGCCCGCCAGGCCATTCTGCGCGGCGTCAACAAGCTCGCCGACGCGGTCCAGGTGACCCTCGGCCCCAAGGGACGCAACGTCCTGATTGAGAAGAAGTTCGGTTCCCCGCTCATGACCAAGGACGGCGTCACCGTCGCCAAGGAGATCGAGCTCAAGGACAAGCACGAGAACATGGGCGCCCAGCTGGTGCGTGAAGTGGCCTCCAAGACCTCCGACATCGCCGGCGACGGCACCACCACCGCCACCGTGCTGGCCCGGGCCATCTACAAGGAAGGCATCAAGGCGGTCGTGAGCGGCGCCAACACCATGGAGATCAAGAAGGGCATCGACCTGGCCGTGGACGCCGTGGTCGCCGCCATCGACGAGATCAAGAAGCCCGTGGAAGGCAACGCCATCGCCCAGGTGGGCGCCATTTCCGCCAACGGCGACCAGGAGATCGGCACCATCATCGCCGACGCCATGGCCAAGGTGGGCAAGGACGGCGTCATCACCGTGGAAGAGGCCAAGGGCCGCGACACCGAGCTGACCGTGGTCGAGGGCATGCAGTTCGACCGCGGCTACCTGAGCCCGTACTTCGTCACCAACCCCGACCAGATGAAGGTCGAGCTGGAAAGCCCCCTGATCCTGATCTTCGAGAAGAAGATCTCCAACATGCGCGACCTCCTGCCCCTGCTGGAGCAGGTCGTCAACAGCCGCCGGCCCCTGCTGATCATCGCCGAGGACGTGGACGGCGAGGCGCTGGCCACCCTGGTGGTGAACAAGATCCGCGGCACCCTCAACATCGCCGCCGTCAAGGCCCCCGGCTTCGGCGACCGGCGCAAGGCCATGCTGGAGGACATCGCCATCCTCACCGGCGGCAAGGCGATCACCGAGGATCTCGGCCTCAAGCTCGAGAACCTGAAGCTCGAGGACCTGGGCACCGCCAAGAAGGTGACCATCGACAAGGAGAACACCACCATCATCGAGGGCGCCGGCACCACCCAGGCGATCCAGGGCCGGGTCAAGCAGATCCGCAGCCAGGTGGAGATCTCCACCAGCGACTACGACAAGGAGAAGCTGCAGGAGCGCCTGGCCAAGCTGGTGGGCGGGGTCGCGGTGATCAAGGTCGGCGCCGCCTCCGAAACCGAGATGAAGGAGAAGAAGGCCCGGGTCGAGGACGCCATGCACGCCACCAAGGCGGCCGTGGAAGACGGCATCGTCGCCGGCGGCGGCGTGGCCCTGCTGCGCGCCCTGGCCAAGCTGTCCGCCCTGAAGCTCACCGGCGACCAGGAGACCGGCGCCGCGATCATCCGCAAGTCCCTGGAAGAGCCCCTGCGCCAGATCGCCAACAACGCCGGCGTGGAAGGCTCCGTGATCGTCAACCGGGTCAAGGAGGAGAAGGGCAACTTCGGCTTCAACGCCGCCACCGGCGAGTTCGGCGACATGGTCGCCTTCGGCGTGGTCGACCCCGCCAAGGTCACCAAGTCCGCCCTGCGCAACGCCGCCTCCGTGGCCTCGATGATGCTCACCACCGAAGCCATCATCTGCGAACTGCCCGAGGACAAGAAGGCCGCCCCCATGGGCGGCGCGCCCGGCATGGGCGGCATGGAAGACATGTACTAGACTCCGGTCGCGCCGGAACGAAAAGAGGGCCCCTCCGGGGGCCCTCTATTTTCGGGTGATCAGGACGCACCCTGGAAACTATTTGTCCTCCGCCGAACCGAATCCTCCTATCATCAAAAAACGGACCAACGATCCATTTTGAATGAACCCATCCCAAGGAGGAGACCATGGGTAAGGCAGGCAAGGCTGTGGGCATGGCGGCGCTGGCCGGCATGATGTGCGTTCCGGCGCTGGCGGCGGGTTACGTGGAACTCAATCCGGCCAACTTCCAGAAGGAGGTGGACGGCAAGCAGGTGGGCCTCTACACCATCCGGAACAAGAAGGGCATGGTGGTGCGCATCACCAACTACGGTGCCCGGGTGGAGCAGGTGCTGGTGCCCGACCGCGACGGCAGGCTGGGCGACGTGGCCCAGGGCTACGAGACGATCGACCAGGTCATGGCGGGCCAGGGCTCCATGGGCGCCTTCATCGGCCGCTACGCCAACCGCATCGCCAACGGCGCCTTCAGCCTGGACGGCACCGAATACAAGCTGGCCATCAACGACCTGTCCACTCCGCCCGCCCCGCCGCGCCAGAACACCCTGCACGGCGGCAAGAAGGGCTCGCGCTTCCTGGTGTTCGACGCAAAGCAGCTGTCGGACAGCGCGGTGCAGATGAGCATCCTGTTCAAGGACGGCGAAGAGGGCTTCCCCGGCGTCCTGCCGGTGCGGGTGGTGTACGCGGTGAACGAGCGCAACGAATTCTCGATCACCTACGACGCGGTCGCCGCCACCGCCAAGACCGTCGCCAACTTCACCGGGCACACCTTCTGGAACCTTTCGGGGAACCTGGGCTCGGTGATCGAGGACCACCTGGTCACCATCAATTCCGACAAGGTGCTGGATGTCTCCGACGCCCTGGTGCCCAACGGCAGGATCCGCGACGTGGCCGGCACCCCCATGGATTTCCGCAAGCCCAAGGCCATCGGCAGGGACATCAAGGCCGACTACGATCTGCTCAAGGCCGGCGGCGGCTACGACAACCACTTCATCGTCCGGCAGAAGACCCCGGGCGAGCTGACCCTCGACGTGCGGGTCAAGGACCCGAAGTCGGGCCGCGTCATGGAACTGTGGTCCACGGAACCGGGCGTCCAGCTTTATTCCGGCAACTTCCTGGAAGGCAAGGTGCCGCGCGACCTGGGCAAGGGAAATACGGTGTATCCGTTCCGCAGCGCCTTCGCGCTCGAGCCGTCGCACTTCCCGGATTCGGTCAACCACCCGGAGTTCCCGAGCACGGTGCTCAACCCGGGCGAGTGGTACAGCGGGAAGATCGTGTACCGGTTCTCCGTGGACAAGGCCAAGGGCTGAAGGCCATGCGCCCCTCTGCGCTAGAATGGCGGCAGAGGGGCGCATGAAGTACCTGATCGAGACCTGGGGATGCCAGATGAACAGCCACGACAGCGAAAAGCTGGAGGGGCTGCTGCTGGGCGAAGGCATGGAAGCCGCGCGCGGGGTCGAGGACGCCGACCTGGTGCTGCTGAACACCTGTTCCATCCGCGAGAAGGCGGTGCACAAGGTCTACTCCGAGCTGGGCTACCTGCGCGAGGAGAAGAAGAAGCGGCCGCTGCTGATCGGCGTCGCCGGATGCCTGGCGCAGCAGGAGCAGGCGGCCCTGTTCAAGCGCGCGCCGCAGGTCGATTTCGTCCTGGGCACCATGGCGATCCGGCAGCTGCCCGCCCTGGTGGCGCAGGCGCAGGCCGGGGCCCGGCGGGTGATCGACACCGGCGCCTACCCCGACAACCACCTGTTCCCCCCGGAAACCGCCCGCCGGGGCAGTTCGGCCAAGGCCCTGGTGACCATCATCGAAGGCTGCGACCACGCCTGCACCTATTGCGTGGTGCCCACCACCCGCGGCCCGGAGCGGCACCGGCCGTACCGGGACGTGGTGGCGGAGGTGCGCGGCCTGGTGGCGCGCGGCTACCGCGAGGTGGAGCTGCTGGGCCAGAACGTGAACAGCTTCCAGGGAGGCTGCTCCTTCGCCGAACTGCTGGACCGGGTGGCCGGGATCGAAGGGCTGGAGTGGATCCGCTTCACCACCAGCCACCCCATGAACTTCACCCCGGAACTCGCCCGCACCCTGGCGACCAACCCCAAGGTGGCCCCCTTCCTCCACCTGCCGGTGCAGAGCGGCAGCGACGCGGTGCTGCGCCGCATGCGCCGCGAGTACACGGTAGCCCAGTACCTGGAGCGCCTGGGCTACCTGGGCGGCGGCCCCGCCGACCTGTGCCTTTCGACCGATTTCATCGTCGGCTTCCCCGGCGAGACCGAGGCCGACTTCGAGGCGACCCTCGCCCTGCTGGACCAGGTGCGCTACGACCAGTCGTTCAGCTTCATCTACTCGCCCCGCCCCGGCACCCCGGCCCTGCGGCTCAAGGACGACCTGCCGCACTCCGTGAAGCAGGAGCGGCTGGCCAGGCTCCAGGCGCGCCAGCAGGAGCTGACCCTGGCCAGCAACCGGCGCATGGTGGGCCGTTTGCTCAAGGCCCGGATCGAGAGCGAGACCGTCCTGGAGGGCGGCCACTGGCTGGCCCGCACCGCCAACTGGAAGAACGTCCACCTGACGGCCGCGGGCCCCCTGCCGTTCCGGGAACTGGTCGACATCCGCGTGACGGGCGCCGGCCCGCACTTCCTGCGCGCCGAAGTGGCGTAGATGACTGTGGCGTCCGTCGTTCCGGCCTTCGTGCCTTGCGGTTGGCTGCGGGTTCCGGGGGGGTGCGCCGACCCACCGGTGCGTGAGAGCCTTGCCGCATGCTCGTCGGCTTCGCCTCCTGCGCGTGCGCCAAGGTCTCACGCTGTCCTTCCCCGCCTGGGGTAGGGGTTCCTTCGGTTGGCGGCACGGGGGCGAGGAGGCCGCTCCCTGGAATGCGCAAGGTCCCGGGGTGGTTGCTTTGAATTTTGTCCAGTGAAACGAAGACGAATCGACTCGGCCCTGGGGGGAAGGAGCGGCGTGGCCGCTTGCATCGCCCGCAGCGGAGCGAGGACGTTGCAAGCGGACCACGCGCCAGTGGGTCGGCGCAAGAACCCGGAACCCGAAGCCGACCGCATGGCGCGACGGCCGGAACAGCGGACGCTGCAGTCATGCTAGGTACGGAATCCGGCGACCAGTTCGGTCAGGCCCGCGGCGGTGGTGGAGAGCTGGCCGGAGGTGCGGGCGTTGCCGTCGGTGGTGCTGGACAGCTCGACGCTGGCGCTGGCGTTGGCGGCGGCCTTCTGGGCGCCCAGCTCCACCTGCTGGGCCACTTCCTGGCTGGCCTTGGCCTGCTCCTCGGCGGCGGCGCCGATCTCCAGGGACATGGTGGTCACCTGGCCGATGTGCTCGCGGATCTCGGCCAGGGCGTGCACCGCCTCCTGGACCGTGGCGCGGCCCTGGGCCACCGCCTTGTCGCTGCCCTCGATCAGGGTGGCGATCTCCCGGGCGGCCTGGGCGCTGCGCTCGGCCAGCTTGCGCACCTCGTCGGCCACGACGGCGAAGCCCTTGCCCAGGGTCCCGGCCTTGGCGGCCTCGATGGCGGCGTTGAGCGAAAGCAGGTTGGTCTGCCGGGCGATCTCCTGGATCACCTTCACCGCCTGCACCACCCGGGCGGTGCTCTTGGCCACTTCCTCCATGGCGGCCATGGCGGCCTGGCCGGAGCGGTCGCCTTCGGCGGTGGCGCTCACGGCCTGGGTGGCCTGCTGCTGGCTGGCATGGACGTTGGTGGAGACTTCGCGGATGGAGGCGGACAGTTCGGTCATGGCCGAGGCCATGCGCTCCACGGAAGTGCGCTGGTCTTCGGCGTTGCGCGCCAGTTCGTGGCTGGTGAGGGAGATCTCGCGGGTGGAGTGGGAGAACAGGCTGGCGTCCTCCGCCACCCGCTGCGCGTCGAAGCGGATCCGGTTGATCATGCCCTTGAGCCTTGACTGCATGATCCGGGCCATGGCCAGGACGCTGTGGTTGTCGCCCGGGCGGGTGTTGATCTCGACCCGCATGTCGCCGGCCGCCACCTGCCTGAGCAGCTCGATGGTGTGCCTGGGGTCGCCGCCCATCTGGAGGTTCACGGTGCGCACCAGCGTCCAGGCCAGGGCCACGCCCAGCAGGAGCCCCAGCAGGCCGCCCAGGTCCAGCGCCAGCGCAGGCAGCCCGCCGCCGTGGACCGCGGCCAGCAGGACCACCAGGAACCAGGCGGTGAGCAGGCCGAAGCCCAGGCCCAGGCGGCCGGCGAAGGACATGGCGGGGAAGGGGATCCACGGCTTCGGCGGGATGGCCTGCTCCAGGGACATGCCCTTGTTCATGCGGCCGTAGAGCAGCTCGGCCTCCCCGACCTGGCTCCGGCTCGGCTTGCTGCGGATCGAGACGTATCCGATGATCGCGCCCTCTTCCCTGACCGGGGTGACGTTGGCGTCCACCCAGTAGAAGTCGCCGTTCTTGCAGCGGTTCTTCACGAAGCCCTGCCAGGGTCTGCCGGCCTTGACCGTGGACCACAGGTCGGCGAAGGCGCCCGCCGGCATATCCGGGTGGCGCACCAAGTTGTGCGGCTGGCCCAGCAGCTCCTCCCGGGAGAAACCGCTGACGCGCACGAACTCGTCGTTGACGAAGGTGATGGTGCCGTGGGGGTCGGTGGTGGAAACGATGAAAGCCCCTTCGGACAGTTCATGCTCGACCGCGGTGACCGGCAGGTTGCTGCGCATCTGGACTCCAGCGTGGGATGAGGAACGATCCCATTATAAGTTGTCAGGTCCGAAATCCCGCCATCAATTCCGTCAGCCCGGCGGCGGTGGCCGACAGCTGGTCGGAGGTGCGGGCGTTGCCCTCCACCGTGGTGGAGAGCTGGATGCTGGCGCTGGCGTTGGCGGCGGCCTTCTGGGCGCCCAGTTCCACCTGCTGGGCCACCTCGTGGCTGGCCTTGGCCTGCTCCTCGGCGGAGGCGCCGATCTCCATGGACATGGTGGTCACCTGGCCGATGTGCTCGCGGATCTCGGCCAGGGCGTGCACCGCCTCCTGGACCGTGGCGCGGCCCTGGGCCACCGCCTTGTCGCTGCCCTCGATCAGGGTGGCGATCTCCCGGGCGGCCTGGGCGCTGCGCTCGGCCAGCTTGCGCACCTCGTCGGCCACGACGGCGAAGCCCTTGCCCAGGGCCCCGGCCTTGGCGGCCTCGATGGCGGCGTTGAGCGAAAGCAGGTTGGTCTGCCGGGCGATCTCCTGGATCACCTTCACCGCCTGCACCACCCGGGCGGTGCTCTTGGCCACTTCCTCCATGGCGGCCATGGCGGCCTGGCCGGAGCGGTCGCCTTCGGCGGTGGCGCTCACGGCCTGGTTGGCCTGCTGCTGGCTCGCATGGACGTTGGCGGAGACTTCGCGGATGGAGGCGGACAATTCGGTGATGGCCGAGGCCATGCGCTCCACCGACGTGCGCTGGTCTTCGGCGTTGCGCGCCAGTTCCTGGCTGGTCGCGGAGATCTCGTGGACCGAGCCGGCGAACATACTGGAATTCTCGGCCACCCGCTGGGCGTCGAAGCGGATCCGGTTGATGGTGCCCTTGAGCCTGGACTGCATGGCCTGCACCACGGCCAGGACGCTGTGGTCGTCGCCCGGGCGGGTGTCGATCTCCACCCGCAGGTCGCCATCGGCGACCTGCTTCAGCAGTTCGATGGTGCGGGCGGGGTCGCCGCCCAGCTGCAGGTTCAGGCTGCGGGCCAGGAGCCACGCCAGCAGGAGGGCCCCGGCCGCGCCCGCCAGGGCGCCCAGGTCCAGCGCCGGCGCGGACAGCCCGCCGCCATGGGCCGCGATCAGCATGAACAGCAGGAACCAGGCGGTGAGCAGTGCGAAGCCCAGGCCCAGGCGCGCGGCGAAGGACATCCCGGCCAGGGGCACCCGGGCCGCGCCGGTGCGGGAGGCCTCCTCCCAGGACATCCCCCGGTTCAGCCGCGCGTAGAACGCCGCCGCCTCGCGCACCTGGGCGCGGCTCGCCTTGCTGCGGATGGACACGTAGCCGGTGACGGCGCCGTGTTCCCGGACCGGGCTGACGTTGGCGTCCACCCAGTAGAAGTCGCCGTTCTTGCAGCGGTTCTTCACGAAACCCTGCCAGGGCCTGCCGGCCTTGAGGGTGGCCCACATGTCGGCGAAGACCGCGGGCGGCATGTCCGGGTGGCGCACCAGGTTGTGCGGCTGGCCCAGGAGTTCGTCCCGGGTGAAGCCGCTGATGCGCGCGAACTCGTCGTTGACGTAGGTGATGTTGCTCTCCAGGTCGGTCATCGAGACCAGGAATCCGCCTTCCTGGACCGCATGCTCGATGGTCGTGACGGGTTGGTTGACGCGCATGGAGCCTCCCGGAGCAAAGAATTGGCATCCATTTAACCTGAAAATCTCAATTCGGTGAGGAACGCTTTCATGTATCATTTCGGGACTTGGAATTAAATGCTCACCCCGAAGGGTCCTTGCCATGGCGTCCCGATCCCCCCTGTTCCCGAGAAGCGGTAAGAAGGGCCTGCTTTCCGAAGAGAAGGTGGCGACGGATCCGCTCGCCATCGAAGCCAGCCTGCGCATCCTGGTCAAGGCGGTGGAACAGAGCCCGGTCTCCATCATCGTCACCGACAATGAAGGCATCATCGAGTACGTGAATCCCAAGTTCTGCAAGGTGACCGGCTACACCTTCGAGGAGGTGCTGGGCAAGACGCCGCGGATCCTCAAGGGCGGCTTCCTGACCGCGGATTTCTACCGGGATCTCTGGCGCACCATCCTGGCGGGCGAGGAGTGGCACGGCGTCTTCCACAACCGCACCAAGAGCGGCGAAATGGTGTGGGAGCTGGCCTCGATCTCGCCGATCCGGGACGACCAGGGCACCATCACCCACTTCGTCAGCGTCAAGGAGGACTTCACCGAGATCAAGCGCCTGCAGGACCGGATGGACAACCTGGCGCACCACGACCAGCTCACCGGCCTGCCCAACCGGACCCTGTTCTACGACCGGCTCAAGCACGCCCAGGCCCAGGCCAAGCGCCGGGACAAGGGCTTCATGCTGTTCTACATGGACCTGGACGGGTTCAAGGCGGTCAACGACACCCACGGGCACGAGATGGGCGACCACCTGCTCAAGGCGGTGGGCGAGCGGCTCGCCGAGTGCGTGCGCGAATCGGACACCGTGGCGCGCATCGGCGGCGACGAGTTCACCGTGCTGCTGAACGACCTGGAGGCGCGCGACAGCGCCGCGGGAGTGGCCCGGCTGATCATCGACGCGCTCACCCGGCCGTTCCAGATCGGCCCGGTGAGCTGCCAGATCGGCGTCTCCATCGGCATCAGCATCTATCCCCAGGACGGCGAGGAGACCGACCGGCTGATCTCCTGCGCGGACAGCGCCATGTACCGGGTGAAGAACGCCGGGCGCAACGGCTTCGCCTTCTGGCAGTGAGGCGGAATCTCGATTCCATCTATAATGCAGGACCGGAGACACACCATGGCCGCAGCATCGGTCCCAGAGCCCACCTTGCGCCGCCTGCCCAAGTACTACCACTACCTGCGGCGGGTCCAGGGCACGGGCCAGGAGATCATCTCGGCGACCCAGATGGCCGAGGACCTGGGCATCCACCACACGCAGGTGCGCAAGGACCTGGCCGCCACCGGCAGCCAGGGCAAGCCCAAGGTGGGCCACCGGGTGGAGGACCTGCTGGCGTCCATCGAGTCCTTCCTCAACTGGAACAACTTCTCCGAGGCCTTCCTGGTGGGCGTGGGCAACCTGGGTTCGGCCCTGCTGGGCTACACCGACTTCGAGAAGGCCGGCATCCGCATCGTCGCGGCGTTCGACAGCAGCCCGTCCAAGGTGGGCAGGCGGGTGCACGGGATCGAGGTCTTCCCCATGAGCCAGTTCGAGCACCAGGCCCGGGATGGCGACATCGCCATCGGCATCATCACGGTGCCCGCGGACCGCGCCCAGCAGATCGCCGAGGTCATGGTGCGCGGCGGCATCCAGGCCATCTGGAACTTCGCGCCGATCACCCTCGACGTGCCGGAGGAGATCATCGTCGAGAACGTGGAACTCTACGCGAGCCTGGCGATCTTTTCGCGCAAGCTGGAGGAGCGGCGCAAGGCCAGGGCCCAGGCCCCGTTCGCCATCCAGTCGTGACATCCCGGCCTGAGGATCCCAAATATTCTGAATGACCATTTAAGTTAATCAACTGTTTTGGTTGATTAGTTGTTTTTTTTATTGACTTCTTTTCAATGATATTCAGCTGTTGAAACCGGTTGATGGTAATTCGCATATTTCATAGTGCAAATGGTGCCGGCGCCTGAAGTTTCTTTTGATTTCCCGGCACGGCAGCCGATACTTCATTTACCCGATCCTCCAATCAATCCTGGTGGAGCGATCCGGTCGCTTACGAAACCCAATATCCATTCCGGCAACACCTTCGCCTGGGTTGCCCGAATCAACAATCATCGGCCTGAGCGCATCGCGAAACATTCGCGGGCCTGGGCATAGGAGCGGTATGCGCGAATTTTCGCTCTCACCCACCCCATTGGGTCACCTGATTCGACCTTGTCTCAACAAAGTCTTCGTCGCCACCCTGGCGATCACCCTGGTCGGGGGGGGAGTGCTTCAGGCCAGGGAAAGGGGGTCGCAAGGCGACTCGGACTACAACCTGGTCACCGTCACCCTGACGCCTTCCTCGGCCACCGTCGGCACCGGAGGCACCGTCGGCTTCACGGCTTCGGCCTCTCATGCCAGCGCCAACGAAAACATCTCATGGTCGGTGGATGGGGTATGGCAAGGGGATTCCAGGACCGGGACCATTCCGGGGCTGTACCAGACTGTCACTTATTACGCGCCCCTCACGCCCGGCACCCATATCGTGACGGCCACCAGCGATTTCAACAACACCAAGAGCGCCTCCGCCACGGTCACGGTCACGGGGAAGGGCACGCAGGCCCCGGTGGCCGTAACGATCACCCCCAGTTCGGCCACCCTCAGGGCCGGCACCAGCACCGCCCTCGCCGCCTCGGTCACCGGCAGCAGCAACACCGCCGTCACCTGGGCCGTGGACGGCGTGGCGGGCGGCAACGCCACCGTCGGCACCATCACCGGGTCCGGCGACAGCGTCACCTACACCGCGCCCGCCGCGGCCGGCAGCCACACCGTGACCGCCACCAGCGCGGCC
Source organism: uncultured Holophagaceae bacterium (assembly GCA_963717275.1). Taxonomy (GTDB): domain Bacteria; phylum Acidobacteriota; class Holophagae; order Holophagales; family Holophagaceae; genus Mesoterricola. Next base: position 5,239,316 of record CAVQVX010000001.1, read on the forward strand.
ACCACCTCCGCCAGCGCTTCCGCCGTCGTCACCGTGCAGGCCGCGGCGACCGTGGCCGTGGCACTGAGTCCGGCCACGGTCAGCCTCAATACCGGCGCCACCACGACCCTCACCGCCACGGTCACCGGCAGCAGCAACACCGCGGTCACCTGGACGGTGGACGGCGTCGCGGGCGGCAACGCCAGCGTCGGCACCATCACCGGCACCGGCGACAGCGTCACCTACACCGCGCCCGCCACCGCCGGCAGCCACACCGTGACCGCCACCAGCGCGGCCAGCGCCGCCTCCAGCGCCTCCACCGCGGTCACCGTGCAGGCCGCTTCCGGCTCGGCCAAGGTCGCCCTGGCCTATCCCGGCTCCAGCACGGTCAACGTGTCCGGCTCCATGCTGTTCACCGCGACCGTGACCGGCACCACGACCGCCGGCGTCAACTGGACGGTGGACGGCGTCGCCAACGGCAACGCCACCGTCGGAACCATCACCACCGGCACCGGCAACGATACGGTGCTCTACAAGGCTCCGGCCGCGACCGGCAGCCACACCGTGTCCGCGGTCAGCGCGGCCGGCGGCACCGCCGCCTCGGTGGCGGTGACGGTGGCGGCCACCGCCTACACGGTGACCAACCCGACCAGCAACTACAACGTCAAGACCTACGGTGCCACCGGGAACGGCAGCAGCGACGACACCGCGGCGATCCAGAACGCCATCAACGCGGCCTCCGCCGCCGGCGGCGGGCTGGTCGAAGTGCCGGCCGGGACCTACATGATCAACTGCGCCTACCAGTCGGGCGAGGTCGGCCTGCTGATGCAGTCCAACGTGACCCTGCAGCTGGATTCCGGCGCCATGCTCAAGACCAAGGCAGGCGCGCCGGGCACGTCCTACATGGTGATGTTCAACGGCGGCAGCAACATGAACCTGGTCGGCCCGGGCGTGCTGGACGGCAACAAGAGCGCGGTCGGACTGGGCGACAACGAGAACATCGGCTTCTGGGGCGGCAGCAACATCGTGCTCGCCGGCTTCACTTCCCAGAACGCCGGCCAGGACGGCATCTACATCGACGGCTATGACAGCGGGCCGGTCGAGGGTCCGGTCACCAACGTGCTGATCTACGGCGTCACCTGCACCGCCAACGGACGCAACGGCATGAGCCCCGAGGGTGCCAACGGGCTGATCGTGCGGGACTGCACCTTCTCCAACCAGTCCAGCAGCAACCCCGGCAACGGCATCGACTGCGAGCCGATCAACAACCAGAAACCGAACAACTACAGCATCTTCAACTGCACGTTCACGGGCAACACGGGCGGCGGGCTGCAGTCCGGGCCGGACGACAGCGGCGACAACGCCACCTTCACCAACATGACCTACGCCTTCAACACCGTGACCAACTGCGGCAACTACGGCATCGAGGCCCAGGACGGCACCGGCCCGGTGCAGATCCTGAACAACAACGTCAGCGGCATCTACACCGCCACCGGCGTCATGGCCGAGTGGCCCGGCTACGGCATCATGCTGCGCGGCAGCAACGGCATCTCGAACGTCACCATCTCCGGCAACACGGTGAGTGGCTGCACCAGCGACGGCATCTTCCTCAACTCCGCCTCCGCCTCCACCTGCAGCTACAACACGGTCACCGGCAACGGCGGCGAAGGGATCTACAACCAGTCCGGCAGCGGCGTGACGGTGGCCGACAACACCGAGAGCGGCAACACCGGCGGCAACTGATCCAGCCAGCAGTTCCGGCCGGATCACCTGCGGATCAGGTCCACCAGCGCCTCTTCCAGGCGCTGGAACCTGAATTCGAATCCCAGCCTTTCCGCCACCCGGGGATAGACGAACGCCCCCTCCAGCAGCACCGCCTCGGCCATCTCCCCGAACAGGACCCCCAGCGCCAGCCGGGTCGCGAAGGCCGGCATCGGCCACACCGGCCGCTTCAGCCGCCGGGCCAGGGCCTTCGTGAAGGCCTTGTTGCTGACCGGGGTGGGCGAGGTGGCGTTCACCGGTCCCTGGTAGGCCGGATTGGCGGAGGCCTCGATGATCAGGCGCACCAGGTCGTCCACGTGGATCCAGCTCAGGCCCTGCCTGCCGCTGCCCAGCCGGGCGCCCAGGCACATCCGGACCGGGAAGGCCATCCTGGGCAGGGCGCCGCCGTCCCTGGCCAGGACCACGCCCAGGCGCAGCTTGACCACACGCGCCCCGCGGTCCGCTGCGCTGTCGGCGGCGGTCTCCCACTGCCGGCAGAGCGTGGCCAGGAAGCCCCGGCCCAGCGCCTGGGTCTCATCCACGGGCGGCCCGTCCAGGGCGCCGTAGATGCCTACGGCGCTGGCGTTCACCAGGACCCTGGTCCCGCAAGCGGCCATGGCCCGGACCAGCCGGGCGGTGGGTCCCACCCGGCTGTCCAGCAGCACCTGCTTGCGCCAGGCGGTCCAGCGCCGGTCGGCGAGGCCGGCGCCGCAAAGGTTGATGACGGCGTCCGCGCCTTCCAGCGCCCCGGGCAGATCGTCCCAGCTGCGCGCCTGGATTCCCGGCGGCCATCCGGCAGCGCCGGGCGCGCGGCTCAGCACCGTCACCCCGATGCCCCCACCGGCCAAGGCGGCCGCCAAATGACGGCCCACCAACCCGGTGCCGCCCGCGACCACGACCTGACGCAATCCCGGCTCTGCCATGGGCCGCCCTCGCAGGCCCATGCTACTGGATCCCCGGACCCTCCTGCCATATTTTATTCGTATTCGATCGTCGCCGGCGGCTTGCTGGTGATGTCGAACACCACCCGGTTGATCCCCTTCACTTCGTTGACGATGCGCTGGGCGACCTTCTCCAGCAGGTCGTGCGGCAGCCGGGCCCAGTCGGCGGTCATGAAGTCTTCCGAGGTCACCGCGCGCAGGGCGCACATGTTCTCGTAGGTGCGCTCGTCGCCCATGATCCCCACGGTCATCACCGGCAGCAGCACCGCGAAGCACTGGGAGGTGTTGCGGTACCAGCCGCTGGTCTTGAGTTCCTCAATGAAGATGGCGTCGGCGTTCTGCAGGATGCGCACCCGCTCGGCGGTGACGCAGCCCGGGATGCGCACGGCCAGGCCGGGGCCGGGGAAGGGGTGGCGCCAGACCATGTCCTCGGGCAGGCCCAGGGCGAGCCCGACCCGGCGCACCTCGTCCTTGAACAGCTCGCGCAGAGGCTCCACCAGCTTCAGCTTCATGATGTCGGGCAGCCCGCCCACGTTGTGGTGGGACTTCACCAGCACCGCCCCGCCGATGCCGGAGCTTTCGATCACGTCGGGATACAGGGTGCCCTGGGCCAGGAAATCGGCCTGCAGCTGGCCGGCCTCGCGGTCGAACACGTCGATGAAGGTCTTGCCGATGATCTTGCGCTTGGCCTCGGGGTCGCTCACGCCCGCCAGCTGCCCCAGGAATTCATCCGCGGCGTCGATCCAGCGGATCTGCATGTCGAACGGGGCGAAGGCCTCCTGCACCTGCGACTTTTCAGACTTGCGCATGACCCCGGTGTCGACGAACACGCAGGTGAGCTGGCCGCCGATGGCCTTGTGCAGCAGCAGGGCGGCCACGCTGGAGTCGACCCCGCCGGAAAGCCCCAGCACCACCCGGCCGTCGCCCACCTGGGCGCGGATGTCCCGGAGCTTTTCCTCGATGAAGTGGCCCGCGTTCCAGTCCAGCTTCATGGCGCAGACATGCAGGAAGTTGCGCAGGACGGCGGCGCCGTGGGTGGTGTGCGTCACTTCGGGGTGGAACTGGATGGCGAACCGGCGCTGCAACCGGTTCTCCATGGCGGCCACCGGCACGCCCGGGGTCCGCGCGGTGACGGTGAAGCCGGCCGGGGCCTGCTCCACGTGGTCGCCGTGGCTCATCCAGACCTGCTGCTCGGGGTCCAGGCCGTGGAACAGAAGGCTTTCCGGATCCGTCACCTGGATCAGGGCCTTGCCGTACTCCCGGTGCGCGGAGCGGTGGATCACCCCGCCGGCGTTGCGCGCGAGCAGCTGCTGGCCGTAGCACACGCCGAGGATGGGCACGCCCAGTTCGAGGATGGCCGGGTCAAGGTCGGGGGCCCCGGCTTCGAGCACCGAATTCGGCCCGCCGGAGAGGATGATGCCCTTCAGGTCGGGGCCCTGGATCTCCCCGGCCCGGGCGCCGGGCCCGTAGACCAGGCCGAACGCCCCCAGCTCCCTGAGCCTGCGGGTGATCAGCCGGGTGAACTGGGACCCGTAGTCCAGAATGGCGATGCGCTCGTGATGCATGACGACCCCGTTGCGGTGATCCTTGAGAATACCGGATCCGGGGCTAATCCGCCTTTTTGAAGGCCTCGTCGGTTTCCGTGAGGATCCATGAGCGCCCCTCCCGGCGGTAGGAGGCGTGGCGCTCCTTGGTCTCGCCGATCCGGACGCCCGGGTGCAGGGCCAGGAACACCGGGAAGTGCTCGGTGGGGTGCACCAGGCGCACCAGGTAGGTGACCCGGACGCCGTCCCGGGTGGTTTCCAGCCTCGGCATGATGCGCACGAACTCGGCTTCGGCCGCGGGCAGCTCGAACCCGCTCGCGCCGGTGCGGATGCTCTTGGGCGCCTGCGGCTTCAGCTTGAACTGGAACTGCTCGCGGTCCCCCTGCGTGCTCCGGACCACGCTGAACCAGCCGGTCTTTCCTAGCGCCTCCTGCAGGCCCACCAGCCGGGCGTGCTCGGGCGAGCCCTTGATGGCGTTGGCGGTCTCGGGCACCCGCACGGTGACCACCACCGGGTAGTCCTGGCGGATATCCTTCTCCGCCTCGCGGCGGGTGAGCTGCGATGGGCCGCAGGCGAGCGCGGCGGCCAGCACGGGGACGGCGATCAACCGGCTCAGCGACACGTGATCCTCCATACGGTATTCCCCATTCTGGCCGGGACGGGAGGTCGTGACCACCCTCACTTTGGCCGCGTCCTATAATGGCCCAGCCACCTGGGGGTACAACGTGAACAAGCAGTATCTTGATTTCCTGTCTTCAGAACTGGATAAATTGCGCGAGCAGGGCCTCTATAAAACGGAAAGGATCATGGCCTCGCCCCAGGGCGCGTGGGTGCAGGTGAATGGCCAGAAGGTGATGAATCTTTGCGCCAACAACTACCTGGGCCTGGCCAACCACCCAGAGCTGGTGGCCGCCGCGCAGCGCGGCCTGGCCGCGCACGGCTTCGGCATGTCCAGCGTGCGCTTCATCTGCGGCACCCAGGACATCCACAAGGAACTGGAGGCCCAGATCAGCAGCTTCCTGGGCATGGAGGACGCCCAGCTCTACGGCAGCTGCTTCGACGCCAACGGCGGCGTGTTCGAGGCCCTCCTGGGCGAAGACGACGCGGTCATCTCGGACGCCCTCAACCACGCCTCCATCATCGACGGCGTGCGCCTGTGCAAGGCCAAGCGCTACCGCTACGCCAACAGCGACATGGGCGAGCTGGAGCAGCGGCTGCGGGAGGCCGATGCCGCCGGCGCCCGGTTCAAGCTGGTGGTGACCGACGGCGTGTTCAGCATGGACGGCTACCTGGCCAACCTGCCGGGCATCTGCGACCTGGCCGAGCGCCACGGCGCCATGGTCATGGTGGACGACAGCCACGCGGTGGGGTTCATCGGCGAGCACGGCCGGGGCACCCACGAGCACCTCGGGGTCATGGGCCGGGTGGACATCCTCACCGGCACCCTGGGCAAGGCGCTGGGCGGCGCCTCGGGCGGCTACATCGCCTCCAGCCGCCCCGTCGTGGAGATGCTGCGGCAGAAATCGCGGCCCTACCTCTTCTCCAACACGCTGGCCCCGGCCATCACCGCCACCAGCCTCAAGGTGCTCGCCATGCTCAGGGAAGGCGACGGCCTGCGCCGGCAGCTGCGCGCCAACGCCGCGCAGTTCCGGGCCGGGATGGAGCGGCTGGGCTTCAAGCTGCTCCAGGGCGAGCACCCGATCATCCCGGTGATGTTCTACGACGCGCCCCTGGCCCAGGCCTTCGCCGCGGCGCTCCTGGAGGAGGGGGTCTACGTCACCGGGTTCTTCTTCCCGGTGGTGCCCAAGGGCCAGGCGCGCATCCGCACCCAGATGTCCGCGGCGCACAGCCCGGCCGACATCGACGCCGCCATCCAGGCTTTCGCCAAGGTGGGCCGCGCCCTGGGCGTGATCAAGTAACTCCGATCCGATGAGGTGAGAAATGAAGGCATTGGTCAAGAGCAAGCGTGAGCCCGGCCTGTGGATGGAGGACGTGCCCATCCCTTCCATCGGCCCCAACGACGTGCTGATCCGCATCCACACGTCGGCCATCTGCGGCACCGACATGCACATCTGGAACTGGGACGCCTGGAGCCAGAAGACCATCCCGGTGCCCATGCACGTGGGCCACGAGTACGCCGGGGTGATCGAGAAGATCGGCGACGAGGTGGAAGGCTACAAGGTGGGCGACCGGGTCTCGGGCGAAGGCCACATCGTCTGCGGCCACTGCCGCAACTGCAAGGCCGGCAAGCGCCACCTGTGCCCGAACACGGTCGGGGTGGGGGTGAACCGGCCCGGGTCCTTCGCCGAGTACCTGTCCCTGCCGGCCACCAACCTGTTCAAGCTGCGCGACGGCATCTCCAACGAGATGGCGGCGATCTTCGATCCCTACGGCAACGCGGCGCATACCGCCCTCTCCTTCAACATGGTGGGAGAGGACGTGCTGATCACGGGCGCCGGCCCCATCGGCTGCATGGCCGCGGCCATCGCCCGCCACGTCGGAGCGCGCAACGTGGTCATCACCGACGTGAACCCCTACCGCCTGGACCTCGCCCGCAAGATGGGCGCCACCCGGGCCGTGGACGTCTCCAAGGAGGACCTGAAGGCGGTCATGCACGAGATGGGCATGACCGAAGGCTTCGACGTGGGCCTGGAGATGAGCGGCAACGGCACCGCGTTCAAGGGCATGATCGAGAACATGGTGAACGGGGGCCGGGTCGCGCTGCTGGGCATCTTCCCCGAGGACGTGGCCATCGACTGGGGCAAGGTGATCTTCAAGGGCCTGTTCATGAAGGGCATCTACGGCCGGGAGATGTTCGAGACCTGGTACAAGATGGCGGCCATGATCGAAAGCGGGCTGGACATCAGCCAGGTGATCACCCACCGGTTCCCCATCGACGAATTCCGGAAGGGCTTCGAGGTGATGGGGAGCGGCCGGTCGGGCAAGGTCATCCTGGACTGGGGGGTGAAGTAGCAGCAGGCACGAGGTGGCCGTTCCGGGTTGGCAGGGGATCGTTTTTAACTTAAAGTTGAGTTTTCACGATCCCCTAACCGGAGTGGCCATGAGGCTTAAGGCCTTAGTACCTTTGTTGCTGCTTTTCCCCGCATACCCCATGCGCGCGGCCGACCTGGCCGCGGCGACGGCCGCCAAGATCATCCGGGTCATCGCCCAGGCCAGCGGCGTGGCCAAGGTGGAGTGCGCCGACAAGGAGGTCGCCGGCGAACTTTCCAGCCTCGGCGTGGGCACGGATCCCGAGTCCAAGGTCTGCTGGGCCGCCTCCGAAAAGGAGGTCGCGCATCTCGCCGCCCAGCACAAGCTGGTGATCTGCGGCAAGGAGGAGTGGCTGGGGCAGGGCGCCGGGGTGGCGCTCACGGCGGAGGGCGGCAGGCCGGCCATCTTCATCAGCGTCAAGAACCTGACCGCCGCCGGCGTCACCCTGCCGGACAGCATCGTGAAGATTTCCAAGGTGGTGAAATGAGGCGGTTCCGGATTTCCCTTCCCCTCGGCGTCCTGGCGGCGCTGGCGATGCCCTTGGGGGCCCAGGCGCCCGTCGACCTTTCCGCGGAAATGGAAGACATCCTCAGCACCGACCAGATCGGCGCCGCCAGCAAGCACGTGCAGGACGTCGCCAGCGCGCCGGCCGACGTGGTGGTGCTGCGCGCCAGCGAATTGAAAGCGCTCGGCTACCGCACCCTGGGCGACGCCCTGGGCGGCGTCCTGGGCTTCCGCACCAACGAGGACCACGCCTACCAGGGCCTGGCCAGCGCCGGGGTCTACGCCCTGGGCGACCAGAACACCCGGATCCTGGTGCTGCTGGACGGCCACGCCCTCAACAGCCCGGCCGAAGTGGGATCCAGCAAGGTGGGCGAGGATTTCGGGCTGCCCCTGGAACTGGTGGACCACATCGAGGTGGTGCGCGGCCCGGCCTCCAGCTTGTACGGCAACAATGCCTTCCAGGGCCTGGTCAACGTCGTGTCGCTGTCCGCCGCGGGCACCGCCCAGAAGGCCACCCAGGCCGCCGTGACGGCCGGGAGCGGCGGCCTTTCCGAACTGTGGGCGCAGGAGACGCTCACCCTGGGCGGGGTGACCAGCAGCCTCATGCTGTCCGGCTACCAGCGCACCGGCACCGCCCAGACCTACCCGCAGCTGCAGCCCGCGCCCCTGGCCGCCTCGCTCGACCGCGAGGAGCGCCAGAGCGCCTACCTGTACGTGAAGGGCGGCCAGTGGAGCTTCGCAGGCTCCCTGCTGAGCCGCACCCAGCTGCTGGCCTCGGCGCCCTACGGCAGCCTGGTGGGCGATCCGGCCAACTTCTACCGGAACAGGCGCATGTCCGGCGAGTTCAAGTGGGAGCCGGTGACCGGGAACGTGCACTGGATGGCCCGCCTGTTCGGCGACAAGAACGAGTTCGACGACAGCTTCGTTTCCCCCGGGCCCGTCCCCAGCTTCGACTTCGACCCGGACCGCAGCCTGGGGGTGGAACTCCAGGGCCGGGCCGAGATGGGCGAGCACCTGGCGCTGACCTTCGGCAGCGAGCAGCAGCTCCATCACTACAACGGCCTCTACACCTCCGTCGGCAGCCAGATCAACACCGACGTGGGCTACAGCGTGGGCAACACCTACCTGGAGGCCAACTGGCAGCCGACGGCCAGCTGGAACCTGGTGGCCGGCCTGCAGCGGGCCGACTGGCGCCCCAGCTCGGTCCAGAACGCCAACAACGGGGCGGTCCAGGACCTGCAGAAGGTGAGCATCTCCCGCCTGACGCCCCGGCTGTCGCTGATCTGGAAGCCGGCGCCGGCCGATGTGCTGAAGCTCATCTACGGCCAAGGATTCCGTTTCCCCACGATCTTCGAGGAGTACTACACGGACGGGGCGACCCAGTCGGCCAACCCCGCCATCAAGCCCGAGGTGCTGACCAGCACCCAGCTTTCCTGGTCGCGCAAGTGGAACGCCCGCTTCACCAGCCATGAGGCGCTGACCTTCTGCCAGGGGGAGCACGCCATCGTCCAGGGCGTCGACACCTCCGGCCTGGCGCAGTACCAGAACGCCCCGGACACGGTCAAGGGCAGCGCGGTGGAAGCGGAGCTGGCCTGGCACCAGGGCGGCACCGAGCTTTCCGGCGGGGCCGCCTGGTACGACTGGAGCTACCAGGGGGCGACGCTTTCCGACAGCTGCCGCTGGCTGGGGGTGTTCAAGGCCATCCAGCACATGGGCGATTCCAGCGCCGCCCTTGAGGCGCGCTACGTGGACGGGCGGCAGAACACCGACCCGACGACGGGCGTCACCACCACCGTGCCCGCCAACTGGACCCTGCGCGCCTCCCTGCGCCAGGAATGGGCCTGGGGCTGGGGCCAGGCCTCCCTTGAGGACCTCGCCAACAGCCGCCGGCGCGACCTGGTGGCGCCGGAGTACTACCCCATCACCTGGATGGAGGGCGACGGCCGGGCGGTGAACGTCACGCTGGGCGTCCGGTTCTGATCTCCCTGTCCGGGCGCCCGGACCGGGAGCCTACCGGACCGGCTGCGGCTCCGGGATGGGCGGCAGGGTCTTCTCTTTGTAGAACTCGCCGTCGACGATGAAGGTGTCGGCGGCGAGGTCCTCGCCCCCGGGCTGCAGGTCCACCCCCAGGCAGGCCAGGTGGTAGCTGTCCAGCTTGCTGCCCAGCACCTGGACCGGGCGGCCCCTGCGGTCCCGGGTGTTGAGGATCGGGGTGCCGACGAAGGGGCGGTAGAAGAACGGGTGCTTCCAGGGGGTCATCGGCTCCTGTTCCAGGTAGTCCGGCACCAGGGCCGACAGGAAGCGGGGATATTCGGAGTGCTTGCCCTTGTAGCGGGTCAGCGCGTCGGCGGTGCGCTTCATGATGCTGCGCAGCTGGCGCTGGCGCTCCAGCAGGTCCTGGCGCAGCAGGGCGTCCATCAGGTAGAGGTCCTTGCTGGCCTGCCGGCCCGCGGGGTCGTCCGGGTACCTGGCCGCGAGCTGCGCCATGAGGGTCCGGGCCTCCAGCTGCTTGCCCTGGTGGTTCAGCTGGATGGCCTCGTCGTACAGCTGCTGGGGCAGGCGCGGGTCCTCCGACCGGCAGGCCACCAGGGTCAGCATCACGGCGAGGGCGGCGCAGCGCGGAAAGACCATGGCCGAACCATAGCACCAAGAGCCGCGGGGTTGAAGTCACACTGGCGGCATGCGGATGTTGGCCCAGCACTCCCCGGGGTTCGATCCGGCCACGCCGTGGCTGGACTGCGAGACCTTCCTGACCAGGGAATCCCATCTATTCCAGCACTTCAAGGTCCGCCGGCGCTCGCCGCACACCGCCCGGGAGCACGATTTCACCCGCCTGATCTGCCCGGACTGGGTGAACGTCGTGGCCTTCACCGCCCAGGGCGAACTGCTTCTGGTGGAGCAGTTCCGCCACGGCATCGACGCCAGCACGCTGGAGGTCATCGGCGGGGTGTGCAACCCGGCCGAGGATCCTGCCCTCACCGCCCGGCGCGAACTGCTCGAGGAGACCGGGCACCGCGCGGACCATTGGCTGGAACTGGGCAGCTGCGCGCCCAACCCGGCGGTGCAGAACAACCGCTGCCATTTCTACCTGGCCACGGACTGCGAGCCCGTGGCGGAATTGGATCTCGACCCGTCGGAAGAACTGCGGGTATGGGCCGTGCCCTGGGCGGAAGCCGAGCAGATGATCCGGGCCGGCACCCTGGACCATGCCCTGGTCATGGCCGCCTTCCTGCGGCTGTTCCTGTGGCCGGGCTGGGGCGACCTGGAGCGGCGGCTGCGGGCGCCGGGCTGATCGGCACGCTGTCAAAAGGCCCGGTCGCTGATACATTTAAATAATTGCGGAGGGATCGATGGCCAGTGAGTGCACTTTCGACGTGGTTTCCAAAGTGGACCTGGACGAGGTGAAGAACGCCGTCTCCCAGGCCATGAAGGAGATCGGCCAGCGCTTCGACTTCAAGGGCTCGATCTCCAGGATTGAACTGAAGGACGAAGGGGCGTTGACGCTCACCAGCGACGACGAGGTGCGGCTCAAGGCGGTGATCGAGGTGCTGCAGAGCAAGCTGGTGAAGCGGGGCGTCAGCATCCGCGCCATGGAGTTCGGCAGGATCGAACCGGCCAGCAAGGGCTCGGCCCGGCAGGAGGTGAAGATCCTCCAGGGGATCCCCTCGGAGAAGGCCAAGGGCCTGGTCAAGGTCCTCAAGGACAGCAAGATGAAGGTCCAGGCGGCGATCCAGGGCGACCAGCTGCGGATTTCCGGCAAGAGCAAGGACGACCTCCAGGAGGCCATGGCCCTGCTCAAGAAGAACGACCAGGGGCTCGACCTCCAGTTCACCAATTTCCGGTCCTAGCGAGTGTCGCGCCTCGACCTGCTCCGCTACTTCCTGCCCATCGCGCCCAAGCTGGCCGAGGTGGAGGCGGAGCTGCAGCGCACCCTGCAGTCCGACCTGGCGGTGGTGCGCCGGCTGGCCGAGCACGTGGCCAAGGGCAAGGGCAAGCGCCTGCGGCCGGCCCTGGTGCTGCTGTGCAGCCGGCTGTGCGGGGTGGATTCGGGCGAGGACGTGCGCTTCGCCGCGGTGTTCGAACTGGTGCACACCGCCACCCTGGTGCACGACGACGTCATCGACCACGCCCCGACCCGGCGCGGCAGGCCCACCCTGAACGCCCTGTGGGGCAACACCCTGACCGTGCTGTTCGGCGACCTGCTCTACATGCACTCCATGTCCTCGGCCATCGCCGGCCGCTCGTTCCGGATGCTGGAGATCCTGGCCGAAGTGACCACCCGGATGATCGAGGGGGAGCTGATCCAGAACGACTGCCTGTTCAACCTGGAGACCACCCGCAAGGAGTACTTCGAGATCCAGGAGCGCAAGACCGCGCTGCTGTTCTCCGGCTGCACCGAGACCGCCGCCGTCCTCGCCGGGCGCCCCGAGGCCGACTGCGAAGCCCTGCGCCGGTTCGGCCTGGAGATCGGCCGGGCCTTCCAGCTGGTGGACGACCTGCTGGACTACACCGCCACCGCCGAGGCGCTGGGCAAGCCGGTGTTCTCCGACCTGCGCGAAGGCAAGCTGACCCTGCCGCTGCTCACCCTCATGGAGCGGGCGCCCGGCGCGGTGCGGCCGATCATCGGGCGCATCTGGGAGGCCGGGGAGGAAGCGCCCATCAGCCCTGCCGACGAGGAGGCCCTGCGCCGCCTGCTGGATGAGCACGACGCCTACAGGGAGACCCGGACCCTGGCGAGCCGGGCCTCGCGCGCCGCCAGCGCCGCGCTGGACGCGCTGGACGGGGACCGGGCGACCCGGAAGCTGCTGCTCGAGATACCGGAATTCCTGCTGGCGCGGGGGTCCTGACCCGGGGCTGCCGGCTTCAGGCACCTGGTGGTCCCGCCCTCACCAGACGATGATGGCGAAGAGCGTCGCCACGAGAAGGCCGCAGACCACAGGCAGGAACAGCTTGCGCACGGCGTCGAAGACGGACACCCGGGCGAAGGCCGCGACCGCCGCCAGCGCGGACCAGGCCGTCAGGGTCTTGCCCGTCCACACCGAGCCCATCTGTCCGACCGCCGCCAGGGTGGAAACGTCGAAGTTCACCGCCCGGCCCAGGGCGCCCGAGATCGCGCCGGTCAGCGGCAGGCCGGCGAATCCGGAACCGTCGATGCCGGTGACCATGCCCGAAAGCAGCACCCCGAAGGTGACGAAGACCCGGTTGCGCGGGATCCAGAAATCGGCCGCGCGCACCAGTTCGTACAGGAACCCCGGTGCCTTGGCGCCGGCCCCGACGCCCAGGATCGGGCCGGCCAGGGTGGCCACCCCGATGAAGAAGAACCCTGCGATCGGCAGCACCTGGGCCATCGCGCGGAAAGCGAACACAAGGCCCTCGGTGAAGTGGCCGGCCACGGACCTGAACGCGTCGCGGCCGTCGCCGATCACGGCCACGGCCAGCATCAGGAACCCGGCCACGCCGCCGACCAGCGCGGCCGCGGCCGCGCCCTGGGGCGCCTGGAAACCCGCGACCAGCTTCGGCAGGAGCATGTCGACGACGATGGCGAGGAAGGCGACCGGCGTGACGATGGCGACCAGGCGCGACAGTTTCCGCCTGGCCGGCGAAAGGCTCAGCCGTTCGACCACCACCGGGGACTTGGCGCGCCCGGGCGTGGCGTTGCCTTCCCCTGCGGAAAGCGCCGCTCCCGCCTGCTCCCACCGCTCCAGATGGGCCGTGCCAGGGGCCCGGATATCCTTGCGGATCGAAAGGTAGCAGAGCCCGAAGGCGACCCCGCCGGTGATCAGCGAAAGCACGAGCCCCTTGTCGGCCACGGCCGTCATGGGCACGCCGGCCGCGTTGGCGCTGATCCCCGGCGCGACCTTGAGGACATAGTCGGAGGAGAGCGCGGTGCCCAGCCCCGCCACCGCGATGCAGAGCGCGCCGCCGAGGGGCGGGAGCCCCGCGGCGATGGCCGCCGGCAGAAGGATCCCGGCCATGAGCGGGACCGTCGGCGTCGGCCAGAAAAAGAGCGAGACGAGGTAGCTGGCCACGCCCAGCACCAGGTAGGCCAGGTGACCGTTCCTCATGACCACCCGGAACGGCCGGATCATGGCGATATCCGCGCTGATCCGGGTGAGCGCGTTCAACAGGGCCGTCATCATGGCGATCACGAGAAAGATGTTGAACAGTTCCTTGCCCGCGACCAGGCTCCCCATGAAGATCGATTCGAAGGCAAGGGTCGGCTTTCCGGAATAGGCATAGGCCGTGGCGAAGGTGGCCAGCATCGCCGGCAGCACCACGTTGACCCGGCGCGCCATGGTGACGATGATCGCCACGACGCCAAGCAGGTAAACCCAATGGGCGGCGGTCAGGGTGACAACCTCTGACATGGTCGGGATCCCCTTCATTGAACCTTCAGATCGTGCTCGCTTCGCGCGCAATGGCCATGGCGCCCGGCGGCGCGTGATCGCGTAGGGGTTGCGCTGTGAAAATGATTGTATACACTATACAGTGCTGTCAAGTTCTGTTTTTTCCTGAGGTTGGATACCTGGATATGAATGCCACCGAGCCGATCAAAGAACCCTCGCCCGTGACGCTTCCGCAGTTGGGCGCGAGCCACCAGCCCCTGCGCCAGGTGGTGACCGATGCGCTGCGCAAGGCCATCCTGGGCAAGGCCCTGAAACCGGGCGAACGCCTTGTCGAAGAGCAGCTCGCGGCCGATCTCGGGGTCTCGCGCAACCCCGTGCGGGAGGCCCTGCGCGTGCTGGAAGGCGAGGGCCTGGTGGAGATCAGTCCCCGCCGCGGCGCGTCCGTGACGAGCGTGTCGGAGGAGGAGGCGCAGGAGATCGTGGAAGTGCGTGCCGCCATGGAAGGCCTCTGCGCCCGCCTTGCCGCTCGCCGCTGCACGCCTGCCCTGAAGGCCGACATCGAACGGATCCTGGATCGCGGCGAACGTGCCGCGGCCGCCGATGACACTCCCGGACTGGCCGCGATCCACGCGCAGGTGCATGCCCTGGTGGCCCGCTGCGGGCACAACCGGCACCTCGCCGTCTTCGTCCAGTCCCTGCGCGACAAGACCGACTGGCTGTACGCGCCCAGCGTCAGCTGGCGCGCCCGGCAGTCCTGGCGCGAGCATGCGGCGATCCTGCGCGCCATTGCCGACGGGGATGAGGAACTGGCTGCCGTCCTGGCCAACCGCCACGTCATCCAGGTCGGCACGGACTACGTCGTCGAAGCCAAAGCCTGATCCGCGAAAGGATGCGACTTTCAATTTTGTATACAGTATCCTAAGCTCACTTCAGAGGGTGGGAAACCATGGCGAAGAAGAACGTGGTTGTGATCGGCGGCGGCTGGGCGGGCTGCGCGGCGGCTCTGTCCGCGGCCAGGCAGGGGGCCGCCGTCACCCTGCTGGAACGTGCCGACATGCTGCTGGGCACGGGGCTGGTCGGGGGCATCTTCCGCAACAACGGCCGCTTCACGGCCGCCGAGGAGGCGATCGCCATGGGCGGCGGCGAGCTGTTCGAGAGGATGGACGCCTGCGCGATCCACAAGCAGTTCGAATTCCCCGGACACCAGCATGCGTCGATGTACGCCAGCCGCGCCATCGAGCCGCTGGTGGCGCGGGTGCTCGAAGATCACGGGGTCGACGTCAGGACGATGACGCGCGCCAGCGAGGTCGAGATGCGCGGCGAGCGCATGGTGGCGGTCATGACCGGCAAGCATGCCGGAGCCGAGCGCTTCGAGGCCGATGCCTTCGTCGAGACCACCGGCACCTCCGCCTCTCCGGGCAACTGCAACCGGTACGGCGCCGGATGCTGCATGTGCATCCTGCGCTGCCACACCTTCGGCCATCGCGTCAGCATCGCCGGCAGGGCCGGGATCGCCGAAATGACCGGCAGGAAAGGCGGCCAGGTCGGCGCGATGAGCGGCGCCTGCGAAATCCTCAAGGAGACGATCGACCCGGCACTGGTCGCCGAGCTGAACCGCAAGGGCGTGCTGATCGTTCCCGTTCCGAAGGACGACCAGCCCGGCTCCGCCAAACTTGATGCCAAATGCTGCCAGCAATATAACTTACCCGAGTACGCGAGCAACCTCGTCATTCTCGACAACGGGGAGGCCAAGCTGATGGCGCCCTTCTTCCCGCTCCGGCAGCTGCGCGGCATCCCCGGGTTCGAGCGGGCGCGCTACGCCGACCCCTACAGCGGCGGCATCGGCAATTCGATGCGCTACTTCAACATGTCTCCGCGCAACGACGCCCTCAAGGTCGAAGGGCTCGAAAACGTGTTCTGCGGCGGCGAAAAGGCCGGCCTGCTGGTCGGCCACACCGAGGCGGTCGTGACCGGACTGCTGGCCGGGTACAACGCTGCCCGCTCCGCCTTCGGCGAAGAACCGCTCGTCCTGCCCGACAGCCTGGCCATCGGCGACGCCATCAAGCATGTGCGCGAGGAGATGCGGACGGAGAAAGGCCTGGGTTGCAAGTACACCTTCTCCGGGTCGGTGTACTTCGAACGTATGAAGCAGCGCGGAAGCTATCTGACGGACGTTGCCGAGATCCGGCGCCGCGTCGCCGCCGCAGGGCTGAGCGGTATCTTCGGCTGGCGGGCAAGGGTGACGGCCTAGGCCATCCCCTCCGGATTGAACCGCGGATCCCGATCGCTACCCCCGCCCGCTCGAGGGCCGGGGGATCCCAATATTCTGTCAAGCGGCGGTTGGAGAATTCGCTACACTTGTTCCTCAACTCCGGACCCTTCCGTTCCACCCGCTCATTTTCAGGAGTCTCGATGGACATCCACGAATACCAGGCCAAGGAACTCCTCAGGCAGTTCGACGTGGCGACCCCCGATGGCCGGGTGGCCGCCGACGCCGCCGAAGCGCGCGCCATCACCCAGGAATACGGCGGCATGAGCGTGGTCAAGGCGCAGATCCACGCGGGCGGGCGCGGCAAGGGCGGCGGGGTGAAGTTCGCCAAGACCGGGGACGAGGCCGCCGAGCTGTTCGGAAAGATGCTCGGCATGACCCTGGTGACCAAGCAGACCGGCGCCGAGGGCCGCGTGGTGCGGACCGTGTTCATCGCCCGGCCGGTGGACATCGCCCGGGAACTCTACCTGAGCGTGCTGGTGGACCGGGTGTCGGGCCGGGTGGCCTTCCTGGCCTCCTCCGAAGGCGGGGTGGAGATCGAGGAGGTGGCGGCCAGGACACCCGAGAAGATCATCAAGGTGGTGGTGGACCCCTGCTACGGCCTGGCCGGCTACCAGGTCCGCGCCATCGCCCGCTGCCTAGGCCTGGCCGGAGAGACCGCGAAGCAGGCCGCCACCTTCCTGAAGAACCTCTACCGGCTGTTCCTGGAAAAGGACTGCTCCATGGTGGAGATCAACCCGCTGGTGGTCACGTCCCAGGGCGAGCTGACCGCGCTGGACGCCAAGATCGCCTTCGACGACAACGCCCTGTTCCGCCACCCGGACATCCAGGCCTTCCGCGACCGATCCGAGGAGGCCCCGGCGGAGACCGAGGCGTCCCGGTTCGGCCTCAACTTCATCAAGCTGGACGGCAGCATCGGCTGCATGGTCAACGGCGCCGGACTCGCCATGGCGACCATGGACATCATCCAGCACCACGGCGAAAGCCCCGCCAACTTCCTGGACGTGGGCGGCGGCGCCAGCGAGGAGGCCGTGGACAACGCGTTCCGGATCATCCTGGCCGATCCCGGGGTGAAGGCCGTGCTGGTGAACATCTTCGGCGGCATCATGCGCTGCGACGTGGTCGCCAACGGCATCGTCAAGGCCTCCAGGGTGAACGGCGTCAAGGTGCCGGTGGTGGTTCGGCTCGAGGGCACCAACGTCGAGGAGGGCAAGCGCATCCTGGCCGAAAGCGGCCTGAAGATCCTGGTCGGCGACGGCCTGGACGACGCGGCCCGCAAGGTGGTCGCAGCCATCCATTGACCCTTCCCGGCCCCCGGCCGCCCCGCGGCTCCGGACGCCTTTCGCGACGACGCACAACCCCATCCGTTTAAGAGGTCAATCATGTCCATCCTGGTCGGTTCGCACACCAGATTGATCGTTCAAGGCATCACCGGCCGCGAAGGCCTTTACCACGCCAAGGGCTGCCGGGACTACGGCACCCAGGTGGTGGGCGGCGTCACCCCGGGCAAGGGCGGCACCGAAATCGAAGGCTTCCCCGTGTTCGACAGCGTGGAGGAGGCCAGGGCCGCCACCGGGGCCAACGTCTCGGTGATCTTCGTGCCCCCGGCGGGCGCCGCCGACGCCATCGTCGAGGCCGCCTCGGCCTCCATCGAGCTGGTCATCTGCATCACCGAAGGCGTGCCCATCCTCGACATGGTCAAGGTGAAGCAGGCTCTCGGCAACCACCCCGGCACCCGGCTGGTGGGCCCCAACTGCCCCGGCGTCATCACCCCGGGCCAGGCCAAGGTGGGCATCATGCCCGGGCGCATCCACCTGCCCGGCCACGTCGGCATCGTCTCCCGCTCGGGCACCCTCACCTACGAGGCGGTGGGCCAGCTCACGGCGCTCGGCATCGGCCAGAGCACCTGCGTCGGCATCGGCGGCGACCCCATCAACGGCACCAACTTCATCGATGTGCTGAAGCTGTTCCAGGCCGACCCGGGCACCCACGCCATCATCATGGTGGGCGAGATCGGCGGCAGCGCCGAGGAGGACGCCGCGGCCTACATCAAGGCCCACGTCACCAAGCCCGTGGTGGCCTTCATCGCCGGCCAGTCGGCCCCGGCCGGGCGGCGCATGGGCCACGCCGGCGCCATCATCAGCGGCGGCAAGGGCACCGCTTCCGCCAAGATGGACTCCCTGCGCGAAGCCGGCATCACCGTCGTCAAGAGCCCGGCCGACATGGGCAAGGCCATGGCCGGGCTGCTGGCGAAGGCCTGATCGGGGCCGGCCCGGGATGTGAGACGATGGGGGACCATGGAAACCACCTTCCTGTCCGCCACCATCCTGCTCGTTCTCACCACCGATCCCCTGGGCAACATCCCGCTCTTCATCGCCGCTCTGGAGCAGGTCAAGCCGGAGCGGCGTTTCTATGTCATCACCCGGGAAATCCTGATCGCCTTCGCGGTGCTGATGGCGTTCATGCTGTTCGGCGAGAAGTTCCTTGAGGTCCTGCACCTGAGCGACCAGGCCCTGAGCGTGGCCGGCGGCGTGATCCTGCTGCTGATCGCCATCAACATGGTGTTCCCGCAAAGAAAGGGGAACGCGGACGTCATGGCCATCGCCGGCGAGCCGTTCATCGTGCCCCTGGCCATCCCGCTCATTTCCGGCCCGTCCGCCATGGCCACGGTGCTGCTCCTGAGCAGCCGACACCCGGGCCGGTTGCTGGAATGGTCGTGCGCCATCACCTTATCCATGGCCGTTTGCTACGTGGTCTTCCTGCTGGCGATCCGCCTGCAGCAGTGGCTGGGCCGGCAGGCCATCACGGCCATGGAGCGGCTGATGGGCCTGGTGCTGACCGCCATCGCCGTGGAAATGCTGCTGGGCGGCCTGGCGTCCTATATCCGGCACGTTCCCTAGGAGGCCGTCCAAGTACCTTGATCCGGGTCCCCCCATTGCGCCCGTAGGCCGGTTCGGTTCCTTGATCTCCACTCGTTCCTCGCTCCGATCAAGGAACCAAACCGTTGAATGCTCCGGACCCAGGTCCTTGTTTCACTCATTAATGGCGTGGAATTAGGGCTCTTCTTGCGCCCAGGGGGAGCGTATCGCCGGGAACCTGCTTCAGCGGGTGGCTCTCACCAGCTTTAGCAGGTTGTGGGCGGTGCAGACCAGCTGCCACTCGGCCTTGACCTTGGCGAGGCCCCTCAGCAGAAACTGGCGGAAGCCCATGGCCTGTTTGATCTGGCCGAACACGGGTTCGACCACCTGCTTTCGGAGCCGATACGGGCTTCGCCACCCGCCTCGTTTCAGCTTGTCCCGCATGGCTGCGATCAGGCTTCCCGGCTTGCCGTTCTTCGCATGGGTCGCGGCCTCGGAGCCATGTTTCTGGCGCCCGGTCGCGATGTAGGCCCTGATGTGCCGGGCTGCCATGCCGGCCAGGTTGGGCTCCGAACAGTAGCCAGCATCGGCCGAGCAGACATCGGGTTTCCGACCCAGGTTGGCGCGGACTTGGTCCACCATGGCCAGCAGCTGGGGACAATCCGCGCTGGTGTTCACCACTTCGCACGCCACGATCACCTGGGCCTTGGCGTCCACCCCAGCCTGGGCGTTGTAGCACTGCTCGAAGCCGTTCTTGGTGGGCATGATCCGGCTCTCCGGATCGGTGAAGTTGCGCTGCGCCTTGGGCTCCGGTGTTGGGGGCGGCGGCGGGTCCTCATCGTCATCCTTCTTCTTGGCTTTCTTCTTGGGCTTGTTCTCTTCTTCCTTGGCCTTGGCCACCGCCTCCTGCTCCAGGGCCGCCTTGGCCTCCCGGATTTTCTTCATCCGTTCCGCCTTGTTCACCACCCAGGCCGGCAACTCACCGCCCTGGCGGTTCCGGAAGCGGAAATCCTCGCCCAAATCGGTGATCTCCGCCTGGTCCAACCAGCCCTTCACCACTTCGGCGAATTCGTTGTCCGCCTTTACCATCCGGTCGTAGCTCATGGCCTTGTGCTTGCTCGCATTGGCTTTGACCTTGGTCCCATCCAGGGCCACATGCCCCAATGCCACCAGCCCGGCCTGCCGACAGAGCACCAGCACCTGCTGGAACAGCCCGCCCAGGGCGGTCAGGTGCCGCTTGCGGAACAGGCTGATGGTCCGGAAATCCGGCTTCTGGAATCCGGTCACGGCGGCGAAATCCATCCGCTCGATGCAGGCCTTGGCAATCTTCCGGGAGGAGAACACCCCCTGCGTATAGGCATAGAGCAGGAGCGCCACCATCATCGCCGGGTGAAAGGGCGGATAGCCTTTGTCTTCCATGTAGGTGTCGAGGATCGCGGCGAGGTCCAGTTCCTCGACCACGAGGTCCCGGACGAAATGGGCCGGATGCCCCTCCGGTATGAATTCGGTGATTTCAGGTGGCAGCAGCCACTTCTGCTTGGGGTCCCAGGGCCGGAATCGTTTGGTCATACCTATTTATCGTACAGACCCTGCGAAGCTTTACCTCTGATTTGCCGATTCCTCAGCTTTTTCATCGAAGGTGGAACACCGGCCCCTGAACCGAAGGCCTCCTTTACACTCACGGCAGTCGCGAATGCGACTGACCGGGAGCGAACAGGGCGTCGGGTCGGGACACGGACGCTTAACTTGGACACACTCCTAGGGCCAATAACGTCAGGTACAAGCCATCTATGCTTCTCTCCGCGTTCCTCAGCGAGATCTCCGCGCCTCAGCGTCCAATTGGATCTTTGATCTGACGGCGCGAAGGGGCGATGCGCTACAGCATGAGTGATCCAATTGGACGCTGAGGCGCGGAGATCTCGCTGAGGTACGCTGAGGAAAAAAAATCTCGGCTTGTACTGAGAGCCTGTCAGAAATTTTGTGTGTGGGCCACTTCCTGCAGGAGCATGGAGCATGGCTATCACACCCGAAATCCTAAAAGAGCTGTTGAAGGGCTACGAAAAGCCCGAGGACCTGATGGGCCCGGAAGGGATTCTGAAGCAGCTCACCAAGGCGTTGGTAGAAACGGCAATGGATGCAGAGCTTACGAATCACCTTGGCTATGAGAAGCGCGATCGTGCCGGCAAAAAGGCAAGCAACCACCGCAACGGATCGTCCAAAAAGACTCTGATAGGAGAAGACGGCCCTGTGGAGATCGAGGTGCCACGGGATCGTGAAGGCACCTTTGAGCCTCAGATCATTCCGAAGGGTCAGCGGCGTTTCGATGGGTTTGACCAGAAGATCGTGGCCATGTACGCCCGGGGAATGACCGTACGGGAGATCCAGGCATTCCTGGAGGAGCAGTACGGAGCCGAGGTCTCGCCAGACCTGATCAGCGAAGTGACCAGTGCCGTCATGGAGGAGGTGAAGGCTTGGCAAGTCAGGCCCTTGGACAAGCTGTATCCGGTCCTGTTCCTGGACGCGCTGCGGGTAAAGATCCGGGACGAGGGCACCGTGATGAACAAGGCCATCTACTTGGCCCTTGCCATAAGGCGCGATGGCACCCGGGAGGTCCTGGGGCTGTGGATCGAGCAGACGGAGGGGGCGAAGTTCTGGCGCGGGGTCGTTACGGAGCTCCAGAGCCGCGGTGTAGAGACCATCCTGCTGGCGGTGGTGGACGGGCTGAAGGGCTTCCCTGAGGCGATCCAGGCGGTGTTCCCGCAGACAGAGATCCAGAACTGCATCGTCCACCTCCTTCGGAACAGCATGGAATACTGTAATTTCAAGGATCGGACACCGGTGGTCCACGAACTCAAGGGGATCTACAAGGCCATCAACGCCGAGGCGGCTATGCAGTGCCTGGATGCCTTCGAAGCCGGGCCTTTCGGGAAGAAATACCCGCCCATCGTCCGTCTCTGGCGCCGGGCCTGGGACCAGGTGATCCCATTCATGTCCTACCCGGAGCCAGTCCGGAAGCTGGTCTACACCACCAACGCGATCGAGAGTCTGAATGCCAGGCTGCGCAAGATCCTCAAGGCCAGGGGGCATTTCCCCAATGACCAGGCGGCCACGAAGCTGATCTACTTGGTGCTGAGGAACCAGACCAAGAACTGGCACAAGATAGTCCACGGCTGGAGGGAAGCCCTGAACCACTTCGCGATTCTCTACCCCCAGCACTTCGATCGGCCGCAGCCTTGAACCTGGAGATCAAGCCCCGATGAAACCCGCCCAAACACAAAATTTCTGATACTCCCTGTACCTGACGGTATTGCCCCTAGAGTCGTATCTGGAAGGTTCTTCGCTTATACCCCGGGTCCTTGCGGTCCCTGAAGGCGGCCCGCACCTCCTCGATCTGGGCCCGCTTGACGGCGGCCAGCGCGCGCAGGGAGGGCGCTTCAAAGGCGGGGGCCAGCAGGCGTTCGGCGCGCCGGAGCTCGGCCTCGGGATCCTGGCCCGCCTCCGCCAGCAGCGCGGCCCGGCGCACGATCACGTAGGTCTTGGCCAGCAGCGCCCGGGGACGGTCCGGGCGGATGCCTAGCGCCCGGTCCGCCAGCCCTTCCGCCTCGGCCAGCTGGGCCATCCGTTCGCGCCCGCCCAGGCCGGGGCACTCCACCCAGTAGAGGCGCCACTCGAGGTCGGAGAAATAGCAGTTGTCGTCGCTGTGCCCGATGCTCCGGGCCTGCCGGGAGGCCAGGCTGGCTTCCATGTACAGGCTCAGGGCCGCCGCGCGCTCGCCCTGGTGCTGCCGGGCGTAGCCCAGGGCGCTGAGGGCGTAGGCCTCCTCCACCTTCGCCTCATACAGCCAGGGGTGCTCCCGGAAGGCCTGGCGGGCCCGGTCCAGGGCCTCGCCGAAGCGGTCCTCCACATACAGGACGCGCGCCTCGGCCAGCGACGCCGGTTCCCAGGCCTGGCCCGCCGAGAGGTCGAAGTAGGTCCGCGCCTCCTTGCGCAGGCGGGCCTTGGCCGCGGCCAGCGCGTCATCGCGGTCGGCCATGTCCTCCCGGGAGACCAGGGTGAAGTAGCTGGCGCAGGCGGCCCGGGCAAGGGCGCAGGCCGTCTCCGGGGTGCGGTAGCCCTGCGCCCAGGCCCGCTCGAGGACCTCCCGGGCCCGGTCCGGCTCGCCCAGGTGGCAGTAGCCCCGGCCCATGGCCAGGCGGCCCGGCCCCTGGGCCTCGGGGCCAAGCCTGGCCATGTCCCGTTCCAGCTGCAGCAGCCGCTCGCGCATGTGCGCCAGGGCGGGGCCCAGGTCGTGCGGCGGCATCAGGTGCTCCACCCGCATGCGGTGCTCCACGTCCCGGGCGTCCATGGCGAAGCGCTGCGCCAGGGCGGCCTGGCGCCGGCCGCGGGCGGCCAGGTGGCCCGACCAGATCCCGGACCCGGTGCCGAGCAGGAGGGTCAAGGCCAGGCAGGCGCTCCAGGTGGGGTGCCGGCGCAGCCAGCGCAGCCCCTGGCGGCGCCACTGGCCGCGCTCGGCCAGGAGCGGCTCGAGGTCCAGGAAGCGGCGCAGGTCCTCGGCCAGCTCGCCGGCGCTGTGGTAGCGGTCCTGGGGCCGCTCCTCCCGGCAGCGGTCGATGATGGTGCGCAGCTTGCGGGGCAGGGGCTCGGCGCTCGCGCCGCACACCGCGCCCAGCACCACCTCCAGGGTGACCCCCAGGGAGTAGATGTCGGCCGCGGGTCCCACCGCTTCGCCCCGCTTCTGCTCGGGCGCCATGGTACTCGGGCGTCCCCAGCGCCGCGTCGGCGCGGGTCAGGCCCTGGTCGGAGAGGTCCTTGGCCAGGCCGAAGTCGGCCACGTAGGTGGCCCAGCCCCCGGCGCCGTCCGGCTCCAGCAGGATGTTGGACGGCTTGAGGTCGCGGTGGATGAGGTTGAGGCGGTGGGCCGAATTGATCGCCAGGGCCACCGCCGCCATGATCTCCACCGCCTCCGCGAGGGTCAGGCCGGGGGCGGCCTGGGTGAGGTTCGGCCCCCGGACCAGCTGCATGGCGATGAAGGGCGCCTTCGTGGAGGCGTCCAGGTCATAGATGCGGCAGACGTTGGGGTGGCTGACCCGGGCCTGGAGCCGGGCCTCCTGCATGAAGCGCAGGATCGACCCGGCCCCGGGGAGGGAGAGGGTCTTGACCGCGATGCGCCGGCCCAGCAGGGTGTCCCAGGCCTCGTGCACTTCGCCCAGCCCGCCCCGGCCCAGCAGCGGCCCGAGCCGGTAGCGCCCAAGCCGGGGAGCGCCTGAACCCGCCCATTCGGGCGGCGCCGATTCCGAAACCGGGCAGGGGGTCGCTGAATCCGGCATGGCGGGCTCAGGCAGCCTTTGGCGAGGGGCGAACCATTGGAAACCTCAACCGGGCCGAAGCCCTGGTTTTCCATGGATGCGCCGACCTGATCAAAAGTTCACCCAGTTGTCAGGACGGTCCGCCCATGCGCCATTGGGACGCCGGAATCCAGGGCACGCGCAGGCCCTCCTTCCCGCCGGCCGCGCCGCCCCGGTCGCGCCAGCGCAGCAGGGTCGCCACCGGCAGGCCAAAGCGCCGGGCCAGGCCGGCAGGGGTGTCCGAGTCCCGGGTGGGGTCCGGGTCCGGGCTGCCCGGGTGGGGGGTCGGGTGTGGCACTGGACCTGCGGGCATCGCGCTGCTCCTCAGCCATCATGGTCGGCCCGGAGGGATCAAGGAAGTGTCAACAACCATCCGATTTCCATAAAGATGATGGCAGGAAGGGGAAGGGCTCCCGGTTCCTGCGCCGATCCAATGGTCCTATGATGGGGCATGAGCGAACTTGTGCAGGCCCACCTCGACCACCGGCGCATCTGGCATGACTTCGATTATGCCTATCCGGTCATCTCGCGCCGCAGCAGGGGCGTGAGCCTGGGGGTCAACCTCAACCCGGACAAGGCCTGCAACTTCGATTGCGTCTACTGCGAGGTGGACCGCACGACCCCGGGCCGGCGTTCCGACATCGACCTGGCCCAGCTGGAGCGGGAGATGGCCGCGCTCCTGGACCTCACCGTGAGCGGGACGCTGTTCGCCACCTCCCCTTTCGATTCCGCCCGCCCGGACCAGCGCCGGCTCAACGACATCGCCTTTTCCGGCGACGGCGAGCCCACCACCGCCCCGGAGTTCGCCCTCGCCGTCGAGTGCATCGCCCGGCTCAAGCGCGCCCGCGGACTGGACGCGGTGAAGCTGGTGCTGATCACCGATTCCACCCGGCTCCAGGCCCCGGCGGTGATCCGCGGCCTGGAGATCATGATGGCCAACCAGGGCGAGATCTGGGCCAAGCTGGACGCGGGCAGCGAAGCCTACTACCGCGAGGTGAACCGCTCCAAGGTGCCGTTCGCGCGCATCCTGGACAACCTGGCCGCCACCGCGCGGCGCTGGCCCATCACCATCCAGACCCTCTTCCTGGAGTGGCGCGGGCAGGGGCCGGACGGCGCGGAAGTGGACGCCTACATCGGGCGCCTGCGCGGGATCCTGGCCCACGGGCGGATCCAGGGCATCCAGCTCTACACCGTGGCCCGGCCGACCCCCGAGCCCGAGGCGAGGCCGCTGCCGGCCCCCGCCATGGACGACCTGGCCCGGCGGGTGCGGGCCGCGCTTCCCGGATCTCCCGGTGGAGGTCTACTACGGTCCTGCATAGGGCGCTCCTCTCCCTGGCGGCGGCATTGCTGCTGGCCACCGCTGGGGACCCGGCCGGCGCCGGCCCCGGCGCCCGTCGCGCCACCGGCCTTTCCGGTGGAGCTGGCCTCGGTGCGCCTGGTGGCGGTGGGCGACATCCTCATGCACCAGGACGTGCAGCGCTCGGCCCGGGAATCCGGCGCCGGCCTGCGCGCGCTGTGGGCCGACGTGGAACCGCTGCTCCACGGGGCGGACATCGCCTTCGCCAACCTGGAGACGCCGGTGGCGCCCACCTCCGGACTGCCCGGGCGGCCGTTCCTGTTCAACGCGCCCGGCGGAGCTGCCCGCGGCGCTCCGGCCAGCGGCTTCACCGTCCTGTCCACCGCCAACAACCACGCCTACGACCAGGGCGTCGCCGGGCGTGGTGGAGACCCTGGAGCGGCTCCGGGCCGCAGCACCTGGTGCCCGTGGGCACCGGCGCCACCCGGGCCGAGGCCGAGCAGGCTGCAGGTGGTCCAGGTCAAGGGGCTGCGGGTGGCCTTCCTGGGCTTCACCGACCTCTACAACATCAACCTGAACCCGGAGGACAGCGGCCCCTGGGTGCGCGGGCTGGACCCGGCCGCGCGCGGAGGCGGCGGTGCGCGCCGCCCGGGCCCAGGCGGACGCCGTGGTGGTGAGCATCCACTGGGGCGTGGAATACCAGCACGAGCCCGCTGCCGCGCCAGCGGGAGGTGGCCGAGCGGCTGTGCCGGGCCGGGGCCGACCTGATCCTGGGCACCCACCCCCACGTCCTGCAGCCGGTGGAGATGCATGGAGCGGGACGGGCACCGGACCCTGGTGGCCTATTCCCTGGGCAACTTCGTCTCCAACCAGGACCGGATGTACCTGCCGGACCTGGACAAGGTGGACGGGGGCGACAGCCGGGACGGGGTGGCCCTGCAGTGCCGACTGGTGAAGCGGCGCCTGGCCGACGGCAGCGAGCGGGTGACGGTGGAGGACCCGGTCTGCGAGCCGCTGTGGAACCTCAACAACTGGCGGGAGTTCATGTCGGGCGAGGCGAAGCGCCGGATCATCCGGGTGCTGTGGGTGAATCCGGCCATCGCCGCCCTGCGGGCCCGGGCGGAGCAGCCGGGGGACGCCGGCGGCGCACGGAAGCTGCTCGACGTCCTGCTGCTGCGCCGGGAGCGCGCGACGGAAGCGCTGGGCCCGGCCTTCGTCCGGCGCTAAAGCTGATCGACCCCATGCGCCGCGAAGCGCAGGGCGGTCCTGGCCGGGGCCGGGTCCTGCTCCCGCTCCCCGGCCCACCGGGCCTGGCGCGCCAGCAGCGCCAGCGCCAGGGAGCGCCCAAGGGTCAGGGCGAAGCGGCGCGCCCCGGCCTCCTCCGCCCCGGCCCACCAGGCCTCGGCCCGGGCCAGGGCGCTCCGCACCGGCGCGGCCAGCGGCCTCGGCAGTCCCCGCCAGCAGGCCCTCCAGGTGGCTCCCGGAACGCGCCGAAGCCGCAGCCGCGCAGGGCTTTCATGGCCTCCAGGGAGAGCACGTCGGTGGTGCCTTCCCAGATGCTCAGCACCTGGGCGTCGCGCAGCAGCACCGGCAGCCCGGTGTCCTCCACGTAGCCGGCCCCGCCGAAGCACTCCAGCAGCTCGCTGCATCCGGCCACCGCCTGCCGGGCGGTGGTGAGCTTCACCAGGGGCGTGACGCAGCCGGTGCAGCGCCGCGTCCCCGCCGCCGCACTCCACCCTCCCCAGGCCATTCCGCCGCGTGGAAGGCCAGCTGGAAGGCCGCCTGGGCCTCGGCCTCCAGCCCCTCGAGGGTGTCCAGGTGCAGCGGCTGGCGCGCCAGCGGCGCGCCGAACGCCTGGCGCCGCCCGGCGTAGTCCCAGGCCAGCATGAGCCCGCGCCGGAGCAGGCTGGCGGCGGTGACCGCGTTCCAGGTGCGGGTGACGTTGAGCATCGGCGCCATGGCGCGCACCCCCTCGGCCAGTCCGCCCACCGGCACGGCCACCATGCCGTCCAGGTCCAGTTCCGCGGTGGGCAGCTTGCGGGTGCCCAGCTTGTCCTTGAGCCGGTTGACGGTGAAGCCGTTGGTCGAGCCGTCCGGGCGCCGGGTCTCCACGTAGAACAGGGCCAGGCCCTTGCCGCCCGGCGGGTTGCCCTGGGGCCGGGCCAGGGCCAGGGCCATCTGCGAGGAGGCGGCCGAGGTGAACCACTTGCGGCCGTAGAGCCGCCAGACCCCATCCTCCAGGCGCGCCTCGGTGCTGGAAAGGCCCACGTCCGAGCCGCCGCTGCTTTCGGTCATCCACTGGCCCGAGGTCCAGAAGCGCTGCGGATCCCGGCTGGTGAGCCGGGGCACGGCCCGCTCGATGAGGTCACGGTTGCCGCTGGCCAGCAGGGTCGCCGCGGCGCCGTCGGTCATGGCCAGGGGGCAGGTGTAGGTGTCGCTGGACGGGTGGAAGAGGTGGACCAGGGCGAACTGGTGGAGGCGCGAATGGGCGCCGTGCCGGCGCTCGTAGGCCGCGGCCACCAGGCCTCCGGTCGCGGCGACGCGCTCGGCCTCGCGCCACGTGCGGGTCAGCTCGATGCGGTCGACGCGGTTGCCCCAGGGATCGTAGGGCACGTGGCGCGGCTCGTTGAGCAGCGGTCTTCCAGGGACAGGGCGTGCAGTTCCAGGGCGATGCCGCCCATGGCCTGGAGGGATGGCACGATGTCCGCCAGCACCTCGGGGGGAAGGGCCCGGCGCAGGTACGCGCCCAAGGCCGGATCGGCGCGATACGGATGGGGAAGCTGGGGGGCGGGCTGGATGAAGGGCATGGCGGGCAGAAGCGTAGCACATCAGCCGCGCCGATCAACGCCAGGATGGGTCGTCTCGCGGCAGTCGGCCATCCGTGTCGATCACCCGGACCTGATGCGGCGGATCGGGCGCCCAATGCCAGAAGATCGCATTGAGATCGGCCTCCGTGGCTCCGCTGGCGAAGCTTTTCACCAGGATGCCCGCATGCCCGTCCGCTGCGAGGCGGTCGGCCACTCCCCAACTGGGCGGCACCAGCCCGCGGTCCACCATGCCCGCCCACCCGCACCCCAGATCGTCGAGCGCGATGCCAAGCCGCCCGCGGACCTCCGGATCGGTCAGGTCGACCATGTCCCCGCAATCCACCGCGTAGCCGCACAGCGTCATGGGCTGCGCTTTGAACGGGAAGCCCTGCTGGGCCTCCAGCCAGGCCGTTTCGAACCGGAGGGAGGTGTACAGCGCCGGGACGCCCACCCGGTTGAACCGTCCGCCATGGACCGCCGCGCCCGCGCCCGAATCGGGCGCGAAGGCCCAGCGCGGGTGGTGCGCCCGCCACACGGTCCGGCGCAGCCTCATGCGTAGCCGCCCACCGCGATCCGGCTGAGGTAGGCCTTCACGGCCTCCGCCCGTCCCTCCTTGACCAGGTCCTCGGGGGTCTGGTCGCCGAAGGAAGGGATGGGCTGGGCCCGGTACCAGGCGAACGCCTGCGCCACCGAACCCGCCCACGGCATGACCCTGGCGATGATCTCCGCCACATCGCGCAGGCGCGCCTGGGTGGCGCGGGCGTTGACGCGCGCATGCTTGAACACGGCGTCGCGGGAAAGGCCGGAGGCGGCGGCCAGTTCAGTCTTGGTGATCCGCAGCTTCAGGATGAGCAGGGCCGGTACGATGGCGCCATCCGGCCCCATGACTTCACCCAGGAATGGAACGGAAGGAGAGATCAAGGTTGCCTCATCAATTGCACTACTTCTAGGTCAAATGATAGGGCAAATTGAAACCCAGGCCAGCCCGGCATCGGGCTGTTCTAATACCAATTTGACGTCAAACATAGAGTAATGTATCCTCTCTCTCAGGAGGGGATTCATGAGGACGCCATCTGAACTAACACCTTGGTTCACGACGGACCAACTCATGGAGTGGGTCAAGGAGGCACCAGACAAGACGGCCTACCAGCGGCGTCTAGCCGTCTGGCTCACGCACTCCGGGAAGTTACCGGCCCATAGCATCGCGGAACTGCTCCTGGTCTCGACCCAGTCGATCTGGAAATGGATTGGTGAGTACAACACCCTCGGGCCAGCCGGCCTGGACCGGCAGGGGCGTGGAGGGAGACGCTGGGGGTTGATGACGCCTGATGAGGAACGGGAATTCCTGAGCCAACAGTTGGCTCGCGCCGAGGGTGGGGACATTCTCACAGCCAAACACCTGCACCCGGCCCTCTGCCAGCGTCTTGGTCAGGAGGTATCCCTGGACTATGTCTACAAACTTCTCCACCGCCACGAGTGGCGAAAGCTGGCGCCTCGTCCCCGCCATGTGAAGCAGAACCCCGCCGCTGCTGCGGCCTTTAAAAAAAACTCCCAGAAAAGCTCCAAACCATAGTTGCTGGCCTTCCAAAAGGAACGCCACTGCGGCTTCTGTTCCAGGATGAAGGACGCTTCGGCCGAATCAGCGATGGCCGCAGTTGCTGGGCACCCATGCCTTTGCGTCCATCGGTTGGCAGTCAGGTCGTCCGAGAATACGTATACGCCTACGTGGCCGTTTGCCCCCAGGACGGTCAGATGACGTCCATGATCCTGCCGTGGGTGGACGCCAAGCTGATGTCGATCTTCTTGGCCCATTCGTCAGCACAGTTCCCCAATGACCACTGCGTCATGCTGCTCGATGGCGCCGGATGGCACAAAGCCAACGACCTCGTTGTCCCAGCGAACATGACCCTGCTGTCGCTTCCACCCTACAGCCCGGAACTGAACCCAGCTGAGCATGTCTGGGAATATATCCGCGAGAACGACATCCGGAACCAGGTGCTCCCTGACCTGGACAGGGTGATGGACCTCGTGGAAACAAGCCTCCGCCGTCTCCACGAATCCCCAGAGATTCTCCGTTCCATGGTGGCGTTCCCTTGGATTACTGAATCGGCGGCCTGAATACTCTACGTTTGACGGCAAATTGGTATAAAATGTGTTCATCGAAACGAAGACGAATCGACCCGTCCCCGGGGGAAGGACCAGCGTGACCGCTTGGATTGCCCGCAGCGAAGCGAGGACATTCCAAGCGGATCACGCGCCAGTGGGTCGGCGCAAAAAACCGGAACCCGAATCCTCGAAGCCCGGCGCAGGGAACGACGGACGCCTACGCCCCGCCGCCGCCGCCTGTTTCCGGGCGGTAGAGGATGCTGGCCTTGATGAAGTCGCGGTTCATGCGGGCGATGTTGTCCAGGGTGATGCCCTTGGGGCAGGCCGCTTCGCATTCGCCGTGGTTGGTGCAGGTGCCGAAGCCTTCGGCGTCCATCTGCTGGACCATGGCGCGGGCGCGGGTGTAGCGCTCGGGCTGGCCCTGGGGCAGCAGGGCCAGGTGGCTGACCTTGGCCGCCACGAACAGCATGGCGCGAGGCGTTGGGGCAGGCGGCGACGCAGGCGCCGCAGCCGATGCAGGCGGCGGCGTCCATGGCCAGGTCGGCCTTCTGCTTGCGGCACCGGGATGGCGTTGGCGTCGCAGGCGCTGCCGGTGGGGATGCTGATGAAGCCGCCGGCGGCGATGATGCGGTCGAAGGCGGAGCGGTCGACCATCAGGTCCTTGATCACCGGGAAGGCCTCGGCGCGCACCGGCTCGATGGTGATGTCGTCGCCGTCGCTTGAAGCTGCGCATGTGCAGCTGGCAGGTGGTGGTGCGCTCCTTGGGGCCGTGCGGGCGGCCGTTGATGACCAGGTTGCAGGCCCCGCAGATGCCCTCGCGGCAGTCATGGTCGAAGGCGATGGGCTCCTCGCCCTTGTGGATGAGGCCCTCGTTCACCACGTCCAGCATCTCCAGGAAGGACATCTCGGTGCGAGACGTCCTTGGCCTCGCAGGTCCTGGAAGCGCCCGGGATCCGCGGCGTTCTTCTGGCGCCAGACGTGCAGCTTGACGTTGATGTGCTTTTCCATGTCCGGGTTCCTTACTTGTAGCTGCGGGTCGCGAGGTGGACGTTCTCGAACGTGAGCTCTTCCTTGTGCCGGATGGGGGCGTTGCCGTCGCCGGTGTACTCCCAGGCGGCGACGTGGCAGAAGTTCTCGTCGTCGCGCAGGGCCTCGCCGTCCGGGGTCTGCCACTCCTCGCGGAAGTGGCCGCCGCAGGACTCGCGGCGTTCCAGGGCGTCCAGGCACATCAGCTCGCCCAGCTCGATGAAGTCGGCCACGCGCCCGGCCAGTTCCAGGGCCTGGTTCACGTCCGACGCCGCTGCCGGGCACCTTCACGTTCTCCCAGAACCGCTCGCTGAGGGCGGGGATCTCCTGGAGGGCCTGCTTCAGGCTGGCTTCGGTGCGGGCCATGCCGCAGTGCTCCCACATGATCTTGCCCAGGGCGCGGTGGAGCTCGGTGGGGGTCTCCTTGCCGTTGATGGCCAGGATGCGGTTGTTGCGGGCCCGCGGCGGCCTCCTCGGCGGCCTTGACCGCGGGGTGGTCCGTGGTGATGCGGGTGCCGGGCTTGATCGCCGGCCAGGTAGCCGCCGATGGTGGCGGGCAGGACGAAGTAGCCGTCGGCCAGGCCCTGCATGAGGGCCGAGGCCCCCAGGCGGTTGGCGCCGTGGTCGGAGAAGTTGGCCTCGCCCATGCAGAACAGGCCGGGGATGGTGGTCATGAGGTTGTAGTCCACCCAGAGCCCGCCCATGGTGTAGTGGCTGGCCGGGTAGATGCGCATGGGCACCTTGTAGGGGTCCTCGCCGGTGATGCGCTCGTACATCTCGAAGAGGTTGCCGTACTTCTCCTCGATCTTGGCCAGGCCCAGGCGCTTGGTGGCGTCGGCGAAGTCCAGGTAGACGCCCAGGCCGGTGTCGCCCACGCCGCGGCCCTCGTCGCAGACCTGCTTGGCGGCGCGGCTGGCGATGTCCCGGGGGGCCAGGTTGCCGTAGGAGGGGTACTTGCGCTCCAGGTAGTAGTCGCGCTCGTCCTCGGGGATGTCCCCGGGGGCGCGCTTGTCGCCCTTCTTCAGGGGCACCCAGATGCGGCCGTCGTTGCGCAGGCTCTCGGACATGAGGGTGAGCTTGGACTGGTGGTCGCCGGTGACCGGGATGCAGGTGGGGTGGATCTGGGTGTAGCAGGGGTTGGCGAAGGCCGCGCCCTTCTGGTAGGCGCGCCAGATGGCGGTGGCGTTGCAGCCCTTGGCGTAGGTGGCCAGGTAGAACACGTTGCCGTAGCCGCCGGTGGCCGAGCACCACGGCGTCGGCCACGTGGCGACTCGATCTTGCCGGTGACCATGTCGCGGGTGACGATGCCCTTGGCGACGCCGTCGACGACGATCAGCTTCCTGCATCTCGTGCCGGGTGAACATCTTCACCGTGCCCAGGCCGATCTGGCGCTCCAGCGCCTGGTAGGCGCCCAGCAGCAGCTGCTGCCCCGTCTGCCCGCGGGCGTAGAAGGTGCGGCTCACCTGGGCGCCGCCGAAGGAGCGGTTGTCCAGCAGCCCGCCGTATTCCCGGGCGAAGGGCACGCCCTGGGCCACGCACTGGTCGATGATGTTCACCGGAGACCTGGGCCAGCCGGTAGACGTTGGCCTCGCGGGCGCGGAAGTCGCCGCCCTTGACCGTGTCGTAGAACAGGCGGAAGATGCTGTCGCCGTCGTTGTGGTAGTTCTTGGCGGCGTTGATGCCGCCCTGGGCGGCGATGGAGTGGGCGCGCCGGGGGCTGTCCTGGTAGCAGAAGCAGTGGACGTCGTAGCCCAGCTCCGCCAGGGAGGCGGCCGCGGCCGCGCCGGCCAGGCCGGAGCCGACGACGATGATCTTGTACTTGCGCTTGTTGGCGGGGTTCACCAGCTTCAGGTCGAAGCGGTGCTTGTCCCACTGGTCAGCGATGGGGCCGGTCGGGCAGTTCGATTTCAGTTCCATGTTCGTGCCTTCTACAGGTGGATGATGCCAGTGAGGATGGCGATGGGGAACGAAATGTTGACGCCCGCCACGAGGATGGCCATGACATAGGCGAAGCGCCGGCGCAGGAGGTTGTAGCGCGGATGGGACCAGCCCAGCGTCTGGGTGAGGCTCCAGACGCCGTGCCACATGTGGAAGCCCAGGCAGAGCTGGGCGATGATGTAGAACACGGCGACCCAGCCCACCTGCAGGCCCGACACCAGGTTCTCGAAGGCCTTGCCCTGCACGAAGTCGCCGCCGGGGTGGATGGTGCCGGTGGTGAGGTGCAGGATGTGGAAGACGATGAAGACGGCCAGGACGAGGCCGGTCCAGGGCATGGTGCGGGAGGCCCAGGAGGCCTGCCTGCAGCTGCTGGGCCCGGTAGCCCACCGGGCGCGCCTTGCGGTTCTCGAAGTAGAGGGTCAGGGCGGCCCAGGCGTGGAAGCCCACGGCGGTGAGCATCACCGCGCGGAACACCCAGATGCCCTCGCCATGGATCATGGTCTGCAGGAACTCGGCGTAGTGGTTCATGGGCTCGGCGCCCATGTAGGCCTGCATGTTGCCGAGCATGTGCACGGTGACGAAGCCGAAGAGGATGATGCCGGTCACGGCCATCACCACTTTCTTGCCCACCGACGAGTCCAGGAAGCCGGGGCAGGCTGTGGCGGGATGGGCCAGGCTGGTTTCAACTGCAGGCATTGGCGCTCCTTTCTTGCACACGGAGGGACGGGGGACATTCGGATAGGATGTCGTTCATTTCAGAGGTTGCCTGAAGATCATGGATGGGCTTGGCACCATATGACCACCATGATCTGAAACTGTAAAGCAATTCAGACTGGAAACTCTGAAAAACATGCCGGCCGGACGCGCGGTCCGACTGGTTCCGCGCGCCATGAACGAAAAGCGCCGCCCAGGGGGCGGCGCCTTCGTCGGGAAATGACCGGCAGGGGCTACTTGACCTCGGCCTTGATGCTGGCCTGCAGCTCTTCCTCGCTGACCAGGCCCGGGGTTTCCTGCTTGCTCTTGTAGACGGCCCAGATGAGGGCGGCGATGCAGATCAGGGCGGCGATGACGCCGATGCCCTTGTTGCTTTCGCGGCCTTCCACGGGGAAGAAGGTCCACTTCATGATGATGCCCAGGGTGAGCAGGCTCACCATGTTCATCACCTTGATGAGCGGGTTGATGGCCGGGCCGGCGGTGTCCTTCAGGGGGTCGCCGACCGTGTCGCCGGTGACGGAGGCCTTGTGGGCCTCACTGCCCTTGCCGCCGTAGAGGCCGTCTTCGATCATCTTCTTGCAGTTGTCCCAGGCGCCGCCGGCGTTGGCCATGAACACGGCCAGCAGCTGGCCCACCAGGATCATGCCGGCCAGGAAGCCGCCCAGGGCGTAGGGGCCGAGGAGGAAGCCCACCAGCAGGGGCGAGGCGATGGCCAGCAGGCCGGGGCCGACCAGCTCCTTCTGGGCGGTGTTGGTGCAGATGTCGACCACGCGGCCGTAGTCGGGCTTCTTGGTGCCGGCCCAGATCTCCGCGTCCTTGAACTGGGCGCGGCATTCCTGGACGATGTAGTAGGCGGCGCGGCCCACGGCGCGGATCAGCTGGCTGCTGAACAGGAAGGGCACGGCCCCGCCGATCAGGAAGCCGATGAACACCTTGGGATCGGCCGACGGTGATGCAGCCCGGCGTGCTCGATGGTACTGGGCGATCTTCATCTTGCTGACCTGGTCCTCGCCGCCCACCGCGATCACCGCGATGAAGCTGGAGAAGAGGGAGACGGCGGCGATGACGGCGGAGCCGATGGCGATGCCCTTGGTCTCGGCCTTGGTGGTGTTGCCCACCGCGTCCAGGTCGGCGAGGATCTGCCGGGCCCGCTTGTAGCTGCCGGGCTTGGTCTTCTCCATCTCGTCCTTCTCGTAGCCCATCTCGCCGATGCCGTTGGCGTTGTCGGCGACGGGGCCGAACACGTCCATGGAGATGGTGTTGCCGGTGAGGGTCAGCATGCCGATGCCGGTCATGGCCACGCCGTAGGCGACGAACATGGGCGGCGTGCCGGCGTAGGTCAGCACGGACAGGAAGATGGCGATGGCGATGACGCACAGCATGGCGACCGTGCTCTCATAGCCCAGGGCGAAGCCCTCGATGATGTTGGTGGCGTGGCCGGTGGTGCAGGCCTTGGTCGAGCGCCTTGACCGGGGCGTGGCTGGTGTGGGTGTAGTAGCTGGTGACCTTGTTCAGGGCCACGGCGAGGAACACGCCGATCAGGCAGGTGATGGCCGGGCGCATGTCCAGGCCGCATGATGCCGAAGTTGGCCCACCAGCCGAGCTGGCTGGGAACGGTGCCCCGGTAAGCCGGCGAGTTCGGCAGGGGGTGGCGCCCTTGAGCAGGTTCACCGCGGGATCGAAGTGCAGGTAGAACCAGCCGAGGACGAAGAAGCCCGACGACGCTGATGATCGGAGCCGATCCAGAAGCCGCGGTGCACGCTCTTGAGGGCGGTGTCGGAGGTGTCGTCGGCGCCGGCCTTGACCGTGTAGGTGGAGATGATCGAGCCCAGCACGCCGATGCCGCGCACCAGCAGGGGGAAGATGACGCCCTTGTGGCCGAAGGTGGCCATGCCCAGGATCATGGCGGCCACGATGGTCACTTCGTAGCTCTCGAAGATGTCGGCGGCCATGCCGGCGCAGTCGCCCACGTTGTCGCCCACGTTGTCGGCGATGGTGGCGGCGTTGCGCGGATCGTCCTCGGGGATGTCCTTCTCGATCTTGCCGACCAGGTCGGCGCCCACATCGGCGGCCTTGGTGTAGATGCCGCCGCCGACGCGCATGAACAGCGCGAGCAGGGTGCCGCCGAAGCCGAAGCCCAGCAGGGCCTCGTAGGCGTTCACGCCGTAGAGCGAGGAAGATCAGGGTGCCGCCCAGGAGGCCGAGGCCGTCCGTGAGCATGCCGGTGACGGTGCCGGTGCGGTAGCCCAGCTGCATGGCCTCGCCATAGCTGTGGCGGGCGGCGGCGGCCACGCGCAGGTTGCCCAGTGGTGGCCAGGCGCATGCCGACGAAGCCCACCAGGAAGCTGAAGCAGGCGCCGATCAGGAAGGAGAAGGCGCGGCCCCAGCGGAAGGCTTCCTGGGAGCCGGTGAAGGTGACGGCCAGGAGGATGGTGATGATGATGATCAGGGGCCCGATCTTCTTGAACTGGGCCGTCAGGTAGGCGTTGGCGCCTTCGCGGATGGCGGCGCCGATGGCCTGCATCTTGGGGGTGCCCTCGTCGGCGGCGATCACCTGCTTCATCAGCATGAAGGCGTACAGGAGGCCGACGACGGCGACGGCCAGCACGGCCATCAGGCCGATCTGCTCCATGGCGTTGAAGCCGTAGCCGTCACGGAAGGGGGAGAAGAACTCGAAAGCGCGCTCGCTCTCGGCGCTCTGGGCCTGGGCCGCAGCCGGAGCCCCAGGGAGCACATCATCACCATTAAAAGCAGATACAACTTGCGTTTTAATGGAATCAGCTTAAGCTTATCGATCCATCCATTCTTCATGGACACTCCCCCTGCGAAAAAGGTTGAATTGAGATATCGGCCCAGTAGGGCCGTACCGGGCACGTAATGCCAAGGAAAAGAAAATCAGGCTTTTCCCCACCAGACTATCAGTGTGCGCATCGAAGTCAACCAGTCGATCGCGCGCGCGCCCCGAGGCGCCGCAGGCCCCATGGAGCCGAAGTCGCCAGGTACCAGCTTCCATCCCTTGTGAAAGGTCGTCATGTCCCGCCCCTGCCCTTGTGACCCCAAGCATACCTATGATCGCTGCTGCGAGCCCTACCTTTCGGGATATAAAACTCCGGAAACTGCGGAAAAATTGATGCGCACCCGGTTTACCGCCTACGCCATGGGCCGGGCGGACTACCTGGCCGCCACCACCGCGGCGTCGGAGCGGGAGAAGCTGGACGTGGAGGAGCTGGCCCGCTATTGCCGGGCGATCAAGTGCATCTCCCTCAAGGTTCTGGGCACCCGGGACGGCGGTCCGGACGACGCGGCCGGGGTGGTCGAGTTCCACGCCAAGCTGCTGATCAACGGCAGGCGCACGCTGCACCAGGAGCGCAGCCGGTTCGTGCGGGAGGAGGGGCGCTGGGTCTACCTGGACGGCGAGACCCGCTGACCCGGGCGCCCCTCAGAAGTAGCTGCGGGTCTCCAGTTCCCGGTTCATCCGCCGCACCAGCAGCGGCCCGCTCGAAGATCAGCGACGGAGTAGACCTGCACCAGCGCCGCGCCCTCCTGCAGCGCCTGCGCGGCGTCCTCGCCCGAGCCGATGCCGCCGCAGGCCATCAGGCCGACGCCGGCCGGCAGGCGCTGCAGGATGCGCCGCTGGACGGTCTGGGCCTTGACCTTGAGGCCGCGCCCGGAAAGGCCGCCCTCGCCCAGCGCCTCGACCCTGGCCCGGTTCAGCTCGGAGACGATGCCGCGGTCCAGGGTGGTGTTGGTGGCGATCACCCCGTCGACGCCGCTGGCCACCAGCACCTCCACGATGGCGTCCAGCTCCGGGCCGGGCAGGTCCGGGGCCAGCTTGACCAGCAGGGGCTGGCGCTCCAGGCCCATCTCCTTGCGCAGTCGCCAGCATGCCCTCCAGCAGGGGCTTGAGCGCCTCGGGCGCCTGCAGCCGGCGCAGGCCGGGGGTGTTGGGCGAGGAGATGTTCAGGGCCACGTAGTCCACCAGCGGGGCGATGGTGCGGTAGGCGGCGCGGTAGTCGTCCAGGGCGCCTTCTTCGGGGGTGAGCTTGTTCTTGCCGATGTTGCCGCCCACCACCAGCCCCGGGGGGCGGTCGCGCAGGCGCCGGGCCACCACCTCCATGCCCTCGGAATTGAAGCCCATGCGGTTCAGGATCAGGCCCTCCTCCGGCAGCCGGAAAAGCCGCGGCTTGGGGTTGCCGGGCTGGGGCCGGGGCGTCACCGTGCCGATCTCCACGAAGCCGAAGCCCAGCGCCTTCCACAGCGGCAGCAGCTGGGCGCCCTTGTCCAGGCCCGCGGCCAGGCCGATGGGCGAGCGGAAGCGCAGGCCGAAGGCTTCCCGGGCGATGGCCGGATCCTGGCGGCCGCAGGACGCCCTGGAGCAGGACCGGCAGGCCGGGCACCCGCTGGGCCAGTCCGCCCAGGAAGAAGCAAAGCCCGTGGGCGGTTTCCGGATCCAGCTGGAAAAGCAGGGGACGGATGAGACGGTAGGGATCCAGGGTGTCAGTCATGGGCTTTCGGCTGGGAAGATTGCTATTTCGGTTATGCCTTAGCATAATCGCATTCTGCTGGCCTTGATCCCCCGCGGGTCCCTTCGCCGAGGTGCCCATGCGTTACCTGCTCACAAACCTGCCGCTGGAACTGGGCGAGGAACGCAATCCGCTGGACGCCACCCTGGCCCGCGCCCTGGGCGGCCGGCCCGACGAGTACCGCGAGCCCAGCCTGGAGCGGCTCAGCCTGGACGCCCGGCACAAGGGCTCCATCCGCTTCCTGGCGGCCCTGGCCTTCCGCACCGGGCGCGCGGTGCAGGGCCTGGCGCTGCCCCCCGGGCGCCAAGGTGGAGCCCGCCGCGGAGCCGGTGTCCTGGTCGGTGGCCGCGCCCGCCGGCAAGCCCCGGGTGGTGATCGTCGGCAGCGGCCCGGCCGGGACCTTCTGCGCCCTGCGCCTGCTGGACTACGGCATCGCGCCCGGTGGTGCTGGAGCGCGGCGCGCCCATGGGCGAGCGGGTGCGTGCGGTGGCGGGGCTCTGGCGCGAGGCCGTGCTGGACCCCGACGCCAACGCCCAGTTCGGCGAAGGCGGCGCCGGCACCTTCAGCGACGGCAAGCTGACCACCCGCATCGGCCACCCGGCCATCCGCTACGTGCTGGAGACCTTCGTGCGCTTCGGCGCCAACCCCAGGGTGCGCTACCTGGCCCGGCCCCACGTGGGCA
The DNA here is from genome assembly GCA_963717275.1 of uncultured Holophagaceae bacterium. Lineage (GTDB taxonomy): Bacteria > Acidobacteriota > Holophagae > Holophagales > Holophagaceae > Mesoterricola. The sequence goes on from CAVQVX010000001.1 coordinate 5,278,948, forward strand.
CCGACGTGATCCGCAAGTGCTCGGTGCTGATCCGCAAGGACGCCGAGGCCCGGGGGGCGCGCTACCGGTTCCGCGCCCGCCTGGCCGACCTGCGCTTCCGGGACGGCGCGGTGGCGGCGGCGGTGCTGGACACGGGCGAGGAGATCCCCTGCGACGCCCTGGTGCTGGCCCCCGGGCACAGCGCCCGGGACACCCTGGAGATGCTGCACCGGCACGGCGTGGCCATGCGCCAGAAGGCCTTCGCCATGGGCGTGCGGGTGGAGCATCCCCAGGACCTGATCGACCGCAGCCAGTACGGCCCCTCCCAGGGCCACCCCAGCCTCGCCCCGGCCGACTACAAGCTGGTGTGCAACCTCGGCCCGGCCCGGGCCGCCTACTCCTTCTGCATGTGCCCGGGCGGCGAAGTGATCCAGTGCGCTTCGGAACCGGGCGGGGTGGTGGTGAACGGCATGAGCAACGCCCGGCGGGATTCGGGCTTCGCCAATTCAGGCCTGGTGGCCAAGGTCAACACGGCCGATTTCGGATCCGAGCACCTGCTGGGCGGCATGTACTTCCAGCGCAAGTGGGAGCAGGCCGCCTACCGCGCCGCGGGCGAGACCTACGGCGCGCCGGCGACCAGCGTGCAGGACTTCCTGCACGGCCGGGCCAGCGGCCAGCTGCCCGCCACCAGCTTCCGCCCCTTCGCCGTGCCCGCCGACATCACCACCTGCCTGCCCGGCTTCGTCGTCGGACCAGCTGCGCGGCGCCATCCCCGACTTCGACCGCAAGCTGCACGGCTTCACCAGCCGCCAGGCCCTGCTGCTGGCCATCGAAAGCCGCACCAGCAGCCCGGTGCAGCTGCTGCGCGGGGACGCCGGCGAATCGGTCAGCCACCCGGGGCTCTACCCCTGCGGCGAAGGCGCCGGCTTCGCCGGCGGCATCACTTCGGCGGCGGTGGACGGCATCCGGGTGGCGGAGTGGATCGCCCGCAAGGCCGGCGCGCCGGTGTTCCTGCCTTTCGAGCGCAACGTGAAGGCGGGGGAGTACGCCACGGAATACTGATCGGTCTGCATTATCTTGCAATTGAATTGCAAATCCATGAAATCCATTTATTCTTGTGATTATGATTGATCGTGTCCTTGCCCCAACCTTCCTGGCCCGGGCCGCGATGTACCCGGTCCTGACCCTCACCGGCCCCCGCCAATCCGGCAAGACCACCCTTTGCCGCATGCTCTTTCCGTCCAAGCCGTATTTCAGCATGGAAGCCCGGGACACCCGGATGTTCGCGTCCGAAGATCCCCGGGGATTCCTGGCCCAGGTGCCCGATGGCGCCATCCTGGACGAGATCCAGCGGACCCCGGACCTGGCGTCCTACCTGCAGGAGGAAGTGGACCGGGATGCCCGGCACGGCCGTTTCATCCTGACCGGCAGCGAAAACCTCGCATTGAGCGCCACCGTGTCCCAGTCCCTGGCGGGCCGCACCGGCATTCTGCACCTGCTTGCGCTCACCCGGGATGAAGTGGCCGCCTTCCCCGAGGCGCCCGGGGATCTCTGGTCTGCCGTATGGTACGGCGGCTACCCGCGGGTGTTCGACCAGAACATCCCCCCCTCCGTCTGGTACTCCGACTACCTTGCCACCTACGTGGAACGGGATGTGCGCCGGCTGCTCAATGTAAGCGATCTGAGGTCTTTCACGACCTTCATGCAGCTTGCGGCCGGGCGAACGGCGCAGGAGCTGAACTTGAGCACCCTGGCCGCTGACGTGGGCGTGGCCGTCAACACCATCAAGGCCTGGGTCTCGGTGCTCGAGACCAGCTACCTCGTGACGCTCATCCCCGCCTGGCACGCCAACGCCAGGAAACAGGCGGTGAAAGCCCCGAAACTGCATTTCCTGGATTCCGGCCTGGCCTGTCATCTGCTGGGCATCCACGATCCCGGTCAACTGGCCCTGCACCCCTTGCGCGGCGCCCTGTTCGAGACCTGGATGGTTTCGGAGATCGTCAAGGCCCGCCTGAACCTGGGGCTCGCACCGGAATGTTTCCACTACCGGGAGCCGCGCGGCCCTGAGGTCGACCTGATGGTCCGGGGCGCCGGCGGCTGGCTGCTGGTGGAAGCGAAATCGGGCCGGACGCTCAATCCTGAATTCTTCCAGCATCTGTTGGGCCTGGGCAAAGGCCTGCAGGGCGCCGTGGCGGGGCTGCGGCTGGTATACGGTGGGGAGAGCGCGGCCACCCGGTCGGGGGTGGAGGTCTGGCCCTGGCGCAAGCTCCAGGGGGCGGGCTGGGAGTAGGCCCTGGCCCCGCCTGATCCCCTCACCTGGCGCCGGTGACCGTCACCGAATGGGTGACCAGGCTGCCTGCGGAATTGGTGACCGTCAGCGTGTAGGTGGTGGTCGCCGCCTGTGAGATGACGATGCCCTGCCCGTCGATGACGTCATGGTTGCCCGGGTTGAGCACGGCGGTGGCGAGGCCTTCGCCGTCGGTGCTGAAATAGGGGACCAGCAGGGTGGTGCCTCCCTCGACGCTCGTGGCGATCGAGATGATGCTGGGCGGGGCGACAATGGCGCAGGCGGCCGTGCCTTGATTGCCGGGGTAGGCGTTGCCGCCCGCGCTGGGCGCGCAGGTCAGCTGGACGGTGCCGGAGGGGCCGGCCGTATAGGTGATGCTGGACCCGGTGGCGGTGGTGGGGCTCAGCACGGTGCCGTCGGCCGAGGTTCCGGTGAGGGTGCCGTTGCTGATGGACCAGCCGAGGGTGAAGCCGTTCTGGGCCGGGGCCGACGCGCTGCCGGCGCCCCCGGCCGTGACGCAGGGCAGGGTCGTGATGACGGGCGTGCAGGGGAAGGCCACGGCGGCCTGCTCGAGCACCGCATCGGGGACGCTGACATAGACGTTTCCGTTCAGCGGGCTCACGGCGATTCCGGACGGGCTGTAGAGCAGGGCGGGCACCGGGCCCGGAACGGTCCCGGCCGATCCGGCCACGCCCAGCATCGTGCTGACCACGCCGGAGGGAGATACCAGCCGGACGGTGTGGTTGCCTTGATCCGCCACGTAGAGGTTGCCGTTGGCATCCACGGCCAGGGCGGTCGGGTTGTTGAAGCCGGCGGCGGCGCCCGCGCCGTCCGCGGAACCGGGCGAGCCGGCGGTTCCCGCGAGCGTGGCCACGTTCCAGGCGGAAGTCGCGGCGTTGGGCGGGGTGATCCTGCTGATGGTGTCGTTGCCCGGGTCCGCTACGTAGAGAGTTCCCGACGGATCCACGGCGATGGCGGCGGGGGCGTCGAACAGGCCCTGGGTGCCGCTTCCGGGGGCCCCGGCGATGGTGCTCACCTGGCCGTTCTGGATCATGCGGATGGTGGCGTTGCCGGTGTCGGCCACGTAGACATTGCCGGCCGGGTCCACGGCCACGCCCTCGGGGCCGTTGAAGGTCGCGCTGAGCACCGGGCCGTCCTGGCTGCCCGTCATGGCGGAACTGCCCGCCAGGGTGCTGACGGTGCCGCCGGGCGTGATCAGGCGGATGGCGTTGTTCCAGGTGTCGGCCACGTAGACGTCGCCGGCCGAGTCCAGCGCCACGCTCGAGGGATTGCTGAAACTGGCGGCGCTCCCAGGGCCGTCCTGGAAGCCATAGTTGCCGGCGCTCCCCGCCAGCGTCGTGACGCCGCCGCCGGGCGCGATCATGCAGATGACGCTGTTGCCGGTGTCGGCCACGTAGACATTGCCCTGGCCGTCCGCCGCCAGGCCTTCGGGGCCCGAGAACCTAGCTCCGGTGCCGGTCCCGCCGGCGCTTCCGGGATAGCTCCGGGCCCCGGCGACGGTGCTGACCATGGCGGTCATCGTCGGGGTGGGCTGGGTGATCAGGCGCAGGGTGTCGTCGCCTTCGGGGGCCACATAGATGTTGTCGTTCGCATCCGCGGCCAGGCCGGTCGGGAAGATGAAACTCGCGCTCAGCGCCGGCCCGTCGGCGCTGCCGAACCTGTCCGCGGTCCCCGCCAGGGTCGAGGCGACGGGATGGGTGCCGGGGTTCGTGACCAGGTCGACCACGCCGTTGAAGGTGTCGGCCACGTAGAGGTTGCCGGACCCATCCACCGCCACGCCTTGCGGGAAGGTGTAGGGCCGGCCCTGGGCGGGCCAGGGCAGGCTGGAGACGGTCCAGCCGGGGCTCTGGGCGCTGGGCGGTGTGAGCATGCGGATGGCGTTGTTGTACATGTCCGCCACGTACAGGTTGCCCGTGGCGGGGTCGAAGGCCACTCCCATCGGAATGCAGAACCGGGCGGCACTGCCCTGGCCGTTCAGGTTGCCCGGCTGGTCGGGCGTCCCGGCCACGGTGGTCACCACCCCGGCCGGGGTGATCATGCGGATGGTGTCGTTGTTGGAATCGGCCACGTAGACGTTGCCGGTGGCGGGGTCGCAGGCCACCCCGCAGGGCGAGTTGAAGCTCGGGGTCCCGGAGGCGCTGTCGGTGCTGCCGTACACGCCGGCCGTCCCGGCCAGGGTGCTCACGGTGCCGTCCGCGGTGATCATGCGGATGGTGGAGTTGGTGGCATCCGCCACGTAGACGTTGCCGTTGGCGCTGTTCACGGCCACCCCGGACGGGCCGTGGAAGCTCGCCTGGCCGGGGCCGCCGTCGGCGCTGCCCGCGACCCCGGGGATTCCGGCGAAGGTGGTCACCACCCCGGCGGGCGTGATCATGCGGATGACTTCGTTGATGGAGTCGGACATGTAGATATTGCCGGTGGAAGTGTTCACGGCGACTCCGTAGGGCTCGTCGAACCTGGCGGCGGAGCCGGTGCCGTCCAGGTTGCCGAAACCGGACGGCACGCCCGCCAGATCGGACAGCGAGCTCACCACCGTGAGGGAGACCTGCCGGGAAGGCGCCGACGCGGCGAAGTCGGCATCGCCGCCGTAGATCGCGGTGAGGGTGTTGCCGCCCTGGGGCAGGGCGGCGCTGGTGAGGGTGGCCTTGCCGTTGGCGAGGGTGGCCGTGCCCAGCGGGATGGCGCCGTCGTAGAAGATGACCGGGCCGCCGGTCGGCGTGCCCGCCGCGGGCGCGACCGCGGCGACGGTGGCGCTGAAGGTGACCGGCAGGCTGCAGGCGGAGGCGTTGCCGCTGGCGGCCAGGGTGATGGCGCTGGCGCCCTGGCCCACGGCCTGGGCCAGGGGGCTGGCCGAGGCCGGACTGAAATGGCTGTCGCCGCTGTAGGTGGCGGTCACGGTCTGGGTGCCGGCGCCGAAGGCGGTGCTGTAGCTCGCCGTGCCGCCGCTCAGCGCGACCGGCGGGCTGGAACTCCCCCCGGCCACGGTGAAGGTGACCGTGCCCGTGGGCGTCCCGGTGGCGGGCGCGACGGCGGCCACGGTGGCGGTGAAGGTCACGGCCTGCCCGGTCACCGGGGGCGCCGGGTTGGCGGCCAGGGTGACGCTGGCGCTGTCCAAGCCCACCGTCACGGCGAGGGTCCTGCTGACGGCGACGTAGTTGGGGTCGCCCGGGGTGTAGGTGGCGGTGACGCTGTTGCTGCCCAGGGCGGTCATCGGGGCGGTGACGCTCGTCGTGCCCGCGCTCAGGGTCCCGGTGCCAAGCGCGGAGCCGCCGATGCTGAAGCGGACCGTGCCGGTGGGGACTTCGCCCGCGCCGGCGAGGGTGGCGGTGAAGGTCACGGGCGCGTTCAGGGTCGGGCTGGCGGGGGCGGCCAAAAGGCCGCTGAAGGCCGGGGTGGCCGGATCCACCACCAGGGTGAGGGTCCGGGAGGTGGCGGGGGCATGCCTGGCGTCCCCGCCATAGCTTGCGGTGAGACTCTGGCTTCCGGCCGCCAGGGCGGTGGAGCCGGCGGCGATGGCCAGGGTCGCCTTGCCGCCGCTCACGGCGCCGGTGCCCAGGGTGCGGCCGCCGTCCATGAACGAGACCTTGCCGGTAGCGCCGCTGGCGATGCCGGAGGCGGTGAGGGTCAGCGCCTGGCCGTAGGTGACCGGGTTCGCGCTGGCGCTCAAGGTCATCGCGGCAGCCTCGGCCAGGAGGCCGGGGCCGGCCAGGGCGAGGCTGGCGCCGAGGATGGCGGCGCCCGCGCCGGCGAGCCGGAACGCGCGCAGGGAAGATGAGGCCGCGGGGAGGTTCGCCAGGATCCTGGCGACCAGGGAGAAACGGCTGGGATGCGAATCCATGATGCAAACCTCAATCGGCGAAGCAATTAATGAGACGCATTTGCTAGGCGATATGGATAGTCAAAAAATACCATTTCGCCATGGTTTGTATGCATTTTTTTTATTTTATTGATTGATTTAATTGTTGATACGTAATTTGTTTTATCCATTTTTATCATTATTAAATTATTGTTATGTTTTTTATTGGGATAACCATTTTTCGTAAAATCATTAAAACTTGTCCAAAAAAATCGTAACCGTTCAGCTACCCGCTCTCCTTATCGCGTATTGAACGAAGAGCGCTTGCTGCCTTTCTCGGCGATCCTCGGCATCTTCGGCGCCTCGGCGATAAGCTTTTCAAACCCCTTGCTGCGCATCTACCATTCGCGCCGCGTGAGTTAAGAAACTGCCTATCGCCGAGGCGCCGAGGGAACCGAGGATCGCCGAGAAAAAAACAATCCATTACAAGCCAAGACCCATCTGCATGGGGACCCCCTGAACGGTTACAAAAAAACAATCATGGAACAAACACCATTGGCGCAACCATCATTGATTATTGCCAGGGCCCCACCCGGAGCCCCCGGAAACCCGATACAGTAGAGGTGAGCGGCCTGCGCATCCATCCCGGGGCCGCTCCCCTTTTGTGACGGACCCATGGACCTACTCGACGAGATCAAGCGCCGGCGCACCTTCGCCATCATCAGCCACCCCGACGCGGGCAAGACCACCCTCACCGAAAAGCTCCTGCTCTACAGCGGCGCCATCGACCGGGCCGGCTCGGTCAAGGGCCGGGAGGGCTCGGGCCACGCCCAGTCCGACTGGATGGCCATCGAGCAGGAGCGCGGCATCTCGGTCACCTCCGCCGCCATGCAGTTCGAGTACCAGGACCACGTCATCAACCTGCTGGACACCCCGGGCCACCAGGACTTCAGCGAAGACACCTACCGCGCCCTCACCGCCGCCGACAGCGTGGTGATGCTGCTGGACTGCGCCAAGGGCGTTGAAGAGCAGACCAAGAAGCTGTTCCGGGTGGCGAACGAGCGCGGGCTGCCGATCTTCACCTTCGTCAACAAGCTGGACCGCCCCGGCCGGGAGCCGGTGGAACTGATCGACGAGGTGGAGGAGCTGTTCGGCCTGCACGCCGTGCCCATGACCTGGCCGATCGGCTCCGGCACCGATTTCAAGGGCGTCTACGTGCGCGCCACCGGGCAGATCCAGGTGTTCGAGCGCACCAAGGCCGGGCGCAAGGCCCGGGTGGCGGGGCAGGGCTCCCTGGAGGACCCGGAAGATGCGCGGCCCTGCTCACCGCGGCATGAGCTCAGGCAGCTGCAGCGAGGACATCGAGCTCATGGACCACGTGCTGCCGCCCTTCGACCGGGAGGCGTTCCTGGCCGGGCGCCAGTCGCCCATGTTCTTCGGCAGCGCCATCAACAACTTCGGCATCGCGGAATTCCTGGAGGAGTTCCTCGACATGGCCCCGCCGCCCCACGCCCGGCCCCTGGCCGACGGCGGCGAGATGGCGGTGGACGCCCCGTTCACGGCCTTCGTCTTCAAGGTCCAGGCCAACATGAACAAGGCCCACCGGGACCGGGTGGCCTTCGCGCGGATCGTCTCCGGCCACTTCACGCGCGGCATGGACGCCCTGCACGTGCGCGGGCGCAAGGAGCATCAAGCTGAACTACCCGCACATGTTCTTCGGCCGGGAGCGGCTGATCGTGGACGAGGCCTATCCCGGGCGATATCCTGGGCCTGATCAACCCGGGCCTGTTCCGCATCGGCGACGTGCTCTCGGCCGCGGGGCCGGTGGAATTCCACGCCGTGCCGCGCTTCTCCCCGGAGCAGTTCTCGGCCGTGCGGCTGGCCGACCCGGGCGGGCGCAAGGGCTTCCTCAAGGGCGTGCAGCAGATCGCCGAGGAGGGCGTGGTCCAGGTGTTCTGGCCCAAGGGCGGAGCGCCCCTGCCCATCCTGGGCGCGGTGGGCCGGCTGCAGTTCGAGGTGCTCCAGCACCGGCTGAAGACCGAATACGCCTGCCCGGTGCATCATGGAGCCCCGGAATTTCCAGATGGCCCGCTGGCTGCAGCGGGGGCTGGCCCGAGCCCAGCCGAGTTCTGGGGTGAACTGGTGGAGGATTCCGAGCGTAATCCAGCTATCCTTTTCGAGAACGATTGGCAGCGCCGCACCACCCAGGAAAAGAACCCGGACCTGACCTTCCTGGACCATCCCGGCCTGAACCCGGTTTCCTGATTTGCCCCCTCCGATCACCGACCACCCCCCGCGGGAGCATCCATGCGTCAGGAAATCAAACCGGAGGACCTCATCGTCACCGAGCAGGACGGGACGCGGCGGATCAACCACGACGTGCTGGAATCCTACGGCCTGTTCAACCTGCCCAAGTCCATCATGCGCAGCGCCCTGATGGTCTACTACGACAACGCCGCGCGCCAGGGCCGGGTGGCCGCCCAGACCGTGCGCACCTTCATCGGCCTGGCCAGCTCCATCACCCGGTTCCCCAAGCAGGTGGCCATCAATTTCACCCGCGGCGCCGCCTACCGCCGCAACATGCGCATGCTGAGGCGCTACAGCCGCTAGTTCGAGTCATAGGTCGGTGTCCCGACCGGGCGCCCTGTTGTGTTCCCCGACGGAAGGGTTGACGGGAGCCGGGTCCAGGTCAACATGTTGAGACCGGCAGGGCGAGCAGGAGATCCCGATGAAGACCTTCCAGACATCCCGCGACATCCCGGCCCCGGTCGACCAGGTCTTCGCCGCGATCAGCGATCCCGAGCGGCTGGCGCGCTGGTGGGGGCCCGCGGGGTTCACCAATACCTTCGAGGTCTGCGAGTTCAAGCCGGGGGGGCGCTGGTCCCTGGTCATGCACGGCCCCGATGGCAAGCACTACCCGAACGAGAATGTGTTCGCGGAGATCGAAGCCCCGGGGAAGGTCGTCGTCCAGCATCCCTCGGAGCCGAAGTACCGTTTGACCATCACCTTGGCGCCATCGCCCACCGGCACCCTGGTTTCATGGTCCCAGGCTATCGAAAATTCGGAGGTCGCCAGCCGCATCGAGCACATCGTCGTCCCGGCCAACGACCAGAACCTCGAGCGCCTGTCGGCTGAAGTCCTGCTCAGATAGTGCGGGCTGATCATGATGCCGGGGTCATCGCGGCCCGATTTCGCTGGCTGAATTCATGGTTTTTCTACTGCCGATGATCCCAAGGCCACAGCACATTCAGTCAAAGGGAATTTAACGCCGAGGTAGCCGAGGCGCCGAGGACGCCGAGCTGCACCAACCATGATCCGGAGGGCATGGGCCCCCAAGGTTTTGGCAAGGGGGGCCGCAGCAAACACGCCAGCGCGTTTCATGCGGCCCCCCTTGCCAAAACTTCCTGGGCTATGCCCAGGAACCCCGCCGCAGGCGGGGCTGGGGACCCATGCGGCGACGGATCGGAACATGGGTGATAAAGATCGGCTCGGCGACCTCAGCGCCTCGGCCACCTCAGCGTTAAAATCAGTTTAGATCGGTTTACCGACTCGTCGCACCCTGCCGAACAAGGCGATCATAAGCGTTTGGGTGGCAAGACATGAACCCATTCGATCCCATTCAGCGCTTATCCGAACCCCCAGGATCGGCCCACAGCGGGTGCCGGCAGTGCAGGCACTTGCGGGTGAACATGTCCCTGTGCCTCCCCTTGTGGGTGAAAGGCTCGCCGCATTTAGGGCAGGCGAAGTCGTTCAGCGGGGCCGTGCAGCCGAAGGTCACGAGCAGGAACACGGCCAGGCCCACGTAGAGCGGCCGCTCCGACTGGTATTTCTTGGCGACGGGGAAACTCCCGACGAACACCAGCAGCCCGGACAGCGTCCCCAGGATGAGCAGCCGCCTGCGCCTGCGATAGTCCTTCCAGGGGTCGGCGGCCATGGCTAGAAGAAGGGGTGGATCAGCTTGAGCACCCCGGCGGCGATGAGGAAGCTGCAGGGGATGGTCAGGATCCAGGCCACGAAGATGTTGCCGGCGACGCCCCAGCGCACGGCGGAGGCGTTCATGCTGGCGCCCACGCCCATGATGGCGCCGGTGATGGAGTGGGTGGTGGAGACCGGGATGCCCAGGTGGGCGGTGGTGAACAGCACCATGGCCGCCGGCGGTCTCCGCCGCGAACCCGTGGATCGGGCGCAGCTTGACGATCTTGTGCCCCATGGTGCGGATGATGCGCCAGCCGCCGCTGGCGGTGCCGAAGGCCATCATGCTGGCGCAGCCGATCTTGACCCACAGCGGCACGGCCACCATGTGGCCCGGGACGACGGCCAGCTTGCCGTACATGATCAGGGCCAGGCAGATCACCCCCATGGCCTTCTGGGCGTCGTTCTGCCCGTGGGTGAAGGCCATGGCGCTGGCGGAAAGCAGCTGCAGCTTGCGGAACGCCACGTTCACCCTGCGCTGGACCATGTTCCGGCAGATGCGCAGGATGATCAGGATGAGCACCATGCCCACGATGAAGCCGAGCACCGGGGAGATGATGATGAAGGCGCGCGATCTCCTCGAGCTTGTGGATGTGCAGGGCGCCCACGCCGGCATGGGCCACCACCGCGCCGGCCAGCCCGCCCATGAGGGTGTGGCTGGTGCTGGAGGGGATGCCGAAATACCAGGTGCCCAGGTCCCAGATGATGGCGGAGGCCAGGGCGGCGACGATCACTTCCGGCACGATCAGGTGCACGTCGGCCAGCCCCGAGGCGATGGTGGTGGCCACGTGGGTGCCCAGCAGGGCGCCGCCGAAGTTCAGGCAGGCCGCCATGAAGATGGCGTTGCGGGCCGACATGACCCCGGTGGAGACGACGGTGGCGATGGCGTTGGCGGTGTCGTGGAAGCCGTTGATGTAGTCGATGCCCCAGGACATGAGGATGATGAGCGCAAGCATGAATATCATTGGGGTTTTGCTCCGCTCAGGCGTTGCGCATGACGGTGGAGCTCACCACCTTGGAGACCAGCTCGACCCGGTCGGTGGCGTCCTCCAGCAGGGCGAGGATCTCCTTCCACTTGATCAGCTCGATGGGGTCCTTGGGGTGGTCGAAGATCTCGGCCAGGGCCAAGTGGAACACCGCGTCGGCCTGGTTCTCCAGCTCCATGCAGACCTGGATCTGGTGGTTGATGGTCTTGGTGTTGGACATGTTGCGCAGGCTGGCGATGAGCGGCACCAGTTCCTCGGCGCCCAGCACCACCAGGTGGGCCAGTTCCACCGCCCGGGGCATCACCTCGGTCACCTTGTACAGCACCAGCCGCTCGGCGACCCCGTCCAGGCAGTCCACCACGTCGTCCAGGGCGTGGGCCAGGGCCAGGATGTCCTCCCGCTCCAGGGGGGTCACGAAGGTGCGGTTCAGGCGGTCGACGATGTTGTGCGTGATCTCGTCGCCGGCGTGCTCCAGGTCCTTCATGCGGCGGCGCATGTCGGTCCACTCGCCGGGCGTCTCCCGGCTCCAGAACTCCTTTTCGAACAACCGGGCGGTCAGCAGGAGGTTGCCCGCGGACCCTTCCAGCAGATCGAAAAAGACCATCTCCCGGGGCTTGAGCCAGGCGATCAGCGAATTCAAAGACATCGTTGCTCCCACTAAACCATATGTCTCCATTGTGCCTTGGAGCGCCCGTATGGCCTAGGCGAAATCCTGGGAGCGGGGGGTCTATGAATCAATCAAATATTGATTATCCGTCAACATTGCCCATGCGGTAGCCCACCCCCACCACCGTTTCGATCAGGGCGGCGGCCGTGCCCAGCTTGGAGCGCACCCGGCGCACGTGCGCGTCGATGGTGCGGCTTTCGCCCAGGTACTCCAGGCCCCACACCTGCTGCAGGATCTTTTCCCGGCTCAGCACCCGCCTCGGGTTTTGCAGGAAATAGGCCAGGAGTTCGAATTCCCGGCGGGTGAGCTCCAGGGTCTCCCCCTCCACCCGCGCCGTGTGCATGTCCAGGTCCAGCGCGATGGGGCCGAACTGGAGCTGCTGGGTCTTGTCGCCCTGCTCGATGAAGGTGGCCCGGCGCAGGATGGCCCGGATCCGGGCGACCAGTTCGCGGGTGGAGAAGGGCTTGGAGATGTAGTCGTCCGCCCCCAGTTCGAGCCCCAGCACCCGGTCGATCTCCTCGTTGCGGGCGGTGACCAGCACCACCGGCAGGGCTGCGGTACTGGGCGTCGGCCCGGATCGCCCTCAGCACGTCCAGGCCGTCCATGTCCGGCAGGGTGAGGTCGAGCAGGGCCACGTCGAGGTGCGGCGCATGGCCGCCGGACGACAGGGCGATGCACTTCAGGGCGTCCCGCCCGTTCTCGAAGGAGCTCAGGGTGAACCCCTCGCGCTTCAGGTGCTGCTCGAGCCCCAGGCGGATGTCCATGTCGTCTTCGAGCAGGAGGAGGTGGGGCATCGGGGCTCCGGTTGTGGGTGGGGATGCGGGGTGGCGTCAGGGCTTGGGCTGTTCCTGGAGGTAGGGGTGCTTCACGTTGATCCCCTCCAGGATGAACAGGACTTCTTCGGCGATGTTGGTGGCCTGGTCGGCGATGCGCTCCCAGTTCTTGATGACGATGATCATGTGGGTGGCGCGCTCGATGGTGAGCGGATCGGCCAGCATGCCTTGCAGCAGCGCGTTGAAGATCTGCAGGTAGAGGGCGTCGATCGCGTCGTCGTCGTTGATGACGCCCCGGGCCAGGGCGGCGTCGCCGTTGACGAAGGCGTCCACCGCCCGGCGCACCATGGACTGGGTGTCGGCGCCCAGGCGCTGCAGGCCGTCGCCCGGCAGCACCGGCGGCTGCGGGTTGAGGAACATGGCGCGCCGGGCGATGTTGAAGCAGTGGTCGCCGATCCGCTCCAGTTCAGGCACGATCTTGAGGGTGGAGGCGATCAGCCGCAGGTCGGAGGCGAACGGGGCGCGCAGCGCCAGCAGGTCGACGCAGGACTGGTCCAGGCGCAGCTCGAACTCGTCCACGGTCTTGTCCAGCTCGGCGACCCGCTCGGCCTTGGCGACGGAGCGCTCCATCAGGGACTGGTGGGTGAGCGCGATCATCTCCTCCACCTGCCCGGCCATGGCCAGGAGGCTGAACTTGAGGTCCCGCAGTTCGTTCTCGAAATGCCGCGTCATTAACCAAACCTCCCACTGATGTAATCTTCGGTCATCCGAACCCGGGGATTGGTGAAAAGTATTCTCGGTAAGGCCGACCTCAATGAGTTTGCCCATCCAGAAGAAGGCGGTGAAGTCGCTCACCCGGGCCGCCTGTTGCATGTTGTGGGTGACGATGACGATGGTGAAGTCCCTCTTCAGTTCGAAGATCAGTTCCTCGATGCGCGAGGTGGCCAGGGGGTCCAGGGCCGAGCAGGGCTCGTCCATGAGCAGCACTTCCGGCTTGATGGCCAGGGCCCGGGCGATGCACAGGCGCTGCTGCTGGCCGCCGGACAGGCCCAGGCCGCTCTCCTCGAGCCGGTCCTTGACCTCGTCCCACAGCCCCGAGCCGATCAGGCTGCGCTCCACCGCCTCGTCCAGCACCGCGCGGTCCTTGACCCCCTGGATCCGCAGGCCGTACGCCACGTTTTCATAAATGCTCTTGGGGAAAGGGTTGGATTTCTGGAAGACCATCCCCATGCGCTTGCGCAGTTCGATCACGTCCACGTCCGGGGCGTAGATGTCGTCCTGCCCCACCTTGATGCGGCCCTCCACCCGCACCGAGCCGATCAGGTCGTTCATGCGGTTGATGCAGCGCAGCAGGGTGCTCTTGCCGCAGCCGGAGGGGCCGATGAGGGCCATGACGGTATGCTTCGCCACTTCCAGGTTGATGTCGAACAGCGCCTGCTTCTGGCCGTACCACAGGTTCACCTCCTCCACGTGGAGGATGGGTTCGGCGGTCAGGACGGCGGAGTCGGTCAGGGGGATGTCCGCCATGCGCGGCGCCAGGGTGCCCTGGTCGGGCTTGTGCACCTCCGCCGCGGCCGCCGGAGGCTGCACGGGCTCGGGAACGATGATGTGGGGGTCCAGCTCACTCATTGAGACTCCGGAAGGCTTCAGAACGCGCCCCCTCCGCCGGCACGGGCGCGGAGGCGGCTGCGCAGGCGGAGGGCGAAGAGGTTCAGGATGACCACAACCATCAAAAGCAGGAAGGCAGTCATGAATACCATGGGCTTGGCGGCTTCGCTGTTGGGGCTCTGGAACCCCACGTCGTAGATGTGGAACCCCAGGTGCATGAACTTGCGGTCCAGGTGCAGGAACGGGAAGGTGCCGTCCAGGGGCATGGACGGGGCCAGCTTGACCACGCCGGTGAGCATCAGCGGCGCCACTTCGCCCGCGCCCCGGGCCATGGCCAGGATCAGCCCGGTGAGGATGCCGGGCGCGGCTCCGGGCAGCACCACGTTGCGGATGGTCTGCCACTTGGTGGCGCCCAGGGCCAGGCTCGCCTCGCGCTGGGAGCGGGGCACCGAAGCCAGCGCCTCCTCGGTCGCGACGATCACCACCGGCACGGTCAGCAGCGCCAGGGTGAGCGAGGCCCATAGGATGCCGCCGGTGCCGAAGGTGGGGGTGGGCAGCTTGTCCGAGAAGAACAGCCGGTCGATGGAGCCGCCCACGCCGTAGACGAAGAAGCCCAGGCCGAACACGCCGAACACGATGGAAGGCACGCCGGCCAGGTTGTTCACCGCCACCCGCAGGCTGCGCAGCAGCCAGCCCTGCTGGGCGTACTCGCGCATGTAGAGCGAGGCCAACACCCCCAGGGGCACCACCAGCACGGACATGATCAGCACCATCATCACCGTGCCGAAGATGGCCGGGAAGATGCCGCCCTCGGTGTTGGATTCGCGCGGATCGTCCCATACGAATTCCCACAGGCGCGAGGCGTAGACCCGGATCTTGCCGAACACCCCCAGGGCGTTGGCGGGAACCATCCGGACGATGGAGGCCAGGGGCAGGGTCTTGGTCTGGTTGTCGACGGTCGCCAGGGTGACGGTGATGGCGCCGGCCGTCTTGCGCAGGTCGGCCAGGCGGGCTTCGGCGGCCGCGTAGGCGTCCTGGAGCTTCTGGGAGCGCCCGGCCAGGGCGGCCATCTGGTCGGCCCCCGCGCCCCTGGCTTCCGCCCGGCGCTGTTCCAGGCGCAGGGCCTCGATCTGGGTGTTGAGGGCGCCGACGTCCTTCTTCTCGATGCGGTGGATGTCGCGCTGCAGGGCGATGGCGGCGCCGAGCTTGTCCCCGATCACGGCGAGGGCGGCGTCGCCCTGGGCCAGGGACTTGCCGTCCTGGTCCACGCTCTGCACCCGGCCGATGAAGGGGCCGTATTCCAGCCGCTCCACCACCACCGCGTCCGCGGGGGTGCTGAAGTCATGGACGTCGGCCTTGGGGATCCAGCGGAAATCCTGGCCGTAGACGTCGCGGTTGCCCACGTGGAACTGCAGCTTGGCGGAATCCTCGCCCTGCGCCTTCTCGACCCCGCTGATCTCGCCCAGCACCGGGCCGTCCGGGGTCACGGCCTGGACCAGCGGGCTGGGCCAGAAGAAGCCGAGCCCCTTGACCGCGATGTAGCCCACCAGCCCGCCGATCATCAGCAGGGAAAGGGACATGGTCGCGCCCGAGAGCCAGACGAACCCGCTGCCGCGTCTCCACCACCTGAGGAATCTGGCCATCAGAACGACTCGTAGCGCTTGCGCAGATGCTGGCGGACCAGCTCGGCGACCGTGTTGAGGAGGAAGGTCAGGGCGAACAGCAGGAGGGCCGTGAAGAAGAGCAGGCGGTACAGGCTGCCGTGGGCGGGCGCCTCGGGGGTCTCCACGGCGATGTTGGCGGCCAGGGTGCGCATCCCGTTGAAGGGGTTCCACTCCATGACCGGGGTGTTGCCGGTGGCCATGAGCACGATCATGGTTTCGCCGATGGCCCGGCCCAGGCCGACCATCACCGCCGAGAAGATGCCCGGGCTGGCCGTGGGCAGCACCACCCGCCAGGCGGTCTGCCAAGGGCTCGCGCCGCAGGCCAGGCTGGCCGAGGTGAGCGAGCGCGGCACCGCCGACAGGGCGTCCTCGCTGATGGTGAAGATGATCGGGATGACCGCGAAGCCCATGGCGAAGCCCACCACGATGCTGTTGCGCTGGTCGTAGGTGTATCCGTGGCTCTGCAGCAGCCAGGCGCGGAAATCGCCGCCCATGAAGGCTCGCTCGAAGGCGGGCGCCGCCAGGCTGGCCAGCACCAGGCCCAGCAGGATGGTCGGCACCAGCCACGCCACCTCGCGGCCCAGGCCCCACTTCAGGCGGAACCCCTTGGGCATGCGGATCCACAAGGGCACCGCCAGCAGCGCCACCAGCAGGGTGAAGACCGGCAGCAGCAGCACGCTCACCGCGGAGCGCTCGAACAGCGGCGCCAGCACCAGCCCGGCCAGGAAGCCCAGCACCACCGAAGGCAGGGCGGCCATGATCTCGACCATGGGCTTGATGCTGTCGCGCAGGCGCGGGGTGGCGAACTGGCTGGTGTAGAGCGCGCCCAGGATGGCCAGGGGCAGGGCGAAGATCATGGCGTAGAAGGTGCCCTTGAGGGTGCCGAAGACCAGCGGCACCAGGCTCAGCTTGGGCTCGAAGTCGTCGGTCCCGCCGCTGCTCTGCCAGACGTATTCCGGCTGGCGGTAGCCCTCGTAGTGCACCTTGCCCCAGAGCACCCGGGCGCTGATCTCGGGGTGCGGGGCGTCCAGGCTCCAGGAGTCCAGGGCGCCCTTGGCGTTCTGGGCGAAGATGAAGTCGCCCCGGGCCGAAAGGGCGGCGGTCCGGCCATCCTGGCTCCTGGCGCTGAACAGCCGGCGCTCGGAGGTGAGGTGGTCCACCGCCAGGGAGCCTGTGGACCAGGAAAGGAAGCGCTTGTCGCGCAGGGAGGCGGCGAACCCGAGCACCGGGCCGTCCAGGGCCGGGAACCGGTGGAAGGCCTGCAGGGTGACCTGGCCGTTCTGGCGCAGGGCCTGCACCGCGCCCAGCGCGCCCTGTTCCCCGCCCACCAGCAGGGTGTTCTGGCCCAGGGCGAAGCCCAGGGAATGGATGGCTTCGCCGAACGGGAGCGAGGCGGCCAGGCTGGATTCGGCGCCGTCGTCGCCCAGGGCGAAGAGCAGGATGCTGCCTTCCCGGGTGCCGGCGTAGAGGGACTTGCCGTCCCCGCTCAGCCTGGCGCAGACCGGGTGCTGGTCCGCCGGCACCGGCAGGGCCTGCCACTTGAAGGCCGCCGCGGCGGGCTTGGCGTCCCTGGTGGCGTCCTTGGTGGCGGCCGGGGGCGCGGCGCTGTCCGTGTCGGCGGCGGGCGGCGCATCGGCGCCGGCGAATTCGGCCCACACCAGGGCTCCGCCGGGGTCCAGCGCCGCCACCCGCCAGGACTCGCCCCCGGCCAGGCCGGAAGCCGCCAGGGCGCGCACGCCCAGGATGGCGCGGAGCTGGCCGCCCACGGGGAAGGCGCCGTCCCATCGGACCGCCGGCGCCCACTTGGACGCGTCGGGGGTGTCCCCGGGCTTGTCCCAGGAGAGCCGGCCGAAGCTCAGCTTGCCGTCGCTGCCCAGGGCGGCGAAGGTCCCCTTGGCGTCCGGGACGGACTGGGAAAGCCAGGGCAGGAGCGGGCCGGAGGTCAACTGGCCCAGGGGCTTGCCCTCGGGCACGGTGAAGCCGCGCACCCCCTGGGCCGGGTCGACGGCCATCAGCACCTTGCCGGACTCGTCGGGCAGCAGCGCGGCGCTGGCGGGCAGGGCGGCTTCGCCCAGGGCCTTGCTGCGCGCGGGCAGGAAGAGCGGATAGGCCTCATTGCCGATGAACAGGAGGATGCCCAGCACGGCCGCGATGATGGTCATTCCGCCCAGGGAGATGAACCAGGCCATGAACCGGTCCAGGCGCTTGGCCCCACCTTTTGTTTTGACCGACCGTGCCATGCCGCTCCAACGGGTTAGGGTGCTCCTGGACAGAGTATGGGACCCCTGATCCGGGGATTGGGGTCCCATCCTGCATCAGCCTGCTAGTTCTTGTAGGAGATCTTCAGCTTGGCCGCCTGTTCCGACTGCATCCTGGGGATGAGCGGGTAGTAGCCGTCCTTGACCACGATCTCCTGGCCCTGCCTGCTCAGCACGAAGGCCATGAACTGCTGGATCAGGGGGTCGGCCGGCTTCTTGGGGTCCTGGTTGACATAGATGTAAAGGAAGCGGGCGATGGGGTACTTGCCGGAGAGGGCGTTCTGGTAGTTGGCCTCGAAGGCTTCGCCGCCGGTGGTCCTGGAGATGGGCACCGCGCGCACCTCGGAGGTCTTGTAGCCGATCCCCGAGTAGCCGATGGCGAACTTGTCGGTGCCGACGCTCTGCACCACGGAACTGGAGCCGGGCTGTTCCTTGACGGTGTCCTTGTAGTCGCCGCCGCGCAGCGGGTGCTCCTTGAAGAAGCCGTAGGTGCCCGAGGCGCTGTTGCGGCCGTAGAGGGAGATGGGCTTGGCCTGGAACTCGCCGGGCAGCCCCAGGTCGCCCCAGGTCTTGATCTCGTTGACGCCGCTCTTGCGGGTCTTGGAGAAGATGCCGTCCAGCTGGTCCAGGGACAGGGACTTGACCTTGTTGTTCTTGTTCACGAAGACGCCCAGGGTGTCCAGGGCCACTTCGATCTTGGTCGGCTGGTAGCCGTACTTCTTGACGAACTGGTCCATCTCTTCGGCCTTCATCTCACGGCTCATGGGGCCGATCTGGGCGGTGCCGGCGATGAGGGCCGGGGGGGCGGTGCCCGAACCCTTGCCTTCGACCTGGATCTTCACGTTGGGGTAGGCCTGCTGGAATTTCTCGACCCAGAAGGTCATGAGGTTGTTCAGGCTGTCGCTGCCGACCGAATTGAGGTTGCCGGTGACGCCCGCGACTTTCGCATAGGAAGGCAGCTTGGGATCGACCTTGACGGCCGTGTCCGCAGCGGTCGCTGCCGTGAAAGAAACGCTGGCTGCCAAAGCCAGGGCCATTGTTTTCAACATCTGAACCTCCAGGAAGCAACTGCGGTAAGGATCGCCGCCTCGATCATCATTGCCAATACAACCGTGTAAATTCCGTGTAAAGTGCTACGCCCGGGCTGGCGTGCCGCGGTTAAATTCCCAATGCCCCCTTGCCGGGAACGTTTCCCCCTGCGAGAATGGGCCTCAAGCCAGGGCCGACCGGACCCCACCGCGTCCACTTGGTGCTTCTCATCCATCCAGGGCTGTTCCTTTCGAAACCAGGACCACCCCGCCCCAGCATCTCAGCCAGAACCCCAGATCGTTCCAATCACCATCCAAAATCCAACCCCCCCATCCCTATTTCAGAAAAGCCCGCCCGCCTTGGGGGCGGCCCGGCTTTTTATCGAGGAGATCTCGTTTGGCCAGAAAAACCATGCTCATCAATGCCACGGATTCGGAAGAAATCCGGGTGGCGACCCTCCTGGACGGCGTTCTCTCGGATTTTGACATCGAGTTCGTCCATAACGAGAAAATCAAGGGCAATATCTACAAGGCCAAGGTGGTCCGGGTGGACCAGAGCCTGCAGGCCGCGTTCATCCATTACGGCAGCCAGAAGAACGGCTTCCTGCCCATCGGCGAGCTGCCCAAGGACCTGGTCAGCGCCGACGGGCGCCGGGGCCGGATCCAGGACCTGCTGAACCGGGACCAGGAGATCATGGTCCAGGCGGTGCGCGAGGAACTGGGCAGCAAGGGCGCCATGATGACCGCCCAGATCTCCCTGCCCGGCCGCTACCTGGTGCTCACCCCCGGCAACCCGATCAACGGCATCAGCCGCAAGATCGAATCGCGCGAGGAGCGCGAGCACTTCAAGCACCTGATTGATGAATTGGATATTCCGCGCCAATTCGGCGTGATCGTGCGCACCGCCTCCCTGGGCGTCACCAAGGAGGATTTCCAGCGCGACCTGGACTACCTCCTGGACACCTACAAGGAGGTCCAGGGCCGCTACAAGCACCGGCAGGGCCCCGGGCTGGTCTGGCAGGAGGACGACGTGGTGACCCGCACCCTGCGGGACGCCTTCACCTCCGACATCGAGGAAGTGCACATCGACGACCTGGAGACCTACCACGCCGCCCAGAACTTCTTCAAGCGCACCATGCCCCAGTACCAGAACGTGCTCAAGCACTACATCGGCAAGAAGCCGCTGTTCTCCAAGTTCCAGACCGAGGAGCAGATCGACCGGGTCTACGGGCGCAAGGTGCCATTGCCCTCCGGCGGCGCCCTGGCGATCGACCAGACCGAGGCCCTGGTGGCCATCGACGTCAACTCGGGCAAGACCACCGGCGACAACGTCGAGGACATGGCCTTCAAGACCAACATGGAGGCCGCCGAGGAGGCCGCGCGCCAGTTGCGCCTGCGCGACCTGGCCGGGCTGGTGGTGATCGACTTCATCGACATGAAGCGGGAAGGCAACAACCGCGCGGTCATGGAGCGGCTGGTGGACTGCCTCAAGGAGGACAAGGCGCGCATGGAGGTCGGCAAGATCAACCGCTTCGGCGTGCTGGTCATGACCCGGCAGCGCCTGCGCCCCTCCCTGCAGCAGGTCAGCCACGAAGCCTGCCCCACCTGCCAGGGCACCGGCAAGGTCAAGAGCATCGAGGCCCTGGTGCTCAGCGTGGTGCGCCGGATCAAGGCCATCCTCAGCCGGGACGCCATCGCCGAGATCAGGGTCAAGCTCATGCCCGCCATCGCCCTGGCCGTGCTGAACCAGAAGCGCAAGGAACTGACCGCGCCTGGAGGACGTCTACGACTCGCGCATCGTCATCCTGGCCGACCCGGAGATCCCCTTCGGCGAGATGGCCGCGGAGATCGAGCGGGCCGAGGAGGGCGAGGCCGAGAAGGCGCCCGCCAAGGCTTCCCGCGAGCGGCACCTCGAGATCGAGGACGAGACCGTGGTCCTGGGCGGCGACAGCCCGATTTCCTTCGAGAAGGCCCTGGGCGAAGAGGGCCGCAGGACACCGCCGGAGCCCGCAGTCCCCTGCGCCCCAGTCCCCGGCGCGAGAGGCCACCGAGGCCGAGATCAAGTACGAGCGCCGGGACGCCCAGCGCGCCGCCCTGGACGAGCGGGAGCGCCTGCGCGCCCTGTTCGAAAGCGCCAAGCCGCTGGATGACCTCGAGGAGGACGACGAGCGCCAGGCGCCCGCCGAGCCGGCCGAGCCGGCCGCCCCCTCCGGCCCCCGCGGCCGCGGCAGGGGCCGGCGCAAGCCCGCCGACCGCGCCCTGACCGCCGCGGCCGAGCCCGCGCAGGCTCCGGCACCCCAGGCCCCCGAACCCCAGGCCCCCGAACCCGCCTTCATTCCGGTTCCCGCGGTCCACGTCGCCGAAGTCCCGTCCCCGCGCCGGTGATCGTCAGTTCGCCCGTGCCCGTGGCGCCGCCTGAAGCGCCCGCGCCGATCCTGTTCTCCGCCGACCTGGTGGCGGACCTGCTCACCCCGTCGCCCCGGCCCCGGCTGATGGGCGCCGCCAAGGAAGCCGGCCGCCGGCGCCCGCCGCGGCCCGCCGAGCCCGAGACCCCCAAGCGCGGACGGCCCCGCAAGGCGCCTGCGGCCGCCGAGGAAACGGCCCCCGCCGCCCGGAAGCGCGGCCCCAAGCCCAAGGCAAGGCCCCGGCCGCGGATGCTCCCGCCGTGGCCCCAGCCAAATCCCGCAAGAAATAGTCCGACCCCGCCACCATGGGCTCCCAGCCATCCCATGCTCGACGCGGCTGGCTGAGCTTCGGGAGGGCCCTCGCCCTGGGGGCCCTCCCGCTGTCGCTGGCGGGCCAGGGCCTGCCGGCCCTGCCGGAGCTGCCCGGGCTGGAGGCCCTGCCGGCCAGTCCGAACCCGGGGGAACTGCTGCCGCTGCGGCCCATGCCCCTGGAGCCGGAGGCCGAGCGCAAGGAACCGCTGCGCCTGCGCGGCCGGAACGTGGAGGAGACCCCCGACGGCTGGACCCTGGTGGACGGCGCGGTGGAAGGCAAGGACCTGCTGCTGCTGGCGGACCGGATCCAGTACAGCCAGGCCACCGGCCAGGTGGAGGCGGAGGGGCACATCCGGCTGGAGGGGCCAGGGCGTGCGCCTGCGCTGCGGCCGGCTCAAGATGGACTGGAGCCGGCGCATCGGCGAAGCCTACGCCCTGGAGCTGGAACTGCCCCCCACCTGGGTGCTGCGTCTCCGCCAAGGTCGAATTCAACACCCTGCAGCACTGGGAGTTCGAGCAGGTCGAAGCTGAGCCCTTGCCCGGAGGAGAAGCCGGGCTGGAAGGCCCTGCGTCTCCAAGCTGAAGGTGGACCTGGACCACTACGCGACGCTGCGCAACCTCTGGATCTGGGTGTTCGACCTGCCGACCTACTACTACCTGCCCTGGGCCATCTACCCGGCCAAGGCCGAGCGCACCTCGGGCGTGCTGCCGATCTCCATGTCCTTTTCCGGCCCCAACGGCGCCTCCCTCGCCGTGCCCTACTACCAGGTGCTGGGCAAGAGCGCGGACGCCACCATCACCCCCCAGTACTTCACCAAGGAGGGCATCCTGTGGAACGGCGACCTGCGCTGGGACCCCGAGCCCACCCACCAGGGCGGTCACCGGCGAGTACATCCACCAGGACACCGACGACCTCAGCCGCTACCGGTATCAACATCAAGGAACTCTGGCAGCGGGAGGACGGCTGGCAGTTCACGGCGGACATCAACCGGGCCTCCGACACCCTGCTGGACACCGACTACGGCAGCGGCATCTCCAGGCTGGGGACCAACACCTTCGACAGCGCCACCTACCTGGGCAAGAACTTCCCTGGGGCAACTTCAACGTCACCGCCGCCCAGCAGCAGACCTACTTCCTGCCCGACGACCCGTTCTACTCCACCAGTTTCCCCGCCTCCATGCAGAAGAACACCCTGCCGAGCTTCCAGGCAGCCTCTACCCGATCCCCTTGGGATCCTTCTACCTGGACGGCGGCGTGCGGCCGAGCCGGCTGGGCTACAACCTCAACCTGGAACCCGATCCCACCGCCGAGCCGCTGAATTCGACCTACACCTGGAGCCGGATCGACGCCACCCTGCGGCTGGCGGGGCGGCTGGGCCAGTGGGGGCCGCTGCGCACCGACCTGCAGGTTGGCGGCCGGTTCACCCACTATTCGGCCACCCTGGGCACCTCGTTCTACGAAACCGACAACGCCCTCAACGGCAGCAACCTTGTCCCCGACCAATGCCAACGCGAACCCCTTCATCGTCGACGGCCCCTCCGCGGACCGGTTGCTGGGCTCGGCCCGGCTGCAGTTCTCCGCCCCGCCCATCGGCCGGACGTTCCAGGACGTGCACATCTTCGGCTACCGGGGCGAGGTCAAGCACGTGATGGACCCCTATTTCGCGCTGTCCGAGCACCAGCCGTTCCGGCGCCGAGGGCTACCTGCCCCACTTCGACGAGGTGGATTCCCAGCCCGGCGTGGCCGGCAGCGCCGCCGGCGAGCAGAGCGTGGAACTGGGCGTGAAGCAGCATTTCCTGGGCCGTCCCGGCCCGGGGTGCCGTTCCTGGACCTGGTGCGCTGGAAGATCTCCACCAAGTACAACTTCCGCACCATCCTGCTGCCCGACGGGCGGTTCCAGAAGGGCTGGGGCTCCGTGGACAACGACATCGACGTGGAGCCCAACGAGAAGCTGCACATCAGCTTCCACCAGAGCACCGACGTCTCCGACAGCACCTCCGACAACGCCCTGTCGGCCCAGTACAATGCCGGCGGAAGGCACCCAGTTCAACCTGGCCTTCTTCTCCACCGGCATCAACCGCCTGCTGGTGCGCCAGAAGGGGATCCAGACTGGGAGGCCTCCAGCGCCTCTGGAGCGACCAGGTGCGGCTGGAATTCTCCACCAACTACGACTTCACCCAGAGGCGGCTTCGCCACCAGCCAGGTGGCGCTCGCCTACGTCCAGCCCTGCGTGGCGGAATCCATGCGCTACTCCCACGTGGCCATCAAGGCCCCCAACGCCCTCACCAAGGAGGACCGGATCGACCTGGTGATCACCCTGCGCAGCCTGGGCGACCTGTCCCAATCGGGTTCTAGCCCAGGCCGAGCGTATCAGTGGAACCATCCCGACCAACTGCGGTCGGCTGTTCCCCTTGCATCCAAAACCGGCGCCCTGGCAAGCCGATCTGAAGAAATGTCAACGCCGAGGGTGCTTCGCCTGCGGCTCCGCCAACTCGGCCAACGCAGATACGTGCCATTCAATGGACGGAAGCTGGCCTATTCGGTGCCGGGGAGCACTTCGATGCGGTTGCGGCCCTTGCGCTTGGCCAGGTAGAGGGCCTGGTCCACCCGGGCGAACAGGGCCGCGCTGTCGGCGCCGTCCGGGGTGCCCAGGCCGAAGCTCATGGTGGGGAAGACGTTCTGGCCGGATTCCAGGGTCACCGGCAGTTCGTCGATGCGCCGGCGGATCTTCTCGGCCACCTCGGCCCCGGCGTGCAGGCTGGACTCGGTGAGGATGATGGCGAACTCCTCGCCGCCGATGCGGAAGGCCAGGTCCGACCGGCGCAGGGACGCGGCGATGCGCTGGGCCACGGCCTTGAGCACCTGGTCGCCCACCAGGTGGCCGAAGCGGTCGTTGATCAGCTTGAAATAGTCCAGATCGCCCAGGATCAGCACGAACGAGCGGCGGTGGCGCTCCCACTGGTTGACCGCGTGCTCCAGGTGCTGGTCGAAGGCGCGCCGGTTGAGCAGCTCGGTGAGGGAATCGGTGAGCACCTCGCTGCGCAGGGCGCTGGTCTCCAGCTCCAGCACCTTGCGCTGCTCCACCAGGTCGTTGAGCTGGAACTGGTATTCCGGCTGGATCCGCTTGCATGTGGATCCATTCCACGGCCTTCCGGCAGGCGTGCAGCATCATGGGGCCGGAGAGGGGCAGGGTGAGCCAGTCCATGGCCCCGGCGGTGAGCAGCCGGCGCTGCGCGGCTTCGGCCGGCAGCGCGCCCACCAGGATGGGGTAGGGCGGCTGGGGCAGTCCCGCCAGGCTCTGCAGCGCGGCCTGGGCCTGTTCGATGGAGCGGCCCAGGCCCAGGAACAGGATCGGCGGGCGCAGTTCCCGGGCCGCCTCCGGCAGGTCCTCGCGCGGAGCAGGTCTGCAGCTCGAAGCCGAGGTGCTCGCACCGCCTCGGTGATCTTCCGGACCTGCGCTGCCGGCAGGCCCATGGGCCAGCAGGGTGGCCCGGGGCCTGCGGCCCGCGGGGCAGGGCCCCCTCCAGGAGCGGGCCCAGCACGGTGAGCAGCGCCTGGATCGAGGCGTCCGCCTCCAGGAACCCGTCCCCGTCCACCTCCGCCAGCGCGGCGCGGTCGGCGTCGCCGGCCGGGTGGTCCAGGATGAGGAAGATCGGGCAGGTTGCGGAACAGGCTGCGCGACTCGGCCCGGAGCAGGTGGCAGAGCCGGTAGCCGTCCAGGGGGTCGCCATCCGCGTCCACCAGCATCAGGTGGGCGCCGTTCCAGGCCTCGTTGGCCAGGGCGTGCAGGTGGTCCGGCACCGCCGTGACGGTATGCCCCGCTCCCTCGAAGGCCGTGCGCAGCCTTTCGAGGAGCATGGGATGCTTGGTGATCGCGAGCAGGTTCATGGGCTGGGGCAAAGTGTCTGGTGAAGCTTAACCGCCCTGCCGCGGGTTGGGGAACCGTTATTCTGCCAGACCCTGTTCGGCCAGCCAGCGTTCGGCGTCGATGGCCGCCATGCAGCCGGATCCCGCGGCGGTGACCGCCTGGCGGTAGACGTGGTCCTGGACGTCGCCGCAGGCGAACACCCCGGCGACCGGCGTGCGGCTGGAACCGGGCTCCACTTCCAGGTAGCCGGCCTCGTTCATGGGCAGCTGCCCGGCGAACAGGCCGGTGTTGGGCTGGTGCCCGATGGCCACGAACAGGCCTTCCACCGGCAGTTCCGATTCGGCCCCGGTGACCGTGTCCTTCAGGGCCAGGGCCCGGATCTTCTGCACCTTCTCGCCGCTGGGCAGGACCTGCTCCCGGGTGGGCACGTCGGTGACCACGGCGTTCCACTTGAACTCGATCTTCGGGTTCTTCATCGCCCGCTCCTGCATGGCCTTGGAGGCGCGCAGGCGGTCCCGGCGGTGCACGATGGTGACCTTGGTGGCGAACTTGGTGAGGAAGGTCGCCTCCTCCAGCGCCGTGTCGCCGCCGCCCACCACGGCGATCTCCTTGCCCCGGAAGAAGAAGCCGTCGCAGGTGGCGCAGGCGGAGACCCCGCCGCCGGTGCGGCTGAGCTCCTCGTCCTTGCGGATGCCCATCCACTTGGCGCTGGCCCCGGTGGCGATGATGAGGGCGTCGCAGGTGTATTCGCCCTGGTCGGTGGCCACCCTGAAGGGGCGCCGGGCCAGGTCGACCTTGAGCGCGGTCTCGGGCTTGACCTCGGCGCCGAGCCGGACCACCTGCTCGCGCATGTCGCTCATCAGCTGCGGCCCCTGGATGCCCTGGGGGAAGCCGGGGAAGTTCTCCACGTCGGTGGTGATGGTGAGCTGGCCGCCGGGCTGGGCCCCCTCCAGGACCAGGGGCGCCAGGTTGGCGCGGGAGGCGTAGATCGCCGCCGTGTAGCCGGCGGGGCCGGTGCCGATGATGATGACCTTGAAATGTGTCACTTGAGCTCCCAATGGCGTGCGCGCAAGGATCATAGTAGCTAATCTGGGCTGGTTCCTGGGAGGCGGTCATGCCGGTGCATGCGGATTGGGTGCGTTTCGGAGACTTCTCGGGCTACCTGGCCCGGCCCGAGGGGGTCGCGGCGGGGCTGCCCGGGGTGGTGGTGATCCAGGAGATCTGGGGGGTCGACGGCCACATCGAGGACCTGACCCGGCGCCTGGCCGGGGCCGGCTATGCCGCGCTGGCGCCCGATCTCTTCGCCGTGGGCGGCCAGCGGCCGGAGCTGATGGCCGCCCCGCGGGTGGCCGAGGTGCAGGCCTTCATGAACGGCATGCCGCCCACCGCCTGGGCCGATCCGGCGGTGCGCGCGGCCGCGCTGGCGCAGCGGCCCGCGGCGGACGCGGCGCGGATCGAGGCCTCGCTCGGCGCGCTGTTCGGCGAACTGGGCCACCTGGACAAGTTCCTGCCGGCCGTGCGCGCGGCCCATCACCACCTGCGCGCTTCGTGCCCCGCCTCCAGCGGCCAGAAGGTCGCCTGCGTCGGCTTCTGCATGGGCGGCGGGCTGTCGGCGCTGCTGGCCTGCGAGGAGCCGGAACTGGCCGGCGCCGCCATCTTCTACGGCAGCGCCCCGCCGCTGGACAAGGTCGCGCGGATCCAATGCCCGGTGGCCGGCTTCTACGGATCGCTGGACGCGAGGGTCAACGCCGGCCTGCCGGCCTTCGCCAAGGCCATGGCCGAGGCCGGGAAGCGATTCGAATACCAGGTCTACGAAGGGGCGGCGCACGCCTTCTTCAACGACACCCGGCCGGTCTACCACGTCCACGCGGCCCGGGACGCCTATGCCCGGCTGCTGACCTTCCTCGGCGCCGCCACCGCCCCGTGAGCCCGGAAGGCGTTCCCGCCGAAATCCTGGTCATGGCCAAGCCGGCCGGGCCACGCTGCAACCTGGCCTGCGCCTATTGCTACTATCTGTCCAAGGACGCCCTGTTCGCCTCCAGCCCGCCGCCGCGCATGGCCGACGACCTCCTGGAGCGCTACATCCGGGAGCGCCTCGAGGCCTCCGGCGGCCCGGTCACCCACTTCGAGTGGCACGGCGGCGAGGCCACCCTGCTGGGCCTGCCGTACTTCCAGCGCATCGTCGAACTGCAGAAGCGGCACTGCCCGCCCGGGCGCGGCGTGCGCAACGGCATCCAGACCAACGGCACCCTGCTGGACCCGGCCTGGGCCCGGTTCCTGGCGGCCGAACGCTTCTCGGTGGGGCTCAGCCTGGACGGCCCGGCGCCAGCCCACGACCGCTTCCGGACCACCCGCGCCGGCCAGGGCAGCCATCTGGAGGCGGTGCGCGCCTTCCGCCTGCTCAAGCGGCACGGGGTGCACACCGACGTCCTTTGCGTGCTGCACGCCGGCAACGTCGGCGACGCGCCGGGAGTCTACGGTTTCTTCCGCGGCCTGGGCGTCACCCACCTGCAGTTCCTGCCCCTGGTCGTGCCGGCCGGCCCCGCCTGCGCCGAGCCCGAGGCCATCGGCGCCTTCCTCTGTTCGGTGTTCGACCAATGGATCCGCCAGGACCTCGGCCGGGTGGTGATCCAGCTGTTCGACGAGGCCCTGCGCCCGGCCTTCGGCCTGGACCACGCCCTGTGCCTTTTCCGGCCCACCTGCGGCGAGGTGGTGGTGCTGGAGCACGACGGCGGCCTCTACCCCTGCGACCATTTCGTGGACGCCGCGACGCGCCTGGGAAGCCTCTGCGAGCGGCCCCTGGCCGAACTCACCGCCCTGCCGGAACTCAAAGCCTTCGGCCAGCGCAAGCGCGACACCCTGCCGGGCAGGTGCCGGACCTGCGACGTCCTGGCCTGGTGCCACGGCGGCTGCCCCAAGGACCGCATCGACCGGGCCCCCGACGGCGCCCCGCTGAACCGCCTGTGCCCGGCCTACCGCCGTTTTTTCCGGCACTGCCGTCCGGTCATGGCGCGCCTGGCCGCCCACTTAAAGGCCGGCCGCCCGCTTCGCGCCTTCACCCGGGGCGGACGCTAGGGCGGCGTCCGTTGTTCCGCCCGTCGCACCTTGCGGTGGGCTTCGGGTGCCGGGTTTTTGCGCCGACCCCACCGGCGCGTGATCCGCTTGGCCCCTCCTCGCTCCGCTCCGGGGGGGCCAAGCGGTCACGCTGCTCCTTCCCCCCAGGGCCGAGTCGATTCGTCTTCGTTTCAATGAACAAAAATTCAAAGCAACCATCATGGGACCCCGGGCCTTCCGGGGAGCGGCCTCCTCGCCCCCATGCCGCCAACCGAAGGAACCCCCAACCCAGGCGGGGAAGGGGCAGCGTGAGACCTTGGCGCACCCGCAGGAGGCGAAGCCGACGAGGCTGCGGCAAGGCTCTCACGCACCGGTGGGTCGGCGCGCCGCCCCGGAACCCGGAGCCAACCGCCAGGCACGACGGGCGGAACCACGGACGCCACAGTCAACCTGGCGACCCGATCTTGACACGGCCGGACCGTGCCGTTAGATTTCTTTGGTGAGATTTAACGAATAAAATATTTACTTTAAATATGGAATATTTGAAAAATAGGATAACAAAAATGGATACTGCAATTATCCCCTTGATTTCAGCAGCCGCACGAACGAACGCCGACCTGCTTGAACGGGCCCTGGAACGGCTGGGAAAGCTCGCCGAAAGCGATCCGGAACTGCGTCGATCGGCGCCCCGGCCGGACGTGATTGAAGCCCTGCAGAACGATCGGCTGGCCGCCATCGAGGTGTTCCAGCGGGCCTGCGCGGCCTACGGGGACCGTCCCGCCCTGGGCGAACGCGCCTTCGCCCTGGAGCCCGCGCCGGGGGGCCGGGCCCCGCGCTTCCTCCCCGCCTGGAACACCATCACCTATCGGAACCGCCTGGCAGCGCACGGTCGACTTGGCGGCCGGGCTGGTCCGGGACCCGCGCATCGCCCTTCGCCCGGGGAGATCGCCGGCATCTATCGGCTTCGGCAGCATCGACTACGTGGTCGCCAACCTTGCCTGCCTCTACTGCCGGCAGCCGTCTCGGCGGTGCTGCAGACGGGCATGGCCGCCGAGGATCTCCGGCACCTCGTCAACGAGGCGGGAGTTCGCCTGCGTCATCTGCTCCCGGGAGGGCCTGCCCGCGGTGCTGGAGCTGCTGCCGGGCTGCCCCACGGTGCGCGGCGTCGTGGTGATGGACCTGCACCCGGGGGCGGACCTGGAGGCCGCGCAGCTGGCAGGAACAGCGGGCGCGCGCGGCGCGGCCGCTGCTCCACCCTGGCGGAGGCTGGCCGCCCTGGGCCGCGCCGCCGGGCCCCTGGATCCATGGCTCCCGGCCACCGGCGACCGACCCCCTGGCCACCCTGATGTACACCTCGGGGAGCACCGGCTTTCCCAAGGGGGCCATGATGACCCAGCGCATCTGGCGCTCCCACTGGCAGCCTGCGCTCGCTCAGCCAGATGGCCCGGTTCCCCTGCATCGGCCTCAGCTTCTACCCCCTGGGCCACGCCATGGGCCGCCACGCCG
Source organism: uncultured Holophagaceae bacterium (assembly GCA_963717275.1). Taxonomy (GTDB): domain Bacteria; phylum Acidobacteriota; class Holophagae; order Holophagales; family Holophagaceae; genus Mesoterricola. The sequence continues at coordinate 5,309,132 of CAVQVX010000001.1, forward strand.
TGGTGCGCGCCCTGGTGCTGGGCGGCGTCACTGCATTTCACCCTGGCGAGCGACCTCTCGACCCTGTTCGAGGACATCCGCCTGGCGCGGCCCACCTCCCTCAACCTGGTGCCCCGCATTTCCGAATGATCCACCAGGCCCACCGAGGTCGAGCGCCGCAGGCGGACCGGCGTGCCGATCCGGCGGCGCGCGCCGACTTCCTGGGCGACCGGCTGGCCGCGGCGTTCATCGGCGCGGCGCCCACCGCCCCGGAGGTCGTGGCCGTGGCTGGCCAGCTGCTTCGAGATCCCGGTGTACGAAGGCTACGGCTCCACCGAAGCGGGCGTCCTCACCCTGGACGGGGTGGTCTGCCGCCCCACGGTGACACGGCTACCGCCTGGCCGAGGTGCCGGAGCTGGGCTACCGGCTCAGCGACCAGCCCCATCCGCGCGGCGAGCTTCGGGTCAAGACGGCCAGAGCGTCCCGGGCTACTTCCGGAACGCCGCCGCCACCCGGGCGCTGTACGACGAGGACGGCTTTCTCAGGACCGGCGACATCGTCGAGGAGCGCGGGCCCGACCAGGTGGCGTGGATCGACCGGATGAACAACGTCGTGAAGCTGGCCCAGGGCGAGTACGTCACCCTCTGGCGCCTGGAAAGCCTCTTCAGCGCCGGCAGCCCCCTGCCTGGACCAGGTCTACCTGTACGCCAACAGCCAGCGCGCCTGCCTGCTGGCCGTGGTGGTGCCGGAGTGGAGCGCGGTGGCCGGGCGCCTGGGCGGGAGCGGGGAACCCGACCCGGCCGCCCTCAGGCGGCTGCTGCGCGCCGAATTCAGCCGCATCGCCGGCGCGGCCCGCCTGCGCCCCTTCGAAGTGCCCCGCGACTTCCTGGTGGAGCCGGCACGCTGGACGCGGGAGAACGGCCTCCTCACCGGCGTCAACAAGCCGGCCCGGCCCCAGCTGAAGCAGCGCTATGGCGAGCGTCTGGAGGCCCTCTACGCGCCAGCTCGACCAGCCCGACGCGGGCGCCGGGCGAAGACGATGGCCAGGCGCCGCTGGCGGTGCGGATGCAAACGGGCGGTGGCGGCCGTCCTGGGCGTGGCCGGACCTGGATCTGTCCGCCAGCTTCCGGGAACTGGGCGGGGATTCCGTCAGCGCCCTGGCGTTGTCCCTGCGGCTGGAGGAGGCCTGCGGCGTTCCCGTGCCGGTGGCGGCGATCCTGAACCCGGGCAGCGGGCTGGCGGCCCTGGTGCGCCAGTTGGGCGCGGGCCGCCCGGAGGCCCCCGGCGGCCTGCCGACCTTCCGCGCGGTGCACGGCGCCGGCGCGACCGTGCTCCGGGCGTCGGACCTGCGGCCTGGAACGCCTGATCGGCCCTTTGGACCGCGCCGGGGCGGCGGTGTTGCCCGCCTGCGGCCCCCGGTGCGCACCGTGCTGCTGACCGGCGCCAACGGATTCCTTGGCCACGTCCTGTGCCTCGAATGGCTGGAGCGGATGGCCCAGGCCGGGGGCCGGGTATGCGCCCTGGTGCGGGCCGCCGACGACCAGGCCGCGGCCGCGCGGCTTCAGGCCGCCTACGGCACCGGGGACGACCGCCTGCTGCGGCGTTTCCAGTCCCTGGCCGCGGCACCTGGAGGTGCTGGCCGGGGACCTGGCCGCGGACCGGCTCGGGCTGGCGCCCGCGGTCTACGACCGGCTGGCCGGCGAGCTCGACCTGATCGTCCACACTGGGGCCATGGTTAACCATGTATTCAGCTACGAGCAGCTGTTCGAGCCCAATGTGCTCGGCACCGCGCAGCTGGTCGCGCCTGGCCCTGCGCGGCCGGCCCAAGCGGTTCGATTACGTGTCGACCCTCGGGGTGCTGGCGGGCGCCCGCGGGACCGGCAAGGTGATGGAGCAGAACGGGGTCGACGCCTTGCGCGGCGAATGGTCGACCACGGGTGGATACGCCCACGGTTACGCCGCCAGCAAGTGGGCGGGCGAAGTGATGATGAAGGAACTGCACCAGCGGTTCGGCATGCCGGTGCGGGTGTTCCGGCCGGACATGATCCTGCCGGACCGCCGCTACCGGGGCCAGGTCAACGTCCCGGACATGCTGACCCGCCTGCTCGCCAGCGTGGTCAACACCCGCCTCGCCCCGGGCAGCTTCTATGTCGGGCCCTTCCAGACCCCATTACGACGGCTTGCCGGTGGACTTCGTCGCCGCGGCCATGGGGGCGCTGTCCAGCGCCCACGGAGTCGGCCACGCCACCTACCAGGTGAGCAACGCCAACTGGGACGACGGCGTGTCCCTGGACACCCTGATCGACTGGGTGGAGTCCGCCGGCTATCCCATCGAGCGGATCCCGGACCATGCGGCCTGGTTCACCGCCTTCACCGCCAGGCTCCAGGCCCTGCCGGCCGCGGAGCGCCAGCATTCGGCCCTGCCGGTCCTGCAGGCATGGGCCGAACCGCAGGACCCTGGCTCGGGGGAGCGCGTCGACGCCAGCCTATTCCGCTCCGAGGTGCGCCGCCTCAAGCCCGGCGGCGAGCCGGACATCCCCCATCTGGACCAGGCCCTCATGCACAGATACCTGGAAGACCTCCGGCGCCTCGGGCTCATCCGCCGGAATGGCTCCTAGAACTGGTCCTTCTCCGTGCTCCCGGTGAGCGCCAGGGTGGACACCCCGTCGCCGCTCACCGCTTCCGCCACGGCGTCGAAGTAGCCGGTGCCCACCTCGCGCTGGTGCCGGGTGGCGGTGTAGCCGCGCCGGCTCGGAATCGAATTCGGCGCTCTGGAGCCGGGCGTAGGCGGTCATGCCTTCCTCCCGGTAGGTGCGTGCCAGTTCGAACATGCCGTGGTTCAGGGCGTGGAACCCGGCCAGGGTGATGAACTGGAAGCGGTAGCCCATGGCGCCCAGCTCGCGCTGGAACCGGCCGATCTCGGCGTCGTCCAGGTTCTTGCGCCAGTTGAAGGAGGGCGAGCAGTTGTAGGCGAGCATCTTGCCGCGGGTGGGCGGCCAGCACGGCCTCGGCGAAGGCGCGTGGCCTCGGCCAGGTCTGGGCGTGGAGGTCTCGCACCACAGCAGGTCGGCATAGGGCGCGTAGGCGAGGGCCCGGGCGATGGCGCAGGCCTGGCCGCCCTTGATCCGGAAGAAGCCCTCGGGGGTGCGCTCGCCGGTGAGGAACGGGCGGTCCCGCTCGTCCACGTCCGTGGTGAGCAGGCTGGCGGAGTCGGCGTCGGTGCGCGCCACCAGCACGGTGGGCACGTCCAGCACATCCGCGGCCAGGCGCGCGGCGACCAGGGTCCGGATGAACTGGCCGGTGGGCACCAGGACCTTGCCGCCCAGGTGGCCGCACTTCTTTTCGCTGCTGAGCTGGTCCTCGAAGTGCACGCCGGCCGCGCCGGCCTCGATCATGGACTTCATCAGCTCGAAGGCGTTGAGCGGTCCGCCGAAGCCGGCCTCGGCGTCGGCCACGATGGGCGCCATCCAGTCGCGCGTGGCGCCGCCCTCGGCGCACTCGATCTGGTCGGCCCGCTGCAGGGCGCCGTTGATGCGCTTGACCAGGGCCGGGACCGAATTGACCGGATACAGGCTCTGGTCGGGATAGGTCTGAGCCGGACAGGTTGGCGTCCGCCGCCACCTGCCAGCCGGAGCAGTAGATGGCCTGCAGCCCGGCCTTGACCATCTGCACCGCCTGGCCGCCGGTGAGGGCGCCCAGGGCGGGCACGAAGGGCTCCAGCTTGAGCTGCTCCCACAGCCGCTGGGCGCCGCGCTGGGCCAGGGTGTGGGCGATGCCGACGGAGCCGCGCAGGCGGACCACCTGGGCCTGGGAGTAGGGGCGCTGCACGCCGGTCCAGCGGGATTCGAACGGAGTGATCATGTCAATTCACCTCGGCAAGGACGGCGTCCGCGAGCAGGTCGTAGGCGGGGAGGCGTGAGGAAGGAAGGGGGGCCGGGCTGCAGGATCAGGGTCTCCAGCAGGTCGGCGGCTTCCAGGAAGCGGCCCGAGGCGAACACCTCGTTGCCCACCTCGGCCTGGATCCGGTCGAGGGTGTCCTGCACGTGGCCATGGAACAGGGCGCCGGTCCAGCCGCCCCAGGCCGTCCACCTCCACCCCGTGGTTCAGCCACTGCCAGAGCTGCATGCGGGCCATTTCGGCGGTGGCGGAGTCCTCCATGAGGCCGTACAGCGGCCACGCAGCCCTGGCCGCGCAGCCAGGATTCCAGGTAGCGCACCGCCACCCGCAGGTTCTGGCCGAGCCCCGCGGCGCTCCGCGGCCCGGGCGGCACTTCCAGCATCTGCTCCGCGTCCACTGGATCGGGGATCCGGTGCATCTGGTTCGGGCCGGGCATCGGGCGGTCGAACTCTGGGCGACCGGCACAGGGCCGGGTGGGCGACCCGGTGCCGTCGCAGCCGTCGCTCCACCTGCGACCCGGACCTGGGCGAAGGCCCGTCCGGTGCCGCGGATCGCCCTTCTGGGGCACGAAGGCGCTCATGCCGCCCATGGCCGGGCAGCCGCGGCGGTGGCAGGTGCGCACCAGCAGCCGCGCGTAGGCGCGCAGGAAGGGCTGCTCCATGTGCAGGACGGCAGGTCCGGCAGGACCGCTCCCGGATCGATGCGCAGGGTCTTGATGAAGCTGAACAGATGTAGTCCCAGCGCCCAGGTTCAGGCCGGCGGCCCGGGTCGCGCTGCTCGTGGAGGATCTCTTCCATCTGGAAGGCCGCCGGCAGGGTCTCGATGAGCATGGTGGTGCGGATGCTGCCGGCGGGCAGGTCCAGGTCGCGCTCGACGGCTTCCAGCACCAGGTTCCACCAGCGCGCTTCCAGGTGGTGCTCCAGCTTGGGCAGGTAAGGCAGGGGCCTGGCGCCCCGCCCGCACAGCTCCCGGGCGTTGTGGAACAGGAACAGGCCCGCGTCGAACAGGCAGGCCGGCACCGGCTGCCCCGCCGCCTCCAGGTGCCCTTCCAGGAGGTGCAGGCCCCGGGGCCGGACCATGAGGGTGGCGACGCGCCGTCCAGGCGGTAGCCTGCCCTGCCGGGTCGCCGGGCAAGCTGGCCGCGCACGGCCAGGTAGGGTCTGCCTGGCCGAGCACCAGGTTGTCCAGGGTGGGCGCCAGGCTGTCCTCGAAATCGGCCATGTAGACCCGGGCGCCGCTGTTCAGGGCGTTGATGAGCATCTTCGCGTTCGGGCGGGCCGGTGATCTCCACGCGCCGGTCCAGGAGCGCCGCGGGCAGGGCCGCCACGCTCCATTCGCCGGCGCGGACATGCGCCGGTTTCGGCCAGGAACCCGGGGCGCGCGCCCCGGTCGAAGCCGGCCTGGGCCGCCTCGCGCCGGGCCAGCAGGGTCCGGAGGCTCGGCTGAAGCGCAGGGTGAGGTCTGCGCAGGAAGGCGAGCGCCTCGCTGGAGAAGATGTCCGGAACCTGGGGGCAGGGGAGTCGCGCTCCTGGGTCCCGGGGAAGACATGATCGCGTCATGCGGACTCCAGAGAATTGATCTCAGTCACAAATTGACTTAAACTGGAGCGCGCGCAAGAACTCATTGAAATGAGAGAGTTGAGTTGTCAAAAAATGAAAATGCAACAAGCCGTTACTTTGTAAATCCTGTAAACGGAGCCATCCATGACGGAATCGCCTCGACCAGGCCGATGCCCCGCCTGGGGGCCAAGGTGCGGGCCCTGCGGCGCCAGGAGGGCCTGAGCCAGGTGCAGATGGCCGAGCGCCTGGCCATCAGCCCCAGCTACCTCAACCTGATCGAGGCCAACAAGCGCCCGCTCACGGCCAACCTGCTCATCCAGCTGGCCCACTCCTTCAGGGTGGACCTGCAAGAGCTTCGCGCCCGGAGCCGACCAGCGGGTGGCGGAGGACCTCATGGAGGCCTTCGGCGACCCGCTGTTCGAGCCCCTGGACCTGCCGGCCTCGGAGGTGCGGGACCTGGCCCAGAACGGCCCGGCCCTGGCCCGGGCGGTGTTCCTGCTCTACCAGTCGTACCGGGAGGCGCGCCGGCGCAGATGGAGGCCCTGTCCGACCAGCTGAGCGACGGCCAGGGCTTCCCGCCCGCCTCCGCGCCCCTGCCGTCGGAGGCCGCCGGGGATTTCATCCAGCGCAGGATGAACCACTTCCCCGAACTGGAGGAGGCCGCCGAAGCCCTCTGGCGCGAGGCCGCCCTGGACCCGGAGCTGCTCTACCCGGGGCTGGTGGGCGCCTTCCGGGAGCGCGGCATCCAGGTGCGCATCCACTGGGCCGAGGAGGCCCCGGGGATCCTGCGCCGGTACGATCCGGGCACCCGGGTGCTGAGCCTTTCCGAACTGCTGTCGCCGCGCAGCCGGACCTTCCAGATGGCTCACCAGTGGGCGCTGCTGGCCCTGGGCGACCTGCTGGACCAGCTCACCGAGGATCCGCTGCTCACCGGGCCGGTGGCCCGGTCCATGGCCCGGGTGGCCCTGGCCAACTACTTCGCCGCGGCGGTGCTCATGCCCTACGGCCCGTTCCTGCGCGCGACCCGGGCCGCGCGCTACGACATCGAGCTGCTTTCGCGCCGGTTCCAGGCCAGCTTCGAGCAGGTCTGCCACCGCCTGACCGCCCTGCGCCGGCCCGCACGAAGAAGGCGTGCCGTTCCACTTCCTGCGCATCGACATCGCCGGCAACATCTCCAAGAGCTTTTCCGCCTCGGGCATCCGCTTCGCCCGCTACTCCGGCTGCTGCCCGCGCTGGAACATCCACGCCTCCTTCCTGACCCCGGGGCTGATCCGCACCCAGATCAGCGAAATGAACGACGGCCGCAAGTACTTCTGCATCGCCCGCACCCTGCAGCGGGACACCGGCACCTACCGGGGCCAGCATGCCATCCAGGCCCTGGGCCTGGGCTGCGAGATCAGCCATGCCCGGGAACTGGTCTACGCCGACGGCCTGGCGCTGGACCAGCCGCCGGTGCCCGTCGGCGTCACCTGCCGGCTGTGCGACCGCACCGACTGCGAGCAGCGGGCCTTCCCGCCCCTGCACCAGGCCATCCAGGTGGAGGAGGACCTGCGCCGGAGCAGCTTCTACGCCCACCTCGAGGACGGCCGGAGCCGGGGCAGGCGTTGATATGTCCGTGGGGGGACCGCGCGCTCGCGCTGCTCGCTCTCCGTCCCCCCACACCCCCACACCCCGCCCGGGCGAAGCCTAGCCCTCGATCCACCCGCCGCCCAGCACCTCGTCGTCCGCATAGAACACCACCGCCTGCCCGGGGGCGATGGCCCGCTGCGGCTCGCGGAAAGCCACCCGGACGCGCCGCCCCTCCAGGGGCTCCACTACGGCCTCCACCTCGGCGCCGCGCGAGCGGATCTTGGCCAGGCAGGGCAGGGGCCCGGCCGGCGCCTCCAGGCACCAGCTGGTCTCCCGGGCCGTGAGGGCGCGGCCCAGCAGGTCCTCCTCGCCGCCCACCCACACGGTGTCGCTGGCGGGGTCCACCCGGACCACGAACAGCGGGGTCGGGTAGGCCACGCCGATCCCCTTGCGCTGGCCCACCGTGAAGCGCCAATAGCCTTCATGGCTGCCCAGGATCCGTCCGTCCAGGTGGCGGATCGGGCCGGGGCCGGCCTGGACCGGCGCCCGGCCGACCTCTTCGATGTAGCTGTCGTAGCGTCCGGGGATGAAGCAGATCTCCTGGCTTTCGGCCTTGTCCGCCAGGTGCAGGCCCAGTTCCCGGGCCAGCGGCCGCACCTCGGGCTTGGTGTATCCGGCCAGGGGGAACAGGGTGCGGGACAGGCTGTCCTGGTCGTGGGTGAACAAAAAGTAGCTCTGGTCCTTGGCGGCGTCCGCCGCCTTGCGCAGGTGCCAGCCGCGGGCGTCCCGGGTGATCCGCGCGTAGTGGCCGGTGGCCACCCGGGCGCAGCTCCATCTCCCGGGCCCGCTCGAGCAGCGCCCGGAACTTCAGGTGCTGGTTGCAGCGGATGCAGGGGCTGGGGGTTTCGCCCCTCAGGTAGCCGGCCACGAACGGTTCGATCACCGTCTCCCGGAAGCGCTCCTCCAGGTCCAGCACGTAGTGCGGAAAGCCGCACTGGAAGGCCACCCGCCGCGCGTCCTGGAAATCATCCAGCGTGCAGCACCTGCCTTCGGCCATCGGGCCCGTGGCGCCCGAAGCGCGCGTCTTGTCGAACAGCTGCATGGAAACGCCGACCACCTCGAAGCCGGCCCGGTGCAGCAGCGCGGCCATCACCGAACTGTCGATTCCGCCCGACATGGCCGCGAGGATGCGACCGCCCCCGGAAGCCTGGCCGCCCAGGCGCGCCAGCGCCCGCTCCAGCAAGGGTCCCGTTCCGCTTTCAAGTGCCATGGCAATGCTCCAGCCACCCCATGATAACAAGGCCCGCATTCCGCCCCAGGCCGACCGCCCGAAACATATCCATCAAAAAAGATTGACTTTGAAAACGGGCGGAGTGATGATCCAGCCATAAAACTTCCAGACAATATGATTTCCAGTCCGATCAGTGTCTTCGCATGGCGGGTACAGGCGTGCGTTTCACCTGCCCCGCCAGGAACGGTCATCCAGGTTCCTGAGGTTCTGATCGGCTGGTGGCGCATCCGTACTTCATCGCCCCGCCCCGGCATGCCGGAGCCAGCAGTCCCACCCCCTTGGGAGGCAGCATGTTTTTCCAGAACTACAATCCTTTCGGCAACGCGTTCCTGTCCACCCTCGTGGCGGCCATACCCATAGCGACGCTGCTCTATTTCATCGCCCTGCACCCGCACCGGGACAAGGACGGCAACCGGCACCTGGGCATCTCGGCTCCGTACGCGGCGCTGTTCGGCGTCATCGCCGCTTTCGTGGTGAGCTGCCTCGCCTTCGGGATGCCGGTGGCCTCGGCCGTTTCGGCCTTCTGCTTCGGCACCCTGTCCGGCCTCCTGGGCATCATCTGGATCGTGCTGTCCGCCATGCTCCTCTACACCATGACGGTGATGACCGGGCAGTTCGAGATCGTCAAGGAGTCGATCGTCCACATCTCCTTCGACCGCCGGCTGCAGGTGCTGCTGATCGCCTTCTCCTTCGGCGCCATCATCGAAGGCACCTCGGGCTTCGGCACCCCGGTGGCCATCGCCGGCGCGGTGATGGTGGGCCTGGGCTTCCGTCCCTTCCAGTCGGCCGTCCTGAACCTGCTGGCCAACACCGCCCCCGTGGCATGGGGCGCCATCGGCACCCCCATCGTCGTCCTCTCGCAGGTGAGCGGCCTCGACCAGCTGACCCTTTCGCCGATGGCCGGGCACCAGTGCCCGTTCGTGTCCGTCCTGGTGCCGTTCTGGCTGATCGCCGTGTTCGTGAAGATGGAAGGCGGCAAGTGGAAGGAAGTCTGGGAGGTCTGGCCGGCCGCCGCGGTTTCCGGCGGTGTCCTTCGCCATCATGCAGTGGTTCTCCTCGGGCTACGCCCCCACCCACCTGATGACCGACGTGATCTCGGGCGTGTTCTCGGTCATCTGCACGGCCGTCTTCCTGCGCTTCATCTGGCACCCCAAGACCCGCTTCCTGCTCAAGTCCGAACGGGTGAGCGGCAAGACCACCGAGGAAATCGACATCTCCACCTGGAAGTATCCCTACACCATCGGCCAGACCCTCAGCGCCTGGATGCCCTGGGCTTTCCTCATCGCCTGCTGCGCCGTCTGGGGCATGCCCACCTTCAAGACGACCCTGAACACCCTGTTCAGCTCCGTCAAGTTCGACACCACCTTCCTCGGCACCAAGTTCGGCGGCACGCTCTCCATGCCGTTCTGGGACATGCCCGCCCTGCACATGATGGTGCAGCGCACCCCGCCGGTCGCCCCGGCCGGAGCCAAGCCCGAAGCCGCCCGCTTCGTCATCAACTGGCTGTCCGCCGCCGGCACCGGCGTGTTCGCCGGCGCCCTGCTGACCGGCCTGTGGCTGCGCCTGAACCCGTCCCAGTGGGCCTCCGCCATCGGCCGCACCCTCAAGCGCATGAAGACCCCCGTCCTGGTCATCAGCCAGGTGCTCGGCCTGGGCTTCCTCACCCGCTACTGCGGCACCGACGCGGTCCTGGGCCTGGCCTTCACCAGCGCGGGCTTCATGTATCCGTTCTTCGCGGCCTACCTGGGCTGGCTGGGAGTGTTCCTCACCGGCTCCGACACCGCCGCCAACGCCCTGTTCGGCAGCCTCCAGCGGATCACCGCCCAGCAGTTGCACCTCAACGAAGTGCTGACCGTGGCCACCAACTCCACCGGCGGCGTCATGGGCAAGATGATCGACGCCCAGTCCATCATGGTGGCCTGCGCCGCCTGCTACGACGACCCCAAGGAACGCGTGCACGCCCTGGGCCCGATCTTCCGCACGGTGTTCTGGCACTCCATCGCCGGCGCCGCGGTGATCGGCTGCATCGCCATGTTGCAGGCCTACGTCTTCACCGGCCTGATCCCGACCCCCCCGCCGCCGAAGCCGGCCGTGGTCGCACCCGCGCCGCCCGCGCCGGCCCCCGCGCCCGCCCCCGCGCCCAAGACCACTCCGTAGCCAGCCCGATCCACCCTTGCCCGCCCCCCACCCGGGGGGCGGTTTTACGTACACAATCGGTGCAGGCGCAACAGGCCGAACCCGAGCACCAGGAACATCGGGCACAGGATGCCCCAGAGCGGAGGGAATTCCCCCGCCTTGGCCGCCCCGGTGAACAGCGCCTGCAGCCCCATGAAGACCAGGCCCGCCACCAGGCTGTAGCCGAGGGCCTGGCCGCGCCCGCCGCGCGGAGAGGGGAAGGCGTAGGGCAGCATGGCGAACATCAGGAAAGGACCGGCCAGGAAGCCCAGCAGCCGGCTCCAGATCATGGTGGCCCGTTCCGGATCCGGCGCCCATTTCTGCCAGTGGAACAGGTCCACGGTGGACGTCTCCTCGGCCGAAGCGGAATCACGCAGGGCCCGGTCCGGGAACAGGGCGACGGTGAAGGGGCCCGGAACGAGGTTCAGCCCGTCCCAGGGCAGCGCCAGGGAACGCTCCGCCTGCATCTCCCACTTCAGCAGGATGGGCACCTCGGTCCCGGCCGCCTTGAGCGGAAAGCCCCAGCGCACGGCGCCGTCGAGGAACCACACCACGCCCGTGGAGCCCAGGTTGAGCCAGGAAGGCCGGGCCTGGAGGGACCGGGCGGGACGGGCCAGGATCTGCTGGTAGAGCGGGTCGGCCCGCTGGAACGCCAGCGGCGCCAGGAAGGCCTGGAGCACGAAGGTCAGCGCCAGCACCGCGCCCCAGCCCCGGACCCCGGCCCGGCACCACTGCAGGAAACTGATCCCCCCGGCGCGCAGGGCGACCCATTCCCGGGTAAGGGTGGCGTCGGAAAGGGAAAGCACGCCCCCCAGCAGGAAGGCCAGGGGCAGCACCACCGCCAGGAAGGTGGGCAGGTTCCAAAGCCAGTAGTGCAGGAAGACCAGGCTGGACACGTGGTTTTGCATCAGGTCGCCGGCCAGGCTGGCGTATTCGATGAGGAAGCTGAGGGACAGGAAGGTGCCCATGACCGCGCCCCAGTTGCGCCACCAGAGGGCATTGGTCCAGGCGGACAGGACGGTCTTGCCGGCGGGCAGCCAGCTCCGGCGGTCGGGCACGATCCGGCGGGCCAGGGTCGCCAGGCCCAGGAACCCGGCCTGCAGCCCGAGGAATGCCCGGGTGACCCTGGGCGAGTCCTGCAGCCAGTGCCTGGCGGCCCGCACCGGCGGCAGGCCGACGATCCGGTTGGAGTGGTGCGGATGCAGCCTCCGGCTGAGCAGAACCAGGCCGGCGGCCAGGAACGCCAGGGGCAGGGCGAAGATGGCGATGCGTGGGAACAGCAGTTGGACTTTCCCTGATAAAACCTGATTCTCAAAATACTTGAGAGCAAGGTAATACACGATGATCACGCCCAGGCTCTTCACCATCGCGCCGCCTCTCTGGAACCGGGGATGGCCCAGGCCCAGGGCGATGCCCAGCAGGAGCAGGGCGCAGGAGGCCAGGGGCAGGGTGAACCGGCGGCTCAGTTCCACCAGGGCTTCAGGGGTGTGTTGCTTCAGTAGGTAAGAGGTTGGCTGGAACCGACCTCGGGTGGACGTGCAGAAGCCTGGGCACCGGCGGCACATCGATCGTATAAGTGTGTTCCTTCTCCTGCATGAGTGTGACCTTGCCATCGGCCTTGTTGAACGAGGCACCGCGAAGGTCTTCCATTCGAAGGTTTATCGTTGGATTTTGCATCGCCTTGTCGGTCTGGCCCCATTTGAGGGTCTTGGCCACCAGGTGCTGGACGCGGTCCGTGACCCACCTCCATGAGGTGGATCTGCCCGTCCGGCGCGATCCAGACGGCATTGCGCGGCGCGCGCGGCGGGAACCAGGGCGGAGCCCCCGGTTTCAGGAACCGGGTCCGGGCTTCCTCGAACATGCGGGTCTGGACCGAGATCTGGGTGGCGTTGGCCCAGGGAACCAGGAAGTGAGCGTTCAGGGTGGCCAGGACCAGGAGCCCGGAGGAAAGCAGCAGCCAGGGCTTGACCAGCGCCCGCATGCCCACGCCCAGTCCCTGGGCCGCCACCAGTTCCGAACCGTCCGACAGTTGCTGGGTGCCCATGAGCCCGCCCAGCACCGCCGCCATGGGCAGCACCATGCCGAGGTTCTCCGGCACCGCCAGCAGCAGCAGGGGACCCACCCAGCGGAACGGCGCGCCGACGGAGAAGATCTCCTTGGTCACCCCCACCACCTCGTAGGCCATGAGCATGCCGCCGTAGAACACCAGGGCCCCCAGCAGAGGCAGCATCCAGCGGCTCAGCAGGTATTTCAGGAGGGTGGAAGGCACGGGGATTTAACTTTCGATAATGTATATTATGTAACCTTGGATCCAATCCGATCCAGGTTGAGACGGAATCTCCGCCTAGATGACCTTGGCGGCGAACAGATCGTGGATGTGGATGATTCCGCAGGGCGTGTCGCCCATCCTTCACCATCACGAAGGTGATCTTCCGGGCTTCCATGCTCTTGGCGGTTTCCACCGCCAGGGTGTCGGGGCCGACGCAGACGGGATTGGGGGTCATGATATGCCGCGCGGTGAGGGTCAGCGGGTTGCTGCGCATCCGCTGGGCGCCCTGGAGCGCCCGCCGGATGTCGCCGTCGCTGATCACCCCGGCCAGGACCTCGCCCTCCATGACCGTGGTCATGCCCAGCTTGCCCAGGGTCATGGCCTCCAGGGCTTCCACCAGGCCGGTCTCGGGGGTCACCTGGGGGAACTCGGTGTGCATCAGGTCCCGGACCTTCAGCAGCCGGGCGCCGAGGTTGCCGGCCGGGTGGAACTGGGCGAAGTGCTCCAGGGTGAAGCCGCTCTCCACCATGTGGTAGGCGGCCAGCAGGTCGCCCCAGACCAGCTGCAGGGTGGTGCTGGCCATGGGCGCGAAATTGAGCGGGCAGCCCTCCCCTTCGGGCAGCGCGTAGGTGAAGCACCAGTCCGCCGCCTGGCCCAGGCGGCTGTCCGGCTGCGCGGTGATGGCGCCGATCTTCACGCCCAGGCGCATGAGGCTGGGCAGGAGCCGGACGATCTCCTCGCTCTCGCCGCTGTTGCTGAGGATGAGCACGGTGTCCTCGGCCATGACCATGCCCAGGTCGCCGTGCAGGGCGTCGGCCGGGTGCAGGTAGAAGCTGGGGCAGCCGGTGGACGCCAGGGTCGCGGCGATCTTCTGGGCCACGAGGCCGGACTTGCCCATGCCCGAAAGCACCAGCCTGCCCCGGCTGGCGGTCACGTGGGCGGTCCAGGAGCGCACCAGGGCTTCGTCCCAGGTGGCTTCCAGCGCCTCGATGGCCCTGCGCGTAGCTTCCAGCACATGCCTGGCCGCCTGGGATGGGTCGGCAGTCACGGGTTGGGGTGATGGGGAATCGTGGACCACGCTGGTCTCCCGCTGGCGGCAACGGCCAGGAACCATGCTAGCAGCCCTTCTCCGGCGGAAGGTCAATCGCCCGGGAACTCCCCGGCCCACAGCCGGTCCAGGAACTCCAGGACGGGCAGGACCAGGATGCCGTTTTCCAGCTTGCGGGGGCGTTCTTCCAGGCAGACCAGGATCCTGGGGCCGACTTCCGGGTGATCGGCCCCCAGTTGCTCCAGGCCATGCAGGTGCTGGGGACGGACCCGATCCGTGGCCTTCACTTCGATGGCGGCTTCCATGTCCCCGAGGATGAAGTCCACTTCGATCCCGGAGGCCAGGCGCCAATAGCGGATTTCATGGTTTCTCCCCGAATAATGGGCGTGGGCCTGAAGTTCATGACAGAGCCAGTTCTCAAAAGCCTTGCCGAAGGTTTCCTGCCCGGGTTCAAGGTTGCGCCGCCTGGTCAGGGCGTTCACGGAACCGACATCCCGGAAATAGAATTTGGGCGCACGGATCACCCGGCGCTTTTCCCGGGCGGTATAGGCCGGGACATAGGAACCCAGCAAGGTGTCCACCAGGATCTGGTAGTGTTCCTTGACGGTGGGGGCCGCGACGCCGCATTCCCGCGCGATGTTCTCAAAATTGACGATTTCCGTGTCACCGATGGCCGCGGCACGAAGGAAGTCGTGGAAGGCGCCCAGGTTGCGGACAAGGCCCTCCTGGGCCACCTCCTGCCGCAAGTAGTCCTCCACGTAGGCCCGTTGCGCGGCTTCAGGACGGTTCGCAAGGAAATGGCGAGGCAGCACCCCATGCCGGCAGAAACGCACCGGGTCGGCCTGGCCGCCGACCTCGGCGCTCGTCAATCCAAACATTTCAAAACGCAAGGCACGCCCACCCAGCAGATTGGCGTGGCCACGACGGAGTTTCCGGGCGCTGGAACCACATAGCCCGAAGATGAATCCATGCTCGACGATCAGGCGCTGCACCTCGTCCAGGAGCTGGGGCACTTTCTGGATTTCATCGATCAGCACCAGAACCGGACGGTCCCGCATGGCCAGCAGTTCCTCGCCCAGGCTTTGCGGACGATGGGTGAACCGCGCGAAGTTGGCGCCATGGAGGAGATCGTAACGCAGGGCCCGGGGGAAATGGTTCAAAAGGAAGGTCGTCTTGCCTGTCTGGCGAGGCCCCCAGAGGAAAAACGACTCGCCCGGGTCGGTTGAAAGTGGGAGTCGACGGTCGAACATGCCAATAGACTATCTTTGTTTATCATGATAAAGCAAGATATATTCTTGGACTGTAAGCACCCATGCCGCCCCGTGGACCATCAGATGAAGTTTTGCTAAAATTTCGCATCATGGCCTCCCTCCAGATCCATCCCCCCGCGCCGGACCGGCGCATCGCCCACCTGGACATGGACGCCTTCTTCGCCTCCGTGGAGCTGCTCAGCCATCCCGAACTGCGCGGGCAGCCGGTGGTGGTGGGCGGGCCGCGGCGCGCCGACCCGGCCCGGGGCTTCGGCCGGCTGCGCGAGTACCAGGGGCGCGGGGTCGCCACCACCGCCACCTACGAGGCCCGGGCCCTGGGGGTGCATTCCGGCATGGGCCTGATGAAGGCCGCCGCCCTGGCGCCGGACGCCATCCTGCTGCCGGCCAACTTCGAGGCGTACAAGCGCTGCTCCTCGCTCTTCAAGGCGGCTGTGGCCGAGATCGCCCCCACCATCGAGGACCGGGGCATCGACGAGATCTTCATCGACCTCACCGACGTGCCCGGGGAGACGGTCGCGCTGGCCCAGCGCCTCAAGGACGCCGTGCGCCGCGCCACCGGCCTCTCCTGTTCCATCGGGGTCACGCCCAACAAGCTGTTGTCCAAGATCGCTTCGGAACTGCACAAGCCGGACGGCCTCACCGTGCTCGGCCTGGAGGACCTGCCCGGGCGCATCTGGCCCCTGCCCCCCTCGGCCATCAACGGCATCGGCCCCAAGGCCAGCGCCCGGCTCGAAGCGATGGGCCTGTGCAGCATCGGCCAGCTGGCTGCGGCGGATCCGGCGGCGCTGGTGGCGGCCTTCGGACAGAGCTACGGCGCCTGGCTGTGGGAGGCGGCCCACGGCCGGGACGAACGCCCCCTGGTCACGCGGCGCGAACCCAAGTCCATCAGCCGGGAGACCACCTTCCCCCGGGATTTGCACCCCAGGCGCGACCGGGACGCCCTCACCGGCATCCTGCTGGATCTGTGCGCCGGGCTCGGGGCCGATCTCGAGCGCAAGGGGCGGCTGGCCCGGACCATCGGCATCAAGCTGCGCTATGACGATTTCCGCACCGTCACCCGGGACCTCACGCTGGAGCGGGCCACCTCCAGCCCGGAGGCCATCTGCAGCGCGGCGCGCGCCTGCCTGCGACGGGTGCCGCTGGAACGCCCGCTGCGCCTGCTGGGGATCCGGGCCGGGACCCTGGAACTCCCCGGGGCATCCGAGCAGGATCCCTTCGGCGCCGGCGCTTCGAGGGTGGCCGGCATGCTGCTGCCGATCGAGCCCTGAGCGTCCGTGGCCAATTGACCCATAATAGCTATAATGGACATGTTGGAGGATCCCATGTCCAGTCAGCCGCTTCCCCTGATTCCTGGACACCGCATGGAATCGATCTCTTCAACCGAGGTCAAGAACGCGTTCGGCAGGGCCATGATGAAGGTCACCGGCGGCGCCGTGGTCGGCATCACCCGCCATGACGAGGTCAGCGCGGTGCTCCTGTCGGCCGAGACCTACCGGACCCTGCTGGGCGCCCTTTCCGAACGGCGCACCGACCCGCTGGCAGAACTGCGCGAGCGCTTCGACCGGAGGTTCGCCGAGATGCAGTCGCCCCAGGCGAAGGCCGCGGCCCAGGCGCTGTTCTCGGCGACCCCCGAGGCGTTGGGCGCCGCGGCGGTGAAGGGTGCCGGCAGGCGTGGCTAGCATCACCGTCCTGGCCGGAACCAACGGCGCCGGCAAGAGCAGCGTGGCGGGCGAGTTCCTGCGGCAACACGGCGGAACCTGCTTCGACCCTGACCAGGCGGCCCGGGAGATCCTCGACGCCCACCCCGGCATGGATCAGGAAGCCGCCAACGGCCTCGCGTGGAATGAAGGGCTGCGCCAGCTTCAGACGGCGATCCGGCTGCGCAGGGATTTTGCGTTCGAAACCACCCTGGGCGGCGCGACGATCGCGGCCGCCCTCGAACGGGCCCTGGACGAGGGTATGGACGTCTCCATCCTGTTCGTGGGCCTGGCGACGGTGGATCTCCACCTCGCCCGGGTCCGGGAGCGGGTGGCCAAGGGCGGCCATCCCATTCCCGAGGACGCGGTGCGCCGGCGCTTCGAAAGCAGCCGCCTGAACCTGATCCGCCTCCTGGCTCGCCTGACGGAACTCAAGGTGTTCGACAATTCCGCACAAGCCGATCCGCACCAGGGGCGCGCCCCCAGCCCCCGGCTTCTGCTGCACCTGCGCAAGGGGATGCTGCTCGGTCCCGACCGCTCCGTCCTTCCGCAAACTCCGGAATGGGCCAAACCCATCGTGGAGGCGGCTCTTGCGCTCGAAGACGCCCGCCCACCCGATTGATCCCGTCAGCGAGGTCCCCCATGAGCAACAGCACCCTGGTCCTGGATGACGCCCTCAGGCAATACCTGCTCGAGCATTCCCTGCGCGAGCATCCCGAACTGACCGCGCTGCGCCTGGCCACCAGGACGCACCCCATGGCGCGGATGCAGATCTCGCCCGAGCAGGGCGCGCTGATGCAGTTGCTGGTCCGGCTGACCGGGGCGAGGCGGACGATCGAGGTGGGAGTGTTCACCGGCTACAGCACCCTCTGCGTGGCGCTGGCCCTGCCAGATGATGGCTATATCCTTGCCTGCGATATCAATGCGGACTACACCTCGATCGGGTTGCCGCACTGGCAGCGGGCCGGGGTGGCCGGCCGCATCGATCTGGTGCTGGGGCCGGCCTTGAACACGCTGGACGCGCGGCTGGCCAAGGGCGAGGCGGGCAGCTACGACTTCGCCTTCATCGATGCTGATAAAACTAGTTACGACAACTATTATGAACGATGTTTCGAACTCCTTCGTCCGGGCGGCCTGATCGCCATCGATAACGTCCTGTGGAGCGGCCGGGTGGCCCGGCCCGCCGACCCGGCCCGGGATCCGGACACGGCCGCCCTGCGCCGGATCAACGACAAGCTGCACGGGGACCCGCGCATCGACTTGGCCATGCTGCCGATCGGCGACGGGCTGACCCTGGCCCGGAAACGCTGACCGGTGGTGTTCCCGAAATCACAATCAATCATCAATGCCAGGTAGATCCCCTATAATGTTGCGAAGGGACATCAAGGCCCGGCCTGAGCCCTTCCCTTCATATCCGTTCACGGTGCGGCCCCGGACCTCATCCGGAAATCCGCATCGCCCACCAAGGAATTTCACATGCTCAACATCACCGACGTGCGGATCACCAAGGTCGAAGGCGACGAGAAGCTGCGCGGGTTCGCCGCGATCGTCATCGACGACAGCTTCGTCGTCGGCGACCTCCGGGTGCTTGAGGGGGAGGAGGGCTACTTCGTGGCCATGCCCAGCAAGCGCAAGCGCGACGGGACGTTCAAGGACATCGCCTACCCGCTCAGCAACGAGGTGCGCGAAGCCGTCGAAGAGCGCGTCCTGCTGGCCTACGAAACCGCCACCGGCAACCGCGCCATCTCCCGCATCGAGCGCGGCGAGGCCACCGTCGTGCGCGGCGACCTGCTGGGCGTGGAGGAATTCGGCTTCACCCCCAAGAGCAACCCCTGACTGGACGGTGGGCGCGGGATCACGCTAGAATCCAGGCTCGCTGGGGAGTAGCCAAGTGGTAAGGCAGCAGGTTTTGATCCTGCGTATCGAGGGTTCGAATCCTTCCTCCCCAACCAGACTTGTTTGCGGCCTCCAGGACATGAGGTAGAGTCATAGCGTGCGGCGATCTGGGAAAATGCCGCCCCGCCCCGCTTCCTGGAGTTCCTTGAATGACGAGCCTGAATTCCTGCCTGGCCGACGCCCCCTACCCCGTCGTGGGGCTCACCGGCGGCATCGCCGCCGGCAAGACCTACGCCGCCATCCGGCTGGCCGCCTCGGAGTGGGTGGTGATCAACGCCGACCAGGTGGCCCGGGAGGTGGTGGAGCCCGGCACCGAGGGGCTGGCTGAACTGGTGGCGGCCTTCGGCGCGGGGATCCTGGGGCCCGATGGCGCCCTGGACCGGGCCGGGCTGGCCGCGCTGGTGTTCGCCGAGCCGGCCCAGCGGGTCCGGCTGGAGGCGCTGCTGCACCCGCGCATCGAGGCGGGCCTGGCCGCAGCGCCTGGCCGCCCTGCCCAAGGGGATCAAGGGCGTGGTGCTGGACGCCGCGCTCTGGGTGGAGCGCGGCCAGGCCCACATCTTCGACGCGCTCTGGGTGGTGGACGCGCCGGAGGCGACCCGGCTCAAGCGCCTGATGAAGCGCGACGGCCTGGACCACGCGGAGGCCATGGGGCGCATCCGCGCCCAGTCCGCCGGGGCCGAGAAGGTCCTGCACGCCGACCGGGTGTTCCAGAACGACGGCCGGGACCTGGACGAGCCGCTGCGCAAGGCGGAGGAGGCCCTGCTGGCCCACTGGAAGGCCGCCCGCGCCCGCAAGTGGCGGCCGCCCATGGCCGCGCCGTTCAGCCCGGACCAGCTGCGCGCCGGTGCTGGCCGCCCTCCTGGCCCGGGGCGGCGACTACGCCGAGGTGTTCGTGGAGCACCGCCGGGCCTGCGCCCTGGGCATGGACGACGGACGCATGGAGGACATCCTGGCGGCGGAGACCTTCGGCGTCGGCCTGCGGCTGGTGGACGGGCGAGACCACCCGCTTCGCCGACCTGATCGCGCCCACCGTGGAGGAACTGCTGGAGGCCGCCCGGAACCCTGGCCGCGCCCGGCTCGGGCGCCGGCGGCGGGCTGCCCCCGCTGGCCGTCGCAGCTCCTGCCCAAGCCCAGCCCCATCGACCGGGAGCCGGGCGTGGTGCCGCTCGCCGAGAAGGTGGACCTGGTGCGCCGGGCCGACCACCTGGCCCGCAACGCGGGCCGAAACGCAGCAAGCCGGGGCTGCTCCGGCAGGTGGCCGTGGGCTACGGCGACAGCACCCAGAACGTCTGGATCGCCGTCGCCGAGCGCGGGGCCGCGGGCTGGAGCGCCACCCTCACCGAGGACCGGCGCATCCAGAGCGTGCTCCGGCTCAACGTCACCGTGGGCGAAGGGGACAACCTGCAGACCGGCTACCAGTCCCTGGGCGAGACCCGGGGCTTCGAGCTGTTCACGTCGGAAGCGGTGGAGCGCACCGTGCTCGAGGCGGTGCGCCTGGCCTTCCTGGCCCTCACCGCGCGGCCCGCCCCGGCCGGCACCTTCCCGGTGATCCTCAGCAGCAGCGCCGGCGGCACCATGATCCACGAGGCCTGCGGGCACGGGCTGGAGGCCGACCTGGCCCTGGCCGGGGTGAGCGCCTTCGCCGGCAAGCTGGGCCAGCAGGTGGCGGCGCGAAGGGGTCACCATCATCGACGACGGCACCCTGCCGCACAAGCGCGGGTCCGCCGCCAGCGACGACGAGGGCCACCCGGCCCAGCGGGTGGTGCTGATCGAGCAGGGCATCCTCAAGGCCTACCTGCAGTCGCGCAAGACCGCCCGCAGGATGGGCGCCGAGCCCACCGGCAACGGCCGCCGCGAAAGCTACCGGCACATCCCCATCCCGCGCATGCGCAACACCTTCCTGGCGCCCGGGCCGGAGGCCCCCGAGGCCATCCTCAAGGACCTGGACCGCGGGCCTGCTGGTCAAGCACATGGGCGGCGGGCAGGTGGACACGGTGACCGGCAACTTCGTCTTCCAGGTCACCGAGGGCTACTGGGTGGAGGGGGGCGAGATCCAGTACCCGGTGAAGAACGCCACCCTCACCGGCTGCGGCCCCGAAGTGCTCATGGGCCTCACCCGGATCGGCTCCGACCTGCACCACTTCGACATCGGCACCTGCGGCAAGGACGGCCAGGGCGTGCCGGTCTCCGACGCCCTCCCCACCATCCTCTGCCCCGCCCTCATCGTGGGCGGCACGGCCGAGCCCCTTCCCGCATCCTCTGAAGCATGACCCTCCCCAGGTGCCGACCATGACCAACCGCCTCAGGCTCCAGTTGGGAGACATCACCGCCATGCGCGTGGACGCCGTGGTCAACTCCACCGACTACACGCTCCAGGCCGGGGGCCCGGTGCACGTGGCGGTGCACCGCGCCGCGGGGCCCGGAACTGGCCAGGGAGTGCCTGGAAGTGGGCGACTGCCCGGTGGGCGAGGCGCGCATCACCGGCGGCCACAGCCTGGCCGCGCCGTACGTCCTGCACACGGTCGCCCCCATCTGGCTGGGCGGCATGGCCGGGGAAAGGGAGGCCCTCGCCAGCTGCTACCGCAACTGCCTGCGCCTGGCCGAGGCCCGGGGCATCGAGTCGGTGGCCTTCCCCAGCATCGGCTCGGGCACCCAGCCGCAGATCCCCCTGGACGAAGCGGCGCCGCTGGCCGTCGCGCACCATCCTGGACTTCCTGGCGCAGCACGAGCTGCCCCGGCAGGTGACCCTGGTCTGCTTCGACGCCGCCACCTACCAGATCCACCAGAAATCCCTCAAAGAGGCGCTGCCCTGATGTCCGACCTTTCGAGCTTCCGAACCTTCCTGGGCGAGGCCCTGGAGCAGCGGCTCCAGGATGGCATCCGCCACGCCCTCGCCCTGGGCGCGGAGGGGGCCGAAGCCTTCGTGCACCGTCTCCCGCAGCCGCCGGGCCAAGGTCCAGAACGGCGCCCTGCAGGACCTCTCCACCAGCAAGCGGGGCGGCCTGGGGGTGCGCGTGCTGCGCTGCGGGCCCAAGGGCCTGCGCACCGGCATCGCCACCAGCACCGACCTCACCCGGGCGGATTTCCAGGACCTGTTCGCCCAGGCCTGGCAGCTGTCCGCGCTGGGCGACGAGGACCCCTGGATCCGCCAGGCGGAGCCCTCGGGCGCGGACGACCTGCCCAGCCGCCATGACCCGCGCGGCGACGCCCTGACCGCAGAGCAGCGCATCGGGCGGGCCATGGCCCTGGAAGCCGAGGCGCGCAAGGCTTCGGCCCAAGGTGGTGGCGGTGCGCGAGGCCACCTGGGCCGACGGCGCCGGCGCCAGCCTGCTGCTCACCCAGAAGGGCGTGCGCACCCATGACCTGGCCTCCTCCTGCTCCGCCAGCATCGAACTGGCGGTGGAGCGGGACGGCGACCGGCAGGCCGCGTGGCACTGGGACATGGGCCGCCATCCGGACGCCGTGGACCTATGCGCCATCGGCCGGGAGGCCGCGCAGAAGGGCGAGCGCAAGCTGAAGCCCGCGCCCCTGGCCTCCGGGCGCTACGGGGTGGTGCTGCACCCGGAAGTGACCCTGGACATCCTGGGCCTGGTGGCCGGGATGCTGTCCGCGGAAGCGGTGCTGAAGAAGCGCAGCCTCTTCGCCGGCAAGCTGGGCGAGGCCATCGCCTCGCCGCTGCTCACCCTGGTGGACGACGGCCGGCTGGCAGCACGGCCTGGGCTCCGAGCCCTGGGACGGCGAGGGCCTGCCCACCCGCCGGAACGTGCTGATCGAGAACGGCGTGCTGGGCACCTACCTGCACACCCTGAAGACCGCCGCGGAGATGGGCGTGGCGCCCACCGCCAGCGCCGGCCGGGGCGCCGGCAGCAACCCCGGCGTGACGACCTTCAACCTGTTCCCCGCCCCCGGCCGGCATGCCCCGGAAGAGCTCTACCGCATGGCCGGGGACGGCGTGCTGATCACCGAGATCATGGGCCTGCACACGGTGGACCCGGTCTCGGGCGACCTCAGCGTCGGCGCCTCCGGGGTGCGCATCCGCGGCGGCGAACTGGCGGAGAGCGTCGACCGCATGACCTTCGCCGGCAACCTGAAGGACTTCCTCACCCGGATCGTGGCGCTGGGGAGCGACCTGCGCTGGTACGGCAGCAGCGCCGGGCTGAGCCTCCTGCTGGAGGACATCTCCCTGGGCGGGGCGTAGCCGGAGAGGGCAGGTATTTTCACAGGAATGCGCAAACGCGGGTAAGCTGGTTCATCCACCCCTGAACAACCCCGGCATGACCCGCGAACCGGTGACGGATGCTCCCCTTCCTGCTCGTCCCTTGCGTGATCCTCGGCGCGGCGCCGCCTTCCGCCGGCGCCTACCAGCCCACCTGGCAGGACCTGCGCCAGATCGTCGCCCAGCTCAGGAGCGCCGAGGGCACGGCCCTGCTCTACCAGAACCACCCCGGGCTGGCCCGCGCCTACGGGGATGAAAACAGCTTCAACGACCTGGCCGGGAAATGGCGCGACCGCCTGATCCCTCTGCCCGCCGACCCGGACGACCTGGACCCCGGCGTCGCCACCCTCGAGATGCGCAACGCCAACGGCCTCGTGGTGGCCTATTTCACCTTCCACAACCCGGAGCCGGCGGGCAGCCTGACCTTCCTGAAGCTCACCTGGGAAGGCCGGAGCCTGGCCAGGACCGACTACTATCGCGGGTTCGTCCGGGTGACCCCGGTGCAGCCGCCCGCCGAAACCTACGGCGTCTGGATCCCGGCCAGGCCCCTGGTGAAGAAGCCATGAACCGGCCGATGGGGGCAGCCCATGGATTGGGTTAGCGTGCGCTACTGGTGGGACGGCCTGGAGACCCGGGACCGGCTGCTGCTGGCGGCCATCCTGGCCGCGGGATTGGTCCTGCTGACGCCCTGGCGCAGGTCGGTCGTGGGCGAGGCCAAGGTGAAGCCGGTCGAAGGCGAAGCCTACCTCCTCAAGTCGCCGGGGTCGGGGACCGTCCGGGAAGTGCGGGCGGTCCAGGGCCAGGTCCTGCTGCCCGGCGAGGTGGCCTTCACCTATTGGCCGCAGATGGCGCCGGTGCGCTACCCGGCGGATCCGTACTACCCGTCCGGAAACCTGCCCAATCCCTACCAGGATGACGAGCAGCGGATAAGGGAACGCTACAACCGGCAGATCAGCGAGGCCATGGCCTACATCACTTCCGCCCAGCAGCAGCTGAACCGGGCCTACATGGAACAGGGCCGCTCGGCCAGGGGCGGGATCTCCTACGAGGTCCAGGCTGGCCCAGAACGCCGTGGCCCGTGCGCAGCAGGCGCCGGGGGAGCTGCGCGCGAAGATGGAGGAGGAGCTGGCCGCCGCCCGGCAGCGGCGCGACTCCTACTCGCGCTTCAACCAGACCGTCCAGGCCGAGCTCTATCCAAGGCCGGTCGCCAACAGCCGCGGGGAGATGACCGTCACGGTCGGCGAGCGGGTCTGGGTGCAGTCCTCCACGCTCCGGCCCGGGCTGGGGGTCCAGCCGGACCAGGATTGCGCCCTGCTGGTGCCGGAACGGGCGGTGCTGGAGATCCTGGCGGCCGTTCCCGCCGCCTTCGCCAGGGAGGTCCACCCGGGCATGGCGGCCACCCTGGAGGTCGACCGGTGGATGCGCGACGCCGAAACCTACCCGCTGACGCTGGCCAGGCTGGGCAACCGGGAACTCGACCCGGAGGAGGCGCTGGTGTTCCACCCAGGGGTGCCAGCGACCCCGTACGTCCTGGCCACGTTCCAGCTTGACCAGGCGAACGAGCACCTGTTCCCGCCGCCCCCGAACTGCAAGATCCGCATGGCGGGCGCCCGGCACTGCTGCCTGGTGCGGCTTTTCCGCTGACCTGCCACCCGGAGCATCAGGGCACAGGCTGGAAATCCTTGTGCCCGGCCTGCCAGAGCAGGAAGGCCACCTGGCTGGCGATGTTGTTGAAGGTGATGACCTTGTCCTCCGTGAAATGGCCGCTGTCGTAGTTCACCTTCATCAGGGTCGGCCGGTCGGAGGTGCTGGCCTGCTGCACGGCCGCCACGAATTTCCCCGGCTGCCAGGCCGGCACGCGCGGGTCGTTCCATCCGCCCACCCCCAGGACGGCGGGATACCTGACCCCCGGCCGGACGTGCTGGACGCCGTCCATCTCATACAGGGCCTTGAACTGCACCGGATCCTTGACGGTGCCGAATTCGGGGGTGTTGATCGGGCCGTTGGGCGAAAACTCCAGGCGCATGGCGTTGGCGCAGCCGACGTTGCAGACGATCGCCGCGAACAGGTCCGGGCGCTCGGTGGCGGCTCGGCTGATCAGGATGCCGCCGGCGCTGGAACCGGTGCCGCCCAGGTGCTGGGGGCTCGTGTAGCCTTTCTGCACCAGGTACTCCGCGCAGGCGATGAAGTCCTTCCAGGTGTTCGGCTTGGTCGTCTGGAAGCCGCCCCGGTACCAGGCCTCGCCCTTTTCGTCGCCGCCGCGCGCGTGGGCGTACGCCACCACCACGCCCCGCAGGGCGATGGAGTGGATCACGTTGCAGGAGGGCCGGTAGCCGGCCCCATAGGCGCCGTAGCCGGTGAGGATGCAGCAGCTGCTCCCGTCCATGGGCAGTCCGCGCCGGTGGATGATGGACAATGGGACCTGGGTGCCGTCGTGGCCCTGCACCTCCACCTCCTCGGCGACCAGGTTCTCGAACCCGGGATAGACGGGAGCTTCGTTGAAGCTGCTCAGGCTGAACGTCCCCTTGTCCCCGTCCAGGTCGTACAGGGTCTCCGGCCGGGTCCAGCCGGTGATGGAGACGAGGCAGCGGTTGCTGCCGGCGTCCGGGCAGGAGATGTCCACGGTGCCGGAGGCCGGCAGGCTGAGTTCGGCCG
Source organism: uncultured Holophagaceae bacterium (assembly GCA_963717275.1). Lineage (GTDB taxonomy): Bacteria > Acidobacteriota > Holophagae > Holophagales > Holophagaceae > Mesoterricola. The sequence continues at coordinate 5,334,654 of CAVQVX010000001.1, forward strand.
AGCGCCCCGTGGCGGGCTGGTAGCGCAGGAGCCTCCCGGTGATGCCGTTCGACTTCACGAGAAAGATGAAGTCCCGGCTCCGGGCCATGGCCAGGATGGCCGCCTTCCCTTCGGGCACGACCGTCTCCGCGTGCTTCCAGTCCGGCTCGGCGAGGCTGGTGCGCACCAGCTTGCAGTTCGGAGCGTCCGCGTGGGTCACGGCATAGACCTGGCCGCCCCAGATGGCCAGGCCCTTCACCAGGTTGTCCGACGGCACGCAGAGGGCGCGCCAGCCCACCTTGGCCCCGTCCAGCTGGGAGACCGGCGCGTAGTAGGCGCGGAGCTCATTCTGGACCGTGGTGACGCGCCCGAGCAGGTATTCCGGGGTCGCCCGGCTGACGTAGGCGAACGGCATCTCCCGGGCGGCGATGCCCAGGTCCGGAGCGCTTTCGCTGCTGAAGAGATCCCGGTCCCCGGCCACGGGCGCGCCCAGCCGGTGCAGGCGGGTCTTGCGGTTCAGCTTGACCTCGAGGCTGTGCGGGTCGCTCACCGTGCCGGCGTCGTAAAAGAAGGATGAACTGTCCGGAGTCCAGCCGATCGGGCCGAGCGAGGCCTGGACGGCATCGGGCAGCAGGGCGCGGCGCGCCACATCCAGCACGCGCACGTCGCCGTACTCGGCTCCGCCGGAGGTGAGCCCCATGGCCACGTAGCGGCCGTCGAAGGAGGGGACCAGGGTCCCGATGGAGGTCACCACCCCGGGTTTGAGGGAGCCCGGGTCGAACAGCAGGGTGTCGGCCCCGTCCCAGCCGTCCCGGCAATACAGCCGGGCCACCCTTTCGCCGGCCAGCGTCTTCCTGAAGAAGACCCGGCCGCCGGCGCAGGAGATGGTGTCATAGGCCGCCGGCCGCAACCGGTCGAGGTCCATCCATTCCCGGGCCAGGGCGTCCCGCCCGGGGATCTTCGCCAGCAGGTGGTCGGTCAAGTCCGCCTGGGCCTTGAACCAGCCCTGCACGTCCTGGTCCTGGAGGTTCTCCAGCCACCGGTAGGGATCCTTCACCTCCACCCCGAAATAGGTGTCCGACGCGGCGACGGTGCGGGTGGCGGGATACTTCCACTGGGCTTGGGCGGGCAGGCTGGCCAGGGTGGCGAGAATAAAAAAAACGAACCGGCTCACGAACGACGGTCCTTTCAAAAGGAGCCGGCCATTCCATGGAGCCGGATGGCACCGATTGTCGCAGACACTCCTTATATATCAAGGAGCAAACAGGAATCGGGCCGATGATCGCGGCTTTTTACGATCATCGGCCCGTCATTCCCCTTCCCCTCAGTGACGCGTCCTCGGCATCATGGGATCGGAATTATCCTGCGATTGGGTGTTGGCCATGCGATTGTCGGCCGAATCATCGGCAATTCTCGGGACGGCGTGGTAGGAGGCCACCGGCATGGCCGGGGCGGAAGACAGGGCGGTGGTGAGAGCGAGAGCCAACATGGGGTGCTCCTGGTTTGGGGGACAGCGATATCCCCCGGGTGAGGTTTCGGGTCTGGATTCAGTGAGGATCTTTTCCGGGACGCTTCGCCCGGATCAGATCCGCAGCACGCAGTTCAGCTTCAGCGGGGGTGGCAGGGCCACGGGTTGTGCCTCCGCGGCGAGAGCGCGGCGCGCGTAGCGGGGTGCCGGGAGGGACGCGACCGTCCCGAGCGCGAACCCGGGACACGGGTCGGGCTCCTTCCGGGTCAGGGTCCTCGCCAGGCGGGACGCGACGCGCGTGGTCTCCGGCGCGAACGGGGGCAGCACGTGCCGGTCGTGGCAGCGCCTGGGCCCCGTGTCCCGTGAAGGGGCGGCCCATTGGACCGATTGGGGGACCGGTTGGGCGCCCAGCATGCACCCCAGCGTGCCCACTCCCCTGCCGACCCCGATCAGGGTGACGGCGAGAAGGGAGAAATAAAGCAGCATTCGGCGCATGGGCACCACCCAGGGGCAAGGTTAGGCTGCACCCGGCGGAACACAATATTGCAGTTTTCAACAAATGTCCGAACTTCATGGGCTGGAAGAAATGCCGACCAAATCAGTTGACTATTTCCTGCCGTGTGCGACAACGTCGGTACCAGATCCCGAACCGGTCTGGTTGTTTCTTGACAAGGGGATTCGATGATCAGCAAGAACCTTCTTCCTTTCCTTCTGGTCCAGGCGCTGTGCGTGGTGCCCGCCGCGGCCGCCTTGAGTGTCGGCGACAAGGCCCCCGATTTCCAGGCCAAGGCGGTGATGAACGGCAAGGTGGTGCCCTTCTCGCTCTCCGCCGCCCTGAAGAAGGGCCCGGTCGTGCTCTATTTCTACCCCAAGGCGTTCACGCCGGGATGCACCGCCGAGGCCCATGCGTTCGCCGGGGCGGTGGATGAATTCAAGGCCCTGGGCGCCGAGGTGATCGGGGTTTCCCGGGACGACCTGGACAAGCTCAGCCAGTTCTCGGTGAGCGAATGCCAGGGCAAGTTCCCGGTGGCGACCGATCCGGACCAGCACATCATGAAGGCCTACGACGCGGTCTTCCCCGCCAAGCCGGAACTGGCCAACCGGACCTCGTACGTGATCACCCCCGACGACAGGATCCTTTACACCTACACCGACCTCAAGGCCGACCAGCATGTCGCGAACACCCTGGCGGCTCTGAAGCAGTGGAAGAGTTCCAACTAGCGCCCCGCCGCCCACCTCCGGATCAGGGCGTCCAGCACCGGGATGGCGCGGTGCAGCTCCCCGTCGGCCACGTCGAACCTGGGGTGGTGGTGCGGGTGGGAGTTGCCGGTGCCGAGGAAGAAGAAGACGCCGGGCACCTTCTCCAGGAAGGCGCCGAAATCCTCGCCGGCCAGGCTGGGTTCGGGCATCCACTGGAAGCTGCCCGGGCCGTGGGCTTCCAGCACCGCCGCCTCCAGCAGGTCGGCCATGGCCCCGTCGGTGTTGGCGGTGATGGGGGCGCGCAGGTCGCGCTGGATGGCCACGTCCACCCCGAAGCCGGCGGCGGTGGCGCGGGCGTGCCGCTCCAGCCTTTCGACCATGGCCGCGAGGTCGTCCCGGGTGGTGGTGCGCAGGGTCCCCCCCACCACCGCCTCCTCGGGCAGGACGTTCCAGGCCGAGCCGGCGTGGAACGAGCCGATGGAGATCACGGTGGGGTGCGCCGGGCTGGCCGCGCCGTAGCGCACGGCCTGCAGGGTGGCGACGAACTGGCAGGCCGCGAGGAGGGCGTCGGTGCCTTCGTGCGGGTAGGCGCCGTGGCTCCCCTTGCCCCTGAACGTGACGGAGAAGAAGGTGGCGGAGGCCAGGACCGTGCCCTTGCGGGTGCCGAAACAGCCGTTCGGCTGATCGGGGAACATGCAGCCGACGTGCAGGCCGGCGATGGCCTCCACCCCGTCCAGGGCGCCGCCCTCGATCATGCGCTGGGCGCCGCCCCAGCCCTCTTCCCCGGGCTGGAAGATCAGGCGCAGGCGGCACGGCAGGGCGGCGCCGCCCTGGGTGTAGTGGCGGGCGACGCCGAGCGCCGTGGCCATGTGCGCATCGTGGCCGCAGGCGTGCATCCGCCCCGGGAAGCTGGAGGCGAAGGGGAGGCCGGTCTCCTCCTGCACCGGCAGGGCGTCCATGTCGGCGCGCCAGGCGAACAGCGGGCCGCGCTCGCCCAGGTCGGCGACCAGGCCGCCGCCGATCCGCCTCGGGCTGAGGCCCATGGCGCGCAGGGCCCGCTCGCAGTAGTCGGCGGTGAGCGGAAGTTCCAGGCCCACCTCGGGGATCCGGTGCAGGGCCCGGCGGTCGTTGACGATCAGTTCGGATTCATTCAAGGCGTTCTCCCATCAGCCCGCCGGGCGGGTGGCCATGTGGACCTTTCACTCCCGCCGCACCCGTCCCACCAGCAGGAACTCCCGCCCGGCCCTCCGGGGGTGGCTGCGGGTGGCGTGGTCCAGGTGGAGGACGTCGAACGGCCCTTCGGCGAGTCTCCGGGCCTCTTCCATCAACACCGCGAAGGGCGGCCCCGGAGGCCGGTTGACGGTATGGAACAGGCTCGCCATCCAGAGACCGCCCGGACGCAGGCGGCGCGCGCAGTGGGCCAGGTACTCGGCCCGGCGGCCGGGCGCCATGGCCACGAAGCAGGTGTGGTCGAAGATCCCGTCGAAGGTCTCCTCCAGGGCGAACCAGTCCTCCTGGCGCCAGCGGACCCGGTCGCCGTAGCGGGCGCGCGCGCCCTCCACGGCGGACGGGGCGAAGTCGATCCCGGTGACCCGGAAGCCCCGGGCCGCCAGTTCCGCCGCGTCGTGGCCGTAGCCGCTGCCGGGCACGGCCAGTTCCGGCCCCAGGTCCCGGCACGCCGGCAGGTCCAGCAGTTCGGCCAGGACCGGGGTCGGGCCGTCCATGTCCCACCCGGGCCGCGGGGTGTCCCGGTAGATGCTGTCCCAGTAGCCTTGGTCGAGTTCGCCCATGGCCCTATTGAAGCACGGGGACGCGCGCGGCGCTCAGGTTGAACCCCAGCACCGACAGGATGATCATGGCGGCGCTGACCAGGTTGAGCGCCATCCAGGGTTCGCCCAGCACGAACACCGCCAGGACCATGACCACCACCGGCACAAGGTTGATGAACAGGGCCGAGCGGCTCACCCCGATGTGCTTGATGGCCTGCTGCTGCACCAGGTAGCCGATGAAGGTGGGGAAGACGCCCATGTACAGGATGGCCATCCAGCCCCTGGCGTCGATGGCCAGGCCGTGGCGGAAGGTCTCGGCGGCCTGGAACGGCGTGAGGATCAACACGCAGCAGAGGAAGCTGTAGAAGGTGGTGACGATCGGATCGAACCGGCGCACCAGGCGGCGCACCAGGATGGCGTAGGCCGCCCAGCACAGCACGGCGGCGGCCATGAGCAGGTCGCCCAGGCCCGGGCCCTGGCGCAGCAGGATGGCCGGCTGCCAGTTGCTGATGGTCAGCAGCACCCCGGCCAGGGCGGTGAGGATCAGCAGGATCCGCCGGGCCCCCAGCCGTTCGCCCAGGAACAGCGCCGCCAGCAGGGCCGACACCAGCGGATTGGTGGCGCCGATCATCGCCGCCTTGATCGCCGTGGTGTGGCGCAGGGCCTGGAAGAACAGCAGGTGGTAGCCGGTCATGCCCACCAGCCCGAGCAGCAGCATGTCCCACCAGGCCCGGCCCCGGATGCGCAGGGAAAGGCCCCGGAACCGGGCGTACAGGTACAGGCATGCCACCGCCACCAGGAACCGCGCGTAGGTCAGGGCTAGCGGCGAAGCGGTGCGCAGGCCGATCTTGCCGGCGATGAAGGCGCCGGCCCAGAAGCAGACGGTCATGAGCATCAAAAGGATCCACTTCACGGCGGGCGCCTCCGGTCTGGACGGGCCGGATGGGGTCGACCGCACCTGATCCGCGATAAGTCATGATATATCAATCTTGAACCCGGCGACGACGGGCCCGGAGGAAAAGCTGTTTACTTGCGCGGGGATTCCTGTTTAATAGGTGTTTGAACACCTTTAACAGGGAGCGTCATGTCCTCCAGCCCGCTCCAGACCTGGTTGATCCCGCCGTCCCGGCCCGGGCCGGACCCCGCCCCGCTCCTGCTGCTCATGCACGGGGTGGGCGCCAACGAATCCGGGATGCTCGGGCTGGCCCGGGTGCTGGACCCGAGGTTCGCGAAGCTGGTGGTGCGCAGCCCCCTGCCCTTCGGTCCCGGCGCCTTCGGCTGGTTCCACGTGGCCTTCGGCGCGGCGGGGCCGGTGCACGACGCCGGGGAGGCCGAGGCCGGGCGCAGGCAGTTGGCCGACTTCCTGCCCGGGGCGGTGCGCGAAAGCGGCGCCGATCCGGCCCGGGTCTACGCGGGCGGCTTCAGCCAGGGGGCCATCATGGCCATGAGCCTGCTGCTGACCCGGCCGGACCTGGTGGCGGGGGCCGTGGCCTGGAGCGGGCGCATCCTGCCCGAGGCGGTCCAGGGCCGCGGGCCGGGGCTGGACGGGCGGGACGCCCTGGTGATCCACGGCGCGCTGGACCCGACCCTGCCGGTCCGGCACGGCCGGGCCAGCCGGGACACGCTGCGGGAGATCGGCCTGCGCAGCGTCGAGTACCACGAGCTGGCCATCGGCCACGAGGTGGACGGGGAGGGCCTGGCCCTCACCAATGCGTGGCTGGGCCGGCGCTGAGGGACAGCCCGACCCGGTGTCCCAGCCCCACTCCGGCGGCCCTGAAGCCGCCCGCCACCGGTTCGACCGTGTCGGCCGGGCTGGGCAGCGCGCCCCAGCCCAGGACCTTGGCCAGCAGGCGGTGCGCCTCGTCGTAGCGCAGGCTCCGGGTCCCTCCGGCACAGCGCACCCGCAGCACCCAGACGCCGTCCTGGCGCCCTACGGCGAGGCCGCGCACCGGCGCGCCGAACGCCTGCTCCAGCTGGGCCGCGCTCCAGGTGCGGGTCCAGGGGTGGGAGGCGGCGCGGGCGGGCGGCGCGGGCGCGGAGTCGGAGTCTGCGTCGGCGTCCGGGCGGTCCCCGCCCCACACTTCCCGGGCGTCCAGGGGCCGGCCGCCGTCGTCGCTGGTCCACTGGCTGGGGCCGGGGGCGCGGGAGGCGGAGCGGATGGCCTCCCAGTCGGGGTCGGACAGGCCGAAGCCCTGGGCGCGCGCCGGCCGGCCCAGGTAGAGGGCGGTGCGGGTGCTGTCGCCCACTTCGGCGTCGGGGTAGCGCGGGCCCCGGGCCAGGAAGCGCAGCACGGCGGCGCCCAGTTCCAGGCGCGGGCCGGGGCGGTCGCCCAGTTCGGCGGCGATGATCCCGGCCACATACTCCCGGGTGGACATGCGCGCGACGAGGCGCAGGGCGCCGCCCCGCCCGGAGCACCCGACCTCGCCCTGGAAGCGCCGCTCCAGGCCGGTGGCGGGATCGCGCAAGGCCAGCAGGCCGGGCCCGGCCGCGTCCCCGGGCGCCAGGTCGCGGGCGGCGCCCGGGCCGAGGTAGCCGCCGCCGCACAGCACGGGGACGGAACCGAGGTTGCGCACCTGGTAGCGCCGGGCCGGCACCAGCTCGAACAGGCGCACCCGCACCACCGCCCGGGGGTCGGTCCAGGGCACGGCGGGGCCGGAGGCCGGCACCGGGGAGCGGGTCCGGGACCCGGGGCGGAACTGGTCGATGGGGGCCGCCAGGGCGCGCGCCGCGTCCACCCCGCGCCCGGGCTCCACCCGCGCCAGGATGGCCCAGCCTGCGGCGTCCACCGCCAGGGCGAGGCCGGCGGTGCCGTCCGGCCCCCGCACGGTGCCGGTCTTGGCCCAGAAGCCGCCGTGGCCCAGCTGCGCCGCGGTGCCGCCGAGGGCCGCCTCGCGCAGGCCCGCCAGCACCTCCCGGCGCACCGGCTCGGCACCGGGCCAGGGGTTCCGCACCAGGCGCGCGTAGGCCCGCAGCAGGACCGACGGGGCGACGGCGAGGGCGCCGGCGTTCGCCTCCAGCCCCAGGGCCTGGCGCGCGGAACGCGGGGGCGGGAAGCCTTCGCGCGCCAGGGTGGCGGCCAGGGTCTCCGGGGGGGTGTCCGCGGCCAGCTGCACGAAGTAGGCGTTGCAGGAGACGCTGAGCGCCCCGGCCAGGCCCAGTTCGCCGTGGCCGGCATGGAGCCAGCAGCCGGATCCGGGGCCGCACCAGAAGCGCGGGGTGGGCTCGCCCGGATGGGCCGCGGCCCAGGCCTCGGCCAGGAACGGCTTGAGCAGGGAGCCCACGGCCACGGGCAGGTCGGGCGGGCCGGGGGCCAGGGTCGTCGCGTCCGCGTCCAGGCGCCACACGGTCACCGGGCCGGCCCCGGCGGGCAGGGCCAGCAGGCCCGCGGCGAGCCATGCGCGGAAGTTCACGGCGCGGTCCCGAACTCCACCCGCTCCTCCCAGCCGGCGCCGGCGCGCCGGCGCTCGACGGTGATGGCATGGATGTCCGGCATCCAGCCCAGCAGGCCCAGCACCCGGTCGGACAGCGGGCGCACCGTCTCCGGCCGCGCCGGGCCCTCCACCCTGGCCCAGCGCGCGGCTTCGAGGCGCACCGCGTCCAGGTCCAGGCGGCCCCAGCGCACCAGGCCGGGGTCGAGGCGCGGTTCGGGCAGGCCCTTGAGGTCGCGCGCGCTCGGCGCGGCCCAGAGCAGCGGCCCGGCCCGCAGCAGGGCCAGGACCGGCAGGCCCGGGCCGACCCGGATCTCCCGGGCGCCGTCCGCCTCGGCCACGGCGGCGCTGCCGGCGCGGCGCGCGGCGGTGGCCCGGCAGCATTCCAGGAAGGCCGCGTCCAGGGCTTCGGGCCACGGGAAGACGATCCGGCGCGCGCCGCCGGGGCTGACGCTGAAACCCCAGCTGGGCACCGGCTGGCGCGCCAGCAGGTCGCGCCAGGGGCCCAGGTCGGCCGCTTCGCCGGGCGCCGCGCCGGGCGCGGTGCGCGGCCGGGTGTAGTCCACCGCGTAGGCGTCCGGCTCGGCGGCGGTCTCCGGCAGCGGGCCCGGGCCGGGCGCCGGGAGTTCCTCCGGGGCCGGCACGGGCTCCAGCAGGCCGCGCCGGAAGGCGCTCCAGAAGCCCTCGCCGCTCTCCCAGCCGGCGGCGGCGCTGCCGGTGGGGTCGAACCGGTACACCCCCGGCCGGGATTCCGGGCCGCCCGTGCGCACCTCGACCATCCGCCCCTGCTCGCGCCGGAGCGCGGCCCGCACCAGGCCGGCGTCGGGGCCCTGGGCGAAGGGGAACTCCCGGCGGAAATAGCGGTCGCGCTTCAGGGCGTCCAGGTCCAGCTCCATGACCGCCAGGCCCGGGAGGCCGGTTTGCGGGCCGCGCCCGGCCTGGGCGGCGTCGATGGCCAGGCGCATGGCCCGCTCGCTGGTGGCCAGGATCAGCCGGGAGCCCAGGCGCGCCCAGGCCAGGCCCATGCGCCGCTCGGGGTTGCCGCCGTCGCCGGCGCCGCGCGCCACCAGGGTGTAGGCGGCGCCGCCGTGGACGCGGGCGGCGCCCCGGGGCATGGGCGCGGACCGGGGCCGCTCCAGCACCAGCACCGCCTCCAGCTGCCCCACCTGGAGCAGGGCGAGCCCCACGGAGCGCGGGTGCAGCCGATGGATCCTGACCCAGCTCCAGGGCAGGTCCCGGCCCAGCAGCAGCCACTGGTTCTCCAGCTTGGACCCCACCCGGCTCCTGCGCCAGGCGGCGGTGGCCGGATCGCCCGGGCGCGGGGCGCCGGACAGGAAGTCGCGGAACCCGCCGGACAGCTCGGCGTCGAAGGCCTCGGCGTCGGGGATGACCAGGCGCAGCGGGGCCTCCGGCAGCGGCAGGGGCGCCTGGGCCAGGAGGCGCAGGCCGAGGGTCAGCAGCAGGGCGCGGCGGATCATGGGGTGCCCTCCCGGTCCAGCAGGTCGGAGAGCATGGCCCAGGTGAGGTCCTTCGGGCGGAACGGGGCGGGGCGGCCGTCCACCACGCGGAACGGATAGGCCTTGGCCGGTTCCGGGCGCTCCGCGGCCAGGGCTTCGAGGCCGGGGGCGCCGCGCTCCTGCAGCAGGGCCAGGACGTCGGCGAATTCGGCCGGGTAGCCGCCGCGCGCGTCGGCCCGGGCCCGGTCGAACAGGGCGGCGTCGATGGCCCGGGCCGGGAGGCCCTGGCCGGCGAGCCGGTGCGCCAGCTCCCAGGGGTCGCCCAGGGTCATGCCGGCCGCCAGGGCCGGAAAGCGCGCCTGCAGGCCGCGGGCCGCGCGCCACTGCAGGACCAGCTGCTCGTCGGCCGAGGCGCCGCGCAGGGCCAGGCCGGCCCGGCCGGCGCCGTCCTCGTCCAGGGGATCGAGGTTTCCCAGGGCGGAACGGGCCGCCAGGGTGTCGAGCGGATGGGCCCGGAGGTGGGCCGCCAGGCCGCCGCCGCGCCAGACCGCCAGGGCGTCCCGCCACGGGGCGGGCGCATCCGGCAGGGCGCGCGCGCGCCAGAGGTCGAAGGCCTGCCATTCGTCCCTGGCCGACCACAGTCCGCGCCGGCGCGCTTCCAGCAGGACGCGGGCGGCCTTGGCGGGCTGGTGGACGGCGAGCAGGGCCCGGGCGCGGGAGAGGGCGCCGGCGCCGCTGAAATCGTCGGGGCAGCGCGCCAGCCAGCCCTGGACGGCGCCGGGCGCCACGGCCGCCATCGCCGGGAGCAGCGGCGCGACCCGGTCCGGCTCGAGCTCGCCGCGGATCCAGGCCGTTTCGAGCTGCCGGACCAGGTCCGGCGCTTCGGCCGGGGGGCAGAGCCTGAGCGCGAGCAGCCATTCGTCCGGGTGCACCCAGCCCCGGGCGCGCCGCCGGGCCAGGAAGGCGCGCACTTCCGGCACGTCCGGGAACGGGCGCAGCCAGGCCCGCAGCGCCTCCACCAGGGGCCAGGTGCTGTAGCCCGCCGGGTCGTCCTCCAGCAGCGGGAAGGGGAATGGCGGGTCCCAGGGATTCCGGTCGCCCCTTTCCAGTTCGGCCAGCTTGGCTCCCAGCAGGGCCCGGGCCCGGGCGGTCTCGCCCCGGGCGAGGAGGAGGCGCACGGCAAGCACGCGCCAGGCGTCGGGCCGGCCCGGTTCGCTGAGCCGGTCCAGCAGGGGAGGCTCGGGCGTGGCGCGGTCCAGGGCCAGGTCCAGCGCCTGGAGCGCCCCGGGCCGGTCCGGCGGCGCCAGGGATTCCAGCCAGGGCGCCGCGCAGGGCCAGACCGGGCCCAGCCGGGACAGGCCGCCCACGGGCAGGCCGGCGACCCCGGGCGCCCACAGTTCGCGCAGCCAGAAGCGCAGCTGGGCCGGGGACAGCCCGGCGTCCCGGTGCGCCCAGCGCTGGGTGAGCGCCCGGCGGAAGGCCATCGGGTCCCCGGTGCGCAGGCGCGCGGCCTGCTCGGGCTGGCGCTCGCGCAGGAACGCCAGCAGCGCGGGGCCCACGGGCTGGGCGGGATCCAGGGCGGCCATGGGGTCGGGCAGCTTCAGGCGTTCGGCCAGGACGGCCAGGTCCTTGAACCCGGCTTCGGTCATACTCGACTGGCCGGCGCGCACGAAGGCCTGGAAGGCGCCGGCGGCCTCCCGGGCGCGGCCGGCCGCCACCAGCGCGGAGGTGCGGGTCTCCAGCCAGGCGCGGTCCCTTTCGGATCCGGCCTGGGCATCGGCCAGGTCCAGGGCCAGCGGGGTGTCGCCCATGGCCCGGGCCAGGCGCACGGCCAGGACGGCGCGCCGGGTCTGGGCGCCCTGGGCCGGCGGCACCAGCGGCATGCGGGCGGCGTCCGCTTCGCCTGCGCGGTAGCGGGCCAGGGTTTCCAGCACGTACCAGGCGTCGCCGGGGCGCTCGCCCCAAAGGGCCGAGGGAACCCGGCCCCGGTCCGCGCCCTGGCCCAGCGCCAGGGCCTCGCCGCCCTCCATGCGCCGGCCCTGGGCATCCAGGCGCGGGGCGAACTCCGGCCAGGTCCATCGGGGGTCCCCGCCCAGCACCGCGCCCACGGTCCGGGGCCCGCGCAGGCGCTCCAGCAGGGGCTCGCCCGGGGCCACGGGGACGCCCTGCAGCAGTCGGCCCAGGACCAGGCCGACCTGGTCCACGGTCCGCTGGCGGGCCAGCAGCAGCGGATCGGCGGCCGCGGGCTGGCGGAGCGCCATCCAGCGGGCCCGGGCCGGTTCGGGCAGCGCCGCGGCCAGGGGCTGGGCCGGCCAGAGCCGGGCGGCCAGGGTCCAGAAGCGGTCCGCCAGGCGCCGGTCGCCCAGGACTTCGGACAGGTCGCCCACCATCCCGGGCGATTGCGCCGCCGCCCCCGCCCAGACCTGGAACACGTCCGCCTGGCTCAGCCAGGTGGCCACGGGCGGCGGTTCGGCGTCGCCCGGGAGCGGGGCCGGATCCCTGACCCGGGCCAGCAGGGCGCGCCAGCCCGGCCCGGTGAAGGCCAGGAGCTGGTCGCCGCGGCCGAGCCGGGCCAGCTGGCGGCACCACATCCGGGGCAGGTCCGGTTCGGAAAAGGCCATCACCGGGTCGTCCGCGTCGGAATCGGACCGGATCATGTCGTCGGCCACCCAGCCCAGCATCGGATAGGCGGGCGCCGCCTGCCAGGGGCCGGGGCGGGCCTGCAGCAGGCGCTGGGCCAGGGCGGCGCGCAGGGAGGGTTCCAGTCCGGAGGCGCCGATGAACGGCCACCACCGGGCCAGGGCGGCGGAATCCGGGCGGCCGCCCGGGATCAGGAGCGCCGCCAGCCGGGCCTGGACGGCCTCCATCTGGTCGGGCCGGCCGTGCTCGGCCAGCACGGTGCCGGCCACGGCGAGGAATTCGCCGTCCCGGGCGCGGCTTTCCAGCAGGCGCTGGAACTGGCCGGTGAGCAGGGCCAGCTGCGCCTGGCGGAAGCCCGCAAGCCTTGTGCGCGCCAGCGCCGCGGCGTCGCCGGCGGGCGAAAGCAGGCGCAGGGCCTGCTCCGGCAGGCCGAGGGCGATCAGGTGGTCCGCGGCCTGGGCCCGGCGCTCGGCCAGGTCGTCGGCCCGGCCCGGGGCTTCCCGGGCGAAGGCGGCCAGCGCCCCCTGCTCCACCGCCAGCGCCGCGGCGGCGTCGCCGCACTGGGCGTAGAGCCCGGCGCGCCAGCGCGCGACGGACAGGTCGGCGGGACGGGGCCGGTTCCATCCGGCCAGGAAGTCCGCCGCCTCGCGCACCTTCCCGGCCCGGACCAGGAGGTCGGCGCCGGCGCGCCACAGGGATTCGTCGTCGGGCCGAACCAGCACGGAGGCCCGGGCCGCTTCGATGGCCCCGGGCTGGTCGCCCTGGAACCGGCAGATCTCGCGCACCGAAACCAGCCAGCGCACGTCCCTGGGGCTGCGCTCCCGCTGCCTGCGAAAAAAGGCCAGCAGGGCGCCGCCCTGTCCGGTGCCGGCGGCGGACCGGGCGGCTTCCACGGCCCAGGCCGGATCCGGCCGCCGGTTCAGGGCCTCGATCCAGTATTCCAGGGCCGGCACCCGCTCCAGGTCGGCGGCCCGGGCCAGCTCGCGGTAGAGGTCCGCCCGGTGCTCGGGCTGGATGCGCTTTTCCTGGGCCCCGGCCAGGGCTGCCGCGTCCCCCCCGCGCCCGGCCCGCAGATCGAGGCGCGCAAGCAGGTGCACCGCGTCCAGGCGGTCGTGGTCCTCAAGCCCCTCCAGTTCCAGCAGCCGCTCCGCGGCCCGGCGCGCCCGGGGCAGGTCCGACGCCTCAAGCGCCTGGCGCGCCAGGCGGCGCAGCAGGTCTCCCGGTAGCCGGCGCCGGCCCGGGCCGCCGCCTCTTCCAGCGCCGCCCTGCCCTCCTCGCCCAGGCCGGCCCGGGCCAGGAAGGCCAGGCGGTCCTCCAGCAGGCCGAGGCTCCAGGGCCAGCGGGCCGCGAGCCGGCGCCATTCCGCGGCGGCGGCGGGGATGCCGCGGGTGCGCTCCAGGTGCTCGGCGCGCCGGGCCTCGGCGCGGATCCGTTCCGGGCCGTCGGGCAGCTTGGCGATGCGCGGATCCAGGGCCGCCCAGACCGCGTCCGCCTCATCCGTGCGCCCGTTGCCGGCGAGCCACCTGGCCCGCCCGGCCTCCTGGTCCACCCGCTCCTCCTCGGTGGGCGCGAGCTGGGCGCGGCGAGCCATGACCCGGTCCTGGAACGTGAGCAGCCGGTCACGGCTCCACAGGGTGCGGACGAGGTCCTCCTGCCCGCCGGCGAAGTCCAGGAACTGCGTGGAAGTGGCCGCGGGCACCATCTCCTCCGCCTTGTCCAGCAGCAGCCCGGCCAGGCGCCGGATGGCGGCCGCCGCGGCGGGTCCGCGGTCCTCCCGGGCGGCTTGCCGCTGGGCGCGTCCCACGGGATCGGCGGGCTTGTCGAGGCGGTCGATCCAGGCGTCCTCGTTGAAGGTCCGGGAGTCTGGCGGCTCCATTTCGGCCAGCGGGAAGAGTTCGGCCAGTTCGCGCTCGTCATCGGCGCGGCCGGGGGCGAGGCGCCGGACCTGCCCGGCCACCTGGGCCGCCACCCGGTCCCGGGAGAGCAGCTGGGCCAGCCGGCGCAGGGCCCGCCGGTCCTGGACGTAGCCGCCGTATCCATCCGGGGTCTCGGGGCGGACGGCGTCCAGGTACTCGGCCACCGCGCCGTCCAGGTCGCGCAGGTTCTCGCGCAGGACGCCGGCCTCGAAGGCCAGCAGGCGCGGCCGGCCCAGGGCCTTGCGCCCGGCCTCCAGCACGGCCAGGGCTTCCCGGTCGTGGCCGTAGTCCCACAGCAGGGTGGCCAGCTCGCGGATCCGCCCGGGGTCCCGGGGTTCCCGGGCCAACAGGTTGCGCCAGAGGGCGATGGCCTCTCCGGGCCGGCCGCGCTCCTCGGCCATCTCGCCCAGCCCGGTCCACAGCGGCCCGGGCTCGTCCAGGGCGGGGGCGGTGCGTTCCACCAGGGTCCGGGCCGCGGCGGCGTGGCTGGTGTCCAGGGCGTTGAGGGAGCGGTGCAGGGAGAGCACGCGCTGGGCCAGGGCGCCGTCGCCCGGATAGCTCGCCGCGAGCCGGTCGGCGGGCGCCGCCGCCTGCTCGAACCGGGAGAGGCGGGCCCAGCCCTCGAACAGCAGCAGGTCCTGGACCGGCGTGGCGGGGGCGGCCGCCATGGCTTCCAGCCGGGCTTCCAGGGTGTGCGCGCGCATGGCCTCCTGGAACCACGCCTCGCGCGTCCCGGGGTCGGCGAACAGCACGGCCCAGCGCCGCTCGCGCAGGAGCTCGTCCGGCGCGACGACCTTGGCGGCGTCCCGGCGCGCCTGCCAGGCGCTCGCGGGCACCAGGCGCTCGGCCTGCCGCACCACGTCCGGGCTGTGCGGGAACCGCTCCAGGGCCTTGAGCCGCACCCAGTCGGCCCAGAGCACCATGCGCGCGCGGCCCGCGGGCCGGTCGGGCACGGCCACGGTCAGGTCGCCGGCGGCGTCGGCGCGCTGGAACAGGGCGCTGCCGCGGAACCGGGCCGCCACCTCGCCGCCCAGCTGGCGCAGCTCGGCCTGGTACCTGCGCCGGGCGTACCAGCGCGCCGCCTTGGCCCACAGGCCCGGGTCCTGGAACCGGCCGAGGGCCTGCTGGTAGCGCGGGCCCAGGTCGTCGTCCAGGTTCCAGCCCTCCAGGCGCGTCGCCAGGTCCAGCCACAGCCCTTCGGCGTCCGGCATCCGGTCCAGCTCGGTGAGGATCAGGTCGAGCGCGGCCCGGTGCGAGCGGTCCAGGTCGTCCATGCGCGCCAGCGCGCCGGCCAGGAGGTCCTTGTAGGGGGCCGGAGGGACGCGGGTGCCGTCCGGGGCGGCATGGGCGAGCCTGGCCTTGTAGAGGCGCGCCTCCTCGCCCCGCGGCAGCGGCGCCTGCTGGGCGGCGAGCAGCGCGATCCGCCTGGCCTCGTCCGCCAGCGCCGGGGCCGCGCCTTCCACCAGCGGCAGCAGGTCCAGGGCGGCCCGGCCGTCGCCGCGCTGCACGTACTGCTCCATGATGGCCACGCGCAGGCCGGGCAGTTCGGGGTCGCCGGGCGCGCGCTGCGCCAGGGCATCGGCCAGGACCCTGGCGGTGGCGAAGGTGCGTTCCGGCATCGAGCCGTCCTCGAGGCGGTCGAGGGTGTCCTTCCAGGCCACGCCGGTGAAGAGGAAGGCGATGGCCCCCGACCAGAAGCCGGGGGTGCGGTCCAGGTCCGCCGCCCAGCGGTACGCTTCGTCATTATAATTGCCCCAGGCCAGGGGCCGGCCGCCGGCGCGCAGGGCCAGCCGGGCCAGTCCGGCCAGGTCCGCGGTCTGCTGGTCCTTTGTGCCCGCCTGGGCCGCGGCCAGGGCCTGGCGGAAGGCTTCGGGCACGGCGTCCAGCTCACCGTACAGCCGGGCCAGCAGGAGCCGGTCCGGGCGATCCAGGGCCGCGCCGTGGCGCCGCTCCACCTGGCGCAGCAGCTCCATCGCGGCCCCGCCCTGGCCGCGGCCCTGGAACCAGGTGCACAGGCGCACCAGGGCCTTGGGGTCGAACCGGGCCTCCAGGGCGGCGCGCCAGCCCGGAGCGGCGGCGGGTTCGGCCTGGACCGCGTAGGTCGCGTACGCCTTGCGGAAGGCCAGGCTCCAGGGCTGGTCGGCGGCGGCGTCCAGCATGCGGAAGGCGCCGCTGCGGTCGCCGCGCCCGGCCTTGAGGCCGGCGCCCAGCAGCAGCCGGCGCTCGGGGTCGAGGGCCGCGCTGCCGGCCAGGGCGCGTTCCGCCTCGTCGAGTCGCCCGGCCTGCTCCAGGGCCCGCACCCAGCGCTCCAGGGCCGCGCCGTCCCCGGGGAAGAGCCGGGCGCGCTCCTGCATCATGGCGAGCGGATCGGCCAGTTCGGGATGCCCTTCGGCCCATTGGATGCGCTCATCCGCCAGGGCCATGCGCTCGTCCTCGGGGAGTCCCGGCAGGGCCCGGGCGGCGGCGTCCAGGGCGGCGGCCGGCTCGTGGTGGGCCGCCGCCCAGCGGGCCGCCTCGGCCCAGGCCCGGGACCCCTGCCCGGCCTGGCCCTCGGCCCAGCGGCGCAGCGCCTCCAGGGCTCCGGCGCGGTCGCCCAGGGCCAGCCGGGCATCGGCCAGGTGGCGCGGGGCCGCGGTTTCCCGGCTCGCGGCCAGCAGCCGGGCCAGTTCGGCGGTGGGGGTCGGATAGTGCACCCGGTGCCCGTCCACCTGGGTGAAGCGGGTGGCGATGCCGTAGATCCAGTCGCCCTCCGCCAGGTCCGCCCAGGGGATGGCCGAGGCCGCGAACCCGGCCGCGGCGACGGCCAGGCACCAGGCGAAAAGCCGCGCCCGCCTCACGGCCGCACCTCCAGCACGGCCCTGGCGAACCCGCGGTTGCGCGAGGCGTCCACCGCCTCGAACAGCACTTCGCGCGGGCCGGCGCTGCCGGGGGGCAGCCAGACCTCGCCGACGCAGCGCCGGGAGGCGGCGTCCCAGCGCAGCGGCACCGGGGCGCCGTCGCCCACCCGCGCGCTCAGGAACACCACGTCGGCGTCCGCGGCGGCCGCGACCCGCAGCAGGGTGCCGGCCCGCGCCGAGGCGGGCAGTTCGGGCCGGATGGCCGGGGTCTTGCCGTCCAGGATGAAATGCTTGGTCTCCGACACCCGGGCGCCGCTGGCGTCGCGCACCAGGATGCGCACCGGGTAGCGGCCGTCCTTGAGCCCATCGGGCACCAGGAAGCGGCCCTCCCAGGTACTGCTGCCGGGCCTGCGCACCAGGTCCAGCTCCAGGCCGAACGGGAGCAGGGCCACGGCGGAGACGGTCGAGGGGTCGCACTGCACGCGCAGCACCGGGTCGCCCGGCTGGATGCGCCGCGGCCGCAGCAGGGCCCGGGGCGCGGCCAGGAACGCGGTGTACGGGGTGACGAACTTGTAGCGCCTGGAGAGGGCGATGACCTCCTCGATCCAGTCCCGGCGCTCGCCGTCGGTTTCGATCCGCGCCAGCAGGTCGTCCACCCGGGCCCGGGCCCAGCGCCGGGGCAGGTCCCGGGCGTCCAGGGCGCGCTCGGGCAGCGCGGCGCGCAGCTGCGCACGGCCTTCAGGGAACAGCCTGGACGGCAGGTCGATCTGGAGCGCCGGGCTCGGCTCCCGGTAGCGCCCGACCCAGCCGGAGAGGCCGCCCGGCTGCATGGGCTGGACCAGCACCGGGTAGACGTCGCGCAGGCGCGGTTCGCCGCCGGCGACGCGGAACGGCGCCCCCTCCCGGGCCGGGTTCCCGGCCCGCTCCGGCGCGCCCGGGGCCAGCAGGCGCCGGAAGAACAGGTCGCCCTCCAGCTCGGTGGCGGCCGGGTGCAGCAGCTGCGCCGACAGCGCCTCCAGGGCCGGCGACACTTCGCCCGCGCTCACGGCGGCGTAAACCTCCACTGGGCCGGCGGCGTCCCGGAGCGCCTTGGCCCGCTGCGGCACCGGGCTGGCGGTGAGCACCAGGATCCGGCCGCGGCCGTCCAGCGCCTTGCGCGCGGCGGCCAGGGCCAGGGGCAGGTCGGCGCCGGGGCCCAGGGGGCGTTCGCGCAGCGCCTGGAGCGCCTCCTCGACGGCGCGCGGGGTGGCGGGGCGCAGGGCGGCGGCGGCGGGGGCGCGGTCATAGGGGATGAGGGCGAAGCGCGCGGCCGGGTCCAGCGCGCGCAGCACCCGCACCAGCTGGCCGTAGGCGGCCTCCAGCCCGCCCCAGCGGGTGCCCAGGCCGGTGTCGAACAGGATGGCCAGGTCAGGCCCCGGGCCGGACGAGTCGGGGGCGGAGGCGGGGGCGGCGGCGGGGGCGGCGGGCGGCATGGCCTCCAGCAGGAAGAAGCCGTCCGGTTTCCGGCGGGATGTCCGCGGGGCGCTCCCAGGGCGCCAGGGCCAGGCCGTCGGGCAGGGCCCCGTCCGGGTTGCGGAAGGCCGCGAGGCGCAGGGGCGAGGCGTCCCGGGGCCGGAAGCGCACCACCAGGTCGCGCTCCAGCTTCACGTCGCGGGCGTCGAACCCGGCGCCTTCGTCCGTGGCGCTCAGCGCCAGGCCCGCGGCCGTGCCGTCCAGGACCACGTCCTCCAGGCGCACCCGCACCGTGAGCCGGCCGGCCACCGGCGGCTCGGCGTCCGCGGGGCGCAGCGCCAGGCGGAATTCGCCCCGGCCGCCCAGGATCGGCGCCTCCTGCTGGAACTGCAGTTCCAGGCGCTTGGTGGCCAGGGCCGGAATGGGCGTCACCGAGGCCGAGAACAGGGCGCCCCCGGAAGGCCGCACCCCGGGCGGGCGGGCTCCCGCCTCCTCCTCCTCGCCCTGCTGGAGCAGGCCGGGGTCGATGCGCTGGCGTTCCAGCTCCTGGTAGATGGACCGGGCCCGGCGCTTTTCCAGGATCACCCCGGGGATGCGCTGGAGTCCGTCCCACACGGCGAAATCGCCCACCGAGGCGCCCGGCGGCAGCGCGAACCGGTAGGTGGACTCCAGGGCCGCCGAGGTGTGGTTCTCGAACACCTGGCGCACGTTCACCCGCGCGTAGCCCCGGCCGATGTCCACGTCCACGGCCATCTCGCGCAGGGAGACCACGCCGGCGTCGGGCCGGCCCGGTGCCGGCGGGCACCAGCAGGCCGGCCTGGGCCTGCAGCAGGGCGCCGATCAGGAGCAGGAGAAGGGTCCGCATGTCAGGAATCCCCGTCCGCCAGCGGCAGGGGCAGGCGCGCCAGGCCTTCGTCGGTGCCCACCCACAGGGCGCCGGGGCCGGGCAGCAGGGCGGTGACCCGCCCGGAGGGCAGCGGCAGGGACAGGGGCTCGAAGCGCGCGCCGTCCCGGCTGAGGCGGAACAGGCCCTGGCCGTCGGTGCCCATGAACAGCCGGCCGCCGGCCTCCACCAGGCAGCCGGGGTTCACCTTGAACCCCTGGGTTTCCGGGAACGCCTCGAAGCGGCCCTTCGGCGAGCCGGCCACGGCCACCCGCCGGGCCACGCCGCCGCCGTAGGTGCCGATGTACAGCCCTTCCGCGCGATCGGCCAGGGCGGTCACCCAGGGATGCGGCAGCCTGCCCTCCCCGGCCGTGACCCGCCACGCCACCTTGCCGCCGGACACCGCGCCCAGCCCCGACGGCGTCCCCACGAACAGCTGCGCTCCGGCGCACAGGGCCAGCGCCTGGTTCCCGGGCAGGCCGTGGAAGGCCGAAAGCAGCCGCGCCCCGGGCAGCAGGACGCCCTGCCCGTAGCCCACCGCGATGCCGTCCCGGGTGGCGGCCAGGGCGAAGGCCGGGCCGGTCGCGGGGTCGCCCAGGGCGGTCCAGCGGGCGCCGTCGAAGCGCGCGGCCCCCCTCAGGCTGGCCACGTACAGTCCATCGCCGCCGGCCAGGATGGCGTTCACCGCCCACGCCGGGGCGGACGGCAGGGGCGACCAGGCCCAGCCCGCGGCCCCGGTTTCGCCCAGGGCCAGCCCGCCGTCGAACGCGCCCAGCACCAGCCGGGAGCCCATCAGGCCCAGGGCGCTCACGTGCGCCGCGCCGGGCGGGAGGCAGTCGGGCCGGGGCCGCGCCAGCACCCAGCCGGAGGCGGCGCGCCGGTACAGGCCGGCCGCGGTGTCCGCGAACACCTGGCCCGAATCCGCCAGCAGGCGGCGCGCCGGCGCCGGCAGGAACTCCTCCGCGGCGCGGCCTTCCCCGAAGCGCAGCAGCCGCCCGCCGCCCAGGGCGTAGACCGCGTCCCCCGCCACCGCCGCCGAGGCCGCGTCCTCGCCGCCCGCGACCGGCGCCAGGGGGCCGCCCAGGGGGCCCCGGGCCAGGCCCGCGGGCGTGACCAGCCACACCTCGCCGGCGCACAGCCCCACCCAGTCGATCCAGGGATCCGGCGCGGCCAGTTGCGTCACCCGCCCGGGTTCGACCCGCCGCAGCCCCTCCTCCCCGCCCGCCAGCACCAGCCCGCCTTCGCCCAGGGCCAGGGCGCGCACCGGCGCGCCGTCCAGCCGCTCCAGGGCGGGCGCGCCCCAGGCGGTCCGGAACAGGCCCTCGCGGGCGCCGATCCACAACTGCCCGCCGGCGCTCTCCTGGAGGATCCGCACATGCAGGGCGCCCTGCCCGGTGAGCAGTTCCTCCCACCTGCCGTCCCGGCGCAGGAACAGGCCGCCGGCGGCCAGCCCCACGACCGGCCGGCCGCGCCAGAAGGTCATGGCCGAGGCGTTCAGCGAAGGCAGGCCCCAGGAGAGGTCGCCCGCCTCATCCCGCACCCCGAACGCGCCGGCGGTGGTGAGCGCCTGCGCGCCGGCCACCGCCGCCACCTCCCCGCCGCCCCAGCGCTCGATCCGCCGTTCCGGCGCGCGCACCGGGCTCCACCGGAGCGGCGCCTCGTTCCGGGGGCTGGCGGCCAGCGCCCGCTTCACCTCCCGGGTCAGCCCGATCCAGGCTCCGGTGCCGGCAAGCAGGGCGAGGAGGCCGAGACCTGCGAGGACGGCGCGGGATCGCTTCGGGAACAAGGCCATGGGCGCGGACCGGGTGGGTAGGCTGGACCAGTGAGAAATATGGAACTTACATCTTTCGAGCAGGTTCCCGCACCGGGGACGGGGCGGCGTCGCCGCCCCCCGAATGGTATGCTGGGTGGCTCGACTTTGATCCCCAACAATAAGCTCATTCCCAGGAGACGCAATCATGACCATCACCGCAGCCCGCGAGTATCTCGCCTCCCCTGACCTGGAGCCTGAACTCAGGGCCGAGCTGGAGCCCATCGTCGCCGCCGCCCTGGCGGGCGACGGCGCCGCCGTGGCCGAGGTGGAGGACCGCTTCTGCGAACCCCTGGCGTTCGGCACCGGCGGCCTGCGCGGGATCATGGCGGCGGGGCTGCGCCGGATGAACAAGCCCAACATCCGGCGCACCACCCTGGCCCTGGCGGAGGTGGCGCGGGCCCACGTGCCGCCGGCCGATCCGCATGGGGTCCGCACGGCCCTGGTCGGCTACGACACCCGCCTGCAGTCGGACAGCTTCGCGCTGGAGGCGGCGCGGGTGCTGGCGGCGGCCGGCTACAAGGTCTACCTGGGCGCCAGGCCCCTGCCCACCCCGTTCCTCTGCTACGCCATGCGCCAGCTGGGCACCGCCTGCGGGGTGATCGTCACCGCCTCCCACAACCCGAAGGAATATAACGGATACAAAGCCTATAACAACCTCGGCGGGCAGGTCATGGCGCCCTGGGACAGCGAGGTCGAGCAGGCCATGGGCCGGCTGCCCCTGGTGCCGCCGGCGCCACCGGAGCCGGCCGCCGGCGCCATCCTGCCCATCCCGCCCGGAGCTGGAGGAGGCCTACCTCACCCTGGGGCTCGGCCTGCGCCAGCAGCCGGACATGTTCCAGCCCGCCCGGATCCTCTACACCCCGTTCCACGGCACCGGCATCGCCTTCGTGCCCGAGCTGTTCCGGCGCGCCGGGCTGCCCCTGCAGATCTGCGCCGCCCAGGCCATCCAGGACGGCACCTTCCCCACCGCCCCGCGGCCCAACCCCGAGGAGATCGCCGCCTACCAGGCCCCGCTGGCCGACGCCCGGCGCCTGGGCGCCGAAGTGGTGCTGTCCAACGATCCCGACGCCGACCGCCTCGGCCTGGTGGCGCCCCGCGACGGAGCCTGGGAGCTGATGACCGGCAACGACCTGGCCGCCCTGACCCTGGACTACCTGTGCTCGGCCAAGGGCCTGCGAGGGCGTCGTGGTGACCACGGTGGTCACCTCCGACTTCCTGGCCGAAGTGGCCCGCGCCCACGGCCTCGAGGTCATGTGGACGCTCACCGGCTTCAAGTACATCGCCATCTGCATGGACGCCCTGGAGGCGCGCGGGGAGACCTACGCCTTCGGCGCCGAGGAGTCGTTCGGCATGCAGCTCTCCAACGAGATGCGGGACAAGGACGGCGTCCTGGCCGCCCTGGTGGTGGGCGAGATGGTCGGCCACTACAAGGCCCTGGGCATGGGCCCGTTCCAGGCGGTGGCGGCGCTGGAGCGGCGCGTGGGCGTGTTCCGCAACCGGCTGGTGAACCTGGAGGATCCGCGCCCCGGCGGCGCGGTGCGCTTCGCCGAGGCCATGACCCGCATCCGCGAAGCCGGCCTGACCGCCTTCGCCGGGGAGGCGGTCGTCGTCCTGGGAGGATTTCCAGACCGGCGAGTGGCACGGCGGCGGCCAGGCGGAGCCGATCCTGGACCGCCCCGACAACCGCGCCGCGGCCCGGCCCCTGGACCGCTCCAACGTGCTCAAGTTCCGCCTGTCCTCCGGCGCCTTCGCCGCCTTCCGGCCCAGCGGCACCGAGCCCAAACTGAAGGTCTACCTGCAGAGCCGCACCAGCGCCGGAGCTACTGGACGTCATGGAGGCGGAGGCGAGGCGGCTGCTGGGGCTGGGCTGACGGGTTCCCGTTTGCCTTGCGGTTGGCTTCGGGTTCCGGGTTCTTGCGCCGACCCACGGGTGCGTGATCCGCTTGAAGCGTCCTCGCTGCGCTCCGGGCGCTCCAAGCGATCACGCTGGTCCTTCCCCCCAGGGACGAGTCGATTCGTCTTCGTTTCATTGAACCCAAATTCAAACCAGCCTTCCCGGGGACCCACGTGCTCCAAAGCAGGCGCCGCCTCGCCCCCATGCCGCCAACCGAAGGAACCCCCAACCCAGGCGGGGAAGGGGCAGCGTGAGACCTTGGCGCACCCGCAGGAGCCGAAGCCGACGAGGCTGCGGCAAGGCTCTCACGCACCGGTGGGTCGGCGCACCCACCGGGAACCCCCAGCCAACCGCAAGGAACGACGGACGCCCTAGTCCTTGGTCTTGCGCACGGACATCTGGCCCGCCCTGGGTCCGCCCGCGGCCTGCGCGTCCCGCTCGTCGATGCGCCTGGCGGCTTCGCCCGGATTGAACATCTCCGGGGCCTCCTCCTGCAGGAAGCGCCGGGACCTGGTGAGCAGGGAGTCCATGTCCTGGAGCAGGCGCACCCGCTCCAGCTTGAGGCCGCGGATCTGGGTTTCCAGGTCCACCACGTGGGCCTGGGCCTCGCGGATCAGCTCGTCGGCCTTGAAGTCGGCCTCCTTGAGGATCAGGGCCTTCTCCCGGTTCACCGCGTCCAGGATCTCCTCCTTGGTGCGCTGGGCGTGCAGCAGGGTCTCCCGGAAGATCCGGTCCTGGTCCTGGTACTCCCGCAGGCGCTCGCGCAGGTCGATGATCTCGATGCGCAGGCGCTGGTTCTCCAGCTGCACCTCCTCCCACTCGCCGGCCACCTCGTGCAGGAAGGTGCGCACCTCCCCTTCGTTCAGGCCGCGGAAGGCCTTCTCGAATTCCCGGCGTTGGATGTCCAGCGGCGTGAACTTCATCGATTCCCCTCTAGGAAAGGCCCCCCAGGAGCAGTTTCTGGAGCATCCAGAGGATCAGGATCGCCACCATCGGGCTGAAATCCATGCCCATGGCCGTGGGCAGGATGGCGCGGATGGGGTGCAGCACCGGGTCCACCAAGGTATGCAGCAGGCGCACCAGCGGATTGCGCGGGTTCGGCTGGAACCAGGAGAGCAGGCTGGAGACGACGATGAGAAGGATGAGGATCTGGATTGCCCAATCCGCAAGGGTGATGACAAAAGGCATATGGGAGGACCTTTCAATGCCCCATCATAATCCCATCTTCCCGGCCTGGAGGCTTCCTCTTAGAACCGGGGACTCATAACTTAGACTTTTTTTCGAAAGAGGAGTACAAACAGTCCATGCGAATCGGGATCTCCTGCTACTCGACCTTCGGCGGCTCCGGCGTCGTCGCCACGGAGGTGGGCAAGGCCCTGGCCGCCCGGGGCCATGAAGTCCACCTGCTGAGCCCCTCCGTCCCGCCCCGGCTGCTGGGCTTCGAGGACCGGATCTTCTTCCATGAGGTCACCGCCAGCACCTACCCGCTGTTCGAGGCGGCCCCCTACTCCATCGCCCTGGCCTCCAAGATGGCCGACGTCGCCGCCCACCACGGCCTGGAGATCATGCACGCGCACTACGCCATCCCGCACGCCTCGGCCGCCCTGCTGGCGCGCATGGCGCTGGAGGGCAAGCTGAAGGTGGTGACCACCCTGCACGGCACCGACATCACCGTGGTCGGTTCCGACCCCAGCTACCTTTCCATGGTGCGCCTGGCGATCCGGGAGAGCGACGCGGTGACCTCCGTATCCCAGTACCTCAAGGACGAGACCTACCGGACCTTCAGGGTGGAGCGGCCGATCGACGTCATCCCCAACTTCGTCACCGCCCCCCGGGGCCCCGCCCCGGAGTGCCGCCAGTGGCTGGCCCCCTGCACCGCCTCGGTGATCACCCACATCTCCAACTTCCGGCCGGTGAAGCGGGTGCTGGACGTCATGAAGACCTTCGAACTGGTGCGGCGCGAGCACCCGGCCCGGCTGATCATGGTGGGCGACGGCCCGGACCGGGCCGAGGCCGAGGCCTACGCCCGGGACAAGGGGTTCGAGAACGAGGTGCGGTTCACCGGCAAGCAGCTGGACATCGACACCGTGCTGGCCTGCTCCGACATCTTCCTGCTCCCCAGCGCCACCGAGAGCTTCGGCCTGGCCGCCCTGGAGGCCATGGCGCACCGGGTGCCGGTCATCGCCACCCGGGTGGGCGGCCTGCCCGAAGTGGTGCGCCACGGGGTGGACGGCTACCTGGAGCCCCTGGGCGACGTGAAGGCCATGGCCCAGGACGCCCTCACCCTGCTGCGCGACCCCGATCTGCGCAGGAAGATGGGCCTGTCCGCCCAGGAGCGGGCGCTCACCACCTTCGACGAGAGCCCGGTGATCGATCTGTACGAGGCCGTCTACGAAAGAGTTCTGGCTCCGGCCGAAATCCATCGTGGATCTCCAGGCCCAAACTAGCTAGACTAAGTGTTCCGGCTGGGTAGCTCAGGTGGTTAGAGCGAGGGTCTCATAATCCCTAGGTCTGCGGTTCGAGTCCGCATCCAGCCACCACCAAAAAGGCCCGAAATCATTAGGTTTCGGGCCTTTCCTTTTGTGTTTTAATCTGGCCGAAACGATTCAACTGGTGGGATTTAGGGTAATCCTAACCCCTTTGTTTGCATCACGCGTCATTTCGGGTCCCCCAAAATCCCACCACTCCGCCAGAATTTCTTGCGCAGACCAGGAATGCCGCTGAAACCCCCTGGGGATGCGCTCCCAGAGGCGCTGGGCCAGTTCCTGGACCCGGGGGTCCGGGTCCTCCAGGAGGGATTCGATGCTCCGCGGCATAGATGCTCCAGGCCCCAGTTACCGGGGCAGATGGAATAGGTGTTCCCGCGCCGCCAGGCGTGACCAGCAGCCCTGGACTCGGGACCTTCGAACCGCGTACAGCGACGGCCCGGCCTATTTCCCTTGTGGGGTTTTGCATTCAGCCGGAATCCCGAGAGGGAAGTCCCACCACGGGTGGGTCCGGCTGTACAGGGTTTCGAAGCCCTGCAATCAGTATCCGCAGGAACGTCTCGACGGAAAGTCATTTGTTTGATTGACCGATTATATCCAACCCGCATTGGACATTAATTGACTCTGCGCGGATGGTAGGAGTAGCCTCCATTCATCCCCCGGAGACATTATGAATCCCTGGATAGCCGTGGCTTCCCTCCTGCTGGCCGCCGGGATCGCCTGCGGCGGTGGTGGTGGGTCCTCCGCACCCGTGCTGCTGGCGCCCACCATCATCGGCACCAGCACCACGCCTCCCCTCGCGGATTGGGTCCCGGGACAACCGATCTCGCTGAACTGGGCCCTGGGCGGTGGCGCCCCCAGCAACGAGTCCCTGACCGTCGGCAGCACCGAGTCCGGGTTATGGGCCAGCGGCCAGGGTGCGCCGCCGACCAGCTACAGTTTCACCCCGGTGTTCCCGGCCGGAGCCTACGGCGCCTCGGGAGCAATTACCGTGAACCTGTACGTCATGAATTCGGCGAACTGGACCGTGGCTGGTCCCCCCTACCCGGCCCAGGCCTCCTGGATCCTGCCGGCGCCACCCGATCCCCGGATCCCGACCACCCTGACCGCCACGGCCAACCCGGCCTACCGGAACCCGAGCACCGGAACGACCGGCATGGCCCTGATCCTCACCCTCACCCCGACCACCGCCGCCGGCACCGTGGGGATCATCAGCCTTGTTCCCATCGGCGCCTGGAACACCGAGACCACGGTCAACGAGGCCAACGGCACGCTGCCCCTGTGGATCCCGCTATCCGCCGGCAGCAGCATCCAGGTGTCCTACCCGGGCGACAGCGTCTACCAGCCGTCGAGCAGCACCTGCGTCGTGCCGACACCATAGGAACGCCCAGGCCGGGAACCGGGATCAGCCATAAACGATCCCACAGCGCCGGGAACATTTTGCGCACTCCGGGCCCTGGACTTCGGTGCCCCCACAGGGCCGCTCGGCGCGCAGCTGGTCCACGCGGCCCAGGACGACGCCCTCCATGGCATGCTGCCGGATCAGCAGCAGGGCCTCGAGGGCGATCTGGGCGCTGCGCAGCTGCCCATAGTATCTTGGCGAATCCCCCTTCACCTTGGCATATTTGGCGATCTGCCGCCGGGCATGTTCGATCGCGCGGCCGAAATCTGCGCCCCGGCAACTCATGATGCCAACTCCCGGGGATCGCGGGTCGCCTGAAAATCCTCGGCCAGGCGCTCGGCCTCCTGGACCCGTTGCCGCATCAGGCGCGCCGCGACCGCCGCGCGCCGATCAGATGATGTGGGCTCCAGCCTGGGCGGTTCCGCCCCGCGTTCGAGCTTGCGCTTGCCCATCTAATTCTTCGGCCGCATCGGGCAGCCGGGATTCATGCAGTTCTCGCCCTTCCAGATCGCGGCCAGTTCTTTCCCATGCTGGGCGAGCTCGCTGTCGTGCCGGACCTGCACCTCGCGGTTGGTCCGGACCTCGGTGGACAGTTCCTTGATGGTGCCGGTGAGGGCGGTCATGGCGGCGACCAGGCTGCCCTCCTTGTCGGACTGGCCCTTCCACCACAGGCGCGCGAACAGACCGAGCAGCCCGACCAGGCCGGTGTAGATCAGGGCGTTCACGGTGCCGACCTGGGCGGCCAGGGCACTAAGGGTGTTGCCGGATACCTGGGCCATGATCAGCGCCTCTGTCGAACAGGCAGCACGCATTCGCGCACCAGCACGTTGGTGGAAGCCAGGGTGGCGACGCAGCGCAGGTGGTAATTGCAGGCGCTGACGCCGGCGGTCACCCGCTGCAGGACGAGGGGTGCCTGGCTGATGTCTTGCGACCCCAGAATGATCGCGCCCGGGGATGGGTCGTTGCCGTCGCGGGTGGTGGCGCTGACCTCGGTCGAGGCGATGCTGTCGCCGGGCGCGATCTCGCAGTTGCCCGACGAGTCGGGGCCGAAATTGAAGGTGACGGTCACGGTTTCGGATGGGTCCTTGTGACTAACCCATTGCAGCTCGTCAGCCTGGCTCAACACATCCAACTCCGGGAAAGGTAGCTCACTGAATAATTCCGGGCGGGCGGGTTCACCGACCAGCTCCGGGCCGAAGGGTTCACCAGCCACGCCCTGGCCGCCGAGTTCACCGCCCAGCTGCGCGCGGGGGCCTCGACGAGGTAGCGCGGGTCCACCGCCAGGGGTGCGCTGGTGTGGCCGGCCGCCGCCGTGGTGAAGATGAGAGGTGAGGACCCCCAGGTGGTGGTGCCCGCGAACCCCACCGCGGCCGACGGCAGGCTGATGGCGCCGGAGCCGACGCCAGGGCAAGCCTGGAACCCGGCGGCCAGCCCGTTGACCACCATGGGAGCCATGGCCGACCCGGGGGATTTCTGAAGACCGGAGGCGCTGCTGGCGAAAATGGCGGAAGCCATCCCGGCGCCGCTGGCAGACTGGGCACCCCGGGCACTGCCGGCGAAGCTGAGGACCGAGGCCCCGGTGCCGGTGTCGGCGGCTGGCAGTTGGGAGCCACTGGCAGTGGTCTGGAACGCCAGGGAGCTGCTGGCCGTTCCGGGGTCGCCCAGGGACCCGGCCAGGGAACCCTGGAGGGCCACAGCCTGGCTACAAGTGCCAGAGATGGAGGTCCTGCCGCTGGCGGCTGAACTCAGGCTGAAACTGGCCACCCCTGATCCGGGGGAGGATGGGGAGCCGGCCGCGGAGCTGCTGAACACCACGGAGGACGCCCCGGCCGACGAGCTGGCTTGATGCCCGGCAGCCAGTGCAACGACGGCAAAGGTGCAGGCGCCGCTCCCGGAGGTCGCCTGGCTGCCCTGGGCGGTGCCGGGAAGAACGAGGGCGGCCGTTCCCGTGCCCAACCCGCCCTGGCGCGCCAGGGCGCTGGTGCTGAAGGTTAGCGTGGAGGCGCTGACGCCCGTGTCGGAGGGCGGATTCTGTGATCCCGCGGCCGAGGATTGGAAGGCCACGCTGCTGCTGCCGGTCCCGGAGGTGCTCGCCATACCGGCCGCCGCGGAGGCCAGGGCCAGCGAGGAGGTCCCGGCCCCGGGGAGCGAAGCCGCGCCGTTCGCCGCCGAGCCCAGGGCCAGGGTCTGGGAACCGGTCCCGATGGACCCAGGAGCTGACGCTGCAGAACCGCCGAGGGCAACGGTGGCACTGCCTGATCCCGTGTCTCCAATCGTGCCGGCGGCCGAAGACCCCATGGCCAGGGGCGCGGATCCCGATCCCGAAACCGAGGGTCTGGCTGCCGCCTGGCTGCCAAAGGCCAAGGATGAGGCCGACGAACCGAGGTTCCCCGCAGACCCGGCCATGGAAGCGGCGAGGGCCAGGGCTGCCGCCATCGTGCCGAGGGAACCGAGCCACCCGGCACCGCTGGTGCCGAAGGAGAGGGTGCTTTGGCCGGAGCCGGTGTCGGAGACGGCGGCTATCGGCAGGCTGGTGCCGTTGCGGATCTTGGAATTCCAGGTCGCGCAGTTCCAGACCCCGGGGGCGTAGGCGGTGCCTCCGGTGGCCAAGCCGGTGGGCGAGAATACCGCGATCAGGCCCAGGTATTGGACGGCGACCGAGGTGGTGCCGGTGTCCCCCTGCGAGCCGGGGGCGCTCGCCACCTTGTAGTTGAACCCATCAGAGCTGACCGTGTTGCTGGTGAACCCGGCGGTGTCCGCCCAGGAAGTAGATCCTGAAGTGTATTGGTTTATATAGGAAACGAGCAGGTCGTTGGCGTTGGCGTTGCTCACCGCCGGGATCGTGTGGGAGGTGACGGCGGTGGTTTCGTTGAGGGGCGTGGCACCCACCAGTTCGTAGGCCCCGACGTTGTAGTAGACGTCGACGTCGATGGTCTGGCCGCCGGTCGCCGTGCCGCCCGTGACCGCACCCGAAATGGTCAGGGTTGCTGCCCCCTTGGCGAAGGCGTAAAACGCCGCCTGATTGAAGATGGGCGAGACGGTGTGATTGAGGATTGAGCCGAGCGGATAGTAGGTGTTGCTGCCGCCCGAAGCGTTGTCGGTGATCGCAATGCCGGTCGTGCTGTTGGTGTCGTCGGTCCACCCGACCAGGATCAGGTCGCCCGCCTGGACCACCACGCCGGTCTGGCTTGCGCTCGAGGATTGGACGGTTGATCTTAGGGTTGGGACCGCCATTACGCCCCCGTCAGCTCACGGTCGGGTTGTTCTGCGTGGCCAGGTAGGCGGCCATGCCGTTGAGCGTGGTCTGAAGCGTCTGTGCCAGCGGTCCGAGGGTGGCGTCAGCCGCCGCCTGGGCCGCGCTCACCGGCCAGCTGCCCGATGCCACGCTCGCCACCGGGTTGCCGCTCGCGTCGAGGAATTCCTGGTCGACGTAGAAGATGATCGTCGGCGTGTCGTTGAGCGGGTTGCTGATCTCGATGCGCGAACAGCGGAAGTAGGTCTGCGCGGTGGTCTGGCCCCACAGGCTGGACATGGCGGGCTCCTAGTTGAGGACTTCGATGGTGGCGGTCTGGGTGGTGTAGACGGTGCCGCTGGCGGTGCCGTTGGTGGCGCAGACCTGGACCGTGTAGCTGGTCGCCGCGACGATGGTGGCGGCGGTGGTGCTGCCGACCGGGATGTCGATCGAGGCGATGCCCGTGGTGGAATTGGGGAAGAGGATCTTGCCGGTGGCCATGGCCGTCGTCGTGCTGCGGAAGGTGAGATCGAACTCCATGACGAAGGGCATGCTGGTCATGGAGGCCAGGAGCGTCATCGAGGGGGAAGCGACGATCGAGACCGAGGTGCCGGCGGAGAAATACAGGGTGATGACCGTCGTTCCCGGGGTGGCCGCGGTCGTGACCGTACCGGCGACGCGCACCCGGATGGTCTTGCCGACCAGCGAATAGGACGCGGGCAGGACGTTGGTTCCCACGCCCGTGCCCAGGATGTTGGTCAGCGCCGTGGCACTGCCATTGCTGCCGGTGGCCGTCATGGTCCAGATGCAGCCGACTAGCATCTGCTTGAGGCTGTTGGCGTAGACCGCGGCGGATTTCTGGGTCGAGTCGTACCAGAACTGGCCGGCCGTGGTGCCGCCCGCGTAGGCGGTGCAGACGAAGCCCTGGGTGAAGGTGGAGACCACGCTCCAGGTCTGGGCCGCGGCCCAGGTGTTGGTCCCGCCGAGGGCCGCCAGGGTGCCGCTTGTCGGCAAGGTGACGGCGGTCCCGGCGGTGGCCGTGAAGGTGATCGCAAAGGCTCCCGAGGTGGCCAGGGAGCCGCCGCTGGCGATCTGCGGCGCCTGGGTGCAGGCCCAATGGGTGGTGCCGCTGGCCTCCAGCACGGCGCGAGCATAGGCCACGTTCAGCACATAGCTGGTCAGGGCATTGTTGATCGTGTCCGAGCCCTGCCGGGTGATGGTGATCGTGTTGGTTCCGGTGATCAGACCCAGGGGGTCGACCACGGTGATCCGCTGGCCGGTGGTGGCCGCGGCCGGGAGGGTGATGACCCGGGCTGCCGTCAGCGCCGTGATGATGACGATCACATCCTCCCGGTTGCTGATGGTGAGCGCGGCGTCGGCCAGGATCAGCGGCATCTCCTCGTAGGTCAGGACGGCCCACTTGCCCGCGCCGTTGGATTCCAGGCAGATCGCCATGTACGGTGCGTTGACCACCATGGTGGTGAGGATGCCCTCGATGGTGTCGGTGCCGTTGCGGGTGATGGTGATGGTGTCGGTCGAGCTGGCGGCGCCGGAGGAGTCGATCACCCAGATGATCTGGCCGGACTGGGTGGCGGGCGGTAGGGTGAGCACGCGGGCCGCCGTCAGGCTGGAATAGTCGAGCACGACCGAGGCGGTCGTGCTGATCGCATAGGCGGCGTCGGCCACGGCGATGCGGGGGAGGCCGAGCGCCATGGCGTCGCGCAGCTCCTGGGCGCAGGGCCGGCTCTGGATGTAATAGCCGATGGGCCAGGAAGCCTGGGCCGCGGTGTTGTCCTGGCCGCGCACGACGGTCAGGGTGGTGCCGGAGACCGCGGTGACCTTGACCACTTCCCACACGGTCTCGGGGTTGTTGATGGACCCGTCGCTCAAGGTCAGATAGAACCAGTCGGTGGCACCCAGGGAAGGCAGCCCGGTGGCGCTGGCCACCGAGATGCTGGTCTGGGAGGTGCTGGTGATCGCCGCCGCCAACGTGGTCGCCACGTTGTTGCAGAGCTGGAGGGCCATGGCTTGCTCCTACATGGTCTTCTGGTAGGAGGAGATCGTGACGGGCTGGCCCGCGGTGAGGGTGGGGTTGAGCATCGCCAGGTCGCCCCAGGTCGCCGAGACCGCTTCCGTGCCTTCCGTGGTGACCGCATTCGACAGCAGGTAGACCGCGCCCGGCGTGTTGGCCGTGCCGCTGGTCAGGGAGACGATGGTGGTGTTGGCCGGGACGCCCGTGGCCGTGACCACCTGGACGCTGCCCACGGCGTAGGCGCCGGCGGTCGCCGGGGTGACGATGGTCATGCTGGAGCCGCTGAACGAGGACGTGCCACCGCTGGCGGACTGCCCCACGACGCCCTGCTCCACCGTGTTCATCTGGTAGGCCGTGCCGGATCCGGTGGTCGCGCCGGTGGCGACGAACACGCTGCCCACCGCCGGGGTGCCCGCACATCCCGCCGCGGTCCAGTTGGCCTGGGAGGTGGTGCCCATGGCCTGGATCTGGTAGACCGTTCCCGCCACCAGGGCGGTGGCCAGGATGCCCGCGGTGCCCTGGGCATAGGCCCGGTAGAAGGTCACGGTGGCGCCCGTGTAGGCGTTCTCGGAGGTGATGGCGTTGGCCGCCAGCACCGAAGGCGTCGCCGCCGTGGCGGCGGCGAACGGGGTGGAACTCATTGGGCAGGCGGCGGCGATGGCGTTGCCGGAAAAGGCCGTGTCGGCATTGGTGGGCATCGTGCCCGAGAGCAGCGCGATGACGGCGGCACTCCCGAACAGGGTGGCATAGCTGTTCAGGAGGGACTGGCGGTCAGCCATTACGGTGGTGGTCATGGAGGCTCCTCATCTACTCCAATAATTCCGGGCGCTGGCGATCGACCCGGTTGGAGCGCTGACAGGAGCCGCTGGTGCAATGACCTCAGGCCACCAGCAGGTAGGCGGGGGAATCCTGGAACCGGGCCGCCAGGCTGGCCGGGGTGGCACACTCCGCATAGTCGGGACCCAGCACCAGGGCGACGTATTCGGCGCACTCCAGGGCCGGGCCATGGACCCGCAAGCGCAGTCCGGCCCGCATCGCGTTGGCCCAGCCATAGGGAGCGCCGAGATGTTCCAGGGCCCTGCCCTCCATGGCCGGCGTCCAGGGGGTCGGCATGGGCACCCAGGTGGGACCGTCGGCCAGGGCCCGGGAGAGGCTGCGGTCGATGGTCACCCCGCCGTGCGCCGGCCGGGACTCCAGCACCAGCACCCGGTCGCCCACCCGCCAGGCGATGCCGACATGGGAATAGGGGGAACGGGTCCAGGCGCGCACGCCCCAGGCCTCCAGGCCGGCGCCCCGGAAGAACAGCAGGTCGCCGGACTGGATGTAGGGACGGGCCTGGGCGTAGCACATCAGGAAGTGCTTGCGGCGGCCTGGGCCGCGGCGAGGGCGGCCTTGGCGGCGATGTCGGCGGCCACCGCGGCATCGGCCAGGGACTCGATGTAGGCGCCCAGGGTGGTGGCCGTGGCGCCCACGGTGATGGGGAGCCCCATCCAGGCGGCGACCTGGGCCTGGGTGAAGGCCACGCCGACCGGGCTCTGGTTCTGGCTGACCACCGTGTTGATCGAACCATCGGCGTTCAGGATCAGCTTGTTCGTCCCATAGGCCAGCTGCACGCCGTAGGTCAGCGCGGGCGCCGCCGGCGGGTTTGGCTGCATCACGAAGGGCCCCTGCCCTCCGTAGTTGCGGGTGATGGTCAGGACCGTGAGCGCGGTTTCCTGCTCGACGTTCTGGCTGGTGGTGGTGACGTTGACGGCCATGGGGCCTCCTCAGAAATGAAGCAGTTGACAGGCGGTGCCTAGCCCGGAATAGCGGTAGTCCCTGGGCGCGTCGGGCAGCGCGTCGCGCGGGTTGACCTTCCAGCCGATCCAGATGCCCCAGCTGGCGCACTCCCAGCGGAAGCCGACATAGCCGCCCTGCCAGGCCATGAACCAGCCGGAGGTCCCATCGGCAGGCACCTCCGCGGCGGTCCCGACATGCTTCACGCCGGTCGACGGTAAGGTGGAAACGATGGGCCAGAACCTCATATTCGAAACCGGGTTTCGGACGAAGAACCCATAGCGCGTCCCGGTCCACCAGGAGGGTGACAGCCCGTCCTCCCAGTTGCCGAACAGCGCCTGCGCCCAGGCCCATTTGAATACGAGTATCTGTTCCCCCACATTCACCCTGGACTCCACCGTCTGGATCGGGGTCAGCAGCAGCACGGGGAACAGGATCAGGCCCATTACGAACAGCGGCGTGAAGACCAGCAGGCTCCACCGCCAGCCAGGAGACCAGGCCCCAGAGGGCGATCAGGGCGATCATTCCGGGGCCTGGATCAACGGATCCAACTGAACGAGATCGTTGGGGGAGAGTTCAACCGGGCCGAGCTGCGCCAGGGCCATGGGCCAGAAGGCGGGGATCTCGAAGGCGGTCTGCAGCAGGTCCCGCATGCCGATGGTGAAGGCCGGCTGGGTTGCCTCGGGGAAATCGAACCGGGTCTTGTCCTCGGAGAGGACCCCATTGCAGGCGGCGATCAGTTTCTGCCGTTCCTCCTCGAAGGTCTTCAACTCCCCCATGATGAGCTTGCCCAGCCGGGCGAAGTGGAAGCTGGTGGTGGTTGGCAGTTTCATGGCAAAAATTGGCGATGCCATGATGGCCTGGGCCTGCGCGAACGTGATCTGCATGTGTCCTCCTTGGACGGTTGTTAAAGAATTTCGATCATTACGGCGCCATACATTCCAGGGCCACCAGTGGCGGTACCAGCCCCACCACCAGCGCCATACGCAGTCGCGCTCGGGGTGTTCCCGGTTCCTGAAGATCCAGCAGCACCGGGGCCAAAGGCTGATGCGGCACCCCCGGCAGCGGAAGCGTATGCACCGCCGCTGTAGAAGCCATTGCAACTCCCACCGCCGCCACCAGAGCCGCCACCCGCCCCGCCGTAGACGAACTGTTCACCCAGGCTGATGGGGGTTGAACTGTTCCCGAAGGTCTGTGCTCCCGCCGTCCAGATGCCCGTGACACTGCCGCCACCGCCGGCACCCGACGACCCGTTCCCGCCATTGCAGGTCAGGAGCAGGCCGCTGGCGAAGCCTGAGATGTTGGTGCCGCCGATGTTGAGCGTGGTAGCACCCCCGAGCACGGAATTGGTAGTGGACCCACCCGCCCCGCCATTGGCGACATTGCCCGAAAGTATCGTTCCGTCCTGCACCAGCAGGACGATGCAGGCGCATCCGGCGGCCCCGCCACCGATGGCGCCAGAGGCGGCTCCCCCACCACCCGCTCCACCACCGGCCAACCGGATCTTGACCCGGTAGGGGGTGCCTGCCGTGCCCATGACCGGGCAGGTGAAGGACCAGGGGGTGTTGCTGCCGTAAGCAGCGGTCGCCCCGTTCTTGAAGTAGGCGAACCCGTTGTTGTTTCCCGCATAATAGAGTTTTGCTACACCGATCTGGTTCAGCGGGTATCCACAGAAATTGATCGCCCCGCCGATCTCCGCAATGACCAGCCCAGATGCCTGGGTGTTCCCCGTGACGGGGTTGTTCGAGCCATATGGGTAGTAGGTTCCAGGCGCAAAATAGCTCGTTACCGTGCTGGCATTTCCATAGAAGGCCCAACCCACCGGGAAGCCGTTGCTGCTCCCAGGCACCCCCCACCCCGAATAGCCGGGGCCACCACTGGAGAAAATGGAGGTCTGGATAACCTGGGCCACCAGGGAAATGTTCGTTGCCAAGGCAGTTGCGCTTATGGAGGCCGCAGCAACCGCGCCGAGGGTCTGAGTGCCCTGCTGAGCTGCACTCCATCCAGTTGCCTGCACCCCGGCCGTTCCGGTAGCCGTATAACAGGTGCCACCGGAGGTCAAACCGTTTCCTTGCGCCACATTCCAGGAATTGTCGCCGACCATCCAGATGACCGTGCCAGTGATGATTCCCGTGAAGGCCGGTTTGGTCGAACCTGGGTAGGCCACAGGACATCCCTGAAGCCCGATCAGGGCCAGCGTGGCCGCATAGGTGGAGTTGATGTTCTGAGAAGTGTAGATGGTCTGCCAGGGGCCGAAGGCCGAGGAATCGTAGTCATATTGCCGCCAGCAGACTGAACTACCGCCGTTAAGGTGGCCCAACGGGAAATACATCTGCCAACCGTTGTTGAGGCCCCCCCAAGGCGCAATGTTCAGGATGCCTCCAATCCCCGCGCAACCGGATCCCCATACGCCGGATCCCTGGTTCGTATACTCCAGGTTGACCCCGGCGGAAATAGATGAGGGAACTGCCGTGGCACTGAAGGCGTTTGCTCCTTGGGGAAGGAACCACCCGGTGAACGATGCGGCGGAGACAGCGGCGCTGAAGGTAGAAGTGCCCGTGGCCCGATTGATTGAAAGGTATTCACCCAGATAGGCCCCGGTGTCGGAATACCCAAACAGGCCGAAATTGGATCCAGCATTGGACCCAGACTCGGCCGTGGAATCGGCGCACATCATCCAGCGCAGGGAACCACTCGTCTGCCACTGAATCTCGCGGTAATTCCCGACAGCGCCTGTGATGAACATATTTGCACTGCTGGAAATGCCTGCCGCTGAAACCGACCCTGCGGAAACTGCCCCATTGACAAAGACAGCCCCATAAAATTGGCAGTTAACCGTCCCATGGGGCACGTTCATAACATAGAGGGTATTGTTGTAATTGACCAGGGCAAAATCGTAGGAGGAGCCATTGCCAAAGATGGTCAAACCCTGGGCGGCATTGCCTCCGTAGAGGGTGCCATTGGTCGTGAGGGAAAGCCCTCCGGTGAGGGTGGCCGAGACCGCGTTGATGTTGCCGCTGCTGTCGCGTAGGACAATAGTGTTGGCCGTGGCCGCCGCGCTCTGCACATAGCCGTTCAGGGCAGAGGCATTGCCGGCGGTGCCCGTGGTCCCGTGAGCCCCCAGGATGGCCGTCTCCAGGTTCTTGCGGGCGGTGGCGATGGTGGCCCAGTAGGTGGCCAGGGAGGTCATGATGCCGGTGTAGGGGATCGTGGTGGTGAGCGGCCACGCCGTCAGCCAGTTGCTCTGCACCCCATT
This sequence comes from uncultured Holophagaceae bacterium, assembly GCA_963717275.1. Taxonomy (GTDB): domain Bacteria; phylum Acidobacteriota; class Holophagae; order Holophagales; family Holophagaceae; genus Mesoterricola. The sequence goes on from CAVQVX010000001.1 coordinate 5,371,574, forward strand.
CAGGAAGGTCGCCAGGGAGGTGGATCCGACGTTCACCGCATTGTCATAGGTGGAACTGGACACCCCGGCGGTCGCGGCGCTGGCGTCGAGGACACCCTTGATGCCAAGTTCCTGGTTGTAGGCGTTCATTAGGGTGATCTGGTCGGCCGGCGCCAGGAAGTTGACGCTGTTGACGAAAGTGCCCCCCGCGGCCGACACCCCCTGGAGCAGGGCATCGAGCGCCGGAGCGGTCGTGAAGGTGAGCACCCCGCTGGCGGTGGTGTAGGCGGTGGTGGTCACGCCGTTGATCTTGACGGTGCCCCCACCCCACAGGTACTGGGTGGTGACCCCGTCACCGATCGCGGTCGGGGTGCCGGCGGCGGTCGCATTGGCCGCCGCCAGGTTCAGCGCGGCTTGCAGCGCCGCCTGGGCCACGGCGATGTTTCCCCACCAGGTGGTCAGGCTGGTCTGGATCCCGGTGGCGCTGAACACCGCGGTGCTGGGCCAGGTGGTCGCCCAGGTGGACGGGGCCCCGGCGGTGACCAGGCCGCTGGACAGAGCGGTGATCGCGCTGTCGTAGGCGGTGGTGCTGACGCCCAGGGCCACCCCGTCGGCGTCCAGCGAGGTCTGCAGAGTCTTGGCCTGGTTCCACTGCTGCACCAGGGCCAGCTGGCCCTGCACGGTGATCGCGTTGACCGTGGTGGAGGGGTCGACCGGGGTGGTGATGGTCGCCAGCGGGTAGGTGGTGGTCTGCACGCCGTCGACGGAGCCCAGCCAGACGTTGATGGTCGACCCGGCCATGGGCGACGGGATCAGGTAGCTGATGATGTTGTTCAGCGGCGTCACTGGGATGGCCTGGGCCAGCGGCAGCGGGTTGGGGCTGCCCTGGTACTGCTGGATGTACAGGGTCCAGGCGGCATTGGATCCGGACAGGTTGGGCAGCGGCGCGCTGGTGACCTGCACCCCGCTGATCGCCTGGTTGGGCACGGCGACCAGGCTCAGGGTGAGCATGGATGAGGCCGAGCCGAGGGTCTGGATGGTCGGGATCGGGTAGGCCGACTGGGGCCGCGGCGCCGGGTACAGCGGGGTGTTGCACTGGATCAGCAGGCCGTTCTTGGTGTAGGTGTTCTGGGTCGCCATGGCCGCCTCAGTCCGTCAGAAGTTCCACGTCGCAGGTGCCCGCCACGTAGTTGATGGAGAAGCTCATCACCCGGTAGGCCTGGGTGCCTCCGTTCACCGTGATGCGCTGGAACCCGATGAGCGCTTCCCAGGGGGCGGCGCTCGTCGGGTCCGGGTAGAACCAGGCCTGGCTGGATCCGGAGCGCGCCACGCCATACCAGCCGACGCTGGCCTGGGCCATCCCGGCGGCGCCGGACAGGCTGAAGATCATCGGCTGGTTGGCCACCTCGAGCAGCCTGCCGCCCTCCTGGTAGACCCCGGCCGCGTTCTGCGCATAGGCGTCGTAGTGGTAGGTGCCGTCCTGGGAGGACACCCGGACGATCGACGCGAAGTCCTTCCAGCCCCAGGTGGTGTCGACCTTGGTCTGCAGCGCGTTGATGTTGACCGGGGCGGGCGTGCCGGTGCGGCTGATCACGTGGTAGGTGCCGATCGCGTCGGGCACGATGACCGCCGCGAAGACCTGGGCGATATGCTCCAAGGCTTCCGACGCGGTCATCCCGCCGGGCACCCAGCGCTCGATCGTCAGCGGCCGCTCCTGGGCAATCTGAAAGAGGCTGCCGCCATAGTGGCCGACGATCCGCCCGGCCATGCTGGGGTCGCGCACGCAGCCCAGGGTGGCCGGGACACCCTGGGCGATCAGCTCGGACCAGAGGATCGACTGGTCGAGGGTGTTGCTCAGGTTGGACTGGATGACGAACAGCCAGGTCGAGGTCGCGGCGGAGGATCCCGAGCCGACGTCCTGGCGCCCGAAGATGGCGATCCGGTTCTGGTCGATGGCGCAGAGGGTGTTGGCGAACAGCGCCGTGCACTCGTCGATCAGGAACATGGTGGTGAAGCTGATCACCCCGCCGCTGTAGGTGATCAGGGCCATGGCGATGCCGCCGACCAGGTAGGTGGCGTAGGGCGTGGTGACCAGGGTCCCGCCCACCAGCGCGGGGGGAACTGCCGCCGAGGTGGCGATCAGGGTGCCGGTGGCGCTGACCAGCTGCAGCACGTCGCCGCTGGTGGAGGCGCCCGGCCAGGAGTTGCCGGAGGTGGTGGTGTTCCACTCGTCGGTGGCGTAGCCCAGGATGCTGCCCGCCGCATAGCCCGACTGGATGAAGGGCACCGCCGACTGCACGTAGCCCAGGGCTCCGGGCCAGGTCCAGGGCGTGCCCGGGCTGCCCCAGGCGCTGCCGGTCCAGGGGTAGACGGTGACAGTCGTGTAGTTCCGGCCGTTCAGGGCGTTGCCGCCGACGAAGAGATACTTCTTCATCACGGTGTAGTCGTAGCAGGGGAAGGACCCGACCACGTTGGCGCCCAGAGGGGTCCACAGGGTGAAGTTGGCGCCGCTGCCGGTGCTGAGGTAGACCGTGCCGTTCTGCTCGAACTGGTAGGTGTTCGGCGTGGTCATGCTCTGGACGAAGGCGCCGTTCACAAAATAGGTGCTGGCCCCCTCCTGGACCTCAATCAGGCCGTTGTTCTCGCGGTAGTAGCCGACGTCGGAGTAGGCCCGGTTGCGCAGGCGCATCCAGGGGTTGACCGTGAAGGCCTCGTAGGGCATCAGGCTGGCGGGCGCGCCGGTGAGCTGGCAGGTCCAGTCGGCGTTCGGCGCATAGACCGAGGACGCCGTGGTCCAGCCGGCGTCGGGCGTGCCGGTCCAGCTGTAGCTGGGCATGGCCACCGGGCTGCCGCTGGCCCAGGTGGTCCAGTTCGCCCCGGTCATCAGCTTCAGCGTCCCGGCCAGGGTCGGTTCGATGTCGCCGATGGCGAACAGGTCGGCCCCGGCCACCGGGCGCAGCGGCAGCCAGGCGAACATCGGGATGGCCGTGCTCGGCTTGCTGAACTGGCTGGTGTCGACCGAATACGGCGCGACCACCAGCTTCAGCATCTTGACGGCGTCCTCGTTGACGTACTCCAGGGACGACTGCTGGTCCCAGAAGACGTGGGCGCCCAGGGCCACGTTGGTGACCGGCTCGACCGTGTTGACGGCGCAGACGATCGGGTCGACCCCCGCCACGGTCCAGCTGCCGGAGGTGTCGGACTGCACCAGCTGCAGCTTGTCACCCGGCACGATGCCGTTGACGTTGCCGATGCCGCTGCTGTTGCCGAGCACCAGCTGGTAGCAGGGGGTGGCCGGGTTGGCCGGGACCGCCTGCAGCACGGTCCAGTACTCCAGGTCCTGGGCGGTCGGCACGGCGATCTCGATGGTAGCGCTCCAGGTCATCCCGGCGTTGCCGTTCACGCCGCCCCCAATGCCGCATCCTGCGACGAAATTGCCGTTGCCCGGCAGGGTGGGCCAAGGGATGGAGCTGAGCACCACGCTTAGGCCGCCAGTGCTGCTTGAGGTGGGCAGGTCGGTCTTCTCCGGGTTGTTGATCTGCATGACCTTCCAGTAGCCCACCGGCGGGGTCCAGCTGATGCTGGCACCGGTGACCCAGGTGTTCCCTGAGGTGCTCTGGTAGTTCGTCCCGTTCGCCAGGATGATCGAGCCGACCGGGAACTGCGAGCTGGGCAGCGCCAGCAGGGGATCGTTGCCGATGGTCCAGGCCTGCACCAGGGTCCAGTTCGCCCCGTCGTAGTGCCAGATCTCGCCGTCGGGCAGCGTGTAGTTCTTGACCAGGGTGCCGTGCCCGACGGTGGATAGGGCCCAGGCCTGCCAGCCGGTCTGCTGGCTGGACAGGAGGTAGCCGAACACCGGGGCCGTCTGGTACTGCAGCAGCGCGCCGGTGTAGAGCCACGCCGAAGGCAGCGGGAACAGGACGCAGTTCTCGTACTGCCCGTTGACGGTGTAGAGGGGATTGAAGCTGTAGCCGAGCTGGGAGACGGCGCTCGAGGAGTTGGCGGCGCCTTGGGGCAGCGGCCGCTGCCAGGCGGGCGGCACATAGGCCCACTGGCAGGTCCCGTCGACGTAGGGCGACGAGGCCGTGCACAGGATCCCGAGCGGGCCCACCCCGGTGCTCGAGGAGGTGCCACCCTGGGTGCACAAATACAGGTTGGAGCCGTTCAGCACCTGCTGTCCGGCGGTGTAGACCCAGTCCTGCTGCCAGGGCAGCGCGGTCGGGCTGCCGAGGTAGACCCCGTCCAGTTCCGAGGACCAGCTGACCACCCCCAATTCGACCGAGCGCTTGTCACCGTCGTAATGCTGGACCGCGCGGGCCGGGTCGATCAGCCCGCAGAATTTGGTCACCCCGGCCACCTGCAGGAACAGCCAGGGCGGGATCATGCCGTTGCTGGTCTCCAGGCTGTCGTTGATGAAGGTCCAGATCGCGTCGCCCGGATCGATGATCTCGACCGTCAGTTCGCCGTTGGCGATCTTGGTGAGCTGCTCGTCGACGGTCTGGACCACCCGGCCCACCCTGGTCACCAGCCCGGTGAGCGAGACCGCGTTGATCACCGAGCTGGCGGTGGCCGCGTTCTCCTGGATGATGGCTGTGATGAGGCGCGGGGTGGCCATGGGGGTCCCTTAGAACGCAGGCAGGATCTTCTGCTGGTAGATGGCGCCGCTGCGGAAGGTGAGCTTCAGCCCGGCGGCGATGCCGTTGGCGACGATGCCGAGGGGATTGACCGTGATCTTGGCCGGGAACAGGCCGCCGGCACTGGGGCCAGGGCTGACCTCGAGGTTGCTGGCGGGATTGTCCAGCACGGCCAGCAGGCTGTTGATGTCCAGCACGTCGCCGCTGGCGCTGCCGATGGTGCCGTAGAGCGGCAGCACGTCGTTGTAGGCGCTCCAGGTCAGGCTCAGTTCTGGCAGCCAGCCCAGCACCCGGGCCGACTCACTGCCGTCGATCAGTTCCGGCCACCAGCCCTTCTGGACCCAGGCCAGCTTCAGGCCGCCCTTGTTGTCGGGGGCCGGCAGATACCAGGTGGAAACTTTGCTGCCGATCCCGGCGCCGCCGGTCCAGAGGGCGATCCGGGGAGTGCCGGGGACAATGTAGCTCATCCGTTCCTCCGGTTGTACTGGTCCATCAACTGCTTGGTCAGGCGCCCCATGACGGTGGCGGACTGCACGCCCTCGCCGATGACGTGGCCCTGGACGATCAGCTGCATGCCGCCCCCCGCCGGGCCGCTGGCCCTCTGGCTCGGGCTGGGCAGGTAGCTGGCGGCGTGGTAGCTGTCGGTCCTGGCCTGGCTGGCGCCGATCGCGCCGTAGATCGACTGCATGGAGCGGGTCAGGTCGTGCGGGATGATGGTGCCGGACTGGCTCGGGACGAACAGTTCGTGGCCGGCCTCGCCGACAATGTAGGGTGTGCCCGCTTCGACCGGGCCGCCCAGTTCGCGCCCGGAGATCTTGCCGATCTCGGTGATGGCGGCGATCACCCCGGCGATGGTGGCGGCGGCGGCCGGGATGCCCCAGGGCCCCAGGGAGGCATACCAGGCGTAAAGCTTGGCGGCCATGGTGGTCTCGGAGGAGGCGGCCACGACCTTGTCGGAGATCAGCTGCTGCAATTCCATCTTGATCACGTCGTTGATGACCGACTCGGACACGCTGCTCCACATCTCCTTCAGCGCCTTGCCGGCCTTCTCGTGCCCGGTGATGATCTGGGTCAGGCCATGGGACGTTTCGCCCACGACCTGCTCCTGCATGTGCCGGAGCTCTTCGACCCAGCCCTGGTCGGCCCGCCTGGCGGCCTCCTGGTTCTTCAGGAGCAGGCGCCCGACCTCTTCGTTGCTGACCTCGCTCATCTTGTTGCGGTGCTCGATGGCGATCTTCTCCTTCGCCCGGGCGTCCTTGAGCGCCTCCTCCTCGAGTTTCTTGTCGGCCTCCTCGTTCTGATGCAGCAGGCGGCCAACCTCGGCGTTGCTGACCTCGCTCATCTTGTTGTGGTGCTCGATGGCGATCGTCTCGAGCCTCCGGGCATCCTTCATCGCCTCGGCCTCGGCCTTGCGGGCGGCGCTTTGGGCCAGGCGCGCGGCCTCCTTCTTGTCCGCCGCCTCCTTGTCCAGCTGCTGCTTGTTGATGAATTCGGTGTCGCCATGGCTGATCCCGGCGTGCATCGCTTCCCGGCCGAGGTCGAGCAGCCCCGCCTTGGCGCCGAGATCCATCTGGTGGTTCAGTTCGCGGAACTCGGCGACCAGTTCCTGGGTGGTCTTCAGGATCGGCGCCTCGCCCGCCACCGCGGCGTTCTCCCACTGGATCAGATGGTGCCGGGCGGCGTCCAGGGCCAAGGCGGTGTCGGTGGCGAAGTTGAGGGCGGCCGCCTTCATGTTCAGCAGAGCGGCGTCGGTCCCGGCGGCCAGCCCGGCGACCACCGCCTTGCCGCGCTCCTGGGCCAGGGACAGGCGCCCCTGGGCCTCGGTGATCAGTTCCTTGTTGCGGATGGCGGCCTGGTCCAGGGTGCCCCCGCGTTCGGCGATCTCCAGGCCTTCCCGCATGTGCTTGTTGATCTCTTCCAGCACGGCGGCGAACTTCATCCCGCCGCGGCCGAAGGCGGCCATCAGCAGCTGGTCCTTGTCGGTGGCGCTGGAGAGCTTCTCCATCTTCTCCACCACCGCCTTGATGTATTCGCCCAGGTTCATGTGGCTGAGGGCGGCCTGGTCGGCGGCGATGCCGTTGGCTATCAGCACGTCGGCGTTGCGCTTGATGCCCTTCTCCATCCCGGCGACGATCTCGGACAGGTCCTCGGCCTTGCCCCCGGACAGTTCGATCGAGGCGCCGAAGGCGTTGAAGTCGTGCAGGTTCACGCCCGCGGTGATGTGCAGGTTCTTGAAGTTCTCGGCCAGTTCGTTGGTGGAGTTGATGCTGTCCGGGATGAAGTCGATGATCGCCTTGCCGATCTCGATCACCTTCTCGGCCAGCATGCTGGCGGCTCCGGCCACCGTGCCGAAGCCGACCGCCATCTTCAGGATTTCGCTGCCGAACTGGTGGATCCCCTCGGTGGACTTGTCCAGGGCCTGCTGCAGCTGGCTGTTGTCGCCGGTCAGGGTCACGCCGAGCTTGGTATCTGCCATGGTCTACTCCATCTCGTCGATCAGGTCCTGCAGCCAGCCGGGGGGTTCAGGCGCCGGGGGTATCTCGCCGCCGTTGGCGTACAGCGGGATGCTGCTGTGGTATTCCAGGCGGGCATGTTTCCAGGCATCGATCTCGCTCTTCTTCAGCACGTCCTCCAGGATCCGCAGGGCCTCCTCGGCCGGCAGGTCTAGGGCAGCTGCGTATCCGCCGACGCTGCTGGCGATTCGCCGCGCAACAGGGCAGCCAGCTTGTCCTTCTTCATCGCTTCGAACTGATCCACCTGTTCGGTCGACCAGCCACTGAGCAGCGAGGAAAAGCGCGCGGAGTCTCGAGTAAAACCCGCCAGCAGAGCGGCCACCTCGAACGGATCCATGGCATACACCCGGTCGGTGAAGGGTTTCAGGATCTCGGTGTTGCCCGAGGCGGAAAGCTTCAGCGAGTCCTCGTCGGCCAGCACGATGGCGGCCAGGTTGACCATGGCCTTGGGATCGCCGTCCTTCATGGCCTTGGTGTAGGGCATCGCCAGCTCGAGCCGGCGCAGGGTAAAGTTACTGGCGGGTTTGGCTTTCATGGTTCCCTCCTACCCAGTAATTCCGGACTGGAAAAGAGCTCCGTACATGACGTGCCCCCGCCTGTGTGGATGGCAGGGGCACGGCCGAGGTGGCCGGGAGGAGGGGCCCGGCGCTCGGCTAGCTGGTGGCGGCGGCGGTGACTTCGCTGATCAGCGCGAACGGGGCGACCGGCTGGCTGCCCTGCAGGGTCTGCTCGTTGATCACCTTGGGGTTGACCTTGCAGGTGGCGGCGGCCTTCTTGTCCACCTTCAGCTGCAGTTCGGGGTTGATGGTGCAGTTGGGCAGGATGATGTAGCCGTATTCGGAGACGCCACCGGGGCTGATGATGCCGATCGGGTAGCGGATCATGATCGCCACCTGGATCGGCACCGACTGCCGGCCGAGCAGCACGCTGGTGCGGCCGCCGATCGAGGCGCCGGGTGCGGTGGTGAAGGTGTCGCCGGTCAGGGCCGACCACATGTCGATGAAGTGGTTGGCGTCGGCGTCGTGGAAGGTCCAGCTGACGTCGCACTCGGCCGGGCCGTAGGCCATCGTGTACTTGCTGCCGTTGTTCGGGTCGAATTCCACCGGGTTCGATTTCATCTTGATCTCGACCCCGGTGGCGTCCAGGTCGGCCCACTGGCTGGGGATCAGCACCCGGCAGGCGTCGGTGGCGGAATCGCTGAAGAACAGGCTCTTGAGGTTGGTCACCTTCAGGGCGTCGCTGGCCCCGGTATAGCCCCCCGAAGGATAGAGGACCAGGAAGACCTGGGCCGGGCCGACGATTTTCTTGGATTGGGCAAGGACACCGAGCAGGGCCATGGCTGATTTTCCTTATGCGGGGGCAGTTCCGGGGGTGGCGGCTTCGAGCGCCTGGACTTCAGCGGCTACGTTCAATAATTCCGATTCCACCTGCTTCAGGGTCGGGGCGGCCGGGGCGGCCGGCGGGTCGACCTGGACCACGCCCGGCAGGCTGCGGTAGATCGGCCAGTCGGCGTCGGGGATCTCGGTGGGCGGTCCGTCGGGGGTGACCCAGGTGGTGCCGACCAGGTGGCTGCCTTGCGTGCTCCTGATGTGCATGTCATCCCTCCGTGACGTAGCGGGCGGTCAGTTCGAGCGCGGCGCCGCTGGCCAGGCCCGAGCCGAGGTGGCCGGTGGCCCAGGTGATGCTGGCGGCCTCGAAGTTGTCGATCAGGCCGCCCAGGCGCGGGTCCGCCTGCAGCGCCTCGATGATGGCGTTGAGCGCCGGGGTGCAGAGCTGCGAGGCCGGCGTCCCCTTGACCCGGAGCTCCATGCGCAGTTCCAACTCCTTGCGGAACGCCGACGTGGCGAAATCGTTCTGGAACTCCAGATCGTTGCGCTCCTCGGTCGGATAGATCGCCAGCGCCGGCAGGTCGGCGTAGACCAGGTCGATCTCCTCGTCCAAGTGGATCTGGATGCCGGGCAGCAGGGCCGTGACCGGGGCCGCGATGTCGGACTTGATCTGCTCGAGGATGGCCAGGACGTTGCTGAACATCTAGGCCCCCTCGCTGACGCTGACCCAGAGCTTCGTTTCCAGCCCGTCGTTGACCAGAATGAACTTGTGGATCTGGTAGAGGGCGCCGTCGATGGTGATGGGGGTGGCGTTGGTGATGACCCCGATGGAGCCGGTGGCGATGGTCAGGGTCAATTCGGTGTCGCTCACGGCGTACTGCTTCAGCCCCATCTGCAGGATGTCGGTGGGCTCGTGGAGCAGGATGCCGCCGGTCGTGAAGGCCCCGTAGACCACCCGCGAGCCGACCTCGCCCAGGGCGAAGGCCAGGTCGGACTGGAAGATCTCCTGGAAATCACTCAGCGACACCGCCGCCCCCTGTGGAAGAGCCCCCATGGATGACCACGGGGGCTCGGGTTGCTGGGCTGCCCGCTACGAGTTGGTCAGCTCGTAGTTGTCGCAGTGGGCGAACGCCACCTGCTGCAGGATGCCGGTATCGAAGTACTGGCGGAACTTGAGGTTGGTGATGCCCATCTCGAACATGGTGATGTCGTCCACCATGACCTCCAGGGGGCCTTGGAAACAGAACTCGAACAGGCTGAAGTCGCCGAACAGCAGGCTGTAACCCGCGCCGACGAAGCTCTCGGTCGACTCTGTGGTGCAGGCGGCGTTGGCCCCGTTCAGCAGCAGCTGGTAGGTGGAACCGTTGGCGCCGAGGGTGCCGGTGAGCAGCGAGCCGATGTAGGCGCCGGTGGGGATGCCGGTGGCGATGATGCGCTGGTTGAGGGCGACCGCGCCGGTGGTGGGGGCCGCGACCAGGGTCATGACGCCGCCGGTGGTGACCGACAGGGTGCCCCCGGAGCACTGGTTGTTCGGCATGTTGGTGGTGGTGAAGCCCTTGTAGCCGTTGATCTGGTTGCGGTCGGCGATCGGCCAGCCGGTGCCCCCGGAGAACTTCGGGGTGGTTTCCAGCAGGGCGAACAGCTGGGGCGACGTGATGTAGGCGCAGGTGTCCAGGTCCACGCTGACTTTGTCGACGGTCGCCTTGAGTTGGTTGACGTCGGTGAAGGCGGGCACGGTGGAGGCGGCCAGGTTCTGCTGGGTGGAATTGCCGGCCTGCAGGATGCCCTGCTGGGTGTACGGGCTGGTGACGCCGTTGAGGCCGACGGAGTCCATGGCCACGGCGAACTGCTTGCTGACGTCCTGGCGGATGATCGGCTGCAAATCGAACGCGCTCTCCTTCTGCAGTTCCTGGGTGACCGGCACCTTGGCGACGATCGCGTGCGGCAGGTAGGGCACCTTGGTGAAGCTCACGCCGGTCGCGGCCGGGGTGGTGGTGTCTTCCGCCTGGGCGGTCTGGGCGATCGGCGAGGAGATGCGGATGTAGGACAGGCTGCCGACCCCGGTCTTGATGCGGGCGCCGGCCTTGAGCAGGGCGGTGCGGGCGAACAGGTAGTCGATGAAGCCGATCGGCACCTGGAACACGGCGTTGGAGTCCGTGCTGGTGGTCATGTCGCGCTGCAGCTGCTGGCCGCCCTGGAGGAAGCGCCGGCGCGCGGCCTGGAAGTCGGAGCCCCCCACGCTCTCGTGGAACAGGTCGACCGTGAAGGCGCGCTCGCCGATGCGCTTCAGCACCTCCTTGACGGAGCCGTCGTCGGCGTCCAGGGCACTCCAGTTGCCCTTGACGCACTCGCTCATGGCGCGGTTGAGAAGCTGGTTGGTGAGCATTTTTGGCCTTCCCGGTTCGTAGCGAACCATTTTTGAGGGGGGTTCCGGGGCCTTGAGCAGCAGGCTGCGGGCCTCCGACAAGGAGCGGGTGGAGAGGATCCGGTCGATCTCCGACGCGGTCCGGGTTTGGTTGACCTTCAGGGCGATGGCGCGCAGTGCAATGACTTCAGGGTTCCCCAAGCCTCCGGGGCTACCCAGTAATTCCGAATCGACGGTCATCGCGCGGTTCTGGTCCGGATTCAGCTCGCCGATGCCGTCGATCGGCGGCTGGTCGGGTTTGGGCGCGCCGAGCAGGGCCACCGTCTCCGGGGCCACTTCCAGCAGGCCCGGGTTGGGCTCGGCCTGCAGGTCCGGCGCCGGTTCGGCTTCCGGGCGCTTGGGGTCGGCCGGGTGCGGCTGCGCGACCGGAGCCGGCGAATCGATCAGGTCCACCGTCCCCGGGGCGCTGCCGGTGAGCGACGGGTCGGCCAGTTCCGCCACCACCGGCGCCGGCTTGTCGCCGCCCAGCATCCGGGTGTCCTCGGCGGTGCCGCAGGGCTCCAGGGACTTGGTTTCGCTCTGGTCCACGCCGAACTTGTGCAGCGCCGCCTCGATCCTGGCCACCACCTTCTTCAGGTCGGCCGGGCTGTACTTGGCGGCGTTCAGCTTCTTGTGGATGTAGGAGTTGGCGGCCAGCGCGTGCTCCTTGCTGTCGATCGGGTAGCGCTTCTTGCCGTCCGCCTGGTAGCCCGGGTCGGCATAGTCGACGTCGCCGTAGGGTTCCTTCTCCGCCCGCTCCTCGTCCGCGTCGCGTGGGGCGTCGGTGAAATCGGCGCTGCGCTGGTAGTAGAGGCAGTTGTCATCGTCGGATTCGGTGGCGACGGCGGTGGGGCTGGACGCTTCGCTGGTCTGGGCGGCGCCGGCGGCCGGGTCAACCCCGGAGTCGCTTACGTTCTCCAGGTTGCCGTCGGGCGCGGTGGCCAGGTCGATCATCCCGTCCAGCAGGCCCAGTTCGCGCAGCAGTTCGGCCCGGCGCGCGGCGCGCAGGGCCCGGGCATCCTCGCCCAGCTGCAGGTCCGGGGTCTCCAGCGCGCCGGAATCGCCCGCGGAGCCTTCGCCCAGGCCGGTCGCCAGGGTGCCGTCGCTGGGCTGGGGCGCCGGCTGGTCCTGGCCGTCCAGGTCGGCGTTGAGGTCGCCGCCCAGGGAGCGCCCTACCCCTACCCCGGGATCCATCGGCACACCCACCAGGGAGCCCTCGAACGGCATCCAGCGGGTGACGTTATAGGTGTCAGGTCCCCCCTTGGGGTCGCGCACCACCTTGAAGTCCTTGACCAGGTAGCCGAGGCTGGTGTCGGTGATGATCCCGGCCTGGACATCCTTCTTGACCTGCTGGCCCAGTTCCGACCCGCTGAAATAGGCGTCGGCGCGCAGCTTGCGGTCCTCGCCGACCCGGAAATTCTTCAGCCGGCCGGTGGGCAGCGCCTCCTTCTGGTGGTTGAGCAGCAGGGGCAGCCCGGACGGCTGGCCGGCGCGCGACATGTCGATGTTCTCCGGCCCGTGCAGCAGCACCTCGTTGCCGAATTCCCGGGGCGCCGGGTATTCCGAGGAGAGCGACAGGGTGATGAAGTTCCCGGAATCCGAGTCCACGCTGTTGATGTGGAATTCGCGGTGCATCTGGGCGTTGCGCTTGAGTGCCATGGGGAACCCTCGGGAAGTAATTCCGGTTTATTCGGCGGGAATCGCGGCGCCCGGGCCGCCGGGCGGCGGGGTCGGGTCGACCGCGGGGGTCAGCACGATCCCCTCCGGCACCGGGGTGACGGTGGAGGCCTTGGGCAGCACCTCGAAGTTGATCTCGTAGCGCTTCTCGGTCTCCTGCTCGGCCTTGGTGTCGCGGCAGACGTCCTCGTACTCGTAGCCCATGTCCCGGCAGAGCATGGTCTTCGAGGCGATGCGCTTGTCCAGCAGCACGCCGGCGGCCTGGGCCTGCTGCAGCGGGTTGCTGAAGGCGAACGCCTGGCCGGTGAAGCTGTGCGGCTTGTAGAAGTCGTAGCTGCCCATGACCGGCGGCAGTTCCAGCTCACCACTGGCGCAGGCGAAATCGATCCAGTCCTCAAAAATCGGGTCGAGCACGGACATGATCAGCAGGTTCTGGATCTTCTTGTAGAACGCCTTGTCTGAGACGTAGGCGGCGCGCATGCTGGAGAAGCTGGTGTTCTCGAAATCGGAATAGAGGCTGTTGTAGCTGAGCCCGATGCCGGCGGAAATGTCCTTCTTGTGCGACTTGACGAAGTCCGGGTACTGGGTGGTCGGGTGGGTGGCGGCCACATACTCGGCCTTGACCCCGGGCGGCAGCACCTCGGCCGTGCCGGGCTCGATGCTGTGCTTGCGATGACCGGCGGGCAGCAGGCCGGCGACGGCGTACTCGGAATCCAGGTCGTCCGGCTGGGTCTGGGTGTACTGCACGAACTTCGACGCCTCGATCCGCGCGGCGACCACCTCCGCCTCCTCGTACTGGCTGAGCTCGCGGATCTTCGGCATGACCGCGAAGGCCATGGGCACGCCGCGGTTGGCCAGCACCTGGTAGGGGATGAAGGCGTGGATCACCTGGTCCGCCGGCACGAACAGGTACTTGATGAAGCCGTCCGCCGGGTGCCGGTTGGTAATGCAGTATTTGATGGGCTTGCCGAACTCGTCCGACTTGATGCCGAGCAGGTATTCCTCGTGCTGGGTCAGGATGAGCATCTCGCTGTGCAGGATCTGCACCTGGTAGCGGTACTTGCCCATGCCGGGGTACTTGCGCATCAGGATCTCGCCGTCCACCGCCAGGCTGAGCACCGCCTGGTCGAGCATGCCGTTCATGTTCATGAGCCCGGAGGTCTCGCAGACGCCCTTGCGACAGAAGTCCTGCCAGGCCTCCTGGATCTGCCGGCTGATCTTCAGGTTGACCTGGCCCTTGCTGTTCTTGACCAGCGAGCGCAGGGCGAAGCCGTTGTCGCCCACCACGTTGTTCTGCAGCAGGGTGACGAAATTGTTCAGCACCGGGGTGTTCATGAACAGGTCGCGCGAGCGGATCTTCAGCACTGCCAGGTCGTTGTAGAGCTCCTGGTTCGGGCTGAAGTCGACCGCGGTCCACTGGCTGTTGAGCCGGTCGTACTTGGCCGCGGCGAACAGGCGCTGGTAGGCCGCGCCCGCCATGAGGGACCCGCTCTGGCGGTCCCGGCTCACGTCGCTGCGCAGCTGGGAAAGCCTGGCCTGGTATTCGGCCGCTTCCCGTTCGAGCTTGCGCTCCTGGCGAGCGGCCTTGGAGAATGGGTTGAACATGCGGATCCCCTACTAGAGGCTGAACAGGATGCGGCCCATGCCGTGGCCGTCTTCCACCCGGCAGCGCTGCAGGTAATAGGCGCGCAGCTGGAGCATCTGGGGCCGTGACTTCTTGATCTTCTTGCCGCCGACCTCGTACTCGATGATGTCGCTGCCGGCCCCGGCGGCGAGGGCCGCCTCCACCACGTCCAGGGCCTTGCGGTTGGGGCTGCGCGGGTCGGCCACCGTCAGCAGGCTGGGCAGCACCTGCCCCTCCTGGATCCCGAGGGTGTGCCTGGTCCCGGTGCTGAGGTTGGTCAGGACCGCCTGGACCCGGTATTTCCCGGGTAGGTAGCCGGCGGTGGTGGCGGCCGGCACGTTGAAGCTGAAGGAATCCCCGTCGGCGCTGGAATCCATGCTGAACGGGCCGCCCTTCAGGTTCGCCCACTGGTAGGTGAGCGTGTACTCGCCGGCGGAATGGTTCAGCAGGTCCACCTCGAAGATCCAGTCATCGCCCTGGTAGCGGGTCAGGTGGCGCCAGAGGTTGTGGTGGTCCTCGGTGAGCAGATCGGCTGGGAGGTCGAATTGATCCATCGGGGGGTCGCTTTCAGGGGATTTGCGCCGCGTTTCGCCAGGATTTGCCGGTTTTCGCCGGGTTCGGCGGGTCTTTCACATCCAGTAATTCCGGATCACCGGGGTTTAATCCCCGCGGCGAAGGATTTCAGCGACTGCAGGTATCGCTCCCGGGCGCTCAGTTCAGGGGGGGTGGCGGCGACCTGGGCGACGGGCTCGGCCGCCGGCGGCTCCGCAACCTGCACCGGGATGGTCGGCACCGGCGGGGTCGGGGCCGGCGGCTGCGCGTCCGCTTCCGGTTCGACCGCCGCGGCCGGGGCCGCCGCCTGCTCGAGCTCGCGCAGCGCCTCCTCCAGGAACCCGGGGCGGCTGCGGCGCACGTGGTGGTAGAGGAACCAGTTGTAGACCGCCAGGTCGAGCACCTCGTTGCGCGCCCGGGTCTGCTTGTATTTCTTGACCTTGACCCCGCCGATGATCTGCTCGACCTTCTTTTCGCTGAGCAGGCTTTCGAAGTACTCCTCATCCAGGGTGTCCGGGAAGTGGTAGGCGTTCGGAGTCGGCGCCCCGCCGGGCAGCGGGGTGATGCCCAGCACGGCGAAGATGGTGTCCTTGGCGGTATCCGTGCCCACTTCCCAACTGGTGATTTTCTTGTTCTTGCGCTTGGTGATGAGCGGCGCCCCGGGCCTATTCTTCTTGCCCTCCAGGCCGATCCAGCGTGGCTGCCGGCCCTTTAGGAAGGCCCGCACCTCGGTCGTGTAGCCGCCCTGGGTGTTGATGCCGATCCGGGTGATGCCCATCAGGGTTCCGGCCCAGGTCTGGTACTGCCGGTTGGAGCGGCGCAGCATCTCGCTCCAGATCGCCGTATCGGCCGGCGAGCCGTAGAGCAGGTCGTGCTCGATGGTCCAGCGCTCGTTGTCGCGGCCCCAGCCGGCCACCTCATATTCCAGCCAGGACTTGTCGCTGTCCGGGTTGCCCTGGACGTTGATGGCCATGGTCAGGAAACCGACCCCGCGCGGCACTTCCTCGGCAAAATGCTCGCGCCGGTTGTAGAGCATGTTGGAGGATGCCTTGACCTCGCGGTTCTCGTCCCAGGCCTGGCCCATGACCTCGTTCTCCCACTGGCGCAGGCTGCAGGACGTTGTCCTTCTTCACCAGGAAGTCGCGCACGATCGATTCCATGGTGGCAAGCGGACTGTAGAGCCGGGACAAGTGGAAGCCGGCGAAGCCGGCGCGCTCCGGCCGGGTGGCGACCCAGCGCCCGCGGCGCATCATGGTCAGGCGCTGGCTGTCGTTGATGCGCCGCCGGCAGGTAGCGCACTCGTAGTAGACGTCGTCCAGGGTCTGCCGGCAGTGGCCGAACTTGACCCCGGAGAACTGCAGCTGCTGCTCGAACCCGCAGTGGACGCAGGGCACCATGAGCACCCGCATGTCCGAGCGGGTCTCGTAGAGCAGGTCCACCCCTTCGCCCACGACGGTCGGGGTCGAGATGAAGACGATCTTGCGCCCGAACAGGGCGTACTCGGCGGTGCGCTCCTCGGCCAGGTCGGCCGGGTTGCCGAACATCGGGATCGGGCTGTACTTGTCGATCTCGTCCAGCAGGGCGATCTTGACCCCGTAGCCGGCCAGCTTGCCGGCGCTGTTACTGCCCACCAGGCGCAGGCTGCCGCCCGGGTACTGCACGAAGTCGAAGGTCTGGGAGCTGCTGTCGATCTTCTCCCGGATCCCCGGGGTGGTCATGATGATCGAGGCCAGTTCCTCCTTGCTGTATTTCTGCACGTCGCTCTCGGTCGGGCGCATGTACAGGATCGACTGCGGATCATGGCCGACGAAGTAGGCCAGGATGGCGCCGATGGTGAAGGTCTTGCCGCTGCGCGCGGCCATCCGGCAGACGATCCGCTCGACCCCCGGGTCGGCGGCGCAATCCATGATCTCGTTCAGGTAGGGCATATATTCCCGGTCGAACTTCATGCCCCGGTTGTTGCCGCTGGAAATGGTGATGTTCTGCTCGGCCCATTCAGAGATCAGCAGGCGCGGCGGCGGCACCAGGACACCCCGGGCTCGGCTCAGCACTTCCGCGGTGCTGGTCACCGGGGCTTCCTGGCCACGCGCGCGGCCCGCGCCGCCGGCTTCAGCCGCGGCGTGGGCGACTTGCGCTTGGCCGCCACCGGTTTCTGCTTCGCGGGCGCCTTGGGTTTGGGCGCGGGGGTCTCCGCCGCGGCCGGCACCGGCGCCGGGCCCGGGACCGGTTCGGCGGCCAGGTCGCGCAGCGCCCGGTCGATCATGGCCTGGACCTTGGCCTTGCGCTCGGCGTAGGCGAGCCCATCCTCGAACGCGACCGCCAGCTGGTGCGGCATGTTCAGCAGGGCCTGGCGGAAGGTCAGCAGCATCTGGGTCCAGGCGCGCTCGACCTCGCCGGCCGGGAGCAGCTCGGCCTTCACCCGGGCCAGTTCGATCTCGCGCAGTTCGGCCTTGGCGACCGCCTCCCGGCTCTCCGCGACCATTTTCTCTTCCTGCCAGTTATTGCTGGTTCTGATGGCTTTGCGAACTTCGCGCGCACCCCACCAGCGGACGATTTCCGGAGCGGCGTAATCCAGCTCGGTCTGGGAGATCCGTTTGAACGGAATCGGGGGGTCTTCGCTGTGCCAGGAACTCAGCGTTCGCACAGTCACCGAAAGGAGATTGGCCGCTTCAAGCTGGTTCATGAGTGGTCCATTGGCTGAAAGGATCCAGTCCGGAATGTGAGTGTTTCAGACTCATACCCAGGCAACGAAAATGCTGTCGCGGCACCCGTTTGCCGAGCAGGTCCCGGAAGGACCCGGGGAGCTCAGCCGGACAGGCCACCCTCCCTGTGAGGACAGGGGGTATCGACCTGGACAAAGCCTTTGGTGTCATGACTTTGCTCGTAGATGTTCGAACGCTTCCCGCACCACATCCTGCCATACACCTTCGGCTTCGCCCTGCACCGTGCGGTCGGCGGTGCTGGCCCAATGGATCTTCTGGGGGCGCTTGCTGGCCTGGATCAGCAGGTAGAGCATGCGCGTCCCGGTCCTGGCCGCCAGGCTGGCGACCTGGCCCTTGGAGCGCTTGGCCTTGTGCGCTGATGTGCGCTGCATGATCATCGGTTCGCCTTTTGCCGACTTGATGACGAAGCTGCGCTGCAGGCCGATGATGTCGCCCTTGTGTTCATGCAACTGCAGGTTCTTCGGACGCAGGGGGTCAGCCTGGCGGATGATGCGCCGGCCGAACACCGTGCGGTTCGGCAGGGCCAAGTGGAAATGGCCGAAGGCCGGCACGTGCTCGCCGCCCTCTTCGAACTGGTTGAGGAAGTCGGCCCGGTCATCAATGTGGATGGTGACGGTGAGCCGATTGGTCAGGGCGAACGTGCCGCGGTCGATCTTGACCGCGTTCTTGACGAAAGTGGTGCGGCGCACCTGCAGGCTGTCGGCCATGTCCTGCTGCAGGTTGGCCTGCACCCGCTTGGCCAGGCCGTTGAGCAGGTCGCGCAGGATGTACGGGCCTTTCTTGGAGAGCCCCAACTCCTCAAGCGATTCGAGCGCTGCTTGGGCATCGACCTTGATCAGGATCTGCATCAGCCACCTCCTCTTTCAGGTTTTGGGTTGCCAGGTAGCTGTTCAGGACGCGCTCAAAATATGGCTTGACGATCACCTTCGGCAGCCGGGTCTTGGCCAGCAGGGCATCGATCAGGTGGCACTGCTTCTGCACGTTCAGGTGCTCGCTGGTCAGCACCTCGAGCATCGCGCCAAGGATCTTGCCGCTGGTCTGGCCTTCGCGCAGGCGCAGCTGGCGCAGGTAGGCCAGGAAATCGGCGAACGCATAGACCGCCTCGTCCTCCACCTGGCGCACGTCCTCGTCCAGTTCGACCTGCAGGAACGGCTCGCTGCTGCCGGTCAGCGGCGGCTTGGCCAGGTCGAGCACGGCGAAATTGATGGTCAGGGTGAGGAAGGTGAACAGCGCGCCGCGCGCTTCGATGTAGCCGCCGAGCCGGCCCAGGACCTCCAACGCGAGGCCCTGGAACACGTCATCCCAGCAGCTGTGGCTCAGCAGGTTCTTGCGCCGGACCATGGCCGCCAGCATGAGCGGCATGCTGTAAGTGACGATCCGGGTGTCGGCAGGATCGGCGCGCCAGGCCTTGATCAGCACCTGGCCGACCTTTTCCTTGAAATAGTGGGAGCCGACCAGCGTCAAGCCATGGGCGACGATGACGGACTCCTCCAGCGCGAGGATGTCCTTCATGCGGAACGGCGGCTTGTAGAAGGTCATGGTCATCCGGCTTCCTGGGACTAGGCCTGAGGCGCGGCCGGCGTCACGGGAGGCGCCACCGGCGCGGCGGCACGCTCGGCCAAAAAATCGGCCAGGAGTTTTTGCGCTTCGGCCACCACCGGATCGACCACCGGCTTGACGAAGTCCTTCTCGATCACCACGCCGGTGGCATGCAGGTCCTTGGCGAGCTCGCGCTCGACCTTGCCGGCGGCGGCCGCCACGCCTTTCAACTGCGCGCCGCCCGCGGCCTTGAGCACGGCCAGTTCCGCCTTGAGCGCCTTGCGCTCGAACCAGAGCCAGACCATCAGGGCCACGAACAGCCCGACGAGAAATCCCGGAAGGTGCGGCTGCACGGCCTGGATGGCGGATTGGATGTTGGGTTCCATGAAAACCTCCTCAGAAACGGATGACGGCGCCGATCAGCGCCAGGGTTTGGTTCTTGCCGCCGGCCAGCGCCGGCAGGCCCTGCTGGATCAGTGCGCCCACCACCCGCACCCGGGCGATGTCCTGTTCGGCGATCACCCCGACCGCTTGCTGGCCCGGGCCATAGAGCAGGCCGAGGCCGCGGCTGTAGGCCGGATGCACGGCCTGGCGCAGCTGGACCAGCGCGGCTTCATCCTGGGTGTAGGCGGCATTTTCGTGCTTGCCATAGTCGGTGCTGGTGGCGATCAGCGTGGCCTGGTCGGCGATCTGCCGGTCACGCGCGGCGAGCGCCGTGGTCAGGTCGCTGATCAGCTGGTCCTTGGCCAGTTCGCGCGGCGATTCCACCCCTTCACCCACCTCGGCGGTGGGCATGGTGGGCGCGCCGGGATCCGGAACCGGGGCCGGCCGGTATTTGGCCAGCCGCGCCCGGTCCTGGGCAAGGGTGGCGTTGATGCCCTGGTTGGCCGCGCCGTCCCGTCCGACTTGCGCCCGTTGTTCTTGCATCGGCTTGAGTTCCGCTGTTCCCGCGGCGGCTTCGGAATGGGCGCCGGCCTGGTCCAGGTTGGCCTGCTGGACATGGGACTGGTCGGCCTTGGCCATGCTGCGGTCGTGGTAAAGGAAAAAGCCCACCAGCAGCACGAGCAGGGCCGCGATCCACAGCTTGACGTTCACTGGCCACCTCCGAAACGACGCGAGAATGCCTTCAGCCCGACCGCGCCCCACAGCGTCCCGAAGCAGACGGCCCATTGGCTGTTGATCACCGGGCGGGTGTGCAGCCAGTAGAGGGACAGCGGCAGCAGCAGGCAGAAGCCGATGATGTCGGCGTCACAGGCCGGGTCCTGGCCATTCAGGAAGTGGCCCAGGATCGTCTTGGCGGCCCGCCAGCCCTTCTGGAACGGGCTCTGGCAGGTCCCAGTCATAGGGGTTGCAGATGGCGCAGTCGCACATTCGCCGCTCATGCGGTCACCGTGATGGTGTCCGGCTGCAGGGCCATGACCGCCAGGCGCTGGGGGTGGGGGACGACGATGCAGCCTTCGCTGCTGTTCAGCAGGTCGGTGCCGGGGCCGTGGATGAAAAAGCCGGTCCGGCCGAAGGTGTCCCCGGTATCGGGGACCGGGGTCAGCGAGGCGCTGAAATCGCCCAGCACGGGATGGGTGCACCAGATGCCCACCGTCCACACCGCCCGCGGGATGGGACCGATGCCGTGGATCTCCTGGGCGTCCGGGTTGTTGTAGCCGTGGATGTGCTCGGGGTTCACGCCGGGCCGGCTGTCGTTGCCGCTGAAGCCCTGGGCGACGATGGTGCCGTCATCATCCGTGATGAGGCCGGAACTCTGGGAATAGTTGAGGTTCATGGCTTTTCTCCTGATGGCGTGGCGCCCTTGAGCAGGGCCAGGATCTGGCGCACCTCGAGGGCGATCTCTTCGCAGTCGGCATAGGTCTTGGCACTGCGCTCATCGCTGGCCGCGCTCTCCACCTTTTGGCCGACGATCACGATGGAGAGAAGCACCAGCTGCAGGAAGGTCTGGGCGATCCAGGAGATGGTTGCCGCCAGGCCTGCGTGCAGTGCGTCGGGCAGGCTGAGGCAGGCCAGCAGGGCGAATAGGTACGCGCACCACATGGTGCCGACGCCGTCGGTGATCCTGACCGCGAGCCAGGCGTTGAGCCGGGCGCAGGGTCCGTTGCGCAACCCGGACGCGGGCGCGCCTGTCGGTTCGGGGATGGTGGCGCGGGCTGGCAGCATGGGGCACCTGTGGCCCCACTTTGGCTTCCACTCGATGCACCCTTTTCCCAAACGCGTCGGAAAATCTGCTAGCGCCCCGTGGTGCAATACCCGCAATATAATTCAGGGCGAGGGCTGACGCGGATCCGGGCCATGCTCTCCGGCCATTTTCCGGACGGCGAAAATGGGGTTTCGCGCAACGCCGGCCCGACCGCGCGGACATGAAAAAGCCCCCGAATGGGGGCAGTGACAGCGTACCTGGGGGCTAGATAGCTTCGGCGCACACCCCCGTACAGGCTCACACCTGGGGGATGGGTTCAAGGGGATGAATAAACACCGGAGGATAGGGATTGCTGTCGGTTTTCCCGTCCTCATCGAAAATCCACCACTCGCCGCGGGAGAAGACACAGTGGACCGAGGTGAGGGGCGACTCGGACTTGCCAAATTTCCGAACGACAAGGACAGCTTCCTGCCCTTCCTTTGGGGTGAACTTTTCGGCCTCTTCCCAGAACATTTGGGGGCATTTCATATCGAGGCACATGGTTCAGTCGCCTTTCATTTGAATGACCTGGGGCAGGTCGCGTCCGCAGAACCGGCACACCCGGGCCTCGGCCTTGATGATCTCGGCACAGTGCGGGCAGCGCCTGCCGCCGTCACGGAGTTGCTCGGCCTCGAGTATCCTGCTGTCGGCCTTCAGCACCAGGGAATGGATGAGGGCGACGAGGAAGAGGAGGGAACCATAAATCCACCAGGAGATGAAATCCCTGCCCTTGACCTGGGCGATGCGGGCCGGGATGAGACCAAGAATGACGGCAAAAAGGATAATGAGCATCGGGGCATCAGCCTTTCTTGAACGAGTTTATTTGATAGTTTAATCGTCAACTCAACCCGGTGTCTTCGGCAATCCGTTTCTGTGCACCAATCACCCGGCTCAGATCCACCTCTAGGTAAAGCAGGGTGGTGCGCACGTCCTTCTGGCCCAGGACGGTCATGATGTCCTGGATCGACGCACCGCGTTCCGATAACTGGGTGGCATAGGTCCCGCGCAGACGGTGCCCGGTGAGGCGGGGAATGCCGGCGCCGGCACAGGCATCATCCAGCACCCGCTGGATCCGCCCGGTGGTGAGGCGACGCCCATCGCGGCCCAGCACCATGGGCCCTTCCACCTGGGCCAGTGGCGCCAGGATGCCCATCATCCAGGGTGGCACCGGCCGCGACACCGCTTCCAGTCCCTTGGTCTTCCCCGGGGTGTAAGTGGCACGTTCCTCGTCAAACCATTCCCACTGGGCGTCCCGGGCCTCCGCGCCGCGCAGGCCCAGCCCAATCATGATCCGGATGGCTAGGGCGATGGCCGGTTCGTCCGCGGCCAGCTGGTCGACGATGGCCAGGAACGGGAGGGTCTTGGCCACCGGAAGCCGGCGTTTGGGCTTCTTCTGCACCTTGCTCTTGCTCACCTCCCAGGGGATGAACTTGATCATCTTGCGGCGCACGGCCCACTTGAACACCAGGCTCAGGTAGGCCAGCCACTGGTTGGTGGTGCTCATGGCGTGGTCAGCCCGGAACACCAGCAGCGCCTCCTCAACCACCTTGGTGGTGATCGCGCTGAGTTTCAAGTCGGCCATCGCTCCCAGGTGCAGCCGGCCGAAGCGTTCCACGGCCGCCACGTGGCCTTCGCTCTTGCGCGGGGTGTAGGCTTCCACCCACTGCACCACCAGCTCATGCAGGACCGGTTCCGGCTCTTCTCCGCGGCTGCCCAGGAGGGCCGCCTCGTAGGCCGCCGCGGCCACCTTTTGCGCCTTGGCGGGTGAGGTCTCACCGGTGCTCCGCTGGCGCCGCCGGCCGTCCAGGCGGAACCGGTAGTGGTAGATCCTGCCCTCCTTGAATGGCTTGGGGATCATTTGGGACCGATCATCGCAATGAGATGCTGCGCCTGGGACCTGGCGTCGTCCAGGGCGTTGTGGTGTGTCCCGGTGCGTTCCATGGGAACCTCCGGGTGAAGCGCCTTGATGGTGCGGTAACAGCGGTCGTTGGGATATTTCCAAGGCCGGGGCAGGCCTGTTCGCTCGAAAGCTCCGGCCAGCACCACGTTGTCGAAGGCAGCCCCGTTGCCCCAGACCTTGACGTCTGGGCCGCCAAATTCAGCCATGAAGAGAGAGAGGGACTCCAGCACCTCGTGGATCCGATGAGCCGGGGCCTGGAACATGGCGCGGGCTTCATCGGACTGGCGCAGCCACCAAAGGACCGTGCCAGGGTCTACGATTCCTCCCGCTTCCATGCTGCTAGCCAGGTCAACTACCTTGTAGAATTCCCGGCCCAGTTCCCCGCTGGTCAGGCTGAACTCCACCGCGCCGATGGCGACGATCGCCGCCTGGGGGTTGGTGCCCATGGTTTCGAGGTCAATCATGAGATTCTGCATGAATTTCCTCTAATAGAGAACCCGTTCTGGGATAGGCTTCCGCCTTTTTGAATTCGAAGGTGACGGTCTCATCCTCATGGCGGGTGAAGATGATGTTGTAGAAAGGCGCCCGCATGCCTGCTTCAACCGGATCGAAATACCGGGAGAACGCGATGTAGTCCACGGCATCATTGGCCCAAATGTGCTCGGCCCGGACGATGAGGCATTCCCGCAGGGCAAGAATCACCTCCTCCGGGGCATCGTGCATCAAAGTTCCGGAAACCTGGAAGGTCCCGAAGCGGTTTTCAGAAATGATGTTTGACATTGATCACCTCGGTGGGTATCAGCCTTTCGGCTTGTTGAGAGGAGGAACGGCCGGATGCCCAGCAAACCCAACTGGTTTTTTGACGGTCACCTGGCGGCCATCAGCGAGGTAAATCACCGGCTTCGATTTTTCAGTGATGGTAGGCAGGCCGGTTTGGATTTCAGGGTCCCAGTAACCGATTCGGGGCATGGATGGTTCCTTCAAATGGACATCAGTGGTTGAACCGGCGCTGGTCGATGATGTCGAGGACCGAATCCCGCCGGATGAGGTCGTGGCCGTCCCGGTCGGTGATGATCCCGATGAGGCAGACGGCCCGGCGCAGTTCGTCCAGAACCTCTGCTTTGATCTCCACTCGTTTGGCCTGTTCCTTGATGCTCAAGGGCTTACTCATGATGGTTCACCTTTCTGGACAAGATCATTTCTGGATGGGGTCGCCGTTCTCATCAACCGGGCAACAGATCATGCAGGTGCCGGAATTGTCAGGGAACTTGGCATCCATCAGGTCTATGATTCCGTCCACCATGACGTTCTGGTCGTCTAGGGTGACTTCCTTCCCGGCGTCAAAAATGAGGGTGATTTTCATGTGGTTTGCCATTTCGGCTCCTGGACAAGATCATCTCTGTTCGGTGGTGCCCCGAATGTAGGAACCGGGGTACCAGTTCTCTTGGTCGTTGAAATCCATGCGCCCCATGGCGTCATGGCAATCGATGTGCAGCCATTCCCGCCAATGCCATCCCCCTTCGGCACCTTCATGACACATCACCGCTTCGCCCTTAAAAAGCGTCCCGTCGCACCAGTGGCACCGACGGTCCCAGGCGAGGTGGACTTCCTTGGATTTGGAGT
Organism: uncultured Holophagaceae bacterium; assembly: GCA_963717275.1. GTDB lineage: Bacteria > Acidobacteriota > Holophagae > Holophagales > Holophagaceae > Mesoterricola. The sequence goes on from CAVQVX010000001.1 coordinate 5,396,255, forward strand.
AGGACACGGCAGCCTCCGGGATGTTACGCGGTCAAGAGGGGCCGGATCTGCGTCCAGGCTTTGTGGGCTTGGAGGACAGCGCCGGATCCGGCGAACAGGTCGTGAAATTCGTCTTCGGGCTCCATGCCCAGTAGGTCGAACAGCCACCAGCAAAACTCCCGGGGCTTCGCGCCGTGGGTTCCACGCTTCGTGGTCATGTTGGCGGCGATCCAATCCTGGGCCGTGGCCGAGGTGCGGTCCCGCTTCCTGCCGCCCATCCAGATCACTGGTTCCCAGGCATAGGCCGGGTTCACGTTGACCTTGAAGGCACAGAACGGCTTGACCCAGGCGGCGACCCGGACCCCGGCGGGGCAGACCGGCAGGATGGTCTGGAGGTTGCCGCTGGTGCAGGAATAGGCCCAGCCATCAGGGAACTCATCCGCCAGGCGCTCGATGAGGGCGCGGTGCCCCTCCAGGGTGTCATAGACCGCATGGTCAGGGTGATCCCCGTAGTGCTTGCGGGAGCAACCAAGGTAGGGTGGATCGGCGTAGGCGAATTTCATGATGGCTCCGGGTGGATCTTGGACAGTTACGGGTTACGCAGGGACATCGGCCAGGGCGAATACGACGCCACGGCAGTAGGGTTCGCCATCATCGGAAATATCGAAAGTCTCGTGCGGGATGACGGTATCGAAGGTCCAGCAAGGGCCTTTCCCCTCGTCGTGCCAAACGATCTCCAGGGGGGTGGCCGCATCCTTCAGCTTATGGAAGTGGGGGCAATCGATGCTGTCGCAGTCGTTGACCAAGAGGCCAGCCTTGGTGAAGCGCACCGTCTGGCCGTTCCAAGCCCCGATCTCATCGTTTACGGCCCCGCGCAGTTCCAGGTTGTCGTCGGAGTAGCCGAAGGCCACAACCAGCCCCGCCGCCTTGGCGAGGGCCTCCTCCTCCTTCGTGATCTCGTTGTGGTAGCTCCGGCCATTGATGATCTGGGCCAGTTCTTTGGCGTTCATGACTTCAACCTTTCTCCCGGCGTCGGGAATATGGTTCATGGGGCTGGACAAAATCTAGCGATAGGTCATTGAAGCCCGTAGTCCTGGGGGCAAGGGCGCGGTGACTTCCTGGAAGCACTTCTGGCAGAGGTCCATCTCATCGCACAACAACATCTTCCCTGCCTTTTCCGGTTTGATGAGAATCCTCCTGGGGTGCAGATCCGATTCCAGACCACTGATGTGGCAACGGTCACAGGTCACAAAGTCTTGGCGCATGGTAGTCCTTTCTGGACAGCCTCATTCGGGCTGCTTGATTTGGTGGCGGTAGCGGTTTTTGAGAGAGTTCGCAGCGAAGAATTTCCCGGCAGCTATCAGCCCCATGACCTCCTGCATTTCCCGTTCGGACAGTTCACGGGTGGCGCGAAAAAAACCGGCTCTCTCCAATTCGGCGCGGACCGCCCAGCGGACCATCCACTGGGCCATGAAGATCAGAGCGATTCCGCCCAGCATCTGGCGCACTTCGGTTCCTTTCTGGCGCGGGCTGCGCCTGGACAGCCTCACGCCCGCCCTGCGAGAGGGCTGGCGCTGCTGTCTGTGAGTGATGGGTTAGAGACGGTCCCTGCGGAGTGACGCTTCACCCAGCCCGAGGACGAACCCGCGCATGATCCACCAGACCTCCATGGATACCTCGCGCCATTCAGGGTCGCTTCCGCGCTTCCGAACCCAGCCAGGGTGTTCCCGGTAGGTTTCAGTCCAACGGTCATCAATGAGGGCATTCGCCTGGACGAGATGGACTTCGTTCCGATCCATTTCCGGCTGGCTGACCTGTGAGGGTTCCATTGGGCGTCCTTTCTGGCATTGTCGCGCATGGCGGCTCCGAATGGGAGGGTGAGGATGCACAGCCTCAATCGTTGAAGTGAATGGGCGGGTCGCGGCGTTCAACGACCTGGAACTTGCCGTCGATCTTGCGGACCCCACAGGGGTTCTTGAGCCGGAATCCGAACTTGCCGGGGTCGGTCGAGAGAGTAGTTTCGATCTGTGCGCCAGCCAGGAAGCAGAAGGCAAAGGTTTCCGCCTCGGTCAAATCGGCGGGTTCCTTATGGGTAGCGGCGACGGCGATTTCAACCTGCCGGTCCCCGAAGTCCTTGAGAATTTTTTCGATGAGGTCCACGGCAGTCTCCTGGACATCAGCGAATGATGGTTTTGTAGGAGGACCCCTTCTCGACCCGCAGCTTTAGCCCCCGCGCCTTAGCGTCTGCCTTGGCATCTTTCACCGTCCAGTTGTAGCCGTAGGTGTAGATTTCCAGATCGTCAGGGTTTTCCAGCGCAGTCTGCTCGGTTGCTAACCAAAACACCACCAGCGATCCGCCGCGCCTGTCATTGACGGCTCCAATCTCATCGCCACGGCTGGCTTTACTTACATCGTCACTGAGTCGAATGTCTTTCATGGGTTCTCCTTGGGTGAGGATGGACAAAAGCGGGTTAATCGAGAATCTCAGTTTCAAACTCGCAATCGGTTTCCTTACAGCGCAGGTCAAACGGTTCATTGGAGGACCAGTGGGCACCCTGCCCAAGACCCTCCACGAAGGTTTCCTCGCCGTATTCCGCAACCTGCCGGGCAGCATAGGAGAATAGCCGCTCGATCTTGTCCGCGCCGTTCTCCTCATCGTCCAGGTTGAACATGCCCTTCTCGAACTGGGCGATGAACTCCGGGGTCAGGCTGGCATCGTTGATCTCGACTTCAATCTGCTTGGTGATGATCACTTCGATGGTTTTCTTCACAAGCCCTCCTTGGGCGGGTGGTTCTTGGACAGCCTCAACGGCTGCGGTAATGTTTGATGGTTTCTGAGCCCAGCCAGAGGAAGGTGAAAGCCAGGGAGAGCCAGCAATAGAGATCGAGGGTCACGATGCCTCCTGGACAAGCTCACGCCTGAGGGTTGAGGGTGATTTGGATGCAGGCCACCAGACGCTCCCCGGATCCATAACAGGCGATCCAGGCAGGGCTGAAACTCGGGGCTTCGCTGGCGGCAAACTTAACCACACTGCCAGTGAGGCGCTGGCTCTTCCCATAGCCCAGAGACAGGACCACCGGGCGGCCCTCCCAGCAGGTTTGCTCGTTCCACCTGGGACCATAGGGGCGATATTCCACCCGTTTGAGACCGTTCTTAAAGGCCATGAACCACTCGCGCTTGAGGGGGATGAACAGGGGTTTCTCCACTTGATTCCCTTTCATGAGTTCTTTCAGACCTGGCTGAATGACCAATCGGAACGAGGAGGATTGGTGCCTTGCTGAAATTGGCCTTCTTGCCATGGGCGTGGCAAGCAGAAGCCAGCAACGCGAGAAGAAGCAAAGAAGGCATCCCAGACTCCATAAGGCAGCATCAACTTCATTTCGTGGATGAGAGTTTCGCGGAGACCCGCGGCCCCCTCGCGCCCACCAGATAGGCCGGCGCGGCATTGCGGAGGTCGGAGTCGATGAGGTGGTCGATGTAGCGCATGGTGGTGGCCATGCTGGCGTGGCCCAGGAGTTTCATCACGGCGACGGCATTCCGACTGTTCATGAAGGTTGCCGAGGCGAAGGTATGCCTGAGGGCGTGTGGGGTTACCCTTTTGCGAATCCCGGCCTTCTCCGCGCATTCCTTGATGATCCGGGTGGCCGTCTTCGTGGAAAGCCGCCAGGAATCACGATCACCCATGGCATTGTCCTCCGACTGGAAGAGCGCCCCGCGATCGCCAGGGCGGCGGCCGGTAGCTTCCAGGTAGGCATCCACGACCTTCCCGACCTCCTTGCGCACCGGGACCAGGCGGTCCTTGGCCCCCTTCCCTTGCCTAACATGGATGGTGACGCCGGCCAGGTCGGTCAGGATGTCAGGAGTATCGAGGTGGACCAGCTCCGAGATGCGCAGACCTGATCCCAGCGCCACCAGGATCAAGGTATATTCGCGCCGACCCTCCCGCTTCGCGGCGGCCAGGTAGGTCAGGATCTCCTTGGCGGTGAGGATCTGGTGAGGGGTGATGACCTTGGTCTTGGGGACTTTGAGCAGGTATTTGAACTGGTCGACCGGGATGGTGTGCCCCCTGAGCGCGGCGCCCCAGGTCAGGAATGACCTGAGGGCAATGAGCGCCTTGGAGTGAACCCCCGCCGTGCGCCCGTCAGCCATGATCTCGGCCCGGTAGTTGACCAGGTGGATGGGTTCCAGGTCGCTCAGCTTCTCGACGCACATCTTGCCCATGGCCGCGACGATGTGGATCCGATAGCCCCGAACGGTCCGCTTCCCGAGTTCGGCGGAGGCGAGATAGGTTTCGATGACCTCCGCGATGGGGGAGGCGCAGTTGATCAACGGAACCCCACCGGGAAGCAGTGTTGGCCCCGTTTCTTGGTTCTCCTCAATTTCAGAAATGGGAACCTGGAGCATGCTCACTCCCCCTCGCCCACCACCACCTCGTCCAGGAGTGCATAGGCCATCTGGAGCCGGGCATGGATGATGTCGACGACCGGGCGCATGACCTCGCGGTCGGGCAGTTCCTCGATGGCCTGGCACAGGGGCCAGAAGTTGCCGGTGATGTTGCGGGCAATATCCTGGGCCTTGCGCGCGCGCGGGGGTTCCGAAATCTCTGACCAGGTGACCCGGAGCGTCTCGGAATCTCCTTTGGGGTCAAATCCAGGGAACCGGTCGCGCTGATCCAGGTCGGCGGTGCTGGCGTGATGGTGGTCGGGGTGCACGCAGTCCTCGGCGCAGGCTGAGGGGGCCGGGATGAACGGATCGGGCCGCAAGGGGCACTGGGGGGATTCTTTCTTGACCTTCTGCGGGCCGCGCGGACCCTTCTGCTTCGGATCTGGAAGATCTGGGAGCGCCGGCAGGTCCGGGCAGGCCAGCTTGAACCTCGTGGCCATGGCCCGGACATGGGTGGCGTATTTCGCGGTCTGCCTGCGGATCGGCCGGTTGTTGGGGAACTTGCGCACCTTCTCCAGCCAGAGCAGATAGCAGTCCAGCGCGGTCTGGAGCCGCTCCTTGGGGGTGCGTTTGCGGGAAGGCATCGGTTTCTCCTTGGCGGCCGCCAGGGCCGGCTTAGGCTGTAATTGATGGGGGGGGGCGACTTCATGAACCCCAATCGGACCCACCGGACCGGGTTCGGGAACGGGGACGGGGGTTCCGGCACAGATCACCGCGTCGGGCGGGAGAATGCCTTCGGTGACCCTGATGGTCAATTCACCACCCGCCAGCTTGTGCAGGTGCAGGATGTGCGCCTCCAGCTGCTGCGCGCGCTGGGCGTTCTCCTGGCTCCAGTGGATCCGGGCGAGTTGGTCCTCCTCGTCCGGCGCGGAATCCATGATGGCGGCCAGTTCTCCCACGGCCTGTTCCTCGGTGAGCTGGTTGATCGGGTTGGCAGCGTTCACAAATCCTCCTCGAGGAGTTTGGTGGCGTCGGGGTCGATGGCATTCCGGCAGAGCCGCACGCCCGTGGGGCGGCCGACCAGTTCCGCTTCCATGGTCACGGTCAGGTTGTGGATCGCCGATTCCACGCTGATGATGCAGGCGTTGGTGGAGGGCGGTAGCATGGCGTAGCGGCGCACGCTCTCCACCAGCTGCTCGGCGGCATAGAGCTTGCCGAGGGTCACGTACAGGGATTCGGTCTGGGCAGCGTTGCGGGTCATGAAACGGCCTCCGGGAAGAGCGGCCGTTCCAGGGGGGCACCGGGATAGGCGGGGGTGTGCAGCCTGGCCTGGAGATCAGCCACGCGCCGCCGGCATTCCTTGACCGGGCCGTAGCCGATGACCGGGCCCATGCTGCCGATCTGGATGTAGCCCCAGGGGCCCACGCCGGTCGGATGGTAGATGAGGACCCGCAACCCAGGGATCTCCTCCAGGGAAACCTCCCAGGCCATCCAGGGCTCCCAGATGCCATTCCATTCCGCCCGGTCCCTGGCGCTGGGCCCGCAGTGCCGCTCCGGATCCTCGAAGGCACAGACCTGTTCGCCGGGTTCGGCGGCGGCCCAGCTGGTGCAGTCGGGGTTCATGACGCCGCCCGCATCGCCTTGAATTCCCGCTCCAGCGTCGCGGCCTTGGGGAACAGGTAATGCAGCTGGTCGCCGATCAATACCGCCAGGGCATAGCGCGGGATGTGCGAGGGCCCGTGGGTCCGGGCCCCGGTGATGCGCCAAAGGGGGGTTCCGGCCGGCACGAAGGCCATGGGATCCTCGCCGGCGGCGACGTATCCGAGCACCAGGCCAATGCCCCGGGCCGCCTCGACCTTGCTTCCGGTGGGGACGGACCCGCGGCCCTCCCTGGCCCGCTTGCGCTCGCGCCACAGCCGGTTGGATTCCTTGTGCCCCAGGAGCGGGCGCAGGGGCTTGGTGGGCGCGCAGAGGATGGTCGCCTTGACCGGCGGGGTGTAGATGCCCGGGATGGCAGGGATCTCAGGAATGGGTTCAGTGCTGTTGCGAAACTCCCGGTCGGCGGCGATCACCAGGGCTTCGCGCCGTAGGGCCAGGAACCCGGCAGGGAGATTGGATTCAAAAATCATCGAGATCTCCAAAAAGGGAAGGTTGCAGGGATGCACTCTTGGCTACTGGTGCCGGCGCCGGTTCAGGGGCTGCCGGCGCGCCGGACGCGTCCGGCAGGGGTTCCCCATCCGGTCCGAAGGGAATGGGGACGGAAGCCTCCTGCGCGGTCTTGCCGAGCTGGAGGCCGCCGATGAAATCCGTGGTGACCTTGCGCCCGTCGATCCGGTCCAGGGCGTCCAGCAGCTGCACGTAGCTCCGGGCGCCCTGCTCGATGCGCCGCTCCCCGCGGACCGCCACCCGGTCGAACCCATCGGGCCCGGGCCGCTCCTCCGAGGTGTGCCAGTCATGGTGGATGGTCCAGCCACCCCGGTACTGGGTTTCCACGTGGGTCCGGAAGTTCATCGGCCCTCCTTGCCGTCATGCCCGGGGCAGCCGGTCTTGGGATCCCAGCCCTCGCAGGGCTTGCCGATGGGGAGGACTTCGACGCCCTGGGCCAGTTGCTCGGCCATGACCTCCCTGGCCTCCCGGGGAGTGAACCACTTGCCGTCCGAGTGCTTGAACAGCTTCCGGCAGTCGCGGTCGCATCCGCAAAGGAAGCCGCGCACGCTGAGGCCGACATGGAAGCTACGCATGGGCCAACTCCGGGTAGCCGTCGTGGACCTGGCCGTCCAGGAGGCGCCCGGTGGCCGCCTTGCCGATACGGACCGCGCCATAGCCGTCGCCGAAGGCACGGGTGCCAAGGCCACCGGCGCGGACCGGGAATTGCGGGCCCCCTTCCAGCGGATGCCACCACAGGTCGCCCATGGCCGGGGCCCATTCCCCCCATCCCTTGAACAGGAACGGGACGCCAGCGCCCGCGCACTGGTCGCGCAGGCTCCGGGCCCAGCCGGGATGCATCGGCCGGGGATCGGTCCCCGATTCGCCGCCGGCGATCACCCAGTGCAGCAGCTCACGGGTCGGGGTGTAGCCCAGCCAGCAGACCTGGAGGTTCAGGTCCGCCGGTCCGAGCAGGGGTTCGCAGGACAGGAAGCGGACCCGGGCCGGCACCCCGAGCAGGGCCGGGATGCGCTGGTCGGCGCGCTCCTGGTCCTCCACCGTGGCGCCCAGCCAGACGTTGGCCGGGGCATGGCCGCCCAGCCAGCGTTCCAGCCATTCGATGACGGAGAGGCTGGCCGGGCTCGCCGGTTCCAGCTTCCATGCTTCCAGGGCGCGCCGCAGTTGCTGCAGGATCCGCTCCGGCCGCTTGGTCAGGAGCAGCCAGTCCAGGCTGGGGGTGGATTGGATCACCAGCAGGGCCTGGGCCCGGGCCTGGGCCAGGTCGCGCCGGTCCTCGAAGAAATCGCTCATTGAGTTGGTGAACACCCGGAAGCGCCGGCCCTCCTTGAGCGCCCGCGCCTCGTAGCGCCGCGCCTCCCGAGCCGCCGCCTGCACCCGGAGCATGCGCGGGGCATTGGGGCCCCAGTGGGCCGCCACCGCCTTCTCGTTCTGGAAGCGCATCGGCCAGGGGATGCCCGGGTGGAAGTGGGCATCCTGGCGCTCGGCGTAGCAGTGCAGGCAGGCCGGGCTCAGCTTGGTGCAGCCCCACCAGAAGTTCACCGTGTGGTCGGTCCACTCGATGCGGGAATTCTCGGCCATCATTCCCGTCCTTTCCAGGCCTGCTGGCGCAGGCGCCATTCGGCCTGGGCCTGGGCGGCGCACTGGTTTTCGTAGTCGCACTTCATGAGGCTGATCATCAGGAGCAGGAAGGCCGCGATGGTGAGCAGGATGATCCGGCACTCCTGCTGGGTGAATGGTTCACAGGGCATGGGCATCCTCCAGGGTTTGGGTGATGGGGTTGGGGTGGGCGGCGCCGAGGACCTGCCCGCTATGAGGTGCACAGAAGGGTTTCATGGGGTCACCTTGGGGCGCAGGGCGGCCCGCTTGCGCGCCACGATCCGCTCGATCCGCCGCACCGTGCAGTTGAACTTGCGGGCCAGCTTCTGGTGATTCCGGCCATTGAACTCGGCCCAGACCTGGTCCGGATCGAGGCAGGTCCCCTTGGGGAAATAGACCCGTTCACCGCCATATTCGCGCCAGATGGCTTCCACCACCTCGTCGGCGAAGGCCTCCGCCTGCTCGGGGGCAATCCCCTTCCCTTCCAGTCGGGCGAGGATGCGGGCCTTGAACTCGGCGCGCCGGGCACAGATATCGATCACGTCCGCCTCCCCTGGTTCGCCACCAGGCCGAGGGCCAGGGACGCGGCCATCAGCTTCACCGCGGGCGCGGTCAAGCCGCCCCGGGCGACCTGTTCGGTGCACTGTTCGAGCCGGGCCCTGAACCCCGGGCGGTCCGGATGGCGGTCGGCCAGGATGGACAGCAGGGGCCGGCGTGCCCCCTTCTCCGCCGCCGGCGCCAGGTCATCACCCGGGCAGTCGCGCAGGTGCGCCTCGGCCTTGATCCAGGTGGCCCAGGCCGACTGGACCTCCAGGTCCTCGCGCAGCCCCTCGGGCAATGGCGACCAGCGCGGGTCCTGCAAGGCAGCCGGCGCCCCGGCCAGGGCCTTCTGGGCGGCTTCCTGAAGCAGGGCCCTGCCCTCCCGGGCCAGCTCCTGCCCGTGGGTCATCAGCAGCCCCGCAGGGTTCTTGCCGTTGCCCTTGAGCTTCAGCTTGGCCAGGGCGCAGCGCAGGCCATCCACTCCCAGTTCCTCCACCAGGCCAAGCTGGGTGCCTTCCTGGACCACGCCGATGGCTTCCATGCCCTGCTTGAGGAATTCAGGTAAAGGACAGGCAGGCAGCACCGGGGGGTTGGGGGGCGCGCCCCCCGCTTCTGCTCCCTGCTTCTGCTCTTTGCTCTTTGCTTCTGCTCTTTGCTCTTTGCTTCTGGCATCGGAGGGGCTGCCAAGGGGCTTTTCGGGGGCGCATCCGGCATCCAGCAAGCCGTCAGGAGGGGCTTGCAAGGGGCTTGCAAGGGGCTTGCAAGGGGCTTGGGTGCGCTTGCGCTGTGCCCGCCGAAGCCCCTTGGAAGGACCTTGGGAGGGGCTTGCGCCTGTTTCCGAAGCGGGTTCGAAGGCGCCCTGGAGGTGGAACGGTTCCCCGTAGAGGTCCAGGAAGGGCCTGAAGAACGGGCTCTTGTCATAGGACGCGAGCTCGCGGACGATGGCCGGCCAGCGCTTGTCGGTGGGTTTCACCTCCTCGGTCACCTGGTAGAAGGCCATGTTACGGATCCAGACGGTTTCCGTCTGCAGGTCGTAATAGGCCCAGTGCAGGTCCGCCAGCGCGGTCAGTACCTGGCGCGCCTCCTCCACCGTGCAGTTGGTCTCGTGGGCCAGGAGCAGCAGGGGCAGGTAGTAGAGCCCGATCAGGTTGGAGTCCGGGGCGGTGATGAGGTAGACCGAGACGAGCTGGGCCGCCTGCCCCATGGCCCGAATTTCCTTTCCGGTTTGCCCGCGCCAGAATGCAGGGCAGACGGTGCCGTAATCACGCATGAAATACCTCGAAAGATTGCATAGGGATGGAACCCATCACGCGATGTCCTGGGACCGGAATACCGCCGGCCGCTGCAGCACCACCGCCTTGATCAGCTCGCAGACGGTGTGCACGGGACAGGCGTTGCCGATCATCTTCACCTGCTGGGCCTTGGTGAGCTGGAACCCGGAAGCGTTGACCCACTTGAAGCCCGCGGGAAACCCCATCGCCGCGGCCAGCTCGTGCGGCTGGAGCATGCGCAGGCCGATGTCGGTCAGGATGTAGGTCTCACCGTCGATCTGCACGGTGACCAGGCCGAACTCGTCCTTGGTGGTCACGGCGTGCAAGGGGCTGGCGAGGTCCTGCCACTGGCCTCCGGTCTGGTGGTACTTGGTGAGGAAGGAGGCGACCAGGGCCTGGTGGTTGCCGGTGGTCAGGGCTGGGAGCGGAGCGTCGGCGCCGGTGGGGGCGTGGCCGCTGGTGTTGGTCATCAGGTTGACCGCGACCAGGGCCTGCTTGACGCCTTGGGCCACGACCGTGCCCAGGGGCTGCCCGATGTCCAGGGCCCGGGGTGCCTGACCGTCGCGCTCACCGTAGCCGGACTGGATCAGGGTGGCTGCCACCAGGGAGTGGTGGTCCACGGCCGTGACGGTGCCCAGGGGCCGCTCCGGGTGCTGCCCGACCACCCCGCCATAATGCTTGGCGAGGAAGGCCGCGACGATGGCGCCGTCGGCCTTGGCCGTGCAGGTGGCGAAGGGTTCATCCAGCCCCCGGGGCCGCGACTGCCCGGCCCGGCCGCCCACCCCTACCAGGGAGGGAACGACGATGGCGCGGTCGCCGCCCTTGGGACCGGCGGTGAGGGTGTGCATGGGCTCGTCCAGGCCCTCCAGGCGGCCGCCATGGCTCAGGTTGACGAGGAAGGGCCGCTTGGCTTCCAGCACGTAGCGCACGATGCCGGCCGCGATCCGGCGCAGCGTGGCCTCGGCCAGGGGTTTCCGGCGGTCGAAGATCGACGGGCACGGGATCGACCAGTCGATGCACTCGGCGGCGGTGCGCCAGGTGAGCAGGTGGCCGGTGAAAAGGTCGGCGTCCTTCCTGGGATCCCGGTGGGTCGGCTCCGGCCAGACGATGGGGCCGCTCTTCACGGCCTGTAGGAAGAACCGCCGGCGCGTGGTCGGGTCACCGTAGTCGGCGGCGCACAGGATCCGCCATTCGAAGTGGTAACCCAGGCCCTTCAGCTTGCCCAGGAAGCGCCGGAAGAATTCGCCCTTCCGGGCCTTCACCGGCTGGCCGGCGGCGTCCAGCGGACCCCACTCGGCGAACTCCGGGACGTTCTCCACCAGCAGCACGTCCACCGCGGCGACCTTGAGCCAGCGCTCCACCACCTCGTCGGCGTGGCTGCGCTGCTGGTCCTCGCAGGGCTTGCCGCCCCGGGCCCGGGAGTGGTGCACGCAGCTGGGCGACGCCCAGAGCAGGTCGATGTGGCGGATCCCGTAGGTGGCCGCGCTGACCTGGGTGAGGTCCTCCTGGTGCACGTGGATCCCCGGGAAATTCGCCCCGTGGGTGGCCACGGCCAGGTCCCAGTGGTTGATGGCGTGCGAGGCCCAGCTGGTGGTGTCGATGCCGAGCTCGCGGAAGGCCAACTCCTTGCCGGCCGATTCGCCGCCGGCGCCACAGAACAGGGAGACGGTGGTGGTCACGAGACCACCTCCCCGAACCGGAACCGAACTTTCTGGTTAACTTCCAGGTTTTCCAGGGTGATGGAATTGATTGTTCTCCAGATCTGCCCATCGAAGACAAATCCCGGGGGCACGCGGTAGACGATCTGGCGCAGCAGGTCGTTGAACCGGGAATATTTCAGGGAGAGGCGGTTCCTCCTCATGCCGGCACCTGCTTGGTGAAGCGCTTCTGCAGCCACACCTGGCCCTTGCCGGTGACCAGGGCCTGGCGGAAGGAGTGCGGCTCGCCGGTCCGGGTGTCCTCGTTCACCCCCTCGCGCACCTCGAAGTAGCCCTCATCGATGTAGCGCTGGAACGGCAGGTTCTCCTGGCGCCCCTCGCGCATGAAGATCCGCTCCTCGCGCAGCCAGCGGAAGAAGCGCACGCCGCCGGTGCCGAGCAGCTTGGCCATCTCGGTGACGCAGATGCTGGAGGAGGCGGCCGAGGCCACGGCATCGTGGAAGGCGGCCTTGGGCTCCATCAGCTGGATGGTGCCCTGCTGGACCTGCACCTTGCACTCCAGTTCCAGCTTCTGGTCCAGAGCGTTGGCGTAGGCGCGCAGGGCCTCCGGCAGGGTGCGCGGCACCTGGGGCGCCCGGTTGGCGCCGAGCAGGGCCTGGCGCTCGCACTCGATGAAGTAGAGCCGGGCCTGCTTGCCCTTCTCGCTGCGCTGGACCATGGCCAGTTCCTTGGCCATGGAGAGGGAAACCATGTATTCCTTGGTCGGACGGCCTCCTTGGGGGTTTTTCCCGAATTCGGGAATAACCTCAAAGTCTTGATTTTCAAGGAATCCGAAGGCCTCGATCTGTTCAGTGATCCAGGATCCGAAATGCTTGCCCACCTCCAGGAAGGCGTGGAGGTCCCGGCCATTGACCGCGTTCACTTCGGTGCCGGCGATCCGCGCCGCCTGGATGGTGATCAGCCCGGCCCGCACCTGGCCCGTCGCCGGGGCGGCGGCACAGGAGGGATCCGGATCCTCGGTGACCCAGGGGCGCGCCGGGTAGAGCCCGGGCACCATGGTTTTCCGGACCCATTCCAGGAAGTCCAGCTTGTTGGGCAGGTGGGAATGGTCCACCAGGACCTCCAGGTCGCGCAACGGGATGATGGTGAACACGTGCTCGCCATCGGTCAGGCGCTGGGCGAGGCGGCTGGCGTTCGGGCAGAACCGGGTGACGGCTTCCTGGACGGTCAGGAAGATCAGCAGCCGGGCCACGTCGGTGGCGACGAACCAGGGCGCGCCGCCCAGGAGCAGGCCCCGGACCGGGTTGAGGTTGAATTCGAAGGTCTTGATTTCACTGGTCACAGAACCTCCTCGAGGATGGCAAGCGCGCGTTGTTGCATGTCCAGGCGGTCCTCCTCGCCCAGGAGCTCCAGGACCATGGCCCGGGCCTCCTGGAGAAATCCCGCGGAGGGGATCAGCGGCACGAAGCGCTTGGCGTAGAGGAACGCCTCCAGTCGGTCGGCCACCGCCACCAGGTCCTGCTCGAGGCGGAAGGTCAGGCTCTCCGGGCCGTTGGCGCCCCAGAACGCCTTCGAACAGATGGCGTCGATGTCGATGCCCAGGACCAGCAGGGCCATCCGGGACGGGTACGGGATGTCGCCGAACTGGGCCTCGTGGGCGTCATGCTGGAGCCCCAGCAGCACCACGCGCAAGCGCTCCGCGGTGGTGAGCTCCGGGCCGCCGATGTACAGGGCCAGCAGCGCCACGGTCGCGGAATGGTCCGCCACCGTCTGCGGGCGCAGGGTGGGCCTCGTGTGCCAGCGCTGGACCAGCTGCAGGCCGAGGATCTCGTGCACGGTCAGGTCTCTCACCAGCGCCTCCACCAGGGGCGCGGGGTGCTCTTGGAGGCGTTCCAGGCCCGGCGCCGCCGGGGATCCGGGCTTTCCGGCCGGCGCTCCGGCCAGGCGAAGACGAGCACCAGGCAGAGGAAGGCGGTGAGGGTGGACCAGAGGACTTCGCGCTGCATGTCAGACCTCGTCGGGGAAAAGCGGTTGGGTGATGGCGGACTGGACGATCCGGGGATCCCTGGGGTCCAGATCCCTGGACTGGGCCAGCCACTTCGGCCAGCAGATGGGACCGAAACCGCGGCGCCGGGCTTCCCGGGTCTCCAGGCGCCGGCCGCACCGGTGGCAGCGCGGATGGTCAGGCCGGGCTGGTTGTGGAGGCATTGCCCGGCTCGAAGGGGAAGCGGAAAGCGAACCCCTGGGCCTCCACGAAGCGCTTGGCGTCGGAGAGGGTGTTGAAGGGGCCGGCAGGCTCGGGGCCGATGCATGGCGACCCCGGCGGGGTCCAGCGGTAGTCGCGGTGGTAGGCGAACCAGCCGTCGGGGAACAGGCCGACCCGATGCCCGTCCCGATGCCGGCAGGTGTGGGGGTTGCCCTTGGGGTCGACCTTTTCGGTCCAGGGGGAGGAGGTGGATGGCGTCATTTCGCAACCCAGTAAGAGGAAGGCGGTTGATTCGATGGCGTCCGGCAGGCCCTGAAAAATGCCGTAGGCGATGCCGCCGAAGGCCAGGCCGAGGATGAGCAGATCGCGCCGGCGCCACATCAGCCGCGCTCCCTGATCTCGGTCCAGGCCTGGTCCAGATGGGAGGCCAGCTCGCGCAGGCTGTTGGCGGTGTCAGGGTCGGCCCAGTCGCACCAGGTGATGCCATCGCGCAGGTCCCCGTTCAGGAATGGGCGGCCGGAATGATCCCGGACCGACGCTCGCACTTCAAGCCGGGAATCGGTGGTCAAGGTGACTCTGGGAAAAACGTGGTCCATGGTTTCTCCTTGAATGGGGTTGATCACATCGGTGATTTTTTTTCATTTACCTATAACCAAGCCAAGAACTTTGCCTCGCCTCGCCTCGCCATGCCGTGCCACACCTCGCCAGGCCATGCCTGACCTGGCCGAACCACGAACCATGCCTTGCTTTGCCTTGCCGGGCCACGCCGGGCCAGGCCCCGCCGAACCAAGAACCACGCCATGCCTTGCCCAGCCCTGCCTTGCCCTGCCAGGCCCGGCCAAGCCCCGCCCTGCCTTGAACCATACCCTGCCTTGCCGTGCCGTGCTTCGCCATGCCGTGCCGTGCCCAGAAAATATTTCAGCATTTTAAATATCACCTTGAAGAGAAAGGAGCTTAAGCCCGTTCAATTTGGCAACCGCCTTAATAGTGGCGTTCCGCTCCTTTGAATCAGCGATCATCTCGGTCCTGATCAAGGCTGCCGAATGGACCCCCCTGGCGCAGGTGCGCAGGCCCTTGGCGATGGTGACGCGCACCAGGTTGATCTCTTCACCCCGTGGTTTAATGAGATAACCCGAGGCGTGAATGGCTTGTAGGAAAAAGCCATGGGATTCTTCTAGAAGCTGTTTAACGGCCGCCATGTGCCGGTATACCAACCATTTGTCGGTGGTTTCGAACCAAAGGAGCAGGTCGGACCATGGGACCATGGTTCCGGGCTTCAATTTGGATATCGCATCCACCACCTTTTGCACACGTTCCTGGGCGGTTAGCAGGCGTTTGGTCTGTCCGCTATTCATCGCCGCCCTCTTGTTCGAGGGAAAGAACTGTAAAGCGACCGTATGTGGGGCGCCAGTCACAGAGTCCTTTGAACATGCCCGCCGTGGTCAAAACGGTCAGCAGCACATCGCGGTTGATCCGCCGGTCAAAAACATGGATCCGGAATTCAGCCTTGAAATCGTGGATGATGGGACGGATCTTGTAAACTCGGCTACCGCTCTGCTTCCCTTTGGATGGGATGCCATTGCAGTTCTTACCGTAGGGAACCAGCCGATCATCATCCCGGGAAGGAATACCCAAGGGCGCATCCTCGACAACCACCGCGCTCTTGAAAATATCGGTGTAGGTTTTCTGCCCTTCGCCGGCGATCTTGGCTCCCCAATATTTCGCGCCCTCTTTGAGGCTCTCGTGGATGTTCTCGCCCGGGATGTAGATTCCCAATGCCCCGGAAAAATAAGCCTTTTCGCGCCAAGTCAGATGTTCCTTTTCGATGGGGTCCATATTGGTCTGGTCCTTCAAGCTAGCCTTTGGGGTGGAGAGGTCCGGAAGAGCATTCATGAGGAGGTTCGGACCCCCGATCACAACTCGATATATTGATTGGGTGGTGACAATCTTTGGGACTTCCGCTTCAACGGTGGCATTCTTGGCCATGTCTAGTTCTCCTTGCCCATGAGGGCGACATCCCCGGTTGCAGCCGGGGTTTTTTTGGGTGAAGGTCAGCGCACCTTGCGCGGTCGGCCGCTGGGGGGAATGGGTCTTTGCCGGGCCACGAGCTTGCCCTCCCACCAGGCACGGATCTCGGATTCCAGGTAGACGCGCCGGCCGGAGCCGAACGGATCCAGGTGGCAGGGCAGCCCTTCCCGGCTCACCAGGGTGGCCAGGGTTTTCTGGGCGATGATCTTGCCGCCGGCGCATTTCAGCGCGCCCAGGAGCTTGCGCACCGGCAGGGCGTGGAGCAGCGGTTCCATGTCAGGACTCCTGCTCGGCGCCGGCCGCCATGTCTTTCAGGGTGGTCTGGGCGGCGTCGCCCAGGAGCAGCCAGCCCAGGGACACCCCCAGGGCCTTGGCCAGGACCCGGGACCCGCGCGGGGTGGGTTTCGAGCGACCGTTCTCCCAACGACAAATTGTCTCATAGGGACACTGCAGGGCAGCCCCGAGCTCGGCCTGGGACAGGCCCTTGAGCATCCGTGCCAGTCGCACCCGTTCCGCGAAGGTGGCTGAGGCAAGGGTCATGGTGCGCTCCTTTTTTGTAACAAAGAGACAAAAACAAGACAAAAGAATTGACAGGATAGGACAAAATGCCTATCATTCTCGGTCGGGAACTCCCGTCCATCTTCCACTGGTTCGCCATTTTTGGCGCGTTCGATGAGTTAAATTTGGCTCTACAAACAGGAGTTGTCAATGACAAAAATGGCAAATCCACCTGAAAGAGCCAAGGAAGCCGGGGCGCATTTGAAATCCCTGCGAGAGTCGCGCGGAATCACACAAACGGATTTGGCAAAAGTCGTGAAAAAAAATTTGCGGACGATCGTCCGCTGGGAGAGTGGCGAATCCTCACCCAGCGTCGGCGACTGGACCCTGATGACCGAATACCTGGAGGATTTTCAAAACCCTGCGGCCGTCAAACCGCCGCGCCCCGGCAGAGGCACGGTGTTCGGCACGGTGGGGTCGGGCAAGACCCGGAGCCTGGCCCCCATGCTGGCGCAGGCCATGAAGGAGCAGGGGGGCGCGCCGGACGGAGGCACGCTGCCGATTCCGGTCTACCTGGCCGACGAGGAGACCCGCAACAGCCCGGAAGGGGTCGACTGGGAACGGGTGATCCGGGCGCACGACGAGGTGATGGCCTACATCGAGATGGGCGAGGAGTTCGGCGGCGACACCGGCAACCTGCGGGAGAACCTGCCGCGGGCGACCATGCTGGTCTACCGGTTCCTTGCCGGCAATGGCGGCAGGACGCCCACCCTGCGCGAGATGAACGCCCTGATGCGCGAGGTCTAGGCATGAACGCGTTCGGCCTGCACCTGCGTGGGCGGTTCTTCTGGAGCGAATTCGAGGTGCGCGGGATCCGGGTGCACCGCTCAACCAAATGCACCAACCGCGAGGACGCCGAACAGGTGGTGGCCAAGTGGTACAACGACCTGGCCAAGGAGGCCGAAGGGGTCTGGGTCGACCGCGGCTACACGGTCAAGGATCTCTGGGACCTGTGGTGGACCCACACGGCGCCGCCGATCCTGTCCGCGGCGCACCGGGCCCGGGTCGAGCGCGACTGGCGGCTGCACATCCTGCCCCGGTTCGGCAGCTGGCCGGCCGAGGCGCTCAGCAACGCCGACGCCGAGGACCTGCGCCGGGCCTACCTGGACGGGGACTCGCTGCGCCAGGCGCACCAGGCGGAACAGCGGCTGAAGAACCTCGAGCGCCGGGCCCGGGCGGCGAAAAAACCCGTCCCCAAGGAAGTTCCGCCCGCGAAAAAACGGACCCTGGCCAGTTCCAACAAGCTGCTGCTGCACCTGCACCTGGTGTTTTCCTGGGCGGTGGCGGAACGCAAGGCGCTGCGGGCGGTGCCGTTCTCGGTGCAGGTCAAGGAAACCCAGGAGGCGGTCAAGGACTCCCTGGAGCAGGACCAGGTTCGGCCGTTCCTGGCCCTGGTGGACCGTTCTTCCAGCCTGCACGCCCGGGTGGCGATCCGGGCCATGCTGTATTTCCCCCTGCGCGAGGACGAGGCGCTGAGCATGCGCTGGGAATGGTTTTCCTCCAGTCTTTCGACCTTCCAGCATGGCGCGCGAAAAGCCAAGGACGCGCCACGCTTCGCCGTGCCGGCCGACCTGCGCGCCCTGTTGCTGGCCCTGCCCCCGCCCAAGCCGCGCACCGGTCTGGTGCTGCCCGGGCCGGACGGGGTGCCCCATGACCCGCAGTTCACGGCGAAACTGATCGCCCGGGCCGGCCGGACGCTCGGCCTGCACCTGACCCCGCACTCCATGCGCCACACCTGGGCCACCCTGACCGCCCAGAACACCCATGACGCCTATGTGGTTCGCAATGGCCTGGGCCACAAGACCCTGGACATGTCACTCGAATATGTCCGCCTGAACACCCGCGACCTGGCGGCGGCGGGGGAACGGGTGTTCGGCGAGCTGTTCACGGGCGAGAAAGCAAAATCCCACCATAGGGTGCGCGGCTTCAAGGTAAGTTTAAAGAAAAGAAAGGTTACGAGCTAGGCCCTAGGGTCTCATAATCCCTAGGTCTGCGGTTCGAGTCCGCATCCAGCCACCACCAAGAAAGCCCCGAAATCATTAGGATTCGGGGCTTTCGCTTTTGTGTTTTAACGACGAAATAATTTGTGATGAATGAGCCATGCCAAGTCGTTCAGGCTGCGCGAGGAGGCATTGGTTCCTTGGCTACTGTGATGGGCGTGGGCGGCAGTGGCATACCCCCATTGGGCGTGGGCGGCAGTGGCATGCCCCCGATGGGCGTGGGCGGCAGTGGCATACCCCAGCCCTTGATGGCCTCAAAGTCGGCCAGGAACTTGGCAACGCCCTGGAGTTCCCGGCGCAGTGCGCCGAAACGCGCCTTCGGGGTGTCCTGTAGTTTGTGGACGTTCAGTGCGTACATGGTTCCCCCCTGCAGTTCAGGGCCTTGGAACTGGCCCCAGGACCTGGACCGCATCCCCTGTGCCATCGCTTGGCACCTTGAGATCTATTTATCCGTTTAACCCTTGCTGACCCCATGCGACGCCGGGAGGGAGTCTCATGGGCTGCGATATGGTCCGTCACCACGCGCACGGTAAAGATAGGCGGTCTGAGGGGCATTTCAAGGCGGGGAAACTCATCAGAATTCGCAAGCACTCCGCCGTGTCCAGGGGGGCGAACCTGTATGGAAATCGGCCCCCGCGGTTAGAACCGAAAGATCTCCCCACCGTTGGCCGACTTGGCCAAGGCTAGCGGGCTTGGGCGGTAAAGCTTGTACGAGGCCCTGGCCACTGGCTCCAAACCTCGCTATGAGACGATCGCGAAGGTGATGCACGGCCTCGGGATCGCCATGCTGGTCCGAACCGCTCCCACTCAACCCCCGGCATCAACGCCCAAGGTTCATGCTTGATCGTTGGCGGAAACGCTTTCCCTGTCCTTTCCGGATGGCGGATTCCCAATGATCGAGAGTGCCTTGTCACGGGTCACCCCGATGGCGCTCCCCGCTTGCAGAACCGTCCACCCGGCTTCGATGGCGCTTGCCAGGAACTCCCATCGAAGGGTGCGCAGGCGCGGGGAATCGGGTCCATCCTGGTTCCGGTCCTCGGCCATCAGCACAAGGAACAGCTTTCGCCGCAGAAGCGGGCTGAGCACGGGCATGTCCGGTCGGTTCGATGCGTTCCGGGTCGAGGTCAGAAGCCGGACCGTCCCTTCCTCCTGGAAGACCAGTCCGCGCCGTTGAAGAAGATTCAACTTGGCGTAAAGCCTCCTCGCAAGGCGGCCCTTGGCTCCTGGGCTGGATCGTGGCGACACCAGGATCGAAGCGAACTGATCCAGCAGAGACCGGCGAAGCACCCCGTCCGCATGGTTCGCCTGGAGCATCTCCCAAAGCCATCGCCCACTCAAACGCCCCACGGCCACGATCGTCTCCCCGATTCCCACCCTATCGCCATTTCACGATCCTGGATGAAGATCAGTGGCCGGTGGGCACGGCCATCTGCAACGCCTTCCTGACCAACGCCTCGAATTGCTGGTGCCGGTACGGTTTCGGGAGGAACCCCGAGAGCCCCCGGTCACCCATGTCGCCTACGGCTTCCTTCTCGTTGTAGCCGGACGTCAGGATGACCGGCACGGTCTGGGAGATTTCCCGGATCTGCTGGAAGGCTTCCCTCCCGTCCAG
The DNA here is from genome assembly GCA_963717275.1 of uncultured Holophagaceae bacterium. Lineage (GTDB taxonomy): Bacteria > Acidobacteriota > Holophagae > Holophagales > Holophagaceae > Mesoterricola. Next base: position 5,416,253 of record CAVQVX010000001.1, read on the forward strand.
GTTCGGCATGGTGAGATCCATGAGGATGAGGGAGATCTCCGCCTTCCTCATGCCAAAAATCCGGACCGCCTCCAGGCCGTCCACGGCTTCCATGACCTCGAGCCCAAGCGCAACCGAAAGGGCGCTGGCGACGGCACGGGCGGCGGGATCATCGTCGACGACCAGAATCGTTCCATGCAACGCACCTGTGTCGGGCGGCGGGTCCGGCTCCACGGTGGACTCAGACACGCCTCCCCAGGCGGGCAGGAAGACCTTCATGCAGGTGCCGTGGCCGACTTCACTGTAGACCTTGATGGTCCCGCCATGACTCCTGAGAATCCCGAGCAGGGCGGAGAGCCCCAGCCCCCGCCCGGTGAATTTGGTCGTGAAGAACGGGTCGAATATCTTCAGGACGGTTTCCGGCGACATCCCGCAGCCGTTGTCCGTCACGTCCAGCGTCACATAGCGGCCCGGCTTGATGGGGTTGATGGGGGACAGGGCGGCGATGTCGAGAGCGTCGATGGTGCGGTCGCAGGTCTGGAGCGTGATGACGCCCCCCGGCTTGTCCCCCAGCGCATCGGAAGCGTTGGTGACCAGGTTCATGACCACCTGCTGCATCTGGGTGGCGTCGGCCGTGATTTCGGGAATGTCATGGGCGAGTTCGCAGTGGATGGAGACCTTCTTCGAGATGGAGACCGAAAGGAGCTTGGTCATGTCGACGACGAGTTGGTTCATGTTCACCGGGACGATCAGGGTCTTGCCCTTGCCGGCGTAGGCGAGCATCTGCCGCGTCAGTTCCGCCGCCCTCATCGCCCCCTGCTCGACCTGGTCCAGGTAGGGCTGGATCGGGCTCCCCGGCGGCAGCAGCAGGCTCGCCAGGTTGCTGTTGCCCAGGATGCCGGTGAGGAGGTTGTTGAAGTCGTGGGCGATGCCGCCGGCCAGGACCCCCAGGCTTTCCAGCTTCTGGGATTGCCGCAGCGCCTCCTCCCCATCCTTCCTCGCGGTGATGTCGGCCCGGATGGCCACGAACTGCTCCGGGACTCCGGCAGGGTCCAGGAGAGGGACGATGGTGGTGTCCACCCAGTAGAAGGTCCCATCGTTCGCGCGGTTCTTGATCTCCCCCTTCCAGACGTTCCCGGACGTGATGGTGTTCCACAGATCCCGGAAGAACGCCTTGGGGTGATGCCCGCTGTTGATGATCCGGTGATCCTTGCCCAGGAGCTGCTCTCGCGGGTATTTCGAGATGTCGCAGAAAAGGTCGTTGACGTACGTGATCCTTCCCTTGGCATCGGTGACTGCGACGATCGCGTGCTGGTCCAGGGCATGCTTGAAATCCCTCAGTTCCTTCAAGGCTGCCAGGGTCCGGGAATCATCTTCCTTCCGGTCCACGTATTCCCGCGAATAGCCGAGGACCATGCCGTCCGGGCCGTGCGCGGAGAACCGGCATACCTGGGGTGAGGTTCTGCCATCCTTTCCCAGGAACCTGACGGGATTGCCCGGAAGATCCCTGCCGCCGCGAACCGCCTCGATGGTCTGGAGGATGACCTTCCGGTCTTCCGGCGAGATGAAGTCCAGAAGGTCCCGCCCGTGGACCTCGGTCGGATGCCACCCCCAGCATCTCCCTTCGATGGAGGCAACGCTTTCCACGATCTGGCTGGGACCTACGGAGAAAAAGACCTCTCCATCCCGTCCGACCCCACCCCGGGCCCAACGTCTGATTGCAAGGAGCGCCTGGTTTGTGGTTCCTTCTGCGTGGTATGAAAGTGATAGGCGACCCATAATCTACAAGTATCGGTCAAATCCCTTTTGAAACTAGGACTCAGTATTGATTATTTCAATAAAGATTATATTAGTTAATTGAAACCATGAACGCATCGTTATCTCCGTCAGCGACCTCTTGGGTGGCAATAAAAAATGAATCAAACAGTCAAGCCCCAGGCCTTAGCGGGGAATCGGAGCTCAAGGGGCGGTGCGAACGAATCTGCCGATTGAGGGCGCGCGACGGGGACTTCAGATTCGGGCAGTCCATGTCCGGGGACTCATTTGGCCTGTCGCGCCTTCCGCCAGGCGCCGGGAGAAAGGCCGAATTCCCTGCGAAAGGCTCTGTTGAAAGCCACCGTGGAGCCGAAGGCGGCTTCGGCGGCGATGCCCTTGAGGGTCTGGTCCCCATGGGTGAGGGCGTCGGCCGCGAGGCGCAGCCGCCAGGCCCAGAGGTACTGGACCGGAGGCTGGCCCAGGCAGGCCAGGAAGTGCTCGTTCAGGGAGGTCCGCGAGGCGCCCACCGCCTTTGCGATGCCCGACAGGGTCCAGGGATGGCTCGGAGTGCGGTGGATCAAGGCCAAAGCCCGGCTTACCATCGGGTCCCGCAGGGCCCCGACGAATCCCTCTTGGCCGGACGCGAGCTCGTCCACGCAGGCGCGGACCGCATCCACAAACAGCAATTCGGAAAGTCTGCAGAGTACGGCGTGGCTCCCGGGTCCAGGCCCGGCCGTATTCCGGGCCGCCGCCGGGAGGAAGGCGGCGGCGCTATCCTGCCGGACCCTGAACTTGAACATCCGCGGCAGGGAGCGGATCAGGTGCTCGGAAAGGTTCTGGTTGCAGTCGAAGAAGCCGCAGATGAGGCGGGTCTCGGCTCCGCCGCCGCCGAAGGTCGCGCGGGAAATGGTCCCGGGCCGTGTCAGCCTGGCCACCGCCTCGGTGGTGATCCGCGTGGATTTCAGGCCGGGATCGCTGGAGAGCTGATGGACGTCGCCGAAAGGGAAGACCACCACCTCTCCGGCCGCCAGCACCAAGGGCGGTCCGCCGGCCCACTGGGCGATGCAGGATCCTTCCGAAACCAGGTGGTAGGGGATGACGCGCTCGGCGTCCGGGGCCATCCGCCGGGCCAGTTCCTCAGGCGCGGGCGTTTCGAAAGCCCAGGGCGCCGAAAGGCAGGCGTCGATGAAGGCGGTTCCCCGCAGACGGATGGTGCTTAGAAGTTCGGATAAGGCGTCCATTTATCGCGACCCTGGGGAGGGTTCGTCCAGGATACCTGCGTCCATGGGGAAGCGTGGGCCGGGAAACCACAGCCAGTGCGCGGGCGGAATTTCGATCAATGGAACGGGAGGATGGATTCCTTTTCCGGCCCAGCCTGGTGCATCACGGCGCCGTATGTTTGCGGCCAGTTCTCCCTGGACCGTAAAGGAGCACGCGATGCCACTCCCCGCATGCCAACCGGGCCCACATCCACTCAAAGGAGGTGCCATGTCATCAGTCCAAGAACACAACGTCTCGATCGTCTTGAACTACTTCGCCGGGTGCAATACCGGAAACCTTGAAGATCTCCTGATCACCCTTGACCCTGATGTCATTCACTACTTCCTGCCCGAGCAGTTCAAACCCGTTCGAGGGGCTCAGCAGTTGGCGAATTACTGGCGAAAGTTCAAGACGGCCATCAATCCAATCTGGAAGATCGACCACATCATTGCTCAGGACGACGAAGTCGTAAGTGAATGGAGTTGTATCTGGACACCCGAGGGAACGGACTTGCGTCTGACTCTGCGTGGTAGCGAATGGTACGTGATGCGTGAAGGTCGAATCGCCGAGGTTTGAGCCTACTTTGCCTATCGCGACAAGTGCAATGCCGAACTCACGGGCTTTCCATATGGAGATCGTGGCTATTTCATGGGGATCGACGGATAGCGACACCTGGCTTCCTGGCCGCCACGGGAAAGAAGGTGGCGCCGGCCATCGGAACACCGCACCAGGAGTGCCTGACGAAGGTCCCGAGGCCCCTGCCCTTCCCCAAACCTTGATCAAAAAGGAGGACACCATGGCCATCAGCCAGGTCAAGGACCGCCAGGCACCCTTGAGGGCACGTTACCGGGTGGATCCTGAAACCGCATGGGTGACCGACCACGCCCGCACCCGGAGCGCCGATCCCGCGGACCCCTTCCACACCTTCGTGGAGCCGATGGATGGCTGCGGCATCCAAGTCCCCGTGGGAGTCCATCAGGCCATCGGCGGGCCCCATGACGCCCCGACGCCCGGAGACCTGTTGTGTGCGGCGCTGGCCGCGTGCCTCGATTCATCCATCCGGATGATCGCAAACCTGCTCGGTATCGGCATCCAGGATCTGGAAGTGCGGGTCAGGGCCAGGGTGGACGTGCGCGGCACCTTGGGAATGGACCGCGAGGTGCCGGTCGGGTTCCAGGAAATGGTCTGCGAAGTGAAGATCCGGGTCACGACGGGCACGGAACCCAACTTGTTGGAGAAGCTCCGCGCAGCAGCGGAATACAGTTGCGTGGTGTTGCAGACCCTTCGGCATCCTCCGCCCGTGCGAACCCTCTTCCTCGGTTGACGGGATCCCGGAAGGGAATCTCGATACCCCTCGAGTCGGGGCACGCGGCGACGAACCCGCATGACCAATCGACTTGATTGTCCAAATGCTTATATTTGGACTCGTTCTCGTCCGGATGAGCCATGGCCGGTTCGCATTCCCGGATGATCCAATCGAGGCGACCTTGAACCGGAGGCGCCTCCCAGAAGCCCGGCGGTTCAAGCCGGAGGAGGCAGGTATGTCTACAGTGCTGGAATCTCTCCATATTGACGAAGCGAAGCTGAACAAGTTCATGGCCCACGCCCTGGAAGACATGGGCGCCGCGATGAACACCGGGCTGGTGATCATCGGGGACAGATTGGGCCTATACAAGGCCATGGCCGGCAAGGGCGCCATGACTGCGGCCGACCTGGCGGCCGCCACCGGAACGGATGCACGGTACGTCCTTGAGTGGCTGTCCGCACAGGCCGCCGGTGGTTATGTCACCTACGATGCCAAAAAGGGAACCTTCACCCTCCCGGACGAGCAGGCCCTCGCCCTGGCAATGGAGGATAGTCCGGCCTTCATCCCCGGGGCCTTCCAGCTGATCTCCGCCGCCATCAAGGATGAACCGCGGATCGAGGAGGTCTTCAGGAATGGCAAGGGCGTGGGGTGGCACGAGCATGATGCCAATCTCTTCCATGGAACGGAACGGTTCTTCCGTCCCAACTACGCCGCCCACCTCGTTTCCGAATGGATTCCGGCCCTCACGGGGGTCCAGGAGAAACTGGTGCGGGGCGCGAAGATCGCCGATGTGGGGTGCGGCCATGGGGCTTCCTCCATCATCCTGGCGAAGGCCTACCCCAAGTGCACCATCACGGGATTCGATTACCACGACGCATCCATCCGGAAGGCCCGTGAGAATGCGAAGAAGGAAGGGGTCGCCGACCGGGTCACCTTCGAGGTGGCCAAGGCCAAGACCTACCCCGGGAAGGGCTACGACCTGGTGGCCATGTTCGACTGCCTGCACGACATGGGCGATCCGGTGGGCGCCGCAGGCCACGTGCTGGAGTCCCTGGACCAGGGCGGCACCTGGATGATCGTGGAGCCCTTCGCCGGGAACCGCCTGGAGGAGAACCTCAATCCCGTCGGGCGGGTCTTCTACGGCGCCAGCACCCTGATCTGCACCCCGGCCTCCAAGAGCCAGGAGGTGGGCCTCGCCCTGGGCGCCCAGGCGGGGGAGGCAAAACTCCGCGACGTCATCCTGGCGGGCGGGTTCACCCAGTTCCGGCGGGCGGCGGAGACCCCCTTCAATCTCGTCTTCGAGGCCAAGCGCTGATCCTGGATTCGGGCCCTCCTGGCTGGATATCCGCCAGGGGGGCACCGTTGGACTCACCGAAGCTCCGCCCCCCCAGGCAGGAAACCCGGTTCAGGCCCCTCCCGGCTGCCGCAGGCACAGGCGGATGGCCTCCTGGATCAGGGCGGGGGTGCATCGGCACAGGTCGGGCAGGTAGACCCGCTCCGTGGCTTTGTGGAAGTCCTTGCCCCATGGGCCGATGTTCATGACCGGCAGCGACAGTTCCTGGATCTCCTCGAAGGGAATGCTGTAGCTCTCGCCCCAGAGGGGCATCACCGCCCGGGTGGCAGCCATGACCGCAGCGTCGTACTGGTAGATGGCGTAGCTCAGGTCCGAGAGGCCGTTGAAGTATTCCAGGACGGCATAGGGCTGGTCCCAGGCGGCCTTGGCGAAACGGCAGAGGTCCTCGGCCAGGTGAGCCTGGGCCAGGAAGGGCGAACCAGGGTCTGCGCCCGGGTCACGCGCCATCCGGACGCGCATCCGGTGGCTGCTGACGCTGGGGTAGTACGGAGGCGCCAGGGCCAGGACCACCATCGGGGTGGCGATTCCGCTGTGGGCCAGGGCCAACTCGATGAGGGCCACGCTGGCCTCGGCCAGGCCGGTGCGGCCCGCGGCAATGGCCGCATTCAGGTCATCGCGCCGAGCCGCCTTGGCGGCGGTGTAGACGGAGCCCGAGTGGGACTCGGCGCACTGTTCCAGTTCGCTGTACGTGCGCACGTCGACCTGCCAGGGAAGCGAAACCGGGTTCAGGCCCGCCCGGAAGCGGTACTCCCGGTGGCTTTCTTCCATCTGCCGGATGACTGCGGCGAAGGCCTCCCGGCAGACGTCCCGCAGGTGCTCCAGATGCTCCCCGGGCGGCTGCTCCAGGGTCAGCAGGTTCAGGTAGCCTGCCGCAGCCAGCGGCAGCGAGACATCATAGTGGTCTTTCCGGTCCTTCAGGTAGAGCCACGTGGGCGGCAGGGTGGCTTCCCCGCCCACCACCTCCAGGAAAGCCGGGTTGAGCTCGGTGCGCTTCACGATCTCCGCCATGAGCAGGATCGGGTTGAACCCATTGAACACCTGACCCACGTGGGCGGCCGCGCCCCGGGCATAGACCACCGGCATGATCTTGCCCACCGAACCCTCGTAGAACACCCCGGTTCCCGGCTCCGTCCGCATGTGCGGCTCAGTGTTCACCAGCAGCCGGTAGTCCAGGCCGAACCGGGCCTTGAGCTGGTGCAGGAGGGGAATGGCGCCGCGCATCCCGGCGGACAGGTTCTCCTCGTCCGGAAGGCCGAGCACGACCAGGTTGCCCTGGAAGTCATCACGCTCCGCGTAGGCCTCCAGGAGTGCCAGTTCGATGGCCCCACCGCCCTTCATGTCGCAGACGCCCCGGCCAAAAAGCCAATCGCCGCTGGCCAGGTCCGCAGCGGCCTCTGGCGGGAAGCTCATCCGGCCGGTCCCGGCCAAGGCCGCCATGCGTTCCGTAAGGGCCGCCGGGTTGTAGGCCAGGTCGCCGAGTGTGCCGTAGTCCTGGATATCGGCAGTGTCGTAGTGATGAATGAGGACGACGGTGCGGGCGGAGTCCCCGCCGCGCACCAGGGCCCAGGCCACCGACCGGCCCAGGTGGTCGTCCGGGAGCGGGTGCAGCCCGCAGTGGTCAGGATGGGCGCTGAAATAGGGGGTCCGGGTGAACCAGTCCTGGTAGAACGCGTTGACCTGGGTTTCCAGGGCGGTGCCCGTGTGGGAGGGCACTCCGACGAAGGCCTGGACCAGGTGCTGGATGCGTTTGGCAAGGGCCTGGTCGAAGGCGGCAGGCGGGATGTTCGGCACGGGCTTCCTCCGAGCCCCGCGTCCCCTTGATCGTGTTGGGGAGGATCTCGACGGGGAGCAACCTTGGGAACATCCGGGGGTATGATCAATATATTGATCAATGCAAAGATGTTCAAAATATTTGTCATCGAGGTGACCGTGCATTTCGACCCGACCCATCTGTTCCAGGTGGTGGCTGCGAACGTCAAGCGCCAACGCCTGGCCCGCCATTGGAGCCAACAGGAGTTGGGCGACCGATCCGTTGTGGGCCGGACCATGATCATCCGTATTGAAAGCGGCGAATACAACGCCAGTCTGGCCACCCTGGGCCGGATCGCCCTGGCCTTCGGCGTGCCCTTCACGGAAATCGTCGCACAAAGGGCCAGGTCCCTTGTTCATGAAGCTTTCCCGCCTTTTCCTATAATGCTGAGTTTTCGAAAGCCATAGCGGCACTGATGCCGGAGGAGGCCGTCAACCAGAAACGTCTCGCCGGGCTGGACTTCGAGGAGAGGTTGCTCGGTGCGGTCTGGGGTCAGGTGCAAGGAGAATGGGACCGACAGGGACCTGGGGGGTCGGTTTCTAATATCGGATGACCAAAGTTTCAGGGGCCGCTCCTGGGGAACGATATAAAATATTTGAAAAAGTATAATTATTTATTCAGTTGACCGCAGGACCATTGCTGAGCTTGTTCTTGATCTGGCAAGGGACCCTGGCCCATCTCCAATGATCGTCGAAGGGGGATGGGATCCTGGAGGATGGCCGCCAGACGGGGGAACTTTGCGGGAATTCGCCTTCGGTTCATATATTTCTTCTTGACAGTTGATTTCCAAATGCGATCTTAATGTCGACAAATGTTCTGGAAGCGATTCCAGACCACCTTGGCGGGTAGGGCTCGGACCTACAAGTTGAAGGCGCAACCGTCCAATTCTCCTTGAGGAGAATGGCGGTTGCGCCTTTTTCGTTGCAATTATTATTCACTCGTTATTTCAACTCCTTACCAGGAGGTTCCCAGATGTTCAGGATGAAGATGAATTTGACCGCCAGGTTTCTGATTCCCGTGGGTGCGGCCCTGGCATTGGTCATGGTCCTGGTGATATGGGCAGTGGGCGCAGCCCAGGCCAACAAGGCGGAGATGGCTTTCCAGGAACAGTTGACCGCCCTCGCCGTCACCTCGCGCTTCATGATTCATTCTTCCGCTGAGGACTATTGCAAGAGCCGGAACATGGTGTTCCACCGCGCACTGCCTGGGCAGATCACCGGTTCGGGGCCAGCGGTGGATTTTGAGCGGACTTCCTTGCAAGCATTCGAGAAAGACCCTGCCCTGCCCTCCCTCTCGATCCAGTACAAGGAAGCGGACGGCACCCCACGGATGTACGTCCTGGCCCCTGCCAAACTGCAGGACGAGTGCACCAGTTGCCATGCCGCCAGCGGGCTGGACCTCTTCAAGGACCGCAAAAATGGTGATCTGGTGGGAGCCTTCGGGGTGTCCATCTCCACCGCCGACCTGCATCGGAGCTTGACCCACATGCGCCTGCTGGCCGCCCTCATCGGGTTGGCTGTGCTGGTGATCATCGGCTTGATCGTGACCTTCTTCATGCGCCGGAACATCCTGCTCCCGCTCACCGCGCTTTCGGGTTCCATCACCCAGATGGCTCGTGGCGATTTGACCGTCCGTGCGCTCGTCCACAGGCAGGACGAGATCGGACAACTTGCCGGGACGTTCAATCAGATGGTCGGTGAATTGAATCAGGTCCTCCAGAACGTGGAACAGGCCTCGGCGCAGGTGGCCTCCGGCAGCATTGAACTGGCTGCCAGCGCCGAGGAGATGTCGCGCACGGTGGATGAAACGGCCAGGGTCGGTGAGGGGCTCCAGGAGGCCGGGCGCAGGGTGCAGGAGAACCTCAAGGGCCTGGATGCCAACGTGGTGGCCATGGGCGACCGTACCCAGCGCACAGGCGCCGAGTCTGAACAGGCCGTCCAGGACACGTTGCGCGGGACGGAGGCTGGCAAGGGAACCGAAAGGGAGATGCAGGAAATCCGTGAAGCTACCGGCAAGATCTTCCAGGCCGTCCAGGTCATCCAGGAAATCGCCAACCAGACGAATCTCCTGTCTTTGAATGCCGCCATCGAGGCGGCCAAGGCCGGGGAGCACGGCAAGGGCTTCGCGGTGGTGGCGGAGGAAGTTCGCAAACTTGCAGAGCGCAGCGCCCAGGCAGCCAAGGAGATCGAGCAGATCATCCTCCGGACCCAGGAGGCCGTGGCGGGGGGGGTAGCCAGCGTGGGCGTCACCCAGGGCCATCTGGATGCCATCGGGAAACGCATCTCGGATGTATCGGAGCATATCCGGGTGATCGGCGGACTGAGCCGGGAGCAGGCGAAGACCAGCAAGGAGGTCGACAGCATGATGGATCAGACGGCGTCCCGTCTCGACCAGAACGCCGCTGCCACCCAGGAACTTGCCTCAACAGTCCAGGAGATCACGCGAACCGCCGAGGATCTGTCCAAGGTGGCGGAGGGCCTGAAGGATATTGTCAAAGGGTTCACCCTGAGGCTTACGGAGTCCTGAATAACATCCGGCGCCTCAGTGTTCAGGGCTTCCTCTCGATTGGCTGCCCTCGATGTCAGGGTGGTTGAAAGGGATCTTCTTCTCGCCGGGTGGGCGGCCACCTTTCTTCCCGGGTGCCTTCTGTTTGTGTCCCTTCGTCAGGCGTGCGCGAAACGGTGGCCAGATTCCTTGCAGGGTTCCCTGCTCTACAATGGTTCAGGAGGGATGCCTCATGAAACGCCCCTCATTCCAGAAGATAATCCTGGTTGTCGGAATTAACTTTATAATTTGGGGATGCTTGGCTTGGCTAAATCTAGCCCTCGGCTTGAAGGTGAGTTTTGGGCTCTTCTTTGCAATTCCGGTATTGCTCTCCGCCTGGTACTTGGGAAGAGGCTGGGGCATTCTATTTGCGGTGGTCTCGGGATGTCTTAAACATTCCATGGAGATGGTGATCCTCCACGAGTACACGATTCACTCATACCGATACTGGGACCTTTTATCCACCACCCTCGCCCTTTTAGCCATTAGTCTCGCGGTATCTTGGTCGAAAACCTTGGTTGAGCGGGAGAAGTCACTCAATCGTGAACTTCAGCAGGCGATCGAACAGATCAAAGTATTGGAGGGCTTGCTTCCCATTTGCGCCTGGTGCCGAAAGGTTCGTGACGATCAAGGACTGTGGGAAAAGATTGAAGATTACGTTTCAAAACACACCAACACCACCTGGACCCACGGAATTTGTCCAGAATGTTTAAAAAAGATCAAAGAAGAAGATATAAATAAATAGAGAACGAATTGGTTTTTGGTGGGATTGGGACCAACCTCGATCATTTATTGGTAATCGACATTCTTAACGGTCCATATCTTGGATTCTCTCGATTTCATGGTGATTTGAAAAACCGTCGATAGGAATACCAAGCAAACAACATGGCTTGAGAGGCGCTTTGTGTTCAACAGTTGTGATAAAAATATAATTTATGTTAACGCTTGAATTTTATGCATACTATTTAAAAATAATTTAAGCATGCTCGTCACCGCTGAGCAGCTGGCGCAGACCTGCGGGTTCAACGGCTTCAGCTACGCCGACATCGCGGAGCGCCTGGGCGTCACCAGGGCCAGCCTGCACTACCACTTTCTGGGCCGCGCCCCAATTTCCTGGACCACCAGGAGGGGGTAATCAATGGAAGGCATTCATGCAACCGGGCAGGTCGTGCCGGAGGCCAGCCGCTGCGCAGCAGCCGGCGAAAAGGGGAGGCTCGCCCTCTGCTGCTGCTCAAGGCCCCAGCGGCCTGTGTGGAGAACGCGTAGCGGTCTCCAGCCACAGGCCGTTATGCGTTGCAACACATAACGGCCTCTATGTGCAGTAACCCGTTATGCGGAGATGGTCGTGTCCCGGCTGCACATAGGCCGGGTTACCGCCTTGTTCGACTCCCCATAATCAGCGGGGCTTCAGGGAGGCGATGAGGGCGTCAGGTGGACTGAACTTCCCCGGGCGAAGGGTCGGAGGAACAACAGCCTTGAGGATTTCCAGCTTCTGGCTGGGGTCCCCCGCAACGTAGCTCTCGCTGGTATCGGTTTTCTCATGGCTGAGCCAGAGGGCCACCTTCCGGATGTCGCCCGTGGCTGGCAGGACGTTGATGCCGCAGGAATGGCGTAGGGCGTGGGCCGCCTGAAATGCCGGGAGCGTGACGCCTGCCGCCTTCGCAGCAATTTTGTGAGATCCGGAGCCGCGCTAATGGGATTCTTCGAGCAGACCAGAACGGATAGGAAGCGCATGTGCAGGTTCGGCAGTCTGACGCTGAGCCGCAGGCGATCCCTTCCCTGACGCGCAAGGTCTGGGGCTCAAGGCCTTGACGGCAGGAACCGTTTGATTTCTTTGCCTAGCAGTATGGAGAAAATCCTTGCCCCCTCCCCATTGAGGTGATTGGCATCTCTAAAGAGGCTCGGGTTGTTCGAAAAAATGGAGGGATAGGTGCGTTCCGATATTTCGATAAAGACCACTCCAGGGTGGCTACTGGCGAGTGCCCTCATATCCCCGGACCAAGTGGAGAGTGCGTGAATGTCTGCCCTTAGATAGGGGCTGTGTACCAGGAGGAGCCGAGTGCCATTACGTTGGCAAAAATCAGCTAATTCGTTAAAATAATGAATCTTTACAACCCATGGAGATTGGATGGGGGGCGGCGGGTTCGCGGCCTGGGCCGCGGTGGCTGCGTCCGCGGCACCTGTCAGGGGCTCAAAGCCGTCGAATCCGGGGGCTTGGGGCTTGCCGACGTTTTTAAGGATGGGCAGGACCTTGCCGTTGAACCGGTAGGAGCGGCAAAAATACTTGAGACGCTCGAAGGGGCCACGCATTAGAAGAATTTCCCTTACTTCCCGGTCCTTGTCGTAATAAGTGGAGAAAATGCTGGTTCTGGCTATCTCGTCAGGACTTATGGCAAAGGATTCGGGGTCCACATTGAGGATAATGGCCTGTGGTGGCTCATGCCTTTGACGCCAGAGTTCGAAGAGCATATAGGCATAAAGGAAGTCCTGGCCATTGATGCCGGCGTTGAAGGCTGACCGGGAAGTCTCGGCCGAGAGGACGCTGGGCATGATGTGGTGCTTGGCTCTGGAGGAACCGAGGATCAGGATCTGTGGATCTTGATCCAGGGCGAAATTCAGCAACCCCATTGCTTCACCCCGGGTGGTCCTGCGGTTGAGGAGGCCCAGGGTCAGGGAGATGGCCCAGTCCAGCGCAACGAAGAGGAGGAGGATCGCGATCGCCTTGCGCATGGGCATGGCTCCTCAGAATTGGAAATAGATGAACTGGGAGCCTCGGTCAATCCCGAACAGGATGATGCAGAACACCAAGGCGAAAGCGTAGGCGTGCCGGAACACGGGATGGAACAGGTCCAAGCGCTCCAAGTAGTTGTTACGCCGGTTGAAGAGATCCAGGACCAGCAGGAGCGCTGCGGCACCCGCCGCCTGGACCAGCATGGGGTCCCAGAACAGGGCACCCCGAGTTAGGGTGGCCCTCCGGATTATGGAGAGCGCCGTCGAGACATTGGGCGCCCTAAAGAATACCCAGGAAACAAGCACCAGGTGGAAGGTGAGGGCCACCTGGAAGGTGCGGCCAAGGGACTCGAGAGCAGGCCGCCAAGGGCGCCGGAGAGGCCCCCACGGCACCAAGGCGACGACCTTCTCCAGGACCAAATAGAGACCGTGCAGTCCCCCCCAGACGATGAAGGTCCAGTTTGCCCCATGCCATAAGCCGCTCAGGAGGAACACGGCGAAGATGTTGAAGAGGTTCTGGCCGAAGGAGACCCGGTTTCCGCCCATGGGGATGTAGAGGTAATCCCGGAACCAAGTGGACAGGGAGATGTGCCACCTGGACCAGAACTCGCTGATGGACTTGGAGAAATAGGGTGTCTCAAAGTTCTTCATCAGGTCGATACCGTAGATGCATGAAACGCCCCGAGCAATGTCCGAGTATCCGGAGAAGTCACAGTAGATTTGGATCGCAAAGAAGTAGGTGGCCACCAGAAGGCTGGTGCCCGTATGGTGTCCAGCCGGTGGGCCTCCTCGTTGAACTGGAGGTCCGTGACCTCCCAAGGGGCCTGAAGGCCCAGCGCCATGGTGAAGAGTACTTTGGTGTCCATGGGACCATCTTCTCAGGCCCCTTCTTTCCAGGAAACCCAGTCAGGCCGAAAGGGATTCCCTGGCCCCTAACCCATCAGCCCTGCGCTGGAATCCCGGCCGGCCTATAACGCCGGTTACCCACACGAAATAGCGACGGGCCTGTTTATGGTTGGCACCAAGCTTCGCTGCTAGACGAATAGGAAGGAAATGCGGGCCTCGGGATCACCAAACTGGCGCGAATGGTGGCGACCCAGCCGCATCACTCCAGAACAGGCGACGCCTTTAGCCGAACCCCAAAATGAGAATTCAACGGGTGCCCTCGTAAGCTTCCACCAGTGCCACCAGCACATCCAGGCTCGCCCCCGGGCCTGCCCCGCCTCGGCGGTCATCAGGGCATCGATCTCCTCCAGGGTGGCTTTATAACCGCAAGCCAAGGGCCAAAATTCAGGCCAATATCCGGTGCCCGTCAACCATCTGTTCCGACCCACCGGAGCCGCTCATGGCCGCTCCGATTCCGCCCCCTCAAGTTCCCTGAACGTCTCGGCCATGAGCTGAAGGATCCGGACATCCCCCGGGCCGTGCTCCAGAACGCGCCGGTAGAAGTCCAGGGCCTTCGGTGCCTCTCCCCGCACGCGGCAGATGCGCGCGAGCCCCAGCAGGGCGGGTTTGTCGTACCCCGAATGCACGGCCCGGGTGAAGAGACGCTCGGCCTTCTCCACCTGGCCGAGCCGCAGGAAGCAGTCACCGGCGCGGGTCAGGACCTGCACATTGCCGGTATCCAATTCGAGCATCTCTTCCCATACCGGCGCCGCCTCCGCGAACCGGCCCAGGCCCCTCAGGCTGTCGGCCAACCCGAAGGTGGCGAACCGGTTGTGCGGCTCCCGGGCCAGGGCGGCCTGGAAGTACGGGATGGCCTTCTCGAACGCCAACCGCTTGCGGTGGATGTTGCCGACCTGGGTCTGGATGGTCACCAGGGTCGGGTCGAGCGCGAGCAGGGCTTCCCAGCAGGCCAGCGTTTCCTCCTGGCGATGCTCCTTGTGGTAAAGGTCGCCCAGGCCCATGAGGGCGTATCGGTTCCGCGGATCCAAGGCGATGGCCCGGCGGTAATGCGTCACGGCGTCGTCGCGCTGCCCGATCCGCTTGTAGGCATCGGCGAGGCGCGTATGGGCCCGGCCGTCTTCCGGCCTGAGTTCGAGGAGTCGGACCAGAAGGTCGACGCTCTCCCGGATGCGGTTGACCCCGCGGCATGCGTCTGCAAGGCCCCAAAGCGCCATCGCGTTCGAGGGCTCCATGTCCAGGGCGTTCCGGTAATGGGGAATGGCGCCGTCAAAATCCTTGGATTTCCTTGCGGCCTCGCCCAGCCTGATCCAGTTTTCCACACTCATGGCGCCCCTTCACAGGAGAACAACAACCGGTAGATAGCCCCGCGCGATCGAATAAGCAATGATGCCTCTTTTCAGGAGCGCCAGCATGGATAATTACAGTTGAGCATTTCCTGCTTTTTTTTGAAAACTTAAACATTTCCGGACTTGATTTTCCATGAGATTTTTGCCGCACTGTGTTTAAGTAATACATGAAATAGACAAGTCAATGTGGGGGGTCCTGTGGATGACAGCTCCTTCATTTGCGATGACATCTCAGACGCTCAATGCAATGCATTCACCATTCTGGTGGTTGAAGATGAACCCCTGACCCGGCTCAATATCACCAAGGTCCTGGCGAAGCACAGTTTCGCAACCCTGGGTGCAGGCACCGGAGAAGAGGCGCTCGAACTGATCCAATCGAATCGAGTCGATCTGATCCTTCTCGACATTGTGCTGCCGGGGCTGAACGGGTTCGAAGTGTGCCGAAAGCTCCGCGGAGCGGGCATCACGACGGCGATCATCATGCTCACGCAACTGGGTACCACCGTGGACATCATCCGGGGGCTGCTGATGGGTGCGGATGACTACATCGTCAAGCCCTTCGTTCCCGATGAACTGATCGCCCGGATCAAGGCGGTGTTGCGGAGAACCAGGGAACGCGCCCCAGCCGCTTCCGTGGTCAAGTTCCAGGGCCTCATTCTTGATTTCCATTCCCAGAAATGCCATCGGGGCGACAAGGACCTTTCGCTCACCCCCAAGGAGTTCGCTCTGTTGACTGCGCTTTGCAGCAACTCAGGCAAGGTGATGAGCCGATCCAGCCTGGTCCGCGAGGTATGGGGTGACCAGCGCTTCATGAGCGAAAAAAGCCTGGATGTCTATATCGGCCGGCTTCGGCAGAAGGTCGAGGAATCGCCTGCTGAGCCGACGGTGATCCGGACCGTGAGGGGCCACGGCTATGTGGCCGGGCCCGAGAATAACTCTTTTCCGGATTGTCCGGCTGATTAGCCCGTCCTCATGCAGTCTGTTTGATGAGACTCTCGGCTGGAATTCCAAAGGTGGTGTGAAGCTTCCGAATCATGGCAAGGGTCAGTGGGCGAGTGCGATTCAACACCTCATAGACTCGGTTCAGCCGTCCGATGGCAGGCTCCAGGTCTTTAGGAGACAAGTCGCGCTGGTCCATGACGAACTTGATGGCTTCGATGGGATCGGGAAGCTCCATTACGTTGATGCACTCAACCCCTTCATGGTTCCGCCTGTCTATGTTGGCAAGCGGACCGCCGGCACCGATCCTTGAAAGCCCCTCAGCAGATGGACCCCATTTACGGAGATCGACCATGCAAAAACGGTTTGTATTCCCCCTCGCCTGCGCCCTCTGGCTATGCCCCACGATCGCCCAGGCCCAGGTGAGCCTGCACATCAACATCGGCCTGCCGCCCGCGCCGCCTCTCGTGGTGGTGCAGCCGGGAATCCAGGTGGTGGAGGGTTTCCCGGAAGAGGTGTTCTTCAGCGCGGGCTGGTACTGGTGCCGCAGGCCGGACGGATGGTACCGCGCCCGCTCGCCGCGCGCGCGGTTCGACTGGGTGGACCGGCGCTTCGTGCCGGGCGGCCTGGTGCGCATGCCCGTCGGACGCTACCGCAACTGGCACCGCGGCCCAGGTGGACCCCCGGCGCGGCGGATGGAGCGGGGACCGCATGAACATGAACATGCCCGCCGCCCAGGCGAGCCGTAGGAACGCCGCCAGGCGGCCAGGGGACGTCTTCAATCCCTGCCGGTCAGGTGGGGGATAGACGCCTTTTCAGATCTGCAATCAGGCGGTCCTTTTCATCAAGCGCCTGATCCTTCTCGCCCAGGGCCCGGTCCTTCTCGCCCAGGACCCGGTCCTTCTCGCTCAGAGCCTGTTCCTTCTCGCTCAGGGCCCGGTCCTTCTCGTACAGGGCCTGGTCCTTCTCGCTCAGGGCCTGGCGCAGATCCGCGGACTCCCGGGCCTGGTCCTGGAAGGCGGCCAGGATGTCGTCCTCCACGTCCATCTTGTCCCGGAGTTCCTGCTCGGCCCCGGCCCGCATCAGGCGGCGCAGGACATCCCGGTGGTGCTCCGGGAAATTCTCTTCCAGGATGTCCAGCAGGTGCGGATCCGAGCGGGACGCCAGGCCCTGGTCGAACACCTCCAGCAGACGCTCCAGCTCGGTCCGCCGGCGGTCCTTCAGTCGGTTGATCTGGACCACGATGGAATCGTGGGTGAGCGCCTCCACGAACGAATCGGTGATCGGCACCTCATCGCCGGTGGCCACGTCCAGATAGTGCCGGTTGACGCGGAGCACCGGCACGTCGACGCATTCCAGGCCCTCGCCCAGGAAATAGATGGTCACGATCGGCAGCGCCTGCTCCTTCCCCTCCGGATCAAGGTAGACGTTCTCCGGGCTGGCGTAATTCGAGCCCAGGTAGCGCCGGAAGCGCTGCACGTCCCAGGCGCTGCGGGCCTTCTGGATCTCGATCAGGACCAGCTTGCGGCCGCCGTCCTCCAGGCGCACCGTGGCGGCGAAATCCATCCGCAGGACCAGGAGCTGGGTTCCATCCAGCTTCGCCGCCTCATGATGCACTTCGGTGGGGCGGAATTGCAGTTCCAGCACTTCCTTGCCCAGCAAGGCGGAAAGCAGGAGCCGGGCCACCTTCTCGTCGTCGAGCAGGTACTTGAACACCACGTCGTAGATGGGGTTGGCGATGCGCACGGGTCCGGCCTCCTGGGCGCAGTGTAGCGACCCTGCGGGACGGGCCGCCACGGAACGGCTCATGGCCAGCCAGGGGCCTCGCGCGGTCGGCGCGGGCCCCTGCCCCGCCTACTTGAGCACGTCCGGATTGATGCAGGTCAGCGGCGCCCCGCCCTTGAGCACGCTCAGCACGTTGTCCGCGGCGATCCGGCCCATGGCGATCCGGGTGCGGAAGGTGGCGGAGGCGATGTGCGGAACGATCACCACGTTGTCCAGTTCGGCCAGGCCGGGAGCGAGCCTGGGCTCGTCCTCGAACACGTCCAGGCCGGCCGCCCAGATCACCTTGTCGCGCAGGGCGGCGACCAGGGCCTGCTCGTCCACCAGCGGGCCGCGCCCGGCGTTGATCAGGATGGCGGTGGGCTTCATGGCCGCCAGTTCCGCCGCGCCGATGTAGTGGCGGGTTTCCGCCATCAGGGGCAGGTGCAGGGACAGGAAGTCCGATTCGCGCAGCAGGGTCGCCTTGTCCACGAAGGTCGCCCCGTACTGGCGCTCGAATTCGGGCGAAGGCTTCAGGTCGGAGTAGATCACCTTCATGTCGAAGGCCGCAGCCTTGCGCGCGAACTGGGTGCCGATCCGGCCCAGCCCGGCGATGCCGAGCGTCATGTGGTCCACGTCCATGCCCAGGAAGTCCATGGGCGCCCAGCCGCGCCAGAGGCCGGCGCGCAGGAAGCGCTCGGATTCCGGGATGCGCCGGGCGGCGGCCAGCAGCAGGGCCCAGGCTTCGGTGGCGGTGGCTTCGTCCAGCACCCCGGGGGTGTTGGTCATGATCACGCCGCGCTGGGTGGCGGCGGCCACGTCGAAGTTGTTGAAGCCCACCGCGTAGTTGGCGAAGATCCGGCACTGCGGGCCCGCGGCGTCGAGGGCCGCGCCGTCGATGGTGTCGGTGAGCAGGGTGATGACGGCGTCGCGGCCGCGGATCTGGCGCAGCAGTTCCTCGCGGGTCAGCGCCCGGTCGTCGGGGTTGACTTCCACATCGTGGCTGGCGCGCAGGCTGTCGATGATTTCCTGCGGGATCATGCGTGTGACATAGACGTTGGCCATCGTTGAATCCCCGGCGGGTCATGGAAGGACAGCCCGGGCCGACCCGCGCGCCCAGGCTGGCTTGATTATGCCTCGTTCAGATGCGGCGGCAGGCGAAGAAAGCGGCCCCGGCCTCGGCCAGTTCCTGGTCCTCGCTCGGCAGCAGGCCGCTGAGGCCGATGGCGCCGAGCATGCGCCCGTCGCCGTCCTTGATCAGCACGCCGCCCGGCAGCGCCGTCAGCAGGGGGTCGCAGAAGTAGCCGATGGGCACTTCGTCCCGCTTCAGGCGGGCCAGGAAGACCGGGGTGTCGCAGCCCATGCGGGTGGCGGTGTAGGCCTTCTGCTGGCTGATGGCGATGCTGCGCACGGGCGCGCCGTCGGCCCGGATGAAGCCGAGCAGGAAGCCGTAGGCGTCGCACACGGCCACGCAGGCGGGCTTGTTGAAGCGCTCCCGGGCCAGCCCGGCGACGTGCTCGAGCAGGGCCTGGGTGGCCTTCTGATCCAGTTCCCGGGCTTTCAGATCCAATGGCTGGGTGTCCATGGGTGGGGCTCCTCTCTGGGCGGTGGGCTAGCGGATGGAAGGTTCCTCGACCGCGCCGAGGGACTGGCTGAGGTTCTGGGCCACGGACTTCTTCAGGTTGCGGCGGTACACGTAGGCGGTCAGCACGGGGGTGAGGATGGCGGTGACGATCACCGAGGTGGCGACCTGGAGGGTGGCGACGGGGGCGATCCCGGCATAGGAATGATCGGCCAGGGCCACCGCCTGGGGGGTGGCGACGGAATTGCCGGCAGTGCTGGATGCGGCCGCTCCGGCGATGCCCGATCCGCCCAGCAGACGATCGGCACCGTAGCACACCAGCCCGGTGAGCACCAGGACCGCGACGCCCAGGATGATCCCGGGGAGGCCGGCGGCGGTGACGGACTTCAGGTTGATGCCCTGGCCGAGGGTGAAGGCCATGAAGGGGACGATGATAGATTCATGAGCGCCGCAGAATTCGCGGATGTCGCCATCCAGGTTGCCCAGCACGGCCCCGGCGGCGATCGGAGCGATCACGGACACCATGGTCAGCCAGGGGATCACCGCCAGCCCGGCGCCCACCAGCACCAGCATCGTCAGGAACGGGCCGGTCTCGACGCTCTGCACCACGTAGGTGCCCGCGTCCTCCTTGTTGCCGAAGGTGCTGGTCAGGGCCAGGAACATGCCGCCGTTGGTGTCGTTCATGGCGGCGAGCACGGCCAGGGTGGAAAGGCCGATCAGGTTGCCGTGGAAGAGGTGCGAGATGCCCAGCGAGATCAGGATGGCCATGCCCACCTTGGCGAACAGGATGCCGAAGCCGCGCTGGAGCATCTTCGGCGCGGCCCGCAGGGTCATCTTGCTGCCGGCGGTGAACAGGTACATGGCCAGGACCGTCGGGTAGCCCACATTGGTGAGGGCCTGGGTGAAGCCGCCGATCTTGAGCAGGTTGGGGGTGAAGGTATTGACCAGCATCCCCAGAAACAGCGGGACCACCATCAATCCGCCGGGCACCTTGGTGACAGCTTTCAGGATCTTCACAAACCCCCCTTGTTGGCAGCCTGCCGTTAAGACATCCGAAATCATGAACTCATTTCATGATTCCGGTTTAAGGATCCGTTTTTCGGTTGTCTTCGCTGGTTGGATTGTTGATCGTATCACAGGTCCGCCGGCGGAGGGCGGGAACGCGCCGGGCGAAATTCGGGTCAGAACGCCACGATGTTGCCCACCGCGAACAGCCACCCGCGCTGTCCGGGCTGGCGCGTCAGCGGCGCCGCCACCGTCAGCAGGAACACGTGGCCCAGGGAACTCTTGAGGTCCCCCAGGCGCAGGCCGCCGCCCACGTCGGCGTAGGTGGGGGACCAGCCGGCGCCGTCCAGCCGGTGGATGCCCCCCGTGTCGGCGAAGACCACGTAGCCCAGGCGCAGGATGCCCAGCCAGCGCCGTTCGGTCAGCATGCGCTGCTCGGCGGAGAACAGCCAGCTGGCGTCCCCGGGGTGCAGGCTCGTTGGAGTAGCCCCTGAGCCCCTGGGTGGCGCCCAGGTAGAGGATGTCCTCGGGGTCGGGCCGGTCCGCGCGGTTCAGCGCCAGATGGGCCGCGCTGACCTGGTGCGGCGTGGCCTTCCAGTAGCCGTTGAAGGTCAGGTTGGCCACGACGTCCCGCCACCCGCCGGGGCCTTTCCGGCCGGAAACGCCGGCTTGCATCAGCAGCAGGTCGCGGTCTGATCCGGACCAGCCCTTGGCCAGGGCGGACTGGACGAAGGGCGCGCGTTCGGTGGCGCCCCAGGCGGGCAGGTAGTTCCCGGCGGCGACGGACCCGGACCAGCCGAGGTTGTCGTCCTCGGGCGTGTCCATGCCCGCCATGTCCCGGAAGACCCCGTAGCGTTCCTGCATATAGGACAGGGTCAGGGCCGGCCCGGCCAGTTTGCGGAAGGCGAAATCGGGCGCGGGGACGGCGCCCGGGGCGGAGAGGACGGCGAGGGGACCGTATGCCGCCTTGTTGTCCACCACTTCCAGCCCCGGGCGCCAGGCGTCCGCCTCGCCGTGGCGCGCGGCCCAGGAGAACCCGGCCGATGCGGTGTCCAGCTGGGACGCGGCGGCGTAGATGCCATTGCCCTGGTCGTAGACGGTCAGGGTGTAGGCCGTGGACGAGGCCTGGACCGATACCGCCCAGGGCGTGTCCAGGGAGGTGTAGGGACGCTGCAGGCTGAAGGAGCGCGAGCGGCCGTCGGAGAGGTTCTGGTAGATGGCCAGCAGGCTCCAGTCCCGCCCAAGCAGTTGGGGGTCGTAATAGGCGGCGGTCTCGGTGGTCCGCACCGGATCCTGCTTCCAGGCGAGGTTCAGGGTCTTCCCGGTGCCCAGGATGTTCTGCTCCTGGATCCCGGCGCCGCGGGTCTGCTGGCCGCCCAGCAGCTTGTAGTTGATGGTTCCGAGCAGGGTCCAGGCGTCCCGCACCCACACCCGGGCCCGCACCGAGCCGTCCGGCAGCGGCTCAAGGTCGACCCGGGCGTCCTTGAGGAAGCTCATGGAGCGCAGGTAGCGCTCCGTTTCGCGGATGCGGCGCAGGTTGACCTTCTCGCCCACATGGAACAGCAGGGCCCGGCGCACCACCTTCTCCCGGGTGGTCCAGTGCAGATGGTCGGCCAGTCGCCCCAGGGCGGTGTCGTCGTCGGGGTTGGCGGGATCGAACACGTCCTGGCGTTCCACCCGGATCTCGGAAATCACCGCCCCGCGCTCCTCCAGCGCGGCCCAGTCCGCGGGCGCCGCCTGGATGGCGGCCGCGAGCAGTGCCAGGTGCAGCAGGGCCGTCAATGGGAGCTCCTCGATCGATCATCCAAGGATAGGATGCCCGCGCCCCGGCTGGCTGCCGCGTAGAAAAAGCTGATGCCGCTGGATTTGCCGCCCTGAAAGGAATCGCCCTAAAAATAGATTTTCTTGCACGCCGGGCAGATGCCGTGGGAATACTTGCTGTCGCCGGACCTGCGGCGATCCAGGCCCCAGGCCCCGCCCATCTGGATGAAGCCGCACCACGCGCACCGGAGGGTGAGCGTAGCGCGCCTTGATTCTTTGAAGTTTTCACCCATTGGCGCTCCATTTGCCAAGGTATTGCCACAACTTTACGCAATTGCAAGGGCAGTGCCATTTTTTTGTTAGTTGATATTTCCATATAATCCGCAGCGGCCCCGGGGAGGCAGCGGCACCCTGGAGGAGCCGGTCCGGTCCGCCTGGAAACCCGCAAGGTGATTTCGTCAAGAGGGCTATACTGGTGCCGGAGGATTCGACCGTGCTGCTCCGTGAACCAATGGCCGTTCCAAGGGCCGCGATGACCGGGCGGCCGGGGCAAGTGGGGATCACCCTTCTACCGTGAGGCGACCATGGCGTTCGAAAGAATCACGATCAAGGAGGACCAGATGGGGGGCATGCCCTGCATCCGAGGGCTCCGGATGCCGGTAGCCACTGTGGTGGGCATGGTCGCTGCGGGGCTCAAGCCCGGTGAAATCCTGGCTGAACATCCTGAACTGGAAGAGGAGGACATCTGGGAGGCCCTGCGCTATGCTGCGGAGGCCTTGAGGGAGCGACACCTTCCCTACACGGCCTGACCTCCGATGCGCCTGCTGATCGACAATAACCTGCCGCCTGGCCTCGTGGATGCCTTGAAAGATTGGGCCTTGGTCTGGGACTGCATGCTCCTGGGCCAGAATGCAATCCCGCCATACTGACAAAATCGTCCGGAGGAATCTATGAAATTCATGGCATTCAACGGCAGCCCGAGGAAAACCTGGAACACCGCCATCCTCCTGGGCAAGGCCCTCGAGGGGGCCGCGGCCCAGGGCGCCGAGACCTCCCTCATCCATCTTTACGACCTGGAATACCAGGGCTGCAGGAGCTGTTTCGGCTGCAAGACCCGGGGCGGGAGATCGTACGGGAAATGCGCCACCCGGGACGACCTGACGCTCATCCTCGAAGAGGCGGCGCAGGCCGACGCCATCCTGCTCGGTTCCCCCATCTACTTCTGGGCGGTCACGGGCGAGATGAAGTCCTTCATGGAACGGCTGATGTTCCCTTACTACCGCTATGCAAAGGAGGAGGATCCCAAGCCCACCCTCTTCCCCAGGAAGATCCCCACCGGGTTCATCTACACGATGGGGGCGCCGGAGGAGCGGATGGAGGCGCTGGGCTACCGGCAGGCCATCGAACTCAACGCGACCTTCCTCCGGAGGGTCTTCGGCCAGTCGGAAGCCATGGTGAGCTGCGACACCTACCAGTTCGAAGACTACGACAGGATCGACCACGACCGCTTCGATGTCGCCTACAAGACCGCGCGCAGGCTGGAGGCGTTCCCCCGGGACTGCCAGCGGGCCTATGAGATGGGCGCCAGAATGGCCGGGGGCGCCTGAGGGGCGGCGCCGTGGCGGCCAGGATCCAGGTCTCCAGGGCCTTGCTCGCCGCCCTGGCCGGGCTGGCCCTGGCCGGGATGCTGGGCGTGGCCTTCCTCCTGGGCCGCGTCTCGGCCCCCGCCACGCCCTGGGAACCCGCGCCTCCGGCCCGCACGGAAACACCCGCCGTGCCGCCGCCCGAGCCCGCCCCGTTGCCGCCAGCTCCCGCCCTCCCCGCCGCCGCGCCCGCGCCGCCCGCCCTTCCCGCCCCTCCCGCGGCCAGGCCCGCGGTCGATGCGAGCGCCGGGGCCTCGCCCGAGCACGCCGCGGTGGCGGCCTACTTCAAGGCGGCCGAGGCCATCCAGCCCGCGGTCGGCGGCGATCTCGACACGGTGGCCCAGGATGTCGTCTCGGGCCTCGGCAAGGGCGACACCTCGGGTCTCGACGGCATGATCCGCCAGGCCCAGGATACCCGGGACAAACTGTCGGCGCTCAAGCCGCCCCAGCCCTGCGCCGCCTATCACCAGGCCCTGCTCTCGAGCCTGGATGAGGGGCTGGGCCTGATGCGCAGCCTCAGGACCCTGGTCATCTCCCCCAACCCGGCCCAGGCCCCGGACCTGGCGAACCGCGCGAACGCCATGAAGGCCCATGCCGACGCCCTCAAGGGCATGGAGGCGGACCTGAAGCGCCGTTACGGCATTTAAGGAGCGTCCGAGGCGGCGGGCGGCTGGGCGGGCGGCTGGGCAGGAGGTTGGGCGGGCGGTTGGGCGGGCGGTTGGGCGGGCGGTTGACCCGCCGGCAATTTCACCGCCAGGGCCAGGTCCGGCCAGCCGAACAGCTTGATGTAGCAGGTGGCGCAGGTGGGGGGGCGACCAGTTCGGCCTTTTCCCGGCCCCCTTCGATGGTGACGGCGGCCTTCTCCCAGGGCCCGTCCGGGGCGGCGGCCAGCGCTTCGATCTGGTCCAGGGACTGGCCCGTGAGGCGGAACCCGGTGTCCTCGGCCCGGATCGCGCTGATGGTCGGCAGTTCCAGGAAGGTGGGCGGAAGGGCGGTCCAGTCGCTGGGGCCGGCGTGCTCGTCCTGCACCTGGATCTCCAGCTTCCCCTCGGCCCGGCCGCCCAGCAGTTCCGCCGGGACGAGGCTGAAGGTGGCCTTCTGGTTGCGGCCCATGATCCGGATCTTGGCCGGGGGGATGGTGCGGATCTCGGAGGGGTCGTCGGCATTGCGGATGAGCACCCGGAAGGTCGGGTCCGAAGGGAACCGGTAGCCCTTGGCGGCGAGCAGGCTCACCTGGCAGGGGTCGCCGGTGGAGGCGATGAGCACGGGCGACTGGATGGGAAGGCCTGCGGCCTTGGCCTCCAGGGGCGTGAACTGCACCTCGTCCAGGCGCGGGCGCGCCGGCAGCAGGGTCACCGGCAGCGGCTGCCTTCCCTGCCGGGTGGCCAGGGCGGCCTGGAGCGGCTTGCCGACCGTGCCCTCCAGCGGGTTCCCGTCCTCGGCCCGGAACACCCGGGTCATGCCTTCCGGCTTCCCCGCCGCGGGCAGGAAGCGGCGCCCGGCGATCTCCAGCGCCCGGATCCCGTCCAGGTGCCGGCCCTGCAGGACCACGGCGGGTTCCGCGAGGCGCGCTTCGACGGCGTCGACTTCCGGAGGCGCATCGGCCAGGGTGAGCGGGAGGGTCAGCGCGGGACTGGCGGCCCCGAGGGTGGTGATCTCGAGGGTGCCTGGACCGGCGTCGCCCGGCCTGGGCGTGAAAGCGGCCTCCCTGGAGCCGTCGCCGGCGGCCTTGAGCCTGGCGATGAGCGGGGCGGCGCCGGGTGCGCCAGGCCGGAACGCGACCTGCTGCACCGAACCGGCCCAGGCTGCCGGGAATCCTGAAGGCGCAAGCCTTCCCGATCCGGAAGCCGTCCACTTCGGCTTCATCGGGAGTCCACCGCGGATCGAAGACGGTGAGGGTCTGGGCGTCCTGGGCGATGCTGTTGAAGCCCCAGCGCCCGACGATGCGCGCCTTGACCTGGGCCGCGCCCAGCTTGCGCAGCGCCTCCAGCACCGGGCCCGAGGCCACGAACGACTGCCTGCTGGGACTGGCGCTCAGGGTGAGCGGGGGCAGGCTTTCGCCTTTGGGCCCGGTCAGCAGCAGTTTCCAGTCGTGGCCGAAAAGGGCGAAGGGGGCGCGGCTGTTCTCCCTGGGGCGGACTTTCAGAAGGGCCTGTCTGCCCAGGAGCGATTCCCCGGGGGGCAGCTCGAACTCGAAGGACGGGGGCTGCAGGTCCTCCCAGTTGCCGGGGCAGCACATGAGGGCGCCGCGCACGTCCCCCGTCGTGCGGATCCAGGAACTGTAGTAGAGGTCCGCGCTGGAATCGTGGAAGCCGCGCGCCACCGCCGGCAGGTACTGGAACTGGTGGCCGGGCCAGAGGTTGTTGATGATCGCCGCCAGGTCGAAGATGATCGAGACGTAGGACGAGACCGGCCGCTGGTCCGCGGCCATCGGCACGGGCGGCGCCACCGGCGCGGCCGGGGTGCCGCCCGGCACCAGGACGTGGGTGTCCCGGAACTGCTGGGTGAGGAACTGGCACTTCTCCAGGTTGGAGCTGGGGGAGGCGAGGAAGGCCTGGAGGTTGCCGGACAGGGCGTCCCCGTACGCGTTCACGAAACCCTGGAGAGCGTTGTCGTACTGGGCAGGGGACAGGTTCTTGTCGATGGCGTCCAGGTCCTCGATGAACTTGTCCGCCGCGGCCCGTTCCGTGGAGACTTCGGAGATCTTGGCGCAGAGGGAGCGGAAAGCCTCCAGGTGGTCGTTCAGGTCCTTCAGCACCTTCTTGCGGGCGTTCCGGTCGGGGATGAGGAAGATCATCGGGATGGAATCGTACGGCACGGAAATGGCAGGCACCACCATGCAGTCGTCCTTGCGCTTCAGCGGGAAGTCCACCACCCCCTGGTCGGTCGGGGCGATGGTCCTGGGCAGGAAGACCACGATCAGGGACCAGTCGGCGCGGGTCACCCGCTGGTCGAAAGCCTCTCCGGCGAAGGACAGTTCCAGCTGGTCCCGGAATTTCAGGACCGGCACCTGGAACAGCGGAAGCGCCGACTGCTCCCCGTGGCCCAGGGAGCGGACCACCTTGGCCGATATGGCGATGGGCCCTTTCTGGAAGGCCTCGACCAGGGGCGGAGCCGGATCGGCCCGCACGGCGGCGGGGGGCGCGCCGCCCAGGGGCGGCACTCCGCCAAGGAGCGCGCAGACAAGAAGAGACTGCCGGGTCAAATAACCAGGGCCACGTGATCGCATATCCAGGTTGGATCAGCCGAACGGGCGCAAGGTTTAGCCCGGGACTTCCGGCCGGTGAAGCTTTCTTTTTTTCCCTGGAGCGGATGCGCACGATAATGGTCCCGCGGCCCCGCTCGCCGCATGCGAGGCGACCATGCGCATCAACCGTGTCGACGTCTATTCCTTCGAACTCACCTACCGGCACGGGACGTACGTCATGTCGGGGGGCCGGAGCATCGGCGCCCTGCCTTCGACGATCGTGCGCGTGGGCACCGATGCCGGCCTGCACGGCTGGGGCGAGGTGTGCCCGCTGGGCAACACCTATCTGGCCGCGCACGCCGGGGGGGCGCGCGCCGCGCTCGGCCTCCTGGCGCCGGGCCTGCTCGGCCTCGACCCGACCAACCTCGCGGCGGTGAACGACGCCATGGACGCGACGCTGATGGGCCACGAGTACGCCAAGAGCCCCATCGACGTCGCCTGCTGGGACCTCACCGGGCGCGCCCTGGGCGCATCCGTGACGACCCTGCTCGGCGGCCTGCGCCAGGCGCGGTTCCCGCTCTACCTGGCCGTCCCGCTGGGTTCGCCCGAAGCCATGAGGGAATTCGTGGCCGCCCGCCGCGCCGAAGGCGTCAGGAGGTTCCAGCTGAAGGTCGGCGGCGACCCCGAGATCGACGGGGAGCGCGCACGGCAGGCGGTCGAGGCCACCGGGCCCGGGGACCTCGTCATCGCCGACGCCAACGGCGGCTGGCGCGTCAATGCCGCGATCCGCGCCGCGCGGCTGATGGAGGGCCTGCCCCGGCTGTGACTTCGAGCAGCCGTGCCCGACCATGGAGGAGTGCATCGAAGTGCGCCGGCACACCTCCCTGCCGATGGTCTACGACGAGGTGGTGCACGACGTGCCGACCCTGCTCCGCGCGGTGCGCGAAGGCGGCGCGGGGGCGTTCAACCTGAAGGTGTCCAAGGTCGGCGGGCTGACCAAGGCCCGGCTCCTGCGCGATCTCGCCCAGGAACTCGGCGTTCAGGTGACCATCGAGGACACCTGGGGCGGCGACATCGTTTCGGCCACCTCGGCCCACCTGGCCGCGAGCACCCGCCCGGAGGCCCTGCTCACGGTCTCCTTCATGAACGACTGGACCCTGGAGCACGTGGCCGGGCACCAGCCGCGCAGCGAAGGCGGTTTCGGCTCCGCGCCCACATCCAGCGGCCTGGGCATCGAGGTCGATCCGGGCCTGCTGGGCGATCCCGTGATCTCCATCGCCCTGTGAGGGGGCCGGAATCAGGATACCTAGATATCGTTTATTAAATTAGGTATCTCCCTGAAGGAACGTCACTTACGTTAAATACATGATAATACTGGTGTTCTCTTGTGACACCGGTGATTTCCCATCGAAATCACAAATTACCTATTGCTAAGTTCAGGAATGGACCCAATTTTCCTGGCAGCTTTCTCAGGGTGCTGAACCATGGCTGAAAAGCGGATCGTTCCGAAGACAATGCATTGTGTCTGGTGTTCCCGGATCCATTCGGGCAAGACCTGGATGTCCGAGCGCAGGAAAGTCCAGCCCGATCGGTACTCGAACGTCGTGTGCCAGAGGTGCAGGTCCTTCTACCTCGACGGGTTCGACCTCGAAGGCTTCCTGTCCTGGTGCAAGAGGGAGATCCGGTAAGGACCTATGAAAACACACCGGCTTTGGGTCACGGGCGGCCTGATCCTGATCATCGGCAGCCTCGCCGTGACCAAGGCACTGCAGATCGGGACCCTGATCCAGCACGGCAAGGCCTTCAGGCCGCCGCCGGTGACGGTCACCGCGGCCGAGGTCAAGGCTGAGTTCTGGCCCCAGGAGCTCAACGCCGTGGGTTCCCTGACCGCGGTGCAGGGCGTCACCGTCGCCGCCGAGCTCATCGGCAAGGTCACGGCGATCGCCTTCGAGGCCGGGGCGAGGGTGCGCAGGGGGGACCTGCTGATCCGCCAGGACACCACCTTCGAGGAGGCCCAGCTGCCGGGCGCCGCCGCCGCCGCCGATCTGGCGCGGATCAACCGGGACCGGGCCGAAAAGGAGTACGCAGACCGGATCATCTCGGAAAACGAACGCGACACGGCGGTGGCCGGCTACAGCCAGGCGCTGGCCGAAGCCGACAGCATCCGGGCCACCATCGGCAAGAAGACCCTGCGCGCGCCCTTCAGCGGGCGGCTCGGGGTGCGCCAGGTGAACCTGGGCCAGCTGCTCGGCCAGGGCGACGCCATCGTCACCCTGCAGGCGCTCGACCCGATCTTCGTGGATTTCACCCTGCCCCAGCAGCAGCTGGCCCAGGTGCGGGTCGGCCTGCCGGTCCAGGTGGCCTGCGACGCCCTGCCGGGCCGGACGGTGCGCGGCCGCGTCACCGCCATCAACCCGCTGGTGGACAGCGACACCCGGAACCTCAGGATCCAGGCCACCGTGGGCAACCCCGACGAGAAGCTGCGCCCGGGCATGTTCGTCAACGTGGCGCTGAGCCGGCAGGAGTCCCAGGCCGTGCAGGCCATCCCGGCCACGGCGGTGCTCTACGCCCCCTACAGCGATTCGGTGTTCGTCGTCGACCCGGGGCCGGACGGCAAGGGCCTGGTGCTGCGCCAGCAGCTGGTCACCCTGGGCGACAAGCGGGGCGACCTGGTGGCCGTGTCCAAGGGCCTCAAGCCGGGTGAGCGGGTGGCCACCACCGGGGTCTTCAAGCTGCGCAACGGCATGCCCGTGGTGGTGGACAACCAGTCCGCCCCCGCCTTCCAGCAGTCCCCCACGCCCGCCAACGACTGACCCGATGACCATCACCGACCTCTTCATCCGCCGGCCGGTGCTCGCACTGGTGGTCAACCTGGTCATCATCATCGCCGGGCTGCAGGCCATCAGGACGCTCAACGTGCGCCAGTACCCGCGCAGCGAGAACTCGGTGGTGACCGTCACCACGGTCTACGTGGGCGCCAGCGCCGAGCTGGTGCGCGGGTTCGTCACGACGCCCCTGGAGCAGGCCATCGCCGCCGCCGCGGGCATCGACTACATGGAGTCCCAGAGCGCCCTGGGGCTGTCCACCATCAACGTCCGGCTGGAGCTCAACTACGACCCCACCAAGGCCCTGGCCGAGATCAACGCCAAGGTCAACCAGGTGCTCCAGAACCTGCCCCCCGAGGCACAGATCCCTGCCATCAACATCGTCTCGGCCGACAGCCAGTTCGCGGCGGCCTACCTCAGCTTCACCTCGGACGTCCTGGCGCAGAACCAGATCACCGAGTACCTGGTGCGCGCGGTGCAGCCGCGCCTGTCGGCGCTGCACGGCGTGCAGCGGGCCGACATCCTCGGCGCGCGCACCTTCGCCATGCGCGTCTGGCTCAAGCCCGAGCGCATGGCGGCGCTGAACGTCAGCCCGGCCCAGGTGAGCGCGGCCCTGGTGGCCAACAACTCCCTGGCCGCCGTGGGCGCCACCCGCGGCTCGCTCATCCAGGTCAACCTCACCGCCAACACCAACCTGACCAGCGTGAAGGAGTTCAAGGCGCTGGTGGTGCGCAGCAGGAACGGCGCCATCGTCCGCCTGGGCGACGTCGCCGAGGTGGTGCTGGGGGCCGAGGACTACGACACCGAGGTGCGCTTTTCCGGGCAGACCGCGGTGTTCATGGGGATCTTCCCCCTGCCGGACGCCAATTCGCTGGACGTCATCAAGCTGGTGCGGGCGGAGATGGACGGGATCCAGCGCGACCTGCCCGCCGGCATGCAGGCGCGCATCGCCTACGACGCCACCAGCTACATCAGCGACTCGATCCACGAGGTGCTCGACACCCTCATGGAGACGCTGTTCATCGTCATGGTGGTCATCTTCCTCTTCCTGGGCTCGTTCCGCTCGGTCGCTGATCCCGCTGGTGGCCATCCCGATCTCGCTGGTGGGCGCGGTGTTCCTGATGCAGGCGGCCGGGTTCACGGTGAACCTGCTGACGCTGCTGGCCATCGTCCTGTCGGTGGGGCTGGTGGTGGACGACGCCATCGTGGTGGTGGAGAACGTCGAGCGCCACCTGGGCGAGGGCAGGACGCCCCTGGACGCGGCGCTGCTGGGCGCGCGCGAACTGGTGGGGCCGATCATCGCCATGACCATCACCCTGGCGGCGGTCTACCTGCCCATCGGCCTCCAGGGCGGCCTGACCGGCTCCCTGTTCCGGGAGTTCGCCTTCACCCTGGCCGGGGCCGTGGCCATCTCCGGCATCGTCGCCCTCACCCTCTCGCCGGTCATGTGCGCCACCCTGCTCAAGCAGGACGTCGAGCAGCACGGCCTGGCCGGGCGCATCTCGCGGGACCTCAAGACGGCTGAAGGGCGTCTACGGCCGGATGCTGGACGCCACGCTGCGCGTGCGCCCCGCGGTCTACGCGGTCTGGGTCGTCATCAGCCTGCTCACCGTGCCCATGTTCATGATGTCGTCCAAGGAACTGGCGCCGGCCGAGGACCAGGGGGTCATCTTCGGCATCCTGGACGCCTCGGCCAATTCGACCCTGGACCAGAACAGCCGCTATGCGGCGCAGGTGAACAAGGCCTTCATGAGCACCCCGGAGACCGAGTTCACCTTCCAGATCACCCAGCCGGCCTCGGGTTTCGGCGGCATGGTGGTCAAGCCCTGGGGCAAGCGCAAGCGCACGATCTTCCAGATCATGCCCGAAGTGGCGCAGAAGCTCGCGGCCATCCCGGGCGTGCAGGTGTTCCCGGTGACCCCGCCGTCCCTGCCCGGCGGCGGCCAGTTCCCGGTGGAGTTCGTGGTGTCCTCCACCGCCGATACGCCGGAGGTGCTCGCCTTCGCCCAGCAGATCCAGGCCGCGGCCGCGGCCAGCGGCATGTTCGCCTTCCCGCCCCAGCTGGACGTCAAGATCGACCAGCCGCAGTCCGAGTTCATCCTGGACCGGGACAAGGTCGCCTCGCTGGGCCTCAACCTGGTGCAGATCGGCAACGACCTGGGCTCGATGGTGGGGGGCAACTACGTCAACTTCTTCGACATCGCCGGGCGCAGCTACAAGGTCATCCCCCAGATCCAGCGGGTCGGGCGGCTCAACGCCGGCCAGCTGGAGGACATCTACGTCACCGGGCCGAACGGCAACCTGATGCAGCTCAGCACCGTGGCGACCCTGCGCGATTCGGTGGTGCCGCGCTCGCTCAACCGCTTCCAGCAGCTCAACTCGGTGAAGATCTCGCGGAGTGGCGATCCGGCCCCTGGACGAGGCCCTGCGCTTCCTGGAGGCGGAGGCAGGGCGGATCCTGCCCAAGGGCTACGTGCTCGACTACACCGGGGAATCGCGCCAGCTGCGCAAGGAAGGCAACACCTTCCTGCCCGCCTTCGGGCTGGCCCTGATCATGATCTTCCTGGTGCTGGCGGCGCAGTTCAACAGCTTCCGCGATCCGCTGGTGATCCTCGCGGGCTCGGTGCCCCTGGCCATGTTCGGCGCCCTGATCTTCACCTTCCTCAAGATGCCCGACCCCAACGTGCCCTTCTGGACCCGCGGCTGGACCACTTCGCTCAATATCTACTCCCAGGTGGGCCTGGTGACCCTGGTGGGCCTGGTCGCCAAGAACGGCATCCTGATCGTGGAGTTCGCCAACCACCTGCAGCTGCAAGGGCTCTCCAAGCTGGAGGCGATCCGGGAGGCGGCCACCACCCGCCTGCGGCCGATCCTCATGACCACCGCGGCCACCATCGCCGGGCACTTTCCCCTGACCCTGGTCAGCGGCGCCGGGGCCGCTGCCCGCAATTCCATCGGCCTGGTGCTGGTGGGCGGCATGTTCATCGGCAGCCTCTTCACCCTGTTCGTGGTGCCTTCCATATACATGCTCGTGGCCCGGGATCATTCCAGGACCTGATGCCGGAGTCCGACTGCGGGGGCGTGTTGACTTTCTCAAGCAACGTGGTTACGATCAAGCAGTTTTGAACCTCCGCCTTTGCCATGCCACTGAAATTTCCAGGGGATGGCGTGGTGCCTTAAAGATGATTTTCCCGAAGCGCTCCGCGCGCCCGGGTGTGCTGATGTGCCGGATGTGCCGATGCTTGAATATGATGGGAGCCCCCTGCCGGGCCTTCCCCTGGAAGCCAGCCCCGCCCTGGCGGAGGATCTGAACCGGCGCTGCGCCGGCGCTTCGGCGCAGGAGATCCTCGCGGCGGCGGTGCGCGCCTTCCACCCGCGCCTGGTGTTCGCCTGCAGCCTTGGCCTCGAGGACGTGGCGCTGGTGGACCTCATCGCCCGCCTTGAACCCCGGCCGCGCATCTTCACCCTGGACACCGGACGCCTGAACCCGGAGACCTACGATACTTTGGCGCGCCTGGAGGCCCGCTACGGCCTGCCCATCGAGGTCTATTTCCCGCGCACCGAGGCCGTGCAGGCGCTCCTGGCGGCCAAGGGGCCCAATTCCTTCCGGGAAAGCCTGGAGAACCGGCGCGAGTGCTGCCGCATCCGCAAGGTCGAACCGCTGTGCCGCGCCCTGGCCGGGGCCGCCGCCTGGATCACCGGGCTCCGGCGCGCCCAGGGCTGCACCCGCGGCGAAGTCGCGGAATTCGAATGGGACGCGGACCACGGCATGGTGAAGGTCAACCCGCTGGCGGCCTGGAGCCTGGACCAGGCGCGGGACTACGTGACGGCCCGCCGGGTGCCCTACAACCCGCTGCACGACCAGGGCTACCCCAGCATCGGCTGCGCCCCCTGCACCCGCGCCGTCCGGCCCGGGGAGGACGAGCGCGCCGGACGCTGGTGGTGGGAGCGGCCCGAACACAGGGAGTGCGGCCTGCACAACCCGTCCCGCGAAAAGGCGACGCCATGATCCTGCAGACCCCCATCCTCACCCACCTGGACAGCCTGGAGGCGGAGGCCATGCACATCCTCTGGGAGGTGGCCGGGCATTGCCGCAACCCGGCCCTGCTGTTCTCCGGCGGCAAGGACTCGGTCTGCCTGCTGGCCCTGGCCGTGAAGGCGTTCCGGCCCGGCCCCTTCCCCTTCCCCCTCCTGCACATCGACACGGGGCACAACTTCCCCGAGGTGATCGCGTTCCGCGACCGGCGCGCACGCGAACTGGGCGAGCGGCTGATCGTGCGCTGCGTGGAGGACTCCATCCGCCGGGGCAGCGTGGTGCTCCGCTCCCCGATGCAGCCGCGCAACCCGTTCCAGAGCGTCACCCTGCTCGAGGCCATCCGGGAATTCGGCTTCGACGCCTGCATCGGCGGCGCCCGGAGGGACGAGGAGAAGGCCCGGGCCAAGGAGCGCATCTTCTCTTTCCGTGACGAGTTCGGCCAGTGGGATCCCAAGCGCCAGCGGCCGGAACTGTGGGACCTCTACAACGCGCGCTGTTTCCCTTCCGAGAACATCCGGGTGTTTCCCATCTCCAACTGGACCGAGCTGGACGTCTGGCAGTACGTGCAGCGGGAAGCCCTGGACCTTCCGGGCATCTATTACGCGCACCGCCGGCCCGTGGTGCTCCGCGGGGCGTCCCTGGCGCCGGTCACGGCGATCACGCCGGCGCTGCCCGGGGAGCGGGTGGAGGAGCGCTGGGTGCGCTTCCGCACGGTGGGCGACATTCCCTGCACCGCCCCGGTGGCCTCGGAGGCGGCCAGCGTCGAGGACATCATCCGCGAAACCGCCACCGCGGAGCTCACCGAGCGGGGCGCCACCCGCCTGGACGACCGGGTGTCCGAGGCCGCCATGGAACTTCGAAAAAAGGAAGGATATTTCTGATGCCCCCTCCCGACACCGGTCTCCTGCGCTTCATCACCTGCGGCAGCGTGGACGACGGCAAGAGCACCCTGCTGGGCCGCCTGCTGTTCGACAGCAAGGCCATCCTGGCCGACACCCTGGACACCCTGGAACGCACGTCCCTGAAGCGCGGGGCCCAGGGGGTGGATTTCAGCCTCCTCACCGACGGCCTGCAGGCCGAGCGGGAACAGGGCATCACCATCGATGTGGCCTACCGCTACTTTTCCACCGGGACGCGCAAGTTCATCCTGGGCGACGCCCCGGGGCACGAGCAGTACACCCGGAACATGGTCACCGCCGCCAGCACGGCCGACCTGGCCATCATCCTGGTGGACGCGCGCAGGGGCGTGCTCACCCAGACCCGGCGCCACACCGCCATCGCCCACCTGCTGGGGGTGCGCCACCTGGTGGTGGCGGTCAACAAGATGGACCTGGTGGACTGGTCGGAGCCGGTGTTCGACGGCATCCGCGCGGACTGCATCGCCTTCGCCGCCGACCTGGGGATTCGCCGGCTGACGTTCATCCCCATGTCGGCGCTGACCGGGGACTCGGTGGTGCGCCGGGGGCCCCGGATGCCCTGGTACGGGGGCCCGACCCTCATGGAACTGCTGCAGGCCGTGCCGCTCGGCCGGGACGACCTGGAGCGCCCGTTCCGCTTCCCGGTGCAATGGGTGTGCCGGCCGCGGCCGGGCGTCGACCGGGACTTCCGCGGCTATGCCGGGCGGATCGCCATGGGGACGGTCCGGGTGGGTGCGGAGATCGTCGCGCTGCCGGGCCAGGCCCGCAGCCGGGTCCGGGGCATCCGCCTGGGGCCGGCCCAGCTCGAAGCGGCCCAGGCGGGACAGAGCGTGACGCTGGAACTGGCGGACGACCTGGACGTCTCCCGGGGCGACCTGCTGGCCGGCCCCGCTTCGCCGCCGCCCCTGTGGCGGGACCTGGATGCCACCCTGTGCTGGTTCGCCGAGGCCCCGGCCCGGGCCGGGGCGCGCTTCCTGCTCCGCCTGGGCCCCCGGGAGACCCGGGCCCGGCTCCAGGAGATCCGCTCCCGGCTGGAGATCGGCACCTTGCGCCCCCAGTCCGCCGACCATCTGGCCATGAACGACATCGCCGAGGCCCGGCTGGGGCTCCAGGCGCCGGTGGCGGGCGACCCCTACGCCGTCTGCCGCTCCACCGGGGCCTTCATCCTCATCGACGAGGCGACCAACGCCACCGTCGCCGGCGGCCTGGTTCATTGACTCCAGAACGGCTCGGCCAGGTAGCGGGTGCCGGTGTCGAACAGCACGGTGACCACCACGGCCTGCGCGGGAAGCGCCCGGGCCAGCCGGAGCGCCGCGATCACGCTGGCGCCCGCGCTCGGGCCCACCAGCAGGCCCTCCTCCAGCGCCAGCCGGCGGGCCATGGCCTCCCCGTCCTCGCTCGACACCGCCATCTGGGCGTCGGCCACGGCGGGATCGTAGATCCCCGGCACCATGGCCGATTTCATGTGCTTCAGGCCCGCCAGCCGGTGCCGGGGAGCGTCCGGCTGCACGCCGACGGCCGTAACGGCGGGGTTGAACAGCTTCAACCGGCGCGCGGCGCCCATGAACAGGCCCGAGGTGCCGATCCCGGCCACGAAGTGGGTGATGCGCCCGCCGGTCTGGGCCCAGATTTCCGGGCCGGTCGTTTCGAAGTGGGCCTTCCAGTTGGCGTCGTTGTTGTACTGGTCTGCATGGAAGTAGCGCTCCGGATCGGTCCGGAACAGCTCCCCGGCCCTGCGCCGGGCGCCGTCCGAGCCTTCCGCGGGGTCGGTCTCGATGATCGTGGCCCCGTAGGCCCTGAGGATCCGCTTGCGCTCGGGGGTGGCGTCGGCCGGCAGGCACAGGGTCACCCCGTAGCCCATGGCCGCGCCGATCATCGCGTAGGCGATCCCGGCGTTGCCGCTGGTGGCGTCGAGGATGCGCCGGTCCGGGGTGAGCGCGCCGCTGGCCGCCGCCGCCAGGATCATGGCCCGGACCGGGCGGTCCTTGAGCGATCCACTGGGGTTCAGGTGCTCGGCCTTGGCGTGCAGTTCGATCCCCGGCCGCAGCCCGGCGGCGATCCTGTCCAGGCGCAGGAGGGGGGTTCCGCCGATGTGGTTCAGCAGGTCCGGGTGGCCCGACGGTCCACACGGGAGCACGGGATTCAGGACAAATTCAGTCATGGGTCGGCCTCCAGGGGCGCGGGGAATCGGGTCATGGCGCCGCTGATCCCCAATGACGCAAGTTTGCCATTCTTTTTTGAATGATAATGTTAAAAATTATAATAAAATATACAATTTTTGTTAAAAAATATCTTGATAATATTATTTTATTTATTTAATAAACAATATTTTTTAATTAATACAATGTGTGTCACTGAAAACGCGTGCACCCACCTTCCAACGAGCATTCTTGAACGCCTGGGTCACAGATCCAGTCCTGGCTTTTTCACCACCGTTCATCACTATATCGCCGGTACAAGACATTCATTGTTTTTTCCGCGATCCTCAGCGAGATCTCAGCGACTCCGCGTTTCAATTGGATCTTTGATCTGACGGCGCGAAGGGGCAATGCGCTATAGCACGAGTGATCCAATTGGACGCGGAGTCGCTGAGATCTCGCTGAGGATCGCGGAGGGAAATAAATTGGAAATTTCATTATAAATTAATTAATTTGTGACCCGTGGTCATTTGATTCTGATAGATTGGACGGCACAGGAAATGGACCCGACACCCGGGCTCTGAATGCCGGTAATGATTGTTCGTGAAGGAGCGTCGCCTTGAATCCAGCAGACGGCATCGCCAGCCACAAGATCGGGATTGTGGGCGGCGGCGTGGGGGGGGCCAGCCTGCTCCGTTTCCTGCTGGAGCATACCGAAGCCAGACTGGAGTTCGTGGTGGACCGCGATCCCGCGGCGCCCGGCATGCGCCTGGCGGCGGAGCGCGGCATCGCCACGTTCACCGACCTCGCCGGGGCCCTGGCCAAGGCCCCCTGCACCCTGGTGTTCGAGATGACCGGGGTCCCCGCGGTCCAGGCCCGGCTGGCTGAACTGGTGCAGGGACGGGACACCCAGATCATGCCCAGCGCCACCTGGCTCCTGCTGCGGGAAATGGAGAACGTCCTGAAGCGCTCCGAACAGCAGGTGGTGCAGGAGATCCATGCCATCCGGGACCGGCTCGGCCGGGACCTGGAAGGCGGCCGGAACCTGGTGGACCAGATCAACCACATCATGTCCTCCATGCAGATGCTGTCGCTGAACGCCAGCATCGAAGCCGCCAAGGTCGGGGTCCACGGCCGGGGTTTCGCGGTGGTGGCCGACCACATGACCAGGTCGGTGGAGTCGGTGCGCAGCCTGACCCACAAGATCGTCGCGGTGAACGAGGGCATCCAGGAAGTCTCCGAGCAGATCGACCGGGCCATCGTCAGGCTGACCTGATCGCCGTGGGCCATTCCGGCAATGAAGGGTAGACTGGTTTCTTCTTGGACAGCCCCATGACTCCTGCCTTCGGTGCTCAGCCACCGGCAAGCCCATCCGGTCCGGAAGGCGCAAAGCCTCCAGCGGCCACGTTGCCGTTCGACACGGTCGCCGGCCTGTTCCAGCTGGGACCGGACCCCATGCTCCTGGTGACCGCCGGGACCGGGATGGTGGTCGAGGCGAACGAGCGCTGCACGAGCCTCCTGGGGCATGCCAGGCACGAGATGATCGGCAGGACCGCCCTGGAACTCGGCCTGTGGGCGGATCTGGGGGACCGCGGGCGGTTCCTTGGACTGCTGGAGCGGGAGCACCATGTCGAGGGATTCGAGACCCAGATCGTGG
The DNA here is from genome assembly GCA_963717275.1 of uncultured Holophagaceae bacterium. Taxonomy (GTDB): domain Bacteria; phylum Acidobacteriota; class Holophagae; order Holophagales; family Holophagaceae; genus Mesoterricola. The sequence goes on from CAVQVX010000001.1 coordinate 5,454,694, forward strand.
ACCGGGATGGCCGCCGGATCTGGTCGGAGATATCCACCACCGTGTTCGAGGGGCCGGGCGGCGCCTGTCTGATGGTGGTGGCCCGCGACATCTCCGGGCGCAAGGCGGCCGAAGAGGCCCTGCGCACCAGCGAGGCCCGGCTGCGCTGGGCCATGGAAGCCGCCAGCGACGGGCTGTGGGACTGGGACATCCCCACCGGGCAGGTGCACTACAGCCCCGCCTACACCCGCATGCTGGGCTATGGGCCCGGAGAATGGGAGGCCCGGATGGAATCCTGGGCCGACACGATCCACCCCGACGACCGGGCCCGGGTCATCAACGCCAACCAGGCCTGCATCAACGGATCGGTCACGGCCTTCGAGGTCGAGTACCGCATGCGCACCCGCTCGGGTGACTGGAAGTGGATCCTGGGCCGCGGCCGGGCGGTGCTCCGCGATCCCCACGGCAAGGCGCTGCGCGTGGTGGGCACCCACGTGGACATGACCGATCGCCGGCGGGCCGAGGAGTCGGTCCGGGAAAGCGAGCTGAAGTTCTCCAAGGTGTTCAATTCGGCGCCCATCCTGGGCTCCCTGAGCCTGGTCGCGGACGGCACCCTGATCGCAGTCAACGACATGTACCTGCCAGACCCTGGGGCTCACCCGGGACGGGGTGATCGGCCGGACGAGCATCGAGCTGGGGGTGTTCGGCGCGCGGGACCGGGAGCGCCTGATCGCGGCCCTCCAGCCCGCCGGCCATTGCCACAACGTCGAAACCACCCTGCATGCCAGGGACGGACGGCTTGTCCCGTGCCTGGTCTCGGCGGAAGCGGTGGAGGTGGGCGGGCAGGAGCTCCTGATCGCCATGATCGCCGATATCACCGAACGCAAGCGATCCGAGGAGCAGCGCAGCGCGTTGCAGGCCGAGGTGGAGCACCTGCAGAAGCTGGACAGCCTGGGCCGGCTGGCCGGCGGCGTGGCGCACGACATGAACAACGTCCTGGGGGCGATCTACGCCGTCACCCAGACGGTCCGCTTCCGCCACCAGGGCGACCGGGACCTGGACGATGCCCTGGCCACCGTGGAACGGGCCGCCAACCGCGGACGGGACCTGGTGAAAGGGCTCATGGGGCTGACCCGCAAGGACCTCGCCGCGCCGGTCGCGATCGACCTGAACGAGCTGGTGCGCCAGGAGATGACCCTCCTGGAGCGGACCCTCCTGCAGAGGTACCGCCTGGTCATGGACCTGGAGCAGCCCCTGCCGCCCATCCAGGGCGAGACCGGGACCCTGGGCAGCGCCCTCATGAACCTTTGCGTCAACGCCGTGGACGCCATGCCGGACGGCGGCACCCTCACCATCCGCACCCGCCGCCTGGCCGGCGCCAAGGTGCAGATCGCGGTGGAAGACACCGGGGAAGGCATGACCCCGCAGGTCCTGAAGCAGGCCATGGACCCGTTCTTCACCACCAAGCCGTTCGGCAGGGGCACCGGGCTGGGCCTGTCCACCGTGTTCAACACCGCCCGCAGCCACGGCGGCGCCTTCGCGCTGCACAGCGAGCCGGGCCGCGGCACCCGGGCGGTCCTGACCCTGCCGGCCGGCGCCTCGCGCCCCGCGCCCGCCCCGCCCGAAACGCCGCCGCCGGTCAAGGGCTCCTGGCGGATCCTGGTGGTGGACGACGACGAACTGCTGCGGGCGGCGATCCCGGCCATGCTGCAGGTCCTGGGACACCGGGCGGAAGCGCTGGAGGGCGGCCGCGCCGCCCTGGCCCGGGTGGACCGGGACGGCTCGCCCGACCTGGTGATCCTGGACATCAACATGCCCGGCATGAACGGCCTGGAAACCCTGCGCCACCTGCGCGAGCGCGACCCCCGGCTGCCGGTGCTGCTGGCCACCGGATTCCTGGACCGGGAGGTCGAAGCCGCCGTCCAGACCGACCCCTGCACGCTGGCCATGACCAAGCCGTTTTCCATGGAAGACATGCGCCGGAAGTTCGCCGAAGTCGCCGTCATGATGGCGGCCCGCGCCCCGGCGTGATCGGAGGAATGCGCCATGATCACCACCACGCTCATCCTTTTCCCGATCGCCATCCTCGCCGGGGTGATGGGGGCCATCCTGGGGCTGGGCGGCGGCATCATCATCGTGCCCAGCCCTGACCCTGCTGTTCGGCGTGTCGATGCGCACGGCCGTGGCAGCCTCCACCGTCTCCATCATCGCCACCTCCACCGGCGCCGCCGTGGCCTTCCTGAACGACAAGCTGACCAACACCAGGGTGGCCATGTGGCTGGAGATGGGCACCGCCACCGGCGCCATGAGCGGGGCGCTGGTCGCCGGCTACCTGGACCAGCGGCTGCTGTTCATCCTGTTCGGCCTCCTGCTGGCCTATTCGGGATACAACATGTTGAGGACCCGCAAGGCCGAGCTGCCGGGCGCGGTGGTGCCGGACCGGGTGTCCAGAAGGCTCGGACCTGGCCGGTTCCTACTACGACCGCTCTGGGCCGGCAGGTGGACTACCAGGTGACCCGGACGCATTCCCGGGCTGATCATCATGTATTTCTCCGGGGCCGCGGCCGGCCTGCTGGGGATCGGCGCCGGGATCTTCAAGGTGCCGGCCATGGACCAGGTCATGGGCATGCCGTTCAAGGCCTCCACCGCCACCTCCAACTTCATGATCGGCGTGACGGCGGCCTCCGGGGCGGTGGTCTATTTCGCCCGGGGCGACGTGCAAGCCGCTGGTGGCGGGGCCGGTGGTGCTTGGGGTGCTGGTGGGCGCGCTGATCGGGCGCCACGGCTGATGGTGAGGATGAAGGCCACCACGGTCCGCCGGATGTTCATCCCGCTGATCCTCTACACCGCCATCGTGATGATCTACAAGGGGGTGCGTCCGTGAGGGAAACCCTGGAACCCACGAAGGTGCTGGCGGTCGAGCGGATCCTGGCGAAGGTGCTGCGCCTGGGCTCCGTCGTCGCCGGAATCCTGCTGGCCGCCGGGATCGGCGGCATGCTGCTCACCGGCGGAGCGCCGTTCCCGCGCCGGCTGATCACGGCCGGCCTGGTCACCCTGCTCCTCACCCCGGTGCTGCGGGTGCTGGTGGCCGCCCTGGTGTTCTGCAAGGAGCGGGACTGGCTGTTCGTCCTGTTCTGCCTGGTAGTCCTGTGCTCGCTCGCACTCGGGGTGAAACTGGGCCTGGTGGGCTAGGGCGTCCGTTGTCCCGCTCGTCGTGCCTTGCGGTCGGCTTGAGGTTCCGGGTTCTTGCGCCGACCCACTGGTGCGTGATCCGCTTGAAGCGTCCTCGCTGCGCTCCGGGCGCTCCAAGCGGTCACGCTGGTCCTTCCCCCCAGGGGCGAGTCGATTCGTCTTCGTTTCGATGAACAAAAATTCAAAGCAACCATCATGGGACCCCGGGCCTTCCGGGGAGCAGTCGCCTCGCCCCCATGCCGCCAACCGAAGGAACCCCTGACCCAGGCGGGGAAGGGGCAGCGTGAGACCTTGGCGCACCCGCAGGAGGCGAAGCCGACGAGGCTGCGGCAAGGCTCTCACGCACCGGTGGGTCGGCGCAGGAACCCGGAACCCGAAGCCAACCGCCCGCCACGACGGACGCCGCCTGGTCAGGCCAGGCACAGTTCCAGTTGGCGGCGGAGGTCCTGCAGGCCGAAGGGCTTGGCCAGCAGGAAGACCTTGGCGTGGGCCTGCACGAGGTCCAGGGCGGTCTGGTCCACCCGCCCGGTGGCCAGCAGTACGGGCAGGTCCGGATGCAGGGCGCGCAGCCGGTCCAGGGTCGCGCCGCCGCCCAGGCCGGGCATGTTCATGTCGAGGATGACCAGGTCCGGATCCGGGCCGGCCAGCAGGTTTTCCAGCCCCGCTTCCCCGCTGCCGGCGGTGCGGACCGTATGCCCCAGGGCCTCCAGCAGCATGCGCACCGACTGCTGGATCAGTTCGTCATCGTCCACCAGCAGCACGTCCAGGGCGCCGGGGCCCGCGGCCGCGCCCGCGGGCTGGTCCGGGGCCTGTCCGGCGGGCGCATGCAGGATCGGGAAGGTGAGCCGGACCCGGGTGCCGCGCCCGGGTTCGCTCTGCAGGTCGATGGCGCCGTGGTGGGCCTGCACGGTGCTGTAGACCATGGCCAGGCCCAGTCCGGTGCCCCGCCCCACGGGCTTGGTGGTGAAGAACGGGTCCAGCGCCCGCGCCAGGACTTCGCTGGGCATGCCGCAGCCGCTGTCTTCCACCCCCACCTCGACCCGGTCGTCGTCCAGGTTGCGGCTGCGCAGGGTGAGGGTGCCTTCGCCCGCCATGGCGTCCACGGCGTTGACGCACAGGTTCATGAAGGCGTGGGCCAGGGCGGAAGCGTCGCCGAGGATGGGCAGCAGGTCGGGCGCCAGCTCCAGCCGGAAGCGGATCCGGGAGAAGGTGGTGTGCTCCAGCATCTGGGCCTGCTCCAGGAGGAGCTCGTTCAGGTCCACCGCGCGCTCCTCGGTGGGGTTCTTGCGGGCGAAGCCGAGCAGGCCCTTCACCAGCTTGCCGCCCCGGGTGGCGGCCTGGGCGATCCGCTCGAAGGCCTGGCGCACCGGGCCGTCCTCTTCCTGGAGTTCCAGGTGGACCGAGGACAGCGCCAGGATGGCGCCGAGCACGTTGTTCATGTCGTGCGCGATCCCCCCCGCGAGGCTGCCCAGGCTTTCCATCTTCTGAGCCTGCATCAGCTGGGCCTGGAGCACGGCCTTCTCCCGCTCGGCCCGCCGACGCTCGGTGATGTCCTCGCCCGAGCTGAGGATGCCGATGGCCGCGCCCGCCTCGTCCCGGATCACCGAGTTATGCCAGGCGATCAGGCGACGCTCGCCGTCCCGGCGCAGCACTTCGTTCTCGCGGTGGGCCTCCGAGTCCGCGGGGTTCTCGAGCATCCGGCGGAATCCGGCGCACTCTTCCGGCGGCAGGCAGGCCTCGGCCCAGTCCTGGCCCACCAGGGTGCCATCGGGGTGGCCGAGCACCGCATGGCCCTTGCGGTTGAGCATGGTCACCCGGCCCTGGCGGTCGAAGGCCACCAGGATGACCTCCGCGACGGCGAGGTAGCGCTCGGACTTCTCGTGCTCCAGGCGCAGGGTGGCCTCCGCCTGCCGGCGCCGGGCGTCCAGTTCCAGGTGGTCCAGGGCGAACGACAGGTCCGCGGCCGCCTCCTCCAGCAGCGCCACCTCGTGCTCGCCGAAGAAATCCCGCTCCATGGCGTAGGCCACCAGGGCCCCGTACACCTCGCCCCGCTTGCGGAAGGGGAAGGCGGCCGAAGCGGCGTATCCGGCCTTTCGCCCGAAGGCCTGCCAGGGCGCACCTTCGATGAAAGCCTGGTAGTCGTTCACCACGCAGGCTTTCCGTTCGCGGATGGCGATGGCGGCGGGCCCCTGGCCCATGGGGCTGTCGTCGCTGCGCACGCGCAGGTGGTCGAGAAAGCCGGAGTGGTCGCCGAACCGGCTGGCCACCCGCACATCGTGGCTGACCGGATCGTCAAGGCCGATCCAGGCCATGCTGAACCGGCCGCAGGCGACCATCACCTCGCAGATCCTGTCCAGCAGCTCCTGTTCGGTGCTGGACCAGACGATGGCCTGGTTGACCTGGCTGGTCGCGGCGTAGAGCTGGGTCAGGCGCGCCAGCAGGTCGCTCTGGCGTTTCTGCTGGGTGATGTCGCGCGTGATGGTCAGGGTGCAGGGCTCGCCTTCGATCTCGATGAGGGTGGCGGACATGAGCCCGGTGAGGAGGGTGCCGTCCTTGCGCCGGAAGGAGGCCTCCAGCCCCTCCACCAGCCCATCCCGCTTCAGCCCCTCCAGGAGGCGCGCGCGGTCCTCGGCACGCACCCACAGGCCCAGGTCGCCCGGCAGCGAGGAACGGCCCAGCACCTCCTGCGCGCTCCACCCGGTGATCCGGGTGAACCCGGCATTCACCTCGAGGTAGGCGCCGTCGGAAAAGCGGTTGATGTTGATGCTGTCGGGACTGGAGCGGAAGGCCTTCTGGAACTTCTCCTCCGAGGCCCGGAGCGCCTTTTCGCCGCGCAGCCGTTCCTCTTCGATGAGGCTGCGCCGCTCCGCTTCCCGCTGGCGGCGCCAGGCGGCCAGCACCAGCCAGGCGCCCACCAGGGTCAGGATCAGGAAGAGGCCGGCGATGACCGAGGTCTGCCAGGCCTCCTTGCGCCACCCCGCCAGGTAGTCCCGGGCCGCCACCCCGACGACGATGTAGAAGGGGAGCCCTTCGAGCTTGGCGAACGTGATGGTGCGGGACACGCCGTCCACCGGCCGGGGGTTCAGGAAGGTGCCCGAGGTCTTGCCGGCCCGGATCCGTTCGAAGAGTCCCTCCGGGGCGATCTTCTCGCCAGGGAGGGACTCGGCGCCGGGCACGGGGGGATAGCGGGCGATGCTCCCGAGGTCCCCGCCGCGCAGCACCACCAGGCCGTGCGGTCCGAGGTCGACCATGGCCAGGGTGCGGGTCAGCCGTCTCAGGGTGACGTTGGCGAAGACGATCCCGGCGAAGCCGCCGCCGGGCCTTTCCAGGCGCCGGCCCACCATGATCCCCCACTGGCCGGTGACGCGGTCCAGAAGGGGCGGCGAGAACACCAGCCGGCCGTCGCCCGGTTCCCGCAGGGTGTTGAAGTACTGCCGGTCGGAGACGGTTTGGCGCTGGGAGGGGTCCACCCCCGCGCCGTTGTCCAGGAACCCCTGGGCGTCGGCGGTGCGGATGCTGTCCAGGAAAGGGGCGAAGGGCTTCTGGCGGCCGAGGAAGTCGGCGAAGGCCCGGTTCCGGGAGGGCCCGCCGGCGTCCTGCCGCTCCATGGCGTACTTGACGCCGGCCAGGGTGAGGTCGATCTGCTTGATCGTGCCTTCCAGGTCCAGCTCCAGGATCTTCACCAGGCTCTGGGAGGAGGCCTCGACGCTGGCCTGCAGGTTCCGTCGGCCCCGGGCCAGGGACCACCAGGCCATGGCCAGGACGAACGCGTTGAGCGCGACCACCATGGCGGCCAGGGTGAGGGTGCGGGTCGAAGGGGACCCAGGCCTTGCGGGTTGGCTGGCGCGCAGGAACGGCATGGGGTCCCGGTGATATGCCTACAGGATACGCGAACTCGGCCGGATCGCCCCCCCCTCCCGCCTCAGGATTCGGGTCCCTGGACCCGCCGGCTGGCCCGGAGGATGGTCTGGAACACCTCCTCGGCCACCCCGGGATCCAGGCCGGCATCCTGGGCCCAGGCCCTGCGGTCGCGCATCAGGGCCGACTCCCGCTGCGGGTCCAGCACGGCCGCGCCCATGGCGGCCTTGGCCCGCCCGGCCCGCCGGCTCAGGCCGGCGCGGCGCGCCAGCAGCTCCAGCAGTTCCCGGTCCACCTGGTCGATCATCTCGCGGGCCTCCTGCAGGGCCGGCGAGTGCCCGCCCAGGCTAGGGATGGCGAGGGGTTCGGGCAGCTCCTCGACGCTCCCGGCCTCGGCCAGGCCCGCGTCGATGGCCTGCAGGGCCCGGATCAGCGCGGTGCGGGCGTCGGATGCGAACGGGTTGAGGTTCTGGATCGCGGAGAACAGGTGGCCGGCGTCCTCCCGCACCGATTCCAGGGTGCGCTGGATGGCGTGGAACGAGGGCGGGGCGAACGGCAGGCTGGCGCCGGCGCCCATGTCCAGCAGCCCCTTGGCCAGGAAGAAGGTCAGGGCGTGGGTGGTGGCCATGACCCGGTCGTGCGCCTCCGGGGTCTGCGCCAGCACTTCGCAGCCAAGGCCCCGGAACAGGGTCGAGACGCGCGCGGCGGCGCCTTCCTGCCCCGGCGCGGCGCAGACCACGGTGCGCAGCGGCCGCTCGCCCCGGGCCAGGCTCACCGGCCCGAACAGGGGGTGCACCCCCGCATGCTCCCGGCCGCCGAGGCGCTCCGCCATCCAGAGGGCCGGGAGCACCTTGACGCTGGCCACGTCGAACACCACCTGGCCGGGCGCGAGCAGGGGCGCCAGCGCGTCCAGCGCCGCCGGCAGGACCCCCACCGGCACCGCCAACGCGATGAAATCGGCGCCTTCGGCCAGCGCGCCGAGGCCGGCCGCGCGGCATTCGGGCGGCACCGGCGCCGCCGGGTCCAGGGCCCGGTAGGCGCAGCCGCCTTCGTCCAGCAGGCGGCCCAGGGCCTGCCCGAAGTTGCCGAAACCGAGAATGCCGATGCGCATGGACATGCCCCCATTCTGCCGTCACTCGCCCAGCCAGCCTTGCCATATTTTCTGCAGCAGGCTGGAATCGTGTTCCTCCACCACCACCAGGTGGCGCACGGCGGGCTTGCCGGCCTCGGTGCAGCGGTAGGCCACGCCCAGCACCGCCCGGTCCTGGGTGGTGGCGCGGTGGTGCTGGCGCAGGTGCTCGCCCATGGTGGAGCTGAGGTAGGTCTCCATGAAGCGCGCGGCGCCGTCCGGGGGCCGGTCGGGCTCCTCGAACAGGGCCCAGCGCATGGCCCCGTCGCGCAGGCGGAGCCGGCGCACCGGGTCCATGGCCTCCAGGAAGGCCAGGCGCCGGTCCCCGGGCACGACGTATTCCGCCTGCACCAGGATCGGCCCGGCCTCCAGGGCGATGGCGGTGGGACTGTGCGGCCTGTCCCGGTGCGGGCTCAGGTCCAGCTCCTGGTCGAAGGCGGTGATGCGCAGCCGGCCCAACAGGGCCAGGGCCAGCAGCATGCCCGCGCTGGACAGGCCCCATGGCGTTGCGCAGGCCCGCCTTCAGCGCCACCTCGCCCCAGAACGCCGCGCCCAGCGCCATCGCGCCGCCCCACACGGTGTGGTAGGTGCCGAACGCCCGGGCCTTCACCCACGGCGGCACCGAAAGCTGGATGGCGGTGTTGATGGTGGAGAGGATGGCCACCCAGCTCATCCCGGCGAACACCAGGCAGAGCGCCACGGTGGGGGTGTGCGGCACGAAGGCGATGACCCCCTGGGAGCCCGCGGCCAGCAGGCTGAACCCGGCCAGGAGCTGGTTGGTGGAGAAGCGCCGGCGCAGCGGCCCCAGGAAGACCACCCCCACCAGCGCGCCCAGGCCGACGCAGCCCATGAGCGCGCCGAAGGCCTCGGAGCCGAGCTTGAGGTCATGGATGGCCAGCGTCGGCAGGAGCGAGAAGATCACCCCGGCGAACCACGAGTAGCCCACGGCGCGCAGCAGGATCACCTGGAACGGGCGGCTGTGCCGGGCGTAGCGGTAGCCCACCTTCAGCGCGCCCAGGAAGCGCTCCCCGGGCAGGCTGGAGGTGGGCGGGCGGCGGTTCCAGGCCAGCAGCGCAACCACCACCGCCAGGAACGACACCGCGTTGAAGCAGAACGCCCAGCCCGCGCCCATGAGCCCGACGATCAGGCCGCCCAGGGCCGGGCCCACCGCCCGGCTGACGTTGAAGCCGGCGCTGTTGAGCGCCACGCCCCCGACCAGGCTGTCCCGGTCCAGCAACTCCGGCACGATGGCCTGGAACGCCGGCATGCTCAGGGCGGACCCGGTGCCGATCAGGAAGGACATGGAGAGCAGCACCAGCGGGGTGATCTGGTGCATGAAGGTGAGCCCCGACAGCGCCGCCGCGCAGGCCAGCATGAACACCTGGGTGGTGATGAGCAGCCTGCGCCGGTCCAGGATGTCGGCCAGGGCCCCGGCCGAAAGCCCCAGCAGCAGCACCGGCAGCGTGGTCCCGGTCTCGATCAGGGCGATCAGCAGGGGCGAGGCGGTGATGTGGGCCATCTGCCACTTCTCGCCCACGCTCTGGATCTGGGTGCCGACGTTGGAGGCCATGTTGGCGATCCAGATCATCGTGAAGAGCCTGGATCTCAGGGGATCCAGGAGGCCGGCGCGGGCTGGGGGGGCTCCGTTCATCGGGTGATCTTAGCACTGCCCGGGCGATCGGCTACACTGGGCCCCTCGGCTCCGGAGGCCCGCATGGAACCTGGCCTGCTCTTCCTGAACGGTTCGCAGGTGCGGGCGCTGCTCACCCTGCCCGAGTGCGTCGAGGCCATGGACCAGGCCTTCCGCATGCGCGCGCAGGGGCGGGCGCTGGCGCCCGCGCTGATGCACGTGGAGGCCGACGGCGGCGAGTTCCACGTCAAGGGCGGCGGCCTGGTCCTGGAGCGCGCCTATTTCGCCCTGAAGGCCAACGGCGGCTTCTTCGGAAACATGGAGCGGCACGGGCTGCCCAACATCCTGGGCCTGGTCCTGCTGTTCGACGGGTCCAACGGGCTGCCGCTGGCGGTGATGGACTCCGCGGACATCACCGCGCTGCGCACCGGGGCCACCACCGCCCTGGCGGCGCGCCACCTGGCCCGCGCCGGCAGCGCCAGCGCCACCCTGTGCGGCTGCGGCCGCCAGGGCGCGATCCAGCTGCGCGCCCTGCTGGAGGCCGTGCCCACCGTCCGCCGGGTGTACGCCTGGGACCGGTCGCCGGATGCCGCGCGCGCCTTCGCGGCCCGGGCGGGGGTCGAATGCGAGGCCGTCACGGACCTGGCCCAAGCCGCGCCGTCCAGCGACATCATCATCACCTGCACGCCGGCCAAGGGCTTCTTCCTGCACAAGGCGCACGTCCGGCCCGGCACCTTCGTCTCGGCGGTGGGCGCGGACAGCCCGGACAAGCAGGAGCTGGAGCCGGCCCTGGTGGCGTCGAGCCGGCTGGTGGTGGACATCCTGGAGCAGTGCGCGCGGGTGGGCGAGCTGCACCACGCGCTGGAGGCCGGGCTGATGACCGAGGCCGACGTACACGGGGAGCTGGGGGACATCGTGGCGGGCACGCTGCCGGGAAGGACCGGCGAGGAGGAGATCATCGTCTTCGACACCACCGGCAGCGCGATCCAGGACACGGCGGCGGCGCTGGCGGTCTACCGCAAGGCGCTGGCGCAGGGGGTCGGGGTGAGGCTGGATCCGCGCGCCTAGCCCCAATACCGTTCACTTTGGGTACACCACTCTAACATCTGGCACATAGCGCCGGTTGCATACAACCGTACGCGGGCGGAGATGCCAGTTGCACATCTTCCGCTTCACGCCTCTTGGATTCTGTCGAGTGCGGCTTGAACTGACCCGTTCATCCAGGATTTCCAGCAGCACGGCTTCGTGAAATGCGCGCCTTGCCCGAGGGGGGGAGAGCCGCTACCAGCGGCAACTTCCTGCGGACCACGCGGACTGCATGTATGAACGATAAGCAGTCTGGATCCACTCCACCTCGAAGCGCCGCTTCATGCATCAGTCCTCGGACCGCAAAGTGGGCCATCACAAGGCCATAGAATTCCTGCCGGACCAGGTCCGGGGTCCGGCTGCGCAGCAGAGTCTGGCGACCTCGTAGGTGGGTCTTCAACTCGTCGAAAGCGGATTCAATTTCCCAGCGCTCATGGTAGAGGGCAGCCAAATCCTTTGCTGGCGCCTGTTTCGGGTCAAGGATGGTCGTGACCAAGCGGTAGAGTTGGTCCTCATCAGGTGGCTGGCTAGGGGCCGGGACTCGGCCATCCAGTTCGTATTCCACCACCCTGATCTTCAAGCTCACATCCTGCAGTTTGCGCTTTTGCCTGTAAGCATGGATGGTTGTGAGGAAGGAGCCATCTTCGAGTTCTTGCTCCCGCACAAATTTATTTGTGGATTTGATACGCCATAACAGATCAGCTCCGGTCGCCTGGGCTTCTTGCCAAAGGGTGAAGCTATAGAAGCCGCGGTCTGCAAGGCATAGCATGCCCTTCCTCAGGAAGGGCAGCACCTCCCTCGCAAGCACAGATTCATGTGTCGTGATTGGGCCCATGCGGGTCCCGAACAGAATATGGGTGCCACTTTCGACAAGGGAAGCGAACCGGATTTGCGGGAACGCGCTCGTCCCCCTGCTCGCGCTGGGACGCCCAAAGGCCGCCTCGTTCTCGGGTTCATCGGGGATATCCAAGGTGCTGCCGTCGATGCTGACCAGTCGCCAATGCCGAAACCAAGCGCCCTGTGTGGATTCCGTGGCGACGGGGTGAACAACTTCGTCATGCAGCAGTTGAAGTGCCTCCCATCCAAGTCGGGATCGGGCCTGGGAAATCCCGGACTTCCCAGCCACCTTGATCTGGGTACCCGTTCCCATCAGCCATTGGACCCCTTCCAGCAGGCAGCGCAGGACTTCGCGCGTGGATGCTTGCGTAAACAGTGCCAAGGCAATGACATAGTAGATCACGACGTGGGCAGGGAGGTCCCGGTTGCGAACGCTCGTCTTATGAGTCCGCTTTAGCACTTCCTCGATGCGCTCCGGAGGGAACATCCTCGCCACCACCCCGAGGGTGATGTAGTCGGAGATCCTGCTCCCACCTTCCAGTTTGGCTACCGTCCTGGCCATAGTTGTGCCCGCCTATAAAAATAGGCATTTTGATGGCCATGTCAATACTTAAATGAACGGTATTGCGCCTAGCCCAAGTTCCGTACGCACGTCCCCAATTGGGCCTACCGGAGCACGGTAGGCCCAATGTTTTCAGTAGAGCATTTTTCAAAGTGCCGTTTTAGGCACTAAATTATTTTCTATAGTTATTGACACCGCTTCGTTGTGACCGATATTAGTATCACGATGTTCATCAAGCGTACGGTCGCCAAGTATGGGGAAAAGACCTACGTCAACCACCTGCTGGTTGAATCGGTGAACACGCCGGTCGGACCCCGGCACAAGGTGATCTGCAACCTCGGCCACATGGACCCGGGCCCCAAGGAAGAGTGGCTCGATCTCGCTGATCGGATCCAAGCTGCGCTGGGCGGCCAGCCCTCGCTGTTCCCGGATCCCCGGGTCGAGGATGCGGTGCGCCGAGTCCGTACCCGGCAGGCCAAGCAAAGCCAAGTGGAAGTGGCAGCCGAGGAGCCGCTGGTAGGCGAGACCGCCGTGCCCGAGGTCGTGCCGGTGAAGACCTCCGGCGTGCAGATCCAGGACATCCGGGAGGTGGGGCCGCTCCATGTGGGCCATCAGATTTGGGAACGGCTGGAACTGGATGCCGTGCTGAAGGCCGTGGGGCTGTCGATCCAGGCGCGGCAGTTGACTGAGGTGATGACCTTGAACCGGCTGATCCAGCCGGCCTCGGAGTTGGCCATGGTGGACTGGGCGGGCCGAGTGGCCATCGCCGACGTGCTTGCGACCGATCCATCGAAGCTCAACGAGGATAAGTTCTATCGGAATCTGGACACGCTGCACGACAAGCGGGTCGAGATCGAGCGGGAACTCCACGCCCGGGAGAAATCGCTGTTCAATCTGCAAGGTCAATTGCTGCTCTACGATCTGACCAACACCCACTTCGAAGGCCAGATGGAGGCAACGCCCAAGGCCAAGCGTGGGCACAACAAACAGATGCGCACCGACTGCAAGCAGGTGGCGATGAGCCTGATGCTGGACGGCGATGGTTTCCCCATCGGCCATGAGATCTACGATGGAGCCACCATCGATGGAACCACTGTGGGAGCCATGCTGGATGCCCTGGAACAGCGCACAGGCATTGAAGGTGGGCTGACGGTGGTCATGGACCGCGGCTTTGCCAGCCGGAAGAACCTGGACCTGGTCCGCTCCCGGAAGTATCACTACCTGGTGGCCGGGTTCCAGAACCAGCGCGGGCCGCTGCTCGGCGAGTTCGAGCAGTTGGAAGGCTGGTGCGAGTTGGAGCCGAGCGCCATGAAGTTGCCGATCCAGATCAAGCGGATCGAGCAGGACGGGCTGGCCTACCTGTTGTGCCTGAGCCCGGCCCGGGCCGAGAAGGATCGGGCCATCCGGGAACGGCAGGAGAAGCGGCTGCTGAAAGACCTGGAGAAACTGGGTGAGCGGGTGCGCCAGGGCCTGGAGAAAGAGCATCCCCTGACCGATGCGGACCTGTTCGAACGTGTTGGCAGGCTGCGTGAACGCTATCCACGGGCGGCCCGCTACTACGCCATGGAGCGCCAGGACGGCCTCCTGGTCTGGCCGGTAAAAGAGGCCCTGCGGACCAGGGCGCAGGAATTGGACGGCGCCTATTTTCTGAAGACCTCGCGCACGGATCTGGAGGCGGAGGAGATCTGGAGAACCTACATGGTGCTCTCCCGGGTGGAGGCGGCCTTCCGCGACCTCAAGGGGACGCTGGACCTGCGGCCGGTCTACCACCGCAAGGAGACCCGGGTGGAGACCCACATTTTTCTATGCGTCCTGGCCTACCACCTCCAGGCCGCCATCGAACATCTCCTCCAGGGCGCGGGGGACCACACGAGTTGGGAAACCCTGCGCCAGGAACTCAGTACCCATCACATCGCGACCGTGGTCATGCCCACGGCAGATGGCCGGAAAATCGCCATCCGCCGCGGCAGCATCCCCGAGCAGCGGCCCAGGGAGATCTACCGACTCCTGGGCATCCCGGGCGACCCTATGAAGCCGATTAGGACCTGGGTCTGACCCACCTCGAATCCCGCCCGATAGGGACTAATTTCGGCCATCGGGATTGGAAACAAAGCTGGTTAGTGACTTTCGTGCGGAACCCGGGCTAGTGTAGGCCGATCGGATTAGCGGAATCATTTCGACCCGCCCCAGCGATCGTACGCGTTCTTTCGTTGCAGCTACCGAGACATCACATTCGGCCGAGACGGTTCCGCTATTCCGATCGGCATACACTAGCTACCGGTCAGTCCTGTTCGTAGATGGCGATCTGCCTCCGGCCCCGGCCGTCCACCATGCCGCGGTACATGCCCTCGCAGTGGAAGGGCATCGCCACGTTGCCCGCGGCGTCCACCACGATCATCCCGCCGGTCGAGCCCAGCCCGGCCAGGGCGCCGTGGATGACCTGGCCGCTGGCCTGCTCCGCCGTCTCCCCCAGGTAGGCCATGCGCGCGGCGACATCGTGCGCGGCGGCGATCCGGATGAAGCACTCGCCGTCGCCGGTGCATGAGACGGCGCAGGTGCCGTCGGCCCAGGTGCCGGCGCCGATCACGGGCGAATCGCCGATCCGGCCCGCCCACTTGGCGGTGCGCCCGCCGGTGGAGGTGGCCGCGGCCAGGTGCCCCCGGGCGTCCAGCGCCACGGCGCCGACGGTGCCGTGCTTGCGGTCCTCGCCGACGCCGGCGTCCGGGATCCCCGCTTCCATCCGGGCCTTCTCCTCCTGCATGGCGTCCCAGCGCCGCTGGGTGAAGAAGTACTCCGGCGGCCGGCATTCCAGCCCCCGGTCCAGGGCCAGCTGGTCCGCACCCTTGAAGCCGAGCATGACCAGCGGGGTCTTCTCCATCACGCAGCGGGCCAGGAGCACCGGGTTCCTGGCGGCGGTGACCCCGGTGACGGAGCCGGCTTCGCGGGTGTGGCCCTCCATCACGGAGGCGTCCATGGTGATGGTCCCGTCCAGCGCGAAGGCCGAGCCCCGGCCGGCGTTGAACAGGATGTCGTCCTCCATGGACGTCACCGCCGCGGTGACGGCGTCCAGGGCGCTGCCGCCGCGCAGCAGGACGCCGTGCCCGGCGTCCAGGGCCGCGCCCAGGGCGGCGCGGTACGCGGCCTCCTTCTCCGGGGTCATGTCGCTCCGGGTGAGGGTCCCGGCTCCGCCGTGGATCGCGATGGCAAGTGTCATGGGAACTCCCATTCAAGTCTACGCGGACCGGGCCACCTTGACGCAGCGGACCAGGTGCCCGGGCCCCTTCTCCTCCAGCTCGGCCTCCCCTGCCGAGCATTCCGGCCCGGCCAGGGCGCAGCGCGCCGCGAACCGGCAGCCCCGGGGGAAGCACGTCGCGTCCGGCACCGTGCCGGGGATGGAATACAGGGAATCCTTGTCCTGGTCCAGGGACGGGATGGAATCCAGCAGGGCGCGGGTGTAGGGGTGCAGGGGGTGCTCGAACAGGGCGTCGGCCGCCACCGATTCGACGATCTGCCCGGCGTACATGACGATCACATGGTCCGCCATCTCCGCCACCACGCCCAGGTCGTGGGTGATGAGGATGACCGAGGTCTGGAACTCCTCGCGCATCTTCTTCATCAGCTGCAGCACCTGGGCCTGGATGGTGACGTCCAGGGCGGTGGTGGGCTCGTCGGCGATCAGCAGCCTGGGCCGGCACAGCATGGCCATGGCGGTCATGGCCCGCTGGCGCAGGCCTCCGGACAGCTGGTGGGGATACTCGCGGATGATCTCGCCGGCCCGGGGCACGCCCATGACCTCGAGCATCTCCACCGATTTCGCCATGGCCTCGGCCCTGGCGGCGCCGCGGTGGCGCAGCAGGACCTCGGACAGCTGCCTGCCGATGGTCAGCACCGGGTTGAGCGCGGTCATGGGCTCCTGGAAGATCATGGCGATCCGGTCGCCGCGCACGTCGGTCATCTGGGCCTCGGTCAGCTCCAGCAGGTTCCGGCCCTCGAAGCGGATGGTGCCGGAGACGATCCGGCAGTGCGGCCTGGGCGTCAGGCGCATGATGGAGAGCGCGGTCATGCTCTTGCCCGAGCCCGATTCGCCGACGATGCAGACCACCTGGCGCGGGGCCACGGCGAAGCTGATGCCGTCCACGGCCCGGGTCACAACCTGCTTCTTGTAGAAGTAGGTCCTCAGGTCGTCGATCCGCAGCAGGGCTTCGGCCATTCCGTCCTCCTACGCGCGGGTTTCGAGGTACACCTGGTTGAGCCCGTCCAGGTTGGCCCAGCTCATGGGACGCCGGCCCTGCTCCAGCTCCCGGATGACCTGGACCACGAAGGTGGTCAGGGGCATGCCCAGGCCGTGCCGGCGGCCGATCTCGAGCACCGGGACCAACTGGTGCCCCACCTCGGTCTCGCGCCTGCGCACGGCCAGGTCGCGCCAGATGCCGCTGCGGGTCTTGCGGTTGGTGGCCATGCGGTGCTCCAGCTTCTCCAGCTGCGCGGCGAGGAGCGCCGGGTCGCGCCTGTCGCGCGGGTAGACCATGGCCGGCTCCCAGTCGTCGAAGCCCTGGGGCTCGACCTTCTCCCGCTCGGCCACCTCCAGCACTTCGGACGTGAGCTCCAGCAGCGCCTCCCGGTAGCGGGGATCGCCGACCACCGCGGCCATGGTGTCGTCCACCATGGCGGTGGCGAACAGCAGCGCCGCGTAGGACAGCTTGCCCCACAGGAAGCCCCAGATGTTGTCGGTGACCCGCACCGGGCCCCAGTCCGCGAGCACCTCCTGCAGTCCGTGGATGCGCGGGCCGAGCCTGCCGTCCAGTTCGCCGATGACGAAGGCCGACGGGCCGCCGTAGAGGATCCGGCCGGGCTCCAGGTAGTCCGCGGAGAAGTTCACGAAGCACCCGATCGTGCGGTCCCTGCCGACGAGGGCGGCGATGGTGTTCTCGTTCAGGCCGTTCTGGCAGGAGACCACCCGGGTGTCCCTGCCGACGATGGGCAGCACCTTGCGCAGGGCCGGTTCGGTGTGCTGGGCCTTGACGCAGAGCAGGACCGTCTCCAGGGTCGCGCCCCGGGCGACCAGGGCGTCGGGGCTGAGCGCCGGCGCCCGGGCGGTGAAGGTCTCCAGCGGGCCTTCGATGCGCAGGCCGGATGCGTTGATCGCCCGGACATGGTCCTGGGCCACGTCGCAGAGCGTGACGTCCCGGCCGGCCCGCGCCAGGCTCGCGCCGATGACGCCGCCGATGGCCCCTGCCCCGATCACGGTGATCTTCATGGCTTCTCCCCTTCCCTTTCAGCAGCCCACGGCGAACAGGGGGTCGCCCCTGTTGATCGCCAGCGAGGTGACGCAGAACAGCACCGGCCCCGAAGCCGGGACGGACACTTCCTGAAGCAGGTTGCCCAGCAGGTCGGTGATCACGCCCGCCGGCCGCCCGGCCTCGACCCGGTCGCCCACGGCCACGGCGGGGTACCATGCGCCGAAATGCCCGGACCGGGTCCAGATGAACTGGTCCACCACCTCGAGCCCGCCGTGCTCCACCACCGGGCCGGGGATGATGCCGGCGGAGCGCAGCGCGTTGAGGGTCCCCTCCACCAGCAGGGACGAACCGGCGCGGTCGAGGATGCCCTGCTGGCCCGCTTCGGCCAGCACGGCCACCTTGCCGCGGCCGGCGGCCACCGAGTAGGTCGAGCCCGGGGTGTCCCCGGCGACCACGTAGCGGATGCCGAAGGCCCTGGCGAAGCGCAGGGACCTGGCGTTGAGGTCCGGGTCGGCGGTCCGGGAGTAGAGGATGAAGGGCACCAGGGCCTCGTTCATGTCGCCCCCGTGCAGGTCGATGAGGTAGTCGCAGGCGCCGGTGAGGGCCTCGGTGAGGCGGAAGGCGAGGCGGTCGGTCTCGCTGCCCTCCGGGTCGCCCGGCATGCTCCGGTTGAGGTTCTTCCTGTCGACCGGATGGACGTAGATGCTGCGCCCGGCGTAGGCCTCGGTCGCCACCACCGGCACCAGCGCGATGCGCCCGCGCACCTCCTGCCCGCGCAGGATCCCGGCCAGGCGGATCGCCGCGTCGATGGAGGTGTACTCGCAGCCGTGGATGCCGCCCAGGATCACCGTGAGGGGCCCGTCCTCGCGTCCGTGGATGAGCGCCAGCGGCACTTCCCGCCCCACCCCGGGCCACTGCACCATGCCCTGGGCCGATCCGCCCGGCAGCGCGCCGAGCCCCGAAACCGTCCACATGCCAGCCATGCCCACCTCCGCCTAGGATTTGGGGTCCAGGGCGTCGCGCAGCCCGTCGCCCAGCAGGTTGAAACCGATCACGGAAAAGAGGATGCCCAGCCCCGGGAAGGTGCAGATCCAGGGCGCCTGGAGGATGAAGCTGCGCCCGGTGCTCAGCATGGCGCCCCACTCCGGCGCCGGCGGCTGCGCGCCCAGGCCCAGGAAGCCCAGGCCCGCGGTCTGCACGATGGCCGAGCCGAAGGTCAGGGAGGCCTGCACGATGATGGGCGAGTAGCAGTTGCGCAGGATGTGCCGGGTCATGATGCGCCAGTGCGAGGCCCCCGAGATCTCGGCCGCCACCACGAACTCCAGCTCCCGGGTGGCCAGCACCGATCCGCGCACCAGCCGCGTGTACTGCGGGATGTATACGATGCCGATGGCGATCATGGCGTTGCGCAGGCCCGGGCCCAGGATCGCCACGATCATCATGGCCAGCAGGAGGTAGGGGAAGGCCAGGAGCACGTCCATCAGGCGCATGATCAGGGTGCCCAGGCGGCCGCCGAAATAGCCCGCGACCAGGCCGAGCAGGACGCCGATCACCAGGGAGATGACGTCGACGATGATGCCCACCTGGAGCGCCACCCGGGTGCCGTAGAGCATCCGGCTGAGGATGTCCCGGCCGAACTCGTCGGTGCCGAACCAGTGCGCGGCGCAGGGCGCCGTCAGCCCCTCCATCATGTTCTGCTGGATCGGGTCGTACGAGGTCAGGGCGGGGCCCAGGAGGGCGAACAGGATGACCAGGAGGGTGATGCAGAGGCCCAGCCGGCCGTTGGCGCTGGCCATGAGGCGCTTGAGCACGACGTGCTTCTCCATCTCCCGGGCGGGGCTGCCGGCTTGGCTCATGCTTCGACTTCCTTGTCCAGGCGGATGCGCGGATCGACCGCCGCGTAGAGCACGTCCACCACCAGGTTGACCAGGACGAACACCGCGGAGGACATCATGACGATCCCCTGCACCTCCGGGTAGTCCCGGTAGAGGATCGAATTGACCGCCAGGCGGCCCAGGCCCGGCAGGCCGAACACGGTCTCGGTGAGGATGGCCCCGCCCAGCAGCGCGCCGAACTGCAGTCCGGTGACGGTCACCACCGGGATCAGGGCGTTCTTCAGGGCGTGGTGGTAGGTGATGGGGTAGTAGCGCAGGCCCTTGGCCCAGGCGGTGCGGATGTAGTCCTGCTTGAGCACGTCCAGCATGGCCATGCGGGTGATCCGGGCGATCACGGCGGTGGGGATGGTGGCGAGGGTCAGGGTGGAGAGGACCAGGTGCTTGAGGGTGTCCCGGAAGGCTTCCATGTTGCCGGTGAGCAGGCTGTCGAGGACGGTCATGCCGGTGATGCGCTTGAGGGTGAGGCCGTCGCTCAGCAGGCCCGAGATGGGCAGCAGGTCCCAGCGCACGCCCACCACGATCATCAGGATCAGGCCGATCCAGAAGACCGGCATGGAGATGCCCACCAGGACGCCGATCATGGCGAGGTTGTCGAACCAGCCGTTCTGCTTCACCGCCGCCCGCACCCCGATGGGGATGCCGACCGCCAGGGCGAACAGCAGCGAAAGGATGGACAGCTGCACGGTGACCGGGAAGGCGGTCCAGATGTCTTCCCAGACCGGGTTCTGGGTGCGCAGGGAGACGCCGAAGTCGCCGATGACCGCGTGCGAGATGAACTTCCAGGTACTGGATGAAGATCGACTGGTTCAGCCCCAGCTGGTCGCGCAGGTGCGCCAGGGATTCCGGCGTGGCCTTGTCGCCCAGGATCATCTGCGCCACATCGCCGGGGATCACGTGCATCCCGAAGAACACGATGATGCTGACGCCCAGCAGGACCGGGATGGCGTGGAACAGGCGGCGGATGATGTAGTGGGGCACCGGCGTCCTCCCTGCGGGACGGCCGGGCCCCGGAAGGCCGCGGCGGCGGCCTTCCGGAGCCGGCCATCGGCTACTGCTTGGAGACCTTGTCCATATCGAAGAACATGGAGGTCGGGTTGAGCACCATGCCCTGGACCTTGACCGAGTGGGCCCGGAGGTTGGTGGCGTAGTTCACGAAGATCCAGGGCGCCTGGTCCATGAGCATCTTCTGCGCCTGGTCGTAGAGGACGAGGCGGTTCTTGTAGTTCGGTTCCGCCACGGCCTTGGCCACCAGGGCGTCGAAGGCCGGGTTGCTGAAGTGCGACATGTTGCCCGATGGGATCTGGGAGGTGTCCCAGAGGGCGCCGATGAAGTTGTCCGGATCGCCGTTGTCGCCGGACCAGCCGGTGAGGCACATGTCGCTGAACTCGCGGGTGCGCACCTTGGCCAGGTAGGCGCCCCATTCGAGCTGCTGCAGAGTGAGGTTGACGCCCACCTTCTTCAGGTCGGCCTGGATCGCCTGGCCCAGGGTCGCGCCGCCCACGGGGTTGTACCCGCGGGGGTTCGGGTAGACGTAGAGGGTGGCGTTGAAGCCGTTGGGATAGCCCGCCGCGGCCAGCAGCTGTTTGGCCTTCTCCGGGTTGTAGGGATAGCCCGGCAGGCTCTTGTCGTAGCCCCACTGGGTGGGCGGCAGCGGGCTGTTCATGGTGGTGGCCAGGCCCTTGTACAGGTACTTGTTCAGGGTCTCCTTGTCGACGGCGTAGTTCAGCGCCTGGCGCACCCGCACGTCGTTGAAGGGCTTGGTGTTGGTCGGCAGGGCGACGCCGTTCACCATCAGCCCGGGCTCGGCCATCATGTGGATGTTCTTGTCCTCCATGAGGATCTTGGAATCGGCCGGGGAGACGTCGGCCAGCACGTCCACGGTGCCCTTCTTGATCTCCATCACGCGCACCGCGCTCTCCGGGATGACCCGGTAGATGAGCTTGTCGAGCTTGGGCTTGCCCTTCCAGAACGCCATGTTGGGTTCGAGCGTCACGTGGTCGTTGGGCACCCACTCCACGAACTTGAAGGGCCCGGTGCCCACCGGGTGCTTGTAGTAGTCGGGGCCCCACTTGGCCACGGCGGCGGGGCTGGTGACGCCGGTCCAGACCATGGCCAGGCTGTTGAGGAACTCGGCGTTGGGCTTGGTCATGTGGATGCGCACGGTCCTGTCGTCCACCTTCTTGTAGGAGTCGACGCCGTGGAAGGTGAAGTCCACGTAGCTGTCCACGCCCGGCTTGTTGGCGTAGTAGTTGGGGTTGGCCTTGTTCAGCTGGCGGTCCAGCCAGGCGACGATGGCGTCGGCGTTGCACGGCGTGCCGTCATGGAACATGACGCCGGGGTGCAGGTGGAAGGTGTAGGTCAGGCCGTCCTTGGAGACGTCCCAGGTGTCGGCCAGCCCGGGGCCCACTTCGGTGCTGCCGGGCTTGTATTCCACCAGTTCGTTGTAGATCGCCGCCATGATGAAGCCGGATTCGTTGTTCATGACGGTCATGGGGTCCAGGCCGGTGTTGTCCGCGCCCATGGCGATGACGAGCGGCGCGGCGCTGGCGGCCGGTCCGTAGAAGCTCATGGACAGGGTCAGCGCCACGGGCCATGCGGCGAGCCTGGGCAGGATGTGTGATCGGGTCATGCGGGTCCTCCTTGGGTGGATTGGGGTTGTGGGATGGGACTGCGGCGCCTGCGCGAAACCTCCTTTCTAGAACATGTGGTTGCCGCCGTCGGCGCTGATGATCTGGCCGCTGACGTAGCTGGCGTAGTCGGAAGCGAAGAACAGCACCGCGTAGGCGATCTCCTCGGGCGTTCCGAGCCGGTGCAGGGCGATGGCGTCCAGGAGCTTCTGCTGGCCGGCCTCGCCCATGGCCTGCCACTGCCGTTCCGTGGCCGGGTTGCTGCGCACGAAGCCCGGCGCCACGTTGTTGACGGTGATGCCGAACGCGCCCAGCTCGCGGGCCATCTGCCGGGTCAGGCCGATCTGGCCGGCCTTGGCGCTGGCGTAGGCCTGGATGCCGGTGAGGCTGAAGCTGCGCCCGGCGCCCGAGGAGACGTTGACGATCCGGCCGTAGCGCCGGGCCTTCATGTGCGGGGCCACCGCGCGGATGAAGTAGAACGCCCCGTTCAGGTTCACGTCGATGATCCGGGCCCATTCGGCGCTGGTGACCTCCTCCACCGGTTTGCTGACCTGGCCCAGCACGCCGCCGGCGTTGTTCACCAGGACGTCCACCTGGCCCAGGGTCCCGACGGTCCAGTCCACGCAGGCCTGGACCTGGTCCTCCCGGGTGACGTCGACCCGGCGGACGCTGATGGCCCCGCGGCCCAGGGCCGCGGTCTCGTCCAGCTCGTCGCCGGTGATGTCCACCGCGACGACCTTCCCGCCGCGGCGCGCCAGTTCCACCGAGATGGCCCGGCCGAAGCCGTGCCCGGCCCCGGTGACGATGGCCACCTTCCCCCCGAACAGCGCTTCCGACGGCTCCGGCATGGCGGGTCCTTTCAGGTACAGGTGGCACGCCACCTGGTGGTCCGGGGCCACTTCCTTCAGGAGCGGCACCTGCAGTTCGCAAAGGCCGCGCATGGCCTTGGCGCAGCGCGGGTGGAACGGGCAGCCCGCGGGCGGATCGGCCGGGTTGGGCACGTCGCCCTGCAGGATGATCCGGGTGCGCCTCAGGGACCTCCGCGGCTCCAGGGCCGCCGACAGCAGGGCCTCGGTGTAGGGGTGCAGCGGCCGCTGGTACAGCTCGAGCTTGGGGCACAGCTCGACGATCCGGCCCAGGTACATCACCCCGACCCGGTCGCTGATGTGCCGGATCACCGCCAGGTTGTGCGAAATGAAGATGTAGGAGAGGGTGAACTCGCGCTTCAGGTCGACGATGAGGTTGAGGATCTGCGACTGGATGGAGACGTCCAGCGCCGAGACCGCCTCGTCGGCCACGATCAGCTTGGGGTTGAGCGCCAGCGCCCGGGCGATGCCGATGCGCTGGCGCTGGCCGCCGGAGAACTCGTGCGGGTAGCTGCCGCGGTTCTCGGCGCGCAGGCCGACGATCTCCAGCAGGTTGACCACGCGCTCCTGGCAGCTTCGCAGGGTCGCGCCGCGGTTGACGATGAGCGGCTCGGCGATGATCTCGCCCACGGTCAGCTTGGGGTTGAGCGAAGCGTAGGGGTCCTGGAACACCATCTGGAACTTCGCGCGGATGCCGCGCAGGGCGCTTCCGCCCAGGTGGGTGATGTCCTGGCCGTCAAACAGGATCCGGCCGGCGGTGGGCTTCAGCACCCGCATCACCATCCGCCCGGTGGTGGACTTGCCGCATCCGGATTCGCCGACGATCCCCAGCGTTTCGCCCGCGCGCAGGCTGAACGACACCCCGTCCACGGCGCGCACGTGGCCCACCGTGCGCCGCAGGATGCCCGCCTTGATGGCGAAATGCTTCTTGAGACCGCTGACTTCCAGTAACGCTTCAGTCACCTCGTGCCCCTCCGCAAGGATTGGCCTTGTCTTGCCCGGCGATAGATGCTGTCAGCCTGTTCGTTTTAAATGACCCAGGAACTATGTCTCATTTTTCATCCCGGCGCGCCAGCCATTTCTGTGCTTGAATGAAATTTAATGGACATATCCCGGTTTCCCCGCATCCCCTACAGCGACGGCTGGACCCCCGTGCAGCGCCTGGACCGGTTCTCCCGGGCGCTGGGCGGGCCGACGGTCTACATCAAGCGCGACGACCAGCTGGGCCTGGCCGGCGGAGGCAACAAGACGCGCAAGCTGGAGTTCCTGGTGGCCGACGCCCTGGCCCAGGGGGCGGACACGCTCATCACCTGCGGCGGGGTGCAATCCAACCACTGCCGCCTGACCCTGTCCGCCGCGGCCCGGGAGGGGCTGAACTGCCGGCTGGTGCTGGCGGAGAGCGAGCCCGGCGCCTACGCCCCGGACGGCAACGGCAACGTGCTGCTGTACCACCTGCTGGGGGCCGAGCGGATCATCACGGTGCCCTGGGGCGCCGACCTGGGAGCGGCGCTGGCCGAGGCGGGCCGGGCGGCCGAGGCCGAGGGGCGCCGGCCCTACCTCATCCCGCTGGGGGGCTCGAACCCGGTGGGCGCGCTGGGATACATCGCCTGCGCCCAGGAACTGCTGGCGCAGGTCAGCGCGGCGCAGCTGGAGATCAGGGACATCATCCTGGCCGTGGGCAGCGGCGGCACCCTGTCCGGGATGCTCCTGGGCCTGGACGGCGCCATCCCGGTGACCGGCATGACCGTGCTCAGCCCCCGGGCCCAGGCCGAGGCCGCCGTCCGGGAGCTGGTGCAGGACGCCGGCGACTTCCTGGGCGCGCCGGCGAAAGCTGCCGTGACCTGCCTGGACGACTACCTGGGCGAAGGCTACGCGCTGCCCACCCCGGGCATGGTCGAAGCGGTCCGGATGCTGGCCCGCACCGAAGGCATCCTGCTGGACCCCACCTACACCGGCAAGGCCATGGCCGGGCTCATCGCCCTGGCGCGCGCGGGCCGGTGGGCCAAGGGCGACAACGTGCTGTTCCTGCATACCGGCGGCAGCCCGGGGCTGTACGCCCATCCGGAGCATTTCGCCCTGTGACCCGCGCCCCATTTCCCCGGGGGCCGGTAGCCAAGACCGCCCTCCGGCGGCATCATCGAAGGAGCTGGCCGGAGGCGGCCGCCCATACGAGGACTCCCGTGGAAACCGAAACCCCCACCCTGATCACCGAGACCGTGGCCGAGCTGATCGCCATGGCCAGCGCCATGGCCGCCAACAACGAGGACGCCTTCCAGCAGCACAACTTCAACCTGCACAAGCAGGGCGTGAGCCGCGAGGACCGGATCAAGGCGGTCAACATCGCCATCCGGGTGAAGATGGTGCCGCACAACAACCTGATGGACATGGCCCAGGGCTACCTGGCGCCCGGCGGGGGCTGCTGCGGCGGTTCCGGCGAGGAGGGCTGCTGCGGCGGCGAGGGCGAGGAAGCCTGCGGGGAGCAGGGCTGCGGCTGCAGCCATTGATCAGTTTCCCCTGCGCGCCAGCCTGAGGCCTCCGGGCAGCATGTCCACCCGGAAGCAGGGCACGTCGCTGAACCGCGCCGCGGAGCGCAGGTCCTCGCCGAAGCTGAACCACCCGCCGCCCCGGTAGACCCGGCGGCCCGACCCGGGCTCGGCGCCGCGGGGATCCTCCTGCTCTTCCGCCGGGTAGTCCCCGTACCAGTCCCAGCACCACTCCGGGGTGTTCCCGGCCAGGTCGTACAGGCCCCAGGGGTTGGGCGGGAAATTGCCCACCGGGGTGGTGCGCCCCACGTTCGCCCCCTTCCGCCCGCGATTGTAGGGGTGCTCGCCGTTGAAATTGGCCTGGGTCGACGACAGTCCGGAGCCGAACGGGGTGGCTGTGGTGGTGCCGGCCCGGCAGGCGTACTCCCACTCGGCCTCGGTGGGCAGGCGGTAGCCGCTGGCGGACCAGTCGCAGACGATGCTGTCGTGCACCTGGCGCTTCCAGCCCTCGGGCCATTCCGCGGGGTCGGTGCCGACCCCTTCGTAGGCGTAGCAGGGCGCCAGGCCCTCCTTCTGGCTCAGCAGGTTGCAGAACTCGACACAGTCGTACCAGGTCACCCCCTCCACCGGCAGCTGGCCGCCGCCCTTGAAATAGGACGGATTGTTGCCGGTCACGGCCTGCCACAGCACCTGGGTGACCGGGTACCGGCCCAGGAGGAAGGCGGAAAGCCGCACCTTGTGCTGGGTCTCGTCCCGGCCCCGGCCGCGCTCCGAGCGGGGCGACCCCATGGTGAAGCGGCCCTGGGCGATCAGGATCATCTCCGCGTCGGGGACCAGCTTGACTCCCCGCCGGTCCGCGGCGAGGGCCTTGAGGCGCGCCTGCCTCGAGTAGTCGCCCAGCTTGACGAAGTTGAACAGGCCGCCGCACAGGAGGGCGATGGCGATGAGGAGGAAGATCAGGCGGTTGCGGAGCGGGGTGCGCGGCATGGGACCCGGGGTGGTTGGATCAGGATCCCACGATCGGGTCCCGGCCAGTAAAGGAACCGTCCGGGCTGGCCGGTCGGCCCCCGAGGGCGTAGGATGCTGCAAACAGGAGATCCCATGCGGCTCCTCCATGCCTTGCCCGCCCTGGCCCTGGCCCTGGCGCCCGGCTGCGGGGGCGGCGGCGGGGGCGGGACCCCGTCCAGCGTCACGACGCCTCCCGCGCCTCCCGCGCCGGTCGTTCCCGGGACCCCGAGCCTGGGCATCGGCGCGGCGCTCAACGGCTACCTGCCCTTCCCGGCGGACAATCCCTGGAACCAGGACATCTCGGCCCTGCCCGCGGACCCCTCGAGCGACGCCGTGGTCGCCTTCGTGGGCCCCACGGTCGGCCTGCACCCGGATTTCGGATCAGGGCTGTACGATGGCGCTCCCATCGGCATCCCCTTCGCGGTGGTGGCCGGGAGCCAGGCCAGGGTGGCGGTGAGCTACCAGGCCTACGGCGATGAAAGCGATCCCGGACCCATGCCCATCCCCGTGCCGCCACCCTACGAAGGGATCAGCCCCACCGACACCAGCGGCGACCGCCACGTGCTGGTCATGGACCGGGACAACCAGTTCCTGTACGAGCTCTACGCCTCCCAGCTGCAGCCGGACGGCACCTGGTTCGCCGACAGCGGCGCCATCTGGGACCTGACCTCCGACGCCATGCGCCCCTGGGGCTGGACCAGCGCCGACGCCGCCGGCCTGCCCCTGTTCCCGGGCCTGGCCAAGTACGACGAGATGGCCTCGGGCGCCATCCGCCACGCCCTGCGCCTGACCGTCCCCACCACCCGGATGGCCTTCGTGGCGCCCGCCAGCCACTGGGCCTCCAGCGTGACCAGCGCCGATGCCCCGCCCATGGGCGCCCGGTTCCGGCTCAAGGCCGGCACCGACATCTCCGGATATCCGCCGCAGTCCCAGGTGGTGCTCCAGGCGCTCAAAACGTACGGCATGATCCTGGCCGACAACGGCTCCGCCTGGTACCTCTCCGGATGCCCCGATGCGCGCTGGGACAACAACGACCTGCACAGCCTGGGCGGCATCACCGGAGCCGACCTGGAGCTGGTGCAGATGGGCACCGTGTACACTGCGATCCCCTCGGGGCCGCCCCCCGCGATCCAGAGCTTCGGCGCCAGCCCCGCCACCCTCGCGGCCGGAGCCTCGGCCACCCTGGCCTGGAGCGCCACCAACGCCACCCGGTTCTTCGTCAATCCCGGGCCCGGGCCCTGCCGCAACTCCGGCGTCACCGTCCAGCCGGGTTCCACCACCACTTATACGCTGGTGGCCGAGGGGCCTTACGGCAGCGCCAGCGCTACAGTGACCGTGACAGTCAACTAGGTGTCCCGCCTGCCGCCCCGAATTCCCGGGTGCGGGCCTGGACCTGGGGTTAGACTCCAGCATGTTCATCGCCGTGGCCGGCCTGCCCGAAGCTCCCACCGCCATGCAGGGGGCCGCTGCCCTTTGCGGCCTGACCGTGATGGAAGTGAGGGCCCGCTGCGCGGGGGTGCTGCCCAGGATCCTGGTGCGCCAAGCTCCCGCGGAACAAGCCCCGCGGCTGACGGCAGGGTTGATGGACCTGGGGTTCAGGGCCTTCGCCGCCGAAGTAAGCCAGGTTCCCACCGATCGCCAACGGATCGTGGCCCGGCAGTTGGATTGGACCGGCAACGGATTCGCGGTGACGGACGGGCGCGGCGCCTGCCACGATTGCCCGTCCGCAAGCATCACCCTGTTCCAGCCCGGGCACCGGACCACCTCCCACGCCGAACTGGTTAAGTCCACGGAGCGCAAATTTTCCATGGGCCGGGCGCTGCTGACGGGGGGGCTTTCCTTCAGCAAGAAGGTCGTGACGGTGACCGAGCAGGTGACCTCCGAGCGGGAGTCGTTCATCCTGGTGGTGCGCGCGGAGGGACTGCCGGCGATCATGCTCTACGAGTCGCGCCTGCGTTTCCAGTGCCTCGGGGCCGATATCAAGCACGCCCGCCATCTCAACCTCAAGGTCCTGCTGGAGCGCCTGCGCGCCCTGTCCCCGGCTCCGGTGGACGACCGGGCCACCCAGCTGTCCTACCTCAGGGGACTGCCCGGGCTGGGGGTGGACGAAACCGATCTGGGGCTGTTCCTGGTCCAGGCCGCCATGGACCTGTGAGGCCCGGACCCGGTCCTCAGTCGCGCTCCAGGATTCGGGCCCCCCGCTCCTCCAGCCGGCAGATCCGCACCTGGCAGCGCACGCCGGCGTCCGCCCAGGCCGCCTCCATGGCCGCCCCCACCGCCGCCACCCGGTCCCGCTCCGCCACCGCGAAGATCGCCGGCCCGGCGCCGGACAGGGTGCAGCCCAGGGCCCCCTGCCCCATCGCCGCCGCCTGCACCCCCCGGAACCCCGGCACCAGGGGCGCCCGGTGCGGCTCCGCCAGGAGGTCGCGCAGGCAGGCCCGGAGCGCGCGGGCGTCATTCGCGCACAGGGCGTACACCAGCCCGGCCAGGTTCTGGGCGTGGGCCACGGCCAGGGTGCGCGGCACCTGGTCCGGCAGGGCCGCGCGGGCTTCCCGGGTGTCGAGCCGCAGCTCCGGGCTGGCCAGGGCGAACAGCAGGTGCCCGGGAAACGGCAGCGCCAGGGCCCGGCCTTCGGGATCCAGCAGGCGCAGGCCGCCCAGCAGCGCCGGCGCCACGTTGTCCAGGTGGTAGTCGCCGCAGCCCTGGGCCTCGGCCTCGCCTCCGGCCCGCAGCAGCGCCGCCTCCGGCAGGCCCGCCTCCAGCAGCGCGTCCAGGGCCGCGAGGGTCGCCACCACGGTGGCGCTGCTGCTGCCCAGCCCGCTGCCCACCGGCAGCTCCTTGAAGAGGCGGATGGCCAGGGGCGGCAGTGCGCGCCCCCAGGCCCGCTGGAACGCCGCCCGGGCCTTCAGCGCCAGGTCGTCGGCGGGCCGCGGCGGCAGTTGCTGGGCGAACGGGCCTTCGGCGGCGAAGCTGTCCGCGAGCGCGAGCCGCGCCTCCACCCGGTCGCCCAGGGGGGGCCCCTCCAGGGGCACGATGGCCGCGCCCAGCACGTCGAAGCCGGCGGCGAAGTTGCCGATGCCGGCGGGGGCGAAGGCGAGGACCCGCTTCACGGGCGGGCGCCGCGGGCGATGCGCAGCACGTCGGCCAACACCCCGGTGGCGGTGACCGCGGCGCCGGCGCCGTAGCCGCGCACCACCATCGGGTGGGGGTGGTAGGCCTCGGTGGACAGGCACAGGGCGTTCTCGCCGCCGCGGATCACCTGCAGGGGATGGGCGGCGTCCACTTCGATCGCGCCCACCCGGCAGCCTTCGGGGGTGACGGTGGCGGCGTAGCGCAGGGCCTTGCCCTCCGCCTTCAGGGCCGCCATGCGCTCCGCGAACGGCGCGTCGAGTTCCGGCAGGCGCGCCATGAACTCGTCCACGGTGCCGCCGGCGTCGAAGCCGGCGGGCAGCGCGCCCTCCACCAGCACGTCGCCCAGTTCCAGTTCGCCCCCCATCTCCCGGTGCAGGATCAGCGCCTTGCGCGCCACGTCCAGCCCGGACAGGTCGTCGCGCGGATCGGGCTCGGTGAAGCCGGCTTCGCGCGCCTCGCGCACCGCTTCGCTGAAACGGGCGCCCGCGTCCAGCCGGCCGTAGATGTAGGACAGCGACCCGCTGAGGATGCCCTCCAGGCACTGCACCCGGTCGCCGCCGTGGCGCAGGTCGCGCAGGGTGCCCAGGATGGGCAGGCCGGCGCCGACGTTGGTCTCGTAGTGGAACACCCGGCCGCGCCGCTCCAGCGCCCGGCGCAGCTCGCGCCAGGAGGCCATGGCGCCGCTGTTGGCCTTCTTGCTGGCGCTGATCAGGTGGAAGCCGGCCTCGACGAAGGCGAGGTAGCTGTCGGCCAGGGTCTGCGACGTGGTGCAGTCCACCAGCACGGCGTGGTCGGGCTTGCGCAGGCTCACGCCCTCGCGCAGGCGCGCCTCGTCCAGGGGCTCGCCCCGGGCCTCCATCTCGGCCAGGGCGCGGGCCGGGTCCAGCCCGTCGGGATCCACCAGCATGCGCCGGGAGTTGGTCACCGCGCAGAGCTTCAGGGAGGCGGCCACCTCGGGCATGCGCTGCTTGAGGTGCTGCAACTGCACCAGGAACTGCTTGCCAACCAGGCCGATGCCCATCAGGTACAGCTCCAGCGGCTCCAGCCCGCCGTAGAAGCGCCGGTGCACCGCGGCCAGGGCCTGGGGCCCCTGCCGCTCGGCCACCACCGCCGAGATGGAGCGCCCGCTGGCGCCCTGGGCGATGGCCACCACGCTGCACCCCTGGCCGCCCAGCGCCCCGAAGAACGAGCCGGCCACCCCGACATACTTGCCCATGCCGTCGCCCACCACGCTCACCACGGCGTGGTCCGGCTTGAGCGTGAGCGGGTCCATGAGGCCCGCGGCCAGTTCGGCTTCGAAGGTGGCGGACAGGGCTTCGCGCGCCGCCTGGGCCTCCTCCTTGCGCACGCAGATGGTGATGGCGCACTCGCTGGAGCCCTGGGTGATCAGCACGACGTTGACGCCCCTCGCGGCCAGCGAGCCGAAGGCGCGCGCGGCCACCCCCGGCACGCCCTTCAGGCCGGAGCCGGACAGGTCCAGCAGGGACATGCCGGGCAGCAGGGTGAGGCCCCGGGGCGAATCCTCGGAAGCGACGGCGTCGGCCGTCACCAGGGTGCCGGGGTGGCGCGGCCGGTGGGTGTTGCGCACCCGGGTGGGGATGCCGGGGCCTCGCACGTAGCCCAGGGTGCGCGGATGCAGCACCTTGGCGCCGAAGTAGGCCAGTTCCATGGCCTCCTCGTAGCTGAGCTCCTCCAGGCACTGGGCGTTCTCCACCAGCCTCGGGTCGGCGGTGAACACGCCGTCCACGTCGGTCCAGATCTCCAGCAGGGCGGCGTCCACGGCGGCCGCGGCCAGGGCCGCGGAAAGGTCCGAGCCGCCCCGGCCCAGCAGCACCGGCTCCCCGGCCTCGTTGCCGCCGAAGAACCCGGGCAGCAGGGCCAGCGGCTGCTCGCCCAGGCGGAACGGCGCCAGCCGCTCGCGGATCCGGGCCGGCAGGGGCGCGGCTTCGCTGGGGTTGCCATGGCAGACCAGCACTTTCACCGGATCCAGGCACAGGCAGGGGCTGCCCTGGGCCTCGAGCAGCCCGGCCAGCAGGGCGCAGGAGGCGCGCTCGCCCAGGGAGCAGATCCGGGCCAGCACCTGGGGCGAGCAGTCGCCCAGCAGGTTGACTCCCTGGAGCAGGCGCGAGAGTTCCCCTTCCAGGGCGTCCAGTCGGGCCTCCAGGGCCCGGGTCGGTCCGGCGGGCAGTTCCAGGGCCGCCAGGGCCCGGCGGTGCATCGAGCCGTAGGCGCCCAGCACTTCGTCCGTCCCCTTGGTCCGGTGCGCCCCGGCCACCAGGAGGTCGGTGACGCCGGCCATGGCCGAGGCCACCAGCAGCACCCGCTGCCCGTCCAGGGCCGCGCGGGCCAGGCCGGCCACCTTGGTCAGGCCCTCCTCCCCGGACACGGAGGTGCCGCCGAACTTCATCACCAGGATGCCCTTGGCCCCGGAGCGGGCGAGGGGGAGCGAATGGGCTGGATCCGTGCTGTTCATGGCCTGCCTTAATGGAAAAGGCCCCGCAGGTGAGCGGGGCCGGGGGGTTGTTTGGTTTGCCTTCGTCCTAGGACGGTCCCGGCCTCCGCGCGAAGCGGGTAGTCATGGTACCGGTGGTAATGCAGCGGCCCGTGCCCCGGGATCCCGGGGTGTGAGCGAAGGGGCGCGGACAATGGTTCATGGGTGGAGTGTAACGACTCGGGCCGGGCGGCGCAACCGGCGAATGGAGGCCGCCCGGAACTTCGGGCGCCGGGTGGCGCATGAACAAGGCGGAGACGGCCATGGACGGTGACCCCGAGTTCGGCAGGCTGAGGCGCATGATCTGGCCCATCCGCCGCGGCGAACTGAAGAAATTCCTGCCCATGCTCCTGATGTTCTTCTTCATCTCGTTCGTCTACTCGCTGCTGCGCAACACCAAGGACACCCTGATCGTCACGGCCCCGGGCGGCGGCGCCGACCTGATCCCGTTCCTGAAGGTCTACGGGGTCATCCCGGTCTCGGTGCTGTTCATGCTGGCCTACGCCCGCATGAGCAACCTGCTGAGCCGGCGGGCGCT
Organism: uncultured Holophagaceae bacterium; assembly: GCA_963717275.1. Taxonomy (GTDB): domain Bacteria; phylum Acidobacteriota; class Holophagae; order Holophagales; family Holophagaceae; genus Mesoterricola. The sequence goes on from CAVQVX010000001.1 coordinate 5,487,247, forward strand.
GTTCTACGCGGCCCTGGTCCCCTTCGCTGGCCTTCTTTTTCTGCTTCGCCTGCATCTTCCCGGTGCGGGAGGCGGTCGAGCCGCACTGGCACTGGCAGGGCCGGCTGCCTCCGGGCCTGGCCAGCCTGGCCGCCATGGCCCGCCACTGGGTGTTCTGCCTGTTCTACGTCATGGCCGAGCTGTGGGGCAGCGTGGCCCTGTCGCTGCTGTTCTGGACCTTCGCCAACGACATCGTGAAGCTGGAGGAGTCCAGGCGCTTCTACGCCCTGTTCGGGCTCGGGCGCCAACATCGCCCTGATCGCCGTCAAGTTCGCCAACCATGTCATCCACGTGCTGGAACGGCAGCTGGTCCGGCACCGGCCCATGGAGAGCTGGACCGCGTACGTGCTGGTGCTGATGGCGGTGGTGCTGCTGAGCATCGCGGCCATCCTGCTGATCTACCGCTGGATCAACCGGGAGGTGCTGACCGATCCCCGGTTCTGCTCCGAGACCGAGCAGCGGGCGCGCAACCACGCCGGGTCCGGAATGGGGTTCCGGGAGGCCGTCCGGTTCCTGCTGCGCTCGCGCTACCTGCTCTGGATCGCCCTCCTGGTGATCTGCTACGGCATCGCCATCAACCTGATCGAAGTCACCTGGAAGACCCACCTGGGCCGGCTCCACCCCGACCCCGGGGACTACCAGGACTACATGGCGAACTTCTCCCTGGCCACCGGGGCCGCCACGCTGTTCCTGATGCTCTTCATGGCCAACAACGTGATCCGGGTGTACGGCTGGACCGTCGCCGCCCTGGCCACCCCGGTGGTGCTGCTGGCCACCGGCATCGGATTCTTCGGCTTCATCCTGTTCGAGGACGCCTCCGCCCCGTGGCTGGCGCGCTTCGACACCACCCCCCTGGCGGCGGCGGTGCTGTTCGGCACCATCCAGAACGTGCTGAGCAAGGCCACCAAATACTCGCTGTTCGACCCCACCAAGGAAATGGCGTACATCCCGCTCGACCCCGAATCCAAGACCAAGGGCAAGGCCGCCATCGACGTGGTGGGGGCCCGGCTGGGCAAGGCCGGCGGCTCGCTCATCCAGCAGGGCCTGATCGCGCTGTACCATTCCCTGCGGGCGGTGCCGGGGCAGATCGCGGTGATCCTGCTGGCGGTGATCGCCGCGTGGCTGTGGGCGGGGCAGCGGCTGGGGCGGGCCTTCGGCCGGCTGAGCCGGACCGGCTGACCCTGGCCAACGTTTGCATTCTACATTTCCAACCTCCCCCAAGGAGGTCGCCCCGTCCAGCCCCAGGCATAACAAAACCCAGTGGGCGCCTGAACCGGGGACGACCTCACCGAATGAATGTTTCTTATCGCAGGGAGGTTCCAAGGGAAGTCACAGCCAGGGCGCCTCGGACGCGCGCCGCTGTTCGAAGGCTTCGACCGAGGCGATGCCGCGCAGGGTCTGCTCGATCTCGTCCAGGCCCTCCAGCAGGATGCCCCGGGCCCAGGGGTCCGCACGGAACGGGAAGCTCGGACGCGCCGGCGCGGACCTTCAGGGCGGCCAGGTCCACCTCCAGTTCGCCCGCGTGGGCCGCCAGGGCCAGCAGGCCTCCGCGGGATCCAGCACGGCGGGCAGGATGCCGTTCTTCACGGCGTTGTTGGCGAAGATGTCGGCGAAGGACGGGCGCCAGCACTGCCCGGAAGCCGAAGTCCAGCAGGGCCCAGGGGGCGTGCTCGCGGCTGGAGCCGCAGCCGAAGTTGGCGCCGGCCAGCAGGATGCTGGCGCGCGCGGCCGGGTTCGCGGTTGAGCACGAAGCCGGGGTCCTCGCTGCCGTCCTCCCGGTAGCGCAGGTCGTGGAACAGGTGCCGGCCCAGGCCGCGGCGGTGGATGGTCTTGAGGAACTGCTTGGGGATGATGAGGTCGGTGTTGATGTTGTCCTGGAGCATGGCGGCGGCCAGGCCGGTGTGGGTGGTGAACGGCTGCATGGCGCGCCTCCTAGAGGAATTCCCGGACGTCGGCGAGGCAGCCCGCGCACCGCGGCGGCGGCGGCCATGGCGGGGGAGACCAGGTGGGTGCGCCCCAGCCGGCCCTGGCGGCCCTTCGAAGTTCCGGTTGCTGGTGCTGGCGCAGCGCTCGCCGGGCTCGAGCTGGTCGTCGTTCATGCCCAGGCACATGGAGCACCCGGGCTCGCGCCACTGGCAGCCGGCGGCCAGGAACACCGTCGTCCAGCCCCTCGGCTTCGGCCTGGGCCTTCACCAGGCCGCTGCCGGGCACCACCAGGACCTTGCACCCCGGCGGCCACCCGCCGGCCCCTCGAGCACGGCGGCGGCCTGGCGCAGGTCCTCGATCCGCCCGTTGGTGCAGGAGCCGATGAACACCACGTCCACCGGCAGCGCCCTGGAGCACCTGGCCCGGGCGAGGCCCATGTAGGCCAGGGCCTGCTCCATCTGGGCCGGCCGCTTCGGGGCTGGGGGCGTCGGCCAGGCGCGGGCGCGCGGCCGGTGATGGGGGCCACGGCCTCGGGGTTGGTGCCCCAGGTCACCATGGGCTCCAGCCGGTCCACTTCGATGACCAGCTCCCGGTCGAACCGGCGTCGGGATCGCGTGGCCAGCGTGCGCCAGGACGCCACCGCCCGGTCCCACAGGGCGCCGGCCGGGGCCATGGGGCGGCCCTTCAGGTAGGCGAAGGTGGTCTCGTCCGGGGCCACCAGGCCGGTGCGGGCGCCGGCCTCGATGGCCATGTTGCACAGGGTCATGCGCGCTTCCATGGACATGGCGCGCACCGCGCTCGCCGGCGAACTCCAGGGCGCAGCCGGTGCCGCCGGCCGTGCCGATCCGGCCGATGATGGCGCAGGACCAGGTCCTTGGCGCCTACGCCCTTGGGCAGGGCGCCCTCGCAGAGGATGCGGAAGTTGCGGGCGCGCTTCTGCACCAGGGTCTGGGTGGCCAGCACGTGCTCCACCTCGCTGGTGCCGATGCCGAAGGCCAGGGCGCCGAAGGCCCCGTGGGTGCTGGTGTGGCTGTCGCCGCAGACCAGGGTGGCGCCGGGCAGGGTGAAGCCCTGCTCGGGCCCGATGATGTGGACGATGCCCTGGCGCGGGTCCAGCAGGGGGATGTAGGGCACCCGGAAGGCCGGGTCCTGGCAGTTGCGTCTCCAGGGTCTCCACCTGCAGGCGGCTGGTGGGGTCCTTGATGCCGGCGCGGCGGTCCCGGGTGGAGACGTTGTGGTCCACCACGGCCAGGGCCGCCTGGGGCCGGCGCACCGGCGCGCCCGGCCAGGGCCAGGCCCTTCGAAGGCCTGGGGGCTGGTCACTTCGTGCACCAGGTGGCGGTCGATGTAGAGCAGCGCGGCGCCGTCCTCGCGCGCTTCCACCACGTGGCTTTCCCAGAGCTTGTCGTAGAGGGTCCGGGCGCTCATACCGTCTCCCCGCGACAGCGTTCCTTGGCGAAACTCTGGCGGATCGCCTCGCCCATGCCCCGGGTGCCGACCCGGGCCGGCTGGCAGGCCAGGTCGGCGGTGCCGAACCCGTGGCTGAGCACCGCGGCGATGGCCGCCTCCAGGGCGTCGGCCTCCGCCTCCAGGCCCAGGCTGTGGCGCAGCAGCATGGCGGCGCTGCCGATGGCGCCGATGGGGTTGGCCAGGTCGCGCCCGGCCAGGTCCGGGGCCGAGCCGTGCACCGGTTCGTAAAGCCCGACCTTGCCGCCCAGGCTGGCGCTGGGCAGCATGCCCAGGCTGCCGGTGAGCACCGAGGCCTCGTCGCTGAGGATGTCGCCGAACAGGTTGTCGGTGAGCACCACGTCGAAGCTGGCGGGCCGGGTGACCAGGGCCATGGCGCAGGCGTCCACGTAGAGGTGGTCCAGGGCCACGTCCGGGTAGTCCGGCGGCCACCTCGATCACCACCTTGCGCCAGAGCTGGCTGGACTCCAGCACGTTGGCCTTGTCCACGCTGGTGACCTTGCGCCTGCGGCCGCCGGGCCAGGTCGAAGGCGCACCGGGCGATGCGCTCCACCTCGAACCGGGTGTAGGCGAGGGTGTTGAACCCGCGGTCGGCGCTCGAGGCTCGCGCGGCTCGCCGAAATACAGGCCGCCGGCCAGTTCCCGCACGATCACCAGGTCGGTGCCGCGCACCACCTCCTCCTTCAGCGGCGAGGAGGCGGCCAGGGCCGGGTGCAGCAGCGCCGGGCGCAGGTTGGCGTAGGCGCCCAGGCCCTGGCGCAGGGCCAGGAGGCCGCTTTCGGGCTTGAGCCCGGCGGGCTGCTTGTCGTGCCGGGGGTCGCCCACCGCCCCCAGCAGGACCGCGTCCGAGGCCGAGGCAGGCCTCCAGGGTGGCCGGCGGGCAGCGGCACCCCGTAGGCGTCCAGGGCGTAGCCGCCGATGGGGTGGCTCTGGAAGCTGAAGTCGTGGCCGTTGGCCCGGGCCACCTGGCCCAGGCAGGCCACGGCCTCCCGGGTCACCTCGGGGCCGATGCCGTCGCCGGGCAGCACTGCGATTCGCGCGCGCATGGGTCGCTCCTTCAGGCGTTGACGATGGGTTCGGCGGTCCGGCATGCGCTGGAGCACCTTGTTGACGGCCTTGAGGTAGGCCTGGGCGCTGCTGCCGACGATGTCGGTGCTGGCGGCCTTGCCGGAGAAGGTCCCCTCCGGGAACTGCACCCGCAGGAACACCTCGCCCAGGGCGTCGGCGCCGCCGGTGACCGAGGCCAGGCGGAAGTCCAGCAGCTCGCCCTGGCAGCCCGGTGATGCGGTTGATGGCCTCGAACACCGCGTTGACCGGGCCGTCGCCGGAGGCGGTCTCGGTGATCTCCTTGTCGCCCATCGCGAGGATCACCAGGGCGGTGGCGACCGAGTGGGTGCCGGCGGTGGCCTGCACCGCCCGCAGCTGGTAGGTGTCGGCGCCGTCCGTGAGGCCGTCGTTGACCAGGGCCACCAGGTCCTCGTCGAAGATCTCCTTCTTCTGGTCGGCCAGGCGGGTGAACAGGAGGTAGGCCTGGGCCAGGCTGCTCCGGGCTCCAGCTCGAAGCCCAGCTCCCGGAACCGCTGGTCCAGGGCGTGGCGGCCGCTGTGCTTGCCCAGCACCAGGCTGCTGGTCTTCACGCCCACGCTCTCGGGGGTCATGATCTCGTAGGTGGTGGGGCTGGCCATGACCCCGTGCTGGTGGATGCCGGCCTCGTGGGCGAAGGCGTTCCGGCCCACCACGGCCTTGTTGGGCTGCACCTGCACGCCGGTGATGTTGGAGAGCAGCTGGCTGGTGCGGTAGATCTCCTGGGTGGCGATGCGGGTGTCGAAGGCCGAGCGCGTCCCTGCGCACGCGCAGGGCCATGACCACCTCCTCCAGGGAGGCGTTGCCGGCGCGCTCGCCGATGCCGTTGACGGTGCACTCCACCTGCCGGGCGCCCGGCCTCGATCGCGGCCAGGCTGTTGGCCACGCGCCAGGCCCAGGTCGTTGTGGCAGTGGACGCTGAGGACCGCCTGGTCCAGGGCCGGCACCCGCGCGGCGCAGGGTGCGCAGGATCTCGCCGTATTCGCCGGGCACGGTGTAGCCCACCGTGTCGGGGATGTTGATCACGGTGGCGCCCTCCTCCAGGACCGCGGCGACGACTTCGGCAGAGGAAGGCCAGGTCGCTGCGGGTGGCGTCCTCGGCGCTGAACTCCACGTCGGCGGTGTGGCCCTTGGCGCGGCGCACCGCCGTCCCGGGCCATGGCCAGCACCTCGGCGCGGTTCTTCTGCAGCTTGAACTTCATGTGGATGTCGGAGGTGGCGAGGAAGGTGTGGATGCGCGGCCGGGCGGCCTCGCGGATGGCCTCCCAGGCCCGGTCGATGTCCGCCGGGCAGGCTGCGGCAGAGCGCGGCGATGACCGGGCCGCGCACTTCCCGGGCCACCATCTGGACCCCGGCGAAATCGTCCAGGCTGGCCACCGGGAACCCGGCCTCGATGACGTCCACCTTGAGCGCGGCCAGCTGGTGCGCCATGCGCAGCTTCTCCCCGGGCTGCATGCTGCAGCCGGGGCTCTGCTCGCCGTCGCGGAGGGTGGTGTCGAAGATGGAGATGAATACCGGTTCTCGCTGCATGGTTGCGGAGCCCCTGAATGTGGATATCCAGTGGGCGCCTGCCGGCGGGGCGCTGTCCAGGCCTATTGCCCTTTTGAAAGGCCGCATAAGCCGGGGCAATAAATCATCCGGCCAGGCCCGGCATGGCGAAGCCGGCGCCCATGAGGTCGTCCAGCAGGGCCTGGGTCTGGGCTCCGGGGAGCTCCACCAGGGGCGGGCGCACCGTCCGCCAGGCCGGATCCCCGGCGAAATGGGCGGTCACCGCCTTGAGCGCCGGGATCATCGGCCCGTGCGACTGGAGGATCACCCGCACCCGGTCGATGGCCGCCTGCAGGGCCTCGGCCGAGGGCTCGTCCCAGTGCCGGAACACCCGGTCGATGGCCGCCGGGTTGACGTTGGCCCCGGCGGTGATGCAGCCGGCGCCGCCGCCGCGCAGGGTGCGCAGCAGGAACACTTCGCTTCCGGCGTAGACCTCCAGCCCCTGGGCGGCGTAGCCCAGCAGGGCCGAGGTGTGCTCCCAGTCGCCGCCGCTGTCCTTCACCCCCGCGATGGTGCCGGGGTAGGCCTTCAGCAGCCGCTCCACCAGCGGCACGGAGATGGCCACGCCGGAGACCGGGGGGATGTGGTAGAGGTAGATGCGCAGCCGGGCGTCGCCCACCCGCTGGATCACTTCCGAATAGCTGCGGAAGAGGCCCTCGTCCGGCACGCCCTTGTAGTAGAAGGGCGGCAGCATCAGCACGCCGTGGCAGCCCAGGGCCACCGCGTGGGCCGACAGGGCCACGGTCTCCGGCAGCGAGCAGCAGCCGGTGCCGGGGATCAGCCGGGCCGGGTCGACTCCCGAGGCCGCCAGGCCCGAGAGCAGGTCCATTCGCTCCTGCTGCCCGAGGGAGTTGGCCTCGCTGTTGGTGCCGAACACGGCGAGGCCGCAGCAGCCCTGGGCCAGCAGCCAGGCGCAGTGGCGCTGGAAGCGCCCGGGGTCCGGGGCGAGCCCTCCGGTGAAGGGGGTGATCACGGGCGCGAGCACGCCGCGCAGGGAGGGTCCGTTCATGCTTTCACCGCCTGGATCTGGTCACGCCCCATGGATTTGGCCAGGTAGAGCCCCTGGTCCGCCTTCAGCAGCAGGTCGCTCGGGCTCGCCGTGGCCTCGGGGATCTGCGCGGCGATCCCCATGCTCACCGTGACCAGCGGGCCCACCGAGGAATCTCCGTGCCGCAGGTTCAACGCCTTCACCCGTTGGCGCATGCGCTCGGCGATCAGGCGCGCGCCGGACAGGTCGGTCCCGGACAGCACGGCCACGAACTCCTCGCCCCCGTAGCGGCACACCAGGTCGCTGGCGCGGTTCACCATCTGCAGCGCCTGGGCCAGGTGCTTCAGGCACTCGTCGCCGGCCAGGTGGCCGTTGCGGTCGTTGTAGGCCTTGAAGAAGTCCACGTCGATCATGATCAGGCTGATCCAGCGGTTCTCGCGCCAGGCCCGGCGCCATTCCAGGTCATAGAACTGCTCGAAGTAGCGCCGGTTGGGGATGGCGGTCAGGCCGTCGTAGTTGGAGGTGCGCTCCAGCTGGACGTTCACCTGCTCCAGCTGGCGGGTGCGCTCCTGCAGGGCGACGTTGGCCTCCCGCAGCTGGCGCTGGCTCTCCAGGATCTCCTCCTGGGCCCGCTTGATGTCCGAGATGTCGCGGTAGATGCCGTAGACCGCCAGCTGCTGGCCGCGGTTCATGATCGGCACGCCGAGGATCGACACATGGATCGGGGTGCCGTCCTTGTGCCTGCGCACCCCTTCCCGGGCGACCTTCTGGCCGTGCGCCACGCAGTCGGTGATCGCCGTGGCCTCCAGCAGATCGGCGCCGGTGGCGATGAGTTCGTCCACGCTCCTCCCGGTCGCCTCGAGCCTGGTGTAGCCGAACATGCGGGTGAACTCGGCGTTGATCCGGAGCACCCGGCCGGCGGTGTCGCCGATGATGATCGCCTCCGGCACCTGGTTGAACAGGTTCTCGAAGTATTCCTTGCCCAGGAAGTCGGCCTTCCGCGCGGGGGGCCTGCTGTGTTTGACGGGCACGGGAATCTCCCCGAAGGGCCGGATGGGCGAAGACACGTACGGCAGAACTGAATCATAGCGAAAAAGCCGCAAAACGCGCCCAGCCATTTGACCAGATCCTCCGGCAGGCGGACACTGGGGCATCCCCCCAGCCCGGTCCCCATGTCGCACGCCACCCTCAAGTCCAGCTACGCTGCCCTCGCGCGGCGCCTCAACCGGTTCCCCCAGGGCGCGCCCCCGACGGAGCTGCTGTTCCGCATCCTTTCGGTGCTGTTCACCCGCGAGGAGGCGGCCCTGGTGGCGCTGCTGCCGATCCGGCCGTTCAGCGCCGAGGCGGCCGGGAAGGTCTGGGGCAGGCCCGCCCATGAGGCCCGGAAGATCCTGGAGGGCCTTGCCGCCCGGGGCATGCTGCTGGACATGGACGGCCAGGACGGCCAGCTGTTCGTGCTGCCGCCGCCCATGGCGGGGTTCTTCGAGTTCTCCATGATGCGGGTCGGCAACGGCTACGACCAGAAGCTGCTGGCGGAGCTGTACTACCAGTACCTGAACGTGGAGGAGGATTTCGTCCGGAACCTGTTCGCCGGGGGCGAGACCCAGCTGGGCCGTGTGTTCGTGGACGAAACGGCGCTGGGCGGCGACCGCGCGCTGCACGTGCTGGACTACGAGCGGGCCAGCGAAGTGATCCGCACCGCGGGCGCCATGGGCGTGGGCACCTGCTACTGCCGGCACAAGATGGCGCACCTGGGCCGGGCCTGCAAGGCGCCCATGGACATCTGCATGACCTTTTCCAACACCGCCCGGTCCCTCGTCAAGCACGGCCACGCGCGCAAGGTGGAGGCGGCCGAAGGCCTCGAGCTGCTGGACCGGGCCCGGGAAGCCGGCCTGGTCCAGTTCGGCGAGAACGTGCGCCAGCACGTGGCCTTCATCTGCAACTGCTGCGGCTGCTGCTGCGAAGCGATGCTGGCGGCCAAGCGCTTCGCCGTGCTGAACCCCATCGCCACCACCAACTTCATCGCCCGCACCGCCGCGCAAGGCTGCGACGGCTGCGGCAGGTGCGCCTCGGCCTGCCCGGTGGAAGCCATGGCCATGGTCTCGGCGGGCGACCCGCAGCGCCCCCGGCGCATGAAGGCGCGCCTGGACCCTTCGCTCTGCCTGGGCTGCGGCGTCTGCGTGCGGGCCTGCGCCAAGGGCGCCCTGGCCATGGAATCCCGGCCGGCGCGGGTGATCACCCCGGTCACCACCGCGCACCGGACGGTGCTGATGGCCATCGAACGGGGCAAGCTGCAGAACCTGGTGTTCGACAACCAGGCGCTCTGGAACCACCGCGCCATGGCGGCGATCCTGGGAGCGATCCTGAAGCTGCCGCCGGTCAAGCAGATCATGGCGAGCAAGCAGATGAAATCGATCTACCTGGACCGGTTGCTGGCGGACCGGGACTTCGTCCACCGCAACTAGCGACAAGGAGCAGCCATGGATGCCGTCGTGGAACAGAAACTCATGCGCAAGCTGAACGTGCGGCTGATCCCGTTCCTGATCTTCCTGTATGTCATCTCCTACCTGGACCGGGTGAACGTCAGCTTCGCCGCGCTGACCATGAACAAGGATATCGGCCTCAACGCCTACACCTACGGCTGGGGCGCGGGGATCTTCTTCATCGGCTACTGCGCCTTCGAGGTGCCGGCCAACGTCGCCCTGGTCCGCTTCGGCGCCCGCCGGTGGATCGCCCGGATCCTGTTCTCCTGGGGCATCGCCGCCACCCTCATGGCCTGGATCACCGGGCCCGGCAGCTTCCTGACCATGCGCTTCATCCTGGGCGCCGCCGAGGCGGGCTACTTCCCGGGCGTCATCCTCTTCCTCACCTACTGGTTCCCGGCCCGCTACCGGGCCCGGATCATCTCCCGGTTCATGCTGGCCATCCCCATCTCCCTGGCCGTGGGCGCGCCGGTCTCCACCTGGGTGCTGCAGCACTTCAACGGCCTGATGGGCCTGCGCGGCTGGCAGTGGCTCTACCTCACGGAAGGGCTGCCGGCGGTGCTGGGCGCCATCGCCGTCCTGATGTTCCTGCCCGACAGCCCCGCCAAGGCAAGCTGGCTGAGCGCGGAGGAGAAGGCCTGGATCGCCCGGGAGCTGGTCCTGGACGCCGAGAAGATCGATTCCGTCGCCAGGCCGGGCATCTGGCAGGCCTTCAGCAATCCCGTCATCTGGCTGTTCGGCTTCGTCTACTTCGCCGACACCGGCGCCAACCTGGGCCTCTCCATGTTCCTGCCCCAGATGATCAAGGCCCAGGGCTTCTCCACCATCCAGACCGGGTTCATGTCGTCGGTCCCCTACATCTTCGGCATCATCGGCATGCTCGCCATCGGCCACTCCTCCGACCATTTCAAGGAGCGCAAGTGGCACGTGATCTTCTGCCTCATGCTCATCGGCGTCGGCCTGGGCATGGCCGGCTACCTGGGCAACGGCATGGCCGCCCTGATGCTCATCTGCGTGGCCTCGGTGGGCATCATGGGCTGCAAGGGCCCCTTCTGGCCGCTGCCCTCGGCCTACCTCACCGGGGCCGGCGCCGCCGCGGGCATCGCCCTGATCAATTCCCTGGGCAACCTCGGCGGCTTCACCGGGCCCTACATCATCGGCTGGGCCAAGCACGCCACCAACAGCTATTCGGGCGGGCTGTACAGCCTGGCCGCCCTGGCTTTCCTGGCGGTGTTCGTCACCTTCTTCTCGGTGAAGGTGAAGAAGGCCGGGGCCGCCGTGCCGGCGGGAGGCCTGGCCGCGGACAAGTGAGCGGCTCCGCGCCTCCGCCCGGGTGCCGCCGGTGGTAGGGTGGAGGATGGCGGATCGGTTCGGGGACAGGACCTACTACGCGGAACTCGTTCGCATCGGGCTCCCGATCATGGTGCAGAACCTGATCTTCAGCGGCCTGCTGATGATCGACAACGTCATGATCGGGGGCCTGGGCGACACGGCCATCTCGGCGGTGGGGATCGCCAACAAGCTCAGCTTCGTCTTCATCCTGCTGCTGTTCGGGGTCAACAGCGGCGCCTGCGGGTTCAGCTCCCAGTTCTGGGGCAAGGGCGACCTGGCCTCGGTGCGCAGGGTGCTGGGGCTCTCCCTGCACATCTGCATGGCGGCGGCCGTGCCCTTCTTCCTGGTTTCCCAGTTCCTGCCGCGCCAGGTGATGACCTTCTTCATCCACGACGCCCGGGTGGTCGACCTGGGCGCGGCCTTCCTGCGCATCAACGGCTGGAGCTTCCTGGTGCAGTCGGTGTCGGCCACCTACGCCATCCAGAGCCGGGGCGTGGGCCGCACCCGGCCGCCGATGGCCGCCGCCGTCCTGGCCCTGAGCGTCAACACGGTGCTGAACTACGCCCTGATCTACGGCCGGTTCGGCCTGCCGGCCATGGGGGTGCGCGGCTCGGCCACGGCCACGCTCATCGCGCGCATCCTCGAACTGGGGATCCTGCTGGGCATCATCTACGGGCGCCGGCTCGAACTGGCGGCCTCCTTCGCCGAGCTGGGCGGCTACTCGCGCGCGTTCGCGCGGAGGTACATCGGCCCGGTGCTGCCGGTCATCCTGAACGAGCTGCTGTGGTCGATCGGCATCAGCATGTACACCGTCTTCTATGGCATGCAGGGGGTGGCGTCCACCACCACCGCCCAGATCATGGAGGTCATGACCGGCCTGTTCATGGCGGGGGCCTTCGGCCTGGGCAACGCCTGCGGCACGATGGTCGGCAACCGGATCGGCGCCGGCCAGGACGCGGCGGCCCGGGCCTGCGCCAGGCGCAGCGTGATCCTGGGTGCGGGCCTGGGGGTGCTGATGGGCGCCGGCCTGGCCTCCGGGGAACCGCTGTTCCTGTCGTTCTTCCGGGTCGGGCCCGGCATCCTCCGGTCGTGCCGGCTCGCGGCCTATGTCCTCGCCGCGACCCTGCCCCTGCGCATGGTGAACCTGACCATGATCGTCGGGGTCTGCCGCAACGGCGGCGACACCGTCTTCGCCGCGGTGGTGGACGTGCTTTCGCCCTGGTGCGTGGGCGTGCCCATGGCGGCGCTGGGGGTGCTGGTGCTGCACTGGCCGATCTACCTGGTCATGGCCCTGGTCGGGCTGGAGGAGGCGGTGAAGGCCTGCTTCGGGATATGGCGGCTGGTTTCGGGCAGGTGGCTGAACAACCTGGTGCGGGACATCGAGGGCGGGGTGGTGCTGGCGCCGTGAGCCCGCGACTTGACAGCGCAAGATAATATCGCATCATGATGCATGGGGTGCACCATGTTAAGCACCACTCTTCGCATCAATGATGAATTGGGCACCTTCCTCCAGGAGGCCGCCCGGAAACAGGACCTGAGTGTGAACGCCTTCCTTATCCAACTCCTGGAGGAAAAGCGGGCGGAGGCAAGGCGCCGCAGGCTCGCCGAGGACTGGGCCGCCTACGCCGCGGAACCCTCGGCCCAGGACCTGGAGTATGCCTGGCCAGCCCAGGCCGAACTGGCCGCGGAACCGGAGCATCCCTTCAGGGCCGGCAAGGTCCGGAGGACTCCCGGGAACAAGCGATGACGACGACCTGCCGGCAGGGGGAGATCTGGATGCTGGACTGGAGCCCGGGCCGGGGATCCGAGCAGCACGGCTTCCGGCCCGGGGTCGTCATCCAGTGCGACGAAGGCAACCTGGCGCCGGGAGCCAGGACCACCATCCTCGTCCCGCTCACCACCCAGGGCCGGGCCTTCGTCTTCTATGTCCCGGTTCCCAAGGGCCCGCTCACCGGACTCAAGGAAGCTTCCTGGGCCAACTGCACCCAGGTCTTCACCGTGGACAAGGGGCGCCTGAATACCCGCCTGGGGAGCGTTCCCGGGGAGGTCGTCGGGAACATCCTGGGAGCCGTGGCCATGATCCTTGGTTTATAGGCGGTTCCCCTCATCAGGCAACTCCAGGATCGCCCCCCTGTGGGCGCTGGTCACCAGGTGCGCGTAGCGCCCCAGCCAGCCCTTGGTGATCTTGGCCGGGGGACGCTTCCAGGCGGCTTCGCGGTCGGCCAGTTCGAGGGGATCCACCAGCACGTTCATGGTGCGGGCCGGGATGTCGATGCGGATCAGGTCGCCTTCGCGCACCAGGCCGATGGGCCCGCCTTCCATGGCCTCGGGGCTGACGTGGCCGATGCACAACCCCGCGGTGCCGCCCGAGAAGCGGCCGTCGGTGACGAGGGCCACGGTCTTGCCCAGGCCCTGGCCCTTGATCATGGAGGTGGGCGACAGCATCTCCGGCATGCCGGGACCGCCCTTGGGGCCTTCGTAGCGGATGACCACCACCTGCCCCGGCATCACCTGGCGCAGGGCCAGCGCGGCCAGGCACTCGTCCTGGCTTTCGAAGATCACCGCCGGGCCCTCGAACACCAGGCAGGCGGGATCGACCCCGGCGCTCTTGACGATGCTGCCCTGGGGCGCGATGTTGCCGAACAGGACGCAGAGGCCGCCGTCTTCGCTGAACGGGTCCTCCAGGCTGCGGATCACGGCCGGGTCCAGGGTCCGGGCCCCTTCGATGACCTGGCCCAGGGTGCCGCCGGTGGCGGTCATGGCGTCCAGGTGCAGGAGGCCGGGCTTGCGCGAAAGCTCCTTCATGATGGCGCTTATCCCGCCGGCCCGGTCCACGTCCTGGATGTGCACGTTGGGCAGCGAGGGCGACACCTTGCAGATGCAGGGGGTGACGGCCGAGATCTGGTTCAGCCGCTCCAGCGGGAAATCCAGCCCCGCCTCGTGGGCGATGGCCAGGGCATGCAGCACGGTGTTGGTGGAGCCGCCCATGGCCATGTCCAGGGCGAAGGCGTTGTCCAGCGACTCCAGGGTCACCAGGTCGCGCGGCTTCAGGTCGCGGCGCAGCAGTTCGAAGATCTGCCGGGCCGCCACCTTGGCCAGGTCCAGGCGCCGGGGGTCCACGGCCGGGATGGTGCCGTTGCCGGGCAGCGCCAGGCCGATGGCCTCCAGCAGGCAGTTCATGGAGTTGGCGGTGAACATGCCGGAGCAGGAGCCGCAGGTGGGGCAGGCGCTGGCCTCGATCCGCTCCAGTTCGGCCGCGCTCATCTCGCCGCTCTGCACCTTGCCCACGCCCTCGAACACGGTGATCAGGTCGGTGGCGCTGCCATCGGGGCCCAGGCCCGGCCAGCATGGGGCCGCCGGTGACGAAGATGGTCGGCACGTTCACCCGCAGGGCGCCCATGATCATGCCGGGGGTGATCTTGTCGCAGTTGGAGATGCAGATGAGGGCGTCGAAGCAGTGGGCGATGGTCATGGTCTCCACCGCGTCGGCGATCAGCTCGCGCGAAGGCAGCGAATAGCGCATGCCCAGGTGGCCCATGGCGATGCCGTCGTCCACCGCGATGGTGTTGAACTCGAACGGCACCCCGCCCGCTTCCCGCACCACCGCCTTGATGGCCGCCGCGAATTCGTGCAGGTGAGTGTGGCCGGGCACGATGTCGGTGTAGGAGTTGGCGATGCCGATGAACGGCTTGGCGAAGTCGCCGTCCTTCAGTCCGGTGGCGCGCAGCAGGCTGCGGTGCCCGGCGCGCTCGATGCCTTGCTTCACGGTGTCGCTTCGCATGGGAGACTCCTGGTTTTCATCCTAGCAATGTTCACCGCCGGGTCCTGGGCGGGTGGCGATCGGCGAATGGAGCTATTTGTTTTGCCAATCGAGAATCATTCTCGTTGACAGGATTCCACCGGACCATTAAAAATTGGGGCATGTCGTTCCCGAACCCCTCCTTCGCTCCCATGACCGGCGCCGCCGGCCGGGGCGGGCTGCGGCCCCTGCGAAGCAGCGAGCTGCTGGTAGGTACTGGGTCTTGTGGTCATTATTGGCCGCGGGACGGGGGCAACATAGGCAGATGACCTGAACCACCCACCGCCCCGCACCCAAGGTCGCGGGGCTTTTTGCTTTTAGCCGGGCCGCCCAGGAACCCGCCCGAACCGCACGGAACCCATCCATCCCATCCTTCTGGACCTGCCAGGCAGGCCGCGGGATCTTTCTTACGGAAACCACATTGGCACAAACCGGCGCGACCATCCTTTGGGAATGCCTGCAGCGGGAAGGCGTGGAGGTGGTGTTCGGCTACCCCGGCGGCGCCATCCTGCCCGCCTATGACGCCCTCGACCACTCCACCGTGCGCCACGTGCTGGCCCGCCATGAACAGGGCGCGGCGCACATGGCCGACGGCTACGCCCGGGCCTCAGGCCGGGTGGGGGTGGTGCTCTGCACTTCCGGCCCCGGCGCCACCAACCTGGTGACCGGCCTGGCCACGGCCATGATGGACTCGGTGCCGCTGGTGGCCATCACCGGCCAGGTGTCCTCGGGCCTGCTGGGTTCAGACGCCTTCCAGGAGGTGGACGTCACCGGCGTGACCCTGCCCATCACCAAGCACAACTATCTGGTGCAGCGCGCGGAGCAGATCGCCCCGGCCATCCGCGAAGCCTTCGCCCTGGCCCGCAGCGGCCGGCCCGGGCCGGTGCTGGTGGACATCACCAAGGACGCCCAGCTGGGGAGCGCGGAGTTCGACTGGGACGCCGCCGATGCCCAGCCGGCACCTGCGCCACGTGCCGCCGGAGGTGCCCCAGGCCCAGCTGGACCAGGCCCTGGCCATGATCCGCGCCAGCCACCGGCCGCTGATCCTGGCCGGCCACGGCGTCACCCTGTCCGGCGCCGCCGAGGCGCTGCGGCGCTTCGCCGAGACGGCCGGGCATCCCGGTGGCCTGCCACCCTCCTGGGGCTGGACAGCTTTCCCGCCGGGCACCCCCTGTTCCTGGGCTTCATGGGCATGCACGGCTCGCCCTGGACCAACCTGGCCATCCAGGAGGCGGACCTGATCCTGGCCTTCGGCATGCGCTTCGACGACCGGGTCACCGGCGACCCCGCCACCTTCGCGCCCCACGCCACCAAGATCCACGTGGAGATCGACCGGGCCGAGGTGGGCAAGATCATCCAGGTGGACCTGGCCCTGCAGGGGGACCTGCGCAACGTCCTGGAGCGCCTGCTGCCCGACCTGCAGCCCGTCGCCCCACCGGGCCCTGGCTGGCCCGGCTGGAGGACCTGAAGGGCCCGCACGCCGACCTGGAGGCCGAACCCTGGCCCCCGCTCCCGGCCAGCGCCGGGCCTGGGCCCCATCGAGGTGCTGCGCGCCCTGTTCCAGGCGGCCCCGGACGCGGTCTGGGTGACCGACGTGGGCCAGCACCAGATGTGGGAGGCCCAGGTCATGCGCCACGCGCCGGCCGCGCACCCTGATCACCTCCGGCGGCCTGGGCACCATGGGCTTCGCCCTGCCCGCGGCCATCGGCGCCAAGATGGCCCGGCCCGACGCGGAGGTCTGGGTGGTGGCCGGCGACGGCGGCATCCAGATGAACTCCCAGGAGTTCATGACCCTGGTCCAGGAGGGCCTGAAGGTCAACGTGGCCGTCGTCAACAACGGCACCCTGGGCATGGTGCGCCAGTGGCAGACCCTCTTCTACGAGGACCGGCGCTCGGCGGTCGGCCATGCTCAACCCCGATTTCGTGCTGCTGGCCGAGGCCTACGGCATGAAGGGCCTGCGCGCCGCCGACCCTGGCCGGATGCGCCGCGGCGATCGCCGAGGCCCGCGCCTGCCCGGAAGCCGGTCCTGATCGAGTTCGTGGTGGACCCCGAGGCCGCGGTCTACCCGCTCATCCCGCCCGGCGGCCGGCTCCAGGACATGATCCACGAACCCAACCTTCCCGCCCCTTCCCCGAGGTGATCCCCGTGTTCCGAATCCTCATCGTCACCACCGACAACGAGCCCGGCGTCCTGGACCGGGTCGCCTCCACCTTCCGCCGGCGCGGCTTCAACATCCACAGCCTCACCGTCAGCCCCACCCTGGACCCGGCGGTCAGCCGCATGACCCTGGTCACCGACATGAACGCCAATCCGCCGCGCAGCGCCAAGGCCTTCCTGGAGCGCCTGCTGAACGTGCACGCGGTGGTCGACCTCACCGAGGTCGCCTCCCTGGTGCGCGACGTGGCCCTCCTGCGGGTGCGCGCCACCGCCGAGAACCGGCCCGGCGCTGTTCCAGCTGGCCCAGATCTTCCAGGCGGAGGTCCTGGACGTGGGCCCGGACAGCCTGGTCATGTCGGTGCTGCGCCAGCCCCGAGCGCATCGAGGCCCTGCTGGAATCCCTGCGCCCCTTCGGCCTGCTGGAGCTGGGCCGGTCCGGCGCGGTGGCCATGCAGCGCCGCTCCACCGTCGAGACCGCCTGCCCCGCAGCAGGCGAGCCGCCGAAGCCATCGAGGACGCCGTCTCT
The DNA here is from genome assembly GCA_963717275.1 of uncultured Holophagaceae bacterium. Lineage (GTDB taxonomy): Bacteria > Acidobacteriota > Holophagae > Holophagales > Holophagaceae > Mesoterricola. Next base: position 5,504,596 of record CAVQVX010000001.1, read on the forward strand.
TTCTGACCACCAAGGAGTCAACCATGACCACCCTCTACTACGACCAGGACGCCGACCTCGCCCTCATCCGCGGCAAGAAGGTCGCCGTCCTCGGCTACGGCTCCCAGGGCCACGCCCACGCCCAGAACCTGCGCGACTCGGGCGTGCAGGTGCGGATCGGCCTGCCCGCCGGCTCCCGCTCCCGCGCCAAGGCCGTGGCCGAAGGCTTCGACGTGCCCGAGCCGCGCGCGGCCTGCGCCTGGGCCGACGCCATCATGGTGCTCACCCCCGACACCGGCCAGGCCGCCCTCTACGACGAGGCCATCGCCCCCGAGCTGAAGCCCGGCAAGACCCTCATGTTCGCCCACGGCTTCAACATCCGCTACGGCCTCATCGTGCCGCCCGCGGGCGTGGACGTGAGCATGGTCGCGCCCAAGGGCCCCGGCCACCGGGTGCGCGAGGTGTTCACCGGCGACGGCGGCGTGCCGGCCCTGGTGGCGGTGCACCAGGACGCCTCGGGCCAGGCCAGGGCCGTGGCCCTGTCCTACGCCAAGGCCCTGGGCGCCACCCGCGCCGGCGTGCTGGAGACCACCTTCGCCGAGGAGACCGAGACCGACCTGTTCGGCGAGAAGGCCGTGCTGTGCGGCGGCGCCTCGGAACTGGTGAAGGCCGGCTTCGAGACCCTGGTGGAGGCCGGCTACCAGCCGGAGATCGCCTACTTCGAGTGCCTGCACGAGCTCAAGCTGATCGTCGACCTGATGTACCGGGGCGGCCTCAGCTACATGCGCTACTCCATCAGCGACACCGCCGAGTACGGCGACTACACCGGCGGCCCGCGCCTGATCACGGCCGAGACCCGCGCCGAGATGAAGAAGATCCTCAAGGAGATCCAGGACGGCAGCTACGCCAAGGCCTGGGTCGAGGAGAACCGCACCGGCCGCGCCTGGTTCGAAGGCGCGCCGGCGCGCGGAGCGCGACTGCCTGCTGGAGCGGGTGGGCCGCGACCTGCGGGCGCACATGCCGTTCCTCGATCCGGTCGACGTGGCGGACAAGACCGCCGCGTCGTAAGGATGGAAGGTCCATGGATCTCTCTGAACTGGAAGTGCTCATCAGCCTGGCCCAGGAAGGCAGTTTCTCCCGCGCGGCCGAAAGCCTGCACCGCTCCCAGCCCGCCGTGAGCCAGGCGATCCGCCGCCTGGAGGACGAACTCCAGGCCCAGCTCATGGACCGCACCTCGCGCAAGGTCGTGCTCACCGCCGCCGGGACCATCCTGCTGGGCTATGCCCGGCGGATGGTCCAGCTGCGCGAGGACGCCAGGCGCTCGCTGGACGAACTGCGCACCTGCAAGCGCGGCGTGCTGCGCCTGGCGGCCAACGAGAGCGTCTGCAGCTACGTCCTGCCGCCGCTGCTGAAGGCCTACCGGCAGCGCTTCCCCGCGGTCAAGATCGAGGTCCAGCAGTGCCCGTCCGCCGGCATCTCGACCCTGCTGGAAGAGCAGGACGTGGATTTCGGCTTCCTCTCCTTCACCCCGATCCAGCATGACCTGGTCTCCCGGCTGCTGTTCCGGGACGAACTGGCGCTGGTGGTCTACCCGGGCCATCCCCTGGCCAAATCCAAATCGGTGCTGCTGCAGCAGTTGGGCGGCGAGAAGTTCGTCGCGCACATGGCCGAGACGCCCAGCCGCAAGCGCCTGCTGGACCTGTTCGCCCGGGAGGGCGTGCCGCTGGGCATCGTGATGGAGCTGTCCAGCCTCGAGACCATCAAGGATTTCGTCAAGGCCGGCGACGGCATCGCCATCCTGCCGCGCATGTGCTGCATGCGCGAACTGGCCGCGGGCGAGCTGTGCTCGCCCCAGGTGCGCGGCATGGCCATCGGCCGGGACATCCGGGTGGTCTACCCCAAGTCGCGGACCCACGCCCCTTCCGCGGCCGCCTTCCTGGGCCTGCTGGAGCGGCAATTTCCAACCCAGGAACCGACCGAGGCGGGCGCATGATTGACAACCGCGCCGCCACGGCCTATCATCCCTCCATGACCTTCGCGTTCGCCTTTACCTGCGCCTACCGCCTGTTTACCGGCGGCGGGGAGGAAGCGGCGAAAGTGGGGGCGCTCAACTAGAGCCCGAAGCCCACCCAACACCCGTCCTCCATGATCCTGGCGGACGGGTTTTTCCGTGATGCCCCCAGGAACAGGCGGCCCGCACTCCGGAGAAACCCGCATGGAAATCAAATCCGACACCGACCCGCTCGAAGCCCTCCGCAAGGAGATCGACGCGTCGGACCGCCAGATGGTCCAGATCCTGGCCCGCCGCTTCGAAGCCGTGAAGCGGGTGGGCTCGCTCAAGCACCTCGAGGAGGGCCAGCCCCTGCTCGACACCGAGCGCGAGCGCCGGATCCAGGCCAGCTGGGTGCAGGACGCCGAGGCCCTGGGCCTGTCCGCCCCGTTCGCCCGCCGGGTGCTCAAGGAGATCCTGAACCACTCCCGGCGCCTGCAGGAGGCCCTGATCGAGAACCGCCAGGGCCCGGGCCGGCGCATCCGCTGCGGCTACCAGGGCCAGCCCGGCTCCTACAGCGCCCTGGCCGCCTCGCACCTGCTGGCGCACCGGGGCAGCGCCGAAAGCGGCCTGGCCGGCTACGCGAGCTTCCAGGAGGTGGGCCGGGCCCTGCTGGAGGGCGAAGTGGACTACGGCCTGCTGCCGGTGGAGAACAGCATCGGCGGCAGCATCGCCGACGTGAACCGGCTGATCTGCGACCACGCCCTGCACATCGTCGACGAGGAGGTCTGGCAGGTGGAGCACGTGCTGGCCGTGCCGCCCGGCACCCAGATGGCCGACCTGCGCGCGATCCGCAGCCACCCGGCCGCCCTGACCCAGTGCGAGACCTTCCTTTCCAGCCTGGAGGACGTGAGGCGGGAGCCCTGGTCCGACACCGCCACCGCCGCCGAATCGCTCAAGGAGGGCACGGCCCGGGAGCGGCGGCGACACCGGCGCCATCTGCTCCGAGGAGGCCGCCCGCCTGCACGGCCTGGACGTGATCGCCCGCAGCCTGGCCGACCGGGAGTGCAACGAGACCCGCTTCCTGCTGCTGGCCCGGGAGCCGGAGACGCCCGACCCGCGCCTGCCCTGCAAGACCTCCATGCTGTTCCGGGTGAACCACCACGAAGGCGCCCTGGTGCGCGCCCTGAACGTGTTCGCCGAGGCCCGGGTCAACCTCACCCGGATCGAAAGCCGGCCCCAGCCGGACACGCCCTGGGAGTACCTGTTCTTCGTGGACGTGGAAGGGCACACCGGAGTCCCCGGCCCTGGCCGGGGCCCTGCTCAAGCTGCGCGCCTGCTGCACCCACCTGCGCATGCTGGGCAGCTACCCTTCGCCGCACCCGCAAGCAGGACAGCCACCTGGACCTCCCCGCCGCCGCCGTCCAGCCCCCGTCCGCGCCCATGCCGGACCGTCCTCCTGCGTGGTGGAAGGTCCCCGTCCCGGCCCCGGCCCCCAGGCCCGACCGTGCCCGGGCCAGCCTGCGCATCGGCCCGGTGGTCATCGGCGAAGGCCGCTTCGTCCTCATCTCCGGCCCCTGCGCGGTGGAGAGCCTGGCCCAGATCCTGGACGCCGCGCGCATGGTGCGCGGCCACGGCGCCACCATGCTGCGGGGCGGCGCCTTCAAGCCGCGCACCTCGCCCCACGCCTTCCAGGGCCTGGGCGTCGAGGGCCTGGGCTACCTGCAGCGAGGCCGGCCGGCAGTTCGAGCTGCCCACGGTCACCGAGGTGCTCACCATCGAGGACATCCCCGCCGTGCTGGCGCACGCCGACGTGCTCCAGGTGGGCGCCCGCAACATGCACAACTTCGCCCTGCTGAAGGAGCTGGGCAAGGTGGACAAGCCGATCATCCTCAAGCGCGGCATGAGCGCCACGATCAAGGAGTTCCTGCTGGCCGCGGAATACCTGCTGAACGGCGGCAACCTGCAGGTGATCCTGTGCGAGCGCGGCATCCGCACCTTCGAGACCAGCACCCGGGCCACCCTGGACCTGAGCGCGGTGCCGGTGCTCAAGCGCCTCACCCACCTGCCGGTCATCGTCGACCCCTCCCACGCCGCCGGCGACCGGGAACTGGTGGTGCCGCTGGCCCTGGCCGCCGCCGCCGCGGGCGCCGACGGCCTGATCGTGGAGGCCCACCCCAGGCCCGAGGAGGCCCTCTGCGACAAGGCCCAGGCGCTCAATCCGGAGGACCTGGCGCGCATGACCGCCGGGCTCAGGCCGATCGTGGCGGCACAGGGGCGGATCTGGTGACGGCTTTGGTGCCCTTCCTCTCTTCCTTGTGTTGTGGGGCGGTCTCAATCTTTTCGTTTGCTTACCGCCCACCCAAGCGCAGCCCCAGTCATTAATACATAAATTATTTTCTCAAAGGCTCCGGCAGCCTCTTTATTCCCCGCCCTGTAGAAACTTGCCATTTCATAGGTGCAGTAAGCGGCCAAGCCAGCGGGCGCACACCATTTCAGGAATTCGAATATCGAAGCCCAGACGAGCCCATGGCTTGCCGTAAGCGTCTGAGATTCAATAACCTTGGCGTTCACCTCAAACTGCTGGGAGTAGACGCCCACTTCCCTTTGCGCCTCACCTTCGATCAGATGTTTGTACATCTCCCATTTGGCGGGATCAGTCTCTACCCTGAACGCCTCTTGAAGGTGTAAGCGATACGACGGCTGGAGCCTTCGGGCGATGGCTTCGGCTGCGCCGGGGCATTCAGGGCCGGATAATTGAGTGGCGTCTGCCGGAGCAGATCCTGCCCCCTCCGGAGCATGGTTTCCAGATCCTTCCGGGCCTCCCTGATCGGCTTGATGCTCAGACCGAAGATGGTCATGGGGTTCCTCTCCTCCACTCATAGTATCGGCCTCGCCGGCTGCGGGTTCAAGCGGGGCATGGCTGCCCCCCGGGGTTGAAAAAACGCAAATGCGACCCATCTCCAGTGCCGCAGGCGATAACGATGTTTCAGCCCTGAATTAAATTCATGTGATCAATAAATTTTCCAGCAGCCCGGGCGGCGGCGGCGCCTTGAACCGGTAGCGCTCCGGGAACAGCCCGACCGGCTCCAGCAGGTGGCTCAGGCGCGCCTGCACCCGGTCCCAGGGCACCGACACCCTGCCCCGCTCCCCGCCCAGCACCCAGGCCAGCTTGACCCGGTCCGCCACCGGCAGCCAGGCCTCGCCCATCCCCTCCGACCAGACCGTGCAGCTTTCCGCTTCGCCCCCGCGGCGCTTCTCCAGCGCCAGCGGCGCCACGGTGATGGCCTTGCCGGCGGCGCCGTGGCGCTGGTCCAGCAGGGCCTTCTGGCGCCCGTAGTCCTCCATGAGCCGGCGCCGCTCCAGCCGGGTCAGCAGGGGGCATACGGGGCTGCCGCTGCCAACCTGGAACGGCTCCCACTCGAAGTCGCGCAGCCGCAAGGGGCTGCCGTTCAGGGCCCGGGGATCCTCGCCCAGGAACTCCATGGCGCCCTCCAGGGCCCAGCGCAGGCCGACCGGGTCCTCGGAGCCCACCACCAGCATGGTGTCCCGGTTGGGCAGCAGCACCACCGGATCGCCCTGCAGCTTCAGGCGGCGCAGGACGCCCGGCAGCAGCAGGCGGCTGCCGTCCAGGTTGTCTTCCCAGGTGGAGCGGTAGCGCCCCGGCCCCATCTCCCGGAAGCCTTCCTCGGAACCCCGGGCCAGCAGGTTGCTGCGGGCCTTGAGCAGGAGGCGGTCGAAGTCCACGTTCCAGGCCGCGAGTTCACGCGGACCCAGGTCCAGTTCGCGGGAAGGCATGTCCAGCACCAGGCTCACGGCGAAGATGCCGGCCAGGGGCTGGAACACCGGGCCGGGCTGGCCCGTGTGCAGGCCGAGCGCCTCGTACATGAACCGCGGGCGCACCTTGGGCAGCAGCCAGGGCAGCGCCCCCTCGAGGGTCATCGGCTCGCGCTCGGGCAGGCCCGGAAACACGGCGGCTGCCAGGCGCTTCAGGTGAGTCTTGAGGAAGGAGTCGGCCATTGGGAAAAGTTACCCCGGTACATGTTAAGTAAAAATTTCCAGAATATGGCCAGGTTCGCGTTTTTTTTCTCCGGCCCGCCACGCCCGGCGCTCGATTTGCCCAGATGGTTCTTGCGTTCTATGTTTTCCAGAACAATATTTGAAAATCATGAAACTTCCCGCCATCGTTCGCAGACTGCCCCGGTGGGCCCGCCGCCTGCTGGTCGGGTCCGGAATCCTGGTCCTGCTGTATGCGGTGGCAGGCTTCCTGGTGGCGCCGGCCGTGTTGAAGGCCAGACTGCCGGGGACCCTGTCCCGGCTCCTGGGCCGCACGGTGAGCGTGCGCCAGGTGCGCCTGAATCCCTTCACCCTCACGGCGAGCGTGGAAGGCTTCGCGGTGAAGGAAAGGGACGGGTCGGACTTCATGGGCTGGGAGCGGCTCCGGGTGCGCCTGGGCCTGGCCACCCTGGTCACCCGCAGCGTGGCCTTCGACCGCATCGAGCTGACGCGGCCCTATGGCCAGGTGATCGTGGAGCGGGGCGGGCAGCTCAACTACGCCGACATCCTGGCGCGCCTCGCCAGTGGCGGCCCCGCCACCGCCCCCGCGCCCAAGGGCGAGCCCAGGACCTTGCGCATCGGCCGCCTTTCCATCGAGGGCGCCCGGGTGACCTTCCTGGATCGCGGCCTGGCCGAGCCCTTCGGCACCGTCCTGGGGCCGGTCTCGCTGGAGCTGACCGGCTTCAGCACCGGCCTGGACACCCGCAACCCGTACACCTTCGAAGGCCGCACCGAGGCCGGGGAGAGCTTCCGGTGGAACGGCACGTTCTCCCTGAGCCCGCTGGCATCCCAGGGCAGCTTCGCCCTGGACCGGCTGAAGCTGCCCAAGTACCACCCCTTCTACCGGGACCAGGTCGAGTTCGACCTGCAGGACGGGGTCGCCTCGCTCCAGGCCGACTACACCTTCCGCTGGTCCGAAGGCGCCCACGTCATGCGGCTCGCCGGCGGCTCCCTGGACCTCCGGGACCTCAAGCTGGGCCAGGGCCGGTCCGCCCCGGCGCTGGAGCTGCCCCGGGTGGCGGCGCGCGGCATCGAGGCCGACCTCGTCGCCCGCTCCGCCCGCTGCGCCTCCCTGGGGTTCGACGACGGCCGCGTCCAGGTCACCCGCGCGGCGAACGGCGAACTCAGCCTGGTGCGGCTGCTCACCCCGAAGCCGGCCAAGGCGCCGAAGGAGCCCGCCGCCCCCTTCCGCTTCCAGCTGGACGAGCTGCGCCTGAAGGGCTTCAAGGTGGACTTCCAGGACCAGGGCACGGTCCGCCCGGTGCGCATCCTGGCCGAGGACCTGGACGCGACCCTCCGGGGCTTCTCCCTCGACCCCTCGACCCAGGCCCGCCTTGAGCTCAGCCTGAAGCTGAACGGCGCGGCCGGCATCAGCGCCGAGGGCATGGTCGCCCCGCTGCGCCCGGCCCTGGACCTGGCCCTGAAGGTGGACCGGCTGGCGTTGCCGGCCTTCGACCCCTACCTGGCCCCGGCCACGGACATCCGGCTGAACCGCGGCAGCCTCAGCCTGCAGGGGCGCCTGAGCGGCGTCTTCGAAGGCCGCCCCGGCGACCGCGCCGGGTTCCGCGGCAGCCTGCGCCTGGACGGCTTCGAGGCGGCGGACGGCGCCCGGGGCGAGCCCTTCCTCGGCTACCGCAGCCTCGTCCTCTCCGGCCTGGAGCTGCGCACCAATCCGGACAGCGTCGCCATCCGCAGCGTCGACCTGGTGGAACCCAGTCCCCGGCTGGTGGTGGCTCCGGACGGCAGCACCAACGTCGCCCGGGCGCTCAAGCTGGAGACCCCCGCCCCCGGCCAGGCGCCTCCCTCGCCGCCCCTGTCGGCACTGGGTTCCGCCGTGCCGCCCGGCCCGGCCAGGCCGCTCAAGCTGACCATCACCCGCACCCGCATGACCGCGGGCCGGCTCAGCTTCGTCGACCGCAGCGTGGAGCCCAGCGCGGCCCTGCTCATCACCGGCCTGGAAGGCAGCGCCACCAGCCTGTCCTCCGAGGCCGACAGCCAGTCCTCGGTCGACTTCAAGGGCCTGGCCGGCGGCCTCGCGCCCTTGCGCGTGCTGGGCCGCGCCATGCCCCTGCGCAAGGACCAGGACACCGACGTGACCGTGACCATCCAGGGCTCCGAGCTCACCGATTTCAGCCCCTACGCCGGCAAGTTCCTGGGCTACACCATCCGCAAGGGCAAGCTGGACGTGGACGCCCGCGTGCGGATCCAGCAGCGCCAACTCGACGCCCTGGTGAAGACCCGCATGGACCAGTTCTACCTGGGCGACAAGGTCGAAAGCCCGGACGCTTCGAAACTGCCGGTCAGGCTGGCCCTGGCCATCCTGCGCGACCGCCGGGGCGTGATCGACCTGGAGCTGCCGGTGACCGGCAACCTGGACGACCCGGACCTGCACTACGGCAGGATCATCCTGCACGCCATCGTGAACGTCCTGACCAAGGTGGTCACCTCGCCCTTCTCCCTGCTGGCCAAGCTGGGCGGCGGCCAGGACCAGGACCTCAGCTACGTCGCCTTCGCCGCCGGCAGCGCCGCCCCCGACCCGGTGGCCGTCACCAAGGCCCAGGCCCTGGCCAGGGCCCTGGCCGAGCGGCCCGGGCTGAGCCTGGAGGCCGAAGGCTGCGCCGACGCCTCCGATGCCGGCGCATTGAAGGAGCAGGCCCTGGAACAGAGCCTGCTGCGCCTGAAGGCCGGCGGCACGCCGGCCGCCGGCGCGAGCCTGTCTTCGGAGGAGCGCGCCCGGCTGCTGCAGGTGGCCTACCGCCGTGCCTTCCCGGCCCCCGCCGCGGCCACCCCTCCGCCGCCCCCGGCGGAAATGGAGCAGCGGCTGCTGGGCACCCTCGAGGTCAGCGCCGACGACCTGCGCCAGCTCGCCGCCGCCCGGGCCAAGGCGCTGATCAAGCTGCTGCTGGACGACCAGGTCGACCCGGGCAGGCTGTTCGCGGTGACGGGCGGCGAGCGCGCCGCCAAGGAAGGCGGAAGCCGGGTCTATTTCGGGCTAAAATAGAAAATCCTATATTTTTCAAGGCTTTTCCCTTGTTTTTCAAGGAATTGCGCTGAAAAGGATGGTAGGTAGGCGGTATGTTTGCTCATTGATAATAGGGATGTTATGAAGGGTCAGATGTGGCAGGCTGAAAAAAAATGACAAAGCCGATGAACTACCTAAATAGTGTATTTCAAAGGCTTATTTTGGTTTCAGTCTTATCGTTTCCTTGGTTTTGAAAAATAGGCACGTTCCGGAGTTCGTTTGGATTGGGCAGGCACGTTCACAAGCTGGTCAGGATGGTTAGCCAAAATCCGGAGCCATTCCAAAGCGAGAACAAGCTAAACCCGGAGTTCGTCGAGGAAGGGTTAACCTTGTCGTTCTTTGCCCAGTCAGAGGCACCAGGAGAGGCAGAGGGTAGATGGGCAAGGCATCAATATGGTCCTGGGTAAGGGCAGAGAGAGCCAATCTCAACCCAAGCCAAGTCATATATTCACTTACACATATGAACATGGGTGAGACATTATCTTATAATGGTTAAGTGGGGTAATGATTTGACCTATGGGATAAAAAAGTCCAGGTAGGCTGGTCAAGGGCAAGGCGAAAAGCTCATATCGACCAGGAACGGTATTGGGAATACCCTGAACCATCAAGACACAAAGACACTGGAGGCTCCATGAAGATACTTGGTAGGCCCGGAGTGCATCGAACCTGACGATTTCGCAGACCCCAAATAGGAGAAATCAACATGAAACCTATAATGGTCATAATGTTTGCTATCCTATTGGCAGGATGCAACGGACCTACGCAACAGACTACTAAAGCAGAGACGCCAGAAGAAACGGCAAAACGTTATGCTGAAATCAAAAAAGAGCAATTGGCCCTGTCCTATTTCACAGAAGAAGGTCAGCACACAAATATTCAGGAAGAAACACCAGAAGAAAGGGACAGGCATTATGCTGAGATTTTAAAACAGCAAGAGATTGATACTAAAGAATGGGAAAATCAGGTTGCTAAGGAAGAACTTGCAGCAAAGACTGCAGCAAAGGTTGCGGCGGAAAAAGAAAAAAAGAAACAACAAGTAAATAAAGAAAAATTAGCACAAACAATATCTAAGTTTTCTACCGAAGACCAATATTCCATCTTACACCACAAAATCCACATAGGAATGACCACAGAAGAGGTTCGTCTTTCTTGGGGTAGACCGACCAATATCAACCGCACTACTTATGCTTGGGGCACCCATGAGCAATGGTGCTACGGATTATCGAGTTTCGTTTATTTTGAACATGACGTAGTTACGGCAATTCAAAATTAACTGGGTAAAAGATTATTTTGAATAGGTGGGTGGTTCGTTGCGCCGCCTAAACGTTGGGTGAATGGGTTTGGGAAAACCTGTGGGAGCTGGTGGTGGGTGGAGTGGTCAAGGTGGCAAGGCGAACTATTCGTATCGACCTGCGAAAGTTTTTGGAATACGCTGACACCATCAATCATTCAGACAGGATACCTGCCATGAGGAACTACCCAAATCCGGAGAACGTATGTCAAATCCAACTCGCAGAGATGAAATAGACAAAATCACCCCCCATGACCTTAGGCGTATTCTCAAAGCGATACAAATTAAATCGAAAATGTCAAATTACATCAAAGGCATTCTTGACCAGGAAGTAAATAAATTATTACCTATATTTTCAGATTTAACGGAAGAAGAAATTCAATATATTCGCGATATCCTTATCAAATATAACTAGCAGGCTTACAGCTGTGAAGGCTACCCGATAAGCCGAATCGTGGGACAGGGCATTCCTGGCCAAGAAAATCGATTCCCTAATGCAGCGCTTTTATTGTATTAACCAATTCCGACTCATAGTTTAATCTATCTAAGTCATCTCTAGGAATATTTAGCTTGCGATATTTTTCTTCGGCGCTGGCATATATTTTGATTAAGGCAATTATTTCAGGATTATTTAGATCCTTTTCCGATAAATTACATTTACCCTTCAGTTCGAATTTTGCATCTTCAAAAGAATAGTCTTGGCTTAAAAAATTCATTAACCTTTTTTGGTCTGATAATTTTTGTTTTGCTGGTAAATTCCCCAAATCCGAAGCTTTCTGATAGTATGCATATGCTTTTACTCCGTCCTTACTTACACCTATTCCATCTTCAAAGCATTCTCCTAAATAATATAACCCCCCAGGGCTTTCCATATACCCAGAACGGATCAATAGGTTTTTGCCTATTTCATTATATTTTTTATTATTTTTTAAATTAATTAACTCCTGGCCTACACTCTCCAATGCAAAGCCAAAGCCTCTATCGGCGCATTTTTCTGCAAAAGCAATAGCCTCGTCATAGCGTTTTTGATAACATAAATTGCCTCCCAATAAATACATTCCCCGATTTGAACCTTTGGATGCGGCTTTGCACGTGTATTCTGCCATTGTATCTATATTTTTACTTCGGGATGCGTATTCAATCATAGCAGATTCCGAACCTCCGTCGGCCGCTTGTTTGATATACTCCAAACTTTTATTGTTATTTTTTTGAAGGATTCCTAATTCATATATTGCATCTGAATCTCCATGAGTAGCTGCACTTTCAAAATATTTTAGCGCAAGAGGGGTTAATTGGGATTGGGACATTTTCGAATAATCGTCAGGGAATAAATAATTATAATCATGTTTTTTCAGAAAAAATACTCCCATAACCCGTTCAGCTCTTGCATCACCGGCATCAGCGGCTTTTTTGATCCATTTAAAGCCATTTCTGGCGTTATTAATACTAATTGGACTGTAGTATAAAAGCCAAAATCCAAATAGGAATTCTGCCTCAATATCCCCATTGTTCGCCTTATCGAGGTAAATCCTTACATTTTCTGGATTAAAGTTCGCTGGATCATGGAGTGTAAATGGTGGCAAGTCACCCGCCGCCAGGCAAGAGATTAGAAAAATTGGAAGAAGAGCCTTTCGCATGACTGTTCTCCTATCCAGTTAGCCTAGAGGCGTGCGATGAATAAATTATGTGGGGTAGGGACAAAAGCGGGTTATTATAAACTGGCTCCAATCAAAAATCAAAAATGTTTCACCCAGGATCCGTGAGTGCCTGAAAGAACTCTGTTGGTGGGACCAATTCTACCTGACCGCCGCGCCGTTAGGACCGTTCACCGGAATTTATCGACGAGGGACATCTCGTGAGCCCCAGGAAGCGGTCGTTGGCCTTTCCGGAACCGTTGCACCCATCCTTCGGCCAGGATGGCGACGGCAGGTGGTCGATTTTCTGGTAGGGCCGCTGGCCGCGGCCCAATTGAACGAAGCCGCTCCGCGGCAGGGTGATCAGCGTCCGTCCAGCCCGGTCGCCCAATAAGGTTTGCAGAATCTCCGGCTTGCAGTCTCCTTGAATACGGCGGTGTTACAGCACCAGCCCCATGTTCAAGGAGAACTGCAATGACAGTCAGTGTATCCGTGTCCCGGTTCGCCGGCGACCTGCGGATGGCGAATCGCGCCGTCCGCACCATCGAGACTTACGTCTCCTCCGTCCGGCGGTTCGAGGAATACCTCGGGCAGGACCCGGCCGACGCCAGCCAGGAAGCGGTCCGCCGCTGGGTGGACTACCTCCGTGGCCAGGCGGTCGGTGGCTCTCGGCTCGGGCAGCATTATGCGGCCCTGAAATTCCTTTTTGCCCGGACCCTGGGACAGCCGGAGAAGGTGGCCTGGATCACCATCCCCAAGGCCAAGGCTCCTCTGCCGTCGATTCTGGGCCGGCCGGAGATCCAGCGGCTCCTGGACGGGTTCACCACCGCCAAGTACCGCATGTTCTTCACCCTGATCTACGCCACCGGCCTGCGGATCACCGAGGCCAGCCTGCTGGAGACCAGGGACATTGACGCCATGCTGAAGGTCATCCACGTTCGCAACGGTAAGGGCGGCAAGGAGCGGATGGTGCCCATGGACGCCAAGCTCTATGGGCTGTTGCGCGCCTACTACAAGCATGAGCAGCCGCCGAAGCCCTGGCTGTTCGCCTCCAAGTCGGGCCATCCCATCTGCCTGGACACAGCCCGCCGCGCCTTGCTCTGCGCGGCAGCCGCCTCCGGCATCGGCAAGATCGTGGGCCCGCACATGCTCCGCCACGCCTTTGCCACCCACCTGCTGGAGAACGGCGAAGACCTGCGCCGGATCCAGGTGGTCCTGGGCCACGGCAGCATCCGGTCCACCCAGATCTATACCCAGGTCTCCTCCAGCCAGATCGCCGCCATCCGTAGTCCGTTGGAGGACCTGCCGGATTGAGGCGTGGGGCCCCGGCCCCGGTTCGACATCGGCGAGATCGTTCGCAAGCACCGCCCCGCCCTCGAGGCCAAGCATCGCCTTGCCCCGGGGCAGAAGAAGGTGCTGACCGCGATCAGCCGTTGCCGGACCGCCGCCCTCGGCGGTCACAAGCTGGTCTGCGAGCATGGCGACTATGAGCGGATCGCCTATAACTCCTGCCGAGACCGGCACTGCCCGAAGTGCCAAGCCCTGGCCCAGGAGAAGTGGATCGCCGCGCGCAGTCGGCGGATCCTGGCCATCGGCCACTTCCACGTGGTGTTCACCCTGCCGGCGGAACTGCGGGCTTTGGCCCGGCGCCACCCGGCCGTGGTCTACCAGGCCATGCTGCGCGCCGTCGCCGACACCCTCCTGGAACTGGGCAGGACCCGCAAGGGGCTGACCTTCGGCTTGACCCTGATCCTGCACACCTGGACCCGGGAACTGGCCTTCCATCCCCATGTCCACGTGCTGGTCAGCGCCGGTGGCCTTGCCCTGGATGGCGGCAGTTTCATCCATCTCAGGCACCGCTACCTGTTCCCGCTGGACATGCTGGGCAAGGTGTTTCGCGGCAAGGTCCTGGCTGCGCTGGGGACTGGTCGGGATGCGGGCAAGTTCCCTGAATGGACGGAGGCCGATTACGCCCGACTGATCGCCCAGGTGAAGCACAAGCGCTGGATCGCCTACGTCAAGAAGCCGTTCCGCAAGTCCAGCCACGTGCTCCAGTATTTGGGTCGCTACACGCACCGGGTGGGCATGGCCAACTCCCGGTTGGTGGAGGAAACGGATGAGCAGGTGACCTTCCGCACCAAGCATGGCCGCACCGCCACCCTGGAACCGGTGGAGTTCCTCTACCGCCTGGTCCAGCACGTGCTGCCGCCAGGGTTCCGGAAAATCCGCCACGCCGGCCTCTATGCATCCGCCCAGCCAGGGGGCCTCCTGAACCGGGCCCGGCAGGCCCTGGGCGAGACCAAAACCAAAGCTCCGACATCTCCGGTGACGTGGTTGGAGCAGGAAATGCGCGCCTGCCCGGTTTGCGGCGGCATGCTCCACCGGATCCGGTTGGAACCCACCGCCCCCCGGGCTCCTCCTGAAACGGACACACCATGCTGACCGTTCCCACAACGACCAGGCAGTATCGCCGCAACCTGCCGTCAGGACAGGTCGGGAGGGTCATGCTCCTGCACAGGATCGGAACCATCGACGTCCGGATCGTCTGGGACATTTGCGGCCCAAGCGTCGCCAAACGGCCTCTCCGGCTCCGTTCCCAGCCCCCGACCGAGCCCGATTTGCCCATAGCAGCCTGATCGCGCCGGCCCCTACCGCTCCGGGCCTGTTCAAGACCGTAAATCGGGTCGCGCGTCATCGCGCCGACCCAGCCGAGCGTTCGCCCTGTGCGGACCCGATTTACTAACTATTATGCTGTCCGCCTAAGCTATAGCTCAACCAGGCTTCCATAATTGCGCTGAAATGTGTCAAGAAAGAATCGAAAACAAATTACTTGACACAATCCGAATAAAGCCTTAAACTCTATCATGACAGGAGAGGTCATGAGCCAGGGTCAGCGGGTTTCCTATGTCAGGGTCAGCAGCGAGGGCCAGAACACAGCCCGACAGCTTGAGGGTATCCAAGTCGATCGCACCTTTGAGGAGAAGGTGAGCGGCAAGAATATGGATCGGCCACAGTTGGAAGCCATGCTTGCCTATGTCAGAGAGGGTGATGAAATCCTTGTTCACTCCATGGATAGGCTGGCAAGGAACCTGATGGATTTGAGAAGCCTGGTTCAGACGATTACCAAGAAAGGAGTCAAGCTCACCTTTATGAAGGAGGGCATGACTTTCACCGGAGAGGATTCAGCGATGGCAACGCTTATGCTTTCGATGATGGGCGCCTTTGCCGAGTTCGAAAGGTCTTTGATTCTTGAGCGGCAGAGGGAAGGCATTGCTCTTGCCAAGATGGAAGGAAAATACAAAGGTCGCAAACCATCTTTGAGCTCCAGTCAGGCGGAACAGCTACGTCAACGTGCCCAGGCCGGGGAGCCCAAGGCGGCCCTGGCCAGAGAGTTCAACATTAGTCGAGAGACCCTGTATTCATACCTTCGCCAAGGGCTCGGTTCAGAGGTCGCATGATTTTTCATGGCTGGAGATGGTGGTGACGGAGCATCCGTCTTCTAGGAAGTGCTATAGTGCAGCCATTCAATGGAGCCAGGATGTTGGTTGAGCCGGTCTATCAGGTCGTGGTTCAGAAAATACCGGAACTTGTCCAGCTTCAGGTTCATGGATGGGCAAGGTTTCTTGGATGGCTTGAGACCAATTCTGTCGGGCTCATTTCCGGTGCCGCTTCGATAGCGGCTGCGGTTGGAGCCTTAAAAGCGGCTAAAGCCAGTAGTCAGTCAGCCCAGGACAGCAAAGAATCTTTAGTGGTAAGCCGTGATTCCGCTAAGGCAAGCATTGAAGCCGCCAACGCAAGCAAGCAATCAGCAGAAACTATGCAGAAACAATACAAACAACAGCTTGATCAACAAAATCCAATAATAAAATTTGATGAAATCACTATGGAGATGCAGTCAGTTAACATACCTGGAAGCTCTCCAAGACTTATGCCAAGTAACATTTCTATGACTATAATCAATACAAGGCAAGAAAATCTATCATATGTTGAATATGTATATGCTATTTGGGACGGGGAAGAAGTGGTATTAATTGATCACAAGAAAGACAACGTTAAATATAACCACTTAGAGAGACATTCCATTAATATACCACTTGGAGCTATTGGCAGCAATAAGTTGCTTACAATGGATACCATGTTCCTTTATATTTTCACCTATGTTGAAGATATATCATGGAGAGAAAAATATACAATTTTTGCCCAACAAATTGAACCAGGCAATCCTTATATATTCCCAAAGGTAAAGATTGTTATTCCACCTAACACGGATTTTAATTCACTTGACACTATCAAGGAAAATATATGGAAATACGTTATGTTGAGCTTGACTCCAGATAAACAACTACCAATTGCTGCGGTATTGAACCAAGACCTTGATTTTAGAGCTTACAGGAAAGGCGATCCTAGATTTAAGAACTTTTTGCCTGATATATGGAAAATGGCAGATCCTGAAGATGATTGATAAGGAATGGGTGAAAACGAACCCGAATTGAAAAATTATTTTAAGAATGATTTAGTGTGTGAGTTCAACATTTCCAGAAAGACGCTGTACGCCTACCTTCGCCAACTGGGTGACGCATCCCAGGCTCCCGCCGTGTAGGATGGAAGCGTATGGAATTGTGATTTGGAACGGGATTTATGGTCTGAGACTCCTTGGATCAACCCATACGCCGTATTCCTTGGCGGCGATCTTCCACTTGCGCCCGTAATTGTCGTTGACCTGTGTGGCGGTGCGCTCGTCCCAAACCATGAAGGCCGACCATAGTGCCTGTCCATTGAAGTCTGTGCCGGTAATGATGTCGTATCCATCATCAATTTGGAGAATGGCAACTTCACGCTGAGAGAACCAAATCAGAGCAAATTTTTCAAAAACTTGGTAATTGATGGAATGGGATGCGTTATTTAGCTCCCACCCGGTGCAGAAGGTCACCTCCGCGATAGCCCCTGAAGACCACCCGTCTTCCGTCTCGTAGCTGACCTTGCAGTTCCTTCTTATGGCGGCTGAACAGTAGCAGCAGAGGATCAGGGCGGTGAGGAACTTGCCCAGACGCTTCATTAGGTCAAACCTCCTTAGTAGGGTTCTTGAAGCCCCTGACGATGAACAGCCAAACGAAATACAGGACCCACGCCATGGTTGGACCAAGCAATCCCAGTGCGACATCTTTGCCAACCCTTTCCTTGGCGCGATCCGATTCCAGATCTTGGTAGTACAGCCATGGACCACTGACGTAGCTGTTGAAGTCGAGCTGGGTAGGCTGGCTAGCAGGGAGTGCCGTGGATGGCTGCTTGGCCAATTCAGATGGAACGACTCCCGTCTTCGCGGCCTGCTTCAGCAGCTTCGCATACTTCTCTGGGTTCTTTGTGATGTCTTCAGGGGGCGTTGGCTTGTGCCCCGGCTTCACTGTTGACCTGGACTCGTCAGCCTGTTGAACGTTCTGCCTATCTGATTGCTGGATGGCGAGGATGTCATTGAGAGCATCCCCAGTCGAAAGTTGATAGCGCCGAGAGTGGATCTTGCCGATCTGGGAGAGCGCATCCACCGCGAAATAACCAACCCAGACCACAGCGAAGACCAGCCAACATCGGAATAGGCCCCGTTTGAGGTTGACCATTGCTTCTCCTTGATTGGATCGTCTAAGCTTACCATTGTTGGGAAAAGATTGATATTTCTGGAATCTGACTGTCTTTAGCCGGTGCAGATCTTTGTGTATCCTCTGCCCTCTCCAATTTCAGCAGCCATCTCTCCTGACCTGATGGAAATGCCAGGTAGTCATGGTTGCGGTATGGGCGAAACTTGAATTGTCAAAAAGACATGGCAGACTTTTAGGGATATAGTTCGAACCTATTTTGACGAAAAATCTTGCCAATTTTTCGACTAATTTTTTCTGATGAAATGCTTGTCAAAATATGAAGGCACTTACATTCAAGAAAAGTTGAAACCACTTCTCAACGATGCCAATAAAATATCTTTACAAAAGTTTTTTATATAATTTTATCTGGGAGTGTCAGATTCTTTGTGTGTGGGCCGGTTTCATTGGGGTGACTCTATCAAGTCAAACTTGAGGATGATCGAAGTGCTGTGGATACATTATCGCGAAGTGGTTCAATGCTTCCTTCCATCCCTGGACGATTGACTTCCAGTTTTTGGCTTGGTTTCTTAGAACGAGGTATATGAGCTTGGTCGCTGCCTGGTCATTGGGGAAATGGCCACGTGTCTTCAGTATCTTCCGCAATCGAGCGTTCAGACTTTCGATGGCATTGGTTGTGTAGATGACCTTCCGGATGGCGGGAGGATAGGAGAGGAAGGGGATGACCTGCTCCCAGGACCGTCGCCAGAGGCGGCCGATGGGAGGGTATTTCTTTCCAAATGAACCCTTCTCGAAAGCTTCCAGGCATTGGAGGGCGGCTTCCGCGTTCGGCGCCTTGTAGATGGTCTTCAACTCGCTGGCGACCAGGTGTTTCTCCTTGTGGTGGCAGTAATCCATGCTGTTTCGGAGCAAGTGGACGATGCATCCCTGGATTTCAGTCTGGGGAAACACCGCCTGGATCGCCTCCGGGAAGCCCTTCAGGCCGTCCACGACCGCCAGCAGAATGGTTTCCACGCCGCGGTTCTGGAGTTCCGTGACCACGCCGCGCCAGAATTTCGCCCCTTCGGTCTGTTCAATCCAAAGGCCCAGCACATCCCGGGTCCCATCGCGACAGATGCCTAAGGCCATGTAGACGGCCTTGTTCAGCACTGTGCCTTCGTCGCGGATCTTCACCCTGAGCGCGTCCATGAACACGATGGGATACATCTTCTCCAGCGGCCTGAGCTGCCAGCCCTTGACCTCCTCCAGCACGGCATCGGTCACCTCGCTGATCAAGTCGGGCGAGACCCTTGTGCCATATTGCTCTTCCAGGAACGCTTGGATTTCCCGAACCGTCATGCCGCGAGCGTACATGGCGATGATCTTCTGGTCGAACCCGTCAAAACGGCGCTGCCCTTTAGGGATGATCTGAGGCTCAAAGGTGCCCTCACGGTCCCGTGGCACCTCGATCTCCACAGGACCGTCTTCTCCAATCAGAGTCTTTTTGGACGATCCGTTGCGATGGTTGCTCGCCTTTTTGCCGGCACGATCCCCCTTCTCATAGCCAAGGTGGCTTGTAAGCTCTGCACCCATTGCACTTTCCATAAGCGCTTTGGTCAGTTGCTTCAGGAGGCCGTCCTGGCCCATCAGGTCCTCGGGCTTCTGGTAGCCCTTCATCAGCTCTTTGAGGATTTCGGGTGTGATCGCCATGCTCCATGCTCCTGCAGGAAAGGCTCACACACAAAATTTCTGACAGGCTCTTTTATCTGTTATTCGAGTTGAAAAATATAATTAAGTTTATCCAGGAAACCACATGAGCAGACCAAAAAAGGAACAATGTTTCGAAAGGGTTCAAGTGTATCTTCCAAAAGAAACTTTGAAAAAATTAGAATTGACTGATTTTATCAAAAAACAAAATTGGAGCCAAACTTTAAGAAACTACATTAATTCAAAAATTGAAAAGGATAATTCATATGAAACCAATAATAATAACAAAATATAGCGAAACCAGTCATGTGAGAAAAATTAGCCAAGCCATATTCGAAATTATCAAAAATGAAGATTTGTTAGGCAATGATTTGATGACAATTTTTGAAGAAGAGGTTCGAAGGCAGATACGAAATACAATAATACAGAACGCATTAACCAATACAGTTCAAATAGATTGGAAAAATCTATCACGTGAACTCAAAATTGACGACCCAAATGATACAGATGAAATGATTGCGATTTTGGAGAATGAAATTATTTCTGAAATGTGTAAAGGACATTTGCTAACTGATTATATGTTTTCAGATAAATCAAAAATTGGAATTAAGGAAGATAATAATACCTCAAAAAAATGGATGTATTTGGCCGAATAATATTAAATATTTTAAAAAAATAGCCGATACTATGAATTGTAAAGCATTTTTGAAATATTGAAAAAATGTAGCAAAAGTAATTTGAAGTGATGTTGAGGATACAGCAACTAACCGAGAATGAAGAAAAAGCTACCCCACGTGTCTGGATGAAAAGAAAGCATCTGGGTTAAAAAGGATACAGGGTCTTATAGTTTCCGCTCTGTATAGTAAAGCAATAAGGCTATTGGTTTAGTCTTATTGTGTTGTGTCCATGGCGTTGAGAAAACCATGGGAGGAACTGGTATAAGGTGTTCGACACCCTCGCCGGAAGATACCAGAAATCAAGCGACAGCTCATTGTAATGTAGAGCAGCAATTCCAATGTTTCCCCCAAGTTAAATGTATTAACTTGAAAGTGGGAAACTTTGCTCAAGTCTATTGTAATATAGAAGTTAAAAGCTCCAATCTAATCAATTTAATATATTTAAACCAATCAACACACAAATACCCAATCGGCTATTAAACAAAATTAGGGTTATAATTTTTACAACCTTAGGGATCACGAATACCGCAGGAAACGAGGAACAGGTTTAGAGCGCATCAGAAACCAGACGAATAGACCCAGAACGAACCGGGAGGAGCTGGCGAACAAAAGATGGTCAAGGAAGGCTGAACAAGATGAAAAAATACTTTGAGAAATAAGCATTTTTTCATATTGAACAAAATACCCCATCCCTGATACCCTTTCTTCGGAGGTGAGTCCATGAAACTTCCTCGAAAACCCAAAGCGCCAAGAAAGGAGAGCTTCAAGAATGGCTTAAAAATGGGAACAAAAGGAACTTATATTTATCGCATCTCTGTTCGTGGGAGGATACGAACAGGTGATACGAGCGAGACAACCCTTGGAAAAGCCAGTAATGAACTTATCAAATTGAGAGCGGAGTTTCTGGCAGAGGAACAGGGACGGAAGAAACCGCCAAGTTTCAAGCAGGCGGTAGCAATTTGGGCAAGTAGTATGAAAGGCAAGGTTAGCGAGCGGTATATAAAAAATACTTCCAGCAATTTACTTAACAACTGTCCGGAACTTCAAGAGCGAAAGATTAATACTATTACACTTGAAGATTTTGAAAAGTGTATGAGTGCTTACCTTGAAAAAGTCAATTCCGGACAAAAAGTTAGGATTTATGGTGGACACAATGCGTTGATAGCACAATTACGCAGCCTTTTTAATAAGATGATTGAATATAAATACATACAAGCTATCACTTTACCCAAACGGAGAACCCAGCAAGAAAGAAAATATGACGTATTAAATCAAGATGAATTGGATACCTTGATTATTGAAACAGAGAGGCGATACGGAATAACGAAAGCAGTTGGTATAGCTATGGGAGGATATTTAGGATTACGAATATCAGAAATCACAAACGCAACATGGAGCATGATAAATTGGAAAGACGGTAGTTTCAGCAATGACCAGACAAAGGGACATGAAGTAGCAAGTATCCCAATCGCGGCTCCATTATTAGTTTGGCTTAAAAAACTACAAACAACAGGTTCAGCATTAAAGACAGGATACATTTTATTGAATAACGATAACCAAAAGGTATCAGACAAGTTCTTGGAAGCAGCATTAAGAAGATTAGGTAAGGAACTTTTCAATAAGCATATCTCAAACCATTCACTTCGAAGAACATTTATCACAATCTTACACAATAACGAGGTTCCATTAGGCACACTTCAACAGTTAAGCAGGCATAAGAAACTATCCACGCTTATGCGATACGTCCAGGTTGAGGGTAAACAAAAGAAACTTGCCATTGATGAAACTTTCAACAAATCCATCTCGATTTGAAAAAGTCAAGTTCATTCGGTCTGTCCAAGCTACGGGAAATTGTCTATCCTGCCTCTGAAAAGATGGGCGAGAACAAGGCAACCCAATTCCAAAACGAAGGCGAGAACAAGACACACGGAAGTCAAAAAGTGGTCGGCAACAAGGAAACCCAAATGTTAAAAAATGCCTTATTTTATAATGGGTTTTTGCGGTAGGCTGAAAGAAAATGACAATCTGGAAGGAGACCCACTTCTAAATGCTACAAATGGTAATGTTACAAACATCATATTATTACGGGCTAAAGTAGCCGTATGACCGGAATCATCTTCGACCTGGACGGCACGCTCATCGACTCCCGGGCCGATCTCGCCCTGGCGGTGAACCTCACCCGCGCCGAGATGGGCCTGGCGCCGCTGGCCCAGGAGCGGGTGGTGGGGTTCGTCGGCGAAGGCGTGCGCCGGCTCCTGACCCGGGCCATCCCCGAACGGCCCGACCGGCTGGAGCAGGCGCTGGAAATCAACCAGCGCCACTACCGCGCCCACCTGCTGGACCAGACCCGGCTCTACCCCGGCGTGGCGGCCGCCCTGGAGCGGCTGCGCCGGCGCGGCGCCCGGCTCATGGTGGTGACCAACAAGCCGCGGGAGTTCACGGATCTCATCCTGGACGGCCTGGGCATCGCCCCGCTCATGTCCGCGGTGGTGGGCGGCGGCGACTGCCCCGAGCTCAAGCCCTCCCCGGCGCCCCTGCGCATGGCCCTGGAGCGGGCCGGGTGCGCGTCCGAAGGGTCCTGGATGGCCGGCGACCATTTCACCGACCTGGAAGCCGGCCGCCGGGCCGGGCTGAAGCGCTGTTTCTGCCGCTACGGGTTCGGCGACCCGGGCCGGGAAACCTGGGACCTGGCCGTGGACGAGCTCACCGAGCTGGCGGATTTCCTGAACGATTTCTGACCCCCACGATCCGGGCAAGGCGATTATCATGGGGTGGTTCCACCCTTTTTCAGACTGTTTTCCATTCCACCTTTTCAGAGATCCCTATGCGCTGCCTACCCTTCCTTCCGGCCCTGGCCTTGGCCCTGCTCCACTGCGGCGGCCCGGGGGTTCCGTCCGGTCCGCCCGCCGACACCCGGGCCCTGCTTCAAGACCGCGAGCCCATCCGCCTGCGCTTCACCAACGCCACCCGGGGCGCGCACCGCGCCGACGCGGTCTACGCCGTCTTCACCGGCCTGGACGCGTCCGGGCGGTCCTGCCACATGGACCCATCCGGGCGCTTCCTGCCCTGCTCCGCGGCCGACAACGTGGTCCTCAAGGACGGCCGCACCTGGTGCGCCTACGCCTTTCCGATCCGGGACCTCCCGTTCATCGAACATCGACCGCGGCCAGGCCGTGCTGAGCGGCCGGATCTACCTCAGCGCGGGAACGCCGCTCTTCCTGCGGGTGGACGAGGCCACCGGCGGCCTGGTGCAGCCGGATCCGGCCAACCCCGCCGACCCCAACCGCGCCATCCGCTTCGACTGGATCGAACTGACCCTCGACGGTTCCGGCTTTCACGGCAACACCACCTGCGTGGACCAGTTCGGCCTGCCCATCGCCCTGTCCGTGGCGGACCGCGCCGACCCGGGCCGTCCGCTGGGCCCGGTGGGCCTGGGCGAATCCCGGTCGTCGCTGTTCCGGGCCTACCGGGCCGAGGTGCCTCCCGCCTTCAGGGCGCTGGCCGACGGGCAGGACACCCGGATCCTGGCGCCGGCGCATGGCGCCTTCGCGGACGGCGGACCCGGGGCGCGCTACCTGCAGGGCTATATCGACGAAATGTGGACCAGGTACCGCGCCGGGCCGCTGGTGCTGACCCCCGACGAAGGCCGGTTCACCGGGACCGTGGACGCCCTGGACCGCCTCGTCTTCACCCGGGACGGCACCGGCGGGACCTTCGTCATCGAGGGCAAGCCGAGCACCCAGGAGGCGTTCCTGTGCAACGGGGTCCTGGCCCGGGGCGACCCGACCGAACGGGTGCTGGGGGCCCAGATCGCCGCCATGCTCAACCGGCATGTGCTGGAGACGCCCCTGGCCTGGCGCGCCCCCGCCGGCTACTACCGGCGCGACCCCTGCAACGGCTACGCCCGGTTCTGGCACGCGCACGGCCTGGGCCACCGGGCCTACGGGTTCGCCTACGACGACGTGGCCGACCAGAGCGCCTCCCTGGCCGCCCCCGACCCCGTGGAGATCCGGATCTCCTATCGACTTGACTGACCTACCACTCGCCCTTGGCCTCCTCCAGCCGCTTGCGGTGCGCCGGAAGGGCCATCCACGCCTGGGCGAAGGCGGGGCCCAGGATCTGGCCCGCCTCCACGTCGGACGGGTAGTGCACCCCGCCCAGCACCCGGTCGTATCCCACCATCAGGCCCCGCTCGAGGATCGCCGAGCGCCGCTCGGGCTCGAGTTCGGCGAGCAGGGTGGCTTCGGCCGAGCCCCAGGAGGCGTGCCCGCTGGGGTAGGAGTAGCTGGTCTCCAGCTGGATGGCCGGCTTGATCTGGTGGAAGGCGTCATAGGGCCGGGGCCGGGCGAACTTCAGTTTCAGCGGGCCGGTGACCTGGCGCAGGTCCTTCTGCAGTTCCTCCGCCAGCGCCCGGGTGTGCGGGAACGGGCCCAAGGCCAGGTCCTTGCCGGTGACCTCGGAAAAGATGCCGATGTGCAGGTTCACTTCGGTCTCCGCCCGGCGCAACGCGCCCGGCGTACGGATCCGCTGAAGCCACAAGAGGATGGCCAGATCGGCCTTGGCCCCGTCGCTGCCCGGCCTGGGGAAGTCCCCGATCAGGGCGGCGTAATCCTGGGAGGGCCCCGCCTGGACGCCGGCGCCTTGGGAACCCAGCAAGGCGGGACCCGGGCCGACGGCCAGGGCCAGGGCGAATACAGGAAGGAACCAGGGACGGCGCATGAAACTCCTCGAAGGCATCCACGGAAGGGCAGGTTTGCCAAAACCCTACCATGCCTTCGGGGCAAAGGGATGAGCGCCGACAGCTTATGAATTGGATGAAAAATTCAGTCAGCCACCATGGCCAGGGACGCGCCGCCCGGGCTGCTGGGGTCGTGCGGCAGGCTGCCCCGCGGCGAGCGGAGGTAGACGAAGGGCGAGGCGTGCAGGAAATTGGAGACCCGCGAAGTGTAGACGTCGGCGTAGCGCTCCACCTGCCGGGCCAGGTGGCTCTTGTCGTTGCCGGCCCGGGTCAGCAGGCCCCAGCGGCTGTTGGTGAGCTCGGTGGCGGCCCGGGCGAGCGGGGCGATCTCCCCGTCCAGGGGGACCAGCCGGGTGCGCAGTTCCTGGATGCGCGCCTCCAGCTGGGCGGCGTCCTCCGCCGGCTGGGGCCCGTAGCGCCCGCGCAGGCGCTGCAGCCCCAGCCGCGCCTGGGACAGCTGCGCCTCCAGCCGCTCCTTCTCCTCCATCTTCGCCGCGATCAGCCGCTCGCCGCCGGCGAAGGCCTCCAGGGCGGTCACCTCGGCCTCCAGTTCGCGCAGGATCAGGGCCGTGCGCCAGCGCAGGGTGCTCTTGCTGACGTGCACGTCGCCGAACATGTGGTCGCCCACGTACAGGATCTCGTCGCCCTCGATGCCCAGGTCGCGCTCCACCTGGGTGGCGCTGCCGCCCATGTAGGTGCCCCCCGGGCGCAACGGGCCGACCAGGGGCCGCAGCAGGCCGTCTTCCGTCACCACCTCGAAAAAGGGCGCGTGGGCGGTGAAGAAGTCCGGCTTGCGCGCGCCGACGATGACCAGGTCGAACAGGTCGCGCCAGCCCATGCCCGCGGGCAGGAACCGGTCGAACGCGAAGGCCATCATCGCGGCGCTGAAATTCCAGTCGGAATTGGTGATGAGCAGCAGCTTCTTGCCGGCGTGGCGCTGGTCCAGCAGGGTGAGCGGGATTTCCGGGTCCAGGACGACGGCGCTTTCCGGGGCGGCGCTGATCTGGGCCTTGAGCTTGCCTTCCATGTGCTGGGCGTCCACCATCGCCCGCACCCGCGCGTACAGGTCGCGGTAGCCCATGGCGCCGGGCAGACGCCCCTGGTCCAGCAGGTCCACCATCTGGGCGTACAGGCAGCCTTCGGACAGGGAGAACAGGGTGTTCAGGAACACCCAGCGCGGGTCCGCCAGGTCGACGATGGTGCCGGCATAGGTGTCGCGCTGGCGCGGGAAATCCATCGGCGCGGTGCCGTGCTGGGCCCGGCGCACCAGGCCGAAGCGGTTGGCCTTCACCACGTTGCCCAGTTCGGTGTCGATCACCAGGCCGCGCGCGACCATCGCAAGGGTCGAACACCAGCGATTCCACCGGCCAGCCGCCGGCCAGGAAGCGCTCCCGGGCGAACTCGAACACCTGCGCTCGAACACGTCCACCCGGTAGTTCACCAGGGTGTAGTCCATGTCGTAGCCCACGGCGCGCAGGGAGCGGAAGTTCAGGGTCCGGTTGCAGAACACGCCCCGGCAGCGGGGCAGCGGATTGGCGGGATATTCAGCTGGCATCAGTCATCAATCATGGAAGGTCCGGCGCCAAGGGGCCGGACCCGACCAGGATAGCCGACCGGACCGGGCATCTTGTATCGAGGCCGGATCTTCGCGAACTTTCCCAATCCGCCGGGAGCCTTTTGGTATATTGGGGCGCGGTGGGCAAAAAAAGCGCCCTGGGGCGCAACATTTAGTTATTGCCTTTTCTGCTGGTTAATTGTTTCATTTTCGCTAGGCCCCCCAATGCAACTTGAGGAGATGCCATGGATGTCGCGCCATCTGGTCCAAGTAGCCTGCTAGGAGCCCATCCTGCCCGGCGCCAGTCCGGCCTGTTCGACAAGTGCGACCAGTTCACGCGCGCCGATGAACTGAAGGCCTGCGGCCTATACCCCTATCAGCGGGTCATCGAATCCGGCCAGGATACCGAAGTCCTGGTGGACGGCCAGCGGATGCTGATGCTCGGGTCCAACTCCTACCTGGAACTGACCACCCATCCCCGCGTCAAGGCGCGTTCGGCCGCGGCCATCCAGCAGTACGGCAGCGGCTGCGCCGGATCGCGCTTCCTGAACGGCACCCTGCCCATCCACATGGAGCTGGAGAAGCGGCTGGCGGCCCTGGTGGGCAAGGAGGCCGCCCTGGTGTTCCCCACCGGGTTCCAGACCAACACCGGCGTGGTGGCCAGCCTGGTGCACCATGGGCGAGTACATCGTCGTCGACAAGTACATCCACGCCTGCATCCTGGACGGCTGCGCGCTCAGCCAGGGCACCCTGGTGCGCTTCAACCACAACGACATGGCCGACCTGGAAGAGAAGCTCGCCCGGATCCCCCCGGAAGCCCACAAGCTCATCATCACCGACGGCGTCTTCTCCATGGAGGGCGACATCTGCAGGCTGCCGGAACTGGTCCGGATCGCCCGGGCCCACGGCGCCCAGGTGATGGTCGACGACGCCCACGGCATCGGCGTGCTGGGGCCGGGCGGGGCCGGCACCGCCGCCCATTTCGGGCTCACCGACGAGGTGGACCTGATCATGGGCACCTTCTCCAAGTCCCTGGCCGCCATCGGCGGCTTCATCGCCGGCAGCGAGCGGGTGATCAACTACCTCATGCACTTCGCCCGCCCGTTCATGTTCTCCGCCTCCGCCTCGCCCGCCAGCGTCGCCGCGGTGCTGGCGGCCCTGGACGTCATGGCCGAGGAGCCCGAGCGCATCCGGCGGCTCTGGGACAACGCCCGGTTCCTCAAGCAGGGCTTCGACGAACTGGGGTTCGACACCGGCCAGTGCGCCTCGCCCATCATCCCGATCATGGTGGGGGACGCGGAGCGCTGCCTGGCGATCTGGCTGCCACCTCCGGGATGCGGGGATCTTCGTGAACCCGGTGCTGCCGCCGGGGGTGCCGCCCGGGCGATGCATGCTCCGCATCTCGGTCACCGCCGGCCATACCCGCAAGCAGCTGACCTGGGCCCTGGACCGGTTCGCCGAGGCCGGCCGGCAGTTCGGCCTGCTCGGGGCGGCGTCATGACCGATCCCTGCCAGGTCCAGGCCGTAGGTTCGCGCGCGGAGCTCGAAGGCTTCATCCGGTTCCCGTTCCGGCTGCTCCGGGACGAACCGCACTGGGTCCCGCCCCTCCTCATGGAGCGTCGCGACTTCTTCGACCCGGGCAAGAACCCGCTCTACGAATACGCGCAGGTGCAGCCCTTCGCCGCCCTGCGCGCGGGCGAAGTGGTGGGCACGATCGTGGCGGTGCGCAACGGGCGCTACGGCCAGTTCCACCCCGAGGACGCCCACGTGGGCTTCTTCGGCTGCTTCGACTGCGTGCCGGAGCAGGCGGTGGCCGACGCCCTGTTCGGCGCCGCCGGCGCCTGGCTGAAGGAGCAGGGCATGGGCGTCATGCGCGGCCCGGTCAACCTCACCACCAACGACGTGGTGGGCCTCCTGGTGGACGGCTTCCAGGACGACCCGGCCATCATGATGCCCTACAACCCGCCCTACTACGCCGGCCAGTTCGAAGCGGCGGGCTTCAGGAAGGCCAAGGACCTGTTCGCCTTCACCCTCACCATCCAGGAATACCGCGGCCAGCTGGACCACGTCAGCGCCAAGCTGGCCGAGCGCGGCGGAATCCGGATCCGGCCGGTGGACCTGGGGCGCTGGAAGGACGAGCTGGAATTCGTGCGCTCCTGCTACAACGAGGCCTGGGCGAACAACTGGGGCTTCGTGCCCTGGACCGACCGGGAACTGGATTTCATCGCCCAGGAACTGAAGCCCCTGATCGATCCCCGCCTCGCCTTCATGTGCGAGGTCAACGGCGTGCCGGCCGGCTTCGCCATCTCGGTGCCCGACGCCAACGAGGCGATCAAGCGCGCCCGCGGCCGGCTGTTCCCGTTCGGGCTGCTGAAGCTGCTCTGGAAGCTCAAGGTGACGAAATGCTCCCGCATCCGCACCATCGCCATGGGCGTGCTGCCGCGCTACCGGCGCCGCGGCCTCGACGCCTTCCTGGTGCACCACCTCATCCAGGGCGCCACCGGCATGGGCTACAGCACCGGCGAGATGGGCTGGGTGCTCGAGGACAACGTCCCCATGCTGAGCGCGCTCGACCAGATCAAGGCGCGCAGGACGAAGACCTACCGCGTCTACGACCGGGCCCTGTAGTGCTCGCCCTGGTCACCGGAGGCCAGGGCTTCATCGGTTCGCACCTGTGCGAGCGGCTGCTGGCGGCCGGGCACCGGGTGCGGGTGCTGGCCCGGGCCGGAAGCAGCCTGGCCAACCTCCAGGGCCTGCCGCTGGAGGTCGTCCGCGCCGACCTGATGGGCGACCTGGCCGGGGCCGCCGCCGGGGCCGACTGGGTGTTCCACCTGGCGGGGGCGCTCAAGGGGTTCCGGGAAGAGGACCTGATGCGGGTCAACCGGGACGGCACCAGGCGCCTGCTGCAGGCGTGCCCCCGCGGCGCCCGGTTCATGCTGGTCTCGAGCCTCGCCGCGGCCGGGCCCAGCGGCGCGCGGCCCCGGTGCGAGGCCGATCCGCCCTGCCCGCTCACCTGGTACGGCCGTTCCAAGCTGGCGGCGGAACAGGAGGTGCTGGTTTCCGGCCTCGCCTCGGTGATCCTGCGTCCGCCCGTGGTGTTCGGCCCCCGGGACCGGGACGTTCTGGGCTATTTCCGGCTGGCCCGGCGCGGCATCCTGCCATCGGCCGGAGGCGGGCGGCGCTACTCGGTGGTGTATGCCCCGGACCTGGCCGACGGCCTGCTCCGGGCGGCGGAAACGCCCTGCCCCAGCGGATCGGTCTTCCACCTGACCGGACCGGATCTCACCTGGGCGGAGTTCGGCCAGCGCATCGCCGCCGCCCTGGGCCGCCCGGCCCGGCCCCTGCGCCTGCCCGACCCGGCGCTGCGCGCCTGCGGCCGCGCCGCCGACCTGTGGGCCCGCCTGCGCGGCCGCCCCGGGATTTTCAGTTCCCAGAAGGTGTCGGAAATGCTCGCCGCGGGCTGGGTGGCCAGCCCGGATCTGGCTGCCCGGGTGCTCGGCTGGCGCGCGCCCACCGGCCTGGACCCGGCGCTGGCCGCCACCGTGGCGTGGTACCGGGCCCATGGCTGGCTCTAGGCGCCCCTTCGGGTTGACGGGTCCGCTGGGCCCCTGGCGCCGGCCGGACACTCTGGTGGCGGGCTACGCGCTACTGACCCTGCCGGTGCTGGCGCTGGGGATGCTCCGCGGCGCACCGGGCTGCCGGGCCCAGGCCGGGGTTTCCCTGGCCGTGCTGGCCGGGCTCCTGGCGCTGGCCCGGATCAGCTGCGACACGCGCAGCCGCCTGCTGACCCTGCTGCGCCTGTTCGCCGGCCCCCTGGTGTACTGGGTGTTCTACCACCAGATCCAGACCCTGTGGCCGGCCCTGCGCGCCGCGCCCATGGACGCCTGGCTGGCGGGGCTGGAGGCGCGCCTGTGGGGCCTGCAGCCGGCGCTGGCGTTCCAGGCCGCCCTGCCCTGGCGCTGGCTTTCGGAACTGTTCTGCTTCGCCTATTTCACCTACTACCTGTTCGTGCCTGTGCTCGGGCTCAGCGTCCTGGGGACCCGGGGCTACCTGGCGGCGGAGCGCATCCTGTTCGCCGCCACCTGCTGCTTCTTCGGCTGCTACACCCTCTTCTGGCTCTTTCCCACGGTCGGCCCGCACTACTGGTTCCCGCCCGGGCGCGGGCCCGAGCTCTACCCGGGCTACGTCTTCAACCATCTGCTGTTCGCCTTCACCTCGGGCGGCGAGATCCGCGGCGGCGCCTTCCCCTCCTCGCACATCGCCGTGGCCCTGCTGCTCACCCTGCTGTCCCGGCGCTCGGCGCCCAGGCTGTTCCCCGCCATGGCCGTGATCACCGGGTTGATGCTGCCGGGGGTGGTGTACCTGCGCGCCCATTACCTGGTGGACGTGCCGGCCGGGCTGCTCACGGGCTGGCTGGCCTATCGTTTCGCGGTCCGCCCCATTAACCGAGCATCATGGTAGGATATAACCCGCACCCCTTCCTGCGAGGTCCCATGTCCCCCTGCGCCCCCGACACCCTGATCAAGGCCCTGAACTGGCGGTATGCCACCAAGGCGTTCGAACCGACCCGGAAGGTCTCCGATGCCGACCTGAACACCCTGTTGCAGAGCCTGGTGCTGACCCCGTCCAGCTTCGGGCTGCAGCCGTACCGGTTCCTGGTGGTGACCGATCCCGCGCTCCGGGCCAGGCTGCGCGAGGCTTCCTGGGGCCAGGGCCAGGTCACCGACTGCTCGCACCTGGTGGTCTTCCTGGCCCGGCAGCAGATGACCGAGGCGGACGTGGACCACTACATCGCGCGCATCGCCCAGGTGCGCGGCGACCGGCCGGAGAACCTCGCCGCCTACCGCGGCATGATGGTCGGCACCCTGGTCACCGGCCCGCGCGCCGCCACGGTGCCCGAGTGGGCCGCCCGCCAGGCCTACATCGCCCTGGGCCAGTTCATGGCCTCCGCCGCCCTGCTGGGCCTGGACACCTGCCCCATGGAAGGGCTCGACCCGAAGAAGTATGACGAGATCCTCGGGCTGGAAAGCACCCCGTTCCGCACCGTGGTGGCCTGCCCCGTGGGCTACCGGGCCGAGGGCGACAAGTACGCCGCGCTGGCCAAGGTCCGCTTCCCCGCCGAGGAGCTGGTGGAACTCAGGTAGGGAACCCGGGCGCGCCATCCGGCATTCCTGTTATCGGCGGTCCGCCGGGCGAATGGAGGCAAATGCCGTGTTGCCTCCCCCAACCCCTTTCTGCGACCGTCGGGAAGTGGACGTGAACGCAGTCGTCGCCAACCAGGTCAGCAAGACGTTCGGCCGGCGCCCCCCGGTGGCCGCCCTGCGCGACGTGAGCCTGGCCATCCGGGAGGGGGAGATCTACGGCCTGCTGGGGCCCAACGGCGCCGGCAAGACCACCCTCATCGCCATCCTGGTCGGCCTGACCACCCCGGACCGGGGCTCGGTCGCGGTCTGCGGCCTGGACGTGCAGCGCCACCTCCAGGAAGTGCGCCACCAGGTCAACCTGGTGCGCGGGTTCAGCGGCGTGCTGGAGAAGTTCACCACCTGGGAGCTGCTGTCCTACTACGCCCTGCTCTACGGCGCGCCGCCCGGCCGGGTGGACGAGGTGATGGCCCTGGCCGGGATCACCGCCCAGCGCGACGCCCAGGTCGCGCTGCTGTCCAGCGGCTGGCGCCAGCGCTTCTTCATCGCCAAGGGGATGATCAACCGGCCCCGGGTCCTGTTCATGGACGAGCCCACCGTGGGCCTGGACGTGGACGCCGCCATGGCCGTGCGCGAGCTGATCCGCGAGCTCAACCGGGAAGGCTGCACGATCCTCCTGACCACCCATTACATGCGCGAAGCCGAGGAACTGTGCGGGCGGATCGCGCTGATCTCGGAGGGCCGCATCGTGGCCGAAGGCACCGCCGCCGAGCTGAAGCAGCAGGTCAAGAGCGAAGAGGCGATCCTCATCCAGGGCCTCCTGGACCCGCGGCTGCGCGAGCGGCTGGCCCGGGTGCCGGGGGTGCTGGGGGCGGCCCAGGGGCGCTCCGCCTGCCGCCTCCTGGTGCGGGACCACCGGGCCATGCAGCCGGTGCTGGGCTGCCTTCTGGAGGCGGGCGCCGGTTTCGAAGGCATCCGCTTCGACGAGCCGACCCTGGAGGATGTCTTCCTGTCATTAACCCAGAAATCTCTCATTAGTTAGACACGGGGATAGCGGCGTCCGCCGCTGGGCGTCGTGGATCAAAAAAGGGTGGATCAGCTCAGAGTGCTTTTGAAAAAATATTGAAATATTTGTCATAAGGCTTAATTTTCCGATCACGGAATGGGAAACCTCTGGGGGTGTTTCCATGGGATCGGCTGTTCCAGTTTCTGACCAGTTCGCCACCTTTTGCCGGACCCTCAATCCACCCGGGCTTTCCTGCGAACCGCCTTTCTGGGCCATGGGCTGCCATCTGCAAACCATCGCCGGCGAATTCCTGCCCTGCCCGGTCCAGGAACTCCCATGGGAACGGCACCGGCTGGAACTGGATGACGGCGATGCCATGGCCATCCAGGCATTGGAGGGCTCCACCGGCGTGGCGGTCATCCTCTTCCACGGGATCACGGGGAGCAGTGACGGCATCAACATGCGCCGGGCCGCGGCCCGGTTCCATCAGAGCGGTCACGCCCTCGTGGCCGTCAATCACCGGGGAGCCGGGGCAGGACGGGGTTGGGCGCGGCGTTCCTACCATGGCGGCTCGACCCTGGACATGGCGGCCGCCTTGAGGTTCGCGCGCGGGCGATTCCCGGACCACCTGCAGATGGCCATCGGCTTTTCCATAAGCGCCAATATCCTCCTGCTGCTCATGGGCAGGGACGCGGCGATGGGGGTGCCGGACCTGGCCATCGCCGTGAATCCCCCCGTGGACCTCGAAGCCTGCTCCCGCCGCCTGGTATCCGGGTTCAACCTGGCTTACGACCATTACCTCATCCGTCAACTCCGCAGCGAGGCCAAGGCCCGACCGGGCGCGGAACCCCTTGTGCCCACGCCCACGACCCGCGTCTACGACGAGGTCTACACTGCGGCCATGGCCGGCTTCCCGGACCGGGAAGCCTATTATTCCGAATGTTCCTGCGGGCCCCATCTGGCCAACATCCGGGTGCCCACGGTGATCATCTCTTCCATGGATGATCCCCTCGCGCCCGCCGCGGACATTCTGCGGCAGACCCTCTCCCCCGCGATTCACCTTCACGTCGAGCGGTTTGGCGGCCACCTGGGCTATGTGACAGGGAACCTGCCCGACCGGCGCTGGCTCGATTACGCGCTGACCCACTATGTCGGCGAAATGCTGCATGGACATGTGCGCCAGGAACTCGAGGCCCCGGGGGCATGACGGGTGCCGATGCCGCGGGCCGAAGGCGGGGTCAGTGGCCCAGCAGATGGGGCACCATCCTGAATCGAACGGCGCTCAGCCGATCCCCGTGGGTGCTGCCGGCAAAATGAATGGACATGCATTCGTTGCAAATACCGTGGTCGTATGTCTCGCGCCCCTCGGGCCTACGTTCGGAAAGCCATTCCTTGCCTGTCCAGATCCGGTGGCACCAATCGCAACGACTCGATATGAGAGCATGTCTCGAATTCCTCATCGACGCTCCTGATCCATTTCATTTCATCTGAGAAAAATAAGCTAAATATGTTGCATGGCAAATGTTTTTTCAGTGCTTGGCCCCGATGAGCTATCTGCATTATTTTCCCATCCGCGCACGTCACCTGCTTCCAGGTCAGGTTATACTTAATTAATCCCTACAATCGGGTGGCTTTGAATCGTTGTTTCGCGTTCCCTGGATGAGTGGGGTCGGGAAAATGGTCCAGAATCGACATGCGATGACCGGAATGGGGGCCGTCACCCCCATCGGGATCGGGGTTGCCGCCTACTGGCGGAGCCTGCTTGACGGCGTCAGCGGCACGGCCACCATCCGGCGCTTCGACGCCGCCGCCCTGCCGGTCAGGATCGCCGCGGAAGTGAAGGATTTCACGGCGACCGACTTCCTGCCGCGCAAGCTGGTTCGCGAAACCGACATTTTCATGCATTTCGCCCTGGTCGCCGCCCAGGAAGCCCTTGCCGACAGCAGGCTCGCGGCGGCTCCCGAGCGCATCGGGCTCGTGGTCGGCACCTGCTTCGCCGGCATTTCCACCATCGCCGAAACCCAGGCGCAGTTCACGCTGAGCCCGGGCGGGAAACTCAGCCCGCATTTCGTGCCCAAGGCGCTGGGCAACATCGCCGCCGCCCAGATCGCCATGGCGCACGGCCTGCGCGGGCCGTGCCTGACGGTGAACACCGCCTGCTCCTCCGGCGCCGACGCCATCGGCCTGGCGTCCAGGCTGCTCCAGTTGGACGAGGCGGACGCGGTGGTGGTGGTCGGCGCCGAATCCATCCTGTGCCCCATCATGGTGGCCAGCCTGTTCCAGGCCCGGGCCCTGTCCGCCCGCAACGACGACCCGGCGACGGCCAGCCGCCCCTTCGACCTGGCCCGGGACGGCTTCGTCATCGGCGAAGGGGCCGGCGCCCTGGTGCTGGAAGACCTCGAGCGGGCCCGGGCGCGCGGGGCCGACATCAAGGCCGATCTGCTGGGCTGCGCCAGCTTCACCGACGCCTACCACGTGACCTCGCCCGATCCCGGCGGCAAGGGGGAGGCGTACTGCATGCGCCAGGCCCTGGCGAGGGCCGGGCTGGCGCCGGAGGCCGTCGATTACGTGAACGCCCACGGCACCTCAACCAAGGCGGGCGACCAGGCGGAGGCCACCGCCCTGAAAGCGGTTTTCGCCGACCACATCCGCCGGATGCCGGTCAGTTCCACCAAGGGCGCCACGGGGCACATGATCGGCGCCGGCGGCGTCACCGAGCTCATCGCCTGCATCCAGGCCATCCGGGAGGGCCAGGTCCCGCCGACCCTGAACCTCGCGCAGCCGGACCCGGAATGCGACCTGGACCACGTGCCGAACCGGCCCAGGCCCATGGCCGTGAACATCGCCCTCTCCAATTCGTTCGGATTCGGCGGCCAGAACGCCAGCATCCTGGTGGGCCGGCACGGACCGTGACGGGCAGGGCGGACCGCAACGACAGGGAGCGTCCAGCATGACTGAAACCACCTACGACTCGGCGATGTTCAGGGAGACCTTCGATCGCGAGTTCACCTACCTGAACGGGTTCATGCGCAACGTCCGCCGGTTCAGGGACCGTCCGGCCCTGACCTGCCCGCAGCGGCACGCCCGCTGGACCTATGCCGGACTGAACCGGGAAGTGAACCGGCTGGCCCACGCCCTGGGCGCCGACGGGGTCGGCCGGGGCGACGTCGTCATGTACCAGCTGCTCAACTGCGCGGAATTCATCCACTGCTATCTGGCGCCGCAGAAGCTCGGCGCGGTCAACTGCCCGATCAACTTCCGCCTCTCGCCATTTGAAACCGCCATGATCATCGACGACAGCCGGCCGAAGGTGTTCATCTACGACGCGGACATCCGCGACGTCGCGGCGAAGGCGCTGGACATGGCCCGGCACAAGCCGCTCCGGGCGGTCATGGTGGACATCCGGGACAGGGAGGCCGCGCCCGCGGGCCACCTGACGTTCCGGGACTACGTCCAGGACCGGCCCGAGGGCGACCCGGACATCGCCACCCCCAGCCGCGCCTACGACGAAGTGACGCGGCTCTACACCTCCGGCACCACCGGCCTGCCCAAGGGTGTTCCGCTCAACAACATCAACGAGGTCCTGTCGGCCCACGACGTCATCATGCACTTCCCGCTGACCCCCGCCGACCGGACCATGAACATGTCCCCCTGGTTCCACCGCGGCGGGCTGCATTCAGGAGGGCCGACCCCCACCCTGTACGTGGGCGGAGAATTGGTCATCCTCAGGCACTTCACCCAGACGCACTGCCTGGAGTGCGCCGAGAAGTACGGCATCACCTTCCTGATCGGCGGCCCGCCGATGCTGAAGCTCCTCTGCGAGGCGCAGCAGAAGCGCCCGGCGGACCTCGGCCAGCTGCGCGGCATCGTCACCATGGGCGCCCCGCTGGAAAAAGAGGACTGCGTGCGCTACATGCGCCACCTCACGCCCCGGATCTTCAACGGCTACGGGACCACCGAGACCTTCTGGAACACCTTCCTGCGCCCCTTCGACCTGCCCGGGCACGCCGGGAGCGCCGGCCGCTCCTGCACCGACGACGAGGTGGTGGTGGCCCGGGTCCTGCCGGAGCGCCGGGCCGAGCCGGAGGAGCAGGTCGCCCAGGACGGCCGGGAGGTGGGCGAGATCCTGGTCAAGTGTCCCGGCAAATCCGCCTACACCTACCACGGCCATCCCGACGAGACGGAGCGGACCTTCCACGGGGGATACATGTACACCGGCGACCTTGGCGTATGGGACGAGCACGCCTTCGTCACCATCGTCGGGCGCAAGGACGACATGATCATCGTCGCCGGCGAGAACATCCACCCGGTGCAGGTGGAGGAGATCCTGAACCAGCACCCGAAGGTCCGGGAGTCCGTCGTCACCGCGGTGCCGGACCGGCTGCGCGGGCAGGCGCTGGTGGCCTACGTCATCAAGGCGGACCCGACGCTCACGGCCCGCGAGCTGCGCGCCCACTGCACCGACCACCCCATGCTGGCCAACTACAAGCGTCCCCGCTTCTGCCGCTTCGTGGAGGAACTGCCGTTCACCGCCACCGGCAAGAAGATGCACTTCAAGGTCCGGGAGATGGCCGTGGAGGACCAGGAGAAGGGGCTGCTGGAGCGGCTCTGAGCCCGGCCGCGGACCCGAACTCGGATCGGCCGCCCTGCCGGGGAACCCCGGACTGGTTTTGCAGCACTTCAGAGCAAAGGCCCGCCCTCCTGCCCCGATCGGCCCCGCGACCCAATGGAAAAACCCGATGAACGAGCTGACCCGCTCCCTCAAGCGCATCCTGGCTCACGCCTACCACATCATGGTGAGCGCCAGGCGCGACGCGTTCCGCCTGCTGGACGTGACCCTTTGGCCTCTGGTGCTGTTCTTCAGCATGACCCTCTTCGCCGGATCGTTCACCGCCGATCCCCGGGTGGTGGGGATCATCGTCCTGGGCGCCCTGGGCTGGCGGGTCATCTACCACTTCCAGATGGAGGCGGTGCAGCTCTACATGGACAACTACTGGATGGGGATGATCGAGCACGTCATGATCAGCCCGGTGCGCTGGTGGGAGTTCATCCTGGGCGGCGCCATCAGCGCGGTGGCCAAGATCCTGGTGATCGCCCTGCTGTTCCTCGGGCTCGGCCACTTCGTCTTCCATTTCACGGTGCGCCACTGGGGCGCCACCCTGGCCGGGTTCCTGGCCTGCGCCGGCTGCGGCCTGGTGCTTTCGGTGGTGAGCCTGGGCGTGGCCTTCCTGAAGCGGGGCGACGCGTTCGCCTTCATCTTCGCGTTCCCCGACGCCATCGCGGTGCTGAGCGGGGTGTTCTACCCGGTGACGGTGTTCCCCGCCCCGCTGCGCATCCTGGCCGAAACCCTGCCCACCACCCACGCCTTCAACCTGCTCAAGGCCACCCTGGGCATGGCCCCCTGGGCCCCCCTGCGCTTCGCCGCCACCCTGCTGGTCTGGCTGGTCCTGGCCATCCTTTTCACCGCCCTGGCGCTGCGCAAGGCCCGCAGGGACGGCAAGCTGGTCAAGATGAAATAGTCCTGCGGGAAATCGGGACAGTTATTCCTTGCGCTGGAAACTGGACTATTACATCTTCTATGCAGCGCCTTGATGCTCCTTTCAAACGGGATCCGCCCTTGCACCCACTTTCCCAATCCGCCGGTTACGCAATCCTAGCCCTGAGCTGCCTGGACGATCCCGGCGGCGAGCCGATCCTGGTCCAGCACGTGGCCGAATGGATCGGCGCCCCGGGCCCGTATCTGTCCAAAGTGTTCCACGCCCTTGGCAAGGCCCAGCTGGTGGCCACCAAGCGCGGCCGCAACGGCGGCGTGGTGCTCATGCGCTCGGCCCGGGAGATCACCCTGGACATGATCGCGGCCGCCATGGACGGCGAGGAGTGGCAGACCAGCTGCCTGCTGGGCCTGGCCACCTGTTCCGACGAGCGGGCCTGCCCGGTGCACCTGTTCTGGACCGAGGAGCGCAAGCGCATCCTCGGCGAACTGCGCACCACGACCCTGGCCGACGTGGCCCGGTTCGAGCGCACCCACCGGCTGGTCCATCCCCAAGGCTGAAAACGGCAGCCAGAGAGAACCGGGCGAAGGTGCAACCCTCCGCACGGTTCCCGCTGGCCACCGGGCTCTGAAAAAAAAGATTATATAAATATAAACAATTTTAAATAATTCAATAAATGGTTACATAAATGTCCGGGGATCGGACTTGGCCAGGGTGGTCACGTAGCGGTCCAGGTCCTTGGTGTACCCGGATGGCACCTCCATGAACTGGATTCCGGTCTCGACCGTTTCGCTCCGGGGCTGGTCCTGGCCATGGCGCCATACCACCTTGGCCTTGATGGTGCCCTTGGGCAGGCTCGGGTGGATCAGCTCCCAGCCGTCCAGGGTGGCCTTCTCGGTCAGGCCGCTGGCGGATTGCGACGGCATCTGGATGCAGCAGCCGTCCGCGCCCAGGTTCTCGACGGTGATGTTGTTGTAGGTCTTCCCGCCATGCTGGAATCGGGCTTTGCACTGGTTTTCAACGGCGACTCGGGTGTGCTGCCGTTTATCCATGTTTCACCTCTCGATCTGACGATAAGTCAATTATGAGAACGTGCCGGCCCCGCAAGGCACGGGGGAAATGCCGGCACCCTCATTGGATGACGCCGGCGCGAAGTTGTTTCCGATTTTCAGATCCAGCCTTCAAGGGCCGCCTTCAAGGCTTCCAGCTGGATCGGCTTGGCCAGGTAGTCGTCCATGCCGGCAGCCAGGCAGCGGTCCCGGTCGCCTTCCATGGCGTTGGCGGTGAGGGCCACGATCCGGATCCGGGCCAGGGCGTCGGGGCGGGCGCGGATCCGCCGGGTGGCCTCGAAGCCGTCCATCTCCGGCATCTGGCAGTCCATCAGGGCCAGCCGGTAGCTGGCCCGGTCCAGGGCGGCCAGGGCCTCCTGGCCGTTGGTGGCGACGTCGGCGCGGTAGCCCAGCTTCTTCAGCATGGTCACCACCACCTTGCGGTTCACGGCGTTGTCCTCCACCACCAGGATGCCGTCCCTGCCGGCTCGGGCCTGCTCGTCCAGGGAGTGCCGGGTGACCAGGTCGGCCGGCGGCGCCCCGCCGCCCGGGACGAGGATGCGCTCCAGGGTGGCCCGGAGCTGGCTCTGGCGCAGCGGCCTGGACAGGTAGGCCCTGAACCCGGCGGCCTTGGCCTCCTCGGCCTGGCCGGCCACGCCCAGGTAGCTGAACAGCACCAGGGGCAGCCCGCAGCAATGGGGGTCCGCGTTCAGGGCGTTGGCCGCCTCGAACACGCCGGCGTCGCCGGGCGCCAGGAACAGCACGGCGAGTGCGAACGGGCGGTCCTCGTCCCGGGCCCGGCGCACCGCCCCGGGCAGGTCGCCGTCGGCCACGGCCACCTCCAGGCCGAGCCCGGCCAGTTCCTCCTCCAGGACCCTGCGGCTGGTCAGGGGCCGCCCGGCCAGCAGCGCCCGGCGACCGGAGAGGTCCGCCCCGGGCGCCGCCGGGGGCGCCTCGGCCATACCCAGGCGCGTGGCGAACCAGAACGTGCTGCCGGCGCCGGGCCGGCTCTCCAGGCCCAGCTCGCCGCCCATCATGCCGACCAGGCGCCGGCAGATGGCCAGCCCCAGGCCGGTGCCGCCGTACTTGCGGGCGTGGGAGCCCTCGGCCTGGGTGAAGGGCTGGAAGATCCGCTGCTGGTCCGCCTCCGAAATGCCGATGCCGGTGTCGCTCACCTCGAAGCGCACCTCGGCCGCCGCCGGCCCGGCCTCCTCCGGGGCCGAGACGCGCACCACCACTTCACCCCGCTCGGTGAACTTGAGGGCGTTGCCCACCAGGTTGATGAGCACCTGGCGCAGCCGCCCGGGGTCGCCCACCACCCAGGCCGGGAGCCCGGGGCCGAACAGGGCGCAGAGGTCGAGGTCGCGGTCGCGGGCGGAGAGCGCGAGGGTCTCCAGGGTCTCCTCGACCATCCCGCGCAGGTGGAAGCGCACCTCCTCGAGCTCCAGCCGGCCGGCCTCGATCTTGGAGAAGTCGAGGATGTCGTTGATGATCGCCAGCAGCGCCTGGCCCGAGCGCTGGACCGTCTCGGCGAACTCCCGCTGCTCGCGGTCCAGGGGGGTGTCCAGCAGCAGGCCGGACATGCCGATCACGCCGTTCATGGGGGTGCGGATCTCGTGGCTCATGGTGGCCAGGAATTCGCTCTTGGCGCGGTTGGCGCTCTCGGCCCGGAGCATGGCCGCGCCGAGCTCGTGGGTGCGCTCCAGGACCAGCTCCTCGAGCCTTTCCCGGTGCATCTGCAGCTCGCTTTCGCGCAGCTGGATCTGGGCCAGCATCGCGTTGAAGTCGGCCATGAGCAGGCCCAGCTCGTCCTCGCCGCGCGGCGTCACGCGCTGGCCGTAGTCGTGCTCCCGGGCCACGCTGCGGGCGGTGCGGGCCAGGGCCACGAGCGAGTCGGTGAGACCCTGCTGGAGCACCCGGGAGAAGCCCAGCGCGGCGGCGAAGGACAGGCCCGCGATGGCCCCGACGATCGCCGCGGCCCAGCCGATGTGCACCATGAGGCCGGACATGGCCGCGTTGAGGTAGATCGTCCCGACCCGGCGCTCCTTCAGCCGCACCGGGCGGACCAGGAGCAGGCGGTTGCGGGAGAACACCATCCGGTCCGGCCCGGGGCCCACGGGCGGCTCGGGGGCGAGGCCCGGACGGTTGTACTGCGCGATGAGCGAGCCGCCCTCGGTGAACAGGTAGGCGGAGAGGACGTCCCGGTTGCCGGCCAGGGGCTTCAGCGAGGCTTCCGCCAGGGCGGCGTCCTCGAAGGTGAGCGCGGCCGAGCCGCTGGCCTCCACCAGGTCGGCCATGGTCTCCAGCTCGCGCACCAGGCCGGCGCGGTAGGACATGACCTCGTAGGTGACGAAGGCGGCGGAGGCCAGCAGCAGGGCGATCCCCACCGTCGCCATGACCGTGACTCTGAGATTCTGGCGGATGGTGGCTTTGGCGAACATCGGACCTCAAGGTACCAGGGTAGCCAGCTGCAGGAAACCGGGGGCCATGCGCAGGCCGGACGCGCGGGTGGGGGCCAGGTTCACTTCGAACCCGATCCGCGTGCCGCTGCGCACCAGCCCCACCATGACGCCCGCCTGGGCGAAGCCCTCGGTGTCGGCCACGGTGAGGATGGGGCGGCCCTTCACGTGCTCGAGGATGGCCCCGAGCCGGGGCTTTTCCGAGGCGCAGATGAAGAGCAGGTCGCATTCCCCCAGTTCGGAGAGCTGGTGCAGGTAGCGCACGGAGACCGGCCGGTTCTTCAGGGGACGCGCGGCGAAGTAGCTGTCCAGCTCGTCGCCGAACGGCGTGCGCCCCAGCACCGCCAGGACGAAGGCGCGCTGCGGGTCGCCCCCCGCGGGCCAGTCCACGAACCGGGTGAGCTTGTCCATGAGCACGATCTTGGCCTGGTATTCCGGCGTGGACTGGGCCGCGCAGCACCACGCCGCCCCCAGGAGCAGCGCCCCCGCCAGGGTCCAAGGCCGCCGGAGCATCGCCATCAGGCCCTCAGAATGGCACGCCCAGGGTGAGGAAAAAGGTCCTCCCCACCGAGGCCATGCGGGTGACGGGGAGGTAGTCGGTGGCCACCAGGTCGACCCGCCGGGCCTGCCCGGCGTCCTCCACGGTGCCGCGCAGCCAGCACCTGCGGCCCTCCCAGCGCGAGGCGAAGCGCAGCACGGTGGCGGCCGGGGCGTCGGCGACGCCCGGCGGCCCCTGGCGCGCGCCCACGCAGCGCGCTTCAGCGCTGGCGCTCCAGGCGCCCCAGCGCCGCGTGAGGCGGAACCCGGCCTGGGCCCCGGTGGAATCCGGGAACGGCTGCCCGGCCTCGCTCCAGCGGTACAGTCCGGCCGAGGCGTAGAGGGCCCAGCCGCCCCAGTGGCCCTGGAGCTCCGCCTCCAGGGCCGAGCCGATCAGGTCGTCGGGGTCGTTCTGGTACTGCTGCATGCCGCCGCCGAGGTCGATCGCCTCCACCAGGTGCGTCCAGCGCGAGCGCGATGCGGAGAGCTGGCTCTGCAGGCCCGAGGCCCACACCCGCACCCACATGCCCTGGAGCGTGGCGATGCGCTCGGGCAGGAGCTGGGGGTTGGGCACGAAGGTGCCCGCGTCCTGGTAGTAGCGCTCGAAGATGGTGGGGTTGCGGTAGCCGCCGCCGTAGAGCGCCTTGAAGATGTCGACCGACGTGGGCGACCAGATCAGGGCGAGGCGCGGCGTGCCGCCGCGCAGGGCGGCCGGGGCGTAGGAGGCGGGCGCGCCGGCGATGTCCGAGCTGGCCGAATCGACGATCCAGGCCGATTCCTGGAAGCCGAAGGTGGCGCTGAAGGTTTCCGCCGGGGTCCACTCGGCTTGGAGGTAGGTATTGCTGACCCGGTGCTGCACCTGGGTGGTCACGACGGTCGAGGCGAGGTCCACGTCGCCGCTGTAGTGCTGCCAGCTCTGCTCCTGGCCCAGGGTGAGGAACACCCGGCTGCCGAGCGGCGTGCGGGCCTGGAGCTCCAGCCCGAGGCTCCAGTTGGGCTCCGAATCGGAATAGGCGCCCTCGCTGCCCGGCAGGCGGATGCCGTCGAAGTCCAGGGTGTTGAAGAACTGGTTGCGGTCGCCGTAGGCCCGCACCAGCGTCTCCACCGCCCCGAACCGGGGCGTCCAGCTGCCGTCGAAGAAGCTCAGGCGGTTGACGTACTTGTTGTCCATGGAAAACGGAGCCGAATCGAAGGGAGCGCTGGACAGCCACTGGGTGCGGTCGCTGACGTAGCCGGCCAGGTTCCATTCCCGGCCGGAGATCTTCAGGTAGGCGCTCTGGCGCTCCTCCCGGTCGAGGTTTCCGGGCAGGGGCCCGGGCATCCATTCCGGGAACTGGGTGATCGAGCCCCGCCGCTGCATGCCCGAAACGGTGGCCTGCCAGCGGGTGGTCCCGGAGGTCCCGCCCACGGTGCCGTCCAGCCCGGACAGCGACTGGCTGCTGCGGGTGATTTCGGCCAGCCCGCCCAGGGGCCGCTCCGGGGGGGCCTTGGTCACCACGTTGACCATGCCCAGGAAGGCGTTGTTGCCGTACAGGCTGGAGGCGGGCCCGCGGATGACCTCGATCCGCTCCACCTGGTCCATGGGGATGCCGAAGTCCTCGCCGATCTTGCTGCTGCCCACCTCGGCGGCGCTGTTGAGCGCGTGGCCGTCCAGCAGGATCAGCACCCGGGTGTTCTGGTCGCCCAGCACATAGAGCCCGCGCACGCCAAGGCCGGCGTAGGCCCGGTCCTCGTTGTCGCGGAACCCCAGCACCCCGGCCAGGGCGTCGGCCAGGGTGCGGTAGCCCAGTTCGACCAGGTCGGTCCCGCGCAGCACGGTCACGTCCGCCGGGGCCTCCTTGAGCCGCTGGGGGCGCTTGCTGGCGGCCTGGACGGGCTGCTCCAGGGTGCGCTGCAGGTCCTGCAGGTCATCGGGGGTCGGCTCCTGGCCGGCCAGGGGCAGGACCAGGGCGGCCGCGAGGAGGGAGTGGATGAAGCGCTGGCTCATGCTGCCGGTTCCGGGTGCTGGGTGGAATTTAGCCGAAATAGGAAATCTTTCTCTGCAATACCTTTCGGAACCTCGAACCGGCGGCTTGAATAGGGCACTATCTAGCCTATCCGGAACCAGCCCATGCCCCCACCCGCCCGGGACCCCAACCTGACCGACCACCGCTGGGCCCTGCTGGCGCTCACCTGCGTGGGCGCCTTCATGGCGCCCCTGGACGGCTCCATCGTCGCCGTGGCGCTGCCCGGCGATGGGGCCGGCGCTGCACCTGAGCTTCGCCGCCAGCATGTGGGTGCAGGCCGCCTACCTCCTGGCCATGGCGGTGCTGCTGATCCCCCTCGGCCGGCTGGCCGACCAGGGCGACCGGCTGCGCTTCTACCTGGCCGGCATCGCCGTCTTCACCCTGGGCTCGCTCGCCGCCGCCCTGAGCGCCAACGGCACGGCCCTGGTGCTGGCCCGGATCCTCCAGGGCGTCGGGCGGCGCCCTGCTCAGCGCCACCTCCACCG
Source organism: uncultured Holophagaceae bacterium (assembly GCA_963717275.1). Classification (GTDB taxonomy): domain Bacteria; phylum Acidobacteriota; class Holophagae; order Holophagales; family Holophagaceae; genus Mesoterricola. The sequence continues at coordinate 5,548,987 of CAVQVX010000001.1, forward strand.
CCATCGTCACCGCGGTCTTCCCGCCCGAGGAGCGCGGCCGCGCGCTGGGGATCAACGTCATGGCGGTCTACCTGGGCCTGAGCGTGGGCCCGCCCCTGGGCGGGCTGCTGGTGGACCACCTGGGCTGGCCCTGGATCTTCCTGGTCAACCTGCCGGTGGGGGCCGCCGCCTTCGCCTGGGGCTGGCGCCTGCTCGAGCCCCGGACCCGGGCGCCGCGGCGGACCCGGGCCGACGCGGACCTGCCGGGCGCGGCCCTGCTGGGGGCGTTCCTGGTCTGCCTCATCGTCCCGCTCACCTTCTCCACCGAATGGGGCTGGCGCGCGCCGGCGATCTGGGTGCTGCTGGCCCTGGCGCCGCTGGCGCTGGCGGGCTTCCTCCGGGTGGAGGCCCGGGCGGCGGCGCCCCTGGTGGACCTGGACCTGCTCCGGCGCAACCGCCTGTTCGCCTCGGCCAACCTGGCCGCCCTGCTCAACTACTGCGCCCTCTACGCCATCAGCGTGCTCACCGCGGTCCAGCTGCAGCTGGTCGCGGGCCACCCGGCGCGGATCACGGGCTGGATCATGCTGGGCCAGCCGCTCATGCAGGCCGGCCTGAGCCCGGTGGCGGGCCGGCTGAGCGACCGGATCGGGTCGCGCGCCCTGGCCACCGCCGGCATGGTGATCGTGGCCGCCGGGCATGGTGCTCCTGGCCCTGATCGGGCGCGGCGCCGGCATCGTCGAGGTGGTGGGCGCCCTGGCCGTGGTCGGCCTGGGCATGGCCGCCTTCAGCGCGCCCAACACCAGCGCCATCATGGGCAGCGTCGAGCGGCGCCAGCTGAGCGTGGCCAGCGCCTTCCTCGGCACCATGCGGGTCACCGGCCAGTCGCTGAGCGTGGGCCTGCTGGGCAGCATCGCCGCCAGCCGGCTGGGCCCGGGCGGCTGGAGCCAGCTGCTGGCCCACACCGGCGGCAGCGCCGCCGCGGACGCCTTCGCCTGGGGCTACCGGGCCGCCATGCTCACCGGCGCCGGCCTGGCCCTGGCCGGCGCCTGGGCCTCGCTCACCCGGGGCGCGCACAAAGGCTGATAACCTGACGGGGATGTTCGAAGCCATCCGGATCAACGACCGCACCATCGCCCCCGCCCTGTTCCTCGCCCCCATGGCGGGCGTGACGCACAGCGCCTTCCGGCGCCTGCTGGCGGATTTCGGCGGCTACGGCGCGCTGTTCACCGAGATGCTTTCGGCCTCGGCCTTCCTGCACGAGAAGCCCGACGAATCGCCCTTCACCCGCCGGCGCGAGCTGCGAAGGGCCGGTGTTCTACCAGTTCCGGATCTCCAGCGAAGAGGACGTCGGCGCGCTGTTCCGCAAGCTGCCCATGGTGGACTGCTGCGGCGTGGACCTCAACCTGGGCTGCCCGGCCCCGCGCATCCAAGCCCAGGCCTCGGGCTGCGCCCTGTACCGGGACTTCGGCCAGCTGCGCCAGGTGCTGGAGGGGATCCGCCGGCACTACGCCGGGACCCTCACGGTGAAGGTCCGGCTGGGCGACGACCCGGACAACTGGCGCGAGGCCTTCGTGGAGCGGCTGCGCCTGTTCGAGGACTGCGGCGTGCACGCGCTCACGGTGCATCCGCGCTTCTCCACCGAGAAGCTCAAGCGCCGGGCGCGCTGGCACGAGTTCCCCTGGATCGCCGCCCAGACCCGGCTGCCGGTCATCGGCAACGGCGATATCTGCTGCCGGGAGGACATCGAGGCCAACCCCCCAGCTTCGCCCCCCTGGCGGGCATCATGCTGGGCCGCATCGCCGCGGTGAAGCCATGGATCTTCCGGGAGTTCGCCGGGCTGCCCGCCATGGCGGTCGACTACCTCGAGGTGTGGAACCGGCTCTACCGCTACACCCTGGAGGACATGCCGGCCGATCGCGCCTTCGGCCGGCTCATGGAGTTCACCTTCTATTTCGCCAAGAACTTCTTCTTCGGCCATGAGCTGTACAAATGCATCCAGAAGGCCCGGAATCCAGAGGAGATCCGGGAAGCGGCCAACCGGTTCCTGGAGGCGGAGCCGCGCTTGAGCGCGAGCAAGGGATTGCCGTTCACCTAGGGCGTGTCGGCAGATCAGCCCACCTGGACCGCCAGGGCCCCGCCCAGCAGCGCAACCCTGCCGCCCCATTCGATGCGGGCGGCTTCTTCATAGCGTCCTGCCTCCAGGCGCAGAAGCAATCCCACCCGCTCCTCCGGGTCCACGATCAGGTACTCCGGCACGCCGGCCTCCTCGTAAGTCCAGCGCTTGCGCACCATGTCCTTGCCTGCGGTCCGCGGGCTGAGGATCTCCACCACCAGGTCGGGCGGTCCTTCGACCCCCCGTGCGCTGAGCTTGGCCGGATCGCAGACGACGAGAATATCCGGCTGCACCACGTTGCCTTCCAGGAAGACGTCCGTGGGAGCCGCGAAGACCCGGCAACCGCCGCCCGCCTTTCCCTTGGCCGCTTCGATCCCGTTGGCGATCCGGACGGACAAATCCATGCTGATCTGCTGGTGCCCCAGCGAAGGGGCCGGCGTCATGTCGTAGGCCACGCCATGGATCAGTTCCCAGCGCCCTTCCCAGGTGGTCCAGTCGGCGAGGGTGTAGGGCGCGTGCTCAGGTTGCGGGAGACCCATGGGCGTGGTTCTGTCTTCGGGGGATTCTGGGTGCATTTCCTGATCCGGAAGGTGCCTGGCAAGACCCAGGATACCCGTTCCGGTCAGAGGGAAAGTGGCGCGGACTGACCGGGAGGTTCCCGCCCCATGGGATTTTGAACGGGAACGATGGGAAAAGGATCGGAATGTCTTTTTTTAAGGTTTTCCCGTCCCGACGCCTTTGCACGCGGTAACCTGATTGTATACACCATAAAGAATCGGGTTGTGGATGTTCGCCTTTCTCCGTCGCTTCTGGCCGTCGACCCTGCGCATGCAGCTCATGCTGGTCCTGCTGCCGGTGGTCGGGCTGCCCATCGTCGCCACCGGCTATGTGCTCAGGGTGCGGGGGCTGCAGGCCATCGTCGCCGAAAAGCGGGTGCACCTGCAGGGGGTGGACGCCCTGCTGGCCCAGCACCTCCAGGACCAGGGAGGCTACCGCGGCCTGCTGGCCGGCTGCCCTGCCATCGACCGGGACGGAAAGATCCGCTTCCTCAACAGCCGCCTGAGCGGCTACACCGACCAGGTGGCCCAGGCCTTTCCCGGGGTCGGCGTCGGCTTCTTCGACCTGGAGCTGGGCGCGATCATCACTTACGGCCCCAGCAGCCAGTACGGCAAGACGGTCGGCATGACCATCCCGCGCGACCACCCGGGCTGGAAGGTCATGGCCAGCGCCAGCCCGATGACCGTGAGCGGCGCCCTGGTGCGCGGCAACATCATGAACGCCATGATGCCCATCCAGGACCACGGGCAGGTGGTGGGCTACGTCTGGGCCAACGAGATGCTGGACGCCATCGACAGGCAGGCCCACGCCATGAGCATCGCCGTCCGCTCCATGACCATCCTGGGCCTCGCGTTCTCCCTGGCCGTGGTGTTCTTCGTCATCGCCCAGCTGACCAGCAACATGGAAAAGATCAAGCAGGGCCTGCTGCGCCTGGCGTTCGACCTCCGGCAGACGATCCCGCCCATCAGGGGCGAGATCGGCGAGATCGCCGAGGCCATCAACCGGCTGGCCCAGGTCCTGCTGGAAACCCAGTCCATGCACCACAACATCCTGGACAGCCTGTCCGATTCGGTGATCACGGTCGACGCCTCGAACCGCATCTCGTACATCAACCCGGCGGGGTGCGAGATGTTCCGCTGCAAGGCCGGCGAGATGGTCGGCAAGCCCTACCTGCGCCTCTTCCTCGACGACCCCAACTTCGCCAACCTCCTGCTCGACACCCAGAAGACCGGCCGGGAATACCGGGGGGTCGAATTCGATTTCCTCCTGCCGCACCACACCCCGCACATTCTGGCCAGCAGCAGCCAGCTGTTCGACGGGCGCGGGCATCCCCTGGGCGTGGTGGTGATCATCCGCGACATCAGCGAGACCCGCTCGCTGAGGCAGCAGGTGGCGCGGGCCGACCGGCTCGCCGCGGTGGGCGAAGTGGCCGCCGGCATCGCCCATGAACTGCGCACCCCGCTCACCTCCATCCGCGGCTTCGTCCAGTTCCTGCAGGGCTCCACCGATCCCGGGGAATGGCGGAAGTACGGCGACGTCATCATCCGCGAAGTGGACGGCATGAACCGCATCATCTCCGAGCTGCTCAGCCTGGTCCGGCCGCGCCCGCTGAACCTGGTCGGCACCGACCTGAACCAGCTGGTGGAGGAGACCCTCCTGCTGGCCCCGGAAAACGCCGCCAAGGGCCGGATCGCCTTCGCGGTCCGGCTCGCCCCCGGGCTGAAGGCGGTCAAGGCCGACCGGGGCCAGATCAAGCAGGTGCTGCTCAACGTCCTGGTCAACGCCACCCAGGCCATCGCCGGGCCGGGCCGGATCGAGGTCGCCACCGCCGCGCGCGGCGCGGACGAGGTCTCCGTGCGCGTGAGCGACGACGGCTGCGGCATCCCCGAAGCCGCGCGCGAACGGATCTTCGACCCGTTCTTCTCGACCAAGCCGGGAGGCACGGGCCTTGGCATGGCCATCGCCCGGCGCATCATCGAGGACCATGGCGGCCGGATCGAAATCGACAGCATCGAAGGGGAAGGGACTTCCATCGCCCTGATCCTGCCCGGCATGAAGCAGGAGGCCAACCCGTGAAAGCCGACTACCAGATCCTGATCGTCGACGACGACGAAAGCATCCGCTGCCTGCTGGCCGCCGTGCTGGCCCGGGAGGGCTTCCAGACCGAGGCCGCCAGGGACGGCGAGGAAGGCCTGGCGCTGTTCCGCGCCACCTCGCCGGACATCGTCCTGATGGACATCCGCATGCCGGGCATCTCCGGCATCGAGGCCATGCGGGCCATGCTGGAGACGCGCCCGGGGGCCGCCGTCATCCTGATGACCGCCTACGCCGACCTGGACACCGCCGTGCAGGCCATCAAGAGCGGGGTGTTCGATTTCGTCATCAAGCCCTTCGACCTGGCCGAGATCAGCCTGCTGGTGAACCGCGCCTGGCAGATGCGCGAGATGCACCGGGAGATCGGCATCCTGAAGCAGGAACTGTCCGAGGGCTTCCGCTTCAACCGCATCATCACCCGCGACCCGGCCATGCAGGCCCTGTGCGACTCGGTGGCGCGCATCGCCGGGAGCAGCGCCACCGTCGTCATCGCCGGGGAAAGCGGGGTCGGCAAGGAGCTCCTGGCCACCTCGCTGCACTACCAGAGCCCGCGCGCCGAGCGGCCCTTCATCAAGGTCAACTGCGGCGCCATCCCGGAGGGGCTGCTGGAGAGCGAATTCTTCGGCCACGAGCGCGGCGCCTTCACCGGCGCGGTGGCCCGGCGCACCGGCCGGTTCGAGCATGCCGACGGCGGCACCCTCTTCCTCGACGAGATCGGCGAGCTGCCGCTGGCGCTCCAGGTCAAGCTGCTGCGCGTCATCCAGGAGCGCGAATTCGAGCGGGTGGGCGGCAGCAAGACCATCCGGGTCGACGTGCGCCTGGTGGCCGCCACCAACCGGAACCTGGAGGAGCTGGTGGCCGCGGGCAGCTTCCGCAGCGACCTGTTCTACCGGCTCAACGTCGTCAGCCTGGCGGTGCCGCCCCTGCGCGAGCGCCCGGCCGACATCCTGCCGCTGGCGTCCCACTTCCTGCGCCGGTTCTGCACCGAGCACGGGCGCGAGATCGACAGCTTCGACGACCATGCCCTGGCGCTCATGCAGCGCTACGCCTGGCCCGGCAACGTGCGGGAGCTCGCCAACGCGGTGGAGCGGGCGGTGGTCATGAGCACCGGCGGCACGATCTTCGCCGAGGACCTGCCGCTCTCCGTGCTCCGCGCCTCGCGGCACCCGGACGCCCTCGAGGCCCGCTCGGGCACCCTCAAGGAACTGGTGCGCGGCTTCGAGACCCGGGCCATCCTCCAGGCCCTGGAGCGCAACCTGGGCAACCGCTCGCACACCGCCGCCGAGCTCGGCATCAGCCGCCGCGCCCTGCTCTACAAGCTGCACGAACTCAACCTGGAAGGCGGGGAGTGCGCAATTCCGGGGCCCCCCTGTGAATGAAATTGCGCAGTGGACGGCCGGGGCCAACTGATTGATGACACGTTAATTGATGACCTTATGGTCGTTATATAGGTTGGTATGGTTCCTGCATGGAATGGCTCCACCCCCTTCCAGCTTCAGGAGCCAAAACCATGAGCGTCCCCTGCAAACGGATCACTTTCGAGCAACTGCGGTCTCACTTCCACGATGGAATGAGCATCCTTTTCGGCGGCTTCATGGGGATCGGCACCCCTGAAGGCATCGTCCGGGAACTGCTCGCTTCGGGCGTGAAGGACCTGACCCTCATCGGCAACGACACCGCCCTGGTGGACACCGGGGTGGGCGTCCTGGTGGCCAACCACCGGGTGAAGAAGGTGATCGCCTCGCACATCGGCACCAACCCGGAGACCGGCAGGCAGATGATCGCCAAGGAGCTCGAGGTGGAGCTGGTGCCCCAGGGCACCCTGGCCGAGCGCATCCGCTGCGGCGGAGCGGGCCTGGGCGGCGTGCTCACCCAGACTGGGGTCGGCACCATCGTCGAGGAGGGCAAGAAGAAGATCACCCTGGGCGGCGTCAACTACCTGATCGAGACCGCGCTCCGGGCCGACCTGGCGATCCTCAAGGCGCACCGGGCCGACGCCAAGGGCAACCTGGTCTACCAGCGCGCCGCGCGCAACTTCAACCCGGTGGCGGCCATGGCGGCCGACTACGTGGTCGCCGAAGTGGACGAGCTGGTCGAGGCCGGGGAGATCGACCCGGAGATGGTGATGACCCCGGGCGTGGTTGTCGACGCCCTCATTCTTGCCGAGGAGAAGTGACATGGACGCCAAGAATCTGATCGCCTGGCGTGTGGCTCAGGAAATGCAGGACGGCGATGTGGTCAACCTCGGCATCGGCCTTCCCACGCTTGTCCCCAACTACCTGCCCGCAGGGCATCACCATCACCCTGCAGTCCGAGAACGGCTTCCTGGGCCTGGGCCCGCTCAAGGGCGAAGCCCTGCCCGGCCTGGTCAACGCCGGCGGCCAGCCCTGCGCCATGGTCCCCGGCGGAGCGTATTTCGACAGCGCCATGTCGTTCGCCATCATCCGCGGCGGCCACGTGGACGTGACCGTGCTGGGCGGGCTGCAGGTGGACCAGCAAGGCAACCTGGCCAACTGGATGGTCCCCGGCAAGATGGTGCCCGGCATGGGCGGCGCCATGGACCTGGTGAGCGGCGCGAAGACGGTCATCGTCGCCATGGAGCACAGCACCCGGGACGGCGGCGCCAAGATCCTCAGGCAGTGCAACTTGCCCCTGACCGCGGCCGGCAAGGTGACCGCCATCATCACCGAGCTGGCCGTCTTCCGCTTCATCAAGGGCGTGCTCACCCTCACCGAGACCGCCCCCGGCGTCACGGTGGAGGCCATCCGCGCCAGGACCGAGGCGGCCTTCAAGGTCAGCCCGGACTGCAAAGAGATGCAGTCGCAGCAGTCGTGAACTGAACCGCCAACCCCCTCATCACGGAGTCCCATCGTGGAAAAAGAGACAAGAACCGCCCTGCTCGAGCCGGAAGAGCCGAAACCCGCGCTGCCCGAGCAGGGCTGCATGGCCCGGCTGGGCGCCACCCTCGCCGACTGGAGCGAGAAGTGGTTCCCGGATGCCTACGTCTTCGCCGCGCTCGCCGTCATCATCGTCGTCATCGCGGCGCTGGCCATGCGCCGCACGCCCACCGAGATCTCGGTCGATTTCGGCAAGTCGTTCTGGAACCTCATCCCCTTCACCATGCAGATGGCCTTCGTGGTCATCGGCGGCTACATCGTCGCGGTGTCGGCGCCGGTGCGCAAGGTCATCGACGTGCTGGCGCGCTTCCCCAAGACGCCCAAGGTCGCGGTGGCCTACGTGGCGTTCCTGGCCATGATCGCCTCCCTGCTCAGCTGGGGCTTCAGCATGATCTTCGCCGGCATCCTGATGCGCGAGATCAGCAAGCGGGTCAAGGGCATCGACTACCGCGCCATCGGCGCGGCCGGGCTACCTGGGCCTGGGCAGCATCTGGGCCCTGGGCCTGTCGTCCTCGGCCGCCCTGCTCATGGCCACCAAGGGCTCCATCCCCGCCGGCCTGCTCCAGATCAGCGGCGTCATCGGCCTCAGGCAGACCCTCTTCACCTGGCAGAACCTGGTGATGATCACCGTGCTGGTGGTGATCTCGGTCTGGATCTGCTACGTGTCCACCCCCACCGCCGAGCACGCCAAGACCGCCGAGATGGCGGGCATCACCTACAAGGATTCGCATGAGGAGCTGGGCACCGCCCAGACCCCCGGCGAGAAGCTGGAATTCAGCCCCGTCCTCACCATCGTCATGGTCGCCATCGGCCTGGTCTACCTGGTCAACCTCTTCCGCACCCAGGGCGGCCTGGCGGCGCTGGACCTGAACACCTACAACTTCATCTTCCTGTTCGCCGGCATGCTGCTGCACTGGCGCCCGCGCTCCTTCCTGCGCGCCGCGGCCAGGGCGGTGCCCATGACCGGCGGCGTCCTGATCCAGTTCCCGCTGTATGCCGGCATCTTCGGCGTGCTGATGGGATCCCACCTGAACGAGGTCATGGCGCGCTTCTTCGTGTCGATCTCCAGCCACGCCATCCTGCCCCTGGTCGGCGGCATCTATTCGGCCATCCTCGGCCTGTTCCTGCCTTCGGGCGGCGGCAAGTGGGTGGTGGAGGCGCCCTACCTGCTGGACGCGGCCAAGTCCCTGCACGTGAACATGGCCTGGATGGTCCAGGTCTACAACGCCGCGGAAGCCCTGCCCGAACTTCATCAACCCGTTCTGGATGCTCCCGCTGATGGGCCTGACCGGGGTCAAGGCGCGCGACCTGGCCGGCTATTCGACCCTGCAGATGATCTTCCATGTGCCGGTGGTCCTGCTGATGCTCTGGCTCCTGGGCCTGACCCTGCCCTACGTCGCCCCGATCATGAACTGATGCCACAACGTGCGCGGGGCATGGGCCACGCGCCTTGATCCCGTCAAGGGAAAGGAACCGATATGACCAAGAAGGTCGCTCTCGTCACCGGCGCCATGGGCGGGCTCGGCACCGCCATCTGCCAGGCCCTGGCCAAGGACGGCTATCTGGTGGCCGCCAACTGCCTGCCGGACTTCCCGCCCGCGCCGCAGTGGATGAAGGAGCAGAAGGAACTGGGCTTCGATTTCTTCAAGGCCGAAGCCGACGTCACCGACGAAGCCGCCTGCCAGCGCATGGCGGCCGCGGTCACCGAGGCGCTCGGCCCCATCACCGTGCTGGTGAACTGCGCCGGCATCACCCGCGACAAGTTCTTCCCCAAGATGGACCGGGGCATGTGGGACGCGGTGATCTCCACCAACCTGACCAGCCTGTTCAACGTCACCCACGCCATCTCCCCGGGGATGGCCGAGCGCGGCTTCGGCCGGATCATCAACATCTCCTCCGTGAACGGGGTCAAGGGCCAGGCCGGCCAGGTCAACTACTCGGCCGCCAAGGCCGGATGCCTGGGCTTCACCAAGGCCCTGGCCCAGGAACTGGTGGCCAAGGGCGTGACGGTCAACGCCATCGCTCCGGGCTACATCGCCACCGACATGGTCATGGCGATCCGCGAAGACATCCGCGAAAAGATCCGCGAAGAACTGCCCATGAAGCGCTTCGGGCGGCCCGAGGAGATCGGCGGCCTGGTCTCCTACCTGGCTTCCGACCTGGCCGGCTTCATCACCGGCGCAGTCATCAACATCAACGGCGGAATGCACATGTACTAAGCGTCCGTTGTTCCGCCCGGCGTGCCCTGCGGCCGGCTTCGGGTTCCGGGTTCTTGCGCCGACCCACCGGCGCGTGATCCGCTTGGCCCCTCCTCGCTTCGCTGCGGGGGGGCCAAGCGGTCACGCTGCTCCTTCCCCCCAGGGCCGAGTCGATTCGTCTTCGCTTCATTGAACAAAATTCAAAACAACTGTCTTGGGACCCTGGGCATTCCAGGGAGCGGTCCCCTCGCCCCCGTGCCGCCAACCGGAGGAACCCCAAACCCAGGCGGGGAAGGACAGCGTGAGACCTTGGCGCACGCGCAGGAGGCGAAGCCGACGAGCAGTACGATCGGCACGATCCACAGACAGGAGGTGAAAATCCAGACCTGGGGCCCCAAACGGAGGGAACCCAACACCGACGAGACAAGGGCGTGATCCTGGAGCACCAGGTGTAGTCAGACCCATCGGAAAGGAGGAAGCGTTGCAAGGCAAGAAGATCCATAAAGATGTGAAGGCTGGGCAAGGCCAATCCGGGTTCCGGGAGGGGCGACCCGCGAGGGCATGTCCGATGGAAGTCATAGGTGTGCAACCGTCCCGAACGAAAGTGAAGCGTCGTAAGGCTTTCTCTGAAGGGGGTGAGCTCGGCTGCCAGCAGCAACGCCCTATTTCCGTTAGCCCTCGGAGAGAGTAATGACGACGGGATGGCTGCAAAGTCTGTGGATCTTATCCGAGGAGCTCTGCCGGGTTCCGAGCGATCGGTAGGCCGTACAACGAGAGAAGGAAAGCCGACGGCCCGGCAGAGCAACGAGAACCGCGCAGTACCGAACGGCCGGCGAAAGTCGGCTCCAACCCGGGAGATCAAGCCGCATCGGCGTTCCGCCCCGAGTTTAGGGAAGGCGGTTCCGGTCAACGAACAAGCGATACAACCGGCATTGCCTTTCGATACAGCCGAAGAGTCCGTGCAAACGGACAACGCCGCCAGAATGGACCCTCAGCCTAGAGGGCCTGGCCTGAGCGCGGAGCCGAAGTCGGAGGACAAATACGAGTATGTAGAGCTGGTGACGATGGAATCAGCCACGCGGTTTCTCGCGATGGCCTTCCAGAACGTAGCGTCAAACAAGGGAGCCGCAGGCCCGGATGGCCGGAGCATTGAGGAAGTGCGCAAGCACCTTCCAAGGCTTCTGCCCAAACTGACCAAGGCTCTGCTCAAGGGCACCTACCAGCCGGGGAACATCCGCCGGGTATGGATACCCAAGGGCGGGGGCGGTCAGCGGGGTCTGGGGATTCCCAACGTGGTCGACCGCGTGGTCGCTGAAGCCGTACGGCTGTTGCTTGAGCCGTTATACGAGCCGACGTTCCACGATCAAAGCCATGGTTTCCGACCCGGACGAAGCTGCCAGACGGCCATCGCCCAGGCCAAAAGCATCATGGAAGAAGGCTACGAGTGGGTGGTGGACCTCGATCTGGAGAAATTCTTTGATCGGGTCAACCATCAGCGCCTGATGGCCCGGCTGGCAGAGCGGGTGAAAGATAGGCGTCTGCTCGTGCTTATCGGCCGGATGCTCAAGGCTGGGGTGGTCATGCCGGATGGTGTGGTGGTGAGCAATGAGGAAGGCGTACCGCAAGGTGGGCCCCTCTCCCCGCTGCTCAGCAATGTCGTCCTCGACGAGCTTGATATTGAGCTGGCGAGGCGAGGCCACCGCTTTGTTCGTTATGCGGACGACTGCAATATCTACGTCCGCAGTGAACGTGCAGGGATTCGAGTCATGGCGAGCATCAAGGACTTCATCGAAAGGCGCTTGCGCCTGAAGGTGAACGAGAAGAAGAGCGCCGTGGCCCGCCCGGAAGAACGGCACTTTCTCGGCTTCCGCCTCCGGCGCGACCCGCTGGAAGGGGAAATCGAGGTGCTGCTGTCGAAACGCTCGAAAGAGCGGCTCGCGGTCCGGATCCAGGAACTGACGCCGCGCAACTGGGGGAAATCACTCCGCGAGTGCATCCGCCAGATCAACGGCTACCTGAAAGGCTGGATCGGGTTCTTTGGGATCTGCACGAAAGGAGAGGAAATGACGCTACACGCAGTTGACGCCCACATCCGACGTCGGTTGAGGGCGATCCAACTGAAGCACTGGAAGTCCAAGCGAACAATCGCAATCCGGCTGATTCGACTGGGTGCGAAGACCAAAACTGCCTGGCGCAGCGTCTACAGTGGCCGCAAGTCACTATGGGCACTAAGCCATTGCTCTGCTGCGGACCGGGGACTCTGCAACGCGTATTTCGCCGAACGGGGGCTCGAGTCCGTGCAAGACCGGTGGAGGCTGAAACAACCAAGCATCGTTGCCCCAGGGCCAGAAAACCAGGGCCCCGGGATAGGAGAGGTCGTAAACCGGCCGGTGCGGGGGTCATAACCCGTCATCCCGAAGAGCCGTATGTGAACAGCACTTGTACGGTTCTGTGAGAGGTGCCCCCGGGTAACCGGGGGCGCCTACTCGAGTGCGGCAAGGCTCTCACGCACCGGTGGGTCGGCGCGCCGCCCCGGAACCCGAAGCCAACCCTAGGGCACGACGGGCGGAACAACGGACGCCACAGTTGGGGCGTGTCCATCGTTCAGGTCCTGCGCAGCACCATCTCGCCGAAGTGGGCGATGCGGTAGCGGCCATCCCGTTCGCGGATCATGTCGTTCTCTTCCAGGTAGCGCAGATCCTCGTCCGTGGCCTTGAGGCGGACCAGATGGTCTTTGCCCGCGTCGGGATGCTTGGCCACGAACTGCAGGAGGCTCAGCTGGAAGGGGGTGATCGGCTTGACCATGGGGGCTCCGGCGGGGGGATCGGGGAGGATCCCGACCATGAATGAATAACACAGTGACCGTCCCTGTGACGGAAGTCACTCACCGCGCTCAATCCCAGGTCCGGGCGCGCGCCGCCGCTTGCCACGCTCGAGGTAAGAAGTTCATGACTCCAGCCAACCTGGAACGCCTGGCCGGCAGTCTGTGGGTCACCCCGGAACCGGCATGAGCGGTTGACTTGAACCACACAAGCAAGGACACTGACCCCCAGATTTGCTGATGGGACCGGCCTTGGCGTGCCGGTCGGAATCTCGGGTTCTTTCATAGTCCTAACCCTGTCCACCCTCCTAGGAGAAATACATGACGTCGGAATCGGCAAAAATCATCTGGACCGGCATTGATGAAGCTCCCGCCCTGGCGACCTTCTCGCTGCTTCCCATCGTCAACGCCTTCACCAAGGCCGCGGGCGTCGTGGTCGAGACCCGGGACATCTCCGTCGCCGGCCGGATCATCGCCGCCTTTCCCGAATGCCTGACCGAAGGCCAGCGTGGGCCGGACGAACTGGCCTACCTGGGCGCCCTCACCCAGAAGCCCGAAGCCAACATCATCAAGCTGCCCAACATCAGCGCCTCCATACCGCAGCTGAAGGCCGCCATCAAGGAACTGCAGGCGCAGGGCTACCGGCTGCCGGACTACCCCGAAGAGCCGAAGACCGATGCTGAAAAGGAGATCCAGGCGCAGCTACGGCAAGGTGCTGGGCAGCGCGGTGAACCCGGTGCTGCGCGAAGGCAACTCCGACCGGCGGGTGGCCGCGTCGGTGAAGCAGTACGCGCGCAAGCACCCGCACAAGATGGGCGCCTGGAGCCCGGAATGCAGGTCCCACGTGGCGCACATGGACGGAGGGCGACTTCTTCGGCAGCGAAAAGTCGGTCACCCTCGCGCAGGCCGACCACCGCGCGCATCGAGTTCGTGGGATCGAACGGCGAGGTCCAGGTGCTGAAGGAGAAGCTGCCCCTCCAGGCGGGCGAAGTGCTCGACGGCAGCTTCATGAGCGTGCGCGCCCTGCGCCGCTTCATCGAGGAGCAGCTGGAGGACGCCAAGGCGAGCGGCCTCCTGTTCTCCGTCCACCTCAAGGCCACCATGATGAAGATCTCCGACCCGGTGATCTTCGGCCATTTCGTGTCGGTGTTCTTCCAGGACGTGTTCGGGAAGCATTCGGGCGCGCTCAAGGAGCTTGGGGTCAAGGCCGACCTCGGCCTGGGCGATCTGTACGCCAAGCTGAAGCACCTGCCCGACGCCCAGCGCGCCGAGGTCGAGGCGGACATCAAGGCCGGTGTACGCCGACGCGCCCGGCCCTGGCCATGGTCGACTCCGCCAAGGGCATCACCAACCTGCACGCCAGCAACGACATCATCATCGACGCCTCCATGCCGGTGGTGATCCGCGACTCCGGCAAGATGTGGGGCCCCGACGGCAAGCTGCACGACACCAAGTGCGTGATCCCCGACCGCTGCTACTCGACCTTCTACCAGGTGGCCATCGACTTCTGCACGCGAGCACGGCCAGTTCGACCCGGCCACCATGGGCTGCGTCGCCAACGTCGGGCCTCATGGCCCAGAAGGCCGAGGAATACGGCTCCCACGACAAGACCTTCAAGGCTCCCGGCGACGGCACCATCCGCGTGCTGGACAGCGAAGGCCGCATGCTGATGCAGCACAAGGTGGAGGCCAGAGCGACATCTGGCGCGGCTGCCAGACCAAGGACCTGCCGATCCGCGACTGGGTGAAGCTGGCCGTCACCCGCGCCCGGGCCACCGGCGCCCCGGCGGTGTTCTGGCTGGACAAGAACCGCGCCCACGACGCCCAGATCATCGCCAAGGTGAAGACGCTACCTGAAGGACCACGACACCACCGGCCTGGAGCTGCCCATCATGAGCCCGGTGGAGGCCATGCGCTTCACCCTGCCCCGGGCCAAGGCCGGGCTGGACACCATCTCGGTCACCGGCAACGCCCTGCGCGACTACCTCACCGACCTGTTCCCGATCCTGGAGCTGGGCACCAGCTCCAAGATGCTCTCGATCGTGCCGCTGCTGGCCGGCGGCGGCCTGTTCGAGACCGGCGCGGGCGGCTCGGCGCCCAAGCACGTGCAGCAGTTCCAGCAGGAGGGCTACCTGCGCTGGGATTCCCTGGGCGAATTCCTGGCCCTGGCCGTCTCCCTGGAGCACCTGGCCAACACCTTCCAGAACGCCAAGGCCCGCCTCCTGGCCGAGACCCTGGACCAGGCCACCGCCAAGTTCCTGGACAACAACCGCAACCCGGCCCGCAAGGTGGGCCAGATCGACAACCGCGGCAGCCACTTCTACCTGGCCCTCTACTGGGCCGAGGCGCTGGCCGCACAGACCCAGGACCCGGAGCTCCAGGCGACCGGTTCGCCCAGGTGGCCCGGCAGCTGGCGGAGAACGAGGCGAAGATCAACGCCGAGCTGATCGGCGCCCAGGGCAGGCCGGTGGACATGGGCGGCTACTACCATCCCGATGTCGCCAAGACCGCGAGCGCCATGCGCCCCAGCCCGACCCTGAACGCCATCGTCGATTCGATCGCCTAGCGAACGTGCCCGCGGGTCGTGCCATGATCAATCCGGGAGAATGGTCATGACCAGGATTCGCATCACCGCCGGCGGCCTTCGGTTTGTCGCGGAAAGCCACCCGGACGCGCCGGAGACGGTGGCGGCCTTCCTGAAGCTGCTGCCGTACCGGCAGAAACTGATCCACGTGCGCTGGAGCGGCGAGGCCTGCTGGATCCCGCTGGGCGAGTTCAAGCTGGGGGTGGGCTACGAGAACCACACCAGCCACCCGTCGGCGGGCGACCTGCTGTTCCACCCCGGCGGCTACAGCGAGACCGAGATCCTGTGGGCCTACGGCGGCTGCTGCTTCGCCAGCAAGCTGGGGCAGTTGGCCGGCAACCACTTCCTGACCGTGGTGGAAGGCCGGGGCCAGATGCGCGCCCTGGGCGAAAAGACCCTCTGGCAGGGTGCCCAGGACGTCCTGTTCGAGCTGGAGGCCTGATGCCGGGGCGCGAGCATCCCCTGGCGGCCTGGTTCGCCCTGGGCGTAGGCATCGTCTGCATCGGCTTCTCCGCCATCTTCGTCAAGCTGGCCAACGTGCCCGGTCCGGTCTCGGCCTTCTACCGGGTGTCCATCGCCGGCGCGGTGCTGCTGCCCTGGTGGCTGGCGCGCGGCGGCCGCAGAGCGGGCGTGTCCCGCGCCGAGCTCGGGCTGATCGTCATGGGCGGAGCCTTCTTCGCCATCGACATCGCCATGTGGAACACCAGCATCCTGCTCATCCCGGCGGCCACCGCCACCCTGCTGGCCAACAATTCGCCGCTCTGGGTGGGCCTCGCCTCGTTCCTCCTGTTCCGGGAACGCCTGTCCTGGCGCTACTGGCTGGGGCTGGCGGTGGCCCTGGCGAGGCATGGTGTGGCTGGTGGGCCCGGCCGCCATCCGGCACCTGCGGCTGGACCCGGGCAACCTGCTGGCGGTGGGCGCCAGCTTCTTCTACGCGGCCTACCTGCTCACCACCCACCGGGCCCGGACCCGGGTGGACCTGCTCACCGTGGTGACCTTCACCACCCTGACCAGCGTCGTCCTGCTGCTGGCGCTCAACCTGGCCCTGGGCACGACCCTGGGCGGCTACGGCCGCTCCACCTGGCTGGCCCTGGCCGGGCTGGGCCTGGTCTCGCAGCTCGCCGGCTGGCTGGCCATCAACTTCGCGCTCGGGCAGCTGCGGGCGGCCCCGGTCTCGGTGTGCCTGCTGGCCCAGGTCCTGGTCACCGCCCTGGTGGCCATGCCGCTCCTGGGCGAATTCCTCAGGTCCAACCAGGTGATCGGCGGCGTGCTGGTCCTGCTCGGCATCGCCTTCGTCACCCAGAGCAAGGCCGCGGAGCCGATCCCCATTCCGGAATGAAACCGCCCTCCGCGCGGGGGTGATCGCCCCATCATTTTTTTGAATAATGGCGGCAATCCCTTGACGCCGCGGGGTGCGGGCCGGGATAACAGTAGCTTCCCGGAGACAGCCATGCCCAGAGCCCAGGAACTCGGTGAGCGCATCACGACCTTCCGCGAGCGCCTGGGCCTTTCCCAGGCCGAACTGGCGCGCAACTCCGGGGTGGACCCCGCCCTGGTGGCGGCGGTGGAGCAAGGCGAGGCCTACCCCGCGCTCGGCATCCTGCTCAAGCTTTCCAGGGCCCTGGGCCAGCGCCTGGGCACCTTCCTGGACGACCACGGCCGCCCCGACCCCCTGATCGTCCGCGCCCGGGAACGCCAGCCGGGGTTCAAACCGCACCTGGGCAGCGGCGGCGAATCGATCCGCTACTATCCCCTGGGCCGGGGCAAGGCCGACCGGCACATGGAACCGCTGTTCATCGAGATCAGCCCGGATGAGCCGGCCACCCTCACCAGCCACGAAGGCGAGGAGTTCCTCATCGCCGTCTCGGGCCAGCTGGTCATCCACCACGGCCGGGAGCGCTACCTGCTGGAACCGGGCGACTCGGTCTACTACAACTCCATCGTGCCGCACTCGGTGAGCGCCGGCAACGGCGCGCCGGCCACGGCCTACGCCGTCATCTACCAGCCCTTCTGATGGAGCGGCGCCATGGCCTTCACCCAGTCCGTATCCAAGGGCCCGGTGCCCGCGGGCGTCCAGGCCACGCGCGAGCTGACCCTCGGCCAGGCCTTCGACGCCACCGCCGCGAAATACCCCGGCCAGGACGCCGTGGTCTACGCCGACCGCGGCTACCGGCTCACCTGGAGCCAGTTCAAGGAGGAGGTCGACCGCTGCGCCAAGGGCCTGATGGGCCTGGGCGTGGCCAAGGGCGAAAAGGTGGCGGTGTGGGCCACCAACGTGCCGCACTGGGTGACCCTGCAGTTCGCCACCGCCCAGATCGGCGCGGTGCTGCTCACCATCAACACCAACTGCAAGTCCGCCGAGATCGACTACCTGCTCCGCCAGTCGGAGACCGAGAACATCTTCATCATCGACGGCATGCGCGACACCGACTTCATCGCCACCCTCTACGAGCTGGTGCCCGAGCTGAAGTCCCAGCCCCGGGGCGACCTGCGCTGCGACGCGCTACCCGCACCTGAAGCGGGTGCTCTTCCTCGGCCCGGAGAAGCACCGGGGCATGTTCAGCCGTGCCCGAGGTGATGGCCATGGCCTGCACCGTCACCGACGAGGACTACCGGGCCCGCCAGGCCCAGCTGCACTGCATGGACGTGGTGAACATGCAGTACACCTCCGGCACCACCGGGTTCCCCAAGGGCGTCAGCTCACCCACCACAACATCCTCAACAACGGCTACTGGATCGGCGCCAACCAGAACCTCTCCGGCGGCCGACCGGGTGTGCATCCCGGTGCCGCTGTTCCACTGCTTCGGCTGCGTGCTGGGGGTGATGGCCTGCGTCAACCACGGCGCCACCATGGTCATCCTGGAGCAGTTCGACCCGGTCAACGTCATGATGAGCGTGGAGCGGGAGCGCTGCACCGCGCTCTACGGCGTGCCCACCATGTTCATCGCCGTGCTGGAGCACCCGCTGTTCGCCAGGTTCGACTTCAGCACCCTGCGCACCGGCATCATGGCCGGCTCGCCCTGCCCGGCCAAGACCATGGCCGAGTGCGTGGAGCGCATGCACATGGCCGAAGTCACCATCTGCTACGGCCTCACCGAATCCAGCCCGGTGATGACCCAGACCCGCTACGACGAGCCCGACATGGAGCGCAAGTGCACCACCGTCGGCCGCGCCATGCCCGGGGTGGAGGTGGCGGTCATCTCCCCGGAGACCGGCGCGGATCCTGCCGCCGGACCAGCCCGGCGAACTGTGCTGCCGCGGCTACCTGAACATGAAGGGCTACTACAACCTGCCCGAGGAGACGGCCGCCTGCATCGACGCCGACGGCTGGCTGCACTCCGGCGACATCGGCATCATGGACGCCGAGGGCTACTACCGGGTCACCGGCCGGCTCAAGGACATGATCATCCGCGGCGGCGAGAACATCTACCCCAAGGAGATGGAGGAGTTCCTCCACGCCATGGAGGGCATCTCGGACGTCCAGGTGGTGGGCGTGCCCGTCGCGCACCTACGGCGAGGAGGTGGGCGCCTTCGTCATCCTGCAGCCGGGCGCCGCGCTCGGCGAGGCCGACATCCAGGATTTCTGCCGGGGCCGGATCGCCCGGCACAAGATCCCCCGCTACATCGCAGTTCGTCACCGTCCTACCCGCATGACCGCCAGCGGCAAGATCCAGAAGTACAAGCTGCGCGAAGACGCCGCCGCCCTTTGGCCCGATGCCTGACACGATCAGCGTTGCTTGCCCAGGGGCTCGAGGGTACATGCTTGATCTGCTTGAGGAGGCGGCATGGGCAGCATCGGCATCGAAAAAATTCTTCTGCTGGGCATCGCGCTCATGATCTTCTTCGGCCCCAACAAGCTGCCGGAACTGGGCAAGGCCCTGGGCAAGGGCATCCAGGAGTTCAAGAAGGCCTCCCGCGAGATGACCGAATCCATCAAGGAAGGGGCGGCCGAAGAGGAAAAGAAGGTTTGACCGGCAACCCCTCGGGTGCGGGCTGGCTGAACCGCACCGTCTGGGGCATGGCCGTCACCAGTTTCCTGTCCGACCTGGGCCACGAGGCGCAAAGCACCCTGCTTCCGGGTTTCATGGCCGCACTGGGGCTGCCGCCGGCTGCCCTGGGGCTTGTGGAGGGCGTCGCCGACGCCGCGAGCAGCTTCATGAAGCTCCTCGCCGGCTGGTTCTCGGACCGCCTGGGCCGGCGCAAGGGGCTGGTGGTGTTCGGCTACGTGGCCACCGGCCTGTCCTCGGGCATCATCGCCCTGGCCTCCGGCTGGCCGCTGATCCTGGCCGGCAAGTTCTTCGGCTGGGTGGGCCGCGGCGGCAAGGCGCCCCTGCGCGACGCCCTGCTCACCGACAGCATCCCGCCCGAGGCCCGCGGGCGGGCGTTCGGCTTCCACCGGGCCGGCGACACCCTGGGCGCCATCCTCGGCCCCGTGGCGGCGGTGGCGCTCATGGCCTGGGGCGCGGGCCGCGGCCTTGCGGGGTCCGCCCATGCGGGGTCCGCCCACGCGGCCCTCTGGAGCCGGACGCTTATCGCCTGGACCCTGGTACCCGGCGTGCTGTCAGGGCTGGCCTTCGCTTTGCTGGTGCCCGAGCGGGCGCGCCACCCGCGCCAGCGCCCTTCCTTCCGCCACGCCCTGCGCCAGATGACCGTGCCCTTCCGCCGGCTGCTGGGGGCGGTGGGCTGCTTCGGCGCGGGCGATTTCGACCACACCCTCTTGATCCTGGCCGCCACCCAGCTGCTGGCCCCGCGCCTGGGCCCGGCCGTGGCGGCCACCTGGGGCGGCATGCTCTACGTGCTGCACAACGTCGTCTATGCCCTGTCGGCCTACCCGGTGGGCGCCCTGGCCGACCGCGCGCGCAGCCACCGGCGCATCCTCGGCCTGGGCTACGCCCTGGGCGCCGCTGGTTCCGCTGCTGCTGATCCCCTGCTTCAACCGGGGCGGGGCCGGCCTGCCGGCGCTGGCCGGCATCTTCGCCCTGGCCGGGCTGGTGAACGGCATCAAGGACACCCTGGAAGGGGCGACCGCCGCCGACCTGGTCCCGGCGGACCACCGGGGGCTCGGGTTCGGCCTGCTGGGCGGAGTGAACGGCTTCGGCGACCTGCTGTCGAGCGCCGTGGTCGGCCTGCTGTGGACCCTGCACCCGGCGCTGGGGTTCGGCTACGCGGCCGTGCTCATGGGGATGGGGGCGGCGGCGATGCTGGCCTAGGAGCCTGATGTGCCTAAGCCCAGAAGGCGTCGGCGCTGTGGAGGTCGTAGATGTATTCCCTGCCCGAAACGACGCGGCCATTCTTGAGTTCGAACACCAGGCAGGCGTCGATCGCCAGACGCTTGCCGTGGCGCTGGGCGGTGATGTGCTCCAGGGCGACCACCCGGCTCTCCTCGTCGTGCAGCAGGTGGCGCAGTTCGGCCTTGAGCGTGCCCCCCGTCTCCTGCCCGAGCCGGGCGAAATGGGCCATGATCGCGTCGCGGCCCTTGCAGTCGCCGGAGATGACGCTCTTGCCCGGGGTGTGCCAGGTGGCCTTCTCGTCGAACAGCTCGGCCAGCGTCTTCGCATCGCCCGCATTGAAAGCCTGGTAGCCGCGGCGCACGACCTCGGCGTTCTTGTTCTGGGTCATCACGGTTGGCATGGTTCCTCCTTGGTCTATGCCGGTTGGCCGATCCCGGGCGCTCATCCGCCCGCCGGAACGGCCCGACCAAGGTAACGCCATTTGAGATTGCGTCAATGTCGCAATCTCAATATCCCTGACCTAGAAAATGGATTCGCTGAAGCGCAGTTCCATGCTCTCGCGCAGGTCCTTCATTTTCGGGCCGAACGCTTTCATGTGCGGCGCTTCCATGTGCGCCATGAGCGCGGCCATGGATTCCCAGCGCTCGATCAGGGTGACCCGGTCGGCGTCGAGCGCCTGCTGCGGGTCGCGCGGCGGGGCGACGTCGCGGGTGTAGTCGTAGGCCAGGCAGCCGGTCTCCCGGAGCACCTGGGGGCGCAGTTCCCGGCAGGCCGCCAGGAAATCCTGCATCCTGCCCTTCCTGATCCGCATGGTTACGATGACGTGCACCATCTGGCCCTCCAAAGGTTCGCCGCTCCAGTCTAGACCGCACGCCGTCTGGTTTCCCCGACGGGCAGGCCTTGACTAAAAATTTAATAATTTATATTTGAGCCATGAACCCGGAGCGCCCCATGCCATCCTTCCGCTGGAAACCCCTTCTCATCGGCTCCGCCCTGACCCTGGCCGCCGGGTCGGCGTCCATGGCCCTTTTCGGCGCCGAGAAGGTGGCCGACATGCTCGGCCTGTTGGGCCTCCTGTACAAGGGCCTGACCCTGGCCAGCGCCCAGAACCAGCTGGTCAACGACTTCATCAGCCGGACAGGCAACTGCGTCGTCATCACCAACAAGACCAACGCCGTGTGGAAGTTCGGCTACCTGGCGAGCGCCCGGAGCGAAGTGTCCGGCAAGCAGTCCGGCACGGTCACCCTCCAGACCGTCTCGGGCGATCTCAAGACCTGGTCCGACCTCGGCACGCTCGCGCCCGACGCCGCCGCGGTGACGCTGCCCCGGAACTACGGCGCGCTCGTCATCAAGCCGGTGGTGGCCAAGACCGGCCTGGTCACCTGGGAGGCGTTCTTCCGGGTCTGCTACCTGGAGGATTCCAGGGGCCAAAGGATCAGCCTGAACGTCACCAAGGACACGCCGAACAGCGCGGTGCCGGTGGTGGGCATCGCCGCCTCCAGCCAGAGGGACGTGATGCGCGACACCGGCACCGCCAGCAAGGTGCTGGAGATCTACCAGCCCGCCGGGATCAGGGAGAAGCGGCTCCAGGGCCTGGACATGATCGCCATCGGGGTCGATGCCGTCAGGTGATCAGGCCGTCAGCGCCCGGTGCGCCTCCCGCAGCTTCTCGATGATGGGGATCTGCTGCGGGCACTTGGCCTCGCATTCCCCGCAGGCCGCGCACCGGTCGCCGCCGTGGCCGGCGCTGGCGAAGAAGATGTCGTACTGCCTGGCGGCCGACTTCCAGTCGCCGAACATGGCGCCGGTGTTGTAGCTGGAGAACATTTCGGGGATGGCCACCCCGCTGGGGCAGGGGGCGCAGTATCCGCAGGTGGTGCAGGCCACCCGCACCCGGGCGGCGTAGATCCGTCGCACTTCCTCCACCAGCTCCAGCTCCCCCGCCCCCATGGCCCCGGCCTGCGCCGCGCCGGCGCTGGCCAGGTTCTCGGCGACCTGCGCCATGGCGCCCATGCCGGACAGCGACGTCACCACCTCGGGGTGGTTCCAGACCCAATCCAGGGCCCACGCGGCCGGCGTGCGCCCGGGGGCCCGGTCCCAGACGCGCTGGATGGCCTCGGGCTGGACGGCGGCCAGGGTGCCGCCTCGCAGCGGCTCCATGGCGATCACGCCGATCCCGCGCCCCGCGGCATAGCGCAGGCCTTCGGTGCCGGCCTGGTAGTCCTCGTCGATGAAGTTGTACTGGATCTGGCAGAACTCCCAGTCGAAGCCGTCGACGATGGTCTTGAAGACGCCGAGGGAGTCGTGCACGGAAAAGCCGATGTGGCCGATCCGGCCGTCCGCCCTGGCCCGCTCGAGGGCGCGCAGGCCCTGGTGGCGCAGCACCGTGTCCCAGCGGGCGGCGCTGAGGGCGTGGATGAGGTAGAAATCGATGCGCCCGGTGTCGAGCCGCTTGAGCTGCTCGTCCAGCAGGCGCTCCCAGTCGCTCTCCCGCTCCACCAGCCAGACCGGCAACTTGGTCGCCAGCTGGACCTTGTCCCGGTAGCCGCCCTTCAGGGCGCGCCCCACGAAAGGCTCGCTCGCGCCGCCGTGGTAGGGGTAGGCCGTGTCCACGTAGTTCACCCCGCCGTCGATGGCCCGCCGCAGCATGGCCTGGGCCGGCGCCTCGTCGATCCGCTTCATGTCGCCGTCCAGCACGGGCAGGCGCATGCAGCCGAAGCCCAGCACGGAGATGTCCGGCCCGGGGATGCGCGGGAAGGTGCGGTATCTCATTTCGATATCCTCTTAGCCGAATTCTACCGCCAGGCGCTCGGCCGCGGCGAGGTTCACCGCGGTGAGGGCCCAGAGCTGGTCCTCGTCCACGTCGAAGCGGGGGCTGTGGTTGGGCCGGTCGATGCCGCGCTCCGGCGCGGCGGTGTTGAGGAACCAGTAGCAGCCGGGGACCTTCTCCAGGTAGTAGGCGAAATCCTCGCCGCCCATGCTGGGCCGGGACAGGAGGACCACCCGCCCTGCGCCCAGCAGCGTCCCGGGCCGCCTCGGCGGCCAGGGCGGAGGCGCGCGCGTCGTTCGACCACCGGCGGGTAGCCGAAGATCCAGCGGTAGTCCAGCTCCAGCCGGTGCATGCGGGCGATGTCGGCGGCGATGGCGCCGACCCGCTCGGCCAGGATGGCGCGGATGTCCTCGTGCACCGCCCGGGCCGTGCCCTTGAACTCGGTGCGCTCCGGGATGACGTTGGCCGCCTCGCCGCCGTGGATGGCTGCAGACCGAGACCACCGCGGGCCGGGTCTGGTCCAGCTCCCGGGCGCGGAAGCTGTTCAGGGCCAGGATGAACTCGGCCAGGGCGGTGACCGGGTCCGGGGTGCGGTGCGGCTCCGAGCCGTGCCCGCCCGAACCGATGAAGGCGCCCATGAAGCGGTCCGAGGAGGCCATCATGGGGCCGTGCAGGAACCCGGCCTGGCCCGCGGCCAGTTCGCAGGACACCGCGCCCACGTGCCCGCCGACGATGGCCGCGACCCCGTCCAGCACCCCGGCCTCGATCAGCGGCCTGGCGCCGAAGCAGCCCTCCTCGCCGGCCTGGAAGACCAGCCGGGCGCGGAACGGCAGGCCCCTGCGCGCCTCCTCCGCCAGCAACCCGGCCGCTCCCAGCAGGCAGGCCGTGTGGGCGTCGTGGCCGCAGGCGTGCATCCGCCCCGGATGGCGGGAGGCGTGCGGGAGCCCGGTCAGCTCCATGACCGGCAGGGCGTCCATGTCGGCGCGGATGGCCACGAGCGGGCCGCGGTCGCCGACGTCGGCCCACATGCCGCAGCCCACCCGGCGCGGCGCAAGGCCCAGGGCGCGCAGTTCCGCCTCCACCAGCGCCGCGGTCTCGGGCAGGTCCAGCCCCACCTCGGGGATGGCGTGCAGCCTCCGGCGCAGCTGGATGATGCCGGGCAGCCGGCGCCGCACCTGCGGTTCGGGGAAACGGACGGCGGGGGTCATGGCGGCTCTCAGAGCGGGTGCGCGGCCATGAAGCGGCTGATCTCGTCCGCTTCCTCCCGGCTGAGCCGGAAATCGGCTCCGGCGACGCCCTTCAGCTGCTCCGCACTGCGCAGGCCGACGATGGCGCCGGTGACGGCCGGGTTGCGCAGGCACCAGGCGATGGCCATCTCGCCCGGGGTGCGCCCGCGGCGGCCGCCGAGCTCCCGCAGCAGCTCGGCCAGGGCCAGGTTGCGCCCGAGCTTGGGCTCACGGAACTGCTGGGCGTGCTTGCGGAAGTCATCGTTGGGCAGGGCCTTGATGCGTTCCACGGTCATCGCGCCGCTGAGCAGCCCCGACTTCATGGGGCTGTAGACGATCACCCCGATGCCCTGGGCCCGGCAGTGCGGCAGGGTCTCCCGCTCCACCTCCGGCGAGATGATGGAGTAGGGCGGCTGCAGGGAGGTGACGGGGCCCAGCGGGGCGATCCGCCGGAGCTGGCCCGCGTCGAAGTTGCAGACGCCGGCCCAGCGGATCTTGCCCTCCGCGCGCAGCCGGACCAGGGCCTCCCAGCCCTCCTCGATGTCCTCGGCCGGGTTGGGCCAGTGGATCTGGTACAGGTCGATCACGTCCACGTTCAGCCGGCGCAGGCTGGCCTCGCACTCCTGGCGCACCGACTCCCGCTTGAGCCGGTTGATGATCCGGCCGGCGTCGTCCCAGCACATGGCGCACTTGGTGAACACGTAGGGGCGCGCGGCCAGCCCCTCCAGGGCCCGGCCCACCACTTCCTCGGAATGGCCCAGGCCGTAGATGGCCGCGGTGTCGATCCAGTTCCAGCCGGCGTCCACCGCCGCCCGGATGGCCTGGACCGACTGCTGGTCGTCCTGGTGGCCCCAGCCGTAGTCCCAGCCGGCCCCGCCCATGGCCCAGGCGCCGACGCCCATGGGGCTGATCATCAGGTCGCTGTCGCCCAGCCTGCGCTTCTCCATGTCCGGCCCCATCGTGTCGCTGCCCAGTATGCTCCAGTCTTGGCGCGGTGTTAACGTTATCCATCGCGATCACCCTCCCCGTCCGGCCCCCACGGTGACCCCATGCCCCTGACCCCACCCCGCGACCCCACTCCTTCGACCGCGAGCGCATCCTCGAGTTCGAGTTCGTGCGCGCCACCGAGAACGCGGCCCTGCAGGCCATCCGCTGGTCGGGCCGGGGCGAGAAGGAGAAGGCCGACGCCGCCGCCTGCGCGGCCATCGCCGGCGTGTTCGACCAGCTGGACATCCAGGGCGAGGTGGTGATCGGCGAGGGGCTCAAGGACAAGGCGCCCGGCATCTTCATCGGCGAGCGGCTGGGCACCTGGCGCGCGGGCGCGACCCGGTTCGACCTGGCCATGGACCCCATCGACGGCACCACCAACGTCGCCAAGGGCCTGCCCAACAGCATCTCGGTGATCGCCGCGGCCCAGGTGGCCAAGGGCGCGGCCCACGCCATGCGCAACCTGCCGAGCTTCTTCAGCCACAAGATCGCCTACGGCCCGGCCGTGAAGCCAGGCCCTGGCGGGCCTGGGCGGCACCCGCCTTCTCGACCTGCCCCTGGCCGAGGTGCTGGGGTTCGTGGCCGAGGCCCTGGGCAAGCGCGTGGGCGAACTGGTGGTGGTCACCATGGACCGGCCGCGCCACGACGACATCATCCGCCAGGTGCGCGAGGCGGGCTCGGCCCTGCGGCTCATCTCCGACGGCGACATCACCGCGGCGGTGGCCCCTTCCCTGCCCAATTCCGGGGTCGACCTCTACATCGGCATGGGCGGCTCGCCCGAAGGCGTGCTGGCGGCGGCGGCGCTGAAGTGCCTGGGCGGCGACATCCAGCTGCGCATGTGGTTCGACCCGGTCCGCCACCCCGGCCACCGGGACCAGGTGGTCGCCAGCTGGTGCCGCCGGAGGACCTGGAGCGGGTGTTCCGGGCCGACGACCTGGTGGTGGGCGACAGCGCCCTGTTCTGCGCCACCGGCATCACGGACAGCACCCTGCTGCCCGGGCGTGAAGCTCATCGGCCACCGGGCCGAGACCCACTCGATCCTCATGCGCGCCCGCAGCGGCACCGTGCGCCACATCCAGGCGGTGCACCAGCTGGACCGCAAGCAGGCGCCGATGCGGGCGGATTTCCTGGCGCTGCTGGAGGGATGAGCGGGTTCCTCCCGGGGACTCGGAGGTTCGTTGGATTTGGAAAGCGCCTCTGGGCCGACGGATGCTCTTGTCGGTGGGGCCCAGAGGCGCTTTCCAAATCCAACGGAGGGCGGATCCGGCGGTCGTAAAAAAATAGCTTTCCATGGGAACCCGGGGCCCATTCGAACCACGAAAATGCTTATCGAGGAGGCCGAATGCACCTGAGGCGCGGCCTGGGGCCGATGGCGGCAAAGGTGGGGATGGCGGCCATGGTTTGAAGGGTGCGGGCGACGGAGGGCGCGGTGGCGATGGGGGTGCCCGGGCGGATGGTGGCCGCGGCGGCGACGGCGGTCATTCCCTGGGCGGCCGTGGCGGCGACGGTGGTCGGGGTGGTGATGCCGGTGCCGGGGGACGCGGGGGGACAGGCGGGCGGGGAGGATCCGGCCCGAAGGGCCCAGGGCGCGGTGGTTCAGGTGGAAAGGGCGGATGACGCATTCAGGAGAGACCGGAGGGTTTATGCTTTTGGGAAGAAGTCTAGTGACGATTTCTCTGCTTTTATTTGCTTCTCAATCAACACCGCACGACCACCATCCCGACGGCTGCCGAAACGGGGAGGATGGTGAAAGCGAAAAAGGTCGAGGCGGGCGAGGGGGCGAAGGAGGTCATGCCCTTTTCGGCAGGGGGGGCGAAGGCGGGCGCGGCGGCGACAGTGCGTCCGGCAGGGGCGGTGATGGCGGACGCGGCGGCCGTAGCGCCACGTCCCGGGGAGGAGATGGCGGGAAAGGCGGTTCCGGGCCCCGGGGCGGAGGCAAGGGCGGCGAGGGCGGAAAAGGTCCGGTCGGTCCCGGAAGTCATGGGCAGGACGGTTCAACAAGGAAGTGAACCATGCGGGGAGGAGACGGCGGCTGATGCGTGTTGGCGAATCGAACCATTCGGATTCCTGATCAATCCAAGGTTCCCGTTGACCCGCCCGCGGAATCCCTCTACAAAGTGAACATGACCCTCACCCGCCCGAACCCCGCGTCCCAGGCCGCCCCCGTCGACCTTAAGGGCGTACCTGCTGGTACTGGCGGAGCTTGCGCGCGGGGCGGGGGCAACCTAGGCACACCACCGGAACCACCCACCGCCCCGCACCCCGAAGGTCGCGGGGCTTTTTTTCGCATTGGAGCCAAGCCATGGAACAGACCGGCGCGTCCATCTTGTGGGAATGCCTGGAACGGGAAGGCGTCGAGGTGGTGTTCGGCTACCCCGGCGAAGCCATCCTCCCGGTCTACCACGCCCTGGCCAACACCAGGGTGCGCCACGTGCTGGCCCGGCACGAGCAGGGCGCCTCGCACATGGCCGACGGCTACGCGCGCGCCTCGGGCCGGGTGGGGGTGGTGCTGTGCACGTCCGGGCCGGGGGCCACCAACCTGGTCACCGGCCTCGCCACCGCCATGCTGGACTCGGTGCCCCTGGTGGCCATCACCGGGCACGTGCCGTCGAACCTCATGGGCTCCGACGCGTTCGAGGAGGTGGACGTCACCGGCGTGACCCTGCCCATCACCAAGCACAACTATCTGGTCGCCAGCCCGGAGCAGATCGCCCCGGCCATCCGCGAAGCCTTCGCCCTGGCCCGCAGCGGCCGGCCCGGGCCGGTGCTGGTGAACATCACCCGCGACGCGCAGACGGCCGGCGCCGAACTGGACTGGGAGGCGGCCGCGCCCACCCGGCACCGGCGCCACCTGCCCCCGGACGCGCCGCAGTCCAGCCTGGACCAGGCCATGGGCATGATCCGCGCCAGCCGCAGGCCGGTCATCCTGGCCGGGCACGGGGTGATCCTCGCCGGCGCCGCGCCCGCCCTGAAGGCCTTCGCCGAAAAGGCGCGCATCCCGGTGGCCAGCACCCTCCTGGGCCTGGGCGCCTTCCCCGGCGGCCACCCGCTGTTCCTGGGCTTCATGGGCATGCACGGCTCTCCCTGGACCAACCTGGCCATCCAGGAGGCCGACCTGGTGCTGGCGCTCGGCATGCGCTTCGACGACCGGGTGACCGGCACGCCCGGAACCTTCGCCGCCCACGCCAAGAAGATCCACGTGGACATCAACCGGGCCGAACTGGGCAAGATCATCGCCGTGGACCTGGCCCTGCACGGCGACCTGCGCAACGTGCTGGAACGCTGGCAGCAGGGCCTGGAGCCGGTGGACTGCGAACCCTGGCTCGAGCACCTGGCCGGGATGAAGGCCCTGCACCACGAGGAGGAGACCGGCCCCTGGCCGCCGGTGGCCGCGGCGGACCACCAGAGCCCCATCGAAGTGCTGCGCACCCTGTACCGGGCCGCGCCGGACGCCATCTGGGTGACCGACGTGGGCCAGCACCAGATGTGGGAGGCGCAGGTGATGCGCCACGACCTGCCGCACACCCTGATCACCTCCGGCGGGCTCGGCACCATGGGCTACGCCCTGCCGGCGGCCATCGGCGCCAAGCTGGCCCGGCCCGAGGCGGAGGTGTGGGTGGTGGCCGGCGACGGCGGCATCCAGATGAACGCCAGGGAATTCATCACCGTGGTCCAGGAGGGCCTGAAGCTCAACGTGGCCGTCCTCAACAACGGCACCCTCGGCATGGTGCGCCAGCTCCAGACCCATTTCTACGAGGACCGCCGCGCAGCGGTGGAACTGGCCAACCCCGACTTCATGCTGCTGGCCCGCGCGTACGGCCTGGCCGGCCTGCGCGCCGCCACCCCGGCCGAGTCCCTGGCCGCGGTCCAGGAGGCCCGGGCCTGCCCGGGGCCGGTGCTGATCGAGTTCGTGGTGGATCCGGAGGCCACGGTCTACCCGGTGGTGCCGCCGGGGGCGAGCATCGGCGAGATGCTGTTCGAGCCTCAGGCCTAGGAGCCTCAGCGACCTTGTGAGTGACCGTCCCCCGGGGGACCGGCGCGCCTTTTTTCGATCCTGACCCGGGACCCTTCCACGCCATTCCCTGAATGGCGCGGTCCCGCCTGTACCCATGGATCTTCCATTCCCGCTTGAACAGGAGCACGGTCCGGACTCCAGGCATCGGAAGCCCGGGATGCGCGGGCATATTTTGAAATTTTTATACAAAAAATTTATAAATTCGGGAACCCTTTTTACCACTTCGACATTAATAGATTATCCGCCATCTCAATGGCACACCTCAAACCTCACAAGGAGTATCCACCAATGAACAAAACGCCAAGCGGACCTGGTCGCGACCTCAGGCCCATGGCGACCCTGGGATGGGCGGCTGCCGCCTTGGCCCTGGGGCTCGCCATCGCCTGCGGCGGGGGGAGCGGATCACGCTCGAAGCCTGGGGCAGGCCCAGGCCCCGTCGCCACAGCCTCGGAATCCACCATCCTCAGCGCCACCCCCCGCGAGTTCGCACCTGGACAAGAGGTCACCATCGAGCTCGATCGATGGCAGGCTGGCGATGAACTCTACATGGATGGCCAAAGAGTAGAAATCCTGCCCTCTTCCCATAACCAATAAATTCGGATCGACCATGAAACCAACCCTCTTACCAACCAGCCTGGCGTTGCTCCTCGCGACCGGCGCCCAGGTTTTTGCCCAGGCACCCGGCCACACGACCGGCCAGGCTCCCGTCACGCTCAAAGTCAGGATCCCCGACCATGCCACCGCGGCGATCTTCACCGCGAAATCCCGGCAGGGCACCAGGCCCGTGAAGGTCGCTGCCACCGCCCGGATCACCTACAAGGCACCCCGCATTCCCGACGGCTTCAATGCGGGCGGGTTCAATGCGGGCGGAATCCACTACGCGACCGGAACCGTATTCAACCCCACCGGGTTCAATGCCGCGGGCGTGCACGAGACCACCGTCACCCCTTCCACCCCCCCAACCCCCACCGGGTCCAGCACGGGCGGCGGCAGCACCACCGGATCCAGCGTGGCCGGCGGCGGCACCACCGGGTCCGGCGTGACCGGCGGCGGCACCACCGGGTCCAGCGTGACCGGCGGCGGCACCACCGGATCCAGCGTGGCCGGCGGCGGCACCACCGGGTCCAGCGTGGCCGGCGGCGCCACCACCGGGTCCAGCGTGGCCGGCGGCGGCACCACCGGGTCCAGCGTGGCCGGCGGCGGCACCACCGGGTCCAGCCTGGCCGGCGGCGTCACCACCGGGTCCAGCGTGGCCGGCGGCGGCACCACCGGATCCAGCGTGGCCGGCGGCGTCACCACCGGGTCCAGCGTGGCCGGCGGCGTCACCACCGGGTCCAGCGTGGCCGGCGGCGGCACCACCGGGTCCAGCGTGGCCGAGTTCAACGCTGCCGGATTCAACGCGGCCGGGTTTAACGTTCACGGCTACAATGCCGCGGGGTTCAACGCTGCCGGATTCAACGCGGCCGGGTTCAACGCCCATGGCTATGATGCCGCCGGGTTCAACGCCACCGGATTCAATGCCGCGGGCCACCACCGTGACACTGGCAATCCGTACAACCCCGCCGGGTTCAACCAGGCTGGGTTCAACGCCGCAGGGTTCGATGCCCATGGCTACAATGCCGCGGGGTTCAACGCTGCCGGATTCAACGCGGCCGGGTTCAACGCGGCCGGGTTCGACGTCCACGGCTTCAATGCCGCAGGGTTCGACGCCGCGGGATTCAATGCCGCGGGCCACCACCGTGACACTGGCAATCCGTACAACCCCGCCGGGTTCAACCAGGCTGGGTTCAACGCCGCAGGGTTCGACGCCCATGGCTACAATGCCGCGGGGTTCAACGCGGCCGGATTCAACGCGGCCGGGTTCAACGCGGCCGGGTTCGACGTCCACGGCTACAATGCCGCAGGGTTCGACGCCGCGGGATTCAATGCCGCGGGCCACCACCGTGACACTGGCAATCCGTACAACCCCGCCGGGTTCAACCAGGCTGGGTTCAACGCCGCAGGGTTCGATGCCCATGGCTACAATGCCGCGGGGTTCAACGCTGCCGGATTCAACGCGGCCGGGTTCAACGCGGCCGGGTTCGACGTCCACGGCTACAATGCCGCAGGGTTCGACGCCGCGGGGTTCAACGCGGCCGGATTCGACGCGGCCGGATTCAACGCGGCCGGGTTTGACATTACGGGCCACAATGCCGCAGGCTTCGATGCCGGGGGCATCCACCGGGACACGGGCACCCCCTTCAACCTCGCCGGGTTCAACCAGGCCGGGTTTGATGCATCAGGCTTCAACGCCGTCGGAGACAATGCCGGAGGCTTCAACCGAGCCATCATCAGGGCCTACCCCAATTCCCAAGCACAGGCTTTGGTCATCGGCTATCAGATCCGGGGCGGCGCCGCAGCCCCAACACCCCAATGGGAATTCAACCCTGTTTCAAGATGGGTTTCCCAGGTTGTCATCAACGGAGCTGAATTCCCTACCGACACTTACTACCATGACCTGGAACAGGCCATGCACGTGAATGACGCCGCCCTGGCGGCACGCGTGGGCGCCGAATTGGGTATTCCCTTCGTCGCCGGCGATGCCGTATCCCTCTTTGAGATAACCCACATCATTTCCGACGCCCTCAGGAATGACCTCCGGGCGAATACGCTCTTCAATGGCGGTGCGGATACGGTCGTCCCGGGCGATAGGGTCGGGTTCCCGCGGTTAATCAACTACAATCTCCTGGTGCCCACAGCCCCGGAGGATGGCTACCGGAACTACCTCCTGACCCAGGTAGCCGCCAAGGCGGCGGCGCGCGGTCTGGCACCCTATGCTGCGGATAATAACAGGTATGCCCGCGTCGCTCCCGGTACGGGTGGCCCCGAACGGATATTCATGGCCAACGTCCTGACCGCCATCGCCGACGACAATGAAACGGCGTTCATCAACAACCTGGCCAGGTTCTGGAATGTCTGGGGCTCCAACAATCCGGCGGCGAAGAACGGATTCATGGAATCCATGACCTTGATGTTCGTGACCAAGCGGTTCTCTAACACAGCCACCCAGTCGATCTTCTTCCACTTCATCCTCAACTGCGGCCAGATCCACACCTGATCCGCCTGTCCCGAGGCACAGCCTTGCCGTCCCTTGCGGGGGTGGATCTCCATTCGGGATCCACCCCCGCCGTCGCGTCAGGAGCAGTGCTTGCGGTAGATGCCCAGCAGCAGCCTGGGGAAGATGGCCCCCGGACTCGTCTGCAGCGGGTAGTTCCAGACCGCCTTCAGTTCCCCGCCCATCTCGAACAGCTGCCCGCTGTCCACCCCCGTCCCGATCAGCACGAGCGGCAGGGTGGGCGGCAGGGCTTCGGCAAGCGTCCTGATCCGCTTGCGGCTCTCCCACGAAGCCGAATCCACATGGAACAGGACGAGGCCCTTGCCCGGGGCGCCCAGGTCGCGCACGGCCTGGATGGTGGGCGCGATCCTGCGCAGTGCCGGCAGGTCGGCCGGAAGCAGCGCGGACAGCTGGTCGCCCAGCGCGGCCGACGAGCTGACCAGGATCAGCTCCGCGCCTTCGCGCGGTTCGACCGACTGCCGATCCGCTTCCTCGGCCTGCCGGACGCGCACGGCCAGCTCCTCTTCGCGCCGCTGGAACACCCACCGGGACAGGTGCTCCAGCAGCGGGCCGTCCAGCGGGGGGCGGAATTCGGCGCCGAACACCTTGTCCCGGAGGTAGCGCACCTTCACCTTGGAATTGATGCGGATGGCGTCGGTCAGGGTGAAGGCGACGTGCACCACATCGTCGACAAGTAGTTCATCCTGCTCGTAGTCCCGGCTCAGGAACAGGCGCATTCCGCTGGTGCTGATGTTGACCAGGGCGCCCGTGAGCAGGTCGTACTTGCGGGTGCTGAAGGTGACCGGAACCCGGCCCACCCGCTCGGCCCGGAAGGCCCGGCGGTATTCGCCATCCCCCAGGGTGGCCGGGATGGCCAGCTGCAGGGAGGTCTTGCCGTTGGCCCGGCCCAGCCCCAGCAGCCGGGTGGCGCCTTCGTAGAAATGCAGGCCGTAGGGGAAGCGGATCTTCAGGTCCGGGGAGCGCAGGCCGTACTTGGCGTCCTCCAGGTCCATGTTGGCGTGGGCATGGAACAGGTTCTCTTCCAGGCGCAGGAAGGTGGTCTCGAAGCGCATGTACGGCGTGGTCAGGATCATGACTTCGTTGCGCCCGCAGGCATGTTCCAAGACCTCACGGATATGGCCTACATTGCGGATCGATTGCTCCACTGCAACCCTTCCCCTGGAAAATCACACTGCATCATACCGCAGGTTCGCTCCAAACTTTTCCCGCGCCAGGGTGCGCATGGCCCACGGGTCCGATAAACTGCCTCATGAGTCCGAAATGCCGCGGAATCACCAGGAGCGCCCATGTCCGTCTTTGTCATCGGCCACAAGAATCCCGACACCGACTCCATCTGTTCGGCCATCGGCTACGCCCACTTCCTGCGCCAGACCCACCTGCCGGACGCGGTGGCCGCCTGCTGCGGCGAGATCAATCCGCGCACCCAGTTCGTGCTCAGCCGGGCCGGGCTCGAGCCGCCGCGGCAGGTCATGGACGTGCGCCCCACCCTGGGCCAGATCTGCCGGCGCGAGGTGGTCAGCGCCCGCGAAGGCGAGGCCTTCTTCGAGGTCTACCGGCGCATGCAGAAGCGCACGGCTGCGCGCCGTGCCGGTGCTGGACGCGGCCGGCGCGCCTGACCGGCATGCTCTCCCTGTCCCGCCTGCTGGAGCTGCTGCTGCCCGACCCCAGCGTCAACGAAAGCCCCAGGCTGGTGGAGACCAGCCTCGACCTGGTGTGCCGGGCCCTCTCCGGGCGCTTCCTGCACGCGCTGGAGACCGAGCCGCCCCGAGGCGCTGCTGCTCAAGGTGGGCGCCATGAGCTCGGCCCGGTTCATCCCGCGCCTGCCCGAGGTGCCGCCCGGAGCAGTCGCTGATCGTCGTGGGCGACCGCCCCACCATCCAGCGCCCCACCCTCGAGTTCGGCGCGCGCTGCATGGTGGTCACCGGCGGCTACAGCCTGCCCGACGGAGCTGCTGGACCTGGCGCGCGCCAACGGCGTGAGCGTGATCTCCAGCCCCTGGGACACCGCCACCACCACCCTGATGATCCGCGGCGCCAAGGGCATCGGCCCGCGCCGTGGACCGGGACTTCCTGAAGTTCCGGGAGAACCAGCTGGCGCGGGCGGTGCGCAAGGAAGTCCACGCGCTCAACCAGGCGCTGTTCCCGGTGATGCTCGGAGACCGGAGCGCTGCTGGGCGTGTTCTCCAAGGACGACCTGGCCAGCCCCGAGCCGGTGCGGCTGGTGCTGGTGGACCACAACGAACTGGCCCAGGCGGTCACCGGCGCCGAGGAGGCGGAGATCCTGGAGGTGCTGGACCACCACCGGGTGGGCGGCGGCCTGGTCTCCCGGGAGCCGATCCGCTTCCAGAACGACACCGTCGGCTCCACCTGCACCCTGGTCACCCGCTGCTACCGGCGCGAAGGACTGACGCCGCCCCCGCGCATCGGCCAGGCGCTGGCCGCCGGGATCATCTCCGACACCCTCAACCTGAGTTCGCCCACCACCACGCCGGTCGACCGGGACATGCTCGGCTGGCTCGGGCGAGGCCTGCGCCTTCGATATCGCGGCCTTCGCCGAGGCGTTCTTCTCGGTGGGCTCGGTGCTGCAGCTCTGCCCGCCCAGGGACGCCCTGCGCATGGACTGCAAGGAATACACCGAAGGCCCCTGGCGCATGGCGGTGGCGCAGATCGAGGAGATGGGCTTCCAGCAGTTCCAGCGCCACCGGCCGGCGCTCGCCGAGGCCATGGCGGACCTGCTGCGCGAGCAGCAGCATGGACTTCGCCTGCCTGCTGGTGACCGACATCTCCCTGAACAACAGCCTGCTGCTGGTGGCCGGCGACCAGCGGGTGATCGACAGCCATCGAATACCCCCAGGTCGACAGCCACCTGTTCCAGCTGGACGCGGTGGTCAGCCGCAAGAAGCAGCTGCTGCCGCACCTGGCCCGGCACCTGGCCAAACTGGACAAGAGCGCCTGAGAGGGGTTCCATGGCAGGATGGGTTCCATGCTGCGCATGGTCACCTTCCTTTCCACCGTCCTGCTCGTGCTGGGCGGCGTCAGCTGGTACACGGCCGAGCGCTCCATGGCGCTCTGCCCGGCGCTCGCCGGCCACCCGGGCGCGGTCTGGGGCACCCTGCTCACCCTCAACGGCCTGCTCTTCGCCGCGCCGCTGCTGATCCGCCTGCCGGGGCTGCAGGGTTTCGCCGGAGCGCTGTCGAGCGCGGGCTACGCCTGGTTCGGCTGCATCTCCACCTTCGTGGTCTACCTGGCCGCGGCGGACCTGGCCCAGGCGCTGCTGGGCCTCGCCCACATCCGGGCCGGCGCCTGGGCGTTCGCGCTGGCGGCGGGCGGCACCCTGGCTTCCATGCTGCTGGGGCTGGCCGCCGCCCTGCGCCCGGCAGCGGTGCGCCGGGTGGAAGTGCCCATCCCGGACCTGCCGGAGGGGCTGCAGGGCCTGCGCATCGTGCAGATCTCCGACCTGCACCTGGGGCCGCTGGCGCGCTGGGCCCAGGTGGAGCACATCGTGGCCGCCAGCAACGCCCTCCGGCCCGACCTGGTGGCCGTCACCGGCGACCTGGTGGACGGCGAAGGCGCCGGGGTGCGCGCCAAGGCCGTGCGCCTGGGCGCGCTCCAGGCCACCCACGGGGTCTTCTTCGTCACCGGCAACCACGAATACTATTCCGGCGTGGGGCGCTGGCTGCAGCTGCTGCGCGGCCTGGGCTGGCGCGTGCTGGACAACGATCATGCCCTGCTGGAGCACCGCGGCGCGCTGCTGGCCGTGGCCGGCATGCCCGATCCCACCGACCGGGTCGGCCCCGACCTGGCGCGCGCCTTGGGCGGCATCCCCGCCGGGGCCACCCGCGTCCTGCTGTTCCACCGCCCCACCGGCACCGCCGCCGCCGAGCGCGCCGGCGTGCACCTGCAGCTCTCCGGCCACACCCACGCCGGCCAGTACTTCCCCTGGAGCCTCGCGGTCCAGGCCCTCTACGCCCATCCCCGGGGACTCGGCAGGGAGGGCCGCATGTGGATCTACACCAGCTTCGGCACCGGCTTCTGGGGCCCGCCCAACCGCTTCCTCGTCCCCCCCGAACTCACCCTGCTGACCCTCAGGCGGGGGTAGTCTCGATTCGGCGTCCGTTGTTCCGCCCGTCGCGCCTTGCGGTCGGGTTCGGGTTCCGGGATTTTGCGCCGACCCACCGGCGCGTGGTCCGCTTGCACCGTCCTCGCTGCGCTCCGGGCGATGCAAGCGGCCACGCTGCTCCTTCCCCCCGGGGCCGATCGATTCGTCTTCGTTTCAATGGACAAAATTCAAAACAACCACCTTGGGACCCTGGGCATTCCAGGGGGCGATCTGCTCGCCCCCCTGGCGCCAACCGAAGGAACCCCCACCCCAGGCGGGGAAGGACAGCGTGAGACCTTGGCGCACCCGCAGGAGGCGAAGCCGACGAGGATGCGGCAAGGCTCTCACGCACCGGTGGGTCGGCGCACCCGCCCGGAACCCGGACGATTACGCAGACGGACTCGCTTCGCAGGGCACCCCGGTCTGGCACTTGCCGCAGCCGTAGCGGGGGGCGTAGAGGGCCAGGGTGGCGTCCAGGTGGGCCTTGCACAGCCGGTGGTCCTTCCCCGACGGGCCGATCGCCCCGGGCGGGCAGCGCGGGATGCAGCTGCCGCATTCGCTGCAGTATTCGGTGAGGCCCTGGTAGGGGCGGGGGGTCGGCTCGAGCACGGCGTCGGTGATGATGCTGCCGAAGCGGCCGGCCGAGCCGCGGCGGGTGATCAGGGAACGGCTCAGGCTGAAGGTGCCCAGCCCGGCGATGAACGCGGCGTGCCGCTCCGACCAGTTGCTCCGCCCCTGGACCACCCGGTAGCGCCCGTCGACCATGGGCGCCAGGGCCTGCGCGCCCGCCGCCAGCGCCGCCTGCGCCAGCCGTCGCGCCAGCGCGACGTTGCACTGGTCCCCTTCCCAGCGTCCGTAGAGCCACTCCGTGGCGGTCGTCCCCTGCCCCCGGTTGGCCCGGCGCACGGTCTCGCTGTAAGGCAGGAAATAGGACACCACGGACCGGGCGCCGGGGAGCCATTCACCGGGCGAGCGGTGCTCCGGGCCGATCACCTCGGCCGCCTTCAGCCGCGCCCACAGCGGATCCTCCGCATCGGCCACGGCCAGCAACGGCGGATCGAAAATGCGCAGGGGCGCGGCCGAGACTGGCGCCGTGGAGAGCGCCTCCATGCGCGCGATGCCGTTCAGGGTGCTTGCCGCCAGCCAGCCCGCTACGTCCTTTTCCAGCTCCGTCAACAACATGGGATCCCCCCCGACCAGCATAGAACCGATCCCGGCGGTTCGCGAGACGGACGGCCGGAATCCGCAGGTCATGCGGAAGCCGGGCGCGCCGGAATCCTGTTTCCCTTGAGCGACGGGACTTTCCTGGACTGCCCTGACTCTTCAGCAGGGACAGGGGCCGGCGGCTCTGCTATGAGGCCAGTTAGGCAACCCGTCGGCCCTCGCCCCGTGCCACAATCCATGAGATCGGAGCAGCCCAATGGTGATCATGGAATGGAATGCGGTGTGGGAAACCGGCGTGCCAGCCATCAACCGCCAGCACCGGGAACTGCTGGAGCGCGCCAACCGGCTGCTGGCGGGCATCAACGGCGGCCCTTCAGGGCCGGACCTGGAGGAGACGCTGTTCCACCTGGCGCAATACACCGATTTCCATTTCCGGGAAGAAGAGGCGGCCATGGCCCGGACGAAGTTCCCGGGGCTGCGCGAGCACAGGGAGGCCCACGACGGGATGCGTGAAAGGGTGGCCGCCATGGCCGAGACCCTGGAACGGGACCCGGCCGGGCTGTGCGGCGACCTGATGGCCTATTTCTACGATTGGCTGGTCAACCACATGCAGACCTTCGACCTGGACCTGGCGCGGCACCTCCAGGCGCACTAGCCTATCCCGGTGGCCTTGGCCACCAGGTGGACGATGGAGCGGTAGGGGATGCCGGCCTGGTCGGACAGGCCGATCTCGCAGGTCCGGTTCGACGAATAGCCGTCCCGGCAGCCTTCGGGCACCTGCTCCGCCAGATGGCGGGTGGCGTATTCGTTCAGTTCCGGCGTGGTGAACCCCCACATGCCGGAGAAACCGCAGCAGGTCATGCCCTCGGGCAGCACCACCCGCTCGGCGCAGGCGTTGGCCACGGCCACCAGCTTCTCCTGCAGGCCCATCTTCCGGGCGCCGCAGTTGAGGTGCAGCATGATCGTGCCCTGCTTTTCCCGCACCGGCAGCCGGGGCAGCACCTCGTCGTGCAGGAAGGCCACCAGGTCGATCAGCTCCAGCCGGCCTTCCAGCCAGTCCTTCATGCGGTAGGTGCAGGTGCTGGTGTCGGAAACGATCGGCAGGCTGCCGCCTTCGCTCGCCTTGAACAGGGCCGCCTCCAGTTCCGCCGCCTTGGCGTCGGCGGCCCCCTTCAGGCCCTGGGTGTCCCAGGGCTGGCCGCAGCACAGCCCTTCCATGTTCTCCGGGTAGACCACCTGGAACCCGGCCTGCTCCAGCAGGCGCTGGAACACCTCGGGCACCGAGGCGCGCACCGGGTCGTTGCCGGCCGGACCCATGGAGCGGGTGGCGCAGCTGGGCAGGTAGACCACCTTGCGCCCGGGCACGGTGGAGTTCCGCGGCCGGAAGGCGACCCGGGTCGGCATGTTTTCGGTGACCTTCGGCACCAGCCCCAGCGAAGCCTTGCGCGCCACGCGGGCCGCCGCCGTGAAGGTCCGGTCGCCGAGCACGGCGCGCACCGCGCCGGCCACGGCCAGGCCGGGCCCGGAAAGGGTCAGGAGGCCGCCGTAGTGGCGCGCCGTCCAGCTGCCGACGGCCTTGCCCAGGCCCGTCCAGCGATGGGCCCGCAGGGACTTGATCATCTTGCCGGTGTTGATGCCCATCGGGCAGACCGTGGAGCACAGCCCGCAGGCCGCGCAGGTGCGCGTCCCGTCGTAGCTGTAGCGCCGGCGCAGGGCCGCCTCGCGGGCCGGGTCGGCGCCGCTGCGCGCCAGCCGGGTGATCTCCCGGAAGCCGGCGATGCGCTGGCGCGGGGTCAGGGTCCAGCCGTTGGTGGGGCAGAGCGGCTCGCAGAAGCCGCACTCCATGCAGGCGTCGATCATCGGGTCGGCGGCGGGCATCGGCTTGAAGTTCTTGAGGTGCACGTTGGGGTCGGGGTTCAGCACCACGCCCGGGTTGAGCAGGCACTCCGGGTCGAGCAGCTCCTTGATCTCCACCATCAGCTGGTAGGCCGCGCTGCCCCACTCCAGCTCCACGAAGGGCGCCATGTTGCGCCCGGTGCCGTGCTCGGCCTTGAGCGAGCCGTCATACTTCTTCACCACCATGTCGCAAACGGCATTAATGAAATTCTTGTAACGTTCCAC
Source organism: uncultured Holophagaceae bacterium (assembly GCA_963717275.1). GTDB lineage: Bacteria > Acidobacteriota > Holophagae > Holophagales > Holophagaceae > Mesoterricola. The sequence goes on from CAVQVX010000001.1 coordinate 5,588,957, forward strand.
TTCCGCCGGGTCGGAGAAATCGTGGTAGATGACGAAGTGCATGTTGCCGTCCAGGGCGTGGCCGTAGATGCAGCAGCCCACGTAGCCGTGCTCGGCGAACAGGGCCTGCAGGTCGAGCACGCCGGCGGCCAGGTCCTCGACCTTGAAGGCGACGTCCTCGATGATCACGGTGGTGCCCACCGGGCGCCCGCCGGCCACGGCCGGGAACACGCCGGAGCGGGCGCTCCAGTAGTTGGCGGTCACCTTGGGGTCGGTGGCGAACTCCAGCCCGGACAAGGTCCGGAACTGCCTGAGCACCTCGGTGACGGCGGCCATGTTGGCTTCCAGCACGGCCGGGTCCGCGGCCCGGGTCTCGATCAGCAGGGCGGCGGCGCCGTCCGGGGTGCCGACGATGCAGGACGGCATGCCCGGCATCTTCTCCACCGAGCGCATGGCCGCGGTGTCCAGCATCTCCACCGCCGCCACCGGCGTCTTCTTGAGCAGCGGGATGGTCCGGCAGGCCTCGGCGATGTCGGGGAAGACCACCATCAGGCTGGCCTTCCTGGGCAATTCCACGACGGTGCGGTAGGTCAGTTCGGAGATGAAGGCCAGGGTGCCTTCGGAACCGATGAGCAGGTGCAGCAGGATGTCGATGGGGTCCTCGAAGTCCACCAGGGCGTTCAGGCTGTAGCCGGTGGTGTTCTTGACCCGGAACTTGGACCGCACCTTCTCCGCCAGCGCCGTGTTGGCCTTGAGCTCGCGCGCCATGCCCGCGAGCCGGGCCAGAAGAGCTTCATGGCTCTGGCTGAAGGCAGCGCGGCTGGCGGGGTCGCCGGTGTCGAGGAGGGTGCCGTCGGCCAGCATGAGGCGCATGGATTCGATGGTCTGGTAGCTGTTCTCGTGGGTCCCGCAGCACATGCCGCTGGCGTTGTTGGCGGCGATGCCGCCGATCCTGGCGGTGCCGATGGAGGCGGGATCCGGGCCGATCTTGCGCGCGAAGGGGGCCAGGCGCAGGTTGGCGTGGGCGCCGATCACCCCCGGCTGCAGGCGGATGGCGCGGCCCCCGCGCTCCACCGCGATGCCGTTCCAGTGCTCGCCCAGGAGCAGCAGCACCGATTCCCCCAGGGCCTGGCCGGCCAGGCTGGTGCCGGCGGCGCGGAAGGTGATGGGCGCGCGGTGCCGGCGGCAGAGGGCGAGGATGCCCTGGACCTCGGCCTCGCTGTCGGCCTTGACGACGATCTTCGGGGTGAGCCGGTAGAGGCTGGCGTCCGTGCCGTAGGCCAGGAGGCGCAGCGGATCCGTGATCACGCGGTCTTCCGGGACGGTGAGCCTGAGGGCCCGGCCGAGTTCGGCATAGACCTCGTCGGAAGGCAGTGGCGGAGCGGACAACTTTGCGGGCATGGCGGCTTGACCCCCTGCCCTCCAGTCTAATCCAGATGCCCCATCCGGCCCTCCTGGTAATCCTGGATGGCCCGATCGATTTCTGCAGGGGTGTTCATGACGAAGGGGCCGTAGTGGCTGATGGGCTCGCCCAGGGGTTCCCCGGCCAGGAGCATGACGCTGGCGGGCTGTTCGGCCTTCAGGGCAAGGGTGTCGCCCGGGCCCAGCAGGGCCACGGTTTCGGCCGGGACCCGGGTGCCCTCGACCAGGACCGAGCCCTTCAGCGGCACCACCGCGGCGGTCCAGCCCGCCGCCAGGGCCTGGCTCGAACCGGGCGCCGGCCTCCAGTTCCAGGTGGGCGTAGCTGATCCGGGCCGGCGTGACGGCGGGGCCGGTCACCCCGGCCCAGGTCCCCGCCAGCACCCGGATGCGCCCGCCCGGGAGGGCCCGCCAGGGCATGGCCTCGGGCTGCAGGTCCAGGTAGCCCGGGGCCGAGCCCTTGTCGGCCCTGGCCAGGTTGATCCAGAGCTGCACCCCTTCGATCGGCCCGCCCGTCTCCAGGTGCTCGGGCACCGGCATCTCCTCGTGGACGATGCCCGATCCGGCGTTCATGAGCTGGGCCCCGCCCGGACGCAGCAGGCCGGAGCCGCCGGTGGAATCGCGGTGCTTGAAAGCGCCCTGGATGAGGTAGGTCAGGGTCTGGAAGCCCCGGTGCGGATGCGGCGGGAAGCCCGCGTCGGTGCCCGGGGCCAGCACCATGGGCCCGAAGTGGTCCATGAGCAGGAACGGATCCATGGTCCGGAAGGCGTCGTTGCCATGCTGGCCCCGCCCCGGCACGAGCCGGGTCAGCGGGACATGGTTGCCGTCCTCGGTCGGCTGGCCGGCAACCAGGGTCGCGACGGGCCTGTTGGCCATGCTAGCGCTTGGCCTGGCCGCGCGGGACGGCCAGGCGCGCCCCCCGGTAGGAGGGGAGCTTGGCCTTCTTGGTCTTCCCTTCCACCAGCTGGTCCTCCAGGGAGCTGCAGGAGGAGCAGGTGGTGTACAGAATAGGACACCGTGCGCGTGCGCCGCTCCCGGCGCCAGCCGTCCATGTCTTCAATCAACCCACACCAGACGCAACGGGCTGTGTCAGCCATATCCACTCCCAATCCACCCTGAAATTTCCGATACCGGCCTTCCAGGACAAGTCCTGATGCTTTGGTGCGGCAAGTATCGGGTCGCCCCCGTCGCTGTCAATACCGCAAGGGAGGCTGGCCTGGGTAAAGGTCCGGGCCCCCCCGTGCGCCGTGTCCGCTCCCGGACAGTCGCTTGCGCGACTGCCGGAAGCGGAAAAGGGGACGTCATTCGGCTGGCGTGTTTCACCTTCGGGAGGGGGTTCATTCAAGGTTAATGAATCGATTCCATCCAAGCCTTCCGAAGGTGAAACATCGTGTCCCGATGGAGCCTCACCCGGTTTGGTTCCTTGATCGGAGCGACGCAGGAGCGGAGTCAAGGAACCGAACCACCTTCACGGGCGATCCCGGGGGACCCGACCCTACCGCAGCTGGTCCATGACCCAGTCGGCGATGGCCCGGCCGTTCCGGCGGAAGGTGGAGACCTTCGCCTTCCGGGCCATGCCGCTCCCGAGCTGGTCCTCGATGGCCGAGCAGGTCAGGCAGGTGGTGTAGGCATACGGCACGGGGCGCTTCCGGCGCTCCGTATGCCACCCGTCCAGGACTTCGATCATCCCGCAGAAGGCGCAGCGGGGAGTGGCTTGGACATCTTCCATGAGAAACCCCGGTGACGGAGGACAAGAACCGAGTTTCTGCCGATGGCCGGGAATGTCAATGAAAACTGTCAGGAAGGTGAACCGTAGCGCTGGCGCAGGGCGAGGTTGAGCTCCAGCACGTTGACGAACGGTCTCGCCGGCCAGGCCGTCCCACGGCGCGGAGGCGTTGCTTCTGCAGGATCTGCTCGATCTCCTGGCGCACGGCGGCCGGGTCGCGCTTCAGGTCGGCGGCCCACTTGGCGGCCACCCGGTCCAGCTGGAACTCGGCGTTCTGCCAGGGAGATGTGCGGGTCCAGGCCCGAGGCGGAGGTGGTGACCAGGTCGCCGGGGACATCATTGAGGCTCGGCGTCGGCGTGGTCCTGCCGCCACATGTCGAAGAAGATCGACTGGATGTCCGAGCCGTCCTTGACCGGCTCCAGGGCGGTCACCGGCTTGCCGTCGGCGCCGGGCCTGGTCACGGCGGAGGGGAACTGGCCCGGGTGGGCGGCGGAGAAGTCCTTGAAGAACACCACCGCCAGGTCCGGCCGCCTTGGGCTGCGGGGTGGCCGGGTTGTCCTTGACGAACTGGGCCACGATGGCGCGGGTGCTGCTTGGCCCAGTCGTCCACGTAGGCGCCGTTCCTGGGATCGGCGTTGACCCAGGCCTGGGCCAGGGCGTTGTGCAGGTCCGCCCACTGGGCGACGATGTGCGGCGTTGCCCTGGAAGCTGGTCCTTCTGGAACCACTGCTCCACGTCCGGCGCCACCGGCTGGCCGGCCTTGGGCCCGCCGCGGTAGGTCGCGATCGGGCCCAGCGTCCGGGCCACCCGGTCGCGCAGGGCGTAGTTGGAGGCGGCCAGGGCCGACGAGGACGAGGCCGAGGCGTCATAGGAGGCCGCCGAAGGCCGGGGCTGGAAGTACTCGTCCTTGGTGAACGGCTGGGCGATGAGCCGGGAGCCCACCACCGCGCCGTCCGGCCCCTTCAGCAGGCTGCCGTTGGCCTGGAACGGGAACGACGGCCTGGCCCGACGGCCCACAGCGCTGACGGATAGAGCACGCAGCAGAGCGACCACGCGAGACCGCCGCGAGCAGGATGCTCTTGGAAATGATTTGCCACATGGTCGATCTCCTCTTCGGCGCTAGACGGTCAGGTGGGCGGCCGACCAGGGCCAGGTCGATCAGCTTGATGCCGATGAAGGGGATGACCACGCCGCCCAGCGCCCCAGATCAGCAGGTTCCGCCGCAGCAGGGCGTCGGCGCCCAGCGGCAGGTAGGCCGACGCCCTTGAGCGCGATCGGGATGAGCGCCGGGATGATGAGGGCGTTGAAGATCACCGCCGACAGGATGGCCGAGGTGGGGGAATGCAGGTGCATGACGTTGATCGGCGCCAGCCAGGGCAGGGCGCCGGCGAACAGGGCCGGGATGATGGCGAAGTACTTGGCCACGTCGTTGGCGATGGAGAAGGTCATCAGCGCGCCCCGGGTCATCAGGAGCTGCTTGCCGATCTCGATGGTCTCGATCAGCTTGGTGGGATCGCTGTCCAGGTCCACCAGGTTCGCGGCCTCCTTGGCCGCCTGGGTGCCGGCGTTCATGGCCAGGGCCACGTCGGCCTGGGCCAGGGCCGGGGCGTCGTTGGTGCCGTCGCCGGTCATGGCCACCAGGTGGCCCTTGGCCTGCTGCTCCTGGATGTAGGCGAGCTTGCGCTCCGGCGTGGCCTGGGCGATGAAGTCGTCCACCCCGGCCCGGGCGGCGATGGTGGCGGCGGTGAGGGGATTGTCGCCGGTGATCATGACCGTGCGCAGGCCCATGCGTGCGCAGGCGGTCGAAGCGCGCCTGCATCTGGGGCTTGAGGATGTCCTCCAGCACCACCACCCCCACGATTTCGGTGCCCACGCGCCACCACCAGCGGGGTCGCGCCCTGGGCGGCCTCCGTGTCCACGGCTGGACATCAGGTCCGCCGGCACCATGCCCGTTCCTGGCCTTGACGAATTCGACGACCGCGTCGGCGGCGCCCTTGCGGATCTGCGCCCGTCGGGTAGGTCGACGCCGCTCATGCGGGTCGGTGGCGGTGAACGGCACCGCCACGCGCCCTTCCGGCAGGTTCAGGGAGCCGCCCTGCTCCTTCTGGAACAAGGACGACGATGCTCTTGCCTTCGGGGGTCTCGTCGCTGGCGGAGGCCAGGGCCGCCCAGCGCCCCAGTTCGGCCGCGGAGTGGCCGCCGACCGGCAGGAACCGGGTGGCGTGGCGGTCGCCCATGGTGATGGTGCCGGTCTTGTCCAGCAGGATCACGTCGATGTCGCCGCACAGCTCCACCGCCTTGCCGCTCTTGGCGATGATGTTGGCCTGCATGGCGCGGTCCATGCCGGCGATGCCGATGGCCGCCAGCAGGGCGCCGATGGTGGTGGGGATCAGGCAGACCACCAGGGCGATCAGGGTCGGCACGTCGGTGCCCAGGCTCTTCAGGGGCTCGGTGAGGCCCAGGTAGCCGCATCATGTACTGCTCGGCGTTCCAGGCCATGGGCCAGAGCGGCACCACCACGACCAGGAACACCAGGGTCAGGGCCGAAAGCAGCAGGGTGAGGGCGATCTCGTTGGGGGTGCGCTGGCGGATGGCCCCTTCCACCAGGGCGATCATCCGGTCCAGGAAGGAATCGCCCGGGCCGCAGGTGATCCGCACCACGATCCGGTCGGACAGGACCACGGTGCCGCCGGTGACGCCGGAGCGGTCGCCGCCGGCTTCGCGGATGACCGGCGCCGATTCGCCGGTGATGGCGGACTCGTTCACCGAGGCGACGCCTTCGATGATCTCGCCGTCGCCGGGGATCATCTGGCCGGCCTCCACCACCACCACGTCGTCCGCCTGGAGGGCGGCCGAGGAGACCTGCTCCAGGGCGCCCGCGGCGGTGCGGCGGTAGGCCACGGTCTCATGCCGGGACCTGCGCAGGGAGTCGGCCCGGGCCTTGCCCCGCGCCTCGGCCAGGGCGGTGGCGAAGTTGGCGAACAGCACGGTCGCGAACAGCCAGGCGTCCAGGGCGATGAAGTAGGTGATGGGCGCCAGGCTGGCCGAGGCCTGCCCAGGGCCATCTGCAGGATGTAGCCCAGGGTCAGGAAGGCGCCGACCTCCACCACGAACATGACCGGGTTGTTCCACTGCAGGTCCGGCCGCAGCATGACGAAGGCCTGCTTCAGCGCCGGGCAGCGCCGTCTCCCGGTCCAGCAGCTGCTGCTCGCGCCTGGGCTTGTGCTTGAACTCGCGTTTGCGCGGCCTGGGCTGCGGACGGAGCTCCGGGGCGGTGGATGGGACGTTCACTGTCATTGACCATTTCAGACTCCTTAGGGTGCATGCTTCAATCCGTCCGGGACACGCGCATCAGCCGCCGAAGGGGAACGGGCCCAGGTGCTCCGCCACCGGGCCCAGCACGGCGACCGGGAGGAACAGCAGGGCGCCGACGATGAGCACGGTTCCGAGCACCAGGATGCCGAAGGTGGCGGTGTCGTCGCGCAGGGTGCCCAGGCCGGCCGGAGCTCGCCTTCTTGGCCCCCAGGTAGGCCGCCATGGCGATCGGGCGCGATGATCGGCAGGTAGCGGCTGAACAGCATCACCAGCCCGGTGGCGATGTCCCAGGGGATGGCGTTGAGGCACCGGGGTCAGCGCTGTGGGCGAAGCCGTAGGTGACGCCCAGGCCGTCGAAGGCGGAGCCGTTGTTGGCCGAGGCCGAGGAGAACTGGTAGAGCATCTGGCTGAAGCCGTGGGCGCCGGGGTTGCTGACGGCCTTGAGGCCCCAGCCGGTCGCGGCGAACAGGCCCGGTGGGCATGAGGATCATCAGCGGGTGGACCAGGATGGCGAGCACCGCGAGCTTGACCTCCCGGGCGCCGATCTTGCGGCCCAGGTACTCGGGCGTGCGGCCCACCATCATGCCGGCGATGAAGATGCCCAGGATGATGTACATCAGCATGTTGATCATGCCCACGCCCTTGCCGCCGAACACGCAGTTCAGCCACATGCCGACCATGGGCGACGAGGGCCGCCAGCGGGTTGAGGCTGTCGGATTCGGCGTTCACCGCGCCGCAGGTCACGTCGGTGGTCAGGGCCGCGAAGGTCGCGCCGGCCGAGGTGCCGAAGCGCAGTTCCTTGCCTTCCAGGTTGCCCAGGTGCTGGTCCACCGGCAGGCCCGCCACCGCCGGCAGGTCCACCGCCTGCACGCCGCCCGGCGCATTGGGCGTTGGGGATCGTGGTAGGCGCGGGCCGCGGCATGGGCGGTGAAGGCCGGGTTGGGCTTCAGGGTGTCGTAATGGACCGACCAGACGATGGTGCCGGCCATGAGCAGCAGCATGACCGAGAAGATGACCAGGCCATGGCGCATCCGCCCCAGCATCCGCCCGTACATCAGCACCAGCGCGAACGGGAAGATCATCATGGCCAGGGTGTTGAAGAAGTTGGAGAGCCCGGTGGGGTTCTCGAAGGGGTGGGCGGAGTTCATGCCGAAGAAGCCGCCGCCGTTGGTGCCGAGCATCTTGATGGACTCCAGGGCCGCCACCGGGCCGACCACGATGGTCTGCGTCTTGGCTTCGCCCTTGTCGGTGGTGCCCATGGCGCCCGGCTCCAGGGTCGCCACCTGGTACGAGCTCTTCAGGGTCATCGGGCTGCCCTGGCTCAGGAAGAGCAGGCCGAACACCAGGGCGACGGGCAGGAACAGGTAGACCACCACCCGCCACATGTCCACGAAGTAGTTGCCGACCTTGGCGTCGCCGCGGAAGGCCCGGATGATCGCCACCAGGGCGCAGAAGCCCGACCGAGGCGGACAGGAACATGTTGTAGATGCAGAAGAAGATCTGGCTGAAGTTGGACAGGTGCACGTCCCCGGCATAGTGCTGCAGGTTGGTGTTGGTCATGAACGAGATGACGCTGTGGAAGATGGTGCTGGGGAACAGCAGCCCCTTGGCGTCCGGGTTCAGCGGCAGCCAGGGCTGCAGGGCCAGCACCAGATAGCCGAAGACGAACAGCACGACGTTGAAGGCCAGCAGGGCGACGGTGTACTGCTTCCAGTCCTGGGGGCCGCTGTCCAGGCGCTGTTCCATCCAGCCCAGGACCGGCAGGCGGCGGTATTTCCCGTCCATGATCCAGGCGCAGTACCGGCTCAGCGGGAACGCGACGATGCTCGCCGCCGCCAGCAGGGCGATGGGCAGCAACCAGGTTTGCAGGAACATGGTTTCAACTCCTTTCGCACCGCCGGGTCAGAACCATTCCGGCCGGATCAGGGCCAGGAACAGGTAGACGAACAAGAACGCCACCAGGCCTACGGTGAGATAGATCATGCATTCAGCCTCCTTTCAGATTTTTTCGCAGCCCTTGAGGAAGAGCAGGCACAACCCCATGGCCCCCATCCCGAGGACGAACAAGGAAACCATCCACATAGAAATGCTCATGAAACCTCCTTCCGCCCGGCGCCGGCCGGGCAGTCCGCTCGTTTTGCCTCATACAAAGTATGATTTATACCCATCAAAAAGGTGTCATGACTCGGCCCGATGTCATTAAGAACATATAAAAGCCACTTCCAGGCGGCATTTCCATGGACGCGGATCGTCCAATGGACGCCATGGCCACCGGATGCGTGGATGTAAACATTTGAACCCTGAAATTTACGGCATGCCAATCAGGTGCCATAGCTCATTTCCATGGGCCAATCAGGCTTTAACGAAAATTTAACGGCGCAGGCCGGCATCTGAACGGCTCCTTGATGGGTAACGAAATAATTAATGGCTTGGACTTTCCACCGGGCGCCCAGGGGCGCGCTGGTTTGCCGCCCACCCCCCCGGGTGCGGCTTCCAAGACCATCGCTGATCGCTAATTTTTCGTGGACCGTGGGGGGTGACAGACCGTTCCCGGGACGCCTCCGCGATCCGGCGCTTGCATCAAGTATTTAATTAATTATTTTTATCTATTCGGCCGACCCAGGGATCGGCCTATACTTGGATTGGAAGCGACCGGCGCGCAAGCGTGTGGGTCCTTTAATGAACATCTGGAAGGGGTTATGCGCCAAAACCCGTTGTCCACCCGGTGCGCCTGGTGCGGATTGGTCCGTGACGGCAGCCATTGGCGCACCGAGCGCCGGAAACAGCGGACGCAGTATTCCCACGGCATCTGTCCGGCCTGCCGGAAAGGGTTCTTCCCCGGGGTGAAGGGGGCGAAGGCGGCCCCGCCCCGTCCGGCCTGGCGCCGGGCGGCGACGCCCTGGGCCATCCTCAAGCTCGCCGCCGGCTTCATCGTCCTGCTCACCCAGCGCTGGTTCAAGCTGAAGGGCTGAAACTCATTTTACGGTGGCGTCCGTTCCTCCGGCCGTCGCGCCTTGCGGTCGGCTTCGGGTTCCGGGTTTTTGCGCCGACCCACCGGCGCGTGGTCCGCTTGCAGCGTCCTCGCTGCGCTCCGGGCGATGCAAGCGGCCACGCTGCTCCTTCCCCCCAGGGACGAGTCGATTCGTCTTCGTTTCAATAAACAAAATTCAAGCCAACCATCCCGGGACCCTGGGCATTCCGGGGAGCGGCCAGCTCGCCCCCATGCCGCCAACCGAAGGAACCCCCACCCCAGGCGGGGAAGGACAGCGTGAGACCTTGGCGCACGCGCAGGAGGCGAAGCCGACGAGCATGCGGCAAGGCTCTCACGCACCGGTGGGTCGGCGCCCCCACACGGAACCCCAAGCCGACCGAAAGGCCCGACGGGCGGACCGACGGACGCCAAATTCGTGCTAGCGAAGCACAGCGGAGACGCGGATCTCCAGATCCGGGCCGCCGGCGGCGTCCAGTTGGAGGATGACCTTTTCGTCATAGACGCCTGGCTTGGCTTCAGGGGACAGGACCACCCTGATGGTCTGCCGGGACCGGGCCTGGTTGGAGACGTCCAGCACCCGCAGCAGCGGGCTGCTGGTCCGGGCGGCGAGGATGCGGAAGGGCTTGTTCCCGAGGCGGCTCAGCACGACCGGCGCGGCCAGTTCCCGGCCCGCGGCCCCCTCCCACGCCACCCTGCCGGGCACGGCGCTGACCAGGGCGCGCCTGTCCCAGTGGACGCTGAGCTGGACCACCGAGGCCCCGGGATCGAGCACGTGCAGGGCGAGGGTGTCCGTGCCGGAAGGTTTCGATGCCGGCAGGCTGGAAGCGCCCAGTTCCAGGTCCACCCAGAGGTCCCTGCCCTCCTCGCGGGTGGCGACCCCCAGCCACGGCGCGTCCGACATGTCCACCGCCGTGACATGGACCGGCTGGCCGGAACTGGAGGACAGCTTCACCGAGGCCTTGCGGCGCTCCCTGGGCCCCAGGGCCTGGAAGAACACGTCGGGGGTCGACGCCTTGACGTCCCCCTCCAGGGCCGCCTCGAAGGTCAGGGTCTGGACGGGGTTGCCCGGGTCGTCGGAGAGCACCTGCACGGTCTTGCGGATCATGCCGGAAAGCCCGGAGGGATTGAACGACACCTCCAGCTCCGTGCTTTCCCCCGGGGCCAGGACGAGCTTGCCCAGGACGGTCGAGGTGCAGCCGCACGCGTGCGTCACCCGCTGGATGGTCAGGGGCGCGCCGCCGCCGTTGGCGAGCCTGAAGCGGTGCGAGGCCACGGCGCTGGTCGGGATGGTGCCGAAATCATGGTCCACGGCATCCACCACCAGCCGGGGCCGGGCCGGAGCCTGGGCCAGGCAGATGCACGGGACGGCCAGCGCCGCCAGGATGCCGCGCATGACCTTCCGCCGGGCCGCCGCCCCTGTGGACTCGTTGAGCACAGTCACCCCTCGCCTCAGGTGGAGGCCTGGAACTCGATCGCCCACATGCCGGCGGTGGGGCTGCTGGCCAGGATGTAGAACGTCAGCGGGCTCACGGTGGTCTCCACGTAGGCCACCCCTGTGTAGGCGACGGGCTGGCTGGCTCCGGTGGGGATGTAGCTCACGGTGGCGTTGAAGGCGTTTTTGGTGGGATCGATGGCGGTCAGGACGCCGGAGAAGGTGCCGTTGGCATCCTTGCCGGAGAAATTGCCGCCGGTGCCCATGATCAGGAACTCATCCTGGTCGGTGCTCGCAGTGGTGGCCGAATAGTTCCCGACCAGGGTGGCGAGGGCCACCGGATCGCTGTAGATCGAGGTGGTGCTGGGCGCCAGGGACAGGGTGCCCTTGCTGCCGCCTCCGGAATAGGTCCCGCTGATCCGGGTGGTTCCGCCGAAGGATCCGGTGAAGGTCATGTAAGTCAGAGCGTTGGGATTGAATGTGCCTTGCGGGGTGTAGATGGTCCCCTCTCCGGTGAAGGCTTCGTCGGCGGAAGTCGAACCGGTCGCCCCGATCTCGCCGGACACCAGGGTCACGTTCGACCCCACCACGCTGATCTGGCCGCTCGGCAGGATCATGGCGGTCACCCCTACGGTCGACCCGGACTGGCTGGGCACCAGGGTGCCGGTCCAGATGCCCGCGAAGGCCCCGCCGGTGGGGTTGGCCGGCGGGGTGGGCGGGACGGCGGAAGGCGTGCTGACGATATCGGAGCTGCCTCCGCCGCAGCCCAGGATGGCCAGGGTGGCGGCCAGGGCCAGGATCCATCGCATCGAGGTTTCCTTTCTAGTGGATGACACGCCAGATCCGGACCTTGGGGAACTTGTCCAGGGTGGAGACGTTCAGGTTCTGCAGGGTCAGGTTCTGGGGCGAGGCCGGATTGTTGGTGTTGCCGCTGCCGCTGGTCAGGCCGGCCTGGACGGCCAGCAGGATGGACTGGGCCGAGATGTTGCTGGCGACGCCGGTCCAGCTCAGCACCGCGCCCGATTGGCAGCCGGCCACCGCGGTGGCGGTGGAGGCGAAGCTGGTGTTGATGACCGGCGACATGACGTTGCAGACCTGGTAGGTGGTCGTGATCCCGGTGCCGCCGGCGCAGGTGGCGGTCTGCGGATCGAAGACGCTGTAGAAGAGGTTGCCGTCCAGGACCGTGGGCGGGTTGATGCCCTTGGGGATGTACGCGGCGTTCTGGGTGATCCCGGGCGAGGGCGCGAAGTTGGCGTAGTAGCCCAGGTTGTTCTTGAGGTAGTAGGTCGAGTCGATCGGGTTGGTGTCGAAGCCGCCCGCGCCCGCGTTCGACAGGCCCGCGGCGGAGATCAGGGAGTTGATGTCCTGCCGGTCGAACACCACGTTCAGGCGGTGCTGCGTGGGCGCCGTCCAGGAGGTGTAGTTGTAGGAGTCGAGCGGGTTGTTGCGGTCGCCGGTGACGAAGGCCACGCCCACGGCGGCGGGGTTGATCAAGGGCGCCACCGTCCGGGCCACGGGGAACTGCGGGATCAGGAAGGGCACCGGGCTGGTGGTGACCAGTCCGTTGCCGGGACTGCCGGCCGTGACGGCCTGGTCGTAGACCTGCCGGGCGTTCCAGTTGTCGATCACCGGCGTGTCGACGCGGAGCACGTTGTAGGTGGTGTCCAGGGTGGTTCCGCCCAGGGCCCAGAGGCTGCCGTAGTAGTCGGTGAAGTAGGCCCTGGAGGTGATGCCGGTGCCCTGGGTGAGCGTCAGAGGCACCACCGCGGTCGAGACCGGGCCCGCGGTGGCGTTGCCGGTGGCGGTGTTCCACGTCCTGAGCACCTTCCCGCTCCAGACGTCCACCGCGACCACGCTGCGCCCGAGGGTGGTGGTGGCCGGTATGGAAGCGATGGTGCTGGCCACGGCCGTGGTGGGGAGGGCGCTCTCGATGTTGTTGTCGCTGTAGCCGCCGCCCAGCAGGGCCGCGTCCACGAGCACCCCGGCGGGCGATTCCTCGTTGGTGGAGACCCGGGCGATGCTGGGCTGGGTGGTGGCGAGCCCCATGTTGGAGATGACCGTGGAGGAGGACGAGCCCAGGAGCCGGCCCGAGGAGCTCGAGGCGTTGTACTCCTCGTTCGGGCAGATGGCCCATTGCAGGGACGGGTTGCCGGGGTCGGCGATGTTGATGGCGTAGTAGCTGCGCCCGCCCTTGCCCAGGCCGAAGATCACCATGGCCCGTTCCGGGTTGTAGGTGGCGCCCACCTGGAAGATGCCGTTGCCGGTGGCCTGGGAGCTGCTTTGCGGCAGGTCCAGCAGGTAGATGGTCGGCGGCCCGTCCACGGCGTAGCGGTGCAGGTTGGTGGTGATCTGCAGCTGGTCGATGTTGGGCAGGAGTTCGGTCGGCACGAAGCCCCACAGTTCGTCCACCACGGCCTGGGTCAGGGAGATCCCGTTGACCTGGACGACGTAGCTCACCTCGCCGAAGGCGTGGAAGATCCCCGAATTGTCGCCCACGAACACCACCCGGAAGCCCCCGGTCTTGTCGGTGGTGCCGCCAGTGGGGCTATGCGCGGACCAGGCGGCGCTCAGGATCGCGTTGGCGTGGGGCCCGCTCGAAAGCGAGGGCGGCAGGGTGGAGTACTGCAGCACGGTGGGCGTGCTGTTGATGACGTCGCCCATGATGGTGCTCGCGCGGGTGCCCAGGGGGGTCAGCCCGGTGCCCACGTCGGCCCCCACCAGGAACTGCCAGTTCTGCAGCTTGGCGGCGGCGGTGGCCCCCGGCAGGATGCCGGAGATGGAGCCGTAGCCCGGGTCGCCGGTGTACATCCCGGTGCCGCCGGGAATCACCTGCACCAGCGCCGTCGGCGGGGCGGGCGCGGTTCCGGAGGCGGAGGGGAGCCGGGTGTAGATGGTCCGGTTGATCCATCCCTTGTTGACGAGGGCGTTGGCGGCGGACCATCCGGCGGTGGCGGCCGAAACGCCACCCGTGAGCACGGTGCCCGCGCTGGTCAGCAGGCTGGTGCCGGCGATGCCCGTCTGGATGGGATACATCAGCACGTCCCCGGTCCAGAGCGGGCCGGCGTTCAGGGGCGGGGTGAAGGAAGCCACGTAGACTTCGTTGCCCAGGCCCGCGCCCACGGTCGGGAACACAGGCGCGGACGTCGCGTTGCCTTCGGAGATCTCAAGGATCTGGGAGAACGCCAGGTTCAGGTTGTTCACCAGGGTGGAAGGATCCCGGCCGTCGAAGAAGTAGGTCGCCCCGGCGGGCAGGGCGGTGCTGCCGGTGGGCAGGTAGAAGGGAACCGCGTTGGCGACGCTGTAGGTCTCGATCTGGGGGTTGCCGGTCATGGCCGCGGTCATGAGCCGGAATTTCGATCCGCCCACATCGCTGGCGATCGGCACGACGGCGGTCGCCACGGTCGGGGCGCCGTTGGCGGTGGTGCTCCAGGCGGCCCCGCCGGCGGTCTGGTAATCCACCCCGAGGCTGACGCCCACGGTCATGGTCTGGATCGGCTGGGGCTTGATGAGGGTGTAGGTCCCGCCCGCATTGGTGCGCTTGGTGACCCAGAAGGGCACCCAGCCCAGGCTGGTCAGGTTGCCCGACTGGGTTTCCGAAAGGGCTGGATTCAGGATCCAGGTGGAGGCGTTGTCGCCGCCGCCGTGGGCCGCGATCCCGGCGAACGTCGAAGGGTTCCAGAAATAGCTGCTGCTCGCAAGTTCGTTCGGATTCTTCTGGACTGCGGAATTGCCGGCGTAGGCCTCGTTGGAGGGCACCGGGTCGGTGGCGCTGAAACTGTAGCAGCCGCTGGGGGAGGTGCTGGTGTTGTAGGGGAAACTGCAGCTCGTCTCATTGTCGGCGCCGATACTTGAGGGCGCGCCGTCCGTGAGTACGATGACGAAATGGTGCTGGCATTCCAGCTGGGCGTCGGTGTAGCCGAGGCTGGTGATCTGGGACTGGAACGCGTTCGGGTTGTCCATCTGGCAATACGCGTTCAGGAAGGTTTCGACCAGCGGCGTTCCGCCGTTGGGGGCATAGGCGGCGATGGTGCTCAGGTTGGCCGCGGATGTGACATAGTTCCAGTTGCCGTTGGGGTAGCTGCCGGTGCCGTCGGTGAGCGAATCGTCGGCGGTGTTGGAATCCAGGAAGCGGTAGGCGAAGATGATCTTCGACTGGTACGCGATCCAGGTCTTGACCAGGGCCTCCTTGATGGCCGTGCAGCGGCTCCGGTTGGGCAGGCCGTTGTCGAAGGAGGTGAACCAGCCGATGTTGATGCCCTTGGGCGGGCAGACGTTGGTCCCGGCGGGGAGCAGGGCCGTGGCCGGGCTGTTGCCGAAGGTGGTGGTGGACGCTGAAGTGATGTTGGACCAGCCCGAATAGGTGCCGGTCGCGCCGTGGTAGGAGTAGGTGACGCTGGTGGGGTCGATGGAGCTCTGGGTGCCGGCGACCGAGGACGGGATGGCGTTGGGGATGCAATAGTAGCCCGTGGCGGGGTCCTTCCCGACGAAGACCCACTCGATGTAGCGGGAGCGCACGGAGCAGATGGTGCTGGTGGTCGCGTATCCGCCGTAGATGGCCACGGCGCTCTGGGTCGCGTGGGCGGTGGCCGAGGTGATCAGGGCGGGGTTGGTCGTGGTGGTGAGGGTGTCGAACGACACGGGGCCCGGGGCGGTGGCCACGGTCAGCCCGCCGGCGCCGGGGGCCGGGCAGGTGGGGTCGATGGGCTTCCAGTAGAGGGGGAAATCGATGTCCCGGATCAGGGGCGTGGTGACGCCCCCCTTGACGTACTGGGTCATGCGCAGACGGATGTGCGATGCGCACATCATCCAGGCCACCGCGTTCGCGACCACCCCGCCGCTGACCTGGTTGGGAAAAGCAGCCGCCACATCGGTATAGGTCACTTCGGTGCCGTCGGGCTTGATGAGGCAATTGGTGGGATAGACCACGCTGCCCACGGTGACCGTGATGCGGCTCCCGCCGATGGTGTAGGTGATGCCGGTGGCTGAGACGGTGCTGATGGTCGTGGACTGGTAGTTGGCCCCGAAGCCCACGCTCAATCCGGACAGGACCTGCTTGCCCAGAGTGCTGGTGCACGTGCTGGGGGCCGTGGTCCCGCTGCCGATGTTGATGACTTCGACATAATCCTTCGAGTCGGTTGGGCTGTTCGGCTGGTTCTCATCCTGCCAGTTGTTCGGGAACAGCGGGTGGAACATGAGCCGGCTGGTGGACCCGGACTGGTCCAGGGTCATGAGGATTTCCGGGTTGAGCTGCTGGGTCGTGGTGCCCTGGTAGAGGTTCAGGAAATCCCACTTGGTGTTCTGCCAGGGCGAGCCGGTCGCCAGCTGGGCGGAGGCGGGCACGGGGGCGAGGAACACCTGCAGGGCGATGATCGCGGTAAGGGCGGCGCGCAGGAACGACATGGAAACACCTCGGAGGAGACGAACGATAGGACCGGCGGAAGGCTTCCTGCCTCAGGACGGCGGCAGGGTGACCCACACCTGGCGGCGGTGCGCGAAGGAGGTGCCGTTGGCATAGGTCACGTAGCCGTCGACGGTCACGCTCCAGAGGTTGAGGGTGGTCGCCGAGGGCGCGGTGGGGCTGGATGCGCCGGCGCTCTGCCCCTGGTAGAAGGGCTGCGTCTGGCCCATGAGATTGAGCGTGACATCGTAGCTGATGGTGGCGCTGGCGGTGGTGCCCACCTGGAACTCCGGGTAGGCCGCGGCGGTCAGCGTGGTGCCCGGGCTGCCGAAGTTGGCCGCGGCCTGCATGGCGAGCATCTGGTTCTGGATGGCCAGGGCCCCGCTGGCGGGGACGGGCCGCTTGGGCGGGTTGTTGGTGTCCTGCCCCATCCAGTAGACCGACCACTCCAGCCCCGCGTCGGCGGCATTCTCGGTCTGGTGGACCTCGCGCAGGGTTCCCGAAGCGATGGTGGAGCGCAGGCTGTTCCTGGACAGGCCCAGAGCGGAGATGGTGAGCAGGACGAGCAGCATCAGGCACACCAGGATGGTGATGGCGCCGCTCTGGCCGTGACTGTGCTGGCGTCGGATCGGGAGGGGCATGGACAGTCTCCTAGTAGGCCAACCCGAAATGCCGTGGATTGATGATCATGGTGCGGGTCTGGTAGTTGTAGAACCGGTAGGCGTCCGCGGCGGTCAAGGCGGTGTTGGCGGGACCGTATTCACTCCGCGTCTTCACCGTCCGGGTCTGGATGTCCAACCGCAACAGGACGGGATAGGTGCGGAACCAGAACACGCCGCCGCTGGCGACGCTCGGGAGGGGCGCGGCGGTGGTGTCGAAATTGTTGAGCTGGAAGTTGAGCGTCGGGCTCGCGGCGCCGGTGGAAGGGCCGGTGAGGTCGGCCCAGGCGGCGGTGGTGGTGCTCCAGGTGCCGGTGGCCGGGTTGATGCCGGCCCAGGTGGCGCCGCCGTTGGCGCTCAGCCCCACGTGGAAGCCCGTCACGTTCTCCGCCACGATCGAGGAGCTGATCGTGGGGGCCCAGGGCGGAAGGACGGGCACGGTGCCGTTGGCCGGATAGGCGATCACGTCCCGCACCAGGCAGGGGGTGAAGGTGGCCGGATTGCTGGGGTCGAGCAGCATGGGCTTGATGGAGTAGCAGACATACTGGTTCGGTGCGACCAGGCTGACCACTGAACCCGTCGGTACCGTGGCGCCGATGGGCTGGTTGGCGGTGAAGGTGGCGGTCGCCGTGGCTGCGCCCACGTTGGCGGTCAACCCGGTCACGGCCAGCGTGGTCCCCGAGCTCACCAGATTCATTCCCATGCCCGAGGCGTTGGCGGTCGTGAAATCCTGCGCGGCCAGCGCGGCCTGGTTGGCATCGTTGAATTTGATGGTGATGGCGAGGCCCCCGGTCAAGGCGTTGGCCAGGGTGGTCCCGTTGGCGACACCCTGCGCGGTGCTGTTCAACGGACTCCCCATGGTCGTTTCATATGGGAGGAACCGCTCGTAGTAGAGCACCAGCTGATCCGTGACGGCCCAGGCGTTCTGCCCGCCATTCACGGGGGCCGCGGCGTTCGGCACATCGGTGTTGGCGTAGGGTTGGTTCGGAATGACGTAGAAAGGCGGGTTCGCGGAGGTGACGGTGGTGGGCGCCGAGGTGAGGCTGCTGGCCGTCATGCCCGCCTGGTTGAGATCATCGAACAGCACTTCCAGGGCCTCCCGGTTCTGGCGCCGGCTCGAGGTGGTCTCCGCGCCGGTGACATAGCTGCTCAGGCTGGCCTTGAACACCGAGGCCAGGCCTCCCATGAGCACCATCATGAAGACCAGGGCCACCAGCATCTCGACCAGTGAGAAACCGTGCTGCCCATCGGCGCGGGCGGGGAAGGATGGATCAGTTCGTCGCATATTCGATCCGCCGGTAGAGCGTGACTGTTCTGGGAAGGGCGCCGCCGGTGGTGGAGAGCGTCTCCGACCAGCTCACCACGACCTGGACCATGGCGATCCCGCCGATCTGGGAAACGGCCGTCACCACCCCTGGGGAGGCGGCGAGGGTGGCCGTGCTGGTGGCGGTGAAGAAGACCGGGGCGCCGGCCACGCCCGTATTGGTGAAGGTCTGGACCACGGGCGCGGCGCCCAGGTAGTTGGTCGCGGGCGCCGGGACGGTGAAGCCGTTGTGGGCGCACATGACGCTGTTGCGGCCGAGGTTCTCGGCCTCGTCCAGGATCTGCTCGCCCAGCTGCACCGCGACGCCCTGGTTGCTGCTCCCGGCCTGGGCGCGCATGGAATAGGTCTGGAGCATGGCCAGGCCCAGAAGACCGACGGCCATGATGAATGCGGCCATCAGCATCTCGACCATGCTGAAACCGGCTTCACCCCGAAGCGCCTTCCAGCTGTTGGGTCGTAGGTTCACATCCGCCCCCAGGTATTGCTTCCATTAGGTTTGAAGTACTTGTAGATGTTCGCTCCGCCGGCGGGCACGACGATGACGCCGATGGGGCCGTTCGCCACCGCGGTGCCGCCGTTGAGGCCCACGACCACGATGGAGAACCCGGAGAGGAACTGCCGGCTGATCCCGCTGAACACCACCGGGGTCTGGACTCCCCCGTTGTTGCAGAGCGGGTTGTTCATGGCGGCGGCGAAATTGGTGGTCATACCGGTCGAGAAGGTTGCGTTGTTGGCGAAGAAAGGCAATGCACTCAGCGGCGCGGCCCCCCCCAAGGCGGTGGTGTACCAGGCGCCGGTATCGTCGACCCCCGCGCTCAAGTGGTCCCGGACGTTCTGGGTGTAGAGGGATTGGAAGCACTCCGAGGGGGAGCCCAGGCGGTTTGTGGCGCTGCCGGGGGTGAGGATCGGGCTAGTTGGGAGATAGGGAGGAAGCCCCACCACCGCCGTGTTCAGTGGCCGGCCATCAATGATTAAGTTTCCGGGTGGTGCGGTCACCCAGTCCCCCTTGGCGGTGATGTAGATGTCCTGGGTGGACAGATAGGCCGAATTCTGGGCGTTCAGGAGCACCCCTTCGATCTCGGACATCACCGAGCGCACCGCATCCGTAGTCTTCGGCCTCAGGGAGTAGACTCCCAGCATGGCCAGGATCCCGGCGATGACGAGCACGATGAGAAGTTCAACCAGTGAATAGCCGCGGCTCCGGTGCCCGGGGGACGACATGGACTACCTCGTAGCTTCAAGTGGCAAGTGATCGACCGAAATCCAACCATTTCCAGGGATCCAGCCACCCCCCGGGTTCGGGGAAAGGGCCGGGTACATCAGGACTGCGCCGAAGTGCACCATGTGGGGAATGACCGTGAAAATCCTGTCCATAGGATGTGGATCAGGGGGCCACATCCTATGAAATTTTTAAAGTTATTACTTACAGTTCTTGCGGATACTGCCCCACATATAAATGTGAGTTTTATCCGATAATGTATATTTTTTAGTCACGCCCTCGAGTCAGATCGGCAAGGTCCCGGTGTAGCAGAACAGCACCGAGGCCTGGATGTGGCCGTCCGCCTGCGGGATGCCGTAGACCTTCACGGTCGCCCCGGAGCCCAGGGCGCCGGCGAGACTGGCCTGGCCGGCGGCCGTGGCGAGGTCCACGGGGGTCACGGTCACGATCCCCCCGGTGCGGTCGACCTGGTAGACCCGGGTCGATCCGCCGGTGAGATCCAGGTCGACGTTGACCAGGTTGGCGGCGCCGGGCAGGAGCAGGGCGAAGCTGGAGCCGGTCAAGGGCGAGGCCACGGTGCCCCTGGGCAGGGCGGCGGGTTCCAGGTAGGCGGCCCGAGAGGACCACGCGCCCGGGCTGGCCGGGTCGTTCCAGGCACCGAAGCTCAGGCCATGGGGCAGGACCGGAGCGGTTCCACCGATCTGCACGGGGCCGGCCTGGCTCGGGCTGGCTGCGCCGCCGGGGCCCACAGGGACCAGGAAGGGGCCCGGATTGGCCGGAGGCGCGGCGGTGGTGGCGTACCCCAGGTTCACGGCGAAGTCGTCGGCAGCGGTGGGGAATGTGCCTGTGAGGGTCACACCGGTGCCGCCGGCGGTGATGGCGCCGTCGTAGCGAGCTGTCTCAATGTCCACCTCAAGGGCCGTGGGCGGAGTCGTGGTGCGGTCCACGGTGGTGTGAACCTTGAAGCCGCGCACCAGGCCCGACCCCAGGAAGGCGGTGCCGGTGCCGATGGGGGTGGCATCGGCCAGGGCGTTGCCCGGCGTGCGCAGGAAGAACGCCGTGGAGCCTGAAACCTGGACAGGAAGGCCGGAGCCGTCCTGCCCCGCCACGGTGAGGATGCCGGCTGAGGGGTCCAGGTGGAGGACATGGCCTTCGGGCCCGGCGAATACCGGGTCGAAGGCATTGGCGGCCCAGACCCGCGCGGCGGCCAGCGTCCCGTCCGCCTGGCAGCGGACAGCGATGCGCACGAAGCGCCCCGGGAGGATCCCGGCTACCGTCGTGAAATCCGGGAGGGTGGCGCTGGTGCCAGCGTCCAGATCCTGGAACTGGAGCCCCAGGGTGGCGTCGGCAGAGAAGAGGACGCTTTGGGTCGAGAGCTGGGCGGTCTCGGGGGAGACCACCGGCCAAGCCGGATAGACCTTGGTGACGGTGAGCGAACCGGGCGAGGCGGCGCTGACGGTGCCGTAGAAATGGCGCAGGACCTGGGTCACGGAGGCTGCGGGGTTCTGCTGGACGGGCCCATTGAAGCTGACCGCCCAGATAGGCGCTGCATCCCCGGCTGCCAGGTGGTCCACCAGGAGGGCCGGATGGCTGAGGTCGAATTCCAGGTCGAGGGGGCTGCCGCCCGGCAGCACCAGGCTGCCGGCAAAGGGCACGACCACGGACACGGTGAGGCTGCCCGGGGCGCCGGTGGCACCCTGGATTTGGATCCGTGCCGGGGCGATGAGGGTCCCCGGGGCGTCCGGGAAGGTGGCCGAGGGTTCAGCGGCGGAAACGAGCACCACGTCGCCCGGGTTGGCGGCCAGGGTGAGGACGGCCCCTGAGTAAGTTCCGGGAGACAGCGCGAGTTGGCCCAGCAGTTCGCTGAGGTTGTCCAGCTGCACCAGGTTGAGCACGGGCACCGGAGCGGTGGCGGTGAAGACGGGCACCGCGGCGGCGGCGGTGCCGCTCTGGGGGATGAGAGCGATGCTGAGCACCTTGACGCCGACGGTGGCCCAGTCCTCAGTGCTGGCGTCGCTGATCAGCACCGGGACCCCGGCCGCACCTGCCGGGTCCGGAACGGTCAAGGTGCCGGTAGCCTGGGTGCCGGCCGCGTTGGTCACCGTGCAACCCAAGGTGATACTGGTGTTGCCGGTGCCCGCGCTGTAGAAGATCGGGTTCGCGGTTGTGGTGCTGGTGATGGCGGCCGCGACGGAGCCCCCGGTGCTGCTGATGGTCCAGGCGAAGGTGCCGCCCTGGGCCGGCACCGAGGCTTGGTTGTTGGTGGAGCCGGAGCTGACTGGATTGGGGGTTGCCGTGATGGTGGCGTCGGGCGCCGCCACTACGGTCACGGTCAGGGTGCCCGAGGCGCTGGCGCCCGCGCCGTTGGTCACGGTGCAGTTCAGCACCAACGAACCGGCGGCGCCCGCGGTGAAGATGATGGAGGTGCCGGTGGTGACGCTGGTGATGGTGGTCCCGGTGCTGGTGTTCGTGGCGTCGATGGACCAGGCGTAGGTCATGCCGGTCTGGGCAGGAATGGAAGCGGTCAAACTGGCGGTACCGGCGGTGACGGTGAGCAGGGTGGAGGTGATGACCGGCGTCGTGGGCGCCGCAACCACGGTCAGGGGCAGGGTCCCCGGGGGATTGCTGGCGGTGCCGGCGGCGTTGGTCACGGTGCAGTTCAGCACCAATGAACCGGCGGCGCCCGCGGTGAAGGTGATGGTGGTGCCGGTGGCAGAACCGTTGATGCTCGCGCCGGTGCTGCTGCCGGTGATGGACCATAAGTAGGTGCTTCCGGTCTGGGCAGGAATGGAAGCGGTCAAACTGGCGGTGCCGGCGGTGACGGTGAGCGGAGTGGAGGTAATGACTGGCGTCGTGGGCGCCGCAACCACGGTCAGGGTCAGGGTCCCCGGGGGATTGCTGGCGGTGCCGGCGGCATTGGTCACGGTGCAGTTCAGCACCAATGAACCGGCGGCGCCCGCGGTGAAAGTGATGGTGGTGCCGGTGGCAGAACCGTTGATGCTCGCGCCGGTGCTGCTGCCGGTGATGGACCATAAGTAGGTGCTTCCGGTCTGGGCAGGAATGGAAGCGGTCAAACTGGCGGTGCCGGCGGTGACGGTGAGCGGAGTGGAGGTGATGACCGGCGTCGTGGGCGCCGCAACCACGGTCAGGGTCAGGGTCCCCGGGGGATTGCTGGCGGTGCCGGCGGCGTTGGTCACGGTGCAGTTCAGCACCAATGAACCGGCGGCGCCCGCGGTGAAGGTGATGGTGGTGCCGGTGGCAGAACCGTTGATGCTCGCGCCGGTGCTGCTGCCGGTGATGGACCATAAATAGGTGCTTCCGGTCTGGGCAGGAATGGAAGCGGTCAAACTGGCGGTGCCGGCGGTGACGGTGAGCGGGGTGGAGGTGATGACCGGCGTCGTGGGCGCCGCAACCACGGTCAGGGTCAGGGTCCCCGGGGTGCTGTGGGTGCCGGCTCCGTTGGTCACGGTGCAGTTCAGCACCAGCGAGCCTGCGGTGCCCGCGGTGAAGGTGATGGAGGTGCCGGTGGTGACGCTGGTGATGATGGTCCCGGTGCTGGTGTTCGTGGCGCTGATGGACCAGGCGTAGGTGCTGCCTGCCTGGGAAGGAATGGACGCGGTCAATCCGGTGGTGCCGGCAGTGACCGTGAGCGGGGTGGAGGTGATGACCGGTGTGGTTGGCGCTGCCACGACCGTGCAGGTGAAGGTGCCCGCGCCGCTGTGGGTGCTGGCCATATTGGTGACAATGCAGCTCGGCACAACAGTGGCGCCGGTGCCGGCGGTGAAGGTGATGGAGGTGCCGGTGGTGACGCTGGTGATGGTGCCGCCTGTGATGGTCCAGGCGTAGGTGCTGCCGGTAGGTTCGGCCGCTGTGTTGGTGACGGTCGCGGTCAACCCCACGGCGCCGGCGGTGACATTGGCCGGGGCGGAGACGACGGGGGCGACAGGAGCCGCCACGATGGTGCTGGAGGCAGTGCCGGTGGCACTGGCGGTCGCCGTGGTGGTGACCACGCAACTGAACCCCACCGTGCCGGAAGCGCCGGCCGTGAAGGTGATCGACGAGGTGTTCGCGCCGGCAGTGATGGTGCCGCCGCTGGTGATGGTCCAGGCATAGGTGCTGCCGGCGGGCTCGGCGGCGGTGTTGCTGATCGTCGCGGTCAGTCCGGCGGCGGCGGAAGTGACGAAGGCCGGGGCCACAACGAGCGGGGCCACGGGCGCTGCCACGATGGTGCAGTAGGCGACGGCCTGGGGGCTCGCCGTGCCGGCGGCGTTGGTGACCACGCACCCCAGCTGCACGGTGCCGGAAGCACCGGCCGTGAAGGTGATCTGGTTGGTGCCGGCACCCACAGTGACGGTGCCGCCGGTGATGGTCCAGGCGTAAGTGCTGCCGGCCTGGGCCGGGACGGATGCGATGAGGCCAGTGGCGGCAGCGGTGACGTCGGCCGGAGCGGTGATGACCGGCGTGACCGGGGAGCGAGACGATCGGTACAGCTGGTGGTTCCCGGCAGACTCGCCGTCCCGGCCGCGTTGGTCACGGTGCAGGTCAGCAGGACCTTCCCCGAAGTGCCCGCCGAGAACGTGATCTGTATGGTGCCGGCGCCGGCGGTGATGGCGCCGCCGGAGATGGTCCAAGCGTAGGTGCTGCCGGCCTGGGCCGGCACGGAAGCGGTGAGGCCGGTGGCGCCGGCGGTGACGTTGGCCGGAGCGGTGATGACAGGCGTTCCGGGCGCCGAGAGGATGGTGCAACTGGCGCTGCCCGGACTGCTGGCGGTCCCGGCCGTGTTGGTGACGACGCAGGCCAGCTGGACGGTCCCGGAAGTCCCCGCCGAGAAGGTGATCTGGCTGGTGCCGGCCCCGGCGGTGATGGCGCCGCCGGTGATGGTCCAGGTGTAGGCGTCGCCGGCCTGGGCCGGCACGGACGCGGTGAGGCCTGTGGCGCCGGCGGTGACGTTGGCCGGGGCGGTGATGACCGGGGTGGTGGGCAGCCCCACGATGGTGCAGGTCGCGCTGGCCTTGCTGCTGGAGGCGCCGGCCGCGTTGGTCACCACGCAGCCCAGGGTGACCGCGCCGGAAGCGCCGGCGGTGAAGGTGATCTGGTTGGTGGCGCCGCCCGCGGTGATGGTGCCGCCGGAGATGGTCCAGGCATAGCTGTCGCCGGCCTGGACCGGCACGGAGGCGGTGAGGCCGGTGGCACCGGCGCTGACGGTGGCCGGCGCGGTGATGACCGGGGTGGTCACGGCAGCGACGACCTGGACGGTCACGGTGCTGGTGATGGGTACGCCGGCCGGACTGGTGTCGGTCAGGGTGAAGGTGGTGTTCGCGTTCAGGACGCCGGTGGAAACCGGCACGCCGCTGGTGACTGCGCCGACGCCATGGTCGATGGTGCCGGTGCCGCCGGTGAAGACCGCGGTGAGCATGGTCGACGTGCCGGCGGTGACGATGGGCTGCTGCGCGGTGAAGCTGGTGATGGCGGGAGTGCCCACCACCACCACGGTGACGGAGGCGAAGAGCTTGCCGATGGTGTCGCTGTAGGTGAAGGTGTAGGTGGTGGTCGCGGTGGGCGTGATGGTCACCGGGACGCCGCTCTGGACCGTGCCGATGCCCTGGTCGATCGAACCTGAAGGACTGGTGACGTTGCTGGAAGGCCATGTTGCGGTCAGAGTGGTACTGCTGCCGAGGGTGATGGGGTTCTTCGCGGCGACGAGGCTGATGGAGGGTTTCGGCACGTGATCGGTGCAGCCCAGGAAGGCCGCCAGGAGGGCGGCGAACAGGATCGGCCCGAACCCCTTCCATGAACGCCTGGTGCGAAGGCCCGAACCGATTCGGTGCAGGAGGGGCAAGGAATATTTAATAAATGCGTCACAGAATGGCAACATTTGATCGCTCCGGCGAACCCAAATTCGATTCTGGACAAAACGCATAGTGGTGCTTGGACCTGGAAATATACGCCAACAATGTTGATTTGTTAACCTTTTTTAACCAGCAGAGGTTCGAATTTTTCGGCCCTGCGGCCGGCTGGCTGTTCCTATACTGGGCATGCCAGCCAGACCCGGGGTGCCATGCCCAGCTTCTACAACACGAACTCCCAATACGGGACCAGCGGCCCGTTCGAGGCGGCCTCCAAGGAGGACCTGGCGGATACCATGCACCCGACCTTCCGGCTCTGGGCCGAGGACCGCTGGGAGGAGGACCCGGACGCCGACCTGGATGCCGACCCGAACGCCAAGGGCGAATACATCGCCCGTGCCATGGAGCAGATGCGCGAGGCGTTCATCAGGGGCCTGGCCGAACTGCGCTCCTGAGGTCAGGTCCGGGACAGCTTGCGGTAGATGGAGGTGCGCGACAGGCCCAGGGCCCGGGCCGCTTCGCTGAGGTTGCCGCCGTGCCGGGCGAGCGTCTCCAGGATCTCCTTGCGGTCCTCCGCCGCCAGCGCGCGCTTGATCCGGACCCGGTGCTCGCCCAGGGAGGTTTCGGCGAGCGGGGCGGCGGGGGCCGGGGCGCCCCGGGGGCCGGCCAGGATCTCGTCGGGCAGGCTGTCCATCGCGAAGGGGCGCCGGCCGGGGGCATTGGCCATCTTCTCCAGGACGTTCTGGAATTCGCGCATGTTGCCCGGCCAATCGTAGGCCTGCAGCCGCTGGATCACCTGCGGGTCCGCCTGCGCCGCCTCGAGCCCGAGCTGCGTGCAGATCCGCTCGTGGAAGATGCTGAACAGCAAAGGGATGTCCTCGCGCTGGGCGCGCAGGGGCGGCAGCAGGATGGAGATGACGTTCAGGCGGTAGTAGAGGTCCTGGCGGAAGTTGCCCCTGCCGATCTCCAGCTGCAGGTCCTTGTTGGTGGCGCAGATGATCCGGACGTCCACCAGCTTCGCCTGCTCGCCGCCGATGCGGGTGATGGACTTGTCCTGGAGCACGCGCAGGAGGGACACCTGCTGGTCCAGGGGCATGTCGCCGATCTCGTCCAGGAACAGGGTCCCCCCGGCGGCCAGTTCGAACTTCCCGGGGCGGCCGCGCTTGTGCGCGCCGGTGAAGGCCCCCTCCACGTAGCCGAACAGCTCGCTGCCGATCAGCTCGCGCGGGATGGCGCCGCAGTTGATGGCGATGAAGGGGCCCTGGCGGCGGGCGCTGCGGTTGTGGATGGCCTGGGCGAACATCTCCTTGCCGGTGCCGCTTTCCCCGCCCAGCAGCACGTTGCTGTCGCTCCCGGCGGCGTGGATGGCCTGCTGCACGGCCGCGGTCAGGGCCTGGCCGCGGCCCAGGATGTCGTCGAAGGTGAAGGCGGCGTGCGCGCCGCTGAACCGGTTGATGAGCTTGTTGATGCGATGGATCGGATTCAGGAAGATCACCCCGCTGGTGATGCGCTCCTGCTCGTCCCGGATCGGCTTGCCCGAAGCCAGGCACGAGGCCCGCGCGGACCGCGCCCCCAGGCCGAGTTCCAGGTCGGCGAAGGCGCGTCCTTCCCGCAGCAGCGCATGGACCGGCCCGGGCTTGTCCACGTGCTGGGCGAACGGGCTCCCCACCAGGGCCGCGGCCTTGGCGCCGAAGATGGTCTCGGCGACCGGGTTGACCTGCTGGATGAGGCCCCCGGCGTCCACCACCACCACGCCGTCGGAGACGCTGAGGAACAGGTTGCTCAGGTGGCCGTTGAGCAGCATCAGTTCCCGGTTCTTCAGCTGGACCCGGAGCTGCTGGCGGATCGCCTCCGCCGCCGCCACCACCATGCCGAGGGTGTGCTGGTGGGTGGCCGCGACCGGCCCGGACATCTCCAGGACGCCGATCATCTGCCCGTCGTCGTTGAAGATGGGGGCGCCCGAGCAGGTCCAGGGGTGGTGCTTGCGGCAGTAGTGCTCGCCGCCCGAGACCTGGACCGGGCGCTGGAGCGCCAGCGCCGTGCCTGCCCCGTTGTTGCCGATCTCCGCTTCGGTCCACAGGGCGCCCCGGCAGAAATTGAGGTCCGGGGCGTTTCGGATGACCTCGGGGTCCCCCACCGTTTCCAGGATGTAGCCGCGTTCGTCGCAGAGCAGCACCACGAAGCTGGAGCTGGCCACGAACTGGTAGAGGTTGCCCATGAACGGGAGGGCCACCTCGATCAGGCTCCTGCGCTTCTTCAGCAGCTGTTTCAGCGGCGTTCCCGCCAGCAGGCGCGAACTGCGCCCCTGGAAGGGGTCGATGCGCGCCTCGCGGGAGCGCTGCCAGGCCTGGGCCAGGTCCGCCCGGACCGCGTTCGGGTCGATCCGGCCGGTGCGGATGAAATCCTCCCAGGCTTTCAGGATGGGGGTGGGCGGGATGAGGGCCATGGGCTCCCCCTTGGCGAAGAAAATAATAAATATTTTAAAGTCATTGTA
This sequence comes from uncultured Holophagaceae bacterium, assembly GCA_963717275.1. Taxonomy (GTDB): domain Bacteria; phylum Acidobacteriota; class Holophagae; order Holophagales; family Holophagaceae; genus Mesoterricola. The sequence continues at coordinate 5,616,761 of CAVQVX010000001.1, forward strand.
GCGCGACTGTGCGGGGCGGGCTACATCGTTTGAACACATGGGTGACAGTTCTGGAACAGGTCTGCATGCGCGTCCGTCAATGGATTTGGTAGGTCCACTATTTCCACTGAAATATAGCGAAATGTCGGAAGGTCCTTTTCTGGCACGCAGCTTGAAAAGAACCTTGTCATCCCAACCTCCCCATGAAGCCTTCCCGTCCTGGGAAGTCTTTGCCATCCCACCCTTCCCTTTCCATAGGAGACCGTCATGGTCCAACCCGACAGCAATTACAAACTTTTCATTGATGGTCAATGGGTGGAGGGAACTGGAGGCAAGACCTTCAAGGCCCTCAACCCCTCCAACGGCGAGGCCCTGGCCACCTGCGTGGACGCGGGCAAGGAGGACGTGGACCTGGCGGTCAAGGCCGCCTGGAAGGCGTTCCAGGGCTGGAAGCAGGTGAGCCCGCAGGAGCGCTCCCGCATGCTCCTGAAGATCGCCGACCTGATCGACGCCAACGCCGAACGCCTGGCCATGATCGAGACCCTGGACAACGGCAAGCCGATCCGGGAGACCCTGGCCATCGACGTGCCGCTCAGCTCGGACCACTTCCGCTACTTCGCCGGCGCGATCCGCACCGAGGAAGGCGAAGCGGTGATGATCGACAAGGACACGATGAGCCTGATCCTGCGCGAGCCGATCGGCGTGGTGGGGCAGATCATCCCCTGGAACTTCCCGCTGCTCATGGGCGCCTGGAAGATCGCCCCGGCGCTCGCCGCCGGCGACACGGTGGTGATCAAGCCTTCCTCCACCACCTCCCTGAGCCTGCTCGAACTGGCCAAGCTCATGAACCAGGTGCTGCCTCCCGGGGTGGTCAACGTGATCACCGGGCGCGGCTCGGTGTCGGGCAACTGCATCCTGGAGCATCCGGGATTCCGCAAGCTGGGCTTCACCGGTTCGACCGAAGTGGGCTACACCATCGCCGACGCCGCCGCCAGGAAGCTGATCCCGGCCACCCTGGAGCTGGGCGGCAAGTCCGCCAACATCTACTTCCCGGACGCCCCCTGGGAAAAGGCGATCGAGGGGGTGATGATCGGCATCCTGTTCAACCAGGGCCAGGTCTGCTGCGCCGGCTCCCGGGTGTTCGTGCATGAGGAGATCTACGACCGGTTCCTGGCCGAATGCGTCGCGGCCTTCAACAAGGTCAAGGTGGGCCTGCCCTGGGAGAAGGACACGCAGATGGGCGCCATCGTCAACGGCGAGCAGCTGCAGAAGATCCTGGCCTACGTGGAAGTGGGGCAGAAGGAGGGCGCCGTGGTGGCCTGCGGCGGCAAGCGCATCACCACGGGCGGGCTGGAAAAGGGCTTCTTCATGCAGCCCACCATCCTCGCCGGGGCCGACAACCGGATGCGGGTGGCCCAGGAGGAGATCTTCGGGCCGGTGGCGACCTTCATCAAGTTCCGCACCGAGGAGGAAGTGGTGGCCATGGCCAACGACAGCGATTACGGCCTGGGCGGCGCGGTGTGGACCCGCGACATCAACCGGGCGCTGCGGGTGGCCGGAGCGGTGGAGACCGGGCGCATGTGGGTGAACAACTACAACAACCTGCCGGCCCACGCCCCCTTCGGCGGCTACAAGAAGTCCGGCATCGGCCGCGAGACCCACAAGACGATCCTGGAGCACCTGACCCAGAAGAAGAACATCTTCATCAGCATGACCGAGACCAAGGTCGGGCTGTACCTGAGCGGGGCCGCCCCGGGCGGGACGCCGTTCCGCCCGGGGCGCTTCTTCATGCGGATCACGCGAGCCATGCAGGTGGAGGATCTGCTCCTGGTGCCCGGGAGCCTGGTCTGGTGCATCCAGCACGGGGTTTCGCCCTTCAGCTGCTCCGGGGCCTTCCCGGACAGCTTTGGGCGGCTGCTGGAACTGAAGGGTGTGGAAGACGTGGATGGGTTCATCCAGGAGATGAATGACCATCTGGGCGGGGAACGCCCGAAAGACCTGCGGGTGTGAACAAAATAAGAATCAAACAAGATGCTGTTTCTCCGCGAGCCTCAGCGAGCCCTCCGCCTCCTCTGCGATCATTTCCTTCTGCTGATGTGGGTCAGGGCAAAGACTTCCGGCGCCGCCCCATTGGGTCGAAAAAAATGGATCGCGGAGGCGGCGGAGGACTCGCTGAGGCTCGCGGAGAAAAGATGAAAATGGATTTTCATGTCAGTTCAGCTGCATCCATATCGTCTTCAACTCCGTGTACTGCTCGTGCGCCCAGATGGACTTGTCCCTCCCGCCGAAGCCCGACTGCTTGAAGCCGCCAAACGGCGTGGTGATGTCCCCTTCGGAGAAGCAGTTCACTGAGACCGTGCCGGCGCGGATGAGGCGCGCCGCCCGGTGGGCCCGGTCGAGGTCGCGGGTGTAGAGCGATGCCGCCAGGCCGTAGATGCTGTCGTTGGCCATGGCGATGGCCTCCTCCTCGGTGGCGAACGGGATGACCGACAGGACCGGGCCGAAGATCTCCTCGCGGGCGATCTTCATCCGGTTGTCCACCCCGTCGAACAGGGTCGCTTCCACGAAATAGCCGCCGGTCTCCGGGAGCGCGCGCCGGCCGCCCATGACCAGCCGGGCGCCCTCCGCCCTGCCGGCCTCGATGTAGCCGAGCACCTTCTCCATGTGCGGCTTTTCGATCAGGGCGCCCAGCTTGCACTCCGGGTCCAGGGGGTCGCCCAGCTTCCAGGTGGCGGCGTGCCGGGCCACCCGCTCGACCAGTTCGTCCCTGATGGCCCGGTGGACGATCAGGCGCGAGCCGCAGCTGCAGTTCTCGCCCATGTTCCAGAAGGCCGCGGCCACCGCGTGGGCGGCGACCTGCTCCAGCTCCGGAGCGTCCTGGAACACCACCTGCGGGCTCTTGCCGCCGCATTCCAGGATGATGCGCTTGAGGTTGGATTCCGCGGCGTACTTCAGGAAACAGCGGCCCACCTCGGTGGAGCCGGTGAAGGCCACCAGGTCCACGTCCATGTGCCTGCCGATGGCCTGGCCCGCGCTCTCGCCGAAGCCGGGGACGACGTTCAGCACGCCCTCCGGCAGCCCGGCTTCCATCGCCAGTTCGGCCATGCGCAGGGCGCTCAGGGAAGTCTGCTCCGCGGGCTTGAGCACCACGCTGTTGCCGCCGGCGAGGGCCGGGCCGAGCTTCCACGCGGCCATCTGCAGGGGGAAGTTCCAGGGGATGACGCAGCCGACCACGCCCAGCGGTTCGCGCAGGACGAGGCCCAGGTTGCCGGGCCCGGTGGGCGCCACCTGCCCGTAGAGCTTGTCGACGGCTTCGGCGTGCCAGCGCAGGCACTGGATCGAGTCGGGGATGTCCACGGTGGCGCATTCGGTGATGGGCTTGCCGCCTTCGAGGCAGTCCAGCAGGGCCAGTTCGAAGGCGTTGGCCTCCAGCCGGTCGGCGAAGGCCAGCAGCACCTGCTTGCGGTCTGCGGGCCGCATCCGCGCCCACCCGCCGCGGTCGAAGGCCCGGCGCCCGGCCTGCACCGCGCGGTCCACGTCGCCAGCGTCGCACTCGGCGATCCGGGCCAGGGTCTGGCCGGTGGCGGGGTTCTCGCTGGCGAAGGTCTTTCCGCTGCGCGCGGGGGAAAAGGCCCCGTCGATGAAAGCCTGGGTGCGGAAGGTCAAGCGGGCGACGGCCTCCTGGATGGCCTTGGGTTCGAGCTCTGGATTCATCGGGTCGCTCCATTCATGAATGGGTTTTACAGTCACCTTTCAGGAACCGAACTCCTGCGGACTGATGTTCTGCAGATACTGGGTGAGGCTGCGCTGCCGGAGCAGGGAAGCCTTGGTCTTCTTCTGGTAGAGGTAGAACCGCTCCTCCACCGGCCGGTGCAGGGGAAGCAGCGGCACCAGCTCCTCCCGCTCGAGTTCCCGCAGCACGCTGTAGGTGGGCGCCAGGAGCGCGCCCATGCCGGCGACCCCGGCGTTGATCATCGCCCGGATCTGGCCCACTTCGATGATCCGGGAGAATTCCGGGCGGTCCGCTTCGGGCTGGGCGCGCAGGAAACGGTGCCACCAGGCCCCGGCCTTGTCCAGGGAGAGGACGGGGCACGATCCGAGGTCGCGGGCGCAGGCGATCCCGCGGGCGTCCCGGAAGGCCCTGGATCCGGCCACCACGTAGGTCTCCCGGAACAGCGGGAGCTTCGCGAGCTCGGGCAGGAAGTGCTCCTGGCAGTCGATGATGAGGTCCAGGTCGTCCCGCAGCAGGAGCGGGAGCAGGTCGTAGGTCAGGGTGAAGTCGACTTCCAGGCTGGGGTGGTCGTGCATGAAGGGCCCCATATGGCGCATGAGGATACTACAGCCGAACTCCACCGTGGCGCCCATGCGCAGCCGGCCGGTGGCCGAAGGCCGCATCAGGTCCTCCGAGGCGGCCTCCAGCGTGGCGAACACCTGCTCGCAAGCCCGCAGCAGCCGCGCGCCTTCCTCCGTGAGGCGCAGGTCCCTGCCCCGGCGGTCCACCAGTTCCACCCCGGCCGAAACCTCCAGTTTGGCGATGGCGTGGCTGATGGCCGACTGGGTGAGGTGCAGGCGCCGGGCGGCGCCGGTGAAGGTGCCGGTGAGGCCCAGGGCGTGGAAGGCGCGCAATTGATAGAGATCCAATGTGTTGGCCATGGTTATGAGCGGTACTCATGCGTGGTATGTGGAGAAGGAGGGTTGCGGTCAGCTATATCTGATGGAATATTGCGGATGTAGGGAAGTAGATCACGAAAGCGGTCCCGGAGCCAGTGCCGGCCGGGATCCGGATCCCCTGAGCCTGCATGCCCACCGAAAGGCCGCCATGACCAACGCCATCTTCCAGCTGCCCGAATCGCACAACGAACCCGCCAGGTCCCATGCCCCCGGCTCGCCGGAGCGCGCCCTGCTCAAGGCCGAGCTGGACCGGCAATACGGCCAGGTACTGGACATCCCGCTCATCATCGGCGGCCGGGAGGTCCGCACCGGCAACCTCAGGAAGGTGATCTGCCCCCATGAGCACGGCCACGTGCTGGGCCACTGCCACGAGGCCGGCGAGGCGGAGATCCGCATGGCCATCGACGCCGCGCTCCAGGCCAGGCGGACCTGGAGCGCCACCCCCTGGGAGGAGCGCGCCGCGATCTTCAACCGCATGGCCAGCCTCATTTCCACCCGCTACCGGTACATCCTGAACGCCGCCACCATGCTCAACCAGTCCAAGAGCGCGCACCAGGCGGAGATCGACTCCACCTGCGAAACGGCGGACTTCTTCCGCTACAACGCCAAGTTCATGGAACAGATCTACAACCACCAGCCCCTCTCCAACGCCCACACCTGGAACCGGGTGGACTACCGCCCCCTGGAGGGCTTCGTCCTCGCGGTCTCGCCGTTCAATTTCACCGCCATCGCCGCCAACCTCGCCACCGCCCCCGCCATCATGGGCAACACCGTGGTCTGGAAGCCCGCCTCCACCTCCATCCTTTCCAACTACTACCTGATGCAGCTGTACCGCGAGGCGGGGCTGCCGGACGGGGTCATCAACTTCCTGCCCTCCCGCGGCTCCCAGCTGGGCAAGGTCGTGCTCGGACATCCCGCCTTCGCCGGCCTCCACTTCACCGGATCGACGGGCGTGTTCAATTCCATGTGGCGCACGGTCGCCGAGAACCTGTCCAACTACAAGATCTACCCGCGCCTGGTGGGCGAGACCGGCGGCAAGGACTACATCTTCGTGCACGCCTCCGCCGACCTCCTCGAAGCGGCCGCCGCCATCATCCGGGGTTCGTTCGAGTACCAGGGGCAGAAGTGCTCCGCCTGCTCGCGCGTCTATGCGCCGGCCTCCGTCTGGCCCCGGCTCAAGGACCTGCTGCTGGGGATGGCCGCCGGGATCCGCATGGGCGACCCGCGCGATTTCCGCAATTTCATGAACGCCGTGATCGACGAGGCGAGCTTCGACGGCACCATGCGCTATATCGACCTGGCCAAGGCTGCGCCCGAGGCTGAGATCCTGTTGGGCGGCAATGGCGACAAATCGGTAGGGTATTTCATCGAACCCACCATCATCCTCACCACCGATCCGAAGTTCGTCACCATGGAGGAGGAGATCTTCGCGCCGGTGCTGACCATCTACGTGTACCCGGACGAGGAGCTGGACCGGACCCTGGGCATCCTGGACGAGACCTCGCCCTACGCCCTCACCGGCGCCATCTTCGCCCGGGACCGGCACGTGATCAACCGGCTGACCGAAACCCTGGCCGACACCGCCGGCAACTTCTACATCAACGACAAGTGCACCGGCGCCATGGTCGGGCACCAGCCCTTCGGCGGCGCCCGGGCCTCGGGCACCAACGACAAGGCGGGCAGCTTCCTGAACCTGATCCGCTGGACCTCGCCCCGCACCCTCAAGGAATGCTTTGCGGCCCACCGGGAATGGACGTATCCCTTCATGGAAGAATCGTGACCCGACGCGACCCCCCGGAGGCCCCCATGATTCCCCTCAAGGACATCTCCCTGTTCCGCCAGCTGGGCCACGTCGATGGAAAGTGGATCGGCGCCGACGACGGAACGACGATCCCCGTGACCAATCCCGCTGACGCCGGGCTGCTGGGCACCGTGCCCAGGATGGGCGGCGCCGAGACCCGCCGGGCCATCGACGCGGCCGAGGCGGCGCTCCCCGGATGGAAACAGCGGACGGCCCAGGAACGCTCGGCCATCCTCCGGCGCTGGTTTGACCTGATCATGGCCAACCAGGAAGACCTGGCCGTCCTCATGACCGCGGAGCAGGGCAAGCCGCTGGCCGAATCCCGGGGCGAGATCGCCTACGCGGCCTCCTTCATCGAGTGGTTCGCGGAGGAGGGCAAGCGGGTCTATGGCGACACCATCCCGTCCAACGCCAGGGACCAGCGGATCGTGGTGCTCAAGGAGCCGATGGGGGTGGTCGGCGCCATCACCCCGTGGAACTTCCCTTCGGCCATGATCACCCGGAAGGCCGGGCCGGCGCTGGCGGCGGGGTGCACCCTCGTGCTCAAGCCCGCTTCGGCGACCCCCTTCTCGGCCCTTGCGCTGGCCGAGCTCGGCCAGCGGGCGGGGCTTCCGGCCGGCGCGTTCAACGTGGTCACCGGCTCCGCCGGGGCCATCGGCGGGGAGCTCTGCGCGAACCCCCTGGTGCGAAAGCTCACCTTCACCGGTTCCACCGGGATCGGCAAGCAGCTGCTGGAGCAGTGCGCCTCCACCGTGAAGAAGGTGTCGCTGGAGCTGGGCGGCAACGCCCCCTTCATCGTGTTCGAAGACGCCGACCTGGATGCGGCCGTGGCCGGGGCGATCGCCTCCAAGTTCAGGAACACCGGGCAGACCTGCGTCTGCACCAACCGGTTCCTGGTCCAGGATGCGGTCTACGACGCCTTCACGGAGCGGCTGGCGGCGGCGGTGGCCGGGCTCCAGGTGGGCGACGGGCTCAGGACCGGGGCCGAGCAGGGGCCCCTCATCGATGCGGATGCGGTGCTCAAGGTGGAGGAGCACATCGCCGACGCCCTGGCCAAGGGCGCCCGGGTGATCCTGGGGGGCCGGCGCCACGCCCTGGGGGGCACCTTCTTCCAGCCGACCATCCTGGCCGAAGTCACCCCCGACATGGCGGTGACCCGGGAGGAGACGTTCGGCCCGGTGGCCCCGCTGTTCCGTTTCCGCACCGAGGCCGAAGCCATCCGGCTGGCCAACGGCACGCCTTTCGGCCTGGCCTCCTATTTCTACACCCGGGACCTGGCCAGGACCTGGCGGGTCGCCGAGGCGCTGGAGTACGGGATCGTCGGCATCAACGCGGGCCTGATATCGACCGCGGTGGCGCCCTTCGGCGGGGTCAAGGAGTCGGGGCTGGGGCGCGAGGGGTCGAGGTACGGGATCGAAGATTTCCTCGAGGTGAAATACCTTTGCATCGGCATCGGGTAGGTTGCGGGGATAATGGGTCAGCCCGGAAGGTCCCCATGCCCAGGTTCTGGATGTCGCTGTGGTTCGCCGCCCTGGCCGGCATGGTCGCCCTCCTGTTCGCGGCGCTCTGGCTCCAGATCCGGTTGCGGGGCACGATCAGGCGCTACCGGGACCTGGAGGACCGGGTGGAGTCCAGCGGCAGGGCGCTGCGCGAAGCCAGCCTCACGGATCCGCTCACGGGCCTCAACAACCGGCGGTTCGTCGAGATGCACCTGGCCATGGACGCCGAGATCGCCAGCCGCGCCTTCCGGGACATGCTGGCCGCGGGCCGGGACACCACGGCCTCCAGGGAGGACATCCTGCTCTACCTGATGAACCTCGACCAGTTCAGCCAGGTCAACGCGACCTGGGGCCGGCCCGCGGGCGACGCGGTGCTGGTGCAGATGGCCCGCGCGGTCAAGGCCGGCACGCGCAAGACCGATTTCCGGATCCGGTGGGAGGGCGACACCTTCCTGGTCGTGGCCCGGCGCGCCCGGCGCTCCGAGGCGGCCACGGTGGCGCGCAACCTGCTGGCGCTGGCGCGCGGCCTCACCTACCAGATCCCGGGCGGGGCCCAGATGCGCGAGCACATCTCCATCGGCTACGCCGCCCTGCCCCTCCATCCGAAGCACCCGGAACTGGGCGACTGGCAGGCCGGCCTGGCCATGGCCGAGCAGTGCCTGCGGGCGGCGAAGGCCACCGGGCGCGACCGCTGGGTCGGGGCCACCCTCGAACCCAATGCGGACCCGGTCCGCTTCAAGGGCCCCGAGGCCTGGAGCGTGGGCCCGGCCCTGGACCAGCGCCTGGTGCAGGTGCAGTGCTCGGAGCCGGACTTCGTCTGGCCGGCGCGGCGGGCGCTCCCCTCCTCCTGACTTTCCCGCCGGGGGCCCCGAGGCGGTATCCTGGATGAACGCCGACAGATTCATCAAGGTCCAGGTTTCGGTCGATAGATATTGCACGGGTTCAGCTTGATTGCCTGACCCCATTACATGGAGTCAGGGATGCCGGTCAGGAGGGGCTTTCCGCCCAAAGCCCTTTTGCCCTGGTTGGGCCTGGCGCTCTCCCTGGTCATGGTGCTGACCGCCTGGCTCCTGCTCCGGCGGGCGCAGGTGCGCCGGCTACACGACCGGTTCGAGGCGGAGGCCGCGCTCCTGCAGGTGCGGGTCGCGGACCGGGTGGCGGCCCACGAGCAGATCCTGCGCGGGGTTGCCGAATTCATCTCCCGGCGCCAGGGGCTGCCGACCCGGCAGGAATGGCACCATCTGGCCCAGACCCTGGACCTGGACCACAACAATCCCGGCGTCCAGGCGCTCGGTTTCGCGCAGTGGATCCCCATGCCGGAACTGGGCCGCCACATCCGCCGCCTGCGCGCGGAGGGGTTCCCCGACTACGAGGTGCACCCGGGCGGCCCCCTGCCCCCGGAGGGCGGGGTGAGCTCCATCATCTACACCGAGCCCTTCGACGCGCTCAACCGCAAGACGTTCGCCAAGGACATGCTGGCCGAGGCCAACCGCAAGCAGGCCATGGTCCAGGCGCGGGACACCGGGGCGGTGACCCTCTCCGGGAAGCTGCGGCTCTACCAGGAGGGATCCGACCCGGTCCAGGCGGGGACCGTTCTCTTCGTGCCGGTCTACCGAAGCGGCTCGCCGACCGGCTCGGTCGGCCAGCGCCGCGCGGCGCTCATGGGCTGGGCCTACATGGCCTTCCGGATGGGCAACCTGCTGAAGGGCACCCTGGGCGAGCCCAGCCAGGGCATCCGGCTGGAACTGTTCGACGGGGATTCGGAGCGCGAGGAGGACCTGCTCTACGCCGGCTCAGGGTTCCAACCGGTGCCCGGCGGGTCCTGGGTGAACCGCACGCACTTCGCCGTGGCGGGCAGGGTGTGGACGCTCCTGAGCGTCCCGGACCCGGCCTTCGGGAATGCCCCGGAGGGCACCGGCCGCACGGCGATCCTGGCGCTGGGGCTGCTGTTCTCCGGCGCGATCTTCGGCCTGCTGCGCTCTTTCGCGCGAGGCGAGCGCCAGGCCCGGACGATGGCGGACGAACGCCTGAGCCGGGTCCAGGAACTCCTGGATTCCACGGGCGAAGCGATCTACGGGATTGATATGAACGGTGAATGTACCTTCTGCAACCCGGCCCTGCTGCGGATGATGGGGTACGAGCGGGCGGACCAGGTCCTGGGCCGGAACATGCATGACCTCATCCACCACTCCCGCCCGGACGGCAGCCCGATGCCGGTGGCGCAGTGCCGCATCTTCAAGGCCTTCCGGGAGGGCGCGGGCACCCACGCGGACGATGAAGTGCTCTGGCGCGCCGACGGCAGTTCCTTCCCGGCGGAATACGGGTCCTACCCCCAGTACCGCGACGGCCGGGTGGTCGGGGCTGTGGTGACTTTCGTCGACATCAGCGAACGCAAGCGCTCCGAGGCGGCCGTGCGCAAGATCACCGTGGCGGTCGACCAGAGCCCGGTCGCGGTGGTCATCACCGACGTCCAGGGCAGGATCGAATACGTGAACCCGAAATTCACCCAGATGACCGGCTACACCGCGGCCGAGGCCATGGGGCAGAACCCGCGCATCCTCAAATCGGGGGACTACCCGCCGGAGGCCTACCGGGACATGTGGACGACCATCGCCGCCGGGGAGATCTGGAAAGGCGAATTCCACAACCGCAAGCGGGACGGGGAACTGTTCTGGGAGTCGGCCACCATCGCGCCGATCCGGGACGGCGCGGGGACCATCACCCATTTCGTGGCCATCAAGGAGGACATCACGGAATCCAAGCGGGCCGAGCTCGAGCGGCGCAAGCTCGAGGCCAGGCTCCAGCAGGCCCAGCGGATGGAGAGCCTGGGCATCCTGGCCGCGGGCGTCGCGCACAACATCAACAACGTCCTGGCCATCATCCTGGGCACCGCGTCGCTGCGCGCCCAGTCCGCGACCGACCCCGCGGACGCGAAGGCCTACGCGACCATCGACAAGGTCTGCATCCGCGGCAGGGACGTGGTGAAGTCCCTCATGCAGTTCGGCCAGCCGTCAGCCCCGTCCCAGGTCCCGTTCGAACTGAACCTCATGGTCCGGGAGGTGCGCACCCTCCTGGAGAACACCACCCGGAACACCGTCAGGGTGGTCGAGGACCTCGTCGCCGAGCCGGTCTGGATCAGCGGCGACTCCGGAGGCATCAACCATGCCCTGCTGAACCTTTGCCTCAATGCCCTGGACGCCATGCCCGACGGCGGCACCCTCACCTTCCGCACCGCCCTCCCCGGGGACGGCTGGGCGGAACTGTCGGTGGAGGACACCGGCTGCGGCATGGAGCCGGAGGTCCTGGCCCACGTGATGGAGCCGTTCTTCACCACCAAGGCGGTGGACAAGGGCACGGGGCTGGGGCTGAGCATGACCTACGGCGTGGTCAAGGCCCACGGGGGGATCCTTGATTTTTCCAGCCGGCCCGGCCAAGGCACCGTCGCCAGGATCCGCATTCCGCGCCGCTCCGCCCCCGCGGCGCCGGAAGGCCCCGCCGAGGCGCCGGCGCGGGACCTGGGGTCCCTCAGGGTGCTCCTGGTGGACGACGACGTCGACGTCCAGGTCCTGATGTCGCGCATGCTCAGGAAGGCCGGGGTCCGCAAGGTCAGGACCCTTTCCAGCGGGCAGGAGGCGCTGGAGGTCCTGCGCGCCGGTGAACCGCCCAGCCTGGTCATCCTGGACCAGAACATGCCCGGCCTGAACGGCTCCCAGACCCTGAAACGGATCCGGAAGCTGCATCCGGACCTGCCGGTGCTCATCTCATCGGGGCAGCCCGGCCTCGAGGAAAGGCCCGAGTTCAGCCAGCCGGGGGTCGGCGTCATCTCCAAGCCCTTCACCCTGGATGAGATCAGGAACAGATTGGCGCGCTTCCAACAGCTTCAGGAAAGCCTAGAATAATCTTTTCCCACTCTTTGCGCGCAGGGAACCCACCATGGCTTCGGACCCGCTAGCAACCCTCCAGGGCTGCCGCTCCATCATCAACGCTCTGCCGCAGGGCGTGCTGGTGCTCGACGCCGAGGGGCGGGTCCTCGAGGCGAACCCCGCGGCCTGCCGGATGCTGGGACGGTCCCGGGATGACCTTCGCGCCGAGCGGATGCCCACGGGCCCGGGCGCGCCCGTCCTCCCATGGAGCCTGGCGCCCCTGAAGGCGGACGGGGATGTCCAGGGGCTGGAAGTCACCTCGGGGCCGCTGCCCGAAGGAGGGACGGTGGTGGCCCTCAGCATCAGCAGGCTGAAGGAGGCGGAGGACCGGTTGCGCGAGTCCAGCCGTTTCAGCGAACAGGTGCTCCGCAGCGCCCAGGAAGGGATCATCGTCTATGACCGGGAACTGCACTACCAGGTCTGGAACCCGTTCATGGAGCAGTTGACCGGCATCCCGGCAAGCAGCGTGCTGGGGCGGCATCCCTTGGAGATATTCCCGTTCCTGGGAGACACGGGGATCATGGAACGCCTTGAAAAGGCGCTCGGCGGAGACGTCGTCCGGTCCCGGGACTTTCCCTACTACATCCCCAGCACCGGCAAATCCGGCTGGAACATCACCATCTGCGCCCCATGCCGGAACGCCAGGGGCGAGATCACCGGCGTCATCGCCAACGTCCACGACATCAGCGAGCGGAAGCGGATCGAGGTGGCCCTGCGCGAGAGCGAGGAACGCTTCAACGCAGCCTTCCAGTTCACGCCCGTGTCCATGGCGATCCTCACGCTGGATGACCTCCGGTTCCTGGATGTCAACAAGGCCTTCCAGGAGCTCTATGGATACAGCCGCGAGGAGCTCCTGGGCAGGACCGCCGACGAGGTGGCCATGTGGGTGGACCCCGTGGTCCACGAAGCCGTCCACTCGCGCCTGCGCGACGGCGAGCAGGTGCGCGACCTCGAAGCCCGGTTCCGGTGCAGGGACGGCAGCCTGCGCTGGGTCTCCTACTCGGGCGAGCTGGTGATCCTGAACGGCAGGCCCTGCCTGCTCTCCGTGGGCCTGGACGTCACCGGCAGGGTAGCCGCGGACGCCGAGATCCGGCACCTGGCCGAAAGCCTGGAGCGGCGCGTGAAGGAACGCACGCAGCAGCTCGAGGCCGCGCACAAGGAAATGGAGGCTTTCAGCTATTCGGTCTCGCACGACCTGCGGGCGCCGCTCCGGAGCATCGACGGGTTCAGCCGGGTCCTGATGGAGGACTGCTCGCACCAGCTGGATGAGGAGGGAAGGCACTACCTCGAGCGGATCCACCACGGCGCGCGGCGGATGGGCGCCCTCATCGACGACCTGCTGAAACTGTCGCGGACCAGCCGGGCCGAACTCAGCCTGATGCCCTGCGACCTGTCCGGCCTGTGCCGCCGGATCGCGGGCGACCTGGCCGGGCGCGATCCGCAGCGCAGCGTCGAAGTCTCCATCCAGCCCGGCCTCATGGCCTCGGCCGACCCCCGGCTGATGGAGGTGGCCCTGGAGAACCTCCTGGGCAATGCCTGGAAGTTCACCTCCAGGCGCCGGGAGGCCAGGATCGAGATCGGCAGCGGCCCGGAACAGGGCCTCTTCTTCATCCGCGACAACGGCGCCGGTTTCGACATGGCCTACGCGGACAAGCTGTTCGATGCCTTCCAGCGCCTGCACCCGGTCACCGAATTCGAGGGGACCGGCATCGGCCTGGCCATCGTCCAGCGCATCATCCACCGGCATGGCGGCCGGGTCTGGGCGGAAGCGGAACCCGGCCTCGGCGCGGCCTTCTTCTTCACGCTGCCCGGAGGCAACGAGCTTCCAGTCCGGCATTAGGCGGGAAGAAAATTTTGGTAAATTCATCAATCCCGTGGTAGACCTTTCGCCTAAACCCGGTCGTTCCATCGTAAAGGATTGGCCATGAAATCGGTTTCCGGCAAGGTCATGCTCCTGGCCATGGCCCCCATGGCCGCCCTGATCGCGGGCTTCCTGTTCATCCTCATGCCCCTGATCGGAAAAACCATCCTGGAATCCAGGAAGGATGGCGTGCGCCAGATCGTGGAATCCGCGGTCAGCATACTCGCCCAGCAGGACGCCAGGGCCGGCGCCGGTGCCCAGACGAAGGAGGAAGCCCAGGCCCGGGCCCGGGAGATCCTGAAGGGACTGCGCTATGGCGACGGCAACTACGTCTGGATCCAGGCTCCGGGCTCCCTGATCATCATGCATCCGACCCGGCCCGAATGGGACGGCAAGGTCGAGGACGCCTACCAGGACGCCTCCGGCCAGCGCCTCTTCGTGGAACTGGAAAAGGTGGCGGCCGCATCCCCGGACGGGGGTTTCCTGAAGTACACCTTCAGCAAGCCGGGAAAGACCGGCATTTTCCCGAAGATCAGCTACATCAAGAATTTCGCCCCCTGGGGCTGGATGGTCGGATCCGGGGTCTACATCGATGACGTGGACCGCAAGGTCCAGGCCTTCCGCTGGAGCGCCCTGGCCGTCCTCCTCGGCCTGGGCCTGGCCCTGTCATGGGCCGTGTCGCGCATGACCCGCACCATGGTCCGCCCCCTCCAGGGCCTCGTCGCCGGGCTCCGGAACAGCGACCTCACGCGCGAAATCCCGGTCGAAAGCCGGGACGAGATCGGGGAAGCGGCGCAGGCCTTCAACGCCTACAACCTGGGGCTCAAGGCGAAGATCCTGGCCGTCGCCGATTTCGCCGGCCGCGTGGCCTCCGGCAGCACCCAGTTGTCGGCCACCGCGGACGAGATGGAACGGACCGTGACCGACATCGCCAGGGTGAGCGAAAACCTGAAGACGGAGGCCGAGCGCGTGACCGAAGCCATGCAGGAGCTTTCCACGCATGCCGGAGCCGTGGCCCAGAGCACCCGGGAAAGCCACCAGGAGAGCCAGGACGCGGTCGGCGAAACCCGCAGCAGCGCGCAGGCGGGAGAGAACGTCGTCCGGAGCATGGGCGAGATCCAGGGCGTCATGAAGCAGATCGTCAACGCCGTGCTGGTCATCCAGGAGATCGCCAACCAGACCAACCTGCTCTCCCTGAATGCCGCCATCGAGGCGGCCAAGGCCGGCGAATCCGGCAAGGGCTTCTCGGTCGTGGCCGAGGAGGTCAGAAAGCTTTCTGAGCGATCCAGCGGCGCGGCCAAGGAGATCGAGGCCCTCACCCTGCTCACGGGAAAGGCCGTGTCGGGCGGGATGGGCAACGTCGAAGCCAACATGAAGAGCGTGGAGGCCATCCGGCAGCGGATCACCCAGGTGGCGGAGCGGATCCGCCACATCGGCACCGTGGCGGATGGCCAGGCATCCACAAGCTCCCTGGTGACTTCAAGTATGGGCAATACTGCGACCGGTCTATCCCAGAACGCCACCGCGACCCATCAACTCTCCGCGACCGTGCATGAGATCGCCCGGACCTCGGAGGAGCTGGCCTCCGTGGCCCAGGGGCTGCAGAACCTGGTGAAGGAATTCAAGCTTTGAACGCCGAACGGGTCTACCGTTTCCGGCCCTATGGCCTCGCCCTGCGCCTGTTCTACACCGCGCTCTTCTCCGGGGCGGCCCTGGCCATGGTGTTCGCGGCCTTCTTCGTGGCCCGCGAGGTGACGCTGGACTGTTCCCGGGACACCGGCACCTGCGTGATCACCCGCACCTACCCGCTGTTCGGGTCCCGCCGCGAAAGCCACCCCCTGGCCGCCATCGAGGGCACCGGCCTGCGCCAGCGGACCGCTAAGAACGGCGCCCTCAACTATGCCGTCACCCTGCGCACGGCCCGGGGCGAGATCGGCCTGTCGGCAGTCTACGCCGGCGCCGGACGGATGCGCCAGAAACGGGAACTGGACGCCTTCCTGGCCCATCCCGAGGCGCCGTCCCTGCACCTCGCCTACGACCGCGGCAGCCCGTACGGGTTCCTGCTCTGCCTGTTCTCCCTGTTCCTGCTCCTGAACCTGTGGTCCATGTGGCAGGAAGCCACGGTGCGCTTCCAGGACTGGCGCCGGGCGGTGGTCCTGGAGCGGCGCCGCTGGCCCCTGCCGTTGTGGTCCCGGGCCCTGCCTGCCGGACAGCTGACCGGCACCCGCATCGCCACCCGCGGCATGCGCCGGCGGCGCACCTACCGGGTCCTGCTGCTCCTGGCCACCGGCGAGGAGGTGCCCCTGCTGAAAGGCTGGGGCGGAGCCCGCTTCGAGCGCTACCGGCAGGCGGCGGACGACCTGGACCTGCTGATCGCCCCAAGGACGTGACCGCCGCGTGCCTGCTATTCGGGAGTCGGAGCCAAGGTCGCTTCGGGTTCGTTGAAGTTCGTGAGGATCAGGTTCATATATTCTTTCAGCCCCGTGGAACGCTTCGAAGTGACAGCCCATCCCCTTGGAATGGGCGTATCGGGGATGCCAAGAATTTCTATACCTTTATTCCACATTTACGCCTCCCCTTTCTAGTGAAGCTCCATTTTCGCCGCTACCGGATCGGCCATCATCCTTCCTCGGAGGATTGGGAATGTGCTTTTTCCCCAGCACCTTTCCGTTGTCCCTGTCGATGAACACCTGCCAGCCTTCATCCTGATTCCTCATGCGGACCTGGACTTCCCATTTGCCAAAACTGCCGTTATGGGGAATCAGGCGCGCCCTTACTGCTTCTCCACCCGTTTCGAACTCCGCCAAATTCATGGCTTCATGAGGTGAAAGACACGGAATCGCGAGCAGGCTCGAACCCACCATCACCAAAGAAATGCATATGTATTTCATGCACCCTCCACCGAAAATGACCGTAAGAAGCTTCCGGCCCAGCATCACGGGAGTTGCAAAGCATAAAAGAAATGCACCCACCCGAGGGATGGTTCCTGGTGGGGGCGCGATTTTGCCCGGAACCGCCCGTAGAGCCATGTAGACCAAGGAACCAAGGAGGGTGGACACCTTGGCACACTTATCTGCAAGACGAGGGCCCGCTTAAAGAATCGTAACCGTTCAGGGGGTCCCCATGCTGATGGGTCGAGGCTTGGAATGGATTATTTTTTCTCGGCGACCCTCGGCTGCCTCGGCGCCGGCGATAGGCAGTTTCTTAACTCCCGCGGCGCGAATAGTAGATGCGCAGCAAGGGGTTTGAAAAAGCTTATCGCCGAGGCGCCGAATGTGCCGAGGGTCGCCGAGAAAGGCAGAAAGCGCCCTTGGTTCAATACGCGATAATAGTTAGTAAATCGGGTCCGCACAGGGCGAACGCTCGGCTGGGTCGGCGCGATGACGCGCGACCCGATTTACGGTCTTGAACAGGCCCGGAGCGGTAGGGGCCGGCGCGATCAGGCTGCTATGGGCAAATCGGGCTCGGTCGGGGGCTGGGAACGGAGCCGGAGAGGCCGTTTGGCGACGCTTGGGCCGCAAATGTCCCAGACGATCCGGACGTCGATGGTTCCGATCCTGTGCAGGAGCATGACCCTCCCGACCTGTCCTGACGGCAGGTTGCGGCGATACTGCCTGGTCGTTGTGGGAACGGTCAGCATGGTGTGTCCGTTTCAGGAGGAGCCCGGGGGGCGGTGGGTTCCAACCGGATCCGGTGGAGCATGCCGCCGCAAACCGGGCAGGCGCGCATTTCCTGCTCCAACCACGTCACCGGAGATGTCGGAGCTTTGGTTTTGGTCTCGCCCAGGGCCTGCCGGGCCCGGTTCAGGAGGCCCCCTGGCTGGGCGGATGCATAGAGGCCGGCGTGGCGGATTTTCCGGAACCCTGGCGGCAGCACGTGCTGGACCAGGCGGTAGAGGAACTCCACCGGTTCCAGGGTGGCGGTGCGGCCATGCTTGGTGCGGAAGGTCACCTGCTCATCCGTTTCCTCCACCAACCGGGAGTTGGCCATGCCCACCCGGTGCGTGTAGCGACCCAAATACTGGAGCACGTGGCTGGACTTGCGGAACGGCTTCTTGACGTAGGCGATCCAGCGCTTGTGCTTCACCTGGGCGATCAGTCGGGCGTAATCGGCCTCCGTCCATTCAGGGAACTTGCCCGCATCCCGACCAGTCCCCAGCGCAGCCAGGACCTTGCCGCGAAACACCTTGCCCAGCATGTCCAGCGGGAACAGGTAGCGGTGCCTGAGATGGATGAAACTGCCGCCATCCAGGGCAAGGCCACCGGCGCTGACCAGCACGTGGACATGGGGATGGAAGGCCAGTTCCCGGGTCCAGGTGTGCAGGATCAGGGTCAAGCCGAAGGTCAGCCCCTTGCGGGTCCTGCCCAGTTCCAGGAGGGTGTCGGCGACGGCGCGCAGCATGGCCTGGTAGACCACGGCCGGGTGGCGCCGGGCCAAAGCCCGCAGTTCCGCCGGCAGGGTGAACACCACGTGGAAGTGGCCGATGGCCAGGATCCGCCGACTGCGCGCGGCGATCCACTTCTCCTGGGCCAGGGCTTGGCACTTCGGGCAGTGCCGGTCTCGGCAGGAGTTATAGGCGATCCGCTCATAGTCGCCATGCTCGCAGACCAGCTTGTGACCGCCGAGGGCGGCGGTCCGGCAACGGCTGATCGCGGTCAGCACCTTCTTCTGCCCCGGGGCAAGGCGATGCTTGGCCTCGAGGGCGGGGCGGTGCTTGCGAACGATCTCGCCGATGTCGAACCGGGGCCGGGGCCCCACGCCTCAATCCGGCAGGTCCTCCAACGGACTACGGATGGCGGCGATCTGGCTGGAGGAGACCTGGGTATAGATCTGGGTGGACCGGATGCTGCCGTGGCCCAGGACCACCTGGATCCGGCGCAGGTCTTCGCCGTTCTCCAGCAGGTGGGTGGCAAAGGCGTGGCGGAGCATGTGCGGGCCCACGATCTTGCCGATGCCGGAGGCGGCTGCCGCGCAGAGCAAGGCGCGGCGGGCTGTGTCCAGGCAGATGGGATGGCCCGACTTGGAGGCGAACAGCCAGGGCTTCGGCGGCTGCTCATGCTTGTAGTAGGCGCGCAACAGCCCATAGAGCTTGGCGTCCATGGGCACCATCCGCTCCTTGCCGCCCTTACCGTTGCGAACGTGGATGACCTTCAGCATGGCGTCAATGTCCCTGGTCTCCAGCAGGCTGGCCTCGGTGATCCGCAGGCCGGTGGCGTAGATCAGGGTGAAGAACATGCGGTACTTGGCGGTGGTGAACCCGTCCAGGAGCCGCTGGATCTCCGGCCGGCCCAGAATCGACGGCAGAGGAGCCTTGGCCTTGGGGATGGTGATCCAGGCCACCTTCTCCGGCTGTCCCAGGGTCCGGGCAAAAAGGAATTTCAGGGCCGCATAATGCTGCCCGAGCCGAGAGCCACCGACCGCCTGGCCACGGAGGTAGTCCACCCAGCGGCGGACCGCTTCCTGGCTGGCGTCGGCCGGGTCCTGCCCGAGGTATTCCTCGAACCGCCGGACGGAGGAGACGTAAGTCTCGATGGTGCGGACGGCGCGATTCGCCATCCGCAGGTCGCCGGCGAACCGGGACACGGATACACTGACTGTCATTGCAGTTCTCCTTGAACATGGGGCTGGTGCTGTAACACCGCCGTATTCAAGGAGACTGCAAGCCGGAGATTCTGCAAACCTTATTGGGCGACCGGGCTGGACGGACGCTGATCACCC
Organism: uncultured Holophagaceae bacterium; assembly: GCA_963717275.1. Lineage (GTDB taxonomy): Bacteria > Acidobacteriota > Holophagae > Holophagales > Holophagaceae > Mesoterricola. Next base: position 5,636,213 of record CAVQVX010000001.1, read on the forward strand.
TGCCGCGGAGCGGCTTCGTTCAAGGAGAGCGGGGCAACTGAACGGTTACCAAGATTCTATGGACAAATCGATCATTCAGATTGTTCTATATTAAATTTAACGATAAAAAAAATGACTAATTACATTAAAAAAATAATATCACGCCGGCAAAAATAATCTGGTATGGATTTCATTACCCATTTAATAGCACGGTAATGGCTCCAGAAGATAACGAAATCCGCCTCATTCGGCATATTTGACCGAGCATCCGTACGGCCGCGACGTCGGCATGCTCACCGCTCTCCCGGCCATCGCCTCGGTGAGCGCCTGCGCCACATAGTTCTTCGCGCCGGCGACGCTGGACGGGTCGGGGGTGGGCTGATCGTCGATGGCGCCGTTGTAGATGAGCGTTCCGGACGGATTGATGATGAACATGTGCGGGGAGGTCTTGGCGTCGTACAGGTGGCCCAGCTGGCCGGTCGGATCCAGCAGCGCCGCCGTCGGCTGCGCGTTCATCTGCTTCACGTAGGCGTTCTCCTCGTCCGCCGTCACGTAGCCCTGCTGGCCCGGCGCCGAGGAGATGACGGTCAGCCAGACCACGCCGCGCGCGGTCCACTCCTTCTGGAGCTTCTGCATGTTCCCGGTGTTGTACTGCTTCTGGACGAACGGGCAGCCATTGTTGTGCCATTCGAGGACCACGTACTTGCCTGCGGATCCGGAGAGGGTGCGTTTCACCCCGAAGCTGTCGGTGGCCGTGAAGTCCGGCGCCTTGTCCCCGACCCGCGCGGCCCGGGCCGGTGCAGCCAGGGTCGCCGCAACCGCGATCGCCGCACAAAAACCCAGTATTTTCATGAGAACAACCTCCTTGAACCTGACGCCGGCCCGATCCCGGCCGGCAGGGTTGGACAGTATACAGCCGCTCCATCGCTTGGATGTTCGCTAGGGGATCGAGCGAACAGGGGCCGATATGGCATAGGCCTGGCCCGAACTGAATTTCAGGACCCCATCCAGACGGGCGGGTGTCCCGGCCAGTTGCTCGGACTTCCTGAGGGTCAGGCACACGCCGCCTGGAAGGGTCGTGGCCGTCTGGGGTGCGGCGTTGTCGATCTGGTCGGCCTCGAGCGGAAAGAAGGACGCCTCGGCAACCCCGGCACCCAGGATCGTGAGCGCGAAGAAACCCTTCTCCGAGGTGGCCTCGGCCCTCCACTCGGGCGGCATCGGCTTGGGCATGCGCGATTCCGCCTCCTGGAACAGCGCATGCCGCCGGTGCCGGACCGGGTGCGCCGCGCACGGGCAGCGTAAGCGTCAGCTCCGCCTCGCCCGGCACGCAGATGTCTTTGCAGACGAGCCAACTGACCTCGGCGGAAAGCGTGATGCTGGCGGGCATGGGGCCGGCGGGCGTCTGCAGTTCGACAGGCAGCAGGACCGATTCCCGGTATCCGTAATCGATCACCGAACCCGAGCCCAGCCGTTCCGGCGCAGGCCATTGGATGGCTCCGGCCCGGAATCCGGCGGGCAGCTTCCACCGGACCTGCGGAGGCTCCCCGGAATCGCCCGGATTCCGCCAGTAGATGTGCCACCCCGGCTCCATCTCGAAGCGCAACCCCACCCGCAGGGTCCTTCCCGGCTGCAGCGAATCCGAATCGCTGACCATTTGGACCTTCAGGTGTTCGGCTTGCGCCTGGCGGCCCCAGGCTGGCGCCGTCGCCAGCACCATCACGGTCGAGATGAGCCCCAGTCGGCTGGTCATGCGGCACCCGCCCCGCCCATGCGAGGGTTCCGCCGATCCCGGTTCATCAAAAGCAGGAACATCCCTGCCCCCTCGTTCACGGAGCGATGATAGCGCTGAGCGTTGCCGCCGGCCAGTTTCCGGGCGTGGACGGTCCTTCGATCCGAAACCCGGGCGGTCAGCATGACCAGCCCCAGTCCTGCCCCTCGAAAACATCCCGGACCGGCCCTGATTGGATCCCTGCTAGAATTCCGCAAACCCTTCAAGTGCCGCTACCCGCCCAGAACTCTGACGAATTCTCTTCTTCTGCAGCCTTTCCCTGGGGTTTTCGCCGGGTTTTCCACCCCTGGTTTTTTTGAGGCATTTCATGCAACTATCCAAGTTGTTCGTTTGCCTCTGCACCCTGGGCCTGGCCGCGGGAATGCTTCCGCTGCGCGCCCAGGCAGCGGGCCAATGGGTGGGAAAAGTCCTGGTCCCTGCTTCCAGCATCGCCCGGCCGGAGGATGCCGGCGTTCGGGCCCACACGAACCACCGGATTTTCGCGGGTCCGGCCGGGGGCCTGGGCCAGTCCGGGGGGATGGATCCCGCACAGATGCGCTCCTTCTACGGAATGCCCGCGACCGGCGGGCAGGGCGTCATCGCGATCGTGGACGCCTATGACTACCCCACGGCTCTCAATGATTTCAATACCTTCTCCGCCGAGTATGGACTGCCGGCGGAAACCTCCACCGCCGTCACCGCCTCCACCAACCAGGTGTTCCAGATCGTCTACGCCACCGGCACGCGACCCGCCGGCAACGCCAGCTGGAACGGGGAGGAGGCGCTTGATATCGAGTGGGCCCACGCCTTGTCGCCAGGCGCCAAGATCGTGCTGGTGGAAGCGGCGTCCAGCAGCTTTTCTGACCTGCTCACCGCCATCAACCAGGCCGTCGCCATCGCCGGCGTCGCCCAGGTTTCCATGAGCTGGGGTAGCAAGGATTTTTCCGGCGAGGCCACCTTCGATGGCCACTTCGACCTGAACGGCCCATTGTTCTTCGCGTCCTCCGGGGATGCGGGCGGAGAGGTCGACTACCCGTCCTGCTCGCCCTTCGTCTCGGCTGTGGGGGGGACCAGCGTCGCCACCAGCAGTTCGGGCGCTTGGACCGGCGAATGCGCCTGGGGCGACGGCACCGCGGGTGACGGGGGCGGGGGTGGAGGCACCAGTGCCTACGAGCCGAAGCCCGCGTGGCAGAATGCGGTGACCCTGGTGACCGGAGGCCGGGGCGTTCCCGACATCTCCTCCAATGCCGACCCCAGCACCGGTTTGTCGGTGTATGACAGCACCCCGTACGAGGGCTACGAGGGATGGATGGTCATCGGGGGCACCAGCGCCTCGTCCCCCAGCATGGCTGCCATGGTGAATGTCTCCGGGGTCGCGTATGCCAGCACGACCCAGTTCCTCACGGCCCTTTACGTCAACGCCCTCGAAACACCCTACCCTTTCCGGGACATCACTTGCGGCAGCAACGGGTTCCCCGCCCTGGTCGGCTGGGATTTCGCGGCCGGCTTGGGCACCCCGTTGGGGCCCGGATCCTTCGCCCCACCCATCACCGCCTCCATCACCACCCCCGCCAAGCCGACGGTCACCGTGTCCAGCGGCACCCCGATCTCCTTCGTCGGCCTCGCCAAGGACGCCTTTCCGAGCGCCACCATCACCTACACCTGGAATTTCGGCGACGGCAGCGGCACCGGCACCGGCGCCTCCACCAGCCACACCTACACCAACAAGACCGCCACCAACGCCGCCTGCACGGTGACGCTCACCGCCACGGACAACAACGGCGCCTCGGCCACCGCCACCTGCATCGTCACGGTCACGCCGCAACTCTCCGGCACCACCATCACCGCCCCGGCGTCCAACGAGACCGTGGCCAGCGGGGCCTCGGTCAGCTTCAGCGGTTCCGCCACCGACAGCAATGCCTCAGCCGCCATCAGCTATGCCTGGAACTTTGGTGACGGCAGCAACGGCGGCGGCGCCTCCGCCAGCCATCTCTTCACCAACCTGACCGCGGCCAACGTCACCTATACGGTGGCCCTCACGGCCAGCGACAACCTGGGGGCCGTCTCGGCGGCCGCCACCCTGAACATCACGGTGACGCCGGAACTCTCCGCCACCGCCATCACCGCCCCGGCGTCCAACGAGACCGTGGTCGGCGGGGCCTCGGTCAGCTTCAGCGGTTCCGCCACCGACACCAATGGATCAGCCACCATCACCTATTCCTGGAACTTCGGTGACGGCAAGAGCGCCACCGGCGCCGCCACCAGCCATGTCTTCACCAACCAGACCGCCGCCAGCATCGCCTATACGGTGGCCCTCACGGCCAGCGACAGCCTGGGGGCCACCTCTGCGGCCGCCACCCGGATCATCACGGTGACGCCGGGACTCTCCGGCACCACTATCTCCGCCCCGGCAACCAACACGACCGTGGCCAGCGGGGCCCCGGTCAGCTTCAGCGGCACCGCCACCGACACCGATGGATCAGCCACCATCACCTATTCCTGGAACTTCGGTGACGGCAGCAGCGGCAGCGGCGCCTCCGCCAGCCATGCCTTCACCAACCTGACCGCTGCCAGCGTCGCCTACACGGTGACCCTGACGGCCAGCGACAACCTGGGGGACGTCTCGGCGCCCGCCACCCGGATCATCACGGTGACGCCGGAACTCTCCGGCACCGCCATCACCGCCCCGGCGTCCAACGTGACCGTGGCCAGCGGGATCCCGGTCAGCTTCAGCGGCACCGCCGCCGACAGCAATGCCTCAGCCGCCATCAGCTATGCCTGGAACTTTGGTGACGGCAGCAGCGGCGGCGGCGCCTCCGCCAGCCATGCCTTCACCAACCTGACCGCCGCCAACGTCACCTATACGGTGACCCTCACGGCCAGCGACAACCTGGGGGCCGTCTCGGCGGCCGCCACCCGGATCATCACGGTGACGCCGGAACTCTCCGGCGCCGCCATCACCAGCCCGGCGTCCAACGTGACCGTGGCCAGCGGGGTCCCGGTCAGCTTCAGCGGTTCCGCCGCCGACAGCAATGGATCAGCCACCATCACCTATTCCTGGAACTTCGGCGACGGTGGCAGCGCGACCGGCGCCACCGCGAGCCACACCTTCACGGCACCGGGCTCCTATCTTGTGACCCTGAACGTCAAGGATAATTTCGGAGCCGCGGGCACCGCGAGCATCTCCCTCTCCGTCCCCGACATCGTCACAGCCTCCATCACCAGCCCCGCGGGGAACCTGACCGTGACCAGCGGTGCCACGGTGGCATTCAGCGGGTCCGCCACGGACAGTTCCTCCGCTGCCACCCAGACCTTTGCCTGGAATTTCGGAGACGGGGGCAACGCCAGCGGCGCCTCAGCCAGTCACACCTTCACCAACCCGACCGCGGCCAACGTCACCTGCACCGTGACCCTCACGACCACGGACAGCACCGGAGTCACCGGGACCGCCACCCTCACGGTCACGGTGACCGCAGCCACCATCAGCCTCCCGAGCAGCACGGTGGGGCTTCTGACCGGCACCTCCGCCGTCCTCACCGCCACGGTGAACGGGACCACGAACGACTCGGTGACCTGGAGCAGCAGTTCCGGAAGCACCATCATTCCGGGTTCCCCGTCCACCAGCGCGACGTTCTCAGCCGCCGCGGCGGGAAGCTACACCGTCACCGCCACGGCCGCGGCCGATGGCACCCAGGCCACCACCACCGTCGATGTGCATCCCGCCAACTTCCTGGATGCGACCGTTTCCGGAATGGACGTGCTGGATCTGGTCGGGAGTTACGGCATATCCAATCCCGCCGTGGCCTTGACCGGTGATGCGGTGGTGTCCGCCCAGGACCTTGGCCTTATCCTGCAACAGTTGGGGTGGTGAGATGCGGAACCGCGGCCTTCTTCTTTCCGGCGCGGCCTTGTCGCTCGCCCTCGCTTGCGGCGGCGGCGGGGGATCCGCGCCCGCACCGGCCAAGACGCTGGTCTACACCAACCCGACGCCCAGCGCCACCGATTGGCAGATGGTCGCCGATGCCCAGGCCTCCACGCCCACCCACCTGGTCCTCGACCTGGTGGCGCCCGCCGGGGCCTCCGGGCAAGGCGTGACGCTGACCCTCGCCACGGACAGCGGCAAGGCCGCCTGGACCCTGGTGAATGGCAGCCCCTCCTCCCCCTTCCTGCAGTGCGCCTACGCCACCCCCCTGGTCGAGCATGCCGGCGTCAAGGGCCCGGTCCTGCGCCTGGTCGTGGCCCAGGCTCCCGGGACGCCGGTGGTCTACGGCAGCAGCCCCGTCATCCAGGTTGCCCTGGATCTGGCCTCGGGTGCCGTCCCTGGAACCGTGGCCTTGACGGCCAGTCAGGGCGGGCATCTGGGGGCAGGCACGGCCCCCGTTGCGATTTCCGTCTCGACGGGCGTACTCCAGGCAGAATAGGGACCAGCCCGCACACATCTCCATTTGACCGTGCCAGGCGCCGGTTCCTCGGCTGCGATCCCCGGCCATCCACCGTGACCGCAACGGTGCCCTTCCAATCAGTCCATCCGGCCAGGAATGTCCATCCCCGCCAATTTATCTTGGATCTCTTTCAAACTGAATGGTTTGGAGATGATCGTCACATTTGGCTGCTGGAAGCTGTCCCATTCCTGGATGCCGGGTTGTCCCGAAGCGATGAGGACCGGCAGGTTCGGATGTGAAAGCCTCATTTGCGCGAGGGTCTGGACGCCGTCCAAGCCCGGCATGTTCTGATCCAGGATGACCAGGTCCGGGACCGCCCCGGAATGCAGGAGGTCGAGCGCTTCCTGGCCCCCCCCGACGGCCTGCACCACTTCGAATCCGGCTTTCCTGAGCATGCGGTCCATGAGAAACCTGACCTGCTCTTCGTCATCCACGAGGAGCACCTTCAAAGGCCTTCCGGGTGGGGGCGGCTCGGCCGCGGGCGCTGACAGCTCCGGAACCGGAATCTGGGGCAGGTGGATACGGACCTGCGTGCCCTTTCCCGGGGCGCTCGAAATATCCAGGGTGCCGCCGTGCGCCTTGACCACGCCATGGCTCATGCTCAACCCAAGTCCGGTGCCTTTGCCCACCGGCTTGGTGGTGAAGAACGGCTCGGTCGCATGGGCAAGCACTTCGGGAGTCATCCCCTCTCCTGAGTCCTCGATGGCCACTTCCACCCAGCCCTCGCGGGGGATGCGGGTCCGGATGGTGATGGCGCCGCCATCCGGCATGGCGTCCAGGCTGTTGATACACAGGTTCATGAAGACCGAACTCAGGCTTCCAGGGTCTCCGATGATCCAGAGCGGCTCCTTGGCATAATCTTCGGTGATTTCGATCCTGTTGCGGGTGGTGTTGCCCAGCAGGCCGGCCACTTCCGCGGCCAACTTGTTCACCTCCAAGGCCATTTCCTGAGTGAGGGCGGGGCGGGCGAAATGGGTCAGGGACAGCACCAGGCTCCGGCCCCGCTCGCAGGTCCTGACGATCAGCTTCATGGCCTCAAGGTCGTTGCCCTCGGTCGCCAAGTCCTCCTGGATGGAGGCTGTGCCCATGATGACGGTCAGGATGTTGTTGAAGTTGTGGGCGACGCCAGCCACCAGGACGCCCAGGGATTCCAGCCTCTGGGCCTGGGTCGTCCGTTCCTCCATGCGGCGCCGCTCCTCCTCGGCCCGGATGCGTTCGGAGATGTCATTGAACAGGATGGCGACCCTGCTGCTGCCCGCTCCACCCACCCGGTAGGCTCTCACATCGAACCAGCGGTTGAGCGCCTTCGCCTCATTCACGAACCGGGCGGGCTCTCCGGTCAATGCGACATTTCCGTAGATCTCGAACCAATGGGCTTCATGTTCCGGGGCCAGGTCCCGCATCAGCTTCCCCCGGGCATTCACCAGGCCGGTCTGGGATGCGAAGGCGGGATTGATTTCCAGGAACCGGTAATCGACCGGGCGGCGGTCGGCATTGAACACCACTTCGATGATGCAGAACCCCTCGAGCAGGCTGCTGAACAGGGTGCGGTAGCCCTCTTCGGAATTGCGCAGGTTTTCCAGGATGGCCACGCGTTCGGTGACGTCCCTGATGACGCATTGGACGGCAGGCCCCCTGGCATCCGCGAAGGGGGCCGAGGATACCTCGACCTGGCGCAGGCTGCCGTCAAACCGGACGATGGTCTCCTCGGACAGGTGCACGACCTGCCCATCGGCCACGGCCCTCAGCCGGGCGCGCACCTTTTCATGGCTGTTCGGGTGCCATATTTCGTAGATGCTCTTGCCCCACAGTTCTTCGGCGGTCGTCGCGCCGACCAGGCGGCGGCCCTCGGGGTTGGCGTGTTCGATCCGTCCGTCGCGGTTGATCCAGATGGCGCTCGGGGAAAGCTCCGTGAGGTTGCGGAAACGGCGTTCGCTGCTGGCCAGCTCATCCTCGGCTGCGCGCTTCGCGGTGACATCATGGAAGACCAGCACCACGCCGATGACCGCTCCGGCGGGATCCTTGATCGGCGCTGCGCTGTCCTCGATGGGAGTGGAATGCCCGTCTCGGCCGACCAGGGCGGTGTGGTTGGCCAGGCCCAGCACGATCCCCTCCCGCAAGACCCTTTCCACCGGATTGAAAGCCGGTTCCCCTGTCTCCTCGTGGATGATCCGGAACACCTTTTCCAGGGGGTTGCCGGACGCTTGTTCCGCCGTCCACCCGGTCAGAGCCTCGGCCACGGGGTTCATGAACACCACCCTTCCAGAGGCGTCGGTGCTGATGAGGGCATCCCCGATGCTTTGCAGGGTCACGTTCAGCAAGGCCCTCTGGGCCTCAAGGCGGTCTTCGAACTTTTCCCGGTCCCGGGCGTGTCGCAGAACCCGGAACAGCAATCCCCCGACTCCCGCCAACCCGAGCAGGCCGTAGATGATCCCGGCCAGCATGGCATAGCGGTAGCTGCGCCGGTCCGTTCGCTCCCGTTCGGCCAGGAGGGTCGACTCCTCGCCCTTCAAGGTTTCGAAGGCCCCCCGGATGCGGTCCATGGTGTGCTTTTCCAGGTGGGTCACCACCCTCAGGCGCGCCGCTTCCGGATTCACGCCATTGAGGGTGATGGTCTCTTTCAGTTCCGCGAGTTGGGAAGAGATCAATTCCTTCAATTCGCGGACCCTTGCAACCTGTCGGGGATTGTCCTGGACGAGGGACTCCAGCCGCCCGGTGTCGCCGCGGAGCCTCTGCATGGCGGCCTGGTAGGGCTCAAGGTAGATCGGGTTGTCGGTGATGAGGTAGCCCCGCTCCCCCGTCTCCGCATCGACCAGGGAGGTCAGGGCCATCTGGGCCGATTCCAGCACTTCGTGGGTATGGGAGACCCAGTGGGCGTCTTCCCTCAACTCCCGGACGCTTTGGGACAGCAACAGGCCGGCGGCGATGAGTATGGCCGACCAGATACCGAAGAAAAGCAATAGGCTGGCTTTGACCCGGCTCATCTGGATCCTCCCTGCTTACAGCAATGCTCAGACTGGAAACCCTCTCCAGGGAAGGTGCTGTTGAAAATTTGAATGAATTCCAGATCCTACCATGGTCTGGGGAGTCGCCATCACTGCCGTTGGGGCATTGTCATCGGCATTGCCCCACAGTTCACCTCGCCGGAGGGCAGATCCGTGGTTATCCGCGGCTTGCGGGTTGGTAGGGCGCCGGATCCTGGATTCCGTTTTCCGCGAATCCCTCCAGCCGAAGCTGGCAGGCATCGCATCGCCCGCAGGCTGCCCCGTTGGGGTCGGGGTCATAGCAGGTGCTGGTCCACCGGTAGTCGACCCCCAGGGAAATGCCCTTGGCGATGGTCTGGCCCTTCGTGAGGTGAAGGAGCGGGGCATGGATGGTCAGATGCTGGCGTCCTTCAACCCCTTCCCGGGTCGCCAGGTCGGCCATGGCCTGGTATGCGGCGATATATTCCGGCCGGCAATCGGGGAAGCCGCTGTAATCCAGCGCATTGACACCAATGAAGACGTCACTCGATTTGAGCACCTCGGCCCATGCGAGGGCAAAGGAAAGGAAGATGGTATTGCGGGCGGGAACATAGGTGATGGGGATGCCTTTGACGATTTCCGAAATGTGACGATCCTTGGGAACTTCTATTTCCGAAGTCAAGGCGGAACCGCCAAACTCGCGGAGGTAGATGTTCACGACCACATGCTTGGCAACCTTGTAGTGATCGGCAATTTTTTGCGCAGCCTGGACCTCGAACTGCTGCCGTTGGCCATACCGGAAGGTCATGGTGTAGGGAGTGAAGCCCATATCGATGGCCATTGCCAGACAGGTCGTGGAGTCCAGCCCTCCGCTGAGGAGGATGACTGCGGGGCGATGGGGCATTTCGACCTCAGATTGCGATGGCGTTGGATCACCTGGATCCGTGAGCGTTTGGGAGACCCGGGCTGCTGGGCTCCATTTTACCTGGACACCCTTGGTGATGCCCCATGAATCCGATGGGGGAGGAGAAGTAAGTCACTGGGAAGGAGTGGCCTTTCCCCTGCCCTGCAGCCAGGTGGCGTAGTCCTGGTCCACGGTGGCGTGGTGCTGCTGGAAAATCGTCCCGATCTCTTTCACCAGTTGGATCAGGGGGGCCGGGTGCGGTCCGTCCCGCAGCGCCAACTGGTCCCGGAACCAATCCAGCAGTAACTCATGTTCAAACCGATGCGGTACCAGATCGGGGTAGCCCAGGGGTTCCAGGTAGTCTTCTTCGGCCCTGAAGTGGATGACGGCATTCTCGAAGATGTTGATGAAGGCGGTCTCGGCCTTGGCGTCGCTGGGCTGGGTCTCCAGAGTCTGGAGCAGGTCCATGACCAGCTTGTGATGCAGACGGTGCTGTTCGTCCAAATGGGCGACCCCCACCAGTTGTGCGCAGTCCCACTTGAGTTCATTCATGGGGACACCTTCGGTTTTGGTACAGTATCCATGCTCCCGATGAACACTGCCAGGAAGACTGCAGTTGGCCGGTCGATCCACCCAAAAGCCAGTGCAGGAGGCCGTCGAGTTTGCAGTGGCGTTTGTAGAGGGTCTTGAACATGAAGTCCCCTCCTGAATAGCGCAAGGAAGGTCCAGCCGAACCGATCCGAAGGCTCCCGCCAGACCCCATGGATCGCCTCTGCCGGAATGTGTTCATCATGTGCCCAGGTACCAAACGCCTCGGAGCGCCTTGCCGACTAAAAACAACCCCCGTCCAAATCTGACGGGGGTTTTCTGGAGGCGACGATCGGAATCGAACCGATGAATGGCAGATTTGCAGTCTTCAATAGTGACCCTACATCAAATAAAAAAATCGTCAACCCTGATTACATATCATAGCTGTTTTAAAGGTACTTATCTATAAACGTGTAGACTGAATCTGCGGCTTCTTCAGCCCTGGCGACCAAATATCTTGTAGACTGGCTTGTAGACTGTAGACTGTTGATTCAGAGGTGGATGAAAATGGGTTATTCAAAGACAGAGTTGGAAAACCTCCAACCCAATGACAAGGTGCAATGGCCTCACCTTGACTCCGTCAAGGGCGTCTACATGAGGCTGACCCGCACTGACCGCTCATGGTATTTCCGGGGCACCCTCCGCCAGGGAGTGGTTGCCGAGCCCATCGTCATGGTATTGGGCGGTGTAGGGGAGGCTCGGTGGAACATCAAGACCCTTGAGAAGGAAGCGATCCGGTTGCGGGAATTATGCGAGAAGGGCATTGACCCGCGCATCCCTGAGCCGATGCCTGAACCCCCTGCCCCGCCGCCCTTGAAACTGACCATGGATAAACTTTGGATTGAGTTCCAGGATCAACACCACCCCCATGTCTCTGATGCCTATGCCCAGCAGAACAAGGATCGCTGGCGGCTTCATCTACACAAGCTAGGCTCCATGGCCGTGGCGGACTTCGGTCCTGAGGAGAGAAAGGCATTCTTCAAGGAGTTTACTGACCGTAAGACCCTCAGTAACGCCCTCCACGCCCAGCTATCCGTGATGTTTACATACGCGATGAAGAACTACCCGGATGAAGTTACCCGCAACACCATGGCCAATGTGAATAAATTCAAACTTCCTTCTCGCAAACTTTTTCTTTCCGAAGCGCAGCTAAAGTCCTTTGCAGAGGCATGGACAGAATGCCAGTGGGAGTCCAAATACGCGGTTATGTGGTTGCTCTTGACCGGAGCGAGACTGGGGGCTGTCGCGAACTACAAGGCCGAGTTTAACAAAGGTGCCTACCTGGAGTTCCCGGAGGAACTGCAAGGGGTGAAGGGGTCGCCCTTCATCGTCATGGGCACTCAGGCCCAGGAATGCCTCAAGAAGATCAAGCCGGGTGTTCCTGCCTACACGGTGTCCAACTGCTTGGACAACATCACGGTCAAGGCTGGGATAAACCCACCCCACCATAAGCTTACAAACAAGCAGCGCCGTGAAAAGAAAGCAGCCATCGCTGAGGGCATCTGGCTGGAACCACAAAAGCAAGCGCCACAGCAGCGTTATTCCCCCCATGCCCTGCGAAAGACCTTTGCCACCACTGGGGCCAGGATTAAAGAAACCTCTGCGAATATCCAAGCCCTCCTGAGCCACAGCCTGGGATACATCGAGGATATTTACATCATCCAGGAGGCCGAAGCCCTTTTGCCTGTGTCACAGAGGGTCGCAGACAAGCTGATGGAGATCATGGGCATCACCACCATCTAGCCACACGCGACCGTGCGCCCTGGAAGGGAGGTTCACCATGGTCGCTGGTCCGTGCAGCCGTGTTCTCAACCACAAAGATTACGAACCTTCCTGCGACACAAGCTCCCATCCCCTCAGTATCGCCCCCTGGCCTGGGGGCTTCTTTTTATGGATTCGCAAAGGCCTCAACCTACAAACCTCTTCCCTCGACTTCCTTCCCCTGGTATCTACGCTCAAACTATAATAATTCTACAGAGTTACCCATCCATCCACCGCCTTCAGTTACCTCCAGACCGAGGCCCTCATGATCAAGATCGACATCGCCCAGACCTTGATGCAGACCCTGCCCATATCCAAGGCCACGGCCCTCCAGGTAGTTGACCTCCTCACCAACCGAATGAAGCAGTCCCTCCTGGACGGGAACTGCATCGAGATCCGAGGGTTTGGCGTGTTCGAGCCACGGCCCCGCAAGAGCGGGATGGGGCGGAACATCAAGACCGGTGCCAGCGTGGACATCCCCAAGGGCCGGAGCATCCGCTTCAAGCCAGGGAAGGAATTGAGGGACATCGAGTTGAAATGAAAGCCTTTCGTCCATGGCTCCGGTCGAACCATTCCCACCGGGAGGCGTCAGCGTCCCTGGCGATGTGAGAGACTACAGCCCTGTAATCACGCATATGAAGATCACCTCATGCCGAAGAGTAGCCCTCGCCAGCCAAGACCCCAAAGACTCCCCTACGTCCCATAGGCAGCATTGAGGTAGGCGGGCAGGCCGTGCTCGGGCGCGAATTTCCTATGGACAGTTGGTGTCAACGACCATGAAAACTGACCCCGCTCGCCGCCAGAAGCTGAAAATTGAAATTGATCATATGGATTTGGCAAAAGAAAATATAATCCATTGTGGGAACTGCTATTACGAGTTTCCTTGTGCTCTTTGAATGCTTATGTCGCTATTGCCGCTCACAAGTCTCCACTGAAACAATGGATTTATGCCATTATCTAATGCGAGAAGGAGCCATACCATGTATTTGTACCATTTCCTTTCTTTTGAACACGCGATGCATGATCTTAAAAATAAATATATCAAAGTGGCTAAAGTTAAGGATGTAAATGATCCCTTCGATCTATCTCCTTTCCAGACTGATGACCAGAACATCAAAATCCATGTTGATACAATGAAAAAAGCACTTCATGAAATGATGGGGATGTTATGTTTTACCAACTCATGGTCTGACCCAGTGATGTGGGGGCATTATGCGGATAAACACAAAGGGATATGTCTTGGATTTGAAATAATGAATACAATTTTGGAAAAGGTAAAATACGTTAAGGAAAGATTGGCAAAAGGATCTGGTAGCGATTGTAATTTTGATGAATTTAAAAACCTTGTATTCTTTATAAAATCATGCGGATGGAAGTATGAAAATGAATGGAGGTGCTTGATAGAATTCAAAGATTGTAAGATAGATGGTTCTGGAAATTATTTTTACCCATTTGGAGACCATCTAACTTTAAAAGAAATAATAGTTGGAGCATCATCAGAACTTTCCGTCGATAACGTTGCAAATATTATTAATGGTGAACTTAGTAATGTCATCATAAGAAAAGCAAGGCTTTCAACAACAAAATTTGAAATCGAAGAGAAACCACCTTGCAAGAAAATTTAACCGGAACTGCCTGCCCCGCCAAGGGTTTTCGCCGAGTAGTCTTTCGACTCGGGACTTTTCCGATCATGCCCAGAAGATTGCCAGGGGCTGGCCGGAAGGCGCCGGTAAGACCCGTGGAGTCAAGCGTCCGATGGAGCCGGAACATGCTGTAGCCTCCCCCTGCGCGTCCTGGGGATTTTGCGTGGGCCGGTCGGAGTTGCGCGAATCACCTTGAGCAACGATCAATCCGTGGGGTGAGGGCGACCATTTATTCCAATGTACGTAGAGGGAGGTCAAGGAGGGCGAGGGTGTTGGATTGGACGAAGTAGCCATGCTTCTCTATCCCCCGGAGCCGCCTCGCCATCTCGGGACCATTGTAGCTGCTGGTCATGAACTCTTGGAGGCATTGCGCTACGGCGACGGCATGGTGCTTCTTCCGCAGGCAAATATAGAGCCGCACCAACCAAACGCCACAGATGGCCGCCCCGAAGAACCACAACTTGAAAACCATGACCAGGGCGGCAGCACCAAACACCCAAGCCATTTCCTTTCCAGAAGGCAGTTGTGGACTCAGGATGCTGTTCTCGTATCTGAGGAAGATGCCCAAGAACCATTCATTCAGGAACCGAATGTGCATCCACGGGGACTCTAAGTAGGTCATCACTGACTGCTTAACCGACTCCATTTCTTCCGATATAGAGGCTGGCTTCTCGTTGCGAACACAAAGAAGATCGCTTACTACATCAAACAGTTTGTTGTATTTGTCATTATCAATTTCACCGAAGAAGTTCATCAGGTAGATGTGAAGATTCCGGACTTCGGTGTCTACGTGAGTAGGCGTCCTTTTGATCCCCTCCCGAATGTCGCTGATCCGCTGTAATCGGCCAAAATGCTCAGGATCCCCTTTCGTCTTGGCCCTCTCGGTGATTATTGTTTCGAGGCCGTTCAACGCCGCTTCGAAGTCCTCACAGTCCCTGGGCTTTCGCTCAAGATGGCAGTAATCAACCTCGTAGGCGAGATGCTTTTCTGACTCGTTCAGGAGTTGGAGGACAGTTGGCTCATCATCCAAGTGCTGGACCACCTTGTAGGTCAGGTCATCATCCCCGAGCGTGAATTCATCATCGGAGAACCATGGCTGATTTGCCATCTCGCCCCGCTTTGCCATAAAAGCCTTCATCGCCGCCTTGAACCCCTCGTAGTCGGGAATAGCCACGGTCAGATTGTCTAACCTTGCAATCAAGGCTCGAAGACGCCGTTCCATGCCTATGTCATATCCGATGTCTTGGCAGAGCGTCCGCAGGGGCTTGGTTTCACACAAGAACAACTGGACCCGGTCATAATTGGTCATGCCATGCCTCCAACTTGAATGATCTTCTTATCATAGACTTGTTAATAATGGAGTATAAATCACGAAGGAAAGTCTGGATAGAAATCTCCGAAGGCATCTATGGGGTTCTTTAAGGTGGCTCCTCGGGACAGGTAGCCTCTGGCATTCGCGTGGCGGTCCTCGGAAACGCCAGCCGGTTGTGGTAGATGGGATCCCAGATTTTGAACGTGGAGCATCCTCAACAGACCCACCTATGCCATCAACACAATCGTCTGGTCTGGACAGCCCATTTGCCTGTCCAGAATCATTCGGCGCATCCTGGGTGCTCATCTAAGGAATCAAGAAATGGAAACCGAATTTTTAAAAAGAGCCAAATCCTTTGATCCTTCAAAGGTGCGCCAAAGTTCTTTTCCTTGCTCATCCCATTGTGGATGTGACGTTTTTTGGCGTTTGTAATCTTTAAAACGTTGATAGATAAACCCTAATACTTCGGGCCAAAGAATCTGCGGAACTTTAGGATATTTTCTTTTAACCTCTAGGTTCATCTCGCCGCCAAGGCAGAGTAGCGTTACATGAAATTGATCGCTTGAGTATTGCCCAACTTCATAGATCGATTTCGCTGCCAGTATAGCCTCGGACCTAGAAAACGTTCCCATTGCGCAAAGAACCCTTAGCATATTTTGTCGTTCTGGCTTTGTCCAGGGGCCATTTAATACACAAATTGAATTTTTAACTTCTGTTATCACAATTAGTATTTTATCGGGATACCTGCAAAAAACATCGGCATCCTTCATCGGATCTAGAAGGTTTTCTTCTCTGTAAGGGAATCGAACCCCAATAATGTCAACATCGGTTTCTTGATTGGGCCCTTGATCGGGATGAACAACGAAATTAGGAATTGTAAGAAACCCATTCAATCGTAAATACCAATATGCCAATTTTTCAGAAAAAATATTCATATTTGCTCCTAGCTTTTATAGTTGGGATTGAATAAGAGAACCAAGGACTTCTATCAGCACACGTTCACCGACCCCCTCAATTCCGAGCAGCGGGGCTCTTTCTCCATTAAGCACTTGGTTATTTGTAATAGTAAATGATTTGTTTAGATAGTTTAAGCTATTTCGTTGACCAACGCAACTCCAGAGCAATTTGCCAGAACGAGTATCAATTAATTTTACGCTAACTGTTACATATGATACTGGAATGGTAAGAAATGCTCCGCTACTATTTGACACCATTTGTTTATAGGAATATGCAGAGTTGACCCTCCCAACCAAAATAGCATCAGCCCCTAAAAGGTTACCTACTTTATATACATCATCTTCGCTAATTAATCCTGATAACATAAATTTCTGTTCATTGATTACATTCATAATGTCTTGTCTCTCAACGATTTCAAATTTACCGGAATTTGTTAGTATTCGTTCGCTTGCGGTAGTCGCTAATTCACCATCATTTTCTATGAATTTGTAGCGGTCCATGTTGTTTTGAACATTCATTGCTGTTACAGTATTAGAAGAAATAGGGTTGATGTATTCATGAGACCGCCAAGTGCTTTTAGCAAACGGTAGAATGGCAATTTTATGTATGGCAGCACTCCTTGGACTTTGACATCCATTGTTACCAAATGGTTCTGGCTCGAAATGAAGAGACACGCTTGGTGCGCAAGATAGCAATAGAGTAGCGAGAATGGGAATAAAAAATCCTGATTGCATAAATTTATTGAGATTGATTCTCATTGCAACCTCCAGTTGGACTCCTAACCATTTTATACCTGAACCGGATCCCGATTCGTTGTTTCTCGGACCTCGAACCTATTACAGGCACCTGACTCTCTACTGCCCCGTCAATGCCACCTGAAACCGAGTTCCCGGCTGCCACCACCAAGTCACAAGGAATCCCCATTTCCGGGTGGTGGTGCTGGTCCTCCTGGGGTTGGGATACCGTTCCAGCGAGGTTGCAGGGATTCGGTGAGAGGGACTGAACCTTGGGCAGCGGATCTATACCGTTTGACGTGCTAAAGAGAAGGAAGCACGGGTGCTGCCAATACCGTCCTGGCGGCGGAATGCCATCCAGACCATGCTCAGGGCACCTAGGTTCCAGGAAGGGGCGAACGTGTTCCACGAAGCCATCGCCCTGCCCTGCCTCAAAGCCCCGATGGGGCCAGAAGGCCCCAAGAGCGTCCATCCCTGCCCATTGCATGTCCAAAATCGTTCGGCGCGTCATGGAACAGGAGGGCGTGGTGCCTTTCCAAACGATTGAAGTTGTTTCCCACTCCCATCCATAGGCCTATCATGTTCTTAAATCGACAACCAACAAAGGCGTAGAATTGTGACATTTTCAAACATCAGGAGATCCCATGAGCGTACTCGGACGCATCAAGTCTCTATTTGGTAGACAGCAACCAGCCGTCCAGTCAGCAATCCAGGAAGTTACGGAGGTTTTTTATGCGAAACTTCCAATTAATCTCCTGCTGTCCGAAGAACCACCGTTTAATGAATTAAACAAGGTTTGTGGTAAAGTGCCAGCCAACCTCCGTGGAATTTGGAAAGGTTCTATTTCTCAATACCAGCTATTTGTATTCCATGCTGTGAATCTTTCCACTTGGGGAAATGTTTTCGCAGAGAGAATCTTGGCACTCCAAAAGGAGCAATTGAATGAGTTACAACTTGGCTGGGGAGACAACCATGAAGCAGGAATTCGTAATATTTATGATATTGTTGCAAAGGCTTCTGACACTCCAATGTATGTCAAAGATAATCATGGAAATAACGTAGAGGTCCCAGTCGAAAACCATATCGCCATGACATTCCTCATTACAGACGAAAGTTCGCCGTATAATTCTAGTCAGGAGTCAGGCCATCCCGAGTTCCTTAATGATGAAGACTGGAAACTAGCAATTGATCTGGAACATGCAAAAAACGAATCTTTAGCATTTTTTCAGCACCTTGTAAAATTTATTCGGTTTACACCTTCTTCCTCAATTTCACCAGAAAGCTCAAGTTCAAAAAACGAAGATCATTTTATCTATTCCCCTGAATCTTTACAGAGGTACCTTATCCCGGCTGAACAAGGAGATGCGATGGCTCAATTAAGCCTGGGGGTAATGTTCAATGAAGGAATCGGGGTAGAAAGAGATAATGTCCAAGCGGTGAAATGGCTAAGGAAAGCGGCAGACCAAGGAAATATGGAGGCTCAGTTTAGTCTTGGTCTTAATTATGAATTTGGGCTTGGCGTCCAGCAAGACTATGCGGAAGCCTCTAAATGGTTCGAGATGGCTGCAGTTCAGGGCCACCAAGAATCGCAGTTGAACCTTGGGATCGCCTATCGTTCTGGAAAAGGTGCCACCAAGGATCCTATTGAAGCGGTGAAATGGATTCGGAAAGCTGCTGAACAAGGACTCTCCGAGGCTCAGCATTGCCTGGGCAATTGTTATCAAAAGGGCGAAGGAGTTGATAAAGACTATACCGAAGCGATGATCTGGCACAGCAAGGCCGCACATCAGGGGCACCCTGAAGCCCAGGTAGACCTAGGTTCTGCCTATTTCCAAGGCCAGGGGACCGCCAAAGATACCGAAGAGGCCGTGAAATGGTTCAGAAATGCTGGAGAACAAGGAAACTCAAAGGGTCAATTCATTCTGGGTAGCCTCTATCTTTTAAGCGAAAAAATCCCCAACCATATTTTTGAAGCCTATGTTTGGCTCAGCCTCGCCGCAATTTATGGAGAATCAAAAGCCATCGAAATGCGTGACGACGCAGCCAAAGAACTATCACCAGTGGAAATCCAGGCTGCTGATGAGAAGGTGCGACTGTTGAATGAACAAATAAAATCAAAGATCTCAACAACATAGATATTCTATGGTTGATGGAGGAAGTTATGGGGTTAAAAAAATTAAATTGGAGAAAGTTCTCCGAGACGGGATTTTCAAAGTGTACCAGTGAAGTTCTGATGTATTTTCGTTCATATACATTGGCTGAAAATTCGGGCATGGCATCTCAAGTCCTAACCTATGTTGCTAGAATAGGCGGTGTCAACATTTTGGATAATTTTGATACAGCCAACCAGGATGAAGAAATAAAATGGCATTCTTTATATGATGGGATACTAACCCTATATCGGGGTATTCCCTCTCAAGAGCATAAAGGAGAAATTTCCTACATTAAAAGAGACGGTGAATCACCAGAAAGTTTTAGTTTAAGCATTGAGATTCCTGATGAAACATTTGATATATTGCGTACTTTGGATTATTCAAAATTCGAGGTGTCTATGCAAATAAAATATAAAACAGATAATGCAGATAACATATATACAATAGCTGGAGATCTAAATTGGGATGTTAAAATTCCTGAAGGATATAGTGATATAATAATTAAGGATTACTATATTGTAATTGCCAAGCAAGGTCAACGGGAAACCGATTGGTATGACCTACTTGGAGTCAAACAAGAGCAAGAGGAATTGGGAGCAAAGAGTAATTCACAGGTTATCACAGCAATTGAAAAAGTTACGCTAACAATCATTATATGTTGTGCCATATTGGGAATGTTGATAATAATTTTTCACCATTGATAAATTAATGTATCTCAGATAAACATTTATCACTCTAGAATCCACTGATTATGGTCCCCGATTAACAGAGAGCGGTCACTCTGCGATGCCCCCGGTTTTCCCCAGATGGGAACAGAACCGAGGAGGAAGCCGGTCTATGAGGCTCGAAGGTGTGTGTACAGGGTTTCCCTGCTAATCCCGTATTCGGCGGCCAGGGCGGTCTTCTTCTCGCCATTTTTCGCCCGTTCACGAAGCTGTCCTTCGTTGACTACCGTAGTGCAAAGACCTTTTCGGCCACCGAGGCTTTCGTATGGAAATCCCAGAGCATATCCATGACCTCCAAGGGTTGTTGACCTACGTCGATTCAACCAAGGATGGCTTCCGCCCCATGGAGATGGAATCGGCCATCCGGGTCGTTCTCCAACGGATTCCTGGCCAACCAGTGGACGGTCAGCATGATTGGTACAACGAAGTGGCCGCTTCCTCCATGATGCTGTTGCAGGAGGACGGCGGTCCGTGGGGGATGGCCTACGGCCCCATCATGGAAGGCACGGATGCGGCTGGGAATCCGGTTAAGCGCGGTGTCGATCCCCCAGTTCTCCAGCATCTGGCTCCGGCCTTTGATGTTCCGAACGATTCGCAGGAACCGTTCCTGAAGCTGGGGCGTCAGGCATAGATCCTGAATGCCCACCTTCGGTTCAACCACATCGGCATACCCGGATTTCTGCTGGGACTCCCCGTACTGCTGCACGGCCCGATCCATCTGTGCCTTCACCTCCTCCGAAGAGCAGGGCCGCCACTTAGCTGTCGTCTGGATACGCTTGACCGTATTGACCAGTTTGCCGGGCGCGATCCCTGACCGGCCAACCTCGATCGCATCCACGTCCTTGAAGAGCGGACCAGCGTCCTTGAAGACCCTGAAGCAGAACGTGACCATGGTGGCGACATCCAGAGCCCCGAGATCCAGGACCAAGTCCACGAGGTTCTCGGCTTTGAACGAACACCTACCCCCCTCTTCGCGAAGGAACAGGATTCCCATCTGGTCCTGGAGCTTCGTCCAGTCGTCGCCGTCGAAGTTGCTGTTCAGGTCGATGAGGGAGCAGCACCCCGGCCTGGGATCGGCGTAGGCGTTGATTTCCCTCAGCGGCTGGCCAAGATGGTCTGCGATCCCCCTGGCTAGCGTCCTCTTGCCGAAGCCCTCGGAGCCCTTCAGGAGGATGGTAAACAGCTTGTCGGCCTGGGGAGGACTCTGGACCAGCCCTTCCACGGTCCGCCGGACATCCTCGGCGAGGACCAGATCCTTGAGCAGGAGGACACGCTGGTCTTCCACCACCTTGATCTTGGTTCCGAGCAGCCTCTCCAGGGCGTTCAGGTTCAGGGCGAACCGTGTCCGGAGGAACTTGCCAACAGAGAACGGCTCAGCTTCCGGCCTTTTATGGCCACGCCGCCAGTTTTCTTCGACATTCAGGAGCCCCTGCTTCCTGAGCGGGGAGTCCAGGGCCAGCCTGTGGGCGAGTTCCTGGATGCCGCTCGGCGGGATCATGCCCAAGCGGTGGAGGACCACACCGCACTCCAGGTCGTCTCCTATGGGCAAAGGGGCATCCTGGAGGCCACCATACAGGCAGATCGAATGGGCCAAGGCAAGCGCGAGGATTTGGTGGCTGAGTTCGTCCTCCAGTCCAAGTGCTGTTTGATCCAGCCAAGGCGGCGAACCCGGTTCCTTGGCCCTGGCAATCAGACGGTCCCAGCAATCCTTGGGGCACTTCTGTGCCACCCAAGAAAGCAATTCCTCGGAGTAGGAATCAAGGGAGCCGCGATCCAGGTTGTACCTGTTCGGGGAGCCACCATTATCCCCAAGGCAGACGGATTTCCTGGACCGACCCGGCCGAATGGGCCGCTGCGGCGGGTTACTATGGTTCGCTTGAGAACTGAAATGGCTGGTTTGCTTACAAGTATTGGAATTTCCGTCCATTGCAAGCAACTCTTCAGGCATCAGTTCTCCGGTGGGAACCGGAATAGGTTCCACTGTTATTATACCAGTAATACCTCTGCTTTGTAAATGGTTTTCTTAATATTTGCCGTCATATTTCGGTAAACTGTTGGCTTTTTGATGGTGAAACATGCTGGATCATTTTCATCTGCATCCTCCTCTGAGGACATTCAGAGGATGCACTTAAGAAGGGCCTCATCGGATCAACCCTTTTTGACGAAGGGCGATGTAGTAATCGAGATCCGACACATCCACGTCGGGATTATTGTTGAGAGTCGATTTCTTGACAGATTCCAAGTGCTTAATTTCCGCCTTAAGTTCTCTCTTTGGCGTCTTTCGGAAGCTGTCCAGGACATTCTTCTCTTCTGCGTCGGACAGGGGTTTCATCGTTCACTCCGCAACGAGGCTCCAGGCCATGTTCTCACAATCAGGCCACGAAGGTGCTCGCACAGCTATGATACTCACTGGTTACGAATTTTGTACACATGTTTCTGGTGGAAGACTAAAGAATAAAACCACCAATTAAGCGAAGCGGTATGCTTGTAATCATCAATTCGCTGCAGCTTTTATCCGCCCTACCTCGTGAACAAATCCCGCCAAATCCCGAGGGAATGAGGGGTCTCCAACTTTACCGACAACGACAACCTTGCTGTTGGATTCCCCAGGCTCACACATCGGAACTCCACCTCGGAATCGGCTCCAGAAAAGGTTCGCACCAATGCCTTCATGACCGCCACCAATACGTCCACGGTGTACAAAGTAGAGATCCCCTGACTTTGGGTCTCTGGCAAAGGCTCCCCCCATTCTTCGGTTCACACCTTTGCGGGGTGGATTAACCTCAACAGTGATTTGAATTGCTTTCTCAAAATTTGGCCGTGAGGTGCCGAATGCGTTCCAGTAGCGATTATCGAGTTCTTGGAAGAGTGCCCAAAGTTTAAGCGACGGGCTCCAGTATATTGTGTAAATATCGCTTCCACCATGAAATCCGATCTTTTGCTGGCGTTCCCGCATTCCCGCTTCCATAAGTTGTTGTCGAACGGAATTCATTGCTTTACGAATTTCCCTCTCCTTAACAACGAGTTCAAGTTCGGGTAGATCAACATCGAGTGCGGTCGAACGAATAAATGGTGCACCTAGTTCTGCAAGGCGGTCCCATAGATCGACGCCTTCATAGAACACAGACGAATATTTGTCGAGTTCATCACCAGTTGGAACGTGCGCTTTCTCCTTGGCCTTTTCTAGAAGGGTATCCACTGAAATGGCAAACGGGTCAAGGGTTTGCCCCTTCCAATAAATCATGGCATCTAACTGAGCCATCAAACCAGGAGATGCAAAATGCCCGGAACCCAGTAATACGTGGACTAAATCCCCCCTTTGAAATCGAAAGATGTTTGCTCGAAATGACCCATCAGCAGCCGGCACGAATCTTAAACAATCATAGTTTTGTAGCCAAGCCAGGGCTTCAGGTTCGGAACGCAAACCATCTATTGCGACGTATGCCGCCTTGATTTTCGTGGCATTTTTTTCAAGGACTGTCCAAAGGGCCCACTTACGTGAATTGGATATAATTGCTGGCGTCGCAAACCACATTGCTTCGCACCAGTTACAGGAAACCTCAAACGCAGCTTCAATCATTGACGGTGCGTTCAAAAGTTGGAGCCTGCATCCATCATGTAAGTCCTGGTAACCATTTTGGTTCAGTAGGTTGTATTGATCGGATTGAAAATCATTTTTATTTTTCAATGAGTTGGAACCACTCTCTTCCAGTGGCTTCCCTGCTTCGTCTGTGGCTTTGTTATTGTAAGTTTTGGCCATGTCTACATATCCATTGATATACCGGGCTTCTTGTGGGCGAAGTAACGCTGGAATGTATCCAAGAACATGTCTGCACGGATTCTCCAGAAATCACGGCCAGAACTTGGTCCGGGCATAATACCTCGATTCGTGGCGTCCTCAACCGCTTCAATGGATGGCGAGTATGAATATTCGCGTTGCCGAAAGTCTCGGTTATGTCCAGCACTCGGCATGTCGGCGTGGAGCATTTCGTGGTACATCAGGAATTCAGCGACGAAAAGTGGCACATCTGGTGAATTTAACGTGCAGTCGATGGTAATACTTTTGTCCGAATACCGACAGAACCCCCAAAGGCGCGAGGAGGCTCGATTCGACCACCGAAGGTCACTAATCATGGGTGCCCCATTTGGGAAATGTCGCTTAACACTCAACACACCATCTCTAAGAGCCGTAAGTGAATACCCAGATTCTCCAGAAGGCCAAGGGCGTGGCGGTTTGGTAGGAACAATCTTCACAATTTCAGGCTCGGCCGAGGGCAAGGTCGGGCTCAGTATGTCGTTCATCTCACGTGTCACATCGTCGATGAAGGCCCTTTGGACTTCTCTGTAAACGCCACGACAAGCAGGTTTTGAATCCCAAATTGACTGAAGGTGTTTTTTGTACATTGATTGTGTAAGGTTCCGAGTTACAATGTCTTGGGCAATTCTTCTTGGGTCAAATTCGTTCTTCTCCTCAAACGTATAATTGTGGATGACACAACCTTTTCTCCGGGCCTCAAGAAGAGCCTGGATATCAGACCATCTGGGCAGTGGATCTGGAATGTCCGCGAAATATCTACGGAGAAGATCCCTGGCGAGGTCTTCTGTCACATCAGAAGGCACGGACTCAGAATCGGGGAATGTTGCGAGGAGGGCGGTAAGCTGTTCATGCTGGTTGTCAAATACCATCACAGTGCGACGCTGGGAATCGTCTTCAAAGATCTCTTCCCAAGCGTACCAACTGTGAGGAAGGCACTGGAATACACCAACGAATTGTCCACGGATATTGCTTTGAAGCAGCCTGTATGCTTCTCTGACTAGTTCGAGTGGAATCAAAACTCTCTGAGTATCTGAAACCCCTACCGCCTCTGGAGTCGAATCAATAGGATCTTCAAGCACATAATTTGCTTCAAGTACATCAAATTGTTCCCATGTATCAAGGAACGTAACAAGGTAAGCGATCTCATTGCCATTGGACTGTTTGCCCCGCAAGGCACGGCCAACCATTTGCGTCAAAAGAGCTTCAGATCGAGTAGGTCTTGCAATAAATACTGTACGCGTATGTGGGGCGTCAAACCCTTCTGTGAGCATTTCAACGTTAACTAGAACATCCGGTTTCTTTTTTTCTTGATATCGGATTATAATTTCCTGGGCATTGGCACGACTGTAGTCAACGTAATCAGCGTCAATCCCTTGTTTCTGGAATTCGCTTGCTAGCGTTTGAGCATGTAATGTATCAGCGGCAAATACGATAGTTGGACCAAATAAAGTTGTATTTTTTACATAATGATCAACAATGAGTTGGTTTCGGCCCGCATTCTTTGCAAGCCGTGCAAGCACGTTTGGCCCAAGTTCACCAAATCGTTCAAGATATTTGTAGTCCTCCGCCGTGAAATCCTTTTCTAGGTTCACGTTGGTCTTTACCGTCTCGAAACATGGAGCCGCAAGAATACCGCATTCAGTGAGTTCGCGGCGACCAATTTGATAAATAATAGATTGGTCAAAAAGGGCACTTAATCGTTTTTCATCATCTTGATCTGATCGAACTGGGGTCGCTGTGAGGCCGAAAAGTTGGCAGCCCCACTTTTTTAGCTTTTTGAGTAAGTCGTAGGTGCGAGGGGCAGGCGCATGGTGGGCTTCATCGAGAACGATGAAAAGTCCACCCGGTGAGTTGTCCTTGAGTTCCGCGATAAAACCTGCATTCGCATCTAATCCAGCCGTCTGGACAGAAGAAAATATTACATCATGCTCATCGCTAACATTGGACCACTTCGCATATATTGAAGAAATTGCAATAAGGTTGAGCGACTCCTTTTTTGAATGGGCAAGGTTCGCAATCCGCATAAATGCGGAGAACGCTTGTCGGAGAAGGCTTTGGCGATGAGCAAGCCAGAGTACCCGGCCACCATTTGCAATGTGGGTGGTCAAAAGCCAATGCGCTGCTAGAAGTGTCTTCCCACCACCCGTTGGGACTACGATCAGCCCTGCTTGCTTCTTATTGTCCAAAAAATAAGCAGAAAGACGATCCTGCGCTGCAATTTGATGGTCGCGAAGCGTTATGGCACTTGGCTTTGCGCTAAGTTTTATATGGACATCGGGTTCCCAGACTTTGGCTTGCTCAGGCATCGAATCTCCTCTTTCGAAGGAACGTCTTTTTCTTTAAGCCTATTGTATGCCCATTCTCCCAACCCCGAGTATCAATCAGGGAGGTCAAGGATGCGCTCTTACGGTTCTCATAATCTCACCCAGCCCCCCAGCAGCAGCGGACGGGTACCCGGCCGCCTGCGGCGGCCCGGGGGGCGTACTTACAGAAGAAATTTTACGCAGTCCCGCATCAAATGGGCTCACCCCCATTCTGCAGCCTCTTGGGACTGCCCTCCCACGCAACCCTGGGGTGGGAGGGAGAACGATACTAGAGATCGTCGGAGCTCTGACGCAGGTTCCCCGGATTTCGGGTCACGCTCTCTCGGGTTCCGACTCCTCCTCCTCTTCCCCCACCAGGATTAGGTGAGTCGGGTCGTAGTGAGGAATCCCCTTCAGATAAGTCTCAAGGTCTTCATAAGCATCAAAAGCCATCTCTTCTCCTGCCTTGATTTTTCCAGCCCATTTGTTGACCTTCTTGATAAATTTATCATCAACAACACCAATATTTGCCCGGTCGCGTCCCGCATCGACCAGGAGTTCAACCATGGGATACTGAAGATCAGCCAACCGGGGGCTGATTAGAACGTCAAGCACGTCGCCGTCTTCATAGAGAGCGATGAAAGCGTATAATTTTTGATGTGTCGTCATTGTGTTTCTCCCGGGGACTATGCCCACATTCCTTTGTTACTCAATTCCCAAAGTTTTCGCGATCTCCCCCCCGAAAAAGTTTTTTCCGGTTCGGTGCCAAGGGGTTGATTGCTCTGAGGCACCGGTTTGGGCTATCTGAAGCGGATTCCCGAACACACCCACCCCCCTATCAGGACCGTGCTGGGGTCTGTTTCTTGGGCGAAACCTAGGTTTGGAGGATCCAGAAGGTCGCTGCCGCCCAAGCCACCTGCCTGCCTATCGGTGGGAAGGTGGGGCTGACCTTGCCAAACCCGTCCTGGGGCCTCCTGGCGCACTCTAGGCTGACTACACGGTGACCAGATTCCGTAACCTGCTCCACCAGCCCAGCTACTTGACCCCCGACTTCTTCAGTCCCCTCTTCAGTGCCGCCACGATCGCTGCCCCGTGCGCGTCCAGTGCTTCCTCTGTCCAGCCATCGGCGGGTGGCCTCTTGGGAATGATAAAGGGAGGATTGGGCGTCAAAGTGGGTTTGAGTTCCTTCGATGGTTTTTCAGTGACGTTTGCCTTTGTAGCCCGATTCCTTGGCATACCAGGACTCCTTTTCTGATTTCTGGTGGTTCCCGTCATCGCACTCCATTGGTCCAGAGGCCGGAGGAAGGGAGAAGATTTGCCGACACCATAAACTCCTGACGGCAAGTCCATTTTGCCGAACTGCTGGTCAATGACATCGAGGGGGACCCCATGGACATTGCGTCCATGGCAGAGGCTCACGTAATCGGCCACCTCTTCGGGGGATGGCGGAGCCACGTTCCATCGCCAAGGGCTGAGGACATGGATCTCCACCTCATACCCATGTTCCAAGCCCTTCTTCACGAACCGCTGACGGTCAGCGGCTCGGACATTGGTATTATCCACCACTATAAGGGGATGCCCTGAAGCGAGAGCTTCCGAAAAGCGTTGCTGGCAGAGGCTGTGGGCGGTACCGAGCAGACGTAAATCCCAGACGGCCTCGAAGCCCCTTCCGGTCCGCAATGCCAGTTCCTCGAAGTAGTGATCGGCACTGACCACTAGTGCTTCAGGAAACTGTCGTCGCACATAGGTGGACTTTCCAGATCCAGCACAGCCAGCTAAAATAATTAAGCGCGATGCCATTTGTTCCTTTCTATTGAAAGTAATTGATAAAACAGTTGTGTGCTATTCTAAAAAGGAATATTGTCTTCATATTTTTTGTTCTTTTTCCTAGTTGCCAGCTTCCGAATTCCAGCCATTTGCCTGGATCTGTCTAATTCCCGTTTCAAAACTCCAGATTCAAAGACAAGCTCGAATACATTCTCATATTTCCATAAAGATTGAAGTCCCATATGAACATACAGACTTTGAATAAACCCATCTCCAAGCATTATGCTACCTGTATAATTCAATCGATATGTAAGGTTCTCGTAACGATTGTTGAACCAGTCACCTTTGCCACTCGGCCCCAAGGGCTCAACACCATTGATTACCGGACCAATTTCCCGCAAATAGCCCGGCCCTGACTTCACCAGATTAATGTAGAGGGCATCCATTACGAGAAAAGATCCCATAATAGCGTATTTTGCTACATACCCCTGCCAGCAAGCGGTGCATGGAGCAGTTGGTTCCATGCTGAAGACAGAGGGGTCGAATAATTTCCCATCGCGGACTTCAACGATGGAGAATCCCCGTCCTTTAAAAATAAATGCATCGTTGATTTGACCCGTCATGTCTGTCCTCCTTCACATGTAGAACTGAGACGATTTTTAATGCGGAAAGACATGTCTGGCACCTATCCTATATACCTTGTCGGCCAAAACTCCGTTTCAAGCCCCATGGGTGGTGGCAGAGGAAATGGAATTTCGTCGCCAAAGCTCAGCCAGACCGCTCGTTCCATTTCACCGGTCATGCCGTCCCAGTATGAAATCGGAAAGTGTTCGTTTTCGGCATGGCCAAGCAGTTCGGTGAACCATCCAGCATAGGCCCAATCCCTTCCCAATCCCAATTTGCATATTTTTGGGAACCGTTGTAGAAATTTTTGAGCAAGATGACGGGAATCGTCTTGATCGCAGTCAACCCAGTCAAAGTAATGTCTCTCCTGGCCACTGGTATATCGTGCCACTAAATTTGTCGGTCCAGGTTTTTTGTAGTACCGCTCCTGTTGCTTAGGGGTCAGGTCTCTTGGGAAGATGGCACATCTCCAGTAACATCCGGAAGGGGCCAGGCCGCTGTGGATACGTAATCGCTGCCATCCCTGTTTGTGCAGTTCATGCACCATTCCCATAAGTCGAAGGGCATTTCGTTGTGCCATGTCCGGGGGACGATGGAGAGGGATCCCTTTGTTTAAGAGTTGCTCAGAGATCATTTTTTTCTGCGAATCGAATAGTTCTTCAACAGAAGTAATTTCAGCATGACTCATTAGACATTCTCCAATTGAATCCTTCGACAAGAAGTTTGATCTTGAAAGTTGGATCAAATCCGTAGAAGTCACTAATAATTTTGACTCCAATTTTAGCCAGTTCTTCAATCGAAGGGCCTTCAATTCTAAGATATTTGACCTTGTTCATTTCATATCTTTCAAATTTGTAACCAAATTCTTTAGTGAATGCTATTATTGCCTTCTTGTCATCAATATTCCGTTCCCCAAGCAACACCCAGTCTAAACCAATAGTGTCATTTTCAAATGAATATTGAAGATTGACATAATCATCATCATTCGAGTCTGATGGAAGAAACATTAGAACCGCATAGCGTGGATACCCCATCCCATTGCGTAATGATTCGACCACATTTGGTATCTTATTGACTTGAACTAAGGGATAATCTGGCTCTTCAACACCATCAGGTAGGTATGCCTGAAATTCCACAGGCAACTCATTCTTAATCGAATTGATCTCAGCTACGCAGTACCTCGATATCACCACTGAACGCTTTGATGCTCATTTTCCATGCCTTTACACCGAGTCGACACGCCTTGATCCCTTGTTTTCCTGCAGGAGTTGACTTTGCTGCAGATGCGAGATAGGAATCCAACATTCCCTGCTCGTCTTCCATCTTTTTGAAGCAGTCTTCGAGTTGAGCCTCCGCCTCCGCCTTGGCATCCATGAGTGCCTTAATCGCTTCTTTTGCAGAACGTAGACGTTGGTAATCGGAGTATGTCCAGACGTCCCCAACGCCTCGGTCTATTGCCACGGTAGGTTTCGCCTGCTCTTTGATTACCCCAGAGTGCTTGGATTTCGAGGAGGAAACCTTGCGAGTGCCGGATGGACTACTCATTGAGTTCTCCTTTGAGAGGGTTTCATCAAATATGATCCCAATGGGTGGACAGCTGGTGTCGAAATTTAGAGAGGCGAGAAGATTGCTCAGGTTGCAGATCCACCCCAATGGAGCACCAGGATCCACTCCACGATTGAGGGCACTCAAAACAGGTACGTCATTTTTCTTATTGCCCAGATCGTTTATTTGTCGTAGAATAAGTAACGGGTTTAATGACACCGATTCAGGTCGGAATCTGTCGCTGTTTGGATGTCATTTAATCGATCGTATAGGTGACACGATGCTGCTCGGTTACATGAGGGTCTCAAAAAGTGATGGGTCTCAGGTTCTGGACCTCCAGAGGGATGCTCTCCTCGCCGCAGGAGTCGATCCGGCGCAACTCTATGAGGACTATGCCTCTGGGAAAAAAGATGACCGCCCCGGTCTCCTAGCTGCCCTGAAGGCTGCCCGTTCCGGAGACGTGCTTACAGTATGGAAAACCGACCGCCTTGGGCGGTCCCTCCGCCATCTGGTCAACACCGTCCACGACCTTGAACAGCGTGGGATAGGCTTCAAGGTGCTTACTGGGCAGGGGGCTGCCATCGATACCACAACTCCCTCAGGCAAGCTGATCTTCGGGATCTTCGCGGCCTTGGCCGAGTGGGAAAAGGATCAAATCGTCGAAAGGACCATGGCGGGGCTGGCCTCCGCTCGTGCAAGAGGCCGGAAAGGTGGCCGCCCCTTCACGATGACCCCCGCCAAGGTTCGGTTGGCGATGGCGGCGATGGGAAAGCCTGAAACCGTTGTAGGCGATCTCTGCAAGGAACTCGGAGTGACCCGTCAGACCCTATACCGGCACGTGGCACCGGACGGCACCCTTCGTGAGGACGGGAAGAAACTCGTAGGACAGTGAAAGTGATCAGACCCTATGGCTGTCAACCAATTGAGTTAGAGCCCCTGGGAGGTATCGACCCACCGAGGCGCAAATGTTTTTGGCGTTTTGATGAATGTCGCAACACCATCATGAATTCTGTATGCGAAGGTGGTACCCTGCAATCACTTCAACTTTCACTTATCTCCGTCCCTCATCTGGCAACCCTCCGCTATCCAAGCAAAGGACTCTCGACATGCTTTGGAATCCCCAGGCCACCCTGCATGAAGAACCCTTCCTTTCCGAAGCCGAATTGGAGAAATGCATCTGTGAAGCCGCGCCCGTGCTGTTTGGTCCCAACCGCGTATACCTTGATCTGAAGAAGAAGATTGGAGCCAAGGGAAAGACGCAAAACATTCCTGATGGGTATTTGCTTGATCTTAGCAGTGCAAAACAGCCAAAACTGTTTGTTGTTGAAATAGAACTAGCATCCCATGATCCTCTCAAGCATATTGCAGTCCAAATTTTGGAATTTTCTCTATCTTTTGAGACTTCTCCGCATACGGTCAAATCCATTTTAAAAGATGCTATTAGCGATAATAAAAATGCCCTTGAACTTTCTAAAAGTTTTTCAAAAAAGAACGGATTTGACAATGTGGATGTCCTTCTAGAGAATATTGTTTACGGGAAAGACCGATTCAATGCCCTTGTAATAATTGATGAGATGCAAGAAGAACTTGAAACGGTGCTTATGAGCCGTTTCCGCTTCCCAGTTGAAACGATGACATTCAGTCGTTTCAAAGGGAACTCTGGGGAGTACCTTTACCAATTCCAACCATTCCTGTACGACCTCACGGCCCCGGGTCAAGTAGGGAACCACAAAGAAGCGATAGCGACAGTTGATATTTCCGATATTGATACTATTGTTGTACCTGCCAGAGAAGAAGGCTTTTTAGAAGTGTTCCTCAATGAAAATAGGTGGTGGGCGATACGGATCCACGCAAGCATGATTGATAAAATCAAACATATTGCTGCTTATCGGGTGGCTCCAGAATCTGCTATCACGCATGTCGCAGACGTTGACTCTATAGATCAATGGGAAAATTCAAACAAATATGTTCTAAACTTTAAAGAACCAGCCAAACAAATCAAACCTATTCCCCTGGTGCCAAAAGGTTTAGTTAAGGCACCGCAAGGTCCACGATATACAAACTTCTCCAAGCTGCTTGCTGCAAAAAATATGGATGAGGTATTTAGCGGATGATATAGGTTCTTTGGGTGCCAATGATCACAACCCAATTAAGTGCACCACGGGCTACATCAAAGGGAGGCGTCCCAGCCGAACCTAGCATTCGACGAAGGACTCCGCCCTCTGGTGGCCCCTCCGAGCAGCCTTCCTTCTCGCTTCCTTCATTTCTCTCGATCGCATCCCGCTCTGGGCCGTGCCGGTCAGTGCGGAAGGTAATGGACGGGACATCAGTGAGGTTCGAGCGTTCCTCCCAAGGACGTAACCAAAAATCTGGGGAATTCCGTCCCAACGCTGTACCGCTGGGTTCTGGCTACTCCGGCAAAGTCGTAGACGCCGGACACTGCAAAGAGAAAAGCTCCTTCCGGAGATGTTTGCGAACGGCGACATCACTCACCCGAAGCCTTCTGGCGACCTCAGAATAGCCACACACAAAAACCATCTCTTGGAGACTATCCAAATCCGGCCAGTTGATCTTCGTTGTCTGCACCGGCTGCTGGATTCGCTTCCCCTGACACGACCTACAGCGATTACTACTTGGCAGTACTGGTTTCTCACAATCCACACATCGGCCAGTCTTTCGATCGCAGCACACGCACGGTTGGATCGAACCGCACAAATCACATTTTTGCATCTAACCCTCCTAACTCTCTACAAATAGGGTTCGAAAGTTTGATTCTTGCTTATTGAAATAGTGCTGGCACAATTCCGTCGAGCCAATAGTTTCCAATTATACTAGATATTTTTGCTAGAAATCATTTTAAATATTTTTCTGGCTCATCCTATTCATCTGATATCGCAACTGTCCAGATTAACTTCAATGGCATCTCCGCCTTTAATTGAGCAATCAAAGACACGTAATAAAGGAAAATCTGTTTCAGTTGACCCTTATTGAACCACTTCCAAACATTAATATTGGACTTAATTTATTATCAGAATTGAACTACACATAAAGCCAATTTAATATTGAAACTCTAGACAAAGACTAAACTTTCATTAGGTAAAGATCACTCTATGTTGCTATTCTAGCATACAAACATCTTCCGCACCTTTCATGAACTGTGAAGACATTTCGTCATCACTTTTGACAGAGTAACTAGTATGTGCCATATGTCATGATGTAAATTTTATAGTTTAGTACATATCGTAACGCTGTACCTCTGGCAATAATTTGTATGTCTCTAAACAATTATAAATTGGTTCGACAGTTAATACGGCTAGATACCCAAGCTCAATCTCCCTGTTATCCCGAATAAGAGATTCGGTTACTATGCCGAGAGCAGCTGTCCCACCCTCTTCATTTGATTCATTGTATGCAATAAGGACAGGTCCTCCACTAAAGCCGCCTCGCGCCATTGTCGAAATAAGGAAATGAGGGTGGCCTCCTGTATATTTATCAATTAATGCTGTTACCTCTCCTGAACATGCGATAAGATTTGGACGGTTTGAGAAAGGGATGGGCGGATAACCAAGAATCAGAGTACGATATAATAATAAATCGAATCGACCCAAAAAATCATCAAAGTGGCCACCAAGAGGAATATAACTATCCGGGAAAGGAGTTGCCCTGAAGCAGGCAATATCAATAGAAGAATCTGAATGAAAAAATGGCCCAACTTCAATTTTTATGCCATTTTGTTCAACTTCACAAGCCTCCCGAAAAGTTGCAAGGTCTTTATGTCCTCGTTTCAAAAAACGATAATCATCAAATCCTATATGGGATATTGTTAGATTCTCGATGACATGACGAGCCGTAACAAATGTACCTTCACCTACATGAAAGCAAGATCCTATTCTTATTTCTCCAAATTCATCTTGCACTTCAATAAAAGCAACGCAATCCCGAAATTTATCAAACTGATTTCTTGCCCAATTTCTATATAGGGAAAACTCATTGTTATTTTCCATCTGGTTCACCTGGATGCAAAGATTTTTTTGCTTTTTTACTTGCTTCGATTTGCATAATAGTCAATCCCGTAGGAATTCCGACACATAACGTTCCCATGCTGGTCCTGCCGAAAAGTGTCAGGATCCTTGCCGCGAATCTTCTTCGCATTCTCCCATACCGTCTCAATCTGTGCCTTGGTGGACATCATGGCCTCCCGTGCTCAGGTGTTGGATGGGAAAGATTGAACCACCAAATTAGGATGGTCGGTCAACCATTTGTCATGGGGCAATACTGACGGTGCAGTGAGGCCCTCTTGCCTTACCGAATCCGCCTCCCCCCATGGACTACCAAGTGCGTATGGTCAGCGTTTGACGCGAGCACCTGCCCTGTTGGGTAGTAGAGTGAATGAAACAATTCATCTTACTGGGGCTCCTCCGCTTCTCCCCCGATCCCTGAAAAGCCCACGGACATAGGACATTTGATGTTTGAGCAGACCTTCAAAAATATTGACGACATCCTCCACAAGGATGCGGGTTGCACCAGCGAGTTGGACTACACCGAACAGTCCTCCTGGCTCCTTTTCCTAAAGTACCTGGACGCCCTGGAGCAGGACAAGGCCATGGAGGCGGGTCTGCACGGCAAGACCTACGGTTTCATCCTGGAAAAGCCGTTCCGGTGGGAGACCTGGGCGACCCCGAAGGGGAAGGACGGAAAGGTGGACCACAACGCCGCCCTCACGGGTGACGACCTTCGAGACTTCGTGAATCTGAAGCTTTTCCCCTACCTCCATGCCTTCAAGCAGAAGGCCACCGGCCCCGATACGACCGAGTACAAGATCGGGGAAATCTTCGGGGAGATCAAAAACCGCATCCAGAGTGGCTACAACCTCCGGGAAGTCATCGATCTAGTTGACGAGCTTCAGTTCCGCTCCCAGGTGGAGAAGCACGAGTTGTCCCACCTCTACGAAGGCAAGATCAAGAACATGGGGAATGCCGGACGGAACGGCGGGGAATACTACACGCCCAGGCCCCTCATCAGAGCCATCATCCAGGTCGTGGAGCCCCGGATCGGCCAGCGGATCTATGACGGGGCCGTGGGGTCAGCAGGGTTCCTGTGCGAGGCGTTCGACTACCTGACCCAGAACAACAAGCTCAGCACGGCGGACCTGGAGACCCTCCAGAAGCGGACCTTCTACGGCAAGGAGAAGAAGAGTCTGGCCTATGTGATTGCGATCATGAACATGATCCTGCACGGCATCGAGGCTCCCAGCATCATCCACACCAACACGTTGGCCGAGAACTTGGCTGACATCCAGGAGAAGGACCGCTACGACATCGTCCTGGCCAATCCACCGTTCGGCGGCAAGGAGCGAAAGGAGGTTCAGCAGAACTTCCCTATCAAGACCGGGGAAACCGCATTCCTATTCCTCCAGCACTTCATCAAGATCCTCAAGGCTGGTGGCAGGGCTGGCATCGTCATCAAGAACACCTTCCTGTCCAACACGGACAATGCCTCCGTATCGCTGCGGAAGAAACTCCTGGAGGAGTGCGATCTCCATACCGTTCTGGAATGCCCCGGCGGAACCTTTCAGGGTGCTGGAGTGAAGACGGTAGTGCTGTTTTTCCAGAAGGGCCACCCAACCAAGAAGGTCTGGTACTATCAGCTTCAGCCTGGGCGGAACATGGGGAAGACGAACCCGCTGAATGATGAGGATCTGGCCGAGTTCGTAGAATTGCAGAAGACCCTGGCGGATTCACCCAAGTCCTGGTCGGTGGACATGAGGTGCATCGACAAAAGCACCTTCGATCTGTCCTCGAAGAACCCCAACGGTGGCGAGGAAGAGGCCCTGCGAAGCCCCGAGGACATTCTGGATGAGATCGCTGCACTGGACGCCGATAGTGCCGAAGTTCTGGCGACCATTCGGGGGTTGCTGTGAAGGAATCCTATTCAGAAATCTGCCTCGATGAGCTTACCTTGGCGGATTCCCCCATCACCTATGGGGTTATCAAGCCTGGGGAGCCGGGCGATGTCCAGTTCGTCCGTGGCGGTGATCTTGCCAACGGCCAAGTTCTTGAGCACCAACTTCGTTCAATAACGACCTCGGTTTCAGAGCAATACAAGCGAACCATATTAAAGGGGGGTGAGCTACTTATCTGTCTAGTGGGGCAACCTGGAGCGGTTGCGGTGGCACCTTCTTCCCTATTCGGAGCCAATATTGCTCGTCAAGTTGGGTTAATCCGGCTTGCTCCGATTGCGGATGCTAATTTTGTTAGCTACTACCTTCGTTCTCCAGATGGAAAGACGGCCTTAGGCACGTTCACCGGAGGCTCAGTCCAGCAGGTAATCAACCTCGGTGATTTAAGAAAAGTGCCCGTCCCAATTTCCTCAATTCGGGAGCAGCATCGCATCGTTGCCATCCTCGATGAAGCCTTCGAGGGCATCGCCACCGCCAAGGCCAATGCGGAGAAGAACCTCCAAAACTCGAAGGAATTATTCAAAAGCCACCTGCATACACTTTTTGCCAACCCTGAAAGTGAATGGAGTCGAAAGTCACTACTCGATCTGTGTAACCCAAACCGTGGGATCACATACGGTGTCATCAAGCTTGGTTCTGAAGTCCCCTCAGGAACTCCTTGTCTTCGGACAAGTAATGTCCGGTGGCTTCGGATCGAAACGGAAGGCATGAAGCGAATTTCACCCGCCCTCTCTGCCGACTATTCGCGAACCATTCTCCAGGGCGGAGAACTACTCGTAAATGTTCGTGGAACCCTTGGTGGGGTTGCAGTAGCGTCTCAAGAAATGGCCGGATGGAACGTTTCACGGGAGGTTGCGGTTGTTCCTTCAGATCCACATCAAATCGACTCCCGTTTCCTCTGCTATATGATTGGCTCAGGAATCAGCCAGGACTGGCTCAGCGAGGTCAAGAAGGGGGCCACCTATGTTGGGATCAACCTAGAGGACCTTCGACTGTTGCCCGTGACCGTGCCGCCGATGCCCAAGCAGGTTGAGATTGTCCAGCACCTAGAAGCACTCCAGGAAGAGACCATTTCCCTCGAAACCATCTACCAGCAAAAGGTTGCAGCCCTTGATGAACTGAAGCAGACCCTCCTGCACCGTGCCTTCAACGGCGCACTTTAAAATCCACATCAATAAGGACTGGCCATGCAAGCCCAACACATGCCTTTCACCAAACTGATCAATGTGGACCAGGGTGCTCGCGAGCACTTTCATGTTCCAAAATATCAGCGTGAGTACACCTGGGGCAAAGGGCAGTGGGACCAGCTACTCAATGACATAGAAGACAACGACACGGGTTACTTTATGGGCTCGATCATCTGTGTCAGCGACATCCCTGCGATGACCTCGGGGGATGAAATCATTTTTGAAGTAGTAGATGGCCAGCAGCGCCTTACAACCCTCTCCCTTCTGTTGGCGGCAATTTATTCCAATCTGAAGGCCGCGAGAGATGGGCACAAGGTGCTCGATGAACAAGACAAAGAGGAGGTGAGTGCTTCCCTTACGAGCATCCGAAACAAGCTGGCAAAAAGGAAACGTGATGGGAAGAAGGGTGAACAGGGTTCATTCACAATCGGCAAGGATGTCTACTTTCTGAGGGTTCAGCCCAGTGCTCAAAACCATAACTTGGAGGACTACCGGTTCCTACTAAGCGAGACTGGGATTCTTGAGGCTCAGTCCAAACCACCCTACTGCGGGAATCGGCGACTTGGACAAGCCCTGTCATTCTTCCAGAGTCGAATCCCAACGGAACTAACCCCCCTGTTCAAACTCTTGGACAAGGTGAATCAATTGATGTTCGTGCAAATTACTGTTGGAAGTCAGTCAGATGCCTTCACCTTATTCGAATCTCTGAACAATCGGGGTGTGCCACTATCCGCGATGGACATCATCAAGAACAAGATGCTGGCCCAAATGGAACGGAAGCACGGGGCGGATATCGATGATTCCTTCGAGCAGTGGCAGAAGATCATTGAGGCTGTACCTGACGTCCAGGATCAGGAACGCTTCCTCAGGCACTTCTACAATGCCTTCAAGCATCGCAAGGAAGTGAGGGTGGAGAAGGTTACAAAGGCTACTCGGTCTCTGATCATCAGGATTTTCGAGACCCTCATTGTCCGCAATGCCGCTCAACTTTTCGAAGAGTTAACGCAGAGCGCAGAAACCTATGGCCACCTGCTACAAGCTGAGTACAGTCCAAAACAACTTGCAGCCAACCTCACAGAACTCAAGCGAAT
This sequence comes from uncultured Holophagaceae bacterium, assembly GCA_963717275.1. Taxonomy (GTDB): domain Bacteria; phylum Acidobacteriota; class Holophagae; order Holophagales; family Holophagaceae; genus Mesoterricola. The sequence goes on from CAVQVX010000001.1 coordinate 5,674,435, forward strand.
AGGATCAACCCCGGTCTACCTCCTCCTACTGTATCTTTTCTCAATCGATGAGCACCATTTCGAGGACGAGAAGTTCCTCCTCCGTGTTGTCGACCTAATGCGCAGGTACTTCATCCGCCGCAATGTGACCGACAAACCACCAACCCGACAAATGGACCAGGGGCTCATCGACCTAGTCGAAGCTTGTGCCACAAGGATCAGTGGTGGACTGAATTTGGAGTTCGACTGGTTTGTGGAAAAGCTCCTGGATTACGTCAAACCTGCGAGCGTTGATGAATTCCGATCGACCCTTGAGGGTGATATCTATAAGAACAACACATGGATGGCTAGGTATGTATTGATTCAAATTGATCAGATGAACAACTCAAAGGAGTTCTACTCCCCCGATTTTTGGGCACGGGACGATAAGGACCGATTTATCTGGACGGTAGAGCATGTCCTCCCACAAGCAGACAAACTCCCAGATCATTGGGTCAAAATGATTGCTGGCGGTGATCGCAAGAAGGCTTCAGACCTCCAGGATGCCTGGGTCCACCGCCTAGGCAACCTGACCATGAGCGGTTACAACTCCGATCTTTCTACGACCTCTTTCGAGAAGAAGCAGAAATTGGTTAAGGACCACAACACCCTGGGAGAAAAGATCAATATTGGCTACAAGAATGGACTGGCCCTGAACGCTCTTCCCTTCAATGTAGATGGGGAGGAATTTAGTCTTGCAGATGCTCCCAACTGGGATGTTGAGATGATTGAGGCACGAACTCAAAAAATGGTTCGGCTTATCACCAAGGCCAACCTCCTTCCAGGTGAAAAACTCTGAGAGTTGCATTGGACGCTACCTCAGCCGAGGGTGTTCTTGCGGCCACCTCACGTTCATGGCTCACCCCTATGTTGCAAAAGCTCCAGGCCACCCTCCATACTCCTCGATGACTTCATCGATGTTGGCCATAAGGCGGATGGTTTCCGAGATGGCGACAACAATCTTCTGGTAGTGCTTGATATCATCACTGGAAAGCACACGGCCTTTCCGATCCTTGAACCATTTTTCGCAAACTTGATAGCCGCCGACATGGAAGTTCCAGACCTCCTCGGGCACTCCCCTAAAGCCGGTGGTCTGAACCTTGTCTATCCATACAGTGTTGTTCAACCATGAAATTTTTTCCACCTCTGGATGGCGGCTGCCGATGAACTCGGTGATGGGCCGGGCGAGCATGGGTGATTCCAGCAAGTGCAGGGCGGCGAGTTCGCCGCCGAGTTTGGCCATCGCACGGAACAACTCCAAGCTCCCCGTCAAGGGTATACGCGGAAAATCGATCTTCAGAAACTCCGCGTATCGGGTTCGGTAGACTGGACTATGAAACACCGAGTAAGCGTAGTTGAAGATGTCTTCAGGTGTCAGGCCATCGGGCAACCCGTGTACGCCCTTCTGATTTAGTTGTAGAGCTGTTGCCACTGTTTTAAGAAAGCTGGTGGAAAAATTCGGCCTCTTGTCGTGTGTGCCTCTAAAAAGCCCTTGGTTGATTCCTGCTGACTCCAAATAAAGTGGTAATAGATAGGTCCCATCTTTCAACGAAACTTGATGGTTGCTGATGGTGTTACGTGAAACACTGAAATAATCATAATCACGAGCGTTCTCTGTCCTACGTATCATGCAAAGACCGATGTTCTTGCCTGAACGCATTTGCTCCGAAACTTCTGGACGAGGCCAATCAACCAGCAGCGTCGAGTTGAATACAAACCGAAAGTCAAATGGGCGGTAGTGGATACGCACGATTTCATCGTCCAGGCTTTTTACTTTCATCAACGCTTTCCTAGCTAGTGACAGACTCCAACCGCGCGTATCACCCGCCAAGTAATTTCCAACCTTTTTCCCAGGAAAGTAACGTTCACGAATTTCGGCATCGCTCGCTTTGGGCGATGCAAATTCGAGAACCTTCGCAACAAGTTCTTCACGAGTAAAATCAATTGCAAGGTCGTCACGCGATGTTTGGATGCCAACAGATTGAAGTAGGAAGGCATCCCTAATGGAGCAATAGTTATTGAATTCGGCCTCTCCATCTAGATTCATTTCGACAAACTGAAAATACGGTGGTGTTGGTGTGAATTTTGACCACTGGACATTTGATATACTCTTGTTAAAAAGGCGATCGTACTTCGATTGGCGGCTTCCAACCATACTTGCCGCGTAGAACCGGTGCTGGTTCAAGCCTACATTTCGGACACCGTGTATAACGGCAACCCCCTGAGTTATGTCAAAGACGTTTTGGTCTGCTTCTGACCCTACTGTCTTGATAATTTTCTTTGAACTGCCATGCAGATTAAGTACTTTGAGACTGGAAAAATCATGAAGGAGGTTCGACCGAACGCCACGAAACGTTGGACCGTCCAGGTAGCTGTTGTCAGTGATAAATCCGAGACACCCAACGCCGGTGTTCAGAATTAAACGATGTGCGAATCCAAGGAACTTTACATAATCATTCTGAAGCCATAGCTTCCGCTCGCCAAGGGGTTCGCCGTTCACATAGCGATAGCGGTCAACCAATTGTTGGGCCGCTTCAGTCATGTTCCAGGAAATGCCCGAATATGGTGGGTTTCCAAGGATGACGGTAAATCGCTTGTGCCTTTTGATTTCGTTAACGGCTGCGGCCTCGTGGCCGAGTGCGTCGAAACCTATGAGGGGAAGCTGTTTTACCCACGGTTCGAGAGCATTGGTGAGATAGATGCGAGCTCGTTCCTCGGTGCCAAAACGGTAACCGGTTTCAGCGAGCTTGAGGCCAGTTTTCATATGGGCGATGGCATAGGGAGCCATCATTAGCTCGAAGGCATGGAGGCGCGGGAGGAGGTGCTGTGGCACGTAGTCGTTCCATGCAGCCTCCTGCTGCTTCTCCGTCAGTCGCTGCTGCTTCCAACTTGAGCGGAGTGTCTGATGAATCACCTCGATTACCTCGACCAAAAAGGTGGCGGTACCAGTGGCGGGATCAAGGATCTGGACGAAAGGCTCGTCCGGTGAGATGGTCCGCTTCTCCCCCGGTTCATCGGTGAGCAGCGGCAATTTCATGCCAGGGTGGGTCTTTAGCATCTCGCCCCAGGTGGTTGTGTCTGCCAGCCCATTCTCCAGGCCGAACTCCGTTTGGAGGAGTTCATGGACACTCCGGACGATGTAGGAAACCACGGGCTGAGGTGTGTAGAAGACCCCACGACTGACCTTCAGTTGCTTGTCGTAGGCCGCCAAGAAGTGCTCGTAGAAGTGAATTACGGGATCATCGGTAGGATTGCGGTCCCCGAAATCCCGGACCACAGCTTCCATGTTTGCCTCGTCCAGCAGGGCGACCACTTCCGAGACACCCAATTCGTCAAAGTCAATGCCTGGGCCACCAGCCTTCCCTTTCCGGCCCCCTATACGCAGGAAAGTCTCCATCAACTCCCGCAGGAAGGGGTTGGTGCGCATGTGCGCAGCAAAATCATCTAGGGTTGTCTTAGTTGGGTCCGCGATACGAGCCGACAGTAGCCCATAGGCAATGGTCTGGGCATAAGTATCCGCGAAGTCCTTGGGTTCCAAGTCGTGGACAAGCCCCGTACGGAAGGCGGCATAGAGTTGCCGGATAGCACCCTTCTCTGTCTCGTACGACATAACCTCAAGGACCTGATCCCGAATCCTGCTGGCCAGGATCGCCAGCCGCTCAGCCAAACCGCTGGCAGTGGTGACTACCTCTCGATAGCGATTAGCAAAGGCGGAGGACCAACGTTGCCGGATTTCATCGGCATTGAAAGTTCTGGGCCATCGGAAGTTGGTCTTTAGGGTCTGAACAACCTCGTCAATGTGGAGGGGGGTATCGCGTCCATCCCAACCCAGTACCCTCAAAGTGGGAAGGTCTTTCCCTGCAAGGTCCTGGGTAAAGTGGGCGAAAGTAATCTGCCGCTCCTCGTGCTCCCCATAGCTGGAAATGAACAAGAGATCATGGAGTTTCCACGCGGCCTGGGTGGACTTCCCAGAAGACACCCGTTTCTTGATGACAAGTTGGTTAAGGATTTTTCGAAGCACCACGACTGGAAGGTGTTTAGGCTCGAATTTTACAAAGAAAATTCCCCATGGCTGCTGCGTATCCATCGGACGAAGCTGCTTGATTTCCTGGATTTTGGCTGCGGTCTTGGGATCAATGCCTAGTTCTTCTGGATCGTATTCAAATGTGAGTTCTTCGGTGTCATCGGACTCGATGGGCCAGTCCAGTTCATCCCTCAGATATTTCACCAGAGATGGAAAGGTCTTGATTGAACGGAGACGTTGAATGTCGTCGAATGCCACGGCCAACTCCCGAAATTTTAGTTTTCTACCCTCAGTTGAGTTCCATCCAAGCGCGAAGCACGGGCTTAACGCCAATGGGCGCCTGGACTCGTTTTAGGTAGTCATTTTTTATGAACTTATCCACCTCAGCCCGGATTTCAGAAAGCGTGATCTTGGGGGTGGCGACCATGCGAGGCGTTGTTGGGAGGCAGCGGATTACCTGAAGAATTTCTGTCGACTCTTCCAGGATTTTGTCCTTGCCCTTTTCAAGATCGTAGAGGTACCACTGAACTCGACCAGCCTCGATGCTCCACTTCTCACCCTCATCCTCGGGACCGCCCTGGACTAGGGCCTTAGCAGGAAGGGCGTAGCAGAAGAAGACTGCTCGCGTCCCTGGTTGCGGGTGTTCTTTTCCGCTGAAGACCTTGCCGGGAAGCGAGTTCAAGTGCTTCTCCAGATCGGGGTTCTGTTTAAGAAGGCCCTGGTATTCCAGGTGCATGGATTCCAGAGGGGATAGGGTGCCTTCGGTACGCCTCGTGGAAGTTCCTGAGTTCCTCGAAGTCATCCTCAGGGGTGAGGAGTTTCTTCCCCTCGATACCGAAGGTCTTGCTGATACGGAGGGTCTTCTTTGAGACGGTCTTGTATAGGCGCAGCAGATCGTCCAATTCATCGGGAGGGAGGAAGTTCCAGTAGCCCACCTCACCCCGGAGTTTCTTCTCCTCGGGATGATCGGCAAGAATGCGAGCCTCCACATTGGGGTCCATACGGCGGTCGATACGACCGATCCGCTGCATGAGGCGGACTGGGTTCCAATGGAGGTCGTAGTTAATGAGACGGGTCGCGTCCTGGAGATTGAGGCCCTCGGAAAGGACATCCGTGGAAATGAGCACCCGAATCTCTTCGAGGCCCTTCTCTGCCAGTTCGGAGCTCGAGGTACCGTTGTAGTACGGGGCGAAGCGAGTTATGACCTCGTAACGATCGGAGTTCTGGCCGTCTATCTCCTCCAGGCCGCTCACTTCGTCCTTGAGTTCCCTGTATAGGTATTTCGCAGTATCCATAAATTCGGTAAAGATGATGACCTTGTTCTTGCTAAGCACGGCGTCCTTCTTCAAAAGTTGCTTGAGGGCGTTAAGCTTTTTGTCTTGGGATGACTTGAAACTCTTCAGGAATTCAAGGAACTTCACGATCTGGTCGAGATCCAACAGTGTCTCGTCGAGGATGGCGTCGATATCGTATTCATCAGGGTTCAGCTTTTCAACTGCATCGAAGTCGGCCTGACCGAGCAAATCGGCGTCCTCATCTTCATCGAACCCATTGAGACGCTGTTCAGCACTCGCTGACGACCCAAGCAGGGTCTCATTCTGGCGCTTCCATCGTTCGATTCGAGAGTGGGCGCGAGGGTCCGATGCATGAACCTCAGCCCAGGCCAGGAGCTTCTTCAAAAGCCGCCAACAGGACATGCGGAATGCCTCTACCGAACTTTCGAACCGCTTGAGGAAGGCAGTGCGGATTAGGCGAACCACCTGCTCCTGACGGCCTCGATCGAAGGCTGCGATCTTGTCGGCGTCCTTGCCCTTGTAGTAGGCCAGCGGGAAGTATATGGCCAACGAGAACAGTGGGTCATGCTTCGCAAAAGCATCTTCCAGCATGTCCAGGAGCTTGCCGTAGGTCTGCTTCACGGAGTAGGGCTGGACCTTCGGTTCCTTGGGATTGGGGAAGAGCACGTTGCTGCCTTCTTCTTGTGCCACGCTCTTCCTGACGTAACTCCGACTGCGTTGAACCACCAGTTCCTGGAAAAGTGCATCTGAGCCCAGGACGCGCTCGGCATCCAGGGCGTTGACCTCGGCGGGGGCGCCTTCATCGGTAGTTGTGTCCCGAATTGCCCTGTCGATCTGGCGCTCCATCTGCCTGAAATGGGCCTGGAGGTTATGGATGCCGAGGCGGCTGAAGTAGTTTTGGCGTTGTCGCGAGAACAATTCGATCATGTGGAGCAAATCAGTGAGTTGATTGTTCACAGGAGTGGCAGTGAGCATGAAGACGGTCTTGTCCTGGATGAGGTCGAAGAGCCTCCAGTAGCGGGACTGTCGCTCTTCAGGGTCACTCCCCTTCGTGCCTGTGTTTCGGAAGTTATGGGCCTCGTCAATGATCACAACATCTGCTCGTTCGGCCACCGTTCGAAGGTCTTCTTGCCAATCGCCCTTCCGCATCAAATCGGTGTGGTTGAAGATTTCAAGATGGCTATACTTCCCGAACAGGTTCGGTAAATACTGGCGGAGCTTGGACTCCCACACAGCCTTTCGCCCGGATTTGGGGACGAAAAGTACAACATTCTTCCGGTCCAGAATGATGAGTCTCTCGATAAGCATCAGCCCAATGAAGGTCTTTCCGAGACCAACGCCATCGCAGAGGAAGGCACCATTGTAGACCTGAGCATGTTTCAGGAGGCCGTGGTAGCCCTGTTTCTGGTAAGTCGCGAGGGTGGGATAGATTTTTGATTCGTTCTGCTCCCATTCGGTGGCCGTCATTTCATGCCCCCGGAAGAACTCCTGGAGCGACTTCGCATAGATGTCGAAGGGGGAGTAATCTCGAACGTGGCGATCGATGACTTCTAATACTTCTGGAGTCACGTCCTCGGCTTCGTTCCAGTGTTTCTCGTACCACTCCTGAAGCACCGAGACTGGTCCGCCAGTGATCTGGACGTTCAGTTCCAGATTGTCCTGGAGCCCCGGCGCCGTGAAGTTGGATGAGCCTACCAAGGCGAAGGAGCCGATGACCTCCAACCGGGCGCGGGTGATGTAGGCTTTCGCGTGGAACTTGTCCTTTTTGTAGACACGGCATTGGATCTTGCCGCCTTTGATGGCCTCAACTATGGCGGGAACTCCCTCCAAGAAGTCGTTTCTCAATTTCTCCTGCTCGATGCTCCCATCCAGACGTTCCCGAACCTGACCGAGTGCTTGCTGGAATGCCTTTTGAGTCCTTCTGGATACCTCATCCCCCATGAGGATGCGGATGGAGTCGACCTTTTGCCACTCACCCTTCAGGGCAAGCAAGGAACCAATCTCGAAATAGCCAGTGGCGATGTCGATGGCCTTTGAAATCTGGCACCAGTCGTGGAGGTATCGAACAACCTTCCAGTCCTCCTCGGAGTTGTCCACAATGAATAGTTCTGAGCCGGTCTTGGATATGGCCTTGGGCATAGGAGGTTCCGTGTTGGAGAATTTCGACCTTAGGCACTGGTAAACAGCGAATAGGAGTTTGGAGACATGATAACTCCTAAACTCTATAATCCTTGCATTTTTAACTGGACCCAATGGGAGCCTTCTAAGGGGTTAGCTCCCGCCGCAACTGCACCCGCCCGTCTTGCCTTGAAGCTGGACAGGTGGGCACGGGACGGAGCCGTAAGAGCAGAACACGCAGCAATCGCCAACCTTGGGACGGAGAACCGCGTGGCAATTCGGGCAGGTATAGAACCACTGACATGCATCGGTGGGCATGGTTTCGGGAATCGAAGAGTCGCCCTCAGGGCAGGTGATCACCGATTCAAGGATCGGGATTGAGGCTATCAGGGGATCTCCTGGGCGGATCTAAGGGCATGAGCCACTTCCCCTCCCCGCCACATCCCCGGAAGGTCAAGACCATGGACATTGTTGGTCCGGTCAACGGTAAGAATCTGGATACCTGCACGGACGACAAGAGGTGCCTTCCTCCATCGTTCAGCCAGTTCCGCGAATTTAGTCGAGTGGGGAACTGCAACAGCCAGAACATCCGTCTCCCCAACTTCGGCCACAGTCAGGAGTTGCCCGAGAGCCTCATGTAGCAAGGGATACTCCGGTGAACCCGGTCTGCGGAAAAGAGGCCCTTTCTTGCTTTCAGCCCTGAAAGTGCGCCCATCTGAAAGTTCAGCCACTACGTCACCAAGCCCAGGGGTCGAATGGATTCGGAGCAGCCCACCTGATGGGGCATGGCGATATGTGCCGCCCCAGTCTCCCTTCGAGGGACCACAGGGTTCACATTGTGATTCGAGAAGGAATGCCTCGATCGGGAAGTGAACAAGCTCAAGCGTCCTGACCTGCGCTCCATCGATCGCGACCTCGACAATTTCCGTGAAGTGGTTCTGGAGTAGGAAGAAAGTAAGCCGAAGGCTGGTTTCAGCTTCCGGCATCTTGGACTCGGGGAAAGGTACCATGAACGTAATCCTCGTCTCACCTTCGTGCTGCCAGCAGTTCGGCGATGCGGTGCCAGGATGGCTGGGCGCCTGCCTGGAAGCAACCCGGTTTCCCGAGGGCATAGGCTCGTTCGAACCCGAGAACGCCGATACGGTTCATGCGGTCGGCAGCTTTGTTCCCCAAGGCCACTACGAGGGCTTGCGGAAAGAGTTGGATCTGCTTCTTGAGATAGCGTTCGCCACAAGCAAGCCCCACCGAACTGGGGACGGTACCTGCTGAAACCTCGGCCGAGCAGAGCACGGACTCAGTGACCCACACCTTTCTCAACTGCTCATCGTAGTTGAGAGATGGCCAGCACCGATCGAAAAGGAACCTAGCATTCTGGTGAAACTGGCCGGGGCCTTCACGGAACGCCCAGTAGGCATGTCGCAACGCATCTTCCATGGTGCTGTGGTCTCCGGGTTGAGGATCTCCTGGTTCGGCGAACACAAGCACCAGTTCGACCTCTTCCGGTCGTCCTGTTGCGCCCAGGTAGCCCCGTGGGATGTGTCCGGCCTCAGGTGCCCAGCGCATGGAACTGCAAACCGATTTGAAGCAAGGGCAAGGGTAGGCCCCAGCCAAGATCGCTCGGAGCGGCTCACAGGGAGACGCCGGTAGAATGGCATGGTGGGCGATGGGCTGTGATCCCTGAGTTGATTCCGTGACTGGCAGGGGATCAGGACACACTTTGATCCTCGGTAGTCCAGTGGCCTGATCGGCGTGGAGTAAGGTTGCCCGCTGGGAGGTTCCAGCATCTCCTGGAGGAATCGCCTCGCAGTATCTGTTCGCGCATACGAAACCTGCCAGATCGTGGGTTTTGATCGTGTATCGTTCCCCATTGCCCTGGATGACAATGGAGCCGAGTACATGTCCGTACTTCCCGCCAGCGGCGGCGCATTCCAGTGCTCTCTGGACGATGGCGAAGCGGGGACCAGCCCCTTGCCGAATGTCGTTCTTCCTGCGCGGTATCAGCAGCCACTGATCCAAGGGGATGCCGATGGTTTCGGCTCTCCTCTCAAGGGCCCTCGTGAATTCCCCAGCCTCTGCGGGTGTGAGGGTTTTCCTTTCGCAAGCCATGGCTGCTCCTATTGAAAGGTGGCCAGTTGATGGGGAAAGTAATCAATTCTCCCCTAAAGCCCAGGCCCGGAGTAGGAATTTCCGCACCCACTCATGGTTTCGGAGTTGCAAGAATTCGCTGGGTAACAAGACCACAGCGAGTGCCACCTGACCGTAGGCGGAGCCAGCCATCCATCCGTTACCTATGACTGGGTCGTGTTCGTGCCTCCTGTTGTGTGAAATCCGCGATCCCTGCTGATATCGGAGCAAACACGATTACGGAATCCCTGAACCTTGAGGCGATCCTGGACTGCACAGGTTTTGAGGCGGCAAGGAGTGCCCCAGCTATTTCCCCTGGCCGCCCAACCACTCCCTCAAGACCTGCTCCAGGGTCACACCCTTGACAGCGGCCCTGGGAACCCCTCGTTCAAGGAGCCGAGCTTGAGCCTGCCTGAGCAGAGCCATCCCCTCAGCGGAAAATTGCACCGAGATTTGGACCCTGGGTTGCACCCCTGGTTTCTCTTTCTCCGTCTTGGGCACCGGTCTGCCCGGCATCCGGTTTTTCTGTTCAGCCGTTCCAACTCCCAGGGCTGCGAGTGCGGAGGCGGCTCCTGCTTCCTTCTTGGTCGGACTCATCGTACGTCTCCCTCGTCCCCTACGATGCCACCGAATCGAACGATTCACACATTTTTTCAACTGCGTCGCGGATGCCCCTGAACTCGTGAGCAACTGCGCCTCCTGCTTCCAACAAGGTACGCCTGTTTACGAACGCTTCCTCAACACCGACCCGTGCACCAATACGCCCAAGCCAGATGTAGTCCGCCCCGGCCTGAGCGCGGAGAGCGGCCTCGACACCCCTGGCCCTGCCGGTCTTCCTGGCCAGATTCAAAACAAGGCCAATCTGGACTTCGGGACGTGCTTTACGGACCCTACGAGCCACATCCAGCGACCGCCCCAGTGCCACCATGTCTGCGTCACCGGTTCGGCAGGGGATGATGATGAGGTCAGCCAATGCCACTGCAGTCAAAGCAACATCTGATTGGCCGGGAGGGCAGTCAACGACGGCCCCTTCCCCCGAGGTCAGGACAGCCCTCACCTCTGCGGCCGTTGAAATGGCGACCACTTCCATGGAATCAACCCGAGCGTCGCGGCGACCCTGCCCCCACCTCAGCGTGTCCCTCTGCGGGTCGAGATCCAGCAACCTCATTCCCAGCGTCGCAGCCAGAGAGGTGGCGAGGGTTGACTTCCCCACACCACCTTTGTCGGCCCAGATCACGATGTTCACCCATGGCTCCGTATGATTCGTTCGATTTGAACGATACCAAATTGAGGCCGAATTGGACTTCTGTCAACCGATTCGTCCTATTTATTCGATATTGACGTTTCATTCTTTTCGTACGATTCATGCGTTTCATCCCGAGATTGATTGGGACATGGCTGGTGGTGCGGAGCACCGCATTCTTGGCTGGCAAGGTGGTATGAGTGGTGAGAGTTCTCAATGCCCCTTCCTGCTGAACCTGACCAATGGCACTTCTTGCAGCCACAGCGACAAATGCGTAAGGTGGCCTGCTTATGGTCGATTGCATAACTTCACTATAGAAAAGAGAAAGGGGCCAAGGATAGCCCTGGCCCCTCCGTTTTCGGAATGTCACATTTACTTCTTCTTGCCCGCCCTCGCTTTGGCCAACGCCTTCTGAGCGGCCGGATTGCCCTGACGATTGCTCGTCTTGATGAAGCCCAACTTGGACTCCCCAAAATTCTTCTTGAAAGCGGAAATGCAATCGATGGCCTCGGCCTTGAATTCAGGCTTTGACACAACCTCAAGGAAAGCGTCAACCACCTCTTCAGGAGTGCCCTTGAACCGTTTGCAGATTCCTTTGGAGAAGAGTTCCGCTGCCTTAGCTACCTTGGACGGCCTTTGAGAGGCCGGGGCTGGAACCACCCGATTTTCTTCTTGGAGCTTCTTGAAAGAACTCACGGCCAGTGCGGGGCTCAATCCGTAGGCATCCAGGGCATCTAATACCTTGGGGTATTTCTCCAAGCTCTGGTAGAAAGCACGATCGAGCTTTGAGCCCGCAAGATCATGGAGGGAAGTCAGAAGCCGGGTGATTACCGCAGCAGGCACCTTCTCGGTCCCTACGAGGTAGGCTGACTTGTTTACCTTGCTCGTGCCTTTGACGAAAATGATGGGTTCAGCCATAGATTCTCCTTTTGGGATGCCCCATGGAAATTATAGCACGAATATTTTTCGTGGCCTTTCATTGTGGCTCGTTATCTATAAAGGTGGAAGTTCAAATTCCCTCATAGATAAATGGCTCTCTCGGTGGCGCGGGTCGGTGCCCATGTTTGGTTAATCTCCGTTTTCGCCCAAGAGGACAAATCTGCCATCCCAGGTAATCATAAAGTCCTCTCCTTCGACAAGGCCCGATTCTTCAGCCTCGTCTCTCAATTCGTCTTTGCGCTCATCGAGGGCAACCTCTTCTGCATTATCTTCCCACCACTTGGCCTTTTCTTTCTGGATGATTTCTTCCCGAGCGGCAAGGAATGCAGGTTCCAAATTTTCAGGGAGGAGCCAGCCATGCTTGGTCTTAGTGAGACAGGAGGTTGAGACTTGAATGGCTTTCAGCGCGGCGCGATTATGAGATTGATCCTTGATACGCATCTTGCTCTCCTTAGATTTTGATCCTTTCAGCGGTGGGATCGTGGTCACCGTTTCGTTCTGTACCTATTACTGAGGGCCAGACATTCTTCATGAAAGGAAATTTCATTTTTTTTGGGGGGGGAGTGGGGCGTATTTGTGTACGACACCAACTGGGGCCAGAAAGATGTTGTCCTTGAGTTTGGAGTTCTCGTTAATATTTGGTCTTTTCAAATAGGATGAGATCGAGCCGTCTATAAAGAACAATACTCATTGCAAGCCAGATTTCATGAATTGAATCTTCCACTCTTCAAAATTCTTAAAGGAGTTCTGAAACCTTTGATAGATACTCCGTCATAGATATTCCTACAGATTTCCGCCAAGAGGTTCTTTGTTGGCCCCCAAGCACCCGGAAGGCAAACCCACTCTAAAGGACTGGCGAACCCAGTAGCCCTCGACTTCCATCAAGGTTTTGACGAGCGATTCGAAATGATCTCTGTTGTTCCTTTCAATAATCGCAGCGGGTGGCATACCCACTGGTGAGAGGCTTCATCATTTGAGATAGCTACTTCCCCTGGGGATCGTGGTGTTGCCTCGTATCCAAAAGACCATTCGGACTCTCATACGGGTCCGTGCAGTCTCCGTTTTCCAGCACAAAGTCGTAAAGCTCCTTGGTGCATTCCGCGATAAACAAACGATCTATGTTGCACCTATAATGTCTTTCGGCCATAGCAAACGCCTTGTCCTCGGTGGTCCCTACCCCCCAGATGTGGGTAACGCAGTCTCTTTTAGAAATGCGGTTACGCCGTAATTGATATACCGCGTAATAGGTGATGCAAACAATATTTTGCAGTGAATCGTTTATGTTGATCTCGTTCTTAGTCGGTATTATTAACTTACTAGTTGTGCTGTTCTCCATCAAACGATCCTTTTGGTTACTGTCCCAGGCCGTAACATTCGCCTATGGTCACTTCTCGCATCTCGGAAGATCTGGCTCCTGAGGTTGGTTGAGTCGGTCCATAGAACCTAATACCCAATTCCTGAGGCACTCCATGAACAGAGAAACCGATTTTTCGAATATTTGATGGTGGTGATTTCTGGCAGGACTCTCCGGCTGGTTCGCCTTCCACCAGAGGCCCCGGCTAAGGTCTCTGCGTGGACGTCGGGACACTGGGAGGTCCGTCCAACGTTGGTGGACCACAGCTAATGAGTCGTGTTCCCCGCTCCTTCGACCAGAAATCCACACCTTGTGCTGAAATCGGAGCAGATCCTAGTCGGGAACTCCTGAACCATGAGCCCATTCCGGACTGCACTGGATTCGAGGCGGCAAAGTGTGCCCCACAGGCTGCTTTTCATTGTCATTACGATCTGCCAAGGCGGATCAGGAGGCCCCAGAGCGGTCGGAGGGGTGATGATCCACCTCCGGCAGCACGAACGTCTCCTGGAGGCCAGAAAAGTGAGGTAATCCGCACCGGCGTCTGCCAGTCGAGGTCGAACCCCAGTTCCGGCCTCTTTTTCGTATCCGAGCGGGGCGGGGGCTGGTCTCTGTTCAGTCGAATAGGAGCCTATATGCATGAGTTTGTCAGATTCTACCAAGGTATACCACGGTAGAATTCCTTTCCCTCTTTCATCTTTCTTTTTCTTCTTTCTTAACATGGAATATCACGGTATACCACGGTAGGTTTGGTAGTCAGTTGTAAGAAAGACGAAAGATGAAAGAGGGAAAGCATTGTACAGTTCCTTTCTTCTTTCTTACCACGGTATACCACGGTAGAATCCGGGTTGAACTCTGCTTCTATATGTTGCGGTATAAAATAATTGCACCACAAGATACAGTGTGTTTGCCTGTCTAATTATCTAACTATTATAAATAATAATGTTAGCTAAAAATGTAAGTAGAGCATTTTACCAATATGGTTTTCGTATTGTAGGGGCGAGCGAATGAAACTCCCCCGAACGCATAGAAAGGTACAAAATGCCCAGAACATATAACCCTCTCACCCTCTCACCAGAGCAACAAGCTACCGTCAAGGATATACTTGAGTTCTTTCGCCCTCACCCGATTCCTTGTGACCTTTTGGTCGCTCATATCCAGATGGGTTGTGAACGCTACCATCTACCCGTCCCCTCTGCCGTCCTAGTAGCCAGATACCTGCGTGAACAACGGATGGAACGCCGCAACATGTATGCGTGGTTCTATGCTGACAACTTGCTCCAGGTTCCCGCTGAGGTCAAAAATGACACAAAATAAGGCTAACCTCACAATGGATGACTTCGAACGCCGAAACCCCACCCATCCAGTCCTAGCCGTGCCCATCAGTCTTGCTGCTATTTTTAACGATGCGACAGATAAGGACACTCTATTTTACGGAACCAGAGCAGCCGGTTTTTACTTTCAGTCAGAACTACGGATGCGGGATGGAGAACCTTACTGGCTCCCCAATGCCACCGAATGGCCTTTGGACAAGGGAGAACAAGCATCTCTCCTTGGCTGCCCCCATGATTGGTGGGAACAGCACCAGTTTCAATGGGGGATATTTAAATCCCAGGTTGATGCATATATTATAAAAATGAAAACTCGTTCCGCTACGGAAGAGAAAAAACAGCGGGAACGATGGGCGAAGAAGATTGGCGTTGCGGTTACAGACGCAGACTCCAGCACAACTACACAAATTGATTTTGACGAGGAGGGTATCTAATGGGTTACCCAATTGATTATGAACAAATGGACCGACCGGTCATTAATGATGGCGATTGCCCTCAATGTAGTGGCAGGGGAATGATTCGAAATGAAAATGGAACTTTGAGTCGTTGCCTCTGCCACTTCAATAAATCTCTTCGAAATTTAGAAATGATTCCTCAGTTGAAGGAGCCAAGCAAACTATCCAAGGCTCTGCAGCAGAGAGGGGTGTGGATTATCAGCGTTCAAGAGTATCCAATGGGTCGGATCTGCCTGTATGATATTCATCTTCGCAGGGCTCTGATAGACACCTACTGGAGTGGTGTGAGTTCCTTTACATGGAAAGACTTTAGTCCCAATGAATTGATAAATATTTGTTGGAATCAAAGAGAGCGAAGAAACGAGATGCTTATCAAACCAGACCTTCTGAGTATCAAGATGATGAGTTGGAGCTTGAGTGATTCGGTCTACGATACTATTTGTGAGATTATTTCTGAGCGGACCGAAGCAAACAAAATTACGTTGATTGCCAGCCCTAATGTGACCAAGGATTTAAAATTTTTCAATAAACAATTTGACGAATGGTTTCAGAAGATGGTTAGCGGGAAACACGGCATGAGTCTCACTTGGGGTAGTAAGGTGCCTGAGACGTACGACGATCAGCCCCCTCCGGCCCCAGTCATTTCCAACATGCCACTCAAGATTATGGTTCGGGAGGAGAGTATCAGCAAGGAAGAGCGGATGGCGGAAGGATTGAAAATATTACTACATCCCGTAGCAGAGAAGACTCCAGCATGGATGAGTAACATCCCCTCAGACGATGATATGGATGCAAGTTAAGGCTCCGATTGTGCCGATGAACAATCCTCTGGCCGGGGCAGTCGTTTCTGACGGGAACCTTCTCGAAGCTGGGGTTAGGATGGGTGGTCGTGGAAGTTTATGGTAGCCGCGACCCTCATCCCCGCGAAGGAGGCCGAGGATGAGGTTGAAGTCCATCGACGCTGAATAGTAGGACACGTAGAAGTCGCCCCTCGCCGCAATCTGAGAAACGTGAAACGCCTGTTTCAAATCAGGGATTCAATTTGCGCGATTTTTTCTTGACCCGATTTGACCAAATCGTATTTTCAATAAATATTTTATATATTCTGACACCCTACCCCCCTCCCCTTTGTCCATAGCGACTCTAAGGTTTGGGGGTGGTCGGTTTATAGGTTGGGCTGGCCGATGCGACGCAAACCGCTCTGAGTGCTCTAAAGATATTTGGGATTCCCTGATGCAATCTGCCGCTGGTCTGCGAACTGGCGACAATACCAAAATCACGGAGGCCAGGAAGCCAGAATGCATCTGCCACAATGGTTCCGGAGAATTGCGTATGGTCCCAACAGCCCAGGAACTCGCTCAACCCTTGATTTCATTCTCGGATGACCTTTGCCGGGCACATCTCACTGAGGAATATGCCGAGCTTGCCAGGGTCTTGCTCCTGAAGCTGGCCCGAAAGCGGCCTTCTCCCCTCTTGAAGGGAAAGCCAGCGATCTGGGTGGGTGCCGCCATCTACGTCATCGGCCAGAACAACTTCCTCTTCGACAAGTCCCAAACGCCCTACATGCGTGGGGAAGACCTTGCCGCCCTCGTGGGTGCGGCGACCAGCACCCTGGCAGCCAAGGCCAAGGACGTGCGTAACCTCGTGCGGATGCGACAGGGCTATGACCCTGACTACATCTGCCCATCCCGGCTCACGGATGCCCCGGGTGTCTGGCTCATCTCGGTGGATGGGTTTATCGTGGATGCCCGGAGCCTAGAACCGGAGATCCAGGATGAACTCTTCCGTCGGAAGCTCATTCCCGACCCAGCCCTCCTGAGGGGCTGATGGCAGTGGGCCTCACTGCACGGTGAGCTTTGACTTGCGCTCTTCCAACATCGCAATCTGGGCCTTCAGCTTCTTCAACTCCTTGTTGATCTTCTGGACTTCGGCCTGGACCTGCTGGTTCTTCAGATACTCGGCCCCGTGCTTCGCCTCCACCAGGGCTTCAACTTCGTGCCGAAGCAATCGTAGGAAGGGATTCCCGTGAGCCGACCCCTCCCTGAAGTGGAGTTGGCCTGTACGGAGGCCCTGCATAATCTCCGCCTGGGTCAGGCCGTATTCCTTCCGAGCCGTAGAGTCGCTCAGGGTCGAATCCTTGCGGGTCCACTCCCCATACGAGTTGTCCTTCAGACCGTCCGTTGGCTGCATCCTTGACCACCTTCCGCTTGCGATGTCCTGACAGCTTCCAAGATGGGCGATGCCTGGGAAGTGGGTGCCCCCTCGCCCTGCCCCATGGGTTCAAGGGTGCTCTGGATCAGTTTTGGGTGATAGCCCAGGACCTGTAGACCCAATTCAGAGAGAGCAGATGGACTTCCAGATCAAGGCACGGGTTCAAGATTCTCCAGGAATGGCATGATGGAGGGGCCTTCCTCGCTTCAGCCAGACCTATTGACCCTCAACCTCATGATCTTGAGCATTCATGGAAAGAGCCCCATGTCGAAAGCCAGCATCATCCTTGCGGACTATCACCGGATCCGTCCAATCTCGAATGAGCTTGGAACGCTGGCGTCCGCGAAGATTACCAAGCCTGCTGTGGTGTCCGAGTTCAAGCTGGTCGGCCTCTGGGAGGATGGAGGGCTGGCCCTGGGGTCAGAGGAAGATCTAAATGTCATCCTCGACCACATTGTCCACGACGGACGTGGTGGCCTGACGACACCCATGGAACGCATCACAAAAAAGCAACTGGAACCCCTCGGCCCCGATGCTCCACGTATCCATGCGGCAATGGCCAAGGCTAGGCTGAATCTCTACATCCTGAACAAATGCAGGCCGGGCCTGGGCTGGGAAGTTGAGGACATCTGGCAAGAGCAGAAGTTCCTGGTCGTTGATGAGGCCCTGAGCGAGATGCCCGAGGCGAAGGGTTTTATGGCCGTGATGCGCTTGGTGAGCATGGGGGAGTGGTGCTTTAACACGGGGGTTCAGGGATCTACTTTCGGCCCAGAGAGACTGAAGACACTCTACGCCCTCCTGCTGGCCACCCCTTTGGCGGAGATCAAGCCACCGGGCTTCCATCCCCCATCCTTTGCCCGGCAGCAGAACCTGCTGTGGTCTCGGAGTCTCCTGCGAGCATGGCTTCGCCCTGGGAGCGTGGAGTTGGTCACCATCCCGATTGAGATCGGGACGAAGAAGCTGGTGAAGCCCAAGAGGCGGACATGAGGAGGAATCCAATTGGTTAAGGTTTCAAGGAATAGCCCTCAAGTGGGCCATCACAAAGGGAAAGCCGTAACCAAGGAGGTCAAGCCTGCTTGGGACACTGACGACGCTGATGCCTTTGAAACAAAGATGGAGGAATGGGGGGAGCGGGACTGGGCCACATGGTTGGGAGACCACCTTTCCTTCCCCTTCAAGGCCAAGCGGGCGGAGGACGATGACGAAGCCTTCTTCACCGATATTGCCGACCGGGAGCCTTTCCGCCTCGGTCACAAGATGGAAGTGCTGGGGTTGGAGCCTGATGATGATGTGGACCTTGGGGTTATGGTGCAGGTGAGGGAAGGGCAACACCAGGGCTACGTCCCCTTGGCTGACCTTGAAGTGATGCCGAAGGCGGACAAGAACCACTGGCCCGTGCGGGAATACGTCGTTTGGTACGCCAACAGGATGTAAGGAGCTTGTTGATTTCCTCTTGGCGAACCCATGAAACTCCAGACGAGCACTGAACCCGAACGTGAGCCCCTTTCTGGGCTGGTGGAACGGGTTACCTTCCACAGCCCCGACACCGGCTTCTGCGTCCTGCGGGTGAAGGTCAGGGGTCACCGAGACCTCGTCACCGTCATCGGATCCGCAGCGACTGTCCAGGCCGGGGAATACATCCATGCCAGCGGTCGCTGGGAGAACAGCCGAGATCACGGCCTGCAGTTCAAGGCTGCGTTCATGAGGGCCTCGCTCCCAACCACGCTGGAGGGCATCGAAAAATACCTGGGCAGCGGCCTGATCAAGGGTATCGGCCCTCACTTCGCCAAGAAGATGGTGGAGACATTTGGTGCGGACGTGTTCGACGTGATCGAGACGCTCTCCGATCGCCTCTCGGAAATCGCAGGAATCGGCCCCGTCCGAATTAAGCGCATCACGTCCGGTTGGGCTGAGCAGAAGGTCATCCGGGAGATCATGATCTTCCTTCAGTCCCACGGGGTCAGCACCTCCCGAGCCGTCCGTATCTATAAGACCTACGGGGCGGATGCGATCCCGCTGGTCACGGAGAATCCATACCGACTGGCCAGGGACATCCGTGGGATCGGCTTCAAGACCGCCGACCAGATTGCCCAGAAGCTCGGCATCGAGAAGACTTCGATGCTCCGTGCTCGGGCCGGGATTACCTATGCACTGCTGGAGGCCATCAACGACGGCCATTGCGCCCTGCCCGAGGAAGAACTCCTGCCCCTGGCAGAGACCCTGTTGGAGATCCCAAGGGAACCCCTGGTCGAGGCCCTTGCGTTGGAAACGGCTGAGGGCAACATCACCTCCAGCACCATCGGAGAGAAGAAATGCGCCTTCCTGCCCCATCTTTGGCTGGCCGAGCAAGCGATTGCGGAACGGCTTCGAGTCCTTTCGTCGGGGACAACGCCATGGCCCCCGATCGCTCCAGGCAAGGCGATTCCGTGGGTGGAGGGCAAACTTGGAATGACCCTGGCCCATAGCCAGCGCGAAGCAGTCCGGCAGGCCATATCCTCCAAGGTCATGGTCATCACCGGAGGCCCTGGTGTCGGCAAGACGACGCTCGTCAAGTCCATCCTCCAGATCGTCGCCGCCAAAAACGTCACGCTAGCTTTGGCGGCTCCAACGGGCCGTGCGGCAAAACGTCTCTCCGAGACCACCGGCTTGGTCGCCAAGACCATCCACCGCCTGCTTGAGTTCGATCCCAAGAACGGCGGGTTCAAGCGTGGGCCTGACCATCATCTCGAATGCGACCTGCTGGTGGTGGACGAGGTATCCATGGTGGATGTGCCCCTCATGGCATCCCTGCTGAAGGCTGTGCCCGACCGGGCCGCTGTGATCTTCGTCGGAGACGTGGACCAGCTTCCTTCCGTGGGGCCGGGGCAGGTGCTGGCCGACCTTATCGGCTCCGGCGTCGTGCCGGTGACCTTGCTGACGGAAATCTTCCGCCAAGCAGCGGAGAGCCGGATCGTCGTGAACGCTCACCGCATCAACCACGGTCAAATGCCGGAGTGGGCGACCGCCAAGGACGTGAAGACGGACTTCTACTTCGTCGAGGCCCAGGAGCCGGAGGATGCGGTCGACCAAGATCATCGAGGTGGTCCAGCACCGAATCCCCCAGCGGTTCGGCCTGGATCCGGTCAAGGACATGCAGGTGCTCTGTCCCATGAACCGAGGAGGAGTGGGGGCGAGATCACTGAACGTGGAGTTGCAGAAGGTGCTGAACCCCGGCCACCCCGACCAACCTGCGATCGAACGGTTCGGCTCCACCTATCCGGGTGGGCGACAAGGTGATGCAGATCGTCAATGACTACGAGAAGGATGTCTTCAACGGCGACATCGGCTACGTCACCGGCCTCGACATGGACGCCAACGAAGTCACCATGGACTTCGACGAGAGGCCCGTGATCTACCAGTTCGGCGAGTTGGACGAGGTGATGCTGTCCTACGCCGTCTCGATCCACAAGAGCCAGGGGTCGGAATACCCCGCGGTCGTCATTCCGATGATGACCCAGCATTACGCCATGCTGGAGCGGAACCTCCTCTACACGGGCGTCACACGTGGCCGGAAGCTGGTGGTGCTGGTCGGACAGAAGAAGGCCGTGGCCATCGCCGTTCGGGGCGTGAAGAACCGCCAGAGGTGGTCGAAGCTGGGGGAGTGGCTGACCCAGTCCGCAAGGGAATGTTACCCACCCGCTCATTCCGAGGCTTTTTCATTCTGCCAATCCACCAGACGGCCTAGCTAGCCCAGCCATCGGACCTCAAAACGTGGTTCCAGGCGTCCAACGGAAGCGCAACCTGGGGCCTACCTCCTTGAACGCCAAGGGACCTTTCGCAACCTGGGGGTCACGCACCTTCCCGGCTGGCAATTGTTCGACTTTGAACGTCCCAAACCCATGGATACAGACGTTCCTGCCACCCTTCAGCGTCTCCTCATGAGGCTGGTTATAGTATCCAAAGTCTCCAGGCTTTTTTTTGGGGTGAGACCAAGTTGAAGGCTCAATTTCAGTGCTATTTCATTCCGGTCCATCCGGGATTTCGATGTCAGGCGTTCTAGCTTCTCATTTATAGAAATCACTCATTCTCTCATTCCGTTATGTCAACCGGCCTAACCTATTACTCAATCCGGGTTCATTCAATAGAGATTTTGATTGGCCTATTTAAAGAAAGTTATATGACAGCTACTTCGCATAATGAATACCAAAGTAGGACATGGGACCAGTTGGCCACCACCGCACTTTTGTAGTGCAGATGCCAACTCCGAGTGTGACGGAGGTGGCCTCGTGGTTGAGGAGGACAATGGGGGCGAGGGGCATGTGCTGGTCTCGGAAGTGGTGGGAGTATGCTAGGCCATCAGGCTAGAACTCGCCCTCACCCACTGTACTACTCGTTTTCGCTGAAATCACTCGTCCTTTTTTTTGGTGATCGAGCACATACCAGCACATGAAACCCATTTACAAGGACAGACCGAACCTGATCGATGCTCCTTTCCCTCCGAACCTGCAGCCTTCTCCAACGATTTGAGCACACACTCTTCCGTGGCACGAAGCTGCTCCCGTTGCTCCGCATCCTCCTCTTCGACCCTTCCCGTGCCGCCATAACCGCATTGCTGGCTGAGTCTCTGACATCCTGGTCGGGACGGTTGAGCCAAAATCCTTGGGTTCGGCACCCCCTGGTAGAACCGCACCCACACACATGCTAAGGCCCCCGGTTGGGGCAATGCCGCTCTGAAGTGCACCGACTGTCACCGTGGGCCGCGCCCCTATTCGGCGAGTGGATCAGGGCGCAGGACAGGGGCGGGAAGATCGGCACAGTGGCATAGGTATACTGATTTGTCAGCCACGCCATGGAGGTGGGAGTCGGCCCTGGGGTGACATGAAAATCCCCCAGCAGGATGGTTCCCTGGGGACCACCCGGAGAAGGAAGATTTGGCCAATGAGCCAACTCCTCAACCGGGGTTACGGAAGTCACCTTGTAGATTCTCTGTAGATTAAGGCCCAAAATCCTTCAGCGTTGATCCATGTTAAACATCAAAGGAAAAGCCCCGAAACCTTTGTGGTTCGGGCTATCTATTGGAGGCGACGGCCGGAATCGAACCGGC